>NZ_KB913037.1:5266821-10594127 GCF_000384295.1 Amycolatopsis balhimycina FH 1894 | reverse complement strand
GCACCCGGGCCCAGCTGGCCCTGATCCGAGCCAGGCTCACCCTCGGCGAGCACGCCCAGCTCGAACCGGAACTGGAGCGGCTGGCCCTCGCGCGCCCGCTCGACGAGCAGGTGCACGCGCAGTTGATGCTCGCGCTGTACCGCACCGGCAGGCAGGCCGACGCGCTCGGCGTTTACCGCAGGCTGCGCGCGGCCTTGGCCGACAACCTCGGCATCGACCCCAACCAGCGGCTGCGTGACCTCGAGATCGCGATCCTGCGCCAGGACCCGGCCCTCGAGGAGTCCGCGCTCGCCGTCCGGCTGCTGGCCGGTTAGCCCTCGCGCGCGGCCCGATAGCCCGGCCCCAAGGTCTTGAATGACTCATTCAGGACCTCCGAAGACCTGGGCTTGCCCCGTTTGGGCAGACAGGGTCGATGAGTGAGATCAGGCTACCTGAGGTTCGGTAGCCGGGTGAGTGGTTGTTTCGTAGGCGCTGGGGCTGAGGTAGCCGAGGCTGGAGTGCCGGCGGCGGGTGTTGTACCAGCCTTCGATGTAGCTGAAGATCGCCTGGTGAGCGCGGGTTCTGGTCGGCCAAGGTTGCCGGTCGAGCAGTTCGGTTTTGATGGTCGCGAAGAACGACTCGGCCACCGCGTTGTCCCAGCACTGGCCTGTGCGACCGACCGAGAGCCGGACGCCGGCGTCGGTGGCGGTGCGGGCGAACTGGGCGGAGGTGTACTGGCAGCCGCGGTCGGAGTGGAAGATCACCCCGGGAGCGGGGCGGCGCTGGGTGAGCGCATCACGCAGGGCCTGGTCGATGAGGTCGGTGCGCAGGTGGTCGGCGGTGGCCCAGCCGATGACCTTGCGGGAGGCGAGGTCGATCACGGTGGCCAGGTAGAGCCAGCCTTCCCAGGTGGGGATGTAGGTGATGTCGCCGCACCACCGCGTGTTGATGTTCTCGGGGTGGCAGGTGAAGTCGCGGGTGATCAGGTCCGGGCGGGCCGGGGCGGCGGGGTCGGCGATGGTGGTGGTGCGCCATCGTTTCGGTGTCCGTCCGGCCAGGCCTGCTTGGCGCATCAGCCGGGCGACGCGTTTGCGGGCATGGCGGTGGCCTTGGGCCTGCAGTTCGGCGTGCACCCGCGGTGAACCGTAGGTGCCGCGGGACTCCTCGTGCACTTGCGCGATGTGGTCGGTCAGGGCGGTGTCGGTCAGTTCGCGGGCGGACGGGCCTGCGCGGTGGGTGTAGTAGGCGGCACGGGAGACCTTGAGCAGCGCGCAGGCACGCTTGACAGTGCCCTTGCCGCTGGCGTTCTCCGCCTCGATGAACGGGTAAACGTTCACCGGGTCTCCTTCGCGAAGAAAGCTGTCGCTCGTTTGAGGATTTCCACGTCTTCCCGCAGCCGTGTGTTCTCTTTCCGGAGGGCGGCGAGTTCGGTCTTGTCGTCGCTGGTCAGCCCGTCGGTGCGGGTCCCGGCGTCGCGTTCGGCCTGGACGATCCACTTGCGGACCACTGAGTCGGTCAGCTCGAAGTCCCGGACCACCTCCGGGACGGTTCGCTCGCCGCGCTGCACCAGCTCAACGATCTGCGCTTTGAACTCAGGTGTGAACACCCGCCGGGGTCGTTGACGGGCGCGGGGTTTCTTCTTGGCCACGGGTTCCATGATGAGGGACATCCGTTCTCAGGGGCTTGCGTCCCTGATGAGAGGTGTCCGCCAAACCGGGTCAAGCCCAGGACCTCCGAAGACCTGAATGAGTCATTCAGGACGTTCGCCCTCGCCGCCGCGCCGTCAACGAACCTCGGACGCGCGGCTCTAGCTGCCTCGGAGGCAGCGGCTGCTCTCCCGGACCACCAGCTCGGCCTCGACCGTCCCGCGCATCGGGGCCGGGACGCCGTCGATGCGGGCCTCGAGCACCGCCAGGGTCTGGCGGCCCGCCGCGATGAAGTCCTGGCGGACCGTGGACAGCGGGGGTGCGAAGTAGGCCGCCTCGGGGACGTCGTCGAAGCCGACCACGTGCGCGTCGCGGGGGACCCGCATCCCCGCTTCGGCGAAGGCCGCGAACAGGCCGAGTGCCATGTGGTCGTTGGCCGAGAACACCGCGCCGACGCCCGGTTCGACGGCCAGGGACTGCCCGGCCCGGTAGCCGGAGCGGGCGGACCAGTCGCCGCGGACCACCGGGGGGATCTCCGCGCCGTGGCGTTCGAGGGTTTCGCGCCAGCCGCGCTCGCGGGCGCGGGCGATCGTCCCCTCTTCGGGGCCGCCCAGGTGCCAGACCGTCGGGTGACCGAGCGCCAGGAGGTGCTCGGTGGCGCGGCGCGCGCCTTCGTACTGGCCGGTGGACGCGGCCGGGATGAGCGGGATGCCGGGGACCGGTGCCATCTCGGCGACGAGCCGGGCGTCGAGCACGATGATCCCCGCCACGCCCTGCAGCCTCAGTCCCGCCACGGCCGCCATCACCGCCGCGCCACTGTGGCCGGTCACGCTGAAGACGCTGACCTCGTACCCCTGCTCGCGGGCGGCCGCGCGGAGACCGTGCAGCACCGGCCCCGTCACGGTGGCCGCGGTGGCGATCACCCCCAGGGTGCCCCGCGGGTGGAGGACCGGCGCGCGGAGCGGGCCGTCGGGACCTGCGTCGTCCACGGACATGGGGTGATGTTAGCGATCACACCGGTGGACGTGAACTTTGTTCGCCTTCCATAAATAACGAACAGGTAACGGCAAGGTCGCGGCTTGAACCACCCCCCGGCGGCAGCCGTTCCCCCCAATGCCGGAACCAAGTGACACCGGGCGCGATCCCCCGATCCCGCGTGCCGATGCCGCTCCCCGGGTTCCGCGCGTTTCCCGACCGGGCACGCAGCTGTCTTCGGCGTGCCCGGAAAACCGAACGAGGTGAACATGGCCCGGAATACCACCCGCTCCCCCGCCACGGGCAGACATCGCATCACCCGCCGCACGAAGATCGCGACCGGCGGCCTCGCCCTCGCGATCGCGGTCGGGGGCATCGTCGTCGCGACCACGGCCGGGCGTACCGGCGAAGCGAGCGCCGACCCCGCCGACAAGTCCTTCTTCGTCGACATCACGAAGGTCCCCGCCGGCTCCAACGTGAACAAGGCGTTGCAGCAGAAGGGCGCGCGCGGCACGTTCACCGTGGACTGCGGCCGCAACGAAAACCAGCACTTCAACCCCGACAACTTCATCGCGCAGCCGGGGATCAAGAACGGCGCCCAGCACCTGCACGACTACGTCGGCAACCTGTCGGCGAACGCCGACTCGAACAACAAGAGCCTCGTCAAGTCCGGCACCACCTGCAAGAACGGCGACAAGTCCGCCTACTTCTGGCCCGTCGTCCGCATCGACACCGGCGACGCCGAGAAGAACCCGCCGGGCAAGGACCCGAAGAGCGACCGCGCGCAAAGCGCGAAGGACAAGGCCAGCGCCCAGGTCGACTGCCCGGACGTCGCGAGCAAGCTCCCCGACGTCCCGGACCAGGCGATGGACGAGGTGAACCGCAACCTCGACCTGCTCGACACGCAGATCGACGAGGCGAACAAGCGGATCGCGAACGGCGACCTGAAGACGCCGCAGGACATCCAGAACGCCGTCGTCGGCCCGCTCAAGGACAAGCGGGTCGCCACCATCGACCGGATCGCCATCGCCATCGGCCGCCGCGCCGCGAAGCCGACCAACCTGGGCGGGCTCGCCCCGTGCGTGCTCAAGCAGAACGGCAAGGGCGGGCTCGACAACGGCGGCGGCAACAGCAACGGCCAGCCCGCTGAGCTGCCCGGCGTGAACGACAAGAACGAAGTCGGCGACAACGACGGCGAGATCCAGCGCGTCCAGTCGGCGACGATCACGTTCACCAGCGGCGGCGCGGGCAAGGTCGTCGCGATGCCGCAGTTCCTCCGCATCCTCTACGGCGACGCCAAGCAGAGCACCAACGGCCCGGCCAACGCCCGGGCGAGCTGGACCTGCACCGGGTTCGAGGACCGGCTGACCGACAAGTACCCGATCTGCCCGGCGAACAGCAAGGTGGAGCGCATCCACGCCTTCCCGAACTGCTGGGACGGCAAGAACATCGACAGCACCAACCACCGCACGCACATCGTGTTCTCCGACCAGCAGGGCCGCTGCCCCCAGGGCTTCAAGAACGTGCCGCAGCTGGTGATCAAGCTGGTCTACAACATCCCGCGGGACATCCAGCTCAAGGGCCAGTACAAAGTGGACGCCTTCGCGCAGGAGAAGCACAACCCCCGCTCGGACCACGACGACTTCGCCAACGTCATGGGCCAGCGCCTGATGAACCAGGCCGTCAACTGCATCAACACCGGCAAGCGCTGTAACCAGTGACCGGCTGAAAGCTCGTGATGGCCACCTTGAGGAACTTGAAGTTCCTCAAGGTGGCCTTCACGAACATCAGGACTGCCGGAACCAGGTGACCGTGTCCGTGTGCAGGTGGCCGTTCTGGACGGCGGTCGCTTGGACGACGTTCGGGCCCGGGTTCAGGGCGACGGCGGACCAGACGGCGATGTGGTCACCCGGAAGCCGGGTGCCGAGCGGGACGCCGTTGACGCAAAGGCTCACCGGCGCGGTGCCGGCGTAGACCTTGACGTCGGTCGTGGCGGTGGTCCGGACCGTGTCGCGGGCGGAGGTGATGTGCAGCACCGGACGGGACGACCAGTTCGCCTGGTACCAGTAGAAGGCGTCCTTTGCGGTCAGCCGGTCGCCGGTCACCAGGCCCTTGTCGTTGATCCCCGGGCGGTCGCCCTCGTTCCGCCCGTCCGAAGCGAAGTCGAACATCACCCACACGAAGCTGCCCCAGAGGTACGGACGCGCCTCGATCGCGCGCCACGAGGTCTCGGCGACCTCCGCCTGGTACTCCTCGGGGTGCCAGTGCCCGCCGGGTACCGGCGGGGCCGGGTGCTGTTCGTGCTGCCGGACGCTCGCGCCCGCCCCGTATTCCGAGACGGCGATCCGCCGACCAGGGTCGGCCCGGTGCAGGTCGTCGGCCCACGTCCCCAGGTTCGCGGCGCCCGGGACGTACCAGCCGTAGTAGCGGTTGTAGCCGGTCAGGTCCGCGTGCCCGGCCAGGGCGTCGGTGTCGGACAGGCAGCAGTGGGCGTACGTCGTGAGGCGGTCCGGATCGTCGGCGCGGAACACGGCCCGGGCCGCGGCGAGCACGGCGTTGGCGGCCGGGCTGGAGACGTACTGCTCGTTGCCCAGGCCCCACATCGCCACCGACGGGTGGTTCGCGTTCTGGCGGACCAGCTCGTGCGCCTGCGTCTCGGCGTTCGCGGTGAAGGCCGGCGAATCGGTGACGAACCCGACCAGCGGCACCTCGGTCCACACCACCAGGCCGAGCCGGTCGGCGAGGTCGTACTCGCGCGGCGAGTGCTGGTAGTGGGCCATCCGGACGGCGTTCGCGCCCAGCTCGGCGATCAGCGCGTAGTCGGCGTCGATGTCGGCCGCCGGCACCGCGGTGCCGCGGTCCGGACGGCTGGGCAGCTGGGTGTTCACCCCGTGCAGCGGGTACGGGACGCCATTGAGCAGGAACCCGCGGACGGGGTCGGCGGCGAAGGTGCGCAGTCCCAGCGGGACGGTCACCGCGTCCCCGCCCACCTCCGCCGTGACCGAGTACAGGGAGGGGTCCCGCACGCCGTTCCACCGGTGCGGGTCGCGCACGCGCAGCGCGGAGGTCACCGGCACGGTCGAGCCTGCCCCGACGGTGACCGCGCCCGCCGAGACCGCCACGACGCGGCGCGCGGCGTCCCGGACGACGGTCCGGACCGGGATCCGCCGCGGCACGGCCGTGTCGTTGGTGACCCTGGTGGTCGCCTCGAGGTCGGCGGCCGCCGGCGTCAGCGCCCGCTGCCGCACCGAGACACCCGGGCCGCCGTAGTCGAGCGCGTCCACGTGCACCGGGTCGGTGACGACGAGTTTCACGTCACGGTAGAGGCCCCCGAACAGGGTGAAGTCGCCGTCGAGCGGGGCGACGCCGGCGTTCTTCCGGTTGTCGACCGCCACCGCGACGGACACCGTCCGCCCGGCGGGCGCGAGCGCGGTGACGTCGAAGCGGAACCCGGAATAGCCGCCCTCGTGCCGCCCGGCGCGCCGGCCGTCGACGTAGACGTCGGTGACCAGGTTCGCGCCGTCGAACTGGAGGAAGACCCGCCGGTCCCCGGCCGGGACGGCCAGCCGGGTCCGGTACCACCCGACGTCGCGCCGGTAGTTCCCGCCGCCGTCGGCGCCGTCCGCCGCGTTCCACGTGTGCGGCACCGTGACCGGCGCCCAGGAAGTGTCGTCGAAACCGGGGGCCGCGGCGCCGGTGACGTCGCCGAGGTGGAACCGCCAGCCACCGCCGAGCACCGTCTCGGTGCGGGGGTGACCCGGGGCCGCCGCCGCCACCACCGGGACACACCAGCAGCACAGCAGCGCGGTGACCACCGCGAGGACGAACCGGCGCACGCGACCCTCCACTCAGGAGCTGGTGACGGAATAGCTGTTCGTCGTGAAGTTCAGGCCACCCGGCGACGAGGTGATCTCGAAGCCGAACTGGACCTCGCCGAGCGTGACGTCCCCGAACCAGCCGCGCGCCTTGATCCAGTTCAGCACGGCCAGCACGTCGACCGTCCCGGCGTTCGTGTTCGACGTGCGGACGAACGAGAACACCGCGTTCGAGCCGTTCGATCCCTTGTAGACGTCCCAGGTGTGACCGCCGACGGTCGCGGTGACCTGCTTGCTGCCCAGCGGCCCGACCGCGCCCTGCTTGTCCATCCAGAGCATGGTTTCGTAGGCGTTGTTGTCCGCCCAGATGTCATACGCGGTCTCGTAGGCGCCGCTGCCGGGGCGGGTGACGTTGAAACTGCTCGAAACCTTCCCGAGCGCGCTGAGCTTCTTGCCGACGTTCTTCGCCGAGTGCGGGTAGGTCTTCACCCCGCCGGTGTTCGGCTGGTCCGACCAGACCCCGAAATTGCTGTACGAGTTCGCCCAGATGGTCTGCGGGCCGGCCCCGCTGCCCCAGACGTCGTTGCGGATCGTGTAGCCGCCGTTGGACCAGGTCGCCCATTTGTCCGAAGACGACCAGGTCGCCGCCGAAGCGACACCTGCCGAGGTGGCGACCGAAGCGGCCACGGCCAAGGAAACCACCAGGGAACGCACGACTTTGTGCATGGTCACGTCCTGTCGTCGGTGAGGGATTCACCAAGACTATGACCGCACCGTCAGCGCGTGGTCAAGCATTACCGAGCCCGTTCGAGAAGTTCGAAAATCACTTTCCGTCGAATTCATTGAACGACACGGAAAGGGGCTTTCCCCGCGAACGAGGAAAGCCCCTTTACGCCGGCCGGCACGCTCAGGAAGCCGCGCGGCGTTTCGTCCAGATGTCGTAGGCCACCGCCGCGAGCAGGACGACGCCCTTCACCAGCATGACCCGCTCGCTCGGCGCGCCGATCAGGGACATGCCGTTGTTGATCACGGCCATGATCAGGCCACCGGTGATCGCGCCGACCACCTTGCCGACGCCGCCCTGGACGGCCGCGCCGCCGATGAACGCCGCCGCGATCGCGTCCAGCTCGAAGTTGACACCGGCCGTCGGGCCCGCCTGGTTGAGCCGGCCGGCGAAGATGATGCCCGCCAGCGCGGCCAGCACGCCCATGTTGACGAAGATCCAGAACGTCACCTGCTTGACCTTGACGCCCGAGAGCGTCGCGGCCTGCAGGTTGCCGCCCACGGCGTAGATGTGCCGGCCGAACACCGACTTCCCGGCCACCAGCGAGTAGCCGAGCACCAGCACCGCGAGCAGGATGAGCACCCACGGCAGGTTCTTGAACCGCGCCAGCTGCACGACCAGCGCGAGCACCAGCACCGCGATCCCGGCGATCTTGAGCACGAAGACCGGGAAGGGATCGACTTCCTGGCCGTAGCCCAGCCGACCGGCCCGCTTGCGCCACTGCGTGAACACGATCCCGGCCACCGCGGCGACGCCGGCGAGCACCGACACCAGGTCGGCGCCGCCGAGCGGGCCGAGGGCGATGTTGCCCAGGTAGCCGTCGGTGAAGCCGTTCGACAGCGTCCGGATCGCGTCCGGGAACGGGCCGATGCCCTGGTTGCCCAGTACCGACAGGGTCAGTGCCCGGAACGCCAGCATGCCGGCGAGCGTCACGATGAACGCCGGGATGCCGAAGTAGGCGACCCAGTAGCCCTGCCACGCGCCGATCGCCGCGCCGACGACGAGGGTGATCAGCACCGCCACGAACCACGGCACGTGCGAGTTCACCATCAGCACCGCCGACACCGCGCCGGTCATCGCGACGACCGACCCGGCGGACAGGTCGATGTGCCCGGAGATGATCACCAGGATCATCCCGATCGCGAGGATCAGCACGTAGCTGTTCTGCACGATGATGTTGGAGATGTTCTGCGGCTCCAGCAGCGCGCCACCGGTGAGCACCTCGAACAGCACCACGATCAGCGCGAACGCGACGTAGATGCCGCTCTGGCGCGGGTTGATCGAGATCCTCCGCTTGGAGCGCTCAACCGGGGGCACGGCGGGCCGCGCTTCGGTCGTGGTCATTCCCGTTCCTTAGTCATGTACTGCATCAGCAGTTCCTGAGTGGCTTCTTCGCGCTCGGCCACGCCGGTGATCCGGCCCGCCGACAGCGCGTAGATCCGGTCGCAGAGCCCGAGCAGCTCCGGCAGCTCGGAGGAGATGACCAGCACGGCCTTCCCCTGCGCGGCCAGTTCGTTGATGATCGTGTAGATCTCGAACTTCGCGCCGACGTCGATGCCGCGGGTCGGCTCGTCGAGGATCAGCACGTCCGGGTCGGTGAAGATCCACTTGGCCAGCACGACCTTCTGCTGGTTGCCGCCGGAGAGCTTCCCGGTCACGCTCTGCACGCTCGGCGCCTTGATCCGCAGGTCGCGGTGGTACCGGTTGGCGGTGTCGTGCTCGGCGTGCTCGTTGACCCAGCCGCGCTTGGCCAGCTTGCCCAGCCCGGCCGCGGACACGTTGCGCTGGATGTCCTCGATCAGGTTGAGCCCGTAGCGCTTCCGGTCCTCGGTGGCGTAGGCGATGCCGTGGCGGACGGCCTCCCGCACCGACCGGACGTCGATCTCCTGGCCGTGCTTGAAGATCCGGCCGGAGATGTCCTTGCCCCACGACCGGCCGAACACGCTCATCGCGAGCTCGGTGCGGCCCGCGCCCATCAGCCCGGCCAGGCCGACGATCTCCCCGCGCCGCAGCGAAAGCGACGCGTGGTCGACGACGACCCGCCCGGCCTGGGTCGGGCTGTGCACGGTCCAGTCCTCGATCCGCAGCACCTCTTCGCCGATCTCCGGCTCCCGGGGCGGGAACCGGTGCTCGAGGTCACGGCCGACCATGCCGGTGATGATGCGCTCTTCAGTCAGCTCCGCCGCGTCGAGCGTTTCGATCGTCTTGCCGTCACGCAGGATCGTGACGGTGTCGGCGATCGCCGTCACCTCGCCGAGCTTGTGCGAGATGATCACGCACGTGACGCCCTCGTCCCGCAGCCCGCGCAGCAGCTCGAGCAGGTGGGCCGAGTCGTCGTCGTTGAGCGCCGCGGTGGGCTCGTCGAGGATCAGCAGCTTGACCTCTTTGGACAGCGCCTTGGCGATCTCGACGAGCTGCTGCTTGCCGACACCGAGTTCCTGCACCGCCCGCGTGGCGTTTTCGGCGAGGCCGACGCGCTTGAGCAGCGCGCCGGCCTCGTGATTGGTGCGATTCCAGTCGATCCAGCCGCGCTTGCCCTGTTCGTTGCCGAGGAAGATGTTCTCCGCGATCGACAACTGTCCGCACAGCGCGAGTTCCTGGTGGATGATCACGATCCCGCGCCGTTCGCTGTCGCGCACCGACCCGAACTCGCACCGCTGCCCGTCGAAGGTGATCTCGCCGTCGTACGACCCGTGGGGGTAGACGCCCGAGAGCACCTTCATCAGGGTGGACTTCCCGGCGCCGTTCTCCCCGCAGATCGCGTGGATTTCCCCGCGGCGCACGGAAAGAGTGACGTCCGACAGCGCCTTGACCCCGGGGAAGGTCTTGGTGATCCCGCGCATGCCGAGCAGTTCGGTCATTTCAGCTGACCTGCCGTGTAGTAGCCCGAGTCGACGAGTTCCTTCTGGTAGTTCGTCTTGTCCACGGTGACCGGCTGCAGCAGGTACGACGGGACGACCTTCTTGCCGTTGTCGTAGTCCTTCGTGTTGTTGACCTCGGGCTTGCCACCCTTGAGCACCGCGTCGGCCATCTTGACGGTGGTGTCGGCGAGGATGCGGGTGTCCTTGAAGATCGTCGAGTACTGCTCACCGGCGATGATGGACTTGACCGAGGCGACCTCGGCGTCCTGCCCGGTGACGATCGGGTACGCCTGGCCGCCGGTGCCGTAGCCGTTGCTCTTCAGCGCCGACAGGATGCCGATGGACAGGCCGTCGTACGGCGAGAGCACGCCCTGGACCTTCGCGCCACCGGTGTAGGTCTTGGTGAGCAGGTCCTCCATGCGGCGCTGCGCGGTGGCCGGGTCCCAGCGGAGGATGGCCGCGCGGGCGAAGTCGGTCTGGCCGCTCTTGACGACCAGCTTGCCGCTGTCCATCAGGGGCTTGAGGACGGACATCGCGCCGTTGAAGAAGAAGGTGGCGTTGTTGTCGTCCGGCGAACCGGCGAACAGCTCGATGTTGAACGGCCCCGCGCCCGTGCCCAGGCCCTTGACCAGCGAGTTCGCCTGCTCGACGCCGACCTTGAAGTTGTCGAAGGTGGCGTAGTAGTCGACGTTCGGTGAATTGCGGATCAGCCGGTCGTAGGCGATGACCGGGATCTTCTTGTCGGCCGCCTCCTGCAGCTGGGTGGTGATGGCGGTGCCGTCGATCGAGGCGACGACCAGGAGCTTGGCGCCCTTGGTGATCTGGTTCTCGATCTGGTTCACCTGGGTGGGGATGTCGTTCTCGGCGTACTGCAGGTCGACCTTGTAGCCGAGCTTCTCCAGCGCCGACTTGATGTTGTCGCCGTCGTGGATCCAGCGCTCCGACGACTTGGTCGGCATGGTGACGCCGACCAGGCCGCCCGCCGCGCCGGCGGCACCGGGCGCCGCCGTCTGGTCCGCGGTCTTCTGGCTCGAGCCGCACGCCGACAGCGTGAGCACGAGCCCCGCGGCGGCGACGGCCGCGATTCCTCTGCTGAACTTCATTGTTCCTTCTTCCTTTCTGAACAACCCGGCACTTTCACGTGAAAGTGCCGAGTCAGAAACCTTGGGCGAGCCGGTGATAAGCCTGGTTCCAGCGGATGCGATCGGCGAAGCCGTGCGGGGTCGTGTCCTGGTCGATGACCAGGAGCTCGACACCGAGCAGGTTCGCGAAATCGCGGAGGGTTTCCGTGCCGACGGCCTGGGTGAGCACGGTGTGGTGCGGGCCGCCCGCGGTGATCCACGACTCCGCGGACGTCGAGAGCGACGGCGCCGGCTCCCAGACCGCCCGCGCGACGGGCAGTTTCGGCAGCGGCTCGTCCGGCGCGACGACCTCGATCTCGTTGGCCACCAGCCGGAACCGGTCGCCGAGGTCGACCAGGCCGAGGACGACGCCGGGCCCGGGCGTGGCGTCGAACACCAGCCGGACCGGGTCCTCGCGGCCGCCGATGCCGAGCGCGTGGATCTCGCACGAGGGCTTCGCCGACGCGATGCTCGGGCAGACCTCCAGCATGTGCGCGCCGAGGATCTTCGGCGTGCCCGGCCCGAAGTGGTAGGTGTAGTCCTCCATGAACGACGTGCCGAGGCTCTTGCCGACGCCCATCGCCTTGACCGCGGCGAGCAGCGCCGAGGTCTTCCAGTCACCTTCGCCGCCGAAGCCGTAGCCGTCAGCCATCAGCCGCTGCACGGCGAGGCCGGGCAGCTGCCGCAGCCCGCCCAGGTCCTCGAAGTTCGTGGTGAACGCGCCGAAGCCGCCGTCGGTGAGGAACTTCCGCAGCCCGGCCTCGATCTTGGCCGCGTAGCGCAGCGACTCGTGCCGCGCTCCCCCGGCCGCCAGCTCCGGGACCACCGCGTACGCATCGGCGTAGGCCGCGACCAGGTCGTCCACATCAGACACACTATCGACCCGTTCGACCAGGTCGTTCACCCCGTAGGTGTTGACCGAGACGCCGAACCGCAGCTCGGCCTCGACCTTGTCGCCTTCGGTCACGGCGACGTCGCGCATGTTGTCGCCGAACCGGGCCAGCCGCAGGTTCCGCAGGTGGTCGGCACCGATCGCGGCCCGCGCCCACGCGTCGATCCGCGCGACGACGGCCGGGTCGGAGACGTGGCCGGCCACGGTCTTGCGTGGCACGCCGAGCCGGGTCTGGATGAACCCGAACTCACGGTCGCCGTGCGCGGCCTGGTTGAGGTTCATGAAGTCCATGTCGATGGTCGACCACGGCAGGGCTTCGTTGAGCTGGGTGTGCAGGTGCAGCAGCGGCTTGCGCAGGGCGTCCAGGCCGGTGATCCACATCTTCGCGGGCGAGAAGGTGTGCATCCACGCGATCACGCCGACGCAGTCGGCGTCGGTGTTCGCTTCCTGCAGCACCCGGCGGATGGCCGAGGCCTCGGTCAGCACCGGCTTGCCGACGATCTCGGCGGGCAGCCCGCCGGAGGCGGCCAGCAGCTGCTGGATGTGCAGGGACTGGCCGGCCACCTGCTCCAGGGTCTCCTCGCCGTAGAGTCCCTGGCTGCCGGTGAGGAACCAGACTTGGGGTTTCGACGCGCGGGTCATCGTTCTCCTCGAGAGAGTTCAGTGCTGGCCGTAGACGTTCTGGTACCGGGCGTAGAGCCGGTCGACGTCCTCGGGCGGCAGGGGTTCGGGCGTACCGAGCTCGAAGGCCTTGTGCACGGTGCGGGCGACGTCCTCGACCATCACCGCGGCCTTGACCGCGTCACGCGCGGTGCGGCCGACGGTGAACGGGCCGTGGTTGCGCATCAGTACCGCCGGCGACCGGCTGGAGCGAAGCGTTTCGACGATGCCGCGGCCGATGGAGTCGTCGCCGATCAGGGCGAACGGCCCGACCGGGATCTCCCCGCCGAACTCGTCGGCGATCATCGTGAGCACGCACGGGATCGGCTCGCCACGGGCCGCCCACGCCGTGGCGTAGGTCGAGTGCGTGTGGACGACCCCGCCGATCTCCGGCATGTGCCGGTAGACGTAGGCGTGCGCGGCGGTGTCGGACGACGGCGCGAGGTCGCCTTCGACGAGCTCGCCGTGCAGGTCGGTGACGACCATCGTGTCGGCGGACAGGTTGTCGTAGGACACGCCCGAGGGCTTGATGACCAGCAGGTCACGGCCGGGGACGCGCGCCGAGACGTTGCCCGCGGTCCAGATGACCAGCGCGTTGCGGGTCAGCTCGCCGTGCAGCTTCGCCACGGTCTCCCGCAGCTCGGCGACGGTGTCGAGGACTTCACCGGTCAGCGACATCAGGACTGTCCTTTCGCGACGACCTGGGAGACGGCCTGGGAAACGGCACGGCGGCGGGCGGCGAGACGGTGCATGACATCGTTGCCGCCACGGCCGAAGTAGTCGTGCAGTTCCGTGTATTCGGCGTACAGCTCGTCGTAGGCGGCGACGTGCGCGGCCACCGGCCGGTACACCGCGCGCTCGACCGAGCCCATCGCGGCGGCGGCCACGCGGATGTCGGCGTGGGCCCCGGCGGCGACGGCCGCGTGGATGGCCGACCCGAGCGCCGGTCCCTGCGCCGAGCCGATCACCGACAGCGGGAGGTTGGTGACGTCGGCGTAGATCTGCATCAGCAGCGCGTTCTTCGTCAGCCCGCCCGCGATGATCAGCTCGGTGACCGGGACGCCGGCGGCGTTGAACGTCTCGATGATCTTGCGGGTGCCGAAGGCGGTGGCCTCCAGCAGCGCGCGGTAGACGTCCTCGGCGCGGGTGGCGAGCGTCTGCCCGACGACCACGCCGGAGAGCTCGTGGTCGACCAGCACCGACCGGTTGCCGCTGTGCCAGTCCAGGGCGATCAGGCCGTGTTCGCCGATCTCCTGCTGGGCGGCGAGCCGGGTGAGGTGCTCGTGCACGCCGTCGGGGCTCGCGTACGACGCCGGGACGCCGTGCTCGACGAACCAGCCGAAGATGTCGCCGACGCCGCTCTGCCCGGCTTCGTACCCCCACAGCCCGGCGACGATGCCGCCTTCGACGACGCCGCACATGCCGGGGACCTCGCGCAGCTCGGCGCCGTTCATCACGTGGCACGTGGAGGTGCCCATGATCGCCACCATCTGCCCGGGCTCGACGGCCTGGGCGGCGGGCGCGGTGACGTGCGCGTCGACGTTGCCGACGGCGACCGCGATGCCCTCGGGCAGCCCGGTCCAGGCCGCGGCTTCCGCGGTCAGCGAACCGGCGCGGGACCCCAGCTGGCCCAGCGGGTGCTCGAGCTTGTCGGCGACGAAGGACTCGAAGCCGGGGGCGAGCTCGCGGAGGAAGTCACGGCTCGGGTACTGGCCGTCCTGCAGGATCCCCTTGTAGCCGGCCGTGCAGGCGTTGCGGACGTAGGTCCCGGTGAGCTGCCAGACGATCCAGTCGGCGGCCTCGACCCAGTGCCGCATCGCGGCGTAGACCTCCGGCGCCTCTTCGAACAGCTCGAGCGCCTTGGCGAACTCCCATTCCGACGAGATCAGCCCGCCGTAGCGCGGGAGCCACTTCTCGCCGCGGGTGCGGGCCAGCTCGTTGATGCGCACGGCCTGCGGCTGGGCCGAGTGGTGCTTCCACAGCTTCACGTACGCGTGCGGGTTGCCTTCGAACTCGGGCAGTTCGCACAGCGGCGTCCCGTCCGCGGTCGTCGGCACCATCGTGCACGCGGTGAAGTCGGTGGCGATGCCGACGACGTCGCCCGCGTCGACGCCGGCGTCCCGCAGCGCCGCCGGTACGGCGTTGCGGAGCACTCCGACGTAGTCCGCGGGCACCTGCAGCGCCCATTCCGGCGGCAGTGCGCGGCCGGTGCCGGGCAGCGTCTCGTCGAGCACCCCGTGCGGGTACTCGAAAACGCCGGAGCCGAGTTCGGCCCCGTCAGCCACGCGCACGACCACCGCGCGGCCCGACAGCGTGCCGAAGTCGACGCCGACGGTGAGTGGTTCTCCCACGGTGTCCTCCCTCCTGGTTGGTACCGGGACGCGGCGCGGGCGGCGGTAAACGCGCCGCGTCCCGGGGTTCTAGCGGCCGGTGAGGACCAGCGTCGTCACGGAGTTGGCCGGCAACGTCAGCTTCGACGTCGCGGCCAGGCCGGTGATCTCCCTGGTCTGCGGCACGATGGTGGCCGGCGCGGCGAGGCTGTTGCGTCCCGCCGGATCGCCGGTGAGTGTGGTGAGCGTGCCGGTGCCGTCGACGGCGGTGACGCCGGTGAGCGCCAGCCGTGCGGTCTGCACCTGCCCGGTCGGGTTGACGAGTTTGACCGTGAAGGTCTTCCTTCCGCTCTTCGTGGTCACGTTGACCACCTGCCGTAGGGGGCTGCCCTGGTTGAGGCGGCTGGTCACGATCTGCTTGCCGAGGGTGCTGGAGAACATCTGCTGCACCCAGTACGACGGCGAGCCGTAGCTGCTCCCGGCGTCGAGCCCGATCAGGTTGACCGGCCAGTTGGCCTGGTTCTCGTGCACCAGCACCGGCGCGTACATCGAGCCGATGACGACGTCGCTGTTGCGTTCGAGCCCGGTCAGGAACGCAGCCTCGCCGATGGCGGCGGCCAGGGTGCCGGTGGGCCGGCCGTCCTGGGCGCCGTACTCGCCGACGAGAATGTCCGGGCCGGACCGGTCGGCGGTGTCGTACCGGGTCGAGTTGTCGGTGAACCACTGCGGCGACTGGTAGTAGTGGTCGTCCGCGGCGTCCGGGCGCACCCCGGTCGACGTGCTCGACGCGGCCCCGCCCTGCAGGCCGCCGGTGGTGGCGATGACGGTCAGCTGCGGGTACTTCGCCTTGATGGCGTTGTTCATGTCGGTGAAGCGCCAGGCGTAGCTGCCCGAGCCGTCGAACCAGTCCTCGTTGCCGACCTCGACGTAGTGCAGGTCGAACGGCGCCGCATGCCCGTCGGCGATCCGCTTGGCGCCCCACGTCGTCGAGCTGTCGCCGATGGCGTACTCGATCTCGTCGAGGGCTTCCTGGACGTACTGCGGGTAGTCGGCCTGGTCGACGTGCTGGCCGTTGAGGGTGTAACCGGCGAACAGCGCGAGCAACGGCTGGGCGCCGATGTCCTCGGACAGCTTCAGGTAGTCGAGGATGCCGAAGCCGTCGGTGGACCAGTAGCCCCACGCGGTGTTCTGGTGGCCGGGCCGCTGTTCAAGCGCGCCGATGGTCTTCTTCCACTCGAAGCGCGTGTCGAGGGTATTGCCCTCGAGGTAGTTGCCGCCGGGGACGCGGAACAGGCCGAGCTTCATCGCCGCGAGCTTCTGCCCGAGGTCGGCGCGGACGCCGTTGGCGCGGTTCTTGAAGGTCGGCGGGAACAGCGACACCTGCTGGAACCAGGCGTCCCCGCTCAGTGCCTTCTTGCCCTTGTTGACCAGCGACACGACGATCCGGTTGTCGGTGGACGCGGTGATCGTCGACGGCGTCGTGAAGCTGAACGTCTGCTGCGCCCAGTTCGCGCCGACCGGCTGGACGTCCTTGCTCGCCAGCACCGTGCCGTCCGGCTTCTCCATGCTGACCCGGACGCCGCCGGTCCACGTGCCCTTGGCGAAGAAGCTGCCGGTGTACTTGGTCGACGGCTTCGCGGCGACGCCGTAGAAGCCGACGTTCGCGGCGGCCACCCGGCCCGCGGCCGGGACCACGTCGGCGTGCAGCTTCAGCGACCGGTCGAGCGCGGTGTTCAGCGGAGTGGCGGTGTCGACCGAGTAGGCACCGGTCGCGCCCGCCGAGGTGAGCAGCGACCAGTACGGCACCGGCGTGTTGCCCGCGCCGCTGCCGGGCTGGTAGCCCTCCTTGAACGTGCGGTTGCGGACGAGCTCGGCGTAGAGCCCGCCTTCGACGGAGTGGCTGATGTCCTCGAGGATCGAGCCGTAGGTCGTCGGCCGGGTGTTCGCGCGGACGACGTTGGCGTCCACAGCGAGCTGGTTGGCCCCGGCGAGGGTGCCGATCTGGGCCGCGGTGAGCGGGAAGCGGCGCAGTTCGACCTCGTCCACCGCGCCGGTGAACCCGGACCCGACGGTGAACGGCGCCGCCGCGGTACCCGAAGCCGGGCAAGCGGAGACGTCCAGGGTCGTGCCGGTCGGCGTCCCGCAGGTGCTGGTGACCGCGGACGCGTCGCCGTCGGCGTAGACGGTGAGCCGCTGCGAAGCGCGGTCCAGGACCAGGGCGGCGTGGTGCCAGTTCCCGTCGGCCAGGCCGCCGCCGGTGGTGGTCACCTGGATCGTGCCGACGCGGGCGGTGAGCTTGCCGCCGGTCACGCCGAGGGCGTAGCCGTTGCCGTGGTCCACCAAGGTGCCGGCCGCGGTGGTGCGGAACCAGCCGGCCAGCGACAGCGAGCCGGTGCCGGTGTCGAACGCGGGCGAGGTGCCCATGTCCACAGTGGACTTGCCGTCGAGCTGCACGGCCTTGCCCGCCGCCCCCGCGGTCCACGTGGCACCGCGCAGCGTGCCGTCGGCAGCGTTCGCCGAGGCGTCGCGGGCGACCGTGCCGGCGCCCTCGTCGAAGTGCCACGAGCCGCTCGCGGCCAGCGCGGCGACCGCGGACGCGGTCAGCGGCGCCGGGTAGGCGCGGACGTCGTCGACACCGCCGGCGAACCAGTCGGCGGGGTTGCCCGCCCACTTGCCGCGGCCGATCACCAAGTGCCCGGACGCGGTCCACGGCGTGGTGAACGGGACGGTCTGCTGCAGGGTCCCGTTGACGTACAAGGAAAGCGTCCCCGCGGCCCGGTTGTACACGCCGACCACGTGCTGCCACTGGTCGGCCTGTGCGGGCAACGTCGACACCGCGGAGGATGACGCGGTGTCGCCGTCGCCTGCGCGGCGCGTGAAGGCGAAGCGGCCGTCGGCGGCGCGCTGGAGGTAGAAGCCGCTGATCGTCGAACCGTCGATGCTGACGGCGGTCCGGAAGCCGGTGGCCGCGGTCGGCTTGACCCAGGCCGACACCGAGAAGCTCTGCGCGGTGTCCACGACCGGGGCCGGGACGTCGACCGCGGCGTCGGTGCCGTTCAGGACGGCACCGTGCGGACCGACGACGCCGTCACCCCAGGTCGCGCCGCCGGTGAGGGTGGCGGTGCGCGCGTCGAGGGAGTCGTCCGCCGTGGTGGTGCCGGTGCCCTCGTCGAGGCCCCAGTGCCCGGCGATGGCCAGGCGGGCCGCGCCGGCCGCGGTCACGGCGCCCGAGTAGGCGCGGACGTCGTCGATCGTGCCGTCGACGAAGTCCACCGGGTTGCCGCCGTACTTGCCGCGGCCGACAACCAGGTGGCCGGTGCCCGCCCAGGCGGCAGGCGCCGCGACGGTGGCCTGGCGGGTGCCGTCGACGTAGAGCGACAGCGTCGACGCCGCCGAGTCGTACACGCCGGTCAGCTGGTACCACTGGCCGGCGACGGGGTCGAAGTTCGCCGACGCGACGACGCCGTCGGTCGGGGCGTCCCCGGCCAGGCGGGTGAAGGCGAACCGGCGGGAGTCGTCGCGGAACTGCAGGAAGAAGTTGCTCACCTGGGTGCCGTCGACGCTGACGAACGTCTGGAAGCCGGACGTCTTGCCGAGCTTGACCCAGCTGCTCACGGAGAAGCTCTTGGTGGTGTCGAGCACGGGCGCGCCCGCGTCGGCGAAGCCGTTCACACCGTCGGTCGTCAACGCTCCGCCGCGGATGCCCGGACCCCAGCCCGCGCCGCCGTTCAGCGTCGCCGGGTGGCTGCCCGCGGTGTCGGCGGCCGTCGTCCCGCTGCCGTCGTCGAAGGCCCAGTGCCCGGCCAGCGCCGGATCGGTGTCGGCGAAGGCGGCCGGCACCACGGCGACCGGGACGGCGGAGCACAGCGCCAAGGCGGCGAGCACGGCCATGGGCCGCCGCAATCTGCGGAGCATTACTCTCCCTCGAGTGTGAGCGCCCACATGATCCACCGGGGCGGCGGAGCGGGGTTCAGCGGGTTCGGCGGGTGACGAGACGTTGCAGGACGATGAAGACGAACAGCAGGGCCCCGGTGATGATCGAGGTCCACCACGAGTTGAGGGTGCCGTCGAAGGTGATCAGCGTCTGGATGATGCCCAGCACCATGATCCCGAGCACGGTGCCCAGCACGTAGCCGGAGCCGCCGGTGAGGATGGTGCCGCCGATGACCACCGCGGCGATCGCGGTCAGTTCCAGGCCGACGCCGTTGAGCGGGTCGCCGGAGGACTTGTAGAGCACCAGCAGCAGGCCGCCGAGTGCCGAGCAGATTCCGCTGATCGTGTACACCGCGATCTTGGTGCGGCCGGTCTTGAGCCCCATCAGCATCGCCGACTGCGCGTTGCCGCCGATCGAGTACACCGTGCGGCCGAACCGCGTGAAGGCCAGGACGTAGGCCGCGGCCGCGACCACCAGCAGCGCCACGACCACGCTGATCGAGATGTGCAGCTCGCCGCCGAGCGGGATCTGCGTCTGGGCCAGGGTGGCGATCGTCGCGTTGTCGATCGAGTAGGCCTCCGTGGTGATCGTGTAGCAGAGGCCGCGCGCGAAGAACATCCCGATCAGCGTCGCGATGAACGGCTGGATCTCGAAGAAGTGGATCAGCGCGCCCATCCCGGCCCCGAGCAGGGCCCCGATGACCAGCACCACCGCGACCGCGGCGTAGGCCGGCCAGCCGTGCTTCTGCAGCAGGTCACCGGAGACCACTGTGGACAGTGCGACCACCGAGCCGACGGACAGGTCGATGCCGCCGGTGAGGATCACGAACGTCATCCCGACCGCGACCACGAGCAGGAAGGCGTTGTTGATGAACAGGTCGAGGATGACCTGCCCGGAGCCGAACGCGTCGTAGCTCGACGCGCCGAAGATGTACGCCCCGACGAGCAGCGCCATCGTCGCGAGGATCGGCAGGTGCCGCTGCTGCGGCCGGTAGCCCTTGACGCGGGCGAGGGTGGTCATGCGGTGACCTCGACCTTCTCCGGAGCGGTGGTGGGCGCCGGGGTGACCGGATGGGCTCCGTGGCGCCGCCGGAACTTGCGGCGGAACGCGGGCGACTGCAGCAGGCACACCGCGAGCACGACCAGGGCCTTGAACAGCATGATCGCCTCGGGCGGGATGCCGAGGGCGTAGACGGTGGTGGTGAGCGTCTGGATGAGCAGCGCGCCGATCACCGAGCCGCCGAGGGAGAACCGGCCGCCGGTCAGCTGCGTGCCGCCGACGACGACGGCGAGGATCGCGTCGAGCTCGATGAACAGGCCGGCGTGGTTGCCGTCGGCGCTGTGCACGTTCGCGCTGATCATCAGCCCGGCGATGCCCGCGCAGAGGGCGCAGAAGACGTAGACGAGCCAGGTCAGCCGCGCCGAGCGGAGGCCGGCCAGCCGGCTGGCCTCGGGGTTGCCGCCGACGGCCTCGACCAGCAGGCCGAGCGCGGACCGGCGGACGAGCACCGACGCCAGCACGAACACCGCCAGCGCGATGAGGATCGCGCCGGGCAGCGTGAGCAGGAACCCGCTGCCGATCCACTCGAAGGAGTGGGAGTTGACGGTGATGATCTGCCCGTCGGTGATCAGCTGGGCGATACCCCGGCCGGCGACCATGAGGATCAGCGTGGCGATGATCGGCTGGATGCCCAGTGCCGCGACGAGCCAGCCGTTCCACACCCCGAGCAGCAGGGACAGGCCGAGCGCCAGCCCGAACGCGATCAGCGTGGTGCCGACGCCGTCCGGGTTGTCGCTGACCCAGAGGCAGGCGAGCGCGCCGCTGATCGCCACGACCGCGCCGACCGAGAGGTCGATGCCGCGCGTCGCGATGACGAGCGTCATGCCGATCGCGATGAGGATCAGCGGGGCGCCGTTCTTGAGGATGTCGACGAGGTTCCCGTAGAGGTGCCCGTCGCGCAGCTCGATCTTGAAGAACGACGGGCTCGCGATCAGGTCGCCCAGCAGCAGCACCAGCAGAGCCACCACGGGCCAGAAGAGCCGTTGTTTCGTCAAGCCTTTCACGCCTGCACCCCCTCGGCCATCGTGGCCATGATGTCGTCCGCGGTGAGCGCCTGGTTGTCCCGGACCGCCACGACCTTCCGGTCGCGCAGCACCACGACGCGGTGGCTCAGCCGCAGGACTTCTTCCAGCTCGGCGGAGATGTACACGACGGCCATGCCGTCGCCCGAGAGCTGGGTGACCAGCCGCTGGATCTCCGTCTTGGCGCCGATGTCGATGCCGCGCGTGGGCTCGTCGAGGATCAGCAGCCGCGGTTCGGTGATGAGCCAGCGGCCCAGCAGCACCTTCTGCTGGTTGCCGCCGGACAGGTTGCCCACCAGCGCTTCGGGGTTGGCGGGCCGGATGTCGAGTGCTTTGATGTACTTCTCGGCGATTTCGTCCTGGCGGCGGCGCGAAAGCGGCCGCGCCCAGCCGCGGGAGGCCTGTAGCGCGAGGACGATGTTCTCGCGGACGGTGAGCTCTTCGACGAGCCCCTCGGCCTTGCGGTTCTCCGAGAGGAACGCGATCTTGTGGTCCAGACCGGCCCGCGGGGTGCGCAGCGAAGTGGTCTCGCCGTCGACCTGGACCGTTCCGCTGTCGGCGTGGTCGGCGCCGAAGAGCAGCCGGGCGAGCTCGGTGCGGCCGGAGCCGAGGAGGCCGGCCAGCCCGACCACCTCGCCGGCGTGGATGGCGAGGTCGAAGGGCGCGACGCCGCCCTTGCGGGCGAGGCCTTCGGCGGCCAGCAGCACCGGCGCGCCGGCGACCTCGGCCCGGCTGGGGCCGGAGTCCTCCAGGTCCTCGAGGACCTGGAGCTCCTTGCCGATCATCTTGGTGACCAGCTCGACCGGCGTGATGTCCGCGGTGCGGTACTCGCCGATCAGCTTTCCGTTGCGCAGCACGGTCATCCGGTCGGCGATGGCGAAGACCTGGTCGATGAAGTGGGACACGAACAGGATCGCCATGCCCTGGTCGCGCAGCGACCGGACGACCTTGAGCAGCTGCTCGACCTCGCCGGCGTCCAAACTGGACGTCGGTTCGTCGAGGACGAGGACCCGCGCGTCGACGTCGAGCGCGCGGGCGATCGCGACCAGCTGCTGCACCGCGATGGAGCAGGTGGACAGCTCGGCCGTGACGTCCACGTGGACGTCCAGCCGGGCCAGCAGCTCCTCGGCCCGCCGCCGCATCGGGCCCCACTGGATGCGGCCGAAGCGGCGGGGTTCCCGGCCGAGGCAGACGTTTTCCGCCACCGACAGGTTCGGGCAGAGGTTGACTTCCTGGTAGACCGTGCTGATGCCGGCCTGCTGGGCCGAACCCGGTCCGTTGAAGGCGACCTCGTCGCCGTCGAGTCCGATCGTGCCCGCGTCCACCCCGTACACCCCGGTGAGCACCTTGATGAGGGTGGACTTGCCGGCGCCGTTCTCGCCCATCAGGGCGTGGACTTCGCCGGGGTACATCCGGAAGTCGACCCCGTCCAGGGCGAGGACGCCGGGGAACTCCTTGCGGATACCGCTCATCCGCACCATGGGTTGCGGTTCAGGCATTTGGTGTGCTCCGGGGTGGGCGCGGGGGTCGTGAGTGCGTAACAGTGTTCTGACACTGTTACGCACTCACGACCCGCAGGCGGTTGTCAGTACTGACGCTGCGGCAGCGCGGCCTTGGCCGACGCCTGGTCGAACTCGGTCTCCTGGGTCTCGATGCGCGCGGGCACCGACTCACCGGCGGCGACCTTCTTCACCAGGTCCATCAGCTGCGGGCCGAGCAGCGGGTTGCATTCGACGATGTGGTTGATCTTGCCGTCGGACAGCGCCTGCATCCCGTCCTTCACGGCGTCCACCGAGATGATCTTGATGTCCTTGCCCGGGACCTTGCCCGCGGCCTCGATGGCCTCGATGGCGCCGAGGGCCATGTCGTCGTTGTGCGCGTAGAGCACGTCGATCTTGGGCTGGGACTTCAGGAAGGCCTCCATGACCTCCTTGCCCTTGGCGCGGGTGAACTCACCGGTCTGCGACGCGACGATCTTGTACTTCGGGTCCGCGGCGATGACGTCGCCGAAGCCCTTCTTGCGGTCGTTCGCCGGGGCCGAACCGGTGGTGCCCTGCAGTTCGACGATGTTCACCTGGCCGGTGGCGCTGCCGTACTCCTTGGTCAGCCACTCCCCCGCCTTCTTGCCCTCGGCGACGAAGTCCGAGCCCAGGAAGGTCTTGTAGAGCGACTTGTCCGGCGAGTCGATCGCGCGGTCGGTCAGGATGACCGGGATGTTGGCCGTCTTGGCTTCCTTGAGGACGGTGTCCCAGCCGGACTCGACGACCGGCGAGAAGGCGATGACCTTGACCTTCTGCTGGATGTACGAGCGGATCGCGGAGATCTGGTTCTCCTGCTTCTGCTGCGCGTCCGAGAACTTCAGCTCGATCCCGGCAGCCTTCGCCGAGTCCTGGATCGACTTGGTGTTCGCCGTCCGCCAGCCGCTCTCGGCGCCCACCTGGGCGAACCCGAGCGTGGTCGCGCCGCCCGAACTGCCGGACGAACCGCCAGTCCCGCAGGCGGTGAGCAGCACGAGTCCGGCCGCCGCGGCCGCCGCGGCGGCCCATCGCTTCTTCAGCACGTTCACTCCTCGATCGACGATGATCTGTGGGAAAACCTGGGTGTCGGGAAACTGCGTTGGGGAAAAACTGGGTATTCGGGAACCGCTTGTCCGTAACCGGTGGCGCGGAGCGCTTGTTAGCGCTAACAAGCGCTGGGTGGCCACCGGTCCGCACCGGGCCGCCGCGCTACCTCGGTCCGGTACTCTCGCGCACGATCAACTCGGGGACGACCAGGGCGCGCGCGTGCCGGTCGCCTCCGTCCATCCGTCCGGCCAGCAGGCCGAACGTACGCCGTCCGACTTCGATGAAGTCCTGGCGCACCGTCGTCAGCGGCGGCGTGAAGTACGCCGCCTCGGGGACGTCGTCGAAGCCCGCCACGCGCACGTCCCGCGGCACCGAGATACCCGCTTCGGCGAACGCCCGCAGCAGGCCCAGTGCCATCTGGTCGTTGCCGGCGAAGACGGCGTCCAGATCGCGTTCCTTGGCGAGGGATCGCCCCGCCTCGTAACCCGAGCGCGAACTCCAGTCGCCTTGGATCACCCGCGGGACGCCGACACCGTGGCGTTCCAGGGTTTCCCGCCAGCCGAGCTCGCGGTCACGGGCCTCCAGCCAGTCCTCCGGCCCGGCGATGTGCCACACGGTGCGGTGGCCCAGCGCCAGGAGGTGTTCGGTGGCCCGGCGGGCGCCGTCGCGCTGGTCGACGGAGATCACCGGGACCGGCGCGGTCTCGCCACCGCCGACCGCGACGACCGGGAAGTCCGCGGGCGCGGCTTCCAGCGCCCGGCCGGCGCTGACGTGCGGGGCGATGACGATGACGCCCTCGACCGCCTGGCGGCGCAGGTTCTCCACCGCGTCGGCGATCGACGACCGGCCCGGACGGCTGACGCTGGAGATCGTGATCGCGTACCCGGCTTCCCGGGCGGCGTTCTCGATGCCGTACAGCGTGCTGGCCGGACCGTACAGATTGGACTCGAGCGCCACGACCCCGAGCGTGCCGGTCCGCCCGGTGACCAGCGCGCGGGCCGCGGAGTTGGGGCGGTAGCCCAGTTCCTCGATCGCGGCGAGCACCCGGGCCCGGGTCTCGGGGCGCACCGGGCCGGTCCCGTTGATCACCCGGGACACGGTCATGTGGGACACGCCCGCGACGCCCGCGACGTCGGTCAGGCTCGGCTGCCGCGTGCCGGCCGCGGTCACCTTCACGGGTCCGCCGGAGCGGGGTCGTTCGGCCACCGGCGTCCCCTTCCTGTCCGCTCCGACATGGTCTGCGTCACCTGTTCCGGTGGCGACGCGGAGTTAGTGTTAGCGATAACACCTGTGGGGTCAAGACCGGGCCGCGTAACGGTCTAGTCACGTGGCCTTCACACGACCCGACGACGAATTCGACGGCGCGACCTGCGCGGAGGGTCGTTTGAAATTCACCGGCAGCCCGATGACCACGGTGTTCAAGCGCATGTTCACCCCTCCGCGGAGCGGATGACCTGCGTAGTCCGTTCACTCGGACGGCGGATCCGCCACGGCTCGGATCACCACCCCGCGTGTCGTCCCGCGGGGTACGGGGTCAGAGCGCCAGGGTGGCCGCGACGGGCAGGTGGTCGCTGCCGGTCGCGGGCAGTGTCCAGGCCGCCACCGGCCGCACTCCGGAGACGAAGATCTGGTCGATCCGGGCCAGCGGCAGCGAGGCGGGCCAGCTGAAGCCGAAGCCGTCGCCGGCGTCGTCCTGGGCCGCACGCAGGCGCGCGGTGATCGAGGCCAGCGCGCGGTCGTCGGCGGTGCCGTTGAAGTCGCCGACCAGCACGGTGCGCGGCGCGGGTTCGGCGTCCAGGGCGTCGACGAGGAGGCCGGCCGCGGCGTCGCGGCCGTTCGCGGTGAACCCCGCGTCGATCCGCACCCGCACCGACGGCAGGTGCGCCACGAAGACCGCCACCGGCCCCGCCGGAGTGTCCACTGTGGTCCGCAGCGCGCGGGTCCACGGCATGATCGCCACCGGCCGGGTGTCGTGCAGCGGGAACGTGCTCCAGACGCCGACGGTGCCCTGCACGGAGTGGTGCGGGTAGCCGGCGGCGAGCGCGTCCTCGTACTTCGGGACCTCGGACTTCTTCAGCTCCTCGAGCGCGATCACCTGCGCGCCCGAGGCGGCCAGGGCCCGCGCGGTGCCCACCGGGTCCGGGTTCTCGTCGTTCACGTTGTGCGACACGATCGTGAAGTCGCCGCCGGCCGCCCGCTTGTCGAAGAGCCTGCCGCCGAAGAACCCGCCCCAGACCAGGGCCGGCAGCAGGAGGGAGACGAGCGCGAGCGCCGAACGCCGCATCAGGGCCGCGGCGAGCAGCGGGAGCAGGAGCAGGCCGGTCCAGGGCAGGAACGTCTCCAGCAGGCTGCCGAGGTTGCCCGCCCAGTTGGGCACCAGGGGGTGCGCGAGCAGCAGCAACGCCGTCAGCACGGCGAACGCGGCGACGACTCGGCCGCGGCGCCAGGTCCCGGCCCGGCGGTCCGGGAGGGGCGGGACGACGAGCGGCTCGGTGATCGCGGTCACCGGGTGGCCGCCGGCAGTTCGCGCCGGATCGCGGCGATGAGGCGCTCACTGTTCTCCAGCGCGGCCCGCAGGCCGGCCGCCGGGGTCCCGCCCGGGTTCTGCTGCAGGACCACGCCCAGGATGAGCGCGCCGTCACGCGCTTTCGCCGCCCACATCAGGGCGCCGCCGCCGGCGGTCGACGAGCCGGTCTTGAGGCCGATCACGCCGTTGCGGCCGAGCAGGGTGTTCGTGTTGACGATCGTCCCGGGCACGCCGTCGACCCGCAGGTTCGCGGTGCCGGTGACCGCCCGGATCACCGGGTTCTTCATCACCTCGCGGGCCAGCCGGAGCTGGTCGGCGGCGGTGCTCGTGGTCGAGTCCTCGACGCCGCTGGCCCCGGTGTAGGTGGTGCCGGCCATGCCGAGCGCCGCGGCCTCGTGGTTCATCTTCCCGGTGAACGCTTCCTGGCTCCCGGCGTCCCAGCGGGCCAGCAGCCGGGCGATGTTGTTGCCGGACGGGACGAGCATCAGGGCCAGCAGGTCCCGTTCGCCGATCCGGCTGCCCGCGCGGACCGGCACGCTCGACTCCCCGGTCGAGGAGGCTTCGGCTTCGGCCTGCCCGTCGACGGTGATCTCCGGGCCGGCGTCGTCCGGGCCCAGCGGGTGGTCCTTCAGGACGACGTAGGCGGTCATCACCTTCGTGACGCTGGCGATCGGCACCGGCCGCTGCACACCGTGGTCGCCGAGCGAGCCCAGCCCCTGGACCTCGGCGCTCGCCTGGCCCCCGGGCCACGGCACGGACAGCCGGACGTCCGGGCGGGCGGCGATCGCCCGGCCGGCGACCTCGGGCGGGAACGCGACCCAGCAGGCCGCCGCGAGCGCCACCGCCACCGCGGCGGCGAGCCCGCCGGCGACCGGCGGGATTCGGGTACGGGCCATGGTTCTCCTCCGGGTGCGAGTGCGCGCTCGCCAGAAGCGCGCACTCGTCACCTTGTCCGGAGAAGATCGCCGGTTCGCCCGCGTTGTTCGACAGGTTTGACCCGGAACTGTCTCAAGTCTGTACCAAAGGCGCGGCCGTCACGCCGAACGCTGGATGCAGTCGAGGCCCAGGCCGAGCGGCGTGGCGAGGTACTGGCAGATGTGCGACGAATGCGCCTTGTCGGTCTCCGCGCAGGCAATCGGCACCCCGAGCAGGTCCACCGAACAGTAGGCGTAGAACTGCGTCGAGCTGCCCGGGACCGGGTCGGCCGACGCCGGAGCCGCCGCGGCGACCACCGCGGAAACCGTGAGCGCCACACCCGCCGCCAAGGAAGCGATCCGGATCTTCATCGTGCTCTCCTTCCGCTGACTTTCCCTGTGTGTCAGGGGTTTGTGTCAGGGAAGTTCCCCGTGCTGATCATGTTCACGCCGCGCGTCACCGGAAAGTGTCACGCCCGCAACCCGTCAGGGCAAGATCGAGTCGACGTACCCGCCGTCCACCCGCACCGCCGCGCCCGTCGTCGCCGAGGCGAACGGGGAGCTCAGGTACACCACCAGGTGCGCGATCTCCTCGGGCTCGATCAGCCGCTGCAGCAACGACTGCGGGCGGTACCGCTTCATGAACTCGCGCTGGGCTTCGTCCCACGGCAGGTTCGTGCCCACCAGTTCGCGGACGAAGTCCTCGACGCCGCCAGTGTGGGTCGGCCCGGCGATCACCGCGTTGACCGTGACGCCGGTGCCGGCCGCGTGCTTGGCGAACCCGCGCGACACGCCGAGCAACGCCGTCTTCGACACTCCATAGTGGATCATTTCGGCCGGGATGACGATCGCGGAGTCGCTGGCGATGTACTGGATCCGGCCCCAGCCGCGCTCGGTCATCCCGGGCAGGTAGGCGCGGGTGAGGCGCACCGCGGCCAGGACGTTGACCTCGAAGTAGTGCCGCCAGTCCGCGTCGGTGATGTCGAGGGGCTCCTGGACACCGAAGATGCCGAGGTTGTTGACGAGGATGTCGGCGTCCGGCACCTCTTCGACGACCTGGGCCGCCCCGGCCTCTTCCGAGACGTCGCCCGGTGCCGGGACGAAGTCCGCGTCCGGCAGGTCCTCGCGGAGCCGGGCGATGGCCTTGAGGACGCCGGTTTCGCTCCGGCCGTTGACCGCGACCCGCGCGCCCGCGGCCGCGAGCCCGGTGGCGATCGCCGCGCCGATGCCCTGGGTGGATCCGGTGACCAGGGCCGTCTTCCCGCTCAGGTCGACCCGCATCGTGAAAACCCTCTCGCTCCGGTGTCTCCCTCCGGCCGATTCAAGCACAGCTCACCGGAGCCCACCGGCTGGAAATCCGGTTGCCCGCGCGGTCATCCCGGCGACACCATCTGCGCATGACCCCGCACCGCACGCCGTTCCTGCCGACCGCCGCCGCGACCATCGCGCCGGTCCGGCAGCAGCCGTGCCGTCCGCGGAGGCCACGCCTGTCCGCGCCGTGACCGCCGCGCTGGTCTCCGGCCTGCTGGCCGGCTACGGCATCGCGATCCCGGTCGGTGCCGTCGGGACGTACCTCGTCGCGCTCACCGCCCGCACCTCGCTCCGGGCCGGTCTCGCCGCGGCCTTCGGCGTCGCGACCGCCGACGGGGTGTACGCGCTGGTCGCCGTGCTCGGCGGCGCCGCGATCGCGGGGGTCGTCGCCCCGTTCGCCGGGCCGCTGCGGCTGGTCTCGGCGGCGGTCCTGATCGTCCTCGCGGCTCACGGCGCCCTGCGCGCGGTGCGCTCCCACCGCACCACCACCGTGCGGCCGGTGACACCGCTCGCGCCCGGGCGCGCCTACCTCAGCCTGCTCGGGATCACGCTGGTCAACCCGGCCACGGTCGTCTACTTCACCGCGCTCGTCGTCGGCGACCGCGCGGGCACCGCCGGGTCGGTGCCCGGGCAAACCGTGTTCGTGCTCGCCGCGTTCGCCGCCTCGGCGAGCTGGCAAGCCCTGCTCGCCGGCGGCGGGGCCCTGCTCGGGCGGGTCCTCACCGGGCGGCGGGGCCGGCTGGTGACGGCACTCGCGGCGAGCGCGGTGATCACCGCGCTCGCCGTCCGGCTTGTCCTCACCTGAGCCGGAAAACCCCTGTCCTGTACCGGTTACCGGGCGGGCGGCGTGCCGCAGGTCAGCGTCGGCACCGCCCAGTCCGCGTGGTCCTGCCCGTTGCCGTCGCCGCCGTCGGTCACCAGCAGGTCGAGGACCTGCGCGCCGGTGACGTCGACGTCGATCGGGACGGCCGCCTGACCGCCCCTGACCACCGGCGTCGTGACCTTCGTGGTGCCGTCCACCGCGACGGCGAAGCTGACGCTCCCGCCGTTGCCCATTTCGCCGTCGACGCCCACCGAAGCCGTCAGCCGGGTGCACGCGCCCGCCAGGTAGAGCTGGACGTCGCTCGCCGCGTGGACGCCGAGGCCCTTGGCGTAGGCCACCCCGCCGATGGTCATCGGCTTTCCGTCACCGGCGCTCGCTTCGCCGTTGCTCGTGTCGCGTTCGACCGGGCCCCAGCCGTTCGTCGCGGTCAGGAACGGCAGCGAGCTGACGGCGACCTGCCCGGCGGGCGGCGCCGGGGGCACCGCGCCGATGATGCGTTCCCCGGTCACCGAACCCGGCCGGCCCAGTTGCCGGTAGGCCACCGCCACCTTCAGCGCGGCGGTGTCCACTGTGGAGGGAGGGGTGACGGCCCACGAGAACGTCGCCGAGCCGCCGCCGTCGATCCGCGGGACCGAAGCCGGTGACGGCGCGCCGACCGTCCACCCGGCCGGGGCGGTGAGCACGGGCTTGACGTCGAACGCCGGCGGCGCGCCCGCCGCGACCCGGACCGTCGCCGAGGCGGTGAACTGCTGCCCGCCCGAGGCCGTATCCGGCGCGGTGAGCGAGACGGCCGCGGACGGCGCCGGCGGCATCGCGTACCGCGCCGGGTCGTAACCGGGCGAAGCGTTCTGCCGGACCGTCAGCGGCGAGCGGTAGCTGCCGTAGTTCGTCCACTCGATCTTGCCGAGCCCGCCCGTGCTGCCGTCGAGGTTCCACACCGCGACGGCGATCGTGTTGTGGCCGTTCGGGTTCAGGATGCCGTTGGGGATCGGGAAGCTGTGCTGCGGCCCCAGGTAGTTGACGTACTGGCCGAGCTGCCAGCCGTTGACGAAGAGCAGCGCGCGGTACTGCCGCGCCGGGTCGTCGGTGATCGTCAGGCCGAGCGAGGTGTCCTGGCCGCGCGGCAAATCCAGATCCGCTGTCGTCCGGTACCACGAGACGCCGGGAGTGGTGTCCTTCGCCGGCAGCGTCGCCGGCGTCCAGCGATGGTCCGGGAAGCCGGGCAGCGACCAGCCCGCGCGCTCGCCGTACAGCCCGCCGGTGTTGAGCGGGCCGCGAACCGGGTCGAGCCCGGTCTCGCCGCCGCGGACACCCTGCAGCCGCCAGGTCACCGACGTCAGCGGAGTGCCGGTGAGCCGGGCGGCGGTGAGGCCGCGAGCGGCCTTGTTGCCGTTGGCGGCACCGTAGTCCTCTTCGTGGCCCATGTTCACCGTCAGCACGGAAATCTCGTTGTCCCCCGGCTTCAGCGCGCCGGCCGGGAAGCCGAAGGTGTGCTGCGGGCTGGTCGAACTGCCGAGGAAGACGCCGTTGAGCCACGCCGAGAACGCACCGGCCGGTCCCCCGCTCTGGCTGGACAGGGTGATCCCGGTCTGCTTCCCGTCACCGGTGAAGTGGCCGCGGTACCAGGTGTTGCCGGTGTGGAAGCCGTAGTCGTCGGCGAAGAGCACCGGTTTCGTGCCGAGCGCCGTCGAGCTGTTGCTGGTTTCCTTGTCCGCCACCGGCCACGCCGAGTCGTCGAAGGCCGGCTGGCTCTCCGGCGACTCCTGCTGGTGCTTCCAGCCGGTCAGCGGGGGCAGCGTCACGGCTTTCGCGGTCGGGGCGGTGCCGGTGACACTGCCACTGGAAGTCGGCTTCGTCGGTACCCAGGAACCGTTCCACAGCACCAGCTTCGCCGTGCTGAAGACCTCGAACGCGCCGTCGGCGCCGGTGTCGCCGGTCAGCGAGAGGATGCCGTACTGGTCGGCAGCGGTGCGCACGAGGTGGGTGCCGCGGACCAGGACCGGGCCGGCCGCGGTGTCCTGGCGCCAGAACGTCGCCGCCGTGGCCTTGTCGGCGAGCAGCAGGAGCAGTGGCCGCGCGCCAGGAGCGGTGACGAGCACGCGGGTCAGGCCGTCGTGGGTGTAGTTCAGCCGCAGGTCGCCGCGGGCGGCGTCCCACGTGCTGGTCGCGGCCCCGTCGAGGACCCGCACCGACGGCTGCTTCGCGAACCGCAGGACGGTTTCGCCGGGGCCGCCCTTGTCGCCGTAGAGAACGGCGACGTCGCGGTCGCCGATGGCCGCGGTCGTCAGGATCTCCGAGGTCGAGTACTGCATCCGCGTGGCGCCGAGGTCGTAGCCGGCGACGAGGATCTTCGACTGGCGGCCGTTGAGCGTGATGCCGGTGCCGGGCTGCTGCGGCACGATCGGGTAGTAGTCGGTGCTGCCGGACAGCAGGTCGACGGCGTCCACGACGACGTAGGGGCCGGACGCCTGCGCGTTCTTCTGCCCGGTGACGACGATCTTCAGCGTGTGCGCGCCGGCCGGCAGGTCGCGCACCTCGTAGCCGGTGGCCTGGTTCTGCTTGCTGCCCGCGTAGAGGTCGACCGTGCTGACCTTCGCGTCGTCGAGGTAGACGTCGGCGATGCCGTGGCTCGGGTCCTTCGAGGTCACCCACCGGATCCCGGTGCCGGTGAACGGGATGCTGACGCTGTCGCCGGTCACGTTCGAGAACGACTCGGTGTGCTGGTAGTCGCCGCCGGTGTAGTTGACCTCGGGCCCGACGTGGCTCCAGGTGCCGGTGTAGGCCACCTCGCCGGCGCGGTCGTCGTAGGTGTAGCCGGCGTGCGCGGCCAGGTCGAGCGCGACGCCGGTGGTGTTCGTGGCGGTCGACGTCGAGTCGCTGTGCCGCAGGGTGTGGAACTGGGTGCGGGTGTCGGGGTTGATCCGGGCGGTGTCGGTGAGGGCCGGGTCGGTCAGCGGCGCGGAGCCGAGGCCGTCGGTCTTGGTCAGCGGGGCGACGGACTGGGTGAAGTAGCCGATCAGCTTGTCCTCGGCGTACTTCGGGTCGAACTGGCGGGCCTCGGTGATCGCCGCGCCGTAGTCGTAGGAGGTGTAGTTCTGCGGGATCGCGCTCCAGCCCCAGGAGGTGCCGCCGTGCAGCATGTAGAAGCTCTGGCCGGTGGCGCCGACCGCGATGTTCTGCTTGTAGAACACGTTCGCGAACTGGTCGTTGATCAGCTGCGCGCACTTTTCGTAGCCCGGGCCGCCCCACGGGTCGAAGGCGCCGCCCTGGAACTCGGCGGTGATCAGCGGCTTGCCGGGGACGTGGTCGTAGCTGATGTCCGGCACGCCGTTCCACTTCGCCGGGTTCGAGCAGTCGAAGCCCTGCGGGTAGGAGTCGGCGGCGTCGACGTCGAGCGCGGCATCGCCGGCGTTGAAGGTGCCGTTGTTGTTGCCCACCAACGGGACGGTGATGCCGTCGGCGCGGGCCTTGTCCTCCAGGTGCTTCATGTAAGCGCGGCCGTCGGCGTTGCCGTTGTAGTACTCGTTCTCGACCTGGTAGGCGAGCACGCTGCCGGTGCCGTCGGTCAGCTGGTGACGCGCGATGATGCGGTCGATCTGCGTCTGCCACTCGTCGGAGTACTTCAGGTAGACCGGGTCGGCGCTGCGGGTGTGGCCCGGCGTGGTGGACAGCCAGGTCGGGAACCCGCCGCCGTCGACCTCGGCGTTGATGTACGGGCCGGGCCGCGCGATGACGTAGAGCCCGGCCTGCTGCGCCATGTCGAGGAGCTTGTCGAGGTCCCGGATGCCGGTGAAGTCGTAGACGCCCTGCCGCGGCGAGTGGTAGCCCCAGTCGAAGTACAGCGACGTCGCGTTGAAGCCGGCCGCCTTCATCTTCTGGAAGATGTCGAGCCACAGGTCGGGGCTGGGCAGCCGGTAGGAGTGGAACTCGCCCGACCACAGGTAGGTCCGGTTCCCGTCGACCAGGAACGAGTAGCCGTCGTAGGTGACGGTGTGCGCGGGCCGGGGTTTCGGGGCCGGTGCCGCGGCGGCGGCCTGCGGGACGACCACGCCGGCCAAGCCGAAGAGAAGGGCGAAGAGGGCGGCGGCCAAAGCCCGGGGACGAGCACGGCGGGCGGAGCGCATGCGGGGACCTCCTGGAGCAGCGCCGGACCAGAATCGAACAGAATCCTTTGCCGACTACACAGGAGTGGTCAAGAAACAACACCGGGATGGATCAGTGCCGAGGTCGTGTTAGCGCTAACATTGTCCGGAACCGGACAGCGCGATGGCCGGCCGCGCTCAGCGCGGGGTGGTGCTCTCCCGGATGACGAGCTCGGCCGGCACGAGGTGCCGGGCGTGGGCGTCCCCGCCGCCCATCCGCGCTTCGAGGAGCCCGAAGGTGCGGCGGCCGACCTCGATGAAGTCCTGGCGCACGGTCGTCAGCGGCGGGGTGAAGTACTCGGCCTCGGGCACGTCGTCGAAACCGGCGACGTGGACGTCCTCCGGCACCCGGATCCCGGCCTCGGTGAACGCCCGCAGCAGGCCCAGCGCCATCTGGTCGTTGGCCGAGAAGACCGCCTTGAGCCCGCGCTTGCCGACGAGCGCGCGGCCCGCCTCGTAGCCCGAACGCGGGCTCCAGTCGCCGCGCACGACAGCGGGCACCCGCAGGCCACGCCGTTCCAGCGTCTCGCGCCAGCCACGTTCCCGGTCGCGCGCCTCCAGCCAGTCCTCCGGCCCGGCGAGGTGCCAGACCGTCCGGTGACCGAGCCCCAGCAGGTGCTCGGTGGCGAGGCGGGCACCGTCGTACTGGTCGACCGAGATGACCGGCACCGGCGCCTTCTCGCCGCCGCCGACCGCCACCAGCGGGATGTCCGAAGGGGCCGCCGCGAGGGCGCGCCCGGCGGTGACGTGCGGGGCGATCACGACGATGCCCTCGACCGCCTGGCGCCGCAGGCTTTCCACCGCGTCACCGATCGACGTCCGCCCCGGCCGCGTCACACTGCAGATCGCCACGCCGTACCCGGCTTCCCGCGCCGCGTTTTCGATGCCGTACAGGGTGCTCGCCGGCCCGTACAGATTGGACTCCAGCGCGACCACGCCGAGGGTGCCGGACCGGCCGGTGACCAGCGCCCGCGCGGCGGTGTTGGGCCGGTACCCCAGTTCCTGCACGGCGGCGAGGACCCGCTCGCGGGTTTCCGGGCGCACCGGGCCGCTTTCGTTGACCACGCGCGAGACGGTCATGTGCGAGACGCCGGCCAGGCCGGCGACGTCGGCCAGGCTCGGCTGCCGCGGCCCCGGAGCCGACGTTCTCGTCTGCTCCCCCGGCTTCGCCCGGTCCACCACGCTGGCCCCCTCCACGTCGTACCGTGTCACCACGCACGAAACCGTACCGCCGAATCGCCACCAGCCGGTCGTCCCGCGCCGCGTCAGCCCCGGCCGGTAGTGGTGACACCCCGCGGAACGCCGGACGCCTTGGCCCGCGGCCGGCGCTCCTTTGTGGTCTCGGGGCCGGCCGCACGCGCGGTCTTGGGCGGCGCCGACGTCGCCGTCGTGGCCACGCTCGTCAGCGGGGGCGGCCCGGTCACGAGCGGAGCCCGGTCCGGTTCCGCCGGCCGCACGGCCGCGGCGACGAGCAGGATCGCCACCACGACCCCGGCGCACGACAAGGCCAGCAGCATCGCGTTTCGCCTGTGCATACCCGGTTGTTGCCCGCAGGCGCCGGTCGCGTTCGGCCGGTCAGCCGGGGGCGAGGCGGACGCAGCAGAAACCCGGGTGTGGGTCCAGCCGGGCCCGCAGGCCGTCCTCGCCCGTCCCGGCGAGCATGCCTTCGACCAGGCCGAGGTTCATCTCGCACACCAGGCGCGGGTGCGTCCGGGCCAGCCGGTGGAACGGGCAGTTGCCGAGCAGGACCTCGCCGCCCTCGGCGCGCGGCTCGAAGCCGTGTTCTTCGAGCGCGCCGAGGATGTCCGGGGCGCCGGCGGCGAGTTCCGCGCCCCGTTCGCGGGCCCGCCGCCCGAGGATCTCGCGAGCCGAGTCACCGGTTTCGCCGGCCTCCTCGACGGCGGTCGCGAGGAGCTGACCAGCCAGTTCGTACTGGCGCTCGGGCAGCGAAACGCTCACCTGCCGGTCGGACCGGCGGTACAGCTTCGCCGGGCGGCCCGCGCCCGGCCCGCTGCGGCCGGTGCGGCGTTCGTGGCCGACCGCCAGCAGCCGCTCGTCCACCAGGCGGTCGAGGTGGAACGCGACGGTCGCGCGGGGCACGCTGAGGGCGGCGGCCACGTCGTCGCGGCTCACCGGTTCGGGCCGGCGGACGACGTACTCGTACAGCCGGCGCCGGGTCGGCTCGTCGAGCGCGGCCACCGCGGCGAGCGCACCCGCCTGGGGTTCGTGCATCACCGCATTCTAAAACACATACCTGTTGACGAAAACCCCGGCGGGCTTCTAACGTCAATAGGACTTAATTTTAGAAGGAGGCATCCCCGTGACCGTCGATCCCGTGCGTGAACCGGTACCGCTGCGGCACCTCGGTGTCGTCCACGACCGCGAGGCCGTCGACCTGCAGGCGGCCGAGCGCGCGGTCGCCGACCTGCTGCAGGCGCTCGGCAAGGACCCGGCGTCGGAGCACCTGGGCGACACGCCGCGGCGGGTGGCCCAGGCGTACGCGGAGATGCTGCAGCCCCGCGACTTCCGGCTGACCACGTTCCCGAACGACGAGGGCTACGACGAGCTCGTGCTGGCGAAGAGCATCCCGGTGCAGTCGCTGTGCGAGCACCACCTGCTGCCCTTCCGCGGCGTCGCGCACGTGGGCTACCTGCCCGGCGAGCGGATCCTCGGGCTGTCGAAGCTCGCCCGCGTCGTCGAAATGTTCGCGCGCGACCTGCAGGTGCAGGAACGGCTGACCAAGCAGGTCGCGGACTGGCTGCAGGAGCACCTGGAGCCCCAGGGCGTCGGCGTGGTGATCGAAGCCGAGCACCTGTGCATGTCACTGCGCGGCGTGCGGGCGACCGGCGCGCTCACCGTCACGTCGTCGCTGCACGGCCTGCTCCGCGAAGAACCCAAGACGCGGCAGGAGTTCTTCGCACTGACCGGGGTGAGCGCGGGCAGGAGCTAGCCCGTTCCCAGCTCGGCCCCAGCGCCTGCCCGGCGATCGATCGCGGCCGGTCGTGAACGACTCGTTCACCTCGTCCGGTGACAGGAACGAGTCGTTCACCACGTCTCCCGCCCGGCTGCCACGACCGTCCACTCGCGACCGGGCTAGTCCTCGCGCCGGTGCCGGCCACGTCGCGCGCCGGCGACGGTGCGTACCCGCGTCGCCAGGTCGCCTCGGCTCGCCCGGCGGGCGTACTCCAGCAGTGCTTCGGCCTGGTCCCGCGGCAGCCACCCCTGGTCGGCTCCGGTCTCCAGCCGGAGCAGGTGCGTCACCAGCTCGCGGGACTCCTCGTCGTGCTCGCCCGCGCGCTCCGCGAACCGGCGGGCCGCTTCCGCTTCGCCGTCGCACCAGGCCGTCATCGCCAGGAGCGTCGCCGTGGCCGTCAGGATGTCGCCGCGGTGGACGCCTCCCTCGGCCGCCAGGTGCTCCGCCAGCTGGAAGCTGCGTGTGCCGACCCCACCCGCTCCTTCCCGGCGCACCGCTTCCGCGAGTGCCCGGATCTGCCGCGTGACATAGTCCCCGCCCGACAACCCCGCCATGCCGTCCCCTCCGCCGCGCACGCAAGTCCGTGCGTCACCCGATAGGTGTACTCCACGGGCGCCCAGATACGTCGAACGCCCCACCCGTTTCGCCCGAACAGGCGCGAAATCAGCCCTAATGGCCCGGTTCGGCGCGTCGCTGGGACATGTACACCGCGGCCGAGGTGCGCCGCTCGACCCCGAGCTTGTGCAGCACCGACGACACGTAGTTCTTCACGGTCTTCTCCGCCAGGAAGAGCCGCTCGGCGATCTGCCGGTTCGTCAGGCCCTCCGCGACGAGGTCCAGCACGCGCCGCTCCTGCGGGCTGAGCTGCTCGTACCGCGGGTCCGGGGCCGCGACGTCCGCGCCGCGCAGCTTGTTCATCACCGACGCGGTGAGCGTGACGTCCAGCAGCGAGCCGCCGGCGGCGACCGTGCGGACGGCCTCCACCAGGGACCGGCCGGAGACCTGCTTGAGCATGTACCCGGCCGCGCCCGCCATGATCGCGCCGAACAGCGCGTCGTCGTCCGAATAGGACGTCAGCATCAGGCACGCCGGCGGCGGCTCCACAGTGGACCGGATTTCGCGGCACACCTCGACGCCCTGGCCATCGGGCAGCCGGACGTCGAGGATCGCCACGTCGGGGCGGGCCTGCGGGATCCGGACCAGCGCCTCGGCCGCCGTTCCCGCCTCCCCGACCACGTCGATGTCCGCCTCGCTCTCGAAGACCGTCTTCAGCCCGGTCCGGACCAGCTCGTGGTCGTCCAGCAGGAACACCGCGATCGTCATCGTCCACTCCCCTGCCCGCCGGCCCGCGCCGGCAGCTCGGCGGTCCATTCCAGCCGCGCCCCGCGACCCTCGGCGGCCGCCAGCACACAGTTCCCGCCCCACCGGGCAGCCCGCGCGGCCAGGTTGGCGAGCCCGCTGATCCGGCCGGCCTCCCGCGGTGGGCCGGCGCCGTCGTCGCGCACCACCAGGCTCAGCCGCCTGCCGAGCCCGTCCACGGTGACCTCGACCGACGACGAGCCCGCCCGGGCGTGGCGCGCGACGTTCGTCAGCGCCTCGCGCAGGGACGCGATCAGGTCGGAGCGGACGGCGTCCGGCACCGCGGCGTCCAGCGGCCCGTCGAAGCCGACGCGCGGTTCGAAGCCGAGCGCGTCCCGGGCGTCCACCGCCACCCGCAGCAGCTCCGCGCGGAGGCTGCCGTGGGCCTGCGCGGGCGCCTGCAGCGAGAAGATGCTGTTGCGGATCTCCCGGATCGTGCCGTCGAGGTCCTGGGCGAACCCGGCGACGCGCGCGGCGACACCCTCGTCGGCGATCAGCCTGCTGACCCCCTCCAGCCCGAGCCCGGTCGCGAACAGCCGCTGGATCACCAGGTCGTGCAGGTCGCGGGCGATCCGGTCGCGGTCGGAGAAGACCGCCAGCTGCTGCCGCGCCTCCTGCGCCCGCGAGAACTCGACGGCGAGCGCCGCGTGCCCGGCGAACGTCTCGGCCAGCTGGACGTCGGAGCCGGTGAACGGCGACCGGTCGCGGAACTTCGCGACCACCAGCACGCCGAGGGTCTCGTCGCCGACGATCAGCGGCACCGAGATCGCCGAGTCCAGGTCCTTGATCATCGCCGGCATCGCCCCGGCCCGGTCGCGCTGCTGCTCCTGGACGCGCTCGCCGTAGTCGCGCACGACGACCGGGCGGCGGGTGGTGAACGCCATCCCGGTGGCGGTGCCCTCGGTCGGCACGGTCAGCCCGGTGAGGCGGTCGGCGTCCTCACCCGGGGGCTCGACGACGTCGAACACCAGCTGTCCCGGGCCGTCGGGCCGCGCGATCGCGCCCGCGGTCCCGCCGGCGACGACGCGGGCGCGTTCGGCGACCAGCCGGAGCGTGCCGTGCAGGTCCTCCGCCGCGAGCAGGGCCCTGGTGACGTCGTAGGACGCCTCGAGCCAGCGTTCGCGGCGGCGCATCTGGTCGACGAGCAGGGCCTTTTCCACGGCTATCCCGGTCGCCGCGGTCAGCGCGCCCAGCACCTCCCGCTCGCGGCGGCCGAACTCGCCGCCGTCGCCGGGCTCGACCGCGAGGGTCCCGAACGTCCGCGCGCCCGAGCGGATCGGCAGCTCGACCGCTCCGGCGCCGGGGTCGCCGCTGCCGTACCGGGCGACACCGCCTTCGGGCAGTTCCAGCCGCCCGCGCCGGGCCCCCACCAGCTCGCACGTCGCCGTGACCGCGCGGTGCAGCAGGACCGGCAGCTCGACCTCGTGAGCGATGCCGCCCACCGCCGCGAGGATCGCCGGCATGCTGATTTCGTCCGCCACGTCTCGTCGACCCCGCTGGTTCGCCGGTGCCCCCGGGCCTGCCCCGGGGCGTCAAGAGTGCCACAGGCGACTGCCCATGTCGGCCCAATCCGGTTCGTCCATCCGGTGGGTCGAGGAACGGAACGGGTTTGTTACTCGGCGTGGCAGGTGACGCGGTGACCGCTGATGGTCTCGGCCGGGATGCGCAGGAAACGGCGGCCGGGCCGGGGCCGGCAGGGGCAGGTGAGCTCGCCGAGGTCGGCGGCGACGGACTCGGTGGCGCGCCCCAGCAGGCTGACGTACCACCCGGCGCCGAAGTCGGCGGCGAACTCGTCGGCTTCGAAGGCGACGACGGCGTCGCGCGCGCCCGCGTAGAGAGGGCTGTCGGCCGGTACGGCGAAGACCACGGCGTCGTCGACGACGGTGAAGCGCACCGGACGCACGGCGGGCATCGCCCGGTGGGTGAAAATCACCCGTCCGAGGGTCGCCGAGCGAAGCAGGGCGAGGCACTGCTGCCGGTCCAGCAGCAGCCCGAAGCCCACGTCTTCCACCATCGTGCGTACCCGTGTTTCTCCTGTGAATACCCGGCCACCAGCGTGATCGGTTCATCCGGTCCGTCGATAGGGCCGTTAGTCCCGGCCACCGCGAGGGCGGCGGCGCACGCACACCGCGGCGCCGGGCACCAGGGTCGGAAGACCCGGGACGCGGCGGCCGGCCGGCCGGTGTGACGGCCACGCGGGGTGACCTAGCGTCGTGACTGTCCGTCGTCGGGATCGCGTGGGAAGGGGTGAGGCCGATGCCGCCGCACTCAGCCCAGGACGGCCGCGCTCCCGCCTCGACGTTCACGGTCGACCCGGCGCTCGTCCGGTCGGCGGTGCGCGGGAACCGCGCCGCGGTGAGCGGGCTGCTGCGCACGCTGCGCCCGGTGGTGTTCCGCTACTGCCTCGGCCGGCTCCGCACGTGGCCGGACGGTTCGTCCGATGCCGAAGACTGCGCGCAGGACGTGCTGCTGGCGATCGTGCGCGCGCTGCCCGGCTACCGCCACGACGCCGAGGCCTTCCTGCCGTTCGTCTTCGGCATCGCCGCGCACAAGGTGTCCGACTTCCACCGGCAGCGGGCCCGCGACCGCACCAGCCCGGTCGCCGAACCGCCCGCGGACCGGTGGGTGGGCACGGACCCGACAGGCGAGGAGGTCGAGCGCTCCGCCGCGCTCGACTGGTCGGCTGGGCTGCTCGACACGCTTCCGCCGCGCCAGCGCGAAATCCTGGTGCTGCGCATCATCCTCGGCCTTTCGGCCGAAGAGACGGCCACTGCGGTCGGCCTCAGCAGCGCCGGCGCGGTCCGCGTCGCCCAGCACCGCGCGCTCACCACTTTGCGGCGGGGCCTGCTCGCGCACAAACGCGCTTCCTGAGCCCGGGATTGATGACATGAATGACTCATTCATGTCGCTTCGCTCGCCCGCGGGCATTCCCCGCGCCTCACTGAGGGATACGGTCGCGGGTTCGGATCGGTTCAAAGTTTTTCCGACGAACTTCGCCACGCCCCAGGCCGCCGGAAAAAGCCCTGGTCACAGCCTTTCGATCACCGGACTGCGGGGAAGCCGCGGCGGGGCACGGACGGCCGGGACGCCGGGGCGCGCCGGGCCACCGCGGCCGTGCGCAATTCTTCGGCAATTCCCACCGCCCTTTCCTCCCCGCATCCGGCTACGGAGACGGAATCCCGTCCTGACAGTTCGTGATGGGGTGAAATACCTTCTTGCCCGGTGTCAAGCCCCGGTGTAGGTTCCATCACGGAACGATAACCAGCCGGTTGACGGCGCGGCCGCGGGCAGGTGGCCGCGCGCCCACTGATGTCGGGTCAGTGGACCAGCCGGGAATCGATCCGTGCCCTCATCAATGCCGACGTAATCCCTGCTAGGACCGAACCTGTTGGGGACGAGCCTGGGCTCGTCCCGTTCAGTGTCGTGCCTTCCCGCCAGCCCGACACCCGGAGGAATCCCCCATGTCCCGCACCCAAGGGCGCCATCGCCTGTCCCGTCGCACGAAGATCGCGACCGGCGGCCTCGCCCTCGCCATCGCGGTCGGTGGCATCGTCGTCGCGACGACCACCGGCAACACCGGTGAAGCGAGCGCCGACGAGGCGAACCCCGCGTTCTTCGTCGACATCCTCAAGGTGCAGCCGAACCAGTTCGACCCGCGGCCGGTCACCGGCGCGTCGACGGGCACCTTCACCGTGGACTGCGGCCGCAACGAGAACCAGCACTTCAACCCCGACAACTTCATCGCCCAGCCCGGCGTCCGCAACGGCGCCCAGCACCTGCACGACTACGTCGGCAACCTCTCCACCAACGCCGACTCCAACAACAAGAGCCTCCTCAAGGCCGGCACCACCTGCCGCAACGGCGACAAGTCCGCCTACTTCTGGCCCGTCGTCCGCATCGACACCGGCGAGGCGGAGAAGAACGAGCCCGCCAAGAAGCCCGACGGCGACCGGGCCCAGGCCGACCAGGAGTCGAAGACCGTCCAGGTGTCCTGCCCGGACGTCGCCAGCAAGCTCGCCGACATCCCCGACCAGGCGATGGCGGAGGTCGACAGCAACCTCGACCAGCTCGACGCGCAGGCCGACGAGGCCAACAAGCGCATCGCGGCGACGCAGGGCCAGGGCGGCCCGGACTTCGTCCGCAACGCGATCCTGAACCCGCTCAAGGACCGGCGCGCCGCGATCATCGACCGGATCGCCATCGCGATCGGCCGGTTCGCGCCGAAGCCGGGTGACCTGGGCGGTCTCGCGCCGTGCGCGACGAAGCCGGGCAAGGACACGGGAACGCCCACGCCGCCGCCGAGCACCACTGCCGGCGGCGCGCTGCCCGGCCAGGACGAGAACAACGAGCTGCCCGGCAACGACGGCAAGATCCTGCGCCCGCAGCGGGTGCAGCTCACCTTCCGCGGCAGCCCGGTCGGCAAGGTCGTGGCGATGCCGCGCTTCCTGCGCGTGCTCTACGGCGACGCGAAGGTGTCGACCAACGGGCCGGCCAACGCCCGGGCGAGCTGGACGTGCACCGGGTTCGAGAACCGCGTCACCGACAAGTACCCGATCTGCCCGCAGAACAGCAAGGTCAAGCGCATCCACACGTTCCCGAGCTGCTGGGACGGGAAGAACACCGACAGCGCCAACCACCGCACGCACATCGTGTTCCCGGACCAGTCCGGCCGGTGCGCCAAGGGGTTCAAGGCCGTGCCGCAGCTGCAGATCTCGCTGACCTACGACATCCCGCGGGACATCCAGCTCAAGAAGCAGTACAAAGTGGACGCTTTCCCGCAGGAGAAGCACAACCCGCTGTCCGACCACGACGACTTCGCCAACGTGATGTCGCAGCGGATCATGAACGGACTGGTCAACTGCGTCAACCGCGGACGGACCTGCCGGTCGTGACCCCGGTTCCGGCGGCGCGCCCGGGGATGGCGCGCCGCCGGCCGCGGGAGTTGGATGACAGGCATGGTCACCGGTGACGAGGTCCGCGCGTTCGCGGCCGGCCTCCCCCGCGCTTACGAGGCGTACGTGCGGGACCAGATCAAGTTCCGGATCGGGCAGATCGTCTTCCTCGCGCTGTCGCCTGACGAAACACTGATGGGCTTCGCCTATCCGCGCGAGCAGCGTGCGGCGCTGGTGGCCGGGGACCCGGAGAAGTTCCTCCTGCCGGCGCCGTCGGACATGCGCTACAGGTGGGTCCGCTGCCGGCTGGCGGCGATCGGCCCGGAGGAGATGCGCGAGCTCGTCGTGGACGCCTGGCGGATATGCGTCCCGAAGAAGGTCTGGACCGCGTACCTGGAGACCCACCCGCTCAGCGAGTGACCGCGTCGCGTTCGGCCGCCGCGAGCACGTCTTCCGTCACCCCGGAGAGCCCGGCCACCGCGCCGAGCGCCAGCACACCCATCAGCACGAACACCGCGTGCAGGCCGGCCGCCTGCGCGATCGCGCCGCCGGCCAGGGCGCCGAGGGACTTGGTGCCCCAGGCCACGAGCCGGTGACTGCTGTTGAGCCTGCCGAGCAACCGGTCGGGGGTGAGCCGCTGGCGCAATGACACCATCACCACGTTCGACACCAGGAGTCCGGCGCCGCCGGCGAAGAACACCACCCCGACCGCGTAGGGGTCGGCGGTCACCGCGAGCACGCCGACCGTGAGCCCGCCGGCGAGCCACGACACCCACAGCGCGCGGACGCGGCCGAGCCGCCGTTCGACCGGCTCGGCGAGAAACGACCCGGCCAGGCTGCCCGCGGCGACGCTCGCCATCAGCAGCCCGAACGCCGGTGCGGACAGGCCCATCGCCGATCCGGGGCCGACCGCGTGGAGGACGAGGACGGCGAACGTGGCGCCGGTGGCGAAGTTGAACGCGCCGACCATGACGGTGAACGTCCGCAGGACCTTGTGGTGCCAGAGGAACCGCAGTCCTTCGGCGATGTCGGCGCGCAGCGTGGTGCGCCCGTCGCGGGGAACCCGGTACGGGCCGCGCACCAGCAGCAGGACCGCGACGGCCGCTGCCCACAGCACCACCGGCGTGCCGAACGCGGCCCCGGCACCGGCCGCGGCCAGCAACCCCGCCAGCGGCGGCCCGGCGAACTCGTTGGCGGTCTGCTCGACGGCGTACATCCGGCCGTTGGCGCGCGCCAGCCGGGTCCGGCCGACGACCTGCGGGACGATCGATTGGGCCGCGGTGTCGTAGACGGTCTCGGCGGAGCCGGCCCCGAGCGCGACGACGTACAGCGCCCAGATCGATCCCCCGCCCAGCACGGTCAGGAGCAGCACCCCGGCGAGCAGCCCGCCGCGGAGGACGTTCGCGGTGAGCATCGCGCGCCGCCGGTCGAGCCGGTCGACGAGCGCGCCGGCGGGCAGCGCGAAGAGCAGCCACGGCAGGCTGAAGGCGAAGGCCAGGCCCGCGATCAGCACCGGCGAGCGCGTGTAGCCCACGGCGATCAGCGGCAGGGCGACCTTCAGGACGCCGTCGGCGAGGCTGGACAGGCCGGCGGCGGACCACAGCCGCCAGTAGGTACCTCCGAGTCCGCTCACTGATCGAGGGTCGCACATCGATGGACTTTTCTCCATCGATGGAACGATCGACTACGCTCCGTTCATGACCGAACCCCGCCGTCGCCGGCCCGCGACCCCCGAGGAGGCGAAGGCGCTCGGCCACCCCCTGCGGCTGCGCATCATGCGGCTGTGCCTGGTCGAGGAGCTGACGAACAAGCAGCTGGCCGACCGCCTCGGCCGCGACCCCGGCACGGTCCTGCACCACGTGCGGCAGCTGGTGGCCGCGGGCCTCCTGGAGCCGGCCCCGGTCCGCACCGGCCCGAGCGGCGCGCTGGAGAAGCCGTACCGCTCGAACAACGAAACGTGGTGGCTGGACGGCCCCCTGGCGAGCGCGGACGCCGAGACGCGGTTCGCGCCCATCGAGATCTTCCAGGAGGAGCTGCGCGAAGCGGGCCCGGACTCGGTGGCGGTGTACGAGAAGTTCCTGCTGCACCTGTCCCCCGAGGAGGTCGAGGAACTCGACCGCCGGATCCTGGCGGTGCTGGACGAGTACGTGGCGACCGACTCCGAACGCACCGGCCGCCCGGCGATCGGCGGGATCTTCGTGCTGCACCACGTCAAACGCGACGGCTGACGTCCTTCAGTCCTGACGATCGGCCCCGTGGCTGCCGGCGGTGCCCACACCGGACGAATAACCGAACTCATGCAGCGTCGCCGTGCCGTCGAGGACTTCCACGCCGATCATGCGGCCGGTGAAGCCGGTCGCGACCTCCGTGGACAGATACCGTCCGTCGAACGAGCCGAGGACCTCCGCCCGCCCGTCCTGCCGGAGCACGGACAGCTCGAGGAGGTCCGGCTCCTGGGACGCACCCGGAAGCGCGCGGATCCGCAAGGACACCCGGGGACCCGACGCGACCTTCGTGACGGCGTGGACCGCCGGGCCGATGACCAGTGTCGCCGTCACCGAGGCGCCGTCGGCGACGAGGCCGTACCAGTGCCGGTCGTCGAGGCGGACCACGAACTTCGCCGTACCGCCGGAGACGTCCAGTGCCGCCGAGGCGGTCCACTGCTCGTCGAGGGCCCGGGTCAGCAGGGCCGGTGGTGCCGCTCGGCCGGCGTCCGCCGTGAGGCGCAGCTCGGCCGGTCCGGCCCAGCGGGTGAACGTCTCCGGGCCGGCGCCGGGTGCCACCCAGCGCGGGTGCAGTTCGGCGGTCGCGAAGCCGTCCGTGAAGCTGTTGTCCGCCGGCTCGATCGTGAACCGGTCCTCGGCCACGACCGGCCAGCCGTCCACCCAATCGACGCCGGCCAGGAAGGTCTCGCGGCCGTTGACGTGGAACTGCGGTGTCTTGCCGCGCGGCCGGACCCCCAGGTACACCATCGCCCAGCTGCCGTCGGCGCACTCGACCAGGTCGGCGTGCCCGGTGTTCTGCACCGGGTGGGTGGTGCTGCGGTGCGTCAGGATCGGGTTCGCGGGCGCGGGCTCGTAGGGGCCCTCCAGGCTGCGGGCGCGCGCGATCGTGACGGCGTGGCCGCGCTCGGTGCCCCCTTCCGCCAGCATCAGGTACCACCAGCCGTCGACGTGGTACAGGTGCGGGCCTTCCGGGGCGGCGAGGCCGGTGCCGTTCCACAACAGCCGCGGCTCGGCGAGCATTGCGCCCGTGCCCGGGTCGATCGGCACGCTCGCGATGCCGGTCAGCGTGGGCAGGAACGACGCCCACGTGAGGTGGCAGACCCCGGCGTCGTCCCAGCAGAGGTCCGGGTCGATCCCGGCCGTGCCGGCCACGTACACCGGGTCGGACCACGGACCGGCCGGATCCTCGGCGGTCACGATCAGGTGCCCGCGCGGCTCGAGGACGTTGGTCGTCACGAGGTGGAACCGGCCGTCGTGGTGCCGCAGGGTCGGAGCGAAGACGCCACCGCTCGCCACGCCCTCGCCCGGCGGCAGCTGGCCGGGCCGGGTGAGCGCGTGCCCCACGAGCTCCCAGGAGACGAGGTCGGTGCTGCGGCGGATCGGGACGCCGGGCACGTACTCGAAGCTCGAGTTCGCCAGGTAGTAGGTGCCGCCGGCCCGGCAGACGGACGGGTCGGGGTGGAATCCCGGGATGATCGGGACCGTCATCGGTGTCCCCTTCGCGGTGGAGAAACAGGGAGAGTCCGAGATCGATCCTGCCGCAGTGCGGCGGACGCGAACGGGCCCCTGTCCGGGGAAGGTGGACAGGGGCCCGTTCGCGTCAGGCGGTCACCGCGTCAGTGGTTCACCTTGAACCACGGCTGCGCCCAGCCGACGTAGGTCTGGCCCCAGGTGCTCTTGATCGCCGCGATCGTCGTCTTGCCGTAGCTGCCCGGGCCGTTGATGTCGTTCGACAGGAACTCGCCGCCGCCGATCGAGATCATCGTGTGGCCGGACCCGCCGTTGGAGAAGAACGCCAGGCCACCGGCCGGGACCTGGTAGTCGCCCGGGTGCTTCAGCGAGGCGGGGATCTGCGTCCAGTGGATGTAGGCGGTGTCCGAGCCGGACGCGGTGAAGCCGTAGTTCTGCGCGTTGATGCGGTCGCACCAGCGGTAGTAGGCCGGGTCGTTGCCGGTGTGCACGCGGGTCTTGGCGTAGGCGACCGCCTCCGCGCAGGTCCGGTGGTCCCCGAGGCCCGAGGTGGAGCAGGTCTGCGTCGTGCCGTCGCAGTCGGGGGCCACGCGGCCGTCCGAGCCGGTGTAGACGTAGGCGTCGCTGATGTAGCCGTTGCCCACCTTGTCCCAGATGTCGCTGGTGCCGTACTTGCCGTCGACCGTCGACCCGTTGGTCTGGCAGGAGATGGTCACCGCGGTGCCGTCGGCGATGCTGCCGACCGAACCCGCGGAGGTGCTCGGGGTCGACCGCACGGTCAGCGCCGCGCCCGAGTCGGTGTGCACCGTCCCGGTCGCCGCGAATGCCGGGCTCGCCCCGACGACCGCGATCGCCACGGCGATACCGGCCACGCCGGCCACGCGCTTCACGATGCCCATTTTCATGCTTCCGTCCTCCAGTTTTCCGGTGTGCCAGCAGACTGGCGGGCACCGGTACAAGGCGCGTACAAACGCCGGCCGGGCTTCTGGAGAAACGGCAAAAAGACGAAAGGGCGATTCAGGCCAGATACTCGGCCGCGGCGCGCAGGCTGACGTACGAGCCGCCGAACGTGTCGATCCGCGGGCCGTCGCCGTCGCCGGGGCCCGGCACCCCGGTCTCCACGCGAATGAAGTCCACAGTGGACAGTGCGGCGAGCAGGGCGCGCACCCGCGGGTGCCGGTGCGCCTCCCGCGTGACCACGACGACGCTGCGGAAGTCCCGGGCCGCTTCGAGCACCGCTTCGGCGTCGTCGGGGGTCACGGTGAGCGCTCGCGTGCCCGGCACCAGCTCGGCGAGGTGCGGGCCGAGGCCCCACGGCATCGGCCCGGCCGCGATGGTCGGCTCGGTCCGGACGTCGACGACCAGTGGCGGGCCATCCAGCCGCACTTCACCCCGGATCCGGAGCGCCTTGCGGGCCGCCTCCAGGCCGAGCCGCCGGTCGACCGGGCCCGGCTGCGCCGGCGCGGGGCCGGTGCCCAGCGCCGCCGTCCGCGAAGCCGCCTCCTCGAGCCGCTCCAGGGGCAGCTCCCCCGCTTCGACCGCCGCGACGATCGCCGCCGCGGTCGCGTCGAGGGCGTCCGCTTCGAACGCCGCGCCGCCCAGGCACAGCGCGTCCGCGCCCGCTTCGAGGGCCCGGACGGCGGACCGGCCGAGGCCGTCGTGCCGCCCGTACGCGCCGGACACCGCGCCCATCTCGAGGGCGTCGGTGATCACCGCGCCGGTGAAGCCGAGCTCGCCGCGCAGGACGTCGGTGAGCGCCGTCCGGTTGAGCGTGGCCGGCTCGTCGCCCCAGGCCGCCACGACCAGGTGGCCCGACATGATCGAGCGCACGCCGGCCCGGATCGCCGCGGCGAACGGGACCAGCTCGATCTCCCGCAGTTCCGCCGGAGTGCGGGGCAGCACCGGCAGGGCGACGTGCGAGTCTTCGGTCGCCGCGCCGTGGCCGGGGAAGTGCTTGGCGCACGCCGCGACGCCGTACTTCTGCAGGCCCGTCACGTAAGCCGCGACGTGCTGCGACGCCTTCGCCGGGTCGGATCCGAACGCGCGGACGCCGATGATCGGGTCCTCGGCCGCCAGCGTCAGGTCCGCGCACGGTGCGAGGTTGACGGTGACACCGCAGGCCGCCAGGCGCTCGCCGAGCGCGGCGGCGACGGCGGTGGTCAGCTCCGGGTCGCCGGCCGCGCCGAGGGCGAGCGGGCCCGGCACGAACGACCCGGTGTTCACGTCGAGGCGGGTGACGTCACCGCCTTCCTCGTCGATCCCGACCACGACGCCGTCCCGCTCACCGCGCAGCTGCGCGGTGAGCGCGGCGACCTGCTCGTCGTCGACGACGTTGCGGCCGAAGAGGATCACCCCGCCCATTCCCCCGGCGATCCGGCGTCGGAGCCAGTCCGGCGCGGTCGTCCCGGCGAACCCGGGCAGGAGGACGGCTTCGGCGAGTTTCTCCGGAGACGGCACCGGCTATCCCTTCACCGCGCCGGCGACCACGCCGGACACGAGCTTGCGCTGCACGAGCAGGAAGAACATCAACGCCGGCAGGGCGTAGACGACCGACGCGGCCATCACCCCGCCCCAGTCGGTCGCGAACGCCGTGCGGAACGACGCGAGCCACACCGGCAGCGTTTCCTTCGACTTCTCGGTCATGAACACCAGGGCGAACAGGTACTCGTTCCACGCCGTGATGAAGCTGAACACCGACGTGGTGACCAGTCCGGGCGCGAGCAGCGGCAGCGTCACCCGGCGGAACGCGCCGGTCTGGCTGCAGCCGTCGATCATCGCGGCCTCCTCCAGCTCGTACGGGATCCCGTTGACGAAGCCGTAGAGCATCCAGACCGTGAAGGGCAGCGTGGTCGCGAAGTAGACCAGCAGCAGCGACGGCAGCGTGTTGAGCAGCCCGGCGTCCCGCATCAGCAGGAACAGCGGGAGGAACAGCGCCGACGTCGGCGCCAGCTGCGACACCATGACCAGCAGCAGGAACCCCCGGCGGCCGGTGAAGCGCAGCCGCGACAGCGGGATCGCCGCCAGTGTCCCGGCGACCAGGGCGCAGAGCACCGCGCCGACCGTGACGATCAGGCTGTTGAGCAGGTACGTCGGGAAGTTGTCCCGGGCCAGCGCCGTGGCGAAGTTGCCGAACGAGAACGACGTCGGGATCAGGTCGTACTTGGGCGAGAGGATCTGGCCCGGCGTCCTCAGCGACGTGACGAACATCCAGTACGTCGGGAAGAAGATCAGCAACGCCAGGACCACGCCGACGACCGAGAGCGCGATCCGCTGCGGCAGCGGCTTCCTCACTTGAGATCACCTTCCGGGGTCCGGACGAGCAGCTGGATGTACCGGCCCGTGATGAGCGCGAGCAGGATCAGCATCAGCGTCGCGATGGCGCCCGCCGCGCCGAAGTGGTTGCCCGCGATGCCCTTGAGGTAGAGCACGACGGCCAGGGTGGTGCTCTCGCCGTCGGGGCCGCCCTCGCGGATCGCCCAGATCTGCGCGAAGGCGTTGAAGTCCCACAGCACCGACAGGAACGTCACCATGGTGGTGATCGCCCGGATGCTGGGCCAGGTGACCGCGCGGAACGTCTGCCACGGCCCGGCGCCGTCCATGCCGGCCGCCTCGTACTGCTCCTGCGGGACGCCGACGAGGCCCGCGTAGAGCGAGAACGTCACGAACGGCACGGCCTGCCACACGATGAGCAGCCCGATCACGGTGAGCGTGCTGGTGCCGCTGGAGAACCACGAGAACCCGATGAAGCCGGAGAACCCGAGCCGGTCGAGGGTCTTGTTGAGGATGCCGTACTGCTCGTCGAAGATCCACTGGAACACCGTGGTCGTGGCGATCACCGGCGTTGCCCAGGCCAGGATGAGCGTCACCTGCAGGATGGTCCGCACGACCGGGCCGAGGTGGCGCATGAGCACCGCGAGCAGGAGACCGCCGAGGATGGTGGCGGCCACGAGGGCGGCGGTGAACACCAGCGTCCGGACGGTGATCGCCCAGAACTGCGGGTCGGCCAGGGTGTTCGTGTAGTTGTCGAGCCCGACCCAGACGGCCTTGCCGGAAATCAGCTCGCCGATGTCGAGCTTGCGGAGGCTGATGCCGATCACCTGGACCAGCGGCCAGGCGAGCAGGACGAGAATCGCGGCCAGTGCGGGCAGGAGCAGCACGTACGGGAGGATCCGGTCGCCGAGCCGGCCCCGCCTGCGCTTCCCGGCCCGGGCGGCGCGCGGCGATGCCGGCGGGATCTCCCCCGCCGGCATCGTCACATTCGCGGTCGCTGTCATCCGCCGATGAGCTTGTTCAGAGCCGCGTCGGCGTCGGCGGTCGCCTGGTCGATCGTCTTCTTGCCGGTCAGGTACGCGGTCAGCATGTCCTTGACCGGGTTCTGCCCGGACTCGACGTCGCCCCACTTCGGGCTGGCCGGCACGGCCTTGCCGTTGGCCGAGGCCTTCGCCATGACGCTGCCCAGCGCGTCCTTGTCCAGGCCGGACAGGTCGGTCGACGAGCCGGGCACGACGCCGGCGGCGGCGAACTGGCTCTGGTACTTCGCGCTGGAGATCAGCTTGATGTACTCCTTGGCCGCGGCAACGTTCTTGCTGTTGGCCGGGATCGCCAGGTTGGAGCCGCCGAGGAACACCGGGGCGCTCTGGCCGGCGGTCTTGCTCGGGATGGCGAACGCGCCGGTCTTGGCGGTCAGGCTCGGGTCGGTCTTCGCCGCGGTCGGGAGCTCCCACGGCAGGCCGATCATCATGGCCACCTTGCCCGCGCCGTAGATGGTCGCCTGCTGCGGCTTGGCCTCGTCGGCGTCCTTCGGCGCCTTGGTGCCGGAGGCGTCGACGAGCTTCTTGTAGAACTCCAGGCCGGCCTTGGCTTCCGGCGTCTCGAGCGTGGCCTTGTAGTTCTTGCCGTCGGCCTTGGCGACGTCACCGCCGTTGTCCCAGATGAACGACAGCAGCGCGTACCAGTTCTGCCCCGGCATGTAGAGCGCCTGGAACTCGGGGTCGGAGCCGAACTTCGTCTTCAGCTTGCCGATCGCGTCGAGCCACTCGTCGTTCGACGCCGGCGTCTTGGTGATGCCGGCCTGGTCGAACATGTCCTTGCGATAGATGACTTCGCGGTTGGCCGCGTAGAACGGGACGCCGTAGACCTTGCCGTTGTAGGTGCCGGAGTCGGCGAGCCCCTTCAGCCACTGCGAACCGTTGAAGCTGTCCTTGTCGGCGGTCAGGTCGGTCAGCACGCCGTCCTGCGCGGCGAACGACGCGGTCTGCGTGTTGCCGATCTCGATGACGTCCGGCGGGTTGCCACTGGCCAGCGCGGTGGTCAGCTTCTGCTGGATGCCGTCCCACTGCTGGATTTCGTACTTGACCTTGACCCCGGGGTGCGCGGCCTCGAACTCCTTGTGGAGCGCGTCGGTCAGGGTGGTCGGCGCGGACCCGGTCATCAGCCAGACCGTGACGGTGCCGCTGAGCGGTGCATTGCCGCTCGACGAGGCCGCGGTGCCCGAACCGCTGGAGCCCGCGCAGCCTGCTGTCGCGAGGGTGAGTGCGGCGGCGCCCGCCGCCAGCTTGAGCCAGCGTTTCACTCGATGCCGTCCTTTCCATGCCCGGCCACCGAAGCCGAGCGCCCCAAATGGTGTAGACCAATGTTGGGGTTAGAGTGGTACGTACCACCGGCCCTGTCAAGGCGGTTGCCGGAACGTTGTAAACGCACCGGGCACTCTGACCGCGCGTAGCCGGGCGGTCACCGGAGATGGCTTGGCAGCCGACAGAAGTCGTCCCAATAGGAGGGTGTCCGGAACGTTTTTCACCGGCCGGCGGGGCAAAATCGGTGCGCGCCCGTTCCTTGACACAGCGAAAACCGCCCCGGGAAAGACTTCCCAGGGCGGCGTCGCGGCGCGGTCCTTGCTCAGGCGGGTGTTTTCACCGGCGGCCCGGCGTACCGGCGCGCCCGGTGCGCGGCCATCCGCACGGGCGCGTTGACCACGCCGAACCCGCGGTACTCCCCGATCCGCTGCACCACCTCGAAGAACACCCGTTCGCCGGCGAACGCGGTGTAGAAGTGCAGGAACTCACCGCGGGAGTCACGGTCGTACAGCACCGAGTTCGCCCGCAGCGCGGCGATCCGGTCCGGCGGGATGTCGAGCCTGGCTTCGAGGTCGTCGTAGTAGTTGCCGGGGATCTCCAGCAGCGGCGCTTCCAGCGCGCGCATCGCCCGCGCCGCCGCGACGGCGTCCGAGCAGGCGAACGCGACGTGCTGCGGTTCGGGTACCGCGGGCGCCCATTCGCCGCGCCGCACCAGGGCGCTGTCCAAGGTCAGCCGCACGGTCCCGGCCGAAAGGCCGCGGCTGCGCACCAGCCCGAACGGCGCGGCGAACTCCGTCACCGGCGACGGCGTCAGCCCGAACACCGCGCGGTAGAACGACGCGGCCTCCTCGAAGTGGTCGAAGGGCTGCGTGAGCGCGACGTGATCGATTCCGAAGACGCCCGCCCCGGGCGCGGTCTCGCCGGTCGGGACGAAGTCGTCGCGCCAGTCGTCGTTGCCGCACAGGAACACTTCGGTGCCGTCCGGTGCGGCGACCGACGCGAGATCGGCCTCCCGGGGCCCGCGGACCCGCGGCAGGACCGGCGCGAGCAGGGCTTCGGCCCGGCGAGCCGAGCGGGCCGGGTCGGTGCTCGCCAGCGCGACCGCGCCGACGGCGCCGTGCGCCGGACCGCCCTCGTTGACGACCACGCGGGCGTCGCCCTGTTCCCACAGCTCGACCGGCTTGGTCCGGTGCACACCGGTGCGCGCGAAGCCCAGGCTCGCCAGGACGCGCCCGGCGCCGGGGTCGGTGACGACCTCGGCGAACGCGTGACCGGTCAGCGCCGGCGCGGACGGCAGGTCCAGGACGCCGAGCGACTCCTTCAGCGCCACCAGCGACCGCATCGCGTCGACGGCGGCCGGCCTCGGATCGGCTTGGCGGAAGACGTCGTTGAAGACTTCCAGCGACAGCGGGCCGCGGTAGCCGGCGGCGAGCACGTGCCCGGTGAACGCCGTCAGGTCGAAGTCGCCCTGGCCGGGGAAGAGCCGGTGGTGCCTGCTCCACGGCAGCACGTCCATCGGCAGGCGCGGGGCATCGGCGAGCTGGAGGAAGAAGATCTTGTCGCCCGGGATGGCCCGGATCGGCGCCGGGTCGTGTCCCTTCGACAGGATGTGGAAGCTGTCGAGGCAGACGCCGAGCGCGGGGTGCGCGGCGCGCCGCACGATGCGCCAAGCGTGCTCGTAGCCGTTGACGTGCTTGCCCCAGGCGAGGGCTTCGTAGGCGATCCGCAGGCCGCGGGCGGCGGCGAGGTCCGCGAGCGCGTACAGCTGCTCGGCGGCCAGTTCGTCGTCGTCGATGGCGTCCGGCGACACCGAGGAGCAGACCAGCACGGTGTCCGTGCCGAGCTCGGCCATGACGTCGAACTTGTGCCGCGCCCGGCGCAGGTTGGCCTCGTGCAGCCGGGGCGGGACGGCTTCGAAGTCGCGGAAGGGCTGGTAGAGATCGATCGAGAGGCCGAGGCCGGCGCAGCGGCGGCGGATCTCGGCCGGGCTCGACGGCGAGACGACCAGGTCGTTCTCGAACAGCTCGACGCCGTCGAACCCGGCCGCGGCGGCCGCGGCCAGCTTGTCTTCGAGGGTGCCGGACAGGCAGACGGTGGCGATCGCGGTGCGGGGTTCAGGCGGCACGGGCGGTCTCCCCTTCAAGGGCGTCGAAGTGCCGCAGCATCCGCGCCGGGTCCGGGTCGACGCCGGTGAACAGCCGGAACGACTCGGCGGCCTGCAGCACGACCATGCCGCCGCCGTGCAGCACCCGGCAGCCGCGGGCGCGGGCGGCGGCCAGCAGCGGGGTTTCCAGCGGCCGGTAGACGATGTCGGCGACCCACAGCCGCGGGTGCAGCAGCTCCGCCGGGACCGGCGAGCCGGGGTGGGCGGCCATCCCGGTCGGGGTCGCGTGCACCAGGCCGTCGGCGTGGCCGACGGCGTCGAGCCCGCCGGTCCGCGCGCGGCCGGTACCGAACCGCTCGCGGAGCGCGCCGGCCAGCTTGGCGCTCCGGGCGCCGTCGACGTCGTGAACGGTGAGCCGCTTGGCGCCCAGGGAAAGCAACGCGTGCGCGACGGCCGCGCCCGCTCCCCCGGCGCCGAGGAGGACGACCTCGTCCATCCGGACGTCGGGCAGGCCGCGGCCGAGGCTGCGGGCGAAGCCGGTGGCGTCGGTGTTGTGCCCGATCGCGCGGCCTCGCTCGAAGACGACGGTGTTGACCGCGCCGAGCGCTTCGGCCTCCGGGGACAGTTCGTCGAGGTGCTCCAGGACCGCCTGCTTGGCCGGGTGGGTGACGTTGAGGCCGTCGAACCCGGCGAGCCGGGCCGCTTCGACGACGTCGGCGACCGGACGGCCTAGCACGTCGAGGTCCAGCAGGCGGTAGACGTAGCGGAGGCCGAGCTCGTCGGCCTCGCGTTCGTGCAGCGCCGGGCTGGCGGACGGCCCGATGCCCGTGCCGACGAGGCCGATCAGGTAGCTGGTCACGCCGCGCCCTCCGAAGCTAATGTACGAACTAGTACGTTCACGGTAGCGCGCCGCCCGCCCGGACGGAAGGGCTGGGCTAGAGTGGGGCCGTTCACCTGCAGGGGAGGGAGCCCGGTGGCCGCACCATCGTCGGAGGCCGAGCGCCAGCGCGACAAGGAACGCACGCGCGCCGACATCCTCGCGGTGGCCACGCGGGAGTTCGCGGACAAGGGCTACACCGGCGCCCGCGTGGACGAGATCGCAGCCCGCACCAGCACGACCAAGCGGATGATCTACTACTACTTCGGCGGCAAGGAACAGCTCTACATCGCTGTGCTGGAGCAGGCGTACTCCGCGATCCGCGCCCTGGAAAAACAGGTCGACGTCGAGCACCTGGCCCCGGAGGACGCACTCCGGCAGCTGGCGGGGCTGACGTTCGACCACCACGAGGCGAACCCGGACTTCATCCGGCTGGTCAGCATCGAGAACATCCACCACGCCGAGCACCTCGCGCAGTCGGAGATCCTGGCCGGGCTGGCCGACCCGGCGCTCGGCGGGCTGACGGTCGTCCTCCAGCGCGGGCGCGCGGCCGGCCGCTTCCGCGCCGACGCCGACCCGCTCGACGTCCACATGATCATCAGCTCGTTCTGCGTGTTCCGGCTGGCGAACCGGCACACGTTCCAGGCGATCTTCGGCCGCGACATGCTCGACCCGGCCCGGCGCGAGCACTACCGCACGATGCTCGGCGACCTGGTGATCGACTACCTGACCGCCTGAAATCCCCCTCTTGACACCCGGGGTCCGGTCTCGCACTCTCTATTAACTAACTAGACCGTACATTGCTTCCCGCCGACTCTGAGCAACGAAGCACAGACGTCAGGAGATCGTCCCCGTGACCGGATCGATGCCCCGCAAGGCTGCGCTGGCCGCCTGGATCGGCAGCGCGCTCGAGTACTACGACTTCTTCATCTACGGCACCGCCGCCGCACTGGTCTTCAACAAGGTCTTCTTCCCGGCCTCCTCCCCCGCCACCGGCACGCTGCTGGCCCTGGCCACCTTCGGCGTCGGCTACCTCGCCCGGCCGGTCGGCGCGTTCGTCCTCGGCCACGTCGGCGACCGGTTCGGGCGCAAGCGCGTGCTCGTCTTCACCCTGCTGCTGATGGGCGTCGCGACGTTCGCCGTCGGCTGCCTGCCCACGTACTCGAGCGTCGGCGTCCTGGCGCCGGTCCTGCTGGTCGTTCTCCGGCTGCTGCAAGGACTTTCCGCGGCCGGCGAGCAGGCGGGCGCGAACTCGATGTCGCTGGAGCACGCTCCGGAACGGCGCCGCGCCTACTTCACCAGCTTCACCCTCAGCGGTACCCAGGCCGGTCAGATCCTGGCCACCGCGATCTTCCTCCCGGTCGCCACGCTGCCGCAGGACCAGCTGCTGAGCTGGGGCTGGCGGGTACCGTTCTGGGGCAGCGCGCTCGTCGTGGTCGTCGGCTTCGTGATCCGCCGCAAGCTCGCCGAGACGCCGGTGTTCGAACGCACCGAGGTCGCGAAGCTGCCGGTCGCCGAGCTGTTCCGCCGGCACTGGGTGGACGTCCTGCGCGTGGTCGTCGCCGCGACGATCGCCTCGGTGAGCACGATCTTCACCGTCTACGCGCTGAGCTACGCGGTCAACACGATCGGCCTGGCGCGCACCCCGATGCTCTGGGTCGGCGTCCTCGCGAACGTCGTCGCGCTGGCCGCCATCCCGCTGCTGGCGGGGCTCGCCGACCGCGTCGGCCGCAAGCCGGTGTTCATCACCGGGTGCCTGCTGTGCGGTGTCCTGATCTTCCCGTACCTGTGGTCGATCTCGATCGGCTCGTACGCCCTGCTGTTCGTGCTCGGCATCGTGTTGTTCGGGGTGGCGTACTCGGGTGTCAACGGCGTCTGGCCCGCGCTCTACGGCGAGATGTTCAGCGCCCGGGTGCGCCTGTCGGGCATGGCGATCGGCACCCAGATCGGCTTCGCGGTGGCGGGGTTCGCACCCAGCGTCGTCGCGGCGATCGGCTCGGCGAAGGACGACTGGCTGGGCGTCGCGATCTTCACCGCGGCGGTGTGCGTGGCGGCGGCGATCGCCGCGGCGACGGCCAGGGAAACCTACCTGGTGCCGACCGCGGAGCTGGGCGCCAAGGCCGCACCGTCCACTGTGGTCATGTCTACTGTGGACGGCCAGCCAGCGCCACACTGACCGCCGTCACCGCGATGCCCAGCGCGAACAAGACCACGCCGGGCCACAGGCCGACGGCTCCGACGTGCCGGAGCACCCGCCACGCTCCCAGCCCGAACCCGGCCACGGTCAGCAGCGGGCCGAGGACCAGGCCCGCCAGCCGGGCCGTTCCCCGGCCCGCCGCCGTTTCCGCGAAGACCGGCGGTTCGTCGTCCGCCGGGAGCGCGTCGGTGTAGACGGCGCTGATCGACCCGAAGGTCACACGGTCACCGGTGCGCAGCAGCCGGGCCTGCCGCGGTGCCAGCGGCTCGCCGTTGACCAGCGTGCCGGTGCGCGAACCCGCGTCGGACACCCAGGTGCCGCGCGCGTCCCGCCGGAGCCACGCGTGCCGGGGGCTCACCCGATCCGAATACAGCCTCAGGTCCGCCTCCGGCCCGCGGCCGACCAGCCACGCACCCCGCCGCACCGCCAACCTCGCGACCGCGCCGTCGAGTGTCTCGATCGTCGCCGAGTCCCGTCGCCCCATCGTTCCTCCCACCACGTCCCGACTCCCTGCAGAGCCGGGCCGCGGCGGGAAGATGCGTGGCGAACGGGTGAACCGGTCAGGGTTCGGTCGCGGGTGCGGGGGCCTTCACCCGCTCCAGCAGCAGCTGGGCGACGTCGCGGACGTCGACGTTCTCCGCCTTCTGCTCGCTCTGGCGCTGGACCAGGCCGTCGGTGAGCATCACCCGGCAGAAGGGGCAGCCGGTCACGATCGTCTCGGCGTCCGTGGCGATCGCCTCGTCCACCCGCTCGAGGTTGATCCGCTTGCCGATCTGCTCCTCCATCCACATCCGCGCGCCACCCGCGCCGCAGCACAGGGCCCGGTCCGCGTGCCGCGGCATCTCCTCGAGCGTCGCGCCCGTCGCGCCGACCAGCTCGCGCGGCGGCGTGTAGACCTTGTTGTGCCGCCCGAGGTAGCAGGGGTCGTGGTAGGTGACGCGGGGACCCTCCTCCACCGGCTTGACCGGGGTCAGCTGCCCGCCGCGCACCAGCCGGTTGAGCAGCTGCGTGTGGTGCACGACCTCGTAGTGCCCGTCCAGGTCCGGGTACTCGCGGCCGAGGGTGTTCAGGCAGTGCGGGCAGGTCGTGACGATCTTGCGCAGCCGCGGCTCACGGCCCTCGAACACGGCGTTGAGGGTCTCCGCGGTCTGCTGCGCCATCATCTGGAAGAGGAACTCGTTGCCCGCGCGGCGCGCCGGGTCACCGGTGCAGGACTCCTCCTTGCCGAGCACCACGTACTTCACCCCGGCGATGTGCAGGAGCTCGGCCGTGGCGCGGACGGTCTTGCGGGCGTTGTCGTCGAAGGCGCCCGCGCAGCCGACCCAGTAGACGTACTCGACGTCCTCGGCCAGCTCGCCGTCGAACACCGGGACGTCGAAGCCGAGGTCCTTCGTCCAGGCGAGGCGTTCCGAGTTGTTCTGGCCCCACGGGTTGCCCTTGGTCTCCAGGTTCTTGAACAGCCCGCCCAGCTCGGTCGGGAACGCCGACTCGATCATCACCTGGTAACGGCGCATGTCGACGATGTGGTCGACGTGCTCGATGTCCACCGGGCACTGCTCGACGCACGCGCCACACGTGGTGCAGGACCACAGCACGTCCGGGTCGATGACGCCGCCGTCGGCCTCCGGGCCGACCAGCGGGCGCGCCTGTTCGTGCTCGGTGCCCGCGAGGATGTAAGGCGCCTCCTCGAAGAGGTTGTCGCGCAGGCCCATGATGAGCAGCTTGGGCGACAACGGCTTCCCGGTGTTCCACGCCGGGCACTGCGACTGGCAGCGGCCGCACTCGGTGCAGGTCGCGAAGTCCAGCATGCCCTTCCACGTGAAGTCGCCGATCTTGCCGCGGCCGAACGTGTCGTCCTCGCCCGGGTCCTCGAAGTCGATCGGCTTGCCGCCGGACTCCATCGGCAGCAGCGGGCCGAGCGCGTCCGGCAGCCGCTTCGCCGAGACGTTGATCGGCGCCACGAAGATGTGCAGGTGCTTGGAGTAGAGCACGATCGACAGGAACACCAGCATGACGCCGATGTGCAGCAGCAGGCCGACCGTCTCCAGCACCTCGGTCGTCGAGTGCCCGAGCGGCTCCAGGAGGTTCCCGACGCCGAGGGAGACGTACGCGCCGGAGTCGTAGGGGAAGTTGCCGGACGCCGAAGAAGCGCCGCGGAAGAAGAACATCGTCCAGACGACGTTGAAGATCATGATCAGGATCAGCCACGCGCCGCCGGTGTGCGAGCCGTAGAAGCGCGACGCACGGTCCTTGCGCTCGGGGGCGTTGCGGACGCGGATCACCGCGAACACGCCCAGCGAGACGGCCACCATGACGGCGATGAAGTCCTGCAGGAAGCCGAGCACCGCCCAGTGGCCGATCCACGGGATGGCGAACCGCTCGTCGAAGAGCGCGCCGTACGCCTCGAGGTACACCGAAGCGAGGATCACGAAGCCCCAGAACGTGAAGAAGTGCGCCAGGCCGGGCACCGACCACTTCAGCAGCTTGCGCTGGCCGAACACCTCGCGCACCTGCGCGAAGACCCGGGCGCCCAGGTCGTCGGAGCGTTTGGCGTCCGGCTGGCCCGCCTTGATCAGCCGGTACAGGAAGGCCACTCGCTTGCCGGCGACGGCGAGGCCGACGACGGTCATGAGCAGACCGAGGATGAGACGAACGAGCACGAGTCCTCCGCGTCGTGATGGAAGGACCGGCTCAGTGCGAGCCGGTGTAGTACCGGCACGCCTTGCACGCGTACCGCATCTTCGCGACCCGCCAGTGTTTCCGGTACAGATCGAGGTCGGACGATCGGCGGACGCCGAGGCGCTGGTAGCGCCCGGGCCGCCGCCGGCCGGTTTCGTACTGCTCGGTCGCGCGGCCGAGGTGGGCGCGCCGCAGCACGCACCCCCGCGTCCGGCAGCGGCCGAGCGCGCTGCGGCAGAAGCGGTGCAGCAGCACGAGATCGCCGGTCACTTCTTCGACGACGCCGTAGCCGGGGTGACCACCCGGCCCGGCCAGCCGCACCGGCAGCCCGCAGTACGCGCACTTGAGCGTGCACGGGAGACAGCCGGCGACGTGCCTGAGCCGCAGTTCGCGCCGGTCTTCGGAGCCGGGTCCTCGGACGCGCGACGCCATGGGACCTCCCGGAGCGACTGTGATCGGCACCACTGCCTGCTACTGGAGGGTAATGAGGAGATCACTTCACGCGACAGGTCCGAACGGCCTACTTTCCTTGCGCCATTCGGCGTAACGAGCCAGGGTTCAGCAGCCGGGCAACCCGGCCGGGAGCTCCGGGTACGCCGGGCCCGACAACCGGTCCGCGCCGCGATCCCGCCACCACGCGGCCTGCTCGCGCGTCTCGACACCGGTCACGCCGACCTCGGCCCCGGCCGCGTGCGCCGCGTCGATCAACGCCGACAGCGTGCCCGTCACCAGCGGGTGGTCCCGGCGCGCCACCAGGTTCGCCACCAGGCGGACCGCGCGCACCGGCCACTCCGTGAGGCAGGTGACGTCGCCGAAGCCGTGGATCTCCACCGGCACGCCGATTTCCGCCAGCACCTTGAAGTTGTCGGCCGCGTCGCCGGACGCGGCCAGGCCGGCCGCCGGGAAGCCGGGGCGCAGCCGCGAGGGCGCCAAGCCGGTGTCGCCGAGCACCCGGCGGATCTCGCCCACCAGCTCGGGGTCGGCGGCCTGCTGTGCGGTGAGCTCGACGACGAGCGGCACGTCGAGCCCGGACGCCGCGAGCCGCTCGGCCGCCGTCCGCAGCAGCCACGTGCCGAGCGGCAGCGCCAGCCCGGTCTCCGCGGCAAGCCGCACGCACGTCTCGTGCGGCAGCACGCCTTCGGACGGGTGGTTCCAGCGCAGCCGCGCCTCGAGGCTTTCGACCGCGTCGGCGCCCGCGGGCACCAGTGCGCGGTAGCCGACGACGATCTCGCCGTTCTCCCAGGCGCCCGCCAGCGACGCGGCCAGGCCGAATTCGTGCCGGTCGCGCCGGTCCAGCTCGCGGTCGAACAGGCCCCACTGGATCCCCGTCCGCTGCACGCGGCGCAGGGTCAAACCCGACGCGCGAAGCAGCTCCGCGGGCGTGATGTCCCGCGGCGGCCGGTGGACGACGCCGATGGCGGCCGACACCGCGACCCCGTGCTGCCCGTCGACGTACTCCGGCTCGGCGAGTTCGTGGGTGATCCGGTGGACGAGGGTCACCACGTCGGGGGTCTCCGCCGCGTTCTGCACCAGCACCCCGAACTCGTCGCCGCCGAGGCGTGCCACGAGGGCCGTTTCCCGGTCGAACACCACCTTCAGCTTCGCCGCGACACCCCGCAGCACCCGGTCGCCGAGGTCCTGGCCGAGCCCGCCGTTGATCTGCGAGAAGCCGTCGAGGTCGAGGTGGAACAGCGTCGCCCCGTGGACCGGGTCGGCGTCGCGAAGCAGGGTTTCGAGGCGGGTGCTGAAGAACTGGCGGTTGGGCAGGCCGGTCAGCACGTCGTGCAGGGCCTGGTGGCTCAGCCGCCGCTGCAGCAGCGACACCTCGGTGTCGTCGTCGACGATCGTCAGCAGCTGCCGGGGCGTACCGACGGAGTCGCGGATCACCGACGCGGCGAAGGTGGCCCACATCGGCTCGCCGTCCTTGCCGACCAGGCGGCGGCCGGTGCGCAGCCGGTGCAGCCGGCCGGCGACCAGGTCCCGGTAGCCCGCGCGGAGCTGCTCGACGTCGTCGGGGTGGACGAGGTCGAACAGGGTCAGGGTGGCGATCTCGGCCGGCGTGCGGTTGAGCGTCTTGGCGAGCGCGGCGTTGGCCCGCAGCACGCGCCCGTCGAGCTCGCTGAGCGCGACGCCGCTGGCGGAGCCGGCGAACACCTCCTCGAACTGCGCGCGGCTGATGACCTGCTTCTGCCGCGTCTCCTGCTCGACCTTGAGCAGCGCGCGGCTGAGGCCCTCCTGCCGCTTCTGGATGTCCTCGCGCAGCATCTCGCCGTAGCCGGAGCTGAGCGCGCCGAGCACCAGCACGAGCCGCTCGGCGAGCCCGTCGACCCGGCGCAGCTCCGGCTCGTGCAGCAGGGCCTTGCCGAGCACTTCCAGGCTGCGGCGCAGGCTGTCCGCGCCGACGCACCGCAGCTCGACGAGCCGTCCGCCGGCCGCCGCGGCATCGGCGGTGTCCGGCGGGTCGCTCGCGACGGCGTCGAACAGCCGTCCGGCCAGCGCCGTCAGCTCACGCTCGATCTCTTCGGGGGTGTGCGGGAGGTAGGCGGTGGTACTGATCAGGTAACCCCATTTGCGCGCGAGCGTGCCGAGCCGCCGCGCCGCGCGTTCGGCGGACGGCTTCTGCCGCGGGTCGTCACCGCGGGGACGGGGAGCAGTCACCTCAGGCTGTCCAAGGTTCTCGAGCACCCTCCGGTCGGGGGAACCGATACATCCTGCCGTGAAATGGTGCGGGTGCCCACGGTTTCAGTTTCGTCCGATCGAGTGATAACCCTGCGGAGCGATCCCCAGGCGGTTCTGCAGCCACGAACGGGTGGCGTCCCGGTATTCCCCGGCGTTTTCGTGCAACGCCACGGAATGCCCGGCACCCGGAAGGACGTACATCGAAAGCTTCGACGGATCGGCGTAGTACGGCGCCTCCTGCGCGCGCAACACGCCGGCGTCCGAACAGTCACGCAACGCCAGAAGGCCGCAGAAAAGGACGTCCTTTTCCCCGACCACCTGGAAAACCGGTGCGGCGATTCCCCACGTCGCCGGCAGCACGATACCGAACAACGCGACCGTGCCCATCCCGGGCACCGAAACCTGGTCCTTGGTCGCTTCGTCGGCCGCGATCACGCCCGGGTCGGCGTCCCCGGCGGCGTAGAAGAGCCCGGCCCGTGCCCCCGGTTTCGTGGTGAAGTACAACGGGTCGCTGCCCAGGTGGGCCGGCTGTTCGTCGGCGAACGCGGGCTGCAGGCCGAGGGCCGCGCCCAGCGCCAGCACCGGCAGCGCGGGCAGGTGCGTGATGCCGGTGAGGACGACGCCGTCGACGTCGTGGTAGGTCGACGCCTCCGCCGCGACGGTGCCCGAGCCGACCGAGTGCCCGACGATGACCACCTTCGCGAACGGCACCCCGCCGACGCGCCCGGCCCGCAGGTGCCCGACCACCTCGTGCATCGACTCGGCCGCGGCCCAGACCGACAGCGGCAGGCTCAGGGGACGGCTGCTGCGCCCGGCGCCGAGCTGGTCCACGGCGAAGGTCGCGTAGCCGTGGGCGGCCATGTCGCGCTGGTAGGAGTAGCGCGCCGGTTCGTACGGCAGGTCCCAGTAGGCGCTGTTGTACGTCCCGCCGTGCACGAGCAGCTGGACGGTATCCGGCCCAGCACCGGCGGGCAGGCACAGGCGGCCGTGCACGGTCGCGGGGGAACCCGGGACCAGCGGTGGCAGGCCGGGACCGGTGACCGGCAGATCCGTGTCGCCGCAGGAGATCGCGGCGGCCTCGGCGGCCTCGGCGGGCGCCGCCGCGGTCAGCGACGCGAGCAGGACACCGCAGGCGGACAACACCGACGTCAGTTTGAGCGGCCGTCTCAAACCGCATTCCCCTTCCGAAACGGGCGGGCTGAAGGACCCCGGAACACTACACCCGGTAGTGGAATCGGCACCGTCAGGTCCGGCGGGGCACCACGGTCATCGGCAGCCGGTTCGGCTGCATCGTGGCCTTGATCTGCGCGTACACCTTCTTGCCGGGCACGGGATCCAGGCGCCAGCGGGCTCCGATCGTCGCCGCCACGATGGCGATCTCCGTCGGCGCGAACACGTGCCCGGGGCACAGCCGCGCGCCCGCGCCGAACGGGATGTACGCGCCCTTCGGCAGTTCCGCGGCGCGGCCGGGCGCCCAGCGGTCCGGGTCGAACCGGTCCGGCTCGGGGAACCAGCGCGGATCGCGGTGCAGGGTGTGCTGGCTGACGGCGACCTCGCTGCCCGCCGGGATCGCCACCCCGCCGAGTTCGACGTCCTCGCGGGCGCGGCGCATCAGGATCAGCGGCGGGGTGCGGCGGACGATCTCGTTGACGATCTGTTGTGTGTAACCGAGATCCGGCAGGTCCTCGAAGCGCGCGGCCCGGCCACCAAGGACTCCGCCCCCAAGGACCCCGCCGCCCCCAAGGACACTGTCGACTTCGGCGTGGAACCGGCGCTCGACGTCCGGGTGCTGCCCGAGCTCGTGGAAAAACCAGGCCAGCGCGACGGCGGTGGTCTCGGCGCCGGTCGTCAGGATCGTGATGACCTCGTCGTGCACCTGCCGGTCGGACATGCCCTCGCCGGTGTCCTCGTCGCGGGCCAGCAGCAGCATCGACAGCAGGTCGCCGTGGTCGGCGCCGTCTTCGCGGGCGGCGACGACGGTTTCGCCGATCACCTCGCGCAGGCGCGCGGCCGCGGCGTCGAACTTCCGGTTCGGCGGGATCGGCAGCTTCTCCACGAATTTCGGCGAAAACGCGCGGACGAGCACGTACTTCAGCATGACCGGGATCGAACGCCGGATCTCTTCGAGCGCCTCGTCGCCGAGCGCGGTGGAGAACAGCGTCTGCCCGGCGACGGTCAGCACCAGGTCTTGCATGCACTGGTCGAACTGGACGACTTCGCCCGGCTGCCACGAATCCACCAGGGCGGCGGCCAGTTTCGTCATGGTGTTTTCGGCGTAGCCCGCGATCCGCGCGCGGCCGAAGGCGGGCATCACCAGCCGGCGCTGGCGGCGGTTGAGCTCGCCGTTCGAGGTGGCCAGGCCGTCACCGAAGAGGGGCCGCATCTTGTCGAAGACCAGGCCCTTGTCGAACTTGTCGGCGTCGGTGGCCAGCACCTGCCAGGCCAGCTCCGGCGTGGTGACCACGTGCACCGGCAGCGGCCCGAGACGGAGTTCGACGACTTCTCCGTGCGCCGGAAGGGAAGTGAAGAGCTTCAGCGGGTCGCGCAGCAGGGACACGGTGTGCCCGAGCACAGGCAAGCGACCGGGAACGGGACGCGGGTTCGGCATGGCCTCGCCTCCTCGTGACCGGGCCACCCTAGCCGGGCGGCCGGTCCGCCGAGCGCGAGTCCACACGAACGGATGAGAGCGCTAAACTGCGCCACTTCGGAGTGCTCGAGGGGTGGGAGGTCCCGTGACCGGGGAAGCGAGCTGGGTACCGCCGGAGATCGACACCACGGTGCCGAACCCGGCGCGGGTGTACGACTTCTGGCTCGACGGCGACCACAACTTCGCCGCCGACCGGGCGCTCGGGGAGCAGATCCTGAAGATCATGCCCGGGGTCCGGGACGCGGCCCGGCTCAACCGCGCCTTCCTGCGCCGCGCCGCGCGGTACATGGTCGACGCCGGGGTCCGGCAGTTCCTCGACATCGGGTCCGGCATCCCGACGGCGGGGAACCTCCACGAGATCGTCCAGCAGGCCGACCCGGCGTGCCGGGTGGTCTACGTCGACCGCGAGCCGGTCGCGGTCGCGCACAGCGAGCTGCTGTTGCAGGGCAACGACAACTGCGCGGTGCTCCAGGCCGACCTGCGCGACGTCAACGACATCTTCGACGCGGAGCCGGCGCGCCGGCTGCTCGACCCCGAGCAGCCGATCGGGCTGTTCATGTTGCTGCTGCTGCACTTCGTGCCCGACTCGTGGGATCCGGAGGGCATCCTGACCCGCTACCACGACCGGCTCGCGCCGGGCAGTTTCCTCGCCGTCACGCACGTCGCGGCGGACTCCGGTTCGGCGGGCCTCGACGAGGCGATCGAGGTGTACACGAGCCGGCAGAACCAGCAGAACCGGCCGTTCCCGCGCACGCACGACCAGGTGCTCCGGTTCTTCCAGGGCTTCGACCTGGTCGAACCGGGCCTGGTCGGCTGCGCGATGTGGCACCCGGAGGGAGTCGGCGACATGTCCGAAGACCCGTCGGTCAACTCCCTCCCCTACGCGGGCGTCGGGCGGAAACCGTAGGTCACCGCAGCGAGAACGTCGCCACGTTCACCGGGCCGTCGAAGGTCAGGTACACGTCGTGGCGGCCGGCGGCCTTCGCCAGTGCGGCGGTCACCGTCGTGTACGCGTACCGGTCACCTGTGCTCGGCACCGAAGCCGTTCCCAAGACACGGCCGGTCGGCGAGTCCAGGCGGATCGTGACACGCGATGACGCCGGCGCCGACACCGAAGCCGAGAAGCGCGCCGGGCCGTTCAAGGCCACATCGCGGTACGCCACCCAGCTCCCGGCCACGCCCGCGACCGAGGTACCCGAAACCTTCGACGTGTCCGTCAACGTCGTCCCGGAGTAGTCATCGAAGTTCTGGGCCTGCGTCGGACGGCTCAGGTCGCGCGGCAGGGCCCGCTCGCCCGGCACGTAGACCGGCTGCGGTGCCGAAAGTTCGGCGGCGTTGCGGCCCACCGAGAACTCGTAGACCCCCGCCGCCACCACGGACCGGTCCCGCGAGACGTCCCAGGACGCCAGGTCCGCGACGGGCACCTCGAACCGCAGCGTACGGGTCTGCTTCGGCGCCAGGGTCACCTTCGAGAAGTCCCGCAACCGCTGCACGCCGGCGTTCTTCGAGTAGAGCTGGACGACGTCGGTCCCGGCGCGGGCGCCGGTGTTCGTCACGTCGACGCTCACCTGGACCTTGCCGCCGGCCTGGACGGCCCGCACGCCGCTGTAGCGGAAGCTCGTGTAGCTGAGCCCGTACCCGAAGGGGAACAACGGCTTCCCGCGGTAGTACTGGTACGTCATCCCGGTCTTCGCGATGTCGTAGTCCAGGATGCTCGGCAGCCCGGCGTCGGAGGCGTACCAGGTCTGCGTCAGCCGCCCGCTCGGGTCCTTGTCGCCGAAGAGCACGTCGGCGACCGCGTGCCCGGTCTCCTGCCCGGCGTGGCTGGTCCACACGATGCCCGGCACGGACAGCGTGTCCCAGCCGGTCGTCGGATAGCTGTTCTCCACCACGACGACGGTGTGCGGGTTGGCCTTCTGCACGGCCTCGATCAGCGCGCGCTGCGCCGGGGCGAGCTCGGTGCTGGTCCGGTCGTTGGCCTCGCGGCCGTTGATGAACGGCATGCTGCCGACCACGACGACGGCGGTGTCCGCGTCCTTGGCGGCGGCGACCGCGCTGCCGACCCCGCTGGTGAGCACGTCACGGCCGAACTTGGTCGCGTGCGCGGCGTCCGGCGAGGAGATCGTCAGGACCCCGTCGGCGCCGACGACGGCGAACTTGTTCGGGCCGAACCACGGCTCGTTCACTTCGTTGCCCGCGTATTCGAGCACGTAGCTGCCGTCGGGCTGGGCGTCGAGCTTCAGCTGCTGCTGCACGAACCAGCCGGCCGGCTGGTCGACGTCGTTCACCAGGGCGCCGCCGGAGTAGCTGAGGAACTTGCCGTTCGCGGCCGCCCGCAGGGTGTTCTTGCCCGCGCCCCAGTCGTAGACGTCGAAGGATTCGGTGGTGCCCGCGATGGTCCCGCCGGCAGTCACCTTCCCCGTGGTCGTCGGCGCGGTCAGGTACCGGCCGGTCGAGAGGTCCTTCAGCGCGATCCGGTCGACGCCTTCCGACGACGCGACCGTGCCCGCCGAGCCGAGCCGCTCCTTGATGCCCTGCACCGGGGTGACCTTGGTCTGCATCGCGCCGCTGTACCAGTCTTCGTACAACGTGTTCGAGAGCGGGCCGACGACCGCGATCTTCTTGTTCCGCGCGGCGTCCAGCGGCAGCGCGCCGCCGTTGTTGCGCAGCAGCACGACCTGCTCGTCGGCGGCCTTGCGGGCGAGGGCCTGGTGGGCCGGCGAGTTGATGACGGCCGGTGTGATCTTCGCGTAGGGGTTGCGTCCCGGCGGGTCGAACTCGCCGAGCCGGAACCGCAGCGAAAGCAGGTGCCGGTCGGCCTTTTCGACGTCGGCCATGGTCAGCAGGCCCTTGCTCAGCGCCTCCTTGACCGCGGCGGCGGTGATCGAGCCGTCGGTGTCGTTGTCGGTGAAGCTGTCGAGCCCCGCCTTGATCGCCGCCGCGTCCGCCTCGGCCTTGGTGGCGTAGTACTTCTCGGAGTTGACCAGGTTGGACGGTGCGCCGGCGTCGCTGACGACGGCGATGTCCTGGGGCGCCCACTGCCGCAGCTTGCCGCCGAGGTCGGGGCTCACCGTGTTCGGCCGCCCGTTGACCAGGTTGTACGACGGCATGACGGCGTTGGCCGCGCCGGCCTCCAGCGGGATCTTGAACGCCTGCTCGTCGTAGTCGTGCAGGATCTTGGGCGGCACCGAGGAGTTGCTGGTGTCGCGGCTGACCTCGTTGTTGTAGGCGAGGTAGTGCTTGAGCGTGGGGGCGGCCTGCAGGTACCGCGGGTCGTCGCCCTGGATGCCGCGGCCGTAGGCGGTCGCGAGCTCCCCGGTGAGGTGGGGGTCCTCGGAGTAGCCCTCTTCGTTGCGGCCCCACCGCGGGTCGCGCAGCAGGTTCACCACCGGCGCCCAGAGGTTGAGGCCCCACAGCGTCGGGTTCCGCGCGTTGAAGCCGCGCGCCTCCTGCCCGACGGCCGAGCCGACCTGCTTGACCAGTGCCGGGTCCCAGGTGCTGGCGAGGCCGATGGCCTGCGGGAACACGGTGCCGTCCGCCTTGACGACGGCGCCCTTGTTGTCGTAGTCGGTCGACCACGCGATGCCGTGCAGCGCCTCGGTGCCGGTCTTGAACACGCCGATGCCGAGCCGCGGGATGGCCGGTTCGTACTGGTGCAGCAGGGAGATCTTCTCGTCCGCCGTCAGGCGAGACAGCAGGTCGTCGATCCGCGTCGCCAGGGGCAGCGACGGATCGCGGAACGGGGGCGGGGCCGCCGCGAGCGCCGGCGAAGGGGCCAGCAGCAGGGTCGCGGCCACCGCCGGGACGAGAGCACGGCGGAAGAGGGAGTGGCGCACGGACAGCCTCCGGAATCGTCGAATCGTTTCGACGGCGCGGCGCAAACATTCGCGTCGAAGGGGTGGGGAGCGTGACGACTATTACAGCCGGGTGAGCATCCGGTCAAGAGTTCCTGGGAACGCTCCCAGACACCATGGTCGAATCGCCGCACTCCGGCGCTGAGCTGCAAAAACTGTCCTCAACAGGGACCTTCGACACTTTCGACGAACACACCCGCTGTCGAAATCGAATCGAATGCGGGCGAACGGTGAATGATGCTTGTGTTTCCGGCGTGTGTCACTTACCTTCGTGCCATCGTCGATGCGCTTCGACACCGCACCGCTCGCCCGTCCCCAGGAGGCCGCCCGTGGTCACGATCAACGACGTCGCCAACGCGGCCGGCGTGGCCCCCAGCACGGTGTCGTACGTGATCAGCGGGAAACGCTCGATCTCGCCGAAGACCCGGCGGCTGGTCGAGGACAGCATCCGCAAGCTCGGGTACCACCCGCACGCCGGGGCGCGGGCGCTGGCCAGCAGCAAGACCAACGTGCTCGCCCTGGTCGTGCCGCTGCGCACGGACCTCAACGTCGCCGTCGTGATGGAGTTCGTCGCCTCGGCGGTCACCGCGGCCCGCGCGTACGACCACGACCTGCTGCTGCTCACCAAGGACGAAGGACCGGCCGCGCTGCAGCGGGTGGCGTCGTCGGCGATCGCCGACGCGCTGATGGTGATGGACGTCGAAACCGCCGACCCGCGGGTGCCGATGCTGCTGGCGCTCGACCTGCCGGTGGTGCTCATCGGCGTGCCCGACCACCCCGCCGGGCTGAGCTGCGTCGATCTCGACTTCACCGCCGCCGGCACCACGTGCGTCGCGCACCTGGCCGAGCTCGGCCACCGCTCGATCGCGCTGATCGGCCCCTCCCCCGCGGTCTACCGGCGCGGCACGAGCTACGCGACCCGGTTCCTGCGCGGCTTCGACGAAGCCACGAAGAGCCGCGGGGTGCGGGCGGAATCCCGGGCGTGCGCCCACTCCTACGAAGCGGTGAGCGCCTGCGTGGACGACCTGCTCGCCGCCGACCCGGACCTGACCGGCCTGGTCGTGCACAACGAGGCCGTGCTGCCCGGGCTGCTGTCGGACCTGCGCCACCGCGGCCTGCGGGTGCCCGAGGACATCTCGGTCATCGCCGTGTGCCCGGACAGCATGGCCGAGCAGCACGTCGTCTCGCTGACCAACGTGGCCATCCCGGCCGAGGAGGTCGGCACCCAGGCCGTCGAAATGACCATGCGCCGGCTCGCCGGCCACACCACCCCGGAGGTCCGGCTGCTCGGGCCTCGCCTCACCCGGCGCGAAAGCACCGCCGCGCCCCGCCCTTAGTCCCGGTCCCGGTTCTGCTCCGCCGCTGAAGGAGAATCACCATGTCCGTAGCCCGTCGCGCCCTCGTTCTGACCGCGAGCGCCACGAGTGCCGTGCTGCTGGCCGCCTGCAGCCCCAGCCCGGCCCCGTCCGCGTCGAACGGCGCCGGCGCTCCGGCCGCCACGTCGATCACCGAGCTCGACTACTACGCCGACGAGCAAGGCTCGGCCGCGTGGCAGAAGATCCTCGACACCTGCGCCACGCAGACCGGGATCAAGATCGAGCGGCAGAAGGTGCCGACCAACCAGATGCTGCCGAAGGTCCTGCAGAGCGCCAGCTCCAAGACGCTGCCGAACCTGCTCTTCACCGACAACCCGACGCTGCAGCAGGTCGCCGCCACCGGCGCGCTGACCCCGCTGACCGACTACGGCATCACCACCGACGGCTTCTACCCGAGCATCGTCAAGGCCGGGACCTACCAGGACAAGCTGTACGGCGTCGCCCCCGGCGTCAACGGCCTCGCGCTCATCTACAACAAGGACCTGCTGCAGGCCGCGGGCGTCGAGCCGCCGAAGACCTGGGACGAGCTGAAGGCCGCCTCGGCGAAGCTGACCAAGGGCGGCAAGTACGGCCTCGCCTTCTCGGCGATCCCGTCCGAAGAGGGCACCTGGCAGTTCCTCCCGTTCTTCTGGAGCAACGGCGCCGAACTGTCCCAATTGGACTCGCCGCAGTCGACGCAGGCCCTGCAGTACGTCACCGACCTGGTGAACTCCGGTTCGGCGTCGAAGTCCGTGGTGACCTGGAACCAGAACGACGTCGCCGACCAGTTCGTCGGCGGCAACGCGGCGATGATGATCAACGGGTCGTGGAACATCGCCCGGCTCGACGAGCAGAAGTCCCTGCACTACGGCGTCGTGCCGATCCCGGTTCCGCAGGCCGGCGGCAAGCCGGTGGTCGCCCTCGGCGGCGAGGTCGGCACCGTGCCGGTCACCAGCGGTCCCGCCCAGCAGGCCGCCGGCAAGGTGCTTTCCTGCATCCTGTCCGAGCCGACGATGCTCGAGTGGAGCAAGGCGCACGCCTACATCCCGTCGAAGACGGCCACGGCGCAGAAGTTCGGCACCGAGCAGCCGGCGATGCAGGCGTTCGTCGACGAGGTCGGCACGGCCCGCTCCCGGACCGCCGAGCTCGGCGAGAAGTACCCGAAGGTGTCGCAGGCGCTGGCCGACGCGCTCCAGGCGGCACTGACCGGGAAGACGCCGGTCGACCAGGCCCTCAAGGCCGCACAGCAGGCGAGCGGTTCGTGACGGTCACCGCCGCCCCGACGGTCTCGGCACCGCCCCGCGCGAACCGGAAGTCCCGGCGGGACACCCGGTTCGCCGCGTGGGCGTTCCTCCTGCCGGCACTGGCCTACATCATCGTGTTCTTCGGCTATCCCTTGGTCGCGAACCTGGTGATGAGCACCCAGAACTACACGGTGAAGTCGTTCTACACCGGCGAAGCGCCGTTCGTCGGCTTCTCGAACTACTCCGCCGTGCTGAGCAGCCCGCTGTTCTCGACGGCGGCGCTCAACACGGCGCTGTTCACCGCCGGGTCGCTGGTCTTCCAGTTCGGCATCGGCCTGGCGCTCGCGGTGTTCTTCAACGGCCGCTTCCTCGGCAGCGCGCTGCTGCGGTCGCTGCTCCTGCTGCCGTGGCTGCTCCCGCTGGTGGTCAGCGGGGCGATCTGGCGGTGGATGTTCGACCAGGACCACGGCGTGCTCAACGCGGGCCTGCGGTTCGTCGGGCTCGACGCGGTCCCGTGGCTGAGCAGCACGAGCTGGGCGCTGCCGGCGGTGATCCTCACCAACATCTGGATCGGCATCCCGTTCAACCTGGTGATCCTGCACGGCGGGCTGCGCGCGATCCCGGCGTCGCTCTACGAAGCCGCGGCGCTGGACGGCGCCGGCGCGTGGCAGCGGTTCCGGCACGTCACCTGGCCGCTGCTGCGGCCGGTCACCGGCATCGTGCTCATGCTCGGGCTGGTCTACACGATCAAGGTGTTCGACGTGATCATGGTCGTCACCGGCGGCGGGCCGGCCAACGCGACGCAGACGCTGACAACGTGGTCGTACCGGCTGTCCTTCCAGGACTTCGCGTTCGGCCAGGGCGCGGCGGTCGGGAACGTCCTCATCGTGGTGGCGACCGTGTTCGGGCTGCTGTACCTGCGCTCGGCGAAGGCGACGTTGGCGGAGGCGGCGGCATGAAGACGTCGAACTGGCCGCGGACCGTGGCCGGCGTGCTGATCGTCGCGGTGCTGCTGTTCCCGCTGTACTGGATGGTCAACGCGTCCCTGCAGCCGAGCGGCGCGCTGCTGCGCCCGGACCCGGCGTTCTTCCCGGTCGGCGGCACCCTGGACGGCTACCGGAAGGCCGTCGCGACGCAGGGCCCGAACCTGCTCTCGAGCGTCATCGTCGCGCTCGGCGCGGTGCTCGTGTCGCTGCTGGTGGCGGCACCCGCGTCGTACGCGTTGGCGCAGCTCAAGGTGCGCGGCGGCCCGGTGCTGGTGTTCGTGCTGCTCATCGTGCAGATGATCCCCGGCATCGTGATGGCCAACGCGCTCTACACCGTGTTCAGCAACCTCGGCCTGATCGACAGCTACCTCGGGCTGGTCCTCGCGGACTCGACCGCGACCATCCCGTTCGCCATCCTGCTGCTGCGGGCGTTCATGATCTCCGTGCCGAAGGAGCTCACCGAAGCGTCCCGGGTGGACGGTGCGGGGTACTGGCGGACGTTCTTCTCGATCATCCTGCCGGTCAGCCGCAACGCGCTGGTCACGGCCGGGCTGTTCTCGTTCCTGTTCGCCTGGGCCGACTTCCTGTTCGCCGTCACCCTCACCACCGGGCAGGTGTTCGAGCCCATCACGGTGGGCATCTACCGGTTCGTCGGCAACCAGTCCGCCGACTGGAACGGGATCATGGCCACCGCCGTCCTCGCCGCGGTCCCCGCGGCCATCCTGCTCGTCGTCGCCCAGCGTTACGTCGTCGCCGGGCTGACCAGCGGCGCCGTCAAAGACTGAATCTTCTCAAGGAGACCCTCGTGATCGCCACGACCGAAGACGGCCGCTCGCTCGAAGTCCGCGTGCGGCACGAGGTGCTGCGCATCGAGCCGTGGGGCGACGGCAGCCTGCGCGTACGCGCCGGACGGCACCGCATCCTCGACGACGTCCCGGGGGCGCTCGTGCCCGCGAAGCCGTCCGCCGCCACCGCGGAGGCGTCCGAGCGCTCCGGCCGGGTGGTCAACGGCGCGCTCACCGCGATCGTCGAGATCGCCGACACCGACACCGGGATCGACGCGCAGCTGCGGTTCGTCCGCACGGACACCGGCGAGGAGCTGCTGTCGGAGCAGCGCGCGCACTTCTGGTGGCCGGGGGCGCGGCTGTTCATGCCGTCGCGCAACGGCTACGGCCGGCTCGAACAGCGGTTCACCGCCTACGACGACGAGCGGATCTTCGGCCTCGGGCAGCGCACGCACGGCCGGCTCGACCAGAAGGGCCTCGTGCTCGACCTGGTGCAGCGCAACGCCGAGGTGTCGGTGCCGTTCCTGCTGTCGAGCCGCGGCTACGGGTTCCTGTGGAACAGCCCCGCCGTCGGCCGCGTCGAACTGGCCGCCAACGGCACCCGCTGGGTCGCCGACGACGCGCGTCAGATCGACTACTGGGTCACCACCGGCGACGGGCCACGGCAGATCCTCGGCCACTACGCCGACGCGACCGGCCACGCGCCGATGCTGCCGGAGTGGGCGGCCGGGTTCTGGCAGTCGAAGCTGCGCTACCGCACCCAGGACGAGCTGCTGGCCGTGGCGCGGGAGTACCACGAGCGCGGCTTGCCGCTGTCGGTGATCGTGGCGGACTTCTTCCACTGGACGCACCTGGGCGACTGGAAGTTCGACCCGGCCGAGTGGCCCGACCCGGCGGGGCTGGTGCGGGAGCTGTCCGAACTCGGCGTCAAGCTGATGGTGTCGGTGTGGCCGTCGGTCAACCCGCAGTCGGAGAACTACCGGGAGCTGCACGAGAACGGCCTGCTGGTCGCCACCGAGAACGGTGTCCCGTTCCACGCGCCGTGGAAGGACAAGGGCTTCGACGTCGAGATGCCGGTGGCGTTCTACGACGCGACGAACCCCGCGGCGCGGCAGTTCGTCTGGGGCAAGGTCAAGCAGAACTACTACGACCTCGGCGTCCGCGCGTGGTGGCTGGACGGCGACGAGCCCGAGATCCAGCCCGGCCACCCGCACAACCTCGGCTTCCACGCCGGCCCTGGTGCGGAGGTGTTCAACCTCTACCCGCACGCGAACGCGCAGACCTTCCACGACGGCATCCGCGCCGAAGGCGACGACGAGGTCGTGCTGCTCAGCCGCTCGGCGTGGGCGGGCAGCCAGCGGTTCGGGGCCGCGCTCTGGTCGGGCGACGTCGGGGCGACGTGGGCGTCGCTGCGGGCGCAGGTGCGGGCGGGGCTCAACGTGGCGGTCGCCGGGATCCCCTGGTGGACCACGGACATCGGCGGCTTCCACGGCGGCGACCCTTCGTCGCCCGAATATCGCGAGCTGATGGTGCGCTGGTTCCAGTACGGGGTGTTCTGCCCGCTGTTCCGCCTGCACGGCTACCGCGACCCGCGCCCCGCCTTCGGCCCGGAGATGACCGGCGGCCCGAACGAGGTCTGGTCGTACGGTTCCGACGCGTTCGAGGCGATCACCGCGTCCCTGCGGCTGCGGGAACGGCTGCGGCCGTACCTGATGGACCAGATGCGGGTGGCGCACGAGCAGGGTGTCCCGCCGATGCGGCCGCTGTTCGTCGACTTCCCCGCGGACCCGGCGGCCTGGGACGTGTCGGACCAGTTCCTGCTGGGCCCGGACGTCCTGGTGGCGCCGGTGCTCGAACCCGGCGTCACCGGGCGGCGGGTATACCTGCCCGCGGGGGCGACGTGGACCGACGCGGTGACCGGCTCGCGCCACGAAGGCGGCGACTGGATCGAGGCGGCGGCCCCGCCGGAGCGCATCCCGGTGTTCCTCCGCGACGGGGCGGACCTGCCGATCATGCCCGGGTGAGGTCAGCCCGGCGGCCAGGCCCGCCGCACGTGCGCGTCCGTCCGGGCGCGCGCCCCGGTGAAGAGGAAGCCCGCAGCCGTCGCTCCCGTGAAGTCCGCGTGGCCGCTGAAGCGCGCGCCGCCGAACAGGACATCCGCGGCGCACCGGGTGTCCCGGAACGACGTGGGGCCGGCGAAACCGGCGCCCTCGAACGACACATCGTCACCGAAAGAAGCGCCGGCGAAGTCCGTGCGAGCCGAGAACCGGGCGGCGTCGAACCACAACTGCCCGTGCGTGGTGATCCGGGGAAAGGCGGCCGTGCCGGTGAACGTGGTGCGCTCGAAGTCGGCGTCCGCCCCGAACCGCGTGCCGCCGAAGAAGGCGTGCCGAGCGAACCAGGCTTCCTCGAAGCTCACCGACCCGGTGAAGACCGCGCCGTCGAAGCGGGCGTCTCCGGCGAAATGCACCTGGCGGAAGAAGGCGTCGCCGACTTCGCAGCCTCGCAGATCCACATCGTGGAGCACCATCGCCTTCGGGTAGAGGTTCATCCCCGGCCAGAACTCCGGTGACCCGCGCCGCAGTCGCCTCAGCAGCACCGGCCAGAGCTTCGCCTGCCAGGCCGCGGACTCGGGCCACGTGTAGCCCAGCTGGACGAAGAACTGGTCGACGAAGTCCTGCCGCAACGACGGATCGCGGTCCGCGAGGTCGGCAAACTCGTGCACACCCGTCAGCCGCACGTCGCACTCGTCGGCGAAGATCTTCCGCTCGATCACGGGGTCGATGGCCTCGGGCGCGGCGGCCGGGTGGACCACCTCGGCGTACCGGTGCCGGCGCAGGAGCAACCACGCCGTGAACGCCCCGGAGACGGCGCCGATCAGCGCTAGGACTGCGAAGGGCGTGACGGTGGACATACCGGGGATTGTCGCGTCCCGGCGGGTCTGCGCGACACCGGTTTAACGGGGACCTGCGGGAACCGGCGCTGAAGCCGGTTCCCGCTCCCGGAAATCAGGCGGACTTGATCGCGGAGATCTCGAACTCCAGCGTGACCTTGTCGCTGACCAGCACGCCGCCGGTCTCGAGCGCGGCGTTCCAGGTGATGCCGTAGTCCTTGCGGCTGACCGTGGTCGAGCCCTCGAAGCCGATCCGGTCGTTGCCGAACGGGTCCTTGGCGGAGCCCTCGAACTCGAACGGGATGGTCACCGAACGGGTGACGTCCTTGATCGTCAGGTCGCCGGTCACCTCGAAGCTCGTGTCGCCGGTCTGCTTGATCTCGGTCGAGGCGAAGGTGATCTGCGGGTACTCGTCCATCGACAGGAAGTCGTTGCTCTTCAGGTGCCCGTCGCGGTCGGCGTTGCGGGTGTCGATGCTGTGGGCCTGGATGGTGACCTGGGCCGACGACTTCTCCGGCGCGTCGCCGTCGATGGTGGCGGAACCGGTGAAGTCGTTGAAGCTGCCGCGCACCTTGGTCACCATGGCGTGCCGGGCGACGAACCCGATCCGCGAGTGCGAGGGGTCGATGGTGTACTCGCCGGTCAGCTGGGGGTAGGTGGTCGCGCTGGTCATCGCTGTTCTTCTCTCCTCGTGGTGGCGCCCCCTGGTGATTGAGGGTTCAACGACACTGTACTCACTTTGGCTGGTTGCGCAAGCAAGCTTTCGGTAGACTCGCCGGAATGGGTGATACCTCCGCGCTCGACCTCGACGAAGCCGCCTTCTGGCGGCCGCTGATGCGCATCATGACGGCGCTGCCGCGCGCGCTCGAGGACCACTTCCTGCCTGAGACGGGCCTCACCATCACCGACTACGGGGTGCTCGTCGCGCTGTCCGAGGCGCCGGATCACCTGCTCCGCATCTCGGCGCTGGCCGCGACGACGGGCCTGTCGCTGAGCCGGATCAGCCGGGTGGTCGACGACCTGACCCGCCGTGGCCTGGTCGAGAAGCGCCGGTGCGCCGAGGACGGGCGCGCGTCCAACGCCGTGCTGACCGAGGCGGGGTCGGCCAGACTGGAGGCGGCCTACCCCGGCCACCTCGCCCGCGTGCGGGCTTCGGTGTTCGACCACCTGAGCGCCGAGGACATCCGCGCGGCCGGGCCGGTGCTGGCCCGGCTGGCCGCGGCACTGGACACCGCTCCCCCGACCGACGACTGCTGAGGACGCCGATGACCGACAAGGGCGAGTACAAGCGGGACCTGAACTACCTCCCGGACCGCATCACCGCCGACGGCCGCGACGGCTGGCCCGTAGAGCCCGGCCGGTACCGGCTGGTCGTCGCCCGCGCGTGCCCGTGGGCGAACCGCGCGGTGATCGTGCGGCGGCTGCTGGGTCTGGAGCCGGTGCTGTCGATGGGCATCGCCGGGCCGGTGCACGACGAGCGGAGCTGGAGCTTCGACCTCGACCCGGACGGACGTGACCCGGTGCTCGGCATCGAGCGGCTGCAGGAAGCGTTCTTCAAGCGCGACCCGGACTACCCGCGCGGGATCACCGTGCCGGCCTTCGTCGACATCCCGAGCGGCAAGGTCGTGACCAACGACTTCGCGCGGATGACGCTGGACATGTCGACCGAGTGGACGGCCTACCACCGCGAAGGCGCCCCGGAGCTCTACCCGGAGAAGCTGCGGGACGAGATCGACGACGTCGCGCAGAAGGTGTTCACCGACGTGAACAACGCGGTGTACCAGTGCGGGTTCGCCCGCTCCCAGGAGGCGTACGAGCACTCCTACCGGAAGCTGTTCGCCCGGCTCGACTGGCTGTCCGAGCGGCTGGCGGACCAGCGGTACCTGGTCGGCGACACGATCACCGAGGCGGACGTCCGGCTGTTCACGACGCTGGTGCGGTTCGACGCGGTCTACCACGGCCACTTCAAGTGCAACCGCCAGAAGCTGGCCGAGCTGCCGGTGCTGTGGGCCTACACCCGCGACCTGTTCCAGACGCCCGGGTTCGGCGACACGATCGACTTCGCCCAGATCAAGGAGCACTACTACGTGGTGCACAAGAACGTGAACCCGACGGGCATCGTCCCGCTGGGCCCGGACGTGTCCGGCTGGCTGACCCCGCACGACCGCGAGCAGCTGGGCGGCCGCCCGTTCGGCGACGGCACCCCGCCCGGCCCGCCGCCCGCCGAAGAGAGGGTGCCCGCGCTCTGATTTCTTGGTTACGGTGATCACCATGGAACGCCTGCGCGATCGCCGAGTCCTGGTCACCGGCGCCGGTTCCGGCATCGGCCGGGCCACCACCCTGCGCCTGCTCGACGAAGGGGCGAAAGTCGTCGCCACCGACGTCAAGGGCGTCGACGAGCTGCCGGGGTCTCCCGGCCTGAAGACGTTCACCATGGACGTGTCCGACGAGACGTCGGTGGCCGAGGGCACGACCGCCGCGATCGACCACCTCGGCGGCCTCGACGTCTTGGTCAACGCGGCGGGGATCCTGCTGGCGTCGCACACGCACGAGACGTCGCTGGAGCTGTGGAACCGCGTGCTCGCGGTGAACCTGACGGGAACGTTCCTGGTGACACGCGCGGCCTTGCCGGCCCTGCTCGAGAGCGGCAAGGGCGTGGTGGTGAACTTCAGCTCGACGTCGGCGTCGTTCGCCCACCCGTACATGGCGGCGTACAGCGCGAGCAAGGGCGGCATCCAGGCGTTCACGCATTCGCTGGCGCTGGAGTACGCCAAGCAGGGCCTGCGCGCGGTGAGCATCGCACCGGGAAGCGTGAAGAGCGGCATCACGGACTCGGCGGTGAGCTGGCTGCCGAAGGATCCCGACTTCACGCTGTTCGGGAGGTTGCTCCCGATCTTGCCGACAGGCTTGACAACGGAGGTGGGCAACCCGGTGGCCCGCCCGGAGGCGGTGGCGGGAGTGGTGGCGATGCTGGCGTCGGACGACGGCGAGTTCATCACGGGCACCGAGATCCGCGTGGACGGCGGGACACACACGTAGCGGCCGATCGCCGGTCGCGCCCTTCCTGCGGTAGGAGATGGACGGCTGCTGTGCATTTCGCTTATGCCTGGCGCCTCGGGATCCTCGGGTAGTTGAGCCGATCCGGCATTGACGCGCGTGGGTGTAGGCCCGCAGCCGTGTGGCTGCGGGCCTTCCCCGTGTTCGGTTGTCTATGCCGCGAAGGGCAGGGGTTGGTGGAGGTTGTTGCGCCTGGGTTTTCGCTGCTTGTCCAGGAACACCGGCGGTAGGAACTCCGGGAGACCGTCGGCGGCGATGCGAACTTCCCACCCGGAGCGATGCACCAGCCGATGGTGGTGGGCGCACATCAGCACGAGATTGCCCAGCTCCGTTGGACCACCATCCGCCCAATGGCGAACGTGGTGGCCCTGACAATGCCGGGGCGGCCGATGACACCCCGGGAAAGCACAACCCCGGTCACGCAGGTAGAGGGCATGCCGGATCCCCGTGGGAACCAGCCGCCGCAGGCGCCCAACATCAAGGGGTGCGCTCTGGCCGCCGAGGACCACGGGAATGATCTTGCAGTCGCAGGCATGCAACCGCGCCTCGGCCGCGGAGATTGTTCCGGTATCACCCAGGAGGGCGGTGCCGATCCCGGACTTCAAGTCCTCCAGCGAGACCGCGACCATCACGTGCGCGCGTTCACCAGCCTGCCTCGGCAACTCCGGGCCATTCAACGCCAGATCGACCGCGTCGGAGAACGCATCGCCGTAACGCTCCTGCGGAGACCGCAAGTCGGGACCCTCGCCGGTGCTGCGACGCTGAGCAAGCGAGTCCAGCAGCGCACTGGCGCGGGCACCGGTCTCATCATCCAGCTTGCCGCTGATCTCCCACATCCCGGTCCGCTTGCGCCGCAACGACAGTTCCCGGGTGGGGGTGGTGATTTCGGTGTCGTCCGGTTCGGTGCCGTCGGGGTCGAGGTGGGCCAGGATCCGGGCGCCGAGCGCGGCGACCTGCCGATGCCCGGCCTCCTCAGCAAAGGTAAGCAAATGCTGCTCGGCACCCTCACGATGCTCAGGCGGAACATCCTGCAACACCCCGACAATCACATCGATCATCGGGTTACTCAACCGCCCCGACCGAGCCACAACGCCCGTGGCAGCAGCGACTGCGGGAATCGGGGTGCCGTCGAGGGTCGCGCCAGGGTTGATGGCCCGGGCGCGTTTCACGATCCGCTCGGCCGAGGATTTCGGGACATCCACCAGATGCTCGAGCAGCCGGGGAACGGACCGGTAGCCGAACAGCTCCAGCACACCCCGCCGCTCGATCTCCACCACCAACGCACCAACTTCAGCCTCAGCAGACCGCATGCACGCGAACAGCTCACCGAGACGGTCGGCGAGTGCCACCGCATCAGCTTGCCAGATCGCATGTTCGGCCATAACTCAAGAATACCGACAATCGAACACCTGTCATCACACGATCAGGTACCACCAAAGCCAACCTGTCACAGCAGCAGAACACCTACGAGAAAGGCGGAAGGGACTCGGTGCGTGGGGAATCGGCGCTGCCGACCACAACGAGAAGACAACCCGAGAAGCGCCGATTTCCCACGCCACGGCGAAGCCGCATCTTGAAAGCCCAGTAATTCAGTCCACAATAGACGACCGACGCCGCCGCCGATCAACAGCACCATCGAGCAGCGGACGCAGTTCAGCAACAACAGTATCGAGCGGCGCAACGTCCCGATGCGCCCGAGCCAGCACAATGGCCCCCTCCAAAGCACTGAGCATGAGCACGGCAAGAGACGAGCTACGAACCGGCGGCACGCCGAGCTGTTCGAGGGTGGCCGAGACCGGCCGCTGCCAGCCATCGAAGGCCTTGCCGACCGCTTCACGCAGGTCGCCGCTGGTCGCGGCCGTGTCGGCGACCGTCGCGACCAGGGGACAGCCGGCGTCGAAACCGGCGGTCGTGAACTCGTCGCGCCACTGAGCAGCCATGGCTTCGAACAGCTTCCCGGGCGTCGGGTCCTCGAGCTTCGCGGCGACGCGGGCCACGCGCCGGGCGGCGTAATCCCCAGCCCAGGCGACGGCTTCGGCGATCAGCTGGTCCTTACCGCCCGGAAAGTAGTGTTGCAGCGACCCCCGCGGCGCTTCGGCGTGGGCGACCACGTCCCGCATGCCGGTCGCCCCGACACCGTGGATCCGCACCAGCTGCGCGGCACTGAGCACCATCCGCTCGCGCGGTGTCCTGGTCATCGACCGCCTCCTTCATGACGTCCGTCATGGTAGCCCAGTCCGGCACGACGAGCGCGAAGTCGCGTTCGCCGCGCTCGTACGCCGGTACCGGCCGGAAGCCCTGGCCCAGCAGCAGCGCCTCGGCTCCGGCGTTCCCGGCCTGGACAGTGGCCCGCACGGTCCAGCCCGGCCAGCGCCCGGACGCCCACAGCCACCGGCTCAGCGCGCTGCCGATCCCCTGCCGCTGCCACGCGTCGGCGACCAGGACCCCGACCTCGGCCTCGCCCGGCGTCTCCGCGACGAAGTTGAGCAGGCCCACCGGAGTGCCGCCGGAAAAGGCCAGCAACGCGACACCGGCCGGCGGGCCGGCGAGCAGGAACCGCTGGTAGCGGTCGAAAACCTCGGTGGGCCGGGCCGGGCCGCCCATCATGAACCGGCGCCGGAGACTGTCCGGCGAGCAAGCCGCGACGAGGGTGGCGACACACTCGCGGTCGGCGACCCTTATGACGATGGTCATAGTCCCATGAGAACACACTGCGGCGCCGGCCACACTATGACCGCCGTCATAGACCACCGTGGCGGTTCGCCCGGCGGGGTGCCGGGTACGTTGCCGTGGCCGCGCTCCCCCACCGCGAAAGGCGCCCCGATGCAGCTCTACGCCGAACGGCCGATCCGCCGCACCGCCCAGCTCGTCAGCGACCTGCTCGCCCTGTTGCTCGTCGTCCTGGCGGTGTGGCTGGGGACGTCGGTGTATGACCAGGTGATGAAGCTGCGCGCGCCCGGGGACGGGCTCGTCGACGCCGGGACCGGGCTGCGGGGCACGTTCGATTCGGCGGCGAACACGGCCGGCGGGATCCCGTTCGTCGGGAACGCGCTCGCCAAGGCCCTGCACGGCGGTTCCGCCGTCGGGAACAAGTTCGCCGACGCAGGCCACTGGCAGATCGAGGCGGTGGAGAACCTGGCCTGGTGGATGGCGGCCATCATCATCGCGCTGCCGGTGCTGACGCTCGTGGTGACGTGGTTGCCACTGCGCTGGCACTTCACCCGCCGCGCGACCGCGGCCGCGCACCTGCGGACCCTCGGCGACGAAGGGCTGGACCTGCTCGCGCTGCGGGCCCTGGCCACGCAGCCGCTGCGGCGCCTGGCTTCCGTGGACGCGGCGGCCACCGGCTGGCGGGAGCGGGACCGGGACGTCATCGAGAAGCTGGCCGGGCACGAGCTGTCCCGGCACGGCCTCATACGCTGAACAGCGCTGCTACGCGTTGGCGCGGGTCAACGCGTGCACCGACTCGATCAGCTTCTTGGCGGACATCGCCCAGGTTCGTTTCGCCGAAAGCTCGTCGCGAAGCTGCCTCGCGGCGAAGAAGGCGGGCTTAGGATGGTTCAGCACGGCGGCCAGCGCGTCGCCCCAGCGCAGGGCATCCACTCCTTCGTCGTCTGTCACGGGAAGCACTCGGTTCAGTTCGACCGACAGGTCCGCACGCTCTTCCTCGAGCAACGCGCCCAAGCCGCTGCGTCTGCTCACCAAGGTCGGCACCCCCGCGGTGATCGCCTCCAGCCCCACCAGGCCGAAGCCTTCGGTGCGAGAGGGCATCACCACGACACTCGCCTGGTGCAAGTCCTGGGCCAAAGTAGCGGCCTTGGGCGAATATGGACGAGGGACAACACGCAACGAAGGCATCCCCGCCCAAGCCCGGACCTCGTCGGCCAACGGCTTCCCTTCCTTGGCCTCGACGCCACGAAGTACGAGTTCTACTTCAGGGTCACCCGGGCCTCGCTGTTTGAGAGCGTGCCCGAGTGCCCGGGCCAGCAGGTCGATGCCTTTCACCTGCGCCTCACGACGAGAGAGCCTGCCCACCATGAGCACTCGAACGGTGTCGCTGACCGGGGGCAGTCCGGCGAGCACGTCCGCCGCGTCGAACCCCGGATCAAACCGGATCGGGGGCCTTCCCGGGGTGCCGTGGAGCCGATCGCGCAGGTAGTGGTGCAACACCGGCCCGACACCTATCGCGAGGTCCGCGCGGGCGGCGATGGTGAACTCCTCCTCATAGCGCCTGTCGGCTTCGAGGACTGGATCCTCATCGGAGTCGTACACCTTTTCGAGTTCGACACGATCGGAAATCACGTGGCAGAAGTGCACCAGCTTGGCGTCGCGGAAGTGGTCGTCGACCAGCCACATAGCCGGCTCACCCGTCTTGCGGCCATGACCGATCACCACGTCCGGGACGATGCCCTCCGGCAAGCGTGGAGGCCGGGAAAGCGCTGTCTCGGGCGCGTTGAGAGCCGGTGGCGGGTGAACCAAGGCGACGCCCATCTCGCCGGCGTCACGTCGCTCCTCCTCGGAAGCGAACGGCGTCGAGCAATAGACCTCGGCGTCTTGTGCCGCCAGGGCCTTGCACAGCTCTCGGTTGAACGTGCTCAGCCCGCCGTTCAGCGACGTCCATTCCGTGTTCACGGCGAGCACCCGCAGCCGCCGGCGCACCAAAACGCGGGCCTGCGTCGCCACCTCACCGCATCCTGGCTCGGCCGGCCTTGACGCGGTCTCCGTTGCGCTGACGCGCGCCGTCGGCGACTCCGCCACGGCGTGGTGCGTCGACGATTCTTCTCGGAGCCGCGTGATGTCGGCCGTAGCACCGACTTCTTCGTACAAAGCGGTCGCTGCCGCGCGGTGCGCGGCCGCCTCCACCACGTCACCGGACGCGGCAGCCACCCGGCTGAGGCCCTCGAACGCCACTGCTTCTTCCCTCGTGGCTCCGCCGGCGCGAGCCCGCTCCACGGCCTCCCGGTAGTGGTCCCCGGCTGCTGTGGTCCGGTCGAGACGCAGCTCCGTTTCACCGAGGTGGGACAGCAGCTGTGCGACGTCGCCATCCCGGAATCCCAGCTCGCCGAACTCGACGAGGGCCCGCCGGAAATGGGTTTCGGCCTCCTCCAGCAGACCGAGCCCCAGCTGACATCGCGCGATGAGGTCCAGCGCGATGGCCGCGTTGAACCGCTGGTGCTCTCTCTCGTAGAACTGCCAGGTTGTTTTCGCGTGTCCCAGTGCGACTTCGCGATCCCCGTTCTCGTAGGCGAGCCAAGCATGGTTCGCCACCACGTTCATCTCGCCGTAGGGGTCCTCGGCGGTGACGAACTCGGCCCTTGCGCGCGAGTAGAGGCGCATCGCCTCGTCCGGCTCGCCGAGCTGGCCGAGCGCCAGACCCAGGCCGTTGAGCGTGACGCCCAATGCCCGGTGATCACCAGTGCGCCTCGCGGGCTCGACCGCCTGCTTGAAACAAGCGACCATGAGCTCCCACTGCTTGGTCGCGTAGAAGTACTCCCGCAGGTTGTGGACGAACTGCCAGCATTCGGCGTCGTTTCCCTGGGCGGCCATCTCTTGCACCAGCGGAAGGAAGTTGTCGACCTCGAGGTCCATCCACTTCTTCCCCGCTTCCGCGTCCGCGAACGCCGGGCTCGTCACCGGTGCCGACGGCGGCTCGACCGGGATCCGGTAGCGGTGTTCGTTGCCACTGCTGTTCGCGGCGGCGGTCGTGTGCAGGAAATAGTCGAACAGCCGGCGGCGGCCCGCGACAGCCTCCCCCTCGGACAGGATGCCGATCCCCGGACGACGCAAGTGGTCCCGCAGCATGTCGTGCAAGCGGTACGCGTTGTGCGAATGCCGCTCCAGCATTCCGGACCGGATGAGCTCGTCGAGCAGGTACTCCGCCGCGTCGGGGGCGAGTCCCGCGAGAGCTCCCGCCGCATACGGGTCGATCCTCGGGCCCGGATGCAAAGCGGTGAGCGCGAGCATCGTCTGTTGAGGGTCGGACAAAGTCGCGCAGGCTGCGGCGAAGACCGCGGTCATGCTCCGCACGCCGTCGTCGAATTCGCGGGGACGCACGGCCTCGTCGGCCAGGCGAGCGGCGACGTCTTCGAGGCGGCGCACGGGGTTGTCGCGGAATCGCGAGGCGACGATACAAAGCGCAAGGGGAAGGTGGTAACACATTCGGGTGATTTCTTCGATCACCGCCGGATCACCTCGTTCGTCCGAACCAGGCCGCAGCCCCGCAACAGCGCGGAACAGGTCAGCCGATTCGCCAGGGGCGAGCGTCGCGACTTGCCTGACGAGAGTGGCCGCTAGCGAAGTCAGCGGCCGGCGGCTCGTGATGATCACCGCTGACCGCCCGTTCGGGGGCAGCAGGCGGCCGATCTCCTGCGCGTTCTTCACACTGTCGAGAATCAGCAGGACGCGTCGGCCGGCCAATTTCTGACGAAGCAACGCGCCGCGGTCGTCGGTGTTCCTCGGAACCAGCTCGCCGGGAACTCCCAGGCGTCGCAACACACGATCGAGTGCCTCTTCTTCCGACACGTGCTGACTGTCCGGGTTGTACCCCTGCATGTCGAGGTAGAGGCGACCGTCGGGGTACTCGGCGTGGAACAGCTCAGCGACACGCAAGGCGATCGCCGTCTTGCCGACACCGGGCAAGCCGTGCAACACGCACACGCGGCCGCCGGGGCGGTGGCCGGCATCCGCCAAGTGGTCTTGCAAAGCTTCGACCTCCGCGGCCCGTCCGATCAACCTGTTCGGACCGGCAGGCAGGTCGAACGCGGGTTCGGCGGCCATCCGCCGGTCACCGACCGCGCGCTTCGCGGCTGCCCTCGCCAGCTCACCCCCGGTGCCGAAGACGCGGTCACACGCGGCCGCGAAGTTCGTCGTCGGTGGAGAATGCCCCTGCTCAACCCGGCTGACCTGCGCCTTGCTGTAGTGGATCAGGTCGCCGAGCGCCCTGGTGGACAGGCCGGCGGCCATCCGGAGTTCGCGCACCCTCCGGCCGAAGGGCTTCCAGTCTTCGTCCACGTCGCCTCCTCCGGCCCGCCACGGTCTGGCAACCGCTACCCCATCATCCGGCACAGCCACTGAGCGTGAAGTCACGGGCGCAGCCCACCGGCGTTACAAGATAAAGGGAACGATGTAACGCTGCCACGCAGTGTGAGCGCTGGTACAAATGGGGGACCCAGGCCTTCGGCCGCTACCCGTGGCGACGTGCGCGCAAGTCGTCAACACCCGAGAGGACCAAACGACTTGCTGGACGCGAAATACGATGTCTTCTTGTCCTTCTCCGGGCCAGACCGGGAAGCGGGACGACAACTCGCCAACGAGCTTCGCACGCTCGGAGCGCGCGTCTTCGTCGACGAGAGCATCGAGTGCTACTCCGGGATCACCAAGAGTATCCGGACGGCGTTGAGCGAGTCGAAGACACTCGTCGCCTACTTCTCGACGGATTACGCGGAGCGAGCTGCGTGCCAGCATGAGCTCTTGATGGTGTTCCTCGCCGGTGAGCGTGAAGGCGATCCGTGCGGCCGGATCATGGTGATCAACCCCGAGCCGGGAACCGGCCACCTACGCCCGATCCAACTGGCCGACGCCAAGTTCGCGGTACCCGACGCCGGTACGGCCTCCACCGCGGGCCTCATCGCCAAGCGGGCCGCGGCGCTCACCACTCCCATCGGAACTGTTCTCCCGGCCGCTCCCCCGCGTTGGCCCGCATCCCGGGCAGGCATCGTGCGGAACTTCGTCGGGCGGTACCGTGAACTCTGGGATCTCCACACTGCTTTGCACGCCGCCGATTACCCGTTGATCGACGAATCCGCATGCGGTTCGTTCGTCGCCGTGTCGGGACTGCCGGGCGCCGGCAAGACGGCATTGGCCACCACGTACGCCTGGCGGTTCGCCGGAGCGTTCCCCGGCGGCGTGCGGTGGGTGAGCCTCAAAGGCTCGTCGGCCGATCCTGAATCTCTGAGGCTCCGGTACGAGGCCACGCTGCCGGGCACCGGCGGGGAGCAACCGGCAAGGAGCGACGGACGCTCGGACGGTGCGAGCTTGCTCATCGTCGACGACATCCCCGCCGGCGTAGGACCTGAGCTGCTCGAGACCCTTCCGCTTCCCACTGACAGCGCAGTCCGGACGATCCTCGTCTGCGAAGACGACATCTTCCGCGACTGTCTGCCGGTCGTGCGCGTCGGTCCGTTGCCGTCACGCGACGCCGCGACGCTGCTGGACGCCTACCGCTTGCCGGACGACGACCAAGATCGCGCTGCACGCGACCAGCTGGCTGAACGACTGGGGCACAATGCGGCCGCACTGGTCACCGTCGGTGACCACCTTCGCGATCGGCACGGGCTGCTGTCTTACCGGGCTTTCGCGGACGATCTCGACCCCACCGGAACGGTCGGCGGCGCGATCTTCGCGCCGGCACACGGCGTCCTCGACCGGATGACGTCAGCTGAGCGGACCTTCCTGTCGAAGGCGAATGAGCTGCAAACCACGACGTTTTCCGCGCCCGAGCTGATCGATTTGGGCCGTCTCGTCCCCTTCGACGTGGGTGCAGCGCTGAAAATGCTGCGGCACCGCTCGGCCGCCGTCCGGATCGACACCAGCTGGTACCTCGATCCCTATGTCATGTACGCGGCACGCCTGGATTCTTTGGTGGTGTCCGGCCGGGGGTGAACTCCAGTGCGGCCGCTGCCGCGGGGCGCGGGAAGGTCTCCCCGCCGGGGCTCAGGACTCCGGCGGGGCGACCTCCGCACTCCGCAGGCTGATGGACGTGGAGTTCAGCCGACGGAGGGGCCCATCCCGAGGGACTGCGGTGTGCTCGCGTCCGGTGAGGGCTGGTGGAGGCCTTCGTCCAGCGGGCCGAACTCCGTCATCAACGCACGGCTGCCGCCCCACGGGGTCTGTTCCTCGGCGATCAGCGAGTTCGTCGTCAGCAACAGGCCCGCCACCGAAGCCCCGTTCTGGACCGCCGACCGGCACACGCGCAGCGGATCGACCACGCCGAGGTCGATCATGTCGCCGAAGCGGTCGTTCAGGGCGTCGAAGCCCTCGTCGGCACCCAGCTCGCGAGTGCGCGCGACGATCTCGTGGGCCGGGTGGCCCGCGTTGTGCGCGATGAGGAACGCCGGTTCCGCCAAGGCACGCCGGACGATCTCGACGCCGATCGCCTGGTCGCCTTCGAGGCCCAGGTCTTCCAGGGCCTTCTCGGCGTGCAGCAACGCCGCTCCCCCGCCGGCCACGATGCCCTCGGCCATCGCCGCCCGGGTCGCCGACAGGGCGTCCTCGACCCGGTGCTGCAGCTCCTTCAGCTCGGCCGGGGTGGCCGCGCCGACGCGCACCACCGCGACCTTGCCGGTCAGGGCACCGATCCGTTCGGTCAGGACGTCCTCGTCGACGCCGAACTGCGCACGCTCCAGCTCCGCGCGCAGCTGGCCGACCCGGAAGTCCACCGCGGAAGACGAGCCCGCGCCGCCCACGATCGTCGTGCGGTTCTCGGTGACCCGGACCTGCTTGGCGCGGCCGAGGTGGTCGAGGGTCATCGTCTCCATCGTGAACCCGGACTGCCGCGAGAGCACCGCGCCGCCCACGATCGCCGCGAGGTCCTCCAGCTTGTGCAGCCGCCGGTCGCCGAAGCCGGGCGCCCGCACCGCCACCGACTGGAACGTGCCGTTCAGGTGGTTGTGCACCAGCATGGACAGCGCCGTGCCCTCGACCGTCTCGCCGATCACCACCAGCGGCCGCGGTGCCCGCATGACCTTGTCCAGTAACGGCATCAGCTGCTGCACCTTGGTGATCTTCTCCGCGCACATCAGGATGTACGGGTCGTCGAGCACGGCTTCCAGCCGGCCCGGGTCGGTGACCAGGTACGGCGAGAGGTAGCCGTTGCCGAACTCGAACCCTTCGACGAACTCGACGCTCATCCCGATCGACGGCGACTCCTCGACCGTCACGACGCCGCTGTCGCCGACGGTGTGCAGCGCCTTGGCGATGACCGCGCCGACGGCGTCGTCGTCGTTGGCCGAGATCGCCGCCACCCGTGCGTAGTCCTGTTCGGACACCACCGGGTGGGCCTGCTTCTCCAAGTACGCCACCAAAAGGCTGACGGCGTGGTCGATCCCGCGCTTGACGAGGACCGGGTTGCCGCCCGCCGAAATGGCCCGCATGCCTTCATGGACGATCGCCTGGGCCAGCACGGTGGCCGTGGTGGTGCCGTCGCCGACGACGTCGTTGGTCTTGATCGCCGCTTCCTTGACCAGCTGCGCGCCCATGTTCTCGAACTGGTTCTTCAGGTGGATCTCGCGTGCGATGGTGACGCCGTCGTTGGTGACCACCGGGGAGCCGGTGATCTTCTCGATGATCACGTTGCGGCCCTTGGGGCCGAGGGTGGACTTGACCGCTTCGGCGAGTTTGTCGACGCCCGCCAGCAGCAGGTCGCGGGCGTCCGGGCCGAACCGCAGTTCCTTCGCCATGAGCCTGCTCCTAGGGGGTGAGGATGGCCCGGCCGCGCACGCGCCCGGCGTCGAGGTCGGCCAGCGCGTCGAGCGCCGCGTCCAGGGGGTACTTCTTCGTGTGGAGGGTGACCTTCCCGGCCTGAGCCAGCACCATCAGCTCGGCGAGGTCGTTGTAGGTGCCCACGAGGTTGCCGATGATGTTGCGCTCGGTGGAGATGATGTCGATCGTCGGGATCTCGATGTTCGAGCCGTAGCCGATGACGAAGTGCGCCCCGGCACGGCGGGTCATCGCGAAGGCGTCCTGCTGGGCGCCCTGCTCGGCGACGAAGTCGAGGACGACCTCGGCGCCGTTGCCGTCGGTCAGGTCCAGGACCGCCTCGACCTGCTTGCCGTCGGCCAGCACGGTCTCGTCGGCGCCCAGCGTCGATGCCAGCTCGAGGGCGTCGGCGTTGCGGTCGACCACGATCACGCGGGCGGCGGTCAACGCTCGGAGTGACTGGATGCCGATGTGCCCGAGGCCGCCGGCGCCGTTCACCACACACGTCGTGCCCGGGTACAGCTGCGGGACGGCCTTGCGCACCGCGTGGTAGGCGGTGATGCCCGCGTCGGCGAGCGCGGCGACGTCTTCCGGTTGCGTCGAGGGATCGAGCTTGATACACGCCCGCGCCGACGTCAGCAGGTATTCGGCCATTCCGCCGTCGCTGCTGATGCCGGGGAAACTCCCATGGGGACAGTGCATGTCGTCGCCCGCGCGGCAGGCATGGCAGAGCCCGCACGTCGGCGTCGGGTGCAGGATGACCGTGTCGCCGACCTCGACGTTCGTCACCGCCGGACCCACCTCGTGCACCCAGCCCGCGTTCTCGTGCCCGATCGTGTAAGGCAGCGTGACGCCGGACTTCTCGGCCCACTGCTCCTCGATGATGTGCAGGTCGGTGCGGCAGACGCCGGCGCCGCCGATCTTGACCACGACGTCGAAGGGCCCGGTGGCGCGCGGCTCCGGGACGTCTTCGATCACCGGGTGCTGGTGGTACTTCTGCAGCCGCACGGCCTTCATCCCGTGCCCTCCTCTTCGCTGGTCAGGGCGTACCGCGCACGCAGCATGCCGCGGCAGACGCCCGAGTTGGCCTCCATGCTCGTACGGGTCAGCCGCGCGAAGGCGAGGTGCCGCTTCGCGTCGGCCGCGGACACAGCTCGCCCGGTGGCCGGGTCGAGCAGCAGCGGGTCGCCGTCTTCGGCGGGAAGGCCCAGCTCGCGGCGGCGGGTCCGGAGCCGGGCCAAGTCGGGGCTCGGCGGGACGTCGCCGAGGGTCAGCGATTGCGGGTCTCGGCCCAGGGACCGGCAGACGCGGTCGGTGCCCGCCAGCACGGCCTTGCGGACGAAGTCGTACCGCAGGGTGTCCAGCTCGTCGACGGCCTCGCCCTCGAACGACGCCACGAACCCCTGCCGGGCCGCCACCCCGCGGTTGATGACGTCGGACGCGAAGTGGTCGTCGAGGCGGATGTCGAGCCCGGTCAGGCCCGGCACGCCGGCCACGGCATCGTAGGCGTCGGCCACCATCAGGAACGCGAAGTTGGGCGCGCAGAAGTACGTCGGCAGCCGCAGCCGGACGACGGCGTGGCCCTCGTCGCTCACCTCGCAGCGGGCCACGAACCCGAGGTCGGTGAGGGGTTCGTCCAGTTCGGGATCCCGGACGGTGCCCAGCGCCGCCCACACGGCGGCGCGGGCCCCGGTCACCAGCGTGGTCATGAGTTCGGCACGCCGACGGGCTCGACGGTCTTCGGGTCCGGGAGCCGCAGCTCCTCGGGGACGTCGATGCCGTAGAGGCGGGCGGCGTTCAGCCCGAGGATCTTTTTCTTCTGGTCGACGGTCAGCGGCGCGAAGTCCGACAGCTCGTCGTCGGCCGGCATGTTCCAGTCCACGAAGCCCTCGACCTGCCACTTCGGTTCCCAGATGGCGTAGTCCGCGCCGAAGATCAGCTTGTCCTCGCCGAGCCAGAACATCAGCTCGCCCATGACCTTCGCGAAGAACTTCGGGCGGGCGTGCATCAGGCCGCCGACGACGACGGCGAGCCCCGCGTAGACGTTCCGCTCCTGGGTGGCCATGAAGCAGAAGTCCTCGATGCGCGGCAGGCCGACGTGCTCGACGATGAAGTTCAGGCCCTGGAAGCTCGTCGCGACCTGGTCCACATCGGACACGTCGAAGGCGTCCTTGTCCAGCGGCCAGATCGTCGGTCCCTTGTGGATGTGGACGTTGGTGACGCCGAGTTCCTCGCACTTCTCGAGGTAGCGAGCCGCGGCGGGGTCCTTGAGGCTCCAGCCGCGGGAGCCGCCCCGCCACTCGGCGGTGTAGAGCTTGACGCCCTTGCAGTCGTACCGCTTCACGCGCTCCTCGAACGCCTTCATCCCCGCGTCGCCTTCCCGCGGGTCGAAGGTGGTGTTCACGAGGAACTTGTCGGGGTGCTTCTCGGCCAGCGCGCCGTCGTTCTCGGTGGTGTTGAAGCCCGTCTTGTACCACTGCCGCAGGTTGGTCGGCTGGAAGATGGCCTTGTCGACGTGCCCGACCTCGAAGAGGTCGTGCATCATCAGCTCCTCGGAGTACTTCTGGAACCGGTCGATCGGCCAGTGCGTCTCCTTCGGGCCGAGCCCCTGGTAGGCGTGGAAGCACTCGATCCAGCCCTTGGCGTATTCCTCCTGCCCTTCCACCCAGTTCTCCGGGCTCGCGTCCCAGAAGTGGGTGTGGGCGTCCACCACGAAGTATTTCTCGCCGTCTTTTTCGTACATTCGTTGATCCTCCTGAGCCGGATCGAGTGCTGTGTTGTTCCGGGGCTTCGCCCCGGGCCGGGGGCTCCGCCACCCGGAGCCCCCGAAAGAAATTGGTTGTCTAGCGAATGGGCTTGAGGTCGAAATCGAGGTATTCCGCCGCGTCCTCGGGGTTGGCGAACATGATCGTGCGGTCGTCCTCGTGGATCATCCGCCCGTAGTGGGTGGACATGCTCTCCTCGAACTCGGCCGCGTTGAACCAGCCCTCTTCCTCACCGGCGGCCTCGTCGACTTCGGCGTAGACCAGGTCCGTCCGGCCCCGCGCGTCGACGCGGATCATCGACGGCAAGGGCGTCACGGTCACGTTGTCCTTGGTGGCCATGACTTCGGCGATGATCGCGCCGACCTGGTTGTTCATCAGGGTGAAACCGCACATGTTCGATGCGGTGTTGTCGGCCTTGAACGGGCTTTCCGCGGTTTTGAAGATGGTCACTGGCCCAGCTCCTCGGGTGCCTTGAGGCCCAATTCGGACAGGATGCCGGCGAACCGGCTCTTCACGCGGTCGAGACCGTCCTCGAACCGGATCGGCTTGGCGTCGGGCTGCGACCACAGCGGCTGCAGCACGCGGGCGGCGGCGATGCAGCGCGGCACCCAGTCCTCGAGCCACTTCTGCAGCAGCGCCTTGTTGTGGTCGGCGAACTCCTTGTCGTTGATCAGCAGGTGGAACAGCGGTTTCGTGTAGCGGAGGTCGCGTTCGGAGAAGTCGAACTCCTCGGCCCCGATCAACGTCGGGGTGACGAAGTCGCCGTTGGCGGGCGCGGCCTGCTGGACGAGGTTGCTGCGGAACAGCTCGCCGACGAGGGGCTCGAAGACGACGTTGGCGGCGAAGATCGCCTCGCCCCAGTCCCAGATCCCGGTCAGCTGCTCGGCGGTCTCGCGCACGCCCTGCCAGGCCGGGTCCTCGTTCCAGGTGGCCAGGTGGGCCGCGCCGTCGAAGCCCTCGATCTCCTCGGTCAGCGTCAGGTTGTACAGCGCCAGGTCCTGCGCCGCGCGGATGCGATGCATGCTGTTCACCGAGATCGCGTTGTTGTGCATGTTCGTCGGGGCGCGGCGGTTGGCGTTGGCGAACAGGTACAGGCCGAGGCCGTGGTCGACGTGCATCCAGGCGCCGACGTGCTTGGCGACGAAGTCGACCCAGTTGCGGTTCCACTGCTCGAACGCCTTGGCCTGGCGGGCGGCGTCGACGTTCTGGTTCAGCTGGCGCACGACGTTCGCGTTGTAGCGGTAGAGGGTGAGCTCCCACTCCTCGTTGGGGTCGCGGAACTCGTGCCAGCCCAGGGCCGGCCAGTCGTAGCCCTTGCCGCCGGACCCCGGGCCGCGCTCGGGCACCGGCCGGTCCGAGCCCCACGCCTTCAGCGCGGTCCATTCCAGCGGGTACCCGGCCTTGCCGTCGGCGAAGGCGTAGAGCCAGCCCTGGGACAGGTAGTGCCGCGGGTCGGGCTGGACCTCGACGGTGACGTCCTCGTAGTGGCTCTGCTTGCGCTTGGCGGCGGTGAAGTAGTTGAACTGCCGGGCATCGGAGTCGGGGAAGACCTTCGCGCCCGCTTCGGCGTCGGTGAACGCCGGCTTGGGCACGCTGCGTTCTTGGGTGGCTGTCATGGGTTCCTTACCCTTCGCCCGTGGTGGTGAACTTGTCGTAGAAGACGCGCTTGCCGTCGACGCCGAGCGCGGGCAGCAGTTCCAGCGCGGCCTCGACCATCGGCGGCGGCCCGCAGACGTAGGCGTCGGCTCCGGTGAGGTCGGCGCCGGCCCGGCGCAGGACGTCGGTGACGAAGCCGGTTTCGCCGGTCCAGTCGTCGTCGCCCGGCTCGGAAAGTGCTGGTACGTAACGGAAGCCGGGTAGTTTCGCCTCCAGCTCCCGCAGTTCCGCCTCGAAGCAGAGGTCGCGCCGGCGGCGGGCGCCGTAGTAGAAGGTCGCCGTCCGGTCGAGGCCGCGCTCGGCCATGGACCGCAGCAGGGACAGGATCGGCGCCATCCCGGCCCCGCCGCCGACGAAGACGAGGTCCGCGTTCGGGTTGTCCCGGAGGGTGAACACCCCGAACGGGCCGGTCACCCGGAGCCGGTCGCCGACCGCGACTTCGGCGGCCAGGAACCGGGAGAACAACCCGTCGGGGTAGATCTTGATGACGAACTCCAAGAGCCCGTCACGCGCCGAGGTGTTGGCCATGGAGAACGACCGCGTCTCCTCGGTGCCCGGGACGGCGAAGTCCAGATACTGGCCGGGGAAGAACTTGAGGTCGCCGTCCAGTCGGACCACCAGGTGCCGCAGGTCGTGGGTGACGGGGTCGTTGGCGACGACCTCGACCGTGGCCTCCTGGATCGGCAGGCCGGACTGGATCATCTCCTCGTCGTAGTTGAGCAGCTCGATCGTCAGGTCTTCGTAGGCGTGGGCCCGGCACAGCAGCGTGAAGCCTTCCTCCTTTTCGTAGTCGGGGAGCGCGAAGGTCGAATACCGGTCGTGTTCGACGTCGTCGCCGTCGAGGAGGAACGACTTGCAGGCCGCGCACTGCCCTTCCTTGCAGCCGTGCATGAGCATGACGCCCTGCTCGGCGGCGGCGCGCAGGATCGTCTGGTCCTCGGCGACGTCGATCTCGATCCCGACCGGCTCGAACCGGACGCGGTGCTTCTCCGCCATCCCGCCCCAATCCGGCACTTTCACGTGAAAGTGCCCACCTGGGGGCGGCACTTTCACGTGAAAGTGCCGCCCTTCCCGTCGTGTCAGGCCTGCGGCGCCGGGCGCCCGGCCGGGCCCTGGCGGTTGTAGTCGGCCACGAACGCGGCGCGCTGCTCGGCGGTCATCTGGTTGAGCAGCACGTTCGGCGACTGCACCTCGGGCATCCGGCGCAGGTGGTCGAGCGTCCACATCTTCTTCGGGTCGAGGTCCAGGTGCGGCTGGGCGACCATGGTCTTGCCGTCGTCGCGGACGAAGCCCATGTCGGAGACGACGTCGGCCCAGTTCCAGCCGTGGTAGAGCGTCTCCCACTCGCGGGCGCCGACCAGCTGGCCCATGTTCGGCGTGTTGCGGCCCTGGTAGGTGGGCCGGAACGCCTCGGCGTCGGTCCAGCGGCAGGTCTCCGAGCAGTACGTCCGGTGCTGGCCGTCGACCTCGTCGACCACCATGTCCTCGCGGATGAGGCACGGCACCATGCAGGTCCAGCAGCGGTGCGGGTACACGTAGCCGACGTCCTCGGCGACGATCGGGTGGTGCCCGTTCGGCGTCGCGAGGCGGTTGTAGTTCTCCCACCACTTGCCGTACTTGTCGTACCAGCCCGGGTACTTGTACTCGAACCACTCGAAGTCCTTGTCCGTCATCGGGTCGATGCGCCAGTAGTTGGCGAGCCACCCGGTGGCGAAGAACTGCGCGACTTCGTGGACGTAGCCCTTGTTCCAGATCCGGTTCCAGGCTTCTTCGATGAGGTCGTGCGGGATGACGAGCCCGTACTTCTCGAGCGGGACCAGGTACGAGCGGTAGTAGTCGTCATAGATCCAGCGGCGCCACATTTCCGCGTAGCTTTCGCGGTCCTTGCGGCGGTCCTTGGTGCCGTACTCGATGAACGTGCCGATCGCCGCGTCGACGACGGCGTGGTTGTTCCACCACGCGTAGCGCAGGTCGCGTTCGAGCAGCTGGTGGTTGCTTTCGTCGGACAACGCCATCAGCAGCGTCGCGTAGCCGTTGCTGATGTGGCGGGATTCGTCGGACTGGACCGAGTGGAACACCGTCGGCAGCAGGTAGTCGCCGTTCGCGGCGGCTTCGGCCGGCATGGCGACGAACAGCGTGTTCGTGAACGCCGTTTCGGCGACGATCGTGAGGTAGATGCTCGCCGCGGTGATGGCGTCCCCGGTGATGAAGCCTTCCGCGAACTGGCGGCCGATGGTGCCGCAGTAGTCGTTCTGGAAGTTGCGCAGGCTCGAGTTGAAGCCCGCCGGGTCGATGTAGTTCTGCATGTACAGACGCTTGAGGTTCTGCTGGATCGTCGAGTGCCGGACCTCGTCGATCATCTGGATCGCCTGGCCGTTGTGCAGTTCCGGGTTCGGGACCGTGCGGAACAGCAGCGGCATCGCCCGCGCCGCGGAGATCTCCGGCAGCGGGATGATCGACAGGAACAGCTTCTGCCACTCCAGCCAGCGCTCCTGGACCTGACGGAACATGTTGCCGCGGATCGCGCCGTCCTCGGCGCCGTAGACCCGGTGGTCCTTTTCCTCCTGCATCGGGAAGTACGAGCGGAGGACCTGCTTCAACGGGTCCTTCTTCTTGGCCTTCTGGAAGGTGTAGTCGGTGCCGTAGTGCGAAACCGGGGTGTGGTACGCCGGTTCCCACGACAGTTCCTGGATCTTCTGGTGGGCTTTCGCCACACTCTGGCGACTCATGGATCAGCTCCTTATCCGTGGTTCGCCGCCCGGGGCGTCCTGCGTTCACCATTAAGGGGGCGTCCGCGGCGGACGCGGGTCTCAATCTGAGACAGAACCGCTGCTCAGGGTGTGTCGAGCAGCCGCGCGCGCAGGGCGGCGAGCTCGTCGTGGATCCCGGCCTGCACCCGCGCGTCACCTTCGACGGTCGGCACGATCCCGAAGGTGCGCAGCAGCGCGGCGGCGGGTTCGCCGGGGTGGCCGTCCGCGCCGAGGGCGGGATGCAGCCCCTGCTCGGCCAGGTGCGCGAAGACCAGGTTCACGATCGTCCAGGGGTTGTACGTCTCGGCGGCCATGGCTCCATCGCACCGCCGCCGCGCCGCCGGGAGCGTCTCAATTTGAGACACCGGCACCGGCGCCGCACGCCTAGGCTGGACGGGCGGCACAACGGGTGTGCCCGCACCCACGTGGGCCGCGGGAAACGGGAGGTCACGTGGACGAGATGGCGCCCGGCACCCTGCTCGCCGACGGCGAACTGGCCCGCAGCCGGGTGCGCTTCCTGACCGCCGAACCGGTGCCGGACGGCGCGGTCCGGCAGACGATCCTCGCCTCGTGGCGGCGTTCGCGGGAGTTCCGGGTCGAAGCCGACCGGATCGACCCGCTCTACCTCGGCGACCAGCACCCGGACAGCCCCCTGGTCCGCGGCGCCGAGCCGGTGCTGCACAAGCTCGGCGAGCAGTTCGAAGGCCAGCCGATCAGCCTCATCCTCACCGACGCGAGCGGCGTCGTGCTCACCCAGCGGACCGGCGACGCCGACCTGGCCCGGCACCTGGAGCGCGTCGAGCTGGTGCCCGGGTTCAGCTACGGCGAGCAGTCCGTCGGGACCAACGGCATCGGCACCGCGCTGGAGGACGGCCGCCCGACGACGGTGTTCGGCCACGAGCACTACGCCGAGCACCTGGAGAACCTGGCGTGCGCGGGCGTGCCGATCCACCACCCGATCTCGGGCAAGAAGGTCGGCGCGGTCGACCTCACCTGCTGGTACAAGGACGCGGGCGGCCTGCTCGTCGCGCTGGCCCGCTCGACGGCCGAGCAGATCCGCCAGGCCCTGCTGCGGCACAGCGACCTGCGGGAGATGATCCTCTTCCAGGCCTACCTGCAGACGTGCCGCCGGTGGACCGGCATCGTGCTGGCGTTCAACGACGACATCGTGATGATGAACGACCGGGCCCGGCAGCTGCTCGACCCGGCCGACCAGTCGGTCCTGCTCGGCCACGCCACCGAAGCGCTGGCCGAGGGACGGCGGACGCCGGCGACCCTGGCCCTGTCCAGTGGCCTGCGGGTCCGCGTCTTCTGCCGCCGCGTCCCGGGGCAGCGGGCGACCGACACCGCGGGCGGCGTCCTGTCGGTGAAACTCATCGAAGCGGACGAGACGCTCGCGGCGGCGACGCCGACGGTGCCCCTGTACCTGCCGGGCGTCGTCGGCTCGGCGCCGCTGTGGCTGCGCTGCGGCCACGACCTCGACACCGGCCACCGGCGCGGCGAGTGGGTCGCGCTGGAGGGCGAGCCGGGCTCCGGCAAGCTGACCCTGGCCAAGGGCCTGCACCAGCGGCACCACCCGGCGGCTCGGCTGCTCACCGTTGACGCGGCGCCCGGCACGGACTGGGACGCGCTGCTGCGCGAACACGCCGAAGCCCCGATCCGTACGCTGGTGATCCGGCACGCCGATCGCCTGACGGCCCCGGCGGCCACCGCGCTGGCCGCGGTCCTGCGGACCCTGCGCGAGGACCCGGGCGCGCCATGGGTGGTGGCCACCCTCGTGCCGGAGGCCGAGACCGAGCCGGCGCTGGCCGAGCTGCTCAAGGCGTTCCCACGGACAGTCCGGGTGCCGCCGCTGCGCCACCACGTCGAGGACCTGGCGGAGCTGGTCCCGCTGGTGCTGAGCAAGCTCGGCTACGGCGGCCGGCTGACCTGCTCGGCGGCGGCGCTGCACCTGCTGATGCGGGCGGAGTGGCCGGGCAACACCGGCCAGCTCCACCAGGTGCTGCGCGTGGCGGCCCAGCGCCGCCGCGCGGGCACCATCCACCCGGGCGACCTCCCGGCCGAGTTCCACGCGGTGACGCGGCGGCCGCTCAACCGGTTCGAGTCGATCGAGCGGGACGCCATCGTGCGGTGCCTCGAAGACGCGGACGGCAACAAGGTCCGCGCGGCCAAGCTGCTCGGCATCTCCCGGGCGACGATCTACCGCAAGATCCACGAGTACGGCATCGTGCCCCCGGCCCGGTAGAGCGCGGCGGCGGTGTCATGAACGACTCTTTCCTGTCGTCGGACGAGGTGAAAGAGTCGTTCACGACGTGCGAGAACCCCGTCGTCACTTCGCCGGCGGGTTCACCGCCGCGGCGACGTCGGCGATCGTGGTCGCGTCGACCAGCCCGGTGTCCTCCAGGACCGTCATGTGGTCGAGGACGGTCTGGTTCGCCTGCGTCGCGTGCCGCCGGATGACGTCGTTCTGCGTGCCGGCGCGGACTTCGGCGATGGTCGCGAAGATCTTGCCGTGCGACGCGCGGAGCAGGTTCGCGAACAGCTTGTCGAACTCCAGGCCCTGGGCGTTGGTCAGCTGGCGGACCCAGCCCTGCTGCTCGGGGGTGGCCAGGTCCGGGAGTGTCACGCCGAGGATCTTCGCGTCCTCGCGGACGAGCTGGTCGAGGTGCGAATGCCCGTCCAGCAGGTGCAGCCCGGCGCGCTTCACCTGTTCACTGCTGGCGTGGGTCTGCGCGAGGTCGCCCGCGGGGATCTCCCAGAGCCCGGCTTGGCGGACCTTGACAAGGAACGTCTTGTCGAGCTCGGTGACCGGTCCGGCGCCGGCCACGTCGTTCGCGGCCCCGGGCTGGGCGGCCGAGCCCAGCTGCATGCCGGCCATGCCCGGGCTGTGCGCCGGGACCTGCGCCTGCGTCGAGCCGGGCGCGGTCTGGGCGCTGGCGTTCAGCACCATGACCGAGCCCACGCCGACCACGGCGAGCGTGGCCACCACGACCAGCGCGGTCCGGGCCTTGGCGCGGCCCGTCATGCCACGGTGATCCGGCATGGGTTCCTCCTTCTGACGACAGTTCGGTACGGGGTACACGGACGTCGTCGCGGGGAGGTTCAGCGAAATCCTTATGAATGTCTTACGTGCCAACGGATTCAGCGCAGGGAGCAGCCTTCGGCCACGAAAAATTGAGCTGCGGCCGAGACGGCCGGAACCGCCGGCGAGCGCCGGGGATGTCCATCTTGACCGATGCTCTTGCGGTTGGCAAGTATTGCGGCATGCAACCCATCCAAGACGCCGACCCGGATGTGGCCGCGCTCGACAGCCTCACCGTGGTCCTGGTCGGGATCGCGTGGGAATGCGCGCACGCGGCCCCACCCGAGGTGTCGTTCCCGCAGTCGCGGCTGCTGCTGATCCTCGACCGCCTCGGCCGGGTCCCGAGTTCGCAGCTGGCGGTGGCGATGGGCGTCAACGCGTCCTCGGTGACGCGGCTGGCCGACCGCTTGGAAGCCCTCGGCTACGTGGCTCGCGGCCGCAGCCCCGGCAACCGCAGCGTCGTCACGCTGGAGGTCACCGAGACCGGGCACGAGATCGTGGCGCGGATGCTCGACCGCCGGCACGCCGCGCTGGGCGCGCTGCTGGACAAGCTGCCGCCGTCGCAGCGGGCCGCCGCGGGCGCGGCGGCCCGGCAGCTGGTGCACGCGGCCGCCACCATCCCGGCGCTCGGCCCGGCGGCACTGTGAGTGCCATCCTGGACGGCATGCCGACCCGGTGGACGTGCCCGCGCTGCGACCGCGAGTTCGCGCGCGCCCGCCAGGGGCACACGTGCGTCCCCGGCTGCACCGTCGACGAGACGTTCGCCGGCAAGGCTCCGTGGCAGCGTGCGGTCTACGACGCCGTCGTCGGGCATCTGCGCACCCTCGGCGACGTCCACGAAGACGCCGTCAAAGTCGGGGTGTTCCTCAAACGGGACCGGAAGCTGGCCGAGCTGCGCCCGCGGTCGCGTGACGTCCTGGTGTACCTGTGGCTGCCGCGGCCGATCGAAACGGCCCGCATCGCCCCGGCGAACTGGGCGAGCGGGCCGCGCGTCGGGCACAAGCTGAGCCTGCGCGCCGTGTCCGATGTGGACGAAGAGGTCCGCGGCTGGCTGACCGCGGCCTTCGCCATCTCCTGAAGCTCGTGAAGGCCACCTTGAGGAACTTGAAGTTCCTCAAGGTGGCCTTCACGAACTTGCGCGAATCAGGAGGTCGCCGGGCCCGTCCAGCCGTCGGGCACGTGGCCGATGCGGACCCGCTGCGGGTGGTCGCCGACCGGGACCGAAACGAGCTTCCGCCCGGTCGCGAAGTCGATGGCGGTGACCTGGTCCGCGCCGGCCTCGGAGATCACGCACGCGCTGCCGTCGCCGCTCACCGTCGCCCAGTACGGCTTCACCGCGGGCACCAGCGGTCCCGGCTGCAGGGACGTCCGGTCGACGACCGTGGCGTAGTCGTCCATGGTCCCGGCGACGCAGAGCTTGGTCCCCGCCGGGTTCATCGACAGGCCGTGGTGGCGCGAGTCGTTGACGAAAGTCTTGCGGTCGTCGCTGGTGGCCGGGTTCTTCGGCAGCTCCTTGACCCGCGTGATCTTGTCGGTCGCGACGTCGTACTCGGCGAAGCCGTTGAAGAACGAAACCTGGAAGTACAGCTTCGACCCGTCCGGGGTGAACGCGACCGGCCGGACGGCGTCCGAAAGGTCGCTGCGCCCGAAGGCGTCGAGCCGCTGCCGCATGTCGATCACCTTGACCTGGCGGAAGGTGGCGGCGTCGACGACGGTGATGTGCCGGTCCCCCTTGGTGAAGTCCCAGCCGGGGTCGTCGAGGTCGGTGTTGACCTCACCGATCGACATGTTCCACAGATACCGGCCGCCGTCGGTGAAGACGTTCTCGTGCGGCTTGTCCCCGGTGGCGAACGAGCCCACCTGCTGCCCGGTGCCGATGTCCAGCACGTGCACGGTGTTGGACGTCGAGGCCGAGACGGCGACGCGGCGGCCGTCCGGCGACACCGCCATGTGGTCGGCGCGGAAGCCCGACACCGGGAAGCGCCAGTTGATCCGGCCGGTGGCGAGGCTGATCGAGACGACGTCGGCGAAGCTCGGCCGCGACGCGACCACCGAAGTGCCGTCCGGCGTGGTGTACATGTCGTCGACGAACTGGTCGTGCCCCTCACCGGGGCCGTTGCGGATGCCGAGGAAGAACGCCAGCTTGACCGGGTTCAGGTAGATCTCCGCGAGCCGCTGGTCCTTGTCGGGGATGATGTTCACCCGCCCGATGCGGGCGAAGGAGCCCCGGGACTGGATGACGTCCGCCGTGCCTTCCCAGTTGTTGCCGACGAACATCACCTCCCGCAGCGCCGCCGGGGCGCCGCTCGCCGGGACCGCGATAGCGGTCGCCACCAGGGCGGAGGCGGAGACCAGGTACGCCAGGCGCGAGAGGTAGGACCGCCGTCGGCGGCTGTTCGGGGAAATGGGCACGGCAAACACCTTTCGACGCTGAAGAGGTGTGGTGACCTCGCGAAAGCCAGGGAATCGCGTTCGCGGAGGAACGGGGTTACTGTCCGGTATTCTCACGATAACCGGCCACCGGAGCCGCTCCGGTAGGGCCGCTCGCCCAACATCGCGCACACGGTGTTGTGGCCGTGCCACAACGGGGTGGGGAGGTGCCGTGCCGGCGTCACCGCTGATCAGGCAGGTGCTCGACGCGATGGCGGCGGACGAGGACCTGCTCGACGAACTGGTCAAGGCCGCGCGAAGCCAGTCGCCGGAGGTCGCCCGGCTGCCCGAGGCGGAGAACCGGCGGCACGTCCAGTTCCTGCTTTCCGCGGCGCTGCGGGCCGCGACCAATCCCGACAACGCCGACTACACCACGGCCGAGGCGCTGGGCGCCGACCGCGCCGCGCAGGGCGTCCCGCTCGCCGACCTGCTGAGCGGTGTCCAGGCCGGCCGGATGCTCGCGGCCCGCTTCGCCGTCGAACGGGCCAGGGCGGTGGGCGTGCCCGACAAAATCATCCTCGAAACCGTCCTCGAGGCCGAGCGCTACACCGGCGCGCTGGAACGCCACGTCGTCAAGGGCTACCACGCCGCCGAGCTGCAGCTGTCGCGCACAGTGCGCGACGCGCGGACCCAGCTGCTGCGGACCTTGCTGCTCGCCGGGCACCCGCCCACGCCCGAAGAGCTGCGGCCGGCCGGGCTGCGACCCGACGGGCGGTACTCCTGCGTGGTGTCCGACGTCAGTGACCCGGCGCGGGCCCGCACACTCGAGCAGGCGCTGCTGGAGTTCGGCGGGGTGTACGGGCTGGTCGAGGGCAGGCTCACCGGCTTGGCGGCCCGGCCGCCCACCGGCGTCGGGCTCGCCGAAGACGTCCTGCTCGTCGTCGCGCCGCCGGCCGCCTTACCCGAACTGCGCGAGGTGCACCGGCTCTGCACGGCGGCGGCGCGGATCGCCGGGCGCGGCTACCACGACCTCAGCGAGCTGGCGGGCGAGATCGCGCTGGGGGCGCAGCCGCTGCTCGGCGAACTGCTCACCGCGGACCTGCTCGGCGAGCTCGATCCCGGCAACGCGTTCCACCGCGAGCTGGCCGCGACGGCGCTGACCTACCTCGACCACGGCCAGCGCCTGCGTCCCACGGCCGACGCGCTGCACCTGCATCCCAACACGGTCCGCTACCGCCTCGACCGGCTGATCGAGCTCACCCCGCTGGCGCTGGCGGAGAACAGCGGCGGCCGGGTGCTCGACGCCGTGCGGTCCTGGTGGGCACTGCGCCACTGGCTCGGCGGCCGATAAGGTCGCCCACATGGCAGAACTTCACCGCATGCCGCCGACCACGTCCGGCGGAGAATGCGTTTTCTGCGCGATCGGCACGGGCCAGGCGCCCGCGGCGTTCGTCCACGAGGACGACGAGTTCGCCGCCGTCGTCGACCTGCGCCCGGTGACCACGGGCCACCTGCTGGTGCTCCCCCGGGCCCACCACGCGGACCTGGCCTCCCTCCCCGCCGAAGCGGGGGCGCGGATGTTCACCATCGCCCACACGCTCGCGGCGGCGCTGCGCCGCACGGACCTGCGCTGCGAGGGGATCAACCTGTTCCTGGCCGACGGCAAGGCCGCGGGCCAGGAGATCCCCCACGTCCACCTGCACGTGATCCCCCGGTTCGCCGGCGACGGTTTCGTCATGGACGCCGACTGGCGGGTGCGGTCGAGGGAGGAGCTGGCGGAGGTCGCGGCCAAGGTGAAGGCCGCGCTCTAGACGAGCCGCGCGGCCGGGTAATCCTTCAGCACCAAGGCGTTCGCCGCTTCACGGACCGGGCGGGCCATCTGCTCCAGGACGCGGTTGCGGCCCGGCAGGTACGGCATCAGCCGGATCATCCGGGTGGTGAACCACGCGAATGCCCGTGACTGCGGGATGATGCCGCGCAACGCCGTCTTCGCCAGCGCCTGGTTCTTCTCGATGAACGGCCGCATCGCGGCTTCGTACCGGGACAGTGCCGTCGCAAAGCCGGCCTTCGCGAAGTCGTCCGAAGTGGCCAGTTCGCCCGCCAGGACGTACGCGCCCGCCAAAGCCAGGCTCGTGCCCTGGCCCGACGCCGGGGACGGGCAGTATCCCGCGTCGCCCAGCAACGTCACCCGGCCCGTCGACAAAGTCTCCATGACGATCTGGCACACCGGATCGAAGTAGAAGTCGCCCGCTTCGCGCATCGCCTCCAGCAACGCCGGGATTTCCCAGCCCAGGCCGGCGAACCGGTCCGCCACCAGGTCCTTCTGGCCGTCGACGTCCCGGCGGTCGTAGGTCAGCGGGGGTGCGGTGAACCAGAACGCCGCCTTCGCGTCGGCCGCCCGCGCGGTGCTGTAGACGTTGACCATCTTGCCCGGCGCCGCCGAGTGCAGCAGCTCCCAGCGGTCCAGCTCGAAACTGTTGGGCACCGTGGAGATCGAGAGGTAGGCGTCGAACCGGCGCAGGTAGTCCTCCTCCGGGCCGAACGCCAGCGCACGGACGCCGGAGTGCAGGCCGTCGGCTCCGACGACCAGGTCGAACCGGCGGGGCGCGCCGTGGGCGAACGTCACCTCGATACCGTCGGGACGCTGGTCGAGCCCGGTGATCCAGTCGCCGAAGACGTACTCGGTGTGCGAGCGGGTGGCGTCGTAGAGGATCTTCGCCAGGTCGCCGCGCAGGATCTCGGTGTCGTCGCCGTGGCGGAAGCCGAACGTGTCCGCGTCGAGCGTCGCGAGCTGCTTGCCGCGCTTGTTCACGAACGCCGCGCCCCGCATGCCGGTGCTCGCCGCGCGCACTTCGTCCAGCAAGCCCATCCGGCGGACGACGTCGACCGCGACGCCGCGGATGTCGACCTTGTAGCCGCCTTCGCGCAGGCTCGGGGCGCGCTCGACGACGGTGGCGCGGAAGCCGTGGTGGTGCAGCCACCAGGCGAGGGCGGGGCCGGCGACGCCGGCGCCGGAGATCAGGATGTGCTTCGTCATGCCCCGAAGGATCGGCGGGGCCGCTGACCGCTCACGAACCGAGCGCGAACCGCCGCTGACCGGCCTCTTCGACGGCCTGCTCAGGGGGCATTTCGCGGCCGCGGTCGAACGCCTCGGCGTAAGCCGAAGCGCCGATGCGCGCCCGGACGCGGTCCGCCACCCCGGCGACGTCGGCGTCCCCCGTGACGGGCGAGCCGCGCAGCCCGACCGCGACGCCGAGCAGGAACGCGGCCCGCTCGTCCTGACCCCGCCCGGCCAGGACCCCGGCCAGCCCTTCGATCGCCTGGGCCGCGCCGGGCAGGTTCGCGTGTTCCAGCGCCGTGGCCAGCGCTTCCTGGTGCAGCTCGGTCGCCTCTTCGAGGTGGCCCTCGGCGGCCGCCGTCCAGCCGAAGCCGGTGTGCAGCCGGATCCGCGTCTCGCCGCCGGTCACCGGGTCGGTGGCCAGGCCGAGCGCCGAGGAATACCAGCGCCGGGCTGCGGCCAGGTCGCCCGCGCGCCGCGCGATCTCCCCCAAGCCGCCGCGGGCCCGGGCGAGCATCACCGGCGTGCCCGCGGCGCGCGCCTGCTCGGCGGCGGCTTCGTAGTCGGCTTTCGCGGCTTCGGCGTCCCCGTGCCGGAGCACGCCGTCGGCGCGGCGGCAGAGCAGGTCGGCGGCGTCTTCGGCCGCGCCGAGTTCGCCGGCCAGCCGCACGGACTCGTCCATCAGCTCGCGAAAGCGCGCGTGGTCGCCGTGCCAGTCCGCGAACTCCGCGAGTTTCTCCAGCGCGCTCGCCTCGCCCCAGCGGTCGCCCAGGGTGCGGAAAGCCGCCAGTGACGCCGAAAAGTGCGCTTCGGCTTCGGCGATCCGGCCGCGGTACTGCGCGCCGAGGCCGTCGCCGATCCGCGCGAACGCCAGGGACCACGCGTCCGGGCCGATCAGCGCGGCCAGCCGTTCGCCGTCCTCGGCCTTGGTGCGCGGGGAAAACGCCCACAGCAGGAAGAGGTACGGATATCGCAGCGGCCCGTCGAGCCGCCGCAGGATCGGCTCGATCGCGACGTCGGTGCCCGAAGCCTGGATCACGCACAGGACGTATTCCTCGGCCAGCCCCGGCGGCGGTTCCGGACCGACGGCGGCGAGCACAGTGTCCGCGATCGGCGTCGCCTCGCTCCGCAGGCCGCGCAGCCACCAGTACCAGGACAGGGCCGCGATGAGCCGCACCGCGGTCTCCGGCTCTTCGGTGACGCTCCAGCGCAGGGCCGCCTGCAGGTCGGCGTGTTCGGCGGTCAGCTCGGCCAGGGCCGTCAGCTGGTGCGCGCCGCGCAGCTTCGGCTCGTTGGCCGACGCCAGGTCCAGGAAGTACTTCGCGTGCTCCGCGCGCCGGTCGTCGCCCTGCTCGGCGCAGAACGCACGGATGGTCTCCAGCATCCGGTACCGGCCGCCGTCGAACTCCACGAAGGACTTCTCGACCAGGCCGGTCAGCACGGCGTCGGCATCAGGGACGTCACAGACGCGCTCGACGGCGGCCGGCCGGGCGCCCCCGGCGAACACCGCGAACCGCCCGGCCAGGAGCCGTTCCTCCGGGTCGAGCAAGTCCCAGCTCCACTCGACGACGCCGCGCAGGGTCCGGTGCCGCGGCTCGGCGGTCCGGTCGCCGCGCGAGAGGAGACCGAACCGGTCGCCGAGCCGGGCGGCGACGTCGTCCGCGGACAGCGACCGCAGCCGGGCGGCGGCGAGCTCGATGCCCAGGGGGAGGCCGTCGAGGGCGGCACAGATGCGGGTGACCGTGGCCGGTGCGGGCGGCTCCCCGGGGGCGACCGCCGCGGCCCGCTCGGTGAACAGCCGCGCCGCGGCGCCGGCGGGCAGGGCGCCGACCGGCACCAGCGTCTCGCCGGTCAGGCCCAGTGCCTCCCGGCTGGTGGCCAGCACGCGCAGGCCGGCGCACTCGCCCAGCAGGCGCCGCACCAGCCGCGCGGCCTCGGCGACGACGTGTTCGCAGTTGTCGAGGACCAGCAGCAGCGGCCGGTCGGCGAGCCCGGCGGCCAGCCGGTCGGCCGGGTCCGCGCCCGCGCCCGGCGTCAGCACCCCTTGTTCACGCAGGCCCAGCGCGGCGAGGACGGTGCGCGGGACCTCGGTGGTCGTCGCGAGTTCGACGAAACAGGCCTCGCCCGCCGCCCGGGCGGCGGCTTCGACGGCGAGCCGGGTCTTGCCCGCGCCGCCCGGTCCGGTGAGCGTGACGAGCCGGGCGTCGCGCAGGGCCGCGGTGAGCCGGTCGAGCTCGGCGCGGCCGACGAACCCGGTAAGCGGCACCGGCACCCGGCGCGCCGGGGCGGGGGCGGCTCGGAGGACCGCGGTGTGAGCGGCCGCGAGCTCCGGCGACGGGTCGGCGCCGAGTTCGTCGGCGAGACGTTCCCGGATCTCGGCGAACACCGCGAGGGCTTCGGCGGACCGGCCGCTGCCGTGCAGAGCCCGGATCAGCTGGGCGATGAGCCGTTCGCGCAGCGGGTGCTCGCGGGTGAGCTCCCGCAGCTCGGCGACGAGCCGGTCGTGGTGGCCGAGCGCGAGCCCGGTTTCGACGCGGTCCTCGGTCGCGGCCAGCCGCAGTTCCGCCAGCCGGGCCGCGCGCGGCGGGTCGGCGAGCCCGTCGAGCGCGGGACCCCGCCACAGCGCGAGTGCTTCGGTGAACAGCTCCAGTTTCGCCGCGGGACCGGGGGCTTCCCGCGCTTGCGCAGTGAGGTGTTCGAAGCGGTGGACGTCGACGTCCCGGGGGTCGACGGCCAGCCGGTATCCGGCGGGGGTGAACTCGACGAGGCCGTCGGGCGCGCCGCCGTCCCGCAGCCGCCGCCGCAGCCGCGAGACCTGGGATTGCAGGGCTTCGGCCGCGCCCTCGGGCGGGTGCTCGCCGTGCAGGCCGTCGATGAGCTGCTCGGCACTGACGACCCGCCCGGCGTCGAGGGCGAGCAACGCGAGCAGCCCACGCAGCTGCGGGCCACCGAGGGCGATCGGGGTCCCGTCGGGACGGCGGGCTTCGACCGGCCCGAGGATGGCGAACTGCACGACGACGATTCTGGCCCAGCGCGGCGGTCCGGCGGTCAGTTTCCGGTGAACCGGACCGGCCGTTCCCCCGCGTCGAGGAACGCCAGCAGCCGCCCGGCTTCCCCCTCGATCTCCGCCCGCTCCCCCGCAGAGAGCCGGTCGTGCGGCGAGACCTCCAGGCCCGTGCCGTGCAGCCGCCAGTCCGCGCGGTAGAAGCCGTCCACCAGCACGGTGCCGCGTGAAGCGCCGTTGCCCGGCGGCAACGGGACCCGCCGGCCGGGCGGGAGCACCCGGGCCCGGTCGGCGTGCGAAAGCAGGACGTTGTCGTACTCCGGCAGGAACCGCGCCGGCGCCGGGGTGTCCGGGTCCGGGAGCAGGCCGTCTTCGACGTCGTAGAGCACGTCGCCGGACTCCGCGCGGACCGTCCGCAATTCCATCGGCTCGACGACTTCCCGCAGCTTCGTCAGTCCCGACCACGCCTGGACGTCGGCGACCGACGCCGGGCCGAACGCGCGGAGGTAGCGGCGCACGACGTCCTCGATCGGCGGCTTTTCGGCCAAGGGACGGCCGAGCCAGCCGTCGAGGGTCGTGAGCACGGCCGGGCCGGTCGAACCCCAGACGCCGCGGGGCGGGACCTGGGCCGTGGGGACGAAGTAGCCGACCGCGTACGAGAGCGCCTCGGCATCGTGGTCAGGCCAGCGTTCGGCGAGGAGATCCCGCAGCTGCCGCCGCGTGCGTGGCCGTTCTTCGAGCCACGCGCGCCCGGCGGCGGCCACCACGTCGAGGTCGGCGTCGCCGATCCGCCGGCCGAAGTGCCCGGTGTAGCCGCTCGCCACGACGCGCTGGATCAGCGGCCGCAGGATCAGCGCGTCCTCGGCGAGGACAAGGTGGACCGTCCCCCGCATCAGCGACCCGCGCACGGCGTCACGCCCGGTGATCAGCGCGGCCAGTTCTTCCGGCCGGAAGCCGGAAAGCCGGGTCCACAAACCGACGTACGGCGCCAGCGGTGCCTGCGCCTGCAGGCCTACGAGGTGCCCGAGCATCGCGGCGGCCGGCTGCGCGGTCCGCTCGAGGAGGTGCTGCCGCGCGAGCAGCGCACGGTTGAGCGCGCGGACGTTCACGGCCGAAGCTTACGGAAGAACGCGCGGATGTCGCCCACGAGCAGCCCGGGCTCCTCCATCGCCGCGAAGTGGCCGCCCTCGGCGAAGTCCGACCAGTGCACGATCTTCTCCTCCGGGTCCATGATCCGCCGGACCACCGGCGAGGTGTTGAACACCGCCCAGCCCGCCGGGACGTCGGAGGGCGCCAGCCAGCCGTGTCCGGAGTGGGCGGCCTCGTAGAGGAACCGGGCGGCGGTCGCGCCGCTGCGGGTGAACCAGTAGAGACTGACGTTGGTCAGCAGCCGGTCGCGATCGATGCCGTCCGCCCCGGTCCACGCTTCGAACTTCTCCGCGATCCAGGCCAGCTGGCCGACCGGGGAGTCGGTCAGCGCGGCCGCGATCGTTTCGGGCTTGTGCGACTGGAGGTCGAGGTAACCGCGGCCCGCCCGCCACGCCGCGCGGGCGGTGTCCAATTCGGACTGTTCGGCCTCGGACAGGTTCTCCGGCACCGGCAGTTGCTCGCCGGCGAGCACGATCGTGCCGCGGTCGCTGTTGACGTGGGTCCCGATGACGCGGTCCGGGTACACCGCCGCGAGCCGCCCGGTGACACCCGCGCCGAGGTCGCCGCCCTGCGCGGCGAACCGGTCGTAGCCGAGCCGGGTCATCAGCTCGGCGAACGCGCCGGTCGTCCGGGCCAGGTCCCAGCCGGGGCCGCTCAACGGCGTCGAGAACCCGAACCCGGGCACCGACGGGACGACGACGTGGAACGCGTCCGGGCCCGGCTCGGTCAGCGGGCCGATGACGTCGAGAAACTCGGCGATCGAGCTGGGATAGCCGTGGGTGAGCAGCAGCGGCATCGCGTCGGCCTGCGCCGAGCGGACGTGCAGGAAGTGGATCGTCTGGCCGTCGATCACGGTCGTGAACTGCGGAAACGCGTTGAGCGCCGCTTCCTGGGCGCGCCAGTCGTAGCCGTCGCGCCAGTACTCGGCCAGCTCCCGGACGACGTCGGCGGGGATGCCGCGGGACCAGTCCGGCTCGTCGCCGGGCACGGGTTCGGCGAACCGGGCGGCGGCCAGGCGCCCGCGGAGGCCGGCCAGCTCGGCCTGTGGGATCTCGATGCGGAAGGGGCGGATTTCGTTCGTCATGGGAAGCACGTTAGAAGCCATTGCGGAAGACTTCCTTCCGCGATTCGTGCGATCCTCGGAGCATGTTGCAGACCTCCGCCCGCCTCCTGCGGCTGCTGTCGCTGCTCGAAACGCGGCGCGACTGGACCGGCGCCGACCTGGCCGGCCGGCTCGGCGTCACCGCGCGCACCGTCCGCAGCGACATCGGCAAGCTGCGCGAGCTCGGCTACCCGGTCGAAGCCGCCCCCGGCGTCCAGGGCGGTTACCGCCTCGGCGCGGGCGCGCAGCTCCCGCCGTTGCTGCTGGACGACGACGAAGCGGTGGCCGTCGCGGTCGGGCTGCGGACGGCCGCGGGCGTCGCCGGCATCGCCGAGACGTCGGTGCGCGCGCTCGCCAAGCTGGAACAGGTGCTGCCGTCGCGGCTGCGGCACCGGGTGCGGGCGCTGCAGACCGCGACGGTCACGGTGCCCGGCGCCGGCCCGGCCGTCGACGCCGACGTGCTCACCGCGATCGCGGCGGCGATCCGGGCGAGCGAGCGGCTGCGGTTCGGCTACACGAGCCACCAGCGCACGCCGAGCCGGCGCGACGTCGAGCCGCACCGGCTGGTCAGCTGGGGACGGCGCTGGTACCTCGTCGCCTGGGACACCGCCCGCGACGACTGGCGCACCTTCCGCGTCGACCGGATGACGCCGAAGGTGCCGAACGGCCCGCGGTTCACCCCGCGCGAGCCGCCCGAGGGCGACGTCGCGCAGTTCGTGCAGCGGAGCGTAGGCGCGGCGACCTGGCGGTTCCACGCGAAAGTACGGCTGCACGCTTCGGCGGACCACGTGCGGGCCCGGCTGCCGATCGCCGTCGGCGTGACGCCCGAGGGCCCGGACCGGTGCGTCGCCGAGGTCGGGTCCGACAACGCGCAGATGCTCGGGCTGTACCTCGGGATGCTCGAAGTGGACTTCGAGGTGCTCGACGCCCCGGAACTCGCCACGGAACTGGCGAAGACCGGCGAGCGGTTCCTGCGCGCGGCCGGCGCGGGAAGCCCGCCGGCCCCCGGGACTATTTCACATCAGTCTTGGTAACAGAGCTTTGCGGCGATCGCGACCGGGACCTTTTCGCACAAATCTCCCGTGCCGCCAGTCTGGGCGATCCAGGTTCCGTTCCGGTAGGCGAACAGCACATTGCCCCCGTCGATGTCGTTGGAGAAATGGGCGAACGCCCAGGGAGCCACGCATTTGATGCGCTGGAGGCCCTTGCTGTCGACGAGAAGCGAGCGGGAGAGCTGCTTGTCCGCCTTGAGCGCGGCTTCCAGCCTGGCCTTGGTCGCCGAGGCACAGGCGTCGGCCGGCCCGTTCGCCGCAGGCTGCACAGGCTTCGCGGCCTGCGCGGTGGTGGCCGGGCCGGTCGTCGTGGTCGTGGCCGGCCCGGCATCCGGCGATTTCTGCTGACCGGAACAGGCAGCCAAAATCACGGCCGCCGCCAAAGCGGCTCCGGCACCGAAACCAGCGCGCACGACACGGTTGAGCGAAGTCATTGTTCCCCTGAGCACAGTGGCGGCCCCTCGCCGCCTTCACAGCCATCAAGACGCTCAGTGGTATTCCCGGTTGTACGGCCAAGCTAACGGTAGAATAACGCGCCGAGCCCCCGCGTTATCGCAAGGAGTTCGCCAGCTCCTCGATGATCACCATCTGCTCCTGGACGCCGACCTCCATGCCGGATTCGAGGATCGTGTCCCGCAGCTCCCGGCTGCCCGTCTCGGTCAGCAACTCCAGGCGCGTGCGGTCGCCGTCCAGGGCGGTGAAGGTGACCGTGTTGAGCGGCCCGTCCACGGCGTCGAGGTCCACGCCCGGCATCTCGAACACCTCGGTGTAGACGATCCGCTCGTCCGGGACGATCTCGCGGTACTCGCCGTGGAAGCCGACCTCGGCGCCGTCGTTCGTCTTCAGCACGTACCGCCAGCGCCCGCCGGGCCGCAGGTCCATCGCGACCTCGGTGGTCGTCCCGCGGTGGCCGCTCCACCAGCGTTTCACCAGCTCCGGCGTGGTCCACACGCGGTAGACCAGGTGTTTCGGCGCGTCGAACTCGCGCGTGATGAGGATCCGGTCGTCGGCGGGGGTGGTGATCTCCACGTCACTGCTCCTGTTCCTTGAGTTCCTCGAGGACGTCGTCCATCAGGTCGAACCGCTCCGCCCACGTCCGTTCGTACCGCTTGACCCAGTCGTGGATGGGTTTGAGCGCCGGCCCGTTGAGCCGGTAGAGCCGCTGGCGGCCGTCGCCGCGGACGTCCACCGCGCCGACCTCCCGCAGCACCCGCAGGTGCTTCGACACCTGCGGCTGGGCCAGGCCGAGCAGGTCGACGAGGTCGCCGACCGACCGCTCACCGGCCATGAGGAGGTCGAGGATCTGCCGCCGCCGGGGTTCGGCGACCGCGTTGAACGTGTCCGCCGTCGTCGCTGCTCGTGCCACGCGACTCATCATATTCCCATATGGGCATGCGTCAAGGCCCCACATCGTGGGCACGCTGGGCGCGGGGCGCCGCGTCTGCGACGATCGAGCCATGCCCTCCCCGGTGGACGGTCCACAGAGGACGGACGCGCGCGGCGCCCGGCGCAGCGCGAGCGCGAGCGCGGTCCTGCGGGCGGTCCTCGACTCCGGGCCGATCGCGCGCAGCACCATCGCGCGGCAGACCGGGCTGTCCGCGGCCGCCGTCACCGGGCACACCGCCGAGCTGGCCCGGCTCGGGCTGCTGCGCGAGCTCCCCGAAGCCGAACCCCGCCGGAGCGTCGGGCGGCCGCACGTGCCGGTCGGCCTCGACACCGGCCGGCACGTCGCCGGCGCGCTGCACCTGGCCGTCCACCACGCCACCGTCGCGCTGCTCGACCTGCGCGGGAACGTCCTGGTGCAGCACGAAGAGCCGCACGACGGCCTGGCCGCCGAAGACCTGCTCGCGCGCGCCGCCGAGATCCTCGACGACCTCCTGCTCGGGCACGCGCCGGACCGCGAGCCGCTCGGCCTCGGGGTCGCCACCGGCGGCTGGGTGGACCGCGAGTCCGGCACCGTGGTCGAGCACCCGCCGCTGGGCTGGCGGAACGTGCCGGTGCGCGACCTGCTGGCCGAAAGCACCGGGCTGCCCGTGGAGGTGGACGGCCACGCGCGGGCGCTGGTCCACGCCGAACGGCTCTTCGGGCACCCGCGGGCGCGCGAAAGCATCGTGCAGCTGTTCACCGGCAACGTCGTCGACGCCGCGTTCGCCACCGGCGCGGGAGTGCACCACGGCCCGCGGTCGGCCGCCGGCGCCGTCGCGCACCTCCCGGTCGACGACAGCACCGAGCCGTGCCACTGCGGGCGGACCGGCTGCCTCGAAGCCACCGTTTCGGAAGCGACGCTCGCGCGGCGAGCCGCGGAAAGCGGGCTTCTCACGCGTCCGGACTTTCCGGAATTGCTCGCGCTCGCCGCGTCCGGCGATTCCGCGGCGGTGCGGTTGTTCCACGAACGCGCGCGGCTCATCGGCCAAGCGGCCGCTCTCCTGCTCGACGTGCTGAACCCGGCGGTGCTCGTGGTGGTCGACCGGAGTGTAGCGCGGGTGCCCGGCTGCCTTCCCACCATCCGGGACGAGGTCCGGCGGCGATCACGCTGCCTCGATCCGGCGGAAACCGTTGTGGGCACGAGCTTCCCGGGCACCGAGCTGGCGACGGCCGGCGGCGCGGTGCTCCTCGACGTGCTCTACGATGACCCGCTCGGTCCGCTCCTGACCCGGTGGCCGCGCGCTTCGTAAAACGGGCACTGTCCTCAACGGCGGAGTTATTTCACGAACTCGCAAAATTGACCGTCCGCTCGGCGGTCCCGAACAATCGAGGGCAACCCCGCCGACTCCCGGAACGGACGAAACCACCGTGAAGAAAACCCTGCCCCTGCTCGCCTTCGCCGCGGTGCTGCTGGCCGGCTGCGCGTCGGCGACGGCCACCAGTACGCCCGGGCAACCCGAGAAGCTGGAGCTGCGCTACCAGGGCAGCGCGAACTCCGTGACCCTGCCCGAACTCGCGCAGGACCTGGGCTACTTCGGCCCGGTCAAGCTGAAGTGGGTCGGCAACACGATCAGCGGCCCGCAGGACATCCAGTCCGCGGCCACCGACCAGACCGACTTCGGCGGCGCCTTCACCGGCGCGGTCGTCAAGCTCGTCGAAGCCGGCGCGCCCGTCAAGGCCGTCGTCAACTACTACGGCTCCGACGCGAAGGCCTTCATCGGCTTCTACACCAAACAGGACAGTCCGATCCGGACCGCCCGCGACCTGATCGGCAAGAAGGTCGGCGTCAACACCGCCGGCGCGAACCTCGAGGCCGCCCTCGACACGTGGCTGAAGGGCCAGGGCCTGTCCCGTGACGAGATCAAGCAGGTGCAGCTCGTCGTGATCCCGCCGGTGAACGCGGAGCAGGCGCTGCGCAACGGCCAGCTCGACGTCGCCGCCCTGCAGGGAATCCTGCAGGACCACGCGCTCGCGGCCGGCGGCGTCCGCCCGCTGTTCAGCGACGTCCAAGCGTTCGGCCCCTACAACGGCGGCCCGTACGTGCTGCGCACCGAATTCATCAAGAAGTACCCGGAGACGACGAAGATCTTCGTCGCGGGAGTGGCCAGGGCGATCGAGTGGGAGCGCACGACCCCGCGCGACGAAGTGATCGCCCGCTTCACCAAGATCATCCAGGCCCGCGGCCGCAACGAGAGCACGGACACGCTGAAGTACTGGAAGAGCGTCGGCATCACCCGCGGCGGCCTCATCTCGGACCAGGACTACACGCTCTGGGAGCCGTGGCTGAAGGAGCAGGACTACCTCAAGGGCGACAAGATCGACACCTCGAAGCTCTACACCAACGAGTTCAACCCCTACCGCGACGGCGCCCCGGCGGTGACGAAGTGATCGCCATCCGCTCGGTGACCAAGACCTTCGGCGAGCTCACCGCGCTCGACGACGTCTCCCTCGACATCGCCGACGGCACCTTTCTCTCCCTGGTCGGGCCGAGCGGCTCGGGCAAGTCGACGCTGCTCGACCTGCTCGGCGGGCTCGCCACCCCGACGTCCGGCGAGGTGCTCATCGACGGCCGGCCGGTGCGCGGGCCCGGCCTCGACCGCGGGGTCGTGTTCCAGCAGTACGCGCTGTTCCCGTGGCGCACCGCCCGCGCCAACGTCGAGTTCGGCCTGGAAGGCGGCTCGCTCGGCAAGCGGCAGCGGGCGGAGCGGGCGCGCGAATACCTCGCCCTGGTCGGGCTTTCCGGTTTCGAGGACCGCTACCCGCACGAGCTGTCGGGCGGGATGAAACAGCGCGTCGCGATCGCCCGCAGCCTCGCCTACGACCCGGCGGTGCTGCTGATGGACGAGCCGTTCGCCGCGCTCGACGCCCAGACCCGCGAGCAGCTGCAGGAGGAGCTGCTGCGGATCTGGCGCCGGACCGGCAAGACCATCGTGTTCATCACCCACGGCATCGACGAGGCCGTCTACCTCGGGCAGCGGGTCGCCGTGCTGACGTCGCGCCCCGGCAGGCTCAAGGCCGTCGTCGACGTCGACCTCGGCGACCGCGACGGCGACGTGCGTTCCGGTGCGGCGTTCGGGCGGCAGCGCCACCTGCTCTGGGAACTGCTGCACGACGAGGTCCGCAAGGCGGCCGAACACGAACGGAGCGCGGTCCGATGACCACCACCCTCGACGCCCCGGCCGTCCACACCGGACCCGTTCCGGTCGCGCGACCGCGACGACGCTGGACGAAGAAGCTCACCCGCGCGGTCCACGGCTCAGCCGCGGTCGTGTTGTTCGCGGCGCTCTGGGAGCTGGTCCCCCGGTTCGTCCTCGACGAGAGCACGCGGACGTTCCTGCCGCCGCTGTCGGAAGACCTGCAGGCCCTGTGGGGCCTCATCGCCGACGGCGAACTCGCCGAGCACCTGCAGGCCAGCATCGGCCGGTCGGCCGCCGGGTTCGCGCTCGCCGTCGGCGCCGGCGTCCCGCTCGGGCTGCTGATCGGCTGGTACCGGCCGGTGGCGCGGTTCCTGCAGCCCCTGCTGGAGCTCGCCCGCAACACCGCCGCGCTGGCGCTGCTGCCGGTGTTCACGCTCCTGCTGGGCATCGGCGAGCTGTCGAAGATCAGCCTGGTGTTCTACGCGTGCGTGTGGCCGGTGCTGCTCAACACGATCGCCGGCGTGCATTCGGTCGACCCGCTGCTGGTCAAGGCCGCCCGCTCGCTCGCGCTGTCCAGTCCGCGGCTGTTCCGGAAGGTGATCCTGCCCGCGGCCGTGCCGACGGTGTTCACCGGCATCCGGCTGGCTGCGTCCTACTCGATCCTGGTGCTGGTGGCCGCCGAAATGGTCGGTGCGAAGGCCGGGCTGGGCTACCTGATCAACACCACCCAGGTGAACTTCCTGATTCCCCAGATGTACGCCGGGATCATCGCGGTCTCGGTGCTCGGCGTGCTCGTCAACCAGGGCTTCGTCGCCCTCGAACGCCGGTTCTCGACCTGGCGTCCCAAGGAGAAACCATGATGCACCTCAACGCCTTCGTGATGCCGAACGGGCACCACGAGGCCGCCTGGCGGCACCCGTCGACCGACCCGCACCGGGCCCGGACGCTGCAGCACTACGTGGACATCGCGCGGACCGCCGAGCGCGGCAAGCTCGACTCGCTCTTCCTCGCCGACGGCGTCGCGCTGTGGGGCAACGTGAAGCACAACTCCCACAGCCACTTCGAACCGCTGACGCTGCTGTCGGCGCTCGCCGCGTCCACGGTCCACATCGGACTGATTGCGACCGCGTCGACGACCTACAACGAGCCCTATCACCTGGCGCGCAAGTTCGCCTCGCTCGACCATCTCTCCGGCGGGCGCGCGGGCTGGAACATCGTCACCTCGGCGGGCATCGACGAGGCCCGGAACTTCAACCTGGCCAAGCGTCCCTCGCACGACGCGCGGTACGACCGGGCCGAAGAGTTCGTCGAGGTCGTCAAGAAACTGTGGGACAGCTGGGACGACGACGCCGCGGTCGTCGACCGGGCGAGCGGCGTCTACGCCGACACCGGCCGCATCCGCGCGATCTCCCACGACGGACCCCATTTCCAGGTCCGCGGGCCGCTCAACATCGAACGGCCGGTGCAGGGGCACCCGCTGCTCGTGCAGGCCGGGTCGTCGGAAACCGGCAAGGAATACGCGGCCCGGCACGCCGAAGCCGTGTTCACCGCGCAGCAGACCTTGGCCGAGGGCAAGGCGTTCTACGACGACGTCAAGGGCCGGCTGAGCAAGTACGGCCGGACGCCGGACGAGCTCAAGATCCTGCCCGGGATCTCGCCGATCCTCGGCCGCACCGAAGCGGAGGCGCGCGAGCGCGAGGCGGAGCTGACCGCGCTGATCACGCCGGACTACGGGCTGCAGCAGCTGTCGAAGATGCTCGACCACGACGTCACCGGCTACCCGCTGGACGGCCCGCTGCCGGAAGTCGGCAGCTTCACCGAGGGCGGCCAGAGCCGGTTCGAGCTGGTCGTCGGCCTGGCCCGGCGCGAGGACCTGACCATCCGGCAGCTCCTGGAGCGGCTCGCCGGCGGGCGCGGGCACCGCGTCTTCGCCGGAACCCCGGTCCAGGTCGCCGACGAGCTGGAGGCGTGGTTCACCGGCGGCGCCGCCGACGGCTTCAACGTCATGCCGCCCACCCTGCCCGGCGGGCTCGACGACTTCGTCGACCTCGTCGTCCCGGAACTGCGGCGGCGCGGGCTTTTCCGCACCGAGTACTCCGGCAGCACCCTGCGCGAGCACTACGGGCTCGCGCGTCCCGTCAACCGCAACCGAGTGAAGGAGCCCGCATGACCGCGATCAGCACCGACGTCCGCAAGCTCACCGGGAGGATCGGCGCCGAGATCATCGGCATCGACCCCGCCGGCGACCTCGACGCCACCCAGGTGGCTTTCCTGGCCGACGCCCTGCACGAGCACAAGGCGCTGGTGTTCCGCGGCGTCGACCTCGACGACGAGGGCCAGCAGCGGTTCGCCGCGCGCTTCGGCGAGCTGACCAAGGCCCACCCAACCGTGCCCGCCGTCGAAGGCGCGCCGGCGATCCTGCCGGTGGACAGCGAGCGCGGGCGGGCCAACCACTGGCACACCGACGTCACGTTCGTGCTCAACCCGCCGAAGGCCAGCACCCTGCGCAGCCTCGTGGTGCCGCCCTACGGCGGGGAGACACTGATCGCGAACACCGCGGCGGCCTACCGCGACCTGCCGGCGCCGCTGCGCGCGTTCGCCGACACCCTGCGCGCGGTGCACACCAACGACTACGACTACGTCCAGCCGCCGGAAACCCTGGACGAGCAGGAGAAGGAGCGCCGCGCCCAGTTCGTCTCGCGCAAGTACCGGACCGTGCACCCGGTGGTGCGGGTGCACCCGGTGACCGGCGAGCGCGGCCTGTTCATCGGCGGGTTCGCGCAGCGGATCGAGGGCCTGTCGGTGACCGAGTCGCGGGATCTGCTGCGGCTGCTGCAGTCCTACGTCACGCGGCCGGAGAACATCGTGCGCGTGACGTGGGAACCGAACCAGCTGGTGCTGTTCGACAACCGGGTCACCCAGCACTACGCGATCGACAACTACGACGGCCTGCCGCGGCGGCTCAACCGCGTCACGGTCGCCGGGGACGTGCCCGCCGGGATCGACGGGCGCGCCAGCGAGTCCCTCGAAGGTGACGCTTCGCACTACACCTCCGTCGCCTAGCCAGGCGCCGTCCGCACCCGGGTACCCGGGTGCGGACGGAAGGAGGGCGAGCGTGGTCGGTGCCGCGTCACCGCCCGTTCCGCGCCAGGTCCCGGAAGCTGTCCCAGGCCCGGCTGACCAGCGCCGGGTGCGTCCGCAGGTCGATCGCCGTGCGGGCCAGCGCCGCCGCCGACGCCAGCATCGCCGCCCGCCCCCGCGGGCTCGCCGCCGCGGCCGCGAACTCCGGCGTGTGGACCGACTTCTCCTCCGCCGTGATCGCGATGAACGGGTGGATCGCCGGCACGCGGACGCTGACGTCGCCGATGTCCGACGACCCCAGGAACACGCCGGGCGCCGGCGGAGTCGCGTGGATCCCGCGGGCCGCCAGGTGCTCGGTGAACCGCTCCGACAGCACCGGGTTGTCGCGAAAGTGCGCGTAACCGCGCCCGAGGCGTTCGACGTCCACCTTCGCGCCGGTCGCCAGCGCGGCACCCTCGGCGCAGGTCGCGACGTCCTCGGCCAGGCGGTCCAGCGCGTCGGTCGTCAGCGCGCGGAGGCCGAACCGGCCTTCGGCGCGGTCGGGGACGATGTTCGTCGCCTCGCCGCCGTGGGTGACGATGCCCTGGACGTGCGAGCCCGCGGGCAGCCGCTGGCGCAGGGCGGAGACCGCGCCGAACGCCTGGATCAGCGCGGCGAGGGCGTCGATGCCGTGCTCGGGATCGCCGGTCGGGTGGGCGGCACGGCCGTGGAAGGTCACCTTCAGCTCCACCTGCGCGGTCAGCGGAGCCCACGACCACGAGTGCACGCCGGGGTGGACCATCAGGGCCGCGTCGACGTCGTCGAAGACGCCGGCCTCGGCCATGGCGACCTTGCCGCCGCCGCGTTCCTCGGCGGGCGCGCCCACCGCGAGCAGCGAGCCCGGGCTGTCCCCCAGCACCTCCTTGGCGGCCAGCGCGGCACCGAGCCCGGCCGCGGCGATCAGGTTGTGCCCGCAGGCGTGCCCGAGGCCGGGCAGCGCGTCGTATTCCAGCAGCAGCGCGACGCACGGCCGTCCGTGACCGGCGCGCGCGACGAACGCGGTCGGCAGCCTCGCGACCCCCGTCTCGACTTCGAACCCGTCCGCGGCCAGCTCGCCCGTGAGCCGGTCGGCGGCGGCGTGTTCCGCATAGGACAGTTCCGGTCGTTCGTGCAGCGCGGTCGCGACGGCCCACAGCCGCTCGTCCAGGTGCTCGATCCGCTCGTCCGCCCGCTCGTGCAGCTCCTCGTGCCACTCCATGCCCTCCGGAATACCCGCACCACGCACGGTCACACAACCGGGGGTGTCCACGCGGCCCGGCTCCGGGCAGCGATCAGGCCTTCGCGCTCTTGAGGTCGAGGGGGTTCTTCGGGGCCTTCGGGCGCGCGTCGATCATCCGCTGTCCCAGCTCCTGCAGCTGCTTGCGGCCCATGGCCGAGCGGACCTCGGGGAACCACTCGTCCTCTTCCTCTTCGACGTGGTGGCGGACGTTCTCGGTGAGCACCGTGACCTTCGCGTCGAAGGTCTCCTCCTTCGCGTCCATGGCGAGCAGCTCGGAAAGCATCCACACGACGACGTGGTGCTCTTCCACGCTTTCCAGGATGTGGTCCTTCGTCTCCGGCACGGCCGCCCGCGCGGCCGGGTAGAAGATCTCTTCCTCGATGTAGGCGTGGACGGTCAGCTCCTCGATGATCGAGTCGGCGATCCGGCGCTTCTCGTCGTACGCGTCCTCCCCCGCCTTTTCGAATTGCTTGAAGAGCTTCTCCACGGTCTTGTGGTCGTTCTTGAGCAGCACGATCGCGTCGGTCGACATCGGTGTCCTCACGGTGTGGCCAGGTCCCGCAGGGCGACCTGGGAATTCTCGAGTTCCTTCGTCATCAGCAAGGCCACGGTCCCGGCGTGCGCCAGCGCCCGGCCGACCTCCCCTACCGAGTCCCACGTGGCCGCGACCGCCTCGCCGTCACCGAGGTGGACCACCTCGCCGGACAGCAGGCCCGCCTCCAGCCGGCTCTGCAGCGCCGGCAGCAGGTGGGTGAGATCGCCGGCCAGCAGGCGCAGGGCCCCGAGCACGCGGTACATCTCGGCCGGGGAATCGAGCTCGCCCCCGCCGACGCAGCGTGACAGCCGGCGCACGGTGGCACCCGCGTCGGCGGCCAGCAGCGACGGCGAAGAGGCGGCGCTCGGGTTCATGACCGGCCGGATACCCGCTCTCCGCCGGGGAAAACGCCGTTTGCCGGATTCCCTGCCCGGGTACTCAGGCGGTCCCCGGTGGCACCATTCGGGGCGGAGCCCCCGGAACCCCGAAAACGACCTCCAGGAGAACACCGGTGAACGAACCGACCGGCGATGTGCTGACCTTCGGCGTCGAAGAGGAGTTCTTCGTCGTCGACCGCCGGGGCCACCTGTCCCAGGCCGGCGACGACGTCGTCGACGCCGCCGAGGCGGCCGGCGACGAGCAGGGCGAGCTGCAGCACGAGCTCACCCGGTCGCAGGCCGAGGCCGCCACCGACATCTGCCGGACCCACGCCGAGGCCCTGCGCCAGCTGCGCGGGCTGCGCGGCGACCTGGCCCGGGCCGCGCGGCGGCGCGGGTGCCGGCTGCTGCCCGCCGGGTCCCCGGTGCTGTCCGAAAGCGACCCGCCGCGCATCACGCCGAACCCGCGCTACGAGCGGATGGCCGAGCACTTCGGCGCCACCGCGCGGACTTCGCTCACCTGCGGCTGCCACGTCCACGTCGCGATCCCCGACAAGGAGACCGGCATCCGGGTGCTCGGCCGGATCCGGCCGTGGCTGCCCGCACTGCTGACGGTGACCGCGAACTCGGCGGTCGCCGACGACTACGACACCGGCTACAGCAGCTGGCGCTACCAGCAGTGGAGCCGCTGGCCCTCGGCCGGCCCGCCGCCGCGCTTCGCGTCGCTGGACGAGTACGAAAGCATCGTCGACGCGTGGCTGCGCGCGGGCTCCATCCTCGACCGCGGGATGATCTACTGGGACGTCCGGCTGTCGGAGAAGCAGCCGACGCTGGAGTTCCGCATCGCCGACGTCGCCGCGACGCCGGAGGAAGCGGTCCTGCTGGCCGTATTGGCCCGTGGCCTGGTCGCCACGGCGCTCGACGACGACGATCCGCCGCCGTACCTCTCGAACGAGGTGCTGCGCGCCCAGCTCTGGCGGGCCTCGCGGGAAGGGGTCATGGGCTGCTGCCCGCACCCGAAGAGCGGGAGCCTCGAACCGGCGAAAGCGGTGCTCGACGACCTGATCGCGCTGACGGCGCCCGCGCTGGAAGCGGCCGGGGACCTCGAATTCGCGAGGGAAGGAACGGCGCGGCTGGCGGCCGAAGGCGGCGGCGCCGACCGGCAGCGGCGGCGCTTCGCGGAGCGGCAACGCGGCGAAGACGTCGTCGACCTGCTCGCCGGCGACAGCTGACGAGACCCCTAACTCGCCGGCGAGCAGCTGACGAAACCCCCTAACGAAGGGGCACGTCGAGGGCGTCGAGCAGTTCGAGCGCGCGCACGGCCGCGCGGGAGCGCCCGGGGTCGATGACGAGGTGGACGCCGGCGGCTTCGGCGTCGCGGTGGGCCCGGACCAGCGTCCGCAGGCCCGCGGCACCGAGGAACCCCACCTGGCCCAGGTCGACGCGCAGGACGCCGGGGCACGCGCGGACGTGCTCGGCCAGCGCGGCTTCCAGCAGGGGCGCGGTGCACGCGTCGATCTCCCCGCCGACCTCCACGACGATCGCGTCCGCGCTCTTCCACCGGGTCTGGCTCCGCAGGTCGCCGTCCGACGAGGCGCGGGGCGCGGGCAACCGGCGTGCCGACGGCGGATCCACCGTGGCCACGCGCACCCGCTCGTGAGTTGTCATGGGTGCGAGGTACCCGCGGCGCGCTCACGGCGAAACAAGCCCGGAGTCCGGGCGCATTTCCGGGGCCGGAACGGGTATCCCCGGCGGACGACCGTCCGGAAGGAGCCCGCCCATGTCCGACGGCCCGCCCACGATGGGTGTCGAAGAGGAGTTCCTCCTCGTGAACCCGCGCACGGGACACGCGTCGCCGTGCGCTGAGCCGGTGCTGGCGCGCTACCGCCACCACGGGCCGCTCCCCCACGGCGTCAAGGTCCACCGCGAACTGCGGCTCACCCAGATCGAGGCCGCCAGCGGCGTCTGCACCACCGCCGACGAGCTCCGGAACCAGCTGACGGTGGCCCGGCGCGTGCTGGCCGGGGCCGCGGCGGCCGAGGACTGCGCGCTCCTGGCGACCGGCACGCCGGTCGGGCCCGGACCGGCCGCCGCGCCGCCCGAAGGCACGGGCCGCTACGCCGAGATCGACGCCGCTTACGGCGCGGTGGTCGCCGACTACGACGCCTGCGGCTGTCACGTCCACGTCGGCGTCGCCGATCCCGACACCGCGGTCGCCGTCGTCAACCACCTGGGCCGCCGGCTGCCGACGCTGCTCGCGCTGTCGGCCAACGCGCCGTTCGACCACGGGCGCGACACCGGTTACCACAGCTGGCGGATGGTCCTGCAGTCACGCTTTCCCGGCTCCGGCGTCGCGCCGTACCTGCGAGACCACGACGAATACCGCCGGGTGGTCGAGACGCTGGTCGGCTGCGGCGCGCTCGTGGACCCGGACCAGACGTTCTGGCTGGGCCGCCCCTCCGGCCGGTTCCCGACGGTCGAGTTCCGGATCGCCGACACCGCGCTGACCGTCGACCACGCCGTGCTGCAGGCCCTGCTGAGCCGGGCCCTGGTCCAGCGGGCGCTGGCCGACCTCGACCGGGGCCGGGAAGCGGCGCCGCTGTCCCCGCAGGTGGCCGCGGCGGCGGTGTGGGCGGCGGCGCGCCACGGCCTCACCGGGGAACTCGTCGACGCCGGCGAGGAGACCCGGCACCCCGCGTGGTCGCTGGTCGGCGAACTCCTGGCGCACGTGCGGGAACCCCTGGAAGAAAGCGGCGACCTCGACGAAGTCGAGAACCTGCTCGCGGCACTGCGCACCGACGGCACCGGGTCCGTGCAGCAGCGCGCGGTGGCCGGGCGCGGGACGGCGGCCGCGGTGCGGTGGCTCACCGCCCGAACCGTGCCGTCGGGGCATGGAACGCTGCTCACGGGGTAGCCGGAGTCATGACGACCTCCCTCGCCGGGGCCGCACTCCCGGCCGCCCGGGGCTCCCTCTCGGAGTCCGTGCTCGCGATTCTCCTGCGTGCCCGCCCGCGGGCGGACCTCGACTTCGACGGCCTGGCGGACGCCGACCCGCTCGGCGACGACCTCCAGCTGGCCCTGCACCTGTGCTACGAACTGCACTACCAGGGCCTGCCCGGCGTGTCGGCCGACTGGGAGTGGGACCCTGAGCTGCTGCGCCTGCGCGGCGCGCTGGAGGCCCGGTTCCTCACCGCACTTCGCGAAAACGTGGCGGGTGGCGACGACGTGGCGGCCGAACTCGACGCCCTGCTGGTCGAGCCGGTCGACGCCGAAGGCGTCTCGCACTTCCTGCGCGACCACGGCGGCTGGAAGCAGGTGCGGGAGTACTTCGCGCACCGGTCGATCTACCACCACAAGGAAGCCGACCCGCACGCGTGGGTGATCCCCCGGCTGCGCGGCCGCGCCAAGGCCGCGCTGGTCGCGGTGGAGTTCGACGAGTTCGGCGGCGGCCGCGCGGAGTTCGTGCACGCGCGGCTGTACGCCGATCTGCTGCGTGCGGCGGGGCTGCCGGACGGCTACCTGGAGCTGATCGACCACGTCCCCGGCACGATGCTGGCGGTGGTCAACATGATGTCGCTGTTCGGCCTGCACCGGTCGCTGCGGGGCGCGCTGTGCGGCCACTTCGCGGCGGCGGAGATCACGACCGCGCCGTCCGCGCAGCGGATGGACCAGGCCCTGCGGCGCCTCGGCGCCCCGGAGGCGTGCCGGTTCTTCTACACCGAGCACATCGAGGCCGACGCGGTCCACGAGCAGGTGATGCGCCACGACGTGCTCGGCGACCTGCTCGAGCAGGAGCCCGAGCTGGCCGCCGACGTCGTCTTCGGCATCCAGGCGACGGAGTTCCTGGAGGGCCGGTTCGGCGCACGGTTGCTGAACAGCTGGAAGGCCGGCCGCTCATCGCTGCTCCGGCCCCTCGGCTGATCGCCCCGGCGGAAAGTCCATGAGGGGCACCCTCATGGACTTGAAAGTCATGAGGGTGCCCCTCATGTCCCTTGCCTCAGCCGTCCTGGGTGCGCACCCGTTTGCGGTGGCTGGTGTCACAGAACGGGTACCGCTTGCTGCGCCGGCACGCGCACACCGCGACCAGGAACCGGTCGGACTTCACGACTTCGCCGTCCGGCGTGCACAGCTCGACCGGTCCTTCCACCAGGACCGGCCCGCCGGGTACGACGGTCACGCGGCGGGGACGGCGCTCAGCGGTCGGCACGCAGCACCACCAGCTCCTCCATCCGCTGACCGGGTTCGATCAGCCCGGCCGACTCGAGGAACGCCGTCCGTCCGGACAGGACCGGGCCGAACGGGATCCGCGCACTGCGGGCCACCGACGTCCGGAGGCCTTGCGCGGCCAGGAGCTCCCGTGATCTGTCCACATCGGACATCGTCGACTGCACGAGCAGCAACGTCCCGCCCGCGCGCAGGAGCGTGCCGGCGGCCGAGCACAGCGGGTCCAGGACCGCCCGGCCGTCCGGGCCCGCGTCCCAGCCCCGGCTGGACCGGACCGTCGGCGCCGGGGACGGCACGTACGGCGGGTTGGCGACCACGACGTCGAACGGGCCTTCACCCAGTGCTCTGGCGAGGCCGCCCCGGCACGGGCGTACCGCGAGCCGGCGCGCGAACGCGTTGAGCCGCGCCGAAACCAGCGCCCGGCGCGAAAGGTCCACCGCCAGCACGGTTCGCGCGCCCCGGCGGGCCAGGGTGAGCGCCTGCGCGCCGGTGCCGGTGCAGAGGTCCAGAGCCCGCGCGCCGGCCGGGATGGTCAGGTCGTCGATCGCCGCGGCCAGCAGGGCGGTGTCCTCCTGGGGGCGGTAGACGCCGGGCAACCGCAGCAGCCGCGGGACGGGCGGCACGGCCCGGGCGGCCAAGGGGCCCGGGCGGACGGGTTCCGCCGACGTGGTCATCTCGGTCTCCTTCACCTCGCCGCGGTCCCCGGCGCGATCGCCGGTGAGACAACCGCGTCGGCCCCCGGCTACCCGGCGATGATCGCGGCAAACGCTGCGGTTCGACCGGCCGCGGAGGGGTACCCGGGCCGGAAAGGACCGATGAAGGAGGACCCGAAGTGACGTCCGAGGACCGCACGCAGCACCCGACCGAACCCGCCGGAGGCGGCCGCGACCCGCACGGCGACACGCCGGAAGCCCAGCGGGAAACCCTGCGCGGCGAGCAAGGCACGTCGAGCGGTGACGAGCACGACGACAGCGACCCGCAGTCGGGCTGACTCCGCCGCAGGAAAAGCGACCGCGGGAAAGCGGGGGTCGCGTTCGGACTGTCCGAACGCGACCCCCGTTCTCTTATGCCTGGTCGAACTCGAACGGCAGCGCGTCGACGCACGCCTGGTACTTCTGCACCATTTCGTGCTCGGTGTGCCCCGCGACGAACAGGTGGGCCAGCTCGAAGCTGTAGCTGTCCTGCTCCGGCAGGTCCGAAAGCCGTTGCCCCGCTTCGGGGATGATCTCGATCTGGGTGCCTTCGACGCGCTCCTGGATCGCCGCGATCTCGTCGGCCGTCGGCACGCGCGTCACGACGCCGTCTTCGAAGCGGCGCAGGTACCACTTCCCGGCGATCTGGTACTTGCCCTTGCTGGGACGGCGCCCGGGATTCTGGCCGAGGCCGAGGCGCACCATGATCTCGTGGTTGGCGACCCCGTCGACGAACTCGAAGAGTTCGGCGTGCGACTGCGAATGCCGCGGGTTGATCTCCAGCAGGCACACCTGGCCGGACTCGGGGTCGCAGAAGAACTCGATGCTGAAGGTGCCGTTGTCGAAGCCGATCTGCTTCATCACCCGCTCCGCGACGTCGCGCATCCGCTGGACGGCCTCCTCGCCCAGCTGCGACGGGTACTGGTGGCGCAGGAACGACGAGCTGTCCGGGTAGTTGATCGAGTCGAGCGCGCCGTAGACGACGACCTCGCCCTGGTAGACGTACCCCTCCACAGCGGCTTGGACGCCGTGCAGCGCCGCTTCGGCCAGGCAAGCCGCGCCGCCGACGCGGGCGATCTCCGGCGGGAGCTCGACCTGTTCGAGCACGTACCCGAACGGCTCCCCCACGCGGCCGACACCGGCCCGGATCTCGGCGACGGCGTCGGCGAACTCGCTCTCGTTCCCGGCCTTGAACGCGAGCTCCGAGGAGAACGACTTGACCGGCTTGAGCCACATCGGGAAATCGACGCCCTCGGGCGGGGCGGGCCGCTCGGCGTCGAGGTCGACGATGCCGAAGTTCGGGAGCTCGTCGATCACCTTTCTCTGTTCGAGCCTGCTCCAGTACTTGTGTTCGCACTTCAGCACCGCCTCCAGCGACACGCTGGGCAGGTCGTACCGCGCGCACAGGATGGGGACCAGCGACGCGGCCGGGAAGTCCCAGTAGCTGACGATCGCGCCGACGTCGCCGTCGAACGCGTCGAGCTCGTGCTGCGCCGTCTTCAGGAGTGCTTCGAAGTCGATTTCGCCGTGCTGCAGCTCTTCGGGGGTCAGCAGGCCGTGGAACCGGTAGCTCCCGGACCAGGGCAGGCGATCGAGGACCCGCCGGTTCTCCTCGTCCAGGCCGATCACGAAGATGTTCGTACTCATGGCCAGGGGCTACCCGACGCGCCGAGCGGCCGAAACGGGCCGGATGGCCGGTTTGGCCCGGCGATGAGCGGGCATCCGCAGGCATGACAGCCCTGCCCGAGCCGCTTTCGCTGTGGATCGAGACCGCCCCCGCCCCGGATCGCACCGGCGTGCCGGTGCCCGGGTCCGCCGACGTCGCGGTGCTCGGGGCGGGCATCGCCGGGCTCACCACCGCGCTGCTGCTCGCCCGCGGCGGCCGGTCGGTGGTCGTGCTGGAGGCCGAACGGGTCGCCGCCGGGGTGTCCGGCCACACCACCGCCAAGGTCAGCGCCCAGCACGGGGCGAAGTACGCGGAGCTGACGGCCCGGCACGGCGCTCCAGCCGCGAAGATCTACGCCGGGACCCAGGCCGCGGCGGGCGAGTGGATCGCCGGCACGGCGGCCGAGCTGGGGATCGACTGCGGGTTCACCCGCGCCGACAGCTACGTCTACACCACGCGCGAAAAGACGGTGGACTCGCTCAAGCGGGAAGCCGACGCCGCCGCGGCGGCGGGCCTGCCGGCGTCGTTCACCGAGGACGTCGCCCTCGACGTGCCCGCGCTCGGCGCCGTGCGGACCACCGGGCAGGCACACTTCCACCCGCGCCGGTGGCTGCTCGGCCTGGCCGCCGAGATCGAGCGGGCGGGCGGGACCATCGTCGAGCACGCCCGCGCGACCGCGGTGAACGGGCAGACCGTCCGCACTTCGCGAGGCGACGTCGTGGCGGGCGACGTCGTCGTCGCGACCCACTACCCGGTGCTCGACCGCGGCCTGTACTTCGCCCGGCTCGACCCGGTGCGCGATCTCGTGGTCGCCGGCCCGGCGGCCGGGAACGCCACGGTGGAAGGCATGTTCCTCGACGCCGACACGCACCATTCCGTGCGCAGGTACACCGAGCGGGGCACGCCGATGGTGATCGCCGGCGGCGAGCACTACCGCGTCGGCGCCCACGTCAACGTCGAACGCCGGTACCAGCGGCTCGCGGACTGGGCGGACGAGCACGCGGGCCTGCACCGCGTGACCCACCGCTGGTCGGCGCACGACATGTCCACTGTGGACAAACTGCCGTACGTCGGCCGGTACCTGCCCGGGACGAAGGACCTGTGGGTGGCCACCGGGTTCGGCCAGTGGGGCATGACCGGCGGCACCGCGGCCGGGCACGTCCTCGCGGCGCGGATCCTCGGCGAGCCACACCCGGCCGCGGACCTGTTCGACCCCAACCGCTTCGACCCGCGGTCGGTCCTCGAGGTCGCCCAGGACAACCTGATCGTCGCGAAGTACCTGGTCGGCGACCACGTCGCGGCGCTGTGGCGGTCGGAGAAGCTCGACGACCTCCAGCCCGGCGAGGCCGAGGTGGTTCGCGTCGGCGGCGAGCTCGTCGCCGCCCACCGCGACGACACCGGGCAGCTGCACACGGTCGGCGCGCACTGCACCCACCTCGGCTGCCTGGTTTCCTTCAACGACGCCGAAAGGACCTGGGACTGCCCCTGTCACGGCTCCCGGTTCGGCGTGGACGGCGAAGTCGTGCAAGGCCCGGCGGTCCGGCCGCTGCACCGCGGCCCGCGATGACAGCAACAACAGGGGTGACCGGCCGGAGGAGACGTTCCTCCCCTCTGCAGCGAAGAACGTCCCCTCCGGGCTCGGGCGGCTAACCGGACGCGAGCTTCTTGCCCGCGTCGTAGAGCAGGTGCAGGGCGTCCGCCATGCCCACGGCGGTCAGCACCGTGGCCGCCAGGCGGGCCGGCCGCGGCGCGATCACCAGGCCCGCGGCGAGCCCGGTGCCGATCCAGACGTTCAGGCAGAACGGGCACGAAAGAAGCTCGCCCACCGCGTGCTCGACGGGCCCCTTCCCGGGCACCGACTCGTTCAGCTCGTCGTTGCCGGCCGGCTCTTCGTACCGGGTGAACGGCGCGCGCACCGGGCTGGTGACCGCGTCCTTGGCCAGGAGCCGGCTGGCCTTGAACGTCGCCGCGGCCAGCAGCACCGTGTCGCCGGCGCCGAACCGGCGAGGCAGCCGGGCCCCGGCGGCGCGGCCCAGCAGGGTCAGCCCGCCGACGAAGGCGCCGTACACGCCCATCACCCCGACGTAGCCGGCCAGTGGCCGGTCGGCCTCGCCGGCGTAGCCGCGTTGGACCCGCTTCGCCTTCTCGGCGACTTCCTTGACCACGCTCATGCGTCCGCCGATCCCTCGTGCCGGGCGAACTGCCTCGCCGGCTCGAGCCCGATCCCGCCGGACGCGCCGGTGAGGACGGCCCGCGGGCTGGTTGCGGTGGTCATGCGTGCTCCTTTCGTCCTTTCGTGGCGGCTACCCGCCGCGGCGGGCGGCAATCATGGTTTCCCGGTACGCCGGGCGGGTATTTCGCGGCGGTGGGACGCACCAGACTCCGGCGCAGTGACCTGCGCGGCCCCGGCATCCGGCGGATCCGCCGCGGCCGCGGGTTCTCCTATGCCATGCCCGACGGCTCGCCGGTGACCGACGCCGAGCTGCTCGAGCGGATCAAGGCGCTGGTCATCCCGCCCGCGTGGCGGAACGTGTGGATCTGCCCGTACCCGAACGGGCACGTCCAGGCGGTCGGGACCGACGACGCCGGGCGGCGCCAGTACCTCTACCACGAGCAGTGGCGGCGGGATCGCGACGAGGAAAAGCACGACCGCGTGCTGCAGCTGGCGCGCCGGCTGCCGAAGTGGCGGGCCCAGGTCGAGGCCGACCTCGCCGGCCGCGGCCTGACGAGGAAACGGGTGCTCGCCGCGGCGCTGCGGATGCTGGACCGGGGCATCTTCCGCACCGGTGGCGAAGAGTACGCGGAGGAGAACGGCACCCACGGCGTCGCCACACTGCTGCGGGAGCACGCCGCCGTCCGCGGCGGCGAATGCCGGTTCTGCTACGTCGCCAAAGGCGGCCTCGACCGGGAGGTGGCGATCCGGGACCCCGAGCTGGCCGCGGTGGTGAAGTCGCTGCTGCGCAGCCGGTCCGGCAGCGACCGGCTGCTCGTCTACCGCGAGGGCGGGACCTGGCGCGAGGTGCACGCCGCCGACATCAACGAGCGGTTCAAGGAGCTGGCCGGCGAGGACTGCACGGCGAAGGACATGCGGACCTGGAACGCGACGGTGCTGGCCGCCGCCGCGTTCGCCGCGGCGGACCCGCCGACGTCGGAGACCGCCCGCAAGCGCGCGGAGGCGAAGGTGATGAAGGAGGTCTCGAAGGCGCTCGGCAACACCCCGGCCGTCTGCCGGTCGTCCTATGTGGACCCCCGGCTGGTCGAGGCCTTCCGCGGCGAGCGCACGATCGCCCCCGCGCTCGAGCGGGCGGCACGGCTGGACGGCGACGAGGCACGGACGGTGCTCGAAAAGGCCTGCATGCGCCTGCTGAAGGCGTCGTGATTTCGTGATTGAAGATCACCCGGAAGGGGAACCCGCCGGGCGCGCAGACGTCCCCAAGCAGCAGGGGTCCACGAGCGACAGGGGGCACGGTGAGTGAACGCCGATCCATCCGAACGTGTACTGGCCCGCGGACCCGGCCGTCCGGGACGCTGGAGACGATGAAACCGGACCCCTCCCCCGTGCGCTGGCGCGCGTCGATCGGCCTCGCCGTCGGCGACGGCCCGGTGTCGAGCATCGTGGAGTCCGACCACGGCAGCGAAGGCTCCGCGCGGGAGTGGATCGAGCACAAGCTGCCCCGCGCCCGTTTCCCGGCCTGGATCCCGCCCGCCCGCCGCGCGGACGGCGTCGAGCTGTTCGGCCGGGTGGCCCGCGGCCGGGTCGTCACAGGCCGGCTCGTGCCGACGTGGGAGTCCGACACGGGCACCGCGGTCTGGCACGCCGACCGGGCCGGCGACCACGTACAGTGGCGCCGCTGCCCGGCCGGCGAGCGCTGAAGCCGGTCTACCAGCGGCTACACGCCGTCGTGGTCGGGGTCGGCGTTCAGCACGATGCAGCCGACGTACCCGTCAGGGGCCTTGGTCACCTTCAGCAGCATGCTCGGCTGGTAGATCGAGTCACCGTCGTTGAAGGTGTCCCGGCCGGTGCGCTGTGCGTACGGCTGCTTGGCCAGCACCTCGGCGTTCAGCGCTTCGTCGAACATGAGCTGCGTGGTCAGCGTCTTCTCGTTGCCGACGTGCACCATCACGTGGACGTGCACGGTGCGGCCGCGGTACCAGCCCGGCCAGATCGTCGTGAACTCGACGATCCCGCGCTGGTTGGTGACCTGGGCGCCGCGCAGGTACCGCTTGTCGTCGGTGGGCTCGAGGTCGGCGTTCCCGCCGGGCGGCGTGCCGGTGGGCGGGGTGCCGGTCGGCGGGGTGCCGGTCGGCGGCGTCCCACCCCCGCCGCCGGAGGCCGCTTCCGCGCCGGAGTACAGGCCGCCCGCGTCGCAGTGCCAGATCTCGACCACCGCGTGCGGAATGGGCTTGCACGTCTCGCTGTCCTGCACCTGCAACGCCAGCCGCAGCTTCACGCCCTGCTTGTCCTCGCGGATGTCGCTGCGGATCTTGTCGGCGTCGAAGTAGTACGGCCCCTGCGTGGTGGAAGCGGTGAGCGTGCACGTCCGCGCGCCGGCGAACAGCGCGGTCAGGTCCGCGTCGGTGACCGCCTGCAGCGCGACCGTTTCCCCGGTGGTCGTCGTGACCGGGCTCTTCCCCGCGCACGCCGTGACGAGCGCGCCCAAGCCGACCGAGCTCACGCCGGCGAGCAGCCGCCGCCTGCTGACCCGCTGTCCTTCGTGGTCGTTTCCCATGCCTGTCCCTTCGTGGTGGTCGGGGTAATGGCCGGTTGACTTCCGCCTGACCCGGCCTTGGGCCAGCGTGGCGAGCACAGCTGTGCCAGGGCTGTGGTGGAGCTGTGCGTCGCCGATCGGTCACGGAAGGCGAGCGGGTACGCTGATCTGCGGTACTCAACAAATTGACTAGGTGAGGTGCGCTGTGAGCAGCTTCCGCAAGGCCGTCGAGGCCCGCGACCCCGACGCCATGGCCGCGACGCTGGCGGAGAACGTGGTGTTCCGCAGCCCCGTGGCGTTCAAGCCGTACCCGGGGAAGGCGATCACGGCCGCGATCCTGCGCGGCGTCCTGCGCGTGTTCGAGGATTTCCGGTACGTGCGCGAGCTGACCGGCGGCGAAGGCCGGGACCACGCGCTCGTCTTCGAAGCCCGGATCGGCGACGTGCGGGTCGAGGGCTGCGACTTCCTGCACCTGGACGAACACGGCCTGATCGACGAGTTCACGGTGATGGTCCGCCCGCTGTCGGCGGCGCAGGCGCTGGCCGAGGCGATGGCGGCGCAGTTCGACCGGATCCAGCGCGAAGCAATCAACTAGTTGAGTATGGCGCTGCGGCACGCACTGATGGCGGCGCTGCTCGAGGGCGAGGCGTCGGGCTACGACCTGGCGAAGGGGTTCGACGCCTCGGTGGCCAACTTCTGGGCGGCGACGCCGCAGCAGCTCTACCGCGAGCTCGACCACATGGCGGCCGACGGGCTGGTGCACGCCCGGGTCGTGCACCAGGAGCGGCGGCCGGACAAGCGGCTGTTCTCGCTGACCGAAGCCGGGCACCGGGCACTGCACGAGTTCACGGCCCGCCCGCCGCGCCCGGGGGTGATCCGCGACGAGCTGCTGGTCCAGGTCCAGGCGGTCGACGCGGGTGACGGGGCGGCGGTCCGGCGCGCGCTCGAGGAGCGGCTGAGCCGGGCGGAGGCGAAGATCACCCGTTACGAAGGGCTTCGCGCGCGGTTGCTGGACGGCCGCTTCGAGGACGACTACCTCGCCGAAGCCGAGCGGATCGGCCCGTACCTGACGTTGATGCGCGGCCTGTCGTTCGAGCGCGAGAACCTGCGGTGGTGCGAGCAGTCGCTGAAGATCCTCGCGCGCCGGGCAGCCGCGGCTCCCCCGACGTCATGAACGACTCTTTCCTGTCATCCGGCGACAGGAAAGAGTCGTTCACGACGTTCTCCGGCGCGGTCTCGGGTGAGCCGGCCCCCGTCCGATGTGGACTGCCATGGGCGGCTTGTACGGCTCTTGTACGGCCCGCGCCGACGATGGGTCCCATGTCATTGCACCGTCTCACCAAGGCCGCGCTGGCCGCCGGCGTGCTCGCGGGCCTGGTCGCCGCGCCGGCGGCCGCCGCCGCGGCCGCGCCGACGACCCTGCCCGCGGACCAATACACCTTGACCGCCGGCTACAACCAGTTCGACGCGGTGAACAGCGCTCTGGTGTCGACGCTGGGCACCGCGGCCGTCCACACCGTCATGGAGAACGCGAACCACGACCGCACCGCGCTGCCGTCGTCGTTCTCCGTCGCCGGGCTCTCCACGGGGTTCCGGTTCGACAGCGACGACAACTCCGACTGCGCCAACTACCCGCAGGGCATCACCACCAGCCGCGACGCCGTGGGGACGGCGAACGGCGGCAACTACGACGGGCACCAGCTCATCGCGGTCAGCTGGTACACCAAGGACGGCTGCAGCGGTGACCAGTCGCGCAGCCGGATCACCCTGGTCGACTGGGACTCCACCTACCCCAACAAGTACCGCAAGATCCTGCTGGTCGAGCCGACCGGGACCGCGGCGGCACCGGACTTCAAGGACATCCCGATCCACGCCGGCGGCATGTCCTGGTACGGCGACTACCTCTACGTCGCCGACACCGGGAAGGGCATGCGCGTGTTCGACATGCGCAAGATCCTCAAGACGAACGGCGGCGGCACCGCCGACCAGATCGGCCACCAGAGCGGCAGCACGTACTACGCCCACAACTACACCTACGTCCTGCCGCAGGTCGGCACGATCGCCTCGAAGACGACGTCGGGAACGAACCTCGCGTGGTCGTCGATCTCCCTCGACCGCGTCAGCAAGTCGATCGTGATGACCGAGTACACCTGCCCGTCCGGCTGCACGGACTACCCGAACCGGGCGCCGCGGGCGATCCGCTACCCGTTTGCCTCCTCCGGCACCTTCGCCGCCACGACCACGGCGAGCCAGGCGCTGCAGCTGCCCTGGTACAAGCTCAACGGCGTGGCCTCGCACAACGGCCGCTGGTGGTTCCAGTCGTCCGGCCAGAAGCAGCTCTACTACTGGAAGCCGTCGGCCGCCGCGCAGACCTTCGCCTGGGTCAGCAGTGGCGAGAGCATTTCCTACTGGGAGGACGACACCAGCGCCGACCTGCTGTGGTCGCTGCAGGAAGGCGCGGGCAGCCGCAACGTCTTCGCGGTCACCCAGGCCACCTACGGCGGTGGCTGAGCCGGCCTGATCACGACGGGCCCGTCCGGGACAGTTCCCGGACGGGCCCCTTTTTTACTCCGCGAGCCTGACCCCACGAGGGTGTGGCTGCGCTACCCCGCCGCTGCCCATACTGGCTTCATGGAGGCCAGACGACGACTCGGCGAGTTCCTCAAGACCCGCCGTTCCCACCTGCGGCCCGAAGACGTCGGCCTGGCCACGTACGGGGACCGCCGCCGCGTGCCGGGGCTGCGCCGCGAAGAGCTCGCCCAGCTCGCCGGGGTGAGCGCGCCGTACTACTCGCGGCTCGAACAGGGCCAGTCCGCCAACGCCTCGCCCGAGGTGCTGGACGCGCTCGCCCAGGCCCTCCGGCTCGACGACACCGAACGGCGGCACCTGCACGAACTGGCGGCCGGAGCCCGGAAGCCGGGCACCCGCCGCCGTCCGGCGCCGGAGCGCGTCACCCCGGCCGTCCGGCAGCTCCTGGCCACCCTCGGCGACGTGCCGGTGGTCGTGCTCGGCCGGCGCAGCGACGTCCTGGCGTGGAACACCGCCGGGCACGCCCTGTTCGCCGGGCACCTCGACCCGCACGCTCCCGAACAGCCCGGACACCGCCCGAACATGGCGAGGCTGGTGTTCCTCGACCCGCACACCCGCGAGCTGTACGCCGACTGGACCGCCAAGGCCCGCGCGGTGGTGGCGACGCTGCGGATGGCGTCCGGACAGTACCTGGACGATCCGCGGCTGGCCGCGCTGGTCGGCGACCTTTCGGTGCGGAGCAACGAGTTCGCGTCCTTCTGGGCGGACCAGCGGGTCAAGTCCGGCGGCGACGCGGTCTACGAAATGCGCCATCCGCTGGTGGGCACGATGACGGTCACGCACCAGGCGCTGCGCACCGAGCAGGAGCAGCACGTCGTCGTCGCCACCACCGAACCCGGTTCCCCGTCCCACGCGGCGATGACCCTGCTGACCCACACCACCATCACCGCGCGCCGCACCCAGCCCGCGCACGGCTGACACACCCCTTACCCCCCAAGGCATTCGCGACGAATGCCGGGTCGAACGCGCCCGAAACACCCCAGGAGAAAGAGAAAGATGAACGAAATCAAGCTCGGCGACGTCACCGTCACGCGCGTCGAAGAGCAGCACGGCCCGGTCATGCCGGCGCGGGACTTCTTCCCGGACCTGCCGGAGCGGGCGTGGCAGGAGCACCGCCACGAGCTGGAGCCCGACCACCTCACCGCCGACGACCTGGTCCTTTCGGCGATGCAGACCTGGTTGCTGCGCAGCGAAGGCCGCACGATCCTCGTCGACACCGCGGTGGGCAACGACAAGCACCGCCCGGCCGTCCCCGCGTGGGACCACCTGCGGCTGGACTACCTGGACCGGCTCCGCGAAGCGGGCGTCCGGCCGGAGGACGTCGACCTGGTCGTCAACACCCACCTGCACCTCGACCACATCGGGTGGAACACGCGCCTCGCCGACGGCGCGTGGGTGCCGACCTTCCCCAACGCCACCTACCTCATGCCCCGCGCGGACTTCGAGCACTGGGATCCGGCCCGCAACCCGGCTGTCGCCGGCGGCGTCAACGAACACGCCTTCGAAGACAGCATCCAGCCGGTGCACGAGGCAGGCCAGGTCCAGCTGTGGGAAGACAGCCACACGATCGACGCCCACCTCCGCCTCGAAGCCGCACCCGGCCACACCCCCGGCTCCAGCGTCGTGAAGCTGGCGTCCGGGAGCGACCGGGCCCTGTTCGCCGGCGACCTGCTGCACACTCCCCTGCAGCTCGCGGAACCCGGGCACAGCAGCTGTTTCTGCGAAGACCCGGCCCAGGCGAACGACACCCGGCGCCGCCTGCTGGGCTGGGCCGCCGACGAAGCCGTCCTGCTCCTGCCCGCCCACTTCGGCGGCCACAGCGCGCTGGAGGTCGAACGCCACGGCGGCTCGTTCGCCGTCAAGCGGTGGGGGCCGTTCTCCCACCGGTGACCATCGGGTGAGATCCAGGTCACGTCGGCGTGGTTCGGCGAGCCGGGGAGGCGGGCGCCTGCCATCCTGTGCCGTCAAGAAGTAGCGGACGAGAGGACACCCCCCGTGGGCATCATCGCTTGGATCGTGCTCGGTCTCATCGCCGGGGTGATCGCGAAAGCTCTCATGCCGGGCAAGGACCCGGGTGGCTGCATCATCACGATCCTGCTGGGCATCGCGGGCGCGTTCGTCGGCGGCTGGGTGGGCAAGACGCTGTTCCACACCCAGCTCGGCACGTTCTTCGACCTGCGCACCTGGGGCCTGGCGATCCTGGGCGCCCTGATCATCCTGGCCGGCTACCGGCTCATCTTCCACCGCCGCGACTGACCGCACCGGTGGGGGCACCGCGTGGTGCCCCCACCGGTCGTGCGTTCGGGTTGCAGCGGAGATGTTGTGTCACAGCGGTTTTCGAACTGAGGTGAACAAGATACCCCTGTTCGCACGAAGCTGCCCCGCCGTTCGCGTGTCTATGCTGGACACCGGCAAGCCCCACGGTTTCCGGGAAGTTGCGCGACATGAACGACCAGCGGCAGGTGCTCCTCCGGGCGGAATCCCGCCGCGTCGCCGTCCCCGACTTCGGCGGCAGTGACGAGACACTCTCCTACCCCGGTGTCACGCTCACCCGCGTCATCGCCGGCATTCCGGACGACGAGACCTGGCTGCCGATGGGCGACCGGCCCACCGAGGTCGACGACGAAGCCCTGATCGCCGCGCTGCGGGAAGCGTTCCTCTGGCGGATCGGCCTGCACTGAACGGCCGCATGAGTATCGGCCGCGTTTCCGGGTAGACCTCTTCGAAAGGAGGGGTCCGCACGGTGCAAGTGAACTGGGGAGCGGCGGACGAGCCGGGGTGGCAGGTGCTGGACGTCTCCGGTGCCGGCCTTCCGGGGCTGGCGGGCGCCCGCCGGTGGGCCGAGGCCAGGCTGGCGTCGCTCGCCGAACGGCACCGGGTCGACGTCCTGATCGTCGTCGGGGAGCTGCTGGAGAACGCGTACGTGCACGCCGGCGGGCCGGACCAGCTGCGCATCCACCACGCGCTCGACCCCTGTGTGATCACCGTGGCCGTCGCCGACGTCGGAACCGGTGAGCCGCGGCCACGGGTGCCCGGCCGGACCGGCGGGCGCGGCCTGCTCCTGGTCGACCAGCTCGCCTTCGCCTGGGGCGTCAGCCACCACGACGACGGCAAGATCGTGTGGGCGCGCCTCGCGTGCGAATAGCGGCCGGTGGCCTGCTTCAGCGCTGCGGCGGCTTTCCGTTCCAGTGGACGACGTCCGGGAACTCGAGGAACTTCCGCAGGTGCTGCTGCTCGGTGCGGCCGTGGATGGGAAGCCGGAAGATCGAGCCGTCCGGCCAGGTCAGCGTGCTTTTGCGGAAACTGAGCTCCGGCGCCTGCGGCCTGCGTGCTTCCCAGACGATCCGCGGCGGGGGCGCGTCGGCCGGATCGGTGGCGGTCGTCCCGGTGTCCACCACCGCCAGGCACGACGGCGAGCACGCCAGCCACGCGCCCTTCACCGGCCGGAGCCGGTCGGCCAGGTCGAGCGCCATCGCGTTCTCCGGGCCCGAAACGCCGATCTTCCGCTGGAACGGCAGTCCCGGCCGTTCGCCGTTCGCCAGGGCGAAGACGGCGAACACCGCGGCGCCGATCCCGCGCAGGATGTTCCAGAAGAACCGCCGGACGAGCCGCTTCCCCTCGACGGTGCCGTCCTGGCGGCGGCCGGGGACGTCGTAGCCCACGTCGGTGTCGCCGAGATGCAGCACGATGACCGGCTCGCGCCACCGGTCCCGCACCAGCACCTCGACCCGCTCCCGGAACCCGGGGCGGACCCGGGTCTGCTCGGCCCAGCTCTCGACGTTTTCGGCGAACCCGCTCAAATGTCCAGGTCCTTGCGCGTCTCCTCCGGGCTGCGGTCCCCGCCGATCTCGCTCTTGTCGAACCACGGTTCGTCCCCCTCGGCCGTGACGGCTTCCTTGCCTTCGGCGAAGGCGCCCTTGCCCGCCCCGGTGCCGGCCTTCACGCCGGCGCCGGCGAGGAACGGCTTCACGCCGGCCGAGGTGCCGAACATCGTCGTCAGTGCCCGGTTGCTCGGCTGCCAGCCCTCGGCGACCGCGCCGAAGCCGAACTTCGTCTCGCCGGGCATCACGCCGACGCGCAGCTTGCGGGTGAAGACCTCAAGCTTCCCGGAGTACCGGACCAGGAACTCCATGAACTTGTCGAGCAGCTTGCCGAACTTGCCGAGATAACGCGTCACCTTCTGCAGCACACTGGCCGCCTTGGCGATGGACGCGGTCATCGCCGCCGCGACGGTGCCGCCGAAGCTGATCACCGAAGCGGCCAGCGCGGGCAGCCACAGGGTGATCAGCCAGGAGACCAGCTCGGTGATGATCCCCTTGATCACCTCTTCGATGACCACCATGACCATCGACCACATCTGCAGCACCTCGGCCACCGAACCGGCGGCCGAGCCGACGCCGCGGATGCCGGCGGAGAAGTCGCCGAGGGCTTCCTTCGCCGCGTTGCCCGCCTCGTCCACCCACTCGGCCAGCGCAGCGTCGCCGGTGCGCTCGAAGTCGTCGGCGAGCGCGACGAACCCCTGCGCGATCGTGACGAAGTTTTCCGACGCGTGCCCGATGGCCGGGCCGTCGCCGGTGACCTGGTGCAGCGCGTCCTGCAGCGGCTGGACCAGTTCGAGCAGCATGTTGAGGCCGTGGCTGACCAGCCAGCCGATCGGGTCCATGGCGAAGGTGACCATGTCGCCGGCGGCGGCGCCGACGAACGCCGCGCCGTCGCCGACCAGCGCGGCCCCGGCGGACGCCAGCTCGCCCGGGCCGTCGGCCTCCGCGGCCTGCCGGGCGTGCTCGCCGATCTTCTTGCCGGCCTTGTAGGCGGTGCCGGCCACCGGCACGTAGCCCGCCGCGCGGTCGAGGTTGGCGCCCGTGCTCTCGTCGTAGGCCCCGACGTTCAGCGCGTCGGCGATGCTCTTCTTCGGCTCGGTCATTCGCCCTTCCCCACCGCGTCGATTTCCGCCTCGTACCGGCCGAAGGTGACCTTCCCGGCGTCTTCCGCGCCCTGGTACATCTCCGCGGCCTTGGTGAGCTTGGTGGTGAAGCCGTCCACGCCGTCCTTGAGGTCGGTGAGCAGGGAACGCAGCTCGGTGAGGCGCTCGGTGTAGCCCTGCTTGGCGAAGAGGCCGACGAGGCCCCACGCTTCGCCGGTCACGTCCGCGGCGTCGATCTTGGCGCCGAACTTCTCCGCTTCCTGCTCGTAGTAGGGCAGCTGCCGGGCGTAGGCGGAGATCGCGGCGATGTTCGTCTGTATTCCGTCTGGCATGGCGTTCCCTAGGATCGGCGGAGGATGGGGCCCTGGCCGAAGTCGTCGTCGTCCTCGGCGGGCCGTCGGGCGGGCCGCGACGGCGGCCGCGGCTGCTGCTCCGACGCGGGCTCGGCCGCCGTGGTTCCGAACGCCTCGGCCTGGGCTTCGCGGACCTGCGCCGAGACGTCGACGCCGAACGCGTCGCCGAAGGCGTCGTCCACGATGCCGGCCTGCTGCTGCGCGGCCCCGGCCACCGCCCGGCGGATGGTGTCCATGATCGTCGCGGCGAGCTGCCCCGCTTCCACGCGCGTGGCCCCGGCGGTGAGCCGCAGGCCGGTGATGGTCCCGCCGGCGCCCGCGGTCACCGTCACGGTCCCGTCCGGCGAGGTGACGGTGGTCTCGAGCCGGGCGATCCGCTCCTGCATGTCCCCCACACCGGCGAAGCGCGCCTCGGCTTGGCGCACCTTGCTCTGGAAGTTCTGGAACTGGGCGATCAGCTCGTCCATCTCGGCGGACATCGTGTCTCCCTTTGCGCGGTTCGGGGCCTGTGTCCGCATCATGGCAGATCCGTTCGGCCGCCGATCGCGTTTCGCGCCGATCGCGCGATCAGAAGCCGACGAGCTCCACGGTCACGGTGCAGGTGTCCCCCACGTCGAGGCCTTCGGCCGCCCGGACGGCCCGCTTGAGGGGCAGGACGTAGGCCTCGCGCGAACCGTCCGGGAAGATCGAGGTCTGCCACCTGGTGGCCCCGATCGTCACCCGGACGCGCACCGAACCGAAGCCCCGCCGCGGCTCGGCGGCGAGCTCGCGGATGTCGTCCGACGCGTCGGCGGGCAGGCTGACGAAGACCCAGCTGTCGGTGCGCCGGGCATCCCATTCCCACAGCCGCGCCTCGAAGACGATGATCACGCCCGCAGTGTCACACGGGGCACCGACACGAATGAAGTGAACACCTCGGCCCAGCACCACCTGCCCGGACGGGCCGGCGGGCCACCCGGCTAGGCTCTTCGTCGGCGAAAACGACCAGCTTCGCCGACGAAAGCGCACCACGACGCGGGGAGAACACCCAATGCCGGACCGAGCGGTCATCGACGCCCTCTTCCCTGCCGACCTGCCCGAGCCCGAGCACTGGGAGCAGCAGTACCCCGCCCGCGACCTCCCCGAAGGCGCGCTGGTCACGCGCCTGGGTCCGTCGCCGACCGGGTTCGTGCACCTCGGCGGCATCTACGTCGGCCTCATCGACCAGGACGTCGCCCGGCGCTCCGGCGGCCGCTACCTCGTCCGCGTCGAGGACACCGACCAGTCCCGCGAGGTCGAAGGCGCCCTCGCGCAGTTCGAGCGCGGCTTCTCCTACTTCCACCTCGCCGCCGACGAGGACCTCGGCCGCGGCGGCGGCTACGGCCCCTACCAGCAGTCCGCCCGCGAGCGGATCTACCTCACCTACGTCCGCGACCTCCTCCGCCAGGGCAAGGCCTACCTCGACTTCGCCACGAAGGAGGAGCTGGCCGCCATCACCCAGCGGCAGCAGGCCACCAAGCTGCCCACCGGCTACTACGGCAGCTGGGCGATCTGGCGCGACGCCGACCCGGCCGACGTCCAGGCCAAGCTCGACGCCGGCGACCCGTACGTCGTGCGGTTCCGCGCCCCTGACGACACCGGCGCCCGCGCCCGGTTCACCGACGCCATCCGCGGCCCGCTGGAAGCCGAGGCCAACCGCAACGACGTCGTCATCCTCAAGAGCTCCGACCAGAGCCCGCGGCTGCCGACCTACCACTTCGCCCACGCCGTCGACGACCACCTCATGCGGGTGAACCTGGTGATCCGCGGCGACGAGTGGATCTCGTCGGTCCCGGTGCACCAGCAGCTGTTCGACGCGCTCGGCTTCGAGCCGGTCACCTACGCGCACATCGCGCCGCTGATGAAGCAGGAGGGCGGCAGCAAGCGCAAGCTGTCCAAGCGCAAGGACCCGGAAGCGTCCGTCGACTTCTTCATCGAGGCCGGCTACCCCGCCGAAGCCGTCCTGTACTACCTGCGCGGCCTCGTCAACGGCCGGCTCGCGGAGATGCCGCTGGAGCAGGCCCTGACCGAGCCGATCAACCTCGACGAGTGCGGCGTCGCCGGCCCGCTGGTCGACCTGGTCAAGCTCGACGACATCGCGGCGGATCACATCGCCACCCTCTCGGGCGCCGAGATCCTGGCCGCGGTCCGCTCCTGGGCCGAGCGGTTCGACCCCGAACTGCGCCGGGTCCTCGACGACGAGCCCGACCTGGCCCTGCGCGCGCTGGCCGTCGAGCGCGACGGCGCCGAGAATCCCCGCAAGGACCTGAAGAAGTGGAGCGAATTCCGCCCCGTCTACGGCTTCTTCTTCCCCCAGCTCCACGCGGCCGTCAGCGGTCCCGACGACGAACGCATCGCCGCGCTCGGTGTCGACCGCGTGGTCGTGCAGGCCGTCGCCCGGGACTTCGCCGCCGACTACCGCCAGCTCGACGACGGCCAGGAGTGGTTCGAGCAGATCCGCGCCGTCGCGGCCAAGCACGGCTTCGCCCGCAACGCCAAGGAGTTCAAGAAGAACCCGGAGGCGTTCCCCGGCTCGATCCGCGAAGCCTCGCAGATCATCCGCATCGCGCTCACCGGGTCGACGCGCAGCCCCGACCTCCACGCGATCACGCGGGCACTGGGCCAGGAGGAGGTCCTGAACCGGATCTCGGCGCTCACCAAGTAGTCAGGCGCGTTCCGGGACCGCTACCCGGCCCGACGATCATCGGCGGCGCCGGGCGGCGGGGACAGGACGGCCCAGACGACCTTCCCACCGGCCCACGACCGGCTGCAGCCCCACGTGCGCGCGATCTGCGCGACCAGCTTCAGCCCGATGCCGGGCTCGAACGGCGAAAGCCGTTCGAGCAACATCGCCGGCCGCGTGTCGTGGTCGGCGACGGCCACCGTGCCCACGCCGTGGCGGAGGTCGAGCCGCAGCCGCGGCTCCGACGCGGTGTGCCTCAGCACGTTTTCGACCAGCTCGGTGACGATGAAGCGGGCGTCGCCGGCGAGTTCCGGCACGGCCCACTCGGTGAGCTTGGCGGTGACGAAGTCGCGGGAGCGGGCCGAACTGGCGTCGGCACGGGGGAAGACGCGTTCACACCGCCGTCGCACCGGTGGGTCCAGCGCCACCACCGCCGCGGCCAGGTCGGCGCGGACGGGGACGTAGCGGTCGACGACGTGGCGGTTCAGCAGCACCCGGTGGCCGGCCTCGCCGGCCGCGACCGTGAACGGGATGCCCGGCCAGTCACCGATCCGCAGGGCGATCAGGGAGAAAACGCTCACCAGCGACGAATCTTCGATCGTCAGCCCGCTGATGTCGGCCACCAGGCCGTCCGGCGCGTCCGTCGCGATCTTGAGCAGGCCATCGCGCAGCGACGGGTACGACGCGGGGTTCAGCTCGCCGGTGACCGTCACGACGGTCGCCTCCTCGCGGCGGCCGATGGCGAGACGGACCGGGTCGCGGTTCATCGCGGCACCCCGCAGGCCAGGGCTCCGGCGACCTCGAGGTCACGCCGGAAAGGCGGCACGACGTCCACCTCCTTCGAGCTTCACGGTAGAGCACGTCGTCCGTTACGACGAGTAGCCGCTGCCGGCCGGGCTAAACACCGGCCGCATGTCCGGGACCATCCCCGATGCCGGGCCCGGTACGGACGTGAGATGCTGCGACCGCGCAGGCAGGCCGGAGCGGGAGGCGGAACGGGTGACCACCTGGATCGACGTGATCAACTTTGTCCGGACGCGGTACGAAGTCCTCGAAGAACGGGACGGCTGGCTGCGGTTCCGGCTCGACGGCCCGCAGGACCGGACTCAGCAGGTGACGGTGCACCACCTCCCCGAGCTCGACGGCGGCTCGTGGATCGAGATCTCCTCGCCGGTCGGCTGGGCCGACCGCATCGACCTGCGGAAGCTGCTGGAACTCGCCGGCGGCTCGGCCGTCGGCGGCGCGGCGGTCGTGGACGGCGTCGCCCTGCTCAAGCACACCGTGCCCCTGGAGGACCTGAGCATCCAGGAGGAGTTCGAGCGCCCGCTCAAGTCGGTCGTCGCCCGGGCGGACGCCTTCGAGCACGAACTCACCGCATCCGACGAGTTCTGACCCTGATCGACCGGCGGCGGCCGGGACAGCGGTCGCCTTAGGCGGGTCGCCGGGACGTCATGAACGACTCTTTCCTGTCGTCCGACGAGGTGAACGACTCGTTCCTGTCGTCACCGGCCCGTCGCTGTCCCCTGTGGACCGGCCCCCGGCGCGGGGGCGCGCCGGGCTCGGGCATGCTGGTGGCCGGTGTTTTGCGGGGACGAGAGGGCGAGATGGGTGCTTCACCCGAATTGACCGTGCCGGCGAAGGTCGACAGCCCGGTGGCACCGAAGCCGCCGGCTTCCGGCGTGGCCCGGTGGCTGCTGGAGCACCGGGTGGCTCCGGTCGGCCGCGCGGGCGGCGAGGACCACGGCACGCCGCAGGCCTGGTGGAAGGTCATGTGCCTGACCGGCGTCGACTACTTCTCCACCCTCTCGTACCTGCCGGGGATCGCCGCACTCGCCGCCGGGGCGCTCTCGCCGCTGGCGACCCTGCTGATCGTCGCGCTGACGCTGCTGGGCATGCTGCCGATGTACCGCAGGGTGGCCGCGGAAAGCCCGCACGGCCAGGGCTCGGTGGCGATGCTGGAGAACCTGCTGCCGTTCTGGCGCGGCAAGCTGTTCGTCCTCACCCTGCTCGGGTTCGTCGCCACCTCGTGGATCATCACGATCACCCTGTCGTCGGCGGACGCCACCGTGCACATGCTGGAAAACCCGTACCTGCCGGGCTTCCTGCACGGTCACGCCGTGCTCATCACCGTCGTGCTGCTGCTGGTCCTCGGCGGCGTGTTCCTGCTCGGCTTCAGCGAAGCGGTCGGCGTCGCCATCCCGCTCGTCGCGGTCTTCCTGCTGCTCAACGCCGTGGTCACGGTGGCGGGCGTGATCGACCTGCTCGGCGACTCCGCGGCCCTCTCCCGCTGGACCGACGCGCTGACCGCGGGCGGCGGCGGGTTCACCGGCGTCATCGGGCCGGCCGTGCTCGCGTTCCCGCTGCTCGTGCTGGGTCTGTCCGGGTTCGAGACCGGCGTCAGCATGATGCCCCTGGTCGCCGCCGACGGGAAGACCGCGGAAGAGAAGCTGGAATCCCGGATCCGCAACACGCGGAAGCTGCTGACCGCGGCCGCCCTCATCATGTCGGTGTTCCTGATCGCGACGAGCTTCGTCACCACTGTGCTCATCCCGGCCGACGCGTTCAAGGACGGCGGGGAAGCCAACGGCCGCGCGATGGCCTACCTCGCCCACCACGAACTCGGCGAAATCTTCGGGACCGCCTACGACATCAGCAGCGTCCTGATCCTGTGGTTCGCCGGCGCGTCGGCGATGGCCGGGCTGATCAACATCGTCCCCCGGTACCTGCCCTCCTACGGGATGGCCCCGGAATGGGGCCGCGCCGTCCGGCCGGTCGTGCTCGTCTACACGGCGATCAGCGTCCTCATCACCATCGCGTTCGGTGCCGACGTCAACGCCCAGGCCGGCGCGTACGCGACGGGGATCCTGGCGATGATGGTCTCCGGCTCGGTCGCGGTGAGCATCTCGGCGATCCGGCGGCGACGGCACGGCGCCACCGCGGGGTTCGTCGTGCTGACCCTCGTGCTGCTGTACGCCCTGGTCGAGAACGTCATCGAAAAGCCGGACGGCATCGCCATCTCGGCCCTGTTCATCCTCGGGATCATCGTCGTCTCGCTGGTCTCCCGGGTTTCGCGGACGACGGAACTGCGTGCCGAGCACATCGAATTCGACGAGGAGGCCCGCCGGTTCATCGCCGACTCGCTGGCCAACGACGGTGCCCTCAACATCATCGCCAACCGCCGCCAAGGCGGGGACGACGCCGAGTACTCCGCCAAGGAAGCCGAACAACGGGCGTTGAACCCGGTTCCCGGCGCCGCCGACGTCCTCTTCCTCGAAATCGACGTCGTGGACCCGTCGGAGTTCAGCAACGTGCTCAAGGTCCGCGGGGTCGATGTCGACGGGCACCGGATCCTCCGCACGGACAGTCCCGCCGCGCCCAACGCGATCGCCGCGATCCTGCTGGCGCTGCGGGACGCGACCGGCGTCCGGCCCCAGTGCCACTTCGAATGGGCCGAAGGCAACCCGCTCGGGCACCTGTTCCGCTACCTCCTGCTCGGCCGCGGCGACACCGCGCCCGTGGTCCGCGAAATCATCCGCACCGCCGAAAAGGACCCCGCCCGCCGTCCGGGCATCCACGTCGGCGGCTGAGGAAGCTCAGCGGGCCACGCGGCTCATCGCGTGGCGGGTGGCGGCCCTGCGCGCCGGATCGGGGCGCGGACGGGCGCCCGGGGCCCCGCCGGACGCGGCATGCGAGCGGGCGCCCGAGCCGGTGAGCGCGCCGGTGCCGGGCGCCGCGCCCGCGCCGGAGCTGCCGCGGGTGGCACCGGGCCGGGACGGTTGGCCCAGGAGTCGAAGAGGAGGATCAAGCCCGCGAGGGCGGCGAAGCCGAGCCCCAGCGGCACGTTGACCAGCGCGCCGAGGATCCCGGCGACGAACAGCACCGGCAGCACGGCCAGCAGGCAGTACGGATCGATCCGGCCGAACTTCGGGCGGGAGGGCCCCTCGCGCGGGCTCACCGCGCGGGCTCCGGGTTCTTCGGCGGCATACCTGCAGTATGCAACGCCGAGCCCGGCGCGGCCACCGCGTCAGCCGGCGCGGACCGCGAACACCATCCCGATGTCCGCGGCTTCCTGGACCGGGTCCTGCACCACCTCGACCGCGAAACCTCGCGCGGCGAAGAGGTCACGGACCGTGTCGCGGTGCTGCCGCCATCCCTCGACTTCGACGACCGCCTGCCGGACCAGGGGCCAATGCCGGTCCTCGAGCCCCCGCAGCACGTCGAGCTCGGCCCCTTCGACGTCGACCTTGAGCAGGTCGACGCGGTCGATGCCCTGCTCGTCGAGCACCGCCGACAGCGGCCGGACGCGGACGCGGTGGGTTTCGAGCTCCCGCATCACCCGCAGCTTGCGCCCGACGAGCCCGCGCAGGACGGGCGCCGGCACGCGGCGCAATCCCGCGCCCAGGCCACCCCGGCGGATCATCTCGACGACGCTGGCGGTGACCCGCCGCCGCTCGGCCTCGACGTTCCCCTCGTCCCGGAACGACGACGAGAAGATCGTCGCGGCCGGGAAGTAGCTGAAGTCGAGCTCGTCCTCACCGGCCGCCAGCCCGTAGGGCAGCGCGGTCAGCCGCCCCTCGAAGAAGTCGCGGCCGTTGCGCTCCAGGGTTTCGTGGAGCGGCGGCATCGGCTCGAAGGCGTAGATCCGCACGTCGCCGTCCAGCCGCTCGTACACGGCCGCGGAGAAGACCCCGATGTTGGCGCCGACGTCGAGGACGGTCGCGCCCGGGGCGAGTTCGACGCCGTGGGCGAAGTAGGCGCCCACCTCCTCGCGCAGGAACGACACTTCCCACGGGTTGACGCTGTGGAGGTCGATCACGTCCTTGGTCACGCACAGAGGAATATCAGCATCGGCCCCCGTGATCCAGGCCCGTTCGGCGGTTCCTCACCCTGACCGCCGGGTAACCGGCTGCCATGACCGAATCCGAACACGGGCCGCTGAGCCCCGACGCACCCCGCCCGCCCGGGACCCCGGACGTCGACCTCGACGTGGAAGTTCCCGAGGTCGAGCGGGAGAACCCCGGCACCCAAGACGTCGACGAAGACGCCGGCGAGGTGGAACCGCCCAGCTGAGCGGCTACCCGGCCGGCCAGGGGCGCGCTGCGGCCATCAGGCCGATCATGCCGGCGACCAGGCGCATCTGGTCCACTGTCCGGATGTCGGCTTCGACGAGCCGGGGTGAGCACACCAGGACCGCGAGTGCCTGCGCCCGCGACAACGCCACGTTGAGCCGGTTGCGGGACAGCAGGAAGTCGAGGCCGCGGGGCAGGTCGACCGCCGACGACGACGTCATCGTCGCGATCACCACCGGCGCCTCCTGGCCCTGGAACCGGTCGACCGTGCCCACCCGGACGCCGGGGAAGCCCGCGTCCGCCAGGGCCCGGGTCACCGTCCGCGCCTGCAGGTTGTACGGGGCGACGACGAGGATGTCGGCGTCGCCGAGTGGCCGTGCCGGCCCGTGGTCCGTCCACATGCGACCGTGCACTTCGGACACGATCCGGACGACGGCGGCGGCTTCCTCCACCGATCGGGTCGTGTTGCCCTGGTGGTCGGCCTCGGCCAGGTACAGGCCCGCGGTGACACCCTCCAGGACGCGGACCGCGGCCGACGGGTGGGCGTGCAGCCGTCCGGCGTAGGAGAGGTTCGACACCGGTTCGCACACGGCCGGATGCATCCGCCGGGTCTCGTCGAGGAAGTACCCCAGCGACGGCGGCATGATGTCGGCGTCGCCGATCAGGTGCCCCAGCGCCGAAGCCTCGGCGCCCGCCGGGTGCGTCCCCTGCACCACCTGGGGCAGCTGCTGCGGGTCGCCCAGCAGCAGGACGTTGCGGGCGCACACCGACACCGCGAGCGCGTCCGCGAGGGCGAACTGGCCGGCCTCGTCGATGATCATGAGGTCGAAGGGTTCCTCGCGGATCGCGGCGTTGGCGAACGTCCACGCGGTTCCGCCGACCAGGTGCCCGGTGTCGTGCTCTTCGCGCCACTTCACCAGCGCCGGGTTGCTCTTCGGCTGGTCCCACGGCGCGGCCGGGTCCGGCGTCTTCTTCGCGCGCTTGGCGCACGGCAGCTCCGGCGCGCTCTTCTTGGCCGCGCTCAGCACGTTTTCGACGGCTTTGTGGCTCGTGGAGGTGACCGCGACGGTCCGCCCGGCGCGCACGAGGTGGGCGATCAGCTTCCCGGCGAGGTAGGTCTTGCCCGCGCCCGGCGGACCCTGCACGGCGAGCGCGGAGCCGTCGAGCGCGTCGACCGCCTCGATCACCGTGGCGACCAGGTCCTCCCCCGGCTCGGGCAGCGCCCGGCCGCCGCGCAGCCGTGGCGGCGTCCGGCGGAGCAGGTCGACGCCGGGGTGCCGCGGGAGCGCCGGAAGGGTGCCGACGACGAGGCGGGCCAGCTCGGCGACCGCCTCGTCCTTGGGCGAGGGCCGCACCGGGCTGCCGGGCAGCACCGCCGTCGGCCGGTCGTTCGTCGTCGCGTCCGGCGGGCAGCTCTCCTCCAGCGTCAGCTCCACGGCCGAAGCGGTGACGACCTTCGCGTCGCGGGCGGTGTCGCCGTAGCGCAGCCGCACGTCGTCGCCCGGCGCGAAGGGGTGCGGCCGGTCGGGGTCGCACGCCAGCATCAGCGTCCGCTTCGCGGTGCGCGCCCGCCCGGCCGGAGGCACCCACTCCCCTGCCTCCAGCGAAACCGGCACGGCGCAGGCGGTGTCCACTTCGAGGTCGCCGAGCGGGGCGGCCAGCCGCCGGAAGTACTCCCACCACGCGGGGTTCGTCTCGCGGCGGTGGTAGCCGACGGACGCCGCCAGCAGCGCGCGGGCCCGCTCGTCGGCGGTGAACCGGCCCGGGTCGTCCGGCAGCCCGTCGAGCAGGGGGTCGACCAGCGCGGCCAGCTGCGCGGCCCGTTCGGCACGCCGCTCGGCGGCGACGTCCTCCTCGGCCGCGCGGAGCAGCGCGTCCTCGGCGGATTCGACGGCCGGCTCCGGGACGGCGATGCCCGCGTCGTCGCGGACCCGGTGCAGGAACTCGAACAGCCGCCGCGCCGAGACGCAGTCGTCCTCGGTGTTCTCGCCGATGCGGCGGAGGGCCTCGTCCGCGCGTTCCGGCTCGCCGGACTGCGCGAGCGCCAGGTACTCCTCGTACGCCTCGACGTCGGACACCGCGGTCTTCCCGCGGGCGCCGGGCTGGTAGAGCGGCTCGAGGTGCCGGATCGAGTACGACCGCTGCGACACCCGCAGCGCCTTGCGCACTACCGCGTGCAGGTCCACCACCGCGCCGCTGCGCAGCAGGTGGTCGACGGTCTCCTCGCGGGTGCCGTGCACCGCCGCGAGCCGCTTGATGGCGGTGACTTCGTACGGCGCGTAGTGGTAGACGTGCGAGCCGGGGTGCTCGGCGACCCGTGCCGCGGCGAAGTCGACGAAGTCCTCGAACGCGCGCCGCTCCTGGGCGCGGCTGTGCGCCCAGAACGGCGTGAACCGCCCGTCGCCGACCGCGCCGAACAGGTACTCCAGCCCCTCGCCTGCGAGGGCGTGCGGGTCGCCCGCCACCTCGGCGAACACGTCACCCGGCGCGGGTGACGGCAGGGTGGCCAGCGCGCCGGGGTCGACGATCTCGTAGGCGATCTCGCCGGTGGTGTCCTGCCGGACCTGCAGCGCGGCCTGGGCGCGCAGGGCCGCGAACGACGTCACGGACAGGTCCCGCGGCCGGTCGCCGGGGCCGGCCGCGGCCAGGGCGTCGATCGAACCCAGCCCGGCGGCCGCGAGCTTGCGGCGCTGGTCACCGCGCATCCCGGCCACGAGCGAGAGGTCGCGGTCGGCTTCCCTGGCCGACGCGCAGTGCCGGCCGAACCCGCAGCCGGCGCAGGCCGGGCGTTCGTCGGCCCACAGCGGGACCGGCAGCCGGGGCGCCCGCCCGCGCAGCCGGGCCCGCAGGCGGTCCACGAGCGGCCGGAAGTCCTCGACCCGCAGCGTCCGGGTGCCGCCGTCGCTCAGTCCCAGGTGCAGGTGCGGCCCGGCGGGCCAACCGGCCCGGCGCAGCACGTCGGCGCACGCGGTCAGCTGCACGACCGCCGCGGGCGTCGCGTGCCTGACCGGCTTCGCGTCGTACACCTCGTAGCGGCCTTCGTCGTCCCGGACCAGGAAGTCCACCTGACCCGAGAACTCGTCGTCACGCAGGACAGCGCGATGGATCACCGCGGCCCCGGACCGCGCCGCCTCCTCCGTCGCCTTCGCGGCGAGGGCGGAATCGCGGACGTCGATCTCGGCCACTTCGCGGCCTTCGGCGCGGAACCGGGCGAGGATCGCCTCGGCCACGGCCCGGCCGCTCGGGGCGTCCGGCTCGCCGGGCCGCGGCGCCCCCGGCAGGCCCGCGGCCAGCGCCTGGACGAGGATGCTGCGGTGCTCGCATTCGAGCAGGTCGGCGAGATCGGCTGGGGTGAGCATCGCCGCGAAGTCTGACACGGTCGATCACCGGGCCGGAGCACACCGTCCCCGACACGCCGAAACTTTCGGAATTCCACGGTATATCGCCAATTCTTGACACCTCGGACCACGCCCGCAATAGTGCGAGAAACGAACTGAATACTCGGGACCACGCTGGGGGAACTTTGTCTCTCCACGACGAGAACGAGCTGAGCGGGCTGCGCCGGCGCTCATTCCTGATCGGCAGCGGAGCCGCCCTGACCACGTCGGTGTTCGGCGCGGCCGCGGCGCAGGCGAGTCCGCCGAGTGCCTTTCCGAGCGGCTACGACGGCTCGGACCTGTGGCTGCGCTACGAACCGATCGGCGATCCCGGCCTCCTCGCCCGGTACCGCGCCGCGCTCGGCGCGATCGTCGTGGAAAACGCCGGCCGGACCAAAGTCCACCGCCACACGACGAACCTGAGCATGGCCCCCGGATCCACCGAGCACCTGGTGGAAAGCACCCTGGAAGCGGCGCGGGACGAACTCGTCCGCGGCCTCGGCGGGCTGCTGGGCCGGCCCGTGCCGGTGCAGGGCGGGTTCCCCGATCGCGCGGTGGTCGTGGGCACTCCGGACAGCTCGTCCCTCGTGCGCCGGCTCGTCCCCGCGCGCGACCTGACCTCGCTCGGCGCCGAGGGCTACCTCATCCGCTCGGTGTCCCGGGGCGGGCACAGTTCGGTCTTCATCGCCGCCACCACCGATCTCGCCGCCCTGTACGGGACTTTTGCCTTCCTCCGGCGGCTGCAGGCCCGGCAATCCGTTACTAACCTCGACATCCGGTCGGTCCCCCGGATCCACCACCGGTACCTGAACTACTGGGAAACCGAGCGCCTCTACGCCGGGAACAACGCGGCCGGAACCGGCGGGCTGAACGGCGAAAACGGGGCGATCTTCGACTTCGCCGCCACCGGCGCTTCCGCCGGCCTGAACCTGCCGGTGATCCTCGACCGGTATCTCGTGGCGGCGCGCGCGATGGCCTCCGTGGGGATCAACGGCATCACGATCAACAACGTCAACGCCAACAGCTTCTACCTCACCCCGGCCGCCATCGAGCAGGAAGCCGCCCTGGCCGACGCGCTGCGCCCGTACGGCGTCAAGCCGGCCTTGTCCATCAACTACGCGGCACCGACGGATGCCCGGTTCGCCCCCGACACCCTGACCCGCGAACAGCTGGATCCCTACAGCGACCAGTTCCGGGGCTGGTGGACCCGCCGGGCCCGGCAACTGCAGGCCGCGATACCCGACTTCATGGGCTTCACCGTGAAGGCGAATTCCGAGGGCCAGCCAGGTCCTCAGGACCTGGGCTACGACCACGGTGACGGCGCCAACGGCATGGCGGCGGCGGTGGCGCCGCTCGGGATGCGGATCTTCTGGCGGACCTTCGTCTACAACGCCGACGTGGACGTGGACCGGCTGAAGCGGGCCTACCTGGAGTTCGGCCCCATCGACGAGGAGCCCCAGCCCGACGGCACGAAGGGCCGGTTCGCGGCGAACGTGTTCCTGCAGACCAAGAACGGCCCGCTCGACTACCAGGCCAGGGAGCCGGCCAATCCGCTCTTCGGCCGGATGGAACACACCAACCAGGCCCTGGAGCTGCAGGTCACCCAGGAGTACACCGGGCAGAACACGATGCTGTGCTACCTCGGCCCGCTGTGGGAAGAGGTCCTGAAATCCGACACGTACGCCACCGACGAGCAAGGCCGGCTGCTGGAGAAGCGCCTGGTGGGCCACGTCGTGGACGGCACGGCCCAGGGCCACCCGGACAGCGCCATCGTCGGCGTCGCCAACTTCGGCAATGCCGACGACCTGACCGGGCACCACTTCGCGCAGGCGAACCTGTACGCCTTCGGCAGGCTGGCCTGGGACTGGACCCTGGACGCCCACAGCATCGCCGAGGACTGGGTCCGGCTGACGTGGAGCAACCGCGACTCCGTCGTCCGGACGATCGTCGCGATGATGCTGGGCTCCCGGGAGGCGCTGGTGAGCTACCAGACGCCGCTCGGCGTCGCGCACCAGTTCCGGTCCAGCGACCACTACGGCCCCAACCCGGCCGAACGGCTGGCGCGGGACGACTGGAGCCCGGTGTACTACAACCGGGCCGACCGCGCCGGGCTGGGCTACGACCGCTCACCCACCGGCAGCGGCTTCACCGCGCAGTACTTCCCGGTGCTCGCGGCCCGCTACGCCGACATCGACGCCGTCCCCGAGAACCTGCTGATGTGGTTCCACCACGTGCCCTGGGACCGGCGGCTGCGCAGCGGCCGGATCTTCTGGGACGAACTGGTGTACCGCTACCAGACGGGCGTCCACTACGTGTCGTGGATGCGCCAGGCCTGGGAATCGCTTCAACCCTGCCTCGATGCGCGGCGCTTCGCCGAGGTCAAGGCCAAGCTCGCCGCCCACGAGGCCGACGCGGGCACGTGGCGCGACACCTGCGTGCGCTATTGGCAGGAGTTCAACGGTCTGCCCGTCCCGACGGACGGACCCCTCGCGATCGAGATCGTGGTCGGCGGCCGGACGATCGGCGGCTTCGACGCCGGCGCGCCGTCGTACACCATCCCGGTGGCGGCCGGTACGTCACCGGAAATCACGAAGGTCGTGCCCGCCGATCCCACCGCGAAGTGCGCGATCCTCGGCCAGGCTCACGGGGTCCCCGGGCGCGCTGTGGTGCGAATCACCGCGAACAGTTTCTTCGGGCCCATCCTCAAGGACTACGTCTTCGACCTCGTATCCCCCACCGGCTGAGCCTCGGGAACCACCCGGCGCCCGTGTCCGTTGTCGTATCCTACGGCACCGTAAGTTACGGTTGCGTAGGTACGGAAGGACGTTGCCCCATGCCGGTTCCCGAAACCACCCGTCTCCTGCACGAACTGGAAGGCACGGTCGAAGAGAACCTCAACCGGCACCTCGCCGCCGCCCAGGAGTGGATGCCGCACGAGTACGTCCCCTGGAGCCAGGGGCGCGACTTCGCCGAGCTCGGCGGGGAGGCGTGGGACCCGGAGCAGTCCCGGGTGACCCCGATCGCGCGGACGGCGCTGGAAGTCAACCTGCTCACCGAGGACAACCTGCCCAGCTACCACCGCGAGATCGAGCGCGCGTTCGGCCGCGACGGGGCGTGGGGCACCTGGGTGCACCGGTGGACGGCCGAAGAGGGCCGCCACGGCATCTGCATCCGCGACTACCTGCTGGTCACCCGCGCCGTCGACCCCGTCGAGCTGGAGCGCATGCGGATGGAGACCATGCAGGCGGGCTACGACACCGGCGACAAGCCGCTGCTGAACGTCTGCGCGTACGTCTCGTTCCAGGAACTGGCGACCCGGCTTTCGCACCGCAACACCGGCCGCTACACCCAGGACCCGCTGGCCGAGCGGCTGCTGGCCCGGGTGTCCACGGACGAGAACCTGCACATGGTCTTCTACCGCAACCTCGTCAAGGCGGCGCTGGAGATCTCGCCGGACGCCATGATGCGCGCGATCACCGACGAGGTGCTCAACTTCGCGATGCCGGGCGCGGTGATCCCGAGCTTCGCGCGCAAGGCGGCGCTGATGGCCAAGGCCGGCATCTACGACCTGCGGATCCACCACGACGACGTCGTCCAGCCGCTGCTGCGCTACTGGAAGGTCTTCGACCTGACCGGCCTCGGCGCGGTCGGGGAAGCCGCGCGGGAAGAGCTCGCGACGTTCATCAAGGGACTCGACACCCAGGCGTCCCGGTTCGAGGAACGCCGGGACGCCACCGCCGCGCGCCGGGCGGCGCGGGGCATAGTGGACCTCTGAGCCGCACCCGCCGGAGGTCGCCGTTGCCCCATCGAGGTCGCGTTCCCGGCGCCACCGGGCCGGTGCTGGGCCGCGCGCTGCGGGTCCTCGAAGCGTTCTCCCCGGACCGGCCGGCGCTGCGGCTGAGCGACGTCGCGCGCCGGGCCGGGATCCCGGCCGCGACCGCGCACCGGCTGCTGCGGGAGTTCTGCGAGTGGGGCGCGCTCGAACGGGACGAAGTGGGCATCTACCGCGTCGGGCTGCGGCTGTGGGAACTCGGGTCGCTCGCGCCGCGGGGACTGGGCCTGCGGGAGCTCGCCCTGCCGTTCCTGGAGGACCTCTCGCAGATCACCCGGGAGAACGTCCAGCTCGCGGTCCGCGAGGGCACCGAAGTGGTGTACATCGAGCGGATCGCGGGCACCGGGGCCGTGCCCGTGCTGACCCGCGTCGGCGGGCGGTTCGCGCTGACCGCGACGGGCGTCGGGCTCGTCCTGCTCGCCCACGCCCCCGCCGAGGTGCAGGAGGACGTCCTCGGCCGCCCGATCGAGGGGTACACCAGCGAAACCGTGACCGATCCGGACCGGCTGCGCCACATGCTGGCCGACGTGCGCACCCACGGGTTCTCGATCAGCGAGCGCCAGGTGACCCTCGACGCGTTGTCGGTCGGCGCGCCGATCCTCGACTCGCGCGGCCAGGTCGTCGCGGCCGTGTCGCTCGTCGTGCGGTACGGCAGCGCGTCGCCGCACGCGCTCGCTCCGCTGGTGATGACCAGCGCCCGGGCGATCTCCCGCGCGCTTTCCATCTTATGAAATAGCCCTTCGTGGCACCCGGGCCGGTCCCGCAGGCTGTGACCCGGCCCACCACGAAAGGACGACCCGATGAGCGCCTTCCCCCGCGACCAGTGGTACGTCGCCGCCTACGGCTCCGAGATCGGCCAGGAACTCTTCAGCCGCACCATCTGCGGGGAACCGATCCTGTTCTGGCGGACCCGCGACGGGAGCGTCACCGCGATGGCCGACCGGTGCGTGCACCGGCGGTTCCCGTTGTCGCAGGCGCCGTCCCGGCTGGTCGACGACCAGGTCATTTGTGGCTACCACGGCTTCACCTACGGCGTCGACGGCAAGTGCGTCGCCGTGCCCGGGCAGACGCGGGTGCCGCGGACCGCGCGGCTGACGCACTACCCGCTGGTGGAGCAGGACTCCTTCGTCTGGGTGTTCATCGGCGACCCTTCGAAGGCCGACGCGGCGGCGATTCCGCGGGCGCCCTGGCTCGACTCGCCGGACTACACCACGGTCTGCGGGATGGAACCGCTCAAGGCGCGGTATTCGCTACTGGTGGACAACCTGCTGGACCTGTCCCACGAGACCTACCTGCACGGCGGCTACATCGGCACCCCCGAGGTCGCCGAAACGCCGATCACGACCGAAGTCGACGACGAAGCCGGCGTCGTCTACGTCTCGCGGCACATGGCCGACGCGGCGTGCCCGCCCTTCTACGCCAAGTCGACCGGCCTCGAGGGCCGCATCGCGCGCTGGCAGGACATCGAGTACACGCCGCCGTGCCTGTACAAGCTGCACAGCCGCATCGCGCCGGTCGGGTCCGTGCCGAACCCGGACGGCAGCGACCCGGACGCCTTCCACGTCGAGGTCGTCTACGCCATCACGCCGGAAACCGAGCACTCCACACACGACTTCTGGGCGGTGGCCCGGGACTTCGCGCTCGACGACGAGGGCGTGTCGGCCTTCCTCGCCGAGAACAACCGCACCGTGGTGCTGCAGGACGTCGAAGCACTCGACGTCCTCGAGCAGGTCATCGCCACCGAACCGGACGGCTACCAGGAACTGTCGATCAACATCGACACCGGCGGTCTCGCGGCCCGCCGGATGCTGCAGCGGATGGCTGCGCCGGTGACGCCGTGACCCGCCCCATGCTCACCGGGGACCGCGTCTACCGGATCCACTGGGTGCTCGGCACCGACCGCCTGCGCGCGGTCTGCCACTGCGGCGCCGAGCGCGAGTTCGAAGACCCCGTAGAGCTGTGGGAATGGCTCCTCGCTCACCCTGAAGGACACTGATGGCTCTCGATCTTTTGGTGGACCGCAAGGAAAAGCTGGCCGACGGCGTCGTCCGGCTCACCCTCCGCGCGCCCGGCGGCGAGCCGCTGCCGTCGTGGGAGCCGGGGGCCCACGTCGACCTCCTGCTGCCCGGCTTGGTGCGGCAGTACTCGCTGTGCGGCGATCCCGGGGACACGTCGGTGTACCAGGTGGCGGTGCTGCGGGAGCCCGACGGCCGCGGCGGCTCGGCGTACGTCCACGACGCACTGGCCGACGGGGACCGCGTCGAGGTGGACGGCCCGCGCAACCACTTCGCCCTCGTCGACGCCGAGCGATACCTGTTCATCGCCGGCGGCATCGGCATCACTCCGATCCTGCCGATGCTCGACCGGGTCGCTCGCTCGGGCCGCGACTGGCAGCTGGTGTACGGCGGCCGTACTCGCGCGTCGATGGCGTTCACGTCCGACCTGGCTTCTTACGGCGACCGGGTGAGGTTCCGGCCCCAGGACGAACAAGGCCTGCTGGACCTCCCGACGCTCCTGGCCACGGCAGATCCGGGCACGGCGGTGTACTGCTGCGGCCCGGAACCGCTGCTGGCCGCGGTGGAGGCCCTCGAACCGGGCAACCTGCACGTCGAGCGCTTCACCGCTCAGCTCGATGATGGTCCGCGCACGGCGTTCGAGGTCGAGCTGGCCGGGTCGGGCCGGGTGCTGCCGGTGCCCGCGGACCGATCGATCCTCGAGGTGGTCGAGGAAGCCGGGGTGACGGTGCTGTCGTCGTGCCGCGAGGGCACGTGCGGCACCTGCGAAACCGGCGTCCTCGGCGGCGAACCGGACCACCGCGACTCGGTGCTGACCGAGGCCGAGCGGCTGGAGAACGAAGTGATGATGCTCTGCGTGTCGCGCGCCTGCTCCCCGCGGCTGGTGCTCGACCTCTGACGGAGCGTCACTGCGCGGCGGGCCGGGCCGATCTGTAGTGATATGGGACGGTGAATGCTTTCCTGGACAAGGTGGACGAGCGGCTGGGCGACGGGCTGGAGAGCGTCCTGTGCGCCCACCACCGGCGGCGGCTGCACCGGCTCGGCTGGGGTGCCGTGCTCGACCCTGGCGGCGCGCACGACCCGCTCGGCGGCCGGGCTCCCGTCCGGGACGGCAACCGCGTCGAGGTGCTGATCGACGGCGAGGAGTCGCTGCCCGCCGTGGCGGACGCCATCCGGCGGGCGAAATCGCACGTGCACATCGCCAACTGGCACGCGAGCGCCGACTTCCGGCTGACGCGCGAGCCCGGCTCCCCCACCTTGCGTCAGCTGCTCGCCGAGGCCGCCGGGCGCGGCGTCCAGGTCCGGGTCCTGCTGTGGGCCGGGCCGCCCTTTCCGGCGTTCCAGCCGTCGCGGAAGCTGGCACGGTCCGAGCGGCGGAAGTTCACCGACGGCACCGACGTGCGCTGCGTGCTCGACGCCCGCGAGCGGACGATGCACTGCCACCACGAGAAGCTGGTGATCGTCGATGACGCCGTCGCGTTCGTCGGCGGGGTGGACCTCACCGCGCTGGAGGGCGACCGGCACGACAGCCCGGACCACCCGCCGCGGCCGATCGGGTGGCACGACCTGATGGCGCGGCTCGACGGACCGGTCGTCGCCGACGTCGCCGACCACTTCCGCCGCCGGTGGAGCGAGGTGGCGGGCGAGGACCTGCCGGCGTCCGCGGTGCCGGAACCGGTGGGCGGCAGCCGCGTCCAGCTGCTGCGGACGGTGCCGAACGACACCTACGACTTCCTGCCGAAGGGCGAGTTCACCGTCCTGGACGGCTACCTCCGGGCGCTGCGCTCGGCGCGGCGGCTGATCTACCTGGAGAACCAGTTCCTGTGGTCGCCGGAGATCGCCGAGGTGCTGCTGGACAAGCTCCGCAACCCGCCGTCCGACGAGTTCCGTGTGGTCCTGCTGCTGCCCCGCAAGCCGAGCAACGGCTCCGACACCACCCGCGGCCAGCTGGGCCGGTTGCTCGACGCGGACGACGGGAACCAGCGGCTGCTGGCCACGACGATCAGCGCCCACGACGGTGACTCGGCGGCCCCGGTGTACGTCCACGCGAAGCTCGGCATCGTGGACGACTCGTGGTTGACCGTGGGCTCGGCGAACCTGAACGAGCATTCGCTGTTCAACGACACCGAGGTCAACATCGCCACCGACGACCCGTCCGTGGTCCGCGCGACCCGGCTGCGATTGTGGGCCGAGCACCTGGGACGTCCGGTCTCGGAACTCGAAGACCGGGACCCGGCGGATGTGGTCGACAACCTGTGGCGGCCGCTGGCCGAGGAACAGGCCGAGCGGGAACGCCGCGGTGAGCAGCGGACCCACCGGCTGGTGCTGCTGCCGGGGGTTTCGCGGCGGGCGGGCCGGCTGCAGGGACCGTTGCGAGGGCTGCTGGTGGACGGCTGAGCGTTACCGGATCCGCAGCTTCCGCATCAGCTTCAGCCCGGAAAGCATGCTCTCGACGTACTTCTCGTACCCCTGCCCCGGCCGCGGTCCCATCACCTGCTTCTTCAGCACGGCCAGGTTCTGCACGTCCGTGTACTTGAGCAGTCCCTGATCACCGTGCCGCGCACCGACTCCGGAGTTCTTCACCCCGCCGGACGGCGTCCCCTTCGCCGCGTACGCGGTCGCGAGGATGTCGTTCACGTTCACGTTGCCGGACTCGATCCGGGCCGCCAGCGCGCGGGCCGCCGTGACGTCGGTGCTCCAGACCGAGGCGTTCAGGCCGTAGTCCGTGTCGTTGGCCAGCGCCACCGCTTCGTCGACCGTGCGGTACTTGTGCAGTGCCACCACCGGACCGAAGGTCTCCGTCACGCCGCAGTCCATGTCCTTCGTGACACCCTCGAGGATCGTCGGCTCGAAGAAGGCCGGGCCGAGGTCGGGCCGCGGCTTGCCGCCGCACAACACCGTGGCACCCTTGGCGACCGCATCGTCCACATGGGACTTCACCCGGCGCATGTGGTCCACCGAGACCAGCGAGCCCATGTCGGGGCCGAAGTCGTAGGCCGCGCGGACGTCGAGGGCCGACGCCGCCGCCACGAACGCCGTCTTGAACTCCTCGTACCGGGACTCCGGCAGGTAGATCCGCTCGATGTGCATGCAGATCTGGCCCGTGTTGCCGAACGCACCGAAGATCGCGCCCTGCACGGCTTCGGCCAGCGAAGCGTCCTCCAGCACGATCATCGGGTTCTTGCCGCCGAGCTCCAGGCAGCAGCCGATCAGGTTGCGTCCCGCCCGCTCGCCGATCACCCGCCCGGTGGCCGTCGAGCCGGTGAACATCACGTAGTCGGCGTGGTCGATCAGCGTGGGTCCGACGTCGGGCCCCTCGCCGCACACCACCTGGAACAACCCTTCCGGCAGCCCCGCTTCCTCCAGCAGCCGAACCCCGTAGAGCGGTGAGAGCGCCGTTTTGTTGTCCGGTTTCAGCACGACCGCGTTGCCGGCCATCAGCGCCGGGATCGCGTCGGAAACGCCGGTGGCGAACGGGAAGTTCCACGGCGCGATGATGCCGACGACTCCCTTGGGCAGCCGGACCTCGGTCGAGTTCGTCAGCAGCGGCACCGGGCCGCCGCGCTTCGTCGGCGCCAGCAGCTTCGCCGCCCGCTTCAGGTAGTGGCCCATCACCATCGGCGGGTCGCAGGTCTCCTCGATCGCCATCCGCCGGTTCTTGCCGCTCTCCACCTGGATGAGGTCGGCGACGGTCCGCGCCCGGTCGACGAACAGCGTGTGCGCCCGCTTGAACACCGCCAGCCGTTCCTTGACCGGCGTGGCCGCCCACTTCCGCTGGGCCTCGCGCGCGACGGCGAACGCCCGCTCGATGTCCTCCGGCGTCGACTGCGGCAGCTCGACGAGCACGTCTCCGGTGTAGACCTCGGTCAGCTTCCAGGTCGCGCCGGACGAACCCGGCACGCGGGACACCAGCTGCGCCAGGAAAGCGTCGGTGACGGACGCCGGACGGGTGAGTTCGAGCGGGGTGAGGGTCACGGCCTGCTCCCGAGGACGAGCTGGGCGCCCATTTCGCCGATCATGACGCAGGGCGCGTTGGTGTTGCCGCCGGTGATGGACGGCATGATCGAGGCGTCGCAGACCCGCAGGCCCTCGACGCCGCGCACGCGCAGGTCCGGGCCGACGACCGCGAGCTCGTCGACGCCCATCCGGCACGTGCCGACGCCGTGGTAGACCGACGTCGCGCGGTTCAGGATCGCGTCACGCAGGTCCTGCCCCCGCAGCTTCGCGCCCGGGTGGATCTCTTCCTTGACCGCGCCCTTGAACGCCTTCGACGCGAAGATCTCGCGCGCCATCTCCGAGCCCTCGCCGAGCAGCTCGAGGTCGGCCGGGTCGGACAGGTACTGGAAGTCGATGAGCGGGGCCGCGGCGGGATCGGCCGAGGCGAGCCGCAGCGTGCCGCGGCTCTTCGGGTAGATCAGGGTGGTCAGCACGGTGAGCGCGGGCCGCTTGTCGACGTCGTGCCGGATCGGCGCGTCCTGGTTGGGCGAAACGTAGGCCCACGGCAGCAGGTGCAGCTGCAGGTCGGGAATCTTCCCGGCCTGCGAGGTCCGCAGGAACGCGACCGCCTCGAAGACCGAGTTCGCCAGGAACGTGGTGCCGGGCCGCAGCAGCTCCCTGGCCAGCCCGCGGGCGAAGTACGGCGCCGTGCCCTTGTTCTTGCTGGTCGTCACGTGGAACGTCAGGGCGTGGAACATGTGGTCGTGCATGTTGTCGCCGACGGGCAGGTCGGCGACGACGTCGATGCCGTGGTCCTTGAGGTGCTCGGCGTGGCCGATGCCGGACAGCATGAGCAGCTGGGCCGAGCCGATGACGCCGGCGGAGAGGATGACCTCCTTGCCGGCGCGGATGGTGCGACGACGGCGTCCGTCGAGGACCTCGACACCGACGGCGCGGCCGTTTTCGATCAGCACCTTCTCGACCAGCACCCGGTCTTGCAGCTGCAGCGTCGGGGACGCGAGGTCGTGGAGGTAGCCGCGCGAGGCGCTGTAGCGCAGGCCGTCGGCGGCGTTCTGCTGCATCCGGCTGACGCCTTCTTGGGACTCGGCGTTGTAGTCGTCGAGGATCTTGCAGCCGAGCGCGTCGGCGGTGGCGTCGACGAACTGCAGCGAGCCTTCCTGCGGGTTCTTCGCGCGGGTGACCCGGATCGGCCCGCCCGCGCCGCGGAAGGCGTTCTCGCCGTCTTCGAAGTCCTCGATCCGCTTGTAGGCGGCGTTCACGCTGTCGGCGTCCCAGCCGGTGTTGCCCTCGGCGGCCCACGAGTCGAAGTTGGCGCGGTTGCCGCGGACGTAGACCATGCCGTTGATGGAGCTGGAGCCGCCGACGACCCGGCCGCGCGGCACCGGCATCCGCCGATCGAGAACGTGTTTCTGCGGCACGCCGTAGAAGCCCCAGTCGAGCGGTTTCTTGAGCTGCGGCACCGCGTGCATCGGCCCGACCAGGCCGGGCTTCTTGACCAGCAGCTGGTCGTCGCTCTTGCCGGCTTCCAGCACGATCACGCTGGCCCCGGACTGTGCGAGCCGCCCCGCGATCGCCGCCCCGGAGCTCCCCGACCCGACGACGACGTAGTCGGCCTCGTCGCCGCGCGCCGCCCTTTTCGCCATGTCCGCTCCTCGGTGACCGGCCCGACAAACTATAACGTGTTCTAGTTCGCCAACCGTATAGCGTCGCCACCCGGTTCCGCAACGGTCCTAGGCTCGCTTCCGAAGTGCCTCGGTGACCTGCTCCCCCACCTCGGGCGTCAACGGTCCCGCCAGTTCGAACCCCAGGCGGTCGGCGACATCGCGCCCGTGCAGGTCGACCGCCGCCTCGACGAGGTCGGCGTACACCCCGACCGAGCGGCGGATCCGCCGCCGCGAAACCAGCAGCAGCCCGAGCCCCGGCACGAGCGCGGGCCACCAGTACGCGCCGACGGCCAGGTAGGCCAGGCCCCACACCGGCGTGCGGGCCGCCGAGGCGCACCGGTCCTGGACCGTCGTCACCTCCGTCCGCACTGCGTCCGGCAGTACCAGCCACAGCCGCGGCCACGTCGTGGTCAGGTCGAGGCCGGTGCCGCGGCGGACGCGGACGGCCACCGCGCGCAACCGGTCGCCCGCCCACGTCGGCGCGTCCGGCTCGATCTCGGAGATCGCGTCGCGGCGCAGCACCGATCGACGCGCTTCGGCCTTGGCACGGCGGTTTTCGCGATCGGCCAGCACCGCCTCGACCGCGGTGTCCGCCTTGGCCGCCGCCCGGCGCCAGCGTCGGCGGCGCAGCGCGGTGAACGGCCGGCCGGGGCCGGTGCCCGGCGCGCCCCACGCCGCGGTCACGACGCCGCCCAGCGCGGTCACGGCCAGGCCGGCGAGCGTGGTCGCGGCGAGGAACCCCGCCGCGGCCCACACCAGGGCCGGGCCCGTGGACACCGTCGTCACCCGGGTACGCAGCAACGCGAAGTCGAGCGCGTGCGCGGGCCCGAGCACGACCGCCACCACCGTGACGGCCACGAACACCGCGGCGGGCACCGCGAGCGCGGCGGCCCAGCGACCGGCCAGGTTCTTGCCGAGCTCGGTGAGGAAAGCGTTCACAGCTCGACCCGGGTCTCGCGGAACGGCCGCCCGGTCAGCCGGCACGACGGCTGCTCGCCGGTCGCCACGCGCGGGCACGCACCGGTCGGGCACTCCCACCCGGTGGCGACGAGTTTCCGCGCGCCCGGCCACGGTTCGAAGCTGCGGTGCCCCCGCGTCAGGTGGTCGATGCCGTGCCGGGCGAAGGCGCTGTCGAGCAGATCGAGGTCGGCTTCGGCCACTTCGCCGCGAGAAGCCGCCGCGACGACCCTGGCCAGCACGTCCGCCACGCCGTACCGCGCGGCACGGTCCGCCAGCGCCTCCCCCGCCTGCTCGCACAGGATGCCGACACGCGGACCGGTCGTTGGTGCCATACCGCTCTCCGAACCCCCTTCGCCACGAACCCGCACACGCTACCGTGAACCGGAGAGGGCAGGGGGCCGCGCGTGCACGACGACGTCCGATCGGTGGTCGAGAACTTCGAGTACTCCGGTGACGTCGGTGCCCTTCTCACCGCCGCTCTCCCGGCGCCGTCGGAGTGCCCGCGGAACCTGCTGCCGTACCTCGCGCGGGCGTACTGGCACCGGTACCGCGCACAGAGCGGGTTCGACGGCCTGGCCGACCGCGAAGTCTGGGCGTCCCTGGCCGGCGAGCGGGCCGACCTCGCGGTCGCCGGGGTCACCTCCTCCGACCCGTACTGGGAGCTCATGGCGGCACGGGCCGAGTTCGATGTCCATCAGGACACCGATGCGCTGGTCGCCCTCGTGAACGCCTACACCGCGGCGATGGAATCGGTGGACGACGAGCGGATGAAAGCCGCGCTCACCGTCGACCAGGCCGGGTTGCTGCTTCGGCTCGACGAACTGGACGGCACGAACCGCTACGCCGAGCGGGTGGTCAACGCGCTGGACTGGGCGGTGGCCCGTACGCCCCGGGACGACCCGCAACGCGCCCGCCGGCTGGTCGACCGCGCCCGTGCCCAGGCGAACGCGGGACGGCGGCCGGGTCAGGTGCTCGCCGGCTACCGGGCCGCCGCCCAGCTGGCGCTGCGGGAGAGCCCGGTGTGGCGCGACGTCGTGGTCGAACTCGCCCAGTACGAGGCCGACCTCTACGCGAACGGCGGTGCGCCGATCCACCTGGCGGGCGCGCTCGTCGCGTGCCGCGACCTCGCCGGCGCGCTGGAGCGGGACTTCGGCGACACGGCGGCGCTGCCCGCGCTCGCTCAGCTCGAACACGAGGTCAGCAGCCGGATCGGGCCGGACGTCGCGCGGTTCCTGCGGACCTGCCACCGCGATCCCGATGTGCTGCGGGCGCAGCGAGACAAGCTCGAAGCCCGGAAGCGGCAGGACATCGGGCCGGGCGTGCTGCTGGACCGACGGGACCAGGCGTGGCTGCTCGCGCTCGGCCTGCCGCTGGACCACGAGGGCAGGCTGGACGCGCTGATGGACCTCTACCGCGGGCACAGCGACCTGTGGGTGCTCGGCGGCGACCACGCGGCGATCGGGCTCGCCTACGACACGGTCACCGAAGCGCAGCTCACCACGTCACCCGGCGACGCGGGCAAAGCCCGGTTGCACAGGGCGCTCGCCCACGCCGCGTCGACCTTCGCCGTCCAGACCGGCTCCCCCGACGACGCGAAGATCGCCGTGGACGCGGCCCGCGCCCTGGTGCGGCTGCCGGCCCAGGACGACGGCGAGCGAGCGCTGTGGCTCAGTACCCTCGCGTTCGCGCTGGAGCGGCAGTACGAGCTGGGCGCCAACCCGGCGGCGGGGCGGGAAGCCGTCGCTCTCGGGGAAGAGGCCATCTCGTTGACGCCCCCCGGCGACGAGAATCTCCCCGTGCGCTGGTCGGCGTTGTCCACCGCGGCACGGCGAGTGGCCGAGAACGGGGACCACGAACTGTTCGCGAAGGCCGTGGAAGCGGGCGCACAGGCGGTGCGCACCATTCCCGCGGACGACGTGCGCCGCGTCGGGATGCTCTACAACTACGCCGCCGCCGTGCAGGTCCAGGCGACGAGCATGAAGGTGACGGACGAGGAGCCGTACCGCGAGGCCGAACAGGCCTACCGGGCCGCGCTCGCGTTGCTGCCGGCCGGTCACCCCGACCACCCGCGCATCGAGAGCACGATCGCGGACCTGCTGGGCCGGCGGTACCGGCACTGCGGGCACCTCGACGCGCTGGACGATGCGCTGGAGCTCGCCGAAAAGGCCGTCCGCGAAACGCCGCCGGACCACCATTGGTGGCCGGTGCGGGCGCTCGCCCTGGCCTGGTCGGCTCGGGAGCTCGCCACGTTCGGCGGGCCACGGGCCGGCGAACTGCGTGAGCTCGCCATCACCCACTACCGCTCGATCGGGGCGCACCCGGCCGCCACCGCGCAGCAACGGATGCTGTCCGAAAAAGCGCAGGCCGCGATGCTCGCCGAGGCGGCCCCCTCGACGTGGCTCGACGCGCAGGAACGCGTGATCGCCGCCATTCCGGCGACGGTCAGCCGGGCCCTGCCGTGGTCCAGACGACTCGACGGCGTGCGGCTCGTGGACGGGCTCGCCGACCAGGTGGTGCACGCCGGCGTGCGGTCGGGCGAGCTGGACCGGGCGGTGGCGCTGGTCGAGCAGTGCCGGGCCGTGCTGTTCGGCGACGCGTGGGGGATCCGGCGCGGCTGGGCGAAGCTGCGCGAAGTCCGGCCGCGACTCGCCGACGAGCTCAGCCAGGTGGAGTCGGACCTCGACGAAGCCGACTCGTACGCCGACTTGACGTTCCACATCGAGGTCAAGTTCCAGGACCGGACCTCCGCCCAGGACTGGGACCCGCGGCCTCAGGCCGTGGAGCGGATCAGGCGGCTCGCCGCGCGGCGAGCCGAACTGCTCGAAACCGCACGGGGAGTGCCGGGGCTGGAAAACCTGCTGCGGCCACCGGATCCCGGGCACCTGCGCGAGCGCCTGGCCGGGCACACCGCGGTGGTCGTCAGCGCGACGGGTACCGCGCTCGTCGTCCCCGGCGACCGCGGACTGCCCGTCGAACCCGTGTCACTGCGGCAGCTGAGCGAGGTCACGGTCCGCGCCCAGGTCGGGAAGCTGCGGGCGGCGCTCGCCGCCGCGAAAGACCCGGCGTCCTCGTTCGACCGGCGCGAGCAGGCGCAGCTGGACGTGCACGCCGTGCTGGAGTGGCTCTGGGACACCACGGCGGGCCCGATACTGGACCGGATCCCGGACACGCGGCTGTGGTGGTGCCCGATCGGCGTCGCGGCGGGGCTGCCGCTGCACGCCGCGGGACGGCACCGCGAAGAGGCCGGCCGGACGGTGTTCGACCGGGTCGTCTCCTCGTACACGCCGTCGCTCACCGCGCTGGCCGACACCGTCGCGACGCCCCGGCCGCACCACGCCCGCGCCACCGCGCTCGTCGTCGGTGTGGGCGAACGGGAAGGCGTGCCCGTGCTGCCGGGCGCCCGCGCCGAGGCCGAAGCGGTGGCCGCGGCGCTGCCCGGCTCCACCCTGCTCCTCGACGCGGACGCCTCCGCGGACGCGATCAAGCAGGGACTGCACGAGCACGCGATCGCGCACTTCGCCTGCCACGGCCGGGCGGCCGGCTCCGACCGGCACCGCGACACCGGTGGGCTGGTGATCGCCCACGGCCTGTTCGTGCCGTCGTTCGTGCGCGACCTGCGTACCACGCGGGCGCAGCTGGCGTTCCTGTCCGCGTGCGACACCGCCGGCCCCGACCGGACGCTCCTGGACGAGCCGCTGAACCTGGCTTCGGCGTTCCACCTCGCCGGGTTCCGCGGCGTCATCGGCACGCTGTGGCACACCGCCGACAGCACCGAAACGGCCACGGCGGTCTACGACGCGCTGACCGCGCACGGGAGCCGTCCCGCCGACACCCCGCTGGCGGCCTCCGCGCTCACGGAAACGTTGCGCCACATGAGGGACGCCTATCCGGCCGTGCCGGCGCGCTGGGCCGCCCACGTGCACGTCGGCGACTGAGCGCGGGCCCCGGCTCAGCCCCAGGTCAGGAAGCGGTAGTGCAGACCCGCCGACGACTCCAGCCACTCCCCCACGGAGTCCGCCGGACGCCCCACCTCCGGCGCGTACGTGTCCCCCTCGAAGGACTCCCGGATCTCGGTGACGACGACGCGGTCCGCGAACGGCAGCGCCGCCCGGTACACCGCCGCCCCGCCGATCACCCAGACGTCGTCCGCCGCCGCCAGCGCCGGAGCCAGGTCCGGGAACGTCTCGGCCCCCTCCTGCGGAGTCCGCGAAAGCACCAGGTTCCGCCGCCCCGGCAGCGGCCGGAACCGCGGCGGCAGCGACTCCCACGTGCGGCGTCCCATCACCACCGCCGCACCGGCGGTCAGCTCCTTGAAGTGCCGCAGATCCTCCGGCAGGTGCCACGGGAGCTCGCCGTCGCGGCCGATGACGCCGTTCGCCGCCTGCGCCCAGACGAGCCCGATCACACCGCCACCGGGGCCTTGATGCCCGGGTGCGGGTCGTAGCCGTCGAGCGCGAAGTGCTCGTAGGTGTAGCCGAACAGGCTGTCCGCCGGCTTCAGGCTCAGCGTGGGGAACGGCCGCGCCTCGCGGGCGAGCTGCGTCCGGACCTGGTCGACGTGGTTGTCGTAGACGTGGCAGTCCCCGCCGGTCCAGACGAAGTCGCCGACGCGGAGCCCCACCTGCTCGGCGATCAGGTGCGTCAGCAGCGCGTAGCCGGCGATGTTGAACGGCACGCCGAGGAACAGGTCCGCGCTGCGCTGGTACAGCTGGCAGGACAGCTCACCGTCGGCGACGTAGAACTGGAAGAACGCGTGGCACGGCGGCAGCGCCATCCGCGGGATGTCGGCGACGTTCCACGCGGACACGACGATCCGCCGCGAGTCGGGGTTTTCCCGCAGCGTGTGCAGTACCTCGGCGATCTGGTCGACGTGCCCACCGTCCGGGGTCGGCCACGAGCGCCACTGCACGCCGTACACCGGGCCGAGGTCACCGTCCGGCGCCGCCCACTCGTCCCAGATCGTGACGCCGTGCTCGCGCAGCCACCCGACGTTCGCGTCGCCGCGCAGGAACCACAGCAGCTCGTAGGCGATCGACCGGAAGTGGACTTTCTTCGTGGTGATCAGCGGAAAACCCTCGGACAGGCGGTACCGCAGCTGGTGCCCGAAGATCGACCGCGTGCCCGTGCCGGTACGGTCGCCCTTGCGGGCACCCGTGTCGAGGACGTGGCGGAGGAGGTCTTCGTACTGCGTGTCCGGCATGCCCGGGAGCCTAGCCAGGCCGCTGACTCAGCGTGAACTCCGGATGCCCGACGCGCCGCCCGAACCATAACTTGACCCATTCCAGAAAACGCCCTAGGGTCCCTGGTGATGTCAGACTTCGAAGCGCAGTTGCGGGCGGTCTCGCTGCGGGTCACGCGGCCCCGGCTGGCCGTGCTGTCCGCACTGCGCGACCATCCCCACGTCGACACCGAAACGGTGATCGACCTGGTACGGGCCGAGCACCCGACGGTGTCGCACCAGACGATCTACGACGTGTTGCGGGCCCTCACCGACACCGGGCTGGTGCGGCGCATCCAGCCGGCAGGCGCGAACGCCCGCTACGAGTCACGGGTGGGTGACAACCACCACCACGTCGTGTGCCGCTCGTGCGGGGCGATAGCCGATGTCGACTGCGCCGTCGGCCACACCCCCTGTCTGACCGCCTCGGACGACCACGGTTTCGTGATCGACCAGGCGGAGGTCGTCTACTGGGGCACCTGCCCCGAGTGCGCGGCCGCACGCCCCCGAAATGATTCGCCGCTCCCGGAAGGAAGTAAATGAGCTCCACCCAGGACAACGCCCCGTCCAGCGCGCAGGGCGTGGACCAGAAGGCGGCGGCCGGTTGCCCGGTCGCGCACGACTCGGTGACCTCGCACGGAAGCGAGAGCGAAAACCCGGCGATCGACTCCCCGACGCCGAAGACGGGGGGCCGGCCGCGCACGAACAAGGACTGGTGGCCCAACCAGCTCGACCTGTCGGTGCTGCACGCCCACTCGGCCAAGGGCAACCCGCTCGGCGAGAACTTCAGCTACGCCAAGGAGTTCGCGAAGCTCGACGTCGAGGCCCTCAAGCGCGACATCACCGAGGTGCTCACCACCTCGCAGGACTGGTGGCCCGCCGACTTCGGCCACTACGGCGGCCTGATGATCCGCCTGAGCTGGCACGCGGCCGGCACCTACCGCATCCACGACGGCCGCGGCGGCGCCGGTGACGGCAACCAGCGCTTCGCCCCGCTCAACAGCTGGCCGGACAACGCCAACCTGGACAAGGCGCGCCGCCTGCTGTGGCCGGTCAAGCAGAAGTACGGCCAGCAGGTCTCGTGGGCCGACCTGCTCGTGCTCGCCGGCAACGTCGCTCTGGAGTCGATGGGCTTCAAGACCTTCGGCTTCGGCTTCGGCCGCGAAGACGTCTGGGAGCCCGAAGAGGTCATCTGGGGCCCGGAGGACGACTGGCTGGGCGACGAGCGCTACGTCAGCGAGGCGGAGATGGCGCCCGAGGTCGGCGCGACCGAGATGGGCCTCATCTACGTCAACCCCGAGGGTCCCCGCGGCAGCGCGGACTTCGAGGCGGCGGCCCACTTCATCCGGGAGACCTTCGCCCGGATGGCGATGAACGACGAGGAGACCGTCGCCCTCATCGCCGGCGGCCACACCTTCGGCAAGACCCACGGCGCGTCCACCGCCGACGACCACGTCGGCCCGGAGCCCGAGGGCGCCCCGATCGAGGCCCAGGGCCTCGGCTGGCTGAGCACGCACGGCACCGGCAAGGGCGCCGACGCGATCACCAGTGGTCTCGAGGTCACCTGGACCGACAAGCCGACCGAGTGGAGCAACCGCTTCTTCGAGATCCTCTTCGGCTTCGAGTGGGAGCTCACGACCAGCCCCGGCGGCGGCAAGCAGTACGTCGCCAAGGACGCCCCGGAGATCATCCCGGACCCGTTCGACCCGAACAAGAAGCACAAGCCGACGATGCTCACGACGGACCTGTCGCTGCGCTTCGACCCGGTCTACGGCCCGATCTCGCGCCGCTTCCTCGAGAACCCGGACGAGTTCGCGCTGGCCTTCGCCAAGGCCTGGTACAAGCTGCTGCACCGTGACATGGGCCCGGTCAGCCGCTTCCTCGGCCCGTGGGTCGCCGAGCCGCAGCTGTGGCAGGACCCGGTGCCCGCCGCCGAGGGTGACCTCGTGGGCGACGCCGACATCGCGGCCCTCAAGGCGAAGGTGCTGGAGTCCGGCCTGACCACCGCGGAGCTCGTCAGCACCGCGTGGGCGTCGGCCGCGAGCTTCCGCTCCACCGACAAGCGCGGTGGCGCGAACGGCGCCCGGATCCGGCTGGAGCCGCAGCGCAACTGGGCGGTCAACCAGCCCGAGCAGCTCGGCAAGGTCCTCGAGGTCCTCGAGGGCGTCCAGCGCGAGTTCAACGAGGCGGGCGGCGCGAAGATCTCGCTGGCCGACCTCATCGTGCTGGCCGGCTCGGCCGCCGTCGAGAAGGCTGCGCGCGACGCCGGCGTCGAGACGACCGTGCCGTTCCACCCGGGCCGCACCGACGCCTCGCAGGAGCAGACCGACACCGACTCGTTCAAGGTGCTCGAGCCGCGCGCCGACGGGTTCCGCAACTACCTGCGCTCCGGCGAGAAGCTGCAGCCGGAGGTGCTGCTCGTCGAGCGCGCCTACCTGCTCGACCTGACCGCGCCGGAGATGACCGTCCTGGTCGGCGGCCTGCGCTCGCTCGGCACCAACCACGGCGGTGCCGCGCACGGTGTGCTCACCGACAAGCCGGGCGTGCTCACCAACGACTTCTTCGCCAACCTGCTCGCGCCGGGCACCCGATGGAAGGCGTCGGAGTCCGCGGAGAACGTCTACGAGATCCGCGACGTGGCGACCGACGAGCTGAAGTGGACCGCCACCGCGGTCGACCTCGTCTTCGGTTCCAACTCGCAGCTGCGGGCCCTCTCCGAGGTCTACGCCGCCGAAGACGCCCACGAGAAGTTCGTGGCCGACTTCGTCACGGCGTGGACGAAGGTCATGGAGCTCGACCGCTTCGACCTCGCCTGATCACCGGTTCGTGAAGGCCACCTTGAGGAACTTGAAGTTCCTCAAGGTGGCCTTCACGGCTTTCAGCGCCAGCCCAGCTCCGGGGCCACGTGGGTGAGGATGCTCTCCAGCACGTGGACGTTGTATTCCACGCCGAGCTGGTTCGGGATGGTCAGCAGCAGGGTGTCCGCGGCCTGGACGGCCTCGTCCTCCTTGAGCTCCCGCACCAGTTCGTCCGGCTCGGCGGCGTACGAGCGGCCGAAGATCGCCCGGGTGTCCTCGTCGATCATGCCGACCTGGTCGCGCGAGTGGCGGTCGCGGCCGAAGTAGGCCCGGTCCAGGTCGTTGGTCAGCGCGAAGATGCTGCGGCTGACCGAAACCCGCGGCTCCCGCTCGTGGCCGGCTTCCGTCCACGCCTCGCGGTAGGCCTCGATCTGCTTGCGCTGCTGGACGTGCAGCGGCTCGCCCGTCTCGTCGTCCTTGAGCGTCGAGCTCTGCAGGTTCATGCCCAGCTTCGCGGCCCAGACGCTCGTCGCGTTCGAACCGGAACCCCACCAGATGCGGTCGCGCAGGCCCTCGGAGTGCGGCTCGAGCCGCAGCAGCCCCGGCGGGTTGGCGAACATCGGCCGCGGGTTCGGCTGGGCGAAGCCCTCGCCGTCGAGGAGCTTGAGGAACACCTCGGTGTGCTGCCGGGCCATGTCGGCGTCCGTCTCGCCGTCGGCGGGGTTGTACCCGAAGTAGCGCCAGCCGTCGATCACCTGCTCGGGGGATCCCCGGCTGATGCCGAGCTGGAGCCTGCCGCCGGAGATGAGGTCGGCGGTACTCGCGTTTTCAACCATGTACAGGGGGTTCTCGTAGCGCATGTCGATCACGCCGGTGCCGATCTCGATCTTCGAGGTCCGCGCGCCGATCGCCGAGAGCAGCGGGAACGGGCTGCCCGCCTGCCGCGCGAAGTGGTGCACGCGGAAGTACGCGCCGTCCACGCCGAGCTCCTCGGCGGCGACGGCCAGGTCGATCGACTGGTGCAGGAAGTCCGCGGCCGACCGGGTCTCGGAGTGCGCACTCGCCGACCAGTGGCCGAACGAGAGGAAGCCAATCTTCTTCACGCCAGCTCAAGCGTCCGGCGACCGGGTTTGATTCCCCGGTGTGAGCGGGCCGACCGGTTCGCCGTTCACCGGATCGAAGGAACTCCCCCGGCGAGCCGCGGTTTTCGCGCTGCCCCTCCCCTACCTGCCGTGATTTGATCTTGCCGGCTGGTGCGCGAGGAAGGAAACTGCGGTGCGAACGTCCCGAACTGGGCTGGCGGTGGCCGTCTCGGTCCTGGTGGCGGCCACGGCGCCCGCCGCCGCGACCACGCCCGATCCCCTCGCGCCGTACCTGACACAAAAGGTCTCCTGGGGCGCCTGCCCGTTCAAGCAGCGGGACCAGTCGCCGTCCGCGCAGTGCGCGCGGATCACCGCCCCGCGGGACTGGGCGGCCCCGGCCGCCGGTCCCGAGCTCCAGGTGGCGATCAGCCGGGTCACGGCCACCGGGGACCGGCGGGGCGCGATCCTGCTGAACCCCGGCGGGCCCGGCGGCCAGGGCACCTCGCTCGCCGGCGCGCTGGCCGGGCTGGAGCCGTCGGTGCGCGAGCACTACGACTTCGTCGGCATGGACCCCCGCGGCACCGGCCAGGAAGGCGGCACGGACCCGGGGTTCGTCTGCCGGGTGCCGCTCGGGCGGCTGCCCGCCGACGACGGCCTCGACGCCCGCGACCGCTCGGCCGGCAGCATCGCGCTGCACCAGCGGACGCCGCGGGTCCTGGCCGAGGCGTGCCAGAGCGACGCCCTCGCGCCCTACATCACCACCTGGCAGACCGCGCACGACATGGACCTGATCCGCGCGCTGCTCGGCGACGAGAAGCTGAACTACCTCGGGTACTCCTACGGCACCTGGCTCGGCGCGAAGTACGCATCGCTGTTCCCCGAGCACGCCGGCCGGATCGTGCTCGACTCCAGCGTCGACTTCGAAGGCCGCCTGCAGGCCGCGTTCGAAGCGTTCCCGAAGATCGACCAGCGCCAGTTCGACCGCGTCTACGCGCCGTGGCTGGCCCGCCGCTTCCCGGACCAGCTGGGCAAGACCGCCGCGGAAGTCCGGGCCAAGTGGGAGCGGCTGCGCGCCTTCTTCAAGGGCAAGGGCGTGCCGCCCGACGTCTTCGACCACATCTTCGTCGGCAACGGCAGCGGCCGGCAGTGGCTGGCCGGCGCGCTGGTCCTCACCAAGGGCGCGGCCGCGCTCGACGGCACCGCCAAACCGCCACCCGCCGCGCTGAAGGACGACCTCGACCGCGTCTCGCGCGCGGTCTTCGGCCGCCCCACGGAGAAGCTGACCGCCGCCGACGTGGCGGCGGCCGCGCCGGAGCTCCGCCGCACTCAAGAACTCCGCCGCACTCAAGAATTGGAGCCCGACTACGCCGACGTGCCCGGCACCCGGTTCGCGGTGGCGTGCGGCGACCAGCCGGCCCGGGCGGCGACCTGGTACAAGCTGCTCAGCGACCTGCAGGGCCCGGCCTACCCGCTGTTCGGCTGGGCGTACGGCCTCAGCGAGCCGTGCGGCTTCTGGTCCGACCTCCCCCGCCACGAGCTGCCGGAGCTGCCGGTGCGCGCGGCGAAGAACGTCCTCGTCGTCCAGGGCGAGTTCGATCCGCAGACCGGCTACGAACAGGCCGAGACGGCGGCGAGGGCGGCCGGGGTCCCGATGATCTCGGTGGCGGATTCGCCGTTCCACGGCCAGTACGCCGTCGGCGGCAATTCCTGTGTGGACGATCTGGTGAACACGTTCTTCCTCGGGACCACGCGTCCCGCGGCCACCGTCTGCCCCGGCGTCCCGCTGCCCGGGGAGAACAAGGTCTTCCCGGTGGAGGGCCCGGCCGGCGAGCCGACCGCCCCCTCCGAGCCGGCGCCGCGTGACGCGCATTCGCCGACGCGCCAACGGCTTCAGGACACCATCAGCTCGGTCAACCGCGGGGACTGAGCCGGCCCGGAAAGCGACACTCCGGCTAAAGCCGTGAATGGCACATTGAGGGACTTGAAGTCCCTCAATGTGCCATTCACGGCTTTTCGGTGCTCACGCCTGTTCGGCGAAAGCGGCGAACATCCCGGGCTCGTAGGAACCGCCCTTCTGGTGCACGATCACGGCGAGCCGGTTGGCCGCGTTGATCAGGGCGACCAGCGCCACCAGCGCGGCGACCTGCTCGTCGTCGTAGTGTTCGCGCACCCGGGCCCAGGTCGCGTCCGACACGCCCTCGCCGGCGTCCGCGAGGCGCGTGCCCTCCTCGGTCAGCGCGAGCGCGGCTTCCTCGGCCGCGGTGAACACGGTCGACTCACGCCACGCGGCGACCAGGGCGAGCCGGACCGCGGTCTCCCCGGCGGCCGCGGCGTCCTTCGTGTGCATGTCGATGCACCAGCCACATCCGTTGATCTGGCTGGCCCGCAGGCTGACCAGTTCCTGCGTGGCCTTCGGCAGCGGCGACCGCGCGACCACCTGGCCGAGGTTCGCGAACCGCTTGGTGAGCCGGGCGCCGGTCTCGGTGGCGAACAGGTCCATACGGGGTTCCATGGCTTCGTCCTCACTCTGTCATCGGGTTCGACGCCCTGAAGACACCGGCTCGGCAAAGCCTGTGACAGCTCGCTTGTGTGACGCGGACCACGGCTCCCCCGGCTACCCGCGGCCGAGCAGCCTCCCGACGAACCGGCGGCGGCGCGGCCCGGGGATGGGCGTGGTCCCCGCCCGCAGGACGATCTCCAGCAACGCCGCTTGCTGTTCGGCGGCGGCTCGCACGTAACCGGGCGAAGCGGTCACAGCGCGGCGAAGGTCGTCAGGGTTGGCCGTGGCGGTGTCGAACCCGGCGACCCGGGTCACGTCGATCGGGCCTCGCCACTGGTGCTCCACGCGAACGTTCTCCTGCTTTCCGGGGTGGGCTGTCGATGCTCTCGTTATCGCTCCGTTACCGCCCGCGCGTTACCGGTTCCGCGTCACTCGGACAGGTGAGACTTCGCCTTCGCGGCGGCTGATTGACAACCACCGCGGCGCGGAGGAATCTGGGAGCGCTTCCAGACCGAGCGCTTCAGACACCGACGTCCGATGGGGTGCGCCCGTCGAAAGCGGAAGGAGAGTCCATGGGATCCGCCTCCCGCCGGATCGCCGGGCGGCCGGCCGTCCTCGCCGCGGTCGCCGCGCTCGTGCTCGGTGTTTCCCTGCTGTGGCCGTGGAGTTCGGGTGCCGCGCCGGCGAGCCCGGTGACCGGCAACGCGACCCACTTCGACGGGCTCGGTGCTCCCTACGGCGGCTGCGGGCTGCCCCAGGAAGTGCTGGACGCACCGGATTTCGTGGCCCTCAACGTCTACAACACCCCCGGCGACTACTCCTTCTACCCCCGGCCGCTGCCGCCTTCCCAGGCCGCCAAGATCGGCCTGTGGGACAACGGCCGCAACTGCGGGCGCTTCGTGCAGGTCACGATCGGCGACTACTGCACCGGGGTCAACGACGGCGCGCCCGGGCAACCGTTCTGCCGCAACGGTTCCTGGGTGTCCGACGGTTACGCCGGCGCCCAGCTGACCATGGTCGTCGCCGACAGCTGCGGCGACTCGAACGCCTGGTGCCGCGACGATCCCGGCCACCTCGACCTCTCGACGGCGTCGCTGAACCGGTTCGTGAAGAACGGCGTGCCCGTCGGCGACATGAACCCCGCGCACTGGAACAACCGGCGGATCTCGTGGTCGTACGTGCCACCCCCGAACTACACCGGCGACCTCAAACTCGGCTTCCTCCAAGGCTCACAGCGGTACTGGACGGCCGTCGCCGTGTCGCACCTGCCCAACGGCGTCCACGGCGTCGAGTACCTCGGCGCGGACGGCACCTGGCAGCAGGCACAACCGGACAGCGACATGGGACAGGCCTTCTTGATCGGCCCGACCGCCACGGCGGGCACCGCGTACGCGATCCGGGTCCGGGACGCGAGTGACGCGCTCGTGAACAACGGCCGCGTCTACCGCTTCTCCCTGCCGGACCAGTGCCTGTCGGGGTGCGCGGCCGCCTACACCGCCACCGGCTACACGACCGACCCCGGCAACCCTGCCACGACCACGACGCCCACCACACCGGCCACCACCACGAGCACGCCGCCCGGCGCGTCGTGCTCGGTGACCGCCGCGGTCACGACGACCTGGAGCGGTGGCCACCAGCTGGAGTTCACCGTGCGGAACACCGGCTCGGCCGCGCTGTCCGGCTGGACGACCACGTTCACGTTCGCGGGGAGCCAGCAGCTGATCAACACCTGGAACGCGGTGCCGACCCAGACGGGCCACGAGGTGCGGGCGGCCAATCAGACGTACAACGGGACACTCTCCGCCGGGGCCACGACGACCTGGGGCGCCGTCGTGAACGGCGACGCCCAGCCGTTGTCCGGGCTCGGCTGCACCGCGCGGTGACCTCCGCTCAGCGCACCGTCGCCCAGAACGACACCGGTGCCGCCGCGCCGCGGGCCGGGCCGTAGGTCATCCACTGGCGACCGAGGCCGTAGGCTCGTCGTCGGATGCGGAGGTAGGTGACGGTGTGACTGGGCGTGAACGTCTGCCGCGGATCAAGCGCGCGACGATCGAGGACGTGGCCCGGGAAGCCGGGGTGGGTCGTCAGACGGTTTCACGCGCTCTTCGCGACCTGCCGGAGATCGCGCCGGAAACCCGGGAACGCGTGCTGGCGGCCGCGACGCGGCTGGGGTACCGGCCGAGCGCGCTGGCCAAGGGCATGCGCACCCAGCGTTCGGACGTCATCGCCCTGGTCGTTTCCGACATCGCGAACCCGTTCTACCCGGCGGTGGCGCGCGGGGTGTACGACGCGGCCGAGGCGGCCGGGTGCAGCGTCGTCCTGTACAACACCGACGCCGATCCCGGCCGGGAACGCGACGCCATCGAGGACGCCCTCGCCCGCTCCGCGCGCGGAGTCGTCGGCTTCTTCTACGGGACACCCGAGGACGTCCTCGCCGACTACGCGCGCTCGGTGCCCCTGGTCGTCGCCGACCGCGAACTGTCGACGGACGTGGCGGCTTCGGTGAGCAACGACTTCGCGACCGGGACCGCGGCCGCTGTCGACCTGCTCGCGCGACGGCCGGACGCCTGCCTCGGCATGCTGGCCAGCTCGGTCGGCGTCGCGGTCGACGAACGGCGGCTGGCCTTCCTCACCGCCTGCGCCGCGCACGGGTTCGGCGACGTCTCGGCGCGGATCGTGCAGGGGCCGCCGAGCATCGCGGGCGGCACCGAGGGGACCCGCCAGCTCCTCGACGCGTGGCCCGAGGTCAACGGCATCTTCGCGTTCAACGACCTGATGGGGATCGGAGCGGTGCAGGCGGTGCTCGCGCGTGGCGGCGCGGTTCCGGCGGACTGCGCCGTGGTCGGGTTCGACGACCTGGAGATGTCCGCCTACCTCAACCCGCCGCTCAGCACGGTCCGGATCGACAAGTACGACCACGGGCGCGCCCTCGTCAAGGCCCTGCTGGCGGACACGGCCGACCGGATTTCGCTGCCGGTCTCGTTGATCACCCGCGCGACCGCCTGAATCGAACCCGTCGACACCCCTCTTGACGGCATCGCCCCGAGATGCGCATACTCCCCGGGAGCAGCGGCCGGGAACATTCCCGGGAACGTTCCCGGGCCCCACGGGACACGGACACGGGAGACCACGGCATGAGCGGCGAGCACGCAGGCAGGCCCGAGCTCGGCGTCCGCCTCACCACGACGCCGGATCTCGGCTGAAGCCGCCACCCCCGAAAGGACCGAACGCAATGGTGCGTACTTCTCCCTCGACAAGACGGCTCCGCCGGCTGGGGGCCGTCCTGGCCGCGGCCGGGCTCGCGCTCGCGACGGCCGCCTGCGGCAGCACCGACGCCGCGGCGCCGGCCGCCGCGGCCTGCGCGCCGACCGGCGGCAAGGTCGAGCTGTCGTTCTGGTCCTGGCTGCCCGGCATCGACCAGGCCGTCGCCCTGTGGAACCAGGGCCACCCCGACATCCACGTGACCGTCGAGCAGACGCCCCAGGGCAACCAGGGCACCTACAACAAGATGTTCACCGCGCTGAAGGCGAAGCAGGCACCGGACCTCGGGCAGGTCGAGTTCGACTCGCTCCCCGGCTTCCGCGTCCAGCAGGGCCTGCAGGACATCTCGGCCTGCCCCGGCGTCGCGGACGCGAAGTCCAAGTTCGTGGACTGGACGTGGGCGCAGGCCTCGGTCGGCGGCGACGGCGTGTTCGCCGTCCCGCAGGACACCGGTCCGATGGGCCTGTTCTACCGCAAGGACCTGTTCGAGAAGTACCACGTGCCGGTGCCGACGACCTGGGACGAGTACGCGCAGGCCGCGAAGACCCTGCACGCCGCGGACCCCAAGCTGACGATCACGCACTTCCCGCAGAAGGACGTCAACTGGTTCGCGGGCCTGGTGTGGCAGGCCGGCGGGCACTGGTTCACCCAGGACGGCCAGCAGTGGAAGGTGAACCTGACCGACCCGGCCTCGACCAAGGTCGCCGGCTACTGGCAGAACCTGCTTTCGCAGGGCCTGGTGTCGAACTACCAGGGCTTCTCCGAGTCCTGGAACAAGGCACTGGACTCCGGCCAGATCGCCACCTGGACCGGCGCCGTCTGGGGCGTCGGCACGATCGCGAAGTCCGCGCCTTCGACCGCCGGGAAGTGGGCCGTGGCGCCGCTGCCGCAGTGGGCGAAGGGCGAGCAGCGCTCCGGCAACTGGGGTGGCTCGACCACCGCCGTGTTCGCCGGGACCAAGCACCCCGCCGAGGCGGCGCAGTTCGCCCTGTGGCTCAACAGCGACCCGCAGGCCCTGGCCGTCCTGACCGCCCAGGCCGGCATCTACCCGGCCACCGTCGCCGCCCAGGAGTCGGCGAAGGCGTCGCCGGAGAACACGCAGTTCTTCGGCGGCCAGGACGTCAACGCGGTGTTCCGCGAGGCGGGCAAGGGCATCAGCCAGGACTTCACCTGGGGACCGTCGATGGAACAGACCTACGCCCACGTCCGTGACGGCTTCGGCGCCGCGCTCGCCGGCAACGGCACGCTCGGCAAGGCGCTCTCCGATGCCGGCGCGGCGACGATCACCGACCTGCAACGCCAGTCCATCCCCGTGGCGAAGTAAGGACGACGATGGTTGTCGCAGCGTCCGAAACCGTCGCCGGCGCGCCGGCCCGCCCCAGGGTGGCGCGCCGGCGACGGGCGAGCAGCAGCACCCGCGCCGCCTGGCTGCTGCTGGCTCCGTTCCTCGCCGGGTTCGCGGTGTTCTACGTGGCCCCGGTCGTCGTGGCCGTGGTGAAGAGCTTCACCGCGGTCACGAGGACCTCGACCTACGGCCGTCCCGTCGAGGTGTTCGCCGGGCTCGGCAACTACACCGCGGCCCTCGGCGACAGCGGGTTCGTCGGCTCGATCGGGCGGGTCCTGCTGTTCGGCGTGATCCAGATCCCGATCATGCTCGGCCTCGCCCTGCTCCTGGCGCTCGCCCTGGACTCCGCGGTCGTGCGCTTGCGGCGGTTCTTCCGGCTCGCGTTCTTCCTGCCGTACGCCGTGCCCGGCGTGATCGCCGCGGTGATGTGGGGCTTCTTCTACGCCCCGAACCTCTCGCCGATCAACCAGCTGCTCGACCCGGTCGGGCTTCACCCCGACCTGCTGTCCGGCAAGGTCATCCTGTACTCGATCGCGAACATCGTCACCTGGACGTTCACCGGCTACAACATGCTGATCCTCTACTCGTCGCTGCAGGCGATCCCGCCCCAGCTCTACGAAGCGGCCCGGCTCGACGGCGCGTCCGGCTGGGCGATCGCCTGGCGGATCAAGGTGCCGGTCATCGCGCCGTCGCTGGTGCTGACCGGGGTGTTCTCCATCATCGGCACGTTCCAGCTGTTCACCGAACCCCAGGTGATGGCCGGGGTCTCCAGCGCGGTGTCGTCGGCCTACACCCCGTCGATGGCCGCCTACGCCCAGATTTCCGCCCAGAACTACGGCCTCGGCGCCGCGATGAGCGTGCTCGTCACCCTGCTCATCGCCGTCCTGTCCTGGCTGTTCTTCCGGATCACCCGAGCGAGGGCCGCCCTGTGACCACTCACCCGAACACCCGGCGCCCCACCGGATCCTCGGTCGTGGTGACCACGGCGATGTTCGTGGCCGCGGTCTACTTCCTGCTGCCGGTGGTCTGGCTGGCCATCTCGGCCACGAAGTCCGCGTCCGGCCTCTCGACGACGTTCGGGCTCTGGTTCTCCGGCAACCACTTCGGTGAGAACCTGCGCGACACCGTCACGTTCGGGGACGGGCTCTACCTGCGGTGGCTGGCCAACAGCGCCCTGTACTCGGTCGTGGGTGCCGCGGCCGCCACCCTGCTTTCGGCGATGGCCGGGTACGCGCTGGCCAAGTTCACCTTCCGCGGGCGGTCGTTCACGTTCTCCACCGTTCTCGCCGGGGTGCTCGTCCCCCCGACCGCGCTCGCCGTCCCGCTGTTCCTCATGCTCGCCGGAGCGGGGGTGACGAACACCGTGTGGTCGGTGCTGCTGCCCAGCATGATCAGCCCGTTCGGGGTCTACCTCGCCCGCGTGTACGCCGCGGCGTCGGTGCCCGACGAGCTGCTCGAGGCCGGCCGCATCGACGGCGCGGGGGACGTGCGCATGTTCTACACCGTCAGCCTGCGCCTGATGGCGCCGGCGCTCGTCACGATCTTCCTGTTCCAGTTCGTCGCGATCTGGAACAACTTCCTGCTCCCCCTGGTGATGCTGACCAGCGACCGCCTGTACCCGGTGACCCTCGGCCTGTACACCCTCAACACCCAGATCAGCCGCGACCCCGACCTCAAGGCCGTCGTCGTCACCGGCTCGCTGCTGTCCATCATCCCGCTGATCCTGGCTTTCCTGGCGCTGCAGCGGTTCTGGCGCACCGGGCTCGCCGCCGGCGCGGTCAAGGACTGACCGCGCCGGGCTCGGCGAGATCCCGGGCGTGGGAGCGCGTCTCCTCGTCCATCGGGAAGAAGCACTCGATGCGCAGCTCCTGAAGGGTCACGTCCTGCGGGGTGCCGAGGGTGGTCACCGTGGAGAAGTAGGCGAACCGCCGGTCGCCCCGCGCGTACCGGATCGGGACGATCGGCAGCGTCGGGACCGTCGCGTCGAGTGAACGCAGGCCCGGCGGGACGCCCGGGTAGGCCAGCACCTCGTCGAGGATCCGCCGGGCCCGCTCGTCCTCGACGCCGCCGACGGCTTCCCGCCTCGCCCGCCGCACCAGCGCTTCGGCGACCTCCGGCCAGTTCGTCACGTGCGGCCGCACGCCGTCCGGGTGGAACATCCGGCGCAGGACGTTCGCCGGGCCCGGCGGGCTCGCCGGCTGTCCACTTCGGAGGAACGCGAAGAACCGGCGGGCGGCCGAGTTGGCGTGGCGGATGTCCCAGCCGCGGTCCATGACCAGCGCCGGGAACGGTTCCTGCTGGGCGAGGATCGTCTCCAGGGCGGCACGGACCGCGGACAACGACGGCGCGTCCAGTTCCGACTCCGGGTACTCCGGGGAGAACCCGGCGCTGAGCAGCAAGGTGTTGCGTTCGCGGAACGGGACGTCCAGCACCTCGGCGAGTTTCAGCACCATGGCCCGGCTGGGGTTCGCCCGGCCGGTTTCGACGAAGCACAGGTGCCGGACGGACACGGCCGCCTCCGCCGCCAGCGCCAGCTGGCTCAGGCGCCGGGCGCCACGCCAGTGTTTCAGCAACACGCCCACGTCAGCCACCGGTCGAGTGTCCCGCGGTCCAGGCGTACGGCGCCACCGCGTCCTCCAGCGGTGGCCGGGCGACGTTGGCGGTGTAGTTCGTCATCACCGAGATCGCGATGCCGGTGACGACCTCGAACACCTGCTCGCCGGTGAAGCCGGCCGCTTCGAAGGCGGTCACCTCGGCCTCGCCGATGTGCCCGCGCCCGGCGATCAGCGACCGCGTGAACGCCGAAAGCGCCGCCATGCGTTCGTCGCCGGGAGCCTCGCCCCGACGCAGCGCCTCGACCACGTCCGGTTCGACACCGTCCGCGAGCGCCTCCAGGGAATGGAACGCGACCGCCCACTCACTGCCGTTGGCGACGGCGTTCGACAGGAGCAGCACCTGCCGTTCGGCCGGCCCGAACGTGCCGGTCCCCCGGAAGTACCCGAACGCGGCGAAGAAGGTGTTGAGCAGCGCCGCCGAGTTCGCCATCAGGCCCGCGGCGGCGGGCACGAACCCGAACGCGCCCTGCAGGACCTCGAGCGGCTCCCTCACGGCTTCGGTGGCGGTAGCGGCGGTGTGGATCCGGTAACTGGTCATGGCCCGAGCTTGCGGCACCGACGTCATCGAACCAATTCCCTCCGAGGTAAACGCCCCGGCGAGCGGGCGGAATAACCTGTTGGTGTTCGGGGGAAATTCGGGTTAGGTACCGCCCATGGCCCAGACGCGGGGTACCTGTGACGAGCGGTTCGAAGCGGTGCGGGCGGCGCTGGAGGCGTCCCTGGACGGACCGGACGTCGGAGCGTCGGTCGCCGTCTCCCTCGACGGCGAGCCGGTGGTCGACCTCTGGGGCGGGTACGCCGACGCCGACCGCACCCGGCCGTGGGAGCGGGACACGATCACCTGCGTCTTCTCGACCACGAAGACGATGACCGCGCTGTGCGCGTTGATCCTCGCCGATCGCGGCGAGCTCGACCTGGACGCGCCGGTCGCGCGGTACTGGCCCGAGTTCGCGGCCGCGGGCAAGGAAAAGGTGCTGGTGAGGCACGTGCTCGGCCACACATCGGGCCTGTCGACGTGGCAGGAGCCGCTGCGGCCGGAGCAGCTCTACGACTGGCCGGTCGTGACGAGCCTGCTGGCCGAGCAGGCGCCGACCTCGGAACCGGGCGTGGTGGGCGGCTACCACGCGGTCACGCAGGGGTACCTGATCGGCGAGGTCGTCCACCGGATCACCGGCCGCGGGTTCGCCGCCTTCTTCGCCGAGGAAGTCGCCGGGCCGCTGGGCGCCGACTTCCACATCGGGTTGCCCGCGGAGCACGACCACCGGGTCGCCCCGATCATCCCGTCCCCGACCCGCGCGCCGGAGATCGTGGCGCGAGGCCCGGGAAACCCGCCGCTCGATCCCGAAATCGTCAACACCGAGGCCTGGCGGCGGGCGGAAGTCCCGTCGGCGAACGGGTTCGGCAACGCACGGTCGGTCGCGGCGGTGCAGTCGGTCCTCGCCTGCGGCGGCCAGGCAGGAGGAGTGCGGCTGCTCTCCCGGGCGGGCTGCGAGCGGGCGCTGGAAGAACAGTTCCGTGGCGAGGACGAGGTCCTGGGCGCGCGGATCCGGTACGGCATGGGCTACGGCGTGCAGGGCCGGACGTGTTCGTGGGGTGGCTGGGGCGGTTCGATCGTCACGACCGACCTGGACACGCACCTGACGGTGGCGTACGTGATGAACCAGATGGTCGAGCAGGGACCGCTGGGCGACGACCGCGGGCTGGGCATCGTGATGGCCGCTTACGAAGGGCTGGGAAACGCTCTCTGAGCACGCTCACGCACGCCGTTCGGCGCAGCAACCGACAGTGATCGCGGCGCGCGGCGTCAGTGGTGATCCGTGCGCAGCGCATAGCGGCGCTCGGCGTACGCGAGGTCGTCCCGCCAGAGGCGGGCCGCGGCGCGGCGCATCAGGGGGCGCAGGACCGGCGCCAGCCGGGCGGCCCTGGCGAACCCCGGCCGGCCGGACGCGGCGATCGTCGCCTCGATCACCGCCGTGCGCGGGCGGCCGTCGGTGCCAGGGCCGAGTGGCGTCGCGTGGGTCTCCACCACGCTGCCGGCCCCCTCACCGTCCACAATGGTCATCAGCACCGTGCGCGGCCCCGGGCAGGTGAACTCGGCGACCACCGGCACGCCGAGCTTTCCCGCGAGCCGGAACGTCACCTCCACGACGAACCGGTCGTCGGGCTCCGCGACGTCGATGCCCCGCGGCGCCGACAGCACCCGCAGGCGGGCGAAGGAATACGGGTGGAACCAGGCACCGTGCCAGGGGTCGAGCCGGTTGGCGACGACGTCTTCGGGCTCGCAGACCCCGGTCAGCGTCGCGACCGCGTCGACGGTGGTGCCGCGCGGGCGGGCCGGCACGACCGGACGTTCGGCGGGCGGTTCGCCGCCGGGCCGGTCGAGGCGGACCCACGCCAGTACCCCGTCGTCGTACGACGGCAGCGCCGTCCACCCGGGACGGTCGCCGCCGACGCGCAGGCCGTGCCACCGGCAGACCAGCTCGCCGCAGTGCACGCGTGCCTGAGCCAGCGGCGCGCCGAGGTGCGGGCAGGCGCCCGGGCCGACCCGCAGCTCGCCGCCGGGTCCGCGCCAGGCCACCAATTCGCGGCCGGCCACCCGCACGCCGGACGGCCGGTCGGCGCGGACTTCGCGGGCGGCCGCGAAGACGAACCAGTTGCCGGCCGGGCGGGAGCCGGCCCGCTTGACCGCCGCTTCGATCAGCGCGGGGCCGCACTCCGCGTAGGTGGGTTCCTGACGGGCCCAGGCCGGCTCGCGGAACGGCCGCACCGGCCACCGCTCCGGCCGGCGCCCGATCAGCTGCCGCTTGAGGTCCACGGACCCATCATCAAGCATGCGGAGCGATTGCGCAACGCTTCCCCCGATTCACGCTTTGACGCGTTCGGCGGCCAGCTCGAGCGCGCCGGGCAGGTCGTCGACCCAGCGGACGCCGTCCTGTCCGGCGAGGTTTTCCCAGCCCGGTCCCGCCATGACGACGTCGAACCCGCGGCGCCGCAGCCGGCGGCCGAGCAGGTCGTCGGCGGTGGCGGCGGACATCGACCACAGGAACACCGCCACCGGGCCGAGCTTTTCCGCGCCGGCGATCGTCGTCTCGGCGGGCACCATCTGTCCCAGGTGGACGGCCGGGATCCCGGCCTCCGCCAGCGCGGCGCGCAGCACCTCCATCGGCAGGCCGTGGCGTTCGCCGGGGCAGCACGCCAGCAGCACCCCGCGGCCGGGCGGGGCGGTCGCGAACCGGGCGCCGCAACGCTGCAGGGCGAGCGAGATCTCGCCGGTCAACGCCCACTCGGACGCGAAGCAGAGGTCGCCGCGCAACCAGCGGCCGCCGAGGTGCCGCAGGACGGGAACGAGCACCTCGGTCCACGCTCCGGCGGGTCCGAGCGCGTCGAGCGTTTCGTCCAGCAGGGCGGCCAGCGACCCGTAGCCGAGCTCCTCCGCCGCCCGCTCGAGCTCCTCGGCGCGCCGGGCGTGGGAGACTTCGGGGACCGCCTCCCCCGTGCCCGAGAACGCGGCCGCGGCGGCTTCACGGGCGCGCATGCCCCGGTCGACGAGCCGCTGCATGTGCTGCAGGCGGCGGACATCCGCGTCGGAGTAGCGCCGGTGCCTGCCGTCGTCCCGCAGGGACGGGCCGACCCCGTAGCGCGCGGCCCAGGTGCGCAGGGTCACCGGGGAGACGCCCAGCAGCCCGGCGACCTTGCCGGGCGTCCACGAGCCTTCCGCCCGGGGACGCTCCCGGCCATCCACCTCGTCGACGTCCATCGGCACCACGTTTCCACACGTCCGGCGGATCCGCTCCCGCAGACTCCGCGGCCCCGTTCGAGTGGACAAGCTACACCACCTGTGAAACGGTTGTGCATCGAATACTCGGAGACCGGGAGGGCGGCGGATGACAGCGATCATGACGGCGGGGGTGGCCTCCGCGGACGAGGCGGCCGCCGGGTGGCTGGACACCACGGGCCGCCGCTGCCTGGCCGAAGCACACGATTTCGTGAGCGCGCGGGTGGCGGAGCACTTTTCCGGGCGCAGCGAGGGCGCGCTCGCGGAAACCGCGCTCCCCGAGTTCGTCGCGGGCGGAAAATGCCTCCGCCCCCTGTTCGCCTGCGTCGGGTGGCGGTGCGGGCAGCCGGAATCCCCGGCCGCGGTTCGCGCGGCCGCCGCCCTGGAACTGTTGCACTGCTTCGCCCTGGCCCAGGACGACGTGATGGACGGCTCGCCGCTGCGGCGCGGCCGCCCGGCCCTGCACGCCCGGTTCGCCCGGTGGCACGAGGAGCAGGGCTGGGCGGGGCCGGCGGCCCGGTTCGGCGAGTCGGCGGCGATCCTGTCCGGGGACCTGTTCCTGGTGTGGTCCGAGCAGATGCTGCGCGAAAGCGGGCTCGACGCCGCGCAGCTGGCGCGGGGCTGGCGGCACTACGACCTGATGCGGGCGGAGCTGGCCGCCGGCCAGCTCGCCGACCTCGTCAACGACGCGCGCGCCCTGCCCAGCTGGGACACCCTGCTCGACGTCCTGCGCCGCAAGTCCGGCAACTACACCGTCCGGCGGCCGCTGGAGTTCGGGGCGGCGCTGGCCGGATGCGGCCCCGGACTGCTCGCCGGGCTGGCCGAGTTCGGTGGCCTGCTGGGCGAGGCGTTCCAGTTCCGCGACGACCTGCTGGGCGCGTTCGGCGATCCGGCCGTCACGGGCAAGCCCGCCGGGCAGGACCTGCGTGACCGCAAGGCATCCAGCGTGGTCGTGCTGGCCGCCGCGATGGCCGGCCGGCGTCAGCAGGCCGAGCTCGCCGAGCTGCTCGAACTCGACGGCGTCGACGACGACGCCGTCGCGCGGTGGCAGGAACTGATCGTGGCGACCGGCGCGCAGGACCGCATGGGCGAGCTGATCGCCGAACGGGCGGGCAAGGCACTCGCGGCAATCGACCCGGCGGTGGTCCCCCGGCACGCCGCCGACCTGCTCGCCGCGCTCGCGGCCCGGTGCACCGAGCGCGACCGATGAAGACGGTGCCCGGGCCGTCGGACCGCGTCGTCGTCGTGGGAGCGGGCCTGGCCGGCTTGGCCGCGGCGATGCACCTCGCCGGGCGTGGCCGGGAGGTCACCGTCCTCGAACGCGACCCGGGGCCCGGTGGCCGCGCGGGACGCGTCGAGCGCGACGGCTACCTGCTCGACACCGGCCCGACCGTGCTGACCATGCCGTCGATCCTGCGCGGCACCTTCGCCGCGGTGGGCGCCGAACTGACCGAGGAACTGCCGCTGACCCGGCTCGATCCGGCGTACGTCGCGCAGTTCGCCGACGGCAGCACGCTGCCCGTGCACACCGACGCGGACGCGATGACCGACGCGGTCCGGGACTTCGCCGGCCCGGCCGAGGCCGCGGGCTACACCCGCCTGCGCGACTGGCTCACGAAGCTCTACCACGCCGAGTTCGGCCGGTTCATCGACGCGAACATCGACTCGCCGCTCGGCATGCTCCGGCCGGAGCTGGCCCGGCTGGTGGCCCTGGGCGGGTTCCGGCGGCTGGACGGCCGGGTCGGGCGGTTCCTGGCCGACGAGCGGCTGAAGCGGGTGTTCACCTTCCAGGCGCTCTACGCGGGCGAGTCGCCGATGCGGGCGCTGGCCCTCTACGCGGTCATCGCGTACATGGACACCGTCGGCGGCGTGTACTTCCCGGCCGGTGGCATCGCGGCCCTGCCGCGGGCCCTGGAACGCGTCGCGGCCGGCGCCGGGGTGAAGTTCGGCTACGGCGACGCCGTGCACGCCCTGGAACGCCGCGGCACCCGCGTCACCGCCGTCCGCACCGCCTCCGGTGCGCGGTACCCGTGCGACGCCGTCGTTCTCACCACCGAACTGCCGGAGAGCTACCGGCTGCTCGGGCGGCACCCGCGTCGGCCGGTCCCGCTCCGGGCCGCGCCCTCGGCGCTCGTCGTGCACGCCGGCGGCCCGGCCACCCACCCGGAGATCGCGCACCACACGATCTCCTTCGGACACGGCTGGCGGTCGACCTTCGACGAGCTGATCACCCGGGGCAGGCGGATGAGCGATCCCTCGCTGCTCGTCACGCGGCCGACCGCGACCGATCCCGGGCTCGCGCCGCCGGGGCGTCAGCTCTACTCCGTGCTCGCCCCGGTGCCCAACCTCGACCGCGGCCCGGCGGACTGGACCGCCGAGTCGGGCCCCTACGCCGAGGAGGTCCTCGAAGTGGCCCGTGACCGGCTCCTGCCCGGCTTCGAGCCGGAGTTCACGCACGTGGTCGGCCCGGCCGGCTGGGCGGCCCGCGGCCTGGTCGCCGGGACGCCGTTCGGCTACGCGCACTCGTTCGTCCAAACCGGACCGTTCCGGCCGCGGAACCTCCCGCGCGGTACGGACAACGTCGTCCTGGCGGGCGGTGCGACGGTCCCGGGCGTGGGCGTCCCGACCGTGCTGATCTCCGGCAGGCTCGCCGCCGACCGGATCACCGGAGGGCCGCGATGACCCGCCGCGAACTCGACGCCGCCGGCATCCGCGAACCGGGGCTGCGCTCGGCGTACACGTGGTGCCGCGAGCTCAACGCGCGCCACGGCCGGACGTACTTCCTCGCGACGCGGATGCTGACCCCGGCGCAGCGGCCGGCCATCCACGCGCTCTACGGCTTCGCCCGGTGGCTCGACGACATCGTCGACGAGCCCGAGGACGACGCCACTCCCGAATCGCTCGCCCGGCGCCTGCACGACGTCGAGGCACGCTTCCTCACCGATCTCGCCGCGCGTGCGAGCGACGACCCGCTGCTGACCGCCGTGATCGACACGGCCGCCCGGTACGCGTTGCCGGAGGCGTACTTCCGGGCCTTCTTCACGTCGATGCGGATGGACCTCACCGTCACCGGCTACGCCACCCGCGCCGACCTCGACGGCTACGTGCACGGCTCGGCCGAGGTGATCGGGCTGCAGGTGCTGCCGGTGCTCGGCACCGTCGCGCCCCGCGACGAGGCCGAACCGAGGGCCGCCGCGCTCGGCAAGGCGTTCCAGCTGACGAACTTCCTGCGCGACGTCGCCGAGGACCTGGCCCGCGGGCGCGTCTACCTGCCGGCCGACGAGCTGGCCGCGCACGGCGTGGACCGCGACCGGCTGGCGTGGTGTGCCCGGCACGGGCGGGCCGACCAGCCGGTCCGGGCCGCGATCCGGCACCAGATCGCCGTGACCCGCGAGGTGTACGCCGAGGCCCGGCCCGGGATCGCGATGCTGCACCCGGTTTCCCGCCCGTGCGTGGCCACGGCGGCGGCCTTGTACGGGCGGATCCTCGACCGGATCGAAGACGCCGGTCACGACGTCTTCGCCGGGCGCGCCACCGTGTCCCGCGGGCGGCGGCTGGCGGTCGCGTGCGGGGCGCTGGCGCGCACCCGGTGGGCCCGGCGGCGGCACCCGGCTCCGGCGCTTCCGGTGGCGGTGAGCTGACGTGGGTCAGGCGGAATACCTCGTCGTGCTGGCCGCTTGCGTCCTCGTCACGCTGCCGCTGGAGTTCGCCGGTGCCCGGGTCTACCGGCAGCCGCGGCGGCTGGCCCGCGCGGTGCTGCCGGTCGCGCTGGTGTTCCTCGGGTGGGACGCGCTGGCGATCGCCGATGGGGTCTGGGACTACGCACCCGGCCACGTCACCGGGATCCGCGCGCCGTTCGCCGTGCCGCTGGAGGAGGTCCTGTTCTTCGTGGTGATCCCGATCTGCGGAGTGCTGACCTTCGAGGGCGTCGAGCTGACCCTCGCGGTGTTCCGGCGGCGTGCCCGGCAGGAGGCCCGCCGGTGATCCCGTGGGGCTACACCGTGCCCGCGGTCGCCTCGGTCGCCGTGGTCGTCCTCGCCGAGGTCTGCCTGCTGCGGACGGGGTTGTTCCGCCGTCCCGGCTACTGGATCACAATGGCCGTCGTGACCGCCTTCCAGATCCCGGTGGACGGCCGGCTGACCGAGCTGTCCGACCCGATCGTCCGGTACGCCCCGGAGCACATCACGAACTGGCGCTTCCCGTGGGACATCCCGGTCGAGGACTTCCTCTTCGGCTTCGCCCTGGTGACCGCCGTGCTGCTGGTGTGGGAACGGGCCGCGCCCCGCGAGGAGCGATCATGAACGCGATGGCGAAGGATGTGCCCTGGCCGCGGCTGCCGGCCGCCGGCCGCGGCACCGACCGCCGGATCGTGACGCGGCCGGCCCCCGCGGGCCTGGCCGACGCCGGGCAGCTCGGCAGTCGCCCGGCCGCGGCGGTCGTCGGCGGGGGCATCGCGGGCCTCACCGCGGCGACCGGGCTGGCCGAGCGCGGGGTCACCGTGACGCTGTTCGAGCGGGAGGACCACCTGGGCGGGCGGGTCGGCGGCTGGACCGACCGGCTGCCCGACGGCACCGCGGTCACGATGAGCCGTGGCTTCCACGCCTTCTTCCGTCAGTACTACAACCTGCGGTCGCTGCTCACGCGCACCGATCCCCGGCTGGACCGGCTGACGCCGCTGGCCGACTACCCGCTGCTGGACGCCCAGGGGCGCACGGACACCTTCGCCGGTCTCCCCCGGACCCCGCCGTGGAACGCGCTCGCGTTCGCCTGGCGCAGCCCGACCTTCACCCCGCGGGACCTGCTGCGCATCAACGGCCGCGGCGCGCTGCCGCTGGCGACGGTCAGCGTCCCGGAGACCTACCGCCGGCTCGACGACATCGACGCGGCGAGCTTCCTCGAAGCGATCAACTTCCCGGAAGCCGCGAAGCACCTGGCATTCGAGGTCTTCTCCCGGAGCTTCTTCGCCGATCCCCGGGAGCTGTCCGCGGCGGAGCTGGCGACCATGTTCCACCTGTACTTCCTGGGCTCCAGCGAGGGTCTCGTGTTCGACGTACCCACCGAGCCGTTCCCCCAGGCGCTGTGGGACCCGCTGTCCGGCTACCTCGGCGATCGCCGGGTGACCCTCCGGACCGGCACCGCGGTGGCGTCGCTCGAACGCACTCCTGACGGCTTCGCGGTCACGACCGCGGACGGCACCGGGCAGTTCGACGCCGTCGTGCTCGCCTGCGACGTGGCAGGACTGCGCGAGATCGCCGCCGCGTCGCCCACGGTCGGCAGTGTCGAGTGGCGAGCCGCCATCGCCGGGTTGCGCACGGCACCGCCGTTCCTCGTCCGCCGGCTCTGGCTCGACCGGCCCGTGGCCGCCGCCCGGCCGCCGTTCCTGGGCACCGGGAGCGTGCCGCCGCTGGACAACATCAGCCTGCTCGACCGCTACGAGGGCGAGGCGCGGCGGTGGGCGGTCCGCACGGGCGGGTCGGTCGTCGAACTGCACGCATACGCGGCCACGACCGGGGATCGCCTGGCGAAAGCCCTGGACGAACGGCTGCACGAGATCTACCCCGAAACCCTCGACGCGCGCGTCATCGGTTCGATCTCGCTGTGGCGTGCGGACTGCCCGCTCTTCGGGGTGGGTGACTTCGCGCGGCGGCCGATGGTCGAAACGCCGGATCCGGCGCTGGTGCTGGCCGGCGACGGCGTGCGGATCGACCTCCCGGTCGCGCTGATGGAACGGGCGGCCACCACCGGCTGGGCCGCCGCCAACACGCTCCTCGCGGGCTGGGGCCTCGCCGGGCACCCGGTGCGCTCGGTCCCCAACCGGGGCCGGATCGGCCTGCTGAACCGGCTCGCCGCGGGCGGCCGGTGATGGCGCGCCACGAGACGGACGTCGTCATCGCCGGCGCGGGCCTCGCCGGCCTGGCCGCCGCCGTGACGCTGCACCGGGCCGGAGTGCCGTGCGCGGTGCTGGAAGCGTCCGACGACGTCGGCGGCCGGGTCCGCACCGACGTCGTCGACGGCTTCCGCCTCGACCGCGGGTTCCAGGTCCTCAACCCGGCCTACCCGGCGATCCGGCGCCTGGTGGACGTCGAAGCCCTGCGGCTGGGCCGGTTCTGGCGCGCGGTCCGGGTGGCCGGCGACGACCGCGTCGCGCTGCTCGGCAACCCGATCGACACGCCCAAAGCGGTGCGCGACATCGTGGCCCGGCGCTATTTCTCGGCGAAGGACCTCGCCGCGCTCGGAGCGCTGTCCGCCCGCGTCGCCGCGGGGCCGGTCCACGGGATCCTCGACCGCGACGACCGCACGACGCTGGACGAACTGCGCCGCGCGGGGTTGTCCGAGCGGGCGGTGGAGACCGTGCTGCGGCCGTTCCTGTCGGGCGTGTTCCTGGAAAGCGGGCTGACGACGTCCTCGCGCTTCTTCCAGCTGGTGTGGCGCAGCTTCCTGCGCTCGGCGCCGTCGCTGCCGGCACTCGGGATGGGCGAGCTGCCCCGGCAGCTGGCCCGTTCGCTGCCGGCCGTTCGCAAGAACACGCCCGTCGAGGCGGTCCGGCCGGGCGTCGTCCGCACCGCCACCGGAGACACCTGGACGGCCCGCGCGGTCGTCGTCGCGACGGACGGCTCCACGGCCGCCCGGCTCGCCGGTGTGGCGGAGCCGAAGTGGAACAGCGGGACGACGTGGTACTTCGCCCCGCCGCGGTCGCCGTTGCGCGAACCGGTCATCGTGATCGACGCCCGCGGCGGCCCGGTCGCGAGTACGAGCGTGGTCAGTGAGGTGTGCCCGACGTACGCGCCGCCCGGCGCCGCGCTGGTGAGCGCGTCGGCGCTGACCACGTTGCCGGTGACCGACGTGCGCCGGGCGCTGGGCCGGATGTACCGCACGGACGCGGCCCGCTGGCCGCTGGTGGGCCGGTACGAGATCGCCCGCGGCCTTCCGGCGATGCCGCCCCCGCACGACATCCGCCGCGAGGTCCGGCTGGGCGACGGACTCTACGTGTGCGGCGACCACCGGGACACGAGTTCGCTGCAAGGCGCCCTGGCTTCCGGCCGCCGGGCGGCTCGCGCGGTGCTCGCCGATCTCGGCTCCTGAACGGCACTTCGACCCGGCGGGATCACAGTTCGCGGGCCGTGTCCATGCCGCCGCCGGTGGTGACCAGCAGGGCGCTCCAGGCCGCCGCCGGGCTGATGTTGAGCAGCACCGCGCGGTCGCCGTCGGTGAACTGCCCTTGCTCGCGCGCACTCGACAGGTTGAAGAACACGTCGTTGGGGCCGAGGTGGCCGTAGCGGGCGAGATTCTCAGGGCACACCGGGGAAATCGGCGCGCCGATCGCTTCCGACCAGCTTCGGAACGCGGCCGTCGACAGGTTCTGCGTCAGGTAGCACGTGATGTCGGCCGGGCCGAGGCCGTTGCGATCCAGGAGGCGGGTGACCAGGGATCGCAGCCGGTTGCGGGTCTCGACCGCCAGCCGGAACGAATACGTGGCCTGGTCGGTGCATTCCTCCCGCCAGCGTGGGTACGGCTCGTCGCGGTACTCGACGTGGAACAGGTCCGCGTAGGCGCCGTTCGTCTCCAGCAGGATGTCCCGGATCCGGACCGCGCCGCTGCGGCCCAGCAGCAGCGCGCCGCCGCTGTCGCCGTTGACCGTGACGGGGTGGCGGTACCGGCCTGGGGTCGCCGGCTTGCTCCCGTGCAGCACCAGCACGTTCGCCAGGTCCGGGTCGGCGCGCAGCAGCCCGCTCGCGGCGAGCAGGGCCGGGGTGAGCGACGCGCAGCCGAGGCCGCCGACCGAAAACGCCATCGCCCGCCCGGCGCCCAGCATCTCCTGCAGCCGGGTGGCTTCCGAGCTGACCAGCGTCTGCGGTGCCCTTGGCTCCACCGTCAGGACGACGTCGACGTCGTGGGCGTCGAGGCCGGCGGCGGCGAGCGCGCGCCGGCCCGCACGGGCGGCGAGGTCGGCCGCGGTGAGCGTGTCGTCGGCGGGCACCCGGTCGATGCCCAGCGCGGCGCAAATGGCGCGTTCGGCCTCGGACAGCGAGGGCAGCTCGGAGACGGCCAACGACGTCTCCGGCAGGTACCACGCCGACGCGGCCAGCGCGATCACGCGTTCGCCGCATAGGGAAGCTCTTCGAAGGCACCCAGGATCTCGTCGGCGAGGGCGTCCATCCGGTCCTGGCCCACGCCGCCGGCCACGGCCAGCCGCAGCGCGCCCTCGCGCACCGCGGTCGTCACGACCAGCGGGAACCACGACGCGACCGCGCGTTTGAGGCTCAGCGACAGATCCCAGCGGGTCCGTAGCAGGCGAACGCCGGAGTCGAACGCGGAGGTGTCGCTCGGCCCGTGGAGCACGAGGACGTCCGGTTCGTCCAGTGCGCGCAGCCGGGCCGTCCCCGGCGAATCCGGCGAAAGGTGGCGCAGCATCCCGTAGCCGACGCCGTCGTTCGGCACGGACCGCAGGCGGTCGGTGATCTCCGGCAGGCAGTCCCGGGCCGTGGTCCCCCGTCCGACCGGCAGCACCAGCGGGTGCAGGGTGGTAAACCAGCCCACCGACGGGCCGCGGCCGGCCAGCCGGAACGGGTTGGGGGTGGACTCCCCCTCCGTCATCACGAACGCGCTCGGCGCGTCCTGCCAGCGGGCGAGGCCGCACGCCACCGCGCACAGCGCCGCCTCGCGGCCGTGCGCGGCCCCGGCGGCCAGCAGCCGCGCGAGCTCCGGGTGCTCCAGCGTCCGGGCGGTGATGTCGTCGCCGGGCGGGCTGCCGATCGTCCCGGCTGCCGCGCCGGCCCGCAGGGTCGCCGTCCAGTAGGTCAGCTCGCCCGCGAGCTCGTCCGAGGTTGCCATGGCCCGCAGGTGCTCGGCCCACTCGCGCCACCGCGGCGGCCGGGGCGCCGGGTCCGGGGTCCGGCCCGCCGTGAGGTCGGCGAGCAGCACGTCGAGGTCGTCCAGAACGACCACAGTGGACATGTTGTCGAAGACGAAGTGGTTGACCAGCAGCACGAGCAGGCCGCCGCGGGCGCGGCCGCGGTCGTAGTGGCGGACGCGGAACAGCGGCCCGCGCGCGGGATCCATCTCCGCCTTCAGCGTCTGGCAGTCGTCCATGACGATCGCGAGTTCCTCGTCCTCGCTCAGCGGCGGGAGGACCACGGCGTCGAACACGTCGGTCACGGTCATGGTCCCGACCTCGAGCCGGGTGCCCAGTGCGTTGCGCCGCAACCGGTAGCGCAGGGGTTCGTGCATGGCCAGGAGGTGCCCGACGGCCGTCCGGATCGCGGCCGCGCCGACCTCGGGCGTCGTTTCCACCGTGTGCACGTCGACGAAGTCCCCGGCCTCGTCCGGCAGCCGGTGCAGGAAGCTGTGCATGATCGGGGTCGGCGGGATCGCCCGGACGGGCTCCGGCGCCGCCGAGACCGGCATCGTCGAGACCGGCACCGGCTGCGCGGCCGGGCCGTCGACGACCGCCGCCCGCGCCAGTTCGCCGAGGGTGCGGCACTGCAGCAGCTGCTGCGGGGTGAAGTGGACGCCCTCCTTCGCCGCCCGCGCGGCCACCCGGACACCGAGGACCGAATCGCCGCCGAGGTCGAAGAAGTTGTCCTTCGGCGACACCGGGTGGTCGGTCAGCAGGTCCGCGCAGAGCGCGGTGAGGACCCGTTCGGCGTGGCCGAGCGTGTCACTGTCCACAAGGGAAGGTGGGGTCATGGTCGGCTCACTGCTCCGGGGGGTGGTGGCGGGGCGCGGGACGGCGCCGAGCGGGACGGTGCCGATCGGAACAGCGGGTTCGCGCAGCAGGGCGTCGAGCAGGCCGGGCAGCAGGCGGGCGAGTGCCGCCGCCGTCTCCCGGTCGAACAGCGCCGTCGCGTATTCGAAGTACCCGTCCATCGGCCCGTCCTGCTGGTCGACGACGCCGACGGTCAGGTCGAACTTCGCGGTGCCCGGCGCGATCCCGGCGATCCGGCCGCCGTCCGAGTACTGCGAGCAGCCGAGGCCACCGAGCTCCGCGGTGTCCTGCAGGACGTTCTGGTAGGTGTAGGCCACGTCGAACAGCGGCTGGCGGCCGGGTTCGCGCGGCCCGCACACCGCCGAGACGATCTTTTCCAGCGGGATCTCCTCGTGGTCGAGCACCTTCGCGACGGTGTCCGCGCAGCGCCGGACCAGGTCGGTGAACGACAGCGACCCGTCGACGCGCGTGCGGAACGGCGGCAGGTTGTTGAAGTACCCGATGAGGTCGTGCGTCGCCGGGTGCGTCCGGCCGGAGGTGCCCACCCCGACGACGACGTCGGTGAGCCCGGCCCAGCGGTGCAGGAGGGCGTCGACCAGCGCGAGCATCGTGACGAACGTCGTCACGCCGTGCTCGCGGCTGAACCGGCGGGCGGCCTCGGCGGCCGTCGCGTCCACGGTGAACTCCACGAGGTCGCCGTCGAAGGTCTGGACCGCCGGGCGGGGCCGGTCCAGCGGCAGTTCCGCGACCGGCGGGCCGGCCAGCTCGGTGCGCCAGAACTCGAGTCCGCGCTCCAGCGTCTCCCCCGTCAGCCGCTCCCGTTGCCAGGCCGCGAAGTCGGCGTACTGGAACGGCAGCTCGGGCAGCTCCGGCTCGCGGCCGGCCAGCCGCGCCCGGTACAGCTCGGAGAAGTCGCGGAAGAACACCGTCGGCGACCAGCCGTCGAAGACGATGTGGTGGTAGGTCCACACCAGGACGTGGTCGTCCTCGGCCAGGCGCAGCAGGGTGACGCGCATCAGCGGCCCGGTGGCCAGGTCGAACGGCCGGACGGCCTCCAGCGCGGTCAGCTCCTGCGCCGCTTCGTGCCGGTCGAGTTCGGGCAGTGTGCTCAGGTCGCGCACGACGAGCCGGGGCGCGGACTCGACGAGCCGGACGAACGGCACGCCGTCCTCGCTCGGGATGCGGGTGCGCAGGATCTCGTGCCGGGCGACCAGGTCGTCGACCGCGCCGGCCAGCGCGGCCTCGTCGAGCGGGCCGGACAACCGCAGGTCGTGGGGGATGTTGTAGAGCGCGCTGCCGGGGTTCAGCCGGTCCAGGTACCACAGCTGTTCCTGGCCGAACGACAGCGGCAGCGGGCCCCCGCGCGGCAGCACCGCCACGGCCGTGACCTCGGCGGACGGGCCGCGCTCGGCCCGCACCGCCTCGACGCGGGCGGCGAAGGCCCGCACGGTCGGGTGGGCGTAGAGGTCGGCGAACGTCAGGTCCACGCCGAAGTCGCGTTCCATCGTCCGCAACGCGGTGATCGCCGCGATCGAGGTGCCGCCGAGGGAGAAGTAGTCCGACTCGGGCCCGAGCCCGTCTTCGCCCAGGGCGCGCGCCCAGATCTCGGCGATCCGGCGCTCGGTGTCCTCGTGCGGCACGGCCACCGGTTCCGGGACCCGGGCCCGGCGGGAGACGGACGGCGCGCCCGGCGGGCGGCACCAGCAGCGGACGCCCTCGAACGGGTACGTCGGCGCCTCGATCCTGGGCACGGCCACGCCGTCGTAGTGGCGGTCCCAGTCGAGCCGGACGCCGAGCCGGTAGAGCGACGCGAGCTGCCGCAGCACGGCCCGCCGTCCGGCACCGGCGATCAGCTCGATGCAGCCGAGCTCGGGGGCCAGGCGGCGCATGCTCCGCGACAGGACGCCGCCGGCGCCCAGCTCGACCAGCACCGCGCCGTCGCGGGCGAACCCGCGCACCGCCTCGGCCAGCCGTCCGGAGTCGAGCCCGGGACCGACGGGCCGGTCCGCCGCGGCCGCCAGTCCGTCCACAAGGGACAGTTCGCCGCGCGCGATCCGCACCGACAGGTTGCCCGCGCCCGAACCGACGAGGTGGGTGCCGGGGATGCCCAGCGACCGAGCCAGCCGGTGGAGGGCGTGGTGGACGGCGACCAGCCGCGGTCCCGGCTCCTCGGGCAGCGGGTCGTCGCCCAGGACCGGCCACTCGGCGCACAGCTCGCGCCAGACGTCGGGTTCGACGCCGCCGTCGCCGGAGAAGAGCAGCACCACCGGCGGGTCGTCCGCGGCGGGCGTGTCCGGAACGGCGGCCGATCGCAGGGCCGCGGCGAGGCCGCCGGGTTCATCGGCGACCACGGCGACGCGGAACGGGTGGTCGTCGCGGCCCCGGTTCATCGCGTGGCCGATGGCGAGCACGCCCTGCCCGCTCGCTTCGGCGAACTCGGCGAGCCGGTCGCGGTAGCGGGTGAGCGCGGACGCCGTCTTGGCCGAAACCGTGACCAGCTGGGCGGTCCCGGCGGGTTCGGCAGGCAGCGAGGCCGGCGGGGGCTCCTCCACGACGGCGTGCACGTTGGTCCCGGTCAGCCCGAACGAGCTGAGGCCCGCGCGCCGCGGCCCTTCGCCGTCCCACGGGCCGAAGGCGGGGTTGACCCGCACCGGGCCGCTGAAGTCGATCAGCGGGTTGGGCGTCTCGAAGTGCGCGGTCGGGTAGCGGACGCCGCGTCGCACGCTGAGCAGCACCTTGATCAGCCCGGCCAGGCCGGCGGCGTTGTCCAGGTGCCCGATGTTGCCCTTGATCGAGCCGATCGCGCAGCCCGGGCCGGTGACGCGCGCGTCGAGGAACGCCTGGCGCAGGGCCTCGACCTCGACGACGTCGCCGAGCGGCGTGGCCGAGCCGTGGCACTCGACGTACCCGAGTGTGGCCGGGTCGACGCCGGCGTCGCGCCAGGCCGCGGTGATCACTTCGGTCTGGCCTTCCCGGCTCGGCGCGCTCATGCTGGCCATCCGGTAGCCGTTGTGGTTGACGGCGACGCCCTTCAGCACCGCGTGCACGTGGTCGCCGTCGGCGAGCGCGGCGGGCAGGGGTTTGAGCACGACGATCCCGCCGCCTTCGCCGCCGACCGCGCCGGTGGCCTTCTCGTCGAACGGGCGGCACCGGCCCTCGGGCGACTCGACGCCGCGGACCGGGATGTGCCCGGCCTCCCGGATCGGCAGCGGCCGCACGCTGATGCCGCCCGCCAGTGCCAGTTCCGCGGCCCCGCCGCGCAGCAGGGAGACGGCGTGGGCGATCGCGACCAGGCTGCCGCTGCACGCCGTGTCGAGGACGAGCGCGGGCCCGGTGAAGTCGTGGCGGTAGCTGATCCGGGCCGCCATCGAAGCACCCAGGATGCCCAGGATCTGCTGCGGGTCTTCCTCTTCGAAGAGCTCTTCGTAGTCCGAGCGGGCGTCCCCGAGGACGACCGCGGTGCGCGTTCCCCGCAACGCCTGGGGCGCGTAGCACGCGTTCTCGAGGGCCTCGTGGGCCAGCTGCAGGATCAGCCGCTGGTGCGGGTCCATCCACGCGGCCTCGGCCGGCGGCACCCCGAAGAACCGGTGGTCGAACCGGTCGATCCGGTCGAGGTAGCCCATCGGCAGGTACTCGGCGTCCACCGGAAAGCCGTTGTCCCGCAACCGTTCCAGGTCCGGCTGCCCGACGGCGTCGCGGCCCTCGGCGAGCAGCTCGTGCACGGCGTCCAGCCCGTGGGCGCCCGGGAGCAGGGCGGACACCCCGATGATCGCCACGTCGTCGTTGCGCACCGGCTCCGACCTCCTAGAGCTCGTAGTCCTTCGGTTCGGGCGTGGGGTGCTCCAGCAGCTCGGCCAGTGCCCCGACGGTGGGGTTGTCGAACAGCGCCCGCGGCGGCAGCTCGGCGCCGAAGTCCGCGCGCAGCCGGGCGGTGACCCGCAGGCAGAGCAGCGAATCGCCGCCGAGGACGAAGAAGTCGTCGTCGACGCCGACCTGCTCCACCGCGAGCACCTCGGCCCAGATCCGGCTCAGCGCGCGTTCGGTCGCGGTGCGGGGTGCGAGGTAGGCCCGGTCGCCGGGACCGCGCACCGGAATGGGCCGCGCGGGCGGCAGGTCACGCGGGGGTGCGGCCTCCCGTGCCGGTTCCCGCAGCAGGTCCGCCAGTTCGCCGGCGAGTGTCTCGACCGTGCCGGTGTCGAACAGCGCGGGGTCGTAGCCGAGCCGCAGCCTCAGCGGTTCGTCCTCGCGTGCGCTGCCATAGGCGACGAGGGTCAGCGGGTAGTTGGTGACCTCGATGGCGGACAGCTCCGCCACGTGCAGCCCGCGCTCGGCCAGGCTGTCGGCGTCGAGGGGGTAGTTCTCGAACACGACGATGCTGTCGAAGAGGGCCACCTGGGCGGGCAGCCCGCTCCAGCGGCGCAACGCGGCGAGCGAGACGTGCCCGAACCGGCGGGCCTCGGCCTGGTCGGCCTGCAGCCGCCGGAACCAGCCCGGCCGGTCTTCGGACTCCGCGACGGTGACGCGGACCGGCACGGTGTTGACGAACATGCCGGCGATCGAGTCCGCGCCGGGGAGTTCGGGCGGCCGGCCGGACACCACCGATCCGAAGCAGACGTCCGGGTCGCCGCCGTGGTGGGCGAGCAGCCGCGCCCACGAGCCCTGCACGACGGCGTTGACGGTCAGCCGGTGCCGCCGGGCGAAGGCGGCCAGCCGGCCCGAGTCCACTGCGGACAGTTCACGGTCCACTGTGGACGAGGACTGCGTCCGGTGGGCCCGGCCGGGCGGCCGGTCGAACGGCAGCCGGGTGGGGGTGAGACCGGCGAGGACCTTCCGCCAGTGGGCTTCGGCCGCCCCCGCGTCCTGCCGGGCCAGCCACGCCAGGTGGTCGGCGAACGGACGGCGCCGCCGGGCCGGCACCCCGGTCACGTGCGCCAGGACGTCGGTGAGCACCTCGAACACGCTCCAGCCGTCGAGGATCACGTGGTGGAACGTCCAGACCGTCCGGATCCGGTCGTCGCCGAGCCGGATCAGCGTCACCCGCATCAGCGGTGGCACGGCGGGGTCCAGCCCCGCCGCCCGGTCGGCGGCCAGCACCCGGCGCAGCGCGTCGTCCCGGCCGGCTTCGGGCAGTGAGCGCCAGTCGTGCACGGTCACCGGAAGCGTCACGGCGCGGTGCACCACCTGCACCGGCTCACGCACGCCGGTCCAGCGCACGGCGGTGCGCAGCACCGGGATCTCCGCGACCACCCGGTGCCAGGCGCGCTCCAGCGCCGCGGGGTCGCCGGCCCCGCTCAGCGTGAAGGAGATCTGTTCCAGGTAGGTGCCCGGTTCCGACAGGCTGTGGAACAGCATGCCCGCCTGCATCGGGGTCAGCGGGTAGACGTCCTCGACGTGCCTGCCGTCGCCGATGACCCGGTCGAGCTCGGCCTGGTCCGCCGCGGCGAGCGGGAAATCCGACGGGGTGGCACCGCCCGCCGCCGGATCCGCGCAGTGGGCGACGATCTCCTCGAGCGCCGCGAGCACGTCACGCGCCAGCCCGGCGACGGTCCGCTCCTCGTGCGCGCCCGGGGAGTACGTCCACTCGAACTCCAGCTCGCCGTCGCCGGTGACGGCCGCCATGACGTCGAGCCGGGCGGTGCCGGTCGGGTGGGCGGCGCGGTCCAGCCCGACCACGGACGGGGCCGCCCGGTACGGCTCGCCGTCGGCGAGGTCGAACCGGCCCAGGTAATTGAACGCCGCCACCGGCCGGGGCACGGGCAGGGGCGCGTCCCCGAGGTGGCGCAGGGCGCCGTAGCCCAGTCCGCGGTCCGGCACCGCGCGCAAGCACTCCTTGACCGACTTGAGCACCGCGCCCCAGCCACCGTCCGGGACGTCGACCGCGCAGGGGTAGAGCGTGGTGAACCAGCCGACGGTCCGGGACAGGTCCACGTCGTCGAAGACGTCCTCGCGGCCGTGGCCTTCCAGCTCGAGGACGACACGGCCCTCCCCCGTCCACCGGGCGAGCACCCGGCCGAGCGCGCTCACCAGCAGGTCGTCGATCCGGGTGCGGTAGGCGGCCGGGGCGTCGCGCAGCAACGCCGTGGTCGGCCCGGCGCCGAGCCGGACGGTCACCGCGCGGGGCGGCAGCGGGAGGCCGTCGGGGGCTGCCTGGGCGCCGTCGGCCGCGCGCCGCCAGTGGGCGAGCTGATCGCCGAACCCGCCCGAAGCGACGTGCGCGGCCAGCCGCCGCGACCAGTCCCCGAACGAGGTGGTCCGGGGCGGCAGCTCCACCGGCCGCCCGGCGCGGGCGGCCCGGTAGGCGGTCCGCAGGTCCGCCAGGAGGATCCGCCACGAGACACCGTCCACGACCAGGTGGTGGGCGGCCAGGAGCAGGCGCGACCCGTCCAGCACCGCCGCGAACAAGCCACCGCCGTCGAGCTCGAACAGGTCCATTGTGGACAACGCGCCGACGCGGAACACGTCGTCCGGCACGGCGTCCGTGTACTCCTGACGCCATCCACCGTCGACGCGCCGGAAGCGCAGCCGGAGAGCGTCGTGGTGGCGGACCAGCGCCTCGACCGCGATGCGCAGCGCTGCCGGGTCGGTGTCCGCGACGAGGTCCGCCGACACCCACTGGGCGAAGTGCGCCGGGTGCTCGGTGATCGTCGCGAAGAACCAGTGCTGGATCGGCGACAGCGGAACCGGGCCGGACGGCCGGGGTGCTTCCTGCGCCGCCGGCGCCTCCCAGACGGCCGCCGCGGCCAGCGCGGCCGGGGTCTGCCGGAGGAAGACGTCCTTGACGCTCAGGCGCAGCCCGAGCTGCCGGGCGCGCGCCACGACCTCGATGCCGAGGATCGAGTCCCCGCCGAGCTCGAAGAAGTTGTCCTCGGCCCCGGCGCGCTCCACGCCGAGCACCTCGGCCCACACCCGGGTCAGCAGCTCTTCGGCCGCGCCGCGCGGTGCGGTGGGGGCCCGGCCGGCCCGGCGCCGCGGCGCCGGCAGCGCCCGGCGGTCGATCTTGCCCTGCGGCGTCAGCGGGAACCGGTCGAGCAGGACGAGAGCGCCGGGAACGAGGTGGCCCGGCAGCCTTTGGGCGAGGAACTCCCGCAACGCGCTCGCATCGGCCGGGCGGCACGGCACGACGTACCCGGCCAGCCGCTTGTGGCCGGGGGTGTCCTCCCGCGCCACCACGACGGCCTCGCCGACGTCCGGGTGCCGCCGCAGTGCCGCCTCGACCTCGCCCACCTCGATCCGGAAGCCGCGGATCTTGACCTGGTCGTCGGACCGGCCGAGGAAGTCCAGCACCCAGTCCTCGTCAGCGCGCCAGCGCACGACGTCGCCGGTGCGGTACAGCCGGGTGCCGTGGCCGAACGGGTCGGCCACGAACCGGTCGGCCGTCAGCCCGGGACGGTCCAGGTAGCCGCGCGCCACGCCGCCCCCGATGTACAGCTCGCCGGGCACCCCGGCCGGCACCGGATCGAGGTCGCGGTCGAGGACCAGGCAGTGGAGTCCGGGGACCGGCCGCCCGATCGGCACCGGCCGCCCGTCGTCGGCGGCGCGGACGCGATGACACGACGTGAACGTGGTGCTCTCGGTGGGACCGTAACCGTTGACCAGCTCCAGGTCCGGCCACCGGCGCAGGACCTCGGCACACTGCTGCGGCGACAGGACGTCGCCGCCGGAAACCAGCCGCCGCAGGCCCTTGAAGACCCCGGGGCCGGCCGCCGCCACCTCGTGGAACATCCCCGCGGTCAGCCAGAGCGCGGTCACGCCCTCGGCGCGGATGAACGCCCCGAGAGCCTCTACCGACGGCACGTCTTCGGTGTCGATCGCCAGCCGGGCGCCCGACAGCAGCGCGCCCCAGATCTCCAGCGTGGAGGCGTCGAACGACAACGTCGCGTACTGCGACGAGACGTCGTCCGGGCGCAGCCGGGCGAACGGGCCGGCACACAACCGGACCACCGAGCGGTGCTCGATCAGCACGCCCTTCGGCCGGCCCGACGAGCCGGAGGTGTAGAGCACGCAGGCCAGGTTGGCCGGCCGGACCCGTGGTGCCGGGGAACCGCCGGGCAGGCCGCGCTCCCAGCCGTCGTCCAGGCCCAGCACGCGGACCCCGCGAGGCACCCGGTCGCGCACCGCCCGCGTCGCGAGGACCGTCGAGACCCCGGAATCCGCCAGCAGCAACGCCAGCCGCTCCTCCGGGTAGCGGGGGTCGAGCGGGACGTAGGCCGCGCCGGCTTTCAGGACGGCCAGCATCCCGGCGATCGCGTCGATCCCCCGCGGCACGCACAGGCCGATCCGGACGTCCGGTCCGGCGCCGTGCGCGATCAGGCCGTGGGCGAGCCGGTTCGCCCGGGTGTCCAGCTCCCGGTAGGTCACCGTCTTTCCGGCGCAGGTCACCGCGAGCGCGTCCGGGCGCTCGCGGACGCGCTCGGCGAAGACATCGAGCATGGTCCGGTGCGGTCCCTCCGGCGTCCCGCGTCCCACTTCCAGGAGTTCGCGCCGTTGTGCCGGAGCCGGCCACGGCAGCCGGGACAGCCGCCGCCCCGGATCCTCGGCGATGCTCGTGAGCAGGGCGAGCATGTTCTCCGCCAGCCGCCGGATCGTGTCGGCGCCGAACAGCTCGGTGCTGTACTCGACGGTGGTGCGCAGGCCGCCGTCCCGCGGCTCGAACTCCACGGTGAGGTCGAACTGAGCCGCCTGCCGGGGCAGGTCGGCCTCCTCGACGGCCAGGCCGCTCATCGCGGGTGCCGGCGACGGCGCGTTCTGCAGCGCCACCATCGTGTTCACCAGCGGCGACCGGCTCGCGTCGCGGTCCGGCGCGAGCAGCTCCACCAGGCGGCCGAACGGCACTTCGTCGTGGGCCATCGCGTCGAGCACCGTCGAGCGGACGCCGGCGAGGAAGTCCGTGAACGACGGGTCGCCGTCGACCCGGGACCGGATCACGACGGTGTTGACGAAGAAGCCGACGAGGTCCGCCAGCTCGTCCCAGGACCGCCCGGCCGTGACCGTACCGAGCGCGATGTCCCGCTGGCCCGTGTAGCGCGCGAAGAGCACCTGCGCCGCCGCGACCAGGGTCATGAAGAGCGTGGCGCCGCGTTCCCGGCCGAGTTCGGCCAGCCGGGCGGTCACGGCCGCGGGCACGGTGAACCGGTGGGCCGCCCCCGCCGTCCCGCGCACCGCCGGTCGCGGGCGGTCGGTGGGCAGTTCCAGGGCCGGCACCCCGGCCAGCTGCCGTTCCCAGTAGGCGATCCGGTCGTCCAGCTCCGGGCCGGCGAGCCGGTCGCGCTGCCAGGCGGCGAAGTCCGCGTAGCGCAGCGGCAACGGCGGCAGCTCGGCCGCGGCTCCATTCAGTGCACCGGAGTACAGCAGGCCGAGTTCGCCCGCGAGCAGGCCCATCGACCAGCCGTCGGTGACGATGTGGTGCAGCACGAGCACCAGCAGGTGGTCGTCCTCCCCCAGCCGGAGCACGGTCGCCCGGAACAACGGGCCGCGGGCCAGGTCGAAGGGCCGCTGGACCTCGGCGAGCAGTGCGTCGTCGACGTCGGACGCGGCCACCGCGCGGATGTCCGGCCGGACCGCGACCGGCGGCCCGACGACCTGGACGCCCCGTCCCTCCACCGTGGGGAACGTCGTGCGCAGCGACTCGTGCCGCTCGACCAGCGCGGTCAGCGCCGCTCCCAGCGCGTCCAAGGACAGCGGCCCGCGCAGCCGGAACCCCGCGCTGATGATGTACTCGGCGCCGCCCGGGGCGAGCTGGTCGAGGAACCAGAGCCGCTGCTGGCCGGACGACAGCGGCAGCGCCGTCCCCGGCGCGGTCCGCGACGGCGCGCGCCCGGCGTGGGCGGCGGGGATCGCCGCCGCGAGCCCGGCGACCGTCCGGTGCTCGAACACGGCCTGGGCGGGCAACGCCGTGCCCAGCCGCCGGTTGAGCGTCCCGGCCACCCGCATCGCGAGGATCGAGTCCCCGCCCAGCTCGACGAAGTCGTCCGAGACGCCGACCCGCGGCACGCCGAGCACTTCGCGCCAGATCCCGGCGACCAGCTGCTCCGCCGGGTCGCCGGGAGCGGCGTCCCCGTCGTGGCTTCCGGGCACGGGCAGCGCGCGCCGGTCGATCTTCCCGCCGGTCGTCAGCGGCAGTTCGGCCAGCTCGACGAACCGGGCGGGCACCAGGTGTTCCGGCACCCGGGCGCGCAGGAAAGCCCGCAACCGGGCCGGCAAGTCTGTGCGGCAGCCGGTGCGGCAGGGTGCCGGCGCGGTCACCGGCACGACGTAGGCGACCAGGTGGTCGGCGTCCCGGCCGTCCCGCCGCGCCACCACCGCCGCGGCGGCCAGTTCGGGGTGACCCAGCAGGGCCGCCTCGGCTTCGGCGGGGTCGACGCGGATCCCGCGGATCTTGACCTGCCCGTCGGCGCGGCCCAGGAAGTCCAGCAGCCCGTCGTCCCGGCCGCGCACCCGGTCGCCGGTGCGGTACATCCGCGAGCCCGGCGGCCCGGCCGGGTCGGCGACGAACGCGGCCGCGGTCACCCCCGGCCGGCCGAGGTAACCGCGGGCCAGCCCGTCCCCGGCCAGGCAAAGCTCCCCCGGCTCACCGGGTGGCACCGGCCGCAGACCGTCGAGGACCTGGGCGCGCGTCCCGGCCACGGGCTTGCCCAGCACCACGCCCCCGGCAGGCTCCGCCCGGCACACCAGACTGTCCACCGTGGTCTCGGTGGTGCCGTACGCGTTGTGGACCCGCACCCCGGCGGCCGTCAGCGCGGCGACCAGATCCGCGTCGACCGGCTCGCCGCCGGTGACGACCACCCGAGGCCGCGCGGGACCGTCCAGCAACCCGGCCAGCAGCAGCATGCGGAGGTACGACGGGGTTTCGTCGAGTACGTCGACGCGCGCGGCCGCCAGCGCGGCCACCGCGGCCCGCGGGTCGAGCCGGGTGGGGCGGTCCAGCACGTGCAGCTCATGGCCGGCCAGCATCCACAGCAGCGGAACCCAGGACGCGTCGAAGGACAGCGCCGCGGTGTGCGCCACCCGCAGCCGCCGCCCGCCCGCGGCCGGCTCGAAGATCTCCGCGCGGTGGGCGGCGAACAGGCGGCTCAGGCCACGATGGGTGCCCAGCACGCCCCGGGGCCGTCCGGTCGAACCGGACGTATAGAGCACGTAGGCGAGGTTGCCGGGCCGGATCCGCGGCCGCGGGGGGACCGCGGATCCGGCTTCACCGCCCGCGACGAGCACCGGCTCGCAGCGGGACGGGACCCGGTCCGCCAGCTCCGGCTGGGTCAGCACGAGGCCGGCTCCGGCGTCGGCGAGGAGTGCTTCCCGGTAGTCCGGCGGGTGGTCCGGATCGAGCGGGACGTACGCGGCGCCGGCCTTGAGGACGGCGAACACCGCGACGACCATGTCGACGCCGCGCTCGACGAGGAGCCCGACCCGGCTCTCGAGCCCGGCGCCCCGGGCGGCCAGCCGGGCGGCGGCTTCGTCGCTGCGCGCGTCCAGTTCCGCGTAGCTCAACCGGGTTCGGCCGTCGGCCACGGCGGTCGCCCCGGGATCGCCGGCCGCCCGGTCGGCGAGCAGGCCGCCCACGCCGCTCCACGCTCCAGTCGTGACCGTCATCCCCCGAGTCATCCCCCGAAAGTTGCCCGTTCCCGGCGCCGGAAACCGCAATGGTTTCCGGCGTTTTTCCGGCGGCGATCCTCGGATACTTCCAGCGGCCGCCCGCCGTCGGCAAGCCGCCGAACGAGGGATCACCTTAACTTACGTTCAGCCACAATGGAAATTGATCGTCCACAATGGATGCCCAAAAACGGCGAGCAAGCGATTAGGCCGTTCGGAGCCGTCGGCCGAACCGGACGCCGTGTTAGCTTCAGATGGGGAGTTCGGCGAGGGAGGGTGCGGTGACCGGCCAGCGGACCGTGAGCGAGGACAGCACCGCCGAGGAAATCTTGGCGGACCTGAAGGGATTCTTCGCCACCGCGACCGCCGGGAACACGCCCGGTCCCGACGAGGACTACTTCGCGCTGGGGCTGGTGAACTCGCTGCTGGCCCTCGAACTGGTCGCGCACGTCGAGCGCCGGTTCGGCATCGAGGTCGGGGTGGAAGACCTCGACCTCGACAATTTCCGGACGATGAACCGCGTCGCCGGATTCGTGCGCCGAAAACGATCGGCCGGAATTTCGTGACCGCGGATTTCGTGACCCCGGGTTTCGCGAACAGAGTGGATTCCGCCGCGTTCGCGGCTTCGGTGCGGCCGGACGCGGCGGGCTGGGACGCCCGCGGCGCGGTGCCCGCCGAAGTGGTCAAGACCATGGCGCGGGCGGGTTTCCTGGCCGCCGACCTGCCCGTGTCCGCCGGCGGGACCGGACGCACGCAGGCCGGGCTCGGTGAGCTGTGCGCCGACCTCGGTGGCGTCTGCGGTGCGTTGCGGGCGCTGGTCACGGTGCAGGGCATGGTCGCCGCGGCCGTCCTCCGCTGGGGCACCGCCGGGCAGCGGGCCGGCCTGCTGCCGGAACTGGCCCACGGCGAGGTGCTGGCCGGGTTCGCGGCCACCGAGGCCGGCGCCGGAAGCGACCTGTCGGCCGTGACGACGTCCGCGGTGCGCGAGGGCGGGCAGGTGCGCGTGCGGGGCCGCAAGCTGTGGGTCACCTTCGGGCAGCTCGCCGGCGTCTTCCTGGTGCTCGCCGAATGCGCGGGCCGTCCCGTCGCCGTGCTGGTCGAAGCCGACCGGCCGGGCACGGCGGTCGAGCCGGTGCGCGGTCAGCTGGGGCTGCGGGCGGCCCAGGTCGCCCACGTCCGGTTCGACGGTGTGCTCGTGCCCGAGGAGAACCTGCTCGCCCCGCCGGGGTTCGGCCTTTCCCACGTCACGGCGACCGCGCTGGACCACGGGCGGTTCACCGTCGCCTGGGGCTGCGTCGGCATGGCGGAGGCGTGCCTGCGCGCCGCCGCGGGGCACGCCGGAACCCGCGTGCAGGGCGGCGTGCGGCTGGCCGGGCACCAGGCGGTGCGGGCACTGCTCGGCCGTTGCCTCGCCGACGCCGCCGCGGCGCGGCAGCTGTGCGCCCGCGCGGCGGACCTGCGGGAGCGCGGCGACCCCGAAGCCGTGGCCGGGACCGTGCTGGCCAAGTACGTGGCGGCGCGCGCGGCCGCCGCGGTCGCCGACCGGGCCGGGCAGGTCCTCGGCGCGGCGGGCTGCGCGGAGGACAGCCTGGTGGGCCGTTTCTTCCGCGACGCCAAGGTCATGCGGATCATCGAAGGCGCCGACGAGGTCGCCGAGCAGCAGCTCGGCGAGTACGCGTTGCGGTGGCGGCCGTGAAGCGGGTGACAACCGAGGCTTCGCCTCGGGCCGGGGGCTTCGCCGCCCGGACCCCCGAAAAGCGGGTCAAGTGCCTGGTCTGGGACCTGGACGACACCCTCTGGGACGGTGTCGTGCTCGAAGGCGACCGGCCCCGCCCGTTCCCCGCCGCGGTCGAGACCCTGCACACGCTGGACCGGCGGGGCATCCTGCACGCCGTGGCGGGCCGGGGCGAGCTGGCCCGCGCCAGCGGCCACCTCGCCGAACACGGCCTGGAAGACCTGTTCTGCGCGCTCGAAGTCGGCTGGGGCGAGAAGTCGGCGTCGATCCGCCGCATCGCCGCGGAGCTGAACATCGGCCTGGACACCATCGCCTTCGCCGACAACGACCCCGCCGAGCGCGCCGAGGTCGCCGCCGTCCTGCCGATGGTGCGTTGCTACCCCGCCGAGCGGGTCGGCGAGCTGCCGGGCCTGGCCGAGTTCCGGCCCGAGCTGGTGACCGGCGAGTCGCGCCGCCGTCGTCACCGGTACCTCGCCGAACGGGACCGGGCCGCCGCGGAACGCGCGTTCCCCGGTCCGCCGGCCGAGTTCCTCGCCTCGCTCGGGCTCACGATGACCGTCCGGGCCGCCACCGAGGACGACTTCGCCCGCGCGCACGAACTGACGCTGCGGACCCACCAGCTCAACACCACCGGCCGCACCCTCGACGCCGGCCGGCTGCGCGCACTGTGCGCGTCCCGCGAGCACGAGGTCCTCGTCGCGGACGTGACCGACCGGTTCGGCGCGCACGGCACGGTCGGGCTCGCCGTGCTGCGTCTCGCCGGCCAGGACGTCGTGCTGGAACTGCTCCTGACGTCGTGCCGGGTGCTGAACCGCGGCATCGGCACGGTCCTGCTCGGCCACCTCGTGCGGGACATCCTCGCGCGGGGGCGGCGGCCCGTCGCCCTCTTCGTCCCCACCACCGCCAACCGGATCATGCTGGTGACGCTCCGGTTCGCCGGCTTCGAACCAGCCGGCCCGGAGGGCGCGCTGGCCTTCGATCCGCGGCGGCCGCCACCACCCCGGCCGGGGCACGTCCGGATCGTCGACGGGAGGAACCGGTGAAGATCGGCGTGGTGGGCGCGGGCGTGATGGGAACCGGCGTCGCCCAGTGCTTCGCGGCGGCCGGGCACGACGTCGTCGTCGCCGACCCCGACCCGCGGGCGCTGGACCGGGGCCCCGCGCGCGTCCGGGACGGGATGAGGCTGACGGCTCTGCTCGGCCGCCGCCCGCCACCGGCGGCCCCCGACCGGATCCGCTGGAGCGACCGGCTCGAAGAGCTCGGCGGCAGCGGGTTCGTCGTGGAGTGCGCCGCCGAACGGCTGCCGCTGAAGGAGACGCTGTTCGGCGAGCTGGACCGGCTCTGCCCCGCCGCGACGATCTTCGCCTCGTGCACGTCCGCCGTCCCGATCGGCCACCTCGCCGCCGCCACCGCCCGCGCGGACCGCGTCATCGGCACCCACTTCATGAACCCGGCCCCGGTCAAGGACGCGGTCGAGGTGGTCCGCGCGGCGGCGACGAGCGACGAGACGCTCGGTGCGACCACGGAACTCCTGACCGCCATCGGCAAACGGCCGATCGTGGTCGCCGACGGCCCCGGCTTCGTCGCGAACCGCGTGCTGATGGCGACGATCAACGAGGCGATCGCGACGGTCGGCGACGGCATCGCCGACGCCGTCACCGTCGACCAGGTCTTCGAAAGCTGTTTCGGTCACGCGATGGGCCCGTTGCGCACGGCCGACCTCATCGGCCTCGACGTCATCCGGGACACCTTGGTGGTGCTGCGGGAGTGCACGGGGAACCCGATGTACACCCCGTGCCCGCTGCTGACCGAGCTGGTCGACAGCGGCAGGCTGGGCCGCAAGACCGGCCGCGGTTTTTATCCCTACCCGGCCGGTTACTGTGCCGATCGTTACTAATCCGACCACAGTCACGGCCGAATGACTTTCGTAGCAACAGTTACGCGCCGCGCGAGGGTCGGCCTACTTTTGGTCGGATTAGTAACACCAAAAGAGCACTATTGAGCCGTTCGAGTGAAACACCCTCCTACCGTGGCAGGCAAACCACCGCGAGGCCATACTTAATTGTGTCAAGCAGCATTTGCTGCAATCACCAAGGGGGGTTCCATGAAAAGAATGCTGATCGCCGCATCGACCATTGCCGCACTGGGCATGGTGGCCACGGCCGTTCCGGCGTCCGCCGCTTCAGCGCCGGAAAACACCACTGCGCAGGCGAAAGCCGGCCACTGGGCACTCTACGACACCTTTGGCGGAGGAATTCGCGGTGAGATCGAGTGTTCCGTGGCCGGCGAAACCGGCCTCCGGCAGGGCCGCTGGCCCGCTTACTACTGCGACAACGGAGTCTTCGAGACAGATCTGATGATCTGGATTCCCTGACCGATTCCACTGAATGTGCCCGGCGGCCCTTCGATTCCGAATGGCCGCCGGGTACATCTCTTTTTCTCTCCGGCGCGGTTCACCCGCAACGTCATCCGAACAGGAAACGCCCGAATCCGACGAAGACCCGGCCCAGCGCCATGCCGAACCTGAACGACGTCTCGGCGAGCGCCCGGGCCACGCGCCAGACGATGCGGCCGGCATACCCCAGGACGCGCCCGGCCGCCTGCGTGATGCCGGTGACCACCGTCCGGGCGAAATGGACGGTGGCACCGGCCACCCGGGTGACGCCGTGCCACACGTCCCGGACCGCCCGCCCGGCCTTGCAGGCCCAGCTGAAGATCGACCAGCACCGCGTTCCGTCCAGGTCCTGCCGGTTGACCGGGTCGCCGTGGACGTAGTCGTAGTCGTTCGCCGAGCCGCCGTCGACCGGGTCCACCGAGAGGAACCGGCCCAGCGCCGGGCTGTACGGCCGAGCGCCCATCTCCACGACGGCCAGCGAACCGGCGTGTTCGTACGGACGCTGGTACTGCCCGAGCCAGCCGTCGTCCAGCTGTCCCGGCCCGTTGTCCGGCACGTTGTCCGGGTCCACCGCGCCGTCGGAACCGAGGGGCAGGCCGTCGGGCGTGTAGGTCCGCAACGCGCCGACGACGAGTCCGCCGTTCTGGACGGTGGCGAACAGGTCGCCGCGCACGGTGGGCAGGTCCCAGTTGTCCGGTGCCTGGGACGTCTGTTCGGTCCAGACCACACCACCGGGTAGCACCTGGGTCCAGGTCAGGACGTGGTGGTCCGCGTCGAAGGTGACCGAGGCGTTGTCGCCGTCGGCGGCGTAGCCGTAGAGCACCGCGGCCGGCTGGTCGCCTTGGGCGACGTCGCGCCGGATGATCCGGTTCGTCGCGTCCCGCAGGTAGGACACGTCCGCGGCGCCCGGACCGGTGACGGACAGGCCGAGGTTGCGGTCGGCGGAGTCGAACCGTACGAAGGTCGTCGAGCCGCCGGTCGTGGACGCCGTGGTGTTGCCGTGGGTGTCGTAAGTGACGCCGCTGGTCGCACCCGCGCCGACGGTGGCCAGCAGCCGGTCGGCGTTGTCGTAGCAGTAGCCGGTTTCCGCGGTGCCGCCCGCGGTCTGGTCGAGCAGGCGGACGCGGTTGGTGTCGCGGCCCGCGTTCGCCTGTGTTCCGGTGGGGCAAGTACCGCTCGCGACGGACGTGAAGTCGTAGGTGAAGTGGTGTCCGTTGACGTACGCCTGCGTCAAGCGGCCGGCCGCGTCGTAGCCGTAGTTCGGGCCCGCGGGGTTGGCGTCCACTCCGGCCAGCGACTCGTCGGTGATCGTGCCCGCCAGGGAGCGCGTCACCGCAGACACGGTTTCCTTGCCGTCACCGGTCTTCCAGGTCTGCGAGGTGATCCGGCCGGCGTCGTCCCGGCCGATCGCGGCCAGCGACGTGCGGTTGGAGTAGGACACGGACGCGAGCTCACCGGCGCCGTCGTAGGTACTGGTGGCCTGGGTCGTGCCGTCGACCTGGACCGTCAGCACCCGGCCCGCGTCGTCGTAGGCCGTCACGGTCACGCGCGGCGGGTCGTTGGACAGCGACGGGTCGCCGGCCGTCCGGACGACCCGGCCCGCCTGGTCGTAGGTCGTGGTGGTGTCGGTCCCGTTGGCGTCCCCGTACTGGACGACGCGGCCGAGCAGGTCCACCTTTGTGGTGACCGTGCCGTTGTAGTCGCTCACCGCACTGGTCAGCGGGTCGCCGCCGACGGCGTAGTCGTGGGTGACGGTCCGGGCGCCGATGGCCGGGTTGGCCGGAAAGGTCTGCCGGGTGATGCGGTCGCGGACGTCGTAGCTCGTGCACGACCAGTCGCCGGAGGTGGACTTGGCCACCACCCGGCCGGACGCGTCGTACACCTGCTCGTCGACCCGCGCCGGCCCGGAAGCCGGCATGGCGCCGGTGGTCTGCCGGGCCATCCCACCCTGGTTGACGGCCGGGCTTCCGGCGACGCACGGGTCCGATCTCGTCTCCGTGTCCCCGTAGTAGGCGTAGGTGGCCTGACCGCCGGCCGGCAAGGTCTTGCCGGTCTTGCGCAGGTATCCGCCGCCGGGCTGCTCGTAGCCGCTACCCTCGCTCAGCGAGAGTCCCGCAGGGTCGGTGACAACCGCCGAAGCCAGGCCGAACGCCGGGTCCAGGCCGGTGTAGCGGGTCGCGGCGGTCCGGTCGGGCACCCCGCCGGACTCGGCCGTCACCGTCGAGGTGACCAGGCCGTACCGCGGCCGCAACCGGCTGCCGGGCACGGGTTCCTGAACCCCGCCGGGTGTCGTCCAGTGCAGTTCCAGCTGGGCGAGGGACGTCGCGTCGTAGTAGTCGACGCGGATCCGCCGGATCCGGCCGGGGGCGTCGCTGCGCACCGTCGCCTGCCGCCAGCTCGCCGCGGTGTCCTTCCAGTCGTCGATCACGGTCCCGTCGTCGATCCACACCCGCACGCCGTCGTCGGCGAGCACGCGCAGGGTGTAGTCGCCGGTTTCGGGGAACACGATCTCGCCGGTGGCACGCAGCGAAAACCGATCGGCGGGAATGCCGTCGGCGGGCGCGGCGGTGTCCCAGTTGCGGACGAGCCCGCCGCCGGGATCGCCGATCCCGGTGGCGAACACCTTGGGCGCGCCGGTCAGGGAGTCGTTGTCGTAGTAGGCGACCGAGAGGCCGTTCATGCCTTCGTCGTAGCCGGTGTGCTCGTGCGGCACGGTGTTCGCGCACGCCGCGGTCGGCAGCTGGCCGCTGAAGCACGCGCCGGGCGCGGGGCCGTAGGAGCCGACCAGCCGGTCGGCGTGGTCGTAGACCTTGGCCGACACGCGGCCGGCCGGGTCGGTCGACGTCAGCTGCCGGTCCTGGGCGTTCCAGGTCCGGCCGGTCGTCCGGCCGGTCGCGTCGGTGCTCGTCAACGCGCGGTCGGCGGCGTCATAGGTGACCTTCGTGGCGTACCCGGGCGCCGGGGACAGGCCCGCGACGTCCGTATAGGTCTGGCGGCCGGCCGGGTCGTAGCGGTAGGTCCGGCCCTGCCGCGCCTGGCCGATCGCCGGAACCGCGGAACCGAGACCGGTCGCCTTCGGCTTGGCTCCGTCGTCGTAGGTGACGAAGCCGGTCACGTCCGCGGCCTGGCCGGTGCGGGCGGCCGGGTCGGCGGCGATCCAGTCGTTGGCCCGGCTGTCCCGCAGGCCGTTGAGCAGGCCCCGCGCGGTGTAGCCGAAGTCGGTGACCTCCGCGCCCGGGTCTTCGATCCGCGCGAGGTTCCCGGCCGAGTACCAGAGGCGGGTCTCGGTGCCGTCCCAGTACGTGACGCGGCACAGCATCTGCGACGGCGGCAACGGGTCCGCCCCGGGCGGCAGTGGTGTCCCGCCGTAGCAGTCGTCGCCCGCGCGGTTGTAGTGGAGGACGTGCGAGCGGCCGGAAACCGGATCCTTGATCTCCCGTAGCCGTGACGGCGCGCCGTCGTAGACGTTCCGCAGGGTCGCGGGCTTGCGCGAGTCGGCGACGCTGGTCTGCGACTCGAGCCTGCCGTCCGCCCGGAACGAGAACACGTTGGGGCCCTCGGTCAGGGTCACCCGCCCGCCCGCGTCGAGCCCGAGCACGCCGACCTCGCCGGACGGCGGGGTGTACCCGCCGGTCCCGGCCTTGACCCACGTGTGTTTCGCGCCGGTGCCGTCGGTGAGCACGATCGACTGATCGGCGATCTTCGCCTCGACGTAGCCCGTCCCCTCACCGTCCACATCGGACGAAAGCGTCCAGCCACGGGGCACCGCGGGCAGGTCCGCCGAGTAGAGCCAGTCGCTCGGCACGATCTGCGCGGACACCGTCGCGCCGTCGTCGGCGCGGGTGAACAGCTTCATCTGGGCGAGCCCGGTGGCCTCCGCCAGCTCCACCTTGACCGGCACGCGCTGCCCCGCGGCGAGGGACGTCGGGGCCGACTCGGTCCAGTTGACGTCGCTCGGCCCGGACACGTCGTAGACCTTGGCCCCGTTGACCCAGACCACCGCGCCGTCGTCGTGGACGCCGGCGAACTGGTACCGGCCGGTGGCCGGCGCCTGGAAGTAGCCCTCCCACCGGACGACGAACCAGTCGGCCGTCAGCGCGGGCGCGAACGGCGACTCGCCGCCCCAGTTGACGTTGACCTGGGGTTCGGTGCGGACCAGCACCGGTTGCTGCGCGTCGCTGATCAGGCCGTTGTGCGACAGGTCGGCGAAGTAGGACGTCTTGAGCCCCTTGGGCTCGGCCTGCTGGGAGTTGTAGCCGAACGAGAGCCCGGCCTTGCCCGCCACCGTCGTGAACGCCGGGCCGCTGACCCGGGTGGACAGGTTCCCGTTGGCCAGGTTCACCGTGAACGGGCCCAGGGTGTCCACCGGCGACGGTTCGTGCTCGCCGATGCGCTGGTCCACCTTGAAGTGGCCGACCCACGGCGGCGCGGTCGTGGTGATCCCGCTGGCGGTGGTGGCCTGCCAGGTGTAGGTACCCCCGTCCTGGAGCACGCCGGGTGGGACCGTCCACGTGGGACTGTTCAGGCAGCCGGAGTCGACCACGACGCCGGACTTCGCGTCAGGACCGGTCGCCACCTTGTAGCAGTAGGCGACCGGGTCGCCGTCCGGATCCGACACCGGGTTGACCGCCAGGGTCGGGCTCAACGACGTCAGCACGCTGTTGTCCGCAGGTGCCACCGGGGTCGCCGCCGGGGGCGCCGTGCCGGTGTCGACCGTCAGGGTCGCGTCGAGGTTCTTGTACGTCCAGGTTCCCGGCACCTCGCTGCCCACCAGCATGAAGAACGCCGCCTGCCGGGTATCGACGACGTGCCGGAGGAACCCGGTCAGCTCCGCCGAGGAGAACGCGCCGACATCGCCGACGAGCGCGCTCGCCAGCCGCGCGCCGAGCCCGTTGAAGTTCAGCGCGGCCGCGTGGTACAGATCCGCGTTCCACGTCTTGAGCGATCCGACGACGCTGGTGTTGCGCGTGACGTCGACCCGGGCACCGACAACGGTCTTCCCGTAAAGAGGCGAGTAGTCGAACCGCAGGGCGGTCCGGTTGTAGGAGTCGCCACCGAACTGGCTGTTGCCGATCCGAAGACCGCAGTTGTCGCAGACGTAGCCATCGGAGCGGTACGCCTGTGAGCTCAACACACCGAAGGTGAACGTCGGATCGACCCGCACCGGGTACACGCGCTTCGGATCGCTCAGCCAGTTCCCGTCCACCGAGACCGTCAGGATCCAGTGCGCACCGGCGCGTTCGACCCGGTACCGGCCCCCGGTCAGCCCCGGGGCCCGGTCGGCGCCGCCAGAAGAGTCCCATGCCTCGACGGGGGGCATGACCAGCCTGACCACCGATTCGTCATCGACGAGCCGGACCGTGCCGTCCGGTGCCACGCTCGGCGTCAGTCCGGCGGTGGACAACCGGAACCGCCACTGCGCTTTTCCCGTCGCGGGCGGCTGCTTCAAGACCAACGTCTCCTTGACCGCGCCCCTGGTGATCTCGTACTCCAGGTCGGTGCCGGTCTGCGCGTTCTCGTACGTCACCCGGTTCCCGGTGACGCGCGCCGGGCTCGGTGCCGCCTGCTCCAGCCCGAGCGAGGCACGCTTCCCGGCCACCGCCACCGAGACGACGTCCGGGTCGGCGGCGTTGGGCCCGAGGGACGGCGCCAAGGGCTGGGCATCGGCCGCCAGTCTGCCGGACGGCACGCGCCGCAAGGTCGTGTCGACCGGATGCCACTGTCCCTTCGCGTCCGCCACGTTCATGGGCAGGCTCGACTGCCGCGACGTGCGCGTGCCATCCGGATTTTCGTACTCCTCGGCGAACATCGAGCGCGACACCAGCCTCGACCGCCGCGGATCGAAGTGCGCCGCGGTTCCGGCGCGCGTCGACATCGGCCCGAAGCCGGCCTTGGCGACCGCGACGGGGTCCGCCACGACGGGCCGGCCCGGGATCACCGGAACGTCTCGCGGGTCGATCCGGCGCGGCGCAGCCGCCGCCGGTGGTGCGCCCGCTGCCGTCGGCACGTCGAACGCCGTCATCCCGAGTGCGACGACCGCGGCGAGCACGAAGGCCCGGCATCCGCGCGCTCGGCATCGTCCGAACCGGCGTGGCATCGGCATGGCTCCCCCTAGCGTCCGCAGCCCCAGTGAGCGTCACAGTAGCGCGACGCCCCGTGGTGCGCGCCGATTCACATGTGCGCTGGTCATCAGGCTTTTTGCGGCGGCGAACCGGCAACTTTGCCGCGACGGCGGCCGGTCTCGACCAGGTCCGTCTGCGCCTGGTCCGCCTCGGCCAGGGCGTAGGGCACGGTGCTGACGCTCAGGTGATGAGCCCCGGCGAAGCCCAGGAACTCGCGCGGCCGCCGGGCAACGCCGCGGGGACGACCGCGAACCACGACCTCGCCGACCACCCTCGTGGTGCAGTCGGTCGTCTCGGGCGTCACCGCGGTGACCGCGATCGCCGCGCTCGTCTACACCGCCCAGTCGACCACCCGGCAGCTGCACCTGACCGAGCAGGGACAGGTCACCGATCGCGCCGCCCGCGGATCCGTCGAATAACTCACCGTCACATCCTCCGAGGCACCCGGCCCGGCGGCGGCCCAGCTCAGCCGCACGCCTTCCCGTTCACCGTGAAGGCCGCCGGATTCGAGTTGGTTCCGGTGTAGCTGCCGTTGAAGCCGATCGGCACCGACTTCCCGGGCGCCACCGAGCCGTTCCAGGGCATGGCCGTGGCGGTCACGTCCGGGCCGGACTGCGACCACGTCGCCGACCAGCCCTGCGTCACCTTCTGGCTGCCCGGGAAGGAGAACTTCAGCGCCCACGTCGTCCAGGCCGTGGTGCCGGTGTTGGTCAGGGTGAGGGCGGCGGTGAACCCGCTGTTCCACGTGTTCGCGGTGTACGTCACCGCGCACCCGCCGGCCGGCTTGTCCGGCAGCGTCGTGAACTGCGCGGACGGCGAGTCGGGACCGGCGAGGCCCGCGCCGTTGCGGGCCACCACGACCAGGGTGTAGGCGGTCGACGGCGTCAGGCCCGTCAAGGTCGCGGTCGTCCCGGTGACGGTGGCGAGGACCTTGCGGGCCGCGCCGGTCACGCTGACCACGTCGTAGCCCTTGATGCCGCTTTCCGGATCCGAGGACGCCGCCCAGGTCACCGTCGCGCTGGTGCCGGCCACCGCGGAGACGGCGGGCTCGCCCGCGGCGGCCGGGGGTGTCGTGTCCACAGTGGACGGGGACTTCTCCGCGGTCCAGTTCGCCAGCCACGCCAGCGCCGAGTTCCAGTTGATGGCGACCTCGTTCACCGAGTACGCCTGGATGTCGTCGACGAAGCAGCGCTGGGGCGCGCAGCCGGCGAGCAGCCGCGCGGCGGTCGGGTCCTGCAGGCCGCTGTTGGGCCCACCGGACAGCGCGCCGGGCGGGGCGGTCGGCAGCGACGGGTCCAGCTCGTGCGCCCAGAACCGGTGGTGCACGTTCTGCACGGCCTGGTCGCCGTGGCCGGAGACGTAGGAGTAGTTCGCGGGGTTACGTCCCAGCAGGTAGTCCATGGCCTGGAACGCGCCGTCGCGGTACTTGTCCTGCTTGGTGAAGTCGTACGCCAGGCCGAGCACCACGCCGTTGTTGGCGACCAGGCCGTTGGAGCCCCACTCGTACGTACCGTCGGCGGTGCGGTAGGGCGCGGGGTAGCCCATGGCCGCCATCTGCGCCAGGTGGCTGTCGGCGGTCGTGGTGATCGCCGTCTTGATCGCCGCGACGTCGGCCGCCGGCAGGTCGTTGGACACCAGGGCGAGAGTGATGTCGCCGAGCGCGCCCGTCGAGCCCCAGTCGAAGCCGTGGGTGGTGAAGCTGGCGCCGCGGTAGAGCGAGGAGCCCGTGACGTCACTGCGGTAGGCGCTCTTGCCGGTCGTCGTGTACAGCTCCGCGGCGGCCCAGTAGAACTCGTCGGTCACGGTGTTGTCGCTGTAGGTGCCGCCACCGGTGCCGTCGTTGGGGTCCGCGAGCACATTCGGGTTGGCCTTCGCCGCGGCGTAGGCCTTCTCGGCCGCGGCCAGCAGCTTCGCCGAGTACGCCGGGTCGATGGTCCGCCACAACCGCGACGCCTGCGCCGCGACGGCGGCCATGTTCAGCGTGGCGGCCGTGCTCGGCGGGGAGAGCCGGCGAGGCTGGCTGTCCTGGTCGGGGCGGGTGGGCAGGCTCGTCCACTGCGCGTCGTGGATCTTGTGGTGCACCATGCCGGCGTTCGGCTTGCCGTCGGGGACCTGCATTTCCAGCAGGAAGTCGACCTCCCAGCGCGCCTCGTCGAGGATGTCGGGCACGCCGTTGCCCTGTTCCGGGATAGCCAGCTTCCCGTCGCCCAGCGCGCTCGCGTCGCCCATCCGCAGCGCGCGCTCGTACTCGTCGAGCAGTTCCCACGTGGCGATGCCACCGTTGACGACGTACTTCCCCTGGTCGCCGGCGTCGTACCAGCCACCGCGCACGTCGAGGGTGTAGCCGCAGTTCAGGTCGGACCGGCAGGGAACGTTGTTGTCGCCCTGGTTCGGCGCGACGTTCAGGTGCCCCGCCGGGCGAGCGTAGGCCGCGCCTGCGTATCGGGCGTCGATCGCGATGCCGCTGCGCTGGTGGTAGAAGAACGCGAGCGAGTCGTAGCGCAGTTTCTTCAGCCCGTCCGCGGAGATGTCGAAGGGGAAGCTGGTCTCGGAGCCGACGGTCAGCGTGTAGCCGGTCCCCGCGGTGTCATAGGCGGAGAAGTCGATCTCGTGCACCTTTTCACCGGAAGCGGCGTCCGCACCGCGCGGCCGGGTCTGCCCGGTGGCGACGGCGGCGCCGGCGGAGTTCTTCAGCGTCCACGTCAGTGCCGTGGCCGAGTCGCTGATCACGGTGGCCTTCTTGGGCAAGCCAGGCGTGTAACTTTCCTGGTTCACCCGGATGCCACTGGTGGGTGGCAGGCCACCGGGCGGAATGACACCGCCGATCAGGGAGATGTTGTCCAGGCAGACGGTGTTGTTCGCGGCCTGGCCGCCGAACCAGAACGCCAGCTGCCCGTTGCCGGCGTTCGGGAAGTCCAAAGTGGACGTGAAGGTGACGGTGAAGTGCTGGGTCGCCGGCGTGACGGTCAGGTCGGTGCGCGAGATCTGCCGGTAGGGTGAGACGGCCTCCCCGGCGACGGCGGAGATCTGCTGGGCGGTGGTGGCGTGCGCGTCGAAGGTCAGCGTGTACTGCTGTCCCGCCTCGAAGGGAACCCCGTTTTGCCCGGCCAGAGCGTCGTAGCCGTTGGCCGTACCACCGGTGACGTCGGTGCAGAACTCCCCAGCGGTGACGCGGCCGGTAGTGCCGGACCCGGCCCACCAGGGGTCGATGGTGCCACCGGAGAAGGTGCCGTTGAGCAGCCGCTCGTAGTCAGCGGCCGACGCGGGAACGGACCCGGCCGTCAGCCCGAGCGCCGCCGCGGCCAGCAAGGCCAGACCGGTCCGCAACTTCCTTGCCCGCATTCGCCATCTCCTCGTCGTCGAGCCGGCCGCAGGTTGGGAGCGCTCCCAGGAAGGAGACTGTAAACGGCCCGGCACACGGTTGGCAATATCCGCACTGTGCGGGCCGGGATCAGCTGCTTGAGGAGGCGTTCGGAGGTATGGGCCGTTGGTGGGCAGCCGCCTGCTGTCATGCCGCTGCTGCTCCTTGGGAATCCGGGGCTCGGCGGACCCCCGGGCACTGCCGGCAAGCCGCGGAGGTGACGGGATAGGCCTCAGCCGGCTGCGTATCACCCCAGTGGCGGGTATCCGGGGCCAGGGCCGGGGCCGGCTCAGTACGGGGCGGGCAGGTGCTCGACAAGACGGCCGCACCGTGCGGGTGCGCCCATCCGAAGCAAGACAGAGCCGAGGCCGACCCAGTACGGGCGACCAGGTGCCCGGCGAGACGGCTGCACCGTCTTGACAACGTGCACCAGTGCATCGCGCTCGGTGGCGGTCGACCACGATCGACCTGGGCACGACCGTCCACACTGGAGTCCAGTTGTACTCATGGGACTCCGCGACCGTCTTCAACGCCAGTAGGCTCAACGTGTGTATGAGAATGGCGTGGGTGTAGGCCCGTAGCCGTGCGGCTCCGGGCCTGTCCCATGTTCTGTTGTCTATGCCGCGAAGGGCAGGGGTAGGTGGAGGTTGTTACGCCTGGGTTTTCGCTGCTTGTCCAGGAACACCGGCGGTAGGAACTCCGGGAGACCGTCGGCGGCGATGCGAACTTCCCACCCGGAGCGATGCACCAGCCGATGGTGGTGGGCGCACATCAGCACGAGATTGCCCAGCTCCGTCGGGCCACCATCCGCCCAATGGCGAACGTGGTGGCCCTGACAATGCCGGGGCGGCCGATGACACCCCGGGAAAGCACAACCCCGGTCACGCAGGTAGAGGGCATGCCGGATCCCCGTGGGAACCAGCCGCCGCAGGCGCCCAACATCAAGGGGTTCACTCTGGCCGCCAAGGACCACAGGAATGATCTTGCAGTCGCAAGCATGCAACCGCGCCTCGGCCGCGGAGATTGTCCCAGCGTCACCCAGGAGGGCGGTGCCGATCCCGGACTTCAAGTCCTCCAGCGAGACCGCGACCATCACGTGCGCGCGTTCACCAGCCTGCCTCGGCAACTCCGGGCCATTCAACGCCAGATCGACCGCGTCGGAGAACGCATCGCCGTAACGCTCCTGCGGAGACCGCAAGTCGGGACCCTCGCCGGTGCTGCGACGCTGAGCAAGCGAGTCCAGCAGCGCACTGGCGCGGGCACCGGTCTCATCGTCGAGCTTGCCGCTGATCTCCCACATCCCGGTTCTCTTGCGCCGCAACGACAGTTCCCGGGTGGGGGTGGTGATTTCGGTGTCGTCCGGTTCGGTGCCGTCGGGGTCGAGGTGGGCCAGGATGCGGGCGCCGAGGGCGGCGACCTGCCGATGCCCGGCCTCCTCAGCGAAGGTAAGCAAATGCTGCTCGGCACCCTCACGATGCTCGGGCGGAACATCCCGCAACACCCCGACAATCACGTCGATCATCGGATTACTCAACCGCCCCGACCGAGCCACAACGCCCGTGGCAGCAGCGACTGCGGGAATCGGGGTGCCGTCGAGGGTCGCGCCAGGGTTGATGGCCCGGGCGCGTTTCACGATCCGCTCGGCCGAGGATTTCGGGACATCCACCAGATGCTCGAGCAGCCGGGGAACGGACCGGTAGCCGAACAGCTCCAGCACACCCCGCCGCTCGATCTCCACCACCAACGCACCAACTTCAGCCTCAGCAGACCGCATGCACGCGAACAGCTCACCGAGACGGTCGGCGAGTGCCACCGCATCAGCTTGCCAGATCGCATGTTCGGCCATAACTCAAGAATACCGACAATCGAACACCTGTCATCACACGATCAGGTACCACCAAAGCCAACCTGTCACAGCACCGGAACACCTACGAGAAAGGCGGAAGGGACTCGGTGCGTGGGGAATCGGCGCTGCCGACCACAACGAGAAGACAACCCGAGGAGCGCCGATTTCCCACGCCACGGCGAAGCCGCATCTTGAGACTCAACCAGACGAAGCACGACGCTCAGCAGAACCGGCAAGAAGAAGGTAAGCACTGGCAGTCCAGGTATAAGCACGATCACGCAACCCCTCACCGGTCAAGGCGTCGAAGTTCTCCGCAAACCCGGACTTCTCACACACAGAACGAAACCGAGCACTGACACGATCGGCAAGATCGACAGCACCAGCCCGCCGCAGACCGTCTTCGACGAGCACCGTCGCAGGCGCCCACACCGGACCGCGCCAATAACCGTCAGCCTCGTAGAACGAGGAAGCCGGCTGCTCAGTGGCCAGCCCGATGTCGGTGAGATGCTCCTCAAGCCCGGCCACGACCTTGTCACGAACGTCGGAAGGCAGGTACTCCCCCAGCACGATCGGCATGAGATCGAGCAGGCTCGAGCCGGTCGAGACCGGCTGGCTGACGAAACGAGTGCCGTCCCACAGCCGGTCCAGCAGCGCCGTCAGCAGGTCGCCCGCGAGAGAACGCCACCGCGCAGCAGCGCCGGGGTCCTTCAGCTCGACAGCCAGGACGGCCAGTTCGTTCAGCTGCAGCACCAGGAACGCCGCGAGGTCGGGAGTCCGCACGAGCCGCCGTTCGGCGAACGGGGTCGCGTTGTCCCAGCCGCTGTCGTTGCCGTGCTCGTAGTGGGCGAACGGCTGGCCCGGCACGCGGCGATGGTCCAGCCAGAACGTCGTCCACGCCGCCAGCTGCCGGTAGACGCGCTCCTTTTCCGGCAGGCCACCGGGAAGACGGCCGCGCAGGCGGGACAGCGTCCAGCCGTGGATCGGAGGCTTGACGAAATTGCGCAGCACCTCGGCGTGGGTGATCGAGTCCGGCAGGGCGCCCTGGTCGTCCTGGTGGTCGAAGACGACCTGGAACTGGTCCCACGCCAGCCCGGGACGGCCGGCGGCGAGGGCGAGCGCGTTGAAGCAGTGGTCCCAGCTCCACACCTTGTCCATCCAGTGCTTCGACATCAGCACGGCCGGACGCCCCACGAACCCGGACGGTCCCACGATCGCCGACCAGAGCACGTAACAGGCGAGTTCGGCCGCCGGGGTGCGTTCGCTGCGCCACGGCGCCACGTCGTCGGCGAAGGTCGTGAACGCGGCGAGTGCCGCCGTGACGACCTCGTCGAACGTCTGCTCCGGCACGTACTGCGCGCGGGCCCCGGGCAGTTCCTCGATCGCCACCTCCCACTCGTCGCCGCTGACGACGACCGCGCGCTCGGCTGTGCCGAGTGCTTCGGCTCCGATGTGCCGTACGTGTCCGGAAAGGACGGTGATCCGGTAGCGGTAGCCGGTCTCGTACGAGGTGAACACACCGGAGCCGTCGACCGGGTCGGTGAAGAAGTACGTGCCGGTGAACGGGGTCAGCGTGGGCTCCGCCGCCCTGATCCGCAGCTCGGCGCCGCGCCCGGCGATCCGCAGTGCTTCCGGGGACGCGAACGCCGCCCTGATCCGCCCGCGGCCCCAGGCGAGTTCTGACGGCGTGGCCGTCACCGGTCCGTCGGCGACCAGGGCCAGGACGGCGTGCATGCCGTGGCGGTGGGAGACCAGGTGCGGGTCGTCGGCGCAGGTGGCCTGGGCCACCACCGGGGAGACGTCGAGCCACGATCCCGGGTAGCTGAACGGGATCTCCCGCAGCGAGAATTCGCCCGTGGGCACAGAAGTTGTCCTTTCCGGAAGGGGCTAGTCCTTGACGGCGCCCGCGGTGACGCCGGCGGCGACGAAGCGCTGCGCCAGCACGAGGAGCACGGCGGCCGGCACCGAGGCGACCACCGCCGTCGCCATGATGGAGTTCCACTCCTGGTTGTTGTTGCCGATGTAGCGGTAGATGCCCAGGGTCAACGGCCGCATCGAGCCACCGCCGTCGAGCGTCGCCGCGAAGACGAAGTCGGACCAGGCCCACAGGAACGAGAAGAGCCCGGCGGTCACGACCCCGTTGCGGCTCGCGGGCAGCACCACCGACCAGAACGTGCGCACCGCGCCCGCCCCGTCGATCGTGGCCGCCTGGACGAGCTCGTCCGGCACGGAGGTCATGAAGGAGGTGAGGATGAGCACGGCGAACGGCACCGCGATCGTCGAGTCGGCCAGGACCAGCCCCCAGGCCGTGTTCGTGATGCCCAGTTTGACGTAGATGCCGTAGAACCCCAGCGCCATGATGATGCCGGGGACCATCTGCGCGACGAGCAGCACGAAGCCCAGCGACCGGTGCCCGCGCGGGCGCAGCTTCGCCAGCGCGTACGCCGAAGGCGCGGCCAGGGCCAGGGTCAGCGCGACCGTGCCCAGTGCGACGAACAGGCTGGTGGTGAAGTACGGCAGCTGCTCGCGCAGGACCCGTTCGTAGCCCTCGAACGTCGGATCGGCGGGGAACCAGTCGGGCGGGGACTTGCGCATCCGCCCGGCCGGGGTCAGCGACACGTTGACCATCCAGTAGACGGGGAACAACATCACGGCGGTGAGGACGAGCCCGGCCGCGGTGCGCCAGTGCCGGGTCACGCTTCCTCCTGCCTGCGCTGCGTCCGGATGTAGAGCAGCCCCGCGACCAGTGCCAGCAGGATGAGCACGTTGCCCACGGCGGCGCTGGGCCCGAACCGCGGGAGCATGCTGCCGAACCCGAGCTGGTAGGACCAGGTGGCCAGGGTGGTCGACGATCCGCCGGGGCCGCCCTTGGTCATGATCCAGATGACGTCGAACACCTTCAGCGTGTAGACGAGCCCCAGCAGCAGGGTGATCGCCGAGACCGGTCGCAGGAGCGGGAACGTGACGTGCCGGAACCGCTGCCAGGCCCCGGCGCCGTCGAGGGACGCCGCTTCGTACACCTCGGCCGGGATGTTCTGCAGGCCGCTGTGCAGGACGACGAGGTTGAACGGCACGCCGATCCAGATGTTGGCGATGATCACCGAGACCAGCGACCAGGACGGCGACGTCAGCCAGTCGATCTTGCCGCCGCCGACCCAGCCGAGCACGGAGTTGACGACGCCGGACTCGCTGTTGAGCAGCCACGCCCAGGTCGATCCCGAAACGATCAGGGGCAGCAGCCACGGCACGAGGAACAGGGCCCGCAGGGTCGGGCCCAGGCGGAAGTTCCGGGCGAAGAACACCGCCATCGCCAGCCCGATGCCGTACTGGAACAGCAGCGACGCGGCGGTGAAGACGACCGTGTCGAACAGCGCCGTGCGGAACGTCGGATCGCCGAACACCGTGACGTAGTTGTCGAACCACACCAGCGGCGCCCCGCCGTGGACGAAGGTGCGGACCGTGTAGCCGCGGAGGCTGAGGTCGATGTTCGTCGCCAGCGGGTAGCCGTAGCACAGCACGAGGTACGCGACGAGCGGCAGGAGGAACGCCCACGCGAGGAGCTGCTGCCGCCGTCGCCGCGCGCGCCCGGCCCGTCCGGGCGCCGGAGCGTCCGGACGGGCGGTGAGCACGACCGGCTCACGGATGTCCTGCATGAGCCGGCCTACTTCGCCGCGGCGGCGGTCGCCTGCGCGGCCGAGAGCGCGGCACCGGGGGCTTTCGCGCCGGTCAGCGCGGACTGCACGGCGCCCCAGAGGGGTTCCGAGATCCGGGGGTAACGGGTGCCGAGGTTGTCGCCGGTGCGGCCCTTCGCGACCTTGACCGCGTCGACCCACACCTTCAGCTCCGGCTGGGCGGCGACCTGCTTCTCCTGCACGGACGGCACGGCGGAGACGTAGGTCAGCGCCGTGTCCGAGTCGAGGACGTTCGCGGGGCTGGTCAGGCAGGACGCGATCTTGCCCGCGGTCTTCTCGGCGTCCGGGCTGCTCTGGGCCGGCACGGTGACGAACTCGCCACCGGTCGGCGCCGGGGCCGCTCCCCCGGCGCGTCCCGGGATCGGCAGGACGCCGTAGTCGAGGCCGGCCTTCTTCGCGTTCTGCAGCTGCCAGGTCCCGTTCTCGGCGAAGGCGTAGTCCCCGGTCGCGAACTCCTGCCAGCTGGTGGTCTGCGTGTTGCCGACGACGGAGTTCGGGGCGTATCCCTGGTCCAGCCACGACTTCCACTGGGTGAGCGCCGAGACGGCGTCTGCCGAGGACACGTCGGTCAGGTTCGCGCCCGAGCCCCAGAACCACGGCAGGAACTGGAAAGTACCTTCCTCGGTGCCGATGGCGGAGAACGTGATGCCCTTCTTGCCGGCCGTCTTCACCTTCGCCAGTGCGGCGTTGAGCGAGGCCCAGTCCCGCACCGACGCCGGGTCGACGCCGGCCGCGGTCAGCACCTTTTTGTTGTAGTACAGGGCGAGCGTGTTCGCGCCGATCGGCACGCCGTACACCTGGCCCTTGACGTCGGCGGCGGCGAGCAGGTTCGGGGCCACCTGGGCCGCGTCGAGACCGGTGTCCTGATTGGACTTCAGCACCCCGGCCTCGGCCAGGGTGGAGACCACCGGGTTGTCCACCACCAGCACGTTCGGCGCCGTGTTCTGCTGGGCGGCAAGCAGCACCTTGTTCGTGAGGTCGGTCGTGTCGAACGCCTGCCGCGCGATCTTGACGCCGGCTTCGGCACCGCACTTGTCGATGACCTTCGCCCAGGCGGAGCTCGCGTCGAACTGCGGGTAGGGGTCCCAGACCGCGAAGGCGCCGCCGGCGCCCGTCCCGCCCGAGCCCGTGGCGGGGGCCGTCCCCGAGGAACACGCGGCCACGGTCGTGACGGCGACGGCCGCCGACAGCAGCCGGATGAGGGGGAGACGCTTCATGAGAGGTCCTTCCTGTCGGCACCTGCGACGACCTGGAGGCGGTCGACCCGTCATCGAACCGGTTCGACGCTTGATAGCGGCGTCACCGTAAACCGCGAGCCGGGTCCGGCGCAATACTCAGTTCCGCAGGAGGTCAGACCCGTGTATTACCATCGACGCGACGTCGAACCGGTTCTGACGACCGGGGTCAGGAGCGGCATGAACATCGGGGAGATCGCGCGCCGCGCGGGAGTTTCGCGCAGCACCGTGTCCTACGCCATCAGCGGCAAGCGACCGGTTTCGGCGGCCACCGTGCAGCGCATCAACGACGTCATCGCCGAGCTCGGCTACCGGCCCAACGCCAGCGCCCGCGCGCTGGCCGAAGGCCGCACGCGCACCCTGGGCCTGGTCGTGCCGCCGGCCAGCCGCCGGCTGACCGACGTCCAGCTGGGGTTCGTCGGCAGCGTCGTCGACGCGGCCGCCGCCCACGATCTCGACGTCCTGCTCTCCCCCAGCGGCGGCGACCACGACCGCTCGTTCGAGCGCATCGTCACGGGGCGGCGCGTCGACGGCGTGATCCTGATGGAGATCCTCCTCGAAGACCCGCGGGTCGAGCGGCTGAGCCAGGCGAGCCTGCCGTTCGTGACCATCGGCCACGTCGAGCACCCCGGGGCGTCCTGGTGGGTCGACGTCGACTACGGCGCCCTCATCACGCGCTGCGTGCACCACCTCGCCGACCTCGGCCACGAGGAGGTCGTGCTCGTCAACCGGTCGGCCGAGCTCGTCGCCGCGGGCTACGGCCCGGCTTTGCGTTCGGCGACCGGCTTCCTCGAAGCCACGGCCGCGCGCGGCCTCACCGCGCGCACCGTGTGCTGCGCGGACGACGCGGCCGCCGGCCTGGCCTGCTTCGAAGAGATCCGCACGCAGTGGCCCTCGGTGACCGCGGCAGTCACGATCAACGAAGCCGCGCTGCCCGGCGTCCAGCGAGCCCTGCACCGGGCCGGGCTCGAAGTGCCTCGCGACTTTTCGCTCACCGGCGTGATCGCCGAGCGGCTGGCGGAAGACTTCCACCCGCCGCTCACCGCGGCCGACGTGCCGGCCGTCGAGCTGGGCCGGCTGGCCGTCGACCTGCTCCTGGCGCAGATCGCCGACGGCGACGCCGCCCCGCGGCACGCCCTGCTCGAGCCGCCGATCTCGCTGCGGTCCAGCACCGGCGCCCGCCCGCGCCACGTCTGACCAGCACCTTTCCCCCACAACCCTCTCGAAAGTCCATGAGGGGCACCCTGATGGACTTAAGAGCCATGAGGGTGCCCCTCATGACTTTGCCATCGTCGAACCGGTTCGACGACTCCCGCCGCCCGGCTGGAAACGACCCCGCGGCGCCGCGGTTTCGGACCGGTGCCGGGGGGTAGTTCACTGAGGAGGGGGGCCGCCGACCGTGCTGAGAGGCTTCGATGTCGTCCCTCGACCACCTGATCATCGCCGTCGTCGGTGCCCGCCGCGCGGAAGCCTGTGAGCCCCGGCCCGCACCGGGAACCGACGCGCTACGCCGTTCAGACGCACGGAAACAGCGCCCGGGCGCACCTGACCCGGAATCCGGCCACAGCCGGCCGAACCCGGAGTAACCGGGCTTGTGGTCCGGACCGCGGGCCCCCTACGGTGGGCCCGGGTCGACACGGGGAGGGGCACCGTGGGGAGGGGCAGGGACACTGTGCGGGTTTTCGGGGCGGTCCTGGTGAGCGCTTTCCTGCTGGCCGGCGGCACACCTGCGGTAGCGAGCACCAGCTGGTCACCGATCACCTGGGCGGCCTGCCCCGACGACCCGGACAGTCCCGAGCCGCCGGACGGCGAATGCGGCACGCTGCGGGTGCCGCTGGACTGGGACCGGCCGTGGGGACCGGCGCTCGACCTCGCGGTCGCCCGGCACCGGGCCACCGATCCCGCGCACCGCCTCGGCGTGCTGATGATCGATGGCGGCGGCCCCGGCAGCTCGGGCGCGGAGTTCGCGCTGGCCTCGAGCCACGTGTTCAGCCCGGAGATCCTGGCCCGGTTCGACATCGTGGGCTTGGACCTGCGCGGAACCGGGCGCAGCGCGTTCATCGAGTGCGACGACACGATCACCCCGCCGAGCGACGAACCCACCGACCGAGCGGAGTTCGAGGCCCTCCGGCAGTACAGCCGGCAGGCGATCGCCGACTGCCGTGCCCGCAACCAGCCGGTCTTCGACCACGCCGACACCGGCGTCAACGCCCGGGACATGGACGCCGTCCGCCGTGCGCTGGGGGAAGACAAGATCAGCTTCCTCGGCGTCTCCTACGGCACGCTGCTCGGCCAGCAGTACGCCGAGCGGTACGGCGACCGGGTCCGGGCGATGGTGCTGGACAGCACCATCGACCACAGCGTCGACATCCGGCGCTTCATGGGAGACCGGGCGGCCGCCGCGGACGAGCTGTTCCGGCAGTTCGCCGCGTGGTGCGACCGGACGGCGACCTGCGCGCTGCACGGCCGGGACGTCCTGGCCACCTGGAAGCAGGCCCTCGTCGCGGCCGACCAGCTGCCCCAGGCGCACAACTGGCTGCCCGACCGGGTGTTCTCGGACATGTACGGCCCGGACTGGGACGACGTGGCCCGGGTGATCGCCGAAACCGCGACCGGTCAGCCGCCGATGAGGGCCCAGTTCCAGTACAACTACCGGTCGATCCGGCTGGCCGTCGTCTGCCAGGACTTCGACCTCCGGATCGGGTCCTTCGCCCAGTATTCGGCGCTGCGCGCAGAAGAGCTGCGCCGGTCGCCGCTGATGCGAGGCCGCACGATCGGTCACTACGAAGCCACCACGTGCCTCGGCGCCGCCGGCCCGCCCGCGAACCCGCCGCACCGGCTGAACATCTCGCGAGCGCCACGGATCCTGCTGGCGAACTCCCGCTTCGACCCGGCGACCCCGTACGCCTGGGCGGTGAACATCCACCGCCAGGCTCCGGCGAACACCACCCTGCTGACCTACGAAGGCTCCGGCCACGGCGCCTTCTCGCGCACCCCCTGCACCCGGACCACGGTGGACCACTACCTGCTGACGCAGGAGGCTCCCCGGCACGACGTCAGCTGCCCGGCGGCCTGACCCCCGCCGGGCCGGTCTCCTCGACCCGCCCCTGCCGCTGACCCCCGACCGCCAGCTCGTCGCCGACTTCCGCGGCGACGACGAAGGTCCCGTCCTCGGCCACCGTGGTGGCGCCGTGCGGGGTCGAGACGACCGTGCCCGGCGCGGCGGCGCTGTGGCCGCCGACGAACAGGCGGTTCTCGGGCGCCGAACCGGTCGGCGTCACCGCGACCTCGTACCGCTCGACCGGCTCGCCAACCGGGGCGAGCAGCGCACTGTCCACAGTGGCCGTCACGGTGATGTCGAGCCCGGGCTTGAGCTGGCCGCCCAGTGCCGACCAGAAGTCCGAGTTGTCCCGGCCGTCGCCCGCGCCGACCTCGATCGACGGCAGCGGCCGCACGGCCTGGTAGGCCCCGCGCAGGTAGCGGCTCTCCAGCTCCGGGTGCCGCAGGAACACCGCGAGGGCGTCGCCCAGCAGCGAGTGCTCGTCGCGGATGTCGGAGGTCCACGCGGTGACCAGGTACCGGCAGTCCACCCGCGGCAGCCTCGCCCGCCGGTACCGCGCCCCATCGGCGCCGGAGACGGTCTCCACACCGAATTCGCGGTCGCCGAGGTTGCGCCGCACGTCCCACAGGTAGAGGTTCAGCGTCGGCCGGGACACCTTGGCGGCCCAGTCCTTGTCCGGCGCGGCGAAGGCGACGTCGACCTCCCGCTTGGCCACCGGGACGACGGTGGCGCGCAGGAACTCCTCCAGCGACTCGTCAAGCAGGTGCAGCATCGTCGTCCCCGTTCACCAGTGGGAAGTACGGGCCGAACTCGGCCTCGGTGCGCAGCCGGCCCAGTTTCTGGAACTCGCGCTTGAGGGCCAGCGCCACGCGGTTCATCGTCACGGCGGCGCCGTCCTCGGCGGCGAGGAACGCCGCGCCGAGCGCCGCGTTGCGGATGACCCCGCCGGTGACGCGGAACTGCCGGGCGAGGAAGTCGAAGTCGAGCCGCTCGCCCAGCGGCGCGCCGGCCGGGAAGGCGCGCTCCCAGATCAGCCGGCGCCGCCGCTCGTCCGGGGGTTCGAAGTCCACCGCCACCGAGATCCGCCGCAGGAAGGCGTCGTCGATGTTGCGCTGCAGGTTGGTCGCGAGGACGACCAGTCCCTGGTAGGCCTCCAGGCGTTGCAGCAGGTAGGCGACCTCGATGTTGGCGTACCGGTCGTGCGCGTCGGCGACCTCCGAGCGCTTGCCGAACAGCGCGTCGGCCTCGTCGAAGAACAGCACGAGGTCCCCGGCGGACGCGGCGCCGAAGATCCGCTCGAGGTTCTTCTCGGTCTCGCCGATGTACTTGCTCACCACCGACGACAAGTCGACTTTGTAGAGGTCGAGCCCGAGCCGACCGGCCACGATCTCCGCGGCGAGCGTCTTGCCGGTGCCGGACGGGCCGGCGAACAGCGCGACCACCCCCGGCGCGGCCACCGGCGCGAAACCCCAGTCGTCGTAGACGATCCGCCGCAGCCGGAACCGCGCGACCAGTTCGTCCAGCTGCGCCGTCCGGTCGTCGGGGAGCACGAGGTCCTCGGGCCGCCGGTGGGGGCGGATGCGGACCGCGAGGCCGTCGAGGTGCCCGCCGGCCAACCGCCGTACGCCCGCCTCGAGCCGCGCGGGGTCGCCGCCCGCGGCCGCGCCGACCAGCCGGATCTGGTCGCGGCTCAGCAGGTACGCGGGTTCCGGCCGGGTGCCGAACGTCGTTTGCCAGTCGGCTTCGTCCGCCGCGGCCGACTCGAGCCGCAGTTCCGTCCAGGGCCGGTCCGGCAGCGTGTCCAACGCCAGTTCGCCCGCCGAGCCGAGCACCCAGTCCAGGTGCGCGGCGCGGTCGATCCGATCGGCGGCGGCGCGCGTGAGCGGGGCGGCCAGCTCCAGGAAGACGGCACGGCCGCCCAGCCCGGCTTCGCGCACCACGGCGGCCCACTCCGCGTCGTCAGCGGGCAGCGGCGACACGAGGAAGGGCTTGTGCGGCAAGGCTTTCCTGGCCGCCGCCAGCCGGCTGGCGGCGTCCGCGCCGGCGACCAGCAGCAGACGCGGCCGCGCGGGAACGCCGTCGCCGGCCGACGCGGCCAGCCGCCGGGCCCCCGCCGGCAGCGCGGGATCCGCGGAGTCGTCGCCGGTCAGGGCCCACAGGACCCGGGTGGCGGGCCAGCACATCCGCGTGGCCCACGGCCCTTCGGCGCCGGACTCGGCGAGTTCGGCCCGGCGCAGCGGGGCGTCCGGGGCCAGCGCCCGGGCACCGCCGCCGAGCAGCCGGCCCAGGCTCGCCAGGGTCAGCCTGGGCAGCTGGACATTGTCCTGAAAATAGGCCACCAACCGCATCCGATGCGGTGAACATTCCACCGCGGCGAGCAGGGCGAGAGTTTGCGCCGGCAATTCGCCGAGGTGCGCGTGCCGCACGATTCCGGCGAAGACGGACGCGCCGGTCAGGTATTCGGAGAATTGCTGACGAGCAGCGGCCAATCCCGGTTCGAGCTGCCGCGCCAGCGCCTCGGCCCGCTCCTCGGGCGGCCCCGAAATCCCCGGCAGAGCACGCAGCACACGGTCGACTTCTTCGGAAACCACGTAGAGACCGGCGAAATCGTGCGGCAGCAGCCCTTCCCCGAGCCGGCACAGGAGTGCTTCGCGTTGCAGCAGGATGTCGGCCATGAGCTGCCACGGCGGGGCTTCCTCTGCCACGTCACCCCCTGTCGGTCCGGCTCGAACCTAGCATCGGCGCCGCCTGCCGTCGGCAATTGCCGCCCCTTCGGGCACGCGGAACGCCACCACGAAGCGATCGGCCACCCTAGTATGGGGTGGTGGCGCGATTTACGGCCGAGCAGATTTACGCGTTCGCCCGCGAAGCCGGTTTTTCCCCGGATCGCGCCGCGACGATGACCGCGGTCGCCCTCGCGGAGTCCGGGGGCAACAGCGGTGCGCACAACCCCCACGGCGAGGACAGCCGTGGCCTGTGGCAGATCAACGTGCGCTCCCACGCCACGCTCGGCCAAGGCAACCTCTACGACCCGCTCACGAACGCGAAGGCGGCGTACGCGGTGTCCCACGGCGGCGCGGACGTCTCGCCGTGGACCACCACGCACGGCGGGCTTTCCGCCCGGTACCTGCGGTACCGCGCCCAAGCCGAGGCGGCCGCGGTGGCCTACGGCGACGGCAGCGGCCACGGCATGTGGACCGGCACGGCGGGCTACGGCGACCACGTCGGTGCCGGGTCGGCCGAGGGTGGCGGGAAGCCGGCCGGGCCCGCGACCGGCGACGGCAGCGACGCCGTCGTCGTCTCCCACCCGGCCGCCGGCACCGGTCCGGCACCCGGCGCCCGCGCCGGTGAGGAGTACGGGATCCCGCTGGACAACTCCGATCCCGGTGACGGCGTGCACACCGCCGCCGCGACCAGCGGGACAACCGGTGCGGCCGGGCGGGCCGGGCAGGAGTACGGCATCCCGCTCGGCGACGAACCGCCGCCGACACCCGGCGGCACCCCGGCGGCCGGCGACCACCCGGCCGCCGGCGGGGACGCGGCGAAGCTGCAGCGGTTCCTCGACGTCGCCGTGGCCCAGACCGGCGACCACTACGTCTGGGGCGCCCACGCCGGCATGAACGACCCCGACCCGACCGCGTTCGACTGCTCGGACCTGGTGCAGTGGGCCACCCACCAGGTCGGGGTCGACCTGCCCCGCACCGCGTGGGAACAGTACGAGTTCCTGCACAAGCGGGGCTTCACGATCCCGGTGGACCAGGCGATCCACACGCCGGGCGCGCTGCTGTTCAGCTTCTCGTCCGATCCCGACAAGGGCCTCCCGGCGCACAACCACGTCGCGATCAGCCTCGGCAACGGCCGGACCATGGAGGCGAAGGGCACCCAGTACGGGGTCGGCTCCTGGGAGGCGAACACCAAGCGGTTCCAGTACGCCGTCGTCATCCCCGGCGTCTCGGACGGCGGGGCGGGCTCCCACCCGGCTCCCGCGCCCGCCGCGCACGTCGTGGACGACTTCCAGCACCGCCTCGACACCGATCCGGCCGCGCTGGACGCCGATCCCGCCGTGGTGACCGCCAGCCAGCAGCTCACCGCCGCCGAGCCGGCGCCGCACGTTCCCGGTGAGCACACCGAACCGGCCCCCGAGCCGGAACCGGAGCACCTGAGCGGCACTCTCGACGACATCGACCACGACGGCGTCGACGACGCCCTGCACCACGCGGAACAGTGGTCCGTCCAGCTCGACGACCACCACGCCGATCCGGCGGACCACCACGACGTCTCCGGGGCGCACTGACCATGACCTCCGCCGCGGACACCGCCGACCTGCTCACCCTGCTCGACACCGCTGTCGGCGAAACCCGGTCGGCCGGGCGCGAAGACCTCGCCGAGAAGCTGGTCGCGTGCAAGCACCGGCTGACGTCCGGCGCCTGGCACGTGCTCGTGGCGGGCGAGTTCAAGAAGGGCAAGAGCACGCTGGTCAACGCGTTGCTCGGGGTCGAGGTGTGCGGGACCGACCCGGTGGTGTTCAGCGCGGTGCCCACACTGGTGCGCCACGGCGAGCGGGCCGGCGCCACGCTGGTGCCCGACGCCGAGTCCGCGGCGCCGCGGCCGGTGGACGTCCGGGCGGCCGCCGAGCACGGCCGCACCGGGCTCACCGAGGACGGCACCCGGTTGCGCGCGGTCGAAGTCGCACTCCCCCGGCAGGTCCTCGCCGACGGGCTGGTGCTCGCCGACACGCCGGGCCTCGGCGGCGGGTTCGCGGCGGCCGCCGCGGCCGCCACCATGCGGGCCCTCGCGCTGGCCGACGGCGTGATCATGGTGACCGACGCGTCGCAGGAGCTCACCGCCACCGAGGTCGAGTTCCTCCGGCACGCCGTCGAGGTATGCCCCACGTTGCTCGTCGCGCTGACCAAGATCGACTTCTACCCGCACTGGCGGCGCATCCTCGACCTCGACCGCGAACACCTGCGCACCGCCGGGATCGACGCGGAGATCGTCGCGGTGTCGGCTCCCCTGCGCGAGCTGGCCGTCACCACCGGGGATCCCGCGCTCAACGCCGAATCCGGGTATCCGGTCCTGGCCGACCGGCTGCGCGCGTGGCGCGCCGCGGGTCGGGCCGAGTCCGCGCCGGCCGCCGCGGCTCTGGTCCGGACCGCGCTGCGGCAGGTCGCCGGCTCGCTCGCCGCCGAGCACAGCACGCTGACGCGGCCGGAACAGCGGCCGGAAACCGAGCGCCGGACCGAGCACGCGCAGCGGCGCGCCCAGGGGCTGGCGAGCCCGTCGTCGCGCTGGCTCAACACGATCACCGACCGGTTCGCCGACATCCAGGTGCGGATGGAAAGCGAGCTGGCCACCCGGACCCGGCAGCTGGAGGCCGAGCTGACCAAGGGCATCCGCGAAAGCGATCCCACCCGCGAGTGGGCCGGGATCGTGCCCCGGATCTACCGCCGCACCAACGAAGAGCTGACCGACGCGCACGCGTCGCTGCTCCGCTCGATCGACGAGCTGGCCGAGGAGATCGGGGCGTTGTTCGACGCCTCGGCCGACGAGGTGGGCGCGCTCGGCGACCGCGCGGTGGCGCCGTCGCGCGACCTCGAAATCGGCCGGCTCGGCGCGCGGGCGGGCAGCAAGCTGGAGGTCGGCATGCACGCCGCGCGCGGCTGGTCGCTGTCCAGTTCGGTGGTCACCACGTTGCTCGTCACGACCCTGCATCCCGGCCTGCTGATCGCGCTGCCGGTGACCGCGGTGCTCGGCAGCATCTTCGCCGTGAAGGCGGTGCGCAGCTACCGGAACACCCGGCTGGACGCGGCCCGCAACGAGGCCGTGCGGACCGTCGCGAACTACCTGAACCAGGCCCGCGCCGACGCCCACCGCGCGTCGCTGGACCTGATCCGGCACAGCCGCAGCCGCATCCGCGACTACTACCTCGACCAGGCCGCCGAGCTCGTGTCGGCGGCCAAGCACGAGCAGGCGGCGGTGGCCAAGGCGGCCCGCACGGCCGACGGCGAGGCGGCGGCCCGCGGCGCGGCGGCGAAGGCGGAACTGGACCGCGTCAACGCGCTCCTCGCCACCGCGGACCGGTTCGCCGGCGGTGCGCGATGACGCCGGGGCTGCCCGCGCAGGCCCGATCGCTGCTCACCGAAGCCGCGCACGCCTACCGGGGCCGACCGGCCGAAGCCCGGCTCGGACAGGCCGTCCGGCAGCTGGCCGGGCCCCTGCGCGTGGCGCTGGCCGGGCGGGTGAAGGCCGGCAAGTCGACGCTGCTCAACGCGCTGGTCGGGGCACGGGTGGCGGCCACCGACGCGGGCGAGTGCACGAAGATCGTCACCTGGTACCGGCACGGTCCGCAGCCGGCCGCGACCGCGTTCGGCCCGTCCGGGCCGCCGATCCCGCTCGAGGTCACCGACGACGGCGGGCAATGGCTCCTGGAACTGGCCGGCCTGCGCGCCGAGGACCTCGACCGGGTGGAGGTCGCGCTGCCCTCGCCGTGGCTCAGCCGGATGATCCTGGTCGACACGCCCGGCATGGGCTCCCTGACCGAGTCGGCGGGCCGGCGCACCCAGGACCTGCTCGGCGAGACCGGCTCGGTGGACGCCGTGCTGTACCTGCTGCGGCACCTGCATTCGTCCGATGTGGACTTCCTGGACACGTTCCACGAGGCGGCGTCCGGGGGCGGCACCCCGGTCAACGCGGTGGGCGTGCTGTCCCGCGCCGACGAGCTCGGCGGCGGTGATCCCGGCGCGCTCGGTCACGCCGCGCGGGTCGCCGCCGGCTACCGCGCCGACCCCCGGATCCACAGCCTGGTGCACACGGTGCTGCCGGTCGCCGGGCTGCTCGCCGAGACGGCGGCGACACTGTCCACTGAGGACTTCACCGCCCTGGCGGCGCTCGCCGCCGCCGGCGAGCCCACGACCCGGCCGCTCCTGCTCTCGACACGGCGGTTCACTTCGCCGGTGCGCGGCCTGGACGTCACCCCCGAGGCCCGGCAGCGGCTGCTGGACCTGCTCGGGGTGTACGGCGTCCGGCTCAGCCTCGGCCTCGTCCGCACCGAAGCGTCTACTGTGGACGCATTGCGGACAGCGCTGGCGGAGCACAGCGGGCTCGGCGAGCTGCGCCGTCTCCTGCTCACCCAGTTCGCCGAGCGGCGTGACGTGCTCAAGGCCGACGGCGCGCTGAGGCTCGTCGAGGCGGTCTGCCGCGAGGACCCGATCCCGGCCGCGCCGCGGCTGCGCCAGGCCGTCGAACGGCTGCGGGCCAACGCCCACGAGCTCACCGAGCTCAGGCTGCTCACCGACCTCCGCCTGGGCGCGGTCCCCGGCCCGCCGGCGGAGCTGGCGAAGATGGAACGCCTCCTGGGCGGCGACGGCGCGGCGCTCGCCACGAGGCTGGGCCTGACCCCGGACGCCCCGCCGGCGGCGGCTCGCGCGGTGCTGGTGGAGCTGCACACACACTGGCGGCGCATCGCCCAGAACCCGCTCACCGACCCGGCGCTGGCCCGGGCCGCCCAGGTGCTGCAACGCACCTGCGAAGGCCTCGACGCCGGTGGTCCGCCGCCACCGCGTCCGGGGCCGGTGGATGTCGAACGGACCGTGTCACTGCGGGTTCCCCCGCGGCCGGGAGGGCCGCGCCCGTGACCGAGCTGACGCGGCAGATCGGGCCGGCGCACCCCGCCCGCCAGGCCGAGCCCGACCGGGCACCGCAGGGGCGGCAGTTGGCTGTGGGGAACGCGGCGCTCGGCCGCCTCTTCGGCGGTCCGGTACCGGGCGGAACCGACTTCACGGCCGGCGGCAACGCCGCGGCTTCCCGGCTGCTCGGTGCGCAGGTCCGGCGGTGCGGACCCGACCCGTGCTCCTGCACCGAAGACGAAGAGCCGGAACTCCGGGTCCACCGATCGGCGCTCGGCACCACCGGGCCCCAGGTCCGGCGCTGCGGGGCAGGTCCGTGTTCCTGCGCCGAAGAAGCCGAAGAACCGGAGTACCCGGTCCGGAGGTCGGCCGCCGGGACGGCCGGGCCGTCGCCCGCCTTCCTCGGTGCCCTGGACCGCAGCGGGGCGGGCGGCGCCCTGCCGGACGGGTTCCGCTCGGTCGCCGAGGACCGCTTCGGGGCGGACTTCGGCGCCGTGCGGCTGCACACCGACAGCGCCGCGGCGGCCGCCTCCGAAGTCATCAGCGCCCGGGCGTTCACCATCGGCGACGACGTCTACTTCGCCCGCGGCGAGTACCGGCCGGAAACCGTGCGCGGGCAGCGGCTGCTGGCGCACGAGCTCACCCACGTCGTCCAGGGTGGCGGGCCGCGGGCGGCCGGGTCGTGGCTGAGCCACCCCGCCGACCCCGCCGAACGGGCCGCCGAGGCCGCCGCCGAGGCCTTCCTGGCCGGCGGCACGGTGTCCACAATGGACTCTGCCCAAGCGCAAGTGCACCGCGATGCGCCGCCGGCACCGGACACCACCGCGGCGCCCGCGATCATCACCGCCGTCCGCGCCGACGACGTCCCCGGCGTGGTCCGGCTGCTCGACGGGCACACCCGGCCCGAGCTGGCCGCCCTCCGCGGCACGGTCAACGCCGCCATCGGCACCCGGCTGGAGAGCTGGCTGTTCACCGGCGGCCTCGCGGCGGTCCCGGACCCCGAAGGCTTCGGAGCGGTCCCGCAGGGCCCCGCGCCCGAGGCCGAACACGGGCTCCGGCTGCTGTGGCCTGCTCTCACGCTGATCGAGCGGCTCCGGTTCTACGACGAAGGCTGGCGCGAGCTGGAACAGGCCCAGCTGGACGTGATCAGGGCGGCGAGCGCCGACGAACGGGCCGTGGCCCGCACCGACACCGCCGCGCTCGCGCCGGTCTACGCCGGCCTGGAACCGAAGGAGGAGTTCCAGGCGCGGTCGCTGATCGACCCGACGCCGGACGGCCGGTACGCCGCGGCGGAGCAGCTGCTGCGCCGGGCCCCCGGCGTGTTCCACGACGAGGAGGACGCGGTCTTCGACTCGCTGATGGACCTCTCCCCCACCCAACGTCAGCAGTTCTACCGCGCGCACGAACCGGCGATCTCCAGCCTGATGAGCGACTCCCGGCGCGACCTGCTGCACAACCTCGCGTACGGCAGCGAGGCCGACGCGCTCATCGCCCGGCTGCGCGAAGCCACCGAAGGCCGCCGGGACGACATGGCGGCCGTCCAGGACGTTGTCGACCGCGCCGTCCGGCTCTTCCAGGAACGCGGCACGCTGCGCGCGTCACTGCAGGCCGGCTCGCTGCCGCCCGCCGACCGGGCCACGGTCGAAGCCCGGCTGCGGGAACTCGACGACCTCGACAAGCTGCTGCGGTTCGACCGCGGCGGCGACGGGACGCTGGACCCGGCGGGCTTCCTCGGCCGGCTCGCCGACGCCCGGGGCGACGCGGGCGCGTTCACCGCCGACGCGCAGCGGCTCGGCCAGTTCGCGAGCCCCGCGGAGGCGCGCAGGCAGGCGTTCGAGACCGCCAAGCAACGCGTCCTCATGGCCGACGGCGACGTCGACACCCTCCGCGCCGCGTTGATCGGCTTGCACGCGCCGCGCACCGCCGCGCCCGGGCCCGGCGGCCCGTCGGCCGCCGACCAGGCCGAGGACGAGCGGCTCCGCCGGGAGCTGCTGGCCGACCCGGCGGTGACCGCGGTCATCGACGGGCTCACCCCGTACCAGCGGATGCGGGTGACCGACGCCGTCACCGCCGACGCGTTCGTCGAGACGCTGGGCCACCTCAACGACGCGTTGCAGGGCGGGCAGTGGGGTCCGTTCTTCGTCGAACTGGTGCGCATCGCGCGCAACCCCGCTTGGCGGGCCCGGTACCAGGCCACCGCGCCCGACCCCTTCGGCGTTTACGCGCAGGTCCACGGCGACGAGCGCGCGATCATGGAGACGATCCTCGCCGACCCCGCGCGCGTCCCGCTGCGCGCGCTCCTGGCGTTCACCGGCGACGCCGACGTCCTGGCGACGGCCGCGTCCGAGCTCACCGACGACCAGCGCGGGCAGCTGCGCACCGGGTACCTGCTGGTCACCGAGCCGCCGATCGGGCCGCCCACGGAGGCCGAAGCCGCCGCGGTCACCGCGTACCGCGAGTTCGAGGCCCAGCTGCGCTCGTCCCAGACGACCCTGCACATCTCCTTCGACGACGCCGGCTACCAGCGCGTCCTGTGGGCGGTGCTCGGCAGCGACCCGACCCGCGACGAGATGGCCACCGGCGAAGGCCGGTTCCGCGCCGCCGAGCTGATGTACCGGCAGCAGCAGGCCAAGCTGGGCCTGGACCGCGGCGCGGCCGCCGGCTTCACGGAAGCCGACGAGACGATGGTGGCCGCCGGACGCGAGTTCGCCGCCCGGTTCGAGCCGCTCCGGGCGGCCCGCAGGCTGTCCACTGTGGACTTCGCGGCGCTGGCCGCCCTGCACGACCGGTTCACCGGCCGGGCGTCGGAGTTCGAGCAGGCGAGCAACACCGTGGGCGAGCTGGCGGGCATGATCGCGGCGACGGTCGCCGGTGTCGTCGTGATCGCCGCGACCGGCGGTGCCGCGACACCGGGCGTCGTCGCGCTCGCCGCCGCGGCGGGCGCCGGCTCCCGCGTGCTCACCCGGGAGATGATCGGCGGCGACTTCTACACCGCCGCGTCCGCGACCGGCGCCCGGGACGCGCTGCTCGGTGCCGTCGACGCAGCGCTGGCGGTGGTCGGCGCCTCCTTGGCCGCACGCGGCGCGCAGCTGCTGGGCGTCGGCGGGCACGCGCTGACCAGCGGCGCCGCCCGCGTCGCCGGAGCCGTCGCCGAGGAGGCGAGCGGTGCGGCGGTCGAGGCCGGTTCTTCGCTGGCCAGGCGGGTCGCGGCCGGCGCCGTCGAGTCCGCTTTGGACGGTGCGTTCTCCGGCGCGGTGAGCGAAGCCTTCGGCACGATGACCGACGAGGCCACCTGGCGCCGCGGGGTCTGGTCCGGCCTGGTCCGGGTCGGCGAAGCCGCCTTGGTGGCCGGGCTGACGGGCCTGGCGACCGGCGGCCTCCTGGGCGCCGCGATGCCGCTGGCGGCCGCGGGCGCGGGCCGGCTGTGGAACGCCGTGGTCGGCCAGGGCATCGAGCGGAAGCTGGCCGACGCGGGCGCGTCGGCGCTGCTGGCGGACGCGCGCCGGGCGGCGCAGGCCGGACAGACCGCCGAGGTGGACCGGCTGGTGCAGCAAATGGAGAACCACCTCACCGCCGACGAGGCGGGAGCGCTGCGGCAGGAGCTCAACGCCGAGCTGCGGGAGGTGCTCGGGCACCCGCCCGGCACCGCGTCGTCCGGATCCGAAGCCCAGTCCCGCCTGCTGGCCGAGAGTGCGGCCATCGAGGACGGCGCGGCGTTGCGCACCGAGCAGCTCGAAGCGGAGTTCGACATCGTGCGCCGCAGCGAGCCGCAGCCGAGCACCGCCGACGGGTACGTCGACGAGGTCGACCTCGGCAACGGCCACACCTGGCGACGGCGCGAGGACGGGACCTGGTGCCGGTTCAGCACGCGAAGCCTCTGCGGGACGACGATTCCGGGCGTGCGCGGCATGTCCCCGGAGGAGCTGGCGAGGTTCGAAAGCGCACAGGCCGGGGTCAGCCACATCCGCAGCCAGCTCGCGGCGGCGCGCCGGCTCTCCGAGGACTATCCGGGCGTTGCCGCGAAACTCGAAGCGGCCCGGATTCCCGGACGGCGCACCATCAACCTCGAGGCACTCACCGAGCACGAGCGAGAGGTGCTCGGGGACGTCTTCCCGAACGCGGATCTCGAAACGTTGACACTGCGGCAGGTGCAGGACGCTCGCGGGGTGCCGGGGCGGGAGCTCAACGCACTGTACTCCGCGGAGGAGAAGGCACTCGACAACCTCTCGGACGCGAGTCTCCCGTTGTACCAGCGAATGCGCGCCCGTACCCCCACCGAGCGCGCCCGGGACGTCGTGCTGCGCCGCGGGCAGGTCGACCAGATCTCGCGGCTCGCGCCGCCGTCCGGAGCGCTCGACGTCGACCACGTGTACCCGCTCCGGCTGATCGTCGAGATGCCCGGCTTCCGCGAGCTGGAACTCGCCGAACAGCGGATGATCATCAACGACCCGGAGATCCTGCTGGCGGTCGACTCGGGCATGAACCGCTCCCGCGGCGACCGGCTGTGGACTGCCGAGTGGCCCGGCCGCCGCAACTACGACGCGCTCGCCCTGCAACGCGCCGCGGACGCCGAGGAGCGCGCCATCGCCCGTATCCGCAGCGAAATCGCCCGTCTTTCCCGGAGGTGAGCCGCACCATGGGCCGACAGCGACCGCGTCAGCGGGCTCGGACCGGTGCCGTCCCGGCGCCGGCTGCGGAACCACAGCCGGTCGGGATCGCCTTCGGGCCCGGGAACGGCGCGCTCGGCCGGCTGTACCGGTCCGCCGCCGGAGACGCTCCTCCCGGGTTCGCCGGAAACCTCCCCACCGGTGGACAGCCGATCCCGGCCGGGCAGCGGGACACCCTCGAAGCCGGGCTCGGGGCCTCGCTGGCCAGTGTCCGGGTGCACACCGGGCCGGCCGCCGCGGGGCTGGCCCAGCAGGTCAATGCCCACGCCTTCACCGTCGGGACCGACATCTACTTCGGGCGCGGGCACTACGACCCCGGCTCCGCCGCCGGGTACCGGCTGCTGGCCCACGAGGTCACCCACACCCTGCAGCAACCGGCGGCTCCGACGTCCGGCTCGCTGTCGGTCAGCACTCCGGACCACCCCGCCGAACACGAGGCCGAACGGGTCGCCGGCCTGCTGACCGCCGGGCAGGGTGCGGACGTCCACAGTGGACAGCAAGCGGGTGTGCACCGCTTCTCCGGCTTCGAGCACGAACAGCTCGGCGACGCGACGTACGCCGACATCGACCTCGGCGGCGGGGTGACCCTGACGTGGGGTGAAGTCGTCGCGCTGGCCGGGGACGAGTACGGCTCCGTCGGGGAACTGCAGGCCGCCGTCGCCACACCCGACGGCAAGGCGCGGCTGCGGCACCGGCTCGAGCACGACGGCGTGCGCGGTCCCGTCCCGGCCGGGCTGCCCACGCCGGCCGGTGACCAGGCGGGCAACAGCCGGTACATCGACCTCGCCATGCACAACATCGCGCACTTCGCCGGCGGCGGCACCGCGCTCGACACCTGGCGCGGGCACCACGAAGCCGCGCTGGCGGCCGCGATGCAAGCCGGAGTCGACGGCAGCGAACCGGGCTGGCAGACCGCCCAGCTGACCGAGGCCTTCGGCCAGCACTTCCTCACCGACTCCTTCTCCGCCGGGCACGTCCGTACGCCCCGCGCCGAAATCGTCGCCTGGTACCAGGACGACTTCACGCCGCGGGTGCTCCCGGCCTTCGTCGCCCACGTCCGCGAGCGGGTCACCCAGGCCCTCACCGACGACCTCGCGCGGCAGATGAACGCGCCGGCCTTCCTGGCGCACGGGGAGTTCGACCTCATCCTGCGCGCCGTGCTGGCGTACCTCGACGACCGGATCCACGCGCAGTTCGAGCCGCTGTTCGGGCTCGGCATCTCCGGCGCGATCAGCGGCACCCTGCACGACCACGACAACGAGCGCGGGCTCTGGGTCGCCAGCGACGCGCACCCGGTGCCGTGGCAGGCGTTCGGTGACAGCAGGCTCGCCTGCAGCCCGACCAGCCGTGACCAGGCCGAACTCGCCGTGATCACCGCACGGGAACAGCTGGTGCGGGCCCGCGCGCTCGGCGAGATCCGCGCGCGGGACCATGTGCGGCCCGCCGGCGACCCGCCCGGCGTCGTGCACTTCGCCTTCGACTCGGCCGCGCTCGACGCGGGCGCGGCCACCGCCCTCGACCGCGCGGCGGACCACCTGACCGCGCACCCGGAGATCGTGCTCCGGATCGTCGGCCACACCTGCCCGCTGGGGACCGACCAGTACAACGACGCACTCGGCGCGCGGCGGGCCGAAGCCGTCGCGACGTACCTGATGAACCGCGGTGCCGCGCCACACCAGCTCGTCTCGGTGACGGCCGGGGAGCACCAGCTCGTCTCCGCCGAGCAGGCCCAGTACCCGGCCGACCGGCGGGCGGAGCTGCAGTACGTGGCCACCGGCGAAGAACCACCCGACCTCGTGTGGGCGCAGCAGAAGCTCGTGGAGGAGTTCGGCACCCCGCCGTACGCGGCGATCGAGCGGTACGTGCCACGGGAAGTGCCCGGCCTGAACGACCCGCAGGAGGACTGGCACTGGGGCACGCTCACCGACGTCATGGCGTCCGAAGTGGACGCCTGGATCGCGCACTACGTCGCCGACGCCCGCACGCAGGCCGCCACCGCACCCGAGCTCGCGGACCGGACCATCCCGGTGCCGGACCTCGGCTTACCGCTCATCCCTGGCGGGCCGCCGATCACCGTGACCCCGGTCGTCGTCCACCCCCGCCCGGCGGTGCTCGCCCTGCTCGACGAGCTGATCGCGCACCCCACCGGCTTCGTCGGCAAGCTGGTCGGGATCCCGGCCGCGAACCGTTCGGCCCCGCCGCCCGCCCCGGCGGTGCCGTGCGTCCCGCCGCGCCCCTGACAGCCAAGTCCGTGAATGGCACATTGAGGGACTCTACGTCCCTCAATGTGCCATTCACGGACTTGGGCCTGACGCGCGAGCCAGCGCGTCAGCCGGGGTGCGCCGTCCACAGTCCGGCGTCCACAGTGGATCCAGTGCGGGCCGCGCCGGCGAGCACCACGCCGTCCTGAGTGGACACCAGGCCGTAGAGGTACAGCGGTGAAGGGGTGCCCGTGACCGTCCAGGGGCGCCAGGCCGCGCCGTCCCGGCGGGTCCAGCACCCGGCCGCCGGCTGGTCCGCCGCGCCGACCGAGCCGCAGGCGAGCACCGTCCCGTCCGCCTGCCGGGTCAGGCCGAGCAACGACGGCGAGCCGGGCGGGACCGACGCGTCGGCCGTCCACGCGACGCCGTCGGGGGACGTCCAGAGCGCCGGGCCGCGGCGGGCGCCGGTCAGTGCCGACCCGGCCGCGAGGAACCGGCCGTCCGCCGTGCGGATCAGCCGGGTGACCGTCTGCGGTCCCGGCCCGCCGAGCCCGGTGGCCGGCAGCCGGTCCCACGTTTTCCCGTCCGCGGAAGCGAAGATCGCGACGTCGCCGTCGACCGGGTCGCCGCCGCGGTCGACGCCGGCGGCGTACAGCTTCCCGTCGCCGCCCGCCGTGACCGCGGTCAGCTCGGTGACCCCGCCGCCGGGGACGAACGAACCGCCCGCGGGCAGCAGCTGCCACTGTTCGCCGGTCGCCGACAGCCACACCGCCGGACGGCGGTCACGGCCGCTGCCCGTCCAGCCCACCGCGACCACGCCCGAGCCGGACGCCACGACGTCGGCCAGCGCCGCCTGCCCGTCTCCCGGCGGCGGCACCGCGGCCACCGCGGCGCCGGGACGGCGCAGCCACGCCCGCGGCTTCTGGCCGTCGGACAGCCCCACCGCCACCAGCGTCCCGGACGGCAGCCGCGTAACCGCGCGCATGACGTCCTCGCCGTCCGGTGGGACGACCAGTTCGCCGGTCAGCTCCAGGGTTCCCGACGCCGCGACACTCGGGCCCGCCGGCACCGGGCGAGCCTGGGACTTCGGCGCGGCGTCGCCCGGCGGCCGCGTGACGAAGAACGCCACGGCCGCGACGACCCCCAGCACCAGGACGGTCACCAGGACGGCGACCAGCCTGCCGTGCCCCTTCGCCGGAACGCCGGTGCTACCCCGGGTGCGCAGCACTTCCCGCGGGGCGGCGGTGCCCGGCGGGACCAGCACCACCGGCACCGGCACCGGCACGTCGGGGGCGCCGGTCAGCCCGGTGCGGACCAGGTCGACCGGCGCGCTCACCTCCGGACGGCCCGGCACCGGCGGTCGAAGCGGCAGAGGTGGCCGCGGCGGCCCGGGCACCGGCACGGGCGGGCCGGCGACCCGCGGCGCCGCGGCGATCGCGGCACCGAGGCTGACGGTGTACTTCGGGTGCGCGTCGACCGCCACCCTGATGCCCAGTTCGGCCGCCAACAGCGTGCGCACCAACGGGATCCGGCTCGACCCGCCGACCAGCAGCACCGCGTGCAGGTCGGACGGCGCGACGCCCGCACGGCGCACCACCTGGCCGAACACTCCGACCGTGCCTTCCAGCCGGGTCCGGATCAGGTCCTCGAACTCGGCCCGCGTGATCAGCACCTGGCGCGTGATTCCCGGCAGCACCACCGGAACCCGCACCTCGATGTCCGCCGACAGGGCTTCCTTGGCCTCCACCACCGAAGCGAACAGCTGCGCCAGCGCCGCGGCGGCCGCGGCGTCGCCCGGGTCGAACCGCGCCGGGTCCACGCCGGCGTTCGCGCAGACCCGCTGGAACAGCGCGTGGTCGAAGTCGATCCCGCCGATCCGGTCGTCACCGCCCGGTTCGCCGTGGATCTGGACGCTGTCGGCGGTCTTGCGGACGACGCTCGCGTCGAACGTGCCGCCGCCGAAGTCATAGATCGCAATCAGCGCACCGGGTTCGACGCGTTCCTGGGCCGCGTACCAGGTCGCCGCGGCCACCGGCTCCGGCAGCAGCCCGACGTCGGTCAGCCCGGCCGCGCGCGACGCCTCGGCGAGCCGCCGCTTCCGGTAGTCACCCCATTCGGCCGGATGGGTCAGCACCACGTGTCCCGGTGGTCCGCCGCGCTGCTCCGAAACGCGTTCGACGACCGTCCGCAGGACCCGCCCGGTCAGTTCGTGCACCGGGAACCGGCGGCCGCCGACCAGCACCGGGACGTCGTCGCCCATGCGGCGCTTGAACTCCCGCGCCATCCGGTCCGGCTCGAGCACGCCCCGCCGGGCCGCCGCCTCGCCCACCAGCACCGCGCCGTCCTCGCGGAGGAACAGTACCGACGGCACCGCGTTGGCCCGGTCGCCGAGCGGCACGGTCTGCGCCCGCCCGTCGTGCCACAGCGCCGCCGCCGTATACGTGGTCCCGACGTCGATACCGAGGGGATAGCTCACCGGCCAACCGTACTGGGGACACCTCGCGATCACCCGGCCGACGTCAAATCGGTATTCGGCGCGGAGAACTTAGCCCGAACGGGCATGGACGTCCGGCGGAAAACGAGTAGCCTTCTGCTCCGGAACACCCGCAACCTGGGGGAGCGAATGACGTACAGCACTGACCTCGGGGAACGGGTCGGCTGGGTTCAGCGGCGCTGCAATGATCTTGTCCGCAACATCGAGCATTTCATCCACGGAAAGACGAACGTGGTATGGAACGTCGTGGTCGGGCTGCTCGCCGAGGGGCATATTCTTGTCGAAGATGTTCCCGGTGTCGCCAAAACTTCACTGGCGAAGGCCGTGGCCCATTCCATCAGCGGCACGATGCACCGTATTCAGTTCACTCCGGACCTGCTGCCCTCCGATGTCACCGGGGTGCAGATCTACGACTCCGAGAAGCGGGAATTCCAGTTCCGCGAAGGCCCGGTGTTCGCCAACATCGTCCTCGGCGACGAGATCAACCGCGCCTCCCCCAAGACCCAGTCCGCGCTGCTGGAGGCGATGGCCGAGCGCCAGGTGACCGTCGACCGCGTCGCCTACGCCCTGCCGCGCCCCAACTTCGTGATCGCCACCCAGAACCCGGTCGACCAGCAGGGCACCTACTCGCTGCCGGAAGCGCAGCTCGACCGGTTCATGATGCTGCTGCGGATCGGCTACCCCAGCCCGGAGCACGAGGTGCGGATCGTCGCCGACGCCGTCGCCCGCCGGCTGCCCGAACAGCTGCGGCCGGTCACGACCGTCGAAGAGATGCAGCAGATGATCGACGTCGTGCGCGGGGTGTACGTCGCACCGGCGTTGCAGGCCTTCATCGTCACCATCACCAACGCCACCCGCACCATCCCGCAGCTCAAGCTCGGCGCGAGCCCGCGCGCGAGCAATGCGCTCGCGGCCGCCTCGCAGGCGCGCGCCGCCGTCGACGGCCGCCCGTTCGTCACCGCCGACGACGTCAAGCAGATGGCGAAGGCGGTGCTGTGCCACCGGTTGATGCTGACGCCGGAGGCGGCGGTGCAGGAGTTCACCGCCGACGGCATCGTGGACCGCATCCTCGCGGCCGTGCCGGTTCCGCAGTCCCCGGCCGGTGTGTGACGCGCGATGCCCACCGGATCGGGACTCCTGCTCGCCGCCACCGCGGTGGCGCTGCTCGGGCTCGGCTGGCTCGCCGACTACCCGGAACTGGTCGCCGTCGGCTTCGCCTGCTTGGCCGCGCTGCTGCTCGCGGCGGCGTGGATGCTGCTGCGCCCGGACCTGGCCGCGGTCCGCGACGTCCGCCCGCAGCGGGTTTCCCCGGGCGAGGAGGCGTTCGGCGTCCTCACGCTGATCCTGGCCGGCGAGACGGTCGCGGGCCGGCGGCTGCAGGTACCGGTGCCGAGCCTGCGGCCCGGGCAGGAGCACACCGCGAACTACCCGCTGCCGACCGGGAAACGCGGCATCTACCAGGTCGGCCCGTTGACCATCGGGCACACCGATCCGCTGCGGCTGATGCAGGTCGGCAAGACCTACTCCACCTACTCGACGCTGTACGTCCACCCGAAACTGCACCGGGTGGAACCGGTGCCCAGCGGGCAGACGCGCGACATGGACGGCCCGACGTCGAGCTACGCGCCGCAGGGCGGGGTGGCGTTCCACAGCCTGCGCGAGTACGTGCCGGGCGACGACTACCGGCTGATCCACTGGAAGTCCACCGCGCGGACCGGCGCGCTCATGGTGCGCCACAACGTCGTGCCGAACCAGCCGCGGCTGCTGGTCGTGCTCGACACGAGCTCGGCGGGCTACACGGACAACACGTTCGAGTACGCGGTCAGCGCGGCCGCGTCACTGGCCGTGGCGGCGATGCGCGGCGGGTTCCCCCTGGAATTGCGCACCACGGCGGGCGGCGTGGTCGCCAGCGACGCGCGCGGCGACGGCGTGCTCGCGGCGATGGACCTGCTGGCCGCCGCCGAACGCTCCCCCGGCGACCCCGGCCTGGCCGCGCTCCCGGCCATGGTGACGCTCGACGACAGCGTCTCGCTCGGCGTGGTGACCGGCGAGCCCGACCCGCGCACGCTCAGCGTGCTGCCCGTCGTCCGGCGGCACTTCCTGATGGCCAGCCTGATCCAGTTCTCCGAGCGGCCCGAGGCCTGGTCCACCGGGCTGCCGGGGATCGTGACGCTGATGGCGCACAGCGTCGAGGAGTTCGTGCAGGCCTGGAACAAGCTCACGCGGACGTCATGACGACCAGCCGGACCACTCCCGTCCGCATCCGCGAGGAGACCGACCCGCGGGGCGAACCCGCCGACGGCGGGCGGATCACCCAGACCGTGGAAGCCGCCAAGACCGCGCTCGCGGACGACGGCCACCGCCGCCCGGCCGGACCCCGGTCGTCCGCCGTGGAACGCGTGCTGCGCGCGGCGGCCTACCCGCAGCTGATCCTCGCCGCCGTCGCCGTGGCCACCACCGCCCTGCCCTACCTGTCCTTCTTCGGCGGCCTGGACTTCCTGATCGCCCTGCTCGTCGCGGCGGGCGGCGGCGTGCTCGTCGCCGGCGTCGCCGGGGCCCGGCGCCTGCGGACGCTACCGACGCTGTCGGCCTGCGTGCTCGCTTTCCTGCCGGTCGCGGTGTTCGCGGCCGGGCACACCACCCTGCGGCACGGCGTGCCCACCTGGGAAACCCTGCGCGGCCTCGGCACCGGGCTGACGTCGGGCTGGGCGCGGATGCTGAGCGTCACGCTCCCCGCGGACGCCACGCCCGAGCTGGTGTTCACCCCGGCCCTGCTGACCTGGATCGCCGCCACCGTCTCGGCGACGCTCGCCGTGCGCACGAGATCCCTGCTGGCCCCGGCCGTCCCGCCGCTGCTGACCTTCGCCGCCGCGCTGCTGTTCACCGCCGGCCACCCGCTCGGCGGATTCCTTCCCGTCGGCGCGTTCCTGGTTTCGGTGCTCACCCTGGTCCTGGCCAGGGCCGGCGCGGCCGATCCGGCCACGCGCATCGCCGATACCCGGGCCACGTGGGGCCGTTTCGCCTTCGGTGTGCCGGTCGTGCTCGTCGCGGCCGCCGCCGGGCTCGCCGGCATGCACTACCTCCCGCTCGCCACCGGGCAGCACCGGTTCGACCCGCGGACGGTGCTGCCGGTGCGGCTCGACATCGGGGACACGATCTCTCCGCTGGCCACGCTCAAGAGCCAGCTGCGCGCCCCCGCCCACGACCTGTTCACGGTGCGCTTCACCGGGGACCCGGCCGGGGTGGACCGCGTCCGCACGGCCGCGCTGGACGACTACGACGGCGCGCTCTGGGCCGCGCACGACCGGTTCCTCCTGGCCGGGAAGAGCCTTCCGGCGGGCGACCACCTGACCGCGCCGCGGCAGGTGTCGCTCAGCGTGCGGATCAGCGGGCTGTCCGGCCCCTACCTGCCGGAGGCCGGCGAGCCGGTCCGGACGACCGCACCGCGCGTGGGCTACAGCGCGGAGTCCGGCGTGCTGGCCACGGACGCGCCGACGTTGTCCGGGCTCGGCTACGACCTCGTCGCCCAGGTGGGCCGCAAGGACGGGCTGGAGCACGCGGTGCCCGCCGCCGACGACGGCCACGACTCGGCGCTGCCGCCCGGGCTCCCGCCGGAACTGCAGGAGCAGGCCGCGGCGCTGGCCGGCGCCGTCGACGAACCGTGGGCCAAGCTGATGGCCCTGCAGGAGCGCCTGCGCCGGCTGCCCTACAGCCTCGACGCGCGGCCCGGTCACTCCTACGACGCGCTGCGGCGGCTCTTCGGCGCCAACCCCGCCGACCAGGTCGGCTACGCGGAGCAGTTCGCCGCCGCGTTCGCCGTGCTGGCCCGCTCGCAGGGGTTCCCCACCCGGGTGGCGGTCGGCTACCTGCTGAACCCGGCGCGCCTCAAGGACGGCACCTACACGGTCACCTCGGCCGACGCCCACGCCTGGCCGGAGGTCCACCTGGCCGGCTACGGCTGGGTGGCGTTCGACCCCACGGACCCGCTGCGGCACGGCGGCGTCGCGCCGAAGCAGCCGGACACGCCGCCGGCCGGGAACACCGCGAACGACCGGCCCGACGACCACGGCAAGGCGTCGCAGGTCGGCGTAGACCCCGACCTGCCGAAGCTCGCCGGCGACCGGCTGAGCGTGCTCGACTGGGCGTTGATCGTCCTGATCGCACTCGGCGCGCTGATGCTGCTGACGCCGATCGCGGTGGCCGTCGAGAAGGTCCGGCGGCGCCGGGCGCGCCGGTCCGGCAGCCGGGCCGCGCGGATCACCGGCGCGTGGCAGGAAACCACCGACCGGCTGACCGAGAACGGCATCCGCGTCTCGGCGTCGTCGACCGCCGGTGAGGTCGCGCACCAGGCGGGCGAGGTGCTCGGCGAACGCGCCGGTGCCGTCGCGCTGCTGGCGCCGCTGGTCACCGCCGCGGTGTACAGCCCGGCGGAACCGGACGACACGACGGTCGCCGAGGCCTGGGGCCTGGACGCCCGGCTGCGCCGCGAGCTGCGTGGCACGCGCGGGCCGTTCGTGGCCCTGCGGGCGTGGTTCGACCCGCGCCCGCTGTTCGACCGGCGGCGCGACGCCCGCCGACGCCGGCGGGCGCTGGAAAAGCTGACGAGGGGATGACGCGGTGATGGCTGGTCTCGGTTTCCTGCGACGGCGCTGGACGCGGGCCGGGCTGCTCGGTCTCGCCGCGGCGGTGGCGGTGGGCGGGATCGCCGTCGCCGGAGCGGGCTACCCGGAGCAGGACGTGCGCCTGCTGTCCGGCTCGGCGTGGCTGGCATCGGCGAACGTCGGCCAGCTGACGCTGCTCGACGGCTCGTCGGCCGAGGTCGCCGCCCAGGTCCAGATCGCGACGCCGGGGCACGCGGTGGACGTCGTCCAGCAGGGTTCCACCGCCTACGCGGTCGACCGCACCGCGGGCACCCTGCGCCGCGTCGACGGCGCCACCTACGACGCCACCCCGCCGGTCGCGCCGATCGACGCGGCCCGCGGCGGGCTGACCGCGTTCGCCGGCCGCACCACTCTGTACACATTGGACAGTCAGCGCGGGCTGCTCGCCAGCAGCGACCCGCGCACGCTCCTGCCCCGCGGGGAGCCGCTGCCGCTGGCCGCCAAGCTCGGCGCCGGCACGGCGGCACTCGACGACGCCGACCGGCTCTGGACGCTCGACGACGCCACCGGCGACCTCACCCGGATCGCCGACGGCCAGCGCGTCACCCACCGGCAGTTCACCCGGCCGGGCCACAACCTGCTCACCGTCGCGAACGGCAACCCCGTCGTGGTCAACCCGGCCGAGCGCACCGCGACCACGGTCGACGCCCTCAGCGGGGAAACCACCGGCTCGATCCCGCTCGACCTGCGTCCCGACGACGCCCTGCAGATCAGCGGCTCACCGCACGGCGACCGCCTGTACGTCGTCGCCTCCCGCGGCGTCCTCGACATCTGCGACCTCGGCGCCGCCACGTGCGACACGACGGTCCCGCTCGACGCCGCCACCCGGCGGCTCGGTGCCGCGGTCGAGGCGGGCAACCGCCTGTTCGTCCCGGACTACACCACCGGCCAGGTCTACATCGTCGACCTCACCCGGCCCGCGGTGATCGCCAAGACCCAGGTGCTCACCCCGCCGACGACGTTCCAGCTGCTCACCCGCGACGGCATCGTCTTCTTCAACGACCCCGCGACCGAACGCGCCGGCGTCATCCACCTGGACGGCACCATGCGGGACATCGCGAAGTACGACCCGAAGAACCCCGCGAAGGGCGTGCATTCCGACAGCGGCCAGGCACCCGCACCGCAGCAGCCGACCGGCCAGCAGCCACCGCCCACCTCGCCCGGCAGCACCGACAATCCGCCGAGCGGCACGCAGGTCCCGCCGGGCGGGCAGGTCACCCCCACCGACGGCCGGGTGCCGCCGCCGGACGGGGTCCCGCCCACCGACAGCCCGTTGCCGTCCGGCACCGACGTCCCGCCGCCGCCGACCGACCCCGGCGTGCCCCCGAGCAGCACTCCCCCGGAGCCACCGGTCCTGCAGATCACGCTGAGCAAGAGCAGCCCGATGGTCGGCGAGGACGTCACGGCCAAGGTCGCCGACCAGCATGGCACCGCACCGGTCACCGCGCACTGGGACTTCGGGGACAGCACGCAGATGGACGGCGCGCTCGTCGTGCACCACTGGGCGACCGCCCGGACGTTCCAGGTCAGCGTGCAGGCCACCATGCCCGACGGGCAGCAGGCCACCACGTCGGTGAGCCTGACAGTGAGCGAGATCCCGAAGACCCGGCTGACGGTGAACGTCACCGGCACCGGCAGCGTCACCGGGGGCGGCATCAGCTGCCCCTCGACGTGCACCGTGACCGTCGACAAAGGACAGTCGATCACCCTGGTCGCACAGCCGGGCCGGGACTTCGCCTTCTCGGGCTGGGGCGGCGCCTGCTCGGGCGCGGGCCCGTGCACGGTGGCCATGGACGCCGACAAGGCGGTGAGCGCCACCTTCACCAGCACCCTGCCGCCGCCGTCGCCGGAGGACTGCGTGAGCCACGACCCGAACCAGCTGACCATCACCGGGAACGACGCCGACGGCTACAAGCTGATCGACAGCGGCAGTCATTCCATGGCCATTTTGTCCACCCGGCAGGACGCCCAGAACGCGCTGTCGGTCGCGCGGGGGTTCACCCAGCGCTGTTTCGACAGCCGCAGCGACTCCAGGTCGGACTGGCTGATGGACTACTGGAAGGGCGGCCGGGGCGTCGCCGGGCCGGTTTCGAACGAAGACTGCATTTCGTACGACCGTGCGAGCCTGCACATCGTGGAAGTCAACGACGCCGAGAACGGACATTGGTGGTCGCTGCAGGACAGCCGTTCCCGGATGGAAGCTTTCGTGTCACAGAACGATGCCGTCCGTGGGCTGCTGGTCGCCCGGCAGTACAGCAGGCAGTGCTTCATCGGGCGAGGCAATACACGGCCGGACCGCAAACGCTTCATCCTCGAGTACTGGCGCTGACCCATGGCCGGTGCATTGAAGGTCACGTTCACGCCGGACCGGCTCACGCTGGGGCCCGGCGAGTCCGCCGAGCTCGAAGTGACCATCCAGAACGCGAGCCGCGTCGTGGAGCACTTCGGCACGACCGTCGTGGGGCTGCCGCGCGACGACCTGTTCTCGGCCGAACCGGCCGTGATGAAGCTGCGGCCGATGGAGACCGGCACGGTCCGGCTCCGGGTGAGCGTGCCGGACCACGGCGGGATGGTCGCCGGGGCGTACGCGCTGGGTGTCCTGGTGCGGTCGCCGTACCAGCGGGAGGTCTCGCGATGCGAAGAGCTGCCGCTCGACGTGCGCCCGGCCCCGGGGCTGGCGCTGGGCGTGCAGCCGGAGATCGTCACCGGCGGCAAGAACGGGCTCTACGTGCTGAACCTGGCCAACGAGGGCAACACCCCGCTGGCCGTCGCCCTGGCCGGGCGGGACCAGGAGAACCGGGTCGGCTTCGAGTTCCGGCCCCGCGAGGTGTACCTCGAACCGGGCACGTCGACCGGCGCCGAACTCGTCGTGCGGGCCGATCCGCCGCTGACCGGCCAGGAGACGCGGCGCGCGCTGACCCTGCGCGCGCACGCCGGCGACGTCGAAGCGGAACGGCCGGTGACCTTCCTGCAGCGGCCACGGATCGCGGGCGGCCTGCTGCGGGTCGCCACCGTCGCGGCCGGGGTCGCCGTCCTCGCGGGAGCCGCGCTCGGCGGCGCGCTGCTCATCCGCAGCGGCAAGGAGACACCGGCGCAGGTCGCGCCGATGGGCCAGCCGGCGGCCCCCGGAGCTTCGTCCGCGCCGGGTGGCAGCGCGGCGCCGTCATCGCCGGCCGCGTCGAGCTCTTCGGCCGCGCAGCCGTCCTCCTCACCGCCACCGGCGCAGTCTTCCGCGCCGCCGTCGTCGGCCGCGAGCACGGCGACCCCAAGCGGCGCGCGGCTGGTGGACTTCAGCCGCCTGCCGGACGGCTCGCCCCCGGGCAACCGGATCATCTCCGGCGACCTGTACGCGGCCAAGGGCGTCAAGCTCTCCGCCGACACGCAGAACGCCCCCACCGGCTGCAAGGACGCGACGGCGGTGGCGTTGCGCACCGCGGGCAGTTTCGGCAGTTTCCTGACCAGCTCGGGCCAGGCGGGCGCGGACGTGTGCAACACCGACCCGGTCCGCGTCGACTTCACCGCGCCGGCCCACTGGGTCCGGGTGAGCTTCACCGGCTCCCCCGCGACGACGAGCTACACGATGACGGCCCAGCTCGACGACGGATCGACCCAGCAGGTCGCGGCCACCGTGCAGGCGGGCAACGTCGTGTTCGAAGCCCCCGCGGGCACGTCGGTCGCGTCGGTGACCTTCGGCCACACGAACCCGGACCCGACGGCGAAGGAGTTCACGGCGATCAAGGCCCTGTCCTACACCCCGGCCCAGTAAGCACCGCCCGACGGACACCCGGTGGCTCACTGGACGACATGAACGACTCGTTCATGGCGTCCGACGTCATGAAAGAGTCCTTGGGTTTTAACCTCTGGGGCGGTTGGGGCTACCCTGGTTGATCATGCAGGCAGCCCTTGGTTGATCCTTCTTCTTGTCTAGGGAAGAAGTGCCAAACCAAGGGCTGCGGTGATCAGTGTGCAGGACGCGGACGCGCAGGACACGACGGGGTCTCTGGCACAGTTGCGGCAGAAGCTGCATGGGTGTCTGACCCGTCGGGCTGATGCCCTGTTCGAGCTGGCCGATGCCCTGGCCAGCGCACCAGCGCGAGTCGGGTCGCTGCCGGGGTTGTCGCTGGAGCCGGAGTTCCGTCGTGGTCACGGCAGTGTGTATGCCGCGCTGACCCGGGGCCGGATCGACGAGCCCCGGCTGCGGAAGCTGCTGCTGGGCACGGTGGGTTCGGGCCGGGATGGGCTGGTGTGGTTCGCCGGGGACGTGTCCAACTGGGCCCGACCGGAGGCGGTGTGCTCGCCGCAGCGGCTGGTGGTGCACGACAAGTCCGCCCGGACGCTGACCGGGGCCCCGGTGACCTCGGGGTGGCCGTTGGCGGTGATGGCCGCGCTGGAATGGGGCCCGACCTCCTGGACCACGCCGGTGGACCTGGCCCGGCTGGGACCCGCTGACACGCTGACCGGAGTGACGCTGGCCGCGATCGAGCGGGTCCGCACCGGTCTGGCCGCCGAGGGCCGGGCCGAGACACCCGGGTTCGTGTTCGACGCCGAATACGACCTGATGGCGTTGAGCCACCACCACGCCGCAGGGGTGCATGTCCTGGGCCGGTTGCGGTCCAACCAGATCTTCCACGCCGAGCCCCCACCACCGGCAGCGGGGGCCCGAGGGCGGCGCCGCCGGCACGGGGACAAGATCGCCTTGAACAACCCCGACACCCTCACCACGCCCGACCGGGTCGCGACCGTGGACTCGCCCCGCTACGGCCAGGTCACCCTGACCGCGTGGGACGCCCGGCACCGGCGGCTGATCCGCGACGGCCACTGGAAGGATCACGACGGGCCGCTGCCGATCGTGGCCGGGACCGTGCTGCGGGTCGAGATCGCACGGCTGCCCGGCGGCGGGAAACCGGCCGGGCCGATGTGGTTGTGGCACGCCGGGCCCACCACGCTGGACCTGGTCACCCTGTTCGCCGCCTACCAGCGCAGGTTCGACCTGGAGCACACGTTCCGGTTCCTCAAACACGACCTCGGGTGGACCACCCCGGCGCCGCTGCACCCGGACACGGCGTTGCGGTGGAGTTGGCTGGTGCTGGTCGCCTACACCCAGCTGCGGCTGGCCCGCGGGTGTGTCCGGGATCTGCGGTTGCCCTGGGAGAAACCCCAGCCAGCACAGGTGATGTCACCGCGGCGGGTCCGACGGGATTTTCGGCGGGTTCGTGGACTGACCGGCACCCCGGCCAACCCACCGAAACCCACCCGCCCCGGCCCCGGACGCCCTGCAGGCTCCACCCGACCACCCCGGACCCGATATCCCACCCACCGCAAGAACAGCCGACGAGGCAAGAAACCCACCACCCGTTAAAACCCAAGGAGTCGTTCATGACATCTCGGCGCAGCTGCGTGCGTGCTACAGCAGCAGGGCCAGCAGCCAGACCGCGCCGACCGCCAGCAGCGGGACGGCGATCAGCAGCACCAGCTTCCACCACGAGCGCCGCCGCGGTGGCGCCGGTGCCATCTCCGGTGGCCGCGGCATCCAGCGAGCCGGGGACGCCGCGCCGGGCCACAGTTCCTCGCCGCACGTCTCGCACCGCTTCCGGTGCGGCGGGTTGATCGTTCCGCAGCGGCCGCAGTGCGGTCCCGGCACCTCCACCCGGCGCGGCGCCGGGTAGCCGTAAGGCGCCGGACCCGGCGGCAGCGGCATGCGGCCGGACGGGACGGATGGCGCGCCGGGCCCCTGGTCGGTCGGCTTGTACACGGCCTTGCGCGGCTCGTGCTCCGCGACCGCCGGGCGCTCCAGCAGCAGCGGGTAGCCGCAGTTCGGGCACAGCTTGGCGCCCTGCGGTGGCAGCGGGCGCCCGCACTCCGGGCAGCCGGGCGGCGGACCGGGTCTCATCCGGCACCTCCCGCCGACCGGACCCGCAGGTCCACGCGCACACCTATCGGCAGCTCCTCGGCCAGGAACGCCCGCAGCTGCCGCTCGCTCAGCCCGCCGGTGTGGTCGAGCCGGACCACCACGACGTCGGTGGCCGCGGGCACCGTGTCACCGGGAGCGAAGATGCCGCCCGGGTCGATCACCTCGACCCGGCTGCCGGTGAGCGCCTCCAGCAGCGTCTCGACACCGTGGCGGGTCCCGCGCCACACCAGTGCCTGCCCCACCGCGCGGATCAGGCGCCGCTGCGCCTCCCGGACCTCGGCGTCGCCCACGCGGGTCGCGTCCAGCTCGACGCCGAGCCAGGAAGCCAGGTACACCAGCATTTCCGGGGAAGCGAGCCCGACGTCGAGCTCGTGCTCGAGGTCGGAGATCTGATCACGCACGGAGTCCGCGATCTCCTCGAAACCCCGGACGAAGCCGGAGATCACCGGGTCCCGCCCCATCACGGCGGGCAGCTGCGCGAGCAGCCAGCCGCCGGTCATTGCCGCACCACCACCCGGTGGGCCACCGAGAGGAACAGCTCCTCCGGGGCGAGCCGGACGCGCTGGCCCGCTTCCTCGGGCTGCCGCTTGCCGCGCAGGTCGGCCAGGAACAGGTGCACGGTCTCGGCCCGCGCCACGCCGGCGACGCCCTGCAGCACCGAGAAGACGTCGCCGATGGACAGGTCCGTGTCGAACGGCCACCCGCGCCCGGCCGGGCCGCCGATCACCGGGTTGACGTAGGCGTAGAGCGCCGATTCGGCGTCGGCGCGGACCTTCTCCGGCTGCACCGTCGGCGCCGCGTGCACCTCGGCGACGACGGTGATGCCCTGGTACGACGGCTCGTCGATGCGGGCCTGCGTCGTCAGCAGGCGCCGGGCGTCGAGGTAGACCTTGATCCGGTCGGACAGCTCGCGCGGCAGCGCGAGGTCGGCCAGCCGCAGCGCCTCGGGGGCCACGTCCACCCGCGGCACCACCAGCAGCCGGGCGGGTTCCCCCGACTTCGCCGGCGGCAGGCACCGGGCGCGGGCGACGCCGGGCGCGGCTTCGAGCGTCAGCCGTTCGAAGTCCTTCGCCGTCACCGCCCGGTGCCCGCCCCGCAGGTACAGCGGGCCGCGGATCTTCGCGTTGTCCACGGTCTCGGCGTCCACGCCACCGGTGGCGGGCTCGAGGTTGCGGACGGAGTCGACCGACGGGATGGCACTGAGCGGGATGATCAGCTTGGCCGCCCCGACGTTGCCCCGCCGCCCGCCGCCGTAGCGGTAGCCGGTGACCCACAGCTGGGCACCCTCCTCCGGGACCGCGCCGTAATGGCGGACCCGCCCGTCGCGGCCCGTCACGCTCGGCCCGAAGCGGATCTCCCCGGTGGCCCCGGCCCAGGTGAACACCCGGTCGTGGGGGCTCGCGTCAGTGAAGTCGGCCACCTCGGTCCAGGTGCGCACCTCCGGCTCGCTGCCGTTGTCCCGGCGGGCGAGGACCTCCTGCACGGTCTCGCCGCCGCGGCGCGGCAGGACCGGAGCGCGCCGGACGACGAACATCTGGCCCGGCTCCCCGGTGCTGGTGCCGATCAGCTCCCGCGGGGCCGGCTCGGCGTGGTGGGCCGCCACCTCGCCGCCCAGCCCGGTGGCGTCGATCCCGTGCAGCATCGGGGACGTGTCGTACGTCCGCCCGTCTTCCAGGGGCTCGACGAGCGCGCAGCGGAGCCAGTGCGCGCGGACCGGGCCGATCGCGAGCTGTTCGTGGTCCCCCGCCAGCAGCAGCGTGACCGCGCCCGAGGTGTTGAAGCCGTCGCTGGTGTCGGACAGGATCCGGGCGTCACGCCAGTCGCGGCCGTCCCAGCTCTGCCACCGCCGCGGCGGGTTGCGCGGGTCGATGCCCCGGCCGGCCGCACCGCTGACCTCCACCTCCAGTTCGATCAGGTTGCGGGCCAGCGAGTTCTCGAACCCGAGGTACAGCGCGTCCGCCACGGTCAGCGAGCCGAACACCGCGATCGGCTCCACGCCGAGTTCCTCGGTGTGGTCGGTGAAGCGGCCGCCGGTGCGGGTGAGGCAGGCCTGCAGCACCGGCGCCACCAGCTGCAGGTCGCGGTCGGTCATGAAGACGATCTGGTCGGCGTCCGGTCCGGTCTCGGTGCCGACCTGGGTGCCCGCCGGGACGCGGATCGCCTGCTCCGGCGGCGCGGCCAGGGTGAACAGGAGGTCGGCCCGGGCGGGTGAGGCCGAGGCCAGCTCGATGCCGACCAGCTCGAGGAACTTGACGTAGAGCCGGTCGGGCACCTGGTTGAGCCGGTAGAGGATCATCTCGGTCATCCACGCGAACAGCTCGATCAGCGCGACACCGGGGTCGGAGACGTTGTGGTCTGTCCACTCGGGACAGTGACGGGCGATGCGCCGCTTGGCTTCGTCCACGATGTCCTGGAAGCGGCGGTCGTCGAGGTGGGGCGCGGGCAGGCTCATGGCGCCGCTTCCTCCTGGGGGATCACGTAGAACGGGAACACCAGGTTGCGGTGGTCGTTCGTCGCCCGGATCCGGTAGGCGATGTCGATCGACACGCGCGCGCCGTCCCCGTCGGCGGTGGCGGTCACGGTGAGCGGCTCGATCCGGGGCTCCCAGCGCGCGACGGCCTCCCGCACGCTCTGCTCGATCCGGCCGAGGGTGTCGAAGTTCACCGGCGCGAACAGGTTCTCCCACATCGCGCAGCCGAAGTCCGGCCGCATCACCCGCTCCCCCGGCGCGGTGGACAGGATCAGCCGCAACGCCGCGTCGATCTCCTCGCCCCCGCTCACCAGCCGCACGCCGCCGCCGGGGGTGAGCTGCCCGGGAAACGCCCAGCCGCGGCCGATCAGGTCCGCCCGTTCCGCCATGCCTCAGCCCACCAGCACGTTCGCCGAACCAGGCCCGATGGCCGACGTCGGCGCGTCCACGGGGTCGTTGCACGTGCGCACCGGATCGCCGGTGCGGGCCATGCCCTTGCCGTTGCACAGCACGGTGACCGAACCGGTCAGCACCGTGCCGGTGTTGGCGGGCGGCCGGGAGAACGACGCGCCCGGCGGTGGCAGGTGCGGCGGCAGGTTCTGGGCGCCGCTGTTCACCGTCGCGGCCGGGAGGCCGTTGACGAGCACGTCGGTGGACAGCCCGGACACCAGCTTCCCGGAGAACGGCATCGGCGTCGGAGTGGGGACCGGGCCGCCCGGCGAGGGCACGAGCACGACGTGCGTGTCCATGCCGGTCACCGGATCCCCCTGCCGCGCTGCGGGTTGTGCCATTCGTCGCCTTCCCTAGTTGAGCTTGATCGGCTTGCCGGAGACGGTCACCGCGCCGGTGGCCGTGATCTCCACCTGTGGTCCCTCCAGCACGAGCTTCTGCCCCGCCTTGACCTCGATCCGGTCGGCGGTGACGACGAGCTTGCGCTCGCCGGTCAGCTTCGACTCGGACTGCTCCAGGTGCAGCAGGCACCCGGAGTCGCCCAGCTTCAGCTCGATCGAGCTGGTGGGGTCGTCGGTCAGCACCAGCCGGTGGTCCTTGCGGCTGGCGAGGATCCGCCGGTCCGCCTTCCCGCCGCTCGACACGGTGGCCTCCGGCGGCGCGTCCTTGCGGCTCCACAGGCCGCCGAGCACCAGGGGCCGCGCCTTGTCGTCGTTCTCGAAGCCGACCAGGACCTCGTCGCCGACCTCGGGCAGCCACTGCACGCCCCGCTTCGCGCCGGCCCCGGGCGCGACCACGCGGGCCCAGGTGCTTTCGTCGTCGGTCAGGGTCGGGAACCGCACCTTCACCCGGGCCTGGCCCGCCTTGTCGTCGTTGTTGGTCACCACGGCGACCACCAGGCTGCCCCAGCCGCGGTGCTCGGCCTCGCCGCGGAGCAGGTCGGCCAGCCCCTCGGACTCCTGGCCGCCGCAGACGAACCGCGTCACGTACGGGCGGCCGGCGCCGTAGATGTGCTCGACGCTGGTGACCCGGTACTTGCCGGCCAGGCGGCGGCCCACCCGGTCGAGCTGGACGTCGGTGCCCGCACCCAGCCACGGGTTGCCCGCCGCCTCGCCGCGCAGCACGACCTGGCCGCCCGAAGCCTTGCGCAGCAACGCTTCGGCCCGCGCGTCCGCTTCCGGCTTGCTCGCCGCCGGGAACTGGCCGGCCCGCCGGGTCACCGCGCCGAAGCCGCGGCGCGCCGCGGCGGCCATCTCGGCGACCGCCGGGGCGTCCGACCCCGGGTCCGGCGTACTCGCCCGGCCGGTGACGGCCCGCTTGTCCACCGGGTCCCACGCGGTGACGACGACCTCGTCGCAGGCCTCCGCGGAGGCGAAGCGCACCCGGAAGTCGTGGAGGTTGCCGCCCCACACCAGCACCGGCGGCCGGTGCCGCTCGGCCGGCTTGCGCTTGAAGCAGAACTTCCGTTCGGTGATCCAGAAGTCGTAGCCGATCCGGCCGGCGATCCGCCGCAGGAACGCGTAGTCGGTCTCGCCGTGCTGCAGCGTGTGCTCGCGGATCTCGCCGGTGCCGTCGATGTCGGTGTCGAGGCCGTACTCCCCGGCGATCCGGCGGGCGATGTCGGCGTCGGTCATGTTGGTGAACGCCCGCGACTTGCCTCCGCGGGCCAGGCGGTGGGTCAGGTCGAGCCCGGTGACGACGAGCTCGTGCCGTCCGCTCGCCCCGGCTTCGACGGCGACGGCGGTCACCTCGCCGGAGGTGACCACGACCGGTTCCCCCTCGGCGCGGAATGCGATGCCGATCGCCGTGCCGAGCCGGAACCGGTCCTCGTCGAACAGCTCGAAGTGCTGGTCGTCGAAGCGCAGCAGGAACGTGTCGGGCAGCTGCACGGACTCTTCGACGTGCACCAGCGTGAGCCGCCCGTACAGCTCGGTGCGCAGCGGCGAGCCGTCGACGGTGACGAGCACGCCGTCGAGGCGGCGTTCCTCAGTCACGGTGGCGCACCTCGAGCTCGGGCACGGCCAGCGAGACGCCTTCGGGCAGCCGCAACGGGTCGAGGATGCCGTTGGCCTCGGCGATGACCCGCCACCGGGTCGGGTCGCCGTAGGCCGCGGCGGCGATCCGGTCCAGCGTCTCCCCGGGCAGCAGCTGGTGGACGGTGTGCAGCGACGGCGTCGACGACGTCGGGTTCTGCAGCGGCAGCTGGGCCTCGTCCTTCCACTGCTTCAGCGACACGTCGGCCTTGGCACGCAACGGCGTCCCGCTGCCGGCGAAGTAGGTGAACCGCATCTGCAGGCGTTCGACGACGGCCTTGAAGGAGTAGGTGGCGCCCCAGTGGAACTCGACCCACGGCGGGCGGGCGGAGTTGCGCCCGCGATCGGAGCCGGAGAGCTTCGGGTCGACCTTCATCAGGCCCAGCAGCTGGTCCGTGTGCTGGGTGACCGGGTCACCGGTGCGGGTCGTGTCGAAGGTCAGGCTCATGGTCAGTGTCGCCGACTGGCCGGCCTGGAACCGCAGCTCCGGCGCGTTCTTGCCCTTGGCCTCCTTCGAGCTCCAGGTGTTGGACTTCGCGATGGTGAGCTCGGCGGGGTTGAACATGCACTCGATCCGCCCGCCGCCCTCGATCTGCAGGTAGGCCTTCACCGGAGCGGACATCAGAACACCCCCGAGTACCGGCCGCCGCGGCGCTCGAGCTGCCGCAGCACCCGCTCTTCCAGCGCCTCGGCGATCCGGTCGAGATCGACACCGGACGGTCCCTTTGCGACAGTCGTGGCCGCCTCGGCCACCGCGTGCCCGGCCGTGGCTCGGGCTTCTCCGGCTGCCTCGCTGACGGTGTCCACCGCTTCGCTCGCCTGGCGGGCTTGGGTCAGCTGCTCGGCCGCGTGCTCGGCCACCGCGGATCGCGCGGCCTGCGTCGCGACGTCCACGACTCCGGCCGTGCCCGCACCGCCGACCGGCAGGCCGTCGACGACGCCGGCGGAGACCGTCCGGGCCGCGCGGTCCCCGACGGCCTGCGCGGCGCGTTCTTCCTCGTCGGCCGCACCACTGGGCAGTCCCAGCAGGAACCGTGGCCTGCCGACGGGCCGCCGGGCGTGCGCGAGTTCGTGCGCCAGCACACCGATCGAGGACGGCCGGGTGTCCGGCGGCGCGCTGAGGTGCACGGTGCTGCCGGTGGTCGCGCCCAGCGCACCGGCGGCGGCGAGCGCGGCCCGGGTGCGCGGGCCGGTGGTGTACCGCACACGGGAGCCGCTTCCGGTCAGCCCGGCGACCATCGGACGGAAGGCGGCGGGGAACGCCCGGGGCGTCTCCAGCGGCTGCCGCGCGACGGCCGCCCGCCAGCGCTGTTCGGCGGTCCGCGGTTCCCGCGCGGGCTCGTCGACGGCCCGGCGAACCGTCCGCAGCCCGGACGCCGGTGCGGCGAGGAGACGCTCATCGCCGGTTCCCGAGGCCACGCTTGCCGAAGCGCGAGCGCCGGGCAAGATCCTCCGCGCGGAGGCTGCGGCTGCCCGATCCCGTGCCACCGAGGCCATTCCGGCCGACCCCGCGCCGACCGGGATTCCTCTCGCCGAACCGGCAGCGGCCGGCTTCCGCACCAGGCCCACACTTGCCGAAGCGCGGCGAGCGCCGGGCAAGATCCCACTCGCAGCCCCTGCTGCCCGGGCCCGCGCAACCAAGGTCATTCCAGCCGGACCCGCGCCGACCGGGATTCCTCTCGCCGGACCGGCGGCCGCCGGTTCCCGCACCGAGCCCACGCTTACCGAAGCGCGAGCAGCAGGCAGAATCCCTCTCGCGGAGGCCGCTCGATCCCGCGCAGCCGAGGTCAATCCGGCCGAAGCCGGGCGGGCAGGAGTTCCTCCGGCCGAGTCCGCCGCAGCCAGGCTCCTGCGGGCCAAAGCCGCGCCGGACAAGGCGACCCCCGTTCGGCCTCCGGCCGAAACCCTCCCGGCCAAACCGGCTGAAAATCCCGCCGACGAGGCGGTGTTCGCCGAGTCCACTCCAGCTGCCTCGGACGTGACCGGCCTTGCCGAAGCCATTCCAGCCCGATTCGCGCCAGCCGACACCGCGCTCACCCGAACCGCGCCGACCGAGCCCACGCCCGGCAAAACCGCGCCCGCCGAAGCCGCGCGCGCCGAACCCACGCCCGGCAAAACCGTGCCGGGCGAGGCCGTTCGCGACCGGGAAACGAGAGCGCGTCCCGTCACCAAGCGCGGCACCGGGCTCCCGATGCCCGGGGTCTCCCGCTGGGAGGTGAGGTCGATCGTCCGGGGCAGCAGGGGTTTCGGAGCCGATCGCCCGGAAGCCGTCGTCCGGCGAGGCTCCCCACCCGGGCTCAGCCGGGCCACCAGCCATCGGGCGACCACGCGCCACCAAGGCGGCCGCACCGGCAACGCGGCCACCCCGCCACCCGGCCGGTGCCCGGTCCGCGCACGGACCGGCAGCAGCCGGCGGGTCACGCGGGAGAGCCGTCCACGCGCCGCACCACCAGGGTTACTTCTCCGGTTTGAAGCCACAGTGGCACACCTCCAGCTCCTCGACGGCGAGATCACGGGAGGACGCCGCCAGCCGTGGTCCGGTCCACTTCACCGGGTAGGCCTCGACGAAGCTCCACCGGCGTACCGTCTGGCCCTTGGTGTCCAGCAGCTTCACCGAACCGCCGAGCCGCTCGAGCCGGTTGTCCTCCTTCGCGAACCCGTCGCCGGAGCACTTGGCGAACCACTCGAACAGGTTGTCCGAATCGGTGATCCCGCGTTTGAGCACGAGGTTCGGCCACTTCATCCGGCCGGGCAGCTTGTGCGTGTAGTGGTTCTGGCCGCCCTCGGCCAGCTCCTCGGTGTCGATCTGCACCGACAGTCCCGACACCTCGGTGAACGCGCCGATCGTCAGGCCGTCCACCAGGAACACGAACCGGCCGGTGAACGGCGGGTCAGGCGTGCGTGCCGTCCCGGTCACCTTCCACCCCCTGCCAGAACCGTTCGTTCAATCCGCCGACCTCGGTGAGCAGCCTGATCCGGTCGCCGTGTTCGAGGTCCAGCAGCTGGTCCAGGCCCCAGTGCAGGTGGTAGGCCAGGTACGCGACCTCCCGCCAGAGCTCGTCGACGGCGTAGCGCGCTAGTCCACCGCCAGCACCTCCTGCGGGAAAGGGCTGCCCGGCTCCAGCGTCTCCAGGATGCTCGCGTCCCCGAAGTTGATGATCCGGTAGAAGTCCTGCAGGTACTGGTAGTCGCTGACGAACAGCTTCTCGACCACCTTCGGCGTCACCTGGGCGATGTCGCCGAGCTCGGTGATCACCTTCGCCAGGACGATCACCGTCGCGTAGGCCTCGTTCTCCTTGACCCGGGGGTCGCGCAGCGGCTCGATCTCGTCGCGGGCGCAGGCCAGCCGCATGACCCCGGTGCGGTGCAGCGAGCCCTCGTCGTCCACATAGCCCTTCGGCAGGGTGAAGGGGTATTCGGTGTGCAGGCTCACGCGCGGACCAGGCCTTCGTGGGTGATGACGACCTTCTCGGTCGCGACGTCGTTGGCGCCGGCGTCGAAGTCCGCGCCGGTCCACTTGGACGGCCACCCGTCGGTGAAGTTCCACCGGGCGACCTCCTCCATCTTGGAGTTCTTGGCGACGATCGACCCGTGCCGGCGGGCCTTGTCGATGTCGCCCTCGATCACTTCCTTGCGCCACTCCCACAGCGAGTGCGAGCTGTCGATCCGGCGCTCCAGGGTGATGTCGGACCACTTCATCGCGCCCGGCTGCTTGCGGATGATCATCCGGCCGTCCTTGGTGACCTCCTTGTACTCGATCGTCTCGGTCTCCGACTCGATCCCGGAGACCTTGCGGAAACTCCCCATCTCGACACTGTCGATCTCCAGCACGAAGACCGACGTCGTCGCCAGATCCGGCACTTGCTACTCCTTCCGGGAGCTGTTCCGACGCGCGCTGTTCCGACGTCCGCTATTCGGATGTCGCGGCGCCGCCCTGCCACTGGCTGATCCGGAACACGACGAACTCGGCCGGCTTCACCGGGGCGAGCCCGACGTCGACGACCAGTTTTCCTTCGCTCACCGACGACTCCGGGTTGTTGGACTCGTCGCACAGGATGTAGAAGGCCTGGTCGGGAGTGGCCCCGACCAGGGCGCCCTGCATCCACAGGCCGTGCAGGAACGCCGCGACGGTGCGCCGGACCCGCGCCCACAGGTCGCTGTCGTTCGGCTCGAACACCACCCACTGCGTCCCGCGCCGGATCGTCTCCTCGATGAAGATGAACAGCCGCCGCACGTTGATGTAGCGCCAGCTCTGGTCGGTCGCCGCGAGGGTGCGCGCGCCCCAGACCCGGATCCCGTTGGCCCCGAAGGACCGGATGCAGTTGACCTGCGCGGGGTTGAGCAGGTCCTGCTCGCCGTCGGTCACGTCGTTCGCGAGCCGCGCGACGCCGCGGCAAACCTCGTTGGCCGGTGCCTTCCACACGCCGCGGCTGCCGTCCGTCCGCGCCCAGACCCCGGCGACGTGCCCGCTCGGCGGCACGGTGAGGAAGCGGTCGCCGTTCGTCGAACCCGGACGGGTGAGCGGGTTCGGCACCACCAGGTGCGGGTAGTACGCGGCGCCGAACGCGCTGTCCTTGCCGAGCGCGGACCGCCATTCCAGGGCGCGTTGCGCATCGAGGCCGGGCGGTGCGTCGAGGATCGCCATCTTCGTCCGGCTGCGCTCGCACCAGTCCACCAGCCGTCCCTGCGCGGCCAGGTAGACCTCGTCGTCGAACGAACCGTCGTCGCGGGTGGCGAGGGTGATCAGGTCGGGGATGGCGACCATGCTGACCGTGTCGGCGACCGCGAGCCCCGAATACCCGGTACGCGCCGCCTCGGACCCTTCGAACTCCTGCGGTGAAACGCTCGCCGCCGCCGGGGCGGCGGGCTCGATCGGGTACCGGCCGGGGGCGGGCAGCCGGTCCGCCAGCGCCGTGCCGGGGACGTTGTGCACCTCGACCCGGATGAGCTTGGAGTGCCCGTTGACCAGTTTCTCGACACCGCGCTGGCCGCGGCCGAGACCGACCGCCGGGTAGTCCTCCCTGACCTGCCCGTCTTCCACGACCTTCAGGGTGAACTCGCCCCCGGCGGGTTCCTCGCCCTCCGCCGGCGGTGCGGGCGGTTCGATCACGACCTCGCAGTTCACCCCCGGGTCGAGCGCCTCCACGGTCAGCGTTTCGATTTCCTGCTTGCCGCCGGACACCAGCACCCGCCGGGGCCGCTCCGCCCCGTCCGGGGCCGGAATGCGCACGATGTAGCAGGTGGACCCGCCGTTCTCGAAGAAGCCCTTCACCGCGTGCGGCAACAGGATGCCGGGCGCGAACCCGCCGTAGATCCGTTCGTACTGCGGCCAGCTCGTCACCAGCTGCGGTTTCACCCCGTCCGGGTCGGCCGGGTCACCGGCCTCGGCGTGGTAGGCCGCGGTGAAGCCGACGAAGGCCGCGACCGCGGTGCCGACCCCCTGCAGCGGCATCGACCCACTCGGGCGTTCCTCGATGTAGACCCCTGGGGCGCCGTAGGTCGCCGCCATGTTCGACTCCTCGTTCGAGACGTGCATTTCTCGCCGAATGATTCGGCGCTCCGTCAGATATTCGCGCGAAGGTGCCCGATGCCGTGCCGCCCTCCCCTGTTCGTCCGCCGTCCCGGCGGTAAACATTGCCCACGCCGCAATTCGCCGTCAAGACCCCGCCGGGGTTCGTCGCCGGACGGCAACCGGCCGGATGACACCGCGCCGGGAGCGGGAATTCCCCTTTGCCTGCCCCAAGGGGCAACGAAGATCAACCGCGCCCGCGTTCGGCCGACTGCCGTAGCAAGGCATGACCCGATCGACGCAACCCGATCGCGCCACGGCAGCCACTCCACCCGCCGGGCCGTCCCGCCGGCGCGAATTCAAGATCGTCGCCGGACGCCGGCCGAAAAGCATCCGGGCGGGCTTCACGGAAATCACCGCGTCCCGCTTTCCCATTGTTCGCCACAGGTCTCCGACCGCTCGCCCACCGGCTGCCCACCACTCCCCGGCATCGTGACCGCGGCAGGCGTGGACGGCCAATCCGGCCGTCCCATCGGCACCGAGGAGAAACGCATGTCCGATCACGAAATCATCCGGTCCTGGAAGGACGAAGAGTTCCGGAACAGCCTCGGCCCCGCGCAGCGGGCCGTGCTGCCGGGCAACCCGGCCGGCCTGATCGAGCTCACCGACGAGGCGCTCGACGACCTCATCGCCGGCGCCGCCGCGCTGGACTCCTGCTGCTGGAGCAGCTGCAACTCCACGCAGTAACGGTGGCCGCGGCCCCGGCGGCGCACCCGCGCCGCCGGGGCCGCTCGGATCGAAGGGAGAACAGATGGCCGAGGAACCCGGCGAACCCCGGTCGATCTTCCGGGCTCAGGCGCTGGAACACCACCGCACCGGCCGGTGGGCGGCCGTCCTGCCGCCGTCGGCCCGGCCCCGGGCCTTCCGGCGGCTGTGGCTGGTGCTGGGGGTGCTCGGACTGCTGATGGCCGTCCTCGCCGCGCTCCCGGAGCCGTTCTACGGCACGGGAACCGCGTTCGCCGTCCCGGGCCGGGACGTGGGCCGGCCCGCCGAGGCGGTGGTGCTCGTGGTCGCGTTGCCCGCGGCGGACCTGCCCGGTCTCGCCGACGGCGCGCCGGTGGTACTCCAGCAGGGTGACGTCCGCGGCACGGTCCAGGCGCACGAACGCGTTCCCCTGGCAGCGGCCGAACTGGCGGCGCGGTTCGGGGTGCCGGGAACCGGGCTGCCGGATCCCGCGGCGGTCGCCGTGGTGCGGCTGGACGCGGGCGCGGTGGCGGCCGGCGACCGCCTCCCGGCCAGGGTGCGGGCCGGGTCCCGCAGCGTGCTGGCCGGATTGCCGGTGCTCGGCAAGGTTTTCCGATGATCGCCCGGTGGTGGCGCGCACTCGACCGATGGCTGTCCCCCCGCCGCCGGCTGCCGGTGCTGCTGCAGCTCAGCGCCACCGAATGCGGTGCCGCGTGCCTGGCGATGCTGCTCGGCTACCACGGCCGCGTCACCCAGGTCTCGGAGTGCCGGGAGTTCTTCGGCGCCGCGCGCGACGGCATCACCGCGCGGGCACTCGTCCAGGCCGCCCGGTCGTTCGGGTTGCGCACCAAGGTCTTTTCGCTCGACCTGGCGGCACTCGGCCGGCTCGAGCTGCCGGTGATCGCGCACTGGTCGTTCAACCACTTCGTGATCATCGAACGACGGCTGCGGCGCGGCTACCGGATCGTCGACCCGGCGGTCGGCCGCCGGATCGTCGACGACGAGGAGTTCGCGCGCGAGTTCACCGGCGTCGTCATCACGGTGGCCCCGGGGCCCGGGCTCGCCGCCCGCCGGCCGGGGCAGTCGGCGTGGTCGGTGTATCTGCGGCAGGTGCTGCGGATGCGGGGCTGGCGGCGGATGCTCGTCCAGGTGGTCGCCGCTTCCCTGATCCTGCAGGCGATGGCGCTCGCGGTCCCGGTGCTCACCAAGGTGCTCGTCGACTACGTCATCCCGCTGCACGTGACCGACCTGCTGGGCGTCATCGCCGTCGGCGCGGCGCTCATCGTGGTCACCGACCTCGTGGCCGGGTACCTCCGTTCGGCGATCCTCATCCACCTGCAGGGCCGCTTCGACACGCAGATCATGCTCGGCCTGTTCGGCCACCTGCTGAGCTTGCCCTACACCTTCTTCGCGCAGCGCACCAGCGGCGACCTCCTGCTGCGGCTGGGCAGTTCCGCGGTGATCCGGGAGATGCTCACCGGCCAGGCGCTGTCGGCAGTGCTCGACGGCGGGTTCGTGCTGGTGTTCCTCGTGGTGCTGTTCACCCAGAGCTGGGTGTTCGGGCTGCTCGCGCTCGGAATCGGCGTGCTCCAGGTGGTGGTGCTGCTGGTCACGGCGCGGCCGCTGCGCGACCTGACCCAGCGCTACCTCGTCGCCCAGGCCGAGTCGCAGGGCTTCGGGGTCCAGCTGCTCAAGGGCATCGGCACGCTGAAGGCCAGCGGTGTCGAAGACCGCGTGCTGGACTTCTGGTCCAACCTGTTCCACCGCGAGCTGGGCTTTTCCTTGCGCCGCAACCAGTTCGCGGCGGTGGTGGACACGGTCCTGAACGCGCTGCGGACGTTCGCGCCGCTGGTCCTGCTCACCGTCGGCATGGTGAGCGTGACCGCCGGGACGATGCCGCTCGGCACGATGCTGGCGCTCATCGCCGTCGCCACGGCGTTCCTGACCCCGCTCGCCTCCCTCGTCACCACCGGGCAGCAGCTGCAGCTGGCGGGCGCGCACCTGCGCCGGATCATCGACGTCGTCGAGGCCGAGCCCGAACCGGCCACCCCGGCGGGCGAACCGCGGCTCACCGGCCGGCTGGAGCTGTCCGGAGTTTCGTTCTCCTACGACCCGCACGGGGAGCGGGTGCTCGAGGACGTGTCGTTCACCGCCGAACCCGGGCAGAAGATCGCGCTCGTCGGCCGCACCGGGGCCAGCAAGAGCACGCTGGCGCTGCTGCTGCTCGGGATGTACCAGCCGACGGGCGGGACCATCCGCTACGACGGGACGCCGCTGACGGAGCTGGGGATCCACGGCGTGCGCCGCCAGTTCGGGGTCGTGCTCCAGGAACCCTTCCTGTTCAACGGATCCATCCGGGCGAACATCTCGATCGGCGATCCGGCCATGCCGCTGGACCGGGTGGTCGAAGTCGCCAAGCTCGCCGGCATCCACGACGAGATCGAACGGATGCCGATGCGGTACGAGACGTTGCTCGGCGAGGGCGGCAGCGGCCTGTCCGGCGGCCAGCGCCAGCGGCTGGCACTGGCCAGGGCGCTGGCGACGAACCCGACGTTCCTGCTCCTCGACGAGGCGACCAGCCATCTCGACATGGCGACGGAAGCCCAGGTGGACACCAACCTCAGTGCGCTCGCGTGCACCCGGATCGTCATCGCCCACCGGCTGTCCACCATCCAGAACGCCGACCGGATCCTGGTGCTCGACCGGGGACGCATCGTCGAGGCCGGGCGGCACGAAGAACTCCTCGAACTCGGCGGCCACTACGCCGGCCTGCTGCGCACCCAATTGGAGCGGACCCCATGAACGACCAGTCACTGACGGCCGACCTGCGCAGGCTTCTCGCCGGCCGGGTCTCGGACGACCCGGCGGCACTGGCGGCCCACGAGAGCGACTACGGCCAGGTCGTGCACCGCCGTCCGGCCGTGGTGGTCCACCCGGACGGACCCGCGGACGTCGCGGCCACCCTCCGCTACGCCACGAAGCACGGCATTCCCGTGTCGCCGCGCGGCACCGGGCACTCGCTGCGCGGGCAGTCCACCAACGACGGCGGCGTCGTGCTGGACCTCACCCGGCTGGACGACCTGGACATCGACCCCGGTGCCCGCCGGTTCCGGGCCGGCCCCGGGACGCGGTGGCGCTCGGTCGTCGCCGAAGCGAGCCCGCACCGGCTCACGCCGCCCGCGTTGACCGGCTACCCCCACGTCACGGTCGGCGGCACGCATTCCGCGTGCGGCTGGGGAGAAGGGTCGTTCCGGTACGGCGCCCAGGTGGACAACTGCACCGACCTGGAGGTCGTGACCGGCGCGGGCGACCGGCTGCGGTGCGACCCGGACCGCGAACCCGAGCTGTTCGGGCACGTCCTCGGCGGGATGGGGCAGTTCGCCGTGATCACCGAGGTGACGCACCGGCTGCGGTCGTTCGGGCCGGTGGCGCGGACCTACCCGCTGACCTACGACACGCCCGAGGACCTGCTGGCCGACCTGGACCGCATGGTGGCCGCCGGCTCGCCCCTGCACAATCTGGAGTGCACCGGCGCGCCGGCACCCGACGGCCGGTGGCGTTACCGGGTGCTGGCCACGATCGAGGCCGGGACACCCCCGGCCAGCTGCCCCGTCACCGGGCTGGCCGGGCGCCGGGGCACGCCGTCCGACCAGCCCACCGCCCGGTTCCTGGCCCGCGAGCAGACCCCGGAAACCCCCGTCGTCGCGGGAGTGGCTCAGCCGTGGGTGGCGGTCTTCCTGCCGTGGTCGCGGGTACTGTCCTTTTTGGACCTCGTGCACCGGGTGGGCAAGGCGCTGTTCGCCGGCACCGAGGCACCGGTCCGGTTGTGGCCCGCCCGGCGGGCGATGACGGCCACCCCGATGTTCCGGGTCCCCGGCAGCGAAGAGCAGCTCGTCATGGTCGGCCTGTTCCCCACCCTCCGCGCCACCGCGCTGCCCGCCGCGCTGGCCCTGCTCAGCAGGATCAGCGACCGGGCGCTGGAGCTGGGCGGCACCCGCCACCTGGCCACCTGGGTGCACCTCGACCTGCCGCGCTGGCGGCTGCACTTCGGCGACGAGTGGCCGGCGGTGAACGAACTGAAGCACCGCTACGACCCGGCCGGGATCCTGAACCCCGGCTTCATCGAGTACGAGCCCTCACCGGTGGTCTCTGCTGCGAGGTAGTGAACGACTCTTTCCTGACGTCGGACGTCAGGAAAGAGTCGTTCACTACACGCGGGCGGGGACGCTCAGCGCAGCACTGGCAAGCCCGCCCGCGACCACGCCTCCGCCAGCAGCTCGAAACTCCGCACCCGCGTGGCGACCTCCGCCGACTCGGTGATCACCATCAGCTCGTCGGCCGCGGTTTCACCGGCGAGTGTGGCGAGGCCGGCGGCGACCGTGTCCGGCGCGCCCGTGATCAGGTTGATCGGCAGCCGGCGCGCCTTGTCCACGTGCGGGTGTGCCGCGGCCGCCTCGGGACTGAGCAGCAGTTGCTCCGACCGGCCGGTCAGCATCTCCAGCACGCGCATCCGGTGCGGGACAGCCAGCCTGTCGGCCTCGTCGTCCGTGGCCGCGGTGAGGACGTTGATCGTGACGATCACGTACGGCTCGGCGAGGACCGCCGACGGGACGAACGTCTCGCGGTAGAGCCGGAGCGCGGGCAACGTGGCGCCGGTGCTGAAGTGGTGGGCGTAGGCGTAGGGCAGGCCGAGCCGCGCCGCGAGCCGGGCGCTGAAGTCGCTCGACCCCAGCAGCAGGACGCTCGGTGCGGAGCGGGCCACCGGAGTGGCGGCGAACCGGTCCCAGACGCCCTCGCTCGTCCGCGGGTCACCGAGCAGTCCCAGCAGGTCCTGCAGGTACCGGGGAAACTCGGCGTCGGTCAGCGCGGCCGGTGCCCGGCGCAGCATCGACGCGGTGACCGGGTCGGTGCCGGGTGCCCGGCCGATCCCCAGGTCGATCCGCCCGGGGTGCAGGGCCTCCAGCATCGCGAACTGCTCGGCGACGACGAGCGCGGGGTGGTTGGGCAGCATCACACCGCCGGACCCGACCCGGATCCGCGACGTCACGGCCGCCAGGTGCGCGGCGAGCACCGCGGGCGACGTGCTCGCCACGCTGCGGGCGTTGTGGTGTTCGGCAACCCAGAAGCGGTGGTAGCCGAGCTCGTCGGCGCGGCGGGCGACCTCGGTCGTGTCCCGCAGCGCGTCGGCGCTGGCCGACTCGGTGCCGAGGAGGGCGAGGTCGAGCACGGACAGCGGAACGGTCATCGAGAGCTCCTCGTTTCGAGTGGGTCAGGTCGCGCGCGCCCCGGACAGCGCGGTGCGTCGGCCGGTTCCGGTGGCTCCGGCCCGCCGGATGGAAGAGGCGCTTGAGCCGGGACAAGGAGCGCGCCTCGGTCAAGGTCTGGGTGGTTCGAGGGCGAGGACGGACGGGACGTGCGCCGGGTCGGCGGCGCGCAGCAGGCCGTAGCCGATGCCGGCCAGCCCGGCCATCAGCCCCGGTGTCTCCGCGCCCGTCGGGACGCCGCAGCGCCAGCCGTGCCGGTCGATGCTCGCGAGGACGGCGGCGCCGCGGTCGGCCGCCTCGTCGTGCCCGGCTGCCAGCAGGAGATCGAGGCTGCCGAAGTCGCCGTGGCACAGGCTGTGGTTGGCGCCGAACCCGGTGGCGAGCGCCGCCGCCGTCGCGACGGCGATCTCGGCGGAGCGTTCCGGGTCCGCCGGGCCGGGCAGGGCCAGCCGGCCGAGCCCGATTCCGACGGCGCCGTGGCACCACGCCGTCATGCCCGCCGAAGGGTCGTCGGCCCGCAGGTCCGGCCAGTTTCCCCGGTCCGGCAGGAACCGCGCCCGTTCGTAGCCGATCGCGCGGCCCGCGGCGTCGGCGAACCGCTGTCCCGCGCCGAGTTCGGCGGCGGTCGCGAGGGCCCAGCCGACACCGGCCGCGCCGTGGGCGAAGCCGGTCAGCGGCCGGTCGGCCATCGGCGAGGGCCAGCCGAGCGTGTCGCCCGCCGGGAGCGCGGTCGCCAGCAGGTGGTCACCGCAGCGCACGATGGCGTCGACGAGACCGCCGTCCGGCCGGTGGCGGTGCAACGCGGCCAAGGCGCCGATGCAGCCGGCCGCACCACCCAGCACGTCGAGCTGCGTGTCCGCGTCGACCAGCCCCGCCACGCCGGCCGCGAGCTCCTGTGCCTCGTCGAACAGCGCCGGCCGGTCCCACAGGACACCGAGGTGGGTGAACAGGTAGACGGGACTGCCCAGCCCGGAGAAGGCGCCGATCTGTCCGGTGTGGACACTCCCGCGGCGGGCCAGCCGCCGCACCGTCGACAGCCCGCCTTCGGCCAGCGCCGTGTACCGGTCCTCGCCGGTGACGTGGCCGAGGTAGGCGAGGAACAGGACGATGCCGGAGACGCCGCCGTAGAGGTCGACGTCGAGGGCGGTCAGGTCCCAGTACTGCTCCTGGAACGCGGTGAGGCCGAGCCAGTACAGGTCGTCGCCGCGCCGGACGGCGAGCTTCTCCAGCCGGTTTCCGACGGCCCGCGCCGCGGCGAGGTAGTCGGCCGCCCCGGCGATGCCGGGCACGAGCCGGCCGCCATAGGTCGCGGGACCGGCGGTGCCGTCGCCCAGGGCGAGCGAGGTGAGCGAGCCGCGGACGATCCAGGTCTGCCAGTCGAGGTCCGCCGCCGAGAGCCGTTCGATGCGCTCCCGCGCCACCTCCATGCTCGGCCGCTCCAGGAACCCGGCCACCCGCTCCCCCGCGCTGGTCCGGACGTCGACCGAGTCCGGGGTGGTGACGAAGATCGGCACGTCACCACGCCACAGGTCGGCGCGCTCCGCGGCGATCACCCGGCCGAGGTAGGGGAAGTCGTCGACCGACACCCACAGCTTGTCGAAGAACCGGTCGCGGTCGAGGCCGTCCCGGAGCAGGTCGGGGTGGAAGCTTTCCCGCAGCAGCAGGCTGTAGATGTGGGTGGGGCGCACGATGACCCGGATCTCGTCCGCCGCGAACCGCGCCAGCGGGCCGTCCGGGGCCAGCAGTTCCGCGCGGTGCGCCAGGAGCCCGCGGTAGGTGTCACGGAAGCCGTCGACGAGCTCCTCGGCGTAGTCGAGCACGTCGACCTCGGCGTCCCGCAGGGTCGGCCGGTTGTGCCCGCCGGAGGTGGCCATGCGCTTGCGGTCGGTGCGCATCCGGTCGGTGCCCGTCTCCGCCCAGTACTGCGACGCGCGCGGCGACAGCTGGTTCTCCTGGTAGCCGAGGCCGGACAGGTCGAGGCCGGGCGCGCCGGTGTGGCCCCAGGACCGCTGCGGCAGCAGGCCGACGCGCAGCACGGAGTCGAGCGACGCCGTCGGGCCGCCGAGCGGGATCTCCGACTGGACGGCCATGTTGGGCTGGAACAGCGACTCGAGGTCGACCACCACCGGGTGCTCCCCCGCCGCGATGAGGTTCTCGTAGTGCATGTCCGTGCCGCCGAGCCCGTACATCAACGCGAGGTAGGCGCCCAGCCTGCGGTAGAAGCGCGCCACCTCCTCCTCGGAGCGGCACGTCGTCCGCGCGCAGAACTCGGTCCAGCCGTACTCGCCGCGGTCCAGCACCGCGAGCGTGCGCAGCCCGAGGCCGGGCACGACGGTGCCGAGCCACTCGAGAAGCTCCTGGAAGTGTGTGTCCACCGCCAGGGACTTCGGCTTGTACACCAGCCGGAACCCGCCGGAGAAGCCCGCGACCAGCACGGCCCGGCCGCCGCGGTGCCGGTCGCCCAGGTTGGCCTCCACAGTGGACAGCAGGCCGGGATCGGTGCGGGAGAACAGCTTCCGGATGTCCGGCCAGTCCGCGGTGAGCCGGCGCAGGAACTCCACGTGCACCGCGGTCAGCCGTCGCACGTGCTCGGCCAGCAGCCTGCCGAGCAAGGGGTACTCGGCGAACAACGCCTCGACGGTGGCCGGCTCGCGCAGGCGCCGCACGAAGCTGCGGTAACGCGCTTGCGGCGTGTCGCCCGCCGTTTCCCCGCGCAGCCGCGCCACGTTCAGTTCGAGCGCCAGTGTCCGTTCGACCATGGTGGGCAACGTCGGCAGCAGGTGCGCGCGCAGCAGATCCGCCGAGCGCGCCGGGTCGAGGGGGCCACCGGCGGCGGCCAGCTCGGTCGCGGCCGCCGTCACCTCGGCGCAGGCGTGCCGCACCAGGGGCTCGGCCAGGGCGAGGAACCCATCCGCCGCGCCGTCGCCGGGTGCCGGCGGCTCCGCGAACGCGGCGACGTCGGCCAGCCAGGCCGGCCGGTCCAGCCGGGTGCGCAGCGCGGCGTCGTCCTCTCCGAGGACCGCGGCGAGGTCGGCTTCGGTGATCCCGTCGGCCGCCAGCCGCCTGGCCAGCCAGTCGCCGGAGTCGAACGGGCGCTGCCGCCGCCACCGCGCCAGCCGCCGGGCCCCGCGTTCCGGATCCGCCGGGGCGCCGGCGGGCAACCGCTCGGCCAGCGACAACCCGCGATACCACTGTTCGGTCAGCACAGCTCAAGCTCCTGTTCCATCGGGGAAACCGGTGAACCTGGCCTGCCGGGTCACCGGGTCGAAGGCCAGCCAGTCGTGGGTCAGCTCGAGGTAGGCCTTCGCCACCACCGGGCGGTCCGGCTCGAACACCACCTTGACGTGCGCGAGCTTGCGCAGGAGCACGCTGAGCACGTTCGGGCCGTGCCGGTCGGACGCGGCACGCAGGCCGGCCGGCCAGCTCTCCTGGTCGATCCGCTCGTGGTCGAACCCGATGCAGGCCAGGAGGGGGTCGCGTTTGTGCCGGGCGCACAGCCCGTCCTCGACCAGCCGGTCCAGGAACGGCCGCCAGCGGGCCGCGCTGTCGTGCAGGCTGCGGCGGGCTTCCAGGTTGTACTCGATCCCGAGCCGCGGCCGCACCGACGTGCCGACGTCCAGGGCCAGGGTGGCCAGCGTGGTGAAGCCGTCGAGGCCGTCGCGGATCGCGTGCAGCTGCGCGGCCGAGCCGGTCCAGCCGATCCGCTCGAGGTAGCCGGGCACCCCGCTCGCGGGCAGGCCGGCGACGCAGACCCGGACCGGATCCGCCGGCCTGCCGAACATCACGCCGAGCGAGAGCCAGCGTGCTTCGGGCGGCAGCTCGGTGACACAGGTGGCGATCGTGGCGAGCACGGCGGGATCGACGTCACCGTCGCCCAGGACGGCGAGCGCGGCCCCCGCGGTCGCGGCCGGGTCGGCGGACCGCGCGGCTGCCGGGTCGAGATCGGCGAAGAACGACGGCGCGGGCAGCGCGGCCCCGGCGTGCGGGCGGGGCAGGTCGAACTCGAGCCACGTCTGCGCGAACGCGGCCAGCGGCGAGTCCCGCGCGGCCCAGAGCCGGGCGAAGGCGCGCAGCCGCGTCCACGTGGCCGGGGCGGCCTCGCCGTCCACGTTCGCGAGCGCGACGGCGTCGGAGCGCAGGAAGCGGATCAGGAAGTCGGCGCGGGGCTCGTCGAGGCCGAGGTGGCACTCGACCATGCACGCGGCGGGCGGGAACGCGCCCGCCCACCGGCCGAGGCACTCCGCCGCCGTGGGCGAGAGCAGGACCGGCGCGATCCTCGGCAGGGCCACCCGCAGGTGGTCACGCAGGGATGGAGCGGTTGTCGCGGTCATGGTTTCTCCGTGGATAAGGGGAGCCGGGGTGAGGGGACCCGGCGTCCGCACCCGGGGCTTCACCCTGGAGCAGGCGGGTCGGCGGATGGTGGGCAGCCGGTCGGAAGGGCTCGTCGAGGCTCGCGGCGTAGATCCGGAGCAGTCCGGAAAGGACGTACCGGCCGTCCGCGCCGGGCCGGACGAGGTGCTCGGTGGCGAGCAGTTCCAGGACGCGGCGGGCCGCGCAGACCCCGCCGCCGAGCACCGCGGCCACCGTTTCCGCGTCCAGCACGGGAAACCGCGCGGCCAGCCGGAACACGCGGCTCGCGTCGGGCGGGAGCCGCCGGGCGGACCAGGAGAACGCCGCTCCCACGCCGGCCCGCGGATCGCCGCCGGCTTCCAGCACCTCGAGCCGGTGGTCGTGGAGCTCGCCGGCGAGAACGGCGAGGTCGTCGGCCGGCCGTCCGGCGATGTATTCGGCGGCGACCCGCAACGCGAGCGGCAACCGGTCGCAGTGCTCGGCCAGCGCCGCCGCGGCCTCTGGCTCGACGTCGGCCCGCGCGCCGATCAGGATGCGCAGCAGGGTTTTCGCGGCTTCGGCGGGGAGCGGGCCGAGCCCGAGCCGGTGCGCGCCGTGGAGCGCGACCAGCCCCGGGAGCGTGTTCCGGCTCGTCACGACCACCGCACAGGACGGCGTGCCGGGCAGCAGCGGGCGGATCTGCTCGACCGTGGCCGCGTTGTCGAGGACGACCAGCATCCGGCGGCCGGACACCGCGGTGCGGAACCGGGCGGCCCGCTCGTCGACGTCGACGGTGTGGTCCGGCACCGCGACGCCGAGCCCGGCCAGGATCCCCGCCAGCGCGGCCGCCGGCGCCGGCGGCGGGCCGGGGTCGTAGCCCCGCAGGTTCACGTACAGCTGCCCGTCCGGGAACCGGTCGCGGACGGCGTGCGCCCAGCGCAGGGCGAGCGCGGTCTTGCCGACGCCCGGGGCACCCAGCACGGCGACGATCGGCACCGCCGAGCGGGACGCGGTGAGCAGGTGCGTCAGCTCGGCCAGCTCGGTGTCGCGTCCGGTGAACCCGGCGGCCACCGCGGGCAGCTGCGCGGGCACCGACGGCGCCCCGGCACGCGTGGTCCGCGCCGCCGCTTCCGGCGTCCCGGCCAGCACGACGCGGTGTGCCTGCCGGAGCGTCGCACTCGGCTCGACCCCGAGCTGCTCGACGAGCGAACGCCGGATCCGCCGGTACACGGCGACGGCGTCGCTCTGCCGGTTGGCGCCGTGCAGCGCCAGCATCAGCTGCGCCCACAGGCGTTCCCGCAGCGGGTGCTGCCGGACCAGTGCCTGCAGCTCGGCCACCAGCTCGGAGTAGCGGCCGCTCCGCAGGTCGAGGTCGACGCGCTGTTCGAGCACCGACAGCCGGCGCTCGTCCAGCCGGGCCGCCTCCGCCCGGCACGCTTCCGGGACCAGCCCGTCCAGCGCGGGCCCCCGCCAGCACGACAGCGCCTCACGCAGGGCCGCCGCCCGCACCGGCGGGTCGTCCGGCAGCCGCCCGGCGGTCTCGACCAGTTCGTCGAACCGGTCGAGGTCCCGTTCGCCGGGCAGCACTTCCAGCAGGTAACCGGGTGGGTGGGTGAGCAGCCGGTCCGTGCGCCCGACCCGCAGCGCCTTGCGCAGCCCCGCGATGCACCCCTTCAGCAGGCGCCGCGCCGAGTCCGGTGGACGCTCGCCCCACAGGTGGTCGATCAGCCGGTCGGCCGACACCACCGAGTTGGCGTTCACCAGCAGGACCGCGAGCAGCGCCCGCTGCTGTGGCCCGCCGAGGTGCAACCGCTCGTCGCCGTCCCACACCTCGAGCGGGCCCAGCATGCCGAACTTCATGGCGGCGACGGTCGCAAGGCCCGTCGACAGTTCGTCGACAATTCGTCGACGGTCCCGGTGACACTTTGTCACCAGCTTGCCCCGCAATGGGTGATACACCAACGAGGTCGTCTTCCGGTCGCGTGACTTTCGAGGCTTTTCCGTCGCCGAATCGACGAAAAACCCGCCGTATAATGTCGCGATGAGCATCCAGGAGCAGCAGGCACTCGATTCCCTTTACGACGTCGACAATGTCCTGACGATCAATATCGTGATGCCGGCCGCGGACTGGGAAGCGGTGCGCACCGAGCAGCCGGCGGGTGGGGTGTGCAACTTCGACTGGGCCGGCGGCAGCCGTTACACCTGGCGCAAGGCGACGTCGGTGGAGCTGTCCGGGACGAAGTTCCCGGCGAGCACGTCGTTCGCGGACGTCGGGATCAAGAAGAAGTCCTTCTGCGGCTCGATCAGCAGCGGCAAGCCGTGCCTGCACATCGACTTCGGGAAGTTCCTCGACACCAACAAGGCGCCGGTCCAGAAGCTGATCGGGTCGCGTTACATCACGCTCAACAACTCGGTCCAGGACCTCTCCTACGTCCGCCAGCTGCTCGGCTACAAGCTGTTCGAGCTGGCCGGCCTGCCCCATTCCCGCGGCAATTTCGCCAAGGTGCTCGTGAACGGCACGCCGATCGGCCAGGGCGAGGCCGGCGTCGGCAGCCCCGGCGTCTTCGTGAACGTCGAGCCGATCATGCCCCGCTACATCGAGCGCAACTTCGGCGCCGCGAAGGGGAACCTGTACGAGCTCGAACACAAGGACGATTTCGTCGACGGCCGGTTCTCGTTCATCGGGGTGGAGTCGCTCTCGGCGTTCGAGGACAAGGCCGACCTGCGGTTCGCCATCGACCACATCGCCGCGCACGGACTGGCCGGGGCGAGCGAGGTCTTCGACCTCGACCAGTTCATCCGGCTCTACGCGATGGAGTTCCTCCTCAAGCACTGGGACGGCTATTCCCGGAACACCAACAACACGTACGTGTACAACGATGTGAACGCCGTCGCGAAGCCCGGCGTGAACGACGTCAAGTTCAAGATGATCCCGTGGGGGCTGGACCAGACCCTGCAGCCCGGCCGGCACTTCCGGATCGACACCGCCGGGCTGATCGCCAAGCTCGTGCGCGACGACCCGGGCCGGCGCGCGCAGCTGATCGACCGGATCCGCGGCTACCGGGACACCGTGTTCGGCTACAAGACCCAGCAGGAGGTCCTGAAGCCGTTGCTCGACCGGATGGGCACGGTGCTGACCGGGCTCGGCGTGCCCGACATGCCCACGCAGCTCACCACGGTGCGGAAGCAGCTCCGGCTCGCCACTTCCGCCGGTTACCTGTGCGGCGGCCTGCCGGGCACCGACGGCGCCTACGTCCGCGAGGACCTCACCAACGAGTGCCTGCACGCCAGCGGGAGCGAAACCCTGCCCGCGCCCGACGCCGGGAGCTTCGAGGTCGTCCACCGCCTCCGGCCGGCCGGCGTCGACGACGCGGATCTGTGGTGCTTCGCCCCGCTCGGCACCGGGCAGTCGCTCGGCAGCAAGGCGTCCGGCCGGTTCCTGCACGCGACCACGACGACGTCGGGCCAAGGCCACGAACTGCTGTGCACGCGGGCGGCGGACGACGCCGAGCACGCCGAGGAATTCACGGTGGCGCCGATCGACCCGCCCGACGACGAATTCACCTACAGCGGCTACTTCACGTTGAAGAGCGTCCGGACCGGCCTGGGCGCGGCTTTCGGGACGGACCCCACGCCCGGCGGAAAAGCGCGGGTCCACCAGGACCCCACGCCGTCGAACCTGTACTTCTCCTGATCACAGGACCGCGTAGCCGCCGGCGTCGTCGACGACGAGGATCCGCTGCTCGCCGCCGGCCGAAAACGGTGTGACACCCTCCGGCTTCGCGGTCCGGTGGAAGGTGATGTCGAGCAGCTCCACCCGGTCGTCGCCGCGCGTCCACGTGCCGAGCCGGAACGGCGCGTCGCCGTCGCTGGTGGATCGCCCGAGCAGCAGCAGGAAGCCGCCGGTCCGCGCGTCGGCGGAAAGGTCGCGGACGCCTTGGACCACGGCCGGGTGGGGAAGGCGTGCGTGCACGACGGTGGGACGTCCCAGCGACTCGGTCGTCCACCGGGCGCCGGCGGCATCGACGGGGATCTCGACCAGGGTGACCCCTCCGGCCACGGCGGGTCCCCGCAGGCCGAACAGCAGCGCGCCCGCGTCCCAGGCGAGGCCCTCCACGTTCAGCCCACCCGCGTCCGGCGCCAGCAGGCCGGCCGCGGCCAGGGCGGGTTCGCGCGCGAGCAGCCAGTCGCGGAACCCGGCCATCGGCTCGGCGGGCAGGTCGCCGTCGGGACGGTAGCGGACGCGGACCAGGCCGTCGCAGATCCGGTGCCCGTTCTCGACGCACAAGGAGGAAGAGACGACGAGGAAGATCTCCCCGTCCCGGTCGACCCGCGTGAGCCCTTCCGGATCCCGCAGGCTTCCGGAGTCCACGCCGGTCAGCCGGCGCCGGTGAATCCGCTCGACCTCGCGGAACTCGGCGTCGAACTTCATTTCGAACAACGAAGCCGGGTCTTTGTTGTCGACGAAAACGAACCGCCGGGCGCCCACGCGCACGACTCCCGAGGCGTTGAACGGAAATTTCCCGTTCCGTTCGGGAAACGGTGCCGGCTTGACGTTCTTCCACCGTTCCACGTCGCCTCCCCTGCCGCGCCGGTGACGCGCTCGCCGGCGAAGGAAGTGTAAACCGGGCCGGGGCTTCGGAACTCGGAAAAGCCACGGTGTATCACCGCGCTCTCCGGCTGCTCCGCACTCCGAGGAGGAAAGACGATGAACCCGTTCCGTTCGATCCTGCCGGTCGTGGCACTGGTGGCCGGTCTGGCCGGCTGCTCGACTCCGGCCACTCCCGGCGCACCCAGCAGCACCGGCCAGAACACCGCCACGGTGGAACCGCCGCCGTCGACCCCGGGCACCGAGTCGAGCGGGGTCGAAACGCCGAGATCCGGCGACTACGGCGTCGCGATCTCGATCCCGCAGCTGCCGGTCGGGGGCGGCGCCGAAGACGAGACCGTCGAGAACCAGTGCGTGAACGTCAGCTGGCTGCGGCCGGGGAACCTGCCGGACGGCGGTGTGCGGGTCACCGGGATCCGGATCACGCCTTCGGATGCCTTCAGCATGGGCGGCGGCTGTGGAGGACAGCCCGCGTGCGCATCGTTCACCTTCCACGCGAATGGCGACAGCTGTTCCGTCGCGGTGAAGGCTCTCGGAACCACTGGTAGTGCGAAGCTGGTCGTCGAGGGCACGGCCACCTGCCCGTCCGGGCGGGAAGAGCTCTGCCGAGAGCTCCGGACGGGATCGAACCGGGAACCGATCCCGCTGACCCAGCCCGATGAGATCACCAGGCCGGAATCGCCGGTGACCGAGACCCCGCCGAGCTCGCCCGAAACCTCGCCGAGCCCGACCGGGTGACTTCCGATGGCCGAGGAGAACATGCCCGCGGAGAACGCCGCGCCCGGCAGGCTCGAGCGCCTCGTCGAGTCGGGCAAGGCCATCATCCCGCCGCTGACCCTGCTCAGCGCGCTGCTGTTCTACTTCGGCTACGTTTCGGCGCGTGCGCAGTACCAGTACTTCGGCGTCGACGTCGACACGATCGGGCTGGGCACGCAGGACTACGTCATGCGCAGCCCGCAGCCCCTGCTGACGCCGTTGCTGGTGTTCGCCGCGGCCGGTGCCGGCGCGGTCGCGGCGCACGCCGCCGTCCGGCGGCGGATCCACGCCCCGGCCTCCGTGCGGACGGTCGTCCGGCTGCGCCGGCTCGGCCGCGCCGGCCAGGTGGCGGGCCTGGCCGGCCTGGCAGGCGGGCTCCTGCTGCTCCTCGGCTACGTGTTCCTGCGTGACTGGCCGCTGTACGGACTCGTGACCCCGCTGCTGATCGGAGCGGGCGCCACACTGGCCCGCTCCGGCGCGGCGCTGCGCAGGCTCCTGCGGCCCCCGCCCGGCCCCGCGACGCCGCTCCGCCGGACCGCGACGGCGCTGCTCTACCTCGTCGTCGCCGTCAGCGCGTTCTGGATGACCGCCACCGTGGCCCAGTGGTCCGGCCGCGGACTTGCGATGTACGAGGCGAGCCGCCTGGACGAGCGCCCCAGCGTCATCCTCGACACCAAGGAAAGCCTGTTCCTGCGCAGCCCCGGCATCCAGGAAACGAAACTGCCGGCTTCCGAAGGGCAGACGTTCCACTACCGGTACCGGCACCTGCGGCTGCTGATCCACGGCAAGGACCGGATGTTCCTGGTGGCCGACAAGTGGTCGGCGAGCAACTCGACGATCATCGTGCCCCTGGACGACTCGGTGCGCGTCCAGTTCCAGTTCCAGAACCAGCAGCCCTGACTCCGCGCCGGGTGTATCAAGCCGTGGCCCGCCTGCTCTGGGGGACGTGCCCACCGAAATCCTGCCGGTCGACGGCGAGCAGCGCCGCGATCGCCGGCGTGCTGCGGACCCTGGCCAGGCACCGGGCCCTCGACGGGCCGATCGAGCCGACCGGGATGCCCAGCGTCGCGCTGATTTCCCGGTAGGACTTCGGCGGGTCGCAGAACAGCAACGCGAGCAGCTGCCGATCCCGCCGCGGCAGCTGGGCGCACGCCTTGCGCGCGGCGACCAGGCGTTCGGCCCCGATCACCGTGGCGTCGGGCGCGGGGTCCGCCGATTCGGCGAACATCTCGGCGTCGGACACGACCAGCCGGCTCCGGTGCCGCAGCAGCCGCAGGCACTCGTGCCGGGTGGTGGTGCGCAGCCACCCGGGCAGCGCCTCCGGTTCGCGGATCTGCGCCAGGTTCGTCACGAGCCGCAGCCACACCGCGCCGCTGATGTCCTGGGCGTCCGCGTCGCCGATCCGGTACTGCCGGCACACCGAGTGGATCAGCGAAGAATAGCGCGCGACCAGGTCGCGCCAAGCCCATTCGGCACCCCGCGCGGCATTTTCCAGCAATGGCGCCGTCGAGTCGTCCTGCATGGTCCCTCCCCGGACTCGCGTGTTCCCGGGTTCACGATTCCGCCACGCCCTCTACGCCGACCTTGCAGAGACCTTGCGGTGCGGGCAGCATCGACGAAGCCGGTTCGGACAGGTCGAGCACGGGGAGTCCGCCGCATGGAGTTTCTGCTGTCCGGGGAGGTGCAGCTCCGCGTCGCGGGGCGGCCGCTGGACGTCGGAACTCCACGTCAGCAGATGATTCTCGCGGCATTGGCCGTCGATGCCGGACGCCCGGTTCCGATCGAGACACTCATCGACCGCGTTTGGGGTGACGACCCGCCCGAGGAAGCGCGCAATGTGGTGTATTCCCACCTGAGCCGAATACGCCGGCTACTCGAACGGGTCAACGAGCTGGACGGCACCACGGCCGGCGTCCTCCGAAAAAGCGCGGGTTACGTGCTGGAAATCGACCCCGCCGCGGTCGATCTGCACCGGTTCGCACAATTGGTCGAAGCCGGGAACGATATCCGGGCCGCCGACGCCGACCGGGCCGCGGCGCTGGCCGAGGCCCTGCTCGCCTGGCGAGGTGCCCCGCTGGCCGGCATCCACGGCGACTGGGCCGACCGGGTCCGCACGACCTGGCACCGGCGCCGGCTCGACGCGGCCGTCCGCTGGGGCGAGCTGGAGCTGCGGCTCGGCCGGCCCGGCGCGGTCATCGCCGCGATGCCCGAGCTGGCCGCGGAGTACCCGCTCGCGGAACCGCTCGAAGCGCTGCTCATGCGCGCGCTGCACGCCGCCGGGCGCGACGCGGAGGCCGTCGACCGCTACGCCGCGGTCCGGCGGCGGCTGGCCGACGCGCTCGGCACCGATCCGGGTCCCGAACTGCGCACGCTGCACGCCGCGCTCCTGCGGGGCGAGCTGCCGTCCGCGCCCAGCGCCGCACCGGCCGCCGCCCCGGCCCAGCTGCCGCCCGACACCCCCGGTTTCGCGGGTCGCGAGAGTGCGTTGCGCCGCCTCGACGAGGTCAGGGGCGAGCCGTCGCCCGCCGCGCGGATCGTCGTCCTGTCGGGCACCGCCGGAGTCGGCAAGACCGCGCTCGCCGTCCACTGGGCACACTCGGTCGCCGTCGAGTTCCCCGGTGGCCAGCTGTACGTGAACCTGCGCGGCTTCGATCCGACCGGTTCGCCGGTGCCCCCGGCCGAGGCGGTCCGCGGGTTCCTCGAAGCCCTCGAAGTACCGGGCGACCGGATCCCTCGCGCCTTGGAAGCGCAGGTCGGCTTGTACCGGACCCTGCTGGCGAACCGGCGCGTCCTGGTCGTGCTGGACAACGCCCGCGACGCCGGGCAGGTGCGTCCGCTGCTGCCCGGGGCGCCGGGCAGCGTGGTGCTCGTGACCAGCCGTGACCAGCTCACCGGCCTGGTCACGGACGGGGCGCAGCCCATCCCCGTCGACCTCCTCGACACCGCGGAGGCCCGTGCGATGCTCCGCCGCCGGATCGGCGCGGACCGGATGGCGGCCGAACCCGCCGCGGCCGACGAGATCATCGGCCTGTGCGCCCACCTCCCGCTGGCGCTGGCCGTGGTGGCGGCCCGCGCGGCGATCCACCCCGGGTTCGGCCTGGCCGCGCTGGCCGGGCAGCTGCGGGACGCACGTGGCCTGGACGAATTCGCCGCCGCCGACGAAGCGACCGACCCGCGGGCGGTGTTCTCCTGGTCGTACCTGCGGCTGGACCCCGCGGCGGCCCGCCTGTTCCGGCTCTTCGGCCTGCACCCCGGCCCGGACGTCGGCACCCGCGCGGCGGCGAGTACGGCCGGCCTGCCCACCGGCCGCACGCGGGCGCTCCTGACCGAGCTCGCCCACGCGCACCTGATCGCCGAGCACGCCCCCGGCCGCTACACGCTGCACGACCTGCTGCGCGCCTACGCCGCCGAACTGGCCGGCGAAGAGGAGTCCCCCGCCGAGCGCGCCGCCGCCGTCCACCGCATGCTCGGCCACTACGCCCACAGCGCCTACCACGCCGACGGGTTCATCGATCCCCGGCTCGAAGTGCCGCCCACGCTGACCCCGTTGCCCGAGGGAGCCGAACCGGAACGGATCGTCGACGCCCGGCAGGCGCTGGCCTGGTTCGAGGCCGAGCACCGGGTACTGCTTCAGGCCGTCCATGCGGACGCCGAGTTCGACGCCCGGGTCTGGGAGCTCGCCTGGTCGATGCAGCGGTTTCTGACGAGGCGCGGGCATTGGCATGACGAGAGCGACGTGCTCACGGCGGCGCTGGCCGCCGCGCACCGCCTCGGCGACCAGCGCAAGCAGGCGTTCGCGCACCTGCATCGGGGCGTCACGCACGGCAGGTTCGGCAGGCACGCCGAAGCCGAGGACGATCTTCGGCTCGCGCTGACCCTGTACAGCGCGAGCGATGACGCCGTGGGACAAGCCTACGCACATCGTCAGTTCGCCTGGCTGCTCGATCGACGAGGGGCCGTCGCGGACGCGCTCTCGCACTCCGAACGGGCGCTGGAGCTGTTTCGCGCGGCCGAACACCAGGCAGGCCAGGCGACGGCGCTCAACGCCGTCGGCTGGTTCCACACCCTGCTCGGCGAGCACACCTCGGCCATCGAGTACTGCCAGCGGGCGCTCGACCTGCAGACGCTGCTCGGCGATCAGGACGGCGCGGCGCAGAGCTGGCACAGCATCGGCTACGCCCACAATCAGCTCGGCGAGCATTCCCGGGCGATCGCCTGCTACGAGAAGGCACTGGCACTCATGCACCACAACGGGAACCGGGTGATCGAGGCCCGGGTTCTCATCGACCTCGCGAACATCCGCCGCAACCTGGGCGATGTCGAGTCCGCCCGCACCGGGTGGCAGCAGGCCCACGACATCCTCGCGCACCTCGCCCATCCCGAAGCGGACGAGGTGCGCGCGAGGCTGGCATCAGTACACAGTGGATAGTGACCCGACAGGAGGGGCAAATGCTCGACGTCGTCAAGTTCAGCCAGTACGTCCAAACCTTCAAGAGCACCCTGGAGGACGAGGATGAGCGCAAGTTCTTGTCCGCCATCCTTTGGATCGCCTGGATTTTGACCGCGCAAAAGGAAGATCTCAAGGCCGGGTTCAACGAATCCTTCACGCCGGAACAAGCGGATTTGATCACGGCGTATTCGCACGGCAACTGGACCCTGCCCCCGCTTATCCAAGCCTCCCTCAACACCTCCATCAACGCCTCGATCAACGACTCGATCAACGCCGCCATCAGACCCTATACGGTGAAGCCGTGAGCAAGGCGGTATCCCGGCCATGACCGCTTCACCCGCCGTTCTCGTGTCCATGCCGTTCCTCGAAGCCGACCGGCCGTCCATCCAGCTCGGGCTGCTCAAGGCGATCGCGGAACAGCACGGGCTCCCGGTGCGGACGCTGCACCTGAACCTCGACTTCGCGGTGCGGATCGGGGCGGACCGCTACCGGGCGCTGGCCGAGCACCGCGGCCGGCAACTGGGTGACTGGCTGTTCTCCGTCGCGGCGTTCGGGGAGGCGGCGCCGGATCCGGACGGGAAGCTGTTCACCGAACTCGGCGCCGAACTGTCCTACTTGGACGACTCGCTGCCGGCGCGGGAATGGCTGACGACCGTTCGGGAGCACGACGTTCCCGCGTTCCTCGACACCGTGGCCGGGGAACTCGCCGGCAGCCGCGTGGTCTGTTTCAGCTCGACGTTCCAGCAGAACACGGCGTCGTTCGCGCTCGCCCGTCTGCTCAAGGAGCGCGATCCCGACGTCGTCACCGTGTTCGGCGGGGCCAACTTCGAGGGCGAGATGGGCCTGGAGCTGGTCCGGTCGATCGAGTGCGTCGACTTCGCCGTGCTCGGCGAGGGTGACGTCGCGTTCCCGCGCCTGCTGGGCGCACTGGCCAACGACAAGGACCCGGGCGGGATCCCCGGCGTCGCCCGGCGCGCCGGCGACGAGGTCGTCGCGACGCCGTCCGAGGCGCCGCACGACCGGCTCGACGACCTGCCCGTGCCGGACTACGACGAGTACTTCGAACGGGCGGCCCGGCTCGGGCTGCCGACCGGCCACATCGCGCTTCCGTTCGAGTCGGCCCGCGGGTGCTGGTGGGGCGCCAAGCACCACTGCACGTTCTGCGGGCTCAACGGAACCACCATGCGGTTCCGCGCGAAATCGCCGTCCCGGGTGCTCGGTGAGCTGGACCGGCAGGCGCGGCGGCACCGCACCTTCCGGTTCGCCGCGGTCGACAACATCCTGGAGCCGGGCTACCTCAAGACGCTGGTGCCGGCGTTGGCCGAGGCCGGCCGGGAGTACCGGATCTTCTACGAGGTCAAGGCGAACCTGACCCGCGCCCAGCTGAAGCTCCTCGCCCAGGCGGGCGTCACCGAGCTGCAGCCCGGCCTGGAGTCGCTCAGCTCCGAGGTGCTCCGGCTGATGGACAAGGGCGTCCGGGCCGCGCAGAACGTCAACTTCCTGCGCTGGGCCCGGTACTACGGGATCGCCGTCGCCTGGAACATCCTCTGGGGTTTCCCCGGCGAGCCCGCCGACGAGTACGCCGCGCAAGCGGCCGTCGTCCCGCACTTGGTCCACCTCCAGCCGCCGACCGGCGCGAACCGGCTGTGGCTGGAGCGCTTCAGCCCGCTGTTCACCCAGCCCGGCCGGTTCCCCTTGCGGGCCCGGGAGCCCGAGCCGAGCTACCGGCACGTCTATCCGTCCACAGTGGATATTCGGCGAATCGCCTACTTCTTCGGCTACGAGCCGGAGAACGAGCTGCCACCGGAGGTCTACGCCCCGCTGGCGGACGCCGTTTCGGCGTGGTCCGCGGCCTGGGAGACAGAACCGCCGGTGCTGCTGTACCGCAGCGCTCCCGGGTTCCTTCAGATCTACGACGGCAGGCACGCCGGGACCCGCGGTACCCACACGTTCCACGACACCCTCGCCGAGATCTACCTGGCCTGTGTGGACCGCCCCCGCACCGCCGCGGCCGTGCACCGGGAGCTCGGCCTCGCGGTGGGAGTTTCCGCGGTCGAAGGCGCTTTCCGGCGGTTCGGCGAACGCGGGCTGATGTTCCTCGACGGCACCCTCGCCCTCTCCCTCGCCCTGCCCGCGACACCCGGCCGGTGACCGGTATCAAGCCGGTCGTCCGCGCCTCTGTTCGTCGGGAACACCGGGACGAGCGGAAGGCGCGTGACATGGACCCGTCGGTCATCGTGCAGGCGGCGAGCGCCTCGGCGGAGCGGCTCACCGGCTGGACACCTTGGAAGTTCGGCTGGGGGACGATCCGGAGGGGCGCCGGCACGATGCTGGCGGGTGCCAAGTGGACGCTGTTCCCCGACGGGACCGCCGCCTTCGACGCAACCGTAACCAGCCGGGAGGACCACGACGTCTGGGTGGTGCGGCACGTCGACCTGCACGACGCCGGCGGGGCGATCCTGGGTTCACTCACCACCGAGCACCCGGTCGACGGGGACTGGCGCAAGTTCGTGCGGACCATGCCGAGCAGCGCGGAAGACTACCGGTTCCGCGCCTGGGCGACCTTCGACGTCGCCCTGTGGGGGCACATCGCGCACCTGAAGATGTATTCGAGCTGCTGACCGCAGTGTGGCGGTTCCGCCACGGTCGCTACGGCCGCCGCGACGGCGGGAGCGAGTACGGCACGGGCTTCCCGTCCCGGACGCAGGTCGCGGCCGGAACCGTCGGCGTGCCGGTCAGTTCGACGACGTCGCGGGCGCACGGGGACAGCACCGGGGCGTCGTCGCCGGCCGAGGCGAAGCCGACCACCGCGGCCACCGCGCCGGCCACGACGAGCGCGGCGGCGCCCGCCCCCACGAGGCCGCGCACCGGCCGCGCGGGCTCTTCCGGCGGAGCGACCCGCGGCCGCGCCACCGCGGCGACCTCGATCGGGAACGGCTCCGAACGGTCCGTCCGGAAGCCTTCCTCGTCGGCGAGGAACCGGCCGTACGTCGTGAGCGCCGCAGTCGTCGTCCAGGCCAGGGCCGCGGACGCCGTCACCGGCTCGCCGTCCGGGCACAGGAAGCCGTGCAGCAGCACGAGGGGACGGCCGTACTCGTCGCGAGGTTCGCCGCGGGCCTCCGCCGCCGTCACCGCGTGCTCGGCCCAGACGAGCACGCCGTGCGGCGTCGCCACGGCGCGCGAAGGCACGTCGTCCAGCGGGATCGCCGTGGCCTCCAGGAACCCGTGCTCCCGCAGGAAGCCCGGGACCAGCAGCGCCGAATAGCCGCGCCGCCGCCCGCGGGCGACCAGGAACGGCCACGCCCGGCCCGTCACCAGTCGCCCCAGCGGTCGCCGCCGAGGCGGGAGACGGGCAGTTTCGCCTCGAGCACCGCGACCTGCCGCTGCAGCTCGCCCACCACCCGCCGCCGGGCCTGGACGTAGTGCTCGGCCAGCCGGTCGGCTTCGCCGAGCCGCGCCAGCCGGTCGGCGCGCCCGGCGAAGTCCTCGTGCGGGCCGAGCGTGTCGAACAGCAGCGACAGGCCGGATTCGGCGATCAGGCCCGCGCCGACCGCGGACGCCAGCACCCGCGCGGCGTGCGTCGTGAGGTGGGCGCCGAGCGTGCGGAGTGCCTCGGCCGGGCCCATCCGCAGCCGCCGTTGCGCGGCCGCGAGCAGCTCTTCGCGGGTGGCGCGGTCGAGGGCGACTTCGGTCTGGCGCAGGATGTCCGGCACCACCACCGACAACGCGGCTTCGACGTTCCCCGGCCGGAACCGCCCGTCCGGCTTCTTCCGGACCATGCCGCCGGAGAAGACGGCGAAGTCGTGCCCGACCGCGGTGGCCGGGATCAGCCGCACGATCCGCCGGGCGCTGTGCACCTTGACGAGGTCGGCGAACCCCGGCGTCGCCATCAGCCGGTCGCGCACGATCCGCAGGCGCTCGTTCTCGTCCGGGTGCAGGTGGTCGAGCAGGTCCCACTTGGTGATCACGAAGACGATCGGGCTGCGCACCGGCAGCATCGCGTTGATCATGGCGTCGAGGGAGGCTTCGAGCATCAGCGCGCCGCGCTGGTCGCCCTGTTCGGCCTGCAGCAGGCGGAAGCCGTCGATGATGCCGACGAGCGCGTCGGCACCGGCGATCGCCTGCAGCAGCTTCGCCTGGGCGGTCGAGCCCGGCGCGTCCGGGTCGGTCAGCAGCTCACCCGGGTACTCGAGGTAGCCCAGCTTGACCACGGGCTCGGCCGCTCCGCCGACGTCGGCCATCACGCTGAACTCGAATTCACGCAGCTCGCCGCGGGTCGTGCCGCGCGGCCACTCCTCGTCGACGTCGGCCGCCTTGCGGTACCACCGGTTCAGCTCGATCAGCTGCTCGTGCGGGACGCGCAGGTAGAAGCCGCGGTCACCCGGGGTCTGCAGGCGGCGGTAGATCCCGGTCAGCAGCAAGGTCTTGCCCGAGCCCTGCAGGCCCAGCGTCACGATCCGGAACGCCGGGATCCCGCCGGGCGGCCCGGCCACCACCGCGGCGACGCGCCGGCGACGGTGCCGCCGCACGAGCAGCACGGCGACCAGGACCACGACGAGAACGATCAGCGCGGCGCTCACGGTTCCTCCCCTTTTTCCCTCACGGGACGGAGCCGCGGGCCTGCCCGGAAATACACCTGGTTTCCCCGGCGGATTGCGTGGCGGTAAATCACTGGTTTACTGGATTGTCTTTGATGTCAAGCCGCGAGAGCCCTAGCGTTGCCGACATGGACCTCACCGTTCTCGCGGCGTCCGGCCGGACCGGCCTCGCGCTCACCAGACAAGCCCTCCGCCGGGGTCACACCGTCACCGCGATCGCCCGCGATCCCGGACGCGTCGCCCTGGCCGGCTCCGCCGGTCTGCGCATCGTGGCGGCCGATGTGGACGATCCGGCGAGCGTCGCCGCCGTCATCGGCGCGGACTCGGTCGTTCTCTCCGCGCTCGGCACGGACCGGGCCGGGGTCCTGCTCGCCGGCGCCAAGGCGGTGGTCGCCGCCGGACCACGGCGGATCATCTGGCTCGGCGCGTACGGCACCGGCGCGTCCGCCGGCGTGGCGGGACCGGCCGCCGGCGTGCTTGCGAAACTGCTGCGCGACCGGCTCGGCGACAAGGTCGAGGCCGACAACACCGTCCTCGCGGCCGGGGGCACGGTCTTCCACGCGGGGCTGCTCGCGGACGGCCCGGAAAGCCCGGGGCGGCGCACGGCCGGCCTGGACGCCGCCCCCGTCCTGGACCTCACCACGACGATCAGCCGGGACACCGTCGCCGCGGCGATGCTCGACGAGGCCGAAGCACCGCGGTTCCCCGGCACGGTGGCCCTCCCGCTGGCCGGTTAGCGCGGGTCCCGAGCGCCGGGCCGGGAGCGCTCAGGCGTGGCTCCACGCCGGTGTGCCTGGCGGTCACTGCGGGTGGGCGGCGGTGATCTCCTCGACCGAGGCCCGCACCTGGCCGCGGAACCAGGCGTGGGCGAGGTCGGAGTCGTAGCGCTGGTGCCAGGTGCAGCAGATCGGCGCCGCCGGTGTCTCGACCGGCAGTGGCCGGGTGACCAGCCCGAACGCTTCGATGAGCGGCCGGCCGAGCACCCCGGTGCAGGTGACAAGCACGTCGCCGCGGCGGGCCAGCTCCAGGGCCGTGGCGACCGTCGCCACCGCGGCGATCACCCGGCGGCGCAGTCCTTCGGCGGCCAGCACGTCGTCGATCGGCGCGGTGAGCTTGCCGCGCCGGGAGATGACCACGTGCGGCTGCGCCGCGTACGAACGCAGGTCGAGGTGGCCGGCACACGGGTGTCCCGGGCGCATCGCGACGACCAGCGGGTCGTGGCCGAGGGTCTCGGAGCGGAACTCGGGCAGGTGCGGCCGTCCTCCGCCGAGCTCCAGGTCGACGCGGCCCTGCCGCAGGTCGTCCGTGTCGGCGGAATGCTCGGCCAGCACCCGCAACCGCACGCCGGGGGCCTGCTCCCGGAGCTTGCCGACGAGCACCGGGACCACCGAAGCGGCGAGCGCGTCGTGGCACTGGATCGTGAAGGTGCGGTCCAGCTCGGCGAGGATCAGGTCCCGGGCGGGCAAGAGCACGTCGCGCGCCCGCTCGACCAGCCGGTGGACGTCCTCGCGGACGGCCACCGCGTACGGCGTCGGCACCATCGCGTGGCCCGTGCGGACCAGGATGTCGTCGCCGGTCACGGCGCGCAGCCGCCCGAGGGTGCGGCTGACCGCGGGCGAGGACAGGTGCAGCCGCTCGGCCGCGCCCCGCACGCTGCCCTCTTCGAGCAGGGCGTCCAGCACCGTGAGCAGGTTCAAGTCGAGTTGCACGAAGGCAAGACAACCACAGGAGGATTCATGGACAAGGAACTGCTCGCTGCCACCGCCACCGCCGTGCGGCACGCCGGCGCCCGCATGCTGCGGCGCTACTCCCCCGAGTCGCGGCAAGCCGGGCTGACCGGACTGCTGACGAGCCTGCACGACAACGACACGGCCGTCGCCGACACGCTGCGACCGGCGTTGGCCGAGATCCGGCCGGAGGCGCGCTGGCTCGACGACGAACACGGGTCGGGCCCCCTGCCCGCCGGCGAGTGGTGGCTGATCGATCCCGTGGGCGGCAACGTCAACGCCGTCCACGGCATGCCGGACTGGAACATCGGCGTGAGCCTCGTCCGCGACGGGCGCCCGGTGCTGGCCGTGGTCTGCTTCCCGGTGCTCGACGAGACGTTCACCGCCCTCGAAGGCGGCGGGACGTTCCTCAACGGCGTCCCGGCGCACGTCTCCGGCAAGACGTCGCTCGACGGCGCCCTGGCCGGCACCGGCCAAGGTCAGCCCGGTCAGGACGCCGAGCTCCTGGACCGCATGGGCGCCTCCTTCGGCGTGATGTCGAAGGCCGCCCTCCACGTGCGGATCTCCGTGCCGGTGAGCCAGCAGCTCGCCCTGGTCGCCGCGGGCCGGATGGACCTGCACTGGCAGTTCGACAACGTGCGTTCGCAGGCGGCGGGCGTGCTGCTGGTCCAGGAGGCCGGTGGCGTGGTCACCGACCTCGAGGGCAGTCCCTGGACTCCGGCCTGCCGGAGCTACCTCGCCGCCGCGCCGGGGGTGCACGCCGCCGCCCTGGCCGTTCTCACCGCGGGATAGCCCGCGGATAGCGGGGCGCAAGCCGGCCCGGTCAGACTGGGCGGACCCGCCGGTCCGGGTGACGAAGCCCCGGCCCGGGACGACTCAGTGACATCCGGAGCTTCGCCCCGGGCCGGGGGCTGCGCCACCCGGACCCCCGCAAAGACGATCAGTGGAGGGACGCCGAAATGGCGCCAGCTGGAGCAGGGAAACACGGTCGGCCGAGTGCCGCCGCCGGCGCACTCGGAATCGACCACGTGCGGCTCAGCTACCACTATCTCGATATCGGGGACCTCGACGGATACGGTTCCCTTTTCACCGCCGACGCCGTTCTTTACTTTCCGGGAATCGCGCCGATAAGGGGCCGCTGCGCCATTGAAAGCTTCCGCGCGGCCAAGTCGCCGACGGCGCACACTCTGCAGAGCGTGACGGTGACGCACGGTGAGGTCGTGATGATCGGCGTGATTGCCGCCATTGGGCCGAACGGCGGAAGTACAAATACCGCCTTCATCGACAGTTTCACGCTTTCGGACTATGGGCTTATCACGGTCCAGAAGACAGACTTCGGTTCCGGGGAAAATTCACGAGCAGTCGGATGAGGTCGGGCAGCTTGTTCTGCCTGCCCGCGCCGGCCACGGAATCGGCATTGAGGGAACAGCGTGAGTTTGACCAGCGGGCCGCCGGGCGATCAGCCCGTCTACCGGATCCTCGGTCCCCTGGAGATCCGGGACCTCGCCGGCGGTGAGCTCCGCATCCCGCCCGGCCGCCAGCAGACCGTCCTCGCGGCGCTGCTGGTCGACGCGAACCGGGTGGTGAGCCTGGACCAGCTCATCGAGGCGATCTGGTACGACGATCCCCCGGCGACCGCGCGCACGCAGGTCCAGATCTGCGTCTCCCGGCTGCGCCGCGCGCTGGCCGCGGCCGTCGGCCCGGACACGCTCGTGACCCGCGGCCCCGGCTACGAACTGCAGGTCGCCGACGGGCAGCTCGACGCCCGGACCTTCACCGGCCTGGTCTCCGGCGCCGCCGACCTGACCAGGACCGGGGCCCTGGAAGACGCGTCCCGGATGCTCGGCGCCGCGCTCGCCCTGTGGCGCGGCCCCGCGCTGAGCGGGACCGGGAGCCGGCTGCTGGAGGCCAAGGCCAGCCACCTCGAGGAGCAACGGCTCAACGCCGTCGAAGCCCACTTCGACCTCGGGCTGCGGCTCGGCAGGCAGCACCAGCTGATCGGCGAGCTGGCGAGCCAGGTGGCCGCGAACCCGCTGCGGGAACGGCTGCGCGGCCAGCTGATGCTCGCGCTCTTCCGGTCCGGGCGGCAGGCCGAGGCGCTGGAGACCTACCGCGCCGGGCGTGAGCTGCTCGTCGAACAGCTCGGTCTCGAGCCGGGCGACGAGCTGCGCCGGCTGGAGGCCGCGATCCTGGCCGACGACGCCGGGCTGCGCCGGAGCCCTGCCCCCGAAGCGCCCGCGGCGCTGGCGCACCCGCCGGTGGTGCCGTTCCAGCTGCCGGCCGACATCGCCGACTTCACCGCCCGCGACGCGCTCATCGAGCACACCGAACGGCTGCTGCTCGGTCACCCGGGGCGCCGGGCGACCCCGGTGGTGGTGCTGGCGGGCAAGCCCGGCGTCGGCAAGACCGTGCTCGCGGTGCACGTCGCGCACCGGATCGCCGAGGACCACTGCCCCGACGGCCAGCTCTACTGCGACCTCGGCGGGACCCGCGCCCACCCGGCCGACCCGCTCGACGTCCTCGGCCGGTTCCTGCGCGCCCTCGGCGTCCCCGGCCCGGCGGTGCCCGGCTCGGTCGACGAACGCGCGGAGATGTACCGGCACCGGCTGGCGGGCAAGCGGATGCTCGTGGTGCTGGACGACGCCCACTCCGAGCGCCAGGTCCGCGACCTGCTGCCGGGCAGTTCCAGCTGCGTCGTCGTGGTGACCAGCCGCGTCCGGCTCACCGGGCTGGCCGGAGCCGGCGTGCTCGACGTCGACGTGCTCGATCCCGAGCAGGCGACCGGCATGCTCGCCACGATGATCGGGACCGAACGGGTGGCCGCCGAACCGGCCGCCGTCGACGCGCTGGTGCGGCTGGTCGGCGGGTTGCCGCTGGCGCTGCGGATCGTGGCCGCCCGGCTCGCCGCGCGGCCGAGCTGGTCGCTCGCGTGGATGCTGGAACGGCTTTCGGACGAACGCCGCCGGCTCGACGAGCTCGCGCACGGCGAGCTGATGGTGCGGGCCAGCCTCGCGCTGACCTACGACGGCTTGGCCGGCGACGCCCGGCGCCTGCTGCGGCTGCTCAGCTGCCTCGACCGCCTCAGCTTCCCGGTGTGGGTGGCCGCGGCGCTGCTGGAGGCCGACCCCTTGCGGGCGGCGGACCTGCTGGAGCGGCTCGTCGACGCGCAGATGCTGGAGATCTCGGCGATCGAACGGGACGGCAGCCCGCGCTACCGCTTCCACGACCTCATCCGGCTGTTCGCCCGCGAGCAGCTCGACGAGCACGAGCAGGCGAGCGGCCGCCGGGCGGCGCTGGCCAGGGTCTCGAGCGGCTGGCTGGGCCTGGCCAGCGAAGCGCACCACCGCATCTACGGCGGCGACTTCACCGTGCTGCACGGTTCGGCGCCCCGGCTGCGGCCGCCCGCCGACGCCGTCGACCGGATCCTGGCCGATCCGCTGCTGTGGTTCGAAGACGAGCAGGACAACCTGTGCTCGATCGTCGCGCTGGCCGCCGAGGCAGGTCTGGACGAGTGCGCCTGGGACCTGGCGGTCACGATGGTCGCGCTGTTCGAGAACCGGTGCTACTTCGATGCCTGGGAGCGCACGCACCGGCAGGCCCTGGAAGCCGTCCGCGCGGTGGCCAACCGCCGGGGTGAAGCGGCCTTGCTGTGCTCGCTGGGTTCACTGCAGCTGAGCCGGTCACGGCCGGACGCCGCGGCCGAGCCGCTGGCCGCCGCGCTGGCGACGTTCGAAGACCTCGGCGACGCCCACGGAACGGCGATGGCGCACCGCAACCTGGCCCTGCTCGACGAAGCCCGCGGCGCGGACCCCCAGGCCCGCTTCGAGCGGGCACTCGTCGAGTTCCGGGTGGCCGGGGACCCGGTCGGCGAGGCGTACGTGCTCGGCAGGCTCGCGCAGACCGAGCTCGACGCGGGTGACGAGGAGCGGGCGGGGGCGTACCTGGCCGAGGCACTGCGGATCTGCGACCGGACCGGGACGCCCCGCGTCGAGGTCCAGCTGCGGTACCGGCTCAGCGGGCTCCTGATGCGCCAGGGCCGGCACAGCGAAGCGGCGGACCTGCTGACCGGCCTGCTGACCCGGGCGCGCACGGCCCGCGACGTCGCCGGCGAAGCCCGCATCCTGCACCGGCTGGGCCTGGCCCACGCCCACCTCGGCCGCCGCGAAACGGCCGAGCGGCTGCTGGTGGAAGCGCTGGAGCTGCAGAGCCGGATCACCGGCGGCGCGCCGGACGACCGGGTCCGGGCCGACCTCGCGGCGCTGCAAGCACTCCCTGGCTGAGCACCGCTGGGAGTTCCCGATGACGTGAACGACCCTTTCCTGACGTCGGACGAGGTGAACGAGTCGTTCACGACCTCGCCGCGGGTGGGTTCACCACGGGGTGTCGGCAGAGGTGGCGCCCCACGGCGTGTCCAGCGGCGCCGCCCATGGGGTGTCCGCCGGGCCGGCCGCCCATGGGGTGTCGGATGAGACTGCCCAGGGGGTGTCCGCGGGAGCGGCCTGGGCCGCGGTGGCGGCGAGGACCGGGAGGAGAACCGCCGTGGCGATCGCGCCGAGGGCCGGAAGAATACGCACCGTCGTCTCTTTTCGTTCGGGGGGCGATGATTTTGTTCGTTCCTTGCCCCACCGACGTTAGGAACGCCCGGCATCGCGCCGCTATCGCCGGGGTGTTCCGGCCGTTATCGCCGGAGTTATCGTGCTCGCGGTGGCTGCGTGATAACGCCGGGATAGCCGCCCTCACGATGCTGATCCCGTGGTGGAAATCGCATCCGAACCGCCGGATCCCCGAAACGGGAACGGCGCTGACAGGAACGGACGATTCGTGCAGCGGAATTTCGGGGAACTGCTGAAGGCGCACCGCACAAAACGTGGTGCCACCCAGCGGCAATTGGCGGACCTGTCCACGGTGAGCATTCGCGCCATCCGCGATCTCGAGTCCGGCCGGGCGCACCGGCCGCGCCGGGACACCGTGCGGCTGATCGCGGACGGGCTCGGCCTGCGGGGCCGCGAACGCGCGGACTTCGAGGCGGCGGGCTGCCACCCGGCGGACGGCGACTTCCGGTTGCGGTGCGCCGACCCGGCTCCACCGCCCACGCCGCTGAACGCGCTGCTCGGCCGGGACGAAGAAGTCACGGCCGTGCGCGAGCTCCTGGCCGCGGGCAGCCACCGGCTGGTGACCATCACCGGGCTGGGTGGCGTCGGCAAGAGCCGGCTGGCCCAGGAGGTCGCCGTCGGGGTGCACGAATCGGGCGGGGTCGTCGTGCTGTGGTCGTCCGCCGGCGGCCGGGAACAACCCCTGCTGGGAACCGGTGGCCCGGGCGAGCTCGCGGTCCTGATCGGCGACCGTCCGGCCCTGCTGGTCCTCGACGGCCACGAGCCGGACCGGGTCCGGCTGGACGACCTGGCCGTCCTGCTGCGCGAATGCCGCGGGCTGCGAATCCTCGCCACCGCTGCGGCGCCGTTCGGGCTGCCCGGCGAGCGGGTCTTCCCGCTCACGCCGCTCGCCGTGCCCGAACCCGGGAGCAGTGACCCGGCCACACTGGCGGCCGTGCCGTCCGTCCGGCTGCTGGTCCGCGAGGTCCGCCAGGTCCGGCCGGGGTTCACCCTCGACCGGACCACGGCCGCGGACGTCGCCGCGCTGTGCCGTCGGCTCGACGGCATCCCGGCCGCGCTGGAGGCGGCCGCCTGCTGGTTCCTGGTCTACGAACCGGCGGCCGTGCTGGAGCACGTGCGGACCGACCCGTTCGCCCTGACCGCGGACCACCTGCCCGGGCTGCGCGACACCCTCGACTCGGCCGTCCGCGGCCTGGACGCCGCCGAGGTGTCCCTGCTGGCGCGCCTGACGGGGCTCGACGCGGGCTGGTCCGTCGGTGACGTGGCCGGGTTGACGGGCATCCCGGCGGCGGCCGGTGCCCGGTTCGTCCGCCGCCTGGTCCTGCACGGCCTGGTGCGCCCGGCGGGCCAGGACCGCACCCGGTTCCGCACGCTGGACCTGGTGAACGCCCTCGGCCTCGACCACCGCGTCGCGGTCTGACCCCGGCAAGCGGAGCGGGCACGAGTGCAGTGAACGACTCTTTCCTGACGTCCCACGCCATGAACGAGTCGTTCACGGCACCCGGGCCCGCCCCGCTCAGCCGGAACCCGTCGTCACGGCGCGCCGGACAACCGGCGGGCCACCACCGGGCCGATCGCCGCCCACGACTCCGGCCGTGTCAGCTCGCCGTGGCGGGCCCGGACTTCGTGCACCTCCAGCCGGCCCCCGACATACGGCTCCCACGCCGATACGGCAGGAGAAGCAGCATGTTTTCCTTCCGTGGCGCGGAAGAACAGCACGTCGCCGTCGTACGGCGCGGGCCGGTGCGACCTCGCCAGCGCGCTGTTGTGGGTGAACACCTCGGGCAGCGCGTCCACCGCTCGCGGCGCGAGCGCGGCCAGCGCGCTGCCCTCGGCGAGCAGGATCGAGCGGAACTCAGGCAGCCCCAACGGTTCCGTGACCCCGGAAAGGCCGAGCGAGGCCAGCAACGCCGCGAGCGGGTCGTCCGGCCCGGATGCCCCGGTGGGCGGGTACCCGTCCAGCATCGCCAGCAGCCCGATCTCCTCGCCCTGGGCCCGCAGCTGCACGGCCATCGCGTGCGCGACCTGCGCGCCGAACGACCAGCCGAGCAGGTGGTACGGCCCCTGCGGACGCACCCGGCGGATCTGCTCCAGGTAGTCCTTGACCAGCTCGTCGACGGTCGCCGGCCGGCGGTCGGGCTGGGTCAGGCCGCGGGACTGCAGGGCGTAGACCGGCCGGTCGACGTGCGCCAGCAGCCCCGAGTACACCCAGCCGATCCCGGCGGCCGGGTGGACGCAGAACAGCGGGGCACCTTCGCCCGCCGAGCGCAGCGGGAGCAGCACGGCCAGCTCGTCGCGGTCGGTCCCGGTGGCGGTGCCCGTCCCCAGCCGCCGGGCCAGCCCGGCGACCGTCGGGGTCTCGAACAGCACCCGGATGCCCAGTTCGGCCCCGAGTTCCCGGCGGATCAGGCTGATCAGCCGCCCGGCGAGCAGCGAATGCCCGCCGAGGTCGAAGAAGCCGTCGTCGACCGACACCTCGGGCACGTCGAGCACCTCGGTGAACAGGCCGCAGAGCGCGCGTTCCAGCGCCGTGCGCGGGGCACGGCCGGCAGCCACCGGCGCCTTCACCGGCGCGGGGAGCGCGGTGCGGTCGAGCTTCCCGTTCGGCGTGAGCGGGAGGGCGTCCAGTACGACGAACGCGGACGGCACCATGTGCCCGGGCAGGAACGCCTCGGCGTGGGCCTTCGGCGCGACGCCGGGGCCGGCGGCGAGATAGGCGACCAGTTCCGGGTGCCCGGGGCGGTCTTCGCGCAGCACCGTCACCGCCTGCCGGACCCCGGGGCAGCGGCCGAGCACGGCGTCGATCTCGCCGAGTTCGATCCGTACCCCGCGGACCTTGACCTGGTGGTCGGCCCGGCCGAGGAAGTCCAGCCTGCCGTCCCGCCGCCACCGCACGACGTCACCGGTGCGGTACATCCGCTCCCCCGCGCGGCCGAAGGGGTCCGCGACGAACGTCCGCGCGGTCAGGCCCGGCCGGCCGAGGTAGCCGCGCGCGAGCCCGGCGCCGGCCAGGTACAGCTCCCCCGGCACCCCGGCGGGCACCGGGTTCAGCCGCCGGTCCAGGACGTACACCCGCGTGTTCGGCACCGGACCGCCGATGTCCGGCGGACCGTCCCCGTCGGGCAGGACGTCCGCGCCGGTGGCCATCACGCTGCACTCGGTCGGCCCGTAGCCGTTGACCAGCCGGAAGCCGGCCCGGGCGGCCGGACGGCGGCGCAGCCGGTCCCCGCCGGCGACCACGACCCGCAGATCCGGACCCGCGAACGTGGGTTCGTCGAGCATCAGCTCCAGGCGGGGCGTGGGCAGGAACGCCACGGTGATCCCGGAATCGGCGAGCCACCCGGCGAGCGCGCCGGTGTCGTCGAGCGCGCGCTGCGAGGGCAGGTGCACCGACGCGCCCGCGGTCAGCAGAGGCCAGGTCTCGAAGACGGCGGCGTCGAACCCCAGCGCGGCGACGTGCCCGGCCCGGTCCGCGGGCGTGACGCCGAATTCGCGGTGGTACCAGGCGCAGAGGTGGGCGAGCCCGGTGTGGTCGAGGACCACGCCCTTCGGCGTCCCGGTCGACCCCGACGTGTAGATGACGTACGCGGCGTCGCGCGGGCTGAGCGTGACCGAAGGCGCGTCGGCGGGCTGAGCGGCGATCGCGGAAGCTTCGGCGTCGAGGCACAACACCCTGGCGGTCCCGCCGACGCGCGGAGCGAGGTCCGTCGTGGTGATCACGACTCCGGCGGCGGCGTCGGCGAGCATGAAGGCCAGCCGGTCGGCCGGATAACCCGGGTCGAGCGGCACGTACGCACCCCCGGCCCGCAGGACGGCGAGCTGGGCGACGAGCAGTTCGGGCCCGCGGGGCAGGCAGACGCCGACCAGCGCGCCGCGGGCGATGCCGAGGTGGTGGGCCAGCCGGTTCGCGCGCCGGTTCAGCTCGCCGTAGCCGAGTTCCCCGAATTCGCCCACGACCGCGACGCCGCCGGTGCGATCGGCGATCTGCGCCGGAACCGGGCGCCACGGGCCGAAGTCCACGGGGTCCGGCGCGGTGAGCAGCCGGCGTCGTTCGCCGGGCACCAGCAGGTCGAGGCCGCCGATCGGGGTGTCCGGCGACGCGATCGCCGCCGCCAGCACCCGGACCAGCCGGGTGACGAACCCTTCGACGGTCTCGCGGTCGAACAGGTCGGTGCGGTAGGCCAGCCCGCCGCCGATGCCGGAAGGGCGGCCGGGGTCCAGTTCGTGCAGCGACAACGCCAGGTCGAAGGCCGCGGTCCGCACGGCGACCGGCTCGCCGGTCACCTGCAGGCCGGGGAGCTCGAGGTCGGCGTCACCGGCGTTCTGCAGCACGAACAGCACCTGGAACAGCGGGTGCCGCGCGAGGGACCGGGCCGGGTTGAGCTCGTGCACCAGCCGCTCGAACGGGACGTCCTGGTGGGCGAAGGCCCCCAGGTCGGTTTCGCGGACGCGGGCGAGCAGTTCGCGGAACGTCGGCTCCCCCGCGGTGTCGACGCGCAGGACGAGCGTGTTGACGAAGAACCCGACGAGGTCGTCGAGGGCTTCGTCGGTGCGGCCGGCGACCGGGGTGCCGATCGGGACGTCGTCCCCGGCCCCCAGCCGGCTCAGCAGCACGGCGAACGCGGCCTGCAGCACCATGAACAGCGTGACCCCGCCCTCGCGCGCCAGGCCACGGAGCGCGCCGTGGAGACCGGCGTCGATCTCGACCGGTACCGAGTCGCCGCCGTGCCCGGCCACCGCGGGGCGTGGCCGGTCGGCCGGCAGCACCAGTTCTTCCGGGAGCCCGGCGAGCCGCTCGCGCCAGTAGGCCAGTTCGGCGCCCAGGACCGAGCCGTCGTCGTCCGGGTCGCCCAGGACCTCGTGCTGCCACAGGGCGTAGTCGCGGTACTGGACCGGCAGCGGTGTCCACTTCGGACTGTCGCCGGCGCAGCGGGCGGTGTAGGCCGCCGCCAGGTCCCGGACCAGGGGGCCCATCGACCAGCCGTCGCTGACGATGTGGTGCTGGACCAGCACGAGCACCTGCTCGTCCTCGCCGAGCACGAGCAGCTCGGGCCGGAACGGCCGGTCGGTGGTGAGGTCGAAGGTCGCGGCCGATGCCGACGCCAGCGCCTCGGCCAGCTCGGACTCGTCCACGGCACGCACCGCCGGCGGGACGTCGGCGACGCCGAGGATCTGCTGGCACGGGCTGCCGTCCAGCTCCGGGAAGATCGTCCGCAGGGCCTCGTGGCGGCCGGTGACGTCGGCCAGGGCACCGGCGAGCGCGCCGCGGTCGAGCTGTCCGGTGAGCCTCAGCGCGCAGACGACGGCGTACCCGGCGTCCCGGCCGTGCAGCTGGTTGAGGAACCAGAGCCGTTGCTGAGCGTGGGACAGCGGGATCCGGTCCGGGACCGGCCGCGGGCGCAGGGCGGGCCGGACGGGCCTGCCGTGGTCGATCCGGGTCGCGAGCCCGGCGACGGTCGGGTGCTGGAACAGGTCGCGGATCCCCAGTTCGGCGCCGAGCGCGGACCGGACGCGGCTGATCAGGCGCGTCGCCAGCAGGGAATGCCCGCCGAGGTCGAAGAACCCGTCGTCGATCCCGACGCGGCCGATGCCGAGCAGTTCGGCATACAGCCCGCAAAGGATCTCTTCGGCCGGGTCGCGCGGCGCGCGATAACTGTCCGAAATGGACTGGACGTCGGGTGCGGGCAGGGCCCGGCGGTCGATCTTCCCGTGGGGGGTCAGCGGGAACTCCGGCAGGACGACGACGGCGGCCGGGACCATGTACTCCGGCAGGACGGTCGCGAGGTGGGTCCGCACGTCGGCCGGTCCGGCGTCACCGGTGCAGTACACGACGAGCCGCCGGTCACCCGGGACGTCCTCGCGCACGACGGCGACGGCCTGGCCGACGGCCGGGTGCCGGGCCGCCGCGCCGGCGACTTCGCCGGGTTCGAGGCGTTGCCCGCGCAGCTTGACCTGGTCGTCGGTGCGGCCGAGGTACTCCAGTGCTCCCCCGTGCGTCCACCGCACGAGGTCACCCGTGCGGTACATCCGCGTGCCCGGGCCGCCGGCCGGGTCGGGCACGAACCGCTCGGCGGTCAGGCCCGGCCGGTGCAGGTAGCCGTCGGCGAGCTGGATCCCGGCGAGCCAGAGTTCGCCGGGGACCCCGGGCGGGACGGGGGCGAGCCGTCCGTCGAGGACGTACGTGCGGGTGTTCCACACCGGACGTCCGATGGGGACAGCGGAATCGCCGGGCGAGAACGGGTGGTGGCTCGCCTCGACGGCGAACTCGGTGGGACCGTAGAAGTTGGACAGCCGGGCGGGCAAGGCCGACACGCACCGCTGCGCCAGCTCCGGAGTCAGTGCCTCGCCACCGCAGAACAGCTGCCGCAACGAACTCACGTCACCCGGTTCGGCGAGGAAGGCTTCGAGCATCGCCGGGACGAAGTGCGCCACGGTGACGCTCTCGGTGCGGATCAGCTCGCGGAGGTACGCGGGGTCGCGGTGCCCGTCGGGCCGCGCGACGACCAGGGCCGCCCCGGTCAGCAGCGGCCAGAACAGCTCCCACACCGAGACGTCGAAGCCGGACGGCGTCTTCTGCAGCAGCCGGTCACCGGGGCCGAGGGGGTAGTCGCCCTGCATCCACGCGAGGTGGTTGACGATCCCCGCGTGCGACATCAGCACACCCTTGGGCCGCCCGGTCGACCCGGACGTGTAGATCACGTACGCCGGGTGAGCCGCGGTGATCGCGGGCAGCGGCCCGTCGCCGTCGAGCGCGGTGTCCTCGGTCAGCACCAGCGACGGCCGGGCGTCTTCGAGGAGGAACGCGATGCGGTCGGCCGGGTAGCCGGGGTCGACCGGCAGGTACGCCGCACCCGCGCGGTGGACGGCGTGCACCGCGACGACCAGGTCGATCGAGCGCGGCAGCTGCACGGCGACGACGTCACCGGGCCGGACGCCGTGGCCGCTGAGGGCTCTGGCCAGCCGGTCGACGCGGATGTCGAACTCCGCGTAGGTCAGCGACTCGCCCTCGAAAACCACCGCCGTCGCGTCCGGCGTCCGGGCCATCTGGCGGGAGAACAGTTCCGGCAACGTCTCCGCCGACACCGGCGCGTCCGTCGCGGTCCACGCCGTGAGCGACTGCCGGTCCACATCGGACAGCAGGTCGATCCGGTCCACTGCCGTGTCCGGCTCCGCCGTCACCGCGTCGAGGAGGCGGACCAAGCGGCCGGCGAGCGCCTGGGCGGTGGCGCGGTCGAACAGGTCGGCGGCGTAGGACAGCGAGCCGGTGATGCCGGCGGCGTGCTCGGCGAGGTTCAGCCCGAGGTCGAACTTCACCGCGTCGGAGTCCAGGACTTCGGGAGTGACGTCGAGGCCCGGCAGGACCGGATCGGCGTCGCCGGTGTTCTGCAGGACGAGGAACACCTGGAACAGCGGGTGCCGGGCCAGGGAGCGGGCCGGGTTCAGCTCGTGGACCAGCCGCTCGAACGGGACGTCCTGCCGGGCGTAGGCGGCGAGGCCGGTTTCGCGGACGCGGCCGAGCAGTTCGCGGAAGGTCGGCGCGCCACTGGTGTCGGTCCGCAGGACGAGGGTGTTGACGAAGAACCCGATCAGGCCGTCCAGTGCCTCGTCGGTGCGGCCGGCTATCGCGGTGCCGATGGGGACGTCCTCCCCCGCGCCCGATCGGGTCAGCACCGTGGCGAGCGCGGCCTGCAGCACCATGAACAGCGTCGCCTGCGCGGAGCCGGCCAGCGCCCGGAGCCGGTCGCTCAGCTCGGCGCCGATCTCGACCGGCACGGAGTCCCCGCGGTGCGACGCCACCGCGGGGCGCGGCCGGTCGAACGGCAGCGGCAGCTCGTCCGGGATTCCGGCCAGCTGATCCCGCCAGTAGGCCAGCTGGGCGGACAGCAGCGAGTCCGGGTCGTCCGCGTCACCGAGCAGGTCCCGTTGCCAGAGCGTGTAATCGGCGTACTGGACCGGCAGGGGCGCCCACTCCGGCGCATGGCCGTCCCGGCGTGCGGTGTAGGCCTCGGCGAGGTCGGCGACCAGCGGGCCCATGGACCAGCCGTCCGCGGCGATGTGGTGCAGCTGCAGCAGGAGCACGTGCTCGTCCGGCGCTTCGGCGCGCAATACCGCGCGGAACGGCGGTTCGCGGGTCAGGTCGAACGGCCGGGCTTCGAGCGGCCCTTCGACGACGGTCAGTTCCGGCCGCCAGTCCTCCAGGATCTGCTGACGCGGCTGCCCGTCGGCGGCCGGGAAGATCGTGCGCAGCACATCGTGCCGCTCCGCCACGTCACCAAGGGCCGCGCTCAGCGCGTCACGGTCGAGCGTTCCCCGCAGCCGCAGCGCGCACGGCATGTCGTAGGCACCGGTGTCGTCGCCGAACTGCAGGACGAACCAGAGCCGTTGCTGGGCCGAGGAAAGCGGCATCGGCTCGGGACGCGGAACCGGCCGCAACGCCGGCCGCGCCGGGTCCGCAGTGGACAGTCGAGGGGCGAGAGTGGCGACGGTCGGAGCGTCGAAGAGGTCGCCGATGCCGAGCTCCGCGCCGAACGCGGCCCGGATCCGGCTGACCAGCTTGGTCGCCAGGAGGGAGTGGCCGCCGAGGTCGAAGAACCCGTCGTCGATGCCGACCCGCTCGACGCCGAGGACGTCGGCGAAGAGCCCGCAAAGGATCTCCTCACGGGCATCGCGGGCATCGCGGGTCGCGGTGACGGCCAAGTCCGGCACCGGCAGCGCCTTGCGGTCCAGCTTGCCGTTCGGCGTCCGCGGCAGTCCGGGCAGCGCGACGAACGCCGACGGCACGAGGTGCCGCGGGACGAACGCCGCGACGTGGTCTCGCAGCTCGTCCGGGTCGGCGTCGCCCACGAAGTAGGCGACCAGGCGCTGGTCGCCCGGCCGGTCCTCGCGCAGGACGACGGCCGCCTCGCGCACGCCCGGGTGGTCGGCGGCGACGGCCGCGATCTCGCCCGGCTCCACGCGCAGGCCGCGCAGCTTCACCTGCTCGTCGGTCCGGCCCAGGTAGTCCAGAACCCCGCCGGCCCGCCACCGGACCAGGTCCCCGGTCCGGTACATCCGCTCGCCCGGCCCGCCGAAGGGGTCGGCGAGGAACCGGTCGGCGGTCAGGCCGCCGCGGTGCAGGTAGCCGTCCGCCAGCTGCGCCCCGGCGAGGTACAGCTCGCCCGGCACGCCCGGCGGCACCGGGCTCAGCCGGCCGTCCAGCACGTACGCGCGGGTGTTCCACACCGGCGCGCCGATCGGGACGGGTATGCCGGTGACGGTGTGGGCGGTGGCGTCGACCGCGACCTCCGTCGGGCCGTAGAGGTTGACCAGTTCGGCGGTGAGGGTCTTCGCGCAGCGGTCCGCGAGCGCGGTGGTCAGCGCTTCCCCGCCGCAGAAGACCTGGCGCAGCGACGGACAGTCCGCTTCGGACAGTCCGAGGATTCCGTCGAGGATGCCGGGGACCACGTACAGCACGGTGATCCGTTCGTTCCGGATCGTGCCGAGGAGGTACGCGGGATCGCGGTGCCCGTCGGGCCTCGCGACGACCAGGGCTGCCCCGGCGATCAGCGGCCGGAAGAACTCGAGCACCGAGACGTCGAAGCTGGACGGCGTCTTCTGCAGCACCCGGTCCCCGGCGGTCAGCGGGTGTTCGGCCTGCATCCACGCCAGGTGGTTGACGATCCCGGCGTGCGACATCAGCACGCCCTTGGGACGGCCGGTCGAGCCGGACGTGTAGATCACGTAGGCCGGGTGGCCCGGGGTGACCGCCGGCAGCGACGAGCCGGAACCGGGCTCGCCGAAGTCCGTCTCGGGGGTGAGGACCAGGGCGGGCCGGGCGTCGGCGAGCATGAACGCCACCCGGTCGGCCGGGTAGCCCGGATCCACCGGCAGGTACGCCGCACCGGCCCGGTGCACCGCGTACACGGCGGTGACCAGCTCGAGCGAACGGGGCAGCTGCACCGCGACGACGTCACCCGGCCCCACCCCGCGGTCGCGCAGGGCTCGCGCGAGCCGGTCGACGCGGACGTCGAACTCCGCGTACGTCAGCGACTCGCCTTCGAAGACCACCGCCGTCGCATTCGGCGTCCGCGCCACTTGCCGGGCGAACAGCTCCGGCAGCGTCGCGGCCGGGACCGGTGCCGCGGTGTCGTTCCACTGCGCCAGCTTCAGGCGGTCCACATCGGACAAAAGTTCGACACTGTCCACACGGAAGTCAGGATTCGCGGCCACTGTTTCGAGAAGGCGGACCAAGCGGTCGGCGACGTCCTGGGCGGTGGCGCGGTCGAACCGGTCGACGGCGAACTCGAGACTGCAGCCGAGCCCGGCGCGGCGCTCTTCGACCGTGAGACTCAGGTCGAACTTGGCGGTGCCCGACACGGTGTCGCCGGCGGTCACGGTCAGCCCCGGCAGGCTCCAGCCACCCCCGGCGGTCTCCGCCCCGAGGAACGACAGCAGCACCTGGAACAGCGGGTGCCGAGCCAGCACGCGGGACGGGTTGAGCTCTTCCACGATCCGTTCGAACGGGAGGTCCTGGTGGGCGAAGGCCCCGAGGTCGGCGTCGCGGACGCGGGCGAGCAGCTCGCGGAACGTCGGCGCGCCCGAGGTGTCGGTACGCAGCACCAGGGTGTTGACGAAGAACCCGACGAGGTCGTCGAGGGCTTCGTCGCCGCGACCGGCGACCGGGGTGCCGATCGGGACGTCTTCGCCCGCGCCGAGCCGGGTCAGCAGCAGCGCGAACGCCGCCTGGACGACCATGAACAGCGTGGCCTGGTTGTCCCGGGCCAGCGTCAGCAGCGCGGTGTGGGTGGCCGCGCCGACGCCGGCGGAGACGACGTCCTTGCGATGGGTCGGGACCGCCGGGCGGGGCCGGTCGGCCGGCAGCGCGAGCTCGTCGGGCAGACCGGCCAGGGTTTCGGTCCAGTAGCCCAGCTGGCGGGCGGCCAGGCTGTCCGGGTCGTCCTCGTCGCCGAGCAGGTCGGCCTGCCAGAGCGCGTAGTCCGCGTACTGCACCGGCAGCGGCGGCCACACCGGCGGCTTCCCGGCGAGCCGGGCGCCGTACGCGGTGGCGAGGCCGGCCATCAGCGGCCCGGTCGACCAGCCGTCCGCGGCGATGTGGTGCAGGCAGAGCACGAGGACGGCTTCGTCACCGGCCCGGAACAGGCGGGCGCGCAGCGGGATCTCGCGGGCCAGGTCGAACGGCGCGCTCCCGGCGGCCTCGGCGAGGTCGCCGAGGTCCGCCGGAGCGCAGTCGACGACCTCGAGGACGTGCTCGACCGGCGGGAGGACGTGCTGCCACGGCTCGCCGTGCTCGAGCGGGAACACCGTCCGCAGCGACTCGTGCCGGGCGACGACGTCCCGGCAGGCGGCCGCCAGCGCCGGGACGTCGACCGGCCCGGCGAGCCCGAGGGTGAGCGGGATGTTGTACGCGCGGTCCTGGCCCTCGACCCCGGCGAGGAACCACAGCCGCCGCTGGGCGGACGACAGCGGGACGCGGTCCGGGCGGGGCCGCCGGGCCAGCGCCGGGCGGACCGGGCCCGGCGCCTGGGCGTCGAGGGTGGCGAGGATCCCGGCGACCGTCGGAGCCCGGAACAGCGCGCGGACGCCGAGTTCGGCGTGCAACGCCGTGCGGATGCGGCTGATCAGCTGGGTGGCGAGCAGGGAGTGCCCGCCCAGGGCGAAGAACCCGTCGTCGAGGCCGACGGTGTCCAGCCCGAGCACGTCGGCGAAGAGGCCGCAGAGGATTTCTTCCCGCGCGGTCCGGGCCCCGCGGAACACCACCGGCGCGGCCTCGGGGACGGCTTCCGCTCCGACGGCGGCGACCCGCGCGAGATCGAGCGTCCCGAGTGGACGGTCCGGGTCTGCCAGGGCGAGGTCGAGCAGGCGCACCAGCATCGCGGCCATCTCGTCCACTGTGGACTTCTCGAAGAGGTCCACGGCGTACTCGAACTGGCACGAAACGCCGTTCGCGTGCTCGGCGAAGACGACGCTGAGGTCGAGCTTGGCCGTCGCCAGGTCCAGGGGCACCGGCGTCGCGTCCAGGCCGGGCAGGGTGAGCGCCGAGCCGTCGTCGTGCTGGAGGACGACCATCACCTGGCACAGCGGGTGCGCGGTGTCCGACCGGCCGGCGCCGAGGCGGTCGACCAGCCGGTCGAACGGCACGTCCTGGTGGGCGTAGGCGTCGAGGCCGGTGTCGCGGACCCGCGACAGCAGTTCCGCGAAGCTCGGGTCACCGCTCAGGTCGGTGCGCAGCACCAAGGTGTTGACGAAGAACCCGACCAGGTCGGCCAAGGCCGCTTCGCCCCGGCCGGACACCGGGGTGCCGAGCACGATGTCGTCCCCCGCGCCCCAGCGGTGCAGGAGTGCGGCCAGTGCCGCCTGCAGCCCCATGAACGGCGTGCAGCGCGCGGCCCGCGTGACCGCGACGAGCCGGGCGTGCAGCTCCGCCGGGAGCTCCACCTCGACGAGCCCCGCCGCGCCGCTCGTGCCGCCGTCGCGGTGGGCGGGCAGGACCATCCGGCCGGGCAGGCCCGCGAGCCGCTCGGTCCAGTACGCGAGCTGGGCGCTCAGCAGGCTGCCCGGGTCGTCCTCGGTGCCGAGCACCTCGCGCTGCCACTCGCTGAAGTCGACGTACTGCACCGGGAGCGGCGCCCAGTCCGGCGCGTGGCCGTCGAGCCGCGCCGTGTAGGCGGCCGCCAGGTCGCGGCCCAGCGGGCCGAGCGACCAGCCGTCGCAGGCGATGTGGTGCAGCACGAGCAGCAGGATGTGGTCGTCCGGGCCGAGCTCGAACAGCGTGACGCGCAGCGGCAGGTCCGCGGCGAGGTCGAACGGCCGGGCGATGGCTTCGGTGAGATCGTCGCCCGCCCGGACGTCGAAGCCGAGCCGTGCGGTCGCTTCCTCGGCGGACAGCACCTGCTGGCCGGGAACTCCGCCGGCGACGGGGATGACGGTACGCAGCACTTCGTGGCGGCCGAGTACGTCGACGACGGCCTCGCGTAGCGCGCGGCGGTCGAGCCGGCCGCGCAGCCGCAGCGGGAACGGGACGTTGTAGGTGGCGCTGGGACCTTCAAGCTGGTCGAGGAACCACAGGCGCTGCTGGCCGAACGACAACGGACGCACGGGAGGGATCCCTTCACTCGGGCAGGCGCAGGGCCCGGGCCGCCGCCACCGGCCCGCCGAAGGCGAGCAGGGCGCTGCAGATCCAGGCGACGACGGGGGTGGTGAAACTGGCGATGGCGCCGGAAACCGCGTAGGCCAGCGGCGCGCAGCCGATGCCGGACAGCGAAACCATCGACATGGCCACGCCGAGCCGGTCGGCGGGCGCGGCCTGCTGGTAGAGCGTCACCGCGGCCGGGCCGTTCTGGCCGGAGCACACGCCCAGCGCGACGGCCATCGCGGCCATCGCGGGCAGGGACGACACGAGGACCATGCCGAGCAGCAGGACGGCGATCCCGATCCCGCTGCCGACGAGCCGCACCGACATCGGCACGCGGTCGCCGAGCAGCGCGCCGAGCCCGGCGGACACCAGCGCGCCCGCCGCCCAGCAGGCGATGAGGAGGCCGACGGCGGACACCGCCCAGCCGCGCTCGATGACCACCTCGGGCAGGCCGGGGTTCATCGGCCACGCGAAGGCGAAGTCCAGGCACAGCCCGGAAAGGAACAGCAGCCGCAGCCGCCGGTCGGCCCGCAGCAGCTTGACGCCGTCGCCGGACCGGCGCCACAGCGGGACGTTCGAGATCGTCCGCGGCGCGTCGATCGCCTTCGTCGCCGGGGCCAGGCAGACCAGGGAAACCACGCAGCCGGCGCAGACCACCGCCAGCGCGATCCCGAGGTGCCCGGCCGCGACCAGCCAGGCCCCGAACGGCGACCCGAGGATCGGGGCGAACCGCGCGACCATGGTGCGCACCGAGTTCGCCGTGCTCAGCCGGTCCTTCGGCACCATGCGCGGCATCAGCGTGCCGAACGACGGCGAGCCCAGGCCCAGCATCGCGCCTTCGAGCGCGGCCACGACGACCAGCAGCGGCACCGACTGCGCGGACAGCGCGACGACGACCGAGACGGCCAGCACGGCGATCCGCACCGAGGTGGTGCGCAGCAGGACCGCGCGGGGACCGAAGGCGTCGCAGATCACGCCGCCGAAGATCATCGCCAGCGCCCGCGGCACCGATTCGGCCAGGGTCACCCAGGTGACCGCGGCCGTGCCGCCGAGCTGGGCGGCGGCCCAGACGGCGGCGATGAAGAACACCTGGTCGCCGATCAGGGAGACGCCCTGGCCGGTGAGCAGCAGGCCGACCCGGCCCCACAGCGCGGCAGGCCGCGGCGGCGCTTGTGTCGTCGTCATGGCTGATGTCCGTTCCGTCGCGCTCAGCGGGCCCGCAGGCGCACCGGGAGGTGGTCGAAGCCGAAGTTGATGATCGAGCGGTTGTGCACCGGGTCGCCGGTGGGTTCCAGCTCGGCGACCTGGTCGAGCAGGGCGGTGTAGATCGCCTTGAGCTCGGCTTTCGCCAGCGGCGCACCGATGCAGTAGTGCGCGCCGACGCCGAGGGCGAGGTGCCGGTTCGGGGATCGGTCGAGCACCAGTTCGTCCGGCCGGTCGAACACGGCCGGGTCGTGGTCGGCCGACCAGGTCCAGACGGCGACCTTGTCCCCCGGCTCGACGACGTGCCCGCCGAGCTCGACCTGTTTCGTGGCGGTGCGCAGCACGTGCAGGCCGACCGAGGTGAACCGCAGCAGCTCGTCGGTGGCCAGGTCGAGGTCGGCGCCGCCGGCCAAGGCCTGCCACTGGTCCGGGTGGTTCATCAGCGCCCAGACGCTCATCGCCGCGGTGTGCCGCACGGTCTGTACCCCGCCCACGACGATGTTGTCGAGGTTGAGCACGACGTCTTCGATCGGCAGCAGCCTGCCGTTGATCCGGTGCGTGGCCAGGGTGCTGATCAGGTCGCCTTCGGGCCGCTTGCGGCGCCGGACGACCTTCTCGAGCAGGTACGGCAGGAGCTTCTGGTGCCCGGCGCGGCGCGCGTCCGGCGTCTGGGCGAGGAAGGCTTCGTCGCAGACGGAGACGACCAGGTCGCGGTCGTCGCCCGGGATGCCGAGCAGGTCGCACATGACGACGAGCGGCACGGTGGCGAGGACGTCGACGAGGTCCACCTCGCCGCGCTCGACAGCGTCGCTGATGACTTTAGCCGCCAGCTCGGTGATGCTCTGGGCCGCGCCGCGCACGCCCTTGGGCGAGAAGTACGGCAGGACGGGGGCGCGGAGTTCGCGATGCCGCGGCCCGTCGGACAGCGCCATCATCTTGCCGGAGCCGGCCGGGGTGCCGCCGGTCCCGAGCAGCGAGCCGCCGGTGGAGCTGAAGCCGGCCGAGTCGGTGAGGACACGGGAGCCGAGTTCGTAGCCGAGCACGGACCAGACGGGCCCGTCGAGCGCGGTTTCGGTGCGGTGGACCGGGGCCTGCGCCCGCAGGGCGGCGACGATGCCGCCGGCATCGGGCCGGGCCCACAGCCCGGGATCGGTCAGGTCGACGGTGGCGGTGGTCACGGATGCCTCCTCGGGCAGCTACGACGGTCCAGGTCCGTGAATGGCACATTGAGGGACGTAGAGTCTCTCGATGTGCCATTCACGGACTTGGGGAAAGGTGCAGGGCGCGGAGCAGGGTGGCCGGGCCGTCGGACAGGGGTGTGGCGAGCAGGTGGCCGCCGTCCTCGGTCGAGGTGGTGAAGCGGCCGGTCGTGGCCGCGACCCAGCCCGCGACCACGGCCGGCGGCAGCGCCCGGTCGGCCGCTCCGGCCACCGCGTGGATGGGGAAGTCCGGCACCGGATCCGGCCGGTGGCGGTAGCTGCGGCAGACCGTCAGGTCCGTCCGGATCGCCGACACCGCCAGTTCGCGGATCGCCGCGTCGTCCGGCAAGGCCGTGGCCAGGCCGCACCTCTCGAGTAAGTCCGAAGCACCCTCCGAAGTCGGCGGGGTCGGACCCGGCCACGCGGGCGGCGGAGGCGCGCACGCCGGGACCACGATCCGGGGACGCCGCCCGGCAGGCAGGCCGCGGGCGACTTCGTACGCCAGCAACGCACCGAAACTCTGGCCATAGAACAGCGATCCCGGCCGCAGGTGCGGGGAAAGCCCGGCGACGACCGCCGACACCAGTGCGGTGAAGGAGCCCGGCATCGGGTCGCCGAACCGGCCGCCGCGGCCGGGCAGGCGGATCGCCCAGACCTCCCGCTCCGGGGCCAGCGCCGCGGCCAGCCCGGCGAACGCCGTGACGTCGCCGCCCGCGTGCGGGAAGCAGACGACCTGCGGTGTCCCGGCCGGCAGCGGGTGCGGCCGGTAGCACCAGTCGCCCGCGATCGCCGGCCGGGGACTCGCCGCGAGCGTCACCGCGTCCCCCGGCGGCCCACCAGCGCGACCACGGGCCGCGCCGGTGTCTCGGCCGCCGCGCGAACCGTCGAAACGAAGTCCGCGAGGGTGCGCGACGCCATCAGGTCACGCAGCGACAGGTCCACCGAGAACTCGTCCCGCACCCGGTACACCACGCGCAACGCGGTCAGCGAATGCCCGCCCAGCTCGAAGAACCCGTCCTGCGGCCGGACCTGAGCCACGTCCAGTTCCTCGGCCCAGACCGCGGCGATCGTCTCCAGCATCCCGGTCACCTCAGACCCCGAGCGCGACGCGCAGGCTCTTCGGGCGGATGTCGGTCCAGATCTCGTCGACCCAGGCCACGCACTCCTCGCGGGTCCCGCTCTTCCCGGCCGGCTGCCAGCCGGCGGGCACGGCCAGCTCGGCCGGCCAGATCGAATACTGCTCCTCGTCGTTGACGACGACGGTGAAGTCCTTGAACGCGTCCACAGTGGATTCCTTTCCTCAGATGAGCTGACGGCTGTCCGCGACGAGCGCGGCGAGTTCTTCGGTGTAGGCGGTGACATAGGCGTCCGCGACCTCGTCCGGGACGAGGGACCGCAGGTGGTCCACGGCCAGCAGGATCCGGCCCGACGCCGGGTCCTGCACCAGCGCGACGCCGAGCGCGAAGTTGGTCGGCTCGTAGCGCATGTCCGGCTCGCAGCCGATCCGGTCGTCGACGATGCTGGTGGCCGAGCCCGCGAGCCGTCCGAGGGCGTGGAACCGCAGGAACGCGAAGCACGCTTCGAGCCGCGGGCCGGCCATGAGCCGGGCGAGCCGCGCGAACGGCACCCGGCGGTGCGGCAGCAACGCGACCTCGTCCTCGTGGACCGAGCGCACCAGGTCACGCTCGGTGCAGTCCACGACCAGCGGCACGGTGTTGAGGAACAACCCGTAGGCCTCGGTGCCGCTGCGCTCCTCCAGCCGTCCGTTCACCGAAAGCCCGGTGGTGACGCGGTCGCGGCCGGTGATCCGGGCCAGCGCCCGCACGTGCGCGGCCAGGCCGACGGCCTTGACCGGGACGCCTGCCGCCGCCGCGATCGCGGCGAGCTGGGCCGGGGCGTCCGGCAGCACGCGCTCGAGGGTGCGCGGGATCTCCGCCGTCGCGGCCGCCGAGTCCGTCCCGGACGACCAGAGGGCGCCGTTCGCGCCGGTGAGGCGGTCCCGCCAGAACCGTTCGCTCTCCGCCGACGCCACCGCGGCCTGTTCGGCGGCGACGAAGTCGCGGAACGTCGACGCGGGTGGCGGGGCGGGCGGCGCGTCCGGGTCGGCGTGCCGTTCCAGGATCTCGGTGAGCAGGGACGTGAAGCTCCAGCCGTCCAAAATGGAGTGGTGCTCGGCGATGGTCAGCTGGAACACGTCGTCGGCCAGGCGCTGGGCCACGACCCGGAACAGCGGCGGGGTACGCAGGTCGAAGCGCACCGCGCACAGTCCGTCGAACACCTCGGTCACCGCGTCCCGTTGCGCGGCTTCGGAAAGACCTCGCAAGTCGGCCGTTTCCACCGGTGCCGGGGCTTCGGCGTGCACGAGCTGCATCGGCTGCCGGTAGCCGATCACGTCGAACGTCGTCCGCAGCACCGGGTGCCGGGCGATCGCCCCGGCGACCGCCGCGCGCAGGGCGCGTTCGTCGAGGCGGCCGGCGACCCGGTAGCTGTTGACGTTGTGGTAGCCGCCGGCGTCGCCGGACAGCTCCATGTGGTAGATCATCCCGAGCTGCATCGCGGCCATCGGATAGGCGTCGACGACGTCGCCGGGCAGCTTCGCCAGGTCCTTTTCGGACAGTCCGGCGAACGGCCGGGACGCCGGGGTTTCCCCGGCACACGGCTTCAGCAGCGGCGCGAGGGCGGCCGGCGTCGGCGCGCCGAACAGGTCCGGCAGGGTGAACGTCCAGCCGCGGTCCCGCAGCTTGCCCGCCAGGTGCACCGCGCGGATGGAGTCGCCGCCCAGGTGGAAGAAGTTGTCGTGCACCCCGGCGCCCGGGACGCCCAGCACGTCCGACCACAGCTCGGTGAGCAGCCGCTCCCCCGGCGTGCTCGGCGCGGTGTACGCGTTCGCCGCCCGTGGCGCGGGCGCCGGCAGCGCCGCCCGGTCCAGCTTTCCGTTGACCGTGACGGGCAGCCGGTCGAGCACGGTCACCGTCGCCGGGATCATGTGCTCCGGCAACGACTTCGCCAGGTGTGCCCGCAGTTCGGCGTGATCGGGGCCGCCGGTGACGTAGGCGGCCAGCCGGTCGTCGTGCACGGTGACCGCGCAGGCCCCGACCGCGGGGTGCGCGCCCAGCGCGTGCTCGATTTCGCCGAGCTCGATGCGGAAGCCGCGGATCTTGACCTGGCTGTCGCACCGGCCGACGTACTCCAGGCCACCGCCCGCGAGCCGGCGCGCGACGTCGCCGGTGCGGTAGAGCCGGGCGCCCGGCACGGGCGAGAACGGGTCGGGCAGGAAGCGCTGTGCGGTGAGCCCCGCCCGGCCCCAGTAGCCGTGGGCGAGCGCGCCGCCCCCGATGTACAGCTCCCCCGGCACCCCGGCCGGGCACGGCCGCAGCCACTCGTCGAGCACGTGGGCGCTCAGGTGCGGCAACGGCGTGCCGATCAGGCTGCGCTCGAACCCGGCCGGCCCGGGCACGTCGTGGGTGGTGACGTGCACGGTGGTCTCGGTGATGCCGTACAGGTTGCACAGCGGCGCGGACGACGCGTGCGCGAACCAGCGGCGGACCACCGCCGGGTCCAGTGCCTCGCCGCCGAGCATCACCTGCCGCAACGCCGGCAACGCGCGAGGTGTCGTCCGAAGCTCGGTTTCGAGCTGACGCAGGGCCGAGGGTGTCTGGCAGAGCATGGTCACGCCTTCGTCCGCGAGCAGCGCGGTGAACGCCTCCGGCGACCGGCTGACGAGGTAGGGCACGAGGACCAGCCGGCCGCCGTGGTGCAGCGGTCCCCACAGCTCCCAGACCGTCCAGTCGAAGGCGTAGGAGTGGAACAGCGTCCAGACGTCGGTCTCGGTGAACCCGAAGTGCGCGTGCCCGGACGCCATCAGCCGTCCGGCGTGCTCGTGGGCCACGGCGACGCCCTTGGGCCGGCCCGTCGAGCCGGAGGTGAAGATCAGGTACGCCAGATCGCCGGGCCGGACCGGCACCCGCGGCCGGTCCGCCGAGTACGCGGAGACGTCCCTGGCGAGGTCGAACACCGGCCACGGCCCGTCGGTGCCCTGGTCGGTGACGACCAGCCGCACCCCGGTGTCGCCGAAGACGAACGCGGCGCGGTCGTCCGGGGCGGCCGGGTCGACCGGCACGTACGCGGCACCGGCCTTCAGCACGGCCAGGATGGCCACGACGATCGCGTCGGTCCGGTCCAGCAGCAGGCCGACCCGGTCGCCGGGCCGGACGCCGGCCTCGATCAGGGCGTGCGCGAGCCGGTTGGCCCGCCGGTCCAGCTCGGCGTAGGTGACGCTCGCGCCGCCGAAGGTCACCGCGGGGCGGCCCGGGAACCGGTCCACCGAGTCCTCGAAGGATTCGTGCAGGCACCGCGGCTGACTGGCAGTGACGGCCACCGGCCACACCGGCTCCAGGTCGATCTTCCACAGTGGACTGTCCGGTTCGGACAGCACGGCGGTCAGCAGGGCCCGCCAGTGCGTGGTCATCCGGTCCACCGTGGCGGCGTCGAACAGGCTCGTGCGGTACTCGACCTCGCCGCGCAGCTCGCCGTCGTCGAAGGTGGACCACGTGAAGTCGAACTTGCTGGTGCCGTTGTGGTGCACCCGCCGGGTCGCGGTGAGGGGCCCGAACCGCAGCGGCGCGGGGTCTTCGGCGTGCGCGCCGAAGACGACCTGCACCAGCGGTGCGTGCCGGGGCGTGCGTTCGAGGGCCAGCGCGTCGACCACGACGTCGAACGGCACGTCCAGGCAGGCGTAAGCGTCGAACGCGGTGTCACGCACGTGCTCCACGAGGTCGCGGAAGCTCGCCGCGCGGTCGATCTTCAGCCGCAGCGGCAGGATGTTGACGAAGTAGCCGATCAGGTCGGCCAGCTCCGGCCGGTCGCGGGTGGTCACCGGGGTGCCGACGACCAGGTCGGCCGCGCCGGTGTAGCGGTTCAGGAGCGCGGCGAACGCGGCCAGCTGGACGACGAACGGCGTCGCGTCCTCCTCGGCCGCCAGCTCGCCGATCCGGGCCGCGAGCCCGGCCGGGAGCGCGAACTCCCGGGTGTCCCCGGCGAAGTCCTGCTGTGCGGGCGCTTCCCGGTCGGTGGGCACCGCGAGGCGTCCGGGTGCGCCCTGGAGCTGCTCGCGCCAGTAGGCCAGCTGGTCGTCATGAACCACGGCCTCGGCGGCGTAGCCGGCGTACTGGGTGGTCAGCTCGGGCAGCACGGGCTCGCGGCCTTCGACGGCCGCGGTGTAGAACTCCGCCAGCTCCCGCTCGAACACCCCGGCCGACCAGCCGTCCCAGACGATGTGGTGCACGACGAGGACCAGCGTCGTCGCGTCCACCAGCGTCGCGCGCAGCAGCGGCCCGGTGGTGAGGTCGAACCCGGCGGTCAGCTCGGGCTCACCCCGGTCCAGCGGGATCCGGACGTCGTCGTGGACCGTCTGCTGTGGACCGTCGGGGCCGAAGGAGAACGTGGTGCGCAGGACTTCGTGCCGCCGGACGATCCCGGCGATGCTCCGCTCGAGGACGTCCGGGTCGACGGCTGCGTCGAAGGTGAACACCCAGGGCACGGTGTAGGCGGCGGAGCCAGGGTTCCAGCGATCGAGGAACCACAGGCCGCGCTGGAGCCCGGAAACCGGAGAGGTGCGGCCGGTCATGCCCGCACCTCCAGCCGCTGGGCCAGCGCGCGGACGGTCCTGGCCGCGAACACCAGCCGCGGCGCGACCCGGGTGCCGGTCTCGGTGGACAGGCGCAGGGCGACGCGGACCGCGGCCAGGGAGTTGCCGCCGAGCCGGAAGAAGCTGTCGTCCATGCCGACCGCGTCGACTCCGAGCACCTCGGCCCACACCGCCGCGACCAGCCGTTCGGCCGCGGTGACGGCCGGCTCGGCCGGCACCACCACCACGACGCTCTCCGGGGACGGCAGCGCGGCGCGGTCCAGCTTTCCGTTGGGTGTCAAGGGAAGCGTGCCGAGCGCGGTGACGCTCGCCGGGATCATGTAGTCCGGCAGCAGCGTGGCGAGGTGGTCGCAGACGTCCTGGTAGCCGGGCGGGGTGTCCCGGGCGACGAGGTAGGCCGCGAGCCCGCCGGCGTGCGCGACCACGGCGCAGTCCTTGACACTCGGGTGCCGCGCCAGCGCGGCGGCGACCTCGCCGGGCTCGACCCGGAAGCCGCGGATCTTCACCTGGTCGTCGGCGCGCCCGGTGATGGTCAGCGTGCCCGCCGGCGTCCGGCCGCCGACGTCGCCCGTGCGGTACATCCGCGAGCCGGGTGGGCCGAGCGGGTCGGGCAGGAACCGTTCCGCGGTCAGGCCCGGCTGGCCAACGTACCCGAGGGCCAGCCCGTCGCCGGTCGCGTACAGCTCCCCTTCGGCCGACGGCCGGAAGCCGTCGTCGAGCACGCGGACGTCCTTGTGCGCGACCGGGACGCCGATCGGGATCGACGGCGTGCTCAGGTCGGCGTCGGCGACGACGTGGCAGGTGGTGAAGCCCATGCTCTCGACCGGCCCGTAGCCGTTGACGATCCGCACGTGCGGGTACCGCTCGCGCAGCCGCGCCACGTGCGCCACCGAGGCGCGCTCACCGCCGGTGAACACCACGCGCAGGCCGGCGAAGATCGCGGGGAACTCGTCGACGAGGAAGTTGAACAGGCTGGCCGACAGCTGCAGCTGCGTGACGCCGTGCCGGGCGACGAGCCCGGTCATCGTCTCGGGGTCCGGCCGCTGGCCCGGGTGCAGCACGCAGGTGCCGCCGAACAGGAGCGGGCCATACACCTCCAGGCCGAAGGCGTCCCAGGACACCGGCGAGCACTGCAGCCACACCTCACCGGGCGCGAACAGCGCGTAGTCCTGGTCCAGGTACGTCGCGGCGAGGGCGCGGTGCGACGCGGCGACGCCCTTCGGCCGTCCGGTCGACCCCGACGTGAACATCACGCACGCGACCGCCTCGGCCGTGACGGGAAGGCCGAGGTCGCCTTCGGCTCCTTCGGCCGCCGCGACGAACTCGCGGTCCACGACCAGGCGGGCCTGGACCGCGGCGATCGCGTCCGCTCGGCGGGCTTCGGGCAGTTCCGGGTCCAGCAGCGTGTACCCGGCGCCGGCCTTGAGCGCGCCCAGCAACGCCACCACCAGATCGGTGTCACGCTCGATCGACACGGCGACCACCGCACCCGCGGTCACGCCGTGGGCGCGCAGGCGCCGGGCGACGCGGTTGGCCCGCGCGTTCAGCTCCGCGTAGGTCAGTTCGTCGTCGCCGGAGACCAGGGCGACGGCGGCCGGGCTCCGGCGGACCTGCCGTTCGAACAGCTCGTGCACCGGCAGGTCCGGGCCGGCGGCGACCGGCGCCCGGAGGAGGCCGTCCGGGTCGGTGACCAGGTCGGTCACCGCCGTCCGCCAGGCCTCGCCGAGCGCCGCGAGGGTCGCGGCTTCGAACAAGTCGGTGTCGTACTCGATCCGCCCGGTGAAGCCGGTCCCGTCGTCCTCGACCGACCACGACAGGTCGAACCGGGACAGCTCGTTGACGTGCAGCCGCCTCGACAGCCGCGCCTCGCCGAACGGCAGCGGGCTCGGGTCGGCCGTGTGCATCTCGAAGACCAGCTGGAACAGCGGGTTCCGCTCACCCGACCGCTCCCCCAGCACCCGGCTCGTGATCTCTTCGAGGGGAACGTCCTGGTGGCGGTAGCCGTCGAGGGCAACGCCGCGGACGTGTTCGAGCACGTCCCGCAGGGTCGCCTCGGGCTCGATGCGGAACCGCAGCGGCACGAGCGTGATGAAGTAGCCGATGAGCGCGTCGAGCTCGGGGCGTTCGCGGACGCTGACCGGGGTGCCGAACACGAGGTCGTCCGCGCCGCCGGTCCGGTGCACGGCCAGGACCAGCCCGGCCAGCAGCACCATGAACGGCGTGGCGTCGGCGTCCCGCGCGAACTCCCGGACCGCGGCGGCGAGGCCGGCGTCGAACGCGAAGCGGTGGTAGCCGCAGATCTGCGCCGGTTCGGCGGGTCGCGGGTGATCGGGCGCCAGCGCCGGGCGGTCCGCCACGCCGCGCAGGTGCTCGGCCCAGTAGGCGAGCTGCGTCTCGGCGATCCCGTTGTCCTGCAACCACTTCGCATAGTCGGCGTACTGGACGGCCAGGTCCGGCAGCCGCGGCGCGCGGCCTTCGAGCAGCGCGGTGTAGCACTCGCGCAGCTCGCGGTCGAGCACGGCGAGGGAGCCTTCGTCCCAGACGATGTGGTGGAAGACGAGCACCAGGCTCGCGGTCGTGGCCGACGTCCGGACCAGGCGCGCCCGCAGCAGCGGCCCGGTTTCGAGGTCGAACGGCGTCCGGGCGTCGGCCGCGATCAGCCCGGCCGGGTCGGCGGCCTCGGTGATCCGGAACGGCACCTCGAGCCGCGGGTGGATCACCTGGCGCGGCAGGGTTCCGGTGACCTCGAACGTCGTGCGCAGGGTCTCGTGGCGGTCGACGACCTGCTGGAGCGCGGTTTTCAGCAGGTCTCCGTCCAGCAGGCCGGTGAAGTCGAACACCCAGGGCACGTTGTAGGTGGACGTGCCCGGCTGCCAGGCGTCGAGCAGCCAGAGCCCGCGCTGGAACCGCGAGAGCGGGGCTTCGGCGGCCGGGGTGCGGACCGGGCCGGGACGTTCTTCACCGGCGCTTTCATGCAGCGCGGCGGCGAAGCTCTCGAGGGTCGGCGCGTCGAAGATGCGGTACGGCGAAACCGGGCCGAACACTTCGAGCACGCGCCCGGCCACGCGGACCGCGGTGAGCGAGTCGCCGCCGAGGTGGAAGAAGTTGTCGTCGAGGCCGACGCGCGGTACGCCGAGGACGTCGGCCCAGATGGCGGCGAGCAGCTGCTCGGCCGGGGTGCGCGGGGCCCGGTAGCCGGTTTCGACGCGAGCCGGTTCCGGCAGGGCGGCGCGGTCGACCTTGCCGGCGGCGGTCAGCGGCAGCTGTTCGAGGGGCGTCACGCTGGCGGGGATCAGGTGTTCCGGCAGGGATTTCGCGAGGAAGTCCCGGATTTCCGGATAGCCGGGCGGTTCGGCCTTGGCGACGACGTATGCGGCGAGCTGGGTGCCGTTCGCGGACTCGTGGGGCACGACCGCGCAGGCGGCGACGGCCGGGTGCGCGGCCAGAGCGTTCTCCACCTCGCCGGGCTCGACGCGGAAACCGCGGATCTTCACCTGGTCGTCGGCGCGGCCGAGGAACTCCAGTTCGCCGTCCGCGGTGCGGCGGGCGCGGTCGCCGGTGCGGTACATCCGGGCGCCCGTGAACGGGTCCGGCACGAAGCGCTCGGCGGTGCGGCCGCCGTCGCCGAGGTACCCGGCCGCGAGGGAGGAGCCGCCCAGGTACAGCTCGCCTTCGTCGACGGGCCGCAGGTGCTCGTCGAGCAGGTGGGCGATCCGGTCGCCGACCGGGGCGCCGACGGTGACTCCCTTGCCGGGCCGGACTTCGTGCACGGTGGCGGTGATCACGGCTTCCGTCGGGCCGTAGGCGTTGAACAGCCGGACACCGGTACGCTCCAGCCAGGTCGCGGCCGCGGCCGGGGAGAGCCGGTCGCTGCCGGAGATCATCGTCCGCAGCGACGGCGGCACCGCGCGGCCGGCGCCGATCGAGGCGACGAGGTCGTGGAAGTAGCCGGCGGCGACGTTCGCGACGGTGACCCGTTCGGTTTCGAGCAGCTGCCAGAACTCCTCGGCGGACAGGAGCTTCGCCTCCGGGACGACGAGGCAGGCCCCGGTGGTCAGCGCGGTGGTGATCTGCTCGACGGCGACATCCACTGTGGACCGCGCGAAGTGCAGCACGACGTCGTCGGCGCGAAGGCCGAAGCGGGCGGAGATCGCCTCGACGTGCGCGGCCAGCGGCCCGTGCGCCACGGCGACCGCCTTCGGTTCGCCGGTGGTGCCCGAGGTGTGGATGAGGTAGGCGAGCTGCTCACCAGTCACGGGCGCGGCGACACTTGCCGGCTTCAGGACCTTCACCTCGCCGCCGTCCAACAGGAGCCGGACCCCGGCCCGCTCGATCAGCCGCTCGGTGCGCCCGGCGGGCGCCGCCGGGTCCAGCGCCAGGTGCACGCCGCCGGCCCGCCAGACCGCCAGCAGGCCGGTGACCTGGTCGAAGCGGTCCGTGCCGCGCACCGCGACCACGTCACCCGGCGCCGCGCCCGCGGCGGCCAGCCGGGCCGCCACGGCCGCGACCAGCTCCTCGAGCCCGCCGTAGGTGAGCACGCGGTCGCCGCGGCGCAGCGCCGGGCGGTCCGGCCACCGGGCCGCGATCCGCGCGACGCGCACCGGCACCGCGACCGGCGGGCCGGTCAGCTCGCCGAGGTCGAAGGAATCGATCGTCACGGCCGGTTTCTCGTCCTGCACCGACATGCTGGGCTCACCCCGAACTGACCACAAAGGACGGACACGGAACCTGCTGGGCCCGGGTAACCCCGTGCCACTGAGGAAAATCTAAGCGGTGGGAACGGCCTCGACCGGCAGCTGAAGCGGCAGTTGCCCGGCAGGCCAGACGTCGTCGGCCGCCAGCGCGTCCGGGCGGTACTTGCCCAGCGCGCTGATCAGCAGCCGGGCTTCCAGCGCCAGCGCCGCCACCAGCCGCTCCAGGCCGTGCGAGCGGTCTTCGTCCACCGCGACCAGTGCTGCCCGGCCGAGCGCCGCCGCGCGAACGCCCAGCGCGAGGGCCTTGACCACCCGCGTGCCTTCCCACATCCGGCCGCCGGCGAGCAGGCAGCCCTCCGGCGGCCCGATCCGGCGCAGGCACTCGGCCAGCGGCAGCCCGACGTGGCCGAGGAAGGCGGTGGGCGCCCAGCCCGTCCCGCCTTCCGCGCCGTCGACGGTGACCGCGTCCGCGCCCGCCGCCCACGCGACCCGGGCGGCCTCGGCGACGTCCCGGCCAGGCGGCAGCTTCACCCAGACCCGGGCGCGCGGGAAGTTGTTGCGCATCAAGCGGATCTGCTGGCGCAGGATCTCGCCGGTGAAGGTGCCGGGACTGCCGGAACGCAGGGTGTGTTCAGCCGAGCCGATGTCGGTGAGCGCGTACTGGCCGTCGACGCGCGCCGCCGCGGCCGCGTCCAGCAGCGTCATCCCGCCGAGGCCCGGTTTGGCGCCCTGCCCCACCTTCAGCTCGAACCCGAGCCGTCCCCCGTCGAGCAGCGGCGACGCCGAGGGATCGCTGTACACGAGGTTCCAGACCTCGGCGTCGGCGTCCTCGGTGCTCTGCTGGACCACGACGCCGCCGAGCCCGTCGGGCACCTCGCCGGCGTAGGCCCGGACGCGGATGAGCAGGGCGTTCGCGTACCCGTTGACCGGCACGACGTTCTCGCCGAGCACCATCGGGATGCCGAGCCGCCCGGCCTGCCGGGACGCCGCCATCGCGAGGTCGCCGCCGCCGAGCCGCGTCGACCCGAACGCCGAGAGCAGCAGCGGCAGCGGCGAGGCGAACCCGCCGATCACGGTGGCCAGGTCGACGTCGGTGAACAGTGGCTCTCGGCCCAGCTCGATCAGCTTCTCCAGCCGCAGCGGCACGAACACCGGCGGCACCAGCCTGGCCCGGTCCAGCTCGTCACCATCGGCGGCCGCGGCACCGAACACCTCGTTGCCGTAGGCGGACTCGGCCGGGAACACCGCGGCGGCACCCCGCGCGGCGCGGTCCCGGACGGCGGCCTCGGGAAAGCCGGCGGCCCTCACGGCGCCACCAGCCCGGGGACCTTCGGGTAGGCGTTGACCCGCCACACCGCGTCGAGCCCGGTGAGGAACCGGACGAGCCGCTCCAGGCCCAGCCCGAAGCCCGCGCTGGCGGGGATGCCTTCGCGGACCATGTCGAGGTACCAGCCGTACTTGGCCGGGTTCTCCCCCGTCTCGCGCATCCGCGTGACGATCCGGGCGTAGTCGGACTCCCGTTCGCTGCCGCTGGCCAGTTCGCCGAACCCGCCGGGCGCGAGGAGGTCGAAGTTGCGGAGGATGCCGGGTTCGGTCGTGCTTTCCCGGTCGTAGAAACCGCGAGAGCCCTTCGGGTAGTCGTCGACGAAGAACGGGCGTCCGGTGGTCCGGGACAGCAGTTCCTCGCCGGTCCAGTCGATCTCCGCGTCCGGGCTCTGCGGGTGGCCCAGCTCGTGCAGCCGGGCGACGGCGGCGGCGTGCGTCATGCGGCCGAACGTCCCGGACAGGACGCCGGCCAGCGTCGTGAGATCCCGGCCCAGCCCGGTCAGCTCGCCGGGGACCGTCGCCAGCACGTGCTTCACGACGTGCGTCAGCAGCCGTTCGGCGACGTCCTGGGCCTGCGCCCGGCTCGCGCCCGCCAGCTCGACGTCGATCTGGTGGAACTCCGCGAGGTGCCGCCGCGTCGAGCACGTCTCCACCGGCTCCGCGCGGACGTTGGGCGCGATGTAGAAGATCTTCCCGAAGCCGAGCAGCGATGCCTGCTTGTAGAGGATCCCGCTGGTCATCAGCTTGTAGCGGTGGCCGTAGTAGTCGACGTCCAGCTGCTTCGAGCCGCGGACGCCGGGGTCGGTCACCGGGCCGATCACCGGCGGCAGCAGTTCGGTGAACCCCTCGCCGCCGAGGAACTCGCGGACCGCGACCAGCACCTGGTGCTGCACGCGCAGCGCGCTCTGGGTGACGGGTGAGGCGAGGTGCACGGGCAGCGGCGGTGGCAGCTCCCCGTCGTAGGTGTCGTTCATAGCGCTCCTCCGGGTCCGGCCCCGGCCCGGGCGGGCCGGGGCGTGTCGAACTTCCGCTCCACGTGGCACAGCGCGGACAACAGCTCCGCCGAGCCGGTCCGGGACGGCCGCACGCCGCGAGCCGGCGGCCGGATCGGCAGGCCGCCGGTGTCCGCCCACTGCAGGCGGCCGGCGGCGTCGAGGTAGCTGCGTGCCCGGCCGGCGTTGTCCGGGTGCAGGCAATAGGGGATGTCGAGCAGGCCGCGGGCGAACGCGGCCGGCAACGTTCCGGCGAGGTCGTCGCCGAGGTCCAGGACGGCTTCGACCAGCGTCGACGCCTCTTCGTGCAGACCGGTGCCGGGGGCTTCGGCTCCCGCCCGCGGGGTTTCGGCTGCGACGCGCGCGGCGAGTTCGAGCGCGTCGACGTTCTCCTGGACGGTCGGGATCCGGTGGGCTTCGGCGGCCGTCTTCACGATCAAGCGGGCCGCGCCGGACCGCACCGCGAGCCGCGCGGCGGACGCCAGCAACCGGGCGGCACCGTCCGGCGTCCGCGGGTAGACGCCCATGTAGGCGTAGAGCACCACGTGCCACTCGACACCGGGCAGGTGCCGCGCGGCCAGCCGGCGCAGCGCCCGCACCGCCTCCTCGTCCTGCGCCGGGTCGGTCTGCTGCGCGTAGCTCAGCGAGACGCTGCGGATGCCGTGGCGGGCGAAGAACATCGCCTCCAGCACGCTGATCGCGACCAGCATGCTCGGCGGGCAGAGCTGGCCCAGCATGCAGCCGCCGAAGGTCTCCAGGTGCGGTACGCCGTCCACCGCCGTCAGCCGGTCGCAGGCCGCCACCCAGTGCCGCACGGCCGTCCGCAGCGGGGTCCGGCTGTAGGGCAGGCAGTACGACACCGGCCCGCCCTCGGTCGCGTCGAGACCGGACGCGACCAGCGTCCCGACGATGTCCCGCGGCCGGGCCGAACCGTGCCGCACCTGCACCGGGAACTCCGGGCCGACCACGCCGTCGAGCATCGCGCGGGTCACCTCCGGGCCGTGCGTGACGAGCGGGAACCCGTTGAGCGGAGTGCCTTCGGCCAGCGCCCGGGCCGCCGCGGCGAGATCGCCGACGCGGGTGTAGCTGTCGAGGGTCAAGGTGCCGACCGTGGTGGCCGCGGCCGCGCGGGTGCCCAGCAGGCCGGCCCGCATGGCCGACGGCGTCGCGAACCCCATCCGCGGCTGGACGACCAGGCGGCCCGCCGCGTGCTCCCGGGCGACGAACGCCCCGAACGGCACCGTCACGACGCCACCCCCACGGCGAGAGCGGCGAGGTACCGGCGGAAGGCCCCGATGTCGCCGTCGCCGAAGACGCGGTCGAACCCGGCCGCGCACAGCCGGAGCTCACCGGCCGCGCCGCGGGTGCCGTCGACGCCGAGCTTCCCGCCGATGACCAGCGCCGTGCCGGCCAGTTCGGGCAGCGCCCGCAGCCGGGGTGCCAGCCGCAGGCCGTCGGCGTGGCCGTGCCCGTTGACGGTGCTGATCACCACCACGTCCGGCCCCAGCCGGCGGCACTCGCCGACCACCAGGTCGTCCGGGACGCACGCGCCGAGGTTCGAAACCGCGAAGCCGAGTTCTTCCAGCAAAAGCTGCAGGTACACGAGGTTCCACGTGTGTGCGTCGGAGGCCGTGCTGCTGACCACCGCGACCGGGCGAAGTTCCGAAGTCACGATGCCGAACCTAGGAGCGGAACCGGGGCCCGACCGGCAGTTCGGGCGGCAGTCCTTGCGGCAAGTGCGGCGAGAACACCGGCGACGCCGAAACTGCCGCCGCACTGCCGCACCGCCTGCCGCCGCGCGGCCGCGTCGCCGCTTACTGTGCCGATAGTTACTAATCCGACCACAGTCACGGCCGAATGGCTTCGTAGCAACGGTTACGTGCCGCGCGGGGGTCGGCCTACTTTTGGCCGGATTAGTAACGTCGGCTCACGAGCGAATCGGGTGGTTCCACAGTGGACACCCGCGGCGGTGCGGTGAAAGGACATGCGATGGGTTCCCTGGGCGTCAAAGAATTCCTGCCGCTCGACTGGGTGGTCGGACCCGGCGAGCCGGCGAGCGCCGAAGTGCGCGGGCTGACCGGCCTCTCCGAGGCCGTGTCCTGGCTCGCCGCGGCGGCGCCGTCGCTGCGGGCGGCGTTGCACCGCCACGGCGCGGTGCACCTGCGTGGCCTGCCGATCGCGAGCGTCGAGGACTTCGGGCAGGTGCGCGACACGCTGATGCCGGCCCGCACGCCGTACCGCGAGAAGGCGACGCCGCGCAGCGACTTCGGCAACGGCGTCTTCTCGTCGACCGATCTCCCGGCCGCGCAGCGGATCCGGATGCACAACGAGAACAGCTACACGCTCACCTTCCCCGGGCTGCTGATGTTCTCCTGCCTGATCGCGCCGCCCGAGGGCGGGGCGACGCCGGTGGCGGACGTCCGGCAGGTGCTGCGCGCGCTGCCGCCGGAGCTCGTGGCGAAGGTCCGCGCGCACGGCTGGCTGCTGAACCGCAGCTACTCCGAGCACATCTCGACCGACTGGCGGACCGCGTTCGCCGCGGCCACCCGGGACGACGTCGAACGCTACTGCGCCGAGAACCTGATCGCGTGCCGCTGGCAGGACGACGGGCACCTGCGGACCAGCCAGCTGCGGCCCGGCGTCATCAGCCACCCGGTCACCGGCGAAGAGGTCTGGTTCAACCACCTGGCCTTCTGGAACGAGTGGTCCCTCGACGAAGAGCTGCGGGAGACGCTGATCGACGAGTTCGGCCGCGAAGACCTGCCGTTCAACACGGCGATCGGCGACGGCAGCCCGCTGACGCGCGAGGAGATGGCGGCGCTGGACGCCGCCTACGACGCCGCGACGGTGCGCAAGCAGTGGCAGCCGGGCGACCTGCTGCTCGTCGACAACGTCCTGGCGACCCACGGGCGCGACCCGTTCCGCGGGGACCGCAAGATCGTCGTCGCGATGGGCGAGCCCGTCGACGTCGCCGGCTGCGCGCCCACCGTGCGCCCGGCCGCGAGCGGAGCCCGCTGATGGCCGGCCTGCTCACCCGCTTCCACGCCGCGGTCCGCCGCTCCCCCGAGCGGATCGCCGTGCGGGACACCGCGGCCACGCTGACCTTCGCCGAGCTGGACCGCCGGACCGCAGCGCTGGCCGGCGCGCTGCGCGCCCAGGGCGTCGGGCGCGGCGACCGGGTCGGGGTCGCCCTCGGCCGGGGCCGCGACCTCGTCGTGGCGCTGCTCGCCGTCTGGCGGACCGGCGCCGCCTACGTGCCCCTCGACCCGGCCTACCCGGCCGACCGGCTGGCCTTCATGGCCGCCGACGCGGAGATCCGGGTCCTGGTGTCGGCGACGGCCGTGCCCTGGCTCCCGGCGGACGCGGTCGTCGTCGCGCCCGGCGCGGAGGGCCCGCTTGCGCCCGACACCGCCGTTTCGGACCTCGATCCGGCGTACGTGATCTACACGTCCGGCTCGACCGGCCGCCCGAAGGGCGTCCCGGCGCACCACGGCGCGGTGGCCACGCTCGTCGCCGCGCTGGAACAGGCGGGCATGTACGCGGCCGGGCCCCGGGTCGTCGCCTGGAACGCCAGCGTGTCGTTCGACGCGTCCGTGCAGCAGTGGGCCCGGGTGTGCCGCGGGGACACCGTCGTGGTCCTCGACGACGCCCACCGGACCGACCCGGCCCGGCTGGTCGCGTGGCTGGACGAAGGCGGCGTGACCGACCTCGACCTGACGCCGTCGCACTGGACGGCGCTGCGCGAGCACCTGCCCGGCCGCGCGGTGCGGCTGTTCATCGGCGGCGAGCCGATCCCGGAGCCGATGTGGCGCGAACTGGCCGAAAGCGGGCTGGAGGCGCTCAACCTCTACGGCCCCACGGAGTCCACAGTGGACGCCACGGCGACCTGGGTCACCGGGCCGGCCCCGCACATCGGCGTCCCGCTGGCCGGGATCCGGGCCCACATCCTCGACTCCGCCCTGCGTCCCGCGCCATCGGGCGAGCTTTACCTGTCCGGGCCCCGGCTCACGGCCGGGTACCTCGGCCGGCCGGGCCTGACCGCCGGCCGGTTCGTGCCCGACCCCTTCGGGGAGCCCGGCTCGCGGCTGTACCGGACCGGCGACGAGGTCCGCTGGTCGGCGGGCGGGACCCTGGAGTTCCTCGGGCGGCTCGACCGCCAGGTCAAGCTGCGCGGCTACCGGATCGAGCTCGGCGAGATCGAGGCGGTGCTGCGGGACTGTCCCGGTGTCACGTCCGCCGTGGTCGTGCTGCGCGACGAGCAGCTGGTCGCTTACCACGTGGGCGGCGGCGAACTCCGCGAGGCGGCCGCCGCGACGCTGCCGGAGTACATGGTGCCGGCCGCGTTCGTCCGGCTCGACGAGCTCCCGCGCACGCCGAACGGCAAGCTCGACACCGCGGCGCTGCCCGCACCGGAAGCCGGCTCCGGCGGCCCGGCTCCCAGCGGGCCGGTCGAAGAGCTGATCGCGGACGTCTGGTCGGAGGTACTGGGCCGCGACGGCGTCGGCGCCGACGACGACTTCTTCGCCCTCGGCGGGCACTCGCTGGTCGCCCTGCGCGTGGTCGCCCGGCTGAAGAAGAACTTCGGCGTCCCGGTGTCCACGAAGGACGTGTACCGGCACCCCAAGCTGGCCGACCTCGCCAAGCACGTCTCGGCACTCGCCACGACCTGAAAGGAGCACGGCGATGGACAACCCCAACACCGTGGTGCGGGCCAGACCCAACCCGGACGCGACGAAGACGCTGGTGTGCCTCGGTTTCTGCGGCGGCGGCTCCGGCCCGTACCTGCCGTGGGCCGACGTGCTGCCGCCCGACGTCGAGCTGGTGACGATCTGCTACCCGGGCCGCGACGGCCGCTTCCTCGACGACTTCGCCCCGGACTGGGACACCCTCGCCGAGGACGCGACGAACGCGGTGACCGCGGCCGCCGCACCCCGGCCGTACCTGCTGTTCGGGCACAGCATGGGCGGCTGGATGGCGTTCGACGTGGCGAACCGCCTGCAGCGGCGCGGCGGCCCGCTCCCGGAGACGCTGATCGTGTCGTCGGCGAACGCGCCGAGCCGCGGGCTCACCCCGCGGGACATGTTCCCGGCCCAGCAGGACACCGACGAGCAGCTGGTGGCGTGGATGCGCACCAACGGCCTGCTGCCCGGGTACGTGCTCGACGACCCGGAACTGAGCGAGATGGCCCTGGAGCTCATGCGGGCCGACATCCGGGTCCGGGACACCTTCGGCTACACCGAGGGCGCGACGGTCGATGTCCCGCTGGAAGTCCTCACCGGCGCCGACGACGACGTGATCGTGCCGGACGCGGCCGAGCAGTGGCGCTCGCTCGCCCGCGGCGGTTACCGGCACGTGGAACTGCCCGGCGGGCACTTCTACACCCCGGAGATCTGGCGGACCCTGCCGGCCCGGATCCCGGCACTCGCCCCGGTTCCGGCAGGCTGACCCGGAACGCTGCACGCGCTCGGCCGAGCGCGTGCAGCGACGGGTTCACTTGGTGTAGGTGATGAAGTAGACGACGACGCCGATCAGGGCCAGCACCTCGGTCAGCACGAAGGTCGAGTAACCCATGGTCTGCAGTTTCCCTCGCGCTTCCGGCTGCCGGGCGGTACCATTGATGACGGCGGCGAAGATGAGGCCGACGCCGATTCCCGGGCCGATGGCGCCCAGTCCGTAGCCGATGGCCGCGAGGCCGGGGTTGATGTTGGCGGTTTCGGCCAGAACGATGTCACGCATGAGCATTCCCCTCACATCGGTCCACGCGCACGCTCGCGCTCGCGTGGAGCAGCGGCAAAGCTGGACGAAGGCGTCGGGAATCGACGGCTTCCGTTGAGGTGGACGGTCTCGCCGGACAGGAAATTCGACGGGTCGAGATTCACAGGGACCGATCGGTTCGGTCACAGCAAGGATATCACCGAATCGCTCCACGCGCCGGTGCGCGCACGTGACACCACCCGGCATAGCGGAACAAGGAAACGAGCCGGTTTCAGCCGCGCCGCCATTCCACTACAGAAGTTGCCGGTCCGTGAATGGCACATTGAGGGACTTGAAGTCCCTCAATGTGCCATTCACGGCTTTACCGGCCGACCCGGGAGACGTCAGGAGCGGCCGCAGTCGATCTGGCTCGCCACCGCGTAGCCGCCCACCGCGGCCGTCGCCGTGAAGCGGACATACCGCGCCGCACGAGGGCTGAACTTCGCGCGCTTCATCGTCTTGTCCGCCGGCCACCCGCCGCGGGCCGCCGGCGAGAAACGGACGCCGTCGGTGCTCGTCTCGACCCGGAAGCCGGTCACGTTGCCGGTCGTGACGTACTCGCCGCCGGCCTCGTCCTGGCGGGGCAGGTAGGTGAGCATGTCGATGCCGTGGCGGACGGTTCCCAGGTCCAGGGTCACCGACTGCGGCAACGCCGCGGTCGGCTGCCACAGCGTCTGCTGCGCACCGCCGTTGTAGTCGCTGTAGCCGTCGATGGCCTTCGCCGCGTCGCCGCTCGTGGCCGTGGCCGCCACCGGCGCCAGGGGATGGGTCAGGCGCGGCGGCTGCGGCGGCAGCGGCGGGCGGGCCGGGTTCGGCCGCCACAGCGCGCCGGCCTCGCGCAGCCGGGCGACGATGGTGTCGTCGAGCAGCCCGCGCGGCCCCGGCGGGCAGTTCAGGATGAATGTCGACCAGCGCGGCTCCAGCTCCTCCAAATGCCGGTGCACGATCTCGTCCGCGGTCATCAGGGACGTCGTGGGCGTGCTCGGGTGCCAGAACCAGCCGTTGGACGCGATCGTCTGCCCCTGGCAGGCCGCGTACGTGTTGTCCGGCGCCGTCCACACGCCCTTCGGCTCCTCGTAGAACACGACGTCGGTGCCCCACGGTTCGGTGATCCCGGTCAGGCAGACCACCGCGCACCGCGGCTGCAGTGACCGGATGTGGTCGCGGATCTCGCCGTAGGGCACCTCCCGCAGCCCCATCTGCCACGACCAGCCGTCGATCACCAGCGCCGGGATGTCCCCGTAGCGGGTCAGCAGCTCCGTCAGCTGCCCCTTGACGAAGTCCAGGCCTGCCCGGCCGACCGAGCCGGCCGCCACCCCCTGCGTCCGGTCCCAGATGGAGAAGTACAACGCGGGCACCAGGCCCCGGGAGCGGAACGCGGCGACGTACTCGGCGACGACGTCACGGCGGTAGGAGCTGTTCGCCACCGTGTAGCCGGTCAGCTTCGACGGCCACAGGCAGAAGCCGTCGTGGTGCTTGGTGGTCAGCACGCCAAAGGTCATCCCGGCCGCCTTGGCCGCGTCCGCCCACTGCCCGCAGTCCAGCGCGGTGGGCGCGAACGACTTCGGGTCCTGGCCGGGGTCCACCCACTCCGCGTCGTGGAAGGTCCCCATGTTGAAGTGCAGGAACATCCCGAACCGCAGGTTCACGAAGAACGCCGGCGGATCGACGGCGGACGCTCCGGCGACGGGACCGCCGGAAAGGGCGGGCAGCCCCAGCAGCATCGAGGTGGCGGCCGTTGCCTTCAGCAGGTCACGGCGGGAAAGCTCGGACACGGCGAATCCCTTCGGGAGCGGGTCAACGGCCTCGGTACGCCGGGCTGGGGACGTCGGCCACCGGCACCCCGCCGCGGTGGGTCCCGAGATCGACCAGGCCGACCCGGCCGAGGCCGCGGGGGCCGTCACCCCACGAGGCGATCGCGATCGTGTTGCGGCCGTCCGCGCGCAGGATGCCCGTGGGCAGCGAGAAGACGTGCTGCGGGCCGACGTTGTTGAGGTACCGGCCCAGGTTCCAGCCGTTGACGAAGATCTGGGCGCGGTAGACCAGCGCCGGGTCGTCGTCGATGCGCAACCCCACCGCGGTGTCCTGGCCCGCGGGCAGGTGCAGCGAGAACTCCGTGCGGTACCAGGTGACGCCCGGCTCGGTGCGGGCCGCCGGCAAGGACGTCCGCTGCCAGCCGCGGTCGGGGAACCCGGGCAGCGACCAGCCCGCGCGTTCCCCGTAGAGGCCGCCGTTGTTGAACGGCCCGCGCACCGGATCCGCGAGGTCTTCGCCGCCGAGGGCGCCCTGGATCTTCCAGTGCACGTCCGGGGTTCCGCCGGTGAAAGCCGCGGAAACCAGCCCGCGCGGCTGCTTGTGCGCGTCGTTGACGTCCCAGTCCTCGTTGTGCCCCATGTTCTCGAGCAGCACCGACAGCACGTCGTCCGGTTTCAGCGTGCCCGCGGGGATGGCGAACTCGTGCGTGCCGCCGCCGCTGCTGCCCAGGTAGGTGCCGTTCAGCCACACGGAGTAGACGCCCTGGTTGCCGGTGATCCCGTTCAGCGTGACGGCCGTTTCCGTACCGGTCGAGGAGAAGTGGCCGCGGTACCAGACGTCGCCGTGGTGGAACCCGTAGTCGTCGGCGTTGAGCACCGGCTGGCCGGCGGGTGGCTTGGCCGGGTTGTTCGTGGTGGTGTGGTCGGCGGCCGTCCAGGGGGTGTCGTCGAAGTCCGGCTGTCGTTCCGGGGTCTCGTACTGTGTGCGCCAGCCGGTCAGCGCGGGCAGCGTGACCGGGGCCGAGCCGTCGAGCCTGCCCCGCAGCGTCCCGGCCGCGGTCCGGGTCACCGGCAGCGGACGGCCGTTCCACGTCACCCACCGGACCGACGGCGGCGCCCACACCTCGAGGTCGCCGGCGCGGGAGGTGTCGCCGGTCAGCGCGAGCAGCGGACCCGTCGCGGTGGCCGTGCGGACGAGGTCCGCCCCGCGCTCGAGCACGGGCCCGGCGGCGGTGTCCTGCTTCCAGAAGGCGGCCGAGGCCGCGGTGTCGGCGATCAGCAGCTCGAGCGGGGCCCGGCCGCCGCCCTCGACACGGACGCGGGCCGGCCCGCCGTGGCGGTAGTCGAGCCGCAGGTCGCCCCGCGCGGCGTCCCACGCGTGGTCCACGCTGCCGTCGAGCACGGTGACTTTCGGCTCGCTCGGATAACGAAGCACTGTTTCGCCGTCCTGCCCGGCGCCGCCGTACAGCACCGCGGTGTCGCGGCCGCCGATGCGGGCGTGCGTCATGAGCTCCGACGTCGAGTAGACCAGCCGCTGCCCGCCGAGGTCGTAGCCCGCCACGAGGAGCTTGGCCTCACGCCCGTCGACGTCCAGCGCGCCCTGCTGCGGCACGGCCGGGTAGGTGCCGTCGGGCACGGTCAGCGGGAACGTCGTCCGTTCGTGGGTGGTCGAGGTGGTGTCCTTGTGCTGCGCCAGCACGAACTGCGTCCGGGTGTCCGGATTGGACTGCGTCTTCAGCGTGACGGCCGGGTTCACGGCCGCGATGTCCGGGCCCGGGTCGGTCTTCGTGAGCGTCTCGACGGCCTGGGTGAAGTAGCCGATGCGCTTCTGCTCGTCGTACTTCGGCCCGAGCTGACGCGCTTCGGAGATGGCGGCGCCGTAGTCGTAGGAGGTGTAGACCACGTTGGGGTCGGGCAGCCAGCCCCAGCTGGTCCCGCCGTAGGTCATGTAGAAGTTCTGCAGGGTGAGGCCGGAGGCGATGTTGTTCTTGTAGAAGACGTTCTCGAACGACGCGTCGGTCAGTTCACGGCACTTGTCGTAGCCGGGACCGCCCCACGGGTCGAAGGAACCGCCCTGGAACTCCGCGACGAACATCGGGGTGTCCGGGGAGACCGGCCGGGTCCAGCGGAAGTCGGGCGCGGGCTTCCATGCCTGCGGGTTGCGGCAGTCGAACAGGTTCGGGTAGCCGTCGAAGGCGTAGAGGTCCGGCGCGCCCGGCTTGCCCGGCGCCCACTTCCCGCCCGGCCAGACGTCGTTGTGGAACAGCGGCACGGTGATGCCGTCGGCCCGCGCCTTGTCGGCCAGTGCCTGCATGTAACCGGCGTCGAGCACGGTGCCGCTGTACTCGTTTTCGACCTGGTACAGCACGATCGGGCCGCCGCCGTCGGTGACCTGGTGCCGCTTGAGGACGGCGTCGATCGCGGTGAACCACTCCTTGGCGGCCGCGACGTAGTCGGGCGCGCTCGTCCGGGCGAGCCCGGCCTGCTGGGTGAGCCAGCCGGGGAACCCGCCGGAATCGGTCTCGGCGTTGATGTACGGGCCGGGCCGCGCGATGACGTAGATGCCCGTCTGCCGCGCGATGTCGAGCAGCTTGCCGACGTCGCGGATCCCGGTGAAGTCGTAGACGCCCTGCTTCGGCGAGTGGAAACCCCAGTCGAAGTAGATCGACACGGCGTTGAACCCGGCGGCCTTCATCTTCTGCAGCACGTCCCGCCAGAGGTCCGGGCTGGGCAGGCGCCAGTAGTGGAACTCGCCCGACCAGACGTACAGGCGCTTGCCGTCGAGCTCGAGCGAGTACTTGTCGTAGGTGACGGTGTGCGCCGGCCGCGCGGCCGCCTCGGTGACGGGCGCGCTCGCGAGGAGGCCGGTCAGAAGCAGACCACAGAGCCCGAGTGTCTGCAAGCGCTTTCCGATCCCCACGGGTATCCCTTCCGCCGGCGGATTTCCGTCGATTCGATTCGATTCGAATCCACGCCCCGTCAAGGAATTCGAGGCGACGACACCGCACTATGGACCGGGAATTTTCCGCGTGTCAACGGTTCGCCCCGGAACTCCTACGACCGGCCGGTGGTTTCCGCGACGCGACAAGGTGATTCGATTTTTTCGGCGATTATTCTCCTTCAGTGTGTCTCGGTGGCGTAGCCGCCGTCGATGGCGAGGGTGGCGCCGGTGATGTTGCCGGCCACCCGGTCGCTGGCCAGGAAGGCCGCGAGGTTCGCGACCTCCGCGGGCCGGGTGAAGCGTCCGGTGACGGCGTGGGTGGCGGCCTCCTCGGCGACGGACCCCGGGTTCGCCCCGGTGGTGGCGGCGACCGTCTCGGCCACGCCGCCGGTGCCGAGCCACAGGTCCGTCGCGACCGGGCCCGGGTTGATCGCGTTGACGCGGACGCCGTGCGGGCCGAACTCCTTCGACACCGACTTCGTGAAGTTGACCAGCGCCGCCTTCGCCGCGCTGTAGTCGATGACGCCGGGGTCGGGCAGGATCGCGTTGACCGAAGCGATCGTGACGATGCTGCCCCGCCCGGCGGTCACCATCGTCGGCAGCACAGCGCGGGTGGCCCGGACCGCGCTCAGCAGGTTCAAGGTCAGCGACCGGGTCCACTCTTCGTCGGTGACCAGCAGGAAGCCGTTCGGCCGCGGGGTGACGGCGCCGACGTTGTTGACCAGGATGTCGATGCGCCCCAGCTCGGCCAGTGCCAGTTCCGCGAGCCGGCCCGGGCCGTCGGCGGTGCCGAGGTCGACAGCGAGCGCGTGGACTTTCCCCGCCTGGGCGAGCGCTTCGAGGTCCGGCCCGGGGACACGCGCGCCGGCCACGACGTGGGCGCCCTCCGCGACGAGGGCTTCGGTGACGGCCAGCCCGATGCCCCGACTGGCTCCGGTGACGACGGCGACCGCGCCGTCCAGACCGAGATCCACGGCCTAGATCCCCTGCTCGCGCAGCCAGGCGAGCACGGCGTCGGCGACTTCGCGCCAGCCGCTGTCGATGGTGAGCGAGTGACCGCGGCCCTCGAACTGCTTCAGCTCGGTGACCGCGGCGGAGTCCCGGTACTGCTTGAACGTCGAGCGGGTGACGACGTCCGGGACCGTGTGGTCCGCCGTCCCGGAGATCAGCAGGAGCGGGCCGCGGTCCTCCCGATGGGTGTCGACCTTCGCCTCGGAATGCAGCACGAAGTTCGCGGCCGCGGCCTGGAACAGCGGCCGGGCCGGGGACGGGATCGTCCAGCGCCGGAACAGGTCCCCCGACTCCTCGTCGGTCAGGGTGTTGCCGAAGCCGAACCGGAACTCCTTCTCGCTCAGCGACACGGCCCGGTGGAGGTTCGCCGGGTTGCCCAGCGCCGGCAGGCCCGCGCGCAGCTGCGCCAGCGGCAGCGGCAGGACGCCCTTGATCTGCGCGGGGTCGATGGCGACGCCGGCCAGGCCGATGCCCTGGCCCAGCAGCTTTTCGGTGATCAGGCCGCCGAAGGAGTGCCCGATGATCACCGGGGGCCGCTCGAGACCGGCGATGATCGACGCGAAGTGGCCGGTGGCGTCGTCGATGCCGATGTCGGCGACGGCTTGCGCGTTCTCGCGCGCCAGCTCGACGGTTTCGGGCTCGTGCGGCCAGCCGGGCGCGACGGGCGCGTACCCGGCCGCCCGGAAGTGGTCGATCCAGGGGTTCCACGAGGTGGCGTGCAGCCACAGACCGTGGATGAACACAACAGGGGTGCCCGGCTCGGCCATCGGTTCCTCCAGTACGTGCGGACTCCCCTCGAAGCCAACACGATCCGCCGCGGCGGCGCCAAGACCCGTTGCGCACGAATCGATAGCCGTGATGGCATCGTTGGCGCACTGCTCGCTCCTTCGCGTGGAAAGGCCCGCATGGACCTCGACCTCAGGTTGGTGCGGTACTTCGTCACCGTCGCCGACGAACTGCACTTCGGGCGGGCCGCCGCCAAGCTCTTCATCAGCCAGCCCACGCTGTCCAAGCAGATCCGCAAGCTCGAAACCGACGTCGGCGGGCTGCTGTTCGTGCGCGACAGCCGGCACGTCGCGCTCACCCCGCGCGGCGAGCGGTTCCTGCACCTCTCCCGGCAGCTGCTGGCCACCGCGGACCAGATGCTGCGCGAGCCCGCGCCGCACCACCTGCGGATCGCCCACATCTTCGAGCTCGATACCAGCCGGGTCGTCGCCGACGCGTTCCTCGCCGCCCATCCCGGCGTCCAGCTCGTCCAGAGCCAGATGGACAGCGCCCGCCAGCTCACCGCGCTGCTCGACGACCACCTCGACGTCGCGATCATCCGCGTGACCACCGACATGAAAGCCGCCCACCCCGCCGGCTGGCGGCACACGCTGCTACGGCTGGAGCCGTTCTGGCTGGTCGGGCGGCCCGGCGACCCGCGCCGGACGGCCGTGTCGGTGCACGAACGACCGCTCGAGGTCTTCGCGGACGGCCCCGGCACCGCGCTCTACAACGTGCACGGCCGGTATCTGAGCTCCCTGGAACAGCACACCGGCCTCGCCCTGCGCTGGCTGGGCAACCCCGGCACCTTCGACACCTGCCACGCCGCCCTCAGCCGGGCGAACGACAGCGCGTACCTGCTCGAGTTCGACAGCTACGCCCGCCGGTACGCCGACCGCGGCGTCCCGGTCCACCGGCCCCAGGAGCTGCAGCCGGTCTACCCGTGGTCGCTGGCCTGGCGGGACGGCGAGCCGGCGGAAGCCGTCGAGGCCTTCCTCGGGATCGCCCGGGAGACCGCGGCCCGCCACCGCTGGCAGCACCCCGAACGCGCGGACGCCGCGCCGCTGTGGGCCCCGCCCGAAGACCTCGCCGTGGCCACGACGTGAAAGCCGCGGGCTACGTCGACGCGAGGTAGCTCGACACCGCCGAAACGTCGCCGGCGCATCGAGCGGGCCGAGTCCGCACCCCCCCGCCCGGTCGCCGCTGAAGGCCATTCGGGTGGCGCCCGTAACTTCTCCTCGCGGCCGGACGACCCTGAAGAAAAGCGCTTCCGGGGAGGAGGCAGCATGAAGGAAACATCATTCGCGGCCTACCGCGAAGATCCTCGGCTTTTCGTGCTGACATTGGCGGCCGCGGCCACGTCGATCGCCGCGCTGCTGCTTCACCTCCTCGACGTCATCCGGATGCCTTACACACTTTCGTTCGTGACGCTGCCGGGCATGACATTCCTGGTTTGCCTCCTGGTAGTGGCGGGAAAGGCCGACCGGCCGATCATCACCGGGCGCCTGCGGTCCGGGCTCGCCGCCGGCCTCCTCGGTTTGCTGGCCTACAACGGACCCGCTGGGTCCTCGGGGCGGTGCTGGGCCTGGGCACGGGACCGTTCTATTCCATTTCCCTCTTCGGCAGCCTCATCACGGGAAAACCCCTCGGCTCCCCGGTGGGGGAAATCGCCGGCTGGGCGTACCACCTCAGCAACGGCGTCACGTTCGCGATCATGTACACGCTGGTCGCCGGCCCCGCCCGCTGGTGGTTCGGCCTGCTCTGGGGTGCGGCGCTGGAAGTGGCCATGCTGCTGATCTACCCGTCGAGCAGCATCCTGCGGCCCCCGGCCCTGATTCCCTTAGTCGTGGTGAGCCTGGCGAGCCACGCGATGTTCGGAACCGTCATCGGGCTCGTGTCCCGGGTCCGCTCCCCCACCCGGATCGGGGTCCGGTCATGAGCGGGCGCCGGGGAATCCTCGTGTTCGCCTGCTATGTCGTGCTGCTGGCCTGGCTGGACTGGATCATCCACCGCAGCGTCGTGTTCGTCATCGTCGTGGGCGGCGGCCTGATCGCCGCCGCGGTCCTGCGCTCCCGCATCGCCGAACGGCTCCGCCCCCAGCTCGAACGGCTCGAGGAAATACCGGTCCCGGTTCAGCGCCTGCTGATTTCCCTGGCCCCGCTGGTCTATTTCCTGCTCCGCGGCCAGGGGACGTCGGGGGCGGGGTTCGCGGTCACCGCCGCCGGCGCGCTGGTCGCCTCGGCCGTCGTCTTCCTCGGCCCGAAGATCGACCCGCCCCTCGGTCCGTTCTACGCCGTGCGCGACCGGCTGCTGGCGCGCTGGGTCCGCGTGCTGCTGGCCCCGGTCTTCGGCATTCTCGTCGCGTTCCTCGTCGTCCACGGTTCCCTGGCCGACCTTCCGGCCCTCTTCGGCGGCACCACGGAGTCTCCCCAATCGCCGGTCGACGAATCCGGAAGGTTCTTCCTCGCAACGCTGCTCGCGGGAACGGGCACCGTCCTGCTGCTCCGGGAAGGAGGCGAGAAAGCCCGATGAAGACCCGGATCGCCCTGCTGACCGCGGTCACCGCGTTTCTCACGCTGTTCCTGCTGACACCCCCGGCGGCGGCCGACAACTGCGACATCTTCATCAGTCCCGCCGACTGTCAGAACACCGGCTGGACGATCGGCGTGATCGCCACGATCGCCGGCGGGGTCGCCGTCGCGGCGGCCGCCACCACGGTGAGCTCCGGCGGCGAACCGGAAAAGCCGGAGCCGAACCCGCCACCGCCGGTCGTGCCGCGCCCGAAGCGACGGGACCGGGACGGCTCGTCGCCGGTGGACGTGCGGCCGATCTTCGACCCGCCGCGGATCGAAGCCGGACCTTCCGGGCCGGAAGCCCGGCACCACTCGGTGGCCCTGGAAGTGCACTGGGACCACGGCCGGCAGACAGTGCGGGAGGTGCCCCATGACCACACCTGAGCTCACGGACCGGACGACGGTGCGCTCGATGGCGTTCGGCTACGGCAGCAACGAAGCCCACGTCGCCGAGATGCTGACCCGGATCCCGCGAGGCGGGATCGCCGAAGCGAAACTGTCCGGGCGCCGCACGCTGCCGCAGCCGGCTTTCCGGCTGCTCAACAGCAGGATCCTGGAAACCGCGCTGGGTTTTCTCGACGAGAGCCTGTCCGGACCGCTGCTCGCCGGGCTCGGCAAGTACCAGGCCCTGACGAAAGCCGCGCAGGACACGCTTTCCCAGCCGCAGAAGCCCGAAGTCATGGTCACCCTGATCGACCCGTACGAGATCAAGTCACTCCAGCAGCCCTCCGTGGGCCTGGTGGTCGACGACGCCGAGATCGCCCGCGTCACCTTCGAAATCAGCCTGGTCTTCGGCCTGTTCGAGACCGCGGTAGCGGTGCGGCGGGGTGCCATCGAATCGGTCGTGGCCGACGCGTGCTCGCTCGCCGTCACCCTGTCACTGGTCGGCTGGAGCGAGCCCCTGCTGAAGCGGCAAGGGCAGCTACGGGTCCGGCTGCGCGTCGACCCGCCCGTGCCGATCCCGGTGCCGGGACGGCCACCGCGTAGCCCGTAGGCGCCGGACGCCTCGAAGACGTCCGGCGCCTACCGGGTCCTACGGACGAACCGTCAGGCCGCTTCGCTCAGTGCCCGGCCGGACCGGGGAGAACGTCCCAGATCTGGTCGGTCAACTGCGGCAGGCAGTCGTACTGCACCGCGCGAGCGTCGTTGACGTTGGTCCCGCCGTGCACGATCAGGCACCGGTTCGTCGCCCGGTTCCGGAGCTGCACACCACCCTGGACCTGGACGAGGTCCCACAGCTGGTCGGCGAACTGCGGCAAGCACTCGTACTGCGTCGCGGGCGCGTCGTTGACGTTGTTCCCGGCGTGCACGATCAGGCACCGCTTCGTCGCGCGGTTCCGCACCAGCACCCCACCGGAGGCCACCGGGTCGATCTCCCACAGCTGGTCGGTGAACTGCGGCAGGCAGTCGTACTGCATCGCGGGCGCGTCGTCGACGTTGTTCCCGCCGTGCACGATCAGGCACCGCTGGGTGGCGTGGTTCGTCACCAGCACGGCGTCCGGAACGGCGGTCGTTTCCCAGACCTGGTCGGAGAACTGGGGCAGGCAGTCGTACTGCGCCGCCGCCGCGCCGTTCTCGGGGTTCGCCCCGAAGACCACCAGGCACCGGTTCGTGGCCCGGTTCCGGACCTGCACGCCGCCGTCGACCTCGACGATGTCCCACAGCTGGTCCGTGAACTGGGGCAGGCAGTCGTACTGCATCGCGGGCGCGCCGTTGACGTTGTTCCCGCCGTGCACGATCAGGCACCGCTGGGTGGCGTGGTTGCGCAGCAGCACACCACCCGACGCGTTCGGTTCGATGTCCCACGCCTGATCGTCGAACGCCGACGGGCAGTCGAACTGGATCACCGGCGCGTCGTTGACGTTGTCCACCGCCCGGGCCGTCAGGCAGCGCTTCGAGTAGTGGTTGGTGAGCCGGATCGTGCGCGGCTGGACCTGCTGCGTGATCCACGCGCCGATGTCGTCGGTGCGCGCGGCCGTGCTGCCGCTGCGGGTCTCGGTGACCGCCAGGCAGCCGTGCTGCCACGACCGGCTCGCGATGCCGGCCAGGCGGAGGCCGCCGCTTTCCTGCCGCAGCACCGGGCCACCGGCGTCACCGAGACAGATGTCGTTCCCGGTGGGGCTGGTCATCGGGACCGTCGTCGCGGTGGCCTGGCCCAGGGTGTACTGCCCGGTCGCCAGCCGGTCGGGGACCCACTCCGTGGCGGTCCGGCCGTAGCCGTCCACGCGCACGCTCTCCCCCGCACCGGGCGCGGTGGCCGAGACGGCGAGCGGGGTGACGCCCGGTACCGGGTACGTCAGCTTGGCGAGGGCCACGTCGCGGTCGGCCCGGGCGATCACCTGGGACACGCGGAGCGCGTGACCGCTCGTGCCGCGGAGGTCGGCCTGGCCGACGACCACCGTGGCCGGCTTGGCGGGCGGCGCGGCCTGCTCGGAACTGCCGGGGAAGCACGAGGCGGCGGTGATCACCCACTGCGGCGCGATCAGGGCGCCGGAACACGCCGCACCGTCCATGGTGATCTTCGCGGCGAACCGGTCGGCGCCGTCGGCGACCGGCTGCCCGCCGGAGATCGCGTTCGCCGACGCGGGGGCGAGGAACGCGGCGGCCGTGAAAGCCGCCACGGCGACCGCGACCTTGGTGCCCGAACGCGTTCGCCGCGGTGCGGCGCCGGGCGAACGTCTTGAATGACTCATTCAGGGCTTCGGAGGTCCTGAATGAGTCATTCAAGACCTTGGGGGCCGGGCTACCGAGTCTCGTCACGAGTTGCCGTCACCGGGCCGGCGGGCGACGCTGGGTGGTCCTCGGTGGACGACGGCGCGTGCCGGGGCCGAGGCGGGAAGGTGGTGGTCCATGGCCGTCCCGCCGAACGGGCCGCGGCGAGCCGAGGTGCTCGCCGCCCTCTCGCTGGCCATCGACCTGGGGCTCGGGCAGCCGATGGAGCACATGCTGCGCTCGGCGGTGCTCGCCACCCGGCTCGCCGACCGGCTGGGCCTGGACGAAAGCCGGCGCGGCACGGTGTTCTACGCCAACCTCGTCGCCTGGATCGGCTGTCACGCCGACTCCCACGAACTGGCCGGCTGGTTCGGCGACGACATCGCCTTCCGGGCCGGCTCCTACCGGGTGAACTGGACCGGCCCGCCCTTCCTGCGCCTGCTGGTCACGCACGTGGGGCGGGACCGCGGGCTCCTGGCCCGTGGCGCGCTGACGGCCGCGTTCCTCGTCGGCGTCCGCGGCAGGCTGGCCGAGCTGATCCAGTCCCACTGCTCCTCGGCCGCCCGGCTCGCCGGGCGGCTGGGGCTGGGCGAGCCCGTCAGCACGGCGCTGGCCTGCACGTTCGAACGCTGGGACGGCAGCGGCCTGCCCGCCGGGACCGGTGGTGACCGGCTTCCGATCGAGGCACGGATCGTGCACCTCGCCGAGGTCGCCGAGGTCTACCTGCGCCGTGGCGGTGTGGCCTCGGCCGTCGCGATGGCCGAGGCACGCAGTGGCAGCCAGTTCGACCCCGCCGTCGTTTCCGCGTTCGCGAACGCGGCGGAGGACATCGCCGCCGGTCTTCTCGACGAGGACGTCTGGGCGCTCGCCCTGGCGCAGGCACCCGACCGCGACCGGGTCCTCGGCGACGCCGAGCTGGACGAGCTGCTGACCGCGATCGGCGACTTCGCCGACCTCAAATGCCCGTTCACCATCGGGCACTCCCGCGGGGTCGCCGCCCTCGCCGCCGAGGCCGCTCGCCGCGCGGGCCTGCCCGAGCCGGAGGTCCGGCTCGTCCGGCGGGCCGGGCTCGTCCACGACCTGGGCCGGATGGGCGTGCCCAACAGCATCTGGGAAAAGGCGGCCCCGCTGTCGGACGCCGAGTGGGAGCGGGTCCGGCTGCATCCCTACCTGACCGGCCGGATCCTGCGCCGGGTCCGCGGCCTGGAGGAGGTCGCCACGGTCGCCGCGGCGCACCACGAGCGGCTGGACGGCTCCGGCTACCCGCTCGGCGCGGCCGGCGCGGCACTGGCACCCCACGCGCGGCTCCTGGCGGCCGCCGACGTGTACCACGCGCTGGGCGAGCCGCGCCCGCACCGGCCGGCGCGCGACGCCGTCGACGCCGCCGAGATCCTGCGGCAGCAGGCGCGCGCGGGCCGGCTGGACGCGCACGCCGTCGACGCCGTCCTGTCCGCCGCCGGGCACGCGGCCCGCCGCCGGACGCCCTTCCCCGCGGGCCTGACCGGGCGGGAGGTCGAAGTGCTGCGCCTGCTCGCCGGCGGCGGGTCGAACCGGGACATCGCGCGGTCGCTCTCGATCAGCGAGAAGACCGTCCGCAACCACGTCGAGCACATCTACGCCAAGGCCGGCGTGTCCAACCGGACCGGCGCCGGGCTGTTCGCCCTCGAACACGGCCTCACGACGGCGTTTCCCGGTACCGCCGGAAGATGAGGCATCCGCCCCATGCGCCGGCGGCCGGCCGCGGCGAGGCTGGGCCGGTACCCGAACCCTCCTCGCAAGGAGCCGGCCATGCCGACCCGCGCCGTCATCAGCCTCACCACCGGACTCGAAGACACCGAGAAGGTCACCGTGGCGTTCCTCGTCGCCGTCGGGGCCGCCGAACAGCACCGGCCGACCCTGATGTTCCTGACCAAGGAAGCCGTCCGGCTCGCCCTCGACGGGTTCGCCCACGCGGTGGCCTGCGAAGGCTGCCCGCCGCTCGCCGACCTGGCCAAGCGGTACGAGGCCGCGGGCGGGCCTTACCAATCCGGCCAAAAGTAGGCCGACCCCCGCGCGGCACGCAACCGTTGCTACAAAGCCATTCGGCCGTGACTGTGGTCGGATTGGTAACGATCGGCACAGTACCTCGTCTGCCCGATCTGCTTCACCGCTCGCCACCTCCACGACGACGGCCTGCTCGCCAACGCCGCCCTCGGCGGCACCGTCCCGATGTGGGAGTGGATCGGCGACGAGCCCGTCACCACCGTCAGCTACTGACCCCGGAGAGCACCATGACCACCGAAGGCGAACAGTTCGCCAGCGCACTCGCCGAACAGGACCCGGCCGCGCTCCGCGCGGTACTGGCCGATCGGATCGACTTCGCCGCCCTCACCCCGGGCCGTCACTGGACGTCCACCGACCCCGCCGAAGTCGTCGGCGAGATCGTCCTCGGCCGCTGGTTCGGCCCCGGCCGCCGGATCACCGAACTGTGCTCGGTGACGACCGGCCGGATCGCCGGCTGCCGGCACGTCGGTTACCTGCTGCGAGTCGAGCGCGACGGCGTCGACCACCTCGTCGGGCAACAGGCGTACTACACGGCGCGCGACGGCGCGATCGACTGGCTCCGCATCCTGTGTTCCGGCTATCAGGCCGTCTCGGCGAGCGAGCCGGCCGCGGTGGCGACCGGATTCAGCCGCTAGAACCTTATAGCGGCGGGATTTCTCCGGTGACCGCAGTAACCTGAGCGCATGACCCGCACGGAAGAGGGCTTGCGCGAGCGGAAGAAGCGCGCGATGCGCCGGCAGCTGTCCGACACCGCGATGACCATGTTCCTCGAACGCGGCTTCGAGCCGGTCCGCGTCGCCGACGTGGCCGAAGCGTGCGGCGTGTCCGAAAAGACGGTCTTCAACTACTTCCCGAGCAAGGAGGCCCTCCTCCTGGATCGGCTCGAGGCCACGGCCGGCGCGCTGCGCCACCACCTCGCGGATCCCGCGCTCCCGCCGGTCGGCGCGATGCTGCGGGTCCTCGACGGCGAACTGGCCGGCCTCGAAACGACCCTGACCGCGGCCGGAGACCACGACGACGCGCTCACCACCTACCGCAGGTTCGGTGACCTCATCCGCGACACACCTTCGCTGCGGGCCTACCGCAGCGACGTCGCCTACCGGTATGTCGACATCGCCGCCGAAGCACTCGCTTCGCGAACCGGGCTCGAGCCCACCGATCCCGAAGTCCAGATCACCGCGGCGGCACTCATCGGGCTGTGGCGCATCCAGGTGCACGCCCTGCGCACCCACCTGCGTCCGGGCCGGCCGATCGCGGAGGCGGTTGCCACCGTGGCCGGGCAAGTCCGGCGTGCGGCTTCCCTGCTCGAAAGCGGCCTTGCCTGAGCGAGAACAAACTTTTTGCTACAGTAACTTTACTGTCACTGTAGCTTTAGGAGTCGCCGTGCCTTCGGTCGTCCTGCAAGCAACCGGGCTCACCCTGGCCGGTCTCCTCGCCGGCGAGGAGTTCGTCGTCCGGTACGGGGTCCAGCCGGCCTTGCGCCGCCTCGGCGACCACGCGCACGTCGCCGCGCGCGTCGCTCTCGTGCGCACCCTGCGCGTCGTCGTCCCGGGCATCATGGTTCCGACGGTTCTCGCCGGTGCCGCCGTGCTGATCGCCGGCAGCGGCGGCGACGGTGCCGGCTTCCGCTGGGCCGGAATGGCCGCGCTGGTGGCGTTCCTGCTGTTTTCGTTCCTGGGCACGGTGCCCCTCAACATGCGGGTGATCGACTGGCAGCCGGACAACCCGCCGCCGGACTGGCGGGCCACCGTGCTGCGCTGGCAACGGATCGACGTCGCGCGGTCCACGGCGGCGATCGCCGCCTTCGTCTGCTTCGTCATCGCCTTCGCGGCGCAGATCCCGTGATGTCGCCGGCGCCGATCCGCGAAACGTTCCCGCTCGGTGTCGAAGGGCTCCTGAAGTACCTGGACGCCCTGGCACCGACTGGCGAGACATCACATGTCCTCGGTACTGATTGACGCTCCCCGCGGCCCCATCACGGTGAATCTGTCGAAATCGCCGAAGACGAACGGCACCCCCGGCCTGAGACATCATACGACTGCTAGAGTGGCCTCTCAGGAAACCAGGCCCGAGGAGTGCGATGGCGAGGTCGTTGACCGACGAGGCGATCGACCGGATCCGGGAGTTCGTCCGCTCCGGCCGGTTCCCGGCAGGCGCCAAGCTGCCGCCGGAACACGAGCTGGCCACCGAGCTGGGGATCTCCCGGAGTCCCACCCGGGAAGCCGTGAAGGCACTGGCATTGGCCAGGGTCCTCGAAGTCCGCCGCGGCGACGGCACGTACGTCACCAGCCTCGCGCCGAGCCTGCTCCTGGAAGGCCTCGGCAGCGCGGTGTCGCTCATGCGGGGCGGCAGCGTGCTCGAGCTGACCGAAGTACGCCGGCTCCTCGAACCCGCGGCGACCGGGCTGGCCGCCACCCGGATCACCGACTCGCAGCTGCGCGCGGTGGGCGAGCTCCTCGAGGCGATGCACGAGGCCGTCGAGGACGTCGAACGCCTGACCGTGCTCGACGCCGCCTTCCACCGCGCGGTGGTCACCGCGACGGGCAACGAAACGCTCACCGCCCTGCTGGACGGGATCTCCTCCCGGACCCTGCGGGCGCGGGTCTGGCGCGGCACCGTCGACCGGGGCGTGACGCACGTGACGCTGTCCCAGCACCAGGCCATCTACGACGCGCTCGCCGCCCGCGAGCCGGCGGTGGCCACCGCCGCCGCGCTGATGCACGTCGACACGTCGGAACGCTGGCTGCGGTCCCACCTGGCCGGCATCCAGGACCTGGACGGCGAGTAGCCGGCCGCGTCACCAGCGGTAGATGCGGCGCAGGACCTGCTTGACGACCTTGCCGGTGGCGTTGCGCGGCAGGTCGTCGACGAACACGACGTCCCGCGGCACCGCGAACCGGGCGAGCCGCTCACGCACGTGGGACCGGACCGTGTCGACGTCCAGCCGGGCGCCGGGGACGAGCACGAGGTAAGCCGCCAAGCGCTGGCCGTACTTGGCGTCGCGGACCCCGACCACGGCCGCCTCCCGCACCTCCGGGAGGGTGAGCAGGACTTCCTCCACCGACGCCGGCGCGACGTTCTCGCCGCCGGACACGATCATTTCGTCCTCGCGGCCCTCGACGAACAGCAGGCCGTTGGCGTCGACGTAGCCGCGGTCGCCGGTGTCCATCAGCCCGTCCCGCACGTCCAGCTGCGCCCCGTCGGTGTACCCGTCGAAGAGCAGGCGGTTGCCGACGTAGAGCCGTCCGGTCGCGCCGGGCGGAGCCGGGGCACCCGTGCGGTCGAGGACGCGGATCGCCGTGCCGATCGGTGGCCTGCCCGCCGTGCCGCGGGCCGCCCGGAGATCGCGGGGGCCGGCGATCGCCGCCCACGACACCTCCGTCGAGCCGTACAGGTTGTAGAGGATGTCCCCGAACGCGTCCATGAACTCCTCGCCGAGCCGACCCGGCAGCCCCGCGCCGGAGCTGGCGACCACGCGCAGCGAGGAAAGGTCGTAGCGCGTCCGCGTCTTCTCCGGCAGGTCCAGCAGCCGCCGCAGCATGGTCGGCACCGCGAACAGCGCCGTGCACTGCTGCCGCTCGATCATCGCCAGCGTCGCTTCCGGGTCGAAGCGCCGGGGCAGCACCAGACCGGCCCGCAGGGCCATGCCGAGCTGGAGCGCGGCCAAGCCCCAGGTGTGGAACAGCGGGGCGGCCACCAGGATCGATTCCCCCGCCCGCAGCGGGATCTCCGACAGCACCGCGGCGGCGTCGGCGACGCTGTGCGGGGTCGGGCGGCGCGCCCCTTTCGGTGGGCCGGACGTGCCCGAGGTGAGCACGACGAGCCGGCCGGGCCTGCTCGGCGGGGCGATGCGGGCGGGCGGCTCGGCGTCGATCAGTTCTTCGATGGTCGAACCGTGCCACCCGCCGCCGGGAGGCCACGTCCAGAGCTGCGGGACCTCCGGCGGCAGCTGCCCGCGCAGGGCCGCGAACTCGGCGTCGGCGAGCACCAGCTGTGATCGGTGCCGGATGGCGAATTGGGCGGCCTGGCCCAGGGCCAGGCCGGTGTTCATCAGGGTCAGGTCCGCACCCAGCTTGCTGCAGGCGATCATCGTTTCGACCATCGCGTTGTGGTTGCGGCACATCAGGAGTACCCGTGCCCCCTCGGTGATGTCGTAGCGCTTCAGCACCGCGGCCAGCCGGGTCGTGCGCTCGTCGACCTCGCCGAAGGTCCGCTCGGACCGCTCGTCACACAGCGCCAGTGCCTCGGGCGTGCGGCGGGCCACCGACTCGTAGCCACCGGCCAGGGTCGAGCCCCACCGGCCCACCGACCGCAGCTGCTTGAGTGTCCCGGTGGGCTGGGCGGGGGTGAGGACGCCGGCCCGGACCAGGACCCGCCCCAGCTCGCGCTTCGAGGGGCGGCGCGGGGGCGGATCCGCCGCGGGGACCCCGCTGAGGTGATCGCACATCGTCTCGATCGCCTCGAGGATCCGGCGGCGGATCTTCGGGACCGCCGGCGAACGGCCGTCGAGCACCGTGAGCAGGACAGTGACCGCGGAGCCCTCCGGCACCGGACGCAGCACGACGGACATCCGGTGCTGCCTGCCGTGCACACTCGACCAGGCCAGGTGCTCGTCCCGGCGGTGGACGAAGATTTCGGCCTCGCCTTCGCCGCCGGCCCGGTACCGGTAGCGGGCGCCCCGGCCGGCGGTCTCCGAAACGGGCTCGCAGAACGTGATCCCGCGGACGAACCGCGGATAGAGCTGGGGGTTTCCCACGATCGTCCACAGCTTCGCGGGAGAATGCGGCACGGTAACGTTGATCTCGACGAGTTCCGGCTCCATCGTCACCCGGCCACCCGGGACGGTTCACCGGTATCGCCGCCGGACATGCCGGGAAACGCCCTCGGTTCGGTGATCATGGCTCGGCCCTCCCGTGCCGGTCCGGCGTATCGGCCCTTTGGCCGACAAGCCAGCATCCGTTTGCCCCCATCGGCGTGTCAACACATGCTCACACGATTCGATGGATTCAATCCGGAACGACGGCCGAGAACAAGAGAACCGCCGATTCTTTCACGCCTTTCTCACCTCGGCGGCGACGCGCCGGACCGGGCCGGCACCCGGGTCCGGCGCGTCGCCGCCGCTCAGACCACCGAGAACTGCCAGCGGAGGTTCGGGCTCCCGTCGTCGGACCACACCTTGAGCGGGGAGCCGGAGGGGACGTTCCCGCCGCCGTCGAGGACCAGGCCGGTGGCTCGGTTCGCGATCGCGAAGACGCCGCCGCCGGTGTCGGTGATCGACCACTGCTGGCTCGCCGCGCCGGTGTAGGCCGACTGCACGGGATTGCCGCCCGCCGCGGTGGCACCGGCGCCGTCGATCACGAGACCGTTGGTGCGATTGGTCAGCTTGACGAACCCGTCTCCGGCGTCCTCGATCCCGAACTGGAGGTTCGTGCTGTCGTCCGGCGTCCAGACCTTCAGCGTGCTGCCCGCCTCGACCGCGCCGCCGCCGTCCACGGCCAGTCCGCTGGTGACGTTGACGATGCGGAACCACCGCGCGGGATCGAACGTGACGCGCATCGAGACGATCGCGTCGTTGAACCCGGAGGTTCGCAGATCCGGCGTCGCCGTCACGAACTTGCGCGGGGTGCCGGTGAGGTTGTCCCCGGGGTAGCCGAGGACCTGGTAGCCGTCTCCCGGCCAGATCGCGGAAATCGTCTTGGGCTGGACGTTCTTCGCCTGCAGCTGCGCGGCCGGGTAGCTGCCGACCGCCAGCGCCGCGCTCACGCCACGGTAACCGACATCGGCGAACACGGTCGCGCCGGACGCGGGCCCCACCACCGGGATCCGGCCGTCGAACGTCAGCTTGAGCACGTAGGCGGGTGACCCGTAGGGCTTCGCCGACGGCAGCGTGACGTGCAGGGCGCCGGCGTCCTGGGTGTATTTCAGCGGGCCGGGGGCGCCGAGCAGTTCGACGCGCCGCAGGCCGCTCAGGTCGATCCGCTTGCCGGACAGCGTCGTGATGTCCGCCGTCGCACCGGGCCAGGCCAGCACGGTCGCGTAGAGCACACGGCCGGCCTTGTCGCGGGTGAACCGGAAGTCCTTGGCCGTGCCGACCTTCGGCGAAACGAACGAGCCGCCGCCCATCTTGGTCGGGCCCTCGCCGTAGACGTCCCAGGCGCGCGTGGCGTAGATCGACTCGCCGACGCGGCCGAGGTAGGTGCCGAAGTCGGCGAGGACCGCGCGCTGCTCGGCCGGGATGGTCCCCTCGAGCGTCGGGGAGATGTTGAGCAGCATGTTGCCGCCCTTGCTGACCCGGTCGATCAGCGAGTGGATCATCTGGGTGCTCGAGTAGTAGCCGATGCCCTGGGTGTAGCTCCAGCTGCTGCTGCTGATCGCGTCGTCGGTGAGCCAGTACGGCGTGACGATGTCGGCCGGGCCGCCGCGTTCGTAGTCCGCGACCTCGCCGTGGGTGGTGAACCCGTGGTCGAAGTGCTTGAACGTCGAGACGACGTCCTTGCCCCACTTCTGCGCCTGGTTGTAGTAGTAGGCCAGGAACTCCAGCCGTTGCTGCTCCCCCACCGCGCACGGGCCGCTGTTGATGCAGTAGCCGGGCGAGTTCAGCGAGAAGTCCTGCCAGAGGATGTCCGGCTTCGCGCGGTCGATCACCTCCTTGAGCTTGGCCAGCCAGAGCTTGTCTTCTTCGGCGCGCGGCAGCTGGCCGTACAGCTTGCGCAGGCTCGGGGTGGTCTGCGGCGGGGCGAAGTCGTAGAAGCCGTTGTAGTTGAACGCGTGGTGCATCGCGACCAGCAGCTTCAGGCCCTGCCCGCGGATGGCCTTGCCGAACAGGTCCAGCAGGTTCAGCCGCGGCCCCCGCGCCACCGAGTTCCACTCGTTGACCTTGCTGTCCCACATCGAGAACCCGTCGTGGTGCTCGGCAACCGGGCCGGCGAACTTCGCCCCGGACGCCTTGACCACCCTCGCCCACTCCTCCGGGTCGAACTGCCCGCCCCGGGAGACCAGCTCCGGCGCGAACTGCACGTGGTTGCCTGCCGTGTCGGTGCCGCCGTCGATGAACCGGTCGTAGCCCCACACCGTGGGATCGCCGTAGGTCGCCTTGTGGTGCTTGTTCTCGCCGCTGTCCGGGATGTACATGTTCCGGCCGTACCACTCGCTGCCGAACTCCGGCGTCGTGAACGCGCCCCAGTGCCAGTAGATGCCGAACTTGGCGTCCTGGAACCACTCCGGCGCAGGCGGGTGCCCGTCGACCGAGGGCCAGGTGGGCTGGTACGGCTCGGACGGCGTGGCGGCGGCCGCCGGGCCGGCCAGCGCCGGCGGCACGGCGGCGGCCGCGAGCCCGGCCGCCGCCAGGGCACCGAACTGCCTGCGGGACAACGGGTTCTGGGCAGGGGGCGTCATTGCACTCTCCAGAGGGTGACGGGGAGCTAACAGGAAACCAACCGGTACCGCAGGGTCGGGCGGCGACCGGCCCGGCTCAAACGCCCCAATGTGGCATTGGGTGCGTTGGACGCACCGAACGCCACATTGGGGCGCTTCACATCTCGCTGGGGACCGCGGCCGCTTCGCCGGAAGCGTCAGGTCTGGCGCTTCCCGCTGGTGATGCGGGACATCACCAGCGCGATGAGGATGATCGCGCCGTTGAGCGCGCCGATCCACTGCGCGGGCACGCCGGCCAGGGTCAGCACGTTCTGGATCATGTACAGCAGCAGGATGCCGGTGAAGGCGCCGAAGAGCGTGCCACGGCCGCCGTTCAGGCTCACCCCGCCGATGACGGCGGCGGCGAACACCGTGAAGATGTAGCCGTTGCCCTGTGCCGCGGCCACCGAGGCGAGCCGGCCCGAGAGCAGCAGCCCGCCGAGCGCGGCCAGGACACTGGCCCCGATCAGCACGATCCACACGATGCGGTCGGTCCGGATGCCCGCGGCCTTCGCCGCGTCCTCGTTCCCGCCGATCGCGTAGAGGCTGCGGCCGAACCGGGTGTAGCCGAGCAGGACGATCCCGCCGGCGAACAGCAGCACGCAGATCCAGATGGAGGCCGGGACACCGGCCCACAGCGTGGTGCCGAGGTAGAGCACCGAATCGGGCAGCCCGAAGAAGGTCTGGCCGCCGGAGATCCCGGTCAGCAGGCCGCGCAGCACGATCAGCATGCCGAGGGTGACGACGAACCCGCTCAGCCCGAACCGGACGATCAGCAGGGCGTTGAGCGCACCGACGACCACGCCGACCAGGAGCACCACGGGTACCGCGGCCCACGACGGCAGCAGCCCGAGCGAATGGCCGCCGCCGATCGTCAGCCAGGCCGCCACGCCGGGTGCCAGGCCGAACGTGGACTCCAGCGAGAGGTCCATCTTGCCGACGACCAGGACCATCGTCTGGGCGAGCACCAGCAGCGCGATCTCCGACATCGTCTGCAGGATGTTGATCACGTTGTCGTACTGGAGGAACACCGGGTTCACCAGCTGGCCGACGACAGCGATCGCGATGATCCCGGGCACCAGCGCGAAGTCGCGCATGCGGGCGAGGGCGATGCGCCGCGGCGGCCGCGTGGCGCCGGGCTCGGTCCGCGGCGGGACGTCCACCGCGGCGGGGCTTTCAGGCATCGAGGTCGACTCCTTCCATGGCGGCCACGACCTCGCGGTCCTGCCAGCCTGCGGGCATTTCGGTGGTGATGCGGCCGTGGACCACGACCAGCAGGCGGTCGCACAGCCGCAGGTCGTCCACCTCGTCGGAGGCGATCAGCACCGCGGTGCCCGCTGCGGCGGCTTCCGCGACCTTGCCCAGGAGGAACTCCTTCGACCGCACGTCGACCCCGGCGGTCGGGGTGATCAGCACGAGCAGGCGGGGGTCGCCGGCGAGCGCGCGGGCCATGACGACCTTCTGCTGGTTGCCGCCGGACAGCGCGGACACCGGCAGTTCCGGGCCGGGGGTCTTCACCGCCAGCCGCGCGATCAGCTGCCCGGCGAGCCGGTCGCGCAGGCCGGACCGGACGAAGATGCCCGGGCCGAGCCGGTCCATGACGCTCATCGTGGAGTTGTCCGCAATGGACATCTCCGGCACGAAACCCTGGTGGTGGCGGTCTTCCGGGACGAACCCGATCCCGGCGGCCAGCGCCGACGGGACGTCGCCGGGCCGCGGCCGCCGATCTCCGACGAAGACGGTTCCGGAGGTCGGCTTGCGCAGCCCGGCGAGTGTCTCGGCGACCTCGGTCTTGCCGCTGCCACCCGCCCCGGCCAGCCCCACGATCTCGCCGGGCGCGATGTCGAACGAAACGTCCTGGTAGTGCGGGGCGAGGCTCAGGTCGTCCACCCGGAGCACGGGTTCGAGGCCGTGCCGGGCCGAGGAGGCGCGCTCCTCGGCCACGATGGCGTTCTCCCCGGTCATCGCCGCGACGAGGTCGGCCTTCGGCAGCTCGGCGACCGGCGCGGTGAGGACGTGCCGGGCGTCGCGGTAGACCGTGACCGTGTCGCAGATTTCGTACACCTCCTGCAGGTGGTGGCTGATGAACAGGAAAGTGACGCCTTGCCGCTGCAGCTCGGCGATGTGACCGAACAGCCGGGTGATGGCGGTGCCGTCGAGCTGGGCGGTCGGCTCGTCGAGGATGACGAACCGGGCCCCGAACGACAGCGCCCGCGCGATCTCCACGAACTGCCGCTGCTCCACGCTCAGCTCCTTGGCCGGCCGGTGCACGTCGACGTCCACCGACCAGCGTTCGAGCAGTTCGGCGGCCGCGCGGCGCAACGAGGACCAGCGGACCAGCCCGCCGCGAGTCTCCTGCCGGTTGAGGAACAGGTTCTCCGCCACCGACAGCTCGGGGATGATCGTCGACCGCTGGTACACGCAGGCCACGCGCGACCGCCAGGCGTCCCGGTCGGCCAGGGCCGGGGCCGGTTCCCCGTTCAGCCGCACAGCTCCGGCGTCGGGCTCGGTCAGTCCGGTCAGGACGGAAACCAGCGTCGACTTGCCGGCGCCGTTGCGGCCGACGAGTGCGTGCGTCTGTCCGGGTAGGACGGTCAGGTCGGCTTCGTCCAACGCGACGGTGGCGCCGTAGCGCTTGACCACCTGACGGGCCTCGACGACCGGCACGGTGTTCATGTTCGGTTCCTCTCCGGAGCGCCTCAGCTCTTGCTGTTGCCCCACAGGGACTGGTCGTCGACCTTGACGCTGCTCACCGGCCCGAACGTGGCGCCGTCCGCGGTGACCAGCGGTGCGGCCAGCTGGTCCTCCATCAGGCCGTCGCGGACCTGGATGATGGTGCTGTCGTGGTCGGTCTTGCCCGGCGTGGGCGTCTTGCCGGCGATCGCGTCCTTGACGTACTGCAGGGCGTACTTGGCGAACAGGTCCGCGGGCTGGGACACGGTCGCGTCCATCTCGCCGGCCCGGATCTTGGCCAGTTCCTCGGGGATGCCGTCGTTGGACACGATGAACACGTGCTTCGGGTCGCTCGCCGGGACCGCCAGGCCGCGCTGCTTGAGCAGCTGCAGCGTGCCGGACAGGGCGAAGCTGGACTGCATGTAGACGCCCTTGATGTCCGGGTTCGCGGTCAGCCGGGTCTGCAGCTTCTGGGCCGCGGTGTTGGCGTCCCAGTTGGTGGCCTCGCCGAAGACCGTGATGCCCGGGAAGTCCTTCTTCATGCAGTCGTTGAAGGCCTCGGTCCGGTCGCGGCCGTTGATCGACGCGAGGTCGCCCTGCAGCATGACGACCTTGCCCTTGCCGGCGAGCTTGGTGCCGAGGAACTGGCAGGCCTTCTCGCCGTAGGCGCGGTTGTCGGCCCGCACGACCATGTAGACGTTGCCCTGGTCGGGACGGGTGTCGACGGACACGACCGGGATCTTCTTCCCGGCGAGCTGCTGCAGGGTCGGGATGATCGCCGCGGTGTCCTGCGGTGCCATCACCACGCCCTTGACGCCCTGGCTGATCATCGTCTGCACGTTGGCCGTCAGGTTGGCGACGTCGTTCTGCGAGTTCGTGGTCTTGAGGTCGAGGCCGAACTGCCCGGCGAACTGGGGCACGTACTTGATGTAGGCGTTCCAGAAGTCGGTGTCCGAGCGCGGGTAGTCGACCCCCACGACGGTTTTGCCGCCGGAGGCGGCGGTCGAGCCGCCGCCACTGCATCCGGCCAGTGCGGCCGCGGTCAGGACGCCGGCTGTGACGACAGTGGCGGCACGCAGGTGCTGGAACTTCATGACCTCTCCTCGTTGACAGGTTTGGGGCGGAGCCGCAGGCCGGACATACCGCCGTCCACGGCGAGATCGGTGCCGGTGGTGGCGCCGGAGTCCGGGCCGGCCAGGTAGCAGATCGCCGCGGCGACCTCCTCGGCGGTGACGAGCCGGCCGGTGGGCTGGCGCGCGGCGAGGGCGGCCAGCTCGGCTTCGGGATCGTCGGCCTCGGCCAGCAGCCGGTCGATCCACGGGGTGTGCGCGGTGCCCGGGTTGACGCAGCACACGCGGATGCCCTCGGCCAGGTGGTCGGCGGCCATCGCGCGGGTGAGCGCGAGGACCGCGCCTTTCGTGGCGCTGTAGAGCGCCCGTTGCGGCAGCCCGGCGGTGGCCGCGATCGAGCACGTGTTCACGATCGCCGCCGCGGGCGACTCGCGCAGGTGCGGCAGGGCCGCGCGGGTCACCCGCACCATGCCCACGACGTTGACGTCGAAGACGCGGTGCCACTCCGCGTCGTCGTTGTCGGAAACCGTGCCCTGCGCACCGATCCCGGCGTTGTTGACCAGGACGTCCAAGCCGCCGAGGTGCTCGGCCGCGGCGGCGACCGCGGCCCGCACCGAACCGTCGTCCGAAACGTCGGCCCGCACCCCGGTCAGGGGCTCCTCGACCTTGTCGTTCAGGTCGAGGCAGACGACGCGGGCGCCGCGCCGGGACAGCGTCCGCGCGGTGGCGAGCCCGATCCCGGACGCCCCGCCCGTCACGACGGCGCGGACACCGTCGAACTCTCCGCCGGTCACGCGACCACCACCGCGTCCCGCTGCCAGACCGGTCCGTCGGGGAACCGGTACTGAGCCACGGATTCCGCGTGCAGCCGCGCGCCGAGTCCCGGCTCGAGCGGAGCCAGGTAGCGGCCCCGCTCGATCCGCACCGGGTCGACGAAGTGCTCGTGCAGGTGGTCCACGTACTCGATGACGCGGTCGGTCTGGGTGCCGCTCACCGCGACGAAGTCGAACATCGACAGGTGCTGCACCATCTCGCACAGCCCGACCCCGCCCGCGTGCGGGCACACCGGGACGCCGAACTTCGCGGCCAGCAACAGGATCGCGATGTTCTCGGTGACCCCGGCGACGCGGCTCGCGTCGAGCTGGAGGACGTCGATCGCCTCCGCCTGCAGCAGTTGCTTGAACATCACCGCGTTGTGCGTGTGCTCGCCGGTGGCCACCTTGATCGGCGCGACCGCCCGGCGGATCGCGGCGTGGCCGAGCACGTCGTCGGGGGAGGTCGGCTCCTCGATCCAGTACGGATCGAACTCCGCCAGCGGGCGCAGCCATTCGATGGCCTGCCCGACTCCCCACGCCTGGTTGGCGTCGATGGCGATCCGGACGTCCGGCCCGACGACGTCGCGTGCCAGCCGCAGCCGGCGGATGTCTTCGTCGAGGTCGGCGCCGACCTTGAGCTTGATCTGGGTGAACCCGTCCACGACCGCCTCCGCCGCGAGCGCCGCCAGCTTCTCCGGCGAGTACCCGAGCCAGCCGGGAGTCGTGGTGTAGGCCGGAAAACCGGATTCCAGGAGTTCGGCCTGGCGCGCCGCGCGGCCCGGTTCGGCGCGGCGGAGGATGTCGAGGGCTTCGTCGCGGGTCAGGGCGTCCTGCAGGTACCGGAAGTCGACCAGGTCGACCAGGTCTTCCGGCGGCATTTCGGCCAGCAGCCGCCAGACCGGCTTGCCTTCGCGGCGGGCCCGCAAGTCCCACACCGCGTTGACGATCGCAGCCGCGGCCATGTGGATCGCGCCCTTGTCGGGGCCCAGCCACCGGAGCTGGCTGTCCCCGGTCAGCCGGCGGGAGAACGCGCCGAGGTCGGCGAGCGCGTCGGCCACCGGCATCCCCACGACCAGCGGCACGAGCGCCCGGACGGCGGCGACCTCGACGTCGTTGCCGCGGCCCACGGTGAAGGCGAGCCCGTAGCCCTCGTCACCGGCACTCGTGCGGATGGTCACGTACGCCGCCGAGTAGTCGGGTTCGGGGTTCATCGCGTCCGACCCGTCCAGGCTCAGCGAAGTCGGGAAGCGAACGTCGACGGCGTCGATGGCGCTGATCACTTCGGCCAACGTGGCCACCTCTCACTCGGCGCAGACAACATATGTATGGCTACGCGGCAGCCCAGGGATTGTCCAGCCCCGATCCGTAACACGGCGATAACTTGGACTCTAAGTAGCCAATAGCTACTTTTCGTGGTTTTACTTGTGATGACGCGTCGGATCTTTGATCGAGACATCATATGTCTGCTACGGTCCGGCGAGCGCCGGAGCGGGCGCGGCACGCCTACCCGAAGGACCCGACGATGCGCTTCCAACGCCTTGGCGACCCCGGTCACGAGATCCCCGTCGTCCTCGACGAGACCGGTGCGGCGCGGGACCTGCGGCCGCTGACCGCGGACATCGACGGGACCTTCCTCGCCGGCGACGGCGTCGCGCGGACCGGAACCGCCCTGCGCGACGGCACCCTCCCCGCCTTCGACCCGGCGGGCCTGCGCGTCGGCGCCCCGGTGGCCCGGCCCGGCCTCCTCGTCTGCATCGGGTTGAACTACTCCGACCACGCCGCCGAAACCGGTGCCGAGCCGCCCGCGGAGCCGGTCGTGTTCCTCAAGGCCACCAACACGATCGTCGGCCCCGACGACACCGTGCTCATCCCGCGGACCAGCACCCGCACCGACTACGAGGTCGAGCTGGCCGTGGTGCTCGGGCGGCGGGCGCGGTACCTGGCGACGCCGGAAGACGCCGACGCGGTCATCGCCGGGTACGCCATCTCGAACGACGTCAGCGAGCGCGACTTCCAGCACGAACGCGGCGGCCAGTGGACCAAGGGCAAGTCGTGCGAGACGTTCAACCCGCTGGGCCCCTGGCTGGTCACCCCGGACGAAGCCGGCGACCCGCAGGATCTTCGCCTGCGGCTGGCCGTCAACGGTCAGCAGCGCCAGGACGGCACGACGAAGAACATGCTCTTCGGCGTCCGGCACATCGTCTGGTACCTCAGCCAGTTCATGGTGCTCGAACCGGGCGACGTCGTGAACACCGGCACCCCGGCGGGCGTCGCGTTCGGCGCCAACGACTTCCCCTATCTGTCCGAAGGGGACGAAGTGACCGTGGACATCGACGGCCTCGGCCGCCAGCGCCACGGGATCGGCCGGGCATGACCGGCCGGCGCGTCGACGCGCACCACCACCTGTGGCAAACCTCCGTCCGCCGCCACGAGTGGCTGGACGGCGACGACACCGCGGCGATCCGGCGTGACTACACCACCGCCGACCTGCGGGCGGCCGCTTCGGGGATCGACGCGACGGTGCTCGTCCAGGTCCTGCCGGACTTCGACGAGTCGGTCGAGTTCCTCGCGACCGCGGCCGCGGAACCGCTCATCGCCGGCGTGGTCGGCTGGCTCGACCTCACCGGCTCGCCGGCGCGGGACCTCGAACGGCTGCGGTCGGCGCCGGGCGGCGAACTCCTGGCCGGCATCCGGCACCTCGTCCAGGCCGAGCCCGACCCGCACTGGCTGGCCCGCGAAGAAGTCCTGGCCGGGCTCGCGGCGGTGCGCGACGCCGGTCTGGTGTACGACCTGCTCGTGCTGCCCCACCAGTTCCCGGCGGCCATCACCGCGGCCCGGGCGCTGCCGGAACTCACCTTCGTCCTCGACCACCTCGGGAAACCCCCGGTCGCCACCGGGGACCTCGAGCCATGGGCGACCGGGCTGGCCACCCTGGCCCGGGAACCCAACGTCGTCGCGAAGCTTTCCGGTCTCGTCACGGAAGCCGACCGGCGGAACTGGACGCCCGCCGAGCTGCGGCCGTATGCGGAAACCGCGCTCGCCGCCTTCGGCCCCGACCGGCTGATGCTCGGGTCCGACTGGCCGGTGTGCCTGCTCGCGGGGACGTACGCGGAAGTCATGGCCGCCGCCGACAGCCTGATCGACGGCCTGACGCCGGCCGAACGCGACGCCGTCCGCGGCGGCACCGCGACCCGCGTGTACGGGCTGGCTGCGCGATGACGGCCCGGACGGTCCGGCTCGCCTACGGCGACACCGGCCTCGACCTGGCCATCGACCCGGCGGTCACCACCGTGGTGACCCCGGTGCACCACCCGGTCATCGAACCCGCGGCGGTGCTGCTGCGCCGGGCGTTGCGGGAACCGGTCGCCGGACCGCCGCTGCGGGAGCGGGTGCGGCCGGGACAGACTGTCGCGATCTCGGCGTGCGACGGGACCCGGCCGCAGCCGCGCGAACTGATGATCCCGGCGATCCTCGCCGAACTCGACGGCGTCGTCCGCCTCGAGGACGTCGTCATCCTGGTCGCCACCGGCACCCACCGCGGCAACTCCGGACCGGAACTGCGCGCGATGTTCGGCGACGAGGTCGCCGGCACGGTCCGGATCGTCAACCACGACGCGCGCGACCGCGCGAGCCTGACCTGGCTGGGGCGTCACGGCGACGACGTCCCGGTGTGGCTGAACAGCGAGTGGGTGGCCGCCGATGTGCGGATCACCACCGGGTTCGTCGAACCGCACTTCTTCGCGGGCTTTTCGGGCGGCCCCAAGCTCGTCGCGCCCGGGCTGGCGGCGCTGGAGACCGTGCTGGTGCTGCACGACGCCCGCCGGATCGGGCACCGGAACGCCACCTGGGGGATCACCGAAGGCAACCCCGTGCACGACGACGTCCGCGCGATCGCCGCGGCCACCGGCGTCACCTTCGCCCTCGACGTCATCCTCAACCGCGACAAGGCGGTCATCGGGGCGTTCGGCGGCGACCTGCTCGCCATGCACGCGGCCGCGACCCACGCCGCCCGCGAGGTCGCCATGCGGCCGGTCCCGGCGCCGTTCGACGTCGTGGTGACGACGAACTCCGGGTACCCCCTCGATCAAAATCTTTACCAAGCCGTCAAAGGGATGTCGGCGGCGCACCGGATCACCAAGCCGGGCGGGACGATCGTCTGCGCCGCAGAGTGCCGGGACGGCTTCCCCGACCACGGTTCCTACCGCGAGGTGCTCGCTTCGGCGAGTTCACCCGCGGCCCTGCTCGCCGAGATCTCGGCCCGGCCGGTGACCGTGCCCGACCAGTGGCAGGTCCAGATCCAGGCGAAGATCCAGGACGACTGCCGGGTCGTCCTGCGCAGCGACCACCTGACCGACGCCGACCTCGCGACGGCCCACCTGACCCGGACCACCGACATCGCGGCCACCGTCGCCGAGGCACTCGACCGGGCCGGGCCGGACGCGCGGGCCTGCGTGCTCCCGGAAGGCCCGCTCACGATCCCTTACGTACAGCCATGAGTACCGCCGACCTCGGTTTCGCGCGCGTCGACCTGGACCGCGAACACCGCCAAGGACTCCCCGAAGTCGTCTACGGGCCGGGAAAACAGCCCGGGCAGATCGTCGCCATCGTGCGGACGTTGCTCGCGCACAACACCGGCCCGGTCCTGGTCACCCGCGTCGAGCGCGAGACGGCGAGTGCCGTACTGGCCGCGGTCCCCGGTGGCGGGTACGCGCCGGGTGCGCGGCTCCTGGTCTGGCGCCCGGCCGAGACCACGGACTTCGCCGTCGCGGTGGCCGCCGCGGGCACGTCCGACGGTCCGGTCGCCGAAGAGGCCGCCGAAGTCGCCGCGGCCATCGGCCTGGGCGTGCGAACCGTCACCGACGTGGGGGTGGCCGGTCTCCACCGCCTCTTGGCCGAGACGGAACGGCTGCGCGAAGCCGACGCGGTCATCGTCGTCGCGGGCATGGAAGGAGCGCTGGCCTCGGCCGTCGGCGGCCTGGTCGCCTGCCCGGTGATCGCCGTCCCCACCTCGACCGGGTACGGCGCGGGACTCGAAGGCGTGACCGCGCTGCTCGCGATGCACGCCTCCTGCGCGGCAGGCATCACGGTCGTCAACATCGACTCCGGGTTCGGCGCGGCCATGGCCGCCTTCCGCCTCGCCCACGTCCTGCGGAGGCCACGGTGAAGATCTGCGTCATCTCGCCGTTCACCGGCCTGGCCGGGGACATGCTGCTGGCGGCGCTGGTCGACGCCGGAGCCCCGCTGGAGCGGATCCGCTCGGCCGTCGCCGCCAGCGGGCTGACGGGCTGGGAGCTGCGCGTCCAGTCCCTGCTCACCCACGGGCTGACGGCGGCCCGCGCCCTCGTGGACGTCACCGACGACGCCACCAGCCGGCCCGCGGCCGAACTGATCGCCATGGCCGGGCGGGTCGAGCCTGCGCCGGTCGCGGAACGCTCGGTCGCCGCGCTCCGCGCGATCGCCGAGGCGGAAGGCAGGCTGCACGGGGAGGCCCCCGAGCGCGTCCACCTCCACGAACTCGGCGGGCACGACACGCTCGTCGACGTCATCGGCGTCTTCGCCGCGCTCGACGCGCTCGAAGTGTCCACTGTGTACTGTGGCGCGCTGCCGCTCGGCGGCGGGACGGTCCGCACCGCGCACGGCGTCCTGCCCTGTCCCGCGCCTGCGACCGCGAGCCTCCTGAAGGGTGCGCGAACGGTCGGCAGCGAACTGACCGGCGAGACGGTCACTCCCACCGCGGCCGCGCTGCTGAAGGCCGCCGGTGCTCGATTCGAACCGCCGCCGGAGTTCCGCCTGCTGGCCACCGGGTACGGCGCGGGCACCCGGTCGCTGCCGGACCGGCCGAACGTCGCGGTCGTGCACCTCGGCGAAACGGCGGACGCCGGGACCCGCGAGCTGATGGTGCTCGAGACGAACCTCGACGACGTCACCGGCGAGGTGCTCGGCCACGCCGTCGGCGAACTGCTGGCGGCCGGCGCGCTCGACGCGTGGATCAGCCCGGTGACCATGAAGAAGGGCCGGCCGGCCCACGTCCTGCACGTACTGGCCGCGCCGGAGCACGCCTCCCGGCTCGGCGACCTGGTGCTCGCCGAAACCGGCAGCCTCGGGCTGCGCCAGTACCCGGTTCGCCGCACCGCGCTCGAGCGGGAGACCGAAACGGTCGACGTCCTCGGGATGCCGGTGCGACGCAAGCGCGGACCGCACGGGGCGAAACCCGAGCACGACGACGTCGTGGCGGCCGCGCGCGAACTCGGCCTGCCTGCCCGCGTCGTCGCGACGATCGCCGCGGGGCGCTGATGGACGGCACCGGGCTCGTCACGCACCTCGCCGGCCTCGGACGGCTGGCGGTCGCCTTCTCCGGAGGCGCCGACTCGGCGCTGGTCCTCGCGGCCGCCGTCCGCGCCCTCGGCCCGGCGGACGTGCTCGCGGTGACGGCGAACTCCGCGAGCCTGGCCGTGGTGGAGCTGGCCGACGCGCGGCGGATCTCGGCCGATCTCGGCGTCCGCCACCTGACTCCGGAGACCGCCGAGCTGGCCGAGCCCGGGTATGCGGCCAACGGTCGTCGACGCTGCTACTTCTGCAAGACCACCGTGCTCACGACGATCGCGGCGGTGGCCGCCGCCCAAGGGTTCCCGGCGCTGGCCACGGGCACGAACGCCGACGACGCCGTCGACCCGTTCCGGCCGGGCATCCGCGCGGGGGACGAAATCGGCGTGCACACCCCGCTGCGCACGCTCGGACTGTCCAAAGAGGACGTTCGCGCCATCGCCCGGGGCTGGGGTCTGGCGTGGGCGGACAAGCCGGCCGCGCCTTGCCTGGCGAGCCGGGTCCGGTTCGGCATCCCGATCACCACGGCCACCCTGGCGAGGGTCGAGCAGGCCGAATCGGCCGTTCGCCGGTTCCTGGACGACCGCGGTCCCGGCTGGCGCGACCTGCGGGTCCGCGACCTGGGCGGGACCGCCCGGATCGAGCTCGACGCGGCGGTGGCCGCCGAAGTCCACGACGATCCGCGGTTGCTCGATGCCGTGCGGTCACTCGGTTTCACCGAGGTCGCCGTCGCTTCCTTCCGCTCCGGTGCCCTCAACCACGAACCGGACTGACCCGAACGGAGAACCCGCGATGCTGCGTTACCCGTTGCTCCATCCCCCGCTGCTGCGGGCCCTCGCGGCGACCGGCCACGGTTCGCGCGTCCTGATCGCCGACGCCAACTACGCGCACGCCACCAACGTCGCTCCGGGCGCCGAGCTGATCCACCTGAACCTGCGCCGGGGGCTGGTGACCGTCGACGACGTTCTCGCTCCCCTGCTCACGGCCGTGCCGGTCGAATCGGTGACGGCGATGCTGCCGGACGACGGAAACCCGCCCGAATGCTGGAAGGGCTACGAAGAGCTGCTCGGCCCGGATCTTCCGCTGCGGCCGGTCGAACGGTTCGAGTTCTACCGGGCGGGCCGCGAACCGGAGGTGGCACTGTGCATCGCCACCGGCGACGACCGCCTTTACGCGAACCTCCTGCTGACAGTGGGATTCCTGCCCGCCGGCGGCTACTGTGCCGATAGTTACTAATCCGACCACAGTCACGGCCGAATGGCTTCGTAGCAACGGTTACGTGCCGCGCGGGGGTCGGCCTGCTTTTGGCCGGATCAGTAACCGGGCTCGTGGGGGCGAGTCAGCCCCAGGTCGTAGGCGACGATCACGGCCTGGATGCGGTCACGGGCCCCGATCTTCGCCAGCACCCGGCCGACGTGGGTCTTGACGGTGGACTCCGACAGCACCAAGTGCTCGGCGATCTCGCCGTTGGTCCGGCCCTGCCCGATCGCGACCAGGATCTCCCGCTCGCGCTCGGTCAGGGCCTGCCAGCGCGGATCCGCGCGGCCCTGGTCGCCGGCGGCGGGCAGGTGGTGGGCGTAGGCGTCGAGGAGCCGCCGGGTGAGCGCGGGCGCGACGACGGCGTCGCCCCGGGCGACGGCGCGGATGCCGGCCAGCAGTTCCTCCGGGTGCGCGTCCTTGAGGAGAAAGCCGCTGGCTCCCGCGCGCAGCGCCGCGTGCGCGTACTCGTCCAGGTCGAACGTGGTCAGCACCAGGATCCGGGAGCGTCCGCCGCTGGCGACGATCTGCCGGGTGGCTTCGATGCCGTCCATCCCGGGCATCCGGATGTCCATCAGGACGACGTCGGGCCGCAGTTCGGCCGTCCTGCGCACGGCCTCCGCGCCGTGCGCGGCTTCGCCCACCACCTCGGTGTCGGGCGTGGCTTCCAGCAGCATCCGGAAGCCGAAGCGCTGCAGGGGCTGGTCGTCCACGATGAGCACGCTGGTCATGCCGCACCGCCCGAGATCGGGGTGACGTCGAGGACGGCCCGCACGCTCCAGCCGCCGCCGGGCTCGGGCCCCGCGGTGACGGTTCCGCCGTAGAGCGCCGCGCGTTCCCGCATGCCGGCGAGCCCGTGCCCTTCACCGGGCGACGGCTCGCCGGTGCCGCCGGGCCGTCCGGTGTCGTGGACGTGGATCCGCAGCTGCGCGCCTTCCACGGTGAGCGCGACCTGGATCCGGGTGCCGGAGCCGGCGTGCTTCAGGCTGTTGGTGAGCGCCTCCTGGACGATGCGGTACGCCATCAGCTGCACTGCGTGGTCCAGGGACTCCAGCTCGCCGCCCGAACGGTAGACGACCTCGGGGCCGGCCGCGCCCAGCCTGCCGCACAACGCCTCGATGTCGGCGATGCGGGGCTGGGGATGGAGTTCGGGCGCGGTGGCCTGCTCGCGCAGGACGCCGAGCATGCGCCGCAGCTCGCCCAGGGCCTGGCGGCCGGCCTCCCCGACGAGCCGGAGCGCCTCCCGGCTGCGTTCGGGGGTGGCCTCGGCCGCGTACGCCCCGCCGTCGGCCAGCGTGATGATCACCGACAGGTTGTGGCCGATGATGTCGTGCATCTCCCGGGCCACGCGCGTGCGTTCGGTGACCGCGGCGAGCTTGCTGCGCTGGTCCCGTTCGATCTCCAGGCGGAGGGCACGGTCGCGCAGGTTGGCGAGCTGGGCCCGCCGGATCCGCACCGCGAACCCGAGGGCGACGGCCGCGGTCGCGGTGCCGACCAGGAAGAACAGCGCTCCCCAGACGGACACCACGGCCGAGACGCGCACCGCCACCGGGACGAGCAGGCCTGCCGCGGCCGCGCAGGCCCACGGCAGGTACCGGAAGCGGCCGTGCAGGGTGACGCTGTACAGGGCGACGAGCAGGGCGACGTCGGCCCGCAGGAACGCCCCCAGTGTCCACTGCAGCAGGAACACCGCCGCGATCACGGCGAACGCCGCGTACGGGGCCCGCCGCCGCCACAGCAGCGGCAGGATCAGCCCGGCCTGCATGGCCAGCATGGCAACCGTCGGGAGCTGCACGAACGTGATCGGCGGGCCGTCGCCGGGGCCGTCGCCGTCCCAGCGCACGAAGTCCGGCACGCCGAACAGCAGGACGACCACGGCGACCACGGCGGCGTCCAGCAGCCACGGGTGGTCCCGGTCGGCCCGCCGCAGCCGCCTGCCGATCCGGGCCACCCGCGTGAACAGCGGATGCCCGAGCAGCGGCAGGACGGCTTCGGCGGTGTCGTCGGTGCGCACTTCCCTCACCTGTCCATAGTGGACGAAAAAGCCCGGCGGTGCCCCGCCGTGTTCAGGCGTCGGTCCGCTTGAGCCGGTAGGCCGCCCCGGCCAGTGCCAGCACGGTCCAGCCCAGGGACACGACCAGCCCGGCCGTGGGTGACAACGAGGTGCTGTCGTGGGTCAGGGCGAACATGGCCTGGCCGGCGTTGCTGGGCAGGTACGGGCCGATGTTGTTCTGCCAGCTCGCCGGGAGCAGCGACATCAGGCCGGGGATCAGCATCAGGGCCCCGACCAGCATCGCGATGCCGCCCGCGACCGAGCGCAGCAGCGCGCCCAGTGCGGTCCCGATCACGCCGACCAGGCCCAGGTAGAGGCCCGCGCCCAACAGGCTGCGCACCACGCCCGCGTCCGCGAGCGTCATCGCCGCGGGCGTACCGGAGACGATGCCGCCGGCGATCACGAAGGTGATGAACGCGCCGACGAGGCCGGCCACCAGGGCGACCAGGCCGAACACCGCCGACTTGGACCACAGCACCGGGAGGCGGCGTGGGACCGCGGCCAGCGTCGAGCGGATCATTCCGGTGGAGTACTCGCCGGCGGTGACCAGCACGCCCAGGACGCCCAGCGCCAGCTGCGCGAAGTTCAGGCCGAACAGCGCCAGGCTGACGGCGGTCGCGTGGGCGAAGTCCTCGTCCATCGGCCGGGACTTGAACTGCGCGGCCGCGATCAGGCCGAAGGCGACCAGGAACACCAGGCCGAGGCCGAGGGTGATCCACGTGGAGCGCAGCGACCACAGTTTCGTCCACTCCGAGCGCAGGACCCGGGGCCCGGTCACCCGGTAGGCCGGGCGGACCGGCTGCTCGACACCGGCCGGGGACTCGACAACGGTGCTCATGCGGCGCTCCGGATCGTCTCGACGTTCGTGGTGGTGCCGTGGTACTCGACGGCGTCCCTGGTCAGGTCCATGAACGCCTGCTCCAGGGAGACCGTCCGCGCGGTGAGTTCGAACAGCGCGACGCCGTGCTGGGCGGCCTTGATCCCGATTGCCCGCGCGGACAGACCGGTCACCTGCAGTTCTTCGGAGCCGGCCTGGCCGGTGATCTCGACGCCCGGTCCGGCCAGGACCTCGCGCAGCCGGGCCGGGTCGGCGGTGGCCACCTTCACCGTGTCGCCGCCGGCCTCGCGGACCAGGTCGGCCACGGTGGTGTCGGCGAGCAGCCGGCCGCGGCCGACGACGACGAGGTGCTCCGCGACCAGCGCCATCTCGGACATCAGGTGCGAGGACACGAAGACCGTGCGCCCGTCGGCGGCGAGCCCGGTGAGCAGGTTGCGGATCCAGAGGACGCCCTCGGGGTCCAGGCCGTTGACCGGCTCGTCGAGCATCACCGTCGCCGGGTCGCCCAGCAGCGCGGCGGCGATGCCCAGGCGCTGGCCCATGCCGAGGGAGAACCCGCCGGCCCGCTTCTTCGCCACGGACTGCAGCCCGGTCAGCTCGATCACCTCGGCCACCCGCCGTCGCGGGATCCCGTGGGTGTGGGCCTGGGCCAGCAGGTGGTCGAACGCGGACCGGCCGGGGTGGATCGACTTGGCCTCCAGCAGCGCCCCGACCTCCTGCAGCGGGGCGGCGTGCCGGTCGTAGCGGCGGCCGTTGACGCGGACGGTGCCACCGGTCGGGGCGTCCAGCCCGATGACCATCCGCATCGTGGTGGACTTGCCCGCGCCGTTCGGGCCCAGGAAGCCGGTGACGGTCCCCGGCCGGACGGTGAAGTCCAGGTGGTCGACCGCGGTTTTCTCCCCGTACCGTTTCGTGAGCTGGTGTGCCTCGATCATCGCTCGTCCCCTGTGGTCCCGCGGGCCGGACATCCCCGGCCCGTCTCGTCCCCCACGCTAGAAGCGGGACCGGCGCGATCCGTGGTACCGCCGGACGAACTTCGGCGGGCGGGTGGTACCGCGGTACCACCCGCCCGCTCCGAAGTGGACGTTCACAGCCGGCCGGGCGGGACGGCCGCGGCCATGGCGGCGTAGCCCGCGTCACTCGGGTGGAGGTGGTCACCGGAGTCGTAGACGGCACGCATCGTCTCCGGATCCGCCGGGTCGCGGACGGCGGCGTCGAAGTCGGCCCAGCCGTCGAACACCCCGCCGTTGCCGCGGATGAAGGCGTTGACCTGGTTGCGCGCCGCCATGTGCGCGTCGCTGCTGCAGCTGCACCCCTTGATCGGGATGAGCGTGCCGGCGAGCACCCGGACGTGGGCGGCGTGCAGCTCGGCGGCGATCTCCTTCAGCCCGGCGATGACATCCTCGGCGCTCGTGCCGCTGTTGATGTCGTTGATGCCTTCGAGGACGATCGCCGTCCGCACCCCGGTCTGGCTGATCAGGTCGTGGTTCAGCCGGGCCAGTGCGTTGACGCCGGCTGTCCGGCCGTCGGGGAGGCCGCTGAAGGCGTCCTGCAGGATCCGGTTGCCGGAGATGCCTTCGTTGACGACGGCGCGGCCCGGCAGGCGCCGGGCCAGGAAGTCCGGCCACCGGCTGTTCGTGTTCGGAGTGGACGACCAGCCGTCGGTGATGGAGTCGCCGAACGCGACGACGGTGCCGGTGCCGCCCGGGCCGGTCAGGTCGATCCCGGACAGGATCGTCCAGAAGCCGAACGTGCCCGCCGTCGGGAACGCGACGCCGTCGCCCGCGTGGTCCCCGGTGCCGTCGGCCGTCGTGTACATCTCCTGCAGGGCGACGCTGTGCAGGGGCGCATTGGTGACGGTGCCCTTCAGGTACAGGCTCGCCAGCAGGTCCGCGCCGGCGGGCACGGAGAACGGCAGCGGGTCGCTGACCGCCTGGCCGCCCGCGGGCAGCGCGGCTTCGCGCCGCCCGCCGAAGGTGAGCGTCACCGGCGTGCGGACCGGAACCGCGCCGACGCTCCGGACCGCGATGGTCGCGTGGCCGACGGTCAGCGGCCCGGGGTCGTAGGCGTTGTCCAGCCGGATCCGCACCTGGGTGCCACCGCGGCTGGTGTGCTCGACCATCCGCAGGGTCCGCTCGGTCCACGGCCCGGCGGCGAGCCCGTCGTCCGTCGCCGTGGCCCAGGTCGCCGTCCAGGGACCGGCCGCAGGCCGGGTGCCGAGCGAAAAGACGTGCAGCCGGCCGCCCGAGCCGGTCTTCGGCAGGGTGACGGCGGTGACCGGGACGCTAGCGTCGAGCGGGACCGAGACGGTGTAGAGCTTGGCGGGGACCGCACCCGGGCCGTCCGGGGTGTTCCAGTGCGGGAACGCCACGGTCAGCCGGCTGCTCGGCCCGACGATCCAGTCGGGCGCGCCCAGCCGGAAGTCCTGGACGTGCCCGTCGGCGTACTCGAGCTGCCCGGTGCCTTCGGTTCCGGCGCCGGTGCTCGTCACGAGAAAGGACAGCGCCGCGCCGGTGAAGCGGCCGCGGACGCGCTGGCCGTCGGCGACGACGTTGTCCGGCGTCCCCGGTGCGGCGGCGGGCAGCCGCAGCTGCGCGCCGTCGACGGTGACGACCCGGCCGCGGTCCCAGCCCGCGGCGGTGAGGTCTTCGGCGACGAGGCTGTGCCCGAAGCCGTCGATGTCCGCGGCGGCCGGCGACGCGGCCGGGCTGGTGCTCGCGTTGTCGAAGGCGGCGGCGAGGCCGGGGTAGGTGACGGCGGCGTCCGCCGTCCCGGCCGGGACGAGGAGACCGGCGGCCAGCAGTGCGGCGAGCAGGATCGGCTTCAAGACGTCCTCCCGGAGGTCAAACGCAGTGGTGGGCGGTGAACTTCGAGGTGCCGGAGCCGACCGCGATCCGCTTCCCGGTGGGCAGCGTGACCGTGGCCGTCGTGTTGACGGGCACGGTGACGGTCAGGTCGAAGCGGCAGCCGGTCTGCGTCCACCCGGACGCGACCGGCCCGCGGACCGTGTCGATCGACGCCGCGACGTGCCCGAGCCCGGCGGGCACCTGCGGGGCGATCGCGATCGCCGCGTACCCCGGCGCCGCCGGCGTGATCCCGGCGAACTGCGTGTAGAAGGCGGCGTTGATCCCGGCGAACATCGCGTGGTCGTGGGTTTCCATGCCGGACTCGTACGTCCACTGCTCCCACGGCGTCGTCGCCCCACGGACGATCTCGTACCCGAAGCCCGGGTAGGTCTTCTGCCGGAGCACGGTCAAGGCGACGTCGATCCGGCCGGCCCTGGCGAGGGCCTCGGGCAGGTACCGGGTGCCGAAGATGCCCGTGTCGAGGTGCCCGCCGTCCTTGGTGAGGATCGTGTCGGCGAGCTTCGCGCCGACTCCGGCCACCTTGTCCGGCGGCACGATCCCGAAGGCCAGCGGGAGGACGCTGGTCGTCTGACGGCCGTCGCCGTAGGTGGTGCCGGCTGCGTCGAGGAAGTGCGCGTTGAACGCGGCGGCGATCGCGGCCGCCAGGTCCGCGAAGTGCGCCGCGTCGCCGGGATTTCCCAGTGCCCGCGCGGCTTTCGCGACGTCGTCGGCCTGCCGGTAGGACAACGCGGTGTTGACCAATGAGCGTTCGCTGAAGCACGCGCCGGCGGACGGGTTTCCCTGTCCCCCATTGGCGTTCGGGCTCCGGTCGGGCGGGCACCAGTCGCCGAATCCGCGGTCCTCCGGCCAGATGAGGCCGGGATAGGCGGCCGCGTTGGTGTCCACAAAGGACTTCATCGCCGGGTAGGCCGCCGCCAGCCGCGTGCGGTCGCCGTACTGCTCGTAGAGCGACCAGGCCAGGTCGACCGAGCCGCCGCCCATGTCCGGCAGCTGCGCGTTCCCGTCGTCGCTGGGCAACGCCGTCCCGGGCGGCAGGTCGAGCAGGTACTTGCCGTAGAAGGAATCCATGCCGAAGTCGAGGACGGACGCGTCGTGGTAGGCCTGCACGTCCATGCCCGGCGGCGTCCGCTCGTCGCGGACGGGGTTGTCGGTGGGCAGGCTCATCGAGTTGTTCAGGACCGCCCGGCGGTTGTTCGCCCAGATCGCGTTCAGCAGCGGGTCGGAGGTTTCGACGTGCCCGGTGGCGGCGACGTCGGCGTGCACGACCCGGCCGGCGACGCTGCCGAGGTCGGGTTTCCCGGGGTAGCCGGTGAGCTCGAGGTAGCGGAAGCCGTGGTAGGTGAACCGGGGCTCGTAGACCTGGACACCGGGTGCGGCGCCGAGAGTGTAGGAGTCGGTGGACGCGGCGTTGCGGTTGGTGGCGGTGTCGAGCATCCCGTCGGCGGTCGGCTCTTCCGCCGTGCGCATCCGGACGGTCGTGCCGGGCGTCCCGGCGACGCGCAGCTGCGCCCAGCCGGCGAAGTTCTCCCCGAAGTCGTAGACGTACACCCCCGGGCGCGGCTGCTTCACGGCCACGGGCCGGATGGTGCGGACCACCCGGATCGGCGGCGCGGTCGAGCCGGTGAGCGACGCGCCGGGGGCGGCCGCGGCCCGGACGGGGTGCCAGGCCGAATCGTCGAAGCCCGGCCGGTCCCAGCCGTCCTGCGCCAGCCGGGCGTCGTAGCTTTCCCCCGTGTAGAGGTCGTTGGCCGTCACCGGGCCGTCCGACCAGCGCCAGGAATCATCGGTCGTGATCGTCCGCCGGGTCCCGTCCGCGAAGGTGACGACCAGCGCGGCGATCCCCTGCTTCGGCCCGGTCCAGCGGAACCCGTACTGGCTGAAGCGCGGCCCGTACCCGTTGCCCAGCCACAGCCCGGCGGCATTCGATCCTTTGTGGACTTGCGCCGTCACGTCGAAGGAGTCGTAGAGGGCGCGCCGGTCGTACGGCGTGCTCCCCGGCGACAGCACCTGGTCGCCGACCTTGCCGCCGTTGAGGTGCAGTTCGTAGAAGCCGAGGCCGTAGACGTACGCGCGGGCGCTGGCGACGGGCTTGTCCAGGACGAACTCGTGGCGCAGCAACGGCGCGTCCGGCGACTGCGCGAGCAGCAGCGGGTCGCCCTGGGGTTCGAGCTTCCCGTCGGTGACCGTGGCCCCCGGGAACCGGGCGTCCGGTGTGGACGAAAAGTCGTCGGAAAACAGCGGTGCGCCGTCGAGGCTGTGCACGGTCAGGTTGTCGTAGGCGGCGGCCTCGGCCGTGCCCTGGCTGACCGACGTGCGGAACCCGATCGTGCCCACGCGGACCGCGTCGACCGGCCGGGAGTCCACCTCGGTGCCGTCGATCTTCGTGACGACAGTGGTCCCCCGCGCTTCGATCCGCAGCTGGTGGGGCGCGTTGACGGTCTGCGGGGTGATCACCGCGCCGAGGTCGGTCTCCCCGAGGAGCGCGAACGAGCCGTGACTCTTCACGTGCGGCCGCAGCAGCACCTTGCCCGGTGTCGTGGCCGCGTTCACCTGCCACATCAGGAAGTCGTCGGGGCCGGCGGCCCGGAAGACCACGCTCGCGGCTGCGGCCTTGATCGTGAAGTCGACGTCCAGGACGAAGTCCTGCCAGGCGTAGGCATCACCGGTGTCCGGTGTGATCCACTGCGCGCCGGCCCAGCCGGCCCCGGTCTCCCACCACGCCGTGCCGGCTTCGGCCGGAGCAACCCCGCGGGTACCCCACACTTCGACGGTCCAGTAGTTCCGTTTCCCGGCGGCACCGGCGGGCCCGCGGTAGGGCACGGCGACCGAGTCCGCGCTCGCGACGCGGCCGCTGTCCCAGACGTCGGCCCGGTGTTCGGCGAGCAGCCGGGGACTGCTCGCCACGAGGATCCGGTACGCCGTCTGCCGTTCGCCCGGGCGCGCGGAGCGCAGTTTCCAGCTCAGCGACGGGGTGGCGCTCGCGGACAGGGGATTGACAACGTTGTCGACGCGCAGATCGAAGACCTGCACCGTCGGTTCGGACGCGACGGCGTTCCCGGGCGGCAGCAAGAGAAAGGCGGACAGGACGGCGAGCAGCACGCGATATCCGGACATGAACGCTCCACCTCATTGTTGAAACGTTTCAAGCCAGAATAGCACCGAACTGGCAGCCCGAACAGGCTGCCAACGAGACAAGAATCGGGGTTATTGGTGCAGGTGCTGGGTCCAGTCCTCGGGCACGCGCCCGGCCGGCCCCGGCACGGCCTGGGTGAGCGGGCGATGCTCGGGACCGGCGAGCTCGGGGCCGGATTCGTACAGCACTTGTTCGTCGTAGTCCCAGAACCACTCTTCGCCGGGCTCGAAGCTGCGCGCCATCCGGTGTCCGGTACCGGTGGCGTGGGCGCTGGCGTGCTGGCTGGGCGAGGAGTCGCAGCACCCGACGTGGCCGCATTCCGCACAGCGCCGGAGGTGGAACCACCAGCCGGCCGGGTCCGCGGCCTCGCAGTCCGCGCACCCCGTGCCGCTCGGCGGTACCGAGGGATCGATTCCTTGCATACGCACTCCTTTGCTCGGTCTCCCGCGCGACGACGGCCCGCGCCTTCATCAAGAGGCTACGGCCCTCCCGGAGCCGGTGCGGTTGACCGCCGGAGTTCATCGAGGTCGAGGCCCTGCGCCGACGCGCGGCGCGCGGCTCAAGCGCCCGCTTGGACCAGGCGGAAGCGTCAGGTGCTGCCCAGCGGGGTGCCGCAGCCGTACTCGTGCCCGACCCCGCCAAGTCAGATTTTGCGCGGTCGAGGACGACGGCCTCGGTGCCCTCCGGTGCGCCGTCGGCAGCGATGTGCGTGACCGACCCCGACGGCGAGCCGTTGGCCGCGACCGTGGCCGGCGCGGCGATCTCCTCGTCGCGCAGCAGTTCGGTCCAGCCGGGCGCGGCCATCATCACGACCGGATCGCGGTGATCACTTCGCCTTGATCGCGTCGACCGCCTTGCCGATCCGGCGCCGGCGGGTCGCCTCCGATTTGGCTTCCTCGATCGAGCGCACCCATTCCTTCCGGTGCGTGTAGGACATCCTGTCGAACACCGGCCGGATCCCGGCTTGGTCGAGCGCGTCCGCGAAGTCCCCGGGAACCGCCACGATCCGGGGTTCGGTGTCCAGCTCGATCCGCACGTCGACCTCGTCACCCGCCGCCACCCCACAGCCCGCGCGGTTGTCGGCGCTCAACGGGATCATGAAGCGATCGCCCATCCGGGCCACGGTCGTCCGGTACGTGAACCCGTTGATGGTCACCTTCACCGCCGGCCTCCTCCCCGAGGCGAGGCCGTCGACCACCTCGTCGGGGACGGCGAAACCGGTCGCGGTCTTGCCGCCGAGCTCGATCGTCGTACGCACCTTCATCGCGCTTCTCCCTTGTACAGACGCACCGAGACTACAGACAGCGCCGCCGACGGTGTCCGGACAGCGTTCTTAGCCGTTTCTTAAAAGCCCGCCTGGCCGCGCCGCCGCGCTCACCGGACAATCGGCATCGGAGGTGGTGGGGTGCTGATCGTGATCGCGGACGACGAGGACGCGGTGTGCGACTCGTTGTCGCGGACGCTCCGGTTCGAGGGGTACGCGGTGAAGATCGCGAAGGACGGGCAGGAGGCGCTGGAAGTCATCCGGGAAAGCGGCCCGGACGGGGTCATCCTCGACGTCACCATGCCGGTGCTCGACGGCCTGGAAGCCTGCCGGCGGCTGCGCGCGGACGGGAACCTCGTGCCGGTGCTGATGCTCACCGCCCGCCAGGACGTCACCGCGCGGGTCGCGGGCCTCGACGCCGGCGCGGACGACTACCTCGCCAAGCCGTTCGCCCTCCAGGAGTTGCTCGCCCGGGTCCGGGCGCTGCTCCGGCGCGCGCGGTACGAGGCCGTCACGCCCGAGTCCCCGGCGGAGCTGATGTTCGGCGACCTCACGCTGGACCCGGCCACCCGGGAGGTCGTCCGCGCGGGCCGGCAGATCCGGCTCACCCGCACCGAGTTCGCGATCCTCGAGCTGTTCCTGCGCCACCCGCGGCAGGTGCTCACCCGGTCCGTCCTCTTCGAACACGTCTGGGGCTTCGACTTCGGGAGCAGCTCCAACAGCCTCGACGTCTACCTCGGCTACCTGCGCAAGAAGCTGGAAGCGGACGGCGCCGGCCGGCTCCTGCACACCGTCCGCGGCGTCGGCTACGTCCTGCGGGAGGAGCCGCTGTGAGGCCGGCCGACCGGCTGCGCGTCATCGCACGGCGGAAGTTCAGCCTGCGCGCGCGGGTCGGGCTGCTGTCCGCGTTCGGGGTCGCGCTCGCGGTGATCGTCGTGTCGCTGGCGGGCTGGTGGCTGATGCACGGCCGGATGTACGCCAACATGGATCTCCAGCTGAGCGCCGACACCGGCGCGGCCTCGCGGGCGGCCACTCCCGAGGCGGCGCTGCGCATCGTGCACGCCGCCGACGAGCTGCCGAGCAACTGGTGGGACAACGACCTGTCACCGGAAATCACGCAGCTGCTCGGCATGGCGGGCCCGCCGCCGCCCGTCGTCGTCCGGTTCCTCGACAGCGCCGGGCACCCGGTGTCGAGCAGCGCCGGCTCGGCGTGGCTGGGGCCGGTGAGCTCGCCCGCCGTCCGGATCGCGGCGACCGGGAGCGGCCTGGACCTCGCCGACGCCGGGCCGGGCGACGAGACGATCTACCGGGTGAGCACGACTCCCCGGGCCGGTGGCGCGGTCCAGGTCGCCGGCCGGGTCGTCGGCATCGAGAGCACCCTCGACGATCTCCGGACCCTGCTCACCTGGATCGGGTTCGCCGGCGCCGCCCTCGCGGGCGTGGTCGGCTGGGGCGTCGCGCGGGCGGGCCTGCGGCCGGTCCACCGGCTCACCGGTGCCGTGGAGGAGGTGGCCAGGACTCAGGACCTGGACAGCTGGATCCCGGCGGACGGCCGCGACGAGATCGCCCGGCTCGCCACCGCGTTCAACCGGATGCTGACCGCGCTCGCCGCGTCGAGGGCCGCCCAGCAGCAGCTCGTGCAGGACGCGGGCCACGAGCTGCGGACGCCGTTGACCAGCCTGCGCACCAACGTCGAGCTGCTCACCTACGCCGAACAGCAGCGTGCGTCCGGCAAAGTGCTCTCGCCGGACGACCGGACCCGGCTGCTGCGGGATCTCGGGGTCCAGGCCGAGGAGCTGACCACCCTCACGGCCGAGCTGGTCGAACTGGCCGCGGAGAACACCGACCCGGAGCCGTTCGAGCCCCTGGACCTGGCCGACGTCGTCGCCGGCGCTGTCATCCGCGCCCGCGCCCGGTGGCCCCAGGTCGTCTTCGCCGTTTCGGCCGTGCCCGCCGCGATGTCCGGCCGGCCGGGCGGGTTGTCCCGCGTGGTGCTGAACCTGCTGGACAACGCCGCGAAGTGGAGCCCGCCCGGCGGGACCGTCCAGGTGCGGCTGTCGGCGGCGGACGGGTTCGCCGAGCTGACGGTCGCCGACGAAGGACCGGGGATCAGCGAGCAGGACCGGCCGAAGGTCTTCGAGCGCTTCTACCGGGCCACCGCCGCCCGGTCCATGCCCGGCTCCGGCCTGGGGCTGGCGATCGTGGCGCAGATCGTCGAGGCGCACGAGGGCAGTGTGGTGGCCGGTGCGGCGCCGGGCGGCGGCGCGGAACTCAAAGTGCGGGTGCCCTCGGCTTTTCTTAACCGGCTCGGCGGTGGTTCTTAAAGTTCTTTCATTCGCGGGCCCGAGATTCGAATCGTGTACTCCGTCGAATCCCGGGCCCGTCCCGAGTCCGTGCCCCTCCGGCGAGGCAACGCGGGCGCGTGGGCCATCGCCGCGCTCGTGTGCTTCGGCCTGTCCGTGGTCACCGCGCTCGTCCTGCACGTCGCGCAGGCGGCCGAGGTCGATCCGATCCGGCAGGTGATCAGCGACTACGTCCTGTCCGGTGACACCACCGGCTTCGCCGTCTGCGTCCTGACGATGGCGGCGGGCACCGGGTGCCTGCCGGCCGGGCTGTCCCGGGCCGGGCTGCCGGTCACCCGGCCGATGGTGGCGCTGGGGTGCTGCTGGTGTGCCGGGCTGACGCTCTGCGCCTTCTTCCCCACCACGCCCACGGGCGCGCCGATGACGTTCTCCGCCGAGGTCCACCGCTACGCGGGCCTGGTGCTGTTCGTCAGCCTGCCGGCCGCGGCCGGGCTCTTCGCCCGGAGCGCGGCGGCCCACCCGGCACACCGCCGCCTCGCCGGGCGGATCCGGCGGCAGACCCGCTGGGCCTGGGGCGCGCTCGCGGTGTTCCTGCTGAGCCAGCTGCCGGTGCTCCTCGCACCGTCTCGCGCCTTCGACGGCCCGCTGTTCCAGGGGCTCACCGAACGGCTCGTGTTCGTCGTCTACCTCGTCCTGCTCGGCGAGCCGGCCCTCGCCGTCCTGCGTTCCGAGAGGAAATCATGCTGACACTGGCCATCGGTCTCGCGGCCGCCGGTGCGTGCTGCTTCGCCGCCACCGTCCACTTGCAACACCAGGCCGTCCGCGGGGCGACCACGAGCCCGGAGCTCGGACCGGCCGGGCTCCGGACGATCCTGCGCACGCCCGGCTGGTACGCCGGGATCGGGCTCGCCGGGCTCGGCGCCGCCCTGCACGTCCTCGCGCTCACCATGGCGCCGCTGGCCGTGGTGCAGCCGATCGGCGTGCTCACCCTCGTGCTCACGGTGTTCCTCGCGAGGACCGTGCTGACCCGGGCGGTGCTCGCCGCGCTGGCGATGAGCGTGACCGGTGTGGCGGGGTTCGTCGCACTGTCGGCGATGGCGACGAACACCGCTCTGCCGGCGCCCGGCCTCGGGACCGCGCAGTGGGCCGTGCTCGCCGCGGCGGGTCTGGCCGTGGCGGCCCGGTTCACCCGGGGCCGTGCCCGGTGCCTGCTCCTCGCGCTCGCGACCGCCGTGCTCTTCGGGTTCACCTCGGCGCTCGTCCGGGCGGCGGCGGTCGCCCCGCTCACCGGCGCGACCGCCGCCGTCGTGGTCGCCGAGGCGGGGGCGGCGACCCTCGCCGGGGCGTGGCTGCTGCACCAGGCCTACGCCAGTGGCCCCGCCCCGGTCGTGGCCGGCGCGACCACGATCGCCGACCCGCTGAGCGCGGTCCTCATCGGCGTCTTCGCCTACGGCGAGATGACACCGGGCCGGCTGGCCGGCATCGCCGTGCCCGGCGTCGTCGCCGTGGCTGGGCTGCTGCTCCTGGCCCGCGAGGTACCGGCGCCCGCGGAAACCGCTTCGGTTCGCCGTCCGCGTCGCGAGGGCCCGTTACGCGTCGCGATCACCGCGGACACCTACCCGCCGGACGTGAACGGTGCGGCCAACTTCGCCTACCGGCTCGCGTCCGGGCTGGCCGGCCGCGGGAACGAGGTGCACGTCGTCTGCCCGTCGCCCACCGGCGAGACGTTCACCGAGACGGCGGGCGGGGTGACGGTCCACCGGATCGGTTCCGTGCGCACGCCGTTCCACCCGACGTTCCGGATCTGCCCGCCGTGGCGCACCGCCAAGGCCGTGCCCGCGTTGCTCGCCGGGATCGACCCCGACGTCGTGCACACCCAGGCCCACTTCCTGATCGGCCGCAGCGCGGTGCGGGCCGCGACCGCGGCACGGAACATCCCCGTGGTCGCCACCAACCACTTCATGCCGGAGAACCTGCTGGGCTACGGTCCGCTGCCCCGCTGGACCCACCGCCCCCTCGCCCGGCTGGCGTGGCACGACCTCGTGCGGATCTTCGGCCGGGCCACGGTCTGCACGACCCCGACTCCCCGCGCGGCCCAGCTGCTCGAACAGAACGGCCTCAACCGGCCGGTGATGGCGATCTCCTGTGGGATCGACCGCGCGCACTACGCGGGCCCGCCGACGGAACCCGCCGCCGCGCCGTCGGTGTTGTTCGTGGGCAGGCTGGACGCGGAGAAGAACGTCCACGAACTGCTCGAAGCCGCCGTCATGCTGCCACCGCACGTGCGGGTGGAGCTCGTCGGCGACGGCAGCGAACGCGCCCGGCTGGAGGCGCAGGCCGCGCGGCTGGGCATCGCGGACCGGGTCACCTTCCACGGGTTCGTCCCGGACGAGGACCTGGTCCGGGCCTACCGGCGGTGCGCCGTGTTCTGCATGCCGGGCACCGCCGAGCTGCAGAGCCTGGTGACCATGGAGGCGATGGCGGCCGGCAAGCCCGTCGTGGCCGCGGACGCGATGGCCCTCCCCCACCTCGTGCACCCGGGACGCAACGGCTGGCTCTACCCACCCGGCGACCCGGCGGAGCTGGCCAGGCTGCTCACCGCCGTCCTGACCGACGAGCGGACCAGGACGGCCATGGGCAAGGCCAGCCTCGACCTGATCGGCGCGCACGACCTGGAGTCCACATTGGACCAGTTCGAAGGGGTCTACGCCGACATCGCCACCCACCCGGTCATCCCCGCTCTCTCGTCCGGAAAGTGAAGCACGCCATAGCAGCCGAGGTCATCACACCGGCCCGCTGAAACGAGCGGATCATCGCCCAGTTCCGGGCGCACGGCAGGTGCGTTCGTGAAGGCCACCTTGAGGAACTTGAAGTTCCTCAAGGTGGCCTTCACGAACTTCGTCAGGAAGCCGGACCGAGGGCCGTCAGCCGGCCGGAGCGATCCCCCACAGGCGCCAGGTCTGGTTGAGCGGGCTGCCCTGGCTGACCGCCCGGCACGGCCACTGGATCAGCTGCGCCCGCGCGGCGGTGGAGGCGCCGTTCACGTCGACGCACTTTCCGCTGTGCCGCGCGGCGAGCTGGTAGTCGTGGGAGTCGTTGCCGCCGTAGGTCACCTTGCGCAGGGTGAACTGCTGGTTCTGGGCGCCGTCCGAACAGCTCCCCTGCTGGACGGCCGCCGCGTCGGCGGTCGACGCGCCCGCCACCTCGAGGCATTTGCCCGACTGCTGGTTGGTGAGCGTGTAGGTGCCCGCGACGCCGGGTACCGGGCGGAAGTTCCACTGCTGCTGGTCACCGCCCTCGCAGGAGAACTGCTGCTGCCGGTTGCCGTCGGCGGTGCTCAGGTCCGTGTTGTCCAGGCACTGCTGGGAGTGCTGGGCGACGGCGACGGACTGGAACCCGGCGTCCCCCGGCGGGAGCAGCGTGATCGTGTAGCTGTCGTCGACGTTGGTGTGCGGGACGTTGACGGTCACCGCGCCGCCGGAGACGTTCACCACCGAGTTCTGGACGGTCACCGGGCCGGCGACCGCGGCGCCGCCGTTGTACGGGATCCGCTGGACGAGCACCCGGACCTGGTTGTTCTGGACGATCCCCGCGGTGGTGTCCAGGCGCCGCAGGGCCACCGCGACGGTGCCGGTCGTGCCGCCGCCACCGACCAGGACCTTCGCGACCCCAGTCGCCTTCGTGGCGAACGGGTCGTACGACCCGCTGGGCGTGGTCGCCACGATTGCGCCGGTCTGCGAGCCGTAGAACCGGTACACCCACCACTCGCCCTTGGGCTGGTACTGGCCCGCGGAGTTGTGGACGAGCAGGTTGGCGAGGTCGTTGTGCAGGTTCCCGCCGCTCGCCCAGTTCGCGCGCAGCCCGTCGGCGCCGGCCCGCTCCAGCCGGGCGATGTACCACGAGCCGTCGCCGGGGTTCTGCTCGTTCGACGCCCCGTACTCGTTGATCTGGTACGGACGCGGATGCGGGATGCCGCGCGAGCCGAGGGACGCGTCGGCCGCGGCGACGTTGGCCACCGGATCACCCGGCAGGGAGTGCCAGCTCACGATGTCCGGAACCACGCCGGCACCGCGGACGAAGTCGAGGTACTGCGTCCACCAGCTCGCCGACGTCGACGGGACGCCGGCGAGGCTCGGGCCGACGATCGGCTGCCCCGGGAACGCCGCCCGGATGCGCTGGTACGCACGCTGCCACATGGCGAAGTACTGGCTCTGCGGCCGGTTCCAGAACAGCGAGATGTTGGGCTCGTTCCAGATGTCCCACTCCACCGGGGCGCCGGTGGCCCGCACGTCGTTGATCAGGCGGGTGAGGAAGCTGTCGTAGTCGGTCCAGTCGCCGTTGTCGCCGGGGAACCGCGAGATCGGGTAGCCGTCCGCGCCCCAGAGGTCGTGCACGAGCAGGACGAACTGGCCACCGAGCGAGCGGGTGCGCAGCAGCTGGGCGCGGGTGGCGTTCCACCGCCGGTCGTACTTGCCGGACACCCAGCCGCCCGGGCTGTCCAGCTGCGCGCCACCGGCCCGCATCGCCTGGAACTTCACGTCGCGGAAGAAGTGGTCGGCCGGTGCCGAAGCGTCCTCGGTCATGCCGTAGATCCAGCCGGAAGCGCGGTAGGACGGCGAGCCGCCGGCGAGGGAGAAGTCGACCGAGACCGACTCGTCCGCGGCCCGGGCCGGCTCGGAGAGAGCCACGGTGGAGGCACCGGTCAGTGCTCCCGTGATCATGAGGGCGGCCAGGCCACGGCGGACGCGCGGCCGCTGACGCGAGAGGTCCACAGACGACTCCTTTGGCGGTGGACGTGCGGGGGACGATCCCGGGTCATCGAACCGGTTCGACCACCAAGGAACGTACGCTGCAGGCAATTCACCGACAATAGGCCAAACGGAGGCGAACCGGTTCGCCGAGGATGGACGTGCGAGAAGGGGGCCTCCCTCGCGGAAGGCCCCCTTCGGTGTGCCGCGCCGGCTCAGCGGTAGCCGGCGGCGACGACGTTCGCCTGCACCGCGTTCTCGGTCGCGTCCGAGGGGTAGCCCGCGACCATCGCCCCTTCGTAGAACGTCCCCGCGCTCAGGTTGGCCCCGCCACCGGGCTTGCAGCAGTCACCGCCGCTGCCCAGGATGATGGCTCCCTGCTTCTTCATCGGGCTGTAGCCGCCGGGGAGGCCGCCGTCCCACATCGTCGTGAGGCTGCCCGACTGGGCGTTGCTGCCCTTGAGCGCGAACCGGGACGTGCCGTTGTTCTTCAGCATCGCCGTGACGAACTTGCTGGGCAGCGCTCGCTGGTTCGGGTTCCAGGACTGGCTGCCACCGGGGTACAGCCCCCACTCGAGGTCGGCCTGCACCCACGGGCCCGATCCCTGGCAGCCGCCGAACCAGCACTCCGTGCCGAAGTTGATCGCGTCCATCGCCCCGGCGGCGTCGGCCTTCCTCGTCGTCTCGCTGTTGCCGTAGTCGAAGCAGCAGCCGCTGTTGACGTGCGTCCCGCTGGTCACCATGTACATGCCTTCCGGCGCGCTGCCGGTCGGCACACCGGTCAGGTGCCCGTCCCGCCAATAGCTGTTGCCGGGATTGATGTACAGCGAGTACGCCTTCGCGCCGCCGACCGTGAGGGACTCCGACGTCGCCTTCGCCGGGCTGCTCTGGCTGGACCCCGGCACCACGCTCGATCCCTGGTACCAGAGGTCGTTCCCGCGCCCGGACTGGTCGTAGACCACCGTGATGACACAGGTCGTGCCGGTGCAGAACGAGTCCTGGGCGGCCGCGTCGGCCGTCCCGCCCGCCGCCTGGACGGCGATGTTCCTGGTCGTGTTGTCGGACGAACGCCGGACCTGGTAGAGGTTGCCGGCGTAGGTGCCGTAGAGGGCCCGCGCCGTGCTGTGCGCGGCGACGCACGGCGTGCCACCCGACGCGTAGATGTCGCACGGCGCCGTGCCGCTCGGCGGTGGCGGCGGTGGCGGGGTCGTCCCGGCGCTCCACTTCTGGTTGCTCTGGCCGTGGCAGGTCCAGAGGATCACCGCGGTGCCGTCGGCCGTGCCGCCGCCGGTCACGTCCAGGCAGAGCCCCGACTGGACGCCGGTGATCGTGCCGTCGGCGTTCTGCCGCCACTGCTGGTTCGCCTGGCCGTTGCACGACCAGATGATCACGGCCGTCCCGTTCGACGTCTGGTTGCCGTAGGCGTCCACACACCGGGTGCCGTTCATCGTCCGCAGCTCGCCGGCCGCGGTGAACTCGTAGGCCTGCCCGGCCTGGCCGCCGCAGACCTGGATCTCCAACGGCGTTCCCGCCGTGTCGGTACCGCCCCGCACGTTCAGGCACCGGCCCGACGCCTGGCTCACCAGCGGTGCCGGCGCCGCCGAGGCCGGCACCGCGCCGGTCAGCACCGCCAGCACCATCGCGGCCACCATGACGATCACACGAACGGTCAAGGCTCCTCCTCGAGTTGTCCGTCCACAAAGGATTGATCAGGCCGACTTGCGTGGTACGAGCTGGGTGTCGAGCACGGTGCACCGGCGCGCGGGCGAGCCGTCGATCAGCGCCAGCAGCTCGCCGGTCATCCGCGCGCCCATTTCCTCCACCGGCTGCCGCACGGTGGTGAGCGGCGGATCCGTCCAGCTGCTGATCGGCAGGTCGTCGAACCCGACGACGGCGACGTCCTCGGGGACCTTCCGGCCCGCCCGGCGGAGCGCGCGCAACGCGCCGACCGCCATCATGTCGGAGGCGGCGAAGATCCCGTCGACGTCCGGACGGCGGCTCAGCAGCCGGGACGTGGCGTAGTCCCCGGACGCCTGCCCGAAGTCGCCGAACACCACGAGGCCGTCGTCGTACCGGCCGGCCCGCGCGACCGCCTGCCGGTACCCGAGCAGGCGGTCCACGCCCGCGGTCATGTCCTGCGGCCCGGCGATGGTCGCCACGGTCTGCCGTCCCCCGTCGAGCAGCCGCTGGGTCGCCAGCCGCGCACCGCCCTGGTTGTCGGCGTCCACGTACGACAGCCGGTCCGAGCGGCCCGCCTGGACCGGCCGGCCGCCGAACACCACCGGAATGCCGAGCCAGCCGACGTCGAGCGGCCGCCTGCCGTGCATGCCGACGACCAGCGCGCCGTCGACGTGCCCGCCGTCGAGGTAACGCAGGACCGGCTCCTGGTAGTCGTCCGTCGCCGGGACGGTGAGCAGCACGAGCTGCAGGCCCACCGCCGTCAGCTCCCGGCCGACCCCCGCGGCGATCCGCGGGAAGTACGGATCGGTGAACAACCGCGGCACTTCCTCGCACACGACCAGCGCGATCGAACCGGTCTGCCGCGAGGTCGTCGCGCGCGCCGCCCGTTGCCGGGCGTAGCCCAGCGCCAGCATCGCGGACTCGACCTGCTTGCGCCGCTGCGGGCTCACCCGCGGAAAGCCGTTGAGCACGCGGGAAGCGGTCGCCGTCGACACCCCGGCCGCCCGCGCCACGTCGGCCAACGTGGGGCGGAGCAGCCGGGGGGACTCAGTCGTGGACACGGGCTCAGGCTCGCTGGAGCTGGAACCGCTGGTTGGGGTTGCCGGTGAACGTCCACTGGGAAATCCGCGCGCCGTCGGCGGTCGAGACTCCCCACACGTCCAGCGCCAGGCCGCTCAGCCGGTTCACCAGGCTCACCGAGCCGTCGCCCTGGTCGACCACCCGCCACTGCTGGGCCGAGTTCGCCGCCTGCGGCTGCTGGCTGATGTCCGCACCGCTGTTCGCGTTCGCCGCCTGGAGCACCAGGCCGCTGTTCCGGGCCCGGATCCAGTAGTAGCCGTCACCGGTGTCGACGAAGTCGAACTGCTGGTTGAGCCCGCCGGTGGCCGACATCTGCTCGATCAGCGCGCCGGCCGCCGTGGACGAGCCGGTGATCTCCACGAGCTTGCCGCTGTGCTGGGCCGTCAGCTTGTAGTTCACGCCGGTCTGGACCGGCGGTGGCGGCGGGGTGGACGGGCCGAACTGCGTGATGAACTTCCACACCTCGCCCGAGGTCCAGGTCTGCCAGCCGCTGCCGCCGCCGTCCTTCGGACCCGGGTCGTGCCCGCCGTCGAAGGCGGCCCAGACGACCGGGTACCCGGCCCGGCAGCCGGAGTAGGCGGTGACGATGTGCGTCCGGCTCCCGCTCGACGGCTCCGGCGGATTCTGCGGGGTACAGCCGTTGTTGCGGACGAACTGGTCGCGCAGCTGGCGGCCGGAGGCGATGGGCAGGACGTTGTCCCCGATGCCGTGCATGCCGATGTACGCGACGGGCTGGGTGCCGCCGCTGCACCCGCTGAGGTTCGCGCCGGAGTAGACGGCGACCGCGCGGAAGACCGTCGGCCGGGCGCAGGCGAGCGCGTAGCTCATGCCGGCGCCGTAGCTGAACCCGCCGGCGAAGACCTGCGAGGTGTCGACGCACAGAGCGGCCTCGAGCTGCTTCAGCAGGTCGTCGATGAAGGTGACGTCCTGGCCGCCGGGGTTGGCCCAGCCGTTGCCATTGCCCTGCGGTGCCACGAAGATCGTGCTGTTGTTCGCGTTGTCAGCCAGCCGCCGGAGCCCGTAGTAGGACCAGTTGTAGCCGTCGGTCCCGCCCGAGTCGACGTCGTTCGCGGTCCCGCCGCGCCAGTGCAGGCCGACGAACAGGCGGTAGGAGTGGTTGTTGTCGTAGTTGTTCGGGACCCGCAGGATGTAGCTGCGGTTCTGGCCGCCGCTCGAAATCGTGTGGTTGCCACTCGCCAGCCCCGGCGCTTTGCCGCAGCCCGCGGTCCCGGCGGCCGCGGCCGCCGGTGACGCCACAGTCGGCGCAATCGAACTGCCGGCCTGCGCAGTGCCGCTCATGCTCAGCGCGAGCACGGCTCCGAGCGCGACCGACGCGAACAGGGATCTATGATTCACCATCACACGGCTCCCTCTGGTGATCGAACATCGTTGTCCTTCAGGGGTGTCGTCCACAGTGGACTCGCACCCCGGATCGCCGGAGGGGACTCGCGGGATTCGGGGTGCGATTATCGGCCGAAGAGGCGGCGCTGGATCTCCCGGCGGTAGTCCTCCAGGGTGTTGTCCAGATGGACGGCGGCGGCGTGGGCCGCCGCGTCCGGGTCGCCGTCACGGATCGCCCGGTAGATCGCGTCGTGCTCGTCGATGGCCTCGGACGCGTGCCCGCCGATCGCGCCGGACATCCCGATGATGTTCGACTGCCGTTGCAGACGGCGGGCCTCGCGCACGGCCGTGACGAGGAACTGGTTGTGCGAAGCGGCGGCGATCCCGGCGTGGAAGTCGTCGTCGCCCCGGTCGAAGAGCACGGACTCACCGGTCAGGTGACCGTGCCGGCAGGTCTCGGCGGCGGCCTCGATCGCGCGCAGCTCGGCGGGGGTGGCGTTGGCCGCCGCGAGCCTGCTGGCCGCGGTTTCCTGGATCCGGCGGAACTCGAAGAGCATGTAGACGTGGTCGAGATCGGCCGGAAGGAAGAAGCTCCCCCAGCGGGAACCGCCGAGCATGCCCTCGTCGTCGGAGACATACAGCCCACGTCCTTTGTGCGCTCGCACCCGGCCGATCGCCGAGAGGATCTTGACGGCCTCTCGCACCACGGTCCGGCTGGTTCCCATCCGCGCCGCCAGCTCGTTCTCGGTCGGCATCCGGTCGCCGGGCCGCAGATCCAGCTCGGCGATCAGCCGGAGGATCTGCTCGGCCACCACCTCGTAGCCGGGGCGATACGGGACAGGCGGTGCTACTTCCTCGTTACGGGTCACATTATGAGTATGACTTAGTGGCCCGGCGAGCACCTTACCTCGCCACGGCGGCATCTCGTCAATCTTTGTCGGGACGAAGTGAAAATTACATCGCAGGCGGCGGCGCGGACCCCGGGACGGAGCAATAGGCATGCCCACGGCTTGACGCCGGGCAGCCTCGCTGTTCTCATGGATCACCGAGTACGCAAGGGAAAACCCCGTCTGCGGCTTCGAAACTTTCGATCGCCGACCCGGACCGGCCGCGTCGAATGAGTCAGACACATCCTGCACCGGTCCGCCCGGCCGGCTTTCCCGGCGGGTGCCACGACGAAGTGGAGCAGCGCATGAGGGGCAGGAATCTCGCGGCCGTCCTCGCCGGGGCACTCGCCATGACGATCGCGGCGGGCTGCGCGAGCGGCGGCGGCGCGGCACCGGCCCAAAACGGCTTCACGCCGGCCCCGCAGGACGACGGAACCCTGACGGTGTGGGTGGATTCGACCCGGATGGCCGCCGCCCAGCTGTACCAGAAACAGCATCCCGAAGCGAAGCTCGACATCGTCAGCTACGACGGGGACGCGAACGGATCGAACTACCTGCAGACCAAGGTCGGCCTGTTCAACCGGACCGGCAGCGGCTGGCCGGACGTGGTGTTCAGCTCCCAGAACAACGAAGTGTCGTGGGCCAGGCAAGCGGGGTTCACGGCACCGCTGAACAAGGGCCTGCTGCAACAGTCCATTTTGGACGGCTGGGCGCCCGGCGCCAACGACCCGTGCACGGTGGACGGCACGGTGTACTGCCTGCGCAACGACCTCTCCCAGACCGTGCTCTGGTACAACGCGACACTGATGCGGCAGTGGGGTTATCGGGTCCCGGCGACGTGGCCGGAATACCAGGCGCTGGGCCGGAAAGTGGCCGCCGAGCACCCCGGCTACCTGGTCGGGGCGGCGGGCGACACGTTCACCCCGGAGATCTACCTGTGGGCGAGCAAGTGCGGCGCCAACCAGATCACCGGGCCGAAGGCCGTCACGGTGGACGCCACCGGCCCGAACTGCACCCGGGCGGCGCAGCTGCTCGACACCGTGATCAAGGCCGGCAGCATGTCCACCAGCAGCGTGTTCAGCTCCGACTTCGGCAAGAACTCCGCGGACAAGATCCTCCTGATGCCCGGCCCGTCCTGGTACGGCGGTGCGCTGTTCCAAGGCACGTTCAAGACCCCGAAGGGCCAGATCGCCGTCGCCCCGATGCCGCAGTGGCCCGGCGACCCGGATCCCTCGGTGGGCAACGTCGGCGGCGGGACGTGGCTGGTTTCCGCGCACAGCCACCACCTCAAGGCCGCCACGGACTTCCTCACCTGGGTGACCACCTCCGACGACTACCAGGGCAAGGTCGCCCCCGGCTACCCGGCGTACCAGGCGGCCGCGAAGACGTGGCTGGCGAACCAGGTGTCGTCCGGCTACTACGCGGGTGACATCACCGGGCCGCTGCAGGCCGCGGCCGGCCAGGTCTGGAACGGCTGGGGCTACGGCCAGTTCAGCCAGGAGGCGATCTGGGCGGCCACGGTCACCCCGGGCCTCACGGCGGGCAAGACCATCGAGTCGCTGCTCCCGGCGTGGCAGAGCGCGATCGAGAACTACGCCCGGTCCACCGGCTACGAAGTCAAGCAGCGATGAGCGCGCCGGTGGCCGGCCGGCAGTGGTCCGGGCGGCAGTGGTCCGGCCGGGCGGGCTACGGCTTCGTCGCCGCCTACCTGCTGCTGCTGGTCGCCTTCGGGGTCGTCCCGACCGGCTACGCGATCTCCTTCGCGGTCACCGACGCCGGCGGCGGCTTCGCCGGGTTCACGAACTTCGTGACGGCGGCGCGGGACTTCCGGTTCGCCGCCGCGGCCGGGCACGTCGCGCTGTACCTGGTGTGCTGGCTGGCCGCGCTGGTGGTGTTCGTGGTCGGGCTGGCCCTGCTGCTGTACCGCATCGGCGCGCGCACCACCGGCAAGGCACTGCGGTTCCTGTACTACGTCCCGGGTGCGCTCGCCGGTGCCGCCAGTGTCCTGGTGTGGCTGTTCATGCTGGACCCGGCGGTCAGCCCGGCCGGGTTCCTGCTGCGCGGCCTGGGATTCGACACCTTCGGCCAGGTCGTCGCGCTCGAGCACCTGCCGGTGCTGTTCACGCTGATCGCGTTCTGGACCGGCGCGGGCGGCTGGATCGTGGTGCTGTACGGGGCGTTGAACACCATCTCCCCCGACATCCTCGAAGCGGCCCGGATCGACGGCGCCGGTGCCTGGCACACCGCGTGGCGGATCCAGATCCCGTTGCTGCGCAAGTGGATCGTCTACATGGTGATCCTGGCCTTCGCCGGCGGCACCCAGCTGTTCGTCGAGCCGCAGCTGCTGTCCCAGGCCAGTGTCGGCGTGGCCGGCCGGGACTACTCGCTCAACCAGCTGTCCTACGACTTCGCCTTCCAGAACAACGACGTCGGCACCGCGGCCGCGATCTCGGTCGAACTGCTGCTGGTCGGCCTGGTCGTCGCGGCCGTGTTCGTGACCCGGTCGAGGTTCTTCGATGCCGACTGACCTGCGGCGACCGGCCGCCCCGGTCCGCGCCCCCGCCGTCACCCGGCCGCGGGCCCCCCGGCGACGCCGGCTGCCGAACCCCCTGCCCGGCGTCGTGCTCGCCCTGTTCGTGGTGTTCTTCGTCGTGCCGGTGCTGTGGCTGGTGCTGGCCGCGACGAAGACCGACGACCAGCTCGTGCACGGCCACCCGCTGTCCTTCGGCTCCTGGGCGGACCTGCGGGCCAACTGGGCCGCGCTGACCGCCTACCAGGGCAACGCGATCTTCGAGTGGCTGGGCAACTCCGCGCTCTATTCGTCCTTCGCACTCGTGATCACGCTGTGCGTGGCGGTCCCGGCCGGGTACGCGCTGGCCAAGACCGAGTTCCGCGGCCGGCGCGCGCTGCTCGTGACGACCCTGGTCGTCATGCTCATGCCGAACGCCACCCTCGTGGTGCCGCTGTTCCTCGAGCTCAACACCGCGCACCTGATCGGCACGATGTGGTCGATCGTCCTGCCGTACGCGTTCTACCCGTTCGGCGTGTACCTGGCCTACATCTACTTCACCACCGCGCTGCCGGGCGAACTGCTCGACGCCGCCCGGCTCGACGGCTGCTCGGAGTTCGGCGCGTTCCGCCGGGTCGCCCTGCCGCTGGCGACGCCGGTGGTCGCGCTGGTCGGGTTCTTCAGCTTCGTGGCCAACTGGACCAACTACTTCCTGCCGTACGTGATGCTGCCGGAAAGCAGCCAGTTCCCGGTCCAGGTCGGCCTCGGCACCCTGCTCAACGACGTCCCGCAGTTCAACCCGACCGCCGCCGGGCTCGCCGTCCAGCGTCCGGTGCTGGCATTGGCCACCCTGCTGGCGATCACCCCTGTGCTCGTCGTCTTCCTGTTCTCCCAACGATTTCTCGTCGCCGGCATGCTCGCCGGCGCCACCAAGAACTGATCCGCCCACGCGAACGGGAGGACGCCCGGGATGGACCCCGTGATCACGGCCTCGGTGCCGCTGCTCGAACCCCCCGGCTGGGCCGTGGCCCAGCGCGGCCTGTTCGACCTGCTCGACCGCGCCTGGCGCGCGTTCGAGCGCGACTTCACCGGACCCGACGGACGGCTGGCCTACGGCGGCCGGCTCTCCACCCGCGACGGGGTGGACGACTTCTACGAAACTTTCTTCAACTGGCCGCAACTCTATCTGCTCGGCGGCGCCGACGACCTGCTGCCGGCCTCCGAACGGCACTGGGAAGGCGTCACCCGGCAGCTCGCCGAGCTCGGGATGCTGGAGCGGGAGTACGAGCGCGGGTACGACTGGTTCCACCAGGGCGAGAGCCTGCTGCTGTTCTACTTCCTGTGCCTGGCCGCGCCCGGGCGCTGGGCCGGGCGGGCGCGGCGGTTCGCGGACCTCTACGCCGACCCGGCCCACGGCAACTACGACCCGGTGCACCGGATCATCCGGCGGCCGCACAACGGCAGCGACCGGAACCGGGAAGGCCTGTTCGACGGCCGGTCCTATCCCTGGCTCCCCGAAGAAGCCCGGATGTACGGCTTCCCGCTGGAGTGGGTCCTGCCGCCGGGGACCGCGGAGCCGCCGCGTGACGAGGACCCGCGCCTGGGCGAGCAGCTGCGCCGCCGGGCGGGCGTGGGCGACACCGCGGTCAACCTGGCCGCGACCGGGCTCGTGCTCAACGCCCTGATGCTGACCGGCGAGCCGCGGTACCGGGACTGGATCGCCGAGTACGCCGGCGCCTGGTGCGCCCGCGCGAGCGCCAACGGCGGGATCGTCCCGGACAACGTCGCCCCGGACGGCACGGTCGGCGGGCTGCTGGAGGGCCGGTGGTACGGCGGCCACTACGGCTGGTCCTGGCCGCACGGCTGGTACAGCGTCGGGCAGGCCGCCACCGTCGCCGCCCTCGCCGGGGCCGCGGCCACCGGGGACGAATCCTTCCTCGACCTGGTCCGCCCGGCCCTGGACGAGGTCATCGCCCAGGGCAAGGTGATGGCCTTCACCGAAGCCGACTCCAGCCTGCGGTCCCGCTGGACCGTCCAGCTCGGCCCGGACGTCGGGACGCCGACGCTGCATGTGCCCTTCCGCTACGCCGACCGGGGCTGGTTCGACTACAACCCGATGCTGATGTCCGTGCCGATCGCGCTGTGGCACCACTCCGCCGCGCCCGCCGACCGGAAGCGGATCGAGCGGCTGCGCGAGGCCGCCGGGTACGACTGGCGCACCGTGCGCGCGTTCCGGAACAAGGAGGAGTCCGGGCACGAAGAGCCCTGGTTCGCGTTCCTGGCCGGTGACGACCCCACCTACCCCGAGCGCATCCTGGCGGCCGCGCAGGCCCAGGTCCGCCACCGCCTGGCCCGCATGGAACGCCACCGCGGCCAGGACGTCGCCGAGGCCGACATCCACGTCTGGCAGCAGACCAACCCGGTAGTCACCGAGGCGCTGGTGCAGCTGACCTGGGGCGGCCCGCAGGTGCTCTACAACGGCGGCCTGCAGCAGGCGCGCCTGCGTTATCACGACGCCGACGCCCGGCGCCCCGGCCTGCCGCCGTCGGTGGCGGCGCTGGTTTCGCGCATCGAGCCCGACGCCACCGTCGTCGACCTGGTCAACCTGGATCCCGGGATGGACCACGCGGTGATCGTGCAGGCCGGCGCGTTCGGCGAAGACACGATCCGCACGGTGCACCACACCGTCTGCGAGGACCCGTCCTGGATCGGCGGTCTCTACGACTACGGGCATTCGGAGCCGAGGGTGACGTCGGCCCCGGCCCGCGCCGACGGGCCGTGGCTGACCGTGCGGCTTCCCCGCTCCACGAAAGTCCGGCTCACCTTGGGCCTCGACCTGCGCACCCGCCCGCCGTCCTACCGCACCCCCTTCGACACACCGTAACCCCCCGAGAGGTCCCCGCCATGCCGTCGCGCACCGCCGCCGCGCTCGCCACCACATTCGCCACCGCACTGATACTGTGCCGATCAGTACCAATCCGACCACAGCCACGGCCGAATGGCTTCGTAGCAGCGGTTACGTGCCGCGTGGGGGTCGGCCTACTTTTGGCCGGATTGGCACTGACCACGGTCGCCGCACCCGCCGCCCACGCCGCGACCGTCACCATCGCCGTCGCCCCGGACGGCAACGACACCAACCCCGGCACTCCCGACCAGCCGGTCGCCACCCCGGCCAAGGCCCAGCAGCTGGCCAGGGCCCAGGCGGGCGCCAACGACGTGGTCGTGCAGCTCGCCGGGGGCACCTACCGGCTGTCCGCCCCGCTGGCGTTCACCAGCGCCGACTCGGGGCAGAACGGCCACACCGTCACCTGGCAGGCCGCGGCCGGCCAGACCCCGATCCTCTCGGGCGGCACCCAGGTCGGCGGCTGGTCGGTGCAGGACGCGGGCCAGAACATCTGGGTGGCGTCCGTGCCGCAGGGCGCCGACTCCCGGCAGCTGTTCGTCGACGGCGCGCTCGCCCAGCGCGCGCAGATCCCGATCTCCCGCAACGACGTGCAGTTCACCACGAGCGGGATGACGATCACCAACTCCGCGCTGAACTACCTCGCCACGCTGCCGCAGCAGAACCGGATCGAGGTGGAGAGCCAGAACTCGTTCACCGACCGGTACTCCCCCGTCGACCACATCAGCGGCACCTCGATCGTCATGCAGCAACCCGCGTGGAACAACAACAACTGGGGCTACGACACCCTCGCCAAGCCCTTCGGCGGCGGCCAGCTCTTCCTGGAGAACTCCTACTCCTTCCTCAAGAACACGGGTCAGTGGTACCTGGACCCGCAGGCCGGGAAGCTGTACTACAAGGCACCCGGCGGCTGGGTCCCCGGCAGCCACGACGTCGAGCTGCCGAGGCTGACGTCGCTGCTGCAGATCAGCGGCAGCTACGACAACCCGGCGCGCAACCTCGCCTTCAAGGACCTGCACTTCGAGCACACGACGTGGCTCACGCCGAGCACGTCGGTCGGGTACGCGAACCAGCAGACCGGCACCTTCCTCCCGGCCGCGGTTCCGATGCCGGGTGATTTCCTGACCTCCTGCCAGTCGGGCTGCAAGCAGTTCGAGGGCGCCCGCAGCACCTGGGCCCAGGCGCCCGCGGCCGTCCAGATCTCGGCCGCCACCGGAATCTCCTTCAGCGGCAACACGTTCACCCACCTCGGCCAGGTCGCGCTCGGCATCGGCAACGACGCGAACGCGCACGCCTCCGGGATCGGCCTCGGAGCGTCGTCGGTCACCGTCGACCACAACACGTTCACCGAGGACTCGGGCGGCGGCGTCATCGTCGGCGGCGTGCGCACCGACGCCCACCACCCGTCCAACGCGGCGATGACGAACAAGGACATCACCATCTCGAACAACACGGTGACCCGGGTCGCCCTCGACTACCGCGAAATGGCCGGCATCCTCTCGACCTACGCCACGCACACCGTCATCTCGCACAACGACGTCTCGAACCTGACCTACGACGGCATCGACGTCGGCTGGGGCTGGGGCGCCAACGACCAGGGCGGCAGCCAGGACTACCGCAACCGCGGCCTGTACGACTACCAGCCCGTCTACAACACGCCGACGACGCTGCGGGACACCGTCGTCAGCTACAACCGGGTGCACGGCACGAAGAAGCTGATGCACGACGGCGGCAGCATCTACAACCTCTCCGCCAACCCCGGCAGCTCGATCGACCACAACTACATCTACGACAACAACCGCACGGTCGGGCTGTACCTGGACGAAGGCTCCCGCTACGTGAGCGTGTCGGCCAACGTGATCCAGGACTCCGGGGTCTGGGCCTTCACCAACGCCAACGGGTCCAACAACACCAGCGACAGCACCTTCAGCGGCAACTGGTACAACGGCGGCGCGACGCAGGTGGCCACCGGGCCGCCGCACAACAACGTCCTGACCGGGAACGTCCAGGTCAGCGGCACGAACTGGCCGTCGGGCGCCCAGCAGGTCATCGCCGCCGCCGGTCCGGGCGGCGGCACCGCCCCGGTCGCGGGCCCGGTGCACGCGGTGGGCGCGAACAGGTGCCTGGACGTCAGCGGCGTCAGCACCACGCCCGGCGCCGCGGTCCAGATCTGGGACTGCAACGGCGGCACGAACCAGTCCTGGGCCCGCACGAGTGCCCGTGAGCTGACCGTCTACACCGGAACGCGGTGCCTCGACGCCAGCGGCCAGGGCACCAGCCCCGGTACCAAGGTCGTCATCTGGAACTGCAACGGCCAGGCCAACCAGCAGTGGCAGGCCAACAGCAACGGCACGATCACCGGTGTCCAATCCGGACTGTGCCTGGACGTGACCGGTTCCGCCACCACCAACGGCACCCTCGTCCAGCTGGCGACCTGCGCCGGCGCGAACAACCAGAAGTGGACCCTCGGCTGAACGCGAACCCCTGAGAGAGGTTTCGTCATGATTTCATCGTTGAGAAGGAAGCTGCTGACCGCGGCCGCGGCACTCGTCCTGACCGCGGGCGCCGTCGCCTCCGCTCCGGCGGCCCAGGCCGCCACGCAGCAGGCGTGCGACATCTACGCCGCCGGCGGCACGCCGTGCGCCACGGCGCACAGCACGACCCGCGCCCTGTTCGGGGCGTACAACGGCCCGCTGTACCAGATCCAGCGGGCCTCGGACCAGAAGTACCTCGACATCGGCCTGCTGGAGGCGGGTGGCTACGCGGACTCGGCACCGCAGGTCTCGTTCTGCGCCGGCACCCGGTGCACGGTCACGAAGATCTACGACCAGACCGCCAACCACAACGACCTGCCGATCTCGTGGGGCGGGTTCTGGAAGGGCCCCGGGCCCAACGGCTCCGACATCGGCGCGGACGCGATGGCGCTGCCGGTGACGGTCGGCGGGCACCCGGCGTACGGGATCAAGGTCACCCAGGGCGTGGGCTACCGGGTGGACAACGCCAAGAACGTGCCGGTCGGCGCCCAGCCCGAGGGGATCTACATGATCACCTCGTCGAACTACGTCAACCAGTGGTGCTGCTTCGACTACGGCAGCGGCGAGATCTCCCACAACGACACCGGCAACGCCACCATGAACGCCATCTACTGGGGCACCGCCTGCTGGTTCAACGGCTGCACCGGCACCGGGCCGTGGGTCGAGGCCGACCTGGAGAACGGCATGTACCACACCGGAACCGGGTCCAACAAGGACCCGAACAACCCCGGTGTGCACCACCCGTTCGTCAGCGCCTGGGAGAAGAACAACGGCACCAGCAACTTCACCCTGAAATACGGCGACGCCACCACCGGCGGTCTCACCACCCCGTACTCCGGCGGGCTGCCGCGCGGCTACTCGCCCATGAAGCTGGAGCCGTCGATCCTGCTGGGCACGGGCGGGGACAACAGCGTCTCCGGCGTCGGCGAGTTCTTCGAAGGCGCGGTGACCAGCGGCTTCCCGTCGGACGCCACGGAGAACGCGGTGCAGGCCAGCGTCACCGCCGCCGGCTACGGCACCGGTGGCGGCCCGAACAACACCGGGCCGGTGCACGCGGTGGGCGCGAACAAGTGCCTGGACGTCAGCGGCGTCAGCACCACGCCCGGCACCCAGGTGCAGATCTGGGACTGCAACAGCGGCACCAACCAGACGTGGACCCGGTCCGGCGCCGGCGAGCTGACCGTCTACGACGGCACGCGGTGCCTCGACGCCAGCGGGCGGGGGACCAGCCCCGGCACCAAGGTCATCATCTGGAACTGCAACGGGCAGAACAACCAGCAGTGGACGTTCAACGCCAACGGCACGGTCACGGGTGTCCAATCCGGACTGTGCCTCGACGTCACCGGGTCCGGGACCGCGAACGGCACCCTGACGCAGCTGGCCACCTGCACCGGCGCGAACAACCAGAAGTGGTCCCTGAACTGAAAGGTCCCCCATGTCTTCGTTCGAGCTGTCCCGGCGCAAGCTGATCGCGGTGGCCGGGGTCGCCGCGGCCGCCGGCGTGTTCCGCGTCCGAACCGTGTGGGCGACCGAAGGACCGAGCAGCTACACCCCGAGCTGGTCGTCGGTGGACCAGCACCCGCCGGCGCCGGAGTGGTTCCAGGACGCCAAGTTCGGCATCTACTACCACTGGGGCGTGTTCAGCGTCCCCGCGTTCGGCAACGAGTGGTACCCGCGGAACATGTACGTCAACGGGTCCAACGAGAACAACCACCACAAGGCGGTGTTCGGCGATCCCTCGGCGTGGCCGTACCAGAACTTCATCAACGGCGCCCGCGACAAGGCGGGCACCTGGGTGCAGTTCGCGCCGAAGCTCAAGTCGGCGGGCGGCAACTTCGACCCGGCCGAGTGGGCGCAGCTGTTCGCCGACGCCGGCGCGAAGTTCGCCGGGCCGGTCGCCGAGCACCACGACGGCTATTCGATGTGGAACAGCACCGCCAACGAGTGGAACTCGGTGCGCACCGGCCCGAAGCTGGACCTGCTCCGGCTGCACGCGGACGCGATCCGCGCCAAGGGGCTCAAGCTGGTGACGGCGCTGCACCACGCGTACCACTTCAACGGCTACTACGACCACGTGCCGAACCAGCCGACCGAGTCGCTGCGGCGGCTGTTCGGTCAGAACGGCCGCGCGGCGGAAAACCAGCTGTGGTACGACAAGCTCCGCGAAGTCGTCGACGGCTACCAGCCCGACCTGGTCTACCAGGACTTCGACCTGAACCTGGTCGACGAAGCCCAGCGGCTCAACTTCCTCTCGCACTTCTACAACCAGGCCGTCGCCTGGAACAAGGACGTCGTCGCCAGCTACAAGGACGGCTTCAACAACCGCGGCGAGGTCTTCGACTTCGAACGCGGCGGCCCGGGGGACATCCTGACCCCCTACTGGCTGACCGACGACAGCATCTCCAGCTCCAGCTGGTGCTACACCACCGGCATCGGGTACTACTCGGTCAAGGCCATGCTGCACTCGCTGATCGACCGGATCAGCAAGAACGGCAACATGCTGCTGAACATCGCCCCGATGGCCGACGGCACGATCCCCGCCGGGCAGCGCACGATCCTGCTCGGCATCGGGGACCACCTGAAGCGGTTCGGCGAGTCCCTCTACAGCACCCGCGCCTGGGCGGTGTACGGCGAGGGGCCGACGAAGATGGGCGGCGGCTCCTTCACCACCCCGGTGGAAGGGACCCGGACCGACATCCGGTTCACCCGCAGCAAGGACAACACCGTGCTGTACGCGACAGTGCTGGGCTGGCCGGGGAGCACCTTCACTATCACCACCCTCGGCTCGAACCGGATCAACCTGGCCAACCTGGTGTCGGTCCAGCTGCTCGGCCCGGGCGCCGGCGCCGCCACGACCCTGACCGGCCGCACCCAGGACGGCTCGGGCCTGCACATCACCATGCCGTCGTCGAACCCGCCGTTCGACGCGCTCGCGTACGTGGTGAAGCTGACGTTCTCCGGGCAGATCCCCGCGCCCGGCACCGGTCCCCTGCCGACCGGCTGGGCGCGGATCGCCAACGTCACCACCGGGCTGGTGCTCGACGGCGGTGGCAACGTCGCCTCCGGTTCCCCGCTCAAGCAGTGGAACTGGGACGGCAGCAACAACCTGCAGTGGCAGCTCGCCGACGCGGGCGGCGGCTACTACCGGATCGTCAACCGCACCAACGGGCTGGTCGCCGACAGCGGCGGCAACAGCGCCAACGGCGCCACCTGCGTGCAGGCGTCGTCGAACGGCGGCAACAACCAGCAGTGGCGGCTGAACAGCCTGGGCAACGGCCGGTACCAGATCGTCAACCGGGGCACCGGCACGGCCCTCGACGGCATGGGCAACTCCACCGCCGGCTCGAGCGTGGGCCTGTGGACGCCCAACTCCAGCACCAACAACCAGTGGACCATCACCGGCCTGTGACCTGCCGAGGGCCCCGCCACTTTCCCGTGAAAGTGGCGGGGCCCTCGCAGCGAACCCGAAAGGAGCACCATGCGAACGAAACTCGGGTGGCTCGCCGCGTCGGCGGCCCTGCTCACTGGAGTCCTGCTACCGGCCGCCCCGGCCGCTGCCGAATCGAACGGCGGAGTCCGGGTCATGCCCCTCGGCGATTCCATCACCGAAGGCACGCAGGTCCCCGGCGGGTACCGGATCGGGCTCTGGCAGCGGGTCACGACGGGCGGTTACCAGGTGGACTTCGTCGGCTCACAGGCCAACGGGCCCGCCACGCTCGGCGACCACGACCACGAGGGCCACCCGGGCTGGCGCATCGACCAGATCGACGCGAACATCGTGTCCTGGCTGCGCGCGACGACCCCGCACACCGTCCTGCTGCACATCGGCACCAACGACGTCCTGCAGAACTACGACGTCGCACGGGCGCCCGCCCGCCTGTCCGGGCTGATCGACCACATCACGGCGACGGCACCGGACGCCGAGGTCTTCGTCGCGCAGATCATCCCGATCGCCAACGCCGGCCAGGACTCCACGGCCCGCACGTTCAACGCCGCGATCCCCGGCATCGTGCAGAGCAACCAGAACGCCGGCAAGCACGTGCACCTGGTGGACATGCACTCCGCCATCACCACCGCCGAACTGGTGGACGGTGTCCACCCGACGGCCGGAGGCTACGACAAGATGGCCGCCACCTGGTTCACCGCGCTGAAGTCGGTCCCGGGCAGCATCGGCACCCCCGGCCAGTCGACGGCCCGCCAGATCGTCGGCGCGCAGTCGGGCCGGTGCGCGGACGTCCCGGGTTCCGCCAACGGCACCGCGGTCCAGTTGCAGGACTGCGCCGGGGCGACGTGGACACCCAACGGCAAACAGCTGACGGCCTTCGGGTCGAAGTGCCTGGACGCGTCCGGGCAAGGCACGGCCGACGGCACCCCGGTGATCATCTGGGACTGCGGTGGCCAGGCCAACCAGCAGTGGACGGTCAACGCCGACGGCTCGATCACCGGCGTGCAGTCCGGCCGCTGCCTCGACGCGACCGGGCAGGGCACGGCAAGCGGAACCAAGCTGATCCTGTGGACCTGCAACGGGCAGGCGAACCAGAAGTGGACGCTGCGGGCGGCAGCATGACCAGCAGAACCGGGAGCGCTCCCAACATCTGGCCGAAAAATGAAAATTGATCACGGCCATCCTCTTTGCTCCGGCCGTGCACTGTGGTTTCATCGGTACGACTCAGACTGAGAGCGCTCCCAGAACTACACCACAACGAGGTGGAGGCAGCACATGAAACTGAGGCACGCATTGTCCGCGGTGATGCTCGCCGCGGCCGGGCTGGCGGCGCCGGTCGCCGTCGCGCCGGTCGCGCACGCGGACACGCTGATCTGCGACCAGTACGGCTCGACCACCATCGGCGGCCGGTACGTCGTCATGAACAACCGCTGGGGCAGCAGCGCGACCCAGTGCATCAACGTCACCGGCAGCGGGTTCCGGATCCAGACCCAGCAGGGCTCGACCAGCGGCGGGGCGCCACTGTCGTACCCGGCGGTCTACCTCGGGTGCCACTACACGAACTGCTCCCCCGGCACGAACCTGCCGCGGCAGCTCAGCCGGATCGGCAGCGCGCCGTCGTCGATCTCCTACAACTACGTCGGCGGCTCGGTTTTCGACGCCTCCTACGACATCTGGATGGACCCGACCGCCAAGACCAACGGGGTCAACCAGATGGAGCTGATGATCTGGCTCAACCACACCGGCAACGTCCAGCCGGTCGGCGGCAAGGTCGGCACCGTCAACCTCGGTGGCCGCAACTGGGACGTGTGGCAGGGCAACAACGGCGGCAACGACGTACTGTCCTACGTGGCCCAATCCCCGACGGCGAACTACTCGTTCAACGTCATGGACTTCGTGAACAACGTCGACGCCCGCACTCGCGTCGACCGCTCCTGGTACCTCACGAGCATCCAGGCCGGGTTCGAGCCGTGGAGCGGCGGCGTCGGCCTCGCGGTCAACTCGTTCTCCGCCAGCGTGAATTGATCCACGGCCGGCCGGGCGTCGTGAAGACGCCCGGCCGCCGTCCGATCTGGACTCGAACGCGCAATTGGCCTATATTTACCCCGAACCAATGTTAGCGCTAACAATTGCCCGTGCGTGGCCACCTCCGACGTTAGCCGTGTTTCTCCTCGCCCACCCCAGGAAAGGGGCAACGATGCCCGCTCGAACCCGCCAACGGGTCCTGCACCTGCTCGCCGCCACGGCAGCGGCGCTCTCGTTGTCCGTCGCCGCGCCGGCCGCCGTCGCCGCACACGCCGCACCAGGCAGCCCGGCGCTCACGCCTCCCCTGGGCTGGAACAGCTGGAACAGCTTCGGCTGCAACGTCAGCGAAGCCACCATCCACCAGGCGGCCGACGCGATGGCCTCCTCCGGCATGCGCGACGCGGGCTACCAGTACATCGTGGTCGACGACTGCTGGTTCGACCCGCAACGCGACGCCCAGGGCAACCTGCGGGGCTCGTCGAAATTCCCCAGCGGCATGAAGGCGCTCGGCGACTACATCCACGCCCGCGGCCTGAAGTTCGGCATCTACCAGGTCCCGACCGACCGCACCTGCGCCCAGCGCGGCGGGACCTACCCCGGCTCCACCGGCAGCCAGGGCCACGAAACCCAGGACGCCCGCACATTCGCCTCCTGGGGCGTGGACTACCTCAAGTACGACTGGTGCTCCCCCGCCGGCACCCGCGACGAGCAGGTGACCCGGTTCGGCCTCATGCGGGACGCGCTGCGCGCCACCGGCCGCCCGATCGTCTACAGCATCAACCCCAACAGCTACCACGCCATCACCGGCGACAAGTACGACTGGGGCCAGGTCGCCGACCTTTGGCGCACCACCGAGGACCTGCTCGACATCTGGCAGAACGGCAACACCAACAGCTACCCGATGGGCGTGGGCAACGTCCTCGACGTCACCGCACCGCTGGCCGCGCAGGCCGGACCGGGCCACTGGAACGACCCGGACATGCTCGTGGTCGGCCGGCCCGGCCTGTCCCTCACCGAATCCCGCACGCACTTCACCCTTTGGGCGCTGCTGGCCGCACCGCTGATGGCGGGCAACGACATCCGCACCATGTCCACCGACATCAGCGCGATCCTCCGCAACCCACGCCTGCTGGCCGTCGACCAGGACCGCCTCGGCGCCGGCGGACGCCGGGTACGCGACGACGGCGACGTCGAGATCTTCGCCAAGCCCCTGTCCGACGGGTCGGTCGCGGTCGGGCTGCTCAACCGCGGCGGCGCCACGGCGACCGTCAGTACCACCGCCGCACAGGCCGGGCTCTCCGGCAGCTCGTTCACCCTCACCGACCTGTGGACCGGCGGGACCGCCACCACCAGCGGCGCGATCAGCGCGAGCGTGCCGGCACACGGCATCGCCGCCTACCGCGTGTCCGGCGGCTCCCCGCTGGCCGCCACCACGTCACGCTTCCGGGACACGGGATCGGGCCGGTGCCTCGACGTCGACAACGCCTCCACCGCCTCCGGCGCGGGCACGCTGATCTGGGACTGCCAGACCGCCGCCAACCAGCTGTGGACCAGCTGGGCGAACGGCGAAATCCGCGTCTTCGGCGACAAGTGCCTCGACGGCAACGCCGGCGGCGCCCAGGTCCTCAGCCGGTCGTGCACCGGCCAGGACAACCAGAAGTGGACCATCGGCCAGGACGGCTCGATCCGCAACGCCCGCTCCGGGCTCTGCCTCGACGTCGAACGAGCCGGCACCGCCAACGGGTCGCACGCCATTCTCTGGACTTGCAACGGCCAACCGAACCAGAACTGGACGCGCGCCTGAACCGAAGGATTTCCGGTGCCGAAAGTTTCGAAAGAGGGGAGAAATGTAAGTTACCCGGATTCCGTCGTCGGCACCGATACCCGGATACGCTGTTCACCCGAGCGTGATACAGCGTGAAATGGAATACCCGCCCCGCGGCACGAAGGATTCCCCGATGAAACTCGCGAAGCTGATCGCCGGTGTGCTCGCCGCCTGCGCCGCGCTGGTCGTCGTGCCCGGGGCCGCGGAGGGCGTTGCCGCCGCGGTGCCGATCATGCCGCTGGGGGACTCGATCACCCAGGGCGGGTCGATCGGCGGCTACCGCCTCGACCTCGGGGCGAAACTGCGGGCCGACGGGCACGCGATCGACTTCGTCGGCTCGCTGGCCGACGGACCGGCGAGCATGCCCGACCGCGACCACGAAGGTCACCCGGGCTGGACCATCGCCCAGATCGACGCGAACATCGCCGGCTGGCTGAACCGCTTCCACCCGCACACGATCCTGCTGCACATCGGCACCAACGACATGTACGGCAGCGACCCGGCCGGGGCGCCGCGGCGGCTGTCGGCGCTGGTCGACAAGATCACGAGCCAGGTCCCGGACACCGAACTGTTCGTCGCCACCATCATCCCGATCAGCTTCGCCGACCAGACCGTCCGCACCTTCAACGCGGCGATCGCCCCCGACATGCGGGCCAAGGCCGCGGCCGGCAAGCGCGTGCACCTGGTCGACATGTACCCCTCGGTCGCCATCGCGGACCTGCCCGACGGCATCCACCCCAACGCGGCCGGCTACAGCAAGATGGCCACCACCTGGTACAACGCGCTCAAGGCGGTGCCGGGCAGCATCGGCGGCGACCCGCAGCCGCCGACGGGTGACGGCGCCTGCACCGCGACGCCGCGGGTCGTGGGTACCCCCTGGAACGGCGGGTACCAGGGCGAGGTGACCGTCGCCAACAGCGGCACCGCCGCCCTCGACGGCTGGACCGTGCGGTTCACCCTGCCCAGCGGCCAGAGCGTCGGCCAGATCTGGGGCGGCACGGCGAGCGGAACCGGCACGGTGACCGTGAAGAACGTCGCCTACAACGGCCCGCTCGGCGCCGGCGCCACCACGACTTTCGGCTTCCTCGTGTCCGGTCCCGGCGCGGCGAGCCTCGGCGCGGCCACGTGCACCAGCCCGTGACCGCGCACCCCGTCCCACGAATGAAGGTGTGAAGATGACAATGACAAAGCGGTCACTGTCCCGGGCCGCCCTCGCTTCGGCGTTCCTGGCGACCTCGGTCGGCGTTTCGCTGGTGCTCGCCACGTCCGCCTCGGGCGCGGCCTCGACGCTCGGCGCGGCGGCGGCCCAGACAGGCCGGTACTTCGGCACCGCCGTCGCGGCCGGCAAACTCGGCGACTCGACCTACGTGAACATCCTCAACCGGGAGTTCTCCATGGTCACGGCCGAAAACGAGATGAAGTGGGACGCCACCGAGCCCAACCGCGGCCAGTTCAACTACAGCGGTGGCGACCGGATCCTCAACCAGGCGGTGAGCAACGGCAAGCGGGTGCGCGGGCACGCGCTGCTGTGGTACCAGCAGGAACCGGGCTGGGCGCAGGGCCTGAGCGGCTCCGACCTGCGCCAGGCCATGATGAACCACGTCACCCAGGTCGCCACCCACTACAAGGGCAAGGTCTACTCCTGGGACGTCGTCAACGAGGCGTTCGCCGACGGCGGCAGCGGCGGCCGTCGCGACTCCAACCTCCAGCGCACCGGCAACGACTGGATCGAAGCCGCCTTCCGCGCCGCGCGGGACGCCGACCCCGGCGCGAAGCTCTGCTACAACGACTACAACACCGACGGCGTCAACGCCAAGAGCACCGGCATCTACAACATGGTCAAGGACTTCAAGTCCCGCGGCGTCCCGATCGACTGCGTCGGCTTCCAGTCCCACCTCTCCGGCAACCCGCCCGGTGACTACCAGGCCAACCTCCAGCGGTTCGCCGACCTCGGCGTCGAGGTCCAGATCACCGAACTCGACATCGCCGGCTCCAACCAGGCGCAGGCCTACGGCACTGTGACCCGGGCCTGCCTGGCCGTCGCCCGCTGCGCCGGGATCACCACCTGGGGCATCCGCGACACCGACTCCTGGCGCACCGGTGAAAACCCGCTCCTGTTCGACGGCAACGGGAACAAGAAGGCCGCGTACAACACCGTCCTCGACGCCCTGAACGCCGCCACACCGACCACCCCCACCACGCCGACGACCCCGACGACTCCCACGACTCCCACGACCCCGACGACGCCGACCACCCCCACGACCACCACGACCACGCCGCCGCCGGGTGACTGCACCGCCTCGGTCACGCTGAACCAGTGGAACGGCGGCTTCGTGGCCAACCTGAAGGTCACCGCCGGCAACTCCGGCCTCAACGGCTGGACGGTGACGACGGCCCTGCCCGGCGGCGCGGCCGTCACCAACGGCTGGAGCGCCACCAACAGCGGCACTTCCGGCACCGTCACCTGGTCGAACGTTTCCTACAACGGCACCGTCGCGGCCGGGCAGTCGACCGAGTTCGGCTTCCAGGGCACCGGCAACGCCGAAGGCGTCACGGCGTCCTGCGCGGCGCGCTGATCCCCCGATCCCCCACCACGAACGGAGACCCCATGCGACGCCGAGGACGCCTGCCCGCCTTGCTGACCGGTGTGCTGTGCGCCCTCGGCGCCATCGCCGGCACCGCGCACGCCGACAACCCCATCGTCCAGCACGTCTACACCGCCGACCCGGCCCCGCTGGTCCACAATGGACGCGTCTACCTCTACACCGGGCACGACGAGGACGGCTCGACCTACTTCACCATGAAGGACTGGCGAGTCTGGTCGTCCGCGGACATGGTCAACTGGACCGACCACGGCTCCCCGATGAGCCTGACGACGTTCAGCTGGGCCAAACAGGACGCGTGGGCCGGGCAGGCCGTCGAGCGCAACGGCAAGTTCTACTGGTACGCCCCGATGGTCGACCGCTCGACCGGCCGGATGGCGATCGGGGTGGGCGTCTCCGACAGTCCCACCGGCCCGTTCCGCGACGCGCTCGGCCACCCCCTGGTGGAGAACGGAGAGTTCGATCCCACGGTCTTCATCGACGACAACGGCCAGGCGTACCTGTACTGGGGCAACCCCAACCTGTGGTACGTCCGGCTCAACGCCGACATGATCTCCTACTCCGGCGGCCCCACCCAGATCCCGCTCACCACCGCCGGGTTCGGCACGCGTCCCAACGGTGGCAACCGTCCCACGCTGTTCGAGGAAGGGCCGTGGGTCTACAAGCGCAACGGCCAGTACTACAACGTGTTCGCGGCCAAGTGCTGCTCGGAGTTCATCGCCTACTCCACCGCGCCCGGCCCGACCGGCCCGTGGACCTACCGGGGCACGGTGATGCCCACGCAGGGCGGCAGCTTCACCAACCACCCCGGGATCGTGGACTTCAAGGGCAGCTCGTACTTCTTCTACCACAACGGCGCGCTGCCCGGCGGCGGCGGATACACCCGGTCGGTGGCGGTGGAGAAGTTCGCCTACAACGCCGACGGCAGCATCCCCACCATCACCATGACGAACGCCGGCCCGCCGCCGGCCGACACGCTCAACCCGTTCGTCCGGCAGGAAGCGGAAACGATCAACTGGGAATCGGGGATCGAGACCGAGCCGTCCTCCGAAGGCGGCATGAACATCGGCTGGATCGAGAACGGCGACACGGTCAAGGTCCGCAACGTCGCGTTCGGCGCGGGCGCGTCGTCGTTCACGGCGCGCGTCGCCTCGGCGGCCGCCGGCGGAACGATCGAGGTGCGCCTGGGCAGCGCCACCGGCACGGTGGTGGGCCGCTGCACGGTCCCCGGCACCGGCGGCTGGCAGACGTGGACCTCGGTGTCCTGCCCGGTCAGCGGAGCCACGGGTACGCAGGACGTGGTCCTGCGGTTCACCGGCGGCAGCGGCTACCTCTTCAACGTGAACTGGTGGCAGTTCTCCGCGTGATCTCTTTCATCCGCCGAGACTGTGGAACGGCGACTCGACGACGTCCTCCCGCTCCCCGGCCGCGAAGGACGGCGGCGCGTCGTGGGCCTCGAGCCGCACCGCCTGGCAACGACAAGATCCGGCGGGTCAGCCGGCCTCGTACAGTTCCGCGTTCAGGATCGTGCGCCGGGGCACGGTGTCACCGCGACGCATCTTGACGAGCAGGTCGACGGCGCCCACCGCCAGGCGGTGGGCGTCCTGGACGACGGTGGCCCGGAGCGGGCTGTCCCCGGTGTCGATCAGCGTTCTGGCTTCCAGCACACCGTCGACGCCGATCACGACGGTGGCCCGGGTGGCCGCCGAGGCGGCTGCCGTGAGGGCGTCGACGGCACCCAGCGCCATCTCGTCGTTGGTGCAGAAGATCGCGTCGAGGCGCCGGCCGGGTTCGAGGTGTCGGAGGTGAGCCTGTACCGCGTTGTACGCCCGGGAACGCACGAACTCGCACCGGTCGTCGGTGGCGAGGTCGACGTCGGGCAACGCGGCGCGCAGCACCTTTTCACAGCGTTTCTGCCTGCTGTCGTGTTCACGGCTGGCGATGATCAGCACCCGCGGGCGGTCCCGGCCGCGCAGCTGCCCGACCAGCCACTGTCCGGCCATTTCCCCGAGTTGCCCCGTGTCGTACCCGAAGAACGCGGTCCGGTCCGGGTATTCGGATTCGGTGGGGAAGGGTTCGAGATCTGAGAACACCACCGGCAGGCGCGCCGCACGGCAGAACGCCGCCAGGTCCTCCCGCAGCCGGACCACCTCGCCGGCGACGATGATGCCGCCGACGTAGCAGTGCTTCCTGTTCACGATGCGGCGCAGGTTACGAGCTTGCGCGCCGGCGTCGTAGTCGCGGTCCGGCACCTTGAGCACGAGGTCGATGTCTTCCCGGTCGAACGCGCGGTGCACCTGTTGCACGAGCGCCGCCACATAGTATTTCTGCTCGAACGCCGACGTCATCAGGAAGCCCGTGTTCGGCCTTTTCCGCGTCTTCAGCGCGAACGCGGCCCAGAAGGCGACGGCGACGGCGGCGGAAACCAGCGCGGACCAGACGAGCGTGGCGCCGGCCGAGATGCCGAGTTGCAGTCCTTTCGTGAGGGCAGCCAGGATGACACCACTCAGGACGGACGTGGTCACCGCGAACAGCGCCGGCGTCCGGTCCCGGTCCAGCCGAGCCATCCGGTCTCCTCCCTCGACGGCTCCCGATCGAGCTCGTTCAGGCGCGCGCGGGCTCGTCAGATACTGTGCGGCATACCGGTCGCGCAGTACAGCCGCCGATAGCCGGGCAGGGCGACGAGCGCGGTGGCGAAGAAGCGTCCGTCCCAGTCTTCGTCCTCGTTACCGAGCTCTTCCGGGGTCACGGGCCGCCAGAGGGACAGGAACAGGCCGGGCGCGTGGTAGGTGTGCCCGTTCTCGTCCCCGGTTACAGCCGTTCTCGCGCGGAGCGCGGCGACGACTTCGTCGGCCGGTGTCCGGAAGAGGTCGAGTCCGTCGTAGATCACCGCGTCCGCGCGATCGGGGCTGCCGAGCTGGATCGCTTCGACGCGGTCGGTCGCGTCGAAGTGGCAGTAGAGGGACACGCCCGACGGCCGGTCGACGCCCCATCCCGGGCGGCCGCCCTGGAACCCGCACAGGAACACGGGTTCACCGAGCCGCCGGAGCGTCTCCAGGGTTTCTTCGTCGGTGGCGCCGAGGCGCAGCGGCCCGACGACGTCGGGCGGCCGAACCTGGATGACCACGCCGGGTGTCATGTCGTCGCACCACCGTTTCCCGGGTTCTCCGAGGACGGGTCGAGCAGGGCACGCACGTCGTCGGCATCCGGTGTGCGAAGCGCGGTGTACGCGGCCAACGCCGCTTCGAGGTGAACTTGCGCTTCTGTGTCGTTCCCGTCCGCCAGGTACACCCGCCCCAGGCCGTGATGCGCCCGGGCGAGCTCACGCAGGTGGCCGGTTCGCCGGGCGAGCTCGAGCGCCTCCTCGTACCGCTCGATCGCCTCGGCGCCGGTCTTCGTGTCCGCGAAGTCGTTGAGCGCCGAGACTTCGAGGTTCGTGTTCCCGGTCCTGGCGAAATCCAGGGCACGGCGGAAGTGGTCGTCGGCTTCGTCGTGCCGCCCCAGGCCGGCGTAGACGCTGCCCAGCGCGGCGAGCACCGGTCCGCCGAGTCCCGCCGACCCCAGCTCCCGCGCGATCGCGCCGCTGCGTTCCAGGTGGTCGATCGCCGCCCGGTGGTCACCGCACCAGTGGTAGTGCTCGCCGAGGTTGCACAGCGCGATCCCTTCCAGCAGCGCGTGACCGGTCCGGCGGGCGGCGGCGAGGGCGAGCTCGCACTGCTCACGGGCGGCCGGGCGCCGGCCGCGCATGTCGTCGATGGTGGCGAAGCCGAAGCGGACCAGGCTCTCGAGAAGGTCGTTCCCCTGGTCCAGCGCGAAGGCCAGGACCTGCTCGAGATGACCGGCGGCTTCGTCGTAGCGGCCGAGCCGGATCAAGGCCACCTCGACGGCCTGGCGAGCGAAAGCCTCTTCCGGCGTGCCGGAGCGAGCCGCGGCGAGAGCGGTCGTGTGGAGGGTGAGTGCCTCGTGGTAGTGCGCCGCGATGTCCAGGTACCGCCACAGCGTCGCCGCCAACCGGACCACGTGCCCGGCCAGGGCTTCCGGGGCGCTCGTGGCCAGCGTCAGCATGGTGGTCCACTCGGCGTCCAGCCAGGCCCGGCCGGCCTGGGTACCCGCGAACCGCGGTTGCGGCCCGGCCGACCGCCCGGCCGGTGGCCGCATGTAGGGCTCGTGGGGCGAGAACAGGTCCATCGCCGCCGAGGCCCAGCACAGATAGTGGTCGAACAGCCGCGTCCACGCGGCGAGCCGGGTACCGGGGTCGTCGACCCGGGCCGCGAGCTCGGCGGCGTAGAGCTTGACGAGGTCGTGCATCCGGAACCGGCCGGGCGGGTTCTCCTCCAGGAGGTTGGCGGCGCGCAGTACGCGCAGGGGCCGGGCGTCGCCGAGCACGGCGATCGCGGCCGCGCGCCCGACGTCGCCGGTGGGCACTATCCCGAGCAGGCGGAACGCGGCGGCGGAACCCGGGTCGAGTGAGTGGTAGGAGGCGTCGAACACCGCACGCAGGCTCGCGGTCAGCTCGCCGGTATCGAGAGCGTCGAGCCGGCTTTCGCGCAGTTCGGCGGCCAGCGCGGCCAGCCGGCTTCCCGGCTGCGCGGCCACCCGGGCGGCGACGATCGCCAGTGCCAGTGCCATTCCCCCGCACTGGCGCAGGATTTCCCGGCCCGCCTCGGGTTCTTCGGCCAGCCGGGCCGCGCCCAGCTTGTGGGTGAGCAGTTCCCGCGCCTGGTGGTCGTCGAGGGTGCGCAGCGGCAGCGCGCTCGCGCCGTGCGTGGTGAGCAGGCCGCCGAGCTCGTGCCGGCTCGTGATCAGGACCGAACAGGCGGATCCGCCGGGCAGCAGCGGGACGACGTGCCCGGTGTCGCGCGCGTTGTCGAGCACCACGAGCAGCCCGCGCTGGGCCGTGAGGGTCCGGTACAGCGCCGCTTGCCCGTCCGGCTCCGGCGGAATCGACGCCGGGGCAACGCCGAGCGCGCTGAGGAATCCGCGGACGGCCCGCTCGGCGGGCACCGGTTCGTGGGCCGGGTCGAAGCCGCGGAGGTCGACGTGGAGCTGCCCGTCGGGAAACCGGTCCGCGTGGCCGGTCGCCCAGCGCACGGCCAGCCAGGTCTTCCCGAGGCCACCCGCGCCGGAGATCACCGCCACCGCACCCTCGGCGGCGAGCATCCGGTCGAGTGCCGCCAGTTCCGCGGTGCGGCCGGTGAAGGCGGACGGTGCGGCCGGGAGCTGCCGGGGCACCGGCCGCCCGGTGTCCGGCCCACCGCCGGCCAGGATGCGTTCGTGCAGGCCGCGCAGCCGCGGCCCCGGGTCGGCGCCGAGCTCGTCCGCCAGGCGTGAGCGGACCCGTTCGTACTCGCGCAGCGCGTCCGCCGGGCGGCCGTCGAGGAACAGCGCCTCGATCCGCTGCGCGGCCGCCCGTTCGCCGGTCACACCGTCCGGGACGGACCGGGCGAGCACGGCGGCGTGGGCGCCGGTGCGCAACCGCAGGTCGTCGCGGTCCAGGACGGCTGTTTCGTGCTTGCGCTCCAGCTCGCCGCGGACGCTGTCCACCCACGGCGAGTCCAGCTCGCTGAGCGGCGTCCCCCGCCACAGTGCCAAGGCCTCGTCGTACAGCGCGAGTGCCGCGTGGTCGTCCGCCGTAGCCCGCGCCCGCCGGAGGAGGCTTTCGAACCGGTGGACGTCCACGGCCAGCGGGTCGGCGGCGAGGACGTAGCCGCCGCGGTCACGCTCGATCGTCACGCCGTCCAGGGCGGCCAGGACCCCGCGCAGCCGGGACACGTACCCGTAGAGGGCGTTCCTCGGCTGCCGCGGCGGCCGCTCCCCCCACACGCGGTCGACGAGCCGGTCGACCGGCACCACCTGGCCGACGTCGAGGAGCAGCACGGCCAGGACGTCACGCTGACGCGCGTGCCCGACGTCGAGCCGGGTTCCCCCGGCCACGACCTCGACGGCCCCGAGCACCCGCAGGTCTGCCACCACCGTTCCCTCCCTGCCTCCAGGGTATGGGCGATCGGCGGCATCCGGGCAAGGCTTGTCCAAGGTTTTCCGAAGGGCTCCGGCGCACGGTGAAGACACCGAACGGCGGCCGAAGGAGCTGTGATGATCAACGACACCTACGTCCGGACCCGCGTCACCGAGGTCCAGCACGAGTTCGCGGCGGCCCGGCGCTGGCGACGGCGGCTGAGGCGCCTGGTGGATCGCGCCCGCAGGCGAAACCCGGGGTAGTCCGGCCCGTCCGGGGACGTGCCGTCTAGGGGTGGGCACGTCCCCGGACGGGTGAAGTCCGGCGGGCGACCGGCCACAGTGGACGCGAACGCGCACGCCACGGGCCGGGACCGGGCGGCGGCGGGCGGGCCGCAGCCTCTAGGATTCCGCCGGTGACCACCTACGACGACACGTTCGAGCACCTCGACCCTTCGGCGCTTCCGCAGCGGCAGCAGCGGATCCTGGTCGCGATCCGGGACTGGGTGGTCCAGCACGGCTACTCCCCCAGCACGCGCGAAATCGGCGAAGCCGTCGGCCTGCAGTCGACGTCTTCGGTCTCGAAGCACCTGGCCGCCCTCGAAGACAAGGGCTTCCTCCGCCGCGGCGCGACCGTGTCGCGCCCGATGGACGTACGCGCCTTCCTGCACGGCAGCGCGTCCGCCGAAGACAACGACTCGGTCCCGGTGCCCGTGGTCGGCGACATCGCCGCCGGCACGCCGATCTCGGCGGTCGAGCACGTCGACGACGTCCTCAAGCTGCCACGCGACCTGACCGGCCGGGGCACTGTCTTCGGGCTGCGCGTCCGCGGCGACTCGATGATCGACGCGGCCATCTGCGACGGCGACATCGTCGTGGTGAAGCAGCAGTCCGAAGCGCACTCGGGGCAGATCGTCGCGGCGATGATCGACGAGGAGGCGACGGTGAAGGTCTACCGCCGCCGTGACGGGCACGTGTACCTCGAGCCCCGCAACCCGGCCTACGACGTGATCGACGGCGACCGCGCGGTGATCCTCGGCGCGGTCGTCTCGGTGCTGCGCAGCGTCTGACTCACCAGGTGACCGGCAGCTCGTGCACGCCGTACACCGATCCGTCGTGCTTGAACGGGATCTTCCCCGGCTCGACGGCCGGCGCCAGGGTCGGGATCCGCCGGTACAGCGTGCTGTAGACGACCTGCAGCTCCAGCCGGGCCAGCGGCTGCCCGAGGCACTGGTGGACGCCGAAGCCGAAGGCCACGTGCCGGTGCGCGTCGCGGGTCAGGTCCAGCCGGTCGCCGTCCGGGAAGACCTCCGGATCGCGGTTGGCGATGTCGCTCGCCATGATCAGGCCCTCGCCCGCGCGGATCGTCTCCCCGGCGATTTCGATGTCCTCCAGCGCGACGCGCCGGCGACCATTGTGCGTGATGTTCAAGTAGCGCAACAGCTCTTCGACCGCCGACGCGACCAGCGCCGGATCGTCGCTCTCGCGCAGCAGCGCCAATTGGTCCGGGTGCTCCAGCAGGGCCAGGGTGCCGAGCGCGATCATGTTCGCCGTCGTCTCGTGGCCGGCGACGAGCAGCAGCAGGCCCATTTGCGCCGCTTCGACCCGGGTCAGCTCGCCCGCGGCGACCCGGGCGGCGACCCCGGAAAGCAGGTCGTCGGCGGGATTCTCGAGCTTCGCCCCCACCAGCCGGTCGAGGTAGCCGATCAGCGCCTGATGCCCGGCCAGGCGCTCCTCGGGCTTCGCGTCGCGGCGGACGATGACCTTGCTGTTCTCCTGGAAGAAGCCGTGGTCGGCGTACGGGACGCCGAGCAGCTCGCAGATCACCAGTGACGGCACCGGCAGCGCGAACGCCTCGACGAGGTCCACCGGGTTCGGGCCGGCCAGCAGCTCGTCGATCAGGTCGTCGACGATCCGCTGCACGGCCGGGCGCATCGCGGCGACCCGGCGGATCGTGAACGGCGCCGTCACCATCTTGCGCAGCCGCGCGTGCTCCGGGTTGTCCATCAGGATGAAGCCGAACCCGGTGCCGCCCTTCGGCAACGGCGCGGGGCTCGGGTACCCGGGCCGGGTGATGTCGGCGCTGACCCGGGGATCCACCAGCAGCGCCCGCTGGTCGGCGTAGCGGGTCACCAGCCACGGCGTGCTGCCGTCCCACAGCCGGACACGGGCGAGCGGGGTCTCCTCCTGCAGCGCGCGGGCGGCGGGTGGCGGGTCGAACGGGCAGCCCGCGGCCCGGGGCATCGGGAACTCGGGAATCTCGGTGGTCGTCATCGTTCCTCCGCGGTGGCCGTCAGTTCGTCAGCAGTCAACCGAAGACTGCTACGCTAAGTCAAGCGACTGATTTAATTACTCGTTCGGAGGACCGCTCGTGCCCGATCCATCCAGAGCCGCCGGAGAGACGTCGCCGCGCGCGAACCTCGTCGTCGCGGTCCTCGCCCTTGCCGGCATCACCGTATCGCTGATGCAGACGCTGGTCATCCCGCTGATCCCGGCCCTGCCCCGGCTGCTGCACGCCTCCGCCGCCGACGCCACCTGGGCCATCACCGCCACCCTGCTCGCGGGCGCGGTGGCGACGCCGACCATGGGCAGGCTCGGCGACATGTACGGCAAGCGCCGCATGCTGCTCATCAGCCTCGGCGCGCTGGTCGCAGGCTCGGCGGTCGGCGCGTTGTCCGACAGCCTGGTGCCGATGGTCGCCGGCCGGACCCTGCAGGGCCTCGCCGCCGGGGTCATCCCGCTCGGGATCAGCATCATGCGCGACGAGCTGCCCGCCGAGCGGCTCGGCTCCGCCACAGCGCTGATGAGCGCGTCACTCGGCGTCGGCGGCGCGCTGGGCCTGCCCGCGGCCGCCCTGCTGGCCGAAAACACCGACTGGCACCTGCTCTTCTGGACCGCGGCCGGGCTCGGCCTGGTCGTGACCGTACTGGTCGTGGCGCTCGTGCCGGAGTCGCCGGTGCGCACCGGCGGCCGCTTCGACGTGCCCGGCGCGGCCGGTCTTTCGATCGCCCTCGTGTGCCTGCTGCTGGCGATCTCGAAGGGCGCCGACTGGGGCTGGGGCAGCGCGGCCACGCTGGGTCTGCTCGGCGGCGCGGTCGTCGTCCTGCTGCTCTGGGGCCGATGGGAGCTGCGGACCGCGCAGCCGCTGGTGGACCTGCGGACGACCGCTCGGCGCCAGGTGCTGCTGACCAACATCGCGTCCGCGGTGTTCGGCTTCGCGATGTTCGCGATGTCGCTGGTCCTGCCGCAGCTGCTGCAGCTGCCGTCGGCCACCGGCTACGGCCTCGGGAAGTCGATGCTGGCGGTGGGCCTGGTGATGGCGCCGTCCGGGCTGGTGATGATGGCGCTCGCGCCGGTGTCCGCGCGCATCACGGCCACACGCGGCCCGAAGACGACGCTGATGCTCGGCGCGGTGGTCGTCGCCGCCGGATACGCGGTCGGCATCGTGCTGATGAGCGCGACCTGGCACCTGGTGCTGGTCTCGAGCGTCATCGGGGCCGGCATCGGGCTCGCCTACGGCGCGATGCCGGCGCTCGTGATGGGGGCCGTGCCGGTCTCGGAGACCGCGGCCGCCAACAGCCTCAACACGCTGATGCGGTCGATCGGCACGTCGGTCTCCAGCGCCACCGCGGGACTGGTGCTCGCCCGGCTGACGATCGAGTTCGGGCCCGTGACCCTGCCTTCGCAGAACGGGTTCCGGCTCGTGCTGGGGATGGGCTCGGCCGCGGCCCTCGTCGCGCTGGCCGTCGCCGCCTTCCTGCCTCGGCGGTCGTCGGCGGCGCCGGCTCCCGCGACTCCCGAACCGGCTGCCGTCGCAGGCCGCTGACGCACCACGCGCCGGCCGGTGCGCGCGTGGTGCGCGACCGGTCAGCGCCGGGCGGAAACCTTCGGTCAGCGCCGGGCCACGACGGCCCGCACCGACCCGGAGGAGCCGGAAATGACGAGCAAGAACGCTTTGGTGACGGGGGCTTCACGGGGAATCGGCCGGGCGATCGCCCGGCGGCTGGCCGCCGACGGCGCCGTGGTCGCCGTGCACCACGGCGGCAACGAGGTCGCGGCCAAGGAGACCGTCGCGCTGATCGAGGCGGCGGGCGGCCGCGCCTTCCCGGTGTGCGCCCGCTTCGGGGAAGCCGGCGCCGTCGACCGGCTGGCCGGCGCGGTCACCGACGCGTTCGGCGACGGCCTGGACATCCTGGTCAGCAACGCCGGCATCAGCTCGCACAGCACGATCGGCCAGCTGACCGAGGAGGAGCTGGACCAGCTCCTGGACATCAACGTCAAGACGCCGACGTTGCTGATCCGGCGCCTGGTGCCGGCACTGAACGAAGGCGGCCGGATCGTCATCGTCGGCTCGATGGCCTCGCGGATCGCCGTGCAGAGCCAGATCGGCTACACGGTCAGCAAAGCCGCGGTCGAGGCGCTCGCGCCGACGCTGGCCAACGAGCTCGGCCACCGCGGGATCACGGTGAACACCGTCGCGCCCGGGCCGATCCGGACGGACATGACCGAGCCGATGCTGGCGATCCCGGAGGCGGCGGCCGGCCTCACCGCGATGACGGCGCTGGGCCGGATCGGCGAGCCCGAAGACGTCGCCGACGTGGTCGGGTTCCTCGCCGGGCCGGACGGCCGCTGGGTGACCGGCCGCACGCTGGACGTCTCGGGCGGCACGTTCCTCGGCCCGATCACGCCCGCCTGAGCCCGCCGGCCGCCCGGGTCACGCCCGGGCGGCCAGGCCGTCGAGGTGGATCTCGCCTTCGCCGTGGTGCTCGGCGACGAACTCGGGCCCCTTGGTGACCAGCCGCGCGATCGCCGTGGCGTGGCCGTGGCCGAGGCCGTGCTCGGTCTTGAGCCACGCGACGATCTCGCCGTGCTTGGTGAGTTTCTTGCCGGCGGCCAGGTCGAGGAAGCCACGCGGGGTGATGCCGGTCTGCTTCTCGGCGTTGTCGAGGTAGGCCTGAAAGGACATGAGGACTCCAGAGGTCGGGGCCGGTCAGTGTCCCCAACCTCTCACCGACAACTTTTTTTGTCACGCCTTCCGCGCAGCGGCGGCGAGCGTCGCATACGGCAGCACGAAGCTGCCGCCGAGCCCGTCGATAGCCGCACCGACGCCGTCGAGCACGTCCGCCAGCACCTCCGGCGCCAGCCGGGTCAGACCACCCGTGGTCGGAAGGAAGTCGAGCCACTCGTCGCGGGTGTAGGACCGCTCCCACTCGAACCGCCACCGCTCGGGCTCGCCGAAGCCGCCGGCGTCGCGGATCCCGTCGGCGAACCTCGTGAACATGAGGTCGTAGATCTCGTCAGCACTCCTCGACTCCCCCGCGAACGGCGACCCGGGCAGCACTCGCCGGATGGCGCCGGCAAAGGCATCCGCCACCACAGCAGGCGGCTGGAACACGTGCGCGAACACGGCGAGCAGCCCATCAGGACGCAGCACCCCGGCCGCCTTGGCCGGACCCGCGACGGGATCGACCCAGTGCCAGGCCTGACCCGAGACGACCGCGTCGAAGGCCCGCCCGGCGGGCTCCCAGTCCTCGAACGTCGCGACCTCGACATCAATCCCGCCACCTCGAGCGAAGGCGGCCATCCGCGCATCGGGATCGACGCCGAGCACCCGGCACCCCGCATCGCGGAACTGCCGCGCTTCGATCCCGGTACCGCACCCGACATCAAGGAGGTCGAGGCCCGGACTCTCGGCCACGATCCGGGCAACCAGTTCGGCGGGATAATCGGGCCGGGCACGGTCGTAGCGATCGACGTCAACCCCGAAGGATTCAGCCATCGAGCGAGCTTCATGAGGCAAAGTGGGCATGCGCCCACCATAGTGGGCACGCGCCCACAACGACAACCACGTGGGCGTTCGCCGAGGGCGTACCGGAGAATGGCGCCATGCCGACCGGGGTCCACTTGCGCGACGTCCGCAAGCAGCTGTTCGACGCGGCGGATCGAGTCCTGCGCCGAGACGGCCCGAACGCGCTGACGAGCCGAGCGGTGACGACGGAGGCGGACGTCGCGAAGGGCGTACTGCACCGTCACTTCACGGACTTCGACGCGTTCCTGGCGGAGCTGGTCCGCAACCGCATAGCAGGCCTGGCCGACCAGGCAGCACTCTTGCACGCCGCCGCGGGAACACGAACAGTGGCCGAGAACCTCGTAGCCGCGCTGACGGAGCTGTTCGACCCGATCTCACTGGCCCTGGTGAGCCTGCTGTTCTCCCGCGACGAGCTACGCAACCGCCTACGCCGAACAGGTGAGGGGCTCCCCCTTCTGGTGGAAGCCCGGGAAATGCTCACGAACTACTTGGCGGCCGAGCGCGAACAGGGCCGCATAGCAGCGGACGCAGACGTGAACTCCCTGGCCTTGTCCTTGATCGGCGCGGGCCACCTCCTGTTCGCAGGCCGCCGCCGAGGCACACCGCCAGAGGACAACGAGCTGAGGAAAGTGGTCCACACGGTCATCGCCGATGTGGTGCAACGCCGACTGCTGTAAAAGTCCGAAGTAGACAAATCCACTCGGCCCCCACAAGACACTGAACGAGAAAGCCCCGTTCGCACATTCCGCGAACAGGGGCCACCGCGATCTCGTGGAGCTTCTCCACCGTTATTCGAACCGTCCTGACCTCCTGGGACCGCTGGTCAGCGTCTTGAAGCGGGTCAGGGAACCCGCCGAGGACGGTCACGAGAAGGTTACGACGATCGAGGACAGGACAGCGTCATCTGGGTACATCCGCCACGCCTTGACCGATGGCCAGGTCGGCGAGGTCATCGCCGCCTACAGGTCAGGCGAGACAGCCAAGAAGCTCGCGGAGCGCTACGACGTGCACATCAACACGATCAAGAAGAAGCTGCACAAACACGGGGTCAGGCGACACTAGGCGCTCACACTGTCCGTTCTATAACGAGAGAGATACAGACTGTAACAGCTGCACATGCTACGCGACTGTCACGGGCAGGAGAAAAGATCACACTGGGTTACAATGACAAAAGAGGCCGCCTGTTATGACTAGATTTTCCATTGCGTACACACCATCCGACACCGAATTCTCAGTTAGCGACGGCGACTTCTCCGCTCTGGAAACTCGCGACAGCGGCAACGGCAGCGACTTCCATTACTTTTTCGATACTCAAACAAACCGTCTCATCACTGACTTCGTCCTGGAAGACCGCCCACAGGTTGCAACCCTATGCCAAGTTACCTTGATCAAAAAGGACGACAACTACTCCCCCCGAATACGGCTATGGAAGAAAGACAAGACAAAGCTCGGCAAGAAAGTTGTGGAAACTGAGGTCACAGAGACCGAGGTTACCAAGATCATCAAGGCTACCGTTGACACAAGTGATGCCTACCAGAACTTCTGGAAGCTCATCCACTTCTTGCAAAGCTTTTCGGAGTTATCACTTCCAGACAATAACTTCCGGGTCGTCACTGACGATCGGGCAGAGTTAGCGAAAAGCTTTGAAGGCAAAGATAAGCAGACGATCCTAGAAGCCGTGCGGATTGCACTCGGTGGCTCAATCACCGAAGAAGATCTACACATGATGAGCAACCGTAAAGCTCAGCTCGAAGTATTCGAGAAGCTGCTCGACGACGCCGACTACTTTCAGCACGAGCAGGAGATGCTAGACAAGAAGCCCGAAGCCATCTGGCAGCGCTTCTTTGAAGCCAATCCCTGGATCTTCGGCTACGGCTTGAATCTCATCGCCTGCGAGCCTCTGGATGAAAGAAAGATGGAGCGCATCACCACGGGGGCCAACATCTTCACGGGCGCAGGTAAGCGAAGCGATGCTGTCATGCGATCTAAAGGCTATATCAGCAGCCTTGCCTTCTGCGAGATCAAGACTCACAGAACTCCATTACTTGACAAGGCAGCCTACCGTCCGCCGGACGTCTACCAAGCATCTAAAGAGTTAAGCGGAGGCTTGTCGCAGGTACAGAAAACCGTGAGCAAGGCCCTTCAGCTGATATCCAGCCAGTTGCATGAACTCTACGAGGATGACGGGACCCCTACCGGAATTCAGGTCTCAACGACCAAGCCGCGACAAGTTTTGGTCATTGGACACCTGCAGGAATTAGCCGAAGGCGGACGAGTAAACCCGGAGAAATTGACCTCATTCGAACTCTACCGCAACTCGATCCAAGACATTGAAGTAATTACCTTCGATGAACTGTACGAGCGAGCATGCTTTATTGTTCGAGACAACTAAGCTCGCAGCCTACGGTTCGCACGCCCGGTCGACCGCCACCATTTTTGGATGGCCACTCGAACGATGTACTCAAACACATGCAGAAGTATTGGCGCGTCCTGTTTCCCGCCTCTGACTTCATGAGCAACCTCGTAGGCGAGTTTCCTCGGAGTTTTCCACGGAACTTCGCACATAGATGCGGGAAACGGTATGCCAGCGTGCAAATCGCTCGATCGATACTCGTAGATGCGCCTCAACTGCTTACGCAACTTCGACCAATCTACTCTCGCACCTTGCGTCGTCGGCCTCCTAGGCGGCTGCGGCGGCTGATACCGCTGAAAGAAGTCGAGAAATTTTCTCGTCGATCTCCCTTGATCCGCAAGCCTACGAGCTGCCCATTCAATCAACTCGTCGTCTCCCGTCTCAAGCAGACGCTTCACGATCATTGACGGTTCCGTCTCCGGGAAGGCTCTTTTGAGTCGCGCGCCGGCCGGCAAGTCAGGAGCTAGCTGAGCGACCACTTCGGCGGCACTTACCAATCGGAGCCAAGCTTGTCTGGGGTCATCTTCTGCGATCCAGAGCGCCTCCTGATAAGTGCGCGCCGCCCTGATCAGCGCGGCGGCTTCCAAAGACGACAAACTCGAATAGAGTTCAATCAGCTCCAAAGCACGCAAACTTTCACCATGCGTTCTCCTCCAAGCATACGGAAGAACTCGCAAATAGTGTGGAGGAAAAGGTGAATAAGGAGTCGACTTCCTCTGTTGATGAGGTGCACCCCTCGGATCCTGACCCAGCTCGAAAACCCTAATGATTCCCGCTGACCGCACACGCCTACCGGTCGCGATTGATACCAGTGCAGCCACTTCGTCGCTAGCATCGCCACCATGATAGACGTCAGGGTCAGTTTGTTTCCAAGTATCGTCTACATAGTCATACGAAGGCTCATCCGAATGCGCATACTGCTCTACTCTTCCCATAAGACACATAGCCGGAGCGTTCAAATCTCCGTTAATGTAGAGCTCGCTAGGCAGCTGATCATATAACGGATCGATGAATCTAAACGGACCAGCGGATCCCTCAAGCGGCGCGAGCCAAGTATCGACATAAAACCCGATTTCCAGTGCGCCAATCGATGACGCCCCCTCCTCGGCTAGCCTTGCATTTCGCCACATCCACGGCCCCTTGTCTGCCGAGATATTCTTCGCCTCGCGTCGTTCAACCATCACCAATCCTTATCTGCAGACAGACGCAATCCGACCGTGTCAGGCACGGATTATGCACCCCTTGCGAAAGGCGCACAAATCATTAGGGACACAGGAGCGTCGATCCCGTCGGCGACACGCTCGTACGGCCACGCCTCCACGCTTTCAAGGATCCCCGCGTCGCGCCGGTTGACGACAACGCCGCACCGCGCGATGATGTATGAGAAATTTCTCCAACTTCGAGCAAGGAGGCCCTGTGCGCGCCGAGTTTCTTGGCAAGGACCCCGAGTCCAGCGAGGGAGACTCCCCTACGCTGTTCGCCACCGACCGGACTGACCGGGTGACCTACATCGCCCAGGGCTGGAAGGTGACCGACCCCCAGGCGCTCGCCGACGTCGGTTCGGTGCCGGACCACGAGACCTTGATCGAGATCCCCGAAGAGGTCCTGAAGTTCTACGCTCGCCGCTACGCACAGGAGAAGGGAACGGACAACTGACGTTCATCGAGCCAGGCCCGGAGTTCGCCAAGCTCTTCGAGACCTTCGAGCACACCGCCTACCGGCTGGAGACGCGCGATCAGTACAACTCGCCTCGTGAGGCCGAGTCGCTCCGCAAGTTCCTTGCCGGAGAGTTGAACGTCTCGTACCACGAGAACTGGCTGAACATGGTTCGCCAAGCCACGGCCGAAGGGCGCCACTTCTCACGCGTGCGGGTGGTGAGCTTCCCGCTCACCGACTACATCCGCTTCGGAATGTGGGTGGCGGGCTACACCCGCGAAGCGGGTGACGACATCCGCTACATCACCCGTGAGCAGGCAGCCGGCCTGCCGGACTACGACTACTGGCTGTTCGACTCCCGCAAGCTGCTCAAGATGCGCTTCACCGACGACGACCAGTTCCTCGGCGCGGAGGTCATCGAGGATCCGGCCGAGATCGTTCAGCACAACCACTGGCGTGATGCCGCGCAGCACCACGCCATCGAGCGAGATGAGTTTGTCGCCAAGTATGAGCAACGGGACGACCGGCGTTGACGAAGCGCGCAACGCGCTGGGCAAACGACTCCGCGAGCTCCGGATAGCCGCCAAACTATCCGGTAAAGAGCTCGCCGAGTCGTTGTCATGGGTGGGCTCCAAAATCTCGAAGATCGAGAACGGCAAGCAGACGCCGACCGATGACGACATCAGGGACTGGACGAGAGCGACTAAGTCAGAAGACCAGACAGCCAGTCTTCTCGCCGCACTCCACAACCTTGAGCTTCAGCACGCCGAGTGGCAGCGAGTACTCAAGGCGGGCATGAAGTCCCACCAGCTCACGCTGTCGCAGCTGGACGAGCGGACCAAGTTCTACCGCGGCTTCGAGAACACGGTCATTCCTGGCCTCATTCAGACACCTGAGTATGCCCGTGCCCGCTTCGCCCAAGTCGTCATGGTCCACAGGGTGCCTAACGACATCCATGAAGCCGTGAAGGCGCGGATGCAGCGGCAGGAGATGCTGTACCGGCCCGACAAGCGCTTCCACTTCGTCATCACCGAGGCCGCGCTGCGCTACCGGCTGGTGAGCCGCGACATCATGATCGGCCAGCTTGACCGCCTGATGGCGATGACCTCCATGCGCAACGTCAGGCTCGGGATCATCGACTTCAAGACCCAGTACGTCACCGATCCCCGGCACGGCTTCTGGGTGCTGGACAACCATCTTGTTCGGTTCGAGTCGTACTCAGCGGAGATCAACCTCCGCCAGCCCCAGGAGATCGAGCTGTACACCGGCATCTTCGAGCACTTGGCCGCCGTTGCCAGCTACGGCAGCGAGGCTCGGGCGATCATCAGCCGCGTCATGCACGAACTCGCCGGCGAGGCCGAAGACGCTGGCTCCTAATTTCCGCAGGTCAGACCCTTCAAAGTTTTTCGAGAAAAACCGAGCAAATTTCTGGCGGCGCTGTATCGGTCTGCTTACTCTCCAGAAGCGTCTACCCGCTGACCTCGGAGAAGAGCCGCCTGATGATGCCTGTGCCCCTGCTGACCAAGGACCAGATCAACCGCTTGCCCGAGCGCGCGCGGGAGGTGGTCGAGTACCGCAAGAGCGGCTTGAGCCTCAACCACATCCAAGGCTGTCCGCTGGGGTGCGCTTACTGCATCCGCCACACCTACGGCCTATGGGATGAGAACCAGCCACGGGCGCTGATGACGGACGCGGCGGCCGTCGACGAGCTGGTCAACCACCGGTACTTCCAGCCGCACGTCACGCCGATCCAGCTGTTCAACCGGGCAACCGAACCGTTCTTGCCGAAGGTGCGGCCGCACACCTTCGCTGTGCTTGAAGACCTGGACGCTCGCGAGCTGACCAACCACGTCCTCGTCATCAGCCGGCATCAGATGAAGCCCTACGACATCGAGCGGCTGAACCAGCTCCGGCACGTGAAGGTGACGCTGCTGTTCACGTACTCCGGGATCGACAACCCGAAGATCGAGCCGTACCCGTCGCAGGTCGCGGCCGATTCCTTGAAGCTGATGAGTGCGCCGGAGCTGCGGAAGTACCGGACGGTGCTGTACTGGCGCCCGCTGGTCCCCGGTCTCAACGACACCGATGAGCACCTCGACGCCGCCCACTCACTGAGCAAGCACGCCGACGCCACGGTGTTCACCGGTCTGTTCTACCGCGACCAGATCGCCGCTTACTACAAGGCCAACGGCATTCCTGAGCCCTATGAGGACACGGCGCGGCGCAAGATCGTGCCCGAGACCCTCGAGCGGCGCGTCCTCGACGCCTTCTCCGGTTCGTCGGCCTTGTTCCGCAAGACGTCCTGCGCGGTCAGCTACGCCCACGGGCTGCCGGACTACAACGGTCACTATGGCATCCGCGAGCTGTGCGACATCTGCCCGCTGAGCCAGCTCGAGGTGTGCGCTGGCGCCCATCGTGTCCCGGCTCGGGAAGACATACACCAAATCGCCCGCGTGTTGCCGGAGGCCGACCGCCTCAGGGTCGTAGACATCACCGAGCGGGCCGCCGTCGTGACGGGCTTGGCCGTGGAGCAACCGCGCTACTTCTTGCAGCACGCGCTTGGCTTCCAGGTCCACGACGCACGCCACCCGCACCACGCGAACCGGCACGGCCGCGCGGACATCGGATGGAAGGACAAGACCAGCTCATGACTGACTGGAGAAGCCTCAGCTACGTCGTTGTCGATGTCGAAGGCAACGGCCACCAGCCGCCCGACTTGGTCGAGCTGGCCGCGGTGCCCATCGTCGCCGGCATCGTCGGGGAGCCGAAAAGCTGGCTGGTGAAGCCCGACCAGCCGATCAGTCACTTCGCCCGCCGGATTCACGGCATCACCAACGAACAGGTCGCCGACGCTCCGGTGTTCGGCGACATCGAAGCCGACGTGCTCAAGGCGCTCGACGCCTCCGCCCTGATCGCGCACAACGCCCACGTCGACGTCGGGGTACTCCAGCGCAAGCTCGGCGACTGGGAATGCCCCGAGGTCTTCGACACGCTCAAGCTCGCCCGGCGCCTGCTGCCCGGTCGCTCGACCTACAAGCTCGGCTCACTGGTCGAAGAGTTCGACCTCGCCCGCGGCCTTGACGGCGAAGACCAGCCGCACCGGGCCACCTATGACGCCATCGTGACAGCCCGGCTGTTCGTCCACCTCGCAGGCCGGCGAGCGATCGAAGAACTGCGCCACCAGCCACCAGGAGGGAGTACCGATGACACCCCGGCTCTCTTCTGAGCGTAGGCACGGCCTGTTCGTCAGCGTCGACGGACCGGGCGGTGCAGGGAAGACCACGATCGTCCGCCACCTGGCGCAGATGCTCGTGGCCGACGGAGAACACGTCCACGTCACCGCGGAGCCGTCCACCAGCGGCATCGGGCAGCTGGCCTCCGATCTCACTCCGACCGTCACCGGTCATGCACTGGCCTGCCTCTACGCAGCCGACCGCTACCACCACGTCGAGACCGAGATCAAGCCACACCTGAAGTCCGGGCAGATCGTCATCTCCGACCGCTATCTCGCCTCCGGTCTGGTCGTTCAGCGCTTCGACGGCGTTGATCCCGTGTTCCTCTGGCAACTCAACGAGGAAGTCGAACGACCCGACCTCACCGTCATCCTCGAAGCCGACCCCCACGTGATCGCTGAGCGGTTGCTTGAGCGCGGGCCGCACAACCGCTTCCAGCTCGCTCCGGACAGCAGCCACGCCGAGGTCAGCTACTACCGCGATGCCACCAACGCCCTGGCGGATGCCGGTTTCGAGGTATTGCGCGTGGACTGCAGCAGCCGCCCACCAGAGCAGTCCGCCGCTGCCATCCGCGACCGGTTGACTGTGCTCCTCGCACCGAGCGAGGTGTGTGCCTGATGAACCAGTCGAGCAACAACGACGATGCCCTTCGCCGTTACCCTGAGCTTCGGCAGCTCGTCGCCGTCGAACGCGCTCAGATACAAGCACAGCTCACCGACACCGCCAGCAAGCTGGACGAAGGACGGCAGTTCTTCTCCGCCGCCCTCGCGCTGCTCACCGACGGCATCAAGGGCCTGGTCGAGGCTGGCGCAGGAACCGAACGCACCGTGCTGACCAGCGCAAACGATGAAAGCGGCTCCACCCTGGATGAGGGCGGAGCCGCTTTCGATCTTGCTTCCGACACAGCCCTTCTCGCCGTGGTCCTCGCGGACCACGGTTCAAGTAGGACCGCCATGGTGGGCGATACTGGGATCGAACCAGTGACCTCTTCGGTGTGAACGAAGCGCTCTCCCCCTGAGCTAATCGCCCGTCGCACGAACTTCCACGAGGTCCGAGGGGGCGGACTCGTGGTGCGCGATACTGGGATTGAACCAGTGACCTCTTCCGTGTCAGGGAAGCGCTCTCCCGCTGAGCTAATCGCGCGCTGCGGAACTTCGTACTGACAGTAACCATATCGGACGTCTTCCCCGGGCCGCGCAGGGGGTCCGGTGTGGTGCGCCGGGTGCGAAAACGCCGTGACACGTACGTGCGGAAACGGGCAGACTGCGAGGGACATCCGCCTTCACCCCGACCGTCGCCGGCGCCGAAGGCGGCCATCCCGCCGGCGCGGCCGACCAGGAGAGCTCCCGCCTCGATGACCGAAACCGTGTCCACCCCGCCCGCCGACGTGCCCCGCGCCCCGGCGCGCTCGGGACTCCTCATCGGGGTCCTCGTGCTGTCGGCGTTCGTGATGATCCTCAACGAGACGATCCTCAGTGTCGCGCTGCGCGAGCTGACCGTCGACCTCCGTGTCCCGACCACGACGGTGCAGTGGCTGACCAGCGGGTTCCTGCTGACCATGGCCGTTGTCATCCCCACGACCGGGTTCCTGCTGGAGCGGTTCTCGCCGCGGCAGGTGTTCCTCTTCTCGCTGTCGGCGTTCAGCCTGGGCACGCTGTTGTGCGCGCTCGCGCCCGGGTTCGGGATGCTGATGGCCGGGCGTGTGGTGCAGGCGTGCGGCACGGCGGTGATGCTGCCGCTGCTGATGACGACGGTGATGCGGCTGGTGCCGCCGGAGCGGCGGGGCGCGACGATGGGCACGATCACCATCGTCATCGCGGTCGCGCCGGCGATCGGGCCGACCATCGGCGGTGCCGTGCTTTCGCTGGGCTGGCGCTGGATGTTCTGGATCGTGCTGCCGCTGGCGGTCGCCGCACTGGTGGCCGGGGGGCTGCTGCTGCGCATCGACAGCGAACGCCGTCAGGTGCCGCTGGACGTGCCGTCGGTGCTGCTGTCCGCGATCGGGTTCGGTGGGGTGCTGTACGGCCTGTCGTCGACCGGTGAACCGGCCGGTGCCGAGCCGCCGGTGCCGCCGTGGCTCTCGATCGTCGTCGGTGTCGTCGCGCTGGTGGTGTTCGTCTGGCGTCAGCTGCGGCTGCAACGCCGTGACCGCGCTCTGCTCGACCTGCGGCCGTTCACGAACCGCAGTTTCGTCGTCGCGCTGGTGCTGACCGCGCTGCTGTTCGTGTGCCTGATCGGCGGGGCGGCGATCCTGCTGCCGCTGTACCTGCAGACGGTGCTGCACACCAGCACGTTCGTCAGCGGCTTGGCCGTGCTGCCCGGCGGGCTGGTGCTGGGCCTGCTGGGCCGCCCGGTCGGCAAGCTGTTCGACAAGATCGGCGCGCGGCCGCTCGTCATCCCGGGGGCGGCGGCGATGGCCGCTTCGCTGTGGCTGTTCACCGTGCTGGGGCCGGCGTCGCCGCTGATCGCGGTGATCGGGATCCACGTGCTGCTGATGGCCGGGCTCGGGCTGATGATGACGCCGCTGTTCACCGAGTCGCTCGGCTCGCTGCCCGACCACCTGTACCCGCACGGCAGCGCGATCCTCTCGACGCTGCAGCAGGTGGCCGGGGCGCTCGGCACGGCGGTGTTCGTCAGCGTGGCGACGCTCGGCAGTCACGACACCACGGCGGGCAGCCCGGATGGTTCGGGGCTGCGGGCCGCCTTCGTGGTCGCCGGGGTCTTCGGCACGCTCGCCTTCGCCGGCACCTGGCTGATTCGCCGCCGCACCCCGGTCGAGGCATCCACTTCGGACAGCTGAGAAAGTCCCGCTTCCGCTCGGCGAAGGCTGGGGGAGACCTGCGAGCGGAAGCGGGAGTTCGAGGCCGGTACGGGGGTCGCCTCGCGGCGAAAGGCACAACACGGCTCCTGCGTTACCGGCACTCCGTGAAGGCAAGGGGTGAGGCCCGGGGACACCGCCGTACCGACACCCGTTACAACGTCCCGCGCGCCGCGGTGTTCCCCGGCCGCGCGGGACGTGACGCGGCTCATGCCGCCGCCCGACTCACTGTCCACAAGGGACAGCGCAGGGGTCAGGACGCGGGCGTCACCGGGGCCAGCAGCAACCCCGTGATCGCGTCGATCAGGCCGGTGCCCGCGTCGTCCCAGCTGGCCCGCGGCGTCGCCGTGCCCTCCGCCAGCGCCCGCTCGCGTTCGGCCGTCATGTGGATCATCAGCTGGCGGGCCATGTCGCCCCGCTCGGCGCGGACCTCGGGCGGCAGGCCGTCCAGGCACCGGTTCAGCCCTTCGACCGCGCGCGCGAGCGCCGGCGACGACGACAGCGACTCCTCCACGACGATCGGCCGCAGCGCCGGGTCGGTCATGACCTGGGCACTGAACCGCGCGAACCAGGTCGGCGAACCCAGCTCCCGCAGGTAGCTCGTGGAGGGGCGGACCAGGCAGGCCACCCAGCCGCGCAGGTCGCCGTCGCCCTCGACCGCCTCGACGAGCTCGGCGCGCAGCCGTTCGATCCGCCCGAAGTGCTTCCGGGCGATCGCGCGGACCAGGTCGACCTTGGTGCCGAAGTGGTAGTTGACCGCGGCGTTGTTGCCCTGCCCGGCCGCCTCGCTGATGTGCCGGTTGGACACCGCGTGCACCCCGTGCTCGGCGAACAGCCGCTCCGCCGTCACGAGGATGCTCTCCCGCGTGGCACTCGCGCGGTCCGTCTTGACGTTCATCCACCCACCCGGTCACCCCGACGATCTGCCGGTCCCCACCTTACGGAGCCCGTCACCGGAGCCGTCCCAGCCACGCCCGCGCCGTGGCCAGGTAGCGGCGGCTGAACTCGGTGGCGGGCGCCCAGGCCTCGAACCCGTGCGGGCCGCCGGGCACGACGTGGAACGTCGTGGCGACGCCCGCCGCGCGCAGCCGGCGGGCGTATTCGGCGGCTTCGTCGTGGAACAGGTCGATGTCGCCGACGCCGATCCACGTCTCCGGCAGCCCGGCGACGTCGTCCCGGCGCGCGGGCACGGCGTAGTGGGGCACGACCGCCGCGCCGGGCTCGGTCCCGAGGTAGGCGTGCCAGCCGAAGCGGTTGAGGCGGTTGTCCCAGACCCGGTGCCCGGCGTCGTCGAGGCCGCGCCGGGCCGCGGTCCGGTCGTCCAGCATCGGGCAGAAGAGCCACTGCGCGCGCGGCCCCTCACCCTCGTCGTGCAGGCGCTGCACGAGCGCCGCCGCGAGCCCGCCGCCCGCGCTCTGGCCGCCGACGACGATCCGCTCCGCGGCGGCGTGACCGCGCAGCCACGTCCAGGCGGCGTGGCCGTCGTCGAGTGCCGCCGGGTAGGGGTGTTCCGGGGCGAGGCGGTACTCGGCGGACACGACCGTGATGCCGAGCTCGCGCGCCGTCTCCGCGCAGAACCGGTCGTCCTGGGCCGCGCCGCCGATGACCAGGCCGCCGCCGTGGATCCACAGCAGCGTGAGATCGGACTGCGGGGTGTGCGGCCGGTAGACCCGCAGGCCGGGGTGCAGCTCCACGGCGACGCCGGGCACCGGCGTCAGGCGCATCCGCGCGGTCGCCGCCCGCATCAGGCGCCGCGCCCAAGTCCGCTCCAGCGGCAGGCGCGGCATCATCCGGACCCGGCCGCGCAGTTCGGGCGCCACCGCGAACAGGTTCACTGCACCGACCAGCCGCCGTCGGACGGCAGCAGGGCGCCGTTGACGTTCACGCCGTCGTCGGCGAGCAGGAAGGTGATCGACGCGGCCAGCTGCTCGGCCGTGGCGATCGGCGGGATGAGCCCGAGGAATTCCCCGATCCGGCCCTGCCCGAACTCCGACGGCTCCCCCGGCAGCCCGATGCCGGTCGCGACGCCGCCGGGAGCGACGGCGTTGACGCGGATGCCGTGCGGCCCGTACATGAAGGCGCAGCTGCGGGTGATGCCGACGACGGCGTGTTTCGAAGCGGTGTAGGCGATTCCGGCGGCCGAGCCGCGTAGCGCCGCTTCGGAAGCGACGTTCACGATGGCGCCGGAGCCCGCCTTGAGCATCGCCGGGACGACCGCGCGGATGAGCCGGAACGTCCCCTCGACGTTCACGGCGAAGACGCGTCGCCACAGCTCGTCGCTCACCTCGTGAGCCGGTGAGAAGTCGTCGACGATGCCGGCGACGTTCGCCAGCCCGTCGATGCGCGGGCCCGCCGCGGCGAGGATCCGCGCCACGCCGCTCTCGTCGGTGATGTCGGCGGGCACGGCGACCAGTTCCGGGGCTCCAAGCTCGGCTGCGAACTCGTCCAGCCGGCCCGCCGAGACGTCGACCGCGACGACCCGGCCGCCTTCGCGGGCGATGCGCGACGCCGTGGCCCGGCCGATGCCGGACGCCGCGCCGGTCACGACGACCGTCCGGCCCTCGAACCGGCCGGGCACGATCCGCTCGCGCCACCCCGCCCGGGCGGCCCCGGGTGCCGGGGTCACCCCGTCGTTGGCCCGCGTCACCAGGTCGTCGACGACCTCCTGGGCGAGCCGGCCCTGACTGAGGGCGACCAGCTGCCGCAACGGCAGCAGCCGGACCGGCGCGAGGACGGTCTCGTCGACCCCCGCCTCGGCGAGCAGGGAACGGATGAGCGGGCCGCCGTCGGGGTGCGCGACCCAGTCGCCGATCGTGGTGTCCGCCGTGAGCGGTTCTGCGGTGGTCATGCGCGCAGCATACCTCTTTTTTAAGTCAATTGCTTGACTTAGTCTGGCTGGCGAGAATCCGGTGGAGCGTGGCGGTCCAGCCACTGGCCGGGCCGCGCCCCGGTTCCTAGCGTGATCGTCATGATCGAGGTGCTGGCGCCGATCCTGATCGGCCTGCTCTACGTCCTGCTCAACTCCTTCGTCCGCGAGCCGCACCGGCGGAAGTTCAACGCCGTGATGGTGGGCGGCGCGGGCGCGGCCTACCTCTCCGGCGGCGCGCTCGGTCCGTGGGAGCTCGTGTTCTGCGCGGTCATGGTCTACGTCGCCTTCCGCGGGCTCGACTCGTGGACGTTCATCGGCATCGGCTGGCTGCTGCACACCGGCTGGGACATCGTCCACCACCTGAAGGGCCAGCCGATCCTGCCGTTCGCCCACAGCTCGTCCTTCGGCTGCGCGATCTGCGACCCGGTGATCGCGATCTGGTGCTTCACCGGAGGCCGGTCCGTGTGGGCGTGGCGGCGGGTTGGCGCGCCGCCGGCGGGGGTACCCGGGGTGACATGAGCGCCGACGTCGAACGCGCCGCGCACGCCTACTGTCCCCGGTGCCACCCCGACCCCCGGCCCGGGGACGTCATCACGGCGCTGTGCGGCGCCCGCCACTCCTACTACGGCCGCCGCGAACGGCCGGTCAACACCTGTCCCGCCTGCGTGACGCTGGCTTCGGCCAACGTCTACGCCTGCGGGCACCCCGGCGCCTGAACCACTCCGGATTCGGGTGTTCCGGAACCACCCGGCGAACCGACCACATAGGCTGATCGGCATGAAGAGGGTGGGGATCGCCACGGCGACCGCGGCGGTCGCCGCACTCGCGCTGGCGCTGGTCCTCGGCTTGCTGGGCGGCACACCGACCGGCGCCGGGGACAACGGGGACGGCTATCGGTTGTTCTGCGGGCCGGGGCTCACGCCGTCGACGCCGGACCACAAGGCGAGCTGGCTGGGTGGGGTGGTGCTCGACTTCGGGCGCGGCACGCCGTGCCCGGACCCGCAGCCGTCCAGTGCCGCCGTGCTCTTCGGGTCCGTCGCGAACGGGCACGGGTCGTTCAGCCTCGTCGAACTCGGCTGGCTGTACGTGCTGCTGGTCTTCCTGGTCACCCTGCTCGCGGCCTGGGCGGTGCAGGCGCGCGGCACGCTGCGCCTGCTCTTCCTGCTACCGCCGCTGCTGCCCCTGCTCGAACCGGCCTTCGCGCGGCTGTTCGTGTCGACGTTCGCCGAGCCGGCCGGCCTGTTCGGCGCGTACACGCTGATGTGCGGGCTCGCGGTGATCGCCGCGACCAGGGCCGGCGACGGCTTCGCACGGCTGTCGGCCCTGCTCCTCGTCGCCGTCGGCGGCGTCGTGGGCGGGCTGGCGAAGATCGGCTTCCTCCCGTTGTTCGTGCTGGCCGTGCTCGTCTGCGCGGTCACCGCCGCCCGGCCGGGCCGGGGTGCCTGGTGGGCCGGCCGGATCGTCGGGCCGGTGATCGCCGTCCTGCTCGTGCTCGAGATCATCGCCCCGATCCGCACGAACCTCGCGTGGCAGGACCGCAACTACGCCGACGTCAACGCGGTCAACGTCGTCTACACCTTCGTCCTGGCCGACCTGCCGGGTTCGGCGCACCGGCTCGGCCTGCCCGAGGACGCGCAGCAGAGCGCGGGGCACGCGTACTACCCCGACGGCCCGGAGGCGCTCGCCGGTTCCGACGTCCTGCTCGAGCAACCCGGCACGGTCAAGCACAAGGCGTGGGACCTCCTGCTGGAGCACCCGGGCGTGCTGGCCGGTGCGATCGGCGTCGGCCTGCAGGCGACGCTGGGGCGGAGCCTGCCGTACCTGCCGGACACGCCGTGGTCGGCGGCGAGCCGTCCCCCGGACAACTCGGCCCCGGTCAGCGGCGACATGGGCGGCGACTCGACCACGTTCCAGCAGTGGCTCGACGGCATGGGCATCCCGTGGTTGCCCGCGGTGCTGGTCCTGCTCAGCCTGGCCGCCGCGGTGGTGGCGCTGCTGCGGAACCGCCGCTCGACGACCCGGTACGGCATCGTCGCCGGAGTGGCCGCGACGGCCGCGCTCGGCATCGCGGCGATGGCGGTGGTCGGCGACGGGTACTTCGAGATCGCCAAGCACGTGTGGCTGGCCGCGTACCTGCTCGACGTCGCGACCCTGGCGCTGGGCGTCGTGGTGGCGCCGGTCGTGCTGCGGCGGGGCCGTGAGCTGTGGAACCGCCGCCGCGCCGCGGCCGGGACGCCGGAGACGCGGGAACCGGAGCCGGCCACCCCGGTCAACTGAACTGACGTGAAGGCCACCTTGAGGAACTTCAAGTTCCGCAAGGTGGCCTTCACGAACTTGATGTCCTAAAAGGACGGTCACGCAGGGCGCGGATCAGTGCGGGGAGTGCTGCCACCAGCGCGATCCCCCGCACGACGCCGGCGACGAGGTACGGCGCCCGCAGCCCGGGTGCGTGCGCCACCAGCCCGCCGGTCAGGCTGCCTGCCGGAATCAGGCCCCAGCCGACCAGCCGGTACGCGCTGGTGACCGGCCGCGGGTGCGGTGCGGTGCGGTGCGTTGTGGACGGCCGGGACCCGGCCGCCGCCCGGCGGCACCGTCCGGCTGTTCGGCCGGGCCCGGGCCGGGCTCCTCGAAGCCCTGCGCTCCCCCGCGACCACGACCGACCTGGCGCGGGCGCTCGCGGTCACGCCCAGCGCCGTGTCGCAGCACCTGCGTGTCCTGCGCGAAAACGGGCTGGTGACGCGGGAACGCTCCGGGCGCCAGGTCGTCTACCTGATCACGGCGCTCGGAGCGTCCCTGCTCTCTTCTTGACTCAGCCCGCCAGCGAGGACAGCGGCACCGCGAACACCGAGCGGCCACAGACCTCGTTCTTCACCGAGCACTGGGCCGTTGACCACTCCGCCATGGACCACACCAGGCCCGTCGACGAGTCGTACGTCAACGACTCCGGGTGCATGGCCCAGCAGGCCGTCGTCCCGGAATCGCACGTCGCCGAGGTGCTCTTCGCCGTCGTCTGGGTCCAGAGCTGGCCGTTGATCGTCTCCGAGCTGTGGGCCACGTACCACTTGCCGTTGTTGGACAGCACCCCCTGGACGTTGCCCACGTAGCTGCGGAACGCCTCGGTCGCGGTCACCGTGCCGGACGACGTCGCCAGCAGGTAGTCCGTGCCCATCGAGTAGCGGTTGAGGCGGCCGTGGAGGTTCGTCTCCTTGAAGTACTCCGACGTCACGATGCTCGCCGGGCTGGTGCTGCGGTCCAGCGACAGCGACGAGAAGCACGGCACCGCCGTGTCGGACTTCATGTCGCAGACGCCGCCCGCATAGCTGTAGTAGCCGATCTGCATCATCGCGTACTTGTACGTGTAGGCGGCGTACCCGGCCGACGTCTTGCCGATCGTGCTCGACGTCGTGTCGGTCATCTGCAGGATGTGCTTGGTGCTGAACACCCGGATCGCGGTGGAGGTGTCGCCCTCGGCCGTCACGTAGATCTTGTCGCCGTACCAGGCCATCCCGCCCATGTGCGCCTGCGCGGCGGAGAAGGTGGTGCCGGTGCTGTTGGGCTCGGCCAGGTACATCATCCGGTACGACGGCTTGGCGGGGTCGTTGTAGTTGATCGCCTGGATCCGCGCGTCGTTGTACCGCTCGAGCTCGGCGGTGCCGTGCCAGCCGGACAGGATGATCTTGTCCGCGCCCCACTTCCCGTCGTTGTCGGCGTCGCCGGAGGTCGTGATGCTCTGCGGTGTCCACGCCGCCGAGCCGGCGCGGTCGGCGTCCCAGCACATCGACTTGGTGGCCACCGGCGCCTTGGGCAGCGAAGCCTTTTCCGCGGCGGTACAGCCGGTCATGTCGTAGTTGGTGTCGTTGACCACGGTGTTGAGGCTGACGTTCGGCAGCGCGTTGTCCAGCGCAGTGAGCGCGGCGGCCGGCGTGGCGTGCCACACCAGGTTCTGCTTGGTCGTCGTCGTCAGCGGGTCGCTGTAGGCGGCGCTCGCCGTCCCCGGCAGCGCCAGCGCGCCGGCCGCCACGGCCAGCGCGAGCACGAGTGCTTTCCGAATTCGCATGGACGTCAGTACGCCAGGCCGGAATCCAAATTTCGTACACCGTGTTTGTACGGCTTTGTACCGGCGTGGCGAACCGGCGCGAGCGCTTCAGCCGACGACGTCGATTTCGAACGGCTCGGAGGCGCTGTACTCGAGATCGGCCCACACCGCGCCGGGCAGGGCGAAGCGGCGGTGCGAGGTCAGTTTGTCGTCGTAGCCCGGCTCGGACTTGGGGTTGTGGCCGACCCCGGCCTTGTCCGAGCCCCAGGCGAAGATGTTGCCGACCCACATCGGGTGCGAGACGCCGTTGCCGTCGATCCGCGGGCGGACGACGACGGCGGCGCCGCTGCTGCCGGACAGGTTGAGCCGGACCGTGTTCGAGCCCGCGTTGGGCGGGGTCACCGTGATGCGTTCCATGATCTCCACTCCGGGTTCGGCGGACAGGGGTGCCGGTGGTGCGTCGTCGACGCCGGGCCAGTAGTCGGCGACGACGGAGATGTCGATGCCGGGCGGGACGTCGAGCAGGTACTGCGCCGCGATCGCGCCGGCCGGGATCTCGGGTTTCCCGGTGGCCGTGGCGATCCAGTACAGCGGCGGTTCGACCTGCTGGACGGCGAACGCGGCCTTCACCTTCGGCCACGTCGAGCGGTTGCAGTAGACGACCGGGTGGGCGAACCCGGACCGGCGCCGCATCGCCGCCCACCCGGGCGCCTGCCCGGGCGCGGCGTCCTTGGGTTCCACGTCCAGGACGTGGCCGTCGTTCGTGGACGCCTTCTTGACGATCCGCACCTTCAGCGCGTCCGGGAAGAGCGCCCAGTCCGCGGCCGTCCACGGCGCGTACTTGATCCGGTCGACGTACCCGGCCACCAGCACGGGCCGCCGGTCCTTCTTGAGGATGTTCCGCGCGGTGAGCGCGTCGTACATGGTGCGCATCGGCTGCCTCGGCTCGGGAATCGGCTGACATCGGCCGTTCCACCATCGCCGGGGCCCCGGCCGCGCCGCCACGCCGAACGGACGTCCCTTGGGGCGGACCGCCGGGCGAAGGCCCGCGGCCCCCGGCGACGACGATCATCAGTGTTACCATTATCTCGTTACCGGTGGAAACACGAACGGGATTGCGCGTTTCGGGGACATCTTTGGCTGTGCTGTAACAACTTTTGGACTTCCGGCGCCATAGGGGACGGCGTTCGCGCCAGTCCGGTCCCCAGCGCATCAGGAGTTCGTGATGGGTATTCGCCGTTCCGTGGTCCCCCGAAGATCAAGACGCACCCTCGCGGCCGGGGTGATCGTGCCGCTCGCCGGCGCGCTCGCGGTGGCCGTCGCCGCCGCGGCGCCCGCGGCCGCCGTGCCCGCCGGGTTCACCGACACGGTCGCGATCGGGGGCCTGACCTCGCCGACCGCCGCCGCGTTCGCGCCCGACGGGCGGGTCTTCATCGCCGAGAAGAGCGGGCTGGTCAAGGTCTTCGACTCCCTCGCCGACCCGACCGCGACGGTGTTCGCCGACCTGCGCACCCCGACCCAGGACTTCTGGGACCGCGGCCTGCTCGGGCTGGCCGTCGACCCCGCCTTCCCCGCCCGGCCGTACGTCTACGTCTCCTACACGCTCGACGCCCTGCCGGGCGGCACCGCGCCGCAGTGGGGCGACACCTGCCCGACGCCCCCGGGCGCCACCGACCAGGGCTGCGTCGTGACCGGCCGCGTCTCCCAGCTGACGATGGGCCCGGACGGGACCGCGGTCAGCGAGAAACCGCTGGTCACCGGCTGGTGCCAGCAGTTCCCCAGCCACTCGATCGGCGCACTGGCCTTCGGCCCGGACGGCGCCCTCTACGCGGGCGGCGGAGACGGCGCCAGCTTCAACTTCGCCGACTACGGCCAGGTCGGGAACCCCTGCGCCGACCCGCCCTCGCCCGCCGGGACGAACCTCTCACCGCCGTCGGCCGAAGGCGGCGCGCTGCGTTCGCAGTCCCCGCGCCGCCCGGCCGGCCAGCCGGTGCTGCTCAACGGCGCGCTGCTGCGCATCGACCCCGACACCGGTGCCGGCCTGCCCGGCAACCCCTTCGCGAGCAGCTCCGACGCCAACGCCCGCCGCGTCATCGCCTACGGGTCGCGCAACCAGTTCCGGTTCGGGTTCCGGCCGGGCACCGCCGAGCTGTGGGCCGGCGACGTCGGCTGGAACACCTGGGAGGAGATCAACCGCGTCGCCGACGCCGGGGACGCGGTGGCCGAGAACTTCGGCTGGCCCTGCTTCGAAGGCAACGCCCGGCAGGCCGGCTACGACGGCGCCAACCTCGACGTCTGCGAGTCCCTGTACTCCGCCGGCGGGCAGACCGCGCCGTACTACACCTACAACCACAACGCCAAGGTCGTGGCGACCGACCCGTGCCCCACCGGCGGCTCCTCGATCAGCGGGATCGCGTTCGAGTCGGGCAGCACCTATCCCGCCGAGTACGCCGGCGCGCTGTTCTTCGCCGACTCCTCCCGCGGCTGCATCTGGGCGATGCAGACCGTCGGCGGCCAGCCCAGCCCGAGCCGCCTGGTCCCGTTCGTGACCGGCGTCAGCACGCCCGTCCAGGTGCTGACCGGCCCCGGCGGCGACCTCTTCTACGTCGCGCTGGGCAGCGGTGAACTGCACCGCGTGAGCTACCCCGGCAGCGCGAACCGGCCGCCGGTCGCGTCGGCCACGGCGACCCCGTCGAGCGGGCCGGCCCCGCTGACCGTCCAGTTCGACGGCACCGGATCGACCGACCCGGACGCCGGCGACGTGCTGTCCTACGCCTGGGACCTCGACGCGGACGGCGCGTACGACGACTCCACCGCCGCCCGCCCCACCTGGACGTACACGACCGCGGCGGCGGTCGACGCCGGGCTGCGGGTGACGGACTCCCACGGCGCGACGGGGACCACGACGGTCCGCGTCACCGTCGGCAACCCGGCGGGGCTGGACCCGGTGCCCGTCATCGACACCCCGAGCAGCGCGCTGACCTGGTCGGTGGGCCAGACCGTGCCGTTCTCCGGCCGCGCGATCGACGCCCAGGACGGCGCCCTGCCGCCGTCGGCGCTGTCCTGGCGGCTCGCCATCCGGCACTGCGCGGCCAACGGCACCTGCCACACCCACAACGTCCAGGACTTCCCCGGCGTCGCCGCGGGATCGTTCGTCGCGCCGGACCACGAGTACCCGTCGTACCTGCAGCTGACGCTGACCGCGACGGATTCGACCGGCCGCACCGGGTCGAAGACGATCGACCTCCAGCCGAAGACGGTGACGCTGAGCTTCACCTCCAACCCCAGCCAGGCGACGCTGACCGTCGGCGGGACCCAGCAGCGCACCCCGTTCTCCCGGACGGTGATCGCCGGCTCGACCAACTCCGTCAGCGCGGACAGCCCGCAGAACCTGCCACCGTTCAACCTGAAGTACGCCTTCTCCAGTTGGGCGCACGGTGGGCCGCGGGTGCAGAACATCGTCGCGCCGTCGACGTCGGCGACCTACCAGGCGAACTACCGGCTCTGCTGGCTGCTGCAGCCCTGCTGAGCGGGACGACCCGGCGCCGGGGGGCGCCGGGTCATTCTCCCGGGTTCTTCGTCTTCTCGGCCTTCTTCGACTCTTTCGCGGCTTGTTTCGACTCCTTCGCCGCCTGCTTGGACGACTGCTTGGCCGCCTTCGCGGACTCCTTGGCCGCCTGCTTGTCCGGGTTGTTCCCGTTGGCCGCCGCCGAGTTCCCGGGGTCCGCGACCGCCGTCGACTCCCCTGCCGGCTGCGCCCCGGTCGTTTCCCCGTCTGGGGCGCCTGGCGTGGATGTGACCTGCGCGCCCGACGTCGGCTGGACGCCGCCCGGCGGGGCGCCGTCGCGGGAACCGGCCTGCGGCCCGGTGCGCACGGGCTGGGTCGTCGTGCCCTCGCTGCCGGAGAGCGGCGGCGGGGCGTCGCCGGAGTTGCTCGCGCCGATCGTCACCGTCGTGACCAGCGCCGCGCCCGCGGCGGCCACCTTCGCCGCCGTCGCCCAAGACAGGGCCGACGTGCCCACGCCGGTGGCACCGGACGAGGCCAGCGAGCCGGTCGTGGACAGCCACTGCGAGACGATCGGGACGCCGAGGATGAGCGGGGCGATCCCGGCGGGCAGCTCCTCGTTGAGCTGCCGGAGACCGGCGGCCAGTTCCCGGCAGTCCGCGCAGCGGTCGAGGTGGGCTGTGATCCGGTGCGCCTTCTGATCGCCGATCCCGTCGCGCACCCACTTGGCCAGCTGGCCGGAGACGGCCCGGCAGGCCCGCCGCCGCGCGGTGGGGACGTGCTGGTCCAGGTAGGCCTGGCGCAGGCCCTCCCGGGCGCGGTAGGCCAGCGCGGCGACGCCGTTCGCCGTCATCCCGAGATCCTGCGCGATCTGCGCCGGCGACTCGCCCATGATCTCGGTCCGCCACAGCACCTCACGCCACCGCTGAGGCAAACCGGCGAACGCCTCCGCGGCGACAGAGGCGTGCATCCGGCTGTCCACCGGCTCGTCGCTGCCCTCGCCCGGCAGCACGTCCGGCACCTCGGCGACCACCGAAACCGCCGAGTCCCGCCGCCGCCAGCTGATCATCGTGTTCCGGATGGTCGTCAGCAGATAAGGCCGGAAATCCTCGTCCGGGCCTTCGCCGGAACGCAGAATCCGCAGTACGCGGGTGAATCCTTCGGCGATCAGGTCGTCGCGTTCCGCCGCGTCGGCCGCGATTGCGGCCGCCACCCGCCGGGCGGCGACGAGGTGCCGGTCGTAGAGCTCGCCGTACGCCGCGACGTCGCCGCCGCGTACCGCGTCGATCAAGACCGCGTCGCTCGGGCCGTCCACCGTCCCGGCCGCCGCCGGCGCCACCTCGGTCACCACACCCCCTCGCCGTGCGTATGCACGTGCAGAACGTCCCGCGATAGTCGCGCAACGAGTGACACCTGCGCAAGGTTGCGTCGCCGAAAGGGCTTCCCCGGTTTTCTCCGGTCACGAGTACCGGGTGCGTGGACTTGTCACTTCCCTGCGCGTTGCCCGGTGGCTTCTCCCCGGAACCCGCGATCGTCGTTGCCTCGACCTATACCGGCGAGTAAAGACAACAGCGGTGGCCGGCCGGACCGGCGACCGCGTCCGATTTCCCATTTCCGATGTCCGATGTGGACGGTGCGGAGACCTGGAGCCGCTCGCGCGCACCGTCCGCCATCAGGAGGGTTTCCCATGCGCAGAGCCCTGCTCGTCCTGCTGATCGTGCTCCTGCCGACGTTCGCGATCCCCGTGGCGGCCGCGGCCGCCGACAGCCCGGCGGTCACCGCGATTCCCGCCGGCGCCGGGAGAGGCTGGCCGGTCAGCGGCGCCCAAGGCGTCCTCGACCTCGCCTCCCGCGGCTACGTGGAAGAGGAATACCTGCTCTCCGGCCACGCCGACACGTTCGCCCAGGTGGGCCTGTGGACCGACGACGGCCGCTGGGCCACGCGCGTCGACACCACCGGCAATCCCTACACCACCCGGTTGGTCGTCGTGCGGCCGCGCGACGCCGCGAAGTTCACCGGTACGGTCGTGGTCGAATGGCTCAACGTCAGCTTCGGCGTCGACATCCCGGTCGACTTCTCGCAGTCCTACGAGCACTTCGTCCGCGAGGGTTACGCCTACGTCGGCGTGACGACCCAGAAAGCCGGTGCGGACAAGCTCAAAAGCCTCGACCCCGCGCGGTACGACGCCGTGAACATCGGCGGTGACGCGCTTTCCTACGACATCTTCTCCCAGGCCGCGCAGGCGGTCCGGGCGAACCCGCTGCTGCTGGGCGGCCGGCGGCCGGCGGTCGTGCTGGGCACCGGGCACTCGCAGTCGGCCCTGCGGCTGACCACCTACGCCAACGCCGTCCAGCCGGTGCGCCGCAGCTACGACGGCTTCATGATCCACGGCCGGGCCGCGCTCGCCGCCCCGATCGGCGACGGCGTGATCGGGGCGCTCTCCGCGCGGATCCGCACCGATCTCGGCGTCCCGGTGTTCGTCCTGCAGTCGGAGACCGACGTCATCGCGTCGGCCTCGGTCCGGCAGGACACCCCGCTCGTGCGCACCTGGGAGGTCGCCGGCACCGCCCACGCCGACCAGTACGGCCTGAACCTGTACAACGCGGCCAACGCCCGCGACAAGTCGATCAACAACGGTGCCCCGACCACGTGCGACAAACCGGTCAACAGCATGACGTTCCGGTACGCGGAAAACACGGCGTTCCGCTACCTGGACCGCTGGGCGCGCGGCGGTGCGGCCCCGCCGGCCGCCACGCCGATCTCGATGCTGCTCAACCTCATCATCCTGCGCGACGGCGACCAGAACGCCCTCGGCGGCGTCCGCCTGCCCGACCTCGACGTCCCGCTCGCGTCGTATTCGCCCAACAACAGCGGCGGCAACGTGCCGGGCGCCTGCCTGCTGCTGGGCACGACCACGCCGCTGACGCCCGAGCGGATCCGGCAGCTGTACCCCGACCACGCCACCTACGTCGCGAAGTTCACCGCGGCGGCCGACCGGGCGGTGCGGGCGGGCCACCTGCTGCCGCCGGACCGCGACGAGGCCGTGGCCCGCGCGCAGGCGGCGCCGGTGCCGTCTCCTTGAGACGGACACGCGAGCCCGCCCCTCCCCTCTCCGGAGGGGGCGGGCTCGCCGCCGGGATTCAGTTGTTCGGGTCCGGGTCGAGCGCGATGGCCACATCGGTGATGTTCAACGGGAACTGCCCCAACGGCATCACCGCCGCCGCGCCGGTCAGCAGGTTCACGCTGAACAGCGTCGCCGAACCGCCGGACGGCACCACTGCCGCGAACGCCGTGTTCGAGACCGTCTTGCGGCCGGCCAGGTCGCTGTAGATGTCGAGGCCCGCGTTCAGGCCCGCGTCCACCCCGAGCGCTCCGGTCGGAGCGAGGGTGCCGTTGTTGGCCGGCGACTGGATGACCACCTGATCCGTCAACGTGTTGAGGTCGAAAAGCGTCGTCCCCGTGCCGGGGTCCAGGTCGTTGTTCGTGTACGCCGCCGCCGTGACGCCGCCGGTCGTGCCCGACACCGGCGGGGTGGTCAGGTACGGGTCCGCGATCGTGGAGTTGTTGGCCAGGTTGTGCCGCAGGTTCTGGCCGTTGTCGCTGATCACGCGCAGCCGGTCGGCGGCCGGGTTGAAGTCGACGCCGAAGGTGGTGCCGTCCAACGGGACGGAAAGCTGCGAGACCTTCTTGGCGACCACGGGAGTGGGCACCGGAGGGTTGGGCGGCGGGGTCGAAATGGTGTAGATGCCGCCGGCGTTGCCGACCCCGTACAGCAGGCCGTCCTGGACGCGGAAGTCGATCCCGATCAGCGACTTGTCGCCGACGAGCCCCATGACGGTCTGGACCCAGTTGAGCACCTGGGGCTGGTCGGTGGTGAACGTGGCCATCAGCGTGCCGTCGCCGGTGATGCCGAACGCGCGCAGGCCCGTGGCCTGGGCCACACTGTCGCCCGCCGCGCCGATCGTGACGGCGGTCGTGGCGGCCAGGACCGCGGCCGCGGCGGCGATGCCTCTCTTGAGCCTGGTCTTCATCGTCGTTCCCCTCCTCGAACTTCGTGGGCGAGAGGAAGCTATCCGGGCGAACTGGACAGCGATTGGACGTCGGCTGGACGCGGCGCATCGGCGTCTTGCGGGCCCCGCGCGCAGGCAGCAGATTGGGGACACACCAGGAAAAGAGGGGGTTGACCATGACCATCGTACGCAGGCTGGGAGTGCTCACGGCTGCCGCGGCGGGACTCCTCGCCGCCATCCCGCTCGCCACCGCCGCCGCCGCGGATGCCGCCGAGAAGACGTGCTGGACCACTGAGCGGGTGGTGCTGAAAAACGAAGGCGTGTGGACCTACAGCTACTGGGTGACGTGGTGCGCGGAGGGCAAGGACATCGTCTCCATCGAGCGTACGCAGACGAACAGGGTGCTCAACCGGGCCTGCAACTGGGTGGGTATCCGCGAGGCATCGGAGAAGCCGACCGAGGACGGCACCGGCCGAGAGGTCTTCACCCTGGGCGAGTTCCTCTGTCGCGGCGACGTCGGCGCCAAGGGCGTCAACCCGTGGGTGATCCTCAACCTCTACCCGGACGGCACCTCCAAGGTGATCGCCGAGGGCATCCATCCGTGATCAAGGAAGCCGGTCCAGGACGGCGAGCGTCTCTCCGAGGGCTTGACCCGTCTCGCGGTGCACGGCGAGCGCCCGGCGGGCGTGGTCCCCGGCGGCGCCACGGTCGCCGTGGACTAGCAGGATGCGGGCCAGCGCCGTCAGGGCCTGGCCCTGCAACGCCCGGTAGCCCGCCTGCTCGGCCAGTGCGAGGGCGTGCCGGGCAGGGCCGGGGTCGGCGGTGGCGGCCGCCAGGCCGATCAGCGCGTCGGCCTCCGGGTAGCGGTCGCCGGTCTCGCGGATCAGGTCGAGGGCCTCGCGGTACCGGCGGGCCGCGTCCGCCCGGTCGCCGAGGCGGTGGAGCACGGCCCCGAGGGCGGCGAGCGCTTCGGCTTCGGTCCGCGGCTCCCCCGCCTCGCGGGCCAGTGCCAGGCCGGCCCGGGCGCAGTCGAGGGCTTCGGCCCGGTGGCCGAGGTCGGCGTGGGCCAGGGCGAGCCGGCTGCAGGTTTCGGCTTCGCCGCCGCGGTTGCCCGCCTCGCGCTGCAGGTGGAGCGACCGGCTCAGCAGCTCCGCCGCCTCGGCCGCGCACCCTCGAGCCAGCTGCGCCTGCCCGAGGTTGGCGAGGTTGATCGCCTCGCCGTACCGGGACCCGATCCGGCGGTACCGATGCAGCGCCTGGGCGTAGTGCTCGGCGGCTTCGGCGAGCCGGCCCATCTCCCAGTGGACGAGACCGAGGTTGCCGGACGCGACGGCCTCCCCCGCCGGCTGGCCGATCCGCCTGCTGAGGGCGAGCCCGCGCCGGAACCGCGCCGCGGCGACGGCGAGCCGCCCGGCCTGCCAGTGGACGCACCCGAGGTTGCCGAGCACGGCGGCCTCCGCTTCGGCCCAGCCCGCCCGCCGCGCGAGCAGCAGCGCGGCGGTGTAGTGCCGGACGGCTTGGCGGTACCGGCCCTGGCGGAAGTTCAGGTCGGCGAGGCTGAGCCGCGCGGCCGCCAGCGCCCGCGGCTCGCCGTCCGCTTCGGCGGCCACCAGCCCGGCTTCGGCGGCTGCCGCCCATTCGACACGGCGCAGGCACATCCAGAAGTAGCCCCGCAGCGCGTCGGCGAGCCGCCAAGCCGCGGGCCGCCGACCGGTTTGCGCCGCCTGCCGGATGGCCGCGACGAGGTTGCCGCGTTCGGTGTCCAGCCAGTTCGACGCGTCGCCGAGCTCGGTGAAGCCGGCGGGGATACCGGCCTCGGGCCCCGGCAGCCGCAGCATGTGCGGGTAGAGCAGCCGGGCGGCGGCGTCCACCCCGCCCAGGTACCAGTCGTACAGGCGCCGCAGCACGCGGTCGCGGTCCGCCGCGGGCTCGAGGCGTTCGGCCTGCTCGGCGGCGTAGCGGCGGAGCAGGTCGTGAAAGCGGTAGCGGCCGGGCGCATGGTGTTCGACGAGGTGCGCGCCGGCGAGCCGGTCCAGCAGCGCGGCCGTCCGCGCCGGCGCGGTGCCGGCCAGCGCCGCGACGGCATCGGCGCCAAAGTCGGCGCCGGGAACCAGGCTGAGCAGCCGGAACAGCCGCTGCGCGTCGGTGGGCAACGCGGCGTGTGAGAGGCCGAAGGCGGTCCGCACCGCGGTCTGCTCGTCGCCCTGCACCGCGAGGGCGGCCAGGAGGTTGCCCTCCCGCAGTTCCGCGACGTAGTCCTCGATCCCGGAACCGGGCCGGTCGGAGAGGTTGGCCGCGGCGATCCTCAGCGCGAGCGGCAGGTGGACGCACAGCTTGGCGAACTCGGCGGCGGCGTCCGGCTCGGCGCGGACCCGGTCGTGCCCGAGGATGCCCGCCAGCAGCTCGACGGCGTCGTCGGGGCTGAGCACGTCGAGCGTGACACCGCGAGCGCCGTGCACGGCGACCAGGCCCGTCATACGGTCGCGGCCGGTCACCACCACCAGGCACCCCGCCCCGGCCGGCAGCAGCGGCCGGACCTGCTCGGGGCCGGCGGCGTTGTCCAGCAGCACCAGGGTCTTCCGGTCGGTCGTCAGGGTCCGGTAGAGCGCCGCCGCGGTTTCCGCGTCGGCGGGCACGCGTTCGGGCGGGATGCCCAGCGCGGGCAGGAACTGGGCGAGGATTTCGATCGGCTGCGCCGGGCCGCCCGCGGCGTGGCCGCGCAGGTTCGCGTAGAGCTGCCCGCCGGGGAACCGGTCCCGGACGCGGTGGGCCCAGTGCAGGGCCAGCGCCGTCTTGCCGACGCCCGCCGTGCCGGAGATCGCGGCGATCGCTCCGCCGGGCAGCAGGCTGTCCAAAAGGGACAGTTCGGCCGTCCGGCCGGTGAACCCGCGGGGTTCGGCGGGCAGTTGCTTCGGGACCCGGTCGGTGGAGCGGGGTTCGGCGGCGACCGGGACACCGTCGTCCGCCAGCAAGGCCGCGTGGGCCGCCAGGAGCTCCGGGCCCGGGTCGATCCCGAGCTCCTCGACGAGTCTGGCACGCGTCTGCCGGTAGTGCCGGAACGCTTCGCCCCGCTGGCCGAGCGCGTGGTGAGCGCGGATCAGGAGGGCCTGCGCGGCTTCGTCGAGTGGTTGCCCGGCGGCGGCTTCGGCGATGCCGGGCAGGACCTCGGCGGCGGAGCCGACGGCGATCATGGCGCCGGCGTATCGGGAAAACGCTTCCCGGTGCGCCGCGACCAGGGAAACGACCTTCGGGTGCGCGGCGAGCAGCGGAAGGTCGGCCAGCGGCCGGCCATGCCACAGCCGCAGCGCATCGCCGAGCGAAGCCGCGACGCGGGCGGTGTCGCCGTCGCGGTGGGCGTCGCTCGCTTCCGCGAGGAGCTCCCGAAACCGCCACAGATCGACGTCGACGGCGTCCCGCCGCACGGCGTAGCCACCACCGACATGGGGCAGTACGCCGCTGCCGGCCCGCGGCGCCCGGCCGGGTTCCAGCAGCCGGCGCAGGTGCTTGACGTGGGTCTGCACGACGTTCACCGCGCTCGGCGGCGGCCGGTCACCCCAGAGCGTGTCGACCAGTTCGCGCCGCGCCACCGCGTCGCCACCGGCGAGCGCGAGCACCCCGAGCACGGCCCGGCGGGCGGGCGGTCCCAGCTCGACCTCCGTGCCGTCGCACCAAGCCCGCACCGAACCGAGCACCTGGACGCGCACCGACCTCGTCGCCACCCCTGGTCCCCACTATCGGCTGCTGGCCAGGAAACGTAGTCGGCCCGGCCGGTGGGGCACAAGAAAGAGGCCCCGCTCAGGCTAGCGGTGCCCGGCGTCCGGACCAGGGGCCGATTCCGGCAGTGCAACCTGTTCCACCCACCCCATGAGCTGACAAACCCTTCCCCGCCCGCGTATGGTGTCGAAAACAGTAACGTGTTCTAGTTCGAGGTCGTGAAGGGACCGGGATGGACGAGCAGGCGATGCGGTATCCGAACCACCTCGGCCACCTGGTCGTCTCAGCCCTGAAGCGCCACCGGGACAAGCCGGTCATGGTGCTGGGCGACACCACGATGACCGGGGGCCGGACCGCCGAGCAGGTCAGCCAGTACGCCCAGGCCTTCGAGGCGCTCGGGGCCGGTACGGGCGCGCCGGTGGCGCTGCTGTCGCTGAACCGCCCCGAGGTGCTGCTCATCATCGCCGCCGGCCAGATGCAGGGGTCGCGGCGGACGGCGCTGCACCCGCTGGGCTCCCTCGACGACCACGCCTACATCCTCGGCGACGCCGGGATCACCACGCTGATCATCGACCCGGTGCCCGCCTTCGTCGACCGCGCGCTCGGCCTGCTCGAAAAGGTCCCCGGCCTCACTCAGGTGCTCACCATCGGGCCGGTGCCCGATCGGCTGAGCCACGTCGGCAAGGACCTGACCGCGGCCGCCGCGGGCTTCGAGCCCAAGCCGCTGGAGCCCGCCACCCTGCCGCCGGACCAGGTCGTCTCGATCACCTACACCGGCGGGACGACCGGCAAGCCCAAGGGCGTCATGGGCACCGCGCAGGCGATGACCACGATGACGCAGATCCAGCTCTCCGAATGGGAGTGGCCGGAGACGCCGAAGTTCCTCATCTGCACCCCGCTGTCCCACGCCGGCGCGGCGTTCTTCGCCCCGACGCTGATCAAGGGCGGCTCGCTGGTCGTGGTCCCGAGGTTCGACCCCGCCGACACCCTGCGGATCATCGAAGAGCAGCGGATCACCGCCACCATGCTGGTGCCGACCATGCTCTACGCGCTGATGGACCACCCGGACTCGCGCACCCGCGACCTCTCGTCGCTGCAGACGGTGTACTACGGGGCCGCGTCGATCAACCCGGTGCGCCTGCGCGAGGCCATCGACCGGTTCGGGCCGATCTTCGCCCAGTACTACGGCCAGTCCGAAGCGCCGATGGCGATCAGCTACCTCGCCAAGGGCGACCACGACGACGCGCGGCTGGCGTCCTGCGGGCGGCCGTCGGCGTTCCTGCGCACGGCCCTGCTCGGCCCGGACGGCGCCCCGGTGGCGCCGGGCGAGCCGGGCGAGATCTGTATCGCGGGGCCGCTGCTCGCGGGCGGCTACTGGAACCTGCCGGACGTGACCGCGGAGACGTTCCGCGACGGCTGGCTGCACACCGGCGACGTCGCCCGCGAGGACGAGGACGGCTTCTGGTTCATCGTCGACCGGGTCAAGGACATGATCGTCACCGGCGGGTTCAACGTGTTCCCCCGCGAGGTGGAGGACGTCGTGGCCGAGCACCCGGCGGTCGCGCAGGTCGGCGTGATCGGCACGCCCGACGACAAGTGGGGCGAAGCGGTGACGGCGGTCGTGGTCCTGCGCGAGGACGCGGACGACGACCTCGAACGCCTCACCGGCGAGATCCAGGCCGCGGTGCGGGAGCGCAAGGGGCCGGTGCACGTGCCGAAGCAGGTGATCGTGGCCGAGTCGCTGCCGATGACCGGGCTGGGCAAGCCGGACAAGAAAGCGCTGCGCGCCCAGTACGAGCGGCGGAGCGCGACCGTGTAGGGCGTTATACGGCCGTGCGCAGCAGGCAGAACTCGTTGCCTTCCGGGTCCTGCAGCACGACCCACGGCTCGGTGCCGTCCTGGCCGACGTCCGCCGGGCGGGCACCGAGGGCCGTGAGCCGGGCCAGCTCGGTCTCCTGGTCGCCGCCCGCCGGGCTGACGTCGAGGTGCAGGGGCAGTTTGCCGCGGCGCGGGGCGTCGGTCCCGGCCAGGATCAGCGTCGGCGGGCCCTGGCCGAAGGGGACGCCGGGCAGGCCCAGCTCGAGGCCGTCGGGTTCGTGGCCGATCACCTCGTAGCCGAGCACCGGGCACCAGAACCGCGCGAGCTTGTCCGGGTCCCGGCACTCCAGCACGAGCTCGGTGATCCGGCAGGCCATCCGCTCAGCTCCGTTCGGTTTCCCGCACTTCGGCGGCTTCGTCGTCGTCCATCGCCTTCGTGTCCCGAGGTGGCAGGAAGGGCTCGTCCTGGTCGTCCGCGGCCTCCCCCGCCTCGATGGTCCGGCCGCGGACGAGCTCGGCGTCCAGTTCGGCGCCGAGCAGCACGGCCAGGTTCGAGATCCACAACCATACAAAGAAGGCGATCACGCCGCCGAGCGAACCGTAGGTCTTGTTGTACGAGCCGAAGTTCGCCACGTACAGCGCGAAGCCCGCGGAAGCCAGCACCCACAGCACCACGGCCAGCAGCCCGCCGGGCGTCAGCCACTTGAAGCTGGGCTGCCGGACGTTCGGCCCCACCCAGTACAGCAGCGCGAACGCCAGGCTGACGAGCAGGGCGATCACCGGCCACTTCGCGATCTCCCACACCAGGATCCCGGTCGACCCGAGCCCGACCAGGTCGCCGAGCCGGCGGGCGACCGAGCCGGTCGCCACCACGCCGAGGGCGCACAGGGCCAGCAGCACCACGATGCCGACGGTCAGCGCCACCCGCAGCGGGAGCACCTTCCAGATCGGGCGGCCCTCCGGCATCCCGTAGATCGCGTTCGAGGCCCGCATGAACGCGCCGACGTAGCCGGACGCCGACCAGAGCGCGCCGAGCAGGCCGAGGATCGCCAGCGGCCCGGCCAGGCCGCGCGAGCCGGCGAGCTCCCTGATCGCGCCGACGAGGATGTCCTTGCCCTGGCCGGGGACGACCTGGTTGATGTTGTCGATCACCGTCTGGATCTTGTCCGGGCCGAGCAGGCCGAGAAGGGAGGTGAGCACGATGATGCCCGGGAAGATCGACAGCACGCCGTAGTAGGTGAGCGCCGCGGCCCAGTCGGTCAGGTTGTCCCGGTTGAACTGCTTGAAGGTCCGTTTGAGCACCGCGCCCCACGACCGCTTCGAGAGCTTGCCCGGGCTTTCGGGTTCTTTCCGTCGTCTGGCCACCGTCGCCACCTCCTGGTCCGTCGCGGCGGGCATACCCCGTCGGGGACTGGGTATGCCTGGATCGCCGTCGAGAAGCAGGAGGAAGCCGTGCCCGAGGTCAGCCGCGTGATCGACGTACCGCCCGACGCCGTGTTCGCCGTGCTCGCCGACGGCTGGCTCTACGGCGGCTGGGTGGTCGGCAGCTCGCACATCCGCGAAGTCGACGAGGACTGGCCCGCGGTGGGCTCGCGGATCCACCACAGCGTGGGCCCGTGGCCGCTGCAGATCCAGGACGTGACGGTGGTCAGGGCGGTGGAGCCGGGGCTGTCGCTGTCCCTGGAGGCCCACGGCTGGCCCCTCGGCGCCGCGGCGGTCGGCCTGACGCTGGTCCCCCACGGCGAAGGGCAGACGCTGGTCAGGATGACCGAGCACGTCACCCGCGGCCCCGGCAAGGTGCTGCCGGAGGCAGTTCAGGCGCTGATCGCGAAGCCGCGCAACAGCGAGTCCCTGGCCCGCCTCGCCGACCTGGCCACGGGCAAGCACGCCCGAGCACGCAACGGCCACCCCCACCCCTGACCCACCCCCGCCGAAGTTCGTGATGGCCACCTTGAGGAACTACAAGTTCCTCAAGGTGGCCATCACGAACCTGCGCAGGACCGGACCCATCGCAAGTCCGTGAATGGCACATCGAGGGACTCTACGTCCCTCGATGTGCCATTCACGGACTTGGGCTCGGCCGGGGTGAAGCGGCGGTGGGGTCAGCTGTAGAGGGCTCGGTGGGCCGCGCGGATCAGTGCCGCGTAGCCGGTGCCGAGGCGGCCGGAGCGGGCCAGGGCCGCGCGGGCCGCGTTGGCTCCCGGGCCGCCGTGGACCGCGCCGCCCGGGTGGGCCGACGCGCCCGCCAGGAACAGCCGGTCGACCGGGGTGTCCGGGCGGCCCGTGCCCAACACCGGCCGGAAGAACAGCTGCTGGTGGATCGCCGCCGTGCCGCCGTTGACCGCGCCGCCGACCAGGCCGGGGTCGTGGTCCGCCAGCTCGACCGGGCCCTGGATGTAGCGAGCCTTGATCAGGCCGGTGAAGCCCGGCGCGTTGGCCTCGACCGTCTCCTCCATCCGCCGGGCCCGGCGTTCGAGCGCGGCCCGGTTCTCCATCGTGCCGCGCGGGACGTGCGTGTACGCCCACGCCGACTCCGTGCCCGGCGGCGACCGGTCCGGGTCGCTCGTGGTCATCTGGCCCAGCAGCAGGAACGGGCGGCGCGGGGTCCGGCCGCGGGCGAGCTCGCCGCCGAACGCCGACAGCCCGTCCAGGTCCGTGCCCAGGTGGATCGTGCCCGCCCCGCGCGCCGCTTCGGCCGTCCACGGGATCGGGCCGGACAGCGCCCAGTCCACTTTCACCGTCGCACTGTCCCACTGGAACCGGCCCAGGTCTTCGACGAACCGTGGCGGCAGCCATTCCGGCGCGAGCAGCTCGCCGTACAACAACGGCGCCGGGATGTCGGCGAGCACGGCCTTGTGCGCCCGCACCGGCGCGCCGTCGGCGTCCCGGACCCCCATCGCCCGGCCGCCGGCGACGAGCACCTCGCGCACCGGACGTCCACAGTGGACTTTTCCGCCGCGCGATTCCAGGCGGCGCAGCAAGGCCGCGGTCAGCTCCCCGGCGCCCCCGGCGGGTACGGGGAATCCCTCGTCCTGGCCGATCATCGCCATCAGCCAGCCGAACACCGCGCTGCCCGCGTTGTCCACCGACAGGTCGCTGTGCGCGGCGTTGCCCGCCACCAGCAGCTTCGCGCCCTCGCCGTCGAACAGCTCGTCGCCGAACCGGCGCGCCGGCAGCGTGAGCATGCGCGCCAGCCGCAGCGCGTCGCCCGTCCCGGTGCGGCGCAGCAGCTTCAGCGCCGGGCGGACCGGCGGGAACGACGAGAACAAAGTCTCCAGCAGCGGCTCGCGGAGTTCGTGCCACTGCTCGACCATCCGCCGCCACGCGTCGCCGTCGCCGGGGGCGAACTCGTCCACCGACGCCGCCGTGCGGTCGATGTCCCGCGAAAGCACCGCGCACCGGTCGTCGGGCAGGACGTGCGCCAGCACGTCGGGTGCGTGCCGCCAGCTCAGGCCGTACTCCTCGAGCCGCAGGCCGCGGATCGCCGGGGACACCGCGCTCATCGGGTAGAAGGCACTGAACAGGTCGTTGCGGAAGCCCGGCTCGGTGACCTCGGCGGTCCGGACCGCGCCGCCGGGGTGCGCGGTCGCCTCTAGCACCAGCACCGACCAGCCCTCGTCGGCCAGGAGGTTCGCCGCCACCAGGCCGTTGTGCCCGGCGCCGATCACCACGGCGTCGAAGGCTTCCGTACTCACTCCGGCCTCCCGGCTGGTCAAGCGGCAGGGCCGCGTCATACCGAGGTTGCCAGCCCAGCTCGGTCTCCGCCAGCGCCGGCGTTCCCGGTGGCCCCGGTGGCCCCGGTGATCACGATCCGCACACGGAAGGCTTACCCCGTGTCGCGGCTCCGAAACTCAGACCAGGTCCCGGGGGATCCGCCGGTGCCAGTTGCGCGAGACGACCCGCCGGGCCCCGTCGTAGCCGTCGAGCTGGGCGTCGACGACGAACTCGGTGTCGGTGCAGGACACCCGGGTGCGGGTTTCGCTGCGCGCCAGCCACTCGCCGCGGGAGAAGGTGACCACCCACTCGGCTTCGGCCACCGGCGAGCAGAAGTCCTCGGCGACCCAGCTGTAGCGCTCACGGACGTCGCGGGTGACCTCCAGGTCGAGGTCGTCGTAGCGGACCGTCCCGGCGTTCTTCACGATGTCCAGCGCCGACCGGTAGCCGACGAGGTCCCGGGAGACGGTCCACCGCTGCTCCCCCGGCGTCACCGCGGTCACCGGGATCGGCGGCGCGCCTTCGGGTTCGCCGAACGGCCGGGCGGGCAGCTCGTCCGGCTCGGCGACCGGGCGCACCGGCAGCTCCAGCGCGCTGTGTCCGGTGTGGACGGACAGCAGCACCGGTGTCGGCGACGGCCAGGCCAGCGGCCAGTACGACGTGGACAGCGAAAGCCGGATCCGGTGCCCGGCCGGGAAAGCCTGCGCGACGGCGTTCAGCTCGATCTCGACTTCACACCGCTGCCCCGGCTCCACCGGCGCCGGCTCGTCGTGGCCGTCCCGGTGGGTCAGGTTGAGCAGCCCGTAGGTGACGCGCGTGGCGCGCCCGTCCGGCGCGACGTCGGACAGCCGTGCCGCCACCATCGCGACCGGCTGGTCGGCCGAGACCTCCAGCCGTACCTTCGGAGAGCCGAGGATCTCGCAGCGCTCGGTGAGCACGTCGGTCTCGAAGACGAGCGAGCCGCCGTCCTCCTCGCGCTGGTCGTAGGGCAGGTCCGGCGGGGCGCTGTAGGACGCCCACTTCCCGGAGAACTGCCCGACCGACAACGGCGACGACACGGGCAGGGCTTCGTCGGAGACGTCTTCCCCCGGCCGCGCGAGGCGGTGCGGGGCCAGCGGCAGCTCCTGCGGTTCGACGTGCGGTGACGGCCAGGTCGCCTCGCCGACCCACCGGCCGGGCCGGTCTTCGTAGGACGTCGAGGGCGGCACGCTCTCCTGCATCCAGGTCCGCAGCATCGGCCCGTCCATGGCGTCGTTCTCTTCGCCGCGCAGCCAGTGGTCCCACCACTTGACGACTTCCTGGAGGTAGCCGATCGCCGGCCCGGGTTCGCCGAGGTGCGGGTACTTGTGCGACCACGGGCCGATCAGCCCCCGGCGCGGGACGTCGAGGTGGGCCAGGAGCCGGATCACGGCGTTGGAGTAGCCGTCGGCCCAGCCGCTGGACGCCAGCACAGGCACCTGGACGTCGCTGTAGTTCTCCGAGACCGACGCGTGCCGCCAGTAGTCGTCACGGCTCTGGTGGCTGAGCCAGTTGTCGATCCACAGGCTGCAGTTCTCCAGCCGGTCCAGCCACATCTCCCGCCACCGCTCGCCGACGACCGCCGGGTCGGGCGGCAGCGTGGCGTAGGCGAACATCGTGCCGGACTCGGCGACGTTGTCCGACAGCAGGCAGCCGCCCATGTAGTGCATGTCGTCGGCGAAGCGGTCGTCGGTGAACGACGAGATCACGATGGCACGCAGGCTCGGCGGTTTCCGCGCCGCGACCTGCAGCGCGGCGAACGCGCCCCAGGAGATGCCCATCATCCCGGTGTCGCCGGTGCACCACGGCTGCCCGGCGATCCACTCGAGGACTTCTTCGGCGTCGAGCTGCTCGCGTTCGAGGTACTCGTCGGCCAGGACGCCCTCGGACTCGCCGGTGCCGCGGATGTCCACGCGGACGCAGGCATACCCGTGGCCGGCGAGGTAGGGGTGGTGGATCGAGTCGCGGGGCGCGGTGAGGTCCCGCTTGCGGTAGGGGATGTATTCGAGGATCGCCGGTACCGGCTCGGTGTCCGACGAGACCGGCCGCCAGACGCGGGCGGACAGGACGGTCCCGTCGGACATCGGGATCCGGACGTGGTCTTCCTCGGTGATTTCGTACGGCAGCGAGGTGACGGCTCGCAAGAGTCAGTTCCCTCCCGGGGTTACGGCTGCAGCAGGATCTTCTGGGCGCCGTCCAGCTTCTTCTGGAACATGTCGTACGCTCGCGGTGCTTCGGCCAGCGGCAGCTTGTGGGTGGCGAATCCCTCGACGCCGAGCGGGTCGCCGTCGCCGGTGAGCACCGGCATGATGTCGTCGAGCCAGTGCCGCACGTTGGCCTGGCCCATCCGCAGCTGGATCTGCTTGTCGAACAGCACCATCATCGGCATCGGGTCGACCATGCCGCCGTAGACGCCCGACAGGGAGATCGTGCCTCCGCGGCGGACGCTGTCGATCGCGGCGTAGAGCACGCTCAGCCGGTCGATGCCGGCCTTCTCGGTGATCTTCTCGCCGAGCGGCTGCGGCAACAGCCCGACGAGGGTGTGCGCCAGCTTCCCGACCGGGGCGCCGTGGGCCTCCATGCCGACCGCGTCGATCACCGAGTCGGCGCCGCGGCCGTTCGTGAGCTGGCGGAGGCTGTCGCCGATGTCCTTGTGGTCACGGGTGTCGAGCGCGGTGGCGCCGTGCTCGCGGGCGCGGGCGAGCCGCTCCGGCACCAGGTCGACGCCGATCACCTGGCCGGCGCCGCGGTGGCGGGCGATCCGGCAGCACATCTGCCCGATGGGCCCGAGGCCGAAGACGACGACCGTGCCGTCGCGCGGGACGTCCGCGTACTCGACGGCCTGCCACGCGGTCGGGACGACGTCGGAGAGGTAGACGAACCGCTCGTCCGGCGGGCCGTCCGGGACCTTGATCGGCCCGTAGTGCGCCTGCGGCACGCGCAGGTACTCGGCCTGGCCGCCGGGGACCTGGCCGTAGAGCTTGGTGTAGCCCAGCAGCGCCGCGCCCTTGCCCTGCGCTCTGACCTGGGTCGTTTCGCACTGCGACTGCAGGCCGTGTTCGCACATCCAGCAGTGCCCGCAGGAGATGTTGAAGGGGACGACGACCCGGTCGCCGGGCTTGAGGTTCGTCACCTCCGGCCCGACCTCTTCGACCACGCCCATCGGTTCGTGGCCGAGGATGTCGCCCTCGGTCATGAACGCGCCCAGCACCTCGTAGAGGTGCAGGTCGGAGCCGCAGATCCCGGTGGAGGTCACGCGGATCACCGCGTCGGTGGCCTCCTCGACCTTCGGGTCCGGCACCTCCTCGACGCGGACGTCACGTTTGCCGTGCCAGGTCACTGCCTTCATGGCTCTCCCTTTCCGCGTGCGGGTGTCTTGCCCCGGCTTCCCACGGGTGGGGGCGGACAAACGCGGGTCGCGAGGGCGTGTTCGCGGGAGCCGCGCGGCGAAACCGTCGGCGCCGGATACCCCGTTCGGCGGTACGTTTAACGCGCGATCTCCGGGCAATCAGGGAGCATGACCGATCCCGGATCCCGGCGCCTGAGAGTACTGCTCTGGCACGTGCACGGCTCGTGGACGGACGCCTTCGTCCGCGGCCGCCACGAATACTTCCTGCCGGTTTCGCCCGGCGGCGCGCCCTGGGGCCTCGGCAAGGCCGGGCGGGACTGGCCGTCGGTGACCGAAGTGCCGCTCGACGGGATGGCCGGGGCCGAGCCCGACGTCGTCGTCCTGCAACGCCCGGAAGAGCTCGAATTCGCCGCCCGCCTGGACGTTCCGGCCGTCTACGTGGAACACAACGCGCCCCGGCCGTACGCCGCGTCCAGCGAGCATCCCCTCGCCGGCCGCTCCGACGTCACCGTCGCGCACGTGACCCACTTCAACGCGGCGATGTGGGACTGCGGCCGCGCGCCCACGACCGTGGTGCCGCACGGGATCCCCGATCCGGGACCGCGCTACACCGGCGAGCTCGCGGCCGGCGTGTCGATGATCAACGAGCCGGTGCGGCGGCGGCGCGTCACCGGCGCCGACCTGCTCGGCACGCTCGCCGGACAGGCCCCGGTCGACGTGTTCGGCATGGGGACGAAGGAACTCGGCGCACCGCTGCGCGGCCTGGGCGACGTCCCGGCGCCGGCGCTGCACGACGAGATCGCGCGCCGCCGCGTCTACCTGCACACCGCCCGGTGGACGTCGCTCGGACTGTCCCTTTTGGAGGCGATGCACCTGGCGATGCCGGTGGTCGTGTTCGCCGCCACCGAGGCGGTCGAGGCGGTGCCGGCCGACGCGGGCGTGCTGTCGACCGATGTTTCCGTGCTGGCGCGGGGTTTCCGCGAGCTGATCCACGAACCCGACTTCGCCGCGCTCGCCGGCAAGAACGCCCGCGAACACGCCCTCAAGCACTACGGGCTGGGCGCTTTCCTCACCGCTTGGGACCACCTCCTCGCCGAGACGGCCCGTTGACCCGAAGGGAACGCCTCACCGATGAAGATCGCGATGGTGTCCGAGCACGCCAGTCCCCTCGCCGCGCTGGGCGAAGCCGACGCCGGCGGCCAGAACGTGCACGTCGCGGAGCTGTCGGCCGCGCTGGCGCGCATCGGCCACGACGTCACCGTCTACACGCGACGGGAGAGCGCCGAGGAGCCGCCCGAGGTGCGGACACCCCAGGGGTACCGCGTCGTCCCCGTGCCCGCCGGGCCGGCGCGCAAGATGCCGAAGGACAACCTCCTGCCGTACATGGGCGAGTTCGGCAGCTTCCTGCGCGACCGGTGGGCGCTCGAGCGGCCGGACCTGGCGCACGCGCACTTCTGGATGTCCGGGCTCGCGACGTCGCTCGCGGCGAGCGCGACCGGGACGCCGGTCGCGCAGACGTTCCACGCCCTCGGCGTCGTCAAGAAGCGCTACCAGGGCGACCAGGACACCAGCCCGGCCGACCGGATCCGGCTGGAGCGGATCATCGGCCGCCGGGCCGGGCGCGTGATCGCGACCTGCGCCGACGAGGTCTTCGAGCTGTCCCGGCTCGGCGTGCCGCGGTCGCGGATCTCGATCGTCCCGTGCGGCGTCGACCTCGGCCGGTTCTCCCCCGACGGACCGGCGGCCCGCCGCGGGCTGCCGCACCGCCTGGTGGCGGTGGGCCGGCTGGTCCCGCGCAAGGGGTTCGACATCGCGATCACCGCGCTCGCCCAGCTGCCGGACACCGAGCTGGTCATCGCGGGCGGCCCCGAAAAGGGCAGGCTGTCCCGGGACCCCGAGGCGGGACGCCTGCGGCAGCTCGCCGACCGGCTCGGCGTCGGCGACCGCGTGCGCTGGCCAGGGCAGGTGTCGCGGGAGCAGATGCCGGCCCTGCTGCGCTCGGCCGACGCCGTCGTGTGCACGCCGTGGTACGAGCCGTTCGGGATCGTGCCCCTGGAAGCGATGGCCTGCGGTGTCCCGGTGGTCGCGTCCGCGGTGGGCGGGCTGACCGACACGGTCGTCGACGGCGTCACCGGGCTGCTGGTCCACCCGCACCAGCCGAAGCAGCTCGCGTCCCGGGTCCGGCGGCTGATCGACGACCCGGCCCTCTGCCACGCCTACGGCACCGCGGGCCGCGACCGCGCGGTGGCCCGCTACTCGTGGGACCGCGTCGCCGCCGACACGCTCCGGGCCTACCACAAGCTGGTCCCGGAAACCGCCGTCACCGCCGAAGCCCGCTGACCCGGCTGTCCGTGAATGGCACATTGAGGGACTTGAAGTCCCTCAATGTGCCATTCACGGCCTTTCAGCCCACGTAGCGGCGGGCTTTCGAGGCGCGTTGGGGGGCTTCCAGGAGGCGGAGGCCGTGCTCGACGTGCGGCGGGACCACCCGACGCGAAGTGAGGACCCACGGGAGGCCGCGGGCGACGTCCAGGAGGGCCGCCGCCGTCGCCAGGTCGGTGGGCGCGGAACGCAGGACTTCGCGGCCGCGGCGGAAGACCGCCGGCCACGGGCGGCGCAGCAGGAGCGTCCAGAGTGTGTTGCGGATCCCCAGGCGACGCCGGTGACGCGGGTCGCGCAGCTTCGACGGCGCGTGGTGGATCACCACGTCCTCGGCCCAGCACATCCACCAGCCGCGCGCGGCGAGGTCGAGAGCGAACAGCTCCTCCTCGCCGCCGAGCCACATCCGCGTCGAGAAGCCGCCGACCTCGCGGAACGCACTGACGCGCACCGCCGTCAGGCCCGCCATGATGCCGAGCAGCGCCGGCCCCGGCAGCCAGTCCGGGCCCGGCACCGGCGACTCCCGCAGCTCCGGCGTGATCGGGTCCTCGGCCAGGCCGGGCTCGACCAGGCAGCGCCCGGTCACCGAGCCGAGGCCCGGAAACGCGTCAAGCAGGTCGGCGGCCCGGGTGAGCGCGCCGGGCTGCCAGGTCGTGTCGTCGTCGCAGAAGGCGACGTACGGGGTCGTCACCTCTTCGACGGCGACGTTGCGGGCCACCGCGCCGAGGTTCTCCGCCAGCCGGAACAGGCGGACGCCGGGGAACTCCCCGGCGACCATGTCGGCCGTGCCGTCCGCGGACCCGTTGTCGGCGACGAAGACCGGCGCCTCGTCCGGCAGGGACGTCATGTGCGCCAGCGTTTCACGCAGCTGCGAGCGCCGGTTGCAGGTGATGATCACGACCGAGATTCGCGCCATTCGGCGGTCCTTTCGAGAGTCCGGGCCTGGTGTTCGACGTGGTCGGGCAGGACGCGGCGGGAGCCGAGCGCGCGCGGCAGCCGCGCCGCGGCGCCGAGGACGGCGCCGGGCGCCCGCACCAGCGTCCTGACCACCTCCCGGCGGCAGACGCGCGGCGGGCGGCGCAGCACGGCGATGAGCAGCCGGTTGCGCAGCTCGGCCCGGCGGCGCCACGACGACGGCGGCCGCGACCGGGACGGGTGGTGGTGGGCACGCAGGCGCCCGACGTAACAGACCTCCCAGCCGCGTGCGGCCAGGTCGTAGGCCAGCAGCTGTTCTTCCGCGCCGAAGTGCAGCAGCGGGCTGAACCCGCCGGCCTGCAGGTAGGCCGTGCGGCGGACGATCGCGGAGCAGGCGAGGAAGCCCAGGACCAGCGGGCCGGGCGCGCCGTCCGGGCGGCCCAGCGGGCTGCGCTCCATTTCGGGCGTCACCGGGTCGTCCCGGCATTCCGGGCCGACGAGGGTGCGCGCGGCGAGCAGGCCGGTCCGCGGGTGTTCGTCGAAGATCCGCTCCGCCTCGGCGAGCGCGTCCGCCGCCCACCACGAGTCGTCGTCGCTGAAGGCGACGTACGGCGTCTCGGCCGCGACGACGCCGAGAGTGCGGGCGGCGGCACCGAGGTTGTGCGGCAGCCGGATCACCCGCACGTTCGCGTACCGCCCGGCGACGTCGGCCGTCTCGTCTTCGGACGCGTTGTCCAGCACGACGACCGGTGGCTTCGGGTCCAAAGTAGACAGATGCGCCAAGGTACGCGCCAATTCGCGGGCGCGGTCGCGGGTCGCGATGACGACGGTCGTGCGCGCGCTCATCGCGAACCCGCCGCTTCGCCGTGCAGGAAACTGGCCCATCCGGTGAGCAGAACTCGCATGGTGGGCCGCGTACCCGCTCGGGGTGGCCTTACACGGTTTCGCCGGCACGGGCGCCGGGTAGCCGCCCCGGCATGACGGATCCGGGAGCGACCAGGCGGTTCGAACGTGCGGTGGTGACCGGGGGCGCCGGCTTCGTCGGCGCGCACCTGTGCGCGCTGCTGCTCGAAGAGGACACCGAAGTGATCGCCGTGGACAACCTCGTGACGTCGTCGGCGGACACCCCCGACGCACTGCGCCGCCACGAGCGGTTCCGGTTCGTGCGCCACGACGTCACCCGCCCGATCCCCCTCGAAGACCGGGCCGACGTCGTGTTCCACCTGGCCTCGGCCGCGTCGCCGCGCGACTACCTGGCGCTCCCGCTCGAAACGCTGCGCGCCGGCTCGTACGGCACCGAGCACGCCCTCGAACTCGCCCGCCGTGACAGCGCCCGGTTCGTGCTCGCGTCCACCAGCGAGGTCTACGGCGACCCGCTGGAACACCCGCAACGCGAACGGTATTGGGGCAACGTCAACCCGATCGGGCCGCGCAGCGTCTACGACGAGGCCAAGCGCTACGCCGAAGCCCTCACCTCCGCCTACCGCCGCGAACACGGCGTCGACACCGCGATCGCGCGGATCTTCAACACCTACGGCCCCGGCATGCGCGCGAACGACGGCCGGATGATCCCGGCGTTCCTCGGGCAGGCGCTCGGGAACGAGCCGATCACCGTCACCGGCACGGGCGAGCAGACGCGGTCCATCTGCTACGTCGAGGACACTGTCCGCGGCCTCCTCGACCTCGCGCGGTCGCCCCATCCCGGCCCGGTGAACATCGGCAACCCGCACGAGCTGACGGTCCGTCAAGTGGCGGAGCGGATCAAGGAGATCACCGGGTCCGGTTCGGCGATCGAGTCCATCGACGCGGTGGTCGACGACCCGCGGCGGCGCTGCCCCGACATCTCCCTCGCCCGTGAGCTCCTCGGCTGGGAACCGAAGATCGACCCCGACGACGGCCTCCGTCGCACTGCGGCGTGGTTCCGCCGGGCGCCGTCGCCCTGAGTAGCGACGCCCTGGGCTTTTGCGTGCCATCGTTTATCAACGACTTCGCCGGGTAGCGCTAGGGGACGAGAGCGGGCCCCACGAGTCCGCACCGGAACGCCAGAGGCAGGTCGATGCGCATACTCGGGATCAACGCCGTCTTCCACGACCCGGCCGCGGCGCTGGTGGTGGACGGGGAGATCGTCGCCGCGGCGGAGGAAGAACGGTTCAGCCGCCGCAAGCACGGCAAGCAGGCGGTGCCGTTCTCCACTTGGGAGCAACCCGCCCAAGCCGCCGCCTGGTGCCTGGCCCAGGCCGGACTGTCCGCACCGGACCTCGACGCCGTCGGCTACTCCTACGACCCCGCGCTGGTCGAACCGGGCCTGCCCGGCCACGACCCGAGCGGCGAAGAGCTGCGGACCGAGTTCGCCCGGCGGGCACCGAAGTTCCTCGAGTCCGCTTTGCCCGGGCTCGACCCGGGAATCGTCCGGTTCGTCCGGCACCACGTCGCGCACGCCGCGTCGGCCGCGCTGGCCGCGCCGTTCGGCAACTGCGCGGTCCTCGTCGCCGACGGCCGCGGCGAGAGCACGTCCTCCCTGGCCGGTGAGTACCGGGACGGGCGGTTCAAAGAGCTGGCGGCGCAACGGCTCCCGCACTCGCTCGGCCTGCTCTACGAGGACCTCACCGAGCACCTCGGCTTCGCCCGCTCCAGCGACGAGTACAAGGTCATGGCGCTGGCCTCCTACGGCAAGCCCGAGTTCCTCGACGAACTCGGCGAGCACGTCCACGTCACCGGCGACGGCGGCTTCCACGCTTCCGGCGTCGATCTGTCAGCGCTGGCCCCGCGCCGCGAAGCCGGCGAGGAGCTCACCCCGCGGCACGCCGATCTCGCCGCCAGTGTCCAAAAGGTCCTCGAAGACATCCTGCTGGAACTGGCGAACTGGCTGCACGAACGCACCGGCCAGCGCGACCTGGCACTGGCCGGCGGCATCGCGCTCAACTGCGTCGCCAACACGCGGCTGCACGCCGAGGGCCCGTTCGACCGGATCTGGGTGCAGCCCGCCGCCGGCGACGCGGGCACCGCGCTCGGCGCCGCCCTGCAGCTGGCCGCCGACGCCGGGGAACGCGGTGCACCCATGGGGGACGCGGGCCTCGGTCGCGAATGGACCGACGAAGAGCTGGAAGAAATCCTGATCAAGGCGAAGCTGCCCTACGAGCGTCCGGCCGACCTCGCCGAAACCGTCGCCGAAGCGCTGGCGAACGACGCCGTGATCGCGTGGTTTCAGGGCCGCGCCGAATTCGGCCCGCGAGCGCTCGGGCACCGTTCGCTGCTGGCCCACCCGGGCCGGCGGGCGAATCTCGAACGGCTCAACGACGTCAAGGGCCGCGAACAGTTCCGCCCGGTGGCGCCGATGGTGCGGGCCGAGCGGGCAGCCGCGATCTTCACCCGAGGCCCGCTCCCGAGTCCGTACATGCTGTTCGTGCACGACGTCGCCGAAGACTGGCGGGACCGCATCCCGGCCGTCACGCACGTCGACGGCACCGCCCGCGTGCAGACCGTCGAGGAGCGCGAAAACCCCGTGCTGGCGCGGATGCTCGCCGCGTTCGAACGCCGGACCGGCCTGCCCGTCGTGATCAACACCAGCCTCAACACCGCGGGCCGTCCGATGGTCGACTCGCCCCGCGACGCGCTCGAGTGCTTCGGCTCGGCGCCGATCGACCTGCTGGCGCTGGGGCCGTTCGTGCTCCGGCGTCCCCGTCCCACCCGGCCCGGCGCGGCGTCGCCGGAGGAGAAGGAGGTGCCGTGATGGAAGACCATCTCGCCGCGCTGGCCGAAGCCGCCCGGCGGACCCGGGAATCCGCGCCCAAGATCACCGCGTGGGGACGGCACCTCGCCGGCGTCTTCGAAGCCGGCGGCCGGCTGCTCGCCTGCGGCAACGGCGGCAGCGCCGCCGAAGCCCAGCACCTGACCGGCGAGCTGGTCGGCCGGTTCCGCCACGAACGGCGGCCCCTCTCGGCGATCGCACTGCACGCCGACACGTCGGCGATCACGGCCATCGTCAACGACTACGGCGACCACGAGGTCTTCGCCCGCCAGGTGCAGGCGCACGGGCGACCGGGTGACGTGCTGGTCTGCCTGTCCACCAGCGGCGGCAGCCAGAACGTCGCCGCCGCCGCGAAAGCCGCGCAGGAACTGGGCGTCACGACGTGGGCGCTGACCGGGCCGGCCCCGAACCCCCTCGCCGCCCTGTGCGACGACGCGGTGACGGTCGAGGCGCCGACCGTCGCGACCGTCCAGGAGATGCACCTGGTGCTGGTCCACGGCTTGTGCGCGGCGCTCGACGACGCGCTCGGGGTGACCGCGTGAAGCCGCTGGTCGTCCTCGGCGACACGCTGCTGGACGTCGACGCCGAAGGCACCGCCGAGCGGCTGTGCCCGGAAGCGCCGGTGCCGGTGGTCGACCTGACGGCCCGCCGTCGCCGCCCCGGCGGCGCGGGGCTGGCCGCCTTGCTGGCCGCGCGGTCGGCGGCCGAAGTCGTCCTGGTGACGCCGCTCGGCGACGACGAAGGCGGCCGCGCGCTCGCCGGGCTGCTCGAGCCGGACGTCACCGTGCTGCCGCTGCCCCTGCGTGGCACGACGGTGTGCAAGACCCGTGTCCGCGCGGGCGGGCAGTCGTTGCTGCGCCTGGATTCCGGCGACGGCACGGCGACCGGCGACCCGCTGCCGGCCCGGGTGCGCGACGTCCTGGAAGACGCCGGCGCGATCCTCGTGGCCGACTACGGCCGCGGCCTGACGCTCAACCCGGACGTCCGGCGGCTCCTGCGGGAGCTGGCCGGGCGCATGCCGGTCGTCTGGGACCCACACCCCCGCGGGGCCCAGCCGGTGCCCGGCACCGCGCTGGTCACGCCGAACCTCGCCGAAGCGCGCGCGGTCCTCACCGGGCACGAGGAACCGGCCGAGCTCGCCAAGCTGCTGCGCGGCCACTGGCACGCCGGCGCGGTCGCGGTCACCGCCGGGTCGCGCGGCGCCGTGCTCGCCGACGGCCAGGGCGAAACGAACGTCCCGGTCCCCGCCGCGGCGCGGACACCGGGCCACACCGCGCCCGACACCTGCGGCGCGGGCGACCGGTTCGCCGCCGCGGCCACCGCGGCCCTGCTCGGTGGCGCCGGACCGGCGGAAGCCGTGGTGACCGCGGTCGAAGCGGCCGCCCGGTTCGTCGCCGCCGGCGGTGCGACCGCACTGTCCACGAACGACGGTCCCGTGCCCGACCCGCAGCCGTCGGCCGACGCCTTCGGTCTCGCTTCGCGGGTCCGGGCGAGCGGCGGCCGGCTGATCGCCACGGGCGGGTGCTTCGACCTGCTGCACCCCGGGCACGTGAGTCTCCTGCGGCAAGCCCGCTCGCTCGGCGACGCGCTCGTCGTCTGCCTCAATTCCGACGCTTCGGTGCGCGGCCTCAAGGGGCCCGGCCGCCCGCTCGTGCGGGACCGCGACCGGGCCCGGCTCCTGACCGCGTTGTCCTTTGTGGACGCCGTGACCGTCTTCGACGAGCCGTCCCCGGTCGCCGTGCTGGAGAAGCTGCGGCCCCAGGTGTGGGTCAAGGGCGGCGACTACGCGGAAGCCGACCTGCCCGAACGCGAAGCCGTCGAACGGCACGGCGGGGAGGTCGTGCTCGTCCCGGCCGTTCCCGGCTATTCGACGTCCCGGCTGGTCGCCGCCGCGGCCAGTGCCTGAAATCCCTGCCGACTCCCGAAGGAGAGCAATGCGACCCCTCGGCAACGTCCTGATCACCGGTGGCGCGTCCGGCCTCGGTGCCGCCACCGCCGTCGCCGTCCGCAAGGCGGGCGGCACCCCGTTCATCCTCGACCGCGTCCGTCCCGACGACCCGGCCGAGTACGTCGAAGCCGACCTGACCGACACCGCGGCCACCGAGGCCGCGGTTCGTGAGCTGGCCGGGCGCGCAGGCGGCCTGGACGGCGTCTTCACCGCGGCGGGCACCGACGCCTGCGGCCCGCTCGGCGAAGTGTCCACAGAGGACTGGGAGCGGGTGGTGAAGGTGAACCTGCTCGGCACCGCCGCCGTCGTCCGCGCGGCGCTCCCCTTCCTGGAACTTTCGCACGGCACGGTCGTCACGGTCGCGTCCACGCTGGGCATCAAGGCCGTTGGTGACGCGACCGCCTACTGCGCCTCGAAGTTCGGCGTCGTCGGCTTCACCCGGGCGCTGGCCGCCGAGCTGGCCGGGCGCATCGGCGTCACGCTCCTCATCCCCGGCGGGATGTGGACGCACTTCTTCGACGGCCGCACCGACCAGTACAAGCCGCCGCCGGACGCGAAGCTCAACCAGCCGGAGCACGTCGCGGACACCGTGGTCTTCGCGCTCGGCCAGCCGCCGGGCGCCGAGGTCCGCGAGCTGGTCGTGTGCGCCTCGGAGGAGGGGTCGTGGCCGTGAGCTCCGCCGTGCTCGTGCTGCGCGCGCTCGGGATCGGCGATCTGCTGACCGCCGTCCCGGCGCTGCGGGCCCTGCGCGCGGCGTACCCGGACGATCGCCTGGTGCTGGCCGCGCCGGAGGGACTGCGCGACCTGGTGGAGCTGATCGACGCGGTCGACGAGCTGCTGCCCACGGCGGGCCTCGGCGACCTCGACTGGCCGGGACCGCCGCCGAAGCTCGCGGTCAACCTGCACGGCAGCGGCCCGGAGAGCCTGCACGACCTTCTCGCCACCGACCCCGCCGAAGTGCTGACCCACCAGCACCCCGACTTCCCCGACGTGCCCGGCCTCGCGTGGCGCGACGACCTGCACGAGGTCGACCGCTGGTGCCGGCTCGCCGAGTGCGCCCACGGGGAGGCGGACCGCTCGGCGCTGCGGCTGCCGGTGCCGCCGGGCCCGAGCCCGGCCCCGGACGCCGTCGTGGTGCACCCCGGCGCCGCCTTCCCCGCGCGGCGCTGGCCGCCGGAGCGGTTCGCGTCGGTGATCGCCGCGCTGGCGGCTGCCGGGCACCGCGTGGTGCTCACCGGCAGCCCCGGCGAACGCGACCTGGCGCTTGCGATCGCCGGCCGCGCCGGGCTGGGCGAAGACGCCGTGCTGGCCGGGCGGACCGGCCTGGCGGAGCTGGCCGCGCTGGTGGCCGGGGCCGCGCTGGTCGTCTGCGGCGACACCGGCGTCGGGCACCTCGCGACCGCGTTCGGCACGCCGTCGGTGCTGCTGTTCGGCCCGACCCCGCCGCGGCTGTGGGGACCGCCGCCCTCCGCGCGGCAGCATGTCGTGCTCTGGGCGGGCAATGTCGGCGATCCGCACGGTGAGGAGCCCGACGGCGGATTGCTGCTGCTCGGCAAGGAACGCGTGCTGGCCGCGACGCGTTCGGCACTGGAAATGCGGGTCGTCCATGGCTGAGCACATCGGGATCGTCGGCGCGGGCTACGTCGGCTTGACCAGTGCCGCCTGCTTCGCCCGGCTCGGCCACCGCGTCACCTGCGTGGACACCGACGAGTCCAAAGTGGACGATTTGCGCCGCGGCGTCGTGTCGATCGCCGAGCCCGGCCTGGCCGAGCTGGTCGCCCAGGGCCTCGAGGACGGGACGCTCACCTTCACCACCGCCCAGGCCGAGCTGTACGGCGCCGGCCTCGTCCTGCTCTGCCTGCCCACCCCGCCCGGCGAAGACGGGCGGCCCGACCTCGGCGTCCTCGAAACGGTCGTGCCACAGCTCGGGCACCTCCTGCGGCCCGGCTGCGTGGTGGTCACCAAGTCGACGGTGCCGGTCGGCACCGCGGCGCGGCTGCCGCACCTGCTGGGCCGCGACGACCTGCCCGTCGTCGGCAACCCCGAGTTCCTGCGCGAAGGGCACGCCGTCGAGGACTTCCTGCACCCGGACCGGGTGCTCGTCGGCACGGACCCGCCGGATTCGCCCGCGGCGCGGCGGGTCGCGCGGCTGTACGAGCCGACCGGCGCTCCCGTCGTGGCGACCGACTCCGCCAGCGCCGAACTCGCGAAGTACGCGAGCAACGCGTTCCTCGCGGTGAAACTGTCCTATGTGAACGTCCTCGCCGAACTGTGCGAACGGTTCGGCGCCGACGTCCGCGAGGTTTCGCGCACCATGGGCCTCGACGCGCGGATCGGCCCCGGGTTCCTCGCCCCCGGCCCCGGCTGGGGCGGTTCGTGCCTGCCGAAGGACACGTCGGCCCTGCTGCACGCGGCCGAATCCGCGGGCGTCGACTTCGCCATCGTGCGCGACGCCGTCCGCGTCAACGCGCGGCAGCGCGCGCGGGTGGTGCGGACCGTCCGGCAGGCCGTCACGGGGTCGGCGGACGGGTCACTCTCCGGCGCCCGCATCGGGCTGCTGGGCCTGGCGTTCAAGGCGGGCACCGGCGACCTGCGCGACTCCCCGGCGGTCGCGGTGGCCGCGGACCTCGCCCGCGCGGGCGCGGAGCTGACCGCGCACGACCCGGCCGTCGGGTGCGTGCCCGGGATGGGCGCGGTCCAGGTCGTCGACGACCCGTACCTGGTGGCCAAGGACGCCGCGGCGCTCGTCGTGCTCACCGAATGGCCGGAGTTCCGCGACCTCGACTGGGCCCGGCTGGCCGCGTCGGCCGACCGGGCGGTCGTCGTCGACACCCGCAACCTGCTTGACCCCGACCGGCTGGCCGAAGCGGGGTTCACCCACGTCGGCGTCGGAACGAAGCCGTCGCCGGTGAAGGACCCGGCCTCATGACTAGTCCATTCGAGTGACATCACTGCGCCGGACGAGTGTGGCGCAGACCACGGGGGTAACTGGTCCGGGACCTTCGATCCCGGCAGAGGGGTTCACGTGCCGAACCGAGTCATGATCAGCCGCGACAGCAAGCCCATCCCGTGCGAGGAGTGCGGCCTGCCCACACTGCACGTCGCCCGCCTGGTGTCCGGCGACGGCACCCTGCTGGGCCAGACCATGGTGTGCACCGCCTGCCGGCGGCACCGCTCGGACGCGATCGCGGACCAGTAGGCGGCCCTGCCGTTGTGCGTGAAGGCCACCTTGAGGAACTTGTAGTTCCGGAAGGTGGCCTTCACGAACTTCAGCGGTCCCGCAGCATTTCCACCAGGTGCCGCGCGGGCAGGGTCATCGTGCCGAGGCCGAGCCGGGCCGGGACGCCGTCTTCTTCCGCCGTCACCAGCCGCCGCTCCAGCTTTTCGAGCAGGGCCCGGCATTCGTCCAGCGCGACCGGCTCCCCGACGACCGCGACCGCCTGCACGGCACCGGCCAGGCGGTGCATGAGGTCGGCCAGCGCTTCCCGCGCGTCCGGCCAGGGGTACTCGAACGGGTGCTCCTGGCGGCCCGCCGTCGTGCGCACCGCGGTGATCAGCTGCGACACCGCGGGCCACAGCCCGAGGAGTGTCCGCAGCGGACGTTCGTGGTGCGCCCCGTCGGCCGGGCGGCCGCGGCGCAGGTTCAGCATCCGCCCTTCCCGCGTCAGGCCGACGGCTTCTTCGGCGGCCAGCACCTGGCTGCGCGTGTCCTGCGCCTGGTTCAGCAGGTCCTCGAGGTCCTCCGGCGGCTCGTCACGGCGGACCAGATCGGACAGCGACTCGAGCAGGGCGGCCAGCGCCGTCGCGAGCCGATCGGCCGCCGCGGCGACGCGTTCGCCGTACAGCGGCGGGAAGATCAGCGTGTTCACGGCCACGCCGATCGCGGCGCCGATCGCCGTCTCCAGGAGGCGGTCGCCGAGCAGGACGGGCTCGCGGGCGGTGCCGTAGGAGATCAGCAGCATGCCGGTGACGCCGACCCAGACGCCGGAGTCGCCGAAGCGCCGCCAGCTGCCCGCCAGCAGGCCGACGAAGACGACCCCACCCAGCGCGACGACCTGCCACGGGATCAGCTGCCCCGCGACGGCGGCGAGGAGGACCCCGGTGGCCACCGAGCCGACCTGCTGGAGCCAGCCCCGCAGCGACCGGTAGACCGTCGCTTCGACCAGGAAAATGGCGGCGTACGGCGCGAGGAACGGCTGGGGCAGCCGCAGTACGACGGTGGCCAGCAGCCACGCGGCGGTCGCGGCCAGGGTGGCTTTGGCGCTCTGGACGAGAATCCGGCGTTCGCGGCCCGGCACCCGCAGCGCGCGGGCGAACCAGCCCAGCGGGGTCCGGTCGTGCCGCTCGGCGTCGGACGGGTTCCCGAACACGGCGGTCAGCCGCCGCCGGAGCGCCGCAGTCAGTCCCGGCCGAGCGCGGTGGGTCCGGTCGCGCCCCTCAGCACCGAGCCGCCGAAATCGCCCACCCGGGGCATCGGTGGGTCTGTCGCGCTGGTCGGTCATGCGGGCGGCGCGATGTGCACGAGCTTCGTCTGGGTCAGCTCGTCCAGCAGCTCGGGTCCGTAGCCGTAACCGTTCCCGCTGCGGCGACGCGGGTGCGCGGCCCCGCCGGGCGCGCCGCCGAACACGTTGTTGACCTTGACCGTGCCCGCCGGCAGCTCGCGCCACGCGCGCTGGGCGTGGCCCATCGATGCCGTCAGCACCGTGGCCGCCAAGCCGTAGTCACCTTCCGCCGCTTCGGCGAGACCCTCGTCGAAACCGTCGACGATCCGCACCGCGGCCACCGGGCCGAACGTCTCCTCCGTCATCACCCGCGAGTCCGGCGCGCAGCCGGTGAGCACCGTCGCCGGGTAGTGCGCGCCCGGGCCGTCCGGCACCTCTCCCCCGGCCAGTAGCCGGGCACCTCGCTCGATCGCGTCCGAGACGTGGGCATGCACGTGGTCGCGGTGCCGCCGGTCCACCAGCGGCGCCAAGGTCCGGGACGAAGCTTCCTTCACCAGCGCCGCCAAGAACGGCTCGGCGACCGCGGAACACACGTAGATCCGTTCGACGGCGACGCAGAGCTGCCCCGAGTTGGCGAACGCGCCCAGCGCCGCCTGGCCCGCGGCCCAGCCCGGGTCGACGTCCTCGTCGATCACCAGCGGGTCGTTACCCCCGTTCTCCAGCAACGTCTTCGCTCCCGTCGCGGCCGCGCTCGCCGCGATCGACCGGCCGGTCGCGGTGCTGCCGACGTGGGCGATGACGTCGACGTCGTCGCGCATCGCGAGGATCGCGCCGACCCCGCCGTCACCGTGGAGGGTCTGCAGCGCGCCGGCCGGGAACACGTCCCCGAGCACCTCACCGAGCAGCTGCCCGGTGTGCGGCGCGCGCTCGCTCGGCTTGTGCACCACCGTGTTCCCGGTCGCCAGCGCCGCACCCAAAAGCCCGCAGGCGACCGCGACCGGGTCGTTCCACGGCGTGAGCGCCACGACGACGCCGCGCGGTTCGGGCACCATGAGGTCCGTCGCGCCCACGCCGCCGAGCAGGCTGCGGCCGCGGTGGACCGGGCCGAGTTCGGCGTACTGGTCCAAAGTGCCCGCACCGGCGAGCACGCCTTCACGGGCTTCGTCCCACGGGCGGCCGGTCTCCGCCTCATTCGCCTTCGCCAGCTCGTCGGCGTGGGCCCGCACCCGTCCGGCGGCGGTGTGCAGCAGCGCGCCGCGTTCGGCGGCCGGGGTCCGGGCCCACCGCGCCCGGGTCCGGTTCGCCTGCGCCAGCGCGGCGTCGATCTCATCTTCGCCCGCGGCCGGCATCCGGCCCACCACGCTGCCGTCGGCCGGATTCCGGATTTCGATCGTCCCCGCGGTCATCCGCGCCTCCTTCTCGTCGAGGTCGGGTTACCCCTGCGCGAGGAGTTCGACACGCCGTTTGAGCGGCCGGCAAGCGGGTAGTCCGTCGCGGTGACTGCTTCGCTCGACTACACCGTGGTGATCCCCACGACGGGCCGGGAGACGCTTCGGCCACTGCTGGAAACCCTGCTCGGCGGGGAAGGCCCGCGGCCGGCGGAAATCCTCGTCGTCGACGACCGCCCGGGCGGGTCCGATCTGGACGTTCCCGGCGAAGTCCGCATACTCCGCTCCGGCGGGCGCGGCCCGGCAGCGGCCCGCAACCTCGGCTGGCGCACCGCGAAGAGCGAGTGGATCGCCTTCGTCGACGACGACGTCGTGCTCGCCCGCGACTGGCCCCGGCAGCTCGCCGGCGACCTCCTGCCGCTGCCACCGGACGTCGCCGCGTCCCAGGGCCGGATCACCGTCCCGCTGCCCACGGACCGGCGGCCCGCCGACGACGAGCGCGGCACCGCGGGACTCGAGCACTCGCGGTGGATCACCGCCGACATGGCCTACCGGCGCGGCGCACTCGCCGAAGCCGGCGGATTCGACGAACGGTTCCCGCGCGCGTTCCGCGAAGACTCCGATCTCGCGCTGCGCGTGGCCGAAGCCGGGCACCGGATCGGCCAAGGCGCGCGGCTGACCACACACCCGGCCCGCCGGGCAGGGTTCTTCTCCAGCCTGAAAGCCCAGCGCGGCAACGCCGACAACGCGCTGATGCGGGCCAAGCACGGCGTGCTCTGGCGCCAACGCACCGGTGCCGGCCACGGCAGGCTCGGCCTGCACGCACTGTCCACAGTGGCCGGTCTGGCCGCGCTCGCGCTGCCGGTGCTGCGGCAGCGTGGAAAAGCGCTGCTCGCGGCCGGGATCTGGGCCGGGCTGACCGCGGAGTTCGCGACCCGGCGGATCCTGCCGGGCCCTCGGACACCCGGCGAAGTCGCGCGCATGGTCGTCACCAGCGCGCTCATCCCGCCCGCGGCGTGCTACCACCGGCTGCGCGGGGAAATCGCGGCCCGGCGGCCCCGGCCGCCCGTCGCGGTGCTGTTCGACCGGGACGACACGCTGATCGTCGACGTCCCCTACCTGAACGACCCGGACGGCGTCCGCCCGGTGCCCGGGGCCGTCGAGCTGGTCCGCGGGCTGCGGGAGCGCGGAGTCCCGGTCGGGGTGGTGAGCAACCAGTCCGGAGTCGCGAAAGGACTGATCACCCCGGAACAGCTCGACGCGGTGAACGCCCGCGTCAAGGAGCTCTTCGGCCCGTTCGGCACCTGGCAGGTCTGCGTCCACGACGACGGCGACGGGTGTGCCTGCCGCAAACCCGCCCCCGGCATGGTGTTCCGGGCGGCCGACGAGCTCGGCGTCGATCCGGCGTCCTGCGTGCTCATCGGCGACACCGGCGCCGACGTCGACGCCGCTCTCGCCGCGGGCGCCCGCGCGGTGCTGGTGCCGACCGCCCGGACGCTCGAACCGGAGATCGCCAGGGCCCGCCGGGACGCCGCCGTCGCGCGGGATCTGTCGGAAGCGCTGCGCGTCGCCGGGTTCGCCGGATGACCCGGGTGCTCGTCGCCCGCCAGGACAACCTCGGGGACGTCCTGCTCGCCGGGCCCTGCGTCCGCGCGGTCGCCGCGTCGGCGTCGCACGTGACGCTGCTGGCCGGCCCGCACGGCCGCGCCGCCGCCGAACTGCTGCCGGGCGTGGACGACGTGCTGACGTGGACAGCGCCGTGGATCGACCCCGAGCCGCCGCCGGTGACCGCGGCGGACACCGGCGCGTTCGTCGCGCTCATCCGGGCGAAGTCGTTCGATCGCGCGTTGATCCTGACGTCGTTCCACCAGTCGCCGTTGCCGCTGGCGCTGCTGCTGCGGCAAGCCGGCGTGCCGTGGATCGGCGCGATTTCCGAGGACTATCCGGGCAGCCTGCTCGACCTGCGCCACCGCGTCGACGGCGATCCGCCGGAGCCGGTGCGCATGCTGTCCCTCGCCGAAGCCGCGGGTTTTTCGCTACCGCCGGACGATCACGGCGCCCTGGCACTGCGGCGCCCGCTGCCGAACACGAGCAGGCTGACCGGCGGCGGCGCGTACGTCGTGGTGCACCCGGCCGCGTCCGTGCCCGCCCGCCAGCCGTCCGCGGACTGGAGCCGGCGGATGGTGCGGGCGCTGGCCGGGGACGGGCACCGGGTGCTCGTGACGGGCGCGCCGTCGGAACGGCCCCTGACTCAGCACGTGGCCGGGACGTCGGCGGTGAACCTCGGCGGCCGGACGTCACTGGCCGAGCTGGCGGCGGTGCTGTCCGGCGCCCAGGTCGTGGTGGCGCCCAACACAGGCCCGGCGCACCTCGCCGCGGCGGCGGGCACGCCGGTGGTGTCGCTGTTCGCCCCGGTGGTGCCGCCGCAGCGATGGGCACCGTACGGCGTCCCCACGGTGGTGCTCGGCGACCAGCAGGCACCCTGCCGGGCCAGCCGCGCCCGGGCGTGCCCGGTCCCGGGCCACCCCTGCCTCGACACGATCGACCCCGCAGACGTCTGCCGCGCGGTCACCGCGCTCGCCCAGCCCGGCGTCGTCCCACCGGTCCCGGCGGCGGCAACGTCGTGAACGACTCTTTCCTGTCGTCCGGCGACAGGAAAGAGTCGTTCACGACGGCACCGGTCTGCTGGCGCGCCGCACCATGACTCTCCCCGCCGAGGTGAAAGCAGCCTGTAACAAAAACACGCACGCCGCGACCCTGAGAGCGGTCAGCCCACGAGGGGAGCGTGCGAATCCATGGCCCGGTCGGCGACACAGCGAAGCCGGGATCTCACGCTGCGCAGGCTGCCTGTCCTGCGCTGGACCGGCGAAAGCAGCCTCGGCGAGGTGTACGAGCGCGCGGAACAGGCCGCCCATGACGCGATCGACTGGTACCCGACGGAGAAAAAACGCAAAGCCCGCTGGTCCAGAGGCTTGCCCACGGCAGAGCAGGAATCCCAGCTGACCGGACCGCAGCTGCCACCAACCCCGGCGAAGGCGGAAAACGGAGGGCTGGGCAGTGCACGGATTTGAGCAGACCCCGCTGTGGCGGCACACCTTGGCGCCGCAGTCCACGGATGATCCCGAACGGGAACCTCGGGAGCACCTGCGGTCGGCTTACCTGCAGTTCCGCTCGACCGTCGAACCTCTCGCCGCCGAGATCAGCCGATCCATGCCGATGTTCACCGATCACTCGATCACTCACGTGGACGCACTGTGGGACACCGCCTCGCTCATCTGCGGCGAATCCTTCCCCCTGAACGCCGCCGAAGCGTTCGTGCTCGGAGGCGCGTTCCTGCTGCACGACCTCGGGATGGGACTCGCCTCCTACTCCGGCGGCTTGACCGCGATCGAAAACGACCCCCAGTTCGACGACCTGATGGCCAGCGCCCTGGCCCGGCTGCGACGCACGGATCCGTCGGCTCGCGGGGCGGCACTCGAACGGTCCGCTCGCGAGCAGACCGTCGCCGACCTGCTCCGGCTCCGGCACGCGGAGCAGGCCGAGCGGCTCGTGGCCACGACGTTCACCACATCCGACGGCGAAGGTTTTTACCTGCTTCAAGATGTCGTGCTCCGGCAGACGTTCGGGTCCATGATCGGCCGGATCGCCCACAGTCACTGGTTCGACGTGTCGGACCTCCGCGCCTTCGAACAACCCCAGGGCTCGTGCATCGACCACCCGACTTCCTGGGAAGTCGATCCGCTCAAAATCGCCTGCGTGCTCCGGCTCGCCGACGCGGCGCACGTCGACCAGCGGCGGGCGTCACCCTACCTGCACGCTTTCCGCAAACCGACGGGAACGTCCCACGACCACTGGTACTTCCAGGAGCGGCTGACCCGGCCACGCGTGCAAGCCGACCGGCTGGTGTACACCGCGACCCGGCCCTTCGGCCGCGACGAAGCGGCGGCGTGGTGGCTCGCCTACGAGGTGATCCGCACCATCGACAACGAACTGCGCCGAGTCGACGCGCTGTGTGCCGATCTCGACCGCCCGCGCTTCGCGGTCCGGTCCGTCGCCGGCGCCGATTCTCCCGCCCGCTTGGCGCTCTACATCCGCACGGATCTGTGGGAGCCGCTGGATGCCCGGCTGCGCGTCAGCGACGCGACCCAGCTGATCGCGAACCTCGGCGGCAAGGATCTCTACGGCAACAAACCCGAAGTCGCCATCCGTGAGCTGGTGGCGAACGCCGCGGATGCCACGAGGGCGCGGCGTGTCCACGAAGGCGACTACGGCGGCGCTGCCACGATCCGGCTGTCCTCGGAAGACGGCGAGTGGTGGCTCACCGTCGAAGATCACGGTATCGGCATGGCACCGGAGACGATGGTCACCGCGCTCACGGACTTCGGGCACTCCCGCTGGCTCGCCTCCGACATGCTCAACGACTTCCCGGGGTTGCTGGGCAAGGGCTTCCAGCCCACCGGCCGGTTCGGGATCGGGTTCTTCGCGGTCTTCATGATCGCCGACCAGGTCGAGGTGCGCAGTCTCGGCTACGACGAGGCACCGCGGTCCACCCACGTGCTCGAGTTCCGCCACGGCGTGACCGGCCGGCCGATGCTCCGCCAAGCCGACTTCCACGAGCGGCTGCGCAACAGCGGGACGCTCGTGCGGCTCAAGCTGCGTGAAGCTCCCCGTACCGAAGAAGGCCTGTTCCAGACCACGAACCGGCGCCTGTCGGAGACAGAACTGCTGCACAGCAGGATGACGCGGCTGTGCGCTCTGTCCGACGTCGACATCAAGGTCCAGGGTCCGGACGACTCCCAGCCGGTCCGGATCATCCAGGCCGACGACTGGCGCCGGATCAGCCGCAGCGAGCTGTTCCGCCGGGTGTACCGGCGTGAGGAGGCCAGCCACCTCGATCGCGTCGTGTACGACGGGTATGAGAAGGTCTTCATCGACCGTGCCCGGGATCTCCACGACCCGGACGGGAACCTCATCGGCCGCGCGATGATGGCGTCGGGCTGGGAAATCATCCATCCCGACCTACGTTGGATGCAGCCGCCGGAAGCCTCCATCTACGTCGGTGGTCTCTACGCCGACGAGATCAAGTTCTGCATGGGCGTCTTCTGCGGGTATCCGCTGACCGCCGACCGCCTCCGGGCGTTTCCGCTCGCGGATTCGGCCGAGTTCCGGCGGTGGCTGGAGGCACAGGCCGATTCGGTGGGTGAGGGCAAGTGGTCCGACCCCGTGGATCTCTGGTACGCCGGGTACCTTGCGCGGGGGCTCGACGCCAGCGCCCCACGACTTCCGTGCGCGCAGAGCACCCGGGGCCAGCTCAACGCGCACGAGCTGCGGGAATGGCTGCAGGGTCGCGGCGAAGTTTTGCTCGTCGCAGGTGCGAGCGTCAACTGGTTCGGCCAAGCCGGGCGAAGCACACAGTTCTTCACCTTCGAAGGCATCGGCGTCGAAATTCCTGACCACGCGTTGATCGTGGGACTCAACCCCGCCTGGTTTTACCCCGAAGAAGTACGACCACGTCCGCGGGACGAACGGTTTGTCGATGCGGTCGAGCCGCCGTCCGGCTGGGATGCCCGGACGTGGTGGTACGACACCGGCAACTTCGGTTCCGTCGGCTTGGTGGTGCGGACGATCGCCGAGCTGTGGGAGATCGACATCGTGGAAGCGGTGAACCTCATGGAGCCGCTGGCCATGCAGGACGACTGCGACCACCGGCCCCTGCTGGAGACCGCGGACGGCGCAGGACTGCACGTCACGGCGATCCGGATGCGCCGACCGGGCACGGACGACATCGGCGAATCTCGATAGGGAACACGCTGCGGCACCGGCTGTTCCCCCTCCGGGTGCAGCCGGCGCACCGTGCGTCCGGGTGGTGGGTCAACGGTTGCAGCTGAGCCGAATTCGACCCGGTGTCCAGCACCGCGAGCCTCGTCCGGCTGGTGTACGCGCGGGCGGCGTGTTTAGTCCTCGGCCGAGGTGGTAGCCAACCGGTGACGAAAGGAGATGCCCGTGTCGCTCCCGGCGCCCCTGCCCGCGGAAGCCGCCTCGCCACGGCGCGCTGTCGTCACCGGTATCGGCCGCTCGGTCGCGGAGGCCCTCGCCGACGGCGGCCTGCTCCTGATGGGTGCCCAGCACGAGACCCCCTACCGCGACTGGCGTTCCCCCTGAGACCAGGGGCCCGCGTCCTGGCTGCAGGGACCGGCGCGGGTCCCGGCCGCGGGCCGGGCGGCGGCTTCCCAGCACGCCGCCCGGCCCCTTCCACTCCCTCGTTTCCCACCCCTCCGGCGGGTAAAAGGAGGCACCATGACGACCGGCGAACCGGCGGCGGCGGGCGAGCCGACCGTCGTCGTGCATCACCGGCTTCACGCGGACTTCGCGGTCCCGTTCCCGTGGCTGCGCCGCGTCCTGGGCCCGGGCAGCGGCCTGGAACTGGACGCCGCCGGCCTGCGCGTCCGGTTCGGCCCGTGGCTGCTGGAGACTCCGCTGAGCAATCTGGCCGGTGCGGAGGCCACCGGCCCGTACCGCGTCTTCCGCGGCCTCGGCGTCCGGCTTTCGCTCGCCGACCGCGGCCTGACCTTCGGCACCACGACCCGAGGCGGCGTGTGCCTCCGGTTCCGGGAGCCGGTGGCCGGGATCGACCCGTGGGGCCGGATCCGCCACCCCGGCCTGACCGTGACGGTCGCCGAACCGCAGCTGGTCGCCGAAGCCGTCAACCGGATCGTGGCGGGCGCATGACGACCACCCGCATCCTCGCCGTGGCCCTCGACTGCCGTCAGCCGGACCTGCTCGCCGAGTTCTGGGAAAAGGCACTGGGGAACGGAAAGACCCGGACGTGGACCGACTCGCACGGCCTGACCTACCGCCAGATCGACTTCGCCGACGGCCCCGCGCTGTTGTTTCAGCCGGTCCCCGGAGAGAAGGCCGGAAAGAACCGGCTGCACCTCGACCTCGCCCCGGTGGGCCGCGACCAGCGGGCGGAGGTGGAACGGCTGGTGATGCTCGGGGCGAAGGTCCTCGACGACCCACCCGACGACCCGTGGATCGTCCTCGCCGACCCGGAGGGGAACGAATTCTGCGTGCTCCCGCCGCGTTAGCTCAGGAATGGCCCTCAGGCAGCGGGACGGTGTCGCCGGCATGGGCGGCCAGGCGTTCGTCGAAGCCGTCCGGGGCCCCGGCTCTGCGGAACCCCGGCGGATCCGGCTGTCCCGGGTACTCCTCGCCGTAGAGGTCCCGCACGAACGCCACCACGGTCTCGGGTGGCGGCAGGACGTCCCCGCCGAGGTAGGCGAGCACGATGACGTCCTCGCCGGTCGCCGACTCGACCGCCGCCGCCCAGCCGTCCCGCTCGTCCCACAGCAGCGCCGTCTCGTGGCCGGGGAACCGCGTGAGCCGCCGCTCCAGCGCGAGGTAGGCGCCGGCGGGTGCGTCGACGTCGCAGAACCAAGCGGGCACGTCCAGCTTGGCCGCGACGGCCAGCAGGTACTGCCTCAGCCCGCGCGCCGCCGCGCCGAGCCCGTCCCGTTCGATCATCGCGCCTGCCCATCCGCTCGGTGCCCCCGCCCGGTGATACCCCGTCACCCACTCGGTCAACCCGGCGTTCCCCAGGTGGAGCAGCACGTCACGGCCCGTCCAGTGTGGATTCCCGACGGTCACCGGCCGAGCAGCCGCAGCACGTCGTCGTCGCCGGTCTGGCGGAAGTCGGCGTACCACTGGCCGACCGCGCGAAATTCCGGCGGTTCGGCGACGCAGACGACGTCATCGGCCTCCTCCCGCAACCGCGCGGCCACGCCCGGGGCGGCGACCGGCGTGGCGAATACGAGCGTCCGCGGGTGGGCCGCCCGGATGTCCCGCAGCGCCGCGGTCGCGGTGACGCCGGTGGCCAGCCCGTCGTCGACGAGAAGGATGTCACGGCCGGTCAGGCGGATCGGCGCCCGGCCGGCGCGGTAGCGCTCGAGCCGGCGGCGCGCCTCCGCCCGCTCCCGGCTCTCCGCCCGCGCCATCCGGGCCGCCGTCAGCTTCAGCGTGCGCAGGATGGCTTCGTCGTAGATCGCCGGGCCGTCGGCGGTCACCGCCCCGACGCCGTACTCGCGCCGCCGCGGCGCGCCGATCTTGCGAGCCACCGCGACGTCCAGTTCGGCGCCAAGCCGGCGGGCGACCACGGCGGCCACCGGGACGCCGCCGCGGGCGAGCCCGAGCACGAGCGGGTCGGTCCAGTCGCGGCGCCGCAGTTCCGCGGCGAGCCGCCGTCCGCCGTCTTCGCGATCGGCGAAGACCCCGGACATCAGTGGCGGCTTCGCCCGTGCGGCTCGGAACACCGGCGGGAACCGCTCAGGGACGCCATTCGTCGCGCCAGTCGGGGTGGGCCTCGTACACGGACGCGATCAGCTTGACCGAGGCGTCGTCGTGGGCGTCGCGGATCTCGCGGCGCAGGAACTCGGCCTTCTCGGCGAAGGGCACCGGGTGCCGGTCTTCCATCGCTTCGACCGGCCCGCCGGCGAGCAGCAACCCGTCACCGTCGTCGGCGTACATGATCCGGAGCCGCCCGCGCCGCTCGGCCTCGTCGATCAGCGGCAGGCTGCCCGCCCGGAGACGCTCTTCGTCCTCCGCGAGCCGGGCGAGCACGAATTCGTCGAGCTTCGCGGTCGTGGTGTCGTCGAGGTTCGTCATACGCCAGGGTTACCCGGACGGCGACCGCCGCACACCCCCGCTCAAGCGTTCGCGCGCGAGAGCCGCCTGGCCACCGCGAACCCCGTCCCGAGCAGCACGGCACCCCCGGTGATCCACGGCCACAGTGGCATCGAGCCGTCGCCGCCCGGACTCGCCGCCCCCGCGGCGGCCGGCACCGCGGCCGCCGGTACCGCCTGCTCCGGGCCCGCGACGGTGAGCCGGAACGGGACCGAGCCGGAAACCGGGTGCCCGTCGGCGGAGGTGACCCGGTACCGGATGGTGTAGACCCCCGCCGGGCCGAGCGGGCGCAGCGGCGCGGACACCCGGGCGTCCACAACGGACGCCGGGCCGGCCTCCCAGTGCGAAGTGCCGTCGGGCCCGAGAACGGCGAGTTCGGTGAACTGGTTCTCGACGGGCTCGTTGAACACGAGCGCGGCTTCGGCCGGGGAAGTGGCGACGGCCGCGTCCTTGGCCGGAGTGCTGGACACCAGGACGCTGTGCGCGTCCGCCGCGGGCGCGCCGAGCAGGACCGCGCAGCCGGCGGCCGCCAGCGCGGCGGCGATCCGGACGCGGAAAGGCAAGCGGGAAGTCATGATTTCCTCGCGTTCTGGGAATTCGGGCGACAGGGGAACCGTAACGAGCACGCCCGGCCTCGCAACGGAAGCCGTGAAACGGCTGTGTTAAGCAATTCTCACCGCCGCACCGGACGACCACCCGCGAACCGGGCAAACCGGGCGACTACTCCAGTGGTTCGCCACCCCAGCCACCCGAACGGCGCAGCATTCGGGGCGTTCGGCGCAACTTCTCACCGTCGCGAGCTGCCGGCGAGGCTGTCGAGTTTACCTGGCCTTCATGTGAAGATCACCCTCTGAAACGTGACGGCTGGTTTTCTGCTCCCCACATCCCGTTCTTTCCCACCGCTCCCGGATTCCGGCACATCCCTTTTCCTGGGAGTGGATTCCCGTTCTTTGGAGGACGAAACCGTGCGAGGACCCGCCCTGCGCCGTGACCACGTCATCGCCGCGAGCCTGGCCGGCGCGGTCGTGATCGTCGTCGGCTACGCGTCCGGCATCGGCCTGCGTCCCGGTGGCACCGCCGATGCGGCCACCCCGCCCGTGGTCGCGGACGGCGGGCACCCCGCCACCCCGGCAACCCCCGGCACGCAACCACTTCCGCCGGGACTGCCGCCGTCGGACGTGCCGCCGGCCCCGCTGCCCGCGGTCCCCGTCGGCGACCAGCCGGTCCAGACCATGCCGTCGATGCCGGGCGACATCGGCGTGGTGCCGGCCCCGGCCCCGGAGCCCACGGAGCCCGGCTCGCCGGAACCCACGCCTCCGCCGACGACGCCGGTGCCACCGGGCACCGACGTGCCCCCGTGCCGGCCCGGTGTGCCGCAGCAGGTGCTGGACACCGTCGGCGGGCTGCCCCTGCTCGGCTCCGTCACCACCGGTCTCGGGGTGACCGGGCCGGACGGCGTCGGCGCGCTCGTCCTCGGCTACTGCCGCGCGACCGACGGCGGCCTGGAACCCGCGATGGTCCCCGCCGGCGCCGTCGGCGTCCCGGCCACGACCGTCCCGAGTGGACGGTGAGCGTGGAACCCGTCAAGGCCTGGTACGTGCTCGCCCGCACCGTCGACTACGCCGGCCTCACGCTGTTCGCCGGCGGGCTGCTGTTCCTGGCCGTCCTGTGGCCCGCGGGGGCAGGCCACCGCGGCGCCCGTTCGGTGCTGGTGGCCGGCTGGCTCCTCGGCCTGCTCGGCACGCTCGCCGGCCTGGGCCTGCAAGCGGCGTGGGCCGCGCAACGCCCGCCCGGCGACCTCCTCGCTCTGGACCTCCTCGGCCAGGCGCTGGACAGCCAGTTCGGGCGGATCTGGTTCGCCAGGGCGCTGCTCTGGCTGCTCGGCGGGGTGGTGCTGGCCTGGCTGCTGCAACGCGGCCGGGTCGCCGCGACGGCGTTGCCCTGGCGCGTCGGAGCCGGCGCGGTCCTGCTCGGGCTGCTCCGCACGACCGGGCTCACCGGCCACGCGGTGGAAAGCACCCGGCCGTGGCTGACCCAGCTCGCGGATCTCGCCCACCTCGCGGGCGCCTCCGCGTGGATCGGCGGTCTCGCCGTGCTGCTGTTCGGCGTCCTGGCCCGTCGTGACCCCGAGGAGCTCGCCACGGTCGTCCCCCGGTATTCGAAGCTGGCGATGACGTCGGTCGCCGTGGTGGTCACCGCGGGCGTGGTGCTCGCGTGGCAGACCATCGGCAGCATCGGCCGGGTATTCAGCACGACCTACGGGCAGACCCTGCTGGTCAAGCTCGCCGTGCTCGCCGTCGTGCTGCTCATCGCCCAGGCCAGCCGCAGCTGGGTGGGCCGCCGTCTCGACTTCGCCGTCGTCCTGCGCGGGGACGCCGGCACCGTCCGCCCGTTCGTCTATTCCGTCGCCGCCGAGACCACGCTCGTGCTCGTGGTCCTCCTCGCGGCGAGCTTCCTCGTCACGGCCAGCCCCGGCCGTTGATGGCCCTGTGAAAGGAGTCTCTCGATGGACAACCCCAACCCCGCCGCCCCCGAGCAGCCGGAGGTGGAGCGGCGACGGCGGAACTGGCCGATCGCCGTGGCGATCCTCGCCCTGGCGACGGCGTTGTTCAGTCTCTCCACGCTTCGCGGCGGGCAGACCGAACAGGCCGCGCCGAGCCAGGCCGCGAACGTCGACCTCGCCGCGCTGGCCCAGCAGGGCCCCCTCGCGGTCCCGCTCTACCAGGGCCTCGCCGCGGAACAGGCCGGTGGCGCCGCGGCGCCGGCTGCCGCGCCGTCGACGAAGTCCGTCGAGGCGATGGGCTACAAATTCAGCCCGGCGAGCCTGACCATCTCGGTGGGCGACACGGTGACGTGGACCAACCACGACACCGCACCGCACAACGTCGTGGTCACCGACGGGCCGGAGAAGTTCACCTCGCCGACCCTGCAGACCGGGCAGACGTTCAGCCACACCTTCACCAAGGCCGGGACCTACTCCTACTACTGCTCGATCCACCCGGACATGAAGGCCACGATCACCGTGACCGGCGCGGCCCCGACCACAACCCCGCCGACCTCGGCCCCGACGTCGGCGCCGACCACGACCCCGACCCACTCGATGCCGATGCCGTCCACCCCGGCCGGCGGCGGCTCCTGCGTGCCGAAGGCGGCCCTCCAGCCGATCATCGACCACATCAAGAGCGCGCACCTGGAGACCTCACCGGGTCAGCAGGTGCAGGACATCCTCAACCTGGACCAGTACATCAAGACCCACACGGTCTGGCTGGAAACCGTGCTCGCCCCGGCGTTCGACGGTTCGGGCAGCAAGGTCCTCACGGACACGCTCGCGCCGATCGTCGCGCACATCAAGAGCGCGCACCTCGACGAGTCGCTGGGCCAGCAGGTGACCGACCTGCTGAACCTCGACCAGTACATCAAGACGCACACGGTGTGGCTCGAAAACGTGCTCACGCCGCTGCTGAACCAGGCGAGCTGCTGAGGTTCGCCATCCCCGCGGGTGGCCCGGTTTCCCAGCCGGGCCACCCGCTCCCTTCCCCGGAGGCCATCCCCATGACCGACACCGCCGTCCTGCCGGCGATCGGCTACACCCTGCGCCGCGACCGCTGCGTCATCGAGGTTTCCCCGCGGCCGCCCCTGGTCCGCGGCCGGCTCACCGCGACCGGCGGGCACTGGACGCCCGGCTCGACGCTCACGGTCACCTTCGATCCCGGCTCGCTGCGGACCGGAATCCCCTTCCTCGGCCGGGCGTTCCGCGGTGGCGAACTCACCTTCACCGCCGACGTAGTCGGCGAAGATCCCTTCCTGGCCGAGGGCCGGGTGGCCGGCCGCGAGGTCCGGCTGTGCGGGGAGGTCCGGCACCGGGACGAACAAGGTGTGGTCGTCTGGGCGGTGGGAGTCGTCCCCCCGGTCCGGCGGAAACCGCGGCGGGCGGGACGGCTGGTGCGGCTGCTCGCCCGGCGGCGGCTGCGCGTCGAGATCGCGATCGAGTTCGTCCGATGAGGCGCGCCGCCCTCGTCGTCGCCGGCCTGCTGGTGTTCCTGAACCTGCCGTTCGCGGGCCAGGCCACCGCGGCGACGCAGCAGGTCATGATGCAGGACTACGCCTTCTCCCCGGCCGCGCTGACCGTGCGCGTCGGCGACACGGTCACCTGGATGCAGCACGACCAGGCGCCGCACGACGTCGTCACGACCAGCGCGCCGGTCGCGTTCCGCAGCCCGCAGCTGTCGGCCGGCCAGAGCTGGAGCTACACGTTCCGGCAGCCCGGGACCTACCAGTACTACTGCTCGGTGCACCCCGACATGCGGGCCTCGGTGACGGTCCTGCCCGCACCCACGACGGCGGCCCCGAAACCGGCGCCGACCACGCCGGCCGCGGCCAAACCGGCGCCGGCCCGGACCACGACGCCCGCCGCGGGCCCGGCCGGCGCGGCGCCGGTGACCACTCCCCCGGCCACCACGCCACCGGCCGCTCCGGCGTCCACGCCCCCGGTGGTCCAGCAGGCGGCCGCGGCGACCCCACCCACCCTGGACCCGATGCTGCTGGTCGCCGGGCTCGTCACCGGGATCGCCGTGCTGTGCCTGCTCCTGCTGGGCTCGCGAAGGGCGTGAATTCCTGTCCGGAACCTGTCCCGGGAAAGGACTGGACCACTGTGACCGATCCCTGAAAATGGAAGCATCGCCCTTCGGAGTGGAAGGTGGCCGATGAACTTCCTCGTTCCCTTGCTGAGCCTGGTCATGGCGGCTACTCCGGCCGCGGTGCCCGCCGCCGCCCCGATCTGCGGAAAATACTGTGACGCCAGGGATCCCGCGTTGTCACCCGGTGACCGCGAAGGGGCCTCGGCGACCGCCGGGTCACGCCGGATCTCCCTGCACTTCGACGACGGCGACGACATGGGCTGGGCGGCGATCACCGGCGGCGCGGCCGGCGACCACGTCTGGCTGGACCGGTCGTTCGACGCCGGGCGGACATGGGCGTCGGGCAGCAAGCTCGGCGACACCGCGACACCGTCCGGAGCGACCGGCTGGCGGACCCTGATGTACAACGCCGACGACTGGGCGAACAAGGGCGTCGGGCTGCTGCGCGCGTGCGGGCAGCCCACGGGGTCCGGGACCATCGCCTGCACCGGCTGGGCCCGCCCGACGTGGAACGCCTGGGACCGGCGCACCGCGGCCGCCACGGCGCTGATGGAGCGCTACAACCTGAGCACGGGCCTGTTCGACACCACCGGGTGGTGGAACTCGGCCAACGCGCTCACCGCGATCATCGGCAACGTCCGGGTCAGCGGCATGGGCAGCTACCGCTACGCGATCGACACGACGTACACGAAGAACCTCGCGGCGCAGGGCGGCAGCTTCCGCAACGACTACCTGGACGACACCGCGTGGTGGGGCCTGGCGTGGGTGGACGCGTACGACCTGACCGGCGACAGCAAGTACCTGAGCACAGCCCGCGCCGACGCCGACCACATGTACGCCTACTGGGACGGCGTCTGCGGCGGCGGGGTCTGGTGGAACACTTCGCGGGCGACGAAGAACGCCATCCCGAACTCGCTGTACATCCAGCTGAACGCGGCCCTGCACAACCGGATCCCGGGCGACACGGCGTACCTGGCGCGCGCTCGCGCGGGCTGGACGTGGTTCTCCGGCAGCGGCGTGATCAACGGCGCGAACCTGGTCAACGACGGCCTCGACATGTCGACGTGCGCGAACAACGGCCAGCCGGTCTGGACGTACAACCAGGGCGTGCCGCTGGCGGCTTTGACCGAGCTGTACCGCGCCACCGGCGACGCGGGCCTGCTGACGAAGGCCCGCGCGATGGCTTCGGCGTCGACGACGAACGCGGCGCTGAACCCGGGTGGCATCCTCCGCGACCCGGGCGAAACGGCGGGTGGCGGCGGCCTCGACGGTCCGACGTTCAAGGGCGTGTACGTCCGGGACCTCGCGGTGCTGAACGCGGCCCTGTCGGATCATCCGTACACGGGCTACCTGCAGCGCCAGGCGAACTCGGCGTACGCGAACGACCGGACCAGCGCGGACGCGTACGGACTGCTGTGGGCAGGCCCGTTCGACCAGCCCGACGCGGCCCGCCAGCAAAGCGCCCTGGACCTGATGAACGCGGCGCCGTGATCAGCCCCGCAACTCGCGTGATCAGACCCGGATCTCGCGTGATTGAGGCCGTAACTCGCGAGTTACGGCCTCAATCACGCGAGTCACGGCCCCGGACACGCGAGTTCCGGGCTCAGTCACGCGTCAGAGCGTCTTCTCCAGGCGGCCGGCCAGCAGCCTGATGAACCGCGACGGGTCGGCCAGCTCGCCACCCTCCGCCAGGAGCGCCATTCCGTACAGCAGCTCGGCCGTTTCGGCCAGGCCCTCGTCGTCCGGCCGCGACGCGTGCGCCTCGCGCAGGCCCGTCACCAGCGCGTGCTCCGGGTTGAGCTCGAAGATCCGCTTGATCGGCGGCAGCTCCTGCCCCATCGCGCGGTACATCTTCTCCAGCGTCGGCGTCAGGTCGTGCGTGTCGCCGACGATGCAGGCGGGCGACGTCGTCAGCCGCGACGACAGGCGGACCTCCTTGACCGTGTCGCCCAGGGCCGTCGCCATCCACGTGAGCAGGCTTTCGAAGTCCTTCTTCTGCTGCTCGCGGGCGACCTCGGTGGCCTTCTTGTCCTCGTCCGACTCGAGGTCGACCTGGCCCTTGGCGATCGACTGGAACTGCTTCCCGTCGAAGCCCGGCACCGCGTCGACCCACATCTCGTCGATCGGGTCGGTCAGCACCAGCACTTCGTAGCCCTTGGCCCGGAACGCCTCCATGTGCGGCGAGTTCTCGATCGCCGACCGCGATTCGCCGGTCATGTAGTAGATGTGCTGCTGGCCGTCCTTCATCCGCTCGACGTACGCACGCAGCGACGTCGGCTTCTCGGCGTCGTGCGTCGACGCGAAGGACGAAATCTCGAGAATGGCTTCGCGGTTCTCGAAGTCGTCGAGCAGGCCTTCCTTGACCGCGCGGCCGAACTCCTGCCAGAACGTCGCGTACTTCTCGGCGTCGGCGGTCATCATCGTCTTGACCGTCGAGAGGACCTTCTTGACCAGGCGGCGGCGGATCAGCTGGATCTGCCGGTCCTGCTGCAGGATCTCCCGCGAAACGTTGAGCGAGAGGTCCTGCGCGTCGACGACGCCCTTGACGAACCGCAGGTACTCGGGGACGAGCGACTCGCAGTCGTCCATGATGAAGACGCGCTTGACGTAGAGCTGCACGCCGCGCTTGCGCTCCCGCATGAACAGGTCCATCGGCGCGCGCGAGGGCAGGAACAGCAGCGCCTGGTACTCGAACGTGCCCTCGGCCTGGAGCCGGATCGTCTCCAGGGGGTCCTGCCAGTCGTGGCTGACGTGCTTGTAGAACTCGTGGTACTCGTCCTCGGAGACCTCGCTCGACGACCGCGCCCACAGCGCCTTCATCGAGTTGACGGTCTCGGCCTTGGCGTCCTCGCCCTCGCCCGTCATCCGGATGGGCCAGGTGATGAAGTCGGAGTACCGCTTCACGATCTCCCGGATCTTCGCCGGGGACGTGTAGTCGTAGAGGTGGTCCTCGGCGTCCTCGGGCTTGAGGTGCAGGGTCACCGCGGTGCCCTGCGGCGCGTCCTCGACCGGCTGGATCGTGTAGGTGCCTTCGCCGGTCGACTCCCAGCGGACGCCCTCGGCGGTGCCGGCGCGGCGCGTCATGAGCGTGACCTTGTCCGCGACCATGAAGCTCGCGTAGAACCCGACGCCGAACTGCCCGATCAGGTCCTGCGACGCCGCGGCGTCCTTCGCCTCCTTGATCTTGGTCAGGAAGTCGGCGGTGCCCGACTTGGCGATCGTGCCGATCAGGGCGATCACTTCGTCGCGGGTCATGCCGATGCCGTTGTCCCGCACCGTCAGGGTCCGCTCGGCCGGATCCGTCTCGATCGTGATGTGCAGGTCGGCCGTGTCCGCGTCGAGGTCCTTGTCGCGGTACGACTCCAGCCGCAGCTTGTCGAGGGCGTCGGAGGCGTTGGACACGAGTTCCCGCAGGAAGGTGTCCTTGTTCGAGTAGATCGAATGGATCATCAGCTGGAGCAGCTGACGCGCTTCCGACTGGAATTCCAGCGTCTCGATCGGGGTGGTCACTTCCGTTCCTTTCCGGTTCGGCGAGGGTGGGTCGATCCTACCGAGCGGCGCCGGGGGGCATCGACGCGACCGGCGGTCACGGGGCGTTTCTTCCGTACGCGCCCGCCGCGGTGAAACACGATTGACGCAGCTCAGGCCACTCGGCGACGATGATCCGTACCAGAGAGAAGCCGCCGGCCGGGCGGCTTTCCGCGTATTCGAAGCAGAAAGAGGTGCGCCGTGAAGGTTCTCGTCCTCAACGCCGGCTACGAGCCGCTGCAGACCGTTTCCGTCCCGCACGCGATCCGCATGCTCGTGCGGCACGTCGCCGAGATCCACGAGGCCGAAGACGGCCTCGCCTACGGGCTGTTCCCGCGCCCCAAGATCGTGCGGTTGCTGCGGTACGTCGTCATGAAGTGGCGATATACGCAGCCACCGCGCTGGTCCCGGCGCGGTGTGCTGGTCCGGGACGGGCACCGCTGCGCGTACTGCGGGCAGCGCGCCACCACGATCGACCACGTGCGGCCGATCAGCCGCGGCGGCGACCGGACCGACTGGCTCAACACCGTCGCCGCGTGCGGCGGCACGGCCCGCAGCTGCAACGCCCGGAAGGCGGACAAGCTGCCGGGCGAGGCCGGGATGAAGCTCCGCTTCGCCCCGTACGTCCCGACGTGGGACCAGCTGCACCGGCCCGGCGCCTGAGCGCGACCTGTCCGTCGGCATTCCGGCGGGCAGGTCGCTAAGCTCGAACCGATCGTCTTCCGCACCCGTGTGTCCGGTGGGAAGGCCGGGAGGTCGTCGTGACCGACGCAGGAGAGTTGATCGCCGGGCGCTACCGGCTGGCCGAGCGGATCGGCCAGGGGGCGATGGGCGTCGTCTGGCGCGCCCGCGACGAGCGGCTCGACCGCGTGGTCGCGGTGAAGCAGCTGGACTACGACCCGGCCATCGGGCAGGCCGCCGGTGACCAGGCGGCCCTGCGCGCCCTGCGCGAAGCGCGGCTGACCGCGCGGCTGCGGCACCCGCACGCGGTCACGGTGCACGACGTCGTCGAGGTGTCCGGCGAGCCCTACCTGGTCATGGAGTACCTGCCGTCGCGCAGTCTCGCGGACATCCTGCTCGACCGGGACAGGCTGCCCGCCGACGAGGTGGCCCGCATCGGCGCGCAGATCGCGTCGGCGCTCGCGGCCGCGCACGCCGAAGGCGTCATGCACCGCGACGTCACGCCCGCCAACGTTCTCATCGGCGAATCCGGCGTCGCCAAGATCGCCGACTTCGGCATTTCCCGGGCGACCGGCGAAGGACTGGTGACCGGCGGCGGCTTCATCGCCGGCACTCCCGCCTTCCTGGCCCCCGAAGTCGCCGGCGGCGGCGAAGGCGGCTTCCCGGCGGACGTGTTCGCGCTCGGCGCGACGCTCTACCGCGCGCTGGAGGGCACGCCGCCGTTCGGCACCGACGACAACCCGATCGCCCTGCTCCTGAAGGTCGCCAAGGAGGAGGTCATCCCGCCGCGGCACGACGGGCCGCTCGCCGAGGTCCTCGGCCGGCTCCTGCGGCGCGATCCCGCGGAACGCCCGACCATGGTCGAAGCCCAGGAGCTGTTCGAGGCGGTCACCGAGAACCGTCCGCTGCCGCCGTCGCGGCCCCGGCGGACCGCGACCCGCCTGATCCGCGTCCGGCGTTCGCGGCGCCCGATCGTCCTGGCCTCCGCGGCCGGTGCGGTCCTGCTGGCATTGGGCGTCGTGATCGGGACGGCGCTGGTCCCGGACGGCACGGCCACCGTCGCGGCGCCGGTCTCGTCCTCTCCTCCCGGCACGACGCCGCCGTCCCCGACGACCACCACCGACCTGGGCTGTGCCGCCCGCTACGAGGTGACGAACTCCTGGCCGGGCGGCTACCAGGTGGAGGTGACGGTCCGCAACGACCACGGCGCCGGCCTCTCGGGCTGGCGCGTCCTCTGGACGTTGCCCGCCGGGCACCGCATCAGCGACCTGTGGAACGGCAGCTTCACCGTCGAGGGTTCGGCGGTGACGGTGGAAAACGCGTCCTGGAACGCGAAGCTGGACGCGAGCGGGTCGACGACGTTCGGCTTCATCGCCTTGACGCAGAGCGGAAGCGGCGGCGCCCGCCCGTCCCTCACCTGCCGGACTCTCTGAGCACCCGAAAGCACCTGTTCCCCCGGCCGCGTGCTCTGCGATAGTCGGAGCGCGGCCTTCGGGGAGGCATCGTGCACATCAGGTCCAGGCGCCGGTCGATCCGTTTCGACGGACACACCGTCACGCTCAGCATCGCGACGACGAGCTGGGGAATCGTCCCCGACGACACCAAGAACCGGTTCCCGGTCGCGAAGATCACCCGGGTCGAGCACAGCCCGGCGACGGCGTGGAAACCGGGCAAGATCGTGTTCGTGACCCCGGATTCGTCCCCCGACGTCGTCACGAATGTGCCGATGTTCGCCGACAAGCTGGCCGGCAACGCGTTCCAGTACGACTACGGCGACCGCAAGAAGGTCGCGGAATTCCTCGCCGAGCTCGAGAAGGCACGCGCCCAGGGCTAGCGTCGCCACGGTGCGTCGCTGAGCCGATCGGCGTAATTCCGGCAAGATCGTGAACGTCCTTCAACGGTCGAGGCAACTGGTTCTCCGGAAGTGTGCTCAGCCATCACACGGAGGCGCCAGTGCGAAGAAGCTCGTCCATCATCGGGGTCCTGCTCGCGGGCCAGGCGGGCCTGGCCGGGCTCGCCCCGCCGTCCGCGGTCGCCGCGATCCCGCCGTCGACCGCGACGCTCGTCACCGGAGACCGCGTCACCGTCCGGACCACTCCGGACGGCCGTGACACGTTCGAGGTCCAGCCGGCCGCCGGGAAAGGCATGGCGCGGGCGCTGGTGCACCTGCGGCTCGGCGGTCGCGCCTACGAGGTCCCCGGTACCGCGCTCCCCTACCTCGGGCGTGGGCTGGACTTGAGCCTGTTCGACGTCAAGGCCGTGCTGGCCGGCGCGAAAGCCCCGGCCGACACCAGGACCTTCGGCGCCGCCCTGGCGAAGCAGTTCAAAGAGGACAACGCGCGCGGGCATTTCGGCGGGCAAGGCCTCTTCGCCGGTGGAGCGAGCTTCGCGCTCTCCGGGACGCCGAAGCGGCAAGCCGTCCAGCCGCGGTCGGTGATGCGCACGGTGTCGGTCGACGCCACCGACATCGGCGGGAAGCCGGCCGGCACCGGTATGGCGTTCCTGTACAACACCGACGACGGGAACCTCCTCGACCTGGACGAAACCCTGAACTACTTCTCGGGCGGCACGGCGAAGTTCAGCGTGCCGGACGGGAACTACAGCGCGCTCGGCGTCTTCTGGACGGCCGACGCCGACGGCAACCCGACCGAGCTGCGGTTCAGCGCGCAGCCCGAGTTCGCGGTCAAGGCGGACACGACCGTCCGCGTCGACGCGAAGCGCGCGTCCAGCAAGGTGACCTGGGTGACGCCGCGTCCGGCGCTGCTCGACGACAACGGGTTCCTGTTCCGCCGCGCCGCGAAGACGGGGCCGGCACAGGTGATCGACTTCGACGCGGGGCCCGGCGTGCCGATTTCGGTCTCCCCGACGGCCGTCCCGGTGCGCACCGGGGCCCTGCAGACCTACCCGTACAGCAGGCTCGTGTCCCCGCCCGGACCGGGCACGCCGTACGAATACGTGGTGCAGAAGGCGGCCATCGGCACGATTCCGCAGCAGTGGTACGTGATCACGGCGAAGGACGTCGCCACCGTCAACGCCGCCTACTTCAGCGAGTACGCCACGATGGGGCTGCGCCAGCGCAGCGGCATCTTCTCCTTCGAGGACGGCGGCGGCCGGCCGGCGCACGCGATCGAGCTGCCCCGGAAGCAGACGGAGTACGTCTCGGCCGCGCCGGACCTGATCTGGTTCGGCGCGCTCTCGAAGTACGTCGTGCCCGGGCCGGATCCCCGCTGGGCCGGGGCTCAGTACGAAGCGTTCCACCTCTACCAGGGCGGTTCCACCGTCACGGAGGACTGGAACCGGTTCCCGCTGCACGCGGCGGGTCGCGTGGCGCTGCTGCCCCTGACCGAAGGCCGGGCCCCGGAGCAACCGGCGGCCACCCGGGCGGGTGACCTGCTGCGGCTGGCGGTCACCCCGTTCAGCGACAACCAGGCCGGCCATACCGGGTTCGGGTTCGTCGCCGAGCCACGGGACACGCTGACCGGGCACTACACGCTGACCCAGGACGGCGCGAAGCTCGCGGAGGGCGGCGCCACCGCCGGGTCGACCGCGGTGAGCTTGGCCCAGGAAGTCGCCCCCGGGCCGTCGACGCTGGGCCTCACCATCGACGCGAGCCGCACGGGCCCGATGTACGCCCTCAGCACGGCGAGCCACACCGAGTGGACGTGGAAGTCGCAGCACGTCGACGGCAGCACGCTGCCGACGGCGCTGTACTGCAGCGCGCGTGGCCAGGAGCGGTCGTGCGCGGTCGAGCCGATGCTGACGCTCGGCTACTCGGTCGGCGGGCTGCGTCTGGACGGGTCTGCCCCGCGTGGCCCGCAGAGCTTGGACCTCACGGTCGGGCACCTGCAGCTGAGCACCGCTTCGCCGGTGACGGCCGCGACCGTGCAGTACTCGACGGACGGCACCACCTGGCAGGACGCGACCATGTCACCCCGCGGCGACGGCGTCTTCCACGCGGACTTCACCGCGGCCACGGACGTCTCGCTGCGCGTCACGGCCACCGACGCCGCCGGGGCGACGATCGCCGAGACGATCACCGCCGCCTACCACGTCTATCCGTACTGAGGGGAATGTCCACAGTGAACACATTGATTCGCGCGCTGACGTCGGTGTGCGCGGCGGCGGCCATCGGGTGCGCGGTCGCCCCGGCCGCGTCCGCGGCGCCGGTCCCGCGCCCGGCGTGTCCCGACACCGGTCCGGACGTCCTGCGGTGCCTCACGACGTACACACCGGGTGCGGCGCGCACCCTGGTCGACGGCCCGGCCGGCTGGGGTGCCGGCGACCTCGCGTCGGCCTACCGGCTGCCCGGCCAGCCGGGGCCGGACACCGTCGTCGGCATCTCGATCGCCTATGACGCCCCGAGCCTGGAGGCCGACCTCGCCGCCTACCGGACGCAGTACGGCCTGCCGCCGTGCACCACGGCGAACGGCTGCTTCCGGAAGGTGAACCAGCAGGGCACGCCGGCTCCCCTGCCGCCGGAGGACTCCGGCTGGGCGATGGAGTCCACATTGGACGTCTCGATGGTGTCGGCGGCGTGCCCGTCGTGCCGGATCGTCGTGGTGGAAGGCCATTCGCCCGGGTTCGCCGACCTCGCGGAGACGGAGGACACAGCGGTCCTGCTGGGCGCGAAGGTGGTGTCGAACAGCTACGGCGCGCGCGAAGGCAGCACTCCGCTGGCCTTCGCGAGCCACTACCAGCACCCGGGCGTCACGGTCGTGGCGTCCTCGGGCGACACCGGTTTCACAGCGGCGAGCTATCCGGCGGTGGTGGCCTCGACGATCGCCGTCGGCGGGACGTCGCTGGCCCGCGACCCGGACTCCCCGCGGGGCTGGACGGAGTCGGCGTGGCGACGCGGCGGCAGCGGCTGTTCGGCGTACATCGCGAAACCGGCGTGGCAGGCGGACACCCACTGCGCCAAGCGAACGGTAGCGGACATCGCCGCGGTGGCGGAGGACATCGCCATCCACTTCGCCGACGCCGGCGGCTGGATCAGCGTGAACGGCACCAGCGCCTCGGCGCCGTTCGTCGCCGGGCTGGCCGGCCGGTCCGGGCACGCGGGAGCGGTTCAGCCGGCCGGCCTGTACGCCAAGGCCGGTTCGTTCACCGACGTGACCACGGGCAGCAACGACCGGACGGGCACGGGCCAGAAGTGCGGCGGCGACTACCTGTGCCTCGCGGGCCCGGGTTACGACGCTCCGACGGGCGTCGGCGTCCCGGACGGCCTCGCCGGCTTCTGACGGCGAGCAGGCATGTCATGAACGACTCTTTCCTGTCGTCGGACATCAGGAAAGAGTCGTTCACGTCAATTCACGCCCGGACGGCACAACCCACGCTCGTACGCCAGCAGCCCCGCCGCCGTCCGGTGCGCGCAGCCGAGCTTGCGCACCACCCTCGCGACGCAGTCGCGCACCACCGGCTCCGGGAGGCCGAGCCGCGAGGCGATTTCGGCGTTCGTCAGCGCCGCCCCGATCGCGACGAGCACGTCGGTCTCGCGGGCCGACAACCGGTCCACCTGCGCCAGCCGCTCGTCGCGCGGGCCGGACAACCGGGTCGCCGCCGACACCAGCCGGCGGGTCGCGTCGGGGGACAGCACCAGGTGGCCGTCCGCGGCCAGGCGGACCACCTTGACCAGTTCGTTGCGGCGGGCCGAGCGCAGCAGGAACCCGGCCGCGCCGTCCCGCAGCGCGCGCAGGATTCCCGCGTCCGAGTCGAACGCCGCCAGCGCCACCACCGCGGACCGCCGGGAAACCGGCTCCCGCACCGGCAGTCCCAGGCGCAGGTCCAGCAGGATCACGTCCGGCAGCCGCCGCCGGAGGGTGACCAGCGCCGCCGTCGCGTCGGGGGCCGAACCGACCACCTCGATGCCGTCGGCCTCGCCGAGGATCGTGCCCACGCGGGCCCGCACCGCCGGGTCGCGGTCGGCCACGAGGACCCGGACCGGCGGGGCGAGCATCACTCAGTCCTTCGGCCGCAGGCGGATCAACGGCAGGTCCTTCTTCGACGCGCCGACCAGGTCCCGCCCACCGGGACCGCGAAGCCGCAGTTCACGGAACCGCACGGACGACAGCTGCGCGGCCTCGATCGGGTAGACGTCGCCGTAGCGCTTGATCTTGTCCACCAGCTCCTTGCCGAGCAGCTCGACGAGGCCGGCGTGCCGGGTCGCGCCGCCGCCCAGCGGCACGTCCAGCTGCGTGCGCACCTCGGGGAACCGCTGGTCCAGCTCAACGGCCAGCTGGTGGATCGTGACGTAGGCCTGGCCGAACTCGGCGGCGTCGGGTCCCGGCGGGATCTCCTTCAGCACCTTGACGAGCTTGTCGTCCATCCCGAGCTTTTCCCACAGGGTCACGTCTTGTTCCTCCACTAGCGGACGCCGATGGTCTACCAGAGGACCGGCACGCGGTCCACTCCCCCGGTGACACGGTTCGTCCGAACCTCGAGTTCATCCACCGGCACGGCCAGGCGCAGCCCGGGGAACCGGCGGAGCAGCGAACCGAACACGACCCGCAGTTCGGTGCGGGCCAGGCTCGCGCCGATGCAGAACCAGCCGCCGTAGGCGAAGCTGATGTGCGAGTTCGGCTTGCGGTCCGGGTCGAACGTCCCGGCGGCCGGGAACACCGCCGGGTCCCGGTTCGCGGCTCCGAGCGCCAGGACCACCGCGTCGCCGCGAGCGATGGCGACGCCGCCGATCTCGACGTCGTCGTGGGCGTAGCGCAGGACGCCGAGGCCGCTCGGCGCGGCCAGCCGCAGAATCTCCTCCACCACCCCGTGCACGCGGCCTTCGGGGTCGGCGGCCAGCGCGTCGCGCCGGGCGAGGTCGGTGAGCAGGTACAGCACGCCGAGGTCGATCCGGTTGGACGTCGTTTCGTGGCCGGCGAACAGCAGGCCGGCGGCGAGCCGGGCGACGTCGCCGTCGCCGAAGGACGGGTCGTCGGCCTGCGCGCGGACCAGGTCGGAGACGACGTCCTGGGCGGGCTGCCGGCGTTTGACCGCCGCGAGCCGGCTCATGTAGCCGGCGAACTCGTCGAGCGCCGCGTCCGCACCGTCGCCGATGTCCATCCGGCCCATCCGTTCCGACAGCACGCGGAACGTGCCGCGGTCTTCGTAGGGGACGCCGAGCAGCTCGCAGATCACCAGCACCGGCAGCGGGAACGAGAGGTGTTCGTGCAGGTCGACCGGCTCGTCCTCGTGCCGGGCCCGGTCCATCGCGTCGAAGCAGCCGTCGGCGAGCTCCTGGACGTGGCCGGCGAGCCGGCGGATCCGGTTGGCGGAGAACGCGGGCACGAGCAGCCGCCGCATCCGCGCGTGTTCGGCGTGCTCGGTCTCGTGGTCGCCCTGCGGACGGCTCAGGATGGCCGCGGCCGACAGCGCCGAGGCCTCCTCCGGTGCCGGGTGCGAGCGGCCGAACCTCGGGTCGGTGAACACCGCGCGGACCTGCTCGAACCCGGTGACCAGCCAGGCCGGGTCACCCGCCGGGGTGGTCACCGCGACCACCGGCCCCTGGCGGCGCAGCACCTCGAACAGGGGCGCGATCTCGAGGACGCTCGGCCGGTCGAACGGCAGGCGCGGGGTGTCCGTGGTGGCGGTCATGGGGGTGCTCCTCCCCGGGGGCGCGGCCGGGCGCGGACGGCCCACTCCCCCGGTCCCCCTGCCGTCCACGGTACCCAGGGCGGCCGTGATCAGGCGAAACGCTGCACTTTCGGGCTAACGCCACCCGACTGTCCATAGTGGACGGGTCAGCGTTTCGGACCTTTCAGCACGCGCACCAGCACGACGCCCGCCGCGAGCACGGCGGCGACCGCGACCAGGACCCACACCCAGCCGGGAATGCCGGTGGTGCCGACAGCGGCAGGCGCGGCCGCGGCGGTCGTCTCGGTCGGCGCCGTCGTAGCCGTAGTCGCCTGGGCGGACGCCGGGGCGGTGAGCGTGAAGTGCACGATGCCGGTGACGTTGTCGCCGTCCTTCGCGATGACTTTCCAGGTCAGTGTGTAGGCCTGGGCCCCGCCCGCCGGGGTCACCGGCACCGTCACGACCCCGCCCGTCACCGACGGCGTGGCGATCTGCCACCTGGCGCCATCGCGGCCGATGACCCTGACCGGGTCCGGCGGCAGCGTGACCGGCTCGCCGAAGGTCAGCTGGAGCTGCGTCGGAGCCGTCGCGAGCGAAGCGCCTTCAGCGGGTGAACTCGACACGAGCTCGGTGTGGGCCGAGGCGGGCCCGGCGAGCACGACGAGCCCGGTGAGGACGGCCAGTACGGCTCCGAACACGCGACGAAGGATCATTCGGACATCCTGCCCCATCCGGCCGGCGCAACCTCCGGGGCCGCTCAGCCGTACTGCTCTCCGGGAGGAATCCCCGGCGAGGAGGGAACGGCATGCGCGGAACCGGGGTGGCGGCCCTGCTCGGATCGGTGCTGGTCACGGCGGCCTGCGCGGCGCCGCACACCACGACGCCGAGCCCGATCGCGGAGCCGGTCCCGCTGACCACCACCCCGCCGCCTACGACGACCCCGCCGCACACGAAAACCCCGCCGCACACGAAAACGCTGCCGCCCCCGCCGCCGTGCGCCGTCACCACCGGGGCCTGCGTGAGCCTGGCGCAGCGGCTGGCCTGGCTGCTGCGGGACGGCCGGGTCGTGCGCGGCCCGGTCCAGGCCGGGTTCGGGCCGCCGGAGGACGCGACGCCGGCCGGGTCGTTCCACGTCGTGTGGAAGGACCGCGAGCACCGCAGCAGCGTCTACGGCACCGACATGCCCAACTCGGTGTTCTTCGCGGCCGGCGGCATCGCGTTCCACGCCGGGCCGCTGGACGCGCCTTCGCACGGCTGTGTCCACCTCACGGACACCGACTCGGCGGCGTTCTTCGACGGGCTGAACGTCGGGGACGCGGTGCAGGTCTTGTAGGCTCGTCCCCTTGTTGGCCATTCCTGATGTCGTCTCCCGGCTGCGCGCCGCGGGCTGCGTGTTCGCCGAGGACGAGGCGGACCTGCTCGTCGCGGCCGCCTCGACTCCCGCCGAGCTCGACTCGCTGGTGGAGCGCCGGGTCGCCGGGCTCCCGCTGGAGCACCTGCTCGGCTGGGCCGAGTTCCACGGCCTTCGCGTCGTCGTGCGGCCGGGGGTGTTCGTCCCCCGGCACCGCACCGAGTTCCTGGTCGACGTCGCCGTCTCGCTCGCGCCACCGGACCCGGTGGTCCTCGACCTCTGCTGCGGCTCGGGCGCGCTCGGCGCCGCGTTCACCGCGGCGGTGCGGCCGAGTGAGCTGCACGCGGCCGACGTCGAACCCGCCGCCGTCGAGTGCGCCCGCGTGAACCTCCCGGACGCCCGGGTCCACCAGGGCGATCTCTACGACGCCCTGCCGGCTTCCCTGCGTGGCCGCGTCGACGTCCTGCTGGCCAACGTGCCGTATGTCCCGTCGGAGGCCGTGGCGACCATGCCGCCGGAGGCCCGGCTGCACGAGCCCCTCGTGGCGCTCGACGGCGGCGCGGACGGCCTCGACCTCGCCCGCCGGGTCGCCGCGGGCGCGCCCCGCTGGCTGGCGCCGGGCGGCACCGTGCTGATCGAATCGAGTGAACGGCAGGCGCCCGTGCTGAGCCGGATCCTCGCCGCGGCCGGGTTGACGCCCGGGGTGCACGAGTCCGAAGAACAGGGCGCGACCGTCGTGACCGGCACCGCCGAGATCTGATCTCACGTTCCGGCGGCCCCGGACGTCTACCAGGTGTGATCGTGAAACCGTTCGAGCAGATCGTGGCCGAGCACGGGCCGATGGTCCTCCGGGTCTGCCGGGCCGTGCTCGGCCCGGCCGACGCCGAAGACGCCTGGTCGGAGACCTTCCTGGCGGCCCTGAAGGCGTACCCCGGCTTGCCCGCCGACGCGAACGTCCAGGCGTGGCTCGTCACGATCGCGCACCGCAAGGCCGTCGACGTCACCCGTGCCCAGGCGCGCCGGCCGGTTCCGGTCGGCGAGATCCCGGACCGGCCCGGCCACGCCGACACCCGCGACGGCGACCTGTGGGAAGCGCTGGCAAGGCTGCCGGACAAGCAGCGCGCCGCCGTCGCCTACCACTACCTGGCCGGGCTGCCCTACCGCGAGATCGCGGAGATCACCGGGGGCAGCACCGACGCCGCCCGCCGGGCGGCCGCCGACGGCATCAAAGCCCTGCGGGCCACCTATCCCTTGGAAGGAGCGCACTCATGATCGACATCATCGCGTCGCTTCCGGTGCCCTACGAGGTCCTCCCGGACCGCCTGCACGAGCAGCTCACCGAAGCCGCTTCCCGGGAGGGGCTGCTGGACGTCGCCTACCACACCGTCGACACGCCGGTCGGGTCGCTCCTGCTGGCCGCGACCGAGCAGGGCCTGGTCAAGGTGGCCTTCGACCGCCAGGACCACGAGGCCGTGCTGGCCGAGCTGGCCAAGACGATCAGCCCGCGGATCCTGCGGGCGCCCGCCCGGCTTGCCCCGGTCGTCCGGCAGCTCGACGAGTACTTCGCGGGCGGGCGGCGCGCCTTCGACGTGCCGCTGGACTTCCGGCTGGCCCGCGGGTTCCGCCTGTCCGTGCTGGAGCACCTGCCGGAGATCGCCTACGGGCGCACCGAGAGCTACGCGCAGGTCGCGGCGGCCGCGGGCAGCCCTAAGGCGGTCCGCGCGGTCGGCACCGCGTGCGCGCTCAACCCGTTGCCGGTGGTGGTGCCGTGCCACCGGGTCGTCCGGTCCGACGGGTCGTACGGCCAGTACGCGGGCGGCGAGGAAGCCAAGCGGACCCTCCTGACGATGGAGGCGGCGTGACAGCGTTCGAAAAGCGGGTCGCGGCAGCCGACTGGGACGCGGTGGCGGCGGAGGTCGACGACTACGGCTGCGCGCTCCTGCCCCCGCTGCTGACCCCGGCCGAGTGCGCCCGGCTGATCACGCTGTGGGAAGAGCCATCGCACTTCCGGGCGACGGTGAACCTGCGGCGCCACCGCTTCGGGGACCACGGCGACTACCGCTACTTCGCCGCGCCGTTTCCCGAGCCCGTCCAGCGGCTGCGCAAGGCGCTCTACCCACGGCTGCTGCCGATCGCGCGGGACTGGCACGCCCGGCTCGGCCGCGAGGCGGAGTGGCCGTCCACTTTGGACGAGTGGCTGGCCGTCTGCCACGCCGCCGGGCAGCGGCGGCCCACGCCGATCCTGCTGCGCTACGAGCCGGGCGGCTGGAACGCACTGCACCGGGACCTCTACGGCGACAAGGTGTTCCCGCTGCAGGTCGTGATCAACCTCAACGACCCGGGCACCGACCACACCGGCGGCGAGTTCCTGCTGGTGGAGCAGCGGCCGCGGGCCCAGTCGCGCGGCACGGCGACCCTGATCCCGCAGGGCCAGGGCCTCGTGTTCACCACCCGCGACCGGCCGGTCCGCTCGGCCCGCGGCTGGTCGGCGGCCCCGGTGCGCCACGGCGTCTCGGCGGTCCGCTCGGGCCACCGGCACACCCTCGGCCTCGTGTTCCACGACGCGGCATGACCTCCCTCGAGCTCGAGGCGATCGTGGGGCTGATCGGCCGGGCCCGCCACGTCGTCATCGGCACCGCGGCGGACCCGGCGTCGCGGGACGGCGGCGCGCGGATCGCGTCGGCGTGGGGCGGCCTGGTGCTGGCGACGGTGACCTGGCCGGAGACAGCGGCGTCGTGGCTGCGCCAGGCCCGGCGGTTCGCGACGCCGGAACCGGACGTGTGGGTGGTCAGCGCCACGCCGGCCGGCTGGGCCGGAATGGCGAGCCGGCTGCGGCAGTCGACATCGTGGAGTCCACATCGGACGATCGTCACCGCGCCACTGGCGGATTTCCGGCTGCCCGGCGTGCGCGGCGCCCGGGCCGACGGCAGCACTTGGGAGGCATGATGGACCACGCCACGATTGATCATGCCACGGTCGATCATGCCACGGTCGATTCCCCGATCGGCTCGCTGACCCTCGTCGGCTCCGGCGGTGTCGTGACCGGGTTGTACTTCCCGGGCCACTGGACGCGGCCCGACCGTACCGCGTTCGGCACGCGTGCGGATTCGGCGTTCCCCGAGGCCGTTCGTCAGCTGAAGGAGTACTTCGCCGGGCAGCGCACGGAGTTCGCCGCGCCGATGCGGGCCGAGGGCGACGAGTTCCAGCGTGCTGTCTGGGCCGAGATCGCGAAGATCCCCTACGGCTCGACAGCGACGTACGGCGACCTGGCCCGGGCGGTCGGCGGGCTGCCGCACGAAGTCGGCGCGGCGGTCGGGCGGAACCCGCTGAGCATCCTGGTGGCATGCCACCGCGTGGTCGGGAAGGGCGGAAAGCTGACCGGGTACGCGGGCGGGCTGAAACGCAAGGCGTTCCTGCTGGACCTGGAACGCCCGGCGCACGGAGGCCTCTGGTGATCAGACGCGGCTGAGCAGCATCGCCGCGCCGAGGCCGGTCATGGTCACGGCGATCAGGACGTCGAGAACGCGCCAGGCCATCGCTCGGCGAAGACCCCGGCCGGCTTCCGGCGCCGATCACCACGGACCGCCGGGAGCGGCCGACGCGTTCCCGCCGAACGGAGTCCGGAGACGCCCCAAGGCGGCCTTGGCCGCGTTTGAATCGGCACCGAGGCGCCTCCGTTGACGGCGGTGGCATGGCAGGAGCACCGAGGGCCGCCTTGGGTGCGTGAGACGCACCGAAAGGCCACCTCGGGGCGCATCCCCCGCACCGAAGGCCACCTGGGGCGCATCGCCGGGCCGCTGCCGGCGAACCTCGGGACGGGCGACGCTAGTCGGTGTCGCCGAGTACCGGAAGTCCCCCGGCGGCCGCCTCCGCGAGCGAGTCCTGGCCCGACAGCGCCGCCACCATCGCGGCTCGCGTGCCCACCCCGAGCTTCGTGAAGATCCGCCGCATGTGCGCCGACACCGTGTACAGGCTGATGTCGAGCACGCGGGCGATCGCCCGGTTGGTGTACCCCTGACCGACCATGCGGGCGATCTCGTGCTCGCGCGGGCTCAGCAGGTCGTGCGCCGACGGCACCACCGGCACGAGCAGGCAACGGACCCCCAGCTCCGTCAGGTCCAGCAGCGGGCGCCGCCCGGCCGCGTCCGGGTCGGCCAGCTCGGCCACCCGGCGGACCAGCGCCCTGGCCAGGCTTCGGACCGTTTCGTCATCGCTCACCACCGCGGCCCGCGCGCCCGTCCGATGACGCCTCGGACCGAACATGGGTGCCGCTGGAGCCGACAAACTCGTCGTCATCGACATTTCTCCCCCGATTTTCCCGCTTCTCCTCCTTGTCCAGGAAACCCCCAAAACGTCGGCCGCGCATCGTCGGTTTGTGTGACATCGGTGGTCTAGTCCGGTTGCGTCCGCCGCGGACGTGCCACTACCCGCCCGGCCCCGCGCGGCGTGGACTGAGCCGGGTGCTCACGGACGCACGGCGCCGGGCATCGCGGGTGTCTCAGCAAAGGAGAGGGGAACGTAATGAGCCGTCGTTACCCGGCCGTGGAAGGCGAGCTGGAAGACGAGCTGGACCGGGAGCTGGAGGCCGAGCTCGAAGGCGAGCTGGAGGTCGGCCTCGGTGAGCTGGAGGACGAGGACGAGGACGAAGACGAGTTCGGCGGGCTCGCCGGGGAGCTGGAATACGAGCTCGAAGACGAGGACGAAGACGAGGACGACTACGAGGACGAGGCGGAGGCCGAGTTCGAAGCGGTCGTCCGTGAGCTGGAAGCGGAATTCGAGTTCGAGGGCGAGGGTTTCAGCAATCCGGCCCGGCGCGTGTACTCGGACGCGGAAATGATGGCCCAGCTGGCGTTCCAGGCCGAAAACGCGGAGACCGAGCAGGAGGCCGAGGCGTTTCTCGGCGCACTCGCGCCGCTCGCGTTCCAGGCCGCGAAATGGGCCCTGCCGAAGATCGTCAAGCACGGGCCGCAGCTCATCCGCGGCGCGATCAACCTGGGCCGGCGGCTGTGGCGCAACCCCGCCACCCGGCACGCCGTCCGCCACGTGCCGCGGATCCTCGGCCGGACCGCGCGCGACATCGGCCGCCGCTACGCCGATGGCCGCCCGATCGATGCGCACTACGTCACCCGGCGGCTGGTCGGCCACACCGTGCACGCCGCGAACGGCCCGCAGCGCCACCGGCACCACCGGCACCACCACCGTCACCAGCAGCACCACCGGCACCAGCACGCCGCCCGGCACGCCCGCTCGGCACGGGCGCGCACCGGTGCGGGACGCCGCAAGGCGCGCGGCCGTGCGCGCCGCCGCTGAGCTGCGGGCCGCCCGGACCGCTGTCCGTTCCGCTTCTCGGGGGCTCCGGACGGCGGAGCCCCCGGCCCGGGACGAAGCCCAAGCTGTCACAGCCGCTCTTCGGGGGTTCCGGGTGGCAGAGCCCCCGGCCTGGGGCGAAGACCCAGCTGTCACAGCCGTGCCCACCGGATCCCGGCGGGCACGACCGGCGACCGGGGAAGACCTTTCGGGCTGGGCGCGGACCCAGGCCGTCAACGCGCGGCGGCACCTCGACGCGCTGCGGCCGTTCCGCTGGGAGGAGTTCGGCGACCCGGCGACCGGACCGAGCCGGGCGCACCTGGCCGCGGTCAACCGGATGATGGCGACGCTGCGCGAGCCGCTGCACACCGCGGTACAGGGGGTGCGCCGGGCGGCCGCGGAGCCGGCCGATCCGGAACCGCTGCTGCGCGCGAAGGCGCGGGCGCACCGCTGGGTGCGGGCGACCGAACAGGTCTGGGACTTCTACCTCGACCTGTTCAACCAGCGGCAGACCGCGTTCGCGCCGTGGCTGGTGGCCGGGGACCGGATCGCCCTGGACTGCTACCAGTACGCCTATCTCGGCCTCGGGCGCTGGCGGCCGATCCCGACGCCGCCGCCGTTCTGCTACCTGCGCCACGGCGGCGGCCCGGCGACCTCGCGGCGCGGGATTCCGCTGCGGCGCCTGGGAAACCGGTTGAACCCGTTCCCGCTCATCCAGCTGCCGTACCACCGGCTGGTCAACCCGTGGACGCTCGGCGCGATCCTGCACGAGGTCAGCCACAACCTGCAGAACGATCTCGGCCTGGCGCGCGCGATTCCCCTGCAGGTGGCGGCCCGGCTCACCGAAGCGGGCGTGCCTCGGCCGATCGTGGCGATCTGGGTCCGCTGGAACCGCGAGACGTTCGCGGACCTGGCCGCCGTGCTGCTGGGCGGCCCGGCGGTGGTCGGCTCGCTCTTCGACGTCATCGGCCGGACCGGGCCGGAGACTCTCGGCTTCTCACCGCGCGCGGTGCACCCCGTGCCGTACCTGCGCGCGAAACTGTCGGTGGAGCTGTTGCGGCGCATCGGGTTCCGCCGGCACGCGGACTCCTACGCCGAGCTGTGGCGGCGGCTCTATCCTGGTGCCCGGCTCTCCGGCGCCCCGGGCGCACTGCAGGCCACGGCCGCCACGGCGATCCCCGCGGTGGTGGACGCGATGTGCTTCACGTCGTTCCCCTCCCTCGGGCACCGGCCGCTGGCCCGGGTGCTGCGGTTCGAGCCCAAGGAGCAGGCGATGATCGAGGAGGCCGCCGAGCGGCTCGCCGACGGCGTCTCCCCCGGGGTGGTGCCGGAACGGTTCCTCATCGGCGCGGTCCGGTTCGCACTCGACGAGCGGATGGCACCACCCCAGCGGCTGGTCGGGTTCTTCATGGAGGAGCTGGGGAGGAAGTCGCGATGACGTTCCGGGCCGAATTCACCGTGCTGGCCGGCAAGGTCCGCCTCCTGGCCGACGCGTGGCACGCGCTGGAGCTGGCCGTGTGCGAGGACCGGCCGGGCGGTGAAGGGCTCGCGGTCGCCGACCACCTCGCCGAGGTCGTCACCGACGGCGCCGCCGAGCTCCAGGCGGCGACGCTCGCGCCGGCCACCGCCGATGGGCTGCACACGACGGCGGCGGCGCTGCTGTGGGTCCGGCGCCGGATCGACGACGAATACCGGTCCCACACCGAGGTTTCCGCGCTCCTGCGCGGGGTCCAGGGGCGGGAGACGGAGTGGCGCGGGTGGGTGAAGGGCGTCCGGCGCGGAGCCGACCGCTGCGCGGACGCGTTGCGGGACGCGGAGGACGCGATGCTGCGGTGCTGGCGGGAAGCAGTGGAACTGGCCGAACTCGACGGATGTGGGGCACACCGATGACGATCAACGACGACCGCGGCGCGCAGCTGCCGCCCGCTCAGGAATTCGACACGGCGTACCCGTCGCCGGCGCGGCAGTACTCCTCGGCGCCGACGACGGGCAAGCTGGCCGAGCAGGCGATCAGCGACGTTCTGGGCTGGCGGTGGCGGGAAGGCGACACGAAGGGTTTCGTCGCCGCGTTGACCGGCAGCTTCAAGCTGTCCGGGGCGCAGGGACGCACGGAGGCGACGTGGACTCCGCGGGGTTACGCCATCCAGGCGGACCTGGGCGCGGTCACCGGCGGCCAGGCGTCCCTGGCCGCCCGGGCCCGCAGCGCGGCGAAGGACGCGCTGGCGCTGCTCGACTCGCTCCGTCCACTGAGGACGAACGCTGATCCGGAGAACGCCGAGGGTTTCCGCGCTCTGGTGCGGCACGACCTGGAACAGATCCGCCAGGAACTGGAGAGCCCGCTCATCCGCGTGCCCCGGGTCGACCAGCTCTTCTCGCTGCTGCTGGGGCCCGCCACGACGTCGGGCGGGGGCGGGTCCGGCGACACGGACGCCGACCGCGTCGGCGGTCACCTCGGCCGGCTGCGCGACGAGTTCGGCCTGATTTCCGGCCAGGTCAACACGATCGAAGAGGAGCGCGTCCAGACCTCCTTCATCACGCTGACGGATTGGGTGGTGTCGTTGTTCCGGGGCTGGCTCGACTCGCGCGACCGGATCGACCCCTTCTCGCAGCCGGCGACCGGGCAGCCGTTCTTCGGCCCGGCCGTGGTCGCGCTCTCGCAGCTCCTGGCCGCCACCGCGGCTCAGGTCGACGAGGTGATCGCGATGCTGCAGTCGGTGTTCATCCAGCAGGAGGACCTCGAGGTGCTGCGGATCCCCGTCCCCGCAACGGACGGCGGCACGATGTCGCTGGGCGGGCTGCTGCGCTGGGTCCGCGACTTCGCTTCCGTCGAAGGCGGCCAGCTGATCGAATCCGCGGGCCGGGAAGGCGTCGGCACGGCGTTCGTGCAGGTCGCGACGCAGCTGCGGCAGATCGTCGCGGGCCTGCCCCGGCAGAGCCCTAACGGCGACAACCGCGACGTGCCGGACAACTTCCGCGCGACGCTGCCGCCCGGTTTCTTCAGCTTCCGCGTGCAGCGGGCCATCGACGAACTCGACGACCACCTGCAGGAGATCGTCCGGATCGCCGGGCCGATCGGGAACCCGGGACCACCGCCCACGTCCCCGCCGGGCCCGCTGGTCACGCTGCCGCCGGTGCCGACGGCGCCGCCGCCGACCGGCCCGGCGGGACGTCGGCCGGTGGTGCCGTCCGTCGCCGAGCTTCGCGAAGGGAACGCCGCGGAGGCGGCCGATCCATCCGAGCCATCCGAGGCGGAGACGCCGAAGACCCGGGCGCCGCGCAAGCGGTCCGGGCAGTAACCGGACCCGCACGGGAGGGACACCATGGGGACCGAGAAGGAATACCGGGAACTGTTCGACCGCGTCGCGGCGCTGCGCGGGCAGGTCGCGGGCAAGCTGGCCAACGAGCTGGGGAGCGACCCGAAGCTGGGCGACGCCCTGCTCAAGCAGCTGGACGACATGCTCGTCGCGGTCGAGACCGACCAGCGGACGAAGCCGGGGCCGGCCGACGGCGGGATCGCGTCGCTGGTGGGCATCGGCGACACGAGCGCGCCGGACCTCGGCCAGACGAGCATGCCACCGGGCGTCGACGCGTACGACGAGACCGTCGCTTCGGAACGCGTCATCGCCGTCGGCGACCTGTACTACCTCTACCAGCACGAGCGGATCGGCGTGTTCCGCGTCGTCCAGAAGCTGCAGGAGCTGTTCCAGCGCGGCGCGATCCGGTTGTCGGACGGACCGGGCGCGTTCGGGCTGTACCGGTTCGACCGGCGCGACGTGCTGCGCTACACCAAGCGTGACCGGATCGACGCGTACCGGCGCGTGCTCGGCTACGGCCGTGGCCTGGGTTCGGCCAACGCCCGGCCGAACACCGACTTCCACCAGCTGTTCACGCAGTTCAACAACCAGGTCGCGCTGTTCTGGCGGGACAAGCGGATCTCCGACGTCATCCGGGAACGGGCCTACGACCCGAGCTTCGGCAGCGTCGCCGTGGTCCGGCGCGGCGGGCTGGATCTGCGGAACAACCTGAAGTTCACCTCCTACGGTCACTTGAACGTGCTCCGCGTCGAGGTGATGCAGCTGCTGACCGAGGCGTTCCGGATCCTGGGCGCGGAGGACGTCCGCGACCTGTTCGGCGCGACGAACGCCTGGGACACCGTCGACAAGGTGCTGATCCGGTACTTCGACGAACGGCTGGTGTCGTCGCCGCGGCAGCGGATGGCGGTCACCGGGCGGCAGGTGCTGCGCTGGCTCGCCGCCCCGCACATCCTGGAGACGACGCGGTCGGAGTTCGAGGCGCTGCTGCTGGAGATCGCCGAGCCTGCCGAAGAGTGGATCACGTCGGCGCAGTCGCTGCGGGTGGCGGACCGGACGAGCTCGCCGGGAGTGCTGCCGATCGACCGCCAGCGCCCGGCCGGGGTCGCCGCGGAGAGCCGCGCCGACCGGCCGGTGACGCCGAGGCGCAACGGCCACCGGCCGGGGGCCGTGACGCTTTCGCGACGCGATTGACCCGATACCAGAACGGCAAGTCACCTCGGTGATGCGCCGCCCCGCGGATGAGGTGCTCGCGACCGGCCGGCGGAGGTTCCGCCCCGTGCAGGCCGGGAGCGCACCTCGGCTTCACCGGTCGCCGCACACTCCCGCGACCGGCTGCGGCGCGAGCCGCGGCCGTCGGGCGGCCAGGTCAGCCCGGGCTGCCCGGAAAGCCGCCCACCCCGTGCTCGGCCAGGTCGAAGGCCTGGTCGATGAAGCCGGCCTGCTCCCGCCGGACCGTCTCGACGTCGTCGCCCGCGAGTACCCTGCTCATCGCGTAGGCGAAGATCGTGGCGATGGCCGTCGTCAGCAGGCCGGCCGCCATGCGGGAGCGGAACGCGTCGCCGGTTTCCTCCGTGAACACCTCGGTGAACGCGTCCGCGATCTCGCGTTCCTGCTCGTACCAGCGCGCCATCAGCGCCGGACTCGACGTCAGCACCCACCAGAATCCCGGCCCGCCGGCGATCGCGCCGGAGAGAGGGTGCCCGGAAGCCAGCAGCTCGTGCTGGTGACGCCGCAACGCGGCACAAGCCGACAGGCCCGGGGGGCGGGACCGGACCACGGCCGTCAGCTCCGCCAAGCGATCGGCGTGCCGGTCGAGGAACAGGTCTTCCTTGCGGGGGAAGTAGTTGAACACCGTCATCTTCGAGACGCCGGCGGCTTCGGCGACCTCGGCGACCGTCACCTCGTCGAAGCCGCGCTGGATGAACAGGCCGGTGGCCACGTTCGAGATCAGCAGCCGCGTCGCCTGCTTCTTGCGCTCGCGCAGTCCGGGGTCCGCCATGCGCCGAGTATAGACCGGACACAAAGTTTGACTCGGTAAAAGTTTTGCGGCATCCTCAGAGCATGAACAGGGATGTGGTGATCTCCGGGGGCGGACCGGTCGGCTTGATGCTGGCCTGTGAACTGCGGCTGGCGGGCGTGGACGTGCTCGTCGTCGAACGGCTGCCCGAGCCGGACCAGACGATCAAGGCCGGGTCGGTCAACCTGACGACGGCCGAAGCCTTCTACCGCCGGGGTCTGCTGCCCGCGATGGACGAGGTCGTGCGGCGGAACTTCGAACAGATCCAGAAGTTCCTCGAGTCACGGGGCGGGGGCGGGCCGAAAGCTGTCCCGGTGGGGCACTTCGCCGGGATCATGGTCACCTCGACCGGCGTCGACTTCGGCGATCCCGCCTTCCGGGACGTCGGGCCCGCCGGCCGGGTGGTCGTGATCCAGCAGCAGGCCGTCGAGGCCATCCTGGCCGGACGCGCCGCCGAACTGGGCGTGGAAATCCGGCGGGGCGTCGAGCTCATCGGGTTCGACGCCGACGCCGACGGCGTGACCGCGCACCTCTCCGAAGGCGAACCCGTGCGCGCCGGCTGGCTCGTCGGCGCCGACGGCGGCCGCAGCTTCGTCCGCAAGCGGGCCGGGTTCGAGTTCCCCGGCACCGATCCCGCCGTCACCGGGCGGCAGGCGCTGGCGGAGCTGACCGGTGCCGAGGTGCTGCCCGCCGGCTGGCAGCACGGCACCGGCGGGCTCTACGTCCACGGGCCGACCCCCGGCCGGATGCTCACCGTCGAGTTCGACGGGCCCCCCGCCGACCGCGACGCCCCGATCACCGCCGACGAGCTCGAAGCCAGCTTCCGGCGGGTGTCCGGTGCGGACATCAGGGTGACGAAGGTCCACAGCGCGACGCGCTTCACGGACAACGCGCGCCAGGCGACCACCTACCGCCTGGGCCGCGTGCTCCTGGCCGGCGACGCGGCGCACGTCCACTCGCCCTTCGGCGGGCAGGGCCTCAACCTCGGCATCGGCGACGCGGTCAACCTGGGCTGGAAGCTCGCCGCGACCATCCGGGGCTGGGCGCCCGACGGCCTCCTCGACACCTACACGACCGAGCGGCACCCGATCGGCGAGTGGGTCTTGGAGTGGACCCGGGCGCAGGTCGCGCTGATGCGCAGCGACGTGCGGACCAAGGCGCTGCGCCAGGTCGTCACGGACCTGCTGCTCACCGACGACGGCGCGACGTACCTGGCGAAGAAGCTCTCGGGCGTCCTGCACCGGTACCCGATCGAAGGCGAGCACGACCTCACCGGCCGCGCCGCGCCCGACTTCGCGTTCGCCGACGGCACCCGCCTCGGCGAGCACCTCCAGGACGGCAAGGCACTCTTGCTGGACCTCGCCGAGGACACCGCACTGCGCGCGACGGCGAGCGGCTGGGCCGGACGGGTCGGGGTGCTGACCGCGAAGTGCGACAGCGAACCGGCGTTGACGGGCGTGCTGATCCGCCCGGACGGGCACATCGCCTGGGCTCGCGAGGACGGATCGACGGCCGGCCTCGAAGCGGCGCTTCGGCGGTGGTTCGGCGAACCCGCCTGACGCGGTGGGCGCGTCGGCTTCCCCGGCGCGCCCCGGCAGAATGGGCCGGTGATCGAACTCCACCCGCCGATCGAGCCCTACGACCACGGGCTGCTCGACGTCGGCGACGGGCACCACGTGTACTGGGAGACCTGCGGCAACCCGGACGGCAAGCCGGCGGTGGTGCTGCACGGCGGCCCCGGCCAGGGCTGCACGCCGGGCATGCGGCGGACGTTCGACCCGGCCCGGTACCGCGTCGTGCTGCTGGACCAGCGCGGCTGCGGCCGGAGCCGTCCGCACGCGGCCGACCCCGCGACGTCTCTGCGGCACAACACCACGAACCACCTCGTCGCCGATCTCGAACGGCTGCGGGAGCACCTCGGCATCGAGCGCTGGCTGGTGACGGGCGGCTCGTGGGGCACGACGCTCGCGCTCGTGTACGCCGAGCGCTTCCCGCACCGGGTGACGGAGATCGTGGTCAGCGCGATCAGCACGACGCGCCGGTCGGAGATCGACTGGCTGTACCGCGGCGTCGGCCGCTTTTTCCCCGAGGCGTGGCAACGCTTCCGCGACGGCGCCGGGGACGACGACGTCGTCGCCGCCTACGCCCGGCTGATGGCCGACCCGGACCGGCGAGACAGTGCCGCCGTCGCGTGGAACGCCTGGGAGGAAACGGTCCTCTCCCTGGAACCGGGCGCACCGGCCGGGCGCCACGCCGGACTCCACAGTGGACTCGACAGTGGACCACCGGACGACGCGCTGCTGGCGTTCGTCCGGCTCACCACGCACTACTACGCGCACGCCGGCTGGCTCGAGGAGGGCGCGGTGATCCGTGACGCCGGGCGCCTGTCCGGCATCCCCGGCGTGCTGATCCACGGCCGGCTCGACCTCAGCTGCCCGGTGACGACCGCGTGGGAGCTGGCCGAAGCGTGGCCGGGCGCCGAACTGCTCGTCGACGACCGGTCCGGGCACGGCGCCGGCGACGTCAAACGCGCCTGGAAGCTCGCCGCCCTGGACCGGTTCGCCCGTTAGCGCGGACCGGACCTAGAGCCGCTCGGCCAGCAGCTTCGCCAACCCGGCGTAGACCTCGTCGCGGTGCTTGACCACGTAGGCGATCGCGAGCCGGTTCTCGCCCTGGCTCCGCTTACCGGTGATGACCATCTCCGCGACGGCGGGGCCGACCCGATCGCAGAAGTACGCCCCCTCGCCGGCGCCGGGCACCGCCGTCACCGGGCCGCCGCAGTCCTTTTTGTAGTTCTCCAGGGACTCGGCGGGCCGGGAGGAGCCGGCCGGGGCGGTGATCCACAGTTCGAGCAGCCAGGGGTGCACGTACTTCCCCTCGTAACGGCAGTGGAACTCGGTGCCGGGAACGAACTCGCCCCCGGGCGGCAGCTCGGTCGCGATGAGGTCTTCGCTCGTCCCCAAGAGCTGTTGCAGCTCCGCGGTACCGAGGAACGGGCACGCGGCGGCGACCTTCGCGGGCGAGGCCGGCGGTGTGAACGGCGGCGGTGTGCGCGACGGCGGTTTCGTGGTCGTGCCCGGTTTCTCCGCGGTGAGCAGCACGGTGAACGGCGCGGTGGGCGCCCCCGGTGCCGAGCAGGCGGCAAGACAAGCCGTCACCAGTACCACCACGAGCGCCTGCCGGAATCTCCCCATACCGCCCAACTTAGCCCGAACGTCTACCCCTCGGCCGCCAGTTGCACGGCGACGTCGATGATCATGTCCTCCTGGCCGCCGACCAGGGCGAGCTCGCCGCAGCGGCGCAGGATCGCCTGCGCCGGGACGCCGTAGCGGTCCGCCGCCCGCTCCGCGTGCAGCAGGAAGCTCGAGTAGACCCCGGCCCAGCCCTGAACGATCGCGTTGCGGTCCAGCTTCGGCCACCGGTGCAGGTACGGGCGGACCACCTCTTCGGCCGCGTCGAGCAGGCCGGCGACGTCGAGGCCGGTGCCGATCCCCAGGCGGTCGAACACCGCCGCGAGGACCTCCGTCGGGGAGTTGCCCGCGCCCGCGCCGAGCGCGCACAGCGAACCGTCGATGTAGCGGACGCCGGCTTCGTACGCCAGCACCGAGTTCGCGACGCCGAGCGAAAGATTCTGGTGCCCGTGGTAGCCGACCCACGCCGTGTCGCCCACCTCGGCGACCAGCGCTTCGAAGCGGGCACGAGCCTCGTGCATCAGCAGCGCGCCGGCCGAGTCCGTCACGTACGCCGCCTGGCAGCCCGCGTCCACCATGATCCGGGCCTGCTTCGCCAGGTCTTCCGGCGGCGTCCGGTGCGCCATCATGAGGAATCCGGCGGTCTCCATCCCGAGCTCCCGCGCCAGCCCGAAGTGCTGCGGCGACACGTCCGCCTCGGTGCAGTGCGTCGCCACCCGCACCATCTCGGCGCCCGCGTCGAAAGCTCGCTGGAGGTCCTCGGCCGTCCCGATGCCGGGCACGAGCAGCACGGCGATCTTCGCCTGCTTCGCCTCTTCGCGTGCCGCCGCGATCAGTTTCAGTTCGTCGACGGCGGAAAAGCCGTAGGTGAACGACGAGCCGCCGAGGCCGTCGCCGTGGGTCACCTCGATCACCTCGACGCCGGCCCGGTCGAGGGCGCGCACCGTGTCGCGCACCTGCTGCTCGGTGAAGCGGTGCGCCATCGCGTGACTGCCGTCGCGCAGCGTCGTGTCGACGATCCGGACGTCGTGCTTCAGTTCCGGACGGCTCACGCCGGCACCTCCTGCTTCGCGCGCGCCATCAGCTCGCCGACCCGGGCGGCCGCGGCGGTCATGATGTCCAGGTTGCCGGCGTACTCGGGCAGGTAGTCGCCGTTGCCGCGGACCTCGAGGAAGATCCCGACCCGTGCGTTCCCGTCCCAGTCCTCGCGCGCGTCGTCGAACTGCGGATCCGCGCGCAGGGAGTAGCCGGGGACGTACTGCTGCACCTCGGCGACCATTTCGTGGATCGACGCGGTAACGGCTTCGCGGTCGGCGTCGATCCCGATCGCGCAGAACACCGTGTCCCGCATGATCATCGGCGGTTCGACCGGGTTGAGGATGATGATCGCCTTGCCGCGCCCTGCCCCGCCGATCTCGGCCACCGCCTGTGACGTCGTGCGCGTGAACTCGTCGATGTTCGCCCGCGTCCCCGGACCCGCGCCGCGCGAAGCGACCGACGCGACGATCTCCGCGTACGGCACCGGCGTGACCCGGGAAACGGCGTGCACCATGGGGATCGTGGCCTGCCCGCCGCAGGTGATCATCGAGACGTTCGGGGCTTCGAGGTGCGCGCCGAGGTTCACCGGCGGGCACACCATCGGGCCGAGGTGCGCCGGGGTCAGGTCGATCGCCTGGATGCCCGCCTCCTCGTACCGCGGCGCGTTCGCGGCGTGCGCCTTCGCCGACGTCGCTTCGAACACCAGCTCCGGCAGGGGATCCTGGCGCAGCAGCCAGTCGACGCCTTCCGCGGAGGCCGGGATGCCCTGGGCGCGGGCGCGTTCGAGACCGTCGGACTCGACCACGCCGACCACGTAACCGACTTCGAGTACTTCACTGCGTCGCAGCTTCGCCAGCAAATCGGTGCCGATGTTGCCGGGGCCGACGATCGCCGCCATCACGGGAGCCATGTCCCGACCGTCGCACCACGGCCACGGCTCACGACAGTCAGGCGTTCCGTTCACCGGAACGCGCGGTCCGGCACCCGGCGACCGGCGCCGGAGGGCGCCGGCCGGCAGGGTCGCGACAGCTTGATCGCCGGGCGGGGTCATGGCGGATTCCGCCGGTTTGATCGACTTCCGATCGGGGAAATTCCGGAATACACCCGATCGAGGAGGTTGCGATGGCCGAACGGCGTTGGCACTTCATCCCGACGACGGCTTCGCTGTGCTGGCTCTACCTTGGCGTGGGGGCGATCCTGCTCGTCTCGAGCATCCTCACCCTGATCGGCACGGAAGGCCGGGCACCCGTCCTGACGGTGATCGCGGCGGTGGCGGCGGCCGGCCTGATCGCCGTCTCGGCGGTCGGTCTGGCCCGGCCGAAACTGCGCGGCCGCTGACCGGCCGGGCCCCACCGCGGCGCCGGGGCCCGACCGGAATTCCCTTACAGCTCCTGGTGGTCCGCGTGTTCCACCCGAGCCTCCGCCACCGGGCGGCCGTCGCTGACCCGGAAGTCGTCCACGCCGTCGAGCACGAAGGCCGGCGTCTCCGCCACCTTGTCCGCGCGGCAGTGGTGGACGTCCGCGTCGGCCACGTCCCGCAGGACGAACGCCGGGCGCGTGTCCGGCTTGCCGAACCGCACGGCCACGTTGTCCCAGCTGATCCCGCGCGCGTGGCGCACGAAGAAGCCGTACGCCGGGAGCGTGCCGAACATCGACGGCTCCGGGTACGCGGTTTCCAGCTCCGGCGGGTTCTGCACGGCGTCGCCCGGGGTGAGCCCGCCGGCCAGGTGGTGGCGGATGTTGCTGAGCTTCACGTCCTCGATCGGGTGGTCCGGGATCCCGGCGAGACACGACGGGTAGCGCGGGTCCGCGTCGATCGTCGTGACGTCGCTGATGCTCACCCGGCGCAGGAACCCGACCGGGATCCCCGCCGGCCCCCGCATCCGCGCGCCCAGCCGCAGGAACAGCGGCATCTGGACGTTGCGCATCGTCAGGTTGCTGATCGTGACGTCCTCGAGCCAGCCGCCGTCGACCGTCTCCAGCGCCAGGCCGCGGCAGTGCTCGAAGACCACGTTGGAGATCGCGATGTTGCGGAAACCGCCGTTGGATTCGGTGCCGAACTTGACGCGGCCGGTGCGGCCGTACGACGCCGCCGTCTTGAAGGTCCCGCCGACGAGCGTGCCGAGGTCGTAGCCGCTGACGAAACAGTTGTCGATGGTGACGTTTTCGGTGTCGCGCACCTGGTTCAGCGCGTACGTGCTCTTGAGCACGATGGCGTCGTCGTTGGGCGAGTTCACCGTCGTGTTGGCGATCCGGACGTTCTTGCAGCAGTCGATGTTGATGCCGTCGCGGTTGGTGTCGATCACGACGCCGTCGATGCGGAAGTTGTCGACGCCGGTGGGGAGGATGCCGAAGTGGCCGCCGTTGACGATGGTGATGTCGCGGATCGCGACGTTGCGGCACAGCTTGAGCGCGATCGCCTTGTTCCCGTTGAGCGGCGCGGATTCCGCGCTGCCGCCGGCGACCAGGCCCTTGCCGTCGATCTTGCCCGGTCCCTCGATGGTGACGTTTTCCAGGTTCTCGCCCCAGATCAGGCTGTTGTGCCAGTGGCTGTGCCCGAAGTCCTGGTACGGGTTGCCCGCGCCCGGTTCGGCGGGGTCGTAGCCCTGGCCACCGGCCGGGGCGGCGCCGAGAATCGTCGCGTTCGCCGCGAGGTACAGCGCGATGTTGCTCTTGAGGTGGATCGAATAGCTCGCGTACGTCCCGGCCGGGAAGTAAACGGTCCCGCCGCGGGTGGCGGCCGCGTCGATCGCGCGGTTGATCGCGGCGGTGTCGATGGTGTGCCCGTCGCCTTTCGCGCCGAACTTCGTGACGTCGAAGAAACGGCCCGGTGCGCTCGACAGTTCTTCAGCTTCGGCCGCCTGAGATCCGACCAATGGCAGTACCGAACCGGCAGCACCCGCTGCTCCCCAGGCCACGACACGGCGGCGGCTCAACGCTCTTCCCACTCCAGCTCCCTACCTCGCAACGGCAAAAGCACCTCGGGGTGCTTCCGACGGCGGATCGGGAATGCGTCTTCAGCTAAGAGCAAATGATCGGATGAGTCAAGCTCGTCCCCGCCCGCAGGCGGGGACGAGCCCGATCTTCAGTCCAGCACTTCCCGGACGGTGCCCGCGGCGACCGTCAGCCGGCCTTCGCGCATGGCGAACCCGAGGCCCGGGCTCATCGCGACCGGCTGCCCCAGCTCCACCGTCAGCGAAGCCGCCTCACCCGGCCGGACGACCGTGACGCCTTCGGCGAGGGCGACCACCCCGACGACGTCACTGGTGCGGAAGTGGAACTGCGGCCGGTAGTTCGCCGCGAACGGCGTCCGCCTGCCGCCCTCGGCGGCCGACAGCACGTGGACGTCCGCGCGGAACCGCGTGTGCGGCCGGACGCTGCCCGGCAGGCAGACGACCTGGCCGCGCCGGACCTCGCCGCGCTTCACCCCGCGCAGCAGCACCGCGGCGTTGTCGCCCGCCTCGGCGCGCTCCATCGGCTTGCCGAACGTCTCGAGCCCGGTGGCCACACTGGTCACCGCCGGGCCGAGCCCGATCACCTCGACCGCGTCGCCGACGGCGAGGGTGCCCTGCTCCACCGCGCCGGTCACGACGGTGCCGCGGCCGGTGATGGTGAGGACGTTCTCGATCGGCATCAGGAACGGCAGGTCGAGCCGCCGCGGCGGGATCGGCACGTGCTCGTCGACGGCCGCGAGCAGGTCCAGGACCCGTTGCGTCCACAGCGGGTCGCCCTCGAGGGCACGCAGGCCGGAGACCCGGACCACGGGCACGGCGTCACCGTCGAACCCGTAGCGCGTCAACAGCTCGCGGACCTCGAGCTCGACCAGGTCGAGCAGGTCCTCGTCGTCGGCGAGGTCGGCCTTGTTGAGCGCGACGACGAGGTGCTCGACGCCGATCCGGCGCGCCAGCACGACGTGCTCACGGGTCTGCGGCATCGCGCCGTCCTGTGCCGAAACCACGAGCACCGCGCCGTCCAGCTGGGCCGCGCCGGTGATCATGTTCTTGACGTAGTCGGCGTGCCCCGGCATGTCGACGTGCGCGTAGTGCCGGGTCGGCGTCTCGTACTCGACGTGCGCGATGTTGATGGTGATGCCGCGCTCGATCTCCTCCGGCGCGCGGTCGATGCGGTCGAAGGCGACGTAGCGGTTGGTCCCGCCCTGCTCGGCCAGGACCTTGGTGATCGCGGCGGTGAGGGTGGTCTTGCCGTGGTCGACGTGCCCCATCGTGCCGATGTTCAGGTGCGGCTTGGTCCGCACGTACTGCTGCTTGGTCATGAGTTTTCCCTGCGCTGGAGAACAGAATGCGCGAAACCGGGCGGAGCGCGTCGACCCTCCCCCGGCGGTTTCGCGCCCAGGGCGGGGGAAATCGGGGAAGGGTCAGCTTCGAGCGCCGGTCAGCCGTGCCGACAGGGCGCTCGGCAGGGACAGTCCTGCGAGCGTCGCGCTATCGGTCACGGGGAACATGACGGGAAGGATGTCACGGCTCCCGCGCCGGTGTCATCCGGTTTTCGCGCGGCCGCATGATCAACGCCGCGACGTGGTACGCGCACGGGTCTTCGGTGCGGTTCGCGTAGGAATGCTCGACGTCGGCGGGGAAGTAGAGGGAATCGCCCGCCGCCAGGACGTATTCCGTCTCTCCGACGCCCAGGCACAGCGTGCCCGACTCGACCGCGACGAACTCGTGGGAACCCGGGGCGTACGCGGGAAACGTGCCCGCGTCGCAGCCCGGCGGCAGGGTCGTGCGGATCCATTCGAAGTTGACGCCGGGGACCACCGGGGTCAGCACCGTGCGGTGCCAGCCGCCCGGTTCGGCGACGTGGTCCTGATCGGCGGCGCGGCGGACGATGACGCGGTCGGTCTCGAGGTCGGCCAGCAGCCGCGAGAGGGACAGCCCGAGGCCGTCGGCGATCCGGGACAGCACCACGACCGTGGGCGTTTTCTCGCCTCGCTCGATGGCCGACAGCATGCTGACGCTGACGCCGGCGTCCTTGGCCAGCGCGCTCAACGCGAGCCCGCGGCCGGTGCGCAGGTCGTGCAGGTGGCGGCCGAGCGACACCGGATCGATCATTCCTCTATAATAGCTGCCATGTCCACTATAGCGGAAGCGACGGAGGCCGACGGCGAAGGCATTGCCGCCGTCTTCGCGCCGTACGTGACCGATTCCGTCGTCACCTTCGAGACCACACCGCCGACCGCGGACCAGTGGCGCGCGAAGATCCGCGAGAGCGCGTGGCCGTTCCTCGTCCTCGCGGACGAAGGCGAGATCCTCGGCTACGCGCTCGCAGCACCGTGGCGGCCGAAGCCGGCGTACCGGTACTCGGTGGAGACGACGATCTACCTCGCGCCCACCGCCACCGGCCGCGGCCACGGGCGGCGCCTCCTCGACGAGCTGGTGAAGCGGTGCGGGGACGCCGGGGCGCGGCAGGCGATCGCGGTCATCGTCGACTCCGGCAGCCCGGCATCCCGAAACCTGCACCGAGCGGCCGGCTTCACCGACGCCGGTGTGCTGCGCCGCGTCGGCTTCAAGCACGACCGCCGGCTCGACACCCTGCTGATGCAACGCGAACTGGGCTAACGGGACTTCGCCCGCAGGTGCAGCCGCTCCCCCTGTTTGCCGAACAGGCTGAGGATCTCCGCGGGCCGGCCGTCGACCGCGCCGAACCAGTGCGGGAGGCGGGTGTCGAACTCCGCCGCCTCTCCCGGGCCCAGCGTCATGTCCCGGTCGGCCAGGACCAGGCGCAACCGGCCCGACAGGACGTACAGCCACTCGTAGCCCTCGTGGACCTGCGGGTCGGGTTCGCCCGTCTCCGGTTCCAGGATCATCTTGAACGCCTGGGGCGCGCCCGGCTGGCGGGTCAGCGGCAGCACCGTCATCGCCGCGCCGTTGTGGCGGGGGATGCGGCGGGCGGTCAGGCGGACCCGGGGGTCGCCGACCTCCGGGGCGCCGACCAGCTCGTCCAGGGGCACCTGGTGGGCCTGGGCGATCGGCAGCAGCAGCTCCAGGCTCGGCTTCCGCTGCCCGGACTCCAGCCGCGACAGCGTGCTCTTCGAAATGCCCGTCGCCTCGGACAGGTCGGCCAGTGTGACCCGCCGCTGCGTGCGGACCCGCTTGAGCCGGGGGCCGACCTCGGCCAGGGCCTGGGTGATCGCGTCCGTCATGTCCTCCAGGAAACCCGCTCGTCCCGGAAACGGCAACATTTGTTGTCGGAATCGCCAAGCCCGGTCCATCGTGGCGGCATGACCGAAAACAGCTATGACGTCCTGGTGGTGGGTGGCGGCGCGGCCGGGCTCAGCGCCGCCCTGATGCTGGGCCGGGCTCGGCGACGCGTCCTGGTCGTCGACGCCCGCGCGCCGCGCAACGCCCCCGCGCCGCACATGCACGGCTTCCTCTCCCGCGACGGCCTGCCGCCGTCCGAACTGCTCGAAATCGGCCGCGAAGAACTCCGCGGCTACGGCGTGGAGCTCGTCGAAGACCACGTGACCCGGCTCGAACCGGGGTTCGCCGCCCGCCTGGCGAGCGGCCGCGAGCTGACCGCCCGGCGTGTCCTGGTCGCCACCGGCGTCCACGACGACCTGCCGGACCTCCCCGGCCTGCGGGAGAGCTGGGGCACCGACGCGATGACCTGCCCCTACTGCCACGGCTACGAGGTCCGTGACCAGCCGCTCGGCGTGCTCGGCACCGAACCCGTGAGCGTCGAGCACGCGCTGCTGGTCCGCCAGTGGTCACCGGACATCGTCTACTTCGCGCACACCGAACCACTGTCCGAAGAGGACCGTGAACGGCTCGACGCGCGCGGAATCCGCGTCGTCGACGGCGTCGTCACCGCCGTGCGGCGCGAAGGCGGCCACCTCACCGGCGTCGAACTCGGGGCCCGGTTCGTGCCGCGGACGGCGCTGTTCCTGCGCACCCGGACCGTGCCTCACGACGAGCTGCTGCGCGGGCTCGGCTATGTCGAAGGCGACGTCGACCTGTCCGGGAAGACCGGTGTACCGGGCGTGTGGGCGGCCGGGAACGTCGTCGACGCGCGGGCGACCGTGATCATCGCCGCGGCCCAGGGCGCGGCCGCCGCGGGCGCACTCAACCACGACCTCGTCACCGAAGACGTCCAGCGGGCGGTCGACGGCTTCGCCGGCTTCTCCCCCACGGCGGAACGCGCGGCCGCCGGGGCACGCTGACCCCTGGCGTCCGGTGGCCCCGCGTGCGACGCTCGCCGGATGCGTCCGACGCTGTACGAATTCGCCGGCGGCGACCCCGCGTTCCGCGCGCTGGCCGCCGCCCACCACGAGCGCTGCCTGGCCGACCCGGAGCTGAACCACCCGTTCTCCCACCCGGACCAGCACCCGCAGCACGTCGACCGGCTCGGCTGGTACTGGGCGGAGGTCATGGGCGGGCCGCCGCGGTTCTCCCGCGAGTGCGGCGACCACTCTGCGATGCTCAGGATGCACGCCGGCAACGGCGACATCAGCGACCTCGGCCGCCGGTTCGTTGCCTGCTTCGTCCAGGCCGCGGACGACGCCGGCCTGCCCGCCGATCCCGAGTTCCGCGCCGCGCTGCGGGCCTACATGGAGTGGGCGGTGGCCGAGGTGCTCACCTACCCGGGTACGGCCGACGGCGTCCCCGCAGGGCTGGCCATGCCCCGCTGGTCGTGGGATGGGTTACAGGCGGTGTAACGCTCCGGGCGGCCGCCGCGTCTTGCAGGCGACGACCGGCTGTGGAGGTCCGTCGCCAGAGCCGGTCCGGACGGGTTCCCCCCACTCGCCCGGACCGGCTCGTCCATCAGAATTCTTTCGGGGGTCCGGGTGGCGGAGCCCCCGGCCCGGGGCCAAGCCCCGGTTGTCACAGCGGCCGAACCGCGTGAGCGCCGCGGCGGGCGGGGCCGCGGCGCTCACGCGGTTCGGCCGCGATCCTCGCTGAGCCCGCAGCCCAGCCGGGCGGCCAGCTCGGTCAGCGCTCGCCCCAGCGGCAGGTCGACCCGCAGCGACGCGTAGCGGTCGCCGCGGGTCTCGCCGTGGTTGACGATCGCCACCGGCTTGCCCGCGTTCGCGGCGTGCCGGACGAACCGCAGCCCGGACATCACCGTCAGGGACGAGCCCAGCACCAGCAATGCGGCCGCGTCGTCGACCAGCCGGTAGCACTGCTCGACGCGGGGCCGCGGCACGTTCTCGCCGAAGAACACGACGTCCGGCTTGAGCACGCCTTCGCACGCCTCGCACGGCACCGGCCGGAACCCGAGCACGACGTCCTCGGGCAGCTCGACGTCACCGTCCGGGTTGATCCGGCTCGCCGTGCCCTCGAAGCCGGGGTTCGCCGCCCGCAGCCGCCGTTCCAGGTCCGCGCGCGGGCTGGTGCGGCGGCAGTCCAGGCAGATCACGCGGTCGAGGCTGCCGTGCAGCTCGACCGCGTCCGCGGTGCCCGCCGCCCGGTGCAGGCCGTCGACGTTCTGCGTGATGACGCCGCCGACGAAACCCCCGTCGCGCAGGGCGGTCACCGCGTGGTGGCCGTCGTTGGGGCCGGCGCGGGCGATGGTGCGCCAGCCGAGGTGGCTGCGCGCCCAGTACCGCTGCCGTCCCGCGGCGCTGGTGACGAACTCGTCGTAGGTCATCGGCGTGTGCCGGCGCAGGCTGCCGGCTTCGCCGCGGTAGTCGGGGATCCCGGACTCGGTGGACAGCCCGGCGCCGCTGAGCACGGCGACCCGGCCGCGCGCGACGACACCGGTCAGCTCGTCGAGGCTGGACGTCCGCGGCAGCGGCGCGTCCGCCGACGTCCAGGAGAGAGTGGGCCGGGTGCGCACTAGGCCAGCGTACGGGGGCCGGGAAGGATCTTCTCGAACCAGTGATCGGCGTAGTGCTCGTCGTTGAACGGCGCGACCTCCCGGTACCCCGCCGCGCGGTACAGCCCGATCGCTTCGGCGAGCACGCGGTTCGTCTCCAGCCGCAGCGTCCGGACGCCTCGCCCGAGGGCGTACGCCTCCAGTTCGCCCAGCAGCCGCCGCCCGAGCCCCAGGCCGCGTGCCGCCGGCGCCACCCACATCCGTTTGACCTCGGCCGGCGCGGCGCCGCGGAACTTCAGCGCGCCGCAGCCCACCGGTTCGCCGTGCAGCTCGGCCACCAGCAGAACCCCGGCGGGCGGGGTCATCTCGGCGTCGGCCGCGGAAATGCTGAGCCGCGGGTCGAAGCCCTCGTCGAACCGCCCGGCCAGCTCGGCGAAGTAGGCCCGCAGGCAGAACCGGGCGTCCGGGTGGCCGGGCGGACGCGGGGTGACCTGGACCGCCGAAGCCGTCAGGAGCCGCTCGACCTCGGCCATCGCGGCGACGAGCCGGGTGCGCTGCCCGCCGGACAGCGGGGCGAGGATCGCGCCGGCCGCGTCGTCGGAGAGCCGGTCGAGGGTGGCGCGTTCGGCCAGCCCGGCTTCGGTCAGCCGCGCGGTCCGGACGCGGCCGTCGCCGTCGCTGGGCTCGACGCGCACCAGGCCGTCCTGCTCCAGCCCGCGCAGCAGCCGGCTCAGGTACCCGGAGTCGAGGCCGAGCCGGGCCCGCAGTTCGCGGACGTCCCGGCCCGCCTCGCCGATCTCCCACAGCACCCGGGCCTGCCCCAGCGGGCGGGCGCGGGCGAGGAAAGCGTCGTCGAGCGCGCCGATCCGCTGGGTGACGGTCCGGTTGAACCGCCGGAGGTCCTTCACCAGGCCCTGGTCCATTCTCTGACTATAGTCAGAGAATGGCCGGACGGGAGCCACCCCAGACCGACTCCGCGTCCACAAAGGACTCCAGCAGGGCGGTCAGGCGGGCGTCGCCGCGGCTGTTCAGCTCGTCGGAGGCGATCCGGCGGGCCACGCCGGCGAGGAAGTCGGCGAGCTGCACGCGGGCGTCGGACCGGGAGTCGACGAAACGCACGCCCGCCAGGCGGTGGCCGAGGGTCGCCTTGAGCTGGAGCACGCGCTCGGCCGTGAGGGCGAGCTGCTCGTCGTGCACCAGGGCGACCGGAGTGCCGTCCGCGCTCCAGTGCCGGACCGTGTGGATCACCGCCGGCACCAGCGGATCCAGCACGGGCACCAGGCCCGGATCGCTCGCCAGCCGGGCCCGGTAGGCGGCCACGCGCTCTTCGCCACCGCGGAACCGGCCGACGATCTCACCGGCTTCGCCGTGAACCCGGGCGAGTTCGCCGGCCAGCGCGAAGAACTCCCGCGGCGACGTCGTCACGCCGCGCCGGGGGTTCAGCCGCAGCACGCTGGTGAACGCGGTCAGGAAGAACTCCCAGCGGGCGGCGCCGAAGGCGGCCGGACCCGCTCGGTGGAGGGTGCGGGCCGACGCCTCCGTGCCGTCTTCGGCCAGCAGCGTGACGGCGGCCCGTACCGCGAAGAACGTCTTGTCGGTCAGGTGCACGTGGCCGCGGCCGGCGAGCGGGCCGCCGGGGTCGAGCAGCCATTCGAGGACCGCGCGGTGCTTGGCGCGGAGCAGGTGGTTGGCCTTGTACTCCTCCGCGGGCGACCCGATGCGCTCACGGATCTCGCGCACGCAGGCGGCCGCCGCGGGCAGCGGTATCCGCACGCCGGCGTGGGCGAAGACGTCCGTTTCGCCGCCGAGCAGGTTCTCGCCCTCCGAGCCCGACTCGTCGCAGGCGATCTCGACCGGGCGCACGCCCCGATCGTGCCAGACCGGGAAGGCGACGGCGAGCGGATTACGGGCCGGGACGCGGCCGTCGACGCGGCCCGCCCTCGGCGGGTCGTGGTTGACTGGCCGGATGCTGCCCTGGGACGGCGAACTCGCCGGCCGGCTCGACCGGCACACCGTGAACTCCGCGCTGCTGCGCGGCAATCCGCTCGGCGACCCGCACGAGCGGCCGCTCTGGGTGTACGTCCCACCCGGCTACGACGACGGCGACGAGCGGTACCCGGCGGTGTACGTCATCCAGGGCTACACCGGGCACCTGACGATGTGGGCCAACCGCATGCCGTTCCGGCAGCCGTTCGTGGAGACGGCCGACGCCGTCTTCGCCGGTGGCGCGCCGGGTTGTGTCGTGGTCTACGTCGACGCGTGGACCGCGTACGGCGGCTCGCAGTTCGTCGATTCGCCGGGCACCGGCCGCTACCACTCCTACCTGTGCGACGAGATCGTGCCGTGGGTCGACGAGCACTACCGGACGCTGCCGGACCGCGAATCCCGCGCGATCGCCGGGAAGTCGTCGGGCGGGTTCGGCGCGATGATCACGCCGATGCTGCGGCCGGACCTGTTCGGCGCGCTGGCGACGCACGCCGGAGACGCGCTGTACGAGCTGTGCTACGTCCCCGACTTCGGCAAGGCCACCCGCGCGCTGCGCGACTACGGCCAGGACATCCAGGCGTGGTGGGCGGACTTCCGGAGCCGTCCGGCCTTCACCCGGCCCGAGGACTCGACGCTGCTGATGCTCTTCGGCGTCTCGGCGTGCTTCTCGGCACGGGAGGACGGGACGCCGGAGCTGCCGTTCGACCCGCTGACCGGTGCGTTGCGGCCGGAACAATGGCAGCGCTGGCTGGACTGGGACCCGGTCCGGATGGTGGCGGGCCACGCCGAAGCCGTCCGGTCGCTGCGCGCGGTGTGGATCGACGCGGGCACCAGCGACGAATGGTTCCTCGACCTCGGCGCCGAGGCCTTCCGGGCGGAAGCGGTGCGGGCGGGCCTGCCGGAGGACCGGATCCAGTTCGAGCTGTTCGACGCCGGCCACGGCGGGATCGACTACCGCTACCCGCTTTCGCTGGCCTGGCTCGCGGAGCGGCTGGCCCGCTGAGCACGCCGGGTCCGACGTCATGAACGACTCGTTCCTGACGTCGGGCGAGGTGAACGAGTCGTTCACGGCGCCGGCGGCGCTTCGCTAGGCTCGGCCGGATGGTGACCGAGACCGATCTGGCCCTGCCCGGCGGGCGCACCCTGCACGTCTACGACACCGGTGGGCCGGCCCGGCTCACCGTCTTCTGGCACCACGGCTCGCCGAACACCGGCGAGCCGCCCGGGCCGTTGCTGCCACTCGCCCGGGAGCTCGGTGTGCGCTGGGTGTCCTACGACCGGCCGGGCTACCGGAACTCCACGCCGGTGCCGGGGCGGACCGTCGCGAACGCCGCCGAGTGCGTGCGCGCGGTCGCCGACGCGCTCGGCATCGGCGAGTTCGCCCTCATGGGGCACTCCGGCGGCTGTTCGCACGCCCTCGCCTGCGCCGCCCTGCTGCCGGAGCGGGCCGTCGCCGTCGCCTGCCTCGCGGCGGTCGCGCCGTTCGGCGCCGAGGGGCTCGACTGGTTCGGCGGCATGGCCGCCGCGACCGCCGCTTCGCTGCGCGCGGCCACCGAAGGCCGTGCGGCGAAAGAGAAGCACGAAGCAGCCGCGGAGTTCGATCCCGACGTCTTCACCGCCGCCGACCTCGCCACGTTGAAGGGGTCGTGGTCGTGGCTCGACGGAGTCGTCCGCGCGGCGCTCGCGGACGGGCTCGGCGGCCTGATCGACGACGACCTCGCCCACGTCGTGCCGTGGGGTGCCGACCCCGGGCGGATCACCGCGCCCGTCCTGCTGGTGCACGGCGAGCAGGACCGGATGATCCCCGCCACGCACAGCGCGTGGCTCGCCCGGCGGTGCCCGGACGCCGAGTACCGGCCGACCCCCGGCGACGGGCACCTGTCCGTGCTGAGCCACGCCGCCGGCGCCCTCACCTGGCTCGCCGGTCACAGCAGGACGAGCGAAGCGACCACCGGCGCCAGGTAGAGCACCGGGAACACCAGGTGCCCGTACGACCGCGCCCGGGCCACCGTGACGACGGCGCCGGTGAAGTACAGCACCAGCCCGATCGCCGCGGCGACCCCGATCGGCGGCACGAACAACCCGGCGACGAGGCCGGCGGCACCGGCGGCCTTGGCCGTGCCGAGCCACGGCCACCACGACCGCGGCACGCCGTACTCGGTGATCGGCTCGACGACCCACTTCGCGTGGGCGAACACCGAAACGGCCGAGAACCCGACGAAGGCCGCGGCGGCGAGAGTGACGATCAGGGAGGCGGTGGACATCGGAACTCCTCGTGGGGTTCGCGGACGCCCGGGGCCGGGGTCCGTCACCTCCACGACTCCGCGGTCCCGGCCGATGTGACAGCCCTGGAGGTGACGCCGGTCACGGGCCGGCGGCAGTGTTCCCGGCGGCAGTCCGTTCCATGACGGCGACGTCCGCCCGGTGGATGCGGCCGGGCGGAGCGTTCAGCACCGAAGGCGTCATGGCACGGCCCAAGCACGCCCCACCGGCAATTCCGGGTTCGCGAGCGCGGTCACCGGGCCGGCAGCAGCGGCAGCAGCTCCTGGTGGCGGCCGGCGCGGCGCAGCACGGGCGAACCCGGCCCGTCCGGCACCCGGGCACCGGCCCGCAGCGTGCCCAGGAACCGCACGATGACGCGCGGCTCCGGCAGGATGTCCTCCCCGCCGAGGTAGGCCAGCACGATCATCTCCTCGCCGCACGCCGCCTCGACCGCGACCGCCCAGCCGTGCACCTCGTCCCACAGCAACGCCACGTCGCGGTCGGGGAACCGGCGCAGCCGCCAGTCCACCGCCAGGTAGGCCGACACCGGGACGTCCACGTCCACGGTGCAGGACTCGAGGCCGAGGCCGAGCGCCCTGGCCACCTCGCCCAGATACGCGCGCAGGCCGCGCTGGAACCAGAACTCGAGATCGGTGTCGATCAGGCCGGACACCCGTTTCCTTTCGCCACGTTCGACAATATCGGTGACGGCCGCGATAGCATTGTCTTCCACCACGAGACGGCCGCCATGATTCGTGCGTAGACCGTACCGAGATCACCGGCGCGGGCCCACAACGAGGATCTACCCGCGCGGAGATCGTGCAGTGACCCACGGCGTCTGCACGTGCATCGATCTACTGTGGACGATCAAATCCGCTGGTGACACCGGTTTTCCGCAATTTCCGCGAAAACCGTCCGGGCGCACGGCGAAATGGCGGGTCCGGAAAGTTCAGCCGATTGCCGGAATCGCCACGCGGGACCGCTCCAACCCGGCGAAGAGATCTCCGAGCCGCTCGACGCGCTCCAGCACGTCCTCGGCGGTGAACCGCAGGTGCGTGACGTGCCGGCAGGCGCGGACCTCGTCCCACGTGACCGGAGCCGACACCGTCGGCTCGTCGCGCCCGCGAAGCGAGTACGGCGCCACCGTGGTCTTGAACGGGTTGTTCTGGCTCCAGTCGATGAACACCTTGCCCGGCCGCAGGTTCTTCGTCATCCGCGCCACGACGAGGTCCGGCGTCTCCGCGGCGAGCCGCTCGGCCAGGGCCTTCGCGTACCGCGACGGCTCACCGCCGTCGGCCGTCACCACGCCCGCGTACAGCTGCATGCCCTTCGAGCCGCTCGTCTTCGCCACCGGGGTGAGCCCATCGGCGACGAGGACGTCGTAAAGCCGTTCGGCGACCCGGCAGCAGTCGACCACCGTCGCGCCGGGGCCCGGGTCGAGGTCGAACACCAGCCGGTCCGGGGTGCTCCGCTCGTCGCCGGGGCCGACGGTCCACTGGTGGACGTGCAGTTCGAGGGCGGCGAGGTTGGCCGCCCACACGAGCTCGGGCAGGTCGTTGATCAACGGGTACGCGACGATCTCGGTGTCCTTGCCCCGGCCGCCGACGGCCAGGCGCGCGGTGCGGACCCAGTCCGGGGCGTGCCGGGAGACGTCCTTCTCGAAGAACGAGCCACCGGCGACGCCGTCGGGGAACCGCACGAACGTCATCGCCCGGTCGCGGATGTGCGGCAGCAGCACCGGCGCGATCCGCGTGTAGTAGTCGAGCACCTCGCCCTTGGTGAACCCGTGCCGCGGGTAGAGCACCTTCTCGAGGTTCGACAGCGTCAGCTGCCGCGCACCGACCCGCACCGTGATCCGGCTCCCCGCCACGAGCCCACGCTACCGCGGCACGACGTGGCCGGAGACCACCCGCTCGACGAACCGCTCCGCGACTTCGCGCAGCTTCGTGTTCTCGCGCTGCGACTGCTCGACGAGCAGGGCGAACGCGTCGTCGGCGTCGATCTGGCGGATCGCCATCAGCATGCCCTTGGCCTGGTCGATGACCGCGCGCGAGGTCAACGCCGTCCGGAGGTGCTCCGTGGTCTCCCGGGCCCGCAGGTACCGGTGGTACACGCGGAGGATGGCCTCCAACGCGGCGGTGTAGAGCTCGAGCAGCCGGCCCTCGATCTCCTCGAAGCCGTCGTCCTGCCGGCCGTAGCAGTTGACCGCACCGGAAAACTGCGCGTCGGCCACGAGCGGCGCGGCGAGGAAGCTCCCGAACCCCGCCTCCTTCGCGCCGCGGGCGAAGTCCGGCCAGTTCTCGACCGCGCCGGCTATCGACGTCCGGACGATCTTGCCGCTACGGACCGCCTCGAGACAAGGGCCGTCGCCGAGCCGGTACTGGTCACCGTCGAGGTCGCTCACCACGCCGCTCGTCGCCGACGCCGTGTGCGGCACCTCCCCGGTCACCAGCGTGACGGAAGCCTCGCCGACCCCTGGAACGGCGTGCCGGACCTGCAGGCACACGTGCCGCAGCAGGATCCGGAAGTCGTCCTCCTCCTCGAGGACGGCGGTCAAGGCCTCCAGCGCCCCGGTGACGTCGTCGAACAGCGGCGAAGCCGTAACGGTGGGTTCCGGCCGGTCCATGTCTGCTCCTCCCGCTCGCACCCGTGAAGCTGCCGGGTACCCCGTTCCCGCAGCGGCCATGTACGGACAGGTTTGCCGGTGGCCGCCGGTTGGTAACCCGCGGCCATGTCGTCCGAACAGGGGTCGTCGGAACAGGGGTCGCCGGGCGGATTGCCGCTGGACGGCGAGCTGGCCGCGGTCGCCGCGCGGATGTCCGGGCTGCTGCTGTCGCGCGAGAGCGTGGGTTCGGTGCTGGAGCTGATCGTCTCGCTCGCCGGGACGACGATCACCGCCGCGGCGGGCGTGGGGGTGACTCTCGTCGACCCCGGCGGCGAACTCACCACGACGAGTGCGTCGAGTCCTCTCGTGCGCGAGGCCGACACGCTGCAGTACCAGCTGGGTGAAGGCCCCTGCATAGCCGCGCTGGCCGAGTGCGCGCCGAAGCGGATCGACGACGTCGCTGCCGAGCGCCGCTGGCCCCGGTGGTGCGCCGCGGTCGCCGGCTCGGGGCTGCGGTCGGTGCTCACCGCGCCGATGGCCACCGAGGACGGCTGCCACGGCGCCATCAAGGTCTACGCGACGACGCCCGGCGCGTTCGGGCCCATCGACGAGCGGACGCTGGTGACGTTCGCCGGGCGCGCGGCGATCCTGGTCGCCAACACCCGCGCCTACGAACGGGCGAGCCGGTTCAGCGAGCAGTTCAAGCAGACCCTCCGCGAGCGCGACCTGATCGCGCTGGCCAAAGGGTTCCTCATGGGCCGGGACGGCGTCGACGAGGAGACCGCCTTCGACCGCCTGCTGTCGCTGGCGCGCGCCCACGGCCGCAGCCCCGCCGAGGCCGCCGCGGGCCTCCTCGCCCCGGCGCCGTCGGGCCGGTGAGCCGCATGCGTTTCCTGCCCGAGGAGGAACAGCGACGGCTGATCGTCGCCTGCTTCGCCCGGAGCGACCTGACGCTGGAACAGCTGTGGATGCGGTACTTCGCGCTCGGCGGCAGCCTGAGCCTGCTGGAGCTCGACGCCTACCTCAACGGGCTGACCGCGCTGCCCCGCGTCGACCGCGACATGCTCGCCCACGCCGTCAACGAGCGGCTCGACGAGGTGGCCGGCCCGGCCCGCGCCCCCTACAGCCACTCCGTCAGCGACGCGAAACCGTTGCACGGCCCGCTGAGGGCGCTCGTCGACCTGCTCGAAGGCGCGCACTGCGCCCCGCCGGAGCGGCTCCCCGCCGTCGTCGCCGAGGCCGGGCGCGCGCTCGACCTGACGATCGGCGTCTACCTCACCGACTACGACCAGCGCACGCTCGTGCCGCTGCGGCCGGGCGCGGCGGAGCTGGACATCGAGACGACCGTCGGCGGGGACGTGTACCGCCGCGCCGGGACCACCGTCACGCGGGAAGGCACGTTGTGGACGGTGCTGCTCGACGGCGTGGAACGGCTCGGGGTGCTGGAGATCGTCCCGGCCGACGACGCCGACCCGGACGACCCGGTGCTGCGGGAGCAGTGCCGCTGGCTGGCCGCGCTGCTCGGGCACCTCGTCACCGTCACGACCCAGTACGGCGACGGCCTGGACAGCCGGCGACGGCGACGGCACCGCGGCTCCCCCGCCGAGCTGCTGTGGCAGAGCCTGCCGCCGCTGACCGGCGCCACCGAGAGCGTCGTCGTCGGCGCGAGCATCCAGCCGGCGTACGACCTGTGCGGCACGGTGTTCGACTACGCCCTCTCGGAACAGCGGGCGCAGCTGGCGCTGCTGGACGCCGGGCCGTGCTCCGGCGGCGCGAACATCGCCGTGGTCAACGCCCTGTCCGCCTACCGCGCCGCGCGGCACGACGGCGCCCCGCTCGGCGACCAGTTCGCCGCGGCCGGCGCCGAGCCGGCCGCCCTGCCGGACGCCCCACCCGTCACCGGCGTGGTCGCCGAGCTGGACCTGGGCACCGGCGAGCTGCGCTGGCTGGGCGCCGGGCACCCCGGGCCACTGCTCGTTCGCGGCGGCGAGGTCTTCCCCGCGGCCGCCGCCGGTGGCACGCGGTCCGCGGCGACGGGCGGACCGGCCAGGGCCGCCGTGGTCCGGCTCGAACCGGGCGACCTGCTCGTCCTGCACTCCCGCGGCGCCGCCGAAAACCGGGACCGGACGGGCGAGCCGTTCGGCCGCGACCGGATCGCCCGGCACCTCGGCGACGACGCCGGCGAGCTGCCCCCGGAAATAGCCCGCAGGCTCACCCGCGCGATCCTCACCCACAGCGGCGGCGAGCTGCGGCAGGACACAGCCGTGCTGGTCGCCCGCTGGCGCTCCTGAGGTCGGCCGTCCCGGCTCCCGGCAAGTTCGTGATGGCCACCTTGAGGAACTTGAAGTTCCTCAAGGTGGCCATCACGAACTTGGGGATGCGTGCGGGCGGCACCAAGCGGAGGTCGCCTGCCAGGGGGACCCCCGAATTTCACGTTACCGCAGGGGTCCGACAGTTTCGGGCGAGCCGCCGGGCATCCCGGCCGGCCGCGTCAGCAGGCGGTGTCGTGCACCCCGGCCGACAGCAGCTCCCGCAGCGCGTCCGACAGCGACGCGAACATCGGCACCACCGCGGCCAGGCCGGTGATCCGGAACAGGCGCGCGAGGGTGCGGCTGTTCGCCACGACCCCGAACCGCCGTCCCTCGGTGCCCGCCCGTTCGGCCGCAGCGGCCAGGGCGCGGGCGCCCGCGAGGCCGATGAACTCCACCTGCGTGAGGTCCACGATCGTGGTCCCCGGTGGCGCCGCGCCCAGCTCGCGCTCGAGGATCGGCAGGGTCAGGGCGTCGATCTCGCCGGCGAAGGTCAGCACCAGGAGACCGGGGCGGTACGCCGTCCGGCGCGCCGTCAGCGGCGCGGACCGGGTGCGGACCGGGGAGGTGGGGGACACGGGTTCGGCAGGCCTTCCGCGCCGGACCGGGGCCGGCGACGCAGTGACGTGATCAAGGACGGGGTCTTGATACCCAACCATCCGATCGGGAAACGCTCTAGTGGGTGGTGAATGCCGACCAGAGCCGTTCAGCCGCGTGGCGTGCGGGCGCGCCGGGCCGGATCTCCCGGGTGCCCTCCGGCCGGTCCGCCGAGTGGCCGCCGAGGTGCTCGACGAGGGCGACGGCCAGCTCGCGGACCTTGACGTTGAACTCCTGGCTGGCCCGGCGCAGGGTCTGCCAGGCCTCTTCCGGCGAGCACCGCCGCACCGCCATGACCACGCCCTTCGCCTGCTCGATGGCGGCGCGGGACGCCAGCAGGTCCAGCATCTGGCCGGGGTCGCCCGCGGTGGCGGTCTCCGCGACCACCAGGGTCATTTCGGTGAGCTTCGCGTAGCGCCGCAGAACAGCCAGTGTTCCGTCGCCGGGCGGCCGGTCCAGCGTGACCGAAAGCACGAACGCCCCGCTGTCGTCCCAGAACCCGGGCAGCGCGACGGCGCCACGGATCGCCGCGAAGAGCCCGGCCGACTCCGGACCGGCGGCGATCACGGCGTCCAGGGTCAGCGCGGGCCAGCGCCGGTCGCCGAAGAGGTCGTCCGTCGTGACCGCCTCACCGGTCGCGTCCGCGACGGCGACCGGACCGCCGTGCGCCAGCTGGACGGGCACCAGGTACTCGGCGATCCCCGCGGTCGCCAGCACCCGCAGCGGCCGCCCACGGTGGCTGACGGTCAGGCCCGCGCCGAGGCACCCGGGCAGCTCACTGCCGATCCGCTCGAGCAGGGCCCGCAGCAATTCGGTCAGCGGTCTCCAGCGGTCCGCCGCGTTCATCAGTGTCTCGGTCACCGCACCTCCACCGGTCTTGGTGCTCTTGATTTACCGCAAGTCCCGGTGCTTCGCCTCCGTCGCCGGGCCGCTTTGTGTGACCGGCCACGCGGAAACGGCACCGGCACGGCCGTCCGGCGCAACGCGCTGACCCGACCGGGCGTCAGCCGCGGTCGAGCACGTCCTGCCGGGAGTCGAGCGCCGCGGCGTCCAGGCCGGCCAGCTTCTCGCCGATGATCTTCGACGTGCACGGCCGGCCGGCGGGCCTTCGGGTCCAGCGTGGGTCCCTTCGGCACGGCCCAGGTGACCAGCACGCCGCCGAGCTCCAGCCGGAAGTCGTAGTGCAGCCGGCGGGCCCGGTGCCGCTGCACCACGAACCGGTGCCCGTCCGGGCCGCCCACGGTCCCGCCCGCCGGCTCGGCCGTGCGGCCGAAGTCGCGCATCCTCTGGTAGCGCCCGGGCCGGGGGCTCCGCCACCCGAACCCCCGAAAGCCCTCAGTGCCCAACCGAGGCTCCGCCTCGGGCCGGGGGCTCCGCCACCCGGACCCCCCGAAGCCCTCAGGCCGGCGACGACCAGGGCGGGTTCTTCCTCGCCAGCTCTTCGTATTCGGCCACTTCCTGCGAGGTCGGGTCGAGGCCGGCCTCCTCCGCGAACTCTTCGGGGTCGACCGGCTCGCCGTCGTCCGGATCCGTCATCGCGGTCAGCTCCCCAGCGCGCCGCGGATGAGGTCGCGCGCCCGGTCCATGATCGCCGCCGGCGGGCCCAGCAGGAGGTTCGCCTTCGCGCTCTCCACGCCGGGGTGCGGCCGGGTCGGCGCCACCGCTTCGGCCAGCTTGACCGTCGCGGCCATGGCCCGCAGCCGCTCCGGCGGGCGGTGGGCCCGCAGCAGCGGGAACTCCTCGCGCTCTTCGTGCTCGGCGTGCGCGAGCACGTCGTCCCGCAGCTGCACGAGCAGGGTGTCGAACCCGTCCGCGTCGGGGCCCAGCTTCTGCAGGGTGGTCAGCAGTTCCTTGGCCCGGTGCTCCTCGCCCAGCCGGGCCTCGACGACGGGCTTCGCCGCCGGCTCCAGGTCGCGGATCTCCGGGTGCACGACCATTTCCTCCGCGGTCTCGTGCACCGCCAGCAGCCGCACGAGGTCGTGGAACAGCTCCCGCCGACGGTCGCCCTCGGCCGTGTCCAGCCCGGCGAACAGCTCGCGGATCTCCCGGTGCTGGCGCTGCAGCAGCTCGATGACGTCCTCGTGGTTCTCCGCCATGGAAAATCTCCTCCTCGATCGGTGTGGAGGAGGCTTTCCCCGTCGCGAGCGGGTTACGCGTCCCGGTTCGCCACGGTGAGCCACAGCACGCCGCCGCCCACCGAAGCGGTGTCCTCGTTCGCGGCCCGCGGGATTCCCCCGGTGACGGCCATCAGCCCGCCCTCCCGTCGACTGCGGCCACCACCTGCGCCGCGCAGCGCGCCACCGGGACGCCTCTGTCCTGCGCCATCGAAACCAGGGCCGCGTACGCGGCCGAGCGGCTCAGGCCTTGGGCCATCAGGACTTTCAGCGCCACCCCGACGACGTCGGTGGCAGCTGGCGGCGCGGTTCGCGCGGGCATCGGAAGACCTCCGGCTCGGTCGGCGGCGGAACGAACGCGACCGGATACCCCGTCGCGCCGGTTTCACACCCTCCACCGAACCCTTCTCGATGGCGCCCTTTAACTCCTCACGAGCCACACCGCGGTATCCGGCGGCACCCGGCCGCCGTCGAGCGGCCCGCCCGCCGGCAGCACCCGCGCACCGTCCGGCAGCTCGCACGGCTCGGCCGACAGGGTTCACGACGCATCCGAACCCCGGCTCGCGCATGAAGGACAAGACGTGTTCCGGCGCGGGCGGTGAGCCGGGCCCGGCGGCCGGCGCGGCCCGGAACCACGGGTGCCGGTCGGAGGTGTGGTTCGGCACGACGTCGATCAGCACCCGCAGCCCGAGCGGTGCGCTTCAGCGATCAGTTCGCGGAGTCCATGACACCCGAGTATCTACGCTGAGGGCATGGCCGACACGTGGGAATGGGACCCGTCCCTCTATTCGGGCAGCGCGGAGTTCTACCCGCGGGGCCGGGCCGCGTACCCGCCCGGGCTGGCGACGGCGTTCGCGACCGAACTCGGGCTGGACGGCTCGGGCCGCCTGCTCGACGTCGGCTGCGGACCCGGGTCGCTGACCCTGCTGCTGGCGGGGATGTTCGAGGAGGCGGTCGGGCTCGACGCGGACGCGGACATGCTCGGCGAAGCGAGCCGTCAGGCGGCGGGGATCCCGAACTGCCGGTGGGTGCACCGGCGCGCGGAGGAACTGCCCGCGGGGCTCGGCCGGTTCCGGCTGGTGACCTTCGCCCAGTCGTTCCACTGGTTCGACCGGCCCCGGGTCGCCGCGGCGGTGCGCGGGATGGTCGAATCCGGCGGGTGCTGCGCCCACGTGCACGCGAATACGCACGAAGGCGTCGAGGGATCCGTCCCGCACGACGCGATCACCGAGCTGGTGCGGGAGTACCTCGGCCCGGTGCGGCGCGCGGGACGGGGTGTCCTCCCCGCGGGCACGCCCGGCGGCGAACCGGCGATCTACCGCGGCGCGGGGTTCACCGGGCCGCGGCGGTTCGTGGTCCCGGGGTGGGTGGCCGACCGCACCGCCGACGAGGTCGTCGCCGCGGTCTTCTCGCTGTCCAGCTCGACGCCGTCCCTGTTCGGCGGCCGCCGCGCGGAGTTCGAGAGCGAGCTTCGGCAGCTGCTGCACCGGGCGAGCCCGGACGGGACCTTCACCGAGCGGCTGCCCGAAATCGCCGTCGACCTCTGGCGGCCGTGACGTCCACTGTGGACGGTTTCACCAGGGGTTGTTGTCGAACTCGTCGGTGTCCTCCGCCGCGCGGTGGCGCCGGGCGTGCCGGGGAGAGTCGTCCCTGGCCGGGCGCGCCGGTGCGAAGGGCGGAGCCTCGCCCGCGCCCGGGAACTCCACCCCGTCGTCGAAAGCCGACGGCGGTTCCGCCTGCGACCGGTCGGTGCTCCAGCCGGATTTGGTCTTGCGCTGCGCGAGCTCGCGGCGGTGCATCACGTACCGCTCGGCCGCCTGGACCTGTTTGGTCATGTACTCGTGCGACCGGGCCTTGAGCTCCTCGCCCCGTTGCTCGCGCAGCGCGCGCCGCTCGCCCTGTTCGCGGACGAGGCCGTCCAGCTCCGCCTTCATCCCGGTGATGTCGGTCATGCGTCCTCCTACCAGGTCCGGGCGGACGCCGGGTCTTCGTCGTCGTTCAGGGAGCCGATGATCCGGCGGCCCGGCTCGCCGAGGTTGTCGAACACCGCGCCGTCGATCCGGTAGGCCGAGGACCGCCGTTCGGTGTCGCCCCCGCCCCCGCCGCCGTGCGCGCCCCCGCCCATGGCGCCCATGCCCGGCATCCCGGACATCGACTGGCCACCGGGACCGGCGGTCGCGCCGGCGGGTGCGAACGCGGCCGCCGGCTGCGGCTGGGCGAGTCCGACACCGGTGTGGGCTCCGCCGGACGTCGGCGTGTCACCGAGCCCGGCGCCGGACGGGTCGAACCCCGCCGTCGACGGACCGCCGTGCCCACCACCGCCGAACCCGGCCGCGCCGGTTCCGCCGTGGTGCGACCCGGCACCGTCCGACCCGCCGTCGCCGCCGGGTGACCCGGCACCGTGGCCGCCGGGCGGGCCGTCCGTGCTGTGGTGCGCGCCGGAACCATCCGTGCCCGTGCCGAGGTCATCGAGGGTGCCGCGGTGGGTAGGTAGGTCGTCGTGCTTCGCGGGCGTGTCGCCGAGCGCGTCCGACGGCTTGTGATCCTCGCCGAGGGTGTAGGACGTCGGGGTGCCACTGCCGTCGTCGACGGTGACGACCGTCGGACCGGCCGCACCGTCCGGCCGTTCGGCGGTGATCTTCAGATCCCCGTCCTCGATGTGGATCTTGCCGTCGGGGCCGGGGTGGTGACAGCCGTCGTCATCCGTCCCTTGTGGACCGTCCGCCGACCAGTCGAGCTTGAAGTCCTTCGGGTCGCCGTGCCCCTCGCCGACCTTGATGTCCATCTTGCCGTCGTGGTCGGGCTCGGTCATCTCGAAGGTCTTGTCGCCCTGCTTGACCTTGAGGGTGTCGGGTTCGTCGCCGTCTTCGCCGAGCAGGCCGTCGGGCTTCCCGTCTTTGTCGCCGTCGAGGCCGTGGAGTGCCTCCTCGGCCTTCTTCTTGGCCTCTTCGGCCGCGCCTTCCGCGGCATGCTTGCCGTCGTCGGTGCCAGAGTCGCCGAGCCCCTCGCCCGATTCGGTCTTGATGGGATCGCCGTCGAGCGACTTCAACGCGTCCGCGGCCTTCTGCTTCGCCGCCTCCACCGCCGCCTCTTGGTCACCCGAGCCACCGGAACCCCCGCCGAGGCCGCCACCACCGGACGACGGCGTGTCACCGAGCCCCGCTCCGGCACCGGACTCGGTCTGGATCGGGGGACCGTCCAGCGACTTCAGCGCATCCGAGGCCTTCTGCTTCGCCGCTTCCGCCGCCGCGGCGGCCGAGTCCTGACCACCCGGGGAGCCGGCGCCGGAGGGCGTGTCGACGTCCGGGATCGGCGGCGGCGTACCAGCACCGGAACCCGAGCCGCCGCCGGAACCCGAGGAGCCGGACGCACCCGCGCCCGACTCGGTCTGGATCGGGGGACCGTCCAGCGACTTCAGCGCATCCGAGGCCTTCTGCTTCGCCGCTTCCGCCTCCGCTGCGGCCTTCTGCTTCGCGGCCTCCGCCGCCGCGGCATCCTGACCACCCGACGAATCGCCCGAAGAACCGGAACCGCCCGCGGAGCCCGCCCCGGACGGTGTGTCCACGTCCGGGATCGGCGGCGGAGTGCTCCCGGAACCCGAGCCGCCGCCCGAGCCACCACCAGAACCCGAGCCACCACCAGAACCCGAGCCACCACCAGAACCCGAACCTTCGGAACCCGAACCCGAGCCGGGAATCCCGGCGCCGGCACCGCCGCCCGAACCACCGGTGCCCGACCCGCTACCGGAGCCCGAACCGCCGCCGGCACCACCGCTGCCCGACCCGCCACCGGAGCCGGCACCGGAGCCGGCACCGGAACCACCAGCGCCCGAACCGCCACCGGAGCCACCGGTTCCCGCGCCGCCCGTTCCCGAGCCCCCCGGCAGCGTCACGCCCTCGAACTCGTTGCGCACCGAGCCCATGACCTTGTCGAGCGCGTCGTAAGCCTGGTCGACGAGATCCTTCGTGTCCTTGCAGGTCTTCGCGAACCCCTGGTACAGCCGGTCCCACATGTCGGGGTTGAACTGGTTCTGCACCCACTGCTTGGCCAGGTCCTGGCCGTGCTTCTTGATCTCGTCGCCGTCGCAGCAGCCCTGGTCGTTGAGCGTCTTGACGAGGTTCGTGCCGAAGTTGAGGTCCATCCAGCCCGCGATCTCGGCCAGATCCTCCTTGCTGCCGTGCTCGCCGTTGGCGACGGCGACGACCTTCTGCGCCAGCGTGTAGTCAGCCTTGCCGACCACGTCGGTGTACATGCCGATGACCGCGTCGGCCTTGCCCTTGCACAGCTGGAACACCGTGGTCGCGGTGTGCAGCGTCGCTTCGCTCGCGTTGCCGAGCGTCTGGGACAGCTTCGCCGACTTCGGCTGGATCTTCTCGTTGTAGGTGTCGGACGCCGCATTGGCGCCGGCGCCGGTCCAGGTCCGGAAGAGGGTGCCCAGCTGGGACCCGGTGTCCTGCATCGTCCGGTCCACGGTCTCCGAACCGCGCTTGAAGTGCGCGGCGTCGTCGGCGAAGTCCTTGAAGCTGATGCCCCGCTGCTCGTCGAACGGCTGACGGATGTCCTTGTCGAGATCGAGCGCGCGGGTGTTGCCCCGGCAGTCGGCCGGGATCTTCGCCAGCAGCGACCCGAACGTCTCGAACAGCTTCAGCGCGGGCGCGGCGGCGTCGAAGATCTCGTCGGACGTCTTGGTCCCGGTGCTGCCTTCCGCCGCGGGCGGCTGCGTGGCGTCGAGCTTGGTCTTGCCGTCGTCGACGGCCTTCTTTTCCTGGTCTTCGTTGTAGCTGTTCTGGTCCCCGCTCTTCTTGGCCTTGTCGTAGGCCTCGTCGACCGACTGGCCGGCGAACAGCGGGTTCGCGTTGAAGGCCCGCGCGTACTTTTCGGCTTCCTGCCGCTTCTGCTTGATGTCGTCCGGTTCCTGGTCGGCCAGGAACGGCGGCGGTGGCGGGTTCTCCCGCAGCCAGCTGCTGATCAGCGCGCTCTTCTGCCCGGCGGGGACGCTCGGGTCGTCCAGGACCGCCTTGACGTCGGACCACTTCTTCTTGTCCGCCATCAGAGCGAGCCCCCGGCGTTCGTGATCGTGCCGGCCTGGTTGTCTTCGTTGGCGCCGTAGCTCTGCCCGGCGGTGCCGATGTTGGTGCCGAGCGAGCCGAGTGTGGTGCTGTACGCGGAAACCGCGGCCCACAGCGCTTTCGCGCCCGTGGCGTACTTTTCCCCGTGCGCGGTGTGCGCCCGGCCGAACTTCTCCGCCGTCACCTGCGAGTTCTGCAGGTCCGGGTTGTCGTCCAGCAGGTGTTCCGCCAGGTCGCCGATGGTCTTGGACGCCGTCGACAACGCCTCGGTCGTCGCGGTGTACCCGCCGCCGCTCATCTCAGCGCCTCTCCTCGGATTCGCCAGTTCCCAGTGCTTCCGCGAGCACGTCGGCCACGGACGCCACGTCGGTGAACCGATCGAGCCGGTCCAGGTCGATCGTCACCCCGTAATGGATCTCCAGTGCCGCCAGCAGGCGGATCCGGCCCTTCGAGTCGATGCCCAGCTCCTCCAGGGTGGCGTCGGGCTCGACGAGAGCCGGGTCGAGCCGGAAGGTGTCGCTGACGACCTTCGTGACCTCGGCGCGGTGATCACCCACGGGCGCCACCATAACGTGCCTTGGCGGCCGACCGGGCCACCTTGCCGCTCGATGTGCGCGGAAGTCCGCCGGAAGGGACCAGATGTACCGCACGCAGCGTGAGGTCGTGTTCCCGCGACACCGCCCGCAGCACCGCCCGGGTGACCTCTTTGTCGTCGGCGTCGGCGTCGGCACCGCGCGCCCATTCGGCCACCACCACCGCGCCCTCGCCGCTTTCGTCCGCGACGCCGAACGCGGCCACGCGGTCGCGGCGGACCGCGGGGTGGGCCTCCCCGGCCGCGGCTTCGATGTCCTGCGGGTGGAAGTTGCGGCCGTCGATGACGATGAGGTCCTTGAGCCGTCCGGTGACGTAGAGGTCGCCGCGGTGCACGACGCCGAGGTCGCCGGTGCGCAGCCAGCCGCCGAGGCCGTCGAGCGTGGCGCCGAACGCGGCGGCGTCGCCGCGGCCCCAGTAGCCGGTCGCGACGTTCGGGCCGTGCACCCAGATCTCGCCGGCCGTGCCCTCGGGCTGTTCCCGCCCGTCGTGGACGATCCGGACGAGCTGCCCGACGGGACGGCCCACCGAAACGAGTTCCTGCCCGTCCGCGGCTTCGACCGCACGGCCCTGTGCGAGGGCTTCGCGGTCGAACACCGCGCCGCGCGGGCCTTCCGGCCCCGCGCTCGCGACGTACACGGTGGCTTCGGCGAGCCCGTAGGACGGCCGGTGGGCTTCGCGCCGGAACCCGTGCGGGCCGAAGACCTCCTGGAAACGCTCGACCGTCCGCGGCCGGACGGGCTCGCTGCCGTTGAGCGCGACCCGCACGTCCGAGAGGTCGAAGTCGTCGTCACCGGGACCGGCGTCGGCTGCCAGGTCGTAGGCGAAGTTCGGGGCGGCGGTGAACACCGCGGGGTGGTCTGCCAGCTGCCGCAGCCACCGCCGCGGCCGGTGGACGAACTCGGCCGGCGCCATGAACACCGACCGCCCGCCGGCGAAGACCGGCAGGCACAGCAGCTGGATCAGGCCCATGTCGTGGAAGAACGGGATCCAGCCCGCGCAGGTCGTGCCCTCGTCGACGGCGTAGGCCCGGCTCCCCTGCCAGCAGGCCGCGACGATCGCCCGGTGCGGGATGACCGCGCCGGCCGGTTCGCGGGTCGAGCCCGACGTGTACTGCAGGTACGCGGGGCTCTCGGGCGGCACCGGCACCGGATCCGCGCCCGGGCCGGTCAGCTCCTCGACCACCAGGGGGTCGCCGAACTCGCGGACCCGCGCCGCCGCGGCCGACGACGTCAGCCACACCCGCGCGCCGGAGTCGGCGAGGACGCCGGTGAGCCGCTCGGCCTGCGCGGCGTTCGCGGGTGCCATCAGCGGGACCGCGACGAGGCCGGCGGCCAGCGCGCCGAAGAACGCCAGCGGATAGGCCAGTTCCTGGCCCGCGAGGATCGCGATCCGCTCCCCCGGCTCGGCGACCCGGCGAAGGCCGCCCGCCACGTCCCGGACGCGGGCGGCGAACTCGGCCCACGTCAGCGTGTGCTCGACGCCGCGGCTGTGGTCCTGGTGGGTGAACAGCGGACGCCCGTCGTCCTCACGCGCGAACAGCCGGTCCACGATCGAGGCGCGCAGCACCTCGTCGGGCACGGTCACCGGCGGACGAGGCACGGTGGCAACCTACTGGACCGCCGGGGAACCGTGCGCCCGGTCCGCGAAACCGGGTTCACCCCGGGCAGGACGACCGGTACGGTCGGGCACCATGGCCGCACCGGAAGCGCTGGTCTCCGCCCTCGCGGACGCCGATCGCCTGCACCTGTTCGCCCGCATCTGCGCCGCGCCCGAAGGACTCCCGGCCGCCGGTGTCCCGGCCAAGCTCGCTAAGCGGCTGGCCGACGCCGGGCTGGTCACCGTGACCGAAGACCACTACCGGGCCGTGCCCGAGGTGTTCCGCGACGCGCTCGCCAAAGCGCCGGTGGACCCGCTCGACAGTTTGTTCAGCCGCGGCCGGCTCGTCACGATCCCGCACTCGGGCAAGCGACGGCAGCTGCTGCTCGCCCACCTCGCCGAGCGGTTCGAGCCCGGGCGGCTCTACACCGAGCAGGACGTCCGCGAAAAGCTGTCGATGGTCCACGACGACCACGCGACGCTGCGCCGCTACCTCATCGACGAAGGCCTGCTGCAGCGGAGCAACGACGGCGGCGCCTACGGCCGTCCGTCGGAAGCCCGCGCCGCCGGCTGAACCGCCGGGAGGTCGAACGCCGCCAGCACGGCGGGATCGGCGAACACGACGTTGTGCGCGACCCGCGACCCCGTCACGGTGAACACCTGGAGCGTGTGCAACCGGTGCACCCCGGCGTCGTCGCGGCAGTACGCCACCAGCGCGGGCTGGCCGTTGGCCGCCGTGCGCGTCATCCGCCAATCGGGTCCGCGCATGGCGAACAGGCGCTCCAGGAACCGGCCGTAGGCGTCCGGGCCGCGGAACCAGAGCGGCACCGGCGGCATCTCCATCACGACGTCGTCGGTCAGCAGCTCGACCAGGCCCGCGACGTCGGCGCGTTCGAACGCCCGCACGTACCGGTCCAGGACCGCGTCCACCGCGCTGTCGTCCGGTTCGGCCACCTCGTCGGCCGACAGGCCGACGAGCCCGGCGCGGGCGCGCTGCAGAGCGCTGTTGACGGCCGCGGGTGTCGTGTCCAGGAACCCGGCCACCTCCGCCGCACTGAACTCCAGAACGTCCCGCAGGATCAGCACCGCGCGCTGCTTCGGCGGCAGCGTCTGCATCGCCGCCAGCAAGGCCAGCCGCAGGGTGCCGCGGCGGGCCAGGCGCAGGCCGGGGTCGTCCAGCCGCGCGTCCGGGAACGGCTGCAGCCAGGGGATTTCGAACGACGGCGTCAGCGGCGCGGCCGGGTCGCCCGCCGCGCCGCCGAGCCCGGACGGCAGCGGCCGCCGAGCCCGGCTTTCCAGCGCCGTCAGGCACGCGTTGGTGGCGATCCGGTACAGCCAGGTGCGCACCGAGGCGCGGGCCGGGTCGTAGCCCGCCCACGCCTTCCAGGCGCGTACCAGGGTCTCCTGCACCAGGTCCTCGGCCTCGTGCACCGAGCCGAGCATGCGGTAGCAGTGCGCCAGCAGCTCACGCCGGTGCGGCTCGGTGCGCGCGGCGAAGTCCTGCATCGTTCTCCCTCCGGCCGTCTCGACAGGTGTACCGGCACCGCGGCCGGGATTCATCGAGGGCGGGAGAACATTTTCACCCGGTTTTCTATCCGGGGTCGCCGAAGTCCTCCGGCCGCAGGTCTTCGAGCTCGGCGCGGAACTGGGCGACCTCGGCCTCGGTGTCCAGCACGTCGGCGGCCGGCCCTTCGGTCTCCTGCTCGACTTCGAGCTGCACGGACGCGACGTCGAGCACCTCTTCGGCGACACTGATCGGCGCGCCCTGGCGTAGGCCCAGCGCGACGGCGTCGCTCGGGCGGGCCGACACGCGGGTGCCGGAGGCGAGGACGAGGTCCGCGTAGAAGATCCCGTCCCGCACCTCGGTCAGCTCGACCGCGGCGAGGCCCTGGCCGAACGCCGCGAGCACGTCGCCGAGCAGCTCGATCGTGCCCGGGCGCGGCTGCGCGATCTGCTCCCGGGCCCGGACGAGGGCCTCGGCCTCGCCGTACCCGATCATGATCGCGAGCCAGCGGCGAGCGCCCTCCGGCTCGCGAAGGAGCATCAGCGGTGCCTCACCCGGCACCGGAACGGCCATGCCCACGACCTCGATCGGGATCACGCTGACCACCGCACCCTCCGTGTCGACACTCCTCCGCGCGCGAGGTACCCAGAACGGCCCGGTCGCAACCGCGATTCCCGGGTGAGCTCTCCTCGGCTGCGGACAACCCGGGGATTCCTTGCCCCACCCGGCGCGCCACTGTCACCGTCGTGACGTGGAACCGACGATTTCCCGCAGCACCGACGTCCCGGCCGCCCCCGCCACGGTGTGGTCGTGGGTCACCGACCTGCCGCGGATGGGCGAGCTGAGCCCGGAGAACGTCGGCGGCCGCTGGCTGGACGAGACCGGCCCGGCGCTCGGGGCGCGCTTCCGCGGGCGCAACCGCAACGGCGAGCTGAGCTGGTGGACGCGGGTGCGGGTGGTCGCGTTCGAGCCGGACCGCCGGTTCGCCTTCGACGTGCGGACGCCGTTCGGCTCGCGGGTTTCCCGCTGGGAATACGTGCTGGCGCCGAGCGCGACCGGCTGCGTGGTCACCGAGAACTGGTACCGGATCGGCAGCTGGGTGGTGCGGAAGTTCATGGGCCCGCGCGTGACCGGACGAGCCGACCGGCCCGGCTACAACGTCCGGTCGATCGAACACACCCTCGCGGCGCTCAAGGCCCGCGCGGAGGCTCGCGCCGCCGCGTGAAGTCCGTGAATGGCACATCGAGGGACATAGAGTCCCTCGATGTGCCATTCACGGACTTGGGGAGGTCCAGGCGCGATCGAGCGTCGCGAGGCCGTCGTCGATGCGGTCCAGGGGGATCGAGCCGTAGCCGAGGACCAGGCCCGGCCGCGGGAAGCCGCCGCAGAGATCGGACAGCGTCTGGACCGCCGCGCCGCCGGCCGCCGCGCGGGCGGCGATCGGCTCCAGGTCGGTGCCCTCGTCCGCGAGGGCGCACAGGTGCAGGCCCGCCGCCGAGGGCACCAGCCGCAAGCGGCCGGCGAAGACGCTTTCCAGCGTCGCCGTGATCCGCTCGTGGCGCTCCGCGTACACCTTCGTCGCGCGGCGGAGGTGGCGGGCGAACAGACCCTCGTCGACGAACCGGGCCAATGCGGCCTGAGCGGGCAGATCACCGTGCCAGTCGGAGAGCTGCCGCGCGTGGCGCAGGGCGTCCCGCAGCGACGGCGGGGCGACCAGGAAACCCAGGCGCAGCGTGGGAAGCAGCGTCTTGGAGAACGACCCGACATAGGCGACCCGCCCGGCGCGGTCCAGGCTCTGCAACGGTTCCAGGGGACGGTCGGAGAACCGGAACTCGCTGTCGTAGTCGTCCTCGACGACGACGGCGTCCGCGCGTCCGGCCCACTCCAGCAGCGCCGTGCGCCGCGCCAGGGACATCGGCGTGCCGAGCGGGAACTGGTGTGACGGCGTGACGTACACCAGCTTCGTCCGCGGGGGCAGCGAGGCGACGTCGAGGCCTTCGCCGTCCACCGGAACTCCGACGACTTCGGCGCCGTGCGAAGCGAAGAGCAGCTTCGCCAGCCGGTACCCCGGCTCTTCGACGGCCACCCGGTCCCCGGGCTCGAGGAGCACGCGGCACAGCAGGTCCAGAGCCTGCTGCGCGCCCTGGGTGACGAGCACGTCGTCCGCGTCGGCGCGCACCGAACGGGAGACGCCGGCGTGGCGCGCGATCGCCGCGCGCAGGCCCGGATGCCCGCCCGGATCGGCGTAATGGGCGAACCCGGCGGCGTCCCGCAGCTCCCGCGCGAGCAGCCGCCGCCAGGTTTCCAGCGGGAATAGCGCGGCGTCGGGGATGCCGACGCGGAAGTCGTACACCGGCGCCCGCTCCGCGGCGGCGACCGGGGGCGGCAGCGACCGCCACACCGCCTTCGGCTGTGGCCCCGGCACCGAAGCGGCCTTGCGGGGCTTCGGCGCGGGAAGTTCGGCGCAGACGTACGTCCCGGCGCCGACGCGGCCGGTCAGGAAGCCGTCGGCGGTCAGGCGGTCGTAGGCGACCGCGACGGTGTTGCGCGAAACGGCCAGGCGCCGCGCCAGCTCCCGGGTCGGCGGCAGCCGCTCGCCTGCCCGCAGCCTGCCGTCCAGCACGGCGTCGCGCAGCTGCCGGTAGATCCGGACGCTGAGGTCGCCACGCCCGGCCAGGCTGACGTGGAAGTCCATCCCGCGACCCTACATTGGCCCAATGCGTTTGGTCGTAATTGGATCTGGGACAGGGCCAAGTTTCGCCCTAACGTGACCGGTATGACGGTGACTCTCGAACGCCCGGCGACCCGGCGCCCCGGCCGGCTGCTCGCCGCCGCCCAGCTGGCCGGCTCGCTCGGCGACGGCGCGTTCCTGACCTGCTCGGTGCTGTTCTTCACGCGGATCGCCGGCCTGACACCGGCGCAGGTCGGGCTCGGCCTGACGCTCGGCTGGGCGGTCGGCTCGGTCGCCGGGGTGCCGCTCGGCCACCTCGCCGACCGCCACGGCGCCCGCGGCTCGGCGGTGCTGCTGGCCTTGGCGACGGGCACGTCGGTCCTGGCCTTCGTGGCGGTCCGCTCGCCCCTGCCGTTCGTGCTGGCCGCGTGCCTCTACGGCAGCTGCCAGACCGGGCTGGCGGCTGCCCGCCAGGCCCTGCTGGCCGCGCTCGCCGATCCGGAGCGGCGGACGCGCGTCCGGGCGCACCTGCAGTCCGCGGGCAACGCCGGTCTCGCCGTCGGCGCCGGACTGGGCGGGCTGGCCCTGGCGGCCGACACGGCGTCGGCGTACCTGACGGTCTTCGCGCTCGACGCGGCGAGCTTCGTGGTGACGGCGGCACTGTTGTATGCGCTCCCGGCGGTCCCACGCGCCTCGGCACCGCGCGCCGGGGAGCCGAAACTGGCCGTGCTGCGCGACCGGCCGTACGCGCTGGTGACGGTGCTCAACGCGATCCTGTTGCTGCGCATGCCCTTGCTGAGCGTGGCGATTCCCCTGTGGATAGTCGAGCGGACGGCCGCGCCGGGCTGGACGGTGTCCGCGCTGTTCGTGCTCAACACGGTCGTGGTGGTGCTGCTGCAGGTCCGCGTCGCGGGCCGGTCGGCGAGCATCGGCTCGGCGGCGCGGATGGTCCGCCGGTCCGGCGTGCTCCTGCTCGCGTCCTGCGTCGCCTTCGCGCTTTCGGCTTTCGGCACCTCGCCGTGGACCGCTTTCGGGGTGCTGGTCGTGGGTGCGCTCGTGCAGGTACTGGGCGAAATGCTGCAGTCGGCGGGCTCCTGGGAGATCGGCTTCGCCCTCGCACCGGCGGACAAGCAGGGTCAGTACCAGGGCTTCTTCGGCACGGGGACGTCGGTGGCGCGCGCGATCGGGCCGGTGCTGCTGAGCACCGTCGTGGTCGGCTGGGGCCTGCCGGGCTGGCTGCTCATGGGCGCGGTCTTCGCGGTCGCCGGCTGGACGATGGGGCCCGCCGTCCGCTGGGCCGCCGCCACCCGCTGACCAGGCTGACCCGGCTCTCGAGCGCCCCCATGTGGCGTTCGGTGCGTCCAGCGCACCCAATGTGGCGTTCGGTGCGTCTGACGCACCCAACGCCACATCGGGGCGTTTGGGCCGGAGCGTTACTCGCTGACCTGGGCGGCGCTTGTCTGGTGCACCGAGAGGTCCGGGCCGGCCGCCGCGTCGGCTGCCCAGGCTCCGGACTCCGCCGTCCATGTCCGGCCGGCGAAGCTGACCTTGTCCACGCCCAGCGCCGCCGCCCGGCCGACCAGCCAGGTCGCATATGTCCAGCCCTGCGCCGCCGGGTGCGCGCCGCTCAGGCGAGCCGCGCCCAGTTCGCCCGTCGCCGCCGCGGCGAGGTCCGCCGGGGCGGCCAGGGTCAGGTTGCGGCAGGTCAGCGCGGCCGGGAACTGGCCGTTGAAGGCCGCGGCCATGGCGCGGGACTGCGGCTCCCACTGCGCGTAGGCGTCCGGGGCGCCGGAGCGCTGGACGGCCTGCGCCGCCTCGGTGATCGGCAGGGTCTCCCAGTCCGGGAGCTTCTCGAGCTTTTGGTAGAACTCCGTCGCCGCGTAGACGGGGTCGCGCAGCTGGGCGATCGTGCCCCAGCCCTGGCTGGGCCGCTGCTGGAACAACCCGACCGAGTCGCGGTCACCGCCCTCGAGGTTGCGCAGCTTCGACTCCTGCAACGCCGTGGCCAGCGCGATCGTGGCCGCGTGCGGGGGCAGGCCGAGCTTCGCCCCGACGGCCGAGATCGTCGCGGCGTTGTTCATCTGCTCCGGGGTGAACGTGTACGCGGACGCGTTCTGCCCGGGCAGCGCCACCGTGCACCCCGGCGTCCGCACGGACCCGCGCGACAGCACCACCGCCACGACGATCCCCGCGGTCAGCACGACGACCGCCCCCAGGAAGATGGCCACCTTCAGGCCACAACCACGCACCCTGTCTCCCGTCACCCGTTCGCCCCAGTCTGCCCAACCAGGGGACGCGGCGCACCGGGTGGGGGTTCAGTGGCCGGTGCCCAGGAAAATCGGGTTGGTCATCGCCACCATCGCGTTGGGCACCGTCGTGTTCGGACCGCCGGCCGGACGGCGGACCTCGGCCCGCACCCACCGGCTGTAGCGGGGGTAGGTCGTCCACGTGACCGTGGCCACCCCCGAGTCGCCGACGGTTTCGGTGTGCTCCGGGCCGAGCTGGTCCAGGAAGGTGACGGTGGTGCCCGGCACCCCGCTGACGGCCGCCTTCACGGTCACCGGCGTGCCGGTGCCGACGGCCAGCCGTTCGCCGATGCCCGCGCCGGCGTCGCCACCGGAGACCGTGAAGTCCAGCTGCACGGCGGCCGACTCGGCCAGCCACGAGCGGCCCGCCTTCAGCCCGGCCAGCAGCTCACGGCGGCGCAGCCGGTCGGCGAGGACGACGGTGTGCGGCAGCGCGACCCGCTGGTCGGGGTGGTGCGCGTCGGAGTCGCCGATCGCCGGGATGAACCGGCCGCCGCGCAGCAGCCCGTCCCAGTGGATGACGCTCGCCTCGTCGTCCTGGGTCCAGGGGCCATTCCAGACTTCGACCAGGTCGGCGAGCTCGTAGGCGAATTCGTAGGTGCAGCCGAAGCAGCCGGCGAACGGGTGCGCCGCGGTGACCAGGCCGCCCGCGCGGTGGACCTGGTCGGTGAAGCGCCGGAAGTCCCGTGGGTCGCCGGCCCGGTAGCGCCAGTCGATCCACGTGCCGGCGGGCAGCCCTATGGCGGGCCAGTGCCCGGAGCGGGTCGTCACCTCTTCGCCGTTGAGGATCAGCAGGTCGTCGGTGGCGTAGTCGCCCCACACGAGCTGTGAGCTGGACGTGTTGTGGTCGGTGGAGACGATGAAGTCGAGCCCGGCGGCGCGGGCGTCGGCGACGAGCTGCTCCGGTGTGCGGCGGCCGTCGGAGTGGACGGTGTGCAGGTGGCTGTCGCCGCGGTACCAGGCACGGCCGCGCTCGCGGGCCGGCGCGGTCTCGGGCGCCGGGTTCGGCTTGAACGGCGGGCCGCCGGGCCCGAAGGTGAGCGTGATGTCGACCCGGTAGTGCAGGCCCTGCGGCGCGACGGTGTACGGCCCGAGGATGACGTGCCACCGGCCGGCCTCGATCGGCCCGGCGAGGTAGCCGGGCGTCGCTTCGGACGCGCTGATCGAGAACCGGTCGCGGAAGCCGCCGGACCAGCCGCGGAAGCCGCGGGCGTTGCCCAGTTCGTGGCCCTCGGGGCCGAACATGCCGATGTCGCAGGCGTTCCCGCGGGTGCCGGCGGGCACCGCGGGCTTGTCGTAGGAGTAGACGACGTCGATCTGCCGCACGCCGCGCGGGACGTCGACGGGCAGGTAGTACCAGTCCGGCACGTCCGGTTGCAGGGTGCCGGTGACGGTCCGGGTCTGGCTGCCGGCCCCACCCGGCTGGTCGGCGAACGCGACGCCGGGCAGCATGCCCACGGCCGCCGCCACCCCGCCCGCGCGCAGCAGCGTCCGCCGGCTGAAGTCCCCAGTGCTCATGCGTACCTCCGCATCGGACGACATCCCGACGCTAGGCCGCCAACGCGAACGCGAACAAGAACCGCCGGTGAACTTTCGCCGGTTCCCGATCAGGACCGGGTACGTCTTGCCAGGATCTTCGCGAGAGCGACGACGCCGACCGCGGCGGCCAGCCCGAGCCGCGTGACGTCGACGGCGGGCACCCAGGTCACAGCGCCGTCCCGGACGACGAACGCGCCGACAGGCCGGGCGAACACCCCGAACCCGGCGCCCTCCCGCGCTGCCGCGCCGTCGCCGCCCCCACCCCCGCCACCGAAGACCGCCGCGGCCGCGATGACGACCGTGCCGTCACGCTCCACGGGTTCGCCGTAGACCACCTTGGCGGAGAACATCTCCCGCGCCACCGACGCCAACTGCCCGAGCTTCATCCGGCCATCATGGCCGCGCCCCCACGCCCGGCACGCCTCGTCCCTGGCGGAATCCGGTCGCCGTCCGCATTCTGCCGGTCCTCCCCGGTAACGTGGAAACCGGGGGCGGCGCCCATCGGCGCGCCACCCCGGCGTGACCGCGAAGTCCACTGTGGCCGGTTGCCCCTGACCGGGTCGCGCACATTTCCGGGAATGGCCCACAGAATCGGTTCAGCACTGAAAAAATTGAGCTGAAGGTGTGGCAAAAAGATGTATCAGCTCCGATTCCGCCGGTTTGACGGCTAACGTCGGATCGATTCATTCTGCTGTCGACGGGGAGGAACCATGGCTTTGCTCAAGAACGGCGCGGTCACCGCGCCACCGTCAGCGCCCGCTGCCGCGCGGGCGCTGACCTCGGGAGATCCGTTCGCCGCGACCGGGGTCGCGGCTGATCGCGGCGCCAACCGGTACGGTTTCTGCTCCATCGAGGACTTCCCGCCCGGGATCAGCGACCTCTCCTTCACCCACGAAGACGCGGGTGGTTTCTACAATTACGTCAATAAGTTCACCGCGCCGAACTTCTGGTATCGCGACGGCGGCGTGCTGTCGTGGATCTACGGCGAAGAGTACGACGACTGGCAGGGCACCTACGGCTTCGACGCCTGCGTCGCCGAGTACCACTCGGGACACGGGACGATGGACGGCAACGGCGTCTTCTCGATGCCGATGGGCGGCACCTGGGGCGGGTCGGCCTGGGTGAACTCGGCCGATATGCGACTGGGCAACGAGGTCGCGCGCTACCTGTTCTTCTCCACCTGCCTCTCGCTGCGCATCGGTGGCGGCAACAGCCCGATCCGCACGTGGGACGCGGCGAACCTGGGCCTGCGGATGATCTTCGGCTTCGAGACGACCAGCGTCGACAACCCGGACTACGGCGCGCTCTTCTTCACCAAGTGGAACGCCAACGGCCGCAAGTTCAGCAAGGCGTGGCTGGACGCGTCGTGGGAAATCGACCCCCACCAGGCGCCGTCGGTCGTCGCGTGCGGGGCGACGCAGGCCGAAGCGCAGGACCGGCTGTGGAACGAAGGGAACTTCTCCACCGCCGCCGCGTCGAAGAACTGGTGGTGGTGGACCTGGTACGACGCCGCCAAGAGCATCCGGGAGGACCGCCTGGAGCTGCCCGGCTCGCCGCAGACGGCCCGGTTCGCGCCGCAGCGGCTCTCGCCGTCCCGGCTGACCGAGCTGGCCGGACACTACGGCGTCCGGCTCGACGGCGGGCTGCCGGACGACGCGCTGGGCCCGCACGGCGTCGCACTGGGCGCCGGCCCGAGCGGCGATGGCGGCCCGCGGCTGACCATCGACCACCGCGGCGTCCGCGAGATCACGTTCGCCGAGGCCGACGGCACCGGCCGGGACGCGCCGAGCGCCGCCGAAGCGGTGCGGATCGCGCAGGACGCCGTGGAGACCTTCGGCCTGGCCGACCGCGTCGACCTGGTCGCGGACAAGGTGCGCCACCAGTACCACGCGGGCGGCACGGCCGACGAGATCGCCGACCCGCGGGTGCGCGAAACCCACGTCGTGTTCACACAGCTGGTCGACGGGCACCCGGTCGTCACGCCCGGCCTCGGCGAGGTGCGCGTCAGCATCGACGGCGGCGGCACCGTGACGACGATCGTCGACGCCACCCGCGAGGTCGAGCGGCTGGCCGGCAGCGCGCCCGCGGCGCCTTCGCCGGGACGGGAAGACACCCGCAACCCGTCCACTGTGGACGAGGCACTCGACGCGCCGGCGCAGCGCCTGCTGCGCCGGCTGTCGGCAGGCGGCCGGGTGCCCGCCGAGGTCCGCACGATCCCGGACTCGACAGCGGTCGGCTACGCGCTGCGCGGCGACGACGGCACGCACGTCGTCCGGCGAACCGTCGAAGTGGACTGCGGGGAGGGCCTCGCGAAGCGGTACGTCCTGGAGGCGCCCCTGCGCTGACGCCGAGGCGCAACGGGAGAAGGACGGGCCGGCACCCAGTCGGGGGGTGCCGGCCCGCTCGCCGATCCGCTCGCCGTCCCATCCACCGACACATTCATCCGATGTCTGAGGCGCATTTCCGCACGTAACACCACCGACTACGACAGAAGGTGCGTTGACATCTGATGTATGAGGTGTCAGCGTCGGGCCATGGACTTCGGACGGCTGAGCACGGCAGTGAGTGCGGCAGTGAGTGCGGCACTGGGCGCGGTTCTGCTGGCGGGCGTCACGCTGGCCGCTCCGGCGGGCGCGGCACCCGGCCGCACGCTGGTCGCGGCACCGGACGGCCACGGCACGGCCTGCTCGGTCCCGCACCCGTGTTCGCTGGAAAGCGCTTCCCGGCGGCTCGCCGGGGAACATGGCGACGTCACGGTGCTCCTGCGTGGCGGAACCTACCGCCTGAACCGGACTCTCGAACTGCCGCGGACGGCCGCGAAGGTCGCGTTCCGCGCCGCCCCGGGCGAGACGCCGGTGCTCACGGGCGCCCGGCGGGTCACCGGCTTCACCCGCACCGACCCCGCCCGCGGCATCTACACGGCGAGCGTTCCCAAGGGCACCGGCACACGGCAGCTGTTCGTCGACGGCGTCCGCGCCGAACGCGCCCGCACCGCGCTCGCTCCCGCGACCTTCACGGTCACCGCCACCGGCTTCAGCACCCCGGATCCATCCTTCGCCGCGCTGACGAACCAGCAGGACGTCGAAGTGGCGCAGGAGAACAAGTGGAAGCACATGCGCTGCCCGCTCGCTTCGATCACCCATGAGGGCACCGGATCGGCACTGACCGTCCAGCCCGATTGCTGGCGCAACAACAACACCGCGGTCATCAACCGGCAGTTCCCCTTCAACGGCAACGGGCTCCCCAAGCTCGACGGCGTCAGCTGGGTCGAAAACGCCTACGAGCTGCTGACCAAGCCCGGCCAGTGGTACCTCGACCGCGCGGCCGGCCGGCTCTCCTACATCCCCTTGCCGGGCCAGGACATGGCGAAGGCCGACGTCGAGCTCCCGCTGCTGGAGACGCTCGTCTCGGCGGAGGGCACGCCGGGCCACCTGACACCGGCCGACGACGACACCGCGACCTACCGGGGCGCGTGGACGACGTCGGCGGACCGGGCGCTGGGCGACTTCCAGGACGGCGTGCACGTCACAACCACCCCGGGCGCGTCGGTGAGCTACACCTTCACCGGCACCGGCCTCGACGTCCTCGCGGAGACGAACACCGACCAGGGCGCCTTCACCGCGACCGTGGACGGCCGCCCCGATCCCCGGCCGCACACCGAAGCCGGCGACGTCCGGCTCGCGCAGCAGGTCGTCTACGCGGTGAAGGACCTGCCGAAGGGCAGGCACACGGTGACGCTGACCAGCCGCACCGACCGGACCTTCCTGGTCGACGCCTTCGTCGTCACTCCGGACGTCGTGCGGCCCGCGCACGACTTGAGCTTCAGCGGCCTCACCTTCACCGGGACGACGTGGACCCTGCCGTCCCGCGACGGCTACGTCGACAACCAGGCCGGTGTCCAGTGGGCCGCGGCCGCGCCGCACGCGCCGATCCGGCCGCCCGCCGCGCTCGAGATCGACCGCGGGCGGGACATCACGATCGACCGAAGCACCTTCCGGCAGCTCGGCGGCGCCGGGATCGCCCTGGAAGACGGCACCCAGGACGCCCGCATCACCCGCACCACGATCACCGACACCTCCGCGGGCGGCATCGCGATCGGCGAGGTCGACGACTACTACCTCGCCGACCCCGCCCGCATGACGCTCGACATCACCGTCGCGGACAGCACGATCACGCGCGTCGGGCAGGACTACCACGACGCCGTCGGCATCTGGGCCGGGCACGGGCGCCGGCTCACCCTCGAGCACAACGAAATCGCCGAAACGCCGTATTCGGGCATCTCGCTCGGCTGGGGCTGGGGCTGGGCGTCACCGTGCGAGCTGCAGGCGAAGCAGGGCCTGAAGGCCTGCCGGCGCGGCACGATCTACTCCGGCGCCAACCGCATCCTCGGCAACGACATCCACGACGTGATGCGCACGCTGCTCGACGGCGGCCCGATCTACACCCTCGGCGGCCAGGACGCCGCGGCCGGATCGGTCACCGCGGGCAACTGGGTGCACACCGCGCCGCACAACAACAACATGCTCTACCACGACGAAGGCAGCTCGTGGTGGGACACCCACGACAACGTGGTGAGCAACGAGACCGGCCGCTGGGTGGGCATGTGGACGCCGACCATCCACGACATCACGATCCACCACAACTTCACCGACAACACGGTCGTGAAGAACCTCGGCACGAACGTCGTCATCAGCGACACGACCGTCGTGACCGGCGGAAACTGGCCCGACGCCGCGAAATCGGTGATGGCCGCGGCCGGGCCGCGGTGACCTTTTCACCACGACCGGGTGTGAACACGAGGTATCCGGGGCATCTCGGAAGCACACCTGTGCTCCAAGAGGGGTACTCGTTCCGAGGGGAGACCGCGATGACCTTCGACTTCGTCGGCCGTTGGCTGGGCAGGCACCGCGACCGCCCCGGGATCACGGTGGACCTCTCGTGCGGCGGCCGGGTCACGCTGCGGGAGATCGACGGGAAGTCCGTCCTGGCGATCACGACCGCACCCGGCCCCGACGGCCGCTGCAGCGTCGCGGCCGTCCCGTTGTCGGACGCCGAACGCCGCGAGCTGGGCCAGGTGCTGGACTCGGACGTCCTGCTGGCTTCTTGACGAGGCCCCCGTCACCGGATGTTCTCCCGGCCGTAGGCTGCGCGACGCCCTTTGTCGCAGACCTCGCGTGAAACGGGGCCCCGGCAGTGTGGCGCGGGTCGCTTTTTGTGGGGTTCCTACAACTCAGCCGCCCCGGCATGCGCCATGGCGGACATTGGTCTACCCCCGGGTAATCGAGCAAGGTGTAGACAGGTGCGGGCGACGTTCCAGGACAGGTACGTCGCCTTCTGCGCATGCGTACTTGGGAGGCTCAGCCGGTGTTCAGTCGTGTCGCCATCGTCAACCGCGGAGAGGCCGCGATGCGGCTGATCCACGCCGTCCGGGACCTGTCGGCGGAAACCGGGACGCGGATCGAGACGGTCGCCCTCTACACCGACGCCGACCGCACCGCCACGTTCGTCCGTGAGGCCGACCTGGCCTACGACCTCGGCCCCGCCTCGGCGCGCCCCTACCTCGACCTCGCCAAGCTCGAGCGAGCCCTCGTCGAGACGAAGGCCGACGCCGCGTGGGTCGGCTGGGGCTTCGTCGCCGAGGACCCGGCCTTCGCCGAACTGTGCGAGAAGGTCGGTGTCACCTTCGTCGGGCCGAGTGCCGACGCGATGCGCAAGCTCGGCGACAAGATCGGCGCGAAGCTGATCGCCGAAGAGGTCGGCGTGCCGGTCGCGCCGTGGAGCCGCGGTGAGGTCGCCACCCTCGAAGACGCCCTGCGCGCCGGGAGCGAGATCGGCTACCCGCTGATGCTCAAGGCGACCGCGGGCGGCGGCGGGCGCGGCATCCGCAAGGTGTCCTCGGCCGACGAGCTGGCCGACGCCTACGAGCGCACCAGCCAGGAAGCCCTGCGCGCCTTCGGCTCCGGAATCGTGTTCCTCGAGCGGCTGGTCACCGGTGCCCGGCACGTCGAGGTCCAGGTGATCTCCGACGGCGCGACGGCGTGGGCGCTCGGCGTCCGCGACTGCTCGGTGCAGCGGCGCAACCAGAAGATCATCGAAGAGTCGTCGTCGCCGGTCCTCTCGCCGGCGCAGACGGCCGAGCTCAAGACGTCGGCCGAGCGGCTCGCGGTGGCCGTCGGCTACCGCGGCGCGTGCACCGTCGAGTTCCTGTACCACCCGGGCGAGAAGCTGTTCGCCTTCCTCGAGGTCAACACCCGCCTGCAGGTCGAGCACCCGATCACCGAGATCACCACCGGTACCGACCTGGTCAAGCTGCAGCTGCACGTCGCCGGCGGTGGGAAGCTCGAAGGCGACCAGCCCGCCGAGAGCGGTCACGCCGTCGAAGCGCGGCTCAACGCCGAAGACCCCGACCGCGACTTCGCCCCCTCCCCCGGCCGCATCGCCCGGCTGGCGCTGCCCGCCGGCCCCGGCATCCGCGTCGACACCGGCGTCAGCGAGGGTGACACGATCCCGGCCGACTTCGACTCGATGATCGCCAAGATCATCGCCTACGGCCGTGACCGCGACGAGGCCCTCGGCCGGCTGCGCCGCGCGATGGCCGAGACCACCGTGATCATCGAAGGTGGCGCGACCAACAAGAGCTTCGTGCTCGACCTGCTCGACCAGCCCGAGGTGATCGACGCCAGCGCCGACACCGGCTGGATCGACCGCGTCCGCGCCGAGGGCCGCCTGGTCACCCACCGGCACTCCGCGATCGCCCTGGCCGCGGCCGCCATCGAGGCCTACCAGGACGAGGAAGAGGTCTCGGTCCAGCGGCTGCTGTCCACTGCCCACGGCGGGCGCCCGCAGGTCCAGCACGAGACCGGCCGCCCGCTCGACCTCAAGCTCCGCGGCACCGGCTACCGCGTCAGCGTGGCCCGCGCCGGCCTGACGCGGTTCCGCGTCGGCGTCTCGGCGGGCAGCTCGGACGTGCAGCACGCCGACGTCCGCATCGACCGGTTCGACGCCCACAGCGGCCAGATCCTCGTCAACGGGGAGCGCTTCCGCCTGGTGTCGGCCACGCACGGCCCGATCCACCTCGTCGAGGTCGACGGCGTCACCCACCGCATCAGCCGCGACGAGGGCGGCGTCGTCCGCTCCCCCGCGCCCGCGCTGGTCGTCGCGACCCCCCTGGCCGTCGGCGACGAGGTCGAGGCCAACGCGCCGATCCTCGTGCTGGAGAGCATGAAGATGGAGACGGTGCTGCGCGCGCCGTTCCGCGCCCGGGTCCGCGAATGCCCGGTGTCCGTCGGCAGCCAGGTCGAGACCGGCGCGCCGCTGATGCGCCTGGAACCCCTGGCCGACGACGCCGGGGAAGCGGCCGCCGAGGAAATCGAAGCCGTCGAGATCGACCTGCCCGGCGTGCCGGACGGCGTGTCCGCGGCCGAGCGCGTCGAACGCGGCCTCCAGGACCTGGGGAGCCTGCTGCTCGGCTTCGACGTCGACCCGGCCGAGCGCAAGCGGCTCGTCGCGGCCTACCTCGAGGCACGCGCCGAGCTGGGCAACCGCCCGGTCGAAGGCGAGCTCGACCTGCTCACCGTCTTCGCCGACCTGTCCGAGCTGAGCCGCAACACCCCCGGCGGCGAGTTCACCGAGCCGGGCAGCCCGGTGCACAGCCCGCGCGAGTTCTTCCACAGCTACCTGCAGAGCCTCGACGTCGAGCGCGCCGGCGTCAGCGAAGGCTTCCAGGCGAAGCTGAAGCGGGTCCTCGCGCACTACGGCGTCCCCGACCTGGAGCGGACGCCCGAGCTGGAGGCCGCGGTCTTCCGGATCTTCCTGGCGCAGCAGCGGATGGCGGCCGACGTCGCGGTCGTCTCGGAGCTGCTGCGGCAGTGGCTGGCCGGGGCGGCGCCGGCGGAGTCGCTGAGCGAGCGCGCCGGGCTCGTCCTGGAGCACCTGGTCGCGGCCACGCAGGTGCGCTTCCCCGCGGTCTCCGACCTGGCCCGGGGCGTGGTGTTCCGCTGGTTCGCCCAGCCGCTGCTGCGCCGTCACCGGGCCGAGGTCTACGCCTCGGTCCGCACCGAGCTGCGGTACCTCGACCAGCACCCGGACGCGCCGGACCGCGCCGAGCGGATCCAGGCCATGATCACCGGCTCGCAGCCCCTGGTGCGGCTGGTCGGGCAGCGGATCGGGCGGCCGGGGCGCGACCACGCGCCGCTGCTGGAAGTGCTGACCCGCCGTTACTACGGCAACCGCCGGCTGTCCGGGGTCGCCGTGCGCGACGCCGGCGGCTCCCGGTGGCTGACCGCCGAGCTGAACACCGGCGACGGCGCGCTGCCGCTGGTCACGACCGCCGTCGACATCACCACCCTGCCCGACGCGCTGCGCGCGCTCGGCGAGGTGGCCACCGAGGGCGTCGTCGCCGACCTGTACCTGCGCTGGGAGGACCAGCCGGAGGCCGGCGCGACCGCGGACCGGCTCGGCGCGCTCCTGGCCGAGCACCCGGTGCCGTCGAGCGTGCGCCGCGTCGTGTTCACCGTGGCCGGCACTGGCGGCGCCGTGATGCACCACCACTTCACGTTCGAGCGCGACGACAGTGGCTCCACCGGCTTCACGGAAGACCGGCTGATCCGCGGCCTGCACCCGCAGATCGCCCAGCGCCTGCAGCTGCAGCGGCTGCGCGAGTTCGACCTCACCCGGCTGCCCTCGGCCGACGAGGAGATCTACCTGTTCAAGGCGGTCGCGAAGACCAACCCGGCCGACGAGCGGCTGATCGCGATGGGCCAGGTCCGCGACCTGACCCCGCTGCGCGAGGCCGACGGCAGGCTGGTCGCCCTGCCCGCCCTCGAGGACGCGGTCACCGCCTGCCTCGACGCGATCCGGAACATCCAGGCGCAGCGGCCGCAGAACAAGCGGTTCGACACCAACCGGATCATGATGTACGTCTGGCCGCCGACCGAGCTGACCACCGAGGAGCTGAACGCGCTGGTCCAGCGCATCCTGCCGACGTCGGTGGGTGCCGGGCTGGAGGAGGTCCAGTTCCTGGCCCGCCGCCGCACCGACGCGGGGAAGCTGGCCGAGCTCGCCGTCCGGATCGCCTTCGACCCCGGGCACGGCGCGAAGCTGCACGTCGAGCCGCCGTCGACCGAGCCGGTCAAGCCGCTGGACGAGTACCGCCTGAAGGTGCTGCGCGCGGCCCGGCGCGGCAACGTCTACCCGTACGAGCTGACCGGCCTGCTCGCCGGGCCGGCGGGCACGTTCGCCGAGTACGACCTGGACACCGGGTCCGATGCGCCCTCGGCGGGGAAGAGTGCCTCGGGCGGCGGTGCCCTGGTCCCGGTGGACCGGCCCAAGGGCAAGAACACCGCGGCGATCGTGGCGGGCGTCGTCACGACGCCGACCGAGCTGCACCCCGAAGGCGTCACCCGGGTCGTCCTGCTCGGCGACCCGACGAAGTCGCTGGGCGCGCTGTCGGAGCCGGAGTGCTCGCGGGTCATCGCGGCGCTCGACCTGGCCGAGCGGATGCAGGTGCCGCTGGAGTGGTTCGCGCTGTCGTCGGGGGCGCGGATCTCGATGTCCTCGGGCACCGAGAACATGGACTGGGTCGCCGCCGCGCTCAAGCGGATCGTCACGTTCACCCAGGACGGCGGCGAGATCAACATCGTGGTCAACGGGATCAACGTCGGCGCCCAGCCGTACTGGAACGCCGAAGCCACGATGCTCATGCACACCAAGGGAATCCTGGTGATGACGCCGGACTCGGCGATGGTGCTCACCGGCAAGCAGGCCCTCGATTTCTCGGGTGGCGTGTCGGCCGAGGACAACTACGGCATCGGCGGCTACGACCGCGTCATGGGCCCGAACGGCCAGGCGCAGTACTGGGCGCCGAACCTGACGGCCGCGCGTGCGGTGCTGATGTCGTACTACGACCACACCTACGTCGTGCCGGGCGAGTCCGGGCCGCGCAAGGTGGGCACGAACGACCCGGTCGACCGCGACGTTTCGCCGTACCCGCACGCGATCGTCGGCAGTGACTTCACGACCGTGGGCCAGATCTTCTCGGCCGAGCACAACCCGGACCGCAAGAAGCCGTTCGACATCCGCACGGTGATGCGCGCGCTGTCGGACCAGGACCACCCGGTGCTGGAGCGCTGGGCGGGCATGGCCGACGCGGACACGGCGGCGGTGCAGGACGTGCACATCGGCGGCCACTCGGTCTGCCTGGTCGGCATCGAGTCGCGTTCGGTGCCCCGCCGCGGTTTCCCGCCCACCGACGGCCCGGACACCTACACCGCGGGCACGCTGTTCCCGCGCTCGTCGAAGAAGACGGCACGGGCGATCAACGCGGCGTCGGGCAACCGGCCGCTGGTCGTGCTGGCGAACCTGTCCGGCTTCGACGGCTCGCCGGAGTCGCTGCGGAAGCTCCAGCTGGAGTACGGCGCGGAGATCGGCCGGGCGATCGTCAACTTCGAGGGCCCGATCGTGTTCTGCGTGATTTCGCGCTACCACGGCGGCGCGTTCGTGGTGTTCTCCAAGGCACTCAACCCGAACATGACGGTGCTGGCCCTGGAGGGCTCGTTCGCCTCGGTGCTGGGCGGCGCCCCGGCGGCGGCGGTGGTGTTCTCGGGCGAGGTGAACAACCGCACGGCGAACGACCCGCGAGTGACGGAACTGCAGGCCCGGATCGCGGCGGCGGGCGGCGCGTCCCGTGCGACGTTGAACGCCCAGCTGGCGGAGGTCCAGTCGGCGGTCCGCGCGGAGAAGGTGAGCGAGGTGGCGGCGGAGTTCGACCGGGTGCACAGCATCCAGCGCGCGGTCGAGGTCGGGTCCGTCGACGCGATCATCAGCGCCGCCGAGCTGCGGCCGCGGATCATCGAAGCCATCGAACACGGCCTGAAGCACTAGCCCGATCCGGCACTTCCCGTGAAAGTGCCGGACTCAGCGGCCCGAGGCGGCACTTTCACGGGAAAGTGCCGCCGTGCGCGTCGGCGGTTTCGCGACTTTCGGGGGTATGGCGGGTTTGTCCCGGGCCGACACACTGTGCGTGCCGGTACGGTGACCGTGGGCTCGTGGTCCCCGCCGGGCGTCCATCCGCGCGGCGTGAGGAGATCCCCCGATGGCGTCAAGGTCCTTGTCCCGGCTTGCCCTTGCGGCGACCGGTGTCCTGCTCACCACCCTGCTCGGCGGTACCGCCACCGCGCAGGCGGCGGACTCGCCGGTGTTCTGGCGCGTCCCGGCCACCGCCGCCCAGGCGCAGGCGCTGACCGCGGCCGGCTTCGACGTCGAAGAGGGTGACGCCGGCACCGTCAACGTCGTCGGCGGGCAAGCCGTCGCCGCGAAACTGCGGGCGCTCGGCTATCGGCCGTCGTACTTCGACACCGTCTACAAGGAACTCCCCGCCCGGACGAACAGCCTGGCGGCCGACACCTTCTACGGCGGGTACCGGACGGTCACCGCGCAGGAGAACCACCTCGCGCAGGTCGCTTCGGCACACCCCGACCTGGCCACGAAGTACACGATCGGCCAGTCGTGGAAGAAGACGAAGGGCCAGGGCGGGCACGACATCCAGGCCATCTGCCTGACGAAGAAGCAGGCCGGCGACTGCACGCTGTCGACGACGTCGCCGAAGCCGAAGTTCTTCCTGATGTCCCAGATCCACGCGCGCGAGCTGTCGACCGGTGAGCTCGCCTGGCGCTGGATCGACTACCTCGCCGACGGCTACGCCACCGACGCCACCGCGAAGTCCATTTTGGACACTATCGAGGTGTGGGTGGTGCCGATCGCCAATCCCGACGGCGTCGACATCGTCGCCTCCGGCGGGAACTCGCCGAAGCTGCAGCGCAAGAACGCCAACAACTCGCGCGGTGGCTGCTCCGGCACGAACATCGGCGTCGACCTCAACCGCAACTCCACGTTCAAGTGGGGCGGCGACTCCAACGCCGCCTGTTCCGAGACCTACCAGGGCGTGAGCGCCGGCTCCGAGCCCGAGGTCCAGGCGCTGGAGAAGCTGGCTCGCGCGATCTTCCCGGACCAGCGCGGCACGGGGAACAACGACCCGGCGCCGTCGACCGCCAAGGGCACGATGATCACGCTGCACAGCTACGGAAACGACATCATCATCCCGTGGGGCTTCACGCAGTCGACCTCGCCGAACGACGCGCAGTACCGCAAGCTCGGCGCGAAGTACTCCGCGTCGAACGGCTACCTCGTCGGCACCAACGAAGAGACCGTCGGCTACGACACGAGCGGCACCACCGACGACTTCACCTACGGTGAGCTCGGCGTCGCGAGCGTGACGTTCGAGGTCGGTGGCTCGAGCGGCACCTGTGGCGGCTTCCTGCCGAAGTACACCTGCGTCGACAGCACGTTCTGGCCGAAGAACAAGGGCGCGCTGGTCACCGCCGCGAAGGCCGCGGCGGCGCCGTACCAGCAGTGATTCACGGGCGGCAGGCGTAGATGCAGTTCTGCGGACGCGGGGACCCGAGCACGTCGACGTGCCGGAACCCCGCGTCCGCGAGCATTTCCGACGCCTTTTCGGTGCCCCACACGGCTCCCAGCGCGGCACCGCCCTCGGCCAGCGACGTCGTCGTGCAGTACATCAGGCTGATCGAATAGGTCAGCGCCGCCAGCGGGTTCCCGATGTTCTTCTCCACGTGGCTGGAGAAGTTCGTGTCGACCATGAAGAACAGGCCGTCGGGAGCCAGCGCGCCGCGGACCCGGCGCAGCACGACGTCCGGGCGGTCCTGATCGTGGATGGCGTCGAACGCGGTGATGACGTCGTACGGCGGATCGGCGGTCAGCCCGGCGGCGTCCCCGACGGCGAAGCCGGCGTTCGGCAGCCCGTTCGCCGTCTCCTTCGCTTGTTCGACGACGCCCGGGTTGATGTCGAGGCCGGTGAATCGTGACGCGGGGAACGCGCGGGCGGCGACCGCGATCGCGTTCCCGGTGCCGCAGCCGAGGTCGAGCACCCGGGCCCCGGCGGTCAGCCGCTCCTTCAGGCCGGGGACCGCGCCGAAGAAGCCGTCCACCAGGTGCTCGCGGTAGACGTGCTTCCAGCTGTCGCCGGTCTTCGCGCCGAGGGTCTCCAGGTAGGGCCCGTACGCCGACCTCGGGACGCCGCCGCCTTCGGCGAACGCGCGTTCCAGGCCGGGCAGGATGCCGGTGAACGCGGACAGCGTCAGCAGCGACGGCATCAGGTTCGACGCCGTCTCGCCGAGCAGGAACTTCGCGTGCTCGGGCGGGAAGGTGTACTCACGGCCGTCGTAGGTGAAGATCCCGCCGGTGACCATGGCGCCGAGCCATTCGCGGACGTAACGCTCCTGGAGCCCGGCACGCTCGGCGAGCCCGGCGCCGGTGGCGGGGCCCCGTGCGGCGGCCGCGAAGAGCCCGGTGCGGTGGCCGACCCCGATCAGCATGGTGAGCGCGCTGCCGGTCATGGTCGCGGTCAGGTGCGCGGCGAAGTCCTTCTCCTCCATGCGGTCCGACCTTACCGGCCGGGGTCGCTACGTCCCGGGCCCAAGTTCGTGAAGGCCACCTTGAGGAACTTGAAGTTCCTCAAGGTGGCCTTCACGAACCACCCCGGCTCGTCAGGCGTCCTCGTCCTCGAGGGCGGCGTCGGCCAGGACCGCGTAGACGCGGCGGCGCGCGTCGGCGAGGATCTTCTTCACCTCCGCCACCTGCGCCTCGGTGCCGGTGTAGCCGACCTGCGCCGCCGCGCCGGACAGCTCCCCGAGCGCGTGCCACAGCGCGGCGAACCGGTCGGCGCCCGGCTCCTCCTCGGGCTCCTCCCACAGCGCGGCGAACTCGGCCTCACGCCCGGCGACGTGCTCCCGGCCGGCCTCGGTCAGCTCGGCGACCCGGCGGCCGGCCGCCTCGACCGTGTGGACCAGGCCCTCGTCCTCCAGCTGCTGCAGGATCGGGTAGACCGAGCCGGGACTGGGCCGCCACCGGTCGCGGGTCCGCCGCCGGATCTCCTGCATCAGCTGGTAGCCGTGCCTCGGCTCCTCGGCCAGCAGTGCCAGCACGGCCGGGCGCACCGGCCGGGCCGGCGGGCGGCCGCCACCGCCGCGGAACTCCCGCACCCGCTGCCACGCGCCGCCGCCACCCCAGCCGCCGGGCCCGCCGAACGAGCCCGGCCCACCCGGGAACCCGGGGAAACCCGGCGGTTGCGGCGGGTGGGGCTGATGCGGTGGGAAGCCGCCCGGCGGGCCCCCGCGCGCCAGCTCGGGGCCGCCGTCCCACTCCTCGTGGCCCGGGATCCCGTGCTCGTGAGGTCCGTGGCCGTGCGGCCCGTGGGGGTGGTCGCCGGGACCGTGGTCCGGGCGGCCGAAACCGCCGTGTCCGCCGAACAGGCCGCCCCCGAAACCGCCGAACGCCCGTCCCGCTCCCGCGCTCATCACCATGTCTGCCTCCCAGACTTGTCGTATCGCCGACATTCGCACGATATATCGGCGGTCGATCGAGTGCAAGGCGCGCCCCTCGGTCACGAAACAGACAATTTCTGCGCTCAGGTGCAACTGAGTGCCCCGTTCGGGCGACAGCTGACTCACCTGGAAGGGGACCGATATGACCTTCGGAAAGCTTCGAGCCGTCCGCCACGCCTTCGTGGTGACCGTGCTGGCAGGGGCCCTGCTGCCCGCCGTGCCCACCGGCGTGAGCGCGGCGGCGACACTTCCGCCGGGGTTCGTGCTGCGGGAGACGGACGCGGGTCTCGGCCAGTACCAGCTGACCGACTTCGCCTACTTGCCCGGTGGTTCCCTCCTCGCCACCGCCAAGGACGGCCGGGTCCGCTGGCTCCCGGAGACCGGGGCGGGCAAGACGATCGCGACGCCGCCGACCCGCTCCGCCGGCGACCTCGGCCTGGTCGGGGTCGCCATCGCCCCCGACTACGCAACGTCGCACACCATCTACCTGACGCGGTCGATCGACATCTCCGGCGGATTCGTCATGCGGTTGTCGCGGTTCACGGTGACCGTGGACGCGGCGGGCGCGCCGGTCGGCCTGACCGGCGAGCAGTCGCTGTTCGAGGTGCCGGGCTTGCACGACGTGCACGGCATCGACACCGTCATCGCCGCCGCGGACGGGACGCTGTGGCTGTCCATCGGTGACAACGGCGACTTCACCAAGGTGGACCCGGGTTCGCTGCGCTCGCAGGACGTCAACCAGCCCTACGGCAAGATCTTCCACCTGACCGCCGACGGCAAGGGCGTGCCGTCCAACCCGTACTACGACGCGGCCAACCCCGGCTCGACCGCGAGCAAGGTGTTCGCGCGCGGGTTCCGCAACCCGTTCCGGTTCAGCATCGACCCGAACCTCGGCCTGCCGGTCGCCGGTGACGTCGGCTGGACCGCCTGGGAAGAGGTCGACGTCGTCCAGCGCGGGAGCAACCAGGGCTGGCCGTGCTGGGAAGGCACCCACCCGACATCGGGCTACAGCGGGCTCGCCGGCTGCGCCGGGGTGGCGAACCAGCCGCCGATCTTCGAGTACCCGCACGGCAGCGGCGCCATGCAGGGCAACAGCGTCACGGGTGGCATCGTCTACAACGGATCCAGCTACCCGGCCGCGTACCGCGGAACCTACTTCTTCGGCGACTACGTGGCGCACAAGATCTGGACGGTGAAGTACGACGACCAGGGCAAGCTCACCCAGGCTCCGCAGAACCCGCCGCCGTTCACCGACATCGGCGGCCCGGTGAAGTTCGCGGCCGCGGCCAACGGCGACATCGTCTACGCCGACATCCTCTCCGGGAAGCTGCGCCGGCTGAGCTATTCGGCCGGCAACACGGCCCCGGTGGCGAACGCCTCGTCCACCACCGACCCGGCCACCCGCACGGTTTCCTTCGACGGCTCCACGTCCGTCGACTACGACAACGACGTGCTGACCTACGACTGGGACTTCGGGGACGGGCAGGTCACCACCAACGCCGGTCCCCAGGTGAACCACACCTACGCGGCGGGCACCGAGACGTTCACGGCGACGCTGACCGTCCGGGACCCGCTGGGCGCCACCGGCACGACCACCATCGCGGTCGCCCCCGGCAACCACACCCCGCAGATGACCCTGACCACCCCGGTCAACCCGGCGACGTTCGCGGTGAACCAGCAGGTCACCCTCGGCGCCACCACGACGGACGCCGAGGACGGCTCCCTGCCGGTCACGTGGACGTCCGCGGTCCGGCACTGCCCGAGTGAGGCGACGTGCCACTCGCACCCGGGCATCGGCGGCACGGGGACGAGCTTCTCGCTGCCGTTCACGGAGCACCCGGACTCCCGGATGGACTTCACCGCGACGGTGACCGACAGCGCGGGCGTCACGACGGCCAAGACGTTCACGGCCTGGCCGCGCCAGCACCGGATCACCCTCCTCGGCACGCAGCCCGCCGCGCTGAGCATCCCGGTCGAGGGCGGCGTCAGCACGGCACTGGTGACCGAGGGCGCCAGCTTCGACGTCGAGGCGGCGCCGCTCGGCACCGACGGCGTCTCGAAGTTCACCGGCTGGCAGGGCGGACCGGCGGCGACGACGTGGATCGTCACCGTCGGCACGAGCGACCTGACGCTGACGGCGAACTACGCGACCCCGATCGACCAGCGTTACGACGCCGACGCGGCGTTGCGGACGAAGCTCGGGACGCCGACGGCGGCCGAGGTCACCGACGGCCCGGTCCACTACCGCACCTACACCAACGGACGGCTCTACTGGAGCGCCGTCGGCGGCACCAGGTACGTCACCGGTCCGGTGCTGACGAAGTACGTCGCCTTCGGCGGGCACAGTGTCCTCGGGCCGCCGACGAACGACACCACGACGACCCCGGACGGCGTGGCGCAGTACAACCACTTCGTCAACAACGGCAACGTCGGTTCGATCTACTACACGGCCGCGACGGGCGCGCACGCGATCTACGGTGAGATCCGCAAGAAGTGGGCCGCCCTCGGCTACGAGCGCGGTCTCGGCTACCCGACGTCCGACGAGGCGGGCACGCCGGACGGCGTCGGCCGCTACAACCACTTCCTCAAGGGCACCAACGTCGGCTCGATCTACTACACGAACGCCACCGGCGCGCACGCGATCTACGGTGAGATCCGCAAGAAGTGGGCCGCCCTCGACTACGAGCGGGGGTTGGGCTACCCGACGACCGACGAATCGGGCACGCCCGACGGCGCCGGCCGCTACAACCACTTCAGCCTCGGCCACTCGATCTACTACACGGTGGCCACGGGCGCGCACGCGGTGAAGGGCGAGATCCGCAAGCGGTGGGCGGCCCTCGGGTGGGAGCGCTCGTACCTGCGCTACCCGAGGACGGACGAGTACGTGGTGAACGGGGTGTATCGCAGCGACTTCCAGGGCGGCTACATCACGTACACCCTCGCGAGCGGGGCGGTCGACCGCCCCTGGTGAGCGCGGCCGAAAGGACGCGGCCCGTCGCCGGGCTCCGGTGGCGGGCCGCATCCGCGCGACTACCCCTGCCCGGACTTCACCGCCAAGGTCAGCAATTCGGCGGCCGGGCCGGCCAGCCGCCGCCCGGCCGGCCACACCGCCCGCAGCACCCGTCCGAGGTCCACACCGTCCACCGCCACCGGGACCAGGCGGCGGCCCGCCACCTCGCGCACCACGTCGAGGTCGCTGATCACCGCGGGCCCGGCACCCGCGATCACCGCGTTGCGCACCGACGAGGCGGAACCCAGCTCCAGCAACGGTTTCACCGGTCCCGCCCCGGCCCGGCGCAGGGCCGCTTCGACCGTCTCACGGGTCCCCGAGCCCGGCTCCCGCACCACCAGCGGCGTCGCGGCCAGCTCCGCCGCGGTGAGCGGGCGACGGCGCCGCGCCCACGCGTGCCCGGCCGGGACCACGACCACGAGCCGGTCCACCGCGACGCGGCGGGTGGCCAGGCCCGGCCACGGTCCCGGCGACTCGACGAAACCGAGGTCCACGCAGCCGCCCGAGACCAGGGCCGCGACCTGCTCGGAGTTCACCACCTCCAGGCCGACGTCGGTGTCCGGCCCGGTCCGCTTGACCTCGCCGATCCAGGCGGGCACGAAGTGCTCGGCGAGCGTCATGCTCGCCGCGACCCGCAGCCGGGCGCCACGCTGGGTGCGCAGGGCCTCGGCGCCGGTGCGCAGTCCGTCCACTTCGGCCAGTACCCGGTGCGCCCAGCCGGCGATCACCCGGCCGTCCGGGGTCAGCGCCGAGCCGCGCCGGGTCCGGTCCACCAGGGACAGTCCCAGCTGACGCTCCAAAGTGGACAGCCGTTTGCTCGCCGACGGCTGGGCGATGCCGAGCACCCCGGCGGCCTGGCCGATGCTGCCGAGGTCGTCGACGAGCACCAGCAGGCGCAGCGAATCCAGGTCGGGTCCGGTCATAGCTTCAGTCTATGACCTCCCTCGCAACCGGCGGCTACCGCAAGCGCCCGCCGGCGGCGACGCTGGAGGCGTGGCACTGACGACGGCGAAACCCCTCCTCCCCGGCCTCGCGATCACCGGGCTCGGCGTCGCCGCGGCGTACGGGCTGAGCTCGGCGTGGCCGGTGGCGGGCGCGCTCACCGTCGCGGTCGTGCTCGGCGTCGTCGCCGGCAGCACGCCGCTGCTCGGTGACGAACAGCGGCGAGCGGTCGCCCGCGTCACGAAACGCCTGCTGCGCGCGGGCGTCGTCCTGCTCGGGCTCCAGCTCGCGCTCCCGGCGGTGCTCGCGCTGGGTCCCGGCACGCTCGCCGCCGTCGTGCTGACGGTCGCGGTCACCTTCCTCGGCACGCTCGGCCTCGCCCGGCTGGTCCGGGTGCCGCGCGGGCTCGCCCTGCTGGTCGCCACCGGGTTCTCGATCTGCGGCGCGTCGGCCATCGCCGCGATGGAGGGCGTGATCGACCGCGAGGACGAAGACGTCGCGACCGCCGTCGCCCTCGTCACCTGTTACGGCAGCTTCGCCCTGGCCACGCTCCCCCTGCTCGCCCACGCCCTCGGCCTGGACGCCACCAAGACCGGCAGCTGGGCGGGGATCTCGGTGCACGAGGTCGCCCAGGTCGTCGCGGCGGCCGGGCCGGCGGGCGCCGCCGCGGTCGGGATCGCCATCGTGGTGAAACTGAGCCGAGTCGTCCTGCTCGCGCCGGTGGTCGCGCTGGTCGGCGCCGCCGAACGCACGCGCCGCAACCGCCGCGACCGCCGCGACCGCCGCGACCGCCGCAACGAACAGGCGCCGCTCGTGCCGCTGTTCGTCCTCGGCTTCCTCGCGATGGTCGCCGTCCGCGCCACCGGGCTCGTCCCTGCGTTCGTGCTCGACGTCGCGAAGACCGCGTCGACGCTCCTGCTCGCCGGCGCGCTGTTCGGCCTCGGCTGCGCCGTCCGGCTCGGCACACTGGTGCGCGGTGGTGGTCGCGCACTGCTCCTGGGGTTCCTCTCCACGCTGCTGGTGCTGGCGACCGGGTACGGCACCCTGGCCGCGTTCACCTGAATTTTCCCTGCCGGTCAGGTGTAGTTCGTTATACGCGAGGTTGTACGGGTCTTGTACGGGTTGAGTCGACGCTGCTGCCGAGACGTTGACAAATCCGTAGGGAGTTCCCACCGTGAAGATCACCCGACTCGCCCAAGGCCTGCTGGCCGGGCTGCTGGGGTGCGCCGCCGTCGCCGTCCCGGCGGCCATCGGCGCCGCGGCGGCACACGCCGACGTATCCAGCACGCTGGTGTTCAACAAGAACACCGAAGGACATGACTGTTACCGCATCCCCACCATCGTCAAGGCGAACAACGGCGACCTGCTCGCCTTCGCCGAAGGCCGCAACAGCGGCGCCCACGCCTGCGCCGACCTGGGCAAGATCGATCTCGTGATGAAGCGTTCCACCGACGATGGCAAGACGTGGGGCGCGCTGAACACCGTCATCACCGCGTTCGGCGACACAAAGGGCAACCCCGCGCCGATCGTCATCCCGGGCAGCAACCGGATCGTGCTGCTGTCGACCATGCAGTGCTACACCAATCCCGACTGCGGCCGGATCCCGCGCGTGTCCATCAGCGAGGACAACGGGAAGACGTGGGGCGCGCCGAAGACGCTGACCACCGAACTCGGCTTCCCGACCGCGCCGGGCTGGCTGGCCACCGGGCCGTCCCACGGGATCGTGCTGACGCGCGGCGCGCACAAGGGCCGGCTCGTCGCCGGGATGAGCTACTCGAACATCGGCGCGCTGGTCTACAGCGACGACCAGGGCAGCACCTGGCACCTCGGCGCGACCGACAAGCCGACGACCAGTGCGATCAACCCGCAGGAGATCAGCGTCACCGAACTCCGGGACGGCCGGATCTACGCCGCCGCGCGCAACCAGGCGAACGACGGCAACAAGTGCCTCGAAGACGGCACCCACAACCGCGCGTTCGCGATCAGCTCGGACGGCGGCGCCACGTTCAGCTCGAAGTTCGACTTCGCCACCGACCTCGTCGCGCCGACGGTCGAGGGTTCGACGGCCCGGATGAGCGCCACCGACACCGGCGGCAAGTACAACCGGATCCTGTTCGCCGCACCGTCCGTTTGCGGCGAGCGCGAGGAGTTGCGCGTGCACTCGTCGTTCGACGAAGGCGCCAACTGGACCGGCAACGCCGGCAGCCTGCTCGTGTGGGGGTCGGGCGCGGCGTACTCGGACATGGTGCAGCTGTCGCAGTCGTCGGCCGGGGTGCTGTTCGAGGTGGGCCCCACCGAGCACCCCTACGACGCGATCCGCTTCGCCACGGTCACCGAAGCCGCGCTCGGCGCCCCGGCGTGCGGTGGCGGCTACAGCGTCATCGACTCGGCGCCGCTGGGCACCGGCGGCGCGGCGGGCACGGTGTACCTGTCGTACAACGCGTCCAACGGCCAGAACTGCGTCAGCACCATGAAGAACTCGTCGGCCGGGACGGCCACGGCGACCTCGGCCTACCTGGAGGTCAAGGGGTCGGCGCGGCAGACCGACTCGGGTTCGTTCTCCTACTTCGCCGGCCCGGTCAAGGCAGCGGCGGCGGACAAGTGCGTCAAGTGGGGCGGCGCGGCCGGTGGCGCGGCTTACGACAGCGAGTTCGAACACTGCAGCTGAGTTTCCGCTCCGCGGTGGCCGGGTCCTGGGGGTCCCGGCCACCGCGAACCTTGATCGACAACGCGAAGTAGAGTCCGGGGTCTGTTTTCCCTCCGGACCGAGGAACTTCATGGCTTCCGCGCCTCCGGCGCCGGTTTTCGACCCGGCTGTCGCATTTCCCGAAGCGCGTGTGCTGCGCGACGCCACCCAAGCGGGCGACTGGCCGACCGTTTCGGCCTTTTTCGCCCGGTTCACCGCCCCGGACGAGCGCAGCTTCGGGATGAAGGTCACGATGGACGTGCCGTCGGCCGAGCCGATGCTCCGGGACGCGATCCAGCGGGACCGCCGGTCGAGCCTGGCCCGGGTGCTGCTCGCCGCCCACCTCGTCCAACGGGGATGGACGATCCGGACCTCGGCGCGCGCGGCCCACGTCAGCCGTGCGCAGTTCGCCGGGATGCACGAGCAGCTGCGGCACGCCGAGCGGCTCCTGATCGACGTCACCGCGCGTGAGCCCGCCAACGAGCTGGCCTGGTGGCTGCGGATCATCACTTCGCGGGGCCTGGAGCTCGGCCAGAGCGAAACGCGGCGCCGCTACGATCGGCTGACCGTCCACCACCCCCGGCTTCCTTTCCGCGCAGAGCAACCTGCTCGGGCAGCTGTGCCCGAAATGGGGCGGTTCCTGGGAAGCGGCGGAGGCGTTCGTCCGCGAGTGCACGGCCGCGGCGCGGCCCGGAGACCCCCAGGGCGTCCTGATCGCCGACCTGCACCTCGAACGTTGGCTGGACCTGGGCGCCCAGGACGGGGTGAAGCACTTGCGGCAGCCTTCGGTCCACGAGGAACTCGCCGCCGCGGCGACGTCTTCGGTGCTGCACCCGGCGTACCGGTCGCGCTTCGGCTGGGTCAGCGGGCACAGCGTGTTCGCCATGGCGTTCAGCCTGATCGGCGACGAGCCACGCGCGGCCGCGCACTTCCGCGCGCTCGACGGGCGCGCCAGTGAAATCCCGTGGACCTACCTGCCCGATCCGGTCGCCGAACTCGAGCGGCGCCGCGCCCGTGCCCTCGCGAAAGGCTGAACCGTGCCCTCCACTTTCGACGTCGACGGAATCCCCGCCGTGGCGGCCAAGAGAGCGGGCCCGCTGACCGCCGGCCTGATCTTCCGCGTCGGCCGCGCGGACGAGACGCTGGCCACCGCGGGCATCACGCACCTGGTCGAACACCTGGCCCTGCACCGGTTCGGCCTCGGCGACTACCACTTCAACGGCGCGACGGCGCCGGACCACACGTACTTCGAGATGCAGGGTTCGGAGTCCGAAGTGGTCTCGTTCCTCGAAGCCGTGTGCGCGTCGCTCGGCAACCTCCCGATGGACCGGCTGGAGACGGAGAAGTCGATCCTGCGCACCGAGGAGGCGGGCCGCGGCGGGGCCGGGTCGCTGTACCGCCACCGGTACGGCGCCCAGGGTTACGGCCTGGTCGACTACCTGGAGCTGGGGGTACCGCGTCTGCGGCCGGCGGAGGTAGCGCACTGGGCGCGCACGTGGTTCACGCGCGAGAACGCGGCGTTGTGGGTGGCCGGTGAGACGGTACCGTCGGGCTTGCGGCTGTCCCTGCCACCGGGTGCCCGGCATCCGATCCCGGCCCGCCCGGCGGTGCTGCCCCGGACCCCGACGTACTTCGCGCAAGGCAGCGGCGAGGTCCGGTTCAGCGCCGTGGTGCGTCAGGGAGCTGCCGCTCAGATCTTCGCCAAGGTGCTCGAGCGGGAGCTGTTCCGCGCCCTGCGTCAGGAAGGCGGCTACTCGTACCAGGCCACGACGTCGTACCAGCGGCGCGGCGAGGGTTTCGCCGAGATCCTGGGCCTGGCGGACGCCCTGCCGGACAAGCAGGACGCCGTGGTCGGCGGCATCGTCGACGTGCTGGCCAAGGTCAAGGCAGGCCGCATCGACCCCCGCGACATCGAGGCGGTGCGCGGCCAGGCCGAATCGGCGTTGTACGGCGCCGACGCGGACGTGGCGCTGCTCCCGCACCACGCGGCCCGGCTCCTGTCCGGACGGCCCCTTCGCACGCCGGAGGAGCGGATCGCCGAGCTGCGGTCGGTCAGCGCCGCCGACGTCCACGCGGTCGCCGTCGAGGCCTGCGGTTCGGTGCTGCTCCGGGTGCCGGCCGGGCGTTCGGCGGACTGGGCGGGCTACACGGAGGTGCCGCGCTACTCGGCGGCCGTCGTCGAGGGGACCCGCTTTCCCGCCTCCAAGGAGGTGAACACCCACCTGATCGCCGGGACCGACGGCTGCAGCGTGCAGACACCGGACGGCGCGTCGACGGTCCGTTTCGCGGACTGCGCGGCCATGCTGGCCTGGCCCGACGGCGGACGGCGCCTGATCGGCACCGACGGCCGGACGGTCGCTGTCGAGCCGACGCTGTTCGCGGGTCTCGCACCGGAGGTGGTGGCGTCGATCGACGCGGCGGTGGGTCCACATCGGACGTTGCCGCAGCCCGCCCGCCGCCCGGAGGAGATCCCGCGCCCGGCCACCGCCGCGAGCACCCGGCCACCGGCTGCGGCTGGTCGGAAGGGCGGGTCGATCGCCTTCACTGTGGTGGCGTCGATCGTCGGCGTGTTCGCCCTGCTGGCCACCGCGGGTATGGCGATGGACCCTGCCACCGACGCGGCGGGGTGGATCGGGGCGGGGGTCATCTGGCTGGTCGCCGGGTTGTTCGCGTTCCTGGCGGTGCGGCGACGGTGACCGCGCTGGACATTCCGGAGTCGCGGTCGCAGACTAGGGCCGCTCGAAGGTCTCCACGGCTATCTTCGGTTGCCCGGCCCGCCCAAAGTTCGAAATCATCTTCCATGGACCGGAAAGCTTCCGCCTGCGCGTGCCCGCAAGCACACGCCATCAGCCCGGCGGCACTTTGCCAGGCTGGGCATCGACATCCGTCAATGATCCGACGTGGTCGGACCTTCGGCCATCGACTGAATTGACGAGAAGGTTTGACGATCAACAGTCAGAGGCGCAGCAAGTGTCTCGATCCAGGAAATACGGCCGACCTCGTCGAGTTCGCGCCAACGCGGATGAGAAGCCGCGCGACTTGCCACGACAGCCCACAGATGACGATGCTGGGATAGCCGGTACCAATCAGCCTGCCGCTGAGCGTTACCCGCTGATCCAATGGTGCGCAACTCCTCGATGAGACTTTCCCGCACAGTCCCCACCGCCGAGGCGAAGACCGGACTTCCCGTCAGCAACTCCGACTCGCCTGACTGTTCGAACTTCACCACCATCGCAGCACGGAGCAGTGCCTCCAGCTCATTTGCCGATCCAAACTCGGTGAGCACTGACATCAGAAGGGATTCCTTCCGTGATAGATGACGTTCTCGGCAGGAATCTTCAGCAAACTGTCGAAGATCATCTCATTCAAGCCTTCGCGAACGTCGCCACATGCGACGCAGCCGACGCCGTAGCGCGTCACAACAGTCGTGCGACCTAGCGACTACTCCGTTTCACCAAGCTGACCCAAGCGTGCTCGCAACCTCCTCACCTCAGCCACCAACATAGGCACCACGTGACGAGACTCGGCGATAAACCGGGCGTTTTCTTCCCATTTTCCGTCTGAAATATCCACATATCTTGGATGCTGAACAAGTGTAGCGGCAACAACTCCGGAGGAGTCAAACTCCGGAAACCTCTGAACCGCGTCTCCCGCTCTCGTACCTACCGCGATCAGATTCATGGCCACCTGGTCATCGAAGTAGCGTACGTACCACGGGCCCGGCGTGGCCGATAACGCAATCTCCTCAATCTCGGCCAGTTGCACCTCATCGACACCTTCATCGCTCACGATTCCCCCATACATTGCGGAGTCAAGAACTACTGCATCGGCGAGCCACATGCGACACCCGACACCGCCGACGCCGCCGCATGGCCCACCGCCATCGCCGTCGCTCGCTACCGCGAAACTGTCGTTGCAATAGACCGGTGACGTGGCTTACCAGGCTTCCAACCTGTCAATGCCCTAGACCGTGCAGATCAGAGCGTATACCTAGTCCACTCGGTTCCCCCCACAAGCAAAAGACCTGAGTCGGCGAGCCTTTTGACTTCATGGGTACAGTAATGACCCGTTACTTCAACAGAGGCGCCCGTGACGGTGTTCTCAACCCTCGAAATCTTGATCATCGAACGCCTGACACGGTCGCGGATACTTTTCCATTTGCGCACAATAGCCGGGTCGTCCGACATACCTGATACGACGGTTTCCTTGAGGCGCAAATCGTCTTGCTTGCCAAGAAGAATAAAGAGCGAACCGGGGTTCTTTTTAGCAAAGTTCAAAGCCGATGCGACATTCAATTCAACCTCGTCTGGAACCAGCGAAATTCGGTTTACCGTAGCATCTTCGCGGATAACCCGACCCGCCTCATTCGCATCCAACAGGCAGGCTTCGTAACCAGGGAAGAACCTCTCCGCCACCAACGACGCACCCAACTCGGTCGACCACTCTCCGGCCAACGCGGCGATTTCCTCACGACTGGCATGGAAATAGAAAGTAAATTTCACAGGCTTCTCGCTAGTTGTAAGACACGAAGTGCATCTCCATGCCGATTCCTTCAAGATCCGAGATGGCTTCGGCTTCACGTCTGATGGGGGCACCGGTTCGCATTGACTGTTTCCCGACGTTGATCCCGTACTGTGTGCCGTCCTCCCGCTCAACGAGAATGTCGGGACGACGCGAACCTTTGAATCCACCGGGCGTCGAGAACCCTTGTTCCGGCAGCGTACCACCACCCGCGATCACATCACCGTCCGTCACTTGCTCGGCGACTTCGGCAATCTTGAGATTGTGTGGCCCGGTGCCGGCCGGCTTGGGGCCTCGGATCATCGCAGGCTTGGCACCGTTCGCACATTCACACACTGCCCGATGCCCTGGAAGCTCACCGCCGCAGTTGTGGACGAGGACTGGGACGTCACCGGCATACACATAGTACGTGTGCAGCTCGTCGATCGTCAGGTCGTACGTGACCTCCGTCGAGTGGTACGGAGTCACCTCCTCCACCGACGCCTCGCTGCCGTCCGCGGTCTGCAGGCGGTCGCCCACCTGCAGGTTCACCGCCTCGACGAACGCACCACGTGTCACGTCGTAGAACGGATGGTGATACGTCGTCGTCAAGGTCGACGCCGACGCCGGCACCGCGTCGCCGGCCACGACACCGGCCGCCAACGCCAGGCCCGCCGCCACACGACCCACCGCCTGGCGAACCCGGCTCGGCTTCACCTTCACGTCCACGAAGTCGTGATCCGTCTGCGTCACGATCACCCGATCCACCGGGTGAACCTCCGAACCGGCGCGGCCAGGCTGCGAGTTCGCGACCCAGTCACCCACCCGAACGGCGGAAATCGGCTTCGACGAACCATCCGCCAACAGCACCTTGGTCCCCGCCAAGAAGCTGTGCGGCAGCGGACAGGACGCCGGCTCCTCCGCCGAACTCCGGCCCCGCGCCCGCAAACCACCCAACGCCCCGAACGCCGCACCACCGACACCACCGGCCAGCGCCCCGGAACCCGCCGCCGACAGCGCACCACTCACCGAACAGCTCCGGCCGCAGTTCATCCCATACCCGGCCAGCGCCGTCACACCGCCGCTGATCGCCCCCGAGCCCGCACCCACCAGACCCTGGGTCGCCACCTCCGGCAGAACGCCGTTCAACGCATCCGACACCAGCTTGCCGCCCAGCGGACCAGCCAAACCGGCACCCAAAGCACCACCAAGCGCACCCAGACCGACAGCCTCGACCGCGCCAACCGCCGAGCAGTTGTGCGCCTTCGAACAATCCATCCCGTACGAAACCGCACCACCGACCGCGCCACCGATCGCCGCGCAGCCCACCGCGCCGATACCCAACGTCGCCGCCGTACACGCCGCACCGACCACCACACCCGCCGCGATACCCGCGATCGTCGACGCGTGGTCCTTCACGAACGTCGCCACATGAGACGCCGCCGACGCCGGAGAAACTAATTCCTCACAAAGGTCTCCACCTTTGTCCGAAAATTGCCCGCTGACGACACTTCCGGCCGGACAAGCACAAGGAAGTCTGGCAATGCGGACGGGAGCGGCCGACCATCCGAGCCAATCGAATTCGGATCAGCCTTCCAATCGATCAGGTTGACCACAACCGAGTATCGACCTTCGGCCAGCGGAAACCTGTTTTCCGCGACACGATCAACGTCACAGATATCCTCAATCCCGCCCACCGCAAAGGAACCCAATGAGGTGAACAGATAAGGTTCCGATTCGACGAGGCGATACCTGCGCTCGGATTCGGTGAGGTCGAGTTCAGGCGAGCCGACTCTGACCGTCACCTGAAACACTCCATCGCCGCCAACATTGAGCGGCACGAAGATGCCCCGACTGATCGACTTCTCTATTTCATGATTTTCGGTAGCCCAATCCTCCCAAAGTTCGAAATCGTCCTCCATAGACTTGAAGGCTTCCGGCTGCCAAACCGCGCACAAGCCCGCGCTTGTGCGCACCACCCTGGAAATCTCTTGGGGCACACTCTCCACCCCACCACCTCCACATATGGCCACTAACAACGATCACGGATTATAACACTGCATACGGTATCTCCAAGCTTCAACCCCAATTTCTTGATCTGGCGGTCAATTTGCGGACCAAGACTTCGGTTTACCGATAGGTCCAGCGGGCTCATATTCGAAATATCGTCTGCGCCGCCGAGTTGCAAGTCGACGACATGGTCGATGTCAGATCCTGCGGGAATTTCCCGGCCCGCCGCTCTCCAAACGTCGGCAGCGCTGGTCGTGCCGCGAGCTTCAGCAGCATTCGTCACGACCAGCCTGTCCGCAGCATTCAATGCCGCGACTTTTTGGTCGGCCACTGCGCGTTGCTCCGCATTCCAGCTCGACTTGTATTTGAGCTCGATGACCGGCCCGCCGCAGTTGTGGACCAGTACCGGCATGTCGCCCGCGAACACATAATACGTGTGCAACTGGTCGATCGTCAGGTCGTAGGTGGCCTCCGTCGAGTGATACGGGGTGACCTCCTCGACTGTCGCCTCGCCGCCGTCCGCGGTCTGCAGATGGTCGCCCGCCTGCAGGTTCACCGCTTCCACGAACGCACCGCGTGTCACGTCATAGAACGGGTGGTGATACGTCGTCGTCAACGTCGCCGGCGCAGCCGAAGCCGTCGCCGCGCCGCCCGTAACGACCGCCGCGGCAACAGCCAGGCCCGCCACCACACGACCCACCGCGCTTCGGCCCCGGCTCGGCTTCACCTTCAAGTCCACGAAGTCGTGGTCCGTCTGGGTCACGATCACCCGATCGACCGAATGCGCTTCCACACCGGCCTTACCCGGCTGCGAGTTCGCGACCCGGTCGCCGACCTTCACTGACGAAATCGGCTTCGAAGTGCCGTCCGCCAGCAGCACCTTCGTGCCTGCGAGGAAACTGTGCGCCTCGGCTGTCTCACACTTCGAAGAAGGAGCTTCCTCCTCCGCCGAACTCCGGCCCCGCGCCCGCAAACCACCCAACGCCCCGAACGCCGCACCACCGACACCACCGGCCAGCGCCCCGGAACCCGCCGCCGACAGCGCACCACTCACCGAACAGCTCCGGCCGCAGTTCATCCCATACCCGGCCAGCGCCGTCACACCGCCGCTGATCGCCCCCGAGCCCGCACCCACCAGACCCTGGGTCGCCACCTCCGGCAGAACGCCGTTCAACGCATCCGACACCAGCTTGCCGCCCAGCGGACCAGCCAAACCGGCACCCAAAGCACCACCAAGCGCACCCAGACCGACAGCCTCGACCGCGCCAACCGCCGAGCAGTTGTGCGCCTTCGAACAATCCATCCCGTACGAAACCGCACCACCGACCGCGCCACCGATCGCCGCGCAGCCCACCGCGCCGATACCCAACGTCGCCGCCGTACACGCCGCACCGACCACCACACCCGCCGCGATACCCGCGATCGTCGACGCGTGGTCCTTCACGAACGTCGCCACGTGCGACGCCGCCGACGCCGCCGCGTGACCGACCGCTACCGCCGCCGTCGCCACCGCGTGGCCCACTGTCTTTGCCGCCGACACGGCCGCGTGGGCCACCGCCTTCGCCGCGTGCGCCACCGCATGAGCCGCCGTCTTCACGACTTTCGCCACCGCGTGATACGCGGTTTTCACCACATGCACGGCCGCGTGATAGACCTTCTTCGCCACCCTGACCACGGCGTGATAGGTGTTGCGGACCACTCGCGCCGCCGCGTGGTAGACGTCGCGGACCACGTGGTAACTCGCCACCGCCACGTGCACGATCGGCTGGACCACGTACGTGTTCACGAAGTGCGCCGCCGGCTGGATCACCTGGTGGTAGACGAACGACGCCGCCGGCTTCACGAAGGTGTCGCCGATCCAGTCGAACAGGCCGTGGCCGGACGGGTCCGTTCCCGTCATCGGGTTGTCGTCGACGTAGGCGAACTTGTTCGCCTCCATCGGGTTCGGCACCGGGCTGTTCGACACCGTGTCCCGGTTCATGAACTGCCCGACCGCCGGGTTGTACCAGCGCGCCGCCATGTTCACGTTGCCCGTCGACTGGTCCGTCCAGCCCGACTGGTAACCCAGCCGGCCCTTCCCGTTCGCCGACGCCAGCACGTTCCCGAACGGGTCGTAGGCCGTCGACCCGGCCAGCGCGGCCCCGGTCGCCGTGAACGTCCCCACCACGTCGGTGTGCTGGTCCACGAAGGCGAACGCACCGCTCCCGCCCGACGCGATCCCGACCAGGCCGCCGCCCGGGTCACGGCTGTAGGTCGACGAGCCGTCCGACGCGATCGTGTTGCCCATTCCCGAGAACGAGAACGTCGTCGTCGCGCCCGACGCGATCGTCGTGTCGGTCAGGTTGCGACCCAGGGCGTCGTAGCCGAAGTTCTGCGTGCCCTGCACGGCCATCTGGCCGAACGCGTCCGAAGAGGACACCAGGGTGCCGGTCGACGACGCGCGCTGGCGCAGCGTTCCCCGCGCGCTGTAGCTGTAGGTGTTCGACCCGTCCGACGTCAGTTCGTTGCGCGCGTCGTAGGTGTACGTCGACGAGCCCACCTGGGTCCGGTTGCCCGAAGCGTCATAGCCGTAGGCCACCGTGCTGACGCCGTTGTTCCACGACGCCAGCCGGTCGGCCAGGTCGTAGGTGTAGGTGTTCGCCGCCGTACCCGCGAACCCGGCGGTCGTCTTCGACGTCAGGTTGCTGTTCGCGTCGTAGCCGTAGGTCACCGACGCGATCGCCGCTCCCCCGGCCGTCTTGAGCGCGTCGCCGGTCAGGCGGTGCAGGCCGTCGTAGGAGAACGTCCGCGCGTTGCCGGTGCCGTACTTCACCCCGCTGACCTGGTTGAGCGTGTTGTAGCTCAGGGTCTGCGTGCCGCCGGTGGCCGCGTCGGTGATGGCCGAGAGCCGGTCGGCGTTGTCGTAGCCGTACGACGTGGTGCCCGCCGCGTCGGTGCGCGAGGTCATCAGGCCCTCGGTGTTGTAGGCGAACGACGACGATCCCGCCGATCCGCTCGCCGTCAGCAGCCCGCCGCGGTCGTTGTAGGTGAAGGTCTCGCTGGAAGCCGCCTGGTGGTCCGAGTGGCCGGTGACGCCCGCTTCCGCGGTGGCGGCCGAGGTCATCCGGCCGCCGGGGTCGTAGCCGAACGTCCGGGTCGCGGTCGCCGCGTCGGCGCCGCTGCCGGACTGGCTGACCAGGTTCCCGTCGTCGTCATAGCCCGCCGACACGGTCACCCCGCCCGGCTGAGTCTGCGTGACCGGGCGCCCCGCCGCGTCGTAGACCGAGGTGAAGGTCCGGTCTGCGTCGGCGGTGTAAGCGGCCGTGGCCGGTTCGACCAGGGCCTCCGGCAGGTTCCAGGAGTTGAAGCGGGTGATCGTCGGGTTGCCGCGGCCGTCGGTGAACCGGGTCCGGTTGCCCGCCGCGTCGTAACCGAACGACGTCGTGATCGACGCCGTCGCCGAGACCGGCTGGATCTCGCTCGCCAGGCGGTTCCCCGCGTCGTAGGTGAACGTCCGCGCGGTGCCGCGTCCGTCCACACTGGACGTCAGGCGCCCGCCCGCGTCGTAGGTCGCCGACGTCTGCTGGAGCGCCGCGCCGGTCGCGTCCTTGCGGGTCATCTGCACCGGACGGCTCGACTGGTCGTAGGCCGTCACCGTCGAGGTGCTGTCGGCGGCGGTGACCGACGTCCGCTCCCCGAGGTAGCTGTACCCGTACCGGGTGGTGTTCCCGGCCGGGTCGGTGACCGACGTGGTCTCCCCGAGGGCGTTGTAGCCGTAGGACGTCACCGCGCCGGCCGGCGTCGTGGTCGACGCCAGGTGCGCGCCGCCCGGGTTGCTCGCGGAGGCGGCGTAGGAGTTCGTCGTCGTCGCGGTCAGCGTCGAGGGGTAGCGTTCGAACGCCGTCGACGTCAGCGGCCGGGACAGGAAGTCGTAGGTCGCCTCGGTCCGGGCGCCGTTCGCGTCGACGACCGAGAGCCGGTCGCCGTTGGTGTCGAACGTCGACACGGCCTTCGCGCCGGACGGCTTGGTCACCTGGGCCAGGTCGCCGAGCTGGTCGTAGGCCAGGGTCGTGACGTGGCCGAGCGGGTCCTTCTCGGCGACGACCTGCCCGAGCTTGTCGTACGTGCGCACGGTCGTCGCCGTGACCGGCGAGCCGCCGCCGGGCGGGGTGTAGTTCGGGTTGGTGACCGAAACCGGCTGCCCCTCCGCGTCGTAGACGGTCGTCACCTGGTTGCCGTCCGGGTCGAGCGCCTCGACCGGCTCGCCGAAGGTGTTGTACCCGGTGGTGGTGACCGGGTGCACCGCGGTGGCCGGGCCGCCGTTCGTCTCGGTGTTCACAGTCGGCGCGGTGGTCACCACGGGCTTTCCGGCCTCGTCGTAGGCGTACGACGTCGTGTTGCCGTTCGCGTCGGTCATCGACGTCGGCAGCCCGCGCTGGTCGACGGCCCAGGTCGTCGTCTCCACCGTCGACGAGGCGACGGTGCCGCCGTTACGGCCTCCATTGTAGACAGTCGTGACGTCGGCGGCCGTCAACGCCCGCGAGTAGGCCTGCACGCTGCCGACCTGGCCGGTGGCGTAGTTGCCGTTGGCACCGAGGTACCAGCCGTGGCCGATCACCAGCGGGCCGCCCGACGCCATCGGCGACGGATCGGTGGTGCTCCCGGCCGCCGCGCCGTTGACGTACAGCGTCATGGTGCCGGTGCCCGAGTCGTAAACCCCCGCGAGGTGCGTCCACACCCCGGCTTGCGCGTCGGCCGACGACTCCGCGCGGTAGGCGGTGGCGTTGGACGCGTCGGTGCCGAACCGGGAGAACGACCACTTGTGGCTGCTGCCGTCGTACTCGAGGTAGAGGCCGCTCATCACGGCGCCCTTCTGGACCACGTACGTCTGGAACGCCGAGCCGAGCGTGGCCGGCTTGACCCAGGCGGACACGGTGTAGCTCGCCGCGGTGTTGAGCACCGGCCCGTTGGTGGCGATCTGCGAGCTCGTGCCGTCGAGGGTCGCGGCACCGCCGGACCACGTGACGGCCGAAGCCGCGGCGGTGTTGCCGGTCCCCGAGGAGTCGGTGACCGTGGTGCCGGAGGTCTGGTTCAGCTTCCACCAGCCGACCGGGTGCCCGGTCCCGTCCGCGGCCACCGACCGGGAGGTGAGCACGCCCATCGGGTCGTAGGAGGTGCTGACCGTGCGGCTGCGGCCGGACGGGTCGGTCTGCGTGCTCGTCGCGACCTTGTCGTCCGGGGTGTAGGACACCGACGTCGTGCGCGCCGCGCCGGCCGGGTCGTCGACGGCCTGGGACACCCGGCCCGCGGCGTCCACAGTGGACGTCGAGGTGTTCGCGCCGTTCCCGGTGACCTTGCCGACGAGGTTGCCGGCCGCGTCGTAGGTGTTCGACTCGGCGACGAACGACTGCGTGCCGGCAGGATCCTTCTTCGTGACCGTCGCGGTCAGCCCGTTGTCGGTGTAGGTGTAGGCGGTGACGTTGCCCATCGAGTCGGTTTCGGACGCCAGCCGCCCGGCCGGGTCGTAGGCGTTGGACTTCTGGGTCACAAACGTCGCGGGCTTCGGGTCGGCGGGGTTGCCGGTCGACCAGAAGCCCTGGGTGAGCAGCCGGCCTTCGCCGTCGTAGGTGAAGTCGGTTTCGGTGCCGTTGGCGTCGGTCTCGCTCTTCTTGTTGCCGTAGACGTCGTAGGCGTAGGTGGTGACGTTGCCGTTCGCGTCCGTGGTGGACGCGACCTGGTCCTTGTCGTTGTAGGTCGAGCTCGTGGTCCGGGCGGCGTCGCCGCCGGTGCTGTCGGAGACGGTCTGGGAAGTGATGCTCCCGTCCGCGTTGTAGACGCTGGTGGCGACGGCGGTGTGCACCGCCCCGGTCACCCGGTCGGTCACGGCGGGGTCGGTCTGCGAGACGACCTGGTCGTTGCTGTCGTAGGTGTAGGACGTGACCAGGCCCGCCGGGAAGCTGTCGGAGACCGCCGTCTTCGTCAGCACCCGGCCGAGCGCGTCGTAGGTCAAGCGGGTGACCAGGCCGTCGGCGTTGGTCGTGCTCGCGACGTCACCGTTGTGCAGGTACGCGATGCGGTTGACCGCGCCGCCGGGCGAGGTCGTCTTCACCGGCAGCCCGGCGGGGACGTTCCCGGAGTCGGCCGCGGGGAACGCCGACGTGCCGTCGCTGTAGGTGATCGTCGTGGTGCGCCCGTTCGGGAAGCCCGGCACCGGCGGCGTGGTGACCGTGGTGCGGTTGCCCGCGGTGTCGTAGCCGAACGTCGTCAGGTAGGCCGGATCGGTCGCGCTCGACGACCGCGGGTCCCGCGAGGTCAGCATCAGGTCGTTGCGCGCGTCGGCCGTCGTCAGCTGCGCGGTGGTGTCGTCCGGGAAGTACGTCGAGTACGACGTCGAGCACCTCTCGGCCGCCTGGTCCTGGCAGGTCGTCTGCGAGACCACGTTGCCGCGGACGTCGTGGCCGACGGTGACCACGTTGCCGTTCGGGTCGGTGGTGGTGTGCAGGAAGCCCGAAGTGTCGTAGCCGTAGGTGGTGCGCTTCCCGTTCGTGTCCGTTTCGGACACCTTGTGGTTGCCCGCACCCGGTTCGTACTGCTGCACCGACGTCTTGCCCGCCGGGTCGGTGATGGTCGACGTCGTGAGCGGCGCGAGGCCCTGGGAGTTGCCCGCGGCCAGGAAGTGCTGGGTGGCCTGGGCGGCGGTCAGCGCCGAGCGGTAGTAGGCGACCTCGCCGATCGAGCCGCTGAAGTAGTTCCAGGTGTTCCCGGACGGCGCGGCCGGCCACCCGTTGCTGTTGTAGACGCCGGCGCCGGCGAAGTTCAGCGGGTCGGAGTTGAAGATCTGCGCGGACAGCGTGCCGATCTGCAGGCCGTCGAGGTAGAGCACCTGGCTGGTGTTCGCGCCGCTGAGCACGACGTGGTGCCACTTGCCGTCGTTCACCTTGCCCGGCGAGGCCATGCCCGCGACGGAGTTGTCCCAGAAGTGCCCGTGCAGCTTGCCGTCCGTGCCGACGTACAGCACCGGCATCGCGCCGCCGGACGGGTTCGCGGCACCCAGTGCCGAGTTCCCGGTCGAGAACAGCGTGCCCGCCGCGGTCGACGTCGTCGAGAACCACAGCTCGACCGACGCGGTGGTCGACGCGTTCACCAGGTGGTCGGGCAGCGTGACGCCGCCGACCGTGCCGGGGAACTTCGCCGCGGTCGAGTCGGTGAACGGGCCGGTCACGCCGAGCGTCGCGTTCGTGTAGGCCGACGGCCGGTAGTTGACCTCACCCGCGGGCGAGGCGGTGCCGGGCGCGTCGGCGAGGCGCTGGTAGAGCTCGGGCTGCGAGCCGAGGACGGCACCGCGGTAGACCTGGCTCGACCCGCTGACGGCGAGCGGCGCGTACTTCCACGTGCCGCCGTTCTCGTCGCCGATCTGCGTGACCGCCTGGGAAACCGGGTCATAGGACACGGTCGTGTGCACCGCGCCGGACGGGCGGGTGATCGAGGTGAGCAGGCTCGCCTGCTGCTTGCCGGCCTGGTAGAGCGGCATCTCCTGGACGCCGGGCACGGACCGGTCCCAGATGCCGACGTCGGCGATCTGGCCGTTGAAGAAGGTCGCGGTGCCGGGCTGGCCGCCGTGGGACTGGTCGGGCCAGGCGTTGCCGAGGAAACCCGCGCCGATGAAGCGGTTCTGCGGGCCCATCGGCACGATCGCGCCGACCGATTGCCCGACGAACTGGCCGTCGAGGTACATGCCCTGGCTGGTCGAGGAGTGCGTGAACACCACGTGGTGCCAGGCGTTGTCGTTGACCGGGTTGGCCGTGGTGATCGTCTTGTCCGTGCCGCCGGTCCAGTACTCGCCGACCAGCTTGCCGTCGTTGCCGACGTACAGCGCCGGCGTGTACTGAGATGCGGGGCTGGTCGCCTCGCTCAGCGGCATGGTGCTGTAGGAGAACAGGACGCCGTTGGTGGCCGCGGTCTTGAACCACATCGACACCGACATCGTGTTCGGCGCCGAAGCGTCCGCCCGCGGCAGCTGCAGGTACGACGACGTGCCGTTGAACCCGGCCGCGGTCGCCGCGGACCCGGCCAGCGGACCGCCCTGGCCGAGCGTGACGTTGTGGTAGGTGGCCGCGTCGGTGCCTTCGTTGGCGAGCACGGCGCTGGCCGCGGTCGTGCCGGTTGTCTCGGCCAGCGGCCAGAACGAGTGCGGGCCGAGGTCGAGGATGCTGGTGCGGTACGGCGAGCCGGACGTGTAGCCGTACTTGGTGCAGGCGGTCGTCGTGCCGGGCGGGCAGACGGCGGTGAGCTGGTCCCCGGCGTAGCTGTAGGTCCAGGTCAGCGGCGCGCCCGCGGTGACGTCGTCGGTCGAGACCGACGCGACGTGCGGGCTCGTCGCACCCGCCGGCGTGGTCCAGGCCAGGTGCAGGGCGCGCCCGGACACCGCGGACGTCAGCGCGGCGGGACGGCCGCCGGACACGGTCAGGTTCACCGTCCGCCCACTGGCGTCCGCGATGGACGACAGCTGGTAGACGCCGGAGCCGAGCGCCTGGGTGAACGTGTAGACGGTGTCGTTCTTGTCGGTCAGGCTGTATCCGCCGGTGACCGCCTTGAAGGTGGCGAACCGCCCGGCCGGCGGGGAGAAGGTGCCGTCGGCGTTCTTGCCGTACCCGACCTCGGACCCGTCCGGATAGGTCACCAGCACGCTCACGACCGTGCCGGAGCCGTCGAAGTCGTACTGCTCAGCGGCACGCGCGTCGAACACGCTCGACCAGCCCGCGCCGAACGCGCCGGTGGACCGCGGGTCACGCGAGTTGTAGTTGCGCACCACCGAAAGCGCCGGCCCGACGGTGCGCACCTCGGCGTCGGTCGCCGACGTCGTGTAGTTGCCGATGCTCGGCTCGACACCGTGCACACCGGTGTTCTGGGACAGCGACGAGGTCACCAGCGGCTGGTCGACCGAGACGGTGAGCGGGTTCCACGGCGGGTCGGCCGAGTAGGACGAGCCGTCGTAGGCCTGGACCGCCCAGTAGTAGGTCTGGTTGTACTTCAGCTTCCCGGCCGGCACCCGCCAGGTGCCCTCGTTGACCAGGCCCGAGTCGGCGATGGTCGTGCCCGCCGAGTCGGCGACCTGGTAGCGGTACTTCAGCGCGCTGGGGCCGGCGTCGATGTCGTGGGCGGTCGCGAACAGGAACGGCACCAGGCTCGTCGTCGTCCCGCCCGCACCGGGGAAGGCCGAGTCGATGACCGGCGGCACGTTCCCGCTCGTGGTCAGCGACAGCACCGGCTGGTAGCCGGCGTTCATCAGCCAGGAGTCGAACTGCTTCCAGTGCAGGGAATCGTTGGTCGCCGCGTACACGGCGAGGCCGTAGTCCGACGCGGACCCGTTGGCCCAGTTGGTGAACGTCGCCGTCGACAGCGGGACGTTCACCCAGTCGCCCACCGTCCGGTCGGCCGCGCGGTTGGCGCACGCGTTCGGCACCGACGGGGTGACGTTGCCGATGCTGGCGCCGAAGGACGGCCCCGGGTACGCGCTCACCCCGGCCGGGGTCCACGCCTGCGTCACCGGGGCGACGTCGAGGCGGGCCGCGGTGCAGGTCGACGCCCAGGTGTCGAACAGCTTCAGCGTCGCGGAACTGACCGTGACCTGGGAACCGTCGAGGTCCTTCGGGAACTGGAGGAACGTGTTCGCCGAGTCGGGGCCGGAGTTGTACGACCCGATCTTGACCGTCTTCTCCATCGAATGGTCGCCCGGCGCGCCGATCTCCGCGTACGTCGAAGACGGCGTGTCGGTGAAGGTCGGGTCGACGGTCACCGGGAACACCCGGGCCGGGTCGGCCAGCCACTTCGGGTCCAGCGTGATCTTCAGCGCCGGCTTCCCGGCGGCCGTGGTCAGCTCGTACCCGACCGCATAGGTGGTGGCCGGGACGCCGGAGACCGGATCGACCTTCGCGTCGAAGGCGTAGCCGCGCGGGATCCGCTGCCGGATCGCGCCGGCCCCGTCGAGCAGGCTCACCGAGCCGTCGGCCTCGAGCCGCGGGGTGAGCCCATCCAGGGCCAGCGGGAACACCCACGAGTTCGCCGCGGCCGCCGAATGCAGGACGAGGGATTCCTTCAAGCCGGTGGTCGTGGGCTCGAGCGTGACGTCGGTGCCCGGGAGCGCGCCGGGGTAGGTCGCGGCGTGGCCGTCGACCCGGGGCTTCACGGCGTGGGCGTCCTGGAGCCCGTACGAGATCGTGTGGCCGTTGTCGACGGCCAGCTTGGCGAGCGCCGGATCGGCCGCGTCGGCGGCGAAGTCCACGCTCAGGGAGTTGGCGGTTTCGTGCCAGCGGCCGTCCTGGCCGCCGCGCACGGTCGTGTCGATCGGCCGCCAGCCCCACGGGCCGTCGGCGAAGTTGACCGGGCCGCGCGTGTAGTCGCGGGTGACCGAGCCGTCGGCGTTGGTGAAGTAGTTCATCGTCGCGGTCGACTTCGCCGCGTCGCGCCGGCTCGTCGCGGGATCGAAGCCCCGGGAGGCCACGCCGCTCGGGCCCGGGTTCACCTTCGTGCGGTGGCCGTTGTCGGCGGGCAGCTCACCGCGTCCGGTGCCGGGCGTCTTCCCCGCGCCGCCGGTGGCCCGGGTCGACGCGGCGCTCGCGTCGTGCCCCTTGCCGTCGGCCGTGCCGGCCGCCTGCCGCGGCGTCGCGCCCCAGTGCGGGGAACCGGAGAACAGCGACCCGAGCCACGAGCCCAGCTCCGCGACCGGCAGGTGGCCCGGCGCCAGCTGAGCCGCGTCGGCCTGCCCGCTGCCCAGCGACAACCCCAGTCCCAGCAGAATGGAGGCAGCACAAAATCTCGCGGCGCGACGACGCACGGGTCCCCCTCGATGTCCATCCCCGACGAACGGCGGATGAGTTCACCACATCGGCGGCCGTCCGGAAAAGACTGCGAAAGCACGGAATCCTGAGAGGACGGACACGTCCGACTCGGGTGAAAGCCTGTCAAAAAGGACGAACGAGGACCAAATTTTCAGTGCCCGGCGGCGTGCGCGGCCTCCCGGACCGCCCCGGCGACGTCTTCGCGGACGTGCCCGCTCACCCCCACGGGGGAGACGTTGGCCGCCGGGTGCCCCGAGGCGCCGACGATCACGAACCGGATTCCGGGGTGCGCGGCCGCCTGCGCGAGCGCCACGGCGGTGCCCGGCTGCCCCACCGTCACGATCACGTCACAGCGGCGCTGCACCAAGGAGTTCAGGTAGGGGAGGTAGTTCGCGTCGGTCGCCGGTCCCGCCGCGGCGAGGTAGGAAACCTTGATCGCGGTGTCGGCGGACGCGTCCTGCAGCCCGGCCCACACCGGTGCGGCGCCGGGGCTCGCCAGGCCCTGTTCCCCGGTGAGCAGGCACGCCGAGAAGTCGGCGTAGACCCGCGCCCGCGCGGGCGGCAGACCGTCGTCCCCGCCCGAGGGCCACCACACCACCAGGGCCACCACGCCCACGACGACGGCACCGGCTGCCGCGACCACCCACCCACGCCGCACGAGACCCCTCGCTCCCGCGCCCGGTCCCGGGCGCACCCCGGTAGTGTGCCGGGCACCGGGCGCCCGCGGCCAGGGCGGGTCGGCTACTTCGTGCCGGACGGCGCCGTGGTCACGACCCCCTCGCCGAACCGGATTCCCTTGGCCTCCTTGCCGATCGCGGTCAGGACGGCGACGGCGATCAGCCCGGGCACGACTGTCCACACGAGAGCCGAGGGGTACCCGTGGGACTCGGCGATCGCCTGCTGGATCGGCAGGTTCAGCGCCGCCAGCAGGTTGCCGAGCTGGTAGGTCACGCCCGGGTAGAACCCGCGGATCGCGTCCGGGGACATCTCGGTCAGGTGCGCCGGGATCACGCCCCACGCGCCCTGGACCATGATCTGCATCAGGAACGAGCCGAGCGCGAGCATTCCCGCGCCGTGGTCGATCGCGAAGATCGGGACGACCGGGAGACCGAGCACCGCGGCCGTCACGATCGTGCGGCGGCGGCCCAGCCGTTCGGACAGCGTGCCGAAGGTCAGCCCGCCGATGATGGCGCCGACGTTGTACAGCACCGCGATCCACGTGCTCGTCGACGCGCTGAGCCCGGCGCCGCCGTTCTCGTGGGCCTTGAGGAAGCTCGGGTAGACGTCCTGGGTGCCGTGGCTCATCCAGTTGAACGCCGTCATCAGCAGGATCAGGTAGCCGAAGCGGCGGATCACCTTCGGGTTCAGCAAGATGTCCTTGACCGACGTCCGCGTCAGCTTCAGCTTCTCCCGCGCGGCCTCCCAGACCTCGGACTCCCGGACCCGCGCCCGGATCAGCAGGCTGATCAGCGCCGGGAAGATGCTGAGCACGAAGATCCAGCGCCACTGCAGGCCGAGTGCCGAGTGGAACAGCAGGTACGCGAGCGCCGCCAGCAGGTACCCGATCGAATAGCCGACCTGCAGCAGGCCCGAGAAGAACCCGCGGCGCGCCACCGGGATCTTCTCCATCGCCAGCGCCGCGCCCAGGCCCCACTCGCCGCCCATGCCGACGCCGTAGACGAACCGCAGGACGAGCAGCACCGTGAAGTTCGGGGCGAACGCGCACAGCAGACCGGCCACCGAGTACAGCAGGACGTCGGCCATCAGCGGGATGCGCCGGCCCACGCGGTCAGCCCACAGGCCGAACAGGAGGGCGCCGACCGGGCGCATCACCAGCGTCGCCGTCGTGATGAACGCCAGCTGCGTCGCGGTCGCCCCGAACGACTTGTCCTTGGCGATGTCCGCGAGGACGAAGACGACGAGGAAGTAGTCGAAGGAGTCCATGCTCCAGCCGAGCAGCGCCGCGAGGAAGGAGTTGCGCTGGTCGGACGTAAGCGCTTTCTTCGCCGGTGCGGGTTCCGCCTGCCGATCCGTCACGTTCGCCCCGTTCCGTCGGTTTCCCACCGGAATGCCTCAGGCACGGTTTAGCACCCACCGCCCGGGGCGGGCAAGAGCGTCAGAGCGTGACGCGGGTGCGGACGCGGCGGCCGACGTCCCGGGCCCAGGCCTTGATCCGGTCCCAGTCGCGGAAGTCGCCGGCGCGCTGCCCCGACGCCATCAGCCGCGGGATCAGGCCGCGTACGGTCGCCGGGTCCAGCCGGCCGCCGAACGTGGCGGTGCGCTCCGCGTCGATGCGCGCGGCCAGCAGCGCCACGTTCGCCGGCAGGCTGACCTGGTGGGTCGCCGCGCCCGGGCCGCACGGCCCGCTGTGGAACAGCCAGACCGGGCGCTCGGCGAGCGCCCGGGCGTTGCGCTCCAGCAGCCGGACGGCTTCCGGCCGCCACCGGTGGTAGTAGAGGGCGCTGCCGATGACGACCGCGGCGTATTCGCCGACCCCGGCCACGTCGGTGGCATCGCGCACGTCCACGGTCAGGCCGGATTCGCCGAGCTCGGCGGCGATGACCTCGGCGATCTGCCGGGTTCCGCCGTGCCGCCCGGCGTAGGCGACGAGGACTGCGGTCATGGCTCCATTGTCGGCCCTTCCGCGCCGGACTGCGCCATGGGGCGGTCACGATCCGCCGAATGGGCGCTTTCACGTTGCTCTTCGACAACAGGCCTGGCGCTCAGCCCGGCGGCAGGAACGCCGGCCGCTGCGCGGGGTCGGGCTCGTCGTAGTAGCGGTGGAACACCGCGGTCTGGCCGCTCGACAGGGGCGGGACGATCCAGCTCCAGTCGGCCGGGCACCGGCGGCCGGCCCGCTCCTCGCGCTCCACGTGGGACAGGAACCGGTGCGACTCGGTGTGGTGGTCGGCGAGGGTGACCCCGGCCGCGTCGAACGAGTGCTGGACCGCCAGCGTCAGCTCGACCACTGCCCGGTCGCGCCACAGCGTGCGGTCGGACGCGGTGTCCAGGCCCATCAGCTCGGCGATGGCCGGCAGCAGGTCGTAGCGCTGCTCGTCGGCCAGGTTGCGGGCCCCGATCTCGCTGCCGAGGTACCAGCCGTTGAAGGGCGCGGCGGGGTAGGTGACGCCGCCGATCTCCAGTGGCATGTCGCTGATCACCGGCACGGCGTGCCAGCGCAGGCCCAGCCCGGCGAACCAGCGGTGGTCGGGGTGGGTCAGCGGGACCTCCAGGACGGCGTCCGGGGGCAGCGTGAACAGCCGCGGCTCGCCGGCGGCCGCCTCGACCAGCAGCGGGAGGACGTCGAACGACCCTCTTCGCTCGGGAGGCCGCCAGCCGAGGCTTCGCACCCGCTCGGTGAACTCGGCGTACCGTGGGTCGCCCAGGACCGAACCGTCTTCGAGGCGGTACCCGGCGTAGCGGATGAGCTGCTCGTTGTGGATCCGCGGCCCCGGCGCGTCCGGGGTACCGGGGGCGAAGACGGTGACCGTCGGGCGGATCCGCCCGCCGCGGGTGGCCTGGCGGAGGTGGGCGACGCACTCGCCGGCGATCGCGGCGGGCTCGGTGACCCGGCGCCGGTCCCGGATCCGGAGGCCGCGCCAGTACAGCCTGCCGATGCAGCGCGCCGAGTTGCGCCACGCGACGCGCGCGCCGTAGGCCAGTTCGGCCGCGGTGTGCCGGTAGGTGCCCGTTTCCGCGATTTCCGCGCGCACCTGCGCCAGCCGGGTCTCGAACCGGTCGCCTTCTTCGGCGGCGCCTTCGGCGAACATCCGGTCCAGGAATTCCTCCGCTTCCGCGGAATTGACACTCTGCTCCCCCGAGACGCGCTGAGGGCAAAGCGAGATCGGGGCCGTCACCCGCTCGGGTGTAACCGTCATCGCGTTACCCCACTCTCCGAAATCGTGATCTGCAGCCCGACGAAAAGGTTCACCGTTCCTCCGATGGTCGCCACGACGCCATGACCGGAAGTTCCCACTGCCCTGGGACTTCCGGCCAGGCGGGCGAGGATACCTCACGTCCCGCAATTCTCCGCCACCCCGGCGAGGTCTGGAAAATGACCACTACCAAGCGTTATTCGGACATGGCACAACGCATTTTCCGTCAATCGATCACTATGGACACTGAAATTCGCGTGATCCTTTCTCACATCAGACGCCTGCGTCTTTTCGAGGGCATTCGCCGAACGGCCTTTTCCGGCGCCGGTCACCCGTGTATGCGCGCGGCGGCCCCCGGCGTTAGAGTCGGGTGATCGGCACAGGAAGGACGTTTCGTGAGCGCCAGGCGCATCCCCGTGGTCCTCGTCGCCGGGTTCCTCGGCGCGGGCAAGACGACACTGCTCAACCACCTGCTCGCCAACCGCGAAGGCGCCCGGATCGGTGTGGTCGTGAACGACTTCGGCCAGGTCAACGTCGACGCGCTCGCCGTCGCCGGCCAGGTCGACACGATGGTCTCGCTGGGTAATGGGTGCCTGTGCTGTGCCGTCGACGCGAGCGGGCTGGACGCGATGCTCGGCCGGTTGTCGAGCGCCGAGGCGGGGATCGACGTCATCGTCGTCGAGGCCAGCGGCATCGCCGAACCCCGCGACCTGATCCGGTTGATGATCGCCAGCGAAAACCGCGACATCCGCTACGGCGGGCTGGCCGAGGTGGTGGACGCCGCCGAGTTCGAGGCCGCCCGCGAGCGCCACCCGGAGCTGGCCGACCACCTGCGGCTGGCCGACCTCGTGGTGTTGAACAAGGCCGACCGGGTCCCCGCGGAGACGCTGGCCAAGCTCACCGCGACCGTCGAAGAGCTGGCCCCGGGCCGGCCCCTGCTGGTCACCACGCACGGACGCGTCGACCCGCGGCTGTTCTTCGACCCCGAACCCCGCGGCGAGCGGGCCGGCCAGCTGTCGTTCGACGACCTGCGCGAGGACGACGACCACGCAGAGCACCTGCACGCTAGGTACGACACGGTCACCTTCACGGCTGAGACGCCGTTGGCACCCCGGGCGTTCGTCGGGTTCCTGGAGCGCCGTCCGGCCGGGCTGTACCGGATGAAGGGCCAGGCGGACTTCGGCGCCGGGTCGCGCTTCCACCTGCACACGGTCGGCGGGTTCGTGCAGCTGGAGCGCTCGGCCTGGCCGCCCGGCGCGCCGCGCCGGACGGAACTGGTCCTGATCGGCGCCGGGATCGACACCGGCGCCGTCCTCGCCGAGCTGGCGGGGTGCGTGGCGCCCGATCCGCCGGTGGTCGACGAACGCGGCCTGCTGCACATCCTCCGTTACCTGCCCGACGAGGCCTGAGGCGTCCCGCCACGCCGAAGATCGGCAAATGCGCCGGGGTCCCGCCGGCCGCGACGGACACTGACGGCCATGACGACCACCGCGGTGAGCGCACCACGCTGGTACCTGGTCGGCGTGCTGCCCGAAGACGTCCCCCTGGCCCACCTGATGACCCGCTCCGGAGACCTCCGCTACCGGCGTTCGGCGTGCGGCGCACGGGAGTCCCGCAGCTGGAAACCCCTGGATTTGGCCACGTCCGAGGTGACGCCGTGCCCGGCGTGCGTCGCGACGCTCTCCGGCATCGGCGAAGACCGGGGCCAGCTCGCCCTGGACCTGGAGGTCTAGCCGGTCAGGGTCACAGCGAGCCGCTTCGCGGTGACGAACGGCCGCGCGCTCCGGTCGACCACCGACCTGACCGCGGCCCCCTCGAGCAGCAGCATCAGTTCGTCGGCCAGCTCGTCGGCCGGCGTGTCGGCGCGGCCGGGTGCGGCGCGTTCGAGCTGCGCGTGGAGGTAGCCGCGCAGGGCGGTCTTGTGGTGGCGGACGACCTCGCGGACCGGGTCGGCGGGGTCGGGGAACTCCGACGTCGCGTTGAGGAACGCGCAGCCGCGGTAGCCGTCGCGGGACAGCCATGCCTCGTACGCGTCGAACACCGCCAGCACCCGCTCACGCGGGTCGGCGTGGCCGGCCGTGATCCGGTCGATCTCCGCCTGCCACCGCCGGTCGCGCTCCCGCAGGTACGCGACGACCAGCCCGCTCTTGGAGCCGAAGTTGCCGTAGAGGGCGGCTTTGGTGACGCCCGCCTCGGCCGCCACGGTGTCGACGCCCACCGCGTGGATGCCATCGCGGTAGAAGAGGGTCGACGCGGCCTTGAGCACCTTCGCTCCCGCATCACCCGGACGCGTGCGGCCCACGAACTCCTCCGGACAAGTTGGTCTGGTCTGCTACCTGCGGTGATCCTAGCATTCCTTGACACCATACAGACCTGTCTGTTTAGTGGATGGCATGGTGACCGGAACGGAGGAGAAGAAGACGGGGTGGTGGTCCATCGCCGCGGCGGGCGCGGGCGTGATCGCCCTGTGCTACGGCTTCGCGCGCTACGCGTACGGGCTGTTCGTGCCCCGGTTCAGCGAGACGTTCGGGCTCACGACCACCGCCGTCGGCGTCCTCGGCGGCCTGTCCACGGCGGGCTACGGCCTCGGGTTGCTGGTGTCCCCGGCAACATCCCGCCGATCCGCCCGCGGCACGGTCATCCTGGCCGGAGCCTCGGCCACGATCGGCCTCGCACTGATGGCGGCGGCCCCGGGTGTCGTGGTGTTCGGCGCCGGGATCGTCCTCGCGGGCACCGGCGCGGGTCTCGTCTCGCCCGGGGTCGCCCAGCTGATCGGCGAGACGGTCGGCTCGCCCGTCCGGGCCCGGGCGCAGACCTGGGCCAACACCGGAACCGGGCTCGGGCTGGCCGCGTCGGCGTTCACGCCCCTGCTGGCGTTCGGCTGGCCTGCGGTCTGGTGGGCTTTCGCTGTGATCGGCGCCGGGATGACCGTGCTCGCCTGGCGGACGCTGCCCCGGACACCCTGGTCGCCGGAGATTCCGGAGCTTGCGGAGCCCACCGCCCCCGAAATCACCGCAGCCACCGGCCGCCGGGCGGCTCCGCTCGTCGTCAACTCCGTCCTCATCGGGGCGACGAGCGCGCCGTACTGGACGTTCTCGAACTCCCGGCTCGCCGAAGCCGGGCTGAGCCCGGTGGCCGCGACCTGGTGCTGGGCCACGATCGGCGTGGCCGGGCTGCTCGGTGGCCTGGCCGGACGGGCCGCGGGCCACACCGGGCTGCGGAACGCCAACCTCGCCGCCTGGACCCTGGCGGCCGCCGGCATCGCCCTGCTGGCCCTGCCTCGGCCGGGGCTGGCCGGAGCGCTACTCTCCAGCGCGCTGTTCGGTACCTCCTACATGGCGCTGACCGGGCTGTGCATCCTCTGGGCCACCCGCGTTTTCCCGGCCCGGCCCGCGCGCGGCGTCACCTGGTCGTTCGCCGGGCTCGGTGCCGGGCAGACCGCGGCCTCGCCACTGGCCGGTGCCGCCGGCTCCGCCATCGGGCTGGCCGCGGTGTTCGGGCTGACCGGCCTCGCCGCCTTGCTCGCCTGGAGCCAGCTCACCCCCAGGCTGGCCCCGCCATCGTCCTGAGTGGACTGAAGATCACCCCTTCTTCGCCCGGCTCGGCGCGACGCGCGGCGGCTCGTTCGGCATCTTCGGGTAGACCGGTGGCCACGGCGCGTCCATCAGCCCGTTCGCCATGTCCGCTTCGGACATCTCGAGCAGCGGCTCGATCGACTGCGGCCGATCCCCCGCCCCGGCCCACGGATCGCCCCGCTCGGCGACCCGGGCGGGCACCGTGCTCACCGTGAGCGTGTCGGGTTCGACCGTGTCCAGCTCGGCCCAGGCGATCGGAGTGGACACCTGACCGCCGACGCGCGGCCGCACGCACCAGGTGCCGAACACGGTCTTGTGCGGCGCGTTCTGGTTGAAGTCGACGAACACGCGCGAGCCGCGCTCCTCCTTCCACCACTGGGCGGTGATCTTCGCCGGGTGACGGCGTTCCAGCGCCCGGGCCAGCGCGACCGCGGCGGCCCGCACCTGGAAGCTGTCCCACCGCGGTTCGAGCATCACGTACAGGTGCAGGCCCCGCGAACCGGACGTCTTCAGGTGGCCCTCGATCCCGTGCTCGGCCAGGAACTCCCGGGTCAGCACCGCGGCCTCGCGCAGCTCGTCGAAGCCGATCCCGGGCGACGGGTCGAGGTCGACGCGCAGCTCGTCGGTCACCTCGGGCGCGTCGGCGAGGTAGGGCCAGACGTGGAAGCCGAGGCAGCCCAGGTTGACCGCCCAGAGGATGTGGGCGAGGTCCTTCGCGACCAGCGCGTCGCTCGTCGTGCCGTTCGGTGTCGAGACGACCGTGGTGGTCAGCCACTCCGGCGCGCCCTTCGGGACGCGCTTCTGGAACCAGTTCTTGCCGCCGGCGCCGTCCGGATAGCGCTCCAGCAGCAGCGGGCGCCCGCCGAGCCGCGCCAGCAGCGGCCCGCTGATCGCCCGGTAGTACTCGACGAGGTCGAGCTTGGTCTCGCCGCGTTCCGGGAAGTAGACCTTGTCCGGGCTGCTGATCTTGACCTCGACGCCGTCGACGTCGAGCAGCACCGCCGCGCTCATCGCGCCTCCCCGAACAGCTTCGCGAGCTCGGCGGGCGGCGCCTCGTCGAGCTGGGCGTACGTGCAGGACCCCGGCGTGCGGTCGGGCCGGAACCGGACCAGCCGCCCGCCGTGCCGGAAGCGCCCGCCCTCCAGGTGCTCGTAGCGGACCTCCGCCACCCACTCCGGCCGGAGTGGCTCCCACGACAGGTCCTTCTGCGGCGCCCAGCGGCTCATCGCGCCGGGCTTCCGAGCCGGGTCCGGTTCGTACTCGGCCCAAGTACGCCAAGGATGGCCTTCGAGCGCGTTTTCCCGCAGCGGCGCCAGCTCTTCGACCAGCTCGCCGCGCCGCGCCTTCGTGAAACTGCTCGCGACGCCGACGTGGTGGAGCACGCCGTCGTCGTCGAACAGGCCCAGCAGCAGCGAACCGACGCCGGCGCCGTCCTTGTGCCAGCGGAAGCCGGCGACGACGCAGTCCGCGGTGCGCTCGTGCTTGACCTTCCACATCACGCGCTTGTCCTGCTCGTACGGCTCGTCGGCGGGCTTGGCCATCACGCCGTCGAAGCCCGCGCCCTCGAACCGGGTGAACCAGTCCTCGGCCTGCGCCGGGTCGTCGCTCAGCGGGGTCAGGTGGACGCGCTGCAGCCCGTGCGCCGCGGTGCTCAGGATGCCTTCGAGCCGCTTGCGCCGCTCGCGGAACGGCTCGCCGGTGAGGTCGGTGTCGCCGAGGGCGAGCAGGTCGAAGGCGACGAAGCTGGCCGGCGTCTCCTCCGCCAGCTTGCGCACGCGCGACGCCGCCGGGTGCAGCCGCAGCTGCAGCGCCCCGAAGTCGAGCCCGGCGGGGGTGACCAGCACGATCTCGCCGTCCACGACGCAGCGGGGCGGCAGCGCGGCGGCCAGCAGCTCCACCAGCTCCGGGAAGTAGCGGGTCAGCGGGCGGTCGTTGCGGGAGCCGAGCTCGATCTCGTCGCCGTCGCGGAACACCACGCAGCGGAAGCCGTCCCACTTCGGCTCGTACAGCAGCCCCGGTGCACGAGGTACGTCGTGCACCGCTTTCGCGAGCATCGGCCGCACGGGCGGCATGACGGGCAAGTCCACCGCGCGAGCTTAAAACACGGGTACGACATTCTTTGGCGAAAGACACAGCCGGGCGTGATACACACTCCCTTGTGACCACCGAACGTCCTGAACCGCCCCTGACCGGCGGCGAGCGCGAAATGCTGCGCACCTTCCTCGACTTCCACCGCGCCACCCTCGCCATGAAGTGCGACGGGCTGTCCGACGAGGACCTCCGCCGAGCTTCGAGCCCGCCGTCGACGCTGTCCCTGCTCGGCCTGGTCCGGCACATGGCCGAGGTCGAGCGCACCTGGTTCCGGCGGGTGATCAACGCCGAAGACGTCCCGCTGGTGTGGTCGGACGAAGTCGACTACCAGGCCGCCTACGACGCGAGCTCGTCGACGCGTTCGGAAGCCTTCGCGGCGTGGGAGGCCGAGGTCGGGCAGTCCCGCAAGATCGAAGAGGCGGCCGAGTCCCTCGACGTCACCGGGCACCAGGCGCGCTGGGGCGAGGACGTCTCGCTGCGGCTGGTGATGCTGCACATGATCCACGAGTACGCCCGCCACAACGGCCACGCGGACTTCCTGCGCGAGGCCATCGACGGCGTCACGGGAGCCTGATGGACCTGCTCGCCTGGTTGCGCGACGCCGACCCGGCCCTGCGCTGGCAGGTGGAGCGCGACCTGGCGGGCGAGCCGGCCGGGGTCTGGGAGGCGACGCGGGCCCGGGTTGCCACCGAAGGGTTCGGCGCGCGGCTGCTCGCGCGCCAGGATCCCGACGGCCGGTGGGCCGGCGGGGCGTTCTTCCCGGCCGGCTTCCGTGGTGACGAGCCGCAGCCCTGGACGGCGACGACGTGGTCACTGAACGCCCTGCGCGAGTGGGGGCTCGACGCCGCCGTGCTCGACGGCACGGCCGGGCTGCTCGCCCGGAGCTGCCGCTGGGAGTACGACGACCTGCCCTACTGGGACGGCGAAGCCGACTGCTGCATCAACGCCTGGACCCTGGCCAACGGGGTGTGGCTCGGCGCGGACGTCACCGGCATCGCCGAGTGGTTCGTCGCGCACCAGCTGCCCGACGGCGGCTGGAACTGCGAGTGGGTCGACGGCTCGACGCGCTCGTCGGTCCACTCGACGCTCAACTCGCTCAAGGGCCTTCTCGCGCACGAGAAGGCGACGGGCGGGACTTCGGCTTCACGTGCGGCTCGCCAAGCAGGTGAGGAGTACCTGCTGGAGCGCCGGCTGTTCCGCCGCCGTTCCACCGGCGAGCCGATCGCGCCGTGGGTGCGCGAGTTCGGCTACCCGTTCCGCTGGCGCTACGACGTGCTCAACGCCGCTTCGTACTTCCGCGACGCCGACCGGCCGGACGAGCGGATGGCCGAGGCGATCGCCCTGATCCGCGAAGCCCGCCAGCCGGACGGGACGTGGCTCCAGCGGCGGACGGACGCCGGCCGGGTGTGGTTCGCGGTGGACGTCCCGGCCGGGCAGCCGTCGAAGTGGCTGACGTTGTTCGCCACCCGGGTCCTGGCCTGGTGGGACGCCCGTTAAAGCTCGGCCAGCAGGAGGCCACTGCGCGGCTTCGGCGTGAAGTAGGTGGCCTTCCGCGGCATCCGGCGCCCCGCCGCGTGCACCGCGAGGACGTCGGAATACCGCACCGGCGCCAGCATCACGACGGCGTCCGCGTCCGGCGGGAGCGGCCGCCCCGCCGGGAGCGGGCGGACGCACGGCCCGTCGGGGTCCAGGCCGAGCGCGTCGGCGAAGAGGACCCGTTCGACGACCTCGTGGTCGATCACCGGCCACGGCCCGCCGGATTCCGGCAGCGGTATCCGCAGCAGGGCCGCGCCGGCGCGCACGACGGCCTCGCCGGGGACCGGGACGGCGTGCTCGTCGTACCGGACGTCCAGCCCGGCCGCGCACCAGCGCGACACCAGGTCTTCCGGGCCGAGGCCGGTGCCGGTCAGGACCCGGTGGATGGCGCCGATCCGCAGCCGCGGACCCGCGGTGACCAGGGCCAGCAGTGCGCTGTGCCCGGCCGCCGCGGCCGCGGCCACCCGGTGGTTGCCGTCGGCGACCAGCAGGTCCGCGCCGGCGACCGCGGCCAGCAGCCGGCTCTGCAGCGGCCCGGCGGGCACCAGCCACAGGTCGTGGCGGCGGCCCGCCGCGTCCGAAGTGGACAGATCGGGCAGGCCGAGTGCGGCGCAGGCCTGCTCCACCTGCTCGGTCAGCGGCTCGCCGCCGGCCGCCGGGACGAGCATCGCCGCGCTGGTCGCGCAGCCGAGCCCGGCGAGCACCGCGGCCCGTTCGGCCACGACGTCGGGGTAGACGTCCTCGGTGTGGCGGACCCGCGCGGCGCCGTCGTCGGTCACCGCCGCCGGGTCGACCAGGCAGAGCAGGCCCAGCGCCACGCCGTCCGGCCCTTCGACCCGGTAGGGCGCGACGACTTCGCGCACCGGCCGGTAGAACCGCTTGCGGAGCCGTTCGAGCACGGCACGGGCGACCGGGACGGCGGCGGCCAGGTCGAGCCCGCGGGCCAGGGCCGCGGGCGTGCGGGCGGGGTGCTGCACCGCCAGCAGGCTGTCCGCGGCACCGGGCGCGGCCAGCGCGGCGATCACCCGGTCGGGCTCGGCGAACTCGTCGACGTCGGGGCCGGGGACCACGTCGCGGACCACCCAGCCCCGCCCGATCGGCCGGATCCAGTCGTTCATCCTCACCATCTTGCGCGATAGGCGACCGCGACGGGAATTCGCCGGGAGGCGGAATGCTTAGGGCGGCAAAGCAGTTGACTCCGGTCATGACCTCCCCGAGCAGCACGCCACCGATGCCGGCTCCCACCGCGACCAGGGGAGTCGGCTTCCGGTCCGACCGCGGCCCGGTCCTGATCGCGGTCATGCTCAGCACCGGGCTGGTGGCGCTCGACAGCACGATCATCGCGACCGCCGTCCCGTCGGTGGTGCGCGACCTCGGCGGGTTTTCGCAGTTCCCGTGGCTGTTCTCGATCTACCTGCTCACCCAGGCGGTCACCGTGCCGCTCTACGGCAAGTTCGCCGACGTGCTCGGCCGCCGCCCGGTGATGTTCTTCGGGATTGCGGCCTTCCTGGTCGGCTCGGTGCTGTGCGGTGCCGCGTGGAGCATGCCGGTGCTGATCGCCGCCCGCGCGGTCCAGGGCATCGGGGCCGGGGCGATCCAGCCGATGTCGATGACGGTGATCGGCGACCTCTACACGGTGGAGGAACGGGCCAAGGTGCAGGGTTACGTGGCCGGCGTCTGGGCCGCGGCTTCGGTGGTCGGCCCGACGCTCGGCGGGGTGTTCGCGGAGTACCTGGACTGGCGGTGGATCTTCTTCGTCAACCTGCCGCTCGGCGCGATCGCCGCGCTGATGCTGTTCCGCAACTTCGCCGAGCGGGTGGAGCGCAAGCGGCACCAGGTCGACTACCTGGGCGCGGCGCTGCTCACCCTCGGCTGCTCATTGGTGATCCTGGGGCTGCTCGAAGGCGGCGTCGCGTGGGGCTGGGGTTCGCTGCCGAGCGTGGCGATCTTCGTCGCGGGCGCGGCCATGCTGGTGGCGTTCGTGCTGGTGGAGAAGCGCGCGGCCGAGCCGGTGCTGCCGCTGTGGGTGTTCACCCGCCGGGTGCTGGTGGGCGGCAACCTGGTGGCGGTGGTGGTGGGCGCGATCCTGATGGGCCTGACGTCGTACCTGCCGACGTACGCCCAGGGCGTGCTCGGCTCGGGCGCGCTGGTGGCGGGGTTCGCCGTGGCCGCGCTGACGGTCGGCTGGCCGGTCTCGGCGTCCCTGTCGGGCAAGATCTACCTGCGCATCGGCTTCCGCGACACGGCACTGATCGGCAGCGTGTTCATCATCGCGGGCGGCGTCCTGGTGGCGCTGCTCAGCCCCGGTTCGTCGATCTGGGCGGCGGCGCTCGCGGCGTTCGTCCTCGGGCTGGGCCTGGGCCTGGCGGCGAGCCCGACCCTGGTGGCGATCCAGTCGGTGGTCGGCTGGGACCGCCGCGGCGTGGTGACGGCGACGAACCTCTTCAGCCGTTCCCTCGGCAGCGCGGTCGGCGCGGCGGTCTTCGGCGCGATTGCCAACGCGACGCTGGCGTCGCGGTTCGCGAACCCGCCGGCGGAGGTGGCGGGGCATTTGCCGCCGTCGGTGGACGCGACGAGCTTGGTGCTGGGCGGCCACACCGACAATTCCCCGGTGACGACGTTCGTGCGGGGCGCGTTGGCGGACGCGACGCACTACGTCTTCCTCGGGCTCCTGGCGGTCGCGGTGCTGTCGGTGGGTGCGCTGCTGCTGATGCCGAGGAAGACCGCGCGGCTGGAGTTCTAGTTCTGCAGCGGCACCAGTTCCGCCTGGAACTTCTCGAGAAACCCGTCGAAATCCCCGTGCCCGGGCCGGATCACGAACTTCGACAGCCCGGCTTCGATGTGCTGCTCCACCAGCCGCCGCGCCTCGGCCCAGCTCGTCGCCACGAGGTCTTCGACCGGCACTCCGGGACGCCGGCGGGCCGCCACGGCAGCCAGTTCGTCCGGGATCCCCTTGTCCGCCACCGCCAGGCTGAGCCCGAAGTGGTCCTCCTCGATCTCGCGGCCGGCCTCCGCCGCGGCGTCCTGGATGGCGATGCGGGCCTCACGTGCTTCGGACGGCGTGTGGAAGCTGCCCAGCCAGCCGTCCGCGAGACGGCCCGCGCGGCGCAGGGCCGCGGGGGCCGTTCCGCCCAGCCAGACGTCGAGGCGCTTAGCGGGACGCGGTCCCAGCGAAACTCCGGAAACCCGGAAGAACTCGCCGTCAAAGGACACCTCGTCCTCCTCCAGCAGCCGTCGCAGGAGGGTCAAGGATTCGTCGAAGACCGCCGCGCGGCGACCCGGCGGTACCGGGAACAGGTCCAGTTCCGCCGCGCGGGCCGGGCGGAGGCCGAACACCGGCAGCACCCGCTTCGGCGCGAGGCCGGCCTGCGTGCGCAGCTGCTTGGCCACCAGCACCGGGTGCCGCCCGGGCAGGATCGCGACGCCGGTGCCGACCTTCAGCGCGTGCGTCCGCGCCAGCGCGTGGGCCATGCCGATCATCGGGTCGACTTCGGGTGAGTGGACCAGCTCGGACAGCCACAGCGAGTCGACGCCCGCCTGCTCCAGCCGCTGTGCCAGCCCGGCGAACTCCGCCGGCCCGGTCCCCGGCGCCGGTGCGACGCCCAGCCTGATCTTCAGCACGGTTCCTCCCGGGACGCTTTCCCAGGGGAACGCGCCGGGCGGCCAGGAATTCCTCAGGCGGTCGCGTCGATGACCCGGGTCAGCACGGCGTGGAGCGCTTCCAGCTCGGAGACCTCCATGCCGAGCGTCTCGACCACCTTGTACGGGATCTTCTCCGCCTCCGCCCGCAGTGCCCGGCCGGCTTCGGTCAGCTCGACCGTCAGCTGCCGTTCGTCCGACCGGCTCCGGCTGCGCGTGACGTACCCGAGCGCTTCCAGCCGCTTCAGCAGCGGCGAGAGCGTCGCCGGATCGTGGCGCAGTGTCACGCCGAGATCCTTCACCGACCGGGGCGAACGCTCCCACAGCGCGAGCATCACCAGGTACTGCGGATGCGTCAGGCCGTACGGCTCGAGCAGCGGCCGGTAGATCGCGATCACGCTGCGCGAAGCCACCGACAGCGCGAAGCACACTTGCCGGTCCAGCTTCAGGGGGTCTTCACCCAGGTCGATCATGTGGCCGATCCTCCTGTGTCGTCGATCGCGCTAATGGTTAGTGTACTAAGTATTAATGTACTCTCGAAGTCATGGAACGACCTGGAGTGCTTCGCTGGATCGGCTACGCCGTCGGTGTGCGGCTTCCCGTGCGCTACAACGAGTGGGCCCGGTACGACGCGACGTCGAAGCACTGGCGCGCCCGGTACGTGCTCCAGCGGTCGGTCGGCATCGTGCCGCTGTGCGCCGTCTGGCTGCTGATGCCCGGCCCGATCTCACTGCGGCTTTTGGCGGTCCTCATGGCCGCGCTCGTCGCGTACTTCTACTCCTGCGCGTACATGGAGGAGAGCGTCGAGCACCGGCTCGGCCGGCAGGGCTTCCCCCACAACACCGGACGCCGTCTCCGCGCCGAGGCCGCCGAAGCCGCCAACGCCGAGGTGACCGCCCGCTACCTCGCGCGCTACCGGACCCCGTCGGAGGGTTAGCTGTCGGAGGGTTGGCTACAGTCGGGGGACGATGAGACGCAAGCTCCGGCCGCCGATCCCGCCGCGCCACGGGCTGGACCCCGCCCGGCTGAAACTGCCCGACGGCGAGTGGCCCACCCTGCTGGCGCACCTCGTCGACCGGCTGCCGCGCGTCGCACCGGATCGCATCGAGGAGATGCTGCGCGAGGAGCGCATCCACGGCGCCGACGGCCCGCTCGGCGTCGACACACCGTACGCGCCCGGCTCGTTCATCTGGTTCCACCGCGACCTGCCGGACGAGGTGCCGGTGCCGTTCGCGATCGACGTCGTGCACCGCGACGAGCACCTGCTGGTCGTCGACAAGCCGCACTTCCTGGCGACGATCCCGCGTGGGCAGCACGTCCTCGAGACGACGCTCGTGCGGCTGCGCCGCGACCTCGACCTGCCGCGCCTGTCCCCCGCGCACCGGCTCGACCGCGTCACCGCCGGGCTGGTGATGTTCGTGATCACGCCGGAGCTGCGCGGGAAGTACCAGACGCTGTTCCGCGACCGCAAGGTGCACAAGGAGTACGAAGCGATCGCCCCGTACGACCCGGCGCTCGCGCTCCCGCGGACCGTCCGGAGCCGGATCGTCAAGGACCGCGGAGTCCTGGCCGCCCGGGAAGTGCCCGGCGAACCGAACGCCGAGACCTACGTCGACCTGCTGGAGCACCGCGACGGGCTGGGGCGCTACCGGCTGGTGCCGTCGACCGGCCGGACGCACCAGCTGCGCGTGCACCTGAGCGGCCTCGGCATCCCGATCCTCGGCGACGACTTCTACCCGGTGCTGCGCGAGAAGCCCCTCGGCGACTTCACGAAACCGTTGCAGCTGCTTGCGAAGGTCCTCGACTTCGACGACCCGCTGACCGGGGCCCACCGCCGGTTCGCCAGCGGGCTGAAGCTGTCCGCCTGGGACGATCCGGAAGCCTGGGCGGTGCCCCCGGCGTGAACCGGGGGCACCGCCGCGGCGTCACTTGTGCCAGAACCTGATCCCGCTCCACTCCACCGTGATCGGCCCCTTGCCGCTCGCCGTGCGGTAGCTGCCGAACTTGTCGTAGTAGCTGCCGCCCGGACTGGACACCGAGTCCTTCTGCGAGCCGTTGATGTACACCTTGTGCGTGCTGCCCACCTGGTTGATCGTGTTGACCCGGACGCTCGTGCCCACGGTCGCGCCGGTGGCGATCGTCTCCCCGCCGTGCACGGCGTAGAGGCGGCCGCCCTTCTCCACCGCCAGCAGGAAGAACGGCCCGGCACTCGAGCCGTCCCGGAACGTCTGCTTCAGGCTGATCCGGGAGCCGCCCATGCTGGTGATCTTGAAGGAGCCCTCGAACTGGTGGGTGCCGCCGGTGTAGGTGGTGTAGCGGCGTTCCGCGCGCTGGTCACCGCTGCCGGTGGAGCAGGTGAGCTTGAAGGTCAGCCCCGAGATGTTGCCGCATCCCCGCTGCTGTTCCGAGTAGCCTGGCGAGTCCGAGATCCACGGACCCGTTCCGACCTGGGCGCCGGCGACCGGGGTGAAGACCGCCAGCCCCGTCACGACCGCCGCGAGCACGCCCGCACCGCGAAGTCTGCGCACCGTCAACCTCCTGTGTCACTCGAGGCGGCGGTAGCCGGAGGTCCAGACCTTTGTCCGACGTGAGAGTGACTGTACGAGCCCGGACGGCCACGGACAAGACCCACCTTCCACCGAGGCAGTGCGTCGGAAGTTTTCCGCGCGGCGGGTGTCGAATCCGGCGGCCCCCGTTCGACAGACTCTCGAAGGCAGATCACGATCCCCCGAGGAGCACCGCATGCGCACCCTGATCTCCACCTCGTTCGTCTCGCTCGACGGCGTCGTCGAAGCCCCCGGCGGCGAGCCGGGCTACCGGAACGCGGGCTGGACCTTCAAGGACGTCGAGTTCGAGCCGGCCGCCTACGAGATCAAGGGCACCGAGCAGGAGGAAGCCACGGCGCTGCTGCTGGGCCGGGTGAGCTACGAGGCGTTCGCGCCGGTCTGGCCGGGCATGACCGTGGAGTTCGCCGGCTACAACGCGATGCCGAAGTACGTCGTGTCGACCACCCTCGACGAGAAGGACCTGGTGGACAACTGGGGCGAGACCACCATCCTGCGCTCCCTGGACGACGTCGCCGCGCTCAAGGAGACCGAGGGCGGGCCGATCATCGTCAACGGCAGCGCCACCCTGAACCGCGCCCTGGCCGACGCCGGCCTGATCGACCGCTACCACCTGCTGGTCTTCCCCGTCCTGCTCGGCGCGGGCAAGCGGCTGTTCAGCGAGACCGACAAGGACAAGCAGCGCCTGAAGCTCGTCGAGAGCGAGTCCTACGGCAACGGGATCCAGAAGCTCGTCTACGACGTCGTGCGCTGACCGGTGCCGGGGCCGGGGCCGGGGCCGGCCGACTTGCAGAGTCTCGTGTAGAACATCTGTTCGAGCATCGTGTACGGTCGGACCCATGACGACCCCAGCGCTGCAGGCATCGCTGTTCGGCGAGTCCGGCCCCGTCACGCTGCACGCGCTGGCACCGCGCCGGACCGAGCTCGGCTCCGGCGCGTGGGTCGACGTGCAGCCCGGCTGGCTCGACGGCGCCGGCGAGGTGTTCACCGACCTCGTCACCGGCGTCCCGTGGCAGGCGGAGCGGCGCCGGATGTACGACCGGCTGGTCGACGTCCCCCGGCTGCTCTGCTTCTACGGCGAAGCGGAACCGCTCCCCCACCCCGTGCTGGCCGAGGCACGCGCCGCGCTGAGCGCGCACTACGCCGGAGAGCTCGGTGAGCCGTTCCGCACCGCGGGCCTGTGCTACTACCGCGACGGCCGCGACAGCGTCGCGTGGCACGGCGACACGATCGGCCGTGGCAGCACCGAAGACACGATGGTCGCGATCCTCTCGGTCGGCGCGGCACGCCAGCTGGCGCTGCGCCCGCGTGGCGGCGGCGAGTCCTGCCGCTACGCGCTCGGCCACGGCGACCTCATCGTGATGGGCGGCTCGTGCCAGCGCACGTGGGAACACGCCGTCCCCAAGACGAACCGGGCGGCCGGACCGCGGATCAGCATCCAGTTCCGGCCCCGCGGCGTCCGCTGAGCAGTCCACAATGGAGGGACGAGAACCCCCGTACGATGGCGGGGTGCACACTCTCGCCGAACCGCCGCTGTTCACCCGTCTGCGGCCCGCGCGCCGCGTGCTCGTCGCCGGCGCGGGCGGCGGGTTCGACGTCTACGCCGGGATCCCGCTGGCGGCGGCCCTGCGCGCGCAGGGCAAGGAGGTGCACCTGGCGAACCTGGCGTTCAGCGACCTGAACCGGCTCGACCTCGACGACTGGGCCGCCCCCGGCGTCGCCCGGGTGCGGCCCGGCAGCGCGGGCGACGACGCGTACTTCCCGGAGCGCACCCTCGCGCGGTGGCTGGAAGGCCAAGGGTGGCCGCCGGCCGTGCACGCCTTCCCCCGCACCGGCGTCCGGCCGCTGCGCGAAGCGTACGAGAACCTCGTCGCGCACCTCGCCGTCGACACCGTCGTGCTCGTCGACGGCGGCACCGACATCCTGCTGCGCGGGGACGAGTCCGGGCTCGGCACGCCCGAAGAGGACATGGCCAGCCTCGCCGCGGTGGCCGCGCTCGAGGGGGTGGACCGCTTGGTCGTCAGCCTCGGCTTCGGCATCGACGCCTTCCACGGCGTCTGCCACGCGCACGTGCTGGAGAACCTCGCCGCCCTCGACCGCGCGGGTGGGTACCTGGGCGCGCTGTCGATCCCGTCGGCCTCCCCGGAGGCGGCGGCCTACCTCGACGCCGTCGCGGACGCGCAGCGGGCGACCCCGGACCGGCCGAGCATCGTCCAGGGGCAGATCGCCGCCGCGCTGCGGGGCGAGTTCGGGGACGTGCACGGCACCACGCGCACCGCGGGCAGCGAACTGTTCGTGAACCCGCTGATGGGGGTCTACTTCGCCGCGGACCTGGCGATCCTGGCCGCCGGAGTCGGCTACCTCGGCGAGCTCGCCGACACGGAGTCGGCGATGGACGTCGCCCTGGTCATCGAGGCGCACCGGGACCGCGTCGGGCGCCGGCCGTGGCGGCACATCCCGCACTGACCTCCTCAGTCGACCAGGACCGGCAGCGCGTCGAGGCCGTACACGATGGACACCTTGCGGAAGGAGAGCTCGTCCTCCGGCACCGCGAGCCGCAGGTTCGGGAAGCGGCGGACGAGCGCCGGGTACGCCGTGCGCAGCTCCATCCGGGCCAGCTCGGCGCCGATGCAGCGGTGGATGCCGTAGCTGAACGCCAGGTGCGACGTCGGCTCGCGGGCGGCGTCGAACTTCTCCATGTCCGGCCCCAGTTTCGGGTCCCGGTCCGCGGCCGACAGCGAGACCAGCACGATGTCGCCCTCGGCGATGTGCACGCCGCCGATCTCCATGTCCTGCTTGGCGAACCGCGGGAACGCCATCTGCACCACGGTCAGGTAGCGCAGCAGCTCCTCGACGAAGCGGTGCACGGACTCGTCGTCGCCGCGGACGGCTTCGACCGCCTTCTCGTCGCGTAGCAGCACCAGCGCGCCGAGCGCGAGCATGCTCGCCGTGGTCTCCAGGCCGCCGGTGAGCACGCCGTCGGCCAGGCCGGCCAGCTCACGGTCGTCGATCTCGTCGCCGTGTTCCTTGATCAGCATGCCGAGCAGGCCGTCGCCGGGCGCTTCGCGCTGCTTCTTGACGATGTCGAGCAGGTAGGTCAGCGATTCCGACATCGCGCCCAGCGAAGCGCCCGCGCCCCCGAAGAGGTCGAAGCGCGCGGTGCTGAGGCGCTGGAAGTCCTCGCGGTCCTCATAGGACACGCCGAGCAGCTCGCAGATGGTCAGCGACGGGATCGGCAGCGCGAACGCCTGCCAGAGGTCGACCGGGCCGTCGGCCGCGACCATCGCGTCGAGCTGTCCGGCGACGATCTCGTCGATGCGCGGCGCCAGCCGGTTGAGCCGGCGCATGGTGAACTCGGGGGTGAGCAGCTTCCGCAGCCGCGTGTGCACCGGCGGGTCCGCGAAGCCGAGGCCACCCGGGTTCTGGTCGGCGGTCACGCCGGCGCTGCCCACGAGGTTGGTGAAGTCGCTCGAGAACTCCGTCACCTTGCCGAGCACGGCCTTCGCCTCGTCGTACCCGGTGACCAGCCAGGCGTTCATCCCGAACGGCAGGTCGAGCTTGCCGATGGGCTCGGCAGCCCGGCGCGCGCCGATCTCGGCGACCGGGTCGAGGCCGTCCCGCTTCAGCGGGACCAGCGCCGAGTCGGGCAGGAAGGACGACATCTTTTCGAGGTCGAAGCCCTTTTTCGTCTGCCGGGCGAGGTACCGCTTGCCCACCCAGCCCAGGACTCGTGAGCGGAGACTCCCCATGGATCCGACAGTACCGCACTAGCCCGATCGGGTGATCGGCGGCGAGACGGGGTTCACGCCGGCTTGCGGGCCAGCACGTAGGCCTGCGGCGTCTTCTCGTACACCGACTGTGCGGGTTCACGGACCAGCCGGGCCTCGACCACCAGGCCGGCGGCGGTGCACAGCCCGGCGACGAAGTCCGGTTGCAGCCGGTACGCGTCCAGGGCGACGTCGTGGCCGTAGCCGTTGGTGATGCGGCGGTGCTCGTCGCCGACCGGGAACGCCGTCAGCAGCCGCCCGCCGGGCGCAAGCACGCGCGCCAGCTCCGCCACTACCGCCGGCAGCCGCTCCGGCGGCGTGTGGATCAGCGAGTACCAAGCCAGCGCGCCCGCCAGGCTGCCGTCGGCCAGGTCGAGGGCGGCCAGCGAGCCGACCTCGAACCGCAGTCCGGGATGCGCCCGGCGGGCCGCGTCGACCATGCCGGGCGAGAGGTCCACGCCGAACACGTCCAGCCCGAGCGAGGCCAGGTGTCCCGTCAGCCGCCCCGGGCCGCACCCGAGGTCGGCGACCGGGCCGGTCCCGCCGACCAGCTCGGCGAAGGTGCCCAGCACCGCCCGGTCCCATGGGGTGTCGTCCAGCAGGTCCCGCAGCTCTTCGGCGTACGAATCGGCGACGGTGTCGTAGGCGGTCCGGGTCTCGGTCACGAAGGTGGGTTCGGTCACGGGCCGGACCCTATCCGCGGCCACCGACAATTCGGTTCTCGGTGATCAGCCCGTGCTCGCTGGCGGCGTAGTGGAAGTACGGCCGGCCAGTCTTGGGGTCACTGCCGTTCGGGCCGGTGTAAAGCGTCTTAGACCGGCCGTCGGCTTCGGTGTTGACGCCGTTGGTGCGGGCCAGGACACCGGAGGAGCTGAGCCACTCCCGCGACGCGCGGGACGGCCGCCAGTTCCGGCCGTCGCCGGTGAAGTCGCCGAGGATCTTGGTCATCTCGGCCGAGCCGGAGATCCGCAGGTTCTGGTCGTCGGTGATGTTCGCGGTGGCGTCCGTGGTCAGCGGGTAGGACCAGGTGTGCCGGTCCGCCGACCGCACCCGGCCGTCCACAGTGGACACCGAAGACTGCTGCCCGGCGTCCGCCTGCACGACGTGCTGGGTGAAGCCGCCGCCGGTGACGTCGTCGCTGTTGCGGTAGTCGCGGGTGCGCTCGACGCGCGTGAAGACGCGGCCGGCGGAGGTGTCGACGTAGCCGGCGGTGACGTCGTGGCGTTTCGCGGTGACCGTCACGTTCACGCCGCCGTCGATGTCCTTTGTGGTCGTCCGGCGCTCGGGTGCGGCGGCGACGTCGTCCTGGGTCAGCGCCCCGGACGTCCGCGCGGCGGTTTTGTCGGTGTAGAGCAGTAGGGTCGGGACGACGGTGAATTCGCCGCCGATGTCCGGGAAGGAGAAGGAGATGTCGTGAGTCCCGCCGTCGACGAGACGGCCCGCGAACGGCGTGACGTCGTAGGTTTCGGCGTGCAGGCTGAAGGTGTCGATGGCCACGATCGGCCGCCACAGCTGCGGCACGATCCCGCCGGAGTAGATGTGCGGGAACGTGAACGCGCTGCCGGCCGGAGCCCCGTCGATCGCGAAGTTCGCCTCGCGGTAGGGGCCCTTCCCGCAGAGCCCGGCAGCCGGGTACTTCGCGGCCACTTCGTCGGGGACGTCGTCGAACCACTGTTCGTCGCAGGCGTGCCCTTCGAGCGTGACCTCGAGGTAGGCGCGGGTGATGTTGCGCGGCAGGTCCTTCGCGGTGAAGTGCACGGTGGGCGCCGCGGGGGTCGCGTCGGCGTGCCCGAACCCGGCGACATGGTCCGGGCTGACGGCCGCCGGGTGCTTCCGGTCGGCCTGGTAGTAGGTGAGCGTCACGGTCTGGGCGTAGACGCCGGTGTAGACCGCGGAGTTGTAGTTCTCGATGCCGCCGTGAAAGGGCTGCGGCGCGCGCAGCAGCGCGGCGTACGGCGTGAGGTCCTTGTCGAAGTGGTACGTGATCGGGCGCTTGCCCTCGCCGCTGGGCTCTTCGGTGGTGCCCCACCAGACTTCGGTGCCGCCGATCCGCAGGTCGCCGATCCGGTCGTACTGACGCCCGCTGACGGTCACGCTCTGGTCCATGACGACCTTCGCCCACGGGCCGGGGCACGCCTTCGGCGGCGTGAGCGTGCCTTCGTAGTACTGCGGGCTGCCGTCGGCGGCGTTGGAGCGGAAGGCGTCGGCGAGCGTGACGGTGCAGTGCGGGGTGTCCGGCCGCGTCACCGCGGGCGCGGCGGTCACGGGGTCGTCGGTGTCCCCTTCCACGATCGGCGAAGCCGACGCGACCGCCCCGGAGAGCACCCACGTCAGCACCAGCGACAGGACGATCGTGAAGATCCGCACCCGGACTCCTCCCAGCGGCAGGCACACCCGCCTCGGAGCCTAGCGGCGTGATCGTCCGACTAACGGCGGTAATCCGGGTCCGATCCATTCCTGAAACGTTTCAGATCGTGATAGGCTCGCGCCTTCTCAGGTGAGGGGGCGCTTTGGTCGGCATCAAGGACGTCGCGAAGCGGGCCGGCGTCTCGATCGGCACGGTGTCCAATGTGGTCAACCGGCCGCACGTGGTCGCGGTGGCCACCCGGACCCGGGTGCTGTCGGTGATCGAGGAGCTGGGCTACGTCCGCGACGAGTCGGCCCGGCAGCTGCGCGCGGGCCGCAGCCGCGTCCTGGGGTTGCTGGTGCTCGATCTCGGCAACCCGTTCTTCGTCGACGTCGCCCGCGGTGCCGAGCAGGCCGCGCACGCCGAGGGGCTCAACGTCATCACCGGCAACAGCGGCCAGCGGTCCGACCTGGAGGCGTCGTACCTGGCGATGTTCGCCGAGCAGCGGGTCCGCGGGGTGCTGCTGAGCCCGGTCGCGACGTCCGGTGAAGCCCTGCGCGCGTTCCGCCGCAGCGGCACGCCGTACGTCTTCGTCGACCGCAAGGCGCCGGCGTCGGAGGCGAGCTCGGTGTCGGTGGACGACGTCGCGGGCGGTGCCCTCGCGGCCCGGCACCTGCGGGAAACCGGCCACGACCGGATCGCGTTCGTCAACGGCCCGGCCGTCCTCGCCCAGTGCCGCGACCGCGAGCAGGGCGTCCGCATGGCGCTCGCGGGATCGTCGGTGGAACTGACGGTCCTCGAGGCGACGAACCTGGACGTCGCCTCCGGCCGCGACGCGGGCGCCCGCCTGCTGGGCACGAGCCCCCGCCCGACGGCGGTGTTCTGCGCGAACGACCTGCTCGCGCTGGGGGTGCTGCAGGCGATGGTCGGCGCCGGCGTCCGGGTACCGGAGGAGATGGCGATCGTCGGCTACGACGACATCGAGTTCGCGGCCGCGGAGCTCCTCCTGGCGGAGACGGCGGACACGACGGTGGAGCACCAGGCCGTGGTGTTCACCCCGGAACTGGTCGTCCGCGAATCGACCCGCGTGCGCCGCTGACGCGGCGCCGTGGCCGCTGTAGCGATTCCCCTGTCCGCCACGACTGCTACGGCGTGACCACCCGGGACGCCCCGCAATCGCACGAGCAAGCGCGAGCACTCGTCCGCCTGCCCCGTATTGCACTCGAAGGAGCGACACGGCACAGGCCACGGGACACGCGGCGCTCCCTTATGGTGAGGCACCTGAGGCGGACCGGCGGACCTGTCCGCACGGGCCCCGCGACCACGCGGCGCCACCGTCAACCGCCTCCGCACCACGCCGACCGCGCTCGACCCACCGGAGCACCGCCACCCGATGCCGGAACACCCTCCACACCTCCCGAGCCAGGTGCTCGCGCTTTTGCACGTGCACCCGGACGGGTATCCGCGCCACCCAGACAACACATCTCCCGCCGGCCGTCCGCCCGGGCGTGTGAACGAAGTGAAGGCGGCCGAGTGAGCGCGACACTCGACGAGATGCGCAGCGTGATTGCGTCCACTCGGCCCAACAGTGCACGATTTGTGCCCGATATTGCCGTGTGCCGCGCAATGACGGTGTCACGAATGGCCGAACCGCGAATTTCCGGTGCGACAGCCATAAGATACGCTCAGCCATTAGCATTCTTGCCAAGAGTGCCCACAGCAGGGCAAGGTATGGTGGGATGCTGCAGGTCGTCGCACGGCGTAGAGTCACTCGGCGGGGAGCGAGCGGATGTGCGCTGAGACAGAGCCAACCGGACAGGTGGCACCAGCCAATCCCCGTGCTCCACGGAACAGGCCGAACCGAGCAATGCGACCGTACAGCCTCGGCGACACACCTCAGCAGCTTCCGCCCCCACCACCGGTTTTCGTGAATCGATCACGCGAGTTGACGACAATTTCGGACAAGGTGGGCGCCACTCGCGACGGCCGCGCGACCGTCATCGTGCTCAGCGGCCTCGGCGGCGTCGGAAAGACGGCCGCGGTTCTGCGGTGGGCACACCGGCATCTGGACCGCTTCACCGAAGGGCAGCTGTACGTCGACCTCAAGGAGTACCGCCGCTCAGGCGGTGTCGAGCTCACCGAGGTGCTGGGCGGGTTTCTGCGCGTCCTCGGTGTGCGGGAAGACTACATACCGGCACCGTTCCCCGAACGCGCGGCGATGTTCAGATCCCGCACCATGACCAAACGCCTGCTGGTCGTGGTGGAGAACGCCGACCAGGCTGCCCAGGTTCGCCCCCTGATCCCCGGTTCCGCCGACAGCGTGGTCCTGGTGACGAGCCGGCGCAAGCTGGGCGGCCTGATCACCGAGGGCGCCGAATTCATCGATGTCTCACCCCTGGACGTTTCCGACAGCGAGATCCTGCTCGGCCGGATGCTTCGCGGTCATTGCGAGCCGAACGAACGCGGCGTGACCGATCTGGCGGAACTGTGCGGCGGCCTGCCCCTGGCACTCTGCGTCGCCGGAGCCCAGCTGGCGCAGCGGAAGCAGTGGTCCATACCACATCTCGTGCGCTACCTGACCGACGACCGCCTGCGGCTGACCCGGCTTTCCCCCGACGGCGAGGACGGAGTCCGATTGATGTTCGACGCCGCGTACGGCGAATTGCCCGACGCCGCCAAGCGAACGTACCGGCTATTGGGACTGCATCCGGGTTCTCAGTTCGCCCTCGCCACCGCGGCCGCGATCGTCGCGGTCCCGGCCGCGGACGCGGACGAGCTCATCGGCGTTCTCCTCACGTCGAACCTCTTGGAGGAACTGGGCGACGACCGCTACCGGTTCCACGATCTCGTCCACCTTCACGCACGGGCCGTGGCCGGCCGGGACGAAACCGCCCCGGCACGTGAAGAAGCGGTGAAGCGATTGATCGCCTGGTACGCACGAGCGGCAGCGCTGGCGGATCGCGCCGTCATGGGTGCGGCGCGCTGGCGGGTGGCGGACTTCGCGGACAGCCCGGACGATCCGGATTTCGACAAGGCTTCGGCGATGACGTGGTTCTCGACCGAGCAATCGAACCTGCTCGCGGTCGTCCACGAATCGTGGCACCACGAGCTGTTCGCCACGGTTTGGCAGCTGTGCGAGTCCTTGTGGGCCTTCTACTACAACATGAAGGTCTACTCGGATTGGCTCGAAACACATCGGCTCGGCGTGGCCGCGGCGGTCAGATGCGGCAATGACATAGCCCAGGCCCGCATGAGAAATCAGTTCGCCAGAGCCTACATCGAACTACGGGATTTCGAATCCGCTGACGAACAGCTTTCCCGCGGTATCGAAGCGGCCTCCGACGACATGCGATCCGAGGCGGTGATCCTGGAATCACGCGGACTGCTGTACCGGGAACTCAAGCGTTATGACGAATCCGAGGAAAGCCTCAAGCGGGCCAGGGAGCTGAACCGGCGGCTGGGCAGTGAACGAGGCGTCGCGATCCAGAGCTACCAGCTCGGAGACGTGCTCGTCCGGGCAGGCCGGATCGACGAGGGGCTCCGCGTTCTCGCCGAAGCCATGGAAATCGCGGAAGGGATTCACGACGACCTTTCCGCCGCGAAGGCGCGGATCGCGCTCGGCAACGCCTATCACCACGTGCACCGGCTCGCGGACGCGAGGTCGGTCCTCGACTCCGCGGTGCGGACCACGCGGGACCACCAGCAACCGGTCAAGGAAGCGCAAGCACTCGAGGTTCTGGTCAAAGTGGCGCAACAGGGCAACGACCGGGTGTTGCTGCACGACTCCGCGGCGCGTCTCGTCCAGCTCTACGAAGCGGCGGGGAGCCCGCTGGTCGCCGTGGCCAAGGGACTGCTCGCCGACGAAAGCATTTGACAATTCAGGCCGGCGCCGGTCCGAACGGGAACGACGCCGGTTCCGCGGCACCGAAGTGATATTCGGCGGTGCCGGGTTTGTCGAGCGGCCAGCCATCCTGGCGCATTCGGTGCAAGACCACTGCCGCCGCGAAGGCATCCTGGGTCCCGGCTTCGATTCGAGGACCGTCCCGCCACGCCAGCACGCAGCCGCCGCTGTGGCGGTAAGCCAGGAGACCGGCGTTGTGCCCGTATTTCGGACTGGACGGCAACATCTCCACCAGCCACTGTTCCCCCGCCGCCCGGGAGAGCATTTCCGAACGCACGATGATTTCACTGTTCAGGCGGCACCGCTCGTCGGCCTCGCCGTAGTCCGAGACCTGCAGGTCGTCTTCGCCCTCGTCCGAACCGTCGCCGGCGAGCCGGGGGTAGCGGCGGATGCCGACCGTCGCGGACCCGGTCGTCCCGGCCGGCGACGAGGTCGTCGAGACAGTCCACGCGGTCACCTCGCGCCCGGTCGCCGGGCGCGGATCGTCCACGGGCGTCACCCGCGGCGGCACCGCCAGTTCAGGCAGGCCGACCACCTTCCGCACGACCGAGCGGAAGATGTGCCACGACCGTCCCCGTTCCTGGAACATCAGGTCGGCGATCTCCGTACCCGAGCGCCGGGGGACCGACCACAGATGGCCCTCGATCTGCTCCAGCAGATCACCGGCGGGGTCCAGCCGCGGCGCTTCGGCGCAGAGCCGCTCCAGCGGGGACCCCGGCACCAGCTCGGGACTACCGTCCGCGGCCAGCAAGAACCGGCGGCCGAGCGCCGCGGCGTAGATCGAGAGCGACGAGTGGTCGCCGATGACCAGGTCAGCCGCGATGAGCCCGGCCTCCCACGGTGACCTGGGCGGCACGATGACCAGGCCGCTGTCCAGCTCCTCGCGCAGGTACAGCTTGATCAACGCCGGCGAGTGACCGGACCAGATGTTCGGGTGCATGATCAGCAGCACCTTGTACTCGTCCGCCGGCAACTGCGCGAGCAGCCGCTTCGGGAGGCTGGCCTCGCAGCCGACCGTGCCGTAGGGACCCCACGTCGAAGTCACCACCACGAGCTTCTGGTCGGCGCCCACCCCGAACTGGCGCCGGTAGCGCTCCCGCCGCGCCTCCGAAGCGAAGATCCGGTCGAGAACCGGGTCCCCGAGGACGATCGCCCGCTCGGCGGCCTTGGGCGAACTCTTCCGCAGCCGCTCGCGCTGCTCCTCGTGGGAGACGAAAACCACCTCGGGGATGACCCGCCCGAAGCGCGTCGTCAGCTGGCTCTCGACCAAGCCGGTGGCGACGCGGTCGCATCCGCTCGACTTCCGGACCCGCCGGTTGTAGCCCGCCCCGTGCGGGCACACGATCACCGGCCCGTTGAGCTTGCCGAGCGCCGCCGTCGCGTGCGCCGCCAGGATGACGTCGAACTTCATGCGCCTGGCCCGCCTCATGTCGAGCACCTCGAATTCGAGCTCCCGGAGGTACTCGACCAGCCGGTCGGCGAACACGGACCCGCGCTCGACGGTGAACTTGACCTCGAACGCGTCGGGGAACAGGGTCTCCAAGATCGTCCGCAAGCGGTCCACGGTGGTGAAGGTCCGCACGACGACCAGCACGCTGTACGCCGCCCGCAGCGTCCGCCGCTCGAGGCCGCCGCCGCGCCGACCACTCACTCGCTATGCCCCGATCGTGTGGATCTTCACACATATTGCTACCGCGCGGTAGCAGATGGTACTACTTAAGCTCCAGGTCGAAACGCCAGCTGGCTACTTGCAGGTAGGCGTTCGACTTGTGAGCGATAAGCTAACAGGCGGGCCGACGCCAGACTAGCTGGAAGCGGGTGGATCATGGTCGGGGGACGGAATCCGGTGGCCGAGCAACGCCGGCTGCGAGCCGAGCTTCGCCGGCTGCGCAACTCGGCGGGACTCACGCAGAAGCAGGTCGCGACGGCGCTCGAGTGGTCGCTGTCGAAGGTGATCCGGATCGAGGGCGGCACCGTCGGACTGTCCATCACGGACCTCAAGGCCCTGCTCGACCTCTACGGCGTGACCAGCCAGGAGCAGATCGACGACCTCTCGGCGGCTGCGCGGGCTTCGCGGGAGAAGGCGTGGTGGGACGCGTTCCGCGGCCACGCCAGCCCGCAACTGATCGAGTACATCGCCGTGGAGGCGTCGGCCTCCACGCTGTCGGAGTACCAGACGTTCATCGTGCCGGGCATCCTGCAGACCACGGCGTACATCCGCGCGCTCGGCGAGGAGTTCGGATTCGACGACGACGGGACCGAGCGCGCGATCGCCATGCGCACGGAACGACGACGGCTGCTCACCGGGGAACATCCCCTGGAAGCCCGGTTCGTCCTCGACGAAATGGTGATCAGGCGAGCGATCGGGTCGCCCGGGACGATGCGGGAGCAGCTCGACTTCCTCAAGGAGCTGAACCGCCTCCCCACCGTCTCCATCCAGGTCGCGACGTCCGACCGGCGCGTGACCCGCTGGATGCAGTCGCCGTTCACGATCTTCGAGCTGCCCGACCAGGACCACCACGTCTACGTCGACCAGCCGGGGTGCACCCTGATCGCCCGCACCAACCCGGACGAGGTCGGCCGCTACCTGGACGCGTTCGAACAGCTCCAGGAGCCCGCCCACTCGTCCCCGGCCGCCGAGCTGGACGTCGTAATCGATCAAATCGCCAAACAGCAGGCGTAATACCGGCGATACCTCCCCATTCATCAGTTCGGCGCAATCGTCCTACGGAGAGTGGACCTGAAATCTCGTGCAGCCCATTTACGGCGCGGGAGTAGAATGGGACCCTCACCGAGTACGTCCACAGCCCGGGCGAACACCTCGGGCGATCATGGGTCGGGAGGGCCTGATGAACGGACGGTTTGCTGCACCCATCGCCGAAGTCGACCACCGGGGACTCAGCTGGCACCGGAGTGCACGTTGTCATCCCGATGACCACCCGGACTGCGTTGAAGCAGCTTACGACGGCTGTTCGGTGCACGTCCGCGACTCCAAAGCGCCGGCCCACGGCGAGTTGCGGCTGCCGCCGGACAGCTGGCGCGGCTTTCTCCGCCTCCTGGACGACACGGGAACGTCCGGCCACTGATCCTGTTTCCCGATATTGTCCATGAATTGACAACTCGACACGGCCGAACCGCTTTACCTGCCCGCGTGAACGTGCCGATGCACGGGCACGACCGCCGAGACGGCGGATTAACGGACCGCGGCCGAAATACGGCGAACGCTTTCGCCCGGCAGGCGCCCCGGCGCCTGCCGGGAGTTCGTCCGGCTTCCTGCGGCCCTAAACCGTTTGGGGTTCACCGGTTTCTTCGGCATGCTGGTGATCATGACCAGCAGATGGGTGCGGCTGCAGGCTGTGGCAGTGTCCGGTTCGTCCGCCGAAGGCCTGATGCTCGCGGCCCTCCCGCTGCTCGCCGTGTCCGTCACCACCGATCCGCGCGAGATCTCGCTGCTCAACATCGCCGGGCAGGCGCCGTGGCTGCTGCTCTCCCTGTTCGCCGGGGTGCTCATCGACCGCGTGCGGCGGACCGCCGTGCTGGCTTGGGCCTATGCCGTGCAGATCGGGGCGGCCGTGGCGCTCGCCGTCGCCGCGTCCGCCGGGGTGCTGAGCCTGCCGGTGCTGATCGTCGTCGCCTTCGTCGTCACCTCGGCGCAGGTGCTCGGGGACGGCGCCAGCGGCGCGCTCGTGCCCGAGCTGGTCGAACCGGGCCGCCTGGCGCACGCCAACGCGCGGCTCACGGTGATCGACCGGGGTGTCGTCCAGTTCGTCGTGCCACCACTGACCGGGTTCCTGCTCGCCGTCGGGGCCGGGGTGCCCGCCTGGCTGGCCGCCGCCTGCGCGCTGGGCGCGCTGCTCCTCGCGCGGCGCATCCCGTCCGAGTCGCGGACCGTCGCCACGACGACGCATCCGCTGCGCGATCTCTCCGCCGGGCTGCGGCACCTGGTGAAGACGCCGCTGCTGCGGTCGATCACGATCAACGTCGCCCTCGGCTCGTTCGCCGCGAGTGCCGGCAACGCGATGTTCGTGCTCTACGCGACGCAGATCCTGCACGTCGGCCCGGTCGGGTACGGCCTGCTGCTCGCCTGCCTCGCGGTCGGCTGGGTCGCGTCGTCGTTCGTGGTGCAGAAGGTGGTGGACCGGCTCGGCTACTCGTGGTCGATGCGGATCGCGCAGAGCTTCGGCATCGTGGCGGACCTGCTGATCGCCGTCGTCCCGCCGTGGCCGCCACTGGTCGGCCTCGTGCTGATGTCCCTGACGGCGTCGGTGCTGATCTGGAACGTCTGCTCGCAGTCCAGCCGCCAGCGCTTCACGCCCGCGCCGCTGCTGGGCCGGGTGCTCACCGGCCACCGCGCGCTGGCCTGGGGGCTGACGCCGCTGGGCGCGCTCACCGGCGGCCTGGTCGCGGCGCACTGGAGCCTGCGCGGCGTCTGGGTGGTGGCCGCGGTGATCCAGGCGGTCAGCGCCGTGCTCGTCTGGTTCACCCTCTCCCCCGCCGCCTTCCGCCGCACCGAGCTGGCGACGGCGCAGGCCTGAAGCCGGGTGGTGGGCCGGGTCGGGGCACCGGCACACCACCCGGACGCCTACCTAGCCACCCAGGGCCAGCGCCACCGCGCCCAGCAGCGCCGCATCCTGGTCGAAGCGGGCGGGCACCAGTTCCGGCGGGAACGGCACCGCGTGCGCGAGCCGGTCCGCCAGGGCCGGCAGCAGCACGTCCGCCGAGCGGACGAGCCCGCCGCCGACCGCGATGCGCTGCGGGTCCAGCGCGATCGCCAGGTTGGCCACGTGCATCGACAGCTCGTCGAGTGCCGCCGTGACCAGCTCCTTCGCCTCGACGTTCTCCTTGGCCAGCGCGAACAGCTCGGCCGCGGTGACCGGGCGGCCGAGCAGTTCGCTCGCCCGGCCGCCCAGCCCACGCCCACCGACGGCTTCTTCCAGCGGCGCCGCTCCGCTTGAGAAACCTTCGGTGTCCTGCGGCGAGAGCAGGTTGTACCCGATCTCGCCCGCAGCTCCGTTGGCGCCGGTCAGCACCCGGCCGCCGATCAGCACCGCCGCCGCGATGCCGGTGCCCAGCGACAGGAACACCGCCGGGTCGGCCCCCGCCAGTGCTCCCCACCGCCATTCCGCCAGCGCGGCGGCCTTCGCGTCCGTGCCCACCGAGATCGGCACGGCCGGGAACTCCGCGGCCACCAGCTCCGCCAGGCGCAGCTGCTCCCAGCCCGGCACGTTCGGGGCGAGCAGGATCTTGTCCGGCAGCACGATTCCCGGGCTGACGACGCCGATGCAGCCGGGGACCGCGCCCGAGTCGGCCAGGAGCGCCCTGGCCCCGGCGAGCGCCCGCACCACCACCTGCTCGGCTCCCGCCTGCGCGTCGGTGTCCAGCCGGCGCGTGGCCAGCAGGGTGCCGTCGCGGTCGGCGAGCCCCAGCGCCACCTTCGTGCCGCCGAAGTCGATCCCGAGAATCCGTTCCCCTGTCACTCCGAGAACCCTCCAGTCCCCTCGTTCCCCGGCACCACGAGCCGGCCGGTGTTGAGCCCGTCGACGCTGATCACCGGCACCGCGCCGCGCAGGTCGGCGGCCTGGTAGGTGACGGTCAGCGTCTGCGACTGGCCCGGCCACAGCGTGATGTCGTCGTCGTCCCAGGTCGCGTTCGCGAGCTGGTTGTCACCCGGCGCCTCACGCCCGTCCGGCGTCCCGCGGCGCACGTCGGCCCGCAGGAAGAACGCCGCGCCCGGGTTCTTCGCCGTGTTCGTGACGGTCACCGTGGTGACGAGCTCGCCGCCGTGGCCCGGCTTCGTCGAGGCAACGGCGCTGACCTGCGACTTCGGCAGGTTCCGCAGGGCCTGCAGGTTGCTGTACTGCGAGAGCGTCGCCTGCGGGTTGCCCAGCGTCTTCGCCCAGTCGACGACGTCCTTCTGCGTGGACAGCCAGTAGACGTTCCGGTCGACGACCTTTCCGCCCTGCTTCAGCTGCAGCTCGACGAAGTAGACCTGCGCGGGCGCCGGCGCCTTTGTTTCGGCGGGCACCTTCGGCTTGAGGACGCCGGTCTTGACACCTTGACTGCCGAGGGAGATACCGCCCGCCGTCTGGTCGTCCAGGACCTTGCCCGCGGTGTCGAGCACGCGGGCCTGCACCGAAAGCCCGGACTGCGTGGCCGCGCCGAGGTTGTCGAGCGTCACCTTGCCGTCGTCGTAGCCGTAGATGGCGTGCAGCGGCTTGTTGGCCTTCTCGGCGCCGAAGTACGCGCCCGGCTGGTCGCCGTCGTCGTTGTAGAGCGACCACAGCAGCGTCGGCCAGCCCTTGTTGAGCTGCCAGTAGACGACGCCGGTCGACGGGTTGTCCTTGTCCTTCGAGTGGTGCAGGAAGGCCTCGAACTGCGAGCGGGTGTTCTCGTAGTTGGCGATCTGCGCGAGGTCCACATAGGACTCCAGCGAGGTCCACTTCCCGTACCGCTGCAGGATCGACTGGTCCAGCGTGTACAGCGTGCCGAACGCGTAGCCGCCGTGGTCCGGCTCGAAGTTCGCGTGGTACTGGTTGTACGCCGGGTCCTGCCACAGCTTCGCCTGCTCGGTGGGCGAGAGGAACCGCTTGATCGAGTCGAGCGTCGGCACGGTGTGCCCGGCGCTCTGCTCGCTCGCGAAACCCCAGGCACCGCCCGCGTTCGTGCGGCTGTCGTCGGAGGCGTCGAAGTGCGAGCTGTCGTACCAGTACGACGGCGGGACCCAGTCGTACGGGCCCTCCTTCTCCCCCGAGTTGCCCAGCGTCGGGGTGCTCTTGTACTCCGCCGACGCGATCACCGGGACCTGGAAGTCCTCCTGCTTGAAGGCGCTGAGGACGGCCTGCTCCTGGTTCGGGAACGGCTCGTTGTCGCTCCAGCCGTAGTTGAACACGCTGGGGTGGTTGCGTTCGCGCTGCGCGATGCTCACCGACGAGTCGTGGATGATCCGCAGGTCCCGCGCGCCGAGCTGCTCGGCGGTGTCCGGCTGCCAGGCGTCACAGCACAGGAACCCGCCGATGACCAGCAGGCCGGCGCGGTCGGCCTGGTCGTAGAAGTCTTGCGGCATGTCGTGGCCTTCGAGCCGGACGCCGGACAGGCCCAGGTTCTTGATCAGCGCGATCTGGTGCGCGGTGTCGGCCCGGTCGTAGCGCAGGAACAGGTCCGGCGCGAAGCCGCCGCCGCGGAACACGAAGTCGTGGCCGTTGATCGTGAACTGCCGCGCGCCTTCCGGCAGCGGCGCGGACTTGCCGACCAGACGTGAGGTGACCGTGCGGATGCCGAAGGTGCTCTTCGACGACGTCGACAGCACGCCGCCCTGCGACACCGCGGTGGTCAGCGTGTACAGCGGCTGGCCGCCCATCGAGTACGGCCACCAGACCTGCGGTTTCGCGATCTTCACCGGCGCGAACGTCACGGTCTGCCTGGTGTTCGCCGGGATCGTCACGCGCCGGGTGACGACGATCGGCGCCCCCGACGGCGGCGTGACCGTCGCGGCGACGTCGCCGGTCTGCGCGGTGGCCGCGTCGTTGGTGACGTCCACCTTGACCGTCAGCTTCGAACTGGACAGGTCGGGAGCGTTGTCCTGGACGACGTGCGCGTTGTCGCCGGTGAGCGCGTCGGACACCTGCAGGGTCGGCGGGAACTGGATGCCGGTGTCGTTGTCCGGCGGGATCTGGCTCCAGTCGACCTGGTCGAGCGTGTACATCTTGAGCGGGTTGTTCGGGTAGACCTTGATCGCCAGGGTGTTCTTGCCCGGCTTCACCAGCTTCGTGACGTCGAAGGTGTGCCCGGCGAAGGCGCCGCTGACGACGTCCTTCGTGGCGACGAGCGTGCCGTTCACCCAGACGTCGCCCTCCCCGACGATGCCGGGGATCGTCAGCTTCGCGTGCTGGCCGGGCTTGATGTCCGGCGTGAAGTCGGTGCGGTACCACCACGGGTCGGAGAACGGCTTGGTGACCACCGGGCCGACCTTGTCGACGTACCCGAAGCACTTGCGCAGGTTGTCCGAGTAGAAGACGTTCGGGCACTTGCCGTTCTGCACCAGGGCGTTGATCTCGGTGCCGGGCGCGCCGGCGTCGTCCGGCTTGACCGGCAGCCAGCCCTTGGTCGCGTAGCCGGGCGTGGAGACCTTGTCCCCGCCGTCCTTGACGCTGGCCGTTGTCAGGACCTGCCAGCCCGGCAGGCCGATCGTGCTGAACCCGTGCGGCCGGGCGGCCACCTGCGCGTCCTGCGCGGCGGCGGGTCCGGCCACGCTGAGCACGCCGGGCACGAGGAGCAGCGCGGCGAGGGCCGCGAGCTTCTTCGTCATGCCTGAACCCCTTCGGTCTCGGTGGAGGCGAAGGCCTCCTTGATCTCCTTCGGTCCGAACGGCCACGTGTTCTCGGCCTTCGCGTAGATCAGGTACGCGATGGCGCCGAGGGCGATCCAGCCCACCGACAGCCCGATCGAAAGCCAGGTTGCGGAGACGTAGATGTAGACCCAGCCGACCAGCGCGAGCAGCGTCGGCACGGGATAGAGCCACTGCCGGTACGGGCGCTCGAGGTTCGGCTGCCGCCGGCGCAGCGTCCAGATCGCGGCGACCTGGGCCAGCGACTGGATGATGACCAGGGTGGCGACGGCCGCGTTGATGACGTCCGTCAGCGTGAACAGCGAGCCGACGATCGTGATCGCGCCCATGGTGAGCACGCCCGCGGTCGGCAGGTGCAGCTTCGGGTGCAGCTTGCCGAACACCGAGAGGAACACCTTGTCGCGCGCGGCTTCGTAGGGCACGCGCGAACCGCCGAGCAGGCCGGCGAAGACCGAGCCGATGGCCGCGACGACGATGAAGACCGTGATGACCTTGGCCACGCCGGTGCCCCAGGCCTGCTCGAGGACGGAGGAGGCCACCGAGGTGGCGGTCTTGATCTGGTCCAGCGGGAGCGAGCCGAGCACGCCGACCTGCAGCAGGAAGTAGAGGCTCATGATGCCGAGGATCGAGTAGATGATCGACCGCGGAATGGTCCGGCCCGGCGAGCTGACCTCGCCGCCGAGGTACGCGGTCGTGTTGTAGCCGAGGTAGTCGTAGATCGCGATGATCAGGCCGGCGCCGAGGCCGCCCCAGAACGTGCCGTCACCGGCCGAGCTGAACGCGCCGGGCGTGAAGGCGAACGCCTGCGCGCCGCTGAAGTGCGAGAAGGCCGCGATGATCGTGGCGAGCACCGCGACCAGCATGACCACGAACAGGCCGGTGGTCAGCTTGCCGATCTGGCCGATCTTGCGGAACAGGGCCAGCACGATGACGAGCGTGATGCCGACCCCGATGATCTTGCCCAGCGGCGTGGTGCCCGCCTCGTCGGTCACGCCGGGGATCAGGTAGCCGAGGTACTGGACGAGGCCGATGATGCCGGTCGACATGATCAGCGGGATGAACAGCACCGCGCTCCACACGAACAGGAACGGCATCAGCCGTCCGCTGCGGTACTGGAACGCTTCGCGCAGGTAGAGGTAGGTGCCGCCGGCGCCCGGCATCGCGGCGCCGAGTTCGGCCCAGATGAGCCCGTCGGCCAGCGCGACGATCGCCCCGATGATCCAGCCGAACATCGCCTGCGGGCCGCCCATGGTGGCGACCATGGCGGGGATCGTGACGAACGGGCCGATCCCGCACATCTGGGTCATGTTGATCGCGGTGGCCTGCACCGGGCCGATCCTGCGTTCAAGGGCGGGCGGTTCCCCGGACCGGGTGGGTGAACTCACGGCGTGCCTCCGGCTAGTAGTTAGTAAAGTTTCTTAACATAGAACGGCCGGGGTCGAAAGGGTTCCGCGGGTAAAGTTGCGGCAACACAGGACTCGGTGGGACCAAACGGGCCGCGGGCCGGAACTCCGGCGAGCGTGCGGGCGCTGGGCGCCGGGCATTGAAGCAGCCGCCACCGGACACAGCCTGAGGGGGCCGGGCCGCGCGGCGGCCGGTTACCAGGCCACGCCGGGAGAGCCTTCCCGTCCTGCGATCCGGGACTAGTCGGAAGGTCCGCGCAGGGTCAGGACGACCCGCAGCACGTACTCCACCGCCGCCGGGAAGGAAGCGCTGCGCAGTTCTCCGCGGTCGGCCAGGTTGCGGGACGCGAACTCCACCTCCCGCTCCTGCCCGCCCCGCCGGACGAGGAGCGCGGCGATCTCCTCGAAGTCGAGGTCCGGGTGGTCCAGGCGGGTCAGGGCGAACTCGACGATCAGCTCCTCGGCCGTCATACCCGCTCCTCCCGTCCCCTTCAGACTACCGGCGACCAGCGCCGCCCCGCCCTGTCTCGTCCGGCACAACCACCGCTTCGCCGCCGGCATTCCCCGCACCGGGCGCAGGGTCACCGCGTTGTCAACCCGTCGATAGTGTTGGTAAATCACCACTTTCCGGGCCCTACGTTAGTCGGCTCCGGCATTGCCACCCTTCCGGGTAAATTCTCGACAGCGCGCGCAATTCCGGCAAATCCCCCGTCCCCACGAGGAGTCTCCCGATGTCGAGGAAGTTCGCCCTGGCCGGCGCCGTCGCGCTCGCTCTGACCATGACCCCGCTCGCGGCGGGGACCGCGTCGGCCGCCACCGAGCAGGAAGCCGCCGTCACCACGGTGTACTACAGCACCGCCGGCGCGCCGACGTTCCGCTCGGTCATCAACGCCGGTGCCGCCAACTGGAACCGCAGCGTCACCAACGTCAAGCTCGTCGAGCGCAGCTCCGGCGCGAGCCTGCGCTACACCGAGGGCAACGACCCCCGCGGTTCCTACGCCTCGACCAACGGGCACGGCAGCGGCACCATTTTCATCGACTACACCCAGGCCCGCCAGTACAACACAACCCGCATCGCGGCTCACGAGACCGGGCACGCTCTCGGACTGCCCGACCACTACTCGGGCCCGTGCTCGGAACTGATGTCGGGTGGCGGCCCCGGCACGTCCTGCACCAACGCGGTCCCCAACGCCGCCGAGCGCAGCCGGGTGAACTCGCTGTGGGCCAACGGGCTCGTCGCGACCAACGCCGAGCAGCGGGTCTACGAAACCGTGTACGGCTACTGAGCCCGAGCATGCAGTAAATCCGTGAATGGCACATTGAGGGACTTGAAGTCCCTCAATGTGCCATTCACGGACCTTCAGCCGACGACGATCCGGTCGATGTCCGGGGCCCAGCCCGAGGGGTTGCCGAGGCGGAGCGTGTTCGTGCCTGCCGTCAGGTTCAGCGTCACCTGCACCGAGCCGACCGTGTCCCAGCCGCCGGTGCCGGGTGTGGTGACCGAGACCGCGGTCCCGCCGTTGACGCTCACCGTCAGCGAACGAGCCTCACCGGAGGCGTAGAAGATCGTCACAGGATGCGCGCCCGCGGTGGCGTTCACGCCGTTGAACTGCAGGTAGTTCGCGGTCCCGCTCCCGACGTAACCCACCAACGAGCCACCCGAAGCACCCGACGAACTCCGCACGGCCGCCTGCCCGCCCAGCGTGCCCGCCTCGGCTTCGTACGACGTCCCGGCGGGCGGCGGGCTCTCCATCCGCCAGTACACGGTGTACCGCTGGTGGTGCGTGGCGTAGAACGGCTGCAGGGTGACCGCGCCCGTGCTCGCCGTTCCCGTGAAGCGCAGCGGGTTCGCGGAATCCTGGACGAGCGAACCGGTCTGCAACGTCGGCAGCGCGCTCAGGTTCGTCGAGCCGTACTGACCCGCGAGCACGATCGCGCCGTACTTCACCGCGCCCACGCCCGCGTCGTCGTTGGCCCGCGGGAAGGTCAGCGACGCCGGGAGCGACACGTCGACCACGTCGCCGGACGCCCACGTCCGGTCGATCGTGAAGTAGCTCCCGGATGTGGCCGTGCCCTGGGCGACGCCGTTGACCTTCACCACCGCCGCCGACGTCCACTTCGGAATGCGGATCTTCAGCGCGATGTGCCCCGAGCCGCCGATCGTCAGCTTGGTGCCCGACGACGTCGGGAACGTCGTGTCCTGCCGGACCGTGATCCCCCGGCCCGGCCAGGTCAGCACCGACGCGACGAACAGGTTCACGTACAGCGTCTCGCCGGTGAAGAAGTAGACGCTGTCGGCGAACTTCGTCTGCGATTCCATGCCGGTGCCGTGGTCGCAGGTGAAGTCGTCGTAGTCGTTGGCGTAGGTCTTGATCCCGCCCGCGCGCAACGGCGTGTAGTACGTGACGAACCCGTGGCCGGAGTTCGGGTCCTGCTCGCCGAGGATCTGGTTGAACAGGGCCAGCTCGTAGTAGTCCATGTACTCGGGCACCGGGTTGGTGAAGAACAGCTGCCGGGTCAGCTTGAGCATGTTGTAGGTGTTGCAGACTTCGCACGTGGTGTCCGACAGCCGGCTCGCAATGGCGTCGGGCGTCTGGAAGTACTCTCCGTCGGAGTTGCCGCCGATCACGTACGTGTGGTGGTCCTGGACGATCCGCCAGAAGTTCACGGCGATGTCGCGGTAGCGAGTGGTCCCGGTGGCGTGGTACTCGCGGATCGCGCCGAGGATCTTCGGGATCTGCGTGTTGGCGTGGAATCCCGAGAGCCGGTCCTGGTTCGCCGCGAGGGGGTCCAGGATCTGGGCGTGGTCGAACCGCTGGGCCGTCGTGAGGTGGTTCGCGTCGCCGGTCACCTGGTACAGGTTCGTCAGTACCTCGGGCATCCCGCCGAACTCCGTGCGCAGCGCCGCCTGCATCTGCGTGGTGGACAGCGGATCGGTGCGGGTCTTCGTCCAGGCCGCCTTGCGCAGCAGGACGTCGAGGGCCTGCTGGTTGCCCGCGAGGAGGTACTGGTCGAGCAGGCCCGCCATGATCTTGTGCAGCGTGTAGTAGGGCGCCCAGACCGACTGACCGCTCTCCAGCCGGTCGAAGAAGTTCTCCGGGAACGCCGACAGGTAACCGGTGTGGAAGCCGCGTCCCGGCGCGGCCGCCTGGCACGCGGCCAGAGCGTTGACCAGGTAGTCGCCCTTGGTCTTGTACGTGGTGTCGCCGGTGTTGGCGTACGCCTGGGCCAGCCCGGACAGCAGGTGGCCAGTCGAATGGCCACGCAGTTCGGTGCTCGGGCTTTCCCAGCCGCCGCACGGCTGGGCCGAGCTGGCCAGCCCGGCGTTGGTCCGGAAGGTGTGCAGCAGGCGGTCGGCGTCGACGAACCGGAAGTACGCCAGCTGCCGGTTCATGTTGTCGAGGAACGGCCCGGCCTGCAGCCGCACCGCGCTCAGGGGGAACGGGAAGACCGACACGCCGATGTCGGGCCGGCCGGCGGCCGCGGCGGTGCCGGCGAACGCCGGGGCCAGGGCCGCGCTCGCGGAGAGGGCGCCCACGGCTTTGAACAGCAGGCGGCGGTCGAAGGTGGGTTCGCGCATCATCGCGCCTTTCGCTGGGGCCGGGGTGCGCCGCGCGCGGCGCACCCCGGGGAGGTTCAGCTCGCGAGGGTGATGGTCACCGTGTTCGCGCTCGCGGTGACCGTGTGCGTGGCGGCGTCGTAGCTGCCGCCGCTGACCGAGTTCACGCCGGTGGAGAGGAACACCGGCAGCTGGATGACGACCGCGCCGCCCGGCGGCGTGCCCGACGTCGTCACCGTGACGACGCGGGCGCCGCTCGAGCCGCTCACCGCGAGGGAGACCCCGTAGGTGGACCGGCTGCCCGAGGCCACGTCGTAGGTGGTGGTCAGGTTGCCCACCGACATCGTCTGGCCCGGCGTGACCCAGGCGTTCGGTACGCCGCGTCCGATGTAGAGCGGCCGGGTGAACGTGTACGGCCCGGAACCACTCGACGCCAACCCTTCCGCCACCAGCGACTCCAGCAGGCCCTGCTGCTGCCCGGCGATCGGCCACGCGTAGGGGCACGCGCCGAACTGCGGGCCCGCGTGGCTGCCGATCCACGGGTTCGCCGTGCTCGGCCCGCTGCCGTTGGCCTCCCACCAGGCATTCGGGCCACCCGTGGTGGTCTTGAGCTGCCAGGCGTAGCTGGTGATCGGCAGGTCGCGGTAGTTGTTCGAGAACAACCCGTCGGAGGAGTACGACGTGTTGTACGCCGTCGAGTACCCGTTGAACGCCCCGAACGTCGGGAACGGATAGCCGTTGGCCGACAGCCGGTTGAAGCCCCACTGGTACATCCGGTCGATCTGCCCGGGGTCACCCATGATGCCGGTCAGCGCGCCGCCCGACAGCATCGTCGACCACTGGTTCTGGCCGACCCACCCGGGCGAGGCCCAGTTGGCGTCGTTGAAGGTGCTGCAGCGGTTGGCGCTGTTCGGCTTGTCCACTTCGCACGGCAGGTAGTTGAAGCCGTTCGCGGACTGGTTGCGGCCCACGACCGTGTTCAACGCGTTCAGCAGCGAGGTGTACGCGGTGTTCGCCCACGTCGCTTCGGCGGTCTGCCCGATCTTCGTCGCGATGTACTTGTACGACGCCAGCATCTGCAACGCCGAGAAGTTGCTGAACAGCCAGCGCCCGGTCGAGTCGTTGTCGAAGTTGGTCTGCAGTGTCCCGTCCGAGGCGAGCTGGGCGGGGTACTTCACCCGGGCGATGGTGCGGAGGCTGGGTCCCCACGCACCGGTGTCGTTGAAGTACTGGCTGACGAACGCGGTGTCGTTCGTCTTCGCCAGGTACGTCGCCCAGGCGCCCATCGTCTTCCAGACGCCGTCCCAGTACCAGTTGGCGCCGACCTCGTCCCAGTTGTCCTGCTGGGAGATCCGCGCGGTGAGCAGCAGGTTCCGCGCGTCGTGGAAGTCGCCGGTCTCGAACTTGGCGGTCAGCTCGCCGGGGACGTCGTGGTTGAGGATCCAGTTGTAGTTGTCGGCGCCGGAGAACTGCGCCTTGCCGACCTGCATGATCAGGTTGTAGATCGTGCCCGCCTTGTAGGCGTTCGCCATCGCGGTGCCCGGGTTCGCCAGGCCGCCGGTGTTGGGCAGGGCCGTGTTCGGCAGGCTGAAGGTGTTCGTCTCGGCCAGCCGCGAGTTCCAGTACGCCGTCATCTGGCCGTACGCGGTGTCGTAGTTCGGCGCGTTCGAGGACAATGTCGAGCCGGTCGGCAGCGCGACGCCGCTGCCGAAGTTGTCCACGGCCACCACGAAGTCGTGGTTGCTGGTCTGCCCGGCCGCGACCGGGTCCAATGTGGACGCGGTCAGCCGGACGAGGCCCGGGCCCGAACCACCCGGCGGGACCGTCACCGGCGAGGAGCCGTTGTTCTTGATCGATACCCGCGTGTAGACGAGCATGACCGCGAAGCCGTTGATGGTGACCTTGTCGGCGAAGTTCTTGAGGGTGATCCCGACGTTCCCGGCGGTCCGGGACGTCGTCATCGCCGGCAGGTAGCCGTTGTCCTCGGTCCACTGCACCGACTGCGCGCCCGGGTTCCCGCCGTAGGTGTAGGCGCTGAACGAGTACATCCCGCCGCAGAGGCCGTTGTACGTCGTGTTCACGCCCCGGGCGAAGAACGAGCCGGACAGATAGCTGAAGACCGGCCAGTAGTTGCCGTCCCAGCCGATCGCGGTGGTGTTCTGGAACCCCTGGCCGTAGGGGTCGTTCGGCGTCTGGAAGTTCGTGCCGTACGACCGCGGCAGCCCGGAGTTCTTGCACGCGTTCGGCGCGAGGTTCGGGATGCCCTGGTAGGTGTCGGACGTGCCGGGGTCGTAGCCGGGCACGCGCCAGGCGCTCGCGCTCGAACACGGCAGCTGGACGAGCGCGTTGTTCGCCGGGGTGACGCACTTGCCCGAGCTGACCGCCACGACGTCGAACGTGTTCGTCCCGACCGATTGCAGCCGGAACTGCTGGTTGGTCTCCCCGTGGCAGGCGTACTGGATCACCGCCGCGTTGTCCGCGGTCGACGCGCCGTAGATGTCGACGCAGCTGCCGGAGGTGAAGGTGCCGATGGTGTAGGCGTCACCCGAGATCGGGGTGAACGTGAACGACTGGCCGGCACCGGAGGCGCAGGCCGTCTGGGTCAGCTGGACGGCACTGGTGCCGTTGGGCACGGTGGCGCAGCTGCCACTCGCCTGGTTGACCATCGTGCTGCTGAACGTGGCCGCGGCGTTCGCCGGGACCACCACGGCGAAGCCGGCCACCAGGAGGGCGGCGGTGAGTAATACCGGACGTCTCATCGGGGTCTCCGATCCGGAAGATTCAGAAGAGGAACGAGCCGTACGGGCCGGTGAAGATCGCGGTCTTCTGGCTCTGGCTGAAGTGCGTGTTCGGGTAGTCGTAGAACGACGCCGACATCGGCGTCCCGTCGGTCGAGGTGGAGTCCGGCAGGCCGAAGGCGTGGCCCAGCTCGTGCACCATGCCGCCGTACCAGCGGTTCATCGGGCCGTTGATCCCGGCCGCGCCGTCGGCGTCGTGCCGGCAGAGGATCACCCAGCCGTTGCCGCCACCGCCGCCCGCGCCCTGGCCCTCGGCGATGACTTCGCCGACGTTGATCCACCGGCTGTCCCCGTCCCGGACGTCGAACCGGCGCACCAGCTCCTGCTGCATGTTGAACACGGCCCACCAGTAGCGGTCGCCGCCGTTGGGCGTGTTCTCATACCAGCTCTTCACGTGCTCGCCGGTGACGACCTGGACGACGGGCTCGTTCAGCCGGAACGTCTTGCCCAGCTCCTGCCCGTAGTACCGCTGGGCCTCCCGCATCACGTTCGCGATGCCGTCCGGGTAGCGCTGGTCGAAGGACACGTCGGACGGCCGCAGCAGCCACACCCGCACGGTCTTCTCCGGCGGGACCTGCGGATCGCCACCGGACTGGTAGCCGGGCAGCCGCCAAGCGCTCGCGGTGGTGCAGGCCAGCTGGACGAGCGCGTTGTTCACCGGAGTGACGCACTTGCCCGAGCTGACCGCGACCAGGTTGAAAGCGCTTCCTGCGGGCTGAAGGCGGAACTGCTGGTTCGTCCCGGAGTGACAAGCGTACTGGATCACTGCGGCATTGTCCGAAGTGGACGCGCCGTAGATGTCCACGCAGTTGCCGGCGGTGAAAGTGCCGACGGCGTAGACGTCACCGGACACCGGGGTGAACCGGAACGACTGCCCGGCGCCGGAAGTGCAGCCCGTCTGGGTCAGCTGTACCGCGCTGTTCCCGTTGGGCACGGTCGCGCAGTTTCCGTTGCCCTGGTTGACCACCGTGCTGGTGAAGGCGGTCGCGGCCTGCGCGGTACCCACGGAGAGCAGACCGGCCACCAAACACAGCACCACGGCAGCGGCCAGCCTGAGCACGCCACGGTCGGGCCGAGATACCACAGGACACGTCATCGGGTCCTCGCAATCTTCGGTTGTGAGCGTTAACAGTTGACGGCCGGGTGCGCTCCCCAGTGCCGATCAGGGTGGGTGAAAGGGCTATTCGACGGTGGCGACCGGGATCCAGACCCGCATCGGACCGGGTTCCCGGTTGCCCCACAGGAAGTACGGGACGGCGGTCAGTTCGACCGGCTCGCCGGGCACACTGGTCCCGGCGCCGTAAAGCTCATCGGACGCCGGTGCCCGGACGCGGCCGAGCGCGGTGAGCGTCACCGGCACGTCCGGCAGCTGCCCGGCGGAAAGCTCGACGGCGGCGTCGATCCGCACGTCCTCCAGGACCACCCCGGACGGCAGGTCGGCCTGCTCCAGGCAGTAGACGAGCGGCCCGCGCGTCACCGCGACGCAGCCACGCACGGCGTCGATCCGCGGGTGCGGCCGGACGACCCGGGCGGGCATCGGCAGTTCGAGCGTCACCGTGGCCCCGGCCGCCCAGTCCCGCCGCACTTCCGCGTAGCCGTCGCGGACTTCGGCGGGGGCACCGTCGATCAGGGCGCCCTCGGCCCAGCCGGGGATGCGCAGGGAAAGCATGAGCGGCACCGGTGTGGTCACGGTCAGCTCGATCCGGCCGTCCCACGGGTATCCGGTGCGCGTCCCGACGCGGACGTCCACACCGTCCACAGTGGTCTGGATCGACCCGGCGGCGTACAGGTGCACCTGGAGCCCGCCGGGGTCGGTGGTCGCCACGTACCCGGACAGCGACGCGACGAGCCGGGCGAGGTTGGGCGGGCAGCACGCGCACGAATACCACGGCAGGCGCCGCGACGGCGCGTCCTCGTGCGAGCCGTCGTGGCCGGTCCGCAGGTGCAGCGGGTTGGCGTAGAAGAAGTGCGTGCCGTCCAGCGCGGTCGAGCCGGCGATCGCGTTGTACAGCGCGCGTTCCATCTCGTCGGCGTACCGGCCTTCGCCGGTCGCCAGCAGCAGCCGCCAGTTCCACTGGAAACTCGCGATCGCGGCGCAGGTCTCGCCGTACGCGCGGTCGGGCGGCAGCTCGTACGGGTCGCCGAAAGCTTCGTCGCGGTGGCGCGAGCCCTGGGCGCCGGTCAGGTACGTCTTCGCGCCGAACGCGTCGGCCCACAGCCGGCGGGCGGCGTCGAGCAGCGGCTCGTCGCGGGTCTCGACGGCGACGTCCACCACGCCGGCGAGCAGGTAGAGCTGCCGCACGACGTGCCCGGCGACCTCGTCTGCGTCCCGGACCGGCACGTGGTCCTGCAGGTACCGCGAGCCGAACCGCTCGCCGTCGAGCAGGCCGCGTCCCCGCAGGTCGAGGAAGCGCAGCGCCAGGTCGAGGTACGGCCGGTGCCCGGTCACCCGGTACAGCTCGACCAGCGCGGTTTCGATCTCCGGGTGCCCGTCGACGTCGTCCACGACCGCGAACCGCTCGACGATCAGGTCCGCGAAGCGCCGGGCGACCGTGACGAGCTGGGCACCGACCCCGGCCCGCGCGGCCGCGACGGCGGCCTGGATCAGGTGGCCCGCGCAGTACAGCTCGTGGCTCCAGTGCAGCTCCCGCCATTTCAGCTCGGGCCTGTCGACGGTGAAGTACGAGTTCAGGTAGCCGTCGTCCTCCTGGGCCTTGGCCACCAGCGCGGCGGTGGTGTCGAGGAACGCGCGCAGCTCGGCGTCATCGGGATTCCGGCCGAGCTGCCAGGCGGCGGCTTCCAGGGTCTTGTAGACATCGGAGTCGGCGAACCACATGTTGCGGCGGTCGCCGTCGACCTCGCCGGTGACGCGCCGGAGGTTGTCCAGCGCACCCGCGGCGTCGAGTTGCTCGACGCAGTGCTGCAGGGTCCGGCTCGCGTTGCGCTCCTGCCAGCCGCCCAGGAGACTTTCCGGCGCGAAGGTGACAGCACCGAGGAAGAGCGGACGCAGCGCCGACGTCGCGGCGGACGTGGGGTGGACGGGCCCGAGGATGCGTTCGGTCATCGAGTGCTCCTTCTCAGCCCTTGAGGGCTCCCGAGGTGAAGCCGCGGACGTAATATCGCTGCAGGACGAGGAAGACCGCCACGCACGGCAGGGCGGAGACCACCACGCCCGCTTGCAGGGCCCCGAAGTCGACCGAGCCGAGGCTGCCCGACTGGAGGTTGAACAGCGCGACCGGCAGGGTGAACTTCTCCCCGTCGGTGAGGAAGATCAGCGGCGCCACGAACTCGTTCCAGGCCGCGAGGAACGAGAACAGCGCGATGGTGACGACGCCGGGGAGCACGCCGCGCAGCAGTACCCGGCGCAGCGCGCCGCCGACCGAGCACCCGTCGATCAGCGCCGCCTCCTCGAGCTCGACCGGCAGCGCTTCGAAGGAGTTGCGCATCATGAACAGGCCGAACGGCAGCTGGAGCACGGCCATCACCAGGCCGAGACCGACCAGGGAGTTCTGCAGGCCCAGCCAGCCGAGCAGGATGTACAGCGGCACCAGGATCGTCGTGTACGGCACCATCAGGATGGCGAGGGTGACCAGGAACAGCAGGGTGCGCCCGGGGAAGGCCAGCCGGGCCATCGCGTAGCCGCCGAGCGTGGTCGCCACGACGGTGACGCTCACCGCGATCAGCGCGACCACGGTCGTGTTGACCAGGTAGGTGCCGAGGCCGCTGCCGTAGCCGGCGAGCCGCCGGTAGCTGTCGGTCCCGGAGTCGCCTGCCTCCCGTCCGGTCAGCGACGAATACAGCGTCCACAGCAACGGAAGCAGGAACAACACGGCCAGCGCCGCACTCGTCACGTGCAGGCCCGCGGCCCGGAGCCGGTTCACTTCCCCTCCCGGCGGATCAGCCGCAGCTGGGCGATGTTCAGGACGATCAGCACGGCGAGCGTGGCCACCGAGACGGCGGCCGCCCGGCCGAGGTCCTGGGACAGGAAGGCCTCGCGGTAGATGTCGATGACGACCGTGGCGGTGTCGTGCCGGCCGCCGGTGAGGATGAAGAACTGGTCGAACGCCAGCAGCGAGCCGGTCAGCGAAAGCACCATCGCGAGCGCGAGCGTGGGCCGCAGCAGCGGCAGCGTCACCCGCCAGAGGATCTGCCACCGGCCCGCGCCGTCGATGCGCGCGGCCTCGTACAGCGCGGGGTCGATGCCTTGCAGGCCGGTCATCAGGATGAGCGTGTAGAACCCGGCGAACCGCCAGGTGATCATCCCGACGGTCGAGCCGAGCGCGCTGCCGCCCGAACCGAGCCAGTCCACCCGGCCCAGCCCGAGGAAGTCCACGAGGTGGTTCAGCGCCGAGGAGTCGGTGTTGAACAGGCCGTAGAACAGCAGGCTGGTCGATGCGAGCCCGACCGCGCTGGGGAGGAAGAAGACGGTGCGGACGAACCCGGTGCCCGGGCGGTCGTGCTGCACCAGCAACGCCAGCCCGAAGGCCACGAGGCTGAGCACGACCGTGGTCACCAGCGTGTACTTGACCGTGAACCACACCGCGCGCAGGAACAGCGGGTCGCTCAGCGCGTCGTAGTTCTTGACGCCGTGGGGATAGGACGCGCCGACCAGTGGCCAGTGGCTGACCGACATCCACAGCATCAGCCCCAGCGGGACGACGAAGAAGACGGCGACCAGCACGGCCATCGGCGCGGCGTAGGCCATCCCGAGCCGCCGGCGACCCCGGGCGATCGAGCCGCGGCGGCGGGGTGCCGGCGCCCGTGTCACCGTCGGCGCCGGCGTCCGGGAGGGCAGCACAGACACCATGGTCAGCTGCCGCTGGAAAGCGACTCGGTGACCGCGGCGTTGTGCTGCTTCAGGATCGAGCCGACGTCGCCGCCGCCGAACACCGCGTCGATCACCGTCGCCGTCCAGGGACCGTTGGTGTCGTTGAACGTCTTGCCGAAGTTGACCGAGATCGGCGTCCGGCCCTGGCTCGCGAGCCGGTTGAACACGCCGAGCCGCGGATCCTGCTTGGCGTAGGTGTTGTCGGCCAGATCGGACCGGACGGTGATGTTCTTGCTCTTCGCCACGACGTCGACCTGGGCCTGGTCGGACAGCGTCCAGGAGATGAAGTCCCACGCGGCCGCCGTGTGCTGGCTGTTGCTGCCGATGCCCAGCACGTCCCCGCCGACGAACGACGAGCTGCCACCGGCCAGTCCCGGGATCGGAGCCACGCCGACCTGCAGGTCCGGCCCTTCCTTCATACCCTGCAGCGCGGTCGCGCCCATCGGCTGGATGCCGATCTTGCCGTCGAGGAACGACTGCGTCCAGGTGGGCCCGGACTCGTTCTTCGCCGACGCCGGCACGGCGCCGCCGGTGTAGAGCTGCCGCAGCAGGGAGTAGACCTGGGCGGCCTTGGGGTCGTCGAGCGTGGCCGCCGTGCCCTGCTCGTTGAGCACGGTGCCGCCGGAGGCCCAGATCATCGGCCAGCTGGTGAACAGCTGGCAGCCCGGGCAGGCGCCGCCGAAGAAGTAGCCCTTGACGTCGCCGCCGAGCGCGGCGATCTTGCGGGCGGCGTCGGCCATCTCGGACAGGGTGGCCGGTGGCTTGGCCGGGTCGAGACCGGCGCGGGTGAACAGGACCTTGTTGTAGAACATCGCCGACAGGTCGATGTCGTGCGGGACCGCGTAGTGCTTGCCATCGTGGGTGGCGGCCTTCATGTGCGCCGGGGCGAGGGCGCCGGTGAACGGCAGCTTGGTCACCCGCGCGGTCAGGTCCAGGAACAGGCCTTTGGCCGCGTAGTTGGGCGCGTAGACGACGTCGGCCGCCAGGAGGTCCGGGAGCTGCTTCGCGCCCGCGGCCGTGCCGACCTTCTGCTGGTAGGAGTCGGCCGGGAAGACCGTCAGCTTCACCTTGTTCCGGTGGCTCGCGTTGTAGGCGTCGATCAGCGTCTGGCTGAAGGTGGCCGTCGGCGACCGGGTCCACATGGTGATCGTGGTGCCGTCGTCCACGCTCGCGGTGTCCCCCGCCGCCGACGTGGCCGGGCCGCTCTGGCAGGCGGCGAGCACGAGCGCGCCGGCGACGGCGGCCGCGGCACGCCCCCACCGTGCCCTGGATCGGATGCGCGAAGTCATCGACTCTCCTCTCGGGAGGCCGCCTGCGGGGTGTCGAGGAACGCAACCCGGGGAAATTAGGAAACCGGTTGCCGACTCAAGCTAGGCGCTCGCTCACCAGCGAGTCAAGGGCTGTTTGCCGTAGTCCTACGGGGTTACGTTGGGTTGCCGACGACCACGGAGGTACTGTGCCAACCATGCCCCCGCGGAAACTTTCGGAAACTCCCGGAAACCTCGCCAAGCCGGCCACGATCAGCGAGGTCGCGCTGCTGGCCGGCGTCTCCGTCGGCACCGCGTCGAAGGCGCTCAACGGCCGCGGGTCGCTCCGCACGGAGACGCGGCAGCGGGTGCTGTCCGCCGCCGAGCAGCTGGGCTTCCAGCCCAACCGCGCCGCCGTGACACTGAACTCGGGCCGCACCTACACGGTCGGCATGATCACCACCGACACGATCGGCCGGTTCAGCATCCCGCTGATGATGGGCGCGGAGGACGCGCTGGGCGCCGGCGAGATGTCGGTCTTCCTCTGCGACGCCCGGGACGACCCGATCCGCGAGCAGTACTACCTGCGCACGCTGCTGTCCCGCCGGGTCGACGGGATCATCGTCACCGGCCGCCGGACCCAGGCGCGTCCGCCGATCGGCGCGGCGCTGCCGATCCCGGTGGTGTACGCGTTCATCAGCTCCGCCGACCCGCACGACTGTTCCGTCGTGCCGGACGAGGCGGGTGGCGCGCGCAAGGCCGTCGAGCACCTCCTGGCGACCGGACGCCGCCGCGTCGCCCACATCACCGGCCCCGAACATCACCACTCGGCGACGGTGCGCTCCTCAGCCGCCACCGAACGGCTCGCCGAGGACGGGCTCGGCCTGGCCGGCGCGCCGATGTTCGGCGAGTGGAGCGAGGCGTGGGGCCGGCAGGCGGTGCGGATGCTGCTGGGTGCCGGCGACCCCTTCGACGCGGTGTTCTGCGGCAGCGACCAGATAGCGCGCGGCGCGGCGGACGCGCTGCAGGCGGCCGGCCGTCGCGTCCCCGGCGACGTCGCCCTGGTGGGCTTCGACAACTGGGACGTGATGGCGCCGGCCTGTCAGCCGCCGCTGACGAGCGTCGACATGGAACTCGAGGCGCTCGGGCGGACGGCCGCCGACCTGCTGCTCGCCGCGATCAACGGCGAGCCCTCCCCCGGCAGGCACACCCGGCCGTGCCGGCTGGTGATCCGGGACTCGACCGCGTGAGTCAGCGCTGGGTCACCGCCGGGGCCACTGCTGGTTGGCACCGCCGCCGCAGGTCCAGAGGATGATCTTCGTGCCGTTCGCGGTGGCCGCGCCGCTCGCGTCCAGGCACAGCCCGGACACCGCGTTCGTGATGGTCCCGTCGGTGTTCGGCGTCCACTGCTGGTTGCGCTGGCCGTTGCAGTCCCAGACGACCACCGAGGTGCCGTTCGTGGTCCCGCTGTCGTAGGCGTCAAGGCACTTGGTGCCGTTGACGACGAGCTGCCCGCGCACCGGCACCCAGGTCTGGTTCGGGCCCGCCGCGCAGTCCCACAGCTGCGCCTGGATCCCGTTGGTGATGCCGTTGTCGTCGACGTCGACGCACCGTCCTGATTGGACACCGGCGAGCTGCACGCCGGTGCTGCCGGGCAGCGGCAGGACGGCGACGGCGGACAGCTGCGGCGGGGTACCGGAGAACGCCAGGGTGTTGGCGTTGCCCTTGCCGAGCGAGACGACGGCCGAGACGGTTTTCGTCGTCCCGCCGGTCGCCGGGAAGGTGAGGACGGTCGGCTGCTGGCCGTTGACGGCGAGGGTGGCCGTCTGCGCGGTGGTGGCGCTGTAGGAGAAGGTCGCGACCGCCAGACCGGTTGCGGCGGCGGTGATCCCGGTGAACCGGGAGCCGTTGGCCGGGTAGCTCGCCGACGCGGCGTCGGTGCCCTGGACGGTCAGCAGCACCGAGTCGCCGGCCGGGACGTTCACGCTGTAGCCGGTGGCGAAGTCACCGGCGTCGGTGGCGCCCCAGACGTTCCGGACGTGCGCCGAGGCCGGGGTCAGGCCGAGGTCGGCCCATCGCACGGTCATCGCCGCCGCCGACGACGTCCGGTTGAGCAGCACCACCGCGCGCTTCCCGGTTCCACTGAGGACCTTCGAGTAGACCTGGAGCCCGGTGGCGTCCTCGGCGACCTTGACGCCCTGCAGACCACGCGGGTCCTGGTCGACGGCGATGACTTCCCGGTTCGCCAGGATCGCCTTCGTCGCCGCGCTCATCGTCGCGAGGTTGTTGCCCGCGAGCAGCGGCGCGCCCGACACGGACCACAGGCTCATCTCGGTCCTGGCCTGCGCGTCGGTGAGACCGGGCATGCCGACGGTGAGCATGTCCGGGTCGTTGACGTACCCCGTGTGCTGCGAAACGGGGTGCTGCGCCTGGTCGAAGTTGGTCAGCACCTGGCCCAGGTTCGCCGTCTGCCCGAAGAAGATGATGTCGTTGCTGGTCCGCCACATCGCGCCGGTGCCGGCACCCCAGTTCCACGGGTTCTTCCTGCCCCAGTCGCAGATCGACAGGGTGAGCGCGCGCCCGGTCTGCGCGGTCGCGGCCTTGTTGGCGTCACTGATCGCCTGGTAGGTGCTCTTCGGGTCGAGGCCCTCGGCGTCGCCGCCGCACCAGTCGACCTTGACGAAGTCGAAGCCCCAGCGCTGGAACTGCAGCATGTCCTGCAGGTAGTGGCCTTCGCTGCCGCTCCCGGGGGCCGCGGGCCGCCCGGTCGGGAAGTAGTAGCCGCAGCCGTCGCGCCCGGCGTCGGTGTAGATGCCGGCCTTCAAGCCCTTACTGTGCAGGTAGTCCGCGATCGCCGACATCCCGCCGGGCCATTCGGCGGTGTCCACGGTGATGTTTCCGGAGCTGTCGCGAGTGCCCTGCCACCAGCCTTCGTCGATGTTGACGTAGCTGTACCCGGCGTCCTTGAGGCCGGCGGACACGAGCGCGTCGGCCTGCGCCTTGATCGTGGGGTAGTCGATCTTGGCGGCGAAGGTGTTCCACGACGCCCAGCCCATCGCCGGCGCCGGAACCGCCACGTCCGCGGCGGCCGTGCTCGCCGCGGCGACACCCACCCCCGGGACGATTCCGGCGATCAGCAGGAGCGCGGACAACCCGTGGCGCAGCTTCATGACATCGCTCCGACTTCGTCGTCGAAAATGTTAGCGCTAACATTCTGTGGTACGCCTGAATTGTTGACCCCACCGGCCCGGCCGTCAAGAGGCGAACGGCGGGACTTGCGGACTTAGCTTACTAGCATGCTAGCATCGGTTCGTGGGCGATGAAGACGTCAAGCAGTTCAACGTGTACCTGCCGATCGGGTTGATCCGGCAGGTCAAGCACCGAGCCATCGAGACGGAGCAGTCGCTCTCGGCGCTCGTCGCCGACGCGCTGCGCGTCTACCTCGCCGAAACGACCGCCGAAGAGGAGCACTGACATGACGACCGAGGGCATCGAGGCGCTGTACCTGGAGACCCACAACTGGGGCAAGGCGGCCAAGTTCTTCCAGGCGCTGGGGTACGAGCTCGAGTTCGCGACCGACCACAACTCCGGGCAGCTGCGCAACGGCGACGGCCCCTGGCTGTTCATCGCCGAGGTGCCGGAAAGCCAGGAGCCCCGCACGCAGATCGTGTTCAAGGTCCCCGACGCGGAGGCGTTCCAGGCCGGCGAAATCGTCGAGGTGGTCACCCCGTTCGAGGAAACCCATTACGGGACCAGGGAAATGACCGTCCGCGACCCGGACGGGCGGACGTGGACGCTGTCGGCGCCGGGGAAGCCCTGACGTGGCCGCGCCGGACAGCACGGCGGTGCGGACCGCCCTGTGGCGGGCCCTGCACGTCGAGGTCGATCCGCCGCCCCACGTGTTCGCCGACGAGTTCGGCCTGCGGCTGGCCGACCCGGGCGACGGCTGGCGGGACCGCGCCGACATGGACCCGGCCACCGCCGGCCGCTACCGGGCCGGCATGGTGGCCCGGGCCCGGTTCGTCGAGGACCTCGTCACCGAGCAGGCCGCTGATGGCGTCGGCCAGTACGTGATCCTCGGGGCCGGGCTGGACACTTTCGCCCAGCGCCGCCCGGAAATCGCCGCCCGCCTGCGGGTGTTCGAAGTGGACCAGCCGGGCCCGCAGGCCTGGAAACGCGCCCGCCTGGCCGAACTCGGCTGGGGGGTGCCGGACTGGCTGCACCTGGTCCCGGTCGACTTCGAGACGGCGTCGTGGTGGGACCGGCTCGCGGCCGCGGGCTTCGCCCCGGACGAACCGGCGGTCGTCGCCTCCACCGGCGTCAGCATGTATCTCACGAAGGAAGCGAACGCGGCCACCCTGCGCCGGATCGCCGGGTTCGCCCCGGGTTCCACACTGGCGATGACGTTCATGCTGCCGGCCGAGCTCCTCGACGAGGACGAACGCGCGCGGCACCGCGCCACCGCGAGCCGGGCGAAGGCGGCCGGGACGCCGTTCGTCAGCTCCTTCTCCTCCGGGGAAATGCTGGCCATGGCTCGCGAAGCCGGGTTCCGGAACGCCACGCACGTTTCCGGCGCGGAACTGAACGAGCGTTACTTCGCGGGTCGCGCCGACGGGCTCCGCGTCATCCCGGGTGAGGAATTCCTCGTCGCTACGGCTTAGGCAGCTGTCCGAGGTAGGCCCGCAGCATCGTCTTGACCGGCTCCAGGAGTTCGGGGGCGCCGTCGCCGCGGAACACCTCCTGGATCACCGCGTCCGCGGCGAGGAACGCCGTGCGGCACGCCACCGCGGCCGCGTAATCGTCGCGCAGGAGGTGCTGCGCGACGAGGACGCGGTGCACCCCGGTGGCCATCACGCGCTTGTGCGCGCGGTCGGCTTCCCGGGTTCCGTCGGTGAGCCCGCGGCCGAACCAGAGTGCGCGGAACCCGGGTTCCGCGCGGTAGAGCCCGGCGAAGGCGTCGACGAGCAGGCCGACGGGATCCGCCCACGCCTCCCCCGCCGCCTGCTCGGCGAACGAGTCCATGAGCTCTTCCAGGCGAGTGAGGTAGAGCTCGCCGAGTGCTTCGGTGATGGCGTCGCGGTCCGGCAGATATTGGTACAGCGCGCCCACCGAGACGCCGGCCTCGGCGGCGACGCGGGTCGTCGTCAGCGCTTCGACGCCGTCCTCGGCGAGCAGCCGGTCGGCGGCCGCGAGCACCTTGGCCAGCTTCTCCCGCGAACGCGCCTGGCGTGGCACCCGGCGCAGCCGGCTCTCCGTCATCCGCTCCCCAAACCTGAACGTGACTTTGATTCTGGTTTATTCTAGCCTCGGCGCATGACAGTCGCGAGTTCAACGCTCGACGAGGCACGGCGGTCGGTGGCGAGGGCCTGTCACGGCCTCGCGGGCGAAGGCCTGCTCATCGGCAGCGCGGGCAACGTGAGCGTCCGGGTGGGCGAGCACGTGGCGGTGACCGCGACCGGGGTCGTGCTGGGCCAGGCCACGGCCGACGACGTCATCGTCGTCGACCTGGACGGCGAAGTGGTCGCCGGCGAGCGGGTCCCGACCTCGGAACTCGAGCTGCACCTGGGGATCTACCGGCGCTACGGCGCGGGCGCGGTGGTGCACACCCACTCGCCGCAGGCGACCGCGGTGTCCCTGGTGCTCGACGAGCTGCCGTGCGTGCACTACCAGCAGCTGGCCCTCGGCGGTGCGATCCGGGTCGCGCCGTTCGCCGTCTTCGGGTCCTCCGAGCTGGCCGCGGAAACCCTCACGGCGCTCGAAGGCAAAGCCGCGGCACTGCTGGCCAACCACGGCGCGGTCACCCACGGCCCGACCCTCGAAGCCGCGGTCGACAACGCGCTGCTGCTGGAGTGGGCGTGCGGGCTGTACGTGCGGGCCGCGACGCTCGGCGCGCCGCGGGTCCTGGACCACGAGCAGCAGGACGCCGTCGTCGCCGCGGCCGTGCGCCGGGGGTACGGCCGATGACGCAGACGGTCGTCACCCTCGGGGCGCACGTGTTCGACGTGCAGGTCCGGCCGGTCGAAGCCATCCCGGAGGGCCAGGGCGCAGCCCTGGTCGAGCAGATCCGGTTCGGACCGGCGGGCACGGCCGCGGGCACCGCGGTCACGCTGGCCAAGCTGGGGGCGACGGTCCGCACCGCGGGCGCCGTCGGCGCCGACCCGATCGGCGACCTGCTGCTGGCGATGCTCGCCCGCCACGGCGTCGACACGACCCTGGTGCTGCGCCGCGAGGGCGTCCAGACGTCGGCTTCGGTGCTGCCGATCCGCCCCGACGGCAGCCGGCCCGCCTTCCACGTGCCGGGCGCGAACCTGACGTACGAGCCTTCGGACGCGCCCCTCGACGAGATCGCCGGCGCGACCCACTTGCACCTGGGCGGCCCCGAGCTGATGGGCGGCGAGAAAGCGGCGAAGATCCTCGCCCCGGCGCGCGCGGCCGGCGTGGTGACGTCGGCCGACCTCCTCGCCCCCGGAAACCCCGGGGTACTCGCCTGGCTCGCCCCGGCACTGTCCTTTCTGGACTATTTGCTGCCCAACGAAGACCAGGTGCTCGGACTGACCGGCGCCACCACGCTCGAAGACGGCGCCCGCGCGCTGCTGGAGCGGGGCGTCGGCTGCGTCGCGGTCACGCGGGAAGCGCGCGGCGCGTTGGTGGTGACGGCGGAGGAGACGATCGCGGTGCCCGCGTTCGCGGTCCCGGTGGTGGACACAACCGGCTGCGGGGACGCGTTTTCGGCGGGCTTCCTCCGCGGCATCGGGCTGGGCCGGTCCCTCCGGGACGCCGCCGTGCTCGGCTGCGCGGCCGCCGCCCTGGTGGCCCAGGGCCTCGGCAGCGACCACGGCGAGTTCGACCTCGCGGCGGCGGACGCCTTCGCCGCCGCCACGCCGGTCCTCGAGGTGACCTGAGCCGCCCGCAGCGTCATGAACGACTCTTTCCTGTCGTCCGGTGACAGGAAAGAGTCGTTCACGACATCAGGTGATCGGGTCGGGCGAGTCAGGCGCGGCCGAGGAGTTTCGAAGTCAGGCCCTTGCGGCGCAACGGCAACCGCCCGGCGACCGCGTCTTCCAGCAACGCCCCCACCGTCTCGCGGGCACACGTCTTGTTCGCGCCGATGCCGCCGGTCGGGCCGCGCTTGATCCAGCCCGCCACGTACGTCCCCGGGGCGACCCGGCCGGCCACGTTCGGGACCGTTCCCGTGTCCTCGTCGAACGGCAGGCCCGGCACCGGTGCCCCGCGGAAACCCGCCGCCCGGACGACCCGGCTCGCCGCGATCTCGACGTCACCCGCCGGCCCCGAAGCGGCCACTCCACGAACCTCGGTGTCGCCGCGGAAGGCGATCGGCGCCGAGTGGAAACGCAGGACCACGCGGCGGCGGCCGTCCGGGGGTGGAGCGGACCAGTCCACGCGCTCGCGCGGTACTCCCCGCAGCCACGCTGCCTTCTCCCCCGTCCAGTCGATCGCCGAGGCGATGCGCGGGTCGTGCGCGTCCACCACCAGGTCGCCGCGGGCGGCCAGCGCCAGCAGCTCCGGACGGGTGTAGGCCGCCGTCTCCGGACCGCGCCGGGCCAGCAGGACCACCTCGCGCACCTTGCTCGAGCGCAGCCGGGCCAGCGCACCCGGCGCGATCGGTGTCCCCGCCAAGGAATCCGGGTCGGCGGTGAGGATGCGGGCGATGTCGAGGGCGACGTTGCCGGCACCCACGACGACCACCCGCTCCGCCGAGAGGTCGACGGCGGCGACGTCCGGGTGGCCGTTGTACCAGCCGACGACGGTGGCGGCCGGGAGGCTGCCGGGCAGGTCCTCGCCCGGCAGTCCGAGCCGCCGGGCCTCCGTCGCCCCGACCGCGTGGATCACCGCGTCGTGCCGGTCGGCCAGTCCGGGACCGGCCGCAACGCCGAGCCGCAGCCGCAGCCGCGGGTGGTCGTGGAACCGGGCGAACGTCTCGGCGATCTTCTTCGTCGCCGGGTGATCGGGTGCGACGCCGTAGCGGATCAGGCCGCCGGCCACCGGCAGGCGGTCGATCAGCGTGACGCGCGCATTGGTGTGCAGCAACAGGTCTTCGACCGCGTACATGCCCGCCGGCCCGCTGCCGACGACGGCGACGTCCAGTGGCGCGAAGTCGCTCGGGAGGACCCGGGTGAACGACGGCGGCGCCCACTGGTGGAAGTTCGGCCCGACCGAAGCCAACACGTCCCGGCCCGCGTAGTACTCCGCGTTGATGTCCTCGTAGGCCCGCATCGGCCCGGTCAGGGCACCGGCCGGGAAGATCGCGTCGACCGGGCAGGCGTCGGCGCAGGCACCGCAGTCGATGCACGCGTCCGGGTCGACGTACAGCAGGTCGGTGTGCCCGAAGTCCGGCTCGTCCGGCGTCGGGTGGATGCAGTTGACCGGGCAGACGGACACACACGACGCGTCGGCGCAGCAGGTCTGGGTGATCGCGAAAGCCATCTCAGATCAGGTTCGCGCGCTGGTAGAACCACAGCGACGGCTTGGTGAGCAGCCCCGCGGAGTGCAGGAACTCCATCAGCCCGGAGCAGCTCGAGCGCAGCATCGACTTGTGGTGCTCGTTGGCCTTCGCCTCGCGCCGCGCCCGCTTGCCGTCGAGCCCGGCGTTCTCGTAGACCTCGGCGTTCACCATGCTCGTGACGATGAAGTACGACGCGATCGCGACGACCAGTGCGGTGAGCTGCCGCCGCAACCACCCGGCGCCGTCGAGCCGCGCGCGGGTCTCCTCGCGGGCGAACTTCATGTGCCGGGACTCCTCGACGACGTGGATGTTGTTGATGGTGCGCACGAACGGCACCACGCGCTCGTCGCGCATCCAGTCCCGCTGCATGACGTCGAGGACCTCTTCGGCGACGAGGATCGCCGCGTAGGCGGCCTCGCCGCTCGCGGTCGCCTTGAAGACCCGGCCCAGCTCGACGACGAACCGGCGCGGCCGGTACGCGGGCGCGCGCAGCTTCGCCGCGCCGCGGGCGAACATGATCGAGTGCCGGCATTCGTCGGCGATTTCGGTCAGCGCCCACTGGAACGCCGGGTCGGTGGGGTCCTTGGCGTAGAAGTCGCGCAGCACCATCTGCTGCAGGATCATTTCGAACCAGATCCCGGTGCTGGCCACCGACGCCGCCTCTTGGCGGGTCAGCTCTCGCTGCTGCTCGGGTGTCATGTCCGCCCAGTAGGCGGTGCCGTAGAGCGTGCTCCACTCCGGGCTCGCGCCGTGGTAACCGGTGTCGAGCGGCGTCTCCCAGTCGACCTCTTTGACCGGGTCGTAGGACAGCTGCTCCGAAGAGTCGAGCAGGCGCCGCGCCACCGTCTCCCGGTCCGCCACGCCCGGTTCGCCGATGCTCGTCATGACCGACCTCCGTGTCAGGTGTTACCGCAGTTCACTGTTACCAACCGTAACACATACTTGGTGACCCGTCCCGGGGCGATCGCCGCGTCCTGTCGTACCGTCCGGAGTGGACACGGCGAACAGGGGAGACGAATGCTCACGCACCGGACCGTCGAGGTCGGCGGGCTCCGCATGCACATCGCCGAGCAGGGCACCGGCCCGCTGGTGCTGCTGCTGCACGGCTGGCCGGAGACTTCGCACTCGTGGCGGCACCAGCTGGGCCCGCTGGCCGACGCCGGCTACCACGTCGTGGCGCCGGACCAGCGCGGCTACGGCCGCACCGGCAGTCCCGCCGACGCCGGCCAGTACACGCTGCTGCACCTCGTCGGCGACGTCGTCGGGCTGATCCACGCCCTCGGCGAACGGGAGGCGATCGTGGTCGGCCACGACTGGGGTGCCCCCGTCGCGTGGCACACCGCGCTGCTGCGCCCGGACGTGGTGCGCGGCGTCGCCGGCATCAGCGTGCCGCCGTCGGTCCGCGCGCCCGAACCGCCGCTGAGCCTGCTGCGCCGTCAGCTCGGCGACGGCTTCTACCAGATCTACTTCCAGCGGCCCGGCGTCGCCGAAGCGGAGTTCGGCGCCGACCTGCGCACGACGTTCCGCAAGCTGCTCGGCGGCACCGGCGGCGCTCCGGTCGTCCGGGACGGCGAAGGCTTCCTCGACCGGTTCACGGACCCGGAGCCGCTGCCGTCCTGGCTGAGCGACGAGGACATCGACGTCGCCGTGGAGTCGTTCGGCCGCTCCGGGTTCACCGGCGGGCTGAACTGGTACCGCAACATCGACCGCAACTGGGAGCTGCTGGCGGCGTGGCAGGGCAAGCCGATCACCCCGCCCGCCTTCTACCTCTGCGGCGACGGGGACATCACCCGCGCGTTCACCGACCCGAGCCGCATCCCGGAAGCGCGACCGACCTGCGTGGCGTCGTCGACGTCCCGGACGCCGGCCACTGGGTCCAGATGGAACGCCCCGATGAGGTCAACACCGCGCTGCTGGAGTTCTTCAAGCAGCTCTGAGTGTCAGCGCCGGGGGTCGATGTGGATCTTCGGTCCCGGGCCGCCGGCCCGCTCCCCGGCGAGCACGGCACCGACCTGGTCCAGGCCGACGGTCGCGGCGACGAGCGGGCGCGGGTCGACGGCCCCGCTGCCGTAGGCGGTGATGGTGTCGGCCAGCCCCGGGGACGCCGAGAGGACACCGACCGCGGTGACGTCCTTCAGCACCAGTTCGCGGCTGTCGAGGAGGCTGGGCCGGCCGGACAGTCCGATGTAGACGACCCGGCCGGCCGGTTCCACGAGGTCCACGGCGAGCGCGGGCAGGTCGGCGGCCCCGCCGGCGTCGACGACGGCGTCGAAGGGCAGGTCCGGGAGCGTCTCCCGGGTCCAGGCACCGGGGAAACCGAGGCCGCCGGCGAAGGCGAGAGAGCCGTCGTCGAGGCCCATCAGGTGCACTTCAGCACCCGCCGCGCGCAGGAAGAGGGCCGTCAGCAGCCCGATCGTCCCCGGCCCGAGGACGAGGGCGCGGTCTCCGGCGCCGACGCCGGCCGCCCGCGCCGCGCGCAACGCGTTGCCGCCCGGTTCGACCAGGGCGCCGAGCACGGCGTCGACCGCGTCGGGGAGCGCGTGCAGTGACCACGCGGGCACCGCGAGCCGCTCGGCCAGCGCGCCGTGCCGGCCGCCGCGGATCCCGACCTCCTGGCGTTGTTCGCAGGTGTGCTGGTGGCCCTTCCGGCACCGGCGGCACGTCCGGTCGCCGAGCATGGTGTCGCCCATGACCCGGCGGCCGAGCCAGCCGGGGTCCACGCCGTCGCCGACGGCGGAGACCGTGCCCGCCCATTCGTGGCCGAGCCGCATCGGGTACGCGGCGTGTCCCTGGTGCAGGTAGGTCATCGCGCCGGTGAAGAACTCGACGTCGGTGCCGCACACGCCGGCCCGCTCGACGTCGACGACGACCTCACCCGGGGCGGCCTCCGGCACGGGGACTTCCTGCACCGCGCCTTCCCGCGGCCCGGTGAGGACGAAGGCCCGCATCGTCGAAGACATGCTCGCATCCTCGCATCCCGCTGCTTTCCGAACAGTTGCTATTTTCTTGACACCTGTTCATCATCGACCGGATGGACGCCGACTGGACGACCGAGGCCCCCGCCAAGGACCGGCGGGTGCGCCGCTCGCGTGCCGCGCTGATGCGGGCCGCCGTCGGCCTCGTCGGCGACCGGGGCACCGCCGCCGTCCCCGTCTCCGACATCGCCGAGACCGCGGACGTCAGCCGGCAGGTGCTCTACCAGCAGTTCGGCGACCGCGACGCGCTGCTCCTCGAGGCCGCGCTGGACCTCGTGCGGCGGGAGCTGCTCAAGGGGCCGCTCGACGGGCTGTCCGGGGCGGGCCCCGGCGACGAACGGGCCTCGATGCTGGCACTCGCCCGGCACTTCGCGGCCCACCGGCGGTTCTACCGGGCCCTGCTCACCAGTTCGTCCGCGTTCGCGCTCAACCAGGCACTGACCGGCGTGTTCCTGCCGCACAACCGGGAGAGCATCGTCCGCCTGCTCGGCGACCGGCTCGGGCGCCAGGGCGTCGAGGACCTCGCCACCTTCCTGACCGGCGGGGCCGGCGCGCTCGTCAACACCTGGGTGATCGAAGGGCCCGAGCCCCTGGACCCGGAGGAGTTCACCGATCGGCTGATGGAGATCCGGTCGGTCGTCACGGACATGATCACGAAGGAGTCCCGCCGGTGAACCCGATCAGTCACCTCCTCGAACGCCTGCTGAAGCTGCCTACGCCGGGTACCCGGCACCTCGTCGTCCAGCGAGACCTGCGCGTCGCGATGCCCGACGGCGCCGAACTGCTCGCCGACCGGTGGGTGCCGCGCGCGGGCGGGGACGGGCTTCCGACGGCGCTGATGCGCAGTCCGTACGGCCGCAAGGGCCTGTTCGGCGCGCTCCTGGCCCGGCCACTGGCGGAACGCGGCTTCCAGGTGCTGGTGCAGAGCACCCGCGGCGGCTTCGGGTCCGGTGGCGTCTTCGACCCGCTGCGGCAGGAGCGGGAGGACGGCCTCGCGACGCTGGACTGGGTCGTGAAGCAGCCGTGGTTCGGCGACGCGATGGTGCTCCTCGGCCCCAGCTACCTCGGTTACGTGCAGTGGGCGGTGGCCGATCGCCTGCCACCGCAGGTGAAGGCGATCGTCCCGCAGGTCACGGAGTCCGGGCTGACGCTGGAGTTCCTGCGGGAGGACGGCCTTTCGCTGGAGACGCCGTTCGGCTGGGGCGTCCAGGTCGCGGTCCAGGAGCGGCGCTTCGCCCTTCTGCGCCAGCGCGGCCAGGCGAAGAAGCTGATCCAGGCGCTGAACACGCTGCCGCTCGCGCAGGCCGACGTCGTCGCCATCGGGCACCGCTCGGACTACATCCAGGACGTCCTCGCCCACCCGGCGGACCACCCGCGCTGGGCCGACATCGACCACCGCAAGCGGGTCGCCGACGTCACCGTCCCGGTCAGCTCGATCGCCGGCTGGTACGACATCTTCCTGCCCGGGCAGCTGCGCGACTTCCGGACGCTGCAGGACGCGGGACGGCGGCCGCGGCTCACGGTCGGGCCGTGGACCCACGCCGGCCGCTCCGACCTGCTCGAGAGCACGGGCCAGACGCTCCGGGAAACCCTCGAGTTCGGGCTCGCGCACGCCCGCGGCGAGGAACCGCCGGAGCGGGCGCCGGTCCGGCTGTTCGTCATGGGCGAGGAAGCCTGGCGCGACTTCGCTTCGTGGCCTCCGGAAGGCTATGCGCCGCAACGCTTTCACCTGCGTTCCGGCGGCACGCTGTCCCCTGACGCGCCCGGTGAGTCCGCGCCCGACCGCTATCGCTACGACCCGGCGGACCCGACCCCGGCGGCCGGTGGCGTGCGCATGGCCCCCGACGCCGGCCGGGCGGACAACGCGGCGCTGGAAGCCCGCGCCGACGTCCTCACCTACACCACGGCCGTGCTCGACGACGACGTGGAAGTCATCGGCGACGTGAGCGCGGAGATCTTCTTCCGCTCGAGCCTGCGGTTCGCCGACGTCTTCGTCCGGCTCTGCGACGTCGACCCGGAGGGCCGTTCGGTCAACGTCTGCGACGGCCTCACCAGCCTGCGGAACGCGGACGAGCCGGCCGCCGTCGCCGTGCGGCTTTGGCCGACCGCGCACCGGTTCCGGCGCGGCCACCGCATCCGGGTCCAGGTCTCCAGCGGCGCTTTCCCGCGCTACGCCCGCAACCCCGGCACCGGCGAACCCCACGCCACCGCGGTCACGCTGCGCGCCGCGGACCAGGAGGTGCACCACGACCCGGACCGACCGTCGGCAATCACCCTCCCGGTGCGCCGCTCCCCGGCCTGACCCGCGCGGCCAAAGCCGTGAATGGCACATTGAGGGACTCTACGTCTCTCAATGTGCCATTCACGGACTTGCGATGTCCGCGGGGTCCGGGAAGAGCAGGGCCGTTCCGTGGGCGCGCTTGAAGTAGAGGTGCGCGTCGTGTTCCCAGGTGATCGCGATGCCGCCGTGGAGCTGGATCATCTCCGCCACCGTGTGGGCGAACGCCTCGCCGCACACCACCTTTGCCGCCGAGACGGCCTCCGGGTCGCCGTCCACCAAAGCCGCGTACAGGGCGGAGCGGGCCGCTTCGACGTGGACGTGCACGTCGGCCATCCGATGCTTCAGTGCCTGGAACGACCCGATCGGGCGACCGAACTGACGGCGTTGTTTCGTGTACTCCACTGTCAGTTCCAGCGCGCGGGCCGCCGCGCCGACCTGTTCGGCGGCGACGGCGATCACCGCCGTGGCGCGCAGCTGCCGCAGCTGCTCGGTGAACCCGCCGAGGTCGAGCCGCCGCGCCGGCGTCGACGCGAAGTCCACGACGGCGAGCCGCCGCGTCGGGTCGAGGCTGGTGACGCGCTCCCGGCGGAGGCCTTCGACGGGCACTTCGTACAGGCCCGTCCCGTCCGGGGTGCGGGCCACGGCCAGGAGGACGTCCGCGATGTCGCCGTCCAGGACGTAGTGGGCGCATCCGTCGAGGCCCGCGGCCGACGCCGTCAAAGAAACCTGACCGTCCACATCGGACCAGGCCAGCGCGGCGAGCGTCGTTCCCGCGGCGATGCCCGGCAGCAGCCGCTCGCAGGCTTCGTCGTTCCCGGTGCGGAGCAAGGCTTCGCCGCAGAGGACCGCCGAACCCAGCATCGGCGCGGGGGTGAGGGTCCGGCCGAGCTCCGCGAGCACGACGCACACCTCGGCCAGACCGGCGCCCGCGCCGCCGTAGTGGTCCGGGATCGCGAGGGCGGCGACGCCGATCTGCTCGCACAGCGTCGACCACAGCTTGTCGTCGTACCCCAGGGGCGAGTCCATCGCCGCCCGCACCGCCTCGGGCCCGGACCGGCGCGTCAGCAGGGCCCGGACGGCGTCCCGCAGCGCCCGGCTTTCCTCGGTGTCCATCGGGTCCGTCATCGCAGGACCCGTGCCCGGTGGAACGAACCGGTCCCCCAGGCCCCGGCCAGGGCCCGCACCTTCGTCAGCCGCAGCCCGAGGTCGTGCTCGGCGGTGTAGCCGATGGCGCCGTGCACCTGCAGGGCGGTCCGCGCGGCGAGAGAGGCGGCGTCCCCGGCCATGACCTTCGCCGCCGAGACGTCGCGGGCGAAGGTCTCCCCGGCCAGTGCCGCGCCGTAGAGCAGCGGGCGGGCGAGTTCGAGCTGGGTGACGACGTCGGCGAGGAGGTGCTTGACCGCCTGGTACTCGCCGATGGCCCGGCCGTACTGGTGGCGCTGTTTCGCGTACGCCACCGAGGTGTCGAGGAGCCATTGCCCCGCGCCGAGGAGCTGGGCCGCGACGGCGAGGACACCGCGGTCGAACGCGGCCGGCGCCGCGGGCGGGCGGGCCGTGCCGGTGACCCGGAACAGCCGCCGCGCGGGGTCGATCGAGCGGACAGGCTCGGTCTCGGGGTCGGTGATCTCCCCGGCGGTCAGGTCGAAGACCACGCCGGCGACGTCGGCGTCCAGGGCGAGGGGCACTTCCGGTGGTGCGACGACCGTGGCGAGGAGGTCACCCTCGGCGAGCGCGGCCAGCCGGTCGCCGGTGAGCACCGAAGGCGCGACGACGGCCGTCTCGACCAGCGGTCCGGGCACGGCGTGGTAGCCGAGGGCTTCGAACGCGACCACGGCGTCGACCGGCGAACCGCCGAGGCCGCCGTGCTCCTCGGCGACCAGCAGGGCCGGGACGCCGAGTTCGGCGAGCCCGCGCCAGAGCTTGAGCCCGCGGCCGTGGTCCCCGGCCGCCCAGGCCCTGGCGGCCGCCGCGGTGTCCGCGCCGGCGAGGAAGTCGTGCAGGGACGCGGAGAACTGGCGCTGTTCCGGGGACAGCTGGAACTTCATCGGCGCTCCCTCGGGAGTTTCAGCAGCCGTTCGGCGATGGTGTTGCGCTGGATCTGGTCGGTGCCGCCGTAGATCGGGCCGGCGAGGGAGAACAGGTAGCCGTCCACCCAGCCGCGATCGGTCTCGCCTTCCGGACCGAGCACGTCCAGGGCGGTCTCGTGAAGTTCGACGTCCAGCTGCGACCAGAACAGCTTGTTGACACTCGACTCCGGGCCCAGCTCGCCGCCGTCGGCGAGGCGGCTCACCGTCCCGAACGTGTAGAGCTGGTAGGCCCGGGCCCCGATCCAGGCGTCCGCCACCCGGTCCTGTGTGGACAGTGGTTCGCCGTGCGAACGCCAGAGGCCGACCAGGCGGCCGGCCGCGGCGAGGAACCGGCCGGGACTGCGCAGCGACAGGCCACGCTCGTTGTTGGCGGTCGTCATCGCGACCCGCCAGCCTTGGCCGACCTCCCCGATCACGTCCGCGTCGGGCACGAACACGTCGTCGAAGAAGATCTCCGCGAACCCGGGTTCGCCGTCCAGCTGCGGGATCGGCCGGACGGTGACTCCCTCGGCCTTCAGATCGGCCATGAAGTACGTCAGGCCGTGGTGCCGTTGCGCGGAAGGGTCGGTGCGGAACAGGCCGAACGCGCGATCGGCGAAGGTCGCCCGCGAACTCCACGTCTTCTGCCCCGACAGCAGCCACCCGCCGTCGGTGCGGACCGCCGTGCTGCGCAACGCGGCGATGTCGCTGCCCGCCTCCGGCTCCGACCACGCCTGCGCCCACACCTGCTCACCGGTCGCCATCGGCGGCAGAATCCGGTCACGTTGCTCCTGCGTGCCGTGCGCGAACAACGTCGGCCCGAGCATGAAGATCCCGTTCTGGCTCACCCGGCCCGGCGCACCCGCCGCGTAGTACTCCTCTTCGAACAGCAGCCACTGCAGCATCGACGCGTCCCGGCCGTGGTACTCGCGCGGCCAGGAGACCACCGACCAGCGCGCTTTCGCCAGTTCGGCTTCCCACTCGCGGTGCGCCGCGAACCCCTCGGCGGTGTCCATCGACGGCAACGACCGGACATGCGAAGCGAGCCATTCCCGGGCCTCGTCACGGAAGGCGGCGGACGCCTCGTCGATGTCGAGGTCCATCACGCCCCCTTGTTCGCGTCACGCATCGACCGCGCCGACTGCCCACCCAGCGAGTCCGCCGAGGTCTCCGCGTTGTGCGCGTGCGCCAGATGGTGCAATCCGAACACCGAGTCCATCCCGGACCGCATCCCCATCAGGTCTTCGGCCTGGTTGACGGCCTTCTTCGCCAGCGCCAGCCCGAACGACGGCATCCCGCTGATCTTCCCGGCCAGTTCCAGGGTGTGCTGTTCCAGCTCGGCCCGGGGCACGATCCGGTTGATCATCCCCCATTCCTTCGCCTGCTGAACCGTGAACCGCTCCCCGGTGAACAGGACCTCCTTGGCCGCGCGCGGCCCGAGCACCCACGGGTGCGCGAAGTACTCCACCCCCGGGATCCCCATCCGCACCACCGGATCGGCGAAGAACGCGTCTTCCGAAGCGACGACGAGATCGCAGACCCAGGCGAGCATCAACCCGCCCGCGATGCAGGCACCCTGAATGCTCGCGATCATCGGCTTCGGGATCTCCCGCCAGCGGCGGCACATGCCCAGATACACTTCGGACTCGCGGGCGAACCGCTGATCACCACCCGCGCGGTCGGTGTGGTCCCACCACATCACCGCGCGCCGGTCGAAGGTGACGTCCACATCGCGCCCCGGCGTGCCGATGTCGTGCCCGGCGGAAAAGTGCTTGCCCGCCCCGGCCAGCACGATGACCTTGACCTCGGGATCGTTCACCGCGTCCGTGAAAGCGTCATCCAGGGCATAGGTCATCGCCGAGTTCTGGGCGTTGCGGTAGTCCGGGCGGTTCATCGTCACCACCGCGACCGGCCCGCGCCGCTCCGACCGGACCACCGGTTCACTCATGCCTTCTCCTCACTGAGCACGCGCTTCAGCACCTTGCCGGAAGCGTTGCGGGGCAGCTCGTCCAGGAACTCGACGTACCGCGGGGTCTTGTAGTTGGCGAGCCGCTCGCGGCAGAAGGCGAGAACCGTCTCTTCGGTCAGCCCCGCGCCGACGACGAAGGCCTTGCCGACCTCGCCGAGCCGCTCGTCCGGGACGCCGATGACGGCGGCGTCGCGGACGCCGTCCAGCTCGACGAGGGCGTGTTCGACCTCGGCCGGGTAGACGTTGAAGCCGCCGCTGATGTACATGTCCTTGAGCCGGTCGGTGATCGTCAGGTTGCCTTCGGCGTCGAGCTCGCCGACGTCGCCGGTGTGCAGCCAGCCGTCCTCGTCCACGGCCTTCGCGGTGGCTTCCGGGTCGTCGAGGTAGCCGAGCATCACGTTCGGCCCGCGGACCACGATCTCCCCCGGCGAGCCCTGGATCGCCACTTCGAAGCCCGCGGTCGCCCGGCCGGACGTCCGGGCCACCAGCTCGGCGTCGTCGCCCGGGCGGCACATCGTCACCACCACCGCTTCGGTGAGGCCGTAGCCGGTGAGGACGATTTCGAAGCCCAGCTCGGACCGCATCCGGCGCACGAGTGAGGCGGGCACCGTGGCCGCTCCCGTGACGGCCAGCCGCAACGACGAGAGGTCGCCCTTGCGCGGCTCGTGCAGCAGGGACTGGAAGACCGCCGGCGCGCCCGGCAGCACGGAGATCCGCTCCCGCTCGATCGTCTTCAGCGCCGCGCGGACGTCGAACACCGCCTGCGGGACGAGCGTCGCGCCGGTCAGCAAGCCCACCACGATGCCGGCCTTGTAGCCGAAGCTGTGGAAGAACGGGTTGATCACCAGATACCGGTCGTCGGCGGTGACCTGCCCGCAGTCCGCCCACGCCGTGGCGACGTCGACCACCTGGCGGTGGGCCGACAGTACGCCTTTGGAGCGGCCCGACGTCCCGGAGGTGAACAGGATGTCGCTCACGTCGTCCGGCCCGACTGCGTCCGCCCGCGCTTCGGCCTCCGCTTCCGGGACCTGCGTGGCCAGGGCCAGGAACTCGTCCCAGCCCAGGGTGCCCTCGACCGGCCGGTGGGGCTGTTCGAGGGACACCCGGACGACGATGCCGAGGTCCGGCAGCTCGGCCCCGGTCTCCCGGATCGCGGCGTGGCGGTCGGCACCGAGGAAGTCCGCGGCCACGACGAGGGCTCTGGCCCGGCCGCGGACCAGCAGGTCCACGGTCTCGGCGGCGGTGAACCGCGTGTTGACCGGGATCAGCGTCGCGCCCGCGTAAAGCGCGCCGAGCGCGGAGAGGACCCAGTGGTGGGTGTTGGGGAGGGTGATCGCGACCCGGTCACCCGGCCGGACGCCGCCCGCGGCGAACGCGCGGGCGACCGTCCGAACACGTTCCAGAAGCTGGTCGTACCCGAGTCGCACGGCGCCGTCGACCAGGGCTTCCGCGGAGCCGAACTTCGCGGCGGCATCCCGGACGACGGCCGGGATCGTGGTTTGTCCCACCATACCCTCCTCTGGACCGGCAAACTAGAACGTGTTCTCATTACCCTAGGTGCCGGACCGGCCCGGCAGCAAGGAGGCGTGCGTGGAACCGACGGGATTCCGCCGCGAGGTCGCGGACTGGCTCGCCGCCAACCTGACCGGCGAGTTCGCCCGCCTGCGCGGCCTGGGCGGCCCGGGGCGGGAACACGAGGAGTTCGACCTGCGCCTGGCCTGGGAACGCCACCTCGCCGCCGCGGGCTGGACCTGCGTCGGCTGGCCCCGCGAACACGGCGGCCGGGGACTGTCCCTGGACGACCAAGTTGTGTTCCACGAGGAGTACGCCGCCTCCGGCGCGCCCGCGCGGGTCAACCACATCGGCGAGCAGCTGCTCGGCCCCACGCTGATCGCCTTCGGCACGCCTGAGCAGCAGAAACGGTTCCTGCCGAAGATCGTCGACGTCGAGGAACTGTGGTGCCAGGGCTACTCCGAACCCGGCGCCGGCTCCGACCTCGCCGCCGTCTCCACGTCCGCGGTCCTGCGCGACGGCGAGTGGGTCGTCAACGGCCAGAAAATCTGGACCTCCCTCGCGCACGTCGCCGGCTGGTGCTTCGTGGTGGCCCGCACCGAACCCGGCTCGCAGCGCCACCACGGCCTGTCCTACCTGCTGGTGCCCCTGCGCCAGGACGGCGTCACCATCCGGCCCATCCAGCAGCTCACCGGCACCTCGGAGTTCAACGAAGTCTTCTTCGACGACGCCCGCACCCCCGCCGACCTGGTCGTCGGAGCACCCGGCGAGGGCTGGAAGATCGCGATGGCCACCCTGGGCTTCGAACGCGGCGTCTCCACCCTCGGCCAGCAGATCGGGTTCCGCCGCGAACTCGATGCCATCACCGCCGAAGCGAAACGGCTCGGCACCTACGACGACCCGCTGCTCCGGGCGGACCTCACCCGCGCCCGCATCGGCCTGCGCGTGTTGCGCGCCCACGCGTTACGCACTCTCGGCCGCCCCGCCGGACCAGAGGTCGCCGTCGGGAAGCTGCTGTGGGCCCAGTGGCATCGCGGACTCGGCGAACTCGCCATGCGCGCCCGCGGCGCCCGGTCGATGGTCGCCGACGGCGCCGAACTCGACGAATGGCAGCGGCTGTTCCTGTTCACCCGCGCCGACACCATCTACGGCGGCTCCGACGAAATCGAACGCAACATCATCGCCGAGCGCGTCCTCGGCCTACCCCGGGAGGCCCGCCCGTGATCCCGACCTACCCACCCGGCCATAACCTGCTCGCCGGCAAGGTCGTCGTGGTGACCGCCGCCGCGGGCACCGGAATCGGCTCCGCGGTGGCGAAACGCTGCCTCGAAGAAGGCGCCGATGTGGTCATCAGCGACTGGCACGAACGCCGCCTCACCGAGAAAGCGGCCGAACTGGCCGAGCTGGGCAAAGTCCACGCGCTGCCCTGCGACGTCACAAAGGAAGACCAGGTCCGAGCCCTCGTCGACGGCACGATCGAGCACTTCGGCCACCTCGACGTGATGATCAACAACGCCGGGCTCGGCGGCACCAAGTCCGTTCTCGACATGACCGACGACGAATGGTCACGCGTCCTCGACATCACCCTCACCGGCACATTCCGCTGCACCCGCGCGGCACTCAAGCAGTTCGTCGCCCAAGGCGGCGGCGGGGTGATCGTCAACAACGCCTCGGTGATCGGCTGGCGCGCCCAAGCCGGGCAAGCCCACTACGCCGCCGCGAAGGCCGGAGTCATGGCCCTGACGCGGTGTTCGGCGCTGGACGCGGCCGAGCACGGCGTCCGGATCAACGCCGTCGCCCCCAGCCTGGCGATGCATCCGTTCCTCGCCAAAGTCACCAGCGACGAACTCCTCGAAGACCTCACCAAGAGAGAAGCCTTCGGCCGCGCCGCCGAACCCTGGGAAGTCGCCAACGTCATGGTCTTCCTCGCCAGCGACTACTCCAGCTACCTCACCGGCGAAGTCGTCTCCGTCAGCAGCCAGCACCCCTAGGAGCCCTCGTGCCCGAAGCCTTCCTCCTCGACGCCGTCCGCACGCCCGTGGGACGGCGGGGCGGCGCGCTGTCCGGGTGGCACTCCGCCGACCTGGGCGCGCACGTCATCAAGGCGGTCGTCGAGCGCGCCGGCGTCGACCCGGACCTCGTCGACGACGTCATCTTCGGCTGCACCGACACCCTGGGTCCGCAGTCGGGCAACATCGCGCGCACCGCCTGGCTCGCCGCGGGGTTCCCCGACCACGTGCCCGGGGTGACCATCGACCGGCAGTGCGGCTCCAGCCAGCAAGCCGTCCACTTCGCCGCCCAGGCCGTGCTGTCCGGCACGCAGGACCTGGTGCTGGCCGGGGGCGTGCAGAACATGAGCCGCATCCCGATCAGCGCGGCGATGCTCGCCGGGCGCGAATACGGCTTCGACGACCCGTTCTCCGGGTCGAAAGGCTGGCAGGAGCGCTACGGCAGCGTCGAGGTCTCGCAGTTCCGCAGTGCGGACATGATCGCCGAGCACTGGGACATCAGCCGCGAAGCCATGGAGGAGTACGCGCTGCGCAGTCACCAGCGGGCCCTGTCCGCGATCGACGAAGGCCGGTTCGACGCGGAAATCGTGCCGGTCGAACAGTTCCGGCACGACGAGGGACCGCGCCGGGACACCAGCCTGGAGCGGATGCGGGGGCTCAAGCCGTTGAGCGAGGGCTCACGCCTGACGGCGGCGGTGGCCAGCCAGATCTCCGACGGCGCGAGCGCGGCCTTGCTGGCCTCGGAGGCGTTCGTGGACGAGCACGATCTCATCCCGCGGGCCCGTATCCACCACCTGTCGGTGCGTGCCGCGGACCCGGTGTGGATGCTGACCGGCCCGATCCCGGCGACCGCGCACGCGCTGCGGAACGCCGGCCTCACGATCGAGGACATCGACCTGTTCGAGGTCAACGAGGCGTTCGCCAGCGTCGTGCTCGCCTGGCTGGACGAAACCGGTGCGGACCCCGGCCGGGTCAACGTGAACGGGGGCGGAATCGCCCTCGGCCACCCGATCGGGGCCACCGGCACCAAGCTGCTGGCGACGCTCCTGCACGAACTGGAGCGCCGAGGCGGGCGTTACGGCCTGCAGACGATGTGCGAAGGCGGCGGGACCGCCAACGTCACCATCATCGAACGGCTCTGAACCGAACGGCCCTGATCAGCCGAGGGCACGCAGCTTCGGCAGGACGTCCTCGGAGAACTGGGCCAGGAAGCGTTCCTGGTCGTGGCCGGGACCGTGGAAGACCAGGTGGTTCAGGCCCGCGTCCAGGTACGGCTTGATCTGCGCCACGGCCTCGTCCGGGTCGGAGGCGACGATCCAGCGCTTGGCGACCTGCTCGATCGGCAGCTCGTCGGCCAGCCGCTCCATCTCCTCGGCCGAAGACACGGTGTGCTTCTGCTCCGCCGTCAGCGACAGCGGCGCCCAGAAGCGCGTGTTCTCCAGCGCCTTCTCGTGGTCGCGGTCGTAGGACATCTTGATCTCGATCGTCCGGTCGACGTCTTCGGCGTCACGCTCGGCCGCCGCCGCGCCCTCCTTGACCGCGGGCATCAGCTTCTCGGTGTAGAGGTCCATGCCCTTGCCCGAGGTGCAGATGAAACCCTCGCCCGAGCGTCCCGCGTACTTGGCGACCACCGGGCCGCCCGCCGCGATGTACACCGGCACCGGCTGCTCCGGCCGGTCGTAGATGCTCGCGTTGACCAGCTTGTAGTAGTCGCCCTCGAAGTCGACCTTGTCCTTGGTCCACAGCTCACGCATCAGCTTGATCGACTCACGCAGCCGCGCGAACCGCTCCTTGAACTCCGGCCACTCCCGCCCGGAGACGGCGATCTCGTTCAGCGCCTCCCCCGTGCCGACACCGAGGATCACCCGGCCGTTCGACAGCAGCGACATCGTCGCGAACGCCTGCGCGATCACCGCCGGGTTGTACCGGAACGTCGGCGTCAGCACGCTCGTGCCGATCTGCACCCGGCTGGTCCGCTCGGCCACCGCCGGCATCCAGGCCAGCGCCCACGGCGCGTGCCCGCCCTCGTGCCGCCACGGCAGGAAGTGATCCGACACCCACACCGAGTCGAGACCGGCCTCTTCCGCACGCACGGCGTACTCGACCAGGTCCCGCGGCCCGAACTGCTCCGCCGACGCCTTGTAACCGACCTTCAGCCGCACCCGCTCATCCTCCCGTTTCCGAGCCGAGGCGGCGAAGGATTTCACCTGCCTCGGCCACTGTGCCCGCGACGATCTCGGCCACCGTGGGCAGGTCGTGGATCATGCCCACCACCTGTCCCGACGCTAGCACTCCCGCGTCGGTGCGGCCTTCGACGAGCCCGGCGCGCAACAACATGGGAGTGTTGGCCGCCATGACCAGCTGACTCCACGTCAGGTCTTGGCCGTGTTTCATCGCCAGGCCTTCCCTGACCATCGCAACCGGGGACAGTCCGGTGATATTCCGGAACCGGAGCGCGTTGCGCGCGGCCTGCGCCAGGCCGCGGAGGCGGCCGGTGCGTTCGAGCTTCTCGACCAGGTCGGTGCGCAGGACGCGGTGGGGCAGGCCGTCCACCCGCTTGGTGACGACGGTGCCCGCCAGTCCCTGCTCGAGGTAGAGGCGCTTGACGTCGTCCGGGACCGTGCTCTCCTTGCTGAGCAGGAACCGGGTGCCCATCGCGACGCCTGCGGCACCGTAGGCCAGCGCGGCGGCGAGACCGCGGCCGTCGAAGAACCCACCGGCGGCGACGACCGGGATGTCGACGGCGTCCAGCACCGACGGGAGCAGCAGCGTGGTGGCCACTCCCCCGGTGTGCCCGCCGCCTTCGCCGCCCTGGACGATCACGGCGTCCGCGCCCCAGCCGGCGACCTTTTCCGCGTGCCGCGCGGCACCGACCGACGGGATCACGACGATGCCGTGGTCACGCAGTTTCGCGATCATCTCCTTGCGCGGCGCCAGCGCGAACGACGCCACCTTGACGCCTTCGCGGATCAGCAGGTCGACGCGGTCCCCGGCGTCGACGGCGTCCGCACGCAGGTTGACGCCGAACGGCTTCTCCGTGCGTTTCCTGACCTCGGCGATCGCGGCTTCCAGCTCACCGAACGTCATCGTCGCCGACGCGAGGATGCCGAGGGCGCCCGCTTCGGCGGTCGCCGAAACGAGCCGCGGGCCGGCGACCCAGCCCATCCCGGTCTGCACGACCGGGTGCTCGACGCCGGCGAGCCGGGTCAACGCCGTCTTCACGCCGGGACTTCCTTGTCCCGCAGGCTCTTCGGGTCGAGGACCTCCCGGATGAGCCGCAGCTCGTCCTCGTCCGGCTCACGGCTGGTTCCCACGGCCGACATGTCGACTTCGAAGGTGGTCGCGGCCGTGACCTCGCCGGGCGTGACGCCCGGGTGCAGCGACACCGCCCGCATCGCGTGGTCGGGCGTCGCGAAGTCGAACACGCCCAGGTTGGTGACGACCCGGTGGACGTCGTGGTACTTCTCCGCCGAGGGCCCGGCCTTGGCGGCGTTGTCGTAGCCGACCCCGGACACGACGTCCACGGTGTCCACGAACACGCGGGTGCTGTGCCGGGGGACCCAGTAGCTGGTGCGGTGGTTGATCGTGTTGCCCGGCGCGCCGCGGACGCCCAGGAGCTGCTTGGCCGGACGGCTGTGGTCGCCGATGGCCGAGATGTTCTGGTTGCCGTAGCGGTCGATCTGGTTGGCACCCATCACGACGTGCCGGCGTCCGTGCGGGACGATCGTGTCGAGCATCTTGCGGAACGGCTGCCAGCCCTCGACCACGCCGTCGGTGGTCATCAGGTACGCCTCGCCGTTGGACATCAGCAGGTCCGGCTCGAACGTCAGCCGCGCGAGCTTCGCGCCCAGCTGCGGGATGAGGCCCATCGGGCTGGCCACGATCTCGCCGTCGCCGCGGAACAGCTCGGCCACCGCCACCACGGCGATCTCGGCCCGGGTCGCACTCATGCGCACACCTCGCTGACGCTCGGTGCGCCCTGAGCGGAGAGCGCAGTGTTGAATGATTCGTTCGCAGGCTCACTCATGCCGCCTCCGCCTCGAACTTGTCCACTTCGGACAGATACTGCTCGTCGCCGCCGGACAGGAACCGGTCCACGAACCCCGGCCAGGCGTCCGGATCCTTCGCGCACGCCGCGTAGTGCCGCTGGAACCGCTCGTCCCGGCCATAATCCGGCACGGCCGTCGTGAAATGCGCACCCCGGGGCGCCGCCACGACTCCGTCCACATTGGCCCGGTTGAGCAGCAACGACTGCACCGGCCCACCCGCCGTCAGCTCCGCCGTCTCCACGACCTTCTCCACCGACACGAACCGTTTTGCCGCGGCGAGGCAGAACAGCTCGTCGAAGTACGGGTCCGGGCCGAGGTACTGGGCGTTGCCGCGGGCGTCGGCGCGGTTGAGGTGCACCAACGCGACGTCGAGGTGCTGGGCCGGGACCGCGACCAGCTCCTCGCCGTCGGCATAGGGCGAGCGGACGGTCCGCAGGTCCGGATTGGCGCGCATCACCTCCGAGCCCAGCCCGGCCCGTGTCGGGAGGAACGGAAGGCGTTGCGCCGCCGCGGAAAGCGCTGTGCCGAACATGCCTTCGTCATATTCGGTGACCTTGATGGCGCCGGTTTCGCGGGCGCGGCCGAACCACGGGTCGAACGGAATCGAATCCAGGGTGACGAACCCGAACACGACCCGGGACACCTTGCCCGCCGCGCACAGCAGGCCGACGTCGGGGCCGCCGTAGGAGACGATGGTGAGGTCCTTGACCGGGGTGCGCAGGATCGCCCGGACCAGGGCCATCGGCTTGCGCCGGGACCCCCAGCCGCCGATCCCGACGGTCATGCCGTCCCGGATCTCGGCCGCGACCTCGTCGGCGGTCGTGCGCTTATCGGCCATTCAAGAACTCCTCGCGGGCTTCGTCGGACGCGCCGAGCAGGTTCAGCTCGAAGGTGAACCCCTGCTCGAAGCGGTAGCTGCGGTGCACCGGCTGGATGTCGATGCCGTTCAAGGCCTCTTTCGCGGCCCGGATGACCCGCGGGTCCTTCGCCGCGATGTCCCGCGCGACGGCCATCGCCGCCTCGTCCAGCTCCGCGCGCGGCACCACCTGATACACCGAACCATGCGCGTGCAACTCGGCGGCGGTGATCTTCCGCGCGGTGAAGTACAAGGTGCGCATCAGATGCTGCGGCACCAACCGCGCCAGGTGCGTCGCCGCCCCGAGCGCACCCCGCTCCACCTCCGGGACACCGAAGGTGGCGTCGTCGGAGGCGATGATCACGTCGGCGTTGCCGACCAAACCGATCCCGCCACCGAGGCAGAAGCCGTGCACCGCCGCGACCACCGGCACTTCGCAGTCGTACACCGCGCCGAAAGCCGCGTAACAGCCCTTGTTCGCGCCGACCAAGGCGTCATAACCGGCGCTGCGCTGGATTTCCTTGATGTCCACCCCGGCGTTGAAACCCCGGCCTTCCGCGCGCAGCACCACCACGTGGACTTCCGGGGTGCGCCCGGCCTGCGTGATCGCCTCGGCCAGGTCGAACCAGCCCTGCACCGGCAGCGCGTTCACCGGCGGGAAGTCGACCGTGACGACCTCGACGTGCCCGTCGCGCTTGGTGAGAATGCCCATCAGCTCGCTCCGTAGACGGGTTCGGGCTCGGGCGCACGCTCGAGCAGCTCCTTGATCACCGGACCGAGTTCCGCCGGCGCCCACCGATCGCCCTTGTCTGCTTCCGGACCGTGCCGCCACGCCTGGGCCAGCGACACCTTCCCGCCCTCGACCTCGAACACCCGGCCGGTCACCTCCGCGGACTCTTCGCTGCCCAGCCAGACGACCAGCGGCGAGACGTTCTCCGGCGCCATCGCGTCGAACCCCTCGACCGGCCGGGCCATGGCCTCGGCGAACACGCCTTCGGTCATCCGGGTCCGCGCGGCCGGGGCGATCGCGTTGACCGTGACGCCGTAGCGGGCGAGTTCCGCCGCCGCCACCACGGTCAGCCCGGCGATCCCCGCCTTGGCGGCCGAATAGTTCCCCTGACCCACGCTGCCCAGCAACCCGGCACCCGAACTGGTGTTGATCACCCGCGCGCTCGGCGTCCGGCCCGCTTTGGCCTCGCCCCGCCAGTGCCCGGCCGCGTGCCGCAGGGGCGCGAAGTGGCCCTTCAAGTGCACGCGCACGACCGCGTCCCATTCGTCCTCGGCGAGGTTGACCAGCATCCGGTCCCGCACGAATCCCGCGTTGTTGACCAGCACGTCGAGCCGGCCGAAGTTCTCCAGCGCGGTGTCGATCAGAGTCTTGGCGCCGGCCCAGTCGGCGACGTCGGAGGTGTCCGCCACCGCTTTCCCGCCGAGCGCCTCGATCTCCGCGACGACCTGCGCGGCCGGACCATCGCCGGTCGCCGACCCGTCGAGGGCCACCCCGACGTCGTTGACCACGATCTGCGCGCCCTCCGCGGCGAAGGCCAGCGCGTGCGCCCGCCCGATACCCCGCCCGGCACCGGTCACCACGACCACCCGGCCCTGGCACAACCCGCTCATGACTGCTCCCGATGATTGACGTCCGCCGCCGCCAAGAACGCCGGCACCTCTCCCCCGCCGTGCACCCGCAAAGTCGCTCCCGAAACGTAAGAAGCCAGACCCGAGGCCAGGAACGCGGCACACGCCCCGACTTCTTCGGGCTCGGCCAACCGCCCCAGCGGGACGGTCTTCCCGACCGCCTCGACCGCGGCCTCACTCCCGTAGTGCAGCTGCGACTGCTCGGTCCGCACCATCCCGACGTCCAGGGCGTTGACCCGGACCTTGGGTGCCCACTCGACCGCAAGACTGGCGGTGAGATTGTCCAAGCCGGCCTTCGCCGCACCATAAGCCGCGGTTCCCGGTGAGGGACGCGTCCCGCTGACGCTCGAAATCATCACGATCGACCCGCCGGAGTCCTGACGCTGCATCACCGCGTTGGCGTGCTGCGCGACCAGCAAGGGCGCCAGCAGATTCAGCTGCACGATCTTCTCGTGCAACCGCGGCGATGCCTCTGCCGCCGACACGTACGGCGACCCACCGGCGTTGTTGACCACCACGTCGAGGCGCCCATGCCGCTCGACGATCCCCTCGACCAGAGCGGCCACCTGCGTCTCGTCGCGGACATCACACGCGACGAACTCCGCCTCCGTGGGCACCTCACGCCGCGCGCAGACCACGACCTGGGCACCCTGGGCGAGGAACACGTCGCTGATACCCCGGCCCACCCCGCGGACACCGCCGGTGACCAGCACCACGGCCCCGGACAGGCCCAGATCCGTCTTCACCAGCACACCACCTTCCCCGTCCAAAACTAGAACATGTTCTCGCTTTGGACAAGGTGGGGCCGCAAAGCGGCTACGGCTCGGTGGCGGGGAGCTCGTTCCGGGTGATGCGCAGGCCCGACGCGCGCAGCGCGGCCTGCATGGCGAACCGCGCGTCCGGGTTGTCGAGGCGGTCGCCGAAAGCCTGCTTCAGCTGGCGCACGCGGTAGCGGACCGTCTGCGGGTGCACCGAAAGGTCCACCGCGATCTTCTCGGAGTTGCCGCCGTTCTGCAGCCAGGACAGCAGGGTTTCGCCCAGCCGGCTGCGCGTCCGGTCCGGGAACTGCGCGAGCGGCGCCAGCTCTTGGCGGGCGACCTGCTCGGCCAGCGGCGAGTCGGACAGCAGCCACAGCTCGGTCAGGTGGTCCGTGCACCACGTGACCGGGGTGTCCGGGAGCGCGCCGTCCGCCACCAGCCGCAGGGCGGTTCTCGCCCAGCGCAACGAGTGCGCCGCTGCCCCGAGGTCCGTCGGCGGCCCGACCGCGACGCGCGTGCCGAGCCGGGTGAGGCTCCGCGCGTCCACCGGGGCGGGCAGCAGCAGGTGCGGTTGCGGCAGGTCGAGATCGGCCAGTACTTCGGGGCCCCACGAGGTGCTCACCGTCGCTTCGGCGGCGACCGCCACCACTTCGCGGGGCACGGGCCAGCCGGCCGCCGCCGCGAGCTCGGCGAGCACGGCTTCCGGGACCGTGCCCGGGCCGGTGAGCAGCCGGAGCAGCCGCCGCCGTAGTCCCGCCTTGGTGCCGTCGATCTCCGCGCGCGCTTCCCGGTAGCCCCGGCTCGACATCCGGGCGAGCTCGTCGGCGTAGCCGAACAACATTTCGGCCAGCTGGGCCATGACCGCGGACGAAAGCCGCTGCCGCCTTCCCAGCCGCATGATCCAGCGCCAGCCGACGCGGGTGCCGACCCGGTAGGCCAGTTGGAGGTCGTCGAGGGTCCGGCCCTCCCGCGCCTCGCCGGCCCCGAGCCGGCGGCACGTCTCGTACAGCCGGTCGCGCGAGGCCAGCGGATCCTCCACGAGGTCCACGAAAAGCTCGACAGCGCACTCGACGCCGCGCTTGGTCACCCGACCGTAGTCACCGGGCCGGGCATACACCGGGACCGCCCGCCACACCTCCTGGACGATCCCGTTCACCAGCGCCGGCAGGGCCGGGCGCATGAGCGTGGCCAGGTCTCTTCTCCGGAGTACTTCTTCACCGGCGTCCCGAGGAGCCGGGACGGCTTGCCGAGCACTTTCGCGGGACACCAGGGTTCCTCCATCGGGGGACGGCGACGGAGCGTGCTTTACCCGTCAGTAAAGCAACGGAGACCGTAGAGTACACCGCCATGAGCCGGCAGAGTCTTCCTGATCGATCCAGCGCTCGCCGCAGCCCGGCCGCCCGGCCCACCGACGACGACCTGCTCGACGCCGCACGGGCCGTGTTCGCCGAGAGGGGGTTCGCGCAGGCCACCATGGGGCTGATCGCGGACCGCGCCGATTCCACCAAGCCCACCCTCTACGCGCATTTCGGCGACAAGGCGGCCCTTTTCCGCGCCACCGTGAGCCGGGAGGTCGGGGCCTTGCGGGACTGGGTGATCCGCGCCCACGAATCGGCGGGCGGGCGCCCGCTGGAGGACCGCGTCCGGATCTCGGTGATGGCGATGTTCGGCTACGCCGGCGCCCACCCGGAGAGTTTCCGGCTGCTGTTCGACTCGGCCGTCGACGAGATGTCGAACGAGCGCCGCGCGCTGGCCGACACCATCGCGACGCACGTGGTCGCCCAGGTCCGGGACTACCTGCACACCCACGGCCGTCCGGCCGGGTCCGGTGCGGACCTGCTCGGGGCAATGATGGTGGGCCTGGTGGGGCGCGCGGCGATGCACGTCTCGCACTCCCCCGGCGTCGACCCGATCGCGGCGGGCGAACTGGCCACCGGGTTCGTCATGGCCGCGTTGCGCGGCCTCGACCCCGCACTGCTGGCCCGGCTCGAGGAAACGCAGCCGGCCGGGCAGTCGGCCACCTGAGCGTCCACACCGGACTGTTTGTCACCGCCTGAACAATTCCCGGCACGAATCGGAATCACCTCTTGCCGGGGATCGGCAAGCGCTGCGACGCTGCGATCACGACCAGCGGCGCTCCCGTTTCCGCCTCCGCGGAAAGCGCTTGCCGATGCCCGTTGTCATCACAAAGAGGTGTTGATCAACCATGATTCGCGTCCCCAGGAATCGTTTTCTTTCCGCCGCCGCCACAGTCGGCATCGCCGTCGCCGGGCTCACCGTGGCCGCCGCGCCGGTGGCTTCGGCCGCGCCGTGCACCGACATCGACGTGCCGGTGGCCCGCGGCACCTTCGAACCCGGCACGCTGGGCCTGATCGTCGGCGACCCGGTTTACCAGGCGATCCAGAACCGGCTGCAGCCGCGCTCGCTGAGCGGCTACCGCGTCGACTACCCGGCCGACCTCGGCGAGCCCGCGTCGGTGCAGAAGGGCAACACCGACCTGGTCAACCACCTGCGGTCGCAGGCTGCTTCCTGCCCGCAGCAACGGTTCGTCCTCGTCGGCTACTCCCAGGGCGCCAACGTCGTGGACAACTCGATCGGCATCAGCAGCGACGGCGCCATCGTCGGCGGCCCGATCGTCGCGACCATCCCGGCGGACCTGGCGCCCCGGATCGCCGCCATCCTGTTGTTCGGCAACCCGATCCGCGCGATCGGCCGTCAGGTCACCGGTACCTACCAGAGCCGCACCAAGGACTACTGCGCCTCGGGCGACCCGATCTGCCAGTCCGGCGGCACCGACATCCTGGCCCACCTGAGCTACGGCGGCCAAGCCAACGACGCCGCGGCCTTCGCCGCCGGCAAGGTCTGACGCCAAGTCCGTGAATGGCACATTGAGGGACGTAGAGTCCCTCAATGTGCCATTCACGGCATTCCTCAGCAGTTCGTCGGTGCGGTTTCGCCGTTGAACCGCTTCACGATCCATTGGTGGGCGTCGGAGTTCCCGGCGAGGACGCCGGTGACGTGGTCGGCGACGTAGGTGCTCCACTGCTCGCGGACCCCGGCCGCGCAGTACGTCCGGCGCAGCGTCTCCGCCTGCGGGGTGTTGACGATCTCGTCGGTGCTCGCGTGGTACTGGAAGACCGGCACCCGCGGCGGGTTCGAGCCCAGCTTGTTCTGCGCCAGCCTCGCCTGCCACTGCGGGGTGCCCAGCGGATCGGACGTCGTGAAGTCGCTGATCTTCTTGAACGAGTAGTTCAGCAGCAGTTCCAGCATGCACGCGTTCTTCTTCGCGTCGGCCAGCTGCTGACGGCCCGTGTCGTTGAGGAAGGAATCCAGCTTCAGGTCCGGGTACGCCGCGTCGAGCCCGATCGAGGAGAAGGCCAGGAACCCGAAGCCGACGTAGCCGTCGAGACCCTTGGCGACCTCGGTCAGGTCGGCGGGCACCCCGCCGGCGACGACGCCGACGACGTTCAGCTCAGGCGCATACGCAGGCTGCTTCTCCCCGGCCCACATCGATCCGCCGCCGCCCTGGGAGTACCCCTGGAAGATCACCTTGGCGCTCTTGGCCAGCTTGGCCGACGGGAGGTTCTGCGCCGCCCGCACCGAGTCGATCACGGCCGGCCCCATGGACTGCCCGGTGATGTAGGTGGGCACGGTCGTCGGCGAGTAGCCTTCGTAATCGGTCACCGCGACGGCGTAGCCGCTGGACAGCGAGTCGTTGATGGCGGGCTGGTCGTACAGCGTGCCGCGCTCCATCGCCTTGGACGCCGTGCACTTGAACGCCGGGCCCTGCGTCCCGACGGCGTAGCCGACGATCGGCGCCTTGGCCGGGTCGACGCCCTTCGGCACCAGGACGGTCCCGGTCACCGCGTCCGGACGGCCCTGCGCGTTGGTCGAGAGGTACATGACCTGCCAGGCGTCGGCGTTGGCGGCGTTCAGCAACGGCACCGACGGCCGCCAGCGGAGGACGTCACCGGGTTTCCCGGCGGGCAGCGGGGACGGCGGGGTGTAGAAGGAGTCGTCGAACGGGCCGGGCAGGATCGGTGCCGCCGCCGCGCCCGCGACCGGGCTCGCCGCCACCACCCCCAACGCCGCCAGGGAGACGCCCAGGAGCGCCGACAGCACGCGTCGCCAACGGACAGACTTCACCGCAACCTCCATCGGAGCAGGGACTTCCGCTCAGGCCGGGAGGCCGAGCGCGCCGGACAGGACCGGCCACGAGTTGTGGAGAGCGCGCTGCCAGTACGGCCAGCTGTGGGTGCCCGGCCCGTAGTAGTCGACCGTCGCCGGGACGTTCGCCTGCCGCAGCTTGTCGGTGAAACTCTGCGACGACAGCAGGGCCGACGTTTCCAGGACGTCGCCCTGCGCCCCGGCCGGGTCGAGCGGCCCGGCCTGCCCGCTGCCACAGGAGACGTAGAGCGCCGTGCCGCGCAGGTCCTCGACGTGGTCGGCCGGGTTGTGCGCGGACCACAGCGGCTTCATGGACCAGACGTCGCCCCAGAGGCTCACGATGTTGTAGGACCCGGTGCGGATCAGGATGCCGGCGATCCAGGCCGGGATGCCCAGGTAGAGCGTGTCCGGCACGCCACTGTAGGACGCCGCGGCGCCGAACATCCCCTTGTGCTGGAACGCGTACGCGAGGGCGCCGTAGCCCCCGATCGACAGCCCGGCGATCGCCCGGCGGGTACCGCCGCGGTACCCGCGTTCGACGATCTGGCGGACTTCGGCGGTGTGGAACGTGTCCCAGTCCGGCGTGTTGCTCAGGCCGAAGTTCCACCACTTCGTGTACATCCCGGCCGGCCCGTCGGTCGGCATCACGACGAGGGCGTCCTTGTTCGCGGTGAACGCCTTCACGTCGGTGAACTGGTCCCACGAGCGGTAGTCGACCGGCTCGCAGCAGCCGTGCAGCAGGAACAGCACCGGCCAGGTCCGCGTGGGCTGCGCGGTCCAGCCCGCCGGGACGATGAGCCGCACCATCCCGGTGGTGCCCAGGGCCGGCGAGTCGATCTTCAAGTCGACGGTCCGGGCGTCCAGCCAGGTCTCCTGGACGACCTTCGCGCCGTCGTCGGCCACGGCGGCGGGGCTCGCCTGGGCGGCGGTGAGGCCGCCGCCCAGCAGGACCACGACGGCCAGCATCAGCAGGATGGCTCGCATCGAAGTCTCCTTCACAGGGGGATGTTTCCGTGTTTCCTGGCCGGCAGGACCTGCCGTTTGGTGCGGAGCGTCCGCAGGGCCCGCGCGACCTGCAGGCGGGTTTGCGACGGGGTGACGACCTGGTCGACGTAGCCACGTTCGGCGGCCAGGTACGGGCCACCGTGGTGCTTGCGGTACTCCTCGGTGAGCCGTCGGCGGGCGGCCTCCCGCTCCTCGGGCGGCAGGGCGGCCAGCTCGCGCCGGTAGAGCACCTGCACCGCGCCTTCGGCGCCCATCACCGCGATTTCGGCGGTGGGCCAGGCCATCGCGACGTCGGCGCCGAGGTGTTTGGACCCCATCACCGCGTAGCCGCCGCCGTAGGCCTTGCGGACGACCACGGTCACCTTCGGCACCGTCGCTTCGGAATAGGCGTAGATCAGCTTGGCACCACGGCGGATGATCCCGCCGCGTTCCTGCCCGGTGCCCGGCAGGTAGCCGGGGACGTCGGCCAGGGTGAGCAGCGGGACGTTGAAGGCGTCGCAGAAGCGCACGAACCGGGCGGCCTTTTCGGACGCGTCGATGTCGAGCACGCCGGCCTGGTGCCGCGGCTGGTTCGCGACGACGCCGACCGTCCGGCCCTGAACCCGGGCGAAGGCACAGATCATGTTGGCCGCGAAGGCACTGTGCACCTCGGTGAACTCGCCGTCGTCGACCAGCCGGGCGATCAGCTCGGCCATGTCGTAGGTCTGGTTCGGCGAGTCGGGCACCAGCCGGTCGAGCTCGAGGTCGGCGGCCGTGACGTCGGGGCTGGTGTCGTCGGCGTACTCGGGCGCGGGGTCGAGGTTGTTCGAGGGCAGATACGCGAGCAGGGTCTGCACCCAGTCGATCGCGTCCTCCTCGTCGGCGGCCCGGTGGTGGGCGTTGCCCGCCACCTCGCTCTGCACGGCCGCGCCGCCGAGCTCCTCGGCGGTGACGAGCTCGCCGGTGACGGCGTGCACGACGTCCGGGCCGGTGACGAACATGTGCGCCGTTTCGTCGACCATCACGGTGAAGTCGGTCATCGCCGGGGCGTAGACCGCGCCGCCGGCGCACGGGCCCATGATCAGCGAGATCTGCGGGATGACGCCGGAGGCGTGGGCGGTGCGGCGGCCGAGCTCGGCGTAGTACGCCAGCGAGACGACGCCTTCCTGGATCCGGGCGCCACCGGAGTCGTTGATCCCGACGACCGGGCAGCCGATGGTCATGGCCAGGTCCATCACCTTGAGGACCTTTTCGCCGGAGACCTCCCCCATGCTGCCGCCGAAGACGCTGAAGTCCTGGGAGAACACGCAGATCTGGCGGCCGTCGACGGTGCCGTGCCCGGTGACCACGCCGTCGCCCCACGGGCGGTGGGCGTCCATCCCGAACTCGTCGCAGCGGTGCCGCGCGAACTGGTCGAGCTCCACGAAGGACCCGGGGTCCAGCAGCAGCCCGATGCGCTCGCGGGCGGTCAGCTTCCCCTTGGCGTGCTGCCGGTCGACGGCCCGCTTCTCGGCGATCCGGACGGCTTCGTCCTGCCGGGCGGCGAGGTCGGCGATCCGGAACGCCGTGGTCGGGGTCAGCTCGTCCATCACCGCACCACCGCCCCGAGCCGCTCGGCCAGCGCCACCGCGAGCGTCCGCACATGGGGTGGATCGATCATCGACACGTGGTCGCCGGGGACCCGCACCACTTCGAGCGCGCCGCAGAACTCGTCCCAGCCGAGGGTGTCGTCGGTGCGCAGGTACCGCGGGTCGAGCGTCGTGGTCAGCGGGTGCGGCTCCCCGGCCCGCAGCAGCAGGACGCGGCCGTCGTAACGGCCCGGTGCGTACCGCTCGGCGACCCGGGCGTCCACATAGGACTCGTACTGGTGGCGCAGGACGCCGGCGCCCATGTTCGGCACGTATTCGGTCAGTTTCTCCATGACCCACCGGATCTGGGCGTCCTCGTCCAGCCGCGCCAGCTCCTCGCGCGGCACCGAGAACGGCACCCCGTACGTCCGCGACACGTGGTCGGCGAACCGGTCGAAGCGTTCCAGCAGCAGCTCTTCCGCCGGGGTTCCGGTGTCCGGCAGCGGCAGGATCGTGTCGATCAGGACGACCAGCTCGACCCGCTCCCCCGCCGCAGTCAGCAGGCGCGCCGTCTCGTGCGCCAGGCAGCCGCCGAACGACCAGCCGCCCAGCCGGTACGGGCCGTGTGGCTGGATTTCGCGGATCAGTGCGAGGTACCGAGCCCCCTTGGCCTCGACGGTGTCCTCGTCGATCCGTTCGAACCCGTACACCGGCTGGCCTTCGGGCAGCAGCCGCACGAGCTCGCGGTAGACGCTCGTCGGCCCGCCGGCCGGGTGGAAGAGGAACAACGGCTCGGCGACGCCGTCGCGCAGCAGCCGCACCGGGCCGCCGCCGTGGCCTTCGAGCTCCGCGCGCAGCAGGTCGGCGATCGCGGCGACCGTCGGCATCGCGAACAGCCGCTCGACGGCGGGTACCGCTTCGAGCTCCTCGGCGAAGACCGACCACAGCCGCTGCGCCCGCTCCGGATCGCCGCCCGCGGCGAAGAAGTCGTCGTGCACGCCCGGCTCCGGCCCGCCCAGTTCGGCCTGCCAGCGCCGGGCCACCCAGCGTTCGGCCGGGTCTCGCGGCCCGGCGGTGACGGGCTCGCGCGACGCGGCGGATCCGAAGCCGGCCTGCTCGGCGAGGTGCCCGGCCAGCTCCGCCAGGCTGGCCCCGCGCAGGAGCAGCGGGATCGGCAGCGGCAGGCCGAAGTCGCGTTCCACCGCGCCGCGGGCCCGCATCGCCGACAGCGAGTCCAGGCCGAGCTGGGTGAGCGGCACGGTCCGGTCGACCTCGGCCAGGCCGAGCAGGTCCGCGACGAGCCCGGCCAGGTGGCCGGCGATCGCGGCCTGTGCGGCGTCCGGCGGGACGGCGCGCAGCGCGTCCAGACCGTCCCAAGTGGACGATTCGGTCCGCGGCGCGAAGAGCGCGAAGAACGGGCGGTCGGCCAGCCTCGGGAACAGCTCCAGCACGGTCGCGGAGTTCACCCGGGCCACGCCGGTCGAAGCGCGGTCGCGCGCCAGGACGTCGTCCAGGGCGCCCAGTGCCTCCTCGGTGCCGAGCGGGTCGAGCACCGGGTTGGCCGAGCCGGCCGCGGCACCGACCTCGCCCCACGCGCCCCAGCCGATCGTCGCCGCCGGGAGGCCCTGGGCCCGGCGCCACGCGACCAGGGCGTCGGCCCACGCGTTCGCGGTGGCGTACGCGGTCTGACCCGGCGACCCGAACAGCGCGGCCGCCGACGAGTAGACCAGCCACCAGTCGGGTTCGTGCCCGGCGGTCGCCTGGTGCAGCCGCCAGGCCCCGAGCGCCTTCGGCCGCCAGACGGCGTCGAGCGCGTCCGCGTCGAGGGTGATCGCGGCGCCGTCGGCCAGGACACCGGCAGCGTGCAACACCCCGCGAAGCGGCACACCTCCGTCGACGGCCGCCGCGACCAGCTGCTCCGCCGTGCCCGGCTCGGCGATGTCGCCGGGCACCACCCGGACGTCGGCGCCCAGGTCGCCGAGGCCGGGGTCGGCGGCGTGCCTGCCGTTCAGCACCAGCCGCGTCGCACCCCGTCCGATCAGCCACTTCGCCGCGGCGAGGCCCAGGCCGCCGAGCCCGCCGGTGATGACGTACGCGCCTTCGCGGACCGGCTCGCGCACCGGATCACCGAGCGCGGGGCGGACCAGCTGCCGGGTGTACCGGACGCCCTCGCGCCAGGCGACTTCGTCGTCCGGCCCGTCCGCGCGGACTTCGTCCCACAGCCGGGCCGCGTCGCCGTCGAAGTCGGCCTGGCTCACCCGGAGTTCGGGGTGTTCGAAGGCGAGCACCCGCACGAGCCCGCGCAGCGCCGCCGGGCCGGGGTCGCCCCGCTCGCCGGGCAGGACGCTCTGCGCCCCGGTGCCGACCAGCCACAACCGGGGCGGCACGGGCAGCTCGGCCAGTTCGGCGACGACGCCGGTCAGCGTCTCGACCAGCCGCGCGGCGCCCATCGGATCCGGCGCCGCGTCGCGGGCGAGCATCGCGAGCACCGCGGTCACTTCGCCGTCTCGCAGCAGCTTCGCCAGCTGCCGCCGGTCGCCGAGGCGGGCTGTCCGCACGTCGTCCCCGGCGCATTCGCCGTCGGTCAGCACGATCCAGCGGTGGGCCCGCGCCGGCGCGGCGGGCAGTTCGGCCGGCTGCCAGGCCGCCTCGAACAGCAGCCTCGCCGACGCCGTGCCGCGGAGCCGGCGGCAGTAGACGTCGCGGAACTCCACGAGGACGACGTCGTCGGCGTCGACCAGCTGGACACTGCCGAGCACGCCGTCCCCGGATTCGCCGAGCACCGCGTCCACCCGCACCCCGCGGCGCGGATCGCCGGCGACCACCACTTCGGCCACCGCGAGCGGCACGTAAAGGGCATCCGCTTCGCCGACGGCCGCGGCCAGCGCGTGCAGGCAGGCGTCGGCGAGCGCGGGGTGCAGCACGTAGGCGGGGTGGTCGGCTTCGGGCAGCGCGATCGACGCCGACGCGTGGCCCGGCACGGCGGTCACCCGGCGCAGGCCGCGGAAGGCCGGGCCGTAGGACTGGCCCAGGTCGGCCAGGGCCCGGTAGAGGTCGACCGGGTCGCCGCCGGCTTCCCCGAACGGCGGTGACGGCGTCCCGCCGGTGCCGATCCGCGCGGTGGCGTGCCGGACCCAGTCGCCGCGCGCGGACTTGGCGTGCACGCTGAACTCGGTGCCGGTGAGTCCGGTCGTCACCTCGGTGTGCTCGGCCAGCGGGAGCAGCTCGCGCAGTTCGAGGTCGAGGACGCGCCCATGGGGACCGGCCGCGGCCAGCGCCAGTTCGAGGAAGCCGGTCGCCGGGAACACGGGTTCGCCGCGCACGGTGTGGTCGGCCAGCCACGGCACCGCGGCGGTGCCGGCGTCCCCGCGCCACAGGTGGCCGCCTGGGTGTTCGATGTGCACGCCCAGCAGCGGATGGGCGCCGCCGGAGCGGACCGTGCGGCGCGGCCAGAACCGCCGGTGCCGCCAGACCGGGCCGGGCAGCTCGACCGGCGGTGTCCCGGGGCGAGCGGCCAGCACCCCGGAGTGGCCGCCGACGTGCAGCCGGGCGAGGCTGGTCAGGAACGCCGTCCGCTCGTCGATGCGGCGGCTCGCCGAGGCCAGACCGGTTTCGCCGGTGGTCTGCTCGATCGCGGCCAGCGCCACTGGGTGGGGTGAGATCTCGGCGAAGACGGTGTGGCCGTCGGCGGCCGCCGCCTCGAGCGCCTGGCTGAACCGCACCGGGCGGCGCAGGTTCGCCGCCCAGTACTCGACGTCGAACGCGGGCGTTTCCCGCGGATCGTCGAGAACGCTGCTGTAGCAAGGGATTTCGGGTTGCCCGGGGACGAGCCCGGCCAGCGCGGCGCGGAACCGCCCGAGCACGGGGTCGACGGCGGCGGAGTGCCCGGCCCCGCCGACCGGCAGCCGCCGGGCCAGCCTGCCGAGGTCTTCGGCGTAGGCGACCAGCGCCTCGACCCGGTCCGCGGGCCCGCTGACCGTGCACTGGGTGGGTGACGCGTACACCGCGACGGTGACTTCGGGGAACTCCGCGACCTCGGCCGGCGAAAGCTCGACGACGGCCATGGCACCGCCGCCACCCAGGTCGAGTTCGGCGAGCAGCCGCGCCCGCGCGGCCATGATCCGCAGGCCACCGGTGACGTCGAGCGCCCCGGCGACAACGGCGGCGGCGACTTCACCCATGGAATGCCCGAGCACCGCGGCCGGAGTGACGCCGTGCGCCCGCCACAGCGCGGCGAGGGCCAGCTGCATCCCGAACAAGGCGAGCTGGGTCGCGGCCAGGCCGGGGAGTTCGCCTTCGAGCGCCTCCCGGAGGGAAAACCCGGCGCCGTCGCGGAAGACGGGATCGAGCGCGTCGATCTCCGCCCGGAAGGCGGGCTCGAAGCGCGTCAGCAGACGCCCCATCCCGCTCCACTGCGAGCCATAACCGGAGAACACGAAGACGACGCCCGAACGCCCCAATGTGGCGTTGGGTGCATCCAGCGCACCCAACGCCACATTGGGGCGCTTGGCACCATCAGCCGGGCCGCTCGTGATTCCTCGGCCCGCGGCCAGCTCGCGCAACGCCGTGACCACTTCGTCCCGGCTCTCGCCGACCACCGCGCCGCGGACCGGCAGGTGTTCGCGCCGGTGGGCGAGCGTTGCCGCGACCGCGTCGAGCGGGACTTCCCCGTCCTCGAGCCAGTCCGCCAGCTCCGCGGCCCGCGCCCGCAGCACTTCGGCCGAGCGAGCCGAAAGCGCGAACACTTCCGGGCCGTCCAAACCGCCGCGGGGCGGGAACGCCGCCGCGGGCCACTCCTCCAGCACGACGTGCGCGTTGGTGCCGCCGAACCCGAACGCCGACACCCCGGCCCGGGCGGTCCCGGAATAGCGCGGCCAGTCCGTGCCCTCCGCGACCACCTTCAACCCGGTGAAGTCGATGTGCGGGTTCGGCGCCCGGAAGTGCAGGCTCGGCGGCACCCGCCGGTGCGTCATCGCCAGCACCACCTTGAGCAGCCCGGCGATCCCCGCCGCGCCTTCGAGGTGGCCCAGGTTGCTCTTCACCGAGCCGAGCAGCAACGGACGGCCCGGTTCGCGCTCCGCCCCGAGCACCGCGGCCAGCGCGCCCGCCTCCAGCGGATCACCCAGCGGCGTCCCGGTTCCGTGCGCCTCGACGTAGTCCACAGAGGACGGATCGACGCCCGCCACCGCGTACGCGTCACGCAGCAGGGCGGCCTGGGCGTCCGGGTTGGGTGCGGTCAGGCCGTTGGAGCGGCCGTCGGAGTTCACCGCGCTGCCGCGGATCACCGCCAGCACCCGGTCCCCCGCTCGCCGCGCCGCCCGCAGCGGCTTGAGCACCACCACCCCGCAGCCCTCGCCGCGGGCGATGCCGTCGGCGCCGGCGTCGAACGGCTTGCAACGGCCGTCCGCGGCCAGCACCCCGGCGCGGTGGAACCCGGCGGTGATCCCCGGCGACAGCAGCACGTTCACCCCGGCCGCGAGCGCGGTCTCGCTCTCGCCGCGGCGCAGGCTCTGCACCGCCTGGTGCACCGCGACCAGCGACGACGAACACGCCGTGTCGAGGGTGAGGCTGGGGCCACGCAGGTCGAGCAGGTACGACAGCCGGTTCGCGGCGATGCTCGCCGCGGCCCCGGTGCCCGACCAGACGTCGACCCCCGCAACGTCGGTCATCGTCAAGGAGCCGTACTCGGTGGCCGAGAGCCCGACGAACACGCCGGTCCGGCTGCCGCGCAGGCGGCCCGGCGGGATGCCGGCGTGCTCCAGCGCCGCCCAGACGACCTCAAGGAGGAGCCGCTGCTGCGGGTCCATCGCCTCGGCCTCGCGCGGGGTGATGCCGAAGAACTCCGCGTCGAACCCGGCGACGTCCGAGAGGAAGCCTCCGCGCGCGGGCACACCGGCGAGGTCTTCGGCCGGCGCGAATGTCTCCCAGCGGCCTTCGGGGACCTCGCCGATGCCGTCGCCGCCGGCGTCGAGGAACCGCCAGAACGCCTCCGGGGATTCGATCCCGCCCGGCAGGCGGCAGCCGAGGCCGACGACCGCGATCGGTTCCCCGTCCTCCCGCAGGGGTACGTACGCCGCCTCCGACTCCACAGTGGACAGATGGTCGGCGAGCGCGGTGATCGTCGGGTACCGCCAGACCAGCGTCGGCGCGAGCGGGCGGCCGACGAACCGGCCGAGGTCGGCGGCGAGGACCGTCGCGTCCCGTGAGGACAGTCCGGTTTCGTGCAGGGGCCGGTCGAGGTCGGCCTCGCCGATCCGCGCGGTCAGCCAGGCGCGGATCGCGGCGGCGTCCGGCGCGCTCATCCGAGCCGCCGCGCGGCGAGTGAGCCGTCCAGATAGGACTCCCGGCACCGGGCCCGGCTGATCTTGCCGCTCGAGGTGCGTGGCACCTCGCCGGGCGGCAGGAAGACGACGTCGTGCAGGCGCAGGCCGTGCCCGGCCGACACCGCCGCCCGCAGCGCCGCCGTCGCCGCGACGACGTCGGCTTCGGTGTCCTTGGCCCGTTCCAGGACGACGACCGCGGCTTCCCCGTCGCCGCTGTCGATCGCGAAGGCCGCGGCGGAATGCGGCCGGACCGCCGGGTGCGCCTCCACCGTCTGCTCGATGTCCTGCGGGTAGTGGTTGCGGCCGTCGACGACGACCAGGTCCTTCAGGCGGCCGGTCACGAACAGCTCGCCGTCGAAGAGCACGCCGAGGTCGCCGGTCGCGAGCCAGCCCTCGCCGGTGCCGGGGTCGCGCGGCGGCAGGTCGAAAGTGGCCGCCGACGCTTCGGCCCGTCCCCAGTAACCACGGCCGACGTTCGGGCCGCTGACCCGGATCTCGCCCACCGCACCGGCTTCGGCGAGTTCCCCGGTCGCGGGGTCGGCGATCCGCACGAGCTGGCCGACCGGGTGTCCACACGAGACGAGCGTCGTGGCGGAGACGCCGGGCCGGGCCGGCTCGGCGTGGCCGGCGGCGAGCCGGTCCCGGTCGAACGTGACCTGCCGGGGTGGCTTCCCGGCGTCCGTGACGGAAACCAGGACGGTGGCTTCGGCCAGACCGTAGGAGGACCGATGGACCTCCGGCGGCAGCCCGCACTCGGCGAAGGCGTCGTGGAACTTCGCGATCGTGGCCGGCAGCACCGGTTCGCTGCCGTTGATCAGCGAGACGACCCGGCTCAGCTCCAGGTAGTTCTTCTCGGCTTCGGTCACGCGTGACGCGCAGTAGGCGTAGGCGAAGTTGGGCGCCGCGCTGATCCCGCCCGGGCTGGCCGAGAGCGCCTGCAACCACCGCGCGGGGCGTTCGAGGAACGCCAGCGGGTCCATCAGCACCGAAGCCAGGCCGCCGGCCATCGGCGCGCCGATGCCCAGGATGAGCCCCATGTCGTGGAACAGCGGCAGCCAGCTCACCGTCGACGTCGTCCCGCTCTCGGCACCGTAGGCGGCACACGCCTGGCGGGCGTTGGCGAGCACGTTGCGGTGCGTCAGCACGACCCCGGCCGGCGAACGCGTGGAACCCGACGTGTACTGCAGGTACGCCGGGTCACCGGGATCCGGCGTGGGCCAGTCGGGCGTCCCGGGAGCGACCAGGGGCACGGTGTCGACGGCGACCACGGCCGGTGCCACGCCCGCACCGGCGAGGAACCCGGTGACCGGACCGGTTTCCGCGGCCGTGGTCAGCACGACGCGCGGGCCGCAGTCGGCGAGCGCCGCGGCCAGGCGGCCCTCGTGCCCCGGCAGGCCCGGGGCGAACAGCGGCACGGCGACCAGCCCGGCCCGGAGCGCGCCGAGGAACGCGACGGCGTAGTCGGCGGACTGCCCGGCCAGCACCGCCGCCCGGTCACCGGGACCGGCCAGTTCGGACAGTCGCGCGGCGACCGCGTCGACCCGCTGATCGAGTTCGCGCCACGTGAGCGTGACCGCCCGGCCGTCCGTGCCGGCCCGGTGGTCCAGGTAGGTCACCGCGACGCGGTCGCCGAGGCGGCGCGCCCAGTGGCCCAGCAGGGTCGCGAACGACTCGCCGCCGTCAGCTGCTTCGCCGGTGAGGGGAACCGGCTGGGAAATGGTTTCCATGGCTCCTCGCAGAGAGCGTTTGCCGGCGCAGTGGATAACCGCGCCGGTGCGGTTGTCAACGGGGCGAACTCGGATACTCATCGGGAAACGGATCAGGGGACCGCGCGTTTGTCATGGGGCGACGAAGAAACGGGACGCCGTTCCCGCAACACGCGGACGGCCAGCAGGGCACCGGCGAGCGTCAGCCCGGCGGCGGTGAGCAGACCGGCGGTGTAGCCGCCGGCCAGGGCCGCCCCGGGCGCCGTCCCCGCGTCGAGCCGCAGCCCGCGCACCGCGGTCAGCACGGCGCCGATCAGCGCCACGCCGAGCGCGCTGGAAAGTTCCCGGGACGCGGTGAGCAGCCCGGACGCCGCGCCGGAATTGCGTTCGGCGACGACGTCCAGCGCATGCGACGTCAGCGGGACGGTGAAGGCCGAACCCGCCCCGATCAGCACCATTCCCGGGACGCGCGGAAGCAGTTCCGGGATGTGGTTCACCGCGGCCAGGGCGAGCAGCCCGGCACCGACCACCGCCAGCCCGCCCGCGACTGTCCGATGTGGACCGAAGTGGGTCACGGACGGCGCGACCAGCGGCGTCGCGGCCATGACCGCCACCGCCACGAGAACGAGCGGCAGCCCGGCACCGACCGGACCGAGCCCGAGGAACTCCTGATGCAGCAGGGGCGTGAAGAAGAAGACGCCGGAAATCCCCAGTCCCCACAGCAGTTGCACGACGAGCGCGCCGAGGAACACCGCGTTCCCGGTCAGGGCGGCGGGCACCAGCCGGTCCGCGGCCCGCCGCTCACGGAGCGCGAACCCGGCACCGAGCACGGCGGCCGCGGCGAGCGACGGCAGCTCGCTCCCGGGCCACGGCCGGACCAGGGCCGCGGTGAGCAGGACCAGGCACGCCGTCACGGCGGCCATCGCGCCGAGGGGCGGCGCGCGGGTCGCGGCCGCGGTCTCGCCGGCCCGGGTGGCCACGGGCAGCAGGGCGAGCATCGCCGCCACGAACGGGAGGTTGACGAAGAAGATCCAGCCCCAGCCGAGGGAAGCGCTCAGCATCCCGCCGAGCGCCGGGCCGAGGGCCAGCGCGGCCGCGAGGCAGGCGGTCCACACCGCGGCGCCGAGCGTCCGGCCGCGGGCGTCGAGGTTCGTCCGAAGCAGGCTCAGCAGCGCGGGCACCAGGAACGCGGCCGCCGCGCCTTGCACCGCCCGGGCAGCGACCAGCAGCCCCACCGAACCGGCCAGCCCGCCCACGGCCGCGCCGGCGCCGAAGGCGAACAGGGCGGCCGGCAGCGTCCGGCGCCGGCCCCAGCGATCGACCAGCGCGCCCGCCACCAGCAGCAACCCGGCGAACGGCAGCATGTAGCCGAGCGCGACCCACTGCAGAGCCCCGAGGCCGAGGGCGAGGTCACGGGCGATCGACGGCGCGCCCGCGGCGACGATCGTGTTGTCCAGCGTCGTGACGAACGCCCCGAGCGCGATCAGCACCAGCGTCCCGGCCCGCGCGTTCACCGCGCACTCCTCTGCGCGTCCCGGTCGAAGTCCGTGAATGGCACATCGAGGGACTTCAAGTCCGTGAATGTGCCATTCACGGACTTCGGCGACCGGCCGGGGAACCACCAGTTCGCCGCGCCGAAGCGGGCCATCACCGCCGGGACGAGCACGCACCGGACGACGACCGCGTCCAGGAGCACGGCGACGGTCAGCCCGGCCCCCGCCTCCCGCACGACTCGGGCGTCGACGAAGGCGAACGACACGAACACCAGCGCCATGATCAGCGCGGCGGCGGTGATGGTGCGGCCGGTCGCCGCGACGCCGTCGACCACCGCCGCCCGCGTGTCACCATGGCGGCGCCACGCTTCCTGGATGCGGGCGATGAGGAAGACCTCGTAGTCCATCGACAGCCCGAACAACCCGGCGAACAGGAACACCGGCAGGTACGGCTCGATCGGGCCGCCGAAGGCGAAGACGACCGCGCCGGTCGTCGCGGCCGCGGTCAGCAGGTTCATCACCGCCGCGGTCAGCGGGATCAGCACGCTGCGGAACACCCAGGCCAGCAGCAGCACCGAAATGCCGACGACACCGGCGAAGAACAGCGGCAGCCGCGCGGTGATCGCCGCCGAGAAGTCGGCCCGGGCCGCGACGGCCCCGCCGACGTGCGCGTCCGGGCTGCCGACGACGGTGGCCATCACCCGCGTCGAGGCCAGCAGTTCGCCGGTGGCCGGATCGTCGGGCGCGGTCCTCGGGACCACCGTGAGCAGCCAGCGACCGCCGGGCAGCGCGGCGGCCGGGCCGACGTCGGCGCTCGCGAGCAGCGCCTCCCGGAGCATGCCCGGCGAACCGCCGGTCCCGACCACCAGCAGCGGGGCGTCCGCGCCCGGCCCGAAGCCCGCTTCCAGCAGTTCGGCGGCGGTCCGCGTGACGCTGCCGGGCGGGTCCGACGCGGCGTCCGGCACACCGAGCCGCAGCCCGGTCATCGGCAGCGCGAGCACGGCCACGACCAGCAGCGCGGTCACCGTGTACGGCCCGGGCCGGGCGGTCACCGACCGCGCGAGCCGGGCCCAGCGGCCGCCGCCCGAGCCGGGCCGGACGCGCATCCGGCGGGCGACCGGCCGCAGCAGCGCGGGAAGCAGCGTCAGCGCGGCGAACCCGGTCAGCAGCACCGATACGGCGGCGGCGACCGCGATCCCGTTCAGGAACGGCAGGCCGACGGTCAGCATCCCGGCCAGCGACACGCACACGGTGAGCCCGGCGAAGACCACGCTGCGGCCGGAGGTCGCGGCCGCGACGGCCAGCGCCGCCGCCGGTTCGGCGCCGTCCCGGCGGCCCTGCCGGTAGCGGCTGAGCACGAACAGCGCGTAGTCGACGCCGACGCCGAGCCCCAGCAGCGCGGCGATTTCGGTGCTGATCTTCGGGACGGTCATGACGTGCGACACCAGTGTCACGGCGGCCAGCGCGCAGCCGACCGAAACCGCGGCGGTGAGGACCGGGAGCAGCACGCAGGTCAGCGAGCCGAAGGTCACCAGCAGCACCAGGGCCGCGGCGAGCAGGCCGATCCCGGCGTTGCCCAGGTCCGGCGCGGCCGCCGTCATCGCGGCGAGCTCGCCGGACGCCCCGGCGGTGAGGCCGGCGGCGTCGCGGACGACGGCCGCGAACGCGTCGGCCGTGCCCTGCCCGAGGTCCGCGGCCGGCGCGTCGAACCGCACGGTGAGCACCGCGGTGGCCCGGTCGGCGGAAACCCGGCCGGGTGGCGGGGTGACCGCGACGACGTGCGGGATCGTCGCCAGCCGGGCGGCGAGCGCGTCGAGCCGGGCGCGACCGGCGCCGCTGTCGACCGGCCCGTCCGGCGTGCGGACGACGACCTGTTCCCCGGCGCCGGCCGCGCCGCTGCCGCGCAGCAGGTTCGCCGCCGCCGTGCTGTCCGCGGCGGGCAGGTCCACCGTGTCGCGGAAGGCCGCGCCGGCGTGCAGCGCCGCGAACCCGAGCCCGCCCAGCGCCACCAGCCACAGCGCGGCGACCACGCCGGCGCGGCGGAAGCACCACGAAACGAGCGTCGTCATCCGTCTCCTCCCGCGTGCCGGGTTGATCACGCTAACTCCGGGAAGGCGGGCGAAGATACCGTCCCGGTTCACAAATCGGGGTGCGGAAACCCGTGCCGCTGTGAGTGTTCCGGAGTTTGTCGGGCGCGTGACAAATGCCGGTGCGGCCATTGACCCGGGGGTGACAGAACCCGATCTCCGCGCAGGGGTGGCGGTTGCCAAGTCCGATCCCGTGTGAGTACATGACCTCCGCGCCGACGAAGGCGCGGCCTTTCCACGAGGTGCGGCGAAGGGGTTGTGTGCCATGACCCGGACGATCACGCAGGCGGCGGTCCCGCACCCGAGGGGCACCGGCCGCGCGCGGCAGCTGTGGTGCTCGCTGCCGACGGAGCTCGCGCCGCGGTTCCGGCCGCACGCCGACCAGCTCGCCCGGCGGATCCTCGAAGAGATTCAGCGGGCCGTGCCCGAGTACGCCAAGCCCCTCGAAGGCGAGTTCGGCAGGATGATCGTGCTGGCCATCGAGCAGGCGGTGCTCAGCTGCATCGACAGCATCGAAGAGCTGGCGTCCACTCAGGACAACTGGGCGAAACTGTTCGTGGAGGTCGGAAAGCGCGTTCACCACGACGGCGGCAGCCTCAACTCGCTGCAGGCCGCCTACCGCGCGGGCGGCCGGGCTGCGTGGCGTTACATCGCCGAACTGGGCCAGGCTCACCGTTTCCCGGCGGCGGTGCTCTGCGTCGGCGCGGAAGCCATTTTCGCTTACGTGGAAGAGATTTCGTCGTACTCGGTCGAGGGATACACACTGGCGCAGGCGATGGCGACGGGCACGCTCGACCGGCGGCGGCGCCGGTTGTTCGAACTGCTGCTCGCCGGCCCGCCGTCGTCCCCCGCGACACTCGCGACGATGGCCAAGGCCGCGCAGTGGACCATGCCGGAGTGGGTCACCGTCGTCGCCCTCGACCCGCGGACCGAGCAGCAACCGCCGCCGTCGCCGCAGGTCGCCGACGACGTGCTGGTCGACGTCGACGGCCCCGAACCCTGCCTGCTGACCCCGAACCCGGACCGCGACCTGCGCGGGCTCGAAGGCCGCCTGCCGGGCTGGCGCGCGGCGGTCGGCCCCCGCGTCCACCCGGCCGACGCGGCGACGTCGCTCCTGTGGGCCCGCCGCACGCTGGACCTGGTCCGCCGCGGCCTGGCCGGCGACGACCCGGTGACGCACACGGCCGACCACCTGGCAACGCACTGGCTGCTGGCCGACCGGTTCCTGCTGGACGAGCTGTCGGCGAAGGTGCTCGCTCCCTTCGAGACCTTGACGGTGAAGCAGCAGACCCGGCTGTCGGAGACGTTGCTGAGCTGGCTGGAGCACAACGGGAACACCCCGGACATCGCGCAGGCACTCGGCATCCACCCCCAGACGGTCCGCTACCGGGTGAGCCAGCTGACCGACCTGTTCGGCGACCGGCTGGCGGACCCGGCGAAGCGGCTGGAGATCCAGATGGCGCTGCGTGCCCACCGGCTGCTGGGCACCCGCCCGCCGGCCGGCGAACGCTGACAGCGCGCTCCGTCCGCCTACGTCCTGAATGACTCATTCAGGACCTCCCACGCCCTGAATGAGTCATTCAGGACACCACTGCCGCGGCTCCCGCGCGCTCGTGCCCCGGGAGCGGGCGTCCCTTGACCGTGCGTGCCCGCGAACCTAGAGTCTTCACGGGCTGTTAGCGCTAACAGCCGCTTGGAGGACTTCCCGATGACCGGATCCCTGCCCGAACCCACCCGGGAGTTCTTCGGCCGCGCCGGCGACGCGGACGTCCACCGGTACACCCTGGGCCGGCCCGGCGGGCTGACCGTCCGCGTCCTCGACTACGGCGGCGTGCTCCAGTCGCTGGAAGCGCCGGACCGCGACGGGCGGCCGGGCAATGTCGTCCTCGGCTTCCCCACCCTCGACGGGTACGTCGCCAACAACCGGCCTGACGCGGCGCGGGTCTTCCTGGGCGCGCTGATCGGCCGGTTCGCCAACCGGATCGCCGGCGGCACCTTCACCCTCGACGGCGTCCAGCACCGGCTGCCGGTGAACAACGGCAAGAACAGCCTGCACGGCGGCCCCGAAGGGTTCGACACGCGTGTCTGGTCGGCGGCCGGGTTCGCCGACGCCGACGGCGCCGGGCTGCGGCTCACCCTGGTCAGCCCGGACGGCGACCAGGGCTACCCCGGCCGGCTCACCACCGAGGTGACCTACCGCGTCGACAGCCGCGACCGGCTGCGCATCACCTACCGTGCGACCACCGACGCGCCGACCGTCGTCAACCTGACCAACCACACCTACTGGAACCTGGCCGGCGAAGGCTCCGGGGACGTCCACGAGCACTGGCTGGCGATCAACGCGAGCCGGTTCTGCCCGGCCGACGAGGGCCTGCTGCCGGCCGGCGACCCCGCGGCGGTAGAAGGTACGCCGTTCGACTTCCGCACCGCGACACCGATCGGCGCCCGGATCGGCGAGCCCGACCCCCAGCTGGTGATCGGGCAGGGCTACGACCACAACTGGGTGCTCGACGACGGCTCGCCGTTCGCCGCCCGGGCGTGGGACCCGGCGTCCGGGCGCCTGCTCACGATGTGGACGACCGAGCCGGGCCTGCAGTTCTATTCGGGCAACTACCTCACCGCGGACCTGGTCGGCACCGGTGGCCGGCCGTACCACCGCGGCGCCGGGTTCGCGCTCGAAGCCCAGCACTTCCCGGACTCCCCGAACCGCCCGGACTTCCCCGGCACGGTGCTCCGGCCGGGCGAGGTCTACCAGCAGGAGACGGTCTTCGAGCTGGCCACGGCGGACCACCCACCGGTGGCGTGAGCGACAACCCCGGGGCGGCCACCGGGCCGAACCACTACCGTCGCCGATCATGGGAGAGCTTTCCGCCGTCGCCGCCGACCTCGCGCCCACCGGCACGCTGCGCGCCGCCATCAACCTCGGCAACCCGGTGCTCGCGCACGGGACGCCGGCGGAGCCGGGCGGCGTCACGGTCGACCTCGCCCGGGAGGTGGCCGCACGGCTGGCCGTCCCCGTGGAGTTCGCCTGCTTCGACGCGGCCCGCAAGTCGTTCGAAGCGCTGACGTCGGGCGCCGCCGACCTCGCGTTCCTGGCGGTCGAACCGGCCCGCGCGGCCGAGGTGGCCTTCACTGCGCCGTACGTCGTCATCGAAGGCGTGTACGTCGTGCCACGGGACTCGCCCTTCGCTTCGCCGGCCGAGGTGGACCGTCCGGGCGTGCGGATCGGGGTGAAGGAGGGGTCCGCCTACGACCTGTACCTCACCAGGACCCTCCGGCACGCGACGGTCGTGCGCGGCGAGGACGGCGTCACGGCGTTCGAGACCCACGGCCTGGAGGTGGCCGCCGGGATCCGCCGTCCGATGACCGGCTACGCCGCCGCGCACCCGGGGACGCGGGTGATCCCCGAACGGTTCATGGAGATCCGGCAGGCCGTCGCCACGACCCCGGACCGCCGTCCGGCGACGATCGCGTTCCTGCGCGAGCTGGTCGAGGAGCTGAAGGCGGCCGGGTTCGTCGCCGAGGCGCTATCCCGCGCGGACCAGCCGGACGCCGTCGTCGCCCCGCCCGCGACGGACGACTGACGGGACATTCGCCCACCGGACCCGAAGCTGCGCGAGCGGTGACGGGGACGACAAGGGTGACGGGCCCGCTGCCGAGGTGGGGTGGCGGTGGGCCCGTCACGTCTGCGAGGTGCCGGGGACATGCCTCCACTCTAGCCGGAGATTCGAACAGGTGTTCGCGTCTGTTCAGGTGAAATCCGACTACGAAACGTCACGGCCGAGGCGCCTTTTCCGGCGACCGCAACACTTCCGGGCGACAGACAGTCCTCAATGGACGGTCACCGAGCACCACAAACGTGCCGTCGCCGCCGCAAGACGCCCCGTCACGCACCCGCCGGCGCCGCCGCACCGGGCCGTGCGCCCCGGCCGACGACGGCGATAGAACTTCGGGCACGGCGGTGACCTGGCGCGCGAGCGTCACCCGGGCGTGCCGCGGAGGCGGTGGCCGGCGCCGGAACCCGACCCCATAAAGTCTTCGCGCAGCCATCCGGAGGTGAACGCCCGCGTGCCCGAGGTCGACTACTACGAGGTACTCGGCGTCCGCCGGGACGCCACGGCGGCCGACGTGAAGACGGCCTACCGCCGGCTGGCCAAGACCATGCACCCCGACGGCGGTGGCACGGTCGGCACGTTCCGGCTGCTTCGCGAGGCGTACGACGTCCTGAGCGACCCCGTCGCCCGTGCCCGCTACGACTCCAACGGCGCCACGGTGGTGCCCGTGCCGGTCCGGCCGCGGCCACGGCGCCGTTTCGGGGACGAGCCGGGGTTCGTCCCCGACCTGCCCGAACTCGACGCCGAAGACCTGAGCTGGTGGCACTTCGCCGGCGAGGACACCCGGATGCGGCACGGCAGGCGACGCGGGCCCGGGCATGCGCCGGCGATCGCCGCGGTGGCCGGGATGGTGCTCGTGCTGCTGCCACTGGTGACCGGGGCCGGGTTGTCGCCGCCGGTGCTCGTCGTCTGGCTGCTGCTGACCGCCGGGACCGCGCTGCTGGTCCAGCGGCTGGCCCGCGGTTACCTACGAGCGAGAAAGGCCCGCGAGGCGTACGCCGAGGAGTTCGGCGGCCGCACCGTCTTCGGCACGCCCGGCACCGAGCGCGACGAGCTGGCCGAGCGGCTCACCGCCGACCTGCTGGAGGGTTACCTGACCCGGCTGCCCGGCGCCCGCATCTTCCACGGGCTCGCCTGGCCCGGCTCGGTGTTCGCCGACGTCGACCACGCCGTGCTGTGCGGGAAGCGCCTGGTGCTCATCGAGTCGAAGCTGTGGCTGCCCGGGCACTACGAGACCGCCGAGGACGGCAGGCTGCTGCGCAACGGAAGGCCCTTCCGCGGCGGCGGCAGCCGGCTCACCGAGAGCCTCGCCGCCTACCGCGACCTCCTGCCGGGCGTGGCCCTGCGCGGCGCGATGATCGTGTACCCGAGCCGCAGCGGCGACCTGACCACGGCGGATCCCGGCGACCTGCCGGTCGCGCCGATGACGCCGGAGGAGTTCCTGCACGAGATCGGCGAGTGGCTCGCCGCCGATCCGTCCACAGTGGACCACGGGGCACTGCGCGCCCTGCGCGACCAGGTCGTCGGCGGGGGCGGCCGCGCGGCGTGAGCCGGATCCTGGTTCCGTGACCAGCAACCGGCTGCGACACTCACGAGTCATGCGCGCGCTGATCTTCGACTTCGACGGGCTGCTGGTGGACACCGAGGCCTCGGCCTTCCGCGCCTGGCGGCAGGTGCTGGCCGGGTACGGCGCCGACCTGCCGCTGCCGGTGTGGCAGGCGGTGATCGGCGGGCAGTCGAGCGTCGCCGCCGTGCTCTCCCACCTGGAACACGCGGTCGGGACGGTCGATCGCGAGGCCGTGGTCGCGCGGTGGCGGGACACGAACCGGGCCTTCGCCGCCCGGATGCCGCTGCGGGACGGCGTCGGCGAGTTCCTCTCGGCCGCGCGGGCCGACGGGCTGCGGCTCGCCGTCGCGTCGGGCGCGACGCGCGACTGGGTGAGCGAGCATCTGGACCGGGTTGGGGTGAGCGGCCACTTCGCGGTCGTTTCCGCCTTGGACGGGCACCGGCCCAAGCCCGCGCCGGACGTCTACCTGGCCGCACTCGACGCGCTCGGGGTGCCCGCCTCCGACGCCATGGCCTTCGAGGACAGTCCGACCGGCGTCGCCGCCGCGGTCGCGGCCGGGCTGCGCTGCGTCGCCGTGCCGAACGAGGTGACGTCCGGGCTGGCCTTCCCGGGCGCAGAGCGGGTGCTGCCGTCCTTCGTCGCGGTCACTCCGGGCGATATCGCCCATGATCGATCAAAATGCCACAGACATTGACAGGCCGATGGCCGTGATGTGAAGCTCATCAACCAGGATCGAACAGACTGCGACACTGGGGGCCAGATGTCGGTGATGCTGGGGCACTACGCCTATGCGGATCGCGCTTTCCTGTCGTGACCTCGCCGTCGACCGGCTGCTCGGTGACGGCGCACGGGTCTTCGCGCGAGCCCGCGAAGCGGCCGGCGCCGGCCATCAGGTCTTCCTGGTCGCCGAGGAGCTGCCACCGTCGAGGAACGACGATCGCGTCGGGTGGGTCCCGACCGCGCCCGCGCGGCCGGACCACCGCTACTTCACCGAGGCGCACCGCTATGCCGACCGCGTCCTCGACACCCTCCGCACGCTCGGCGACCTCGACGTCGTCGAGTTCCTCGACGCCGGGGCCGAGGGCCTGAGCACGATCCGGGCGAAACGGCTGCTCGGCGAGTTCCCGGGCACCACGCTCTGCGTCGTCCGCTGCCCGTGGTCGACCGCCGCCGACGGCCCCGCCGCGCACCGGCCGCTCACCGCGGAGCACCAGTTCACCGCGTTCGCCGAGCGCTACTGCGCCGAGCACGCCGACGTCACCACCGCGGTCGCGACGTCCGTGGCGCCCGCCGCGAGCCGGACCGGACCCGAGGTGTGGCGGCTCGGCGCGTACCGGCCGGACGCCGGGATCGAGACGTTCCTCGACGCCGCCGCGCTCGTGCTCGACCTCCACCCGGAAACCCGGTTCGAGCTGCGCGGCGAGGACACCCCGACCGATCCGCTCGGCAAGTCCTATCGCGACCACCTGCGCCGCGGCCTGCCGGACCGCCTCAGGCACGCGGTCACCTTCGGCGGCGCGCTCCGGGACGAGGACGAGCGGCTGGGTGCCCGCTGTGTCCTCCCGGCCGGCGACGCCGAATGCCCGAGCACCGCCGCGTTCGCCCTGTCGCGCGGGTGCACCGTCGTGGCGCCGAAAGGCAGTACCGCGGCCGACGTCGTCGAGCAGCACGGCGGCGGCATCGTCGTCGCCCCGGACGACCCGGCCGCACTCGCCGAAGCTCTGTTCGCCGAGGCACCGGCGTGTACCGAGGACAGAGCGGCACTCAGCTTCCCGCAGGTCGAGGCCGTCACCACGCCGGTCGAGCCGGGGCTGGTGAGCGTCGTGATCCCGCTGTTCGACCAGGGCCGGTTCCTGTCCGGCGCGCTCGCCTCCGTGCGCGCCGCCGGGTACGACGACGTCGAGATCGTGGTGGTCGACGACGGGTCCACCGATCCCGGGACCGTCGCGGCGTTCGACGCACTGTCCGGCGTGGTCAAGGTGCGCCAGCCCAACGCCGGGCTGTCCGCCGCCCGCAACGCCGGGATCGCCGCGAGCCACGGCCGCTACATCGTGCCGCTCGACGCCGACGACGAGCTGCCGCCGGGATTCCTCGGCCCCGCCGTCACCGCGCTCGCGCGGCACCCGGAACTGTCCTATGTGGTCGGTCACCTGCGCTACACCGGGCTGCTGGACCACGTCCAGGCCCCGCTCGGGTACGCCGGCGACGTCAGCGTGGTGGTCAACACCCACGGCCGCGCGACCGGCGTGTTCCGCAGGGAAGCCCTGCACGCCGTCGGTGGTTACGACGAGAGCCTGCCCGCGTACGAGGACTGGGACCTGTACCTGCGGCTGGCCCGCGCGGGTCTCGAAGGCGATGTCGCGCCGGTCGAGGGCCAGCGGTACCGGCGGCACGCCGGCTCGATGACGTTCGGCCACACCAGCGACGACCGGCGCGAGCTGACCCAGCTGCTGCTGCGCAGGCACGCGGCGGACCTGCCGCCGGACCGGTCCCTGCCGCTGCTGCTGACGCTGGCCGAGCTGTGGAAATCCGGTTACGAGCCGAGCGCGTCGGCCCGGCTGCTGGAGGCGGGCGATGGCTGAAACCTTCCCCGGGCTGCTGCGCGACCGCGCGGCCCGCGAACCCGATCGCGTCGCGATGCGCGTCGGCGGCGAATCGCTGACCTTCGGCGCGTGGCACGACCGGGCGGCGCGGATCGCGGCCGGGCTGGACGTCCGGCGCGGCGACCGGATCGGGCTGCTCTTCGACGAGCACGACTGGCTCGGCTTCGCGGCCGCCTACGTCGGGACACAGGCGGCCGGAGCGGTCGCGATGCCGATCTCCGCACGCACACCCACCCCCGAAATCACCAGGCTGCTCGCCGACTTCGGCGCGGCGGACCTGATCCACGGCACCGGCCTCACGCCCGGCCGAGGACGGCCGCTCCCCGACGTCGTCGCGGACCGGCCGGGCGGCGTCGACGTCCGGCCCGGCGACCTCGCCCAGATCCTGTTCACCTCGGGGACGACGGGCCGGCCGAAGGGCGTCAGCGCGACCCACGCCAACCTGACCTACGGCTACCACCCGCGGATGCGGCGGCGGCCGCTCGCCCACTCGAAACTGTTCCTGCACGCTTTCCCGCTCGGCACCAACGCGGCGCAGACGATGCTGTTCAACGCCCTCACCGCCGAGCCCGCCGCGCTGGTCCTGCCCCGCTTCGACGCCGGCGAGTTCTGCGCGCTGATCGAAGAAAACCGGGTCGGAACGGCGTTCCTGGTTCCCGCCATGGCGATCGACCTCGTCGCGAGCGGCGCGCTCGACCGGTACGACCTGTCATCGGTGCTGCTGCTCGGCTCGACCGCCGCCGCGCTGCCGCCGGAGATCGCCAAGAAGCTGGCTGAGGCGTTCAAGAACGCGGACATCGTCAACTACTACAGCTCGACCGAAGCCGCGCCGGCGCAGACGGTGATGATCTTCGACCCGGACCGGCCCGCGGCGGTCGGGCAGCCTTCCGACGGCGACCTGAGGATCACCGACGCCGCCGGCCGCCCGCTGCCGACCGGCGAAACCGGCGAGGTCTGGCTGCGCTCGCCGACCACCGCGCGGACCTACTTCGGCGACGCGAACGCGACTTCGGCGGTGTTCCGCGACGGCTGGATCCGCATGGGCGACCTCGGCCGGCTCGACGACGAGGGGTACCTCTACCTCGTCGACCGCGAGAGCGACGTGATCAAGTCCGGCGCGTTCAAGATCTCGACCCTGCGGATCGAGGCGGAGCTGTACGCGCATCCGGACGTCCGCGCGGCCGCCGTGCTCGGACTGCCGCATCCCGTGCTCGGCTCGGTGCCCGCTGCGGCCGTCGTCCTGCGCCGACCCGTCGACGACCTCCGGACCTTCGCCGCGGCCCGGCTGGCGCGGCACGAGGTCCCGGCGCACTGGCTGATCGTCGACGCCCTGCCGCGCAATGACGCCGGGAAGGTACTCAAACGCGAGCTGCGCGACCTCTTCGACGCGCCCTCCGAGCCCGCCGCCCCGGCCTCCGATGCCGAGGCGCGGCTCGCCCGGCTCTGGGCGCGAGCGCTCGGCCGCGACGTCCCGGCGGGCGCGGACTTCTTCGCGGCGGGCGGCGATTCGTTCGCCGCCGCCCGGTTCGCCGCGCTCGCGGCCGAGGAGTTCGGCGTCGAAGTACCGGTGTCCTTCGTGTTCGACTTCCCCGATCTCGCCGCACAGGCCGCGCATCTCGCCGACCAGCGCCCCGCCGCCGGAGTGCCGGTCGACGTGCCGGACGGGGTCCCGCTCAGCTCCCTGCAGGAGTACTTCCTGCGGTGGCTCGGCGAGACGGCCGAGCCGCGGGCGGTGTCGGCGGTCGCGGTGGCGATCCGGATCACCGACCTCCTCGACGTCCCGGCGCTGCGCCGCGCGCTGGACGACGTCGTCGCCCGGCACGACGCGCTGCGCACGGTGTTCCCCGGCAAAGCCGTGGTGCTGGACCGCTGCGAGCCGGACTTCGACGTGGTCCTCGCCGGCGACCCGGTGCGGCAGGCGTGTTCCGAGCTGGAGCGGCCGTTCGACCTCGCGCACGGCCCGCTCGTCCGGGCGCTGGTGATCGAGGAAGGCCCGGAGGAGTTCGTCCTGGTGCTCGGTGTGCACCACCTCGTCTTCGACGGGCACTCGATGGGCGTGCTGCTGCGCGAACTCGGCGAGTGCTACGCGGGCCAGGGCCACCGGCTGCCGCCGGCCGGTCGCGCAGCCGACGTCTCGGCCTGGGCGCGGACCCGCTGGCCGGAGGCACGCGAGTTCTGGCGGCGCACCCTCGATGGCGCCCCGGCCACCCTCTCCGGCGCACCGCGCTCGGCCGAAGTCGCGGCGTTCGATGGACATTCCGTGCCCTTCGAGATTCCCGTAGCGCTGGTCGAGCGGCTGCGCGCGAAGGTCGCCGAGCAGCGCGCGACCGTCTACATGGGACTCCTGTCCGTGTGGGCCAAGGCGATGGCGGAGTGGGCGGGCAGCGACGAGGTCGTCGTGATGTCGCCGCTGCCCGGGCGCACCAAGCCGGAGTTCGACACCGTCGTCGGCTGCCTCGTCCAATCACTGCTGCTGCGCATCGACGTCTCCGACGATCCGCCGTTCGAGAAGCTGCTCCCCCGCGTCCGGCAGGTCGTGCTCGACGCGACCGAGCACCAGTACTACCCGTACGAGGAGTTCAGCCGCCGGATCCCCCAGCCGGCGTGGCTGCGTTTCGAACGCTGGGGCGGGCCGGTGCACTTCCCCGGCCTCGACTCCGGACCGGTCGAGCTGCCGCGCGAGCTGATGTTCTCGTGGCCGATGCCGGGGCCGGACCTGAGCGTGCCGGAACTGGCTCTCACCGAGCATCCGGACGGCCGGATCACCGGCTGGCTCGTGCACAACCGGCTCACCTACGAGCCGACGGCGATCGACCGGCTCGCCGAGCTCGTCCTGGCCCAGCTGAGGGAGGTCCGATGAGGCAGGCATCGCTGGCCCAGAACGGGATCTGGTTCACCGAGCGCGCGGTCGGCGCGGGGTCGGCGTACCACATCCCGCTGTCCGTCGTCTTGCGCGGCGACCTCGACGCGGACGCACTGGCCGCGGCGTGCGGCGACGTCGTCACGCGCCACCCCCTGCTCGCGTGTGGACTGTCCGAAAGCGACGGTGTGCTCACGCTCGTCGAGCAGGATCCGCCGGTCCTGGAACGAGCGGCGGGTAACCGGCGCGAGCTGATCACGCGGCCGTTCGGCGACGGGCCCCTGTCCAGATTCATCCTGTTCGAGGGGCAGGAATTGCTGATCGTCGTGCACCACCTGGTGTTCGACGGCGCATCGAAGGACGTCCTGCTGCGCGACCTCGCGGCCTGCTACAACGCCCGCGTCGCCGGGACCGAGCCGCAACTCCCGGCCGCTCCCCCGGACTACCAGGAGCACGTCGAGGGCGAGACCGAACGGGTCGCCGCCGCCCTCGAGCAGGCCAAGGCGTTCTGGGCGACGCGGCCGCTCCCGGCGGACGTCGTGCTGCCCGGGCTCGACGGCCCGCCGGACACCCGTGACGGCGCGTTCGTCAAGCTGACCCTGCCCGCCGGGCTGCGGGAGTCGGCGCGCGACCTCGGGCTGTCACAGTTCGAGCTGCTGCTCGCCGCGATCCAGGCGCTGCTGTTCCGCTACGGCAATGCGCGGCCTTCGGTGGCGATCGACCTTTCGACCCGCACACCGCGGCACCGGCACGCCGTCGGCGTGTTCGTCAACGAGCTCCCGATCGCCCTGGAAGCCGACGCGGCCATGCCGTTCCGGACGTTCGGCGAAGGAGTACGGGCCGAACTCCGTGAGCTGTACCGGCACTGGGAAGTGCCACTCGCGCGGGCGGTCTCGGGCGTCCGGCCCGCGACCGCGCTCGCGCCGGTGTCGCTGAGCTACCGCGACCGGGCGACCGCGCCGGAGTTCACCGGCCTGGAGTCCACCGTGGACTGGACGGAGTTCGCGTTCGCCGCGCGCAACGCGCTGCACTTCCAGGTCGTCGCCGGGGACGGCGAGCCCACGCTGATCCTGCAGTACAGCAGCCGCCGGATCGGCCACGCCGACGTCACCCGCATCGGCGAGCACCTGCGCACGCTGCTGGACGCCGTCGTCAGCGCGCCGGACACCCCGCTCGGCGAGCTGCCGGTGCTCGGCGAGGCCGAACTGGCGAACGTCCTGACCGCGTGGAACGACACCGCCGCCGACTTCCCCGAGACCACGCTGACCGCGATGATCGAGGCGCAGGCGGCCAGGACTCCGGACGCGGTGGCGGTCACCTTCGACGGCGCCGAACTGTCCTATGCGGACCTCGACGCCCGCGCCAACGGCATCGCCCGGCTGCTGCGGGACCAGGGTGTCGGCCCCGACGACGTCGTCGCGATCTGCGCCGAACGCTCACCCGAGCTGGTCGTCGGGCTCCTCGCGGTCCTCAAGGCCGGGGCGGCCTACCTGCCGCTGGATCCCGGATACCCGGCGGAGCGGCTCGCGTTCATGCTCTCCGATGCCGCCCCGGCCGCGATCCTCACCCAGCGCCGCCTGCTCGACGAGCTGCCGCCGCTGGAACGCAAACCGATCCAGCTCGACGACGTCGTTCGCGGCGAGCGGCTGGAACCTGTTGCGGGGCCCGGCAATGCGGCCTACGTCATCTACACCTCGGGCTCGACCGGCCGGCCGAAGGGCGTGGTCACCGACCATCACGCGATCGTCAACCGGCTGCACTGGATGCAGAAGACCTACGGGCTCGGCGCCGACGACGCGGTGCTGCAGAAGACCCCGGTGAGCTTCGACGTCTCGGTGTGGGAACTGTTCTGGCCGCTGATCACCGGCGCCCGGCTGACGCTCGCCAAGCCGGACGGGCACAAGGACGCCGCCTATCTCCAAAGCCTGATCGCCGACGGCGTCACGACTGTCCACTTCGTACCGTCCATGCTGGAGGTGTTCCTCGCCGAAGAGGACACCGGCGCCCCGGCTCTGCGCCGGGTGCTCTGCAGCGGCGAGGAACTGCCCGCCGACCTCGCGCGCCGGTTCACCGGCCGCTTCCCCGGCGTCGAGCTGCACAACCTGTACGGCCCGACCGAGGCGGCCATCGACGTCAGCCACTGGCACTGCCGGCCGGACCTCCTCGAAGGGCTGACGCGGGTGCCGATCGGGCGGCCCATCGACAACATCCGGCTGTACGTCCTCGACGCGGACCGGCGGCTCGTTCCGCCGGGGACGCCCGGTGAGCTGCACATCGGCGGCGCCGGCGTCGCGCGCGGCTACCTGAACCGGCCCGAGCTGACCGCCGAGCGGTTCGTGCCAGACCCCTTCGAGCCCGACGCACGCCTCTACCGGACCGGCGACCTGGCGCGCCACCGGCCCGACGGCACCCTCGAGTTCCTCGGCCGGATCGACACGCAGGTCAAGATCCGCGGCCAGCGGGTCGAACTGGGCGAGATCGAGGCCGCCCTGCGCGGCAGTGATGTGCGCGACGCCGTCGTGGCACTGCGCGAGGACCGTCCCGGCGACCAGCGCCTGGTCGCCTACCTCGTGGGCGCGACACCACGGCCCGAGGAGCTGAAGGACCGGCTGAAGCGCATCCTGCCCGACTACATGGTGCCCAGCGCCTACGTCACGCTCGACGCGTTTCCCCTCACCCCGAACGGAAAACTCGACCGGAAGACACTTCCCGCGCCGACACCGTCCACTGCGGACTCGGGCGGCACCGAGCCGCGCACGGACGTCGAGAAGCTGATGGCGCAGCTGTGGCAGGAAGTGCTGGGCCTGGACCGGGTCGGCATCGACGACGACTTCTTCGACCTCGGCGGGCATTCCCTGATGGCCACCAAAGTAGTCTCGCGGCTGCGCCGCCGGCTGCCCGAGGGCTCGCCCGGCATCACGGTGATGGACGTCTTCGCCGAGCCGACGATCCGCGAGCTGGCCGCGATGATCGAGACACCGGACGCGCAAAACCGCGCGGGCAAACGGCTCTACGAGCTGACCCGGCCGATTCCCGGGCACGAACGACTCCTCACCTACGTCGGCGTGCCGTACGCGGGCACCAGCGCGGTCGTCTTCCAGCCCCTGGCCGACGCGCTGCCGCCCGGGTGCACGCTGTTCGCCGTGGCGTTGCCGGGTCACGACCCCGGCGTCGTCGAGGAATCGCTGCCCCTGGAGGAGATCGCGCAGGAATGCGTCGGCGAGATCCTCGAGCGGGTCACCGGTCCGCTCGTGCTCTACAGCCACTGCCTCGGCAGCGCGCTGACCACCGAGATCGCGCGACGGCTGGAAGCGGCCGGGCGGGAGATCGACGCGATCTACGTCGCCGCGAACTTCCCGTTCGCGCTGCCGGTACGGGGCGCGCTCGGCAAGCTGGGACAGCTGACCAAGGTGAAGCGGCTGCGCAGCGACCGGTCGTGGGCGAACTGGCTGCGTGGCATGGGCGCCGACCTCGAAGGCCTGCCGCCCGAAGAGATCCAGCTGATCGTCAAGCTGATGCGCGAGGACGGCGCGAACGCGGAGGACTACTTCTCCGCGCTGCTCGACACCGGCGCCGCGAAGCTGCGCGCGCCGATCATCTCGGTGGTCGGCGAGCGCGACCCGATCACCGAGTACTACCAGGAACGCTACCGGGAGTGGCAGATCGTCACCCGGAAGACGGCGCTGGTCGTGCTCGACGAGGCCGGGCACTACTTCCTGCGGTTCCGTCCCGAAGAACTCGCCGAGATCATCACCTCCGTGCACCCGGCCCTGTCCGCCGGGACCACGGACGAGCTGACGCACGAGGCCCGCGGCGAGGACGCGAGCTGGTGGTTCGCCGAAGTCTCCGAAGCACCCGACGACATGCCACCACCACGAACGCCACAGCCGAGCCTGGGCCGGTTCCTGACGGTCGCGGCCGGGCAGCTCGTGTCGATCACCGGCTCGCAGCTGACCGAGTACGCGATCCCGCTGTGGATCTACCTCACCACCGGATCGCTGACGTCGTACGCGACGTCGTGGATCTTCGGCATGCTCGGGCTCTTCCTGGCGCCGGTCGCCGGGGCGATCGTGGACCGCTGCGACCGGCGGAAGGTGATGCTGGCCGCCGACTGCGCGTCCGGCGTCATCCAGGGTGTGTTCGCGCTGGTCTACTTCACCGGCGGCCTGAAGATCTGGCAGATCTGGATCGGGCTCGGATTGTTGTCGGTGGCGCTGGTCTTCCAGCGGCTGGCGTACCAGTCCGCGGTGCCCCAGCTGGTGCCGAAGCACTTCCTCGGCCACGCCAACGGCGTCGTGCAGCTCTCGACCGGCGTCGGCCAGTTCATCGCGCCGCTGCTCGCCGCGGCTGCGATCTCGCTGTTCAGCCTCGGCGGGATCCTGGTGTTCGACCTGGTCAGCTTCGCGGTCGCGGTCGCCGTCGTCGCCGCGGTGCGGTTCCCGCGGTCGATGCCGCACAAGCACCGCGAATCGCTCGGCCGCGAGATCGTCAACGGCTGGCGCTATTCGGTCGGCAACCGCTACATCCGCGGCATGGTCGCCTACATGGGGCTGCTCAACATCTTCCTGTCCGCGGTGATCCTGCTGATCTTCCCGCTGGTGCTGTCCTTCGGTTCGCTGTCCACCGTGGCCACGGTGTCGTTCCTCGGCGGGATCGGTGCCGCGCTCGGCGGGCTGGCGATGTCGATGTGGGGCGGGCCGGGGCGGCGGCGGATGCGCGGGATGCTGACCGCCGGCGTCGCGATGGGCGCCTGCGGCGCGTTCGCCGGGCTGTACGCGGGCGTCGCCGTCGTCGCGACCGGGCTGGCCGGGATGTTCTTCTGCGTGGCGCTGGTCAACGGCATCCACGCGACGATCGTGCAGGTCAAGGTGCCGCAGCGGTACCACGGCCGGGTGTTCGCGCTGGACCAGATGATCGCGTGGTCGACCATCCCGCTCGGGTTGATCGTGGTGGCGCCGCTGGTGATCGGGTTGTTCGAGCCGCTGCTCATGCCCGGCGGCGGGCTCGCCGCGAGCGTCGGCGCGGTGCTCGGGACCGGCCCGGGCCGGGGCATCGGGTTCAGCTACGTCGTGCTCGGGCTGCTGATCATCGCGCTCGGCCTGGCGGCGCTGCGCACCCGCGTGCTCTCGCGCTTCGACCAGGACATGCCGGACGCGCTGCCCGACGACGTCGTGGGCATCCAGGCGCTGCGGGAGCGGCGGCAGAAGGAGCGCGTCGATGATTGAGCGGCTCCTGGCCGCCCGCGGCGACCTGCCGGCGTTGCTCGCGGAGGACGGCACGGTCACCACCTACCGGGAGCTGGCCGCGCAGGTCACGGCGCTTTCCGCCTGGCTGCGGGGGTTCGTGGACCGGGACCAGGTCGTCGCGGTGGCCGAAGGCAACTCGCCGTCGGCGGTCGCCACGCTGCTCGCGACCGCCTCGGTCGCCGTGTGCGCGCCGGTGCCCGCCGGGCGATCGGCCGACGTGCGCGGGCTTGGCGCGTCCGTGGTCATCGCGGACTCGGCCGAGGCCGACGTTCCGGTGATCCGGCCGTTCGAGGAGGTCGGCCGGGTGTCCGGGCCGCGGTGTTCGGTGCCGGGAACCGCTTTGCTCGTCCGGACTTCGGGCAGCACCGGCGCGGCGAAGCTCGTGCCGCTGTCCGGTGATGCGTTGCTGCACGCGGCGTCACTGGTGGCGGGGACACTGGAACTCACCCCGGCCGATCGCGGGCTGAACGTGCTGCCGCTGCACCACACGCACGGTCTCGTCGGCGTGGTGCTGTCGACCCTGACGGCCGGGGCGAGCGTCGTCTGCCTGCCGGGCTACCGCGACGACGGGATGCTCGCCGCGTTTCGCACGTTCACGCCGACCTGGTACAGCGCGGTTCCGGCGATCCACGCGCGGGTGGCCGCGTTCGCCGCCGGCGGGCGACTCGACGGGCACCGGCTGCGGTTCACGCGGTCGGCGTCCGCCCCGCTGCCGGAGACTTTGCGCCTGCGGCTCGGGGACGCGCTCGGCGTCCCGGTGCTGCAGGCCTACGCGCTGACCGAAGCGCCGGGCGAGATCTGCGCGCACAGCCCGTCCGTGCCGGTGACACCGGGCACGGTCGGGCCGCCGGTCGGCTGCGAGGTCTCCGTGCGCGCGTCGGGCGAGATCATGGTGCGCGGGCCGCACGTCTGCCCCGGCTATCTGTCCACGGTGGATGGCCCGCTGACGGAGCACCCCGGTGGCCGGCTGGCCACCGGCGACCTCGGCCGGCTCACCGGCGACGGCGACCTCGTGCTGTCCGGGCGCCGCGACGACGTGATCAACCGCGCCGGTGAGAAGGTCTTCCCGGAGGAGCTGGAGAACGTTCTGGCCGGGCATCCGGGCGTGACCGACGTGGTGGTCGCCGGCGCGGCGGACCCGGTCCTCGGCGAGGCCGTGGTCGCCGTCGTCGTCGCCTCCGAGGACACGACCGACGACGACCTCCGCCGCCACTGCGCACGGACGTCCGGCCGCGGCCCGGACCGGTTCGCGCGGGTCACGGAGATCCCGCGCTCGGCCACCGGCAAGGTGAACCGCCGCGCGCTGGTCGCCTCGCTCGGCCCGGCGCCCGAGGTCGCTGATGTGCTCGGCGCCGTCGCCGCCATCTGGGCCGAGGTGCTGTTCCTGCGTTCACCCGACCCGGACACCGGCCTGGACGAGCTGGGCGGCGAGTCGCTGCACGGCGCCCGCATCGAAGCGCTGGTCGCCGAACGCCTCGGCGTCCGGCTGCCGCCGTCGGCGATCCTGGACCGGGGGATCACGATCCGCAAGATGGCGGCCCTGGTCCAGGATGCATGAACCGGCCGCAACGCCGTGAAGGCCACCTTGAGGAACTACAAGTTCCTCAAGGTGGCCTTCACGAACGAACCGGGAACTACCGGACGCCGCCCGAAGCGCGCTGCTTCTGCGCGTGCGCGGACCGGGTGCAGACCTCGCCGACGTCGACCGTCTGGGCGCGGTCGACGAAGACGTCCGCCACGCCGACGAGCTTGCCGTTCGGCGACGAGCAGGTCAGCTGGTAGGCCTCCTTCGTCCCGTACGTCGGCGGGACCGGCGACGCGAACGACACGTCACCAGTCCAGTCGTCGGGCACGTTCGGGTCGGTCTGGTCGTAGTTGACCACCACGGCCTTGTAGTCGCCGGCCGGCGGGTCGAACAGCACGGCGTGCTCGGACGTCGTGCCGCCGTTCGCCGACGAGCTGACCAGGTTGCCCGCCGAGTCGTAGATGTACAGGTCCCAGTCGGTCGTGGTGTTCTTCCAGTTGATGTTGACGCTGAACTTCCCGTTGTCCACCTTCGGCAGGCCGTCGACGTGGAAGGTGAACGACTCGCCGGTCGCGTCCGTCGGGTAGTTCTGGTTGATCGGCGGCACGCCCGCGGGGTTGGCGACCGCGAAGCCCTGCTGAGCCGGGCCCTGCGGGGTGCGCCCGTACCGGCCGGCCACGTACGGCCGCGTCGACGGGTTGACCGACCAGGCGAACCGGCCGCCGGTCGCGGTGAACTTCGAGTTCAAGTCGTCGGTGTAGTAGATCGGCGGCTTGGTGGAGCCGTCCGGCTGCAGCACCGGCGACGTCGGCGTCTGGAACGTCTTGTGCAGCTTGAGCTGGTAGCCCTTGGGCGCCGAGCCGATCAGCGTCGAGTGCTGCTGCGGGTCGGCCGCGTTGCCCAGCATGTCCAGGAACGCCTGGCGGTTGCCGCCCTTGCCGGCGCCGGTCGCGGGCGCGAGGCCCTCGTACTCCGCCACGACGTTGTCGGCGTAGGGCCCGTGGAAGCCGTTGCCGCCCACCTCGATGGTGAAGCCCCAGCCACCGGTGGCCCAGTACGACCAGTCCTCGGTGGTGCCGGTCGTGTCGTACAGCGCCCAGCTCGGCTCGCTGGTGTAGCCGTTGCGCGAGGCCAGCTTGTCGCCGAGGGCCTTGTACTGCGGCTCCTCCAGCGGCGGGCGGACGTCCGCCACGCCCGGCGGGCGCAGCACCAGCGCGGCGACGGTGTGCATCGTGATCAGGTTGGTCACCTGGCGCGAGGACACGATCGAACGCACGTTCCGCACCTCGGGCTCGCTGAACGGCGCGGACCCGCGGAAGGTGTCGCCGCTCCAGGCCAGCTCCGCACCGTTACCGCCCCAGAACCCGGCGTAGTTGCGGTTCGGGTCGGTGCCGCGCAGGCGGCCGCCCGGGTTCGCCTTGCAGACGCCGGTGGCGTACTGCGGCGGCGAGTCGCTGACGTTGCAGTTCTTGCGCTTCATCTCGTAGTCGAACCGGGTGAAGTCACCCTTGGGCTCGGCTTCGCGGGAGATCTCGAAGCCGTCCGGGTTGATGATCGGCACGACGATGTTGCGCGTCTTGCCCACCAGCGACCGGATGGCGGCATCGTGCGAGTAGCCGTTGACCAGCTCGTACGCCCACTCCATGACGTGCTCGCCGGCCGGCCACTCCCGGGCGTGGTGCACGCCCATGGTGAAGTTCACCGGCTTGCCGTCGGTCAGGTTCTTGACATCGGTGGCGATTTCGACGCCGACGACGTCGCGGCCCTCCCACGTCGATTCCGGCATGGTGAACGCCGAAACCAGGGTGGGGTTCTTGCGGGCCAGTTCCTTCAGCTCGTAGTTGTACTCGTAGAGGTGCCGGTAGCTGGTGCGCCCGGACGGCAGCGCCGACGCGGCGGTCTTCGCGGCGTACTGGCGGTCGGCCTTCGCGTCCTGGACGGACTTGGCCGAGAGGTCGGCCTCGATCACCTTCGACTTGAAACCGCTGTTCTTGAGCGTCTGGCGGTCGGCGTCGCCGGCGAGGACGACCTCGACCCCGGTCGCGTCACCCTTCTCGGTGACGTCGAGGCCGAGGGCGGTCAGCTTGTTCTTGTCGGCGCGCGTGGGCGTCTCGACGCGGACGAGCTCCGCGCGCTGCGCCGCCGCGGCAGCGCCGGTCGGCGTGCCCTGCGGGGTCAGCGCGAGGAAGTCGACGCCGAGCTGGACCTGGCCGGCCGAGCCGCCGTAGCGGCAGCCCTGGACGACGAGCTGCTGGCCCTTTTTCACGAAGCTTTCGGCGAGTTCGTGGGAACGCAACGCCGTCGAGGCGGCGACCACGGCGCCCGTGGCCTTGTCGAACACGGCGACGTCCCAGTCGCCCTCGGCGCCCTGGGCGGCCTTGAGCCGGGCCTGGACGAGACCGTCCACGGTGGACGTGAGCTCGCGGCGGTCGGCGCCTGACGTCCCCTTGGGCAGCACTTTCGCGAAGCACGAGCGCGCGACCGACTTGTCGGCACGCAGGATGTTCTGCGCCGCGCCCGCGGTGCCGGCCGGTAACGCGACGAACGTTCCGGCCAGCGCGACGGCCGAAGCCAGCATCACTAGCCGTCTTGGTGAATTCCCCACAGGAAAAGACCTCCTTGAGCGTGGCCGGCAGGACGGACCTACCGGTTGCGAGGGACCATAATGGAGGAAATCCGGCCGGGGTAGCCGCCGTAAGTCGTACAGCGTTCAACGCGGCGGCGCCATTCACCGGGAGTTCAACCACCGGTCGGCTACTGTCGGTCCATGGCCACGATCCCTGCGCGACGAGTGTCGGTCGCGGTGTCGCTGACGGGCATCGCCGCGCTGGTGACCGGTGCCACCCTGGTGCTGCTGCTGCAGGTCATCCCGCCGACCGACGAGATCAGCGTCACCCGCCGCACGATCAGCGAGTACGGCCTCTCCGACCACAAATGGGTCTTCGACCTCGCCGTCGTCCTGGTCGCCCTCGGGTCGGCCGCGGGACTCGCGGTCCTGGGCCGTCAGCGGCGGCTCCCGGTGCCGGCGGCCATCCTGGGGACACTGTGGACGGTCGGGCTGCTGGTCATCGTCGCTTTCCCGAAGCCGGACTGGGCGACGGTCTCCCGCGCGGACTTCGGCGGCACAATGCACCGGATCGCCAGCGTGGTGGCGTTCGTCGCGCTGCCGCTGGCGGTGCTGGTGGCGGTGCGGACGGCGTTCCCCGCCTCGCCCGGCCGCCGCTGGTCGGCACGGCTGCTCGCGATCGCGTCCCTGGGCTGGTTCGCGGTCATCCTGGGCGCGGTCGTGGTGGCCGCGGTGGACGGCGGCCGCTGGTGGACGCTCATCCCGCTCGGCCTGGTGGAACGCGGGATGGCACTCACCGAGCTGATCGCGCTGGGCGTCCTGCTGGCGCCGGTCGGCGAACGGTCCGCCCGCCGGCCGTAACGCGCACGGACGCGGTCGTACAAGGGGGTGGCGTCAGCGGATGCGTTCGTGCAGCGCGGCCATCCGGGAGTCGAGGTCCGCGGCCGTCCGGGCCGCCGCCGCGAGTTCGCCGGCGAAGTCGGGCGGGACGCTGTCGCGGTACTTGTACGACAGCTTGTGCTCCACCGCCGCCCAGAAGTCCATGGCGATGGTGCGGAGCTGGACCTCCACCTTGACCTTCTCCACCCGGTCGGACAGGAACACCGGGATGCGGACGATGAGGTGCAGGCTGCGGTAGCCGTTGGCCTTGGGGTCGGCGATGTAGTCCTTGGTGCGCAGCAGCTCCACGTCGTCCTGCGCGGTGAGCATCCGGGCGACCTCGTAGACGTCGGAGACGAACGGGCAGACCACGCGGATGCCGGCGATGTCGTCGAGAGCGGCGGCCGCGGACACCCAGTCGCCGCCCAGTCCGCGACGGCGTACCTTCTCCTTGATCGCCTCAGGCCGCTTCACCCGGCTCGTGATGTGCTCGATCGGGTCGTGCTGGTGGACGAAGTCGAACTCCTCGCTGAGGATGCGCAGCTTCGTCATCAGCTCTTCGAGGACGAACTTGTACATCAGGAGGAACCGCGGGAGCTGCCCGGCGACGGCGAGCTCGTCGGCCGCCTCGCGCAGGGAAGCGTCCTGGGCCGCCGGGTCGGTGGTCACTGAAGCCTCATGCTGTCGTCGGTCGTTATGGAGCACCAGAGTACTGCGCTCCACCCGGTCAACGGACGGCGGCGGGCCGGAGTTCCCACGCCGGCCGGCCCGGCCCCGCCGGTGAGGGCGGCAGGGCCGGGCCGGCCGGCGAACGTGCGCCCGAGGGAGCCGCACGCTCGAGCACTGCCTACTTGGTGCTCGGAGCAGCGCTGGCTGTCCCCGTGGGAACTGCCGCGGCGACACACCGGGCCGCGACCGCGGCCGCGTTTTCCGCGGCCGCCGCCTGGGCGGCCTTGCCCTTCTTGTTCGCCCCGGCGGCCATACCCTGCTGATCGGCCATGCCGTTCTGCTCGGCGGCACCCTGCTGGTCGGCCATGCCGTTGGCGTCGGCCTTGCCCTTGGCCTTCTTGTTCTCGTCGGCGGCCATGCCCTGCTGACCGGCGGCCGCGGCGGGGTCGGCGGCCTGGGCCACGCAGTCGAGGATGGCCGCGCACTCCTGCGCGGAGACGGCGGCCGCCTGCTGAGCGGCCATGCCGTTGTTCCCGTCGGCGCCCTGCTGGTCCGCCATACCGTTCTGGTCGGCCTTGGCGTTCTGCTGGGCCGCGCCCTTCTGCGCAGCCATGCCGTTCTGGTTCGCCATGCCGTTCTGGTCGGCCATGCCGTTCTGGTCGGCCATGCCGTTCTGGTTCGCCATGCCGTTCTGGTCGGCCATGCCGTTCTGGTCGGCCATGCCGTTCTGGTCGGCCATGCCGTTCTGGTCGGCCATGCCGTTCTGGTCGGCCATGCCGTTCTGGTTCGCCATGCCGTTCTGGTTCGCCATCCCGTTGGCGTCGGCCAGTCCGGCAGCCTGGTCCACGCACTGCTGAACCACGGCACAGTTTTGGGCGGCGGCTGCGTCCTGGGCGGCGGCCTTCTCGGCGGCCTTGTTCTTCTTCTGGGCCTTGGCGTTCTGCTTGGCCGCGCCCTTCTGCGCAGCCACGCCGTTCTGATCGGCCATACCCTGCTGATCGGTCATGCCGTTCTGATCGGCCATACCCTGCTGATCGGCCATGCCGTTCTGATCGGCCTTGTCGTTCCGGGCGTTTTTCTCCTGCTGAGCCAGCCCGGCCACCGCCGTGCACTCGGCCGCCACGGCGTTCACCGCGACCTGCTTGTCGCAGCCCGCGGACGCGCGTCGTTGCTGGATCTGGTCGACCACCGCCTGGCGGTTGGCGATCCGGGCCGCGGACTGGGCGTCCGGTGCCAGCTGCTGGCCCTTCATGAACGTGAGATTGTTCTGCAATGCCGTGTCCAGACCACCGCAGCTCTCCGTGGCCGCGTTGCTCGCCGGACTGCTCAAAGCGATGGCCGTCGCGGTCGCTCCCGCGACTCCCAACAGCGCTGCGAGTCCGATTGTCGCAGGTTTGCGGTGTCGTCCTGCCGTGCGCGTGTGGGGCATCAGCCCCTCCTTTCCGATCGCCACCTCACCACGGCACACGGCGCGACGACCGGGGTGGTTCACCGCCCGGTACAAGGAAAAACCAGAACGTCCACAGTGGACAAAGACGAAAAAGGCGCGTGGCACCTCGAACCGGCGGCCCGCCGGTTCGGCTCATGCCTACCAAAGGCGAGGTAATCCCCGGGTTAACGCGCAGTCCGGAAGCCGCCCCTGGCCCGTCGCCCTGGGCGGCTTCCGGCGGCGTCAGCGCGCAGTCACCTGCAAGCTCCAGTCGCCGTAGTCGTACGGCGGCGCCACGACGTACACGGTCGAGTCACCGATCGTCGTCCACGACCCCACCGGCCGGATCCGGTACTCCCCGACGCCGACCTGCGGGAACGTCGCGAAGCCGTTCGCGTCGGTCAGGGCCAGCGAAAGGACGTGGGTGCCGTCCTCACTCAGCGTGACCTTGACCTTCGCCAGGCCCTCGCCTGCGTCCGGCCGCCCGTTACCGTTCTTGTCGGTCCAGACCTGCCCCTTGGCGTCGGCCTTCTTGCCCGGCACCTTGGCCTGCGCGGACGTGTACGGGCCGGAGACGTACGCCTTGCCGTCGAGGTAGCACCCGAGACCCGTGCGGCCGACGAACGCCGACGCCTCCGGCACCTTGCCGGAGACCTTGAGCACCACACGCGCCCCCGCCGCCAGCGCACCCGTCTGGCGAAGCGGGCTGAAGTCACCCCACTGGTCGTCCGGCACCTGCAGTTCGAGGCCGCTGCCCGCGGGGTCGCAACCCGCGTACAGGCCGGTCAGCGGCTCGGTTCCGGTGTTGGTGAGCGTGACCGTCGCCGTACCGGTCTGGCCGACCGCGTAGCTGGTCTTGTCGAGCGTGATGGTCTCGGTCAGGACGTCGGTGAGCGGCCGGACGGCCTTGACCTCCAGCGCGGTGTTCGCGCCGCTGCCGTCCAGCCGCAGCGGCGCGAGGCTCGACGGGGGCACCCAGCCGTCGGGGACCTTCGAGAAGTACAGCGTGAAGTCGCGCGAGACCGGCAGCCCCTCGAACATGAACCGGCCGGCGGCGTCGGTGGTGGTGACCACCTCGTGCGACATGCCGATCCCGATGGTGTGGACCTCCGCCCCGGCGAGGTCCTCACCCGGCGACGGCTTCCCGTCGCGGTCGCGGTCGCCGTAGAGGTGGCCGCCCATCCGGTCGGTGGTGCCCGCCGGCACGAGCGGCACCGTGACCCGCGCCGAGTTGTCGGTCCCGTCGACGTCCAGCTCGCCGTACGCGGTGAACTCCACCAGCGGGCCGCCCTCGGTGAGGGAATTGACGCTGCCGTGCAGGTGGTAGGTGCGGCTCTCCCCCGGCGCGAACGACGTGCCGCCGTTGGCACGCAGGTCTCCCCACTCCTTTTCCGGAACGTAGAAGTACGGCCCGGACACGGTCTCGGCCGCCCCTGACACGTGGTTCGCGGTCGCGTCACCGATGTTGGTGACCGTGAAGTCGACCGGGATGTCGTCCCCCGGCAGCCAGCGGCCCTGCTGCACGGTCGCGGTGACCTTCAGGTTCGGGCCGGGATCGGCGGAGGCGGGCGCGGCGGTGATCCCGATGATCGTCAATGCTGCGGTCAGCACGCAGGCCACGCGTGCCGGCCGGGCGAATCTGCCCATGGGCTGGGTTCCTTCCCCCTGTGTTCGGTTGTCCAGGCCAAATTAGGCGAGGCGGTGACAACCACGCAGAGCGGAACGTTCCGGCCACAGTGGAGGGCAACCGGGCGGGCTGCTCGAGCGTTTCGCCCGAGCAGCACCGCCCGGCGCTTCAGCCGAGATCGGCCAGCTGCGGCACGGCCGGGGCCATGCCCTCGATCCACGCGGCCGGGGAGCCGGTGGTCGGCGTGACGATCACGGTCTGCACCCCGAGCTTGGCGTAGTCCGCCATGGCGCGGACGAACTCGTCGCGGGTGTCCGGCGCCGGTCGCGGGTTGTTGGCCAGGATCGTCTTGCGGATCGCGTCGTAGTCGCGGCCGAGGTCGTCGCAGTGGCCGCGCAGGACGTCCAGCTTGTGCGCGACGTCCTCGGGCGAGGAGCCGAAGAGGTTGCACGCGTCGCCGTACTGCGCGACGAGCCGCAGCGTCTTGCGTTCCCCACCGCCGCCGATGAGCACCTTCGGCCGGTGGATCGGCTGCGGTGAGCAGAGCGTTTCGGCCAGCGAATAGTGCTTGCCCTCGAACGGGCCGTTGTTCTCCGGGTCCCACATCTGCCCGCAGATTTGCAGCGTTTCCTCCAGCCGCTCGAACCGCTCGGCGATCGGCGGGAACGGCACCCCCATCCCCTGGTGCTCGCGCTCGAACCAGGCGGCGCCGATGCCGAGGACGGCCCGGCCGCCGGAGAGGACGTCGAGCGTGGTGACGATCTTCGCGAGCAGCCCGGGGTGCCGGTAGGTCACGCCGGTGACGAGCAGGCCGAGGTCGATCCGGGACGTGTGCGCGGCGAGGTAGCCGAGGGTCGTGTACCCCTCCAGCATGTTCGACTCGGCGGGGAGGCCGGTCGGCTCGATCTGGAAGTAGTGGTCCATGAAGGACAACCAGGTCGCGCCGGATTCCTCCGCCGCGGCGCCCACGCGGGCGAGCTCGCCGGCGATGGCGGTGGTGCCGCCGTCGATGTCGAAGACGGGAAGGTGGAAGCCGAGTTCCATGAAGCATGCTCCTGAAATGGTTGGCGTGCCCACCACGTTAGGACCTGGAGCGCGCTCCAGGTCAAGCCCCGATCAGCGCACGGCCGTGGCCAGGAACTCCCCGACCACTCGGTCGGTCGTCGCCCCTTCGGTCACCGGGACTCCCGCGGCGCGCAGGCGGGCCGCGAACTCGGCCGACTTCCGGCCGCCGTCGCCGATGAGGAACGGGGGCGCGCCCGGACCGGCGTACGTCAGCGGGCTCGCCTCGCGAAGCGTCGCCGGCGAGCGGCCCAGTGCCATCAGCACGGACGCGCGGCTGAGCGGGTCGAGGCCCGCGAGGCCGAAGTCCGCGGGAGCCGACAGCGCCGCCACCGCCCGGACCGTGCTGTCCTGCCCCGGGTACTGGCCGGTGTCCGGACCGCGCGCGACGCCGAGCAGCGACGCCAGCGTGCCGCCCGTGCCGGTGCCCGCCACCGCGATCCGGGCCGGGTCGACGGCCAGCGCGGCCGCGTTGGCCTTGAGGAACCGGACCGCGCACCGGGCGTCGGTCAGCGGGGCCGGCCACGGCGCGGCGGGCGCGAGGCGGAAGTCGATCGAGGCGACGGCGAACCCGCGGGCCACCAGTTCGTCCCGCAGCGGCCCGGACCGCGGGCCGGCGAGCAGCGCGCCCGGGCCCGTGGGCTTGCGGTTGCCGAGAACGAGCCCGCCGCCGTGCAGGAACAGCACCACCGGCGACGGCGGCCCGCCCGTCCGCTGCCGGTAGACGTCCATGGCCAGCGGAACCCCGTCGGGACGGCAGTACTCGAAGGTGCCGGGGCCGGCGTCGAGCAACGTCGACGTGGCGGGCCCGGTGCCGCTGTCGCCGGCCGCGACGGCGCCCGCCACGCCGGTCCCGAGCACCGCCGCGAGCACCGGGAACAGCACGATCCACGCCGTCACCCGCCGCGCCGCGGAGGGCCACGGGTGCGCCCGGCGCCGGGCCACGACGAGAAAGCCCGACACCGCGACAACTTGCAGCCCGGCGGCCGCGTAGTCGGTGAAGCCGGCCACGGTGTCCGCCGGCTGCCAGGGATCGAACCGCGTCAGCAGGCCGAGCGGACGGCTGACCGTCCACAGGACGAGCGCCCCGGCCGCCGCGAGCGCGCCGAAGTGCGCCGTCTTGCGGGCCGGCCACCCGAGCACCGCGACGGCGGTGACGATCCCGACGGCGGCCACCGCGCCGAACAGCATCGCGTACAGCTGCCAGACCCGCCACAGCGCGGGCAAGGCGGCCGCCGGGATCACCGCGCCGCCGAGAGCCGCGAAGACGGCCGTGACCAGCAACGGACCGCGCCGCAGCGCCGACGGCACGGTCGACGGGGTCGTCGATGGACGGTACGCACCACGCTGCCCGTCGACGACCTTCATGCCGCCAGTGTCACCCTGGTCGCGCGAACGCGCACCTACTTGCGGGCCGCCGTGTAGTTCCGGAACAGCAGGTAGGTGTCGAGGATGTCGGACGAGGCGCTCTGGACCGAGCGGTAGATCCCCCACTTCGGGCGGACGTAGTCGCCCTGGTCGGGGATGTTCACGCTCGTCATGCTGCCCTGTGCGGCGACCGGCGCGCCGGAGCCGGCGCCGTCGCGGATGACGCAGGCGGCCTTGCCCTTCGAACCCGGCGTGAACGTCCACTCGATGGTGATCCACTTGTTCCGCAGCGGCGCGAGGTCGGTGGCCGCGATGCTCGGCGAGCCCGAGTTGGCGTAGGCGCGGGCGCTGAGCATTTCCTTGCTCCCGCTGCGGGTCAGGTCCAGGGTCACCCACGGGCCGCCGTTGGTCGACGGCGTCTTCGTCTGGAAGATGTGGGTGAACTTGCTGGTGCCGTGCAGCGAGGCCGGGATGTACATCTCGTAGGAGAGCGTCCAGGTCTCGCCGTTGTGCATCTTCAGCGTGGTGCCGTTCTGCACCATGCCTTTCGACTCGGTGCGCTGGCGGTCGCCGCCACCTGTGGTGTCGCGGTCGTCCTTCCAGATGTTGAAGCGGTAGTGGTCGCCTTCGACGACGACGTACTTGCGGTCGGGGTGGTGGTTGCCGCGGTCGGCCTCGATGCCCTCGAAGGCCTTCAGCCCGTCGGAGGCGGGGTCGGGGTGCCACAGCGGGGCCGCCTGGGCGGGACCGGCCGCACCCAGCACGACCGGGATGGCGAGTACGGAGACGGCGAGGGAACGCAGGAGGGTCCTGCGGGGGAATTTCGGCATCGTCGGTGTGTCCTTCCTGACGACGAGTTCGGCAGGGGTGCACATCGGCCGGCGGACGGACCCGGCAATCCGGGCTGGTCATCCGATGTCTTGCGTCTCGAAGTTAGAGCCGACGAGGTCTGATGTCAATGGGCACCGCACTGCCGCGATGATCTGCCAAGAATTCATCGGATGGCAGGGGCGTTCCACTCCTCGACGGTACGGTCGTCCCGAGGAGGTACGCGTGAACGACCGGATCGCGCGCCACGACCGCGTCTCGGCGGCGCTGGCGGAGGCCGGCGACGACCTGCTCGCGTCGGCGCGGCCCCTGGGCAGCGGGATCGGCGGGTCGACCTGGCTGCTGCGGGTGGCGGGCGAGCCCGTGTTCGTGAAGCGGGTCGCCCTCACCGACGTCGAGCTGCGGCACGAACACTCGACCGCCGACCTCTACGGCCTGCCACCCTGGTCCCACTACGGCGTCGGCTCGGCGGGTGGTGGCGCCTGGCGTGAGCTGGCAGCCCACCGCACGACGAGCCGATGGGTCCGCACCGGACAGCGCGAGAACTTCCTGCTCCTGCACCACTGGCGCGTCCTGGCCGGGCTGCGCCGCGAACCGCCCGGCCGGGAGGAGCTCGAGCGGGACGTCGCGTTCTGGCACGGCGACCCCGGCGTGCGGCGCCGGCTCGAAGCGCTCGCGGCGTCGTCGACCGACCTCGTGCTCTTCCTCGAATACCTGCCCTGGAACCTCGCCGACTGGCTGAGCACCCCCGACGCGCTCGGCCGGGTGGACGAGGACCTCCGCGCCATCACGGGTTTCCTGGGCGAGCAGGGCGTCCAGCACTTCGACGCGCACTTCCGCAACATCGTCACCGACGGCGAACGGCTCCACCTCACCGACTTCGGCCTCACTGTGTCGCCGGCGTTCGACCTCGCGGACGCCGAAGCGGAGTTCCTCGCCGACCACGCGGGCCACGACCGCAGCTACGTCGTCACCCAGCTGGCCAACTGGATCGTCACGCACCTGACGGACCGCGGCCGCGGCGGCTGGCCACATCCCCGCTTCCGCAACGACTTCGTCCGCGAATGCGCGGCGGGGCGCGAGGTACCGGAGCTGCCCCCGCGGGCGGCGGCGCTCCTCCATCGTTACGCCCCGGTGGCGACCGTCGTCAACGACTTCTACTTCGCCCTGCACGGCGAGAGCCGCAAGACGCCTTACCCGCGAGACGAAATCACCCAGCGGCTACTCGACGCCGGCCTGTCCGCGAGCTGACCTTGTCACCCTGGTGGAGCACACCAGACCCGGTTCACCGGCGGAAAGCGTGGGTACTTCTCTTTACCACCACCACATCCGGTCCCTCGGAGCACACTATGATGAACGACTCAGGAGCCTGGCACGACAAGCTGCAGCGAGCCCAGGAAGCGATCCAGCGCAAGCAAGCCGAACAGGCGAGCCGCACCACGACGACCGCCTCGACCACGCGGCGGTGATCGTCCGTCCACAAGAGACACGAACACGCCCGGGTGCCATGAGGGGCGCCCTCATGGCTCCGATGTCCATGAGGGCGCCCCTCATGGACTCCCGGCACCGGCCCTCCTTCTGGGGCTTGACCACCGCACACCGGGGACTTTAGAGTCAGCAACCGCGACGCATGTTAACGTTAACATGCGCTGGTCCCCTGACGCGCCCCGAAGGAACCGACAACGATGAGGTTGTTCTCCCCGCGCCGTTTCGGCGTCGTGCTGGCCGTCGCGGCCGCACTCGTCCCCCTCGGCAGCGCCGGCGCCGGTGCGGCGCCGAGCCCCGACGCCGGCGCGGGAGTCCGCGCCGCCGCGAACACGCTTTCCGTGCCCGGCATCGACGACGTCCGCGGCAATCTCACGCTGCCGACGAGCGGCTCGGACGGCACGAACGTCACCTGGACGTCGTCCGCTCCCGCCGTGATCACCCCGACCGGGGAGGTCACCCGGCCGGCGACCGGCGCCCCGCCGGCGAAGGTCGTCCTGACCGCGAAGGTCAGCCTCGGCCGCGAAAACACCACCCGGCGGTTCACCGCCACCGTGGTCCCGAAGCCGGCCCAGGAACCACTGGCCGGCTACAGCTTCTTCTACTTCACCGGCGAAGGCACCTCCAACGGCGAGCAGATCTACTCGGCGCTCAGCAAGGGCAACGACCCGCTGAACTGGAGCGAGCTGAACAACGGGCAGCCGGTGCTCAAGTCGAGCCTCGGGGAAATGGGCGTGCGCGACCCGTTCATCCTGCGCTCCCCCGACGGCGACAAGTTCTATCTGCTGGCCACCGACCTGCGGATCTACGCCGGCCGCGGCTGGGACGCCGCCCAGCGGAGCGGCAGCCGGTCGATCATGGTCTGGGAGTCCACCGACCTGGCGCACTGGTCGCGCCAGCGCAGCGTCCAGGTGTCCCCGCCGACCGCCGGCAACACGTGGGCCCCGGAAGCCTTCTGGGACGCCAAGCGCGGGACGTACGTCGTCTACTGGGCGTCGAAGCTCTACGCGGAGAACGACCCGAACCACACCGGCGACAGCTACAACCGGATGATGTACGCGACCACGCGCGACTTCGTCACCTTCAGCGCGCCGCAGGTGTGGATCGACCCGGGCTACTCGGTGATCGACTCGACGGTGATCAAGAACCAGGACACCTACTACCGGTTCACCAAGGACGAGCGCAACAACACGTCGTCGACGCCGTGCAGCAAGTTCATCACCGAGGAGAAGGCCACCGACCTGCTCGACCCGCACTACGGCTTCGTCGCCGACTGCATCGGCAAGGCCACGGCGACCAGCCCCGGCCTGTCCGCGGGTGAAGGGCCGACCGGGTTCAAGTCCAACACCGAGAACAAGTGGTACCTGTTCATCGACGAGTTCGGCGGCCGCGGCTACGTCCCGTTCGAGACAACCGACCTGAACTCCGGCAAGTGGACGATGTCGGCCGGCGCACACCTGCCCGCGTCGCCGCGGCACGGCACCGTCCTGCCGGTCACGCAGGCCGAGATGAACCGGCTCAGCGCTCCCCCGGCGCCGGTGAAGGCCGACTCGAACGGCCTGGTCGCGCACTGGCCGCTCGACGCGAAGTCGGGCACGGTCGCGGCGGACACCACCGGTCACGGCTACGACGGCGCCCTCGCCGGTGACGTCTCCTGGGCGGGCGGCGCGCTGGCCTTCGGCGGTAAGAACGGGCACGTCCAGCTGCCGAACAACCTGCTCACCGGGGCGAACGCGGCCACCGTGTCGGCCGACGTCCTGGTCGATCCGAACCAGCAGACGCCGTACTTCCTGTGGGGCCTGGGCAACACGGCGAGGGATGGCACCGGCAACGGCTACCTCTTCACCACCGGTGGGACCGCGAGCGGCGGGTTCCGCGGCGCCATCGCGACCGGGAACTGGACGACCGAGCAGGCGGCCGGCGCCGGCGGGCTTCCCCGCGGGGTGTGGAAGAACGTCACGCTCACCGTCGGCAACGGTGTCGAGGTGCTCTACCTCGACGGCGTCGAGGTGGCTCGCAACACGAACGCCACGATCAAGCCGTCGGACCTCGGCGGCGGCGTCACGGCGGCGAACTACCTCGGCCGGTCGGTGTACGCGAGCGACAAGACCCTGACCGGCAAGATGAAGGACGTGCGGCTCTACGACCGGGCGCTGTCCGGGCTCGAGGTCGCCACCCTGCCGTCGAACAGCACCGCGATCCGGTCAGTGGACCTGCCCGAACTGAAGACCCCGGCCGTCATCGACTCCGGCGCCGGGACCGTCGTGCTGCCGGTGAAGCCGGGCACCGACCTGCGCCGGCTCGCGCCGAAGTTCGGCCTGGCGCCGGGCGCGACCATCAAGCCGGACAACGGCAAGCCGGTGAACCTCGGCTCGCCGAAGAAGTTCACCGTCACCGGCGCGGGCGGCGACCGTCGCGTGTGGACGGTCGAGGCGCACGAGGTGCACAGCCCCGTCCTTCCGGGGTACAACGCCGACCCGAACATCGTCGCGTTCGGGGACACCTACTACCTGTACCCGACCACCGACGGCTTCGACGGCTGGAGCGGGACGAAGTTCTCGGCGTGGTCGTCGAAGAACCTCGTCGACTGGGAGGACGAGGGCGTCATCCTCGACCTGGGCAAGGACGTCAGCTGGGCGGACAAGAACGCCTGGGCGCCGACGATCGCCAAGCGCGACGGGAAGTACTACTTCTACTTCTGCGCCGAGGCCAAGATCGGCGTCGCGGTGAGCGACTCGCCGACCGGCCCGTTCGTCGACTCCGGCAAGCCGTTGATCGCGAAGAACCCCGGCGGCGGGCAGGCGATCGACCCGGCGGTGTTCCTCGACCACACCGGAAAGCCGTACCTGTACTGGGGCAACGGCAACGCCTACGTCGTCCCGCTGAACGACGACATGGTGTCCTACGCCCCGGCGAAGATCACCCGCCTGGACGGCCTGACCGACTTCCGCGAGGGGCTGTTCATGGTGGAGCGGAAGGGCACGTACTACCTGAGCTGGTCGATCGACGACACCCGCAGCGAGGACTACCGAGTCGGCTACGCCACCGCGCCGAGCCCGGCCGGGCCGTTCACCAACCACGGCGTGATCCTGAGCAAGGACGCCCACCTCGGCGTCCTCGGCACCGGCCACAGCTCGATGCTGCAGGTCCCGGGCACCGACGACTGGTACCTGGCCTACCACCGCTTCGGCATCCCGGGCGGCGACGGCACCCACCGCGAGACGACGATCGACAAGCTGACGTTCCGCCGCGACGGCACGATCGCCCCGGTCGTCCCGACCCTGGAAAGCGTGCGTCCGCAACGGATCCCGTGGCACTGCGGGAGCGTCCGCTTCAACTGAGCCGCCGATGTTCGTGAAGGCCACCTTGAGGAACTTGTAGTTCCTGAAGGTGGCCTTCACGGCGTTGGGGGCGTCGCCGGAAGCCGGGAGGGCTCAGCCGGCCAGTTCGGGCAGGGTCAGGGTGTGGCTCGTGTGCCGCACCTTCGCGCGCAGGTAGCGGAGGTTGTCGGGGTTGGCGTGGACGCCGGTGGGTACCGTCTCGGCGACCGTGATGCCCCGCTCGCGCAGCTGCCGGACCTTGTCCGGGTTGTTGGTGAGCAGGTCGACCTCGGTGATGCCCAGCGCGGCGAGCATCTGGGCGGCGGCGGTGTAGTCGCGGGCGTCCTCGGGCAGGCCGAGCGCGGTGTTCGCCTGGTAGGTGTCGAGACCGGCGTCCTGGAGGGCGTAGGCGTCCAGCTTGGCGTACAGCCCGATGCCGCGACCCTCCTGACGCAGGTAGAGCAGCACGCCGCCGGCACCGTCGATGCGCTGGACGGCCTCGCGCAGCTGGGGCCCGCAGTCGCAGCGGGCGGAGCCGAACACGTCCCCGGTCAGGCACTCGGAGTGCATCCGCACGAGCGGGGTCGCGGGGTCGCCGAAGACCAGGGCCAGGTGCTCACCGCCGTCGGCCAGGCCGTCGAAGGTCACGACTTCCGCCGTCGCCGAGTAGCCGTCGGCGAAACGCAGCGGGACCCGCACCCGGGTGCGGACGGTGGCGGCGGGGATCATGGTGGCTCCTGTCTCGTTCAAATTTGAACCTGAAAGCGACCGTACCCCTTGAGTTCGAATTTGAACAACGGGTACGGTTGTGACATGGGTCGTCCGCGGTGGCTGAACGCCGAGGAGAAGCGCGCTTGGAACGCGTTCCTCGGCACCTACGAGCTGCTCAACCGGCGGCTCGACCAGCAGCTCAAGCAGGACTCCGGCATCTCCCACCTGCAGTACGTGATCCTGGCCCGGCTGTCCGGGGCCCCGGACCGCGAGCTGCGGATGGCCGAGCTGGCCTGCGCGGTGTCGAACTCCAAGAGCGGGCTGACCTACCAGATCGGCCAGCTGGAACAGGCCGGGCTGGTGCGCCGCCGCGCGTGCGAGAGCGATCCCCGCGCCGTCTACGCCGGCCTCACCGACGAGGGCATGGCCCTGCTGGAACGGGCCGCGCCCGGGCACGTCGCCCTGGTGCGCGAACTGCTGATCGACGTCCTCACCCCGGGCCAGCTGAGTGCATTGGCCGACGGGCTCGGCGAGGCGAACCGCCGCATGCTGGCGGTGGACGGAGACGCCGGCGACTGCGCCGGCTGAACCTCCCCATCGACCAGCCGGTGGACGCGGACCTCCACCGGGACCGCCCCCGGTTCCGGCCGGGCGGTCGATCCGCCGCCCCCGTGCCGGGCCGCACACTTCTCCCATGGCAATGATCGAGGTGGAAAACCTCGTCAAGCGCTACGGCGACCACACCGCGGTGAACGGGGTCGGCTTCGCCGTCGAGCAGGGCGAGATCTTCGGGATCCTGGGTCCCAACGGGGCAGGCAAGACCACGACAGCCGAGTGCGTCGAGGGGCTGCGCACCCCGGACAGCGGAACCATCCGCGTCTGCGGCATCGACCCGCGGCGAAACGACGGCGAGCTGCGGCACCTGCTCGGCGCCCAGCTGCAGGAAAGCGACCTGCCCGACAAGCTCGAGGTCGGCGAGGCGATGGAGCTGTACAGCTCCTTCTACCGCGAGCCGGCCGACTGGCGGGAACTGATCGAGACCCTGAACCTCACCGGCAAGCTCCGCACGCAGTTCCGGCGGCTGTCCGGCGGGCAGAAGCAGCGGCTGTCGATCGCGCTCGCGCTCGTCGGAAACCCCAAGGTGGCCGTGCTTGACGAGCTCACCACGGGCCTCGACCCGCAAGCCCGCCGCGACACGTGGGACCTCATCGAGGCCATCCGCGACCGGGGCGTGACGATCCTGCTCGTCACGCACTTCATGGAGGAGGCGGAACGGCTCTGCGACCGGCTGGCCGTGATCGACGCGGGCCGCCTCGTCGCGCTCGACACCCCGGCCGGGCTGGTCTCGAGGGTCGACGACCGGCAGCGGATCCGGTTCCGGCCGTCGGCACCGCTGGACCACGCCGTCCTGACCGCATTGCCCGAGGTCACCTCCGTCGAGCGGGCCGGCAGCCAGCTCGTCGTGACCGGCACGGGAAACCTGCTGCTCGCCGTGACCACCGTGCTCGCCCGAGACCGGATCACCGTGGCCGGCCTGCGGGTCGAGCAGACCACGCTGGACGACGCATTCGTCGCGCTCACCGGCCGCCCGATCGACGCTTGAGGAGACCTGCCATGTCCGCCCTGCCCCGGCTCCTAGCCACCGAGACGAAACTGTTCTTCCGCGAACCGATCCTCGTGTTCTTCACCCTCGCGTTCCCGGCGATCCTGCTGGTCATCCTCGGCTCGGTCCCGTCGATGCGCGCGCCCGACCCTGGCCTCGGCGGCGCGCGGGCGATCACCCTGTACGTGCCGATCATCATCGCGATGAGCCTTGCTCTGTTCGCGCTGAACAGCCTGACGCAGCTCTTCGCCGGCTACCGCGAGAAAGGCGTGCTGCGCCGCATGCGGACCACCCCGGTGAAGCCGCGGGCCATGCTCGGCGCGCAGCTGCTGATGTCCACGATCCTGTCCCTGGTGACGATGGTGGTCGTGCTGGCCACCGGCAGGCTGGCGTTCGCCGTGAGCCTGCCCCGGCACCTGCCCGCCTACCTGCTGGGCTACCTGCTGGCCGCGGTGTCGGTCTTCACGATCGGCCTGCTCGTCGCCTCGCTCGCGCCGACGGGCAAGAGCGCCGGCGCGATCGGGTCCCTGCTGTTCTTCCCGCTCATGTTCTTCGCCGGCCTCTGGGCACCCCGCGCGAGCATGAACACCGTCCTGCGGACGATCAGCGATTTCACCCCGCTCGGCGCGGGCGTGCAATCATTGCAGGACGCCACAGCGGGCCACTGGCCGCAGCCGCTGCACTGGGCCGTCATGCTGGGCTGGACCGTCGTGGCCGGTGGGCTGGCCGCCCGATACTTCCGCTGGGAGTGAGCGTTGAGCGTCGAGGCGGAGCTGCGGGCGGAGTTCGACCGCCTGGAGCGGCGGGAAAGCAGGCTTTCCCAGGTGCTCCCGTACTTCCTCCTGGCGATCAGCACCATTGTCACGCTGCTGCAGCCGATCTGGCACCAGCCGGTGTCCGGCCTGCCGGTGTCCGGGCTCACGCTCACGGCCACGCTCTGGCTGCTCTGGTTCCACACGCTCCACCCCGAATGGCACGAGAACCGCCCGCTGATGGGGCTGTACTACACCGGGCTGATCGCGCTGGCCTTCGGCCTCGTCGCGCTCGCGCCCTGGTACGGCTTCTTCAGCTTCATCGGCTATCCCCAAGCGTTCCGGTACTTGAAGGGCCGCTGGCGATACGTCGGCGTCGCCGCCACGGCGATGGTCGCGTCGCTGTCGTACCTGGGTGGCTGGGACAACATCGAGCAGGCGGGCCTGTGGTGGGGCTGGCCGCTCCTCGGCGTCCTCATCACGCTCCTGGCCGGGGTCTTTTCCTACTTCGCCGAGGTGGCCGAACGGCGCAACGGCAAGCAGAAGCTGGCCCTCGCCGAGCTGCACGAGGCCAACGTCAAGCTGGAGGCCGCGCTGGCGGAGAACGCCGGCCTGCACGCCCGGCTGCTCGTCCAGGCGCGCCAAGCCGGCGTGCTGGACGAGCGGCAGCGGATGGCGCGGGAGCTCCACGACACGCTCGCCCAGGGCCTCGCCGGCATCCTCACCCAGCTCCAGGCCGCCGAGCAGACGCTCGACGCGCCGGCGGCGTTGCGGCAGCACCTCGGGAACGCGACGAACCTGGCCCGCGAAAGCCTCGTCGAAGCCCGCCGCACGGTCCAGGCGGTGGAGCCGTCGGTGCTCGCCGAGGCCCAGCTTCCGGAAGCGATCGGCGACGTGGCGCGGCGGTGGTCCGAGGTCAACGCCATCGACGCCGTCCTGACCACCACCGGCGATGCCAGGCCGATGCACACCGACGTCGAAGCCGCGTTGCTGCGGACCGCACAGGAGGCGCTCGCCAACGTGGCCAGGCACGCCCGCGCCGGCCGGGTCGGCTTGACCCTGTCGTACATGGCGGATCTGGTCACCCTCGACGTGCGCGACGACGGGGTGGGTTTCGAGCCCGATGCCCAGCGTGCCAACGCTTCCGTGACCGGCGGGTTCGGGCTCGCCGGGATGCGGCAACGGGTGCAGCGGCTCGCGGGACGGCTGGACATCGAGTCGGAGCCGGGCGGCGGCACGGCGATCTCGGTGGCCGTCCCGGCCATCCCGGCCGGAGGTGCGCGGTGATTTCCCTGCTGATCGTCGACGACCACCCGGTGGTGCGGGACGGGCTGCGCGGCATGTTCGGCGCCGACCCCCGCTTCGAGGTGGTCGGCGAGGCCGGTGACGGCGCGGAGGCCATCGCGGTGGCGGAGAAGCTGCGGCCGGACGTGATCCTCATGGATCTGCGGATGCCCCGGACCGACGGGGTGACGGCCATCCAGGAACTGGCGAAGCGCGGGGTGCCGGCGCGGGTGCTTGTGCTCACCACCTACGACACCGACAGCGATGTCCTGCCGGCCATCGAGGCCGGCGCCACGGGGTACCTGCTCAAGGAAGCACCGCGGGAAGAACTGTTCCGCGCGGTGGAGGCGGCCGCACAGGGACAGGCGGTGCTCTCCCCCGCGGTCGCGACGCGGCTCATGGGACAGCTGCGCCGCCCCGCGTCCGAACCGCTGTCGCAGCGCGAATGGGAAGTCCTGGAGCTGATCGCGCGGGGTTCGACGAACCGCGAAGCGGCCGAACAGCTGTTCATCAGCCAGGCGACGGTCAAGACGCACCTGCTGCACGCGTACGCGAAACTCGGCGTCAAGGACCGGGCGGCCGCCGTGGCCGCCGCCTTCTCCCAGGGTTATCTGACCCCGTAGACCGGGTCTTCCGGCGAACCGGCCGCGGCCGCCGGATGGCTCCAGAGGCCGGCCGCGCTCCCCCGGGCCACGTGCTCGCCGTAGACCCGCACCTTGTCCGAGATCACGTCGAGACACTCGTTCAGTTCCGCGATCCGCGCGACGACCTGCTCCTGGTGCTCCCTGAGCAGCTCCAGCCGCTCGGGTTCGGTCCCCGGCCCCCGGCGCACCAGGTCCGCGAACTTCCGGATCGTGGCCAGCGGCATGCCCGACGCGCGGAACTTCGCGCAGTACAGCAGCCATTCGACGTCCCACTCGGTGTACACGCGGCGGCCGCCGGCGTCACGGCGGACCGGGCCCGCCATCAGGCCTTCCCGCTCGTACAGCCGCAGCGCGTGCACGCTCATCCCGGTGCGCTCGGCCACCTGCCCGATTCCCAGCTCCACGGAACCGATGCTAGATCAGTTGACCTAGACCGCGGTCTAGCTCCTAGCTTCGCCGGCATGACCACGCACCAGCACAAGATCGGCTCCGGCTTCGGCCACCGCACCACGGCGACCGAAGTCCTGCACGGCATCGACCTCACCGGCAGGCTCGCCCTCGTCACCGGCGGGTATTCCGGCCTGGGCGCCGAAACCACCCGCGCCCTCGCCGCCGCCGGGGCACACGTGATCGTCCCGGCCCGGCGCCCCGCCGAAGCCCGTGCGGCGCTCGCGGGCACGGCCGAGGTCGCCGCGCTCGACCTCGCCGACCTCGGCAGCGTCCGCCGGTTCGCCGGACGGTTCCTCGCTTCCGGCCGCGGGCTCGACATCGTCATCGGCAACGCCGGGATCATGGCCTGCCCGGAAACCCGCGTCGGCCCGGGCTGGGAGGCCCAGTTCGCGGTCAACCACCTGGGGCACCACGCCCTGGTCAACCTGCTCTGGCCGGCCGTCAGGCCGGGCGCGCGGATCGTGACCGTGTCGTCGGCGGGCCACCAGCTTTCCGGGATCCGCTGGGCCGATCCCCACTTCGAGCGGGGCTACGACCGCTGGCTCGCCTACGCCCAGGCGAAAACGGCCAACGCCCTGTTCGCCGTCCACCTCGACACCCTCGGCCGGGCAGCCGGGGTCCGGGCGTTCTCGGTGCACCCCGGCGCGATCCTCACGCCCCTGCAGCGGCACTTGACGCACGCCGAAATGGCCGGCCGCGGCTGGGTCGGCGAGGACGGCCGGCCCGCCGACCCCACCTTCAAGACCCCGGCGCAGGGCGCGGCGACCCAGGTCTGGGCGGCGACTTCCGCGCAGCTGGCGGACCTGGGCGGGCTGTACTGCGAGGACTGCGACGTCGCCGAGCCGACCGAGAGCTCCGAGATGGTCTCCGGGGTCCGCGGACACGCCGTCGACCCCGGCGAAGCCGCCCGGCTTTGGGCGCTTTCGGCCCGGCTGACCGGTGTGGACGCGTTCCGCGTGTGAGAAAAGTCTGGATCTCGCAACCATTCCGTGCCCTCATCCGTGCAATAGGGTGTGAGGACCATTTCGGAACGACGGCGGCTCTTCCGGCTGCGGGCGACGGGGATCGGGGTGCTGGCGGGGGCCGGCCTCGCGTTCGCCCACACCGTGACCGCGGCGACGGCAGGGGGACCCGTCCTGGCCGCGTCGACGACCGGGCACAGCCTGCCGGACACCGCGGCCCCGGCACCCGCGACCACGCGAGCGGCGCAGAACCCGATCCTGCCCTTCAACGCGAAGCTGACCTCGGAGGACATTCCCGTCCTCGGCGGCGGCGTGCGCAGCGGCGCCTGCAGCGGCTCGCTGGTGGCGCCGCAGTGGGTCGTCACCGCCGGGCACTGCTTCCACGACGTGCACGACGTCCGGGTCGGCGGGCCGTCGCCGTACACGATGACGGTGACCGTCGGCCGGCTGAAGGACAGCGATCCCGGCGGGCACACGGCCGAGGTCGTGGACGTCCGGCAGTCGCCGGTCAACGACCTGGCCGTGGTGAAGCTCAGCAGCCCGGTCACCGGCATCGCCCCGGTGAAGCTGGCCGAGACGCGGCCCGCGGTCGGCGAGCAGCTCCAGTTCGCCGGCTGGGGTTCGCACTCGGCGACCGTGCTCGGCCCGTCCGACCACCTCAAACGCGGGAAGTTCCGGGTGTCGGGCGTCGACAAGGTGACCCTGGAGGCCCAGCCGGTGGGCACGCGCACGGTCGAGAACGGCCCGTGCCCGCAGGACTCGGGCGGCCCGTTCTTCCTCTCCGAGGACGACCACGGCGGGACGCTGGTGGCCATCGTCAACACCGGCCCGCCGTGCCCCCAGCCCGGCGCCGAGACGATCGCCCGCGTCGACGTCGTGGCGGATTGGATCCGCGAACAGACCGGGTGAGGTGCCCGCGGCTCACCGCGGGCGCAGTGCGGCCACTTCTTCGTCGATCAGCAGGCCCGGGTCGAACTTCATGCCGGTGAAGTGGCCGGCCAGCTCGAGGGAGAGCACGCCGTGCAGGCGCGTCCAGAAGGACAGCCCGCGATGCAGGACCGACGCCGTCGCAGGGCGATCACCGGCCCACTCGCGGTGGTTTTCGAGGTGCCCGTCGAACGCCGTCGGCGGCTCACCGTCCGCCACCGCGGCGCAGACGTCGACCAGCACCGCCATCACCTCGGACGAGATCGCGGTCGTGTCGGCCGGGGCGTGGTAGCCGGGGACGGGCGTGCCGTAGATGAGGAAGTACCGCTGCGGGTCGCTGCGCGCCCAGTCCCGGATGACGTGGGCGAGGCCGGCCAGGCCGGCGCCTGAGTCGCCGGCGGCCCGGACGGTGTCGGCGAGGCTGCGGTAGGCGTCGCGGATCAGTGCGGTGATCAGCTCGTCCCGGCTCGCGAAGTACCGGTACAGCGCGGGACCGCTCATGCCCACCTGCTTGGCGATCGCGTTGAGCGACAGCGCCGGCACGCCCGCCGCGGCGATCTGCTCCCACGCGTGCCGCTTGATCTCCGCGCGCACCTGGGCTCGGTAGCGCTCTCGCGGGCTCTCGTTCACGGTTAGAGGCTATCACTTTTCCTATTGACTCTCAGGTCCGAGTTGTTATAGGTTCTAACTAACACGACGGACACTAACTACGGAGAGAGTCATGAACCCCTTCCGGTTGCGCACCGCGCTCCTCGCCCTCCCCCTCGCCGCCGGGCTCGCCGGCTTCGCGGCACCGGCCCAGGCCGCCACCCCGGCGCCGGTCACGTGCCAGGGCACCGGCATCGACCCCGCCGCCCGGATCCACTACCGGACCCAGACACTGGTCAAGGCGCCGCTGAGCACGGTCTGGAAGCTGCACACCGACGTGGCGGACTGGCCTTCGTGGCAGCCGGCCGTCACCAGCGCGAAGCGGCTCGACACCGGGCCCCTGCGACCGGGCTCGCGGTTCCGGTGGACCACACCGGCCCCCGCCACGCCCACCACGCCGGAAACCACGCTGGTCGTCACCTCCACCGTCGGGCAGGTCCAGCCCGGCCGGTGCGTCCGCTGGACCGGGCCGGCGATCGGCGACGGGCTGCGCATCGACCGCGGCGTGCACGTCTGGACCTTCACGCCGGTGCGGGACGGCGTCCTCGTCGACACCGAAGAGAGCTGGACCGGCGAGCAGATCGAGGCCGACCCCGCCACCGCCATCCGCTACCTGGCCGCCGGCCTCGACGCCTGGCTCGCCGACCTCAAGACCACCGCCGAAGCCCGCCCCTGCGGCCGGTGAAGGAGCCGACGATGACCACCACCCGCCACCCCGGCACCTCGACGAACGTGCTCGTCGCGGCCTGGACCGTCCCCGTCATGGTGGCCGGCCAGTTCGCCTTGCTGGCCGGCCTGCCCATTGCCGTCGTCCTGATCGGCGCCCTGCGCGAGCGCCGCCTGCGTTGGTGGGCCGGCGCGCTGACCGCGTTGTACGTAGTCCTGCTGACGCTGTGGCTCTCCGGGCCCGGCAGCGCGCCCAGCCTGTCGAAGTACCTGAGTCCCGTCGCCACCGCGCTCTTCGCCGTGGCCGGGATCGCGGTCGCGATCGCCGCGGTGGTCAGCCGCCGGCGTGCTCGATGACGAACGCCGTCAGGAACCCGATGGTGGCGAGCAGGCCGGTGTAGAGCTCGGTGCGTTCGAACGCCTCGGGGATCATCGTGTCGGCGATCATGGCCAGGATCGCCCCCGCGGCCACCGCCGTGATCGCGGCGACCGTCGCGGGGGACGCTGTCCGCAGCAGGAGGTTGCCGAAGAGGGCCGCGGCCCCGCTGGCGACCGCGATAGCGCTCCACACCCCGAAGACGTAGCGGGCACTGCGCCCGGCCGCCTTCATGCCCGCGGCGCTGGAGAGTCCTTCCGGGACGTTCGAGATGAACACCGCCGCCAGCACCGTGATCCCGATCCCCCCGCCACCGAGCAGCGACACGCCGAGCACGACCGATTCCGGGATCCCGTCGAGCAAGGCGCCGACGGCGATCGCGGCCCCGCTGCCCGCGGCGTCCTGTTCGGACGGTTGCTGGCCGCCGGAGCGCTTGCGGTGCCGGGCACCCCGCCGGGCCAGCAGCACGTTGATGGCGACGTAGACGGCCGCCCCGGCGAGAAACCCGCCCGCGGTCGGGCCGAGCCCGCCGGTGTGCTGGGCCTCGTCGACCAGGTCGAAGGCGAGCGCGGAGATCAGCACGCCGGCCCCGAAGGCCATGATCCCCGCGACGACCCGGCGGGACACGCGCACCCACCACGCGACCGCGGCGCCGAGGACCAGCGCGATCCCGCCGACGAGGCCCCACAGCCCCGCCTCTGCCCATTGCGGCACGAGAGCCACCCTTCGCCGGCACGTGAACGTCCGGAAAGGGACTACCCACACACGCCGCCGGGGACACCTCACGCCCGCGGAACATTGTCCTGATGTGCGAAGACATTCCCTGCCTTCCCCCGAGACCCCGATCGCGACCGTAACGCAGCTTCGGCGCCCTCGCTGCCGGCGGGGACGGCCGTTCCGAAGATCACCTGGCCGGGGCGCCGGCCGCCGCTTCTTCACCGACGGGCAGCGGATTCCGCCCCTTCGGCCCGATTTCGTCGCCGATCTCGGGAAGCCGTCCCGAACCCGGAGTCACGTGTGGCGCGCGTCACGGAATGCCTGTCGATCTTCGGCGCTACACACGGGTAGAAATCGTTCGTCCTCGAGGGAGTGCCATGTCCGCCACCACCACCCCTGAAGAAACCGCCACCGCCGTGCCCGAGCTGGAGGACTTCGACTTCCCGCTCACCGACGGGGCCGCCTGCCGCATCGACGACCCGGACTGCGAAGCCTGCCAGTGATCTCCCGGGTGCCGGCCGGGCTCCCCGGCCGGCACCCGCGTCAGGCACGGGAAATCAGACGTGCATGGCCAGCCACAACGCCATCCAGGCGAGGCACGCCAGCGCCCCGCCGACCCCGAACGCCAGCAGTACGCGGCGCAGCCCCGCGACGACCCCGGCCCGGCCCGACATTTCGGTGATTCCCGCTTCAGCCATGGCCAGGAGTTGCCCTCCAGGAGAGCGGGCAAACCTCGGTTCCGCCGATTCACCCGGCATGGGGTGCAGCCGGAACTGCTCAGAGACCGGCGAGGGCCACCCGGTCGCGGCCGGCTTTCTTGCCCGCGTACAGCGCGTCGTCGGCCGCCCGGATCACGCCGTCGAGATCGGCCTCCGGCATCGCCGGGTGCAGGGCCGCGCCGATCGTCGCCGACAACGTCACCGGCTCGCCCCGGGGCGTGGAAACGCGCAACGCGCGGATCCGGAGCCGGATCCGCTCGGCGATGGCGCGGACTTCGGCCTCGTCGACTTCGGGCAGCAGGACGGCGAACTCCTCGCCGCCGTACCGGCCGACCGTGTCGCCGCGCCGGACGGCCCTGGTCAGGACGGTGGCCACCGCGGCGAGGACGTCGTCGCCGACCGGGTGGCCGTGGGTGTCGTTGATGCGCTTGAACCAGTCGAGGTCGATCATCAGCACCCCGACCAGGCCGCGGGTGCGCTGGAGCGCGCGCTCGGCCTGCTCGTGCCAGGCGATCGCGTTGAGCAGCCCGGTGCGCTGGTCGGTGCGGGCGGCGAGCTTGAGCTGGTCGAGCTGGACGCACTGGTGCAGCGCGAACGTCGGGATGATCATCAGCAGCGTGGCAGGCGGCCACCACAGCAGCGCGAGCGCGACGAACACGCCGAGCGCCAGCTGGCCCATCTCCAGCAGGTTGTCCGAGGCGCTGCCCAGGAGCAGGCGGGGGTGCTCGACGGTGACCGTCCAGGCGATGACCGTACCGACGAGCACGGTGTTGACCACCCACTGCACCGCGGCCGCCACGACCACGGCGGCCAGGTCGACCCAGCCTGGCCGGGCGCCGCCGGCGAGGTGATCCTGGACGTCGCTGAGGCGCAGCACGGTGGCCGCGGCGGCCGCGGACAGCGCGAGCGTCGCGGCGGTGAACACAGTGCGGTGCGGCGGCCGGACCGCGTCGAACCGGTTGACCAGCGCCCAGCGGTGGGCATAGAGCACCGCAACCAGCGCCAGTTCGAGCACCAGTGGCAGCACGATCGCCCCGGCGAAGATCCAGACGCTGCAGAGGTCGACATACGGCGTGCCCGCCCGGTCGCGGCGACAGCGTTGGATCCAGTGCGAGGCGTGCAGGTGCGGCAGCGCCGCCGCCGCGAGCCAGCCCGCCGCCATCCACTCCCCCAGCGCCGGAGCCGTCCTGGCCGCGAGCGCCACCAGGACGAAGACCGCCAGGACCACGCCGAGGACGAGCACGCGCACCCGTCCGGGCAACGCCCACAGGGTCCATCTCGACAGTGCCCAACCCGCGTTTTGCCCCATCGCAGCGCCTCCCCACGCGCCGACGTTCCCCTGCTTGCCCACGGTAGTCGCGCCGCGGCCGGATGTCAGCCGGTCCCGCCCGGGCGGCGGAGAGCTGCAAAGGCTGGTGGCCTGCCGGCCCCCGGCCGGGAGCGCGTCCGGCGGAGCGTGACAGCCGTCGTTCCGGTGCTCAGGCCACCGGCGGGGTGCCGTGGGTGTGGAACGACTCGATCGTCTTCAGCCCCCACGCCTGCCCTTTCGCCCGCTCGGCCTCGGTCCAGGTGACCGGTTCCCAGTCCGGCGCGAAGATCAGCCGCCCGGTCGGGTTGCACAGCTCGACGCGGTTGCCGCGCCCCGGGTACGCCTGCGCCTGGTTCTTCAGCGCGGGCCGCAGGTGCTCGGGCGGTGTGTAGCGCTCGGTTTCCCAGTAGATCTCGAGTTCGTGGCCGTCCGGATCGCGGAACAGGTACGTGGGACCGATCCCGGTGTCGCCGTCGATCCAGCCGACCCCGAGCCCGCGTTCCTCCAGCGCGGCCACGCGCCGCTCGAGGGCGTCCTCGCTCGAGGCACGCACCGCCGTCCGCCCGGCCCCGGACGTCTTCGCCGCGGTGAGCTTCAGGCTGTGGTGCTCGTAGTCGTCCCAGGTGCGCAGGTAGACCGAGTCCCCGTCGGTGCCGTTCTCGGTCAACCCCAGCACCCGGACGAAGAAGTCCAGGCTCCGCTCCGGTTCCGGGGTGCGCAGCTCGACGTGACCGAGGTGCGCGACCTCGTGGCGCGGCGAAGGATCGGGCATGTCGGCACTCCTCAGGGACGGGGGAAAACGGTGCCGTCGAACAGTTTCCGCGCCGTGCGGAACACCGTCGACCGGCGGACCCGGGGCGGGGTGACCGTGGTGTCGAGCTCGATGCGGACCGCGAGCTTCCCGCTCGCGTGCTCGACTTCGAAGGGCTCTCCCGCCGGCGGAGCGACCAGCAGATCCTGGCCGGCGGCGCCGTCGAGCAGGAGCGCCGTCACGACGCTGACGGCGCCGAGGACGCCGATCGAGGGGTGCGGCTCGACCGGGATGAACGTGCGGGTGCAGATCGCGCCGCCGTCACGCGGCGCGGCGACGAGGGTGGTCTTGGGCACGGAGCTCGCGCCGACGTCGCCGAGCCCCATCAGCTTGCCGGCTTCGGTGCGCAGCGCGTCGATCCGGCCGGCGAGCGCGGTGTCGGCGGCCAGCTCCGCGGCCGGTTCGTGGCCGGTGACTCCGAGATCGGCCGCACGGGCCACGACGACCGGCATCCCGTTGTCCACACAGGACACCGCGATGCCGCCGACGTCGTCGCGGACGTGACCGGTGGGCAGGAGACTGCCGCACACCGAGCCCGCCGTCCCGGTGAATTCGAGCTCGACCGGGGCGGCGGTCCCGGGCACGCCGGAGACGGCCGTGCCGCCGCGGTAGTCCACCTCGCCGCCGGGGGTGGGGAAGGTCGCGACCGCGACCGTGCCGGTGTTGAGCAGCCGCACGCGCACGGTGGTGCGCTCGCCCCCGGCGGGCACGAGCCCCCGCTCGACGGCGAACTGCCCGACCCCGGCCAGCAGGTTGCCGCACGTCTGCCGGGCGGAGACGGTCGCCTCCGCCACGCCGAGCTGCAGGAACAGGTAGTCGACGTCGTGGCCGGGCTCGCTCGCCGCGGACACGACCGCCACCTTGCTGGTGACCGGGTGCGCGCCGCCGAGCCCGTCGAGCTGGCGCGGGTCGGGGGTGCCCATGATCCGCAGCAGCAGGTCGTCGCGGGCGGCCGGATCGGCGGGCAGGTCCCCGGCGAGGAAGTAGGCGCCCTTCGACGTCCCGCCGCGCATGAGCATGCAGGGCACGCCGGTCATGCCCGCTCCTTCGCGTACTCCTCGGCGGTCAGGTACCGGACGCCGAGGGCTTCGAGCTTCGCGCGCAGCCCGTACCGGTCCAGGCCCAGCTGCCCGTTCGCGAACGCTTCCCGCGCCGCGGCTTCCTTTTCCAGCCTGGCCCGGGCGGCTTCGAGTCCACTTCGGACGTCTTCGCGGCGGACGCGCAGGACGCCGTCGTCGTCGGCCAGGACGGCGTCGCCCGGGCGGATCACCTGCCCGCCGAGGACCACCGGGACGTTCACCGCGCCCGCGGTCGCCTTGACGGTCCCCTGCGCGCTCACCGCCGCCGACCACACGGGGAAGCCGAGCGCGCGCAGCTCGGCGACGTCACGGACGCCGGTGCCGGTGACCAGGCCGCGCACGCCGCGGTGCCGCAGCGCGGTGGCGAACAGCTCGCCGAAGAGGCCGTCGTGGCACGGCGAAGTCGTGGTGACGACCAGGAAGTCGCCCTCGCGGCACTGCTCGACGGCCGCGTGGATCATCAGGTTGTCCCCCGGCCAGCACAGCGCGGTGACGGCGGTGCCGCCGACGCGGGCGCCGTCCTGGATCGGCCGCAGGTCCGGGCCGAGCAGTCCGGAGCGGCCGAGCGCCTCGTGGACGGTCGCGACGCCGTAGCCCGCCAGGCGCGTCACCTGCGCCAGGTCGGCACGCGGCGGATCGGTGACGATGACGGGCTTCATGCCGCCACGGTACGGTCTGGTCGACGAAATTGTCAACAATCTTGGCGAGCAAGTCGGCGGCATCTTGGGCAACCGGAGTGTGTGCGGTTCACCGACAAAACCGGTTCACAAGCTCGGCTCGCCGACAGTCGACCGCGGGGCGCGAGCCCCGCGGTCACCGGAGATGCCGCCGGAAGTCCGGCGTCATTCCTCCACAATGGATTCCAGCAGTTCGGCGGCGAGCTTGTCGGCCGGCTGGACCCACTGGTGGCGCAGGCTGCGGAACAGGGCCGCGGCGCGCGTCCCCGGCCAGCCTTCGGGCAGCAGCTCCGGCGGCAGGACCGGGTCGCGGCGGATGAGCAGCAGCCATTCCGCGCCCAGCCGGATTCGCTGGGAGAGGTCGTCCAGGTCGCCGTAGGCGCGGTCGGTCCACCGGCGGAGGAACTCGTCGTAGCCGGTCGCGATCTGCGGCAGGTCCCAGGCCTCCCGGGCGATCCGCGCGGGGTCGGTCCACATGAACGGTTCGGCGCGGAACACCTCGGCGTGGTCGAGCAGGTCGAGCTCGGCCAGGGCCGGCGCGATGTCCGCGGCCGCCGTCGAGACCCACAGGCCGCTGCGCAGCAAGCCGAAACCGAACCAGCCCAGCCGGGTGCGCAGGGCGTGCCGGTCCGCGCGGCGGGTCTCCGGTACCGAGAAGCTCAGCAGGGTCCACCGGCCGTCCCAGTGCCGGTCGACGATGTCGCCGTCGAGCTTGCGCTGGCCGTCGCGCAGCACGGCCGTTCCGTGCTCGGTCAGCCCCAGGAACGCCTGGCGGCCCCGGCGGACGGTCCGGAGCAGGCCGCGGCGGCTCATCCGGCTCAGCGTCGCCCGGGTCGCGTGCTCGCCGACGCCGAGGCGGCCGAGCACGGCGAGGACACCGCCGGTCGACACGGCGATCCCGCGGTCCAGGACGTGGTCGCCGAGCAAGGCCAGCAGCAGTGCTTCCGGCCGCACGACCAGCGTGGCCCCGTCTCCCGTGGGGTCGACGGCTTCCGGCATGCGCCACCTCCTCGCCCGATCCACCGGAGCTCAACCTACCGGGCGGCGCTTGTTCGTCATCCCGGTCGCGACCGCCAGCCTTTTGTCAGGCTTTTTTGCCCATTCTCGGGAATTCGAAAGTTTCGGAGGATGCGTATACTTGATGAATCGTTGACGGTCGTCGTTAATTTGCCTACTCTCGCTCGGCGAGGGGGATCGCCGACCGGAGGTCACCGATGAGTGGATTCAGAACGGCGTTCGTGACATTCGTCAGCACCCTGCTGATCACCATTGCCACCGCCGTGGTCCCGGCCCCGGCGTCGGCCGCGTCGCTGGTGGAGGTGACGGGCTTCGGCGCCAACCCGGGCGGGATGCGCATGCACGTCTACGTGCCGGACTCCCATCCGGCCCACCCGGCGATCGTGGTCGCCATGCACGGCTGCGGCGGCTCTGGCCCGGGCTTCTACTCCGGCAGCGAGTTCGGCTCACTCGCCGCCCGGTACGGGTTCATCGTCATCTACCCCAGCGCCCAGCAGCAGGCCGGGTTCGGGAACTGCTTCGACACGTGGTCGGACGCCGCGAAGCACCGTGGCGGCGGCAGCGACCCGGTCTCGATCGCGTCGATGGTGACCTACGCCGAGCAGCACTACGGCGGCGATCCGAACCGCGTCTTCGCCACCGGCTCGTCCTCCGGCGGCATGATGACCAACGAAATGCTCGCGCTCTACCCCGACGTGTTCAAGGCGGGCGCGGCGTTCATGGGCGTGCCGTTCACCTGCTTCGCGAACGCCGCGGACTTCCCGCCGTGGTCCAGCAAGTGCACCGGCAGCGGCGGCGCGAACCGGACGCCCCAGCAGTGGGGCGACGCGGTCCGCCAGGCCTACCCCGGCTACACCGGCCCCCGCCCGCGCGTCCAGCTGTGGCACGGCACCGCCGACACCCTCGTGCCGTACTCGCTGCTGCAGGAAGAAATCGAGCAGTGGACCACCGTGTTCGGGCTGAGCCAGAACCCGACTTCCACGGACACGCCGCAGGCCGGCTGGAACCGCCGCCGCTACGCCGACACCTCCGGCACCGTCCGGGTGGAGGCCTACAGCATCCAGGGCGCCGGGCACAGCCTGCCCGCGGGCGGCATGGCCGCCGTCGCGATCGCCTTCTTCGGCCTGAGTTCCTGACGGAGGCAGCACCGCGATGTCATGAACGACTCTTTCCTGTCGTCCGGCGACAGGAAAGAGTCGTTCATGACACCCGGAAGGGGTCAGGGGTGCAGCGGGACGGCCTCGGCGGCGTCGGCCGCCTTCAGCGCTTCGATCACGCCGGCCAGGTGGACCCGCGCGGCCTCGGCCGCCTCGGCGGGGTGGTGGGCGCAGATCGCGTCGATGATCGCCAGGTGCTCCGGCAGGGAGACCTGCGGCCGCCCGGCCCGCATCGCCAGGCGGAACTGGTGCCGGACGCTCTGGCCGCGCAGCCGTTCGAGGACCTGCGCGGCCGTGCGCTGCCCGCTGATCTCCCGGACCCGGCGGTGCAGCCGCTGGTTGAGCCCCGAATACCCGACGACGTCGCCGCCCGCCACGGCCATCTGCATCCGTTCGCCGAGTTCCCGCAGCTCGCCGACCTCGGCGTCGGAGATGCGCTCCGCCGCCTTCGCCGCGCAGAGCGACTCGAGCATCATCCGGACCTCGGAGATCTCGACGGCCTCCTCCAGTGACACCGCGCGCACCCGGGCACCCCGGTTCTGCACCCGCTCGACGAGCCCCTCGTTGGTGAGCTCGATCAGCGCGGCGCGCACCGTCGCGCGGCTCGCGGCGAACTGGTCGGAGAGGTCCGCTTCCACCAGCCGCTGGTTGGGCACGAACTCGCCGCGGACGATCGCGTCGCGGATCGCCGCCACCACGGAACGCTCCCCCGGCCGCCGGCCCACAACACTCTCGCTCATCCCTCGGCTCCGTTTGTTGACAATTTTGTCGAGCACATCGTGTACTCGATCGTATCCTGCCGAGAGGATTCTGCTGTGACCGGAGTCATCGCACTACTGGGACTGGGCGAGGCCGGCGGCGCGCTCGCCCGCGACCTGACCGCCGCGGGGGCCGTCGTGCGCGGGTACGACCCTGTCGTTTCCGCACCCGAGGGCGTCGTCGCCACCCGTTCCGAGGCCGAAGCCGCCGACGGCGCCGATCTGGTGCTCAGCGTGAACAGCGCGTCGGCGGCCGTCGACGCGCTCGAAGCCGGGCTCGCCGGGGTGCGGGCGGGAGCGGTCTGGGCCGATCTGAACACGGCGTCCCCCGGCACCAAGCGACGGCTGGCAACCATCGCCGCCGCGCACGGCGTGCCGTTCGCCGACGTCGCGATCATGGCGCCGGTCCCGGGCCGCGGCCTGCGGGTGCCGATGCTCGCGACCGGGGACGCCGCCGGCACCGTCGCCGCCGCGTTGAACCAGTTCGGTGCGGCGGTCGAGGTCATGGACGGCGAACCGGGGCTCGCCGCCGAACGCAAGCTGCTGCGCAGCGTGTTCTTCAAGGGAATGTCGGCCGCCGTGGTCGAAGCCCTGCGTGCCGCGCGCGCCGCGGGCTGCGAGGACTGGCTGCGGAAGGTCGTCACCGACGAGCTCACCGCCGCGAGCGCGTCCACAGTGGACAGACTGGTCGACGGCTCGCACCGGCACGCCGCGCGCCGCACCGCGGAAATGGCGGCGGCCGCGGAGATGCTCGGCGAACTCGGCGTCCGGGCCGATGTCGCGAGCGCGGCGCGCGATCAGCTTGCGCACCTGGCTTCACACAGGATTGTCACCAATCATGAGTGAACTGCCGCCCGGCCCGCGTCACCGATGAGCGGCCAGCACTGCCGCGAGGCCGTCTCGCAGGTCCTTGACGAAGTACCCGGGCACCTCCAGCGACGGGAAATGTCCCCCGGCTTCGGGCGCCCTCCACCGGACGATCTGCCGGTACCGCTCCTGCGCCAGGGGACGCGGGCACTTCTCGATGTCACGGGGGTACATGCTGATCGCCGACGGGACGTCGACCCGGAGTTCGGGGTCGAGCGAGTTGTGGCTTTCGTAGTAGATCCGGGCCGCCGACGCGCCGGTCCGCGTCAGCCAATACAGGGTGACGTCGTCGAGGACGCGGTCCCGGGAAATCGTCTCGAACGGGCTGTCCCCGGTGTCCGACCACTCGGCGAACTTGTCGAGGATCCAGGCGAGCAGCCCGACCGGTGAGTCGACGAGCGAGTAGCCGATGGTCTGCGGCCGGGTCGCCTGCTGCTTCGCGTACGCCGCCCGGTGGCGCCAGAAATGGCGGGTTTCTTCGGTCCACTGGCGCTCGACCGCCGTCAGCCCCTCCGTGGCCGCCCCGGGCACTCCCTCGGCGAACGTGGTGTGGATACCGAGGACGTGCGCCGGGAACCGGCCGGCGAGAACCGTGGTGATATTGCCGCCCCAGTCGCCGCCGTGGGCGGCGAACCTGTCGTAGCCGAGCCGTCCCATCAGTTCCACCCACGCGGCCGCGATCTTTTCGGTCCCCCACCCGGTGGTGGCCGGCTTGTCGCTGTAACCGAAGCCGGGCAGCGACGGAACCACGACGTGGAACGCCGGCGCGTCCCCGTCTTCCGGATCCGCCAGCTCGTCCACCACGTCGACGAACTCGGCGATGCTGCCCGGCCAGCCGTGCGTCAGGATCAGCGGAGTGGCATCCGCGCGCGGGGATCGGCGGTGCAGGAAGTGGATGCCCAGCCCGTCGATGGTCGTGCGGAACTGGCCGATCCGGTCGAGGCGCTCTTCGAACGACCGCCAGTCGTAGCCGGTGCGCCAGTAGTTCACGACATCGACGAGGTCGGCGAGCGGAACGCCCTGGTCCCATCGGCGAGGGCCGGGCGCGGCGCGATGGACCGTCTCGGCCTCCGGCAGCCGCGCCGCGGCCAGCCGGGCGCGCAGCTCGTCGAGGTCGGCGTCGGTCGCGTGGGCTTCGAATGCTTGCACGTCGCTGGTGGGACGGGGCATGAGTCCTCCTGGTCGTCGTGGAACCGGCTAAGGCGGTTCTAACACGTCGCCGGGCCGGCGTGCAACCGGCTAAGGTGGTTCCATGCGCGGTGGGTTCCCCGAATTTCGCCTGGGTAGCGTGCTGGCGACCAGCTTCACGGCGACCCTGACGGAGCGTCAGGGCGACGCCGTCGAGCGCATCCCCACGCCGCAGCGACTCGTCGACTGGCTGGCCGTGAACGGTCTCGCCGTGGACTCCTGCACCACCGCCCAGCTCGGCCTCGCCCGGGAACTGAGGGAGTCGATCCACGCCGCCGCGACGGCGGCCGCGATCCAGGACGCGCTCCCCGCGTCCGCCGTCCAAGTCATCAACGACCGCAGTGTCCAGGGACGGGCCGCGGCCGTCCTGACACCCGAGGGCAAGCGGCGGTGGCAGCTCAGCTCGGCTTCCCGTGTGGAAGACGCCCTCGGCGTGATCGCCGCCGACGCGATCAGCATCATCGCGGGCGAACGAGACGGAAAACTGGCCTTGTGCGCGTCGCCGACCTGCCGGGCCGCCTTCTTCGACACGAGCCAAAGCCGCACCCGCAAATGGTGTGACATGAACACGTGCGGGAATCGCCAGAAGAAGGCGCGCTTCACGGCCAACCAGCGCAAGAACTCCAGGCCGGCGGAGTTGCCGGAAAGCTGACGGCCCGGACCGGCGAGGGTCCGGCGAGGCGCGCTACGGCTTGAGGATCGCCGTGGGCAGGCCGAGCACCTCGACGATCCGCTCGACCGCGTCGCCGAGCCGCACGAAGTCCTCCCCCAGCGGCTCGACCACCAGCCGGCGCACGGTGGCGACGTGACTGGGCGCCGCGGCCTCGAGGTGCGCGCGGCCCGCGTCGGTCATGGTCGCCAGGGTGAAGCGCCGCCCCTGGCCGGTACACACCGTCCGGGTCACCCACCCCCGGTCTTCCAGCCGGGCGACCGCGTGCGAAATCCGCGGGAGCGACCCGTTCGCCATTTCCGCGATCTCGCTCATCCGCAGCGTCTCGTCGGGTACCGCCGACAGGCGCGCGAGGATCATGTAGCCCAGCAGCGTCAGGTCGGCGTCGCGCAGGAGCTGCCCCTCGAGCGCCCCGGGCAGGGCCAGCAGCACCTTGACCAGGTTGACCCACGCACGCCGCTGGTCGGCGTCGAGCCAGCGGACCGGCTCCTCTTCATGCTTTTCCACGCTGCGCTCCTCCACGCTTGACTTTAACACGCAACTCAACCTACCGTTGGGTTTAACACGCAACTCAAGGAGGAACGATGACTACCACCACGACCCCGACCGCGACCCTCGCGCTCCGGCTCGGCCTGGCCGCCGTCGCCGCGTTCGCCGTGAACACGGCCATCGCGCTGGTGGCTTCCGCGCTCGACGACGGCGGCCTCGGCGTCGGCCTCGTCCCCGTCGTCTACCTGTCGATGACCCTCGTCGGGCTCCTCGCCGGCGCGGCCGGCTGGACGCTGATCGTCCGGCGGGCACCGCACGCGCTGCGCGTGGTCGTTCCCGCGGTGCTCGTGCTCACCTGGATCCCGGACCTGGTGCTCCTGATCACGGGCGCGACCGTGGCGAACGTCGTCGGCCTGATGCTCATGCACCTGGTCGTCACCACGGCCGTCGTCACCGCGATGCGCCCGACCCTGCCCCGGGCGTGAGCCGGTTCGTCAGCGCGGCGGGTAGCCGGCGAATCCCGGTTCGGGGCGGCCGCACCAGCGCGCGGTCGGCTTGACGATCGCGAGGACCAGCGTCGCTCCGGCCGGGACCAGGACCATCAGCAGCCCGACGTACGCGGCACCGGCGTACATCCCGCCGAAGCCGCCGCTGTAGTACCAGACGCCGGCCGCGCTCAGCGCGACCGACACCACCGACAGCAGGATGGCGAGCCCGCTGCCGACGATCGTGAGCACCCGGCCCATCGGCTTGCGCAGGAACAGGAGGATGCCGCCGGGGAGCAGCGTCCCCGCGAGCACGATGTTCTGGACCAGCAGGAGAATGCCCATCCACAGCGGGCCGAGACCGGCCAGCGTGGCGATGCCGCCGATCAGGCCGACGAGGTAGAGCAGCCCGCCGAGGACGGCGAGCACGCCCGCGATGATCGCCGTGGCCCCGTTCGGCTGGGGTGGCTGCATCCCGTAGCCCGGTGCGGGGTAAGGCGCCGGCGGGTACGGCTGGCCGGCGCCGGGGTACGGCTGCGCGGGGAACCCGCCCGAAGGCGCCGGATAGGGCGGCTGCCCCGGGTGGGGCGGTCGTCCCGGATACGGCTGCTGGGGATCCGGGTGCGGCGGATGCCCCGGATAGGGCTGTTGGGGCCCCGAGTACGGCTGTTGTGGCCCCGGCTGCCCGGAATACTGCGGATACGTCATGGCGTCCTCGGTCTCGGCTGACCGCCCCGACGGTGCGCCACCCGGCCTTCCGGCGGCTACGGCCCTGATCGAGTCTCTCATGCGCGACGGACCGGACGCCGAGGGTCCGGTGTGGACGGTGCCACGTCTTCCGTCCGGCTCACCGGCACTGCTGCTTCAGCAAGGCGTCCAGGCGCGGATAGACCGCACGGGCGTTGTGCTCCCGGATCGCCGCCCAGTCCTCTTCGGACAGTCCCGCCGCTTCGGCGTACCGGCGGGTGTCGTCGAAGTGGTGGCCGGTGCGCGGGTCGACGCCGCGGACGGCGCCGATCATCTCGGACGCGAACAGGATGTTGCGCGCCGGCACCACCTCGAACAGCAGGTTCGCCCCCGGCTGGTGGTAGACGCACGTGTCGAAGTAGACGTTGCCCAGCACGTGCTCCGCGAGCTCCGGCTTGCCCAGCGCCGCCGCGAGGCCGCGGAACCGGCCCCAGTGGTAGGGCACCGCGCCGCCGCCGTGCGGGATGACCAGCCGCAGCGCCGGGAAGTCGGTGAACAGGTCGCCCTGCACGAGCTGCATGAACGCGGTCGTGCCGGCGTTGAGGTAGTGCGCGCCGGTCGTGTGGAACGCGGGGTTGACGCTGGTGCTGACGTGCACCATCGCCGGGATGTCGTACTCCACCATCTTCTCGTAGACCGGGTACCAGGACCGGTCGGTGAGCGGCGGGGCCGTCCAGTGACCACCCGAGGGATCCGGGTTGAGGTTGAGCGCGACGGCGCCGTACTCCGCCACGCAGCGGGTCAATTCGGGGACACAGGTGGCCGGGTCGGCGCCCGGGGACTGCGGCAGCATCGCCGCGGGGACGAACCGGCGGGGGTAGAGCGCGCTGACGCGGTGGCACAGCTCGTTGCAGACCGCCGCCCACTGCGCCGAGGTCTCGAAGCCGCCGACGTGGTGGGCCATGAACGACGCGCGGGGCGAGAAGATCGTCAGGTCGATCCCGCGCTCGTCCATCAGCCGGAGCTGGTTCGGCTCGAGCGTCTCGCGCAGTTCGTCGTCGCTGATGCGCAGGTCGGCACGGACGGGCGCGGCGACGGGGTCATCCAGCGCGGCGATCTGCCGGTCGCGCCACGCCGCGAGGGCGGGTGGCGCGGTCGTGTAGTGGCCGTGGCAGTCGATGATCAAGGGGATTCCCCATCGCTTCGGCAGACTTGACCTCCGCACCCTAATCGTCGATCAGATTGTTAACAATATCTACAACGAGGATGTTCTTAGAACGTCGCCAGCATCCCCGCCGATCTACACTCACCCGCATGCACGCCCGTTCCCGCCGAAGCGTGGGCAACCTGCCGGCCGAGCTGACCAGCTTCGTCGGCAGGCGGCATGAGCTGGTGGAAGTGAAACGCCTGCTGTCCGCGGCCAGGCTGGTGACGCTGACCGGCGCCGGCGGTGTCGGCAAGACGCGGCTCGCGCTGCGCGTCGCGGCCGACGTGCGCAGGGCCTTCCCCGATGGCGTCTGGCTGGTCGAGCTGGCCGACCTGGGAGACCCGCACCTGCTGCCGAGCACCGTGGCGACGGCGCTCGGCCTGCGCGGCACCGGCGACCAGGCGGCCGCGCTCGCCGAGTACCTGGAGGACAAGCAGCTGCTCCTGGTGCTGGACAACTGCGAGCACGTCGCCGACGAATGCGCGACGCTGGTGGCGAAGCTGCTCGCGATCTCCGGGGGGCTCCGGGTGCTCGCCACCAGCCGGCACACGCTGCACGGGGAGGGCGAGCACATCCTGCACGTCGAGCCGCTGCCCGTCCCGGAGGCCGAAGACACCGGCGCGAGCCCGGTCGAGGCGGTGACGCTGTTCACCGAACGGGCGGCCGCCGTCTCGCCGGGCTTCGAGCTGACCCCGGAGAACCGGGCGGCGGTGGTCCGGATCTGCCGGCGGCTGGAGGGCATCCCGCTCGCCATCGAGCTGGCCGCCGTCCGCCTCCGCGTCCTGTCGGTCGACCAGCTCGTCGAGCGGCTCGACGACCGGCTCGGCCTGCTCACGTCGCGCCCGCTCGGCGCGCGGCCCCGGCCGCGGACCCTAGAAGCGGCGATCGGCTGGAGCTTCGAGCTGTGCACGCCCGCGGAACAGCGGATGTGGACGCAGGCGTCGGTGTTTCCCGGCGGGTTCGACCTCGACGCGGCCGAGCACGTCTGCGCGCCCCACGAAACCGACGGCGACAGCGCACTGGACGTCGTCGCGGGGCTGCTGGACAAGTCGGTCATCAGCCGCCGGAATGGCACCTTCGGACGGCAGGCCTGGTACCGCATGCTGGAGACCGTCCGCGAATACGGTGGCGCCAAGCTGGCCGAGGCGGGTGACGAGACCGGCGTGCGGGCCCGGCAGGCCCGGTACTACGCCGGCCTCGCCCGGCGCTACCGGACCGAAGGCTTCGGTCCGCGCCAGGTGGAGTGGCTCGACCGGCTCCGGCGCGAGCACGCCAACCTCCGGACCGTGCTGGAGCAGTGCCTCGCCACCCCCGAGCGGGCGAGCCACGCGCTCGACATCGCGGCCTCGCTGTGGAACTTCTGGTACGGCGGCGGCCTCGTCCCGGAGGGGTGCCGGTACCTGCGGCGCGGGCTCGAGCTGTGCGGCGAGCGCACGATCACCCGGGCGCGGGCGTTGTACGGCATGGCGTTCCTCGCGATCCAGACCGGTGCGCCGCACACCGAACTGCTGGCCGAGCTCGCCGAGCTGGCCGAAGAGTTCGACGACGAACGGCTCCGCGCGGGCCGGGCGGAGTGTGCCGGCATGGCCGCGTTCTTCACCGGCGACCTGCGGGGCGGTGCCGAGCTCCTGGAGCGCGCGCTGGCCGGGTACCGCCTGGCCGGCGACGCGCTGCTCGTGTTCGACACGCTGATCCTGCTCGCCGCCGCGCGGTTCTTCCTCGGCGACCCGCGTGGCACGGCCGCCGCGGAGGAGGCGCTCGCCCTCACCGAGCGCCACGAGGCGCGCTGGTCACGGGGCTACGCCTTGTGGGCCGTCGCGATCCACCGCTGGCGGGCCGGCGAGCACCGGCAGGCAGCGGATCTGCTGCGCGAGGCCATCGCTCTCCGGCTGACCGACCGCACGCTGCTCGCGTTCCTCGTCGAGGCCCTCGCGTGGTGCCACTCGTCCGAAGGCGCGCACGACCGGACCGCCCGGCTGCTCGGTGGGTCCCAGGCGGTCTGGCGGCTCAGCGGCGCGCGGGTCGGCGAGATGAGTCCTTACCAGAGCTTCGACGAGCAATGCGCCACGCTGGCCCGCAACGCGCTCGGGGACGAGGAGTTCGACGCGGCTTTCGCCGCGTCGGCCGGCTTCGGTCTCGACGAAGTCGTCCGGTACGCACTGGGCGAGAAACCCGCCCCGGCGCGGGCGAGCGGGCCGGCGCGGACCGGCGAGCCCGGCGGGCTGACCCGGCGGCAGCGGGAGATCGCCGAGCTGGTGGCGCGGGGGATGACCAACAAGGAGATCGCCGCCGACCTCGTCCTCAGCGGACGGACCGTGGAGGGGCACGTCGAGAACATCCTGGTGAAGCTCGGGCTCACCTCCCGCGCCCAGGTGGCTTCGTGGCTGGCGGGTCAGCCACGGCGACCCGCGTAGTCCTTCGGGTAGTTTCCCCGGTCCTCCCCGGGCGGTTCCCGGCGATCCTTCTCTCACGACCACAAACGGTGTGGAGGAGGACGAGGTGTCCATCGACTCGGCGCCGCAGGCCTGTCCCCAGTGCCAGCGGCCGACGGTGCTGATGTCCCACGCGTGGGGACGCCAGTGGGTGCACGTCGGCACCTGGCGCCCGCAGTGCGGCGCCCCGCCCTGGACCGCCCGTGCTTCGGGGACCGGACCCCGGCCGGGAGCCCGGGGTTAGGTCACCGAACCGGCCGGGCGCGCGGACGCCACCCCTCGTGGCCCGGCAGAGCGTGGTGGGGGCGCCGATCTTCGCCCCCCTGGATCGTGCGACCCCGCCACGCTCGCCCTCCCGGACGCCTTCACCGCGACCGCGCACGGCCGAAGGCGTCCGTGATGGCCCATCGGGGAACTTGACGCCTTCCCCGATGGGCCATTCAGCGTGGTACATCAAACCGGTTTGATGTATTTTCCGGAGATGGCTCCCGAGCCGCCCGCCTTCGTCCGGCTGGCCGCGCACCCGCTGCGCTGGTCATTGCTGAGCGCGCTCGCCGGTGGCGACCTCCGCGTCCGGGAGCTGGTGGAGCGCGTCGGCGAGCCGCAGAACCTGGTCTCCTACCACCTGCGGCTGCTGCGCGGCGGCGGGCTCGTGACCGCCACGCGCAGCAGCTTCGACGGCCGGGACAGCTACTACCACCTGGACCTCGGCCGCTGCGCGGGCGCGCTGGCCGAAACCGGCGCGGCCCTGCACCCCGCGCTGCGCCCGGAGACCCCGCCCCTCCCGGAGGGGGTCGCCGTGCTGTTCGTGTGCACCGGCAACAGCGCCCGCTCCCCCGTCGCCGAAGCGCTGCTGCGACGGCGAACCGCCGGGAAGGTGACCGTGACCAGCGCGGGCAGCCACCCGAAGGCCGCACTGCACCCCGGCGCGGTCCGGGTGCTGAGCGACGAGTTCGGCATCGACGTCGCCGGGCAGCGGCCGCGGCACCTGGACACGGTCGCCGGCCACCGGTTCGACCACGTGATCACCTTGTGCGACAAGGTCCGCGAGACCTGCCCCGAATTCCCGCACCACCCGCGCCGCCGCCACTGGAGCATCCCCGACCCGGCAGGGGCGCGGGAGCCCGGTTCGTTCGCCCGGACCGCGGCGGAGATCGACACGCGCGTCCGGCACCTGCTGCCGGATCTCCCGGCGCCCCAAGACTCGGTCCCCCAAGACCAGGAGGCCCGGCCGTGACCGACCAGTACGCGAGTGTCCGGTACGTCGTCGACGACGTCCCGGCGGCCATCGAGTTCTACACCACCCAGCTGGGCTTCACGGTGCGCATGAGCGCCGCGCCGGCGTTCGCCGACGTCGTCCGCGGCCCGCTGCGGCTGCTGCTGTCCGGCCCCGCCAGCTCCGGCGCCCGCGCCACTCCCGCGGGCTCCTCGGCCGCCGGCCGCAACCGCATCCACCTCGTGGTCGCCGACCTGGACGCCGAGATCGCGCGGCTGGCCGGCGCCGGCGTGGCCTTCCGCACCGACGTGGTCTCCGGCCCCGGCGGACGGCAGATCCTCCTCGCGGATCCCGCCGGCAACCTCGTCGAGCTCTTCCAGCCCGCCCATCGGGACTCCGCCCACCGGGACTCCGCCCACCGGGACTCCACCCACCGGGACTCTTAGCCACTGCTCCGAACGCGGGACGGAGCCGGCCGCCTTCGCCGATCGTGTTGTGGCCGCCCGCGACGCGGTTCTAGGCTGGTCACCATTCCTGGTTCAACCCCGAGCCATCCCCCGGCCGTCGCCTCAGCGGGAGGGTGGGTTTCACCATGCCTTCGGCCGATCGGTCCCGTCCGGACCGGCTGACCACGTCCCGGTCCCACGGCGACCCCGCCGTCGTGACGCTGGCCGGGCAGCTCGACAGCGGGACCGTCCTGATCATGGCGCGCGCCGTCGCGCAGTGCCTCGCGCAGGACCCCGCTCCGGAGGTCCTCGTGCTCGACCTCACCGACGTCACGCGGCTGGCCACCTCCGCGATCCGGGTGCTGCTGCACGCCCGTGACCACGCCGCGCGCTGCCGGACCACGCTGCGCATCACCGCGCCCCGCCACCCCGGGCCGGTGCGCGCCCTGCGGATATCCGGCGCCCACGCCATCTTCGACGTCTACGCCGATCGCCGCGCCGCCCTGGCCGCCGGTGATCGGAGCTCCTTCCTGGAACTGGCGCACCGGCTGTGGACCGCCGGGCACTGAACCGCACATCCGGAAAATAATTCTTCACCACAACCCGGGAATATTCTTTTTCGCGACTACCCATTACCCGATCGAGTGACGTCCTGGCGGCATCCGGGTGACCACCCACCGAAACAGCCCTCGTCACAGCAGGTGGCGACCCGCTCGGCCACCCCGGAATTGCGCTGTTGGTTTCGCCTTTTCGGCGCCCGGGTGAGAGCGCTTCAACGCACTGCCGGTTCGGCATAGGATTTTCCTTCGGCCAGGAAAACGTTTCCTGGAACCTCCGGAAGAATCGAGGACCATTCATGCGAAGACGCATGCGTGCGCGCCGCCTGGGGGCGGTCCTGCCCCTCGTGCTCGTGGCGGCCACCGCCGTCCCGCTGCCCGCGGCCGCCGATCCCGCGCCGGCCGCGGTCTCGGCGCTGACGAAGTCCGTGCAGGGCACCGGTTCCCCGGCCGCCCACGGCGCCACGGCGAACTGGGTGATCGGCTACGAAGACCACGCCGGCACGACCGGCGCCGCCACCATCACCGACGCCGTCGGCGCCGGCCAGGCCTTCCAGCCCGGCTCGCTGCACTCCCCACCCGGCTGGACACCGCAGTGGTCCACCGACGGCACCACGTTCGCCGGCACCGAACCGGCCTCCGGGGTGACCGCCGTCCGCGCGACGAACGCCACCGCCGGTCCCGACGCGACCCAGCTGTCCGGCGCCCTCACCCCGCCCGTTCAGGCGGTCACCACCGCGACGGGCGGCGACGGCTTCTCGCCGATCCTGTACCGCACCCCCGGCGGGGTGCTGCAGGCCTGGAACATCTACCACCACCTGGGGGCCACGTCGCCGAAGGTGGTCTGCACCGACCTCGCCACCGGGACGCGGTGCCCGGGCGGCCCCTGGCCGAAGGTGCTCAACACCGCGCCCGGCCCGCTCGGCACCCTGGGGGCCGGGGACATCACCAGCACCATGGTCGAGCAGTACGTGCGCGACCCCGCGGCGCCCGCGAAGGTCTACTACCCCGCCCTCACGGCGACATCGGCCGGGGTCGGCTGTCTCGACCTGGCCGCCGCGGCCAACTGCGGGTACTGGCCGCTGGCCACCCTCGGCGGGTCGCCGCCGGTGAACAGCCTCACCGGGCTCGTGGAGAGCGCCGGCAACCTCTACGGCGTCGTCAGCTCGGGCGCGGTGGTCTGCTGGACCATCGCGACGCAGAGCCCGTGCGGCGGCCAGCCGTACGCACCGATCCTGCCGGCCGCCAACCAGCCGTACGTCTACGGCGCGGTGACCGTGGTGGCGGGCAAGGTGTTCGCGTCGACGGCGGGCCCGGGCACCGCGCTGCAGCCCGCGTTGGGCTGCTTCGACCCGGCGACCGCCACGCCGTGCGCCGGCTGGGCTTCGTCACGACCCACCGGACCGGCGGGCAACGTCACCTACAACGCCTACACGGCGTTCAGCACCACCGGCGCCCCGGTGGGCGCGTGCTCGTCGACGTCCGGCGCAGACGACGTCACGACGTGCTACGCGCTCGACGGGTCGGTGTTGCCGCCACCGCCCGGCGCGGCCGCGCTGGCGGCCGGGGTGATCGTCTTCAACCCCGAGGTCGTCACCGATCCGAACGGCCACATCCGCAGCTACCTTCCGGTCTGGAGCGGCGGGATCGCGGGTGCGGCACTGTGCCACGACTGGACGACGGCGTCGGCGTGCGCGGGCCTGCCGGGCCTGATCACCCACCCGAACGCGGCCGGCGGCAACACCCGGGACTACGGGTACGCCTACGACCCGCCGTCGGGCTGCCTGATCGGCCTCGGCGACGCCGGGGTGCTGTTCTCGATGGACCCGGCCACCGGCGCCACGCCGTGTGTCCGCTCCGGCGGGCAGGTGAAACTGCGTCCGGGTGACTTCTATTGCGACGGCGGTTCGCACGTCCAGGGTTACACGGCCGCGCGGCTGACGGGCGTCGACCCGGCGAACGTCGACTTCGCGGCGTCGCGGGTGACGGTCGTCGACCAGGACAACGCGGTGGTGCCGACGCCGGGCTTCGCCCCGGACGGCTCGGTCGACCTGACCGGCGTCTCGGTGGCGGCGCACCCGTCGATCACCGTGACGACCACGCTGGTCCTGCACAGCGCGGCGGGCTTCAGCGGTTCGCTGGTGGTCGACTTCGCGGGTGACGCACCCCAGCTGTGCTTCCGCACGACGATCTCGGCGGACTGCCTGGTGACGTCGGTGGCGAACACGGCGACGGGCACGGACTCGACGGGTTCGTTCACGTCCAACACGGTGACGCTCCCGGTCGCCCCCGGCGCGTCGTGCACCCCGAAGGTGACCGTGAACAAGGAGATCTGCACGGCGGTCCACCCGGCCCAGTGCGGCCCGGGCGGCGCCGGACCGTGGGCGAAACAGGCCCCGGTGGGCCTGCTCGGCGTGCTCGCGGCGTCGGCGTACTGGCGGATCACGGTGACGAACGAGGGTCCGGTGGGGATCACGGCCGCGCAGGTGGTGGACACCGTGGAGCCGTCGTGCCAGACGGGTCCGTTCACGCTGGCGGCGGGTCAGTCGAAGCAGGTGTACTGCGCCACGTACGCGCTGCTGAACCTGTTCCCGATCACCAACAAGGCGAAGGTGAGCTACGTGCCGGTGAACGTCCCGCCGGGGACACCGCCGTCCACAACGGACTGGTCGTCGGCCAAGGCGTGTTCACTGCTGTGCATCCTGTAGGGAGGTGAGATCGCCGGCCCGCGAGAGGTTCCCGCGGGCCGGCTCACACCACGACGACGTCGCCCTCGGCCGGCTCGGTCTCGGTGGCCTTCGGCGAAACCGCCGGCGCCATCAGGACCGCGCACAGCGGCACGGCCATCGCGATCGCCGCCAGCACGAACACCGGGAACAGGAAGGAGAAAACCTCCGCGCCCGCCGGGTCCGGCGCGTTCATGTCCATCGTCATCCGGACCGCCGCCATGCCCGTGTAGTGCATGCCGGTCACCGCTGCGCCCATCACGAAGCCCGCCAGCAGCCGCAACGGGAGACTGTCGAGGAAGACCGCGAACCACAGCGCCGCCGTCGCCGCCACCACCGCGATCACCACCGACAGCGCCACCAAGCCGCCGTTGTAGCCGAAGTCGCCCTTCACCCGCAGCGCCGACATCCCCGTGTAGTGCATGACATTCACCGCCAGGCCGGTGATCACGCCGCCGAGGGCGAGGCGCCACCAGCCGAACTTCGCGCGGCCGCCCACCACCACGAGCCCCGCGAACACCGCCGTCACCGAGAGGATCGCCGAGAGGACCGTGCGGAAGATGTCGTAGCGGACCGGCATGCCCGGGGTGCTGAAGCCGAGCATCGCCACGAAGTGCATCAGCCAGATGCCGACGCCGCCGATCGAGATCGCCGCCAGCACCAGCCAGCGCACGCGGTGCCGGGGATCGGCCGCGTAGCGGGCTTGGACCGCGCACGCCAGCCCGAGCGCGCAGCCGACCACCGACGTCAGGTACGCGAGCACGAGCAGCCAGTGCCCCAGCGCGAAATGCTCCATGGCGAAGTCCTCTCTACAGGTCGCGCAGCCCGTGCAGCACGCGTTCCATCAGGTCGTGGCGCTCGTCCCAGGTGGCGGTGTCCGACAGCGTGTCGCGGACGATCACCAGGTAGTCCTCCATCAGGTCCGACACGAGCACGCGGACCACGCCGAGCGGCAGGGCCAGCAGCGCGGCGATCTCCATCAGCGACCGCGGCCGGACGCACAGCTCGAGGACCTCCGCCAGCGCGCTCGACGTCTGGTAGACGGCTTCGGCCCGGCCATCGGCGGTGGTTTCGACCAGTGCTTCGATGGCGATCTCGACCGACGGCGCCGTCCGGCCTTCCGTCCACGCGTAGGGCCGGGCCAGCGCCGGGCTGCGGCGCGGCTCGTCCCCGTGCGGACCGGGCGGCGGGTCGTCGATCACCGGTGGTCCTGGGCCACCGGTATCTCGCGTGCGGGCACGTCGACCTTCTGCCCCACCCGCTCGACAAGCATCGTCATCTCGTAGCCGACCAGCCCGATGTCGCAGCCGGTCGAGGCGAGCACGACGAGGTTCGAGCCGTCGCCGACGCTCATCAGCAGCAGGAACCCCTGCTCCATCTCGATCACCGACTGCACGACGCGGCCGGCGGTGAACAGCTCGGCGGTGCCCAGCGACAGGCTGGACAGGCCGGCCGCGATGGCCGCGAGCTGGTCGCCGCGTTCCCGGGGCAGGTTTTCGTCGGCGGCGACGAGCAGCCCGTCGGCGGAGACGAGCACGGCGTGCGCGACGCCCGAGACGTCCTGGACGAACCCGTTGACCAGCCAGTTCAGCGTCGCGGACCGTACGGGCGGCGCGGGGAGCGCCCCGCTGAAGGCTCGGGCCGCCGGCTCGGTGGCCGAGCGCCGGGGGTGCAGTTCCGTCATCGCGGATCCACTTCGTCCTTTCCGGATTGTTCGGCACGCGCGGCGGTCTCCGACCGCGCGGCACGCATGCCCTGGTAGTGCCGCGAGAGACTGCTGCGCACGGCGGCGGCGTCGCGGAAGGCGCCCCCGGTTTGTTCGCGACCGCGAGGAACGACGGCACCGGGGGCGAGCTGCGCACCGGGCCGCCGCGTGGGCAGGCCGGCATCGGTGAGCCGCTGGGCGGGAGCGGACTTGAGAGCGCTTTCGGCGGCTTGCCGCGTGCGGTCGGCCGGGGTGTCCCAGTCGCCGACGGCGGTTGGTTCCAGGCGGGTCGCGAGGTCGGCGGCGTGCGCCGGCGCGGCGGATTGCCCGGCCAGCGGATCCCTGGCGGTTGCCGCCGAGATCGCCCGGTGTGCTCCGGAAGTCTCGCTCGCCGGCTCTGCTTCGGCGACCCGGTCGGCCGGCACCGCAGGGGTCTCGACAGGGGTCTCGACAGGGGTCTCGACCGCGGGAGGCCGGTTCGCGGGCTCGGCCACCGATGCTCGGTGCGCCGCGGGAGACCCGCTCACGGGTTTTCCCTCCGGCGCTGAGGCCGCAGGCAGCTCGGCCGCTACCCTCTCGCCCACCGTCGGCCACTTCACCGGGCCCGTCGCACTGTTGCGCCGCACCACCGGCTTGGCCGCCGGCTCGGTGAACCAGCTCGTCACCACCTGCTCGAAGATCGGCGTCGAAGCCTGGGCCGGCACCACCGGTGGCCGCGGGTGGCCATTGCGGCCCGCGCCCGTCGAGACCCGCCGGCCCGCACCGATCGGGCGGGCCAGGTCCGCCAGCACCAGTGCGCCCGGGACGTGGACGCTCGCCGTCACCCCCGCGTGGCGGGCCGCCGCTCCCGTTGCCCGCAACCGGACCGTCACCCCGTGCAGGGCCGCCAGCCTGCCGACCACGAACAGCCCCATCCGGCGGGTCGTCTCCGGGCCGACCGTCCCGGCCGCCGCCAGCCGGTCGTTCACCGTGGCCAGCTCCTCAGGGGTCATGCCCAGCCCCTGGTCGACCACCTCGATGAGCAGCCCGCCGTCGGCGCCGCGGTCGGCCGTCAGGGCGACCTTGTGCTCCGGCGGCGAAAAGCGCGTCGCGTTCTCCAGCAGCTCCGCGAGGATGTGCACCACGTCCGCCGCCGCCTCGGGCTGGACCGAACCGCGCGGCGCGTTGCCCAGCGCCACCCGGCGGTAGTCCTTGACCTCCGACGTCGCCGCGCGCAGCAGGTCGCGCGTCGGCACCGGTTCGCGGCCGTGGCGGACCGGGCGGCCGCCCGCCAGGACGTGCAGGTTCTCGCCGTTGCGGCGCAGCCGGGTGGCGATGTGGTCGATGCGGAACAGCTCGTCGAGCCGGCGCGGGTTCTGCTCCCCCGACTCGAGGTCTTCGATGATCGACAGCTGCTGCTCGACCAGCGACTGGCTCCGCCGCGACAGCGTCATGAACATCTCGCTGACCTGCTTGCGCAGCTCGGCCTGCTCGACGGCGAGCCGGACCGCCTGGCGGTGCATGTCGTCGAACGCGCGCGCCAGCTGCCCGATCTCCTCGTCGGTCCGGACACCGCTGCCGGGCACCGCGCGCCAGTCGACGTCGTGGCCCTCGCGGATCTGCCGGACCGTCGCCGGGAGCTGGTCGTTCGCCGCGCGCAGGGCGGCCGCGCGCAGCCGGCGCACCGGCGTGACCAGCGACCGCACCACCAGCAGCGCGATCGCGAGCGCGCCGAGCAGCGATCCGAGCACCAGGGCCGCGTCGCGCAGCGAGTCCGCGCGAGCCCGGTCCGCCGCGGCCGAGACGTCGCCCGCCAGCTTCGCCGCGACGTCGTTCAGCACGGCCGTCACGCCGGTGATCTCTCCGGCGATCGAAGGGGCGACCGACGCAAGCGGCGCGCCGGACCCCTGCAGCGCGTCGAGGCGGCCGTCGGCGGAACTCGTCGCCGTCTTGAACCGGGCCAGGAGAGCACCCGAGAGCTGGTGTTCGGCCTGCTCGCCGAGCACCTCCTGCTCGGCCGCGGCCTGCACGATCGCCGGGCGCAGCGAAGCGTCGTCCGGGCTCTTCTGCGCCGCCCGCGCGTAGGTCTGCTCGGTGGCCAGCTCGCCCCGCAGGTGCACCAGCAGCCGGGCGGTTTCCGCGCCGGCCGTGGTTTCGGCGCCGGCGTCGGCCGGGACGAACGCGGGCACGAGGTCGCCGAGGGTGGCGATGATGTCGTTGTAGCCGGCGGCTTTCGTGCGGACGTCGCCCCCGCCGGCCGCGCGGATCCCGGCGAGCTTGCCCAGCGCGGTGTTCAGCGCCCGGCCGGTGTCGGCGGGCAACGGCGAGAAGCCGGCGTCGCGCTGGACCGCGGCCACCTTCGCGTCGACGGTCGCGGTCAGCGTGTCCGGCGCACCCGCCGGGACCGTGACGGCGGCGACCATTTCGTCGCCCAGCGACGCGGTCAGGTCGATCGTGTCGCGCAGCACGGGCAACCGGTCGCGGGCCGCGGTGAGTGCGGTCGCCCGGTCGAGTTCGCCCTGGATCCGGACTTCCGCGAGTGCCACCGCGACCAGGACCGGGAGCAGCAGGACGACGCTGATCTTGGTGCGGACGCTCCAGTGCGCCGGCCACCACGCGGCATCCGCCGGGCGGCGGAGCGTGGATGTGCTTTCGTGCATGGCGGAATCGCTCGATTCCCAGCCGCGCGCACGGCTGACGTCGAACTCGGACAGGTCGAGGGGTGCCCCAGGGCCGATCACGGACGCCGGAGAAGGACTCCGCACCCCGGCTCCCGGACCGGGCACGACGTGGCGTTGATCGGCCGATCAGCAGAGAACATCACCCCCGGCGTGCTTGTCAACCCTGCGCAGCGGCGTTTCGGAACGCCGAGATCGAATTATTTCGAAGGCACTCCGGCAGTTCACGCATTGTGTTCCCGCGGTCGCAGCTTGTACATCGTTCAAGCACATTCGCGCAGCTCTGCAGGCTACTTGGCAGTAGATGAAACATTCCGAAGCACTGGCGGCAGAATTACCGACAGCAGCCACCGGGGCGAATTCGGCCGTCGTTCGAATGGTGGTTATCAATTCCCGTGGTGCGCCCAGGTGGAGGTCCCGGCTCACGACGCGGCAGAATCGCCGCTGTGACCGAAGTGGACGAACGCGGCGGCAAGCGGGTCGGGTGGGTCGAGCTGTACTTCGACCTGGTCTTCGTGTTCGCGGTAGGACAGGTGGCGCACGGCATCGTCGCGGACCCGCACTGGGCGCGCGCCGCCGCGGCACTCGGCCTGTTCGCGACGCTCTGGTGGACGTGGATCGGCTTCGCCGTGCTGTACAACCGCCGCGGCGACGACAGCCGCGTCGCCGACCGGCTGTTCGTGCTCGTCGGCACGATCCCCTGCGGGATCGCCGCGACGCAGGCGCACCACGTCTTCGAAGGACACCCGGCGATCTTCGCCGCGGCCATGGCCGCGGTCCGCGTGATCCTGGCGGCCGCGCACCGCTGGCCGCGCGACGGGATCGACCAGCGGCGGATCAGCGCGGGCTACGCGGTTTCGGCCGTCCTGTTCGGCGTGTCGGCGGTCCTCCCGCACTCGTGGGCGCTGTGGGCGTTCGCGCTCCTGCAGGAGGCCGGGTTCCTGCTGCTCGGCGACCGCCACGAACGGCGCCGCGGCGAGCGGCCCACCCGGGAGGCCCGGTGGCGGATCATGCTGGCGCCACCGCGCGACCCGAACCTGGCGATCGATTCGGCGCACCTCGCGGAACGGTTCGGGCTGTTCATGATCCTGCTGCTCGGCGAGCTGGTGATCACGGTCGGCACGGCGGCGCTCGAGCGCCCGGCCGACGACCTCGGGTACTGGCTGGCGCTGGCCGGCGGGCTCGTCCTGGCGGGAGCGCTGTGGTGGGTGTACTTCTCCTCGGCGGTGGAGATCTACGAGCGCATGCTCGGCTTTTCGGGCGGCAACCCGGCGCTGGCGTATTCGCTGTACGCGGGCGGGCACCTGATGCCGGCCTTCGCGCTGCTGCTGATGGCGGCGGGGGTGAACCTGTCCCTGCACGAGTCCCCACCCCACGCGGCGGCCTGGTTCACGACGGCGGGCCTGGCGATCTACCTGGCCGGGACGCGGGTCTTCGCGGCGGGGTCGCACCGCTGGTACTTCGCGCTGGCCCGCGTGGCGGCCTTGGCGGCGACGGTGAACCTCGCGTTCCTGGACCGGCTGCTGCCGGCACCGGCGGTGGTCCTGGTGATCGCCGTATGGGCGGTGGGCACGGCCGCGGTGACGGCGGTGATCCGCCATCGCAGCCTCACCCGCCTCGACGACGACCCGGTGGCCTTCTTGCGGCAGGTCGCCGACCGGCGCCGGACGGACGGCGCGAGCGAGTCCGACGCCTGACGAACGTGCGGCGATCCACTTCGCCCGCAGCCGGGTACCCGCGATCCCCGCGGGCAAACTTCTTTCCCCGGCTTTTAGTTTGCGTGACGCAAAAGTGAGCGCGGATCCGGCCCGTCCGCTTCGACCGCTCCGGCGAACCGCTCGAACGCGGCGATCGCGGCCGCCCGCGTCACCGGGTCGAGGCGGCCCAGGACGCCCGCCAGCACCCGGCGGCGGTCGCGGTCGACACGGTCCACGAGCTGTCGCCCCGGCCTGGCCGGGGCGAGCAGCGTCTCGCGCCGGTTCAGCGGGTTGGGGGCCTTTTCCAGCAGGTTCAGCGCGACCAGCCGGTCACACGCCCGGGTGACCGACGACGGGTTCATCGCCAGCTCGCGCGCCACCCGGCCCATGGTGACCGGGGTCCGGTCGACCACCACCCGCAGGGCGCGGAACTGGGTCAGCGTCAGCTGGCCGGCGTTCCGCTCGACGGTCGATTCGGCGATCAGCACCATCGCCCGCAACGCTGCCAAGGCCGCGTCGGCGCCGTCTTGCTCCTGCCACGTTTGCGTCACGCAAGAATGATAGGCGGCGAAAGCGGGTACAGCGATTCGTGAGCGCCGAAGGCGACCGCAAAAGAAGGCGTCCGCACCGGTGAAACCGGACAGTGCGGAAGAGCCCGCGGTCCCGGCCCGGCGGCCCGAACCGGCGCGGCCGCCGCCCGCCGGGTCCCTGAGGCGCTCACCGAAGCGGCATCGCACGCCAAAGGGAGTACTCATGAGCCAGACCGTCGGTGACTACCTGCTCCAGCGCCTGCGCGAGTGGGATGTGGACCAGGTCTTCGCCTATCCGGGCGACGGCATCAACGGCCTCGTCGCCGCGTTCGGCAAGGCGGACAACCAGCCGCGGTTCGTGCAGGCGCGGCACGAGGAGATGGCCGCCCTCTCGGCGGTCGGCTACGCGAAGTTCAGCGGCAAGGTCGGCGTCTGCCTGGCCACCTCGGGCCCCGGTGCGATCCACCTGCTGAACGGGCTCTACGACGCCAAGCTCGACCACGTCCCGGTGGTCGCGATCGTCGGGCAGACCGCGCGCAGCGCGATGGGCGGCAGCTACCAGCAGGAGGTCGATCTCCAGGCGCTCTACAAGGACGTCGCGAGCGAATACCTCGTCGAGGTCAACGTCGCCGAGCAGTTGCCGAACGCGCTCGACCGGGCCATCCGGACGGCCGGGTCGTCCCGCTGCCCCACCGCCCTGATCATCCCCGCGGACCTGCAGGAGGAGGAGTACTCCCCGCCGCAGCACGCGTTCAAGCAGGTGCCGTCCAGCCCGCCGGGCACGGCGTGGCCGCGGCCGGTCCCGCCCGAGCCGGACATCGACGCGGCGGCCGAGGTGCTCAACGCCGGCGAGAAGGTCGCCATCCTGATCGGGCAGGGCGCGCGCGGCGCGGCCGGGGAGGTCCGGCAGATCGCCGAGGTCACCGGCGCGGGTGTCGCGAAAGCCTTGCTGGGCAAGGACGTCCTGCCCGACGACCTGCCGTGGGTGACCGGCTCGATCGGATTGCTCGGCACCCGGCCGAGCTACGAGATGATGCGCGACTGCGACACGCTGCTGATCGTCGGCTCGAACTTCCCGTACAGCCAGTTCCTGCCGGACTTCGGCCAGGCGCGCGCGGTGCAGATCGACCTGGACGGCCGGTTCATCGGGATGCGCTACCCGACCGAGGTCAACCTCGTCGGGGACAGCGCGGCCACCCTGCGTGCCCTGCTGCCGCGCCTGAAGAGCAAGCCGGACCGCTCGTGGCGCGAGACGATCGAGAAGAACGTCGCGTCCTGGTGGGACACCGTCGACAGGGAAGCCGCCGTCGACGCCGATCCGGTGAACCCGATGGCCATCGTCAACGAGCTGTCGAAACGGATCCCGGAGAACGCCATCGTCACCGCGGATTCCGGCTCCTCCACCAACTGGTACGCGCGCAACCTCCGCATGCGCGGCGACATGCGCGGGTCGCTGTCGGGCACCCTGGCCACGATGGGCCCGGGCGTGCCGTACGCCATCGGCGCCAAGTTCGCCCACCCCGACCGGCCGGTGATCGCGCTCGTCGGCGACGGCGCCATGCAGATGAACGGCCTCGCCGAGCTGATCACCATCGCCCGCTACCACACGCTGTGGAGCGACCCGTGCTGCGTGATCTGCGTCTTCCACAACAACGACCTGAACCAGGTCACCTGGGAGCTGCGCGCGATGGGCGGCGCGCCGAAGTTCGAGGAGTCGCAGAGCCTCCCGGACGTCGACTACGCCGGTTTCGCTCTGTCCCTCGGGCTCGCGGCCGTCACGGTCGACAGGCCGGACCAGCTGGCCTCGGCCTGGGACACCGTGCTCAGCGCGGGCAAGCCGGCGGTGCTGGACGTCCGCTGCGACCCGGACGTGCCGCCGATCCCGCCGCACGCCACCTTCGAGCAGGTGAAGTCGGCGACCGAGGCCGTCCTCAAGGGCGACCCCGACGCGTTCCACCTCGTCGTCCAGGGCGTCAAGACGAAGCTGCAGGAGTTCCTGCCGGGCGGGAAGCACTGATGACCCGGCGACCGCCCGGAGAACGGAGGCAATCATGACCGGAACGGACAACCAGGTCGTCGTCGTGACCGGCGCCAGCGGGGGCATCGGGCGCGCGGTCGCCCGGGCCTTCGGCGCGCGGCATGCCCGCGTCGCCCTGCTCGCCCGCGGCGAAGAGGGGCTCGAAGCCGCCGCCGGCGACGTCAGCCGTGAGGGCGGGACCGCCCTCGCGATTCCCACCGACGTCGCCGACTTCGCGCAGGTCGAAGCCGCTGCCGAACGCGCCGAGAAGGAGCTCGGGCCGATCGACGTGTGGGTGAACGTCGCGTTCACCTCGGTGTTCGCGCCGTTCAGCGAGATCGAGCCGGACGAGTTCCGCCGCGTCACCGAGGTCAGCTACCTCGGCTACGTGCACGGCACCATGGCCGCGCTGAAGCGGATGAAGCCGCGCGACCGGGGCACGATCGTGCAGGTCGGCTCCGCCCTCGCCTACCGCGGAATCCCGCTGCAGAGCGCGTATTGCGGCGCGAAGCACGCCATCCAGGGCTTCAACGAGTCCCTGCGCTGCGAGCTGCTGCACGGTGGCAGCCACGTCCGCACCACGATGGTCCAGCTGCCCGCCGTCAACACGCCGCAGTTCTCCTGGGTCCGGTCCAAGCTGCCGCACCAGGCGCAGCCGGTGCCCCCGATCTACCAGCCGGAGGTCGCCGCGCGCGCCGTGCTGTACGCCGCCGGCCACCCGCGCCGCCGCGAATACTGGGTCGGCGGCAGCACCGTCGGCACCCTCCTCGCGAACGCCGTCGCCCCCGGGATCCTCGACCGCTACCTGGCCAGGACCGGGTACGAATCCCAGCAGACCGACGCGGACAAGCCGGCCGGCCGGCCCGAAAACCTCTGGGCACCGGCCGACCGCTCGCGGGACTACGGCGCGCACGGCGAGTTCGACCGCAAGTCCACCCCGCGCAGCTTCCAGCTGTGGGCCGGCCGGCACCACGGCCTCCTCGCCGCCGGCGGGAGCGCACTTGCCACGACGGCGCTGGCGGTGTGGCGCCGGGCCCGGTCATCGTGACGCCGCGTGCCCTGGGTGTCCCCCGGTCCGGCGACGCGGACGCGCATACTGGAGTCGTCCCGTTGTGAGGAGGAGACGGCTTGAGCGCGACCGCGGATGCCTGTGCGGCCGGCCCGTTCGTGCACCCGGCGTTGTTCTACCGCGGTGACACCGAGTACCTCGCGGGAACCGTGCCGTTCGTCTGGGGCGGCCTCGCCGCCGACGAGCCGGTCGCGGTCGCGGTGCCCGGGGACAACCTCGCCCTGCTGCGGCGGGAGCTCGGCGCGGACGCGGAGCGGGTCCGCCTGCTGGACATGACCGAGGCCGGGCGCAACCCCGGGCGGATCATCCCCGGGGTGCTGCGCGCGTTCGCCGACACCCATCCGGGCCGGCCGGTGCGGATCATCGGCGAGCCGATCTGGGCGGCGCGGTCGGCCGTCGAGTACCCCGCGTGCGTCCAGCACGAGGCCCTCATCAACCTCGCCTTCACCGGCCGGGACGTGACGATCCTCTGCCCCTACGACGTCGAGACGCTCGATCCGGACGTCCTCGCCGACGCCGAAGCCACGCACCCGGTCCTGATCGACGGCGAGGGGCGGCGGCCCAGCACCGTGTACGCCCCGGCGGCGGTGATCGACCGGTACAACCAGGCCCTGCCGGTGCCGGACGGGGCCTTCGAGCTGGCCGCCACCACCGACCTCGCGGCGGCCCGGGCGCTGGCCCACGTCCGCGCGGCCGCCTGCGGGCTGAGCGCCGACCGGCTCGCCGACGTCGAAGTGGTCGTCACCGAACTGCTCTCCAACAGCATCGAGCACGGCAGCGGATCCGGCACCGTCCGGTTGTGGGGCGGCGACGGCGAGTTCGTCTGCGAAGTCCACGACCGCGGCCGGCTCGGCGACCCGCTCGCCGGCCGCCACCCCGCGACGCCCTACCAGCCGCGCGGCCGCGGGCTCCTGCTCGTCAACCACCTCGCCGACCTCGTCCGCCTGTACACCGGCGACGACGGCACTACTTTCCGGGCGTACTTCCGCGGGTGAACCGGCGGTGCACCCAGCCGCCCACGACGGCACCCAGCGCGGCACCGCCGTAGACGTCGGTCGGCCAGTGCGCCCGGGTCCGGAGCCTGCTGTAGCACACCGCGGCGGCCAGCGGCGCGATCACGGCGCCCGCCGCCGGCGCCGTGAGTGCGACGGCGACCGTGAACGCGGCCGCCGTCGTCGCGTGCGTGGAGGGGAACGACGAAGACTTCGGCTGCTCGGGCAGCGCCTGGCGGGCCGGCAGCCGCTGCGCCGGTGGCCGCCGGCGCCGGACCACGGCCTTCACGGCGTGCCCGGACGCCATGCCGGCCGCGCCCGCCACGAGACCGCGGCCGGCGGCCCGGCGCCGGGAACCAGGCCGCCACGCCAGCACCGCCGCCACGAAGACCCAGAGCACGCCGCCCTGCGCGACGGTGCTGAGCGCCGTGACCGGCCACGCGGGACGGCTGACCGGAAGGTCGTTTTCGTCCGGTCCGTCTTCGTCACGAAAGGGCGATTCGCTCCGCATGGCGACGAATTTCCCCGCTCGCGGCCGGTTCAATCACCCGTTCTGTCCACGGTGGAGTCTCCAGACCGGCGTTTGCCCGCGCGAAGATCGGGTATTCCCGGGTCGTGTTTCCGCCGTGGCCGACTCGACTGCGCACGACGGCCGCGGTGCTCGCGGCCGCTGCCCTGGCGGCGGGCTGCGGAGCGGACCCGCAAGCCGACATCGTGCACGCCGGCCGGGAGATCCGGGGCCAGCTCGAACTCCTGCGGCTCGTGGTGACCGCCGACCGCGACTCGGTGCCGCCCGTCCCCAGCCTCTCGATCACCGTCCGCGACGCCGCCGACGAACTCGGCTCGGCGGGCCAGGACGTCGGCAAGCTGACCGACGACCGCGCCCGGGCGGCACTGGCGTCGATCACCGACCGCGGGGTCGCGCTGGCCCACCGGCTCGACGACGGCCTCGGCGACGGCACGGACGACGGCCTGGACCGGATCGACGCCGAACTGCGGGGCCTGATCGGTGAGCTCGCCCGCTGGGGCGTGACGTCGTGAACAAGAAGCTCTTGGCCGTCACCCTCGGCATCCTCACCGCGGTCGGCGGGTTCGTCGACATCGGCGACCTCGTCGAAAGCGGGGTCGTCGGCGCCCGCTACGGGATGGCCCTGGTCTGGGTGACCCTGCTCGGCGTGCTCGGGATCTGCGTCTACGCCGACATGTCCGGCCGGATCGTCGCGGTGTCCGGGCGCCCGGTGTTCGACCTGATCCGCGAGCGCCTCGGCCCGCGCATGGCGCTGCTCAACCTGGCCGGGTCGTTCCTGATCACGCTGCTGACCGTCAGTGCCGAGATCGGTGGCGTCGCGCTCACGATCGAGCTCGCCTCCGGAGTCGGCCGGCTGGTCTGGGTGCTCCCCATCGGCGTGCTCGTCTGGCTGGTGATCTGGCGGGTCGGCTTCGAGCGGATGGAGACCGGTTTCGGCCTCGCCGGCCTCGCGATCGGCGTGTTCGCCGTCGCGATCTTCTTCCTGCACCCCGACTGGTCCTCGCTCGGCGCGCAGATCGCCGGGGTCGCGCCGCCCGCCGACCAGGCGCTGCCGACCTACGCCTACCACGCGGTCGCGCTGTTCGCGTCGGCGATGACGCCGTACGAGGTGTTCTTCTTCTCCTCCGGCGGCGTCGAAGAGGGCTGGAAGGTGAAGGACCTGCCGGTGCAGCGCGCCAACGTGCTGCTCGGCTTCCCCCTCGGCGGCCTGCTCGCGCTCGCCGTGATGGCCTGCGCCGCGACGGTGCTGTTCCCGGCCGGCGTCGACGTCGGCCAGCTCAGCCAGATCGTGCTGCCGGTGACGCTCGCGCTCGGGACCGCCGGCCTGGTGATCGTGCTGATCGGCATCTTCGCCGCCACCTTCGGCGCCGCGCTGGAGACCGGGCTGTCGTCGGGGTACATGCTGGCGCAGTACTTCGGCTGGGACTGGGGCAAGCGCCGCGCTCCGCGCAAGGCCGCTCGCTTCCACGTGGCCGTCGCCGCCGGCCTGCTGATCGCGGTGCTGGTCGTGCAGACCGGGCTCGACCCGGTCGGCCTGACCGAGATCTCGCTGATCTTCTCCGCGGTGGCGCTGCCGCTGACCTACCTGCCCGTGCTCATCGTCGCCAACGACCGCGAGTACCTCGGCAAGCACGCCAACGGCCACTTCAGCAACATCGTCGGCTTCGCCATGCTCGTCGTCATCGCCGTCGCGGCGGTGGTGGCGATCCCCCTGATGATCTTCACCGGAGCGGGCCAATGAACCCCTTCACCGACCACGGCCCGATCGACCTGGCCGACGCCCTGCTCGACCGGCAGATCACCGGCGAGGACGGCACGGTCGTCGGCAAGGTCGACGACCTCGAGCTCCGCGAGGAGAACGGCACCTACGTCGTCGACGCGCTGCTCGTCGGCCCGGAAGCCCTTTCCGACCGGATCGACGGGCCGATCGGGAAGCTGCTGCGGCAGCTCGGCCGCGGCTTCCGCGCCGGAGCCCCGCAGCGGATCCCGCTCAACGCGGTCCGCCGGATTGAGCCCACCGTCGTCGTGACCACGGCGATCGCCCACGCCACGGGCAGCCCGTCGGAAGACTGGCTGCGGCGCCGGATCGTCGACCGGATCCCGGGAGCGGGCCGTGCGAGCCGGTGAGCTGCTCGGCCGCCGGGTCCGCGACGCGGCCGGCCGGGACGTCGGGGCCATCCGCGAGATCCGGGCCGAGGCGACGCCGCGGAGCGACGGGCTGCCCGAACTCGTCGTGCGCGGGGTGATCGTCGGCCGGACCCGGGTGCGCCTCTTCGGCTACCAGCGCCACGACCAGCGCGGCCCGACACCGCTCGTGGCCCTCATCCGCCTGGTCCACCGGCACACCCGCTACGTCGAGTGGGCGGACGTCGACCTCTCGGGCGCCGAGGTCACCTTGCGCCGGCCGTTCGCCGAGCTGGCGCCGATCATCGAATCCTGACCGCCGTCAAGGCAGGCCGGCAAAGTCGGCCAGCAGGTTCATGTGGTGCTCGAAGTATTCGGCGCGTGCCTCGATCATGGCGTCGAGGCGGTGGAAGACCTCGAAGTTGACCTGGCCGAACAGGTGCGTCCACGCGAAGAGGACCCGGTCCAGGTGCTGCTCCGGCAGGGTGGCGCTTTGCTCGTCGAGCAGGCGGCGCAGATCGGCGCGCACGGGCCCGGGTACCGGCGGAAGTGCGCCCGGGGCGTCCTGGACGACGGCGGCGAGCACGAGGATCACCTTCGACGCCGGCGCCACGGTTTCCGGCGGAGCGGCGTACCCGGGCACGGGATTTCCGTAGAGCAGGCCGTATTCGGCCGGGTGCGCGAGCGCCCACGACCGCACCGCGCGGCAGACGGCGAGCCACCGGCCGCGCGGATCGTCACGCGGAACCGCGGCTTCGGCGTCGGCCGCCGCCGTGCCCAGCGCGTCGTAGGCGTCGATGATCAGCGCGGTCAGCAGGGCGTCACGGCTAGGGAAGTACCGGTACAGCGCCGAAGCGACGATCCCCATGTCCCTCGCCACGGCACGCAGGGACAGGTTCGCGCCTTCGGCGGCCAGCCGGCGCCGGGCGGCTTCCTTGATCTCCTGGTGCATCTCCGAGCGGACCCGGGCGCGCAGCGACGAGGCGGACACGACCCCAGTGTCGCACACGCGAGAACACCCGAACTCGACGAGAACAGTGTTCTTGACGGCGTCGCGACCACGGCAGTACGGTGTTCTTGTCCGAGAACAGTGTTCTCTCCCCTGGGGGTTTCTCATGGCTCTGCACGTCATCGTCGGTGCCGGCCCGGTCGGCGCCGCCACCGCTCGCCTGCTCTCCGCCCGAGGCGAAGAGGTCCGGCTGCTCAGCCGGCGCGGCGGTGGCCCGGAGGTCGACGGCGTCGAACTGGTGGCCGCGGACGCCACCCGTGATCTTTCCCGGCACACCGAAGGAGCGGTCGCGCTGTACAGCTGCGCCGGCCCCGCCTACCACCGCTGGACCACCGGCTGGCCGCCGCTCGGCGCGGCGCTCCTGCGGGCCGCGGAGACCAGCGGTGCCGTGCTCGTGACGACCGGCAACCTCTACGCCTACGGCGCCGTCGAGGGGCCGATGACCGAGCAGCTGCCGATGCGGCCCAACTCCGTGAAGGGCGAGGTGCGGGCCAAGCTGTGGACGGACGCGCTGGCCGCGCACGAAGCCGGCCGGATCCGCACGGCCGAGGTGCGCGGGTCCGATTACCTCGGCGCGGGCACGCTTTCGGCGTTCACCGCCCTGGTCCTGCCGAAGGTGCTGGCCGGCCGGCGCGCGTCGGCACCGGCCGACCTCGACGCCCCGCACAGCTGGACGCACACCGGCGACGTCGCCCGCACCCTGGTGGCGGTCGCGGCGGACGAGCGGGCCTGGGGCCGGCCGTGGCACGTGCCGACCGCACCGGCGATGTCGCTGCGCCGGCTCGCCGGGCGCGCCGCGGAACTGGCGGGCGCACCGGCGGCCCGCGTCACCACGATGCCGGCCTTGGCGCTCCGCCTCGCCGGGCTCTTCAACCCGGCGGCGCGGGAGATGGCCGAGATGCAGTACCAGCTACGGCACCCGTTCGTCCTCGACTCCTCGGCCGCGACGGCCGCGTTCGGCATCGAGCCGACACCGACCGACGAAGCGCTGCGGGAGACGATCGGAGGCGTGCGCGAACCCGCCGCACCCCGGTGAGGAGAACCCGGCCGTCAGCTCTGGCCGGAGAACTCCGTCGCGCGCTCCCAGCCCGACGGCAGGCGGCTGACGTTGAGCGCGTGGTCGAGCCCGCTGTCCGCCAAAGCCCGGCGCACCACGCGGTTGTCACCGGTGATGATCCGGAGGGTGGTGTGCTCCTTGAGCGTCCGGGCCTGGATGCCGCCGAGGGCGGCGAGCCCGGCGGTGTCGAGGAAGTCGACCTCGGACAGGTCGAGCACCAGGACCGGGAACCGGCGGTGCGCCCACGTGCTCACCGCCGAGCGGAGCTGGGGAGCGCTGTCCGCGTCGAGGGCGCCGTGGATCCGGACCATGACCGCGCCGAAGTACGGGCGGATCACCTGGATGTCGAAGACACGGCGCTGTTCGCGCGCCGACGGCACCACCGGGATCGCCGTCGCTGGGGGCTGGACGACTAACATCTTCACACGCCTTCATTCGCAGATGACGTGCCGAACGGGCCTCGCTCTACCGGCCCGCCCGAGCGCTGGCAAAGTCAAAGTCGGAGGAGGCGGCTGTCGCTGCACAACCGCACTTCGCAGCGTAGCCCTTGATCCGAACGGCGCAACCCCGCCAACGGCCGAACCCGGCACACCCGCACGCGACGCGCACACGGCGATCCCGAACCACCCCTCCGGGTGAGTGATCTCCGCTTTCCGCGGCCGGGAACGGTGACCGGGCCCCGCGCCCGGCCACCGTTCCCCGGTTCCCGCGTCAACCGGCGTGGTTGGCGAAGATGTCCGACACGCCACTGGTGGCCACCGGCAGTGCCATGCCGAAGCAGGCGTTCAGCGTCGGTCCCGTTCCGGCGAGACCGCTGTAGTCGCCGAGGAAGTAGCCGCCGGCGTCCGGCGCGGTGGTGTAGTCGAACGACGTGGTGGTGAGCCGGGCCTGCCCGTTGACGGCCCAGTTCGCCGGGTTGCCGCAGTCGCTCGTGGCGGCGTGACAGTGGGCGATGAACGCGTCGGTGAGCCCGGGCTGCGCCGGGGTCGCGTTCTGCAGGTCGTAGTACGTCAGGCCGATCGTGCCGTCGGAGGCGGCGTGGATCTGCGGCACGAACGCGGGCGCGTCGCCCGGCGACTGGTCGACGCGGATGGTCGGACCCCACGTCAGCCCGCCGTCGGCGGACTGGGCGAAGGCGATCTTGGACGTGCCGGCGGAGCTGAACCGGCTGTCCTGCCAGACCGCGTACACGAAGCCGTTGACCGGGTTGACGGCGAACTCGGGCAGTTCGTCGCTGGAGCGGACCGGGTGCCCGGCGATCGTCACCGACGCCACCTGCTGGGTGTCGATGCCGATGGCGCCGGACCACGTGGTCCCGCCGTCGGTGGACCGGATCACCGCCGCGGTCGACGTCGACGAGCCGCGGCAGTGCTGCCCGCCGTGGGTGTACAGGCACGCCCCGCCCTTGTTGGTGATCAGGTCGAAGCCGTCGATCAGCACCCCGCGCCCCGGACCCGTCGCAGGCACGACGATCTGGTTGCCGATCGTCTGGTCGTTCTGCCCGGGATCGAAGACGATCCGGCCGGTGCTCCAGGTCAGCCCCCGGTCGGTGGTGCGGGAGAAGTAGCTCGGGCCGCGGTAGGTGAACGCGTGGTTGTACGCGCTGGGGTTGGCGTGGCTCTGCGGCGAGACCAGCTGGTCCCACACCGCGTAGGCCCGGTCGGCGAGCAGCGGGTCGGCGGTCACCGACTCCTTGTCGTTGAGCACCTGCGTCGAGGTGTCCAGCCGCGCGGTGACGGGGGTTTCCCAGTGGTCGCCGCCGTCGAGCGAGCGGCTGATCAGGATCGCGCTGGCCCCGCCGAACGCCGGGCCGTCGGCGTTGAACGAGTCCGCGATCGAGTAGACGACCCGGCCGTCGGCGGAGAAGCTGACCCACGGGTCGGTGCTGCGCTGGAAGTAGCCGGGCGAGCCGGGCGTCGCGCCCGCGCAGATGCTGAACGCCGGCTGCGCGGCGGCCGGGGCCCAGGTCGCCCCGCCGTCACGGGAGACGACGTTGGTCAGGCCGTTGGACCCGCCGTCGTTCCAGCGGTCCTGCTGCGCCGAGCCGACGAGGTGGTTCGGGTCCGCCGGGTCGGCGGCGACGTACGGCTCGACCTCCGAGGCGGGGTAGTTGACGCTGCCCAGCGCCTGCTGCCGGGCGACGAGCGCGGCACACACCGCCCCGCCGCCCAGCGGGTGGTCGGGCACCCGGACCGGAACCCCGGCGGAGAAGGTGGTGGCGACGGCGACCCCGGCGCCGGCCAGCAGGGCGAACACCGCGGCGCCGGGCGGCAGCGAGCGGCGGGCGAACCGCGGGAAGATCTTCGCGTTCACGGGCGACCTCTTTTCCGACACGCCCGGCAGGCCGCGAGGAAAGGACGTGGCCTTTTCCAGGGCACGCCGGAGTCGGCCTTCCGCTCGAGACCGTTACGCGTGTCCGGCGCCGAGGGTGAGGAATCCGTTCTCCCGGTGAAAAACTCGTCTGTCCACAGTGGAGTTGGTTAACACTCGGCCAAACCGGCGTCCCCTTGACAGGTCCGGGTCCCCCAAGCATCCTGGCTTATCTCAGGGTTCCTGATATACACTCTCGACCAGCTCAGTGAGGAGTCGGACGAATGACCGCAGTAGAGGAGCGGCCGGGCACCCGGCCACGCCCGGACGTCGAACCGGGCCGGCTGTTCATCGGCGGCCGCTGGACGGAGGCCGCGGACCGCTTCGACGCCGTGGACCCGGCCACCGGGAAGACCCTCACCTCGCTCGCCCGCGCGTCGGCCGCCGACGTGGACGCCGCGGTGGCGGCGGCCCGGCAGGCGTTCGACGGCTGGGCCGCGACGCCGGGCCGGGAGCGGGCGCGGGTGCTGCACCGGGTCGCGGACCTCGTGCGCGAGCGCGCGGACGAGATCGCCGCGGTCGAGAGCGCCGACGTCGGCAAGCCGATCTCGCTGTGCCGGGCGGTCGACGTCGAGACCGTCGCCGAACAGTACGAGTACTACTCGGCCCTGGCGCAGGGCGTGGACGGCGCGACGCGGCAGATCCCGATCCCCTCGCACGCCTACACCCGCCGCGAACCGCTCGGGGTGGTCGCCGCGATCACGCCGTTCAACTTCCCGCTGATCCTGTCCACCTCGAAGATCGCGCCCGCGCTCGCGGCCGGGAACACCGTGGTGCACAAACCGGCCGAGGACACCTCCCTCAGCGCGCTGCTGATGGCCGGACTCCTCGCCGAGGCCGGCGTGCCCGACGGTGCGCTGAACGTGGTCACCGGGTTCGGCTCGGAGATCGGCGACACCCTGCTGAGCCACCCCGGGGTCGACAAGATCGCGTTCACCGGCTCGACCGCGGTGGGGCGGCACGCGGCGACCGTGGCCGGGGAGCACCTCAAGCCGGTCACCCTGGAACTGGGCGGCAACGCGGCGCACATCGTGTTCGAGGACGCCGACGTCGAGCAGGCGATCGCCGCGGTGATCAAGGCGTTCGTCTTCAACACCGGCCAGTTCTGCATGGGCGGGCCCCGGCTGCTGGTCGCCGACGCGCTGTACGACACGGTCCTGGGCGCGCTCGCCGAAGCCGTGCCGCACGTGCCGGTCGGCGACCCGTTCGACCCGGCGACGGTGGTCGGGCCGATGGCGGGCGAGCGGCACCGGGCGAAGGTGGAGCAGTACGTCGAACAGGCGCTCGCCGACGGCGGCCGGATCGTCGCCGGCGGCGGCCGGGGTGACATCGAGGGCGGGTTCTTCTTCCAGCCGACGGTGATCGCGGACCTGCCGGAGGACTCCCGCGTGATCCAGGAGGAGATCTTCGGTCCGGTGCTGACGGTCCAGCGCTTCACCACCGAAGACGAAGCGATCGCCCTGGCCAACGGCACGCCCTACGGCCTCGCGGCCGGGCTGCAGACCACGAACCTCGCCCGCGCCCACCGCGTCGCCGCGCGGCTGCAGGCCGGGATCGTCTGGGTCAACGACTGGGCGATGCTCGACCCCGCGATCCCCTTCGGCGGCGTGAAGGACTCCGGTTTCGGCCGCGAATACGGCCCCGAATCCCTCGACGCCTACACCAGGACCAAGTCCATCGTCATCTCCCTCGCCTGAGCCCAGGAGCATCCCCATGACCACCACCACCGCGGCCGTCGTGGAGTGCGCCGGCGCCGGCTTCACCCTCGGCGAAGTCGCGCTCGACGAGCTGCGTGACAACGAGGTCCGCGTCCGGATCGTCGCCACCGGCGTCTGCCACACCGACCTCGGCGTCGCCGCCGGCGCCCTGCCCTTCCCGCTACCCGGCGTGCTCGGCCACGAAGGCGCCGGGATCGTCGAGGAGACCGGCGCCGCGGTCACGCGCGTCGCGCCCGGCGACGGGGTCCTGCTCAGCTACACCTCCTGCGGCGGCTGCGCGAACTGCCTGGACGGCCACCCCGCCTACTGCGAAACCTGGCTGCCGGCCAACCTGCTCGGCGGGCGGCGCCCGGACGGCACGTCCCCGATCTCCCGCGACGGCACCCCGCTCGGCGGGCACTTCTTCGGCCAGTCCAGCTTCGCCGGGCACGCCGTCGCCGACGAACGCAGCGTCGTCAAGCTCCCCGCCGACGCGCCGCTGGACCTGCTGGCGCCGCTCGGCTGCGGCATCATGACCGGCGCCGGCGCGGTGTGGAACGTCCTGGCCCCGCGGCCGGGCGCCACGCTGCTGGTCACCGGCGCCGGCGCGGTCGGCCTGTCCGCGGTCATGGCCGCCCGCCTGACGCCGTCGGCCCGGATCATCGCCGTCGACCGCGTGCCCCACCGGCTCGAACTGGCCCGGGAGCTCGGCGCCACCGACACGATCGACACTTCCGGCGAGGACCTGGCCGAGACCGTCGGCAAGCTGACCGGCGGCCGCGGCGTCGACGGCGTCGTGGAGACCACCGGCAACGCCGATGTCCTGCGGACGGCGATCGGCACGCTCGCCGCGCGCGGCACCGCGGTCGTCGTCGGCGCGCCCGCGTTCGGCACCGAGGTGCCGGTGGACGTCAACTTCCTGCTGCCCGGCCGGCACGTCGTCGGCCTCACGATGGGCGACGCCGAGACGCAGGCCCTGGTGCCGACGCTGGCCGGACTCGTCGCCGCGGGGCGGTTCCCGGTCGAAAAGCTGGTCACCCACTACGAGTTCGGGCAGATTCAAGAGGCAGTCGACGACATGCTTTCCGGCAAGACGATCAAACCGGTGCTTCGCTTGTGAGAGAGGCAGCAGTGAACCTCCCCGATTTCGGCCTCGGCAGCTGGCCCGCCCGCCGGGCGCGGATCAACCCGGCCCGCACCGCGCTCGTGCAGGCGGACCGGACGCTGACCTACGCCGGGCTCGCCGACCGGGTCGCCCGCCTCGCCGGCGCGCTGACCCGGCTCGGCGTGCGCCCGGGCGACCGCGTGGCCTATCTCGGCGTCAACGACATCACCGTGTTCGAGACGCTCTTCGCCACCGCGCGCTGCGGCGCGATCTTCGTCCCGCTCAACTACCGGCTCTCGCCCACCGAGATCCGGTACATGCTCGACGACAGCGGGGCCACGGCCCTGGTGCACAGCGCGGACACCGGTGACCTGGTGGCGGAGGCCGGGTCGCTGCCGGACGGCGTCGTCATCGCTACGGACCCGGCCGAGGGCGAACTGGACTTCGAGGCGGAGGCAGCCGAGGCCGGGCCGGCGCCGGACGTCGCGATCCAGCTGGAAGACCCGTGCCTGCTGCTCTACACCTCCGGCACCACCGGACGGCCGAAGGCGGCGGTCCTCACCCACGGCAACCTCACCTGGAACACCGTCAACCAGCTGGCGCACCTGGACGTCCTGGGCACCGACAAGGCGCTGTGCATCGCGCCGCTGTTCCACTGCGTCGGGCTCGGCCAGATCACGCTGCCGACGCTGTTCAAGGGCGGCAGCGTCGAGCCGGTGGCGAAGTTCGACCCGGGCACCATCCTCGCCCGGATCGGCGAAGCCGGGATCACGAGCTTCTCCGCGGTCCCCACCATGCTCGAGATGATGTGCCGCCACGAGGACTGGGACCGCACCGACCTGAGCTCGCTGACCTGCGTGCTCTACGGCGGGTCGCCGGTGGCCGAGCGCGTCGCGCGCGCGTGGCTCGACCGCGGCGTGAAGCTTCTCCAGGGCTACGGCATGACCGAGGCCTCCCCGGGGGTCTCGATGGCCACCCACGAAGGCACGCTCGACCACCCGGTCGCCGCCGGGGTGCCGCACTTCTTCACCGACGTGGCGGCCGTCGGCCCGGACCTCACCCCCGAACCGCTCGGCGGCACCCCCGCCGAGCTGCTCGTGCGTGGCCCGCACGTCTTCGGCGGCTACTGGAACCGGCCCGACGAATCGAAGGCGAGCTTCGTCTCCGGCGACTGGTTCCGCACCGGCGACGTCGTCCGGGTCGACGACGACGGCTGGGCCCACGTCGTCGACCGGGTCAAGGACATGATCATTTCCGGCGGCGAGAACGTCTATCCTGCCGAGGTGGAAGCGGTCGCCGTGCGGCTCGACGAGGTCGACGCCTGCGCCGTGGTCGGCGTGCCCGACGACCGCTGGGGCGAGGTCGGCGCTGCCTTCGTCGTCGTCCGGCCCGGTGCCGAACTGGACGAGACGGCGTTCCGCGCCCACCTCGAACAGCACCTCGCACGCTACAAGGTGCCGAAACACGTGTGGTTCACCGACGCCTTGCCGCGCAACGCCACCGGCAAGATCCGCCGCGTCGAACTGCGCGCCCTCGCCGCCGAAACCTTCACGAACGGAACCGCATGACCGCCCCTCTGCTGCCCCCGTCGCTGCGTCTGGAGCTGCTCGGTGACATCGCCGTGCTGCGGCTGGCGCGCCCGGAGAAGCGCAACGCCCTCGACGACGCGACCGTGCTCGGCATCGAAACGTTCTTCGGCGCTCCGCCGCAGGGAGTCAAGGCGGTCGTGCTCGACGCCGTGGGTGACCACTTCTCCGCCGGGCTCGACCTTTCGGAGCTCACCGAGCGCGACGCGTTCGAAGGCCTGGAGCACTCGATGATGTGGCACCGCGCCTTCGAGCGGCTCGAACGCGGCCGCGTCCCGGTGGTCGCCGTGCTCAAGGGCGCGGTCGTCGGCGGCGGCCTCGAACTGGCGTCCGCCGCGCACATCCGCGTCGCCGAGCCGTCGGCGTTCTACGCGCTGCCGGAGGGCCAGCGCGGCCTGTTCGTCGGCGGCGGCGCGTCGGTGCGGGTGCCGCGGCTGATCGGCGTGCACCGGATGGCCGACATGATGCTCACCGGCCGCGTGCTCGACGCCGACGAGGGCCACGCCGCCGGGCTGTCGCACTACCGCGTCGAGAACGGCCTGGAGCACGCGCTCGAACTGGCCGGCAAGATCGCGGCGAACTCCCCGATGACGAACTTCGCCGTCCTGCAGGCCCTGCCCCGCATCGCCGAGGCCAACCCGGCCGAGGGCTACCTGATGGAGGCGCTGATGGCCGCGGTCGCCGGCGGCAGCTCCGAGGCGAAGGAGCGGATGCAGGCGTTCCTCGAGAAGCGGGCCGGGAAGGTCGGCCGATGATCCTCCGCCCGGTCGCGCCGGACGTCCGCGAAACCACCGAGATCGGCCGGTACCTGCGGTGGCTGGCGGACCGCGGCCACGCGTTCGACGGCTACCCGGCCCTGCACCGCTGGTCGGTGACCGACCTCGACGGCTTCTGGTCGTCGGTCAAGGACTTCTTCGGCGTCCGCTTCCACACCCCGGCCACGGCGGTCGTGCCCGACCGGCGGATGCCGGGCACCGAATGGTTCCCCGGCGCGACCCTCAACTACGCCGAGCACGCCCTCGGCCACGGGCCCGACGACGAGGTCGCGATCATCGCGTACTCCCAGACGCGGGACCGCGGTGAGCTGACCTGGGGGCAGCTGCGCGACCAGGTCGCGCGCGCCCGGGCGGGCCTGGCCCGGCTCGGCGTCGGGCGCGGCGACCGCGTCGTGGCGTACCTGCCCAACATCCCGGAAGCCGTCGTCGCTTACCTCGCGGTCGCGAGCCTGGGCGCGATCTGGGCCTCCTGCGCGCCCGAGTTCGGCGCGCGCTCGGTCGTCGACCGGTTCGGCCAGATCGAGCCGCGGGTGCTGCTGACGGTGTCCGGCTACCGCTACGGCGCCAAGGACGTCGACCGCCGCGCCGAGGTCGGCGCGATCCGCGCGGGCCTGCCCACCGTGGAGCACGTCGTCCACGTCCCCTACGGCGGCCACGACCTGCCCGGCACGCTCACCTGGGCCGATCTGCTCACCGAGAGCGCGCCCGGGTTCGAGCCGGTCGGCTTCGCGCATCCCCTGTGTGTGCTGTTCTCCTCCGGCACCACCGGAAAGCCGAAGGCGATCGTGCACGGTCACGGCGGAATCCTGCTCGAACACCTCAAGAACCACGGCCTCAGCTGGGACCTGCGCCCGGGCGACCGGATCCTGTGGTTTTCCACCACCGCCTGGATGATGTGGAACGCGCTCGTGTCGGGGTTGCTCACCGGCGCGTCGATCGTGCTGGTCGACGGCAATCCGCTGCACCCGGACCTGGCTTGGCAGTGGCGGCTGGCCGGCGAAACCCGGGCGACGCTGATGGGCGCGAGCCCGGGTTTCCTGATGGCGTGCCGGAAAGCGGGGCTCGACCCGGCCGCCGAGTACGACCTGTCCGCGCTGCGGCAGCTCGGCGCGGCGGGCAGCCCGCTGCCCGCCGAAGGGTTCCACTGGGTGCACGAGCGGTTTCCGGGCGTCCTGCTCAACGTCGGTAGCGGCGGCACCGACGTCTGCAGCGGGATCGTCCAGGGCGGCCCGCTGCAGCCCGTCCGCGCCGGTGAGATCTCCGGGCCCTGCCTCGGCGTCGACGCGAAGGCGTTCGACGAGCACGGCGCCGAGGTCGTCGGCGAACTGGGCGAGCTGGTGATCACCGCCCCGATGCCGTCGATGCCGGTCGGGTTCTGGGGCGACTCCGGTGAGCGTTACCGCGAGACGTACTTCTCGACCTACCCCGGCGTCTGGCGGCACGGCGACTGGATCCGGTTCACCGCCGAAGGAAGCTGCGTCATCGCCGGCCGCTCGGACGCCACCCTCAACCGCGGCGGCGTCCGGCTGGGCACGGCCGAGTTCTACGCCGTCGTCGAGGAGCTGCCGGAGATCGAGGACTCCCTCGTCGTGCACCTCGAAGACCCCGCGGGCGGCAACGGCGACCTGCAGCTCTTCGTGGTGCTGCGCGACGGCGCCGAACTCGACGACGCCGTGCGCGGCAGGATCGCGGCCGCCCTGCGCGGCGCGCTTTCGCCACGGCACGTGCCGGACGCGATCACCGCCGTCCCGGCGATCCCCCGCAACCGCACCGGGAAGAAACTGGAGCTGCCGGTGAAGAAACTCCTGCGCGGCGCCCCGGTCGACGAGGTCGTCGGCCGGGACGTGCTGGCCGATTCCGCGTCGCTGGACCCGTTCGTCGCGCTCGCCGGCGGGCCGGCATGACCGTCCGGATCACCACGTCCCCCGCCGGCCGCGCGGCGAAGCCCGGCCCGATCACCACCGTCGCGGTCGTCGGGACCGGCGTGATCGGGGCCGGCTGGGCCGCGCACTTCCTCGCCCGCGGCCTCGACGTCGTCGCCACCGACCCGGCACCGGGCGCCGAGGACCGCCTCCGCGCCGACGTCGCGGCGCACTGGCCCACGCTCGTCCGGCTCGGCCTCGTCGAGGGTGCTTCGCAGGATCGGCTGAGCTTCGCCACCGACGCCGGCTCGGCCGTGGCGGACGCGGATTTCGTGCAGGAGAACGGTCCCGAGCGCGAAGACGTCAAGCACCGCCTGTTCGGCCTGCTCGACGAGGCCGCACGGCCGGAGGTGATCCTGGCGAGCAGCTCGTCCGGCCTGCTGCCGAGCGTCATCGCACGCGGCTGCCCGAAACACCCCGAGCGAGTGGTCATCGGGCACCCGTTCAACCCGCCGCACGTGATCCCGCTCGTCGAGGTCGTCCCCGGCCGGGAAACGGCGCCCGGAGTCGTCGACCGGGCGGTCGCGTTCTACACCGCCGTCGGCAAGCGGCCGATCCGGCTGAGCCGGGAGGTGCCCGGCCACGTCGCGAACCGGCTGCAGGCGGCGCTGTGGCAGGAGGCGTACTCCCTCGTCGATCGCGGCATCGCCACGGTCGCCGACATCGACGCCGCCATCGCGCACGGCCCCGGGCTGCGCTGGGCCGTGCTCGGCCCGTTCGCGAACCAGCACCTCTCCGGCGGCGCGGGCGGCCTCGCGCACATCCTGCGCCACCTCGGGCCGCCCACCGAAGAGTGGTGGCGCGACCTCGGCCGCGTCCACCTGACGCCGGAGCTCGCCGAAAAGCTCGTCGCCGGGATCGGCGCGGAGCTCGACGGCACCGACCACGACCGGCTCGTCGCCGCCCGCGACGACGTCCTCGACCGCCTGCTGGCCGCCAAGGCCGCCCAGCCCGACCTGCCCTGACCTGGAGCTCCTCGTGGACCTTTCCTCCCTGACCGCCATCGACGTGCACACCCACGTCGAACAAGACGGCCACGGCTGCTTCGCCCTCGACCAGGAACTGCTGGACGCGTCCGAGAAGTACTTCCGCGCCGGCCAGGACCGCACGCCGACGGTGACCGCGATCGCCGAGCACTACCGGGCGCGGAACATGGCCGCCGTCGTCTTCACCGTCGACGCGCCGGCCGCGACCGGGCACCCGGCGCTGTCGAGCGAGGAGATCGCCGACGCGGCCGCCGAGCACGCGGACGTGCTCATCCCGTTCGGTTCGGTCGACCCGCACGCCGGCAAGGCCGCCGTGCTGCGCGCGCGGCGGCTGGTGGGCGAGCACGGCGTGCGCGGGTTCAAGTTCCACCCGAGCCTGCAGGCGTTCGAGCCCAACGACGTCCGGTACTACCCGCTCTACGAAGCGATCGCCGAGCTGGGCGTCCCGGCCCTGTTCCACACCGGGCAGACCGGCATCGGCGCCGGCCTGCCGGGCGGGCACGGCATCAAGCTGCGCTACTCGAACCCGATGCTGCTCGACGACGTCGCCGCGGATTTCCCCGCCCTCACAGTGATCCTGGCGCACCCGTCGGTGCCGTGGCAGGACGAAGCGATCTCGGTCGCGACGCACAAGGCGAACGTGTACATCGACCTGTCCGGCTGGTCGCCGAAGTACTTCCCGCCGCAGCTGGTCCGCGCGGCCAACTCGCTGCTGAAGCGGAAGGTCCTGTTCGGCTCCGACTTCCCCGTGATCACCCCGGACCGCTGGCTCGCCGACTTCGCCGAACTGGAGATCAAGGACGAGGTGCGGCCGCTGATCCTCAAGGACAACGCAGCCCGGGTACTCGGGCTGGCCTGACGTTTGTCCGGTCCGTCCCCGGGCATCCGCCCCTCCGAAGTCTCACGATCGGAGGCGGTGTCGTGGCGGAGGGTGACGTGCACACCTACTACGAAGACGGGTTGTGGAAGAACCGGGTCGAAGGCGGCAGCCGGGCGTCCAACACCTCCCCCCGGCGCGTCGACGCGGTGCTCGCCGGACGGCAGATCGCGAAGAAACGGCGCGTCGGGCACGTGGTCCACACCCCGGAGGGCGGCGTCGAGACGGAGCGCGACTACCGGGCCGGCCGGTCCGCGCGCTGACCCGCCGGGATGACGTGGGTCACCGCGGGCCCGCGGATGTAACGGACCGCACTGACCCGCGATAGCCCGTTCGTGTCCGGGGATGCCCCGGCCTTCATGAACGGACTGTCCATGCCTCGCCTGCACCTGGCCGCGCTGCTCGCGGCCGGCACCCTCGTCCTCGCCTGCACCGCGTGCTCCGGCACGCCGGGCACGCCGGCGCCGGCCGCCGCCGGAACCACCTCCTCAGCCGCGGAGTCCACGCCTCCGGCCGCCCCGGCCCTCGACGCCGCCAAGGTCGGGACCGCCGTCGCCGACGCCGCCAAGCAGGCGTCGGCCGTGCACGTCAAGGGCACGATGGTGCAGGAAGGCAGCACCGTCAACGTGGACCTGCAGCTCAACCCGGACAGCGCGAACGGCACGGTGGTCAAGGACGGCCTCGAGATCCCGGTCCTGCGCGTCGGGGACAAGTACTACTTCCGCTTCACGAGCTCGCTGGTGAAGCAGGCGGGCGTCCCGGCCTCGGCCGCCAAGCAGCTCACCGGCAAATGGGTCTCGTCCACCGCGAAGATCGGCGCGGGGCTGGGCGAAGCCTTCAAGACCTTCCTCGACTACGGGGCGTTCACCAACGGCACCATCGGCGAGCTGGGGAAGTCGACCTTCACCCTCGGCGAACCCACCACGCTCGCCGGCACGCCGGCGCTGAGCTTCAAGAGCGTCGACGGCACCGCCACCGTGGCTGCCGCCGAACCGCACTACCTGCTGCGCATGTCGGACCCGAAGGACGGCGCCATGGAGTTCAGCGACTGGAACAAGCCGACCACGATCAACGCGCCCGCGGCGTCGGAGCTGTACACCGGCCCCGGCGCCTGACCCTCCCCAGCTCCAAAGCCGTGAAGGCCACCTTGAGGAACTTGAAGTTCCTCAAGGTGGCCTTCACGAACTTGCCGGGGAGCGGGTCAGGACCGCCCAGACGGTCTTGCCGCCGGAACCGGATCGGCTGCAGCCCCAGTTCTTCGCGATCTTCGTGACCATCCGCAGGCCGAGCCCCGTCTCGGCCAGGTCGAGCCCCTCGCGCAGCACCGCCGGGCACGCGCTGTCGTCGGCGACCTCGACCGTCAGCATCCCGCGGCGCAGCTCGAGCCGCAGCCGGGGCGCCGAATCCGTGTGGCGCAACACGTTTTCGACGAGTTCGGTGGCGACGAGCTCGGCGTCCTCGGCCAGCTCGGGCACCATCCACTCCGCGCACGTGCCGCGCACGAACCCGCGGGCGCGTGCCGAGGTGCGTGCCGACCGGTCGAGCAGCCGCCCGTCGCGCCGGCGCTCCGGGCGGGTCAGCGCGGCTTCCGCCGTGTCGTGGTCGGGGTAGACGGGCACGTGCCGCCCGGCCGCTCCCGCGGTCAGCGCCGCCCGCTGTTCCGGCCGGCTCGTCACGAGCGCGAAGGGGATCGCCGGCCATTGCCCGATTCGCAGGGCGACGAGGGCGAACACCCTGGTCAGCGCCCGGTCGCGCAGCTCGAGGCGTTCGATGTCGACAAGCACGCCGTCCTCGGAATCCGCCGCGAACTCCAGCAGCCGGTCGCGCAGCCGCGGGTAGGTCGTCCGGTCGAGCACCCCGACCACCGACGCTCTCGCCAACGCGCCGCGCCGGGGGACGAGCCACACCGAATTGTGCCGGGCGAGCATGGGAGACCACCTCCTCGAACTTCGGTCACCGATCGGATATCCGGTCCCGAACCCGTCAAACACGGCGGTTTTCCCGTTTAGGCGGCCGATTGGGGGGAATCCGTGGGCCCGGAAAAACCGGGCTCGAAAACAATGGCTCGCCACCGTCGAAGAAACTCGAATCCGATGGCCAATACCGCCGTTCGGGCGAAACCGGCGCACACCGGCGCACCGGCGGGCGAACCGCGTTTGTGCGCCGCGCCGCCGGGCATGCCGCCCGGCGGGTCCCCCGGCCGAGGGGCTCGTCCACCCGAATCGGAGGAAGCGTCCATGTCATCGATGGAGACCGAGGTCCGGCGAACCCCGCGCCAGGTTCTCGCCGCGATCGTGGGAGTGGTTTTCCTGCTGGTCGGCGTGCTGGGGTTCATTCCCGGCGTGACCACGCACTACGACATGCTCACCCTGGCCGGGCACCACTCCGGCGCCCTGCTCCTGGGCATCTTCAGCGTTTCGATCCTGCACAACCTCGTCCACCTCGTGTTCGGCGTCGCCGGGGTCGCCCTGGCGAGGACCGTGAGCGGCGCCCGGGCCTTCCTCGTCGGCGGCGGCGTGATCTACCTGGTCCTGTGGCTCTACGGCCTGGTGATCGACCAGGGCAGCGCCGCCAACTTCGTCCCGGTGAACACCGCCGACAACTGGCTGCACTTCGGCCTGGGCATCGGGATGATCGCGCTGGGCCTGATCCCGCTCGGCGCCACGCGCGGCCCCGTCGCCGACTCGCGATGACCGGACGCCGGGCCGGACGGCCGGTTCACGACGGCCGCCCGGCCCGGCTTCCCGCGTACGCCCGCTCCCGAACCCGCACCAGCCATTCCGGGGCGAACCCCAGCCCTTCGGGACGGTTCAGCATGGGGTCGAACGACGGCGCGTCCCCGGCGGCTTCCGTCAACGTCAGCACCGCGCTGTCGCACCAGCGCCCGTCTTCGCGGCCGGTCCGGAGCACGAACCGCAAGGGTGCCGCCGCCCGCACCGCGTCGAGCGACGCTTCGACCCGCGGCGTGCCCGTTTCCGCCCACGCTCCCAGCCAGACCAGCCGGTCGGCCCGGCGGTAGGGCACGAGGCTGCTGTACGCGCCGCGCGTCCACGCGGCCGCCGGCCGGGGCAGCAGCCGCCCGAGGTGGCCGCCGCCCGCCGTCGTCAGCGTGATGTCCCACGGCCCGCCGTCGCGGCCCGCGCCCGGGATCCGCACCGCCAACCCGAGCGCGTCCGGCAGCCGCCCCGGCGTCCCAGCGCCCTTGGACAGCCGCGCGACGACGGGTGCCGTCTCCGGCGGCCACGGCAGATCGTCCGCGACGCGCCGGAGTTCGCCGCGCAGCACGACACCGCCGGGGTGGAAGGCCGGCGCGCGCCGCAGCGCCGCCAGACCGCGGAAGCCCGTCGAGACGAGGCCGGCCATGTGTAGCTCGCTTTCGGCTGGGGTACTCGGATCACCCTCCCGTTACCCGCGCGGAGCACGGAGAAACCGCACTCACCCAAGGAGCACACCATCGCCACCGCGGTCCTGTTCGACGTCGACGGCACGCTCGTCGACTCCAACTACCTCCACGTCCACGCCTGGCGCCGGGCGTTCCACGCGCTGGACCGGAACGTCGACTCCTGGCGCGTCCACCGGGCGATCGGGAAGGGGTCCGGCAAGCTGCTGGCCACCCTGCTGGGCGACGAAGACGCCGAGCGCGTCGGCGACGAGGCGAAGGACCTGCACAGCCGCTTCTACCTGGAGACGGCCGAGCTGCTGCGGCCGTTCGACCGGGCGCCCGAGCTCGTGCGCACCCTCGCGGGGCGCGGCGTGCAGGTCGTGCTGGCGACGTCGGCGGGGCCGGACGAGCTGGCCGCGCTGCGGAAGGTCCTCGACGTCGACGACGTGGTCGCCGGCATCGTGTCCGGGGCGGACGTCGAAGCGACGAAACCCGACCCGGAACCGGTGTTCGCCGCCCTCGAAAAGGCCGGGACGGCAGCGGAGGACACGATCTTCGTCGGCGACGCGGTCTGGGACGTCCACGCCGCCACCAAGGCCGGCGTCCGCACGGTCTCGGTGCGCTCCGGCGGGGTCGGCGCGGCGGAACTGACCGACGCGGGCGCCGTCGCGGTCTACGACGACGTCGCGGCCCTGCTCGACGACCTCGACGACAGCGTGCTGTTCAACTGACCTTCCGGGCGACCAGGCGTTCCACCAGCCCCAGCTTGAACCGCTCCCGCCGTTCCACCGGCACCCCCAGCGCCTTGACGAGGACCAGCGGCCGCCGCCGGAAGTGCTCGCCCGCCAGCGGGACGCTCGCCAGCTCGAGCAGCCACTGCATGCCACGCACCACCCGCGACGACGACGCGACGTGGTCGACCAGGATCAGCCGCCCGCCCGGGCGCAGCACCCGCACCATCTCCCCGACCGCGGCCGCGGGGTCTCCGATCGCGCAGAGGCCGAACGTGCACAGCACGGTGTCGAAGGAGGCCTCGGCGAAGGGCAGCTGCTGGGCGCTGCCCTGGCGCAGCGTCACCGGGCGATCGAGCCGGCGGGCGCGGTCGCGGGCGATGGCGAGCATCCCCTCGCTGAGGTCGAGGCCGGTGAGCGTCACCTCCGCGGGGTAGCACGGGAGGTTCAGCCCGGTCCCGACCGCGACCTCCAGGACGTCGCCCGTGGCCTGGCCGCAAGCCCACTCCCGCGAGTCGCCGAAGAGACGGCGGTCCCAGACGCCCATCTCCGCGTCGTAGGTCGCGGACTTGCGGTCCCAGTACCGACGCCACCGCTCCGCCTTCGTCATATCCCCAGCGAAGCACGAACCGGCGTCGTGGCGGAAGCGACCGCGCTGCGGCGCCGACTCACTCGGTGCCGGTCGCCGCGGCCACGATCACCTCGGCCACGACCTCCGGCTGGGACACCGCGACGGCGTGCGAAGCGTCGATCCGGCGGACGGTCGACGACGCGCGCTCGGCCATGAACTCCTGCGCCGCGGCCGGGATCGCGTTGTCCTGGTTGGCGACCAGCGTCCACGAAGGCAGCTTCGTCCACGCCGGGGTGCCGTCGAACGGCGCGGCCAGCGCCTGCTCCGCGACCGGCCGCTGGGTGACCGCCATGATCGCCGCGGTGGCGGCGGGCACGTCGGCGGCGAAGACCTCGGCGAAGTCTTCCGGCTTGATCGACAGCTCCGGCTGCCCGTCGTGCACCAGGACGTTCGTGGTCTCCGGGCCGAGCTTGGCGCCCGGGTGGCGGCCGGACAGCTCGAACACGCTCTCGCCCGCGTCGGGCTGGAACGCGGCGATGTAGACCAGGGCGCGGACGTTCGGCGTCGAAGTGGCCGCCCGGCTGATCAGGGCGCCGCCGTAGGAGTGGCCGGCCAGCACCACGGGACCGGACACGCCGTTGACGACGTCGGCGACGTAGGCCGCGTCGGACTCGACGCCCCGCAGCGGGTTCGCGACCGCCACCACCGGATAGCCGAGCTCCTGCAGCTTGGCGGCGACGCCCGTCCAGCTGGACGAGTCGGCGAACGCGCCGTGGACCAGGACGACGGTGGGCTTGCTCATGACTGGCTCCTTCAGAGAGAACGATCGGTCTTTCTGCTTCGCCTACTCTGGCGTGCCGGAACCGCGTTGGCAAGGTGACGAAGCCGACCTGGCAGAACGATCGGTCTTTCTCTACACTGCGGGAATGAAGACTGTCGACGCGCACCCGAAGGACCGGCTGCTCGCGACCGCCTCGCGGCTGTTCTACGCCGAGGGCATCCACGCCGTCGGGGTCGAACGCCTGGTCTCCGAGGCGTCCGTGACCCGGGCGACCTTCTACCGGCACTACCCCGCCAAGGACGACCTCGTCACCGCCTACCTCACCGAGACCAGCCGGCAGATCCGCGCGGCCGTCGAAGCGGCCCGGGCCGGCAAACCCCCGCGCGAAGGTTTGGCCGACACGATGGCCGTGGTCGGCGACGCGACCCGCGGCGAGGACTTCCGCGGCTGCCAGTTCCTCAACGCCGCCGCCGAATACCCCGACCCACGGCACCCGGTGCGCGCGGTCATCGACGACCACCGGAACTGGTTCTTCGAAGTCCTGCGCGAGCAGGCGGCCGCACTCGGCCACCCCGAACCGGACCACGCGGCGCGCGTGCTCGTCCTGCTGCGCGACGGTGCACTGCACGGCGGCGAACTCGACGACGCCGGCAAGGTGCGCGCGACGCTCCGGCGGGCCGTCGAGGACCTCTTCCCCGCCTGAGTGGACCGGGGCCCTCTTCACCTGGGCAAACCCGGCAAATCTAGGCCGAACGGGTTACCTTGGGCACGTAAGGTGACGGAGGTGGGGATGACGGCAGACGACGCGTCGCACGTCCCGGCCTGGATCGAGCCGATGCTCGCCAAGGCCGACGGCGGACGGCTGCGCAGCGGCCCCGAGTGGGCCTACGAGTACAAACTGGACGGTTACCGCGCGGCCATGCGGATCGGCCCGGCCGGCACCACCGTGCTGACCAGCCGCAACAACATCGACTTCACCGCCGAGTTCGCCGGCCTCGCCGGGGTGCTCGCCCCCGCCCTCGACGGCCGGGCCGCCTACCTGGACGGCGAGATCGTCGTCTACGGCGAGGACGGCCGGATCGACTTCGAGCTGATGCAGGAACGCCGTGGCCGGTACGTCCGGCACCAGAGCGGGCCGAAGGGCCTCGAGTTCACCGACGTCCCGGTCCGGTTCCTGGCCTTCGACCTGCTCCGGCTCGGCGACCGAAGCCTGCTCGCCACGCCGTACGAGGAACGCCGTCGCCTGCTGGCGGCGCTGCCGATGCCCGATCCCTACCGCGTCTCGGTGGTCCGCGCGGTCACCTTCGACGAACTCGCCGCCGACCGCCGCACCCCCGAAGACTTCCTCGCCAACGCCGCGTCCGCCGGGTACGAGGGCGTCGTCGCGAAGCTGCGCTCCTCCGCCTACGTCCCCGGCCAGCGGCCGGATTCCTGGCTCAAGCACCCGCTGATCCGGACGCAGGAGGTCGTCGTCTGCGGCTGGCGGCCCGGCCAGCACAGCTTCACCGGCACCCTCGGCGGGCTGCTGCTCGGCGCGCACGATCCGGCGACCGGCGACCTCGTCTACATCGGCGACGTCGGGACCGGCTTCAGCCAAGCCGCCCGGGCCGACCTGATGGCGCAGTTGCAGCCGTTCGAGCGTCGCGCACATCCGTTCGTGACGACGCCGCCGAGGGAGGACACCGTCCGCGCCCGCTGGGTCGAACCGCGCCTGGTGGGCGAGATCGTCTACCGGCAGTTCACCCGCGGCGGCCGCGTCCGCCACACCGCGTGGCGCGGCCTGCGCCACGACAAGGAGCCCCGCGACGTCATCGCCCCGCGTGCGGTCCCGCACGAACCCGCCGCCCCGCCGCCCCCGGCCGAGCCGGCCGGTCAGCGGATCATCGTCCAGGCGGGGAACCGGCGGCTCACACTGTCCAATTTGGACAAGGTGCTGTACCCGGCGGACGGGTTCACGAAGGGCGAGGTGATCAACTACTATTCCCGCGTCGCCGCGGTGCTGCTGCCGCACCTCGCGGGCCGGCCGGTCACGTTCATCCGCTACCCGAACGGCGTCGACGGCGAGAAGTGGTTCGAGAAGAACGTCCCGAACGGCGCCCCGGCCTGGCTGCGCACGGTGCGGCTGCCGAGCAGCGGCTCACGCGGCAACGGCGGCACGATCGACTACCCGCTGCTGGACGACCTCCCGGGCCTGGTGTGGGCGGCGAACATGGCGGCGCTCGAGCTCCACATTCCCCAGTGGACAGTGGCGGCGGGCACGCGGCGGCCCCCGGACCGGCTGGTGTTCGACCTCGACCCCGGGCCGGGCACCACGATCGTCGACTGCTGCCGGGTGGCCGCCCGCCTCCACGACGTCCTCGTCGCCGACGGGCTCACCCCGTACGCGAAAACGTCGGGCTCCAAGGGAATGCAGCTGTACTGCGGCATCGACACCGGCGACCCGGCGGCGCCGGCGGCCTACGCCAAGCGGCTGGCACAGCGGCTCGCCCGGGAGACACCGGAGTCGGTGACGGCGGTGATGGCGAAGGCCCAGCGCACCGGCCGGGTGTTCATCGACTGGAGCCAGAACAACCCGGCCAAGACGACGGTGGCGCCGTACTCACTGCGCGGCCGCGACCACCCGACCGCGTCGACCCCGGTCACGTGGGACGAGGTCCGCGCCTGCCGCCACGTCAATCACCTCACGTTCACCGCGGACGAGGTCCTCGACCGCCTCGAAGACCACGGCGACCTCCTCGCCGGCTTGGCCGAGACCCGCACACCACTCCCCTGAGCGAATCCGGCCCGAACGCCCCAATCCGCTTCACGAACACCGGTTTCAATGCCGCCCTCGCGGCCTGCACGGCCGGCTGAACGCCTCCGCCGCACGTGACCAAAGGGTCGACACCCGTGATCAGGAGGTCGACACACGTGATTGAAGGGTCGACACGTGTTCTGGCCGTGTCGACTCCCTAATCACGCGAGTTGACCCCTCAATCACGCGAGTCGACCCCCGAATCACGCGGGTCGTCAGCGCCAGGCGGTGATGGTGACCTCGTCGCCGACGGCGATGCCGCCGGGGGCGAGCACCGCCGCCTTCATGCCGAAGCTGACGCCATCGGGTTCGCGGCGGTAGCCGGCCAGGGTGCGCAACGGTTCCGGGCCGGCGCGCACCCCGGCCGCCTGGTCGACGAGGGTGACCGCGCAGCGGATCGCCAGTTCGCCGAAGCCGATTTCGGTGCCGCCGACCCTCATCCGGTCCACCCGGTCCTCGGTGTGCGGGTCGGGCCAGCCGCCGATCACGATGTTGGGCCGGAACCGGGTCATCGGGACCGGTTCCGCGCCCCGCTCGGCGATTCGCGCGTTCAGACCGTCCAAAGAGGACAGTGAGAGGATCAGGAGCGCCGTGGTGTCGCCGCCGCGGACCCGGCTCGCCCGGTCCGGCTCGCGGACCAGGCGGACCGGCCTGCCGAGCGCTCCGGACAGCCACTCCGCCGTCTGGTCACCCTGGTCGATCCCGGCCCCGGGCCACTTGTCCACGTCGACCGGCCGGGCCGGGCCGTCCACCGCCACGTCCAGCACGAACTCGCCGGCACCGGGGGCGCTCAGCGCCAGTTTCCCGCCGTCATCGGACAACCGGCCCCGGATCGTCGCGAGCCGCGGCGTCTCGCCCTGCCAGGCGGTTTCCCCGTCCGGGCCGACCACCGCGAACAGCCGATCGTGGGTCAGCCCGGCCGGACCGACGTCGGCCTGCTCGTGGACGACCCCGGCACATTCCTTGATCGGATACGACGTCAGCGCGTGAACGGTCCCCATACCGCCAAAGTACCGCCCGCGGCGGCCGGACTACAGGACGAAACCTGCCGGGAACGGATCGGACGGGTCGAGCAGGTACGTGGCGGTGCCGGTGATCCAGGCGCGGCCGGAGAACTCCGGGATCACGGCGGGCACTCCGCCCACCTCCGTTTCCCCGGCCAGCTCGCCCGTGAACGTGGTGCCGATGAACGAGCTGTTCTCGAACGGCGTGTGCAGCGGCAGCTCGCCGCGGGCGTGCAGCTGGGCCATCCGGGCGGACGTGCCGGTGCCGCAGGGTGACCGGTCGAACCAGCCCGGGTGGATGGCCATCGCGTTCCGCGACGCCCGCGCGTCCGAGCCCGGCGCGAGGAACTGGACGTGCTTGCAGCCGCCGATCAGCTGGTCGGCCGGGTGCTTCGGCGGCCGCTGCTCGTTGATCGCGCCCATGATCGCCAGGCCCGCCGAAAGGATCCGGTCCTTCTCCGTCCGCTCGAACGGAATGTCCACTTGGGACAGTTCGAGAATGGCGTAGAAGTTGCCGCCGTAGGCGAGGTCGTAGCGGACCTCGCCGAAACCGGGCACGTCCACCACGGCGTCGCGCTCGGCGAGGAACGACGCGACGTTGCGCAGCTTGACGCGTTCGGCCCGCCCGTCCCGGACGGAGACCTCGGCGCGCACCAGCCCGGCCGGGGTGTCCAGGCGCACCACCGTCACCGGCTCGGTCACCTCGACCATGCCGGTCTCCACCAGCACCGTGGCCACGCCGATCGTGCCGTGGCCGCACATCGGCAGGCAGCCGGACACCTCGATGTAGACGACACCCCAGTCGGCGTCCTCCCGGCAGGGCGGCTGCAGGATCGCGCCGCTCATCGCCGAGTGGCCGCGGGGCTCGTTCATCAGGAACTGCCGGAGGTGGTCGAGGTTTTCGATGAAGTAGCGGCGGCGCTCGGCCATCGTGGCGCCGGGGATCGTGCCCACCCCGCCGGTCACCACCCGGGTCGGCATGCCTTCGGTGTGCGAATCGACCGCCGTGATCGCGCGTGAGGACCGCACCTACGCCACCCCCAGCGCCGCGAGCGCGCGGCCCATGTCGGCGCGGACCTGCTCGCGTTGGGCGTCCGAAAGCGGGCCTCGCGGCGGGCGGCACGGGCCGCCGTGGCGGCCGACCATGTCCATGCCGAGCTTGATGGCCTGGACGAACTCGGTGCGCGAGTCCCAGCGGAACGCGGCCACCAGCGGCTCGTACAGCGCACGGGCTTCGTCGAGCTTGCCCGCCGTGGCCAGCTCGAACAGGCGCGCCGACTCGGCCGGGAACACGTTGGGGAACCCGGCGAACCAGCCGGTGGCGCCCATCAGCAGGCTTTCCAGGACGACGTCGTCGGCGCCGCCGATCACGGCCAGCCCGGGTGCCCGCTCGCAGATCTCCAGCACGCGCCGGACGTCGCCGGAGAACTCCTTGACGGCCACGACGTTGTCGATCTGCGCGATCTCGGCCAGCAGGTCCGGCGTGAGGTCGACCTTGGTGTCGAAGGGGTTGTTGTAGACCATCACCGGCAGCCCGACGGACGCGACGGCTTCGAAGTGGGCGAGGACTTCGCCGCGGTTGGCGCGGTAGAGCGTCGGCGGGAGGCAGAGCACGCCGTGCGCGCCGTCCTCGGCCGCCGCTTCGGCCCAGTACCGGGCCTGGTGCGCGCCGGGGCCGTGGACGCCGACGACGACGATCCCGTCGGCCCCGACGGCCTCGATCGCGGTGCGGGCGACGCGGCGGCGCTCGTCGTCGGTGAGCGAGGAGTACTCGCCGAGGGAACCGTTCGGGCCGACCCCGCGGCAGCCGTTGTCGACGAGCCACCGGCAGTGCTCGGCGTAGGTGTCGTAGTCGACGGCCAGCCCGGCGGGCGCGGCGTCGTCGGCCCGGTAGGGCAAAGCGGCGGCGACGACCACGCCGCCGAGGTCGCGGGTGCTCATGCGTCGGTCTCCTTCGGATCGGCGAGCTCGCCCAGCCGGATCGGCTGGGCGATCGGACGGTGGTGCCGCTCGGCACCCCCGCAGAGGTCGGCGACGGCCGGCCCGCACATCCGGCCCTGGCAGGGGCCGAGCCCGGCGCGGGTGCCGAGCTTGAGCGCGTGCGGGCCCGGCGCGGCCGGGCCGGCGGCGGCGTTCTTCAGGTCGCCGTAGGTGGTTTCCTCGCAGCGGCAGACGATCGTGTCCGCGCGCAGCCAGCCGGGCCAGGCCGCGCCGATCGGATGGGCGGCGGCGAGCCGTCCGGCGAACGCGCGGGCCCGATCGCGCGTTCGGAGCAGGGCGGGGGCCGGTCGGCCGCCGGCCGCGACGCAGCCGGCGACGGCGCCTTCCGCCGCCGCGGTCACCGCGCCGCCGATGCCGGTGATCTCGCCGGCGGCGAACACGCCGGGGACGCTGGTGCGCTGGTCGCCGTCGACCCGGACGAACCCGCCGTCGAGCGCGCAGCCCGCCGCGACGGCGAGTTCGGGCTGCGGCACGAAGCCGTGCCCGACGCAGACGGCGTCGACTGCGTAGGTCCGTTCGGTGCCGGGGACGACCGACCAGTCCGCGCGGACGCGGGCGGTGACGACTTCGCGGACCCGGTCGTCCCCGCGGGCTTCGACGACGGCGCGGCCCATGCGGTAGGGCACGCGGTGCCGGGCCAGCGTGCCGGCGTAACGGACCAGTTCGCCCGTCTTGCCGACGTGCGCGGCCGCGCGCCACGACCATCCTTTGAGGACAGTCGAGGCCGGGTTTGCCTCCAGGACGGCGAGCACCTCGGCGCCGACGTCCAGCAGCGATTCGGCGACCGGCAGCAGGAACGGCCCGGCCCCGGCGACGAGCACCCGCCGTCCGGCGGCCACCCACTCCCCCTTGGCCAGCGCCTGCGCGGCGCCCGCGGTGAAGACGCCGGGCAGCTGCCAGCCGGGGAACGGCAGGACCCGGTCGTGGGCGCCGGTGGCGAGGACCAGCGCGTCGGGCTCGAGAACGTGCCGCCGCCGCCCGGTGCCGTCGGCCGGGCCGCGCAGGACGTGGACCCGCCTGCCGTCCAGCGCCCAGACCGTGCTCTCGGGCCACCACTCGCACCGGCTCAGCAGCGCCTCGAAGCCGTGCCGCGCCCCCGCCTGCGTCCGGTGGTACTGGCCGCCCGGCGCGTCCGCCTGGTCCAGGACGGCGACTTCGGCCCCGGCACGCAACGCTTGCTCGGCGGCGGCGAGTCCCGCGGGCCCGGCCCCGATGACGACCACCCGCGTCACGCGCCCTCCTCCCGGGACTGGGTCCGGACCTCGTCGCCGTCGGCGGCGCGGCGGCGGCAGGCGCGGACGTCCGGCACGCCGTTCACGGTGAGCAGGCAGTCGAAACAGGCGCCGATCCCGCAGAACACGCCCCGCGGCGCGCCGGACCGCGTGGTGCGCCACGACGTCCGCCCGGACGCCAGCAGCACGCCGGCGATCGTCCGGCCCGCGACACCCGCCACGGTTTCGCCGTCGACGGTGATCTCGATCGGCCGGTCGCTCACGCCACCACCGCCGGACGGTCCACAGTGAACTCCCCGACCGGCATCGACGGTTCTTCCCCGGTGAGCAGCTCACGCAGCAGCCGCGCGGTGCCGACGCTCAGGCCGATCCCCGCGCCTTCGTGGCCGGTCGCGTGCCAGAGGTTGCCCAGCCGCGGGTCCTCGCCCAGCACCGGGAGGTGGTCGTCGACGTACGGCCGGAAGCCGCCGTAGGCCCGCATCACTGCGGCGTCGGCCAGGGCCGGGAACAGCCGCACGGCCTTGGCCGCGATGGCGCCCAGCACGTCGGGCCGGATCGCGTCGTCGAAGCCTGCCTGGCGGCGCGACGAGCCGATCAGCACGGTGCCGCCCCGTGTCGACTCCACCACCGCGGACGTCTGCAGCTCGCCGCTGCCGGTCCCGACCGCCCCGACGTAGTCGGCGTCGTAGACCTTGTGGCGCACCACGCCGGGCATCGGCGTGGTCACCAGCACCTCGCCGCGCCGGGGCCGGACGGCGATCGGGGCGCCCAGCCGGGCCGAAACGAGCCCGGACCACGGGCCCGCCGCGTTCACGACGATGTCCGCCTCGACCACTTCGCCGGGTACGCGGACCCCGGCGAGCCGGCCGCCGTGGACGACCGCGCCGGTCACTTCGGTGTCCGTGCGCAGCCGGGCGCCGTGGGCGAGCGCCGAGCCCAGCAGGGCCAGCGTCGCGCCGGCCGGCTGCACCTGCGCGTCTTCCGGGTAGCGGACGGCCGCGGTCACCTCCCGGGTCAGCGCGGGTTCGGCCGCCGCGACCTCCGCCGCGGACAGCCGCTCGGTGCGGACGCCCGCCGCGGCCTGCTCGGCGGCGAACGCGGTGAGCGCGCGGGCCCCGGCTTCCGTGGTGGCGACGACGATGCCGCCCTTGGGGTCGTACTCCGTCGCGGCCGCCGCCCGCGGGTCGGCGCCGGCGATCTCGGCCAGCAGCCGCGGCCACAGCCGGGCCGACAGTTGAGCGAGCGCGAGCTCGGCGCCCGGTCCCTTGTCCGAAACCAGGACGTTGCCCTCACCGTGCGAGGTGGTGCCGCCCGCCGGCCGGCCGCGGTCGAGGACCACGACGTCGAAGCCGGCCGAGGCGAGCTCACGCGCGCACGCGGCGCCGACGATGCCGGCGCCGATCACCACCACCCGCGTTCGGTTCATCGCGCCTCCAGCGTTCGGTATAGCGAACGATAGGTCTCGGTCGCGAAGGGTGTCAATCCGCCACCGGGACCGGGTGCGGCCTGCCGTCGAGCCGCTCGTCCGCGCGGTACTGCAACAGCAGCACCGAGTGCACGGGAGCGGCCAGCGCGGTGTAGCTGTGCGGCTCGCGGGCGTCGAACGCGACGTAGTCGCCGGGCCCGAGGTCCACGGTCCGGCCCGCCACCTCGACCCGCAGGCCGCCGGTCTGCACGACGGTGTGCTCGACGCCGACGTGGCCCTGAGACCGCTGCGGCGAGTCCCCGCGGACCACCTGGTCGTACACCTCGAAGACGCTGTTCTCGGCTTCGATCCGGCGCAGCGGCCGCAGGTCGACGCCTTCGCCGCGGAGCACCTCGACGTCCGCCGCGCGCACGACGGTCAGGCCGCCGCGGGGCCGGTGGTCGAGCAGGTCGGAGATGGCCACCTCGAGGACCCTGGACAGGCTGAACACGGTCTCGATCGTCGGGTTGCCGGTGCCCGCTTCCAGCTGGGACAGGGTCGCCTTGCCGATCCCCGACCGCCGCGCCAGCTCGGAGAGCGACAGGCCCCGGGCGGAGCGGGCGGCCCGCAGGTTCACCGCCAGCATGTCCCGGATCGACGGGTGGCCGTCTTCGGCGTCGTTCGGTAAAGCGTCCATCGGTCCCCCCTTCTGTTCGGTTTACCGATCGAGCCAGCGTAGTGAAAAGCGCTACGAGGAACCAGCCTTCCTCGTTAGCCTGGGCCCGGTGACCCCGTCGATCCTCGCCATGGCCGGCCTGGCCACCCCGATGGCCATCCGGGTGGCCGCGACGCTCGATCTCGTCGAACACGCGGGCCCCGCGGGCGCGACCGCGGAGCAGCTCGCCACCGCGACCGGCAGCTCCGCGCCGGCCCTGCGGTGCCTGCTCGACCACCTGGTGGCGATCGGCGTCTTCGCCGCCGAGTCCGGCCGCTACCGGCCCACCGACCTCGGCGCCCAGCTCGCGGAAGACGCCCCGGAGGGGATCAAGCCGCTGCTCGACATCCGGTGCGCGGGCGGGCGGGCCGAGCTGGCCTTCGCCGACCTGCTGGAGACGATCACCACCGGCGCGCCCGCCTACGAGCGGCGGTACGGACGCGAATTCTGGACGGACATCGACGCCGAACCGGCGCTGCGGCGCTCGTTCGACGCCCAGATGCGCTGGCGCTTCCAAGCACAGGCCCCGCAGATCGCCGAGCGGTTCGGCTGGGGCCGTTTCCCCCGGATCCTCGACGTCGGCGGCGGCAACGGGACGCTGCTCGAAGCGATCCTGCTCGCCCACCCCGAACTACGCGGCGACGTGCTGGACCTGGCGCCGTCGGCCGCCGAAGCCACCGAGCGGTTCGCGGCCGCCGGGCTCGCGGACCGGGCCGGCGCCGTGGCGGGCAGCTTCTTCGACCCGCTGCCGGCCGGGGCGGACGCCTACCTGGTGTCGGACATCCTGCACGACTGGGACGACGACCACGCCCGCCGGATCCTGGTGAGGTGCCGCGAGGCCGCGGCGCCGGACGGCACGGTCGTGGTGGTCGAGCCCGTGCGGAACCAGGGCTCCGACACGGCGATCGACCTGTTCATGCTGATGTGCTTCGCGGGCCGCGAACGGACCGTCGACGAGCTGACCGCCCTCGCGGCCGGCAGCGGTCTCACCCTCCGCACCACAACGCCAGTCTCGAACGGCCGCACGGCTTTGGAATTCGGCGTCGCCTGATTCGAGGCCGTGAATGGCACATTGAGGGACATAGAGTCTCTCAATGTGCCATTCACGGCCTTACGGGAAGACTGCCCCGGCCGGGTGAGCGGCTCAGTCCGTCAGGATCGCCGGGTCGCTCGTGCTCGGCCGGCCGGTCTCCCCGTGTCCCGCGAGGCGGCGCAGGAACTTCGGGTCGTGGTCGGAGGAGACCGAGACGTCGTACCAGTTGCCGCTCCGCCGGGTCTCCACGACCTCGACGACCCGCGCACCCGGTCGCAGCGAGCGCGTCACCGAGCGCCGCCCATAAGCGTCCGTCAAGGTCAGCTTCACGGTGGTGGTCCCGGAGTTCGTCAGCACCAGTTCGAGGCCGGAGCCGGAGCAGCGCACGCTCACCTCGGGCCCGGCGCCGCTCCCCCGGAACTGCCGCACGAAACCGTTCGGGCCGTAGGCGGTGTAGTCGTATCCACCGGACGCCGGCAGCGCGGCGGCCAGCGAACGGCCGGCACCCGCCGTGTACGTCCGCGGCTCACCCGACGGCGTGACGACGTAGAACGTGGCCCCCGCCCGGCCGTGGTTCGCGAACGTCACCGTGAGGTGGTCACCGGCGAGCCGGGCGTCGGCGGCCAGGTCGTACGGCAGTGCCCGGGCCGGCCGCAGCCCGTGTTCCTGCTTCGGCAGCACGCCGTGGGCCGGGACCGCGGGCACGTAGTCCGGGTGCCGCTCGCGGTCCGGTGGGAGGTAGCCGGCGGTGTCCGGCAGCTTCGGCACGGCGGTGTCGGTCCGCGCGAAGTCGAACGCCGACGTCAGGTCGCCGCACACCGACCGGCGCCAGGCCGAGATGTTCGGCTCCCGCACGCCGAAGCGGCGCTCGATGAACCGGATGATCGACGTGTGGTCGAACGTCTCGGAGCACACCCAGCCGCCCTTGCTCCACGGCGACACCACGAGCATCGGGACGCGCTGGCCGAGCCCGTACGGGCCGGCCGGGTGTGACGCCGACCCCGCGAAGATCTCGCCCGAGGTGTCCACAGTGGACTGACCGGCCGACGCGTACGGCGGGACGACGTGGTCGAAGAAGCCGTCGTTCTCGTCGTAGGTGATGAGCAGCGCGGTCTTGCTCCACACGTCCGGGTTGGCGGTCAGCGCGTCGAGCACCTGCGCGATGTACCAGGCGCCGTAGTTCACCGGCCAGTTCGGGTGCTCGCAGAACGCCTCCGGGGCGGTGATCCACGAGACCTGCGGCAGCTTCCCGGCCTTGACGTCCGCGCGGAGCTGGTCGAAGTAGCCTTCGCCGGCCTTGGCGTTCGTGCCCGTGCGGGCCTTGTCGTATAAGGGATCGCCGGGCTTGGCGTTGCGGTAGGAGTCGAAGTACAGCAGCGAGTTGTCGCCGTAGTTGCCGCGGTAGGCGTCGTCGATCCAGCCCCAGCCGCCGGCGGCGTCGAGGCCGTCGCCGACGTCCTGGTAGATCTTCCACGACACCCCGGCCTTTTCGAGCCGCTCGGGGTAGGTCGTCCAGGAATAGCCCTTCTCGTCGTTGCCGAGGACCGGGCCACCGCCCTTGCCGTCGTTGCCCGTGTACCCGGTCCACATGTAGTAGCGGTTCGGGTCGGTCGAGCCCATGAACGAGCAGTGGTAGGCGTCGCAGATCGTGAACGTGTCGGCCAGCGCGTAGTGGAACGGGATGTCCTCGCGCGTCAGGTACGCCATCGTGGTCGAGCCCTTCGCGGGCACCCACTTGTCGTACTTCCCGCCGTTCCACGCCGCGTGCGTGTCGTTCCAGCTGTGCGGCAGGTCCTGGATGAACTGCAGGCCCAGGTTGTCCGCTTCGGGGCGGAACGGCAGGATGTCGCGCTTGCCGTCCGACTGCTCCCACACCACCTTCCCGGAGGGCAGGGTGGCCGGCCGCGGGTCGCCGAAGCCGCGGACCCCGCGCAGCGTGCCGAAGTAGTGGTCGAACGACCGGTTCTCCTGCATGAGGACCACGACGTGCTCGACGTCGGCGAGCGTGCCGGTGCGCCGGAAGGCGGGGATCTCCGCCGCGCGGGCGATGCTCGTGGACAGCGCGGTAAGGGCGGCGGTGCCGCCGGCCAGCTGCAGGAACCGCCGTCGGTTGACGTCCGTCATGAAGACTCCGGGGGTGTCGGGGTGGAGAGCCGGGCCAGTATGTGCGGGGCTTCGAGAACCTTTGCCGGGCCCGAGGCTAACTCCGGGCGAAACCCTGGTAAACGACTCCGGCCGGACAGGCCTTGACGGAAGTACGGAAGCATGTACTAATGTAGTGCTTCACTATGAATGACGTACCCAACCTCGCCCGGGACGCGGAGGACCTGCTCTACTCCCCCGGCGTCCGGACCGCACTGGCCGGGTTCACCCTCGGCGACGACACCACCGTGCTGGAGACGGCCGCGGCCGTCCGAGCCGCCGCGCGCGGCCTGGACCAGCTGCGCTCCCATGGGACGGACAGCCGCGGCCTCAGCCCCGGCGCGCTCGACATCCTCATCCGGCTCGCCGGCCTCGGCTCCGGCTCGGACATCCCCGGCGCAGAGACCGCCGGCTCGAACATCAAGGACCTCGCCGCCGCCGCCGGGGTCAGCTCCCGGAACGTCACCGGCCTGGTCGACACCCTGGAGCGGGCCGGGCACGCGGTGCGCGTCCCCGACCCCCGCGACCGGCGGTCCGTGCTGGTCCGGATCACCGAGGACGGGCGGACGTGGCTGGCGGAGTTCCGGCGGCCTTCGCAGCTGGCGATGGCCGCTCTCTTCCGCGGGTTCACCGCCGCCGAAACCGCCCGGCTGCGGCACCTGTGCCTGCGGCTCGTCGAAAACCAGCAGCACCTCGCCCGTCACCTGGAGGACCGATGACCGAAACCACGCGCGAAACCGTCCGGCCCGGTTCGACGGCGACGTGACACCCCTGATAGCGCGCGGGAACAGCGGTGACCGCCCGGGTGCCCGGGTTTGTGGAGACCACGGGCTGAACTCGACCACCGGGCGGCCATCGCCGCGCAGGGCGTACCCGGGGCGGTGGGCGGCAAACACGTCAGGACGCGCGAAAAAGTCCCGCTTCCGCCCAGCGGAGGTCCGAGGGGGGTCGACCTGCGAGCGGAAGCGGGAGTTCGAGGCCGGTACGGGGGTCGCCTCGCGGCGAAAGGCACAACACGGCTCCTGCATTACCGCCTTCTTTGAAAAGGCAGAGCCGTGAAGGCAAGGGGTGAGGCCCGGGGACACCGCCGTACCGACACTCTCTACAACGTCGCGCCCGCGCCGATGTTCCGGCCGACGGACGTGACGTGCGTCGCTCGCGCGCCCTCTGCCACTGAACCGCCCTCAGGCCAACGTGAACCGCTCGGCGAACGCCGCCATCTCCTCGTGCGCCCGGCCGGGCTCGGCCGTGGTGGGCGTGACGACGATCCGGGTCACTCCCTGCGCTGCCAGTACCTCGACGTCCTTTGTGGACATACCGAGCGAGCCCCACCGGGTGTACTGGACGGCATCGGGGTCGCGGCCCGCTTCGGCCGCCGTGGTCCGGACGAGCTCGAGCTGGCGGCGCCGCTCGTCCGGCGGCAGCATGCCGCCCGGGAACCAGCCGTTGCCGCGTCGCCCGGCACGCCGGGCCGCGGCCGCGCTCGAACCGCCGACGTGGACGGGCAGTTCCCGGACGCCCACCGGCTTCGGGAACACGCAAGCGTCGTCGAAGGCGTAGAACTCGCCGTCGAAGCTGACGCCCTCCTCCCCGCCCGCCCACAGCAGCCGCAGGACGTCGATCGCCTCGTCCGCCCGGCGGCCGCGGGTCGCGAAGTCGACGCCGGCCGCCTTCGCTTCGCCGGGCAGCGCGCCGACGCCGACCGTGAGCAGCCGCATGCGGCCGCCGGACAGCACGTCGACGGTCGCCAGCCGCTTGGCCAGCACCACGGGGTGGTGGTACGGCAGCAGCAGGACACCGGTGCCGAGCAGGATGCGCCGCGTGACGGCGGCGGCGAAGCTCAGGCACTCCAGCGGATCCGCGTAGGGCAGCGACGGCGGCAGCTCCATCGGCCCGATCCTGACGCCCGGATACAGCGCGACGTGTTCCGGCAGGTACAACGACTCGAACCCGCACTCCTCCGCGTGCCGCGCGAACGCCGCGAGCCGCTCCGGGTCGGCGCCGAACGACGGGGTGCTGTAAGTGATCCCGAACTTCACACCGCCGAAGCTAGACCTTGACGCCGACGTCAAGGCAACACCGGGGTCAGCGGGCCGAGGTCCGCAGATGCGCCCGCTCGCCGTACCGCCCGAAGAGGATGAGCAGCTCGACCGCCTTCCCGTCGGCGCTGCCGAGCCAGTGCGGGACGGTCGTGTCGAACTCCGCCGCCTCGCCCGGCGGCAGCACCAGGTCGTGCTCACCGAGGACCAGCCGCAGCCGCCCGTGGAGCACGTAGAGCCACTCGTGGCCTTCGTGGGTCTTGTGGTCCGGGTCGAGGCGCTCGCCACTGCCCGGGATGATCATCTTGTACGCCTGCATGCCACCCGGACGGCGGGACAGCGGCACGAACGTCATGCCGTGGCGGTGGATCGGCGTCAGGTGGATGCGGGGGTCGCCGGTGCGGGGCGCGCCGACGAGGTCGTCCAGCGGGACGTCGTACGCGCGGGCCAGCGGCAGGAGCAGCTCCAGGCTGGCCCGCCGCAGCCCGCTTTCCAGCCGCGACAGCGTGCTCTCCGACACCCCGGTCGTGGCGGCGAGCTCGGCCAGCGTCATCCCGCGGTGCCGCCGCAGCGCCCGCAGCCGGGGGCCGACGGCGTGCAGCACGTCCTCGAAGTCGTCGCTCACCCCGCCATCTTGCCGGAACGGCAAGAAAGCATGCCGGAACCGCGAGTGCCGGGCGAAGGTGGCGGGCACCGACCCCAGGAGGACTCGCATGCCCGTCACCCACCGACGCCGTGACACCCCGCCCCCGCGCACCGGCGCGGACGAGAAGGCCGTGTTGCGCGGGTTCCTCGACTACCTGCGGGAGGCGGTGGCCGCCAAGGCCGAGGGCGTCCCGGAACCGCGGGTACGCACCCCCGGCGTGCCGTCCGGGACGTCGCTGCTGGGCCTGGTCCGGCACCTGACCGCGGTGGAGCGGTTCACCTTCCTCGGCGAGGCCCCGGCCGGCTGGCCCGGCACGTTCCGGCCCCGGCCGGACGAGACCGCCGCCTCGATCCTCGCCGGCTACCGGACCGCGTGCGCCGAGGCGGACGCGGTCATCGACGCCTGCACCGACCTCACGCAACCGGTGCGGCGCGGCCGCGCGCCGTCGATGCGCTGGGCCCTGGTCCACCTGATCGAAGAGACCGGCAGGCACGCCGGACACGCCGACATCCTCCGTGAGCTGGTCGACGGCACCACCGGCCGCTGACCTGCGGCGCATTTCGCCTCCTGGGCGGGATTCGCCGGCGAATCCACTGTGGAACGACGGTGGGAAGCGGAATCCCGGCGCGCGGACAAGAGCGGGGAAAGACTCCGCCAAGACCGTCCGCGGCCCCGAGCGTGTTTCGCCAGGCGACGGAGGGGGAAGTCACGCGAGGCGGTTGGCTCTCAAGGAGGTTGTCATGGCGGCAACACCCGTACCGGCGTCGTCCGGGGTGCGGACGCTGATCCCGGCACGCATCGACCGGTTGCCCTGGTCCCGGTTCCACACGCGGATGGTGGTCGCGCTCGGCGTGGCCTGGATCCTGGACGGCTTGGAAATCACGGTGGCCAGCGCGGTCGCCGACACGCTCACCAAACCCGAGACGCTGAACATGTCGTCGGCGGCGGTCGGGTTGCTCGCGACGATCTACCTCGCCGGCGAAGTGGTCGGCGCGCTGTTCTTCGGCAGCCTGTCCGACAAACTGGGGCGCCGGAACCTGTTCATGCTCACCCTGGCCGTCTACCTCGTCGGCAGCGGGCTGACCGCGCTGACCCTCGGCAACGGCGCCGGCTGGGTGATCTTCCTGTACGCGACCCGGTTCGTCGCCGGCATGGGCATCGGCGGCGAGTACGCCGCGATCAACTCCGCGATCGACGAGCTGATCCCGGCCCGCTTCCGGGGCCGCGTCGACATCGCGGTCAACGGCACCTACTGGGCCGGGGCCGTGCTGGGCACGATCGGCACGTACATCCTGCTCAACCGGATGGACCTGTCGCTGGGCTGGCGGCTGGGCTTCCTGATCGGCCCGGTGCTCGGGCTGGTGATCCTGCTGGTGCGGCGGCACCTGCCGGAGAGCCCGCGGTGGCAGATCATGCACGGCAAGGCCGACGCCGCCGAAGAGTCGATCGCCCAGATCGAGCACGAGGTGGCGGAGTCGGGCCGCGAGCTGCCGCCGGTCGACGAGAAGAAGGCGATCGAGGTGACGCCGGCCGAGCGGATCGGGTACGTCGCCTTGGCCAGGGTGCTGTTCCGCGACTACCCGTCACGGGCGATCCTGGGCGCCTCGCTGATGATCAGCCAGTCGTTCCTGTACAACGCGATCTTCTTCACCTACACGCTGGTGCTGGGCAAGTTCTACGGGGTTTCGTCGGCGGCCACGCCGATCTACCTGATCGCGTTCGCGGTGGGCAACCTGGTCGGCCCGTTCACGATCGGCCACCTCTTCGACACCATCGGGCGGCGGAAGATGATCTCGGGCACGTACGTCGTGTCCGGGCTCCTGCTCGCCGTGACCGCGGGGCTGTTCTACGCCGGGTGGCTCAACGCGGTCACGCAGACCATCGCGTGGTGCGTGATCTTCTTCTTCGCCTCCGCGGGCGCCAGTGCGGGCTACCTGACGGTGAGCGAGATCTTCCCGCTGGAGGTGCGGGCGAAGGCGATCGCGGTGTTCTTCGCGATCGCGCAGTGCTTCGGCGCGCTGGGACCGGTGATCTACGGCGCGCTCATCGGCACCGGCGACCACCCGGTCCGCCTGTTCGTCGGCTACCTGATCGGCGCGGCCGTCATGATCGCCGGCGGCCTGGTCGCGCGGTTCCTCGCCGTGGACGCGGAAGGCAAGTCCCTGGAGGACATCGCCCAGCCCCTGGCCGTGGCCGGCCGCCGTGGCCGCACCCGCGCGGAAGGCGCGTCCTCACCGTTCTCCACCTGACCCCTGGACCTGACCCCTGGACGAAGTGTCATGAACGACTCTTTCCTGTCGCCGGATGACAGGAAAGAGTCGTTCATGACGTCCGGCGGTTTAGGCTCGAGGAGACCCGGGTAGCCGCCCGTTCGGAAGCGGCCGCCGGGTCGCGGTCGGGAGGTGGGCGTGGGACCACGGAAGTGGCTCGAGTCCTGGCCCGTGTACCGCCAGCTGACCGGAACCGACCCGCTCGGGCGGGGCAAGGCGGCGGAGTCCCCGCGGTCGGCGGCCCTCACCCCGCGCACGGCGAGCGCCGACCGGGTGGCCCGGTCGGTTTGCCCGTATTGCGCCGTCGGGTGCGGCCAGCAGGTCTTCGTCAAGGACGAGCGGGTCGTGCAGATCGAAGGCGACCCGCACAGCCCGATCTCCCGCGGGCGCCTGTGCCCCAAGGGTTCGGCGAGCCTGCAGCTGGTCACCGGGCCGCAGCGCGAGCAGAAGGTCCGCTACCGCGCCCCCTACGCGACCGAGTGGACCGACCTGGACCTCGGCACGGCGATGGCCATGGTCGCCGACCGTGTGCTGGACGCCCGGCGCAAGGGCTGGCAGGAGACCGACTCTCGCGGCGCGCCGCTGCGGCGCACCATGGGCATCGCGAGCCTCGGCGGTGCCACCCTCGACAACGAAGAGAACTACCTGATCAAGAAGCTCTTCACCGCGCTCGGCGCGATCCAGATCGAGAACCAGGCCCGGATTTGACACTCCGCCACGGTTCCCGGTCTGGGGACCTCCTTCGGTCGCGGCGGTGCGACGGACTACCAGCAGGACCTGCAGAACTCCGACTGCGTGGTCATCATGGGCTCGAACATGGCCGAGGCGCACCCGGTGGGGTTCCAGTGGGTGATGGAGGCGAAGGCCCGCGGGGCCGAGGTCTTCCACATCGACCCGCGCTTCACCCGGACGAGCGCGCTCGCCGACGCCCACGTCCCGCTGCGCGCCGGCACGGACATCGCGTTCCTCGGCGGGGTGATCCACCACATCCTGAGCAACGACCTGGACTTCCGGGAGTACGTCGTCGCCTACACCAACGCCTCGTTCCTGGTACGCGAGGACTTCCGGGACACCGAGGACCTCGACGGCCTCTTCAGCGGCTACGACGAGGCCAAGGCCGCGTACGACCCGTCGACCTGGCACTACGAGAGCGTCCGGCCGCCGGACGGGACGGGCCACGGCAAGGAGACGTCGCCGGCCGACCAGCACGGCTCCGGCGGCCCGGTGCTCGAAGGCGGCAGCGAAGAGATCGCCGCCGACCCGACGCTGCAGCACCCGCGGTGCGTGTTCCAGATCCTCAAGCGCCACTTCGCCCGCTACACGCCGGAGATGGTCGAGGCCACCTGCGGGACGCCGAAGGAGCTCTTCCAGCGGGTCTGTGACGCGTGGACGCGCAACTCGGGCCGCGAACGCACCGCCGCGCTGGTCTACAGCGTGGGCTGGACCCAGCACAGTGTCGGTGCGCAGTACATCCGCGCGGGCTCGATCATCCAGCTGCTGCTGGGCAACATCGGCCGGCCCGGCGGCGGGGTGTTCGCCCTGCGCGGGCACGCCAGCATCCAGGGCTCGACCGACATCCCGACGCTGTTCAACCTGCTGCCCGGCTACCTGCCGATGCCGACCCCGGAGCACACGACACTCGACGAGTACATCGACAGCATCCGCGGCGACAAGCAGAAGGGCTTCTGGCGCAACGCCGACGCCTACACCGTGTCGCTGCTGAAGGAGTACTGGGGCGAGAAAGCCACGCCTGACAACGACTTCTGCTTCGATTACCTGCCGCGGATCAACGGCGACCACGGCACCTACCGCACCGTGATGGACATGGTCGACGGCAAGGTGTCCGGCTACTTCCTGCTCGGGCAGAACCCGGCCGTCGGCTCCGCGCACGGCCGCCTGCAGCGGCTCGGCATGGCCAACCTCGACTGGCTGGTCGTCCGGGACCTGACGATGATCGAGAGCGCCACCTTCTGGAAGGACGCGCCCGAGATCGAGACCGGCGAAATCGCGCCGGAGCGGTGCCGCACCGAGGTGTTCTTCTTCCCCGCCGCCTCGCACGTGGAGAAGGAAGGGACGTTCACCCAGACCCAGCGCATGCTGCAGTGGCGCGAAAAGGCCGTCGAGCCGTCCGGCGACCAGCGGTCGGAGCTGTGGTTCTTCCACCACCTCGGGCGGCTGGTCCGGGAGCGGCTGGCCGGCTCCGCCGACGAGCGCGACCGCCCGGTGCTCGACCTCGCCTGGGACCACGAGGTGCACGGCGACGAGCCGTCGGCCGAGGACGTCCTGCGGCGGATCAACGGCCTCGACCTCACCACCGGCAAGGAGCTGTCCGGCTACCTCGATCTCAAGGCGGACGGCAGTACGTCGTGCGGCTGCTGGATCTACAGCGGCGTCTACGCCGGCGGCGTCAACCAGGCCGCCCGCCGGAAGTCCCGGTTCGAGCAGGACTTCACCGCCCTCGAGTGGGGCTGGGTCTGGCCGCTGAACCGGCGGGTGCTCTACAACCGCGCGTCCGCCGACCCCCGGGGACGGCCGTGGAGCGAGCGCAAAGCCCTCGTGTGGTGGGACGCCGGCCGTCGCGAATGGACCGGGCACGACGTCCCCGACTTCGAGAAGACCAAGCCGCCGGACCACGTGCCGCCGCCGGGTGCCGTGGGGCCGGCCGCGCTGCGCGGCGACGACCCGTTCGTCATGCAGTCGGACGGCAAGGCGTGGCTGTTCGCCCCGTCGGGGCTGGCCGACGGCCCGCTGCCGACACACTACGAGCCGCACGAATCGCCGTTCCGCAACCCGTTCTACACCCAGCAGGGCAACCCGGCGCGGAAGGTCTACGGCCGCCGGGACAACCCGTCCCACCCGTCGCCGCCCGAGGAAGGCGGCGAGGTGTTCCCGTTCGTGTTCACCGCCGCACGGCTGACCGAGCACCACACCGCCGGCGGGATGAGCCGGACGCTGCCGTACCTGTCGGAGCTGCAGCCGGACCTGTTCGTCGAGGTCTCCCCCGAGCTGGCGGAACTGCGCGGGCTGGCGCACCTGGGCTGGGCGCACGTGATCACCGCGCGGGCGGCCGTCGAGGCGCGGGTCATGGTGACCGACCGGATGGCGCCGCTGCGGGTGCAGGACCGGGTCGTGCACCAGGTGTGGCTGCCCTACCACTGGGGTTCGGCCGGGCTGGTCTCGCGGGACGTCGTCAACGACCTGCTCGGCGTGGTCGTGGACCCGAACGTGTTCATCCAGGAGAGCAAGGTCGCCACCTGCGACGTCCGGCCCGGACGGCGGCCGCGCGGTGCCGCGCTGACCGCGTTGCTGGCGCAGTACCGCGCCCGGGCGGGCATCACCCCGGAGACGGGAACCCGGGTGGCGACGGTCCACCAGGTCCCGCACGTCGAACCCGGCCACACGACGGAGGACCCATCATGAGCGCCGAGAACCGGCTGTCCGGGCCGCTGCCGGACGTCGCCGCCGAGGCCGGGCACACCGGGCACCCGCCGCGTGCCGGGTTCTTCACCGACACGTCGGTGTGCATCGGCTGCAAGGCCTGCGAAGTCGCCTGCAAGGAGTGGAACCACGTGCCCGAGGACGGGCTCGACCTGCTCGGGATGTCGTTCGACAACACCGGCGCGCTGGGCGCGAACTCGTGGCGGCACGTCGCGTTCATCGAGCAGCGGCGCCCGCTCGGCGAGCAGTCGGCCGGGCTCGAGGGGCTGCCGACCGGGCCGTCCGCGATCGATGTCACCACCGCGTTCGTCGCCGACGAGCTGCGAGACGCCCCACGCGGCGGCGGCGAGCTGGGCACTTCTCCGCTGCCGCGGGCGCCGGAAGACCTCGGGATGCCGTCGTTCGACCTGCCGGGCGCGAAGACCGGCGCCGAGGGGCGCACCGACTTCCGCTGGCTGATGGCGTCGGACGTCTGCAAGCACTGCACGCACGCGGGCTGCCTCGACGTCTGCCCGACCGGCGCGCTGTTCCGCACCGAGTTCGGCACGGTCGTGGTGCAGCAGGACATCTGCAACGGCTGCGGCTACTGCGTTTCCGGCTGCCCGTACGGGGTCATCGACCGCCGTCCGGGCGACGGGCGGGCGCAGAAGTGCACGCTCTGTTACGACCGGCTGCACGACGGCCTGGAACCGGCGTGTGCCAAGGCCTGCCCGACGGACTCGATCCAGTTCGGCGAGCTCGACGAGCTGCGCGAGCGGGCGGCCCGCCGCGTCGAGGAACTGCACGAGCGCGGGGTCACCGAGGCCCGGCTCTACGGCCACGACCCCGAAGACGGCGTCGGCGGCAACGGCGCGTTCTTCCTGCTGCTCGACGAACCCGAGGTCTACGGGCTGCCGCCGGACCCGGTGGTACCGACCCGGGAGCTGCCCGCCATGTGGAAGTACGCCGGGATGGCCGCCTCGGCGCTGCTCGCGGCCGCGGTCGCGGCGTTCGGGGGACGGCGCCGATGAGCGACGCCCAGGCCGCCGGCCGGCCCTTCGGCCGCCGCAAGCGCCGCTCCCGGGAAGAGCTGATGGTGCCCCCGGCCGAGTTCCGGTCGTACTACGGCCGTCCGGTGCTCAAGCCGCCGGTGTGGGAGTGGAAGGTGCCGGCGTACCTGTTCACCGGCGGGCTGTCGGCGGGCACCGCGCTGCTGGCCGCCGGCGCGGACCTGACGGGGCGGCCGGCCCTGCGCCGGGCCGGGCGGACCGGTTCCCTCGCGGCGCTGCTGGCGAGTGCGTACCTGCTCGTCGCCGACCTCGGGCGGCCGGAGCGGTTCCACCACATGCTGCGCGTGGCGAAACCGACGTCGCCGATGAGCGTGGGCACCTGGATCCTCACCGCCTATGGGCCCGGGGTGGGCCTCGCCGCGGCCGCCGAGGTGCTGCCGTCCGGGCTGCGCCGCACCTTGCCCGGCAGGCTGCTGCGCGCGGCGGCCCGGCCCGCGGGGCTCTCCTCCGCGGTCGTCGCCCCGGCGGTCGCGTCCTATACGGCCGTGCTGCTGTCGCAGACCGCGGTCCCGGCCTGGCACGAAGCGCACGCGCAGCTGCCATTCGTCTTCGTCGGCTCGGCGGCCGCGAGTTCCGGCGGCTTCGCGATGGCCCTGGTGCCGGTGGCGGAAGCGGGTCCCGCCCGCGCGCTTGCCGCCTTCGGCGCGGCGACCGAGCTGGTGGCGTCGAAGGTGCTGGAAAAGCGGCTCGGGCTCGTAGCGGAGGCTTACACCACCGGCAAAGCGCACCGCTTGCGGAAGTGGTCCGAACGGCTGACCGCCGCCGGTTTGGCCGGCACGCTGCTCGGGCACCGCGGCCGCGCGGTCTCCGTGGCCGCGGGAACGGCGCTGGTCGCCGGGAGCGTGCTGCAGCGGTTCGGGGTGTTCGAGGCGGGCGTCGCGTCCACAAAGGACCCCAAGTACGTCGTGGCGCCGCAGCGGGAGCGGCTGGAGAACCGGTGACGGGTCTGGGACGCCGGAGGTCCTGGCGCTAGGAGTGGTGGCGCACCGGTCCCGCACGCAGGTCCGGCGCGTCCGCGGTCCGGCCGGGGTGACGGCGGACCGCCACTGGGACCCCGCGCGTGCGGCGACGGTCGAACTCGGCGCGCCGGCGGGGGTCACGCAGCAGTTCGTAGGCCGCCACCACCGCGGCGAGGCGGTCGCCGTCGCCGCCCGGGGCGTCGGGGTGCGCCTCCCGGACCCGGCGGCGGAAGGCGGCGGCGAGCTCGCGGTCCGTCGCGGTCGCGGCGACGCCCAGCACGACGTACGGGTCACGGCGCTCGGGCACGGCGGCTCACCTCCTCCGGGGGTCAGGGGCGGCGGAGCCGGGGCAGCACGGCCAGCCAGTCCAGGGCGGCGGGAACACTGTGGTGGATCGGCAGCGCCTGCTCCAGCCGCAGGACCCGGACCGGGCGCAGCACGGCCCGCCGATCCGTGGCGATGGCGAACGACACCCCGCTGACGTGGGCTTCCGAAGCGGCGACCAGCAGCTCAGTGATCCCGCCGGCGCCGCAGAAGACGACCTCCATGAGGTCCAGCACGAGCGCCCGCGGCGCGAGGTCGATCTCGTCCCCCACCCGGCTCCTCAGCCGGCCGAGCACCGGCAGGTCGATCTCCCCGCGGACGGTGACGACCGTGGCTTCCGCCGTGGCGGTCACCCGCAGGGTCATCACGGTGGGAACGTCGACGCGGGAGCTCGGCGCGGCGATCTGGTCGAGCACAAGGACCTCCTCGGAGCGAGGGGGTGGCGCCGGGGATCCGGGCAGCGGGCCCGCCCCCGCGCCACCTGCGGGGCGGGCGCAGGGGAACGAGCGGGCGGCTACCGGTTGAACCGCGGTGTCCCACACGGTACGCCCTCACCTGCACCGGCGGCTGCTCCCACGCCGCCTGCCGATCACCCGGCCGCCGGCCGGCCTACGACCCGTCAACCACACCACCGCGCCTCCCCGCCGGAATCCGGACACGGCGAATCCGTCGATCCCGGACACCGGTACCCCCAATGTTCGGAATACAAAACGACCGTCGAACGCATCGATTCCGATAACGGTTGCCGCCGAAGCCCCACCCGAAGCCGATCATCTGCTAAAAAGCAGAGCGTTTTGGCAATCGTCGACCGGCGCAGGGGTATGGGTGGCTTTCGAGGAACAGCTCGTGAACGGGCGATACCGGCTCCTGGGACACCTCGGCCGGGGCGCGACGAGCCTCGTGTGGCGGGCCAGGGACGAGCGGCTGGACCGCGTGGTGGCGGTCAAGCAGTTCCTGCGGGAGCCGTCGACCGACCCCGGCACGGCCGCCGAAACCTGCGACCGGGCGCTGCGTGAAGCGCGGCTGGCTTCCCGGCTCCGGCACCCGAACGCCATCGCGGTTTACGACGTGTTCGAAGACGCCGGCTCGATGTACCTGGTCATGGAGTACGTGCCCGCCCGGTCGCTGACCGACCTGCTCGTCGAACGGGGACCGCTGCCGCGGTGCGACGTGCTCCGGCTCGGGCGGCAGGTCGGCGCGGCACTGGCCGCCGCGCACGGGGACTGGATCCTGCACCGGGACGTGACGCCGAACAACGTGCTCGTCACCGGCGACGGCACCGCCCGGATCACCGACTTCGGGGTGTCGCGCGCGCTCGGCGAGCACCCCGCCGCCGAGGAAGACGTCGTCGTCGGCACCCTCCCCTACGTGGCTCCGGAGGTCGCCCGCGGCGGCGAGGCCGGCCTGCCGTCGGACGTGTATTCGCTCGGCGCCACGCTCTACACCGCCCTGGAGGGCACTCCGCCGTTCGGCACCAGCGACGACCCGATCACCCTGCTCCGGCGGATCACCGAAAACCAGCTCGCCCCGCCCGCCCACGGCGGCCCGCTCACCGGGGTGCTGATGCGGATGCTCGAACGCGACCCCGCCGCGCGCCCGTCGATGCAGGAGACGGTGGAGCTGCTGGCCTCGGTGGGCCGCCCGGCCGACGCGGACGTCCCCCGCCGATCCCGGCTCCGCCGCGTCGCGGTGTCCGCCCTCGCCGTGAGCTTGACCTGCGCCGGCGTGGTGACCGGCGTCACCCTCACCGACGGGCCCGAGACCACCGCGGCGCCCATCCAGTACCCGGCGACGACCGTCACCGCGGACCACACCGTCAGCAGCACCACGACGGCGGCTCTGGCAACGCGGCTCCGGGCCGCCGAGACGCCACCGACGCCGTCGTCGTCGCCGCACCCCACCACCACCGCACCGGCCCAGGGCGGGTGCACCGCGCGCTACGAGGTGACGAGCGCCTGGCCGGACGGGGCGCAGGCGCAGGTGACCGTCCACAACGACCGGCCGGCGCGCCTGAGCGGCTGGACGGTGACGTGGGTGCTGGCCGCCGGCACCGGCATCCGGGACCTCTGGAACGGCACCCTGACCCAGGACGGCTCGTCGGTGACCGTCACGGACGCGGGCTGGAACGCGCTGCTCGAACCGGGCGCGTCGGCTTCCTTCGGGCTGAACGAAATCCGCACCGGCGGCCGCGGCGCCGTCCCGGTCGTGAGCTGCCGGACGAACTGAGCGGCGAACGATACCGTTATCGTTCCGACACAACCGGGTCGGCCTTTTTTCCGTAGCGGCTCAACACCATTCCGGGATCCGGAGCGAAATCGTCGAACGCTATTCCGTATCCCCCACCCAGGTGAGTGATTCCCGCCGGTTGGCCGAACTCGGCGCCGGAACCGGCCGTGTTCCCCGATGAGGTCACACCGGCTGAGGGGAGCTTGTTCGTGTACGAAGGGGCAGTGATCGCCGACCGCTATCGCGTACTCGGCCGGGCGGGTCACGGCGCGATGGGAGCCGTCTGGCGGGCGAAGGACGAACGGCTCGGCCGCGTGGTCGCGATCAAGCAGCTCTTCCCGGAGTCCCCCGCCGGCCCGGCGGCCGCGGAGCGCACCCGCGAGCGGACGATCCGGGAGGCCCGCGTCGCCGCCCGCCTGCGGCACCCGCACGCGGTCGTCGTGTACGACGTCGTCGAGCACGAGTCCATGTCGTACATCGCGATGGAGTACCTGCCGTCCCGCACGCTCACCGAGCTCCTCGAGGAAGAGGGCCCGCTGGTGCCGGAATACGCGGCGGAGCTGGGCGGCCAGCTCGCCTCGGCGCTGGCCGCGGCGCACGCGGAAGGCGTGGTGCACCGCGACATCAGTCCCAACAACGTCCTCGTCACCACCGACGGCGCGGCGAAGATCACCGACTTCGGGGTCGCCCACGCGCGCGGCGAAGGCAGCGCCACCGGACGCGGGCTGGTCGTCGGCACGCCGGCCTACCTGGCCCCGGAGGTCGCGGACGGCGCCGAACCCGGCTTCCCCTCCGACGTCTACTCACTCGGCGCGACGCTCTACACCGCACTCGAAGGGCGGCCGCCGTTCGGCACCGACGACAACCAGCTGGCCCTGCTCAAACGCGTCGGCAGCGGCGACATCATCCCGCCGCGCACCGGCGGCCCGGCCACCGACGTCGTCCTCCGGCTCCTCCACTCCGATCCGGCCGCCCGGCCCACGATGGCCGAGGCCGCCCGGCTGTTCACCCGCTCCACCCTCCCGGGAGCGGCCCTGCCGAGCACACCGCAACCGCCCGAGCCCGGGCCGGCCCGCCCCCGCCGCTCCCGTCGCTCCCGGGTGGTTTTCGCCGGCACCGCGCTGGTCCTGACCACGGCCGCGATCGTGGTGGCGATGTCGATCCCGCCGCGCCGGGAACCCGCGAGCGCCCCGGCCCAGCTCGCTTCGGCGCCGTCTTCCACGGCGGTCACGTCCGTCGTGGCCGGTCCGCCGGCCTGCGCCGCGCGCTACCAGGTCGTGAAGTCCTGGGACGGCGGCTTCCAGGGCCTGGTGACCGTCCGCAACAGCGGGCGCGCCGGTCTCGCCGGCTGGACGGTCAGCTGGGCGAACCCGGCCGGGACGAGCATCGACGACCTGTGGAACGGCACGCTGGTGCGGACCGGGAGCACCTCGGCGATCACGAGCGCCGAGTGGAACGCGGTGCTGCGCCCCGGCGAAACGACCACCTTCGGCTTCGTCGCCCTGGCCCGCGGCGGCCGCCGCGGGATACCCGTGACCGACTGCCGCCCGGCGGGATGAATCGCGATGGGGACGTTCTTCCGCAATCCGACGATGGTGGCTTGACCAGCGCCGTTGCCGGGCATTATGGTCAGCCTTCCCTTGATCGTGTTAACGCTAACTCCCGGCCGGACAACGGACCGGACAATGGGCTCCGAGAAAGTGCTCCACAATGACGAACTCCCGCGACGCGGCGGACGAGCCGTCCGGCGCCGGCCGTGGCGCGGTGACGATCACCGACGTGGCGAACGCCGCCGGTGTCTCGGCGAGCACGGTGTCCTACGTGATCACCGGGAAGCGGACGATCTCCGCGGCGACGAGGCGGCGGGTCGAGGAGACCATCCGGACCCTCGGCTACCGGCGCCGCGCCGGCTTCCCCACGACCCGCGCCGGTGTCCTCGCGGTCGCGGTGCCGCTGCACGGCGACCGGCACCCGGGGGTGGAGATGGAGTTCTTCGCCGCGGCCGCGGGCGCGGCCCGCGAGCTCGGGTTCGACCTGCTCCTGGTCACCGACGACGAAGGCACGTCGGGCCTGCACCGGGTGACGTCGGCCGCGCTGGCCGACGCGGTGATCGTGCTGGACGCCGGTGACGACGACCCGCGCGTGCCCGTGCTGCTCGCCTCGGGCCGCCCCGCGGTGCTGGTCGGCGCACCCGGGCGGCACCACGGCCTGGCCTCGGTGACGCTCGACTGCACACCGGCCGGCCAGGCCTGCGCCACCCACCTCGCCGACCTCGGCCACCGCTCGATCGCCCACCTGGAGCCGTCGGGTCGCCGGCCGGGGTACCTGGCGGACTTCGCCGAAGGCTTCCGGATCACCGCCGTCCGGCGCGGCGTGCGCGTGGTCTCCCGGCCGTGCGCGCCGGCGGCCGAAGACGTCGGCGGCTGCCTGGACGACGTCCTCACCGCCGGCGAGGCGACCGGCCTGGTCGTCCACGACGAAGCGGCACTTCCCCTGGTCCTGGCGGCGCTGCGGGACCGCGGGCTGCGGGTCCCCGCCGACGTCTCCGTCGTGGCCGTGTGCTCGGACACCGTGGCCCGCCACCAGCGGATCCCGCCGGCCGCGGTGGTGATCCCGGCCCGTGAACTGGGCGCGCTGGCCGTCGAACTGGCCGTGCGCCGGCTCGACGGTTCGACGGCCGGGCCGGAATCGGTCACCCCGGCCTTCGTCCCCGGCGAAACCACCGCCGCCGCCGTTCGCTGAAAGCGCTTCCCGCACCGGCGGGCCGGCCGGAACAATAGGCCGATCCACCGAACCCATTGCGCCTCTCGGCCGTATTCCCCAGTGAGGCCGACGACGTGGACGGGGGAATACGGGTGGCAGCGAAAAAAGCAGACCTGGCCGGGCGGTACCGCCTGCTCGACCCCCTCGGCGACGGCGACGGGGGCACGGTGTGGCGGGCCCGCGACGAGCTGCTCGAGCGGTTCGTCACCGTCAAGCGGCTGCCGCCCGGCTGCCCGTTCGACGCGGCCCACTCGGACCGCGTCCGGGCCAAGGCGATCCGCGAAGCGCGCGTGGCCATCCGGCTGCGGCACCCGCATGCGGTCGTCGTGCACGACGTCTTCGAGCAGGACATCACCCCGTACGTCGTGACGGAGTACCTGGCGACCCGGACGCTGGCCGCCCTCCTCGAGCAGCACGGGAGCTTCCCGTCAGACCGCGTCGCGGCGCTCGGCGCCCAGCTGGCTTCGGCGCTGGCGGCCGCGCACGCCGACGGCATCCTGCACCGCGGGATCGGGCCGGGCCGGGTGCTCGTCACCGGGGACGGGACCGCGAAGATCGACGGCTTCGGGCTGGGCGACGGCCCGTTCCCCGCCCCGGAGGTAACCGCGGGCGCTCCCCCGGCGTGTCCCGCGGACGTCTTTTCCCTCGGCGCCACCCTCTACTTCGCCCTCGAAGGGCGGCCGCCGGGCACCAGCGTGCCGCCGTCGGCCGGCGGGCCGGTCCTCGACGCCGTGCTCGCACTGCTGCGGCACGAGCCGGCGGCCCGGCCGACGATGGCCGAAGCGGAACGGACGCTCACCGGCCTCGCCGTGGCCCGTCCGCTCGCCGAGCTCCCGGCCCGCGCCACCAGGGCCCGCACGCGTGTCCTGGTGACCGGCACCGTGCTCGTCGTCGCTCTCGGCACGGCGGTGACGACCCACGCCGCCCTCCGCCGCCTCGCGCTCCGATTCACTTCCTGAGATTTCCGTAGTTCGTGAAGGCCACCTTGAGGAACTCTATGTTCCTCAAGGTGGCCTTCACGAACTTTGCGGGCGCCTACTTCGCCGGCGTGTAATAGCTGCCGTAAGGCGAGCCGTACGGTAGATAAAACGTTGAAATCGGCGGCTCCACCGTTTCGGTGACCGTCCGGGTGCCGGCGAACGTGATCGGCACCGATACCGCCGGCGGACGGCCCGGCTGGGTCGCCGGTACCGGCTCCGGATCGTCGCTCACCGCGAACGAAACCAGCGCGAACGCGCTCAGCGCGGTCACCACCCCCGCGCCCACCACCAGCCACCGCGTGACGCTGTCCGGCTGTGCGCGGCCCTTTTCCCGTGCCACGACCGCCCGGACGCGCTGGTCGACGCGGTCCGCCGTGGCGGGCGCGGAATTCTCCGCGCGCACCCGCTGAATCAATTCCTGAACCGAAATCTGCTGCCTGGCCGTTGCCCCCGTCGGGCGCGTCAACCGAACCACCTCCGATTCCCCACATGCGAAGAGCCGCATGTCCCGTTCGCGGAGAGTAGGAGGTGGTCCACATCTTGTAAATCCCGAGATCGCGATCCGGTCGTTACCGCTTCGACACAACCGGATCCGCCGTTTGGCCGTACCCCCTGAAAAGGGTGCTCGAATTCGACGATTTCACTCCGCCGCGAGTTCCGGCGTGAATTCCGGCGCCCCGCCGCACGACTCGCGAACCACGAGCGTCGGCCAGAGCTGCAGCCGGTGCACGGGCCGCTCGGTCGTGTCGGCGAGCCGGGCCAGCGCGAGTTCCGCGGCCACCGCGCCGAGCCGGTGCTTCGGCGGGCACACCGCGGTCAGCGGCGGGTCCGACGCCGCGGCGACCTCGTCGTCGTAGGAGACCACCGCCAGCTCGCCGGGCACCGCGATGCCGCCGTCGCGGGCCCGTTCGATCAGGCCGATGGCCTCGCGGTCGGCGTGCACGAGCAGGGCGCCGACGCCGGCCCGGCGGCAGCGGTCCAGCAACGTGTCGTACTCGCCCGCCCAGCCCCGGGAGCCGTAGGCCGGGACGTCGAGATCCAGCGCCGCGCCGGCGTCCAGGCCCAGTGACGCGGTCGTCTCGCGCCAGCCGGTGCGCACGGCCGGGCTGTGCGGGCTGGAGCGCGAGGTGACGAGCCCGACCCCGCGGTGGCCCAGGGAAACCAGGTGGCGGACGGCCAAACCGGCGCCGAGCGCGTGGGCCGTCGTGGCGGCGTCCAGGGCCAGCGTCGGCAGCTCCGGCGGGGGCAGGCGTTCGACGAGCACCACCGGGACGTTCAGCGTGCCCAGCCAGCGCAGCAGATCCAGGGCACCGCGGCCCCTGGTGGCCGGCGCGGCCAGCAACGTCTGCACCCCGCGTTCGAGGAGCTTCGTGATCTGACGGCGGTCCTCCGCCGCGTCGTAGCTGGAGGCGCGCAGGACCAGCCGCCCGCCCGCCGTGGCCACAGTGGACTGGGCGCCCTGGATCACCGTCGGCCAGTAGTACTCCACGGACGGCGCGACCATGCCGACCAGCGCGCCGGGCACGGCCGGGCCGAACACCGAGGCGGCCCGCCCCGGCTCCGGGTGGCCACCGCGGGGCCGGGTCAGCGTGACCCCGCCGTGCACGCGCGTCAGCAGCCCGCGGTCGGCCAGCTCGGTGACGTCCCGGCGCACGGTCACCGCGGTGACGCCGAGCCGCTCGACGAGTTCGGCGAGCCGGATCGCGCCGTGCTCGCGCACCAGCGAAAGGATCAGCTGGTGCCGTTCCGACGCGAGCATCACCGGACCTGCTCCAGCCGGACCCGCGCCGGGCCGTCGCGCACCAGCAGCGTGAGCCGGCTGAGGTGATCGCCCCAGGAGGCCCGCAGCAGCGGGTCGTCCAGCGGCCGCCGCTCGAGTTCGGCGGTGGTGCACCGGGCGTCCCAGCTCAGCCGCAGAACCCGCGTGCCGGCGAGGGACACGAACGCTTCGCCGTCCCCCAGCTCGACGTCGCCCGCGAGGACGTGCCGAAGCCGGACCGGCCGGACGCTCTCGTCATCCGTCACCAGGATGTGTGCGTGGGGGCCCCGGACCAGGCGCACCGACCGGATCCAGCGCGGCACACCCGGGTAGGCGCCGGCGAGGTCCGCGGACAGCGTCGCCGAGGCCGCGGTGAGCTCGACCCGGACGTCCCGCGCCCCGAAGGTCTCCCCCGGTTCCTGCGTGACGCCCGGCTCGGGCACGTTGTGCCACTCACCACGCAACGGCCAGGCCCGGTACCGGTCCGGCCCGAAGCTGTCCGCCGTGTAGGTCGGCTGGCCGGCGTCCACCACGACCGGCACCCCGTCGACGGCCACCCAGTAGGACCCGACGTCGAGGTGGTTGTGCCGCTCGCCGTTGTGCCCGGCCTTGACCGCCACGGTCAGCCCGCGCGGCGTGCCCGCCGTCTCCCGGGCCACCAGCACCTGCACCCGCGGCAGCCACTCCTCGCGGGCCAGCCAGGTCCCGTCCGGTTCCGCCTTCCGCCAGTCCGGGTCGGCCAAGCCGGACAGAGCCCGGCCGAGACCGGCCGACGGCCACACGAGCCGCCCGCCCGCGCGCGCCCGGCTCACCGCGTGGGCCCGGACCTCGTCGTCGCCGAACCGCTCGCCCCACCGGTACAGGACGTGCCACGGCTGGGCCGGTGACAGGCGGGCCGGAGCGTCTCCGGCGTTGACGTACGCGTCGTCACCCAAGTGCATCCGGTGCGGGAAGCGGATCAGCGCGGGCAGCACGGGCAGGTCCCCCGCGTCGGCGAGCAAGTCGAGGCACTCCAGCAGCCGGCAGGCGCCGTGCCACCAATAGGCGACCCCCTCGTCGACGCCGCCGTCGTCGGGCAGGACCGCGACGTAGTGCTCGAGCCCTTCGATCACCAGCCGCACCAGCCGCCGGCGCCGCTCGTCGTCGGCCACGAGCAGGAGCGCGGCGGCGAGGACGGCGCTGTGGATCCACGGGTTCCAGTTGTGCGCGTCGCCGTCGAGGCCGAGCCAGTGCCAGTCGCGGACGCGCTCGAACGGCGTCAGGACGCGGATCTCGACCTCGCGTCGCAAACGTCTGCGCAGCCCTGGTGCGCGGAGGTCGAGGTGCGGGCCCAGCACGTGGTCGGCCCAGGCGAACAGCGACGCGACCTCGGCCGCGCCCAGGTCGAGGAACGGATCACCGGGATCGGCCAGCACTTCCTCGCGCGCGGCCGCATGCCGGTCGTGGGGTGCCCAGCACCAGGTGGTGGCCTCCGCGAGGGCGACCAGCCCGTCGATCGCGCCGTCCAGGAACGGCACCGGCCCCGGCGGCACCTCGCCGGTGAGTACCGCGGCCAGTACCAGCAGTGTCACGCGTTCGCGCAGCTCGCGGGCCGCGTCTTCGTAGTCGGTCCGGATGCCGTCGCGGAACGTCCTGGCCCATGCCGTCGCCGTCAGGACCGGTGCCGGACGCGCGAGCACGGCCTCGGCTTCGGCGAGGATCACGGCGCCGTCCACGGCGTCCCAGACCGTCCGGTCGCGCACGTCCGGGACCGGTGGCCGCGGAGCCACGGAACGATCGTCGAAGAGTCGCACCACCGCCACCCTTTCGGTTCTGATCGTTTGTGATCGTCTCTGACGCAAATTGTTGACTCGCACTATGGCACAGCCCGAAAGTGACAGCCATCACTTCGACGGAGGAGCAATGAAGCTTCAGGGGTTCACCCGCCGGACGTTCCTTTCCGCCTCGGCCGGGCTCGCGGCCGGGGGCCTGCTCGGCGCGTGCGGGTCGTCGACGACCACGGCGTCCGGCGCCACCCGCGTCAGCGTCTGGTCGTGGCTGACCGGCATGGACAAGTACGTCGCCGCCTTCAACGCCGCGCACCCGGACATCTCGGTGGAGCTCAACGTGATCGCGTCCGGTCTCAAGGGCGGCTACGCCCAGCAGACCAACGCGTTGCGCGCCCACAACGCGCCGGACATCCTGCACGCCGAGTACCAAGGCCTGCCGCAGCTGCTCACCACGGGCAGCCTGCGGGACCTGACCGACGACCTGGCCGACCTCGAGCGCGGCTACTCTCCCGCAGCTTGGCAGGGCGTCCGGCCCGGCGGGCGCACCTGGGCGGTGCCGATGGACCTGGCGCCGATGGTCCTCTACTACCGCAAGGACCTGTTCGACCGGCACGGGATCGCGGTTCCGCGCACGTGGGACGAGTTCCGCGCCGCGGCACAGGCCGTGAAGAAGGCGGACCCGGCCGCGCGCGTGACGACGTTCCCGCTCAACGACGGCTCGTTCTTCGCCGGGATGTGCTGGCAGGCAGGCGATCCGTGGTGGCGCGTCGACGGCGGGTCGTGGCGGGTGAACATCAGTGGCGAAGGCACGCTGCGCACGGCGGACTTCTGGCAGGGCATGATCCGCGACGGCCTCGTCGCCACCGCGCCCACCGGCGACCAGGACTGGATCGGGGCCATGCACACCGGCCGGTTGTGGGGCCTGCTCGGCGCTTCCTGGAGCGTCGGCACGCTGAACAAGTCCATCCCGCAGGACAAGGGCCGGTGGGCGGTCACCACCATGCCGGCCTGGGCCGGCGTGCCGGCCAACGGCGCGCAGGGCGGCAGCGCGTTCGCCGTCTCCGCCGAAAGCAAAGTGCCCGAGGCGGCCGTGAAGTTCCTGCGCTGGCTGAGCACCGACCCGGCCGTGGCGAAGATCGGCACCACGTTCACCACGCCCTTCCCCGGCTACCTGCCGAGCCGGGACGTCGCGAGGAAGGCGTACAAGGGCGGGTTCTTCCTCGGCGCCCCGGTGTACGACGTCCTCGACGAAGCCGCTCTGCGCGTCCCGGACTGGACGTGGGGCCCCAACGCCCTGCGGATCTTCTCCACCGTCGTCGACCGGATGAGCGGAGTGAAGACGGGCGGCACCACCCTGGCCACCGCCGTCCGGCAGACGCAGGCCGACGCCGTCACCGCGCTCCGCGAGCGGGGATTGACCGTGCTGGAAGGAAAAGCCTGATGACCGTCCTCACCCCCGAGCGCGCCGCGAGCGCCCCGGCGCGCGCCGGCCGCCCGGCCGGCCCGGTCCGCGAGCGGCGGAACCGCGGCCGCGCCGGTCTCGCCCTGGCGGCCCCGTTCGCGATCCTGCTGACGCTCACCGTGCTCGTGCCGATCGGGTACGCGCTCTACCTGAGCCTGTTCACCGATCGGTTGTCCGGCTTGGGGTTCTCGGGCCCGCACCAGGCCTTCGTCGCCCTCGGCAACTACCTCGACGTCCTCACCGACAGCGCGTTCCACGCCAGTCTCGGCAACGTGGCCTTGTTCGTGCTGGTGCACATCCCGATCATGCTCGGCCTGGCGCTCGGCCTCGCGCTGCTGATCGACTCCGCCGTGGTGCGCCTCAAGCGGCTGTGGTCCCTGGCGGTCTTCCTGCCCTACGCCGTGCCGACCGTGATCACCGGGCTCGTCTGGGCCTACCTGTACAGCCCGAACTCACGCCTGACCGCGCTCCTGCCGTTCGACCCGCTGGGCAAGACCGGCATCCTGCCCTCGATCGTGAACATCGCGACCTGGCAGTGGGTCGGCTACAACATGATCATCTTCTACACCGCGCTGCAGGCGGTCCCCCGCGACGTCCTCGAGGCCGCGCGGGCCGACGGGGCAGGCGGCATCCGGACGGCGTGGTCGGTCAAGGTCCCGATGATCCGGCCGACGATGTTCGTCGCCCTGGTGTTCACCGTCATCGGTTCCCTGCAGCTGTTCACCGAACCCCTGGTGCTGCGCGGGTTCACCGGTTCGGTGACGAGCACCTGGTCCCCGAGTCTCTATGTGTACGAAGCCGCGTTCATCGCCAACGACTACGGCCGCGCCGCCGCCGCGTCCGTGCTGCTGGCCGTCGTTTCCGCCCTGCTCTCGGCGCTGGTCATGCGCCTGTCCAACCGGAGGTCCCGGTGACTGCCCTGTCCCCTGCTGCGACATCCGAGGCTTCGCCTCGGGCCGGGGGCTCCGCCACCCGGAACCCCCGGAAAGCAGCGTCGCGGTGGACGTCACGCACGGTCGTGCACGTCCTGCTGGTGCTGGCCGCGCTGTACGCGGTGCTGCCGCTGGTCTGGCTGATCACCTCGGCCACCAAGTCCGTCGGCGACTTCTCCACGACCGGCGCGTTCGAGTTCGGGCAGTTCAACCTCGGCGCGAACCTCAGCGCCCTGTTCACCCAGGAGAACGGCGTCTTCCTCGCCTGGATCCGCAACTCGCTGCTGTACGCCGGCCTCGGCGCGGTGCTCGGCTCGTTCATCTGCGCGGCGTGCGGGTACGCGATCGCGAAGCTCGACTTCCCGGGACGGCGCGCGCTGTTCGCGGTGACGCTGGCCGGGGTCCTGGTGCCGACCACGGCACTGGCGTTGCCGCTGTACCTGCTGGCCTCGCAGCTCCACGTGGTCGGGACGTTCTGGGCGGTGTTCGTTCCCTTGCTGACCAACCCCTTCGGCGTCTACCTCGCCCGCGTCTACGCGGAGGCCGCGGTGCCCGGCGAAGTCCTGGAAGCCGCCAGGACCGACGGCGCGGGCGAACTGCGGACGTTCTTCACCATCGCGCTGCCGATGATGCGGCCCGGCCTGGTGACGATCTTCCTGTTCCAGTTCGTCGGGATCTGGAACAACTTCTTCCTGCCGCTGGTGATGCTCACCGACCCGAAGCTGTTCCCGATGAGCCTCGGCCTGTACCAGTGGAGCACGCGCGTGACCCAGTTCCCGCAGTACAACCCGCTCGTCATCACCGGCTCGCTGCTGGCCGTGCTGCCGCTGGTGGTCGCGTTCGTCCTGCTGCACCGGCAATGGCGGTCCGGGCTGGCGGCGGGCAGCGTCAAGTGACCCGGCGGCCGGAGACCCTGCTGGTGATGGGGCACGACACGATGCGGCTGCAGTTCGGCGAAGCGGAACTGCAGCGGCTGCGCGCCACGGCCCGGCTCGGCGAACCACTGTGCACGGACGAACTCGCTTCGGCGCGGGTCCGGGCGCGGCTGGCGGAGGTGGAGGTGCTGATCACCTCGTGGGGCTGTCCCCCGCTGGACGACGCGGTGCTGCGGGCCGCGCCGAACCTGCGGGCGGTGCTGCACGCGGCGGGCAGCGTCCGCGACCACGTCGGCGCGGCGGTCTTCGACCGGGGCGTGCGGGTCACCACCGCCGCCGACGCCAACGCCGAGCCGGTCGCCCAGTACACCCTGGGCGCGATCCTCTGGGCGTTCAAGAAGGTGCCCTTCCTGGCCGCCGACGCCCGGAAGTTCCGGGAGGACTGGCGCTACCGGGACCAGCGGGGCGAGCTGTCCGGCCGGGACCGGACGGTCGTGCTGGTCGGCTTCTCCCGCGTCGGCCGCCGGGTCGCCGCGCTGCTGCGGCAGCTGGACATCGCCCGTGTCCTCGTCGTGGACCCGGTCGTCGACGCCGGCGAGATCCTCGCGGCCGGCGCCGAGCCGGCCGGCCTGGCCGAAGCGCTGCCCCAGGCCGATGTACTGAGCCTGCACGCGCCGTCGCTGCCGGAAACCCGGCACATGATCAGTGCCGCGGAGCTGGCCGCCCTGCCGCCCGGAGCTGTGCTGATCAACACCGCGCGGGGGGCGCTCGTCGACACCGCGGCCCTCGAACGCGCCTGCGAAGCCGACGGCCTCCACGCTGTCCTCGACGTCACCGAGCCGGAGCCGCTACCCGCGGGCTCCCCGCTCTACGACCTGCCGAACGTGGTGCTGACGCCGCACATCGCGGGGTCGCTGGGTTCGGAGACCCGCCGCATGAGCGCGGAGGCGATCGGCGAGCTCGAGCGCTACGCCGCCGGCCTGCCGCCCCGGGCCCCGGTGACCCGGCATTCCCTGGCCGTGCAGGCATGACCGCCGTCGAGGACCGGCGGCTCTCGCCGTACACCGGCTGGACGCGCGGGCACTGGACCGCGCTGGCGGACCGGCTGCTCGCGGCGGCCGGCCGGTACCGCTCGCCGGGCGGCGCCCGGATCGACCTGCCCGGCCCGGCCAGCCGCAACGGCCGCGGCTCCGACGGGCTGGAAGGGTTCGCCCGGACCTTCCTGCTCGCCGGCTTCCGCGTCGCCGGGGAGGGCGGCGCGGACCCCGGCGGCCTGCTCGAGCACTACGCGCGCGGGCTGGCCGCCGGGACCGACCCGGCCTCGCCCGAGGCGTGGGCCCGGCCCGACGAGCTCGGCCAGTCCAAAGTGGAGGCCGCGTCGATCGCGCTGGTGCTCCAGCTGACCCGGCCGTGGCTGTGGGACCGCCTGGACGACGCCGTCCGCGACCGGGTCGTCGCCTGGCTCGCGACGGTGATCGGGCAGCCCTACCCGCCGATCAACTGGGTGTGGTTCCGGATCGTCGTGGAGTCGTTCCTGCGCGAGGCAGGCGGCCCGTGGTCGGCGTCGGACGTCGAGGAGGACCTCGCCGTGCACGCGTCGCTGCGGCGTCCGGGCGGCTGGCTCAGCGACGGCGCAGAACGCGCCTACGACCACTACACGGGCTGGGCCCTGCACCTGTACCCGTTGCTGTGGACGCACTTGTTCGACGTCACCGGCACGCTGTGCCCCGGCTCCCTCCGCCAGCAATGGGCTTCGGATCTCCGGGATTATCTCGACGACGCGGTGCGGCTGGTGGGCACCGACGGCTCGCCGCTGTTGCAGGGCCGCAGCCTGGTGTACCGCTTCGCCGCCGCCGCGCCGTTCTGGGTCGGCGCGTTCACCGGGACGTCAAGCCTGTCCCCCGGCCTGACGCGCCGGGTGGCCGGCGGGATGGTGCGGCACTTCGCCGACCGGGGCGCGCCCGACGGCCTGCTGACCCTCGGCTGGCAGCACGCCTGGCCCGCCATGCGCCAGGCGTACTCCGGGCCCGGGTCGCCGTATTGGGCGGCCAAAGGGATGCTGGGACTCGCACTGCCCGCGCACCATCCCGTGTGGACGGACGTCGAGGAGCCGCTCCCGATCGAGACCGGCGACGTCGCCCGGGTCGTCGTCGCGCCCGGCTGGCTGGTGTCGGGACGGCGCCGCGACGGCATCGCCCTGGTGGTCAACCACGGCACGGACCACGCCCACCCCGGCGACCAGCGGGCCGATTCCCCGCTCTACGCCCGGCTCGGGTACTCGACGGCCACGGTCCCGCCGCTCGGTTCCGTCCCCGACAACACGGTGGTCGTGCTGGACGCGGACGGCCGGGCGAGCCACCGCGCGGGCTTCGAAACGTGCTACACGACGGAATTGCCGGGCGGCGTGCTGGCCGCGGCGTCAACGGGCCGGGTCCGCTGGGTCGACACCGACGGCGACGACTCCCCGGACCACGGCTCCGGCCGCAGCGGACCGGTGGTGCCGGGGCCGGTGCTGACGGTGGTTTCCGTGGTGCGGGACGGGATCGAGGTGAGACTCGCCCGGCTCGGCACCGCCGACGTCCCGGTCCGGTCGCTGCGGCTCAGCGGCTGGCCGGTGTCGGACGCGACCCGGCCGGTGACCGAGCCGGGGGCAGCCGCCGCGCGGACACCGGCCCTGCGGTCGGAGGTGCGTTCCTTGCGCGGCTTCACCACGGCGGACGTGGCCGTCGAAGCCGGCATCTCGCCCTTGGGCGAGTGGACCGCGATCCCGTTCGTCGCCACGGACGGACCCCCGGCACCGGGAGCCGTGTTCGCCGCCGTGGTGGTCCTGGACCGTGGTGGCCCGGATGAGGCCGATCCGTCCCTGGCGATCACCGCGGACGGCCGCCACGTCACGTTGACGTGGCCCGACGGTGTCTCCGCCGAAGTCCCCTTGCCCGCATGACCGAGGGATGCGTGCGAAGATCCCGGGGTGTCACGAATTTCCTCCCGCCCGCGCTCGTTCTGGGACGACGCGGTCGTCTACCAGCTGTACGTCCGCTCGTTCGCCGACAGTGACGGCGACGGCGTCGGCGACCTCGGCGGGGTGATCCGGCGGCTCGACCACATCGCCGGGCTCGGCGCCGACGCCGTCTGGCTCAACCCCTGCTACCCCTCGCCGCAGGCGGACCACGGCTACGACATCGCCGACTACCGCGCCGTCAACCCCGAGTACGGCAGCCTCGAGACGTTCGACCGGCTGGTCGCCGACGCGCACGCCCGTGGGCTGCGGATCCTCATGGACCTCGTCCCGAACCACTGCTCGGATCGGCACCCGTGGTTCACCGCGGCGCTCGCCGCCGGCCCCGGCACGCCCGAACGCGCGAAGTTCCTCTTCCGCGACGGCCTCGGCGACCAGCCGCCGAACAACTGGCAGTCGGTCTTCGGCGGGCCCGCCTGGACCCGCGTCACCGAACCCGACGGCACGCCCGGGCAGTGGTACCTGCACCTGTTCACCCGCGAGCAGCCGGACTTCGACTGGCGCAACCCGGAGGTCCTCGCCTACTTCGACGACGTCCTGCGGTTCTGGTTCGACCGCGGGGTCGACGGGTTCCGCATCGACGTGTGCCACGGGATGATCAAGGACGCGGCCCTGCGGGACTGGGACGGCGGCGGCTACAACGCCCGCAGCTGGAACCAGCCGGAGGTCCACGAGATCTTCCGCCGCTGGCGCGCGCTCGCGGCGGGCTACGGCCCCGAGCGCGACCTGCTGCTCGTCGGCGAGGTGTGGGTCCCCGACCCGGCCGACCTCGACCACTACCTGCGCCCGGACGAGCTGCACCAGGCCTTTTCCTTCGACCTGCTGGTCCAGCCGTGGGCAGCGCCGGCGCTGCGCGGTGCCGTCGACCGCGCCGCGGCCCGCACCGCCGCCCACGGCGCCCCGGCGGCGTGGACGCTGGCCAACCACGACGTGCACCGGGCCGTCACCCGCTACGGCATCGTCCGTCCCGAGCCGGCGCCGGCCAGCAACGACGCGTTCGCCGCCCTGATGCGCCCGCGCGGCGAGGTCGACACCGCGCTGGGCGAACGACGCGCCCGCGCCGCGCTGCTCCTGCTGCTCGCCCTGCCGGGCTCGGTGTTCCTTTACCAGGGCGAGGAACTCGGCCTGCCGGAGGTGCTCGACCTGCCTGACGAAGCCCGCCAGGACCCGGTGTTCCACCGCACCGGCGGGCAGGAAAAGGGCCGCGACGGCTGCCGTGTCCCGCTGCCCTGGACCGCGGCGGCCCCGGCTTTCGGGTTCGGCACGGGGGTGCCGTGGCTGCCGCAACCGGAGTGGTTCGCGGGGTACGCCGCCGACGTGCAGGAGAAGGACGACGCGTCGACGCTGCACCTCTACCGCCGGGCCCTGCGCGCTCGGCGGGACCGCGGCCTCGGCGAGCCGGGAGCGGTGGAGTGGCTCGGCACCGGGGAGGACGCCGTGCTCGCTTTCCGGCGCGGGGAACTGGTGTGCGTGGTCAACACCGGCAGCGCGCCGTTCACGCCGCCCGCCGGATGGGGCGAGGTCGTGCTCGGGAGCACGCGGTTCGAGGGGGATCTGCCGGGTGATTCCGCGGCGTGGTACTCGACGTCTTCCCCCGAAGCCTGAGCGGCTTCCCTATCCCGCGCTACCGGCTTTCGCTTCGTCGTAACGAGCTTGAGCCGCCATGGCGGCCGGAACACCGGCCTCCAGGAACTCGATCAGCCCCAGCAGCCGCCCCGCGACCTCCCGGCCCGCCGGCGTGAGGCTGTATTCGACGTGCGGCGGGATGGTCGGGCGGGCTTCCCGGTGCACGAAGCCGTCGCGCTCGAGCGCCTGCAGCGTCTGGGCGAGCATCTTCTCGCTGACCCCCTGCACGCGGCGGCGCAGCGCGTTGAACCGGAAGACACCGTCGTTGAGCGCGACGAGCGCCAGGACGCCCCATCTGCCGGTGACGTGTTCCAGCAACGTGCGCGAAGCACACGCGGCGCTGAACACGTCCGCGACCAGGGCATCGTGCTCGAAGTCGGGCATCCCGTCACCTCCTTCGCCGAGTTCCGTCCGCTGTGCGTCCACAGTCTGATACTACCCAGCTGATACTACCCAGGAGTTTGCACTGCGGATGTGACTACACTAACAATCAGTTTGTACTTTCGAAAAGTTAGTACATCCTCCAAGGGACACGGTAGTTGAAACTTCAAGGAGCCATCATGATCGTCGTCACCGGCGCCACCGGCCACCTCGGCAAGCTCGTCGTGGAAGGCCTGCTCGAGAAGCTGCCCGCAGACCAGGTCGCCGCCGCGGTGCGCAGCCCGGAAAAGGCCGCCGACCTCGCCGAGCGCGGCGTCGAGATCCGGCGCGCCGACTACACCGACCCCGGCAGCCTGGTCACCGCGTTCAAGGGCGCCGACAAGGTGCTGCTGGTCTCCAGCAGCGAGGTCGGCCAGCGGGCGGCGCAGCACCAGGCGGTCATCGAGGCGGCCAAGCAGGCCGGCGTCGGCCACCTCGTCTACACCAGCGCCCCGCAGGCGACGACGTCCGCGCTCGTGCTGGCCCCGGAGCACAAGGCGACCGAGGAGCTGATCCAGGCGTCCGGCCTGCCCGCCACGATCCTGCGCAACAACTGGTACAACGAGAACTACCTCGACACGATCAAGCAGGCCGTCGCCACCGGCAGCTTCGTCGGCAGCGCCGGCGAAGGCCGCGTCGCCAGCGCCGCGCGCGCGGATTACGCCGCGGCGGCGGTCGCCGTGCTCACCGGCGAAGGCCACGAAGGCAAGATCTACGAGCTCACCGGGGACGTCGCCTGGTCGAACGCGGAACTCGCCGCCGAGATCGGCAAGGCCACCGGCCGCGAGATCACCTACACCGACCTCCCGGCCGACGAGCACGCCAAGGCCCTGGCCCAGGCCGGTCTCCCGGAGCCGGTCGCCGGCTTCGTCGCCGCCCTGGACGCCAACATCAAGGACGGCCTCCTGGCCGAGACCACGCCCGACTTCCACGCCCTGACCGGACGCCCGAGCACTCCGATCGGCGTCACCGTGGCCGAGATCGTCGACGCCGGCTGAGCCCTCCGGCGCCACGGCGGGGAGCCTCCGGGTTCCCCGCCGTTTTCGCGCCCTGACTCACGAAAGGCCGGTCACGTCGGCGAACCCGCCTCGGCACCGCCCGGCGGAACGCGCTCGCCGGTGTCGAGGCCGAGCGCCTCGACCAGGTCGGCCACCCGGTGGTGGGCTTCCAGGGGGTGGCGCAGCCGGCCTTCCGGGTGGATCTTGTAGTGGTTGCGCCGCCCGACCCGCTCGCGTTCGAGGTAGCCCTCCGCGATCAGGTCAGCGAGGATGAGCTGCACCCCGCGTTCGGTGATCCCCACGTGCTCGGCGATGTCGTGCAACGTCCGGTCCGGGTCCGCGGCCACGCACAGCAGGACGTGCGCGTGGTTGCTGAGGAACGTCCACGAAGCCATACCGGCCACAGTAGACGTCCGAACTTGACAGACGAAGTCCAGTTCGTCATTCTGGAGGTACGGAGGGGAGTACCCGCCCGGTCCGGCATCGTCAGTCCGGCTGCCCCAGCGCAGCCCGGTGCCGGCGCCACACCCGTGTGGCCGGGGAGACCTCTGGTTCGTCACCGAACCGGAGGAGTCTGTCGTGACCGTCCCGATCTGGGCCTGGGCCGCCGTGCTCGGCGTCATCCTGGCCATGCTCGCGATCGACCTGCTCGCCCATCGCCGCGCGCACGTCGTCGGCGTGCGGGAAGCACTCGCGTGGTCCGCGGTGTGGGTCGCGCTCGGGCTCGCCTTCGGCGCCGTCGTCTGGTGGGCTTGGGGCGCGGAGTTCGCGGGACAGTACTTCGCCGGCTACGTCATCGAGAAGTCCCTCGCAGTCGACAACGTCTTCGTGTTCGCGATCATCTTCGGGTACTTCGCCGTCCCCCGCGAGCACCAGCACCGCATCCTGTTCTACGGCGTGCTCGGCGCCCTGGTGTTCCGGGCGGTGTTCATCGCCGCGGGTTCGGCCCTGATCGCGAGTTTCGCGTGGATCCTCTACGTCTTCGGCGCTTTCCTCGTCATCACCGGCGCGCGGATGGCGCTGCACCGGAACGAGACCGCCGACTACGAGCAGAACGTCTTCCTGCGGACGTTCCGCCGGATCGTCCCGTCCACCGACCGCTACCACGGCAAGAAGTTCCTCGTGCGCCAAGGCGGCCGCTGGGTGGCCACCCCGCTGCTCACCGTCCTGGTACTGATCGAGGTCACCGACATCGTCTTCGCGGTCGACTCGATCCCGGCGATCTTCGCCGTCACCCAAGAACCGTTCCTGGTGTTCACGTCGAACGCCTTCGCGATCCTCGGCCTGCGGGCGATGTACTTCCTGCTCGCCGACGTCATGCACCGGTTCGTCTACCTCAAGCTCGGCCTCGCCCTGGTGCTGGTCTGGGTGGGCGTGAAGATGCTGCTGCTCGACCTCTACAAGATCCCGACCGCGCTCTCGCTGGCCGTGGTCGGCGTGATCCTCGGGACGGCGTTCGCCGCCAGCCTGATCCGGACGCGCGCCACCGCGCGCTCCGGCGCCTGACCCCTCCCCCGGAAAGGTTTCACCATGCGTTCGACGAAACGACTCGCGACGGCCGTCCTCGGCGGCGGCCTCCTGCTGGCCCTCACCGGCTGCGGCGTCGCCCAGCAGGCCTCCGAAACCGCCGGCCAGGCCGGCAACGCCGCGTCGTCCGCCGCGGTCTGCGCGGACGCGGTGCGGATCACGGCGACCGTGCCGGACCTCACCGACCCGCGGGCCGCGGCCGACCGCGCCCACGCGGCCGCCGGCGAACTGTCCGAACTGGCCTCCCGAGCCGCGAACACCACGGTCGGCGGCGCGATCGACACCCTGGCCGGATCCCTGCGCCAGACCACGGTCGAGGACCTCGCCAACGCCCCGGCCGCCTGGCTGCAGAAGCGGACCGAGCAGGTGTCCGCGCTCACCAAGGCGTGCGGGCTCTGACCACGCGGCGGCGCCGGACGTCGTGAACGACTCTTTCCTGTCGTCGGACGAGAGGAAAGAGTCGTTCACGACGTCGCCACGGCGGGCCGCCTGATCTTGAACACCGGGTTCGTCGAGGCGGACAGCTAAGGTCCTCCCATGAACGAAGCCCGGACGCAGGCTCCGGCCGGTTCCGCGCCCGCGGAACGTCCGCCCCTGGTGGCCGCCCTGCGGGAACGCGTCTACGCGACACTGGTGGGCCTGTCGACCGTGGTGCTCCTGCTGAACTACGCCGACGGCACGTCCGCGGCCGAAGCCGTCGCCGACATCGCGGCCGCGATGGGCGCCCTCTGCCTGGCCGGCGGGTTCGCGGACATCAGCGCGCACCGGATCGCGCACGGCCACTTCCCGCGCGGCCAGGACCTCCGCCACATCCTCCTGGCGGCGGGCCACGTCCTGGAGACCGCCCTGCTGCCCGTCCTCAGTGTCGGCGCCGCGGCGCTCGGCTGGCTGTCGCTGAGCACGGCGCTGTGGATCGCCGCCCTCTCGCTGGTGCTCACCATCGCCGCGCTGGCCCTGTCCGCCACGCGGCGCGCCGACGTCCGGTGGGCGGTCAAGCTGCTGCTCTTCGTCGTGGAGATGGCGATCGCCCTCGCGGTGGTGGCGGTCAAGCTGCTCGCCCACTGAGCCACCCGGGGCGGCGGGCGGTCCGCGGCGGGGCTCTGGTTTGAACCGGGCCGCGAACCTGGGCCAGCGGCGCCCGGGGCCGAGGCCCTCCGTCTCCGTGACTTGGCTCCAGTGTCCTGCGACAGGCCGCGCGAGGCCAGACCTGGAAGTCCCCGCACTGTCCCGCGTTCGGGTGATCCCGGGGTCAGGCCGGGATCACCCGGACGACCACCGCGCTCGCGTTGTCCTGGCCGCCCGCCGCGTCGGCGTCGGCCAGGAGCCTGCCGACCTGCTCCGCCGGGGGCGCGGACGACGCCAGCACCTCCTGGATGCGCTGGTAGGGAACCTGCTCCGCGACGCCGTCACTGCACAGCAGCAGGACGTCGCCGGGACGCGGCGCGATGTTGAGCACGTCCGGCTCGGGCTGCGCGGGATGCCCGAGGTAGCGGGTCAGCTGGTAACGCGCGGCCCGCGCTTCGGGCGAGTCGAACGCGTACCAGCCGTTGACGGCGCCGAGCCACGCCATCGTGTGGTCGGTGGTCAGCAGCTCCAGCAGCCCGTCCCGCAGCCGGTAGGCGCGGGAGTCGCCGAGCTGGACGATCCACAGGGCGGTCCCGGCCGCCACCAGCGCCGTCAGCGTGCACCCGGTCAACCCGCCGATCCGCCGCCCGGCCGCACGGACCTCCGCCTGGGCCCGCGCGACGGCCACCCGCAGCGTCGCGGCGTCGACAGCGCCTTCGGCGGCCGACAGCTGCTCCCCGAAGACGGCGACTCCGGTCCGGCCGGCCGCGCGGCTGCCTTCGCCGTCGCCCATGCCGTCGGCGACGACGGCCAGCAACGGCTCCTCCCGCAGGTGCACCACGTCGAAGTTGTCCGCGTAGCGCCGGCCCACCACGCTTCCCCCTGCGGCGCGCAACGCGAACCCCGCCGCACTCGACACCTCCGTCATGACCGCATGATGCCAGCTCCCGGGCTCAGAGCCCGAACGCCCGGAGGTCGATCGACTCGCCGAGCAGCCGGTCGCCTTCGGCGTTGGGGTGGTAGCAGTCGGTCCGCCAGTCGGCGCGGATCACCGTCGGGTCGGCGGGGTCGCGGAGCACGGACTCGAAGTCGAGCACCGCGTCGAACGTGCCGGACGTGCGGATCCACGCGTTGACGGCGAGCCGGGCCTGTTCCTTCGCGCTGCCGGCGGCGTTGCACATCGGCAGGATGGTCGCGCCGACGATCTTGCGCCCGGCCGCGTGCACCCGCCCGGCGATGGTCCGCATGGCGTCGATGACCTGGGAAGCCGGCGCCGGGGCCGCGTTGTCGCCGCCGCCGAGGTCGTTCGTCCCCTCCAGGAGCAGGACGTACCGCACGCCCGGCAGGGAAAGCACGTCACGGTCGAGCCGCAGCGGCGCCGGCGGGCCGCAGCACTGCCCGGTCGGGTCGTACGGGTTCGGCTGGACGCTGACGGTGTTGCCGCTGATCCCGGCGTTGGCCACCGACAGCCGCCGTCCCGGCGGCCGGGTCGCGATGCGCGCGGCGAGCACGTCGGTCCAGCGCGGGCCGCCGCCGAAGGCGTTGTAGCCGTCGGTGATCGAGTCTCCGAGGGCGACGATGGTGCCGCGGGCGGCGGAGACGGCACTGATCGCGTCCACCCACCACAGCACGCCACGGGAAAACGGGCCGTAGGCGGTGCCCGGCACGTTCGCCCCGGCGTCGCCCGGGCCGGTCGAGAGGAACGATCCCGGCGTGTCGGTCTCCGGCGGCGGGAACGTGTGGTCGTCGATCGGGGAACCGGGGGCGTACACGCTGACCGCGACGTGGTCGCCGCGTCGCACGGACAACGGCAGCGGGTCGGTCCACGCGCTGCCGCCCGGCGGGATCGTCACCGCGTGCCGGAACCCGAACGTGGCACGGCGGTTCGACCCCGGCACCAGCGCCGGCGAATCCGTCGACGGCTGGAGCCCGGCCCACACCGACCGCACGGTCAGCGCGGTGGCCCCGAACGGGTTGCTCAGCCGGACCCGCAGCCCGGTCCCGCTCGCCGTCACGGTGAGCACGTTGCGGACCGTGACGTCGGGCGCGGTGCCGTGCACTCCTTCGAGCGCGGACTCCGTCACCGTGACCGAGTGCGCCCAGGCTTCCTCGGCCGGGGCGGCGTCCGCGATCGCCGGGGTCAGCAGCGACGCGGAAACAGCGAAGACAACAGCGGTTCGGCGGAGACGCATCCGGTCGTCCTTTCCTCACAACGCTCTCCCGCAGGGAGCGTTCCCAGCCGAAGGTAGCGCGGCGTCGCCCACGCTGACAAGACGCCGGCAGGAAAGCGCTTTCGCACGCCTCGCCCGGCCGGCGGGCGAGGCGTGCGAAAGCCCGGATCAGGACCAAGGAGAGCTGACGGCCCAGCTCACGTCGTCGTTGTAGGCGTTGGTGCTGTCGAAGGCGTTGGAGCCGCCGTTGGCCGCGATGTAGACGATGTTGTTGTAGTGGCGGACATACCGGTCGGGGAAGTTCACCGACCGGAGCGAGGCACCCTGCCCGCTGCGGCCGGCCTCCGGGCAGAACGTGGCGTCCTGGCCGAAGAGCGCGCTCCCGTCGTTGCCCTGCAGGTGGAGCTGGTAGTTCTGGTGCCGCAGATACTGCCCCGCGGTGTTCTTGGACTCGAACGACACACACGAGCTGTCGGCCAGCCCGGCCCGCACGGTCCAGGACGCGTTGCCCTTCTCGGTCGCGGAGCTGCCACTGGTGACGACCGCGGTGTCCACTGTGGACCCGGTGTGGTGGATGTAGCGGTCGGTGCAGCAGGCGGTGGTGGCGCGCAGCGAGACGGACGTGCCCGGCGTCAGGCCGGTCCCGGCCGAACCGGTGGCGTACCCGGCCGCGGTGATGTTGGCCTGCACCGCGTTCTCGGTGGCGTCCGACGGATACCCCGAGGTCATCACGCCTTCGTAGAAGGTGCCGCGGGCGCCGACGCTGTTGTCGCCGCCGATGCCCAGGATGATGGCGCCTTCCTTCTTCATCGGGTTGTAGCCCGAGACGTTGGGACGCACTCCGTCGTAGAACGTCGACACACCACCGGACTGGGCGTTGCCGCCGCGGATGGCCCACCGGTTCTGGCCGCCCTTGACGATGGCGGTCAGGAAGCGGTGGCTGATGCTCGGGTCGTTGGCGTTGTAGTGCTGGTTGACCCCGGAGAACAGGCCGTTCTCGAGGTCGGCCATGATCCACGGGCCGTTTCCGGCGCCGTAGCCCCAGACCTTGATGTTGCCGAAGTAGATGGCCTCCATCGTGCCGTTGCCGTTGTCCCGGCTGTTGCGCTCGGCGTTGCCGTAGTCGAAGCAGCAGCCGCCGTTGTAGTGCGTGCCGTCGAAGATCGCGTACATGCCTTCCGGCTGGTCACCGGTGGCGACGCCGTTGGTGTTGTTGTTGCGGTAGCCCGTTCCCGGCGCCACGTAGACGCCGTAAGCCTTGTGACCACCGACGGTGATCGGGGCCGAAGTGGCGTTGGCGAGGTTGTCGTACCCGCCCGCGGCCGGGCCGTTGAAGCCGCCGGGAGGTGCCTGCGTCAGCCGGTTGTTCCGGCCGGACTGGTCGTAGATGATCGTGATCAGGCAAGTCGTTCCGGCGCAGAAGGAATCCTGCGCCGCCGCGTTGGCGACGCCGCCGGCGGCCAGCGGGGCGATGTCGCGGGTGGTGTTGTCCGAGGCGCGCCGGACCTGGTACAGCGGGCCGGTGTAGGCGCCGTACAACGCCCTCGTGGTGCTGTGCGCGGCCACGCACGGCGTGCCGCCGGCCGCGTAGATGTCGCACGGCCCCTGCGTGGCCGCCTGCGAGGTGCCGACACCGGCCAGGAGGCCCGCGGCGAGCATCCCGGCCGCGATGACGGCCTGCGAAAAGTGAAATCTCGACTGTCGTGCCATTGATCTCTCCCGTTGCGTTCGGGGAAACTGCCGGATTTCCGGCGGGGCATGACTTCACCGGCACGCCGGCGCGCACACGGGAACCCGCGAGCACGGCGGTGCATGCCGTGGAGTTGCTGAACAACGAGGTGCGTGGGCCGGCGCCGTTGCCAACCTCCTCACTCGGTCCGACGCACTCGGACGGCATAAGCGGAGCGATTGTGAGCGCTAACATAACTCTCGGGCCGACGAAGTGCAACGGCCGATCGCGGGGCGCGGCAAGGCCGGAAAAGCGTTCGACACCTTCACTTCGACGCGGCCGGGCGCACCATCGGCCAGGCCGGGGGGTCGGCCCGTCTTCGACAGGAACGGGACCGTCGTCCCCCGCCGGCCACGGCGGTAGCGCAGCAGGCGGCGCAGGACTCTTCTCCCACCCGACCGCGGCACTCACCACGGCCAGGTAGCTTTCGTCACGCGCGCGGGACGGAAGCCACGGAATCCTCTGTGGACAGTGGCGTCGCCTGCCCTCGCTCAGCCGGCCGCCCTGCCGAACCGCGCCGCCAGTACCCGCACGTGCTCGACCAGCTCCGGCGGCTCGTGCACCTCGAAGTCGAACCCTTTCCCCGCCACGTAGATGGCCAGCTCGTCGAGCGAATCCGACCCCGTACGCAAGGTGCAGCTGCGCTCGTCGATCGGCTCCAGCGCCCCCGTGGCCGGTGCGATGCGTTCCGCCGCCGTCTCGGCGCTGACGTGCAGGGTGAAGCGAGCCTGGTACCGGAGGACGCCGTGGACCGGGACCTGCTGCTCACCAACGTGATGCTGTACTGGCTGACCGGCACCGCCGGGTCCTCGGCCAACTGCTACTACGAGACCGCGCACGCCGGAGCCTGGGGCGCGAGCGAGCGGTCGCCGGTGCCGACCGGCGTCGCGGTGTTCCCCCTGGACGTGTCGATCCGCGGCCCGCTCGAGCGGGAGCACACGATCGTGCACTGTTCCGAGTTCGGCCGCGGCGGTCACTTCGCCGCGATGGAGGCGCCCGACCTGCTCGTCGACGACGTCCGCGCGTTCTTCGGCAAGCTGCGCTGACGACACCCGAAGTTCGTGATGGCCACCTTGAGGAACTTGAAGTTCCTCAAGGTGGCCATCACGAACTTTCCGCCCGGCGGGTCAGGCCGACTCGGTGGGCAGGCCCGCCGCCACCCAGTCCTCGATGCCCTCGCGGTACTTGCGGACGTCGGCGTAGCCCAGGGCGGTGAGCCGGTCGGCCACCTGCCCGCTGTTGGGGCACGCGGGGTTGGCGCAGTAGGTGACGATCGGGGCGGCCCGATCGGGCAGCACGGCGGCCGCCTGCGCGCCGACGTCGGCCAGGACCAGGGCGACGGCGCCGGGCAGGTGCTGCTTGGCGTAGTACTCGCCGCCGAGCGCGTCGACCACCGTCACGGCGCCCTCGTCGATCGCGGCCTTGAGCTCGTCACGGGTGATGAGTGCGGTCATGTCGCTCCCTCGGGATAATCGGACTATAGTCCGGCTGTGCTTCCCGAAGATAGCGGACCGCAGTCCGATTTCGCAATGCCGCTCGACTTGCTTCGCGCGCCCCCGCCCAAGGAGCGCGCGGACGCCGCCCGCAACCGGGCGGCCATCCTGGACGCGGCGGCCGGGCTCTTCGCCGAACACGGCGTCGACGCGGTGTCCATGGACCAGGTGGCGGCGGCCGCGGGCGTCGGCAAGGGCACGCTCTTCCGCCGCTTCGGCGACAAGGCCGGGCTGGCCGCCGCGTTGCTGGACGCCCGGGAACGCGTGCTCCAGGAAGGGATCCTGCACGGGCCGCCGCCGCTGGGCCCCGGCGTGCCGCCTGCCGAACGCCTCGCCGCCTTCGCCGAGGCCTACCTCGACTACCTGTTCGAGCACCTGCCCGTGGTGCGGATGTCGGAGACCGCGGCCCCGGGGGCCCGGTACCGGATCGGCGCCTACCGGTTCTGGCACCGGCACCTGACGATCCTGCTCGCCGGCACGCCCGACCCCGACCACACCGCCCACGCCCTGCTCGCGCCGCTCGCCGCCGAGCACGTCACGGCGATCCTGCCCGGCCTCGGCGAACAGCGCGTCCGCGCGGGCGTCGCCCGCCTCTGCCGGCAGGCCTTTTCGTGAGACCCTTTCGTGCGACCAGGACGTCTCCTCAGGCCGGGACGTCCAGTTCCAGCCCCATGACCCGGGCGGTGCGCCGGCGGCGGAGCCACCCGCGGGCCGGGGTGCCGTCCGGGAGCTCGTCGAGGAACGCCTTGCGCTGCTCCGGCGTCGCCGACCGCCAGCGCAGCGCGAGCACCGGGCGGACCGGTGCGATGAACGGGCGCACCCGTTCGTGCGCACCGGCGAGCCGCACCTCGTGGTCGCGGTCCGGCCGGTAGGCGAGTTCCAGGTCGATCAGCGGCTCGGCGCCGCCGGCGCGGTGACGGCACCGCGAAAGCATCCGCGCGAGCTCGTCCATCGCGACCCGCACGGTGCAGGGCATCTGGTCCTGCCAGCGGCCGAGGCGCGGGGCGTTCACCGCCGCCGCGGTCACCTCCTCGGCCAGCACGACCAGGGCCCGGACCGGCGTCCCGGCGAGCTCGACGCGGATCCGCCGCCCGTCCGCGTCGACGAAGAACCGCACCACCCGGCCGGCCACGACGGTGCCCGACCGCAGCCGCACCCAGTCCTCGACGGCGTCGGGTGACGGGCACGACGACACGAACGTGAACGCCAGCTCCTCGCCGGCGAGGGTCATCGTCACCGGGAACAGCGAACCGAGGTCGTGCATCAGCGCCGAACCGATGACGAGTGCGGCTCGCGAGCCACCTCCGGCCATCGGCTCCTCCTCCCCGGGTTACACCTGCAGGTCCGCTTCGATGCGTTTCAGGTAGTGCCGGGCCAGCGCCAGGTTCGCCCGGTCGCGGTCCAGCACCAGGTACAGGAACAGCGAATTCCTCGACGAGTTCATCAACCGGATCAGGTGGTACTGGCGGTGCAGCGTGATCAGGATGTCCTCGATGGTGTCGTTGAGCGCCAGCGAAGACATCACCCGCAGTTTCGACCGCACGACCTCGGTGTTGCCCGCCGCGGCGACCTCCAGGTCGAGCCAGTCACCGCCCCCGCTGGTACCGAGCGACATACCGCTTTCGTAGTCGACCAGCGCGACGCCGACGGCACCGGCGATCGACATGGCTTCCTTGAGTGCTGTGTCGATGTTCATCATCATGCTGCATCCTTTCCGTGAATGTGGCCGGATCGCTAAGCGGCCAGGATCGCGCCGATCCGTTCGATGACCGGCCGGGATTCGAACAACAGGCGCCCGACGTTCAGCCCTTTGTCCCCGAGCACGACCATCAGCGCCAGCCGCCCGATGGCGTAGACGGCCATGTAGCCTTCGGTACCGAACACCACGGTCTGGCTCAGCGCGCCTTTCCCCGTCATTTCGGCCGCCTGGCGCGCGATCCCGAGGTCGGCCGCGGCGAGCGCGGAGATCTTCGCCGGGTCGATGTCCTCGGCCGCCTCGGCGATGATGGGTATCCCGTCGACCGCGGCCAGCACCGTGCCGGTCACCCCGGCGACACCTTCCCGGAGATTGCGCAGTTCGCCGGCCAGCGCTTCGAAGTCCACTGTGTTTCTTCCCGCCTCGGAGTTTTCTTCCCGCCTCGGAGTTTTCTTCCTACCTCGAAAATGTCCGAACGCGAGACAAAAGGGCGTTCGACAAAGAGCGTCAGCCAATCGGTCCGCTCTCCGCCGGACGAACCCTACCGTCGGCATCACTGCCCGCCAATCGATTCAGCACGACCCGGGCAAGCATTACCCGATCGAGTGAAACGGCCTGATTTACGAAACGGAAAGAAATTGACGAGCCGTGGCGTCGTTCATTGATCACGCGAGCGGCGATCCGGATTGTGGCAAAATATCGGCGCTCCGCGTGAAGTGCCGCGACACCGCCGGGCGCGGACCTCGGCCGCCGGCGGGTGCGCGTACTCGCCAGCGGGCCGGCCGTCGCGAAGGGACCGAGACGGCACGGAGGCGAGCACGCTGCGCGACGAACTCCCGGAGGCCCTTCGCCCGGTCGGCCGCACCACGCTCGGTGACCGGCCGGCCGAGTCCGCCCGGCAAGATCCACTGAGGTGGGTGACACCCGGGCCGAGCGCGTGGCGGCCGCTGCCGCGGTGTCTTGAATGACTCATTCAGGTCTTGGGAGGTCTTGAATGAGTCATTCAAGACCTCCGGCGAGCCTTCGACGTCCGCGTCCTGCGGATCCGCGTCTCCGCCTACCGGCCCCAGCGGCGCCGGGGCGGCACCCGGTTCAGCGCAACGGTTCCAGCGCCTTCGCCAGCGGCTCCAGCACGGCCGGGGTGTGCGGCGGCGGCAGGTAGACGATCGCCAGGTCCAGGCCGGCTTCGCCGAGCGCCTCCGCTTCGGCGGCCACCTGGGCGTAGTCGAGGTCCGGGCCGAGCCGGACGTGCGAGGACAGCGTGATCTCGGCCGGGTCGCGGCCGACGTCCGCGCAGTGGCGGTGCAGCACCTCACGCTTGCGGGTGAACTCTTCGGGCGAGCCGCCGACGAAGTTCCAGTGCTGGGCGTACTTCGCGGCCGTGCGCAGGGTGCGCTTCTCGCCGCTGCCGCCGATGCAGATCGGCGGATGCGGCCGCTGCACGCCCTTCGGCTCGCACCGGGCGTCGGTGAGCTGGTAGTGCTCGCCCTGGAACGTCGTGGTCTCCTGCGTCAGCAGCCCGACGAGGACCTCGCAGGCTTCCTCGAACCGGTCGCTGCGCTCCTTGACCGAACCGAGCTGCATGCCGTACGCGCCCGATTCCTCTTCGTTCCAGCCGGCGCCGATGCCGATCTCCAGCCGGCCGCCGGAGACGATGTCCAGCGTCGTGGCCATGTTCGCCAGCAGCGCGGGGTGGCGATAGTGGATGCCGCTGACCAGCGTGCCCAGCCGGAGCCGCTTGGTCGCCTGTGCCAGCGCGGTGAGCGTCACCCAGCCCTCCAGGCAGGGCCCGGTCGAATCGGAGAAAATGGGATAGAAGTGGTCGAAGGTCCAGCCGGATTCGAACAGCTCGATTTCGTCGGCGGCCTGCCACACGGCGAGCATGTCGGCCCATTCGGTGTTCTGGGGCGAGGTCTTGATGGCGAATCGCATGATCTTCATCGTAGCCCTGGAGCTCCTCCAGAACGGCCACGAACCGCGTCGCGAACGCGGCTTCGGCCCGCCAGTCGTCCCACGCCAAGGCGACGAAGGGACGGCAACCGCTTTTGTTGGTTGTCCCAGTGTCGGTGGTGCCCGGTAACGTCCTGAGGCGTGAACGCTCAGGAACGCATCCAGGAACTCGCCGACCGCATCGTGGTGCTGCGCGACGCCTACTACCGCGGTTCGCCGCTGGTGGCCGACGCGGAGTACGACGCGATCGAGGACGAGCTGCGGAGCCTGATCGGGACGCACCCGGAGCTGGCACCCGACCCGAACCCCCTCGACGAGGTCGGCGCGCCCGCGGTGCTGCACGCGCCGATCCGGCACTCGCGGCCGATGCTGTCGCTGGACAAGGCGACCACGCCGGACCAGGTCGTGGCGTTCTTCGAACGTTTCCCCGGCCAGCCGGTGGTGGTCATGCCGAAGCTCGACGGCCTGTCGCTGGCCGTCGTGTACGAAGACGGCCGCCTGGCCAGGGCGGTCACCCGCGGGGACGGCACGACCGGCGACGACGTCACGGTGCTCGTGCGGGCGCTGACCGACGGGATCCCCGAGCGCGTCGGCGCACCGGGCCGCGTCGAGGTCCGCGGCGAGGCGGTCATGCTGCGCTCTACGTTCGCCGCCTACAACGCCGCGCACCCGGACAAGCCGCTGATCAACCCGCGCAACGCGGCGGCGGGCACGCTGCGGGCCAAGGACCCCGCCACCGTCGCCGAACGGAGGCTGCGGTTCTTCGCCTTCGACCTGCTCACCGAACCCGACAGCGCGGAGACCGACCTCGGCAGCGCGCTGCACACGCTCGGCTTCACCGCGGCCGACATGCGGCGCTGCGCCGACGCGGCGTCGGCGCAGGAGGTGATCGGCGAGATCGAGCGGCAGCGCAACGACCTGGACTACGACCTCGACGGCGCGGTGCTGCGGCTGGCCGACCGCGACGCCTACGCCGCCGCCGGGACGCGGTCGAGCTCGCCCCGCGGCGCGCTGGCGTTCAAGTTCGCGGCCGAGGAGAAGACCACCGTGCTGGCCGACGTGGTCTGGGACGTGGGCAAGACCGGCAAGATCGCCCCGGTCGCCTGGCTGGAACCGGTGTTCGTGGGCGGGACGACGGTCACCCGCGCGACGCTGGCCAACCAGGAGGTGATCCGCGCCCGCGGCATCAAGATCGGCGACACCGTCCTGGTCCGCCGCGCCGGCGACGTGATCCCGTTCGTCGCCGGCGTGCTGGACGCCTCGAAACGCACCGGCGCCGAGCGGGAGATCGTCCCGCCGGACGCGTGCCCGTCGTGCGGACAGCCGCTGACCGAGCAGGGCAAGAGCCGGGAACTGTTCTGCACCAACGTTTCCTGCCCGGCCCAGACCGTCCGGCGGCTGATCCACTGGGCCTCACGGGCGGCGGCGGACATCGACGCGATCGGCGGGGTGTGGATCGAACGGCTGGCCGAGGCGGGGCTTCTCGAGCACCCGTCGGACTTCTACCGGCTGACCAAGGAAAGGCTGCTGGAGTTCGACCGCGTCGGCGAGGTTTCGGCCACGCGGATGATCGAGTCGATCGACACGAGCCGCTCGGTCGGCCTGCGCCGGGCGCTGATCGGGCTGGCGATCCCGATGGCGTCCGAAGGCACGGCCACCCGCCTGTGCCGGGCCGGGTTCGGCTCCCTGGAAGACGTCGCGGCCGCGGGCGTGGACGGGCTCGTAGCCGTGGAGGACATCGGGCCGAAGGTCGCCGCCTCGCTGATCGAGCACCTCACCCGGCTGCGGCCGGAACTCGAGCGCCTGCGCGAGGCCGGCGTCTCCCTCGACGTGCGGGAGGAAGACCTGCCGCAGGTCGTCGCGGCCGGTGCGCCGCTGGCGGGCAAGACGGTGGTGGTCACCGGCACGATCAGCGATCCGCGCTCCGGCGAGAAGGTCGCGCGCCCGACCTTCCAGCGGCTCTGCGAGAAGGCGGGCGCCACCACGGCGTCGTCGGTCTCGGCGAGCACCGACCTGCTCATCACCGGCGCCGACGTCGGGGCGAGCAAGCTGACCAAGGCCGAGAAGCACGGCGTCGAGGTCGTCGACCAGGGCGAGATCTGGCAGCAGCTGATCGCGGCCAGGATCGTCTAGCACCCGCCGTCACCCGTCACGGTCCACGGACAGGGTCACCCGTTCGTGGCACGCCCCGGGGGACGACACTGAGCGCGGGTAACCCGCCTCGTCCGAAGGGATGCACGATGACCACGCCGCCGACCGAACTGGCGCTCGCCCGTCAGCGCCGCGTGCACGAGTTCCTCACCGCGCGGGGCTGGCACCTCGACGGCGACAGCGATCCCGGCGAGGCCTGGTTCGCCGACGACCCGACCGCCGGCTGGCTCTACCCCGCCACCTTCGGCGGACAGCACATCAACGAGGTCGCCGACGCCACGCCGGTCCGGCTGCAGAGCTACTTCACCTTCGGCGACGACGGCGACGAGGTGTTCACCGTCGTCGCGGCCGGCAACCTGCGCGGCAGCGGCTGCGCCGAACACGACACCGGCGAGCGGATCTTCCCCCTGACCGCGGGCGGCACCGTCGACCTCGGCCCGATCGCCCCGCTGCTCGACACCCTCGAGCCCCGCGCGCGGTACCTCGACCCGCGGGCGCTGATCGAATGCCTGTACTTCGGGCCCTGCAAACGGTGACGCAGGGCTCAGGCGGGCCCGACGGGCGTCGCGAGGACGTCACCCGGTGCGGGCTCGGCCAGGAGCCGCCTGCCGGCCCGTTCGGGCCGGACGCCGGGGGTGGTTCGCACGTCGTCCCGCGGGAGGCTGCCGAGCGCGCGGACGGCCTCCTCGTCCACCAGGATGCCGAGTCCCGGGCCGTCGCCGAGCACGAACGCGCCGTCCTCGATCTCGTGGTCCACGGTCAGGCCGACGGGTGGACGCAGATCCTGCAGCTCGCTGACGATGTGGTTGGGCACCGCGGTCGCCGCGTGCACCAGTCCGGCGGGCGTGGTGCCGACCGGGCTGACCGGGAGGTCGTGGGCGTGGGCCAGCGCCGCGACGCGCAGGAAGTGGGTGACTCCCCAGACCGACGCGGTCTGCACGATGTCCACCGCGCCGGCCGCCAGCAGGGGGCGGAACTGCTCCAGCCCGGTGAGGTTCTCCCCGGTGGCCACCGAGGCACGGATGCCCCTCCCCACCGCCGCGAGCCCCGGCGCGTCCCAGCGGCGGACCGGCTCTTCCACCCAGGTCAGGTCGAGCGTGCGCTCGAGCTCGCCGATGTGGCGCAGGGCCTGCTTGCGCGTCCATGACTCGTTGGCATCGAGCATCAGGCCCGGACGCACTCCGCGCGAGAAGTCCGCCAGCACGTCCCGGACCAGGCTCAACCGCCGCCGGTCCTGGTCCACGTCGAGGCCGCCCTTGACCTTCGCGACGCGCAGCCCGCGTTCGGCGTACGCCCGGTAGGTGGCGGCGAGCTCCGCTTCCGGCAAGGCGATGTCGAGGCCCGACGCGTACGCCGGCACACACCGGTCACGCCCCCCGAGCAGGCGCCACAAGGGCTGCCCGGCCGCCTTCGCCTTGATGTCCCACAACGCGGAGTCGAGGGCGCCGATCGTGCCGAAGACCGCGCCGGCGTGGCCGGCCTTGAAGGTCCAGCGAAGCATCCGGTCGTACAGCGCGGCCACCCCCCGCGGATCCTCCCCTTCGATCGCCGGGAAGATCTCCTCGATCTGCGGGTGCGGCCCCAAACCGACACCGGTGATGCCCTCGTCGGTGTCGAGCAGCACGAGGGGCACCTTCACCACGCCGTTCGCGTAGATGCCGTTGGCGTCCCCGACCGGGCGGCCCCATTCCTGGACCGTCGTCAGGCTCCTGAACCCGGTGATCCGCATGTCAACCCTCCACGGAGCCGATCGTTGGGTCTCGGGCCCGCGCCTAGATCGACAACGTAAGTCGTAGTACATATGATGAAAAGTGCCAAATGATGGGGAGGTGATCGATGAGCACGGTCGCGTTTCCGCCTCCGGACGCGCCGCCACAGCGTGGCCGCCGGGCCGACGCCGTCGTCGACCACCTCGTCGAGCTGATCGCGAGCGGGGTGATCCAGCCCGACCAGCTGCTGCCCGTCGAGTCCGCGCTGTGCGAAACGTTCGGGGTCAGCCGGACCGTCGTCCGCGAAGCGATCAAGTCCCTGGAAGCCAAGGGACTCGTCAAGGCCCGGCAGGGTGTCGGCACGCTGGTGTCGGCCCAGGAGTCGTGGAACCTGCTCGATCCTGCGCTCCTGGCGGCCATCGTGCGGCACGACCAGAGGTACGACGTTCTCGATCAGCTCATCGACGTGCGCACCTCCCTCGAATCGAGCATGGCCCGGGAGGCGGCGCGCCGGGCCACCCCGGCGGACGTGGCCGAGTTGCGGGATCTCATGGCCCGGCTCGACGCGGCGGTGCGGGAACCGGACCTCCTCGACGACATCGACGTGGCGTTCCACGAGCGGATCATGCTCGTGTCCGGGAACCGGCTCGGACGCGCGATCGTGCACACGGTGCACGCCGAGGCCCGGCGCAGCCCGCGCTACGTCGGTCACTCCGCCCTCAAGCATCGCCGGCTGTCGAACCAGCAGCACCTCGCCGTGCTCGAAGCGATCGAGGCCGGAGACCCGGACGCGGCGGGTTCGCTGATGGCCGAGCACATCGCGACGTCCTGGCAGCGACGCCGTCCCACCGGCTGAGCCCCCGCCGCCGGGGATCATTCCTTCACCCCGCCGCCGACCAGCCCACGCACCAGCGCGCGCTGCGACAGCATGAACACGATCGCCACCGGGATGACCGCGAGCAGCGTGGCGAGAGCCAGTTCCGGCCGGAAGATGTTCACCTGCTGGCCGCCGCCACCGACGGCGGGGTTGAACGAAGGCGTCGACGACAGCAGGTCCGACAGGCCGACCTGGATCGGGTACTGCGTGGAATCCGCGAGAACGGTGTAGGGCAGGAAGAAGTTGTTCCAGTCGGCCACGAAGCTGAAGAACAGGACCAGCGCGACCACCGGCTTAGCCAGCGGCAGCGCGATGTGCCGGAACGTGGACCATTCGTCGCAGCCGTCGATGCGCGCCGCGTCCAGCAGTTCGCGGGGGACCGCGGTCGCGTAATAGAGATACGCGAGGTAAACCCCGAACGGGTAGAACGCGAACGGAAGAATCACCGAGAGGACGTTGCCGATCAGGTGCACGGAGTTGAGTTCGAGGAAGATCGGGAGCACCAGAGCCGCCGCCGGCATGATCATCACGACGAGTGTCAGGGTCAGCACCAGTCGCCGGCCGGGAAAGCGCCCGAACGCGAGGCCGTAGCCGGCGGGAATCCCCGTCACCAGGACGATCGCGGTCGCACTCACCGCATACAGCAGCGAGTTGCCGATCCACATGCGGTAGAGGTGATCGCTGAAGGCGTCCAGGTGCTGCCACGCGAGCGCGACCTGGCCGAAACTGCCGAAAGCCAGTGGGTCGCTGGAGACGAGGGCTTCGTCGGACTTCGTCGGCGCGAGGATCAACCAGGCCAGCGGCACCACGAAGAACGCGGCGAACACGGCGAGGATCGCGAACCGGAGGCCACGCGCGGCGAGTCGCATCAGTCGTCCGTCCTGAACAGTCCGGTACGGGTCACGATGAGCGCCGCGGCGAGCAATCCGATCGCGAGCAAGTCGACGGAGATGGCGGCGGCGGCATTGAAGTCCGCGTAGCGGAACGCCAGCTGGAAAGCGAGCTGGTTGGACGACCAGGTGTCGGGGACCAGGCCGAGGCTGGCCTGGTTCACCAGCTGCGGCTCGACGAAGAGCTGTGTTCCGGTCGCGAAGGAGAGGATCACCATGTACGCGATCCACTTGCGGATCAACGGAAGCTTGATGCGCAGCGCGATCGTCACCGGGCCGGCGCCGTCGATGCGCGCGGCGTCCTCCAGCTCCTGCGGGATCGTGTTCAGGGCGCCGTACATGATGACGACCCAGCCGCCGGCCCCGGTCCAGAACGCGATCATCGCGAAGATGAAGGGCAGCTTGCCGGGCGCGATCGACTCGACGAAGAGGTTTGCCCCGAACACATCGCGCACCAGGAACGAACCGGGGCTGACGGCCGGGTCGAGCATGAACAGCCAGACCAGCACGGACGACGCCCCGGCGAGCGCGCCGGGGATGTAGAACAGGAAGCGGAAGGCCGACGAGACCCGGTTCGCGCGGCCGTGCAGCAGCAGCGTCAGCCCGACGACGAGCACGACGAGGGAGCCGAGCCACACGCTCGTGTAGAGCAGGACGTGCCCGAACGCGGGAAGGAAGCGGTAGTCACCGAAGGTGCGGGCGAAGTTGCGGAAGCCGGCCCAGCCGCCCGCGTCGTCCGTGAAGGCGAGGCCCAGCGCGTAGAGCATCGGAAGGACGCCGAACGCGAGGAGGAACGGCAGGTAGGGCCCGACGAACACCAGGCCCGGCCACGTGTGCTTGCCCCGTTTGCGCGAAGCAGGCGCCCCCGCCGGTTTGACGGCGGGTGCGCCTGCTTCTGCGGTCTTAGTTGACCGCATATCCGGCCGCCTGTGCCGCTTGCTTGAGCGCCTTCCCGAACGGCTCCAGCAATGAGCTCAACGGCTTTCCCGCCACCAGCTCCGTGACCACGCTGGTGGACCAGACGGGCTGGTCCGGGTACGAGACCAGGTTCCAGCCCGGCCAGATCTGGTCCGCGGCGGCCTTGAGCGCCGGCGTCGGATCGGCGGCGAAGTAGGCGCTGGTGGCCTGTTGCTCCAGCCACTTGGCGGCCAGCGGCGCGTAGGCCGGATAGCCGGGCCGGGTGTCGGTGCCACTCGGGTTGAAAACGGTCGTGGCCCAGGTGACGAAGTCCGCCGCGGTCGCGAGGTTGGCGGAGTGCCTGGACATGATCCACGGCCCGCCACCGACCTGGCCGGTGGTCACCGGCGTTTCGTTCCCCCACTGCAGCGGCGGCGCGGCCGTGATCTGCTTGGCCGGGACGTGCAGCGCCTGGTCGAAGACCGCCTGGGCGTACCAGGACGGCCCCGGCATCAGCAGGACCTTGTTGTCGGCGCCGCCGTACTTCTGGGCGAAGTCCGGGGTGAACACGCTCAGCGGGGGCACCGTCCCGTTCTTGATCAGCGGGTCGAGCAGACCGGCCACGCGGGTGCAGTGCGAGTCCGTCGAATCGATGCGCACGGCGGTGCCGTTCACCTGCTCGAGCGGGCACTGGTTGCCCCACAGGTAGATCCAGTGGCCGAACGAGTCACCGATGTTCCCGACGATGTAGCCGGGGTGTTCCTTGGCGACCCTGTCACCGAGGCTCGCCCACTCCTGCCAGGTTTTCGGTACCGTGTAATGGAATTGGTCCATCAGTTTCTTGTTGACCCAGAGCACGACCTGGGCGAGGTTGTCCTGCACGCAGTACTGCGTGCCGTTGATCGTGCACTGGGCGGTCGAACTCGCCGGCCACTTGCCGAGCACGTCCTGCGGGATGAGGTCCTTGACCGGTGCGGCGAAGTCGAACGGCTTCTGCGCCATCCACACCGGGTCGTTGACCTGCTCGCTGAAGATGACGTCCGGCCAGCCTTTGCCGGTCCGGTTCCACAGCTGGATCTTCGTCTGCAACGTGGTCGCACCGTTGCCGTCGCCGTCGAAGGTGACGATGTTCGCGTGGACGCCGGGATGCGCCTTGGCATAGGCCTGTGCCACCGGCAGGCGCGCCGCGTCCACCCAGATGGTCAGGTCACCCCCGACCTTCCCCGGAGAGGTCGGCGCACTCGTCGAGGTACTCGTGGAGGTCGAACACCCCGCCATGGCCATTGCCGCCACGACGACGAGCCACAGACGTCGCTGAATCATGGCTGATCACACTCCCCCATGGGGACTGCCCAGAGGCTCCGTCGACCCTGGGATTCAAATAACGTAAGTCGTATGATGTCTTATGTCAATCGACCGAGACCTGCCGGAAAGTGACGAAATCCTGATGAACACGGAAAAACACTCCCCTGCCCGAATGGATCATCAGGCAGGGGAGCAACTGCCGACGCGCCCGGGCGCCCGGCGTCGGTGGTTCAGGCCAGCGGGAATTTCCAGACCTGCGCGAGGTTGCCGAAGCCCGTGCAGTGAATGAGCTGCAGCTGCTGACCCACGTCACCGAACACGTCGAGACAGCGCCCGCCGGTCTGCGACTTCACCTGGGCGACCCCGCCGAAGCCGGGGTTGGCTGTCCACTGCATGCTCGTGCTGCCGTTGCAGCTCCACAGCTGGATCGGCGTGTGATCGGCGTTTTTGCCGTCCGTGACATCCATGCACTTCGCGGCGCCCACGTTGAAGAACTCGTAGACACTGCCGAGCCGGGACAACACCCACTTCTGGTTGGTGTTCGCGCCGTCGCAGGGCCGCTGGACCACGGGAACGCCGTTGCCGGCCCCGATGGCCTCCGCGCACATCTCGCTACCGACGTTGTTGAAGTTGACGACGTCACCGTCACCGGCAGCGTGGGCGACTCCGCCCCCCGCCACACTCAAGGCGACAACCAACGGGACCGACGACAAGAATCCCAGTACCTTACTGCGAATCTTCATTCTTTCTCTCCCTCTTGCCACTGAAAACGCGTCCCGCCTGCCCTCCTGGAGTCCCCCGCCGGCAGGCCCCTCTCGTCCGTGCATCGACACCATGCACGTCGACGTCGACAATCCATCGACAGTCCAGAGCCATCGCCGCACGGCCCCTGCCGCAGGCGATCCCGGAGAGTCGATGACGTTGGGCAACCGGCGGTCGCGTTCGGTGTACTGACCTGTGCCGACCGCTATGATCCAGCGCATGCCTGCACCACATCGGGGGCTCCTCCCGCGTATCGTCGAGAAACCAACCGCTTAGTAGGCTGGCGGGCACGAGCCCGTTTCTCAACGACGAGGAGGTCCCCCGTGACCGATTCCCCTTCCCGTGTCGCCGTGGTCACCGGTGCCGGCCGTGGCATCGGCGCCGCCGTTGCGGCGCGGCTGGCCGAGGACGGCTTCGCCGTCGGGCTGCTGGACCTGGACGAGGCCGGCGTCAAGCAGGGCGCCGAGGCGATCGTCGCCAAGGGCGGCAAGGCCGTCGGTGTCGCGCTGAACGTCAGTGACGCCGAGCAGGTCGACGCGGCCGTCACCCGCGTCGCCGACGAGCTCGGGCCGCCCGTTGTGCTCGTCAACAACGCCGGCATCACCCGCGACAACCTGATCTTCAAGATGACCGAGCAGGAGTGGGACTCCGTGCTCGACGTGCACCTCAAGGGCTCGTTCCTGATGACCCGCGCGGTGCAGAAGTACATGACCCAGGAGAAGTACGGCCGGATCGTCAACCTGTCGAGCACCTCGGCACTGGGCAACCGCGGCCAGGTCAACTACTCCGCCGCCAAGGCCGGCATGCAGGGCTTCACCAAGACCCTCGCCATCGAGCTGGGCAAGTTCAACGTCACCGCGAACGCGATCGCGCCCGGCTTCATCGCCACCGACATGACCGCGGCGACCGCCGAACGGCTCGGCATGAGCTTCGAGGACTTCAAGGCGGCGGCCGCGTCGCAGATCCCCGTGCAGCGCGTCGGCACCCCCGACGACATCGCCCACCTGACGTCGTACCTGGTCAGCGAGGGCGCCGGGTTCGTCTCCGGCCAGGTCGTCTACGTCGCCGGCGGACCGAAGGACTGAGGCCGATGCGGGAGTTCCAGAACCTCGACGAGTTCGCCGCCGCGGCCGGCGAGCACCTCGGCTACAGCGAGTGGCTGAAGGTCACCCAGGACCGGGTGAACCAGTTCGCCGACGCCACCGACGACCACCAGTGGATCCACGTCGACGAGCCGATGGCGACCGCGGGCCCGTTCGGCGGCACCATCGCCCACGGCTTCCTGACGCTGTCGCTGCTGTCGGCGTTCGGCCCGAAGATCTACCGGGTCAACGGGATCAAGATGGGCATCAACTACGGCCTCAACAAGGTCCGCTTCCCGCAGCCGGTGAAGGTCGGCTCGAAGGTGCGCGCCGGGGCCGAGCTGGTGGAGATCACCGACATCCCGGGCGGCAAGCAGGCGGTGTCGAAGTGGACGATCGAAATCGACGGCGAGGCGAAGCCCGCTTGCGTCGCCGAATGGGTCACCCGGTTCCTGGCGTGACGTCGCCAGGGCGGCACTTTCCCGTGAAAGTGCCGCCCGCCACGCGCTCTATCCGTCATACCGACTAGTCGGTATGCTCCCGGGGTTGAAGCCTGAAGGAGGCACGATGAGCCGCACCGACCCGCCGGGTCTCGACCTGGGCCGCCTGCGCGCCCACCTGGACGCGCACCGGCCCGGGCTGGTCGCCGGGGAGCTGACCGCGGACGTCGTGGAGGGCGGCCGGTCGAACCTCACCTACGTGGTGGGCGACGGCCGGTCGCGCTGGGTGGTGCGCCGCCCGCCGCTCGGGCACGTGCTGCCCACCGCGCACGACATGAGCCGCGAGTTCCGGGTGATCTCCGGCCTGCGCGACACCGCGGTGCCGGTGCCCGAAGCGCTGCTGCTGTGCGAGGACACCGACGTCGTCGGCGCGCAGTTCTACGTGATGAGCTTCGTCGAGGGCACGCCCTACCGGACCGCCGGCGAACTCGCGGCGCTCGGCCCGGAGCGCACCGCGGCGATCGCCGACGCGCTGGTCGACACGCTCGTCGACCTGCACTCGGTGGACCCGGCCGCCGTCGGGCTGGGTGACTTCGGCCGCCCGGACGGCTTCCTGGAACGGCAGCTGCGGCGGTGGAAGAAGCAGCTCGACGCCTCCCGCAGCCGCGACCTGCCGGGCATCGAGGAGCTGCACGACCGGCTCGCGGCGGCGGTGCCGGTGTCCGGGAAGCCGTCGATCATCCACGGCGACTACCGCCTGGACAACGTGCTGGTCGACGAGACCGACAGGATCTCGGCGGTGCTCGACTGGGAGATGTCGACACTGGGCGACCCGCTGACCGACCTCGCCCTGCTGGTGGCCTACGCCGAACGCGACAAGGTGTCGCTGCAGTTCGTGTCGAACGCCAGCTCGGCGCCGGGCTACCCGGGCACCGACGAGGTCGTCGCCCGCTACGCCGAGCGCTCCGGGCGGGACGTCTCGCAGCTGAACTGGTACGTCAGCTTCGCGTTCTTCAAGCTCGCCGTGATCCTGGAAGGCATCTACTACCGCTTCAGCAAGGGCCAGACGGTCGGGGCGGGCTTCGAGGGCGTCGGCGCCGGGGTCGCGCCGCTCATCGCGCACGGCAACGAGATTCTCAAAGAGGAGAAGTAAATGGACTTCGCGTTCGACGAGAAGACCGAGGAGCTGCGCGGGCAGCTCCTCGAGTTCATGGACTCGCACATCTACCCCGCCGAGCCGGTGTTCGAGCAGCAGCTCGCCGAACGCGACGACCCGTGGGCCATCCCGCCGGTCGTCGAAGAGCTCAAGGCCGAGGCGCGCAAGCGGGGCCTGTGGAACTTCTTCCTCCCCGGCGACCACGGCGCGGGCCTGACGAACCTGCAGTACGCGCCGCTGGCGGAGATCACCGGCCGCAGCATCCGGCTCGCGCCGACCGCGCTCAACTGCGCCGCGCCGGACACCGGGAACATGGAAGTGCTGACCATGTTCGGCACCGAGCAGCAGCAGAAGCAGTGGCTGGAACCGTTGCTGAACGGCGAAATCCGCTCGGCGTTCGCGATGACCGAGCCGGACGTCGCCTCCTCCGACGCCCGCAACATCGAGACGGCCATCCGCCGCGACGGCGACGAGTACGTCGTCAACGGCCGCAAGTGGTACATCTCCGGCGCGATGAACCCCGCGTGCAAGATCTTCATCGTCATGGGCAAGACCGACCCGGACGCCGCGCCGCACAAGCAGCCTGGTCGGGGTGGGGCCCCCGCAGGGGGCCGGCAACAACACAGCATGATCCTGGTCCCCCGCGACGCGCCGGGCGTCACGGTCAAGCGCGGCATGCACGTCTTCGGCTACGACGACAGCGACCACGGCGGCCACGCCGAAGTGCTGTTCGAGGACGTCCGCGTGCCGGTCGAGAACCTCATCGCCGGCGAGGGCGACGGGTTCGCCATCGCCCAGGCCCGGCTCGGCCCGGGCCGCATCCACCACTGCATGCGCGCCATCGGCATGGCCGAGCGGGCGCTGGAGCTCATGTGCCGCCGCGCGATCTCGCGCGAGGCGTTCGGCAAGCCGATCGCTCAGCAGGGCGTGGTGCAGGACTGGATCGCCGAGTCCCGCGTCAAGATCGAGCAGCAGCGGCTGCTGGTGCTCAAGACCGCGTGGCTGATGGATACCGTCGGCAACCAGGGCGCGCACACCGAGATCCAGGCCATCAAGATCTCCACCCCGGTCGCCGTCGAGTGGATCCTCGACAAGGCCGTGCAGGTGCACGGCGCGGGCGGCGTCAGCCAGGACTTCCCGCTGGCCGCGATGTGGGCCGGGAACCGCACGTTGCGCCTGGCCGACGGGCCGGACGAGGTCCACAAGCGCTCCCTGGCCCGGCGCGAACTGAAGAAGTACCTCTCGGAGGGCGCGAAGTGACTGTCACCGCCGAAGACCTGACCCGCCAGGCGACCGAGTTCCTGGCGTCGCACGACCCCGCGTCGACCGACCGCCTGGAGTTCCTCCGGGCCCGGTTCGACGCCGGCCTCGCCTGGATCCACTTCCCCGCCGGGCTCGGCGGGCAGAACGCGCCGCGCGCGCTGCAGTCCGTTGTGGACGATGTCTTCACGGACGCGGGCGCACCGGACAACAACCCTCGGCGGATCGGTATCGGCCTCGGCATGGCCGCGCCGACCATCCTCGCCTTCGGCACGCCGGAGCAGCGCGAACGCTTCCTGCGTCCACTGTGGACCGGCGAGGAGGTGTGGTGCCAGCTGTTCAGCGAACCGGGCGCCGGCTCCGACCTCGCCGCGCTCGGCACCCGCGCCGTCCGTGACGGCGACGACTGGGTCGTCACCGGCCAGAAGGTGTGGACGTCCGGGGCGCACGAGTCGCAGTGGGCGATCCTGGTCACCCGTACCGATCCGGACGTGCCGAAGCACCAGGGCATGACGTACTTCCTGTGCGACATGACCGCGCCCGGCGTCGAGGTCCGGCCGCTGCGCCAGATCACCGGCGAGGCCGAGTTCAACGAGGTCTTCCTGACCGACGTCCGGATCCCGGACACCCAGCGCCTCGGCGCGGTCGGCGAGGGCTGGAAAGTCGCGCAGACGACGCTGATGAACGAGCGCGTCGCGATCGGCGGGTACGTCCTGCCGCGCGAAGGCGGGCTGATCGGGATCGTCGCGAAGACCTGGCGTGAGCGGCCCGAGCTGCGCACGCCGGCGCTGCGCGACCGGCTCGTCCAGCACTGGGTCGAGGCGGAAACGCTGCGGCTGGCCGGCACCCGGCTGCGTCAGCAGCTGACAGCGGGCGCGCCCGGGCCGGAAGGCTCGGCCATGAAGGTCGCGTTCTCGGAACTGAACCAGGCCCTCACCGGCCTGGAGGTCGAGCTGCTCGGCGAAGAGGGCCTGGCCTACGACGACTGGTCGTTCCGGCGCCCGGCGATCGTCGACTTCACCGGCCGCGAGGCCGGTTACCGCTACCTGCGCGCGAAGGGCAACTCCATCGAGGGCGGCACCTCGGAGGTCCTGCGCAACATCATCGCCGAGCGCGTGCTGGGGCTGCCCTCGGAGCCGCGCGTCGACAAGGACGTCGCCTGGAAGGACCTCCCCCGATGAGTGACCTGCTGTATTCCGAAGTCGAGGAGGACCTGCGGGCTTCGGTCCGGGACCTGCTTTCGGACAAGGCTTCGGCCGAGGCGCTGCTGGCCCGCGTGGAGACGGCGGAGCCGTACGACCTGAAGCTGTGGCGCACGCTGGCCGAAGAGGTCGGCGTCGCCGGGCTGGCGGTGCCGGAGGAGCTGGGCGGGCACGGCGCGTCGGCCCGCGAGGTGGCCGTGGTGGCCGAGGAGCTGGGCCGCAGTGTGGCGCCGGTGCCGTTCCTCGGCAGCGTCGTGCTGGCGACGACGGCGCTGGTTTCGGCTTCGGCCGGCGGCTTCGTCCGCCGGCTCGCGGCCGGGCAGGCGATCGGCGCGCTGGCCGTGCCGCTGTCGACGGCCCCGGGAGCGGGGTTCCCGTCGTCGGTCACCGCCTCACCCGAGGGCAAGTTGAGCGGGCGCGTGGGGACGGTCGCCGACGCGTCGGTGGCCGACCTGCTCGTGGTCCCGGCCGCGGGACCCGACGGCCCGGGCCTGTACGTGGTCGAGGCGCCGGCCGCGACGGTGTCGGAGCTGGTGTCGTTCGATTTGACCCGCCGGGTGGCCGACGTGGTGCTGTCGGACGCCCCGGCGGTGCTCGTGGCCTCGGGCCCGGCGGCGGCCGCGGCGCTGGAGAACGCCCTGCTGTTCGGGGCGGGCATCCTGGCCTCGGAGCAGACCGGGGTCGCCGAGTGGGCGCTCACGGAGACGGTGCGCTACCTGAAGGGCCGGTACCAGTTCGGCCGCCCGGTGGGCGGGTTCCAGTCGCTCAAGCACCGGCTGGCGAACCTGTACACGGACCTGGTCCTCGCCCGCGCGGCGGCCCGCAACGCGGCGGACGCGCTGGCCACGGGCACCGACGTGCCGATCGCGGTGGCGGTGGCGCAGGCCCGCAACGCGCCGATCGCGGTGAAGGCCACGGAGGAGGCCGTCCAGCTGCACGGCGGCATCGGAATGACGTGGGAGCACCCGGCGCACCTGTACCTGAAGCGGGCCAAGGCGGACGAGATCGCCCTGGGCACCCCGGGCAAGCACCGGGCCCGGCTGGCGGACCTGGTGAACCTGCCCGCCTGACCGCGGCTTTGACGTGAAGGCCACCTTCAGGAACTCTATGTTCCTCAAGGTGGCCTTCACGGCTTTGGGCCCGGCCGCGGCTGCGCGAGCCGAACGCCGTCCGTGCGCGTCCCGCTACGCTCGCGCACCCCCGGATCCGGCGATTTCATGAATACTCTTCAAGTTCTTTCGTATTTTCGCTCACCTGAGCGAAAATTCTGTGAGCCAGGCCACCTCAAGGGCAAAAGGGAGGCAAAAGTGCCCTTCCCCCCATTGGTTTCGCCTGCCTTCCGGATCTAGCCTGTGCGCCATGGAAACCGCCGTCGCGCCGACGGACGCCGGAGCTCCCGGCACGCTGGAAGAATTGACCATCACCGTCGGTGATCACCACCACAGCGCCCTCGCGGCCGGACCCGCGTCGGGTGAGCTCGTGCTCCTGCTGCACGGCTGGCCCGAGTTCGCCGACGCCTGGATCGAGCAGCTCCACGCCCTCGGCGAGGCCGGCTACCGGGCACTGGCCGTTGACCAGCGGGGTTACGCCGCCGGTGCGCGGCCGGACGGCGTCGAGCGCTACTCCCTCGACCTCCTCGTCGGCGACGCGCTCGCCTTCGCCGACAGCCAGGGCGCGGAGAAGTTCCACCTGGTCGCCCGTGATTGGGGCGGCATGGTCGCCTGGGCGCTCGCGGCCGCGCACCCCGGACGGCTGCGCTCACTGACCGTGCTCTCCACGCCGCACCCGGCGGCGCTCCAGTGCGCGACCGCCACCGACGACGGGCAGTTCCACGATCTCGGCTACATCCGCTTCTTCCGGCGCGCCGTCGGCAAAGCCGAGAAATACCTCTTACGCGACGAAGCCGCGCAATTACGGGCTGTTTACAGCCGCCGGATTCCCGCCGCATTCGTCGAACGCGCCATCGCGCGCCTTTCCGAACCGGGTGCGCTCACCGCCACGCTGAATTGGTACCGCGGCGCGACCAACGACGCTTTCGACATCCCGGCCGGCCCGATCACCGTGCCGACGCTCTACCTCTGGGGCCGCGAAGACCCCTACCTCGGCCAGGGCGCCGCCGAGCTGACCGTCCACCACATCGACGCGGAGTACCGGTTCCAGATCATCGAGGGCGCGAGCCAGTGGATGGCGATGGAAGCGCCGGACGAGGTGATCGCCCTGCTGCTCGACCACCTCCAGCGCCACTAGCGCACTTTCGATGAATCAGCCTGCTGGCGGGCGGAGGGCGTCCAGGAGCAGGTCCGCGTAGTGGTCGCCGATCTGGCGGGCCGTCAGCGAGCCGCTGCGGCGGTACCACGACCCCAGGTGGTGCACCGAGCCGAAGAAGAAGTCCACGACGACGTCGGCCGGCTTGTCCGTGCGGAACTCGCCCGAGTCCTGGCCTTCTTCGATCAGGCCGCGGAAGCGCTCGTGGTACTTGCGGCGCTCGGCGCGTACCGCCTTCTGCTTGTCCGGGGACAGCTGGTGCATCGACTGCAGGAAGATCGTGTTGTCGTCGAGGTTGTCGATACTGGACACGACGACGTCGGACGCGGCGGCGGCGAGGCGTTCCCGCAGCGGGGCGTCCGACGAGGCGACGCTCTCTAGCTGCCGGGTCTGCTCACGCAGGACGCGCGCGTAGATCTCGTAGAGCAGGTCGTCCTTCGAGCCGAAGTAGTGGTACATCGCGCCCTTGGTGACGCCCGCGGCCTCGACGATCTCCTGGACGGACGTGCGGTCGAAGCCCTTCTTGGCGAACAGCTTCGTGGCGTGCTCCAGCAGCCGCCGGGGCACGGCGGCCTGGTCGTCGCCGGCCTCGCCCGGTTTGCGGGTGCTTGCTCGGGTCACCGCAGTACCCCCTCTCAGGACGCTTCAGGATAACGGCTCAGCCACGCCAGGCCAGGAACCGCCGCGGGTTGTCGACGAGCATGGTCGTGATGTCCGTTTCGGACACCCCGCCTTCAGCTCCTTCAGGCGCCGGATCGCTTCGGGGACGTGCTCGTCCTCCCGGAATCCTTCGTGTTCGGGGTAGTTGGCGGCGAACTCGGGGCTGAGCACGAAGAGGTGCTCGTGCATCAGCACACTGCCCAGCGCTTCGGGCGCGATCGCGCCGCGGACGGTCTCGACCACCGGGCTACCCCCTGGCCCGCAGTTCGCGGCGCAGGATCTTGCCGCTCGTGGTCTTCGGCAGCTCGTCGAGGACTTCGATGGTGCGCGGGTACTTGTAGGCGGCGAGCCGCTCCTTGCACCAGGCCACCAGCTCCTGCGGGTCCGCGGTCGCGCCCGGTGCCGGGCTCACGTACGCCTTGACCGTCTCGCCGCGGTACTCGTCGGCGATCCCGACGACGGCGGCTTCGCGCACCGCCGGGTGCGTGTACAGGACGTCTTCGACTTCGCGCGGCCAGACCTTGAAGCCGGACGCGTTGATCATGTCCTTCTTGCGGTCGACGACGTAGACCCAGCCGCGTTCGTCCATGAACCCGATGTCGCCGGTGAGCAGCCGCCCGCCAGGCAGGGCTTCAGCGGTGGCATCCGGGCGGTTCCAGTAGCCCGAGACGACCATCGGGCCCTCGACGGCGATCTCGCCCGCCTGCCCGGGCGGCAGCTCTTCGCCGTTCTCGCCGAGGATCCGGACGATCGTGTCCGGCACCGGCAGCCCGACGGAGATGGTGCCGGACGCGGGGTCGATCGGGGCTTCCAGCGTGCCGGGGACGACGACGCAGCCGGCCGTGGTTTCGGTGAGGCCGTAGCCGTTGTGGATGTAGTGCCCGGTCTTCGCGCGGAAGGCCTCGACGACGGCGGGCGGCAGCGCGGCGCCGCCGGAGTAGAGCAGCGCGAACGACGCGAAGTGCTCGCGGCTGAAGTCCGGGTGGGCCATCAACGCCATGTAGGCGGTAGACGGCCCGACCGTGTACGACGGCTTGTGCTCGAGGAAGGCGTCCAGAACGACCCCGGGTTCGAAGCGGTAGGCGAGGTCCAGGGTGCCCTCGATGTCGATCGCCGAGCCGATCTCGCAGACCATGCCGGTGATGTGGAACAGCGGCGCGAGCCCGAACAGCGTCGAGCCCGCGGGCAGGCCGCTGAAGGCGCCGAGGGCGGCGGCGTTGGTGCCGACGTTGCCGTGGGTGTTGGTGGCGCCCTTCGGTGTGCCGCTCGTGCCGGAGGTATAGCTGATCAACGCGGTGTCGCCGAGGGCGAAGGCGGGTTCCGGGGGCTTCGGGCCCGGCGTGGCCGCGGCGTCGAGGAGTTCGGCGGCACCCGGGGTCTCCTCGCGGGTGACTTTGCCCAGCACGCGTTCGTCGTCGCGGGTCTGGAACTCCAGTTCGCTGGTGGTGAGCGCGATCTCGACCGGGCTGTGCCGCACGGTGTCCGCGATGTAGGCGTTCCAGCCCCGCTGCGAGCAGACGATCGCCTTGACGCCGGCGTCGGTGAGCACGTGGGTGAGCTCGCGTCCGCGGTACATCGGGTTGACCGGCACCACGATCCCGCCGGCCTTCCACGCGCCCAGCAGGGCGATGACGAACTGGGGGATGTTCTGCAGCACCAGGGCGAGCCGGTCGCCGCGGGTGAAGCCGCGTGCCGCCAGGTAGCGCGCGACGCCATCGGAGAGCTCGTCGACGACGCGATAACTCAGCCGCGCGTCGAAGTACGCGATCGCCGCCCGGTCCGGGACGTGGTCCGCGGCGCGGCGGAACGACTCGGGCAGCGTCGTCGGCTTCGCCGGTCCCGCGGCCCGCGCCCGTTCGTCGTAGCTCGCGAGCCAGGGCTTCGCGTCGTACCAGCTCATCCAGTGACCTCCTTTGGACACCGACCGGTCGGTATGTCGACGCTAGGAGGCGACGCCGGGCACGTCAAGTACCGCTTTCACGCCGGAATTGCGCGAAACAATTCCGGGCGCACCGAACAATGCGGCCAGACAACACCCTTCACCCGGTTACACGTACCCCGGTTCAAAACGGTTCAGATCTTCTTTTCTTCCGGATCACACTGGACAAACCGCTGGTCCAGAGGCCACCATGGCGTCGGCGATTCCGTAGGGACCGCCCCATCCGAAACCCCGCCGCACCCCCCGAAGGCGGCGGAGTACCCACATGTTCACGCTAACCCATTCACGAAAACGGAGTCATTCATGCCTGCTACCGGTGGACGACACCGCCTATCCAAGCGGACGAAGATCGCGACCGGCGCGCTCGCCCTCGCGATCGCGGGCGGCGCGCTGGCGTTCGCGACGACCTTCGGTGACCCCAACGCCGCGAACGCCGCGTCCAACAACCAGGCGGCGGCCGTCGGCCAGATCAGCTGCCCCGACGTGGCGAGCAAGCTCCCGGCCATCCCCGCCCAGGCCCAGGCCGAGGTGACACGCAACCTCGACCTGCTGAACACCCAGATCGCCGAAGCCAACAACCGCCTGCAGACGACCGTCGGCCAGGGCGGCCCGAACTTCGTCCAGAACGCGATCCTCGGCCCGCTGGCGGACAAGCGGAAGTCCACGATCGACCGCATCGCCATCGCGATCGGCCGCCGGGCCGAGAAGCCACAGGGTCTCGACGGCCTGGCCACCTGCGCGGTCGGCGGCAAGGCCGGCGCGGGCGCGGGCAACGCCGGGACCGCGCCGGCCCAGGGCAACGGCGGCAAGGGGAACGCGGGCCAGAACGGCAACCAGGGCAACAACAACGGGAACACCGGCAACACCGGGAACGCCGGCGTCGGGAAGATCTCGTGCCCCGACGTGGCAAGCAAGCTCCCGGCCATCCCCGCCCAGGCCCAGGCCGAGGTGACACGCAACCTCGACCTGCTGAACACCCAGATCAACGAAGCCAACAACCGCCTGCAGACGACCGTCGGCCAGGGCGGCCCGAACTTCGTCCAGAACGCCATCCTCGGCCCGCTCGAGGACAAGCGCGTGGCGACGATCAACCGGATCGCCACCGCCATCGGCCGCAACGCCGCGAAGCCGCAGGGCCTCGACGCGCTCGCTCCCTGCTCTCGATGACCCGCAGGCCCGGCGAGGGGTGCGCCTCGCCGGGCCCGTGGTCAAGGGGCCTCAGCGGGCCGTCAGCGCGCTGATCCGCAGGAACCCGCGCGCCGTCATGGTGATCCGCACTTCCGTGGTCACCACCGGATCGAACGCGAACGTCGTCGGGTCGTTCGCACCGGTCCCCCACGTGATCCGCAGGTTCCGCACCGGCTCGAAGCCCCGGGGCGTGCGGCAGGCGACCTCCACCGCGGCCGGGAGCGTCAGTGTCCCGTCCACCACGAAGTTCGCCGTGACAGCGCCGAACCGCTGGGGTGACGGCCACGCCAGGGACACCCAGTCCCGCGCCCGGGGCCGGCTCACCGCGGGCAGGGTCGCCGTCGCCTGCTTGACGTAGAAGTTCGACCAGCCGGTGGCCGGGTTGCCGTCCAGCATCGCCGAGGGCAGCGTGTCCGGGGCGCCCGAGTAGCTCGCGTCCGCCGTCGAAGGGGCCGGGACCACCGCCGTCCCGGCCGCCCGCGCGCCGGGACCGTTGCGCTGACCGAGATTCGTGCCGGACAAGGTGATCGTGCCCGGAGCCAGCCCCGGCGCGCTCGCCGTCACGGTGATCGGGCCGCGGCCGCCGGTCGCCGCGATCACCGCGACCGCCTGGCCCTTGAACGCCGGGATCGCCGGCTGCTGGTAGCTCTGGGCGAGCTCCTGCCTGCCGTTGTCCACCCCGGCGATCCGGCCCGGCCCGCGGACGGTGAACCGCAGCACCGGCTCGGTGCCGGGCACGACCACCCCGTGGGCGTCCACGACGGACGCGGTCACGAAGGTCATCGCCCCGGCCACGACACCGCCGCCCGGCGCGTCCACACTGAGCTTGATCGCGCGCGGCGGCCCGGCCGTGACGAGCTGATCGCGCGCCACCTCGCGGCCGCCCGCGCGGGCGATCGCGGTCAGCGTGCCGGGTTCGAAGGGCACGGTCCAGGTCAGGTGCAGCTTGCCGGTGCCGCCGTTCGGGCTGGTGTAGCTGCCCGAGGGGTCCTTCTTGTCGTCGCCGGCCGGCTCGCTCGTCTCCAGGTACGGCCGTCCGTCCACAGTGGTCTTGCGGTCGAACTTCTTCACCCCGAGCGACTTCCCGTTGAGCAGCAGCTCGACGGTGTCCACAGTGGAGTAGACCCACACCGCGACCGGTTCGCCGGCGCGGTGGTCCGTCCAGTCCATCGGCGTCAGGTGCACCATCGGCGCGGTGGTCCACTGGCTGCGGAACAGGTGGAAGGCGTCCTTGGGCAGGCCCGCGCTGTCGACCGCGCCGAAGAACGACGTCTTGACCGGGAAGACGTCGTACGGTGTCGGCTCGCCGAGATAGTCCTGCCCGGCCCAGAGGAACTGGCCCTGGCAGAACTTCCGGTCCCGGTCCTTCTTCAGCGAGTACTCGCCGCTGAAGGTCCACGAGGCGAGGTTGTTGTCGTAGGACGACGTCGCCCGCTTGCCCGGCGTGTGGTTCTCGCCCGTGTTCAGCAGGTCCGGGTCCTGGTAGACCCCGCGCGTCGAGGTCGCCGACGACGACTCCGACTCGAAGAAGAACTTGTCCGGGTACTTCGCGTGCAGCCCGTCGAGGGACTGAGCGGTGTTGTAGTTGACGCCGAGGCCGTCGAGCTGCTTCAGGATCAGGTCCTGCGGCGAGCCCGGCGCCGGGACACCGCGGTAGCGGTCTGAGCCCATGACGACCGGCCGGGTCGGGTCGATCCCGCGGACCACGGCGATCAGCGCCTTCGCGATCTCGGGGCCGCCCGCCATCGACGCGTCCGGCACCTCGTTGCCGATCGACCACAGCACGACGGCCGGCGAGTTCTTGGCCGCGTGGACCATCTCGGCGATGTCGCGCCCGCTCCACGCGTCGAAGTCGCGGTGGTAGTCGTATTCGAGCTTGCCGGTCCGCCAGCAGTCGAACGCCTCGACCATCATGACGATCCCGAGCCGTTCGCAGACCGTCACCAGCTGCGGGTCGGGCGGGTTGTGCGCGGTCCGCAGCGCGTTGACGCCCATCGCGAGCATCAGCCGCATCTGGTGCTCCAGGGCGGCCGGGTCGATCACCGCGCCCAGCGCGCCCTGGCTCGCGTGCAGGTTGACCCCGCGCAGCTTCGTCGGCACGCCGTTGAGCGAGAACCCGTGGTCCGGGTGGAACCCGGTGTACCGGAAGCCGAAGTCCGCGGTGGTCGTGTCGAGCACGCGCCCGGCCACGGCGATGTCGGTGCGCACCCGGTACAGCCGGGGTGCGGTGGTCGACCACAGCCGCGGCGCGGCGACGTTCTGCGTGGTGACCGCGGTCGCCGTCCGCCCGGCGGGCACGGCGACCGCGGCCGAACCGTTCGCCACGACCCGTCCCGCGGGGTCGGTGACGGTCGTGCGCACCTCGGCCGTCACCGCGGCGGCGGAGTCGTTCACGACGTCCGTCGCCACCCGCACCGTGCCGCGACCGGCGGCGATGTCCGGGGTCGTGACGAACGTGCCGTGCCGGGCGACGTGCACCGGCTCGGTCACCACCAGCCGGACGCGGCGGTAGATCCCGCTGCCGGCGTACCAGCGGCTGCTGGGCAGCGGGTTCACCGCCCGCACGGCGAGGACGTTCGGCCGCCCGCCGGTGCGCACCAGGCCGGTCAGGTCGAAGGCGAACCCGGTGTAGGCGTAGGGGTGGTTTCCGAGCAGTTCGCCGTTGAAGTACACGTGGGCGTCCGAATAGACGCCGTCGAATTCGACCGAAAGGCGCTTGCCCTCGAGCGACGGCGGCAGCGTGAACGTCTTGCGGTACCAGCCGAGCCCGCCGCGGAAGAAGCCGGACCCGCTGCTGGTGCCGCCCTTCTCGGTCGGCGGGAGCTCGATGCTCCAGTCGTGCGGGACGTCGACGACCGGCCATTTCGAGTCGTCGAAGGCGGGGTTCGCGGCGTCGGCGAACCTGCCCTCCGGATCGGTGACGCCGTCGGGGTTCGCGAGGACGAACCGCCAGCCGATGCCGAGGTCCGTCTCGCGGCCGGTGACGCCGAGGTCCGGCCGGGCGAGAGTGTCGGTGGCCCGGGCAACCGGCGCGACCGCCGCCGTGGCCACGGCGGCACCGACGCCGCCCAGGACCAGCCGTCTGCTCGGTTCGGGGGTGTTCGGCATCGGGGAGTTCCTTCCGGAGACCGGGCGTGCGGGCGGAAAGCACTATTGCACAAGGATTTCCGGGTGACCAAAGGGTTCGACAATTTCGAACTGGCCACCGTCCAAGCGACCGCTTAGTCTGGTCAGCGAACCCCGAGGAGGCGGCCTTGACCGAGTCCACTGTGGATGGTGTGCGATACGCGGCGGACGGCCCCGTCGCCACGCTGACGTTCGACAAGCCCGGCCGCAGCAACGCGATGGACGTGCCGATGCAGGCCCGCTACGGCTCGGCGCTGCGCCAAGCGGACGCCGACCCGGCGGTGCGCGCGGTCGTCGTCACCGGCGCGGGCAAGGCGTTCTGCCCGGGCGCCGACCTTGGCCTGCTCGACGACATCTCGGCCGCTCCCCCGGCGTCGGGCGGCGGCCACGAGAACTGGCGGGACGTGCTGGCGGCCGCGGCGGTCGGCGTCCCGGTCGTGGCGGCGGTCAACGGCGGCTGCGCCGGCCTGGGCTTCGTGATCGCGTGCTCGGCGGACGTCCGCTTCGCGGCGGCGGGCGCGAAGTTCACCACGGCGTTCGCCCGCCGTGGCCTCATCGCGGAGTACGGCATCGCGAAGCTGCTGCCGGAGCTGGTCGGCCAGGGCCGGGCCCGTGACCTGCTGCTCTCCGGCCGGACGTTCACCGCGGAGCAGGCCTTCGCCTACGGCCTGGTCCAGGAAGTGGTCCCGCCGGGCGAGCTGGGACTGCGCGCCCACGCCTACGCGACCGAGCTGGCCACCTACAGCGCACCCCGGTCGATGGCGGTGATGAAGGCGCAGTTCTCCCGGGAAGCCTCACTCCCCCTGCCGGAGGCGGCCCGCGAGGCGACGGCGTTGATGATCGAGTCGTTCGCCCGTCCGGAACTGGCCGAGGGCCTGGCCAGCTGGAACGAGCGCCGCCCACCACGGTTCCCGCCCCACCCGGCCCCCTGACCCACCGCGCCAAGTCCGTGAATGGCACATCGAGGGACTCTAAGTCTCTCAATGTGCCATTCACGGACTTCGGGATCAGCCGCGGGTCCAGCTTTGGGCCGCGCTTTGGTTGCAGTCGTAGAGCTGCAGCTGGGTTCCGTCGGCCGACGTGCTGTTCGGGTCGTCCAGGCACCGGCCCGACTGCGGGTTCACCAGCGCGCCCGCCGTGCCCGGCTGCCACTTCTGCGCGCCGGAGCCGTTGCACTGCCACAGCTGCACCTTCGTGCCGTTCGCCGTGCCGCTGTTGCTGACGTCCAGGCAGCCGCCCTGGGCCTGGAACGTCCCGTCGGGGCCGGAGAACCACTTCTGCGCGCCGGAGTTGTTGCAGGTGTACAGCTGCACGTGCGTCCCGTTCGCCGTGCCGCTCTGGGCCACGTCCGCGCACTTGCCCGCGATGCCCGAAGACAACGCGCCCAGGTGCGGCAGCGTGCCGGAGTACGACGGCGGCGGGTTCGAGGCCGCCCACGCCGTGTTCGCGGAAGTGCCGAGAACGAACGACAGGGTCCCGCCGGCTGCCAGAGCCGACGTCGGCACGTACGCGTTGTTCCACGCCGAGCCGTTCCAGGTCGCGCTCTGGACGTACGGCGCGTTGTCCGCCGCCGCGGGCGCGTTCACCGTCAGGGTGTTGCCGCTCGGGAGCGTCACCACCGCCTGCGTGAACAGCGGGCTGCCCAGCGCCAGGTCCGCCGTTCCCGGCGTCATCGGGTAGAAACCCAGCGCCGAGAAGACGTACCACGCGCTCATCGCGCCGAGGTCATCGTTGCCGGCCAGCCCACCGGGCGCGTCGGTCCAGATCTGGTCCTGCACCTGCCGCACGACCTTCTGCGTCTTGTACGGCTGCCCGACGTAGTCGTACTCCCACGGCAGCTCGAGGCTGGGTTCGTTGCCGAGGTCGGCCTGCTTCCCGCCACTGCCGTGGAAGCCGGCCAGCACGCTGTCGAGGTAGCTGATCAGTGAACTGTTGCCGCCGCGCGCCGCGGCGAGGCCCGCCACGTTGAACGGCACCATGCCGGTGTACTGCCACGAGGTGCCCTCGACGAAGTTCGAGCCGCTCGCCGGGTCGAACCCGCCGGTCCACGAGCCGTCCGCCTGCTTGGGCTGCATGAACCCGCTGGACGAGTTGAAGGTGTTCTTCCAGTTCTGCGCACGGCCGGCGTAGAAGGCCTGGTTCGCGGTGTCGCCCAGCGCCCCGGCGAACGCCGAGAGCGCGAAGTCCGCCGTGTCGTACTCCAGCTGCGTCGAGACCGGGCCGTAGAAGTTGCAGCACTGGTAGGTGCCGTTGGCGGGCAGGTAGCCGGGAGCGTTCGTCGCGTTGAGACCGGGCCGGACGTTGTTGAACGTGCTCGCTTCGCGCAGCATCGCCTGCAACGCCGCCCCGGTGTCGAAGTTCCGTGCCCCGAACGCGTAGTAGCTCGCGAGAATCGCCGTGCCGGGATCACCGACCATCACGTACGTCTCGCCGTTGTTCTGCGACCACTTCGGCAGCGTGCCGCCCTGGGCGTAGTCCGCGATCATCGACTGCGCGATGTCGCTCGTCTGCGCGGGGGCGACCAGCGCGGACAGCTGTGCCTGCGTGCGGTAGATGTCCCAGCCGGAGAAGTTGGCGTAGTGCGCCGAGTGTCCACTCGCGACGGTGTGCACCTGGTTGTCGAAGCCGATGTACTGGCCGTTGCGGTCGGAGAAGACGTTGGGGTGCACCAGCGAGTGGTACAGCGCGGTGTAGAAGACGCGCTGCTGCGCCGTCGTCCCGCCGGCGACCTGGATCCGGCCGAGGAGGGAGTTCCAGCTGTCGTGCGCGGCCTGCTTGGTCGCGGCGAAGTCGAACGCCGGGATGTCGGCCGCGCGGTTGGCGACGGCGTTGGCGACCGAGACGTAGGAGATGCCGACCTTGGCCTGCACGGTCGGGTTGCTCGTCGTGTCGAACCGGACGTACGCGCTGCCCGGGCCGGCCGCCGGCGCGGCTTCGGCCGTCGCGGTGCCGTGCAGCTTGCCCGGCGACGCCTTCGGGGTCACCGCCGTCGCCGCGGCGGTCCCGCTGGTGCTGAACGGCCGGTCGAAGACGATGTCGAAGTAGAGCGTGTAGGTGAACCCCGCGCCGCAGAAGTGCCCGGACGTGACCGAGCCGGACACTTCGGTGGGACTGACCACCGTCCACGTCTGGTTCGAAGTGCCGTTCTGGCTGCCGTTGAGCTTGAACTGCAGGTTCGCCTGCGCCGTCGCGGGGAAGGTGAACCGGCCGATCCCCGACCGCAGCGCGGTGGTCAGCTCGGTCGTGACGCCGTTGCCGAGCCCGGCCGAATAGTACCCGGGACTCGCGGATTCGTTGCTGTGGCTGAAGGAGACGCTCGCGCCGGTGTTCACCGCGCCGACGGTCGGCAGGATCGGGACGTCGCCGTCGGCGCCGCAGCCCGGCCCCGACAGGTGCGTCAGGCTGAAGCCGGTGATGGCGGAGTCCTTGTACTCGTAGCCGCCGCCGTCGGGGCGGCTGGGCGTGTCGGGACTCCACTGGAGCATGCCGAACGGGACGTCCGCGCCGGGGAAGTCGTCCGCGGCGTTGGACGTGCCGATGAACGGGTTGACCAGGGACGCCGGGTCGGTGACGAGCGGCGCCGCGGAGGCGGGTACGGGGATCATTCCGGCTACTGCCAGGAGGGTCGCGGCGGAAAACCGCGTGAAAGTACGCAAGACCATGTCACTTGTCCTTCGCCAGTGAGCACAAGTTCAGCCGATTGCGTGACGAAACGGTCCTCGCGCGCTGACACCGTTGTCAACGGTCCGTGGTGATCCTGTCGCGTTCCGGACATGACCGGGTGAACCGATGAGTTTCGCGCTCTCGGCCGTCAGTACTGAAGTCCACTGAGTTCGAGGAGACAACCCATGGCGAAACTGCTCTACGCGTTCAGCTGCTCGGTCGACGGGTTCATCGCCGGCCCCGGCGGGGACATGTCCTGGCTGACCCCATACCTGGGTCCCGACCCGCTGGTCGACGAGCTGATCCCGCGGATCGGCGCGCTGCTCGTCGGCCGGCGGACCTACGGCGGGGACGACCCCCACCGCGGCACCGAAGGCGAGGGCAAGGCATTCGGCGGCGGCTGGGAAGGGCCGCAGTTCGTGCTCACCCACCGCCCGGCGGCCGCGGCCCCCGACGTCACCTTCGTGGGTGATCTCGAGGAGGCCGTGACCGCCGCGAAGGAGGCCGCGGGCGGCAAGTACGTCAACGTTCTCGGCGCCGGCATCGCCCGGCAGTGCCTCGAAGCCGGGACGCTCGACGAGATCCTCGCGCTGCCCGTCCCGGTGCTGCTCGGCGACGGCGTGCGGATGTTCGGCCACCCGGGCGGCCGGACGATCAGGCTCGAAGTCCTGCGCCCGAACTGGTACCGCGTGGTGCGCTAGGGGTTCACAGCTCTCCGACGGCCTCTTCGACCTTGCGCTGCAGCTTGTTCATCCCGCCGAGCCACCGGTCGGTGTCGGTGGCGCGCACCGCGTAGTAGCCCGCGACCTCGGGGTGGGGCAGCACCAGGAACCGCTTCTCCTCGATCGCCGCGAACAGCGCGTCCGCCACCTGCTCCGGCTCGATCGCCGACGCGCCCATCAGCAGCTGCCCGGCGGTGCCGGTGCTTTCCAGCATCGCCGTGCGCACGCCCTGCGGGCAGATCGCCTGCACGGTGATGCCGCGGTGCCGGTAGGTCGCCGACAGCCATTCGGCGAACGCCAGCGCGCCGTGCTTGGTCACCGAGTACGGCGCCGAGCCGAGGCTGGTCAGCAGGCCGGCGGCGGACACCGTCGCGACGAAGTGGCCCTTGCCGCGCTCGAGCCACGCCGGCAGCAGCAGGTTCGCCGCGCGGACGTGGGACATGACGTTGACTTCCCAGGTGCGCGCCCACATCTCTTCGCCGCTTTCGGCTCCGCCGAAGGGCGCGATCCCCGCGTTGGCGCAGAAGACGTCGATCTCGCCAAGGGTTCCGCGGGCGCTCTCGACCAGCCTCGCGACGCCTTCGGGACTCGCGACGTCCCCCGCGAAGGCCGTCCCGCCGACTTCCTTCGCGACTTCGGCGGCCTTGTCGCCGTCGAGGTCGGCGACGACGACCTGAGCGCCGTCGGCGGCGAAGCGGCGGGCCAGCGCGGCACCGATGCCGCCGCCGCCCCCGGTGACGACGACGCCGGTCACAGGCCACCGCCGAGGGTCACGCCGCCGTCGAGGACCACGGTCTGGCCGGTGATCCAGCCCGCGTCGTCGGAGAGCAGGAACGCCACCGCGCCCGCGATGTCGGACGGCAGGCCGAGCCGCTTCATCGGGTACGCCGAGGCGACCTCCTCCTCGCGGCCCTCGTAGAGCGCGGTCGCGAACTTCGTCTTGACCACGGCCGGGGCGACGGCGTTGACGCGGATCTTCGGCCCCAGCTCGGCCCCGAGCTCGACGGTCAGCCGGATCAGCGCGGCCTTGCTGACGCCGTACATGCCGATGCCGGGCGAAGCGCCGAGGCCGGCAACGGAAGCGACGTTGACGACCGCGCCGCCGTGCTCCCCCATCCACGCGTCGCGGGCGCGCTTGGTCCAGGCCAGCGGCGCGAGCACGTTGACGGCGAGGATCTTCGCCGCCGCGGCCGGGTCGATGTCCAGCGCCGGGCCGTAGGCGGGGTTGATGCCGGTGTTGTTGACCAGGTAGTCGAGCCGGCCGAAGGTCTCGATCGTCTTGGCGACCGTCTCGTCCTGGTGGTCGGTGTCGTCGGACTTGCCGGCCACGAACATGGCGACGTCCGGGCCGCCGAGGGAGCTGACGGCCTCTTCCAGGGCCTCCGGCTTGCGCGCGGTGAGGCAGACCTTGGCGCCGCGCTCGACGAGCGTCTTCGCGATCCCGAGGCCGATGCCCCGGCTGGCGCCGGTGACGATCGCGACGCGATCCTTGAACGAGTTCACGGCAGGGTGTCTCCTTCGGCTGTGGTGCCCGGCACATACCAAGCAGTCGGTCAGTGGCCATTATGCGCGATCCGGTCACGGTCTCAAGCCGGACACACGTCACACCCGTCGGGTCGGCGATGCCCGGAACGTGACCTTTTCCCGATACCTTCCTCCGCACCGGACACCGAGGGGGCCCCGTGCGCAAGACCGGCCTGATCATCGCCGCGGCGGCACTGGCCCTGGCGGCCTGCGACCCCGGTCCCACCGCCGCACCGCCTCCGGCCCCCACCACGCTGAGCGCGCCGGCCGCCGACGCAGCCCAGCTCGTGGCGGGCATCCGGGCCGGCGTCGCCGAGACGCCGTCCGCCACCTTCGCCATGACCGCCGTGCTCGGCACCACCACCTCCGACGTTCCCGGCTCCCTCACCCTCGACGGTGGCCGGGGCAGCCTCACGATGGTGATCCAGGGGTTCGAGACCCGCGTGATCCACGGGCGCAGCTACACCCGGATGCCCCAGGAAGTCATCCCGGGCAAGCAGTGGATGGGTGCCGACCCCGACAGCGCCGACCCGGTCAGCCGGGCGATGTCCGGGGGCGAGCCGCTCATCCAGAAGCTGCCCGACGTCGGCTGGGCCCTGCTGGTGGTCGAGCGGTCCGGCCGGATCGTGTCGGCGGAGCAGACCCGGCTGGGCGCCCTGCCGGTCAACCACTACCGCCTCGAAATCGACGGCGCGAAGGCACCGGAGCTGTTCCCGGAGTTCGCGCACCGGACCGTGAACGGCCAGGTGGACAAGCCGATGACCGCCAAGCTGCCGGCCGAGCTGTGGCTCGACGCGGCGCGGCGGCCCGTGCGGTTCGCCATCGACCTGACAGCCGCGTCCCCGTCGAATCTGCAGGGCGACCCCACGCTGAAGGCCACGACCGACTACCGCGACTGGGGCAAGGCGGTGGAGATCCCGGTGCCGCCCGCCGACCAGGTCGCCGACATCACCGAACTCTTGAAGAAGATGGGTACCTGACCCCGGTCCTAGCCGGGGTACAACGTGGGACCGGCGACAGCGCCGCCGCCACCAGTTCCGGGCCGTCGAGCAGGACCAGATCTGCCGGGGGCCTACCGGCAGCTGGTCTCCGCCGCGAGCGCGCACTACGCGCGTGCCCAGGCCGAAGCCGCCGTCCGCGCCGGTGGGGTCGTGGCCGCCGCGGGCCCCGAGCTCGCCGCCCGCTTCGCCGCCGACCCCGCGCTGTTCTCCGCCGACCGCTTCCACCCCTCGGCCGCCGGGTACGCCGTGATCGCCGACGCGCTGGCGCCGCACGTGCCGGCCGCGGCCGCGCACCTGGCCGCGTAAGAACCGTCAGCGGCGCGCGGAGAGCTCGGCCGGGTGCAGCTCGTACAGCGCATAAGCCTTGCGGATCACCGGCTGGGCCACGTTCCGCACGCGCACCCCGCCGGGCGTCACGCCCTGCTCGCACCCGAAGTGGGCGTGGCCGTGCAGCGCGAGGTCGGCGCCCACCTCGTCGATCGGCTCGCACAGCAGGTACGAGCCGAGGAACGGGTGGATCTCCGGCGGCTCGCCGTGCAGCGTCCCCGGGATCGGCGCGTAGTGCGTCAGGGCCACGACGACATCGGTGTCGAGGCTTTGCAACGCTTTGCGCAACGAATTGGCCGACGCCATGGTGTGCTCGACGAAGTCCTTCATCTCGCGCTCGCCGAAGCGGCTGGCGCACTTGCCGGCGAACCCGCCGCCGAAGCCCTTGACGCCCGCGACGCCCAGGGAGCCGTCCGGCAGGTCGAACCGGGCCGCCTCGCCTTCCAGCACCTCGACGCCGGTCTCCCGCAGCAGGTTGGCGATCACCTCGCCGGAGTCGCTGTGGTGGTCGTGGTTGCCGAGGACGGCGGCGATCGGCACGCCCAGCCCGGCGAGCTCGTCGGCCACCACGCGGGCTTCGTCGATCGTGCCGTGCCGGGTGAGGTCGCCGGCCAGCAGCAGGACGTCGGCGGTGCCCGCCAGGTGTTCCAGGGCCGGCCGGAGCAGGCCGCGGGAATCTTCGCCGAGGTGCACGTCCCCGACCGCGGCGATCCTCATGAAATCTCCTCCGCCCGCACCGGTTCCCGGACGTCGGCGACCCGGACGTCGTTGTGCACCAGCTCTCCCGTCAGGTACTCGTGGACGACGGCGTCCACCTCCGTCTTCCGCGCCGGACAGGTCACTTCGCCGGTCAGGTGGACGTGCTCGCCCCGGACGGTCACGTGCACGCCGAGCTCCGCGGTACGGGGGTCTTCGGCCAGTGCCCGGCTGAGCCGGGCGACGAGGTACTGCGGTGGTTCGGGCACGAGTGCCTCCTTCGGGTCGATCACGGCCAGGTCGCCGAGCAGGCTCAGGAACGCCCGGGCGTACGGGGAGGCCGACACCTGCACGGCGACCTCGGTCCACTCGACCTGCTCGCGCAGGTCCCGGGCGATCCGCAGCAGCGGCGCGAGGTCGCACCGGTGCGCGCTCAGCACGAGCAGCTTGTCCACCAGCAGGTCGGTGCCGGAGACGACCGGCGCCGCGGTGGACCCGATCCGCATCAGCGCGGCCCGGTCGAGCAGCTCGTCGGTCACCGGCCGGTGGTTGGGCCGGTGGATCAGGTCGACGAGGATGTCCCCGTCGTAGACCTTCGTCAGCCAGTCTTCCGGCGGGTGCACGCGCCGCAGCCCGGCGGCGGTGAGGACCTCCGCCGCGCGGTCCGCGTCGCCGGGCTTGAGGAACAGGTCGACGTCGTGGTCCGACGGCGGCCCGCCGCGGGCGTACACGGCCAGGCCGCCGGCGACGGCGAACCGGAGGCCCGTGCCGGTCAGCGCGGTCACGACGCGGGTCAGGCTCTGCAGCAGCGCCTCCGCTTCCATGGCTGGGGACTACCCGCCGCCGGGCCGGGCCTAACGCCGTTCACACGCTGGGCCGCTCCCGCAGCCACGCGCGGGCGCCGGCCAGGGTCGGGTACAGCGCGAGCGTGGCGTCCAGGTGGCTGAGCCGCAGGGTGCGCAGCACCGGCCGCCGGTCGGCGACGACCGCGAACGGCAGGTCCGCGGCGGCGGTCGCCGCGACGAGCTCGGCGATCACCTGCAGCCCCGCCGAGCCGCAGAACGCGATCCCGCCCAGGTCCACGATGAGCGCGCCCGGGCCGCCGTCGAGGGCCGCCCGGGCCCGCGCGCGCAGCATCGGCGCGGTGCCGAGGTCCAAGTCGCCGACCGCCGCGACGACGACGGCTTCGGGCAAGGTGCGGATCCGCACCGTCAGTACAGGCGTCCCGTCGTCGGCCACCGCGATCTCCCTCCATCGACGTCCAACCCTAGAACGTTTGCATCGTTTTGTCATCGATTTGCCGGGTAACCCGGGACAGGACGATCCCGCCCCGAGAAAGGACACGGCCGCGATGAGCACCGTCACCGAATCCGTCGACGTCGAGACCGACGTCACCACCGCCTACAACCAGTGGACGCAGTTCGAGTCCTTCCCGCACTTCATGGAGGGCGTCGACGAGATCCGGCAGCTCGACGACACCCACACCCGCTGGAAGGTCAGCGTCGCCGGGCAGACCCGCGAGTTCGACGCCACGATCACCGAGCAGCACCCCGACGAGCGCATCGCCTGGAAGTCGGACTCCGGCCCGACGCACGCGGGTGTCGTGACGTTCCACCGCCTCGACGACCGGCACACCCGGGTCACCGCGCAGCTCGACATCGACCCGGACGGCTTCGTCGAGAACGTCGCCGACAAGCTCGGCATCCTCGACCGCCGCGTCAAGGGCGACCTCGGCCGGTTCAAGACGTTCATCGAGGAGCGCGGCAGCCGGGAGACCGGCGCGTGGCGCGGTGACGTCGAACGTCCCGGGAACTGACCGCACCCACTGCCGCACTCCCCAGCCGCCCCCGCCGTTCCCTCGACGGCGGGGGCGGTCGTGCGCTGCCCGCGCGTCCGGTTTATCCCCGGAACACCCGGGTAGCCAGCCGCACTACCAGGCCGATGGTCCGCCATCGGCATCCACGAAAGGCGCGGAAGTGCCTCTCCCGCAGGAGGTCGAGATGACACAGGGACCCGGCGGTCAGTCACCGCCGCAGCAGCGGGGCAGCGGCTCGCCGTCGATGCCGGAAACCGCCAAGGACGAAGCCCGCGAAGTGGCTACCACGGCCGCCGACCGGGGTGGCGAGGTGGCGCAAACCGCCACGGACCAAGCGAAACACGTCGCGGCGCACGCCCAGCGGGAAGCCCGCGACCTCCTCCACGAAGGCCGTCAGCAGCTGCAGTCGCAGGCCAAGGACGGTCAGCGGAAGGCGGCCGAGAGCCTCCACCAGCTGGCCGGTCAGCTCGAGCGGATGGCGGAGCAGACCGACGCCCCCGGCGTCGCCGCCGACGTCGCGCGGCAGGTGTCCGACCGGACGCACTCGGTCGCCGACTGGCTGGAGCACCGGGAACCCGGTGACCTCCTCGACGAAGTGCGGCGCTTCGCCCGCCGCCGTCCCGGCTCGTTCCTCGTCGGCGCGGCCGTGGCCGGTGCCCTCGTCGGACGCCTCACCCGGGGCGTCGTGGCGCAGCAGAAGGAGGAAAGTTCGCCGAACGGCCAAGCGAGCATTCCGCAGCCGCACGCCGGCCCCGCCGCGACCCCGCACGTGCCGCAGCCGGGCACGACTCCCGCCGGGTACAACGCGCCTCAGCCCACGGAAGCCCTGCCACAGCCGAGCCGTCCGGCCGTGGCTCCCGGCGGATACGCCGGGCCCCAGCCCACGGAAGGCCTCCCGCAGCCGAGCCCCCGCTTCTCCGCGCCGGGGCAGGTGCCGTGATGACGCCGGGACCCGGGCCCGACCGGCCCGTCGACGTCGCCGACAGTTCGGTCGGCGAGCTGATGTCCAACGTCATGAAGGACCTCTCCACCCTGGTGCGGCAGGAGATGGAGCTGGCGAAGGCCGAAGTGAAGGCCGAGGCGGGCAAGGCCGCGAAGGGCGCGGGCATGCTCGGCGGCGCGGGGTTCGCCGGCTACATGGTCGTGCTGTTCCTTTCCCTGGCGCTGTGGCAGGGCTTGGCGAACGTGATGGACGCGGGCTGGGCGGCGCTCATCGTCGCGGTGGTGTGGGTGATCGCCGGCGCCGTGCTCTACGCGACCGGGCGGCGCGAGGTCCGCCGGATCAACCCGAAACCCGAACGCACCGTCGAGACGCTGCAGCAAGTCCCGGACGCACTGAAAGGCGGACGACCATGACCGAACCGGAGCGGCTCCGCCGCGAAATCGAAGGCACGCAACGGAATCTCAGCACGGACGTGAACGCCCTCACCGAAAAGGTGACCCCGGGCCGGATCGTCGAACGCCGCGTCGGCCGGCTGCGCACGGCGTTCGGCAACGCGCGGGACAGCGTCATGGGCACGGCGGCCGGCACGGCCTCGACCGCGGGCGACAAGGTGGGCTCGGTCGCCTCGGCGACCGGGGAAAAGGTGAGCTCGGCCGCCGACGCCGTCAGCGACGCGCCGGCGTCGATCCGCCGTGGCACGCAGGGCAACCCGCTGGCCGCCGGCCTGATCGCCTTCGGCGCCGGCTGGCTCGTGTCGTCCCTGCTGCCCGCGAGCGATCCGGAGCGCCGGCTCGCCGGCCGGGCGACCGACCTCGCCCGCGAGCACGTGGCACCGGCCGCCCAGCACGCCGCCGAAGAGCTGAAGGAGAACCTGCGCGAGCCCGTGCAGCAGGCGGCGGACTCGGTGAAGTCCGAAGCCGCGGACGCGGCGTCCACGGTCAAGGACGAAGCACGTTCGGCGACCGGCGACGTCACCGGCCGCGCCCAGGAGGCCCGGGAAAACGTGCGGTCCCAGGGCTGAGCCGCCACTCCGGGGCGCGGTCACCCGGCCGCGCCCCGGAGACCCCCGGCCGGCAACCCCTCAAGTCCTCAGAGGACTCAAAGTCCCCGGGCCCGTCCTCCGGTGATAATTTTTCCGGATACGCCCGTGCGGACCAGCCGTCGCGTCCCGCACGCACGGGCCGTTGCCGGGCCAGGGGCCGATCGGGCGGCGCGGGACCCGGGACTTTCGGCCGTTCAGGAGCCGTTCAGTCCCGCAGCGCGCCGGAATGCGAAGCACCACAAGGGTTCCCGGCGACCGTGTTGGTGGCCAGCGACCCGCGGTGCCGCGTATGGTCGTCCGGCGCAACCCTTGGGAGCGCTCCCAAACCGGCCCGGACGAAGGAGGACAGCGTGGTTCCCCGACGGATCCGCCCCCGCAAGACCCTGCTCTCCCTGGTGGTGACGGCGGTGACCGCCGTGCTGCTGGGCGGCGTGCTCACCGGCGTCGCCGACGCGCACGGTTCGGCCACCGACCCGCCGTCGCGCAACTACGGCTGCTGGAACCGCTGGGGCAGCGACTTCCAGAACCCTGCGATGGCGACCAAGGACCCGATGTGCTGGCAGGCCTGGCAGGCCGACCCGAACGCGATGTGGAACTGGAACGGCCTCTACCGCGAAGGGGTCAAGGGCAACCACCAGGGCGCGATCCCCGACCGCACGCTGTGCAGCGGCGGGCGTACGCAGGCGCCCCGGTACAACTCCCTCGACACGGTCGGCGCGTGGCAGATGGCGAACAAGGACAACCGGTTCACCCTCACCATCACCGACCAGGCCCACCACGGCGCGGACTACCTGCTGGTGTACATCACCAAGCAGGGCTTCGACCCGGCGACCCAGCCGCTGGGCTGGGGCAACCTCGAACTGGTCGCCCAGACGGGCCGCTACGCACCCGCGGGGCAGTACCAGGTCGCGGTGAACGCGGGCACCCGGACGGGACGGCACGTCGTCTACACGATCTGGCAGGCGAGCCACCTGGACCAGTCGTACTACTTCTGCAGTGACGTCAACTTCTCCGGACGCTAGCCGCTCCGGAGGCCGGGCGACCGGCCTCCGGAGTTCGTCACCGCGGCGCGTACCGGCCGAACCAGGCCGCCGCCGTGCGCAAGGGCGTCTCCACCGGCGCGATGGCCGGGTACCACGCCTTTTCCCACTCCAGGGAGACCCAGCCCGACCACGAACGCAGGAGTTCGCCGCACTCGCCGAGCGGGACCGCGCCCTCCCCCGGCGGCACCGGGGTGGGATCCTCGAGGCTGACGGCGTCCTTGACCTGGAAGTAGCCGAGGTAGGGGCCGAGCACCTCCCGGGTGACGGCCGGTGCCTCCCCGGCGCGCCACGGGTGGACCGCGTCCCACAGCACGGCGGCCAGGTCCGGTTCCCCGAACCCGGCGACCAGGTCCAGGGCCGCGGCCCCGGTGGGGTGCGAGTCGTGCGTCTCGACCAGCAGCCGCACCCCGGCGTCGCGCAGGTCGCCGAGAACCGCGCCGATGCGCGGCCGCGCGTCACCGTCGCCGCCCGGGAAGACGCGCACCGCCGGCGCGCCGATCCGGTGCGCCAAGCCGATCAGTGCCTTCAACTCGTCGACCACGGGTTCGTCGGCACCGGGCGCGGCGACCTTCGCGTAGCCGGCCAGGGCGGCGATGGCCAGCCCCTGGTCGGCCAGGAAGGACCGCACCCGGTCGGCGGCGTGGCCGGACAGTCCCCAGTGGACTTCCTCGTCCGGGTGCACGCGCAGTTCCAGGCCTTCGCAGCCGTGCGCGAGCGCGGTGCGCGCGGCTTCCCGCACGGGAACACCGGGCATGCCCAGCGTGCTGACCGCGAACCGCCACCCCATCGACGACCTCCGCTCGTTCCGGCGACCGTCCGAGTGTAAGCGCTTTCTTCGGCATTCGGCTCCGGGCATGCCGCTGCCCGCACCCGGGGTCACCTCGGGTGCGGACAGCGGAACCGGTGCGCCAAGCCTCGTTCGCGGCTTCGGGCTCGCCGGCCTACTAGCCCTTGTTCTGACTCCGCCCGGCAGGCGCACGACCGTTCGCGACGTCGGGCTTGCCGGCCTGCGTCGGCTGAGCCGCCGCCGGCTTCTCGGTCTGCTGCACGGGCTTCGCGGTCTGCGGCGAAGCCGGCTTGCCGGCCGCAGGCTTCGCAACCTGCTCCGCCGGTTTCGCGGCCGGCGGCGTCGCAGCCGCCGGCTTCTCGGTGGGCAGCGCAGCCGTATTACCGCTCGCCTGCGACGCCGGCTTCTCGTCCGGTTGCCCGGCGGCGTCCGCCTCGGCCAACGGGTTCGACCGCCGGACCTGCACCACCGCCACGATCGCCGCCGCCACCGCGCCCATCGCCACCAGCCACGGCCAGCGGGCCCGCTTGGTGCGTTCGCCGCGGGCCACGCTCTTGGCTTCCTGGAGCGCCACGGCCAAGTCCCGCTTCGCGGCCGTCACGACCTTCCGGCGGGCGCGGCCCGACTCCCCCGCCGAGCCCACGACGGCCGCGACCGCCTGCGCCGCCTTGCGGCCCGGGTCGCGCATCTTCGCCGCCCTGGCCAGCACCTCGTCGCGGGCGGCGGTCGAGTTCGCCAGCACGTCGCGGCGCGACGACCGCGTGCTCTTGTCGAGGTCCTTGGTCGCCGCGCGGCCGACCTTCGCGAGTTCGTCCTTGCTTTCGGCCAGCTTCCGGTCGGTGATTTCGACCGCCCGCACGGCCGCCGCCGCTCCCACCCGTGCGGCCTCCGCGGCGAGATCCCGTACGCCGGCCGCCGCCGTCTTCACCGATCGCCCGACCGGGGCGTCGCCCTGGCTCATGTGATCACCTCTCACTCGTCGCAGCAGGCTGGGCCTGCTCAGCTCACACCTGTGGGCTACCCACCGGAGGGCCGTCCGGAACCTGGAACACCCATCGGCGTCACGCCGGGCAGGCGAACGGCCGTTGCGGACGGCTCTTGCCGGGCCCTACGGTGACGACCCGGTGGTTCAGCCGCGAGCCGCCTGCCCGGACCCGTTGACAACGTTGTCGCAACCAGTTTCCGGAGGTTCCCCAGGTGACCGAATCCGACTTCGATCGACGCGAAGTGCTGCGCGCGCTCACCCTGCTGGGGGTCACGGGCGTGACGGCTGGGCTGTTCGGCGGATCCGCCGAAGCGGCCGGCCCGAGCCCGCTGGACCTCGAGTTCACGGTCGAAGAGCAGTTCCGGCCGTTCGCCCTGATCGCCCCGAAGTTCGTCCAGGTCGACACCCGGGCCCGGCCCGGTGCCCTGGTCGAGACCGGAGCACGGCCGAAAGCTCCCTACGGAACGGTGACCGTCGAAGTGGCCGCACCGGGCTCCCGGGTCGTCGCCGGGCTGGCCGGGAACGGCGTCTCGGTGCTCGGCACCTACGACGACGCCGTGGGACAGGCGGCCATCGAGGTCACCACGCCCGCCGGGACCACGGTGGTCAAGACCACGGCGGCGAAGCTGACGGCGCCGTTCGGTTTCGCCGTGGTGGTCAACGAAAACGCGGTCACGGTCCTGGCCGGCACGGGCACCGGGTGGCGGCCGCTGCTGACCGAACGCGACCAGGTCCGGGCGCGGATCGACCTGCGCGACCCCGCGGTGCTGCGCAAGCTGTCCTACGCCTACGGCAGCCGTGGGCCGGCGCGGCTCGGCCGGGTCCGGGCCGGCTACTTCGGCCAGGCCGGCGTCCGCGATCCCCACGTCGTGCAGTACGCCGACGGACGGCCCTACATCCGCCACGGCAAGCTCTACCTGACCATGACCAACGCCGGGCTCGGCTTCTTCCAGCAGGCCCACTGGGCGGTTTGGACGCTCGACCTCGCCGATCCGACGAAGCTGGAGCAGGTCGCGACCCTGTTCTTCGCGCGCGACGGCGTCGTGCTCGGCGACCACGCCGGCCAGATCGTCCGCGACGACGAGCACGACCGGTTCATCCTGCTCATGAGCTCGTGGGGCGACTTCGCCTTCACCGGCGTGCACGTGCGCCACGCCGTCACCCACGCCGACGTGCTTTCCGGCGTGCACGTCCTGCCCACCGAACAGCTCCCGCTGCCGACGAGCGTCAGCTCATGGGACCCCGCGCTGACGAAGATCGACGGCCGCTGGCACATCGCGTTCGTGGAAAGCCCGGCGCAGCAGCCGGCCTTCGTGTTCCACCCCGCGCTGGCGGCCGCCGCCCCCGGCGCCGACTACGACCGTGGCCTGACGCTGCTGGGCGCCGACACGTCGGTCACCCAGACCGAAGGCACCATCCTGCAGCGGGTGGGCGGCCGGTGGTACCTGTTCGCCAGCGACGGCAATGCCCGCGAATACCCGGTCTACGACCTGCGGCTGCGCAAGCTGGGCACGCTGAACGCGCCGTACGGCACCAACATCCCGCACCCGATGCTCGTGCGGATCGGCGATCGGTGGTGGCTGACCACCTTCGACGGCACCCAGTACGCCGAAGACGTGCTCGGCTACGGCGGGCACGGCGACTTCATCCTGATGCGCGCCTGATCAGGCCGGCCGCGCGGGCAGGCCGGCGGCGGTGACGAGGTCCGGATCGAGGAACTTGACGGCCCGGGAGAAGCGGTCTCCGGTCATCGTGAACACCCACAGGCCTTCGGCGCGCAGGGTCCCCGAAGCGTCGGGCCGGTAGCTGCCCGCCGCCGGCTGGCCGTTGGCCCGCGTGGGCAGCAGCCGGACGGTCCCGCCGGCGGCGAAGGCGTGCCGCTCCAGGAACGGCAGGCACACGTGCACCCCCTTGAACCAGACCGGGTGCGGCACGGCTTCGAGGCTGAAGTCGTCCTGGACGACCGCGCGGATGGCGGCGGCGTCCGCGGCCTCGAAGGCCGCGATGTAGCGGTCGAGCAGCGCCCGCTCGACGCCGGCGTCCGGCGTCCGCGGCGGCGGACCGTCCGGATCCAGGGCGTCGAGCCTGCCGCGGGCGCGTTGCAGCAGGCTCTTGACGGCGGGAACGCTGACGCCGAGGGCGTCGGCGATCTCGGCGGCGGACCAGGAAAGCACCTCCCGGAGCAGGAACGCCGCGCGCTGGCGGACCGGCAGGTACTGCAGTGCCGCGATCAGCGCCAGCCGCACCGACTCGCGCAGCACGACGACGTCCCCCGGATCGCCGGGCTGGTGCCCGAGCACGGCGTCGGGCAGCGGCTCGAGCCACGCGAGCGAGTCGTCACCGTGGACGCGGGCGTCCGGATCGTCTGCCGGTGCGCCGAGCCCGGCGGGCAGCACGCGCCGGTTCCGGTGGTTCAGCTCGGTGAGGCAGGTGTTGGTCGCGATCCGGTAGAGCCAGGTCTTGACCGACGAGCGCCCTTCGAACGCGTCCACGCCCCGCGCCGCCTTGAGATAGGTCTCCTGGACGACGTCCTCGGCGTCGTGGTACGAGCCGGTCATCCGGTAGCAGTGCGCGACCAGGGCCGGGCGAAGCGCGTCGAACTCGTCTCGCCACCACGCGTTTCCCGCCCGCGGGATCGTCTCCGAAGACACAACGCCCTCCCTGTTCGTGGGGTCCTGTTCATTGGACATCACCCGGCGGCAAAAGGAATCGGTCCTGGTGCAGCTGATCGCGGCCGAGGGCCGCGAGCAGGCGTTCCCCGGCCGGGCGGCCCGGCGGCAGGGCGACCGGATCGGCGAACACCCCGCGCCGGGTCGTGTCGTCGACGACCAGGGGCAGCACGGCGAGCAGCCGGGTGGCGAGCTCACCGGGGACGGGCCGGCGGGCGACGTCCCAGCCGTGGACGGCCGCCTCGATCGCGCCCACGACGACCAGCCGGTGACAGGGCAGCGGCAAGCCGTCGACGGCGACCGAGCGCCGCCCCCGGAGATCGCGGGCCGCGGCGCCGAACGAAACCGCCGCCCGGCCGAGCTCGCGGCGCAGCGTCCGCGCCGTGACCGGCCCGGCAGGCGGGGTGACCGGGCACGGCACGGCGCCGGAGGCCAGGGCCGTGGCCAAGCACCGGAGCGACGCCGTCAGGTGGGCCAGCGCGTCCGCGACGGTCCAGCCGGCGCAGGCCGACGGGCGGCGAAGATCGGCGAGACCGATCCCCGCCGCCGACGTCACCGCGTAGTCCAGGGCCGAAGCGAGGACCACCTCATCGACGGGGCGCCCGGCCATCCGGTTCCTCGGTCCGGCGCAGGGTCTCGAGGGCGCCGCGCAGCTGTCCGGGTCCCGCGCGGTAGAAGCGGGGCCCGTAGGACACCCTGGCGACCCCCAGCGCCGCCAGGGTGTCCAGGTCCAGCGCGGCGCCGGTGTTGCCGTTGACCGGGCCCGGCACCTCGGCGACCAGCCGGGCGACGTCGTCACGGCTCGTCATCCCGATCGGGTAGACGCAGTCGGCACCGGCCTGCCGGTACAGCCGGCCCCGCCGGATCGCTTCGGCCGGCCGGGTTTCTTCGGGAATCCCGCTGGGCGGCAGGAACGCGTCGATGCGCGCGTTGACGACGACCGGGACGCCGGACGCGTCGGCGGCCGCGCGCACCCGGGCCAGCCAGTCGGCGTGCTCGGCAGCGTCGACGAGACCCCCGGCCCGGTGGTCGGTGTCCTCCAGGTTGCAGCCGACGGCCCCGGCCTCGAGGAGCCGGTCCACCAGCTCGTCCGGCTGGAGGCCGTAGCCGGCCTCGGCATCGACGGTCACCGGAACGGGCACGACGGCCGCGATCCGGGCGGCGGCGGCGAACATCTCCCGCCAGGGCGCCTTCTCGCCGTCCTGGTGGCCCAGCACGTCGGCCACGGCGGCGCTGGAGGTCGCCACAACCGGGAACCCGGCCTCGACGACGAGTTCGGCGCTGGCCTCGTCCCAGGCGTTCGGCAGGACGAGCAGCTTCCCGTGGTGGAGTTCGCGCAGCAGGTCGGCGTGGGCTTTCAAGTCGGACATGGACTCGCTCCTTCGGTTCGCGGCGCGGGGCAGCACCGGTTCCGAAGTCTTGGACGTCGAGCGGCCCCGAAAGGAATCGGAGCGCGGCCCGGGTCAGTGCCGCCCGGGTTCACCGGCCTTGCTGCGACGCGGCGGCGTGCGTGCCGAGATCGTCGAGGGTGAGCGGGTGCCGCGGCGGCTGTTCGAGGACGGTCCGGCGGGTGACGACCTGGCCGGGGCCGACATGCAGCAGCTGACCGGGCTGCAGGTGCTGCCAGCCGGGATCTTCGTCCATCGGCTCACTGGCGACGACGACGGCGCGGTGGTGGGCGAGCGGCCCGGAGCGGGCCCGGATGCGGCCGGCGGCACTGGCGTGTTCGAGGTGGCGGTCGCCGTGCGGCCCACCCGGCGCCCTGGCGAGGAAGCAGAGGTCGTGGGTGTCCGGGTACCGCAACGCCCACAGCTCGCTGGAGGTGGTCAGAACGAGGTTGAGCGCGTAGACGGGCAGGTGCGCGGCGGCCCACCGCGCGGCGGCGGTGATCCCGGCGCCGACGTCACCGTCGTGCTCGTCGATCTCCCGCGTGACGAGGGCGAAGAACCGCTCGGAGTCGGTGTCGCCTTCGACGAGGTCCCGGTAGTCGCCGAGCCGGGCTTCCAGCGCCGGCAGGTCGCCGATCACGCCGTTGTGGGCGAAGAGACGGCCGTGTTGCGTGAAAGGATGGGTGTTCCGGGGCTCGACACCGCCGGTCGAGGCGTAGCGGATGTGCGCGAGGAACGTCACCGACTCACACTGCTTGGCTTCGTAGGCGAACTGCTCGTCCGCGTAGGCGGCGAGCGGCTGTTTCCAGATCCGCGGCGCACCATCCGCGCCGAAGACCCCCAAACCGGTCCCGTCGGGTTCCCGCCGGCTCTGCGCGGCCAGGCTGTCCGGGGCTTCGAGCAGCCAGAAAGTGGCGTGAACCCGTTGTGGCGCAGCGGACAAACCGAACAGACGACACATCCCGCATCCTCCCGCTTCCGTAGCAGAGTTCCCGGATACCCGCGGCCGGCGGGCCGAACCGGATCGGACTGGATCCACCGGGCATGACCTCGTGGGTGTAGGCCCGTAGCCGTGTGGCTGCGGGCCTGTCCCCTATTCGGTTACGCCGCGACGGGCAGCGGTTGGTGGAGATTGTTTCGCCTGGGTTTTCGCCGCTTGTCCAAGAAGATCGGCGGCAGGAACTCCGGGAGACCGTCGGCGGCGATGCGGACTTCCCACCCGGAGCGATGCAACAGCCTGTGGTGGTGAGCGCACGTCAGCACCAGATTCCCCAGCTCCGTCGGACCACCATCCGCCCAATGGCGGACGTGATGGCCCTGACAGTGGCGGGGTGGGCGATGACACCCAGGAAATGCGCAGCCCCGGTCGCGCAGATACAGGGCGTGCCGGAGTGCGGGGCTGACCAGGCGACGCAGGCGCCCCAGGTCCAGCGGTTCGCTCTTCGTACCGAGGACCGCGGGGATGATGTTGCAGTCACAGGCATGCAACCGGGCCTCCGCCGCCGAGATCGTCCCGACATCACCGAGCAGCGCGGTGCCCACCCCGGACTTCAAATCCTCCAAGGAGACCGTGACCATCACGTGCGCGCGTTCACCGGCCTGCCTCGGCAACTCCGGAGAATTCAACGCCAGATCGACCGCGTCGGAGAACGCATCACCGTAACGTTCCTGCGGCGAGCGCAGGTCTGGGCCCTCGTCGGTGCTGCGGCGCTGCGCGAGAGAGTCGAGGAGCGCGCTGGCGCGGGCGCCGGTCTCATCGTCGAGTTTGCCGCTGATCTCCCACATCCCGGTTCTCTTACGCCGCAACGACAGTTCCCGGGTCGGGATGGCGATTTCGGTGTCGTCCGGCTCGGTGCCGTCGGGGTCGAGATGGGCCAGGATCCGGGCGCCCAGGGCAGCGACCTGCCGATGCCCGGCCTCCTCAGCAAAGCCGAGCAGATGCTGCTCGGCACCCTCACGATGCTCAGGCGGAACATCCTGCAACACCCCGACAATCACATCGATCATCGGGTCACTCAACCGCCCCGACCGAGCCACAACCCCAGTCGCAGCAGCGATCGCGGGAATCGGAGCGCCATCAAGGCTCACACCGGGATTGACCGCCCGCGCCCGCTTCACCATCCGCTCGGCCGAGGACTTCGGAACATCAGCCAGATGCTCGAGAAGGCGGGGGACCGATCGGTAACCGAACAGCTCCAGCACACCGCGCTGCTCGATCTCCACCAACAACGCCCCAACTTCAGCCTCAGCAGACCGGATGGACGCGAACAGGGCACCGAGACGGCCGGCGAGTGCCACCGCATCGGCTTGCCAGATCACGCGTTCGGCCATAACTCAAGAATACCGCCAATCGAACACCTGTCATCACACGATCAGGTACCACCAAAGCCAACCTGTCACAGCACCGGAACACCGACGAGAAAAGACGGAAGGGCTCGGTGCGTGGGGAATCGGCGTTGCCGACCACAACGAGAAAACAACCCGAGGAGCGCCGATTCTCCACGCCACGGCGAAGCCGCATCTTGAAACCCAGCCACAAGAGATGTAACCGAGGTCACCACCCACACGATGCAAGGAACCCCACCCACGTAGGGTGCGAGAAGAACGCCGACAGAGGAACAAAGGAGCACAATGGACGGCGTAGCCACGGCCACCGACGAGGCGAAAGCCGAACTGGCGCCGTTAGCCCGGCTACCGGTCCTGCTGCTCGCGGCAGGACCGGCAACGGCACTGCTGCTCACAGCAGGCCGCTACGGCTACTTCGGTGACGAGCTGTACTTCCTCGCGGCCGGCAGGCACCTGGCCTGGGGATACGCCGACCAGCCACCTCTGGTGCCGGCACTGGCCTAGGCGATGAACGCCCTGGCCCCGGGCTCGCTAGTGGTGTTCCGGCTACCGGCGATCCTCGCGACAGCGGCCGGGGTAGTCGTCACCGCGCTGACAGCGCGCGAACTCGGCGGAAAACGCAAGGCGCAGGCCCGCGCGGCGGCGGCGTACGCGATCTGTGGGCAGTTCGTCGGCAGCGGCCACTACCTCGCCACGTCGACGATCGACCCGCTGCTGTGGACGCTCGTGCTGTGGCTGCTGGTCCGCTGGGTCCGCACCCGGAACGACGCCCTGCTGGTCTGGCTCGGCGTCGTGACGGCCGTGGCGCTCAACGACAAGCTGCTCATCGCGGCCTTCTGGGCAGTGACCGCGTTCGCGGTGGCCGTGTTCGGCCCGCGAGAGCTGCTGCGCCGCCCCCAGCTCTGGCTGGGTGCCCTGATCGCCGCGGTCTCGCTGGTGCCCACGCTCCTGTGGCAGCGCGCGAACGGCTGGCCGCAGCTCGGCATGGGGGACGCGGTCGGCGCCGAGGTCGACGCCGCCGGCGGCCGCGCGAGCTTCGTCCCGAACCTGCTGGCCGGCGCCGGGTGGGTGATCGGCGCGCTCGGGGTGCTCTACGGCGTCGCCGTGCTGCTCGGGAGCAAGCAGCTGCGGCCCTACCGGTTCCTCGGCTGGACGGCGCTGGGTGTCGTCACGGTCTTCCTCGTCGCGAACGGGCGGTACTACTACGCGGCCGGGATGTTCGGCGTGCTGTGGGCGGCCGCCGCCGTGCACTTGGAGGCCAGGGAGCCCGCGCTGTGGTGGCGGTGGGTGCCGACCTGGCCCGTTTTCGTCGTGTCCGCCCTGTTCAGCCTGCCGTTCACGCTGCCGGTCTGGCCGGCGCACTGGCTCGTCGAGCACCCGGATGTGCCGCGGCCCGCCTACGCCGCCGAGGAGATCGGCTGGCCGGACCTCGCCGACGACGTCGCCGCGCTGCACCGGACCGCGCCCCCGGGGACGGCGATCGTCACCGGCGGCTACTGGCAGGCGGGTGCCCTCAGCCGGTACGGGCCCGAGCGCGGGCTGCCCGAGGCGTACAGCCCCAGCCGGGGCTTCTGGTACTTCGGCCGTCCGGCCGACGACGCCGGCAACGTGCTCTTCGTGGGCTACGACCCGTCGAAGCTCGCGAAGTACTTCGGTGACACCAGGATCGTCGGGCAGGTCGGCAACCGGCTCGGCGTGCGCAATGCGAGCGAGCACATGCCGGTCTGGCAGCTCACCGGCCGGACCGCGAGCTGGGCCGAGATCTGGCCGCGGCTCAAGGACATGAAAGCCTGAGTGGTCGGTTCCGGAAGTTCCCCGAAACACTTCCGAAACCGCCCACCAAGCCCTACTTCTTGACCGACTGCATGCAGTAGGTGGTCACCGCGAAGGAGCCCTTCATGCTCCAGGAAGCCGCCTGGTCGGCGCCGGGGAAGTCCTTGCAGATCTCCTCGACGGTCTTCGACAGACCGTCCATCTTGGTCAGGCCGTCCACCTGACCGAGCACCTTCGCCGCACCCTTCTTGCAGGGGGCGAGGTGGAGCTCGTCGTTGGCGCCGGTCGCCATGCACTCGCCGACGGCGGGCTTCCGGTTGTCCGGGTTCTTCAGGTCTTCCAGGCACAGGACCTTCGACGACAGGCTGCCCTGCCGCTTCCACTCCATCGAGGCGGCCGCGGACGGGACCTTGGCGCAGACCGCGGTCGTGAGCCCGCCCAGCGCGCCGCCGTCCTCGACACCGGCGACCTTGTAGCTCGCCTCCGGTCCACACGGGACCTTTTCGGTGTGGGCGGCATCGGAGAGGTCTCCCTTGACGCAGTCACCCACCACCGGCATGCCCTTGCCCGGGTTCTTCACGTCCTCCAGGCAGAGCAACGTGCCCTCCGAGGACTTGACGCCCTCCCAGTACGCGACGGTCGCGGTCGGGAACTGGTCACAGCCGCCGCCGACGGTCAGTGCCAGCTGAGACTGGTTCGCGACCTTGCCGACGATCTTGTAGCTGGCCTCCGGGCCACAGGCCACCGAGGTCACGCTGTCGGCGTTGTCCGTGTTGCCCTTGAGGCAGTCGCCGACGTTGCTGCTCTTGGCCGTGGACGAGGTCAGCCCGATCACGACCACGACCGCGAGGAACACGAGGGGAACACCGATCCGCAGCGCGAGTTTGAGGCCACCACGCTTCTTGGGCGGCAAGCCGAGCGGCGGAGGCGTCGGGTACGGCGCGGGCGGGTACTGCGCGGATGGGTACGGCGCGGACGGGTACGGCGGCAGGGCAGCCCCCGAGGCCGGGGGCCCGAAGGGATTCGCTTCCGGCGCGGGCTGCTGCGGTCTGTCTTCGGGCATCGTCATGGAAGGTCTCCCCCAGGTCTGAGCATGATTGCCAGCAGATCTTAGCCGGAGTTCAGTCTGTCGCCCCAGCCCGGATTGGCGCGACGCGCGTCCTGGGCGCCGCGCAGCGGGATTCCCCCGCCCCCCAACGATTCCAGGCGCGACCGCTAAGGCGTCCAGCCGGTGGCCGCGGCCCACTTCTCCGCCCGGCCGAACGCGGCGTTCACCCACTCCTGCTTCTCGTCGGCGTAGGCCTCGACCGTGCCGTCGGCGGCGTGCGCCTCGGCCAGCCGCAGCTTCACGTCGCGGTAGTCGTCGCGCTCGTCCGGGTTCGCGCGCAGGAAGTCGCGGAAGAGCAGCGCGAGCCGCCACGCCGGCGTCTCCACCGACCGGACGTGCAGGTTCACCGGGCGCTTCGGGTCGGCGCCGACGTGCAGGCACTTGGGCCACGGCTCGCCGCCGTCCTGGGCGTCGTCGCACCAGTCGCCCTCCAGCCGGGGGAAGCCGGCGTCGGACAGCAGCTCCCGCAGCGTGTTCGCGTCGTCCAAAGTGGACACCGTGAGCTGCAGGTCGAGGACGTCCTTGGCGGGCAGGCCGGGGATGGCCGTCGACCCGATGTGGTCGGCGCGGCGGGCCGGCTCCCCCGCCACCGCGCGGACTCGGGCGAGGACGCGCTCGGCCTGCGCCGGCCAGGTGAGGTCGTACGCGGCGATCTTCGGCGACATCGGCGGCCGCGGCCGGCGCAGCCGGACGTTCGCCTCGAACGGCACCAGCCGGTCCGCCCACAGCGCGTCGACCTCGGCGAGCACGGCGTCTTCGGCACCGCCGTTGTCCAGCCAGACGTCGGCGACGGCGCGGCGCTGCTCGGCGCTCGCCTGCGCCCGGATGCGCGCCCGCGCGTCCTCCTCGGCCATCCCCCGGGCCGAAACCAGCCGCCGCACCCGCACCTCGACCGGCGCGTCGACGACCACGACCAGGTGGTAGGCCGTGGCCAGCCCGTTCTCGACCAGCAGCGGGATGTCGTGGACGACGATCGCGTCCGGCTTCGCGGCGGCCATCAGCTCGCCGGTTCGGGCGCCGACCAGCGGGTGCACGATCGCGTTGAGCCGGCGCCGCGATTCATCGTCGGCGAACGCCTTCGCGGCGAGCACGGGCCGGTCGAGCGAGCCGTCCGCGGCGAGGATCCCAGGGCCGAACTCCCCGACCAGCCGGGCCAGTCCCTCGGTGCCGGGCTCGACCACCTCCCGCGCGATCCGGTCGGAGTCCACCAGCAGGGCGCCGTGTTCGGCGAGCCGGTTCGCCACGGTCGACTTGCCTGCCCCGATCCCACCCGTCAACCCCACACGCAACATGCCGATCACCCTAGTCACGCACGACAGCGCGCCCGGCGGGACGTCGGCGACGCAGAGGAACGGGCGATCCGCAAGTCGATCGTGACGCGTGACTCAACCGATATACGGACACGCCGCGTTGCTTACCCACCTTGCCCGCCGCCAGTGCGTACGGTGCGCGCGACGAGGTCGTCCACGCGGAGGAACCGATGGCGGACAGCAAGCACGCCGGGAGGCACCGGCTCGGCACGCCGGGGCTGGTGCACTGCGTTCTTCATCGCCCGGTGGCCGACGCACTGGCGGACTACCGCCGCACCTGGCTGAGCGCCCTGCTGGTCCCGGCCAAGCACAGTTTCGCCGGCCTTCGCCGCAAGGCTCGCGCCGCCGCGCTCGAGCGCATCTGGGTGCCGGCCGTCCGCCCGCGCACCCCGGTCGCGGTGGTCGCGCGCGCCGCCTGACCGCCGCTCAGCGACCGGTCTCGCGCGTCTCGATCGCGATCTCCGACGACAGCGTGCGGTGCACCGGGCACTTGTCGGCGATCAGCATGAGCCGGGCCCGCTGGTCGTCGTCGAGGTCGCCGTCCAGTTCGATCTCGCGGGTGATCCGGCTGAGCATGCCCCGCTCGGTTTCACACCGTTCGCAGTCCTCGGCGTGGATGCGGTCGTGCCGCAGCCGGATCGTCGCCCGGGTCAGCGGGATGCCCTTGCGGTCGGCGTACATCCGCAGTGTGATCGCCGTGCACGAACCCAGCGAAGCGAGCAGCAGCTCGTACGGGTTCGGGCCGGCGTCCACGCCGCCGACCGCGACGGGTTCGTCGACGAGCAGTGTGTGCGTCGCCGTCGTGACCTGCTGTGTGTAGGTGCCGTCGCCGGTCGCCGTGACGACGACCGTGCCGGGCTCGGGGTGGTTCATCAGTGTCCGTCCCTCCCGGGGACGCCGCACATCCGGACATCCCGCGCATTCCCAAGACCGGGGCGGATATCGTATCTTCTGCTGCGGATGGGTCACCCGGACGCCGCTTGCGCCCGGCTGCTGCGAAGGGGGTGCGCCGTGGCCACCAGGCATTTGCCGACGCGGCCGGCCGAACAGGGCAGCCGCGAACGCCATCTCGACGCGGCGTTGTCCGTGCTGCTGGACCGGGGTGTCCCGGGCCTGACCGTGCGCGGCGTGGCCGAGGCCGCCGGCGCGTCGACCCTCTCGGTGTACGCCCGCTTCGGCGGCCGCGCGGGCCTGCTCGACGCCCTGTACGAGCGCACTTTCGACTCGCTGCGGGAGCTGCTGGAGGGGCTGCCGCCGTCGAGCCCGGACGGTGTCGGCGACCTGCTGCACCTGGCGCTCGAATACCGGGGCTTCGCCCTGGAGAGCCCGGCCCGCTACGGGCTGATGTTCGAACGCCCGGTCCCCGGCTTCGACCCGGACCCGGCCCTGCGGTCGGCGGTGCTGCGGACGACGTTCGGCATGTTCATCGCCCGGGTCAACCTGGTGTGCCCGCCGGGTGCGGACGCCCGCTCGACGGCGTACCAGCTGTGGACGGCCATGCACGGCCTGGTCAGCGCGGAGCTGATGCTGGCTTCGCGGACGCCGTTGCCCGACTGGTTCATCCCGCCGACCGAAGAGGCGCACGAGCAGATGTACCGCCAGGCGGTGACGGCGATGATGACCGGCCTCGGCCTGCGCAACCGCTGACCGGCAGAGCAAAAGACCGAACGACGGAACCCCCGGTCCGAAGTGGACCGGGGGTTCCGTGGTCTAGCTCAGAGCGCTAGTGCTCACGCACCACCGGAGAGCTTCTCGCGGAGCGCCGCGAGCTGCTCGTCGGAGGCGAGGGTGCCACCGCTGCTCTTCGTGTCGGCCGGGGCCGAGCCCGAGGAGGTGTAGCTTTCCGCGCCACCCTCGATGCCGGTCGCCGCGTCGGCAGCCGCTTCCGCGTCCGCCTCGACAGCCTTCACGACCTGCTTCATGTGGGCCTCGTAACGAGTGTGCGCCTCGGCGTACTGGCGCTCCCACTCCTCACGCTGCTTGTCGAAGCCTTCCTGCCACTCCTGGGTGTCCGGGTCGAAGCCTTCGGGGTAGATGTAGTTGCCCTCGGCGTCGTACTCGGCGGCCATGCCGTACTGGGTCGGGTCGAACTCGGTGTCCGGCGTGACACCCTCGTTCGCCTGCTTCAGCGACAGCGAGATGCGACGACGCTCGAGGTCGATGTCGATGACCTTGACCATGACGTCGCCGTTGACCTGGACGACCTGCTCCGGGATCTCCACGTGGCGCTCGGCCAGCTCGGAGATGTGGACCAGGCCCTCGATGCCCTCTTCGACGCGCACGAACGCACCGAACGGAACCAGCTTGGTGACCTTGCCCGGCACGATCTGACCGATCGCGTGGGTGCGGGCGAACTGGCGCCACGGGTCTTCCTGGGTCGCCTTCAGCGACAGCGAGACGCGCTCGCGGTCCATGTCGACGTCCAGGACCTCGACCGTGACCTCCTGGCCGACCTCGACGACCTCGGACGGGTGGTCGATGTGCTTCCAGGACAGCTCGGAGACGTGCACCAGGCCGTCGACGCCACCCAGGTCCACGAAGGCACCGAAGTTGACGATGGACGACACGACGCCCTTGCGGACCTGGCCCTTGGCGAGCGCGTTGAGGAACTCGCTGCGCACCTCGGACTGGGTCTGCTCGAGGTAGGCGCGGCGGGACAGGACCACGTTGTTGCGGTTCTTGTCCAGCTCGATGATCTTCGCCTCGAGCTCGCGGCCGACGTACGGCTGCAGGTCGCGCACGCGGCGCATCTCGACCAGGGACGCGGGGAGGAAGCCGCGCAGGCCGATGTCCAGGATGAGGCCACCCTTGACGACCTCGATGACGGTGCCCTTGACGGGCTCGTCCTTCTCCTTGAGCTCCTCGATCGTGCCCCAGGCGCGCTCGTACTGCGCGCGCTTCTTGGACAGGATCAGACGGCCTTCCTTGTCCTCCTTCTGGAGAACGAGGGCTTCGACCTCATCGCCGACGGTGACAACCTCAGCCGGGTCGACATCGTGCTTGATGGAGAGCTCACGCGAGGGGATGACACCCTCGGTCTTGTAGCCGATGTCGAGCAGGACCTCGTCGCGGTCGACCTTGACGATCGTGCCTTCGACGATGTCGCCGTCGTTGAAGTACTTGATCGTCTTGTCGATAGCCGCGAGGAAATCTTCCTCCGACCCGATGTCGTTGATGGCGACCTGCGGGGCCGCGTTCGGGGCGGTCGGGGCGATGGCGGTGTCGGTGGTCATTAGGCGGGTTGCTCCGGTGGATGGGAATCGAGGGTTGGCAGTTGTCAGCGCGATGTGTCGGCGCGATGGGAGCATACGACGACCCTGCGAGCAAACGTCCACCATGAACGACCGCGGCATTGACCCCGCATACGGTGCGCGACCCGAGTCCCAACCAGAAGCTGAGCGGAAGGCAGCGCGAACCCACTGCGCTAACACTTATCCTACGCGGCAGCCGCTAGGCGGCACAATCAGGGTCCCCCGTCGATCGCTAAGGTCCTCGCGGAAGCAAACCGCACGTACGAGGACGCAGGTGGAGCAAGCAGGCCACCGGGACCGGAGACACCATCATGCCACCGGAGGAGCCACCCGCGCCGGGGCGCCACGACGCCGCCGAGCACCGGCTGGGCACCACGGCGGTCGCCTACCGCGAGGTCGGCGGGCCGGAGGCCGCGGCCGCGAACCTCGCGTGGTGGGACGCCGACGCCGACGACTACCAGGCCGAGCACGGCGGGTTCCTCGGCGACGCCGACTTCGTCTGGTGCCCGGAGGGCGTGCGGGAGGCGGACGCCCGGCTGCTCGGCGACGTCCGGGGCAAGCGCGTGCTGGAGGTCGGCTGCGGGCAGGCCGCGTCCTCGCGCTGGCTGGCGGGCCAGGGCGCGCACGCCGTGGCGACCGACCTGTCGGCGGGCATGCTCCGCCACGCGCGGGCGGGCAACGAGCGCACCGGCCTCGCCGTGCCGCTGGTGCAGGCCAACGCCGAGCACCTGCCGCTGGCGTCCGGCAGCTTCGACGCGGCCTGCTCGGCCTTCGGCGCGGTCCCGTTCGTGGCGTCGGTGGACGCGGTCTTCGCCGAGGTCCACCGGGTGCTGCGGCCCGGCGCGCCGTGGGTGTTCTCGGTGACTCACCCGATGCGGTGGATCTTCCCCGACGACCCGGGCCCGCAGGGCCTCACCGTCACCCAGCCGTACTTCGACCGCACGCCGTACGTCGAGGTCGACGACGACGGCACCGCCACCTACGTCGAGTACCACCACACCCTCGGCGACTACGTCCGCGCGCTGGCCACGGCCGGGTTCACGCTGACCGACCTGGTCGAGCCGGAGTGGCCCGAAGGGCACACCCGGGTCTGGGGCCAGTGGAGCCCGCTGCGCGGCCGGCTCTTCCCGGGCACCGCGATCTTCCGCACGCACCGCTCGTGAACCCCCTGGAGGCGGAGCAGAACGCGCGCTTCGCCGCGCTCGATCCGCTGCTCCCGCCGATCGCGGCGCCGCCGGCGGCGAGCGAGCCGCTGCTGACGGCCGCGGGCGGCCGGAAGGCGGGCGGGCTGCTGACGCACGTCGTGCACGCCACGGGGGCGTGGCCGGCGCTGTGGGGGCCGTCGGAGATCTGGGACCTGACCGCGGTGCCGGGCGACAGCGGCGCGGCGGGCCTCGCCGCGCTGCTGGGCGCGTGGCGCGACCGGATGCGCGGGACGCCGGCCGGCCCGGACTCCGGCTGCACGCTGACCTGGCCGAGCCGCGACGCCGAGGCGTCGGCGGTGCTGCTGGCGCACGGGTTCGCGCCGATGACGTGCCTGGCGGTGCGGGCCGCCGTCCCGCCCGGGGCGCCGGGGCCGGCCCGGGTGACCGTCCGCCTCGCCGGGGAGGGCGACATCGACGCGCTGACCGAACTGCGGCTGGCGGAGTGGCGCTACACGTCGCTGGTCGGCACCGCGGTGCCGCGGCCGCGCGCGCGGGCGCTGCTGCGCGCCGAAGTCGTCCGTTCCCTGCGCTTCAGCGGCCTGGTCTGGCTCGCGGAGGACGACGGCGTACCGGCGGGGATGGCCTCCTGCGCGCTGGCCTCGCCGTCACCGGGCGACAGCATGCACGGACGGCTGTTCCCGGGCCGCTGGGGGTACGTCGACACGCTGTCGGTCGCGCCCGCGGCGCGCGGCGGCGGGGTCGGCCGGGCACTGATGGCGGTGGCGCACGACGACCTGCTCGGCCGGGGCGTGCGCGGCACGTTCCTGTTCTACCACCCGCCGAACCCGCTCTCGCCGGTGTTCTGGCACCGGCAGGGCTATCGTCCACTGTGGACCATGTGGATCCGGCGCCCCGCCTGGTCCTGATCTCGCACTCTCCGGGGGGAACCATGGACATCGCCGAGCCGCTGCTCGCGGCGCACCGGGCGCGCTTCGCGGCGGTCGACGCGCTGCTGCCGCCCGCCCCGCCACCGGCCGATGGCGAGCGCCTCGACGCGGCGACCGCGGACGGCACGCAGGTCACCGGGGTGCTGCAGCGGCACCGGCTCGCGCCCGGCGACGTCCCGATGCTGTGGTCGGCCGCCGACACGTGGCAGTTCTTCCCGTACTTCGGCGACACCGGCACCGAAGGCGCGGACCTCCTGCTGCGCGCCCTGAAGGGCCGCCTGGAGACCGAGGAGACCGGCGACGACTCGGCGTGCGTGGTCGTCTGGCCCAGCCGGGACGCCGAGGCGATCCGCGCCTTCCTCGACCACGGGCTCGTCCCGCTCTCCGCCATCGGCGTACGCACCGCTCCCCCGGCCGGCGCCGAGCCGGGGGTCACCATCCGCCGGGCCGGGCCCGGCGACTTCGCCGCGGCGCTGGAATTGGCCGTGGCGACGTTCGACTACACCGGGCTCGTCGCCGCGCCGCGCCGGGACAACACGGCCGAGCTGCTCGCGCCGTCGCTGCGGGACGCTCTCGCCGAGGACGAGCCGGCCGTCTGGCTGGCCGAAGAGGACGGCGAAATCCGCGCGCTCGCGCACTGCGCGTGGGTGGACACGCTGCCGGACACCGAAGCGGGTGAGCTGCTCCCGACAGGACGCTGGGGGTACGTGAACAACGTCGTGACCGCCCCCGGCGAGCGCGGCGGCGGGTTCGGCCGGGCGCTGATGGCCCACGTGCACCGGGAGCTGCACCGGGGCGGCGCGACCCGCACGTACCTCTACTACAACCCGACCAACCCGCTGTCCTCGGTGTTCTGGCACCGGCAGGGCTATCGTCCACTGTGGACGGCCTGGGAGGTGCGCCCGGCGGCGGCGCTGCGCTGACCCACGATCTGGTGAGCCACCCACAAGTGTGACGTGCGTCCGGTGATCTTGCCGCCGGCGCCCGCCGGGACTAGCTTTTGAACTGACCGGTCAGTTCAAAAGTTCTCGAAGCGGGAGAAACCGTGCAGGTCCGAGCCGATCGGGTGTCCCTCGAAGGGCACCACGGCACCTTGTTACCGCCCACCTCGCTGACCGTCGGCGAGGGCGACCTGGCGATCGTGCACGGCGAACCCGGCGTCGGCGTCACGGCGTTCGGCCTGGCGCTGGCCGGGCGGCTCAAGCCGACCACCGGCACGGTGCACGCCGAGGGCGTCGACGCGGGCCTGCCCGAGCTCGTCGCGGTCGTCGACGCGCCCGGTGTCAGCGAGCCCGACGACGCCCTGCCCCTGCGTGTGGTCGTCGGCGAAGAGCTGGCGCTGGCCCACCGCCCGGCGGGCAAGGAGGACGTCGCCCGCTGGCTCGCCGGCCACGACGCCGCGCCGTTCGCCGGCACGCGCTTCGAGAACCTCACACCGGTGCTGCGCACGCGGCTGCTCACCGAGCTGGCCGCGGAGCGCAAGGGCGTGCGCGTGCTGGTGCTCGACACCCCGGACCGGCACACGAGCGACGTCGACGGCTGGGCCGGGCTGGCGCGCGAGCAGGCCGAGCGCGGTTTCGCCGTGGTCGTGCTGGCCGCGACCACCCCGCTGTCCGCGCTCCCCTTCGCACCCGCGCGCATCGGCGCCACCGAGCAGCCCGAGCCGCGGCACCACTCCCCCGAACCCAGCCCCGAACCCGAACCCACCGAAGAGCTCACCGTGAGCACTGACGGAGACCCCGCATGAACGCCTTCCGGATCGCGCGCAACGAGCTGCGCCGCCTCTCCACCGGCACGTTGCCGAAGCTCGCCTTGGTCGCGCTCGTCCTGGTGCCGCTGCTCTACGCGTCCTTCTACCTCTACGCGAACTACGACCCGTACGGCCGGCTCGACAAGCTGCCCGCCGCGGTCTTCACCAGCGACACCGGCGCGAAGGACTCCAGCGGCCAGCAGCGCAACGTCGGCCGCGAGGTGACCGACGAGCTGGTCAAGTCCGGCACCTTCCAGTGGCACGAGGTGTCCGAGCCGGACGCGCGCGACGGCGTCCGCGACGGCAAGTACTCCTTCGCGATCGGTATCCCGAGCGGCTTCTCCGCGTCGCTGCTTTCGGTCGGCAACTTCCAGCCGCAGCAGGCCACGATCACGCTGACCACCAACGACGCCAACAACTACCTGTCCGGCACGATCGCCAAGCAGGTCGCCGAGCAGGTCCGCAAGACGATCGCCGAAAAGGTCGGCAGCGAGGCCGCGGACCGGTTCCTGGTCGGCTTCTCCACGATCTACGGCAAGATCCAGGAGGCCTCGACGGGCGCGTCGCAGCTCGCCGACGGTGCCACGCAGCTCAAGTCCGGGCAGCAGCAGCTCGCCGACGGCGCCGCCAAGCTCGCGGACGGCTCGTCGACGCTGGCGACCGGCCTGAGCACGTTGAAGAGCGGTACCGCTGCCCTGCCCTCGCAGACGCAGCAGCTCGCCGGCGGCGCTTCGCAGGTGGCCGCCGGGGACCAGAAGGTCGCCGACGCGGCGTCGATCGCGGCGAACGCGTCGTCCGACATCCAGGGCAAGCTCGACTCCTACCGCACCCAGCTGCAGACGGACCTGCGCGACGCGGGGGTGCCGGACGCCCAGGTGCAGGCGATCCTGGCCAAGGCCGACCAGCTGCGCTCCCCCGTCGACCAGGCGAACAGCAAGATCCAGCAGGCCAACGGCGACCTCGCGAAGCTCGCCGACGGCGCCCGCCAGGTGTCCGACGGCGCGGCCAAGCTCGCCGCGGCGTCCCCGCAGCTGGCGAGCGGCATCGCCCAGGCGTCCGACGGCGCGAACCAGCTGCGTGACGGCGCTTCGCAGCTCAACGACGGCGAGAAGACCGCCGTGAACGGCACGAACCAGCTCGCGGACGGCGCGGTGAAGCTGCGTGACGGTCTCGCGGCCGGGCTCAAGCAGATCCCGAACCCCGACGACCCGACCCGCGCGGCGACGGCCAACACGATCGCGGACCCGGTGGCGGTGAACGCCAACGGCGAGGCGTCGGCGGGGACGTACGGCGCCGGCCTCGCGCCGTTCTTCATCTCGCTGGCCACCTGGATCGGCGCGTTCGTGCTCTTCCTGATCCTGCGCCCGCTCTCGACGCGCGCGCTGACCGCGGGCGCGGCGCCGTTCCGGGTCGCGGTCGGCGGCTGGCTGTCCTCCGCGCTGCTGGGCACCGCGCAGGTGGTCGTCCTGTTCGGCGCGGTGACCTGGCTGGTCGGCATCCACATCGCCCACCCGCTGCCCGCGATCGGGTTCGCCGTGCTGGTGTCGCTGACGTTCACCTCGGTGGTGCACGCGCTCAACGCGTTCTTCGGCGCGGTCGGCAAGTTCCTCGGGCTGGTGCTGCTGGTCCTGCAGCTGGTCAGCGCGGGCGGCACGTTCCCATGGCAGACGATCCCGGACGCGCTGTACCCGCTGCACGTGGTGCTGCCGATGGGCTACGCGATCGACGGCTTCCGCCACCTGTTCTACAGCGGCGCCACGACGACGCAACTGCTCGGCGACATCGGGGTCCTGCTGGCCTACCTCGTGGGCGGGGTCCTGGTCTCGACCCTGGCCGCGCGGAAGCGTCGCGTTTGGACGGTGTCCGCGCTCAAGCCCGAGCTGAGCCTGTGAGCGGCGGGACGAAGCAGAAGCTCTTCGAGGCCACCCTGGAGCTCTCGAAGAGCCGTGGCCTGGTGGGGCTGACCGTCGACGACATCGCCGCGGCGGCAGGCGTCGCGAAGGGCACGGTGTACTACAACTTCGGGTCCAAGGACGGGCTGGTCGACGCGCTGCTGCGGTACGGCGTCGACATGCTCGCCGGGCGGCTGCGCGCGGCGGTGACGGACGCGGACCCGCTGGAAGTGATCGAGGCCCAGGTCGACACGACGCTGGAGTTCATCGCCCGGTACCCGGGGTTTTCGCAGATCCTGGTGAGCGAGCTGTGGCGGACGCCGGGCCAGTGGCACGGCACGCTGTCGTTGCTGCGCGAGGAGATCATCTCGATCGTGAAGCACCAGCTCGCGCGGCTGGAGGACGCCGGCCGCCTGCCCGCGGGAGTGGAGATCCCGACCGCGGCGGCCGGGCTGTTCGGCACGATGCTGGTGGTGGCGCTGGACTGGCAGGTGTTCGGGCCCCAGCGGACGCGCACCGAGGTCCGTGACGCGGTGATGGTGCTGATCCGCGGCTTGGGCCGCCGCTAGCCGGCGGCGCGCGCTTGTGCCCGGTACCGGCCGGGTGTCCGGCCGACGAGAGTGGTGAAAGCTTCGATGAAGCTGGTCGGGTTCGCCCAGCCCAGCCGCGTCGCCGTGTCGGTGACCGAGGTGCCCGCGCAGAGTTCGAGCAGCGCGCGCTGAACGCGCAGCAGCGTGCGCCACTGGTGGAAGCTCATCGACAGCTCGCTGCCGAACAGCCGGCTGAGGGTTCGTTCGCTCGCACCGGTCCGGCGTCCCAGCTCGGCCAGGGTCGCCGGGCTCGCCGGATCGGCGTGCAGCAGATCGGTGACGGCCTTGAGGCGCGCGTCGCCGGGCTCCGGGAGGCGCAGGGGTTCCTGCGGGGCACGAGCGAGCTCCGTGATGACCACCTCGAGCAGCAGACGGGCGCGGGAGCTGCCGGCCGGTTCGTGGTCGCCGAGCACCGCCAGGTAGGCCTCGCGCAGCAACGCACTGGCCGCGAACACCGAGGGCTGCGCCGGCAGCCGCCCGGCCAGTGCCGCCGGAACCCGGAGCAGCCCGACCACGGTCTGCCCGTGTGAGCGGCTGCTGTGCACGTGGAACGGCGGCACCCAGGTGACGCGGTTCGCCGGCGCCACCCAGGTGCCGGCCGCGGTCGTGGTGACCAGTGCCCCGGAGGTGGCGTACCTGAGCTGGCCGAAGTCGTGGAAGTGCGCGGCGACGTCCGCACCGTGGGCCAAGGGCCCGCAGACAGCCGCATCGTCGGTCGAGGGCACCGGCTGGGTCACGGCATCCACCCTAGCCAAATTGGCGGGTTGCCGGAGAATTCCGGCGGGACACCGGTGGTACGCCTTCGTCGCGGCGGCCATCGTTGAGGCATGCGAGTCATCACCCAGCACACGCTCGGCGGCCCCGAGGTCCTCACCATCGTGGACGCACCCGAGCCCCGGCCCCTGCCGACCGAAGTTCTCGTCCGGGTCAAGGCGATCGGGCTGAACCCCCTGGAACCCCGTCTGCGCGCCGGCGAATTCCCGCTGCTCGGCCCGCCGCCGTTCGTCCTCGGCTGGGACATCAGCGGCGTGGTCGAGGCGGCGGCGCAGACGTGGCGGTTCCGGCCCGGCGACGAGGTGTTCGGGATGCCGCTGTTCCCGCGGGCGGCCGGCGCGTACGCCGAGTTCGTGGCCGCGCCGGCGTTGCACCTGGTGCGCAAGCCCGCGTCGCTCTCCCACGTCGAGGCGTCGGCGTTGCCGGTCGTCGGGCTGACGGCGTGGCAGGGCCTGGTCGACCTCGGCGGCGTGACCGAGGGCGACCGCGTCCTGATCCACGGCGGAGGCGGCGGGGTCGGCCACGTCGCGATCCAGATCGCGAAATCACTGGGCGCGCACGTGATCACCACCGCCGGCGCGGGCAAGCGGGAGTTCGTCGAAGGCTTGGGCGCCGACGAGGTCGTCGACTACACGGCGGCCGACTTCACCGAGGTGGTCGGCGACGTCGATCTCGTGCTCGACACGCTCGGCGGCGACACCGCTTCGCGCTCGCTCGGCGTGCTCCGGCCGGGCGGGCACCTCGTGACGGCGGTCGCCGAGGAGGACACGGCACTCATCGCGAAGTTCGAGGCGGCCGGCATGCGCTTCAGCGGCATCGCGGTCGAACCCGATCCGGTCGCCCTGCGCCACTTGGCCGCGCTGGTCGAACAGGGCAAGCTCCGGGTCCACGTGCAGGAGACGTTCCCGTTCGAGCGCATCGCCGACGCACACCGGCTGATCGAGCGCGGTCATCTCCGGGGCAAGATCGTCCTCACCGTCTGATGCTCCCGGGCATGGGCCGCGGGGGCGCCCCCGTTTTCCACGCTACCGGCCGCCACCGACAGTTTCGGCGCCGCAAGTTCGTGAAGGCCACCTTGAGGAACTCTATGTTCCTCAAGGTGGCCTTCACGGAATCGAGCAGGCTCAGCCGCGGTCCTCGATGCGGGCCCGGACCGCCGCCGCATAGCTGTCGACTGCCGTGGCCGCCGCCGTCAGCTCGCAGGGGCCGTCGATCAGCAGCCGCTTCGCCGGGAGGTACGCCTGCTCCAGGTCGGGGTCGCCCAGCAAGCCTTGTTCGCGGGCGAGCTGGTTGTCGGCGGCCAGGCGGGCGCGCAGCTCCTCGCGGCGCGCGACCAGGCCGTCCAGCACCGCGCGCTGGCGGCGGCCGTCCTCGACCGCCGGGGCCACGGCGTGCTCGTGGCCGTCGATGTGGCGCTCGACCCACTCGGCGTCGCCGTCGACCTCCGCCGAGCGAAGCTGCTTCAGCGCGCTCCGCAGCCGTTGGGCCCGGGCCGGCAGCATCGCGACGCCGGTGAAACGGGTCGCCACGCGCAGCTGGTACGCCTCGATCTCGGCGAGCTCCTCCACCGCCTTGGTGAGCACCTCCAGCCGGCCGGCGAGGTCGTCCGGGGCCGGGCGGGCACCGTTGGTGCTCGCGCGCACGGCCGCCACCCCGGGCGAGGACTCCTCCCGGAAACCGAGCAGCAGGCGCAAGCCGAGCTCGGCCGCGCGCCCGGCGAGCGGGGCGAGCACCTCGCCGACGAGCCGGTCGGGCTCGGCGGAGTCGTCGATCGCGTCGACGACCAGCGTGCGGCCGGCGACGCCGGTCGTGAGCCGGTCGGCGATCCGGTGCCGGACGGCGTCCGCGGTGCGGCCGGTCGCGTCGACCGCCAGGTCCACGCTGCCCGCCGGCGGCATCGGGCCGAGCGCGGGCGGCAGGCCGGGCACGCCGAGGGACCGTTCCCGGTCGGCGAGGACGATGCCGAACCGCAGTGCCGCGGCGGTCGGCGAACCGGCCTCGCCGGTGTCGACGACCCAGACCGTGCCCGGCTCGGCCTTGGCGAACCAGTCGACGACGCGCTGCACGAAGGAGACGTCGACGGCTTCGCCCACCGGGCGCGAGAAGCTGGCGTCGACGGCCGGGCCGCCCGAGGCCCAGATGCTGAGCTGGGGCAGGTGCCCGAGCATGGTCTCGACGGGCACCATCCAAGTACCGGTGTCCTTGCCGACGACCATGCCGACGAAGTGGCCGGTCGCCTCGTCGAGCACCGCCGTGCCGCCGAAGCCGGGGCCGAGCGATTCGGCCTCGGCGGTGCGGAACAGGCGGACCCACTCGCCGCCGGTCTGTTCCGGGCCGCCGAGCCGGGCGTGCATCCAGCGGCCGACCGAACCCGGCGGGAAGCCGAAGACGCGGACGAGCTGGTGCTCGCCGAGGGGCATCCGGTGCAGCGGGGCACGGAACACGCGGGATTCGGGGCGTTCCAGGCGCAGCAGGGCGAGATCGCCGTGGCCACCACCGTCGGAAGGCACCCAGCAGCCCTCGACCACGGCCGCGGCTCCGGGCAGTGCCTCGGCCAGGCCGACGAAGTCGACGCTCAGCGCGGCTCGCGGACCTCCGGCGGTCTCGACGACGTGCGCGCTGGTGAGCACGTGGTACTCGTCGAGTACCGTGCCCGCGCCGCACACCCGGCCGAGTTCGTCGTGCAGCCGGACTCGCCAGCGTCGTCGCTCACGCTCGAACCCCATTCGGCGGACCCTACGCCGTGATCGCCGGGGTGTGGGCGCCGACCTCCCTACCCAGCGGTAATGGCTCACCCGAACGGAGTCCTCCGTTGGTCGGAACGCCGAGCGGTGTTGCGCACACGTGAGTATTCCGGTCAGACGCGTCCGAAAATCCGGCTGCCGGGAGCGGCCGGGTTGTCACCCGCCCAGAACTCGTACCAGTGCCCGGTGAACTCGTCTCGGGAGAGACGGCCGTCGCCGTCGAGGCCGAGGTGGGCGAAGACTTCGCCGTCCGGGGTGGCACCGCTCCAGGCCTCGATCATGCGGCGATACTCGGGCACCGAGATGACACCGTCGCCGTTTTCGTCGACGGCTTCGAACATCGCGGCGGCCGTACCGGTGACGGCGCCCGGCATCTTCGGGAGTTCGTCGACGACCTGGAGCACCTGCTCGAGCGTGACCTTGCCGCCGTGGCCGGCGGCGTCGTCCAGGGTGCCCCACCAGCCCATCATGATCGCGGCGAGCCGCTCCCCTTCGGGCGTGCCGGAGTCCGTGCCGCGGAGGCCGAGCCACCTCGCCGTGAGGGCCCGGAAATCGGACTCGGTGAGGTAGCCGTCGTGGTCGGCGTCCAGGGCGCCGAAGACGAGCGAGATCTTGCGCCGCTGGAAGTCACTGGCCATGGCTCCCAGCGTCGCCGCGGCGACGCGCCCCGACGACGTCCGCCCGAGTACTTCGGCGCCACGACCCGGTGATCCGGGTCGTGGCGCTGAGTAGGCACCCGGTCAGTGCGCGGCGTCGTTCCAGGACCGGCCGTAGCCGACCGAAACCTCCAGCGGCACCGCGAGGTCATACGCCGAGCCCATCCCCTGGCGCACGAGCTTCTCCAGCTCGTCCCGCTCGCCGTCGGCGACTTCGAGCACGAGTTCGTCGTGGACCTGCAGCAGGATCCGGCTCTTCAGCTTCGCCTTGACCAGCTCGCGGTGGACGTTGAGCATCGCGACCTTGATGATGTCGGCCGCGCTGCCCTGGATCGGGGCGTTGAGGGCCATGCGCTCGGCCATTTCGCGGCGCTGGCGGTTGTCGCTGTTGAGGTCCGGCAGGTAGCGGCGGCGGCCGAAGACCGTTTCGGTGTAGCCGTTCTTCGCCGCGACGCCGACGACCGAGTGGAGGTAGTCGCGCACCCCGCCGAAGCGGTCGAAGTAGGCCTCCATCTGCGACTTGGCGTCTTCGGTGGAAATCCGCAGCTGCTGCGAAAGCCCGTACGCCGACAGCCCGTACGCGAGGCCGTACGACATCGCCTTGACGCGGTAGCGCAGCTCCGGCGTGATCTCCTCCGGCGGCATCGAGAACGCCCGCGACGCGACGAACGTGTGCAGGTCCTCGCCGCTGTTGAACGCCTCGATGAGGCCCTCGTCCTGCGAGAGGTGCGCCATGATCCGCATTTCGATCTGGCTGTAGTCCGCGGTCATGAGCTCCGTGAAGCCCTCGCCGACGACGAAGGCGTCGCGGATGCGGCGGCCTTCCTCGGTGCGGACCGGGATGTTCTGCAGGTTCGGCTCGGTCGAGGACAGCCGCCCGGTGGCCGCGATCGTCTGCAGCAGCGTGGTGTGGATGCGCCCGTCGTCGGCGACGGACTTGATCAGCCCCTCCACGGTGGTGCGCAGCTTGGTCGCGTCGCGGTGCTCCAGCATGTGCTGCAGGAACGGGTGCTCGGTCTTCTCGAACAGGCCCTGCAGCGCCTCGGCGTCGGTGGTGTAGCCGGTCTTGGTGCGCTTGGTCTTCGGCATGCCGAGCTCGTCGAACAGCACGACCTGCAGCTGCTTCGGCGAGCCGAGGTTGATCTGCTTGCCGATCACCCTGTACGCCTCTTCTGCGGCCTGCGTGACCCGCGAAAGGTAGTGCGCTTCGAGTGTCGTCAGCTGCTCGAGGTCGACGGCGACGCCGGCGATCTCCAGCTCGGTGATGACCTCCAGGAGCGGCAGTTCCAGCTCGGCGAGCAGCTTCGCGCCGCCGATCTGCTCCAGCTCCTTCTCGAGCGCGCCGGCCAGCTCGAAGATGGCGCGGGCCTTGACCAGCTCTTCCTGGATCTCCTTCTGCTCCAAGCCTTCCGCGCCGCCGTCGAGCAGCGACAGCTGACCGTCGCCGCCGTCGGTCTCCGAGCGCAGCTCGCGGTGCAGGTAGCGCAGGGCGAGGTCGTCCAGCTCGAACGTGCGCTGCCCGGGCCGTACCAGGTACGCCGCCAGCGCGGTGTCCATCTCCAGCCCGGCCAGCGCCCAGCCGCGGGCGCGGATCGCGTGCAGCGGGACCTTGAGGTCGTGACCGGTCTTGCGGATCTTCGGGTCGGCGAACCACGCGGCCAGCGCCGCGTCGTCGGCCTGGTCCATCGCCGTGACGTCGACGTACGCGCCTTCGCCGTCAGCCGCCGCGAAGGCGACCGCGCGCAGGTCGGACCGGACCGACGTGCCCACCGTGCGGAAGGCCAGCGCCACCGGACGGCCCTCGCCCGCGTGCGCGGCGAGCCACGCGCCCAGCGCACCGGGCGCGAGCGCCTCGCCCGACACCTCGAAGCCTTCGTCGGCCTCCGGCTCGGCACTCTGCAACGTCGCGAACAGCCTGTCCCGCAACACGCGGAACTCCAGCTCGTCGAACAGCGCGTGCACCGCCTCGCGGTCCCACGGGCGCAGCTCCAGCCCGGCCGGGGCGATCTCCAGTTCGACGTCGCGGATCAGCTCCGTCAGCTGGCGGTTGAGCTGGACCGAGCTGAGGTGCGCCCGCAGCGCGTCGCCGACCTTGCCCTTGACCTCGTCGACCCGGTCGATCAGGTCGTCGAGCGAGCCGAACTGCCTGATCCACTTGGCCGCGGTCTTCTCGCCGACACCGGGGATGCTCGGCAGGTTGTCCGACGGGTCGCCGCGCAGCGCGGCGAAGTCCGGGTACTGCCGCGGGGTGAGCCCGTACTTCTCCTCCACGGCGTCCGGGGTGAACCGGGTCATCTCCGAAACGCCGCGCTTCGGGTAGAGCACGGTGACGTGCTCGGTGACCAGCTGCAGCGCGTCGCGGTCGCCGGTACAGATCAGGACGTCGAAGCCGTCCGCCGTCGCCTGCGTGGTGAGCGTGGCGATGATGTCGTCGGCCTCGAAGTTCTCCTTGACCAGCGACGGGATGCCGAGCACGTCGAGGACCTCCTTGACCAGGTCCACCTGGCCGCGGAACTCGTCCGGCGTCGCGCTGCGGTTCGCCTTGTAGTCGGCGTAGGTCTCCGAGCGGAACGTCTTGCGCGAGAGGTCGAACGCCACCGCCAGGTGGGTCGGCGCTTCGTCGCGCAACAGGTTGATGAGCATCGAGGTGAAGCCGAAGACGGCGTTCGTCACCTGCCCGGTCTTCGTCTTGAAGTTTTCCGCGGGCAGCGCGAAGAACGCGCGGTAGGCCATCGAATGGCCGTCGATCAGCAGCAGCTTCGGCCGCTCGGCGAGGCTGGTGTTTCCTGTGGCGTTGGCAACGGTCGTCTTCTCACTCGGGCTCACGGGCCCGAGTCTAGGCTGAGGGTCCGACACTCTTACGTGTCGCATAGGAACAGGAGCTTTGTGTGACGGAAAGTGCCGCCCCCATCGACGTGGACCGGCTGTCGGGGATCGATCCGGCCGCCGCGGACCAGCAGCTGAACGACAAGGTCGGCATGAAGCTCCTGGAAGCCACCGCCGAACGCGTCGTCGGCACGATCCCGGTCGAGGGCAACCTCCAGCCGTACGGCCTGCTGCACGGCGGCGCCAACGCCGTGCTCGCCGAGGCGCTGGGCTCGACGGTCGCCGCGCTCAACGCGGGCCCGGGTCGCGCGGCGATGGGGCTTGAGCTGTCCTGCACCCACCACCGGGCCGTCCGGTCGGGCACCGTCACCGGCGTGGCGACGCCCCTGCACGTCGGGCGCGGCACCATCACCGCGGAAATCGTGCTGACCGACGACGAGGGCCGCCGCACCTGCACCGCCCGGCTCACCTGCGTCGTCCGGGACCGCCCGCCGGGCGCCTGAGCCCCGTGGACCTCGACGTCGCCCAGGTCCGGGCGTTCGTGGTGACCGCGGAGCAGCGGCACTTCGGGCGGGCCGCCCAGGCGCTGTTCCTCACCCAGCAGGCGCTGTCGAAGCGGATCCGGAAGCTCGAAGACGCCCTCGCGACGCCGTTGTTCCTGCGCACGCCCCGCTCGGTCGAGCTGACCGCCGACGGCGAACGGTTCCTCCCGCACGCGCGCGAGCTGCTACGGGTGGCCGACGCCGCGGTGGCCGCGATGGGTGCCGAGGACCGGCCACTGCGCCTCGACCTCGTCGACCACCGGCTCTCCCCCATGTACCTGCTTCGCCGGCTCGCCGCGCACGAGCCGGGGCTGCGCATCGACCGGGTCGCCGGCCGCGGGTTCGCGAACGCGATCGACCCGCTGCTGTCCGGCGAGCTCGACGCCGCCTTCGGCCGGGTGTCCGGCTGCGGGCGGCCGCTGCCGGACGAGCTGGAGCACCGGCCGGTCCGGCTCGAGCCGCTGGTCGCCCTGCTCGCGCCGGAGCACCCGCTGGCCGGGCAGGACGTGCTGCGGCTCGACGAGCTGCGCGCCGACGGGATCTGGCTGCCCGGGCTCAGCGGCCCCGCCGAATGGCTGTCCTACCTGAAAGAGCTGTGCGAAGAGTTCGCCGTGCCGATCGACGACTCCGGCGTCAGCTACGACCTGCGGCACACGCTCGAGCAGACGCGGTACGGCAAGCGGCGCGTCACGCTGGCCGGCGCCGACATGGAACTGGCCCCTGACCTCAACCTCGAGGTCCTGCCGTTCGAGCCGTCACCGTTGTTCCCGTGGTCGCTGATCTGGCGGCGCGGGAAGGCACACCCGGCGCTGCGCCGGCTGCTGGCCGTGGCCGGGCGCACCAGCCGCGAAGAGGACTGGTGCGCCTACGATCCGGACCACGCCTGGCTGCCGGCCGACGACCTCAGCCTCGCAACCGCCGCGCGAACCACTCGGTGAACGCCGCGTCGACGCGGGCCGCCGCCGGCGTCCCCGGCGGGAACTCGTGCGCCATCCCGCCGACCGCCACCAGCTCGGCGCCCAGCTTGTCGCGCAGCGCCTGCGCCGGCTCCCGCACGGCGACGTCGTCGTCCGCGCCGGTGACCAGCAGCAGCGGCGCGGTCAGCTCGCCGGCCCGGTCCACGTAGTCGTAGCGCGCCGCGACCGCGCGGGACCGCTCGGTCCACGAGTAGGTCACCCCGAAGCGCCGCTCGTTGGCGGCGATCATCGGCGCGAGCTGGACGACCGGGCTGGCCACCGCGGCGGCCGCGATCCCGGCGTCCCCGCGCGCCAGCACCTCCAGGGCCACGATCGCCCCGGCCGAGCCGCCGAACACCCCGAGCGGCCCGGTCGCGCCCGGCAGCCGGTCGCGCAGTTCCGCCAGCGCGGCCGGGAACTCGCCCGCCGCCTGCTCGGTCACCGGCTCGAAGACGTTCAGGACGGCGTCCTCGCTCGCCCGCCGGAAGACCTCTTCGGGACCGCCTTCGGGCAGCCGCGCCCCGGAGAGTGGCAGCCCGAAGTACACGCGCCAGGCCTGGAGGCCCGCCATCGGCACGGCCTCGGCCATCGCCCGTTCACTGGCCGGCACGTCCATCAGGTGCCAGCCCGCCACCAGCGCCGCCGGCGCGTCCGGGTCCGCCGGCGGCACCGCCACGAACGGCACCCCAGCCGCCACACCCTCGACCATCTCGCCCATCCCGCACTCCTTCGTTTCCGGTTCCCCCCAAGCAAACCGCCGGGGAGCCGGGCGGGTCCAACAGCCGTTCCGGCGCCGCCGACAACCGATGGTTGTGACTCCGGACGCAAACCGGCCCCGCACGCCGAAGCGCACGGGGCCGGTGGCGAGCCTGCCCGGATGTCAGCCGACGCCCAGGTAGGCCTCCTTGATGCTGTTGTCCGCCAGCAGCTCCTTGCCGGTGCCGGACTTGGTGATCCGGCCGGTTTCGAGCACGTACGCCCGGTGGGCGCGGGACAGCGCCTGCTGCGCGTTCTGTTCCACCAGCAGGACCGTGGTGCCCTGCTTGTTGATCTCCGTGATGATCCGGAAGATCTGCTGGATGAACTGCGGCGCGAGCCCCATCGACGGCTCGTCCAGCAGCAGCAGCTTCGGCTTCGCCATCAGGGCGCGCCCGATGGCGAGCATCTGCTGCTCGCCGCCGGACATCGTGCCGCCCAGCTGGGTCTTGCGTTCCGCCAGCCGCGGGAACAGCTCGAACACCCGCTCCAGGTCCGCGCTGAGGTCCTTGCGGTCCTTGCGCGCGTACGCGCCCATGTCGAGGTTCTCCATCACCGTCATACCGGGGAAGATGCCCCGGCCTTCCGGTGCCTGGGAGATCCCGCGGACCACGCGGAGGTCACCCCGCAGCTTGGAGATGTCCTCGCCGGCGAAGGTGATCTTCCCGGAGGAGATCGGCCGGATCCCGGAGATGGCCCGCATCGTCGTCGACTTGCCCGCGCCGTTCGCGCCGATGAGCGTGACGATCTCGCCCTCGTTCACCGTGATGGACAGCCCGGTGACCGCCTGGATCCGTCCGTAGTGGACGGACACGTCCGACAACTCAAGCAACGTCATCGTCAGGCACCCCCAGGTAGGCCGCGATCACCGCGGGGTTCTCGCGGATTTCGGCCGGCACGCCTTCGGCGATCTTCTTGCCGAACTCCAGCACCACGATCCGGTCGGTCACGCCCATCACGAGCTTCATGTCGTGTTCGATGAGCAGGACCGTGTAGCCGTCGTCGCGGATCGTCCGGATCAGGCCCATCAGATCTTCCTTCTCCGCCGGGTTGAAGCCCGCCGCGGGCTCGTCCAGGCAGAGCAGCTTCGGCTCGGTCGCCAGCGCCCGCGCGATCTCCAGGCGCCGCTGGTAGCCGTAGGGCAGGTTCTTCGCCCGGTCGGCCGCCCGGTCGGCGATGCCGACGAACTCCAGCAGGGCCATCGCCTTCTCGACGGCGGCCTTCTCCTCGCGGTGGTGCCGCGGAGAGCGCACCAAGGCCCCGAGCAGGCTGGTCTTGTGCCGCGCGTCGGTGCCGACGACGACGTTCTCCAGCGCGGTCATCTCGGCGAAGAGCCGGATGTTCTGGAACGTCCGGGCGATGCCGAGCTGGGTGATGCCGTGCCGCGACGCCTTGCCCAGCGCCTTGCCTTCGAGCCGGACCTCGCCCGACGTCGGCCGGTAAACGCCGGTCATCGCGTTGAAGCAGGTCGTCTTGCCCGCGCCGTTGGGGCCGATCAGGCCGAGGATCTCGCCGCGGCGGATGTCGAAGGAGATCTGGTCCAGCGCGACGAGACCGCCGAAGCGCATCGTCACGTCGTCGACCTCGAGGAGCGTCTGCCCCACCTCGACGTCGATGTCGCGGTCCGGCGCGACGACCTCGGCGACTTCGGCGTCGTGCTCGGCCCGTTCCTCGACCGACATGTGCTGCAGCTCGGCGACGATGCCGCCCTCGGCGGTGACCTCGGGGCCGCCGTTCTGGGGGTCGGTCATGGCTTGCTCCCCGGGGTCGGTTCGGTCTGCAGCGCACCGTCACTGCTGATCTGCTCGCCCCGGCCCAGCAGGCGCTGGTACGCCTGCCTGCCGTAGGCCAGCAGCCGCTGGCGTGCGCCGAGCAGGCCCTGCGGGCGGAAGATCATCAGGATGATCAGCGCCAGACCGAAGATCAGGTACTTGTACTCGGCGATCGCCTGGAACCGCAGCGGCACGTAGGCCACCACACACGCGCCCAGAATGACACCGACCTTGTTGCCCGAGCCGCCGAGGATCACCGCGGCGAGGAACAGCATCGACGTGACGACGTCGAACTTCTGGTTGTTCACGAAGCCGAGCTGGCCGGCGTAGAGCGCCCCGGAAAGGCCGCCGATCGCCGCACCGCTGATGAACGCCCAGATCTTGAACTTGAACGTCGGCACGCCCATGATCTCGGCCGCGTCCTCGTCGTCCCGGATGGCCACCCACGCGCGGCCGACCCGGCTGCGCTCCAGGTTCCCGACCAGGAACAGCACGGCGATGATCAGCGTGACGCACAGCCAGTACCACGGGATGCCGTTCGAGTTGTTGAACAGCGGCGACCCGTCGGCGTTCGTGCCCGGCGGGTGCCCGACCTCCTTGAACCCGGAGTTGCCGCGCAGCGGGCCGACGTTGTCGGCGAGCAGGCGGACGATCTCGCCGAACCCGAGCGTCACGATCGCCAGGTAGTCCCCGCGCAACCGCAGCGTCGGCGTCCCGAGGATCACGCCGAAGACCATCGTGACGGCCATCGCGATCGGCAGCACGACGAGGAACGGCAGGTGCGACAGCGACGAGTCGGGGCTGGTGAACAGCGCCATCACATACGCGCCGATCGCGAAGAACCCGACGTACCCGAGGTCCAGCAGGCCCGCCTGGCCGACCACGACGTTGAGGCCGATGGCGACCAGCGCGTAGCGGGCCACCTCGAACATCGCGATCGGGAAGTCGTACCCGGGCTGCGTGGTCAGGATCGGCGGGTTCAGCACCGGCAGGAAGTAGATGAGCACCACCAGCGGGATCAGGACGACCCACTGCTGCACGCGGCTGAGGTTGTTCCACCGCTCGCTGAGCGAGCGTTTCCGGACGGCAGGCGCCGCCGGAGGAGTCGTGGTCGTCGTCATACCCGGGCCTTTCCGAGCGACTCACCGAGGATGCCGGTGGGCCGGATCATCAGGACCAGCACCAGCAGGACGAACGCGACGATGTCGCGCCAGCCGCCGCCGAACAGCGACTGGCCGTAGTTCTCGACGACGCCGAGCAGCAGGCCGCCGAGCAGCGCGCCGCGCAGGTTGCCGATCCCGCCGAGCACCGCCGCCGTGAACGCCTTGATGCCGAGGAGGAAGCCGCCCTGGTACCACGCGCCCTGCGGGATCTTCATCATGTAGAACAGGGCCGCCGCGCCGGCGAGCAGGCCGCCGATGAGGAAGGTCAGCATGATGACGCGTTCCTTGTTCACGCCCATCAGCGTCGCGGTGTCCGGGTCCTGCGCCACCGCGCGGATGCCGCGCCCGAACTTGGTCTTGTTGACGAAGTAGTTGGCGGCCAGCATCAGCACGATCGAAGCGATGACCGTGATGATCGTGACGTTGGTGACGCTGCCGCCGAAGAGCGTGAAGACCTCTTCGTTGCGCATCAGGCGGATGCCCAGCTCCGGGTTGCCGTGGCGCCAGATGAAGATGAGCTGCTGCAGCACGAACGACGCGCCGATCGCGGTGATCAGGAACACCAGCTTGGGTGCCCCGCGTTTTCTCAGCGGACGGTAGGCCACCCGTTCCAGGATCACGGCCGTGCCCCCGGAAACCGCCATCGACGCCAGCAGGGCGAGCAGCAGGAAGCCGACCAGTTCCACCACCGACAGCGTGGGCGTGTTGCCGGGCCGGAACCCGAGGCCGTAGAAGGTGAACCACGTCGCGTAGACGCCGTAGATGAAGACTTCGGAGTGGGCGAAGTTGATGAGCTTCAGAACGCCGTAAACGAGCGTGTAGCCCAGCGCCACGAGCGCGTAGATGCTGCCGTAGGCGAGCCCGTCGAACGTGTTGTTCCAGAACTGGTCCAGGAACGCGCTCACGTCGAACTTGATCCAGGTATCGCCCTGGGCCAGGACGAGCGAGCTCAGATCATGAGTCAATGACACACTAGTTCTCCATGTGGGACCGGGGTGCAGGCCCGGCGGGATCGAGCCGCCGGACGTGCACCCCGGTAATCAGAACGGAAGCGTTGCGCTACTTGATCTCGGTGTTGCGGACGATCTTCCCGCCCTCGACCTTGTAGGTCCACACGGTCGTGCTGGAGAGCTCGCCCTTGTCGTCCCACTTGAAGTGCTTGGTGATGCCCTGGCCGTCGTAGCTCTTCACGAAGTCGAGCAGGCCGGCGCGGTCCTTCTTGCCCGAGTCGATGCCCTTGAGCAGGATCGTCGCCAGGTCGTAGGCCTCGGGCGAGTAGGTGCCCGGGTCCTTGCCGACCGCGGCCTTGTAGGCGTCGGTGAACTTGGTGAACTGGTCAGCCGGGACACACGGGCAGGTGAAGTACGCGCTCGCGGCGGCCTCGCCGGCACCCTTGACGAACTCGTCGTCCTTCACGCCGTCCGGGCCGACGAACTTGGCCTTGACGCCCGCGTCGTTCAGCTGCTGCGCGAAGGGCGCGGCTTCCTGGTAGTACCCGGAGTAGAACACCGCGTCCGGCTTCTCGCTCTTGATCTTGTTGACCACGGCCGAGAAGTCGGTCTGCTTCGTCTTGACGCTGTCCTGGCAGGTGCCCTTGTCGCCGAGCGCCTTGATGGTCGAAGCCGCCAGGCCCGTGCCGTAGTCGGAGTCGTCCTTGATGACGCACACCTTGTTGGCCTTGAGGTCGCCGGTGATGAACTTCGCGGCGGCCGGGCCCTGGGTGTTGTCGTTGCCCAGACCGCGGAAGAAGGTCTTCCAGCCGTTCTGGCTCAGCGTCGGGTTGGTCGCCGACGGGGTCACCGTGACCAGGCCCGCACTGTTGAAGATGTTGCCCGCGGCCTTCGACTCACCGGAGAACGGCAGGCCGACGACGCCGATGATCGCCGACGTGTTGACGATCTGCGTCACGATGCCGGGCGCCTTGTCCGGCGTGCCCTCGGTGTCGAACTGCTCCAGCTTGACCTGGCAGCCCGGGTTGGCCTTGTTGTGCTGGTCCACGGCGAGCTTCGCGCCGTTCAGGATGTTCTGGCCCAGCGCGGCGTTGGCGCCGTTGATCGTGCCCGCGTACGCGATGGAGGTAGGGGCACACTGCGCCTTGCCGTCGCCGGCCGGGTCGGCCGCGTCGGCTGCGGCGGACGGGGCCGCGGCCTGGGACTGCGAGCTCGAGCTGTTGCTGCCCGAGCCACTGTCTGTCCGTGCCGAACACGCGCTGAGGGCGATGGCCCCGACACTGGCCAGCACGATGACCCTCGCAAGTCGTGCTTTCTGCACTCGTTCCTCCAAATGCCACCTGGCCGCCCGGTCGGGCGGCTGTCCCGGCGTGGGACCTGACTGGCCGCTGAAAGTAGCCGCCTCGGGGGCCGTTGCACAGAGTCACACGCGCTCTTGTAGCCACATCGTGACGGTCGTCACGAGTATTAACGTATGATTTACACCCGCTTGTCGTAAGCAGACCAGCGGGTCGTGACTCTCGGTGCGCAACAGCCCGCAGACCGCCCCCTTGACGCCTGGTTCAAGGTGTGCAGAGTCTACGGACCCGGCTTCGATCATGACGCCAGACCACGCCGAGAAGGTGCGCAAAGGTACCAAGTACGCCCATTCGGGCACCCGGAGCGTCACAAAAGCGGGGGTGGCCGTGGCCGAACCCCCGCTTTCGTGGTTGGGAGTCAGCTCCCGATGCTCTCCACGACGGCTTCCGCGACAGCCTTCATCGTGGTCCGGCGGTCCATCGCGGTGCGCTGGATCCACCGGAAGGCGTCGGGCTCGGTGAGCCCCTGCCTGCTCATGAGCAGCCCCTTGGCGCGGTCGATGACCTTCCGCGTCTCGAGCCGGTCGGTGAGCCCGGCGACCTCGGCCTCGAGCGCCTGCAGCTCGGAGAACCGGCTGACGGCGAGCTCGATGGCAGGCACGAGGTCACGCTTCGCGAAGGGCTTGACAAGGTAGGCCATGGTGCCGGCATCCCGAGCACGTTCGACGAGATCCCGCTGGCTGAAGGCGGTGAGGATGACGACGGGCGCGATCCGGTCGCCGGTGATCTTGGAAGCGGCCTCGATGCCGTCCAGCTTGGGCATCTTGACATCGAGGATCACGAGATCAGGCTTGAGATCGGTGGCCAGCGCGATGGCCTGTTCGCCGTCACCTGCCTCACCGACAACCTCATAACCCTCTTCACGCAGCATTTCGACGAGGTCCAGCCGGATGAGCGCCTCGTCCTCCGCGACGAGCACCCGACGCTGCGGCACGGTGGCAGCACCGTTGGCCTCGGTAGCCTGATCGGTCACCGGGGTCCTCCTGAAGACTTGGCGGGACGTTCGGTTTTCGCGGCTTTCCCGCGAACTTGAAGCCTACCGGGAACGATCCAGTCGAAGAGATGGCGTTCACCACGTAGTGGCCAGCGCGACACAGCGGTCCCCAGCCCCGAGCGCGGGCGGGGTCAGGTGATCCCGTAGAGTCACCACGTCGCGCCCCCGTAGCCCAACTGGCAGAGGCAACGGATTCAAAACCCGTCCAGTGAGAGTTCGAATCTCTCCGGGGGCACGAACAGCAACCTCACAAGGCCGCCCGCTGGGCGTTCCTTGCGAGAGCATCTCCTCGGTGATCCTTTCCGCTGCGCCGGTGATGTCCGGCAGCTGATCTTCGGGAAGTGTGATCTCCAGTGTCGCACGATCGCCGCCAGCGTCAATCCGGATGGTCAGCTGCGTGACCTCGAACAGCGTCCGCAGCAGCCGTTCCGGTGCCGTCGCCAGGTTCAGGGCCAGGTACGGGAGCGCATCGATCAGGCCCTTGTCCTCAGCTGTCGGCTTGGCTGCTGTGGCTCCGCCAGCTTGTTTGAGGTCGGCCAGCGCACTCGCCGCACCCGCCCGTTGCTGTTCCAGTTCGTTGTAGCGGCCCCTCAGGGCCTTCGTGAACGGGTCATCAGGATCACCGTCGGCGGCCTGCCGCAGGATGGAGTTCTGCTTCTTGGTCAGCTCGTCGAGGGCCTTGGCCAGCCGCTGAGCCTCCGCCTCTCGATCGCGATCGGCCTGGTCATCGACGCCCGCCAGCTCGGTCTCGAGAATCGCCCGGCGGTCCGAGCCGAACACGCGGTCGGCGAAGAACCTGGAGACGGCGTCGAGGACGGCATCCTCACGGAAGTACAGCGCCTTCTCGTGACCGAGGTACTTGTCCGGCCGACCTCGGTTCGTGTTGCTCGGTCGGCACAGGTAGTACGACTTGCCGTGCCGCGGTACGCCGATCATCCGTCTCCCGCACGAGCAGAACAGCATCCCGCGGAACAGGTAGGTCCGCTTGGTCTGGGGGTGGACGTTGCGGTCACCGCCGGCGCGAGAGCCCTTCTTGGCCTGCCTGCGAGCCGTGAGCTCGTCGTACATCCACTTCGGGATCAGTGGCTCGTGGGCGGGCTCGAGCGACCAGACCCACTTCACCGGGTCGTTGACCTTGCCGTGGCGTGACCGCGTGGCGCGGCGGTTGTAGACCTGGTAGCCGGTGTACTTGGGGTTGCGGAGGATGTCGTAGACGCTGGAGCGGCTCCACGCCCCGCGCGCTCGCTCCGGTCCCGGCGGCACGGGCGGCGGGTGGTTGGCCAAGTCCCGATTGAGGAGCGTGGCGATCGCGTCGCCACCCAAGCAGTCGTAGTAGGCCCAGGAAGCGATCTGGGTCACAGTCTCACTCCGCACGCCGTCGGGTTCGAGGCGAGTCTTCGTAATCCCCTTCGCGGCCTTCGCCGGGTTCGGATGCCGGAATGTCTTGGCCTTGTAGCCGTAGCAGGGCTTGCCGATGTTCCATCCCTCGCGGACGTGGGTGCAGGTGCCTCCCCAGGACTGTTCGAGGGTGTTCAGGACCTCGTACTCCGCGACGGACTGGTTGATCCGGCGCTGCAGGATCCGCTGGGCTCGGCTGCCCGAGACGCTGATGGTCTCGTTCGCGGCGAACAGCGAGACCTCGCACCGTTCGAGGTCTCGTTCGACCGAGAGTCCTTCGAAGGCCCGGCGCGCGACTCGCGCGATGCTCTCGCAGATGACGACGTCGAACCGGCGGTCCGGTCTCGCAGCCTCGGCCAGCAGGTCGGCGATGCCCCCGTCGCGGGCGATGGGGATGTCGAAGCGGTCGTAGTGGTCGCCGCGGCCACGCCGGTCCAGTTCCATCCGCCCGGACTCGACGTCGTAGAAGTGCGCGACGATGACCCAGGATTCGGGCAAGGCGGTCTTGGAGTTGCCCAGCTGGCGCAGGATCGACTGGCGGGGATCCTGCTGCTCCTCTGTGGAGGTTCGTCCCAGGAAGGCGACGCGGACCTCGTCTCGGAGCAGGGCCAGGGGCATACCCAGGGGCGAGACCGCGTGGTCGGACAGTCCCGATGGCCCCGAGACACCGGGCCGGAGGGGTTGGCCAAAACCGGGCCGCCCTGGAACAGGAGGGTTGACGATCACACGGTTGGGTGAATTCATGACGATCAGGCATCCTTGGCGGGTTCAGCGGACGAGGCGTCAGCAGCCCAACGAAGAAGATCTGCCGAGGCGCGAGCAAGCCGGGCGCGCAATCCTTCAGCGCTTGCCCCACCGACAAGCTCAACGCGGCCAGAGAAATGACATTTCTCCCCGCGGGAACGATCCTGATCGTAACACCAAGTAGGACCACTCTGGCGCCATGCCATTTCCGTCACCACGACGTGTTCAGGGCCCGATTCCCCTGCCGAGACTGCCACTTCGACCACCGAGACCGTTCGCGAGACCGGGGCGAGACAGGCACGACTTCAGTTCACGTGTCTCGAGACCCACGTCAGGGATTTCCTTTGAGCGAGACACGCGAAAAGGCGTGGTCGACAATTCACCAGCGGCTCGCCTGAATACTTGCTCGCTACGACCGGTCGGCCAGCAGCGTGCTCACCAGAGCGCTGGTTTCCTCATCGAGCTCCAACTCAAGTGAGGCCGCGAGGGCGACGAGCTTGTCGGCCGTTTGGCGAACGGCTGCGAGATTGCCCGCGCGGTACTCGATGCGGAGCAAGTCTCGGTAAAGGATCTCGCTCACCGGCTCGGCAAGCAGCCCGCGCATGGCTGCCCGGCGTGCCGCGGGGAGGTCGCCGGCCTTCTGGTAGGCGTCAGCAAGGGTGTGAGCGACATCGACGATCGCATCGATCATCTCCCGCTGGTGCCACGAGCTCCACGCGTACCTGCCGGCCGGGACGTTGCCGAACGGGGTTCCCCGCACCAGATCGAGAGCTTGCTGCAGGTCCGAGACCGCGCTGTCTCGGTCGGCGAGACCACTGCGCGCCAGGTCTCGGAAGACGCGCCAGTCGGAGGTGAACGAGTCCGACATCCGGTAGCCGCCGTGACGGGCGTCGACGTTCGGCACGTACAGCTCGTCCTTCTCGTCCCGCCCGAGCCAGGTGCGGAGGCGGGAGATGTAGCCCTGCCGGGTCGCCGCGGACCACGGCTGGGTGTCCGTGCCGAGCTGGCGGGAGATCTCGTCGGCTGTCACGCCAGGGTGCAGGGCAAGGAACGCGGCCAGCTCGGTCAGGCGGTTGAGCTTCTTGCCCTCCACGGCTTGCGGGTCGGCTCCGTGCAGCCGCACCGGACCCAGCATCTGGAGGGAAGGCATTGCTGCCACTGCGGGACGCATCACGACCGGCCTCGTCGGCTCGCGGGCCTGGTGCGGCTCTGGCACCCCCTTTTTCTCCGGCGGGACGCCTCGGAACTCGCGGTGCAGTACCTGCTTGGGCTCATCCGCCTCGGCGAGGGCTGATACGAGTTCGCTGACCTGCACCGGTGAAAGCCTCTGCAGCTCGATGTCCTCGCCCAAGACCTCTACCGCTGTGAACCGGGTCGTCACGTCGAGGTGCCACGCACCGGGCAGCACGACGTCTTCGTCGTGAGCTGCCACGACGGCGTCCAGGCGAAGGGGCAGAAGGCGTTGCACGACGTCGCCGGTCAGCGGGATGGCCGACAGCAGCACCTGAGGCCGGTCCGGTTCGGGCTCGAGCGACTCGATGGCGTCTTCCCAGCCCGACGTGAACCGGAGTCGATCCGGGTGGGCCTCGGCTGAGGTCCTTCCCACGCCGACCAGCGTGATCTGCGTCCAAGCGGTCCATGGAGCCACGGCGAGGTCCCAAGCCATGGCGAGCAGGACAGGCTCGATCGCCTCACGGTCGCCGCCGAGGGTAAGGACGCCCGCTTCTCGCAGGTCAATCAGGACGAGGTCGCGCTTCTGGGTGTACCCGAGGGATACCAATGCCGGATACGGCGGCGGGACGTCGTCACCGTCGAGATTCGCAGTCGAGTCCAGGCGCCACTCTGTCTGCCCTGACTTGACGAACGGCTCGATCGGCTTGCTCTTCGCGGCGAGCCGAAGCGTGATGCCCTCTGCCCCGATCTTCACGGCTCGGAGCTTCGGCAAGTCGTCTCCAACGTGTCCCGCAAGCGTTTGCAGCGCCCGGGCCAGGTCCTCCACAGTGGTCGGATGCGCGGCTGAATGGAGAGCGTGTTCAAACGGGCCAGACTCTTTGATGTGGATGCGGTGTCCGGGACGGCGGCGCCGCTGTGCGCGGCGTCGCCGGATCACCAGCAGGGTGAGCAGGCCGGCGGCGAGGACGCCACCGACGCTCGTCAGCACGGCCGATGATCCATCGTCTGCATCGGCGGTCGGCGTCACGGTCTTCGGGGGCTGGCGGGTCGGGGTCGGAGTTTCGCCGCCAGGCGGCTTCGGCGGTTCGACGGGTTGAGGCGGCGGGGAAGGTGGTTCGGCCGGCGGACATGACTCGGGGACGCGGGCGAACACTGCGGCGGCCGCCGCCCCGCCGCCGCCTGCGGCAGGCTTCGGCGGGCGCGGTATGCGTAGAACGTCGCCGGGGTGGATTGTGTCGGGATCGTCCAGCAGGTGTCCGGTCGGCTGAGGTCGTCCGCGGTTGAGGTCGAAGATCTCGTGGTAGCGGCCTGCGTCGCCCAGCTGTTCGCGGGCGATCTGGGTCAACGTCTGGCCCGGACGCACGATGACCTCTTCGCAGTCGGGATCGCCCGGCAGATGGAGAACCCAGCCGGGCCGTAGCAGGCTGGGGTCTTGGAGGGAGCGGCCGTCAGGCTGGCGGACCCCGCGGTTGAGGTCGAAGACCTCCCGGTAGCGCGCCGCGCTGCCGAGTTCGGCGGCGGCGATCTTCGTCAGGCTGTCGCCGGGGATGACCACGTGCGTGGACGGAGTTCCGTCGGCGGCCAGCTCCGTAGCCTCAGCCGCTGTGCTGGTCAGTACGAGGAGTAACACGGCCGCAGCCATGTGCTGTGCCCACGCGGAGCCGGGAAGCCGTGGGACATTGGCACCGCAGAGCCGGGCAACCACTTCCAGCGCGATCGCGACCACCAACTGGAGCCAGGCGACGAAGCCCGCGCCGACCAACAGCAGCAGGAAGAGCTGGCCGGAGTCCTCGCTCGTCAGCCACGTGACGACCTCGGACGCCGACGGCATGTGGTCGGGCACGTACACAGACCGGAAGTGCCACAGCGCCATGGGCGGGACCGCGATGATCGCGATCAGCGCGGCAACGCCGACGAGCAGCCTCGCAGTCGTTCGCATCGCGCTCCTCCTAACCTGCGGAAACCACGACCGCCGTTCCGCTTCCGTGGACGGTGAACTCGGAGATTCCGATCGAGCTCAGGAAGACGGTCGGGCGGGTGATCGCGGTTTCGACGAAGAGGCGGCCGTCGGTCCAGCGTGCCGTCCCGCTTACCCCGGACGCGGTGAGGTAGCGCTGTGCCTCGACCACGGCCAGCTGGGGATCCATGTCCGGGTCGGTGCCCGCGGCCAGCGCGCGGGTCCGTAGTGCCTGGCCTCCGGCTCGCGCTGCTTCCTCGGCAATCGACGTCGCCTGGGAGTAGTGTCAACGGTCATTGGGAACTCCGGGCGGGCGGACAGCTGGTCTGCGGGCTGGCGGACAGTACTTGTCCGGGCTGATGGACAGCGGTTCTCCGGATCTTGGTTAGGTCAAGGGGACCACCCCCTTGCCCGCGATGGCTTCGGCGAGGCGGTGGCTGTCGCCTTTGGTGGTGACCAGGTGGGCGTGGTGCAGTAGCCGGTCGACGGTGGCCGTGGCGAGGGTTTTCGGCATGATCGAGTCGAACCCGCTGGGATGGATGTTGCTGGTCACCGCGATCGAGCGGCGTTCGTAGGCGGCGTCGATGATCCGGTAGAACGCCTCGGCGGCGTCCTGCCCGGCGGGCAGCATCCCGATGTCGACGACGATGAGGTCGCAGCCGCAGATCCGGGAGATCGTGCGGGCCACCGAGCCGTCGACCTTGGCTTTGCCGACCGCGGCGGTCAAGGTTTCCAGGGTGAACCAGGACACCCGCATGTCGTTCTCGATCGCCGAGTGCGCGAGGGCTTCCACGAAGTGCGACTTCCCGGTGCCCGACGGCCCCGCGACGGCCAGGTTCTCTTGTCTTCCAATCCATTCCAATGTGGACAGTGAGTTCTGGGTAGCCTCGGAGATCGAGGATTCCTCGGCGCGCCAGGAGGAGAACGTCTTGCCGGTGGGGAAGTTCGCGGTCTTGCGCCGCATCCGCCGGGTCGCGGCGCCGCGGCCGGTGACCTCCTCGCCGAGCAGGACGCGCAGCACCTCGGCGGGATCCCAGCGTTGCGCCCGCGCGGTGGCCAGGACGTCGGGTGCGGCTTTGCGCAGGTAGGGCAGCCGCATCCGGCGCAGCACCAGGTCCAGTTCCTCAGGCAGGGCGGGGGCTTTGGGGCTGCTCACTGGCCGAACACCTCCCAGCCGCTGGTGCCCGGTTGCGCGGAGTGGGCCTCATCGGCCACCACCACGTCACTCGGCGGCCCGGAGGAGGTCAGGTGGTCCAGGATCGAGGCGAGGTCGTCCTCGGCGAACCGGCCCGCGATCGCCGCCAGCCCCAGCGCGTCGTCGACCCGGCCGGCATCCAGGATCGCCGCCAGTTCCACCGCGCGGGCCATCTTGACCCGGATCCGGGTCACCCCGGTCGCAGCGGCTTCGACCAGCCACCGGCAAGCACCCTCGCCGAGGGCGAGGAACGCGACCTCCTCCGGAGTGCGTGCCCTGACCTTCGGCGGGCGAGGCAGATTCCCGCCCGGATGGTGCGGGTAGTGCGCGTCGTCGATGCGCGGAGAACCCGGAGTGGACAGCACATGCCGGGCGATCTCGGTCAGCCCGGCGGTGGTGTCGCCGACGATGACCAGCTCGTCGCCGGTGACGCGGGCCCAGACCTTGCTGCCCTGGTGCCCGTCGGGGGTGGAGTAGCGCACCGACCCGAACCGGATCGTCTGGTCATCGTCGACCAGGCGCTCCTCGCCGAGGGCGATCGCGTGCGGTTCGGCGGGCAGGACGTGCAGATGCTGCAGTTCGGTGGCCAGCCGGACATCCGGAGCGGCCCCGGTCTCGCGGTGGGTGCGGGCGTTGACCCGCTCGCACCACTCGACACACGCGTCCGCCAGGTCGGCGAACGTCGAGTAGGCGGGCAGCAGGTTCGCCGTGGTGGGCACCAGGTCCGCCTTGGCGATCTTGACGGTGTGCTCGGCGCCGCCCTTGGACTCGGGGTCGAACGGCTCACACGTTTCGACTTTGCAGCCGTAATACCGGCCCGCGGCGACGATCTCAGGGTGACGTACCGGCACCCCGGCGACCCGGTCCATCGTCACCGTCCGGGGGTTGTCGGTCAGCAGATATGTTGGTGCGCCACCGATCCGACGCAACGTCGCATCCACACAGGACACCAGAGTGCCCAAGGTCTGGTCCCATGCGGGCAGCACCACGCGGAAGCGCGACCACGACAGCCACGCGCAGAACAACTGCGTGCGCCGCCCGCCGACTCGAGGGCCCTCACCCCAGTCGAACTGCATCCACATCCCCGGCTCCGGGGTCCACGGCCGGTACTTGCGGCGGTGGCCGGCCTTCCACGCTGCTTTCGCCTCGGCGACCGCGCGCCGGGTCGTGCGGTCGGTGCCGGTGAACCCCATCGCGACCAGCCGCTGATGCACCACATCGGCGCGGACCCGGCCCTGGGAGTTCGCCACCAGTTCCTCGATCTTGCCCAGGAACGGGTCGATCCCACGAGCCCGCCGCGCCGGGGTGAACGGGTCACCACCCGCGTCGCGGATCGCGACATAACGGGCGACGGTCTTCTCATCCACCCCCGCCAGCTCCGCTGCCGAGTGCGCACAGCGTGTCAAATCGAACGCTTCCAAGATGTCCATGATTTCCCTGTCAGACTTGGTCAAGGGACTCCTCCGGCCGCACGGGCGGGCAACTGATCAGCAACCAGAGCCAACCCCGCCGGAGGGGTCCCTACCTGCATTGATGTCAGGCGTGTCCCGGAGATCTCATGTCCATCGACCCGGAGATTTCATGTCCGCCCACCCGGACCGAACTGTCCGCCCACCCGGATTTTTTCATGTCCGCTGGCAGAGTAGGCCTGTCCTTTGCGGGTTCCATCGACGGCGAACCCGACGCCGACCAGCACCGCGGTGCTCAAGCCGAGGATCAGCACCGATGTTGATCCGCGTTCTCCACGCAGCGACCTCATGATCGAGCTCCGTACCGGTCGATCGGTGAGCGGAACTCCGATCGGAGTGTCTTCGAGCCGATCCCCGGAAGCAGATCGACCAAGGGCACAACGCAGGTGACGGTCGCGACGACATATCCCGTCTCCCCGAGCGACTTGGCGAAGTCGCGGGCGTCGACGGCCACGTTCAGGCTGGTGCACGCCAGTCTCTGCTCGGTAAGCACCGCGCGGGCGTGGCGGTCCGCCGTGATCGCAGCAGCCTGGCCGTCGCGAGCGATCGACGCCGCCCGGGCGGCGGAGCGAGCGGCGTCGTCGATGGCCGCGTCGGCCACGAGCACGCGCAGACCGACCAGGCCCAGTTGGAAGATCAGGAAGAGGGCGACGACACCGACGACCGCCTCGATGGTGATGTCGCCCCGCTCGGACGGCTTCACGGCCGCAGCTCCTCGATCGGGCCGGACGAAGTCTGGCTGATGGAGAACTGCGCGAAGGGCACCAGGGACACGGCTTCCCCGGTGACCGTCACCGACACGTTGCGTCCGTCGGTCTCGGCGTGCGCGGCGACCTCGTTCAGCCATGAACCCGTGGCTCGGGTGACGTAGCCGGCCGCTGCCGAGGCAGCGGCGGCGGTGTCCACCGGTGGGAGCCGGGCCGCGTGGACGCCGTCGCGGGCGGCTTCGAGCGCGACGCCGCGGCCGAGCAGCACGACGGCGACCTGCAGGATCGCCCAGGCGACCAGCAGGACGGCGCTGAAGATGATGGCCGCGGCGACGTTGTCGTCGCCGCGTTCACCCGCCAGCATCAGTGGCCGCCGATCAGCGGGAGCTTGCCGTTGACGAAGGCCGTGATCCCGGCGCCGATCAGCGTGGCGACGGTGATGCCGAGCGCCGCGTAGAACGCCTTGGTGATGTTCTCGTCGCCGCGCTCGCCTTCGTCCGCGAACTGGCCGAGGCGTGTCTGGAGCCAGAGCCACCAGAACGTGATCTTGCCGAGCATGATCTTCTCCTCTCAGGTGTGGAGCATCAGGTAGAGGCCGGGAAACGCGAGGAAGGCGATGAACGCCAGGCCCAGCAGGGCGACGGGCATGTCCATGCGGTCCGAGCGGACCGACGAGCCGGTCTTGCGGTCGGCGAGCTGCTTCTCGTCCAGGGCGGCGGCCTTGGCGCGAAGGGTGTCGACGATGCTGGCGCCGTCCTGGCCGGCGCTGGCGATGATGTGCCCGATGTCCTTCAGCTCACGGACGCCGGTTTCCTCGGCCAGCTCGGCGAAGCCGTCCCACGGCATCCGGCCGCGCAGGGTGGCTTCGTCGATGGCCAGCTTGATCCGCCGAAACGCCCAGCCCGAGCCGAGCGTGGCCGGGTAGCGCAGCGCCTCGACCGGCCCACGGTCGCCGAGCCGTCCCAGCGCGACGAGCCGGCAGTAGGCCGCCAGCGCACCGGCGAACGCCGCTCGGGCGTGCTTGACCTTGCTCTTCAGCACGATCACCGGCAGCTGCCACCCGAGGAACGCGCATCCGACGGAGGCCGCGCCGGTCAGCACGATCGGCGGCGCAGCACCGACCAGCGCCAGGACGACGGTCAGAACCGGGATCCACAAGGCACCGACGAGCAGCAAGCCGACCCGCTGGACCACAAAGGACTCCCGTGACTGGCCGACCAGCGCGAGGTCAGCGGGTTTCGCGATGAGCTTCAGCCGGTCCGCCCGTGCGACGAGACCATGGCGTAGCCCCTGCGGCGTCTCGTGGAGCACGTCGGCGAGCCGTGGCCGCGTGGGTGCGAAGGCCGCCACAACCAGCGTCACGCCAATCGCCGCCACGATCGCCAGGGTGATCAGCGCTGCTTCGGTGCTCATGGTCGCTCCCGGCAGAGGAATCGCGCTGCCGGAGGTTCGACGCCGAGCCGGCGCAGCCACACCACCGCAACGCCGACGACGCCGAGCACCCCAGCGAGCACCAGCTGGCCGCCGACCGAGCAGTAGACCGAGGTGTAGCTGTCGCTGCCGAAGACGGCGAAGCCGACGAACATCACGGCCCACAGCCCGAGCAGGATGCGAGCCGCGGACCGCCGCCGGGCCCGCTCGGCCTCCGCGTCCCGGCGGGCCGCGACGTCGGCGGCGATCTGCCGGGCCAAGGTGGTCAAGAGCTCGGCGGTGCCGGTCCCCTGCCGGTGGGCGACGCAGAGGCCGGCCGCGGCGGCGTCGCCGATCTGGTCGTCGAGGTCGTCGGCGAATTGGAGGAGGGCGTCGGCGACGTCCCAGCTGCGCAGACGCTGGCCCAGCGTCGTGACTTCGGGACTGATCGCGAGCGGCGCGTCGTGAGCCGACCCTTGCAGCGCACCGACAAGGCCGGCGTTGCCCGCGCGCAGGACGTCCGCGAGGCGTCGCAGCCAGTCCTCGAGTGCCTCCAACCGTTCGATCCGGTCGGTGGCGACCTTGCCGGCGCCGAACAGCCACGGCAGGAAGACACCGGCTGTGGCGATGGCGAGACCGGCGACCGGCCAGCCGCTGACCAGCCAAACGAGCGCGCCCGCACCGGAAGCCGCGGCCCATCGTGCTGAGCTGCGTCGCCGGGTCGACCACCAGGCGAGGAATCGTCGGCCGCGCCGGAACGCCGGCACATCGTTCGGCTCAAGACCGTGGATGCCGAGGACAGCCAGGGTGAGACCCAGGCCGACACCTGCGCCGGCCAGGGTCAGGACGAACTCGGTCATCGTGGGCTCCGATCGGTCAGCCAGCCGTCGCCGCTGCTCGTCAGCCAACTGCGGTCGAAACCGCCACGTTCGTAGTCCTCGATGTCGGTCGGCAGGTTCCCGGTCGGCACGGAACGCCGACCCTCCGCCGGGGCGAAGAGGAACGTGCGGGCCGGTCGCCCGTACTCCCCTGGCTCGACAGCGACGATCTCGGCGATTTGGCGATCGAGACGGCCGGGCTCGTGCACCAGGTCGACGTGGACGATCAGGTCGATGGTGTTGGCGACGACCTCGTAGGCGAACTCGGGCGTCCAGGCCGCGTTGGTCTCCAGGCAGAGCAGGACCATGCGGTGGATGGCCTGCGCGGCGCTGCGCGCATGCAGGGTGGACAGCGATCCGGCCCCGCCGGCGGCGAGGGCGTTGAGCATCGGGACGATCTCGCCTCCGCGGACCTCGCCGACGACCATGCGTGCGGTGTGCATCCGCAGCGACTGCCACACCAGCCGTGGGAGGTCGACGCCGCCGACCGGCCTGCCGTTTTCCCAGCGCTCGGTGTTGCCCTCCCGTTCCTCGAAGGCGACCACCGCGGGGAACCGGTCTCGATGGCGGTGCAGGCCGAGCTCGAACTCGGTCTCCAGCGTCGCGAACCGCTCGGTGGGCGGAACCTCCCAGCACAGCGCCCGCAGCAGCGTCGTCTTCCCGGCCTTCTGGCGGCCGCAGATGACGATGTTCTTCTCCGCCCGGACCGCCGCGCGCAGGAGCGCGAGCTGTGCGGTCGAGAGCATGCCGCGCTGTCGCAGGGCTTCCAGGCCTGCGGTCGGCAGCCGGTGCCGACGGATCGAGATGTGCGGCCGGTCGGTGACGCCGATGGCTGCGGCCAGGCGTTCCCCGCCGGGGAGCTCCATGTTGAGCAGGGGGCGGGCGTCGTTGATCGTGTGCTCGGTGCGGCCCATCCGGGCGGCGATCCGCTGCAGCCACTGCACGACAGCTTGGTCGGTCGCGGCGATCCGCGGGGCCCGGCCGACACGTCCGTCGTGGTAGGACAGCCACACCGGGTCGCTGCCGATGATGTCGATGTTCTCGACCTCGTCGTCGGCCAGCAGCGCCTCGAGCCGGCCGAGGCCGAACATCTCCGCCAGCACGGCCGAGCGGACCGTCTGCTCCTGTTCGAAGTCGAGGAATGGCCGCCCGGAGCCGGCCCACTCCTTGATCACCGTCGCGAGGACGTCGTCGAGCAGGATCTCCGCGACCGCCCGCTCATCCCGTTCTCCCGACGCGATCTGCTGCTGCACCAGCGGCGCCAAGCGCTGCTGCACCCGGTCGACGACCTCGTCGATGTCCGCGAACGCGGCGACGTCAACGGACATGGCCGTTCACCACCGGCGGTGGCTTCCGGAGCCAGCTCATGCGCTCCATCGCGCGGCGACCGATCTCTTCTGCGGTTCGGCGTGCGTGGGTCAGGAGGGGCGATGTCTCGAACTTCCGGCCGGGCCGGTGCAGGTCGGTGAACTGCGCCGCGCAGGTCGGGTCCCAGGGCAGGGCGCCGACGACGTGCAGGCCGAGTTCCTTGCCGATCTCGCTGTGCGGGAAGCGCTGATGGGTGCGGGGATCCGGGTCGATGATCAGGACGACGAGCCCTTCGTTGTCGAAGACGCCGTGCTCCTCGCGGAGGACGGCCGCGGCTTTCGCGAGGGTCTGCAGCGAGCCGCGGCAGTTGCGCACGACCGCGACGACGAGGTCGGCTTCGGAGAGCACCGAAGTCGGCGTGGAGCGGCTGCGGAACCGGCCGCAGTCGGCCAGGACGTCGACCGTCTCCAGGTCCAGGAACAGCGAGGTCAGGCGGCGCCAATCCAGGCTGTCTGTCTCTCGCGGAGAACTCACGCCGGCCAGCAGGTGGTGCCGGCCGGTGCCGTCCGGCAGGACGAGCAGCTGGCTCGACATCGCCCGGTGCAGCGGCATGGTCCGCGCCTGCAGCATCAACTCGAACACGCCGGTCCGGCCGTGGCTGCCGTCCGGGTCGAACACGCCGAGGGCGCGCCCACCGGTCGGGTCGCACTCGGCGACCACCGCATGACGCGGCCAGACCCAGGTCAGCGCCATCGCCGCCGTCGAGACGCCCGGGCTGCCGTTCACCGAGATAAAGGAGATCAGCACTTCGATCACCGATCCTTCGGCAGCACGACGATTGCGACGCCGCCGGCCGATGCCCGCGAGGCGAGCTGCACGCCATTCGCTTCCGGTACGACGACGTCCACCACCTGCGTCGAGGTCGCGTCGCGATCGCTCACGCTGATCACCGCGCCTCGGACCGGCGGCCATGCGTCGGCACCGGCAGGGACCAGAAGGATCGGCTGGCGCGGCTGCAACGGCGCGGCGGGTAGCTGGCCGGGCTTCACCGGCACGCCGATCAGCTGCTGCCCGGCGCCCGGCACCGTGGCCGAGCCTGCGACCGCGTCGGGCGTCACGATCTCGCCCGGCTCGAGGTCCGTTGGGGCCGTCCGCCCGACGATCTGGAACCGCTGATCCCACGGCATCGGCCGAAGGCCTGGGTCCGGCCGGACCTGGACCTCGCGCAGCGCCTCGGCGGTGATGACCTCGCCGTAGCGAACCGGCCGAGCGACACCGACCGCGGCCACTGCGTCGTCCGTCGCCCGGAAAATCCAGACGATGCCCGCGGCCGAGACCGCCGACAGCACTACACCCAGCAGGACGAGCAGCTTGGACCGGCGACGACGCGGCGGCCGGAGTGGAACTGGCGCAGGCGGCGTGTCGGGCATTCCGCGCAGCTGCTGTACCCGCGTGCTCATCGCGGACCCCGGGTGTTCAGTGTGCGAATCTCGCGGACGGGAAGGCGCGCCGACGAGGTCAGCGTCATCGTCCGGAACGCGCTCTGTCCGCCGCCGGACCAGCGGATCTCCCAACGGCTGGTCGCGTTGATGGCAGCCACTCCCCCAGCGACCAGGCCGCGATAGACGTAACCGCAGGTCGGCGACTGCTGCCCGGCCAGGCCGTCGGTGAACTCGGTACCAGGTCCGGTGCAGCTGGTGGTTGCCCCGTCTCCCATGGACCAGTCGATCTTGGCCAAGGTCGCCGTGGCTGTCACGGTGATCGAACCCGCGCTCGCGGTCCGGGTGATCGGCCCGACGGTAGCTTCGCGACGAGCGGTCCACATCCACACCGGGAAGCCGATCGTCGCACCATGTGGGGACTCCGCCGGTGGCGCGAGCCGGATGTCCGGAGCAGACAGCCCCATCGCCGAGATGGCCTGTTCGGCCAGCTCGGCCGGCGACACCTGCGGCACCACGACAGGCTGCCCGTTCGGCGCGAATACCACCCGCGGCCAGCCCTGCAGTGCTCCGCCGCCCTGGCAGATCAGCAGCTTCAACGAGCCCTCGGACGGCGAATGGCCACCCCACAGAGGATCGCCCGCGGGCGGCGGTGTCCACGGCTGGTCGACGCACGCGGACTGCGGCCGCCCGGATGCGTGGCCACCAGCTTGCTGGGCCGGTCCCGATCCCTGCTGCGGGGACCCTGCTGCTCCCGGGCGACCCGGATCGGTGGCCTCCACCCAGCACATCCCGCGGGTGCCGGCCGACTTACATCCGCCCGGGCCTGCCTGGCCGTACGCCGTCGCGGGCAGGGCGGCGGTGACCAGGCCAACGGCCAGGAGGCAGCTTCCTTTCAACATGGTTTCTCCAGGCGTGGTTGGACTTGCTGGACCAGCCAGCGATCGGGGTCCGAATAGCGGACGAGCTGCGCTTCGAACTCGTACCGCCGCGGCTGGTCGGGGTTGTCGAGGTTTCGGCCGGACTCACCGGCCTTGTCGCTGACGAGGTGCTCGTCGGTGGCGTCGAGGCAGTCGGTGACGACGACCCGGGGCGGCTCGCCCAGGGACACCGAGGTCACCTTCGGCGCCCGCCGGTACCGGCCGACAGTGTGTGCCGGCACGGAGGCGAGGTTGGCGACCTCGTTCACGTAGTCCGTCAGCGCCGGGTCGGCCATCGCCTTCGCCAGCTCCGGGCGCCAGTCTTTCTCGCGAGGTGTACGACCTGCCTGTTCGCTGATCTGCCAGTAGAGCTCGTAGGCAGCCAACGCAGCTCGGGAGGCTTCATCCTCGGGCCGGACGGGCTTCGAACCCGACGGCAGTGACACCCCGGACGGCAGGGTGCTCGGTGCCTCCTTCTGAATTTCTCCCGTACAACTCACCAATCCCGCCGACACGAGAATAAGCCCCGCCACCGAGAACCAGCTTTGCATCATTGTTCAACCTCTCTGACGAACCGTTGATCAGGTTCATCAAACCGGGCAATCGAGACGTCATGAGCCAACACAGTTCTATTCACTCGAATGTGTGCTTCACTCCGGCCCGTAGTAGCCGGGAGCACATCCGACGCCACCGTTCCACCAGGCGCCAGTAACACGCCATCTGATCACTGGCTGCAGGTCCGTCACGCCAGGGCCGACGCAGTAGTGGTAGATGTTGCCCCAGATGTCCTGGACGTCAAGCATGACGGTGGAACCCGTGCCACCGTCACAATGCCGGTACACGCCCCAGCTCTGATACCCGCAGGAGTCCCTCAGACCGAAGTGGACGGCTGCGTCCGCGGCCGGCGTCAACGCTGCACTGAGCGTGGCGATCACGATCGAGCCCGTGACAGCAGTCCGGCCCACCAGCCGAACAGATTTCGGATTAGACATTTCGACCTCCAAACCGGATCAATCTGCCGCTATGAATCCGGTCTACAGGCCACTGTCCCACGCACTGCAAACGGCGCATGACACGGACTTTGGAGTACGTATGAGTTGCCGCTGAAATTCACTCTTCATCGCAAACACCCGAGACCGCCTGTCGACGGTTGAGGACGACAGGACTAGAGTGGGATCGGGCTTGCCGTTGTAGTTGATCAAATCTCGACGATGGGGCAACTATGAGTGCTGCGCGTGTCGCGTTGGTCGTCACCTGTGGATTGGCGGCAGCGCTGACAACATGGTTCGCGATCGCACGCTGGGACGACGTGAACAAGACCGCGACGATGACGTCGGCGTTAGGTGCGCTGGCAGCAGTGGGCGTCGCAGTATGGGCCGCGGTGCGCACACCGCCAGCCGGGAAGTCGGCAACGGTGTCCGACACCGGCCCAGCCAGGGCCGATACCGGCGGCAAAGCGACCACCGGTATCTCCGGCAAGGCGAGCGTCCTCGATGCTCGCATATGCGTGGAGCGCACAGGCCGAGCCGAAGCTTCTGGAGGAGGGGACGCGGTCACCGGCATCCAACTGGATTGACATTACATTTAACATCGCTCGACGAATTCCTGGATTGAACAAATGCCAAAGGAACAGCCGAGCCGGAACACTGTCACTGACAGCGGCGCAGCCACTGCACCTGGCGGCTACGCCAACTCCGGCGTGCATCTCGGTGACGTCAACTTGGTGACCGGAGTCCCCGTGCGAACGCGGTATCGCGAGCAGGTGAAGCGGATCGCTCCGCCCCAGCTGGTCGGACGGGACACCGAACTCGCTGAACTGACTGAGTTTTGTCGCGCACCTGAGACGGCTGGCAAGTACTACTGGTGGATTGGCAAGGCATGGTCAGGCAAGTCGGCACTAATGTCGTGGTTCGCGCTAAAACCACCTGAAAACGTCAGAGTTGTGTCGTTTTTCGTCACGGCACGACTGGCCAGCCAGAACGATCGAAATGCGTTCATCGACAACGTGATGGAGCAACTGCTGGCCGTTCTTGGCGAGACGATGCCTCCGTTCATGACCGAGTCCACGCGCGAGGCGCACCTGTTAGGCCTCCTTACCGAAGCAGCCGAGTGCTGTCACCGTCGCGGCGAGCAGTTTCTCCTCCTCGTCGACGGGCTCGATGAAGACAGAGGGGCACACGACAGTTCAGACTCACACAGTATCGCCGCCCTTCTCCCTGCGGAACTACCAGCCGAGATGCGTGCGATCGTCGCCAGTAGGCCGAATCCTCCGATCCCTACCGACGTACCAGCGTTTCACCCACTACATGACCAGTCGGTCATCCGTCGATTAGCACCCTCACCGAAGGCGCAAGTCACGCGAACAGCGATGGAACGTGAACTGAAGCGACTGTTGCGCGGTACAATCGCCGAGCAGGACTTGCTCGGCCTGGTCGCCGCAGCAGGCGGCGGACTGTCTTCGCCGGACTTGGCGGAGCTAACCGGATCGTCAACGTGGGACATCGACGACCATCTACGGACTGTGACCGGACGGACCTTCTCTATACGCAACAGTCATCTTAGCCCCGACGGAGCCAATGTATTCCTGCTAGGCCACGAGCAGCTTCAGGTCACAGCCTTGGAAATGCTAGGCGAACGTCGCCTGATCGGTTACCGCGAGCGTATCCACGCATGGGCTGGTCAGTATCAGGAAAAACAATGGCCGACGGAAACCCCAGAATATCTGCTTCACGGTTACTTTCACATGCTTCAAGCAGCCGGCGACGCGCGAAGAATGACGAACTGCGCTACCGATATCGCCCGCCAGGACCGCATGCTCAGCTTGTCAGGAGGCGATGCACTTATCCTAACCGAAATCGCCGCAACCCAAAGCATGATCGCGAACCAAGTCGAACCAGCCTTAGTTGAGATGGTTCGCCTTTCCATCCACCGAGATCGCCTTCTCGCCCGCAACCGAAGCATTCCAACAGAGCTACCTGCCGCCTGGGCAGCACTGGGTCAAATAAAGCGAGCCGAATCCCTCATTAGATCAATACCCGAACCTGAAGATCGAATCTACGCATCGATTTTTGCGGCCACCTCATTAAAGCAGCATGGCGCCACCGAAGAAGTTAGAGAACTACTTAGCACTGCCGAAGCCGCAGCCGCCGCTGTCGCGTCCGGACCCGGAGATCACGCAGATGTCTTGTACGCGGCCGTCGAGGCGTTGATCAACTTCGACAACATCGATCGAGCCGAGACCCTTGCGCGTTCCATCAATTGGTCACCAGGAAAACCGTCAGGGCTAGAATTGGTGATCGATAATCTGATCCATGCTGGCAAAGTGGAGCACGCCGAAGCAATAGCGCAATCCATAACCGATCCAAACAGCAAAGCAAGAGAATTGGGTTTGGTAGTCAAAGCACTCAGCAAGGCCGGCCACATTGAGCACGCTGAAGCAATAGCTGCTTCGAGTAACTACTCAGTTTTCCAGGTAAGACTACTCGCAACAATCTCGAAGACATTGATTGAGATCGGCAAGCACAAACAGGCATCCGAGCTCCTTGAACGCGCCGAGACCATCGCGGGTTCTGCAGCCCCCTTCGAGCAAGTGCAAGCACTTGCTTCCATCGCCACCACTCTCGCCTTTGCGGGCAACAGTGACGAGTCAAACAAAATTACAGCACGCGCTGAGACGATAGCATACGCAGCACCTCGACCCGAGCGCATACAGATGCTGGTGACCGTAGTCGAAACTCTGGCGAGGATTGGCAATTGTTCGCACTCCGAAGCAGTCGCGCGTTCAGTCCCGGACGCCGACTGGCGAGCAGAGTCCCTCATATTTGCCATACGATCCTTCCTCAAATCAAATGATGTCGGTCGCGCTGAAGCGATTGCAATGGGCATATCAGATCTTTTCTATCGAATTCATGCGCTCATACCGGTAGTCGAAGCATTAACCGCGACTAACAAAGTCGACCACGCCGAGATGCTTGCATACTCCATCAAAAATAAGTTCGGCCGATCCGAGATACTGGCATCCATCGCAAAATCGTTGATCAAGATTGGCAATCTAATCCGCGCCGAATCCATCGCCACTTGCATTATCTCCGACTCCGAAAAGATTCATATCCTAGAACTACTGGCTGGAGCGTTTGCAAAATCCGGGGACTTCAGTCGCGCACTAAAAATCGCGCACCTCACGGATGACCCAGGCCAACAAGCCCAGATACTCACTTCAGCAGCCAGGGCCATGACGATCATCAACGACCACAGAGCCGCAAGCGACGTCCTTCAACGCAGCGAGAACCTCGCTCGATCAGTCAACAATCTTGAACGTGAGGCAAAAGAACTGATTTCGCTCGCCGACAAGCTGATAAGCGTCAACCTGCATAGTCAGGCACGCTCCTTCGTAGAACGCACAAAAACTATAGTCGACCACATGGCCGACCTAGAAATGCGCGCACGAGCGCAAGTGTCAATAACTGACATCCTGGTCAAGTTGGGGGACCTCACACAGGCAGAGATGGTGGCGCGCAGTATTACAATTCAAAGTTATCAGGGGAAAGCAATGGGTTCAATAGTCGAGGCGCTAGTCAAGGCTGGCCTATTTGCTCAGGCAGAACCACTTATTCAATCAACTGACGATTATGCCAAACAAGTGAAAATGCTTGTTTCGCTAGCCGAAGGTATGAGCAAATCGGGCAAGCCTGCACCTTCACAAGAGACACTCAAGCGCGCACTAAATATGGTTCTGTCGCGCTACGATGACCCCTCTAAGCATAACGAACTCCTAACCCTAATACTCGTCGGTTTTATCAGGATCGGGCACCTCGAACCCACTGCGGCAATTGTGCGAATTATGAGCCCCGGCGAGATGCAGAGCACCGCGGCCGCAACTGCCGTCGAGGCCATGATTGAGGCAGGATTAACCAGAGATGCAGAGAGACTGGCGCGCTCGATCGTCGACCCCATTGGCAAAAACCATGCACAGATCTCAATTGCCAGGAAGCTCGCCAAGTCTGACAACAATAGCCGCCTTGCAAATATGGTCCAGACGATTATCTCTCTAACACGCTCCCAGGCCAGCGTATCCGACTTAGAGCTACTCATCCAACCACTAATCAAAGCTGTTGCCGAAAATTGTGACATGAGAAGCGTCGAGGCTATCGTGCAATCTATTGCCGACCCTGTCTTACAAGTTCAGGCGTTGACTTGGGCTGCCGAGGCAGCTTCTCAAACAGAATCAAGGGAGCAGCCACACAAGCTCCTCACTCAAGCCGAGGCAATCGCGCGCGCCATTACAGACCACAGCGATTCGGGATTGGCGCTAGATATTCTGACCGAAGAGTTGGTCAAGCAGGGCAGACTCGACCACGCCGAGGAAGTGGCGCGTTCCATTTCCGGCGGCGACTGGCAGATAGACGCCCTTTCCGTCGTAGCTGGCGCACTATTAAAAGTTGGAGAAACCGATCGCGCGGAGTCGGTCACACGTTCGATACCCGACTCCGACATACAGGCCCAATTATTAATCAAAGCAGCCCGAAATTGCACTCGCCAACGCAGAGTGCAGGCCGTCGCGGAAGCCTTAAGAATCTCAAGCTGGCACCAAGCAGCTCCAGATGTAATTCAAATTGAGCCAGATGCAATGATAGTAATCATAGAGGAACTGGATCGCCTAGCGCTGCAAAGACAGCACTAGATCCTCGGACATGCAATTAGTCCGTCCAGTCGACGTGGTGCTGGGTGAGCCATGCGGCTGTGTTGCGAGGCCCGCCCTCAAGCCGCTTCCTGATCGCGATGTCGCGGATGATCCGCTTGATCGGGCCAGGAGTCGCCGTGCCGCCCATCCTCGCGCTGGTCGCGACCAAACGCTCGACCCGCTCCCGGCGCTGCTGCTCGTAGGCCCGGAACGCCGCCACCACCTCGGGCGCGTCGCGTAGGCACTTGGCCAGGACGACGGCGTCCTCCATCGCCATCGACGCACCGTGCCCGGCGTTCGGCGCCGCGGCGTGGGCGGCGTCGCCGATGACGATCATCCGGCCGGCGTGCCACCTCGGCGTCGAGGCGATGTCGTAGCCGTTGCTCGCGCGGATCTGCTCCGACGCCTCCACGATCGACGCCGCCGGCGAGCGGTCACGGCGAAGCAATGCCGTCGCCTGCCGCTTCCACTCATCTAGCGACGTCGACGCCAGTTCTGCCTTGGACAGCTCCGGACGCGGCAGGTTCACGAACCACCACGTCTCGCCGTCCGGCGCGGTTGTGTAGGCGAAGAAGACGCGCTTGCCGTAGATCATCCGGTACACACCAGGCAAAGGCTCGACCGGCGCCTGCCGGGCGTAGCCACACAACACGACCGTTCCCGTGTAGCGCGGCTCGGGCGCGTGCGGGTCGATGATCTCCCGGGTGGCCGAGTGGATCCCGTCGGCGCCGATCAGCAGGTCACCTACCTGGCGGGAACCGTCCTCGAAGGTCGCCACCACCCCATTCTCGAGGCCAGTGTCGACGTCGTCGAGCCGCATGCCGTGCTCGATCTTGATCCCGCGCCGGGCGGCCTCGTCGTGCAGCACGCGGTACAGCTCAGCACGCTTGATGGTGTGCGGCCCGTACGCGCCGGCCGAGCCGCCGCCGATGGGTGCTTCGCCGAGTCGCTTACCCGAGCCGCTCCAGAACAACGCGCGGTCGGCGGGGAAGGAGGCCTGCAGCACCGGCTTGTCAGCCTCGATCGCGTTCAAGGCGTCGAAGCCGTTGTTCATGATCGTCATGAACGCGCCAACGTCGTCCGCGCCTGTCCGATATGCCTCGTACACGACGGAATCGATACCCGCCTTCTGCAGGGCCATGGCCGTGACCGGCCCTGCGATTCCGCCACCGATGATCAGCGCCTTGGTCATCCCGCTCTCCTCGTCTCCAGGCCTCGCGCCAGCTGCACCAGCTCGCGAACGTCCGACTCCAGTCCGTCCCCGTCCGGCAGGGCGACCGGAACCGCCTTCGCCGGAACGTGCTCACCGGCCGCGTGCGCAGCGAGCGCCTCCTGCAGACGGCTCGGCAAATCGGCGGAAGCGTCGGTCCGCGCGAGGTACGGGCTGATCCGGACCAAGCCGTCGCGGCATTCGACGACCCGGCGGTAATACCGGCGGTGCGTCCCCCGCAGCCGCAATGCGTCTCGCCACGGCGCTGCCGGCACACGATCCAGTGCGTCATCCGGAAACTCCGAGTGCAGCACCGTCCACAGTGGCGCAAGTTGCCGGTACCCGCGGCGGTGGCGCCACCAGATCCGCACCGCACCCAGCCTCGTTACCACAGCCGGGTAGGTGACCCCGGCCAGAAACAGCAGAACACCCGGCATCAGCAGGACAGTGACGGCGAGCGCACCTACAACCGTCCCGGCTGACCCACCGCGATCGGCGACGCCGACGTGAAAGATCAACCCCAGCACGATCGCGGGCACGAACACGCAGTTCGCCAAGACGATCGCGACCAGGCCGACGGCCGCGATGCGCAGTCCACGGGCCAGCCGCCCGCCCGCTTCACGCGCGTACCGCCAGGCCCAGACTGCCGCTGTCGCGAAGCCGAGTGCCATGAAGACGTCGGCGGCGATGAAGAAGACCGCCACGCTGGGCACCGACTGGTCGTTGGTCCGGGCGGACGCCGGTGTCGCCAGCGCGGCGACGAGAAGCACGCCCTCCGCCAACAGGAGCAGAACTGCGTACCAGCCGGCGCGTCGCCGGGCGGCTGTTCGGTTCCCGGTCGAGAACAGGAAGAAGCACACGAGGCTGTACACGCCGACCAGCAGAAGACCGTGCTGGATCAGCCGCGCGATCATCGGCGCCAGGCCTGCCACATGGGCGCCTTTGTCGGCCGCAGCGCCGAACGGGAACGCCAAGGCCAGGCACGCCACGAGCGCTGTCACGCTACGCAAGGCGAAGTTCCTCGGGTTCCGCGCCAGCCTGGCGGCCAGCCACAGCAGCAGGGCGGCTGACACGATCCCGTACGCGAGGACCAGAGGTGTCACAGCCACCCCAGCCGGCCTTCGAGCGCGGCTCCCATTTCCTGAGCCGCCTCGCTCGATCTTCCGCTGACGCCGACCTGGTCCAGGACCGACGCCCATTCCAGGATGATCGTCGCCGTCGTCTCGGCCTCACGCTCCTGCTCGGTGTCGTAGGAGGTGCGCCGCAGCGCCCGGCGAACGGCGTCCGGCTCGAGATCCGGATAGCGCTGGCGCAGGCTGTCTGTCGACATGTCCGGGTACAGCCCGGCCAAGAGCTCGTCATCGCACGGATCGCTCTCGTGGCCGGCCAGCAAGTGGCCCAGTTCGTGCAGGATGATGTGGTTTTGGTGCGGCTTGCTGGTTTCGCGCTGGTAGAGGATGTAATCCGCCGGGCGGGTGCTGATCCACACGCCGAACGGACCGGGCACCGGAATCGAGTGGGCGAGCAAGCGGATCGGCTTGCCGCGGCGGTCACCCACGCGTCGGCACAGCTCGAAAACGTCCAGCGGAGGCCCGATGTCCAGGTCCTTCAGTAGCCGCCGGCACCGGCGACGCAGCAGCCGCTCGTTCACCGCTCCCCTCGCTCCCGAGCAGCCTGTTGGTCTCGGTAGACGACGTCGAGCAGGTCCATGACGAGCTGACGGCGATCCGGCGTCAGCTCGCCCGCGCGCATGGCGATCCGCTGCGCCTCCTGGTCGCCAGAGTTCGCCTTGAGGCGTTCCTGCTCCGCTGCCAGGTCCCGGAGCTGCTGGTCGACGCGATCGGTCACGTCGTCGTCGAAGAAGTAGTTGACCGGCACTCCGAAGAACTTGGCCAGTCCCTCGACGTGCTTGATCGTTGGGTTGTCCCGCTTCCGCTTGCGCAGCTGCCAGATGTACGTGCCGGAGATCTTCGTGCCGGCGACCGTGATCGAGTCCGCCGCGAAGTCGTTGCTGTACTCGTCACCGCCCGGCGATTTCGTGACGGCGAACAGGTGGTTCAGCTTGTCCGCGAAGTCACGCCCGCGTTCGGCCATCACCCCTCCTCAGCTCCCCTCGACGGTACCGCTCACCAGGCGACTTAACTGAAATTAAGACCTGATCAGGTGAATGCCGACGCGATAGTTGAGACGTGACCTGCGGAAACTTAAGATCAACAGCCTGGGGTGATCGAACCGGGGAGGGAACGATGACTCGACCGAGCACACAGGCGATCACCGCCGAGGACGCCGAGCGCCTGCGCAAGCTGCATGACGCGAAGCAGCTCTTCGGCGGTGACTGGATGACGGCGATCCTGCTGGCACTGAAGAGCGGCCCGAAGCACTACACCGAGCTGCTCGACATTGTCGGCTCGCTCAACGACGCCGCAGCGGCGAACAGCTGGTCCGGACGGCCACGAGTGCTTCATGCCAGCGTCCTGACGCGGACATTGAAGACGATGACCGCCGACCGCTTGATCGTCCGCGACCAGGAGGCGGGCGTGTTCCCGCCGTCTGTCGTCTACTCGCTGGCCCCGGCAACGCGGGAAGCGCTCGAAGCCATGCAGCCGCTGGCCGACTGGGTGAGTCAGCACGCGGACATCGTCGACCAGGCACGGCATCGCCGGAGCCAGGACTCGGAAGGGGACCGACGCTCAGCCTGATCAGAGCTGGGCGAGTGTGCCGCACGCGAAGGCGGCCACGATCATGGACGGCCCCATCGGCACCTGGCCCTCCCGGAACGAGTACCTCCGGAGCAGCACGCCGATCAATCCCGCTACCGCGGTGAGGACGTACGTCGCGAGGAAGCCGCTTAGGACCCAGGGCCAGCCGAACCAGCCCAACAAAATACCGACACTCGGAGCGAGCTTGACGTCTCCAGGTCCCGGTTGACCGGTGATCAGGTAGGACAGCAGCAACGCTGCGCCCCAAGCCGCACCGCCAACGAGAGCGCGCAGGCCGCATCCGACATCATCGCCCGCGATCGCGGCAACGATTGCGGCGACAACAGTGGCGCCGCACAGCGGGAGGCTGAGCAAGTCCGGGATGCGGTGCTCGACGGCATCGACGGCCGCAGCCGGGACACCCAACAAGGCGAATGCAGCGCCGAAGGCCATGGCGACCGGAGTCCAGAGCGCCACGACCGCGCCCGCGGCCGCGACGACAACGATCACCTCAGCGACCCACGCGCCCGACAGCTTGGAGTTCATCGACCGGCGCAGCAGGCACACGGTCACCGGCGTGAGCGCCAGGCCCGCGGCCAGTCCGACGGCCAGACGAAGCATCCCCGTCATCCGGCACCCACCCCGCGATCGCCGCACCCGAGGTGATCATCGTAGGAACGGGGCAGCTCGCTCGCCACCGGTGATCGTCAAGGCTGCCGAGCAGGCTTTACGACGAGCAGGCTGCCGACTTCCGCCTGAAGCTGGGAAGGCCGTCCGGCGCCCCGGTGACGTCTTCATCGAGGACGTGGAGTTCGAATCTGGCGGTGTCGTAGCCGCCGGCCTCCCAGGCGAGGTCGCTGTCGCCGATGCGCCACTCGCAACCGGTGACTCGCTCCCTCAGCAACCACGCCACTTCGACCTCCCGAACCCACGACCTCGAACGACGTGAACCTACCACGCAGATAGAACACGCGTTCGATGAAACAGTGCGCGGGTCAGGCTTTCGTGAGGCGCTCCAGGAACGCGCCCCAGGCAACCTGGTCAACCGCAAGCTGCCCGTCGGACGGCGCCTTCGAGTCACGCACCCCGACGTCGTCACCGAGGCGCACCTCAACGCAGTCCGCGGTTTCGGAGCTCCAGCTCGACTTGAACCAGCCGGTCGAGTTCGTCATTTCTTCGCCTCCATCAGCTCGTTCTTCACCTTGGCGATGAGCTCGAGGCTCTTCTCCTCGCTCATCGCCTTGCTGCGCGCCACCTCGGCCTTCCGCCGATGCACCGCAATGTCTTCCTCGGCGTAAAGCATCAAGCCGCCGCGATGCAGCTCGAGATTGATGATCGACGGCGCCTGAGCCGAGTCGAACAGGATGAACGATCCAGTCAGTACGGGTGTCCATCCGGCTTCGAACGGGATGATCCGCACCTTGACGTTGGGCAGCTCGATCATCTCCGAGAGGTACGTCAACTGCTCGACCCAGACGTCCCTGCCGCCGATGACATGCCTGATCGCCGCTTCACCCAGCAACACATCAAGCGTCGCCGGTGACTTGCGGGTGATCAGATCGCGCCGACCGATCCGGATGGCCACGCGTTCATCGATCTCGTCGGCGGGCACCTCCGCGTCGACCATGATGGCGCGAATGACCGCGCTGGTCTGGAGAACGCCGGGGATCAGCAGCGGAGCCAGGTGTGTGACGGTTGTCGCCGTCCGCTCCGCAGCCAGCAGCGCGTTCATCTGCTGCCGCTGCTCCACGACCGTCACGGCATGCCAGCGGCCGCTCTGCTCCGCATTGGTCACCATCGCCATCAACTCGGCGCCGGCATCGTCGCCGATACCGAGCGCCTCGACGATCGAGGCGACGTCGTCGGGCTTGGGGTTGCGCTCGCCGGTTTCCCAGCGCGAGATCAGTCCGGAATCCGACTCCTTGCGACCGATGAGCACGGCCAACTTCCGCAGCGAGACTCCACGCGACTCCCGCGCCTCCTTCAGCGCGTCGCCGAGGTTCATCGGCGCCTCGCGGTGCTACCAGCCATGCAGCACATGCTAGTGCAGGTGGAGCCGACCGCAGAGGTCACCCGATCAGGTCATTGCGCAGCCTCGCTACCAGCGCTGACACTTGCTACCAACATTCGGTAGCACTGTCAGCGCCCAGCTCATGGCCCTGACAGCCTAACGGGGAGGCGCACATGCGAGGACACCACTGGAGCGGAACACCGCTGATCGTCCCCGCACGAACTCCCGCCGGCTCGGCGACGCAGGTCACATTGGGCCTGATCGACACGACCGACGGGCCTGTCCGCGCCGTCCGGGTCGGCGCCGACGGACCGCCCGCCTTCCTGCCCCGGCAAGCGATGGCCGAGCTGGTCAGCCACGCCCAAACGATGCTGACCCTCGATCTGCCGGGAGACCGCAGATGACCGCTCACGGGTCCGCCGCAGCGGCGGGATGACAGCCCGCCCCCTGATCAGCCCGGTCGGTGCGCTTGCCCCGACCAGCGCACCGGCCGGGTGTTCACCGTTCCTTTCGATCCAGCTTCACCGCGGAGATTCCACGATGGCTACCGCACCGACAAGACGCCCGACTCCCCCACGCCTGCTGTGGGTCACTGAAGCGTCGACCGGCACCAACCACCTCGTCACGGAAGCTGCTTTCGTCGACGGAATACGAGCCTCCGGCTCGTACCGCGGGATCTGCGGCGCCGAGTTCTCTGCTGCGCCGATGATCGCTGCTCCGCGCCGCGCGTGCTCGGCGTGCCGCGGGCGCCTTGTCGCCGATCGAACGTCCTGCCGCAGCAAACCGCGTGGCACCTCGTGGTGGCGACGCCTGCGACGCCCCAAACCCGGGAGGCACAATGACCGGCTCTGATCGCTGGGACGAAGCTGTCCTCGCATGGGAGGGCGGCAGCGCGGCCATCAGTGAGTCGCGTAACCGCGGCTGGGAATGGCGCGCCACTCCAGCCGGTTCGAACACACCCGAGTTGCTCGTCGGTCATCGGACAACAGATGCTCACCACGACGTCGTGCGCATCGAAATGCTGGAGACGCCACCGCACGCGATCGGCGCCCGTTTTGCTTTTGGTGACTGGGGAAAACGAGAAGCACTCCCCCTGCGGGGACCTGTCGACGGCCCACCAGAAGTTGTCCTGCGTCAGGTGATGGGCTGGTCCGACGATGCGCCGCACTGAACTTTCCCGAGGTGGTGGAGCACCGTGGCGTCAACCACGATCGCCTGGCCGTCCGAAACCGACCTGTCCGTCGCGGAGCATCCGGACTACGCCCACCTCTGCAGGGTTCTCGCCGGGCTGCGCCGACTCTCCGATAAGGACAGACCGACTGTCACGCCCGGAGCCCGCATGACCCGCGACACCCAGAAACTCGTCGACGCTCTCGAAGCGACTCAGCTTCGAATTTCCTTGCTGGTCATACAGCTTCGAGACGGCACTGCGACCCCGGAGGAGCACCACAACCTCGCCGACGCGGTCGGCGAACTACCCGACCTGCTCCGCTCCCACGGCGATGACGTCGCCGCCGGGATCATTCCGGCAGCCCGTGACATGGAACGAGAATGCGCATGACCAAAGCAAGCCCCTGCCTGCCAGCCCTGCTCGCCTTGAGTGCCTCTCTGCGTACCGCCCGAATCGCAGAAGGACTGGGGCTGCGCCAGCTGGCACACAAGCTGGGAATCTCAGCCCAAGCCTTGTCTCTTTGGGAGACGGGAAAACGCGCACCGGCGATCGAGGACGTGGCCCACGTCCTCGGGTTTCTCCGAGTGAGCCCAGTCGAGTACGGCCGCGTCATGCGGCTCCGGCGGCAGCTTGATGACCCGGTTTCCATCGAAACCCTGGACGCGGGCTCGACGAGTCAGCGGCGAACCTTGGAGGCGCTCGCGGTTCGCACCTTCGAATGGGCGCCACACGTCGTCCCAGAGCCGCTGCAGACGTCGGAGTACATCCGGGCGATCGCGCAGGATCATGCGGCGAAACCGGATGATCTCGATCAGGCGGCCTTCGAACACCAAGTCCGGCAGCTCGACCACGGCTGGACCGGCCACCGCACCGTTCTGGTGGGCGCCGCAGCCTTGGCCCCGGCGACCGAACCGCAGCTACAAGCTCTTCGAGCGGCAGCCAACCTTCCCGGCCTGGTAGTCAAGATCGTTCCGCCGAGTGTCGCGAAGGCGATCGATCCGTTCACGATCTATGAAGGCCAGGCCAGCGCCTTCACCGTCGCACTGCGACACCAAGAAAACGTCATCTTCATCAACGAACCCGACGCAGTCCAGAGCTACCGGTCGACGTTCAAGGCTCTCGAACGTGGGTCCGTCACCTGCGCCGACTTCCGGTTTCCCTGATCGGAGCGTCGCGATGACCGCACTGATCTACCTCGACGCGCAGACCGTTCACCCGGTCATCGACGGCGAGTGGCACCGCCTCGCGGGAGCACTCGAGGCGGCAGAAGTGATCACCACGCTGTGCGGTATTACCGACACGCCGGTGTTCATGCCGTTGAGCGAACGGCGGAATCACGGCATTCCCCGGCAATGCGATGCGTGTGACACGATTTACCGGCGGCGCCAAGGCATCCCGTCACGACGAGACCGGCTCAGCGGCCGTCGGCCCGCTCAGGAGTAACCCGAAGCTTCGAGCCGGGCACTTCAGTTGGCGACGTGGACGCGGGTGGCGAGGTCGCGGATACCCGGAACGGGAACGCGGCCCTGGTTGAGCAGCACTCCGACGATGTCCCGGACGGCAGATCGGGTGTAGACCTCCCCGGGCGCGCGACGTTCGGCGGCCAGCAGAGTGTTGTACGCCGAACCGGGGCTACCGAGGTCCAGGTGTACGGCGGCGAGGTCGACCAGGAACCGTCCTTCGCGCTCGACGTCGGGGAACCTCACCGGGCCGGCAGTGCGGGCATGCTGGATGGCCGCGGCCGGGTTGCCCAGCAGGTGCTCGACGGAGACACGATGGCTGAGCAGGTTCGCTCCCGCCCGGGCGCCAGCATCGCCGGAGAGACGCGCCGTCGTCGTGGCGGCCGCGTCGAGCAAGTCCCTGGCGCGGACGCCGTCGCCTGCTCGGGCCGCGGCGTAGCCGCCGGTGCACAGCAGGCTGGAATGAAGCACCAGGTGCCGCGGGTCCTGCCCGTCGAGCGTGAGCCGGTCGGCGGCGCCGAGGACGAGAGCCTGCGCCTGTGCGTGATGACCTGCGCGGCGGCAAACACCCGACAGCATCCGTTCCGCTTCGGCGAGCACCAAGGGCTCCCCCGCAGCGCCGGCGGCACGGACGGCCCGGTCGGCGCTGATCCACTCCAGCCCGTTGGGCGCCAGCTTCGCGAGGGCGCGGGTGACCAGCGTGTATGCCTGGGCCAGCGCTCCCGGGTCTTGAACGGCCTCAGCTGCGCGCACCACCGACGGCAGCACGTCGGCCAGGGTGAGGAAGTCGGATTTGCCGAACGCGGTGCGCGCGGCTGCCAGACCGCGGGTCAGCTGTTCGGCGGGCATCGTCGGCCCGTGAGCAGGGGCGCCGACCAGGACGTCCGATAGACGCGCGGCGAGCACGGTGGCCGGGTCGGGCGCCAGGGCCGAGTCGGCTGCCGCGGGCATCGCGGCGCCGGCGACGGTGGCGCCGACAGCCAGGCTGCCGGCCTTCAGGAAGCTGCGCCGACGCACGTCGTCCTCCTCCCGTTCGGGACTGCCGATCACCCTAGAAGGACCGGGCGTGCTGCGCCGGGTTGCCACGCCCTCGTGGTCGTACAGTCCGAAGGCTTCCATGGGCACTGACAGGACCTCGGCCAGGCGCTGCAGTGTCTTGACATCGCGTAGCGGCCGCCGCCGGGACTCGAACCGCGAGATCACGCTCGGGTGAAAACCCAGCCGGTGGGCCAGCTCGGTCTGGGTCCATCCGGCCAGCTCACGGGCGTGCCGCAGCACTGCCGGGTAGTCCTGGCGCGCGATCGCGTCCCGCAACGGCGACGGCATTATCGGGGACATCGGCGTGTCCTCCACCTTCGAGAGGCCGACTCACCCAGGGTAGCCATCCGGTGACGTGTTGAGGGAAGCGTGCCGAGCTGGCACAGCTGTGCCGGACCGGCACGACGGACGCCCGGACCGGCCGGCGACGCGGTTTTCTCGATCGCACCAGGGCCGGCACCGCGCCTGCCCGGCGAGGCAAGGAGGCCCGGTGGAGACGACACGGACAGCGGACGTCGTAATCGTCGGCGCAGGGATCATCGGGCTGGCCTGCGCACTGGAGCTGGCACAGAGCGGAACCTCGGTGGCACTGATCGGGCCATGCGCCGGCCTGCACCTCGGGCAGGCGAGCCGGGCAGCGGGAGCGATGCTGACTGTGTTCTCCGAGGTCGAGGCCGCACACCCACCGAAGCGGGTCGCCATCGAAGTGGCCGAACGAGTCGCCGCCCGCGTCGGCTACGAGGCCTGGCTGGACCAGCTCGCCGAAGCCGGCGGCCAGCCAGTGACACTCACCCCGGGCGTGTGGGTCACCGCCAGCACGCCCACCGACCGGGCCGAACTCGCCGCGATCGCCGACGCGGCCGCCGACGCAGGCGTCCCCGGCGAGCTGCACTCCCCTGGCGACGTTCCCGGGCTGGCCTCCGAGACGGTGTTCGAAGCGCTGTGGCTGCCCGGCGAAGCCGGCGTCGACGCCGAGGCCTTGACCGGCTCGGCCACGGCAGCGGTGCTCGCACATCCGCGGATCTGCTGGCTCGATACCGACGCCGTCACGGTCACCGAAGCTGGATCGGCGATGCGGGTCGCCACCGCCGCCGACACGACGGTCACCGCCGAGCAGGTGGTGCTCGCCGCCGGCGTCCAGATCCCGGCGCTGTTGCGCCACAGCCCGGGACTCGAACTCGGCACCCCGCCAGTGCTGGCCGGACGCGGCGTCAGCATCGTCCTCGACGCCGCCCCGGCCCCGGTCGCCTCGCCGATCCGGACGCCGAACCGCGGGTTCGCCTGCGGCGCCCACCTGGTCACCCGCACCGACGGCAGCCTGTACCTGGGCGCCACCAACCGGCTCAGCACCCACCCGGTCCTGGACCGCTGCCCCAGCGTCGACGAGATCGCGACTCTGCTCCACGACGGCATCCACGAACTCAACGCCGACCTGCGGCACGCCCAGATCCGTAAGGCCCGGGTCGGCTACCGGCCCTACACGACCGACCATCTCCCCCTGGTCGGCCGGACCGCGCACCCGAAGGTGCTCCTCGCGACGGCCACCTACCGCTGCGGGATGCTTCTCGCACCACACGTAGCGCGCCTCATCCAGCGCGAGGTCGACCACCCAGGCGCCCTGCTCGATCACCCGTACTCGCCGCGGCGATCAATCCAGACGCCCGGTCTGACCGAGCTGCTCGCCGCGCACGGTCCCGCCTTGGCGGAATTCATCTGCCAACCCGGCGGGCGCCTGCCCGCTGGCACTGCCGCAGCACTCGGTGGGCATCTGTGCGCTGCGCTGGCTCAGCAGCTGGCCGACCCCGCGGTGCAGCGGCTCGCTGCCTCCGCCCCAGTCGAGGAAGTCCTGCCGCTTCTGCTGGACGTCGCCGGGCGGAGGAGCCGATGACCTTGCCTGCTCCCCTGATCGAGATCGTCACCGCGCTGCGCCCAACGGCCGTATCCCTCACCCTGACATCCACTTTGGACGAAATCGGCTTCGATTCGCTCGATCGGATCCGGCTCGCCACCGCGCTCGAATCGGCCTACGGCGTCGTCATCCCCGACGCCGTACTGGCGGACGTCCACCAACTCGGCGACCTCACCGCAGTCCTCGGCACCCACCCACCGGCCGAAAGCCAGTCGCAGATCGTCGCCGACCGAATCCCTGCCCCACGCGAGGCACCTCGCCGACTGCCGCCGGCGGTCGTGCACCCCAGCACCGAACTCGGCGAGGGCGCTCACGTCGGGCTCGGAAGCCGGGTCTGGCACCGCGTCCACCTTGCCGACGGCGTCGAAGTCGGCGAGGAGTGCACACTGGGCACCGGCGTCCACCTTGGCACTGGAACCCGGGTCGGCAACCGGGTCAAGATGCAGAACCTGGTCCAGGTGTTCGGCGCGGACATCCACGACGACGTCATGCTCGCGCCCGCCGTCCTCATCCTGGAGGATCCGGCACCGCGCGCCGTCACCCCGGCAGGAGGCCCGCAGACACCAGCGGACTGGACGGCCCGCCCGGTGACGGTCTGTCGGGGCGCCACCATCGGCGCCGGCGCCATCCTGCTCCCTGGCGTCCGGATCGGCGCCCACGCACTGGTCGCCGCCGGAGCGGTCGTCGACCACGACGTCCCACCGCACGCCCTGGTCGCCGGCAATCCCTGCCGCCAGATCGGCTGGGCTTGCCGCTGCGGCCACCGCCTCACCGACGACACCTGCCGTCATTGCGGCACCCGCTACCAGCGAGACACCCACTCAATGTAACGAGAAGGCAAGCGGACAGTGACGAACCCTGCGAGCTAGCCTGCTCTCCGTGACGACGCCCACCGCGACACAGCGGGAGTTCTTCGAGAAGTACCCGATGGCCATCCCCTCGGCCGGCGTGCTCTTCTTCGACACCCCCGACCACGAACGCGTCCTCATCGTGAAGCCGAACGGCCGCACGCTCTGGGAGATCCCCGGCGGGGTCACCGAAGCACGCGCCGGGGAAACACCCGTCGCGACCGCACGCCGGGAGATCGCCGAAGAACTCGGCCTCGACATCACCGTCGACCGGATCCTCGGCATCGACTCCGTCCCCGAAGGCCCCGACCACGCCCCGATGATCGCCTTCCTTTACTACGGCGGCGTCCTCACACCCACCCAGCTGAGCTCGATCCGCTACGTCGACCACGAAATCGGCGACAGCCGGTTCGCCCACCCCGACGAGCTCCCCGGCATCATGGTGCCCCGCCTCGCCCGCCGCGTCGCCGCCTGCGCCCACCACGCCCGCACCGGCAAGCAGACCCCGCTCCACCTCCAGCACGGCACCAACCCGGCGATCATCTAGCCGGACGACACTGCAGCCACGCCGCTGTCCCGCTCCTCCCCCGGCTTGGACGACGGGCCCCGGCGGTGCTGTATTTCGCTCGCGTACGCCGGATCCATGGAGTTCAATGGGGAGCTCAAAGCGCAACATTGTGGACGGTGAGGACGATGAGGGCGGCGGATTTCCTCCTTGAGCCAGAGCCCGGCTTCGACATCGAAGGCGAATTCATCCCGCCCGTTCTCGACGAAGACTTGCTCAAGGCGCTACGGACCGGTCCCCTTGACGGCGTCACCGACGTGTCGGCGGCCATCGGGCTTCTCGACCTGGTTCACGACCAGCTGAGCCGCTACGGCACAGACGGAAGCCAAAGTCTGGTCGACCCGCAGATCGAGCTGGCAATCAATACGTTGGCCGCGGTGACGACGCGCGCAGGCGTCCCACTTCAAGTTCCGTTCCGGAACTTCACTCGGTTCCGCAGCTACTGGCTGAAGAACGACGGGCACAACTCTTGGCAAGCGCGGCGGGACATCCTCGAGGAGATCTTCGAGCCGACGCGAGCCAAGCTCGTAGAGATCGACGCACGTCCCTTGGATGCCCGGCTGCCGGCCGAGTCGCTCGCCGAGCTCAAGGACACCTCCGCGATCCTCGAGCACCTCCAGCGGATCCAGCGCGCGATTGTGACCGATCCTGCGCAGGTGATCGGCAGCGCAAAAGAGCTCGTCGAGAGCACCGCCAAGGTAGTGCTGACCGAGCTGGGGCTCCCCGTCGACGACAAAGCCGATGTTCCGGCTCTCGTGAAGGACACGCAGACCGCCCTAGGACTTCACCCGAGCACGCACACGCCGGGGCCCGACGGCAGCGACGCGGTGAAGAAGATCCTGGGCTCGGTCACCGGTGTCGCGATCGGCGTGGCCGAGCTGCGAAACCGCCACGGGACCGGGCACGGTGTGGCAGGACCTCGTACGGGGCTGAGCGCCCGGCACGCGCACCTCGCCGTAAACGCCGCTTTCACGTGGTGCCAGCTGATGCTCGACACCCTCGCCGACAAGCAGGCGCCCTGGCGGCAGAGTTCGCAGTGATCAGTGCACGCGACCGACACCGTCATCGCCGACGCCCTGGCCGCGCTATCGACGCCCACGACGAGCCCGGGGGCCGCAGATACGGCTGAGGGCAAAGTCCGCGCACGGCGCTCGGCCTGTTCGACGCGGTCACCTAACACCCTTGGCTCGCCGCCCAGTTCGCCGTGCAGATCACCCGCAACCCCTGGGGACCGGTGACACTACGGGTCTTCGAGAATATCGGCCGACCGATGCGCGCGCTCGACGTGCCGCAAAGCGACTGGTTCGCTACGACCTCGACCTTGGTCCACTACATCCTCGGCACCACCACCCAAACGCCCAGGCCTCCCCGGGACGCCTACGGGACGCCTACGGGACGCCTACGGGACGCCTACGGGACGCCTACGGGACGCCTACGGGACGCCTACGGGACGCCTACGGGACGCCGGAGAACGAAGCCGAACGCGCCGAGTTCCTCGATGCCGCAGCCAGGGTATGACAGGACCTCAACCCCGAGAATACCCGTTCGTCGAGGCTATCGCCGAGCAGATACGCGAGCACGACGACCGCCGGCAGTTCCAAACCGGCATCGACCTGGTCCTCAAGGGCCATCATCGCCTCCAACCCGCCCGCCACGACGTCGCCCGGCATATGACGAGTCACGTGCCTGGCTATGCCTGCACCCGCTGCCCACCCCGCGCTTGGCCCAGCCCGGTCGAGCCGTGGCTGGCCACCACCGTGACCCTGCTCGGGACGCGATCCACACCATGTCCCTCGGCCGGGCCGAAGGCGGAACACCGCGCTGCGGGATACCGGACGCTGCGGGACGCCCTCGTGACAGTCCGCGACGGCGCGCCGCTCCTCGACGCCGTCGCGCGCTACGAGGCGGAGATGCTCCGGTGCGGCTTCGAAGCCCTCACCCAATCACTGACCGCCCCCTTTCGCCCAGTCAGACGGTGCTCGGGGTCGCCACCTGCCAGCCAGCTCGCAAGTAGCGGCGTCACTGCGGCGAGCTGCTCGTTGCCGGGCCGCGTAGGCCGGAAGGGTGAACCGTCGACCCCGTTCGAGCACGGAGCGTAATAACTTCTGAGGATACGCCGACTCCATGAACACCCCTCGCGTCGTATCCGGTGCGGAGCAGAAAACGAACTGACCGCATCGACGGCACGAGGAAAGTTGAGCGAGGTCGGCGATATCCATGACACAAGATTTTCATGACGCATTACCGAAGAGCCTGAGCCAAAAGTTCTCGGAAGCGCTGCGGGACCAGCCGACCGGAGCGATCGGCCTGATCGGGCCGCGCGGCGTCGGCAAGACCTCGCTGCTTCTTGCCTGCGCGCGAGGTGACTTCGACGTTGACGGCACCGACAAGCCGGTCACGGTCATGATGCGTGCGCCGATCAGGTACGACCCGACCGAGTTCCTTTACGCCGTGTATGAGGCACTGCGTGCGGCCGTACCGCCGGACGAGCTGCCGCGGGAAGCACCACTGCGCGAGCTTGTGGCCAAGCACGTGAAACAAATTCGCCGATCACCTGAGACCCTGTCACAACCCCAGGTCGCCGGCGCCCTCGGCCGGTTCACGACGCTGGTGGCCAGCGACCGCCGGGTGCGTATTCTGATCGACAAGCTCGATCACGTCGCCCCGCCCGAACGCGTCTCCGATTTCCTGACGGACATCCGCGAAGTCCTGGGCGTGCCGAACTGCCAGCTGGTGATCGCCGCGTCCGACGCTCTCGCCGCGGAGACATTGGCCGAGCACGTCGACCGGACGATCCGGCTCGAGGGCCTGGCTCTCTCCGAATCCGTCGCGCTGCTCGAGACCGCGGTGCCCGGGCTTCCCCCTCGCCTCCTGTGCTTTCTCCACTGCGTTGCCGGTGGCGTACCGCGGCGCCTGAGACAGCTGGCTCGCATCGCCGTGGACTCCGCACCGGTCGACCCCTCCGGCGATTCGTTCATCCACGAAATCCTGTGGAAGGAATTCCACGGTGTGGACAACCCCCCGACCGCGGCGCTTCAAGGAACACTCGTCAAAGCCTTCACCATCGACGTCGATGACGAGTGGTTCCGTCGGGCGGTCAACGAAACACAGTGGGCGGGTTCGTTCGACTCGCTGGGGCACGTGCGCAATTTGCTCGGCACCGACCCCGCGCGGGCGGCAGCCAAGCTCGCCGGGTTTCGCACGGCTTGGGGTCTCGGTCCTCAGGTCGTCACTCCACCGGCCGGGATCGAGCCGGAACCGTTCCGGGAGCCCGTCGACGAGCCACCGGAGGAGAGCGATCCGGACGTGCTCGAGCTGGAGCGCGAGTGGCTGCCACAGTTGATCGGCGAGGAACTGGAGTCCACCGAAGCCCAGCGCGCCATCAAGCGGATGAACCTCGATCGCGGGGCACTCGCGGCCGAGATCGCGTCGTCGGCGCTGCTGCAAGACGTCGTGGCCACGTGTTCGAGCCGGCTGGGCGAAGACCTACAGGCATTGAGCGAGAGCCTGCTCGACAAACACACGGGAAGGAATTTGCTGACCGGCACTCTCACCGCAGTCGCGACCGGCGGTGTGGCCACGGTGAGCGTCTCGTGGGTGGTCGGAACGCTCACGGTGGTCGCGGTCGTGGTCGCCGCGGGCGTGCAGTTCGGGGTGGAGCGATCGAACCAGGCCCGGTTGTCCGAACGGCGCGAACGCCTGAAGGCGCGGTGGCGGCGTGACGTCGTCGAACTCGGGGTACGCCCGGCATCGCGGCTGGCGCTCAACAAGGCACTGCAACCGGTCTTGTGGTTCAGCCTCGTCATCACCGACCAGTCCGGGCTCAACCACGCCGCGGGTGACGAGTTCGTCGTGGACACCGGGTCGGTGCGCCGGTTCGACCGGGCGGCACGGCGCGTCCGGAGCGGGGCACTCGGCCTGGCCGGGCCGCGAGGTTCGGGCAAGACCACGCTCATCGGCAGGTGGGTGCGAGACGAACTGGACAGGGTGGCGATCCAGGTGCCCGCACCCATCCGGTACGAACCGCGGGACTTCGTGCTTCACCTGCACAGTGCCCTGTGCCTCAAGGTGATCCGCGGGCTGGGCCGGGGCGGCCCCGGCACGGGGGTCCATCCCGACTGGGGTCTCCTGCTCGACCGGGAACACCGGCGCAAGCAGATCTGGCTGGTGCTGCGATTCCTCTTCTGGGCCGGCGTGGTGCTCTGCGCCGCGACCGGGTGGGCGATCGCCGCGCTCGGGCTGTCCGCGCCCAAGACGATGTTCGGCGAGCTGCTGGCGAGGCGGAGCACCGGTGATCTGCCCGCGCTCCTGATCCTTCTGCTCGGTTCCCTGGGCGCGGCAGGGATCGCCGGCACGCTCCTCGCCGTCGTCTGGCTCAAGCTGCGGCGCCGGGGATGGTCGTTGCTCCGGGTGCTGCGGTCCATGCTCACCCGCACGAAAGCGCGCTCGAAACAGGATCTGCTGGTGGATCTGGCCAGGCGGGACCTGACACAGATCCGGTTCCTCCAGACGCTCACCACCGGCTGGTCGGGCAAGCTCACGCTGCCGCTCAAGATCGACCTCTCCCGGACGCGGTCGACGCAGGTCTCGCAGCGTCCGCTCACCCACCCGGAGCTCGTCGGCCAGCTCCAGCGGTTCATCCAGCAGCTGGCCGAGGTGCTGGCGCCCAGGGACGGCCGGCCCAGCGTGGTGATCGGCATCGACGAGCTGGACAAGGTCGAACCCGCCGAGGACGCACAGCGGTTCGTCAACGAGATCAAGGGTGTCTTCGGCGTGCCGGGCTGCCAGTTCGTCGTTTCCGTGTCCGAGGAGGCACTGACCGCTTTCGAACGACGGGGACTGGCCTTCCGCGACGCCTTCGACAGCGCGTTCGACGAAATCGTCCGCGTCGACCACCTCAGTCTCAGCGACGCGGACCACATGCTGTCCAAACGGGTCACCGGGATGTCGGAGCCGTTCCGCTACCTCTGCCACTGCCTCTCCGGCGGTCTGCCCCGGGAGCTGATCCGCGTGGCGCGGAACATCGCCGAGCTGTCCGGTCCGGACACCATGCCCATGCTCGCCGAGGTCACCGAACGGCTCGTGGTCGACGAGCTCGGCCGCAAGGCGACGTCACTGCAGGAGGCCGCGGCGCGGATCGGCGCGGGTGCCGATGTGGCCGCCTTCGTCCGCATGATGCACACCTGCACGGCGAATCCCACCCCGGCGATGTTGCTGCGCAACGCGCCGGCGGTGACCACCGTCGACGACTCTCCCCTCGGCCGGCTCCGGCTGGAGTCCCACATCTACCTCCGCTACGCCGCGACCCTTCTGCAGGTGTTCGACAACGATCTCGACCGCACGGAGCTCCGGGTGGCGAGTGCGACCGCCGAAGATCCCGGTTCCTTCGACGCGCTCGCCTCCGTTCAGCAGCAGATGGGCCTGCACCCCATGGTGGCGGCGGTGGCCCTCGACAGGTTCCGCCTCGCGTGGAACCTGGACCCCGGCAGGCATCCGGCCGACCGGAGCTTCGCGTCGTCCGAACTGCTGCTGCAGCCGGACGGCGGCGGACTGCCGGCGGAGCTTCGGTGGTTGTGCCACTGCCTGTCGGGCGGAGCGCCCCATTCACTGCTCCGCACGGCGAAGAGGGCGGTCGCGTTGCTCAACAACGAACCCCCTCCTTCACTCGACCGGGTGGTCCACCGGCTGGTGGGAGACGACCTGCGCGAGCGCCTGGAAAACCTGCACGAGCAGGCCGTCAAGCTTGGGCTGGGGCCGGATATAGCCGACTTGCGGAAAACCCTGCGTGGTTGCGCCCACGGGACGGCGAACGACCTGCTCACGGCGGCCGGTCCCGCACTGCCGAACGGCAACCGGCTGGCCGCGCTGCGCGCGGAATGCCGCGTTCACCTGAGGTTCGCCGCGACCGTGCTGCAGCTCTTCGCCTCGGGGCGCGTGCCGACGGACGGTTCTCTCGACGCGTTGGCGACCGTTCCACAGCTGGTGGCAACCGGCGCAGCCGACGCCGGGAAACTGATCGACCAAATTCGGGTGACTTATCACCTGTATCCGTGATCACCGGAATCCGAAATTAGAACATTCGGGTGACTTCGGTAACGTTTCCCGGGCCGCCGGCGAGTTTGCAGATAACGCCGGTGGAAACTGACGATTTCGCGCAGTCTTCCCCGTTTTGCCAATCTGGATCGAGGGGTGAATCATGTCCGCTCACAAGCTGCCCGTCGTTTATGTTCGCGGGTTCGCTGCAACATCATCGGAGATCGACGACGCGGTGGACGATCCGCTCTACGGTTTCAACAAGGGTGCGGTGCACGTCCGGATCGGGAGCGACGACAAGCCCTGGTTCCACCAGTTCGAGGGTCCGCTGCTGCGCCTGATCAGCGACGAACGCTACCAGCTGTTGGTCCACGGTGACCAACGCGCCTTCTTGCTGTCGCAGGAGGATGCGGCCGTCCCGGAGGCGACTGTCTGGATTCACCGGTTCTACGACCAGGCCGCCACGACATTCGGCGCCGAGCCGGCGGCATTCGTGCTCGAAGATGCCGCCGAGGACCTGTTCGACTTCGTGAAACTGGTCCTGACCAAGACCGGCGCTCCCCGCGTGTTTCTCGTCGCTCACTCCATGGGCGGCCTCATCTGCCGGTCGATGATTCAACGAGTGATTCCCCTGGCCGACGGTGCAGCGGATGCCGCGACCAGTTACGTCGACCGGTTGTTCACCTACGGAACCCCGCACAGCGGCATCCAGTTCGCCCACGGATTCGGGCTACTGGAAAAGCTTCGCGACCTGTTCAACATCGACGCCGCCGCGATTTTCGGTCCCGACCGCATGTATGAGTACCTGACGACCGACGGGGGTAACCGCCCGAATGGCTGGTCGCCGGCCGACGTGCCCGACGGGGTGTTCCCGAAGGAGCGGATCTTCTGCCTCGTCGGCACGGATTCGGAAGACTACGCCGTGGCGCGGGGCCTGTCGTCCAAGCTCGTCGGCGTGCGGAGCGACGGCTTGGTCCAGATCGACAGAGCCTTCGTGCCTGGAGCCAACCGGGCACTGGTCCATCGCAGCCATTCGGGCCGGTACGGCCTCGTCAACTCCGAGGAGGGCTACCAGAACCTGCGCCGATTCTTGTTCGGAGACCTCCGCGCCCAGGTGGACCTGGTGCACGTCGAGCCGCCACCGGGTTCCGGCGACGACGGCGTCATCCGGCAGGTCGAGGTCCAGCTGGCGATCCGGCAGCTGCCGGTCCTCGTCGACGAACGGACCTCCGCGCACCACTGCCCGATCCAGTTCGAACCGACACCCGCCGAAGACCCGGTGCTCCCGCTTCTGGTCACGTTCCTCACCAGCCGGCTGCCGCGCCCCACCGACACTCTGCGGTACTCCCTTCACCTGCGGCTGCTCTCGCTCGCCGAGACGGGCCTGGAACTCGCCCTCGACCCGGCGAACCACCTCGAGCAGACGGCCGATTTCGACGACACTCTCGTGGTCGACGTCCAGCCCGGCAACGGCGACGAGCAGCCGGCGCAGGCATGGGCTGTCTGGAACTCCGAACTCCCGGGAGCGATCCGCAACTGGACGCCGACCGGAGATCCCCTGCCCGGCGACCAGAGCGGGGACGGTTGGATGACCGAGGTCGCACTGCCGGAGACAGCGAACCCGCTGTTCGGCCCCACCGCCGCGATCCGGCTGACGTTGACCCCGTGGCAGTGAGGCGGGACCGTGCTGCCCGCCTCAGGAGCCGGGCTACTCCCGGACGACGGCCGGGCAGCTCGGCGAATGTGTCGGCGTCCCAGTCGGCGATGAAGGTGCTGACGTGAGGCAGGTGGTCGAGTCCGATGTGCTCGGTTACCCCTCCTCGGGTGCGAAGACCCGCAGCTCACGTTTGGGCGAGTTGACGGCCTGGTCGTAGGGCGCCGGCCTCATCGGCGGTGCCGACGCGTCCGAGCGGGGTCCCGGCGATGTTGACCGCGCGGAACGCTGGAGCGGCCGACGGAGCACGCCTGGAGCAAATCCGGGCTCGAACCTTACGTGACGGGCAAGAAGCTGCCGCCCCGAGGAAGTCGACAGCGCCTGAAGACACTCCTCCTCGTGCTTGGCGAGAAACCGGACGACCGGACGCCGACGTCGAGCACTACCTCAATGCCTGGGAAACCGTTCACAAAACCACGTACCGATCGGTCCCGTCGCCGAATCCGAAACCAGCGCCGGAACAACCTCGTCCGACAGGGCCCACCCCCGCCCAGAATCGCACGATCCAGCTGCCGATCTCTCAAGCCGCTCTGATCGTCGTCGTTTTAGTTCTCCTCGTCGCCGCCGCCGCGTTACTGCTCTAGTCCAGCGGTAGAACAACGATCCGTCCTCCAACTGCCCTCGCCGATCAATCAGGCATGCCTCCAGCCGGCGAAAAGCCCGGTCACCGGCCAGTCATCGGGCTTCAGGTATGCCAAATGTTCACGGGCGTCGGGTAGGTGAGCGAGCATGCCGACAGCCAGGTCGTCGAGCTGCTGCCGCAACTCGTCTTCGGTCGCGGCGAGGACTTTGACCAGCGGTTCACCCCGGTAGGTCGTCATGATCCACCGGTGGCCCGGGGTACCGCCCTGAACCACCTGACCATTGGCGCGATTGCGAGGATTGTCCACGCCTGCGGCACGCAACGCGTCGATCACTTTGGCGCCTGCCCCTGCCTGCGCTTCTCCGGTGGGATTCGTCGTGCCGAAATGCCGGAACACCCGGATCACGACGATCCCGCCGCTGATGTCCTCGTACTCGTTGGTAGGGGCAACGCGGAATCCAGCGCGCCGGAGCTTCAGAGTGGCGGCCCTGACGAGGTCCTTCGGGACCTCGTAGTCGAAGTGGACGGTTCCCGGTGGCTGCCACGTGACCAGTTCGTCGATGGTGAGCACTTCCAGCTTCAGACCGCGCGCCTGCTGCGCGAACTCTTTCGCGCCGCCGGTGTACCCCGAGCTGGCAATCAAGACTCCGCCGGTCACCCCGACGTCCTCCAGGAAGCCGTAGAACGACTGCACGTCGGGAACGTCGATGGCTCGCCCGTGACGCTTGCAATCCACGACCACCTGCGTGACTCCCAGCCCGGCCACCGTCGTTGTGATGAGCACGTCGACCTGGCGCTTCCGCTTACTTCGCAGACCCGGCAGGTGGACATTGCGCTGGACGGTCGCATCGGGACCGGCCAGGAACGCCAGCACGTCCGCGACGCCGTTCTCGTACTCGGTGGCCAGGCCAAGGTCGGACATGGAGATACGATACGCGCGGGGTTGTCCCCTCGACGGAGCGTTCACCAGTTCGTGTTCCGGAGCACGGCATACCGCTACCGGCGTCGCGCCGTCTCCGGTCAACCTCTCATGTCCCGCCGTCGGGCGTGAACCTCCCAGGTGACGAGCCAGTCGATGCGCATGAGAGGCCCCGGCGGCTTCCTGGACCACCTCGACCGCGTCTACCGGACCGGCCGGCCCTTCGTCGGCCGAGACGCACGCGTCCTGCTGGGCGAAGGAGCCGGTACCCGCAATGCCTCCTTCGACATCACCGATGAGCCGCGGCGCGACGAGACCGGCGATGTGACGGTAAGTTCCGCGACGTCGCCCCAACCCGGCTCGCGGCCTGCTGGTCGACCTCGATTCTCGGCCGCGACGACGGCCCGGCGGGTAGCCGCAGGTCACGCAGGCCGGGACGGTAGCGCTCCCCTGCATTCGATGCAGCTCCCACGTGGCCCGGCGACCTGCCTGGGGCCGACCTGGGTGCCGGGCTGTCACGCACTGCCGACCAGGTCGATGTCGAGCCACGTCGCGGGCCGTCGTGAGCCGGAGAGCCATGCTGCGAGCTCGACCAGCGCGGCGTTGACGGTAAGTCCGTTGAGGTAGACAACCGATGGGTTGGCGGTGCCAGTTCCGTACCCGTGCCGGCGATCGAGGGCCTGTTGATCGGCGGACTTCGCCCAGCGCGCGACCTCGGCGGAGTCCAGTTCCTCGAGACATGTGAGGCATGGACCGCCGGGTAGGACGAACACGACCCGTCCTCCGAGTGCGATCGGCTCGGCGGTGTCGTCGGCCCCGGTGGCGATGTCGAGGTAGGGGATCCGGGAGTCGACCGCGATCTGATTGAGCCGGTGCCGGGGACCGTCGTGGTCGACGCATCCGATGATCAAGTCTACGTCGTGCAGTTCGGGGTTTGCGCCGGCGACCGTGATGCCCGGCAGCTGGTGGGCCCAGACTAGCGGGTCGATCGCGCGCATCCGGCGCCGGGCGACGAGGTTCTTCGGACTTCCGATGTCAGCGTGCTCGGCCGTGACCATACGGTTGAGGTTGGTCGTTTCGACCAGGTCGTCGTCGAAGATCAGTACGTTGCGGAAGCCGAGGTGGGCAAGGGCGACGGCGGCGTGCGACCCGGTCCCGCCGGCGCCGACGAGGGCGACCCGCATGCTGCTGATCGAGGCCTGCGCGTCGGCACCCAGGAGTGGAAGCTGGCGGTTGAACCGCACATCGGCCACCGGCTCGGGCGTTGAGGATCCGCAAGGAGGGGCCGATGGATGTCACGGTGTCGAACGGACGGCGTTCAACGCCGCCGCCCGGGGCTGGCCGCCACCACTCGGCCCAGAGCAAGCCCTCGGTCCAAACCGCCGCGCCGTAGGGTGCACCGTTGAGCAGGTCCAGCATGTAGCCCGCCATCGGTTCGAGGTGAGTCTCGTCGAGGGACGAGAACCGCGGTGGCCCGGCGTGGTGGTTGTGGAACTCGACCAGGCCACGGCCGGTCTTGACGGCGTGGTTGTGCACGCGGTCCAGTGCGTGGTCCGCGATGGACCAGCCGTGGGAGCCGCGGTGGACGTCCTGATCGTCGATCAGAATGACGTCCGTGGCCTCGATGACCGGACCGTCCGGGCCGTCACGCAGGATGTTGGTCAGCGCGAAGGCGAAGCGTTCGCCCGAGCCTCCGCGAAGGTGCTGCTCGATGCGGGCCCAGTGGTCCGGCACGGTGAACTTGAGGGTGCTCATGGTCATCAGTCCGCTTCTTGGAATCGGGTGAGAGCGCCAGTCAGGTACTCGGCGAGGTTGCTGCCCGCGGCCGGGTCCGCATCCGGTCGCCAGTCGCCCGGATCGACGTAGTAGGAGAACTGCAGCCACCGCTTTCCCGCGTGGACCTGGACGCCTTGGCTGTTGCCCGGGGTCCCGCCGTTCGCGAGGGTCAGGTCGGGCCGGGCGCAGATGTTGTCCGGTTGTCCTGCCGGATAGTTCGGCGGAATCTGGAAGAGCACGTCGGTCTCGCGGTGCGACCAGCCAGCTGGAAGTTGATGGCCCGAGAGCACGACGACGAGCGACTCGCGATCGATGCGGGCTCCGGGGTATGCCTGGCGCAGTAAGGTTTCCTCCTGCGCCAGGCGAACCGCGAGCCTGTTCGGCTCCGTCATTGTCAGCCCCGCTTGAACCGCGGACGGCGCTTGAACTGCGCTCCGGGCACCAGATGAACCGTCTCGTCGGGCGCGATGGTCTTGCGGGTCCCGTCCGGCAGGATCTGGATCAGTCCGTTGCTGGAGCTGATCCCTGCGATGGCCATGATCTCCGCACCGGTGATGGTGGGATGGTTATGCTCGTAGGTCGTGCCGTCGACGTCAAACACGAACTCGGTCCGCTGTTCCCCGGGGTGACGCCCTGAGGGGTCGTCGATGTCGGCACTTGTGTGGATGGCTGACACGTCGCCTCCTGTGGTCGGCCCGCCGTTTGCGGGCTTTCACTAAGCTTGACTCTGTCGGGAATCTTGGAACGGTTGGCGCGTCGCGGAGGGTGACCGGTAAGTAACAGCGAGGCTTCGGGGGTTAGAGAAGTCGCAACGCTCCCCGAGGTGATCGCATGTCCTTACCGGTTGATTCCCGGTCCGCAGTGGAGGTCCCGGAGCTCACCGCGCGGATGGCTCGTGCCAGTAACCCTGGTGGTACGACGGCGATGTGGGTGCGTGACCGCCTCAGCGGACTGTGGAGGGATGAGGACTTCGCCGACTGCTACTCCCGCAACGGACGCCCCGCGCTCTCACCCGCCCAGTTGGCCACGGTGAGCGTACTGCAGTTCCTGCTGGGCTTGTCTGACCGCGATGCCGCCGAGGCGGTGCGTTGCCGTATCGACTTCAAGTACGCGCTCGGCCTCGAACTCGACGATCCCGGCTTCCACCACAGCGTGCTCGGCGACTTCCGCGACCGCCTCCAGCGCGACGGCCGGGCGGACCGCCTCCTCGATGTCGCCCTGGCCCGTCTGAAGGAGGCCGGACTGGTCCGCGAGCGCACCACTCAGCGCACCGACTCCACCCACGTCCTGGCCGCCATGCGCGACCTGACCCGACTCGAACTGGTCACCGAAGTCATGCGCGCGGCACTGGAGGAACTCGCCCGCACCGCCGACCACGCGCTGGACGGCCTGGTCGACGAGCACTGGGGCCGTCGCTATGGCCGACCGGTGCGCCTGGGCAAGAACCCCACCCGCCCCAAAACCAGGATCAACAGCACCGGGGCGGACGCCCGCCACCTGCTCGAACACCTGAGCCACAACCATCCCGGCCTGCTGGACGGCCCTCGAGTGCAGGCCCTGCGGCAGGTGCTGGTGCAGAACTACCACTGGGACCCCACGGGCCGCCTGCGCTGGCGCGACGAAGACGAAGGCACTGGTCTGCCACTTTCCGCGAACCGGATTATCTCGCCCTACGACCTGACGGCCCGCTACGCGCGTCGGGGTCAGGTCACCCGCTGGCAGGGGTTCCTCGCGCACGTGACCGAAACCTGCTCCGGCGACAGCCCCAACGTGATCACCGACGTGGCCACCATGCCCGCCACCAGCTCGGACGCCGAAGTCCTGCCCGGTATCCACACCAGACTGCAGCACCGGGACTACGACCAGACCAGCATTTGGTCGACGGCGGCTACACGTCCCTGGTCCACCTGGAGCGGGCCGAACGCGAACACCGGATCACCGTGGTGGGACCGCTGCCGGGCAATCCCACCCACCAGCACCGCCAGGGTGAGGGCTTCGCCCGCGACGACTTCCGGATCGACTTCGACCGCCGACAGGTCACCTGCCCGCAGGGCCAGGTCAGCAAAGGCTGGCACGGCCCTTACCCGACATCCTCACCGACCGCGGCCCGCTGATCGTGGCCCGCTTCACCAAGAGCCAGTGCCAACCCTGTCCGGTCCGAGCCAAGTGCACCACCTCCCGCGACTCCGCACGCAACGTGGGCTTTCCCCCACGAGAACTCCTCGAACTGCAGCTGCGCAACCGTGCCGAGCGGCAGGAACCGGCCTGGCACAAGCGTTACGCGGTGCGGTCGGGCATCGAGGGCACCATCTGCGAGTTCGCCCGCGGCCACGGCATGCGCCGTTGCCGCTACCGCGGGCAGGCCAAGACCCACCTGCAGCACGTACTCACCGCCATCGCCGTCAACATCGAACGCCTCAGCCGACAGCCTCCCGGCGACAGCGCGTCCCCACGGCCACCGACAGCCTTCCAGGACTACCTCGACCAGCAGGACATCCCACGCCTGCGCTCCTGGCGAGCCGTCAACTGACACAGCACCGACCAAGATCCCCGACAGAGTCAAGCTAAGGGGTACGCCACCAACGGCGCACCGACTCGATGGTGTCGACGCAGCTCAGCAGACCGTCGGTACCACTCAGGCTCTGCACGATGGGCATCGCGCACGCGAGAACCCTCAGACAGCCGTTGAGATCGAGCCCGTCGAGGCAGCGCCGCACGAGTTCGAGGTCGGGGCGGGGCTCGGACGCCTGGTAGCCGATCACGGCGGACCGGGCCAATACCGTCTCACGCGTGGGCGAGAATGCCTCGGCCAACGCCTGCTCCCGCAATCTTTCCGGCAGGTGCATGGCCAGCGTACCCAGCAACGGTGTCGGATTGAGGGTCTGGGGCACGGCACCGGCGATCGTCACCGTGCGCCGTAGCAGGCGTTCGGGCAGCAGCCGGGCGAGTTTCGCCACCTTGGCCGCGCGCACGATGCGGTCCCGGTCCGCTAGCTGCTCGTCCAACGGGTGGAGCTCCCTGAGCACCTCGATCACGGCCCGCCGAGGAAGCGCCCTGGCGAGCCGGGCGAACCATCGAATGTAGGTTTGGACCGGGTCGCGGCTGACCGGCAGGTCGCATCCCTGAGCGAGGACACGGTCGAAGAGCCGGTCGCGCTCGGCCACCGGCGCGAACACCGCCAACATCGCCAGGACACCTACGTTGTAGTACGCCGGTGTTCCTACCAGCGAGCCGGCATCGACGGCCCGCCACAGTTCCTCGCGCTGCGGAGAAGACAAATGGGGGGCGAGACGGATGATGGCGATGGCCCGGCTTTCCGGGTCTGTGACCGCTGTGGTGATCGCGTCGAAAGCTTCGGCGACGATCGCCGGCTGAGCCGCTGCGGGAAGTGCGTTCAGCACTGTCGTTAAGGTCGTAGGCCGGTAATCGTCGTCGTCGGAGCGTGCCGCGGCGAGGGCTTCGAGCAACGTCGCGGCTCGCTGCGGTTCCGCGGTGGTATCCGCGAGGGAGGTAAGGGCGCGTGCCCGGAAGTACGGGTCGAGCACCTGCCTGGCCGCGTGCAGCGCACGCTCGCGAAGCTGGTTGCTCTGTGGGGCGGGTAGCACGGAAGCGAGAGCGCCGAAAATCTTGGCGCGCCCGTATTCGTCGCTGATGGTCCGTGCGGCACTAAGGCCTTTGGCCGCCAGGGAGGCATTGAGAAACGGGGCGAGGTTGCCGATCGCGTCGGCCCTCTGGAAGGCGTCGGTCAGCTCCCCGGCGATCGTCAAGGCCTCGTTGTGCAGCCTCTCGGGCAGATGCGGAGCCAAGCAATTCAGCAGCCGCACCTGTCGATTCTCCCCGCGGACCAAGCGGACCAGGGCGAATGCTTCGTCGATGACGCCTTCGCGAGCCTGCCGAGGAAGGTTGTCGACAACGACGCCGAAGGCTGTTGCTCGTTCCTGGTCGTCCGGAATCGCCCGGACCGTGGCGACGGCTTCGTCGGCCGCCACGGCCGCATGCCGCGGGGTGAGGAGGGAGGCGATGCCGGCGAGCGTCTCCGCTCGCTCAAGGCTGCCCGGCACCTGGCGGGCAGCCTCGATCGCTTCGCAGCAGACCTCGTCGGCGAGTGAGCCCTCGACCAGAGGCGTGAGCGCTGCAATCTCCCAGGACCGGTCATCCGCCGGTGAGATCGACCGGGCAACGTCGAAAGCTTCCTCCGGAAGTTCTCCTGGTGAAGGCATCGCAGCGGCGACGATCCGCAGTGCACGGGCCCTGACGTACGGATCGGGCGCCGCGCGGCCGACCGCCAGCACTTCGGCGAGCACAATGGCGCCGAGTTCCAGGTCATGACGTGGGACCAGAGCAGCCAGCGCCAACGCACGATCGTCCAGTTCGGCGAGTGCTTGTGCCGCTGTCATGGCATCTGCCAGCAGTGGCTCGGGGAGGACCGGAGCCAGCGCTGCGAGCAGCCTGGCGGCGGCGTGCGTGTCTTCGATCCTTATCGTCAGCTGCAAGACCTCACCAAGCTTTTCCTCCGAGAGCACAGGGATCAGCCGCTGGAGGAAATCCACTTGGCTCGAGGAGCTCTGGATAGCGACAACCGCATCCAGCGCGTCGCGGGCCATGCGTTCGTGCTCTTCATTGGCCACGTGCTTGAGCAGGCGAATGAGAAGCCATGCACGATATTCGTGATCGGTGACCAATCGAGCGGGTTCCCACGCCTGGACGGCAGCCTGGCGCTTCTCCCTGTCACCGACATCGCCCAGAAGGCCGATCAGTGTGTTCGCACGATCAGCCGGATGGTGGAGGTTCCGGGCGTGGTCGAGCGCTCGGCCGACTGTCCACACTCCGGTCGTGACCAGTCGCCGGATGAGCGCAGCCGGGACGTTGGCAGTGAGCGTGATGATGGCGCAGGCCATCACTCGGTATTGGAGTTCGAGGGCAAACGACGACGACGTCCGGCAGCTGCCGTGGTCTGCATCCGTGCCATCTTCGACGAGCCGCCTGGCACGCTGCAGCGCCGTGAGGTATTCGTCCAGACTGCCCGCGCGATCGTGTACGGCGAACCAAGCATTGCGGATCCGGCCCTCTTCGGCGAGGTGCTCGGCATTGAGCAACCGATGCAGGTCTCCGGCCTCGCCAGCGTGCTCGAGATGATAGGGCAGCTGGCGTCGTGGGTATCCGTCGTCGATGTTCGCCAGGTCAGGGTCCCGCTTCAGCGCAGGCAATTGCTCGTCCAGCCCGCCGAACAGGGTCAGGTAATGACTTGTGATCCGTCGATGTGCGGCCGTGGTTGCCTGTGCGAGCTCGTCTCCGCGGGCACGCGTTCGCTCCAGCGAATGCGTCCGGGCCGCGCCGCCGATGAATTCGCGCAAGCTCGCGTGATAGATCCCGTACCGGCGGGGTTGACCGGGCTTCTCGACCACCGTGAGAAATGGCCGCAGAGCCGAGTCGCACAGGGTGCGGACGCGACTCGGATCCGCCAGACCGGCGAGCTCGCTCAGCGTAGCCGCCGGAAGCGGTTCGGCGGCTGCGGCCAGTGTGGCAAGCAGGGGAAGCCGGACCGAAATCCACGCTTCTCCGTCGCTGGGCAGGATCAGGCTTTCCACGTAGTAGCTGACAAGATCGTCAGGCAAGCCGCCCAAGGCGGCAATGTCTCGAAGCCCGTACCGGAGCTCGTCGAGAACGTAACGCAGGTAGACCCAGACCCCGCCGCATTTGCGCACGAGCAGCTGCGCGAGGTCCTCCGCCGAGACCTGGTGATCCGGCAACATGGTGGCGAGCGGTTCCGCGGCAGCGGTCGCGAGGACGAACTCGCGAAGATCGTTGCGATTGCGCTGATCAGCCGGATCGATCAACAGGGATTTCCAGGGCTGCCGCAAGGCGGAGAGATCGGTCCCGACTCGGGAGGTGACGACGATGAAGACGCCGTTCGGGAGGACGGTGGGCAGTCCCAGCGGTAGGTCGCTGTCGTAACGCTCCGCCTCATCGAGTCCGTCGATCACGAGAACGAGCTGTTGCCCGTACTCCTGCGCTTTCGCGGCCGCAGCCCGCAGGAGCCCGTCGAACCAGCCGGGTTCACCCGCGGTGTCCGGCAGTGTCCCGAACGGCGCGAACTCTTCGCCGAGCTGGTACTGGGCGATTAGCTGCGAGGCCAGGTTCCGAAGTGCGGTGGAGACACTGCGCCCGTTGCGCCTGCGGGTGAAATGGCAGGGCCAACCCCGCGTCCGGGCGAGCCAGGCCGCGAACGTCGTCTTCCCCAGGCGTAACTGGTCAGGTCATGGAATTGCGGGCAGCCAGGGGTTTCCCTCGGCGAGTGTGACGAGGGTGTCGAAGAAGTGGTGGCCGTGTTTGGCTGCGGTGGATAGGTAGCTGCGTATGGCGCAGAACTGCCCGGCTCCGGCGAGGGTACGGAGGCAGCCGGAGATCTTCTGCCGCAGCTTGATCATGCGAATGTCACGTTCGGAGCCGTTGTTGTCGGCGGGGATCCGCCAGTCGGTGGTGAAGCGGAGGTAGTCGTCTTGCCGGTTGATCAGTCTGCGGGCGAGTGCGTTGTGCTTGCACGCCAGCGCATCCACTCGATCGGCGGTCTGGGTGATCCCGACCTGGGCGGCGGAACGGTAGCGGCGGATCTGGATGGTCAGCGCGTCGGCATCCACCGCGTCGGCACCGGCGGCGATCGCCTCGGCCACCAGGTGTTGCATCGCGACGAGCGCGTCAGCGACCTGGGTTGCCCAGCACCATGGGCTCTCCGGCGGCACGGTTTCGGTCACGGCCTGCAATTCGCGCAGCGCGTGGGCACAGCAGAGTTGATGGTCGGCATCGAGGTAGGTGTCATACGGTGCCCACGCGTCGTGCACGGCGACCCCACGGAACCGACCGAGCACACCGGCGTCGTCGATACCCGCGCGGCCGCGTTTGGGGTGACACGTGATCAGGGTGTACTTCTCAGTGCGGGCGCAGTGCACCCAGTGCAGCGTCCCGGCGACGCGAAGCCCGGTCTCGTCGAACCCGGCCACTGCGGCCGCTGCAATCAGGTCACGCAGACGGGTCAGGAAGTCGGTCAACCCGTCGGCGGCGCGTGCGGTCATCGCTGCCACCGTGCCCTGCGAGATCGGGGTACCGAACAGCTCAGCCAACGCGGTCGCGGTGCGTTTCTTCGACAGGAACTGCCCGACATACAGATAGAGGACGATCGCGGTGATCCGCGGCCCGTACTGCACCGGCGCCGTCACCCCAGCCGGCGCTGCGCCGCAGGTGGTGGTCCCACACTCACAGCGGCGCGCGATGAGCTGGTGCTCGGTCACCCGCACCGTGATCGGCGGCAGATCGAACACCTGCCGCCGCTCCACCCCGACCTCCGCCGCGAAGGCCAGATCCGCACCACAACCGGAACAAGGACCGGGCTCATGCCGCACTCGCTCATGCGGATCGGTGACCTGCGCCAGCGTCGACCCCGGATGCCCGGACTGCCCGCCCGGCTTGCGGCCGCTCCTGCGCCGCAACGACTTCGGCGCCGGCTTCACAAACGGCGAATCCGATGACGGTGGCTTCGACGAGTTCCGGCTGTTCTGCCCCAACTGCCGCCGGAGTTCAGCGTTCTCGGCCCGCAAAGCAGCGACCTCAACCCGCAACTCCTCGATCACCGCCGCCTGCCGCACCACCAGGGCGGCAAGCTCGTCATACGACGGACGCCCATCCCCGGCCTGCACAACAAGATCATCTCACGGGGGCAAACACACCCCGGAAACGACCTGACCAGTTACCCCCCGGCAAGCAGTGGTTGTCCGAAGAATGCCAAACTTTTGCGCGTCAGATGTTCGTCCGGCAGACGTTGATTAGCGGCCGCCACAGAGGATGCGCGACGGCCGGGACGACCAGATGGGACTGCCTTCGAGCGCGGGTCATGACGACGTAAAGCAATCGCGATCCGTCCGGGTACGGCTCGGTTTCGCGCCCGTAGAACTCGTCGGTGCCCAGCAGCAAGATCGTGGTGTCAGCCTCCCGCCCCTTTGTCTGGTGCAGGTTCATGACCTGTATCGGGCGTCGGCGCCCCGCAAGGTTTCCCACCAGCGACTCGTCACGCAGGCGACCCAGGTCTTCGACGATCGCAGTAGGCGAGACTTCGCCGCGTCGTCCCAGGAGCGCGTTCCGCGTTCGCTGGGCGGCCTGTGTCCAGGTCTCCTGACCGCGGAATGTCCCGACCCGGGCATACGCACCAGTCACGGTGTCAGCCAGACGACCAAGGTCGAGCGGCGTCGCTGCGTCGCGCAGATCAGTGGCGAGCTGAGCGATCGCTCGTTCCAAGACAGGGTTGCCGCGAGGGTCGAGCACTTGCTGAGCAAGCGGCGGGATGCCCTTCCCGCCCTGCGTGGCCGTGATGTAGACCGCCAGTTCTCGGAGCGGAAACATGCCATCGTCGATCGCATACCGAACCAGTGCCGAATGAGCGGCCAAGGCTTCACCGTAGGCCTCTCCGAAGCCGACCTGCTCATGTTTAAGCCCGGCGACGGTGAGTGCATCCGACAGCTGGGTGGTCGCGACGTTCGTGTGGGTGAAAATGTTTACGCTATGACCTTGCCGCCGCGCTCGCCGAGCGAGATCGACGACTTTGCCATGACCGCGGTCATCGGTCATCTGCGTGATGGTCAACCTCCCGGAGTCCGCGGCCACGCGCAGGGCCGGATCCGCGAAACGTCTCAGTCTTGCTGCCTCGGCGGCTGCCGGCAGGACACCTGTGGGGTCCCGGTGGCTAGCCGGGGGCAGGTCGATCTTGCGAGCCCCGGGAATGGCCAGCGCCGACGCGATGCGCTTCAGCGGGTCGACCCCTGGCTTGAATCCGCCGTAGATGGACTGGTTCACATCGCCCAAAAGGATCCGGCGAGCCCGAGGTGCAATCAGCTGGAAGAATTGCCACTCATCGCCGTCGGTATCCTGGAACTCGTCGCAGATGACGAGTCCGTATCGCCCAGCATAGTGATCGGACACCTGCGGAATCGACAACAGCTTCCGCGCACCGGGAAGCAGCTGCGGGTACGTGAGGCCGTTCGGCGCACCAGGAACACGCACGCTGGCCGAACTCAACACCGTCAAGGGAGGCGGGAAGCCGTAGTGCGCACCAAAGCTCGTGATGATCCTCCAGGCGAATCCGTGGAAGGTGGCGACCTCCAAACGAGGGCCGTAAGGCCTGATGACATCTCCCGCCCGATCGATGATTTGCGCGACCGCGGTACGGGAGAATGACAGGAAGAGAACTCGCTGATGGGCGAGCAGGGGCGCACGCACGCACGCCCGTTCGGCGGCCGCGCGCGTGGACCGCAGTTGCTTGTCGGCCGCTTCCAGATAGGTGCGAGCTGCCGCGATAGCCGTCGTAGTCTTGCCGGTCCCCGCCCCTCCAGCGACGACAAGGACCGGATCGACGCTGTTGATGACGTCTTCTTGCTCGTCGTTGGGCTCGTATGTCATAAGCGCTCCGCTGGCGGCCTGGGGATATCGGCCACGTTGACCAGGAGCGGGCCGACGTACGTAGGGCTCGCGACCGCGCTCACCTCACGGAGGACCGTCTCGATCATCGGCGGATGGGCGCTGAACTCAGCATAGAGAGCTTCCAAGAGCTGCTCGTGCAGCCCTTGCTTGTGGACCACTTGACAGAGATTGGTCACCCCGGCTTCACCGAGCTGGTCGACCATCGGATCCGGTAACCCGTATGCGGTCAGTGTGGCACTAGCCGCCGCGATGTGATCGATGGCGATTCCGGCGAGCATTGCGCGTTCGATGGCGCCGGCGGGTAACCGAATGACCACATCGCAAGCGCCCTGGATCCTCTCGAGCTGGAGTCGCGACTGGTCGGTGTCTTTATCCCGGTCGATGAGCGCGATCACTCTGAACCCCAGTGCGCGAGCAAGATTCGCGACTCGAGGTATCTGGTCGATCCCACCGTCTGTCCCGGTACCGGCGGACACCAGCCGTACGCCATGCGCTGAAAGCGGCAGCGCGGCAGGGGCAAAACGCCGATCGACCTTCGCGTAGACGGCGACGTCATGGGGACCTTCGGTGATCGCGACGACCGGCGCGGTCAGAGCCGCCAATAGCTGCGTGTGCAACTGCCGCAGAGCGGACACGGACTTGCGATCGGTGACAGCTTCGAGCTGGTGGTGCACTCGCGCACCGCCGTGACGGACGAGCCGGACGAGTTCGACTGGTTCGAAAGCTCGGGCGACCTCAGGACGTCGCGTCGACAACCACGCCTGACCAGCTCGTGCTCGTATGACAGAAGCGAGGTGTTCGGCCGCTGCGGTGTCCAGGCGATCGCCGAAGTCGTCGGCAAGCACAATCGCGCCGGGCACGTCGGCGAGCAGCATCGCTTCGGCCACCGAAAGTACGGCCGCCGCCGAGCTCCCGTGGTTCGCTAGAGCGAGCAGACCTCCGGCATCGAGTCTTATCGCTGCCTGCAGGGTCCGAAGTAGCGCACCGACGGATCCGTCCTCGGCCAGAAACCCGACGCTAGCGGACCCGACCGGTGAGTCGCCCAGACGGATGCCGGCGCCGCCGGATCCAAGAACCGCGTCGACAGCCTCGGTGACCGCCGAATCCATCGACAGCGCGGCCATCGCCGCATCGACGGTGTCGTGTAGCTGTTCGAAAGCCAGCTTCGCCGCCTCCGGGTCGCGGCGGTCGACGATCTGCCTCAGCCGTCCACCTGCACGAAGCTGCATCGGCTGACTGGCACTGAGAGTAACTACTGGAAGTGCCCTCCGAGTCGCCGCCGGCACCCGGGCAAACTGACCGACCGCGGGGTTACTGAGCACCGGAAAGTAGGTGACCGCATCCAGCTCATCGACTTCGGAGTCATAGGTCAGCCGGTACGTTAGCCGCGCACACAGCTGCGCGAAGGGGTTTGCGTTAAGATCGTCGCTCGCCACACCCGAAGCGTCCAGAGGCTCCAGGCAGCCGTCGAACAGCTGCTGAACATCGGGATCGAGATCACTAATTGTCACCTCGATCTCGGCGACAGTCACGCGGGCCGTCGTCACCCCACGATCGCCTTCAACGTCACGCTGCCGAAGATCACTTAGAGACGCAGAACGGGCCACGCTCGGATCCAGCACCCGAACGAGAGCGGCGACGACATCAGATCGACCCGCACGTGGAACTCCGGCGAGCAGTACATGTCCGGCTGGGCGAAGGTCGAGACGGTCCCAGCCACGGAACCCGGAGATCACGAGTCGAGTCACGCGCATGAACCCATTCTCCGAAGAAGTCCCGGGAGCGCACTGGCGCCGATCGATCGGCGACGGATTCAGACGAAATATCACTCTTTCGAGGTCGCATGCACTCGAACCTCCGATCGAGTCAAGCCGCAGCCCTCTTGATCACTCTCATCAGTACTGCTTTAGCGCACCGGAAAGCCAGACCGTGAGAAATTTGCTGACGTCGCCGATGGCGATTCCCCGGCGAACACAACGCGGGACAATGGCGACGAAGCAGCCCATCCGGGGAGTAACTCGAACCTGTGGCCTGCAGTAGTTCCGCATTTACCTGGTGGAGCCATGCGTCCCACTTCCCTGACACGGAGGTGGAGACCAGCGGGCAACGACTGATGATGAGCCCAGTACACGTGGCGGTCTCGGAGTGACCGGCAGAGCTGATCAATCCGCCTTACGTGGACGACCGCCGCCGGCGCCTTGGCCCGGCCGACCTGCAGCCCACCTCTCGATCTCATTCCGGCGGTCGGGAGACCAGCCGGGCGTGCGACCGATGACCACGTCCGGTTCCGGGAATGGGTGTGAGTCAGCGTAGCGGGAGCGCCAGTTCGCCACGGCGCGGTGGCTGACGTTGAACCAGGTGCCGATTTCTACCATGTCGGCGTAGCGGAGGGTCGCGCCGGCCGGGGCGGCCGGGCCATCCGTGATCTGCCGCTCGACGTGCTCCACGCCGGGAAGTTAGCAGGGAAGAGCAGGTCGTCGCGGCATTCGGCGTCGCGGCGCGTCGGCCTGACTCTGCCGATCAGAGCGTCTTGAGGAAGTCGAGCACCTTGATCCCCTTGTTCAGGCTCTTCACCTCTTCGAGGAACGTGGCTTGGCGGGCACATGCCTCGTCGGCCCACCGTGGATGCGTGAGGATGTCGCCGACGTAGAGGTAGACCCGCGGGCCGAGGCCCCAGATCAGGCCGTTGACGGCGGCCGCCGCGATCGCGAGATCGTCGACGTCGGCCCCGAACCATGACATGTCGGCCGGGTCGAGGCCGCGGCTACGGACGACGCACACGGCGGCGCGGAAGAGCCCACCGGTGCCGACAGCGTCGTCGCAGAACGATTGGCCGGGCTCAAGGTCGTCGAGTGCGACCGCAGTCAACGCGCACGCGATGTCGCCGGGGGTGTACATCTGTGCGTTGACCTTCGTCGCCGTCCGGGACCGCAGTGCGCCGACAAGCGGTCCGAGCACGTCGCAGTCGAAGCGACGCTCGGTGACGGTCAACTCGAGCAGACCTGCGCGCAACGCGGCATCGGCGGTCGCCTTGATCTGCTTCAGCGGTGCCTCATGAGCGTCGGCGAAGAGCCATCCGAGCAGCGGATACACCGACATCGCCAGGGCCGGGTGACGGCTGAAGGTCACAGCCCACAAGCTGCGGGCGATGTCGACGAAGCCGTCGGGCGAGGCGGACTTCATTCCCTCGGCCACGTCGGCGGTTCGGTCGACCAGCAGCCCGGCGGCCGCGATGGTCGCCACGATTCCCAGCGGGATCTCTGGCCGGTCGGAGCCGCCTCCTCGGTGCCAGGCGGAGGCGACCTCGACGGCGAGGGTCAGGGCGTGAGCCTCGGCGTTGATCGGGTTGCTCGCCGATCCCTGACCGGCACGGTGCTTGCACTCGTTCATGTCGAGCCCCTCAATCATTGTTGACTTGGTACTCAAGGTTTGCTTACTGTAAACCAAGAGAACTGAGTACACAATGTTTTAACGAGGAGCTGCAGCTAGATGAACGTCCCGGAATCACCCAGCTGGTCACCCCCGCCGCCGCGGCAACTGCCCGCGCTGCGCGAGCACCTGGCCCACTACCTCCTGACTTCGCCCGCTCACCTGTTCACGGCAGAGGCGCTGCGCCGCCAACGCGGGACGCTGCGTCCCGTGGTGAGGCCGGATCTCGGCGCGCGGCTCCTGCTGGAGGACGAGCACCAGCGGCTCAGCCAGGCGCAGCTGTTCTACGTGACCACCGACATCACCCGCTTGGTCCGCCAAGCCGCACAGAGTCTGAAAGACCACTGGGACATCCAGCCGCAGGACATCCCGGCACCGACGGGATTCATGCTGTTCGCCGAGCCGCTGACCGAGTACATCCGCGAAGACGGCAAGCGCATCGACATCGTCGCTGTCTCCTGGGGCGGAACCGAGCTACTCACCTCGGACACCGGCGGGCTCTGGGTGACCTTCTGGAGCGTCACCGACTTCGCGGCGATCAAGCGGCTGGCCCGATCGATGGGAGCCAGCGCCGCCGAGGCCGAGCTGACGGCCCACCAGCAGAACGCCGAACTCACCTGGGACAACGAGATCTACATGCCTTGGGGCGCGACCTCGGCCTCGCTGGAACCCGACCCGGATGGCCGGGAGATTCAGCCCGACCAGATCGCCGCCGCCGAGACGACCATCGGGTGGCTGCAGACGGTCCACGCCGGGTGGATCTTCTGCACGCCGAACGCGTTGACGGAAACCGCCGAAGAGCGCCTCCCCCGGACTCAGCGCGTCCGCGCCGAACGGGCGGGCTACAGCGCTGCGCCGGTCCGGGTGGTGTCGGTGAGCCGCAACACCTCGTCACGATCCGCTCATCGCGGTGAGCCGTCAGGCCGGACGGTGAGTGTGCGGTTTCCGGTCGCGCCGTTTATCCGTCGCCAGGCCTACGGCCCGGGACGGACGCTGCGCCGGTTGACGCCGGTCGCCGGGCACTGGCGCGGGCCGGTCGACGCGCCGGTCCGCATCACCAAGAAAGTGAACCTCGTCGACACGCCACCGACCCGTGCCAGCGAATAGCAGTCAGCTTGCCGGATGCACGGGCAGCCAGCTGCCGTCGATGCGCAGGTCCGCCCGGGCGCTCTCGACGAACGCCGTGATCGCGTGATCCAGCCGCCGACGGACGGCTCCGTCGTCAGGTCGAAGTCGCTCGTCGACATTGCCGCCGAGACCAGGCCGACTGGATGCCTGGATGGTCCGGACGGTATCGGCAACAGCGCGGGCCGCGGTCAGCAGCCGCTCCAGCGACGCATTGAGCCCCACGCCGCAGAAGAACGCGGCCTGCATCGCCACGTCTTCAAGGGAGTCGAGCACCGGCGAGGGATCGACTGCGTCCCGGTCCTTCCAGACCGGCAGTCGGCAGAACCGGTGGGCCGCGGAGTAGACCGCGGGGAACAGCTGGCCTTTGCGTTGCAGGACGACGTAGCGATCGGCGCCGTCGTCGCGGACCAGGTCCATGGTCAGGGGAGATCGTAACCGAGGTTGTTCGCGACGTCGTCGACGAAGTCCTCCCCCGCGACGCCGGGGTCGTTGTCCTGGACGTCCCAGGCGGCGTCGTCGATCGCGTCGCCGCCCTCGGTGAGCGCGGTCGCGACGATGTCGACCAGTTCGCGGGCGTGGGAAGTGTCCAGGTCGAATCGCTGGGCCGCGGACGCGGCGGCCTGGTCGAGTTCGTCGTCGGAGTATTCGTACATGGCTCCTCCGGTGGCAGAGTCGAGTTCGGACGCAGGAGTCACGCCTTCATCGCACCGGGTTGATTCATGGCGAGGACGAGCCGGACTTCGGCGCCTCGCCAGGCGTCGCGATCGGTGGCTGCGGCCGGACGGTAGTGCCACCTCGGGTGGTTCGAACACGCCAGTGAGCGCCGGCAGTCACACGCCTCCGTCTGCCACCAGCCGGCGTGCAGAATCCGCAGCCGCAGTTCCTGGGATCCCGCGACCGGGCGGACATCGAGTGCCGCTCGGACGCGGCTGATGACTTCGGCGATCGTCGAGCCGTGCACGAGGAAATGACCGTGGGCTTCCAGGTGGTCGGCGACCCACTCGACGGCCGCGATCTCCGGAGCCTCGTCATCGTGCCGCATCGCCCATCACCACCGGATCACTCTGGTCTCGCCAGAGACACGCGCCGTGGCGGGCAGATTCAGTCGCTGTCGAGCGCTTCGACCTCGCTCCGTCGTTCGAGCGTCAGGGTGGTCATCCAGGTGTCGAAATCCTGTAGCACGGCGAGCTGGACACCGCAGGCAGGTTGGATACGGGCGCGCTGGCCGGTAACCAGTTCGAGGTTCAGCCCGTCCCCGGAGGCTTGGGCTGCTGCAACGTGCAGGGCCCGCCGGCGGACGACCGAAGGGTCGAACACGGGGAGGCCGTCCTGCAAGCCGGCCGAAGCCACGAGCGGGCGGATCCAGATCACCGCGGGTTCGTCGCGGTCCCGGCGAGCGTGCCGGGCGAGCGCGGCCCGAAAGACCTCCCGATCGTCCTCGGTCACAACGAGTTCGGCGCCCGGCAGATCTTCGGCGCTGTCTTGCCGGGCACCGGCGAGCAGCTCGGTCAGCCTGGTCCAGAGCTGGCCGGTGGTCAGGTTGGTCATGCGGTGACGACCTCCTCGATCGCTTTCCCGGCGATGCTGGTGACGTCCTTAGCCTGCAGCATCGCCCGGATCTCGTCGCGCTGCGTCGTGTTGCTGCAGAGGATGCGGCTCGGGCCCTCCGGCCCGAGCAGATCGATGCCGTCCGCGAACATCACCTCGTTGCTCGGGTTGGCGAACTTGGCAATCTTGAACGGATCCTTGGTCGACTTGGCACCGTACTGCTCGACTTTCGCCGGATTGATCACGCCGAAAGTGTCGCCGTTGGCGCCGTAGTAGTCGGCGCGGGCGAGCAGCCGTTCCGGTTGATCCCAGATCAGCTTCGGGCCCGAATCCACGGACGATGTCGTACGGACGCGCAGGAACACCGAGCTCGCGCCACCGGTGAGCTTGTCTGCGCTCTCGCTCTTGCCCACGCCGACGTGGGTGCCCATCGTCGTGCGGCGCTCGGTGGACGCCAGGACGCCGGTGGCCAACATCGCTTTCAGCCCGGTGTGCGAGGTCGAGTGGACCAGTGACCGGCCGGCGACTGCGCTGCTGAGCTTGCCTGCGGAGTTGCCTACGTCGAACCGGGTCCAGGTGAGCCACCCGGCCGAACGCCGTGGCGCCGGGTCGTAGCCAGTGCTGGCAGCGAGCGCGTCACCGTCGGCGAAACCCGCGGCCTTGGCGACCGCGTCGCGTAGGACCTGCACCTTCGCCGGGAGCGCGCGAGTGTGGGCTTCGAGCTGGATGTGCTTGGCGAAATCGGCCAGCTGCGGGCCGGTCATGCCGACCGCTTCGTGGGCGCGTTCGTGGAAGATCTCCTGCCGGACCATCTCCTCGAGGTGCTGGCCGGTGGCGTGCGCGGCAACGACCTCGGCACGCCCGTCCAGGCTCTGGGCGGCGACGTTGGCGGTGAGGTAGGTGTACTCGCCCTCGTCCTGGGTCATCGGCCGGTTGGCCAGGTTGAGCTGCCCGAGCCGCGCGACAAGCTCCGGGCCGTGGCCCTCGCCCGCAGGGGCGATGACTTCGAGACGCCCACGTAGCGAGTACTCGGTCGTCGCCGGGTCATTGATGCTGTAGGGACGGTAGACGGCCTGGTAGCCGTCGCCGAGGTCGATGGCGTACTCCTTGCCGAGGACGTTGGTCGCGCGGGCACCGTCCCAGCTGGCTTGCCCGGTGCCGGTGTCCAGCTCTGGCTTGATCCGGGTCGCGCCGCGGAGCACGGCGACTGCGCCGGCGGCCCCCTCGGGTGGGGGCGCCGGGACCATGACCGTGGCCAGCTCGGTGCCTTGGTGCTGGAACGGCGTGACGTGGGCGACCGGCGTGCCGGTGGCGACGGCGTCCTTCACGGCCTGGAGCTGGGCGAGGTAGTGGTCGAGCATGGCCTTCTCGACCGGCACGGGCGTGTCGCCGAGGCCTTGGAGAGCAGCTTCCGCGGCGTCGATCTTCTTCGCCGTCGTCGCCGGTGGTCCTTGCTCGGCGGTGAGGGTGCCGTTGGCGACGTGGTGGTTGACGCTCTTGGCCGCGGTGATGATCTTCTCGACCAGGTTGTGCTGCTTATCGATGGGCAGCCGGCCGGTGACCTGCTGCTCGATCTGCGTCGGCACCATCCCGGGGCTGATGGTGAGCGCGTCGAGCAGCTTCGCTTCGGCGTCTTCGTCGACGCGAGCGTGCAGCACGGTGCGGGGGCCGTCCGCGCTGTGGTAGCTGACCAGCGTGGCGGTTGAGGCGATCAGGTCGGCTCCCCCGACGAGCACGGGTTCGCCGTAGGCGTGTCCGACGTCCGGGGTGAGCGGAATCGGCGTGACCGGCTGTTGCCCAGGTTCGACGACGGCAGGCTCCTCGACGATCGGCGGGACCTGGTCTTCAATTTCGGGCGGGTCGATGAGGTCGCTCTCACTGGCCGGGGTGATCGCGTACGCGGTGTGGGTTGTTTTGGCGTTGGTGCCCATCACGTCTTGCCGAGGTGCGCCAGGGCAGCAGCGGAGGACATCTTGAGGTCCTCGGTGAAGAACTTCACGAAGTCCCGCCGCAGGCTCTTCTTCCGCTCGACGGCGTAGTCCAGAAAGGACTCAGCGATCTGTCCGGTGGTGACGGCGGACTCCGGAATGCCTTTGGCCTTCGCGGCACGAGCGCGCATCGGTGGGACCCAGGTCAGGTTCTGCGCGGCGCCGGCGTGGGCGACGGTGTGGAGCATGGCGCGCCACTCGGCGTCCGGCACGGACTCGATCCGGCGGATGACCGAGTGCGCCGCGGCCGGGTTGACCTGCACGCCTTGGCCGAGCTTGCCGACGAGGTGGGCGTCGTAGACCTGGTGGTAGACGGTCGTGGTGCTGGGTCGATAGTCGAGCTTCAGCTTGTCGCGACCGAAGTTCTTGAACGACTGGCCCTGGTCAACGGGCACGAGCCCGCCGGCACTCGTGCGCAGGACGTTGCCGTGGTGCGCATCGTGGTTACCCAGCGCCCAGCTGGTGACGTGCAGCCGCACGATCTCGTCGACGTCGGCCTGCGACCAGCTCGCCGCGCCGCCCGAGATCGGTTTCGCCCCGGTGAGCAGGGGCTGCACGCTGACCGGCTTGCCGTCGACCTTGGTCGCGTAGACCGGGACGACCGGAAGACCGGCGCGGGCGGCGAGCCGGGACGCCGCGGCCTCGGTCTGGGTGATGGCGCCGGCGTGCGGGGTTCCTTCCTGCTTGGCCATCCACGTCGTGCCGTCCGGTCCGGTGTGGAGAGTCTTCGGGTGAGTGCCGCCGAGATTCGCCGGCGTGCCTGGCCCGAAATCCCAGGCGGCAACTGCGGCGGGATCGAGAGCCTTGGGGATGGCGTTGTGAGCGGCCTGGGCCTGCTGCAGGGCAGCGACGAGCTGGGCATGCTGCATCCCGAACCGGCTACGAGGCTTCGAGACGACCGGAGGTGGCTTCGGTACTGGGGAAGTCGGCGACTTCGTGGGAACCTGAAGCGCCTCCTTGACGGCGCTGACCGTTGTGGTGGAGGCGTTCAGGTGACCCTGTAGCAACTTCCCGAGTGCCGACTTGGTCGCCACAGCTGCCTCGGCCGGTGTGACGATGCCGGCGCCGGCGACGAACTTCCGCAGGTCGCCGACCTTCTGACCGTCGGCCCAGGCGAGCACTTTCGCTTGGCCGGCGTGCAGCACGGCTTGGTTCAGCGGCGCGGGATCGACGGTGTCCCAGGCCGCGGCGGCGGTGTGGACCTCGGCAATTGCGCGCAGTTGCTGCACCAGAACGCCCGCGTTCGCTTGGTCGACCGGGCCGGCGTCGAGCGTGGTGGTTGCGTCGGCGGCGCAGGTGGCGGAGTGCGCCAGCATCGCCGACCGTTCCGCGACGACGCCGGTGATCTCCTGACGTTCGGCAGCGGGAGTGGAGGCGCGCAGCAGCTGGAGGACTCGGTGGGCGTCGAGGGTCTGCAGCTGTGGATCGGCGATGTGCCCGTCGTGCTTGCCGTCCGCCACAGCGGCACTCAGCTGCGCCGGAGTGACGGCTCCCAGCAGCTCATCGACATGATGACGCGCCGCCGCCGTCGCCATGCTGAAGTCAGCAGCAGGATCGACGCTCTGCGCGGTGGCGATCCGATTTTCCCAGTGCACCAGCGCGGCGACCAACTCAGGCCCGGTGGCGGCGCCTTGCTGGGCGACCGCAGCAGCGGCAGCGTCGAAGTCGCCCTGCACCTCGGCCAGGTCGGCTTCGGTCGCCGCCCATCCCTCGAACCCCTCCGGCAACGCCGCAGCGGTTGTCGGAAGATCCCACTCGGCGAACGTCTTGCCGTTGATCGCCTGGCCGGCGCAGAGGGCGTCATGGCGGGCCAGCGCCAGCGCCTGGATCTTCTTTTTGGCTTCGGCATCAGCCGGCACGGACGGGTCGAGCCAGATGGCCAGCGGATGCGGGAGCTGCCCAGCGATCCCGACCAGCTTCGGGTGCTCGAACCCAGCCGCGGCCGCGATATCGGCGAGTTGCGCAGGCTCAAGTTCCGCCAGGTACTCGGCGCTGAGGGCGTGGAGGTGCTCCTCGTAGGGCCCGGTGGCGGTGTCGGAGAGCTGGCTCCCGGCAGCGAGCGCGGTGCCGACCGCCGCGGAGAACACGCCATAGCCCTGGACCGGATCGTCCGGGAGCTCGATCGCCGGTGGTCCGAGCGGGTCATCGGGGTCGACGCCGCCCGCCACGATCCCGGCGACGAATTGCAGGTCGGCCTCCGCCGCGTCCGCGGGCTCCTCGGTATTCGCGCAGACAGCGGCAAGGTGCGCGGCGAATACGCCGGCGGGTGTCACGGCGTAGGCAGCGTGACCGGCTTTGGCGTTGGTTCCCATCAGGCGACCGCCGGCTCAGCGCGCAGACCCGAGGAGGTCGTCGACCTGCGTCCTCACGACGTCCCCGAGAGCTCCTTCAGCCCCATCGACTCGCGCGGCCGGAGCGATCGGCGTCTCGGCCCAGAACCCCATCCGGTCGGCCAGCACCGCCGGGTCAATACCGGTAAGGCGTTCGCGCCAGATCCGTCCGGCTGCATACTCCCGCGGGATCCACTCGACAAAGCGCTCGGGCTTCTCCGGGTCGAGGCCGAGGACACCGACCGACGTAACCGCAGCGCCGAGCTCGGGCGACCAGCCCAGCAGAACCCAGATGTGTCGTGGCATCAGAGGCCTCCCCCGGCGGTGACGGTCCTGTGCGGAAGCAGGGAAGCCATGAAGCGAACGGAGCGGGCGAAGGCGTCAGGAATGCAGGCGTGAACATCCTGGCGACCGTCGGCGGTCATCACCGCGCCGTGTAAGGCGTACTGCGCCGGGTTCTGGCTGATCACGACGAGCCTGTTACCGAACAGGTCGAGCGCGGTCTCGATGCGATCCCGCCGGGACAGGCCGGTCAAGATCACCACGGCGTCCGGTGGAAGGTTCTCGGCCAGCCAGGACAAGCCCGGCAGCGCCCAGCTCTGCCAGTTGTTGTTCTCTCGCACGGTCTGGACGTTGACCGCGACGGCGGCAGGCTTGGTTTCGGCGACCCAGTCGGCCTGGCGGCGCAGGTCTTCGAGGCGGTACCAGTACAGGTTCGGCACGGTCGGGATCCCGGCGGCGGCGAACTCGGCGGCGATGATCAGCGAGCGGCGCATGTTGATCAGGTGTTCGGCGCGGGGCCAGTTGCCGTAGATCGAGTAGTTGGGCGCCAGCACGAGCCCGAATCGCAGGTCGGCGATCCGGGTGATCAGGTCGTCGCGGTGCCGCGCCGTCCAGAAGGCCTCGACGAGCGGGTCCTCGCCGTATCCGCTGAGGACGGTCAACGTGGTGTCCGGGACATCGAGGACCTCGGCGGCGATCCGGCCGTCGCACCAGCGCGGGTAGAGCGCATGAGTACGGGGAGAAAACACCCGCCGTAGCCCGACCGCGTACGCCGGCCACCGGATAACCTCGTCGAGCTCAGCGACGCCGGAGCCGTCGACCTGCGGAATGAACGCCGGCAGCGAGGTCGGCAGCGAGGCGGGAACGGCGAGGTCGTCGAATTCCAGGGTGCCGCCGACGTCGCGCATCCAGGCGTCGATGTCAGTGCGGGAGCCGCAGCGGATCGGGCAGGCCCGGCAGTCGGAGCGGGCGCAGCCGCAGTAGGCGCAGTCGGAGTTGCAGCCGGAGCACAGCGGCGCGATGGCGACTGCAGGCTCGGCGTCGACGTACCAGGGGCAGCGTCGGCAGTCGCAGCGCGCGGCCGGCGCGGTAGGCATACCGAGGAAGGTGCTCACGCGTCCCCTCCCTTGTGGATGACGTCGCCGAGCTGATCGAGCAGCAGCGCGACCGAGCCGCGGTCGTGCTCCCCCAGCTCGGCGCCCTGGACCAGCGCGAGAAGCAGCTGGCGGAGGGCAGCGAGAGCGCGCTCGACGAGCCGGGCGTCGACTGCGGCGACCTGCGCCTCAGGCTTGGCGCGGAGCTTGTCGGCGCGCGCAGCGTCGGCCTGCTCCTGGACGCGCTCGGCTTCGACCAGGGCTTGCTCCGCGGTCAGATCTTCGTCAGCTGTGGCCGCGGCGAGCGCGGACGGGAGCAGCCTGGTCCGGCCGGTGTTCTTGACTGCGGCCCAGATGTCCTGGGCGGCTTGCTCCCGTCCGCGGCGCAGCTCGACGAACCGGATACGAGTGTGCAGGGACACCTTCGCCTCGTCCATCTCCTCGGCGACCTCGCGGGGCATCTCGGCGAACGCCCGGACCAGTTCGCGGGCCTTGCGCGGGCTCAGCTGCAGGCCGAGCCGGCTCAGGACTTCCGCCCACGGCGCCGCGCACTGCTTGTCGCTGCCGCGGATGCGTTCCATCGCGGCGAAGCGTGCGATCGGGTCGTCGATGGCGTAGACCTCGGCCGGCACGGCGTGGCCGCCCGCCAGCAGCTTGCCCAGCAGGACGGCACAGCGGTCGAGCACCAGGGCGGCGGCGAGCTCGCCCGGCCGCAGGCTCTCCCGGGCGAGGTTCTCGACCAGCTGCCAGATCCTGCGTTCCTCGTCCGACAGCGGCCCTGGGCAGACCACGGCGGGCAGCGCGGCGAAGTGCGGGTTGTCCGGCCGGTTGACCGCGCCCCACCGGCACGCGCGCAGCCGCCGCTCCCCCGCGGCCAGCTTCATCGCCGGATGCGTCCCGTCGCCCGGGTCGATCTCCTCGACCAGCACCGGCTGCAGGACTCCGACGCTGGCGATGGAGGAGATCAGGTCCGCGAGGTCTGCCGGCGTCGTGGCGTCGCCAGGGAGTCGGCCCTGCAACTCGGTGAAGGGCGTGCCCTCGCCGCGCAGAGGCAGCAGCGCGAATCGACGTTGCCGCAGCCGCGGTGACAGCCCGAACTGTGCCACGACCTCGGTCATGCCAGCCTGCCGAACACGCTGACCCACCGCGGGTCGCCGAGCAGCGGCATGGCCACGGGCTCCAGCGGTCCACTCCCCACGAGGTGGGGCAAGGTCGTCGCGATCATGTCGACTCGTCCCGCGGCCGTGCTCACCAAGGGCATGGCCTGGGCATGGGCGCGCAGGTCGGCGAGCCGGCGCTCGAGCGCCGGCTGCTCAGCACCGGAGAGGACGATCACGACCCGCGGGAACCGGGGATACCGCTCCCGCCATACCGGCTTCCGACCTGCCCCGGCTGGGGCGTGGTCGTGGTAGCGGATGTAGCCGACAAGCTTGCGAGCCAGCCGAGCGACCGGCATCGTCGCCCGGTCCAGCTCCACGAACAACGTCCGCTGAGACCGCCGGCCAGCCTCCTCGAGCACGTACTGCAGGACGGCATCGGCGATCACGACGCCGCGCCGATCTCCCGCGCGATCGCGGAACTGGTGGGCGACCTCCGGCGTCCAGGACAAGGGTCCGCACTCGTCACCGCGCCGTCGAGCCGTCTCGACGAAAGCGAGACCGGTCTCGACAACGTCGAGGGTGTGCTCCTGCAGCAGATGCGCGACCAGGGTGCCCGGCAGCCGATAGGCGCGGGCATCGACCGTCCCGGCCGCCTCGACGGCCTCGGCGCCGACCGGGGTGACGTGCCAGGTGCGGGGGCGGTGCTCTCGCGTAATGCGGTCCGCCAGCCCGGCTCGGCGCAGGTCGGCGAGCTTTGCGCGGACGGTGACCGGGGATAGCGCCGGGGCCACCAGCCGCCGGACTTGCTCCGTGGACATCAGCCGGTGCCAGTAGAGGACGGTCAAAGCCTCGCGTTGGAGGACATCCACGGTGATCACTCCACGTTCGAGGTCAGGTCGATGCCGGCGCCGCTGCCCCGCGTCGGCGGACGTCCGCGGCGCGGTTGCGGGGCCGGCCGCTCGGCCTGCAGGGCGGCGAGGATCCGGTCGTCCAGGTCCTCGAGCTCGTCGAGGACCTCACCGATCGGACGGCGGGCGAGGTTGGCGTCGAGGGCCTGGTCGACGTCGTTGTTCCACTCGGGGTGGAAGTGCTCGGCGAACTCGTCGTCGACGTGCAGCCCGCGGATCTTGAACGGCGTAGTGCGCTGCCCGCCGAGGGTCACGGTGACGACATGGTGAAACTGCTCCAGCTCGGTGACCGTCGCCGGCTGCACCAGGCCACCGAACTCGCGGGCCACGGTACGGGCGCCGTCGATCGCGGCGGCCGACGTCATCAGCAGCGACTGGTTCTGCAGCAACGCCCGCCGCGTCTCCGCGGCGAGCCGGTCGGGCATCTGGTTCATCGCATGCAGCGCAACCCGGTACTTGCGCAGCTGCTCGAGGATCGCCGCGAGGTAGCCGCGCGAGGCGCCGTCGACCGCGGGCAGCTCGTCGACGAACGCGTCGCACCTGCGCCGCTGCTCGACCGGCGTATCCGCGCGCGACCGGCCGGCGCGGAACAGGTCGTAGATCATGAACGAGGTGATCAGCTTGTTCGTCTCGCCGGTGCCGGTGGTGCAGACGAACACGATCCGCCCGGTGTCCATCGCCCGCCGCACGTCGTAGGTCGTCATCGACGAGCCGAGGAACGCCGAGAGCGTCGGGCTGGTCCGCAGCCGGTTGATGATGTTGGTGACCACGGTGGTCGCGTCCGGGGCCAGCTTCGGGAACGAGTCGGTCCAGTACCGGCGCACGCTGGGCTTGAGCGCCGGCAGGATCGATTCCCGCCAGGTCTCGTCGTCCAGCAGAGTCGGGATCTGGAAGATCGTCGGCGCGCAGTCGGCCGGGAGCCGCATCGCGAGGTAGCAGAGCGCCTCGCAGGCTTTGGTGAGGATCGACTTCGCCCGCGGCGCCGCGTCACCCCAGCCCAGGGCCGCGGCGAACGATGTGACGACCGCGTCGACGCGGTCCTCGATGTCGGACTCGGTGAAGCCCTGCATGCTCAGCGGGTTCCAGCCCGGCAGACGCTTGCCCCGACCACGCACGTCGAGGTTGACCTCCCACAGCCGCGCCCGCAACGCGGGATCGGAGAGGTAGGGCTTGGCGCGTTTCCAGCCGTCGGCGTGGGGATCGAGGAACCAGACCCCGCCGCCGAGCCGGGCGATCTCAATGGCCTGGGCCAAGGCCTCCTCGGTCTTCCCGAACCCGGCCTTGCCGAAGCGCGCGGAGAAGAGCAGCTCGCGCAAGGGCACACCGACCAGGCGCTCGTCGCCGTTGACGTCGGTGACGTACCCCAGCCGCACCAGCCCCGTTCCCGGCCGGTAGGTCGGGACCTCGCGCGGCGCGGGGAGCACCCAGCCGCGGCTACGCGCGATCGCCGGCGACTGGCACCGGCCTGACGGCGGCTTCAGCAGGCCCGCGAGTTCGCTGGTCGTGACCAACGAACTCGGCCGCGGCTTCGCCAGCCCCGTCCGGAAGCGCCGGTCGAACAGCCAACGCACTCCCGCGGTGTCCGCACCGAAGTGCCAGCCGAGGACTCGCGGGCCACGGACCCGCCAGTAGTTCTCACCTCGGAAGATGTCGAACGCGCCGATGACGCTGCGCAGGTGGGCCTGCGCCCGGCCCGGGATTTCCGAGACACAGCGGATCAGAACCTGGATGGCGAAAACCGGCTCATCGGTCACGAACTTGTTCTTCACTCGTTGAGGCGAAGGTGTCACATTCCGGGAACGCCCACCGACCTGCGAGCGAGCGATGGGTAGGAACTCGCCGAGCAGTTCCACTGCAACGTCGGCGACTACGCCGAACGGCCTCACACCATTTCCACCAGAATGCGGCATGGCCCGACGAGCGAGGTGCCGGATACGCGCCGGCGTCAACGGGATCAGATCAAGGCAGACCTGCACCGATTCACCAAGGTCGACGCGAACGTCACCGAGCGCGTTCGCCAGTGTCTGAAGTGGATCGTCCGGACGGATAGGCAAGGCAGCCACGGGAAGGTGCGCAGGTCGCGCCAGCACGAGCTCGGCTCGCGCCACGTGAACGTCCGGCGAGGATGGCTGACGATGCACGGCGGGTTCTCCTCCCACGAACGGTTTACGTCATCAGTCATGGGAGGTCGAAGCGGTTTTGATGCAGCCGAGCACGGGGGTGACTTTTCCTTTCCGGCTGACGTATGGATACACTCACTGACAGAACATCGCAGAATCTGCAACTTGCAGGTGTTCCTGGACGCACATCCACCCGAGGAGCATTCAATGGCCCAGAAAGTCCTCGTCGAGATCCTCGACGACATCGACGGCAGCACCGCCGCCCAGACTGTGCAGTTCGGTCTCGACGGGGTGACCTACGAAATCGACCTCTCCGACGACAACGCCGCCGCCCTGCGCGACGAACTGGCCCGCTTCATCGGCGCCGGCCGCCGTATCGGCGGCCGGAAGGTGCGCGTCGCCACCGGCCAGTCGACCACCACCAACGCGTCCGACCGTGAGCGCAACCAGCAGATCCGCGCCTGGGCCAACGCGAACGGCTACGAGGTGTCCGAGCGGGGACGTCTCTCCTCCGAAGTGGTCTCCGCCTACGAGCAGGCCCAGGTCGCCGAAGCCGAGGCGCCGGCCCCGCGGAAGCGTTCTTCGCGCAAGAAGGCCGCTGCCTGACCTGGCCACGATGGACAGGAGATCACTGGGGAGAGATCACCGCTGTCGTCCCGTCGGCGGCGAGGAGACATCGCCCTCGCCGCCGACGCAGGACACTTCACCCTCGGACGTCGTCGCCCGCCGGATCTCGACGTCGGGGTAAACGAGCTTGTTGAGCACACCGGTCACGGACTCGCGCCCCTCCACGCTCATCACCATCTTCCCGAACTCCGGATCCGTACCGAACCGAATCCGCACCCCCACCACCGACTTCGGCACCCACCCACGCACCGGCCGCACCCGCCCCAGCTGATGGGCAAACGCCTGCACGGCTTGTGGCGACGGATCGAACGTCGCCGTCGGCAGCAGCTCGAACCGGACACGGGAGCGGAGGTGGTGGGAACGAAGGTGTCGGTGGAGGACGAAGACCGCGATCAGGATCGCGACCGCGGCGGTGGTCACCCACCAGAACGCGCCGCTCGTGAGGACCTCGCCCAGACGGAGCGCCTTCGGCGCGCTGTTCCCCAGCATGACCTGGCGGCCATGCGTACCGGGGAACATGTCGGCATTCGGAGCCAACCCCAAAACTGCTGTCTGACCTCGTCGAGACCATCGCAGTCCGGCGCTCGCGAACGCTCTGCCAACGCCGCACCCAACGATCACACCACCGCCACGGGTCTCTACCGTGCTGCCCTGCCTTCCGACTTGCTCCATGAGACCAGACATGTCGGCCAGCGGTAACCTCCGATACGTCGACGGTCGACTTCGGCAGCACAGTGCCCACCGATCACAGCTGCTACCAGCGTCCGGCTTGCCACACCGCCGCGACGAAGCGCATCCTGGGAAGCTCCGAGCAGGAGGAGCAGACGATGCAGTGGTTCGCTTTGATCGTTGCAGCAGGGCTTGCGACGTCGTTCGCAATCATCCTCGTGCGCACGGCCGCTGAACTCCTACGCAGCGGCTTCGAAGCACTACTCGGTGCTCCACAGAAGCTCCGCAACCGACGCTCCAGCGGACTTGCAAGGCAACGCACACCTTACGTTGCGCCGAATCTACCCCATCGGACGATCATCAACCAGTATCAAGAAAGCTCCCAGGCGCAGCGTTGGACATCTGGAGTCGCTAACTTCGAGCTGACTCTCGAACCACGCACGCCTACACGCGAGCAGCCTCAGCCGGTCAACGAGCAGCCTCGCCTGCCTTACAACAGATCAGGCGAGAGATCCAAGCATCCCGGTAATTTCAGCGTGAATCAGCCTACCAACGCCCCGGCACAAGTTCGCCGTTCAAACCATCCAGAGGCCACTCCACTGCCAGGGCAATTTTCAAATGACGGGCCCATACTCTCCGTCACACTGGCAGTCGAGCCGGCACAGAATCTTCCGCCCAGCATACGCGATGGCCGCCGCTTCTGCAGTATCGATATTCGCTCGACCGACGTCCTCGCCATAGGCGATTCGATCACGCTAGACATGAAATTCCACTACAAGATAAAAAAAATAGAAATCGACATGAACGGATTGGTAGGCTCACTCAGCTCGAAAGCATTAGGCGCTTTGCGAGACTTAGTAGCCGATCCTAGTGATGACGCAGCGAACCGCCGATTCCGAGAGACCCTCCCACTTTCCGCGCAGCACGATGACCAACCCTGGAAAACGGTTCACACCCGACCGAATGCGCGAACAAAGATAACTGAATGCAATGTCCTCATAGAAGGTGACAACAGGCGGATTCCAATCAAGTCACGAATAACCATCACCAAGGGAAAGTTACCACTGGCGGCACTTCTGCGCAGTAATGGACAACTTACATCCCAGTTGGCACGCGCACTAAGGGAACCTGAAATACACAAGGACTTCACACGAGCACTCACCCGGTCAACAAGAGAGATCGACAGCCTGAAGATCCTCCAACACAGTGAATTTAAGCCAAGCGCCATACACGACAGTCCGATCATATGTACAGGTAATGGCATATTTGGATCCGGACTTCCAGCCGTAACGGTCGGAGAAGAAACTCGGGCAAAACTAAGAACAACCTCCTCGCTGAATAGCATACTCAGTGACGCGCAGCGCGGCCTGGCGGATATCAACGGGCAACTCAACCCAACACCGCCACCGCCAGCGGTGGACACTTTCCGGATACCGGGTCCCGGCGACGGCATCTCCAACCCTTTCGGCTGAAAGTTGATAACATGCGACCACCAGTGAAAACATTGATTGTCGGATTCGGCGGATCACTCATATGCTTGGGAATTGGCGCGTTCCTATGGTCACAAGGATTGAGTCACGCAGACGAGTGGGCAAGCGTGATTGCAGCATTTGTTGCACTCACGTAACTGGTCAGGTCGTTTCCGGGGTGTGTTTGCCCCCGTGAGATGATCTTGTTGTGCAGGCCGGGGATGGGCGTCCGTCGTATGACGAGCTTGCCGCCCTGGTGGTGCGGCAGGCGGCGGTGATCGAGGAGTTGCGGGTTGAGGTCGCTGCTTTGCGGGCCGAGAACGCTGAACTCCGGCGGCAGTTGGGGCAGAACAGCCGGAACTCGTCGAAGCCACCGTCATCGGATTCGCCGTTTGTGAAGCCGGCGCCGAAGTCGTTGCGGCGCAGGAGCGGCCGCAAGCCGGGCGGGCAGTCCGGGCATCCGGGGTCGACGCTGGCGCAGGTCACCGATCCGCATGAGCGAGTGCGGCATGAGCCCGGTCCTTGTTCCGGTTGTGGTGCGGATCTGGCCTTCGCGGCGGAGGTCGGGGTGGAGCGGCGGCAGGTGTTCGATCTGCCGCCGATCACGGTGCGGGTGACCGAGCACCAGCTCATCGCGCGCCGCTGTGAGTGTGGGACCACCACCTGCGGCGCAGCGCCGGCTGGGGTGACGGCGCCGGTGCAGTACGGGCCGCGGATCACCGCGATCGTCCTCTATCTGTATGTCGGGCAGTTCCTGTCGAAGAAACGCACCGCGACCGCGTTGGCTGAGCTGTTCGGTACCCCGATCTCGCAGGGCACGGTGGCAGCGATGACCGCACGCGCCGCCGACGGGTTGACCGACTTCCTGACCCGTCTGCGTGACCTGATTGCAGCGGCCGCAGTGGCCGGGTTCGACGAGACCGGGCTTCGCGTCGCCGGGACGCTGCACTGGGTGCACTGCGCCCGCACTGAGAAGTACACCCTGATCACGTGTCACCCCAAACGCGGCCGCGCGGGTATCGACGACGCCGGTGTGCTCGGTCGGTTCCGTGGGGTCGCCGTGCACGACGCGTGGGCACCGTATGACACCTACCTCGATGCCGACCATCAACTCTGCTGTGCCCACGCGCTGCGCGAATTGCAGGCCGTGACCGAAACCGTGCCGCCGGAGAGCCCATGGTGCTGGGCAACCCAGGTCGCTGACGCGCTCGTCGCGATGCAACACCTGGTGGCCGAGGCGATCGCCGCCGGTGCCGACGCGGTGGATGCCGACGCGCTGACCATCCAGATCCGCCGCTACCGTTCCGCCGCCCAGGTCGGGATCACCCAGACCGCCGATCGAGTGGATGCGCTGGCGTGCAAGCACAACGCACTCGCCCGCAGACTGATCAACCGGCAAGACGACTACCTCCGCTTCACCACCGACTGGCGGATCCCCGCCGACAACAACGGCTCCGAACGTGACATTCGCATGATCAAGCTGCGGCAGAAGATCTCCGGCTGCCTCCGTACCCTCGCCGGAGCCGGGCAGTTCTGCGCCATACGCAGCTACCTATCCACCGCAGCCAAACACGGCCACCACTTCTTCGACACCCTCGTCACACTCGCCGAGGGAAACCCCTGGCTGCCCGCAATTCCATGACCTGACCAGTTACGCACTCACAACCTCCGTGACGGCCATGACCAGATGGACACACGCGCGCGAAAAGCATCTGGGGCTCGCTAACACCCGAAAGCCCAACGTAAACATCGAACTGGCTCATATAGTCAAAACTGGCGGATTCTCGATCATGCCAATCGTGATCAGGCACAAGCATACATCCAGCTAGTGTTCCGCGTCAGAAATCCGCTGGCAATACCGGGCGAGGGAGTCAAGGATCTCCTCGGCGGTTTTGCGCCATACGAACGGCTTCGGGTCCTCATTCCATGCCTTGACCCACTCGCGGATGTCTTTCTCCAGCGCCGCAACACTTTTATGGACACCACGACGGATCATCTGGTCGGTGAGGAACCCGAACCACCGTTCGACCTGGTTGATCCAACTCGACCCGGTCGGGGTGAAGTGCATATGGAACCGGGGATGCCGCGCCAGCCACGCCTTGATCGCCGGGGTCTTGTGGGTGCCGTAGTTATCGCAGATCAGATGCACATCCAGGCCGTCGGGCACGGTCTTGTCGATCGTGGTCAGGAACTTCTTGAACTCAATGACCCGGTGCTGGCGGTGCAACTCGCTGATCACCGTGCCATCGGCGATGTTGAACGCGGCGAACAAACTGGTGATGCCGTGCCGGACGTAGTCGTGGCTACGCCGCTCGGGCATGCCCGGCATCATCGGCAGCACCGGCTGGGACCGGTCCAGCGCTTGCACCTGGCTCTTCTCATCGGTACACAGCACCACCGCCCGCTCTGGCGGGTTGTGGTAGAGCCCGACCACGTCGATGACCTTCTCCACGAACAGCGGATCAGTGGAGAGTTTGAACGTGTCGGCCTGGTGCGGTGTGAGCCCGAAGTCCCGCCAGATCCGTCCGATGGTGGACTTGGACAGCCCGGTCCGCGTCGCCATCGACGTGCGCGACCAATGCGTGGCGTTGCGGGGTGTCCGCTCCAAGGTGGTCACGATCACGTCCTCGACCTGGTCGAGGGTGATCGACGCGGGCCGACCGGGCCGGTCCTCGTCCACCAGTCCCTCCAGCCGGCGGGCGACGAACCGGGACCGCCACTTGCCCACTGTCATCCGATTGACCCCAAGCTGGTCTGCGGTCTCCACATTCGACAAGCCTTCCGCGCAGGCCAGCACGATGCGGCACCGCAACGCCAACGCCTGCGCCGAACTCGCCCGCCGCGCCCAGCGCTGCAACGTCACACGTTCCTCTTCGCTGAGCACCAACTCGGCTTTAGACCGTCCACGACCCGCCATCACCAGATCCTACAATTAGATAGCGGATCTCTGGCGCAGGACACTAGCCGCTTGGGCGGCTTGCACCGACAGCTCGAGAGCCCATCTGGTCAACGCGAACCGGCAGTCCCAGGTCGGGCGCGTTCACCATAGTCGTTCTTGATAGAACCAGTCCGACGTGAGTGATACGGCCTGCGCTCGTTCCGAAAAACACCAGGTCTCCGGGCAGTAGCTCGTCAACCGAGACTCGTCGCCCAGCGGAATATTGGGTCTGCGCGGTCCTCGGCAGGTCGATGCCGGCTGCAGCGTAGGCAGCTTTCGTGAGGCCTGAGCAGTCGAACCCGCGATCACCGCTGTCTGGGCCATTTCCGCCCCAGACATAGGGCAGGCCGAGTTGGTTGCAGGCGAATGTGATCGCGGCCTGGGCAACGTGGTTCGGGGCCTGCACCGCGCCGCAACTGTACTTCTCCGCCTGGTCAAGGACCTTCCGGACGTACCACTCGGCGTGGTTGTAGGCGAAGATCGCGGCGTGCAGGTCGCGGCCGTCGCGGGCTCCGGAGTCGCAGAGGTAGGCCGCGGCGGCGTAGATCGCGTCGTGCGGGTTGTACCGGGACGGCGGGTGTGCGCCGCCGGGCGGTGGTGGGTGGCGGGAGACGACGCTGTCGAATGTCGGCTGGAGGAACTGCATCGGGCCGCCGGCTTTGGCGCTGTTCTCCCCGCTGTGGACGCCGGGTAGCTGGGAGCGGCCGTGGTCGCTTTCGATCTTGCCGATGGCGGCGAGGATCGTCCAGTCGAGGCCGGGGCAGGTTTGGGCGGCTTCGCGGTAGAGGACGAGGTAGTCGGCCGGGATGTCCCCGACCGTGCCGCCGTTCGGCGCGGCGGCCGAGCTCGAGTCGCCGGCCCCGGCGAGCGTCGCGAGCAGGACGACGACGATCACCACGCAGGCGGCAGGCGGGCCGAACAGCAGCAGCGCGGCCAGACAACCCCAGCGGGCCGGGTGTTCGCGGAGCTGGTCTCGGGCGATCTCGGCGGCTCGCAGGGCGAGCAGCGGGTTCATCGTCGGCCGGCGGCGTCGCCGAGCCGATCGCGCAGCCGCTGCGCCCACGAGACGGGCGGCGGCAGCATCGCGGGAGGTAATAAGGTCTCAGTCGATGGTTTCGTGATGAAGCCGCGGCCGCGCGCTGCGGCCCCGAGGTCGGTGCCGGTGAACGCCGGTTTCCGCCCGGTGGCCGGCGGCGTCGCTCCGGCGATCTCCGCGCCGAGGTACGTCGAGGCTGCTGGCTTCTGCCTACGTGAGCGGTCGCTGAGTGCGGTGAGTACGGGGGTGGCGGCCTGCCACGCGGGTCGCGCGCCGGTCGCTGTCCCGACATTTCCGGCGTAGGCGGTGGCGTAGGTCTTCGCGGCCTCGGTACGGCGAGCCAGCGCAGCCTTGGCCATACCGGATTTGGCGGTGAGCGCCGTCTGCGCACGCTGAGCTGCCTGCGGCCACGAGACCGGAGCCCCCACGGTGTACTTGAGCACCTGTCCCCCGGCCTGCCCGCCGGCGCGGCCCGCGGTGACCAGGCGCTCCTTGAGCCGACCGACCGGCGCGAAGGTCTCGGCAAACGCCGACGTCCCGGCCTTGACCGTCCGGGCGAGCCGATCCGGACCCGCGGGCACGACCGGCGTCGGCAACGCCTTCGGAGCCTGGCGCGGCCGGCCAAGCCGCTGCAGCCGAGAGCTCACCTGGCCGCGGACCCGTTGGAGGTTCGCGGCGAGGCGTTTGCGGAAGAGGAACCCGGAGAAGACAACGAGGTCGATGACGGCGAACCGGACCAGCTGCGGGCCGAGATCGGCCAGCATGAGCGTGCGCAGCAGCACAGTCATGACGGCGAGGAAGACCATGCCGGCCAGCAGCCGGGCGATGGTGGCGGCGATCGAGCTGACCCGGTAGGCGAGCTGGTGCTGCATCGAGGGCACCAGCGCGGCAACCAACGCGAGCGCAAGCAGCAGCCCTTCGAACAGCAGCAGGTACGGCGCCAAGACCTGCACGGCGTTCAGGCAGATCACCAGGATGGCGAACAGGAGCATCGCGATCGCGTACAGCCAGGCACCGAGGGTACGGTCGCCGTCGGCGACCTCGTTGTACTTGCCGTAGTCGCCGGGGCAGCCGTCGAGTTCGCGGGCCTTGGTGCTGTCGTCCTTGCCCGACCAGGGACCGTCGTCGAGGACCTTCTTGACGGAGTACTGGCAGGCGCCGGCGATGCCCTTGACCCGGCTGATCGGCGTGCCGTAGTTGAGCGTCTCCCAGGGCGTGATCAGCAGGTTGTCAATGAACGCCTGACCGATCGGCGCCGCAGGGTTCCCGGTGCCGCCGGGCTCCTGTCCCATGACGACGCTGGAGACGTCGGCGGCGAGATCGCGGGACAGGGACAGCACGCCGTCGTCGCCGACGAGGACGTCGACGGGGTGGGTGATGATCGCGACGGCGAGGACGTTGACCGCGATGGTCGACGCGGTTTCCCGCCATGCCCGGGTAGTCAGGCCTCGCGCGAACAAGAGCCCGAGGTAGCAGGTGGCCACGAGCAGCGCGATCTCGCGGAGCTTCAGGTCGCCGATGACCGAGGTCTGCCAGATGCCTTCGAGGTCGCGGGCCGGGGCCTTGATCCAGTCGAAGACCTGGGTGGAGGCGGCCCATTCAGTGAACCAGACCGAGAACCCGACCGCGTACTTGCCGACGGCGAAGCCGATGTTGCCCAGCCACAGCCAGATCGTCGGCATCGGGTTGTCGAGCAGGCCGGGCAGGTTGGCGAAGAGGTCGTAGTTGTGCAGGTCGCGGCCGTAGCCGTCGTCGATGCTGAAGATGCCGCCGAGGTGGACGTGGTGGCCGGGGTCGTCCTGCAGCGGCAGTGGCGGCGCGTCCGGATCCGGCTTCGGCGGCGCTGGCTGGTCACCTGGCACCCACAGGCATGTCGGATACGGCTCGCACGGATTCTGTTGCGCCTGACCATACGCGGCCTGCGGCGCGAAGAGTCCGATGAGGACGATGACAGCGCCGATCGCGAGTCCACGGGTTCCGCCCGACCTCAGCCTCATCATGCCCTCCCGCCCGTCTCCGTTAGACAGGGCTCAGGAGGCCGGGTTCAATGCGCCCGATGACCTCGGGAAACGGAAGGTGTGGTCAGGACGGCGTCGGGCAGCGTGCGGTACGGCTGGGTCATCGCCTTGACCTTGCCAATCCGTCCACTGTGATCACGCACGAGAAACTCCCCCGCTCGAGCGCGACGCTCCTCCTCGCCGCCAGCCGGATTCAGCGGCGAGAGGTCCTTGGTGACGACCTCGTGGTAACGAGCGTCGGCCGGGTCGACACCGAGCCATGCCAGGCCGCTGCGGGCGAGCCCGTCGTCGCGGTGGCGGCCGAGGAACCGCACCGCGATCAGACCGCGCAGGACGCCGTCGCCGAGGTCTTTCGGGGCATGTGAGCCGAAGGCTGCATCGGCGCCGTGCTTACGGCCGTCGCGCACGAACTCCAGCGCGATCTGCTGGCCTTCGGGGGTGCCGGTGACGTTGTAGGCCTCGTCGCAGATGAACTCACCCCATCTGCCCGGGGTGAAGCAGATCTCCTTGGCGATCGCGGCGATGAGCAAGTGGAAGGCGCGGCCGAAGAGCTTGCGCGGCGGAATCCGGGCGGCCATCCGCTCGTTGCTCATCTCCAACGCGCTCGGCAGTGGGATCTCATTGGTACAGAACACCACCATGTCTGCACCGAACAGATCAACTGGAGCGAGGTCAGGGTCGAAGATCGGGCGAGTGATCAGGTCGCGCCGCAGCCGCTCGAGCCGGTCGGCCAGCGCACGGGCCGCCGGGTCGCGGGCGCCCTGCTTCCGCAGCGTGTCGACAAGTCGGTTGCTGGAGGCGTCCGACCGACCGCTAACGGCGTCGAGCCCGCGGCCGAGCGCGTCTCGCTCGGCGGAGTTGGATTCCAGGTCGAGCCAGGCGGCGAAGAACGTCTCGGCGATACCGGTGCTCGACTTGGCGGTGCTGCGGAAGACCCGCAACGGGTCACAGGAGTGCCGCAGCTCGGCCGCGTCGGGCCGGTCGTCGAGGCTGGGGTCGATGATGTCGACGACCTGCGCGTTCCCGGGCAGCGCGGCGGCGACGGGTGCCCATTCGCGGCTGCGGGTCCGGTCGATGACGATCACCCGCCCGTCCAGCATCAGCCGCACGACCGCGGCGACGTTCTTAAGGATCACCGACTTCCCGGCGCCGAGCTCGCCGATGACCGCGATCCCGCCGGAGGAGTCGTGGGTCGGCCCGTAGGTCGGGTCGAGCAGGAACGGGGTGATGGCGCCGCCGTCGACGGTCAAGCCGAACAGCGCGCCGGTGGGGTCGCCGAAGTCGGTGGCCGAGACCGGCAGCAGCATCGCGGCGTCGGTGGCCAGGAGATTCTGGCTGCACTCGCGCACCACCATCGGCGTCCGGCTCCCCGGCAGCAGCGCCTGATACAACTGCCGCTGCCCACCGAGAGGCCGCTCCCACCGGTACTCCCCGCCCAAGAACGCCTGCCGCAACGCCTTCGCGCGGGCGTCGGCGTCGCGGGCGGTGGAACCCCAGACGCAGGCGACGACGCCAACCTCGAGATCGATCTCGGTCGAGCTGGCACCAAGACGGGCGTTCTTGTGCTGGATCTCCTCCTGCGCCGAGATCACATCCGCTGGCACGCCGGCGGTGTCGCCGGCGTGCTCCTCGTCCTGGCTCATCAGGTCCCGAGTCCGGCGCCGGTTCGCGGCGCGGGCGTCCTCGTTCGAGCGGGCGGTGATCCGCAACGCGTAGTCGACGCCGAAGCCGATGTCGGCCAGCCGGGCCAGGATCTCATGCCCGGGGAAAGTGAAGGCCCGCGGCATCTCGGCCAGCACGAGGAAGGCCTGGTAGCTGGCGACCGCGCCGTCGTCGGACGGCGTCACGCACTTGACGAACCGTCGGCTCAACAGTCCGAGCGGTCCCCAGCCCAGTCGGTCCTCGGGTGGGTCGGTGCGGCCGCCTTCGTCGAACACGCAGCTGCGCAGCGTCGTCAGCCGCGCGCGTCCGCTCCCCCACCGCACCGCGAGACCGGTGTTGTGGACGGCGTCGATCCGGTCGAGCTGCGGCTCGTTCACCCCGCGGACCGGTGCGCGGCAGAGCCACCACAACAGCTCCGCCTCCGTCGCCGGCCGGAACGGAACCGCGCCGCCGAGTTCCTGGGCCGCGACCCGCGCCCGTTCGCGTCCCGCTGCCACCGCCGCAGCTGATGCGGGCCGGGCGGGCACGCCGAGCAGCTCGCCGAGCGCTGCGGCCGTCGCGCGCGCGGCCGCCTGGGCGGCTTCTTTCCAGCCGTGGCCGGCGAGGGGTTTGGCGAGCCAGAAGCTGCGGCCGAGCACGTCGAGGGTGTCAAGCTGGTCCCAGGCGTTGTGGACGGTCTCCGCCCAGTGCGGGTTCACATCCAGATCGATCCCGTCGAGGCAGCGCTGGACGATCGCGTGGGCCTGGACCTGCTCGCACATCGACGCGATCATCACCTCGCCCCGCAGCGACTTCATCAGCGTCACCGTGCGGTCATACAGCTCCCGCAGCTGACGACCGGTTGAGCGAGCGCTCTCGTGCGGCAGCACCCGCCACACCGCCCACACCGAGCCGTCGGCGCAGAACAGCAGGTTGCCCGCCACATCGGTCACCGGGGAATCCATCATCGCTCCCGAGCCTGGGCCAGCACCTGCTGCAGCGACGAGACCGGCGCCGCCAGCTCCTCGACCTCGTCGCGGAGGTGCAGGTACAACCAGCTGCTGCTCTGCTGCACCCGCGCGGGCCGATACGGACGATGGCCCAGGATCCCCGCCGAGGGCGCGAGCAGGTGCGCGCCCAGGCCGGCGAGCCAACCGAGCGGGGTCCGGGACTCGATCCGGGCCCGCCGGAGGAACACCGCCGACAGCGGCAACACCCAGCGAGCTGGGCCGAGCCAGTCCAGCAGGGGTAGCTTCCACACCACCACCAGCAAGATCAGGAACAGCGTGCCCTGGGTCAGGGTGTACGGACCGCCGGGCAGATAGCCGCCGTCGCGGCCGGGCATCCGCCCGAACATCCGAGGAAACCGCCGCGACCGCGTGTATGACCGGCCGACCAGGACATCGCCGCGGCTCTTCGGGGCGGTCAATGGGTGAACCAGGCGCCGAACATGCCGGCGACCGCGTCGAGGTTGAGCAGGATGCCGAGGAAGATCGCCGCGATCACGCCGTACTTGATCGCCCGGGTGAAATTCCCTCGGGTGCCGACCAGCAGGCCGATCCCGCCGACGATCGCCGCTAGCAGGATCAGCCGCCGGACGGACTGGTCACCCCAGGCCAGGTTGGTGTCGATCCAGGACTTCACATCGGCGGCGAGCACGATCATCGGACTTCTCCCTTGCCTACCGGCCCGCCGTCAGCGGCGCCGGATCGATGCGGTTGATCTCCCACCGGCCAGCCCGCGCGACCAGGGTCAGCGCGTAGTCGACCGGCGTGCTCTGCCCGGTGGCATCCCATCCCCAGGCATGGACGAAGCTGTGGACGACCGTTCCGTCGACCGGCCTCGCCGCTTGCCCCGGCTCGAACTTCTCGTGCGTGCGCACCTCGGTCACCTGCACCGCCGCATACGGCACCGGACACGGCAGGGCAACGCTTGCCCCAGGGCTGACGAACCGGTCGAGCTGGCCTTGCCCCGCCAGGTACGCGGCCAGAAATCCCGTGACCGACTGCCCGACCGGCCCACCCGGATCAGCGACCTCGTCGTAAACCAGCTGGACGGCGCCACCGGTGCCCGGGCACGCCACGACCGCGGGCAGCGCGGTGGCGACGTAGGCGGCGTCGGTACCGCTCATCGCCACCTGGGCGCACAGCAGGGTGGCCGCGCGTTTGCCGTCCGGCTGCAGCACCAGCACGTCGGCGACCACCACGACCGACCACACCCCCGACGCCGGCGAGACCGCCGAGATCACCCCGGTGCCGACCGGCACCTGCGTCCCGACGGCACGCTGCGACTTCATCCCGGGCGGGTAGAAGGTTTCGAGATCCGCAGGGTCGTCTCGGGTCGCCGAGAGCCAGGAGCGCACGTACATCTCCGCCCAGCCCTGCGGCGACGTGGAGGGCGCGGGTGCGCCGCCGTCCCGCATCGACGGCGCACCCGCTGGCTGGAGAACGATCAGCCCGGCGATCGTCAGCAGCGGACTCGCCAGCACGGCCAACCACGCCACCCACCGGCCGACCCGGTGAGCCGCGCCCCGCAGCGCCGGCTCGACGTCCCTGTCTGGCAGGAGTTTGACCAGCGGGCTGCTGCCCGCGCCCCCACGGTCGCGACGAACGATCACGACTCGACCTCCCCGTGCTTGGCGTGCAGGCTGCTACTCGGAGGCACGCAGGTCGGCCGGCCCGTGTGATTCAGCCGGCCCAGGGCAGGTCGCGGCCCGGAAACTCCGTTGCAGCCTCCGCCAGCTGCTCGAGCGCCCGACGGCGATGCCGGGTGATCGTGGGCTGACTCAGCCCGATCAGCGCGCCGACCTGCCGGTCCGTGGCGACGCCGTCCCGGCCGACTGGACCATCGAAGTAACGGGTGGTCAGGATGGTGGCAGAGTGCTCGTCGAGCCGCTCCTCCTCCACTGCCCAGGCCAGAAGTTCGAGCAGCTCTTCCGACGCGTCCGGCTCGCCCGGCACGTCCGTCAAAGGCCGGTACACCTCGTCGTCGATGCTGACCACGTCCGCGGCGGCCTGACCGTGATCGACGCCGAAGTCCCGCTGCGCGGCCCGCTGGGTCTCGCGCACCAAGTTCGCCGCAACGTGCTCCCGGCGCCGCAGCGGGTAGCAGCGAGCCTGCTCCCACAGGTGACCGATCACGGCCGCCTGGATGTCCTGGCAGTCCTCGGCCGCCGAAACCCCGCCGCCAGTCACGCCGCGCCGGACACCGACCGAGCCACCCGCCGCCCGGGCCGCGCGGACGACCCGGCCGACAATGCCCGGCACCGCCGGCAGCATCGCATTGACCACGATCTCGGTGGCCACGACACCGCCGTTGCCCGGTTCAGCGGCCCGGACCAGCAGCGCATGAAGCACGTCGTCGTGTCGCGTGTAGTCACGGGTGGCCAAGACGGCGACGAGGTCATCATGGGATGCGACTTCGGAGAGCGCCGTCTCTTCGACGGACCAGTCGTGGACGGCCTTGTCGAATTTCGCGATGGAGCGCGCCTGACCGAACTCCTTCTGCAGCATCGTGAGCGGACTGTTCACGGCGGATCGACTACTCAACGAGGACATGACGCTGGCTCCTTCGCTTCGGTGACAAGCTCTGGGCCAGGGTCAGAACCGGTCCTCGCTCCCTCCCCATGCCAGATGCTTGCCCCGAGCGAAGAGCAAGCAAAGATTCAGCCATCCGAGTCACGTACACGATGAAGCTGCGACGGCCCTACGAGCGACTGTGGCGATCTTGCTTTCCCGCGAACGCACAGAACCGTTCCGAGTTGCTGATGTCAAGGTTCACCATCGCAGTGATGAACACGACGCACTGTTAGCGGTTCATCACGGCCGATCCGCGGGCCTCTGTTCGGAGACTTCAACCAGTCTGGTTCAGGTTCACTAGATCGTTATGCCACTGCCGTAGCGTGCTGGTTCCTCGTAGCGAACTAGGTGGTGATCGGCGTACGGGAGGTCGCGAATGACTATTGACAGCGAGCCAATGAAAGAGGATCTGACCCCCGAAGAACTGGAGGACTACAGCCTCAGCGGCGAAGCAGGGGGTGAGTCGCAGGCCGGTTCCGACGACCCCTTCTTCGTATCCAAGAAGGCTGCGGCAGTGTACAAACACAAGCTCCTGAAGACGTACTTTCCCAAGTTCGCCGGCAAGGCTGGCTCGACCGAGGCCGATAAGCGCCTGGTCTATGTCGACACGCACGCTGGGCGTGGCTCCTATGATGATGGAACAGCTGGGAGCCCCCTGCTTGTGGCTCAGGACGTTGCTGGGATGCAGCGACTGCGCCGCATTGACTGCTTCTTCGTCGAAGCTCGCAAAAGCAACTTCGAGCATCTTGACGATGTCCTCACCCGCAACATGCCCGAGGGAGCCCGCTGGCACACGCGCCAGGGACGGGCAAGCGACCACTTGCAAGAGGCACTGACCTTCGCCGGCGATTCGCCGCTGTTCATGTTCATCGATCCCTACGGCCTCGGCCCGACATTCGACGAGGTCGTGATGGTGCTCAACCGGCCTCGCAACGGCTACGGCAGCAAGACGGAAGTCCTCCTGAACTTCATCGCGATGGCCTTCTCCCGCGCAGGCGGCTACCTTCGCCGCGCTGAGAAGTCCGCGCAGCAGCTGACCACTCTCGAACGCCTGGATAAGGTCCTCGGCGGTCCTTGGTGGCGCGCGGTTTACCTCGCATCGGAATCCACCGCTCCTGCCATCCAGGAGATAGCTCTCGGCTACGCCCAGCGAATCCAGGCGAAGACCAACTGCTCCGTCAGCTTGATCCCGGTCCGAGACCGCGCACACAACCACCCCATCTATTGGCTTGTCCACTTCACCCGCCATCCGGACGGCGTCTGGTGGATCCGCGAAGCTGCCGCGTACGCGAGTGAAGCGTGGCGGCGACACTGCAGCCCTCCACCGCAGGGAAATGACGACGGGCTCTTCGCTGTCGAAGACCCGTTTCCAGCCGAAGAAGCCGCCCGACAGGCTGGGTGGATCGACGCGATCGAGCGACATGCTCGGAGACTTCTGCAAGAGCAGGGCACGATCGAGCTCCCACGAGACGCCCAAGCGGTGTTCGGACCTGAAACGTTCGGCCAGGCCTGGGCCAAACATCTGCGAGGAGCACTCGCCCGGCTCCACAAAGAGGGGATCCTCGAGCCGAAGCCGCTCGCTGACGGCTTGGACAAGTACAAGGGACGCCGAGTTCAGCACTCGTAGCAGCGCGGCGGAAACCCTTGAACGAGATTCATGAGCCGTGTAGCGTCGATCAGGCACGCTATGAAGCGAGGACAGCACACTAAGTAGCCGCCACTGGGGAGATGGCATGCCGGTTGATGGCCCCGTGCCGTGGGAACGCGCCGATCACACCGGCGCCAAGCACGACATCTACCGGCGGTACCTGAAGCGCTGGTTCCCGATTCTTCTGGACGGGGCAAAGCCGTATCGGTCGGTCACGTACGCCGAAGGGTTCGCCGGCCCAGGTATCTACGTTGGCGGCCACCCAGGCTCGCCGATCATCGCTTTGCAGGCTCTCGTTGACGAGGTGACCAACACCAGCTCCCTGGTCAAGATGCTCTTCGTCGACGACGAACCCCGGTGCATCAAGATGCTCAACGAGCAGTTTCGCTCCCGGTTTCCTGTTCGTCCGCGCACCCCCGACACCTTGTGGTCCAAGGTCACATTGGGAACCTGCATCGAGAAGCTCGAGTCAGCACTCGATGAGATGGACTCCTGGGGGCAGCCCATCCTGGCGGTGCTCGACTCCTGGGGGAACGTCCCCGTCACCTATCGACTTCTGAAACGGCTGGCCGACAACCTGTCCTCTGAGGTGATCATCACTCTGGGGACGCAGCCGTTCATCCGCTTCGTATCGAAGATGGGCTCCGACGCCGATGAAGTGTTCGGCGGCGACCCGACGTGGCGTGCACTGAGCGACCTGCCCAGCGGCGCAGCCAAGAGGCAGCACATCTTGACCTGCTACCGGCAGACCCTCCAACGAGCCGGTTTCAAGTTCCTCCTCGACTTCGAACTGATCGACACCCGCGGCGAGTCGCTCTACCTCGTATTCGGGACGAACCACCGCCGCGGCCTGGAGAAGATGAAGGACTCCGCATGGGAGGTCGATCGCGTGTACGGTGTCGGCTTCCGCGACCCGCGTGATGAGCAGGCCGAGGCACTGTTCGAGCTCACCGAACCCGCTCTGGCACCGCTGGGCCGACTACTGCTAATTCGGCTGAAAAGTGGCCCGGCAGCGGGAATGCGGATCGAGTCGCTCAGGGAATTCGCACTGTTCGAGACCGTCTACCGACCCGAACACGTCATCCGGACGCTGCGCGAACTGAGGAGCCAGGGCCTGATCGACAGTGACGGTCAGGCTTTGACCAGGTCCAGCATCGTGCGAGCGACGCCGTAGTTCACTCTCTAGGGGAAGCCAGCGCAGCCGGGCGCGCCGGCATGCCGTCGTAGGTCCGCCCATCGAGTTCACGGCCGAGGGACTTGGGACGGATACCGCCCCACTGCTTGTGAAAGAAGGGAACGTCTGCGGCGGCGCAGTTGTCTCGAATGTGCCGAACCCAGTCGGCATCACAGGGACGAGCACGCGGGCCAGACTCACCACCGGTGATTACCCATCCGATCCCGTCCAGCGATAGGCCGGGCAGCGGACCCAGCAGCGGCTCAGCTGAAATGAATCGAACAGCAGCCGGCACCTCCCGAAGGTGATCGACCCGCTCCAGTTGCCCCTCGTTCTCGACCGAGACGCCCATCCAGAGGTTCTGTGGCCACTCGAGCCGATCTGCCATCCGACGCAATCGCAACGAACGCTTCGTCAGCATCTGGTACGTGTGCTGCGGGGTATCTGCGATCACACCAAACACATCCCTGATGAAGCCCACCGGAACCCGCGCGTGGAAGAGATCCGACATCGAGTTCACGAAGACGAGACGAGGCTGCCTCCAGCGATACGGAAGAACCAGCGCATCGGGATGCACCGCCACACCAAAGCCTGGGCCGGAGGTCTTCGGATTGCCATCCGTCTGGTACTTCGCGGCACCCATGGCCTTCAACCGCTTGGCCAAGGTGAGCGCGTAACAGTTGTCGCACCCTTCAGAGACACGGTCGCACCCCGTCGTGGGGTTCCAGGTCGCCTCCGTCCATTCGATGGAACTACCGTCAGCCATGTCTCGTCACTCCTCGCAAAGACCGAAGGCAAGACTAGATGCACGAGCTCTGTGCTCGTCAGGGCACCCTGCTTCGCTCGAATCGCCTCCGTTCACCAGACCGACAGTAGAACCTGTGTTCGAATCATGCAACACGTGTCGCTTTACCGTTGTCTACAATCAGCCACTGACCGGTGGGCTGCCACAGGAGCGACGACAGACCGTCGCGTGGCCACTAGCAGCGACGGTTCCACGCGACAGCAAGCCGGATGCAGTCCTGATGAGATCGGCTAACCGAGCACACCCACATCAGTCGGAGCCGCGGAAGCCAGCATCCAGCCACCTGATCGCAGCCAGATCATGAGTCAGCCAGTGATAGGCGAGGCTGGTCGCAGGACACGGAACATGCAGCGGGAGGTCCAACTGCTGCAAGCGATTCTGACCGAACATCGACCGGCTGGAACGCTTGTGGGAACGGCTTGATCTGAGTCGAATCGAACTCCGCTGTCGGTCGGCGAACTTCCACAGCGCCGCGGAGTGATCTTCGACGATCAACGAAAGGTCGACTGGTTCGGCGGCATGATCATTGATTGTCGTACCGGGAAGGAACGCGAGCATCATTGTGACCCCCGGGTCTTCCTCGTTGTCGGGCCTTAGTACGAGCCCTTCGACTCTCAAAGGAAACATGCCATACAAGCCCATCGCATCACCGAATGCGGCAAAGTTGAGCTCGACGAGCTGGCGGTAGCCTGTCAATGCCTCCCGCACCACATCGCGCGCCACTGCGAGTGTCAGCTCCGGGGAGTAGGCCTGCCACGCCCATTTTCCGGCATGAGGCTCGTCGGCCCCAGACCAGGGTGGCAGGAGCACATCGCCCTCCTCAGCCTCCAGTTGCGCGGCCAGCCAACGGATGTCGTCCGAGTCTACTGTGTGGCCAGGCAAGCCCCAAGTCGAGCGTTCAGAACCATCGGCCCGGTCTAGCCAGGAGTAGAGCTTCCCGCGGACATCGGCGAGCTGGACGGGGCGAACACGTCGCGAGGTGCCGAAGTCCTGTATCAACGCCGCCAGCAGATAGCTGCGTTCACGGGCCAGCCACGAAGAGCGAGGCACCTGCAGCGTTCGCCGCGTGATTGCGGACTCGAGTCCTCGGCGCAGCTCCTCCTGCGCGCGGGTCCAGCGACCGAAGTCTGTGGTAGGAAAACGGAACTGCGTCCACCGATGCCAGCCCTCGGCGAGATGTGGCGGCCTCCGGACCAGTTTCGCCACGTCCGGAGGTGGGGCAGCTTTTTTCGCCCGGGCGACGGTCAAATAGCCATCCGTCAAGCCGACACCCCACTGTGTCGGTTTGCCGTCACGATGCCGTACCAGCGACCCCGCCAGCGGACCGAGACCAACGAGCAACGCCTCTTCCGCCTCCCGAAACCACAAGCCAGCTCGGACCTCCAGGTCAGGTTCCTCGACGAATCCTGGATGAGCGCGTCGCCGGAGAAGGGCCGTGATCACGTCACCGGAGGGCCCTTCGAGGGTTTCGTGTCCGTCGGAGTTGACGATCTCATCGAGGATCCAGAACACGGCGGAAGGGTTGACTTTCGCCATTTTCAGGAGCAATGCTTCCTGCTCCGGCGGGGTGCTGCTCGACACCGCGAAAGCAATCGCGTAGCGCCAGCGAGGGAACGATCCCGCCGCAGCCACTGCCTCGACTCTTACCTCACCCGAGATGATCGCCTCAGCGGCAAAATACTGCTCGAAAACCGCCAGTGCGAACGAGAGCTCTCCCTGGTCTAGGACAACCAGGTCGGTCGCAACAAGCCGCCGCAAGCGCGGCAGCGGCCGGAAGAGGGCCGCCGTCGCAACTTCCGGCCGATCCAGAAGGGCCACCGCGAGCTGAGCCGCGTCCGCCCAGGTCTCGTCGGACACATCGACATGATGGGCTCCGATAAGCATCGGCGTCAGATCGGCAAGGAGTCGGGCACGCGAGACTCGAGTGTCCCGGCCGGCGTCGATGCGTGCGGCTACAGCCAGTGCAGTGAGCGGGCTGGTCAGCAGGTCGTCTGCCTCGGCCGACCAGAGATCCGCAGGAAGACGGTCACCGAGCGCAACCTCGGCTAACTCGATCGCGCGTTCAACCGGCCACGGTTCCACTTCGATCTTCTCACCGGCGGGCACATCGAGCCCCGGGCGCGCGGTGGCCAGCACGCTGACTCCGCTCCAAACCTCGACGAGCTGCCGAGCCTCCGCGAGTAAGCCGTCAGCTTCGCGGCCCGGTACGCTATCCAGGCCGTCAAGCACCACCCGACACGTGCCGGCCGGGTCGCCACCAAGCTCGTCGATGACCGCCTGTTCCAGGCTCGAAACAATTTGGCGGGGCGCGAAGTACAGCGGAATGTCCACTTCCGGATCTCCGGCAGCCTTGCGTAACCCCTGCTCCCACCAACGCGCTGCCTGCTCGGACTTCCCGGCACCAAGGCGAGCGACCAGCACGCGGACCTCACCGGCCGGGACGACGACGACAGGCTCGTCGAGTCCTGCCATCCACGCCAAGACGTCTTCCCGGCGTTCGGCGTTCACGATCGCCAGGCGAGCGACACGCCGCGCATGGCCCCGGCGCGCGGCGAGTTGCCAATTTTCGGGGCGGCTCCGCATTCGCGAACTGAACGGCATCGCCTCAATGACTGCCTTGATCGCGGTGTCGAGGTCAAGTGGGCCGACAGCCTGCTCCACATCGGCGTCGGTGATGCTCCATCCCTTACGCGCTCCTTCGTACTCGGCCAGTTGCGCGCGTTTCCAACTTCGAAGGATGTCGGCAGGGTAAGCTTCCGGAGTTTTGTCGATTTGCCACGCGTGCAGGAGGCAAAGGAGAAGAAGGTTCTCCGCGCTGCGGTTATCCACCTCGCTCATGGAGGGATCCCACCGAGGTCCACCTGCGCGGCGGGCGTGGATGTGGGCGACATGGCTGTTAAGCACCTGCTCGCCCGTGTTCGTATCGACGACGTACAGACCTGCTTCGCATCCCGGCATTCCACAAGCGAAGGCCGTGCCGTAGAGCTGACGCACGGTGCCGGGCGTCGGTTCACGATGCTCGACCGGTTGCTGGTCGCTGGTAGGGCTCACCCTTCTCATTATCCGACACCGGCCAATCCCGGCTTACCTCCGGTCAGTCACTACGCCAACGGTCACTCCGTATGTTCGACGTTGACGGCAGCGCCGGTGATCCGGCACTCGGAAACCAGCATGCGTCGGGTCCGAAACGAGCGTCCGGAACCTGTCCGCTCGCCAAGTCGTCGGGTGGACCGGACGAACCCTTCGCGGCGACCAGACCGGTTCCGCCGCTACAGCGAGCACGCCTCGCGAGTGAACCCCGTTCCGTCTCAGCCGCGAAGACCGGACGTGTCCGTGGCTCCGCCACCCGGCAGCGCGGAACAGCCGACCAGCAACCCGAGCAGACCCGTAATTTCGGTCACCGACCACTTGGCGATCATCCCGATAAACACGATCAACAGCCATGGCACCGCACGAACCAGGTCACCCCACGGCAGGGGGCTGCCGACGGAACCGCCGGGCCGTGGAAGCGCGGCGATGAGACCTGAGGCGGTGAAGCGACGGCCGCCCTGGCCATGCTGTTCGTTGAGCACTTGATCTCCTTGCTGAGGGTTCACACTTCACCACGGCACTTCGACGCGAGGACACGCCCCGGCGACCCTTTCGACATGACCGGCCAGTCAGGCCTGAGGCCACTCCACATCTCCATGAGCTCAGAACTCCTCGGCGCGGATCATCCCGCGCAGCCGGGTCAGGGCGCGGTGCTGCGTCACGCGCACGTTCCCCGCGGAGATTCCGAGCGCTTCGGCGGTTTCGGTCGCCGAGAAGCCGACGGCGATGCGCAGGGTCAGGATCTCCTGCTGCACCCGGGGCAGGGCGGCGAGCAGCCGGCCGAGGCGGGCACCGAGGTCGAGGTGCAGCGCGTGGCTCTCGGGCTCGTTGCCGGCGACCAGCGGACGCTCGGGGAGCTCTGGGACGGGCTCGGAGCGGTCGCGGGCGACGGCGCGGTAGGCGTCGGCGACCTTGTTGGCCGCGATCGCGTGCACCAGGTAGAGGAAGGAGCCCCCGCGGCCCTGATAATCCGGAAGGGCCTTCAACACCGCGACGCAGACCTCCTGGGCGACGTCGTCGGCCGACAGGTAGGTGAGGTCGCGGCCCCCCATCCGCGCCCGGCAGTACCGCACCACGACCGGCTCGATCATCTGGAGCAGGTTGTGGATGGCGGCGGGGTTGCCGTCGCCCGCGCCCTTGACGAGGGGGTCCAGGTCCTCCTCGGTGAGCCGTCCGCTGGGCCGCGGCAATGACTCCGGAGTCCGATAATCGCGAACATCGGAGACGGAACTTGCGGCCGACGTCGCTCCCTCGGCGCGGTCGAGCACCGCAGCCGCAGTGATGGAATCGCATCGAGCGGCAAGGCTGCGCACGCCTCGGGTCCCGACCGACGAGCGGTTGACCAGCTTCTCGGCCGTCTTCGCGTCGATCATGGCGATGGTCTCGTCACTCATGCCCGATCTCCTTCACGCCGTTCCTTGGCTGCCTGCTTGCGGTACTCGGCCAGGATCTTCCGCACGGTGCTCGAGGTGTACTTGGCGGATTCAGAGCTGATCAACTCGGCGATCTCGGCTGACTTGTAGTCCTCCATGTGGTAGAGCACGACGAGATTCACCACATCGTCGGGATACCCGCTTCGGCGACCTCGCCGGCCTCCGCGCAGGGTGTCGACGATCCCGAGCATGCCAACCACCTCATCTTCGGCCGACTGCGTCGCCGACGCGCCGAATTCCAGGTCGAAGTCGGACACGAACACGTCTTGGTCGCTGCGTGAGCGCTGCGTCAACTGCCCGCGGTGGACGTTGGGGAAGCACAGCACGCAACTGCCGATGAAATAGGTCGACAGACGGGCGCCTCCGGCGGGATTCCATTCGTGCTGCTCGAGCCCCTTCTTTTTGAACAGCTCAACGCCTTCCGCCACCGTGTCCATGGCCACGGCGATGGCCTCGTCCGCGTTCAGGGGCGGCCTCGCCCGTTCGACAGCTCGCCGTTTCAGCTTCGCCCTTTTGTAGATTTCCCCGCTGTGGATCCAGGCCTTCACTACCGCGACGCCGTAACGCGCCAGCCGATTGGAGAGCTCGGTCCAGAGCGTCCCGTGGAATCCCTCGGCCTGCAGCGCGCACAGAAGCCGTACATCGTGGTCGACCAGGGCTGCCGACTCGTCGAAACCTTCCCACGTCTCCGGGCGGTCCCCATCCACATCAGGCACCACGGCGAGCAAAAGTTCCTGCAGGTCGAAGACCTTTTCCCGACGATCGGGCGCGAGGCCGGAGACGATCTTCCGCAGCCGCGGCCGACCGGGCCGGTCCAAACCGGCACTGCCTGCCGGCTCCTCCTCTGTCGTCATCGGCGGGTTTCCTCCACGGTAAGAACGATCTGAGATGCGGTGGCGGAACCGCTCTCCGCCGCCGACCTGGACACATGGGTTGTATGTCGACGCGACGGGAAACTGCACCTGATCTTGAAATGAGCACAACCGCCGTCTCCCCACCCCGGCAATAAACGCGATTGTCTCAGATTTCCGCTGTTCAGCGGCCTTGAACCCCAGAACCACTACAGGGCGGTCGACCCCTGACAATATCGACCGACAGTGTGTGCACGATCAACTCGTCGGATATAGGTCACGCCAGCGTGCTGCTCCAACGCTTGGTTGGTTCTTCGGCCAGGATCCGGTTGTAGCGTTCCACTCTGCCGTTGTGGCGTGGGGTGTAAGGGGTTGATGCGCTGGTGGCGGGCTCGGCGTAGGACGGTGGTCTTTGGCGCGGTAGCAGGAGCCGTTGTCGGTGACGATGCGGTAGATGTGGGTGATGCCGTGGCGGGCGAAGAACGCCCGGGCCCGGTCGACGAACCCGATCGCGGTCCGGGCCTTCTCATCAGACAGGGGCCTCGGTGTAGGCCAGGCGTGAGAACCGTCGACGGCGGAGTGCAGGTAGAAGTAGCGGCCCGCTGACCGCGGGTTTTGCCGCGCGCGACGCGTTTGTCCTGGTCACTGCCTTTGCCGTGGATCCGCCAGCCACCTCCGTCGGGGATCTGACCGGTCTTCTTCACATCGAGGTGGACCATGTGCCCTGGCCAGCGCGCGATGATCCGCCGAGGTGCCCGGTTACTGACGCCGGTCGGATCGAGGAACCGGCGCCGATTCAGGCCCAGCTGCAGCAGGTGCCGGCCCACAGTCCGCACCGAGATGGTGATGCCCTCGGCAGCCAGCTCGGTCGCGATCCGGCGAGCGGAGTACTTGCGTTGCCGGCGCAGCTGCTCGATCCGGGCCACCACCTGCGCAGGGGTGGCGGTGGGCTGGTGGTGCGGGACGCTCGGATGGTCGAGGAGACCGGTCTCGCCATGGCGGCGCCAGCGGTTGATCCGCTTGGATGCGCATTGACGCGAGATGCCCATCTCGGCGGCGACGTGGGCGATCAGGCGGGTCTGGCAACGCGCGACGAGCAGGCGGCGGCCGCCGACTGGGACGGCGGGCCTGCCACCATCGACCTGGCCCTGGAGCTGGGCATCACGTTCCTGAACACCGCCGACGCCTACGGCACCGGGCACAACGAGGTGCTGGTGGGCCGGGCCATCAACGGCCGCCGCGACCAGGTGCAGCTGGCCACCAAGTTCGGCATCGACCGCAGCACCGGCGACCGGGCACGCCGCATCCGCGGTGCCCGCGATTACGTGCTGCGTGCCTGCGACGCCTCGCTGCTGCGGCTGGGCGTCGACGTGATCGACCTGTACTACGCCCACCGCCCGCCCCAGGACGTGGAGATCGAGGAGACCGTCGGGGCGATGGCCGAGCTGGTCGAGGCGGGCAAGGTCCGCCACCTGGGCCCGTCCGAGGTCGACGGCGAGCTGCTGCGCCGGGCGCACGCGGTGCACCCGATCACCGCGGTGCAGAGCGAGTACTCGCTCTGCACCCGCGACGTCGAGGCGGTCACCCCGGTGCTGGCCGAGCTGGGGGTCGGGCTGGTGCCGTACTCGCCGCTGGGGCGGGGGTTCCTGACCGGCACCCTGGACCGCTCCACGCTGGGCGAGAAGGACTTCCGGCGCACCAACCCCCGCTTCGCCGGCGAGGCGGGCGAGGCCAACGAGAAGATCGCGCAGACCGTGCGCGAGGTGGCCGACCGGCTGGGTGCCACCCCGGCCCAGGTGGCGCTGGCCTGGGTGTACGCCCAGGCCGAGCGGCTCGGGGTGGCGGTGGCGGTGGCGGCCGTTCCGGGCACCCGCAGCCCGGCCGAGCTGGAGCAGAACGCGGCCGCGCTGCAACTCACCCTGGACGCCGACGCGCTGGCCGCGCTGGACCCGCTGAGCGACCAGGTGCGGGGCGAGCGCTACATCCCCGCGCACACCGCTGAGGTCGCCCGGGATTAGCCGGAGGACTCGACGCGCACGACGTCCAGCTCGACGACGTCGTTGACGTCGCGCCCACGGGTGACCTCGCCGATCACAACCAGCCGGGACCGAGCCAGCGGTGCCCCTCCTACTCGACGGCCAAGATCGCGCCGGTTGCCGAAGCCTGGAGAACTATCCGGAGACGCTGCGGATTAGGTTGACGACCTCTTTTGTACGCAGGTACGCACCGGCCGTGTGGAAATCCCATGAACCGATGACGACTTCGGTGTCGTCCTCTACCCCGGCGAACCGATCCCGAAGACCAGAACGCGGAATCGCGATGATGTCGCCGACGTCTGCGGCATTGCGCCAGCGTCGCACGCGTGGTGGACGACCTCCGATGTCCGTTGCCGGGATCAGCCTCGGCGCCACCACCCCAGCCATGGCAAGCGGGCTTCCGATGGTGACCAGCAATTCGACATCGTGCTCGGGGTGGGCCCACAGAGCCTCGTAAGCGACCACGCTGCCGAGCGAGTGAGCGACGATCACGTCGGGCCGGTGCTCGGCAATCGCGTCCGCGACCACCCGCCGGGCGGCCTCACGACGGGGTGAACCGGGGCTGGCCAGATAGGTGTGCACTTCACGGCAGAAAGCGATGGCGAAGACGCGTGAGGAACGACCGAAAGTGCGTGTCAGCCATTCGGCAGCTTGCCGTGCTCGCGCGGTCCGAGGGCCTTGTGGGTTCGTCATTCCCGGCCGGAGTAGGTCTACCCAGTCGACTAACAGCTGCTGTGCCCCCGGCTCCAAGGCCGACGGATCGCCGGCCTCCCCCTGCGAGGTACCGCGGTGCAGGCAGTGAGCATAGAACGCCACCGTGACGTCGAAGTCGTCAGCTGACGGAACACCGGCGAGCTGGGCGCCCCACTCGGCCGACAGCAATTCAGCAGCGCCCTGTACGGATCCCCCTCTACGTAGGTAGCCGAAGTTGCCGATCCCGTGCACTCCGAGCACTGATGTCATGCCGTCCCCCGCGCACGATAGGCGAATTGGAGCAGTTCCCCGCCGGCACCGACTAGCAGCCGAGGGCCAGCCAAAGTACTGATCTTCCAGATCGGTCGTCCGATTTCGATGACGTCCGACAGTTCGCGTTTCACCAGGTCCCAGACCCGGACTTGCCCGTCCGAACCACCGCTGAACACCACCGGCCGACTGTCGACATAGGTACAGTGGATAGCCCTCACGCCGCGGTGGTCGCCGACAGTTTGTGTGCCGCCGTCCGGACCTGTGATCAGCACAGCGTCACGACCTGCTGTGATATGGACGAGTTGGTCGCCCACTACGAGATCGGCCGAAGGACGGCTGCCACGCTTGACGTCCTCCACGAATGCAGAACTCGGGTCCAATTCGACCGAATCATCGGAACGCCGGCTCTGCAGCCAGACACCGTTCTCCGTGGTGATGAGGAATGCAGCCTTTCCTCCCACCACAGTCGGAATAATCTCTTCGATCGCACTATCGAACCGAACGGCACTCGACTTCAAACGCCGCGTGCGACCGCCAGGATCGACCATCCTCCACTGTCCATCCGCGTATCCCACAAAAACCTGATTACCCCCCGTAGGAGATGTCGTCGCGAAAGTAGTGACAAATTGCCGATTTTCCGATCCTGAGTCAAACGGACCCCCATCAACCGGACGAACCGCAGGAGGAGACCCCGCCGACAGCCGCCAAGACTCGTTCTGGGCGGAAAGGTAAGCAGCACCGTCCTCGTCCACGGCAACGACTCGACCGTACGGCGCGGCAACTGCAAGATCTGTAATCGCAACCTTGGACAGCCGCCCAGTCCACACTATGTTTTGCGCCATGTCGATCACGGTGACCTCGCCGATGTCGCTCCCGGCCGCCAGGAGGCTGCAATCGTCGCTGAACGCAAGTGCAGTCACTGCACCTCTTATGACACGGGCGTAGTTGGCAACGCCAGTCTCACCCCAGCGCAGGGTGCCGACTTTCCCGTCCGCAGTCCCCAGGGCAACGCTGGCTCCATCGGAGCCGAGAGCCACAGACCGAGCACGGCCGGCGAGAGAGTATGAGCTACGGCCAGAGCGTCCGAAATCGATCAGCCGCGCCTGCCCGTCAGCTAGCAAACAAACAGCTGCTGAAACGCTTCCGGACACGGCAACGTCCCAGTCCGATCCCAGACCGCCTTCGACCTCGAGGATTTTCTCAGGCCCCTTGACCCCAATGCGAATGAATTGACCTTTTTCCGTGACGCAGATATAAAACCCATCGAACGTCACTGATGTGACAACAACTCGCGCATCAACATAAGCAGAATGCCAGATACCCTCTCGCCACCACTCGAGATTGGCGCCGGCCGCCACCAGGAAGTCCCCGCCTGTCGGGGACATCGTAACCAAGTTCCCAACTAAGGTCGGGGCCACGCTGCTCAACACCGGTTTCTCGTCGAGAGGCCAGACCCACGTGCGCAACCCCGCTGGCCCGACCGTCACCAGAGATGTTCCAGAGGGCGAAATGGCGGCGGCCGTAACTGCACCCTTAAGTCCCGGCTCACTGCCGGGCGACTCCCCCTGCGTGCCGATGGACCATTGAGGCTGCCACGTCAGTGGTGGCCGATTACGCAGGTTGGCCGCGCGTCGGGCCAACTCTGGCCGGCCGGCGCGGACAGCGGCAAGCGCGAGTTCGGCCGGCGATCTGACGCCGGAGAACTGATTGTCACCAAGCACCTCGAAATACCGTGGGTTCAGCAGCAGCCCCGGGTCATCAAGGACTTCGGATTCACAGCCCGCTTCCCGAGCGTGTTCGGTGATGTGCCGGAGCAAGTACGGCTCAGCCGCATCCCAGTCGCGGTACTCGGATGGGCCGAGTGAATACAGCAACGCATCGAACAGCCGGCACGCATCTTCGTGTCCCCCCTGTCCCAGCAGAGTGTCCGCAAGGCCTTGGTGAAACAACCGGTAGATATTGCTGTGATCGTCGTCCAGCGATTGGCGGATGTAGAATTTTCCCGCCGTCAAAGCGGCACGAATCTCCGCTACGGTCGGAACCGGCTCTTGCGGCCGGAGAGCCGGCACGACCCGCGCCAGCACCGAGACCGGCATTCCCGCACCACGCGCGTGCGCCAGCGCGAGTAGAACCACGGCCAGCCACGGCTGATCGCGTTGCACAGACAGATCGAGCTCGAGTACGCCCGGCAGGTCGAGCGGGACACACGCGCCCAGCTCCGCTGCCCGAGTCGCGTCGGTGATGACGTCGTCTGAAGCGACCAGATGGCGCGTGTACAGACCCGCCACCAGAAATGGGCCCCACCGACGGCGCTCAGTCTCGTCCGGAGCGGCCAATGCGCCGGCAGCCGCGTGAGCGAAAGCACCGACCACAGCGCCGTGAGGACGGTACGCTCGCGTAGCACGCAACAGTCCGGTTATGTAGACGTGCAAGTCGTTTTCCAGGACGTCCTGGTCGACGTCGTCCAAGTCGACCACAACGGCACGCTCGAACAACGGCACGAACTGTTCGTAGTCTCGCACACCGACCAGCAGCCGGACGGGACTGCCAGGCTCACCCTCTTGCGTGAGAGGCAACAGGAGCTCGGACATGATCCTTGTCGGATCGTCAGCCTCGTCGAGTGCGTCGACCACGATCACGGTCGAATGTGTCCCCCGCAGCTTGGTGACCAGTTCGGCGGGCCCCATGCCCTCCGGCAGGCTGAGCTGACGCGCGATGGTCGCGACGATCGCAGCGAGCCCGCGCTGACGGGCATGCACTGCAGCAAGCGAGGTGATCGGGAGCGGTGCCTGCGCGACGCGATTCCAAATCGCCTCGGTGGCATCACGCAGCGCTGGGTGCGCCGCACAGACGAGAACACCAAGCAGCGCCGACTTTCCCGAGCCTGGGCTACCCGTGACCACGTACAGCGATCCATTGCCATGCCCATTGAGCCACGGCGAGATCCGCCGCAGCTCCTGGTCCCGGCCGGTGAAGCACCCCACGAAGTCGGCGGCGCTGCCGGCGAGCCCACCAAGGCCCGTTGCACGGTCGAGAAAGTGTCGCGCGTCGAGCCCCTCGTCGAGGTCGTCCAGAAACGGCAACACCGCAGGTTCAACAGCAGCTCGCAGCCGCAGCCGGGGATGGGGACTGTAAGCCGGATTCGCGAAGAACGGAGGCTCTACGTCTGCGCTGAGGTCTACGAGGCTCGCGGTCACTTGCTGGTCGTACGCGTCGGCCTCGGCAGCGAGCCGGTTGACCTCCTGACGGATCGCGCGAGCGACAATGTGGAGCGGCACGTACTCTAGGCTGGGATCGACGTCAAGCTCACCGGCGGCCAACGCACACAGAACGGCGATCGTCGCCTGCGAGAACCTGCCGTCGTACGCCGTCTCGTTCGGACTGCAAGCAGCGATAACCCAAGCTCGGGGCGCCCCTTCGAGCCTGGTTTGCCACGGCAGCCTGGCCACCGTCCCAGCCGAGCACAGATCGAGCAAGAACAGAGCCGTCGGTCGCCCAGGTTGCTGCTGCATCGTCAGCCAATGTGCAATACTGTTATCGGCGTGACGCGCTCCCTCGGAGCCGAGTGCGAACACTGTGGCGTCGCCATCGGTGAGCTCGCCATGGGACACGATGTGCACAATGATCAGATCATCCGACTGCCCTGCTGTCAGCACCTCGTCGACCAGCTCGCCCAGTTGTCGGCCGTCAAGTGATTCCGCGGGATGCTTGTCTACGTCGTAGTTGACTTTGGCCAGGACGTCGCTGAATTCCCGCACAAGCTCAGGAGCGAAGTCCAGTGGTTCATGATGCTCGAAACGAGCCACCCCGATCGACAGTGCACGCCGCGCCGACACCGAAACTTCCCTCCCCGGCCACCCTCTGACCCGCTCCCCCATGTCGTGCCACAAGACAGAAGCGTTACCGCTCGACTCAGGAGCGCTGCGTCTACCTGGCCAGCCAATCTTTGGTTCAGCGATCCGGCCCCGGTGACGACTGAAGAGACCTCGGGCTTCGGCGGACGCCAACCAGTAGCGCTCCTCATGGACCTTTATGCGCTCGAGCGGAGCATCTGCCACAGACGTCGGTTCCGCAGCCACCGTGTCCAGAACCGCTGCCAACGCCGCCGCATGGACATCCAGGAACCGATCGTACCGATCGTCGTCGAGATCCGGGGGTACGACTACTGCATCGGGGTCCGCAGAACTTACCTTCGGGAGGAACGCGGTAGTTGCGCGGTGGAACTGCTGCAGGCGGGCGCCGGTCGGTAACGGCGCGACCGGTTCGACAGCCATCCGTCCCAGAACGTCGAGGAGGCCCGGGGCCGTCTCGCGACGGAGCGTTTTCAGCCATGGCCCGACCGCCCGCGCCAGTAACAGGAGGCGGAAGTTGCCTCCACGTCCCCGCTGAGCACCGATCGCGGTCACCACTGCGAGAATCTGCCCGGTACGCGCTTCAGCGTAGTCGACAACCAACAGCAACGGACCAGATTCAGTCACCGCTCGCGCCAGCAGGCCAGACTCGACACCTGCCCGGACGAACCCTGCGCGCCATCCCTGCTCCTGAGCCCGGCGAACCAATTCGATGCCGAGCCGGGTCTTCCCTCCCCCGCTCGGCCCGGTCAGCACGCGCACGCTCACCGGCACGGGATCGTCCAGCCAGGCGCCCAGGTGCTGGAGTGCGTTGTCAGGACGATCGAAGTCGACAACGTGATACTCAGCCTGCAGAAGCTCGCAGGGTGCGGGGTTCTCACGCAGGACCTGTTCGGGTTCGAAGACCACCTCCCACCGCCGACGGTCTTCGTTAACGCCGAGGATCTGGCCCGCCTTCTCGATCGGTGCCGCCAAAACCCGCCGAAGCTGGTCGGCGAGGTCCGCACCCAACGGGCGACCCCCGAGGCGGTGTTCAACACCTTCGGCAACCTCTGCACGGCGGCCCGCGGCGACCATTGCTTCGACCCAGAGCAGCAGGAGGCCGTGGTCTACAGGCCCCGGGAGAAGCAACTGCATGTCGAGTTTCTCTGCGGCCTCGCCAGGCCGCCCCACTGCGAGCAGTCGTCTGGCCTGCTGCGATTGCGCCTGTCGAACGTCTACAACGAGGCGTTGACGAAGTCTACTAAGATGCTGACCTTGCAGTCCTTCGAGAGGCTGACCCTCGACTTCCCCGAGAGCAGCGGCGAGGTGGTTCAGGGCAAGCTCGTCGTCGATCTCCCCCTGCGCGGCTGCTAGGTGAGCCAAGAACCGCTGGTGGTCGACGACTCGGTTATCAGGCAAGGTCAACATTTGGTAACCCATTAACCGGTGAAGTTCGGCGCTCCCACCCGATACCTCGGTCAAAGTTTTCCGGAGCGTCGAAATGTAGCGGTAGACGGTTGTCCGCCCGGGGGCCTCATCCCAAACCCAGGCGATGATGTCGTCCGTTCGCACCCGTCTATCCAGGTGAACCACCAGCACAGAGAGTATCGTCATGACCTTCTGAGGAAGCTTCACGGGTCGGCCCGAGTCGTCGAGCAGCCCGGGGCGCCCGAGAATGCGGATCTCCATGCGTCCCTCCGATCGCTGATGAGGCCCAACTTAACCAGATCACGCTTGCCGTTCCCGACGGGATGTCCTTGCCATATTCCTGATCACGAGAGGTGGGGGCGCCGGGCGCATGGCGCAGCCGGCCGGTGTCACGCCGCTCAAGACGTCGACAACGCCGACGACGCGATCGTCGACCGGCCACCGGTCGAAGACGGCTCCCAAAGACGGTAGGACGGCCTGAGCGTAACGGCGCGGCTGCGGCGCCACGACGTGCTCGATCAAGCGTGAGGCAACGCCCCGCCAGGGCGACCCCGCCCATCGTGAGCAAGACCTCCGCCGGAAGCAACGGCAGCCCCTCGGCGCCCACGCAACCGCTCAGCTCACCGACATACACCGGACGACCCTGGCTCTCGGATAGTGGTTGTGCTGCTCGGCGTCACCGTCGGCGTGCTGTGGCTGCTGCACGTCCAGCCGTACACGTGCGAGTAACGGTACAGCCGTCCCTTCCGCGTCCGATCGGACGCGGAAGGGACGGCTGTACCGAATGTGTGGAACCGGCTGTCGGTGCTGGAGAAGATCCTCGACGTCCTGCGTGAGGTGACCCCCGAGCCGCCGGGCCACTACCTCGGCCGCCCGTAGGCCACGGCCTACCAGCTGGCCATCGCGCTCCACACGAGGTACCCCGAGGTCGCCCACGAGCTGGGCTTCGAAATCGGCCTCGCGCAGTATCTGGGCCAGCAGCTGTCGACGCGCATCGCCCACGAAGGCGACGCAAGCGCGATCGAAGGGGCCTTCCTGTCCAGCGACCACATGACGACCCTGGAATTCGTCGACGCCCACAGCCGCCACCACACCAGCAGGGGACTCGACCGCCGCGATCGTCAACAGGCCATCGACCAGCAGCGGCCAGATCGACGCTGTCACCGCGTCTGCGCCGAAGCGGAGTGCGAACTCGCGTCCAACGCGATACGAGGCATACGCCGCGCCGAAGGCGACCAGACCGGTACAGGCACACTGGACGGACAGAGCAAGGTCTTGAGCAAACCACTCCTTGAGCCGCCTCACGATCGCACCGCCGTGCTCGCGAACTCGGCGACATGCCCAACGCGCCCTGCCGCCCCACCAAGTGCCCTTGAAAAAGGGTTCGGACCAGCCGACACGACCTGGCAGTTGCGAGCCCGCGGGGAGCCCGAGAGCGCACGGACGCGGCGGCAGACCGCGACACGGGTCGGCACCGTCGCGACCGGCGACCGAGGAAAGCGATCTGATCCGGCATCACTCGACACCATCCGAAACCTCAAGATCACCACTCTTAAATAGCGGGTTGCAGCTCTGCCCTGCCCTCCTCTGCGGTCTCCTTCGCAATTGCTGGCGGGCGGCGACCCGCCATAAGCGCGGAGACTGCACTTCCGTCCGGGCCGCGACCACTGGTACGCCACTGCCGTAAGACCCGCCGCCCGTAGTTGTTCGTGCCGGCGACCCGATCAAGATCCGCACCTGTCGGAGTTCGACCCGCCGATTGCTCCTCCAGGTAGTACGCCCACATCCGCTCCTCAGCAGACTCCTCGCACAACGCCGCCAGCTCGGAATCCGCCTCGACGAAGCCAGTTGAGGACCGAGGACGATCGGCGAGCTCATTCTGACCACGATCATGCGGGCCTTCATCCGGCCGCCGCCCGCTACGTCGATGCCGCTTCAACGCTCGGTTCAGCAACTCCACCGCCAGGAGCAGGGCAAGGGGCGGGCAAGCTGCTACCACGATCGAGAACACCGTCAGCCGCGGCGCCGAGCCGATGTTCGCACACAACGAGAGCGAGATGCCGAAGCCAAACGCCGTCCACGCAATCCACCGGCGGCCATCACTCGGCTTCCACAGCTCGACCGTCGCCGTTGTCAATAACCCATCCACGATCAACGGCCAGATCGCGGCGGTCGACTCGTCGGCACCGAACCGCAGCGCAAAATCACGACCGTGCCGGTACGACGCATACGCCGCCCCCAGCGCCACCAAGCTCGTGCACACGCACTGCACCCAGAGTGACAACGTCTCACTGTTCGCCTTCGACGACGTCATGAGGCACCACCTCGACGACGTCGCTCGACCTCGACCGAACCGCAAATCTGCAGCTCACGGCACCTTTGACCCCGTGAGGTTGCTGCGTGAACCGCGCCGGGGGCACCACCTCTGACCTGCGGAAACAGGCCTCTGAGCAGGCTTGTTTGGAGCGGCGATCCAGTCCGGGAGTCCGGTTGTGTACGGCTGAAACCGGTGACTGGCGGCCAGTCGCGGTCTATTTGCGGTCTACTTTTTCGCCGGATCCGGGGCCTCGGACGGGCGGGTAGCTCGGCGGCCGCTCCGTGTCCCCTGGGGAGCCCGAGACGACGGTAGCGGGGGTGACGGCGTCCTGGCCGGAGCGGAGGAGAAGTGGCGACGGAGCCAGCAGCTAAGTCGGAGCGAGAGGAATACCTGCTCGCACAGGTCCGCGAGGCGTTCGGCCGGGTGGTCTACACCACAAGACCCACGAGAAGCAAGCGGATATCTGCTTCCGGCGATACAGGTGGCAGCAGGGTGCGCTGGTCGCCTTCACGGCTGTCAGCACCGGCACGTTCCTCGCGTCCGTGCTCGGCATGCTGGGCAACCAGGTCCTGACCAGCCTCGCGACCTCGTTCATCGCCCTCATCGTCAGCGCGCTGAGCCTCGCCTCCAAGAGCTTCAAGTCCAGCGAGGAGTCCGAGGCCCACCGCAAGATCGCCTCGCGGCTGTAGGACGTACGCGAGTCATACCTGTCGCTGATCGCCGACCTGATGTCCGGCGCGACCATGCCGGCGGACGCTCGCGCGCGCCGCGACGAGCTCCAGGAGGCCACACGTGCGGCTTACGCCGACGCGCCCCGGACCACGTCCAAGGCTTACGGCCGGGCGCAGGACGGGCTCAAGAACAACGAGGAGCTGACCTTCACCTCCCGCGAGATCGACCTGTTTCTCCCAGAGGCGCTCCGTCTCAATGAAGGCGAGGCCGGACGATGACGGTGGACGAGATCTTTGACACCCTGCTCGAAAACCTCAAGGTCGGCGACGCCAGCACCACCATCGCCGCACGCCGCGACCAGATCACGAAGGCGTTGAACAAGGACTTCCGGTCGGTCGAGGGCTCCACGGCGCATCGGCTCATGGTCGGCTCCTACGGCCGGCACACTGCGATCCGCGGGGGTCTCGGACCTGGACATGATCTACATCCTCCCGGCCAGCCTCCGCTCGAGCTACAGCAGCGAGACAGGTCCGCGGAGGATGCTCAACCGTGTCCGGGACGATCTGACCGCCCGATACCCGAACACCGACATACGCGTCGACCAGTGCGTCGTGCGTGTGCAGTTCACGACCAACAAGTTCAAGTTCGAGGTGCAGCCGGCATTCGAGAACAGCGACGGCAGCTCCGACTACCCCGACACGAAGGCCAAGGACCGGAAGGTCACCAAACCGCGCGCAGAGATCACTGCGACGAAGGACTGCAACGACCGCACATCGACGAACATGCGCCACCTCGCGCGGATGGCCCGGGCGTGGAAGGACACGAACGGCGTGGTCATGGGTGGCCCGCTCATCGACACGCTCGTCCACCGGTTCTTCTCGACCACGTCCGAGTATGACGACAAGGGAAGCCTCTGGTTCGATCTCATGGTCAGGGACTTCTTCGAGTTTCTCATGGACGAGCCGGACAAGGACTACTATCTCGCGCTGGGCAGCAACCAGCAGGTGAACGTGAAGAAGCGGTTCCAGCCGAAGGCGAAGAAGGCATACAACCGCTGCCTCGAGGCCATCGCCAACGAGGGCAAGGCCTCCGCGAACAGGAAATGGCGAGAGATATTCGGGTCGGCGGTTCCGCTGCAGGTCACCGAGTCCGCCCGCTCGTTCAGGGACACCGAGCAGTTCATCGAGAGCCAGTACCCCGTCGACATCAACGAGTCGCTCAAGATCGACTGCAAGGTCACGCAGAACGGATGGCGACCGGCATCACTCCGGGACATGCTCAAGAACAAGACCTTGCTACTCCCGAACAAGGGGCTCGACTTCACTATCACCGAGTGCAGCGTCTCCTGCCCGTATGAGTGAAGTGGAAGGTGCTGAACCGCGGAGACGAGGCCGAGCGTCGGGACAACATCCGCGGGCAGATTATCTCACCCAACTGTGCCGGCAACGCTCAACACGAGCGGACCAGCTTCCGCGGCGAGCACATCGTCGAGTGCTACATCATCAGGGACGGGATCGTGGTCGCACGGGACGTTATCGATGTCCCGATCAGCACCCCGGCGAGGCGTGCGGCCGGAATCCGGGATTCCCAACTGGGCTGGATGCCGACGTCGACCAGCTTGCGCTGGACGTCGACCACGACCCTGATGGTGCCGCTGGAGTCGCGGGCTTCGCATTCGGCGGCGGGCTCGACACGCTCACCACCGGGCCGCAGCAGGTCATTCAGCTGCGCGTCCACCGCAGCGACGTCGGGTACGTCGAGCTGCGCGAGCACGACGCAGTCAAGACTGAACGCCAACGGTCCGCCCCTGCGCGGCCATGACTGGCTGCACCGTCGCGACGACGATACAGGCAGCCACTTTTCCACGCAGAGTTTCACTCATACGAGTGATCTGAGGAATGTGCACATCCCGCCGAATGCGTCTTGACCGCTGGTATGTCGCCTTGAAGTGGGCTGGAATTCGCCGGGCCGCGCGGTCGCCTATCGGTGATGCAGCCCGATTGCAACGCCGAGCGCGACCTAGGTGGTTGACTCAGCCGCAGCGACGTCGTGACAGCAGCACCGTCGCGGCCGACGCGCTCGAGCACCGTCCACCTGGACGTGCCGAGTCTGGTCACAGTACAGCGGGCCATCCGTCAAGACCTCTTCCGCGGCGACCGCGCGGGACCGCTGGCGAGCGCGAGCGGCGGAAGGTAAAAGTCTCCGGCAAGCGCCCGCCCTCGTTCCAGGGGGCAGTGCGGACGTGCCGAAGATAAGGCGGGAGTTCGCGACAGGCACGTAATAATCGACAGAATCGAACACTCCACTGAATTAGCGAGGATATCGATCAAGCGTCCCCTTGCTCAAGCTCCCAATCTACGACTGAAGTCGGTGATCTTCTTTTTATTCTTCGGGGGGCATACTGCTTTCGTCCTCCAGGGCGTGGATTCGCTCACGCACGTACTTGCCGGCTTCGGGGTTGCAGTCGTCGTAGATGCGCAGGGCTTCGCGCCAGCAGTCAATAGCCCGTGCAGTATCTCCGGTAGCCTGTAGCACGATGCCGAGCGTGTCGAGGGTGTCGGCGACCAATGTTGGGAAGAACTGGAGTGAAGCGACGCCAAGGGCTTGCTCACACTGCTCGATCGCTCTCTGATGTTCTCCCAGGCGGTGGTGGATTTTCGCCATGCCGCACAGACTGTGGACTTGACCTTCATGATCGCCGGCTTGTCGGCTGAGAGCAAGGCAGCGGCGGGCGTGGCGGAGGGCCTCCTGGTAGTCGCCCAGTCCGAAGAAGACACGGCTCAACACCACCTCAGTCTGTGCTTCTATTCGTCCATGCTGGGCACCTGGTGTCAGGGGTAAGGCTGCCAACAGGTAGTTCCGCGCTTGGGTGTATTGCCGCTGCGCTGTGCACCCATTGCCGAGTTGCAGGAGCGCCGTTGCCTCCCGCCATGGGTCCTTGAGTTCGCGAGCCATATTCAATGCGGTCTGCAGTACGCCGTCGGCGTCTTGCCACTGGCCGAGCAGCTGAAACGTTTCGCCCAGATTGATCAGGGTCTCGAGTCCGGCGCGGCGGTCGCCACTGCGCCGGGCTGCTGCGAGAGCCCGTGAGTACAGGTCGAACAGGTCGTCCCAACGTCCCCGACGGTGCAAGATCATCGCGGTGGTCGTGACGAGGAGGAGGGTGAGGGGCATCTCGTCGTGCTGATCGGCGGCTCGGGTGGCGGCGACCAAGTTGTCGACCTCGAGGTCGGTCCACGCCCACGTCTCTTCACATCCGCGGAGCTCGATCTCCGGGCGCGCGTGCGTGGCCAAGCGTAGCGCGGGGTCCCAGTCACGATGTGCTGGGAAGAGGATCCCCAGTGCGGTCTTGGCATGGTGGGCATACCAGGTCAGCAGCGCTGTTCGGGCGCGCTCCCGCTCAGCTGGAGCATCGTCGTGCTCGGCGCGGTCAGCGGCGTAGGCGCGCAGCAGGTCGTGGAATCGGTAGCGGCGGTGTCCGGCCGCCGGTTCGATCATGTGCGCTGCCGCCAAAGCTGCGAGCACCCGCCTCGCTCCGGGCAGATCGAGCTCGGCCACTGCAGCAGCGGCTTCTACGCTGAACTCCTCGCCGGGATGCAGGCCGAGGCGACGGAACACCCGCGCCGGTTCGGCGGGCAGACGTCGATAGGACCAGTCGAACACTGCTCGCACCGCCGCCCGTTCATCCGCGTCCTGGCTCAGGGTGTCCAGACGAAGCCGCTCATCGGAGAGTTCGCCGACCACATCGCCTACGGTGACACGCGGGTTCGTGGCCTGGCCGGCGGCGATCCGCAACGCCAGCGGCAACCGGGCGCAGTACCGCACCAGTTCCCGGATCGCGTCCGGTTCGGCGGCGGCACGGACCGGGCCGAGGATGCTGGTCACCAGCTCCACGGCTTCAACCTCCGACAGCAGATCGAGGGTCAGCCGGGTCGCTGCCTCGGTCACCACCAGCCCGGTCAGGCTCTCCCGGCTGGTCACCACGACGACACACCCCGGCGTGCCCGGCAACAACGGACGGACTTGGTCGGCGTGGTTGGCGTTGTCCAGCACGATCAGCATCCGCCGACCGGCCAGCAGTGACCGAAACATCCCCGCCTGCGCCTCGACTCCCATCGGAATCTGCTCGGCCCGTAGACCCAGTACCCGCAGGAATCCCTCCAGCACCTCGCCGGGCCTAGCCGGGTCGCCGGCCCCGTAGCCACGCAGGTTCGCATGCAACGTGCCGTCGGGAAACCGGCCCTGGACCCGATGCGCCCACCACACCGCCAACGTGGTCTTGCCGATCCCCGCCGTACCGTCCACCGCCGAAATCACCACCGCGCCCGTACCGATGCCTTCGTCCTCCGCAGGCAGCAGCGCGTCCAGCGTCGCGATGTGCTCAGCACGGCCGGTGAAATCCTTGATCGCCAGCGGCAGCTGCCGCGGCACCCTGGGTTCAGCTCTACTTGCTCGCAGGTCAGCTGACCCAGTCAGCGACACGTGGTGGACCGGGTCCGTCTCCGCTGCCGGGATCGATACTCCACAACCAGCATCATCCCGAGCATCTGCCCTCTCTGCCACGGCAGTCAGTGTGTCGCGCCCCAGGCTCGCAACACCGCGAGAGCGCCCAGGTCCACCCGCACGGAGCACACGTGGCAATGACGTTTCGATGCTCCGGCCAAGCTGAGCACGTCCGCGACCAGGTCACGTCAAATGGAGCCGCGTTGTGCGACGAAGATCCGGGATCGCGGAGACACCCGACCAGGAACGTCGACCAACTCCGTCCCGACAAGCGTGACCGGCAGGCCATCGCAAGCGAATCGGCTCACTGGTCGCCGCCTGGCCGCGCTCAGCAGCGCCGAACCGAACCCAAGACCGCTGACGCGCCCGCCGTCATGTACGTCGTAGAGGAGACGGGCGAGACGTTCGCCGTCGCCGACACGGACGCCCAGCGGCTCCTCCTGTAGGCGGAGATTGACGCAGTATGGGTGAGCCCCACTGCGTCACGATCGAAGATCCTCGACCCTGCCCGCGTCGACATCGCCTGGAGCCCGGACGACCGGACGGAGTGAGCACGGCGGCTCTGCCTCGCAGATCTCGGAGGTATGAAGAGCGCTGCCGCGACCCTCGCCCAGACCTGTTTCAACGCCAGCGGCCGCCTCCTGGACCTCGGCCCCCGCACCTTCAAGGCAACGGGCTCGATGACCGTGCGGGACCTCATCGTCGTCCTTGTGGCGTACGGCCTCCTGGTCCTCGACAACACCTTCGAGTGGACGGCCGGGTGAGCATCCAGGAACTCGTCGGCTCCATCGCCGACCCCGCCGAGCGCGAGCACGCCGCCGCCGTGTTTCGGCACGCGGTAGCTCGCCGGCTCCGCGTCGAAGAACCAGCCGGTGTCCTCGACGTGCGGCAGCAGCTCGCGCGCGACGTCGGCGCGGATGGCCTTGAAGCCGCACTGCGCATCACTGAACTTCGCGGCCAGCGTCGAGCGGAGGATCAGGTTGTAGCAGCGAGAAATGAACTCGCGCTTCGGGCCCGCACCACCCGCCGCGAAAGGCCCCGCCCCCGCCGCGGCGGGACCATCGCCGTCGCCGCCGGCCTGCTCCTGGTATCGGCGGCGGCGATGCTGGTCACGACCGGCACCACCGACAGCCGCGGGCTGACCATCCCGGTGCTGCACAACGACACCAGCAACCAGCCCGTCGCCTGCACACCGGCCTGCTGCCCGTCTGCGTGCACCCCGCCTACGCCACCGAACTCACCACACTGTCCACAGTGGTCAAGACCATCGCCGCGTCCGTGGCCGGCACCCCAGGATTCCCGGCCAGCGGCCTGCCCTGCACGAACGCGACCGACGCCGCGGCCACCCGCCTCACCGCACTGACTCCCGCCGCGCGCGCCACTTGGCTGGCCACCCACCTGCCCGCCGTCGCCACGGGCGGCCTCACGGCGGAGGACATCCCATGACACCGACCGCCCGGCTGCTCCGGCTGCACCTCGACAGCCGCCGGATCCGCCTCGCCGTCGCATTGCTCGTCGCGACCGCCCTCGCCCTGCGCGCCTGCTCGAGATGGACCCACGGCACCAGCACGCTGTCGCAGCTGCTCCCGATTCTCATCGCGTGCGCGGCCGCGGCCGTGATCGCCGTCGGCACCCGCAGCCCCTTCGGCGAACCCGAACGCGCCGGTACGCCACTGCCCGCCCTGCGGCAGCTGCACGTCCTCACCCTGCTCACCGCCACGCTGACCGGCGCACCGCTGGACCGCGCCACTCGGTTACGTCCTGGTCTGCGCCGGTGAAATCGACCTCCGCCCGGACCCGCTCTGGGCCTGGCTCGCCCTGCCAGCCGACAGCGCCCCGGCAGCACTGCTCGCCGCAGCAATCCTCCTCGCCGGACTGATTGTCGCCACACTGCGCGGCCCCCGGGACACTCTTTCCGAACGGCCTTGACGTTGCTTACAACCACGTCAAGGGCCCTATTCGTCAGTGGTGAAAGGACCGCTCGACGGCCGAGGGCGGCGACCGGCTTCTGGCGCTGCGGGTGTGAGCCGGCGAGTCAGCCGCCGTGACCGTGCTCGCCGGCTTCCATCGCGTGTCTTGAGAACTCGTCGGCTCCGAACCCGTGTACCGCGCCCACGACGATTGCGGCGGCGATCAGCAGTCCGATGAGCCCGGTGATGAGGATCAGCAGACGCCGTCGGCCGGACGCGGGCTCGGAAGCGCGGCCGAGCAGGACCGCGAAGTCGGCGAGGAGGGCACGGCGGGCGGCGGCCAAGACCGGCCGCCAACCGGTCGTTTCGTCCGCCTTCGAGGCGGGTAGGTCCGCGGTCAGACCCGCGAGTTCGTGCCGGAAACGGAGTTCCTCGAGCCGGCCCAGGCGCTCCTCGACTTCGTCCATCGTCAGCCGGCCTTCACCGGCAGCCGCATACAGAGTGGCCCGAACTTCCTCACGTTCCGCATTCGAACAGCGGATGCCGTCCACTGCACCGACGGGCATGGTCGAGCGGGCCGTGTCGTCGCTCATCAGATTCCTTTCGCGCAGAATCCACCTCTTTCGAGGCTAACCGCGGGAATGCGGACGAACGTTAATCTTCGATGAGAGTTTCCCGGCTGGGCGGCCGCCTCGACTACAGTCACCGTGTGTCATCGGAATCCAGCGGAAGGGACACCGGGTGCACCTGGTGATCGTCGACGACGAGACAGCCCTGCAGGATTCCTTGTCGAGGACGTTGCGCTTCGAGGGCTACACCGTCTCCGTCGCCGGCGACGGGGCGTCCGGGCTCGCGATGATCCGCGACCAGCGCCCCGACGGGGTCCTGCTCGACGTCACCATGCCGGTGCTCGGCGGCCTGGAGACGTGCCGCGTCCTGCGGGCCGAGGGCAACACGGTGCCGATCCTCATGCTCACCGCGCGGACCGCGGTCACCGACCGGGTCGCCGGGCTCGACGCGGGCGCCGACGACTACCTCGTCAAGCCGTTCGCGCTGCAGGAACTGCTGGCTCGCGTGCGGGCCCTGCTGCGCCGCACCGACTACAGCACCCCGCCCGTGCCGGCCGCTCCTCCGCCACTTCGGTTCGCCGACGTGACCCTGGACCCGGCGACGCGGGAGGTGTTCCGCGGCGCCCGCCCGGTGCACCTGACCCGGACCGAGTTCGCGATGCTCGAAACGTTCCTGCGCCACCCGCGGATCGTGCTGACCCGCACCGTGATGTTCGAGAGCGTGTGGGGCTACGACTTCGGGACCGCGTCCAACGGGCTCGATGTCTACGTGAGCTACCTGCGCCGCAAGCTGGAGGCCGAGGGCGAGCCCCGGCTGCTGCACACCGTCCGCGGCGTCGGCTACGTGCTGCGCGAGGAACCGCTGTGAAACGGCCCCGCTGGAAGACGCTGTCGCTGCGGGCCCGGCTCGGCGTGCTGGTCGCGGTCGCGGTGGCGATCGCCGTGGTGACGGTGTCGGCGAGCTCGTGGAGCATCACCCGGGCCAACCTGTACGACCAGTTCGACGCCCGGCTCCAGTCCTACGCGCAACTGGCGGCGAAGACGTCGTCTCCGGAAGAAGCGCTGCAGACCCTCCGGTCCACCGAGGAACACCCCGGGTTCGGCCGCGACGGCGGGCTGACGGTGCAGTTCCTGTCCGCCACGGGCGCCGTGACGGGCACCGCGGGCACAATGCCGGTGATCCCGTCGTCTCCGCTGGACGAACCCGTCGCGTCGGGCTCGCTCAGCCGCACTTCCGACGTGCGCCGGATCGCGGGCGACCGGTTCCGGGTGTGGACGGCGCAGCGGTCCGACGGCGGCGCGGTTCAGGTGGCCCAAGACTCCGAAGAAGTCGAGAAGACGTTGGCCCGCTTGGGGTTCTGGCTACTCGCCGTGTCCCTGGTCGGCGTGCTCGGGGCGACCTTCACCGGTCGGGCGATCGCCCGCTCGGCGCTGCGCCCGGTCGACGACCTGACCGCGGCGGCCGAGAACGTCGCCCGGACGCAGGAGCTGTCGGCGGCCATCGACGTCGCCGCGACCGGCGAGATCGGCCGGCTGGCCACCTCGTTCAACGCGATGCTCGGTGCTTTGAGCCGCTCCCGCGACGAGCAGCGGCGCCTCGTCGAGGACGCCGGCCACGAGCTCCGGACGCCGTTGGCCAGTCTGCGCAACAACATCGAGCTCCTCATCCACGCCGACGCGAACCCGCAGCGACGGCTGTCACCCGAAGACCGGTCTCGGCTGCTGTCCGACCTGGACACCCAGGCCATCGAGCTGACCGCTCTGGTCGGCGAACTGGTCGAACTCTCCACCGGGGAACGGCCGAGCGAAGCGGCGGAACACCTTGTGCTGGCCGACGTCGTCCGCTCGGCCGTCGAACGCGCCCGGTCCCGGTGGCCGGACGTGTTCTTCGAGGCCGAGCTGACCGGCGCGGAGGTCGTCGCGCGGCCGGGGGCGATCGAGCGAGCCGTGGTGAACGTGCTCGACAACGCCGCGAAGTGGTCGCCGTCCGGGACAACAGTGCTGGTGACGATGTCGGTGGCGTCGGGCACGGTCCGAGTGCGCGTCGACGACGAAGGCCCAGGCATCGCCGAAGTCGATCTGCCGCACGTCTTCGAACGATTCTACCGGGCCGACGCCGCCCGCGCCCTGCCCGGCTCGGGGCTCGGGCTCGCCATCGTCGACCAGGTCCTGACCCAGCACGGCGGGCGCGCCGAAGCCGGCCACGCCGACGGCGGCGGCGCACGGTTCGACCTCGTGCTGCCCCTCGCCGCTTCTTAAGGAAACTCCGCGCGATCTTCATCGAACTCTCATGGTCGGCCACCACTGTCTGAGAGGTGACTCCGCGGCGGGCGTTTTCGCCTACTCCCCTGGCAACTCTGACACTGGTGACGGCCGCCGTCGCGCAGGTGATCATGGCCGGGTTGACCTTCGGGTTCGCCGGCAGCGTCAACCCGCTGCGCGACCCGGTCAGCGATTACGCCTGGCATCGCGGCGGCCGGCTCCTGTTCGCCGTCGCCGTCCTGCTGCTGCTCGCGGCGGCCGGAGCGCTCGCCGCCGCGGCCCACCTCGCCGCGTTGCCGCGAACCCCGCTCGCGAGCGTTCTCTTCGTGCTGTGGACGGCCGGGCTGATCGTGGTGCTGGTGTTTCGCAGCAACGTCAGCGCGACGGACCCGACCGTCTCGGGGGAGATCCACCGCGTCGGCGGGGCTGTGCTGTTCACCAGCCTGCCGCTGGCGGCCCGGACGCTGAGCACGCGGCTGCGCACCGAGCCCCGCTGGCTGCCCGCGGCGTCCGCGGTGCGCCGCGGCGCGACGGCCGGCCTCGTGACGGCCGCGGCGTTCGGCTTGACCCAGCTCGTCGGCTGGCTGCCCCTCGGCTTGCTGGAACGGGCCGCGCTGCTGGGTGAGTTCACCATCGTCGCCACCGTGGCGACCGCGCTGCGCAGGGCCGTCCGATGACCGCGCTCGCCATCGTCTGCGCCCTGCTCGCCGCGGGCATGTTCGCGGCCGCGGCCGCCCGGCAGCACCGCGAGGTCACCGGCCTCGGCGTCGAGGGCGCACCGAAGCTGCGGACATTGGCCCGGTTGCTGCGCTCCCCCGGCTGGTGGTTGGGCACGGGCCTGGCGACCGGGGGCAGCCTGCTGCACATCCTCGCCCTGTCGCTGGCCCCGCTCGCCGTGGTCCAGCCGCTCGGCGTCTTCAGCCTTGTCCTCACGGTCGTCTTCACGCGGCGAGCGCGGACGCCCCGGGTGCTCGCCGCCGTCGTGCTCGTCTTGACCGGCGTCACCGGCTTCGTGACGCTCGCGGCGTTCACCACCCCGACTACCTCGATCACGTTCGGCGGCGCCGAATCGGTGGCGGTGACCGGGTTCGTTCTAGCCGCGATCGCCTGGTTCGTGCAGGCGGGCTGCGCCGTGCCGGCCGCGGCGGCCGCTGTCCTGTTCGGACTCGGCTCGTCGGTCGTCCACGCCGCCGTCACCCAGCCGTTCGCGGCGGCCGTGCTGCTCGGTGGTCAAGCACTGCTCCTGCTGGGCGCCGGTGGGGTGCTCCTGCACCGCGCCTACGCGGCGGGGCACACCGCTGTCGTCGTCGGCACCACGACCGTGCTCGATCCGCTGACCGCCGTCGCCGTCGCGGCCCTGGTCTACGGGGAGACGCCGCACCTGACCGCCACCGTCGCGATCCCGGCGGCGGCCGCCGCACTCGTCGCTCTCACCGGCGTGTGTGTGCTCGCCGGCGCTCTGCCGCAAGCCCGTCATCGAGCCCGTCATCGAGCCAAGGAGAATCCCGTGTCCCCCTCCGGCCTTCGCGTCCTGATCGGCGCCGACACCTTCCCGCCCGACATCAACGGCGCGTCCTTCTTCGCCGGACGACTGGCCCACGGGCTCGCCCGCCGGGGCCACGACGTCCACGTCGTCTGCCCCTCCCACGACGGCCCCCCGAGCACCGAGCAGCGCGACGGCTACACGATCCACCGGGTCCGGTCGCGGGCCATCCCGTTCCACGGCGGCTACCGGTTCTGCACCCCCGGTGGCGCCCGGCAGGCCACCGGGCCCCTGCTGGACCGGTTGCGCCCCGACGTCGTGCACGTCCAGGCCCACTTCGGGGTGGGCCGTGCCCTGCTCGCGGCGGCGGCCGCCCGCGGGATCCCCGGCATGGCCACCAACCACTTCATGCCCGACAACCTGCTCGGGTACACCCCGTTCCCCCGGCGGGTGAAAGACACGATCGCCCGCTGGGCGTGGCGGGACCTCGTGCGGGTCTATCGCGACGCGCGCCTGGTGACCACGCCGACGCCGCGTGCGGCCGAGGTCCTGGCCACCATCGGGCTCGAGCGGCCGGTCGAAGTCGTCTCGTGCGGCATCGACCTCGCGCACTACGCCGCCCCCGCGCGCCCCGCCGATCGGCCGACGTCGGTGCTGTTCGTCGGCCGGCTCGACGCGGAGAAGAACATCGACCAGCTGCTGCGCGCCATCGCCCCGCTGCCGCACGTCCGCGTGGACCTCGTCGGCGACGGGACTCGCCGCCAAGAACTCAAGGCGCTCGCCGGGGAACTGGGCGCCGCCGGCCGCGTGACGTTCCACGGTTTCGTGTCCGACGCCGAACTCGTCCACCGCTACGCCGAGGCCGACGTATTCTGCATGCCCGGTACCGCCGAGTTGCAGAGCCTCGCCACGATGGAGGCGATGGCCGCCGGCCTGCCCGTCGTCGCCGCCGACGCGCTCGCCCTCCCGCACTTGGTGCACCACGGGACCAACGGTTACCTGTTCGAGCCGGGCGCGGTCTCGACGATTTCCCGGTGGATCGCCGAGCTGGCCGCCGACCCGGCCGCGCGGGACCGCATGGGTGCGGAGTCCCGGGCGATTGTGGCGCGGCACGACATCGACGGTGCCCTGGCCGGTTTCGAGGCGCAGTACCGGATCCTGCTCGGCCTGCCCACCGCTGCCGCGTCGGCCAGAGGGAACGAAGAGGCGGTCACGACCGCGTAGCAGCCGACCGGGCTGGACTTTCCTCCATCTCAAACCAAGCAGAACGGAGCAGCATGATCGAGGCACGAGCAGTGTCCAAACGCTACGGCGAGAGAGTGGCCGTGGACGACTTGACCTTCACGGTGAAACCCGGTGCGGTGACCGGTTTCCTGGGCCCGAACGGGGCCGGGAAACCGCGACACTGGTCTGCCTGACCTACCTGGCCGTCACGATCACGGTCACGGCAGTGTGCGTCACCCGCCGCGACCGCTGAGCGCCCGGCGTCGTACCGCGGTACTACACGGCGTCCCGGATCACCTCCCGCGGTACCACGATTGTCCCGATTTCCCGGCCTACCGTTGCGGGCAGGAACGAGCCGGGTTGTCCGGCCCGCGTACCCAGGGGATGACCGATGATCGAGGCACACCAGCTGACGAAGCGTTACGGGGAGAAGACGGCGGTGGACCGGCTGGACTTCACCGTCCGGCCGGGCACTGTCACCGGGTTTCTGGGACCGAACGGCGCCGGGAAGTCCACCACCATGCGGCTGATCGTCGGGCTGGACGCCCCGACCGGCGGCTCGGTGCAGGTCAACGGCCGCCGCTACGCCGAGCACACCGCGCCGCTGCAGGAGGTCGGGGTTCTGCTGGAGGCGAAGTCCGTCCACCCGGGACGGTCGGCGTTCGACCACCTGCTCGCCCAGGCCCAGACGCATGGCATCCCACGCCGCCGGGTGGACGAGGTGATCGAACTGACCGGTCTGCAGTCCGTCGCCAAGAAACGCGCGGGAAGCTTCTCGCTCGGGATGGGGCAGCGGCTGGGGATCGCCGCGGCCCTGCTCGGCGACCCGGCCACGGTCATGCTCGACGAGCCGGTCAACGGGCTCGATCCCGAAGGCGTCCTGTGGATCCGGAACCTGCTCACCGGGCTCGCCGCCGACGGGCGCACCGTGTTCGTGTCCTCGCACCTGATGAGCGAGATGGCGCTGGTCGCCGAACACCTCATCGTCGTCGGCCGCGGCCGGCTGCTCGCCGACACCACGGTGGCCGACCTCGTGCGCGACGCCGGCGGCGACACCGTGCAGGTGGCCACCGCCGACCCGGCGCGGCTGCGCGAGGTCCTGGCCGGCCCGGGCGTCGAAATCGCCGGCCGCAGCGGGTCCGAGGAACTGCAGGTGACCGGCCTGTCCGCCCGCACCGTCGGGCTCAAGGCGGCCGAGCACGGCATCGCACTGTTCGAACTGACCGCGCGGACCGTCTCGCTCGAACAGGCCTTCATGGACCTGACCCGCGACGCCGTCGAGTACCACGGCGTCACCACCACCGGCATCGACACCCTCGGGAGGGCGGCATGACCACCATGACCACGAATCCGGCCGCGACGGCCGCGCCCACCCGGCCGGCCTACCGGGTGACCTGGCGCCACGTCCTGCGCTCGGAGTGGACGAAGCTGTGGTCGCTGCGCTCGACGTGGATCACCCTGGGCCTCGGTCTGGTGTTCCTGGTCGGGTTCGGCCTGATCTCCGCCGCCCGCTACCAATCGAACATCAGCTCCGGGCAGCCGCTCGACCCGGACTTCGCGCAGGCCACCGCCGTCAGCCTGTCCCTGTTCGGGACCAACTTCGCGCAGCTGGCCCTGGGTGTCCTGGGTGTGCTGGTCGCCGCCGGTGAGTATTCGACCGGGATGATCCGCTCGACGCTGACCGCGGTCCCGCGCCGCCTGCCGGTGCTGTGGGCCAAATCGGGGGTCTTCGGGCTGGTCGCCCTGCTCGTCGGGGTGGCCGGTGCGTTTCTCGCCTTCCTCTTCGGCAGCGGCATCGTTTCCGGGACGCCGGCCGCGATGACGCTGTCGGACGCCGGCGTCGTGCGCACCCTGTTCGGCGCCGGTTTGTACCTCGGGCTCGTCGGCGTGATCGGCGTCGCCCTGGGCGCGCTGCTGCGGTCGGTGGCCGGGGGCATCTCGGTCCTGGTCGCCGCGCTGATGCTGATCCCGGGCCTGATCTCGCTGCTCCCGAAGGCGTGGCAGACCGACCTCGGCCCTTATCTGCCCAGCAACGCGGGCCAGTCGATGTTCGCCCTGACCCACGACAGCACCAGCCTGTCCCCCACCGCCGGGCTGCTCGTCTTCGTCGGCTGGACGGTGCTGGCGCTGGGTGGTGCCGCCGTCCGGCTGGTCCGGTCCGACGCTTGAGTCCCCGGCGTCGGCGATCGTCGTCCACGATGGACAGGTGACCCACGTGAGCAGCAGCGACCACGCCGACGCCGGGGGGTGGCCGGCACACCCCCTCGTCGCGCGGCTGACGCGGCTCGGCCACCGGCTCCGGCAGGCGGACCGGCGCCGTCCGTGGGTGCTGGACCTGGCCGTCATCGCCGCGATGTTCCTGCTGTTCTGCCTGCCGGACCTGATCCCCCACCAGGAGGACGACGACCGGGGGCCGGAGCAGCTGCTGCTCACGTTCACCCACCTGCCCGTGGGCGGCACCCTGGCCCTGCAGGCCGGTCTGCTGCTGCCGCTGCTGTGGCGGCGGCGCGCCCCGTCGGCCGCCCTGGCGATGACGGCGGCGGTGTTCGTGGCGCAGTGGTCGCTCGGGGTCTTCCTGCGCGCCGACGTCGCCCTGCTCGTCGCGCTGTACAGCGTGGCGCTGCACGGTCGGCTCCGGCACCTGCCGTGGGCCTGCGCCGCCGAGATCGCGCTGCTGCTGCCGGTGGCGGCCAGGGTGTCGGCCGTGGTGTCGTTCTGGGGAGCCCTGTTCTTCCTGCTCAGCGCCGTGACCGCGGCCGTCACGCTCGGACTGGCGGTCCGGATCCGCCGTGCCCAGCTCGCCGGCCTACGCGACCGCGCGGCTCGTCTGGAGGTCGAACGCGACCAGCGCAGCAAACTGGCCACGGCCAGCGAACGCGCCCGCGTCGCCCGCGAAATGCACGACATCATCGGCCACAACCTGTCGGTCATCATCACCCTGGCCGACGGCGGCGCCTACGCCGCCGACGTCACCCCGCACCGGAGCAAGGAAGCCCTCCGGCTCGTCGGCGACGCCGGCCGGCAAGCCCTCGGCGAACTGCGGCGCATGATGGGTGTCCTGCGCGACCGGACGGACGCCCCCGAGCTGAATCCCCAGCCCGGCATCGCCGACGTCGAACAGCTGTGCACCCGGTTCCGTGCCGCCGGGCCGGAGGTCGTCTACCGCTCCGCCGGCGAACTCGACACCCTCGACCGCGGAGTGCAGCTGATGGCCTATCGCATCGTCCAGGAAGCGCTCACCAACACCCTCAAGCACGCCGGGCCGCACACCCGCATCGACGTCCTGGTCGCCGCCGCGGACGCGGAGCTCCGCGTCCGCGTCCAAGACGCGGGCCGGCCCGACCGCACCGACCCGCTCCCACCATCCGCCGAGGAAGGGCACGGGCTGGCCGGGATGCGCGAACGCGCCGCCCTCTACGGCGGCACCGTCACCGCGGGGCCCGCGGCGACCGGCGGCTGGGTCGTCCAAGCCGTCCTGGACCTCACTCCGCTCACAGGCGGTGCGGCGTGACCACTGTTCTCATCGTCGACGACCAGCCACTGCGGCGCCTCGGCTTCCGGATGCTGCTCGAGGCCACGCCCGGCACCGAGGTCATCGGAGAGATCCTGGTCGCGATCGGCCACGGCTGGACCAACGGCGAGATCGCCGAACGCCTCGTCCTGTCCGAATCCACCGTCAAGTCCTACTTCGGGCGGGTGCTCGCGAAGATCGGCGCCCGGGACCGCATCAAGCGGCGATCCTGGCCTACGACCTCGGCCTGGCCCGCCCCCATGCACCCGGCTGACGGCACTGTTCTCCCGTCGCCGGCCGGCACCCGACGGCCGGGTCACCGTTGGCCGCGCCCTCGGCGAGGTCGAGCGTTTCCTGCCTGGCGTCAGTCCGTACGCGCCGAGATTTCCTCGGTCGCCGTTGCCCCGACCAGCGGGCGCCACCTTCCCGACCGCATCCGGACGACCAGCGCCGTCAGCGGCGTGCGCAGCAGCAAGCCGGCCAGCGCCACCAGGGCGCCCAGCACCGCACCGGCGACCACGTCATGGACGTAATGCGCGCCCAGGTACACCCGGGAAAACCCGATCAGTACCGCCACCACGAGCGAGCCGACCCCGATCCGGCGTCCGACCAGGCACAAGGCGACCGCCGCGGACACGGCGATCGTCACGTGGTTGCTGGGGAAGGAGTAGTCCGTCGCGAAGTCGCACGTGGCGACAGTCGGCACGGCCGGATAACGGATGCAGGGTCGTGGCTCCTCGACGAGGATCTTGACCAGGTTGCTCAGGCCGTAGGCCACGGCGACGGCGCCCGGCACCCAGAGCACGGCCGCCATCCGCCCGGCGTCCTGGGCGCGTGCGCGCCACCACGCCACTGCGACGACGAGTGCGAGCAGGACCAGGCCGGCGTTGGTGAAGACCTGGAAGAACCCGTTCAGCCACGGGGTCGCCCGGGCGAACCCGAGCACATCCAGGTACCAGCTGCCGTCGATGGCTCCGCCGTCCACTGCCGCGACCTCCCAGTCAACTACACTCTCGTAGAACTTCTACTGAATTGTAGATGATAGGGCGGGTCAGCCTGTCGCCGAATGCCGGACGGCCTTCGCCAGGTGGGTAGATTGGCGGTATGCGGATGCGGCGAGACGACGGCGCCCGGCGCGCTCCCGGTGCGCTCGAGGCCGAGGTGCTGACGGTGCTTCTGAGCGCCGACGGCCCGTTGGCGCCGGCCGAGGTGCAGGAACGGCTCGGGGCCGACCTGGCCTACACGACCGTGGTGACCATCCTGTCCCGGCTGCACGAGAAAGGCGTCGCGGACCGGGAGAAGCAGGGCCGCTCCTACCGGTATCGCGCGGTCGACGACGAGCCGGGGCTGGCGGCCCGGCGGATGACCAAGGTGCTCGACAGCGAGCCCGACCGCGACAGCGTGCTCGCCCGCTTCGTCTCGAAACTGTCCCCATCGGACGAACAGCTGCTCCGCGAGCTGTTGCGGCACAACGAAGGCTGACCGAATGGATCCCGACGTCTGGGTGCCTCTGGTGCTGCCGCTGGCGGCCTGGCCCCTGGCGCGCGTCGTCGCCCCGAGGGTGCCCCCGCGTGCGGCGAGCTGGCTGCTGACCGCCGGTTGCCTGGTGCTCGCCGTCGCCAGCACCGCCGCCCTGACGTTGCAGGTCTTCGCCGGCCTCATCCTCGTTCCGGCGGTCGCCCGCGCCGGCCACTGGTCGCCCGAAGCTCTGTACGGCGTGGAATCGGTCAACGTCCCCGCTTCGATCGGCTGCGGGCTTGTGCTGGCCGCGCTCGGTGGAGCGTTCGCCCGCACCACCGTCCGGTACGCGCGGTGGCACCGCGAACTGACCCGGCAACTCGACGGTCACGGCCCGGCACCGGGCGTCGTCATCCTGCGCGGCCAGGAGCCCGTCGCGTTCTCCGCACCGGGCCGTGGCGGCCGGATCGCGATCTCCAGCGGCATGCTCGACGCGCTCGGCCCGGCGGAACGGGACGCGCTCCTGGCCCACGAACGAGCACACCTCCGCCTCGGCCATCACCGCTTCCTCATCGCGGTCACCCTCGCCGCTGCGCTCAACCCCTTGCTGCGCCCGCTCTGCTCGGCGGCGAGGTTCGCCCTCGAACGCTGGGCCGACGAAGCCGCCGCGCAGCAGATCGGCGACCGGAAGGTGGTGGCCACCGCCGTCGCCAAAGCCGCGCTCGCCGGACGGGCCGAACCCGGCTTCGCCCTGGCCGCGACCGGCGGTCCGGTGCCACGCCGGGTGAGTGCCCTGCTGGCCGCACCCACCCGCCGGCTCCCCGCGGCGCTGCTCAGCGCCACCCTGGTCCTCGGCGTCACCGGCTGGTCCGCCCAGACCGTGGTCGACGCGGCCACTGACCTGCACCAGGACCTCGAATCCGCACAAGACCTCACCGGATACCAGCCATCGCCGGGCGCTCCCGAGCTTCTGCCCGGTGGGTAGGGGCGGTCACCCGCTACCTTCCACTCCTCGCGACCCGCTTGACCGACGTCACTTTGCCGTGCGCTAACCAATAGTTGGCCGCCCGCTTGCTTGAGTCCACAGTGGACCATGCACGAGTACTCCGTCGGCAGGAAACTTCGCCACCTTCGAATAATTAGGTACGCCTCACCTCTATGAGGCGAGCCTGCCCTGAGTTACGGTCGCAGCGTTCGCCGCGAGAATTCAGGAGCCACGCCCATGTCGCCCACCCAGATCGCCGTCCTCGGCGCCATCTCGGGGTTCACCATCTACCTCGGGCTCCCGCTCGGCCGGCTGCGAGCCGAGATGCCACGGCTCAAGACCTTCCTCAACGGCACAGCCACCGGCATCCTGGTCTTCCTGCTGTGGGACGTGCTCGCCCATGCGTGGGAACCGATCGACGCCGGGCTCGGCAAGGACGAACTCGGCGGAGTGCTCGGCAACGGCGCGGTTCTCCTGGTCACCGCCGGAGCGGGGCTGCTCGGCCTGGCCTACTTCGACCAGGCGGCCGCTCGCCGCCGGACGGACGCCCAGCGCGCGTACGGGCCGGGCGCCGCGTCGGTCGGCGAGCTGAGCGCGGTGAAGACAAGTGATCCCGCCTCCCGGCTGGCCATGACGATCGCGGTCGGCATCGGCCTGCACAACTTCGCCGAAGGCCTCGCCATCGGCAACTCGGCCGCCACCGGTGAGCTCAGCCTCGCCGTCCTGCTGGTGATCGGATTCGGGCTGCACAACGCCACCGAAGGCTTCGGCATCGTGGCACCCCTGACCGGCACCCGCCCGTCCTGGGGGTACCTCGCCCTGCTCGGCCTGATCGGCGGCGGCCCGACGTTCGTGGGCACGCTCGCCGGGCAGGCCTTCGTCAGCGAGACCCTCTCGATCGCGTTCCTCGGCCTGGCCGCCGGGTCGATCCTCTACGTGGTGATCGAGCTGCTCGCCGTCGCCCGCAAGGCGAACCTGAAGACCGTCACGACGTGGGGTGTGTTCCTCGGCCTCGTCCTGGGCTTCGCCACGGACGCGGTCATCACCGCGGCCGGAGCCTGACGAGCCGCGGATTCAACCACCGCCGACGTGGGGCGACGGCCGGCTTCTGGGCGATATCCGACGATAACGAGGCCAGAAGCGGCGCGAGGAAAGAGAAAGCCAGAGAACGATCAAAAGCCGGGTACCGCGCCGGGTTTCAGTGCTCGTCGGACGAGCGTTTGCGGCCGCGCCGCAGTTCCAGCGCCAACGGGATCAGCGAGACCACCACGACAACGGCGATGATCGGCAGGAGGTACTGGTCGATTCCGGGGATGCTGGCGCCGAGCACATAACCGGCCAGCGTCACCCCGACCGACCACAGCAGCCCGCCGAGCACCTGCCACACCAGGAAGGTCCGTGCCGGCACGTCGAGGATGCCCGCGAGCGGGTTCAGCACGGTCCGGACAACTGGGACGAACCGGGCGAGCACGATCGCTTTCGCGTACCCGTAACGGGAGAACAGTTCCTCGGCCCGCTCGATGCCCCGATGCAGCTGGGGGTTGCCGACCTTCCCGAGCAGTGCCCGACCACCACGGCGGCCGAGCACGAAGCCGACCTGCGCACCCGAGATCGCGCCGGCGACCGAGGCGACGAGCACCAGTGGCAGGGACAGGTGCACCGGGGCCGATGCGCTGGTGGTGCAGAACAACCCGGCGGTGAACAGCAGCGAGTCACCCGGCAGGAAGAACCCGACCAGCAAGCCGGTCTCGGCGAACAGGACCAGGAACACCCCGGCCGTACCGAGGCTGGACAACCAGGACGTCGCACTCAGCGGATTCACGCCGGTGACCACCTTCCGACGGCGGGCTTCGGACCGTTCGACCAACACTTCTACACTACTGTAGAAGCTCCGCGGGCCGCAGCTCGCGCAGCACCTCGCCGGCCGTCGCGCAGAGCACCTTGACGATCCAGAAACAGACCGTGGTTTCCGGCACTTCGTGGATTAGTGATCAGCGGGCGATGGCAAAAGGACGGTTAAATTGACTGAGCCACTCTGTTGTTCACGCATCCGGGTAACGTCCGTCTTGTCCTCGCTGCACGCTCTGCGGCGAATGCGCCGCAGCGTTCACCCGGAATTCGTTTCGGTGTGTCCTGGCCGCCGTGTGCCCGGCCTGGAATGCCTTCGGCGCCCGTACGGGCAGCCTCGTCGTCGAAGGAGAATTCCGTGCCGAGTACCCGAACGAGAGCCGCCGCGCTGGCCGTGATCGCCGCGGCCACCGCGGCCGTAGCCGCACCGCCCGCGTCGGCCGGTGACCGGTCCGCCCACGTCCTGCTCATCTCCGTGGACGGCCTGCACCAGTCGGATCTCGCCCGCTACACCGCCACCCACCCGGGCTCGGCACTGACCGCGCTGCTCAGCCACGGCACCGAGTACACCCACGCCCGCACGCCGGTGCCCTCGGATTCCTTCCCCGGCCTGCTCGCCCAGGTCACCGGCGGCACCCCGGCGACGACCGGGGTCTACTACGACGCGAGCTACAACCGTGCCCTCCTCCCGCCCGGCACGACCTCCTGCGCCGGCGCACGGCCCGGGACGGCGGTGAACTACACCGAAGACCTCGACCGCGCCAAGGACGCCATCGACGCCGGACAGGGCCTTCCCGGCCTGCCCGACAATGTCCTGGCCATGACCGGGGCACCGCAGACGCTGCTCGACCCGGCCGGGCTGCCCGTGGACCCGCGGACCTGCACGCCCATCTACCCGCACCAGTACCTCAAGGTCAACACCGTGTTCGAGGTCGCCCGGCAGGCCGGCCTGCGCACCGCGTGGGCCGACAAGCATCCCGCGTACGAGATCCTCGACGGGCCGTCCGGGACCGGCGTGCAGGACCTGTTCACCCCGGAGATCAACAGCCTGGTCCCCGGCGGGCCGGGCGACTGGACCGCCGACAACGCCGCGACTCAGCGCTACGACTCCTACAAGGTCCGTGCGGTGCTCAACGAGATCGGCGGCTACGACCACAGCGGTACGCACCGGGTGGGCACGCCGGCCGTTTTCGGGCTCAACTTCCAGTCCGTGTCCACCGCGCAGAAGCTGCCGCGCTCCGGCGGCCGCCCGGGCGGCTACCTGCCCGGCGACGGCGGACCGGGCCCGGTGCTGAGTTCGGCACTGGACTTCGTGGACCAGCAGGTCGCCGCCATCACCACCGAACTGAAACAGCGTCACCTCGACCGGAGCACCACCATCATCCTGTCGGCCAAGCACGGCCAGTCCCCCACCGATCCCGCCGCGCTGACCAGGATCGACGACGGCGCCCTGCTCGACGGCCTCAACGCCACATGGCGGGCGGTTCGTCCCGGAGCGGCCGACCTCGTCGCCCAAGCCACCGACGACGACGCCATGCTGCTGTGGCTGACCGATCGTTCCCCCGCCGCGGCGACGTTCGCCAAGAACTACCTGCTGACGCGCTCCGGGCTCGGCAACGACATCTCCGGAGCGCCGAAGCCGTTCGTCCATTCCGGACTGGATCAGGTCTATTCCGGCGACGATGCCGCCCGGTACTTCCACGCCCGGCCCGGCGACCCGCGCGTGCCCGACCTCGTCGGCATCGCCCACTACGGCGTCGTCTACACGGGTGGTACCAAGAAGATCGCCGAACACGGCGGCGCCGCGCCTGACGACCGCGACGTCCCCCTCGTGATCAGCGGAACCGGCCGTCCCCACACGATCGCCGCGCCGGTCGGGACCACGCAAATCGCCCCGACCATCCTGCACCTGCTCGGCCTGCGGCCGGACGCGCTTCAGGCGGTACGCATCGAGTGCACCCAGATTCTCCCCGGATAGCGTCCCGCCCGGCCGGAGCCTCGCCCCGGCCGGGCGGCCCGCTCAGGGAGTGAGGGCGCCGGTCACCAGCAGACCCAGCAGCCCGACACCGACCACGACCCGGTAGATCACGAACGCCGTGAACGTGTGCCCGGCCACGAACTTCAGCAGCCACGCGATGGACGCGTACGCGACGACGAACGACACCACCGTCCCGACGAGCAACGGCACCACGTCCAGCCCGCCACCGACCGCGTCCTTCAGCTCGTACACACCGGCGCCGGTCAACGCGGGAATGGACAGGAAGAACGACAGCCGTGTCGCCGCGACACGGTCCAGCCCACGCAGCAGCCCTGTCGAAATGGTAGCCCCGGATCGGGAGAAACCCGGGAACAGCAGGGCCAGGATTTGCGACGAGCCGACCAGCATCGCGTCCGGCAGCGTCGTCTCCGGCTCCCCACGCTTTCCCGTCCCGAAGCGGTCCGCGGCCCACATGACGACACTGCCCGCGATCAACGATCCCGCGACCACCCACAGGGAAGCCAGTGGTCCCTTGATCAGCGGCTGGAACAGCAGGCCCGCCACGACGATCGGCACCGTGGCGAAGATGATCCACCACGCGAACTTGTAGTCGTGCTCCTGCCGTGCTTCCGGCCGCGCCAGCCCGCGGCCCCACGCCGCGGCGAACCGGACGATGTCCCGGAAGAAATACACCAAGACCGCCGCGATGGCGCCGACCTGGATCACCGCGGTGAAACCCACCACCGCCTGATCGTCCACCGGAATGCCGAGAAACCCTTCGGTGATCTTCAGGTGCCCGGTCGAAGAGACCGGCAGGAACTCGGTCAACCCTTCGACCACTCCCAGGACCACGGCCTGGCCGATGTCGATCACGGTCAAAGTGATTCCTTCGCTACCGGCGGAAGTGTGCGCGGATCGAACAGTAGCGAACCGGACCCCCGCCAAGGCGCACTGCCCCACCGGTTTGACCGTCCGTTTACCTCCCTCGGCGCCGGACCTGCCGGCTACCGGGGACGGGCGTCAGTTCACGCTCATGCCCGCGCCCCGGTTCGCGCCGTCAGCCGACCTTTTCGATCTTCGCCTTGCGGATCAGCTGCTTGCCAGGCTGGTGAATCTTCGCGAACGCCGCGTTGTTCAGCAGCGCGCAGCTGCCGGACGTCGCGGTCACCGGCACGGTGATGGACTTGGCGTTGTCCAGGTTGGTGACCTTCAGCATGGTGCCGACCGGGAACTGGTTGCTGGCCGCGGCGGGTGCACCCGACTCGCCCGACAGCGTCACTGTCGCTCCCTTGCAAACGACGTCACCCGCGGCCGCGGCGCCGGACTGGTCCGCGGCGCCGGCCGCCGGGGCCAGACCATCATTGGCCGCGGTGGCACAATTGGCATCGGCGGCCGCTTCGCCGGCTGCGGCGTTCGGGTCCTTCGCCGCGGCATTCTTCTTGTCCTTCGCGGCGTCCTTCTTGTTCTGGGCCTTGTTCTCGGCGGCAGCCTTGTCGTCCTTGGCAGCCTTCTTGTCCTTGGCCGCAGCCTTGTCCTTGGCGGCCATGCCGTTCTGGTTCGCCATGCCGTTCTGATCGGCGGCCATCCCGTTGGCCGCGACATTGGGATCAACGGCGGCCGCGTTGGCTTGGCAAGCCTCGAGAGCAGCGCAGTCGGCAGCGTTGACTACGTTGTTGTCGGCGGCCGCACCGTTCTGGTCGGCGGTCGCACCGTTCTGGTCGACCTTGCCGTTGTTGTTGGCCATGCCGTTCTGGTCAGCCATGCCGTTGTTGGCCATGCCGTTGTTGGCCATGCCGTTCTGGTCGGCGGCGGCGCCGTTCTGGTTCGCCATGCCGTTGTTGTCGGCCATGCCGTTCTGATCGGCGGCCATCCCGTTGGCCGCGACATTGGGATCAGCTGCGGCAGCGCTTGCCTGGCAGGCTGCCAGCGCGGCGCAATCGGCTCCGTTGACAGCGGCGTTGTCGCCCGCGGCCGCACCGTTCTGATCGGCGGCCATCCCGTTCTGGTTCGCCATACCTTTGCCGTTGTGAGCCATACCGTTGTTGTTCGCCATGCCCTGCTGACTGGCCATACCGTCGGCAGCGGCGCTGGGGTCGGCCATCGCGCTCTGGCCGGCTGCAGCCACGGCGTCATTGGCCGCGCAGTTCAAGGCGGCCGCGGCCGCCTTGACCGCGGCGGCGCCCTTCGCCGCGCACCCCGCGGCCGTCAGCCTTTGCTGGATCAGATCCGCCACCGCCTGCCGGTTGGTGATCCTCGCGGCGGGCTGTACGTCCGGGTTCGCCTTCTGCCCCGCGATGAAGGTCAGATTGTTCTGTAACGCCGTCTCGAGACCCTGACAGCTCGCCGTCTGGGCCGTGGCGGCGTTGCCGTCCGGGCTGCTCAACGCGAGCACCGTCGCGGTGACTCCCGCAACTCCCAACAGGGCGGCGAGTCCGATCGTCGCCTGTTTGCGGTGTCGGCCGGAACTACGCAAGCGGGGCATGTGGGCCCCTCCTCTCTGGTCGCCACCTCACCTCCGGGACACGGCTGGGCGACACGAGTGGTTCAGACGGATTTCCCGCACTTCGTAACGAAAGTCCACGGCAATGCGACCGTGACGGCACGAAACATGCTCTGCCAACGGTGTTTTCGCGGATCCAACTGACAAGCGCGACAGAAATCCTTTGAGGGAGGAGATTTCACTCCGATGACGCCCACGCGATCCACAATGGACACTCTATCCTGCGGTCCGGGAAATTCACCGGGACGGCACGAGCGACGCTCAGGAGCCACGTGCTGCCTACTACTTCTACACCAATGTAGTAACGATGGCAAGTCGATACCTGTCCTGAGCACCTGGATCAAGGTTATCCGGAGGTTAACGGCACCTACTCGGCACTACGTCCTCGCGAACAACGACAGGAGAAGCGCAAGCCGGTAGTCCGCCGTCAAGGCCAGGACAGCGAAGCCGGCGGCCGCGAACACGGGACGACACGCTCATCACCCCACATCACCACCCCACGAACACGAGGATCCCGATCAAAGCCAGGACGAAGCGGAACGACGCGAGCGGCCACATCAGCCACCCGGCCGGCCTCTGCCGGACGACGGTCACCAGGGTCGAGTGACCGGCGAGCGGCGGCGGAGGCCGGCGACGGTCCTCGGTGCGGCAAGCTCACGACGTTCCCCGGTGAGGCGGCGAGAGCGGCATTCGTGATCGCCGTACTCGCCGTCGCGGCCTCCTACGACGTCTACCGCATCGGCGGCTCCGGGGCACAAGCCAGCCGGCAGGGTCAGTTCAGCGAGTCACCAACGTCACCGCCACCAGGTGGGGCGAACCGGTGACGCGCACCGTGAACGTGCTCGACCGGGTTCGGGTTACGGCTGATCGGTCAGCTGTCACTAGACCGGGGCGTCCGCACCGACGCCCCCGGCAAGACCGTCTGGGCGCTGGTTCTCTTGGACGTTTACCCCGCTAGCCTCTCGCAGACATAACCCGGCATCAACCCCCGCTCGCGAGCCAGTTCGTGTAATCCCATGGTCAGGGGCGCCGGTCGTCCATGACTTGTCTGCGCTCCTGTCATCTGCCCCTGGCAGCTCTTCGCGGTCGGCACCACGGATGTCACGAGACGACGGTGACCTCCACCTGAAATTTTCCGGCAGCCAATCCGTCGGTATCGACGGCGATGTACCAATGCCCGTCAGAGGGGACTTCAATGTCCAGCTGCGGCGTCGTCGCGACGCCTCCCATCATCCGATAGGCGCTCCTACGTCGATAACGCTCAACATTCTGCGCACTCAACAGGCGAACGTTCACGACGGCGTCGACGTGCACGCGCACAGTGGCAGATCGACGGAGCCAACCGAGGTCCAAAACGACCGGTTCCCAAAGCACCACAACCCTCCCGCGATGGTTGTTTACGCGCCAGAGTCCACACGGGAACCATGCAACAGCTTATTCACGAATCGTCGCTTTTCAATATCTTTGTGTTACAAGAGAAGCAGGACGAAATAAACGGACCGAATATTAGCTGCTGGGAACAGATGTCGCGCGCACTTCCGGGCCCCCGCCGCGGACAGCGTCGGCGACGTCCTCGGTCTCGACCTTCACAGTCCGACAGCGGGTTCACCGTCTCGGCCACCGGGTAACCAACCCCGACATCGACTCCTCGAAACAGACGCGGAGCCGCGGATCAGGAAGGGGTCCCGCCCCGATGCCGACCGAACAGCAGACAACGGAGCTGGACGACTCACTGCGCGTGGTCGCTCTCGAGGTCACCGACGACCTCGCCGAGCTGGCAAGGGTGCGCGCCTGGGCCGAGCGGTTGCTGCAGGACCTGCCCGAAGACCAGCGGGTCGACGCACTCATGGTCGTCGACGAGCTGACCTCCAACGCTCTCCGGCACGGGAAGCCACCCCGTCAAGTCCGCCTGCTGCGCAAACGCGACTGGCTCTCCGTCGAAGTCGACGACACCTGCATCGACCCCGCCTGCCCACGGCCACCTTCATCCGACGGCGGGCACGGCCTCAAACTGGTCGCCGCCATGAGCGTGTCCTGGGGACAATGGCAACGCCCCACGGGGAAGACCGTGTGGGCCGAACTCGACCTCACCCGCACCGCCGCACCCGATCACACACCCTGAGCGCGCCACTCAGCTCGCGGCCGCCGGACCGCTCGACTGCGCGCGATCCGGCGGCCGGCGTAGTCATCAGGCGTGGACCAGAACGTGGTCGACTACCCGGCAGTCAGCTGCAGGGGTGACTGATTCCCATCGCAGCCAGTTGCAGATGGCCCGGCTCCCTGGAGGGCGAGGGGTGCAGGTCATCGGCGATGTCGACCTGAGCACCCGCGACATCTGGCAGCGAGCCCTGGAAGCAGCGACCGCCAACGCGGCGCCCGCCCTGCTGGATCTGTCCCACCTGACGTTCATCGACGCCCGCGGCGCTGCCATGCTGGTCGACGCCGCACGCCACCAGCCCGACACGGCACCGCTCACACTCACCCGCCCACCAGCGATCCTGTCCCGGATGCTGACCTTGCTGTACCGGCCGCGGCAGTGAACATCGTGATCGAAGAACTGGAACTGTCATGAGCACGCCCGTCGCCGCACGCGATCACGAGCCGTTCATCCATCCGGCCCGAACTGGCCGCCAACGCCTACCTCCACGGCGGTGGACCGGTCCGAGCCCGCATCACCGCCCTGACCACGCCGTGCCGGGTCGTCGTCGAAGTCGACGACCTCTCACCCACACACCCACTCGCATCGCGATCGGGCTCCCCCGGCGACGTCTCCGAGTGCGGCATGACCGTGATCCACGAACTCGCCGACACCTGGAGCGTCCACGACAACCCGGACTCCGACGGCAAGACAGTCTGGGCCCGGCTCACCTGCGGCAGCCAGGCCCGAGCGCCCTGCCCCTGACAACGATCGGTTCACCCCCAAACGGCCACGGCGCACCGTCGTCTACGGCGCACCGGGCCCTCCGGCATCACGAGAGCGGACGGCGTCGAAGTCGTCGGTGAGGGTGTACCAGGGCTGTCCCAGCCCATCTTGGAACAGTCCCGGCGGCGCCTCCCCGCGCGCTCAACCAGGGGGGGGGCATGGGCGAGTGTTGTCAACGCCGATATCGCCGTAGCGTTAGCCGAGTGGTTTCCTCGATCGGCGGGAGTCTTCGGTGGCACGGGTAGTCCGAGGCTGGTGGTTGGTCACCGCGGCGGCCATGATCACCGCGGCACTCACAGCGGTCGGCAAGATCTACACGGGTGCGATAGTGGCGGGTGTAGTTGCTGCCGCTGGTGCGGTTGTCGCGGTGATCGCCGAACGCGGTAAAACACACATCGCCGAACGCGCCGCCAGCCGCTCGAAGAAGTTGTACGTCGAGCGCGTGGACCGGATCAGCGATCCGATCAGACTGGGTGTGCACCCTGCCGCATGGCTCAAGCATGCGGACGGTCACGCCGACCAGGTCCCGCCGTTCGTGGCGCGGGATCGCATGCCGGATGTCGAGGCTGCACTGAAGGCGGGTGGGTTCGTCCTCGTCGTGGGGGATTCCACGGCCGGCAAATCCCGGCTCGCGTATGAGGCGATGCGGGCTTGTCTGCCCCAGCACGCCTGTGTCCGGCCGATCGACTCGGCTGCGTTGGCAGCGGCAATCGTTGTCGCGAAACAGAAGCGGCGCAGTGTGCTGTGGCTCGACGATCTGGACGAGTACCTGGGTGCGGACGGCTTGACCCGGTCCGACCTGGATGGTCTCGGGGATCGAGTGGTGGTGGTGGCGACCTTGCGGGCACATCTCCGGGACGAGTTCAGCGCCCGCTACGACCCGGGACGACCGGCAAGCGAACGTACGGCAGTACGCGCAGGGCGTGACGTGCTCGATGCGGCGACGGCGGAAGTCCGCCTCGACCGCACATGGTCACCGACCGAGGTGAATGCGGCGCGTGAATCGTCAGACCCGCGTGTCGCGCTGGCGGTCGTCGTTGCGGACAAGCATGGCGTGGCCGAGACGATGGCTGCCGGGCCTGCTCTGCTCCGCGACTGGCACGATGCGTGGTCCGCGACACCTCGCGCGGCCGACCGCATTCATGGAGACGCGCGTGGAGCCGCCTTGGTGTCAGCGGCGGTGGACATCCGGCGCGCGGGGTATCACCGTCCGCTGGAGTTGCCCATGCTGCGGGCCTTGCACGAGGTCTACCTCGCCGATCGCGGTGGCGCGTTACTACACCCCGGCAGTTGGGAGAACGCCGTCGAGTGGGCGACGGCGGCGTTGCACGCCACCAGCAGTTTGATCGACCCGCAGACCTATCAGGCTTTCGACTACCTGGTGAACGAAGCATCACTGGATCCTGCGACTCCGACCATTCCGGAAGCGGTGTGGCGCACGCTGCTGGAACGGCTGGCCCCCGATGATGTGGTCGAAGTCGCCTGGAGAGCGAATTACGCCGGCTACGTACAGCACGTTGAGCCGGCATTTCATCGCGTTCTCGATTCCCGCCACTACCGTGCAGCCGCTGTTCTGGCGGAAATCCTGGACGACGCGGCCCAGAGCCACGCTCCAGACCTGCTCGAGTTGACCATCAGCCGTGCCGAGAGCGAGGAGGGCGTGTCGACCGAGGACCTCCTCGCCATGCGGCACAGCCTGGCGTGGATGCTGGGGGAGCGAATCGGTGGCCATGGCGATCCCGAGCGTGCGCTGGGCATGATCCGGCAGGTCGTGCGGGACGGCGAGTCGGTGCTGGGCCGGACCCATCCCCAAGTCCTGCAAGCCCGGCTCACCCTTGCCCGTCAACTGGGAGCATGTGGCGCGCACCAGGAAGCACTGTCGATCGCCAACGATCTGATCGCCCTTGCCAGTGAAGACAACGGTCCACAAGATCCTCTGACACTGAATGCGCGCTTCGAAGCGGCCGTCTGGACACGGCATCTTCAGGGGGCCGCGGCCGGCGCTGAATTGTTCGGCGAGTTGCTGGAAGACGCCCAAGCGATCGACACGACCTCCTGGTCGTTTGTCCTCGACACAGCATGGAATCTGGGCGGAGCGCTGCTCGACTCCGGAGATGTCGTCGCCGCAGTCTCGATCTTGGATCAGCTCGTCGTCGAAAGCGAGCGTGCCTACGGCCGCAAACACGCGCAGACCCTGCCGTTCCGTCGGACCCATGCCAACGCGATCGGCACGGCAGGAGACCCGGTCAAGGCTCTCGAATTGACGCGCGAGCTGGTGGAGGATGCCACACAGATCCTGGGTGAGACACACCTGACGACACTCCAGACCAAGGCCCAGTTGGCCGGCTGGATCAGTGACACCGGCGACAGGTCGGCGGCAATCGAACTGTTCGACAGCGTCCTCACTGAAGGCACTCGGCTGTTCGGCGAGGACCACTGGCTGATGACCGAAATCCGCGCCGACCTGGCCCAGCTTCATGATAATCGGTGAGCACACCGATCGGAGATCGTAGGGTCACGGTTCAGGTTGCGCTGCTGGTCCACGAATTTCACTCTCTCATCGGCATTTCCAGACGTTCGGTTGCCGCCGTGATCGGTCCGCAACGTGGATCCGGAGCCCTGGGCAGGGCTCGCGCAGCGACGAGGGATCTGCGCCCAACACGCCTCCAAACCGGACGGAGAACTGCACCTACCTGAACCTCACGCAGCTTCAATGACAGGTTCTCGTCCCGGGACATCCGCAGCGATGCGGTGTTCGGGCGTGACGGAGAACCCGCTTCACCAGTGTGGGGCCGCAGGGGCGAGCACTGTTCCTGAAGGCCGGGTACCAGGAATACATGACGGTGAACTGGCCTTATTGACGGTCACTGCAGGCCGTTGAGTCCGTCACGCATGATCGGGTAGACGACTTCTGGCTGGTTGAGGCCGTTCTGGATGGAGTCGAAGATCTCTATCCACAGGTCGTTGCCGATGTTGCGGCCACTGCTGTCGGTGGCTCCGCTGAACAGGGCACGCAGCTGTTCGGACCGCATCCCTGTTCCGTGCAGTGCGCGGTCGACGACGAGGTCTTGGATCATGTGGGTGGTGGCGCCGTGCTCGGGGGAGATGTCGAGCACGGACAGGTCGAGGAAACGGTTTCCCCGCAACACGACGTCGTTGTAGAACGCATCGGGGGAGAAGCTGGTTCCACGCGGCAGAACGACCACGGGGGCACCGGCTCGGCGTGACAACACCATGGCGGCTTGACCGTAACGGGACGCGGCGTCCCGGGGTGCCATGAGGCCGAGCAGGTGCTCTTCCAGCCAGATGTCGGCCAGCGCGTTCGCGATGGCGTCCGGGTCACGCACCGCACGCCATGCTCCCGGCAGCGCCCGGCGGAGTTGGTCGTTGGTGCCGATCCCAGGGTTGGCCGCGAGTTCGCCTTGCAGTTGGTCAAACAGGAGTTGGGCGTTGGGGGAGCCATTGGCGGCGGCGGCGCGCAGGCGGGGCAGGATCGCTTGACGCAGCCGGTCCGCGCCGCGTGCCTCGAAGCCGCCGCCGATCGCGCCCAACGTGGTGCCTGCCGCCGCGCCGACGACGAACCCACGCTCCATCGCCGTCATGATGCCGTTCATGTCCTGTCCCTGGATGGCGGCGTTCAGGCCGGCCTGCAGCGCGCCGATGACCGAGCCGGTGGCACCGCCGGAGATCGCCCGGGTCAGGGCTCGGCGGATGATCAACGACATCAGGCTGGAGTTGGCGGGCCCGAGCGCGGCCCGGACGGCCTGGCTGGCGTAGCTGGCCGCCACCCGCTCGGCCTGTGCGCCGGCGAAGGCCAGGACGCCGTCGACGAAGCCGCGGCGCATCCCTTCCCAGCCTTGCTCTGCGACCTGGCCGAAGTCGAAGTTGTCGGCGGCGTGCTCACTGCCGCGGATGAGGTCGACCACCGCGGCGCTGGCCTGAGCACCCAGCGTGCCCAACGCCTGCCCTGTTCCCTCGATGCCGGCCCCCAACGCGCCCATCCCCACAGCCGTACCGCCGTAGGTGAACGCGGTGAGTGCCGTGCTTCCCGCGCTCAGTCCCAAGGTGCCGGTGCCGAACGTGGTCAACGCACCGGCCACGACCGGCGCGGCAACCACCACAGCCAGCGCCACCGCGGTCGCGAACGACACGTCCCGAACGATCGTGGACACCCTGAGGATGCCCTCGGCGGAGTGGCTGAACCCCGTCAGGTACCGCTGGTACTCGTCGCGGTACTGGCTGGTCAGCTGCGCGGCTTCCTCGAACGTGGCACGCGCGTCCACGCTGGCCTGGCCGGTGTCGTTGATCCCAGCCGTGGTGACTTGTCCGGAGATGGCCGCGTCGAACCCACTGGCCGCCCGGTCCCACATCGGATACACCCGGGCCCAGCGCGTCGGGTCGGTCTCGTGCTCGGAGTTGAACCAGTCGATGACGCTGCCGGTGACACCGAGGTTGGTGTACCAGTTCTGCTCGTCCCGTTGGGTCGACTGGGCGCCTTCCCGCTCGAAGTCCACGAGCCGCCTGTAGTTGCGGTTGCGGATTTGCAGGTCAGCGCCCACGTCAGCGACGGACCGTCCGTCGACCTCCACGTTCGACGAATTCATCCGGGCCTCTTCCGGCCGGCACACCAACGCCTCCGGCGACGGCGCCGGACTGGACAACGGTGCCGGACCGGACGGTGCCGGACTGGACAGCAGCGAGTCCCGTTGGACGACCAGTCGCCCGAACGCGCCGTTGCCGCCGACACCCGCCAGCCATAGCGCACCCACCTGCTGTCGCGGAGCAGGCGCCTCACCGGAACCTTGCTCCGGCTCAGGACCCAACTGCCGGGCATACCGCACGTCTCATCTGTAGCACCGGCGAGCGCCGGTCGTCCAGCCCATCAGGGCAGTGCTTGGTGCCCGGCGCACGCTCAACCACCGCCACGTGTCGATCGACAACGTCAGTGGCTATAGGGGAAATTGTTGTCAGCATGCCTGGCATCATCGGATTCACGCCACCGGAGATCCGGCACCTGCTCACCAGACTGGTCTTGCGTGTCACCGACGCCGCCGAGCACATCTGGGCCCGACCATACCTCCGCCGGCGACGACAATATCAAGCCCGCGCCAGTCACTACGAACGATGGGCCGCCAAATCGCTTAACAGCCGTTACAGTATTAGACCAAATGTGGCATCTGAAGCCGACCTCATTGCGGTGGCCACGCTTCCTGAACGTGGCTGCATCCAAGACGGGACGCGCGGAAGCCTGAGTAGCACCTGACAACCGCTGGCAAGCGGGTCCGGGCAACAACGGACCAACATAGGCGCGACTCCCACATGGCAGTCATGATCGGCCAGCACAGCAGTGAGGGGTCAAGTCCGGGCGCGCAGGCCGGCATCGTCGCGACTGCTCCGCACCGCCATCATCGCGGTTGACACCACGGAGCTCACTGCGCGGCGAGGAGGCCGCGCGAGCGCGCGGCCTCAGTCGGCAACCTCCGCGCGATACCGCGGTGTCCCCGTGCGGCCGCAGTCCAGTGTGGCCGATCGACGCCTTCCTTCCCGCCGCTGGCCACTTCTGGAACTCGGCGACGATCACCGACTTCCCGCATCCGCGCGTCGAAGTCAGGGCCGCGACGCGTTCGGACTGCTACCCCGAGGCGGATTCTCGCCGGGTCTCCTTCTCAGCACTGGCAATGGCCTATTCCGCGAACGTGTCCGATTGCTCTCACCCGTTCAGGCTCTCCTAGCCGGGAGTGCTTTGCCCAGAGACTTGAGCGTATGGCTGTCGTGCGTGTTGGCGTGGAGATTCCGACAGTCAAGGGCAGGCCTGTCCGGTCGGATAGCACGTAGATCTTCGAACCTGGCCTGGCACGACCCACCAGGCTCGGACCGGCGCGGTGGTGGGTGCCCTTGAATTGGGCGCCCGGCCGGAGTAAGCCGTTGAGTGCGGGAAGGACAACTCTTGGGGGGCTGAGACGTGGAGTTCCGGCTGCTCGGAGCCGTGGAGGCGGACATCGGTGGACAGCCCGTGGAGCTGGGCCCGGTCCGTCAACGGTGTCTGTTCGTGACGTTCCTGGTTGAGGCGAACCATATCTTGCCGGTCGACCGATTGGCGGACCGGGTTTGGGAGGGCGCCCAACCGAATCTCGCAACGCTTTACAGCTACGTATCCCGACTCCGTCACGCGCTGGCCACCGCGGAAGGCGTCGCGATCGTCCGTCGCTCCGGTGGCTACGTGCTGACCGTCGATCCTGAGACGGTGGACTTGCACCGGTTCCGCCGGCTGGTGCAGGTCGCCCGTCAGACGCGCGACGCCGACCAGGCTGCAGCCGGTTACAGCGAAGCGCTGGCGCTGTGGCGGGACCGGGCATTCTCCGGACTGGACACGCCGTGGATCAATCAGTTGCGCGCCACCCTGGATGCCGAACGGCACGCCGCCAGGTTGGAGCGCAACGATCTGATGCTGGGATTGGGCCGGCACACCGACGTGCTCGCCGACATCACCGCTCTGGCGGCAGAGCACCCGTTGGACGAACGCCTCGCCTGTCAGCTCGTGCTGGCCCTCTACCGGACCGGACGCCGAGCGGACGCGCTACGCGCTTACCAGGACATCCGCAGCCTTCTGCTGGAGGAACTCGGGCTGGATACCGGACCGGAACTGCGGCAACTGCACCAGCTCGTGTTGAACGACGAGGTCGCCGAGTGGGGCCGAAAACCTGAACGGGTGATTCCGCGTCAACTTCCGGCCGATACGGCCCACTTCACCGGTCGCGCGTTGCACTTGGCGGCGCTACGCGCTGATTGGGAGCAGGCGCGGCTGACCGCGACGGCGGCCGTAGTGGTGATCTGCGGGATGGCAGGCGTTGGGAAGACGAGCTTGGCAGTGCGCTTCGCCCACGAGGTGGTCGAGTGGTTCCCGGATGGGCAGCTGTACCTCGACCTGCGGGGTAGCACTTCACCTCTCGCCCCTGTGGAGGCCCTGGGCCGGCTGTTGCGCGGCTTGGACGCCGAGCATGGTCATATCCCTGCGCATGAGCAGGAGCTGACGGCCGCCTACCGCTCGCTGTTGGCTGGCAGACGTGTGCTGTTCCTGCTCGACGACGCGCGCAATGCGGAGCAGATCAGTCCGCTGCTGCCCGGTACGCCCGGCTGCCTGGTTGTGGTCACCAGCCGCGCGACGCCTTCGACGCTGGAAAACGTCCACCACGTTGACCTGGACGTCCTGACCGATGAGGAAGCACTGACTCTGCTGTCCCGGCTGGTCGGCCGCGAACGGGTGGAGCGAGAGCCGGACACGGCGATGGGCGTGGTCCGGATGTGCGCCGGTCTGCCGCTGGCAGTGCGCATCGCGGGCGCCCGGCTGGTTGCGCGGCCGACGTGGGATGTCGCCACGCTCGCCGACCGGTTCGCCGACGAGCAGAGCAGGCTCGACGAACTGCGGTCGGGCGACCGGGCCGTGCGGGCGGGATTCGCGCTCAGCTACGAGGCGCTGCTGGCCAGTGACAATGCCGTGGACCGCGCCGCGGCACGGGCTTTTCGGTTGCTGGGTGCGCTGGACTGGATCGACTTGGACGTGCCGATCGCCGCCGCGCTGCTGGACGTGGAGGGGGTTGCCGCGCGCGAGGCGCTGGAGCGTTTGGTCGACGACCACCTCCTGGACTCGACCGCCTCCGGCCGCTACGACTGCCACGACCTGTTGCGGTTGTATGGCCGTGACCTCGCCCTGCGCCGGGAGTCCGAACACGACCGCCGCGACGCCTTGCTCCGGGTGCTGCACTGCTACCTCGACGCCGCCGAGCAGGCCAACCTCCTGGTCAACCCGCACACCGCCCACTCGTCGGCGCAGGCCCGAAAGCTGCGCGCCAGATTCTCGCTGACCACTGAGGCCGAGGCGACCACCTGGGTCGACGCCGAGCACGCCAATCTGATGGCTGTCGCGCGCCAGGCGCTTCAAGCGCCCGATCCCACGCCCGCCCACGCCGTACGGCTCACCGCCGTGCTGAATCGGCTGTTCGATCTGAGAGGTTATTGGCGTGAGCTGATCCCCGTGCGTGAAGCCGCCGCCGAAGTCGCCCGCCGACTGGGTGATCGGCGCGGGGAGGCCTTCGCTCTCCAGGACGTGGCGTGGGCCTCCGTCTCGACCGCCGGGCAACCGGAACGGGGCATTGCCTGTGGCCGTGCCGCGCTCGGCTTGTGGAGGGAACTCGACGAGCCTCGCAGCGCGCAAGCCTGCCTGAACATCCTGGGGTACGCGCTGCGGCAAATGGGCCGCCTGGACGAGGCGCTCGAGTGCCTCGAGGAGGCTGCCGGCATCTGCCGCCACATCGGCCACCGCTACGGCCTGGCGGCCACCGAGAACCACCTGGGGTTGGTGCACCAGCACTTGCGGCGGTTCGACGAGGCGATCGATTGCCACGAGCGCGCACTTGCACTCAACCGGGAAGTGGGCGACCGCTCGGGCGAGTCGGTCGCGCTGGCCAACCTCGGCTGGGCCTGGTCCCGCGCGGGCCAACCGGACCAAGCCGTCGGCTGGTTCCAGCGCGGTGCGTCGCAGGCGCATGACACAGGCGACCGCTACCAGGAAGCCGAGGCGCTGTGGGGCCTCGGAGGGGTCCATCACCTGGTGGGCAACCACGGCCAGGCACGCGCCTGCTGGCACCGGTCGATCACGATCCTCCGCGAGATCGGCGCCATCACCGGCGACCACGCCGCCGGATTGCTCCGGCAGCCCGTTCCGGACACGCCGGAGATCATCCTGCGCAACACCTGATCGCGCCCGTGACCTGCCCCGTCAAGCTTTCGCAAGGGCTCTGCCAGCCGCGCCGACTAGCGTCTCGGAAGGTGGGCGTAACGGCCGCCGGAACGGGGAAGCGCCACAGTCAGGCACGAACCTGCCGTGGAGTCCACACGAGGGGAGGTACACGGTTTGTGCCATGGCCGGAGCTGAGCGAAGGCGTAAATCCGCTCGCAGTGCCGACTGGGGTGCCGCGAAACCTTCCACGCACGCAGTCGGCGAAGCGGCTTACCAATTATGCAATACCTTGGCCAGCCGGCCGCGACGACCGATGGAGCCGACACGGAACTCGCCCAATTACGTGTTCGCCAGCGAGTGTCGGCGCCAACGGACGTGGCGGATGCACGCGTAACTTGTCAGCCTCGTCTGGGGGCTCGATGAAGTTTTTGCGGGGCCAATGGTGCTGAACCACGATGTCGACGGGCACTTCTGCAAAGCGTTGCGGGAAGTCGGCAGCGGATGGGGTCACGACTTTCGCCACGTGACGGTTCTTCCGAAACCGCGGCGTCGACGAGTTACACCAGCAATCGGAGTCCGTTGCCATCGGAGTGATGAATTTCTTCGACGGAAACTATTCGGGGGCTAGTACTAACGGCGAAACATCTGGGGAGTCATCGTGCGCTCACCGTCGCGGCCACCGGGCCGCCGGACGACCATCGCTCTGCTCGCCCTCGGCCTGACGTCGGCCATCCTGGTGGCGCCGGCCGGCGGAGCGGCCGCCGCGCCGCCCGGCGGGCCACCAGGTGCGGCCGCGCCGGCTGGCTCCGCCCTCCCGCTCACGGAACGAGCGGAATGGCTCCACAAGATCAGGATCGACGCGAACGGCGAAGGCGACTTCCACAACGGGGACAAGCCCAGCCCGTTCTGCTTCGGGTTCTCCGAAGTGCCTGCCTGAGTCGCGAGTCGTTCCACCCCAACGGGGACGGCACGACCGGGTACGCGATGGTCCTCCGCCGCAAGCTCGACGGAATCGGTTACCCCTGAGTTGTCCCGAAGAAAGGAAAGTCCGATGAAACGTGCCCTGACTGCCGCAGCGGCGCTCACGCTCGGGGCGGCGGCGGTGACCGTCGCCGGTGCGCCACCGGCCACCGCGACCTGTGCCCTGAGCTACTACTGCGGCTACCAAGGAGTCGACTACGGACCCAAGGAATGCGCCTGGGCGGGCAGTGACAGCAACTACAACACACCACGGTCCTGCCTGCAGCTCAACGGAATTCGCAACGGCTCGGCCAACGACATGATCAGCTCCTATCAGAACTGGGGGACCGGTACCTACAACTGTCTCCGGTCCTTCAAGTACGCCAACTATTCCTACGAAACCTGGTTCACGCCGAGCGAATTCGTCTACCCCGGCAACGGGAAGGTCAGTTGGGTCGGCACAGTCGACAACGACGAGGCGTCGAGCCACTACTGGCAGAGCTGCTGAGGAGGACCGCGATGAGCAGAAGAATCCGCATCACCCTGGCGCTGGTCGCGCTCGGCGTTTCCGGCTGCGGCGTCGCCACAGGCGCGCCGACGCCGTCGGGTGAGCCGCCGATCGACACGCTCCCGGCGATCACCGCTTATTCCGCCGTATCGTTCCCATTGGCCGCGTACCGCACGCGACCCGGCGAGCAGCTCACCCTGAGCCTGGCCCACGACCAGGCCGTCCGGAACTGCCTGGGCCGGTACGGGATTGACTACCCGCTCCCCCAGCGCACCGCCACCCCGAACTTCGACCGGCCGATCGGCGTGATCTCGGCCAGCGACGCCGCGCGGTTCGGGTACAAGAGCCCGCACGCCGCCGACATCGCCGCGACGGACCGGGCGAAAGCCGCTGAGAAGGCGCCGGACGCCGTGACGCTGGGGGTGCTGAGCGGCACCGGCAAGAGCACGGTCAACGGCGTGCCGGTTCCGGCCGGCGGCTGCGCGACCCAGGTGCAGCACGAACTGGCGGATCACAACCCGAGCCAGGAGAACCGTGTGATCTCGCTGGCTTCGGAATCCTACGCCCGCGCGGAGGCGGACAGCCGGGTGGTCACCGCGTTTGGCCGCTGGCGCACCTGCATGACGGCGGCGGGCTTCGACTACCGCGACCCGTGGGCCGCCAACAACGATCCGGTCTTCGGCGCCGGTGAACCCACGGCGCAGGAGATCGCGACCGCGCGCGCGGATGTCGCCTGCCGCATCGCGGAGAACGTGACCGGCACGTGGCTGGCGGTCATCATCGCGTACCAGAAGCGGCTGGTTTCCCAGCACCACGCCGAACTGGACCGGTACCGATCGGAGACCGAAACACAGCTGAAGGCAGCGGCGCCGTTGCTGGGCCGGTAGCGCGCCCGCCATCGGAGTCCGGGGCCCGCCGTGCCCGGCGGGCCCCGGACTTCAACGATTAGCCAGTAGCGTGTCGCTGCTTAGTCCTGGCATGCGTGGCTGGGATGCTGTTGTGTGGCAGGTCGTTCCCTGCCGGACAAGGACGATTCTCGCGGCCTCGCAGAAGAAGCGGCCGGTCAGGTTGACCGCGCGGGATCGTGACGAGCTGGTCCGGATGCTTCGCCTGCGTGACCGCTTGGCGGCGCGTGACCACGATCTTGCCGTGGACGTGGCGGCCGGTCACGCAGGCCTGACCTTCGTGGGAGCTGCCTCGGCCACGTTCACCGACATGCTCACGATCAACGCGCCTCATCACCCGCTCGACACACGTTGACGCGCCGGCGCACGTCAACTGTGACGGCATTGCAGCGGGAAACTCTGGAGAGTCGACGGTTTCTTTTTTCGATGAACGCCTGGAGCTCAATAGTCGTTGCCCGAAAACGTTTGCGAAGCGCCGAGATCGGTATCGCGAACGGTGTCGCGGGAGGCCTTGCCAGTCTGAGTCGGTGGCCTCGCGGAGAAGCTGCTCCAACCGCCCGTTACGCTCCCCGACATGAAACCAAGACCGGCGTGGCATGTGTACCGCATGGTGCTGCGGTTGTGCGCCGTGGCACTGCTCGTCGTCGGCGTGCTGGCCTACGGCTTCGGGGTCCTGACCTGGTTGATCGGTGAAACCGATGAAGCCTGCGCTCAAGGCCTCGTGTACGACGGCGCCGATTTCGTGCGGATGCGGACGAGCCTGCTCCCGCTGGAGAACACCTGCCTGTTCGCGGACGGCACCACGCGTTCCGGAATCCCGGACTGGGTGAACCCCCTTTTTTTCACTGGAATCATCGGCGCGGTCGTCTGTGCGTCGGTGTCCGTCTGGCTCAACCGCAACAGCAACGGTCGGCCGACCGACTGAAGCATTCGCACAATTCGGCAAATTCGCGCCTATCACCCGTTCAGCTGTACAGCCCTGCTCGCGACTGGCTTAGTCTTGCAGACTAGGGTTGCTCGGACGTGCCACGTTCGCCGCCGAGCTGGATTCTGTGGGGGAAACCATGACCAATGCTCTCCGCGTCGTGCACTGCCGTTCGCCAAGACGGGGTTGATCCCGTGGCCGACGAGAAGGTGCGCCTGGCGCAGCGATTCATCAACTCGTACAACGTACCCGGCATCCCGAAGCTCGACGAGGACGGGAAGACGAGCTGGTCCGTCATGTACGCGCTCACCCGTGCGCTGCAGTACGAACTCGGGATCACGGCGTTGTCGGATTCCTTCGGCCCGACCACTGTCGCCACGCTGCAGCAACAGTTTCCGGTGATCGACGGCCTGAACACGCACGGCAACGTCAACCGGATCGTGGCGTACGGCTTGTACTGCAAGGGATATCCCGGCGGAGACCTCAAGGGCGTTTACGACGACGAGGTCGCGGAATCGGTGACGCGCCTCAAGCAGGACATGGGCGTCGCGGGCACCTACCCCGGCGACGGGCTCGTCCCGAAGGTGTTCAAGGGCCTGTTGACGATGGACCCGTACGTCGTGGTGAACAACGGCCGCGACCAGGTGCGCGCGGTCCAGCAGTGGCTCAACGGCACCTTCATCACCCGCCGCGACTTCTTCGTCATCCCGTGCGACGGGCACTTCTCACGCGACGTGCAGAAGGCGCTGCTACTGGCGATCCAGTTCCAGCTCGGGATGAGCGACGACGTCGCCAACGGCCGGTTCGGACCCGCCACCAAGGCCGGCATCCGCAGCAACCAGTTGTCTGTCGGCTCGTCGGGGCGCTGGGTGCAGCTGTTCAGCGGCGCCATGATCTTCAACCAACGCGACGGCGTGGCGTTCGCGACTTCGTTCACCAGTGAACTCGCCGCGCGCGTGCGGGAATTCCAGCGGTTCGTTGCCCTTCCTGAGAGCGGTGACGGCGACTTCGCGACCTGGGCGTCGCTGCTGGTTTCGACCGGCGATGATACGCGGCGCGGCACGGCGTGCGACTCGGTGAGCGAGGTGACCACGTTCCGCGCCGCGGCGCTGCGAAGCGCAGGCTATCAGGTAGTCGGACGCTACCTGTGCAACGTAACGGGATCCTCGCTGAACAAGATGATCCAGCCGTTCGAGCTGGACACGATCGTCGCGGCGGGACTGCGAGTGTTCCCGATCTACCAAACCTACGGCGGCGAGGCGGCGTACTTCCGCCGTGAGCAGGGCATGGGCGACGCGTTCGCGGCGATCAGCTGGGCCCGCTACCACGGTTTCCAGGCGGGAACCCGAATCTACTTCGCCGTCGACTTCGACGCCCTCGACTACCAGATCACCGAGAACGTCATCCCGCACTTCACCGGCATCAAGACGATCCTCGACGAGCACGGTGCCGAGTACTCGCTCGGTATCTACGGGGCACGCAACGTGTGCAGCCGCGTCCGGGCGGCGGGGCTCAGCACCGGGAGCTTCGTCTCCGACATGTCGACCGGGTTCTCCGGCAACCTGGGCTTCCCGATGCCTTCCGACTGGGCGTTCGACCAAATCGCCACCGTCCAGGTCGGCTCGGGCACCGGCGCCATCGAGATCGACAACAACATCGCCAACGGCCGTGATCTCGGGCAGAACAGCTTCTCGTCGCAGGTCTACTTCGGACTGGACGTCGGCTTCGACATGAGCTGGCGTGACGCGATGCTGCGGGATGTCCAGGCATATCTGGAGTCGATCAACGTGCCCGAGTCCGGAGGCCCCGGCGGCGAGGCATTGACACTGCACACCACCACGGAGAGCTACAATGCGACGCTCGCGGTCGACGGGCTGATCACCTCGCTGGCGCGGACACTGCGAATGCGCAAGGCGCTGATCCAGTGCCCACTGCTGTGGGAGATCCGCAAGCTGAACATCGCAGACCCACCCGCCGACGACGCAGTGCGCCTCGGGCTGAAAGACGACAGCAGCACCGGGCTGGCGCAGATTTTCGCGGCCACGGCCATCCGTGCCCGTAATCACTGCATTCGCCAGGGCATCATCGGCGGCACCATCATGGACTTCGGCAACGACGACGACCGGCTCTCCGTGTGGCACAAGCTGAACGAGGACAACATCTACAACATCAGCACAGTGCCGCTGGTACTGATCGAAGGCGCGGCCGACGTCGGACTCCGCCGGCCGGACGTGTTCTTCACCGAGGACGAGACCCGCCGAACCCTGGCCCGCTACAATGGAACCGGGGACGCGGCCGAAAACTACGGCCGGCAACTGCTCGGCCTCTATCGAGTGTTCGAGAAGTACCACAAGCCGTTGCGTGAGGCGTCGTGATGACCGCGAACCAGGGAACCAACGTCAGCCGCCGCACCGCATTGCGCGTCGGCGTGAGCTTGGCCGTCGCGGCGACCGTGGCCCCGTTGCCGACCGGTATCGCCGAGGCGCAGCAGCAGCCGGGTCCGGCCGGCCCAGACCGGCTCGCGCAGGTGCGCACCGGCGCCGTCAGCACCAACGGCTGGCCCATCGAGAAGAACGCTGACATCGGTGGCGCCGTCTGGACCCGGGAGATCGACGGCACAGGACTGTCGGTCGCGCTGTCCATCGGCGAGGTGCAAACCGTGCTCGGACATGTCGTACGACGCTACTGCTACGAGATCGACGTAGTGCAGCCGGGCGAGGTGGTCGGCCACATACCTGTCGAACAGCTCCCGCCTTCCACTTCGGACAATCACGCATCGGGCACGGCCGTGGACATCCGTCCGGGCTGGTACCCAGCCGGGACGCGGGGCAACTTCTTCCCCTCGCAGCTGAACTCCGTCCACACGATCTTGGCCGAATGCCACGGAGTCGTCGCCTGGGGTGGCTACCGCACCGTCGCCGACGAGGGGCACTTCGAGATCGCGGTACCTCCCCGTGATCCGCGGCTCGTCGACCTCGCGGCGGAGCTTCGCGAATGGAAGTACTGACACCGCAAAGAGATCATCGAGCATCCCGAAGGAGAGATGATGGGGGCACTAAGCATCCACAGGTAGCCCAACCGCACGTCATGGACGCCATTGCCAAGTACAACACGCAGACGCCTCTCGATGACCTCGAGCCGGCTCGGCTCACCGAGCAACTCGGCCAAGTCGACGAGGGTGTGCACGTCGCTGTCGGCGCTCGGTGCCACCGCCGGCGGCGGGCGGTTCCGGCCGGAAGCCACGATCTTCGCCAACGCCCAGCGCCTCGACAACGGTTCCGGAGCGTCCCGCCCGGCCGCCGCCCGGTCCGGTCCGCCCTGGCCGGGGGCCATCAACGGCGGCTCCCGCAAATACTGCCCGCCGTGCCCGAACGCCCAGGCGTAGTTGACCTTGTCAACGCGGATGAACAGAGCAGCAGACGCTGTCGTGGCCGTGAAGCCAAGATCAATTCCTGTGAGCGATGTGACCGCCGCTGCCCACTCGACCGCCGCCGCAGCTGCGGCTGAGCAGGTCCACAGGCATGCGGAGTGAACGCTTGCTCAGCCCACCTTCAGCTCAAAGGCGTCCAGCCCAGCAGTCGCCGGTCACCACCGCGCCCGCGATCACGGTCTCGGTACGGATCCAGGTCCCACGATCCGTAGCCGCGCCGATCGACCGGCAGTTCCGTACCAGACCCGTCCGGTCCAACTGCTCATCCGGGGGCCTTCTCGACCCGCTCCGCACCTCGGCCCAGGAATGGGACCTCATATTCGACGCAGCAGGGTCGTCGAGGCACGCGCCGACGCCCTGGACCGCGGACGCCCTATGCCTGCCCGGGCTGTAGCGGGATCGGCTCGAACACGCCTCCAGCCAGAACACCGGCCGCAGCGAGGTGAGCGCGTAGCTGGTCGGCGAGGTCGGTGGTGTCGTCGCCCAGGTCGTCGCCGACACACTCGACGGCTGGACGGTGAACGGCCGATACCCGGCCACGGCGGGCAAGTCGAAGTGGTCGAACCGGCCGGACCGCAGGTCCCAGCGCACCAGCCGGCTCCCGCCGCCGCGCTCGCGGGCGGTGCCACTGTTCGAGACCGTTCCGGACGGCTTTCCGCAGGCTCGCCGGCGGTCAGTGCGGCAGCGCGTCGAAGATCTTCCGGGCGGTGCCGGCGAGGTCACCGGCCGACGGGTGGTCGGCGCGGTACTCGAGCAGCACACGGTCGCGGCCGGCGCGGAACAGGATCTGGTGGTGGCCGCCGGTGCCCGGCGAAACACAGCTGTAGTCGCCGATCGGGACCGGCAGGGCCGTCCAGCCCGGCTGGTGCTCGCACAAGAAGCGCGTCTCGGCCACGGCCGCGTCCGCGTCCCGGTAGATCATCTGCGTGACCGCCACGGTCTCCCCGGCCGTCGACGCGCGGGCGCAGCTGATCTTGACGTCCGAGCCGGAGACGGAGAGCACCTCGTGCTGGGCCAGCGTCTCGCTTTCGGTCCCGTCGGTCGGATGACCCGTGAGCGCGCGGAAAAGCTCCGCCGGCAGGGCGTCGCACGGCTTGGCCACCAGGTCGTACGGCGCTGGGTACCGGTACTCCGGCGCCGGCTTCGGCCCTTCGGCGAGCCGGGCCGCGATGCCGTCGATCAGCTTGGCCACAGCGGTTTCGCCGTCGGCGAGCTCGGCGAAGCGGGTCATCTTCAGCCGCGCCGCGGGAAACGTCACCACGGCGTCGGCCGGGCTTTCGCCGGTACCCCGGTCGTACGGCACACCGTGACTCGTCGCGGTGCCGCGGACCTGCTGCTCCCCCACCGTGAGGAGGACGACCGGGGGCACGCTCCCGCTCTGAGGTCCGACCGGGCCACCGCACGAGTTCGTCCCCAGCGGCCTGCCGGGTTCCGGACCGGTCCGCACGATCCCGGAAGGGTACCTCAGGCCGGCCGCGGCGACGACGTCCGGACTCAGCACGGAACAGGCGTCGAACCCGGCGGCGGGACCGGTCCCGGGCACCGTCAGGATGTCCACATCGGCCGGCCTCGGATCCGGTGTGGCCGGGGCAGCGCCCGGCGCACCGACGCCCGAGATCAGCCCGTGCACCAAGGGGAACAGGAAGATCACCAGCAGAACGGCGAGCGCCAGCAGGAACTTCCAGTTCCGCCCGCCACGGGACAGCTCGGTCATCGGCTCCTCCCCCGGTACGATGAACCGCGCCAGCCTACTCCCGGCCGGTTTCCCTTTGCCGCAGCCCTCCGCCTCGGCCCGGACGGCCGGGTCCACTCGGAACCACGCGGCACCGGCTGGCGGGCCATGGCTTCGCTCGCCCTTATCGCGGACGCCCAGGCGGCCGGCACCTGGCGCCGTCTCAAGACGTGCCGCAACCCCCGGTGCGAGGCCGCGTTCCACGACCGCTCGCGCAACAACAGCGGCACCTGGCCCGATCGCCGGCTCCCGGGCGGTCGCGCCGTCCCCGAGCAGGGCCAGGTGTTCGCTGAGCGGCTCCGGGTCGAGGCACGGGCCCGGCGGCATTGCCGGGGTCACATCCGGTCCGGATGCTGATCTGCCGGCCTTCGGTGGCACCGCGCCGAGGACCGCGACTTTGATCTGGACTGCCTTCCGGGGCCTGTCAGGTTTGCCAGCAGGGGACCGGATTTCTAGGATCTCGGCATCACGAGCCGGAGTGCTCGATCGTCTGGGAGTTCGGAGGTTCACCGATGGCGCGTGCCGGCCGGCGAAGAGCCCACAGCAGGCTTGACCGTCGAGGAGGTGCTGCGGAAGGCCTCGGGTGGGCCCATCCGATGGAGACAGTCGAGCTGCCGGTGATCCCCCGGGAGCCGGGGAAAGCGGACGCCGACCCGGACGGACGCCGAGCGCGGCTGGAACGGCAGGCCAGGGAAGCAGCCGACGCGCAGCTGCGCGCGGGGGCGCGGATCCGCTTGGCGGTCGTGGTCGTCGGCGCGGCCGTGGTGGTGGCGGCGAGCATCGTCGCACTGACGACGGTGTCCCGCCCGGCTCCGCCGCCGCGCGAGGCGGCGTTGTCGGCGGAGCCGCTCGAGCCGGCCGCCCCGCTGCCGCTGCCGACGTCGAGCGCCATCCCGGCTCAGTCCGCCGCGCCCACGACCTCGGCCACGCTCCCGGCCACGACGACGCACTCGCCGACCCGGCGGAGCGTCGCCCCACCGCCACCGCCGGCTGCCCCGGTCACCCCCGCCCCGCACTGCCCGACCGCCGAGACGGCGACGCTCAACGACGACGCGAACGGCATCGTCTACAGCGGATCGTGGTACGTCGCCGGCAGGCGCGGCTTGGGCGACTTCCACGACGACGTCCACGCCACGATGGCGAACGGCAGCTCAGTCGGCTACGCCTTCACCGGGACCGGCATCGCGCTCTTCAGCGAGACCTACTCCGACGAGGGCCGGATGGACATCTACCTCGACGAAGTCTTCCAGCGCACCGTCGACACCACGAGCCAGGCCCGGCACGCCCAGCAGAGCGTGTTCAGCGCCTGCGGCCTGTCGCCGGGCCGCCACACCATCCGGGCCGTCAAGCGCAGCGGCACCTACATGCTGCTGGACCGCTTCGACGTCACGCCGTGAGCCGCTGGACTCGCACGATCCACACCGGACAATCGCCAGTGCCGGGCCCACCGCACCGATGCAAACCCACGCGAACGCGGCCACGTCCTTGGCGAGCTCGTCGGCCCCTTTGGGCTGGTCCAGACGGTAGATGCCCTCCTTCACGTCGAGCCAGGCACATTCCCGCTCCCCGAGCAGGGCCTCGGGATCTCCCCGACGCAGAGCCTGCCGTGCGCGTTCCAGACCGGAAGCCGTCATGCCCGTCATCTTCCCGCGCGGCGACGGGTGCCCGGCTCGCCGGGTGCCCGTCTCTCGCCGATTTGTCCCGCTCGAGAGGGGCAACCTTGCGGCCCGACCGGGAGCGGTGGACGCCCCGAAAGCCGCCCGCCGCTCGCGCACTCTCTCCCTCGGACCGTCGCCACACGGCTATCGATTCGCCTTGGCTTCGCGACGGCCGCCGTGACGGTTTCCCTTGCTGTGCTTGTCCGAGGTGGACTTGCTCTTACCCTTCGTTCGTGATCATCAAGCGGCGAAGGCGGCTGGTTTCGTACCCCATCGAACGGGTTCCGCCTACACGGCGGACTCATCGCACCAGGCGGACACCATCAAGCTGCCGGGTGGTACCGCATCAGCGCGGACTCCCGGCAAATGCACACGCGCCGGAGCGGAGGCATGGCGGTGCTGGTCGTCCAGGCGCGTGACGTCGAGGACGGACCGGCCGGTCGTGGTGTGGCATTCCGCGCGGTGCGGGCCTGCCGGGAAGTGACCGACCGCCATTCCGGCAGCGAGAGCACCGTCCTCATGGTCATCGATCTCGTCGACCATGAACAACCAGCATTCGCCCCCTTCGACGAGCTGGAAGGCAGTCTGGGCGTCAAGCGACCGCACAATTTCCGGGCGGGCTTGAAGGCCGTTGTGAACGAGGTAAGTGACGGCACAACAGACAGGCACCGCGTCCGCGTAGGAAGTACGGACCCGGTCATAACCTTTGACCGCCCATCCCCGTTTCGACAGCAATCTCGCTGCCGCCCCCCGGCCCGCCGGATGCGAGCCAGACTCGGCGATGTCGAGCAGGAAAGGGACTGCGGACACCGCCGCTGGATAGAGCTGACCGCTGTGATCGTGACAGATGCCGGAGTTCTGCATCATGGAGTACGCCAGGGAGATGGCTGCCGGATCGGTGGAGCGCGCCAACGTCCGAAGACTGGGTGCCACGACCTTCGGGTCGTACCAATCCGGGCGACCGGGGATGACGTGCCAATCGACGGAGTCGTACTCGTCGGGAGACGACGCCATCAGCAACTCGGGACGCTGTGCCTTCAGACGCTGCGCCTTCGGATGCCGGACCCGAGGTGGCGGACCAAGCCGACGCCACCTCACCCGCAGCGCGTAGAGGCAAATCCCCGCCAGCGCCGCGAGCGGCACAATCGGCGCCGCGGCGCTCAAGGCATGGTTCATCGCCGTACTATGCCGCATTCCGCACGCTGCCTGTACCGAATATCGCCGCCCCGAGACCGACTGTGCCCTATCCGGCAGCGTCAGCGCGACCTCGCCCTGGCGCACTAGGGCGCGTATCGAGTCGTGATCAATCGGCGGTTTTGGCCTGCGTGGCGGATCATGATCCGGTAGATCTTCTCGGTTTGTCGAGCCGTACCTGCCAATCGGCGAGTACGGCCCGCACCCCGAGCGGCTGCGGCAGCAGTTCGAGGGCGTGATCTGGCGGTTCAAGACCGGTCAGCATTGACTCCACCACCGCGCGGGCCCACCACGATACCGCCGGGATGCACTTGTCCGAGGACGTACTCACTGCTCTGGAGAAGACCGCCGCCGAGGAGGAGAAGACCAAGTCAAAGGGGGCGGTCTCGAAGAACAAAGCGGGCAGGACGCCGAAGCCGACCCCGTGCGGGAGGACCGACGACGCGTCCGGCATCGTCGAAAGCTCCGGTTGAAGGCTGCCCTGCTCGGGCGCTCACGAGGCGGCAGACCTCCAAGATCCACCTGGCCGCCGACCGCAGGTGTCGCCCGTTGGCGTTCGTCCTGACTGCGGGTCAGGCAGCCGACAGCCCGCAGTTCATTCCTGTGCTGGAGAAAATCCGCGTTCGCGGGCCCGTGGGACGCCCTCGCACCCGGCCGGACGCGGTCGCCGGGGACAAGGCTTACTCGTCCCGTGGAAACCGCGCCCACCTGCGCAATCGCGATATCAAGGCGGTCATCCCAGAGAAGTTGGACCAGGCTGCCAATCGGAAGAAGAAGGGCTCCCGAGGCGGCCGGCCCGTCGGCCACGACGCCGACCTCTACAAGGAGAGGAACACCGTGGAGCGCCTGATCAACAAGCTCAAGGCATGGCGAGGCATCGCGACCCGGTACGACAAGACCTCGGACAGCTACCTCGCCGGCCTGCACCTGCGCGCCTCGATGATCTGGATCAAAGACCTCACCTGAGGCGCCTCTTGATCACAGCCCTGTCATGCCCTATGGGCGGGCGTAAGGCCGAGTCATGACCTCCATGTTGTGACCGTCCGGGTCATCGAAATAGGCGCCGCGACCACCGAACAGATCGTTGATCCGGCCAGGGTCGGCGTGGCCGGGGTCCGCGTAGTAGGTGATCCCGACCGCCTCCAGACGCGCGATTACGGCGTCGAACTGCTCGTCAGGGACGAGGAAAGCGTAGTGCTGTGACTGGATCGGCCCGTCCCTCTTCTCGCAGTAGTCGAGTGTCACGCCGTTGCCGAGATCGACGGGCAGGAACGGCCCAAACGGGGCGCCGACCGTCAGACCCAGGATCACGGCGAGGAACTCGGCAGACAGGTACCGGTCGCTTGCGTAGACGGCTGTGTGGTTCAGCGCAACACCGGTCGTCGGCAGCTCGGATTCACGTGGGTACTGCTGGGCATAGGACATCAGTGGTATTTCTCCGATCTTGGGATCCGCTGTAGCGGGGCGCCGGATGCGGGCGCCGGGAGCGAAGACACGGAGAAAGGGGCGGGCCTCTCGCCCGCCTTGTGCTCACGCCGAGGCCGGGCGCCTCACTCGTGCGTGGCCCATGGCCGACCCGGTAGTCACCCGGCTGACCTTAGTGACCATCACAGGCGGGGACAACACCGTTTATCGCCCGCGCTCCGGCCGGCGGCGATGGTGCCGACGTAGCGGTATCCACGCCTCTCACAGCGGGTCGGCCAGACTCTACTGATCACAACCCGATACGCGCCCTAGTAGCGTGTCGCGGCTAACTCTTGGGGTATAGGTGGCGGAGTTTGACGCGTGCGTCGTCGGTGGTGAACTGCCAGCGGACCTTGCGTTGCTCGGTGTTGGTGGCGTGTTGCCAGGCGGTGAGTTCGGTGTTGAGGGTGTCGAGGTCGCTGATGCGGCGGTCGCTCGTGATCGACTGCAAGGTCTCGCAGAACGGATGGCGAACGGCGTCACTCCGGGAGATACTCAAGAATAAGTGCTTGCTGCTCCCAAACAAGGGGCTCGACTTCACCACTACCGACTGCAGCGTCTCGTACCCGTACGACGTGAAGTGGAAGGTGCTGAACCGCGGAGACGAAGCCGAGCATCGGAACAAAATCCGCGGGGAGATCATCTCGCCCAACCGTGCCGGCAACGCTCGACACGAGCGAACCAGCTTCCGCGGCGAGCACGTCGCCGAGTGTTACATTATCAAGGACGGGATCGTGGTCGCACGGGATGTCATTGACGTGCCGATCAGCACCCATACGGCCGGCGTGACCACACCGACGGCGACCGCCGCGGTGAGCAGGCTCAACCGAGCCCCTTCTGTGACTCATCAACCCTCCAGTTACCTCACAGCGACACCTCGCCGGTCGCCGTTCTGGCTAGTGATCAGTACGTCACAGAGTGTTGCCCGGTTGCCTACCTCGCGTTCACGGTTGCCGTTTGTGGCTACTTCAGCGCGTACGCCCTGATGATCGTCTGCTTCGCCGTGTGCCCGTCCGCGTCGGTGATGCTCGACCGCAGCGACACGAACTGCGCACCGGCCGGATGGTCGACCGTCGCCTTCCAGCAGTCGCCGTCACGCGCCACCTTCGCCGGTCCCCACGTCTTGCCGTCGTCGTAGGAGACGTCGATGGCAGACATGCCAACCTTGCCGACGGTGTCGGACCCGTTGCGCTGCACGTAGACCGGGATGGTGAACCGCTTCCCGGCCGGCGCGGCGTTGTGGTCGTCGAGGTTCGGCGCGAACCGCACCGCCAGCAACGGAAGGAGAGGGGGGTCGTCCTCGGAGCCGTGCTCCGAGGCGAACGTCCACTCCGCACTGACCTGCGTGGACAGTCGGGCATAGGCGGACCGGTCGGCGGTCGTGCGCAGGGTGTACTCGGCACGCTCCGGCCCGACCGTGAACAAGCCGACGCCCGCACTCTGGTACTCGCCGACGACCTTGCCGTCCCGCAGGAGCGTCGAGACACCCTCGGAGTTGGCGCTACCCGCGCGGCCCGTGCCCTGGTCGGTGAACATCGGCATGACGAACCTGAGGCGGTCACCGATTCGGGCGGCGAAGTACAGCTTCTCGTTCAGACCGTTCGGGAACGCGGGCCCGAACACGCCGACGTTCCAGCGTTCCGTCGTCGTGCGGCCGAGCTTGAAGCTCCTCGGCCGGACCTGGTCGACGACCGACACGAAGTCGAAGGTGGCCGGGTCGACCATCTCGATGAACTGGCTGTCCCACGGCTCGTTCGGCGTGTAGTACTCGGTCAGCGTGCCGGGCAGCGGCACGACGAGGAAGTTCTCCCGGAAGCCGACCACACCGGGCGTGGCCGCGGCGTGCTCCGACCGCACCTTCGCGAGCTGCGAGTCGTGGAAGGTCCAGTGGAGATTACTCGGCACGGCGCCGTTCTCCGTGTGCCGAACGTGGTACAGGTAGGTGCCGCCGTCGAACGACGTGCCGTTCCACTCACCCATGCGGGCCTCGGCGACGAAGGTGAACCTGTCCTTCTTCGACGAGGTGGACGGCTTGAAGAGGAAGTCGTCGAAGTTCTGGATGAACCTCGTGGACGAGTAACTGCCATAGGCCGTCGTCACGGTGGTCTGGAACAGTGCGTCGCCGACCTTGGCGTTCGGCTTGTCCACCGTGAAGCTGACTGGCTTGGCGTCACGTGCGTCGAAGACCAACGACGTGGCGCCCGTGATGGTGACCGACGGTTCCGCGAACTCGGCGTACTTCCACTTGTTCTCGCCGTTCGGTGTCTCGACGAAGGCCGTGAGGTAGAACTCGCCCTTCGGCATCCGAGTGACGACCGTGCCGGACTCGTCGTACGCGTTGTACGCGGCAGGGTGGTTGACGTCCATGAACTGGTAGAAGTACTGGCCGGTCGGCGCACCGTTCAGGTCGACGAACTTCATGGTCACGTCATATCTCTCGACCTCACGGTTCACCGTCAGCGGCGTACGCACCGACTGGCCGCCACCGGTCGCGGTCACCACACCGCTGTAGACACCGTCCGCCCCGTCGACCTTCGTGTCGGTCGTGACGGTCGCGGACGCCTGACCGCCGGCCGGCACCGTGAGCTGCGCCGGCGACACGGTGAACATCCCCTGCGGGGCAGCGGATCCGTTCGGACCCTTGATGTCCGCGGCGAGGTCGAGCGTGACCGGCGCCGTGCCCGTGTTGGTGTAGGTCAAGGTCTTCGTGATCGGCTGGTCGTCGGTGTGCGGCCACTGGACCGTGCCGAGGCTGAAGCTTCCCGCCGACGCGAACACGGTCGACGAGGTGGCCTTGGCGACATCGACGCGGCCGGCGCCTTCCTCGAACAGGTTCGACGTGCCGTTCGGCTTGGCACTGCCCATCAACGCCGGCTTCAGCTGGTCAGTCTTCCAGTCCGGGTGCTCACCAGCGAGAATCGCCGCGGCACCCGCGACATGCGGCGCGGCCATCGACGTGCCGGACAGCTTCACGTAGCCGTCCGCGGCCGGGTCGCCGATGACACCGTTCTTCGCCTTGGCGGCCACGATGTCCACACCGGGCGCGGTGATGTCCGGCTTGATAGCGCCGTCCTCACGGGTGCGGCTCGAGAAGCTCGCGAGCTGGTCGTTCCGGTCGACAGCGCCGACCGTCAACGCCGCGTCCGCAGCACCCGGGCTGCCGATCTGCCCACCGGAGTTGCCGGCCGCGATGACGAATAACGTGCCCGTCTCAGCCGTCATCCGGTTGACCGCCTGCGACATCGGGTCCGTGCCATCGCTCGGGAACGGGCTGCCGAGACTCATGTTCACCACGTCGGCGCCGCTCTGTGCGGCCCACTCCATGCCCGCGATGATCCAGGAGTCCAACCCGCCACCGGAGTCGTTCAACACCTTGCCGTTGAGCAGCTTCGCATCAGGCGCGACACCCTTGTACTTGCCGCCGCTGGCCGCGCCACTGCCGGTGATGACCGACGCGACATGTGTGCCATGCCCGAACCGGTCATCGGTGGTGTCGCTGTCGGTGAAGTTCTTCTCACCCGTCACCGCGTCCGACAGATCCGGGTGCGTCACATCGATACCGGTGTCCAGCACCGCCACCGTCGTGCCGGCGCCGGTGTAGCCAGCCGCCCACGCCTCCGGTGCGCCGATCTGCGGCACGGACTGGTCCAGGCTCGCCCTGACTGGCCCGTCGAGCCAGATGTGATCGGCATTCTTCGCGGTGGACCAGAAATCGGGCGTCCGGTCCACCGACACGGCCGCCGCGCTCATCGCCGGCAGCTCCCGGCTGACCTGCGCACTCGCCATCTTCGGGGTCCTGCCCGGGTAGTCGACGATCAACGGCAGCTTGTCGCGAGAGGCGTCGTCGTAGCCGATCCGGGCCAGCTCGGTGACGTCGAACAGACGTGGGTCCAGCTTTCCCTTGGCCAGCAGGACAGCGGCGTCGGACGGGATGACGTGCGTGTCGCCGTCGAGGTCCTTCTGCGTGAAGAAGCTGACGTTCTCGCGACCTTTCGCCGCGTGCGCGGTCACACCACGCATGCCGCCGATGGTGACCTTGTCCCCGGTCAGCAAGGTGATCGTGGGTCCAGCAGGCGCGACGTCGGGTGTCACGACAGCCCCCGCGACACCCGGCGCCCCCACGGCTGGCGCGACCACGCCCGCGACCAAAGCCGCGGTGAGCAGGCTCAACCGAGCCCGTTTGTGGGTCATCAACCCTCCAGAAAACACGCGACAACTCCTCGCCGGCCGCCGCTAACCATGATCAGCACGTTGTCGGGGCCTGATCTGGTTGCACCGAATCGGCGAGGAGCGTTGTCACCTCAGCGCGTATGCCCGGATGATCGTCTGGCGCTCGGTGTTCCCGTCCGGGTCGGTGACGGTCGACCGCAGCGACGCGAACTTCCCCGCCAGCGCCGCGTTGTGACCGTCGAGGTTCGGCGCGAACCGCAGCGCCAGCAGCGGCAACGCGAACAGGTCCGACCCGTCGTTGTGCTCGGACGCGAACGTCCACTCCACGTCGATCTGGTTGGACAGCCCCGCCCGTGTGTCGACATCGACTTCCCCCTCCTCGATAGCCGGGACGGTAGCCATCTATCGTTGCAGGTTCGGGGCCTCAGCCAGCGCCGCGAGCGCGACGTGGCAGACGACGCTGCTGCTGGCGGGTTGCAGTGGGTGGATTGGTGGTGACGTGCCTGAGCGGGGATCTCCGTGCCACCCTGCATTCGAGCGGCTGCGCCGGGTGACAGGGCAAGGGGGTACCCGGCACGCGGGCCAAGCGTCCGCGCAGAGGGATCTGTTGCGCGACATGCCTCGTGAACGACTGGGACAGTGACCTTGTCGAGCTGATCGGCTCGGGCTACTGGCTCGGGCTACGCACTGTCCAGGTCGTCCTCGTCCTGGTCCTCGTCGTCGGCTGGCAGGCCCAGGATGCGGGCGATCTTGCCCAGCGACTCTTCTTCGAGCCCGGCCAGCACTTTGGCGTATACCTCGTGCAGAACGGCAACCGAGTGCCCCGCCCACATCGCTACCTGCGCTGAGATCCCCCCGCCGGCGAGCCAGGTCGACACACACGCGTGCCGCAAATCGTACGGCCGACGCGCCAGCGGCGATCGGTACTCCTCCGCCGACAGCGCCGCCTTGCGCGCCTTGTCCCACACCCGCGCCAGCGTCGACTCGGCAACATCACCGCCGTCCAAGCTCCTGAACAGCCGGCCGTCGTCGACGACGCCGTACTGCTCGAGGTGCTGCTGCAGCATCGCCGTCAGCGGCGGCGGGCACGGCACCGGCCGCACAAGCGCGGGCCCTGGATGTGTTGACGACGACGCGCGTGTCGATCGCCCGGACCCGCTTCGGCGCCGTCCACTTCACCTCCGGCAACCGGTTCGCCGGCAACAGGTCCCGCTCCACCGCGTACTCCAGCGCATTGAACACCACCGCGCGCTTGCGGAACACCGTCTTCGCCGCAGCGGCCGTCCCGTCCATCTTCAGCGCCAGCTGGTCCAGCACACCCCGCAGCGTCGTCAGATCGCCCAGCCGCGACACGTTCACGGTGTTCGTGCTCAGCCACACCAGCGCGCCCTCGATCGCCGACGGCTTGTCGATCTCGCGCCGGACCGTGTTGAACGCCCAGCCCGTCATGGGGAGGGATCGCAGCGTCGACAGGCGGACTCCCGTGCCGATGTGGATATGGCCACTTCGCGGCCACCAGTCGACGGTGCCGGCGCCCGATCGTACGGGGTAACCAGGGTGTGTTCGCAGCACCTTGGGCAGCAGCCGGACCAGCGGCGGCGACCACAGCCCGGGCGGCCCAGTCCAGGCGAGGTTTCGGGTTGCTTCGGCGCAGCACGGCGACCTCGTGGCGTAACACCAGCAACTCGACGTCCTTGGACGCCGACGAGCGCCCGAGCAACACCAGCAGACCCACAAACCGGAGGAAGATCAGCCAGAGCAAACGCAGCGCCACGGCCGGCGATCATGCCCAGCCCGTTGAACGTGCCCAACGCCGGGTCGGATCCGTGAACCGACTTCTGGAACCCCACAAACCCTGTAGTACTAGTAGTCGAGGTGGTCGCGGATGAGGGGGCAGGTCATGCAGTGGCCGCCACCGCGGCCACGACCGAGTTCGGCTCCGACGATGGTGATGACCTCGATACCTTCCTCGCGTAGCAACGAGTTGGTGTAGGTGTTGCGGTCGTAGGCGACCACCACGCCGGGCTCGACGGCGACGAGGTTGTTGCCGCTGTCCCATTGGCCCCGCTCGGCGGCGTACACGTCGCCACCGGTCTCGACGACGCGCAGCGCATTCAGGTTGAGTGCGCCGGCCACGACGTCGACAAAGGGCAGCTTGTCCTCGGTCACCTCGATCGGGTCGCCCGGCCGGAGGGTGAACGTGTGGATCCCGTCGACGATGTTGGGGTACACGGTCACCAGGTCGCGGTCGGCGAAGGTGAAGATCGTGTCCAGGTGCATGGCAGCGCGCAGCTTGGGCATCCCGGCGATGATCACCCGCTCGGCAGCGCCGGCTTCGAACAGCGCTGCGGCGAGCTGCGTGATCGCCTGCCGGGAAGTGCGCTCGCTCATGCCGACCAGCACAACGCCGTTGCCCACCGGCATCACGTCCCCACCCTCGAGCGTCGCTGTGCCCCAGCCCCGTTCCGGGTCGCCCCACCACACAGTGGAGTCGGCGAAGTCCGGGTGGAACTCGTAGATCGCCTTCATCAGCAGCGTCTCGTCGTGGCGGGCCGGCCAGTACAGCGGGTTGAGCGTCACGCCACCATAGAGCCAGCAGGTGGTGTCGCGGGTGTAGAGCGTGTTCGGCAGCGGCGGCATCAAGTAACACGGCACGCCCGCCGACTCGCGCGCCAGCGCCACGTATCCAGGCCGGAGCTGATCCGGAAGGTCTACTGTGGATAGACCGCCGATCAGGTACTCGGCGAGGCGCTGATACTCGAGGCTCTCCAGGAACGCACGGGTATCGTCAACGAGGCCGAGCCCGACCTCGTTGGCGACGATCTTGCGGTCGAGCAACCAGGCTTTCGCCTCGGGGATCGCCATGGTCTCGGCGAGAACATCGTGCAGTTCGACGACCTCCACGCCGCGCTCGCGCATCTTGGCGACGAAGTCGAAGTGGTCGCGGCGGGCGTTCTGCACCCACATCACGTCGTCGAACAGCAGATCGCCGCTGTTCGTCGGGGTCAGTCGCAAGTGTGCCAGGCCCGGCGCGCAGACCAGCACCTTGCGCAACTTCCCCACCTCGGAGTGCACCCCGTGTGCCGTGCCGGTTTTCTGTGTCGACATTTTTCCTCTTTCGTCGAGTGTGTGGTTCGGGTGCTCCTCGTAGGCATCAGATCGTGAGCGCGCCGGTTGCGAGGGCGGCAACGCCGACCACCGCGCCCACGACGGAAATCGCCAGGATCACGATTTCGGCCGGGGAGAACAGGCGCCTGCCCTGCTCGCGGCGGGCCATCACGAACAGGATCGTCGCCGGGGCGTAGATGACGAACGACAGCAGGATGAACTTCGGGCCCGCCGCGAAGAGCAGGAACACCGTGTAGATCGTGGCGAGCGCGCCCACCACGATCTCTCGGCCGCGGCCGCGCGGATTGCCGGCGTAGGTCTCCCCGGTGAGCGCCAGCTTGAGCGCGTACCCGGCCGCGAACAGGAACGGCAGCAAAGTCAGCGCACTGGTCAGGTCGAGGGTGAAGCCGAAGGCGTCGCCGGAGAACATCGCCACGATCAGCATGACCTGGACGAGGATCGTCGACATCAACAGCGACGCTGTCGGTACGTCGGCCGCGTTGGCCGCCCGTAAGAACCGCGGCATGTCGTCATCCTTGGCGGCCACGAACAACACCTCGGCAGCCATCAGTGTCCACGCCAGGTAGGCGCCGAGCACCGAGACGATGAGACCCACGCTCACGAGGATCTTCCCCCACGGGCCGACCGCCGTTTCGAGCACGCCGGCCATGGACGGTTGCCGCAGGTGCGCGATCTCGCTGTACGGCATGATTCCGTAGGACACGATCGTGACCGAGGCGAACACGGACGCCACGCTGACGAAACCCAGCACGGTCGCGCGTCCGACATGCTCGCGTTGCTGGGCGTGCCGGGAGTAGACGCTGGCGCCCTCGACGCCCAGGAACACGAAGACGGTGACCAGCATCGTCCCCCTTACCTGTTCGAACAACGATCCGACGTCCCCGTCGCCGCCCCAGTTGGCTGCGAACACGTCCGGGTCCAACGCGAACAGCGCCAGCAACACGAAGATCAGGATGGGGACGACCTTGGCGACCGTGACGATCCGGTTCAGGCTCGCCGCTTCCCGCGCTCCACGCCGAATGAGGTAGTAGAACAACCACACGCCGGCCGTGGACAGCATCAGCGCGAGAAACGTGTCACCGTCGCCGAGTGCGGGCCAGATCGCGCCGAGCGTGGACATGACCAGCACCCAGTAGGTCACGTTGCCGACGCAGGCGCTGGCCCAGTAGCCGAACGCGGAGAAGAACCCGATGTACTCCCCGAAACCGGCCTTCGCGTATGCGTAGACCCCGGAGTCCAGGTCCGGCTTGCGGTTCGCCAGTGTCTGGAAGACGAAGGCCAGCATCAACATGCCACCACCGGCGATGGCCCACGCGACGAGGGCTCCGGCGATGCCGGTCTCCTGAGCGAACCTGGCGGGCAGCGAGAAGACGCCGGCGCCCACCATGGACCCGACGACCATCGCGGTCATCGTCCAGAAGGTGAGCTTGGCGGCGGGGGTGGCCGCCGTTTCGGTCGTGCTCATCGGTCTTCGTCCCTTCGGCCCGATCCGGCAGGTTCGATTCGCTCGATCTTGAAACCAGTGCACCCGTAGATGACGCTGAGCAACGGGCTGGCGATGTTGAAGAAGCAGAAAGGCAGGTAGACCAGCGTCGGCACGCCGAGGACGGCGGCCATGAAGGCGCCGCAGGAGTTCCACGGCACCAGCGGTGAGGTGACCGTGCCGCTGTCGGCGGTCAGGCGTGACAGGTTGGTCGGGGCCAGGCCGCGCCGGGCGAACTCGGCGCGGTAGATCTTGGCCGGCAGCACCAGGGCGATGTACTGGTCGCCGGCGACGATGTTGAGCCCGAAGGCGGTCGCGAATACCGTGAGATACAACCGCCCGGTGCTCTTGGCGGCCCGGATCACCGGGTCGATCAGGCGGTTGACGAGGCCGAACTCCTCGAGGATCGTGCCGAACGTGACCGCGCCGATGATCAGCCACAAGGTCAGCAGCATGCTGTCCATGCCGCCGCGGGACAGCAGCCGGTCGATGTCGCCGATCCCGGAGTCCTTCGAGAAGCCGGTGGCCATCGCCTGCCACATGGCCTGGATGGCCGCCCGCAGCGGGCCGGCGCCGGGGTCGGCCAGGAAGTTGCGCACCACGTCGTACTGGGTGAACGGGGCGAGGATCCCGGCGAAGATCGCCGAGGCGGCCAGTGCCAGCGACGCAGGGGTCTTGCGGATGGACAGTCCGACCAGCAGTACCAGCGGCAGCAGGTTGATCGGTGTGATCCAGTAAATGTGGCCGAGTGCGGTGAGTTCCGAGGATGTGTCACCCGCGTGGGTCGGCGCCGGCCCCCAGAACAGGCCGATCAACCCGAACAGCACGAAGGCGATGCCGAACGCCGGCACCGATGTCCAGGCCTGGCGCTTGATGTGCTCGTAGACGTTGGCCTTGACCAGTTGCGCGGTCAGCACGGTCGTCTCCGAGAGCGGGGACAGCTTGTCGCCCAGGTAGGCTCCCGAGATCACCGCCCCGGCCGTGATCCCCGGTGACACGCCCAGCATCGCGGCGATGCCGACCAGCCCGACGCCGATCGTGCCCGCGGTCGTCCACGAGCTGCCGATCGACATCGCGACGATGCCGCAGATCAGCGCGGTCGCCGCGTAGTACCAGGATGGCGACAACACCTGGATTCCGTAGTAGACCAGTGTCGGGATCGTGCCGGACAGGTTCCACGTGCCGATCAGCGCCCCCACCGCGAGCAGGATGAAGATCGCGCTGGTGATCGAGGCGACGGCCCGCTGCGCCGAGACCTGGATGTCCTCCCAGCGGTGGCCGTTCTTGAGCACGACGAGCGCCGCGACCATGGCGCACAACACCAGCGCCACCTGGAGCGGCCCGTCCAGTGCCCCCAACCCGAACAGCGCCAGCGCCCCGCCGATCAGCACCACCAGCGTGACGATCGGGACCACCGCGTCGACCAGTGATGGCCGGCGGACGGCACGGTTTCCCTCGGTAGCAGTCATGTTCCCTCGGTAGCAGTCATGGCACCTACCGAGCCTGTGCGCTACTCACGGCGTCGGCATCACCCGATACTGGTTAGTTCGCTCTGCGGCTACGCGGGCCGCGTTCGGCGAGGACGGCGTTGAGGACCTGGCCGAGTACGACGAGGCGGGCGATGAGGGCCAGCCACACCAGGATGGCCGCAGCGGCGCCGAGGGTGCCGAAGACCTGGGAGGCGCTGGCCAGTTGGCCGGGCAGGTAGAGCACGGACACCAGATGCAGACCCTCGATGCCGAGCGCGATGAGCGCGGCGCCAGGAAGGATGCGGCACCAGCGCGGCGGCCACTCGACGGTGAGCAGGACGGCCCCGGATCCGAAGTAGAGCGCCAGTGACGACACGACGATCACGAGGATCGGCTGGCCGACGGCCGCGCCGACGCCCGGGGCCACGAGGTTGCCGACGACGATCCCCAGCACTGCGGTGTTGTACCGGGCGGCCCGGGCCAGCGCCGGCCACAGCCGGCGGTCCGCGGCGGTCCGCCGGACCCGGGCGTGGATCCCGTCCAGCGCATGGCCAAGCTTGATTCCCGCAACGCCCATGGGTACCAAGCCGATCAGTGCGGTGACGTACCAGCCATGCTCGGCCTGCGCACCGATCTGGCCGATCACGTTGGTGATCAGCGGGCTCATCCCGATCCGCCGGGTGAGCTCCGCCAGCGAGCGGCCCCCGGACGCGGTGAGCCCCAGCAACGCGGTCAGGAGCAGGCCGCACGGCAGCAGCCAGATGAATATCCGGAACGCCAGCGCCGCGGCCACCAACATGCCGTCCACCTCCGCGTCCCGGCGCCACACCCGCAGCGCGACGTCGATCGACCGGTGCCGGTCGGCCATGGACAGCAATCGCCCGTGCAGCCGCCGCGCGTGTTCACCACGACACCTCATGACCCGATACCCGCGACGCCATCCGTCGCGGACGTACGTGATCGGGACGGTGCCGCCCGGGTCGTATCCACGAATGGCGACGCGCAGTTCGTCGACACTACTGCCCGCCCACCACAATGGTTGTGGTGCTCTGCGAGCCATTTCGTACGTAGCCGACCTGGGCGGAGTCGCCCGGGTCGTACCCACGAACGGCGACCAGCATCTGATCGACGCTGGTCACGGTGGCGGTCCCGATTCTGGTGATCACGTCACCGGGGCCGATGCCGGCGCGGCCGGCGCCGAGGCCGGTGACGACCTGTTCGACGAGAGCGCCCCGAGGCAAGCCGGTCGCAGTGGCCATCTCGGCGGTCACGGTGACGGCAAGCACGCCGATGGTCGGGTGGCCGGCCCGGCCGGTCCGAACCAGCTGGTCGGCTACGGAACGGGCGAAGTCCATTGGGATGGCGAAGTTGAGCCCGATGCTGCCACCGCCGCCGGTGCCGGGAGCTTGGGCGCCCGCGGAGTTGACCCCGACCTGACGGCCGGCGCAGTCGGTGAGCGGGCCGCCGCTGTTGCCCGGGTTGATGGCCGCGTCGGTCTGGATGGCGTTGATCAGAGTAGCCGGTGCCTGGCCCTGGCCGACGTCGATGTAGCGGTTGAGGGCGCTCACCGTGCCCGACGTGATCGTGCCGGTCAGGCCGAGCGGGGAGCCCGCGGCGACCACCGGCTGCCCCACCACCAGCGCGGCCGACTCACCGACCGCAATCGGGGTGAGCGTGACCGCGTCCGGCGCCACCCCGATCACCGCCAGGTCGGTCGCCGGGTCCCGCCCGACGATGCGTGCCGGAACCCGTGCGTGTCCCCTGGCGAAGTCGACGGTGATGCCGCCGGCATCGGCCGTCTCGATGACGTGGTCGTTGGTCAGAATGTTGCCCTGCGTATCGAGCACCGACCCGGAGCCCGTCCCGGATCCGCCGGCACCCTGCACGGTGATCGTGACCAGGGACGGGAAAACCTGGGCCGCCACCTCGGTGACGTCACACGGCGTACCGGCCGTGGCCGGGACACCCGACCCGCCCGAGTCCGAGCCAACCAGGAGGCCGACCACAGCACCGGTCCCGCCCACCACCAGAGCCAGCACCACCGCCCCGACCGCGATGCGCCCACGGGATGTCATCGACCCACCATTCCCGATCCTTCGGACAACACGCCAACACGATCGCCCGTCCACACGGTGCCCGTCCTCACCCGTACCGGATCAGAACGTCCGATCCGATCCGTGGGGGGACGGTAAAACGTTCGGGGTAACTCCGATCATGGAAGTGCACCTGATGTCAGGCGTGGAGAACGCTGAGGACTCGAAGCCCGAGAGCGGGCTGGACGGCCTGGACGAGCAGCTCGTCGCGCAGCTGGTGGGCCGCGCTTGGTGGTCGGTTTCGGAAGTTCTTCGGGGGTGGTTGTGGCTGTTATGCCGGATTGCCTAGGCAGAGGCGGCAGGCGCAATCGAGGGCTTCTTCGGGGCTGCCGCTGGGGAATCCGGAGGGCAGGATCTGGTTTTCGTAGCGGTCGCTGCTGGCCAGGTAGAGCCCGAAGCCCCAGTGGCGGGCTGAGCCGCCGTAGCGCAGCCGGATCAACGGCTGTGTCGTGCCGTCGGGCAGGTGCGCCTCGACGTAGACGAATGCACCCCGGTAGCGGAACTCCAGCTCGCCTGTCTGGGGCCAGTGCGCGGCAGCGTGGGCGCGCAACCGTTGCCCGACAGAGATCTTGGTGGACTCTGGTGGGGTAGCCATGACGACATCGTGCCCGATCGGGATCCTGATCGCGGATAAGGAACCGGAATCGGGAGGTTCCCTCGCCGAAGTTCATCAGCAGGTTGCGGGCGGCTCGGGTGGTCCAGGCCACGGCGTCCCGGCCAGTTCGGGTAGGTCCACGGACGATCAGACGGCGATGCCACCGGCAGCGTGCCCGGTGTCACGATGCGGTGCCGACGCAGTTGACGGGGCAGCAGCCGCGTCAGTGCCGACAAGATCGCACGATCCGGCCACAGGACCGATAGCTCATGGCGCAGCACCAGGATAGACAATTTAGGTTACCCGCGACACCTCGCGTGCCACTCAGCGCGCCGGAACCGCCAGCTCGACAAGGTGTTCGAGCAGCGTCACCAGCACTTCTTTGCTGGATTCCCGCTGCCGGACGTCGCACAGCCGGACGGGCACGCCGTCGTCGAGGCCGAGCGCGTCACGCACTTCCCACTCGTCGTAGCTTTCGCCGCCGTCGAAGCAGTTGACCCCCACCACGAAGGGGATTCCACTGCGTTCGAAGAAGTCGATCGCCGGAAAGCAGCCATCCAACCGCCGGGTGTCGGCCAGCACCACCGCTCCCAGCGCGCCGGCGGAGAGCTCCTTCCACATGAACCAGAACCTGTCCTGGCCCGGTGTGCCGAACAGGTAGAGCACGAGCGCCGGGTTGATCGTGATCCGGCCGAAGTCGAGCGCGACCGTGGTGGTCGTCTTGCCTTCCACGCCGCTCAGGTCGTCGACACCGGCGCTGAGCTCGGTGAGCTGTTCCTCGGTACGCAGCGGTTCGATTTCGCTGACCGCGCCGACCATCGTCGTTTTGCCGACGCCGAAACCCCCCGATACGAGGATCTTCGCGGCGTGCACTTGCCCGGCGCCCGGCCGGACGCCGCTGTCAAAGCCTACGGACACCATCAAGCACCGCCTGGAGTAGTTCCGGGTTCGGGGGAACCGGTCGCGCCGGGGACTGCAGGACCAGGGCACCGACGTCGAGGAGATCGCCGACGAGCACCTTCACGGCGGCGAGCAGGAGGTCGAGCCTGGCCGAGATCTCGACCAGCGAGAGCGGCCGCACCACGCACATCAGCAGGATCTCGTTGTGCTCCCACTGCAACCGGTTCCGATGCGCGTCAGGGTGCACCGTCCGGACGAGCGTCAGCATGTCCAAGTCGCCCCGGTTGACGCGGACACGTCCCCTGGTCACGGCGAACGGCCGCACCGACGGCCCGTAGTCATCCTCGTACCAGGACGTGCCGCCATCGATCATCGCGACTGGGAAAGCATCCGCAGTTCTGCCGCGACATCGCGAGGCGCCGCGCTCAGGTAGCGCCCGACCTGCTGGACGATCACGTTCATCTCGTAGGCCACCACGCCCATGTCCGCGTCCAGCGAAGCCAGCAGCGCGAGCCCCGCGCCGTCACCGGCTTCGGTGATCACGAGGAAACCCTCGTCGAGCTCGACGACGGTCTGCTGCACCTGGCCCATCGTGAACTTCCGGCCGACTCCGCGCGCGAGGCTCTGGAAGGCCGACGCCATCGCGGCGAGGTGTTCACCGTCCTCCTTCGTCAACGCGCTGGAGCGGCCCAGCAGCAGACCGTCGCTCGTGAGCACGACCGCCCGCTGCGCATCGGCCAGCCGCCGGACGAAGTCGTCGAGCAGCCAGTCGAGGCGGGCGGCGCTGGATTCGGCCATGAAATATCTTCACCTTTCACTCTGTCTCCGGTCATCGGCTCGTGCCGGAGCCTGCGTCACGGCCTTGCCGGGTGCCGCGTCGCATCGCGGACATCAACGCCTGGGCTTGTTCCGGACTCCGCGCTCCGCGCCGCGGAGCGGGCTGTTCGCCGCTGGTCCCGGCTGCCGCCTCGTTCGCCAGTTCCGCGGCCAGCTGCGGCGCCAGGTTCGCCTGTCGTTCACGGCGCGGCAGCGGACGCTTGCCCGGGCTTCGCTCCGGCCTCGGCACCGGGTCCGCGCCCGGAGGCTTGCCGTTCGCCCGGATGCCCGGTGACTCGCGTGGAGCCACCGGAAGACGGCGTGCGGGCTCTTCCCTCGGCCAGTCGGGCTGCTGCGGCGCGCCACCGGAGGCTTGCGGTACCGGCTCGACGGCCGCATCGTGACCGCCGGGCCGGGCTTCGCGCCGCCTCGGGCGTTCACTCGGCCTGCGACTCGCGGGAACAGCCGCCGCGGCACTTTCCGGCTCCTCCTCGCCCGCGACCAGAGTGCTGGGGATCAGCACGATCGCGGTCACCCCGCCGTAGGCGGACTCGGTCAGTGTCACGCTGATCCCTTGCCGCTGGGAGAGCTGCCCGACGACGAACAGGCCCAGGGTCCGCCGCCGGGTCAGCGCCATGAACTCGAAGTCGGGCGGGTTGCGGAGGTTCTCGTTGTACAACGCCCTGTCTTCGGCGGGAATCCCCAGGCCCTGGTCCTGGATCTCGATGACGACACCCTTGCCGACGACGTTGCCCAGCACTGTCACGTGCGAATCCGGTGGCGAGAACGTCGTGGCGTTGTCCACCAGCTCGGCGATCAGGTGCGTGAGGTCCGCGACCGCGGCCGCGACGACCGACTGCCGGGGCAACCGGTGCGTGTCCACCCGCGCGAAGTCCTCGGTCTCGGACACCGCACTCCGCACGATCTCCCGAAGCGGCACAGGGCTGCGCCAGCGCCGGCCCGGCTGACCGCCGCCGAGGATCACCAGGTTCTCCGCGTTGCGCCGCGCACGGGTCGCGAGGTGGTCGAGCTCGAACAGCAGTTCCAGCTGTTCCGGATCCTGCTGTCCCGCCTCGGCCTGGTCCAGCACCTGCAGCTGGCGACGCACGACGAGCTGGCTGCGGTGGGCGATGTCGAGGAACACGGCGTTGACCCCGTCCCTCGTCTTCGCCTCCGAAGCCGCCGCCTCGAAAGCGACGCGCTGCGCCTTGATGAACGCACCCGCCACTTCGCCGAGTTCGTCCTTGCCCTGGTCGAGCGCGTCGATCTCGGCGTCGATGTCGACGGCCTGGCCGGCGTGCAACCTGCCGACGATGTCGGGCAGCCGGTGGTCGGCCAGCTCCAGCGTTTTCGCCCGCAGGTCGCGCAGGCGGCGCACCAGCGCGTTCGCGAGCCGAACCGCGGCCACGAACGCGGCGACGATGACGACCAGCAGGATGAACCCGCCGACGAGGGAGCGGGTCAGGGCACTCGCGGCCGTAGAAGCGGCGGTCGCCTGCGCCTCGTGGTACTGCGCGCCCCACAGGTCGAGCAAGGAAGACGCCACCTGGTCGGCCGCCGCCTGCCAGTCCTGCTGCCCCACCGGCAGCGATCCGGCGGTGATGAGGGCGCTCTCCACCGCGGTGAGCGTCTGCCAGGCCGGGCTCTGCACAAGCGCGTCGATCCGTACTCGCACGGCAGGCGCGACGTGGTTGTGCAGCGCGGTCAGCTGCACGTGGTAGGAACCGACCAGCTGCGCGTACTGCAGGAGCTGGTCACCACTCAGCTTTCCCCGGTACAGCACCCCGGCGGCGAGCGCGTTGCCCCGGGCCATCGCGTCGGCGACTTGGAAGACGTCCGACGCGGCCGTGTCGCCCTCGGCGGCTCGCGCGTCCGGGGCGGTCGCCACCGTGCCGTCCAGGCCCGTCACGACGACCCCGGTGAACCGTGAGTAGAAGTCGTCCACTCCCGCCACCGTGGCGGTGTGCAGATCCACCTGCTGCCGGATGCCGGGCAGCTGGGCGAGCGAAGCGCCGAAGGCGGCGTTCGCGGCCCCGACCGCATCCGGGTTGAGCTTCTCCAGAGCCGGCCCGATCGGACCGACCGCGGCGAGCGCGCCGTCGGTCTTCTTGCGGGTGGTCTCGACGCGCGCGACGGCGGCCGGATCCCCGGCGAGAGCGAGCTGGCTGTCCCGGCGCTCGTTTTCCAGCGTGCGGACGAAGCCGGTGCCCGGATCGATCGTCAGCAACTGGGTCGCCGCCCAGTCCCGCGCCTCGACACCGGTCCACACCAGGTAGGAGGCGAAGCCGACCCCGACGACCAGCAGCACGACACTCGGGATGAGCACGATCGTCAGCACCCTCGTGCGAATGCTCGTTCTCCCGGGCGACGCCAGTCGCGTCGCCGCTCTTCGTCGCCTGCCGCGGGCGACCACACCGTTGCGCCTCGTCATAGGGCGAGCAGCTTAATCAGATAACTCAATTAACTGAAGGGGTATGACCGATTGAAGTGTCCACCTCACGGACTGTCAGGAACAGCATTTCCGATCTTCCCCGCAGGTTGCTCCGGCTGTGAACCGCTCGGCTACGGCCAGAAGGAGTGTGCGGCGGCCCGCACGCGTGCTTCCTTCGTGACGGATGCCCCGGCAGCAACGGTGGTGCCGGCAGCCTGTGCGTCAGCCGGAACCGATGGGCGCGGTTCATCCCCGCATTCCGACCTCGACGGTGGCAGCACGCCGTTGATCAGGTAGTCGTCGATTTTGGCGGTGACGCAGGGGTTGGTGCCGTCGTGCCCGTGCTTGCCGCTGTCGCGCACGGAAATCAGCTGGTCGCCAAGCGCCGCGGCCATCGCGGGGCCGCCGTCGTACTGGGTCGCGGGGTCGCCGTCGGCCTGGATCACCACGCCGACCGGATAACCCTCGCGCTTCAGCGGGACGAGTTTCTCCGGCGGGGTGAAGGAACGGAACGTGCAGTTGCTCGGTGCGGCCAGTAGCCGGGCCAGTTTTCCGGCCGCCCGCGGGTGAACGGAACCGATCGGGTGGCGAGCTGAGCCGCCAGCGCCTCGGTGGTGGCCGGACTTCCACCGGGGACTTGCCGAGGTGGTAGGTGCGATCCCGCCGGCCTACCCAGGTCGCCCACTGCTCGACGTTGAACCGGTTCGCCACCGACTGCTGTTCGGCCTGCTCCCGCCAGAGCCAGGAGGGATGCACCGAGGAGTCGAGCACACTGCGGTTCAGCCGCCGGGGGAACAGGCTGCCGTACACCGCGCCCAGGTAGGTGCCGTAGGAGTACCCCAGGTAGTTGATCCGCGATTCGCCCAGCGCGGCACGGATGACGTCCATGTCCCGCGCCGTGTTGGCCGTGTTGATGAACGGCCGGATGCCGCCGCCCGCCGGCCGGCAGGCGGCTTCGTGGGCTCGGGCGTACTCGGCGAAGGCGGTGAAGCCCGCATCGGCCGGCCGGGACGTGGCCGGTCTGGTGTCCGGGATCCGTTCGCACTTGAGCGCGCTGGATCGGCCGACCCCGCGGGGGTCGAAGCCGATCACGTCGAAGTGCCTCGCCAGCTCGGATCCGCGAGTCTCGAGCGGCATGGCGAGCCCGCCTCCGCCCGGACCACCTGGGTTGAGCAGCACGACCCCCTGGCGCAGCGCGGGGTCGCTCGCCTTGGTCCGGCTGATCTCGATGCGCAGGTCCACCGCCGCATCGGCAGACCGCTCGTAGACCGTCGTCGGGCTCCCGTCGAAGCCGAACAGCTCCGTCGCCACGGGAGCACCGATGAGCGCCGCCCGGTCGAGGTCCGGCGCGAGCGCGACCGGTTCGAGCATGCCGACAACGGTGAAGTACCGGCCCCCCAGCCAGACCTGCGTCCCGGGTGAGACGACCCCGAGGCGCTCGGCGGCGGCCTGTCCGAGGACCACGGCCGGGAAGCGGGCGGTCGCCGGGTTGAGCCACGTCCCGGTCCGCACGCCGCCGGACACGACGCGCAGGAGCGATTCGTCCGCGACCGTCGTCGTGATCCCGCCCGTCGCGCCGGGCTCCGACAGCGGGCTCCGATACACCGGGACCGGCAGCACACGACGCACAACGGTGCATCAAACGCGCCCTCGAGCGACCGGGCAGCCCGCGACACCGCAGGCCGCCCGGCGCGGGATCACTGCCCCCAGAAAAAGAACAGGTTCTCCAGCAGCAAGGCCTCCCATGGGGTGAGGTGGACGTGCGCGGCCCGGAGCGCCGCCTTCACCTGGTCCATGTCGAGCTGCGGGAACCCCTGCTGGTCGGCCAGTTGCCCAGCGACGACGGCCAGCCGGTGCCAGACCAGCCGTTCGAGCGACTCGACCGGGGTCGCGGCGCTCAGGGCTGGCTGCATGTCCTGAGCGAGCGCGCTCTCGGCGAGCAACTTGTGCTCCCGCTCGAGTTCATGACCAACGGCGGTTGTCCGAGACGACCACGAGGCCCCGTTCGCACTGAGCACGGGGCGCATCGCGCGCAGCCCGCTCAGGTGCTGTTCCAGCAGTGGCTGGAGTTCGGGACCGGTCAGCGGGTGTGCCGCGAGGACGTGGGAGACACGGATCTTCAATGCATACAGGACCGCGAACGGGTCATCCTCCGGCGTGGTCGGGGACAGCGCCTCGGCCACGAAGGAAATGGGCGTCCCCTGCGGCTCGGCGTGTCCGGCCAGGAGGGAAAGCGTGTCATGCACCTGCCCGGTGGTGAAGTACAGAAGGCACTCGCGCAGCACGGCCGCGGGGGTGTCCGAACTGTGCATCAGCGCAAGGATCTTCGAGTAGCTGCCAAGCGAGCCCCGGACGGAGCCGGGTGCCGCGTCGGCCGGCTTCGAGGCGCCTTTCAGGCGCAGCAGCCGCTCGCACGCGTCGCCGTCCGGATGGTGGAGCAGCAGGCCGAGAGAGGTGCCGAGGCCCAGCCCTTTGCGCGTGAGGTACCAGTGCGTTCGCCGGTGGTCGAGGATCTTGGCGCGCAAGCCGTCCTTGTAGAGTTCCTCGATGTCGCTGTCGCGCAGGTCTCTGGTTCGGTGGGCGAGGATGCGGAACCCGGCGATGTGCACCTTGGTCAGGATATCCGTGTGCAGGCCCCGGTGCACGGCGTCGGGCGTGACGATCATGAAGGCCAGCTGGTCGGCGACCGCGGCGAGACCCGCCTTGCCCAGCTCCGCCACTTCAGCCGGGGAGAGTGGGTAGTCTTCGAGTGTCCCGGCTGCGTCGAGCATCTGCTGGTAGGGGTCGGGCATGGGTGTGCTCCTCCTGTCCTCACCGCCGGACGCCGCCGGCGGCGCGGGCGGTGGATCGGTCGCATAGAAGAAGAAAAGGCTCTCCAGCATGGTGCGTTCCAGCGCGGACAACGGGATGCCGAGGGCCTCCAGCGAGAACTCCAGGTTCTCGAAACCCGCCGTGCGGAGGGCAGCCGGCTCGGCCAGCGTGCGTAAACAGGCCAGCGCGGTCCGGACCCCGGCGCGCTCCTCGCCGGCGACCGCCGCCCGGAGCTCCCCGCTTCCCGTGTCCGCCAGGGCTCCGGGATACGGAAGGACCCCGCTGAGCAGCCGGCGCTCCTCCGAAAGAAGCCGGGCCACCGCCGTGGTCTCCGGGACGTGCCCCGGATCGTCGGCAACTACGTCGAGGGCGGCCCGGTAGTTCTCCTCGACCGCTTCGAGCAGCGGGACCGGCAACGCCCCTGCTGCCGCCGCTTCGGCCAGCAGCCTCCGTTTCAGGCGGTAGAGCACGCGGTAGGACTCGATCCTGCGTACGCTCACGCCGCTCTCGTAACCGGTCACGAGGGCCCGGTGTGCGGAGTCCCAGTGCGGCCTGATCAGCAACTGGGCGAGGTCCTCGGGTTCGAAGAGGACGCTCACCTCGTACAGCATGCTCAGCATGTCGTCGGAGCTGTGCAGGAGGCCGAAGGTCTTGTTCGGGGTACGGTATTCCGCGCGGTAGGTGCCCGTCTTCGCGAGTCTCGGGTCGGAGGCGCCCTTCGCCGCCGTCAAGGTCGCCTGGAAGCCGGCGTCCGTCGGGTGTCGCATAAGGAGGACAAGTGCCTCCCCGAGGTCGAAGAGCTTGCTCTTGATCCACCACGACCGGATGTGGCGCTCCGGTGCTTGCGTGACCAGTCCGTCCAGGTAGAGCCGCTCGGCGAGACGCTGGTCCAGGGTGCGGAACCGGAATGCCACCACGTGTTCGCCGTGGTCGTCGAGGAGGCGCCGGTGCACTCCCTGCATCAGCCCGTCCGGGGGGACGACGACCAGCGCCGTACGCGGCAGGAAGTCCAGGCACGGCTCGGGAAGCCGCGCGACGACCGTCTGGTGGAAGGTGGCGAGCTCGGGGTACACCGCGACCAGGTCCGCGAGCTCGGCACGGACACGTTCGGCCGTCCGGTGCGACGATCCGCGGGTCACCTCGATCGCTCCATGACCTGCCGGACAAGCTCATCGACCGAAACGCAGTAGGCGTCGACCATCTCTTCGTGGGTACCCGACGCGTAGCAGAAGCGGTCTTGAACACCCAGCCGGAGCAGCGGTGCGGAGCCGCGGGCCGACAGCACCTCCGCCACCGCCGAACCCAAGCCGCCGATGACGTTGTGCTCCTCGACGGTGACCACCAGGCGAGCCGTTCCGGCGCAGTTCTCGATGAGGTTTTCGTCGATCGGCTTCACCGACGGCAGGTAGGCGATGCCGACGTCGAATCCTCGGGCGCCGAGGCGCCGAGCGGACTCGCGCACCGTCCTCGTCATGCTTCCTGTGAAGACCAGCACCACGTCGGTGCCCTCCTCGAGGAGGATGCCCGCGCCGACGGGCGGGACCGAACCGGTCGGGTCGTCGGGCTCCTGCTCCGGCGGAATCCGGACGTACGCCGGTCCCGGCCGCGCCAGCACCTCGGGGAACGCCGCAGTCAGGTCGCGGAAATCGCGTGGCGCCAGCACGGTCATGCCGGGAATGGCCCGCATCATGGCCAGGTCCTCCGTCGCGTGGTGGGTTGGGCCCGAACGTGACGCGGCCAGGCCGCCTTTGCTCGCGCAGATGGTGACATTCAAGCCCTGGTAGGCGATCGAGGTGCGGATCTGCTCGCAGGCCCGCATCGTGGCGAATGCCGCGAACGTGTGCACGATCGGACGCCGCCCCATGAGCGCCATCCCGGCGGCGACCCCCATGGTGTTCTGCTCGGCGATCCCGGTGTTCACGAAGCGGTCCGGCCACCTGGCAGCCACCGCGGCCGACCCGCTGCTGCGTGAGAGGTCGGCGTCGAGCACCACGACGTCCGCGTCCGTCTCCATCGTGTCGAGCAGCAGCCTCGAGAACCTTTTCATCGTGCTCCGTTCAGTAGAGAGAGGCGAGCGCGTCCGCGAGCTGCTGCCGGGACAGGGTGCCACTGTGCCAGAAGTTGTCGCCCTCCATCGTCGGTACGCTCTTGCCTTTGACGGTCCGGGCGACGATGGCGCGCGGCCGTCCTCTGCGTGGTTCGGCGAGTGCCTTGTTGAGCGCCGCCAAGTCGTGTCCATCGCATTCGACGACGTCCAGGCCCATCGCCTCCAGCCTCGCCGGAAGCGGTTCGAGGCCGACGATGTCCGCGGTGGTGCCGTCGGCCTGCGCACCGTTGCAGTCGATGACGGTGTGCACGGTGTCCAGCCGATGGTGCCCCAGCAGCATCAATGCCTCCCACACCTGCCCGGACTGCATTTCACCGTCGCCCAGCACGGCGTGGACATGCACCTCGCGGCCGGCCATCCGGGCGGCCAGCGCCATGCCGACTGCCATCGACAACCCCATGCCCAGCGACCCGGTCGAAGCGTCCACCGCAGGCGTCGTGGTCCGGCACGGGTGACCCAGCAGCAGCCCGCCCGCCTCCATGATCGTCTCCAGCTCGTCCGGTGGAATGAGCCCCAGATCGGCGAGCACCGCGTACAGCGTGATGCACGCGTGCCCCTTGGACAACACGAACCTGGTGTCGGGAAGCGTCGGCGCGTGACCGTAGAAGATGGACACCAGGATCTCCACACAGGACAGCTGGCCGCCGAGGTGATGCGGCCGTCCCTGCGAAAGCCGCAACGTCTGTTCGCGGATCTCTCTGGCCTTTTCGCCTTGCCGGACCACATCCCAGGCCCCGCGGGCAGCCGTGGTCACCGACCTCACACCGGCCGCCGGTAGACCAAGACGTGCTTGAAGTCGGCGATGTCCCAGCCGGGTTCCACACCGTCGGTCGCGAGGATCTGGCGATCGTCGAACCGCCGGACCGCCACCTTCTCCAGACCGCAGGAGGTGAGGACCGCGTCCCACTCCTCCAGTGAGTAGAGGAAGTGCACCTCACGCATCTCCGATTCCCAGTCGGGGTCGCGGTACTTGGTGAGGAACTCCAGTGCGTCGTCCTCCTGGAGGACGATCGTGTCCGACGTCTTCTGCGTCCAGGGCACCGGACGGATCGAGTAGTCCCGGATGAACCGGGCGAACAGCTCGCGCACCTCCTCGGTGACGATGCGGAGGGCGACCCGGTCCCGGCTGGGGACCGCGTTCTCGTACACCAGCACGTGCCCACCGGGGCGAAGCGCGTCGCGCGCCGCAGTCACGGCCAGCTTCAGCCCGACCTCGCCGAACAAGGAGTACACCTCGTGCAGTGAGCGGTTGAAGACGGCGCTCCCCAGGCTTTCTCCGGGAAACGTCCGGCTTTGCAGATCCGCCGCGACGAGCAGGACGTTGGGGCGGCTCCGCGCGAGATTGCGGTCGAGGATGTCGGTGCTGTGGTCGACCCCGGCGAAGAACAGATCCGGATGCCGCTGCGCCAGGTAAGCGAGCGGGATGCCGTTGCCACAGCCGAAGTCCGCCACCGGCCCGGCGCCGAAGTGCTCCGCCATGTAGTCCACAGCGGGTTTCTGACGTTCGAAACGACGGGTGAGGCCGTCGATGAGGACGTCGTTCTGCTGGGCGGTCCGTTTCATCTGCGCTCCATGGGCTGGCTGGGAAGTGCGGCAAACCAATCCGGGCGCCGTTCGGCTCGGAACACGGTCTCGACGAGTTCTGCTCGGAGGTCGGCTGCGAAGGTGCCGGGGCCGGTGGCCAGCTGCCGTCCGTCGACCTCACTGACCTGCCTGACGAGCTGGGCGGTATTGGTCAGGAAGACCTCGTCGGCCGCGTAGAGGTCCATCGGGTGGAGCCGCTCCTCGGCGACCCGGAACCGGGCGTCGCCGCGCAGTAGCTCCAGGACGGAGTCACGGACCACGCCCGGCAGCACCCCGCTGTCGAGCGAGGGCGTGAGGACCGTCATGGCCCGCCGGTCGACGACGAACACGTTCGCCTCCGCTGCCTCCGCGACCGCGCCGCGACTGTTGAGGAAGATGGCGTTGTCGTAGCCGGCGGCGAGCGCCTCGGTCAGGCCGAGGCGCGCGTTGTAGTAGTTCGCGGTCGCCTTGGCCTGAGCCGGCATGGCATTGTCGTCCATCCGGCGCCACGAGGAGATCCGGCAGCGCAGTCGCGGGCAGTCCCGGAAGAAGGATTCCGGCGTCGTGCGCAGGAATACCGCGACCCTGGGACTGAGCCCACCGAGGTCGACGAGGGAGGAACCGGTGAGCACGGTGTCCCAGAACACCATCACCTTGAGGTAGCAGGCCTGGCCGGCGGCCGAATTCGCGCACACGGTCTCCGCGACCGCGGACAGCAGCTCGTCGGCGGTGAGCGGGAGCCGGGCACCCACCACCGAGAGCGAGCGGACGAGCCTGCGGTAGTGCGCCTCGAAGCGGAACACCGCGGCGCCGCGGCCGGACGCGGGATAGCAGCGCATCGCCTCGAAAAAGGCTGTTCCCAGCGCCGACGTCACGCTGTTGACGTGCAGGGTCACTGATTCCTCGGCGACGATTTCGCCGTCCAGCCACGTATCCACTCAGTGTGTCTCCATCTCGGCCGGCTCGCGGTGCGAGGCGCCGTCCCGGCGCAACAGGTCCTCGACGGGTTGGACGAACTGCCGGACGAGGAGGTCGTCGACCGCATCGCCCCGCAGGGCCGCGGCGGCCGGGAAGTAGCTGTGTTCCGTCAGGCCGACCGTCGCACCGGCGTCGAACACCGACACGTCGCCGTCGTCCGTCACGATGGCGTTCACGTAGAAGCAACCGGTGAGGTCGAACTCCGCCGCCATCGCCCACCCGAGCCTGCCCAGGCTGCCGAGTGCTGCCTGGGGAACGTCGACCGGGGTGAACGCGTACCGCCTGGAGGTCTTGACCGCGTGGTCGAACAGCCGGGCCTCCTTCGTTATGGTGAGCGCCGGGTACATCTCGAACCCCCGGCGCGACACCTCGTAGCCGAGACAGATCTCCAGCCCCGGCACGTATCGCTCCACCAGAACGGTCTGGTCGAGGGTGAACAGCTGCCCGATGTGCTCACGCAGCCCCGGCTGCCACGGGTCCGCGGTGCCGAAGAACCGCACGCCCGCGCTGAGCAGGTCCGCGGTGGCCGGCTTCACCACGATCGGGCCTTCCAGCAGTTTGATGGCGGACCAGCTGGACGGGTGCGCGTGGGCATCCAGCACCACGTGGGCCGGCGTGCCCACCCGGGCTCGCGAGAGGAAGGTCTTCAGCCGCACTTTGTCGTACACCTCCGCTTGCCGCGCTCCGGTCCCGACGAAGCCGAGGCCGGCCGCCGCGGCCAGCGACTCGGCCCTGCCGTAGACGCCGTAGGTGACGTCCTGGAGCAGGCGCATGTCCCCGCGGTCCAGCGCGGCGGTGAACTCCTCGCTGCCGTACCGGAACACGGTGGCGGCGACGCCGGCCGACTCCAGCAACGTCCGGACGCGCCCGGCGACCACTTCGGACGAGCTCCGCAGCACGCCCCGGCCTCCGGCGAGCACGCCGACGGGGCGGTTGTCGTTGGTGGGCAAGACTCCTCCGTTCAGCCGACCGGGACGAGCAGGTCGCGCAGCACCCGTTCGCGCCCCGCGATGTCGTCCCCGCCCTCGGCCGCCACAGTCGTGGGGTCGATCCGGCACAGCGCCCATTCCTCGATGTGCTTGAGGGCGCTGAATTCCGGGTCCCAGACCCCGTACTCCTTTTCGACGTTGCTGCTGCGGAAGACGTCGACGTTGATCGCGTCAGGGTTCGCCAGGCAGACCCGGACGTAGGCCTGCCAGCGCAGTTCGGTGGCCCGGTCGCTGTTCATGGTGACGTGCGTCCAATCGCTGCCGACGTCCTCCCAGTGGATGCCGGCGTCCGGGTCGCTGAGCACCGGCATGGCCCGGTCGCGGATGTTGAAGACGTAGATGCCGTAGAAACCGAAGATGTGCTCGGACATGAACGTCGTGGTCGCGTCGACGGTCTCCTCGGTCTCCCCCGGATAGCCGATGATGAAGTTCGACCACGGTGAGACCCGGTGCTTGCGCAGGTGGGCCAGCGCCGGGTAGGCGTCCTTGAGGCGGGTGCCCTTGTTCATCAGGTCGAGCATGTGCTGGCTGCCGCTCTCGAAGCCGATGGAGAGCCAGCGGTTGTTGGCCCGCTTCAGCTGGATCACCGTCTCTTCGTTGCGCAACGGCGTGACCCTGGAGTAGGCGCCCCAGGGGATGGTCAGGCCGGCCTCGTCGTAGAGGCGGAGGAAGTCCCGCAGACGCTTTGGCGGGATCGTGAACGTCGAGTCCAGCGCGATGATTTCCCTGGCGCCGCTGCGCTCGATGACACGCCAGTCCGCCAGCAGCTTCTCAGCGCTCTTGAACCGCCATTTGGTGGACACCAGCGGATAGGAGCAGAAGGCGCATTTGTACGGACATCCGCGCATCGACTCGTACGGGACGGAAATCCCCGACAGGTCGCCGACGGGCACGGTGACGGGGATGCTGTCCAGCGCGACCATGCGGTCGAAGGTGTACGCCTTGCCGCCGTCCTCGGTCCCGTACCAGAGGTTCGGCACGCCGCTCCAGTCGTCCTCGCCGCGCATGCACCGCAGCAGTGCGGGGATCGATTCTTCCGCGTCGCCGACGACGACGGCGTCCACGCCGCAGTCGAGGATGGTCTCCGGGTTGCGGGTCGCCAGGTAGCCGCCTGCGACGACGTACCCAACCGACAGCTCCCGCAGCTTGCCGACGACCTTCCTCAGATCCGGGAAGTTCGTCACGTAGCTCGTGGACAGCAGGCACACGGCGTCTCGCACGGCGTTCCGCAGGTCCTCCACCGCCCTGCCATCGGAGCGCAGCAGATCGGCCAGCTCGTAGTCTGTGACGTGCACGTCCTCGGGAAGCAGCGACTTGAGGGCCACCGACACCAGGGTCGGTTCCGACTCGGTGTTCGGCCGGAACAGCGGCCGGCCGCCGTCCGTGCCCCTCAGCCCGATGTCGTAGACCGAGGCGGCGCCGGCCAGCGCGGTGATCTCTTCGCGCAGCTCGGGATTGTGGAAGATGTTCAGCCGGCCGACAGCCTTCTTCTCGTCCACCGTGTCATAGGGCCACAAGCCGGAGACGAGCAGGACCCGCTGGCTGTCCACGTTGCTGGGAAGGCGGGGGCGTGACATGTCACTCTCCAAGATCGGTTCGGAGCGGATGGTGACGTCGGGCGCGGCGACCGGCTCGCCTCAGGCGGGGGAGAAGCGCGCGGCCGCCGCGAAAAGCGGTTCGGCGCCGGGCCTCAGCACGAGCGGCCGCCGGCCGCGGAGCCGGTCGCGGAGGCTGCCCTGCCAAACCAGGTGGCCGCCGTCGGTAGCGCCCGCGCTGTGCAGCCAGTCGTCGTCGCAGTATCCGTCGAGCCCCAGCTCGCCGGTGATGGTGCTGTGGTAGACGTCGTCCACGTGGCGGCACACCCAGGCCACAGCGGGCTCCAGGGCGTGCTCCGCCACGACCTTCCTGATGTCGGCCACCCGGTCGCGGCCGAAGCGCTCCCAGAAGCGCCACACGTCGGCACACTGACCGAGCCGGACGTCCTTTTCGCGGATGGTGCGCTCGAACCAGCCCTCGCGGAAGAGATGCAGCACGACGAAGAGAAACCCGTAGGGCGCGTCCAGTGCGGGAAGAGTCACCCGGCCGGACGCCGATCGGCTGTCCACGCCGGCCACCTCGTCCAGCACCTGCGCCATGGGCACCTGCCAGCTGCTGCCATACCACGTCAGGTTGTACGCCACATCGACCATGAAGTACGGCATGCCCTCGTCGTCGGCGGGAATCCGGAAGAAGTGTGGCAGGTGATCCGGGTAGAGCTGGTACATCACCTGCACCGAGCGGGAAATCTCCATCAGCTCGCCCGTCCGGTGGTCGTACTTCTTCGCCCCCGCGTAGCCGAGGCGGTAGAGGACCTCGGCCGCCTTGTCCCGGTGCTCCGGCAGCACCATCAGATCGATGTCGCCGAAATGCCGGATGCCACGGCCGTCGTAGAGGGATGCCTGGCACACGATCCCCTTGGTACAAGCCACCCGGACGCCCTCGCTCCGGAACGCCGTCGTGACGCGCTCCGCCTCGGCCACGTGGCGGCGGGTCTTGAACCTGTTCCAGTGCAACGTGCCCAGGAGGTGCCGCTGGGCGTGGTGGGGGACCAACCGGAGCAGGTCGGCTTGCACCAGGAAGTCCGCCAAAGCCGGGACGAGCGCGTGTCGCGCCGCTTGGGCGAGCAGTTCGTCGGGGTCGTCGACGCGCGGGGCGAGCTGAACGGCTTTCCGGAACGCCTCGTTGCCGGGGTCCGCGATCGAGATGTGTTCCAGGAGTTCCCAGACCTTCTCATCCGCGCGGGATTCGTTGCCGTCCATTCCGCTCTCCTTCGGTTTGCCTGTGTGGTCCCTCCGCCGGAATCCGGCTCTGAAGCCTCCGTCGTACCGAGGCAGGCCAGCGGTCCACGTCGAGTCCGTGCTGCGAGAGGAACGCGTAGGTGAGCCGTTCGAGGCCGAACCCGACACAGGCCGTGTGTGCGGTCGTCCCGTCCGGCAGCGTGATCCGGAAAGCCGAACCGAACTTGTCGCCGTGCAGGTTGAACGAGCCGGCGGCGACCGACCGGCCGCCTTCGACCGGCAGGCACAGTTCGTACTTGAGTTCCATCAGCTGCTGGGCCAGCGCACGTTCAGAGGTGGCTTCGTTGCCGAAGAAGGGGTCGTGGGCTACTTCGGCGTGGCCGGGCAGCGCGAGCTCGTCCATCAGCCGCCAGGTCTCCCGCATGAATTCCGTGCGCTGTCCGGCGACCCGTTCGCCGTCCCCGACGAAGACGATCTCGCGAATGGTGAAGTCCCACAGCCTCTCCACGCCTCGCCGGTAGCGCGACTCGAACCGGAAGGACTTTCCCCGCGCGGTGAACACGGCGGCATCGCCGGGCAGTTTCCGGTGCTCCAGCTGCCGGTACGTGTGGAAGCACATGGTGGGCGGGAGGCAGTGGCCCAGGTGCTCGCCGAACCGGTCGAGGTACGCACCGGTGTCGGGCGCCGACTCCAAACCGGACACGAAGGCACCGTAGCTGTCGATGTCGGCATGGAGCCTGCCGGCCGTGATCAGGAACTGCGGGAAGGCGTCCAGGTAGCCGCCGCGGCGCAGGACATCCGTGGAGATCAAGGTGGGATACCGGTAGGAGATCGCACCGAAGGTCCCGGCGGCGATCTCGGAAAGCATGCCGTCCAGGACGGAAAGCAGGTCGGTGAACAAGCCCCCGGTCGCGTAAAGCCCCTCCCCCATCTCCACGACGGCCGCTGTCCGCTCGAGTCTCGCCCACACGTCACCTTCGGCCTGGTCCGCCGTGTGCGGAGACCGCCAGACGACCACCGGCCGGCGCGTGCGCTGCGGCAGCACGTCGTTGCAGATGAGGAGATCCACCTTGCGGGCGAGTTCGGCCGGATCGGCACCCGGGCCGGTCACGACCTCGACCGCGATGACATCGCCGGCTTCCTCGACCAGGCGGTAGTCCTCGATCGCCGACGACGCATAGAAGATCCGTTGCTCGAGCGCGGCCCGTTTGCCGGCGGGCACCACGTTTCGGAGGGAGATCCGATGGCGGGACATAGCGCCTTTCAAGGAGGGGGTCAGATGAGGCTGACTGAGCGGTCCAGCAGCGTCAGGGCGCCGATGCCGGTCCAGAGCCGGTCGTTCGCGTGGTTGAGGCTCGCCGAGCGCAGGTCGCGGAAGTGCCGCTCGAGCGGCACCGGGGACCGACGGCCGTAGCCCAGCCGCAGGCCGCCGAGTTCCACCATCCGGTCGACCGCGTGGAAGGTGTGCTCGGAAGCGACGACCTTCAGCGCATTGAGCTGCAGCTGGGTCCGTGGCTCCGCCAGCGAGCGACCCTCGGCCCGAGCGAGTTCCACCTGCTCCAGCACCCGGTGCAGGTACGCGCTGACCAGCTCCAGCTCGACCCGGACGTGAGCGAGCCGCTCGTAGAACAGCTCACCCGGGGGCGGCGGGTTACCGCGGAACCAGGCCACCAGGTCCACCAGCGCCCCACGGGCCGCGCCGAGCCAGCAGGCGGACCACCCCAGGTGCGAAAGCGGGATCATGCTGGTCCGAGCAATCTCGGCGAACCCTCCGCGGCCACCGACGAGATTCGACGCCGGCACCTTGCCCGAGAGCTCCAGTCCCCCGCTGGCCGTGCCGCGCATACCCAGGGTGTCCCAGTCGCCGCACTCGTCGACACGCAGATCGCGGCGATCCGCATAGACGAGGGAGACCTCGTGTTCGGACGCATCTTCGGAGGCCCGCATGGTGAGCAGGAACCCGTCCGCATGGGCACCACCGGACACGACCGGCGCCGACCGTTCCACGAGCAGGTCGTCACCCTCGGTCCGCAGGGCTGCCCCGGCGGTGAAGAGGTCGGCCGACCGGCCGCGTTCGCTCGTCACCGAAGCGATGTACACGTCGCCGGCGGCGATCTTCGGCAGGAGCGTGTCCCGAAGGGCCACGGACCCGTGCCGGGCGATCGCGTCCACCTGGAAGCAGTGCATGGCCCACAGATGAGCGGTCGACAGACAGGCGCCGGCGAGTTCCTGAGCCACCGCGACGAAGGTCCGCAGTGACGCGCCACCGCCACCGAACCGCGCCGGCACGGTGAGCCCCAGCAACCCCTCGTCGCGTAGGGATTGCATCGAGACGGCCGGGAAGAAACCCTTGTCGTCCGCTGCCGCGGCCTGCTGCCGCAGCAGCGGGAGCACTCTGCCCAGCAATGCGGCCACCGGTTCCAGCGCGGCCTGGTCGGTCATGACCGCGCCTCCTTCCGTTCGCCGGACAACCCGCGGGACTGCTCCAGGGTCCGCCACAGCCCGGACACGCTCGTGAAGATCCGGTAGTTCAGCTGCTCGTCGGCCACTTGGACACCGCACGCGTTCTCGAGGGCCATCAGCAGCTGCACCATTCCGAGCGAATTGAGGCCGAGGGCGGTGAGGTCGAGGTCAGGCGTCAACGGCGTGTCGGGACTGAGCCCCTTGACGTTGGCCCGTATCGCGGCTTCGAAGCGGCTGTCCCATGTCGAGTCCAACAATGGCGTCCTTAAGTACGTGATCTTTTCAAGGCTCACTGATGGTGCATTACGACCGAGAATCGAAAAGAGGTGCCGCACGAAGATCGGCACCACAAGGCAGGCCCCATTCTTGAGGGGCGATTCTATTGACAGGCCCCAGCGCTGTCAAGGATCGCCCAACCTCTCGGCGACCTGGGCAGCGCCTAACGATTCGGTCGGTTGACACCTCCCGCGCAGTACGCGATGCTCACCGAACTGCTTGTCTTTCTCACTGCGGAAAGCGCAGTCTCAGTCACCGGTAGCCCAGCTCGACAACCGTCAAGAAGTCGCGACGCATTGACCTCCGGTTCAGTATGTCAAATACAGGCACGTCAGCCAGACAACGTCGAAAAGGCCCCTTGAGCCTGCCCGCCTTCCGCCGGTACTTCGCCGCACGCACGATCTCCCTGGCCGGCGACGCCATGCTGCCGGTCGCCCTGACCGTCGCCGTCCTGCACGAGGGTTACGGAGCCACCGGAGTCGGTCTCGTCCTCGCGGCCCCGCTGGTGCCCTGGGTGGCGCTGATGCTCTTCAGCGGCGTCTTGGCCGACCGGATCGGTCCGCTGCCGATGATGCTCGGTGCCGACCTGCTGCGCTTCCTCGGACAGGGTGTACTGGCGTCCGCCCTGCTGCTCGGCCACGCTTCGCTGACCCTCCTCGTCGTCATGCAGGTTCTCTCCGGCATCGGCACGGGCTTCTTCCAGCCCGGGGTGGGCAGCATCGTCCCGGAAATCACCGACGACACACAGGCGGCCATCGGCCTGCTGCGGGCCGCCGAGGCGGCGGTGGCGACACTGGCTCCGGCGCTCGCGGGAGTCGCGTTGACCCTGCTGGACCCGGGCGTCGTGGTCGGCCTCGACGCCGCCTCGTTCGCCGTGAGCGGTGCACTGCTGCTGTTCCTGCGCCTGCCGTCCCGGAAGCGGGTGGAGCGGAAGGACGGCCGCCACCTCAGGTCGGATCTCGTGGTGGGCTGGCGCGAATTCCGGGCACGGCGCTGGCTGTGGACGGTCATCGTCACCTTCGGCCTGTTCGGCCTCCTGGTGTTCGGTCCCTTCTACGTCCTCAGCGCGGCGACGATCACCGCGCACCACGGGAGCCAGACTTACGGCGTGGTGGTCGCCCTCCAAGGAGGGGGCGCCGTGGTGGGAGGGCTCGTGGGCAGCAGGATCCGCCCGCGACGACCGCTGCTGATGGCGGTGTGTGCCCTCTTCCTGACGGTTCCGCAGATCCTGGCGCTGGCCGCAAACGGACCGATACCCTTGCTCGCCGGGACCATCTGCCTGGGTGCCGTGGGGCGCTCGGTGTGGAGTGTCCTGTGGAGCAGCACCGAACAACGGCACGTGCCGAAGGCCGTGCTGAACCGGATCTACGCCTACGACGTGGTCGGCTCGATCGCCCTGCTCCCGGTCGGCCGGGCGGTGGCCGGCCCGCTCGCCGCGATCGTCGGAGACACGGACGTGCTGCTGCTCTCGGCGGCGACGGCGCTTCTGGGCTGCACGGCGATGCTGGCCACCCGCCAGATCCGCACCTTGCCGACGGCTCCCGCCCCGCTCCTGGGCGGAACAGGTGGAGCGGCCCGCGCACCGGCCCCCGGCCACGACGGAGAACCTGCCGAATCCCTCGAACCGTGAGAGGTTTCGTTGACCAGCACATTTCCGCTCAGCGCCGAGCAGCGCAGCATGCTCCACATGGACGGCCTTCTCGGCCCCGGCATCTTGCACAACCTCGTCGGATCGGTCGAACTGCCGCCCGGCACCACGCGCCACGCCGTCGAGCAGGCGCTCGATCGGCTGGGCGAGCGGAACCCCGCGTTGACGGCGACCCTGACCGGTGACCTGCCTGGGAAGAACCAGCGGACTGGGCAGCAGGCGATCGAGGTCCAGACCGCCACGGGGGCGTCACCCGAGGATGCCGGCAGCCTGACCGCCCGGCTGCGGCACCTCCGCCTCGACCGGTCGACCCAGGCGCGGGCCGTCGCCGAGCTGGGCGAGACCGGGGGTGGTGGTCGCCTCGTCCTGGCGGTGGACCACCTGGTGTGCGACGCCGCCGCACGCGAACTGGTGGTGCGCGACCTCACGGCGCTCCTGACGACCGGCGCATTCGCCGCCGACCCACGCCCCCGTCCCCCGGACTACCGGACCTACTGCCTGGAGCAGGCTCGTGCGCTGTCTGAAGAGCGCACCCGGCTACGGGAGATCGAGCGCTGGAAGCGGGCCCTCGACGGCTGCCGGCCGCTGCCCCGCCTCACCACCGGAGGGCCGGACGACGGTCCCCTGGCGGCATGGTGCTGGGAGATCACCGAGGCCGGTCCTGCGCTGCACAGCACGATCCGCGGCCTCGCCCGGACCACCGCGACCAGCCCGTTTGTAGTGGGCGCGGCCCTGTACGCCGTCGCCATCTGGAGCCGGACCGGGATCCGGTCGAGTGCACTGGTCACCCCGGTGTCCACGCGCAGGGCTCCGGAGCACGAGCGGCTGATCTCGAACCTGGTGAACGAGCGACTCGTCCCGTACCGCGTAGTCCCCGAGCGGGACTTCACCGCACTCGCGCAGAGCATCGGAACCAGCTTCCTCTCGGCGTTGCGCAGCTCCTCACTGGCGATTCCCGACCTCGTGGCGGCAGTGGACGGGTACCGGGAGCTCCTCCAAACGCCGGGCTGCGCGTACGTGCAACTACAGGTGTCCGCGAGCGAGGGCACGGAGCCCGTCCCGCCCGCGGGACAACGGACCTGGCCCTGGGGTGTGCCCTACGCGCCGCCGACCGGAATCACCTGCACGGTGTTCCGCGTGAACACCTCCCCGGCGGGCGCCCGGCTGAGCGCCTTCCACGGTGGACCGGCGGGGCAGGGCGCAGCGGTGGCGGCGTTGATGAAGGACGTCGTGCGGCTGGCCACGTCGGTCGCCTGCGATCCGGGAGCGCCGATCGGCCGGCTGGCGGCAGCCCTCTCCTGAGGGAAACCGGGAGGTGCGACGGGACTACCCCGTCGTCGGCGGCGGTGTTCCGCTGACCGGCCGGCCCGCGGCTTCGGGAACCGGCTTCGGTCCGGGCGGCTTTCGGAGGCGCCTCGCGGGTGGCAACTGAGGAATTTCCTCAGTTGCCGTTGCCACGATCCCGGTGTCAGGCCGGCTTGTCGGTCGCCGAGCGCAGACTCCGTTCCCGGACCGCGACCTCCTCCGCAAACCTGTGCCATGTGTCGGCACAGGCCCTCGCCATGGTGACCACCATGTTCATGCTGTGCGGCGGTAGATCGTCCAGCAGCCTTTCCACCGTCGACGCCCAAGCCATCTGGGCGTCGAACGCCCGGATCAGCACGCGGCCGTTCTCGGTGAACCGCAATGACGGGTCGCCACGAAGCACGCGCAGGCAACCGGCGGTGGACATGAGCGGGTCCTGCGGTGGGACATCCGGCGGATGTCCTTCCCGCCGGGGGGCGGGCAGCCGCATGGAACCAACCTCCCGCGGCCGGTGCGTTTCCCGGTGGGCGTCATGCTCGGACGGCAACGAGACGCCGGTGGGTTGCGCTACCTCGGTGAGCGGCTGTTCCGCGTTGTCGCCTCTGCGTTGACCGCCCAGCTCGCGCATCTTCCGCGATTTCACCTGCCGCCGCCGCCCGTCTCGACCGATTCTGCGCTGCGCGGCTTGGTGATCGGCCGAATATTGCCGTCGAAGCGAGCCCACGGTTTTCGGGGACAACCCGGCCTCGGCCGCGATGGCCCGATCCGACCAGTGTGGGTGGATGAGCAGGATTCTGCGTGCGGCGGCCCGGCGATCGGCCAGGGTGAGCGGCAAGCCATGCGCGATGTTTTCCCGGACGCCGAGCACGAACGCCTCGTCCTCGCCGCCGTCGAAGTAACGGACCTCGATCGTCTCGGCGCCCCGCAGCTGCGCGGCGCCGAGACGGTGCATACCGTCGATCACCCGCATGGAGGCTCGGTGCACGAGGATGGGCGGCAGGTGGGCGCCCGACTCCGCCAGGCCGCGAACATGCTCCTGGTTCACACCGCCCAGACGCGGCGAATCCGAAACACGCAGGCTGCTGATCGCCACGCGCATCACCGGTTGACGAGAGCTCGAACCCGAACCAGGAGAGCGTTTCATGCGGCCGGACTCGCCGGACTTGGTGGCTGGATCCCGCCTTCCGGATCCGGTCACGTGAGAAGCTCCCTCGCGGCACCGGGCAAAGCTCCTCGATCGCAAGAAGCCGACTGCTCCGGACAGCCGCCTGCAGCTTCCCCGTGTCCACGTTCCGCCGGCGACGACCGCGCCACGACCGCGCGACGCCCGGCATGGAACCCGCGACCTGCGGCACTATCCATGATTCCACCCCCGTTGCCCGATATTAACCCGCCGGCCAGGCTCCGCGCACCAGCCGATTCAGCTCCGCCACCAGCCCCGGCCTGTCGCGGAAAGCGAACACGCCGAGCCGGAGCAGGCCTCGAACCACGCCAATCGCGACAATCCGTCGAGAAGTACTTTCGTTTCCACCCACGAGCCCAGCGCCGACGGCAGGTCACCTGACGTCCACCTGCACGTTTCCAGCATAACAAGGGATCGTCGCGCCTCACGGCATTGACAATTGTCGTATTTTCGCCCCCGCGGACCGCGAAGGTCAGCCACGACCGCAGCGTCACAACCGTTGACATCCACGACTTTGCCGCACCAAATGAATCACCGACAGTGATATCGGCGACGATCGGATTAGCCAATTCGACACCCGACACCCCCGGGCGGCGTAAACCAAATTACACTGAGTGCGCACACTTTCACGTCCGCAGCGCCGTGACACCGAACTGTTGCATGTCCGGCGCAACGGGGATCCTCGTCGGGCAGGCTCCCGGTCCCGCAGCGGCGGCCCGCACGTCACCTCGACCCACTTCCGGCGGCGCACCACGCGGACGGAGAGGGCTACACAGCACTGCGAGCGGCAGGTTCACCCGGCGCTTGACACGACTACGTACGGTACGGTAACGGTCGACAGTCGGCTGTTGACATCTCGAACCCCGCGTGCATACCCGCGACACCGCGCTGTTTACACTGCCACGCATGGCCTACAGCGAGGCACGACCGACACGCCGCACCCGATCGGCGGCGTCGGCGTCCGCCCCGGCCATGGGAACCACTCCACTGTTCAGCCGACTCGACGCGGCGCGTGCATCCACCACAATTCAAGATTTTCCCATCAATTGACCGGAATGCGAAAGCGGGAATCAGTATGGCCAGATTGAAGCTCGGCATCATTTTCGGCGGCGTTTCCGAAGAACACCCCGTCTCCCTGAAGTCCGCGCGCGAAGTCGCAGCGAGCGTCGATCTGGAGAAGTACGAGCCGTTCTACATCGGGATCGCGGAGAACGGTGAATGGAAGGTCTGCGACGGCCCCGACGAGGACTGGGAGAGCAACAGCCGCCCGGCCATGCTGTCACCGGACCGCGGCATCCACGGACTGGTCGTGCTGGAGGACGGCAAGTACGACACCGTCAGGCTGGACGTCATACTACCCGTGCTGCACGGAAAACTCGGCGAGGACGGCGCGATCCAGGGCCTGTTCGAACTCGCCGGCATCCCCTACGTGGGCTGCGACATCCCGAGCTCCGCCCTCTGCATCGACAAGTCCCTCACCTACCGGGTCGTCAGCAGCGCGGGAATCGCCACGCCGGCCTTCCAGATCGTTACACCAGACGTGAACGTCGATCCTGACGAGCTCCACTACCCCGTCTTCGTGAAGCCGGCCCGTTCGGGTTCGTCCTTCGGCGTCAGCAAGGTGTCCAGCAAGGAAGAACTGTGGAGCGCGCTGGAAACCGCGTGGAAGTACGACTCGAAGGCATTGATCGAAGAGGCGGTCGTCGGCAGCGAGATCGGCTGCTCCATCATGGGCAACGACGGAGACCTGTTCGCCGGTGAGCCGGACCGGGTCGCGCTGACCCACGGCTTCTTCCGGATCCACCAGGAGGCCGCGCCCGAAACCGGATCCGAGAACTCCTCGTTCATCTGCCCCGCGGACATCTCGGCCGAGTCACGCGAACTCGTCCAGAAGACCGCCAAGGCCATCTACCGCATCCTCGGCTGCCGGGGGCTGGCCCGAGTGGACCTGTTCCTCAAGGAGGACGGTAGCGTGGTGCTCAACGAGGTCAACACCCTGCCCGGCCTGACCTCTTACAGCCGGTACCCGCGGATGATGAAGGCCGCCGGCCTGCCGTTCGGCGAGATGATCGACCGGTGGGTGTCGCTGGCACTGGCCGCGAGGTAACGATTCTCCTTCGCGGCCGGTCGGTGTGCAGGATCGCTTTCGAGAACTGCCGCAGCGAAGTGAACCAGGAAAACTTGTCCAGCCGGTGAATTCACATCGGCAAGTGCCGTCCCGCGCACGCGGGGCTGACTCCGTCTCGCCGATGCCGACCGGCGAGAACGCCGGGTCATCCCCGCGCACGCGGAGCCGGTTCCGGAGCCACCCGACCGGCTGACCATCCACACAGGACACGTTCGGCCCGGTGCCCCGGTCGCCCTGGACTCTTCCCCGGCCAGGATCCGACGTCCGGCGGCGCGGAGACCACACCATTCCGGTCATCGTTCACGTGCCCGATGAATCGGCGACCTCGGTGAGAGGCAGAATGCGGCCTTCCGCCGAAGAGACGGCCACCGCGGGTGGCCTCAGCAGTGCCGGCGCCGTCCGCGTCGCCGAGCACCGCGCGCTGACCAGGCTGCGGAACGGGCTGCTGGTGCGGAAACACGCGACCCTCTGACGCTGCGGCGGTCCGCCGCCGATCACCGGAGTGGCTGCGCGGTCGGAACCTCGTCGTTGACGCTCTCCAGGCGGCGGCCGGTGGTGCGCGGGCCGAGCACCGCGATGTCCGCCGCGACCACCACCAGCGCCCCCGCCACGACCAGGAACAGCGCGGCCGGGCCGTGGGAGTTCAGCAGCGGCACCAGCACGAACGGCATCGCGCCGCTGGCCAGCCGCGACAGCGAGTAGGTGCCGCTCGAGGCCGTCGAACGCAGCGCCGTCGGGAAGATCTCGGCCTGGTAGATGTGGAAGGCGTTCGAGAACAGGTTGCTGGTCACCGTGTAGAGGAAACCGAAGACGAGGATCAGCGCCATCGAGCCCGCGTAGCCGAACGCGATGCCGAACACCGCCATCGCCAGCACCGAGCCGACCACCAGGTACTTGCGCTCGACGCGTTCCACGATCGGCAACGACAGGGCCGAGCCGACCGGGTAGCCGAGGTAGGTCAGGGCGGCGAACAGCAGCGACTGCGAAACGGCGTAGCCCTTGGCCGCCAGCACGAGCGGCACCAGCGTGCCGAAGCCGTAGTAGCCGAGAGTCTGCAGGACGTGGAAGACGACCATCATCCAGGTGCGGCGGCGCACTCCTCGACCGAACAGTTCGCGCACCGGCGCCGCGGCGCGCTTGCGGGTGGTGCCGCGCGGCGGGGCAAGGTTCTTGTTGACGCCGCCCCGAGCCTCGGCTTCCAGACCGGTCACCAGGTGCTCGGCCTCTTCTGTGCGGCCGACGGACTCCAGCCACCGCGGCGACTCGGGCAGTCCGCGCCGGAGCAGGAACACCGCGCCGGCGCCCAGCGCGCCGATCACGAACAGCCAGCGCCAGCCCGCGATGCCGAAGATCTCGTGCTCGGTGAGCCCGCGGGCGAGGAAGCCGACGACCGGGAAGCCGCAGAAGGCGAGCGTGTACGCCCAGGCGATGAACCGGCCGCGGTTGCGGGCCGGGAGCAGGTCGGTGAGGTAGGTGTCGGCCAGCGGCGGCTCCGCGCCGAGGCCGATGCCCGCGAAGAACCGCGTCGCCAGCAGCATCAGCGCGCTGCCGCTGAACGCGCCGAGCAGCGAGAAGAGCGAGTAGATGCCGAGGTTGAGCAGGAAGGCGCCGCGGCGGCCGAACCGGTCGGCGAGGCGGCCGAGCAGCAGGGCGCCGAAGAACATGCCGACGAACGTCGACGCCAGCAGCGGCGGCAGGTCCGCCTTGGTCAGCTTGAACTCCTCGACGAGCACGGAGCTGAGCACGCCGGTCAGGAAGATCTCGTAGAAGTCGAAGAACAGGCCGAGCCCGACGGCGACGGTGGCCCGGCGGTGCGTGCGCGTGATGGGCAGCTGGTCGAGCCGGCCCGCGATCGTGCCGGGGTCCGGCACGGCGGCGTCGGGGATGTTCGCCATCCGTCGTCTCCTTGGGCTTCGCCGCCATGTGGTTCGCTGACCGTTTACGAGCCGACGTCCCGTCGGTTCGCGATGACGGCTCGTCGGGTTGTTTCACCCACTCCGCAGGCGAGATTGCCGGCTTGACCTGCGGAAGCGGCGACACTGGCGGAGTGGGTGGCAGGGCATCGCGCCAGCCACCGCACCCGTGACGCAACGCTGTGGAGGTCGGCGGGGACATGGTGGTGTGACGACAATTGCAGATCAGGAGCGGGGGCGACGGATGCGGCCCGACCGCAGCGCGGACGAAGAGCCCTCTCCCACCGGCAGTGACCGGGCGTTATGGGAACACGCTGCCCAGGGCAGCACCGCAGCGTTCGGGGAGCTGTTCGGCCGGCATGCCGGTGCGGTGTGGAACTACGCCTACCGGCTGACCGGGTCGTGGTCGGTTGCCGAAGACCTGACCTCCTCGGTTTTCCTGACGGCGTGGCGGCGTCTCGGTGACGTGACGTTGGTGAATGACAGTGCGCGGCCGTGGCTGTACACCGTGACCAGCAACCTGGCCCGCCGTGAACAACGCAGGCTGGGCCGGTTCGCCAGTGCGTTGTCGCGCCTGCCACGGGGTGGCGTCGTACGTGATCACGCCGAGGACGTGGCCGGCCAGGTCGACGCGGACCGCAGGTTGCGGGCGGTTCTGGACGCGGTCGCCGCGCTGCCCCGCGCCGAGCGGCGGGCCGTCGAACTGTGCCTGATAGGCGGTCTGTCCACCGCGGAAGCCTCCGCTGTGCTCGGGATCGCCGACGCGAGCGTGCGCGCGCGTATTTCCCGGGCCCGCGGCCGCCTGCGTGGCCTTCTGCGGAACACCACCCATGACGTACTGGCCACCGAGGAGCTGCGATGACCGACGACTCCGACCTGCCGCGGGACCGTCCGATGCCCGATCACCTGCGCTACGCCCTGTGGGCTCGGCTCGAGCCGGAACTGGCGGCCTCACGGGACGGCGAGCGCCGCAGGAAGCCAGGCAAGCCGTGGGTGGCCGCCGCCGCGGTCGGTGTCCTCGCGGTCGCCGCCGCGGCGGTGTTCGGGCCGGCGCCCGACGCGGGTCCAAGCACCACTGCGGTACCGGTCGGCGCGGGATCCGGGTCTCTTGCCCTGGGCAAGCCGGCGACGCCCACCCCCGCCCCAGGGGAGATGAAGCTGGTCAGGGACTGCGTGAACGCCACCCTCGCAGAGGGGATAGCGGTGCCCGATCGGGAAAGCTGGCGACCGGCCGCCAGCGTCGATACGGACACCCCGCACGGGTTTCTGGTCATCCGCAATGACAAGGCCGCTGCGGTCTGCATCATCGACGGCGGCAAAGCCATCGGCATGATGGGCGCCGACGTCAACGACATGACCGGCAGGCGCGGCGGCTACGCCAAGCTCACCGCCGAGCGCCCCTTCGACCCCTTCACCGGCCTCAGCGGTCTGCACGAACCGGAGTTCTTCTTCGGGATCGTGACGGACGACGTGACCGCGGTTTCGCTGATAGAACCGGACAACTCGGTGACCCCCGCCTCCCTGCGCGATGGCACGGTCGCTGTGAAAGGCAGCGAGCGACCGTTCTCATCGGGCGAGACAGATCATTTCACGTTTCACTTCCGGGTGACCCTGAAGAACGGGAATGTTCTCGATCTCCCGGAGACTGTCCGGAGCCGCTGATAACCGCGTTCCTCATCCGTGGTTGCGCGCCCGGCTACCGAATGTGTGCGCAGGTGGTCAATGTTCGAGATATCTGATGTGCAAGGAACAGAGCGATAATGGCGACAGGGTTGCTGACGCGTCGGTCGAGCAACGAGTCCTCGGTGCTCGACCGGTCGCGGGTCTTGTTCGCTTCGGCGGGTGGGCTGCCGACCGGGGTGGCCGTGGCGTCGGCAGTGGTTTTTCTGCTGGTGCGTGTCCATCTGATCGACGACACCTACATCACGTTGAGCTATGCCCGCAATCTCGCGTTCCACGGGCATTGGGGGTTGCTGGCCGAGGGCACCACCAACACCGCGACCTCGCCACTGAACGTGCTCTGCCTGGCGGTGTTGACATTCGTGGTGCGGGACGCGGTGTTCGCCGCGGGCGTGTTGTATGTGGTGTGCCAGGTGCTACTGGTGCTCGCCCTGCGCCGGCTCGGTGCGGCCACCGGCCTGCCGGGCTGGTTTCCGGTTCTCACGATCACCGCGCTGACGGTGAACCCGCTGTTGGTGTCCTCGATCGGGATGGAGGTCGAACTGGGCGCCGCGGGACTCGCGTGGCTGCTCACTTTCTCGGTGGAGGGGCGTCCGTTCGCGTTCGGTCTGGTCGCGGGGATGGTGGCGTTGGTCCGCGTCGATCTCCTGATCTTCGCTGTGTTGATCTTCGTGGCCCGGCGACGACCCTGGGTCGATGCCCGGCGCAGCGTGCGTGCCGCCGTGCTGGTCGCGGCGCCGTGGTTCGTGTTCAGCTGGGTGGTATTGGGTGCGGCGGTGCCGGACACTGTGGTCATCAAGACCTTGCAGGGCGCGCGACGGGCCTGGGGTCAGTGGGAGTTCGGCAATGGCCCCGGGCTGTACTGGCAGGGGATGCCCGGGCAGACCGTCCTGGCGTTTCTGCCCGTCGGGCTGGCGGTGCCGGCTGGGCTGTACTGGCTGATCCTAGTGGTGCGACGAAACTCGGCCGGTCGCCGGCTGCTCCCGTTCGCCTTGCTCGGCGCAGCGGGAGCGGTATACAGCCTGGCGTACGTTCAGTTGCGGGTGCCGCCGTACCACTGGTACTTCGGACCTGGCATTGTCGCTGCGACAGTGTTCGTCTGCGCCGCCACCGCCGGATTCGTACGCCGGGCAGAACGGGGACTGAGCCTGCTCCTCGTGGCAGCTTTGGTCCTGGCCAGCGTGGCGGGATACGCCCGCGCCGGCCTGCCCCGTGACTTCGCTCCGTTGACCTCGAACTACACCTCCAGCGAACAGTATGCTCAAATCGGGCGCGATGTCGCCCGGCTGGCCGGTGGCAAGACTGTGGCCAGCGCCGACGAGATCGGCGTGCTGGCCTACACCTGCGGCTGCGCGATCATCGACGTGTTCTCCGACCGCGGACTGATGCCCCACGCGATCACCGAGCTCGAAGCGCGTACCGGACGCTTGACCCGCGGCCTGCTCAGAGTCAACTTCGCTTTCTTCGACGACACCGTACGGCCACGCCCACTCGACCTCGCTCTGCGGCGGATCAACGGCACCCCGCCATCGAACTACCTGGCGACCTGGACCATCTCCGCACCCCTGTCCGGCACAGCGCAGCTCTATCTGGTCCCCGCGCCCTGAATCGGAACCCGGCCGAGCATGGCACCTTCGGGCGTGTCGATTCGTTGCCCGCCAAGCGTTACGCGGCAGTCCTGGCCGATAGGCTGCTCGCCATGAACCTCCGGAACACCCAGCTTCTCGACGAATTCCGAGCCTTGGCCCTCACCAGGGACATCCCGGCCGCGGATGTGGAGAAGTGGCTGGAACTCGTCCGCCCGTTCGCATCCCTGACAGCGGACGGCGACGGCCCGGTCGTCGGCCGATTCGGTGGACCGATCATGCTTCCCGCCGACGCGTCCGAACCCTGGTGCCCGCTGATCGCCACCATCGACTGCGCGGCCGTGCCGAAGGAAGCGACGGACCTCCCCTTGCCACCCGACGGCAAGCTGCTGCTCTTCGGATACCCGGATCACGAGGTCGGCGGCAGCGCTGCGTACGTTCCGGCAGGCATCGCGGTCGAAGAGCACCACCCACCGAGTTGGATCGGCGACGAGGCGGACGAGGAAACCCTTGAGATCCTCCGAGAATTTCCCCTGGGCGACATCCACCTGTCCCTGGGGGGTTGCCTTCCCAGCGACGGACTGGTCCCGGCCCCGCCGCCTGTGTACGTCGCACCGATGCCGGGATATCCCCACAGCGAGGTACTGGCCGAGATGTGGAAAGACCTGTGGGAATACCCGACCTTGATGCTGGGGGGATATGGAAGGAGCCATGACTTCGACCCGGTCCGCGACGCCGCGGGCCAAGCCTCGTTCCTGGCATCGGAAGAACTCGGACTTCCGCACGACCCCGACGCGGTGCCGTCCGGAATGGAGGACTGGGTCCTGCTGGCCCAGTGCTGCATCTACCGGGCGCCGGGCGCCGACATCTTCTGGATGATCCGGCGCGGGGACCTGGCCGAGCGCCGCTTCGACCAGGTCCAAGTTCTCGTGGACTACAACCCCTGAACACCGGCGATCTGAACCCGCGAGACGGCACGGCTTCAGCTTTCACCCGGCGCGTGTGCCATTCCCGGCGTTGCGTATCCCTGGCTGGGACAGGTAACGCGCTCAGAGCCAGGGCATACTCGGATCCATGAGCGAAACTGCGGGGCTGGGCGACTTCCTCAAGACTCGGCGCTCGCAGCTCAGCCCGGACGCCGTCGGCGTGCCGAGCTACGGTGAGCGGCGACGTGTGCCGGGTCTACGACGGGAGGAACTGGCACGACTGGCCGGTGTGAGCGTCTCCTACTACACGAGGCTCGAACAAGGGCACTCGTCCAACGCCTCGCCCGAAGTGCTGGACGCGCTCGCCACCGCCCTGCGGCTCGACGAAGCCGAACGCCGGCACCTGCACGTCCTGGCAAGGCCGGCGAGGCACCATCGCCGGACTCGCCGGCCGGCGCCCGAGCGCCTCTCGGAAGCGACCGGTCAGTTGCTCGACGCGCTGGTCGCCGTTCCCGCGATCGTCCTCGGCCGCCGCGGTGACGTAGTGGCCTGGAACAGCCTCGGACACGCGTTGTTCGCGGGTCACCTCGACGTCGACCTGGCGGAGGTGTCCCGCCGTCCGAACATGGCACAACTGGTCTTTCTCGACCCACACACTCGCGAGCTGTACGCAGACTGGCCGAGCAAGGCCAAAGCGGTCGTGGGGAACCTGCGCCTGGTAGCAGGGCAGTATCCGGACGATGCCGCACTGTACGAACTGGTGGGACAACTGAGCGCGAAGAGCACCGAATTCGCCTCGATGTGGGCTGACCACCGCGTCAAACCCTGTGCCACGGCTGATTACGAGATGAGGCACCCGCTGATCGGTCCGCTGACCGTCACACAGCAAACCCTGAACACCGGAACAGGGCCGAGCATCGTGGTCGCCACCGCACCACACGGCTCGCCGTCGCACACCGCGCTGGCCCTGCTCGCCCAAGCCACAGCGTCGACTACCCCGTATTCGCCGGCGAACCGGGTCAGCACCACCTGATCCGGTTCACCGCGACCCCACGGCCACTGACGGCCGTTGTTCCCATCGTCCTGCGCGAAGCACGCCCAGGCGGTGGTCACCCCCGAAAGACGCGGCACTGCCGCACGCCCGGAAACAGTGAGGAAAACATGTCCGCAAAACCTGTCAAGCACGGACTCGTAGCCGCGGTTCTGGCCACGAGTTCCCTGTTCGCACTCGGCGCCGCTCCCGCGTCGGCAGCGACTTTCCCCCTGTGCTCGACTCGCATTGTCCAGCACTTCGACCTGGACAAGGGACAGACGCCCGAGAGCATCGTGCTGGCTCCGAACGGCACTGCCTATGTGGCCTTCGCCAAAGCACGACAGATCGCCGAGATCTCGCCCAGCGGCGCGATCCGGATCCTGGCCACACTGCCTGCCCCCGCGGACGGCGGAGTCAACACCCCCGCTCTGGGGTTCCCGCTGACGGTCGGCATCGACCGCGCTACCGACGGCACCCTGTACTTCCTGTACGCCACCGGGACCGCCGACCTCACCGGCGTGTGGCGCCTGCGTCCCGGCGGCACACCCCAGCGCATCGCGCCCTTACCCGCGACCAGCCTGCCGAACGGCCTCGCACTCGACCAGAGCACCCGCAGTCTCTACGTCGCCGATTCCACCGGAGTCGTCTGGCGAGTGCCCACCCAGGACGGGACCGCGACGGTCTGGTCGTCCGACGAGGAGCTCGCACCGGCCGGGTTCCTCGGCGCGAACGGGATCAAGCTCCGCGACGGAGCCGCGTGGGTGACCAACCTCGACCGGGGCACCATCGTGCGCATTCCCCTGCGCGCAAACGGAAATGCCGGTTCCGCACAGGTTTCAGTCACCGGCCTGCCCGGAATCGACGACTTCGCCTTCACCGGTAGCGGCAACGAGATCATCGCTGCCCTGGACACCACCAACCAGGTGACGCTCGTCAAGCCCGACGGCACGCACACCGTGGTGCTGACCGCCGCCGACGGACTCCAGGGGCCGACCGCGATCGCCCTGCGCGGCCGCACCGTCTACGTGCCGAGCGCCGCCTACCTCACCGCCGAAGACCCGAACCTGCTGCAGGCCCACCTGGGTCGCTGACAGCCGCATTATCGGTGTTCGACCTAGCGGAGGCGTTGACATCCTGGTGGCCGCGGCAGGCCGGCGGCAAGGTCGTCGTGTCCTCCATCGGGAATCTCCAGCACTCCGATCGTTGAGCGCGAGCGATGCAGTCCTGGGCGGTGGCCAACCGCAGCTCCGGCGCCGACGCCCTATCATCAACGCCCGGCCGCGGTGATTGAAGACGACATCAATCCGGGTACGGGGAATGCGGTGGCGGTTCCTCACCGCGGCCGGCGGCTAGGAGAACCGGCCGTGCCTCAGCCGCGCCGTGCCGGGCTTCGCCGCCACTTCGTCGAGTTTCGCCGTGTTCACCACGACGATCCGCGGGCCTGTCACCCTGATCGCCCGCAGCAGCAGCGCCACCGGCCACACCACGAGGAGCAGCGCCAACTCGACCAGGGCGAGCGCCAGCAAGATCAGCGCGAGCGCGAAGAACGGGATGGCGATGACAGGCGAGACAGGGTCGTTGCCCAGCCCGCCCGGCATCACCTCCACCGCCCACATCGCCCTGCTCTTCCGCCGCCAAGCGCCGACCTGCCGGACGATCGTCCACTTGCCACCCGCAGGATCGGTGATCTTCACCCGGCCACGATCGCACCATGCCGCCCGCCGCTACTTCGGCCGACGGTCGCGCCCGGCACCGGCCGGTGGTGAATACTCTGCGGGGCACCCCGGCACTGAGGAGGACGGCGTGGAACCCGACTACGCGTCGCAAGGCATCGACCTGGACCGGCCCAACGCCGCCCGCACCTACGACTGGGCGCTCGGCGGCACCGCGAACTGGGCCATCGACCGGGAGTACGGCGTGCAGGCGCTCAAGGCGTACCCACTGCTGCGTGAGGCGACCCACGCGAACCGGGCGTTCCTCGGCCGCGCGGTGCGGCACTGCCTGGCCGAGGGCATCACGCAGTTCCTCGACCTCGGCTCCGGCGTCCCGACCATGCGCAACGTGCACGAGGTCGCCGACGAGGTCAACCCCGACAGCCGGTGTGTGTACGTCGACATCGAGCCGGTCGCCGTCGCGCACGCGCGGCTGCTGCTGGCGAAGAACGGCGACCCGGACCGGCACGCCGTGCTGCACGCGAACCTGTGCCACGCTGAGGAGGTCTGGGACGCCGCGTTCGACACCGGCGTGTTGGATCCCGGCAAGCCGATCGGCCTGCTGACCGTCGCGGTGCTGCACTTCCTCCCGGACTCGACCGGCGTGCGCGAGGCGATGCAGGCCTATCGCGAACTGCTGCCGTCCGGTTCCCGGTACGTGCTGTCGCACATCAGCCCGGCCGACGTCGACGAGATCGAGCAGGACCAGCTGAAGAACCTCGAAAAGGTCAGCAAGCAGAGCAGCACCCCGGGCGTGCTGCGCAACCGCGACGAACTGATGGCGTTCTTCGGCACCCTCGAGCTCCTCGACCCGGGGCTGGTCCCGGTCGAGCAGTGGCAACCCGACCCGACAGACGACCCGGACGTCGCTGTCCGGGCCGCGCTCGGCGGCGTCGCGCTGAAGCGGTAGCTGCCCCGGACGGCGCCTCCGCCCGAGCTTCTTCCCTGACTTATGCGTCGTCCCAGATCTTCATCGCCTCCGGCTCCGGTGCGAAGTGGTTCCGGATGTCCTTTGTGGCCAGTATCGGCAGCAAACTGAGCAGCACGAGTCCCTGCACGCCCTGGATGACGCGGTACCAGACCGGGAACTGGGAGATGACGATCAGATAGGCCAGCGCACCCGCGCCGACGATCGCCACGGCCAGCAGCCGGTAGTAAGTGCGTCGCAGGCCGAGTTTCAGCCGCGCGACAAAACGGACGTAAACGACCGACACGACCAGGATCGACAGCGGCCGGATCCAGAGCGTGCCCTCCAGCACACCACGCGTGGCCGCCTCCCGGCCCGGTACGACCTTCCCCGCCTCGACCATGTGCTGGACCTGGTAATCGAGTACGGAACTCTTGAACACGAAGGTCAGCACCGTGAGCAAAACGCTAATCCCCACGTTGACGTACAGCAGGACCACGATCGGCCTGAGCGTGCGCTCAACAGCAGCCATGGAACTCCCCCTCTCTCTCGTTCTCCGAGAGGATATCGATTATCGCAGCCGATTCCGGTGCCACGCTCGCGAACCGGGCGAAGCGGCGCTACATAGTCGCGTTATGCCCGTTTTATTCATGAAAGGTCGAGTCGGAGGGTCTCGGGGGTCCTGGTGGCGCCCAGGCGATCTGGCTATGGCCGTCAAGGGCGCTTCAGGCGCATCCTGTGAAGTGCGCGGAGTGGGCGAGCGTGGTCGGGTGCTGGGTTCTGGCCGGCGGGGAGGAATGCATGGAAAGCGCGCCGAGCAGGACGGCGATGTTCGCGGCCGTGTCGCGTGGATTGTTTCGCCTGGAGACGGCGTCGCCGTGGGTACTCGACGATGTGCTGGCCCTGGTGCTTGTCGGCCCGGTGTGGCAGCAGCTGCGAGACCGGTTCGATCCGCTGTTCCCCGGCCCGGTCCGTCGCGAATCCCGCGCGGCTGTCTGCACCCGCAGCCGGTACGCCGAGGACCGGCTGGCTGCCGGCGCCTTCACGCAGTACGTGATTCTCGGCGCGGGGCTTGACTCGTTCGCGTGGCGGCGGCCGGATCTGCTCGGCTCGCTGACGGTGTTCGAGGTTGATCACCCTGCCTCCCAGGCCTGGAAGCTCGAGCGGGTCAAGGAGCTCGGCCTGCCGCTCAGCGACTCGCAGGTATTCGTGCCGGCTGATTTCGAGGCCGGACCGGTTCAGGACGCTCTGGGCCCGGCCGGGTTCGACTGGGCGCAGCCGGCGATGTTCTGCTGGACGGGCGTCGCCCCCTATCTGACGGCACCGGCGATCGAGTCGACGTTGCGCACGATCGCGGCGGCTGCTCCCGGGTCTGAGGTGGTGTTCTCCTACCGGACCGAGGACGCTGCGCTCGACGACGCGGGGACGGAATTCGCCCGTATCTACACACCGATCGCTGCTTCTGTCGGCGAGCCTCTTCAGCCTGGCTGGCCGGTATCCGAGATCGAGAGGCTGATCAGCCGGTGCGGGCTGAAGGTCGTGGACCATCCCGCACGTGCAGACCTCCAGCAGCGGTACTTCGCCGGCCGTACCGATGTCCTGCGGCCCTATACCTTCGAGACCCTGGTGGCCGCACGGGTCACCTGAGCGAGCGCAGGCCACGTCCGGCACCTTCACCCCTCTGCGAGGGCCGATTCCGCGGATCCGGCACCCATGCCAGGTACTCCGCGAGGCCTGGGCACTGGCCCGACAGCAGCGCGTGCCTGCGCCACATCCCGGTGAGCGAACCAGACACCCGGCCCCCAATCCTCAGCCGGGGTTCGTCTGCCAGGCGGTGATCCGGGCGCTGATCATGATGACCAGCACAGCGGCGGCGACCTGGGCCACGGCCGCCACGGTGTCGACGTCGCGCACGACCACCGCGTCCTCGGTGAGGCGGCCGCTGATCGTGGACAGCACCTCGTTCGTGAGGAACGCGGCCCACCACCAGGAGACCAGCTCGGCGCCCGGCGTCGGGGACAGCCGCCCCGCACCACGCGGCCGCTCGGGGTTGCTGGCGTTCCAGACGTCCCGGACGACCATCTGCGGGAACCAGAAGCTCACGATCGGCACGATCCAGCCGAGCACCGCCCACATCGGCGAGTGCCGGTGCCGGGCGGGTTCGATCGCCTCGGCATTGGTGCGGGCGAGCCACAGCCACCGCATGACGACGATCCCGGTGACGGCCTGGATCCCGAGGTAGATCCAGTCCACGGCCAACCAGACGGAATCGGGAAAGGCACCCCACTCCCCCGCGACGTCGGCGACGCCGACCGCGGTGGTCACGATGATCAGGATCGCGGACGCGCTTTGCCATCCGGCGAGCGGCCGAACCCGCGGCATCGGTCTTTGCGGAACGGGCACGGAGAAGTGTGGCTGCATAGGTCCCCCAGTCCAATGTGTGAATCGTGAGAAAAGCAAGCGCGGCGAGGCGTGTCAAGCGACTTCACCTGTGCCGCACGCCCGCGGCTCCGCGGCGCCCCAAGTCGTGACCGCGTGGGCGTTGTCGGTGGGGAGCCCGGCTGGGTGGTGCCTTCGAACGGCGCCTGATCGGCCGCCGCGGGGTTCACGGGGTACGAGCGCCGCGGACGCAGGTGGACGTGGGTCCGCGCCACCGCCGTGCATGGCGGACTTGCTGGGCGCGGCCAGGTCCACATCCTGCGTGCCTAGGGCCTCTATTGAGGGCTGACCTGCGATGATGTAGCCCTGGTCCGGACCCGAAGTGCACGAGACGCAAGGTGACGAAGGCAAGGGACTTCGACATCGCACACGTCGCCTGACCAGCGATGTTCGTCATGGGGTGACATAACCTGAACGCTTTGGGCGCGCGTTGGCAAAGACGGGGTGTCAGGGCGAAGCGAAACCCAAGGAGCTTCATGTCGTCAGACGCGGAACTGATCGGTAGGTCGCTGCGCGGAGACACCGATGCCTTCGTGGAAGTGATCGGCCGGCACGAGACCGCGCTCGGTAACTATCTGGCGCGCAGAGTGGGGCGGCAGGCCGCCGAGGACCTGCTCGGCGATGTGTGGGTGGCGGCTTACGAGTCCCGTGCGAACTATGACCGTTCGTATCCCGAAGCCAGGCCCTGGTTGTACGGCGTCGCGCTGAACAGGCTGCGCCGGCACTGGCGGTCCGCACCGGCCGAGGAGCCGGCGTCGGACCTGACCGGCGTGGCTAGTGACTGGGATCCCTGGCCGGCGGTGGATGCCCGCGTGGACACGCAGGCGCTGCTGGGCAGGGCACTGGCCCGGCTCAAACCGGAAGAGCGGGAAGTGCTGGGCCTGGTCGCCTGGGAGGACCTGACCGTCGCCGAGGCCGGGCGGGTGCTCGACATCCCGGCCGGCACGGCCCGCCGCCTGTTGCACCAGGCGCGTAAGGCATTGCGTGAAGCCCCCGAAGTGGTCGCGCTGCTGCAAGTCCCGACAACCTGAAAGACAACCCATGGATGAAATGGATCTCATGAAGAATCTGCGTGACGTGCCGTCCCCCAGTCCCGAGGCCTATGACCGTGCCCGCACGGCACTGCAGACGGCGATGGCGGAACCCGTGGCCACGGTCGTGCGACCGAAGCGCTGGTTCTCCTGGCCCAAGGTCGGCGTCGCCGCCGTGGGCGCGGCAGCCGTCGCGGCGGCTGTGGTGATGGGTACGTCCGGCGGCAGCGTCCCGGCCGGCCCGTCCGACGCGGCGCCGCGGGCGGTCGAGGCACCGCTGGTGAAGCTGGCCTCCGCGGTCCAGGCGGGCGGCACGCAGCCAGGAGACGCGTCGCTGATCATCAACACGAAGTTCGGGCTGGACAACAAACCGGACCTCTACTACACCCTCTACACCGACCAGGGCCGGCAGTTCACGGGCGACTCGGCGAAGACCCTGGTGGACGCAGTCGCCAAGGGTGACGCCCAGCCTGCTACGCCGTACGACGGGAAGGTGATGGCGGCGGCCCGTCTCGCCGCGAACGGCGACGTCGACAAGGCCAGGATCGCGATGATCACCGCGGCCGGCAATGCCCTGGGCATCGGCCTGAGCCCGGCCGAGGCCGAAAAGGCCTGGGCGGCCGCCCAAGCGGAGACCGCGGAGATGTTCCGCAAGATCGGCAAGCCGGTTCCGGCCCCCAAACCGCGTCCGACGGGCAAGGACCTGGACAACCTGATCAACAACCACCTGTGGAGCAGCGCCCAACACGCGCTGTTCGCCAACGCCGCCAACGCGGAGGTCCGCGCGGGCGTGCTGAAGCTGTACGCGACCATCCCGGACATGATCGTCGGCAAGACCAACGTCGACGGCCAGGCCGCGCTGACCCTCACCGCGCCCCCCGCCATCCTGGGCGGCAGCACGGACGTCCTCATCATCAACGCCGACAACGGCCTGCCGATCCGGGAGGAGATCACCTCGGCGGAATCGTCCAAGCGCTACGTGGTGAACTACAAGGCCTTCCGCGTGACCCTCGCCGACGTGGCCGCGGGCAAGATCTGATCCTCGTACCGAACTGTCCTGGGAGGGCCGAGATCATCTCGGCCCTCCCAGGACAGTTCTGTCTGTGCCCCGATCCGCGGTTCCGCAGGCGCGAGCGTGCCGCGGTGAACCCAGTTCGCACTTTGTCGACCTTCACCGGGCCCGATACCGTCACCGCTTGTCTGGTGGCGTCATGGGGTGGGTCGGAATCCGCACGTGCAGCGTCAGACCGCCTCCTTCTCGCGGATCGGCCCGCACGGTGCCGAGGTGGGCGCGCACCACGGCCCGGACGATGGACAACCCCAGTCCGGAACCGCGGGGCCGGCGGGTGCGGTCGTAGCGCAGCCTGCGGAACGGTTCGAACAGTGATTCCACCTCGGTCGCCTCGACGACAGGTCCGGAGTTGGTCACGGAAATCGCCGCCGTGCCGTCCGGTTCCAATCCACTGTGGATGGTGACCCGGCCGCGGTGGCGAACGTTGTAGCGGATCGCGTTGTCCACCAGGTTGTGCACCACCCGGCCCAACAAGACCGGGTCCGCGTACAGCGGGGCCGGGGACAGCGCGGTGCGGAGTTCGATCCCCGCGTCACGCGCCTTGTCCCCGTACGCGTGTACCGCCGCGGCTGCCAGTTCGGCGAGGTCGACCCTGGTGTCCCTGTCGAGGGTGGTCTCGCTGTACGCGAGCGCGAGCAGCCCGTCGAGCAGCCGTTCCTGCCCGGCGATGACCGTGAGCAGCTTGCCGCCCAACCGGTGGACATCCTCGGAGCTGGTCGAGGCGGCGACCGCGACCTCGACCAGGGCCTTGGCCGTGGTGAGCGGGGTGCGCAACTCGTGCGAGGCGTTGGCGATGAACCGGTGCTGGCCGTCGAGCTGGGCGTGGGCGGGACGAGCCTGGCCGCCCCGCTGTTCGCCGCGGTGCAGGCGCTCGTCCAGCAGGCGCGCGGCGGCAAGCCGCTCGGCTTTGCCAACCCGGTGCTCTACCAGCGCGCGGGCGGTCCGGCCATCCGCGACGTCGACAAGTACACGTTGCCGGACCACACGGCACCGGTCGCGGTCAGGATGCGCGGTTTCACCAACGACGCCCCGGTGCTGTACAGCATGTTCGGCCAGATGTCCGTGACGCCGCCGAGCCCCCTGACGCCGTCGACCGGGCCGGGATTCGACACCGTCACCGGTGTCGGGGTACCGACCGGCGCCTATCCGCTGTCGTTCGCCGGCACCTGATCAGCGGGTTGCACCGCGATCGGTCGCCCCTCCCCGTTTCCTGGACCGGGGCGACCGATCAACTACCGCGCAAGACCGGGCATCGTGCGTAGGGCGGCGAAATGGGTCACGAGAAGTGCCCCGGAAGCGCCGGGCGCCGGCGGTGAGCCGGCTGCCCAGCGCGTGCGAAGTGCGGGGTGTCAGTAGGGGAACCCGCTGATTCCGATCGCGGATCCCTGGAACGTGGCGCCGCCTTCATACCCGGCGAGGGGCCGGAAGCCCTGCCAGGTGCCGGAGGTGTACCGGATGTCGTGGTAAACCGTCCCGTTCGGCGCCTCGGCCAGTACCTGGGCGGAGCCGTCGGCGATGGCGGCGATGGAGACCTCCTTGGCGACGAAGCCCGGGGCAGACCAGCCCTGCCAGGTGCCGTCCGCGCGGCGGATGTTGTGCCAGACCTTGCCGTCGGTGCCAACCGCGACGAACTGCGCGGAGCCGCCCGCCGGCATACCGGCCACACCCACCGAGCCGGCGGCTAAGCCCACCGGGGACCAGCCTTGCCAGGTGCCGTTCGAGCGGCGGATGTTGTGGTAGGTCATACCGTCGTTGCCGACCGCGATGAACTGCGCGGAGCCGTCGGGCATGCCCGCCACGGCGGCGGAGCCGGCCTGGAACGTGGCGGCCGAACCGAAGCCCGCGAGCGCCCGGAAGCCCTGCCAGCTGCCGGAGGGCGTGTAGCGGACGTTGTGGTACAGCGTGCCGTCCGGCGCCTCGGCCAGGACCTGGGAACTCCCGTCGGGCATCGCGGCGATGGAGACCCGCTTGGCCGTGAAGTTCAGCGGGGACCAGCCGGTCCAGGTGCCGTCGGTGCGGCGGATCGTGTGGTACACCTTCCCGTCGTTGCCCACGGCCACGACCTGGGCGGATCCTCCGGGCATCCCGGCCACGGCCACGGACGGCGCCGAGAACGTGGCGGCCCCGGCGTAGCCGGGCAGCGGCTGGAAACCGCTCCAGGTGCCGTTCGGATTGCGGATCTCGTGGTAGATGTGGCCGTCGTTGCCGACCGCGGTCAGCTGCGCCGAGGTGTTGGCCACGGGGGCGGTGTCCAAGTTCTTGGAGCGCAGCAGCTCGAAGCTGCTCTTGGCGTAGCCGTCGATGACGGGGTCGGAGAGGTCGGCGCTGTGTTCGCCGGTTCTGACGCTCGGGTTGTCCTCGGCGATGTAGGTGAAGGAGGTGTGGGCGCTGTTGGTCCACCCGGCGAAAAGGTTGATGTGCTCGCCGGCGACCGCCAGGGCATCGCCGGGCTGCAGCTGCGACCAGCTGCTGAGCTTGGTGCTGTAGGTGGCGGAGTCGATACCGGGGGCCGGGGTGGTGACCACCGGGCTGGCGGGCAGCTGCCAGGCCATGTCGACCAGGCCGCCGCAGTCCGTGCGGTAGGGGCCACCGACCTCGGCGTCGGAGAACGACTGGCTCTGGTTGTAGGTGACCTGGTGGGCGACCCAGTCGCGGGCCCGGGCGACCATCTGCTCACCGGTGAGCGGATTCCCGACCCCGGTTCCGAGCAGGCCGGTCGAGACAGGGGTCAGGCTGCCGCTGTTGTAGTACGTGCCGGAATCGGCCGAGGCCGGCCCGGCCGTCACGATCCCCGCGGCCAAGGCGATGGTCGCCAGGGCCGTGGTCCGGGCACCGGCCCGGGAATGCCGGCTGTTGCTGTGCTTCTTCGTCTGACAGGTCATGCCGATGGTGCTCCGTTCGCGTAGGCCCGCGTGAACACGCGGAGACAGCAGCGGGCCTCGAGAAGCTGTTGCCCGGTGCTGCTTCGTCATCGTTTCCGTTGCGCCCCGGACACCGGTAGCTTTTGTCACGCGCGCACAAAAGCGCTGCTGGGGGCGTCAAGAGCACCGGGGGGACACCTTGATCCGCATTCACCTGGGGTCCGAAGGGCTGGGCAACGTCGGGATCTGCGCGCATCCCGACTTCGGCGCCGAACTGACGGCGGCCGGGTTCGCCCATGCCCACGGTGGGCTGCGCCAAGACCCGCTGGCGCAGCTCTACTCGCGCAGCACTTCACCGGATCTCGCCGAGGGCGTCACCCCCGGATACCTGTCACATCTGTTCGCCCGCCGGTTGCCCACACCATTCACCAAAGCCCTCGCCGAGGGCGACGATCAGGCCCACCGCGTCCTGGACAAGGCCGTTGACCACCTGCGCAGCACCACCGTCGAGCCCGGCTCCCCGGGCATCGGCTCCGCGGTCGCGGCCCGCGCGGCCGGGTGGTCGCACCTCTACGCCACCAGCGGCGCAGCGGCGCTGCTCCACCAGCTCGGACACGGCATCAGGCTCCGTCGCGGCGTCCTGGAGGTGCCCACGACCTTCGACGCCGACCTCGAGCTCGGCGAGCGTCCGCTACGGATCCAGCCCGTAGCCCTGAGCCGGCGGGTGACCCTGGGCGAGCCCACCGGTGATCACCTCACCGTCCGGGTCCCCGCCGGCCCGCCGCCGCGGACCGAGCCGGGCCAGCGGGGCGCGCTGAGGTCCCTGCTGGGCGCCGGCCGAGCGGAAACGCTCGAGGCGATCGTCAGGTCCGGCGGGGTCACCGGACGGCAACTGGCCGCGACGCTCGGCGTGTCGGACGCCGCAGCCAGCCGGCATGCCGCGGCACTACGGCGTGCCGGTCTGATTCGGAGCCTGCGCATGGGGCAAGCCGTCAAGCACGTCGCAACTTCGCTGGGCTATCGCTTGACACAGCCGGAAGGTACGCGCCGGATGGCGTCCTGGTCCTGAACTGACGCACACATCGAAAACGCTGGTCAGGGCCTCTGAGATGACTGCAGGCCCGACCGAACGACGGCGGAGGCCCCCGGCGGGGGGAGGTACCGGGGGTTCCGCAGCCGCACCCCCACACCACAGGAACGCTCGGCGAAGCTGCACGATCAGCTGCTCGTCGTCGGCGTACGACGACTCGGTGCCTTGAGGTAGCCACACCTCGGCAACCGCTCGATCGCCGTCGCGATACGTGAGCGCCACACCCTCGTACGTCAGAGCCTCCGGGCCGAGCCGGATGACCCGATCCCTGCGCGCCAGCGCCGCCCAACGACCGTTCACCCAGGTTAAGTCGCCAAACCGAGCGGTCTGTTACGCGCCGACGAGGAGGTAGCTCAGGTGGCGATGCGGACGGGCCGGGTAGTCCGTGAGCGGGATCGCCGCTTACCCGGCACGCGGCGGGCGCCGATCATGTCCGGCGGCCGGTCCTAGCCTCGGATCGGTGCCAATCGCCGTTCGAACCAGAGGTGGGCGACCACCACCAGTGCCATGCAGACCACCAATGTCCGACCGCTGACGTTGGTGGCGAGCAGGCCGAGCAGGAGCGGAACCGCGACGCCGGTGATGATTCGCGAGACCGTCCTCTGCAGATCGGAACTGCGGCTGGCCACACCGGTGACCACGCCGAGGGCGAAGTAGGCCGCGAGCGCGCCGCACAGCAGCCATCGTCCTGGACCGGGCAGCGGATCGGAGCCGTGCTCGACCACCGACGAGAGCGACACGGCCACCGTGGCGATGACGCCGGTGATCAGGCAGTGCAGGCCAAGGGCGGCGCGCGCGGGGATGCGGCCGCCTCGGAGGTGCGGCAAGCCTGCGTACCCGAAGACGACGGACAAACCGAACATGCCTGCCAGCAACACGAAAGATGCGACTCCGGTGGCCAGCAGGCCGAGGTCGTAGTGTGCTTCGGCTGCGGCGCCGATGACCTGCACCACCGATTCGCCGAGCACGATGATCACGAAGAGCCCGAGCCGCTCGGAGAAGTGCGCCGGGTCGACGGACACCCCGTGGATCACCGGCACGGCCCCGTTGTGGTGAACATCGGGCCGCGGCCGGCGTCGAGTGGTGGCTCGCGCGGTGAACCTCGACTGGAGCTGCTCGAGGATCTTGGCGCCGGACACGACCAGGACCAGCAGCAGGTCGATGCCGATCCCCGCCGCCCAGAGCACGAGCTTCCACTGCCCGTCGACCCAGATCGACGCGGCCCAGGGCAGCAGACCTGTCGAGACTTGCGCCACCGGGAAGTCCAGCAGCACTTCGCCTTTGCGCCACGACTGGGACCCGTAAACGCGCGTGGCGATGTAGGCGATGGCGAAGACGGTCAGCGGGCGCGTGTCCCCCTCGTGCCCGAGCACCGAGTGCGCCACGCCGGGCACGGACGCGATCATCATCCCGAGGCCGAACATCCCGATCATCAGCCGTACGACCCGGGTCTTCCCGGCCGCGACGTTGCCGTACAGCATGAAAGTCGTCCACGAAAGCCAGAAGGCCAGGAACAGCAGTGCGTAGAGGCCGAGCGCCGCGAGGTCCAGTTCGGATCCGAGCACGTGCGCCAGAGCTGCCACGCCTGCCACGACCACCAGGTCGAAGAAGAGTTCGGCCCAACTGGCGTGCCGTTCGATCCTGGTGTCCTCGGGTTCGTCGACGATGTTCGGGTCGCTCACGGACCTCGCAGCTCCTGTCGGGAAGGGTTGTGGAACAGAGTGATCGCCGATCGACCCGGTGGTCCCGCGATCGGGGCGTCGAGAAGGGAGTGGAGGTGGTTGCCCGGAGGGCGTCACCGCTGGGGCAGGCTGTCAACGGCACGTCACCGACGTCGGCGGATCACCGAGGTTCGTCCAAGGACCGCAGGCCGTGGTCGATGAAGTCAACCATCCAGGCGAAGCTGTCCTCGACGTCGGCGTCGATCCGGAAGCCGTTGGCGACCTCCAGTGTCGCGAACCCGTGGAGCATGGTGCGCACCATCCGCAGAACGTGGATCTTCTGGCCCGGATCGATCCCGTACCCGCGCACCATCGCCGCCCAGGAGGCGAGCACCCGGTCGAGCGCCGCGATGAGCGGGTCATCGGGCCCGGTCGGGCGGGCTGCGTTGCCCGCCGCGTACCGACCGGGGTGCTTCCTCACATACATCCGCATCGCCTGCGCACCGGCGGTGAAGGCGTCACCGCCTGCCCGGCCCTGGGTCGCGTCGCGGATGGCGTCGGCGAGCTCGTTCGCGGCCTGGACGGCGATGCGGTGAACGAGATCGGCCTGGCTGGCGACGTGCTTGTAGAGCGAGGGGGTCCTGACTCCGAGCCGCTCGGCGACCAGGCCGATGCTGAGCTGGGCGAACCCGACCTCGTCGGCCACTGCGGCACCGGCCTCGGTGACCATTGCCGGAGTGAGCCCGGCCCTAGGCACGATCCAGCGTCCTCTCCAGGAACGGCAGGGTGAGTGCGACGACCTGATCGGGCATCTGGACGTGCGGGTAGTGCCCGGCGCCCGTGATGACCGCCAGTTCGCCAAGGTCCCGCGGCAGGTCGGCGATGATCTTCTCGCCCTCGACGCGGGGATCTGCCCAGTCGGGGTCGGCGCTGCCCTCGATGATCAGGACCGGGCACTTGACGTTGGCCAGCTGCTCACCGGCATCGGCCGGGCTGGTCTTGCACATGGCCTGCAGGACCTCCATCCGGCCGGGCTCGCTCAACTTCGCCTCGATACGGGCCAATTCATTGCCCCAATCGGCGGGCTTGGCCGGCAGCGCCACGTCCAGGTACTTCGTCCAGTTCTTCAGCTTTCCGCGCATGATGACCAGCGCCATCTGGGTGTAACCGGCCCGGAAGCGCTTGACCCGCACCAGTCCGCCGAGGTCGAACGGCTGCGCGCGGGTGAACGGCGCCAGTTCGACGATGCCGGCGATCACGTCCGGCGCGGTGGCGGCCGCGATCGTCGCAGCACCTCCGCTGATCGACTGGCCGATGATCACGGCAGGCCCGCCGAGGTGGCGGACGAGGGCGACCAGGTCGCCGGCGATGTCGGTGCGGCTGTAGCCATCCCAGCCAAGGCTCGAATCACCGCAACCGCGGATGTCAACGTTGGCGACCCGGTAGCCCTTCGCGGCCAGGGCCGGGGCGAGGAACCGGTAGGAGTGGCGGCTGTCGCCGATGCCGTGCGCCAGCACGACGAGGGGCCCCTGCCCGGCCACGTCGTAGGCGATGGTGTTGCCGGCGATGGTCAGGTGCTCGGTCATGGCGCTCTCCATCAGGTTGGCTAACGTGAATAGCCTTAAGCTAGTGTCGTTAGCCAGCGATGTCAAAGGCGCTGCTCACGGCAGGGCCGACGATCGCTCTTGGGATCACTACCAGAGTCGGCCAAACCACGCCGACCCGACGGCCGCAACGCCTTCCCGTCGAACGCCACCCTGACACGGGGAGGCTCTGACCCCGAACCGTCCCTGAGCCATCCCGCGCGAACTCGTGCGCGAGGCGACGTTCACGAGGGCAGCCTGGGGTCGGGGCGCGACATAGGTGCACCGGTGTCGCGGACGCCGTCCGGGATGCACTCGCCCGGGAGCGGTTCCCGGCGCCAGCCGTGGAGAAACCAGTCGACGCCGAAGCTGCGGGAACGTACCACCATGACCAGCAGCAACCCAAGGTAGCTGAGGAAGCCCAGACGGCGCCGGCGTCGACACGCTCACCTTCAAGTCCCCTGCGCAGGAGTCGCTGGTGTTCGACAGCTCTCAGGGTCAGTCCGCAGACCTCGAACCGAGCGGCCTCGGCGCCGGCGTCTGTTCGTAAGGGCGAACACGGCGGCCGATGGCAATGACAGCGTGCGCAGGATGCTTGCGGCGAACCCAGAGTACGGACCGCGAGCCGGATCAACCGGCGCCGACCGCCGCCAGCTCGCGCAGGGTCGCGCCGATCCGGTCGGCCAGGTCGGGGTCGGCGAGCACTGCCTCCGCCAGCAGCGCTTCAGCGGTGGCGGCGAAGGCGCGGTGGAGCTCGGCTGAGTCCAGCGACCGGACGAGCGTTCCGGAAAACGAGGCCGTGACCTCGGCAGGCAGGTCGTCCGTACCCCGAGCCTGCACCGCGGGCAGCTCGTACCGCAGGCACGCGAGGGCGAAAGCCTGCTCACGCATGCCGTTGATCATGTAGCCGGCTTGCCACACCCGGCCCCGGGCGATGCTCGACCGCGCGTGCAGGGCGTAGAGCCAGCCCATGCCGATCAACCACTCCGCCGCGGGCGGCCGCACCTGCTCCTGTTCCTCCGCAGCCCCGAACAGCAGCCGGAACTTCGGCCCGGTCGCGCCGAACTCGGCCTCCGGCCAGAACGAGAGGTCGACCTGCAAGGTGTTCCGCAGCAGGAATACCCGAAACAGCGCGTCACCCAGCGGCATGTCCAGGTGCGTGACCACGTCGTGGCCGGTCATCCGGTCAGTCCAGTCGGCGACTACCTGCTGGTAGTCCGCGTCCCGGGCCACCGACAACGCCAGATCGATGTCGGACCATTCGTCCTGACGTCCGAGCGCCGCCGATCCGGTCAAGGCCGCGGCCACGATCCGCGTGTCCTGCCGTGCCGCCGAGATGAGGCTGTCACGCAACTGTTCTCGCTGCTCCGGAGTGAACACGATGATCGACACTACCAGGGGCAGCCCCGCTTCTCCGATGCTCGACGTCGACGAAAGCCGCAACGGCAGGACTCTTCCCCCGGCGCCGGTCGAGCGGGGCGCGAACATCGGCTTCGACTCCTGAGACGGCCCTCGACAAGCCCGCTCTGTGATCTACTTCTGCAGCACAGTGACGCGGAGCAGAACTATTGCGGACCGATCGGAAGGCATTTTGGTGATGGTCAGCATTGCCCACCGGTCCTCATGAGTCCGCAGACACACCCTTGATCCTGGCCTGAGAAGTTCGAGCGGTGCGTTGCCGCCGCCGTGGGTTGCCAAGCTCCGGCAGGTTGTGATCGGGTCGTCGTTGTTGACCTGCTGGATCACGTTGAATTCGTTGGTGTTGCCGAGGTCGACGCCGCTGAGCTGGTCTCGGGGTGCTTTGGCGCTGGTCCGATAGAGGTCAAGGTAGCTGTAGTCGGGCGATCTCGGGTTATTGGTCGAGTGCCAGTCCGTGGGCCGGCCGGGCGGTATGTCGAGGTCGTAGCCCATGCCCGGCCGCACGGCCAGGTCGAACTCATTGAAGATCGCCGATGCTGGGGGCTGGGAAGGCGATGGTGTGCCGGGAGTGTGGCCGGTGTCGGACCAGTTCCGCAGAACCACGATGCAGGCCATCGCAACGAAGACCAATGTCAGCGCTGCGGCGGTCACAGCACGGTGACCGATACGCCGCCTTGATTTCGTATCGTTTGCCGGCTTGTACGGCTTCTCCGCCGGTGTCCGGGCCTGATCCTGCCGTGCTTGGTGGAGCGCGGGGGCTTGGCGCAGCACCTGCTGATGCAACTCCTGCAGAGAGACATGGGGATCGACACCGAGTTCGTCGCTCAGTCGTTCACGGGTCGCCTTGTACGCGGCGAGCGACTCGCTCTGCCGCCCACATCGGTACAGGGCGAGCATCAGATGACCAACGAGGGATTCGCGGACGGGGTGCCGGCGGACCAGTTCGGCCAGCTCGTCGACGACTTCTTCGTGGCGGCCGAGTTCGAGGTCGGACTGGACGCGAAGCTCGATCGCGTCCAGACGCAGCTGCTCCAGCCGGATCGCCTCCTGGGCGGCCGTGGCGAACTCGTGGAGCCCGACGAAGGCAGCCCCGCGCCACATTGCGAGTCCGGACCGCAGCAGTTCTCTTGCGTTCTCCGATCTGCTTTCCCGCAGCGCTTGACGTCCCTGCTCAAGCAATTGTTCGAAAACGGCGCTGTCGACGTCGCCCGGTTGGATGTCAAGCTGGTAGCCGCCGGGAACGGTGCGCAGGATCTGGCATTCCCACCCTGAACGGCGGTCCGGTTCGAGCATGTCCCGCAGCTGCCGGATGTAGGTCTGCACCGTGTTGTTCGGTGTAGCCGGTGGCTGGTCGCGCCACAGCTCGTTGACGAGCGCGGTGGTGGTGACCGGCTTTCCCCGATTGATCAACAGATACGCCAGCACCGCTCGCGGCTTGGTGCCGTTGATCGCAATCGGCTGACGCTCACGAGAGATGGTCAGTTGGCCAAGTACCCGGAAACCCGGTCTTTCACCCACCATGAACTCTCCCGCGCCGCCGGCTCGTGGTTCGAGTGCTTCGACCGGGCCCGCACAAGACACGTTCGCCCGGTCATCGCGCAGCGTACCGAGGACGACCGGCACATGCAGCATGTTTCAGACTTCCTTGTCCGGGATTCAGATCAATTCCAGCTCGTCAGGCCACGATGATCGGCACAGTCCCGTCGAATTGCAGAACAACGTTCAGGGAGAAACCTCGTGACAAGTAGACGACGAACGTGGGTTCGGCCGGGCGCGTGCGTTCCGTCCCGGCTCGCGGTGGCATGGGCCGCCGCCGTGCTGACGGTGAGCTTGGTGCCGGCAGCCGCCAGTGCGGCCGCGCCGGCGCCGGCAGCGCACAGTGACACGAGCGCCTCTTCGGTGTTGCGTCCGGACGGTGACATCGCACGCGCTTGGCTCGGTGGCACACCGGGCTCGGCCGCGGCTGCCCTCGATGATGACGTCACCCAACCGGCACCGGTACCCGCCGGTGACTACATCTACGCCCGCGATCCCGGTCGCAGCAGCGAGGTGAGCTTGTCGAGCACCGACCTCAAAGGTGGCTTCGCCCAGGTCACCTCGTGGTACTTCGCGAACACCGGGCCAGGGACCACGTTGCGGGTGGAGGTCGTCCAAGCAACTACCGTGCTCGCCACATCGACAGTCCCGCCGGGCTCGGGCTTCCAATGGCGGTCCTTGACCGGACCGCCGCTCTCGGGCCTGAACCAGGCCGCGGTCGAGGACCTGCGGCTGCGCTTCACGTCGGTCAACGGTGGAGATACCAACGTCCGTGTTGCGTACGCGGTCATCACCCATGAGGCATGCGCACCCGCTTTCGGTGGTTTCGGGCCCGGGGCCTGGCCGCCCGCGTGTTGGCGACCGTACGGCTCGACGAGTCCCCTGAACCGTAAGCTGCCGGCCAACCCACGCCCGGTCCATGACAGCGAGACCTCGTCAGCCGCTATCGTCGCTCGAGTATTGGGTGACATCTCCCGAGACAACCATCCGGGAAACCTTTCCGCCGGGCCCGCCGGAACCGGTGGTGAACCCACTTATTACCCGCGGATCACCGACCGGCCGGTCACACTGCACTGCGTGTGGCAGCCGTGCGCCATCGAGGGGCACCAGATCCGGATACCGGCGACGGCGGCACCCGAAGGTGGATGGGCGGCACCTGTGGCGGCGGATCGCCACTTGACCGTCGTGGACCAGGCGACTGGATGGGAGTACGACCTGTGGCAGGTTCAGGGTTCCACGGTACCGCCGGCCGGAGGGACGTTGACCTTCACCTACGGGGGCCGCACCCGGGTCACCGGCGACTGCGATGGCCTGGCCGCCGACGGCCGCAACTGCGAGCCGACCACGCCGGGGAACGGCACCGCGGCGCACCTGGGCGGACTGGCTGGACGCGTCCGGGTCGAAGAGCTCCAGGCAGGCCGGATCGAGCACGCACTGACCATCGTCGTCGACTGCGATAGCGGCACAGCCGTGTATCCGGCCAAACGCAGCGGCCGGAGCTGCGCCACGATCGGCAAACCGACGGTTGACGCACCGCCGATGGGTGCCCTGTTCCAGCTGGATCTGACGCCGACGCAGATCGATGCCCTGCCGGTTCTCCCATGGCACAAGGTGTTCCTGCGAGCCATGGCCGAGTACGGTATGTATCTGGGCGACACCGGAGCCGGCGGACTGTTCTCGATCGAGGCCGAGGCCGGCAATCAGTACACGTCGCTCGGCCAGTCGGATCCTTGGCTCGCGTACGGGCAGACCAACTGGGAGCTGTGGAGCCACGACGGCACCTACGACTACGTCGGCAAGTTCTTCAACCCCCATGACCCCGACCCGGACCAGTGGTGGCTGGCCCACGTGTGGAGCCATCTCCGGGTCCTCGACCCTTGCGTGGCACAAGCTACGTGCTGAGCACGAACACGGCTTGCCAAGCGAGGAATCAGTCCGCAGTTCACGGCGAGATATCTGTAGCGATACCGTTGACGGACAGGCCAACGGCGATGAGGAGACAAGTATGAATTTTGTCGATTCCGTCGAGAATGCGGGTGATTCGGACGACGCGATGGTGCGGGATATCGTCCTTGTGGAATACAAGGCATTGCGCGATGAGATAGCGAAGAAGATGGACCATCGCGTCACTTTTCGAATATCAGCGCTGACTCTTACCCTCGCGGCGACCGCCGTGGGAGTTGAACGCAAAAGTGGGGTACTGCTCCTGCTCGCGCCGATAGTCAGTATCATGTTCAGCAATATCGCCACCTACATCAGTTCGCAGATTGACCGCATCGTCGGCTATCTGCGGGAAGTGGTGGAACCGAAACTGAACCATCTGGCACCCGACTCCGCCTGTTGGCATACGTTCGAGGGCAGCAGGTCCTCGCGTTTCAAACAGACATTCATGCCGTACCACATCCCGATGCTCGTTCTTGTGGTTGTACCGACCTTCGTTGCCATCGGACTCGGATGGACCTACGCAAACTCTGTGCCGATATCGATAATCATCACGGTTGCGGATGTCGCGCTTTTTGCCTTGTTCATGTGGAACTACTTCAGACTGGAGGCGCCACGACTCGGCCATGCCCTGAATATCGGGCTGCGGGACCGGCGTCCGGGCAGGGGCACTCCGTGACGGCTCGTTCATGGAAGTTCCGGAGGGATGCTCATGTATGCGACTGTCTCTTTTTTCATCTCGGTCACAGCGTTAGCCGTATCCGTGTTCGCCACGTTCAGGCAACTCCGGAGCACGCGATCCGCAAGTGAGCTGAAGATGGTTCTCGAGGTGGCAATGCACAATATCAGGGATAAAGAGTTCCAGAATGATCAAAGGTATGTACTGACCCAACTTGCACTGGATCACGGACCGGATCAGGGGATCGACAGCCTGCCGGAGCCCGCTCGCTCTTCGGTGCGCAATGTTGCATTCACTTACGATTATATCAGGATGATCTCCACTCTCAAATTAGTGGCCCCCCGTATTGTCATAGCAGTCTTTCATTTTCGAACTCGACGCGCGTGGGAAGCATTAGAACCCTACATACGAAGAGAAAGGGTTCTTCGTCATGCGCCGGTTTGTCCATTCTTTGAGAATCTCGTTTCGCAGATAGACAACCAGCCGGCAGGAGAGGCCCTCCGGTCACTGAAGGTGTGCTATTCGTCCGACGGGGACACACCATGAACAGGGCCCGGTGAGGAACGGCCGGACCCCATCGCGCAGCTGTACGAACTGGCCCGCGACGAGGCCGCGGAACTGGGCGTCACGCTGCGGGAATGTTCGGTCGGCGGCGTGAGCGACGGCAACTTCGTGGCCGCGCTGGGCCACCCCGGTGCTGGACGGCTTCGGCGGGGTTTGGCGCCGGTCGTTCCGGGGTACTACCGCTCTCGTAACGCAACCAGTTTCGAGGTGAGAGCGGTGAAGGAAGCCCGGTCGCGGTGTCCGATCAACCTGTCGCTGGAGATCTTCGGCGACCGGTGGACGCTGCTCGTCCTGCGTGACGTCGTTTTCGGCGGGGCGCGGCACTTCCGGGAGCTGCTCGGCGGTGCGGAACGGATCTCGTCGAACGTGCTGGCCGACCGGCTGGCCGACCGGCTGGCCGCGCTCGTCGAACACGGGCTGCTCACCCGGGCCGGGGACGCGTCGCACAAGCAGAAGGTCACCTACAGCCTGACCGAACGCGCGGTCGACCTCGTCCCGGTGCTCGTGCAGCTCAGCGCCTGGGGAGTGCGGCACCTGCCCGTCGCCGACGCCTACGCGGCCCGCGCGGAAGTGCTCACCGCCGGCGGTCCCCCGCTGTGGGAAGCCTTCATGGACGAACTGCGCGAGACTCACCTCGGCACCCGCCGCGGACAGGTCTTCGGCGACCGCATGATGGCTGGACGCGGCCGATCGCGGCCAGGCGCCGTCGCCGAGGAAGTGATCCGCAAGTCGAACGACGCCTTCGTCGACCTCATCCACGACCTGTCGGACAACGAAGAGTTCCGCCGCTCAGGACTCGGCCCCGCGCCGCGACACCTGGCGCTGATCATCTCGGGCGGTCTCAACGAGCTGACGGCCGACCTGGTCGAGAGCGGTGGCGACCTCCGGCGCGGCGCCGAGATCGCCACCGCCACCACAACCGCTTTGCTGGCAACGGACTTCGCCAGCCGCGGCAACCCACGGCGCTAGTCTCCGGCCGGCACGTCAGCCCGCGGATGCGCCGAGTTCGCTCATCAGCGGATGCCGCGCAAGCTGTTTCCGCACCGGCGCGCACTCCGGCGCTGGAGGCTGCCCGGTCTCGGCGTGGAACCGGCGGACGAGCATCCTGCCGGGATGCTCTGGCCCCGAACAGCTCAGACGCGGGCGCGCCCGCGGGACGGCCGGGTGACGGCCGATCCGGAGGCGGTGCGCCAAGCTGCGCGGTCGGTGGTCACCAGGCCCACGGCGATCACGCACCACAGCACGCCGGTGAGCCAGCCCATCCGGTCGGCGTCGGCACCGGTGAAGCCGAGGGCGGCGGAGCTGACCGCGCCCTGCGTCACGTGGAAGACCACGGCCATCAGCGCGCTGCCGCCGGTGCGGTTGACCAGCCACACGTAGACCAGCGTGATCGCGAAGGTGACGGCGAGACCGAACGGTGCGAGCATGCCCGAGGTGACCAGCGGCAGGTGCCACAGCGCCACCACCACGCCGAGGGTGGCGCCGGCGCGGAGCGGGGACCACTTCGCCTGCAGGCGCGGCAGGGCGTAGGCCCGCCAGCCCGGCTCTTCGCCGATCGGCCCGTCGAGCGGGTTGACGAACCGCAACGCGGCGAACAGCCCGATGTCGGCCCAGGCGAGACTGCCGAAGTCAGGGGCGGGAGCCTGCCAAATCGTCACGTTCGCCACCACCGCGACGGCCAGCACGGCCAGGGGGCCGGCGACGGCGACGGCCCACCAGGTCCAGCCGACCCGCCAGTGGGTCAGCCGCGCGAACAGGTCGCGGTAGCCGGCCCGGCCGTCGGCGACGGCGATGACGGCGATCGCCGCGAGCACGGGTCCGCAGGCGAAGAACGGCGTCGGAGCGATGCCGGCGACGTAGAACGGCCAAGCCCACCAGGAAACGGCGAAGGCGAGACCGAAGAACACGGTGAGGCGGTGGCGGCGGGTCCACGCGGAGATTGACATCGGTGCCTCCTGGAGTCGGCCGTGCGGTCCCGTCGACGATGCGCCGGCCGGTGTCCGGGCGGTAGCGGGCGGCCCCCGGCGACCGGCGAGGGTTTTCCCCGTGACCGCCAGGGTTTTCCCGCTGCCGACGCGGTGGGCGCGGCGGCCACAGTGGCATCTCGGCAACGCCACGAGGAGGAACTCATGATCGAAACCCGCGGACTCACCAAGCGCTACGGCCCGACGCTCGCCGTCGACGACCTGTCCTTCACCGTCCAGCCCGGCCGGGTCACCGGCTTCCTCGGCCCGAACGGCGCCGGCAAGTCGACGACCATGCGGATGATCCTCGGGCTGGACCGGCCGACGTCGGGGCACGCCCTGATCGGGGGCAGACCGTACGAGGACCTGCCGCACCCGCTGCGGGAGGTCGGTGCGCTGCTCGACGCGAAGTGGGTGCACCCCCACCGGTCGGCCCGCGCCCACCTGCGCTGGCTCGCCCGGTCGAACCGGTTGCCGGCCGCCCGGGTGGACGAGGTGCTCGACCAGGTCGGGCTGACCGCGGTCGCCGACCGCCGGGCCGGCACGTTCTCGCTGGGTATGTCCCAGCGGCTCGGCATCGCCGGTGCACTGCTCGGCGATCCGGGGGTCCTGCTGTTCGACGAGCCGGTCAACGGACTGGACCCGGAGGGCATCGTCTGGATCCGCCGGTTCATGCGGGACCTCGCCGCCGAAGGACGCAGCGTGCTGGTGTCCAGCCACCTGCTCCCCGAGATGGCCCTCACCGCGACCGACCTGGTCGTCATCGGGCGGGGCAGGTTGATCGCCGAGAGCTCGACCGCCGAGTTCGTCGAGGGCGCCGTCACCTCGACCGTGCGGGTGCGCAGCCCCCAGCTGCTGGAGCTGGCGGAAGTGCTGATGCGCCAAGGAATCGACGTGCGAGCCGAGCCCGGCGACGACGCGTCGCTGGTCGTCACCGGCACCGGCATCGCCCGGATCGGCGAGCTGGCCGCGGGCGCCGGGGTGGTGCTGCACGAGCTGGCCCTGCAGCGCGGCTCGCTCGAAGAGGCGTTCATGCACATCACCGGGCACGACGTCGAGTACAGCGCCGGCGGATCCGCCGTCGACCGGAACGACTCCGCGGTGCTCGCCGCGGCGGGAAGGTGACCACCATGTCCCTCATCGCAGCCGAACGGATCAAGCTGACGTCGATCAGGTCGCCGTGGTGGTGCGCCGCGTTCGGCGTCGTCGCCACCATCGGCGTGGACTCGATTTCCATGGCGGGCAACCAGGAAACCGGGTTCTCCGGCGTTCCCTCGACCCAGCTCGGCTACGGCCTGGGCTTGGCCGTGGTCATGGTGATGGCGACACTCGCGGTGACCACCGAGTACTCCGTCGGCATGATCAGGACGACGTTCCTGGCCGCGCCGGCCCGCGGCGCGGTGCTGCTGGCCAAGACGCTGGTCGTCGGGCTCGCCGCCGGGCTGGTCGGTCTGCTCGCCGCCTTCGGCAGCTGGGCGCTGGGCCTGGTCCTGATGCCGGGCAGCGACCTCGCGTTGCACGGGCCTGCCGAATGGCGTCAGGTCGGCGGGGTCGGCCTGGTCTACCTGGTGGCCGCGGTGTTCGCCGTCGCGGTGGGCATCCTGGTCCGGCACACCGCGGGCGCGGTGGCGCTGGTGCTGACCTGGGCGATGATGGTCGAGTCGCTGCTCGCCATGATCCCCGGGTTCGAATCGGCGGCCCGCTGGCTGCCGTTCCAGGCCGCCAAGCAGTTCCTGCTCAGCGGCCGTCCCGCGGACGGCGCGGCGCTGACCGAACAGCCGTGGGTGGCGATGGGCTACTTCGCGGCGGTCAGCGGTGTCCTGATCGCGATCGCAATCGCGGTGGCCAAGCGCCGGGACGCCTGAGCCGGGGCAACGCCGTGAAGGCCACCTTGAGGAACTTGAACTTCCTCAAGGTGGCCTTCACGTCCGGCTTCGGTCAGCCGCGCAAGTAGGTGAGCACCGCGAGGACCCGCCGGTTGTCGTCCGCGCCCTGGTGCAGCCCGAGCTTGGTGAACACCGAGCGCACGTAGGCCTCCACGGTTTTCTGGCTCAGGTAGAGCCGCTGGCAGATGGCCTGGTTGGAGCGTCCTTCGGCCATCACCTTCAGCACATCCCGCTCGCGGTCGGTCAGCTCGTCGAGCGGGCTGCGGGTGCGTTGGCGCCCGACCAGCTGCGCGACCACGGACGGGTCGATGACCAGCCCGCCGGCCGCGACCCGGCGGACGGCGTCGGTCAGCTCGTCGAGGTCGGCGACGCGTTCCTTGAGCAGGTAACCGGTGCCGCGCGCGCCGGATTCGATCAGCTGCAGCGCGTAGTGCGGTTCGACGTGGGCCGACAGCACCAGCACGCCGACCGACGGGTGCCGCTCCTGCAGGTCCCTGGCCGCGTCCAGGCCCTCGGTGGTGTGGGTCGGCGGCATCCGGATGTCGACGACGACGGCGTCCGGTGGATCCTCGCGCACCCGGTGGAGCAAGGACGCGGCGTCGCCGACCTGCGCCACGACGTCGAACCCGGCTTCGGCGAGCACCCGCGCCACGCCTTCGCGGAAGAGGACCGCGTCGTCCGCGATCATCACCCGCATGGCACGTCGGCCCGCACTCGAGTGCCGCCGCCGCGGGGGCTCTCCACCCGAAGCCGGCCCCCGTGGGCGGCCACGCGGTCGGCCAGCCCGCTCAGGCCCGGCCCGCCCGGGTCGGCGCCCCCGGCACCGTCGTCGCTCACTTCGACGCTCACCTGACCTCCTTGCTCGCGGACCACGACCTCGGCCCGGGTGGCGGACGAGTGCCCGGCCACGTTCTTCAACGCTTCGAACACCACGAAATAGCAGGTCCGTTCCACCGTCGGAGGGAGCCGCCCGCCGGGCACGGCCGAGACCACGGCAGGCACCGGGCACCGGTCGGTGAGCGAGGCGAGCGCCGGCCCCAAACCGGCTTCGGCCAGCAGCACCGGGTAGATGTCGCGGGCCAGTTCCCGCAACTCTGCCATGGCCAGGCCCAGTTCTTCCCTCGCTTCGGCGACGAGTACGGCCGCGTCACCGGTGAGCGTCCGGCCGGCCAGGCCCAAGGCCAGCACGGCGGAAGCGAGGCGCTGCTGGGCGCCGTCGTGCAACTGCCGTTCGAGCCCGCGCCGGAATTCGTCCGCGGCGTCGACGATCCGGGCGCATTCCGGCTTGGACGTCGTCACCTGCCGGGCTCCAGGAGCCGCCGGACGAGGTCGCCGCTCAACGCGGACTTCGCGATGAACCCGACGGCGCTGCTGGCGTCGACGAGCGACCCGTAGTCGTCCCGGGAGCGGCTGGACACCAGGACCACGGCGGGCGCTTCGTCCTGCGCGTCCAGCGCCGCGGCGACGGCGAAGCCGTCCATGTCGGGCAGGCCCACGTCCAGCAGGACCACGTCGGGACGCAGCCGGGGCGCGGCCGCGATCGCCGCCGCGCCGTCGGCCGCCTCGCCGACCACGACCAGCCCGTCGGCCACCAGGACACGGTGGGCGAACGACCGGAACGCGGCGTGGTCGTCCACGATCAGGACCCGGGGAACCATCCCGCCATGGTCGCAGCGCCGCCGCCCCCGCAGCTACAGGGACAACCCTGCGGAGCGGCGGCGGTTCAGCGGTACCGGCCGGGGCGGTCCTGCATTACCGTGCGGGCTGCCAGGGGACCCGTCGACCGCAGCAGGACACGTCATGGCTTCGGAAACGGCGTTCGCCGGCGGGCAGGCCCGCACCACCCACCGGTTCGCCCGCTCCGGGCACGGGCCGGGCTTCTGGCTGCTGCTCTGGGGTGTGGCACTCGCGGCCGAGTTCGGCGCGCTGGTCCCGGTGCTGTTCCCGAGCGGGGCACCGGTCGCGGCGATCGACGTCGCGTTCCGGCTGATCGGCGGCTCCTTCGCCGCCTGCGGGTTGATCGCCTGGCGCCGCCGGCCCGACAACCACAGCGGGCTGCTGATGACCATCACCGGCTTCGCCTTCTTCGTCAGCCCCTTGGTGAGCCAGCTCGCGTGGCCGCCCGCACAGGTCGTCGGCCTGTGGCTGCCGGACCTGTGGGTCCTGTTCTTCGTCCTGCTCGTGCTGACTTTCCTCACCGGTGGACGGGTGCGCACCGCGGCGGACCGGGTGCTCGCCGGTGCGGTCCTGCTGGAACTGGCCGTCCTGGCCCCGTTGTTCCTGCTGTTCTCCGGGGTGCCGGGCAACTCGATCGCGATCTGGCCGCACGAGGGGCTCGCGGAGATCGTCGACGTCGCCCAGCGCGGCACGCTGCTGGCCGCCGTGACCGGTACCGCCGTCGTCGTCGCGGTGCGCTGGCGCTCGGCGTCCACGCCCGGCAGGCGGGCGCTGGCGCCGGGTGTCGCCGGGGCCGCCTGCCTGCTGCTGTTCGGGTGGCTGCTCGTGGCGCAGTTCCTGACGGGCGAGAAGTCGATGCTGCTGCTCTGGATCGGCGTGTGTTCGCTGCTCACGGTGCCCGTCGCGTTCCTGATCGGACTGCTGCGTTCGCGGCTGGCCAGAGGCGGGCTGGCCGACCTGTTCCGTGGGATGGGCACCCTGCGGCCCGACGACCTGCGCGGCGCGTTGGCGAAGGCACTCGGCGACCCGGATCTGGAGGTCGGCTACGCCACCGCGTCGGGCACCTACGCCGATCTGGACGGCAACTCGATCACCCTGCCCGGCGCCGGTACGTCCCGGTCGGTGGCCGGTGTCGAGCGCGACGGCAGCCGGGTCGCCGTTCTCGTCTACGACCGGTCCCTCGACGACGACCCCGAGCTGGTCGAAGCGGTCACCGCCGCGGCGACCATCGCACTGGAGAACCAGCACCTGCACACCGAGGCACGGCGGCGCCTCGCCGAGGTCGAGCACTCCCGCGAGCGGATCATCGCCGCCGGGGACGCCGAACGCCGTCGCATCGAACGCAACCTGCACGACGGCGCCCAGCAGGGCCTGGTGACGCTCGCGATGCAGCTTTCGCTGATCCAGCGGCAGATCCGGCGCGACCCCACGGACGCCGAACAGCTCGTCACCTCGGCCAGCGATCAACTGGCCCGCTCACTGGCCGAACTGCGCGAGCTCGCCCGCGGCATCCACCCGGCCGCGCTCGATCAGGGCTTGGACGTCGCCCTCGAGGCGCTCGCCACCCGCTCGCCGGTGCCCACGACGGTGGAGTACGCCACGGGTCCGCGGCTGCCCCAGCCGGTCGAGTTCGCCGCGTACTTCGTCGCGTCCGAGGCGCTGGCCAACGTCGCCAAGCACGCGCGGGCCGGCGTCGTCACCGTGCGAGTCCGGCGCGACGGTCCCACGGCGGTCGTCGAAATCGCCGACGACGGCATCGGCGGGGTGGACCCCACCGCGGGCTCGGGGCTGCGGGGCCTCACCGACCGCGTCGAGGCGCTCCGCGGCCACCTGACCGTGGTGAGCCCGGCAGGAGGCGGAACCGTGGTCCGGGCGGAGTTACCGGTGCGGCCCGCGGAGGCCACGCCATAACCTTCGCCAGGGTTAACCCTGGCGCCGACCGGGGCTGACCTGGTACCCGGCCGGGAACATCCGGCGCACGCTGGGATCCCCAGCGACTCACCAGGAGACAGCGATGAGCAGCTCGCTCACCACCACCGAGGCAGTGACCGCCCCGCCGGCCCCGGCTTCGCGCGTCCACGCACTGGCCACGGTGCTGCGCCGGCGGCTGCCGTTCACGACCGGCGTGCTGGTCGCGATCATCGTCACCGGCATCGCGACCGGAACGCTGTGGGACGCCGCGGAAGACCGGACGTGGTTCGACCACATCGGCTACGGCCTGCCCGCGCTGGCCGACGGCCGGTGGTGGACACCGGTGACCGGCTCGTTCCTCGCTCTCACCCCGCTCTTCTACCTCCCGGTGCTGCTCTCGTTCGCCGTCTTCGCCGGCAGTGCGGAATGGCGGCTGGGCACCGGGCGGACCGCGGCGATCTGCGGGCTCGGCCAGCTGGCCGGCGTGCTCGGTGCCGCGCTGACGCTGCTGGCTTTCCGCGACACCGGGTGGCCGTGGGCGCACCAGCTCGCCACCCACCTCGACGTGGGTTTCTCCGCGGGCGCGCTCGCGTGCGCGGCAGCGGTGTCGGCGACGGTGCGTTCGCCGTGGCGGCTGCGGCTGCGCGCCGGGCTGTGGGTCTACGTCGGCGTGTCCTTCCTGTTCCTCGGCGGGCTCGCCGACCTCGAGCACCTGTGGGCCGTCGCGATCGCCCTTCCCCTGAGCCGCCGCCTGGCCGGTGGCCACCGCGTCGGCCCGCCGGGACGGGTGCGGGCCGGGCGCCGCGAATGGCGCCTGTTCGCCGCCACCGGCCTCGCCCTGATCGCCGTCGCCGAACTGGTGCTCTGGCTGTTCCCCGCGGACAGCCCGCTGGGCACCACCGGCGGCGAGGACACCGGCTGGGGCATCGCCGTCAACATCGCCCTCGTCGCGCTGCTGGCCAACGGACTGCGCAACGGTCGGCGCGTGGCGTGGTGGGGAGCGACGACGCTCGCCTCGATCAACGTGCTCGCCGGTGCGCTGGCCGTGCCCGGGTTCGCCTTCGGCCAGGAAACCACGGCGGAGAAGGCGCTCACCATGACCGGCTCCGTGCTGTGGACGGCCGAGCTGGCGCTGCTCGTCCTGACCCGCTGGGCGTTCCGGGCCCCCCTGCGACGCGGATTCGGGGTGGCCGCGGGAATCGGCGGGGCCGACGCGGCTGTCACCAGGGACCTGCTCCGCCGGCACGGCGGCGGCACGCTGTCCTGGATGGCCACCTGGCCCGACAACGCGCACTTCCGCACCCCGGACGGGCAGTCCGTCCTCGCCTACCGGCGGCACGCCGGGGTGGCCGTCGGCCTCGGCGACCCGATCGGACCGGCCGGATCCCCGGCCGGCGCGGTCCGCGCGTTCACCGCGGCCTGCGAGCACGCCGGCGTCGTGCCGTGCCTGTTCTCCGTCACCCGGCCGGTCGCCGACGCCGCCGCGCAGCTGGGCTGGAGCCGGGTGCAGATCGCCGAGGACACGCTGGTCGACCTGGAGGGACTCGAGCTGCGGGGCCGGAAGTGGCAGAACGTGCGCTCGGCGCTCAACCGCGCCACGAAGGAAGGGATGAGCTACCGCCACGTCGTGCTGGCCGACGAGCCGTGGGGCGTCCGCAGCCAGGTCCGCGCCATCTGCGACGAATGGGTCGGCGACAAGGGCATGCCGGAAATGGGCTTCACGCTCGGCGGCATGGAGGAGGCGCTGGACCCGGCGACCCGGGTCGGCCTGGCCGTCGACGCCGACGGCAGCGTGCACGGGGTCACCTCGTGGCTGCCGGTGCACGGCCCGGATGGCGAGGTCCACGGCTGGACCCTGGATCTCATGCGCCGCCGCAGCGAAGGGTTCCGGCCCGCCATGGAGTTCTTGATCGGCTCCGCCATCCTGGCCTTCCAAGCGGACGGGATGCGGTTCGTGTCGCTGTCGGGTGCACCACTGGCCCGGTCCGGATCGGACACCGAAGCGGCGCCGGTCGAGCGGCTGCTGGACGTGCTGAGCCGGGAACTGGAGCCCGTGTACGGGTTCCGGTCACTGCACTCGTTCAAGGCGAAGTTCAACCCGCGCCACGAGCCGATGTACCTGGCCTACCGCGACGAAGGCGACCTCCCGCGGATCGGCATGGCGCTCACCCGCGCGTACCTGCCGGACACGAACCTGCACACCTTGCTGAAACTGGCCACCACCCACACGGACCGCCCAGGTGGCCGGTGAACTGTCGGACAATCCCTGGTACAGCAGTCGAGGACAGGGTCGGGGCCGCCCAGAGGCGGGCGGCCCCTACTGCCACTGGATGGTTCGCTGCTCCACCGGGGGCGTCATCCCATTGATTCGACGCCGGTGTCGAGCAGTGTCGCTCCGAAAACGGCACAGTTTCCGGTGATGTAGTACAGGCCGACCGGGTGCCACCCGCTGTAGTACGTCTGGTTGTTGGAACACTTGATCCACACCCGGACGGCTCCCGAAAAGACCCGGCAGTCCCACGTGACAAGGTACCTGGTGCGGAAGTTGACGCTGCAGATGTAACTGGCTTGGATTTCCGCTGACGCGGTGGCCTTTTCCTGCCGGACGACTGTCTTCACCGCTTGCGTGGCGGTCTCGGCCGCCGACGCCACAGCCGGAGTGGCCGCCATCGAGCCCGCGAAGAGTCCCAGCCCGAGTACGAACATGCCCATTCTCGTCATGCTTGCTTTCCAGATATTCATCGCAGCTCATTTCGTATGTCATGTGCTTCCGACATCGCAACAGCGTCAATTGTGACGCCGTATCAAAAAAGAGTACCCATGGCAGCCTGATCTCGAAGGTGCGCCACGCGGGAGGCGCGTACGTTGCGACCGGCCCGACGTTGTTCGCCGCAGCCGCCATGCCGCCGATCTCCACACTGGCAGGAAGTTCCGCACCACGGCTGGGCACGGCTTTGGCCTTGCCCGGCGTTATCGCCATGATCAAAGCCAGGGCTGCCGCGAACAGCGTTCAGGCTCCCCTCTTCGCATGATGGCTTCCTTTCCCCGATGAGCAACCCGTCGAACGACGGCTGATCGACCATATTGGCGAAGAGTCCGCCTCGTCTTCGTAACAAAGCGAAAGAAGCCGGGGGAATCAGCTGCGGCCGTTGTCACCTCGCGTAGTAGCGTCCGGGCGGCCTGGCGATGAGACGAGCCCCGCCAGCTTCGAAGACGCCTCGATCTGCGCCAGGTGATTCATGGGACAGGTTTTTGTTCGGGGCGCAGGACGAAGTCGTAGGTGAGCGCGCGGTACGGCCGGTCCATGCCTCGGGCGTGGTGGTCTTCGTGGCGGGTGGTCGTCTTCACCGCCTCGGCGGGAACAGCGCCTTCGATGGTGCTCTCGACGAGCGGGTCGCCGTCGAAGTAGATCTGGGTGGTCAACGGCAGGCACCCCTCGGCGCTGACGATCGAGTGGATGTGCAGGGGACGGAGGCCTTCGAGCTGCAAGGCCTGCGTCAACGCCCCGAGCGGGCTCTCCGTGGCGAGACCGAAGGTCTCGACTCCGGGCATGACCGTGCGGAACTCGTAACGGCCGTCGCTGTCGGCGATGATCCTCGCACGGAGGTTGTCGGCGGGAATGCCGGTGGAGTCGTTCGGGATGTTCAGCGGTCCGAAATCGCTGGTGTCCATGCCGGAATAGACGTTGTCGGCGTCGATCTGCCAGATCTCGAGAGCCGCGCCGGGCAGCGGGTCCCCCGTGGTGGTGCGCACCGTCCCGGACACGATGAGCGGCTCGCCGGGCTCGTCGGGCCGCATGGGCAGCACGGCGGGGCTGTGCAGGACGGGCGCTCCGGGCCGGTGGGCGGGGCCTTCCATTTCCCAGTGACTCGCGCCGTCCTTTTCCGGGTGGGCGTAGGTCGCGCCCGCGGTTGCTTTGAGGACGGTCTTGTAGAACAGAATGCTCGCCGACGGCAGCTCACCGGCGTCCGCGACCTGCCGCAGCCAGTCGATGGCGCCGAGCAGTTCGTCGAGCGTGACCTGGTGCTTGAGGATGACGTCGTCGACAGCGCGGCGCAGATCGGCGAACACGACCTGGAGCCGTCTCTGAGGCTCGTTCACGTGAGGGTCCCTTTCAGCGCCGCCGGATACCGGCGACGAGCTTCTCCCAGTTCCGGTACGCGATGAGCTCGCGTTCGGCATCGCCGATGGGCGCACCGTCCACAAAGGCCCGCGCGGACCCGGCACGCTCTCGGTTGAACGGGTGGTCGGAGGCGTACATGATCCGCTCCGCCCCCACCGTTTCCATGCTCCACCGCAGGTACTTGTGGCTGGAGATCCCGCCGGGAGTGATGAAGATGTTGGTGCGGAAGTACTCCGCGATCGGGCGCCGGAGGCCGGTGAGGTCGTCCATGGCGGCTACGCGGTCGAGGTAGAACAACACGACTTCACCCCAGTGCCCCAGGATGACCTGCAGGCCGGGGAACCGGTCGAAGACACCCGCGATGATCATCCGCAGGACGGTCAGGCCGGCGTCGTAGTGCCAGCCGAACGTGCCGGTGGCCAGCATGCTGTCCACCGGCTCGCCGAACCCACGGTAGTACGCATCGGTGACGCTGGGCACCGGCGCGCGAGGATGCAGGTAGACCGGAGCACGCAGGTCCTCAGCGGCTTCGTAGATGTCCCAGAATTCGGCCGCGTCCAGGGCACGGCCGCCGGAGTGCGCGTTCACCAGCGTTCCGGTGAACCCGAGTTCGGTGACCGCGCGCCGCAGTTCGCCGGCCGCGGCTGCCGGCGCCGGGGTGGCCAGCGTCGCGAACCCTTGCAAGCGTCCGGGATGGCGGCGGACCGCTGCCGCGAGGCCGTCGTTGACGGCCACCTGCAGCGCGACCGCCTCGGCGGCGGGCAGGTTCTGCAGGCCGGGAGTCGTCAGGGACAACACCGCCGTATCGATCCCGGCATCATCCATGGCAGCGATCCGGCCATCACCGACGTCGAGCAGCGCGGGAGCGACTTCCTCCGAGAGAGCGCGCTTCATCATCGGCTCGGCCAGCCGCGGATCGTGCCGCCTCCAGGCCTCCGCCACCTCGGCGGTGAGGAAGTGCTCCTCCAGTCCGTACAGCCGCATCGCGAGGTCAGCTCCGGACGGTCTTGAGCGCGCCGGCCCAGGCTTCGAGCTGGTCGAACAGGACCGTGGCCGCCTGGTCGTGCACGGCCGCGGGTGTGAAGGTGGAGAAACCCCGGAAGTCGTCGAACAAGGAGAAGGACAGCTGCTGACGAACGTGGGCGATCTGCAGTTCACTGCAGATCGCGCGCAGGTGCTCGATCGCCCGGGCGCCGCCGAGTGAACCGTAGGAGACGAAGGCGGCGGCCTTGTTGTTCCACTCGCCGTAGAGGTAGTCGATGGCATTCTTCAGCACCGCGGAGGTGGAGTGGTTGTACTCGGGGGTGACGAAGACGAAGCCGTCGAACTTGGCGATGGTGGCAGCCCAGGCCTTGGTGTGCTCGCCGGTGTACTTGCCGGCACTGGCCGGGATGGGCTCGTCGAGAGGGGGCAGGGGGTGGTCGAGCAGGTCGATCAGTTCGTAGTCGGCGCCGGTGCGTTCCTTGGCCCTGGTCAGGACCCAGTCGGCCACGGCTTCGCCGTTGCGGCCGGGCCGGGTGCTGCCGAGGATGATCGCGAGCTTCAGGTCGCTCATGGTGTTCCTCCGAATCTGCGGGACTTGAATCTTCAAGTTAACCTACACTGGTTCACTTGAACTTTCAAGCGTGGCGTCCCGGCTATTACACTCCCCCCATGCCTGCTCCGAAGGACCCCGACGTGGACGAGCCGCGCTGGCTCACCGACGACCAGCTGGCGGCGTGGCGCGGGTTCATGAAACTTCTGCAGCGGCTGCCCGCGGCACTGGAAGCACAGCTTCACCAAGACTCAAAGCTCAGCCTGCTCGAGTACCACGTCCTGGCGCACCTGTCCGACCAACCCGGACGCCGCATGCGGCTGAGTGAGCTCGCCACCCTGGCCACCACGGAGCTGTCCCGCCTCTCCCACCTGATCGGCCGGCTGGAAAGCCGCGGCTTCGCCCACCGCGAGCCGGACCCCGAAAACGGGCGCTACACGCTGGCCGTGCTGACCGAGGCGGGCTACGCCCACCTCGCCGGCGCGGCACCCGCACACGTGGAGCGGGTACTCACCCTGTTCGTCGACGTTCTCACCCCGCACGAGCTGCGGACCCTGCACCGGATCTCCGGGAAAGTGCTCGACCGCATCGACAGCGGGCCGGCTTGCCTGCGAGTTCGCCCGCAAGACGGATGACCTTCCTCATCGCGGAGCGAGTCAGCTCTCGGTGGGTTCGAGCAGCTCAAAACGAGAGTGCCGCCCGGCGGGAAGAGCCGGGCGGCACTCAAAACTCGCGTGCTGGTCAATTACGGCAGGCTGTACTGGATCACGGTGCGCCCGCGCTGGTCGCCGACGCCGTCCAACGCGATCATGTACGTGGTGCCCGCGACCGCCGGGAACGTCACCCTGGCCTGCCGGCCACTAGGGGTGTTGTCATTCTCGGTCACCAGGTTCAGCGCCGCCACGTTGTCACCGGTGTACACGGCAAGCTGAGTGTCATACTTGTCCAAGGTGGATTCGAAGGTGGCCATGCCGGTGCGCGGCGCCTGCCACGCGAACCAGACCGAGTGCGTCGCCGGGTCGCCGGCGTGAGCCCGCTCCTGGATCTCATGCGTGGCGCCCTCGTTGCTCAAGCCGACGATCGAATTGCTGCCTGGCAGCGGACCGCTCAGCGGCTGGGCGCCGTGGAAGTCGTCGTTGCCCGTCCACGTCAGCGTGACGCCTCCGGTGTTGGTCGAGTTGTAGCTGTCCACGGCGATGAGGTACTCCTGGCCCTGGCTCGCGACGAACGACACCTGGCTCTGCAGGCTGTGGCCTTCGGCGAAATCGGTGTCGTCGTTCGAACCCATTTGGACCAGCCCGGAGAAGCCCGAACCGAACTGCTGGTACACAGCGAGTACAGTGTCGAACTTGCTGCCCTGAGAACGGAAGACGGCCTCGGCGGTGGCGTGCGCCGTCCACTTGAACCACACCGAGTGGTTCGCGGGTCTGACAATCTGGCCGTTGACGTAGTGCGCGGGCTCGCCGGGCTCAGCCGACGCGCTGCTGTTGTTCAGCGAGGGCGCGTACTGGCCGCTGACGCCGACCAGGCTCGCCGCGTTCGCCACGTCGTCGTTGGACGGGCCGAGAGCATACGCCGGGCCGGCGAACATGTACGCGCCGCCGCCGCCGGCGGCGGTGGCGACCAGTGCGCTCGTGACGACCAGTCGCCGAAGGAAATTGAACATGATACGTGGGTTTCCTCTCGTTGTGATGTAGCCGGGCCGACCGCTGGGACCACCATCCGGCTTGGCGCTGTACCGGGTTCTGGGTGGCCGTTTCCCGACACGGGAGTCGGTGCGCGGCACGTGATAGTCAGCCTGCAGGGCAGGCCTGCTGGGGGTCACTAGGGCAGACCCCAGACATCACACCCCAGGGTCCGTGAAGGGCCGACCGAGCATGATCGCCGTGCCACGCTGGGGTGTTGTGCCGGGCGACGCGGGCGCCGGATGCCGGCTCCCGGCGGCGGATCTCCTGGAACGCGCCGGGGCGCTAAGCGCGGTAGCCGGGCTGGTGGCCGACGCAGGTGCGGGCAGGGGTGGTTGCTGCTGCTGGTGGCTGGGGCCGCGGGGCTGGGCAAGTCGACGTTTCTCGAGCATGCTGCTGCGGCAGCTCGCGATGACGGGTTCCTGGTGTTGCCGGCCTGCGACCATCAACCGGAACGAGCTTTGCCTGGGGTGTGGCGCGGACCTTATTCGAGGGACACACGCCGGCCCTGCCGGAGGCTAAGTGGTTGCCGTCGAGACCCCCGGAGAACTTCCGACGGTGATCACTAAGCGCGACGAGCTATGGCCGGTCCGGCGGCTGCGGCTCGGATGGTGCTCGGCACCGCTGCAGAGCTGGGCGACGTCGCGGCCTCAGACGCGGCGTTCGCGATCCTGCGCGGTCTGTACTGGTTGGCGGAGCGGACGCCGCTGCTGATCGTGGTCGACGATCCCAGTGCGCCGACGGGCCGTCGCTGCGCTGGCTGGTGTTCCTGGTCGAGCAGCCGATCGGTGTGCCGGCCGCCACCCGCAGCGACGAGCGGGCACCGGATGCCGGCCAAGACCGGAACGAACTGCGGGCTGTCACCACGCTGCCCACCGGTCAACACGATCGACGAGCATATGGGCGAAGCGGAGGTCGGCGGCCAGTGTGACCAGCCCGCCCGGCCAAGTCAGGTGCGCCAGTGCCCGGGCTGACGCACGCTGGGCGGCCACCTCGCCCGGATCGAGGTGGCCGCTCAGCTCCGGGCTACCGCTCAGTCGACAGCTGGAACTCGACGCCGCCGAGGTCCTCGTCGCCGGTGGACTGGGAGACGCGGAAGACGAAGTCCGTGCCCGCCGCCGCGTCCGACGCCGTGAACGTCACCGCCGTCTCCAGGCGTTCCTTCGGCTGGATCAGCAGGCCCTGCAAGACCGCCTGCTGGCCACCGGTGATCTCGACCTGCGTCTCCCCCACCTGACGCACGCCGACGCCCTTCTGGCCGCTCTGGCGCCAGCGCTCGGCCAGCACCTTGCCGAGGTCGACGACCACCTTGCCGGGACCGCCCGCGAACGGCTTGCCGGGCTGGGTGAAGAGCAGGTCGGTCGGGGTGGGCCGGTCCGCGGCCGGGTTGCCGAGGGTGAACGGGTGCGTCACCGGCGTGCCGGGCTTCAGCTTGACCGTGTCCACGTTGTGCCACGCGATGTTGTTGTTGTTCCGCGTGTTGACCAGCGTGTTCGAGCCGGTCAGCTCGGGGAAGGTCATCGGGTCGGTCGCCGAGATCCACCGGGCGAGCAGGCAGAAGTGGCCCGGTCCGGGCACCGAGGTCCACGGGATCGCCACCTGGGTGGTGCCCGCCGGCACGGTCACCATCGTCGAGGACCCGACCGGGATCCAGTCCATCGGCCACAGCGCCGCCCCGCCCTGCGCGGTGTAGGAGACCTCGACGTGGCCGGTCGACGCGCCGGACCCGCCCGGGCCCGGGTTGTTCAGCGTCACGACCACGTAGTTCGTCGGGCCGATGACCGGGTTGGTCCCCACGCACGGCGGCAGCGTCGTGCACACCTTGATGTCCGGGCTCGTCCAGATCGGGTTCAGGCCGTGCGGCGCGACCCCGGTGTCGCCCGGCGCGTCCTTGATGAACACGTCGGTCTTCCGGCAGTTCTTGAGCGCGTCGAGGATCGCCGCACCCGCGCCAGCGCCGTTGGCCGGTGTCGCCGAGTACGTGCCGCCGGTGGTGGTGGCGTAGTCCTGCATGATCGTCGAGATGCCGGGTAGCGCGTTCGTCTGGGCGTAGACCGTGGAGACCTTGATGCCCTTGTTCGCCGCCTGCACCGCCCGCAGGTGGGCGTTGGCCTGGTCGGCCGCGGTGAAGGTGTCGTCGAAGCCGCCCGGGTGGGCGTCGGTCACCAGGATGACCATCTTCGTCGCGTTGGACCGCCAGGTCCCGGAGAAGTCGCCGGTCTGCGGGCGCCCGGTGGCGGCCAGGTTGTTGACGGCGGTGTTGACCGCTTCGTCGGACGCTTCGGGCTCATTGGCGCCGTTCGTCGCGGTCAGCGCGGTGATCTGCGGGGTGACCGCGGCCAGGTTGAGCGGCGCGAGGTCGGTCCGGACCGTCACGTCGTCCTTGAACGTGACGAGGCCGAGCTGGTAGTCGTTGCCGGAATTGGCTTGCACGGCCGTGGCGACGTTGCCCAGCTCGCTCTTGATGTTGGTCAGCGCCGGGCCCATGCTGGCGGTGTCGTCGATGACGAACGCGACGTCGAGCGGCCCGCACGGCGACGTGGGCTGCGGCGCGACGGCCGGGGCCGCCGCCGCGGGGACCACGGGCAGAAACGCGGCCGCGGCGGCGAACGCGAGCGCGGCGGTGAACGGTCTGCGGCGCCGGGGCCGCGATCTGGTGCTCATCCGGTTTTCCTCACACGAGTCGGAACAGGAACTCCGAACCGAGCGTCACCGCGACCGGTTGTGAACCGGTTGTCGATCCCCGCGCGGATCGGCTGGTTGGCTGTTTTCGCCCTCCTTCGCGCTGGTTACGCTCGCTGAGCGGTGGTTCCGCGCGGGAAGGAGCGGGGGTGTCCCAACCCGGGGAGCTGCGTGTGCTGGGGCCGGTCGAAGCGGTCGGCCCGGCCGGGCCCGCGACCCTGCACGGGACGCGGCAGCGGGTCGTGCTCGGGGTGCTGGCGCTGCACGCGGGCACCGTGCTGCCGATCCCGCGGCTGGTCGACGTCCTGTGGGGCGAAGACCCGCCGCGCACCGCGGTCAAGACGCTGCACAGCCACGTCGCGCGGCTGCGCCAGGCGCTGGAGAGCTGCGGGTTCCCGGGCGTCCTGGTCACCCGGGAGCCGGGCTACCTGCTGACCGTCCCGCCGGTGACGGTCGACGCGTACCGCTTCGAGCAGCAGGTCCGCGCGGGCGCGGCCGACCTCGCGGCCGGCGCCGTCGAGCGGGCGGCCACCACCCTGCGCGCGGCGGTCACACTCTGGCGCGGGGACGCCTTCGCCGACGCGGCGCCGTCCGGCTGGGGCCGGCGCGAGGTCGAGCGGCTGCACGAACTGCGGCTGGGCGCGATGGAAGATCTCTGGGACGCCGAACTGCGGCTGGGCCACCACGAACAGGCCGTCCACGAGCTGCCCCGGCTGCTCGCCGACGCCCCGACCCGGGAACGGCTGACCGGGCTGCACATGCTCGCGCTCTACCGCTGCGGGCGGCACACCGACGCGCTCGACGCCTTCCAGCGGCTGCGGCGGCGGCTCGCCGACGAGCTCGGCGTCGACCCCGGCCCGGAACTGCTGGCCCGGCACACGGCGATCCTGCGGCGGGACGCCGCTCTGGACCTCCGCCCGGCCACGACCGGGCCGTCGCAGCTGCCCGCGGGCGTCGGGCACTTCACCGGACGCGAAGCCGAGCTCGCGGCGCTCGACGCCGTGCTCGACGAGCCCGAACGGCCGGTGGTGGTGCTCTCCGGCGCGGCGGGCATGGGCAAGACCGCGCTGGCGCTGCACTGGGCGCACCGGGTCGCGGCCCGCTTCCCGGACGGCCGGCTGTTCCTCGACCTGCGCGGCGAGGACCCGGACGAGCCGCTGCCGGGTGCGTGGGCGCTGACGCACCTGCTGCGCAGCCTCGACGTGCCCGAAGAGAACATCCCGGGCGACCAGGCCGGGCGCGCCGCGCTGTACCGGTCGCTGCTGCACGGGCGCCGGTTCCTGGTCGTGGTGGACAACGTCGCCGGCCTCGAGGACGTCCTGCCGCTGATCCCGGGCACCGGCCCGGCCCTGCTGGTCGTCACCAGCCGGCAGCACCTCGCCGCGCTGGGCACCCGCCACGCCGTGCGCCCGATCGCCCTGGACGCCTTCGGGCACGCCGAGTCCGTCGCGCTGCTGGACCGGGTGCTGGGCGCCGAGCGGGTGCGGCGCGAGCGGGGACCGGCCGCGCGGGTGGCGCGGCTGTGCGGCGGGATGCCGCTGGCGCTGCGCATCGCGGCCGCCCGGCTGGTGGGTGCGCCGAAGCGGCCGATCGCCGAGCTCGCCGCCGAGCTGGCCGGGGCCGGGCGGCTGGAAACCCTGGCCGTGGAAGGGGATTCCCGCACGGTCCGGACGGTGCTCGCCACGGCCTACCGTCCGCTGGCCGCCGCGCAGGCCCGGTTCTTCCGCCGGGCCGCCCTCGGCCCCGGGGCCACGTTCAGCACCGCGCTCGGGGCTTCTCTCTGCGAGGTGCCGAGCGCCGACGGCGACCGCGCCGCGGCCGGGCTCGCCGCCGCGCACCTCGTCACGGCCGCCGGCGCGGGCCGGTTCCGGTTCCACGACCTGATCCGCGAGTTCGCGCGGCAATGCGCGCGGGCCGACGAGCCTCCGGCCGCCCGTGCGGAGATCGCCGACCGGCTCGTCGACTGGTACCTGGTGGCCGCGGCCGCGGCGAACCGGGCCATCGACCCGAATCGAGACCTGGTCAAGCCGTCACCGCGGTTCGCCGCGCCGGACGTGCCGGTCGGCGCCGACCGGCACGCCGCGCTGACCTTCCTCACCGCCGAGCGCGACAACCTGCTGCCCGTCGTGCGGTTCGCCCGCGAGCACGGCCGCGCCGAAGCCGCGTGGCAGCTGACGTACCTGCTGACCAGCTTCTACGACACGGCCGGGCACTGGCACACCCGCGTCGAGCTGTGCCGCGAGGGCGCCGCCGCCGCGACCGGGCTCGGCGACCCCTTGGCCGAGGCGGAGATGCTGCGAGCGCTGGGTGTCGCGTACTTCATGACCCGGCGGCTGCCGGAGGCGCTGGAGACCAACGCGGCCGCGCTGCGGACGGCTCAGGCCGCCGGGGACGTCCAGGGCGAAGGGCACATCCACAACAACACCGCCAACGCCTACGCCGAACTGCGCCGCTTCGACGAAGCCATCGCCGCGCACCGGCTCGCGGTCGCCCGCAACGCCGCGGCCGGCAACGACCTCGGGCACGCGCTGTCCCAGCGCAACCTCGGCCACACCTACGTCCGGATGGGCCGCGCCCCGGAAAGCTTGGAACCGCTGACGGCGGCGCTGTCGACGTTCCGCGCGCTGGGCAACGCACGGCTGGAAGCCGCCACACTCGACACACTGGGCGAGGCGCACCTGCAGCGCGGGGACCACCGGGCGGCGCTGGCGCACCTCGGTGAGGCGCTCGCGGTCAGCCGGGTGCTCGGCGACCGCTGGCTGGAGTGGGAGTCGCTGCTCGACACCGGCCGGGTCCACCTGGGCCGAAGCGACTTCGCCACCGCGTCGGACCTTTTCGGGCAGGCCCTCGACCTCAGCCGCGACGTCGGCGACCGGCACGGCGAGGCGGCCGCGCTGGAGCACCTCGGGCGGGCCCGGCTCGAGGCCGGCGACCTGGCCGCCGCGCGCGAGCACCTGGAACGCGGGCTGGCCGTGCGGGCCACGGTGCCCGACGGCTACGAGCAGGCGCACCTGCACCGCGACCTCGGTGACCTGGAGGCGCGGCTCGGCCGGCCCGCCGACGCGGCCCGGCAGTGGGCCACGGCCGCCGCGTTGTACTCCCAGGCCAACGCGACGGCCGAGGCCCGCGAGGTGGCTAACCGCCGGGCTTGATCGTCACCTCCGTCCGCGCGTTCCCCAGCGTGCCGGCCGACGGGGCGAACAGCTCCAGCACGAACCGGGATTCGGTCTGGCCGGGATTGCCGTCCAGCAGTTTGACCACGGCACTGCCGCCGGACGCGCCGGGCGGGATCGTCACCATCGCGTCCTTGACCGGCACGTACGCCGGTTCGCCGGTGCCGAGGGCCAAGGTCCGGTAGTGCACGGTGACCGGCGCCTTGGCCGGGCCGCCGCCGAGCTGCACCCCGACCGTGCAGACGTGCCAGCAGATCTTGCCGCCGTCGGTGGAGACCATGATCGGGAGCCCGACGCCGCCGTCGTCGTCGAGGATCCCGCCCGCGGCCAGGTCGTCGGCCAGGACCAGGCCGACCGGATCGGACAGGCGCAGCAGGAACGGCTCGTTCGGCTCCGCGGCGGCGTCCTTCACGACCTGGACGGCGATGGTGCGCGAACTGGAGTCACCGGTCCAGCTCAGCCGTCCCTCGGCGGGAACGTAGTCGTCCGGGGTGGTCGCGCCGGGTGAGCCGTCCTCGGTCTTGTAGGCGACCGAGCCGGTCGGCGCGCACCCCGCGGCCGCCGTGACGGACACGGTGAACTCGAAGGTGGTGTAGGCCGGGCTGCGCTCCCCGGCGGCCGGGGTGCCCTCGTAGAGCGTCCGGTCGGCGACCGCCACCGACGCGGGCCCACAGCCAGGGGCCACCGCGCCCGTGGGCACCGCCGTTCCTGGGCCGAGCAAGAGCACGACCGCTGCGAGCACCGCTGTTCTCATCGGAGTCCCCCTTGCGTCCGGGCCCGCGGTGGAGCGCGCCACCCGGCATGCGTACCGCACCCCGGTTGCAGCCGGGTTGTGACCGCGCGGCGGACGTCGCCGGATCAGGTGATCTCGACACACAATCCACACAGAGTCATCACCGCGGTACCGATCGCAACCGCCGCCGAGCCGGCCACCGCCCGGTCCCCCGTCTGCTCCGTCGAGGCCCGCTACCTGCGCCGTGCCGATCCGAACACCTTGATCAACGCGTCGACGATCAGGGCACCGGGCGGCTGTGGCGCTGGGAGTCATGGCCGGACCGTCCACAGGGGACGCCGATCGGCTGATCGGGAGCCGCACTGCGCGAGAAGCCAGTCGCTCCGGGACGAAGCTACCGTGGAGTCCACGCGGAGCCCGGCCCGGGCACCGCCGGAGTCCGGGCCGGGCTCCGCGTGGGGAGCTGGGGTGACTGGCCGGCGCGCGACGGTGGTCGCCGCGCCCGGCCGGGGTTGGAGACCATTGTGCCGTATTCGCGTTCGCTGCTCGGCTGCCTGGCCGACTTCGCCCGCACCCGGCCGGAGTCGGCCGCACTGGTGCTGGGCGATGTCCGGGTGTCCTACGCCGAAGTGTGCGCCATGACCATGTCGGCCTATGAGGGCCTCTCGGCGATGCGGCTGCCGGCCGATGCCCGCGTCGCGGTGCACGCCGCGAAGACCCCGCGCACGGTCGCGCTCATCGTGGCCTGCCTGCTGGCGCGTCGTCAGTTCATGCTGCCCTCCACCGAGCTCGGCGCCACGGCGCTGGAAGCGCTGCTGGAGAAGGCCGGCTGCACCGACGTGCTGACCGCCGAACCCGTCGCCGGCGTCGGCGGCCGGCGGATCCACAAGATCGACACCACCGCGGTCCCGCCGGACGGCGACCTCGCCGGGCTCGACGGCATCACCGGCCCGGACGTCAGCCCGGACGCCACCTCGTTCATCTTCACCACCTCCGGCTCCACCGGCCTGCCCAAGGTGGTGCCGCTGAGCTTCCAGGCCGTCGAGCGCTTCACCGAGTGGGCGGTGACGAAGTTCCGGCTGCGCCCCGGCACGGTGGTGCTCAACTACGCGCCGTTCAACTTCGACCTGTGCCTGCTCGACATCCGCGCCACGTTCAAGGCCGGCGGCACGGCGGTGCTGGTCGAGCCGGAAAAGGCCACCCATGGCAAGCACCTCGCCGAAGTGATCCGCTCCGAGGGCGTCGAGGTCGTCCAGTCGGTCCCGATGCTCTACCGGCTGCTCGCCGACGTCCACGACGGCCGGCCGTTCGAGTCCGTCAAGCACGTGATCGTCACCGGCGACAAGATGCCGGCGAAGCTGCTGCCCGAGCTCCCGCGGCTGTTCCCGAACGCGCGCTTCCACAACATCTACGGCGCCACCGAGACCAACGACAGTTTCATCCACGAGATCACCGCGGCCGACCTCCGGGGAGACGGCCCGCTCCCGATCGGCCGCCCGCTGCCCGGCGTCGACGCGCTCGTGCTCGACGCCGCCGGCGAGGTCGCCGACGGCCCGGCCACCGGCGAGCTGCTCGTGTCGACGCCGTTCCAGACGGCCGGGTACGCGGTCGGCGGCGAGGCGGGCAAGTTCGTGGAACGCGGCGGCGGCCGCGTCTACTTCCGGTCCGGTGACCTCGTCGAGCGTGCCGCAGACGGCGTGTTCACCCTCGTCGGGCGCACCGACTCCCAGGTCAAGGTCCGCGGCGTACGGGTGAACCTCGAGGAGATCGAGCAGGTTCTGCTCGGCCACGAGCGGATCGCCGGCGCGGCCGTGGTCGCGGTGCCCGACGACGTGGCCGGGCTGGCCATCCACGCGGTCGTCCGCCGCGACACGACCGAACCGCTCGGCGTGCTCGGGCTGCGCCAGTTCTGCCGCGAGCGCCTGGCGCGGGCGGCGCTGCCCACCACGATCCGCGTCGTGGACGACCCGCTGCCGACGACGTCGACGGGCAAGACCGACCGCAAAGCCGTCATCCGAAACCTGTTGAACGGGAGCTGACATGAGTTGTTCCGAGCAGATCAAGCAATACGTCCTCGAGGAGTTCCTGCCGGGCGTCGGCCCGGAGGAGCTCGAGGCCGACTACGACCTGCGCGCCAACGGCGTCATCGACAGCCTCGGCCTGCTGCGCGTGGTCACCTGGCTCGAGGCCACGTTCGAGATCCCGATGGAGGAGGTCGAGATCGTCGAGCAGGACTTCACCTCCATCACCTCGATCTCCCGGTTCGTCGAGACGCACTCGGCGTCGAGCTCGTCCGATGTGGCCTACCTGGGAAAGCCGGCCTGACACCGTGATCATCCGCAAACTTTCGGAGACCGCGGGCGTCGAATGGGGCAACGGCCTGAGCCACCGCTTCCTGACCCTCAAGGACGGCATGGGCTACACGGTCACGCACACGATCGTCCGCGCCGGCACCGACTCGGCGCTGGAGTACCGGAACCACCTCGAGGCGTGCTACTGCATCGCCGGCAGCGGCAAGGTCATCGACTCCGCGGGCGACGAGCACGTGATCGAGGCCGGCACGCTCTATGCCCTCGACAAGCACGACCCGCACCACCTGATCGCGTCGCCGGACCAGGACATGGTGCTGGTTTGCATGTTCACGCCCGCGCTCATCGGCGACGAGTCGCACAACCTCGACGACGAATACTCCTACTACGACTGAGCCGGAGTTCCCCCGATGCAGCAGTGGACCGACAAGCAGCAGGCGCTGCGGGACGGCTACACCGAAGCCTTCCGGGCCTGGGGCGCCGACCACCTCCGCCGGGACCGCGAAGCGGAGTTCCCGGGCGGGCTCTGGCCGGAGATCGGCGCGACGGGCCTGTTCGGCCTGCCGTTCGGCACCGGGTACGGCGGCGGTGGGCACGACCTGCCGACGACCATGCACGTGCTGGAGGGTCTCGGGTACCACTGCCGTGACGGCGGGCTCAGCTTCTCGATCTCGACGCAGCTCGTCAGCACCGGCGTGCCGATCCACCGGTATGGCACCGAGGAGCTGAAGCACCGGCTGCTCCCCCGGGTCTGCGACGGCTCGGTGATCTGCGCGCACGCGATCACTGAGCCGCACGGCGGTTCCGACGCGGCCGCCATGCAGACCACCGCCGAACGCCGGGGCGACGACTACGTCCTCAACGGCCGGAAGTTCTTCATCACCAACGGCCCGGTGGCCGACGTCGTCCTGGTCTACGCCCGGACGTCACCGGGCACCGGCCCGCTCGGCATCAGCGTGTTCGCCGTCGAGAAGGGCACACCCGGCTTCGAAGCCGGGCCGCCGATCGACAAGATGGGCCTGCGCACGTCGCCGCTGGGAAACCTGACGTTCACCGGCTGCGTGGTGCCCGCGGCGAACATGGTCGGCCGCCGGGGCAAGGGCTTCCTGCTGCTCGACTACGTGATGAAGTGGGAGGTGCTCCTCTCCTTCGCGATCAGCCTCGGCGCCATGGCGTACCGCCTGGAGCAGAGCATCGAATACGCGAAGAGCCGCAAGCAGTTCGGGGCGCCGATAGCGTCGTGCCAGCTGATCGCGGAAAAGATCGTCGAGATGAAGATCGACCTGGAGACCACCCGCAACTGGTTCTACGACACCGCGAAGCGGTTCGCAGCCGGCGAGGACGTGATGGTCGACGTGGCCATGGCGAAGGTCCTGGCCAGCGAGGCGAACGTCCGATCCGCCACCAACGCCGTGCAGATCTTCGGCGGCCGGGGCTATCTCAGCGAGTTCGGGATCGAGAAGGAACTGCGCGACGCCACCGGCGGCACGATCTACTCCGGAACGTCGGAGGTCCAGCGGGACAAGGTCGCCAGAATGCTCGGAGTGCGCTGACAGGCGCCGGAAACCGGAAGAAGGACGAAATGGTGGCCGACACGCCTCCCCAGGACCTGCTCGGGGTCACCCCGTTCCTCGATCACGACCACCCGGTCGTGCGGGAGTTCGCCGGGCAGGTGCTCGACGGCACGGAAACCACGCCGACCGAGAAGGCGGTCGCGCTGTACTACGCGGTCCGCGACAAGCTGCACTACGAGGTCTACGGCGCGGCGCTGAGCCGCACCGGCCTCAAAGCCAGTTCGATCATCGAGCGCGGCCGCGGGTTCTGCGTGCACAAGTCCATCGTGTACGCCGCGGTGTGCCGCGCGGCGGGCGTGCCGAGCCGGATCGCGCTCACCGACGTCCGCAACCACCTCGCGTCGCCGCGGCTGCGCGAGCTGGTCGGCGGCGACGTGTTCCGCTTCCACGCGCTGAACTCGGTGTACCTGGACGGCAGGTGGGTCCGCGCGACGCCGGTGTTCAACAAGCTGCTGTGCCGGCTCTACGGCATCACGCCGCTCGAGTTCGACGGCACCGCCGACAGCATGTCGCACCCGTACGACAGCAAGGGCCGCCGGTACATGGAGTTCCTCCACGACTACGGCGACTTCGACGACTTCCCGTACGAGCTCGTCGTCGGGGGCATCCGGTCGGCACACCCGGCGTTGTTCGCCGGCCGTTACGAAACGGCCCAGGGTTCGCTGATCGCGGAGGCGGCCGACGAGACCGGCGACGCGCTCGGCAAGGCCGCGTAACCGGCCGGGCACTGCGGGAGATGCGGTCCGCGGCCGCCCGGGAGGATGGTGGACCGCGGCCGCGGCGGCGGATCGGAAAGGGGCAGTGATGGTGGACCTGGCGCCCGGATTCGTCCGGGAGCGGTGGCAGCGGTCGGTGCTGGGCCGGTTCCCGGGCCTGGGCAAGCTCACCATGAGCAGCCTGCTGTCGGAAACGGCCGACGAGTTCGCCTCCGTCGCCCTGATCTGGATCGTGCTGGTGGAGACCGGGTCGCCCGCACTCGCCGGCTTGGCGGTGCTGTTCCGCCGGGCCCCCGAGATCGTGTCGGGCCCGCTGCTCGGCGCGTGGTTCGACCGCTGGTCGCCGGTGCGGCTGACCGCGATCGGCTTCGCCGTCCGCGGGATCGCGATCGGCGGGATCGCGCTGCTGTCGGTCGTCGGCACGTTCAGCATCCCGGTGGTGCTGGGGCTGTGCCTGGTCATGGGCGTCACGAACCCGCTGGCCAAGGTCGGCACCCGCGTCATCACGCCGCTGCTCATCCCGCGCCGCGAGCTGCAGGTGGCGAACGGCGTCCTGACCATCGGCGACCAGTTCCCCTACCTCGTCGGCCCGATCCTCGGCGGTTCGCTCGCCGGCTTCATCGGGATCTGGTCGCTGTTCATCCCGGCGATCATGTGCCTGGTCGCGACGGCGCTGGTGCTCGGCGTGCGGGTGAACCCGGCCGTGGCCCCGCCGGTGCCCTCGGGACCGCCGAAGAAGGCCAAGAACAGCTTCGTCGCCGGATTCGGTCCGCTGATCACCGTGCCGGTGGTCCGCGCGATGATGATCCTGACGGTCATCTACTTCCTGTCCTACGGCCCGCTGCTGACCGCGATCCCGGTGTTCTCCCAGCAGAACCTCGGCGCCGGTGGCGCGGGCTACGGCGCGATGTGGTCGGCGATGGGCGTCGGCGCACTGCTCGGCCTGGTGATGGTGCCGCGGCTGGCCCGCTTCCGCCCGGCGGTGGTCAACGCGGTCGGCGCCGCGGTGTGGGGGCTCATCCTGCTGCCGCTGGTGTTCGTGCACACGCTCCCACTCGCGCTGGTGATCATGTTCGTCGGCGGGTTCGTCTGGGCGCCGTACGCGTCCACGGAGATCAGCGTCATCCAGAACGCGGTGACGGCCGAGCAGTACGGCGCGGTGTTCGGCGCCCGGCGCTCGGTGATCGTCGCGTCCTCGCCGACCGGCGCGGCGCTCGGCGGCCTGCTGCTGGAGCACTTCGGCGCGTCGCAGGTGGTCGCGCTGTCGGGCCTGGCCTGCGTCGCCGGCGGCGTGCTGTGCCTTTGCCTGCCGTCGGTCCGCGCCACGAAGCCGGAGCCCGCGGAACCCGAACCGGTGCGGCCCGAACCCGAACCCGAGCCCGTCTGAGCGTTCAGGAGTGACCGGCGAAATGGCACCACGCATCCTGCTGATCGGCGGGAACCCCAAGCACTTCCAGGCGGCGAAGGCGGCCGGCCTCGAAGTCGTCTACTGCCAGAACCCGGGCGAGTTCAAGCCGGAATACGGCCCGCAGGTGGTGGGCGCGATCCTGGCCGACTACACGGACTGGGCGACGTTCCGCCCGCTCGTGCGGGCAGCGCACCGGGCGTGGGGGTTCACGACGGTCGTTTCGCTGACCGAGCCGGGCCTCGACCCGGCCGGGCGGGTCCGGGACCTGCTCGGCCTCGGCGGCCCGTCGTACGAGGTGAGCCACCGGTTCACCGACAAGAACGTGATGCGCCGCCGGATCGCGGAGGTGGCGTCCCCGGACGTCCCGGTGATCGGCGCGGCGGTCCTCGCCGGCCGCGACAGCCTGACGGAGTTCGGCGCACGTCACGGCTACCCGTTCATCGTGAAGCCGGGCGCGGGCACCGCGAGTTTCGGCGTCCACCGCGTCGACGGCCCGGACGACGTCGATCCGGTCTTCGAGGCGGTCTCGTGTGAGCGCGACGTGCCGGAGCATCCGTTCCTCGGCCAGTACGACCTGGACGAGTACGTGCTGGAGGAGTACGTCGACGGAACGCTGTACAGCGCGGAGGCGTTCTCGTTCGCCGGCCGCCACACGGTGCTGGCGATCACCGAAGCGGTCACGCTCGAGGGAACGGTCGTCCACGCGGGCCACGCGATCCCGGCCCGCCTGTCCGCCGCGGACGTGGCCGCGGTGGAGCGGATGATCCCGGCGTTCCTGGACGCGTTGGAGTACACGGACGGCCCGAGCCACACGGAGTTCAAGCTGAGCCCCCGCGGCCCGGTCGTGATCGAGTCCCAGAACCGCATCGGCGGCGCGCTGATCAACGAGATGGTCCACGAGGTACACGGCATCGACATGCACGAGCTGACGATGAAATGGCCCCATGGTTCGGTGGCCCCGGTGGTGGCGGCCCTGCCGGCCCGGGGAGCGGCGGCGAGCTGGCTGGCGGTGGCGGAGCCGGGCGAGATCCTGGAGATCGCCGGCGTGGAGGCCGTGGCGGCGGACCCGGCAACGCTGGCGGTGGACCTGGGGGGAGCGGCCCCGGGCGACGTGGTGAGGTCACTGGACGGCTCCTGGGACGGCCTGGGCCACGTGGCGGTCCGGGCAGCCGGCACCACAGCGGCGATCGAGTTCAGCCGGGCCCGGGTAGGCGACATCAAGGTCCGGACGCGGCCCGTCGAGTCCTGAGGTCATGGCCGGCCCCCGGTGTCGCTTCGGCGGCACCGGGGGGCCTTCGCACGGACGACGGTCTGCCGGCTGGGCTGCCGCCTTCGCTTGGCGGGCAGCGCTTTCGTGCGCCCGGCGTGAACGGCACGCCGAGGGACAACCTTCCCCCGGATCACCCAGACCTTCCCCGCAACCCCGATACGAAGCCGAAACACGGACGGCAGTACCGGGTCAAGGCACGCTTTCCCGCCTTGACCCGGTACTGCCGTCCGTAGTCACAATTCCGGCTTCGGGGTGGCAGGCTCCCGGGCGCGGGTCACGGCACCCCGACGACTCCGGTGCAGTAGTCCTCGATATACGCGCGCTTGGCGGCGTCGTCGCGGTCCGTGCGCAGGAAGCGGGCCCAGGCACGGCGCTCGTGGGCCGTCGCGTCCAGCTCGACCACGTTCTGCGTCGCGCGGAACGCGCCCGGCTTGGCCGGGTAGCGCTTGAACTCGTCGCCGTCCAAGAAGAAGATGCCCGTCCAGAGTTCGTCCTTGCGCCACAGGCCGACGATCAGGTAATAGCCGCCGTCGTGGTGGAGCATCGCGTAGCCGAGCTCGTTCCGGAACTCCAGCTCGCCCGCCTCCGCCTGGTCGCGCAGGTACTGCCGGGCCTGCTCGCTGATCGCCGGCGCGGCCGGCTCGCCGACCTCGCGGATGTCGTACCACTTCAGGTACGCACCCGGCAGCCGAAGGTCATCGCCCGGGTGGATGCGCTTCTCGACGTGCACCCACTCCGCCGGGATGTCCGCCAGCTCGCTGAGTTCCGTGATCGCCTTGGTCACCTGGTCACACCGCCTCATCTGTGTAGAGCCCGTTCAGTTCGTACTCGCGCAGCTGCTTGTAGTCCGACTCCACCTGCTCCGGGTCGGCCGAATCCAAGTAGACGTAGCCCACCGACGTGGCGAGGTCGACCGTCCGCCCGACCGGTCGCCCGGCCGGCGTGGTCAGCACCAGATCCACGAACGACGGCAGCGCCCGCACCACGGCGAACCCGGCTTCGTCCGGCACCACGCCGTCGCCGGGGCTGATCAACGTGACGTAGCGGAGGAACGACCGGGGCCGGTAGGTCGGCAGCCGCCGTTCGGTGACCTCTTCGGGCCGCGCGACCGCCAGCGCCAGGCACTCGACCTGGTTGGTCCCGATGCACCGCGACACCACCGACGGCTGGTGCGATCCGCCCATCCGCGCCCCGGACTCGACGAGCACCGGGCCGGCCGCGGTGAGCATCACCTCGGTGTGCCCGGCGCCGTTGCGGAGTTCGAGCGCGTTCAGGACGTCCAGCGTGTAGCCGGCCAGGTCCGACAGGCGCGGCTCGTCCAGCGGCACCGGCTGCTCGTAGTCGTACATCCAATGGCCGCCGTCGAGAGCGCGCTTGTGGTAGCGCCACACCTCGACGACGTGGTGTGCCCCGTCCCGGCTCACCGTGTTCACGAAGTACTCGTCGCCGTGCAGGTACTCCTGCGCCAGCACGGTTTCGTTGCGTGAGCCGTAGCGCGTGGTGGCGGCCAGGATCGCGGCGTGCCCGGCGCGCACCTCGTCCACCGATCCGCAGATCCGGACGTTGTCGCTGCCCGCGCTGGCCGGCGGCTTCAGCACGACAGGCCAGGTGCCCAGCGCGACCGCCCACGCGACGACCTCGTCCGCGGACGGCGAAGCGAACGACGCGGCGGTGGCCAGGCCGGCCTCGCGCACCGCTGTCACCATCTCGAACTTGTCCCGCCGTGCCCGTGGCCGGGTCATCCCGTTGCCCGGCGTGCCCAGCGCCGCCGACAGCTCGTCGGCGAGCAGCACGCCGGACTCGGTCCCGGCGAGCACGAACCCGACGTCGCGGCGCCGCAACGCGTCCGCGGTCACGGCGACGTCGCCGCGGTGCCGGACGTCGGCCGCCGCGGACCCGGTCAGGTGCACGTCCGGCGACTCGGACCGGACACGCACCGTTTCCAGGCCGTGCGCGGCCAGCGCCGCCGGCAGGTGCGCCGCTATGCCGTCGGCGTCGACGACCGCCACTCTCACGACGTGGCTCCGGCCGGCTTCGGGATCGACGCGGCGGCGATGTCGAGCTGCTCCTCGTTGACGACGTCGTCCTCGAGCGTGCCGGCGAAGTACTTGTCGTAGGCGACGAGGTCGAAGTGCCCGTGCCCGGACAGTCCGAAAAGGATGGTCCGGCCGACGCCTTCGGCCCGGCAGCGCAGAGCCTCGTCGATGGCACTGCGGATCGCGTGTGTCGACTCCGGCGCGGGCAGGATCCCTTCGGTGCGGGCGAACTGCACGCCCGCCTCGAAGCACCCGGTCTGCCCGACCGCGATCGGCTCGATCAGCTTGTCCTCGACCGCACGGCTGACCAGCGGGCCGATGCCGTGCGCGCGCAGGCCGCCGGCGTGCACGGGCGGCGGCATGAACTCGTGGCCCAGCGTGTGCATCCGGAACAGCGGCCCGAGCCGTCCGGTGTCGGCGTAGTCGTAAGCGATCGTCCCGCGGGTCAGTGTGGGGCAGGCGGCCGGCTCGACGGCCAGCACGCGTACGGCCGGCCCACCGCGCAACTGCGCGCCGATGAACGGGAACGTCAGCCCGGCGAGGTTGCTGCCACCACCGGAGCAGCCGACGATGACGTCCGGGTAGTCCCCGGCGAGTTCCATCTGCAGCAGGGCTTCCTGCCCGATGACGGTCTGGTGCAGCAGCACGTGGTTCGCGGCGCTGCCGAGCACGTAGCCGAGCGACGGGTCGGTGGCCGCGGTCTCGAGTGCTTCCGAGGTGGCGATGCCGAGGCTGCCGGGAGAGTCGGGGTTCTTGGCCAGGATCGCCCGGCCCACCGCGGTTTCCGGGCTCGGGCTGGGGATGCAGGTCGCGCCGTATGACTCCATCAGGGCCCGGCGGTAGGGCTTCTGCTGGAAACTCACCTTGACCATGAACACCTTGGCGGTCAGCCCGAAGAGCGCGGCCGACAGGGCGGTCGCGCTGCCCCACTGCCCGGCGCCGGTCTCGGTGATCAGGCCGGTCTTGCCGGCTTGCTTGTTGTAGTAGGCCTGCGGGATCCCGGTGTTCGGCTTGTGGCTCCCGGACGGCGCGACACCCTCGTACTTGTAGTAGATGCGAGCCGGGGTGCCGAGGGCCTGCTCGAGCCGCCGCGCGCGGTAGAGCGGGCTGGGCCGCCACTGCGTGTAGAGCTGCCGCACCGCCTCGGGGATCTCGATGTCCCGTTCGGTGCTCAGCTCCTGGTCGATGATGGGCTCCGGCATCGTCGCGCCCATTTCGTCGCGAGTCAGCGGTTTCCCGGTCGCGGGGTTGAGCGCGGGTGCCATCGGCGCGCCGGGCAGGTCGGCGGCGATGTTGTACCAGGTGCTCGGAATCTGGGACTCGTCGAGCTGGAACTTCGTTCTCTCCATCGCGGACCTCTCGTCGCTGTGCAGTGCCGGATCCGACGTACGGCGCTACCCGCCGGCACGTCCCGATGCTGCCGCCCCGGCCCGTCGGCGCACGTCTCCCGGAGTGCGCGCTCTGGCCCACCGGTGCCCGGGGCGCGCTGGTTTCCTCGGTTCAGCCACGAAACGCGACGGAGGGAGTTCCCGTGGGACACGGACGATCGACGGCCCGGTCGGTCCGGCCGGCAGAGTCGTCTTGAGTGCCGGCAGCTCGGTGTGTTCGGAGAGGAACAGCGGCGTCCGAGCGCCTCGATGAACGCGGTGGAGGTGGTCGCGCCGGTGTTACTGACGATCGGCCAACAGGTCGACGAGGTGACCATTCCGGGGCCTCGACGTAGCACGAGCGTGCGACGACATGATCCGTCAGCCGGTATTCGACACTACTCGAGCCAACGCAAACTCACGATGCCTTCCCTCCGGCGAAGAAGCGCTCGAACGGCCGGATCACACGGGAAAAAACGATCATGCCACGAAAGAACGCCACGAGCTTTCGCGGCGGCCCATCGACGAACATGGTGTCCAGACCCTTCTGCGAGGACGCAGCCGCCTTCGCGCCACGGGGAAACATCTTCTTTTCGTAAGCAGCCAAGGCGGAGCCGAGGTCAGGTTCCTCGATGATCGCGCGAGCGAGGTCGGCACCGTCGATCATCGCCATATTGGCACCCTCACCGGCGAATGGTGACATCAAGTGCGCGGCGTCGCCGATGAGCGTCACACCGGGCACGCGCTTCCACGTGTGACCGGTCGGCAGCGCGTAGAGCGGGCGCACCCAGAACGTGTCGTCGCTGTCGCGGATCAGATTCGTCAGCGTGGGTGCCCAATCACGAAACTCCCGCAGCAGAGCCGCCCGGGCGACGGCGGGTTCGTCCCAGTCGGTGCCGCCGGCGGTGGCCCAGTCCTCGGGTACGCGGATGGCGCAGCCGAGCTGGATGTGCTCGCCGCCGTGACCGCCTATGTACTTGTTGTCAGAAAGCGCGAAAAGCATTCCCGGACCCGTGACCGCAAGCGCATCAGGATGTTTTGCAGCCGCATCGGACAGGTGCAATTCAACCAAGGTGATCCCGACGTATTCCGGCGTGACGGTGGTCAGCAACGATCGCACCTTCGACCACGCCCCATCGGCGCCGACCACCAGGTCCGCGCGCACGATTCCGCCGTCGGAAAACTCGAGCTCGTGTCCTCCCCCGGCAGGGCGAGCCGCGACAACCTTGCGACCCCAGGCGATCGTGCCGGCTTCGAGTGAGTCGACGAAGAGCCGGCGCAGCACCTTCCGATCGATCTCCGGCCTGCCATTACCCCCTTTCGGTTCCTTCCGATCGATGTACACCTTCGCGTTCTTGTCCAGCACCCGGATCGACTCGCCCTCCGGGTGCGTTCTCGTCAGGAACTCCTCGTACAGGTTGGCTTCTTTGAGCGCGACCTGGCCGGCGTCGGTGTGGATGTCAAGTGAGCCGCCCTGCCGGCGGGCGGTCGGAGAGTCGTCCTTTTCGTACACGGTGACCGGAATCCCGTTCACCTGCAGGATGCGAGCGCAGACCAGGCCGGCCAATCCCGCTCCGACGATGGCGATGGTCCGTCGTGACATGGTCGATTTGCCCCCTGGCTCGATGGGCGGGTTCACCGCCTACGGTACACGACCATGGTCGTGACGACCATGGTCGTAGCGTGACATGCCGGCACAGCCGACGAAGGACAGACTTGGCCACCGCCGCGATTCGGGTCCCCGCCCGGACACGGCAGGGGAGAAATCCTCCGCCGACCTACGCGACCGCCCCGAGGTCGTCTGATACGCGACGACCGCTACCGGCGGGACGAAGCGATTACCGTGACTGTCCGGTTCGCGCGCGGGAGCCGGCGGCAAGGATGCCGTCGAGCAGAACGTCGACGGCCCAGCCGAAGCGGGACCGGCCGTCGCCGGAGATGAGCTCGTCGCCGAGCCGGACGATGTGGGGTGAACGGCCGGGATCCGCCGCCGCGATGGCGGCGGCCATGGCCGCGAGGTCACCAGTCGCGTGTTTCGACGGCTTCGGCGCGGTACGTTCGACAGCGCTCGCGGTCGGGAACAGCAGGAGCAGGTCGACACCCCAGGCCGCCGCCCGATCGGTTGCGCCGCCCTCGTGCAGCAGCGCCAGGATCGCCTCGACCAACGCCAGGTAGTTCGGGCCGCTCGGCTGGGTCGACAAAGCCATCCGGGCGATCTCCGGCCGCGCCACGAGAACCTGGCCGTAGCCGTCCATCAGCGCCTTCAACCGGCTCCGCCACGTCCCGGCGACCGGCGCCGCGTCGACGACCGGAGCGAGCAGGGCATCGAGGATCTGCGCGTGCAGATCCTCGACGTCGCGAACGTACACGTACAGCGACGCATGCCCCGTGTCGAGCGCGGCGGCGATGCGCCGCATCGTCACCTTGCTCAACCCCTCCTCATTCAGGATCGCGAGCGCGGCGGCGATGATTCCCTGCCTGGTCAACGCCGGTTTTGCCGGACGCTCACGTCGGCTGCGGACCACTTCACCGGCGTCGCTCGAGCCCATGGCCCGAACGCTAACACGACCATGGTCGTGCGGGCACAGACGCTTACGCGTCCATCGCCTTCACCGGCTGCCGCGTGACGTGCCCGCGCGGATGGCTACGCCGCAAGGCACCTCGGTAGACTTCACGAATCCATGATCGATCGAGCGTCCGGTCTTGCGAGGAGGGACCGGGAAGCCCGGAGTTCGTCCTCCAGCAAGGAAAACACCGTGTCAGAGCCTATCTCGCGCGAACGACTCGCCCAGGTCACCGGCCGAACCGACGTCGGCGAGAAACCCAGTCCCGCCCGCGTCTACAGCTGCGCCCTGGGCGGGGAGCACTACTACGCCGTGGACAAGAATTTTGTGGAGAAACAGGTCGCCGCCAACCCCGACTACCTGCACATCCTCCGGTCCAACCGGGGTGCGGTGGGGCGGGTCGTCGAGTACGCCAACCGCGAGCACGGGATCACCCAGTTCGTCGACATCGGCTCCGGCCTGCCCACGGAAGGCAGCGTGCACGAGGTCTCGGACGAGATCGCACCCGGGCAGTGTGCCGTGGCCTACGTCGACAACGAGCAAATCGCCGTCGCCCACTCCGAAATCCTGCTTTCCCAGAGCGCCGACCCGAGCCGGCACCACGCGGTGTACGCCAACTTCCTCGAAACCGAACAGCTGTGGGACCAGATCATGGCGAAGGAGATCATCCAGCCGGACCGGCCGATCTGCCTCATGCTCATGGCGTTGGTGCACTTCATCCCGGACGAGGCCAATCCCGAAGCCGCCCTTGCCTTCTACCGCGATGTTCTCCCGCGCGGCTCGCTGCTGGCGATCTCCCACATCACCTTCGAAGAGCCCGCAAATCCCGACGAGGACGACAAGGAAGTCCTCGCCAGGTGGCGGGAGACCGTTCAGGCGTACACCAAAACCACCACCGCGGCGCACTTCCGCTCGCGCGAGCGGATCAGGGGATTCCTCGGAGACTTCGAGGTCGTCGAGGAACCCGACTGGACCTCCCACTGGCGCATCCCTGATCCCAGCGTGCTGCCCGAGGAGTACCGCACGAAACCTTGGCGATCGCAGGTCCTCGTCGAAGTCGGGAAGAAGCCGTAACCCACCGCACGGGAGCGAGGCGAACCGGCGCGGGTGATCGTCGGGCGGCGCGTTTCCGCGACGTGCCGGCCGAGCCGGGTGCCATGACCCGGAGCACAGACTTCCTCGAAATCCACGGTGAAGGGCATTTGCGGGCTTCGTAACGTGGCTGCCACGGTTCAGCAACGTGGGCCACGGAGGCTGTCGGTATGAGCCGGCCGGTTCCCACCGCGACGCACTGCCCGTACTGCTCGCTTCAGTGCGGGATCCGGGTGGTGGCCGGCGACCGTCCTGCGGTGCTCACCCCGTGGGAGGACTTCCCCACGAACCGGGGCGGGCTGTGCGGGAAAGGCTGGCGTGCCGCGGAACTGCTCGACCACCCCGAACGGATCACGGAGCCGCTGGTGCGGTCGCACCGGGATGCCCCGCTGCGGCCGGCATCCTGGGACGACGCACTGGACCGCATCGTGGTCGCGGTGCGGCGCAGTCAGCTGCGGCACGGCCCGGACAGCGTGGGGTGCTTCGGCGGCGGCGGTCTGACCAACGAGAAGGCCTACCAGCTCGGCAAGTTCGCCCGGGTGGCGTTGCGGACGGCGTCGATCGACTACAACGGGCGGTTCTGCATGTCCTCGGCGGCCGCAGCCGCCAACAAGGCGTTCGGGATCGATCGCGGCATGCCGTTCCCGGTGCAGGACATCGCCAAGGCCGAGGTGATCCTGCTCGTGGGGAGCAACCCGGCCGAGACCATGCCACCGGTCATGCAGTGGTTCGACGAGGGGCGCGCGGCCGGCGCCCGCCACATCGTCGTCGATCCGCGGGCCACGCCGACCGCCCTCGGTTCCGCACTGCACCTGCAACCGGTGCCGGGCACCGATCTCGCGCTGGCCAACGGGCTGCTGCACCTGGCCATCCGGGAGGGCTTCGTCGACGAGGAGTACGTCGCGGCGCGCACCGCCGGCTTCGACGCGGTCCGCAGGGCGGTGCGGGCGTACTGGCCGGACCGGGTGGAGCGCATCACCGGGGTGCCGACCGCCGCGATGCGGGAGGCGGTGCGGTTGCTGGGCGAGGCGTCCTCGGCGATGGTGCTGACCGCCCGCGGCGCCGAGCAGCACAGCAACGGCACCGACACCGTGCTCGCGTTCGTCAACCTCGCACTGGCCCTCGGTCTGCCCGGCCGTCCGCACTCCGGGTACGCCACGGTCACCGGTCAGGGCAACGGCCAAGGTGGCCGCGAGCACGGGCAGAAGGCCGACCAGCTGCCCGGGTACCGCGGCCTCGACGACCCGGCCGCGCGCGCCCACGTGGCCGCGGTGTGGGGTGTCGACCCCGGCGAACTGCCCCGGCCCGGTCGCTCGGCGTACGAGATGCTCGACCGGCTCGGCGTGGACGTGCGGGTGCTGCTGGTCATGGCGTCCAACATCGTCGTGTCCGCACCGCGCAGCGACCACGTCGGAGATCGCCTGGGGGCACTGGACTTTCTCGTCGTGTCCGACTTCTTCCTGTCCGAGACCGCGGCACGCGCCGACGTGGTGCTGCCGACCGCGCAGTGGGCCGAGGAGGACGGCACGGTCACCAACTTCGAGGGCCGGGTGCTGCGGCGGCGTCGCGCGTTGCCGCCACCGGAAGGAGTGTGGACCGATCTGGAGATCCTGCGTGCCCTCGCCGACCGGCTCGGCCGTGGCCGGTACTTCGCCGACGATCCACGCACGGTCTTCGACGAGCTGCGCCGGGCCAGCGCCGGCGGTCCCGCGGACTACGCCGGCATCACCTACGAGCGCATCGACGCCGAACAGGGCGTCTTCTGGCCGTGCCCGGCGCAGGACCATCCGGGGACGCCTCGGCTGTTCACCGAGCGGTTCGCGACACCGGACGGCCTGGCCCGCTTCCACCCGGTCGAGCACCAGGAGCCGGGGGAAGTGCCCGACAAGGAGTTCCCCTACCGGCTGACCACCGGCCGGTCGATCAGGCACTACCAGTCGGGCACGCAAACCCGGCGGGTGCCCGCGCTGATGGCGATCGAACCGGACCCCTACGTGGAGCTGCACCCGGCCATCGCGCACCGGCTCGGCGTCACCCGGAACGAGCTGGTGCGGCTGCGCACCCGCCGCGGCTCGGCGGTGTTCCGGGCGCGGATCACCGAAAACATCCGGCCGGACACCGTTTTCGTGCCGTTCCACTGGGCGGGTGCCAACGCACTGACCAACCCCGTGCTCGACCGGCACTCACGAATGCCGGAGTTCAAGGCCTGCGCGGTCTCGGTGTCCCGAATCGACTGAGAGGAGCACGCCAAGTGCAAACCACGCCACGTTTCCTGCAGGGTGTCTACGCCTTCGAGGGTCAGGGGCTGGAGAAACCGTTCCTGCTGGATCCGGCGCTGACCTACGTGGTCCCGCTCGGGAACACCGCGCAGCCGCTGTACTTCCGGGGCGGGAACAGCACCGGCGAGCTGGTGTGCGTGGTGCTCATGCGCGACGGGCAGCCCATGCGCTACTTCCCCATCGGGGCAAGGGAGTCCACGCACGTCGCGCTGCGGGTCGTCGAGGATCTGCTCAGCGACACCCGGGTCGAGCTCCAGGTGGCCGCGCCCGAAGGTCTGTCCGGAACACTGGTCGTCGATTTCGGCATGGTCGAGATCTGAGGAGGAAGCCGTGACACACACGCAGCGGCTGGTGGTCGTGGGCAACGGCATGGCCGGCGCCAGGGCGGTGGAGGAGATCCTCAACCGCGGCGGTGACCGGATGTTCTCGATCACCATGTTCGGGGACGAACCGTACGGCAACTACAACCGCATCCTGCTGTCCGGCCTGCTCGCCGGCACCGACGACGCGGCGGAGATCTACCTCAATCCCGTGCAGTGGTACCGGGACAACGGGATCACGTTGCACGCCGGGGTCCGCGTCGTGCGGATCGACCGGTTCGCCAAGCTGGTCCTCGCCGACGACGGCTCGATCACGCCGTACGACAAGCTGGTCATCGCGACCGGAAGCCGGCCGTTCTACCCGCCCGTCGAGGGCATGTGGCGCGACGACAAGACACTCACGCCAGGGGTGTTCGGCTTCCGCACACTCGACGACTGCGCCGCGATGGTTCGCCATGCCCGCGAGCACCGGCGAGCCGTGGTGATCGGCGGCGGTCTGCTCGGCCTGGAGGCAGCACACGGCCTGCGCGCGAACGGACTCGAGGTGCACGTCGTCCAGTCGGCCCCGCTGCTGATGAACCAGCAACTCGACACCCAGGCCGGATACGTGCTCCGCCGCTCGGTGGACAAGCTCGGCATCACCGTCCACACCGGAGTGCGGCTGACCGCCATCCGGCACGATGACATCGTGACGGGAGTGGCCTTCGCCGACGGGTCCACGATCGACTGCGACATGGTCGTCGTCACCGCGGGAATCCGCCCCAACGTCGGACTCGCCGTCGTCTCCGGGCTCACGGTGGAACGGGGAATCGTCGTCGACGACCAGCTGCGCTCGGTCGACGACGACGACATCTACGCGGTCGGGGAGTGCACGCAACACCGCGGCGAGGTCTACGGCCTGGTCGCGCCGCTGTGGGAGCAGGCCGTGGTGCTCGCCGAGCACGTCACCGGCCACAACCCGCACTCGGCCTACCACGGCTCACGGACGGCGACGAAGCTCAAGGTCGCCGGGATCGACGTGGCGACCATGGGTCTCAAGCAGCCGGAGCGGGAGGACGACGAGTTCGTGCAGTTCTCCGAGCCGAGGCACGGCGTATACAAGACCGTGATCATCCGCGACGACCGGCTCGTCGGGGCGACCCTGATGGGTGACGTGAGCAAGGTCGCCTTCCTCATGCAGGCCTTCGACCGCGGGCTGCCCCTGCCGGCGGAACGCATCCAGCTCCTGTTCGACATCGGCACACCGGCTCCGTCGGTCGGCGCGGCCGAACTGGCCGACGACGCCCAGGTCTGCAACTGCAACGGAGTGAGCAAGGCCGATCTCGTCACCCGCGTGCAGGCGGGGGAACGCACGCTGTCCGGGGTCATGAACACGACCCGGGCGGGAAAGGGCTGCGGCTCGTGCAAGGGCCTGGTCGCCGACATCGTCGAATGGGCCGCGGGCGGGAAGATCGAGGAGGATCCCGCGGCGAACTGGTACGTGCCGTGCATCCCGATGGACAAGCCGGAACTCATGGCCGAGATCCGGTCGCGGGGGCTGCGGTCGGTCTCCGCGGTCTTCGCCGGACTCGCCCGCGACGGGCGGCCGGACGCCGCGAGCAAGATGCCGCTGACCTCGTTGCTGCGCATGATGTGGGGCGCGGAGTTCGTCGACGAGCGGGACGCCCGCTTCGTCAACGACCGGGTGCACGCGAACATCCAGAAGGACGGCACGTTCTCCGTCGTCCCGCAGATGAAGGGCGGGGTGACCACCCCGGCGGAGCTGCGCCGGATCGCCGAGGTCGCCGAGCGCTACGACGTGCCGCTGGTGAAGGTCACCGGTGGACAGCGCATCGACCTGCTCGGCGTGCGCAAGGAGGACCTGCCCCGGGTGTGGGCCGAGCTCGGCATGCCGTCCGGCCACGCCTACGGCAAGAGCTTCCGCACCGTGAAGACCTGTGTCGGCTCCGACTTCTGCCGGTACGGTCTCGGTGACTCCACCGCGCTGGGGATCGCCATCGAGGAACGCTTCAAGGGTCTGGAGAGCCCGGGCAAGCTGAAGCTGGCCGTCGCCGGCTGTCCACGCAACTGCTCGGAGGCACTGGTCAAGGACCTGGGCGTGGTCGCCGTCGAGGGCGGACGCTGGGAGATCTACGTCGGCGGCGCGGCGGGCGCGCACGTCCGCAAGGGCGACCTTCTGACCACAGTGGACAGTCCGGCCGAGGTCATGGCCATCACCGGGCGGTTCCTGCAGTACTACCGGGAAAACGCCCGGTGGCTGGAGCGGACCTACGCCTTCGTCCCCCGCATCGGCATCGACCGCGTCCGCGCCGTCGTGGTGTCGGACAGCGAAGGCATCGCCGCCCGGCTGGACGCGGCGGTACAGGCCTCCGTGGCGGCCTACCGGGATCCCTGGCGGGAAGGGGAGGAACCCGTCACCCCCGGTCAGTTCCGCACCGCGCTCCCGCTGATCGTCCTGCCCCAGGTGCCGGTGCGATGAGCGCGGAGCACCCGGTGGCCCGGGCGGACGACATCCCGGTGGGCGAAGGCCGCGCGCACGTCGTCGCCGGTCAGCAGATCGCCGTGTTCCGGCTGCGGGACGGCCGGATCCACTCCGTCCAGGCCACCTGCCCCCACGCGGGCGGGCCCCTGGCCGACGGCCTGATCGACGACACCGTCGTCATCTGCCCACTGCACAACCACACCTTCGACCTCGCGACGGGCTGCTCGACCACCGGCCAGCCGGCGCTCCGCACGTACCCCACACACGTCGACGACAACGGCGACATCATCGTGTCCGTGCCACCACGGGGCTGCCCAGACTTCGGTTGACACCGGGTTGACTGTTTCTCAGGCCGCTGCCGCGGTCGTGTGGACGGTCCCCAACTCAAGTACAGCTCGCCCTCACCGGTGGGATGCACCGGCGCTGCTCCGCACGGGCGGTTGTCCCTCGGGCGAGCTACCGGATCTGCTCACTCCAGGGTGACTTTTCCGCGGTCCTGCTCCCGATACCTTCGGCGCCGTCGATGCGGCCGGCGGACCGGAAAGGCCGCCGGCGCCGGAAAACGGAGGGCAAGCACGAATGATCACCACAGGCAGGTCCGGGTTACCCGGTCACCGATTCGCCACGGCTCTGGCGGTCACCACGCTGACCGTTCTCGGGGTGACCGCCTGCGACGGCGCGGACGGCGAAGACGCCCCGGCGGCCGCGGCCCTCGCCTGGGGACCGTGCCCGGCCGCGGCGCCGGGCACGCCGCGGGATCCCCGGCTCACCTGCGCGAAGGTGAAGGTCCCGCTCGACTACGGCCACACCGGCGGAACGTCGATCGAGGTCGCCGTCTCCCGGCTGGCCGGCACCGACACCACGAAGCGTCACGGTGTCCTGCTGCTGAACCCCGGCGGCCCGGCGCTGGCCGGTCTCGACACGCCCAGTGCGATGGCGCCGTCGCTGCCGAAGTCCGTCCTGGACGGCTACGACCTGATCGGCTTCGACCCGCGCGGCGTCGGCACCAGCACCCCGCAGAGCTGCGGCCTCCCGAATCCGAGCGTGGCCGGGCTCTTCCCCTATCCCGCCGCCGACGGCTCGATCGACTCGAACGTCCAAGCCGCCCGCGCCACCGCCCAGCAGTGTGCCGCCAAGGCCGGGGAGAACCTGCGGTACTTCACCACCGCCAACACGGCTCGCGACCTCGACCGCATCCGCGAAGCACTCGGCGAGGCGAAGATCTCCTACTGGGGCCAGTCCTACGGCACCTACCTCGGGACCGTCTACAGCTCGCTGTACCCCGACCGGACCGACCACATGATCCTCGAAGGCAACGTCGACCCCGCGCACGTCTGGGCCGGGGAAGCCGAGCGCTGGAGCAAGGGCATGGCCGAACGCTTCCCCGACGCGGCCGCCGTCGCCGCCGGGCAGGACGCCGTCCTCGGACTCGGCGCCACTCCCGACGCGGTCACCCGGACCTACCTCGCGCTCGCCGACCGGCTCGACCACCGGCCGGCGCCGGTCCCTGGCTCCCCACAGGCGTTGAGCGGGGCGATGCTGCGCGGCGTCACCTACGCGCTGCTCATCCACAACAACACGCTGCCGGTGCTCGCGCAGGTCTGGAAGGCCGCGGCCGACCTGGCCGACGGTCACGTCACCGACGCCGACGGCAAGGTGCTGCAGCAGGTGTTCGCCGATACGCCGGCCACCCCGGGCGTTCCCGCGGACAACCAGGCGACCATGTTCCTGGCCCTCACCTGCGGTGACGCCGAGTGGTCCCGCACCACCGACGACTACGCTCGCCGAAGCGCCGCCGACCGCAAGGCCTGGCCCCTGACCGCCGGCATGCCGGCGAACATCTGGCCGTGCGCGTTCTGGCCGCAGCCGATCGAAAAGCCCGTCACCGTAACCGATCAGGGCGCACGCAACACGCTGATCCTGCAGAACCGCCGCGACCACGCCACACCGTGGGACGCCGGCATCGGGCTGCGCCACGTGCTGGGCAACCGCGCCGCCTTCGTCGGCGTCGACAACGGCGGGCACTACGTCTACCACGAAGGCTCGGCGTGCGCCGACAACGCGACCGCCGGTTTCCTGGAATCCGGCCGGCTGCCGGAAAAGGACATCGACTGCACCGATGTCACAAAGCACTGACCGCGGTTGACCGGATCGGTGCGGGCGGCCTTCTTCGTCGGAAGGCCGCCCGCACTCTTGTTTCCGCCGGGGCGCCCAGGACCAGCCCGGTCTCGCTAGGCTCCCCGCCATGCCGAAGCTGCGACGTCTCCGGGACCGATGGGCGGGCGTCACCGCGAAGGCCCGCGACGGGGCACTCGCGGCGGCCGTCACCGTCGCCGCGTTCGTGCCGGGACTCGACATGATCGGGGCCCGGTTCGGTGACCTGCCGAGGCACGACGGCGGTGTGCTCGCGGTCCTGCTGGTACTCGGGCAGACGCTCCCGCTGGCGGCGCGCAGCCGGTGGCCGGCGGCGACCCTGGCGGTCATCGCGACCTGTTTCGCGGCGCACGAGGTACTCGCGTACGCCCCGACGATCGGCAGTCTCGCGCTGTACTTCGCGCTCTATTCGGCCGGAGCGCGCGAGGAGCGGTTCCGCCGGGCGCTGCCCGCGGTGGTATCAGCGGAGTACGTGGCCTTCTCGGTTCTGGTCACGTTGCGCGGATCCCCATCGGGCCCGCTGGTCTTCGTCCTCTACTACGCGGTCCTGGTCCTGTTCTGGATGCTGGGCGCCCTGGTGCGGCAACGACGGCGTCAAGAGGCCGAGCGGCGGCGGCTCACCGCCCGGGCCGCGGCGGCGGACGAGCGGGCGCGGCTCGCCCGCGAGCTGCACGATGTCGTCACCCACCACGTGACAGCCATGGTGGTCCAGGCCGACGCCGCCCAGTACCTCCCGTCCGACCGCGTTCCCGAGGTGCTCGCCGCCATCACCGGCTCGGGTCGCGACGCCCTCACCGAACTGCGGTTCCTGCTCGGCGTCCTCGAAGCGACCGGCGCGCGCACGCCGGGTCTGAGCGCACTGCGCGGCCTCGTCGAGCAGCCGGGCCGGGCCGTCGAGCTGGTCGAAGAAGGCGAACGCCCGGCGTTGCCACCCGAAACCGAGCTCACCGCGTACCGGATCGTGCAGGAAGCGCTGACCAACGCGGCCAAGTACGCCGCCGGCCACCCCGCGACGGTGCGCGTCGGCTACGGCACGGAGCTCCTCGAAATCGAGGTGACCACCGAAGGGCCGGCGACCGCGCCCGGCGCTCTCGGCTCCGGCGGACGCGGGCTGACCGGGCTGCGCGACCGGGTCGACGCACTCGGCGGCCGGTTCACCGCCGGACCGTCGGCGGACGGGTTCCGCGTCAGCGCCGAGTTCCCCACGGCCGAAGTCCCCGCTGCCGCGGCTCGGCCGAGGAGCGACCGATGACCGACGGCCCGATCCGGGTGCTGATCTGCGAGGACCAGCAGCTCATCCGCGCGGGGTACGTGGCCGTGCTCGGCGCCCAGCAGGACATGGAAGTGGTGGGCCAGGCCACGAACGGCCGCGAGGCGCTCACCGAAATCGGCCGGCTACGCCCGGACGTCGTCGTGATGGACATCCAGATGCCGTTGCTGGACGGGATCGAGGTGACCCGCCGGGTCGCCGGCCCCGGCGCGGCGACACCGGCGAAGGTCCTGGTGGTCACGACGTTCAACGTCGGCCAGTACGTCTACGACGCGCTGCGGGCCGGGGCGAGCGGGTTCCTGCTCAAGGACGCGCCGCTGGACGAGCTCGCCGCGGGCGTGCGCACGGTCGCGCGCGGCGAGTCGCTGCTCTCCCCCGCCGTGACCCGGACGCTGATCGGCCGCTACGCCGACCGGCTCCAGCCGGCGGCGCCCGCCGGTGGTCCTCTCGACCGGCTCGCGCCACGGGAGCTGGAGGTGCTGAAACTGATCGCCGGCGGCCTGTCGAACGCCGAGATCGCGGCCGAGCTGGTGCTGGGCGTGGAGACGGTGAAGACCTACGTCTCGCGGATCCTCACCAAACTGGATCTACGGGACCGGGTCCAAGCCGTGGTGCTGGCCTACCGGACCGGGCTCGTCAGCGCCGCGGGATGAGCTTCGCGCGGCGGAGCAGCAGCGTCGTCACCCTCATCCCAGCCTGCACCGGCTTGTCCCCGCCACCGGCTTCGCGGAAGGCGCGTGTCGCTGAAGCTGTCCCAGGGGGCGAAACCCGGCATCGGCGGCGTGCTGCCCGGCGGCAAGGTGAACGCGGAGATCGCCCGCGTCCGCGACGTCCCCCAAGGCAAGAGCGTCATCTCCCCGCCCTACCACCGGGTGTTCTCCATACCGTTCGCGACGTCGTCGCCGTCTATGCTCGGCGGGTGGCGATCGACTCCCCCGCTCTGAAGACCCGCCGGGCGGCGCCCCGGGACTGGATGCCGCGGTGGTCGCCGACCGCCGCCCTGCGCGCCGTCCGCGCCACCCTGGTGGTCCCCGTCCTCTTCGCGTTCAGCGTCACGGTGATCGGCGACCTGCAGGTGGCGACGTTCGCCGCCTTCGGCGGGTTCGCCACGTTGGTCATGGCGTCGTTCGGCGGTGGTCGGCGGGACAAGCTGCGCGCCCACTTCGGACTTGCTGTCGTGGGCAGCGTCCTGCTGGTCATCGGCACCGCCGCCAGCGCGTCGCTGCCACTGGCGGCGGTCGTCACGCTCGTCGTCACCTTCCTGGTGCTCTTCGGCGGGGTGGCGGGACCGAACGCGGCCGCCGGGGGCGTCGCCGCGCTGCTCGCCTACGTCCTCCCGGCCGCCTCCCCCGGCACGATGAGCATGGTGCCGGCCCGCCTCGGCGGCTGGTGGCTGGCCTCGGTGGTCGGCACGGCCGCCGTCCTGCTGCTGTCGCCCCGGTCCCCCGCCACGGCCCTGCGGGACGCGGCGTCGCGGGCGGCCGCCGCGCGGGCCGACCACCTGGACGCGGCACTGCGCGGCGACGCCGGCGCGGACACGGCACACGAGGCGGCGGTCGAAGCCAAGCACCACCTGATCGACGAATTCACCGCGACGCCCTACCGCCCGACCGGGCTGGCCGCCGAAGACCAGGCCCTCGACACCCTGGTGGGCCTGCTCGAATGGTGTGCTTCGGTCATCGCCGACACCATGAGTGAGTACCCGGACCTGAGCGGAGCACCCGAGGTCGAACGGGAGCTCCTCACCGAGACCAGTGCCGGCCTGCGCGAGGTTTCCCGGCTCATGGCCGGGCAGCCCGGCTCCTTCGACGCCGGCGAACTGGACCGCCGGATCCAGGCGAGCGTGGAACGGCTGCGCGCGTTGGGATCCGGCGATCCCGGCTACGTCGACGCGGTGCACCTTTCCTTCCACGCCCGCACCGGCGCTTTCGCCGTCCGTGAGGCGGTGACCGAAGCCCGCGCCGCGGTGCCCGGTGCCCGTCGAACGCGCTTTCCCGGCGGGCTCTCCATGCCCTCGCTGGCCCGGATCGCTTCTCCGCACACGAGCCTGCGGTCGGTGTGGTTCGTCAACAGCCTCCGCGGCGCGGTGGCCCTGACCGCGGCGGTCGTCGTCGCCGGGGCGAGCGGGGTCGAGCACGGGTTCTGGGTGGTGCTGGGCACGTTGTCCGTCCTGCGCGGCAACGCCGCGGCGACCGGGTCGACCGCGCTGCGGGCGTTGATCGGCACCGCGCTCGGCGTCGTCGTCGGTGCGTTGCTGCTGCTGGTCATCGGCACCAGCGCGCCCGCACTGTGGATCGCCCTCCCGATCGCGGTGCTGGTCGCCGGCTACGCGCCGGGCGCGCTGCCCTTCACCGCCGGCCAGGCGGCCTTCACCGTGACGGTCTCAGTGCTGTTCAACCTGCTCGCGCCGGCCGGCTGGCAGATCGGTGTCGTCCGGATCGAGGACGTCGCGATCGGCTGCGCGGTGTGCCTGGTGGTGGGCGCGCTGTTCTGGCCCCGCGGCGCCAGGGCCGTGGTCGCCGACGACCTCGCCGACGCGTTCCGCGCCGGCGGCGCGTACCTGTCGGCGGCCGCGAACTGGGCGCTCGGCCTCCGGCACGACCCGCCCGCCCCCGAGGCGGCGAGCGCGGCCGGCATACGCCTCGACGACGCACTCCGCGGGTTCCTCAGCGAGCAGGGCACCAAGCACGTCCCCAAGCCCGACCTGTGGCGGCTGGTCATGGGGACCATCCGCTCGCGGCTCACGGCGCACTCACTGGCCGGGCTCCCGAACCCCCACGTCGAGCCGGACCCGTTCCGCCGGCTCCTCGGGGACCAGGCGGGCCAGCTCGCCGCCTGGTACGACCATCTGGCATCCCGCCTGGACCGCACCGACCACGGCGACGTCCCCATGCTCGCCCCGCCCGCCTTCCCGGACCTCCTCCAGCAGCCGGGCGCCTCGGTGCAGGACCTCGCCTGCGCGCTGTGGGTCCACGAGCACATCAAGCACATCTCCGCCCGGCTCGCCGAACTCGTCGAGCCGGCCGGCGTGGTGGCGGCCCAGCGCCATCGTCCTTGGTGGCAGTAGGAACGCGTCCGAGCGGCCGGCGCCGAAGTGACGCCGGCCCACTCATCCGGGTCCAAGGATCAGTCGCCGCAGATACCTTGCACCACCGTCGGTCCCCAGTTGGCGGTGGTCGGCGTCGCCTCGACCGCCGCCGACTCCAGCTGGCTGCCCGGGAACACCACCTGCAGGCCGGTGCCGGGCAGCGGACTGTTGATCGCGGCACCGATACCCAGCGTCTTGCTGCCGGTCCCGTTGCCACAGCGGGAAAACGCGACCTGCACCGGATTGGAGTTCGGCGTCGGGGGCGACGAAATCCCGAAACTGGTCCCGTAATTACCGGGGAAGGGAGCACAGACCGCGAACACGTCGAGCTCCCAGATGCCGTTGAACCCGTCGGCGTCTTCCAGCGCCTTCGCCTGTGCCACCCGGAAGGTCTCGACGAACTCGTAGACCAGCGTGGCCTGCCCGTCGGCCCCCAGGATCTGCGACCCGAGGCCGAGCACCGCCTCGTTGTTCGACCCGCAGTCCGCCCTGGCGATCTGCGTCGGGTCCGACGAGATCGACCGGCCCACCACCAGGTGCATCCCCGCGATCGGTGGCGCGCAGATCGCGAACGCCTGCACCGACCAGTCGGCGGTCGTTCCCGGCGACAGTTCGAACGCGCCCGCCTCGTAGCTGTCCCGGCCACCGGTCGTCGAGGGCGCCGGCCGCATCTCGGACAACACCACCCGCTCCGACTCCGGAGTCCTTGCCTGCACCTGCGCCCAGCCACCCCCACCGAGAACCTTGGTATCGGCCGGACACACCGCCGACGGCGCGAACTTCGGCGACTGCGAGTTGCTCACCGACAGCGGCCCCACGATCACCTGCACCGTACCCACCGCTGCTGCGGGCGCGGCGGTCGCGACCTGCAGCCCCGCACACGTTCCCGCGGCTACCGCCAGACTCACGACCACACGCAGGCCGCGCGATCTCCTTCGTAGCGCTCTCATTCTCGGACTCCCAACCGGCTGCCGCCGATGTCGATCGACCGGAACACCGGCCGAAGTGACCGGGGAGCGTGAGCCGATCCCGGCAACGCCGGTTCTTTCCACCCGGCCACGCCACACCCCAGCCGTTCCCTCCCGGAACAGGAAGCCCACCGTGACATGACCTGTCCACAATCCGTCGACAGTGACCGCGCCAAGCCTTGTCGGCACGGCGCGGCCACGCCGATCCTCGAGCGCTACCTACTCGCCACCGCCGGAGCTGCCGCCGTCACCTCCGGACGAGGACGAGCCACCCTCGCCCCCGGACGAGGACGAGCCGTCGCTGCTGGAGTCGCTGCCGCCGTAACCGGTGCTGCCACCACCATCGCTGCCGGAGTCGCCGGAGTCGCCACCGCCGGCGGAATCATCGCCGGCGGAGTCGGAGCCTTCGGCTGCGGTTCCGGTCCCTCCGGCGTCGGAGTCGACGGAGCTTTCACTCTCGGACGAGGACTTCGATGCGCCGGGGTCGGTGTCCGGACTGGTGTCCGTACCGTTCTGGTTGTCGACACTCGACGTGCTCTCGACGCCGGGATCGGTCTGGCTGTCGTCCCCGGGTGTGTCGTCGGCCTGGTTGGGCTCGGTCTCCGTGACCGGGCCCTGGTTGACGGCACCTGTCGGGTCATCCTGGCCATTGCCGCCAACCGGCCCCGGATCGGTGTCCGGAGCCCCCGTGTTCACCCCACCACCGTCCATCACACCCGGCGCCAACGCGTTCTCCCGCGCCGCAGCCAACGCCTTGGCCGGGTCACCACCAACCGGCCCCGGATCGGTATCCGGAGCCCCCGTGTTCACCCCACCACCATCCATCACACCCGGCGCCAACGCGTTCTCCCGCGCCGCAGCCAGCGCCTCCTGCTGCTCCCTCGCCTCCAGTGCGGCCCTGGCCTCCCGGAGGTTCTCGGGAGCCGGCTCGGGCAGCCCGGGGTCGAGGTTTCGCGGAACCTGCCGGCCCTCCTCTCCGAAGAGGTCGTTGTCGTCGCGGTAGGTCAGCTCCGCGCGGTTGAAATCGTCCTTCAGCGAGTTGAACTGGTCGATCAGGGCATTCCGCTCGTCCTGGGTCTCGGCTTGGTTGATCCTGGACAGGACGTCGTTCAGCGCGACCTGGTACTTGTTCCGTGTATCCGCAGGAAGCCGGCTCGCCCGCAACTGGTCCCCCAGCCACTGCCGGTCCCCCGCGAGCCGGTCCGCGGCTTCCTTGGCCGGACCGATGGCCCGCCACGTGTCGTACGGGTTCAGGTAGCCCACCGGTTCGGTGACGCCGTCCTTCGCGAGCTGCCTGTTGGTCGCCTGCCGTTGCTCACTGGGGAGAAGCGACGGCCCCTCGTTCCGGGGACCCGGCGGGACCGACTCGAAGAACTCCGCCTCCGGGAAGGACCGGACGATCGGCCGGTCCATCAGCTGCTGCCGGAGCCTCGCCAGCGCCAGCGCGGCGTCCTGCTGCTCCTGAGTGAATTCCTTGTAGTTGTTGACGTCCTCCGCGGCCCGGAGCAGTTCTTCCGCTCCTGGGGTGAGCTGGATCAGCCCTTCGGGTGGCGGCGGCCCGACTTCCGGTGCACGGACACGACCGGGCCGCGCCGGCTGTGCGGGGTCGAACGGCGACTGCTGCTCCGGAGGTATCGGCGCCGGGCCCGGTCGGGGAACCGGGCGCGCGAATCCCCCGCTTTGCGCGACCTGAACACCTTCTCGCTGGGGGCCCGCCTGTGGCTGGTTGCCGGAGGATGGATCCGGGAGCGCGGCGTGGGCCGGTGCGGCGGTCATTCCCGCGGCCAGGGTCACGGCGGCCGCCGCGGCGGCACCGCGGCGGATACGGCCGCGGTGGAGTCCCCGAAGCGCGTGGAACCATTCCTTGAGGGCGCCGTTCATGGCCTTCACCAGGCTCCTGGTAGGGCGGTCGTTCATGGGGTCATCCCTTCGGCTCGGGTGATTCCGCGGCCGCGCGTTGCCGGACGAGCAGGCCGTGAAGTCGTGGAGTGTCCTGGGCGGCACCGGAAAGCTCCGGTGTCATCCGGGTGCCGGCGTCGGCCGGATCCGGTTTCCGTTCGGAGGTCTCCGCACCGGTGACCCGCTCGTCCGGCACCGGCGGTGTCACGTGGTTCTCCCGTTTCGGCGGCACCGCGGTCAGGGTGAAGGCGGCCGGAGTCGTGTCGCCCGGTCGCGGCTTCTTGGTTCTGTACGCGAAGAATTCGCGACGGGGCGCCACCGAGCCGTTGCCGTGCTCCGAGGCCGTCGGAGCGGGCGCCGCGGGGTGTTCCGTCACCCCGGGGTCCGCAGGTCGTCGATCGGAGTCCGCCTGTTGGTGGGTCGAGACCGGGGCAGCGCCCTGTGCGTGCTGGTCGCGACCTTGCCCCGGCAGCACGCCCTTCACCGGATGGTGGCCGACGTTCGAGGGCCTCGCGTTCGACGCCTTGTGCGGCGAGGGCGCATCGTGCCTGGTGCCGGGCTTGGGTTTGGGGGCGTCCACAGAGCGGGCCGGGTCGTCGGGCCGCTGGTCCCTGGAGTCGGGAACCCGGTCGCCGTCCCGGTCGGACGCTCCATTGTGGACAGCGATGTTCGACGGGACGGTCAGCTTCCCGTCGCCGGGCTTCGGTGGGGTGATCCAGAGCAGTCGCGCGAGGCCGGCGGCGATCGGGTCGGCGATCAGGGACGCGCCCTTCTGGTTGGGCCGGAACTGCTCCTGGGACGACTGCGGGCCGGACTGCTCGTTGAACGCCGAGTCGGCGGTGTAGGCCTCGTGGCCGGCGACTGCCGCGGAGAGGTCGACCAGGGACGCGCAGTGGCAGATCTGCGCGGCCCGCTCGATCGCCTTGTTCAGGTCGTAGCCGAACTTCCGGACGCTGGTCAGGTCGCTTTCGCCGGCCACGCTCGTGGCGTGCGTGTTCCGTGGGTCCGTGGCCAGCGGGTAGTTCGTGAGCACGATCGTGGCGTGCGGTGCCCGGCTGCGAATTCCGGTCATCACCTGCAGTATCCGTGCGACCAGTGTCGGCGCCCGGCCGGGCGCCGAAGATGTGGCCTGGGCGAGGTACTCCTGGTCCGTCGAGGTCCAGTCCAGGAGCGAGCCGAGGTCCCTGATCTGCTTGTCCAGTGCGACGTTCAGTCCGTTCGCGGCGCGCTGGACGTCGGCGAGCACGGTGGCCAGGTGCGCGTCGTCGCCGCCGAAGCCCACGATGACGAGCTGGGCGCCGGGACGGATCTGGTCGCGCTGCGGCGGGTTGACGACGGTGTTGCCCGGTCCCTTCTGCGCTTCGAAGAAGTCCGTGGTCTGCGCGCCGGAAGCCGCGACGACGTTCGCGTCCACCAGCAGCCCGGCGTTGTCGCTCTGCAGCCGGGACAGCGCCTGCAACGCCGGTGCCGCAAGGGATCGGTGGCGCGGGTCGGCCGGATCGAGGTAGGTGTCGCGGACCCCCTCGCCGGCCGTGTACGAGTCGCCGATGATGTCGACCGCCACGCTCACCCGCTGGGCGGGCGGCGGATCGGCGGACGCCGCCGGCGTCAGGCCGAACGCGGCACCCAGGGAGACGGCGCCGACCGTCGCGATGGACAGCAGTCGCGGCATTCTCGTGCACGCCTCGGCGGGACCGCGCGCTTTGCGCGCAGGAATGAACATCGCTTCTCCTCCTGTGACCAAGAATGCGCAGGGAACCATCAGGGTGACCGTGGCACCGGTCACGACCGTTCAGGCCGGTCACCCATGGCGGGGTGCCGGGCACCGATCTTGGCGCGACCCGTCCGGACCGGTCCATGCCGCACAGGTGCGGCATGGACGCGCCGCCGGCGAGGTGCCAAGGTGGATCGGGTGCGTATCCAGTCGAGCGGGACCGGGAGATGCTGAGGAGTGTCGTCGACGCAGCCGGCGGTGGCCGAGGCTGAGGTCGCGGGTGCGGCGGGTCTGGATCGGCAGGTCCGGGGGATCGTGGCCGCGGTCGTCGTGCTGTCCCGGCTGGCCACGCTGGCCATGGTCGCGCTGAGCGTCGCCGGCGGCGTGCAGAGCCACGCCTACACACGGGTTCCGCTGGCCATCGTCGTGTACGGGGTTCTGGCAGGGTGGAGCGCGGTGCTGATCACGCTGGTGCTGCGCCGCGCGGCGGTGCCCGGTGCGGTGCTGGTCGCGGACGTCACGATCACCGTCGCCGCCATGATCGTGCTGCCGCTGGCGGTGGACAGCCCGATTTTCTCGAACGTGTCCAATTCCTACCTGGAGCCGATCACGGTGAGTGTCGCGGTGGCCGTCGCGCTCATCAGCGGTTCGGCCCGGGGCACCGCGGCCGGCTGCACCGCGCTCGCCGTCGCCTACGTCGTCGGACAGCCACCGTTGTCCGACGGCGGCGGGGACGTCACCTCGCTGGTCAGCACGATCGGCTGGCAGGTCGGCACCGCCACCTGCTGCCTGGTGTTCATCCAGCGGTTGTGGCGGGCGGTGCACCACGTGGACATCGCCACCACGCAGGTGATCACGGCACGGGAACGGCTCGCCGCCCAGCGCGCGTACACCGAGGAACGCACCCGGCACTTTCGCGAGCAGGTCCGCCGCTACCGCGCCCTGCACGACGGGCCGCTGCGCGTCCTGACGATGATCGCCGGCCCCGGACCCGCCGCCCACCCCGACCCCACGGTGCGCCGGCAGTGCGCGGTCAGCGTCACCACCCTGCGCGGCGCCGCCCCCGATGAAACCGGCGGCACCCTCACCGACCTCTCCCTGGCGTTGATGAAAGCCGGCGGCGACAGCGCCGCACTGGGGCTGCGGGTGGAGTACCACTTCGCCAACCTGCCCGACGACCTCCCCACCGCGGTCGTCACCGCTCTGTGCCTGGCCAGCGCGGAAGCGTTGAGCAATGCCGCCGCGCACGCCGGCACCGCCCGCGTCCGCCTCACCGCCATGGCCAGTGGGGACGGCGGGGCCGGCGGGCCGGTGGTGACCGTGGCGATTGTCGATCAAGGCAAGGGGTTCGACCCCGCGACCACCGATCTCGGCTACGGTATCCGGCACTCGATCATCGAGCGGATGACCGAGATCGGCGCGGCGGCCACAGTGGACAGCCACCCCGGTGAAGGCACCCGCATCGACCTGCGATGGCCGGCATGATCCGGATCGCCGTCATCGACAATGACAAACTCGTCCCCGCCGGTCTGCGCGCCCTGCTCGCCGACACCACCGACATCACCCTCGTGCACACCGCCACCACCGTCGCCGGCTACCTCGCCGCTCAGGCCGCCGGCCCCGATGTCGTCCTGCTCGACCTGCAGCTGGAGGACGGCACCCACCCCGACGCCAACGTCATCGCCCTGCGCGCCACCGGCGCCGCCGTCCTGGTCATCTCCGTACACGGCGACCGCCGCCACGTCCGCGCCACCATCCGCGCCGGCGCCTCCGGCTACCTCATCAAAGACGACGATGCCGACAAGCTCATCGACGCCATCCGCACCGTCCACACCGGACACTTGGCGCTGACCACCGAACTCATGACCCTCATCAACGACGACCCACCCGAACTGTCCCCGCAGGAACTCCAGGTCCTCTACCTCTACGGCACCGGCAGCACCCTGGCCGCCACCGCCCGCCGCCTCGGCATCGCCATCCCCACCGTCCGCTCCTACCTCGACCGCATCCGCGCCAAATGGGCCGCGACCGACGAACCCGTCCAGGACATCCGTGCCCTCATCCACGAATACCCCCTCCCCGACCCACCGGCCTAGTGCTTCATCAAGCAACGTCGAGTAGGTTGTCGGGGCGGTGGATCTTGGAGTTGACGGCGAAGTGGCGTTTGGGGTGGCAGTGGCGGTTGCGCCGGCGGAGGTAGCCGGCGATGGCGGCTACCTGAGCGGCGTGGCTGGGGTAGTCGCTGCCGTCTAGTGTGAAGTAGCGGACGGCGGTGAATTCGCACTCGATCCAGTTCAGCCACAACGCGTTGGCAGGTGTGTAGACCAGCTCGATGTCGTGGGCCGCGCACCAGGTCCTGATCGGCGGCCTGATCCTCGCCGCGGGCACCGGCCCGGCCACCTCTTCCCCGACGACAACGCCTACACCACCGCGGCGCTGGTCGGCATCGGCGCCATGGCGATCATTACGCTGACAAGCCTCGCTCTCGCCCGCCGATGCTCGTCCGAGACCAACCCGTAAGTCAGATGTGCTCATCCCCACACTGGAGGTTCCATGCCCAAGGGCTACTGGGTCAGCGTCTACCCCACCATCACAGACCCTGAGAAGCTGGCTGCTTACAACGAGCTGGCCCGTCCGGCCGTCAAGGCCGCAGGCGGGCGGACGTTCGCCCGCGGTGGCAGCCGGGTCGTCGCACACGAAGCCGGAATCGCCGAGCGCGTCGTCCTGATCGAGTTCGACAGCTTCGAACAGGCGGTCGCCGCATACGAGAGTGCGGCCTACCAGGAGGCGCTGGCCGCACTCCCCGACGGCTTCGAGCGCGACTTCCGCATCGTCGAAGGCATCGACTGACCGAGGTCCAGCCGGATCTTCACCGAAGCGTGGTCGTCTTCGAAGCTTGATCGGATCGACGCTTCGCCGAAGTCTCACGAGACCGGATCAAGCAGTGGCCGGACCGTCCGCGGGGACGGTCCGGCCACTTCCGCGCGCTGTGCGGAGCTTTGATCTCCACGTCGTAGAGCGTTAATCCAAACGGATGAATGCTTCGGCGTAGCGACACAGGTTCGCCTCGGCTTCCGACTCAACAATCAACCGGCAAGCGTCCGTGAGGTCGACGGCACCCCGGTTCGATTCGCGGCGTCGTCGAGAGAGGAAAACGTCATGGCCGTAAACCCGGAGAAACCACCTCTCGCCGAGGATCACGTCGCCCTGGGTGTCACATCCGAAACCGCCGGTGCGCGTGCCGGTGTCGCCGTTCACCGAGCCGGCTTCCAGAGCGCGTCCGAACACGACGCGCTCGGAATCGAGGCGTCGGCTGTGCGCCGAGCGTCGTACAAGCTGCCCGTTTCCGGCGCCGGTGAGGAAAAATAGGATGCTCAGGTTCTGCAACAGTCACAACGAAGACGTATGGGTCGCCTACATGTTCCACAGTCCCGGTGCCTGCGGCGGCGAGGGCAAGGACTGGCAGACGATCGGCTGGTTCCACATCGTTCCCGGGTCCTGTGTCACGGTTTACGCCAACGACCTCGACGATGTTCACAACCGGTTCTGGTACTTCTACGCCGAGAACGCTTCGCGGTCGTTCGTCTGGGCCGGCCCGGTCAATGTCTATGTGACCGACGAGGCGTTCAACCACTGCCTCGGCATCGGGACATCAGCGTCCAGGGTTGTCGGGTTCCGCGCTTTCGACGTCGGCGACCACGACGACTTCACCATGACCCTGACCGGCTGAGGTGAACGACGGAGGAATGAAATGCTCATCAGACAAGTCGCGTTGGTCTCGGATGACGCCGGCGTGCCGACGCCGGAGATCCTTCGGGTCGCCTCAGCGCTCCAGAAGCAGGTAACGCGCGATTTCGCTCCGATCTGGAAAGTGCGCGCGACGGTCGACGGGTTCGACAGCCTGGAAGCGGTGCCCCTCGGGTACTGGCCCGTCATCGTCGTCGCGGATGTCAAAGACGCCGCGGGTTTCCACACCGACCAGAACGGCCAGCCGTTCGCCCTCGTCGAGGCGGGTTCGAGCTGGTCGCTGACCGCGAGTCACGAGACCCTCGAGATGCTCGCCGATCCGTTCGGCAATCGCCTGATGGCCGATCCGTCACCGAAGCCCGGACAGGGACGCGTCGAGTTTCTCGTCGAGGTCTGTGATCCCTCGGAAGACGATGCTTTCGCCTACACCGTCAACGACGTCCTGGTGTCCGACTTCTACACGCCGCGCTACTTCGACCCGGTGCGGCACGACGGCGTCCGGTACAGCTTCAACGGCCGGCTCACCGAGCCGCGGCAGGTACTTCCCGGCGGATACCTCAGCTGGCACGATCCGGTGAGCGACCACTGGTTCCAGGAGACGTTCTTCGGGACCGAGCCGAAGTTCCCGGACTTGGGCGTGCTGGCCCGGGCGAACCGCAGCCTGCGCGAGATGATCGACGCAGCCAGGCCGGAAACGCGGCGGCTGTCCACCCTCGAGCCGGAGAACTCCCGCCTCACCAGGGCGATCACGGCGGCCGGCTCGTCGGAGGAGGCGTCCTCCGCGCGTGCGCAATCGCTGCGTGCCCACATCGAAGGGCTCCGCGAGGATCGGCAGTCCTAGGCTGGCTCGTATGCATGAGCCCACCGAAGACGATCGCCGGCGACAGCGGGCCGACGAGCTTCGTGCCCGGATCGAGGACTTGAGGCGGGGAGGATCCGACTCGGAGCGACCCCAATCGCCTCGCGAATTCACCGATCAGGCGGCCGGTGAGGCGGCCGGCCGCGACGACCCCGCCCACGACGAAGAGGACGATGCCCCCTGACGTCCCGCCGTACCGGCAGGCGTCAGGGCGGCACGACGACGAACGAGCCGAAACCTCTAGAACACGCGACGGTCGTCGCTCCTGTGGTCGTCCTGGACGAAGTGCGGGTCGTAGACGCCCGAGCGTGCTGTGCGCCGGCACAGTCGTGCGAAGTTCCGGGGACCGCTGTCGAGATCGACGATCGTCATCGACGGCTTCCCGTCCTCGATGCAGCGAGCGACCCATCGCCCTGCGGGGGAGATCACGCCGGACGGTGCGCCGGAGACCGCGTCCTGCGCAGGACCGGCATAGCTGACCCAGTAGCTGTTGGTGGCTGCGTGTGCCTGCGCCTGGGTGGCGAAGGACCCGTCGTCGGTTTGCCGGCCCGGCCCGGCTGTCGAGAACAGGACGCAATCGACGTCGAGCCGTTCGTACTCGATGAACAGCTCGGGAAAGTGGACCTCCATGCCGAGCAGGAGCCCGAACCGCAGCCCGTCGATGCCGAAGGTCACGGGAGCCGATCCCGGCGTGTACATGTGGGTCACCTTCGTGTTCGACAACATGCGCTCGTCGTAACGCGTGACCACCTCGCCCCGGTCGGAGATCACGTACAAGCTGTTGTGCGGGCGGTGCGGGGGTGTCAGGCGATGCACCGAGCCCAGAACAGTCCAGAGCCTGAGTTCTCGGGCCGCTTCCGCAATCGCGGCCAACTCCTGGCGCAGCACATTCCACTCGAACCGGTTCCAGTCCGCCGGCCCGACCTTGTCCGGGCCCTCGACGGACATGACCCGCTTGTGGGGAGAACAGGTCACGCCTTCGGGGAAGTGCACGAGTGCCGCGCCCGCCTCGTGGGCCTCGCGCATCAGCCGGCGTATGTCGCGCCCGCTGTCCCGCAGCCCCGCGCTGTCGCGGGGATCTTCGCGCAGGATGGTCTGTGCCACGGCCAATCGCAGCTGTTTCGGCTCCGCCATGAGGTCTCCCGCCGGAGCCTGCCGGAAGTGCCGGAGAGCAGTCGTGTAGGACTGGCCGGTCTTGGCCGCACGGGCGCGAACCCGGCGTTTGAAGTTCTTGTTCGCTGTCATCAAGGCCCTTCCGCGGCTCGAACGGAGGTCCCCCAGCGATCACTACGTCCGAGACGGACGGACAAGGACAGCGACCCGAGACGAAAGTCCCTTTGCCTCCGTTCAAGACTGTGCTGGGGACAGTCGATGGAGGTCCGGCGTGAGCCACGCCGGAGATCACGTTAGCACGGCACATCACGATCAGGGTGACGCTCGCTCGACGGCCAACGGGCGTCCGAAGCCGTGGTGATCGGTAGTGTTGGCTGATGGGGTTCACCGAGCGGGCGCGCAGGGTGCGTGACCGGCGGCTGGCGCACGGCCGGCGGGTCGCGGCGTTGTGTTCGTGTGTGCGCTTGTACCACCCGACCGGCCACCGGGCGACACTGAGCTTTCTCGGTGAGCTGGCCGGTCCGTATCAGCAGCACGAATCGGCTCTGTTGCGGGCGCTGGAGGCGTTGGAGGCCAGCCGTGCTGTGTGGCGCGCGGAGGCCGTTTCGTACGTCAGCTCGCGCGTGCGGCAGAAGCGGCTCGGTCGGCGGGTGCCCTCACCCGGCGAGCCGCCACCGAGCAGGATGGGTGGGCACTGGTACGCGTCAACCCCGAACGTGTCGCGCCGCGCGGCCATGCACGCGCTGAAGCTGTGGGAGCGGGACCTTCACCCGGGATCCGCCAACGACGAGGTGATGTCCGTCGTGCGCGGCTGTATCGCCACCGGCGGACGGTTGACCGACGGGCAGCTGGACATTCTTTCGCGCCTCCGCAAAGGGGACGAGCCCGAGGAGGTTCGCTGGCCGGTCACGCTCGTGGGGTCCGCCACCGGTGCGGTCCGGGCGTGACTCGCGCGGCGGTGCCGGGCAGCCGACCCGAGCACCGCAGCAGCCGGCGCGGTCGGGGCCCAGCCGCTTTCTCCTTCGTGCTCAGAGTTGTAGCGCCTGAGTGCCCAGGACGACGGCGAGGGCCAGGCGGTCGGCGTCCTCGGTGCCGGGCTCGGCGGTGTAAACGCTTATGCGCAGGTCGTCCAGGACGACGAACAGCGTGTCGCAGTCGAGGGTGATCGGGCCGGCCTCCGGGTGGTCGATGGTCTTGCGCCGGGACGGGTCGGCCGGGGGCGGTGGGGCCTCGCCGTCCCAGAGTTCGGCGAAGCGCGGACTGCCGGAGACCAGGTCGGTGATCAAGCGTCGCAGGGTGCGGTCGGCGGGGTAGCGCGAGGCCGTCAGGCGCAGGTCGGCCACGAGCCGAGCTTCGTGCTCGGCCCGCTCCTGCGGGGTGTGCACGACCCTGGAGGGCAGGCGGGCGACGTTGCGCCAGACAGCGTTGCGTTCCAGGCCGCGCCAGGCGGTCGTGTCGCCCATGAGCGCGTCGTAGGGCGCGTTGGCCAGCACGAGTGTCCAACTCGCGTCATACACGACCACCGGGGTGTGCGAGAGCCGGTCGAGCAGCCGTTGCACGCTCGAAGGGACCCGCGACGGCACGATATCCGGGCCGGGCGCGGCGTGCCCGGCCAGCCGGTAGAGCAGGTCGCGTTCGGTGTCGGACAGCCGCAGCGCTCGGGCCAGCGACTCCGCCACCTGCGCCGACGGTGCGGTCGCGCGCCCCTGCTCGAGGCGGGTCAGGTAGTCGGCCGAGATGCCGGCGAGCGCGGCCAGTTCCTCGCGGCGCAACCCGGTGGCCCGGCGCCGCCGGCCGACCGGCACGCCAACGACCTCGGGTGCCGTCCGGTCGCGCCAGCGGCGTACCGTCCGGCCGAACTCCCACGTTTCCACGGGCTCCAGTGTGCGCCGGTCCGGACCGGGTTGTCGTGGCCCTGGCAGTCCTACGAAAACCGGACGACTGGTTGCCGCCGAGACGTTCCCGCAGGCTGGCGCCATGACCGAACCCGGAACCGTTCTGATCGCCGGCCCGACCCGCAACCTGGGCCGCCACGCCGTGCTGGCCATGGCCGACCGCCCCAGGGAACAGCGACCTGACCTGCTCTTGGCCGGCCGTGCGGGGCGGGACCTGACCGCAGTCGCCGACGAGGCCCGTGCCCTCGGCGCGCGCGTCCACGAGATCGGCTGTGACCTGGCGAGCCTGGCCGGCGTCCGTGCCGCCGCGGCCACCGCGCGCGGCCTGCTCACCGACGGTGTCGTCCGACCGCTGCGCGCGCTGGTCGCCAACGCCGGCACCATGTCCGCCGACACCCGTCAGGCCTCGTCGGACGGCTACGAGCTGACTTTCGCCGTCAACTACCTGGCGCACGCCCAGCTGATCGGCGACCTGCTCGGCTCGTTCACCGCCCCGGCGCGGGTCGTGCTGCTCGGCTCGAACACCTATCACGCCAACTTCTGGCGCAAGCTGCTGGGCGTGGCCGAGGCCGAGTGGGCCGACCCCGTCGAGCTCGCCCGCCCGGCTACCGGTGAGCAGGCCCCGGGCATGGCTGTCTCCGGCACCGCCTACTCCAACGCCAAGCTGGCGATCCTGTACTACGCCCACGAGCTGCAGCGTCGCGCCGGCGCCGGGATCAGCGTGTCGGTGTTCGAACCGGGCTGGATGCCCGGCACCGCGCTGGGCCGCGGCGCTCCCGCGGCGTTCCAGGCGATCAGCCGCGCGTTGGGCCGGATTCCGGGCGTATCGACGCCGCGGCGCTCGGGGCCGCTGCTGGCCGCGATGGCCCTCGACGACAAGTGGGCACACCTGCGCGACGGCGCGTTCGTAGTGAAGACCAAGCTGACCGAGGTACAGCCGCTCGCCCACGACGGCGAACGCGAGCGGCGCCTGTGGGAGGCGACCGCCGAGCTGGTGGAACGTGCGGGCGCGTCGCGTTAGTACACACCTCCCGGGCCGCGCCGCGCGTGCGTTCTGGCCGCGCGGCGTGGTTCAGCCGAGATCTTGGGGATGCAGCACGATGCGCCCGTGGACCTTGCGATCGGCCAAGGCCTGATAGGCGTCGCGCACGGCAGTGAGTGGATACGTTGCGGCGATGGGGATGCGCAGGTCACCGGCAGCGGCGAGGGTGGCCAGCTCAGCCAGCGCCGGGAGACCGCCGGCGTCGGTCGTTCCGAGAGATTTGACGCCCTTCTCTTTCGCTCCGCGATAGTCGACGACGGTGTCGATGCGGTCTGCCGGAACGCCGAGGTTGATGGCGAGGTCGATGTAGCCGCCCCCGACAGCGTCGATGAAGGCATCGACTCGATCAGTCGTGGCGAGGATCCGTTCCTGTTCGCCGTCGCCGTATCGGACAGGCTCGATGCCATGGTGCCGGAGCAGGTCGAAATGTGCGTCGCTGGTCAGGCCGATCACCGTCGCTCCGGCGCGAAGTGCGAGCTGGGCGGCGGTGAACCCGACGCCGCCCGATGCGCCCGAGATCACGATGGTGTCGCCGGGCCGGGGTTCCACCGCCCGGATGGCACCGAGGCCCGCCATCGGTGTGGTGTAGAGCGAGCCTGCCACGTCCCAGGAGAGGGCTTGAGGCTTGCTCACCAGCTGGTCCGCGGGGATGGCGACGAACTGGGCGTGGGCGTCCCAGCTCTGCAGGCGGCCCAGCACTGCGTCACCGGCGGTGAAGCCGGGCACGTCGGCACCGGCCGTCACGACTTCACCGGCGAGATCGCGGCCCGGCGTGTACGAACTGCCGTGCAGCGCCGGTAGCGCTCCAGGGTTGAGCGCACCGGCTTCGACCCGCACGACCACTTCGCCCGGGCCGGCCACGGGCTCGGGGACGTCCGCGAGGTAGATCCCGTCGATGCCGGAAAATCGGTCGTAACGTACTGCTTTCATCGTGCCTCCTGGTTTGCCGGTGATTCGAATCGGCCGGATCGCGGGTGAGGACGCTCAGGTACGGCGCAGGAGCGGCAAGAGGATGTCGTCGACGAGATGCTCGACGAAGGCGGCGTCGCACGGCTCGCCCACGACCACGACGCGATGCACGATCAGCGCCGGAGCGACCTCGGCAAAGAGCGTTGCCGCCCCGGGTGCCAGCCGCTCGGCCGCTTGCTGAACAAGGCTGTCCGTCATCGCGTTCTCGTCCCGCCGCAGGATTCGCCGCATCGCCTGGGCGAGCTGCGCGTCGTTGCGCATGCCGGTGAACAGGGCCCCGAGCAGACCCACGTCCTGTTCGGAGATGCTCCGCGCGAGCCATGCCGTCAGGGAATGCACGACCTCCCGGAGACTCTCTCCCGCAGGTTGTGGCGGCTTCGCGGGCGCGCGGCGCTCGACCGCTGCGGCGACCAGCGTCGCCTTGCCGGGGTACCGGCGGTAGATCGTCGTCTTCGCCGCCCCGGAACGCCCGGCCACCGCCTCCATCGAGAGCTGCTCGTATCCCACCTCGGTCAACAGTGCCAGCGTCGCGTCGAGAATGGCCAGGTCACGGCCTGAATCCCGCGGCCGTCCCAGCACCGAGGGCCGAGTCATGCCGCCGGACTCCGAAGTACCCACTCCACACCCCACTTCCGCTACGCTACCGTTTCGTATCGAAAGTAGCTCGATTCGCCCCACCCGGCAAGCTGCGGTTTCCGCGCCGGCACACAAACCAAGCCGAGTTGACCGCCCTGCGCGATCACCAGGCCGGCCCCGGGGATCGCGACGAGCACCTCGGCCGAGCCGGCGTCCACCCCGGTGTCCGGGTCCGCGTAACGCGCTGGTCGACCACCCGCCCGAACAGGGAGCGTGTTGCCGGCCGAACGCGGACACTCCCGTAACGCGTGCGCAACGGCCTTAGACCGTGTCTCATTTGGCTGTGTTGCCTGGTAGGCGATATCGTTGATCAACGATGAGCGATGTGGAGAAGTGGTGCCCGGAGCCGTTGTGGCTGCTGGCGTACCCGCTGGTGCCCGATGCGCCGCAACGCCACCAGGGCGGAGGTCGGCGCCGGTTGGACGACCGTGCGGTGCTGGCGGCGATCCTGTTCGTGCTGCAGACCGGTTGTGCCTGGTCAGCGCTGCCTGCCTCGTTCGGGGTCAGTGCTGCGACCGCGCATCGCCGGTTCACCGAGTGGGTCGAGGCGGACGTGTTCGCCCGGCTGCACCAGATGATGCTGGATCTGCTCGGTTCTGCCGGAGCGATCGACTGGTCACGCGCGTCGGTGGACGCCATGCAGGTCAGGGCGGTAAAAGGGGGGACCTGACCGGCCCCAGCCCGGTCGACCGGGGCAAGCCGGGCTCGAAGATTCACGCGATGAGCGAGCGCGGTGGCATCCCGCTGTCGATCGTCATCTCTGCAGCCAACCGCAATGACCACCTGACGTTCGAGGCGGTGGTTGATGAGGTCGCACCGGTCGCTGGGCCGCTCGGACGGCCTCGGCGCCGGCCGCACAAGCTGCACGCGGACAAGGGCACGACTACCCGGCCTGCCGGAAGGCGCTGCGTCGGCGAGGCATCATTGCCCGGATCGCCCGCCGGGGTATCGAGTCGGCCAAGCGGCTGGGACGCCACCGGTACGTCATCGAACGGACCCTGGAGTGGGTTTCCCGGTTCCGTCGGCTGGCGCGTCGCTACGAGCGCAAGGCCGCCCATTTCCTGGGTTTCGCCCAGTTGGCCTGCGCGGTGATCTGCTACCGCCGAGCCGTCAAGCTGGATCTTCTGACCCACAACAACCCCAAATGAGATGTGGTCTTAGCTGCCGGCAGTTCGCCGCACTGGTGGTGCCGCCAGCAGGACGGTGATGCCGTCGACCAGGATTTCGCCCGTCTCGGCCCAGCCCGGGATGCCGGACCGGTTCCCGGCTTCGGCCAGTTCGGCTTCTCGTTCGGCGCAGGTGTGGATGATCGCGTGCCGGGCCATCGCCGACCGGGTCAGGATCGTGGGGCCGGCCGCATCGCCGGCGTGGGCGGCCACCGCCAGCAGCGCCCGCTGCATCACGGGCGTCGACGTGGTGACCGACAGCGCCGTCGCGCGCAGGGCCGGATCGCTGACGACGTGGGCGGCGAAGCGGGCGTAGTAGCTGGGCACACCCAGCTCCGCGAGGTGCAGGGTCGTGGGCAGCACCAGTGCGGCCACGTGGTCGCGCAGCTCGGTCGAGCCCTCGGCCGCGTCCACCATCCCGGCGCGGATGCGGTCCATCGCCTCGCCGTGCTGACGCAGCACGGCGAGGATCACCTCCTCCATCGTGCCGACGTGGTAGGCGACCGCCGAGTTGTTGGCCTGCCCGGCTTCCTGCCCGAGCCGCCGGCTCGACACCTGGGCCACGCCGTCCTCGGCGATCAGCCGCTCCGCCGTCGCCAGCAGCCGGGCCCGGGTCGCCGCCGACCTCCCGCCCGGCTGCGGTCGCGGCATGGTCACCACCGCACCAGCACCCGGTCGATGCCGCCGACGATCAGTCCCTGCCGGGCCCGCAGGTCCGCGGCGTCCCCGACGAGCTCCAGGGTGGGGAGGCGGCGCAGCAGCACCTCGAGGACGGTCTGCAGTTCGACCCGCGCGAGCTGCTGGCCCACGCACGAATGCGGTCCGACGCCGAAGGCCAGGTGCGGGTTGGGCCGGCGGGCGAGGTCCATGTCGCCGGCGCCGTCGAACGCGTCGAGGTCGCGGTTGCCGGCGGCCATGCTGCACACCACGGTCGTGCCGCGCGGCACGGTCGTGCCGCCGACCACTGTCTCTTCCGAGATGTAGCGCGGCATCCCGAATCCGGGGTTGGCGTCGAACCGCAGCGCCTCTTCGACGGCGGAGGGCACCAGCGACGGGTCGGCGAGCAGGCGTTCCCAGCGGTGCTCGCGGTCCGCGAGCAGCATCGCGACCATCTTGCCGATCATGTTGGCGGTGGTCTCGTGGCCGGCGATGAGCAGTCCCTGCCCGGTCATGACCAGCTCGATCGCGCTCATGTCGGCGGCGAGGTCGCTCAGCAGGTCGTCACCGGGCGCGGACCGCTTGGCGGCGACCAGTTCCGTCATGTACTCGGAGAACTCGCGGCCCGACCGGTCGATCTCGTCCTGGGTGAACCGGGTCATGTTGAGCATCGTGTCGGACCAGCGCGCGAACCGGTCCCGATCGTCCCGCGGCACCCCGAGCAGGTCGCAGATCACGAACACCGGCAGCGGGAACCCCAATGCCGGGCCGATGTCGGCGGGTGCGCCGGCCTCGACCATCTCCGTGATCAGCTGTTCGGCCAGCTGCTCCATCCCCGGGCGCAACGCCTGTACCCGCTTGACGGTGAACGCTTTCCCAACCAGCTGCCGCCAACGCCGGTGCCCGGGACCGCCGAGCATCGACGCGACCGGTTCATCCGTGTCCGCCGCCTCGCCCGCCGCCGCGGAGGGCCTGCTGAACACCCCGCCATCTTCGCTGTCGGAGACCCGGGAGGCGTCGTCGGCGTCGAGCTGGCGGCTGAACCGGGGGTCCGACAGCATCGCCCGGACGTCGTCGTAGCGGGTCAGCAGCAGCGCTTCGTCGCCACTGGCCAGCTCGATGCGAGCCACCGGGCACTGCGACCGCAGCCGTTCCCACTCCGGCGGTGGCTCCAGCGCCGTGGGATTCGGAAACGGGTACGGCGGCAATCCCTCCAGCGCCAACGCCGCGGCCGGGGTGTCGCTTGCGTGCGCTCTGTCGTCGGGCATCACCGCAGCCTAGGTAAGACAGGTGACTCAATCAAGACGCCTGACTTGATTCGCCCGGTCTCCGCTCCGGATCAGGGCGCGCCGGCGCCCGCCGCACGGTCGCCGGGACAGCCCTCCCGGCTCGGCTTGCCGGACTCACCGGCCCTGGCCGGCGTCCTCGAACTGCTCGTGGCCCAGCACGCCCAGCAGCTGCAGCTTCTCGAACGCCTCCGTGCGTGGCGGCGCGGTCAGCACCAGCAACGCCTGCGACTGGTCCTCGGTGAACAGCACCTGGCAGTCCACCTCGATCTCCCCCAGGTGCGGGTGCACGAGCACCTTGTGGTCCTCGAACCGCTTCGCCACCTCGTGCCGTTCCCACAACCGTGAGAATTCCTCACTCTCCCGGCGCAACGCCCGCACCAGCTCACCGGCCCGTGAATGCGGACCCATCGACCCGTGCGCGGCCCGCAGGTTCGCCACCAGCGCGCGGCTCTGCCGGTCGCGGTCGTGCTCCGGGTAGATCAGGCGCTGGCCGGGGTCGGTGAACCAGCGGTAGATCTCGCTGCGCGCGAGACCGGTGTGGTGGGAATTTCCGCCGTAGAGCGCTTCGGCGAGGCGGTTCTGCACCAGGACCTCGCCGAGGTTCGACATGATCAGCGCGGGCGTGTCCGACAACCGGTCCAGCACCCGCAGCAAAGCGGGCGCGACGTGCGCGGCGGTCGCCGCGGACGACGGGGCGTTGCGGCCGGCCACCACGAACAGGTAGTTCCGCTCGTCGTCGCTCAGCCGCAGCGCGCGGGCGAGCGCCGCCAGCATCTGCTCGCTCGGCTGCGGACCGCGTTTCTGCTCCAGGCGCGTGTAATAGTCCGTCGACATCGCGGCCAGCGACGCGACCTCCTCCCGCCGCAGCCCGGTCGTCCGGCGGCGGGCTCCCGGCAGGAGACCGACGTCCTCAGGCTGCAACTGCTCCCGGCGCCGACGCAGGAAGGCCGCCAGGTCCGCTCGATCCATGACCCCAGTATCCCGCGCCGCCGGGCGCGAACCAGGGACAGCCGATCCCCCGATGAGCGCTCTCTGCCGCCACGCGGCCGGGACGCCGAGACTCGGGGCATGGACATCACCGGAAACACCGTCTTCATCCCCGGCGCCACCAGCGGCATCGGCCTGGCCCTCGCGCTCGCCCTCCGAGAGCGGGGCAACACCGTGATCGTCGGCGGACGCCGCGTCGAACTACTGGAGAGGATCGCCGCCGAACACCCCGGTGTCGACACGGTCCGGATCGACATCACCGACGCCGCGAGCGTTCAGGCTGCGGCGAAGGAGGTACTCGGCCGCCACCCCGGGCTGAACGTGCTTGTCACCATGGCCGGTGTCATGCGCGTCGAGGACTGGCACCAGCCCGAAACGTTCCTCGAATCGGCCGAAAGCGTTGTGACGACCAACGTGCTCGGTCCGATCCGCCTGATCGCCGCCTTCGTCGAGCACCTGCGGACCCGGCCGGACGCCACCATCGTGACCGTCTCCTCGGGACTGGCCTTCACCCCGCTCAAGGTGACTCCGAGCTACAACGCGTCCAAGGCGGCGATCCACATGCTCAGCGAGTCGCTGCGGCTGCAGCTGGCCGACACCTCGGTGAGCGTCCTGGAGCTGGAGCCGCCGTCGGTGCAGACGGACCTGCTGCCGGGCCAGGCCGAGAACGACCAGGCTTTGCCGCTCGGCGAGTTCGTCGCCGAGGTGATGGGCATCCTCGAGACGCAGCCGGAGGCGAAGGAGATCCAGGTCGAGCGCGTCAAGTTCCTCCGCTACGGCGAGGCCCGCGGCGACTACGACCAGGTCGTCGCGGCACTCAACGGCACCGACCCGCATCAGGGCTGACGATGCGGAAGAGCTGCCTGATTCGGTCAAGGTCGACATCCGCCGCCAGGTGGGCCTCCTCCGGCATCTCGTCCACCAACGGGTCGATCCCGAACAGCAGACGTGGGAGCGCCGGGTGGATGACGAGGCCGATCAGCTCGTCCGCCGCCGCCGCCGCCCAGCCCAAAGCCGTCGCCGGCCGGCTCATTCCGAGCGCAGCGTGTCCAATCGGGTCACTTGCCGCAGCAACGGCATCGTCAGCCCGGTCACCAGCAGGACCGCCGCCACCGTGGCGCCCGCCAGTGCGAGCAGCACCGGGACGTCGATGATCATCGGCCGGTCCGCCAGCCGCAGGATCGGCGCGGTCAGCCCCAGTCCCGCCGCGACCGCCAGCACCACGCCGACCACCACCGGGACCGCGGTCTGCCACAGCGATCCGCGGGCCAGTACCCCGATCGGCACCCCGGCCGCGGACAGCGCCGCGAGGGGCCGCCGCCGTTCGCTGATCTGCTCGATCGACAGCATCAGCAGGCTCATCGCGGCCACCGCGAGCACGAACAGCGACGCGGTGAGCAGCACCGCACGGAAGCTCTCCATCATCTGCTGGTCGCGGGCACGGTAATCGTCGAGGTAGTCGCTGTTGCCGACCTCGGCGTTCCAGGCGAGCGGGTTGACCGCCCTCGCGACGTTGTCGGTCAGCGCCCGCGGGTCGCCGGTGCCCGACACGTAGACCACGACCGTCGAGTCCGGGAGTGCGAGCCCGCCGAGCGCGCCCGGCGTGACCAGCAGGCTGTCGCCCGCTGCCTTGTCACCCGACTGCACGGCCCGGACGTTGCCGGGTACCGTCCACTCCGGACCGCTCGTTTCCCGGCCGTGGGAATAGCCCTGCAGCTGCAGCTCGCCGGTCGGCGCCGCGCCGCCTCCTGCCGGCACCAGGTAGAACACGTCTCCGTCGGCGCAGTCGCCGATGTTCGCCTGCGTCTTGAGCGCCACGCAATCGCCGACCACGCCGTAGCCCCGCTTCTCCCCGGACCGGAACGCCACGGTCCTGGCCGGGTGCGTGCCCGTCACCCCGCGCGCGGCCGACACCAGCCTGGCGACCTCGGCCTCGTGCGCGGCGGTGGTTCGCACTCGCACCGGGGCGGCGGCCACGCCGTCCGGCGAGGCGTACTGCTTGATGTCGCCGCCGAGCGACGTGATCACGCCCTGGATCAGGATCGTGCCGGCCAGCACGACGACCAGGCCCGACACCACGCGGCTGGCGGTGCCGCTGTCCAGCTGCAGCCGCCGGATCGCGAGCTGCCACGACGGCGAACCGCCGTGCAGCCGCTCCACGAGCCGCTCGACCAGCCACGGAAGCAGGGCCGCGACGCCCACCAGCAGGAACACACTGCCCGCCGCGAGCGCCACCCCGCCGGCGGTGTCGCCTTCGCCGCGGTCGAGAGCCAGAGTGGCGGCCAGGAGCAGCACGCCGATCAGGGTGAGCGCCCAGCGCCACCACACCCGCCGGCGCACCGGCTTGCCCTGACGGACCACGCCGAGCGGTTCCACGATCGTGCGGCGCAGCCCGAACAGCGCCGAACCGACCGCGAGCCCGGGCACCAGCAGCACGATCACCACGACGAGCGGCCAGGCCGGGACGAAGTCCTCCGGGAAGATCCGCAGGCCGAACGGCAGGTTGCCGGCGACGAACGTGCGCAGCAGGGCGAAGAACCCGATCCCGGCCACGAGCCCGATCACGGCCCCGACCAGCGATTCGGCCGCCGCGACCCGTTTGACCTGCCGGGAGTCCAGGCCGATCAGCCGCAGCGCGGCGAGCCGGCGTTCCCGTTGCGCCGCGCCCATCCGCGACGCGGTGGTCACGAAGATCAGCAACGGCAGCAGCAGCACCGCCGCGATGGGCAGGATGGCGCCCAGCATGATCGCCGACAGACCGAGCCCGGTGTAGGGCTTGCCGAACGCGTAGATCTTCCTGCCTTCGGCGCCCGCAGCCTCGATCTGCGCGGCCGGCACCCCGTAGAACGCGGTCAGATCGCCCGCGCCGGAGACGCCTTCCCGCGAGATCCGGCCGACCACGTGCCCCGGCAGCCGCGCCTTCAGCGAGCCGCCGTCGGGCGAGGCCAGCTTCGCGGCGAGCTCCGGCGACACGACGAGCTCTCCCGGCGCGGGCAGCCGGCTGAGCCCCGGCGGCACCGGCGAGTTCGCCCCGGTCGCCGCAACCGCGGTGATCCCCACGAAGTCGTCGCCGACCGACGACAGATACCAGTTGTAGGCCAGCAGCGGGGCGACGCCCGCTCGCGGCTCGGTGACCTGCGCGATCGCCGCTTTGCGCTCCGCCTGCGCGCCGGTCAGGTGGTGGACCGCCGCGGCGGGCAGCAGCACGGCGACCGCGAGCGCGATCCCGAACGCGGTCATCGCGAGGCGCAGCAGCGCCGCGCCGGACATCCGGCCGCCCCCGACGGCCAGCCGGAGTCCCAGCGCCAGATCCCGCATCATGCGACCAGCTCCCGGTCGACCGTGTGCCCGTCGACCACCATGATTTCCCGGTCCGAATAAGCCGCGACCCGCGGCTCGTGGGTCACCAGCACCACCGCGGCGTGCGTTTCCCGTGCCGCCTCGGTGAGCATCCGCATGACCTTTTCGCCGTTGAGCGAGTCGAGCGCGCCGGTCGGCTCGTCCGCGAAGACCACCTTCGGCCCCGTCACCAGCGCCCGCGCCACCGCCACCCGCTGCGCCTGCCCGCCGGACACGTCGCCGGGACGGCGCTTCGCCAGCCCGTCGACCTCCAGCCGGGCGAGCCATTCGGTCGCTTTGGCCTCGGCCTGCTTCCGCTTGGTCCCGATCAGCCGCAGCGGAAGCGCGACGTTCTCGAGGCAGGACAGCTCGGGTACGAGCTGGCCGAACTGGAACACGAAACCGAAGTCGGTGCGCCGCAACGCACTCCGCCCCTTGTCGTCCATCCCGACGAGGTCGGCGCCGCCGTAGCTGATCGTGCCGGAGTCCGGCCGGAGGATGCCGGCGAGACAGTGCAGCAGCGTCGATTTGCCCGAACCGGACGAACCCATGATCGCGAGCACTTCCCCCGCCGAGACGGACAGCGCCGCCCCGTCGAGCGCCGGCGTCCGGCCGAACGACTTGTGCAGTCCGTTGCCGACGAGCAACGGAGTTCCCGGCCTGGTCATCAGCGCACCGCCTTTTCGAGTTCGCCGAGACGCGCGGCGGTGAGCTCCAGCCACCGCAGGTCCGCCTCGAGGTGGAAGAGCGCGTGGTCGCAGATCAGCTGATCGGCGAGGTCGCCCCCGTTCTTGCGTTTGGTGAGCGAACGCATCGCGTTCAGGTGCTCGCCGCGCTGGACGTGGAGCACGTCGGAGGCGCTGCGCCCGGACAGCAGCGCGAGCACCACCTTCGTGTAGAGCGTGTTCTGCAGATACGGCTGCGGGTTCTCCGGAGTGCGCAGCCACGTCTCGACGTCGGTGATCCCCGCGTCGGTGATCGTGTAGCGCTTCCGCTCCGGCCCTTCGCCGCTCTCGACGCCCGCCACCTCGACCATGCCGTTGCGCAGCAGTCGTGACAACGTCGAATAGACCTGGCCGTACGCCAGCGGGCGGTCCTGGCCGAACTGCTCGTCGTACGCCCGTTTCAGGTCGTAGCCATGCCGCGGGCCCGATTCGAGCAGCGCGAGCAGGGTATGCGAAACCGACATTCTCCCGTCCCCTCCTTGACCCGGGATCCGGGCGTGACGATCACTATACCGGAGTTGTATACCTCGTGTGTATACCACCCTGATGTTGTCCGTCTCCGCAGGTCAGCGGGGTGTATCCGGCCGTGGATGGCAGCGCGGAGGCGGCGCGACCGGGTTGGCTCCGGGATGCGGCGGGCCAAGGAGCCGCAGTGGACCACCGGGACCGGCAACATCGATGGATTCAGGCTCGGCCCGTCCCCTCACGGGCGAAGTTCGGTTCCGCCGCTTCCAGCCGTGGTACCGAGATGCCCAGCCGTCGTGCTTCGGCGAGAGTGTCCCGGCAGATCTCACGCGGCTCCTCGGCGTCGGGGTCGGAGTGCGCCTCGATACTCACGCGCGCCAGCGCGACGTGAGCAGTCAGCCAGGCTAGCGCGGGGGCCGTCAGCCAGGTGGGCGCCCGGAACAGCAGCGCACCGCCCCGGTGACGTCGCAGGTCGATGCCGCGCGCCGTGAGGAGCGGCAACAGCTCGCGGCCGGCCAGCAACGCCTCGCGGAAGTCGCTCGCCGACCCGGCCAGCTCGGACAGGGAACCCAGCCGCAGGCCCTGCGAGAGCAGACCGGCATCCGACACGAAATGGACCCACAGCCAGCCTCGGAAGTCGGGCTGCTCCTTGAGCCGGAGCCCGGCCTCGCGAAACGCCTGGCGCACGGCCCGCTCCCGGTCGGCCGGGGGCCGGCCGAGGGTGCCGAAGATGACCGACGGCAGGAGCGCCCCACGGAGCACGCCGTCCGCACCGAAACCGCCACCGGCCTGGGGAAAGCCCCAGGCGACCCGGTCGAGCGGGAGAGCGCCGATCGCGGCCGGCGGCTCGGTCCAGAGGTTGCCGAAGACCAGCACCGTGGCCTGGCCGACACGCGAGGCCAGGAAGGCCGTCGCCTCCGGGAGGCGGTGGTGCGGCACGCTGAGCACGATCAGGTCGAAGTCGTGGTCCGGCTCCAGCGCCTCGCGGTAGTGCACCGGCCACTTCTCGACGACGCGTTGCCCCCACACCCGGCGTCGCGTATCGAGCAGGTCGAGGTCCACCACGTCTCCGTACGCCGCGGCGCGGCCCGGCCGGACGTAGAACTCGACGTCATGTCCGGCCTGGTGCAGGGTCCACCCGTAGATCGTGGCGATCACGCCTCGGCCGAACATCAGGATCTTCACGCTGCACCTCGTGGGGTACGATTGATCTGGAGACCATCTCCACTTTTCAAAATATGGAGATCATCTCCATTTGTCAACGCGAGGGAGCGCATGACCGTCGACAAGCCGCTGCGGGCCGACGCCCAGCGCAAGCGCGAGGCCCTGCTCGCCACGGCACGGGAGGTCTTCGACGCCGGAGGCTTCTTCGACCTGCGCTTCGATGATTTCGCCCGCCTGGCCGGGGTGGGCACCGGCACGCTGTACCGCCACTTCCCCACCCGGGAGGCGCTGGCCGAGGCGGTCTACCACGGGGAAGTCGCCACCCTGTGCGACCGCGCCCGCCGGCTGCAAGCCACACTGCCCGCGGCGGAGGCGTTGGCGACCTTCCTCCGCGGCATGGTCGACCACATAGCCGCCCACGAGGGCCTCGCCCGGACACTGGCAACACTGTGGGCCGATCGCTCGGGTGCGCTCGCCGAGGGCAGCCGGGCGCTGGAGCAGGCTGTCACCGATCTGGTGGCCGCCGCCGTGCGGGACGGCGCCGTTCGCGACGACGTGGACGCCGGTGCCGTCATGATGACGCTGCACGGCATCGGCGCGGCCCACGACCGCCCCCGGTGGCGGGCCGAGGCCGACGACGTCATCACCCTCGTGCTGGACGGACTGCGCCGACCGCACTCGGACGGATAGCTCGCGCGATTCGCCGGCCGGCCGCCGCCAAGCGGCATCGCCGAAGAACCTCGGTGGATGACCGGGAGGCAATGCTCGATACCCGCCCTGCCCGACGAAGTGGCGCACAACATCCTCGTTGAACACGGCGACATATCCACGAGTGGCCTGGCCGGCCAGGGCTTTTCCTGTCGTGCCGCACTCAGTAACCTCGGGTGACAGCTGGTTCGGTCCTGCCACGACAACACGGCGACAGAACTTGGGGGAATCATGGATGTAATCAGCACTGCGAAGGTATCAAAAGGGGAACGGTTCGATTTCTGGCGCGAGTTGAATTCGAAGCTTTGGGGCATCCATGATTTACGCTGTGATCCCCGGTGGGAAGGTGCGTTTCGGGCGAAGGTTGGTATTTGCGAGTTCGGTTCAGTGCAGGCGACGCTGATGACCACGACGCCACACTCCGTCTACCAGGCGCCCAAGCTCACTCGCCAGGCAGATCCCGAAGTGTTCAAGCTGAGCTGCTTCGTGCGTGGCAGTGGCGTGGTCACGCAGGACGGTCAGTGTGCGGAGTACCGAGTGGGAGATCTGCGGCTGTATGATACCTCGCGTTCTTTTGCGGGCGAGTTCGCGCCGGATATTCCCATGAGCCAGTTGCTGCACCTGCGATTTCCGCGCTCGTTGCTTCCGTTGCCCGTTGGGGAACTGCGGAAATTGGGCGCGATTCGGCTCGAGGGTGCCGAGGGCGTCGGTGCGTTGTCATCGCAGTTCCTGCTGCATCTCGCCCGGCACATGCATGAACTCAGTCCGTCCGACGCCGAACGGTTGTCGGCCCTGACGGTCGATGTGCTGACTGTGGCGTTGGCCCATGCGCTGGATGTCCAGGGCGTCGTGCCACCTCATGCACGACGGCGAGCGCTGATGGCCCAGATCCACGCCTTCATCCGGGAGAACCTGGGCGACGCGCACCTGGCTCCGGACATGATCGCCGCAGCCCACCACATCTCCCTGCGGTATCTCCATGGCCTGTTCCACCAGGACGGGCACACCGTCGCCGGCTGGATCCGCCAGTGCCGCCTGGAGCAATGTCGCCGTGAACTCGCCGAATCTCGCCTGAGCCGGCGTCCGATCAATGCGATCGCGGCCCGGTGGGGGTTCAGCAGCCCCGCGCATTTCAGCCAGGTCTTCCGCAATGTTTACGGTCTGTCGCCGCGTGATTTCCGCCGGCAGTGCGCGGCAGCAAGCGCGGAATAAGGACGCGGATGCCCGCCGAGTTGCCGGTGTCCGAACGTGCCCGGTTGCGCAACTCGAGCGGGAAACCGGGAATTCAATAGGCCGACTTCCCGATCAGCAAGATGTGGGCATGGCTGGGCGTGTCGGCCTCGGGCCACTGCGAGTGGTGAGGCCCGGCGACGGGAAAGCGGATTCCGGGCCTCCTTCGGCAGCAGCACGGTGTTCCGCACCGCGCTGCCTTTCCCGCAAGTCGATCACCTCTTCGGCTCCAGCGCTTCGATGGCCGTGGCCAGGATCGCCCGGCTTCGCCGCCGGTTCACGAGGCCGGCGACGATCTGCGTCGCCACCGCGAGGGCCGTCGTCCACGCTGCTTCCACCACCATCGAACCTCCCCCGGTCCCGCCGTAGACGCGGAACGCCCCGGACAGGTTGCCTGTCCGGGGTGTTCCGTTGCGAGCTTTGTCCTGCTACAGGTACTGCGACCCGCGCGTCACCGCCGCGTAGGCACCGACCGCGCCGTGGCCGTGGCCGTGGCCGTGGCCGTGGAAACCCTTGAACGACGGGTCACCCCTCGCAGGTCGCCGTGAACGTCGCGTCCCGGCTCTCCTTCAGGACCGGGCAGGCGATCTTCGCCCTGTTCGGCAAGCACCTCCCCCGGCTGACAGATGACCTCAGGCGCCGTTCACCAGACCATCGGCGACCACAGGCATCGACAACGCTGCCGATGGATGCCGCCGAGATGCCCGGCAGCCGGCGGAATCAGGCCCGGTAGGGACGGAAGAAGGCGCGCAGTTCCGCCGCGTAGAACTCGGGCTCTTCGAGCGGCGCGAAGTGCCCTCCGCGCGGGGCCTGTGTGAACCGGACGAGGTTGGTGGTGCGCTCCAGCCACGTCCGCGGCGCCCGGCTGATGTTGCCGGGGAACAGCGTGAAGCCGGAGGGGACCTCGACTCGGCGGGCTTGCTGTGCGGGCGGGATCTCGCCGTTCGCGCGATACATCCGCATCGACGAGCCGATGGTCTCGGTGAGCCAGTAGATCGTGACGTTGGTGAGAATTTCGTCCATCGTGAAGGACCGCGAGATGTCGCCGTCGGAGTCGCTCCACGCCCGAAGCTTCTCGACGATCCACGCGGCCAGCCCCGCCGGGGAGTCGGTGAGCCCCACCGCCGCGGTCTGCGGCTTGGTGCGATGCATCGCCATGTATGCGCCCTCGGCCGCGCCCCAAGCCGCCATATCCGCCATCCAGGCACGCTCCTCGGGCGTCAGGTCGGCGGGGTCTCCCGAGTAGACCGGCACCCCCGCGTCCATGCGGTGGACGGCTGTAACTCGTTCGGGGTGGTTCAGCGCGAGGTAGTTGCTCACGCCGGCGCCGATGTCCCCGCCGACGGCGCCGAACCGCTGGTAGCCCAGGCCGTCCAGCAGCCGTGCCCACAGGTCCGCGACGGCGATCGCGTCGAGCGGCGGACCGGGCGGGCGGTCGGAGTACCCGTAGCCGGGCATGTCGGGCACGACCACGTCGAACGCGTCGGCGGGGTCGCCGCCGTGCGCGCCGGGGTCGGTCAGCAGCGGGATGACCTTCGTGTAGCGCCAGAACGAGTCCGGCCAGCCGTGGCAGAGCACCAGCGGCAGCACCGGACCAACCGGGTTGACGGCCCGGGCGTGCACGTAGTGGATGCCGAGCCCGTCGAGCCGGGTCCGGAAGCGCGGGAACGCGGACAGTGCCTTCTCCTGCGCCGTCCAGTCGAAGCCGTCGGCCCAGTAGGCGACCAGATCGCGGAGGTAGGCGAGGTCCGTGCCGAGAGACCAGCCGGCATCCTCGGGTGCATCCGGCCAGCGGGTGGCCCGCAGCCGTGCGCGAAGGTCCGCGAGCGCCTCGGGGGCGGCCTGGCTGGTGAACGGCTCGGGATGAAACTCGGATTCCGGCACAACTACCTCGCTACCTCTGGCGTGCGGCACTTCGTGGTCGCGAGTTCCGTCGCTCGAACCGAAGCCGCGTTAGTCTATCCATGAGTTAGTATATACCAGAGCATGCACAGGAGTAGTCGTGACGCGATATGCCGTCGAAGGCCAAGCTCTGCGCTTCGGCGTGACCACCGAACTCGACCTGTTTTCGTTCCCGCACAAGATGGCAGAGGTTCGTCGCGCCGCCACCGCTGCCTACCGGCTCAGTGGGTGGTGCAATGCGTCGAGTAGCGCGGTCAGGTCGCCGACGAGGTGCAATGGGGTGTATTGGCTCGGGTCTGCCGGTGCCGAACTGCGCCCATAGCCACGCATGTCGACGGCGATGGCGTGGTAGCCGACCGCGGCGACGGCAGCCATCTGTCGCCGCCAGGTGCGTGCTGTGTCGGGAAAACCGTGTACGAACAGCACTGGCGCGCCGCGTCCTTGCTGCGCGACGTGCAGGGTGATGCCGTTGACCGACACCGCGGACTCTGGGATGCGATGCGCGCCGACAGAGTGGCTCGGGGTCGCCGCTTCGGCCGGTGCCGGCGGGGACAGGAACCGTTGAGGGGCGCCGACGGCAGCGGCGACGATACCGCCGAGTGTGCCCGCGATCATCGATCGTCTGTGCATGAGCCGACTTCCTTCATGTGGCCGAAGTCCTCTATCGATGTCCTCATGGCGGGCAGGACTGGGTCCCGGCGACCTCGCGACGGTGTTCATCTCCATCGTGGCCGCCGGTTCGCCGCAACTCAGCTACTTATCATCACTGTGCGAATGGTCGTCACTATGCATCGGTGCGACACAGTCCGTCAAGTCGCATCCGGTTCGGGACGCTGACCGACGCGATGACCAACCCGGTGATCAATAGTGGTCCCCGCACCCACGATGTGCGGCGTGTCCGAGTGCGCTCGGCGTGCCGGTCGCCGGCACCGCGCCGGTGCCGCGCCACCCGAGGTGACCGTCTGGACGGATCAGGATGCGCTCGCCGGGAATCGGCTCGTAGGTCCGACGCAAGTGGCCGTCGACGTCGAGGGCGTCGGCGTCGAGCACCTGGGCACCGTCGACGGGTTCCGTGATCCCGTCGAAGGCCAGGACCGTCCAGTCGGCTTGCCGGCGCAGCAGGAACAGTGTGGTGTCGCCGAGCGGGGCGTCCGGAGCGCGATCGCCTGGTCGCAGGCCGGACGCGCCGGGATCGGTGCGGTAGCTGATGTCGAGCTGCAGTCCTTGGCGGGCCAGGGCTGCCGGGCGATCGGCGTAGCCGCCGGCACCGGAGCCGAGTACGCGGCGAGAGAGTTCAGTGGAGAGCCCGAGAATTGCCGCGGCGACCGGTTTGCGCTCGGCCTCGTAGGTGTCCAACAGGGCGTCCTCGGCTCCGTCGAACACCGCGGCGAGCTTCCAGCCCAGATTGATGGCGTCCTGGATCCCGGTGTTGAGGCCTTGGCCGCCGGCCGGTGAGTGCACGTGCGCGGCGTCGCCGGCCAGGAACACCCGATCGACGCGAAAGCGGTCCGCCATCCGCACGTTGAGCCGCCAGGTCGAGGACCACCCGATCCGGCGCAGGCGCACCCGCGGGCGGATGCCGTCGACCACGGTGTGCAGCGTCGCCTCGTCGGCCCGGATGTCCGGGTCGGGCGAGCGCAGCCCCAGCGCCCAGGTCGGGCTCGCCGGCATCGGGCACAGGGAGAGAAACCCGGCACCGCCGGCGCCGACGAGGTCGAACGTATGCCAATGGTCGCGGTCGAGCCCGTCCAGTTCGACCTCGGCCAGCAGCATCCGGACCTCGTCGTGGGTCTCGCCGAGGAAGCCGACCCCGAGCGCGTTCCGGACCGTGCTCGATCCACCGTCGGCGCCGACGAGATAGCGCGAGCGCAGGCGCCGCCGATCGTCGAGGACGGCGGTGACCCCCTCCTGGTCCTGCTCCACGGCAACCACGCGAGCGTTCTGATCGACCGTGACACCGAACTCGGCGAGCCGCTCACGCAGCACCTGCGTTGTCCGCCACTGCGGAATGATCAACGGCCGCGCGAACGGCTGGCCGGGCGTCGGCTCGAGCCCGGGATGCCGGTCTCGCTCCCGCACGGTGCCGTCGATCGCATACTGCCGGAACGGCAGCCTGAACGTACCCAATGCCACGAGCCGGTCGGTGACCCCGAGGGGGTCGAGCACCTCCAAGGTCCGCGGCTGGATGCCGTTGCCACGCGGACCGGGGAACGGTGCCGGCGCGCTGTCCAGCACCGTCACCCGGTGACCCCGCCGAGCGAGCTCGCCCGCCGCCACCAAGCCCGTCGGGCCCGCCCCCACGACCGTGACATCTGTGTCCGTATCCATGGCCGACACGCTACCAGGAAAATAGGACTGAGTCGCAAATAAGACTCAGTCCTGTTTGGTAGGCATGTGTCAGACTCGGTAGGTGGACTCCCTGCGCGAACGCAAAAAGGCGCGCACCCGCGCCGAGTTGCAGCGCCACGCGCTGCGCCTGTTCGCCGAGCGCGGCTACGAGGCAACGACCGTCGAAGACATCGCCGGCGCGGCAGAGGTCGCCCGCAGCACGTTCTTCCGCTACTTCGCCACCAAGGAGGACGTCGTCCTGTTCGACGATGTCGACCCGCTGTTCGAGGAGACCCTCGCTTCGATCCCGGTGGGCACCCCGCTGCTGGTCGCGCTGATCGAGGCGATACGCGCCACCTTCGCCGAGCTCGACGAGCAGAAGCGTGCCCACGAGGAGCTGCGGATGCGGCTCGTGCGCACCGTGCCCGAGATCGCCGCGGCACTGCGGGCCCGCGGCGCGTGGGACGTCGAGCAGACCGCACGCCTCGTGGCCTCCGCGCTCGGCCGCACCCCCGAGGACATCGAAATCGTGACCCTCGCCGGAGCGCTGACCGGCGCCCGCTTCGCCGCGCAGGCCCTCGTCGCGCGCGAGCCCCACCGAAGCTACGTCGACACCACCCTGGAAGTCCTCGAACGCCTCCGCAGCGGCATCCTGCTGTTCGACGAGCCCATCGTCAGCTCCTCGTGACCGCGTCGGCTCCGGTTCGAGCCATGTCTTCGAACACCCGCACCTGCGCATCGAGGCCCACCCATCGCGATGGGCGCACCGTCCGGGCACATGTCCACCATGGACGAAGAGAGACCAGTCACCATCAACTTTGTTCCGGAAGGTTCAACGCGGCCCTCAGCGCCGCGTCGAGGTGCGGGTACGCGTAGACATAGCCGCCGCCGAGGGCCCGGCGGGGAACAGCGCGCTGGCCCGTGGTCACCATGTCCGCCATCTCGCCGAGGGCGATCCTCAGCGCGAATCCGGGCATCGGCACGATGGCGGGGCGGTGCAGTGCGCGGCCCAGCGCCTTGGAGAACTCCCGCTGGGTGACCGGTTCGGGTGCCGTGCCGTTGTAGGCGCCGCTCCACGAGGCGTCGTCGATCGCCTTGATGTACAGCCCGGCGATGTCGTCGACGTGGATCCACGGCACGGCGAACGCGCCGCCCGCGATCGGTCCGCCCAGCCCGGCGCGGTAGGTCGCGAGCAGCGACTTCAGCGTGCCGCCCGAAGCGTCGAGGACGACACCGGTGCGCATACGCACGACGCGGACACCGAACTCGGCCGCCTCGGCTGCTTCGTTCTCCCACTCCACGGAGACCGTGGCGAGGAACGTGTCGCCCGGCGGGGTTTCCTCGGTGACTTCTTCGTCGCCGTGCGGCCCGTAGTAGGCGACGCCCGAACTGGAGACGAGGACCCCGGGCCGCTCCGCTTCGGGGGTGGCGCGCAGGCCATCGACCAGGTTGCGGGTGCCGGACACGCGCGACCGTCGGACGCGGTCCTTGACCTCGTCGGTGAGGCGCTGGCCGAGGGGCTCGCCCGCCAGGTGCACCACGGCATCCCGGCCGGCGAGCGCCTCGATGGGGGCAGGCCCGGACAGCGGGTCCCACCGCGCCACAGACGGGTCGGTGCTCGCGGAACGGGAAAGCACGGTCACCTCGTCGCCACGCTCCCGGAGGCGGGCGACGAGCTTACCGCCGATGAGACCGGACGCGCCGGAGATGGTGATCTTCATGTTACCGGATTCCTTGCAGGTGAAGGGAAAGGTCAGCCAGTCATGACCAACTCCCGAACATTGCGCGACCCTCAGTCGCCTTGTTAATGGCCGTAACTATGCATCGCCATGTCATACCGCGTCAACCCATAGTGTGAAATGAGGTGCCTCCCGATGCCTGAGCAGGAGCCGACCCGGCGCGAGCGATACCGGCGCCAGATCGTGACCGAGATCAAGGCCGCCGCCATGGACCAGCTGCGCGAAGGCGGCGCGGAGACGGTGTCGCTGAACGCGATCGCACGCAGCATGGCGATGTCCGCACCGGATCGGTACCGGCGCTCAACCCGCGGCGCTCAGGATGGCCTCGGCCACCACATCGGGGTGCACCAACGGGACGGCGTGGGAGGAGTCGACCTCGACAACGGTGGAGCCGGCCCGCTCGGCCATCCACCGCTGCGCCTCGGTGGGAATGGATTTGTCCTGCGTGGACACCACAGCCCACGACGGCAAGGCGTGCCAGCTCGCGGCGCTCGCGAAGCTGCCCTCCAGGGTTGCCGGATCAAAGGGCTTCTGGGCGGCGGCGAGGACCTTTTGGTCACGCGCACCGGCGTCGCCGGCGTAGACATCGCCGAACTTGTCCGGCCGAAGGTAGATCTCCGCCCCACCGGGATACTCGCGCACGACAAGATTCTCCGGGACGAGCAGGCTGCCCGGGAATTTCCCGTTGAGCGCACCGGCCGTCTCACCCGCGTCCTGCTGGAAGGCGGTGACGAACACGAGGGAGCGGACGTCTTCGGTCAAGGCGCCGGGAGCCGAGATGACGGACCCCGCATAGGAGTGCGCGGCGACCACGAGTGGCCCGGTGAGCGTGCCGAGGAACTGCTTGAGGTAGGCGACATCGCCGTCGAAGTCGCGCATGGGCAAGGACGGCGCGATGACGGGATAGCCCGCCTCCTGCAGGCGCACAGAGACCCGGCGCCACACCGAGGCATCGGTCAGGGCGCCGTGGACGAGGACCAAGGTCGGCTGGTTCATGGATTCGATCTCCTGAAGTTGAATCGGCATGACACCGAGTCTCGCCTCAGGAGACCTTCGCGGACAGTGGCAGTACTGCCGACTATCGAAACTTTCCCGCCATGCTCACCGGGCGGGTCAGGCGCGATCGAAGGTGAAGGACTTCCGATGTTCCCGTGGCGAAACGCCTGTCACGCCCCGGAACTGCACCCGCAGGTTGGCCGCCGTGCCGAATCCGGCCCGGCGCGCGATGTCCTGAATGGACAGTTCCGAGTTCTCCAGGAGTTCTTTGGCCCGGGCGATGCGCTGATCGCGCAGCCAGGTCAACGGCGGGACGCCGGTCTTCTCACGGAAGCGCCGGTGGAAGGTCCGTTCCGACATGGTGAACCGGCCGGCGACCTCCTTCACCGAGAGGTTCCGTTCGAGCGACACGAGCATCCATTGCTGCGCCCGCGCGATGACGTCGTCGCCGGGAGGGACGACTGCTTTCTCCACGAACTGCTGCTGGCCGTGCATCGGACGCGGCGCCATGACGATCCGCCGTGCGACGTGCCGCGCGGCCGCTGCTCCGAGATCGACGTTCAACAGGTGCAGGCAAAGATCCACCCCCGCGGTGACCCCGCCCGAGGTGAGGACCGACTCGGTGCCGGCCACGAGCACCGACTGGTCGACCGTGACCGCGGGGAAGCGCTCGGCGAGCTCCGCGCACAACGACCAATGGGTGGTCACGGTCAGTCCGTCGAGGACACCGGCCCGCGCCAGGGCGAACGCCCCGGAGCAGATGGACACCAACCGGACGCCTCGCCCGTGCGCGTCCGCCAGGGATCGCATCAACGACCCGGGCAGCTCACGCTCCACGGCGTCGGCGTAGCCCGGCACGACGATCGTGTCCGCCCGGCGCAGCAGTTCCAGCCCGCCGTCCGGTACCACCGTGGTCCCCCCGGCCACGGGCACCGCGCTGCCACCGACGGACACGGTCACGAGGTCGTACGCCTCCGACGCCTCCCGTCCGAACACGTGAACCGGGATCGCGTAGTCGAGGGGCAAGACGTCGTCGAGCAGGACGACGACCATCCGGTGCCGGGTCATGGCGGTATTCTATCGATGCGTGGTCATACTGCCAGTACCAGCCGGCCCAACGTCTCGTGCCGCTGAGCGGTCCCCGGTCGTTCACTCGATGTCCGGCTCGTGCCGTCGCGCACAGAGTTGGTGAGCCACGCCAAGTCCGATGGGGCGACGCGCCGGGTCCGACGAACGGCGTGGGCCGATCGAGGTACCCAGCGCGTTGCTCGATCACTGCTCTTGACAAGGTGCCGGAAAAGCACATACATGGACAATGGTTCAAACCACTCGTCAGGAGTTGATCTACCGTGGTCAAGCTTGGCCGGATCACCGCGTTGCTGGCAGGCGCCGCCCTCTTGGCGGGCATGATGACAGGTACGAGTGCGGCTGGTACGTCCGCCGCGCCACGCAAGACCGGGCCGATCACCGTGGCCTACGTCGAGGTGAACAACAACAGCATGCTGAACGTGGGCAAGTACGCGCTCGCCCAAAGCGGCGGCAACGTGTTCGACATCGGCGTCATCTTCGCCGCCAACATCAACTACGACACCGCGACGAAGTCGGCATACCTGTACTTCAACCCGAACGTGCAGAACGTCCTCGACAACGTGAGCACCCAGATCCGCCCGCTGCAAGCCAAGGGCATCAAGGTCATGTTGTCGATCCTCGGCAACCACCAGGGCGCCGGGTTCGCCAACTTCCCATCCCAGCAAGCGGCCGCGGCCTTCGCCAAACAGCTGTCCGATACCGTGACCACGTACGGACTCGACGGCATCGACTTCGACGACGAATACACCGAGTACGGCAACAACGGCACCGGCCAGCCCAACGCCAGCTCCTTCGTCTACCTCGTCACGGCCCTGCGCGCGGCGATGCCCACCAAGCTGATCTCGCTGTACAACATCGGCCCGGCGGCATCGCGGTTGTCCTACGGCGGCACCGACATCACCTCGAAGTTCACCTACGCCTGGAATCCCTACTACGGCACCTGGGGCGTACCGAACATCGCCCTCGCCAAATCCGGGCTCTCCCCCGCGGCAGTCCAGATCGCAGCGACATCCACCAGCACCGCCGCCAGCCTCGCCCAGCGAACCGTGAGCGAAGGCTATGGCGTGTACCTGACCTATAACCTCGGCGCCGCCGACTCACACACCTACATCTCCAGCTTCACCAAGCCCCTGTACGGCAAGGACGCTGTGTACAGGCCCTAGTAGGTTGTCGCTGCTAGATCTTGGGGTATAGGTGGCGGAGTTTGATGCGTGCGTCGTCGGTGGTGAACTGCCAGCGGACTTGGCGTTGGTCGGTGTTGGTGGCGTGTTGCCAGGCGGTGAGTTCGGTGTTGAGGGTGTCGAGGTTGTCGATGCGGCGGTCGAGGCATTGCCGGGCCAGTGCGGAGAGTTCGATTTCGGCGATGTTGAGCCAGGACCCGTGTTTGGGGGTGTGGTGGATCTCCAGGCGCTGAGCCAGCGCGAAGGCTTCGCTGGGTTCGAAGGCCTCGTAGAGCGAGGCGATGCTGTGGGTGTTGAGGTTGTCCATGACCAGCACCACGGTCTCGGCGTCGGGATAGTCCACGGTCAGCAGTTGTTTGACCTGCCCGGCCCAGTCGATCCTGGTCCGCCGGGGCAGGGCGTGCACGCGGCGCCAGCCGCGCAGGGGCTCGACCCACACGAAAATCGAGCAGGTGCCGCACCGGATGTATTCGCTGTCTTCGCGGAGGTCCTGGCCGGGCTTGGCAGGCAGCGGTTCGCGGACATGGCCGAGTAGCTGAAAGGGCTTTTCGTCCATGCACACCACCGGTCTGGCGGGATCGTAGGGCCGGGCGTAGACCGCGAGGACGTCTTCCATCGCCGCGGCGAAGGCCGCGTTCGCCTTCGGCGGGATGGTCCAGCATTTCTTCAGATGAGGACGAAGTTCCGTTTTTTTAGGACCCGGCCGATGGTGGAGTGATCCAGGTCGGGGATGTCCTCGATGAGCGCGACGTGCTTCTCCAACAGCCGCAGCGACCACCGGGCATGCCCCGCCGGCGGGGCCGAGCACGCCAGGGCGATCAGCCGGGCCTCGACCTCACCGGTCACCGGCGAGGGCACCGGCGGATGCTCGCGCTGTTTGCGCTCGATCGTGGCCCAGATGTCACCGCCGGTCTCGGCGAAGCGCTTGGCGACCAGCCTCAGCGTCTCACCCGAGACCCCGACCTGGGCCGCGATCGCCTCTTTCGCGTCTACCTCACCGGCCGAGGTGTCCAGTGCGAGCAGCACCCGCGCCCGCATGATCATCGACGCCGGGTGGACACCCGTTGTGGTCACCCGGAGCAGGTCGTCACGATCCCGTGCGGTCAACCTGACCGGCCGCTTTTTCTGCGAGGGCACGAGAACCGTCCTTGTCCGGCAGGGGAATGACCTGCCACACAACAGCATCCCAGCCAAGCAGGCCAGAACTAAGCAGCGACACGCTACTAGTAGATTGTCGCGGCTACTCTGGCCAGTCGGCTGCGGTCATGCCGTCGGTGTGGCCCGCCGGCCACTGGACGAGCTCGATCCGGCGATCGTCCGGGTCGGCGATGAACGCCGTCATCAGCCCGTCATCCCTTTCCTGCCCGGGAGCGACCGGCTCGATCCCGTGGCCGGCAAGCACGTCGAGCGTGTCGGCCATCGACCCGACCTGCACGACAAGGTGGCTCACGTCGGTGCCACGGTCGACCGGCCTGCCGTCGTGAACCAGTTCGAGAGTGACGAACTCGTCGTCGGGGAGCTTGAGCATGGTCAGCTGCCCGATCGGCGTCTCGGGCACCCTGCCGACGACCTCGAAGCCGACGGCGGCGTAGAACGCCAGCGACCGATCGAGATCGGTCACCCGCAGTCCGACGTGCAGGGTCCTCATTCGCAGTACCTCCATCGCGTGCGCTGACTTGGGGTGTTCGGACGGCCCGGTGCAAGGCCGCTCTCACCCGTACGTCGATCGCGCGGCGCCGGATTCGACAACCTGTGGGACGCCATGCGCACCGGCATGGGCACCCGCGCTCAGCCGATGATGATCGCCGGCACCACCGCGGGCGACGACCCGGCCGGCTTCGCCCGCTCCGAGCACGACGAGTGCGCGACGCTGTGGTCGAGCGGGCTGCCCATCGCCATGGCCCGGACGCGGTGCGGGAACAGGCTCGCATACGCCTGGCCGGGTCCGGTGTAGCCGTAGAAGAAGCTGACCTTCTGCTCGCCCAACGCGGCCCGGACCGCGTCGAGGTCCTTGGCCTGGGTGAGCTAGCCGCGAGCAAAGCGGCGAGTACCGCGATCCGCCCTCGTATACTTCCCCCGAAAAGATGTTCTTTTTCTAAGAGTCTTACCACGACGTACGACCCGCTGTCGGCCGGCGGGCTGTTCGTATACCTCGTTCAGGGGCGCTGGAGGGCGGTGCGGACGAGGTCGAGTGTCTGGTCTGCGGTGAGGCCGAGGTGGCGGCACGCGGTGGTGAAGTCGCGTGCGAGCTGGTCGGTGCGGGCGCGCAGGGAGTTGCCCGCGTCGGTGATGATCGCTCCGCGGCCTCGGCGTAGTTCGACCAGCCCCTCGTCGCGTAGTTGCTGGTATCCGCGCAGGATGGTGTGCAGGCCGACACCGAGGGCCGCGGCGGCTTCCCGGGCAGGGGGCAACCGGTCCCCCGGCCGGATCGAGCCGTCGGCGATTCCCGCGCGTACCGACTGGGCGACCTGGTCGGCGAGCTGCACCGGGGAGGACGGGTCGACGGAGATCAGCATCGGCGGGTCAGGCTCCCGTCGCCGTACCGGTGGACCGTTCGCGGGCCAGCCGGCCGTTGATCAGCGCGACGGCGGCCACCGGGTCGCGGAGACTGACGACGAAGGGCCGGTCGCCCGTCAGTCGCAGGATCATCGCCGGCCCACGCCCGGTGACGTATCCACGGCACCGCTTGTTCTCGGTAAGCCCCCAGCCCGCGGCCGGGGCACGCTCAGCGATCTCGGCCTGGCGCACGTGCTCGTAGGGCACGCGGCGTCGCGCGCGGCCGAGCAGGGGCAGGGTCACCAGCACGCCGTCGCCGTCGATCCGGATTCTTGCCTTGGCCTGCAACACCATGAACAGTCCCAGCGCCGGCAGCATCACGGCGGTGCCGGCGTCGTACCGCGTCAGCAGCTCCACTGGCGCGCACACCAGGAGCACGAGACCGGCCACCCGGGCCTTGACCGACCACACCACTTCGCTGAACATCGCCCGTTCCGCCCGGCCCAGGCGCCTGGCGGGCAGATTCGGCGCAGGAACCTCGGCCGCTTCCGGCAACGCCGGCGCGGGGCCGGCCAGGAACCATCCCACGGCGCCACCGAGCAGCCCGACCACCGGTGGCAGCGCGTCGTACCACCATGACATCGGCTGGTGGGGATAACTGTGCACGTCGAGCACGGACAGCACGCTACAGACCGCGTCGACGGCGGCCGTCGTGCCGGCCGCCCCACCGCCCGCGGCCAACACCCGTTGCAGGTGCGGCCACTGCCGGACCCGCCAGAACACCGCTCCGAAGAGGGCTGCCCACAGCAGGCCGTACAGCCATCCGGCACTCCACGACGACCACGTGGGGGCGAGGTGGGCGTATTCCGGCCCCACCCGTGACCAGCCGTCCACATACGCGCGATCCGGCAGGCGATCCCCGTAGGCCGCCACCAGCAGCCACGGCACCGCCGCCGCACACGCCATCGGAGCCACGGTCAGCACCAGCCGGCGAAGCCGGCCACTCCCCGACCCGTCTCGGACGTCCACCATCACCCACTCCGTTTGTTACTAAAGTAGCGTAACAAGTGCCACCATTAGGCGACAGGCTCGCGGGGTTGTCAAGGGCGGCACCGAAGAACGCCGTCCTGGTGGGAGAGGTTGATGAGGTCGCGCCGGCAAGGTTGACCCGTTCGGGTCGACCACGTTACGACATCGGGCTGATTTTCCCCGGGAATCAGCGTCTTCCTGTCTCCGAGCGCCGCACCTCCTACTCTCAGTGGTGTGGACGGCATCGACAGTCTCCGGCACGCCATCGAAACGATCCCCATCCCCGGCGCCCCGCCCCGGCTGTCCCGGGAAGGCGCGGCCGTCGGGCTGGCGCTCCTGGACACCTCGTTGCGGCTCAACCACGTGCGCCGGCTGACCGAACGGCTGACCGTGGTCGAGCACGGCACGGCACGGCGGAGCACCGAGGTCGACGTCAGCCTCAAGCTGCTCGACGAGGGGCAGCGCCAGGCCACCGCCCAGCTGCAGGACCTCATCGGCCAGGAACACGGCGAGCGGGCCGCCTCGAGGCCGGCGCGGCAACGGTCCCTGTGGGTGCCGCTGGCCCGCCTGCCACGCCGCGACGTCTCCCCCATCGACGTGTTCGACAGCGCGGGCCAGAAACTGCCGCGGCTCACCCAGCACGAAGCGTCCCGGCTGGTCGCTGCCGGGCTCTACCGGCTGCTGCGCGGGATCCTCGCCGGCGACGAGAACGCGCACACCGCCAAGCACGAGCTGAACACCTTCCTGTTCCAGGTGCACGAACCACGCTGGCTCATCCAGCAGGCGCTGCTGACACTGCTCACCGAGCGGAACCACCCGGAGGCGGAGTTCGCGCTGGCCCCCACCGGCGGCACGGTTCCCGGCTACGGCAGGCAATGCCGGGAAATGGCGCTGGACGTCCTCAGTGGCTGTTCCGAGCTGCTGGTCGAATACGCGTACCTGCTGAACGTCGCGGTCCGCGACTACATGCTGGTGGTGGCGCTGGACGACTCGGTGGAGGAACACCGGCTCAGCTACGAAACCCCGCTGCACGTCGACGCGCGGCAACCCGTCGCGAAAGAGCAGTGGCGCCGGCTGGCCTCGAGCCGCCGCGGTTACGTCGTGAGCTACGAGACCATGATCCCGGCCACGCTGAAGTCCTACCACCTGGTGGCCAGGGCCGCGCCGGAGGCCGAGATCTCCCGGATGTACCTGTCGACCGACGCCGACCAGTACCAGGTGGACGGCCTGGCCGAAGACCTCGTCTCGCTGGCCGAACGGCAGGACGCCGCCCCGCTGCAGGAAGCCGACGGCGCCCGGCACAAGATCCTGGAGCTGCAGGCCCAGAGCGTGTTGCGCCGGCTGGCGGACCTGGTGCGCCGGCGCAAGTGGGAGGCGGGCCAGTCCGGGGTGGAGCTGTCACCGCGCAGCCTGCCCGCCTGTCACCGGCTCGCCGCCGCGGCCACGACGGGCGAGGCGGTGCGGACCGACTCGGGCGAGCTGGACAACTCGCTGCGGCGGCACCCCGAGTTCACGGCCGCGAACCTCCGCGAGGCCGCGCGCGAGCTGACCGAGCGGGAGTTCGGGCAGGACCTCGTCCTGGTCAACGGCGTCATCGACAACGAGGCTCGGGCGTACTGGCGCCGGTCCGGCCGCGACTCGCGCGGCGACCACGTCCGGGTGCGGGCGACGCTCGTGCTCAAGGACTCCACGAAGTCCGGTCCGCTCAACGTGACGTTCTACGCGCTGGCCGTCGCGACGGTCTCGTTCGTGCTCGGCTGGCTGCTGGTCGGCAGCCCGTGGCCGTACGGCCGGGCCGCCACCGAGGCGCTCGGCCACATCGGCGACGGCCAGTCCGTGATCACCTTGCTGCTGCTGTTGCCGGGCTTCCTCTACAGCCGCCTGTCGCTGCCGCCGCGCCGGACCGTGCTCGGCTACCTCGGCACGCTGCCGCAGGCCCTCGTCCAGCTGAGCATCGCGGCCATCGCCGCGTTCGCCGCGACCGTCGCGACGCAAGCCAGGGGCGAGGTCGTGCAGGCCGCGCTCACGGTCGCCGTCGCGCTGCCGGTGCTCGCCGCGCTGGTGCTGTTCGGCCAGGCGTCGTGGCGCGAATCGGCGATCCCGTTGTCCCGCATCGGGGCGCCGCGGTGGGCGGGCGCCGGTGCCTGGGACCGGCGAAAGCCGCTGGACGCCGACGTGCGGTTCGACTCGTCCGGGGGGTGGTGAGGATGCGCAGCCGGCGGATCTCCGTGCGGAACGTGGCCGACCTGGCCAGAGCAGGCTTCGAGATCGCCCGGCAGCCGGTGACCAAAGTGGACTTCGAGGTGCACCACGCGATGGCCCGCCACGGCTACCTGCGCGAGCTCGTGTCCAGGAACTCCGACAGCGCGGTCTTCCTGGAGACGCTGTGCTCGGCCACGAACGGCGCCGGCGTCGTGATCGGCACCCGCACCCGCAAGCCCTTGGACGGCACCGAAGTGGTCGAGCGGGTCGACGGCCAGCAGCCGGCGGAACGCCCGCAGCAGAGCGCGGGCGGCTGGGTGTTCCACCAGACGACCTCGCCCAACCCGACGTTCATCTACGAGTCCGCGCAGACCTTCGAGGGCCTGATCGCGATCGACCCGGCGGCGCGCGAGGTGTGCGACTGGCACGGCCTGGCCATCCGCGACCTGGTACGGGAGATCTCCGACGCCGCGGCCGCCCTCATCGACGCGCCGCTGCTGTCGCTGCAGTGCCCGGCCCAGCTGCCGACGATCGTGAAGACCCGCAACCACGATCTCCGCACCCGCAAGGAGGTCGCGCCGCCGTGCGCGTCGCTGGCGGTCCGGTTCGCGATCGCGTTGCGGGACGTGTCCGCGGCCGCGCGGTTCGAGCTGGCCGACCGGTTCCGGGAGCTGTGCGAGAAACACGGGTACAGCTTTTGGCTCGCCGACACGCGTCCGGGGCACCGGCAGGGGAATTGGTTCGAGGTCTACCACGCCGACGGCGAGTTCTCGCCGCTGTACAAGGGCGACCTCCGGTCCCGCCAGCGGATCGGCACGTGCCTGCCGCTGACCTTCGTCGGGCCGGCGCGGATCGGCTCCACGCACGCGATCGCCACCTTCCTGCAGCGCTATCCCCAGGTGGGTGTGGTCGGCTGCGCGGGCACGACGTTGTCGGACGTCGCGTTCGTCCACCTGCAGCTGTCGATCCAGGGCGTGGCCGCCGACCGGCTGAACCGCATCCTGACCAAGCTGCTCGGCGAGTCCTCGACCGCCGCCCGGCCGCACAAGCTGCTGCGCGAGCTGTTCAAGCGGCTCGGCCTGCCGCCCGACCCCGACGGGCCGGGTTCGGCCGGGCCGGATCCGACCAGCGACTACCAGACCTTCGCCGGTCCGGCGTTCGCCTACCGGCCGTACCAGATGCCCGACTGCATGGCCGTGTGGGTGTCGTGGGAGATCGCCCGCCAGCACCAGGGCCTCGCCGCTCCCCTGGACTCCCTGTACCGCGCGCTGGCGCAGGTCGCGCCGCAGGTGCCGATGCCGGCGCACCCGACGGAGTCCATGGCCTCGGCGGGCGACCTGGCCACCGTCGAGTACCTCATCTGCCGCGCCACCGAGCAGTCGGTGATCCGGGGCAAGGCGAAGCTGGCCGTCCCCAAGTCGGTCCTGCGCCAGTTCTCTTCGGGCGGCGTCGAACTGCCCGCGTCCAAGCTGTGCGCGTCGCTGGAGGAGGCGTGGAAGGCTCACGTCGACCAGTCCGGTGTGGACGGAGTGAGCGAGCTGACGGTGGCGTGGCGGGAGTCCTGGCTCGGCCACTGGACCTACTCATAACCCCCTCGCGGCCGTTCCCTCCCGTCGTCGACATCCACAACGGACACTTCACGTCGGGCGCCGCCCCTGCTCCTGATGGTTGCGCACCAGCGGCAGGAAGAGTTCGTCGACGATCGACTCGATGCGCGCGGGCTTCAGGGGCTCGAGGTCCATGAGCAGGTCGTGGCGCACCAGGTCGAACGGCAGGTCGAGGCCCGCGGCGGGGCCGTGGCCCGTCATGGCCCGAGCGTCATGGGCATGCTCGCGAGGACGACCGTCTCCGTCGTCGGAGCGCGACCGCTGAGGCGACGCTCGAGCAGTGTCGTTCCGGTCGCCACCGCCCGGAGCTGGTCGCCGATCGGCCCTGGGCAGTGGGTGTCCGCTTCGACGGCGAGACACAGCGCTGCCACCCTGATCGCGGTTGCGGCCACCGGCGTGAGCCGGGTACGGCGTTCGAACACCGGCAAAGCGTTGTCGGCGAGCTTGCGGCAGACTGCGTTCGCCCACGGCGTCGGAGTCGCCTTCGTGACGGCTGCGCCGCCGTCGCGGACGTGGTCGGCGAGATCGTCGAGGGACACCACACCCCCGCACTCGGCCACGCGGGCGACCCGGGTGAACTCGGTCCGGAAAACCTGGTGCCAGTTCGCTGGTCTCGGGCTGCGGAAGGCGGCTGTCAGCGGTTCGGAAAGTGCTCGCGCGGGTGCGTCGCCGCTGACCAGGTTGGCGGGCAGGCCTTCGATGAGGCGCATCACCTCGGATTGGGACGACTCCTGCTCGGCGTATTCCTCCCGCATCTTGCCGCGGTCCCAGAACTCGGGGTCGTAGTTGACGAACGTGGAGTTCCGGTCGATGCGCGCGGTATGGGACAACTGGGTGGCGAAAGAACTCAGCACCGGCAGCACGTCGTCGATCTCCGGGCCGAGGATCTTGTCGAGCCCGAGATCGCGGGCGACCGCGGAGTCTTCGTCGCGCGGCGCCTCGGCCCGGTGGTCCGCCCCCAGGAGTTCCTGCACCAAGGCGGCATAAGCGCTGAGACGCTCGTTCCGCTCGACGGGCCGGACATCACGAAGCGCGAAGTGGTTCACCTCCTTGCCGGCGTCCCGGATTGCGGGCACGAGCCGGGCCGCCAGCATCCTGGCGAGCCCCGGCGTCAGCCGCTCGAGGTCGTCGTCGAGATGACCGCCGAACGTCTCGGCGTCGATGAGGTTCGGGTGCGCCGAACCCGGTGGCGTCCACAGCACGATCGCGGGGCCGCGCGTCACCCAGGGCCGTACGCCCGCCACGGTGGTCAGCATGCGTTCGACGCCGGGGTCGGCCAGCTCTTGCTCGGTCGGCAGGCGGTACCCGGGGGTTTCGGGGAGTGCGTTGGCCCAGCGGACGAACGCACTCGCGTCGCTCGCGCGCACGCCGGACACCGGCTCGGCGGGGCGCCCGTCCGGCGGGCGGGTACCGGTCGCGTCCCGGAACAGCTCGTACACCGCGGACGACACCGGATTGGCGCAGATCCGTCCCCCGTCCGCGGTGTGGATGACGTCACCGAAGTGCCCGACGACAGCTACGGCCGCCCGCCGTTCGTCGGCCGTCGACCCGGTCTGGTCGTCGAGCCGGGCACGAAGCTCCGGGGCCAGGTCCCCGCTCAGATCGGCACAAGCCGTAGCCAGGGACAGCGCGGTGACGGTGCCGCTGGCGAGGCAGGCGGCCACGACCGGGTCGGCGTCGGACTGGGCGGCGTACAGCAAGGTCGTCTCCCGCCACCACGGGTCGTCGACGGCCCCGGTGAGCACGTCGACGAGGTTCTTCGCGCGGATGTGGCCGGCCGCGAGGGATTCCTGGAACGTCAGGTGGGCGAACGCGTACATCCCGCTTTCGCGCTCGATCACCAGTCCGTACGCGCTCGCCTCATCGAGAAACCGGTTCTCGTCGACCGAGGTCGACATCCTGCGCAGAACCGCGCGGAACTCCGCCAGCACGTCGGCACGGGCCAGGTCGCGGACCCGGCGTTGCATCATCGCGAAGGCGAGCCCCCGGAGCAGCAGTTCCTTCTTGTCCCCGCTCAGCTCGCTCGGCAGCCGCTTCGCTTCCTGACGGCGCCACAGCATCACCTGGCAGATCTCGCCGTACAGGTCGGCCCTGCTGCCTGGCAGCGCACCGCGGTAATGGTGCACGTTGGCGATCATGGTCAGCAGCAACGGGTTCACGGTGAGCGCGGACAGGCCCGGGGAGCGATCGAGCCGGCGCAGCAGGTCGCCGGCGGCGTCCTCAGGCACCGACGTGCGCTTGGCCACCGCCCGGTACCAGCCCCGGATGAACGTCGTCACCTGCTCGTCGGTGAAGCTGCGCACCTGCAGCACCGACGCGCCCGCGACCGTCGCGGCGCGGTAGCCCTGCGGCCGGGAAGTGAGCACGAAGTCGTTCGCGGGGTACTGCTCTGTCGCGCGTTCCACCCAGTCCGCGACGCGCCGGCGGTCCTCCTGGCGGGCCACCTCGTCGAGCCCGTCGAGCAGCACGACGCACTCCCCGCTCTTGAGCCGTTGCTCGAACCAGCCGGGCGGCTCGTCCCCGGCGTACCGGCCGAGCACCCCCCGCACGAGGGTGGGCAGGTCGACCGCCGGGCTGCGCACGATCTCCTCGACGTGGTCACGCAAGTACAGCAAGATCGGCACCGTCCGACGCCGGTTCCCGCGTTCACGGCAGGCCGCCCGCGCCGTGTGCCGCAGCAGAGTGGTCTTCCCGCCGCCGGGGCCGCCGATCACGGCGAGCACCGCGGGCTGCTCCCGGTCGAGGAAGTCGCCGATCGAGTGCCGCCCATCGGTGTCGACCGGCAGGTGGTCGAGCAGGCCGTCCGGCACCTGGTGCGGCGCCCGGTAACCGAGGCTTACATCGACGAACACCTCGTCCAGCTCGGGGGTGTGGAACCCGACCGTCGCGAGGCCCTTCAGGTCCACGAACCGCAGGCCACTCACGACGAACTCGCGGTAGCGCCGGCCGAACCGGGACACGCGGCGCCGCAGCCCGCGATCCAGACGCTCGACCAGGCGCTCCCGCCAGCGCCCCCACAGCGCCCGCGGGACGAACAGCACGGAAGCACCGAGCGAGAGCACCCCCGTGACCAACCACCCTGAGATCCCCATGACGTGCAGTATCGCAGCAGCCACGGGCGGTCAGATCGTCCGGCTGATGTGGCCGGAGTGCGCGGAGATCTCCGGTACCACCGCGGCCGCGCAGCTCGTTGCCGGTGTGATCCGTGTTACAGCACGATCACCCCATGGCGGCCATTTGGCCCAGTTTCGGACGTAAAGGTTCATCTGCGGATAACCGGCGCAGTCGCGAAGTTCCCTATCTTCGGAGACTTGACGACGATGACTTCGGGTGACGCGCGCAAACTGCCGGCCGAGGCGCTGGAAGTCTTGCGTCGACGAGCCGTGGCAGCCGTGGAGGCAGGCGCTTCCCGGGTCGAGGTGGCGCGCATGTTCGGGGTGTCGCGCAAGACGGTCGGGGCCTGGGTGCAGGCGTACCGCACCGCCGGGGACCCCGCCCTCCGGCCGAAACCCCGTGGCCGCCGCCCAGGCGAACAACTGGTGCTTTCCCCGCCACACCAGGCGGCGACGATCAAGGCCATCATCGCCGGGTCCCCGGAGACGCACGGCCTGCCCCACCGGCTGTGGAACCGCCAGGCGGTGGCCGAGTTCGTCAACCACCGGTACCGGATCCTGCTCAGCGCCACGACGGTGACGCACTACCTCGGCCGGTGGGGGCTGATCGAGGAAGCCGCCCTCACGCCGGATCCGGCGCGGCGCCCGATCCCGGTGTTCGTCCCCGTCCAACGGCCCGCCGCGGGTGCCGGCACGTGGCTGCCGGACGGCGAGCCGCTGTGGCTCGCCTGGACCCGGCCGCACACCCCGCCGGACACCGGCCGCGGCCCGGTCGCGGCCGGGCACAACCTGCTGACCGGCTTTCGCACCCACTTCGGCGACGTGCACGTACTGGTCGCCGTCACCAACCGCGGGGTGCTCCACTTCCAGGCCCGGCTGGGACCGTTCGACGCCGGGGACGTCACCGCGTTCCTGCGTGAGCTGGCCGCGCAGGCCGGCCGGGGACTCAACGTCGTCGTCGGCCGGTGGCCCGCCGGCGCGCACGAGGTCCTGCGGTCGGTGCCGGCCGGCTTTCCGGCCCGGTTCATCCTGCCGCCCGGTTGACGACCCGTTCGGTCTCCGCGCGCGGGTCGGGCGACGGCCGCGCCGGGTAGCGCCGGCTCACCGCGGCGATCGATTCGGTGGTGCCCCAGCACAGATTCGGCATTCCAGAAGCATAAAGCACCGAAAGCACAGAGTCGGCGAAACAATACGACACAGATACTTCACCGCGTGCGTTCCGCCCGAGCGGGCATCTCGTAACGCGCCATTAATGAACCGGCCGACGGATTTCCCGCGAACTGTGCCATCCTCCGTTCCATGCGTTCCTCCCGGGGCGGCCGCTGCGCCGCGATCACGTTCGCCGCCGGCCTGCTCGCCACCGCGTGCAGCACCTCGGGTGCTCCGGCCGCCCCGGCGACGACCACCGCGTCCGTGCCGCCGATGCCGCCACCCGCGGCCAAAAAGGACGCTCAGGGGGCGACGTCGTTCGCCACGCACTGGCTGGACCTGGTCGACTACGGCTACCGGTCACTCGACGCCGGCCCGCTCCGCGGCCTGGCCGCGCCGACCTGCGAGGCCTGTACCCAGCTGGCCGCGCAGCTCGACCGGGACAAGGCCGCGGGTGCCACCTACCAGGGCGGCCGCGTCCATTTCCGCAGCGCCGTTCCCGGCGGGTCACCGGAAAAACCGACCGTGACCGTGCTTTTCGACCAGGACGAATTGAAGGTGCTCGACCGCGCGGGCGCCACGACCGAAACCGTGCCCGCGAACCGCACCATTTTCGTGTTCGAACTGGACTGGTCGGGCACGGCGTGGCGCACGGCGGCGATCAAACTGGGTGTCGAGAAATCCTAATGCGCGAACCGCACGGTGATCCGCGGGTCCGGGGCACCGGGCCAGGTCCGCACCAGGCCGGTCTGCCCGGCAGGCCAGCGGCGCACGACGACGCCGATCGGCCGGTCGAGCTGGTCGGCCAGCCGGCGCAGGAAGTCCGTCACCGCGGCGGCTTCGAAGGGCGCTGTCCGGACGTCGAAGTACAGCGAACCCCGGTAGCACGCCGCGAGCAGGACGTCGAGCCCCGCCGGGGTCCGATGCCACGTCAGCCAGACGCCCTCGGCCGAGCGGTGCCCCGCCGGCCCGCTGCCGCGCAGCGCCTCCAGCACGTTCGCCGGCGCGGGCAGCAGCCCCCAGCGCGCCAGGTAGCCGCTGACGGTCTTCAGGCTCAGCGTGATCCGGAACTCGCGGTTGACCAGCTCCGCGACCGCCTGCCGCGTCCACACCCGGTACGGCAGCTCGAGTTCCTCGGGGATCCGCCCGGTCACGGCCTCGAGGACGGCGGCCTGCTGGCCGGGCGCGAGCGCCAGCTGCTCACCGGGACGCCTGCCGCGGGTCCGGGGCCGGAACGCGTCCTCGCCGAGGTCCCGGTACGCCGTCACCCAGTTCCCGACCGTCTTGCGGGAGACGCCGAACAAGCGGGCCACGTCGCTGCGCGAACGGCCGGACTCGACGGCGGCGACCGCGCGGCGGCGCAGGTCTTCCAGCGCGGCTTCGGGCAGCCGCCGTGCGTCGCGCCGGACCATCTCTTCCCCTGACAACACGGCGTTCACCGGATCCCGAGCGGAATGCGGATCGTCGCCTGGTCCACTTCGGACGTCCGGACGACCACGGTGAGCTCCCACTGCCCCGGCATGGCGATCGAAGCCCCGGCGACGTAGTGGCCCAGCCCGGCGTACTCCACGCGGACCGGCAACGGCCCCACGGCGCGGTCGGGCAGCCGCAGCTCGGCCCGCAGTTCCGCCACCTCGCGCGGCCGCGACTGCGCGTCGAGCGCGGTCAGGTGCATTTCGTTCGGCCCGATCCGCCCCGGCGAGATGTCGACCGCCAGCTGCCCGCGCCCGGCCGTGCCGCCCGCGTCGAACGGCAGCACGGTGTTCACCGGACCGGTGTAGGCGGGGATCTTCGGCGCGGCCGCCTCCCGGGCCACCTGCGCCTGCGCCGGTTCCACACTGACCAGAGCGGCGGTGAACCCGAGCACGAAGACGGCGACGGCGGCCTCGAAACCGATCGCGCGCCGGAAGCGCCGCACCTCCGGCTCGGCCGGTCCGCGCCGGGCCCGCTTGCGCTGCGCCACCGTGGTCACCGGCTCGGCGTAGGTACGGCGCACCCACCGGCGCGCCACCCCGCCCAGTGCGACGAGCACCGCGACCAAGGCCAGTTTGATGACCAGGATCGTGCCGTACGTCGTCCCGGCCAGTGCCGACGGCGTACCGACCTGGCGCCAGGCTTCGAAAGTACCGGTGACCACCAGGACGGCCACGCACACCGCGGCGACCTGCGAAAACCGCGGGACCGCGTGCCGCAGCCCGCCCACGTCGTCCACTCTCCTGAGCAGCACCAGCAAAGCGACCAGCCCCCCGATCCAGACGCTCATCGCGGTCAGGTGCACGGTGTCGGCGACGACCGCGAACCCGGTGTGCTCGCCGGCCGCACTGTGATTCGCCAGGCTCCACGTCGTCGCGAGCGCGACCCCGGCCCCGAGCACGGCACCGCCGTGCCACCACGGGTTTCGCGGCACGCGCGGCCACCAGGCGAGCCACCCCGCCACCGCCGCCAGCAGCGCCAGCCGCACGGCGAGTACCAGTCCCATCCGGCTGCCGAGCGTCGAGCCGAGCAACGCGAAGTCACCCGACGCCGAGAGCGGGCGGCCGGCGGCATACGGCCCGTAGGCCAGGAACCCGAGCACGGTCGCCGAAGCCAGCGCCGTCCAGCCGAGCCACATCAGCCGCCGGTCGCCGGTCCGGGGCTCGCCACCCGGCCGCCGCAGCGCGGCCAAGAACGCCGCGCCGATCAGGACGGCGAGCCCCGCGTAGCCGGTCCAGCGCACCACGCCGTACGCCGCCGTGGTGAGGCCGTCTCCCCCGTCGGCCGCCGGCGCGGCGGCTGCGTCCGAGGTCGGGGTGGGCTGCCCGACGCTGAAACTGAACGCCCCCCGCACCGGGTGGGAGTCCGCGGACACCACCCGGTAGGTCACGGTGTGCGTGCCGGTCGCGAGCGTGCTGGGCACGGCCACCGAGACCAGCTCGCGCTGCCCACCGGGGTGCACCGGGCGGGGCAGGCCCTCGATGGCGTCGCCGCGCGGGCCCAGCAACCCGATCTCCGCCAGCCCGACGTCCACGGGTTCGTTGAACCGCAACGAGATCTCGTGCGGCGACGCGTCGACGACCTGCCAGTTGCCCGGGGTCGTGGCCAGCAGCACGGCGTGCGCCGACGCGGTACCCGGGACCAGCACGAGCACGAGGAGCGCGAGGATCAAAGCCGCGGCCACCGGCCGGCGGGACGTTGCTGCGAGCACGGGGTTCCTTTCGCGGGCGGAGGGGACGGGCGGGAAGGCGGTGGCACGGCCGAGGACCGGTCGGCCGCGCCACCGCCCGCTTCAGACCCCGATCTTCGGCTTGCGCGCCACCGGGGAAGGCCGGGTGGGCTCCTGCTTCGCCCGCCGCCGCGACTGCCACGCCCAGCCGCACGCGGCGATCGCGAAGGCGAGCCCACCGCCGCCGAGCGCCCGCGCGGTCGAGTCGGTCGTGGCGGCCGCCGGCCCGGCGGCGGCCGGCGCGGGCGCGGCGGTCAGCGACAGCGTCGGCGCGGGGTGTTCCGGCTCGGCACCGCTGCCGTCCGGCACGTCGATCCAGCGCACCACCGATCCGTCCGAATAGGACTGAACGGCCTTGAACACCAGCTTGTCGGTGTCCGTCGGGAGCGGCCCCAGCGAGACCAGGAACTGCTGGAACTGGCCGGGCTGCACCTGCCCGCCCTGCCACACGATCGAGGTGACGGCCTCGGTCACCGGGCCGTCGTCGGTCTGCACCGGCTGGGGCAGCTTGGACCGCTGCGGGGTCACCGTCCAGCCCGGCACCGGCTGCACCGAGACCGAGGCGAGCGGGTGGTCGGGCGGCAGCACCACTTCGAGCTTCACGGTCGAAGCGCCCGGCTTTTCGTTGGGGACGGTGAAGGCCACCCGGGCGTAGCCGCCGGGCGCGGCGGGGTTCGCCGGGGTGACCGTGACGTGCGCGAAGGCGGCGGGCTGCACGAGGAACACACCGGCCACGCCGAGCACGGAAACGGCGGCGGCCCGCCGGGCGGTGGTGCGGGAAACGGACATGTCGGCTCCAGGGCTCAGTTGTGCTGCGACGGGGACTCGGTGACACCCGGCAGACCGGGCAGCCCGATGGTGGCGGGGTGGACGTCGGCGATGGTGACCATGCCGGTCATCCCCGTCGACACCTCGGAGTGGGAGAAGACGTGGCAGTGGATCATCCACTTCCCGGTCCGGACCGGGACCCAGATCAGGTCGAACGTCTGCCCGATCCCGAGGGTCACGGTGTCCATCTCCTGCGGGACCGCGAGCGGGCGGCCGTCCTGGGCCACGACGGTGAAGTACCCGCCGTGGATGTGGATGGCGTGGAACATCTCCGGTCCGGTGCCGATCAGCCGGATGTGCACCCGCTCACCGACCTTCGCGGCGATCGACGTCGTCGCCGGGTAGCTCTTGCCGTTGAAGACGAACCCGAGCGGGCCGTCGCCGGTCATGATCCGGACGTCGCGCTCGGCCGGGATGTCGCCGAGCGTCGGCACGACCTCGAGCGCGCCGTAGAGGCCGCGGCCTTCCTGGTCGCCGTCCTCGTGCGAGTGGTACCAGTGGGTGCCGGTCGACACCGCCGTCCACTCGTAGGTGAAGCTCTGGCCCGGCTCGATGTCCGGCTGGGTCAGCATCGGCACGCCGTCCTGGTCGTTCGGCAGCTCCATGCCGTGCCAGTGCACCGCGGTCGGCTTCGCCATGTCGTTCTTGACCACGATCCGGACCTTGTCGCCCTGGTTGACCCGGATGACCGGCCCCGGAACGTGCCCGTTGAACGCCAGCGCCTGCTTGGTGCGGCCGGGCTCGGTCTCCCAGGTCAGCGGCGCGGCGGTCAGGTGGAACTCCTTGACCCCGTTCTTGAGCTCCCAGGCCGCGAGCGTGGTGCCGTCGCCGAGGTCGGCCTCGGCCTGCGACTGCTGGCCGAACGCCGTCCCCAGCGGACGTTGCAGCAGCTGCGTGACCGCGGCCTGCTCGACGTTCACCGGTTCCGCGGCGCTCACCGCGGACCGCACCGGGCCGACGGCCGCGGCCGCGGTCAGCCCGACGACCGAGCCGAGCACGACGAACCGCAGGACCCGGCTGTGCGGCGCCCGGAGTCTCCGGGCGATGGCCGCGCCCGGCCGTTGTGGAAAAGGCATCGAATTCCCTTCTGCGTGGGAAGAAACGGGCGAGGAAGGGCCGGGGACGACGCGGTGCGCCGCCCCCGGACCTCTTCGGGTGTCCTGCTACTTGCACACGGTCGCGAAGGCGACCGGGTTACGCTGCCGGCAGGTCAACTGGTCGTTGACCGCGTTGCCCGGCGCCTGCTGCACCCAGCCCTCGTAGGCGAGCGGGATCGGAAGCACACCCATGCCGCCCATGCCCGCGTATCCGGTGACCTTGTCGTCGGTCGCGGTGTTCGGACCGGCGGTCAGCACCATCCGCCCGACCACGGCGGCGTCGGCCGGGTTGCCGTCGCCGTTCGGGTCGGGGTCCACCACGGACATCGCGTTCGAGAACTTGCTGGAGACGTAGGCGTAGTAGCCTCCGCCCTTCTTCGCCCCGTAGTTGATGCCATGACAGCCGGAGTCACAGGGCAGCCACTTGACGATCTTGTCCGTCTTCGGGTCGATCACCGTGATGTTGTTGGTCAGCGTGTTCGCCACCAGCACCGCGGAGTTGTCCGGCGCCACGGGGATCTGGATGTCCAGACCACCCCAGTCCCCGGACGGGCCCTTGACGGGATCGTAGTTGGCCCACAGGTCGATCTTCTTGTAGTGCTGCTTCGCCCCCGCGTCACTGACACAGGCGTCGGCCTTCAGCGAGATGCACGAAACCGTGGCACCGGAGAAGTCGGCCTCGTACGCCTTCGAGCCGTCCGGTGTCATGCCCGAGGCGATCGGCAGTTCGCCGGTCTGCTCGTGCCGGATCTGCCCGCTCGGGATGTCGACGACCGTGGCGTTGTACAGGTTGACGTTGGGCGTGATCATCGTCGACCCGTCCCCGGTCATCCAGTGCGCGTGCGGATGGGCGATCTTCTCCCCCGGTAGCTGGACCGGGATGCGCCGGTCGATCTTCGTGGCGTCCGGCGACAGCTCCATCACCGCCCCGCCGCCGTTGAGCGCGACGTGCAGCTGCCCGGTGTCGGTCCGGCTCATCACGTGTGACGGGTCGGGGCCGACTTCGATCTGCCTGATGAACGCACCACTGGCCCGGTCGAAGACGTCCAGCTTGTTGCTGAACCATTCGGTCTGGTAGATGACCTTCTCGTCCTTGTCGGTCCACATGTTGTGCGGGTTGTTCATGTTGACCTGGGGCAGCGCGACCTTCCGTTCGACGTCCCAGTTCTGCACGTTCACCCGCGTCGCGGTCCCCGGCTTGGTCTTGCCCGCCGTGGTCTCCATCTCGGTGTCGACCCAGACCTCGCCGACGCCGGGCACCGCCGGTTTCTTGTTGGCGGCCGCGAGTTTCTTCGGCACGCCCTGGTGTTCCTTGAGGTACAGGCTGAGCAGTGGGATGAGCTGCGGGTTGCCCGCCTCGTCGTAGGTCAGGATGGGCGCCGGCGGGTAGTCCGACGGGTTCCACTCCGTTTCCTGCGTGGCACTGTAGTTCTGCCAGTTGCCCGGCGCGGTGATGTTGAAGAACTTCGTCACCAGCTGCGTGATGATGTCCGCGTTGGACGGCACCAGCAGGTTGCGGCTGTTGACGTGCAGCTTCTTGCCGAAGTCCAGGCCCGGGGTGAGCGGGTCGTCGACCACGACGGCGCCGAGCATGTACGGGTGGATCTTGCACTGGAAGGCGTACAGGCCGGGCTCGGTGAGCTGGACGGTCTGGTTGCCGACGAAGGCGCCACCCTGGTCGTACGGGAAGCCCTTCGCCCCGTCCGGCCAGATCAGGCTGGTCGCGGTGTGCGCGGACGCCGCGGAGGGCTGGCCCACCCCGAAGTTGACCGTGACCGGCAGCGTGATGTCGTTGCTGGCCCACTTCTTCAGCTCGTCGAGCAGGTTCATCAGGTCCACCCCGACCGGCAGCTTGTCCAGCGACACCGGCGCGTTCGCCGGTTGCGCCGCGACCTGCTGCTGGAACTGGTCGAGCAGGCTGTTCGCCCGCGCGGCCCGTGCGTCGCCGGACGGCAGGATCTGCCCGACCGCACTGCGCAACGCACCGATGTTGAGCAGCTGGGCCGGGTCGACGCCGAGGTTGCCGACGTCGGGCGTGGAGCTGCCGCTCGGCAGCAGCTTGCTCAGCTGCGAGACGGCCCCGCCGAGCAGGTTGTTCGCACTCGTCCCATCCAGCGCGCCGTTGCCCAGCAACGGCAGTTTGGACAGATCGAGCGACGGCAGGAGGCCGAGCACCTTGCCCAGGTTGAGCCGGGGCAGCTCCGCCACGGCCAGGGACTTGGTGCCGAACAGGTTCAGGTTCGTGTTGTACCAGGACCCGTTGTCGTCGGTGAGCCGGAAGCTGACCGGCAGCGGACCGACACCGATCGGCGACCCGCCGGGGCCGGTGGTCGTCGTCGGCGCGGGGGTTCCGCTCGACGGCGGCACCGTCGTGCCCGGTGGCGCTGTCGTGGTGGGCGGGACCGTGGTGGTCGGCGGGGCGGTCGTCGTCGGCGGGGCCGTCGTGGTGGGCGGCGCCGTGGTCGTCGGCGGTGCGGTCGTGGTCGGCGGCGTGCCGTTGCCGACGTGCACCGACATGAACATGTCGGGGTGGAACCGGCAGGTGATGTTCACCGTGCCGGGGCTGCCGAAGGTGTGCGAGAACGAGGCTCCCGGCGGCATGTCCGGCGAGTTGATCTCGCCGCCGCCGGACTGCACCACGCTGTGCGTGGTGCCGTCGGTTTCGGTGTTGGTCCAGGTGACGGTGTCGCCGACGGCGATGGAGATGTCGGCGGGGTCGAAGCTGAGGTTCTTCTGCTGGACGTTGGTCGTGGCCGCCGACGCCGGAGCCGGCCCGGTGAACACGACACCGAGGGTGCTCAGGACCACGGTCGTCGCCAGGACCATGGCCCGTGAGGCTCGGCGGCGACGCCGGAGCCCGCCGGAGGAGAACCTGCGCAACGGATGCGATGGACGCATCGTTTTCCCTTCTCTTCGCAGGGGCAGCGCCGGCCACCCGGGGTTCCCGATCGGGGCGGGGATCCTTGGTGGCTTCGGTGCTGCACTGTTCTTGGGCTTGGGGGGAATTGGACTGGCCGCGCGAATACCGCACCCGGGTCCGGCCACCCGGATGAGAGGAGTCGCGGAGCACGGGCTACTTCGGCGGAGCCCGGCCGCGAATGGGCCTTTCCGGTGTTCCCCGTCCGCGTGGCTGCTGCGCCATCTGGTCCTCACCGATCGACCGAACGCCGTGGACGTGGAGCCACAATTAGGGCTGCGGCGTGTGTACAACGCTTCTCGGCACTGTTAACTGTGGATTACCAAGAGCCGTTCACAACTTGTTTCCGCAGTGAAAGACGTAATTTTCCGAGTAGGCAGAAGAATGACCGGCAATGCAAATAGGTGCCACGGCCCGAAGTGACGATCGAGCCGCGCGGAACGCGGTCCACGCTGATCATGACATTTCTGTCGGCCGACCGGGCACGCGGCGGCCTGGCACCTATTTGACCCGGAAGCGAATTACCGCCCACCCCACAACGGCTCCGCGAAGTAGCCCACCCGGCCGAGCGTCGCGCTACCCCGAACAGGCCTCTGAGCAGCGAAAATCTCTCGCCATTTCGCTGCGCGGCAGTCGTTTCCGGCAGGTTAACGCCGAGGTCCCGGCCACGCTGAGCCCATTCGGCGGACACTGGCCAGAACAACCGGCGGCGTGTCACTATGTCGCCATCGAGGCGCCAGGAAGCCCGCGCCTTTCGTCTTCCGACCTTCCCATATCACCGTGCCGAGCACCTGAGAAGACGCCAAGAAAGTGAGAGCCATCCATGATCGTTTCCGCCTGCCGAAGGAGCCGGCCATGACCACGGGAACGGCGAAACCGAAACCGGACGGAAAACCGTCCCCGGTGCCGCGGAGCAGGACGTTCCGGCTGGCGCAGCGCACGTGGTGGCTGCCCTGGGTACTCGGCGCGGCCACGGTGGCGGTCGCCGTGGTCATCGCGACCGAGGTGTTCACCCCGGCCGAACCGGCCGGGTGGGACCAGGTCAAGCTGCCCACGACCGAGCACCAGGTCGTCTACACCGTGACCGGTTCCGGCAAATCTCCGGAGATCAAGTACGTGATCGACGGCGTGAACGGCACCGAGACCGTCGTGAACGGGGATCTGCCGTGGCGCAAGGAGTTCACGCTCAAGGTCGGTCCCGGGCTCGGCGTCGTCCAGGTGCTGGCCGCCAACAACGAGAACGCGGATTCGATCGGCTGCACGGTCAGCGTCGACGGCAACGTGGTGCACCAGGCCTCGTCGCACGGGCCGGGCACCCAGGTCTCCTGTTCCTCCGTGATCCGCCCGTCCTCGAGGTAGCCGTGATGGAATTCCCCAGTGTGCGGCGCGTTCTCGCGGCCACGGCGGTGTCGGCGGCGCTGGCCACCGCCACCGCGTCTCCGTCCGCGGCGGCACAGCCGGTGGTGCTCGACAGCTGCGCGGTGACCGTGCAGGGTGAGCCGGGCCAGCTCGTGTCGCTCAAACCCGCGGCCGTGGCCCCCCAGCTCCTCGCGGCGCTGGCCCCGCTGGACCCGCTCAACGTCCTCCGGCCGGCCTTCACCGGGATCTGGCAGGCGCTGCCGCCGATCACGCTCGGCTCGATCGGCGCGGCCGACGGCCTGATCCCGGGCAGCGCCGTGGCCGACGCCGTGCTGGGCGAGCTGCGCCGGATCTCGCTCCTGGCTCCTGTTGTCGACGCGCTTTCCCCGACGGTGCGCGCGATGCTGGGCGCGAACTGCGGGGTCAGGACGAAACCCGGCACGCCCGTGCCCGCCCCGGCGCCTCCGTCGTCCCCGCCGTCCGGCGGCCACCGGCCACCGGCCACCGGCGGCACCCCGCCGGCGACGGCGCCGGCCGCCCCGGCGGCGACCGGCCCGACGGTCACCAGCCCGGGCCTGCCCGAAGCGGTGCTCGGGGCACAGTTCCCCGGCGCCGTCGGACCGGGCGGGATCCCCGGACCCGGCATCCCGCCGGACCGGGTCGCCTACGACTACGGGCCCGCGGCGGTGCCCCAGGTGCCCGCGGTCGACGCGAGGATGCAGGGGCTCGGCGGCCAGGCAACCGGCTCCGCGCAAGCTCTGCCGGCCGCTTCCCACGGCGGTATCGGCCGTTCGACGCTGCTCGCGGGTCTGCTCGTGACCCTCGTCGGGACACAGCTTTTCCGCCGATGGGCGTTGAGACGCGCCGCCAAGACAGACTAGGAGGAGCGGATGGGACTCACCCGGATCGCGACGGCCGCGGCGCACTTCGGCCGCGACCTCACGTTCGACCTCAGCCGTGTCGCCGCGCTGGCCGAAGAAGCCCGCGGGGCGGGCGCCGCGGTGCTGGTGCTGCCGGACGGCACGCTCGGCGGCTCCTTCGCCGACTTCGGCCGGGCGGATCCCGAGCACCTGCCGCCGGCACTCGCCCCGGACGGCCCGGAGGTGCGTGAAGTCGCGAACCTGGCCGCGGAACTGGTGGTGTGCTTCGGCTACACCGAAGCGGGCGAGGGCGGCGAGCGGTATTCGGCAGCGGCGTGCGTGACCGGCGACGGCTTGCTCGGCCGGCACCGCAAGGTGTACCTGTCCGCGGCCGAGGCGCTCCTCCAGGAGCCGGGCAGCGAATTCACCGCGTTCGACACCCCGGCCGGCCGGCTGGGCATGCTGCTCGACTACGAGAAGGCGGTCCCCGAACCCGCCCGCGGCCTCGCCCTCGACGGCGCGAGCATCATCGCGTGCCTGTGTTCGTGGGCGACGAGCAGCCGGGCGCCGACGCTCACGCGGGACCGCCAGGCCCGGCTGTTCGATGTGTACGACTGCGTGCGGGCGGTGGAGAACCAGGTGGTGCTCGCTTCGGCGAACCAGGCCGGTGTCATGCACGGAACACGCTTCCTCGGCCTGGCGAAGGTGGTCGGCCCGGACGGCACCACCCGCGCCCGGACCGGATCGCGGCCCGCCCTCGTCGTCGCCGAAGTGGACGTCGATGCGGAGATCACCACCGCCCGGCGGGCTCGCGACCATCTCGGGGAACGACGACCGGAGGCCTATTCCGCACGGCGGCCGAAGCGGTTCAGTCCGCTGTAAGCGCTGCAGGAACGCCGCGGCCGCCGTGCCGAGGTTCTTGAGCGCCGCGGTGCCGTCGGGGCGAGTGGGTTGTGCTGGATGTAGTCCGGTCGCACGAACCGGTCGACGACCGCCGTGGAGCGGTCCTACCAGACCACCCGGCTCGCCGGACTACGCCGCGCGATTCGGGTACTCCGTCAAGACCCTCAGCCGCGCCTGCCTCGCCGCCACCGGCCGGCCCGTCAAACGCGTCATCGACGGCCGGGTCGTTCTGGAGGCCCCGCCACACCGGTACCACCCCTGGACGGTTCCGCCAGGCCCACGGTGGCGTACACGAGACATGAACACCAGCTGGGTCGTCGTCGCGTACGCGACCGGGCCGGTCAGGCCGCGGCCGCCGACCACGGCCTGAGCCGGACGTCGATTCTCCGCGTGTTCGACGTCACCATCAATCCGGTTACCGCAGCTTCGCCACCCCACCTTGGTGACACTCCAGCCCAATTAAGTCACTTACGAAACGATCTTGAGCCGACCTTGCCCGCGTTACGTCAAAATCGCTGGTCAAACGCTCAACATCCTCCCAGTTACGCCATTCGCACCCGCCGGACACCCCCTGAAACAACGTGAAAAAACGCCAAAACGTGCTTGTCAATCGTCCGAACGGTGAACAACCCAAGTGCTCGAAGCGCACAGTTTACCCGCCGATACCGCTCGTTTGTTCGGCATAGACTTCCCGTTCTGGCCGATCACTTGACCTCCCCTGAGGCTGTCGCTACATTTGCTGTGAGTCATGGTCGAGATGCGCAAAAGCGACTCGCGGTGACACAAGACCTGCGTGCCGGTCATCGGATCGCCGCCGCAGGCCATGAGAATTAGGGCCCGGTTTGGGTTCACGAACATGTGCGACCAGGAAGCCGAATACACCCCTGGCACCGAGGAGCACTAGTTGCCCGTCTTGAAACGTTTTATTTCGCCCGAAGGACAGATCTGGGAGTACGACGAAATCGTGGCCCGCGTATTCGCCGCCACAGAACTCCTCGCCCGAAGCGGTATCGAACCCGGTTCGCGGGTACTGCTGAGCGGGGGCAATTCCCCTGAATGGGTTGTCGATTTACTGGCGCTCATTCACCTCGACGCGTCGGTGGTCCTGGCCGATCACCGGGCCTCCCCGGCACAACGCTCGCTGATCCGCGCCCAGGCGCGCACGATCCTCGAAATCAGCAGCGGAACGGGCGATACCGCGGCGCCACCGCCCGCGTCGATTGCGGCGGCCGAGCCCGATTTCACGGCCTGGACACGGCGCCGGGATGCCGCGATTTCGTGGTCGTCGGGCACCACCGGCACCCCCAAGGGCATCGTCCGCTCCGGTCGTTCGATCCTGCGCAACCTCACCCTCAGCGCGGAACGCATGGGCTACCGGCCCGACGACGTCTTCCTGCCCCTCCTGCCGTACTCCCACCAGTACGGTCTGTCGCTGGTGCTCTGCTGGTGGCTGGGTGGCGGCACGCTGGTGGTCCACGGGCCGGCCACGCGCCTGGACCGGGCGCTCTCGCTGGGCGTGGACCACGGCCTCTCCGTCGTCGACGCGGCCCCGTCGACCTACTACAGCCTGCTCAACCTGCTCGACCGCCGGCCCGCGCTCGGTGACGCGCTGAAGCGGGTCCGGGCCTGGTGCGTGGGCGGCGCGCCGCTGGGGCGCACCCTGGCGGCCCGGTTCCACGCCCGCACCGGCCGGCACCTGCTCGACGGGTACGGCGCGACCGAGGTGGGGAACATCGCGCTGGCGCCCCTTTCCGACCCGGTCGGGTGTGGGCCGCCGCTGCCCGGCGTGGTCGTCGAAGTCCACGACGAGCACGGCCGGCCGCTTCCCCCCGGCCGGCTCGGCGAACTCGTCGTCCGCAGTGACGGCCTGATGACCGGTCATCTGGGCGATGACGGCGAGGTCGTTCCCGCTCCGGGTCCCGTGCACCGCACCGGCGACATCGGCCTGCTCGACGACGCCGGCCGCGTGTTCCCGATCGGGCGCAGGCACGCCGTGCACCGCAACGGCCACACCCTCTACCCCGACCACCTCGCCGAGCAGGCGGAGTCGGGCGGCGCGCAGGCGGAAGTCGTCGCCGTCCCCGACGAGCGGCTGGGCACCCGGCTGGTGTTCGTGATCGCGGACCCCGACGAACACGAGCCCGCGCACTGGAAACGGGTCCTGCGCTCCGTGCTCGCCCACCACGAGCAACCCGATCACATCGTCGTGCTTCCCGCGTTGCCCCTCACGAACTCGGGAAAGCCCGACCTGGCCGTTCTGGAAAAGATTGCCATGTCCTCGTTGCCCTCGTCGCTCACCACCATCGAGTCCGGCTCGGCCGTCAGCGCGGCCGAATACCGCATCCCCTTCGCCGACCGCGTGGACGCGCTCCGCGCGGTGCGCCGGTACGTGGCCGGCAACGAGGGCGCGGTGCTGGAAATCCTCCGCGAAATCTCCCCCCACCACACGGCCGCGGCGGAGATTCGTTCGTTCCTGGCCACCCTCGACGGCGCGGAAGAGGAGATGCGCCGGGTCCGGCCCGGCCAGGTGCCCAGAGCCGCGGTGTTCATGCCTTCCAACATCCCGCTCTATTCGTACGCGCTTTACCTGCTGGTGACGTCGCTGTACACCGACCGGATCGTCTTCCGGCCGTCCAGCCAGATCAAAAGCCAGCTGGGGCGCCTGCACGCGCTGCTGGCGCCGGTGCACGGCCTGCCCATCGAGCTTTCCGACCTCAGTCAGCGCAAGTTCGTGACGGGGCCGGTGCGCGAGGCGGACCTCATCGCCTTCACCGGCAACTACACCAATGCCGAGACGGTCCGTGAAGGGCTGGCCGAGGACCAGCTTTTCCTCTTCTTCGGGCACGGCATCAACCCCTTCGTGATCGCTCCCGACGCCGACCTCACGCGCGCGGCACACGATGTCGCGAGGATCCGGCTGTACAATTCCGGTCAAGACTGTTTCGGTCCCGATGTGGTGTTCGTGCCCCAGCGGCGCACCGGGGAATTCGTCGACCTGCTGACCACCGAACTGGCCTCGTTGCGGTTCGGGCAGAACAGCGACCCCGCCGCCGGCTACGGTCCGATCTACTACGACTCGGCGCTGGTGGACTGCTCGGACTACCTGGTACGCCACGTGCGCCGCATCCGGCACGGCGGGCACATCGATCTGCGGTCCCGCCGGGTCGAGCCGACCGTGCTGCTGTGGGACTTCGACGACAAGATTCCGCTGGACGAGATGTTCGCCCCGATCTTCAACGTCGTGTCCTATCCCGGCGCGAGACGTCTGCGCGAACGGTTGGCCGGCCCGTACTTCAGCGAGCGCGCGCTGGGAGCGATGGTCTACGGCAATGATCCGGAGACTGTGAAAGCGCTCTCCAAGTATCACCGGACCTGCGTCAACCACACGCTGCTCGACGCCGAGGACGGCAACCGCCCGTTCGGCGGCTTCGGGATGATGGCGAACTACCGCTCCTACGGCGGTGAGCGGCACGCCGAACCCCTGCTCATGTCGCAGGCCGCGGCGCGGAGTCTCCGGACGGTCGAGCCGGTCGCGGCGGGTGGGCGGTGAGCCGGACGGGCAAGCGGTACGCCGGCGCGTGGTCCGCGATCGTCGACCTGCTGGTGGCGAACGAGGTCGGCACCTGCTTCGGGCTGCCCGGCGACGACCTGGAGCTGCTGTGCGCGCTCGACGCCGCCGGCCTGGACGTCGTGCCGTGCCGCGACCAGCGCAACGCGATGTACATGGCGACGGGCTACGCGCTGCAGTCAGGCCGGCTCGCCGTCTGCGCGCTGGGCAAAGGGCCGGCCGTCACGCACGCGGCCACGGGGCTGGTCGAGGCGCGTGAGTCCGGGGCACCGGTCCTCGTCCTCGCCGCCGGCACACCCGAACGGCGCCGGGGCAGCGGCGGATTCCAGGAACTCGACCAGGTCGCCGTGGCGGCGCCCCTCGTGCGGTGGGCGCACCGGGTGGGACACCCCGCCCGGGTCGTTCCCGCGACGGTGACGGCGATGACCCGGGCCGCCGGGCCGCCGGCCGGACCCGTGTACCTGGAGATCCCCGATGACGTCCGCACCGCGGAAATCGTTGTCCCGGAAGCACTGCCGGGGCGGCCGGAATCCCTGGTCCTCGAACCCGGTCCCGTGCCGCCGGGACCGGCACTGGCCGCGCTCCGCGGCAGCCGGCGCCCGGTCGTGCTGGTGGGCGGTGGCCTGCGGCACCACAACGACGACGGTGTGGTCGAGCGGTTCGCCGAACGCCTCGGCGCGGCGCTGTTCACCACCGCGTCCGGCCGCGGTGCCGTCGATGAGGGCCACCCGCTGTTCTGCGGCGTGGCCGGCCTTTACGCCGCGGCTCCCGCCCGCGAGCTGTGGTCGGCTTGCGACCTGGTGGTGTCGCTCGCCGGGCGGCTCGAGGAGACCGCCGTCGAAGGCGGCACGCCGTGGCCCCCGGTCCCGGTGGTCCAGGTCAACATCGATCCGGGCGGGCTGTCGGCCGAGTTCCCCGGCCCCCGCGTGCTCGGCGACGCCCGGCACGCGGTGCTCGGCTGGTCGCGAGCGCTGGCGGAGGACCGCAACGCCGAGGCGACGACGGCGTGGGCGAACGAGATCGCGCTCGCCCGCAAGGCCATGGCCGTCGAGGTGGAGGCGGAACTGGCCCGCGCGGCGGCGCTGCCGGGCATCCGCATCGCCGAGCTGCTCGCCGCGCTCGACGCCACCGGCGGCGAGCGCCGCGTGCTGGTCCAGGAGAACGGGCTGCAGGACATGTGGTCCTACTGCTTCCCCTTCCACGCCGGCGGGGGATCGATCGTCCCGTCGGAGCAAACCCCCCTGGGCTTCGGCGCGGCCGCGGCCGTCGGGGTCAAGCTGGCCGCCCCGGACCACGAAGTCACCGCGTTCGTCGGGGACGGGGCGTTCGTCGCGGCCCGCGCGGACATCACCGCCGCCGCCGCGGCCCACGGCGGCGTGCTGTACGTGGTGCTGTGCAACGGCGGCTACGGCTGGCTGGACGCCCAGCGCGCCCGGCTCGGCCTCGACGCCGGACGCCACCCCTTCATCAGCCCGGGCGCGCCGCCGCCGGTGGTCGACGGCACGGACATGCACTACCACGTGCTGCGCGACAAGGCCGCGCTGACCGAGGAAATCCTGGCCGCCCGGCGGCTCTGCGCGCAGGGACGCACAGCCGTGCTCATGGTGCCGGTCGACCCCGGCGACATCGCCCCGCCCGTCCGCGACGCCGAGGTGGTTCCCCAATGACGGACGCAAGAACGCGCAGTGACGGCAGGCGGCGGGTGCTGGTCACCGGGTACGGGGCGGTGACGCCGCTGGGCCACAGCGCCGGCGAGACCTGGACGGCGATGCTGGCCGGCCGCAGCGGCGTCGATACCGTGGACGTGATCGACGTGACCGATCTCGACGTCCGGATCGGCGGCCAGGTCCGCGGGTTCACCCCCGGCCGGTACATGCCCCCGATGGTCAGCCGCCGCGCCGACCCGTACGCCCAGTTCGCGCTCGCCGCGGCGCTGGAGGCCTGCGAACACGCCGGGCTCGTCGTCGACGACCGCCTGGCGCCGAGGGTCGCCGTCGTCATCGGCAGCGGCTACGGCCCGGTGGGGTCGATCTACCGCGCCGCGGACCGGCTCCGCGCCAAGGGGCCGCGGGCGATCGGCCCGTTCACCCAGATCACGACCGCCATGGACAGCGCGGCCGGCGAAATCAGCATGCGGCTCGGCACCCAGGGGCCCAGCCGTGCCCAGAGCACCGCGTGCGCCAGCGGCGCCGACGCGGTGGGCGCGGCGATGCGCATGATCAGTACCGGAGAGGCCGACATCGTCCTCGCCGGCGGCGCCGACGCCTGCGTCACCACCATCGACCTCGCGGGCAGCGGCAACGCCCGCGCGTTGTCCAAACGCAACGACGACCCGGCCGCGGCGTGCCGGCCGTTCGACGCGCACCGCGACGGGTTCGTGATGAGCGAGGGAGCCGCCGTGGTGGTGCTGGAGGCCGCCGAGGTGGCCGAACGGCGCGGGGCGAGCGCCTTGGCCGAACTCACCGGTTACGGGGCGAGTTCCGACGCCCACCACTGGACCGCCCCGCATCCGGAGGGCCGGGGCGCCCGCCTCGCCGTCGAAGCGGCACTGCGCGACGCGGGAATCACCGGGGCGGACGTGGACTACGTCAACGCGCACGGCACCGGAACGCTGCTCAACGACGCCACCGAGGCGGCCGTCCTGCGCAAGGTGCTGGGGTCCCGGGTCACCCGGATCCCGGTGAGTTCCACCAAGTCGATGACCGGGCACATGATCGGTGCCGCCGGGGCGGTCGAGCTCGTGGCTTCGATCCAGGCCCTCCGCACGGGTGATGTCCCGCCGACGATCAACTGCCACGACCCGATCGACCCCGGCATCAACTTCGTGCCGCACAAGACCCAGCACCACGAGGGGATGCGGATCGCGCTCAGCAACTCGTTCGGCTTCGGCGGCCACAACGCCGCCCTCGTGGTCCGAGCGGTGTGAGGGTGATGAACGCGCCCCCGGCCACCGTCACCCGCAGCGGACCGCTGAACTGGGTCCAGCAGTGGCACTGGTACGAGCACACCATTCCCGCACCGCGGCGGGTGAACCCGACGCCGCTCGCCGACCACTGCCACATCCCGCCCCCGGCGACCGTCGCCGACGTGCACGAGGCACTCGCCGCCCTCACCGCCCGCCACGAGGCGCTGCGCAGCACCATCGACCCGCTTCGCCCGGTGCAGCACGTCCACCACGCGGACTGGGCCCCGCTGCCGGTCGACTGCGTCGACGTCCCCGTCGCCGACGCCGTCACCCTGGAGGCGGCCACCGCGGCGCTGGCCGCCTGCCCGATCGACCCCGAGCGGAACCCGCCCTGGCGCGCCAGGGTGCTGCTCGAGGCGGGAAAGCCGTGCGCGGTCCTGGTGGCAGCCCACCACGTCATGGTCGACGGCTGGGGGCTGGCGGCGCTGATCGGCCAGTTGCACGATCTCCTGCGCGGGGCCGGCGGACCGGCGGACGCGGCCGTGCACCCGCTCGACACGGTCGCCGTCCAGGACCCGGACCGTGCCCGCGCGGCCGAACGCGAGTGGCTCACGCGGCTCGCGGGCAATCCGGCCGGGGTGCTGGCCCCGTTCGGCGGGCGCGGCGACGGCACCGGGCGCCACCGCCTCCAGCACCGCTCAGTCGAGGCGTATGACGATCTCGACCGCGTCGCCCGGCGGTACCGGGTCAGCCCGGAGGTCGTCGTGCTCGCGGCACTGGCCCACGAGGTCGCCGCGCACACCGGCGAACACCGGTTCCTCGCGTCGGTGGTGGTCTCCAACCGGGCCAGGGCCGCGCTGCGCACCAGCGTCGGCGTCTGGGCGCTGACGGTTCCGGTGCAGATCGAGCTCCGCCCGGGCGCGGCGTTCGGCGAGGTGGCCGCCTCGGTCGCCGCCGCCTCCGCGGCGGCCTACCGGCACGGCCGGCACCACCCAGCGGAGCTGGTCGCCGCCCTGGCCCGGCAGGACCGTCGCCGCGGGGTCGTTGCCGTGCCCACCATCGAGTACAACTGCTACTCGTGGCCACGCGACTACCTGGTTCCCGCGGCGGCCACGCCGCCGGACGGGCCGGCCACCTGGATCCGCAGCGCCCCTGACGAACCCTGCGAGACGCTCTTCGTCGACTTCAGCCGGGACACGGGGTTCGTCACCCTCGACGTCACCGTCGGCGACCACCTGTTCGACGCCGGGCAGGCAACGGCGTTGCCCGCCCGGTTGTGCGGTCTCCTGCGCCGGCTGGCCCGCGGTGCCGACTGCCCGGTCCCGGCACGCTCCCGCACCCCGGCCGCGGCCGGCTGGTGGCGCGCACCGCAGGGATGGGCGTGCTTGACGACGGTCGAAGACGTACTCCGCGGCCATGCCGGCGTGCTCGACGTGACGGTGACACCCGGCGAGCACCCCGTGGGGGACGACGAACCGCAGCTCGTCGCGCACGTCCGCGTCGACGGCGAGGTCACCGCCGAGGACCTGCACCGGCACGTCCTCGACCACCTCGGCGAAGTGCCCGGTCTCGTGGCCCCGGGCCGCTATCTCCTGTCCCCGGCCGGTCCCGAAGCCGACGCGGCCACGCTGCGGATTCCGTTCCGCCCGCCCACGACGGCCGCCGAACGGGCGCTGGCCGCCGCCGTGGCCGAGGTGAGCCCCGGCGACGGCGCCGTCGACATGAACCGCTGCCTCGCCGGCCACGGAGTCACCCTGGTCGCCGTCCCGCGGGTGCTGGAGTTGCTGCAGCGGTCCGGCTTCACCGGGATCGCGCCGGACGAGCTGGCCGGACCGGCCTCGCTCGGCCACCTCGCCGCGGCCCTGGAGCCCGCACCGCCCCGCGCCCCTCGTGGAGGAGAAACCCCGTCATGACCACATCCCCCAGTTCCGCACCGTCCGTGGACCGCCTGGCCCCGTGGGGCTTCGCCGAGTTCGTCGAGGCGAACACCCACGACACGGCCTACCGCCCGCCGGTGGTGGACGGGCCGATCGGGCCGACCATCGTCCGCAACGGCCGCGAGCTGGTGAACTTCGCCAGCATCAGCTTTCTCGAGCTGGAGCGCCACGTCTCGGTGCGCCGGCACTTCGCCGAAGGGGCGCTCGCCCACGGCCTGAGCACCAGCGGATCCCGGATGACCCAGGGAATCTGCCGCCCGCACCAGGTGCTGGAGGAGACGATCGCCCGCCACACGGGCAAGGAGCGGGCCATCAGCTTCGCCACCGGGCTGCTGGCCAACATCGGGTTCGTCCACGCCATGAGCAGCTCCGCGCACTTCGACGCCGGGATCGAGGTGCGCAACCGCGACACCGTCTTCGTCGTCGACCGGGACGTCCACTGGAGCATCTGGAAAGGCCTCGAGGGACTCGGCTACGGCCGCAACGTCCACGCCTTCCGGCACAACGACGTCGCCGACCTGGCCGGTATCCTCGACCGCGTCCGGAGCCGCAAGACGGTGGTGATCGCCGAGAGCATCTATTCGGCCGACGGCACCATGGGGCCGATCGTGGAGATCCTCGACGAGTGCGACCGGCACGGCGCGATCAGCATGATCGACGACGCGAACGGCTTCATGGTCTACGGGCCCGAAAACCGGCCGTACGCCCGGGAGGCGGCCGCGATCCGGGAGCGGGCCGACTTCGTCATGGTGTCCCTGTCGAAAGCCATCGGCCTGGAAGGCGGCGCGATCGCCGGACCGGCGGCGGCCATCGACGCGTTCGAACTGCTCTCCGGAACCTCGATGTTCACCGCCGCCATCCAGCCACCCACCGCGTACGCCGCCGAGCGCACGATCGAAGTCCTCGCCGGCAACCCGAAGATCGTCGACGACTACCTGGCGCACGCCGCCCGCCTGCGCCGGCAGATGCACGAGATCGGCACACCGACGACGCCGACCGAGTCGTACATGCTCTCGGTGCCGATCGGGAACGACGCCGCCGCCCTGCAGATGCGCGAGTGGTTCGTCGAGGACGGCTACCTGGTGCCCGTTTTCTCCTACCCGGCCGTCTCCCGCAACCAGGCGCTGCTGCGCCTGTTCCCGCACGCGGGCCACACCGAGGAGCAGATGGACGGCTTCCTGCGCACCCTCCTCGCCTACCGGTGGCGTCTCGGGCTCTGACCTCCCGGCCAAGCAAGCTCCCAGCCCAGCAAGAAGGAGAAACCCCATGGTGGACAACACCGACATTCTCGACGGTCTCGCCGAGATCGTCGAACTGGTCACCGGCCTCGACTCCGCCCAGGTGACCGCCGAGAAGTCGTTCGCCGACGATCTCGACATCGACTCCCTGTCGATGGTGGAGATCACCGTCCAGGTCGAAGACCGGTTCGCGCTGCGGATCCCCGACGACCAGGTCGCGGAGCTGCGGACCGTCGGCGACGCGGTGAACTACGTCGCCGGCCACCGGTGACCGCGCCGGGCGTCCTCGATCGCTTCCGGCTCGACGGCCGGGTCGCCGTGGTCACCGGCGCTTCTTCGGGGCTGGGCATCGCGTTCGCCACCGCGCTGGCCGAGGCCGGCGCCGACGTCGTGCTCGGGGCACGGCGCGCCGGCAAGCTGGAGGTCACCCGCGCGGCCGTCGAGAAGCTCGGCCGCCGGGCCGTCACCGCGCGGACCGACATCGCCGACCCGGCGGACTGCCGTGCGCTGATCGGCGCGGCCATGCACGCGTTCGGGCGGGTGGACATCCTCGTCAACAACGCCGGGATCAGCGGGGAACACCCCGCGACCGAGGAGACCCCGGAGCAGTTCCGCGAGGTCGTCGACGTCAATCTCAACGGCTCCTACTGGATGGCCCAGGCCGCGGGCGCGGTGATGCTTCCCGGCAGCGCCATCGTCAACGTCTCGAGCATCCTCGCGCTGGTGACCGGCGGTCTGCCGCAGGCCGCCTACTCGGCCTCGAAGGCCGGGCTGCTCGGCCTCACCCGGGATCTCGCCCAGCAGTGGACCCCCGGCAAGGGCATTCGCGTGAACGCCCTCGCGCCGGGTTTCTTCACCTCCGCGATGACCGGCGGCTACGCCGAGGGCTACCTCGAGGCGATGCTGCCGCGGGTGCTTTCGGGCCGCGTCGGCCGGCCGGACGAGCTGGCCGCGGCGCTGGTCTTCCTCGTCTCCGACGCGGCGTCGTACATCACCGGCACCACTCTGACGATCGACGGCGGCGCGCACATCGCGTAGTCCCGCCGGCGATCCGGAACCCACGAGCGGAAGAATTCATGCTGTCGATCAGTGCACGAGGTGGCCGGGGGAACCGGCGATGACGAGGGGAACGGCCGCCCGGTCGCGGCCGCGCGAGCCGCTCGGCGATCCGCACCTGCGCCGCCTGGTCGTGGGCCAAGGACTCGCGGCGGTGGTCGATGCGCTGTTCCTGGTCTGGCTCACGCTCTACGTGCTCCGCCTGTCGGAACCCGGGCTCACCACGGGGTTCGTCCTGCTGGCCGTGGCCCTGCCGCGAGCCGCGCTCCTGCTGCCCGCGGGAGTGCTGGTCGACCGCCTCGACCCCGCCCGGGTCGTGGTCGGCGCGTCGTGGCTGCGGGTCGCCGTCCTGCTCGCCCTCGGCGCCCTGGTCACGTTCACTTCGCCGTCGGTGCCGGCCGTCGCGCTGCTGGCCGGCCTGCTCGGGATGGCCGACGCCGCGTATTTCCCGGCGGCCCTGGCCTTGCTCCCGGCCCTCACGCCGCCCGAGAAGCTCTCCCGGGTCAACGCAGTGGTGCAGGGGGCGGAGTCGACCGGCGATCTGGTCGGCCCGGCGGTGGCCGCCGGGGTCGTCGCCGCGGCGGGCTTCGTTGTGACGCTCGGGGGGATCGCCGCGATCGCCGCACTCGCCGCGATCGCGCTCAGCACGCTCGTCCGCGTGGCCGGGCGGGGTCGCAGTGCCGGCGATGGCGAGCGGCCCGGCAGTGCGCGTGCCCTTGGTGCGGGCTTGGGCTATGCCTGGCGCGAACCGGTTGTGCGCGGGATGCTGGCGGCCATCGCCGTGATCAACATCGCGGTCGTGGGCCCCGTGCTCGTGGGCGGCGCGGTGCTCGCCGAACAACGCCTCGGTGGGGCGGGATCACTGGGCGTCGTGCTCTCCGGTTTCGGTGCCGGCTCACTCGCCGGCGCACTGATCGCCGGCTGGCGCCCGCCCGCGCGGCGCGGCTGGACCGTGGCCGGCGGGGTCGCGGCGATCGGCGCGGGCACCGCCGGGCTCGCCGTCGTCACCACGGTCGCCGCCGCGACGGCGGTCGTCACCCTCGTCGGCCTGGGGTCCGCGTTCCTCGGCGTGGTCGTGGTGGCCACCCTGCAGGAGCGCGTGCCCCAGCACCTGCTGGGCCGGGTGATGAGCCTCGTCGTCCTGGCCACGGTGGCGTTCGACCCGTTCTCCTACGTGATCGCCGGCGTCCTGCTGCCGTACGGCACGACGACGCTGTTCCTGGCCTGCGGCGGCGTCGTACTGGCGGGTGCCGGCCTGGTCGCCGCGAGCCCGGTGCTCCGCTCTCTGCGTTGACCGGTTCTCTGCGTTGACCGGCGATGTTTCCCCGAACAAGACTTGGGAGGACCCGTGCCCGGACTGCTCGCAGGCAAGCGCCTGCTGATCACCGGCATCATCACCGACGCGTCACTTGCCTTCCACACGGCCAAGATCGCGCAGCAGGAGGGCGCGCAGGTGGTGCTCACCGGCTTCGGCCGCGTGTCACTGGTCAAGACCATCGCCAAGCGGCTCCCGGAACCCGCGCCGGTCCTCGAGCTGGACGTGACGAACACCGAGCACCTGGACTCCTTGGCCGGCCGCGTCCGCGAGCACGTCGACGGTCTCGACGGCGTGCTGCACTCGATCGGCTTCGCCCCGCCGAGCTGCCTGGGCGCGCCGTTCCTGGACGCCCCGGCCGAGGACGTGAAGACCGCCGTCGACGTCTCGGCGTACTCGTTCATGTCGCTGGCGAAGGCGTGCCTGCCGCTGCTGAACCGGGGCTCGTCGATCGTGGGCATGGACTTCGACGCGCGGGTCGCGTGGCCGGTCTACAACTGGATGGGCGTCGCGAAGGCCGCGCTGGAGTCGGTCAACCGGTACCTGGCCAAGGAACTGGGCCCGCGGGGCATCCGCGTCAACCTGGTCAGCGCCGGCCCGGTGAAGACCATGGCCGCCAAGGCCATGCCAGGCGCCTCGGCCTTCGAAGACGGCTGGGCCGGCCGCGCCCCGCTCGGCTGGGACAGCACGGACCCGGCCCCGGTGGCGAAGAGCGTCTGCGCGGTCCTGTCGGACTGGCTCCCGGCCACGACCGGCTCGATGATCATGGTCGACGGCGGGGTCCACGCCCTCGGCTGATCACCACGCGCCGGGTTGCTGTCGCACCGTCCGGAACATCCCGACCTTCGACGGGGCCGGTCGCAGGCAAGGCGTGGCGACGCGGTTCAACGCCAGGCACGGCGGGTAGAAGGTGAACCGCTGTCAGACCTCGTCCCGCGCCGGGCAGGTCAGTCGTCCCCGCCGCCACTGCCGACGCAGGAGATTCCCCGTGCCCTCTTCCCAGCCCCGCACCAGCCGATGGGCGATCGTCGTACTCACCGCGCTGGCCGTCACCAGCTGCCATGTGCCCAACACAGCGGCCCCGGCACCCAGCACAGCTCCCGGCGACCTGCCGGTCGGGACCTCCTCGGCGGCGATGCCCAAGCCGGACACCTGCAAGCTGGGCACCCGCGACGGCCAGCCGCTGCCCGACCCGCACTGCACCCCCGGCGCCGTGAACCCCGCGGTACGGCAGGACACCATCAAGGACACGATCTGCAAAACCGGGTGGACCAAGACCGTCCGTCCACCGACATCCAAAACGAACACGATGAAGGCCGCCTCCGCCCGCTCCTACGACCTGGCACCCGGCGACAAGGGCGAGTACGACCACCTGGTCAGCCTCGAACTCGGCGGCGCCCCGGACGATCCCCGCAACCTGTGGGTCGAACCCGGCACGATCCCGAACCCGAAAGACGCGGTGGAGAACAAGCTCCACGCGGCCGTGTGCTCCGGCCTGATCCAGCTCGCCCCCGCCCAGAAGGCGATCGCCGGCAACTGGGTCACCGCGTTCGACACCGTCGGCCTGCGCGTCGCGGGCGGAAAAGTGTGCCTGCGCGACAAACCCACCAGCTGCGTGAACGGGCACCGCGGTGACGAGGACGGCAACTGATCTCGCGCTGGTCGCGCCGAAGCTGCCGCCGTTCCCGGTCCCGTGGTGTCCGCCGCGCCCACCCGTCCGATTCGGAGGGCCAAGGGCTGCGCTTCACCGGGTGAGCGGCAGGGCAGCCATCCCGCGCAGCGCCGGGTTCTGGCGGCGCTGCACCTCACCCCCGATCCGCAACGCCGGAAAGCGTTTCCCCAGCTGTTCGAGCAGCACTGTCATCTCAAGGCGCGCCAAGGCCGCGCCGAGGCACAGGTGCAGGCCGTGCCCGAAGAACAGGCCCCGGCCGGTGTCGCGGGTGATGTCGAACCGGTCCGGGTCCGCGAAGCGCGCGGGGTCCCGGTTCGCCGCTCCGGTGAGCACGACGATCGCGTCCCCCGCCGGGATTTCCACCTCGTCGAGCACCGCCGGCCGGACCGCCGCGCGCTGGCTCATCTGCGCGGCCCCGTCCCACCGCAACATCTCCTCGGCCGCCCCGGTCGCCAGCCCGGGATCACCCGCGAGCAGCGCGAACTGCTCCGGATGGGTCAGCAGCGCGAAGATCCCGTTGCCCAGCGCACCCGCGGTCGTCTCGTAGCCGCCGCCGAACAACACGACAAGCGAATTGAGCACGTCCTCCTCCGACATCAGCTCCACGTCGGCGGTAGGCCGGGCCAGCAGGGCGGACGTCAGGTCGTCACGAGGTTCCGCACGCCGCCGCGCGATCAAGTCCGCGAAGTAGGCACGGAATTCGACGGCGGCCGCGTCGACCTCGGCGCGCAGGTCCGCCGACATCGCCGGGTCGACCTGCTTGCCGATCAGGTCGGTGACGCGGCGGAGCCGGTCGTGGTCGGCTTCGGGCACCCCGACCAGGTCGCCGATCACCGCCATCCCGAGCGGGTAGAGCACCGTGCCGACGAACTCCGCCGCGGTCCCGTCCACCGTCGCGTCGGCGAAGCGATCCAGCACCCGGTCGACCGCCCGGCGGACCGCCGGCTCCAGCCCCTGGACGCGCCGGACGGTGAAATCCCGCATGAGCAGCCGGCGCTCGCGCGTGTGTTCCGGCGGGTTCTTCCACGGCAGAAGACCGGCCAGCAGCACCATCGCCGGGTTGTCGCGCCAGCCCGGCCTGTACCGGTCGCGCCACTGCGCGTCCAGCACCAGGAAGGTCTCGCCGTCGGCGAGCACCCGCTGGCAGTCGGCGAACCGGCTGAGCACCCAGCCGCCGAAGACCTCGCTGCGGAAGATCGGCGTCTCTTCGCGGAGCTTCGCGTAGACCGGGTACGGATCGGCCAGCCCCGCCGGGGTCGACAAGGACAGCAGGGCTTCGTCGGCGGCTGCGGACATGATGCTCCCTCCAGTGGCGAAACGGTTCCCGCAGTCTTCTCCGAAGCGCCCGCACCGAGGCAGGGCCCGGGCCCGGCTTCACCCGGATGGCAGGCGGCGCCAATGAGTCGAACGTCCGGCGCCCCGCAATCGTCCAGAACCTCACGCGCTGCCGTACGTGACATGGTCAGGGACGCCGGGCGCGGCGGACGCAGGCGATGGTGACCGCCGCGCAGGTGAGCGTGGAGACCGCGTGGATCCGCCGCAGCCGGGGCACCGACCGCCAGTCCGCGGGGCCGCCGGCGACCCGGTTGAGGATGAGGCCGGTCAGCGGGCGTCCAATGAGGACGGTCGGCACGCTCGGCGGGGCTCGCCGCCCCCGGTTGGTCGAGTACGGCGGCGGACTCGTCGACCTGCGACGGTCACCGGGCTCGCCGCCGGTCTGCGCGACCGGCTGCGCCCGGCCTGACCCCGGGAACCGCGCCGGGGATCAGCGCAATCCGAGGCTCCGCACATGGTCAGCCGGGATACCCGGACCGGGGACACCCGGGCACGACGTTCGCCCGGTCGTTGGTTGTGCCGACCGGCTCGGACGGATAGGTATATCTGCGGCGAATCGAGTCGGGTGGTGGCTTCGGTGGGGGGCTCGTGTGACGGTGGAATTCCGCTTGCTCGGCGAAGTCGAGGCCGCCGTCGACGGCACTCCGGTCACCATCGGCTTCGCCCAGCTGCGCGGTCTGCTGGGGGTGCTGCTGGTCGAGGCCAACCACGTCGTGTCGGTCGATCAGCTGCTCGATCGGGCCTGGCGCCCGCATCGCCTGCCCCGGCACCCGCGCGGCGCGGTCCACCAGCGCATTGCCCTGGTGCGCAAGGCACTCGCCGCCGTGCCCGGCGTCGCCGTCACGACACACCCGGCCGGTTACCGGCTCGTCGTCGATCCGCAACTCGTCGACCTGCACCGGTTCCGGGCTCTCTGCGAGCAGGCCCGCGCCGGCCGGCAGGACGACCGCGCCGTCGACTCGTTCACCCGGGCGCTCGGGCTGTGGCGGGGAGATCCTCTCGCGGGTGTGACGGACACGGACTGGGTCGGTTCGGTGCGCACCACGCTCCTGCAGCAGCGCCACGCGGTCGAGCTCGATCTCACCGACATCCGGCTGCGCCTGGGGCAGCACGCCGGCTTGCTCGCCGAGCTGGCCGACCGCGTGGAGCGTCATCCGCTGGACGAACGCCTGGCCGGCCAGTACCTGCTCGCGCTCTACCGCGGCGGCCGCCAAGCCGACGCGCTGGCACGGTACGAGCAGCTCCGCCGCGATCTCGCCGACGAACTCGGCGTGTCCCCGAGCCCACCACTGCGGCAGCTGTACCAGCGCATCCTCCACGCCGCTCCCGACCTGGCCGGGCCGGCGGCGCGCACCGAGCCGCCGGCCACGCCGGTGCCGCGGCAGCTGCCTGCCCCACCCCGGCTGTTCACCGGCCGCGCCGCCGAACTGGCCCGGCTGGACGCCATCCTGACCGAACAGCCGGACACGGGCGGCACGGTGATGATCTCCGCGATCGGCGGCACCGGCGGGATCGGCAAGACCTGGCTGGCGCTGCACTGGGCCCACACCCGCCTCCACCGGTTCCCGGACGGGCAGCTGCACGTCGACCTGCGCGGCTTCGACCCCGCCGGGCAACCGGTTCCCCTGGTCACGGCGGTGCGCGGCTTCCTGGACAGCCTCGGCGTTGACCCGGCCACGATCCCGGTCGACCCGGACGCCCAAGTGCGGCTGTACCGCAGCCTGGTGGCCGGCAAGCGCATGGTGATCGTGCTGGACAACGCCCGCGACACGGACCAGGTCAGCCCGCTGTTGCCGGGCAGTCCCACCTGCACGGTGCTGGTCACCAGCCGTCGCCACCTCGGCGGGCTCGTCACCGCCCACGGCGCGCACTGCGTCGACCTCGACGTCGTCTCCGAGCGCGAGGCCCGTGACCTGCTCACCCGCCACCTCGGCCACGACCGGGTCGCCGCCGAACCCGAGGCGGTCGACGAGCTGGTGGCCTGCTGTGCGGGCCTGCCGTTGGCGCTGGGCATCGTGGCCGCCCGCGCCACCCGCCACCCCGGCTTTCCCTTGGCCGTCCTCGCGGACGAGCTGCGCGACCGGTCCGGTCGCCTGGACGCCCTGGACCCGGGCGATCCGCGGGTCACCCTGCGCACCGTCCTGTCCTGGTCCCACCACGCGTTGTCCGACGCGGCCGGGGTCGCGTTCGGCCTGCTGAGCCTGGCACCGGGCCCCGACATCGGCCTGCCCGCCGCCGCCGGCTTGCTGGGCCGGCCGTCCGGCGCGACCCGGGCGCTGCTCAACGAGCTGGAGAACGCGTGCCTGCTCCAGCAGCACACACCGGGCCGGTACCGGATGCACGACCTGGTCCGCCTGTACGCCACCGAATACGCCACCCAGCGGCACGACCCGGCCGAACGGGAAACGGCGCTGCGGCGCGTGCTCGATTTCTACCTCCACACCGCCCACGCGGCCGACCGGCTGGTGGATTCCCGTCGCCCGGCTGTCCTGCTCGAGGCACGTGCCCCCGACGCGAACCCTCACGAACTGCCGGACATGGCGGCGGCGATGTCCTGGTTCGAGACCGAGCACGCCAACCTGGTGGCCGCCCAGCGAGCCGCCCTCGACCACGGCTGGGACGCCCGGGTCTGGCAGCTGGCCTGGGTCCTGACCACCTTCCACGCCCGGCGCGGACACCGTCAGGACGATCTTTCCGCGTGGCGGGCCGCGGTGGACGTCGCCGCGCACCTGCCCGACCTCGCCGCCGCCCGCGCGCACCGCTACCTCGGACGCGCCCAGGGCGAACTGGACCGTCACGAAGACGCGAGCCGGCACCTGCACCAGTCCCTCGCCTTGGCGGAGCGCGACCGCGACACCGCCGAGCAGGCTCTCGCCCACCACCAGCTCGCCCGGGCCTGGGAGCGGCGGGAGGACAACAGCCGGGCCCTGGAGCACGCCACCCGTGCGCTGGAACTGTGCCGCGCCCTCGACCGGCCGGCCTGGGAAGCCAACGCGCTCAACGGGGTGGGCTGGCACGCCTCCCGGCTCGGTGACTACGACACCGCCCGCGCGCACTGCCAGGCCGCGCTGACCCTGCACCGCCGGCACGACAACCCCAGCGGCGAGGCGGACACGCTGGACAGTCTCGGCTACATCGACCACCACACCGGCCACCACGACCGGGCCATCGACCACTACCGGCAGGCGCTCACGCTCTTCCGCCGGCTGGGCAACACGTACGAGTCCGCCGCGACCCTCGACCGGCTCGGCCACCCGTACGTCGCCCTCGGCCGGCACGAACTGGCCCGGGTGGTCTGGCGGGAAGCGGCGGAGCTGTACGAGGCGCACGGACGCGACTCCGACGCCGCCCAGGTCCAGCGGCGGCTGGAAAGCCTCGACGAGCACGCCGGTGAGGGTTCCCGGTAAACCCCGGTCCGGAACGAGGATCCCGCGCCGTCCGTGGTGGACCACGTACGCTCGCGAGATCCTCGCCTCACGCGTCGACCGGATCCCCGGTGCGGAACGCTAGCTGTACGGGCGCCACATGAACTCGCCGCTCTGCGCGCAGGTCCACTGGATGACCCAGGCACCGTAGTTCGTCCGGGCGCCGCCGACCGCCACGCACTTGCCGCTGTTGACGTTCACGAACTGGTAGGCACCCGCGAACGCCGGCGAGGTCGCCGGTACGAGGGTGAAGATCTCCGCGGGGGTGTCGACGCAGGCGTAGATGCCGACCTGGGCGTTGTCGCCGGTGTCGCCGCGCCAGATGGACAGGCACTGGCCGTTGTGCTCGTTGATGAGCCGGTAGTTGTCGCCGCCGACGTTCACGGCGTCCCAGTAGATGGTGTAGTCACTGCCGTCGCAGCCCTCCTGGCGGTTCGCGCCCCGCTTGTCCACGGCGTAGGCCAGGCACAGCCCGCTGTTGGCGTTGGCCCACCGGTAGGTGCCGTTGGCGACGGCACCGGCCGGCGAGACTCTCCCGGAAGTCGCCGCTGTCGCCGGAACCACGAAACCGACAGCCGCGGCAACGGCCATGGTGACAGCGGTGACGGCACGAATCAGACCGCGTTTCATGCTCTCCCCTTTCTGGATGCCAACCGCATCACCCGGTTGGCTCGTCGGCGCTGCCCAGCGACAGCGGCCCGCGAGAAAGGTGGCCGGTTGAGCCGTAGGAAGTCTTTAGTGGCGCTTTAGTGCCCAGGTCACGGCTACCGCTCCCCTTTGATCAAGGGGCAACGTGGTCGCGGGCGGACCGGGCCGCGGGCACGATCGCGATGAGGATTCCGGCGACGGCGATGGTCAGGGTCGCGCGCGTACCCACTGACTCGGCGAAGACTCCCGCGGCCAGCGCGCCGAGTGGCATGGTTCCCCAGATGAGCACGCGCATGCTCGTGTGGACGCGGCCGCGCAGTGCGTCCGGTGTCAGGTGCTGGCGGCGGGTCATCACGATCACGTTGTAGGTCGTACCGCCGGCGGCGTGGATGACGATTCCCGTTGCCGCCAGGACCAATCCGATCGGGCCCGGCTGGGCGAGCGGGAGCAGCAGGTGGGGTGGCCACGTCAGCACCGGCACCAGCCAGTTGGCGCGAGCCGCCCCGAGGCGGCGGGTCCAGCGGCCGGTCGTCGCGGCGCCGATGACGCTGCCCACGCCCGACAGGGCCAGCAGCACGCCCGCGCCCGCCGCGTCCAGGTGCAGGTCGTGCGTGAAGAACAGGACTTCCATGGACATGAAGCCCGCGGTGAAGAAGGCGGCGACGGAACTCGCGACGGCCAGGAGGCGGAGCTGGCGGTGGCCGGCGATGTAGCGGAGACCCTCGGCGATCTCGGTGCGTAGCCGCACCTCCCGCGGCCGCGGTGGTATCGGCGGCACGACGGCCCGGACGCGCGACAGGAGCGCGGCCGAAGCCAGGTAGCCCGCCCCGGTGAGCAGCAGCCCGGAGGCGGCACCGATCACGCGAGTGAGCACGCCACCGATGCCGGGCCCGGCGGCCGCGGCGACCGACAGGGTGATCTGCAGGCGCGCGTAGCCGGTTTCCAGGTTCTCCAGCCCGATCACCACCGGCAGGTACGCCTGGTAGGCGGCGTCGAAGAACACGGTCGCGACGCCGACGAGAACCGCCGTGACGAGCAGCTGCCCGAAGTCCAGCACACCGGTCCAGCCCGCGACCGGAAGCCCGAAGAACAGCAGAGCCCGGACGAGGTCGGCGCCGACGAGTACCGCGCGGCGGCGGCGGGTCCGGTCGATCCAGGCACCGGCGGGCAGGCCGATGACCAGTAACGCCACGGTCTCCGCCGCCGTGAGCAGTCCCATCTGCAGCGGAGTGGCGCCGAGGGTGGTCGCGGCGAGCAGGGGCACCAGCGCGGTCGCGGCGGCGGTACCCAGCTGCGAGGCGGCGTCCGCGGTCCACAGGAACCGGAACGCGCGATGCCCGCGCAGCCCGGCCGACGTCGAGGCTTCCGGCGAGGCGCCGGTCATAGGCTCGGCTTCACCGACGGGACCACCCGGCCGGGTGGCGGACGCCGATCCGCGTGGTACGGCAACATGACGGCGTACCGGTCGTCCAACCGCAGGGCGAGCTGGTGAGCCGCCAGCTGGTCGAGGAGATCCGCCGCGGGCCCGTCGGCCGGCGGCCGGTCCGTGCCGGCCAGGGTCCGGAACGTGTCGACCCAGCCGGCTTCGACGTGGACGCGGTTGATCGGCCCGCCCGGGCGGGTGTCGTGGATGAGGACGAACCCCGGACCGTACCGGTAGGTGCAGAGGCCCACGTCGTGGGCTTCACGCCAGCGGCGACCGGGTTCCCCGTCGTCCCGTGGTGGCGGCAGATGGCACAGGGCGCGTTCGGGAATGGGGCCCGGCAATGGCTCCCGTAAGGTCCAGTCCACCGGAACGAACGCCGCCGCGGCGGCCGCGAGCAAGCGCACCATCGTCGCGTCGCGGTGCGCGAATTCGCCGAAGGCGAACGGCTCCGGCAGCCGCAACCGCTGCGCACGCCCGGCCAGTCCGGCCACGACACGCAGTGCGGTGCCGGGATCGGCGTCGATCCGGCCGAAGTCGAGTTCGACCGTTTCGGGCCACGCCGGGTGCGGAGCGGCCAGGGTACGCATGTGGCTCCTTCTCAGGCGGACGGCGTGAGAACCGGCAACGGCAAGGGGGTCTTCCGCGCCACGGTGGGCGAGGTGGCCAGGGTGATCCACAAATTGCCGTCGGTGAAGACCAGGCCGGCCTCCTCGAGCCGGCGAAGCCAGTGGCCGAAGTCGTCCGGGTCCCATTCGTGGTTCTGTTCGGCGAGTACCCGGAGCGGGGCGCGGCCGGTTTCCAGTGCTCGCCAGGCCGCGATTTCACGCGGGTGCTCGAGTACGTGGTCGACCGGCGCCCAGCCGTGGCGCCGGTCCCGGATCACCACGAGGTCGTCGATCGTGCGGGCGATCAGCGCACTCCCCGCATAGCCCGCGGTCCACGAGGCCAGCGCGTCGACCAGCGGCGTGACCTCTTCGGCCGTGAGTCCTTGGTCCGGGGTGTCGAAGGAGTAGACGAGCTCGGCGAGCCGCTCCGGGTCGTCGATGTCGTGGACGAGGCGCGACCCCGCCGCCGGGCGACGCTCGGTGAAGCCCTGCCGCGGGTCGTCGAAGTTCGGCGAAAACCGTTGCAGGGCGATACGTGCCGCACCACTGGGCGGTTGCAGGTGCACCAGGGCGGGCAGCTGGGCCACGACCGCGGCGTAGTCCGCCACGCGTTCGCCCGGAAACCCGTACAACCAGTTCCAGGCGATGGTGAGCCCGGCCGAAGCACCGTCGCGCAGCATCCGCACGTTGTGTGCCCCGCGGACGCCCTTGCGCATCCGGTGCAGCACGTCGTCGACCAGGCTCTCGATGCCGGGCTGGACGTCCCACACCCCGGCCGCCCGCAGCGCGGCCACGTCCCCGATCTGCGCGTTGGCCTTGATTTCGTAGTGGATGCGCAGGTCGTGGCCGGCGCCGGCCAGCTCCGGCAGCGCCGACCGGTAGTACTCGTTCGGCAGGATGTTGTCGATCGTGGTGACGTCGAGGATCCGGTGCCGGCGCACCAGCCCGAGCACCTCGTCCACAAAGGACTCGGCGGGCTTGGCCCGGTAGGTCATCGCGGTGCCGTTGAGTCCGCAGAAGACGCAGTGGTGTTTCGCGCCCCACCAGCAGCCGCGGGAGGACTCCACGACCAACTCGGGTTCGACGCGGGCCGCGACGGAAGCGGGAACGGCGGCGAACCAGTCGTCGTAGTCCGGTGTCGTGATCGACGTCGGCGAGACCAACCGGGACGGGCACGGACTGACCCGGGTGGCGCCGTCGTCGTCACGCCGGCACAGCTGGGGCACGTCGTCGAGGCCGTCACGGGTTCCGGTCGCGTGGCATTCGGCGAGGGCCAGCAGCAGTTTCGGAAAAGTCACGTCGGCGTCGCCGCGCAGGACGTAGTCGACGAACGGGTACTCCCGGTGCAGCGCCACGCCCATCGGGCCGTCGGTCGAGTAGCCGCCGAGGAGGATCTGCACGCCCGGTCGCCGGTCCTTGATGCGCCTGGCCACCGCGAGGCTGGCGATGGTCTGGCTGAAGGTCGCGCTGAAGCCGACCAGTTCCGGCTCGTGGGCGAGAATCGCCTCGGCGGCCTGATCGGTGAATTCATCCGCGAGCTCACGAACCGCCGCGGCGATGCGGAAGGGCAGGCCGGCACGGCGGGCCAGGTCCCGCATGCCCGCATAACCGAAATCGGGTCCGTTGAGCGCACCCGCGAAGATCCATTCGCCGAGCGAATGGTGGAACCCGGTGTCCGCCATTTCCGCGTAGTCGCCCACGGTCAGACCCGCCCGCAGCATCATGTCGGCGAAGGCGAGACTGCCGTGGTAGGAAACCGGGACCGGAAGCCCCTCCCGTGCGCACGCAGCGCGCAGTACGCCGAGCGCGAGGGAGGGGCGGTGCAGCGAGTGCCACGGCATCGAAACCAGGCAGGTGCGGGGAACGCGCCCGCGGGGCATCGAACCGCCTGCTTCGCCGGTCAGCGCGGTTCCGCGGCGGCCGAACCGGGGTCGGCCTTTCCGGCTTCGTTGTACATGGTCACGCCGCGGCCGGTGCCACTGTGTTCGTCACGCTCGGCCAGTGGCGTCACGGTGAGCGCGGACGCCGGAGCGGCGAATACCCGAACGCCGCGGCCGGCATCGGAACGATCGCCGGATTCCGCGAGGTTCGTCACCGTGAGCGCGGCAGTGGGCGTGGATTTCATCTTTTCCCCCTCGTTTCGATACGAATTCCGAACAGTGGGTGACGCACCGATGAAGTCATCCGCCGGCCGCCCTGCAGCTACAGGGTAATTCTCGCATGCCTCGCCGGTAAAGCGCTTCCTGAGCGGCAGCAGCTGCGCCGACGGTCGCTCGCCGCCTGGATCTTGCTCGGTATCAGTGGGCTCCGTCGTAGGCGGCAAATTGGGCCAGAAGGCTCTGTGGCGCGTTGTCGTCGAAACACAGCACGAGATTGTCCGCGGCTTCCTGCGCAGCTTCCGCGCTGCGTGGGAACAGGTCATTCTCGTATGCGGCCAGGGCGGCCTCGACGTCGTCGGGGTGTGCGGCGATCGCCTTGCCGAGCTCGGCGCCGTCGAACATGGCCAGGTTGGCGCCCTCACCGGCGAACGGCGACATCAGGTGCGCGGCGTCGCCCAGCAGCGTCACTCCCGGTACCCGCTCCCATCGGTGTCCGACCGGCAGTGCGTTGATGGTCCGCGGGATCAGCGCGCCGTCCGCGTCGGTGATCAGGGCCCGCAGTTCGGGCGCCCAGTCGGCGAAGTGCTCTGCCACGACGGCCTTGGCCTTGACCGGGTCGGTGAAGTCGACACTGCCGATCCAGTCCGGCGAGACCTCGAGCGCGACGTAGACGTGCAGGCTGCCGTCCGGTTCGCGGTGCGCTAGGAAGCCCTTGCCCGGCGCCGGCGCGAACAGCATGCCCGCGCCGACGACAGCGGCGGAAACAGGGTGCCGTGTGTCGGCGTCGCACAGTTCGGCTTCGACGAACGACATCCCGGCGTACGCGGGCTGGGCGTCCGACAGCAGGGGGCGTATCCGGGACCACGCGCCGTCCGCGCCGATCAGCACCTCGGTTGTGGTGTGCCGGCCGTCGGCGAAGGTCAGTTCGTGCCGGCCGCCGCCGAGCGGGCGGGCTCCGGTGACCTTGCTGCCCCACCGGATGGTGCTCGCGGGCAGCGAGTCGAGCAGGATCCGCCGCAGCCGGCCGCGATCGACCTCGGGACGGCGGCCGTCACCGTCGTCCGGGTCCTCTCGCAGGAGGTTGTTGTGCTTGTCCAAGATGCGCGTGCACTCGCCGCCGGTGTGAACGGCGGCCAGGAATTCCTCGAACAGGTCGGCATCACGAAGCGCGACCTGCCCGTTGAAGTCATGGATGTCGAGCATGCCGCCCTGGGTGCGCGTGTCAGGAGACTCCTCCAACTCGTAGATCGTGGCGGAGATACCGCGGACCTGCAGGACTCGCGCGAGCATCAGCCCGCCCAGCCCGGCGCCCACGATGCCGATCGTCGGTGTGCTCACGATTCCTCCTGAACTCGAAGTGACTCTGAAAGTATAGCGACTCTGGATTCAGATGTCTTCTGCTTTCTGAGGTACCGTGAGCCCATGGCCACGACGATGGGGCGCCGGGAGCGCCGGAAGGTCCAGACGCGCCAGGCGCTGGCCGCGGCGGCGTTGCGCTTGTTCCTCGAGCGTGGCTACGACGGCGTGACGGTGGCCCAGATCGCGGAGGAGGCCGACGTCTCGCTGGCCACACTGTTCAAGCACGTTCCCGACGGCAAGGAAGCAGTGATCTTCGACGATGGTGTCGAACGACGCGAGGCACTCGCCGCGACCGTCCGCGACCGGCCCGCCGGCCAGTCGGTGCTGGCGGCGCTGCGCGGGTTCATGCTGAGCCGCGGACCGTTCGCGACGGACATGTCGGCCGAGCGGCGTGAGATGCTCGACCTGATCCTGCGCACCCCGGCGTTGCGCGCGTACCAGCGCAAACTGTGGACCTCCGCGGAAGGCGTCCTGGCCGCGGCGATCGCCGCGGCCACCGGCCGTGAGACCACCGACCCCGCCCTGCACGCCCTCGCCCGGTTCGTCCTCGAGGTTCCCGGTCTCGCCGGGCTCGACCCGCACCCGCGCGAGTCCGTGCATGCCATCTTCGACCTGCTCGAGAACGGCTGGAGCGATCAGAGAAATGGTTCCGCCGAAGGGACCGCCGCCAACCCGCTGGACCTACTCCCCGACGAGCCTCCGGCCTGACGGCGGTGGGCCTCGGTGGCGGACGGCCAGCCGTGCTCCAGGATCTCGAAGGCCACGTCGATCATCCGGGTCGTGTCGGCGGACTGCGTGGCCAGCGTGAAGGCTTCCAGGGTGAAGTGGGCCAGAGCCCGGCACCGCAGGTCTCCTTCGGCCCGCGCGAATTCCTGAGCCAGCACGCGGCTGAGTGCCTCTTCGTGGCGTAGCCACATCTTGCGCCAGTAGTCGCTCAGCGCCGGTGTCGTCACCACGAGCTTCATGAACTGGGAATCGTGCGGGCCCGAGACCGCGCGCTCGACGCGCGCCCGCATGTAGCGCCGCAAGGCCTCTGGCACGGAGGTGTCCGGCGGACGTTCGGCCACCGCCGCGACGAGCGAGCGCTCGATGTCCTCGTCCAGATCGAACACCAAGGCTTCCTTGGACGGGAAGTAGTTCATCAACGTCGTCGCCGACACGTCCGCCGCCTCGGCGATCTCCCGGACGGTGACGTCGTCGAAGCCGCGCTCGAAGAAAAGCCGCATGGCGGTGTCGCTGAGCGTGCGGCGAGTTGCCGCCTTCTTTCGTTCCCGGCGCCCGGGTTCGGAGTCGAGGGAGGTCACCACCGGAGCCTAGCACCCCAGTGAAATGGTACCAAACTTTGTACCGTTGCAAATTTGTAGTTATGCCAGACATGGTTGGCATGGTTCGGCGCCGGACTGAGGGGTGAACCGGGGCGTCATCCGGATAGTCCCGCGCGTACCAGCGCGGCGCGCAGGGTGGCCGGCTCGCCTTGCCAGGCCACGTGCGCGTCCGGGCGGACCAGGGTCCACGGCACTGCCGCGTCGGCCGGCGGGGCGAGCACGACCCGGTCCTCCCGGCCGGCGATCGCGGGCCTGGCCGCTTCCGGCGCCACGAGCACGAACTTGCCGTCGCGCAGCACCTCGTACAACCGGCGGGAGTCCCGCAACGCGATGTCCCGCACCCGGGGCGCCTGGGGATAGTCGATGCCGATGCCGGAGATGGTGCCGGCGGCTTTGCGCGCCACCGGTGGGAGACGCAGCGCGGCGCCGCCCACGACGGTGCGGGCCAGGCGTCCGGCCCGCGACTTGATCATCGCCAGCCGGATGATGGCGCCGCTGCTGCGCAGGACCAGACGGCCGACCGGGTGCCGCTCGTCCTCGTAGGTGTCGAGGAGCCCCTCGGGCGCCCAGCCCCGCGCCGCCGCCGCGAGCTTCCAGCCGAGGTTGGCCGCGTCCTGCAGCCCGGTGTTCATGCCCTGGCCGCCCGCCGGCGAGTGGACGTGCGCGGCGTCGCCGGCCAGGAACACCCGTCCCACCCGGTAGTGCGGCGCCTGGCGTTCGTCGCTGTGGAACCGGGACATCCACCGGGCCTCGCGCACCCCGAAGTCGGTGCCCAGCGCGCGGCGGGTCACGGCGCGGATCTCGTCGAGGGTCACCGGTGCGGTGTCGGGCAGCTGGTGGCGGCGGTCCCACGCGAAGATCCGGTACCAGCCGTCGCCGAACGGAGCGACGAACGCGAACGCGTCACCGACGGCGTTGACCGCGAGCACGTCCTCCGGAGCGTCGGTCAGCCGTACGTCGGCGAGCATGATCGAGGTCAGCACCGACTGGCCGGGGAACGGCAGGCCGAGTGCCTCGCGGACGGCGCTGTGCACGCCGTCGGCGCCGACCGCGTAGTCACTTCGGATCACCGCGCCGCCGACGGTGAGCTCGACGCCGTCGGAGTCCTGCCGCAGCGCTGTCACCTCGGCGTCGCGCACGATGCGCGCACCGGCGGTGATCGCGCGCTTCCCGAGCACCTGTTCCACGTTGTACTGCGGGGTGATCAGCAGGTACGGGAACCTCGTCGGCAGTGTCCCCAGGTCGATCCGCAGGTGGTCGAAGAGGCGCAGGTGCCGGACCGGCGCACCGCCGGCGACGACCTCGTCGGCCAGCCCGCGGGCATCCAGGTGCTCCAGCGTGCGGGCGTGGACGCCGAACGCCCGGGTCAGGTTGGACTCGGTGCCGCGCCGCTCCAGCACGGTCACGTCGACGCCGGCCCGGGCCAGGTCTCCGGCGAGCAACAGCCCGGCGGGGCCGGCACCGACGATCGCGACAGTGGTCTGCTCGATCATGACGTACTCCTGTCTTGTTTTCCTGCAACGGGTTTGCGCACCGCGGCGAGGGCGAACGCCTCGACGGTGACGAGCAGGGGCACGATCGCCGTCCAGCCCAGGACGGCGAAGGGGACGGTCCCGGCGACGACGAGTGCCCAGAGCCCCCACCGGGGTCGGGGGTCCACCCAGGCGGCGGCGAGAAGAGCGATGCCGCCGAGGGCGCCGAGCACCATCGGCGCGGGCGCCGCGGTGGCCGACATCAGCAGCTGGCAGCAACCGAGAGCGCCGAGCAGGACGCGCCACCGGCCGGTGGCCACCGCGGCGGCCGTGTCGCGCCAGGATTCGATCGTCAAAGCCCCTGCCACGATCAGCAGCACGGCCGGCAGGTACCAGAGCCTGCCCACCGTGGTGAGGCACAGCAGGCCCGGGCCGGCCAGCCCCAGAGCGCACGCGGCTCGCTGCCCGGCGGTGAGCCCGGTCCGGTGCTGCCGAACCGCTGCGAGCACGGCGACCAACGACAGCGCGACGGTGAGCAGCCCCAGCGCGGCGGGGGTCTGCTTGTCCCCGCTCCACTGCGGGATCCGGTCGCCCGCGATCGCCTGCGTCAGCCCGGCGGCGACGCCGATCAGCCCGCCGGCCAGGCCGAGACCGCCGGCAAGCCGACGCGCGCTCATCGGACGACCTGCGCGGCCGCGCGGCGCGGGCTGGGGGCCGCCGCGCGCACGGGATAGCCGACGCGGAAGGTCAGCAGCGGCTGCTCCCCGCGCGGCAGCAGCTCGGCGAACCGCGGCCCGAACGCCGGCGCGGCCCCGGTACTGCGTTCACGATCGATCCGCTCGGTGACCTGGTTCATGTGGTGCAGGGCGATGCCCCGGCCGGTCGCGGCGAGGTGGATGCGCTCGAGCAGCCGCCCGGCGGTGAGCTGGGTGGCCCGGTCGTCGGGCGTGCGGGACGTGAGCACGCCGTAAGCCGCGGCGGTCGCCGTGTGCACCGTCGTCGTCTGCTTGAGCCAGAACTGATCGCCGTCGGCGCGTGACGACGCCGGCAGCAGCTTGGCGATCGCGAGCATCAGCGGGCCGAACCCCTGGCCGCCCAAGGTCAGTCCGTCCCGGTAGCGCTGGATGTCGTCGTTGGTGCCGCGGAACCACGCGAAGTTGTCCCGCGACTGCTGGTCGTCGTCGCACAGGGCCGCCGCGGCGTCGATCAGGAGCCGGCTCATCGCCGCCCGGGGTGCCGGATCGGCGATCCAGCGCACTTCGACGTCGTCCGCCCCGGTCCGGTCGGCCAGTTCGTTCAGCGTTTCGGGCTCGATCGCGGTGGCCTCGAAGGGTCCGCGGTTGGTGTGCCGGTCGCCGATCGCGTCGTACAGAGGGCTGGGCGCCGGCGGCCCGGGCCGGACGGCGACCTCGGCGATCCGCGGACCGGCCGGGCCGTCGGGCAGCAGCGTCACCGTCGGGAGCAGTCCCCGCGCCCGGCACGCCAGCACGAGGTTCTCGAGCGCGCAGCCGATGCCGACGTGCTGCTCGCGGTGAAAGGGATCGACCGTGCCGGTGTCGCGGGCCGCGTCGACATACACGTCCACGCCGTCGGCGCGGATCCCGAAGCCCCACGGCTGGGTGTTGTGCGGGCTCGGTGCCAGTACCGCCGCCCCCACCGCACCGAGCAAGCCCGGCGTCTCCCGCCAGTGCTGCCACGGGTCGTAGGCGTCGCCACGCCCCGGGCCGAGCGCGGCGGTGTCGTAGACCCGGTAGCTCAAGGCGCCGGTGCCCGCGACGACCACGGTGGCACCGCCGGCGCCGAGCAGTTTCAGCAGGCGCCGGCGGCTGAATCCGCCGGCCGGCCGCGGTGCCGCGACCGGGTCGTTCGAGACGGTCTGCATGGTGAGCCTCCAGTCCGGAATCACGGGGTGACGGAGCGAACGACGTGGCCGGTGTCCCAGAGCAGGGTCAGCAGGGCTCGCTGGGCCGCCTGGTCCACCCCGGCCACCACGAGCTCGGTGCCGTCGTCGCCGGGCCGGACGGACTCGAGGTCGAAACGCGCGCGGAGTGTCGCGAGAACGCCCTCGGCCACGGGACCGGCCACGGTGACCCGGTAGCGGGAGGCGTCGGTGTTCATGGGGCGAGCGTGCCGCCGGCCCGGGTGCCGGCGCACCACCCCGGTGGGAGTTCTACCCGGGGTGGGTTCAGATGAGGCCGAGGTCGCGAGCGGCGGCCACCGCGTCGGCGCGGGAGCCGACGCCGAGCTTGCGGTACAGGCTCTTCGTGTAGGCCTTGACCGTGTTGATCGAGAGGTAGAGCGCGGCCGCGATCTCGCGCTGCGACACCGATCCGGGCATGACCCGCAGGATCGACAGCTCGCGGTCGGTGAGCGGCTCGGCGAGCCGGCCCGCGCGGGTGGCCGTCCGGACCGACGCCCGTCCGATCCGTTGTTCGGCCCGCTCCAGCCACTCCGCCGCGGTCGGCGTCACCGGTGCGTTGTCGTCGGCGAACTCTCTCGCGCGGGCGAGGGCCGTGCGGGCGGCGGGGGCGTGGCCGCAGCCCAGCTCGGCGTCGGCCAGGAAGACCAGGGCGCCGATGACGGTCAGGTGCCGGGCGTCGGCCTCGGCGTTCGCGATCGCCCGCTCGAGGAGGTCGCGAGCCACCCGGACGTCGCCGCGCAGGTACGCGTGCCGCCCCTGGACGACGCGCAGCGCGGCGACGACCGGGATGGCGGCGGCGCCCCAGTCCTGCTCGACGCGGTCGGCGAGCGGCACGGCCTGGCGCAGCAGCCGGTCGACGTCGTCGCCGCGGTCGAGCGCGAGGAGCGTGAGGCCGAGCAAGCCGCCGATCTGCACGGAGAGACCCACGGTCCAGCCGGCGGTTTCCCGCTGCCGCCAGGAATCCAGCAGCATCGGTGCCGCGGTGGCGAACCGGCCGCTGCGAGCGTATGCACTGCCCAAGGCGGCTCGCGCCGCGGGAGAAGGCCCGGCATCGGCGGCGTCCTCGAGCGCCACCGCCCGCTCGGCCAGCTCGATGGCGACCTCCGGTTCCGACTCCGGAACGCTGACCGCGCGCATGGTCAGCAGTGCGGCGCGGGCGTCGTGCCAGCCGAAGACGGAGTGCTCCGGACCGGTCCCGCGCTCGGCCAGGTCCAGCCAGTGCGCGACGCGCCCGTCCCCGGAGCCGGGCCGGGCGGCGTAGGCGAGCGCCAACGCGAGCTGCGGCGACACAGCGTCCTCGGGCAGCCGTTCGCCGAGGGACAGGAAAGTGGTGGCGAGCCCCCGATCGAGGAACCAGCCGGACCCGTCCCGCAGCACCTCGGCGGCGGCGGTGGGGTCGCCCGCGAGCAGGTGGTGGTGCACGGCGTCGTCCAGGCGGCCCTGCCCGGCGTACCAGGCGGCCGCCCGGGCGAGAACGTCACGCCCGTCCGGTGATTCGCGCAGCAGGGCGTCACGCAGCAGCGGGTGGCAGCGGTACCACTCGCCGGCGGCGTCCATCGACGTGACGAAGAGGTCGGCGCGGTCGAGCGCGTCCAGGATCCCGGCCGAGCCGGTGGTGCCCAGTGCCGCGTCGCACAAGGCGCCGGAGAGTCGTTCGAGTCGCGCGGTCGCGACGAGCAGGTCCCGGCCGGCCGGGTCGAGAGAGGGCAGTACTTCGGACGCGAGGTAGTCCAGCACGTGCCGGTCCCCCGCCGCGCCGTCGGCGCCGTTGCGCAGCGCCAGCCCGACGAGCTGCAGGCCGGCGGCCCAGCCCTCGGTCCGCCGCCACGCCGCCAGCACGTCACCGGCCGCCGGCGTCCGGCCGGAAACCGCGCCGACGAGGCCGGCCGCCTCGGTGGGGGTGAAACGCAGGTCGTCGGCGCGCAGCTCGGTCAGCTCACCGCGGGCCCGCAGCCGGGCCAGCGGGAGCGGCGGGTCGGCCCGCCCGGCGACGACGATCCGCACCGTGGGCGGCAGGTATCCGATGAGGTACTCGAGGCTCTCGTGGATGCGTGCGTCGGCGAGCACGTGGTAGTCGTCGAGCACCAGCACGTGCCGCCGAGAGGACGCGGCCAGCTCGTTGAGCAGGATCGGCAGGGCGAGATCGATCGGCTCCGCACCCGGCGCGACCACGGCTTCGAGCGCGGCCGATCCGACCGCGCCCGCCTCGTGGAGCGCGGTCAGCACATAGCGCCAGAACCGCACCGGATCGTCGTCGCCCTCGTCCAGCGACACCCACGCCACGGTGACCTCCGGCCCCGGGTCCGCGGCCCACCGGCCGAGCAGGCTGGTCTTGCCCCAGCCGGCAGGTGCCGCGACGAGGATCAGGCGGCTGTCGGCGTCACGGAGCACCTGCTCCAGTTCGGCGCGCTCGACAGTCCCCCGCCGCACCGGCGGGACCGTGTGCTTGACCGCCAGCAGCGGTCCGGCGGGGCGACTGGTGGTCATGACACTCCTGTGGCGTGGTCCCTGCCGTGACAGATCCCGGAACGGCGGACGAGGCCGTCATCGGCCGTTTGACGGACCTCAACCGAGTTCTCCCGCCTGGTGAGCCGCCCAGTCGACGCTCCACGCCTTGACCGCGTCCAGTACCGGCCCCAGTCGCGAGCCGATGCCCGTAAGCGTGTAGCGAACCTCGATCGGTCGGGCGACCGTCACCACCCGCTCCACGACTCCGGCCAGCTCAAGCTCCTTGAGCCGCTGGGAAAGCATCGCGTCGGTGATGCGCGGGATGCGTTCACGCAACTCGTTGAACCGCAACGCGCCGGAAAACAGCTGAACCAAGATCACGCCGGTCCACCGGCGGCCGATCAGCTCGATGGCCGTGTGGAAGTCAGGGCACCCGTTCTCGGGCTCCGGCTCGTCTTTCCCCTTCATGGCGCGGCAACTTTACCAACTCTAACTTTCCTTGCCAACTATGTTTTCAATAGTGTACTTTCAAAATTGAAGCGACTTGAGAGGAACACCATGACATCCGATCCGACCGGGACCGGCGCACCGGTTCCGCACAAGCGCCTGCGCGAGCTGGACTTCTTCGTGGGCAGCTGGGACGCTCCCGGCGTCTTCCACGAGACCCCGTTCGGCCCGCGCAAGCCGATCCGGATGCGGATCGACGGCGCCCGTGAGCAGCGCGGCTTCTGGATCACGTTGGGCACGGCCGAACTGCCGACACCGGAGAACCCGGCCCCGCTGAGTGCCCGCTACGTGTGGGGCTACGACCCGGCCACCGGCGAATTCGTCGCCGACTGGTACGACAGCAACGGCGGACGCGCGGTGCAGCGCTCCGCGGGCTGGGTGGGCGACCGGTTGCGGTTCCAGGGAACCATCACGATGAACGGCGCCACCGTGCCACTGCGGGACACGTTCACGCGACGAGGCGCCGACGCGTACCACCACGTGGGCGAAATCGACCTCGGCGAGGGCTGGATCCCGGTCGACGAAGAGGAAGCGGTTCGCGCGTGAGCCGGCGGGTCGATATCGGGATCGCGTCGCTGGCCGACGTACAACCGTTCACAGTGGACGGTTCTCGTCGCACGCCCTCGGGCCGCGTCGAACAGATCGTGTCGCTCGCCGTGCTGGCCGATGAGCTCGGGCTGGACCACTTCGGGCTGGGCGAGCACCACAACACCGACTTCGCGGTGTCCTCGCCGGCCGTCGTGCTGGCCGCGATCGCGTCGAGGACGACTCGGTTGCGGCTGACCAGTTCCGTCACCACTCTGGGCGCACTCGATCCGGTCCGGGTCTACCAGGACTTCGCCACGCTCGACCTGCTGAGCGCGGGCCGCGCCGAGATCACCGCGGGCCGCAGCGCCTACCCCGAGCCGTTCGGGCTCTTCGGCTTGCCCCTCAGTCACTACGACGACGCGTTCGAGGAGAAACTCGAGCTGCTGCTGAAGATCCGGGCACAACCGGCCGTCACCTGGCAGGGCCGGTTCCGTGCTCCGCTCGATGACGCGGCGATCGTGCCCAGGGCCGCGCAGGAGCCCCTGCCGGTCTGGCTGGGCGTCGGTGGCACCCCGGCCAGTGCGGCTCGTGCCGGAAGACTGGGACTGCCGATGATCCTGGGATACATCGGCGGGACACCCACGCGGCTGCGGCAGCTGGCGGACGTCTACCGCGAGGCCGGCGACCGGTCCGGGCACGCGAACGACCTGCGGCTGGGAGTCGCGCTGCACTACTTCGGCGCGTCGAGCACGCGGGAGGCCACGTCGACCTATCCCTACTACCGGGACTTCCTGCGCCCCAAGCACCCTGGTGGCGGTGGCTTCCTGGTCGCTTCCGAGGAGTTCGAGCTGGGGATGCGGGCCGGACGGCACCTGATGATCGGGACCTCCGAGCACGTCTCGGCCAAACTCGCGGAGCTGCACGACGAGCTGCGGTTCGACCGGGTACAAGCGTTGGCCGACTGGGGCGGGTTGCCGTCCGAGGCGGTGGAGGAATCGCTGCACCGGCTGAGCGAGGAGATTGCACCAGCACTACGCCGGCACGTCGGCGAACGCACCACAGCGCAGGCCAAGTGACCGGCTCGGTGCGGCGGTCCCCCGCCGCACCGATCGTTGCCGCTGAGCCGTGCTCTTCAGGCGTGTTCGACCGCCGCGGCTGTGCCGAGACCGAGGAGCTCGATCGCCGTGGCGCGCATTTCGACCTTGCGCACCTTGCCGCTGACGGTCATCGGGAAGTCGTCGACGAGGTGGACGTAGCGGGGGATCTTGTAGTGCGCGAGTTTCCCGCCGGCGAACGACCGGATGGTCTCGGCGCTGAGTCCGGCGGCGCCGGGACGCGGTTTGATCCAGGCCATGATCTCCTCGCCGTACCGTTCGTCGGGGACGCCGATGACGTGGACGTCGTGGATGTCGGGGTGGGTGTGGAGGAACTCCTCGATCTCCCGGGGATAGACGTTCTCCCCACCCCGGATCACCATGTCCTTGATCCGGCCGGTGATGTTGAGGTAGCCGTCGTCGTCCATCGTGGCGAGGTCGCCGGTGTGCATCCAGCCGGCGGTGTCGATCGCCTCGGCGGTCTTGTCCGGCTGGTCCCAGTAGCCGAGCATCACCGAATAGCCGCGGGTGCACAGCTCGCCGGGCTCGCCGCGGGGCACGGTCCGGCCGGTCTCCGGGTCGATGATCTTGATCTCGACGTGCGGGTGCACTCTGCCCACAGTGGACACCCGGCGGTCGATCGGGTCGTCGACGCGGGTCTGGGTGGACACCGGCGAGGTCTCGGTCATGCCGTAGATGATCGTCACCTCCGTCATGCCCATCCGCGCCACGACCTGCTTCATCACCTCGATCGGGCACGGCGAGCCGCCCATGGCGCCGGTGCGCAGGCTGGACAGGTCGAAGCCTTCGAATCCGGGCACGGCCAGTTCGGCGATGAACATCGTCGGCACTCCGTAGAGGACCGTGCACCGGTGCTCGGCGATCGCGGCGAGGGTGGCCGCGGGGTCGAACCCCGTTGCGGGGTAGATCATGCACGCGCCGTGCGTGGTGGCGCCGAGGTTGCCGATCACCATGCCGAAGGTGTGGAAGAGCGGGACGGGAATGCAGATCCGGTCGGCTTCGGTGATTTCGCAGACCTCGGCGGTCAGGAACGCGTTGTTGAGGATGTTGTGGTGGGTCAGGGTGGCGCCCTTGGGGTGGCCGGTGGTCCCCGAGGTGTACTGGATGTTGATCGCGTCGTGCGGGGACAGTGCGGCCTGCCGCCGCGCCAGCACGTGCGGATCGCCATCGCGGTCGGGAAGCGCGTTCCACTCCGGGCTGCCGATCACCACGACGTCGTGCAGGTCCGGGCAGTCCGACCGCACCTCGTCGATCATCGCGGCGTAGTCGGCGCCCTTGAAGCCTGATGCAGCGACGAGCGTGCGGATCCCGGCCTGGTCGAGCACATAGGACAGTTCGTGTGTCCGGTACGCGGGGTTGACGCACACCAGGATCGCGCCGACCTTGGCGGTGGCGAACTGCAGGAGTGTCCATTCGGGACAGTTGGGTGCCCAGATGCCGACCCGGTCGCCCGTCTCGACGCCCAGCCGGATCAGGCCGTGCGCGAGCGCGTCGACGTCGGCCCGGAGCTGGGTGTAGGTCCAGCGCCGGCCGGTCGCGTGCTCGATGAGAGCGTCGCGGTCGCCGTGAAGGGCGACGGTGCGGTCGAAGTTGTCCCCGATCGTCTCCTCCAGCAGCGGGAGATCGGTCGCGCCGCGGGTGCAGGACAGGGTTGTCATCGTGTTCCTCCGGTTGATGCGGGCAGGTACTTGAGGTAGGCGAGCGCCGCCCAGGGGCGGCAGGCGTCGAGGCCGTAGTAGGCGTTCATGTCGCGGTCGAACTCCGGCGCGCGGCGGTAGCCGAGGCGCGCGTAGAGCGCCAGCGCCGCGGTCATGAAGCCGGAGGTGTGGAAGGCGAAGACGGGGGCGCCCGACTCGCGGGCCCGGTGTTCCAGCGCGGCCATCAGCGCGTCGGCCACGCCCTGGCCGCGGAAGTCCGGATGCACGCCCATGCCCCGGCCGCCGGCCCAGCCGCCCGGCCAGCCCAGGTTCTGCACGGTGGCGTCCGGGTAGAACGCCGCGTAGCCGGCGACCTTCCCCTTGACCTCCGCGACCAGCAGCTGCCCGTGGCGGGCGTGCCGGTCGAGGTCGAGCAGGTCGGCGCGGTAGGCGTCCCACACCTCGGGGGAGACGTCGCCCGCGTACTGGGCGTAGGCGACACCGAGCACCTCGCGGATCGCCGCGTGGTCGCGGGGTCCGGCCGCCCGCACCAGCGGAACGCCGTTGGCGCGCGGCAGTGCGAGCGCGGCCAGTACGCCGGCACCGGCGAGCGCCGCGCCGAGCCACAGTGCCGGCACGACGCCGGCGACGAGCCGGGCGGGTGAACCGAGATCACCGTGGGCGGCGAAGACCGAGGCGAGCACCGCGACCCCGAGGACCACGGCGATCTCCCGCACGGCGGTCGCCGCGCCGGAAGCCTGCCCCTGCTCACGCGGCGCCACCGCGCCGAGGACGGTGGCGGCCGCCGGCGCGAAGAACAGCGCCGATCCCGTACCCAGCATGATCAATCCCGGGACCAGCGCGCCGTAGGCCACGCCCGGCGCGGTCACGGCCGCGAGCCAGCCCAGCCCGGCCGCGACCAGCGCCACCCCGAGCGCCATCAACGGACGCGTGCCCCACCGGTCGGACAGGGCGCCGGCCACCGGCGCCAGCAGCATCGGCATCACGACCATCGGCAGCATGCGCAACCCCGCCTGAAGCGGCGAGGCGCTCAACCCGGTCTGGAGCAGTTGGGTGACCAGGAACAGCGCGCCGAACAGCGCCGCGTACATCAGCAGCGCGGTGAGGTTGGCCGCGGCGAAGGCCCGGTGACGGAAGAAGCGCATCGGCAGCATCGGCGCCGGCGCCCGCGTCTGCCAGACCACGAACAGCGCCAGTGCCAGGACGCCGAACACCAGCGCCACCAGCACATCCGGGCGTGCCCAGCCGTCACCGCCCGCCCGGATCACCGCCCACACCACGCCGGACACCCCGGCGCCGCTGAGCGCGACGCCGCGCAGGTCGAGCCGCCCGTGTGGCCCGTGGCTCTCCTCCAGGTGCCGCCATGCCAGCGGCACCAGCACCAGGCCGAGGGGGACGTTCAGCCAGAAGATCCACTGCCAGCCGGCGAAACTCGTGAGGGCACCGCCCAGCAGCGGCCCGGCGGTCACCCCCAGGCCGCCGACCCCGCCCCACGCGCCGAGCACCGCCCCGCGGCGGGCCGCCGGGACCGCCGCGCTGAGCAGGGTCATGGACAGCGGCGCGAAGATCGCCCCGCCGACGCCCTGGACCGCGCGGGCCGCCACCAGAGTCCCGACGTCCGGCGCGAGCGCCGCCGCGGCCGACCCGGCGGTGAAGACCGCCAGACCGATCGCGAACAGGCGACGACGACCGAAGCGGTCGCCGAGCGCCGCCCCGGCCAGCAGCAGCACGGCAAAGGACAGGGTGTAGGCGTTGACGGTCCACTCGGCGCCCGCGAGGCCGGCGCCGAGGTCGGTCCTGATCACCGGCAGGGCGGTGGTGACCGCCAGGCGGTCCAGTGCGAAGAGGAACCACGCCGACGAGGTGATGGCGAAGGTCCGGACGAACAAGCTCATGGCAGGCAGCGTGCGCGCCGGTCACCCCCGTGGGCACTGGGGCGGAACCCCAGGCACGACCCCAGGTTCACGAGGTGTACCCCAGGGCGGTCACCGTGCCAGAATTCGGGATTGTGTTACCCGAACAGGACACCGGGCCACGGCAGGCGGAACTCCTGGAGCGTGCCGGCGAGCTGACCGCGGTGGCCGCGCTGGTGGCCGCCGCCGACGCGGGCCGCGGCGGTTTGCTGCTGGTCGAGGCCGCCGCGGGGCTGGGGAAGTCGACGCTGCTCGACCACGCCGCCGCGCTGGCTCGCGACCAGGGGCACGTGGTGCTCCGAGCGCGCGGCCACGAGCTGGAACGGGCCTTCGCCTGGGGCGTCACGCGGACCCTCTTCGAACGGTGGGCGGGCGGCGGTGCGCAAGCGGAGCTGCTGACCGGCCCGGCGACCGCTGCCCGGCTGGTGCTCGGCGCCGCCGAGGAGCCGGGCGACCTGCCGGCGTCCGATGCGGCGTTCGCGATCCTGCACGGGCTCTACTGGCTGGCGGTGCGGCTGGCCGAGCGGACGCCGCTGCTGATCACGGTCGACGACGCCCAGTGGGCGGACGGTCCGTCGCTGCGCTGGCTGACGTTCCTGCTCGGCCGCCTGACCGACCTGCCGATCGCCGTTCTGGTCGCCACCCGGCCGGGGACCCGGGGCGAGGACAGGGTGCTCGCGCGGCTGGCCGGCGATCCTGACGTGCAGGAGCGCCGGCTCGAGCCGCTCGGACCGGACGCGGTCGCCGAGCTCGTCCGCCGTCGCCGCCCGGACGCCGACGACGGCTTCTGCCGCCGCTGCCTGGAATTGACCGGCGGCAACCCACTGCACCTCCGGGAGCTGCTGGCGGCCATCGAGGTGCACCCCGGTGGCACCGACGCGGAGATCTTGGCCGGGAGTGTGGCGCTCGCCTCGCGTTCGCTGGCCCGCTCGGTGCGGCGCCGGCTGGCAGCCCTGTCGCCGGCCGCGTACCGGCTGGCCCGGGCGGTCGCCGTGTTCGAGAACGACGCCCCGCTGACGATGGCCGCGGAGCTGGCAGAGGTCGACACCTCGGAGGCGGCGCACGCCGCGGACGAGCTGACCCGCGCGGACCTGCTCAGGCCGGGTGACCCGCTGGAGTTCATCCATCCGCTGGTGCGTACCGCCGTTTACCACGAGCTTCTGCCGCGCAGACGCGCCCAGCTGCACCGCCAGGCCGCCGTGTTGCTGGTCGGGGACGGTGCGGCGGACGAGTGCGTCGCCGCCCACCTGCTGGAGTCGCCGCCGGGGGAGGACGACGAGGTGGTCACCACGCTGCGCGTGACGGCTCGCCGGGCCTTCGCTCGCGGCGCGCCCGCATCCGCGGTGCGGTATCTGGACAGGGCGCTGCGGGAACCGCCCTCGGCGGCGGCCCGGCCGGAAGTGCTCGCCGAGCTGGGCCGCGCCGAAGGTGCCACCGGCGGGCAGGAGGCCATCGAGCATCTGACGGAGGCCGTCGAACTGGCCGGCGACGCCCGTACCCGCGCGACGCTGCTGCTCGAGCTGAGCCGGCTCCTGCACGACCGGGGGCGGCTTGACGAGGCGTGCGAGGCATGCCTGCGCGGGCGGGCGGAGCTCGAGGGCGACGGCGACGGGCAGACCGACGAGCTCGCCGCCGGTCTGGACGCGGCCTACCTGACCTCGGCGATGCTGAGCCCGAACCAGGCGGCCGACGCCCACCGGCGGGTGCGGGCGATCCTCGACCGGCCGACCCGGCTGGACAGCCCGGCCGATCGGGCACTGACCAGCAAGGCGATGATCATGCGGATGGGCGCGGGCGGGAACCGCGACGAACTGCTGACCGTCGCGAGGGACCTGTTCGCCGGGGGACGCCTGGCCACCGAGGGCGGCGCCGACTCCCAGGCGCTGTGGCACACCATGGGCGCGCTGAGCTACTGCGACGACTACGCGACGGCCGAGCACGCCTTCCAGCTCGCCTTGGCGGACGCGCGGCGGCGCGGGTCGACGATCGCCCTCGCCGGCGCGTCGGTGTTCCGTGCCCGGCAGATCCTGTGGACCGGGCCGGTCGCCGAGGCCGAGCACGACGCCCGCACCGCGTTCGACGTCTGGCGCGGGGTGGGGCACATGTACGTCTCGGCGGCCGGTCTTTGCCTGGTCACCGCGCTCCTCGAGCAGGACGACACCGACCAGGCCGAGACGGTGCTCGCGGCGGTCGAAGAGCATGCCACGCCCTTCGGGCTCTTCGCGGCCTGGCGGCTCGCGGCGGCCGGCCGGGTCGCCGCCCGGCGCGGTCAGGACGCCGAGGCGCTGCGGGCGTTCACCGCCTGCGGACAGCATCTCGTCGAGATCGTCCAGCTCAACCCGGTGATGCTGTCCTGGCGCTCGGAGGCCGGGCTGGCCGCGCTGCGCCTCGGCCGGCGCGATGCCGCCGAGCCGCTCATCAACGAGGAACTCGCCCTCGCCGAACGCTTCGGCGCCCCGCGCGCCATCGGCGTCGCCCGCCGCGCCGCCGGCCTGCTCGCTCGCGGCGCGCAGGGGATCGAACTACTCCGCTCCGCCGCCGACCTCCACCACAGCTGTGCGGCACACCTCGAGCACGCCACCACGCTCGTCGAACTCGGCGCCGCCATCCGCCGCGCCGGCCGCCCGGCCGAAGCCCGCGACACCCTGCGCGACGCCCTCGCCCTCGCCGAAACGCTGGGTGCGACGCACCTCGCGCGCCGGGCACGCACGGAAGTCCACCTCGCCGGCGGCCGAGCGCCGTCCCGCCGCGACACCACCGCCGAGCTGACGCCCAGCGAAAGCCGGGTAGCCCGGCTCGCCGCCGACGGCCACACGAACCGCCAGATCGCGAATTCCTTGTTCATCACCGTGAAAGCCGTCGAATGGCACCTCAGCAACACCTACCGCAAACTCCGCATCCGCGGCCGCGACGAAATCGCCGGCGCACTGGCCGTTCCCAGTGACACCACCTGACCCGGGTGGGCCGTCGGGCGGAAGTGCGGGACTTCCCCGGTCACAGTGCGGCTCCTTCGATGGTGCCGGCCGCGTCGGCGGCGGTGCGCCCGTGGACGGCGGGACGTCCACCGTAGGGGTCGTGCTCGGTCCACAGTGCCGTCGGCGCCGCCGCGCGCACCACCGGGCGGTTACCGCGCTGCGGCGGCCAGTGCCGCGCGGATGGCGTCCTCGCCGGCCGGCCGGCCCTTCTCGTTCGAGTACGGCCCGTACGGGGTGCCCCACACCGGTGTGCCCGTCGCCTGCCGCCAGCTCTCGGTCAGCGGTCCCGCGTCCACGACGCCGTACCCGATGGAGTCGATGAACTCGGTCACCGCAGCCTTTGCCGGTGCGGAATCCCCGGCGATCGGCAGGAACGAGCGGTCGGCCGCCCCAGCCGGGCGGGCGAGTGACAGCAGGTGCTTGAAGAAGATGCTGTTGAACGCTTTCACGAGCAGGGCGTCCGGGAGGTAGCGCAGCAGCAGTTCGCTCGAGGTGAGCGCGTTGCTGTCGAGTTCGGGGATGTGCCCGTCACGCTCGGGGCCGTAGTTGCACGTGTCGACGACCGGTTTGCCGGCCAGTGGCGCGGCGGGCAGGTGGGGAAAAGCCTTGACCGGCACCGTGATCACGACGATGTCACTGGCCGCCGCGGCCTGTTCGCTCGTCGCCGCGGACGCTCGCGGCCCCAGCTTCGCGGCCGTGTCCGCGAGCGTTTCGGGACCGCGCGAGTTGCTGAGCACGACCTGGTGGCCGGCCTCGGCGGCGAGCCGCGCGACGGTGAGGCCGATGTTCCCGCTTCCGATGAGTCCCACTGTTGTCATGGGGGTTCCTGTCCTCAGCCGGCGGGGAAGTAGTGACCGTTGTCCAAACCGGCGAGCAGGCCGGGCTGGGCGGGTTCCCAGCCGAGCGCCTGGCGGGTGATGAGGTTGGAGGCCGGGTAGCTCCGCGTGACGACGTTGGCGAGGAACCCGAAGTATCCGGGCACCATCAGCTCATCGGCGGGGATGCTCACGACGGGCAGGCCCAGCCGGCTGCCGATGGCCTCGGCGATGTCGCGGAGCGGGATGGCTCCGTCCCCGACCGCGTGCCAATAGCTGCCTGCCGGGCCCTTTTCCAGCGCCAAGCGGAAGACGGAGGCGAGATCGCGGGCGTGCACGGCGTTCCACTGGTTGGCGCCGTCTCCGGGATAGCCGACGACGCCTTTCTCCTTGGCGAGTGCGATCAGCCGCATGAGGAAGCCGGCTTGGTCGGTCGTGCTGTGCGCGATGTTGGCGATCCGCACGATCGAGGACCGCACTCCTTGCCCGGCCAGGCCGATGACGGTGGTCTCCACGATGTTGCGAACCCGCAGAGTGCCCGTGTGCTCGTCGCCGCCGGGCAGGGCCGGGTCCTCTTCGGTGGCCGGCCGGCCCAGGTTGCCTGGCGAGCCGATGCTGCCCGCCGCGACCAGCGGCTTGCCGGTCCCCGCAAGCGCTTCGCCGTAGGCGAGCATGATCGGGACCTCGGCGGCGGCCACGGCGTCGAGCCCGCCGGAGGGAAGCAGGTCTTGCCGGTGCGCGACGTGGATGACGCCGTCGGAATCCGCGGCCGCCTCCTTGAGCCCGTCGAGATCCTCGAGGTCGCCGCGACGCACTTTCGCGCCGAGCGCGGACAGCGCCGTCGCAGCCGTGTCCGAGCGCGCCAGGCCGGTGACCTCGTGCCCGGCGGCGATGAGCTCGGGAATGATGTAGGAACCGGAATGGCCGGTCCCGCCAGTGACGAAAACGCGCACGACTTTTCCTTGCGAGAGTGGGGGAAGGCTGCTTTGGTGCGGATGTGCTCAGCCGGCGGGGTTGACGCCGAGGGAGAAATCGAAGTTCCCCACGCCGTGGCGGCCCAGGCTGATCATCAGCAGGCCCGTCCCTTCCAGCCAGCGCGCCACCTCCAGGCCGCCGGCATCCAGCGGGCGCAGCCCGAGGGTCTCGATCAACGCCGAGACGCTCGCCTTGGCCTGCGCGTCGTCGCCGGCGAGAAGCACGTCCAGCGGGCCGCCCTGCGCCAGGATGTGGCCGAAGACGGTGTTGAACGCCTTCACGACGTGCGCGCTCGCCGGGGCGGCCTCGGCGATCTCCTGGGCACCGGAGGTGCCGTCGGGGGTGACCAGCCCGGTGGCGTCGGGGTTGGCGGTGTTGGTGATGTCGATGACGACCTTGCCGGCGAGCGCGTCTCCGTACTGGGCGACGATCGGCACGGCGCCGGCATAGGGCACGGCGAGGATGACGAGGTCGCCGGCCGGGGTGGTGCCGAATGTCCCGGCCGTGGTGCCGCTGCCGAGCTCGGCGGCCAGATCTTTCGCCTTGACCGCGTCGCGGCCGATGACCTCGACGGCGTTGCCGCCCTCGATCGCGCGGGTGGCTATGGCGCGGGTCATGGTCCCCAGGCCGATGATGCTGATACCGCTCATGGTGTGCTGCTTTCCGAAGTGGGATGGAACGCCCTCGATTTCCATGGTTGCCGTCGCCCCGAGTTGCTGTCCAAGACCTCTTTCGGCCGTTGCGATACCCTCGAGGCATCGCCGGACCGGGAGGCACCGTGGATCTGGACCTGCGCAAGCTGCGTTACTTCGTCGCCGTCGCCGAGACGCTCCATTTCGGCCACGCCGCCGAGAAGCTGCACATCGCGCAGCCGGTACTCAGCCGGCAGATCCGCGCGCTGGAAAAGGATCTCGGCGCCTCGCTGTTCACCAGGGACAGCCACGGCGTAGCGCTGACCGACGCGGGCCGGCAACTGCTGGACGACGCCGGTCCGCTGCTCGCCTCCGCGCACGCGGTCCGCCGCCGGGTGACCATGGCCGCCCGCGGCAGCCGGCGGCTGGTGGTCGGCTTTCGGGCCGGCATCCCGGTCATCCCGGCGACGCGGGCGTTCGAGGCCCGGCATCCGGACGTGGTCGTGGACGTGCAGCGGATGGAAGGCGACGACCAGGCCCCGATGCTGCTCGACGGCCGCGTCGACGTCGGCTACGTGCGACTGCCCATCGACGAGGCCGGCCTGCGCGTCGCCCCGCTCTACACCGAGCCGCGGGTGGCGGTGCTGCCCGTCGGCCACCGGTTGGCAGGCAAGGAAGAAGTCACCGAGGCCGACCTGGCCGGCGAGCCGCTGGTCTGGGTGGCCGACACGAGCACGCAGCCCACCAGGCGCCCGCACCCCAACGCCGGATACCTGGTGCGCGGGGTGGACGAAACGCTCGAGCACGTCGCGGCCGGCCGGGGCATCTCGTTCCTGGCCCGTTCGGCGACGGTGTTCTACTCACGCCCGGATGTCGTTTACGTGCCCGTCCCGGATCTGGCGCCCGATCAGGTGTGCCTCGCGATGGCGGCATCGCAGCTCTCGCCGGTGGCCGAAGACTTCTTCGCCGCGGCTCAAGCGGCGGCCGAGATCACGGCGGAATGCGGGAACTACGAGATGTGGCAACTGGGCGGCGATGCCCATTCGAGCACCCGCTCGAGCACTTCGTAGGCTCGCGGGTGAGCGGCTGTCCCGTTAGTCCCGCCCAGAGGGACGACTGGCCCGCTTCATCGGCAGAGGCCGGCCGGCACCGCAGAAGTCCGGTCCTCGACGAACTGCCACGCCGACGAGCCGGTCTCGCCCGTCGCGGGTGACCCGGCCGGACTCCACCTGGAACACGATGAGGCAACCCGTCGAGGCGAGTCCCGGGAGGCCGACAGCCATGACCACCACCAACCGACCGAGCCGGTCCCCGCAATCCGCGGGGCCGCCACCCGCCGGCGGGAGCAGACGGGCTCGGCCGCCGGCCGCCGCGTGGATCTCCTGGGTCGCCCTCGCGCTCATGACGACCGGTTCGGTCGCGAGCCTGCGCCCCTCGCCGACGATGGCCGTGTACGGCCTGGCTGCCGTTTTCCTCTACGTAGTCCCGGCGATCGTGTTCCTGCTGCCGACCTCGCTGGTCTCCGCCGAGCTGGCTTCCGGCTGGCCCGGCGGGGTCTACAACTGGGTGGCGCTCGGGATCTCCAAGCCGGCGGGCTTCCTGGCCGTCTGGTGCCAGTTCGCGATGACGATCTTCTACTACCCGAGCCTGCTCGGGTACGTCGCCAGCACACTCGCGTACGTGTTCGACCCGGATCTGGCGACCAGCGGGTGGTGGACGGCCGCGGTGATCGTCGTCGCGTACTGGTCGGGGGTCTGGATCTCCTCCCGGGGCACCAAGGGCGTGGCCGGGCTCGCCGGCGGCGGGCTCGTCATCGGGACGCTCATCCCCGGTGCGCTGCTGGTGGTCCTCGGCCTCGTGTTCCTCGGGCGGGGCCACCCGTCCGCGGCGCCGATGTCGGCGAGCCACCTGCTGCCCGCGTGGGCCGGGCTGGCGAGCCTCGTGCTGATCGTGAACAACTTCCTGTCCTACTCGGGCATGGAGATGAACGCGGTGCACGTGTCGTCGCTGCGCAAACCGGGCAAGGAGTTCCCCCGCGCCATGTTCCTCGCGATGGGGCTCGTGCTGCTCATCTTCATCCTGCCCGCCCTCGCGATCAGCTGGGTGGTCCCGTCCGACCAGCTTTCGCTCACGGCCGGGGTGATGCAGGCCTTCGACGCCGTCTTCGCCGGCTTCGGCATCCAGTGGCTGACCCCGGTGATCGGCATCCTGCTCGTGCTGGCCTCACTCGGCGGGATGCTGACGTGGCTGGCCGGCCCGTCGAAGGGGTTGCTGCTGATCGCCCGGCAGGAGGGGTACCTGCCGCCGTTCCTCCAGCGGCTCAACGGCCGGGGCGTGCAGCAGAACATCCTCGTCGCCCAGGGCGCGGTCACCACGCTGATCGCGCTGCTCTACGCGTTCATCCCGGACGTGTCGAGCGCGTACTGGATCTTCTCGGTCATCACCACCCAGGTGTACCTGATCATGTACCTGCTGATGTTCGTCGCGGCCGTGCGACTGCGGCGCAAGTTCCCGGACCACCCGCGCGGCTTCCGCGCGCCGATGCTCGTCGGCCTGTGCGGCATCGGGTTCTGCGCGTCGCTCGCCGCGCTGTTCGTGGGATTCGTCCCGCCTTCGCAGTTCGGGTCGGGCAGCCCGTGGGTGTACCTGGGGATCGTCGCGGGCGGCGCGCTCGGGCTCGGCCTGCTGGTGCCGTTCCTGTTCTACCGCCTGCGCAAACCGTCGTGGCGGCAACCGGAGGTGAGCTCGTCATGACCACTGTGGACGAACGGTCGACCCGGACGCAGCGGATGCTCGTCTACTTGGCCGTGGGTATCGTGTTGGGCGCGCTGCTCGCGGCCGGCTACTTCGTCTCCCGGTCCGCGCGGGCGTCCGCCGAAGCGGAAGCGAAAGCCGACCGCCTCGCGGTCCGGCTCACCCAGGAGGGGGCGCGGGTGCCGTCGCGCGACCAGCTCGTCCGGTTGCTCGGCACGGACGGCGGCTCGATCTGCGCCGACCCGGAAGCGGCGCTCGCCCGGGCGAGCGGCCCCGCGGCGCTCCCCGCCCTCCCGCCGGAGACGCTGGTCCGCGTACGGCAGCTCGTCATCGACGTCTACTGTCCCGAGAAGGCCGGGTGAGCGCGATGGATCTCCGCAGCCGGGTCGAGGAACTGATGCCGCGGGCTCGCGACGAACTCGCGGACCTCGTCGCCCTGCGCTCGGTCGCGGACCCCCGGCAGTTCCCGCCCGAGGAATGCCACCGCGCCGCGATCTGGGTGGCCGACGCGTTCACCGAGGCCGGGTTCGCCACCGACCTCGCCGACACCCCGGACGGCAGCCAGGCCGTGGTCGGTTCCCGGCCGTGCGGCCGGGAGGGTGCCCCGACCGTGCTTCTCTACGCGCATTACGACGTCCAGCCGCCCTTGGCGGACGACGAGTGGCGGACACCGCCGTTCCGGCTGACCGAAGTGGACGGACGCTGGTACGGCCGCGGCGCGGCCGACTGCAAGGGCAACATCCTCATGCACCTCACCGCGCTGCGGGCCCTCGGCGACGACGTGCCGGTCGACCTCAAGCTGGTCGTCGAGGGTTCCGAGGAACAGGGCACCGGCGGGCTCGAGGCATTCGTTCCCGAGCACGCCGAGCTGCTGCGCGCCGACGCGATCCTGGTGGGCGACACCGGGAACGTCGCCGTCGGGTACCCCGCCGTGACGGTCAGCCTCCGCGGCATGGTCAACGTCGTCGTCCACGTCGAAGCACTGCCGTCCGAACTGCACTCCGGCATGTTCGGCGGCCCCGCCCCGGACGCGCTCGCCGCGCTGGTGACGGTGCTGGCCACCCTGCGCGACGACGACGGCGACACGACCGTCCACGGCCTGCCCGGCGACGGCCGCTGGTCCGGTGCCCCGTACCCGGCGGCGCAGTTCCGGGCCGACGCGGGCCTGTCCCCCGGCACCGTCCTGCTCGGCAGCGGCGAAGTGGCGGACACGCTGTGGGCGCGTCCGGCGGTGACGGTGCTCGGCATCGACTGCCCGCCGGTCGTCGGCTCCACCGCGGCGCTCGTCCCCCGCGCCCGGGCCCGGCTGAACCTGCGCATCCCGCCCGGCGTCGACCCGTACCACGCGGCGTGCGCGCTGAGCGAGCACCTGATGGCCGCCGCGCCGTGGGGCGTGGACGTCTCGGTGGAGACCGAGGCGATCGGCGAGCCGTTCCGCGCCGCCACCGGCGGCCCCGCCCACCAGGCGATGGGCCAGGCCATGGAGACCGCGTACGGCCGCCCGGCGAGCCAACTCGGCCAAGGGGGATCGATCCCGCTGTGCACCGTCCTCGCCGAAACCTACCCCGACGCCGAGATCCTGCTCATCGGCGTCGAGGAACCGCAGGCACGCATCCACGCGCCGAACGAAAGCGTCGCACCGCGGGAGATCGCGCACATGGCGCTGGCCGAGGCATTGTTCCTGCGGGACTACGGCACCGGCTCCGGCTGATGAGGTGAGGGAGGATGCCGTCCCTGCTCGTCGCGCACCACCGGCCGGGGTTCTCCCTGCGCGTCATCACCGAGGGCCAGGTCCAGGCCGGCGACCGGATCGTGCGCACCCGGGCCGGCCGCTCTGCTGCGCCCGGCCGGGAGAGGACGTCGTCCTGGACCTCTGAAGGTCATAGACCGCGCGGTGTCACCGCTCGAGGCGGGGCTGGATCACCGCTGCCGTGGTGGCCCGCGGCCCGGCCAGGCGGCGCTGGAGGTCGAGGACAGCCTTGGCCCTCGCGAATTCCACCGGCGTGAACGGCAGCGGCGGCCGGGTCACCACCACGACGCCGCCGTCGACGTCCACCAGCCGCAGCATCGTTCCGTCGATGCCTTCACCGGCCCCTTTCCCCCGGCGTCCGGCGGGTTTGCGTTCGATGCCGCACTCGCCCAGTACCGCCCGCAGCAACTGGACCAGGTCCGTTTCCTCCGCGGCCGCCATGGTCAGCACGCGGGTCGGCAGGTCGACGAACTCGTGCACGTCCGCCGGGACGACCCGCACGTCCCGGCCACCGCCCAGTTCGGTGACCGTGGCGATGTCCGCCGCGGTCGCGCCGTCCGGCGCGCGGACGAGGAACTCGTCCACCACGCCGTCCGGCACCGCGAGCACCTGCAACGAGACGATGTCGTAGCGGTGCGCCGCCAACGCGGCCGTCACCCCGGCCAAGCTCCCGGGCACGTCACGCACCGTGGCGCGCACCCGCCACGCCACCCCGGTCCGCGGCGGGTGTTCGGCCGCGGTGCCGCGCGCCCGGTTCGGTCGCGCACGGTGGGTCCACCACCGGCGCCCCGCGGCGGTGGCGACCAGGAGCCCACCCAGCGCGAACAGCATGACCGGCCCGACCCGGTTGTGGGACAACGTGCTGACGAACAGATCGGCGACCCCGGTGGCGATGAACAGCGCCGCGAGCTCGATCAGCTCACGGCTGATCGAGGTCCTCGCTCGCTTCCCGGTCTTCGGCGGTACCTCGGCTTCGGTCATGCGGCCAGCATCCGTGCCCTCGTTTACCCCCGCCCTCGCCGACCTGTCACGATTCAGTTAACCGCACACGCCGATCCGGCCCGCCCGGGCAAACCGGCTGTTACCCGCCACGTCGGGAGTTCGCCATCGCCGCACTGCGCCGGCCCCGGCGCTCAGCCACGTCTTGTGCCTGTGCCGCAGGAACGCGGGCGGCGTGACACAAAGGCCCAGGAACCGCCCGAACCGGACTTCGAGGCCGCCGTCGCACCAGGCTTGATCCGCGTGTCGGCTCGGTCCTACTCTTCAGCGTCGATGCTTGCCGAGGAGGACCCATGCGAGGCGCCGATCGTAGCCGTGGCCGCTTGGTGGTCATCTCCTGCGCACTGTCCGCCGGTCTGCTGGCCGCGACGAGCCCGGCAGCGGAGGCGGCGCCGGCATCGCCGTACTCCCCCGGTGCGCCCGGCGCCGGGGATCCGTACTTCCCCGACATGGGCAACGGCGGCTACGACGTCAGCCACTACGACATCCGGCTGGCGTTCAGCCCCGAAACCCACGCAATCGACGCGACCACGACGATTCTCGCCACGGCCACCCAGAATCTCTCCCGCTTCGACCTGGATTTCCAGGGACCGCTGACGATCAGCAGACTCTCGGTGAACGGCCTGAACGCCGGCTTCACCCGCAGCGGTGCCCAGGAACTGGTGATCACCCCGCCGTACGGCCTGCGGAAGGGCAGCCCGTTCGTCGTCTCGGTGACCTACGCCGGCGTCCCGCAGGAGATCGACGACCCCGCGCTGGGCCTCTCCGGCTGGGTCGCCACCAAGGACGGCGCGGTCGCACTCAACCAGCCGATCGGCGCGGCGACCTACTACCCGGTGAACGACACCCCCGACGACAAAGCGACCTACACCCAGACCATCACCGTCCCAACCGGACTCACTGTGCTGGCCAACGGCGAACCCGGGCCCACCACCACGCGCGATCACCAGACCACCTTCCGCTGGTCGATGAACCGGCCGCTGGCCAGTGAGCTGGCCATGCTCGCGATCGGCGACTACGACGTCACCCGCGGCGTGACGGCCGGCGGCCTGCCGAACATCACCGCGATTGGCCAGTCGATCGACACCAAACCCGGTCAGGGCAAGGTGTTCAACCAGACCACGGCGCAGATCACCCACTGGGAATCCTCGGTGTACGGGCAGTACCCGTTCGACTCGACCGGCGGCATCCTCGCCGACGTCGGCGTCGGCTATGCCCTCGAGACACAGAGCCGGCCGGTCTACGACCAGCGCACCAGCGATGTCGACGGCGACCTGCTCGCCCACGAACTCGGCCACCAGTGGTTCGGCGACAGCCTCACTCCGGTGCACTGGTCGGACATCTGGCTCAACGAAGGCTTCGCGACCTACACGGAGTGGCTCTACCAAGAGAAGTTCAACAACGTCCCCGTGCAACAGACCTTCGCGAAGACCTACGCCGACGAGAAGGACTGGAGCGGCGAAGTCGCCGACCCCGGACGTGACAACATCTTCAACGACCTGGTCTACAACCGCGGCGCGATGACCCTGCAGGCGCTACGCATGAAGATCGGCGACCGCGCCTTCTTCGCAGTGCTCACACTGTGGCCGACAGTTCACCGATACGGCAATGTGTCGACGCGGCAATTCATCCAGTTCGTCGAGCGGCTGACCAACCGCGACCTCGGCTCGTTCTTCCACACCTGGCTCTACCAGCCGGGCAAGCCGGCACTCTGACCACGCCGGACAGTGCGGACATCGTGGTCCGTCAGCGGAAGTCGCCGGCGTGGTCCACGGTCCACTGTGCGAAGGTCCGCGCGGGCCGGCCGGTGACGTCCTCGACGGTCGTGGAAACCTGCGCGGGGGTGCCGTCGCGGGCCGCCCACTGGCGCAAGAAGGTCTCCACGCCGATCGCCGGGATCGTCTTGCCCAGTTCCGCTCGCGCTTCGACCACAGAGATCACCTCGAAGCGGATCGTCCGGCCGAGGGCGTCGCCGAGGTGCTCGACCTGCCGCCGCAGCGTGAGCGACTGCGGCCCGTAGACGGTATAGGCCTGTCGCCGGTGACCCGGCCGGGTCAGCGCGGTCACCGCCAGCGCGGCCATGTCCTTCTCGTGGACCGGAGCGGTCTGCGCATCCGGATACGGGTTCCGCACGACACCCTCGTCCCGGATCGGCCGCTGCCACCACCACAGCGTGTTGGTGGCGAACATCCCCGGGCGGACGAACGTCCAGTCGATGCCGGACCGCTCGATGGCCGATTCGACGGTCCGGTGCTGCCGGGCGATCGGATTGCGTTCCGCGTCCGGGACCACGACCGCCGCCGACGACAGCAGTACGACGTGCCGGACGCCCGCGTCCGCGGCGGCGTCGACGAAACCCTCGACACCGTCGGGTTTGGCGTAGAGGAACACCTTCTCGGCACCCTCCAGCGCGGCGCGCAGGGTTTCGGGACGCTCAAGATCGGCCGCGACGACCTCCACACCCGGCGGCAGGCCCGCAGCATCGGGTGTCCGGCTGGTCGCCCGGACCTTCTCGCCCGCCGCGAGCAGACCACTGACGACGTGACGACCCACGTTCCCCCTGGCCCCGAAGACGACCGCGACCATGTCCGGCTCCTCCCTCAATCCCCGGCTGCGCCGAGCAGCTTGATCAGTTGGTCGTGCAGCCAACGCCGGACCGCCGGAGACAACGGATCGTCGCCCAGCAGACCCCTGACGAACTGCGGCAGGGCGATCGGCGAGAAGACCACCGCATAGGTGACCAGCAGCGCGAACCGCGGGTCGATGTCACCGGTGACCTCGCCGGCGTCCCGGCGCTCACGGATCCGCTGCACGCCCTTCGCCAGCCTGTCCCGCTGGGCCTGCGCGTAGCGTTCGCCCTCCTCGGCGTCGGCGAAGGGGCAGTCGCCCAGCGCCTGCCAGACCACCAACCGGGCCCAGTCGGGGCGGTCGAGCGTCGCGTCGAGATGGGCGGCGACCGAAGCGCCGAACGAGGCATCGGGGGCGGCGACGGACGCCTCGATCTCCTGCCAACGGCGGCGGAGCTCCTCCAGCAGGCCCTGCTTGCCGCCGAAGTAGTACGAGATGAGCTGCGGGTTCACGCCCGCGCGCGCGGCGATTCCGGCGGTGCGCGCGCCGGCGTAGCCCTTTGCTCCGAACTCGGCCATGGCGGCGTCGAGAATCCGCTCCCGGGTCTGCTCCGCCGCCCGGCCGCGATCTTCCGGCCGTGGCGCCCTCCGTGCCGACATGACCGTCACTGTAGTCAGTCAATCAGTTGGATGACAAGCGTCAATCACACGGTTGACGCCTCGGGAACTGATGATGAGCTGCCCGGTGACCGCTCAGTCGTCACCGCCGCTTTCGGCTTCCTCGGCGCGTTCGCGGTTGCGCTGCTGCCGCTCCCGCTCGCGGCGGCTGTAGGTCGCCGGCGGACGCGTTCCTCGTCTTCGAGGCTCGAGCCCACCGCCCCGGCGACGATGCCCACCGAAGTCGCGAGCCACACCAGCTTGAGGTACGGGGCCGGGCCCGCCGGATGACCGAGGACCTGCGCGAAGTAGGTGCCTTCGATCAGCACGATCGACGCCAGCAGTGCCAGCCCGAAAAGGATGGCAGGAGCAGCCGCAGCCGGCCACGCACGCCCACCAAGGCCAGGTGCTCATCGGCGGCGCCGCGGCCGCGGATGTGCCGCGTCGGCGCCACCAGCTCCCGCAGCCGGTCGCGGAACCGCCGCGGCGGATCGGCCGCCTTCGCCGAGCGGTGCGCCACCAGGTGCCGGACCAGGTGCACGATCAGCCGGGACACCCGGCCACGCAGCCGCAGCGCACCCAGCGCCGGCAGCGACACCATCGCCACACCGTGGCCGACGTTGTAGTCCGACGCGATCGGGACCGTGCCGGCCCGCCGCGGGAGGTCGGTGATCAGCACCAGGAGGTCCCATTCGTGCTCCGCCCGGCGCTCCTGCGCCAGGTCCAGCATCGGGATGTTGCCGTCCTCGTCCAGCGGCAGCGACCGCGTCTCGTGCTCGACCTGCCAGGTCGTCCCATCACCGAGGTCGCGGGCCAGGTGCCCGGGCAGGCCGTCCACGATTCTCCCGGCGAGCTGCCGAGGGAATCCCTCATCGGTCACCAAGCCCACCACGAGGGCCTCCGGCACGCGCTGAGCAGTCATGCTCGGGCCTTTCCCCTGATCTCGAGGGTCAAGATCTCCGGGTGCCCGATGCGTCCACGGGCAAACGGCCGGGTGGCCACTCATTCCGATCCGCGTGTCCCCGTAGCCGCCGCGCTCCGCACTCCGTAGGTTCGATAGTGACGAGGAGGTCCGGGATGAGTCACCTGGTGCGATTCGCCGACGGAACCGGCACCATCCGGGTCGGCGTGCTCACCGATGAACAGCTGCGGCCGCTCGCGGTGGCGTCGATGAGTGACCTGCTACGCCGCCCCGTGGCGGAGATCCGCGAGCTGGCCGAGGCCGCCGGGGAGCCCGTGTCCGCGGCCGGGGTCCGCCTGCTGCCGCCGCTGGACGGGCGGATGGAGGTGTGGGCCGCCGGGGTGACGTACCTGCGGTCCGAGGAGGCCCGCCGGGAGGAGAGCGCCGACGAGGACGTCTACGCGCGGGTGTACCGCGCGGATCGACCGGAGCTGTTCTTCAAGTCGTCCGCGTGGCGTGTGGTCACCGACGGCGAGCCGATCGCCATCCGCGCCGATTCCGCCAACAACGTGCCGGAGCCGGAACTCGGCCTGCTGCTGACCGGTGCCGGGGAGATCGCCGGGTACGTGGTGGTCGACGACGTCAGCTCCCGCAGCATCGAAGGCGAGAACCCGCTGTACCTCCCGCAGGCCAAGATCTACACCGGTTCGTGCGCGGTGTCGGCGCGGGTGCGGCCGGCGTGGGAGGTGCCGGACCGGCTGTCGCTCGATCTCCGCATGCGCATCCTGCGCGACGGTCACGAGGTGTTCGCCGGCGAAGCCAGTACCGCCCAGCTGAACCGCGAACCGGCCGAACTGGTCGAATACCTGTGGCGGGACAACGACTTCCCCGACGGCGCCGTGCTCTCCACGGGCACGTCCATCGTGCCGGGACTCGACCTCGGGCTGCGGCCGGGAGACGTCGTCGAGATCGAGATCGGCGAGGTCGGATCACTGCACTCCCCCGTGGTACTGGGCGCGGACGAGGTACGCCGGGTGCTCGCCGCGCGCTGAGGGTCCTTGGCGCCCGGGGTCGGCGTGTTGTCGGCGCGCCGGGATTTGATCTGGGCGGCCAGGACGGTGGCTTCCTCTGGCGGGCCACGGCCGAACTGACCAATGTGGACACGGAAGTGACGAGGTGAAAGCCAACGCACTGCCAAGCCGCAGCGAGGAAATTCGGGTACAGCAGGCCTGGCCGGCTCAGTACGATCGCGGCACCGCGGCAAGGGAGCCCCACCCCACCTCCACGGCCGCGTCATCGGGATCACCCGCATCGGCCAGGACATCTGCGTCATCATCTTCACCGCACTCGCCGGCACCACCGCCACCCTGATCGGAGAACGGGCGGCCGGGCACTTCTCATGCCATCTTGATGACAACCTTGCCCGCACTGTGACCGTTCTCGACGGTGGCGAGGGCGGCCGGGGCGTCGGAGAGCGGATGGACCGCGGTGATCACGGGTGCGAGGACTCCGTCGAGCGCCAGCCGGGCGGCCCGTTCCAGGTTCGCGCGGTCGAGGCGACGCTCGACGAGACGCCCACCGAGATCGGGCACGGACATATCACCCACCGAGATGATGGTGCGGGGCTCCTTGGCCAGCGGAGCGACCGTCCGCAGCGAGGTGCCGCCGGCCAGGTCGACGATCCCGGCGAAGCCGTCCGGAACCAGCTCGCGTGCCGCGGCGACGACGTCCTCGGCGGTGTAGTCGATGAACCGCACTCCGATGGCTTCGGCGTGCTCGCGCTTGGCGGTACTCCCGGTGCCGATCACCCGCAGCTCGCGCGCGGCGGCCAGCCGGGCGACGGCGAGGCCGACCCCGCCCCCGACCCCGTTGACCAGGATCGTGGCACCGGCCGGGAGGCCGAGCTGGTCGAGCGCGTCCACCGCGGTCGTCCCGGCCACCGGCAGCGTTGCCGCCACGGTCGCGGACAGGCCCGCCGGGATGCGCGCGGTGTTGGGCGCGGACAGCACCGTCGTCTCGGCGTAGGTGCCGTCACCGGTGAGCGCGAAGCCGAAGACCGCGTCACCCACCTCGAGCCCGTCGACGTCCTCGCCCAGGGCGAGAACGGTTCCCGCTGCCTCCATGCCCAGCACGCGGGGAAACGGCCGCCCGCCGTCGAGCCCGGGGACCGGACCCGAGCGCAGGACGTGATCGAGGGGGTTCACGCCGGCGACGGCGACCCGGATCAGCACCTCGCCGCGACCGGGGACGGGATCGGGACGATCGAAGAACTCCTGCACCTCGGGCCCGCCGTGCTTCCCGAAACCCCACGCCTGTCCCATTCTCTGCCGCCTTCCGGATGACCGGCCCGGTGCTTCCGGGCGCTGTCGCCATCCTCACCGCTCACATCGATGTCAGGGGCAAGCGGCTGAGGCGCAGGTCACAGCATCAGGCCGACCGCGCCACCGGTTCCGGTGTCGTGGACAGCTTCGCCTGGTGCCGGCGGTTGGCCTTGATCAGCACGTCGAGCGCATCCCGGGTCTCGATCAGGTGCGCGATGCCGGCGTCGATCCGGTCGCGCTCGCGCGTCATCGCCGTGAACGTCTCCTCGGCGATGCCCAGGTCGCCGGGGACGTCCACGCACGGCAGCACCGTCGCGATCACCCGGCTGGACATACCGGCGTCGAACAGCTGCCGGATGAGCGAGACGCGCTGGACCTCGGCGTCGGAATAGTGACGCTGCCCCGCGTCGGAGCGTGAGCTGGTCAGCAGGCCCTGCTCTTCGTAGTACCGCAGTGAGCGCGGACTCACGCCCGTGCGCTTGGACAGCTCGCCTATCCGCATCCTGGCGAGCCTACGCCCGCGTGGTCCAGGTTCAGCCCGCCGATCAGGTTTTCGCGCCGCGCCCGTCTGTACGTCTGAGAGCGACTCACGAGAGGCTGGCACGATGCGGAAACTGATCTTCGGCATGAACGTGACCCTGGACGGCTACATCGCCGCGCCCGGCGACGACATCGGCTGGGGCGGGCCTCCGAGCGACGAGCTGTTCCAGTGGTGGCTCGACCGGGAGCGGGCGAGCGAGCTGACGCTGTACGGGCGCAAGCTGTGGGAGACGATGAGCTCCTACTGGCCGACCGGCGACCAGCAGCCCGACGTCACCCCGGCGCAGATCGAGTTCGCGCGGAACTGGCGGGACACGCCGAAGGTGGTGTTCTCCTCGACGATCGACAAGGTCGGCTGGAACACGCGCCTGGTCACCGGCGACGCGGTCGCCGAGATCACCCGGCTCAAGGCCGGGGACGGCGGCCCGATGGGCATCGGCGGCGCGACGCTCGCCGGGGCGGCCATGCGGGCCGGGCTGATCGACGAGTACGCCCTGGCCACCTACCCGGTCCTGGTGGGCGGTGGCACGCCGTTCTTCACGGCGCTGGACGGCTGGGTGAACCTGAACCTCGTCGAGACGCGGACGTTTCCCGGCGGCGTGGTGCTGACCCGATACGAGACGAGGCGATGAGCACGGGTGATCACAGTGTCAGGGGCAGGTCCAGCCAGGGTTTGCCGGTGGCGTCGAATCCGGTGAGCTCGGCTATCTTCCCGTCGACGATGTGCAGGACCGCGATGGCGAACAGCCGGTACTGCGGGTCGTCGGGAGTGCGGAGGTACAGCACGGCGGCGGGCATGCGGTTGACGGTCGTGGTGATACCGCGCCAGTCGTCGTGGCCGTGCTGGAAGAGCCCACCGGAGAGCCAGCCGTCCACCGCCTCCTCGGCCGTCGTGGTCACGGTGCCCGGATCGGGCAGCATCGCGAAGCGCAGGTCGTCGCGCAGCAGGGACATCAGCCCGTCGAGGTCGTTGCGCTCATGGGCGTCGATGTACGACCTCACCGCGCCGCGCTCGTCGCTCGACAGCTCGTGAGTGGCGGAGCTCCGCCAGTCGAGGCGGCGGCCGGGCAGCTGCTCGCGCATCGTCACGCGCGCCCGCTGCAGTGCGCTGGTCACCGACGCGACGGTCAGCTCGAGGGCGTCGGCGGCCTTCGACGCCGGCCAGCCGAGGACGTCGCGCAGGATGAAGACCGCCCGCTGCCGCGGCGGCAGGTGCTGGACGGCGACGATGAACGCCAGCTCGATCGTCTCCCGCGCCACCACCGATTCCTGCGGGTCCTCCGGGAGCATCCGGTCGGGGTACGGCTGCAGGTAGCTCAGTTCCGAGCCCGCCCCCGGCAGCTCGGCAGGCACGGGTGTGCGGTCGTTGCGCTTGTCCAGGAAGTCGAGGCAGACGTTCGTCGCGATCCGGTACAGCCAGGTCCGCAGCGCGGCGCGGCCCTCGAACGACTCCCGCTTGTGCCACGCCCGCAGGAACGTCTCCTGCGTCATGTCCTGGGCGTCCTCGTAGTTCGCGAGCATCCGGTAGCAGTGCACCTGCAGCTCACGCCGGTAACGCTCCGTGATGAGTGCGAACCGCGCTGTATCGCCTGAGCGGACCACCGTGATGAACGTGGCCTCGTCGGCGCCCAGCGGTCTGGCGTCGGTCATGGTCGTCAATCCTTCCACCGGTGCGAGGGGGTACCAGAACTGACGACGTGGCGGAGGATTTCTGATCGGTGAAGCCGCTGACACCTCGATACGCGCGATGGGTCGTTCACCGGTGTTCCTCGGCCCACGGCACCAGCTTCCGCTCGAGGTACGCGAGCCCGTAGAACAACGCGATGCTCATGATCGCCAGCAGGGTCATCGCGGCGAAGGCCAGCGACGTGTCGGCACTGGCGCCGGACTGCACGATGACGAAACCGAGCCCGGCGTCGGCGCCGACGAACTCCGCGATCACCGCGCCGATGACCGCCAGGGAGATCGCCACCTTGAGCCCGACGAAGATCTGCGGCAGGGCGTGGCGGAACCGCAGCTTGAAGAACTCCTGCCGGCGGGAGGCGTCCCACGAGCGGAGCAGCTCGACGAGCTCGTGCGGCGTGGACTTCATCCCGGACGCGGTCGAGATGACCACCGGGAAGACGCACACCAGCACGACCAGGACCACCTTCGGTCCCTGGCCGAAGCCGAACCACACCACCAGGATCGGGGCGACGGCGATCTTGGGCACCGCGTTCATGGCGAGCAGGATCGGGTAGAACGTCCGTTCCAGGAGCGGGGACCGGACGATCAGCATCGCGAGCGGAATACCGACCACAATGGACAGTGAGAAACCCTCGATGGTCTCGGCCAGGGTGACCAGGCTCTGGCCGAGCAGGTACCCCGGCAGCTCGAGGAACGACGCGACCACGTCGGCCGGGCTGGGGACGAGGAACTTCTCGATCGAGAAGACGATCGTCGCCAGCCACCAGAGGCCGATGAGCGCCAGCACCCCCACGACGGGCAACACGGCACCCCGCGCCTTCATGTCGCCTCCTCGCCGAACGGTGCGGTGAGCAGGTCGCGCAGCTCACGACCCGCCTGATCGACGTCGGGGCGCCCGGGCACGCGTGGCCGGGGAAGGGCGAGGTCGACGGTCTTGCGGAGCCTGCCGGGCCGCGGGGTGAGCACCGCCACCCGGTCGGCGAGCACGACGGCCTCCTCGATGGAGTGCGTCACGAACACGACCGTCCTGGGCTGCTCCAGCTGGATACGTTGCAGTTCCCCGGAAAGCTCCGTCCGGGTCAAAGCGTCCAATGCGGAGAACGGTTCGTCCATGAGCATGACCGCCGGTGCGTGGATCAACGACCGGCACAGCGACACCCGCTGCTGCATCCCGCCGGAAAGCTCGTGGGGCAACCGCTTCTCGAAGCCACGCAAGCCGACCAGCTCCAGCAGCTCGTGCGCCCGGTCCCGGTAGGACTTCCGCTCCAGGCCGAAGATCTCGATCGGCAGCATGACGTTCGCCAGCACCGACCGCCACGGCAGCAGCGCCGGGCGCTGGAACATGACCGAGACGTCGCGACGCGGCCTGGTCACCGGCTCGCCGCCGACGAAGATCCGTCCCCGGGTCGGGGGCAGCAGCCCGGCGATGAGCCGCAGCAACGTCGACTTGCCGCACCCGGACCGCCCGATGATCGCGACGAACTCGTTCTCGCCCACCTCGAAGTCGATTCCGGCGAGCGCCTGGACCGGCCCCGCCCGGCCGTCGAAGACCTGCGCCACGCCGTCCAGGACGATCACGACCGGGGCACCAGTCCGAAAGAGACGACGTCGGCGGGGGTGAGCGCACCGGCCGGGATGGCGCCGGCGTCCGTGAGGGTGCCGATGATCTTCCCGACCCGCGCCTCGGCGACCTGGCCGAGCGGGCCGGTGAAGCCGGCGGGCCGGACATAGGACGCCATCAGCCCGATCTCGGCGGCCGCCACCCCCGCGTCCTGGGCCGGCTGGTACTTCTTGAGGATCGCGCCGAGCTCGTCGGGGTGCTCGATCGCGTAGCCGAGCCCCTTGAGCAGCGCCGCGGTGAACCGCCGCACCAGCGCGGGATTCCGGGCGGCGAGATCCTTCGACGTGACGACCACGTTGCCGTACAGGTCGGGCACCAGATCGCCGTAGGGCAGCACGACCGCCTTCTTGCCCCGCGCCGCCGCTTCGATGAGCGGCCGGCCGACGACGAACTGCCCGATCCCGTCCACCTGCCGGGAGGCCAGCAGTTGCGGCAGGGCGGGCGGAGCGGCCGGCACGAACCGCACCGAGGCCGGGTCGAGGCCGGCGGCCTTGGCGTAGACGGGGAACATCACCTGGTTCGTCGAGCCGGCCTGATCGGCGATCTTCTTCCCGGCCAGGTCCGCCGGCCTGGTGATGCCGTTGCCCTCGAGCGAGATGATCGCGGCGAGGGACCGCTGGTGCACCGCCGCGACGGCGGTCACCGGCAGCTTCTCCTTCGCCACCGTGATCGCGGTGGCGGTGAAGTCCGCCGTGCCGACGTCCGCCCGGCCCCCGGCGACCAGCTTGAGCACGTCCACCGTGCCACTGCCCGGCGTGATCGTGACATCGAGCCCGGCTTCGGTGAAGAAGCCTTTCTCCTGGGCCACGTAGGCGTAGGCGTCACGGCCGAAGGTGCCGAACGACGTCAGATAGCCGACTTTGTCCCGGCCGGCGGAAGGTGTGCCGCCGGACCCGCCGCACGCCGTGGCGACCAGCGCGACCGCGAGCAAGACAGCCAGACCAGGCCTCATGACGCCCCTCCCCGACGAAAGTGATGATCTCGTCCCGGTAGCTTCGACCTTCGTCGCGACCACGGACAACCGCTACTCGCATGAACAGACGGCGGTCGAGCGGGGCCATCACACCGAGGTTCCCGGGCGCGACGAGGTTGCCGAACGCTCCCGCCAGCTGCGCGGCCGTCGTCAGTCCCCACGGCAGGCGCACCGGCGCGACCGCCCGCAGAGCCGGCACGTTGCCCAGCAACGGCACGAGGAAGACCGTCACCGCGGCGAAAACCCATACCGGCTCGGCATTCCCGAAGACAGCGCCGAGGTCGGCGGTGCCGGCGTTGCGGACGAAAGCCACCAACGCCACCACGGCGACCACCGCCGCCGCGCAGGGGATCAGCGTGTTCGCCGCGGTCCGGCGTTTCGCGGACGGGCGGCCGTCGCTCGCCGGAGGTCTTGAATGACTCATTCAGGACCTCCGAAGACCTGAATGAGTCATTCAAGACACCGCGGCACCTGCCGTTCAATCGCTCAGCAGCAGCTGGTCGGCCATGAGGTGTCCCCACGCGCCGGTCGCCTGGTCGATGACCTGCACTTCGGCGCGCTGCCCCTGCAGGGCGCCGACGTCCCAGTCGATCGGCTTGAGCACGCCGGTGTCGTCTCCGGTAGCCGTGCGCACGACTTGGCCGTTCACCAGCAGGTTGATCGAGGTCTGACCTGGGTGGTTGCCGCCGGCGAGGAGAAAGTGCAGGTGGTTGCGGTCGAGGGTGAACGGCGGTGAAGTGATCGTGCCGGTGGCCGGGTCGCCGCCGCCGGCGAAGGTGTCCAGGACCGCGTTGCCGACCATGCCCGGCAGGTATTCGAAGGATGGGCCGGTGCCGGTGAAGCTGCCGGTGGTGGTCCAGCCGGGATCGTAGGAGCCACCCTCGAACCCGGAGACCACATGCGCCGGGCGCTGGGACAGGTCGGCGAATTCGGTGATGGTCGTGTTGGCGAAGGTGGCGCTGCCGCCGGTGGCGTAGAGGTTGATGCCGGTGTCGGCGGGGTCGGCGAACACCTCGCTGGAGTGCACGTACCGGCCGTCGTCGACGAACATCTCGATCGTCGTCCGGTCGACCAGGATGCGCAGGTGCGCGCTGGTCTTCGCCGGGTTCCACGGCGCGTGGCTCTCCCCTCGCGTGCCGGTGGTGTCGGGTTCCCCCGTCTGGCGGCGGTTGAGGTAGCTGTAGTCGTGGTAGATCCCGGCGTCCGCGTGCCGGGTCCCGTCGGCCGACGTCCGCAGCTGCAGCCCGATGTTGTCCAGCTGGGTCCAGCTGACGTCGGTGTCGAGCTGGTAGGCCGTCCCGTGGTAGGCCAGCGGCACGAGGCCGTCGTTGACCTGGATGGTGCCGAGGTTGGTCACCGCGCTGGCGTGGGACGCCAGCGCGGGGGTCGGCTGCGAGGCCAGGGCATAGCCGTCCGCGTAGTGCTTCAGCGTGATCTGGCGGACGATCGAGTCAGTCCCGTTGAAGCCGTCCGAAGCCCGGGTCGGCGTGGTGTCGGCATAGGCCCAGTTGTTCATCCAGGCCAGGCCGAACCGCCGGTCCGCCGGCGCGGCGGGATCTTCCCAGGTGACTCCGGCGTACCAGTCGAAGCCGTGATCGAGCCACTGCGGGGTGGCCGCGTCGGCGGTGAACGCCGCGCCGTCGAAGGCTCCGGTCCAGTAGGCGTAGGTACCCGGGACACCACCGGCGCTGACGCCCAGCACCCAGTGCGTGGTGCCGTCGTCGGCGCGGATCGGGTACAGGTCGGGGCATTCGAGGGTGCCGTAGGTGCTGACGAAGTCCGACTGCCACGTCCAGGTCTTCAGGTCCGGTGAGGTGAAGAACCCGATCCGGTCGCCTTCGGTGATCGCCGCGACCCACCGGCCGCGCGCGGCGTCCCAGATCACCTTGGGGTCCCGGAAGTCGCGGCGGCCGCCGTTCGGGATCACCGGCGTGTCGCCGTAGGGCCGGAACGTCCGGCCGCCGTCGATCGAGTACCACAGGAACTGTGCCTGCGGCCCGGAGGCGTTGACCGGGTGGTCCATCTGCGTGACCAGCTGGACCACCGCGCCGGCGCCGAAGCCGGCCGTGTTCGCGGTGTCGACGACCGCGGAACCGGACCACAGGTCGTAGTTCGCGTTGGTTTTCTTCGGCGCGGCGATGCCTTGGTCCGCGAAGGCGACGCCGTCGGTGGTGGTGGCCAGCCGCCAGGCGGTGCCGACTTCGGTCGGGTAGTCGGCGTTGTAGAGGTAGTAGTAGTTGAACTTGCCGTTGACGTACACCGGCCGCTGGGGGTCGTTCTTCCAGTGGTCGGGCACCGTGAAGTGGTACTGCGCGCGGTAGGTGGTCGCCGCCGACGCGGGAGGGGCGTCGGACAGGCCTACCGCCGCCGCCGTCGCCGCCACGAGGACGGCGGCGGACAGCAGGCGAAGGACGCTCGTCGTTGAGCGCATGGAACCTCCAGGAATTCAGGAATCGACAATGCCGAGACGTTTGCCGTCCCACGCCACCGGCATGGGATCGCTGATGGCACCGACGAAGCCGTGTTCGCCGCGGTGCTGGAACGCGAGCAGCACCCAGCGGTCGTCTGCCCGGCGGCGGAGGAGGCGGCCGCTGTAGAAGCGGTCGTCGGTGACGGGTTCGGCGGCCGCGATGTCGAACGGCCCGAGCAAGCCGCCGGCGGGCGCGGCCCAGATCCCGCCGGTCGTGCCGGTGGCCCGGCGGTCGGCCGAGGCGTGTTCGGCCAGGCAGGAGAACAGCAGCACCGGGCGGCCGTCCACCACCTCGGCCTGCAGCACCTCGAGCTGCCCGAACCCGCGCGGCCCGGGCGCGGTCAGCGGCGGGCGCAGCTCCCAGTGCCGCAGGTCCGCGGAGACGGCGTGGCCAACGACGCCGCGTTCGAACGGCTCACCGCCGGCGGCGCGAGCGGTGACGAGCATGTGCCAGCCGTCCCCGCCGGGGTCGGCGAACACCCACGGGTCGCGGAACGCCTCGTCGTGCCAGCCCTCGTCCAGTGTCTCGTACCAGCGAGGATCGGCGGCCAAGATGGGGTTTTCCGGAAACCTTTGCCACGTAAGAAGGTCCGGTGAGGTGGCGTAGCCGATCCGTTGGACGTTCTTGCCGCCGGGGGCGCGGGTGGCGCCGGTGTAGAACAGGAACCAGGTGCCCTCCGGGTGCCGCACGACCGAACCGGTCCAGGTCGCCAGGTCGTCGAACGCCGGGGCGTCCGCGCGGACCAGTGCGTCCTCGATCCGGGTCCAGTGCACCAGGTCGGCCGAGACGGCGTGGCCGATCGAGGCGCGGTAGTGGCGGGCTTCGGGGTCGTGCAGGGCGCGGGAGGCGTAGAGGAAGAACAGGTGGTAGCGGTCGCCGTCGTCGGCGAACCAGAAGTCCCAGACCCAGGAGTCGGGCAGCGAAAACATACGAGCCTTTCGAAGAGTGTCATTCTTTGACGCCGCTGGCCGCGACGCTGCTGACGAACGCGCGCTGGAAGGCGAGGAACACCACGAGCACCGGGAAGGTGATCATCGAGGTGTAGGCCATGACCTCGCCCCAGGCCGTGTTGTCCTGGAAGAAGTACTGCATGCCGACCATGACCGGCCGCAGCTTCTCGTCCTGGACGACCATGCTCGGCCACAGGTACTGGTTCCAAGCCGGCAGGAACGTCAGGATCGCGACGGTGGCGAACGCCGGCCCCGACAGCGGCACGGCGATCTTGCGGTAGATGGTGAACCAGCCCGCGCCGTCGATCCGGGCCGCCTCGTCGAGCGCGGCGGGGATGGTCGAAAAGTATTGCGTGAACAGGAAGATCGAGAAGCCGTTGGCGATGAACGGGATGATCTGCACCTGGTAGGTGTCCAGCCAGCCGAAGTCGTACACGATCTGTCCATTTTGGAACAGCAGGGTCGGCAGCTGCGAGACCCAGTAGACCATCGGCACCGCGATGGTCTCGAACGGCACGATCAGCGTGGCGATGATGACGCTGAGCACGACGCCGCGGCCGGTCCAGCGCAGCCGGGAGATCGCGAACCCGGCCATCGAGTTCACCACCAGCCCGGCGGCCACGATCACCACCGTGACGAGGACCGAGTTGAACAGGAACCGCCCGACCGGCACCCGGTCGAACACCGCGGAATAGTTGTCGAAGCTGATGTCGCCCAGCGGCAGGAACGCCCGCCAGCCGCCGACGTCGGACAGGATCTGGCCGTCGGGTTTCAGGCTGGAGACGACCATGAACACGAGCGGGAACAGGAAGAAGACGGCGAGTCCGAGCAGGACCAGGTAGATCCAGACCCGCCGGCGGCGGCGCAGCACCCGCTCGTCCGAGCCGGTGTGTCCCTTGTGGATGGTCATGGGTCAGTCCTTGTCCCGGGTCAGGAAGCGCTGGACCAGCGCGACGATGAGCACCAGCACGAAGAACACCAGGGACAGGGCCGAGCCGTAGCCGATCTGCTGCTGGTGGTAGCCCATCCGGACGGCGTGGTAGACCAGCGTCGAGGTGGAGTCCACCGGGCCACCCTGGGTCATGACGTCGATCTGCACGAACAACCCGAGCGCGGCGATGGTGATGGTGATCAGCACGAATACCCGGGTCGGGCGCAGGCAGGGCCAGGTGACGTTGCGGAACTGCTGCCAGGTGCTCGCACCGTCGATCCGCGCCGCCTCGTACAGCTCCTGCGGGATGGTCTGCAGGCCGGACAGCCAGATCAGCATGTGGAAGCCGACCGCCTGCCAGATGGACAGCACGATGATCGCGGCGAGGGCGGTGCTCGGGTTGTTCAGCCACGCGGTGCCCTGCCAGGCGCCGAAGGTGATCGAATCGATGAAGGAGTTGATGAGCCCGTCCGGCTGGTACATGAACTTCCACAGGATCGAGACCACGACGATCGAGGTCACGACCGGGATGAAGAAGATGACCCGGAACGCCACCGCGCCGCGGATCTTCTGGTTCACCAGGATGGCCAGCAGCAGCCCGAACCCGGCCTGCACCGGCACGACGACGGCGGCGAAGCAGACCGTGTTCACCAGCGAGCGGAAGAACGTGGGATCGGCGGTGAAGGCCCGGACGAAGTTGTCGAGGCCGGTGAAGGTGGTCGGCTCGGGCGAGACGAGCCGGGCGTTGGTGAACGAAAGGACGAATCCGAGGATCACCGGGACGATCAGGAACGCCAGCAGCAGCACCACGGCCGGGGCGGCCATGGCCCAGCCGGCGCGACGCGCGGAGCGTCGTTCGTGATGGCCCTTCGGGCGGGAGACGGGTTTCGGGACCGCGCTCGCGGCGCGGGTGTCCGGCGAGACGGTCGCCGTCATGGGAGGTGCCTTCCCTCTCGGCCCGCCCGGCGTTGCCCGCCGGGCGGGGAGCGGCGAGCTAGAAGCCGTAGCCGTTCTGGGACTTGATGTCGGTGTCGATCGCCTGCACGGCGGTGTCCAGCGCCGGCTTCACGTCGGCGCCGCTCATGATGTCCTTGGCCGCCTTCTCGAAGGTCGAGGAGATCACCGGGTAGCCGGGGGTGGCCGGCCGGGCCAGGGCGAACTTCTGCGACAGCACGGCGAACGGGTGCAGCGGAGCGGTGTCGCCGAAGTACTTCGACGCGGCCGCGGCCGCCGTGGTGCTCGGGATGACCACCTGGCTGTCGGCGAAGGCGGTGAGGTACTTGTCCTGGAAGCTGAACTTCAGGTACGCGCGGGCGCCGTCGGTGTTCTTGCAGCCGGCGGAAATGCCCCACTGCCAGGAACCGCCACCGATCTTCGGGCCCTTCCCGAAGTCCACCGGCGGCAGGATCAGCAGGTCGTTGCCGACACTTTCGAGCGCGTCCTTGGCGTTCCACACGCCGGTGTAGCTGAGGGCGACCTTGTTGTCGACGAAACGCTGGTTGCCGACCGGGCCGGCATTGTCCGCCCAGCCGTTCTTGAACGCCTGCTGGAACCAGGTGAAGAACTTCACCGCGTCCGGACCGTTCAGCGCGCCGTCGGCGGACTTCATGGTGGCCCGGTTGATCAGGTCACCACCGGTGCTCTGAAGCATCGGCGAATACGCGTACGACCACCACTCCCCCTTGTCGGCGGCGCCCAGGTCCAGTGGCGTGGCATAGCCGTTCGCCTTCAGCTTGGTGACGACCGCGTCGAACTCCTCGAGCGTCCACGGCTTCTCGGCGGTCGGAATCCTGATCTGGTTCTTGTCCAGCACCGACTTCCGCGCGAAGATCGACAACGCGGCGTCCCAGTAGCCCGCCGAATAGACGGTGTCCTTGTAGCGGCCGACGGTCGTGGGCAGCAGCGTCTTGATCAGGTCGTCCGGCAGTCCCAGCGGCTGCAGGTAGCCGGCCCAGGCCCAGTTCGGCATCACCGGGCCGTCCATGTCCAGCAGGCAGGACAGCTTCCGCGACGCGGCGGCCGCGGTGATCGCGTCGTTGTAGGAACCCTGCGGAAAGTTCTGCTGGACGATCTTGTACTGGGTCTGGGACGCGTTGAAGTCGGAGATGATCCGCTGGTAGACAGCCAGCTCGCCGGGATTGCCCGCCGAGTGCGTCCACATGCTGATCTCACTGGGTCCACCGGAGGACGAAGAATCCTGGCTCGCGCGGGCGCAGCCGCCCAGCGCGAGCACCGCGGTCAGGCCTGCCGCTACCATGATGGGGAGGGATTTGCGTTTCACCGTGGAATCTCTTTCTCTGTTGCGGAGCGCGACCGGCCGTCGCCTCCGTGCCGGATGGCAGCGCCAACTGCCATGTGGAATGCAGTGAGAGTGCGGTCCGCCGTCAGTCGCCGAACGCGGCCGGCGGCGGGCCCACCGAAGCCCGGCGGATGACCGGGCACGGCATGAGGTACGGGGTGGCCCGGTCCGCCTGACGCAGCCCGAGCGCGACCTCCATCGCCCACCGGCCCATTTCGTAGTGCGGGAGCGCGATCGTCGTCAACGGCGGATCGAGCTCCGCCGCGACCAGTTGCTGGTCGTCGTAGCCGACGACGGAGAGATCCCCGGGAACCGAAAGGCCCCGGCGGTGTGCGGCCGCGTAGGCGCCCATCGCCATGCGGTCGTTGAAGCAGAACATCGCGGTGGGCGCTCGCCCGGCCGGCAGGTCCAGCAGCCGCTGAGCCGCTTCCCGTCCGCCGCCGGCCACCGGTTCGGCACGGGCGTGCAGGGCGGGATCCGGCTCGATCCCGGCCTCCGCCAGGACCTGGAGATACCCCTCGTGCCGCAGGGGCGACGCGACGAGCTCGAACCGCTCCTCGGCGTCCAGGAACGCGATCCGGCGATGCCCGGCGGTCACCAGCTCCCGCACCGCGGCCATGCCACCCGCCTGTTCGTCCGGGACGACCGCGGCCCGGCCTCCCGCGGCCGGGGCGCAGTCGAGCAGGACGGCGTCCTCGGGCAGGCCGTCGGGCACCTCGACCACGCGATGCCACATGCTCGCGTAGATCATCGCGTCGACCTGCTGGCCGCTCAAGGCGTTGAGCGCCTGGCGCTCGGCATCGGGATCCTGCTCGGTGTCGACCAGGATCACCAGATGCCCGTGCTCGCGCGCCACGTCGTTGGCCCCGGCCAGCATCCGCCCGGCGAACGGCGTGCTGGCGATCGTGTCCGAGATCAGGCCGACCATGCGGGTCTGCTGCGTCCGCAGGCTCCGCGCCACGGAGTTCGGCTTGTAGCCGACCGCCTCGGCCGCCTCGCGCACCCGCTGCTGGGTCTGCGGCGACACGCGTGTCGAGCCCACCCCGTTGAGCACCATCGAGACGGTCGCCGTGGACACCCCGGCCCGGGCGGCCACGTCGGACATCCGGACTCGGGCCATCGGCGCACCCTCCTTCCCAGCTCCTCGACGTTAATCGATTAACGTGAGGTTACGAGAGTATGCAGAACGGTCGTCCCCTCGTCAAGAGGCGTGCGACCGGTACCCGTGCGGACAGCGAAAACCGGCCCGGAGGTCGCTGTCAGCGCAACCTCCGGGCCGGTCGTGGTGAGCCGGCTTCCTACTCCACCGGTGCGGTTTGCGGTGCCGCGCCTTCGCCCACGGTGTGCTCGTCGCCGGACGGCAGCGCCGGGGTGGGCTCCCGCCAGGCGAAGGTGCGGTCGCGGTCCTGCCACAGCCGGCGCAGCAGGAAGAGCGGGATGCAGACGAACAGGAGCACCAGCGAGATGAGGGTCTCCTTGAGCCCGCCGCGGCCGGCCAGGTCGGGGTTGGTGATCCCGACCGCGGCGACGACGAGGTCGAAGATGCCCAGCGCGATCGCGACCGCGCCCCACTTGCGGGACAGGCGGTACGGGCGCGGCCACTCCGGCCGGTCGCGGCGCAGCAGCACGTACGCCCAGCACGCCAGGCCGCAGCAGATGAAGTACCCGAGGTTGCTCGCCGCGACGATCGCGACGGTGTTCCCGACGAGGAACAGGATGAGCAGGTTGACGACGAGGTCGACGCCCAGCGCGCGGCCGGGCATGCCGTAACTGTTCAATGTGGACAGTTGTTTGACGGTCAGGTCGCTGCGGGAAATCCCGAGCAGCGCCCGCCCGGCCTGCGCGCTGGTGCCGACCAGGGTGACCCACAGCCCGATCGCGACGACCGCGACCACCAGCGAAGAACTGCCGGGCCACAACAGGTTCATGACGTCGACGGCGTAACCGTTCGGGTTGTCGCCGATGACCTTCTCGCCGAGCGTGCCGGAGACGACGAACGGGACGATCGTGAACACGCCGATCATCAGCATCGCGCACACCCGGATCGCCTTGGGGGTGTCCGAGCCCGGGCTGCGGTACTCGGGCGCGAACAGCGACGGTCCCTCCACCGCGTAGGTCGTCCAGCCCGCGAGGTACAGCAGCACCAGGGCCAGCTTGGGATCGTCGAGCCGCCAGGTCAGGCCGGCGCCCGACCACTTGCCTTCGATGAACGGCAGAATGACCATGACCGCGACGAAGACCGTGAAGATGATGACGCCCCACGAGGTGACCCGCGCGGCGGGCCGGATGCCGAAGATGTTGAGCAGGAAGACACTCACCAGCGCCACCGCTCCCAGGACGTGCGGCAGGCCGATGTGGACCCCGAGGACGTCGACGCCCCAGGTCTGCGCCGGGAACCACTGCGCCTGCACCACCTGACCGAAGATCAGCGCGATGGCCGCCTGCACCAGGGAGTACCCCAGCCAGTAGCCCCACGACACGATCGGCCCGACGAACACCGTGTAGCGGCGGAGCCCTTCGTTGGCGTAGGCGGCGACTCCGCCGGCCATGTTCGGGAACATCGTCGCCATCTCGGCGTAGAGGAACGCCTGAGCTGTCGCGACCAGCATCGAAACGGCCCAGATCGCGATCACGGCCCACGCGCCGACCAGTCCGATCATGTAACCGACGGTGGTGAAGACACCCAGAATTGTCGTCAGTCCCAGAAAGGCGCCGGACTTCCAGGTCAAGACTCGGGGAAGACGATGGGTAGGGACGGTCATGCGACAACTCCCTGCTGACTGGCAAATTGCCGGTGAACGATAATCGAACGTCGAGTGCGCGTTGCGTACACAGCATGCGGCGGGTATCACGGCATGTCAATAGGGTCGACACGCGCGATCCGAATGATCATCGAGGCCACGAAACAGAAAAGCCGGTTGTTGTTTCGTGAGCACGAAACAACAACCGGCGTTCGGCCGAACATTTTCCGTTCAGGCCGCGATGGCACGAATTCCCGACGTCATCAGGAATTTACTAATCCGGCCAAAAGTAGGCCGACCCCCCACGCGGCACGTAACCGTTGCTACGAAGCCATTCGGCCGTGACTGTGGTCGGATTAGTAACGATCGGCACCGTACAGGACACGCTCGCGCAGCGTCCTCGCCGCGCGCATCGCGCTTTCGATCGCGCCGTCGATGAAACTGCACCAGCCGTGGGCGTAGTCGGCACCCGCGAAGGTGACGCGGCCGGGCATCGTCGCGAGCGCCTGGACCCCTTCGAGCTGGTTCGGCCGCAGCATCGCCCACGTCTGCCGGGCGTACGGGTCCCCGACCCAGTCATGGCTGGCGAAGTCCGTGACCTCGATCCCGGGCACCAGCCGGCCCACGTACTGGTTGACCGTTTCGAGGTCGGTGACCGGAAACTTCCGGGCATCGGTGCCGAAGGAGAACGCGGTGAAGTCGCCGCCGTCGCCGAACGCGTGTTCCCACTGGATGAGTGCGAGGGGCTCGTCGCTCGGGGCCATCGCGATGAACGGCCCGTCGACCCCCCGCGCGCGAACCCACAGCTTGAACCCCTGCGAACTCTGCCCGTCGGCCGCGACCTGCTGGGCCTCGCGCGGCAGGGCCGAAGTGAACTCGATGCTTCCGAGAACGCCGATCGGGGCGGTGACCACGCACGCCCGGGCCGAGATCTCGCGCCCGTCGGCGGTCGTCACCACGACGCCGTCGGGCCGCTCGTCGATGCGTGCCACGTGGACGCCGAGCTGGATGTCGCCGGTTACGTCCGCTTTGATGGCGTTCGCGAGGGACACCGTGCCGTCGCGGAACCTCCAGTGGGAGCAGATGTCGAGGAGCAGCTGCCAGTCGCCGTTGCTCACCGCACCCCACCGCAACGCCTGCGTGAGCGCTCCGGTGGCGGCCGGCGCGTTGAAGTTCTGGCTCCACATCGCGTCGCACAGCGCGTACGCCTCGTCATCGAGGTCGAGCTCCGCGAGCCGGTCGGTGACGGACAGCCGGTCGAGGTCCCGCCAGCCGTCGCCGGCGGTCGGTTCGTACGGGCGGTTGAACACCTCCATGCAGTCCTCGATGGACCGGCGCATGCCGTCGTTCATCCGCTCCAGAAGCTCGGCCGCGCTGCCGCTGCGCCGGTCGCCGCCCACCAGCCAGTGCGCCGTGTCCGGCCACGGCGTTTCGGCGACGGGCAGCTTGTAGCGGGTCACCTCCGACCACACGTGACCCTGCATCCAGTGGATCCACCCGCCGCCCATCTCGAGCTGCTCGCCCATCCGCGTGTCGGTCCACGTGCGGCCGCCGATCCGGTCCCTGCCCTCGAGCACGGCCACCCGCGCGCCCATCCACCCGAGTTCCCGGGCGACGGTCAGCCCGGCGAACCCGGCCCCGACAACGACGACGTCAACGTCATGGTTCACGGTCCGCTCACTTCCCGTCCGGCGCGGTCACCGCGTCCGGCATGCTCGAGGCTTCGACCCGCACGTCCTCGAGCAGTTCGGCCATCGCGAGGAATTCCGGGATGTCACCGGCCCCCGCGTTGGCGCGTTCCGCGGCCGCGGCGGTCCGGTAGATCCAGACATCGGTCCACGAGCCGTCGGCGTGCTCGGCGAGCACCGGCGCGCCGATGAGGTCCGGATGCGCCTCGCGGACCGCCGGGATGGCCGCGGACCGGCGTTCGAGGAAGACCGGCAGCTGTCCCTCCTTGACTCGGAACTTGACGAACTCGACACACTTCGGCATCCGGGGCTCCTTCGACTGCAGTGGATTATGGACGGTCACCGCTGGGGCTGCACCTGCGCGGACGGTTCGAGCGCCGCGGCGTTCACCACCTCGCGCCACGCGTCGAAGCCGTGCTGGAAGGCGACGACGCCGGCCTCGGGGAGGGCGATCTCGATGGCTTCGAGGATCTCCTGGGGTTCGACGCCCAGGCCGAGGGCGACCCTGATGTGGCTTTGGATGTGCGCCTTGTCCGCGCGCAGGACGGTCAGGCTCAGGACGAACAGGAGCTCCTTGGTCCGGCGGTCCAGCCGGCGCTGCGAGAGGTACGCCGCGTCGACGAGGTTGTCGGCGGCCTGCAGCACCGGGAAGTCGTTGGCCGCCATGACTTTGTGGTAATCGAGCACATACCCGCGCTTCGCGACCATTTCGTCGAGGTAGCGCTGGGCCGGGGTACTGGTCATGAGCTGCCTTCCGGGAGCACGGCCGGGACGAGGATGCGGTTGACCTGGGAGACGAGCAGGGAGCGGACCTCACCGCGGAAGACGGCGAAGCCGGGATCCTCGGCGAGTGCGGCCCGCCGGTTCGCCCGGTCGGCGTGGTCGGCGAAACCCCAGAGGTAGACCAGGGTGTTCAGGTCGCCGACCTCGACCGTGTAGACCCCGAGCGGGACACCGAGGTGCGCCACCTGCGGGCCGCGGCCGAGCCGGTGCCACGCGTCGAGGTACCGGCGTGTTCCACCGGGGACGAGCAGGTAGTTGCGCTCTTCGACGATCAATTCCGGCTCCCGGCGGTGCGGGCCAGCAGCAGCCGTTCGGCTTCGCCGGGGTCGGTTTGTCCGATGTGGACGAGTCCGCCGCGCCACCGGTGATCGGTCATCCCCGGGTTGTGCGTCGTCGATCCGTCCGGCCAGAAGAGCTGCGGGCTCCCCTGGATCGGGAGACCGCCACTGACCCGGAAGTCTTCGGCGACGTCCGCGCGCGGATTCGTGCGCAGCCAGGCGTCCTCGACCTTCGCCGGGACCACGCCGGCGTTGAGCCCGCCCGCGATCACCAGCGCGTCGGCCAGACCGGCCCGGATGCTGACGTCGACGCCGTCGCGGAAGAACGCCAGGCGCAGCGCGAAGTCGACGTCTTCGGCCGCGCGGACGCCGTAGAGCCGCCGGGTCGCGGCGACGAGCTCGAACGCGGGGAGGAAGGTGGACGGCCAGGACTCGCCGGTGTAGGCGGTGAACAGGTCCGGTTCGTGACTGGCCAGGGCCGCCGTCTCGGTCGTGACGATGTCGCGCGGAGTCCCATGGCGGTTGACCCATTCCAGCGGCCACGCGCGGGGCGCGAACACCACGTCGAGACCGTGGGCTTCCCGGGCGACGCGCAGGCGGTGCACGGCGACGTACGCCCACGGGCAGTGGATGTCCGACCAGACGTCGACTTCGATGGTCATGGCACGGGTGTCAGGCCGGTGCGCCCGACCGCACCGCGGTCAGTACCTCGGCGAAGCGGGCGAGACGCCCGCCCTGGTAGCGGGCGCATTCCAGGGTTTCGTCGTCGGGCATGACGGAGGGGAACCCGGCCGGCCAGGACGTGCCGTACGGGTTTCCGCCTGCCGCGTAGACGATGTCGTCGGTGTAGCCCAGCGGGAGGATGACGCAGCCCCAGTGGTAGAAGACGTTGTTGAGGGACAGGATCGTGGCTTCCTGCCCGCCGTGCCGCTCGGCCGAGGAGACGAACGTGGTGACCGGCTTGTCGGCCAGCTTCCCCTCCTGCCACAGGCCGCCCGCGCTGTCGATGAACTGCTTCAGCTGCGCGGCCGGCGCGCCGTAGCGGGTGGGCGTGCCGAACGCGTAGCCGTCGGCCCACTCCAGGTCGTCGAGGCCGGCCTCGTCGACCTCGTCGTCGGTCTCCGTCTTGTGCTGCGCCCAGGCGGCGTTCGAGGCGATCGCTTCGGGCGGCGCGAGTTCGGCGACCCGGCGCAGCCGGACCTCGGCCCCGGCGGCCGCCGCCCCGTCCTCGACGGCCTTGGCGAGGCGGTGCACGGAACCGGTGGCGCTGTAATAGGTGACGAGAATACGGGTGCCCATGCGGCACTCCTTCCTTGTGTGGCAGCAAGTCAGAGGACGACGGTGATCGTCTTCAGTTCGGTGTTCGCTTCGATCCCCGCCCAGCCCAGCTCCCGGCCCAGCCCGCTGAGCTTCGAGCCGCCCCACGGCAGGCGGGCGTCGAGCGGCGACCAGCCGTTGACCGCGACGGCACCGGCACGGACTCGCGCGGCGACGGTGTGGGCCCGGCTCAGGTCGGTCGTCCACAGGGTCGCGGCGAGCGCGTAGCTGCTGTCGTTGGCGATGGACACCGCCTGGTCATCGTCGTCGAAAGCGATGATCGTGCCCACCGGCCCGAAGATCTCCTCGCGGGCGATGGTCATCCCGGGCGAGGCGCCGGCGAACAGGGTCGGCTCCACGAAGTAGCCGCGACGCTCCGGGCGCCCGCCACCGGTGACCAGCCTCGCCCCTTCGTGACGGCCGATCCGGATGTAGTCCAGGACGCGGTCGCGCTGCTTGGCGTTGACCAGCGCCCCCATCGTGGTGCCGTCGTCGAACGGATCCCCGAGGACCACCTTGGCGGCGTGGGCGGCGAGGCGGTCCACGAACTCGTCGTGGATGGCGCGAGCGACGAGGATCCGGCTGCCGGCCGCGCAGACCTCCCCCTGGTTGGCGAAGATCCCGAGCGCGACACCGGCGGCGGCCGCGTCCAGGTCGGCGTCGGCAAAGACGATCTGGGGGCTCTTGCCCCCCAGTTCCAGCGTCGTGGGCCGGAAGGTCCGGGCGGCCGCGGCCGCGACGATCCGGCCGGTTTCGGGGCTTCCGGTGAACGAGATCTTGTCGACCCCGGGATGCTCGACGAGTGTCTTGCCCGTGGTGGCGCCGCGGCCGGAGACGACGTTGAACGCGCCGGGCGGAAAGCCCGCTTCCCCGGCCAGCTGCGCCAGCAGCAGCGACGTCAGCGGCGCGTCCTCCGGCGGCTTGAGGACCACGGCGCAGCCGGCGGCCAGCGCCGGCGCGATCTTCCAGGACCCGATCATCGTCGGCGAGTTCCACGGCGTGATCGCCGCCACGACGCCGACGGGCTGCCGGACGGTGTAGCTGAGGGTGCGCCGCCCCTGGTAGCCCGGCGTGGGGATCGACTGGCCGGTCAGCTTGTCGGCCCAGCCGGCGTAGTACCGGAAGGTGCCCACCGTCTGCGGAAGATCGATCACCCGGACCTCGATGCCCGGCTTGCCCACGTCGAGGGATTCGAGATCGGCGAAGTCCTCGGCGTGGTCCTCGATCAGCTGCGCGAAGGCGAGCAGCAGCGAGCCACGGGCGGCGCCGTCCAGCCGGGCCCATTCGCCGTCGTCGAGCGCGTCGCGCGCGGAGGTGACGGCCTTGTCCACGGTCGCGGCGTCCGCCTCGGTCACCGTGACCAGCGGGCGCTCGGTGACCGGATCGACGACGTCGAACGTGTGTTGCGGGGAATCGGGCTGCCAGTGCCCGGCCACGTAGGGGGTGGTGGGGAGGCTGCGTGCGAGGTCTTCGGCAGTGGAACGTCGAGACATGTTCGATTACCGTCCTTGCTGATCGATATTCGTACTATACGATCCACGTCGACGCCGGTCAATCACACGGGCATCCGGCCCGCTGTGCTAAACCATCTGCAGCACCCAGCCGCCAACGGAGGACCCTGACGATGAACTCGCCGAGCGGGGAGACCTCCCAGACCCTCGACCGGGGGCTCACCGTGCTGAGCTTGCTGGCCACCCACGGCGACGGGCTGACCGCGGCGGAGCTGGCCGAGAAACTTTCCACGGCCCGGGCGGTCGTCTACCGGCTGCTGCGCACGCTCGAGGTCCACCGCCTCGTCGGCCGCCTCGACACCCGCTACGTGCTCGGGATCGGCATCGCCGAACTCGCCAGCAAGCTGCGTCCCCAGCTGCAGGCCACCGTGCTCCCGATCCTGCGCCGGCTCAGCGAGGAAACGAACAGCACCACCTTGCTGAGCATCGCGGACGGCGACCAGGCGCTGATCCTGCTCACCGAAGAGCCCACGCGCGGCCTGTTCCACCTCGCCCTGAGGCAAGGGGCCCGGCACCCCCTCGCCGTCGGCGCCGACGGCCTCGCCATCCTCGCCGGCCGACCGCCGGCCCCGGAGGACGGCGACGACGTCAAGCTCGCGCGCAGCCGCGGGTACGCACTCACGGCCGGAGCCCTCCAGAGCGGAGCGGTCGGCGTCGCGGCACCGATCAGGACCTCCGACTGGGCGACGGCCAGCATCGGCGTCGTCCAGCTCGGCGTCGAGGTTTCGGACCCGCACATCCCGGAGCTCGTCACCGCGGCGGCCGCCGAGGCGGCCCGGCGGCTGTCCGGCGACTTCACCCCGGAGACAGCCGCGCAGTCCTAGTCACCAAGAGCCTCGTGAGTGTTGAGGGCGATCAGAGGGGACACTCATTTAGTGACCCACTTGCGACCCGGGGATCTCTGGGCAAATCTCAGATGGCTGCCCATGACCAGGGTCGGGGTAGGTCGCCACGGATGCACGCGATGCGGTGCCGTGCTTGGTCGGCAGCCTCGGGGCGGGCATCAGATTTGCTTAGCGCGAAGCAGACCCATCGAAGCTCTTGGATGTCCGCGAGGGTCCGGTAGCTGGGCACGGTGGTGACGTCGTAGCCGCCGTATGCGGCGACGAATGAGCGGTAGTCGTCGGTGGTGATCCGGGCGAAGTCGGTGTAGTCGACGGCGAGTTGGATCAAGTCCCACTCTCGGCGGCCGAGGGAGACCATCTCCAGGTCAAGCAGGATCGGCGGACCAGAGTCGGGAACGGCGATGTTGCCTTGCCAGGCATCACCGTGGATCACCCGGTCTGGTCCGTTGACTGTGAGGTGTTGGTAGCGCTGGCGAAGTTGCGAAAGGTGTCCACGCAACCATGCGCGGTCGCCATCGTCGAGGCCGGAAGCGTCCGCGATGCGGGGGTCGAGGTTGGCGAACGGGTCATGCGCGGGCAGGTTCGGCACCTTCGGCACGGGCAAAGCATGGAAGGTGCGCAGGACGGCGCCGAGCTCTGCGGGCGTTGCGGGGCGATGTGGAGGCAGCAAAGCCCACCACGTGACAGGTCGATCGTTCACCATGGCGGGCTGCGGCAGATCCGGCAGCGCTTGAACAACCGGTAGGCCGGACTCAATGAGCCACTGGGATACCAGCACCTCACGCCTGGCGGTGTCCCGCGATCCGGGGCGGCCGATCCGGGCGACCACGCCACCAGGCAGGCGGTACATCGCGTTGGAGCCGTCGCGGATCAGGTCGGCCCCGGCGGCGTCGAGGCCGACGATCCGCGCGGAGGCCGAAAGCACGCTGTCAGCGTCTGTGAGGTTCACTGTCACGTGATCGATCGTCTCAGGTTCCGGGCAGCGCTAGCGAGGCGATGTCGTGTCGTAGCTCGGCGACGTCGCCGATTCGCTCGTGCTGCTCGGAGATGTGAGCCAGCCCGTTGAGTTCCTTGACGATTCGCTGAGATCGCAAAGGCGCGGCTTCGGTGACCGCCTGCCGACCGATGGTGACGGCTTCGCGGGGGTCACCTGTCGACATCATCAGAGAAGCGAGCCGGGTCCGGGAGAAGGTACGCGACCTGGGGTAGTTCGCCCCCTGCAACCGGATGGCCGTTTCCAAGCGGGGCGCTGCCAGTTCGATCAGGTTCCGTTCGCGAGCGACGGGAATTAGCGCCTTGCCTGTGCTTCCTTGGTGCTCAGCTTCGTCGTAGTAACACAACCACGGAGGATCGGCCGCCAGGTCGCGATCCGCGAAATGCGTATCGGCCCGATCTACGTCCTCGATCGCCTCCTCGGCTCGACCAGTCAAGGCCAGCAAGCGCGCACGGATAGTCCAGAGCATCGCCCGGCCGGTGGCAGACACGCGGTCCGAGCGGACCTGGGCAAACTCGATGAGCGACAGCGCGTCGTCAAGATTGCCCAGATACGCGGCCTTACGCGACATTTCAGCAAGTGTGTTCGCTCGGAGTGCCCAGGAATTTCCTTGGTCGGCACACCAAAGGGCGAATTGGAAGCAACGATCGGCGGCCTGATAGTTCGCGATATCGAACGCCGAGTAGGCAACGACTCCACTGAGATTGCCAACCGCCTCAAACATGGCGTTGCGGACGTCATCGGTCGCTTGGGCTTCGATCAGTCGCCCTGCCCAGCGGAGTTGTCCGGTGGCGGCCTCGCAGGACAGGCCACCTCCGAAGAGGTTCTCTGACATCGCCACGGCACGCGTGGTCACTCGTACGTGCTCGACATCTGTCCAGCCGATCCGCTGCGGGACGGGTGTCTCCACCGAGGTACGCGCGAGAAATTCAGACGGGCTGACGCCGAGTTCAACCTGTCCGTACAGATCAGGGGTCACGACTGGCAGTGTCACCAGAGCGCGATCTGTGCTGGCACCCCGTCTGGTAGGGCGGAATCCCAGATCTGCGTCTGTGGCGACACCGAGCACGGTTCGCAACCCTGTTCTATATGCCTCGCCAGGCCAGCCGACCTTGCCGCTTTCATAGCGCTTGATGGTGTCGGCGTCCAGGGTGTATTGCTGTTCCCGGGTTTCCCAGAGGAACGCGTTCACAGCATCGGCGAGTTCCGCATGGGTCATGCCCTCGCCAGCCTTCGCGCGCGAAGGTGCCGCTTCGCGAATAGCGCGTAGCTTGGCGTTCGGCGTGGCCACTCCGATGCCCTCCCTAGTGGTGCGGCTTCCGAGTGTACCCCGGTGACCAGCGGGAACGGCGGCCAGATTGCCTCCGGGTGTCGGCCGATGCCCCCCAGAATGCCCTCTTGGCAATGCGCCAATTGATCGACGCTATATGCATGACGACGACAACGGGCGCCCGGATGCACATCACGTGGGTGACGTCGGCAGCAGCGCCGGTGGATCACGCGGTAACCGACGACGCCATGGGTACAGGAATGGCGGCGCGCGGGGAGTTCGTGGCGGTGTGTGGTGCCCAGTTCTTCTCGGCGCCGATGACCGCCTCGCCGGGGCCGGTCTGCTCGAGTTGCCGTCGATTCGTGGTGGCTCGGGCGTCGTTGCGGTCTGTTGAGCAGCGGATGGCGGGGCGGCGTGATCGTCGGTATGGTCTGCCGGGCGCGCTGGCCCGTCTGCTCGCGGCGGTGTGCGGGTCTGAGTCTCCGGTCGTCCCGGTACCAAGAGCGGCGGCGGGGCGCGATGGCCGCTGCGTTGACCGCGACGGTGACGCGTGCGGGTGCGGGCGATGAGGTGCTCGACGTGCGGGTTGGGGTGGATGCGGCCGGGCGCCCGGTGGCGGAGCTGCTGATCACGGTGAGCGGGGTGCGTCGGATGGCTGCGCTGTGGCGTTGTCATCCCCCACCACGCCAGAACGCGGCCTGACATCCCGGGCGGCACACCCGTGTGTGCCGCCCGGGATGTCAATTGCTGCAAGGAAAAGGGTGCCCCGCACGCGATCGGTGTGCGGGTGGATCGGGCTCCGGTGGACCGGCCGGTAGCCCTGGTGTGGGAAGGGAAGAACCGCGATGACGAGTGCAGTGCAAGAGATGGTGACCGAGCCGGAGTTGACCAGACTGGAACTGGCCGGGCGGGACTTGGTGTCGGCGGAATTGTTCGACCGGCTGGTGACCCGGATCGCGCGGGAGCAGGCGGAGGTGACGCGCGGGCTGGCGGCGCGGATCATGGATCAGGCGCTGGCGTTCCTGGCCGCGTGCGGCGCGGATCGGGGTGCGTCGCTGTCGCCGTCGGAGTTGGTGGACATTGGCTGGCACACATTCCTGATGTACACCAAGGAATACAGGAAGTTCTGCGACCGGGTCACCCATGGGTTCATCCATCACGTCCCGAACGACGATGGGCAGGAGACCGGTGCGGAGGTCGGCGACCGGGTCGAGATCGCGCGGACTATGGATGCGGTCGCGGCGGCGGGGTTCGCGGTCGATCCGCAGGTGTGGTTGGCTCGCGCGGCCAAGTGCAACAGCGGGGATGACGGGTGCCGTAGCTCGGGTGAGGACGGCAACGAGAACACCGAGACCAACGGCAGCGGCCGGTAGCGACCGGCGAGAGGCGGTCAGGGTAATGATGTCGACGCGGTACAGCTGGAGTGAGTTGCCGGATGCGGTGCGTGCGGCCGTGCAGGCCCATACCGGGCCAATCGGCCGGACCGTCGCCGCCGGGGCGGGGCAGAGCTGCGATGCGGCGCTGACCCTGTGCCGGGACGGGATGGCGCCGGTCTTCTGCAAGGCGGTAAAAGGGATCTCGCGGGAGATGCGGTGGCTGCGGACCGAAGTCGAGTCGGCAGGACTCGTGGGCGGGCTCGCCCCGGCGGTGCTGTTCAGCGCGGATCTTGTCGCCGACGGCGAGGATTGGTTCGTGGTCGGGTTCGAGCATGTTGCCGGGCGTCCGGCGAACCTGGCCCCAGGCTCGCCGGACCTGCCGGTGCTCGCCTCGCTGCTGGACCGGATCGGCGCGGTGTCCGCGCCGCACCTGCGGTCCCTCGGTGACCGCTGGGGCGCGCCCTGGTGGGACCGGCTTGCCAGGGATCGCCCGGGAATCGTGTCCGGGTGGGACCTGGCGGAAGTGTCGGCGTGGGAACAGAAGGCCCCGGGTCTGGTGCGCGGGGACCGGCTGGTGCACACCGATCTGCACGCCGACCAGTTCGTCATCGGCGCCGGAGCCGACGCCGGCGGGGCGGTGCGGGTGCTGGACTGGGCCTGGCCGGCGTCCGGGGCCGCCTGGGTGGATCCGGCGTTCCTGGTGATCCGGCTGATCGGCGCGGGCCACACCCCGGCGCAGGCCGAGGCGTGGGCGCGGGCGCACACCCACTTCGCGGACGCGCCCCAGGAGGCAGTCACCGCGTTCGCGGTGTACGTCGCGGGCTTGTGGACCGCGAAGGCTGCCACTACCGACGCCCTGGCACGGCTGGCCCGTGAGTACGCGCGGTGGCGCCTACGCGAACGAGCGTGACGGGCCGTTCATGAACGGTGGCCCCTTCCCGCATGGGAAGGGGCCACCGCCGTCTCGGGACATCCCGCCCGTGGGTTCGAGACGTCCTAGCGTCCCTGTCAGCACCCATAACGATCACAGTAGGTCGGCAAATAAGAGTCCGCTAGAACCGCCCTGAACACTCACGAGGCTTTGCTGCGTCACCACGAGCTCCTACGCAATCTCGTCCGGCGACGGGCTTCCCCATCGCCGTGCTTGCGGCTACCCTTACCGATAAGCGTACAGCTTGTACGATAATAGGACGGGAGAAGCTGTGGCTGACGACGTCACCGGAGCCGAAGCGCTCGTACGTGCCGCGGCGCACTCTGGCGCCGAAGTGTGCTTCGCGAACCCCGGCACCACAGAGATGCCCCTGGTCGCCGCCCTGGACCGCGTCCCCGGGGTGCGTGCCGTGCTCGGGCTGCACGAGAACGTGTGCACCGGGGCGGCCGACGGGTACGCCCGCATCACCGGGACAGCCGCGCTGACGCTGCTGCACCTGGGCCCCGGCCTGGCGAACGGCCTCGCGAACCTGCACAACGCGCGCCGGGCGAACACTCCGGTCGTCAACATCGTCGGCGACCACACGAGCTGGCACCTGCCCTACGAGGCCCCGCTGACGTCGGACATCGCGGCCCTCGCCGCGACGGTGGGGACGGTCCACACCGTCACCGGCCGCGCGAGCATCGGCGAGGCGACCCGGACGGCGATCGACGATGCCCACCGGCTGCTGGGTGTCTCGACGGTGATCGTGCCCGCCGATCACCAGCAGCACCGCGCACCCGAACAGCCGGCCAAGCCCGCGTCGGCGCCGTCGCGCGCACCGGTCGGCGGCGATACCGTCAAGAACGCCGCGGCGCGGCTGCGGACCGCCGGATCGCGCGGCGTGCTGCTGCTCGGCGGGAACGCCTTGAGCCGCGAAGGACAAGTGGCGGCAGGCCGCATCGCGGCGAAGACCGGGCTCACGCTGTACAGCGAGACGTTCCCGGCACGCGCGGAACGCGGTGGCGGCCTGCCGGCCATCGACCGGCTCCCCTACTTTCCCGAAACGGCCGCGGCGGTGTTGCGGGAAGCACCGGCCGTGGTGGTCGCGGGTGCCGAGGACCCGGTCGCGTACTTCGGCTACGAAGGCGTTCCGAGCATGCTCACCCGGCCGGGCACGCTGGTCCGGCTGGCGCGGCCGCACGAGGACGCGGAAGAAGCCTTGCTGGAACTCGCCGATCTGCTGGGCGCTGTCGCCCCGGCCGGGCCCGGACCGGCGTTCGAACCGCCCGGCCCGGACGAACCGTTGTCCGGCCGCACCGTCGGCCAGGTCGTGGCGAGCTGTCTGCCCGAGCACGCCATCGTGTCCGTCGAGGGCGGGACGAGCGGCTATCCGTTCTACACCGCGTCGGCGTCGTCCGTCGGCCACACAGTGTTGACCAACACCGGTGGCGCCATCGGGCAAGGCCTGCCCTGCGCGCTGGGCGCGGCCATCGCGGCACCCGACCGGCCGGTCGTCGCGCTGCAGTCCGACGGCAGCGGCCTCTACACCGCGCAGGCGCTGTGGACCATGGCCCGGGAGCAGACCGACGTCACCGTGCTGGTGGCCGCCAACCACACCTACCAGGTGCTGCGCACCGAACTGAGCCGGCACGGCAACGACGACTTCGGTGCCCAGGCCGCGGCCTTGACCAGCCTGGCCGACCCGCGCGTGGACTGGGTCGCGCTGGCCGGCGCCTTCGGAGTACCGGCCTTCCGCGCCACCTGCGTCGCCGAACTGCGACACACCTTCACCGACGCCGTCACCTCCGGCGGCCCGCACCTGATCGAAATGGCGCTATGACCACAGTGGACACTCCGCCGGCAGTCACTTCGTTCCTGGCCCGCGAACACGGCCTGTTCATCGGGGGCGGCTGGCGCCCGGGCGAAACCGGCCAGCGGCTGGTTTCCACCAACCCCGCCACCGGCGAGCCGCTGGCCACCTTGGCTCGCGGCGGTCCGGGCGACGTCGACGCCGCCGTCACGGCGGCCCGCGCGGCACTCGCCGATCCCGGCTGGCGTGACCTCACCCCGCTGCAGCGCGGCGAGCTGCTGCACCGGCTGGCCGAACTCGTCGAAGCGCACGCCGACGAACTCGCGCTCATCGAGTCCCTCGACAACGGCAAGCCGGTCTCGGTCGCCCGCGCGGTCGACGTCACCACCACGGCCAAGCTCTTCCGCTACTTCTCCGGCTGGCCGAGCAAGTTCGAGGGCTCGACCATCCCGCTGTCGCCGCGGGGCGGGCGGCGGATCCTCAACTACACCGTGCACGAGCCGATCGGTGTCGTCGGAGCGATCGTGCCGTGGAACTTCCCGATGTCGATGGCGTCCTGGAAACTGGCACCGGCGCTGGCGATGGGCAACGCGGTGGTGCTCAAGCCGGCGGAAGAGACGTCGCTGTCCACGCTGCGGCTCGCCGAACTGTTCTCCGAGGCCGGTTTCCCGCCCGGCGTGCTGAACGTCGTGACCGGGCAGGGCAGTGTCGTAGGAGCGGCGCTCGCGGCGCACCCCGGCGTGGACAAGGTGGCGTTCACCGGCTCGACGGAAGTCGGGCGCCTGGTCACGATCGCGGCCACGGGCAACATGAAGAAGGTTTCCCTCGAGCTCGGCGGCAAGTCCCCGCACATCGTCCTGCCCGACGCGGACCCGAAGGCGGTCGCCGCCGCGGCGGCCGACGGGATCTTCTTCAACCAGGGGCAGACCTGCACCGCGGGTTCACGGCTGTACGTCCACTCCGCCATCTACGACGACGTGATGTCGGCGCTCGTCGAAGAGGCGAACCGGATCGTGGTCGGCCCCGGGCACGACCCGGCCAGCCAGATGGGCCCGCTGGTCTCGGCCCGGCAGCTGGACACCGTCAAGTCCTATGTGGAGTCCGGACTGGACGAAGGAGCCACCCTCGAAGCCGGCGGGTCGCGCCCGGCGGGTCTCGACGGCGACTACGCCGGCGGCTACTTCCTCGAACCGACCGTGCTCACCGAAACCACGCACGCCATGCGCGTGGTCCAGGAAGAGATCTTCGGGCCGGTCCTCGTCGCCATGCGCTGGACCGACGTCGACGACCTGATCGACAAGGCCAACGACACACCGTACGGCCTGGCCGCCGGCCTGTGGACGAACGACCTGACCCAGGCCCACCGCATCGCCGCCGCGATCAAGGCCGGAACCGTGTGGATCAACTGCTACAACCTCACCGACCCGGCTTCGCCGTTCGGTGGCTACAAACAATCCGGTTGGGGCCGGGAAATGGGCCGCGGTGTGCTCGAGCAGTACACCGAAACCAAGAGCGTCTGGGTGAACCTCTCATGACCACAATGGAACTCGACGGGCAGGTCGCCATCGTGACCGGCGGTGGCCTCGGCATCGGGAAAGCCGTCACCCGCGCACTCGTGCGGCGGGGCGCGCAGGTCGTCATCGCCGCGCGCCGCCTGCCGATCCTGCAGGAGGCCGCCGACGAGATCATGGCCGAACTCGGCGGCACCGTCGTTCCGGTCGCCGCCGACACCACCGACACCGAGTCGGTCCTCGCGCTCGCCGAGAGCGCCGCGAAGGCCGGCCGGGTCTCGATTCTCGTCAACGGCGCCGCCGCGCCCGCCGGCCTCGTCCGCGACGACGTCGCGAGCGCCGATCCCGAAGCGCTGCTCGCCGACCTGAACACCAAGGTGGTGGGCTACTTCCGGTGTGTCAAAGCGGTCGTGCCCCTGATGCGCGCGCACGGTTACGGCCGGATCGTGAACATCGGCGGGCTGACCGGCCGGTCGAGCCACGCCCTCTCGGGCATGCGGAACCTCGCCATCGTGCACATGACCAAGGTGCTGTCCGACCAGCTCGGCCCGGACGGCATCACGATCAACACGCTGCACCCCGGTGTCGTGGAAACCGAGCACATCCACGAGCTGTACGCCCGCAACGCCGCCGCGCAGGGCATCACCGCGGCCCAGGTCGAGCAGAACTTCATCGACCGCACCCCGATCCGGCGCGTGCTCACCGCCGACGAGGTCGCCGACGCGATCAGTTTCTTCGCCGCACCCACCGCGGGCGGGATCACCGGCGAATCGCTGGGCATCGACGGCGGCCTGACCCGGGGCATTTTCCTCTGACCACGTAAAGGAGAGCACCGATGCAAGGAACCATTCTGGTCGCCACCGCCGGACAAGGTGTGTTGCGCAGCAACGACGACGGCACGACCTGGAACCGCATCCCCCTGGATCAGGGGCTCGAGTTCGACTCCGTGGTGCGCGCGCTGGCCGTCCACCCCACCCGGCCCGAAGTGATCTTCGCCGGCGCCGAGGTCGGGCTCGGCCGCAGCGACGACGGCGGCACCCGCTGGACCCGGGTCGCCTCGCCGTTCGACGACACCCAGGTGTGGTCGATCGCCATCGACCCGAACGACCCCGACAGCATGCTGATCGGCACCGGCGCACCATCCCGTGCCGCCATGTACCGCACCGCCGACGGCGGACGCACCTGGGACCGGCTCTCCCCCGAACTGCCGGAACGCTGCGCCGGCGTCAGCAAGCCGCGGATCCTCACCGCCGTCTACGACCACGTCGACGGCAAGTCCGCCTGGTTCGGCGTCGAGGAAGGCGGCCTCTGGCTGACCCGCGACCGCGGCGACACCTGGGATCGCGTCGACAGCCCCGACGGCGTGGCGCCGTCCGACATCCACTGCGTCGTCGTGCTCGACGGGCCGCCCAAGACGATCCTCTGCCTCGTCGTCAACGCCGTCTTCGTCAGCCAGGACGACGGCGCGACCTGGACGCGCACCGGCACGAAGTCGACGTGGGGCATCTATTACACCCGCCTGGTCGCCCGCATCCCGGGCAGCGACTCGGTGCTGCTCGGCATCGGCGACGGCACGCCGGGCACCAAGACCCGCGTCTTCCGGTCCGACGACCTCACCCAGACCTGGCAGGAGTCCACATTCGACACCCCGGCCAACTCGACTGTCTGGGCGTTCGGCACCCACGCTGGCGACCCGGACCTCGTCTTCGCCGGCACCAAGTACGGCCACCTGTTCCGCTCCACCGACGGCGGCCGCACCTTCGCCAAGGAATGGCGGGAATTCCCCGAGATCACCGACGTGGCCTGGACCCCGGCCGTCGCCGCCGACGCCCCCGCCGCCACCCATTGAAGGAGCACACCGTGATCAAACCCGTGGTCGTCCGCACGCACCTTTCCCTGTTCGTGCGCGACCCCGAGACGTCGGCGGCGTGGTACGCCGACGTGCTCGGCCTGGAAGTCACCGCTCGCGGCCCCCAGTGGGTTTTCCTTTCCTTCGGCCGCAAACACCACGACATCGCGCTCATCCAGGCCGAGGACGGCGCCGCCCACGGTGGCCTGGGCCTGCAGCACTACGGCCTGGAGATCCAGGGCGACGTCGACGATCTGCGCCGGCTCTACGGAATGCTGCTCTCCAAGGGCGTCAAGGTGGTCAAGACGACCGACCACAAGGTGGGGATCGGCCTCTACTTCGAGGACCCCGACGGCAACCGGTTCGAGCTGTTCGCCGAAACCGTCACCGACGACGACGAGGGCCGGCGCATCCTCGGCGAGCACAACGCTCCGAGCGAGCCGGTCGAGCTCGAGCCGCTTTACTAATCCGGCCAAAAGTAGGCCGCCCCCCGAGCGGTAAGCAACCGTTGCCACGAAAGCCATTCGGCCGTGGCTGTGGTCGGATTGGTAAATGGCGGCACAGTCCCTGATCACCCGACAACCACGAGGTCGAACTCATGCCAGTCGCGAACTTCGGGCCCTATCACGTCCGGAAATGGTTCACGCACGTCGAGGACGTGCTCGCCAACGAGACCGGGCAGGCCGCCGACGGATCGGCGGTGCGCCGCATCGTCGTGGCCGCGGCCGTGCACAACCCCTATGCCGGCCGCTTCAGCGAGGACTTGAGCGACATCGTCGCGAAGTCGGCCGAGCTGGGGCACGAAGTGGGCCGCCGCGCGGTCGAGGCCTCCGGCGGCGAGCCGATCCAGAGCTACGGCAAGGCGTGCGTCGTCGGCACCCTCGGCGAATACGAGCACGGCAACGCGTTCCTCACCCAGGTGTTCGCGGACCCGGTGCGCGAGGCCGTGGGCGGCGGGAAGTCGTGGGTGCCGTCGACGGGCAAGGTCGGCGCCGCCGGAGCCGTCATCGACATTCCGTTGGCCCACAAGGACGCGCTCTACGTGCGCTCGAACTACGACACGATCTCGATCGGCTTCGGCGACGCGCCTCGCCCGGACGAAGTCGTCATCGCCTTCGCGTTCGCGTCCCGCGGCCGGCTGCACGCCCGCCTCGGCGGCCTCTCCGCCGCCGAAGTGCGTGGCGAGGACGGGCTGCGCTAGCCCGATGACCGAGCCGACGAGTCACGAGGTCCTCATCAACGGCCTGACCTGCCATTTCCTGCGGTGGGGCGACGACAGTCGCCCGGCTGTCCTCCTGCTCCACGGACTGCGCAGCTACGCCCACACCTGGGAACAGGTCGCGCGCGCGGTGAGCAGCACCCACGCGGTGGTCGCCCCGGACTTCCGCGGCCGCGGCGACAGCTCGTGGGACCCCGGTCGTGACTACTTCACCAACGCCTACGTCGAGGACATCGAGAAGCTCGTCGCGTCGCTCGGGCTCACCCGCTTCGGCATCATCGGCCACTCCATGGGCGGCACGGTCGGCTACGCCTTCGCCGCGAGGCACCCGGACCAGGTCACCGCCCTGGTCGTCGAAGACATCGGGCCGGGTTCGTCGACGGACACCGCGGGCGCGGACCGGATCCTGCGCGAGCTGCGTGGCACTCCGCGCAGCTTCGATTCGCTCGGGGCCGTGCGTGCCTACTGGCGGGACCTCCGCCCGGGCATCACCGACGAGGCGCTCAGGTCCCGGATCGAACACACCGTCCGCCCCGGCGGCGACGGCCGGTGGGAATGGAAACTCGACATGGCGGGCATCGCCGCCGCCCGGTGCGGCGGTGACCCCGCCGGGCCGGTCGACCTGTGGGCCTGTGTGGACGCGCTGCGCTGTCCCACCCTCGTCCTCCGCGGCGCCCGCTCGGACTTCCTCCCGGTCTCCGTCTGCCGGGAGATGGCCGACCGGCAGCCGCTGCTTCGCTGGGCGGAGATTCCCGAAGCCGGGCATTACGCGCACGACGACAACCCCGCCGAATTCCTCCGGCTGGTGACCGGCTTCCTGGCGGGAGTCTCGCGGTGACCGACCGCGTCCAGGTCGCGATCGTGGGCGCCGGGCCGGTCGGGGCGACCGCGGCCAACCTGCTCGGCACCTACGGCGTCACCACGCTGATCATCGACCGGGAACCGGACGTCGTCGGGTACCCGCGCGCGATCGGGGTGGACGACGAATCACTGCGCACCTTCCAGACCATCGGCCTCGCCGGCGAAGTGCTGCGCAGCGCCATCCAGAACGTGCCGCTGAAGTTCTTCGACGCCTCCGGTCACTGCCTGGCCGACATCCGGCCCACCGCCCAGGATTTCGGCTGGTACAAGCGCAACATCTTCCTGCAGCCCGAAGCGGAGGCCGTGCTGCGGCGCGGCTTGCGACGGTTTCCCCACGTGCAGGTGATGCTCGGCACCGAGCTGCGGCAGATCCGGCAGGACGCGGACGGCGTGACGCTGTCCTTCGTCGGCGAAGACGGTGCCCGCGAAGTGCGCGCTGACTACGTGATCGCGGCCGACGGTGGCCGCAGTACCGTGCGCGGCCTGCTCGGCATCCCCTTGGAAGGCTCGACCCACCCGCGCAAGTGGGTGGTCATCGACTGCGCCAACGACCCGCTGGAAGCCCCGTACACGGCGTTGCACTGCGACCCGCGCCGCCCGTACGTCTGCGCCCACCTGCCGGACGACCGCCGCCGCTGGGAGTTCATGCTCTTCCCGGGCGAGGACGCCGGCGAGATGCTCGCCCCGGACCGGGTCGCCGGCCTCCTCCGCCACCACCTCGCCGACCCGGGCGTGGTCGACGTCATCCGCGCCCGGGTGTACACCCACCACTCCCGCATCGCGGCCCGGTTCGCCGACGGCCGCATCGCGCTGGCCGGGGACGCCGCGCACCTGATGCCGCCGTGGGCCGGGCAGGGAATGAACACCGGCATCCGCGACGTCACCAACCTCTGCTGGAAGCTCACGGCGATCGTGCGCGACCAGGCCGATCACTCGCTTTTCCTTACCTACGAACAGGAACGCCGGCCGCACGCGAAGGCGATGATCGACCTGTCGACCACGCTCGGCCGGATCCTCAGCCCGACGCGGCGGTCCCTGGCGCACGCCCGCAACTGGTTTCTCCGCGCCGCTTCCCTCGCGCCGGCGGTCAAACGGTGGGTCCTCGAGATGCGGTTCAAGCCGGTCCCCCGCTACCAGGCCGGTTTCGTGGCGCCCGGTCCGCATCTTCCTGGCGTGGGCCGGATGTTCGTGCAACCGCGGGTGGAGACCGGCGAGGGTACGCATCCCCGTCTCGACGACGTCCTCGGGCCGTGGTTCGCCGTGATCGGGTTCGAATGCGACCCCCTGGCCAAGCTCGGCGACGCGGAACTCGCCGCGGTGAAGGTGTTCAGGCCGCGCATCGTCAAGATCGTCGAATCACGAGCCGGCGAACGGCACCACCGGCAGCACTGTGCCGATCAGGACACCATCGTCGTCGAAGACGTTCACAACGAGTTGCGCCCGTGGTTCCAGGCACGTGCCCGCGACGTCGTGGTGGTCCGTCCCGACCGCTACGTCGCCGCGATGACGACGGCAGACGAGCTCGGCCCCGTGGTCACCAACCTGGCCGGGCAGTTGTACTGACCGGCCAGATCGGACGGCCGTCACATCCGCCCGGCGAGCTCGCGGGCGACGTCGACGGCGATCTCCCGCGTCCGGATGGCAAGCGGGGATTCGGTCCGCCCGGCCGGCCAGTGCAGGGACAGCTCGCGGGTGGGCGGCGGCTTCAGCCGGTGGATGGCGAGCTGGTCGTCGGACCAGGCGTCGTGGGTGTGCAGGGCGAGCCAGGGCAGCACCGCCCAGCCGATGCCGGCCCGCACCATCGACAGGATCGTTTCGTGGCCCGTCGTGCGGAACACGAACCGCGGCTGCGCGCCGGCGCGGGCGAACGTCCGCTCCAGCCACCGCTGGTGATGGGTCGGCGGCCAGGCGACCATCGGGACATCGTCGAGCAGCTTCACCGGGACCGGGCCGCCGTCGACCGCGCCCGCGCCCGTCACCAGCAGGTACGGCTCGTCGAACAGCTTGACGCGTTCGGCGTCGCCGTCGACCGGGCCGTCGTGGAACAGCAGGTCGAGCTCGCCGAGCCGCGGGTCCTCCGGCGTCACGTCGGACAGCCTGATGTCGCAGCCGGGGTGCTCGTCCAGCAGCCGGCGGATGACGGCCGGCAGGATCAGGTTCGACACGCTCTGGAAGGTGCCGATGTCGATCCGGCCGTGGCCCGCGCGGAACCGGTCGACGGCGTCGGTCAGCGCCGCCGCCTTCGTCAGGAGCTCGCGGCCGTGGGCCAGCACGACCTCGCCGAGCGGCGTGATCCGGACGGGCTTCGGCCCGCCGGGCCGGTCGAAGACCGGGCCGCCGACGGCCTTCTCCAGCGCGGCGATCTGCTGGCTCACCGACGACTGGGTGTAGCCGAGCCGGGCCGCCGCCTGCCCGAACGTTCCTTCCTCGGCGATGGCGGCCATGGTCCTCAGGTGGCGCAGCTCGAAGTCGGCCATAGCGCCTTAACATAGCCGATGGCGATTGATTCGATCGGAAATCATCGCTTTTCGTGATGCTTCTGCGGACCTAGCGTTGTCGCCATGACCACCACGAGCACGATCGATCCGGCCCACCGGCCGCACCTGGGGCTGCCCAAGCTCGTCTGGGCCTTGGCGGCCACACACTTCGTCGGCCGCGCCGGCGGCGTGGTGCGGTCGTTCCTGGTGCTGTACCTGACGCAGGCGCAGCACCTCTCCCCCGCCACCGCGGGCGCGGTGGTCGCGGCCGTCGGCCTGGGAGACATCGGATCCCAGCTGCTCGGCGGCTGGCTGGGCGACCGGATCGGCCGGCGCAACACGATGCTGGCAGGGTTCCTGGGTGGCGCCGCGGCCCTCACCGCGCTCGGCTCGGCGGACTCGCTGCCCGGGATCTGGGTGGCCGCCGTCGGGGCCGGGCTGACGCTCGAGCTGTTCCGCCCGGCCGGGTCGGCCGCCGTCGCCGATCTGCCCGCGCCGCAACGGATCCGCGCGTTCGGGCTGCTCTACTGGGCGGCCAACCTCGGCTTCTCCGTCGCCGGGGTCACAGCCGGGGTGCTGGCCAAGCACGGATACGGGCTCCTGTTCTGGATCAACGTGCTGGCCTCGCTGGCCGCGGCCCTGATCGTCTGGCGCCGGGTCCCGGAAACGCGTCCGGCCGGATCGGCTCGGATGCGGCAGGCGCTGCTGCCCGTGGTGCGACGTGACCGGTTGATGATCGCGATGATGGCGGTGCACGTCGGCTACTTCACGCTGTTCCTGCAGACGTTCACGACGTTGCCGCTGCTGATGACGGCCGGCGGCCTCGGGCCCGCGACGTACGGCGCGGTGCTGACGCTGAACGGGATCGCCGTCGTGGCCCTCCAGCCCGTGGCGGTCCGGCTGCTCGCCGGCCGGAACGCCCACGCGGTGTCGGCCGTCTCGATGCTCCTGGTCGGGCTCGGCGCCGCGCTCGGCGCCGTGAGTCACGGAACCGCCGGCTTCGCCGGTTCGGTCCTGATCTGGACGCTCGGCCAGATCGGGATCGCCGTCCGGTTCGGCGACACCTTCGCCGGCCTCGCCCCGGCCGAACTGCGTGGCGGGTACCTGGGCCTCGCCTCGGCCACCTGGAGCATCGGCGCGGTGCTCGGCCCGCTGGCCGGGACCGCACTGCTCGAACTCGCCGGCGCGACCGGCCTCGGAGTGGCGTGCGCGATCGGCGGGATCGTCCTGTTCGCCGCGCAGCGGGCGCTCGGACCGGCCCTGCGCCGCCGGACCGCCGCCCACGACTGACCGATTCCCGTTGACCACAACCGAAAGGCAGTGCCCCATGAGTACGTATGTGCTGATCCACGGTGGCGGAGACGGCGGCTGGTCCTGGCACCTGGTCGCCGCGGAGCTGCGGGCGCGGGGGCACGAGGTGGTGGCTCCGGACCTGCCCGGTGACGACGCGTCGGCCACGCTCACCGACTACGCCGACGCGGTGGTCGAAGCCGTCGGCGACCGGACGGACCTCGTCGTGGTCGGCCACTCGTTCGGCGGGTTCACCGCACCGCTGGTCGCCGACCGGCTCGCCGCCGGGCTGCTGGTCATGGTGGCCGCGATGATCCCCGCGCCCGGCGAATCCCCCGGCGACTGGGGATCGAACACCGGCTGCGGCGAAGCCGTGCGGGCGCAGGCGGCGCGCGACGGTGGCCGCACCGGCCACGCCGACCCGTTCGTCGGCTTTTACCACGACGTGCCCCGCCCGCTCGCGGAAAAGGCGCTGAGCAAGGAGCGGGCGCACCCGTCGCCCGCCGCGATGCGGGAGCCGTGGCCACTGGACGCGTGGCCGGACATCCCGACCAGGTTCGTGCTGTGCCGCGAAGACCGCTGCTTCCCCCCGGACTTCCTCCGCGGGCTGGCGGCCGAACGGCTCGGCCTCGTCCCGGACGAGATCGCCGCCGGCCACTGCGTCGCGCTCAGCCGCCCCACGGAACTGGCCGATCTCCTCGAGAGCTACCGATGACGCTGTGGACCGCCGGCGGGCACCGTGCTAGAAAGTAGAACGTGTTTCACTTCCGACCGCCGAAGCTGGGAGGTGCCGGGTGAGCGTCCCGACGGTGACCGAACTCCTGCTGGCCCGGGCCGGGGACGAGCGTCCCGGCCTGCGGTTCGAGGACGAGACGTATTCGTGGGCCGAGCACGTCCACGCTTCGGCACGCCGCGCGGGCGACCTCCGGGCGACGCTGGAGTGGGACAAACCGCCGCACGTCGGCATCCTGGCCGACAACATCCCGGCGTTCTCCGTCCTCTTGGGCGCCTGCGCGTTCGCCGGGGCGGTGCTGGTCGGGCTCAACCCGACCCGGCGCGGCGAAGCCCTCGCGCGGGACATCCGGCTCGCCGACTGCCAGTTCGTGCTCGCCGAGCGGAAGTACCAGCCGCTGCTGGAGGGACTGGACCTCGGCGGGATCGGCGTGCGGGACCTGGAATCGTGGCCGTCGGCGAGCGCGCCGATCGACCCCGTCCCCGCGTCGGCCGACGACCTGCTCATGCTCATCTTCACCTCCGGCACCAGCGGCGACCCGAAGGCCGTGCGCTGCACCCACGGCAAGATCGCGTTTCCCGGCGCGATGCTCGCCGAGCGCTTCCGGCTGTCCACATCGGACACGGTCTACGTCACGATGCCGATGTTCCACTCCAACGCCATCATGGCCGGCTGGGCGGTCGGGCTCGCGGCCGGCGCGGGCATCGCCCTGCGCCGCCGGTTCTCCGCTTCCGGCTTCCTCCCCGACGTGCGGAAGTTCGGCGCGACCTACGCCAACTACGTCGGCAAACCCCTGTCCTACGTAGTCGCCACTCCGCCGCGTCCGGACGACGCGGACAACCCCCTGCGCCTGGTCTACGGGAACGAAGGAGCGAGCGCCGACCTGACCGCGTTCGAGGAACGGTTCGGCTGCAAGGTCATCGACGCGTTCGGCTCCACCGAAGGCGGAGTGGGGTTCGCCCGCACCGACGACACCCCACCCGGCTCGCTCGGCAGGCCGGCCGGCGACGTGGCGATCCTGCACCCGCACACCGGCCGTCCGTGCCCGCCGGCCGTGTTCGATTCCGACGGCCGGCTGGCCAACGCCGAGGAGGCCGTCGGCGAACTGGTCAACACCGCGGGCGCCGGCTGGTTCGCCGGGTACTACCGGGACCCCGAAGCCGACTCGGAACGGCTCCGCGGCGGCCAGTTCCACACCGGCGATCTCGCCTACGCCGACGCCGCGGGATTCTGCTACTTCGCCGGGCGGCTCGGCGACTGGCTCCGCGTCGACGGGGAGAACCTCGGCACCGCGCCGATCGAGCGCATCCTGCTGCGGCACCCCGCGATCGCCGACGCCGCCGTCTACGCGGTGCCCGACCCGGTGACCGGAGACCAGGTGATGGCGGCGATCGTCACCGCCGGCACTCCCCTGGACCCCGCCGAGTTCGGCCGTTTCCTCGCCGATCAGCCCGATCTCGGGCCGAAACAGGTACCCAGGTATGTGCGCACGGTCCGGGAACTCCCGCGGACATCGACGTTCAAGGTCGTCAAGCGGCGGCTTTCCGCCGAAGGCCTGAACTGCCCCGGCGTCATCTGGGAGCGCGCGGGGCAGGACCTCGCCTACACCACGCTGTCCTCGTCCAGCTGAGAGACCGGCGCTCGGCTTCGGCGAGCGGCGTACGCGGGGCCGGCTCAGCCGATCACGTCGGCGAGCCGGTCGACCTGGTCGGTGTCGGGTGACCAGCAGTAGCACACCACCTCGTCGGCGCCGAGCGTGGTGAACTCCGCGACCGCGTCGCGGATGGCCACCGGGGTGGTCAGCAGACGTTCCGCCGTGTCGGCGGCGAGGTCGGCGTCGAACGCGTAGTAGCCGAAGATCTGCTCCCGTGCTTCCTCCACAGTGGACTCCGGGCCGAGCGCGACGGTCACCTGCCCGACCACCCGTGGCCGTCCCGCCCGCCCGGCGCGGGCCCAGGACGCTTCGACGTGCTCGACCTGCCGCCCCGCGAGGGAAAGCGGTGCCGCGCAGAGGAATCCGTCGCCGAAGCGGGCCACGCGGTCGAGGGCCGGTCGCGCGAAGCCGCCGATCAGCACCTCGGGGCCGCCGTCGCGGGCGGAGGCCGGGCCGATCGGGCCGCCGGACCAGATGTCCTTCATGATCTTCAGCTGCTCGTCGAATCGGCGCCCGCGGGTGCGCGGGTCCACGCCGACGAGGTCGAACTCGTCCGCGCGGCCGCCCACGCCGAGGCCGAGCGTGAACCGCCCGCCGGAAAGCCGGTCGAGGGTGGCGGCCTGCTTCGCGAGCAACGCGGGTTCGCGCAGCGGTGCGAGCAGAACCTCGGTCTGCAGCCGGATCCGGCGGGTCGCGCCGGCGAGCGCGGCGAGGGTGACCAGCGGCTCGGGGTTGTCCCAGATGAGCCGGTCGGCCAGGCCCAGGCTGGTGAACGGGCCGTCGTCAGCGCGCTGGGCCCAGTCGAGCAGCGCTTCGGGGCGGGCGACGGGCAGGCCGATGCCTACGGGCATGAGAACTTTCCTTTCGGGCGGGAACCAGTGGTCCCACTGTCACCGCGTCGGCGCGGCCAACCCCAGGAAAGTCGTGATCTTCGGCGTTATTTTCCATCCCTGACCGGAAGGGCGGCGATTTTCGCCTGCTTGGCCGTCCGCATCAGCGGCGCGGTCTCCACCGCGGACACCCCGGGCAGTGTGGCCAGCGGTCCCGTCAGGTAGGTGTAGAGCGCGTGCGGGTTGCGGCACTGGACGGTGACGTACAGGTTGGACGGCCCGGTCGTCGCCGCGGCGAAACTGACCTCGGCGTGCCCGGCGAGGGCCGCGCCGGCGGCCGCGAGGTGGCGGGGAGCCACCGACAGCCAGAGCGACGCGGTGGTGCGCATCCCCAGCAGTGCTGGTTCGTAGTCGACGTCGAAGTACAGGACACCCGCCCGGCGCAGTTCGGCGAGCCGTCGCCGGACCGTCGTCTGCGACCAGCCCGTGGCCGCGGCCAGCTCGCGGAAGCCGGTCCGGCCGTCGCGGCCCAGCTCCGCCAGCAGTGCCCGGTCGCCGTCGGTCAGCGCGACCGGCTCGTCGGTCGACGCCGTGGCGGCCTCCGCCGGCCGGAGCCGCCCGGCCTGTTCCGCCGTGAGCGGACCGGTCTTGGTCAGCGGGCTGGCCGGCCCGCCGAAGAAGACGTGCACGACGCAGTGCGCGCTGACGCGGGTCACCGGCGACGTGCGAGGCAGGCGTGTCAGCACCGACGAGGTGGCCGCCTCCGCCGGGGTGCGCACCATGCAGCCGATCTCCGCGCCGCCGGAAGCGACGTGCACCCACGACGTCTCGGGCCGACCGGCCAGTGTCTGCGCCAGCCGGTCGGCCGTGCCCGGCGCGCACCCGACCCGGACGAGCCAGGTCTCCTCCCCGACGGCCTCCGGCAGGGTCACCCCCACGACGTGCACGGCGCCGGCGGCACGCAGGGCCTGGTACCGGCGGGCCACGGTCTGGTCCGACACCCCGAGCACCTCGGCGACCAGGCTGAACGCCACCCGCCCGTCGATCTGCAACGCCTGCAGCAGCCCCAGCTCCACGGAGTCCACCCGGCAACGGTAACGGCCGCGACGGCAAGCACCCGGCGACCCGCGGGGGCGCCCCCCGTTTTCCACGCTACCGGCAGGCACCGACAATTCCGGTCGGCCGAAAGCCGTGAAGGCCACCTTGAGGAACATAGAGTTCCTGAAGGTGGCCTTCACGGCTTTCGCGCGTGCGGCTCGATGACGCTCTTGCGATAGCCGGCCTCCTTGATCCGGATGCCGCCGATGTACTGGTGCATCCAGTCGGCGACCGCGCCGTAGGCGTAGTGGTTGAACGAGTTCATGTCCACCGGCCCGAAGGTGCCGTCGGGCTGGATGGAGTTCCAGCGTTCCCAGACGGTGGTCGCACCCTTGCCGATCTCGTAGCCCCAGGACGGGTAGTCCTTTTTGGACAACAGTGTGTAGGCGAGGTCGTCGCGGCCGATGTTCGTCAGGGCCGGCAGCAGCCACGGCGTCCCGATGAACCCCGTCTCGAGGTGGGTTGTCGCTCTGGGCTTCGCCACGTACTTCTCCCCCGCCTTGGCCTTCAACGCCGGATCGGTGACGAGGTCCATGCCGAGGGCGAGCGCGTACCCGGTCTGCGAGTTGCCCAGCACCGTCCCGTCCGCTGCCACGTAGGCCGCGGTGAACGCCGCGCGGACGTCGCCGTCGAGCTTGGTGTTCTCGGCCGCTTCGGCGGTCCGGCCGACCGCCGCGGCCATCTCCGCCATCATCCGGACGTCCTGCGCCCAGATGGCGGTCCCGAGGACACCCTGGTTCGACAGGTCGTCCAGGTTCAGCCAGTCGTTCGTGAAGAACGTCAGCCGCCCGGTCTCCAGGTTGTCCGCTCCGGCGCTCGCCCGGGCGTAGGCGAAGAAACGGCTCATCGCGTCGTAGTTGTCGCGCAGCACCTGGGCATCCCCATAGGCGTGCCACAACGAGTACGGCACGGTGATGAGCGCGTCTTCCCAGCCGACGCCGCTCTCGTCGAACGCGCCGTTGGTCGACGGGACGACGGCCGGGATGGACCCGCTGCTCTTCTGCTCGTCGCGGACGTCGGTCAGCCACTTCCCGAGGAACGCGCGAGTGTCGCTGAGATAGCCGGCGGTCGGCGCGAAGATGTTGATGTCGCCCGTCCACCCCAGCCGCTCGTCCCGCGCGGGAGTGTCGGTCGGGATCGAGAGGAAGTTGCCCCGCGCGCCCCACGCGACGTTGCTCAGCAGCTGGTTCAGCATGCCGTCGGACGTCCCGAGCGTGCCGGTGCGGCGCAGGTCGGAACCCCACACGACGCCCTTCACGTCCGCGGCGGCCGGCGGGGCCGCGAGCCCGGTGATCTCGACGTACCGGAAGCCGTGCTGGGTGAACGTCGGCTGGTAGGTGATCGTGCCGTCCCGGTCGAACCGGTAGTAGTCGGTGGCGGTCGCGGCCCGCAGGTTCGCCACGTACATCGTGCCGTCCGGGTTGAGCACCTCCGCGTGCCGGAGCCGGACCGTCTCGCGCCCTCGCTGTGGCCGACGACGAGCATCGCGAGCTGCCGTACTTGTCGAACCGGAACGTCATGACGCCGTCGCGGCCCAACGCGTCCGCCATGAGCGCCAACGTGCCGGGGTGGATACCGGCCTGGTTGCCGTTCCGGTCGGTGGGACCGCTGCCGGGCAGCAACAGTGCGGCGGCGAGCCGGTCGCCGGGCCGGTGCGCGGGGACGTGCAGAGTGCCGTGGTCGGCGACGCCGCCGGACGCGAAAGTGATCTCCCTATCGGTGGCCGGGACGCCGTTGACCGGTGCGACAGTCGCGGCGACCAGGGCCGCGACAGCAGGCTGTGCATGGGAATTCCCTTCTCAGCGCAGGAGGTAGGGCAGGAAGATGCCGAGCAGGACGAGCGCGGCGGTCAGCCCGAGGCAGGTCACGAGCGCGGTGCGGTTGCCGACGTTGACGGTCCAGCCGACGCCGAACCGGCGGGCCACGAACCACGACGGGTCGGCGGGGTTGCGGTAGAGGACGCCACCGATCCAGTTATCGTCGTCGTCCCGGTGGGACAGTCCGGTGTGCTCGCCGGGCTCGCGGTCCCGGTGACGCCCCACCACGATCGCCACGAGGATCGCCACGCCGACGGCGATCGGCCCGAGGGTCAGCGGCAGCAAGAACCCGGCGTCCGGCTCGGCGTCCCACGTCGCCCAGGCGGCGGCGAACAGGCCGGCGTCGAACAGCGTGGCCAGCCCGATGAGCGCCTTTCCCAGCCGGGCCACGAACTTCCGGTGCGCCTGGGCGGAGGCGGCGGGCCGCGCCGGGTCCACATCGGCCGGGCCGCGGAACACCAGGACGCCGACGACGCAGAGGAGCACCGTCAGCACGGCCTGGATGAACACGACCTGGAAAGCGCTTCCCACGGACTTCGGCGCGAACCGGTCCGCGGTGCCGCCGGAGAAGTGCACCGGCAGGGCGTCCGGCAGGTCCGGATAGCGGAGCACGCCGGCGACGACCGTCGCGGCCACGACGAGCAACGGCAGCAGCAGCCACGCCCACGGGAACCGGGGCGGGTCGCTGCGCAGCGAGGTGTCGGCGGTGACGCCCTGGCGGACACCCTCGTACCAGTTCTGCTCGCGTTTGGCGGCCGTGATCACCCGGTTGGCCCGGACGTACAGCAGGTACCAGACGATCACCATCGCCAGCACGGCCGCGGGGAGCAGCGCGATCCCGGCCGTCAGGATCAGGCCCACGCCGGCCAGGGCGATGACCACACCGGCGACCAGCACCGTGGTGCGGAACCGGGCGGTTTCCCGCCGCACCAGCGGATCCTCGATCCGGTCGTCCGGAACCCGCACGCCGAATCGCACGCTCCGGGCGGACAGCACCGGCGTCAGCCAGGCCAGGTAGCTCAGCAGCGCCATCAGCACCACGTTCGCCACAACACCGGTCGTGGTCACGATGACTCATCCCCTTGCTTCTCGAAGTCTCCGAGCAGGGCGCGGCACGTCGCCAGCACCTCGGCCGCGGGCAGCCCCTTGGCGACCGCCTCGGCGAGCACTGTGCGCGCCCGCCCCGACCAGCCGGCCGCGAACGCGTCGTCCGCGGGGGTGGGGCCGACCACGGCCCCGGACTTCCGGTTCAGTCGCACGAAACCCTGCTGCCGCAACAGGTCGTACGCCTTGTTCACGGTGTGGAAGTTGATGCCGAAGTCCGCCGCGAGCTGTCGCGTGGACGGCAGCGACTCGCCGTCGGCCAGGGTGCCCGCCGCGATGCCCTCCACGATGCGGTCCCGCAGCTGCTGGTAGATCGGCACATCGCCGGACAGGTCGAGACTGATGAGCACGTGACCTCCCTCCGTTGGCCATCTGTTCTAGTAGTTATAGAACAACTCAACGAGGTTGGCAAGGGGCCGCGATCCCGCCCGGCCGGCGACGCCGATCCCGCCCGAATGTCATGAGGGGCACCCTCATGGACTTGACGTCCACGAGGGTGCCCCTCATGACAAAGGATCTACAGTGGACAGGTGCTGCGGTACACCGAGATACCCGTGACGTCCGCCAAAGCCGGGCAGAGGAACCTCTCGTAGCGCGTGTCCTTGTCGAGGGCCAGCTTGAGCCACGGGATCAGCGTGCGCATCTCGACCGTGTTCGGCCGGGTGGCGAACAAGTGATCCACGCCGGTGATCTGCACGTAGGCCTTCTTCAACGCCGCCGGCATGGTGGCGTACAGCTTGTCGAGGTACGCCGGGGTGACGACCGGGTCCCGCTGCCCGGCGATGAACATCGTCGGCACCTGGTCGCCCGCCAGGTCGAGGTTGCCCACCGGGGAGCCGGGTGCCAGCCCGACCGCCGACTTCAGCGACGGCCGCCGCAGCGCCGCGAGCAGCGCGCCCGCGCCGCCCGCCGAATGACCGATCACGCCCAGCCTGCTCGCGTCCACCCGGGTGCGCACCGGGCTCTTCTGCGTCAGGTAGTCGAGCGCGGCGAGCAACTCGGTGCCGCGGGCGTCGGCGCTGTCGGTCCGGCTATTGGTCTCGATGCCGATCACGACGAACCCGAAGGACGCCAGCCGCGGGCCCATCCACGCCTCTTCGTTGGCGAACAGGGCGGAATAGCCGGGCACGATCGCGACCGCACCCCACGTGCCCAGGCTGGTGTCCGTCGGGTAATAGACGTACCCGCCGTTGAACCCGTTGCCGGGTGGCACTTTCGCCTGCGCCGTCGCGAACGGCCCGTATGATGCCGCCACGCTCGCGAGCGTGGGATCCGGTCCCCGCTGGTACGGGCCGGCCGCGGCGGACGCCGTCGGGGCGACCAGGCTCAGGGCCGCCGCGGCCGTGGCCACGGCTCGGAAAAGAACGCGTCGCATTGCCTTACCTCCTCGGGTGATCGCGACAGGCCGAAGCCGGTCGCGCCGCCCGAGGGTCCTGCCCCCGGCGCGAGCGCCACAACCCACCCGATCTCCGGTCGCGTCGATCCCGTCGAAGCAGCCAGGTCAGCCCCGGTTCGCGAGGGCGGCCGGAGCTGAAAGTTACAGACGCGCGGGCTTGACAAGACCCACCCCCAGCCTCCATGGTTCGTTACATGAGTAATGAACCGACGAACCGCAGGGCGCGGTGGTCGGCGTGAAGGACGACGGGCGGCCGCTGTTCCTCCGGATCGCCGAGCAGATCGAGAACTCGATCGTCGACGGGAGCCTGGCCGCGGACACGCAGGTGCCCTCCACCAACGAGCTCGCGGCCTTCCACCGGATCAACCCGGCGACCGCGGCCAAGGGCATCAACCAGCTCGTCGCCGACGGGATCCTCTACAAGAGACGAGGCATCGGCATGTTCGTCGCCACGGATGCCCGCGCGCAGCTGCTCGAACAGCGGCGGCGGGACTTCACGCGGCAGTTCCTCGCCCCGCTGATGGCGGAGGCGGCCAAGCTCGGCATGGACGCCGAGGAGATCAAGAAGCTGATCGACGTCTGGGAGCCGCAGCGATGAACGTGGTACGCACGACCGGGGTGACCAAACGCTTCGGCGCCGTCGCCGCCCTCGACGGGGTGAGTGTCGAACTCGCCGAGAACACCATTCACGGCCTGCTGGGCCGCAACGGCGCCGGCAAGACCACGCTGATGAAGATCCTCACCGCGCAGGACTTCGCCACCAGCGGCACGGTGGCGGTGTTCGGGCAGCACCCGTACGAGAACGCCGACGTGCTTTCGCGGGTCTGCTTCGTCAAGGAAAGCCAGCACTACCCGGAGAAGTTCCGGGTGAAGCACGCGCTGCGCGCCGCGCGGCTGCTCTACCCGAACTGGGACGACGCCTACGCCGCGACCCTGCTGGCGGACTTCGCCGTGCCACCGGACCAGTTGCTCGGCAAGCTCTCGCGCGGCCAGCTCTCGGCGGCCGGGGTGATCATCGGGCTGGCCGCGCGGGCGCCGCTGACCCTGTTCGACGAGCCCTACCTCGGCCTCGACGCCGTCGCGCGCCAGCTGTTCTACGACCGGCTGCTCGCCGACTACGCCGAACACCCGCGCACGATCGTGCTTTCCACGCACCTGATCGACGAGGTCAGCGCCCTGATCGACCACGTCGTCCTGCTCGATCACGGCAAGGTGCTCATCGACGCGGACGCCGAATCGCTCCGGGGCGAGGCCGTCGCGGTCACCGGGCCCGCCGACGCCGTCGAGCGCTTCGCCGCCGGATACCGGGAGCTGCACCGCGAACGGATCGGCGGCTCCCTGCGCGTCACCCTCAGCGGCGTTCCCCGGCGGCCCGCGCCGGGCTTGGACTTCGAGCCGGTTTCGCTGCAGCAGCTGATCATCCGGACCACCCAGCACCACGGCGCAGCGCTGATGGCCGCCGGAAAGGAATCACGATGACCCGCGTGCTCGACGTCGCCCGGATCCAGCTCGTCCACTGGCCCACCCTGCTCGCCTACCCGTTCATCCTGCTCGCCGCGATGCCGCTGCTGGGCTGGGGAATCGACATCTCCAACGGGGAAACCGGGCTGAGCGGCCACGAGATCTTCCTGCTGCCGGCACTGTGGGGCCTGACCGCCCCCGCGCACCTGCAGACGATGACCCAGGTGTTCCCGTTCACGCTGGGGCTCGGCGTCACGCGCCGGACGTTCGCCGCGGCCACCGCACTGGTCGTTCTCGGGCAGGCCCTGCTCGTCGGCCTCGGACTGCTGGCCTTCGCCGCCGTCGAGCGGCTGACCGGCGGCTGGGGACGGCAGGCGCGGATCTTCGATCTGGACGCGTTCGGGCACGGCAACCCGCTCACGCAGTGGCTTGTCTACAGTGGACCACTGCTCGCGGTGTCCGCGCTCAGCGTGCTGGCCGGCATGGTGTTCCAGCGCTGGCGGCAGACCGGGATCTACCTGGCGGTCCTCGGCAGTGCCGCACTGCTGGGCGGGGCCGCGAAGCTGGCCACGGCACGGCACTGGTGGCCCTCGATCGGGAAGTTCCTCGGCGGCCAGCCGCTGACGCTGTTCACGGCATACCCGCTGGTGGTCGCGCTGGCTCTCGGCGGCGCGGCTTGGCTGGTGCTCCGCCGCGCGACGACGTGACCTCCGCGCGTGAAAGTTTCACACGCTTGCTGGACTCGGGAGAACAGTGACGTAAGAATCTCCTTGAGCCGCCAGCGAAGGAGAGGCACGTGCGTCCTGCCCATTCCGAGCGCCGCGTCCTCGGGCGCCACAGCCGTGCCCGGCGGCTGATCGGCGTCGTCCGTGCCGTCCTGCTTTCCGCAGTACTCACGCTTTCGGCGGTCGTCCTGCCCGGCACCGCCGAGGCCGCCGGGACGATCTGCTCGAGCCAGACCGGCACCAGCAACGGTTACTACTACTCGTTCTGGACCGCCGGTGGCGGATCGGCCTGCCTGACTTTCGGTTCCGGCGGCAACTACAGCACCTCGTGGAGCAACGTCGAGAACTTCGTCGGCGGCACCGGCTGGGCCAACGGCAGCCGCATGACGGTGAACTACTCCGGCTCCTTCAACCCCTCCGGCAACGCCTATCTGTCGCTCTACGGCTGGACGTCCAACCCGCTCGTCGAGTACTACATCGTCGACAACTGGGGCAGCTACCGGCCGACCGGGACGTACAAGGGCACCGTGACCAGCGACGGCGGCACCTACGACATCTACCAGACGACCCGCTACAACGCGCCGTCCGTCGAGGGGAACAAGACCTTCAACCAGTACTGGAGCGTCCGGCAGCAGCGGCGGACCGGCGGCAGCATCACCACCGGCAACCACTTCGACGCGTGGGCCCGCGCCGGGATGCCGCTCGGCAGCTTCACCTACTACATGATCCTCGCGACCGAGGGCTACCAGAGCAGCGGCAACTCGAACATCGTCCTCGGCGGATCCGGCGACAACAACGGCACGACGGGCGCCTTGCGCGCGCAAGGCGCGGGCAAGTGCCTGGACGTGCCGAACTCCTCGACGACGCCCGGCGCGCAACTGCAGATCTACTCCTGCTGGGGCGGCGCCAACCAGACGTGGACCCGGACCTCGTCGGGCCAGCTGACCGCCACCATGAACGGCACCACTCTCTGCCTGGACGCCTACAACAAGCAGACCAGTCCCGGCACCAAGGTCGAGACGTGGTCCTGCAACGGCGGAACCAACCAGCAGTGGACCGTCAACTCGAACGGCACGGTCACCGGAGTCCCATCAGGGCTGTGCCTCGAGGTGACCGGTGGATCCACGGCCGACGGCGCGCTCGTCGACCTCGGGACCTGCAACGGACAGAGCAACCAGCGTTGGACCCTCGGGTAACACCGGCCGGCACCACCGACACCACGGAGATCCGATGTCCTTGCTCCTCCGGCGGCGGGCCCGCCTGACCGCCGCCGCCCTGCTCGCCGCGACGACGACCGCGGCCACGCTCGTCCCGGCCGCGTGGGCGGCCCCACCGCCCTCGGCCGCGCTGCCGGTCTATCGCGACACCCACTACAGCTTCGCCGAGCGGGCCGCGGACCTCGTCTCACGCATGACGCTCGGCGAGAAAGTGCTGCAGCTGCACACCAACAGCGCGCCGGCCATCCCGCGGCTGGGCGTGCAGCAGTACACGTACTGGAGCGAGGGCCAGCACGGGCTCAACACGCTCGGCGCGAACACCAACGACGGCACGGCGACCGGCGGGGTGCACGCCACCAGTTTCCCGACCAACCTGGCCGGCACGATGTCCTGGGATCCGGAGCTGATCCACCAGGAGACCACGGCGATCTCCGACGAGGCCCGCGGCATGCTGGACAAGTCGCTGTGGGGCGTGGCGCAGAACAACATCGGCCCGGACAAGAACGGCTACGGCTCCCTGACCTACTGGGCCCCGACGGTGAACCTGAACCGCGACCCCCGGTGGGGCCGCACCGACGAGGGGTTCGGCGAGGACCCCTTCCTGGTCGCGAAGATGGCCGGCGCGTTCGTGAACGGCTACCAGGGTCAGAGCCTGTCGGGCCGGCAGCTGACGCCCTACCTCAAGGTCGCGGCCACGGCCAAGCACTACGCGCTCAACAACGTGGAGAACGACCGGCACGCGGACTCCTCGGACGCGACCGAGGCCAACATCCGCGACTACTACACCGCGCAGTTCCGGCACCTGATCCAGGACGCGCACGTGTCCGGCCTGATGACGTCGTACAACGCGATCAACGGCACACCGGCGCCGGCCGACACGTACACGGCGAACGCGCTCGCCCAGCGCACCTACGGCTTCGACGGCTACACGACGTCCGACTGCGGCGCGGTCGGCGACATCTACGCGCCGGGCAGCCACAACTGGGCGCCGCCGGGCTGGACCACGACCACCTCCGGCGCGGCGACGCAGTGGACGAACACCGCGACCGGGCAGAAGGTCTCCGGCGCCGCCGGCGGCCAGGCATACGCGCTGCGCGCGGGCACGCAGCTCAACTGCACCGGCTCCGAAGCCACCGTCGCCAACATCCAAGAAGCCATCAAGGCCGGGGTGTTTTCGGAGGGCGTCCTCGACAACGCGCTGGTGCACGTGTTCACCACGCGGATGCAGACGGGCGAGTTCGACCCGCCGGACCGCGTGGCCTACACGAAGATCACCAAGGACGCGATCCAGAGCCCCGAGCACCAGGCGCTGGCCGAAAAGGTCGCCGCGAACTCACTGGTCCTGCTGAAGAACGACCCGGTCCCCGGCACCGAGGCGCCGCTGCTGCCCGCCGACCCGGCGAAGCTCGGCAGCGTGGTCGTCGTCGGCGATCTCGCGGGCAAGGTCACCCTCGGCGGCTACTCCGGCGAACCCGCCGTCCAGGTCAACGCGGTGCAGGGCATCACGTCCGCGGTCAAGGCCGCCCGCCCGGACGCCACGATCACGTTCGACGCGTGCGGCACCTCCACCGGCACCACCACGGCGGCGAGCTGCTCGGCGGAGACCCTGGCCGCGATGAAGACGGCCGATCTGGTCGTGGTGTTCGCCGGGACCGACGGGAACGTGGCCACCGAGGGCCGGGACCGCACGAGCATCGCCATGCCGGGCAACTACGACTCCCTGATCGACCAGGTCAAGGCGGCCGGCAACCCGCGGACCGCGCTGGCCGTCCAGGCGGGCGGCGCCGTTTCCCTCGGCCACGCCCAGGGGATCCCGGGCATCGTGTTCAGCGCGTACAACGGCGAAAGCCAGGGCACCGCGCTGGCCGACGTGCTGTTCGGCAAGCAGAACCCCAGCGGCCACCTGAACTTCACCTGGTACGCCGACGACACGCAGCTGCCCGACATGAAGAACTACGGCCTGACGCCGTCGCAGACCGGGGGCCTCGGCCGCACCTACCAGTACTTCACCGGCACACCGGCGTACCCGTTCGGGTACGGCCTTTCCTACACCAAGTTCGCCTATTCGCACGTGCGCGCCGACGCCAGGAGCGTCGACGCCGACGGGCAGGTGACCGTGCACGTGGACGTCACCAACACCGGCAGCACGCCCGGCGCCACCGTCGCCCAGCTGTACGCCGCCACGGCGTTCGGCGTGCCCGGCGTGGAGCTGCCGCGGCAGCGCCTGGCCGGCTTCAAGAAGACGAACGTGCTGGCACCCGGCCAGACCCAGCACGTCGCGATCCCGGTGCGGATCAGTGATCTGGCGTTCTGGGACGAGGCGAAGCACCGGCAAGTCGTGCACGACGGTCGCTACCGGTTCGGCGTGGGCGCCGACGCCGGCCACCTCGCGGGCGCGGCCACGGTGGCCGTCACCGGGCGCATCACGCCGAAGACGCAGTACGTGACCGTGCAGCCCGATCAGGTCGTGTTCGCGCCGGGAGATGGCCTCGATCTGACCGCCAAGAACCCGTGGATCGCCGACGACACCGCCCAGGCCGCGCAGCACGTGCCGGCCGACCACGTCGTCGAGGCCGTGCACAACGACCAGTCCTTTGTGGACCTTTCCCGCAAGCGGATCGGCTACCGCAGCAGCGACCCGCGTGTCGCCCAGGTGAGCCGGACCGGCAAGGTGACCATGATGGCGCCCGGGGTCGCGACCATCAGCGTCACGGTCGACGGCGTCACCGGCTCCACGCCGGTCGTGGTCAAGCAGCCGTTCACGCTCACCGCGCCCGGGCAGGTGCAGCCGGGCGGCACCTACGCCGTCACCACCACGCTGCCGAACCCGGCGGGTGCCCGGCCGCTGCGCGACGTGACCTTGACGCTGACCGTGCCCGACGGCTGGACCGCGACGGCCACCTCACCGTCCACCTTCCCCACCGTGCCCGCCGGGCAGACCGTCACCACCACCTGGCTGGTCGGCGTGCCGGCCTCGGCGCAGCCCGGCAAGTTCGCCGTGTCGGCGCGGGCCACGTTCACCTCCGCCAACGGGCCGGGGGTCTCGGAGGACGCGACCACCGTCGTGCTGCCGCACCCGCCGTACGCGTCGTTGCCCGCGGCGTACAACAACGCGGGCATCAGCGACGACGCCAACCCCGGCGGCAGCAATTTCGACGGCGGCAACGCCAGCTTCTCCGCCCAGGCACTGGCCGCCGCGACGCCCAGTCTCACGCCGGGAGCGACGTTCACCCACGACGGGCTGACGTTCACCTGGCCGGACGCGCAGCCCGGCAGCCCGGACAACGTGGTCGCCGGCGGCGTGGCCGGCGGGCAGACCATCGCGATCTCCGGTTCCGGGCAGACCCTCGGCCTGATCGGCGCCGGCGACTACGGCAGCCCGAGCGGAACCGCGACGGTGACGTACACCGACGGCACCACCGAGTCCCACTCGGTCAGTTTCGCGGACTGGTGGGCCAACGCGGCGACCGGCGGCGACATCCTCACGACGGTCCCGTACCTCAACAACAGCAACGGCCGGCTGGACCAGCGGGTGAGCCTGTACTACGCACCGATACCGCTGCAGGCCGGCAAGACGGTGAAGTACGTGACACTGCCGGACGTCAGCGACGGCGCCCCGATGGGCACGGCGGCGATGCACATCTTCACCATGGCCATCGGCTGACCGCACAGCCGGGTAAGCCGTGAATGGCACATTGAGGGACTCTAAGTCCCTCAATGTGCCATTCACGGCTTTGGGCCTGGCGGCAGGTCAGCGGCCGTCGCCGAGGCGGTACTCCGCGTTCACCAGTTCGAGGAGCTCGGCCACCGAGGTGTCCGCGGCCCGCCGGTCGAAGGTGATTTCCCCGTGCTGCACCAGGTTCACCCGGTCGCAGACGTCGATCACCTGGCCGTAGTTGTGGGCGATGAGGATGATCGCGATGTCCCCGCGCTGCTTCAGTTCCTGCAGCAGGCGCAGGATCACCGCGCTTTCCTTGGCGCCCATCGCGGCGAGCGGCTCGTCGAGCAGCAGCAGCTTCGCCTTCGAATACACCGACCGGGCCACCGCGATCGCCTGGCGCTGGCCGCCGGACAGCATGCCCACTTCGGCGGTCACCGACGGGATCGCGATGCCGATCGAGTCCAGCGCCTCGCGGGCGAGGCGCTTCATTTCGCGGCGCCGCAGGAACGGCAGCGGGCGGTGGGTCAGTTCGCGGTTGAGGTGCAGGTTCAGGTAGACGGGCAGGTCGTCGACCATCGCCAGGTCCTGGAACACCGTCTCGATGCCCAGCGACCTCGCGTGCACCACCGATTTCAGCGTGACCGGCTCGCCCTCGAACAGGATGTGTCCGGCGTCCGGCTGGTGGTAGCCGGTGAGGATCTTGATCAGCGTCGACTTGCCGGCGCCGTTGTCCCCGATGAGCCCGAGGACCTCACCGCGCCGGACGTGCAGATTGACGTCGGTGAGGGCGTTGACCGGGCCGAAGCTCTTGCCGATGCCCTCGACCCGGATCACGTCGGTGCCGGGATCGGTGCCGGGGTCGGGCTCGGTGCCGGGCTCGGTCATGTCAGCTCCCGGGATCCGACGCGTTTGCGTACCACGATCAGCGTCACGTTCAGCACCATCGCGACCAGGATGGCGGCGCCGAGCACCACGTTGAACGCGTTCGCGCTGACCCCGGTCAGGTTGAACCCGTCGAACACGATGCCGAGCAGCAACGCTCCGAGGAACGCGCCGACCACCGTGCCGGACCCGCCGAGCAACGCCGTGCCGCCGATCACGGCCGACGCCACCGCGAAGAACATCGTGGTGAACCCGCCGTTGGTCGGGTCGTACGAGCCGACCCGGGTGCCCTGCAGGATGCCGGCGAGCCCGGCCAGGGTGCTGGTGATCGCGAAGTTGACCACCTTCACCCGGTTGACCGGGATGCCGGACTCCGCGGCGCCGACCGGGTTTCCGCCGGTGGCCTGCGTGTGGATGCCGAACCTGGTCGCCGAGAGCACCACCTGCATGACGACGACCACGGCGGCGGCCCACAGGAACTCGGTCCAGCGCGTCCCGCCGAACACGTCGACCACCCAGCTGTCCTTCGGCGCACCGACCGGGCGGGCGTTCGAGATGATCAGGACCACGCCCTGCAACAGGAACGCCATCCCCAGCGTGGTGATGAACGACGGGATCGTCAGCACCGTCCGGATCAGCCCGTTCACCACCCCCACCAGGGTGCTCACCGCGATCGCGCCGAGCAGCGCGAGCCACAGCGGCCAGCCGTTGACGAAGAACTGCATCAGCATGAACGGGGCGAGGGTGAACACGAAACCGGCGGAGAGGTCGATCTCCCCGCAGATCAGCAGCATCACCTGGCCCGCGGCGATGATCGCCCACGGGGCGACGTACTGGGTGATCGTCTGGTAGTTGTCCACGGAGTTGAACGCGCCACCGGCCACCGTGAAGTAGATCCCGGCGGCGATGGTGACCAGCAGGATGCTCAGTTCCTTGACCCGCATCACGGCGAGCAGCAACGATCTCACCGGCATCCCCGCTACCGGCTCAGCACCGACGCCGGCGGCAACGGGATCGCACCGGGCATCCCGATCACGCTCTTGTTGTCGCCGCCTTCGAACCTGCTGTGGGCCGTCGCGTACGGCTCGACGTTCTCCTTGGTGACGAAGGTGAGGCCGGTGTCGGTGGCCGGCGGCGCGACCAGCGTGCCGGACAGCCGGAACAGGTACAGGTAGAGCACCGACAGGAAACCCTGCAGGTACGGCGACTGGTCGATGGTGAAGTCGAGCGCGCCGGCCTTCACCCCGGCGACCGTGTCGTCGAGCAGGTCGAACCCGCCGGCGCCGATCTTGCCGGACAGGCCGCGATCGGCGATCAGCTTCGCGCAGGCGGCGGTGCTGCCGGCGTCGACCGCGTAGATCCCTTTCGCCCCGGCGTTCCCGGTGTAGGCGGCGGTCATCGCGTTCAGCTCGCCGGCCTGTTCGGCGCCGGTGTTCACCGACTGGACGCGCACGCCGGGCGCGGCCTGCTTCAGCGCGTCGGTGATGCCGTCCAGCCGCGGCTGCACGTTGTTGCCGCCCGGCTGGGAGATGCCCACCAGGATGTCGCCGGAGGTGATCTTCTGCGCGATGCGCTGTCCCATCCGGAACCCGGACAGGTACAGATCCTGGCCGACGTAGGTGAGCGGGTAGTTGCCGGCGGCGCTCGCGTTGTAGGCGACCACCGGAATGCCCTGGCCCAGCGCCCGCTTCGTGAGGTCGACGAACGCGTTGTTGTCGGTCAAGGCAACGGCGATCCCGTCGACCTTGCCGTTGATCGCGGTCTCCATCGCACTCGCCATCTGCGCGACGTTGCCGTTTTCGGAACCGGTCCACTGTGGCTCCGGCACCCCGAGCAGCGCCGCGGCGTCGGCGAGCCCGGACCGGGTCGGCACGAAGAACGAGTTCGTGGTGACGTGGTTGACGAAGACGAACCGCCACCCCGGCGTGCCCGGGAACGGGCCGGAGCCGGCCCCGTTCTGGCCGTTCTGGGCATTCTGGACGCTGGTGCACGCGGACAGCAAGGTGCCGGCAGCCACCGCGCCACCACCCGCGCCCAGGTACCGCAACGCTGTTCTCCTGGCAATGCCGGTTTCAGCTCTCATCGTGTGATCCCCCGCGTTCGGCTCAGCGTTGGCACAGGAATTCTTCGTAAGATTCTATGCCCGGCGAACCGGCTGATGTTCCCGCGTTCGGCGGGCGGCCATTCGGGGGCCATTCATGAAATTTTCACGAATCGGCCCGCCCGGAAATCGAATACGTCGAATCAGCGCGTCACCGGTCTCGAACGGCCGGTGGCCGCCACCGCCGTACTCGTCGAACGGCGGCGGACCCGGCGGAGCCCCGGGCCGGACCTCCGGCGGTGGTCGCTGAGAGCGACCCCACACGCGCGGTAGCCACGGTGGCGGCCACGGCTTCGTCTATGATCGGCTGCGGTCACTGTCCACTGAGTACCGCCCGGACCTCCGGAAACGAGTCTTTCGAGCGCATGAACGCCCTGTTTCTCGTGATCGCCGCCGCCCTCATCGTCCGCTCGCTGGCGGCCGCCCGCCTGGACCGGTGGAACCTCGGCGCTCCGGTGGTCCTCGTGCTCGCGGGCGCCGTCGTCGGCGTGCTCAACGAGAACTCGATCAACGCCGTGCTCAACACCCAGGCGGTGCAGCAGGTCGCGGAGATCATCCTCGCCGTGCTGCTGTTCACCGACGCCACCGAGGTGCGCGGCGGCCGGCTCTGGGGCAGCGCGCCGTGGTCGGTCGCGCGGGTGCTGCTGCTGGCCCTCCCGCTGAGCCTCGCGCTCGCGATGGCGCTCGGCTGGGTCCTGTTCCCCGGCTTTTCCTGGCCGGTGCTGCTCCTCATCGCCGGCGTCGTCATGCCGATCGACTTCGCCCCGGCCGAACGGCTGGTCCGCGACCGCGGAGTGCCCCTGCACGTCCGCAACGTGCTCAACGTCGAGAGCGGCTACAACGACGGAATCGTCTCACCGCTGTTCCTCTTCGCCCTGATCCTCGCGGGCGATCACGACCAGCAGCGCACCCCGCTGGAGGCACTGGGCACCGTGGTGCCCTTCGCGCTCAAGGCCCTCGTCGCCGGCGTGGTGCTCGGGACGCTGCTGGCGGTGCTCATGGACCAGGCCAACCGGTTCGGCTGGATGACCGACCAGGCCGCGCGCGTCGTCGTCATGCTGGCCCCGCTGCTGACCTACACGGCGACCGTCGCCGTCGACGGCAACGGGTTCGTCGCCTCGTTCGTCTGCGGGACCGCCTTCCGGTACGTCCACCGGCAGGCCAAGGCCCGCCGGCTCCGCCGCGCTCCGGCCGGCCGGAGCGCGGACAGCGCCCACTCCCTCACCAAGGACTTCCAGCTGCTGGAGGACCTCACCTCGGTGCTGACCATGACCATGTGGTTCATGGTGGGCGTCGCGGCGGTGCTCATGGTCGTCCTCGGCGTCTCCTGGCAGGTCGTGCTGTTCTGCGCGGCCGCGCTCACCGTGCTCCGGCTCGCGCCGGTGTTCCTCTCGCTCGCCGGTTCGAAGTTCCCCGCGCGGGAGCGCCTGCTCCTCGGCGTGCTCGGGCCGCGGGGGACGACGACGATCGTGTTCGGGCTGCTGGCGTTCAACCGGCTCCCCGACGGCGGCACCGCCGACACGATCCTGACCATCACCGTCGTGTGCGTTCTCGGCAGCGTGCTGCTGCACGGCGTCGGCGCCCGGCCGGTGACCCGGCTCCTGCTGCGCCGAGGCGAGCCCGCCCCCGCCGATCGGCCGGCGTCATAGCCCCTTCTGCTCCGGACTCGGTGCGGCCGGGAGCCTGGCCACCAGGTACCGGGTCAGCTCGGCCACGGTGGGGTGGTCGAAGACGACCGTCGCGGGCAGGTCGATCCCGGCCGCCCCGGCCAGGCGGGTGCGCAGCTCCAGCGCGGTGAGCGAATCGAACCCGAGCTCGGTGAACGGGCGGTCGTCGGCGATGACGGCGGCGTCGGGGTGGCCCAGCACCGCGGCGACCTCCGCGCGCAGCAGCTCGCGCACCTCGGGCTCGGCCGGGTCCGCCGGCCAGCCACGCCGTGGCGGAGCCGGGCGCCCGACCGGCCCTCCGGCCGGGAGCGCCATCGGTGCCCCCGGGCCGAACCGGGCCGGCACCAGCACCGGTTCGGCCGACCCGAGCGCCGCGTCGAACAGCGCCATGCCCTGCTCGGCGGTGAGCCCCTCGACGCCGGAGGCGTGGATCCGCCGCCGGGCGGTCGCCGAGATCCGGTCGCCGAGGCCGGTGCCGAGCTCCCACAGGCCCCACGCCAGCGACAGCGCGGGGAGTCCCGCCGCACGGCGCCGCCACGCCAAGGCGTCCAGCACGCGGTTGGCGGCCGCGTAGTTGGCTTGCCCGGCCTTGCCGAACACGCCGGCGATCGAGGAGAACAGGACGAACGCGGTCAGCGGCAGGTGCCGGGTCGCCTCGTCGAGCAGCAGCGCCGCGTCCGCTTTGGGCCGCAGCACGGTGTCCAGCCGGTCCGGCGTCTGGGCCGCCAGGACGCCGTCGTCGACCACGGCCGCGCTGTGCACGACCGCCGTCAACGGCGGTTCGCAGCGGCCGACCAGCCGCTCCACGGTGGCCCGGTCGGCGATGTCGGCCGCGACGATCCGCACGTGTGCGCCCAGTTCGCGCAGCGCCGCCCGCAGCTCCTCGGCGCCGGGGGCCGCCGGTCCGCGCCTGCTCACCAGCAGGAGGTGCCGGACGCCGTGGTCCGTGACGAGGTGCCGGGCCAGCACGGCGCCGAGCGCCCCCGTTCCCCCGGTGATCAGCACCGTCCCGGCCGGGCCGATCGGCGACGCCTTCGCCGGCGCCGCCCGCGTGATCCGCAGGACGTGCGGTGCCCCGGCGCGGATGGCGATCTGTGGCTCCTCGCTGCCGCCGGCGAGGGCGGCCACCCGGGTCACCGGGAATCCCGGCTCGAGATCGACCACGCCGATCCGGCCGGGGTGTTCCGCCGCGGCCGCGCAGCCCAGCCCCCAGGCCGCCGCGGCGGCCAGGTCCGGGACGGGACCGGTCGCGTTCCGGGTGACGAGGACCAGCCGGCCACCCCGGTCCTGCCAGTCGTGCACCGCGGCGAGCGCCCGCCCGGCCGCCGTCCGGACGTCGTCGCCACCGATTTCGCCACCGATTTCGACTACGCGGACCGGTTCCGCGGCCGGCGCCGCCGGCACCGCGATCCACTGTGGACGGTAGAGCATCGTGTCGGGTGCCGCCATCGGCCGCGTCGTCAAGGATTCGACCAGCGCCACCGGGTCGCCCTGGCCGTCGAACAGCGCGACCCGGACGGCGCCGGTCCCGAGGCGGCGGCCGTGCACCCGCACCCGCCGGGCCCCGGGCACGTAGACCTCGACGCCGCTCCAGAGGAACGGCACCCGGAGCTCGGCCGCCGGCCCCTCGGCCAGCGCGGTCGCGTGCACGGCCGCGTCCAGCAGGACCGGGTGCAGCTCGAACTTCCCGCCGGCGTCCGGCGGCAGCTCCGCCTCGGCGAAGAACTCCTCGTCGCGCAGCCACAACCGTTGCACGGCGCGGAAAGCGGGGCCGTAGGAGTGTGCGCGGTAGGCCTCGGCGACGTCGGCTTCCGTGGCGCCGGCCGGCGGCCATTCGCCGCTCCAGCCGGGCGGGAGCGCCCCCGGCGGGCGCAGCCGTCCCCCGGCGTGCTTCCGCCACTGCTTCTCGTCGGGGTGCCGGGCGTAGACGTCGATCCGCGGCTCGTCCACGACGACCTGGACGTGGACGTCCGCTCCCCCGTCCAGGCGCAGCGGCGCTTCGATCGTGAGCTCCTCGACCGCCACCCCACCGGCGTGCAGGGCCAGGTCGACGAACGCCGATCCGGGCGCCAGGACCGAACCGCCGACGACGTGGTCGGCGAGCCACCGGTGCCGCCGGATGCCGAGCGAGCCACCGTGCACGACCCGCGACGAGTCGGGCGCCGCCAGCGCCGGGCCGAGCACGGCGTGGTCCCCGCTCACCGGCTCCGGGGACGGCTGGTCCAGCCAGTACCGGGTGCGCTTGAACGGGTACGTGGGCAACGGCGTGATCCGGGCGCCGCTGCCGTCGAACACCGCGGGCCAGCCGACCCGGATCCCGGCCGTGTGCACCGCGCCCGCCGCGGCCAGCACCCCGGTGGCCGACATCGTGGCCGGCACCGTCGGCACGGTGCCGGCCGCCGCCCGGCCGAGCACCGGCGCCGGGCCGATCTCGAGCCCGGTCACCGGGCCCGCGGCGGCGGCCGTGGCCAGCGCGTCGGCGAACCGCACGGTTTCGCGGGCGTGCCGCCGCCAGTGGCCGGGCTCGATCTCCTCGACGAGCTTCCCGGTCACGCACGAGACGAGCGGGAGGGCCGGGCGGTGGTGCCGCAGCCCGGCGGCGATCTCGTGGAACTCGTCGAGCATCGGCTCCAGCAACGGCGAATGGAACGCGTGGCTGACGCGCAGGCGCGTGCCGCCGCCGAACCGCGCGGCGAGCGCCGTCGTCGCGGCCGCCGCACCGGAGAGCACCACCGAACGCGGCCCGTTGACCGCGGCGATCGCGACGCCGTCGCCCGTCCACGGAGCCACGTCCGCTTCGGTGGCTTCGACGGCGATCATCACCCCGCCGCCGGGCAAGGCGGCCATGAGCCGGCCGCGCGCGGCCACGAGCGTGGCCGCGTCCGCCAGCGACAGCACCCCGGCGACGTGCGCCGCGGTGATCTCGCCGACCGAGTGTCCGATCAGGACGTCCGGGCGCAGGCCCCACGACTCGAACAGCCGGTACTGCGCCACTCCGAAGGCGAACAGCGCGGCCTGCGCGTGGTCGGTGCGGTCGAGGGTGTCCCCGCCGGCGAAGGCGACGTCGCGCACGGCGACGCCCAGTGCCTCGCACGTCTCGTCGAAGGCACCGGCGAAGACCGGGAACCGCTCGGCGAGCTCCCGTCCCATCCCGACGCGCTGCGCGCCCTGTCCGCCGAACAGCAGCGCCAGCCGCGTTTCCCCGCGCACGGTCCGGCCGTGCACGCGGCCTTCGGCGACGGCCCGCAGGGCCTCCCGGTTCCCCGCGGGCACCAGGACGCGGTGGGCCAGCGGCGTCCGCCGGGCGAGGGTGAAGGCGACGTCGGCCGTGTCGGGGGCCTCGGCGAGGCCGGCCGCGACAAGCCGCAACGACTCCGCGTCGGCGGCGCTGAGCAACCACGGCACCGACGGGAACTCCGGTCGTGGCGGGATCTCCGGCGCCGGGGCTTCCTCGACGATCACGTGCGCGTTCGTCCCGCCGATCCCGAAGGCTGACACCCCGGCCCGGCGGACCCGCTCGGTGCGCGGCCACGGCCGGGCCTCCGCCAGCAGCGCCACCCCGCCGGAGGACCAGTCCACGTGCGGGCTCGGCTCGTCCGCGTACCGCGACGGCGGCAGCTGCCCGTGCTGCAGGGCCAGCACGACCTTGAGCACGCCAGCGATCCCGGCGGCCGCCTGGGTGTGGCCGATGTTCGACTTCACCGAGCCGAGCCGGAGCGGCGTCTCCCGCGCCTGACCGTACGCCGCGATCAGGGCCTCCGCCTCGATCGGATCACCCAGCGGCGTTCCCGTCCCGTGCCCTTCGACGGCGTCGACGTCGTCCGCGGTCAGCCGGGCGTCCGCGAGGGCCGTCGCGATCAGGGCCTGCTGGGCGCGGCCGCTCGGCGCGGTCAGCCCGTTGGACGCGCCGTCGGAGTTCACCGCCGTGCCGCTGACGAGAGCCAGCACCGGGTGGCCGTTCCGGCGCGCGTCGGACAGCCGCTCCAGGAGGATCACCCCGGCGCCTTCCGACCAGGCCGTGCCGTCCGCTCCGGCGGCGTAGGACCGGCACCGCCCGTCCGGGGACAGGCCGCGCTGACGGCTGAAGGCGACGAAGGTCCGCGGGGTGGCCATCACCGTGGCCCCGCCGGCGATCGCGAGCGAACATTCCCCGGCCCGCAGGGCCTTCACCGCCAGGTGCAGCGCGACGAGCGAGGACGAGCAGGCCGTGTCGACGGTGAGGGCCGGGCCGGTGAGCCCGAAGGTGTAGGAGATCCGGCCCGAGGCCACCGCGTGCGAGGACCCGATGCCCAGCCACGCTTCGAGTTCGTGGTGGGTGAACCGGCTCGCGTAGTCCTCGTGCATCACCCCGGCGAACACGCCGGTGTCGCTGCCGCGCAAGGTCGTGACGTCGATGCCGGCCCGTTCGAACGCCTCCCACGCCGTCTCCAGCAGCAGCCGCTGCTGCGGGTCGGTCGCCAGCGCCTCGCGCGGGGAGATGCCGAACATCCCGGCGTCGAACTCCGCGAAGCCGTCGAGGAAACCGCCGCGCCGGGTCACCGAGTGGCCGAGCCGGTCCGGGTCGGGGTCGTACAGCTCGTCCGCGTCCCAGCCACGGTCGGCGGGGAACTCGCTCGTCGCGTCGACCTGATCCGCCACGAGCCGCCACAGGTCCTCCGGCGAGCGCACCCCGCCGGGGAACCGGCAGGCCATCGCCACGATGGCGATGGGCTCCCCGGCCGGCGCCGGACTCGGTGACGGCGGCGCTTCCGGGCTCGCCGTGCCGCGCCGGTGCAGCTCGGCGATCACCGCGCCCGGCGTCGGGAAGTCGTAGATCAGCGAGTGCGGGACGGGGATGCCGGTCAGCGCCGCGATCCGGTGCCGGAACTGCACGCCGGCCAGCGAAGACAGCCCGAGATCGGTGAACGGCCGGTCCCGCCACCCGTCACCGCCGTCGTGTCCACAGAGGACAGTCAGTTCGGCCCGCACGAGCGCGGCGAGATCGGGCTGTGCGGCGGCCAGGGCCTTCCGCCGCGGCTTGCCCGACGCCGTCCGCGGGATCGCGTCGACCGCGAGGTAGGCCACCGGGACCTTGTACAGCGAAAGCCGGTCTAGACACCGGCCACGCAGCTCCTCGGCGTCGAAGCCGCCGGGCCCGGCGACCACGAACGCCACCGGCACCTCGCCCAGGACGTCGTCGGGACGGCCGAGCACGAGGACGTCCCGCACCGAAGGCGACTCTTCGAGCACCGCCTCGATTTCGGCAGGGTGGACGTTCTGGCCACCGCAGACGATCACGTCGTCCACGCGGCCCTCGAGCACGAGCCGGCCGCCCTCGAACCGGCCGGCGTCGCCCGTGCGGTACCAGCCGTCCCGCAGCGGTGATTCGGTTCGCCCGTGGTAGCCCAGCATCAGCCCGGGACCGCGGACGAGCACCTCCCCCGCGTCGATCCGGATCTCCAAGCCGGGCACCGGGACCAGGCCCGCTTCACCGGGAAGCTCGGCGGCGACCTTCCCGCCCGTCTCGGTGCTCCCGTAGCCGTCGGCCACCGGGAGCCCGAACAGGTCCCGGACCGCGGCCCGGGTCGCCGGCGTGCACGGCGCGCCGCCGCTCAGGCACAGCCGCGGCGCGGCGAGGGGACCGCCGGACTCCTGGCGGAGCCGGAGGTAGAGCGCGGGAACACCGGCGAGCACACTGCCGGGGTACCGGGCGAGCAGGTCCGGCGTGCACCCGTCGGCCAGCCGGGTGTGCGCCCCCAGCGCGATCGTGGTGACGAACGCCAGCGACAGGGCGTACGCGTGGTGCGTCGGCAACGGCCACAGCACGGTGTCTTCGGCGTCGAGCCCGAGCATGGGGACGTAGTACGCGGCCGTCGACCACAGCATCGCGCGCTGCGAGAGCAGGACGCCCTTGGGCCGGCCGGTGGTGCCGGAGGTGTAGAGCAGCCAAGCCGGCTCGTCCAGTCCGAGGTCGTCGCGCGGCTCGCCCACCCGCGCGGGCGGCGGATCGTCGACGAAGAGAACCCGCAGACCGGGCCGGTCGCGGCGCAGCCGTTCGGCCGCGGCGGCGTGCCGCGCCTCCGTGACCAGGAGCGTCGCCCCCGAATCGGCCGCCAGGTGGGCGAGTTCGGCGTCGGTCGAGCGCACGCTCACCGGGACTCCCACGGCCGCCGCCCGCAGCACCGCCAGCAGGGCGACGGCGAACTCGACCCGGCTGCCGACGTGCACCAGCACGCGGTCGCCCCGGGCCACCCCGAGCCCGGCGGCGAGCTCCGCGGCGGCGTGGGCCAGCCCGCCGTAGGTCAGCGTTCGCCGGTCGTCGGAGTAGGCGGGGCGGTCCGCGGCGTGCGCGGACAACGATGTCAGCAGCGGTCGGATGAACTCTGTCCGGATTTCCTCCACCGGTTCGGGTATACCCCATCCGGGGGATCCGTGTCGGTGCCGGCCGCCGTCAGGGCCAAGTCCGTGAATGGCACATCGAGGGACTCTATGTCCGGCAATGTGCCATTCACGGACTTGCTCAGCTTGCTTGCTTGCCGAGCTTTCGCCGGGCCGCGGCCGCCGCGGCGAGGCCGTGGAGGACCGTCCGGGTGGTGGGGACGTCGATGCAGGCGTCGGTGATGGACTGGCCGTATGCCGGCGGACGGCCCGGCTGGAGGTCCTGGCGGCCGGCGCGGAGGTTGGACTCGAGCATCACCCCGACGATGCCGTTCCGCCCGTTCTCGACCTGGCCCGCGATCTCGGCCGCGACGAGGGGCTGGCGGTGGTGGTCCTTGCCGCTGTTGTCGTGGCTGGCGTCGATCACCACCCGGCCGGGCAGGCCCGCGGCCTCCAGCGCGGTCAGTGTCTTGTGGACGGACGCGGAGTCGTGGTTGGGCGCGCCGTCACCACCGCGCAGGACGACGTGGCAGTCCGGGTTGCCCGCCGTGTGCAGGATGGCGGGCAACCCGCCGGGGTCGACGCCGGGGACCACGTGGCGGACCGCGGCGGCCCGGATCGCGTCGATGGCGACGGTGATGTCGCCGTCGCGGCGGTTCTTGAAGCCGACGGGCATGGACAGGCCGCTGGCGAGCATGCGGTGGTTCTGGCTTTCCACGGTGCGGGCGCCGATGGCGCCCCACGAGACCGTGTCCGCGAAGTACGCGGGAATGGTGGTGTCCAGCCATTCGCACGCGGCGGGCAGGCCGCGTTCGGCGAGCTCCAGCAGGAGGTGCCGGGCCGTGCGCAGCCCGTGGTTGACGTCGCCGGTGCCGTCGAGGTGGGGGTCGTTGATGAGCCCCTTCCAGCCGCCGATCGTCCGGGGTTTCTCGAAGTACACGCGCATGACGACGAGCAGGTCGCCGGCGACCTCGCCGGCGATGGCGGCGAGGTGGCCGGCGTAGTCGAGCGCCGCGGCGGGGTCGTGGATGGAGCACGGCCCGGTGATCACGAGCAGCCGGTCGTCCGTGCCGTCGAGGACGCGGACGACGCTCTCGCGGCCCTTTCGCACCGTCTCGGCCGCGGTGGCGCTGAGCGGCAGTTCGTGATGCAGCAGGGCGGGGGTGACCAGGGGGACGATCCGCTCGATGCGCTGGTTGTCGAGGTCGGTCGTGGCGACGGTGTGGGTCATCGCGGCCACACCCGGTGCCCCGGCCCGGCCGCGACCGGTCCCCTTCGCGCCGTCACAGCGAATTCCGTCACCGACATCTCCGCACCATCCTCACTCGAAACCACCGAACAGCCTGGTCAACCCGGCCGGTATTCCCCGGTCCAGACCGGATCCCGTTTCGCGGCGAAGGCCCGGGGACCCTCGATCGCGTCTTCGCTCCGCCGACGGCGCTCTTCCCAGGTGTAGGAAGCGGTGAACGCCTCCTCCAGGGGGAGGTCGAGCGACCGTAGCGCGGCCTCCTTGATCGCGCGAACCGAAAGCGGAGCGGCGCGCACGAGGCTGTCCGTCCATTCGGCGACGCACCGGTCCAGTTCCTCCGGTGGCACGACCTCGTTGACCAATCCGTACCGCAGCGCCGTCGCCGCGTCCATCCGGCGGCCGGTCAGCAGGTAGCCCATCGCCACCTTCTGCGGCAGCTGCCGCGGCAGCCGGAACACCCCGCCCGCCCCGGGGATCAGGCCGAGGCGGACCTCCGGCAGGGCGAACACCGAATCGTCGGAGGCGATGACGATGTCGCAGGCGAGCACCAGCTCGAAGCCACCGCCCAGCGCGTAGCCGTGCACCCGGGCGACCACCGGCTTGGACAGGGTGAACCGGTCGGTCAGCCGGGGATGCCCCGGCTGGCCCCGGCTGCCGAACGTCGTGGCCCGCGCACCCGCTTCGTTCAGCCGGGCGCGTTCCTTGAGGTCCTGGCCGACGGAGAACGCGCGGTTCCCGGCGCCGGTCAGCACCACCACCCGGACTTCGTCGTCGGCCTCGGCGTCGTCCCAGATTCCGGCGAGCTCCTCGTGCGTCCGCCGGTCCATGGCGTTCAGCACGCCGGGCCGGTCCAGCGTCACGTAGGCGACGTGGTCCTTCTTCTCGTACCGCACCCGGTCGCCGCTCACGACGAGCCCGCCGCGAACCGGCCGACCTTGCCGATCACGTCTTCGCCGTAGATCCGCAGCGCCTGCTGCAGGGCGAACTCGGCCATGTACCGGCGGAATTCGTCCGGCGGTTCCTCGGCCAGGTTCAGCATGCGCCGGTTGGCCAGCACCGCCTCCCCGTCCAGGCGGGCCAGCGCGGCGTCGATCGCCGCGTCCAGCTCCGCCGGCGGGACGACCTCGTCGACGAGCAGTCGGGCATCCGGCTCGTCCGCCCGGATCCGGCGGCCGCCGAGGATCACCTGCCGGGCCACGCGGGGCCCGGCGAACCGGGAGAGCCGGAAGTTCGACGCGCCGGGGATGATCCCCTCCTTCGCCGCGGGCAGGCTGAAGTAGGCGTCGGACGCGGCCAGCACGTGGTCGAAGACGAGGAGCAGCTGGGCCCCGCCGCCGATGGCGAAGGAGTCGACGGCCGCGATCCACGGCTTGTCGGTCAGCCGCGAATGCCACGAACCTTCGGTGACCACGCCGCGCACGATCTTGTGGATGTACCCCAGCTCCCGCCGCAGCAGGAAATCGACCAGCGGGATGCCGCCCGAGCTCAGCTTCTTGAGGTTGATGCCGGCGCAGAACACGCGGCGCCCCCGGTAGCGGGGATGGCTCATCTCCCCGCCGCGCAGCAGCCCCACCCGGACGGCCGGGTCGAGCAGCGCCAGGTCGACCGCGGTCTCCATGTCGTCGACCTGCTGGGCGTCCTCGGCGTTGAGGCAGTCGTCCCGGCACAGGGTCAGGTACGCGACGCCGTCCCGGCGTTCCAGCCGGACCGCCTCCATCTGCACGACACCGGACTCGGTGAATCCCGGGAGCAGCTTCAGCGCCCTCGGGGTGGGCTGGAGCATGGCGTCGAGCAGGTGCGGGCCGGCCCGCTCCGCCCGCAGGATCCCGCGCAGGAAGATGCCCTGGTCGATCTCCCGCCCGTCCTTCTCCGCCTGCGGCCGCGCGCGCTCGGCCGCCATCTGCTCGTCCGTGGGCACCAGGCCGGGAAAGGCCCGGGCGGCGGCCCGGACGAGCTCGTCGATGCGCAGGGACCGGGACCGGCCGTCGGTGAGTTCGTCGTAGATCGCTTCGGCGTGCGCCCCGACGTAGTCCGCGCGCATCGCCCGGATCCCGTCCAGCGCCGAAGACGCGGCCTCGCGTTGCCCGGGGGTCCGGGCGGACGGCGGCGGCAGTTCGGCGAGCAGGTCGTCGACGCGGCCGGCTGCCTCCGCCAGGGCCGGGCGGTCGAGCCGCGGCCCCGGCGGAGACGTCGGGGGTGCGGCCGTCACGACGCGGTTTCCCTGCGCAGGGCCCGGTCCGCCGCGGCCAGGTGGGCGCCGAGTGCGTCCTCGAAGGCGGTCGAGCCGGCTTCGAAGACCAGCTGACGGCGGATCGCCAGCTCCTTGCCGTCCACGGCACCGGCCGTCCCGGCGAGCTCCGCCAGCGCGGCCGCCGGGTCCTCCGAGACCTCGTCGACCAGGTTCAGGGCCAGCGCGCGACCGGCCTCGATCGGGGCGCCGAGCAGCACCGCCCGCCGGATGCCGGCCGCCCCGGCCTGCCGGGTGAGCCGGTGCACGGTCATCCCGGGCCACGGCGCGCCGCCGGCCCGGGCGAGCAGCAGCCGGGTGCCCGGCGCGGCGATCCGGACGTCGGCCGCGAGGAGGACGTCCAGTGCCGTTCCGGCGCAGTCACCCGCCGCCACGGCGATGGTGAGCCTGCCGAGCCGCTCGAACCGGCGCACCACCCGTTCCCACTTGGAGACCAGGCCGACCGTCACCTCCGCCGTCCAGCCGGCGGCCGGGACACCCGTGACGTGGACGGTGACCGGGCCGGGTTCCCGGTGGTCTTCCGCGCGATCGCAGAGGGCGTCCAGTTCCTCGACCGACGCGGCCGACAGGGGCCGGGTGCCGTCGAGCCGGAGCACCAGTTCACCGTTCACCATTGGATCAGCGCCATTTCGATTGTGGAGCCAGGCCCCATGGTCATGAGTACGCCGTAGTCTCCGGGCCGGGTGACGCCTTCTTCGGCGAGCCGCTCGTAGGAGAAGAGGAAGGAGCCGCTGGAAAGGTTCCCGTAGTCACGGAGAACTCCGGTGGTGTGGCGGACGTCGTGGCGGCTCAGGCCGAGGTTGACGACGACGGAGTCGATCACCTTCTTGCCGCCGGAATGCACCAGCCAGTGCCCGATGTCGCTGCGCCGCAGGCCCGTGCCGGACAGCAGCCGGTCGGCGACGATCTCCGCGTGCGCCCCGACCACGTACGGAATCTGCGGGTCGAGGAAGAAGCTGAACCGGTCCTGGTCACGGTCCCAGTCGTAGCGCATGGCGTCCAGCGCGTCGGTGATGATGTAGCTCGCGAACTTGAGGACCCGAGGGCCGGGCACGCGGCCGTCACCGGAAATCACGGCGAGTGCGGCGGATCCGTCGCCGAAGAGGCTGTTGACCACCGCGGTCCGCATGGTGCCGTCCAGGGCGTAGGCCGCGGAACACGCCTCGCTGCACAGGACGACGCCGAGTTCACCCGGGTGCGCCGCGGACCAGCCGGCGACGACGTTGAGCGCGTTCAGGCCGGCGTTGCACCCCATGCCCACGATGTCCGAGCGGCTGCAGTGCGGGTCGATCCCCAGTTCGCGGATGATCAGTGCGCTGAGGCCGGGGGTCAGGAACCCGGTCGAGGTGACGCAGCACAGGTGACGCAGGTCCGAAAGCGTCGCTCCCGCCGACTTCAGGCAGGCCTCGAGGGCCCGGCACCCCATGTCGACCGCGAGCTCCTTGTGCTTGTCCAGGAGGTCGCCCTGCGGTTCGGACACGCGGCCCCCACCGGGACTCTCCGGCGGCAGGGTGAGAAAACGCCGGTCGATGGCGCTGTTCAGGAAGACCGAGCGGATTTTGGGGTCCTCGACGTCGAGGATGTCGAGGACCTCGGACTGCGAATAGGACGACGCGGAAACCGCTGTTCCCACGCCGGCGAATCGAGTGATCTCGGTCAGGCCGGAGAGGACCGAAAGGTCTTCGGCGGGTTCGATGCTGGTCGTCATCGATACATCCACCCCCACGTTCTCAACTTGCTTCGAAGCAGCTGCTTGACCTGCGCAGCGGGCATGGATCTCACCTTTCGCGAAAGAGCGGACCGGACATTCCGAAAGTAGGCTCGGCCGAACTCGGCGGTCAATGTCGTCCAAGGCGCGGAGTTCGTGATTGGTTTCCGTCGAAGGCGTCCTTCACCGCGTTCGGACGTGGTGAAGGACGCCTTCGGCCCGATCGGTCGTGAGGTCAGGCGGAAAGGGAGACTTCGGACAGCTGCCGGTCGAGCTCCAGGCAGGTGGCGTAGTCCGGCAGCAACCCCTGCCGTCCCGCCTCGGCGAGCGTGACGGCCACCTGGTCCCGTTCGGACAGGATCGGGTCGACGTCGGCGTCGATGGGCAGGCCCAGCGCGGGATCCAGGACCGAGAGGGCGAGCTCGTTCCGCGCCACGTAGGCCGTGGAGAGCAGGTACCACATGGCGGTGTCGTCCTCGAGGGCCACGAACGCGTGGCCGACCCCCACCGGGAAGTACATCGCCCGGTGGTCCCGCTGGTCCAGCAGGACCGCGTCCCACCGGCCGAACGTCGGCGAGCCGACCCGGATGTCGACCACGATGTCCAACGCCTTGCCGCGGGCACAGTAGACGTACTTGGCCGTGCCCGGTGGCGTCATCGTGTAGTGGATGCCACGCACCACGCCGCGCTTGGACATGCTGTGGTTCGTCTGCGCCACCCGGAACAGCGGGCCGCCGCGGGCCTCGGCGAAGGCCTCTTCCTGGAACGGCGAGACGAACAGGCCCCGGTCGTCGGGGAAGACCCGGGGGGTGAACTCGATCGCGCCGTCGACGGCGAGTTTGCGTGCTTGCACGGCTACTCCTGTTGGTGGAGTGGTCAGAGGGTGGACACCACCTCGCGCACCGCATGGATGACCTTGTCCTGCAGGTCGGCGGAAAGCGCGGGGTACATCGGCAGCGAGAAGATCTCGCCGGCCAGTTTTTCGGTGACCGGGAACGCGCCGGTCGCGTAGCCGAGGTGGGCGAAACCGGTCATGGTGTGCACCGGCCACGGATAGCTGATGTTCAAGTGGATGTCGTACGCCTTGAGGCGCTCGATGATGTCGTCACGTCGCGGGTGGCGCACGACGTACACGTAGTACACGTGCTCGTTGCCGGGGACGGTCCGCGGCAGCTTCAGCTCCGTGTCGCCCAGTCCGTCGACGTAGCGCTGGGCGATGGCCTGGCGGGCGGCGACGTAGGTGTCGAGCCGCTTGAGCTTGCGCCGCAGGATCTCGGCCTGGACCTCGTCCAGCCGGCTGTTGTGGGCCGGCGTTTCCAGCGTGTAGTACTGCTTGTCCATGCCGTAGTAGCGCAGCCGCCGCAGCCGCCGGTCCACGGATTCGTCGGAGGTGATGGTCGCGCCGCCGTCGCCGTACGCCCCGAGCACCTTGGTCGGGTAGAAGGAGAACGCGGCCGCGTCACCGGTCGAGCCCGCGACCGTTCCGTTCTGCCGGGCCCCGTGCGCCTGGGCACAGTCCTCCAAAATGGACAGTCCATGCTTCGCGGCGAGGTCCTTCAGCGGAGCCATGTCCACGCACTGTCCGTATAGGTGCACGGGCAGCAGGCACTTGGTGCGCTCGGTGATCGCGGCCGCGACCTGGCCGGTGTCCATCAGGAAGTCGTCCTCGCGGACGTCGACGAAGACCGGCGTGGCGCCGGTGCCGTCGATGGCGACCACGGTCGGGGCGGCGGTGTTGGACACCGTGATCACCTCGTCGCCCGGCCCGACACCCAGCGCCTGCAGGCCGAGCTTGATCGCGTTCGTCCCGTTGTCGAGGCCAACGCAGTGCCCGACCCCGTGGTACGCGGCGAATTCCGCCTCGAAGCCACGCACGCTCGCCCCGAGCACGAGCTGCCCCGAGTCGAAGACCGTCTCGACCGCGTCCAGCAGGTCGAGCCGCTCGTTCCGGTATTCGGCCTGGTAGTCCCATACACGCGTGGTCATGTGCGAACCTTTCCCTGATCTGATGACGGCAAAGCGGCGACAGTGCGGCGCACTCCCTCGGGCCGCGACATCTCCGGGCGCCGGCCGGTGATCGACCGGAACGGCGTGGAACCGACCGTGACGCTCCGGAAATCCGTCTCGGGCGCGTGCGACGGGGGTGCCACGCAGGGCACGTCCACCGGGCCGCGTCCGGTGTGCCCGGCGACCTCCCGTGCCACGAGCCGGAAGACTTCGCCCAGCCGGTGGACGGCCGAGCCGGCGAAACCCGAGGCGCCGAGGACGGTGACCGTCTTCATGTCAGGCACCGCCTCGAGGCTGGGCCGTCGCGGCGTTGAGGCAGGCGAGCAGCGTGCGGGCCTCGACGTTGACGTAGTGCCCGTGCCGGGTGAGCGCGGTGAGCTGGGCCGGCGTGACCCAGGTGTAGCCGGGAGGGGGCTCGACCGTGTCGTCCGCTTCGATCGCGAGGTAGCGCGCCCGGACGTTGAGGAAGCGCCCGCCCTCTTCGGAATGTATTGCCTCGTAACGAATGCGCGACTCCGGAGCGTTGAGGACGACGTCGAGGAAGGGCGGGCGGTTCTCCGCGGGCAGGTGCGCGTAGTTTTGGGGAGTGCACTGGACGGTCGGTGCCAGCTCGACCGTGTCCAGGAAACCACCGTCGGCGCGGGCGTGCACCAGAACGTGGGGCACACCGCCGATCTCGCGCACGAGGAACGCGACGACACCCAGGTCGACGGATTCGAGCAGCGGCTGGGTCCAGCTGATCCGCTCGCGGTTGCTCCCCCGCACGGCGACCGCGAGGACCCGGAAATAACGGCCGTCCTCGTGCTCGATCGCTTCGTCGCCCTGCTTCCAGCCGCACACGTCCGCGAGCGGGATGCGGCGGGCACGCACGTCGTGCCGCGAACGCTCGTTCGTGAACCACGACAGGAGCTGGACGTCGGAGAACCGCGCGCCGGGAGCCGCGTCGTGGTAAGGCAGGCACGACAACACGCTCCTGGCGTTCATGTTGATCGTCTCGTCCTCGTGCATCAGCTCCGCGATCTGGCCGAGGGTGAGCCAGCAGAAGTCGTCCCACAGCGGCACGTCGTCGACGGTCTCGACGATCATGTTGCGATTGGACTTGCGGAAGAACCACGAGCCTTGCTCGGCCTGGAGAACGTCGACGATGACGTGCTCGGGGTCGGGCGGGGCGAAGTACTCGATCAGCTTGACGTTCGTGCCGCCGTGCGCCTTGGTGTAGTTGCTGCGGGTGGCCTGCACGGTCGGCGAGAGCTGCACCAGATTGGGGTTCCCCGGCTCCATCTTGGCCTGCATCAGGAAGTGCAGGACGCCGCCGAACTCCTTGCCCAGGATGCCGAGGATGCCGACTTCGGGCTGCTTGATGACCGGTTGCTGCCACTCGCGGTAGGGGCCGTCGCCGTTCGGGCCGTCGTGCTCGATCACGTGCAGGCCCTCGATGGTGAAGAACCGTCCGCTGTGGTGCACGAGGTTGCCGGTCACCTCCTCGAACGACCACTGGTCGAGGTCCCGGAACGGGACGCGTTCGACGTGGAAGTCGTTGGCCTCACGGCGTTCGGCGATCCAGGCGCGGACGTCCTCGGTCCGCATGTGCACCCCGTCGGTGGTCGCCGCCGACAACGCGATGCGGTCCGCGTGGTCGCGGCCGTCGCGGGGGCGCACCACGACCGGGGGAACGAGGTCAGGCAGCATCGGACGACTCCTTGTCATGACCGTCGTGCGAAGGCTGCGTCATCGCTGCTCCGGAACCGGCGTCGGGTCAGGCCGAAGACGCTGTCGAGGAAGTCTTTTCGTTCCTCGTGCCGCCAAGATAGCGGCAGGCACCGCACTGTTCCACGCCGTGGATTGGTCAACGGCCGCCGTGGCACGAGAAAGCGATTTCCCGTCCGACCGGCGAATTCCGCGGTTGGACACCCGCGGTTCGTCCCGTCGCCCCGAGCAGTACCGGCCTGCGCCTAGAGACTTTGCTCCTGCGGGTTCGCCGCCGGGTGCGTGTTCCACGCCCGGTGTTCGTTCTCGCGAACCTGTTCTTCGGCGGTCTGCTCCACTCTGGACATCGCGAACCGCAGGATCGGCGACGCCATCAGGGAAGTGACGATCGCGACGAGGATGATGATCGTGTAGACCTCCACGCTGAGGATACCCAGCCGCAGGCCGACCATGGCCACCACGACCTGGATGACTCCCCGCGCGTTCAGCCCGGCGCCGAGCGCCAGCCCTTCCCACTTGTTCAACCCGCTCAGCCGCGCGCCGGCGAACGCGCCGGCGAACTTGCCGGCGATGGCCAGGGCGAGCACCACCAGACCGGTGAGCAGGACCACCGGGTGGGTCAGCGCGGTGAGGTCCATCCGCAACCCGGCCGTGGCGAAGAAGAGGGGGGCGAGTCCCGACAGGACGACCGTGCGCAGGGGGGCGAGCTTGGCCGGATCCACCTTGCCCGCCGTCCCGAGCAGGATGCCGCAGAGGAAGGCGCCGAAGACCGCCTCCAGGCCGAGCGCCTGCGTACCGGCCGCGGCGAGGAAGATCAGGACGACGACGGTGGCGACGGTGAGCCCGGGACCGTCGGACTTGGCCGCGACGCGGAGCACACCCCGGGCCAGCGGACGGCCGAGGGTGAAACAGAAGGCGAGGATGGCGACCAGGTAGGCCAGCGAAGTGAGCACGGTGCCGGCGGAGACCGCGTTGACCGCCATCGCGCTGACGACGGACAGCATGAACCAGCCGAACACGTCGTCGACCATGCCGGCGGTGAGCGTGAGCTGCCCGATGTTGCGGTGCAGCAGTTTCATGTCGATGAGGGTCTTGGCGATGACCGGGATGGCGCTGACGCACAGGGCCACGCCGAGGAACATCGCGAAGACGGTGACGTCGGTGCCCTCCGGAACGAGCACCTTCGGCAGCAGGTAACCCGCGCCGATCCCCAGGCCGAGCGGAAGGACCAGGCCGCCGATGCTGACCCCGGCCGCGGTGAGGCCGCGCTTGCGGGCCAGCCCCATGTCCATCTGCACGCCGGTGAGGCCGACCAGCAGCAGGACGCCGACCTGGCCGACGGCGTCGAGCAGGTGGTACTGCTCGGCGACGGCCGGGAACAGCCAGCTGTGCAGGCCCGGCGCCGCCCAGCCCAGCAGCGACGGACCGAGGATCACCCCGACGAACAGCTCACCGACGACCGCGGGCATCCCGAACCGGCCGGCCAGCCGGCCGAGCACGACGGCGAGCAGGAGCAGCAAGCCGATCTGCAGCAGGAAGACCAGGAGACTGTGCGCGGCGATCGGTGCGACCGGCGCGACCGCCGCGGCAAAGGTGTGCAGCATTTTTCTCCTCCGGGAAAGGCCCCGCTCCAGTCGAGCCCGGCACGCGCGGGCGGATCGGGTTCACGTCGAAATCGGGCGTGGGGCGGGGAATCAGCCGTAGCGGGGGACCCTCGTGCCCAGCCGGCCGGCCGCGCTCACCGAGTCACAGCCCGCCAGGCCCAGCGCGTTCCGGAGTTCGGCGGCGAGCAGTTCGAACACCTGCCGGACGCCCTCCTGGCCCGCCGCGGCCAGCCCCCACATCACGGGCCGCCCGACCAGCACGCCCGACGCGCCCAGCGCGGCCGCCTTGAGGATGTCCCCGCCGGTCCGGATTCCGCCGTCCAGCAGCACTTCGCAGCGGCCGGAGACCTCGGCGGCGATCTCGCCCAGCACCTCGATCCCGGGCACCGCGCCGTCCAACTGACGACCTCCGTGGTTGGACACCACGATCCCGTCGGCCCCGGCCTCGACGGCACGGCGGGCGTCCTCGGCGGCGAGGATGCCCTTGAGCACCACCGGCAGGTCCGTGTGCGCGCGGACCGTCGCCACCGACTCCCAGGTGGCGGGGGCGAACTCGCGCGCGGTGTGGTCGGCCACGGCCGAGGCCCCGCGCGTGCGGCGGTGCGCGGCCGATCCGGCGTCGAAGTTGGCCGCTGTCACCGATTCCGGCAACGCGAAGCCGTTGCGCATGTCCCGCCACCGCCGTCCCATCCACGGCACGTCCACGGTGAACACGATCGCTTCGCACCCGGCGTCTTCCGCGCGGCGCACGAGCTCCAGCGACCGCTTCTCGTCACGCAGCCAGTACAGCTGGAACCACGGCCGGCCGCCGACGGCCGCGACCTCCTCGAGCGGGACGCTGCTCAAGGTGCAGATGGTGTACGGCACGCCGGCGTCGCGAGCCGCGCGAGCGGCCGCCAGCTCGCCCTCGGGGTGGAACAACCGCTGGTACGCGACCGGCGCGACCGCCATCGGGAGCGCGGCGCGCCGGCCCAGGAGCTCGGCCTCGGTGGTGCTGCCGGTCAGGTCGCACAGCATCCGGGGAACCACGAAAACCCGGTCGAGCGCGGTGCGGTTGGCCGTCAGCGATGCCTCGGCGCCGCTCCCCCCGGCGAGGAAGTCCCAGATCTCGCCGGGGAGGACGTCGCGAGCGGCACGTTCGAGGTCGCCCAGGGAAACGTACGTCATCGCCGGGCGGCGCCGAACTCGCTCTGCCCGGTCCGCTCCAGCTCCACGGCCTCGTACAGGGCCTTGATGTTGGAGCTGCCGAAGGTTCCCGCGCCCTGCCGCTCGATGATCTCGAAGAAGATGGTGTGACGCGGGTGGGTGGAAGCGGCGAAGATCTGGAACAGCTGGCCGCCGTGGTCCTCGTCGGCGAGCACGTTCGTCGACCGCAGGTCGTCCAGCGTGTGCGTCTCCAGCGTGATCCGCTCGCCGAGCATGTCGTAATAGGTCCCCGGAGTCTTCAGGAACTCCACCCCGCGGCCGGACAGCGCCCGGACCGCGCGGACCGCGTCGTCGGCGTTGAAGGCGATGTGCTGGACGCCGGCTCCCTGGTGGGCCTTGAGGAACTCGTCGATCTGGCCGGGGTCGGCGTTGCTGTCGGGCTCGATCAGGGTGAGGGTGACCTCCCCCGACGCGCTCTGCACCACGGTGGAGTTCATCGCCTGCCTGCCGACCACGATGTGCTCCTCGAAGATCTGCCGGAACCCGAAGGCCCGCTCGTAGAACGCCACCGTGGGACCGAGGTCACCCGAGTTCAGGCAGACCGCGAAGTGGTCGAGCCCGAGCAGGTTCACGTCTCCCCCGCCCTGGCCGGTGGTCTCCGGCGCGGCCGCGGTGGCTTCGCCGCTCTGGATCAGGGTGTGCACGACGTCGCCGAACCCGCCGATGGTGGCCGTGACGATCGGCCCGCCGGCGAGCCGCACCGGTTCGCGCACGGCGGCGGCCCCGCCCCGCACCGCGGCTTCGAAAGCGGCGGTCACGTCCGGCGTGCGCAGCGCGATGTCGGCCACGCCGTCGCCGTGCGACTGGAGGTAGGCGGCCGCCGGGTGCCGGTCCGACGTCGGTTCGGTGAGGACCAGCTTGATCGGGCCCTGCCGCAGCGTGACGCTCCGGTGGTCCGCCGACCGGTCGGTACCGGCGACGGCGAAAGCATACTTGTCGACCCAGGTGAACGTGGCCGCCTCGAGGTTTTCCACATACATTTCGACGTAGTCGATCTCGAAATTCTGGACAGTCGAATCGGAAGTCAAGACATTCCTCCGTCAAATAGGTGTAACGCTCATTCCCCAGGATGGCTCCAAGCCAATTCCGCATCAACGGTGTCAGCTTGACACCCGCCGCGGCGGGCGCCGGAGTCCACAGTGGACAAAATGGGCGCGGGGCAGCCGCACCCTCACCGGGGCACCGCGCGCGGGTCAGCGCCCGGTGAACCGCACCGGGAGTTCCCGGTACCCCTGCACGACGATCGCCCGCAACCAGGCCGGCTCCCGTTCCAGGTCCACCCGGGACACCCGCTCGGCCAGCACCCGCAGCACGACCGACAGCTCGATCCGCGCGAGCGCGGACCCGAGGCAGTGGTGCATGCCGTGGCCGAAGGTGATGTGCCGGTTGGGTTTCCGCCCGGGCAGGAAGGTGTCCGGGTCGTCGAACTCGGCGGGGTCCCGGTTCGCCGCGGGCAGCCACGCCACCACCGGGGTGCCGGACGGCAGGTCGCGGCCGTTGATCGTGACGTCGGCGGTCGTCACCCGGAGCACGTGCATCGCGGGCGAGGTCCAGCGCAGCACCTCTTCCACGACGGTGTCGACGTCCGCGCTCCCGTCCCGCAGCGCCGTCAGCAGGCCGGGCACCGTCGCCAGCGCGTGCACCGCGCCGGTGATCGCGTGCCGCGTGGTCTCGTTGCCGCCGATGAGCACGTTGTCGCAGTTGAGCAGCACGTCGTCGATCGTGAGGTCGTCGTCGGTCACCAGCGTGCTGACGAGGTCGTCGCCGGGTTCCTTGCGGCGCGCGGTGATCAGTTCGTCGAAGTAGACGAGGATCTCGGTGTGCGCCTGCCGCGGGGTCATCCCGTCGAACAGCTCGTCCTCGCCGCCGAAGGCGTGGTTGGTCAGGTCGATGAGCATGTCTTCGTCCTCGGCGGGCACGCCGAGGATCTCGCACACGACCGCGGCGGGGATGCGGGGGCCGATCGCCGTGGCCGCGTCGCAGACCTCGCCGTCGAGGACCCGGCCGAGCACGTCGCCGACCTCGATCCGCACCCGCTCGGCCAGCTTGCGCGCGGCCGCCCGGGACAGCAGCGGCCCGACGAGCTTGCGCAGCTTGCGGTGCTGCTCGTGTTCGGAGACCACCATCATCCGGCCGCCGGAGTTGTCCGGGTGGTCGCGGTCGAACCCGATCATCATCCCGTATTCGGAGGTGAGCGGCGCCGACGGCGCGAGGACCGCGGCGCACGCCCGGTGCGAGAACACCGACCAGAAGCCGGAGGGGGAACTGCCCGGGTCACTCCACACCATCGCGTCTTCCGCCGCGAGCTCGCGCCAGCGGGCGTGCCGTTCCAGGGTCGTGTACAGGTCGGGGTTGCCGAGGTCGACGGCGTTCGTCGTCTGCATCAGGGTCTCCAGGTCACGTCAGGGCGGCGTCGAGCACCTTGGCGAGTTCGGCCACGGTCGGCGCGTCGAAGAAGGCCTGCACCCGCAGCCGGACCCGCAGGCTTTCGCGGATGCGGGAAACCAGCCGGGTGGCGAGCAGCGAGTGGCCGCCGACCTCGAAGAAGCTGTCCTCCACGCCGACGCTGCTGACACCGAGCACTTCCGCGAACAAGGCGGCCAGGTGGATTTCCGTGGGCGTGCTCGGCGCCCGCCCGGAGATCGCGCGCCCGGTGTCCTCCGCCTCGGGCGCGGGCAGCGCGGCCCGGTCGACCTTGCCGTTCGGGGTGGTCGGCAGGTGCGGCAGGCCGACGACCACGTCGGGGACCAGGTAGGCGGGCAGCTGCTTCCTCAGCGGCGGCAGGAGGTCTTCGGCGGGCACCCGCGCGCCCCCGGCGCCGACCACGTACGCCACGAGCCGGTTGTCGTGTTCGGTCACCACCGCCTGGGCCACCCCGTCCACCGCGAGCAGCGCGGATTCGACCTCCGCCGGCTCGATCCGGTGACCACGCACCTTCAGCTGGTCGTCGGCCCGGCCGACGAAGACGAGCTGACCGTCCGGGCGCGCCCGCACCCGGTCACCCGTGCGGTACATGCGCTGCCCCGGACCGCCGAACGGGTCCGGCAGGAACCGTTCCGCGGTCGCGGCCGGCCGGTGCAGGTAACCGCGGGCGAGGCCCGGGCCGGTCATGTACAGCTCCCCCACGGTCCCGTCCGGGACGGGGACCAGCCGGTCGTCCAGGACGTAGGTGTGGACACCGGTGATCGGCCTGCCGATCGGCGGCGTGTCTTCGCCGGTCAGCGGGTCGCTCGCGGTCACCGCGACCGTGGCTTCGGTGGGGCCGTACGCGTTGATCATGACGCGGCCGGCGGCCCAGCGCTTCGCGACCGGAGCCGGGCACGCCTCGCCGGCGACCAGGAGGGTCAGCCCCGGCGGCAGGCCGCCGGCTTCCTCCAGCGGGGCCAGCGCGGACGGCGGCAGCGTCACGTGGGTGATGTGCCGGTCCCGGACCAGCCGGGCGAGCGGCTCCCCGGGGATCAGGTCCGGCGCGGGCGCCAGCACCAGGCAGGCACCGGCCAGCCAGATCGGCCAGAACTCGGCGACGGCGGCGTCGAAGCTGGGGGACGCGAAAGCCAGCAACCGGCTGTCGGGCAGCAGGTTCTGGCGGTGCACGTAGTCGGCGGCCAGGTTCGGGATTCCCCGGTGCGTGACCACGACGCCCTTCGGCTGCCCGGTCGAGCCCGAGGTGAAGATGACGTACGCGGGGTGGCTGGGCAGCAGCGGGGCGAGCCGGTCGGAGTCGTCCAGGTCCGGCTCGGGACGGCCCGGCTCCGCCAGCGCCACGCTCAGCACGACCGGAGCGCCGGCGACGTCCTGCCCGGGCAGGCACAGCAGGCACTGCGCCGCCGCACCGGCCAGCATGTGCTGCCGGCGTTCCGCGGGATAGTCCGGGTCGATCGGCACGTACGCACCGCCGGCCTTGTGCACGGCCAGCATCGCGACGGCGAACTCGATCGACCGCGGCATCGCCAGTGCGACCAGCCGTTCCGGGCCCACGCCGTGCGCCACGAGCCGGCGCGCGAGCCGGTTGGCCTGGGTATTCAGCTCGGCGTAGGTCAGCGTGGTGGTCCCCATCGCCACGGCCGGCCGGTCCGGCACCGCGGCGGCGGCCGCCTCGAACAGGGCGGGTGCCGTGGACGGGGGCACGATCGCGCCGGTCATGCGGTCTCCTCCAGGTTTCGGGGGTCCGGGTGGCGGAGCCCCCGGCCCGGGGCGAGCCCCGGCTGTCACAGTTCTTCGGGGGTCCGGGGCGAAGCCCCGGATGTCACAGCCACGCCGGATTCCGTGCGGAGGAACCGGAGCAGCTCGCGGTTCACCGCTTCCGGCTTCTCCAGGTAGCCGAAGTGCCCGCACCCCGGGATCGTGCGGTGCGTGGCGCCGGGGATCACGGCGGCCAGCTCCTGCCCGGCGGACGGCGGCGCCACGAGGTCGTGCTCGAACGAAACGACGTGGCAGGGCACCTTGATCGCCCGGTAGGCCTCGCGACGGTCGGGCAACGCGCTCAGCAGCAGCTGCGCCCGGACGCCCGGCCCCCAGTTCTCCGACGCCGCGAACAGGTCGAGCCAGTCGGCAGCGAGGTCGTCGTCGGCGAGCGTCGCGGGCCCCAGGTTGTGCATCGCGCGAACGGCGGCGCGGTACCCCGGCGGCAGCTCGGTCCCCCGTCCGATCAGGTCCGCCTCGGCCTCCGCGAGCACGCGCTGGACGAGACTGCTCCGGCCGCAGGCCGCCATCAGCACGACGGCGTCCACCAGTTCCGGGCGGGCCAGCGCCAGCTCCTGCGCGATGTACGAGCCCATCGACGTGCCGACGACGCGGCACGGCGACGCGTCGAGGTGGTCGAGCAGCGCGGCCACGTCCGCGACGAGGTCGTCGACGGTGAACCCGTCCGCGCCGTCGTCGCTGGGCGGGATCCCGCGGTTGTCCATGGTGATCACCCGGAACCCGGCGGCGCGGAGCGCGGGCACCTGGTGCAGGTCCCACACCGAGCTCGGCGCCCCGGTGCCGGTCAGCAGCAGAACCGGCGCACCACGGCCCTGGTCGTGGTACGACAGCCGGATCCCGTGCTCAGTCGTCATCAGCATGAAGGTCCTCCCCTGCCCGCCGCCCATCCGCGGCGCGCGGCGACACGTGTGACCGTACCTTCGAAGATCGAGTGTCCGGAAAAGCGAGAAATGGACATCGACAGTCTCGGACGGCTTTTGTTCCGCGCGCGGTACCGAGCCGGGAAATCGTCGGGAATCGCCACGCGATCGCGTCCACCGCCGCCGCTTGACACCTCGGCGGCGTATGGAAATCCTAGTATTTATGGATTCCTTCGGTCTGTCCACCCCATTGAGCGTGGAAACCCTGCACGGATCGCTCACCGATCCGGCCATCTCGTCGATGAACTTGCTCAACGAGCTGATCGACGAATACCCGGTGGCTATTTCCATGGCGGCAGGCCGCCCGTACGAAGAATTCTTCGACATCCGCCTCATCCACGAGTACATCGACGCCTACTGCGACCACCTCCGCCGCGACCGGAAGCTCGACGAAGCGGGGGTCACCCGCACGCTCTTCCAGTACGGCACCACGAAAGGCGTCATCGCCGACCTCATCGCCCGCAACCTCGCCGAGGACGAGAACATCGACGCCGCCCCGGAATCCGTGGTGGTCACCGTGGGCGCCCAGGAGGCGATGTTCCTGGTGCTTCGCACGCTGCGGGCGACCGAACACGACGTGCTGCTCGCCCCCGCCCCCACCTACGTCGGCCTGACGGGGGCGGCGCTGCTCACCGACACGCCCGTCTGGCCGGTGCAGTCGACCGAGAACGGCATCGACCCGGACGACCTGGTCCTGCAGCTGAAGCGGGCCGACGAACAGGGCAAGCGGGTCCGGGCCTGTTACGTGACACCGAACTTCGCCAACCCGACCGGGACCAGCATGGACCTGGCCGCCCGGCACCGGCTCCTCGAGGTCGCCGAGGCCAACGGCATCCTGCTCCTGGAGGACAACGCGTACGGGCTCTTCGGCGCCGAACGCCTCCCCACCCTGAAAGCCCTCGACCGGTCGGGGACCGTGGTCTACATCGGCTCCTTCGCCAAGACCGGCATGCCCGGTGCCCGGGTCGGCTTCACCGTGGCGGACCAGCGAATGGCCGGGGGCGGCCTGCTCGCCGACCAGCTCTCCAAGCTCAAGGGCATGCTCACGGTGAACACGTCCCCGATAGCCCAGTCGGTGATCGCCGGGAAGCTGCTCCTCAACGACTTCAGCCTGACCAAGGCCAACGCGCGCGAGATCGCGGTCTACCAGCGCAACCTGCGGCTCGTGCTGGGCGAGCTCGAGCGACGGCTCGGCGGGCGCGCCGGGGTCCGCTGGAACACGCCGACCGGTGGGTTCTTCGTCACCGTCACCGTCCCCTTCACCGTCGACGACGACCTGCTCGCCCTCGCCGCCCGCGACCACGGCGTGCTGTTCACCCCGATGCACCACTTCTACGGCGGCAAGGGCGGGTTCAACCAGCTGCGGCTGTCGATCAGCCTGCTCACCCCGGAACTGATCGAAGAGGGCGTCGCCCGGCTCGCCGCGCTCATCACCGCGCGGCTGGGATAGCGCCCTCCTGCTTCACCGCTTCCACCAGCAACATGTCTTCATGGCCCGCCCGGCCGGACGCACCGGACGCGAACGGCGTCCGCGCGATCACGTCGAAGCCGGCCCGAAGAAGTTCCCGCACTATCCGGTCCGCCGGGACGAGCCGGCGGCGATGCGTGCAGACGACGAAGGGATCCGCTGTTTCGTCGGCGGGGTAGATCGTGATGTCCTGGGTCTCCTCCGCCGGCTGCACACTCACGTGCAACACGTACAGCCGGCCGCTCTGGCCTGGCAACTCTTGCCGGCGCTCCGGCGGCTGTGACTCGGCGACCTCCGACAAGGCCAGGCTGAGCAGGAACTTCCCGCCGGGCTCGAGGTGCTCGCGAACCGACGCGTACAGGCCCTGCCGGCCGGCTTCGTCCAGTTCGTTGACCGAACCCGAGCTGATGACCGCTGCCCCGAAGCGCCGGTCCACCGAGAAAGCGCTCATGTCCGCCTGAACCACTGTGCAGCGGTCCCGCAGGTCCGCCGGTGCTTCCGCCAGCCGCATCCGGAAGCCGTCGACCACCGGGGCCGACAGTTCCAGGGCGGTCACCTCCCAGCCGAGCTCCAGGAACGGGAAGGTCAGCCGGCCCGTGCCGGCCGCGAGCTCCAGCACGGGTCCGGGCACCGGGCCGACGCGAGTGGCGAACTCCCGCGCTTCCGGGGTACCGTCCGCGTCCTGGATCAGGTCCCGATAGGTGTTCGAGCCCTCCTCGTCGTAGAAGTCGCACAGAACGCCTCGCTCACCCACCGAGGCCAGCAGGACGTCGGCGTGCGTGGTCCGCACCGGACCACGCTCGAGTTGACCGCTCACAATGACAACCTCCCTGGGTTCAGCCCTGGATTCAGCCGTTGTCTTCGCGAGAGACAACCGGCCAGGTCGTTTCGCCGTATCCACCACCCGGTGCACTCTTCCGGGCATGCCCGTCCAGCTGAGCGAAGAAATCCTTTTCCGGCCCGTGCAGCATCAGCATCTGCGACGAGTAGAGCCGCAGCGCTTCGAATTTCCGCGCCCGTGCCTCCGGTTCGACGGAACCGAAATCGGGCGGCCCCAGCCGGAATCCGTCCGGCAGTTCGGCGGCGCCCTCCGCGAACATCGCGTGCGGAAGGTCTTCCCACAGCCGAACCCGGATGCCCTTCTCGTACGCGACGAACAGCGCGGCATCCCGCGCGATCTCGTTGTCGACATGACCGTTGCCTGCCGCGCAGGTCAGGATCAGCGCCGGGGCGTACTCTTCGACGATCGACTCGATGTCCGCCCGGACCGCGGAGAACAGCTCCGGATCGCCCTGCGGCGATTGCCGTCCGATGGCCAGCTTCTGGCGGCCCGGCACGTTGTCGGCCAGCCATCGGCCGTCCGGCAGCTTGCGGTAGATGGCGTCGAGGAACCGGCCGTGCCGGTAGTCGACGCCCAGGTGGTCGAGCGCGGCGATGTCTTCGTCCCGGCGGCGGAGCGACGCGTCTTGATCCGGTGAGAGCTCCCAGATCGCGTGCAGCCGCTCCGCCGCCGGCGAATAAGGGGGCGCCGCGGTCCCGGCGAACACCGTGTGAACGGTCACCTTCGCGCCGGCCTGCGCCGCACGGGCGAGGCCGGCACCGAAGGAAAGAACCGCGTCGTCCAAATGCGGGGATATCGCCAGAATCCGGTCCGCGTCGAGGTCTTGAGGCATGGCAATCACGGTGCCGACAGCGCTGCCACAAGACAACTGGTGAACCCTGGACAGTGCCCGCCGAAAGGGCTCGACGCGAGGATTCGCATGGCCGGTCAGCTCACGTGCACGTTCGGCACGTAAAGGATCCACTGACCGCCGGCGTCACGAAAGGCCTGTTCCACGTTCATGATCTCGTCGGCGTGGTTCCAGGCGAACAGCAGGGCGTAGTCCGGGTGGTTGCCGGCGAATTCCCCGTACTCGCGGACCGGGATGTGCTGTCCCGGGCTGAGCTTGCCCTGCTTGGCCGGTGTCGTGTCCGAGATGAACTCGACCAGGTCCGGGGTGATGCCGCAGAAGTTGGTCACCGTGGCACTCTTGGCCGTCGCGCCGTAGCCGACGACGCGCTTGCCTTCGGCACGGAGCTTGGTCAGCAGCGCGATCAGGTCTTCCTTGATCTTCTTCACGTCGGTGGCGAAACGTTCCAGCGTGGCGTACTCCGCCAGCTTGCGCTCCGCCTCCCAGGCCAGGAGCTCCGCCACGGCCTCGGACGGCTTGCGAGCGCCGGCCAGGGCCAGGGTGTAGCGGACCTCGCCGCCGTGCACCGGAATGCGCTCGACGTCCACGAGCTCGAGGCCGTTGCGCCGGGCCATCTCCTGGACCGAGCGCGCCGTGAAGAGGAAGAAATGCTCGTCGTAGATCTGGTCGAACGACGTGCGCTCCACGATGTCGCCGAGGTACGGGTCCTCGAAGACGAACACGCCGTTCGGGCCGAGCAGCTTGGTGACGCCCTTCAGGATCGAGTCCATGTAAGGGATGTGGCACAGTGTGTTGGCCGCGTAGATCACGTCCGCGGGGCCGTCGTTCTCGCGGATGTCGGCGGCCGTCGCCTCTTCGAAGAAGTCCTTGCGGACGCGGATCCCCTTGGCTGCCGCCAGATCCGCGACACTGCCGGAGGGTTCGACGCCGAGCTGGCGCACCCCCGCGTCGGCCACGGCCTTGAGCATGATGCCGTCGTTGCAGCCGAGCTCGACGATGAACGGGTCCTCGCCGGTCAGCTCCGTGGCCAGCAGGTGCTTGGCCAGCTCGTGGAAGTGCGTGCGCATGACGGCCGAACCCGACGACAGGTAGGGGTAGGCCTCGTGGAACATCAGGTCCCGCGGGACTTCCTCCATCAGCTGCACCATCGTGCAGGAATCGCAGATGCCGGTGGCAAGGCGGAAGAAGAACTCACCCTTTTCCGCGCCGGGAGCCACGAACGCGTCCGAGAGCGGCTGGCGTCCGAAGTCGATGAACTCGTGGACAGTGCCGTCACAGATACGGCACTGGGACGTGGTCGACATGCAGTCTCCTCTTTGCTTTGTCTTCGAAGAAATTCACGCGGGAACGGTCAGTTTGCCCTGTTCGGCCGCCTGGAAGAGCAGCTCCGCGGCCATCGTCGTCCCGTCGGTGCGGACCGTGCCCGCCACCTCCGCCGCTCGCGCACGGGTTTCCGGGGCCAGGGCCGTCGCGAGCGCCGCCGACATCGCCGCGAAGGACGGGACCGGACCTTCGAGTGCCACACCGACCCCCAGCTCGGCCACCCGGCCGGCGTAGTACGCCTGATCCGTGTGCCGGGGTATCGCGATCTGGGGGACGCCGGCCCGCGTGGCCAGGTGCTCGGTGCCCGCGCTGCCGTGGTGGACGACGGCGGCCGACTGCTCGAACAGCACCTGGAGATTCGCCTCGTCGACGGCGAAGCAGTCCTCCCGGTCGTCGGGCAGGACCAGATCGGCCCAGCCGCGGGAAAGGATCGCCCGGCGGCCGAGGGCCCGGATCGCCTCGATGGCCACCTTCGCGGCGTCCTCGATTCCCGGCCCGGACGCGCTGCCGAAACCCACGTACACCGGCGGTGACCCGGCAGCGAGAAACGCCGCCAGCTCAGGGGAAAGCGGCCGATCGTCACGCAGGATCCACGCGCCGGTCTGCACCGCGTCGAGATCCGGATCCAGCGGGGCCAGGACCGGGTCCGCCGCCAGCCAGGGCTGCTCGGTGTAGCCGTAGCCGAAGACGTCCGCCACCGGGGGCAGGCCGATCGCCGCCCGTCTGCTGTTGAGCGTTTCCCCGTACCGCTTGGCGAAACGCTCGGCACGCTCGGCCCACAGCACCCCGTTGTCGGTCACGCCCGGGGTGGTCCGCTCGTCGTCGGGCGGCGGATAGTGCGGCGACGCCAGGTAGTTCGGGCTGTATGCGCCGTAGAAGTACGGGATGCCCAGCTTCTCGGCCACCGACCGCACGGCGGCCGCGGCGGCCAGCTCTCCGGTCGCCACGACCGCGGCACACCCTTCGGCGGCCGCGGGGACCGCGTCGAACTGCATGTCGATCGCCATGGCCGCGAGTCTGCGCTCGTCCTCGGCCGACGGCGGCGGCATTCCTTCCTGCAACAACATGCCGTCCAGCTGCAGGCCGACCGGCACGTGCGGCACCCCGACCTCGGCCAGCCGCTCCGCGGAAGCAGGCGACGCGCACATCAGCACCTCCGCGCCGAGTCCCTGCAACCGGACCGCCAAGGCCAGCAACGGTTCGACGTCTCCACGGCTTCCCGCCGTCGACAGCAACACACGCATCCCGCACCCCAATTTGATCGGTTCTGTCCCCCTGCGATAATGAGGCGGAATGCTATCCGAGCGCATTTATGTCCGGAACGGTCAAAGAATGGACAGGACCCGGGTCACCGCATGCGCCACTTTCCGGCGGCGCCGACCCGGTGTGGTTTACGCGGGAACAGCCGGCTTTTCCCGGCTGACCGCGTCGAGCAGCAGTTTCGCGGCCACCGCCGCCCCGTCGGCACCGGCCGTGCGCGCCACGGCCTCCGCTCGTGCGCGGGTTTCCGGGGCCAGCGCCGTGACGAGCGCGGCCGACAGCGAGTCGAAGGTCGGGACCGGACCGTCGTGGGCCACCCCGATCCCCAGCTCGGCCACCCGGCCGGCGTAGTACGGCTGGTCCGCCATCTGGGGCACCAGGACCTGGGGTGCCCCGGCCTGCATGGCCACGTGCGTCGTGCCCGCGCCGCCGTGGTGGATGACGGCGGCCACCCGGCCGAACAGCACCTGCTGGTTCACCTCGCCGGTGGCGAAGCAGTCTTCCCGGTCGTCGGGCAGGACCAGGTCGGCCCAGCCCCGGGAAAGGATTACCCGGCGGCCTTGGGCCCGGATCGCGTCGATGGACACCCGGACGGCGTCGGCCGGGGCGCGCAGGCTGCCGAACCCGAGGTACACCGGCGGGGTGCCGGTGTCCAGGAAAGCTTCCAGCTCCGGGGAAAGCGGCCGTTCGTCGGGCAGGATCCACGCGCCGGTCTGCACGGCACCGAGGTCGGTCGGCTGCATCGGGGCCAGGACCGAATCCGCCGCCACCCACGGGTGATCGGTGTAGCCGAAGGTGAAGATGTCCTCCACCGGAGGCAGGCCGATCGCGGCCCGGTGGCTGTTGAGCGGACCCCCGTACCGCTGGTAAGCGCTCCGGTTGTTCCGCTCCCACAGCGCCCGGATGTCGGTCACGTCCTCGGCGGGCGGCTCGCCGAGGGGCGGTGGCGGCGGATAGTACGGTGACGGCACGTAGCTCGGGCAGTGGAAGGCGTAGAAGTAGGGGATGCCCAGCTTCTCGGCCACCGACCGCACGCCGATCGCGGCGGCCAGCAGCCCGGTCGTCACCACTGCGGCACACCCCTCGGCGGCCGCCGGTATCCGGTCGAACGGCATGGCGATCGCTTCGGCCATGAGCCGGCGCATGTCCTCGGGCGTCAACGGCTTCTCCCGATGGATCGGCGCGCGCGCCGACGGGCCGACGGGCACGTGCGGCACGCCGACCTCTTCCAGCCGGTCCGCGCAGTCCGGCGGTGCGCACATCAGCGGCTCCGCGCCGAGGTCGCGCAGCCGGACCGCCAAGGCCACCAGTGGTTCGACGTCTCCGCGGCTTCCGAGCGTCGACAACAGCACACGCTTCACGTATTTCCCCGTTTCCTGGGTTCTGGCCCGCCGGCCGGTTCCCGGCACGCCGGCTCGGTGCGGGTCATGCGGGAACGGCGGGCTTTTCCCGGCTGACCGCGGCGAACAGCAGTTCCGCGGCCACCGTCGTCCCGTCGGTGCGGACCGTGCCCGCCACCTCCGCCGCTCGCGCGCGGGTTTCCGGTGCCAGCGCCGTCTCGAGCGCGTCCGACATGGCCTCGGAGGCCGGGATCGGACCTTCGAGTGCCACACCGACCCCCAGTTCGGCCACCCGGTCGGCGTGGTACGCCTGCTCCACCACGTTGTCTATCACGCGGCGGACGACGATCTGGGGGGTGCCTGCCCGGATGGCCAGGAGTGTCGTGCCCGCGCTGTCGTGGTGGACGGCGGCGGCCACCCGGCGGAACAGCACCTGGAGGTTCACTTCGCCGACGGTGAAGCAGTCGGCCGAGTCGTCGGGCGCGGCCAGGTCGGCCCAGCCGCGGGAGAGGACGACCCGGTGGCCCCGGGCGCGGATCGCCTCGATGGCCGCCTTGGCGGCGCCGGCGGTCCGGGGTCCGGACGAGCTGCCGAAACCCACGTACACGGGCGGCGACCCGGCCGCGAGGAACGTCTCCAGCTCCGCGGGAAGGGGCCGTTCGTCGGGCAGGATCCACGCACCGGTCTGCACGGTGTCCAAGTCTCCCGGTGGCGGCGGGGCGAGGATCTGGTCCGCCCCCAGCCAGGGCTGTTCGGTGTAGCCGTAGGTGAAGAGGTTCGCCACCGGCGGCAGGCCGATCGCGGCCCGCCCGCTGGTGACCACCGCACCGAACAGCCGGTCGGCGCCCTGGTCGTATTCGTCGCGCTCCGCCTGGCTGAGCACCGACGGCAGGTGGTCCGGCGACAGCACGGTGTAGAGGTAAGGGATGCCCAGCTTCTCGGCGACCGACCGCACGACGACCGCGGCGGGCAGCAAGCCGGTCGCCACCACCACGTCACACCCTTCGGCGGCCGCCGGCACCTTGTCGAACCAGTCCGCGACCACCTCGGACACGATTTCGGGTGCTCCCGGCGGCGGTTCTCCCGGCCCGCGTGCCCCGGCGCGCATCGCCGGGCCGACCGCCACCATCGACACCCCGACCTCGGCGCACCGCTCCACGTAGTCCGGCGGCAGGCACATCCGGACGTCTACACCGAGTTCCCGCAACCGGACCGCCAAGGCGATCAGCGGTTCGGTGTCCCCGCGCGATCCGCACCCCGAGATCAACACGCGCATTTCGCACCCTCTGTTCCGTAGGTTTTTCCATAGGTTGTTCCGCAGGTCCCGGCCACCCGCGAACGGCCGGCGCGCACAGGCTTCACGCAGGGTGGTGAGGCAGCCACTTCATCCCGTCGGGCGAGGTCACCAGGCCACCGGGGAACAGGGGCAGCTCGGGTTCGGCGTCCTCGCCGAGCAGCGCCTTCATCTGCACCTGGCCCGCTTCCTGCATCGCCTGCTGGACCACCGTCGACTTGAACATCGGCACCATGTTGTCGCCGTCCCCGCCCGCCATCTCGTCCACCGCCGCGGCGAACTCGGCACTGCGCGCGGCGATGCGGTCGGCGGCCGTCAGCGCGGTCTCCCCGGACGACACTCCGCCGATCAGCTCGACGAACGACTCGACGTCGGTGCTCTGGTTCTGCGTGACCTTCTTGGCCTGCCAGAAGTACGACTCCTCGTTCACGTTCATCTGGTAGAAGGACACGAGGAACTCGTAGAACACGCCGTACTCACGGCGATACCGCAGCTCGAACTCGTTCAGCGCGGTCTTCTCGTCCAGGTCGCCGGCGAGGACGCTGTTGATCGACCGGGCCGCGAGCAGCGCGCTGTAGGTCGCCAGGTGCACACCGGAGGAGAACACCGGGTCCACGAAACACGCGGCGTCGCCGACCAGGATCATGCCCGGCCGCCAGTAGGTCTCCTGCTGGTAGGAGTAGTCCTTGCGGACGCGCAGTTCCCCGTACCGGCCGGTCGTCACCCGGGTCGCGTCCGCGAGGTATTCCGAGATCAGCGGGCACTCGGCGATCAGCGTGTTGAGGGCCTTCTCCCGGTCACCCTGGATCTTCTCGGCGTCCTCCCGGCGCACCACCGCGCCGACGCTGGTCAGCGTGTCGCTCAGCGGGATGTACCAGAACCAGCCGCTGTCGAAGGCCACACTCAGGATGTTCCCGGAGACCGGCTCGGGCAGCCGCTTGCCACCCTCGAAGTAACCGAACAGCGCGAGGCTGCGGAAGAACTCCGAATAGTTCCGCGAACCGCCGACCTTGGTGTAGAGCCGGCTCTTGTTGCCCGACGCGTCGATCACGAACCGCGCCGACACTTCCCGCTCGGTGCCGTCGGGATCGGTGTACCGCGCACCGGTGACCCGCTCGCCGTCTTCCACCACATCGGTGACCGCGCACCCCTCCCGCACGACCACGCCCTTGCGCTTGGCGTTGTTCAGCAGCATCTCGTCGAACCGCGCCCGCTCGACCTGGTAGGCGTGCGACGTCGAGCCGGCCATCTTGGCCGAGATGCCGAAGTGGAACGTCCACGGCTCCGGCCGGGCGCCCCAGCGGAACGTGCCGCCGCGCTTGATCGGGAACCCGGCATTGGCCAGCTCGTCGGAGATGCCGAGCATCCGGCACACGCCGTGCACCGTGGCGGGCAGCAGCGACTCACCGATCTGATACCGCGGGAAAACCTCTTTCTCCAGCAGCAGCACCCGGTGTCCCTGCATGGCCACCAGCGTGGCCACCGTCGAACCACCCGGCCCGCCGCCCGCCACCACCACGTCGAAGTCTTCGACCGACATCTCCCACCATTCCTCTGTCGAGTGTCAAATTGCCGAGGCTGGTTTTCAACCCGGATTGCGCTACCAGGTGACCGGAACCCGATCAGGGCAGTCGACGAACGCGCTTCGGTACTTCACTTCCGCGATGGGCACGGCCAGCCGGAGCCCGGGGAATCGCTGCCACAGGGCCTGGTACGCCATCCGCAGCATCGACCTGGCCAGCGCCGCGCCCACGCAGTAGTGGATGCCGTGCCCGAAACCGACGTCCGATACCGCGGCGCGATTCGCGTCGAAGACGTTGGGGTTCGGCGTCAGCGCTTCGTCCCGGTTGGCCATGAGGACCGAGCACAGGACATAATCTCCCGCTTTGATCAGCTGTCCGTCGATGATCACATCCTTGACGGCGAGGCGGGGATTCGGCGCCTGCACCGGAGACAGGTAACGCAGCAGCTCGTTGACCACGCGGTCGGCCTGCTCGGGGCCCGCGAACAGCAACGGCACCTGGCCGGGGTTCTCGAGCAGGGCGAGCACCCCGAAGCCGATCATCCCGGCGACGGTCTCGACGCCGCCGAGGATCAGCGCCGTGCACAGGCCCTTCAGCTCCTCGTCCGTGACGGTGTCCCCGTGCTCTCGCACGATCATGCCGAGGAACCCGTCGTCGGCGTCCCGGCGCTGCCGGGCGATGAGGTTGTCCAGGTACCGGTTGAACGCCGCGCTGTCCGCCGCCCGCGCCTTGAGCCCGCGGCTCAGATCGGTGTTCCGCCTGATCCGCCGGACGAACTCGCGCTGGTCGTCTCGGGGGATGCCGAGCAGTTCGCACAGAGCGAGCGCGCCGACCGGGTCGGCGAACAGCGCCTGGAGGTCGGCGGGCGGTCCCTCGGCCGCCACCCGGTCGAGCCGATCGTCGACGAGGGCTTGGATCGCGGGCTCCATCCGGCGGATCCGCCGGACCGTGAACTCCGGCGTGAGCATCTTCCGCAGCCGGGTGTGCTCGGGTGGGTCGTAGGTCGATATCTGCCCGACGAACTGGGCCTCGACGTGCGCCCCGGATTTCGCTTGGGTGAATTGCGGCCGCGTCGTGAAATTCTCGTGGTCGCCCAATATCCGGCGCACGACGTCGTAGCCGTGGGCCTGCCAGACATATTCCCTGCCCAGCTGAGCGGAGGAGTCCCCGGCTATCCGGACCAGCGGGCCGTGCGCCCTCAGGTCGAAGTTGTCCGCATGCGGATCGCAGTTCGTCCTCAGCTGGAAGTTCGCCGGCTCCGGCAAGAGCGGCGCGAGCTGACCGATATCGTGCCCCATCCGCGTGGAAACTCCTTGGTCGACCGGGAAGAAATGTCCCTCTGTCTTGGTCGTTCGGTTTTTTCGGCCCGAACCCGCCGACGGTCCCAATTCCACCCGGAATCAGGCAGGACGTCCAGCGGCCTCGCGTGGACGTCGCGGGCCCCCGGTCACCAGGCGACCATCAGCTCGGTCAGCCCGTAAGCGGGGGTGGTGAGGCGGAACTTGGTCTCCTGGGCGGGATCCGCGAGCCGCAGGTCGGGAAACCGCCGCCACAGCGCGGTGAAGACCGTGCGCAGTTCGAGGCGGGCCAGTGCGGCTCCCAGGCAGTGGTGGATCCCGTGCCCGAACGCGACGTGCGGGACGGGGTCGCGCGTGACATCGAGCCGGTCCGCGTCCGGCACGAGGGCGGGGTCGCGGTTGGCCGCCGGGAGCGAGCAGATGACGCTCTCGCCCGCCTTGATCACCTGGTCCCCGACGGTGACGTCCTGCTTCGCGATGCGGGGTGTCGGGCCGTAGGGCACGGTCAGGTACCGGATCAGCTCGTCGACGGCTCGTTGCGCCGGCTGTTCGCCGCCGCGCAACGCGTCGATCTGCTCGGGGTGCCGCAGCAGCGCCAGCACGCCGAGCCCGATCATGCCGGAGATGTTGTCGTCGCCAGCCAGCATCACCTGCACGCAGAAGCCGCGCAGCTCCTCGTCCGTGGCTTCGTCGCCGTATTCGGCGACGACCGCTCCGATGAGCCCCTCGCCCGGGTCCTTGCGTTCCCTGGCGATCATCGCCAGCAGGTAGCGGGAGAACGCCTCTCCCGCCGCCGCCCGCCGTTTCTGGCTTCGCGAGGCGTCGAGATGCGCGTGGCACAGCTGCATGAACGTGGCCCGGTCGTCCCTCGGCACGCCGATCAGCTCGCACAGCACGGCGCCGGGCACCTTGTCGGCGACGAACGCGACCAGATCCGCGGGCGATCCCGCCCGCGCCATCTCGTCGAGTCGCTCGTTGACGATCTGTTCGATGTACGGCTGCAGCCGCTGCATCTTGCGCAGCGTGAACCCGGGGGTCAGCTTCTGGCGCAGCCGCGTGTGCTCGGGCGGGTCGTAGTCCATCAGGTTGCCGACCAGTTCACGCGGCCGGAAGGTGCCCGTCCCGCCGATCTCGTCCCGCGGGTCCCAGCGGCGCCGGGTGCTGAACCGCTGGTGGTCGCCCATCACCTGCCGGACGAGGGCGTGCGCGGTGGCCATCCAATGGGTCTCGGCATCCGCTCCGGATCCGATGGTGACCCTCGTCAGCGATCCGGCGGCGAGCAGCTCGTCCGCCGGGTCCAGGCCCTGCCGGCGAATGTGCAGCGGCCGCGGGTCGTCATCATTCAACGGGAAAACCCCCTCTTTTGCTCCCGACGATTTCGTGTCCGGCCCGGCGTCACCACTCCAGCAGCAGGGCTTCCACGTCGAACGGCGGCGGCCCCAGCTTGATCTCGCGGTCCGGCTCGGCCAGCCTCAGCTTGGGAAAGCGTTGTGCCAGCGCCGGAATCGCCGCCCGGAACACCATCTCGGCCAGTGGCCTGCCGAGGCAGTGGTGGATGCCGTGGCCGAACGTGACGTGCACCGGCCGTTCCCGGGTGATGTCGAACTCGTCCTCCGGGGCGGGGAACTTCCTGCGGTTCGCCGCCAGCAGCGAGCAGGTGACGGCATCGCCGGCCTTGACGAGCTGATCACCGATGCGCACGTCCTCCTGCGCGATGCGCGGAGTGGTCTTCTCGTCGCTGGTGAGGTACCGCTCCACCTCGTTCAGCCAGTCCGGGACGGTGTCCGGCTTTTCCCGCAGCAGCGCGAACTGATCGGGGTGCTCGACCATCAGCCACGCGCCCGCCGCGAGAAACCGGGCCACCTGGTCCCCGCCCGCGCCCATGACGAACGCGGCCACGCCCAGCAGTTCCGCGTCGGTGATCGCGTCGCCGTGGTCGCGCACCACCGCGCCGAACATGTCGTCACCGGGATCGCGGCGCGCGCGGGCCGCGATCTCGGTCATGTACGTCCAGTACTTGTTCCCCGCCGCCACCCGCCGCTTGCCCGACCGTTCGGACCGGCTGGCGTGCAGGGCGCGCGACAAGTCCGCCTGATCGTCACGCGGGATGCCGAGGAAGTCGCACGTCACCGTCGTCGCCACGGACCAGGCGAACCGGGGGACGAAGTCCACCGGGCCACCGGCGGCCTCGATGGCGTCCAGGCTCGCCTGGACGATCTGCTCGATCCGCGGCCGGAAGTCCTGCATCCGCCGGACGGTGAACGCCGACGTCACCATCCGGCGCAGGCGCGTGTGCTCCGGGGGGTCGTACTGGTTGAGGAAGCCCGGCCAGATGCGGCCGGCCACGGTCCCGCCGTAGAGCAGCTTGGCGCTGAACTTGTCCGAGCCGAGGACCTGCCGGACCTCGTCGTGCCCGGTGGCCAGCCACCCGGTCCGCCCGCCGGGGGAATCCGGGGGCTGCAGGATGGACATGGTGCCCTCGCCCATCAGGGAGCGCAGTTCCGGCCCCGGAGCGAACCGGTCTCTCCGGTGTATTTCCGTGCCCCGGAGGGCGTTGCTCTCCTCGAACACTGCACAAGGTCCTTTCGCCTCATCCAGCCGGTGGACTCAAGCGGAAGCCGCCCGGAGCCGGTCGGACGAGCGCCGGGCTCGTCCAACCGTCCGCGTTGAGCGGCTGGACACTCAGGCGCTCGCTTCCCGGATGAGGCTCTTCGGCCGGAGGTCCGTCCAGTTCTCCTCGACGTAGGCGAGGCACTCCTGACGGCCCGCTTCGCCGTGCACGCGGGTCCAGCCGGCGGGCACCTCCGCGAAGGTCGGCCAGAGGGAGTGCTGGCCCTCGTCGTTGACCAGCACGAAAAAGGAGCCGTCTTCGTTGTCGAACGGATTGCTCATCGTTGTGTCCTTTCACCCTCCGGCCGGGACCGGAGTTTCTCGGCGACGATGGCACCAATCTGGCCCAGCGCCGCGGATTGCACCATGTCGTAGTGGTTGGACGGGATTTCGTGGGCCTCTACCGCCCCACTGGTGAATTCCTTCCAGCTGGCCTTCGCCACTGGGACGGGCAAATGCGCGGGACGGTCCACAGTGGCCACGAAAAGCAGGACGTCGCCGGCGAAGGGCGAAGCCGTGTGCCGTGGCCCGACCTTCCAGAGGTTGCGCATGACCGCCTCGAGGCGCGACCGGGCGGCCACACCCTTGACCAGTTGCCCCGCGAGGTCCAGATCCTGCTGGTTCCGCTGTTCGAGAGCCGCTTCTTCGCTCGCGGCGCCGGTCGTCTTGCGTCCCATGTAGACGGGATAGGCGTCGAGCAGGGCGAGCAGGCCGAGCCGCTCCCCGTCCGCCTCGAGCAACCTGGCCATCGCCTGCGCGATCCGGCCGCCGAGGGACCAGCCGAGGAGGTGGTACGGCCCGGCCGGCTGCACGGCACGGATCTGCTCGAGGTAGTCGGCCGCCATCTCCTCGACGCTGCCCGGCAGCGGTTCGGTCCGGGCCAGGCCGCGAGCCTGCACGCCGTAGACCGGCTGGTTCGGCGGGAGGTACCGCAGCAACGGCTCGTAGTTCCAGCTCAGGCCACCGCTCGCGTGGACGCAGAACAGGGGCGGGCGGTCACCGCCGGCGCGCAGCGGCAGCAGGATCTCGAAGTCACCCGTCTTCACCGAAGCGCTCGACCGCCTCCGCTCGCCCACGACGACCAGGGTCTTGGCGGGCGTTTTGCGGGCGAGCAGGCCCGTGTGCAGCATCCGGTGCCCCTCGTCCCCGAACGGGCAGGGCACGGTCGCCAGGGTGGCCGTTCCCGCGTCCACGGCCGGGCCGGTGACGTACAGATCGCCGACGGCTCCGGGAGCGACCGGGCGCAGCTGCTCGTCGAGCAGGAGCGCGCCGAGCGGGCCGTCCCCGGCCAGTTCGGCGACCACCGGGGGCACGGCCCCGGCCCACCGCGCCGGAGCGATGGGCGGACGGCCGCGTTCGAAGTCGTCCAGGAAGACATCCAGGTCGCTGATCCGCCGCCCGGGATCCTCCGCCACCTGCTCGAGGACGCGGACCAGCCGCCGGGCCACCGACTCCGCCGTGGCCTCGTCGAACAGGTCGGTGGCGTAGTGCAGCGCGCCCTCGAGGCCGCCGGCGTTGTCGTCGTCGTCGAAGCGCTCGGTGAGCTTGACCGCGAGGTCCAGCTCCATGGCCGCGGTCCCGCCGGGTTCGACGGCGGTGCGCAGGGCGGGCAGTTCCGCCGCGGCCCATCCGTCGATGTCCTCCTCGTCCACCTGAAGTCCCACCTGGAACACGGGGTGGCGGGCGAGCGAGGCCGGCAGATCGAGCAGCTCGACGATCCGTTCGAAGGGCAGGTCCAGGTGCTCGCCCGTGGCTTGGCCCGCCTCCTGCACCCTGGCGACGACCTCGAGGAAGGTCGGATCGCCCGAGACGTCGGTGCGCAGGGCGAGCGGCCGGGTGAACGGCCCGATCATCGGCTCGAGGTCGAAGAGCTCCTCGTCCCGCGGCAGCGCCGTGCCGATCACCACGTCGTGGCCCGCTCCGAGCTTGGCCAGCAGCATCGCGAGCGCGGCGTGCACCATCTCGAGCGTGTCCGCGCCCGCCGGCTCCGCCGCCTCCGTCAACCGGGCGTGCGGGCCGGCCTCCAGCCGCAGCGCGACCGTTCCGGCGCGCCGCGACGGGACGGCCGGGCGCGGGCGGTCGAACGGCAGCACCGTCTCCCCGTCGAGGCCGGCCAGGTTGTCCCGCCAGAAGGCCACCTGCTCGTTGATCAGGCTGCCCGGCTCGTTCTCGTCCGTGAGCAGGCGCTGCTCCCAGAGCGCGTAGTCGGCGAACTGCAACGCCAGGGGCGCGCGCTCCGGGACCCGGCCTTCGCGGCGCGCACCATAGGCGGCCGCCAGGTCGCGGAAGAACACGTCGAGCGAGTCGTCGTCGGCGAGGATCCGGTGGACCTGCAGGTGCAGCACGTGCTCGTTGTCCGAGAGCGCGAAGAGGTCACACCGCCACGGCACGTCCCTGGTGAGGTCGAAGAGCAGGTCACGCCGCTCGGCGAGCAGCCCCGGGAGGTCTTCCTCGGTGACTCCGACCGGAGTCAGCTCGACCGCCAAGGCGTCGTGGACGTGCTGGTGAACGCTCTGCGCGTCACCCGGGAAGGTCGTGCGGAGGATCTCGTGCCGGGCCGCGACGTCGCCGAGCGCCGCCGCCAGCGCGGGCACGTCCACCCGGCCGTGCAGGCGCAGGGCGACGGAGGTGTGCAGGCCGGCCGTCTCCCCGCCGGGATCGGCCAGCAGCCAGGCACGCAGCTGCCGGGCGGTGACGGGCACCCGGTCCGGCCGCTGGGCGGCTTCCAGCGCGGGGCGTGACTTCGCGGCCAGCGCCCTGGCCAGGCCCGCGGGGGTCGGCGAGGAGAACAGCTGCCGGATGGGCAGGTCCGCGCCGAGCTCCTCACGGATCCGCGCGACGAGCCGCATGGCCAGCGCCGAACTGCCGCCGAGGTCGTGGAAGGTGTCGTCGACCCCCACCTGGTCGATGCTGAGGATCTCGGCGAACAGCGCGCACAGCACCTTCTCGGTCTCGTTCTCGGGTGCCTTCTCCGGCGAGTGTCCCGCGAGATCCGGGGCGGGCAGGGCCCGGCGATCGACCTTGCCGTTGGGGGTGACGGGCAGGCCGGGCAGGGCGACCACGGCGATGGGGACCAGGTAGTCGGGCAGCACCAGGGCCAGCTGCCGCCGGATCTCCACCGGCCCCGCGTCGCCGCCGTCGGAGACGAAGTAGCCGACCAGGCGCTTCTCGCCGGGCTGGTCCTCCCGCGCCGTGACGACGGCCTCGACCACGCCCGGCTGGGCCGCCAGCGCAGCCTCCACTTCGCCGAGCTCGACCCGGTAGCCGCGGATCTTCACCTGGTCGTCGGCGCGGCCGAGGAACACCACCTCGCCGTCGCGGGTCCAGCGCGCCCGGTCGCCGGTGCGGTACATGCGTTCACCGGCGGCGAACGGGCAGGCCACGAACCGGCCGGCCGTCAGGCCGGGGCTCTTCAGGTACCCGTGGGCCAGGCCCGTGCCCGCGATGTACAGCTCGCCGGCCACGCCCGGCGGAACCGGGCGCAGGAAGGCGTCGAGGAGGTAGATCCGGCGGTTGGTCATCGGATGGCCGATCGGCAGCTCCCGGCCGAGCACCTCACCGGGCTCGATCGGCAGCCACGTCGCGCACAGGGTGGTCTCGGTCGGCCCGTAGGTGTTGCGCACCCGCAGGCCGGGCTGGGCCCGCCGCAGGTTCTCCACCGACTGCAGCGGAACCACGTCGCCGCCGGTCCCGATCTCGACCAGGCCTTCGAAGCACTCCGGTGCCGTCTCCGCCAGCGCGCGGAAGGTGCCGGCGGTGAGGTGGACGAAGGTCGCGCCCCGGTGCACGGCCTGCCGTACCCCGGCCGCGTCCAGCACCCCCGGCTCGGTGAGCAGGACCCGGGCGCCCGAGACGAGCGGCACCCACATCGCGTAGAGCGAAGGGTCGAAGACGTGCGTCGCGTGCATCAGCACGCCGTCGCCGGGACCGATCTGCCAGCCCGCGTCGCCCGCCAGGCCGGCCACGGCCCCGTGCGGGATGGCCACGCCCTTCGGCAGGCCGGTGGAGCCGGAGGTGTACATGACGTACGCCAGGTCGTCCGCGTGCGGCCGGATTTCCGGCGCGGCGCAGTCCCGCACGGCCACGCGTGTTTCGGGCGCGTCGAGCACGATCGCGTTGCCCGGCGCGACCGCGCTGGTGGCCAGGGTGCACAGGACGGTCGAGACGCCGGAGTCGTCGAAGACGAACGAGATCCGCTCGGCCGGGTACTCGACGTCCACCGGAACGTAGGCGGCACCCGCCTTCCAGATCGCCAGGAACGCGATCAGCAGATCCGGCGACCGTTCCATGGCCACCCCGACGCGGTCGCCACGGCCCACGCCCCGGACGGCGAGGTAGCCCGCCAGCCGGTTCGACGCCTGGTCGACCTCGGCGTAGGTCAGGTTCGCGCCGGCGGCGCCGGTGATCGCCACCGCGTCCGGCGCGGCGGCCACCCGCCGGGCGAACAGCTCGAGGACGGACTCCCCCGGCACCGGGCCCGCGGTGGCGTTGAAGCCCTCCACCACCAGCGCGCGTTCGGCCTCGCTCGCGAGCGTCAGCCTGCCGACGAGGACGTCGGGCTCGGCGACCAGCCGCTCCAGCACCCTGGCCAGCGCGCCGACGACCGATTCGGCGGCCGCGGGGTCGAACAGGCCCCGGTCGTAGTCGAGGATCAGCGGCATCCGCTCGCCGGGTCCGGTGATCAGCGTGAACGGGTAGTGCGAGGAGTTCCGCCCGCGCTTCACCGGGACCAGGCTCAGGCCACCGCCCGGTGCCCGGCCGAGTCCCTTGCGGGGGAAGTTCTCGTAGATGACGAGCGTGTCGAAGACCGCTCCGGGTCCGACGACGGCCTGCACGTCCTGCAGGCCGAGGTGCTGGTGGGCCATGAGTGCCGACTGGTCGCGCTGCAGCCGGGCGAACAGCTCGGCCGCGCGGCGCCCGCCGTCGAGCCGGACCCGCACCGGCAGGGTGTTGAGCAGCTGGCCGACCATCGCCTCCACCCCGGGCAGGTCCGCGGGCCGCCCGGAGGCGGTCGCGCCGAACACGACGTCGTCGCGGCCCGCGAGCTGGGCCAGCACGACGGCCCACGCGCCCTGCACGACGGTGTTCAGCGTGAGGTCGTGGCCACGCGCGAACTGCGCCAAGCCGTCCGTCAGCTCCGCCGGCAGCTCGACCACCGCCGTGTGGATGTCCGGGACGCGGGCCGGATCGGGCGCGGCGACCGTGGTCGGCGTGTCCAGCCCGGCGAGCTCGGCCCGCCAGGCCGCCCGCGCCACCTCCTTGTCCTGCCGGCCCAGCCAGGCGAGGTAGTCCCGGTAGGAGACGGTGGGCGGGAGGCCGGACGCGTCCCCGCCCGCCGCGTAGATCGCGGCGAGCTCCCGGTGCAGGATCGGCATCGACCAGCCGTCCACCAGCACGTGGTGCAGCGTGTGCACGAGCCGGTGGCGGTCCGGGCCGAGCCGGATCAGGTGCAGCTTCATCAGCGGCGCGGCCTCGATGCGCAGCCGCTCGGCCACCTCGTCCGCCGCCAGCCGGTCAACCTCGCCCTCGGCGATGTCGTCCGGCAGCCCGGAAAGGTCCGTCTCGCGCCAGGGAACCTCGGCCTCCCGCGCGATGACCTGCACCATCTGCGCCCCGGAGACGTACCGGAAACAGGCCCGCAGCGCGGCGTGCCGGTCCACGAGCGCCTGCCACGACGCCCGCAAGAGCCCCGGGTCCAGCGGGCCGTCGATGCCGTAGACGGTCTGCACCGTGTAGGTGTCCGGCCCGTCGTCGTCGAGGGCGGTGTGATAGAGCATTCCCTCCTGCAGCGGCGAAAGAGGCCAGACGTCCTCGACGCTGGAGCGGCGCTTCGCGCGAGTGTCGTCAACGGTCACAATCTGCTCCTTATGGCGGTCATTCGCCGGCCAGCCCGGCCTCGAGTAGGTCCATCTGGTCAGGTGAGAGAGCGACGAGCGTGCCCTCGCCGGGCTCCGGCGCCGGGGTGGTCCCGCCCTCGGCCGCGAGTTCCTGGACGATCACCGCCAGCCGTTCCGGCGTCTTCTCGTCGAACACCTGCCACGGGGTCAGTTCCAGCCCCGTCCGCCGAGCCCGGGCCGACAGCTGCATCGAGGTGATCGAGTCGCCGCCGAGTTCGAAGAAGCTGTCGTCGGGCCCCACCTGGTCAAGGCCGAGCACGTCCGCGAAGAGCGCGCACAGCCTCGCCTCCATGGGCGTGCGGGGGGCCCGCTTCGAGGACATCCCGGCGAAGTCGGGGGCTTGCAGCGCCCGGTGGTCGAGCTTGCCGTTCGGGGTGAGCGGCATCTGCTCCAGCGACACGAACGCCGCGGGCATCATGTACTCCGGCAGGCGTTCGGCCGCCAGCTCGCGCAGTGCCGAGGCCAGCGTGCCGTTCTCGGCGGCCGCGTCGGCCGACGGCACGACGTAAGCCACCAGCTGCTTGTCGCCCGGGCCGTCCCGGCGGACGGACACCGCCACCTGGCCGACCCACGGGTGCTCCGCGAGCACGGCCTCGATCTCGGCGGGCTCGACCCGGTACCCCCGCACCTTGACCTGCGCGTCGACACGGCCCGCGAAGAGCAGCTGGCCTTCCCGGGTCCAGCGGAACAGGTCGCCCGAGCGGTACATCCGCTCGCCGGGGGCGAACGGGCTGGCCACGAACCGTTCCGCGGTCAGGCCGGGACGCCCGAGGTAGCCGCGCGCCAGCCCGACACCCGTGATGTAGAGCTCGCCGACCACGCCGGGCGGCACCGGCTGCAGGAACGCGTCGAGCACGTAGTGCCGCACGTTGTGGATCGGGCCGCCGAGCGGGACCTGGTCGTGCCCCGGGGACAGCGGGGCACTCATCGTCGAGCAGATGGTCGTCTCGGTCGGCCCGTAGGCCTGGATCACCCGGCGGCCCGGTGACCAGCGGTCCACCAGCGCGGGCGGCAGTGCCTCGCCGCCCGTCAGCACGGTCCGCAGCGTGTCCGGCAGGTCGTCCTCGCTCGCCAGCACACTCGGCGACACGGTCAGGTGCGTGATGCCCGCCCGCCGGATCGCCTCGCCCAGCGTCACCCGGGGCGGCATGCTCGCCGCGTCCGGCAGCACCAGGGTCGCGCCGGCCAGCAAGGCCATGTAGAGCTCGGACACGATGGCGTCGAAGCCGGTCGCGGACAACTGCAGGACCCGCGAGGACGACGTCACCGCCATCCGCTCGATGTGCGCGTACCCCAGATTGGCGAGCCCGGAGTGGGTCACCAGGACGCCCTTGGGCACCCCCGTCGACCCGGACGTGTAGATCACGTACGCCGCGTCTTCCGGTGCCACCGGCGGCAGCTCGACGTCCGGGTCCGCGGCGGGCAGCTCGTCCAGCACCAGCACGGTGCCCGCGAACTCCGCGGGCACGGCCGCCCGGGTCGTCTTCGTGCACACCATGACCCCGGGTGCCGAGTTCGCCAGCATGAACTCGACGCGCTCACGGGGATAGTCGGGGTCGACCGGCACGAACACCCCGCCGGCGAACGACACGGCCATCATGGTCACCGCCAGCTCGGCCGAGCGCTCGACCAGGACGCCCACCCGGTGCTCGCGCCGCACGCCCGCCCCCACGAGCAGCCGGGCCAGCGCTTCCACCTCGCCGAGCAGCCCACCGAACGTCAGGCTCCGCGCCCCGTCCTCGACGGCCACCGCATCCGGTGACCGCTCCGCCTGCCTGCGGAACAACACCGGCAGCGTCTCCGCCGCCAGCGGCACGTCGGTCCGGTTCCACTCGTCCACGACCAGACGGCGCTGCTCCGGGCCGATCAGGCCGACCTGGCCCACCGGCGTCCACGGCTCGGCCACCACCTGCTCGAGCGCGCGGAGGATCGCCGCGACCATCTCCCCGGCCTCGGTCCGGTCGACCACGTCCGGCCGGTAGATGAACTCACCGCGGACGGGGCCCGCCGCCACGGACGCGCGCATGGACAGCGGGTAGTGCCCGGTGTCGTTCGGGATCCCCACCGGGCGGATGACGAGCGCGTCGGGGTCGTCGGACCTCGGCGGCGCGGGCGGGTAGTTCTCGAACACCACGATCGTGTCGAACGCCGCCCCCGGCCCGGTGAGCTGCTTGATCTCGGGCAGCCCGATGTGCTGGTGCGCCATCATCGCGACCTGCCGCTCCTGCAGGTCCTTCAGCATGTCGACGACCGGCTCGGCACCGGTGAGGCGCGCCCGGACCGGCAGCATGTTCATGAACAGGCCGACCGCGGACTCGACGCCGGGGATCTCCGGCGGGCGCCCCGCGACCGCGGCACCGAAGACCACGTCGTTCCGCCCGGCCAGCCGGGCCAGGTGCAGTGCCCAGACCCCCTGGAAGAGCGTGTTCGCCGTGACGCCGTGCCGCCGGGTGAACTCGACCAGCCGCTTGCTCGTCTCGTCGTCGAGTTCGAACGCGACGCGTTCGGGCTCCAGGGGCGTGATGATCGAGCCCGGCGGCACGACGTGGGTCGCCTCGTCGAGCCCCGCGAGCTCGGTCCGCCACGCCTGCCCGGCCGCCCCCTTGTCCTGGCGGTCGACCCAGGCGAGGAAGTCACGGTACGACGTCGCGGCCGGCAGCGTCCGGCCGTCACCGCCTGCCTCGTACGCCGTCAGCACGTCGACCAGGATGAGCGGCAGGGACCAGCCGTCGGCCACGATGTGGTGCGACGTGAAGATCAGCCGGTACCTGCGGTCACCGAGGCGCACCAGGTGCAGGCGCAGCTGCGGAGCCTTGGTCAGGTCGAACCGCTCGGCGTGCATCCGCGCCGCGAGGCGGTCGAACTCCGCGAGCGCTTCGCTCTCGGGCAGCCCGGACAGGTCGGTCTCCCGCCAGTCCGGCGGCACGTCCCGGGCGATCACCTGCACGGCCTCGCCGGATTCCAGCTGGTGGAAACTCGCCCGCAGGGCGGGATGCCGGTCGAGCAGGACCGTCCAGGACGCCCGGAACCGGGCGACGTCCAGCGGGCCGTCGATGGCGAGGGTGCGCATGCTCGCGTAGACGTCCGGGCCGCGGTCGTCGGCGGCGTGGAACAACAGGCCTTCCTGCAGCGGGGAAAGCGGCCAGATGTCGAGCAGGCCCGGCACGGCGGCCTCGAACTCCGCCACCTCCCGCTGCGTCAGCGCGGTGAGCGGGAAGTCGGACGGCGTGTGCCCCCCGGGGCCACCGGCGGCCACGTGGGCGGCCAGGCCGGCCAGCATGTCCAGCCACGCCTGCGCGAGCGACTCCGCCTCGGCGTCGCCGAGCATCCGCCCGGCCCAGGTCACGGTCAGGGTGAATTCGGGTCCGTCCGGGCCGTCCACCACGACGGCGTCGATCTCCACGACGTGCCGCAAGGGCGTGTCCTGCTCCGCCGCACCGCCGACGATTCCCGTGATCTGCCAGGGTTGTGCCTCGCCGCCGGACCCCGCCGAGAAGCGGCCGAGGTAGTTGAACCCGATCTCCGCCTTCGGCAGCGCGGCGAGGACCGGCCCCGTCTCGGCGTTGAGGTACCGCAGCATCCCGTAGCCGAGCCCGCCGTCGGGCACGGCTCGCACGTTCTCCTTGACCTGCTTCAGCAACCGGCCCGCCGCGTCGCCGCCGGCGACCGCCTCGGCCGGGTCGACCCCGGTGACGTCCAGCCGGAGCGGGTGGACGTCGGTGAACCAGCCGAGTGTCCGCGACAGGTCCAGTTCCCCGAGGGGCTGACGGCCGTGGCCTTCGACGTCCACCACGACGGCCGTGCCGCCGCGCCAGCCCGCCACGGCGCCCGCCAGGGTGGCCAGCAGCACCTCGTGGACACCACAGTGGAAGGCCGAGGTGACCTGTTCCACGAGCACGCCCGCGTGTTCCCGGGGCACGGTCCAGGACCGGCGTCCCGCGGTGGACACGGTGTCGCGCCGCGGATCGAGCTCGCCCAGCCGGGACTGCGCCCCGTCGAGGATCTCCGTCCACACCGCCAGTTCGCCGGTCCGGATCGCCGCCTCGCCGTCCAGCGTCCGCGACCAGCGCCGGAACGAGACGTCCGGCGGATCGAGCGCCGGCTGCCCGCCCGCGACCACGGCTTCACAGGCCGCCTGCAGGTCCGGCAGGAGGGTTCGCCACGACACGACGTCGACCACGAGGTGGTGCGCGGCCACCACGAGCCGTCCGGCGCGGCCCGGTCCGGCGTCCACCCAGACGGCCCGGACCAGCACGCCGGCCACGGGATCCAGGCGTGCGGCCGTGTCGTGGGCGCACCGGTCCGCGATCTCGGCGAGATCACCGTCGCCGGCCTCGACCCGTTCGACCAGCGCCGCCGCGTCCACCGTGCCCCGCCCGGCCACGACCAGCCGGGGTTCCACGCCCTCGCTCTCGACGATCCGGCTCCGCAGCATGTCGTGCGTGTCGATCACCGCGCCCAGCCCGGCGACCAGCGCGGTCACCGAAAGGTCGCGGGGCGCTGCCACGCTGACCCACTGCGCCATGGCACCGCGGGTCAGCCCGGCGGGATCGCGTTCGAGCAGTGCCCGCACCACCGGCGTCCACGGAACCTCGCCGACGCCGTCGGCGACGCCGGCCGGGCGGCTCTGCCCGCCACGCTCGGCGACCGCCGCGATCCCCGCGGGCGTCTTCTGCTCGAAGACCTGCTTCGCGCCGAAGACGAAGTTCTCGCGACGCGCGCGGGCGGCCAGCCGCATCGAGAGGATCGAGTCGCCGCCCAGCTCGAAGAAGCCGTCGTCGGCGCCGACCCGCTCCAGCCCGAGGATCTCGGCGAACAGGCCGCACAGCACCCGCTCGGCCTCCGTGCGCGGTTCGCGCCCGGCCGCCTTCCCGGCGAACTCGGGGGCGGGCAGGGCCGCGCGGTCGATCTTCCCGTTGAGCGTCAACGGGAAGCTCTCCAGCACCACCACCACCGACGGCACCATGAACTCCGGCAGCCGCGTCGCGAGGTGCGCGCGGACCGCGGCGGATTCCAGTGCCGATCCCGCTTCCGCGGTCACGTACGCGATCAGGCGCTTCTCGCCGGGCTGGCCTTCCCGCGCCACCACGACCGCCTGCGCGACGTGGGGCACCTCGGTCAGCGCCACCTCGACCTCACCCGGCTCGACGCGGTAGCCGCGGATCTTCACCTGGGAGTCGGCGCGGCCGGCGAACACCAGCTCGCCCTGGTCGGTCCAGCGAGCCAGGTCGCCGGTGCGGTACATCCGGCCGCCGCCGGAGAACGGGTTGGCGACGAACCGCTCCGAGGTCGCCGCGGTGTTGCCCAGGTAACCGTGCGCCAGGCCAGCGCCGGCGAGGTAGAGCTCGCCGGTCACGTTCGGCGCCACGGGCTGCAGGAACGCGTCGAGCACGTAGGCCTGCCGGCCGGCCAGCGGCCTGCCGATCGGCAGGACGTCGCCCGTCGCGGCCCCCGGCTCGAGGACGAGCCAGGTGGCGCAGAGGGTGATCTCGGTGGGGCCGTACAGCTGCCGGACCCGGACGTCCGGGCAGGCCTGGCGCATCCGCACGACGGACGCGAGCGGCACCGCGTCCCCACCGGTCAGGATCTCGCGCAGCCCGATGAAGGAGTCCGGCGATTCCTCGGCCACCGCACGGAAGGCACCGGCCGTCAGGTGGACGGTGGTCACGCCGCGGGAGACCGCTTCGCGCAGCCGTTCCGCGTCGACCGTGCCCGGTTCCGCAACCAGCACGCGGGCTCCGCTGACCAGCGGCACCCAGATCTCGACCAGCGACGCGTCGAACGCGTGCGACGCGTGCAGCAGCACGCAATCGCCGGGGCCCTGCGACCAGCCCGGGTCGCTCGCCAGCGCCGCCACGCTCCCGTGCGGCACCGCGACGGCCTTCGGCACGCCGGTCGAGCCGGACGTGTACATCACGTAGGCCACGTCGTGCGCTCCGACCGTGACCGGTGGCGCCTCGGGCCGTACTCCGCCGATCACCGGCAGGTCCACGACCACCGGCTCGACCCCGTCCGGCACCGCCTTGCGGGTCGCTTCCACGCAGACCGCGACCGACGCGCCGACGTCGGCCAGCATCCGCTCGATCCGTTCCGCGGGGTAGTCCACGTTCACCGGTACCTGCGCGGCGCCTGCCTTCCAGACCCCGAGCAGGGCGACGAACAGGTCCGCGCCGCGTGTCATCACCACGCCGACGCGGTCACCACGCCCCACGCCGATCCCGGCCAGGTGCCCGGCCAGCCGGTCGGACTCGCGGTCGAGGTCGGCGTAGGACAGGGTGCGTTCCCCCGCCACGACCGCCACCGCGTCCGGCGAGGCACCTGCCTGCCGCCGGAACAGCTCCAGCACGGACGTCTCGGCGGCCGCTTCGCCCGTCGAGTTCCAGCGTTCCACCACCGCCGCGCGCGTCGGTTCGCTCGTCACGCCGAGGCGGCCCACCGGCAGCGAAGGCTCGGCCACCACCCGTTCCAGGACCCGCACGACCTGCCTGGCGACCTCGGCGGCCGTCGCGTCGTCGATCCGGTCGGGCCGGTAGGACACGGTGATGCGCAGGCGGTCCCCGAGGCTGACGTTCATGGTCAGCGGATAGCTGGTGCCGGTCCGGGTGACGACCGAGCTGATCGCCACCCCGCCGTCGCCGCCGAGACCGGCGGCGTCGTGCGGGTAGTTCTCGACCATCACGATCGTGTCGAAGATCGCGCCGGTCCCCGCCACCTTCTGGATCTCCGGCAGCCCCAGGTACTGGTGCTCGGTCAACGCCGCCTGGCGCGCCTGCAGGTCTTCGAGCATCTCCAGCACCGGCCGGCGGCCGTCGAGCCGCACCCGGGCCGGGACGGTGTTGATGAACATGCCCACCATGCGCTCGACATCCGGCACGTCCGCCGGACGCCCCGACACCACCGAGCCGAACACCACGTCGGTCCGGCCGGCCAGCCGCGCCAGCACCAGCGCCCACGCGCCCAGCACGATCGTGCTCACCGTCAGCCCGTGGCCACGGGCGAAGCCGGCGAGTGCCCGCGTCGCCGGCTCGGGCAGCCATTCGGCGTGCTCGTCCGGCATCACGAGCGTCTTGCCCGCGTCGGCGTCGACCAAGGTCGGTTCGTCCGCGCCGGCGAGCTCGGCCCGCCACGCCGATCGGGTCGCCTCCGCGTCCTGACGGCTCAGCCACGCCAGGTAGTCCTGGTAGGACGGCGGCTTCGAGGAGCTGCGGCCGCCCGCGTAGCCGTCCGACATCTCCCCCACGACGAGCGGGGTCGACCAGCCGTCGAGGAGTACGTGGTGCGAGGTCACGACGAGTCGGTGCTCGTCCGCACCGAGCCGGATCAGCAGCAGCCGCAGCAGCGGCGGCCGGGTCACGTCGAACCGCCGGCCCTGGTCCTCGGCGAGCAGCCGCTCGACCTCCGCGGCCGCCTCCGCCGCATCGAGGTGCGACAGATCCGCCACCCGCCACGGGATGTCGGCCTCGCGCACGACGACCTGCACCGTGGCGCCGGACCCCAGCTGGTGGAAGCCGGTCCGCAGCGAGGCGTGCCGGGCGAGGACCTGGTTCCAGGCCGCGCGCAGCCGGGGTTCGTCGAGCGGCCCGTCGAGGTCCAGGATCCGCTGCGTCTGGTAGACGTCGACGCCGTCCTCGTCGAAGGCCCGTTCGAAGAGCATGCCTTCCTGCAGCGGCGACAACGGCCAGATGTCCGTCAGCCCGGGCGCCGCGGCCTCCAGCTCCGCCACGTCCCGCTGCGTCAGGTCGACCAGAGCGAAGTCGGCGGGCGTGTGCCCGCCCGCGCCGGGATCCGCGGCCACCGCCGCGAGACCGGTCAGCATCTCCAGCCAGGCCTCGCCGAGCCGCTCCACCGTGGCGAGGTCGAAATCCCGCGTGTCGATGGCCAGCCCGAGCCGGGGGCCGGCCGGCGTGTCCTGGAGTTCCGCGCTGACCTCCACGGCGTGCGCGAGGACCATGTCCGGACCGCCGCCGAGCGGCCCTCCGCCGTTGGGCTGCCACGCGGTGTCCTCGGGAGCGAGGACAGTCCGGCCGAGGTAGTTGAAGCCGATCTGCGCGGACGGCAACTCGGCCAGCCTCGCCCCGGTGCCCGGGTTGAGGTGGCGCAGCAGCCCGTAGCCGGATCCGTCGCCGGGCACGGCCCGGATCTGCTCCTTCACGGCCTTCAGCAACTGCCCGGCAGGCCGCTCGCCGTCCGCCGCGCCCGCGAGGTCCACATCGGACAGTTCGAGACGGACCGGGTGAACGCTGGTGAACCAGCCGACGGTGCGCAACAGGTCCTCGCCGTCGGCGGCTTCGCGACCGTGCCCTTCCACGTCGACCAGCAGCGCGGCGCCGGAACCGCGCACACGCGCCACCGCACCCGCGAGCCCCGCCAGCAGAACGTCCTGGATCCCGCAGTGGAACGCGCCCGGCAAGACAGTGACCAGGTCTCGCACCTCGGTGCCGGACAGGCTCGTGGACCACGAGTGCGACTGCCCGGTGTGCTGCCCGGTGTCCTGGGGCAGTGCCGGTTCCGCGCCTTCCACGACGGCAGCCCATTTTTCGAGTTCGGCCACGGTGCTTTCGCTGAGCGCCCGCGCGGTCAGCCGGCGCGCCCACTGCCGATACGACGTCACCGGGGGTTCGAGGGCCGGGGTCCCGCCGGAGATCACCTCGTCGTAGGCCGCTCGCAGATCCGGCAGCAGGATCCCCCAGGAGACCGCGTCGACCGAGAGGTGGTGCGCCACGAAGGCCAACCGGCCCGGCTCGGCGTCCCCGGCGTCGATCCACACGACCCGCGCCATGATTCCCGCCGACGGGTCCAGCGTGCCCGTCGCCGTCCTGACCTCGCGCTCGGCGATCTCGTCGAGGCCGCCGGTCCCGGCGGCCACCCGCGTGAGCAGGCCGGCCGCGGCCACCGCGCCGCGCTCGGGCACGATCAGCCGTCCGTCCGGCTCCACCCGGGCCCGCAGCAGGTCGTGCGCGTCCAGCACCGCCTGCAGGGCGCTCACGAGCGCGTCCGGGTTCACCCCCGCCGGGGTGACGACGACTCTCACCTGCGCGAAGCCGGGGCGCATCGCGTCGTCCCCGAGGGCACGCATCACCGGCGTCCACGGGATCTCGCCCACGCCCGTGACGACCTCGGCGCGTGGCGTCGCGCCTGCCTCCTGCGCCAGTGCCGCGAGGCGTTCCGGCGTCCGGTGCTCGAACACCAGCCGCGGGGTCAGCGAGATCCCTTCGCGACGCGCACGCGCGGCGACCTGCATCGACGAGATCGAGTCGCCGCCCAGCTCGAAGAAGCTGTCGTCGACGCCGACGTGGTCGAGGCCGAGGACGTCGGCAAACACTCCACAAAGGACTCGTTCGGCCTCGGTGACCGGCTCCCGGCCCGCCGACTTCGCCGCGAAGTCCGGTTCGGGCAGTGCCCGCCGGTCCACCTTCCCGTTGACCGTCAACGGCAACTCGTCCAGCACCAGCACCGCGGCCGGCACCATGAACTCGGGCAGCGTCCCGGCGAGCTGCTCGCGCAGCCGCACCGGGTCGGCGTCGTGGCCCGCTTCGGCGACCACATAGCCGATCAGGTGCTCACCCCGCGGGGTCACCACGGCCTGGCCGACGCCGGGCAGGCCGGCGAGGACCACCTCGATCTCGCCGGGCTCCACGCGGTACCCGCGGATCTTCACCTGGTCGTCGGCCCGCCCGGCGAACGCCAGCGCACCCTGCTCCGTCCAGTACGCCAGGTCCCCGGTGCGGTACATCCGCGCACCGGAACCGGAGGGATCGGCGACGAACCGCTCGGCCGTCAGCGCCGGGCGGCTCGAATAGCCCTGCGCCACACCGGCTCCGGCGACATACAGCTCGCCCGCCACGCCCGGCGGCACGGGCCGCAGGAACGCGTCGAGGACGTGGACGCGCCGCCCGGCGAGCGGACGTCCGATCGGCAGCACCGATCCCGTCTCGTCGCCGGGTTCGAGCAGCCACCACGTCGCGCACAGCGTGGCCTCGGTCGGGCCGTAGAGGTGCCGCACCCGCACGTCCGGACACGTCCGCCGCACCCGCTCGACCGCCGCCAGCGGCACCGCGTCCCCACCGGTCAGCACCTCGCGCAGCCCGGCGACCGCCTCCGGCGACTCGTCGGCCAGCACCCGGAAGGCCCCCGCGGTCAGGTGGGCGGCCGTGACGCCACCGGCCACGTAGGCCGCCAGCGCCGCGCCGTCCACCGCGCCCGGTCCGGCCAGCACCACCCGGGCACCCGACAGCAGCGGCACCCACATTTCGAACAACGAGATGTCGAAGGCGTGCGAGGCGTGCAGCAGCACGGCGTCACCGGGGCCCACCCGCCAGCCCGGCTCCCCGGCCAGCGCCGCGACGTTGCCGTGCGACACCGCGACGCCCTTCGGCGTCCCGGTCGATCCGGACGTGTACATCACGTAGGCGAGGTCGTCGGCGCTCGTGCCTGCCGACAGGCGAGGGCTCTCCGCCACCGCCTGCCGCGTCCGGGGATCGTCCAGGACGATCGGCTCGGGGCAGGTGTCCGGCACGGCGGCCCGGTACGCTTCCGCGCACACCACCGCCGCGGGCCCGGAGTCCGCCAGCATGAACTTCCTGCGTTCCACCGGGTAGGCGGGGTCCACCGGAACGTACGCCGCGCCCGCCTTCCACACCGCGAGCAGCGTCGCGATCAGGTCGGGTGACCGGTCGAGCACCACGGCCACCCGGTCTCCGCGCCGGACTCCCCGGCCGTTCAGGTAGCCGGCGAGCCGCTCAGCGCGCTCGGCGAGTTCTCCGTACGACACCGTCCGATCGCCGTCGACGACCGCCGGCTCGTCGCGGCGGTGCGCCACCTGGTGCCCGAACAGATCCAGCGCCGGCAGGCTCGGCGGCGCCGAGGTCGAGGCACCCCATTCCCCGGCCACCAGGGCCCGCTCGGCCGCGGTCGTCACCTCGACGCCGGCCACCGTGAGCTCGCCCGCGCCGGTCAGCTGCCGCAGCACCCCGGTGAACCGCTCGAGGATGGCGAACGCGGTTTCCCGGTCGAAGAGCTCCGTCAGGTAGTCGAGCTTGAGGTACATCGACTCGCCGGGGACGGCGACCAGCGTCAGCGGGTAGTGGGCCGCCACCCGGCCCTGGTTCACGTGAATGCGGAAGGTTCCCGCGGAGTCCGATCCGGCGGGCCCGTGGTGGAACTTCTCGAAGACGAGCAGCGTGTCGAAAACCGCGGCGGGACCCGCCGCCTGCTGGATGTCCGCCAGCCCGACGAACTGGTCGGGAATGAGCGCCGACTGCCGTTTCTGCAACTCCGCCAGCAGCTCGACGACCGGCGTCGAGCCGCGCAACCGCACGCGCACGGGAACGGTGTTGAGGAACAGCCCCACCATCCCCTCCACACCGGGCAGGTCCGGCGGGCGCGCCGACACCGCCGCCCCGAACACCACGTCCGGCCGGCCGGCCAGCTGCGCCAGCACCAGCGCCCAGGCGCCCTGCACCACGGTGTTCAACGTCAACCCGTGGCGACGGGCCAGCTCGGCCAGCGAGCGCGTGAGGTGCTCCGGCAGGTGGGCCTCGACGCTCTCCGGCTCGGCGGGTGCCCGCCCCGGATCGGCGGGCACCACCAGCGTCGGTTCCTCGGCGCCGCTGAGCTCCGCGGTCCACGCCGACAGCGCGCGTTCCTTGTCCTGCCGGCTCAGCCACGCGAGGTATTCCCGGTAGGACGGCACGTCCGGCAGCGCCGACGCGTCACCGCCCGCCGGGTACAGCACCGACAGCTCGTCGATCACGATGGGCAGCGACCAGCCGTCCATGATCGTGTGGTGGCAGGTCACCACCAGGCGGTGCGCGTCGGCGCCGAGCCGGATCAGGGTCAGCCGCAGCAACGGCGCCTGCGCGAGGTCGAACCTCGTCGTCCGGTCCTGCTCGGCCAGCTCGCGAACGGCCTCCTCGGGGTCGTCGAGGTGGGAAAGGTCGACCTCCCGCCACGGCAGTTCCACCTGCCTGGCGATGATCTGCACCGTCTCGCCCGACTTGCGCTGCCGGAAACACGCCCGGAGCGGGGCGTGCCGGGCCAGCAGCGTCTCCCACGCCGCACGCAGCCCGGCCGCGTCCACCGGTCCGGCCAGGTCGAGAATCCAGTGACCGATGTAGACGTCGGGCCCTTCGCCGTCGTAAACCGCGTGGAAGAGCAAACCGGCCTGCAGTGGCGACAGCGGCCAGATTTCCTCGATCCGCGACTGGCTCATCAATATCTCCCTGGATCAGCAAAGGGCTGGGAATCGTCGTCGAACTCAGCCTTGAATTCCTCGATCTCGTGGTGATCCCGGTCGAGGAGGGCGACGTCGGCTGCGGCATATCCCCCGAAGAGGATCATCCGCCTGACCGGCCGGACCCGACAACATGTCCAGCCACGTTCACCGGCCGCTTTCGAATTCGGACTCGAATTCGTCGAGCTCGCCTTGGTCCAGGTCGAGAAGGGCGACATCGGACACGGCGTGTACCGCCGCGACAGGACGATCGCCCGCAACCCGTTCCACGATCGCCGCGATCCCCGCGGGCGTGCGCTGCTCGAACACCTCGCGCGCACCGAAGGACATTCCCTCGCGGTGGGCCCGGGCCGCCAGCCGCATCGAAAGGATGGAATCCCCACCCAGCTCGAAGAAACTGTCGTCCGCACCGGCGCGCTCCAGGCCGAGCACCTCGGCGAAGAGCGCACACAGCAGCCGCTCGGCCTCCGTGACCGGCTCCCGGCCCCCGGCACGGGCGCCGAAGTCGGGATCCGGCAGCGCCGCCCGGTCCACCTTTCCGTTCGCCGTCAACGGCAGCGCGCCGAGTACCACCAGCGCCGCCGGCACCATGTACTGCGGCAACCGGGCCGCCACTCCCTCGCGCACCGCGGCTTCGTCCACACCGGACTCCCCCGCGGCGGTCACGTACCCGATCAGCCGGGTGCCGATCTCGCTGTCACGGGCCACCACCACCGCCTGGCCCACTGACTCCTGCGCCACCAGGGCGGCCTCGATCTCACCGGGCTCGATCCGGAAGCCCCGCACCTTCACCTGGTCGTCGACCCGGCCGGCGAACACCAGCTGTCCGTCCGGGTTCCACTGCACCAGGTCCCCGGTCCGGTACATCCGCTCGCCGGAGCCGAACGGATCGGCCACGAACCGCGTCGCCGTCAGCCCTGCCCGGCCCAGGTATCCCCGCGCCAGGCCCGCACCGGCCACGTACAACTCGCCCACCGCACCCGGCGGCACCAGCCGCAGCCACGAATCCAGCACGAACGCCCGCATGTTCGCCAGCGGGGTGCCGATCGGCACCACACCGCCCGGCGGGCATTCCTGCCCCGGTTCGAGCCGGTATTCGACGCACCCGACGGTCGCCTCGGTCGGCCCGTATTCATTGACCACCACGATGTTCGGATACTTCCGGCGCCATTGGACGACCGTGTCGGCCGGCAATTGTTCGCCGCCGAGCAGGAGGTCACCCGAACCGGCACTGCCCCGGGAAGCGGTGTCCAAGGTCAGCAGATGGCTCGGCGTGGCCTTGAGGAAGATCGACGGTGCGGCCTCCACCACCCCGATCAGGTCTTCCAGGGCACCGACGTGAATCTCTCCCCCCACGATGAGCGGGGTGAACGTCGCGGTGACCGTCAGATCGAAGGCGATCGACGAATGCAGCACCGACCGCCCCCGCAGACCCGGGTACATCCGTCCACAGTGGAGCAGGTAGTTCGTCAGGTTCCGATGGGTGACGACCACGGCCTTGGGGCGACCGGTGGAGCCCGAGGTGTAGATGAGGTACGCCGGGTGGCGCGGATCCAGCGCTCGAGCGCGGTCGGTGTCGGTGACCGGCGCGCGGTCCCGCCCCGCCAGCTGGCCCGCGGCCGCGGGCTCGTCGAGCACCACCGTCCTCGAGCGGGCGGCCAGCACGTCACCGATCGGCGATGCCGACAGCACCGCGGTGGTGATCACCAGCGCCGGTCCGGCGTCGTCGAGCATGAAGGCGATGCGGTCGGCCGGATAGCCCGGATCGATCGGCAGCCACGCGCCGCCGGTCTTGGTGACCGCCAGCAACGCGACGACCAGTTCCAGCGACCGGGGCAGCAGCACCGCGACCAGGCCTTCCGGCCCGGCACCCTGGTCGATGAGCCAGCGCGCCAGCTGGTTGGCGCGCGCGTCGAGCTCGGCGTAGGTCAGCGACCGGTCCTCGAAGACCACCGCGGTCGCCTCCGGGGTGGCGGCGGCCTGCGCGGCGAACAGCTCCGGCAACGTCCGGTCCGGCACCGGCAGCGCGGTGTCGTTGCCCGCCTGCAGCTGTCGCCGTTCGGCATCGGACAGGATCGGCACCACCGCGAGCGGCAGCCGCGGATCGGCGACGACGGCTTCGAGCACCAGCGTGAACCGCTCGAGCACGGCGCCGGCCTGCTCGGCGGTGAACAGCGCGGGCTGGTGCTCCAGCCGCAGCCGCAGGTCGGTGCCCGGCACGACCGCCAGCGCCAGCGGGTAGTGGGTGGCATCGGCGGCGGTCAGTCCCTGCACCCGGACCCGATCGGCATCGGCGGATTCGTCGCCGATCTCGGCCGGTCTCGGGTAGTTCTCGTAGACGATGATGGTGTCGAACAGCCGCCCCAGCCCCGCGGCCTGCTGGATGTCGGTGAGACCCACGTGGTGGTGGGCCAGCAGCGCCACCTGCTCGTTCTGCAGTCCCCGCACCAGTTCGGCGAAGGTGTCCTGCGGCCGCATCCGGACCCGGACCGGGACGGTGTTGATGAACAACCCGACCATGGTCTCGATCCCCGGCAGCTCGGCCGGGCGCCCGGACACCACCGACCCGAACACCACGTCGTCGCGTCCGGTGAGCGCCGCCAGCACCATGCCCCACACCGCCTGCAGCACGGTGCTGACCGTGACACCGCACTCGCGTGCCCGCGCCCCCAGCGCCTGGGCGAACGTCTCGTCCAGGGTGGTCCAGATCTGCTCGGGCACCTCGACCGGGACCGGCCGGTCCGCCGCCACCAGGGTCGGCTCGGGCAAGCCGGCCAGGGCGTCGCGCCAGGCTTCGGTAGCCGCCTCCCGGTCGGTTTCGCGCACCCAGGCCAGGTAGTCCCGATACGGGGTGACCGGCGCCAGCGCGGCCGGAGCGGCTCCGTTGCGGTAAAGCGTGAGCAGTTCGTCCAGCAGCAGCGGCGTCGACCAGCCGTCGAGCAGGATGTGGTGGTTGGTCAGCACCAGCCGGTGCCGGTCCGGGCCGAGCACCACCACCATGACCCGCAGCAGCGGGGGCCGGGCCAGCTCGAACGGCCGCGCCCGTTCGGCCGCGGCCACCGCCGCCGCCTCGGCCGCCGGATCCGCCGATTCCGTCACGTCCACCAGGGTCACCGGCACCGCCACGGCGCCGGGGACCACCTGGTAGGCGGTCCCGTCGGCGCCGTGCCGGAAGCCGGCACGCAGATTCGCGTGCCTGTCCAGCAGCGCGCGCACCGACTTCCGCAGCAGCGGCACGTCCAGCGGGCCGGCCAGCTCCAGCACCGCCTGCGCGGTGTAGACGTCGACGCCGTCGCCGGCGTAACCGGCGTGGAAGGCCAGCCCGTGCTGCAGCGGCGACAGCGGCAGCACCTCGGCCAGTCCGCCGGCGGCCGCGAATTCGGCCTCGAGGGCCTCGATCTCCGCCTGGTCCAGGGTGACGAGGTCGAAGTCGGACGCGGTGTGCCCGCCCGCGGCGGGATCAGCCGCCTGGCGGGCCACCCCGGACAGCATGTCCAGCCAGGCCCGGCCCAGCCGGTCGATCTCGTCCTCGCCGAGCAGGCCGTCCTGCCATTCCAGCATGAGCGTCAGCTCGGGACCGTCCGGCAGGTCCTGGACGATCGCGTTGACCTCGAGCGCGTGCGGCAGGCCCATACCGGGTTCCAGCGAACTGCCGATGTCACCGACCGGCTGCCACGCCCGCACCCCGCTCTTCTCGCCGGCGGCGAACCGGCCCATGTAGTTGAACCCGATCTGCGGCGACGGCAGGTCCGCCAGCACCGGCCCCGTCGTGCCGTTGAGGTACCGCAGCAAGCCGTATCCGAGCCCGTCGCCGGGCACGGCCCGTGACTGCTCCTTGACGGCCTTCAGCAAACGCCCGGCCGCCGGACCGCCGGCGAGCACGTCCGCCAGATCGGTGCCGGCCACGTCCAGCCGTACCGGATGTGCGCTGGTGAACCAGCCCACCGTCCGGGACAGGTCCGTCCCGTCCACCGGGTGGCGGCCATGGCTTTCCACGTCCACCAGCACGGCGTCCCCGCCGCGCCACCGCGCGACCGCGCCCGCCAGCCCGGCGAGCAGGACCTCGTTCACCCCGCAGTGGAACGCCACCGGAGCCCGGCCTGCCAACGCCGCCGTCTCCACCTTCGGCACGACCCACGACCGCGAGCGCACGGCACCTTCCGCGGCCCGGCTCGTGGCCTGCGCACCGGCCGGCCGGTCCCCCGGTCCGAGAATCGCCTTCCACGCGGCCAGCTCACCGGCCCGCTCCGCGGAAACCGCCCACTCGGCCAGCAAGCCCGCCCACCGCTTGAACGACGCACCGACCGGCTCCAGCACCGGCTCCCGCCCCGCGACCGCGGCTTCGCAGGCCGCCTGCAGATCCGACAGCAGAATCCGCCACGACACGCCATCGACCGACAGGTGGTGCGCCACCACCACCAGCCGCCCCACCTGGTCCGGTCCGGCGTCGACCCACACCGCCTGGGCCATCACGCCCGCCGACGGGTCCAACCGGGTCACGGCCGCGCGCGCCGCGTCCGCCACGGCTTCGTCCAGCGAGCGGCCATCGGCGCGGATGCGGGTGACCGCCCCGGCGACATCCACCGACCCACGCTCACCCACCACCAGGCGCCGGCCGCCCTCGTCGGCGACGACCCGCGCCCGCAGCATGTCGTGCGTATCCACCACGGCCGCAAAGCCCGCCGCCAGCGCCTTCTCCGTCAGGTCCGAAGGCGTCCCGACCACCATCCACTGCGCGAACGCCGGTCCCGCGACGCCGTCTCCCAGCATCCACATCACCGGCGTCCACGCGACGTCACCGACGCCATCGGGTTTCGGGGAACGACCGGGCTCCGGCACCGACGACTCCGCCGCCAGCTGCGCGATCCGCTCGGGCGTCTTCCCGTCGAAGACGTCCGCCGCGGTGAACGTCAGCCCCGACCGCCGCGCCCGCGCCGCCAGCTGCATCGAGAGGATGGAGTCCCCGCCGAGCTCGAAGAAGCTGTCGTCCACCCCGACCCGCGCCAGGCCGAGCACGCCGGCGAACAACTCGCACAGCACCCGCTCGGTCTCGGTGGCCGGCTCCCTGGCCTGCTTCCCGGCGGTGAAGTCGGGGTCGGGCAGTGCGCGCCGATCGATCTTCCCGTGCGCCGTCAGCGGCAGGGCGTCCAGCGCCACCACCGCCGCGGGGACCATGTACTGGGGCATCCGGGACGCGAGGTGCGCCCGCACCGCCTGCGTGTCGATGTCGCCTGGTGTCACGTAGGCGACCAGGCGGTCGTCGCGGACGGCGACCGCGGCCTGGGTGACCCGGGGGTAGCCGGACAAGGCGAACTCGATCTCGCGGGGTTCGACACGGAAGCCGCGGATCTTGACCTGGTCGTCGGCGCGCCCGGCGGACACCAGCTCGCCCTGTTCGGTCCAGTACGCCAGGTCCCCGGTCCGGTACATCCGCTCACCGGGCACGAACGGATCGGCGACGAACCGCTCGGCCGTCAGCGCCGAACGGCCGAGGTAGCCGCGGGCCACGCCGATCCCGGCCAGGTAGAGCTCACCGGTGACCCCGGGCGGCAACGGGCGCAGGAACGAGTCCAGCAGATATCCGCGCACCCCCGGCACCGGCTTGCCGAACGGGATCGGGTGCTGGCCGGGCGACAACGGCATGCTCATCGTCGCGCAGATCGTGGTTTCGGTCGGCCCGTAGGCGTTGATCATCCGCCGGTCCGCGGACAGCCGGTCCACCAGGCCCGGCGGGCAGAGCTCGCCCGCCGCCACCACCGTCTCCACCGTCGACGGCAACACGTCGGCCGTGCCCAGCACCGACGGCGGCGCCTTCACGTGCGTGATGTCCCACCGTTCCAGGGCGTCGGTGAACGACGCCCGCGGCGGCAGGTCCCGCTCCGGCGGCACCACCAGCGTCGCTCCCGAGAGCAACGCCATCATCACCTCGGAGACGATGGTGTCGAACCCGAGCGCCGCGAACTGCAGCACCCGTGACGACGGGGACACCCCGAACCGGTCGATGTGCGCCAGCGCCAGGTTTCCCAGCCCGGCATGGGTGACGACGACCCCCTTCGGGGTTCCCGTCGACCCCGACGTGTAGATCACGTACGCGGCACTGCGCGGATCCACCCGCGGCAGGTCCCCCGCCGAGCCCGCGGCCGGATCGACCTCGTCGATCACCACCAGCCGGTCCGCGAACTCCGCGGGCACCGCCCCCCGTGTCGCGCCCGCGCACACCACCAGCATCGGGTTCGCGCTCCGGAAGATCCATTCCTTGCGCTCGGCCGGATAGGCCGGGTCCACCGGCACGAACGTGCCGCCCGCCAGCAGGACGCCCAGCATGCCGACCGTCCACCAGGCCGAGCGCCCCACCACCAGGCCGACCCGGTCCTCGGACCGGACTCCGTGGGCCCGCAGGACGGCCGCGAACTTCAGCGACCGCTCCCACAAGTCCGCATAGGACAGCGCACCGTCGCCGTCCACGACCGCCACGTTGTCCGGCCGCCGCGCCGCCATCCGCCCCACCAGGGCCGGCAGCGGCTCCCCCGCCTGCAGCGGCGGGTCCCAGCGGCGCACGTCGGCCGCGCCCATCCCGATCCGCCCCACCAGGCCGGCGGGATCGGCGACCAGCGCGCCGATGGCGCCGACGAACCACTCCAGCAGCGACTCGGCGACGGTGTCCGGGACCTGGCCCGGCCAGTAGCCGAGCTGGATCTTGAACCGGTCGCCCGGGGTGATGCCCAGGGTCACCGGGTAGTGGGTCCCCTCGATCGTGCGCAGATGCGTGTACCGGCGGGCGTACTCCCGCGGGTAGTTCTCGACCACCAGCATCGTGTCGAACGTCGCGCCCGGTCCCGCCGCCTTCTGGATCTCCGGCAGCCCCAGGTACTGGTGTCGTTTGAGGGCCGTCTGCCTGCTGTGCAGGTCGGTGAGCATGTCCAGGACCGATTGCCCGCCGTCCAGCGGCACCCGGACCGGCACCGCGGTCATCAGCAGGCCCGGCATCGACTCGATCCCCGCCAGTTCCGGGGGACGGGTCGCGACCATGGTGCCGAACACGACGTCGGTCCGCCGCGTGAGCCGCGCCAGCACCATCGCCCAGGCGGCGTGCACCACCGTGCTCGGCGTCAGCCCGTGCTCGCGGGCGAACCCCAGCAGCCTGGTGTGCAGGGCCGGCGTCAGGTGCGTGGCGCGGTAGTCGTACTCCGTCTCGACGCCCGAAGTCGCGATCAGCGCGGGCTCGTCGAGACCGGCCAGCTCCGCCCGCCAGGCCGCCCGGGCCGCGTCGTCGTCCTGCCGGTCCAGCCAGGCCAGGTAGTCCCGGAAGGTGGCGCCGCCCCGCTGTTCCGGCACCGGCTCGCCGGCTTCGTACGCCTCGGAGACGTCGTTGAGGATGACCGCCACCGACCAGCCGTCGACGAGGATGTGGTGGATGACGAACAGCAGGCGGTACCGGTCCGCCGCGATCCGGACCAGCACCAGCCGGACCAGCGGCGCCGTGGCGAGTTCGAACCGCTGCTGCTGTTCCTCGGCGACGAGGGCCGCGACGGCCGCGTCGACGTCGCCGGCACCCGTCAGGTCCACCACCCGCCACGGCGGGGTGACGTCCCCGTGGACGGCCTGCACCGTCTTGCCCGAGGCGAGGCGGTGGAAGCTCAGCCGGAGCTCGGGGTGCCGCCGGACGACCGCGTCCCACGCGGCCCGCAGCCGGGGCGCGTCCACCGGCCCGTTCAGCTCCAGGATCACCTGCACCTGGTAGATGTCGGAGCCCTGGTCGTCGAGGATCGATTCGAAGAGCAGCCCCTCCTGCAACGGGGCCAGCGGCCAGATCTCCTCGGCGCCCGGAGCGGCGAGCGCCAGCTCCGCCTCCTCGGCCGCGGTCAGGGTGAGCAGGGGGCCGTCGACGGGCCCGCCGGCCGGGACCGGCCGCGCCACGGCGGCCAGCCGGGCGGGGGTCGGCTCCTCGAAGATCTGGGCGGGCGTCACCAGCAGGCCCGCCTTGGCGGCCCGGGCCGCCAGCCGCATCGCGCCGATCGAATCCCCGCCCAGCTCGAAGAAACCGTCGTCGACGCCGGCTCGTGCCACGCCGAGCACCTCGGCGAAGAGTCCACAGAGGACACGTTCCGCATCGGTGCTCGGTGCCCGCCCGGCGGCACTCGCCGCGAACTCGGGCGCCGGCAGCGCGGACCGGTCCACCTTGCCGTTGCCGGTCAGCGGCAGTGCGTCCAGTGCGAGCACGGCGGCCGGGACCAGGTGCTCCGGCAGCACCGCACCGAGGCGTTCGCGGATGACCCGGGGATCGGCGTCCCCCTCGGTCACCACATACCCGATCAGCCGTCCGTCGACCGCCGCCACGACGGCGTCGTGCACGTCCGGCTGAGCGATCAGCGCGGCCTCGATCTCGCCGGGCTCGATCCGGAACCCGCGGATCTTCACCTGGTCGTCGGCCCGGCCCGCGAACACCAGCTCACCGTCCGCGGTCCACTGGGCGAGGTCCCCGGTCCAGTACATCCGCTGCCCCGGTGCGGACGGATCCGCCACGAACCGCTCCGCCGTCAGCGCCGCCCGGTTGAAGTAGCCCTCCGCCAGCGCCCCGGAGAGGTACAGGTCGCCGACCACACCCGGCCCCACGGGCCGCAGCGACGCGTCGAGCACCTGCACCCGGCGGCCGGTCAGCGGACGGCCGATCGGCACGACCGGGCCCACCACGTCACCCGGCTGCAGCAGGTGCCACGTCGCGCACATCGTCGCTTCCGTCGGGCCGTACATGTTCCGGAACCGCGCCCGGGGTGCGGCCGTCCGCACCCGCTCCACCGCGTGCGCGGGTACCACGTCACCGCCGGTCAGCACCTCACGGAACTCCGCGAACGATTCCGGCGCCTCCTCCGCCACCGCGCGCAGGCTCCCCGCGGTGAGGTACACCCTCGTCACCCCGGCCGCGGCCGCTTCCCGCAGCCGCCGGGCGTCCACCGAACCCGGTTCGGCGAGCACCACCCGGACCCCCGACGCCAGCGGCATCCAGAGTTCGAACAGTGACGCGTCGAAGGCGTGCGGCGAATGCATGAGCACCGCCTCGCCGGGCTCCATCGCCCACCCGGCGTCCATCGTCAGCTCCGCGACGCAGCCCTGCGAAATGGTCACGCCCTTCGGTGTGCCCGTCGAGCCGGACGTGTACATCACGTACGCCGGATCCCCCGGTCGCACCGTGGCCGCCGGCGCGTCGGACGCGCCCTCCTCGGCGGCGGCGGCCGGCTCGAGCGACTCGACCCCGGCCGGTACGGCGCCGCGCGACGCGGCCGAGCACACCACGAGCTTGGCCGCCGAGTCCGCCACCATGAAGGCCACTCGCGGCGCGGGGTAGCCGGCGTCCACCGGCACGTACGCCGCCCCCGCCTTCCACACGGCGAGCAGCGCCACCACCAGGTCCGCCGAACGGTCCATCACCACCGCGACGCGGTCGCCACGGCGAATGCCGCGACTCGCCAGCCGCCCCGCCAACCGGCCCGCGCGCTCGTCGAGCTGCCGGTACGTCAGAACCCCGTCACCGCCGGCCACGGCCACCGCGTCAGGTGTCCGGTCCACGTGCGAAGCGAACAGATCCAGCATCGTCGGCGTGGTCCGCGCTGCGGAATTCATCGTCATCCTCCGTAGCCCATGTGTTGGATCACCGGCTCGGGCTCGATGTCGTCGAGCTCGTCCTCGATCTCCGGCTTGGGGTCGTTGGCGGCCGGGTTGGCGAACTGCGTGTGGTAGAGCTCCGCGTACAGGCCGCCCTGGGCCAGCAGCTCGTCGTGTGTCCCGCGCTCCCGCACCCTGCCGCCGTCGATCACGAGGATCTGGTCGGCCTCGCGGATCGTGGACAACCGGTGGGCGATCACCAGCGAGGTCCGGCCGTGCAGGGCCGTCTTGAGCGCCCGCTGGACGGCGGCCTCCGACTCGGAGTCCAGGTGGGCGGTGGCTTCGTCGAGGACGACGATCGACGGCTCCTTCAGCAGCAGCCGGGCGATGGCCAGTCGTTGCTTCTCCCCGCCCGACATGCGGTAGCCGCGATCGCCCGTGACGGTGTCCAGCCCGAGCGGGAGGGAGTCGATCAGGTCCCGGATCTGGGCCCCCTTGCACGCCTCCATCAGCTCGTCCTCGGTGGCGGTCGGGCGGGCGTAGAGGAGGTTCTCCCGGATCGTGTCGTGGAAGAGGTAGGCGTCCTGGCTGACCACCCCGACCGCTTCGCGGAGCGATTCGAAGGTGAGATCGCGCAGATCGTGGCCGCCGAGGCGGACGGTCCCGCCGTTCGGGTCGTACAGCCGGGAGACCAGGTGGGTGATGGTGCTCTTCCCCGCGCCGGACGGGCCGACGAGCGCGGTGAGGGTTCCGGCCTGCGCGTGGAAGCTCACGTCGCGCAGGACATCCGGCGTCACTTCGCTGCGCTCCCGCTCGGCCCGCAGGTGCTCCAGCGACGCCAGCGAGACCTCGTCCGCGGTGGGGTAGCGGAACGACACGTGCTCGAACTCGACGTCCGGCACCACCTTCTTCTTCAGCGCGATCGCGTCGGGGCGTTCCTGGATCAGTGGCTTGAGGTCGAGCAGCTCGAAGACCCGGGAAAAGCTCACCACGACCGTCTGCGCGAGCTCCTGCATCCCGGACAGCTGGGTGATCGGCCCGAACAGCCGCTGGAGCAGGGTGGCGATGGCGACCAGCGTGCCGAGCTCGAACGCACCGGCGAGCACGAGCCCGCCCCCGATCCCGTAGACGAGGGCCGTGGCGAGCGAGGCCATCAGCGCCATCATGACGAAGGCCATCCGGCCCCACACGGAAAGGCTCACGCCGATCTTGCGGATCTCCCCGGCACGCTCCTCGTACTCGGCCATTTCCTCGGCGGGACGGCCGAAGAGCTTGGAGAGCATGGCCCCCTGGACGTTGAACCGCTCCTGGAGAAGCCCGCCGAGGCCGGTATTCGCGTCCATGAGCCGGATACTGCGCCGCTGGATCGCCCGCCCCACGCGAATCCAGGGCACGAGGAATATCGGAATCAGCACCAGCGAGACGATGGCGACGATCCACGAAAGGTAGATCAGCTCGGCCAGCACCACCACGACCATGACCACGCTGGTGGCCGCCATGAGCAAGCCGGTGAAATGCTGCTGCGCCATGATCAGTTCCGTGTGCAGCCTGCCGACCAGCACCCCCGTCTGGGTACGGGTGAAGAACGCGATCGGCAGCCGCCGGACGTGGCCGAGCGCCTGGACCCGGAGATCGTAGGTGATCCCCTCCCCGATCCGCCCGGAGATGTAGCCGGACACCATCGTCAGCCCGGCGCCCAGCACGGCGAGCACCGCGGTGAGGCCGGCCATCAGGATCACGACCCCGAGATCGTTCTTGACGATGCCGTTGTCGATGAGTTCCTTCAACAGCAACGGAGTTGCCACGACGATGAGCGACTCCAGCACGGCGACGAGACAGAAGAGCGCCACCTTCCCGACGTGCGGGCGGAAGTAGGCGAGCACGCGGCGCAGCGTCCCCTTGCGGACCTTGGTCACCCAGGGGTCGGGGTCGTCAGGGCTCTTGTCCACCCCCTCGAAACGCAACACCATGTCCATCCGGTCACCTCTCTCACACGCCAAAGTCGGCGATCTCAATCGTGCTGAATCGAGTCGATGTCCACGAGTGGGTCCAAGCAAGCGCTTTCGGCACTTGGACGCATTTTTTTGCCGACGCCCCCGTGCCGCGCCGCACGGATAACCGTACAATCACGACGGACGTTCCGGCCACCTTCGGCAATCGTTTTTGCGGCCGGCCTAACGCCCCGGGGAACCCGCCGGGTTGCGGCCGGGAAGGGATCCGCCGCGCTGACCAGGGATCCGGCCGTGACCGTCCACGCCGCGCCGCAGCAGATCCGTCACCTCGTCCAGGTCGCCGGACCGCAACGCCGAGGCCGCCGCGGCGAGGTCGGCCGCGATCCGTTCGAGCACCCCGGCCACCGGCCGGGTGTTCCCGGAGAGAATCCTCCGCCACAGCAAGGGATCCCCGGCTGCGATGCGCGTCACATCACGGAGTCCCTGCCCCGCCAGGCCCAGCGCGACGTCGTCGCCGCTCGCCAGGCTGGCCGCCACCGCCGACGCCACCACGTGCGGGGCGTGCGACACCAGCGCCACGGCCGAGTCGTGCTCGCCCGCACCCACGACGACGGCCGTCGCCCCGCACAGGGACACCAGCTCCCGCACCCGTCGCAGGGCTTCCGCGTCCGTCTCGGGGCCGGGGCACAGTGCCCACGGCCGGCCCGAGAACAGCTCGGCGCGGGCGGCGGCCGGGCCCGAGCGTTCCCGGCCGGCAAGCGGGTGGCCCGGCACATAGGAGGCCAGGTCACACCCGAGCCGCTCCGCGTCGGCGATCGGATCGGCCTTCACACTGGCCACGTCGGTGTACACCCGGGCCGCACCTTGCTTCTGCAGGTCGGCCAGCCGGTCCCCCACCAGGTGCGGCGGCACGGCGATCACCGCCAGATCCACACCTTCTCCCGCCCACTCCCGCCCGGCGCCGAGTACCTGCGCCAGCCGGGCGGCCTCGGTGTCGACGTCGGAGAGGAAGACCGCGACGCCCTTCTCCCGGAGGGCCAGCGCCACCGAGGTGCCGATCAGCCCGGTACCGACGACAAGCGCTTTCTCGATGGTCACCGTTCCTTCTTAAAACGGCTCACCGGACGAAGTCCAGCCGCGGGACTTGGGCGGACGGCGACGCCGGTTCCGGTGCGGCGGCCCGCACCGGAACCGGCGACGCCACTGGGCTCCGCCGTGGTCACGCGATCATCCCGCGGCCAGCTCGGTCGCCCGGCTCTCCAGGTGGTCGGCGAACTCCGCCCAGACCCGGGCGTGGTCCCGGGCGAACCCGGCGATCACGCCGTGCAGGTGTGGTGGAACACCCTGCAGGATCCGTTCCCACTCCTGCCCGTCCATGGAGTGCATGGTGAGCATGCGCAGCAGGATCCGGCCGACCTCGTTCAGCCGCAGTGCCGGGTCGCTCTTGAGCCTTTCCAGCAGCGCGAGCCGATCCTGGTCCACGGCACGGCCGAAGTCGGGCTCCGACAACCGCAGCGGGTGCGGCTTGGCCGGCAATCTCCTTGTCCCGTCCGGAGTCGGGCTCTCCCCGCGCTCCAGCCGGCCCCGCACGTCACGCACCGTCTCCGGGGAGATGCCGACCTGCTTGGCGACCTGCCGCAGAGACAGACCCGGATCGCTGCGGATGAGCTCGGCGGCGAGTCTTCTCCGCTCCGAACCGTCGGACGGGCGGACACGCCCGTCCCGCCCGATCCGGGCCTCGGTCCCGTCCTCTCCCGCGCGCCTGCGCAGGTCGGCCACCGTGCCCGCGGAGATCCCGGTCGCCGAGGCCACCCGCCGATCGGACCACTGCGGATGCGTCCCGATGATCTGGACGGCCGCACGCTTGCGATCGGCGAGGGACAGCGGCAGACCGTGCCGGATGTTCGCCTCGACCGCCAGGACGAACGCATCCGATTCGGTGGCGTCGACCAGTCTGGCCAGGATTTTCGTGTCACCCCGGACTCGCGCCACCTTCAACCGGTGCAGGCCGTCGAGCACCTGCATCGTCGGACGGTGAACGAGAATGGGCGGAAGTTCTCCCTCTGCCGACAACAGCGTCTCGACGTGCTCCGGATCCTCACCCGATGTTCGCGGTGAGCTCGCGGAAGACAGCCGGGACAGCTCGATTTCGACGGCAGGGAGAGCGAATATGTCAACTCTCGTCGGATCCACCTAGCCCCCATTTGGATCTACTTCGTCAACTTTGCGGCACGGCAGAGAACCGCACCGTCCAACTGCTCAGCCTCGGTGGTTGGACACACGACCGGTGTCCGGGCCGGCCTCGGCCGCGGCGGATGTCCTCGACGCTGATGGATCCCCATGAACGCCGCGGACAGGCCTGTGCGCGAACGATCCGCGATTCCCCGGACGGCAGGCAGCAGCCCGCGTTCCGGCCATCGGCCGGAACTCGATGCAGCTTGCAATCCCCCCGGGCGATGATCGCCGCGGAACTACCGGTCGGTGGCTTGTACCCGGCCGAGACCGACGACCGTCAGCCCGACCAAGGCCGGCGGTCGGGTAACGCGAGGCCACAGGGCATGTTCGACAACGAATTCCCAGTACATGCCGGGCGCGGCTCAGCGGTTCGACCCGATGGAACCCCGATTGCCTCGTGGTCCCCGGTCACCGCCGCGCCCTCCCTTGATCCCCAGTGAGTGCACACGACGTCAGCATGGCATGACCGATCGTTGTCGGCAATTGACGAACAATCGTGATGTCCAAGGCGCAGGCCATCGGCCGGGATCGAGGAGCGACTCTTTCACTAATGTTGTATTGACGCGATCGTCAACCATTAGTATGATGCGCCGCGCCGGACACATTGAGCCGGAATGTCACCGGCTGGACTCCTCAGTGGATCACATTGGGCCGATTGCGAGCCTTGATTGTCCGCGAGAAATGATTATAGTGTCCACCGCTCGCATTCCGTCCGCGAGCCGGGCTCACCCGACTGCCCCTTGACCGCCATATCCATGGATGGTAGGGGCAAATTTCCGGGCCGTCTGCGGAGCACGCCGGGCGACCCTGGTCACCGGCGCAGCCGCGGGTCGTGACTCGGGTCGGCATACAGGGGCGGGCAGCCGTGCTCGATCGCTTCGGGACGCAATTCGAAGTGCCAGGGTTCGTTGCGGTAGACGCGGCACAACCCGTAATCGGCGCCGTGCTCGGACAACCACGACGCGGACGCGGGTGGCCCGATGTCGACCGCCTTCCCCGCCACGTGGATCGACGTCTCCGGGGTGGCCACCCACCGGGCGGCCGCCGCCGCCGACCCGTATTTCGCCACCGCCTCGCGAAGAAGCCGGCTCTGGTATTCCGGAGACCGCCAGCCGCTGTTCACGCACAGTTCGACCCCGCCGTCGGCGGCCGCGGTCGCGGCCCGGCGCAGTGCACTCAGAAGCGCCGGGTCGAGGCGAGTCACAGCCGGGACGTCGTCGTCGAAGACCGTCACCCCGGCGGGGACGGCACCGTGGGTCTTGCCGAGGCCGGCACGGTCCTGGGGGCGGACCGGGCGACCGGGCGACCGGGCAATCCTCGTGCCGACGGCGCGCAGGCCGGCGAGAAGGACCCCGCGAATCCGGCGGGCCACCGGCACGACGGCGCCGGGAATCCGGCGGGTCGTCGTCCGGGCCGACTCGCGGTAGGTCATGTGTCCATTCAAGTCGGCGATGTGTTGCCGGCACGTATGCGATTTTCCATATGCCGACGATATGTAGTGGCCTCTCGTACCATCGGGGCATGCGCGTGCTGATCGTCGAGGACGAGCCCTATCTGGCCGAAGCCATCCGCGACGGCCTGCGTTTGGAAGCGATCGCGGCGGACACCGCGGGCAACGGCGACACCGCTCTCGAACTGCTGAGCCTCAACACCTACGACATCGCCGTCCTCGACCGGGATATTCCCGGACCCAGCGGGGACGAGATCGCCAAACGGATCGTCGCTTCCGGCAGCGGCCTGCCGATCCTCATGCTCACCGCCGCCGACCGGCTCGACGACAAGATCACCGGGTTCGAGCTCGGTGCCGACGACTACCTCACGAAGCCGTTCGAACTGCGGGAGCTCGTGCTCAGGCTGCGGGCGCTCGATCGCCGGCGTGCCCACAACCGGCCGCCGGTACTGGAAATCGCCGGCCTGCGGCTGAACCCGTTCCGCCGCGAGGTCTACCGCGACGACCGCTACATCGCGCTGACCAGGAAGCAGTTCGCCGTGCTCGAAGTCCTCGTTTCCGCCGACGGCGGTGTCGTCAGCGCCGAAGAGCTGCTGGAACGGGCCTGGGACAAGAACGCCGACCCGTTCACCAACGCTGTGCGCATCACGGTTTCGGCTCTGCGCAAGCGGCTCGGCGAGCCCTGGATCATCACCACGGTGGCCGGCGTCGGGTACCGCATCGGCGCGGCGCCCGGCGCCGGGCGCTAGGGAGCAGGCGGTGGACAGAGCGGCCGGGATGAGCGTCCGCCTCAAACTCACCCTCAGCTACGCCTGCTTCCTCGTGCTCGCCGGTGTACTGCTGCTCGCTTCCGTGTGGCTGTTCCTGCTGCGTGATGTCCCCGACGTGCTGGCCAAACCGCCCCCCGGCGGGGTGCTGGAGCGGTCCGTCCTGGTGCGCAACTTCCTGCCGGCCGCGGGCTCAGTGCTGTTCTTCCTGCTGCTGTTCGGCCTGCTGGGCGGCTGGATCCTCGCCGGCCGCATGCTCGCCCCGCTGACCCGGATCACCGACGCCGCGCGCATGGCCGCGAACGGGTCGCTCTCCCACCGGATCCGGCTGGAAGGCACCGAAGACGAGTTCCGCGAACTCGCCGATGCCTTCGACGCCATGCTCGCCCGGCTCGAAGCCCACGTCGCCGCGCAGCGGAGGTTCGCCGCGAACGCCTCGCACGAGCTGCGCACCCCGCTGGCGATCACGCAGGCGCTTCTCGAAGTGGCCCGCAACGATCCGGCGAAAGACCCGCTGCTGGTCTTCGACCGCCTCCACGCGGTGAACGCCCGGGCGATCGACCTCACCGAGGCGCTGCTGGTGCTCAGCCGCGCCGATCAGCGCGCGTTCACCCGGGAACCGGTCGACCTGTCCCTGCTTGTGGAAGAGGCCATCGAAACGCTGCTCCCGATCGCCGAGAAACGCCGTGTCGTCATCATCGCCTCCGGTCACATCAGCCGGGTGGTGGGGTCGGCGACGCTGCTGCTGCAGATGACGACGAACCTCGTGCACAACGCCATCGTGCACAGCCTGCCGGAGCGTGGCCCGGTGTGGGTCAACACCGGCATCCACGCCGAAACCGTGGTGCTCACGGTCGAAAACCACGGGGAGAAGCTGTCCCCGCACCTGGTCTCGACCCTCGCCGAACCGTTTCAGCGGGGCACCCAGCGCCTGCGCAACGACCACGCGGGCGTCGGTCTCGGCCTGGCCATCGTCAAGAGCATCGCCCAGGCCCACGACGGATCCCTCACGATCACCCCGCGCCCGGCGGGCGGTCTCCGCGTCACCGTCGCACTGCCCACGCCGCCGGACCCCGCGATCCTCGCCCCGGACCAGCGCCGAGGGGTGTCACCGCTGGGCCCCCGCCCGCGGTGACCGGCCGGGTCACCTCACCAGCGGCCGGAGGGCTTCCGCTGAGAAACGCTGGAGTCGCGCAGCGGTGGCTGCCAGACCCGGCGTTCCGGGACTTCACCCTCGTCGCCCGGCTGGTCGAGCGGGTCGACGCCGTTCTGCCACCGGGCCCAGTGCGCCGCGCACATCCTCCGCCAGAGGGCCGGCTCGTCGCACTGGTACCGGCGGCAGACCCGCACCCGTTCCCGCTGATCGCTCACGTACTTGCTCCACTCGCCACGGCTTCGAAACGTTTCGCGTTCAACTACCATAGCGGTCACGGCCGTGTCGATACCCGGAGTACCACCGGGGACGGCTCGTCCGTCTCGCACGGTTAACCCTCCGCTAACCGGGAAAGCACCCTGGACCCGCCGGTCCCCGGCGGGTGCCACCCCGGACGACGGAGGAAAAGACGTGTTCCGTCACACGAAGCTGCTGCAGTTCGAAGCCAAACCCGAAAAGCCGGACCCCGTCTACGCGCACAAGCTCCAAGAGCTGATCGGCGGCGCCTACGGCGAAATGACCGTGACGATGCAGTACCTCTTCCAAGGCTGGAACTGCCGCATCGAAGGCAAGTACAAAGACCTGATCATGGACACCGCGACCGAGGAAATCGGCCACGTCGAAATGCTCGCCACCATGGTCGCCCGGCTCCTCGAGGGCGCACCCTCGACCGTCACGGCCGAAGCCGTCAAGGACCCGGTGATGGCGGCCATGATCGGCGGGATGGACGTCCAGCAGGCGATCGTCGCCGGCGGCGGCGCCCTGCCCGCCGACAGCAACGGCTACCCCTGGAACGGCAGGTACATCGTCGCCTCCGGCAACCTGCTGGCCGACTTCCAGGCCAACGCGGCCGCCGAAGCCCAGGGCCGCCTGCAGACCGCCCGCCTCTACAACATGACCGACGACCCCGGCGTCAAGGCCATGCTCAGGTTCAACCTCGCCCGCGACACCGTCCACCAGAAACAGTGGCTCGCCGCCATCGAAGAGCTCAAGGCCGACGGCCTCGAAGGCGACATCGCGCCCAGCGCGCTGTTCGACGAAGAAGACCAGACCCACAACAAGACCATCTGGCACCTCTCCGACGGCCCCGACGGCGCCAAGGGCACCAGCTGGACCACCGACGCCGGCCTCGAGTACCTGATGGACCCCGAACCCCTCGGCGGTCCCGGCACCGCCCCGAAGCCCGACCCGGCCCTGTACGGCACCTACGCGCCGCTGCAGGACGCCAAAGGCACGGCGAAGGGCAAAGCCAAGGAAGTCAAGAACAAGCTGACCTGACCGACGGGATCGGTGCGGGGCCGCCGTGCGCGGCGGCCCCGCACCGATGTTCCCCGAGGAGCAAGGCACCAACGCCTACGACCGTCCGGAAACACGCGATGGCCGCGTGTATCAGCGACCGGGCCCGGGTACGCGCGGCGCGACCAGCCCGGCGGCACCAGGTGGGAGCCCGATGACCGAAACTCACTTGCGCCCCGCTCCGATCCCCCACCGGCCGGTGTGGCGGGGCAAGCGCGGCGAGACGATCCTCAAGACCATCCGCACCACCGACCACAAGACGATCGGCGTGCTGTACCTGACGACGTCGTTCGGGTTCTTCCTGATCGGCGGCCTCACCGCGCTGCTGATGCGGGGCGAGCTGGCCCGGCCGGGCCTGCAGTTCCTCTCCCCGGAGCAGTACAACCAGCTGTTCACCATGCACGGCACGATCATGCTGCTGCTCTACGCCACCCCGAACCTGTTCGGGTTCGCCAACTTCGTCCTGCCGCTGCAGATCGGCTCACCGGACGTGGCGTTCCCCCGGCTCAACGCGTTCTCGTACTGGCTATACCTGTTCGGCGGCACGATCGTCCTCTCCGCCTACGCCACCCCCGGCGGGCCACCCGACTTCGGCTGGACCGCCTACACGCCGTTGTCCAACGCCATCCACAGTCCCGGGGTCGGCGGGGACCTGTGGATCTCGGGGCTGATCGTCACCGGTCTCGGCACCATCCTCGGCGCGGTCAACATGATCACGACCGTGGTGTGCCTGCGCTGTCCCGGGATGCTCATGTGGCGCATGCCGATCTTCACGTGGAACATCCTGTTCACGTCGATCCTGATCCTGCTGGCGTTCCCGATCCTCACCGCGGCGCTGTTCGCGCTCCTGGCCGACCGGCACCTCGGCGCGCACGTGTTCGACCCCGAGAACGGCGGCGCGATCCTGTGGCAGCACCTGTTCTGGTTCTTCGGCCATCCCGAGGTCTACGTGGTCGCGCTGCCGTACTTCGGGATCGTCACCGAGATCGTGCCGGTGTTCAGCCGGAAGCCGCTGTTCGGCTACAAGCTCATGGTGTTCGCGACCATCGGGATCACCGGGCTGTCGGCGGTGGTGTGGGCGCACCACATGTTCGCCACCGGCGCCGTGCTGCTGCCGTTCTTCTCGATCATGACGTTCCTGATCGCGGTGCCGACCGGGATCAAGTTCTTCAACTGGATCGGCACCATGTGGAAGGGGCAGCTGACGTTCGAGTCGCCGATGCTGTGGTCGACCGGGTTCCTCGTCACCTTCCTGCTCGGCGGCCTGACCGGGATCATCCTCGCGTCGCCGCCTCTGGACTTCCACGTCCACGACAGCTACTTCGTCGTCGCCCACTTCCACTACGTGCTGTTCGGCACGATCGTCTTCGCGACCTTCGCCGGCATCTACTTCTGGTTCCCCAAGATCACCGGCCGGATGCTCGACGAAGGACTGGCGAAGTGGCACTTCTGGACGACGTTCGTCGGCTTCCACACGACGTTCCTCGTCCAGCACTGGCTCGGTGACGCGGGCATGCCGCGCCGCTACGCCGACTACCTCTCGAGCGACAACTTCACCTGGATGCACACGGTTTCCACGATCGGCGCGTTCGTGCTGGGGCTGTCGGTGCTGCCGTTCGTCTGGAACGTCTTCAAGAGCTACCGCTACGGCGAACCCGTCGAGGTCGACGACCCGTGGGGCTTCGGCAACTCGCTGGAATGGGCCACCACCAGCCCGCCGCCCCGGCACAACTTCCTCGAGCTGCCCCGGATCCGCTCGGAGCGTCCCGCGTTCGAGCTGCACTACCCGGACATGGTGGACCGGATGCGCGACGAAGCACACCTCACGCGCGGGCACCCCCGCGGCGCGGCGGACCCGGCCGAGCTGGCGGCCGCCGCCACCCAGCCCGACGAGCAGGGCGAAAGCGACGATCCCCGCGGCCGCTGACCCCGGCCCGAACGCCGTCGCCGGCCACCTGCACTCCTGAGGCTCAAAGCCGTGAATGGCACATTGAGGGACTTGAAGTCCCTCAATGTGCCATTCACGGACTTCGGGCGTTCCGCCGCGGCCCGCTCAGAGGATCGGCGCGCCCCCGGTCACCGCGACCCGCGCCCCGGACACGTAACTGCCGTCGTCGGACGCCAGCAGCACGTACACCGGCGCGAGTTCGGCCGGCTGGCCGGCGCGGCCGAGCGGCACCTGCTCGCCGAAGGACTTCACCTGGTCTTCCGGCATGGTCGACGGGATCAGCGGCGTCCAGATCGGGCCCGGCGCGACGCTGTTGGCCCGGATTCCCTTCGGCCCGAGCAGCTGCGCCAGCGCCGCCGTCATGTTCGCGATGCCCGCCTTCGTGACGTCGTAGGGCAGCAGCTGCGGGGTCGGGCTGTCGGAGTTCACCGACGAGCTGCCGATGATCGACGCCCCGGGTTTCATGTGCGGCACCGCGGCCTTGGCGAGGTGGAAGAACGCGCTGAGGTTGGTGGCGAGCGTGTGGTCCCACTCCTCGTCGGGGATTTCCTCGAGCGAGTCGTGGCTCATCTGGAAGGCGGCGTTGTTCACCAGGACGTCGAGGCGGCCGAACTCCTCGACCGCGCGGGCGACCAGGCCCCGGCAGTGCGCCGGGTCGGCGACGTCACCGGGCACGACGACGGCCTTGCGCCCGGCTTCTTCGACCCAGCGCCGGGTCTCTTCGGCGTCCTCGTGCTCGTCGAGGTAGGAGATGAGGACGTCGGCGCCTTCCCGGGCGTAGGCGATCGCCACGGCGCGGCCGATGCCGCTGTCGGCCCCGGTGATGAGCGCCGCCTTGCCGGTCAGCTTGCCGGAGCCGCGGTAGGTGTGCTCGCCGTGGTCGGGCCGCGGGGTCATCGCGGCGGTCGTCCCGGGCGGGGTCTGCTGCTGGGCGGGCTGCTCGGACACGGGTGGCTCCTCGGATACGGGGATGGATCTCCGCTCCCCCGGGTTCCCGCCGGCCCCGGGTTCACACGCCACCGGAGATGTCGTCTTTTTGACGACTTCCTTCTTGTCATCGTTTGGATGACATGCTAGAACAGAGGTGCGTGTTGACACGAACCGAACCGAAGTGAGGAGGAACCCGATGTTGATGCGCACCGACCCGTTCCGTGAGCTGGACCGCCTCACCCAGCAGGTCTTCGGCACGCCCGGAACCTGGTCCAAGCCGACCGCGATGCCCATGGACGCCTACCGCGCCGGCGACGAGTTCGTGGTCTGCTTCGACCTGCCCGGTGTCTCCCCGGACGCCATCGAGCTGGACATCGAACGCAACGTCCTGACCGTCAAGGCCGAACGCCGTCCGCTCCCCGGCGGTGACGACGTGCAGATGCAGGTCTCCGAACGGCCCCTCGGCGTCTTCTCCCGGCAGCTGTTCCTCGGCGAGACCCTCGACACCGACCACATCGCCGCCGGCTACGAGGCCGGCGTGCTGACGCTGCGCATCCCGGTCGCCGAGAAGGCCAAGCCGCGGCGCATCGAGATCGGCGGCGCGCAGTCCGACCGGAAGGAGATCAAGGCCTGACCACCGGCATCCGACGGCCCGGCGAGTTCACCTCGCCGGGCCGTCGGGTGCCCGACGTCGTCCCGGACGCCGACGACACGGTCGTCACAGGCCGCGCGCCCCCGGTGGGTTAGCCGCGACGGGCCCGGGTATGCCGACGGCCCGTCGGAAGGAGGCGCTGTGCGTGCGATGGTGTACCGCGGCCCGTACAAGATCCGCGTCGAAGAGAAGGACGTCCCCGCGATCGAACACCCCGGTGACGCGATCGTCCGGGTGACACTGGCCGCGATCTGCGGGTCGGACCTGCACCTGTACCACGGGATGATGCCGGACACGCGCGTCGGCACGACGTTCGGGCACGAGTTCGTCGGCGTGGTCGAAGAAGTCGGCTCGGGGGTGCGGAACCTCAAGCGCGGCGACCGCGTCATGGTGCCCTTCACCATCTTCTGCGGTACGTGCTGGTTCTGTGCCCGTGGGCTGTATTCCAACTGCCACAACGTGAACCCGAACGCCACCGCGGTCGGCGGCATCTACGGCTACTCGCACACCTGTGGCGGCTACGACGGCGGCCAGGCCGAGTTCGTCCGGGTGCCGTTCGCCGACGTGGGACCGGCCGTGATCCCGGACTGGCTGGCCGAAGAAGACGCCGTCCTGCTCACCGACGCGCTCGCCACGGGCTACTTCGGGGCGCAGCTCGGCGGAATCACCGAGGGCGACGTCGTCGTGGTCTTCGGTGCGGGGCCGGTGGGGCTGTTCGCCGCGAAGTCGGCCTGGCTGATGGGCGCGGGCCGCGTCATCGTGATCGACCACCTGGCGAACCGCCTGGCGAAGGCCCGGACCTTCGCCCACGCCGAGACTTACAACTTCACCGAGTACGACGACATCATCGTGCACCTGAAGAAGCTCACCGGCCACCTCGGCGCCGACGTCGCGATCGACGCAGTGGGCGCTGAGGCCGACGGCAACCTCACCCAGCACGTCACCTCGGCCAAGCTGAAGCTGCAGGGCGGCTCGCCGGTGGCGCTCAACTGGTGCATCGACGCCGTCCGCAAGGGCGGCACCGTTTCGGTGATGGGCGCCTACGGCCCGATGTTCAGCGCCGTCAAGTTCGGCGACGCGATGAACAAGGGGCTCACGCTGCGGATGAACCAGTGCCCCGTGAAGCGGCAGTGGCCGCGGCTGTTCGAGCACATCCGCAACGGCTACCTCAAGCCGAGCGACGTCGTCACCCACCGCATCCCGCTCGAGCACATCGCCGAGGGCTACCACATCTTCTCCGCCAAGCTGGACGGCTGCATCAAGCCGCTGATCGTGCCGGACGCCGGCTGAGGAAGGAACGACCATGACGTACACGTCGGAACGGCCGCCGATCGCCGAGTCGAGCGCCAGCCTGCGCGCGCGGATCCCGGGCTGGGGCGCGGACCTGGACCCGAAGGACCGGCCGTCGGTACCGAAGCTGCGGTGGCAGGACGACCGGAGCGGCGCCCACTGGGAGTTTCCCGAGCGGCAGCCGGAAAAGTGGCCGCGGGAACGCTCGATCGAGCACGAGTTCCTGACCCCGGTCTTCGGGACGTCGTGCCCGCCGAAGGGCCTTTCCGGTGTGCTGCGGCGGTTTTCCTACCGGAAGTACAGCGAAGGGCGGGCCGCCCACTGGCTGCTCCTGCTGGCCGCCGACCGGGTGGACGCCTGGGAGAGCCACCTGCGCTCGTTCGCCACGCTCCGCCCGGACAACCCGGTCACCGAGACCGGCGTGCTGAGCGAGTTCACCCGGCACGGTTTTTCCTCGCGGGTGGGCAAGAACCGCGCGGACGTCAAGCACCACCTGGCGGACCCGATCATCGTCGCGGGCCCGTGGGTGCTGGCGGCGGGGCTCGCGTATTCGGCGGCCCGGAAGGTCCTGCGGTGGGGCCGCCGCTGACCGGCGTTCGCCGGCTCGCCGAGGACGGCCGGGTGACCACCCCGGTGGGCCGGCTCCGCGCTCACTGAGGCCCGTTGGTCAGCGAAAGGTTGAACGTGTACCGGGACGCCCGGTACACGTGCCACCCGTATTCGACCACCCGGCCGGAGTCGTCATACGTCGTGCGCTGCATGGTGAGCAACGCCGCCCCCGGCTCCTCGTGGAGCAGTTCCGCGTCCTCCTCGGTGGCGAGCCGGGCGCCGATGTTCTGCTCGGCCGCGTGCAGCCGCACCCCCGCCGACCGCAGGAGCTGGTAAAGCCCGCGCTCGCGCAGTTCGTCGTCGCCGGGGTCGATGACGCCGACGGGCAGGTAGTTGTTCATCAGGGCGAGCGGCTCGCCGTCGGTCGAGCGGAGCCGCTTCAGCCGCCGCACGTGCGTCAGCCCCGGTGCCTCCAGCAGCTCGGCCACTTCGGCGCCGGCCTCTTCGACCCGGTTGACGAGCACCGCCGACTCCGGTTTGCCGCCCAGCCCGGCGAGGTCGTCGAACAGGCTGCTCAGCCGCAGCGGCCGGGCCACCTTCGTGCGGACGACCTGCGTGCCGACCCCGCGCCGCCGCACGAGCAGGCCCTGGTTGACCAGCGTCTGGATCGCCTGGCGGACCGTCGGCCGCGACAGGCGCAGGCTCGCGGCGAGGTCGACCTCGTTGCCCAGCCGCGATCCCGCCGGCAGCCTGCCGTCCTCGATCGCCGCGTGCAGCTGCCGGGACACCTGGAAGTACAGCGGCTCGGGACTGCCCGGGTCCACGAGGATCTCCCGGCCCGCGTCCCAGGCCGGGAAGTTGACGTCCGGGTTGCTCATCCGCGAAGCCTACCGCCTCCGCGCCACCTGTTGGGATGACGTGTTGTCCATATGTCTTGACAAAGTTTCCGGCCGCTGGAATCGTCGATGGCACGGGCACGAACGACGTGCTCCGAAGACCAATCCGAAGACCAAGCTGGGAGCGGAGCCGTGACCGACGTGCTGCGGCGCATCGTCGCCAAACGCGTGCACGACCCGGAAGCGATCGCCGAGGCGGCCGCGAACCGGGTGCGGGCCAAGTCGCCCTTCAACGACAAGGGCCGGACGATGATCATCGCGGCGGACCACCCCGCCCGCGGCGCCAACACCGTCGGCGGCGACCCCTCGGCGATGGCCGACCGCGGCGAGCTGCTGGAACGGCTGTGCCTGGCCCTGGAACGCCCCGGTGTCACGGGTGTCCTGGCGACCGCGGACATCGTCGACGACCTGCTGCTGCTCGGCGTGCTGGACGGCAAGACGGTGATCGGGTCGATGAACCGCACCGGACTGGCCGGGTCCAGCTTCGAAATCGACGACCGCTTCGCCTGCTACGACGCGGAAGCGATCGAGCGGATGCGCTTCGACGGCGGCAAGACCCTGACCCGGATCTGCCTCGACGACCCGGCCACCCCGAGCGTCCTGGAAAACACCGCGAAGGCGGTCAACGAGCTGGCCGGCCGCAAGCTGATCGCCATGGTCGAGCCGTTCCTGTCGACCTGGACCGAGGGGCGCCTCAAGAACGACCTCTCCCCCGACGCGGTCATCAAGTCGATCACGATCGCCTCCGCGCTCGGCCGCTCCTCGGCCTACACCTGGCTGAAACTCCCAGTAGTCGACGACATGGACCGCGTCCTGGCGTCTTCGACCCTGCCGGCCGTCCTGCTCGGCGGCGAAGTCACCGACCCGGACGCGGCCTTCGCGGCCTGGCAGCGCGCCCTCACCCAGCCGACCGTGCAGGGCCTGGTGGTGGGGCGGTCGCTGCTGTACCCGCACGACGGAGACGTCGCCAAGGCCGTCGACACCGCGGTGGGGCTGCTGTGAACCCGCACCCCCGCCCCAGCGCCACTACCCGGAGGAACACCGTGAACACCATCGAGCACTGGATCAACGGCACCGCCACCCCGGCGGGCTCGGCCCGCACGGCCCCCGTCTACGACCCGGCCACCGGACGGCCGCAGGCCGAGGTCCTGCTGGCGGAAGCGTCCGATGTGGACACCGCCGTCGCGGCCGCGGCCAAGGCCTTCGAGTCGTGGGGCAACTCTTCGCTGTCCCAGCGCACCAAGGTGATGTTCGCCTTCCGCGAGCTGCTCGTGCGGCACGAAGACGAACTCGCCCGGATCATCTCAGCCGAGCACGGCAAGGTGATCGAGGACGCCCGCGGCGAGATCGTGCGCGGCCGCGAGGTCGTCGAGTACGCCTGCGGCATCGCCGACGCCCTCAAGGGCAGCTTCTCCGACCAGGTCTCCCGCGACGTCGACGTGCACGACTTCCGCCAGCCCCTCGGCGTGGTCGCCGGGATCACGCCGTTCAACTTCCCGATCATGGTGCCCCTCTGGATGCACCCGATCGCCATCGCCACCGGCAACACGTTCGTCCTCAAACCCAGCGAGCGCGACCCCTCGGCCTCGAACTTCGTGGCACAGCTGTACGCCGAAGCCGGGCTGCCCGACGGCGTCTTCAACGTCGTCCACGGCGACAAGACCGCGGTCGACGCGATCCTCGACCACCCCGACATCGCGGCGGTGTCGTTCGTCGGCTCCACCCCGATCGCCAAGTACGTCCACGAACGCGGCACCGCGGCCGGCAAACGCGTCCAGGCCCTCGGCGGCGCGAAGAACCACGCCGTCGTCCTGCCCGACGCCGACCTCGAATTCGCCGCCGACCACCTCACCGCCGCCGCGTTCGGCTCGGCCGGCCAGCGCTGCATGGCCATCTCCGTCGGCGTCGCCGTCGGCTCGGCCGGCGGCAAGCTGGTGGAGATCCTCGAACGCAAGGCCCGCGAAGTGAAGGTCGGCCCCGGCACCGACCCGGCCAGCGACATGGGACCGGTTGTCACCGAGGCCGCCCGCGAGCGCGTCCTGCACTCCGTCGCCCGCGGCGCCGAGCAAGGCGCGAAGGTCGTCGTCGACGGCCGCGGCCTCACCGTCGAAGGCCACGAGGAAGGCTTCTTCGTCGGCCCGTCCCTGCTGGACGAGGTGACCCCGGACATGGACGCCTACCGCGAGGAGATCTTCGGCCCGGTGCTGGCGATCGTCCGCGCCCGGACGCTCGACGAAGCCATCGCCGTCATCAACGCCAACCCCTACGGCAACGGCACCGCGATCTTCACCGGCAGCGGCGAGGCGGCCCGCAAGTTCCAGCGCGAGGTCAAGGTCGGCATGATCGGCGTCAACGTCCCGATCCCGGTCCCGATGGCGTACTACTCCTTCGGCGGCTGGAAGGACTCCCTCATCGGCGACAGCCCGATCCACGGCCCCGCGGGCGTCCGCTTCTACACCCGAGCCAAGGTCGTCACCACCCGCTGGCCCCGCTCCGAGGCCGCCTTCACCTTCCCTACGTCCAACTGAGACCACAACCGGAGCAGCTATCTCCATTTTCCGGTAGCCTGGCCGCAGCACCGACGAAGGAGGCTGCCGTGAGCCGTCGAGACTCGCTCCCGAAGAACGCCGTCGCCCGGTTCAACACCTGGGTGGGCGCGCTCCGGACATCGCCACGCTGGGGACCACTGGTCCGTCGCCATCTCACCGAGATCACCTACACCGGCCGCCGATCGGGGCACAGTTTCAGCACCCCGGTCGGCTACCGGCGGGCGGGCGACGTCGTCACCATCCGCGTGATGATGCCCGACGCGAAGTCGTGGTGGCGCAACTTCACCGGCGACGGCGCCCCGCTCACCCTCGAACTCGACGCCACCGGCCGCACCGGCCACGCGGTGGCGCGCCGGGACGAGAAAGGCCGGGTCACCGTGACCGTCCACCTCGACGGCGACGCCTAACCGGGCTGCGCGGCCATCCCGTACCAGAGCAGGTCGGCGAGGCTCGCCGCGTCGCGCCGCCAGTCCTCGTTCGGGTCGAGCCACAGCAGGCCGCCGAACGCCCGCATGACCAGCATCGGCGTCAGGCCCGGCCGGACCGTCCCGGCCGCCACGTTGGCTTCGAGCATCGTCGCCACCGCGCCGAGCATGTCTTCGAAGGCGTCGCCCGGCAGCTCACCTCGGGACGCCGTCGCGGTCCGCAGCGCGTCGGCCAGCCCCTTCTTCGTCATCATGTAGTGCGCGAGATGGTCGGTCACCCACACCCGGACCGCTTTGTCCGGGGGGTGCTTCTCGAGCAGCGCCGGCACGACGTCCACGATGTGCCGGACCTCGCGCCGGTAGACCGCCAGGATCAGCGCCTCCGAGGTCGGGAAGTGCCGGTAGACCGTGCCGACGCCGACTTCGGCCTGCTTCGCGATCGCGTTGAACGAGACCTCGCCCGTTTCGGCCAGCGACGCCGCGGCCGCCGCGAGGATGCGCTCGTGGTTGCGCCGGGTGTCCGCGCGGCGGGGACTGACCGATCCCGTCGTCATCGTGCCTCCCGGCGAGTGTCCGGTAATACGAGTGTCCAGTGATAGTTGCGCTCTCACCGAATCTAGCCCAGACCTGGAGCAACTCCAGCCTTGCACACTTCGTTGCGAAGCGGATTGTAATCCGCTAGCCTCGCGACGGGGTGAAGCGGATGACTATCCGGTACGCCCGTTCCCCACCACACGAGGCTCGACCGATCCGCGGAAAGAGACCAGTGGACATCTCACTCGAAGTCAATGGCACCACCGAACACCTGGACGTCGATCCCGGCGTGACCCTCCTGGACGCGCTACGGGAACGCCTCGCCGTGACCGGTCCGAAGAAGGGCTGCGACCGCGGGCAGTGCGGCGCCTGCACGGTCCACGTCGGCGGACGGCCCGTGTTGTCTTGCCTTACCCTGGCCGTCACCGTCAAGCAGCCGGTGACCACCGTCGAAGGACTGTCCACAGAGGACGGCATGCACCCGGTGCAGCAGGCGTTCGTCGACCAGGACGCCCTGCAGTGCGGGTTCTGCACCGCCGGGCAGATCATGTCGGCGGTCGCCGCCGTCGAGCAGGACGTCGACGACGTCCGGGAGTTCATGTCCGGCAACCTCTGCCGGTGCTCGGCCTACCCGAACATCGTCAAGGCCGTCGAGCAGGCGAGGCGGGCCGATGCGACCCTTTGAGCTGACCGCGCCCACCACCGTCGAAGCGGCCCTCGCGACGCCCGGCACGTTCCTCGCCGGCGGCACGACGCTCGTCGACCTCATGAAGCTCGACGTCCTGACGCCGGAGCACGTCCTCGACATCAACGCGGTGCCACTGCGCGGCATCGACACCACCGACGGCCTGCGCATCGGCGCGCTGGAGCGGATGAGCGACATCGCCGCCCACCCCGGCGTCCCTCCGGCGATCTCGCGCGCCCTGCTGCTGAGCGCGTCCCAGCAGCTGCGGAACATGGCCAGCATCGGCGGCAACCTGCTGCAGCGCACGCGCTGCTCGTACTTCCGCGACGTCGCGATGCCGTGCAACAAGCGCGTGCCCGGCAGCGGCTGCTCCGCGATCGAAGGTGCCAACCGGATGCACGCGATCCTCGGCACCAGCGGCTCGTGCGTGGCCACGCACGCCAGTGACGTCGCCGTCGCCCTGGTCGCGCTCGACGCCCGGCTGCGGCTGGCGGACGCCACCGGCACCCGCGAGGTCGCGCTCGGCGAGTTCTACCACCTGCCAGGCGACACCCCCGCCCTGGAAAACGACCTGCGGCCGGGCGAGCTGATCACCGAGGTGCTCGTCCCCCGGCTGGACTGGGCGGCGAACTCCACCTACGTCAAGGTGCGCGACCGGCAGTCCTACGAGTTCGCGCTGTGCTCCGCCGCCGTCGCACTGGACGTCCGGGACGGCGTCGTCGCGGACGCGCGGATCGCGGCAGGCGGTGTCGGGACGGTGCCGTGGCGGCTGGCGGGCGTCGAGGCTGCCCTGCGAGGCGCCCCGGCGACCCAAGCCGCCTTCGAAGAAGCCGCGGCCGTCGCGGCGGATGGCGCCGAACCCTTGTCCCACAACGGGTTCAAGGTGCCACTGCTCAAGCGGACCATCGTCCGCGCCCTGCTCGAACTGACCGAGGAGAGCTCCCGATGATCACCCGGCTGGAGGCGCCGCTGAAGGTCACCGGCCAGGCGAAGTACGGCGCCGACCACAACTTCCCCGGCATGGCCTATGGCTACGTCGTGCTCAGCACGATCGCCCACGGCGAGATCGAAGCCATGGACTTCACCGCGGTGCGGGAAGCGCCCGGCGTGCTCGGTGTGTACTCGCCGTTCGACCCGCTGACCCTGTGCGCGCCGACCACGATGTTCGGCGAGGCGTGGGTTCCGTTGCAGGACAAGGAGGTCACCTACTACGGCCAGCCGATCGGCTTCGTGGTCGCGGAGACCTTCGAACAGGCCCGCGACGCGGCGGCGCTCGTGACGGTCGCCTACCGCGCGCTCCCAGCCCGGACGTCGCTGGCCGAAGGCCTGGCGGACGCCGAAGACGCACCGCCGGCCCGCGACGGCGCTCCGCCGACGCTGGAGGTCCTCGAAGACGGCGTCGAAACCTTCGAAGAAGCGCTGGCCGCGAGCCCGGTGGTCGTCGAAGCGACCTACTCCACCGCGACCCAGAACCACGCCGCGATGGAGCCGCATTCCGCGGTCGCGGTGTGGGACGACGGCAAGCTGACCCTCTACAGCGGGAACCAGGCCTCGAACCTGCAGGCGGAGTACATGGCCATGGCCCTGGACCTGCCGGCCGAAGCCGTCCACTCGGTGAACCCGTTCGTCGGCGGCGCGTTCGGCGGCAAGGCGATGGTGTCGACGCCGTCGTTCCTGGCCGCGGCGGCCGCCCGGGACCTCGGCCGCCCGGTGAAGGCCGCGCTCGCCCGCGAACAGGTCTTCACCGCGACCGCCGGCCGGGCCGCGACGGTCCAGAAGATGACGCTCGGCGCTGAGCGCGACGGCACGCTCGTCGCGCTCGGCCACGACTCGTGGTGCAGCACCGACGCCGCCCGCTCGTTCGTCGAGCCGACGTCGCACGGCACTTCGCGCGAGTGGTACGCCACGCGGAACCTGGCGATCAGCCAGAAGATCGTGCCGCTGAACATCCCGCCGACGACGTTCATGCGGGCCCCCGGCGAGGCACCCGGCTCGTTCGCGCTGGAAAGCGCGATGGACGAGCTCGCCGTCGCGCTCGGCATGGACCCGGTCGAGCTGCGGATCAAGAACAACTCCATCGCCCCGCCCGGCAAGGACCTGCAGTGGGCGAGCAAGCACCTCGACGAGTGCTTCCGCGTCGGCGCGCAGCGCTTCGGCTGGGCGCACCGCCCACCCGGCACGCGCACCGAAGGCGACTGGCTCGTCGGCACGGGCGTGGCCACCGCGATGTTCCCCGCCCTGCGGTTCCCGGCGACGGTCGGCATCACGTTGAACGCCGACGACACCGCCGTCGTCGCGACCAGCGGCGCGGACCCGGGCACCGGCCTGCTGACCGTGCTTTCCCTGGTCGGCGCGGAGTCGCTGGACATCCCGGCGGACCGGATCACGCCGAAGCTCGGCGACTCGGCCCTCCCGCCGGGCGGCCTGTCGGGCGGCTCGACGGCGACGGCGAGCGCGGGCACGGCGATCATGCTCGCCGCGACCAACGCGATCGACGAACTGGTGGCGCTCGCGTCGGACGCCGGGGCGCCGTTCGAAGGCCGCGAAGTCACCTACGCCGACGGCCGCGTCTTCGCCGACGGCGAGAACATGACGTTCGGCGAGCTGCTGCGCGCGCTGGGCCGCGAGACGCTCGAGGTCACCGGGTCGTCGGCACCCGGCGAGGAGCTGACCAAGCACTCGTTCAGCTCGTGGGGTGCCCAGTTCGTCGAGGTCCGCGTGCACAAGTGGACGCGCGAGGCCCGGATGTCGCGGATGCTCGGCGTCTTCGACGCCGGCCGGATCATCAACGACAAGGCCGCCCGCAGCCAGCTCATGGGCGGCATGATCTGGGGCGTGTCGGCCGCGCTGCACGAAGGCCTGGAGATCGAAGCGAGCGGCCGGCTCGCCAACGGCGACTTCGCGAGCTACCTGCTCCCGGTCAACGCGGACATCCCGGAGGTCGAGGTCCACTTCGTCGAGTACCCGGACACCCTGCACAACGCCGTCGGCGCGCGGGGCCTCGGCGAGATCGGCACGGTCGGCATGGCGGCGGCGGTGGCCAACGCCGTGTACAACGCCACCGGCATCCGGGTCCGGCACCTCCCGATCACCATCGAGGACCTCCTGGCGGAGTGAGCGGCGGAGGTCGTGAGCGGGGAACAGGGTGGCCGGGAAGGCCGTTCCCCGCTCACGACCGCGGAGGGCCGTTACCCATCCGCGACAACGAGGGGACGATCAGGCCATGACGGCGGGCGGCCACGGTCCTAGGCTTGCGGGAACTCCCCCAGGTCTTCCCACGAAAGGGCCACCCGCATGACCGACCCCGTCGTCCCCACCACCTCCGGCGCGGTCCGCGGTCAGGTCACCCCTGCCGGTGTCGTGCGCTTCCGCGGCATCCCGTACGCCGCGGCGCCCGAAGGTGAGCTGCGCTTCGCCGAACCCGTCCCCGCTCCGCCGTGGGAGGGGGTCCGCGATACGCAGAGACCCGGGCCGACCGCGCCACAACGCCGTCACGACGTCCCCGGGCTCGATCTGACCCCGCTCGCCGGGACCGGCTGGCGGCCGGGACCCGAATACCTGACCGTGGACGTCTGGACCCCGCAGCCGGGCGCCGCCTCGCTGCCGGTGCTGGTGTTCGTGCACGGCGGCGCGTTCCTCGGCGGCACCGGGTCGGCCGCGGCCTACGACGGCACGGCGTTCGCCCGCGCGGGCGCGGTGCTGGTGACCGTGCAGTACCGGCTCGGCATCGACGGCTTCCTGCCCCTCGACGGCGGCACCACCAACGTCGGGCTGCGCGACCAGCTCGCCGCGCTGCACTGGGTGCGGGAAAACATCGCCGGGTTCGGCGGCGACCCGGCGAACGTGACCCTCTTCGGCGCGGCTTCCGGAGCCGTGAGCGTCGCCTGCCTGCTCGGTTCGCCGCTGTCGCCGGGGCTCTTCCACCGCGCGATTGTCCAAAGTGGACACCCGGACATGGTGCGCGGCGTCGTCGAGGCGCGGCGGCTGGCCAAGGTCGTCGCCGACGAACTGAAGGTCGAGCCGACCGCCGAGGCGTTCCGGAAGGTGTCGACCGAGCAGCTGCTCGACGCGCAGGACGCCGTCCTGCGCCCGGGTGGCGCGCCCGACCTGCGCGACGCGCTGGGCTACGACCGCGGGTACGGGCTGAGCCCGTTCCTGCCGATGGTCGGCGACGACGTCCTGCCGCAGCACCCGGGCAAGGCGATCCGGGCGGGCGCGGGCGGCGACGTCGATCTGATCGCCGGCAGCTGCAGTGAGGAGATGCGGCTCTACCTCGTGCCGACCGGCGCGCTCGAAGCGGTCACCGACGACCAGGCCGTGGCCTCGCTGGCGGTGTCGCACCCGGACCCGGCCGGGGTGCTGTACGCCTACGGCCTCGGCGCCGGCCGCTCGGCGGGCGAGGTCCTCGTCGAGGCGCTGACCGACCTGGTCTTCCGCGACGGCGTGCGCGACCTCGCCGAGCACCACACCGGCCGGACGTTCCGCTACGAGTTCGAGTGGGGCTCACCGCTGCTGGAAGGCAGGCTGGGCGCCTGCCACGGGCTCGAACTGCCGTTCGTGTTCGACGCGCCGGCCGCGTTGTCCGGGCCGCGTGGCCTGCTCGGCGAAAACCCGCCGGCCGAGCTGGCCGGCGACCTCAACGGCGCCTGGTACCGCTTCGCCGCCACGGGCTCGCCGGGCTGGGCGGAGTACGCGGGCGAAGATACGATGTATCACGCGTACTGACCCCCCTTTGCTCCACCGGGCTGGCTCCGCGCCCGGACGGTTGACGAGCACCCCGCCGCGCTGCCACGCTCGGTGTGCCCGGACGTCCGATGAATGGGGACCACCGATGCCCGAGGCGGGCTCTGCCGCTCCGCCAGGCGCCCTAGTCCGCACGCTGCTGCGCAGTGGCACACCCGCGGAACCCACCGAAGCCGACGACGGCGACCTCGCCGCCGTCGGGGACGCGACGCTCGCCCGCGCTTCGCGCTACTGGGTCGTCGTGCCGCTGGCGTACCGGATCGCGGCGTTCGTCAAGGTCTTCATCGGCTTCACCGCGGCGAACGGCAGCCTTGGGCTCGGCCCGGTGCTGGGAGCGACCGTGTTCGCCGTCGTGGCCGACACCGCCGCGACGATCTGGGTGCTGCGCTCCGGCGGGTTGCGGGCGCGCCTCACCACCCGGGCCCTCGGCCTGGACCTGGCGGTCGGTGTGGTGCTCAACTTCGTCGTGGCGACGACGGCGCCGACGTCGGTGCAGCCCTTCGCCGTCGACGTGTCCTGGACCTGGCTGGTCGGCACGGTCGCCATGTGGGCGGGCACGTGCGGCCTGCCGGCGGCGCTGTGGCTGTTCGCGGCGGCCGTCCCGCTCCGCGCGGCGCTGACGCTGGCCGGCGGTCTCCCGCTGAGCCACCAGCTCGCGCTGACGCGGTCGATCGGCTGCCTGGTCGCACTGGCGGTGGCGATCGTGATCGCCGTGGCGATCCTCATCCTGCTCGGCGTCGGCACGCGGTTCGCGGTGGACATCGGGCTCCGGCGCGGGCGCGAGGCCGAGCGCCGCCGGACCCGGCGCATCATGCACGACAACGTGCTGCAGACGCTCGAAGCACTGGCCATCGCGGCACCGGGCGACGACGCCCAGGCCGCCACGCGGCTGTCGGAACTGCGTTCGGTCGCCAAAGCGCAGGCAGCCGAGCTGCGCCAGCGGATCACCGAGCCGGTGCCGACCGGGGCGACGCGCGGGTTCGCCGTCGAACTCGCCGACGTCGCCACCGAGATGGCGCGCGACGGCCTGCGCACGCAGCTCGTCGCCGCCGACTTCGCCGACGACCGCAAGGTGTCGCAGGACCGGCGCACCGCGCTGGTCGAGGCGGTCCGGGAAGCGTTGCGCAACACCGTGAAGCACTCCGGGACGAACCAGGTCGTGCTGCGCGTGGAGGAGCGCGACGGCGGGATCGCGGTGGTGGCCCGGGACCAGGGCCAGGGCTTCGACGTCCGCGACCGGCCACCGGGCTTCGGCATCAGCCAGTCGATCGTGGCCCGGCTGGCCGAGGTCGGCGGGCGCGGCACGGTGGACTCACAGCCGGGCCGCGGCACCCGCGTGACGATGTGGGTGCCCGGCTAGACCCGGGATTCGTCGAACGTCGTGAACGACTCGTTCCTGTCGTCGGACGTCATGAACGAGTCGTTCACGACACCGCGGTCGCACGCTGGGCCCGGCTCAAGCTGCCCGCCGGGCGGCGCGCTCGGCGGCCAGGCTCGCCCGGCAGGCCGCGGTCAGCCGGGCGGTGGCCGCGCTGCCGCCACGTCCGCAGCGCGGGCAGGTCATCGACACGGCCAGGGAGAGCTCGTCGACCGCGACGGCCAGCTCGCTGCGGCAGCCGCGGCACCAGCGGTGCCGGGTCACCGGGCTGACGTGGGCCGGTGAGGCGACGCACTGGTGGATCCACCGGCCGTGCACGTGGCAGGTCAGGCGGTCGTCGGGCGCCAGCAGGCCCATGTCCTCGGCGTCGTCCTCGGTGGCGAGCAGGACCGGCAGGCTCCGGACCCGGGCCGGCGTGCTGATCGTGGCGGTCATCGTGCTCCCCTTTCGCTCTTACCCGTACGTCGAACCGGGGATGCCGGAATCGACATCCGGTTCGCGCGGGAAAGTCTCGGCACCACGGCAGTGATGAGCCCGAGTGCGCAGACGATCGCCGCGATCAGGAACGGCACGGCCCCCGAGTCACCGGCGTCGTGGTGGGTCACGGTCACGCTGGAAACCGCGGCCGCGATCGTGGCACCGACCTGGCGGGTGGCGTTGAGGATGCCGCCGACCGAGCCGGCCGCCGCGGTGCCTGCCTGGTTGACCGCGAACCCGACCAGCGCGGGCAGGGTCCAGGAGACGCCGAAGCCACACAGCAGCAGCCCGAGGCCCAGCACGAACGGCTGGTCACCAGTCGTTGTCGCGACGGCGATGAGAGCCAGGCCGATCGGGAACGCGACGAAGCCCATCCGGATGGGCCGCAACGGCCCGTATGCCCCGACGAGACGGCCGGTGATCAGCGGATTCAGCGCGACCAGCAGGGTCATCGGCAGCAGCGACGCGCCCGCTCCGGCCGCGGTCGTGTGAAGCACGAGCGGGATCGAGAAGATCACGGTGGTCAGCGCGTAGTTGACCGCCGCGCCCCACCCGAACGCACGCCACACAGCCCCGTTACGACGCAATTCCGCCGGGACGATCGGCGCGGGCGAGGCCCGGTCGATCAGCGTGGTGCCGTACCCGAGCCCGAAGGCGGCGAGTCCACACAGGACAGCCGGTACCCAGCGTTGCTGGCCGGCCTGCGTGACGGCGAGGGTGGCGATGGCCAGCGTCGCCGCGAGCCCGAGATGGGGAAGCCACGAGAGCGTGCGGGCTCGCCGCGCAATCGCGATCGGGGTCCGGCACAGGAGAAGAGCCACCAGCGCGATCGGGACATTGATGACGAAGACGGCACGCCAGTCGTCGACGGCGATGAGCCACCCGCCGAGTACGGGGCCTGCCGCCATGGCCACACCGCTGATGGCCGCCCAGGCACTGATGGCACGTCCGCGGGATCCGGGCTCCGGATACAGACCGGCGATCAAGGCCAGCGAACTCGGGATGATCGCGGCGGCGAAGAGGCCGAGCACGGCCCGGAAGACGAGCAGGAGCGCGATGGTGGGCGCGAAGGCGCACGCCAGTGAGGCTGCACCGAACCCGGTCACCCCGGCGAGGAAGACCCGGTAGGCACCCAGACGGTCGGCGAGGCTGCCCGCGAACACCAGGGCAGCGGCCAGCGCCATCGTGTAGACGGTGGTGGTCCAGCCGACGCCGACGACGCCCGTGTGGAGGGAGGTCATGATGCTGGGTTCGGCCACCGCGAGGACGGTCGTGTCCAGCAGCACCATGAAGTAGGCCAGCGAGATCCCCACCAGCCGGGTGGCCGGCCGATGGTGCTGCCGGGTTCGGTTCCGTTGAGCATCGGCAGGCGATGTCGCGGACATGAATCTCCTTGGTTCAGGGAGGAGGGACGGTCCGCAATGGTGCGTCTTCACCGAGCTCGGTTCGACCGGTGCGACCGCACCGGCATTCGGAATATCCGAACACCTGCCTAGAGTGGTTACGTGGACCTGGACCAGCTCAGAACCGCCATCGCGTTGCTGCAGCATCGGACGGTCAACAAGACGGCAGCGGCCCAAGGCCTCGCGCCGTCCTCGATCTCCGATCGAGTACGCCGCCTCGAGGCCGAACTCGGGGCACCGCTGTTCCTCCGCGACCGCGCCGGCATGCACCCGACCGCGGCCGGCCGCTCCTATCTCGTCACCGCGGCCGCGGCGCTGGAAGCGCTCGACGATGCCGCCGAACAGTTCCGCGCCGGACCAGGCCTCAGCGTCGGAGCACAAGCATCGATCGCCGGCGAGCTACTGCCGGCTGTCCTGGACGAGCTCCGGCAAGCGCGTCCGGAACTCCAGGTCCAGCTACGCCCTGACCCTGACCGCGATCGGCTCCTCACCGCGCTCGGCCACGGCGAGATCGACGTAGCCGTGCTCCTCGACGCCGGTGCGCACATCGGCGACCTCGGCTTCTCCGGCTCGGCTTCGGACCTGGAGTACCTGGATGTGCGTGAGGTCGCCATGACGGTCGTCGCCCCGCCGGACCATCCGCTTCTCGGGCGCCCGGTGACCATGGCGGAGATCCAGCGCACCGGCGGCCTGGTCGGCCGGGAGCCGCGCTGTTCCTTCTGGATGGCCACCCGGCGCTGGCTCGGTTCCGATGTCGGCCTCACCGCCGTCGGCGGTCTGGCGCAGGTCCGCGAATGGGTCGCCAGTGGTCGCGGGGTCGCCCTGCTGCCCGAGTTCGCGGTGCGCGCCGATCTGGATTCCGGCCGTCTCGAGGCCGTCGATGTCCAGGCACCACCCCTGCGGCTGCGCCTCATCTGGCGTGAAGATCATCCCGGCGTCAGCGAGCTTCGCCCCCTGCTGTACGCGCTCACCCAGGCCTGATCGCGCCGCGGTGCCCCGCACCGTCGACTGGCCGGATTCCGGCGGTTCCTGGCGTTCCGGCCACTCCCCGGCGCACGCCAAGATCGCTAGCTTCGGTGCGTGTCGAAAATCCTCCTTTCGGTCCACGTCCTGGCGGCGATCCTCGCCGTGGGCCCGGTCGCGGTCGCGGCCAGCATGTTCCCCGCCGCGGTCCGCCGAGGCGACGTCAAGTCGGCGACCCTGCTGCACCGGATCTGCCGCGTGTACGCCTACGCGGCCATCGCGGTTCCGGTGTTCGGTTTCGGCGTGGCGGGCACCATGCACGTCATGGGCGATCCGTGGCTGCTCGTGTCGATCGGCCTGACGGCGGTTGCGGCGGCGGTGCTCGCGGTGCTGGTCCTGCCGCGCCAGAAGCGGCTCCTGGCCGAGGAGCCCGCTTCGGACGCGCTCGGCAGGCTGGCCATGCTGACCGGCGTGTTCAACCTGCTGTGGGCGGTGGTGACGGTGCTGATGATCGTCCGGCCCGGGTCGTCGACCGGTGCCTAGGCCGCGACCGCGAGCGGCACGCGGACCGCCACGAAGTCCGGCCGGTACCGCAGGACGAACCCCAGCGACAGGTACAGGCCGACGGCGGATGTGTTCGCCGCCGCCGCGTGCATCATCGGCGTCTCGCCGCGCTCGCGGATGCCCGCCGCCACCGCGAGGACGAGCCGCGTCGCGAGCCCCTGCCCGCGGTACGCCGGGTCCGTGCAGACCGCGCTGATCTCCGTGTAGCCCGGCGGGTGCAGCCGCTCGCCGGCCATCGCGACGAGCGCGCCGCCCCGGCGGATGCCGAGGTAGGTGCCGAGCTCGACGGTCCGCTTCAGGAACGGCCCCGGCCGCGTCCGCTCGACGAGGTCCAGCATCTCCGGCACGTCCGCCGGCCCCAGCCGCACGGCTTCCGGGTCCGGCGCGGCCGCGATGCCGTCGTCCACCAGCTGCACGCCGGAGATCTCGTCGAGCACCTCCCAGCGGGACGGCGGCCGCGTGGTGGCCGCGGCGATCACGACGGTCGCTCCCGGCCCGGCGAGCCCGGCGACGTCGAGCCAGTCCTGCTCGTCCGGGTCGTCGGGAAGGGCCAGGAACGGCGTGACGTCCTCCGGGTAGCGCAGCACGCGCCCGCGCCGTTCCGCGAAGTGCGCGTGCGGACCGGTCAGTGACGCCCAGGTCGGGTTGTCCAGCGGTGAAGCCATGGCTCCAGCATGCGCGAAACGGGGTCCGGGCCCGGCCGCATTCCCACATCCTGAGCGCTCACCCGGCAGCGCTCACCCGACAGCGCTCACCCGACAGCGCTCAGCCGACCGTGGTCAGCTCCTCGTCCGAGAGCACCTCGGACCCGGCCGACACGACCAGCTTGCCGCCACCGACCTTGTAGGTGTAGTCGCCGTTCTCCGCGACGAAGCCGTCCCCCTCGGCCTGGGCCGGCAGCACTATGTGGGTGTCGCCGGAGGCCGCCTGCCCGCGGGCCTGGCCGTCGTAGAAGATCCGGCCGTCGGGCGTCCGGCAGACCGTGACGAGGGACTTCGCGGTCTGCGCCACGAGCAGCGCGGTCCCCTCGCCGCCGGGCAGGTACCGCGCGGCGTCGCCCGGGCAGGGCTTCCCGTCCGGCGTGGCCGAAGTGGACGTCGACGGCGTGACGGGCGGGGTGGCGGCGGCGGTCGTGACCACTGTCTTCGTGGTCGGCAGCACCGGCGTCGTGTACTCCGGGAAGGACCCCGACGCTGACGGCGAAGGCCGGGAGCGCCCGGTGAACAGCAGGACGCCGCCCACTGCGACGCCGGCGACCAGCATCAGGGTCAGCAGGACCCACAGCGCCCGCGCGCGAGCCCGGCCCGGTGCCAGGCTCCCGCAGGTGCCGCACCGACCGGCACCCGGGTCGTTGACCGCGCCACACTGCGCACACGTCCAGGGAAAACCCGCCATCGGGCCTCCTTCGGCCCGGCGCCACGCCACGCCGGTCCCCCCATCGTCACCGACGAGGGCACCGGCTGCAACGGCTCGTGGCTAGCCGTGGACGACGTTGACCATCCAGGGAATGCCGAACCGGTCGACGCAGGCGCCGAATTCGTCGCCCCACATCTGCTTTTCGAACGGAACCGTCACGGTGCCGCCGTCGCTGAGCTTTTCCCAATAACCGCGCAGGTCGTCGGCGTCGTCCCCGCTGAGGCTCACCGAGATGTTCGTGCCGGGGCGGTGCTCCATCCCGGCCGGGGTGTCCGACGCCATCAACGTGAAGCCGTTCTCGGCCTCCAGCTGGGAGTGCATGATCTTGTCCGCGTCCGCCCCTTCGGGTGAACCGAATTCCCCGAACGTGTTCACCGTCAGCGTGCCACCGAAGACGCTCTTGTAGAACTCCATGGCCTGCCGCGCGTCGTCGCGGAAGCTCAGGTAGGGGTTGAGACGAGAAGCCACGGCCATCTCCTTCGATCGGACGAGAGCAGCATCTTCGCAGAACGCCCGCCCTGCGCCAATCGGCGGATTTTCAGGGCCGTCCTCAGAGCACGAACCGCCGCTGCGCGACGGGTTCGAGCGGTAACGCGCCGTGCAGCGCGGCCCGGGCCCGCAGCTCCAGCGCCCGGTCCAGGGGCAAGCTCCCCGGCGCCGAGGCGTGGAACGTGCCGCGGTCGAACAGGTACACCAGCGCGAGCTTCCCCTGCCGGCGTCCGGACGGCTCGGCGAACTCGACGGTCGCCGACCGCAGGCAGCCGCCGTAGCCCGCCCGGCTCAGCCGGTCCGCGACGTCGACCAGGTCGCCGGTCAGCACGCGCAGGTCGCGGTTGCGGCGCCAGCACCGGACCGTCGAGCGGCCGTGGAAGTCCTGCGTCACCAGCGGGTGCACCGGCAGCCGCGCCGACGTCGCGGCGATCAGCTCCGCCTCGGTGCGGGCCAGCGCGTCCCCGTCCACTTTGAAGCCGACCGTGCCGCCGCCGGTGGGCACGAGGCCGAGGGCGGCGCGCACCCGCGGGGCGGCCGCGGCGAGGGCGTAGAGGGACTGCAGGTGCGGGCGAGACGTCCAGCAGCGGACGAGCTTGCTGTCCAGCAGGGTCACGAACGTTCCTATCTTCGGGCGAGAAGACCGCCGGACCGGGCGCACTGGCAATGTCCACAGTGGACGTCAGGCGCGGGGACGCGGGGCCGGAAAGGACAGCATGCGCCCGCGCTGCCCATTCCGCCCGGAACGCCGTCGCCCGCGCGGCGAACGGCACCGGCCCGCCGCCGAACGGTCAGCGGTGAAACAGTTCAGCCGATCAGCGGTATCTCCCCTCGTCTCACGCGGTGGTGATCACGACCTTCCCGAAGTTCTCCTGGCTCTCGAAGCGCCGGAACGCCGCCCCGGCGTCCTCGAACGAGTGAACGCTGTCGATGACCGGCTCGATCGGCCACACGGCGAGCCACCGGAGGAGGTCCTCGGTGTCCTCTCGGCTGCCGACCCAGATCTTCCGCACGGTCGCGCCGCTGCGGAACAGGTCCATGAAGTCGACCGGGGGCCCGCTCCGGCCGACGAACCCGACGAGCGCGATCTCGGCGTGGTGCGTCCCGGCCGCGACCAGCGACTGCGTGAACGTGCCGGGCCCGCCGACCTCGACGATCCGGTCCGCGCCCCGCCCGCCGGTGGAGTCGAGCACCGCCTTGCCCCATTCCGGCGTCGCGACGTAGTCGATCACCGTGTCGGCGCCGAGTTCGGTCAGCTTCGCCGCCTTGGCCGCGCTCGACGTCGTCGCGACGACCCGTGCCCCACGCGCCTTCGCCAGCTGCACGGCGAACAGGGAGACGCCGCCGGTGCCGAGGGTCAGCACGACATCGCCCGGGCGCACGCCGTCGAGCGACGTCCACGCCGTGACAGCGGCACACGGCAAGGTCGCGCCCTGCTCGAAGGTCAGCGAATCCGCCAGTGCGACGAGTGCGTGCTCCGGGACGGCGCGGTATTCGGCGAGCCAGCCGTCCCGGCCGTTGCCGTACCCCATCGCGGTGTCCGGCATCCGGCCGGCGATCCAGTCCGGGTGGAAGACGTTGATCACCCGGTCTCCCCCGGCGAAGCGCGTGACCCCCTCGCCGACCGCGACGACCTCGCCCGCGGCGTCCGAGACGGGGATCAGACCACCGGACCCGGTGGCGAAGTGGTCGCCGTTCAGGATGAGCAGGTCGCGGTAGTTCAACGACACCGCCCGGACGCGGACGAGCACCTCGCCCCGTCGCGGCTCGGGCGTCGGCTCTTCACGCTGGACCAGGCGGCCGGACTGGGGACGGTAAACGCGCACCGGAACTCCTCATGTTAACCAACTGACTAACATCGACCATGGCACAGCGTCCGCCGCCCGGGCAACCGGGGATACTCGGGCCATGGCCAGCCGCACCGCGACCCCCCTGGACCACCCGGCCCTCGAAGACGTCACCTTCGCCGCAGCCCTGGAAGCCCTGCGCGACCCGTACCGGCTGGCCATGGTCGCCGCCCTCGCCCGCGAACCCGGCCAATCGTGCGGCGCGATCATGCCGCCGGTCAGCAAGCCCGCCGCGTCCCGGCACTTCAAGATCCTCCGCGCGGCCGGGCTGCTCCGGCAGTGGGACAGCGGCACGCAGCGGCTGAACGCGCTGCGCCGCGAGGAGTTCGACGCCCGCTTCCCCGGCCTGCTCGACTTGGCCCTCGCCGAAGCCGCGCGCCGCTGACTTTTCCCTTTCCGCACCAACCAGACATTTAGCGTTGCTAATAGATCTGAGTCAGAGCTACTTTTAGGGGCATGACCGAAGTCGCCGAACGGCTCCTGGGTGCCGTCCACGGGATCCGCCGGGTGCTGCGCCGCCGGGTCCGGGCCGGCGTGCCGGGTTTCCCGCTGCCCGGCGCCCAGGTCGAAGTCCTGCGCGTGGTGGCCGACCAGCCCGGCATCGGCGTCGCCGCCGCCGCGCGCGAGCTGCACCTGGCGAACAACTCGGTCAGCACGCTGGTGAACCAGCTCGTCGACGCCGGGCTGCTGCGCCGCGAGGCCGACCCCGCCGACCGCCGCGCGGCCCGGCTGGAGATCACCGGCGCGGCCGCCGACCGGATGGCGGCCTGGCGACGCGCCCGGGCCGGGCTCGTCGCCGACGCCCTCGCCGGACTGTCCGAAGAGGACACAGCGGCGATCGAACAGGCGTTGCCCGCCCTGGAAAAACTCATGGGCATCCTGAAGGAGCAGCCATGACCGAACCCGCCGCGGTGCGCTGCACCGGCCGGATCCGCACACTGGGCACACCCGCCGAGCTGGAGGCCGACCTCGGCCCGGAGTCCACTTTGGACGACGTGTTCCGGGCGGTGACCGGGAACCGCCTCGGCAACGAAGAAGGAGGGATCCGCGGTGTCCGTGCCACTCACCGTACCGCCCGCCGTCTCGGCTGACCCGGGCCCGCTGCGCCGGTCAACCCGCTGAGCTACCAGGTCGACGCGCTGCGGGGCCTGCTGATCGGCACGCCCGCGCACCTCGGGACCGGCTTCGCCGTGCTGGCCGCGGCGACCGCGGTGGCCATTTCGGTCGCTTCGGCACTGCTCGGCAGGTTGGCCCGGTGAGGCACATGTCTCACCGAACGGAAGCTTTATCGCCCGCTGCCTAATCTCGAATTCGTGAATCGTCATCGGGGCGTGGTCGGATTTGTCGGTTTTTGTGTGCTCGCCGGAATCCTGGCGGCCGGGACGATGGCGCCCGCCGCCATCGGCGCGGGCCTGCTGTCGAATCAGGTCAGCGATTCGGTGGACGCCATTTCGGCCCAGCTCGCCGCCGCCGATCCGCCGCTGACCACCACGGTCACCGACCGCGACGGCACCTCGATCGCGACGCTCTACGCGCAGTACCGCCTGCCGGTCACCGCGGCCGGGATCGCGACGACGATGAAGGCCGCGATCATCGCGGTCGAGGACCGCCGGTTCTCCACCGAAGGCGGCGTTGACATGCAGGGAATGCTCCGCGCGGCGGTGAACGACAGCACCGGCGGCGCGCTGCAGGGCGCGTCGACGATCACGCAGCAGGACGTCAAGAACTACCTGATCAACGTCGTCGACCGGACCGACCCCGCGGCCCAGCAGGCCGACCGCGAGGACTCGCTCGCCCGCAAGCTGCGGGAGGCGAAAATGGCCGTCCAGCTGAACGAAACGAAGAGCAAGGACGACATTCTCGCCGATTACCTCAACGTGGTGGAATTCAGCGGAACCGTGTACGGGGTCGGTGCCGCGGCAAAAGCGTACTTCGGGACGACAGCGGACAAACTGACCGTGCCGCAGGCGGCGCTGCTCGCCGGAATGGTGAACAACCCCAGCGTCTACAACCCGTACGCCCACCCGGACAAGGCGCTGCAGCGCCGCAACCTCGTCATCGACGACATGGTCACCAACGGCTCGATCCCGGCCTCCTACGCGGCGACGGCGAAGGCCGCCCCGCTCGGGCTGCTGCCGAACGGGCCCGTCACACCGTCCGGCTCCTGCCTGGGCGCGGCGCCGGACGCGGGTTTCTTCTGCGCCTACGCGGAAAGCTACCTCGAGCGCGCCGGGTTCACCGCCGACCAGCTGGCCACCGGCGGGTACACGATCAAGACCACGCTCGACCCGCGCGTGTCCCAGGTGACGAAGGACGCCGTCGACGCGAACGTGCCGACCACCCAGGACGGCGTGGCCAACACCTTCGCCGTCGTCCAGCCGGGCCAGAACGGCCACCAGGTGCTCGCCATGGTCGCCAACCGGAACTACGGCACGGACCCGAACCAGGGCGAGACGTCGACCGACCTCGTCGCCGACGCGAGCAACAAGTTCGGCTCGGGTTCGTCGTTCAAGATCTTCACGTCCGCGGCGGCGCTCGTCACCGGCAAGGCGGGCCTGGACACGCCGCTGCCCAACCCGGACAGCCAGTGCTTCACGCCGCCGGACGCCGACGCGCACACGCCGTGCTACACCGTCCACAACGACGGCCACTACGCGGACCCGATCACCCTCGAAGACGGGCTGGCGACGTCACCGAACGTCGCGTTCGTCGGGCTCGAGTCGCAGGTGGGGATGCCCGCCGTGCTGGACATGGCGTACAAGCTGGGGCTGCGGAACACCCTCGCGACCAACGACGCCGGCCGCACGCCGGACCCGAAGTCGGGCAACCCGCAGTACCGCGAGCCGCAGTCGCAGTACTTCCGCGACCTGCTGTCGTTCACCCTCGGCAACAGCCCGGTCAGCCCGCTGGAGATGGCGAACGTCTCGGCGACGCTGATGAGCGGCGGCGTCTGGTGCCCGCCGAACCCGATCCTGTCGGTGACCGACTGGAAGGGGAACGCCGTGCCGGTGCCGCAGCAGGGGTGCGAGCAGGTCATCCCCACGAGCGTGGCGAACACGCTGGAGGCGGGCCTGAGCAAGGACACCACCAGCGGCACGTCGGCCGAAGCCGCCCGTGCCGCCGGCTGGACCCGCCCGGACATCGGCAAGACCGGCACGACCCAGCAGAGCGAGTCCGTGGCGTTCGTCGGCGGTGTCGACGGCTACGCGGTGTCGTCCATGGTCTTCGCCGACGGCCCGCACCCGCGGGAGATCTGCCCGGGCACCCCGGTGCACCTCGGCGACTGCGGCCACGGCGCGTTCGGCGGCACGGTCGCCGCGCCGCCGTACTTCCACGCCATGAGCCAGTTGCTGGCCGGGGTCCCGGACCAGCCGATCCCCGGCCCCGACCCGGCGTACCTGACCGCCCGGAGCTAGCGCGGTTCGAGGAAGACGAGCGGGATCTCCCGCTCGGTCTTCGTCTGGTACTGCGCGTAGTTCTTGAAGTCGGCGGTGATCTTCGGCCACAGGCGCGCGCGCTCGCCGGCGTCGGCGACCCGGGCGCTCATCGGCCGCTTCGGCCCGCCCTTGAGGGAGACCTCGACCTCGGGGTTGTCACGCAGGTTGAGGAACCACGCGGGGTGCGTGTCATCGCCGCCACGGGAGGCCACGACGACCCAGGTGTCACCTTCCTGGTGCGGCGAGGTCAGCAGCACCGACCGCGGCTGCCCGCTCTTGCGGCCGGTCGTGGTGAGCTCGAGGACGGGCATGGCGACCTGCCAGCCCACCCGCCCCCCGGTGAGCTTGATCAGGCCGCGGTGCACGGCGTTCATGGTCTTCAGGGCGAAGTCGCTCGGCATGATCCCAATCTAGCGCCCGAGTTCTCGCGAACCGCCACGCGGCTGCGTACCCGTGTGCGAGGCTGCGCGGCGACCCAAGACGGAAAGAGAGAAGACCGATGTTGATCTGGGGCTGGCGTACGCGGATCTACGTGCTGGCGATGACGACCTTCCTGTGCGGCCGCTGCGGCAACCCCGCTTCGCACGCGGTCCGCAAGGCAGTCACGAAGTTCACCCTGTTCTTCATCCCGCTGTTCCCGATCAGCGTCAAGTACACGGCCCAGTGCACGTTCTGCGGGATCGAGAACAGGATCCCGAAGGAGGACGCCGTCCGGCTGCAGGCGCAGGAGGAGCAGAGTCGGCAGCAGGCCGCACCGGGCTATCCGGCGCAGCCTCAGGGGCTTTCCCAGCAGGGCTTCCAGCACCCTTCGGGTCAGCAGTACCCTTCGCAGCCGCAGGGGTTCCCGCAGCCGGGTCAGCCCCCTCAGCAGGGTCAGTAGCCGTAGCTCTCCTGGCCCCGGCGCTTCCCGGGGCCAGGCCGCTACGCGCCGCCGCGAGCCGGCCGTGGATCACCACGAGCAACGCAAGATCAACCGGGGCACCGGCCCCGCGCGTCCGCGACCTCCCGTGCAAGACCACCCATCCGAGTGAGATCCGCGGCGGCGACCACCACCTTCACCTCCGCCTCCCCACCCGTCCGGGTGCCGGCCTCTCGTCGCCCCGCCCGGAATTGTCGGTCCCCCGTGCTCTCCTCGACGGCGAGAGCGGTGCACCCGCACCCGGAGGAGAAGGAGGAGACCGATGGCAGGCGAAACGACGATCACCGTGGTCGGCAACCTGACGAGCGACCCCGAACTGCGGTTCACCCCGGCCGGCGCGGCGGTCGCGAACTTCACGGTCGCCTCGACGCCGCGGACGCTGGACCGGCAGTCCGGCGAGTGGAAGGACGGCGAGGCGCTGTTCCTGCGCTGCAGCCTGTGGCGCCAGGCCGCGGAAAACGCGGCAGAGAGCCTCACGCGTGGATCGAGGGTCCTCGTCACCGGCCGGCTGGTGCAGCGGTCGTTCGAAACCAAGGAAGGCGAGAAGCGCACCGTGGTCGAGCTGCAGGTGGACGAGATCGGCCCGTCGCTGCGGTATGCGACCGCAACGGTCACCAAGGTCAGCCGCAACGGCAGCGGGCCGAACACCCCGGACGGCAGCGGGTGGGGAGCCGCGCCGGTGCCGGCGGGCGTCGGCGCCGACAGCGAGCCGCCCTTCTAGTTCTGTGGTCTCGTCGGCGGTGTAACGCCTGCGCTGCGTTGCGCCTCTGAAAGGGACCAAAGCTCAGCTGACCCCATCCGTTCACGGTCGGCGGCCGAACACCCGTTGACGGGAACTCGACCCGTGCTCGACCGCCCCCGGTGACGATGAGGGGACGCTCCGGCCGGACCTGCTGTCGAAATCCCGCCCCCTGGTTCGACGCAGGGGTAGAGGAGGCCGAACCACGAGCGGGAGGGACCGAGATGAACGGGAACGAGAAGACCGGCTCACCGGCGGCGGCGCGAACCGTGGTCAACCACCGGATGCGGGCGATGTTGCGAGCGGTCGGCGCGGGCCGGGGCCGGGTGTCCTGCAGCAGCGAACCGGACCTGTTCATCGACGGCCTGTCGTGCGGCGACCAGTTCGCCGCCCACGGGCTGGCCCACCTGGGCCTGATCCGGCCGGCCCACCCCGGCCGGCCGGGCGAGCAGGTCCCGGCGGTCCTGACGGCCGCCGGCCAGGCCATCGTCAGAACGGACCACCAGTCGGCCGCCTGACCGGCGACCGGCGCGACGTTTGACAACTCCACAAGAGCAACGGCCGCTCGGACGGCAACACTCGGCCGCCGCTCCGGTCCGCGGGTAGCACGGAGTGCTCCCCTGCCCGCCCGGCGAGCCGATCCCGGCCCCCGGGAAACCCCGGCCGGACAACCCACCACCGGCGAACCGATCCGCTCGGACCCGCTGTCCGGCCGCAACCAGCCACCACCGACGTCCCGGCCTCGGCCACCCCACGCCATCCCGCGGATCGCGACTACCGTGGCGGGCATGAGCAACACCGAGGCCGCCCCCGCCGAGCTCGCCTGTGGCGACCGGCCGTCGGCCGCCGACCCCGACCGGCCGGCCGTCGAGGTCCTCACCCCGCGCGAGGTGCCGCTGGGCGGACCGCGGGCGATGCGGGTCCGCCGGACGCTCCCCCAGCGGTCGCGGTCGCTCATCGGCGCGTGGTGCTTCGCCGACCACTACGGCCCGGACGAGGTCACCGGCCCCGGCGCGATGGACGTCGCCCCGCATCCGCACACCGGGCTGCAAACCGTGAGCTGGCTGTTCGACGGCGAGATCGAGCACCGCGACAGCCTGGGCACGCACGCGATGGTCCGGCCCGGCGAGCTGAACCTGATGACCGGCGGGCACGGCATCTGCCATTCGGAAGTCTCGACCGCGGCCACGAAGACGCTGCACGGCGTCCAGCTCTGGGTGGCGCTGCCCGAACGGCACCGCCACACCGCCCGGGCCTTCGACCACTACGTCCCGTCGGTCAACCGGATCGAAGGCGCGGAGATCCGGGTGTTCCTCGGGTCGCTGGCCGGGCGCACGTCCCCGATCCCGACGTTCACCCCGCTGCTGGGCGCGGAGGTCGTCCTGGGCCCGGACGCGCACATGTCCCTCGGCGTGGCTCCCGGTTTCGAGCACGGCGTCCTGGTGGACACCGGCGAGGTCGTCGTGGCCGGCACCCGCGTCCGCGCGGCGGAGCTCGGTTACCTCGGTACCGGGGTGCGCTCCTTGACGCTCAGCAACCGCGGCACCGAGCCGGCCCGGTTCCTCCTGCTCGGCGGCACCCCGTTCGACGAGGAAATCCTGATGTGGTGGAACTTCGTCGGGCGCACGCACGAGGAGATCGCCGCGTTCCGCGAAGCATGGCAGGCGGAGTCCGACCAGTTCGGCAACGTCACGGGCTACGCGGGCACGCCTCAGCGCCTGCCGGCACCGGCCCTGCCGGCGGTCCGCATCAAGCCGCGCCGCAACCCGGGGTCCGGCCACAGCTGACGTCCATCACGCCACGCGCCACACCACAGCCGTCCCGCGAAACCGGATATGGTCGGGCCGACGGAACAGGAGGCCGCGCCGATGCCGAGTTCCCCGCCCGCTCCCACCGCGGCCGACCTGATCGTCGACGGGCTGCGCGCGCACGGCGTCGACACCGTCTTCGGCCTGCCCGGCGTGCAGACCTACGACCTGTTCGACAGCCTCGCCCGCGCGAACGGCGAAATCCGGGTGATCGGCGCGCGGCACGAGCAGACCGCGGCCTACATGGCGTTCGGCTACGCCCAGGCGACCGGCCGCACCGGCGTCTACACCGTCGTGCCCGGCCCCGGCGTCCTCAACTCCTCCGCCGCGCTGCTTTCGGCGTACGGGGCGAGCGCGCCGGTGCTGTGCCTCACGAGCGAGATCCCGCGCGCGTACCTCGGCCGCGGGCTGGGGCACCTGCACGAGATGCCCGACCAGCTGGCGACCCTACGCACCCTCACCAAGTGGTCGGCGCTGGTGGAGCACCCGGCCGAGGTCCCGGACGCGCTGGCGACCGCGTTCCGGGAAGCGGCGGGCGGCCGGCCTCGGCCGGTTTCGCTGGCGGTGCCGTGGGACGTGCTGGGGCTGCGCGCCCCGGCGGAGGCCGTCGGACCGCTGCCGCTGCCCCGCCCGGCCGTCGACCCGGTCACCCTGGCGGAAGCCGCCGGGCTCCTGGCCGGCGCGAAGCACCCGATGATCATGGTGGGCGGCGGCGCCCGGCACGCGGCCGCCGAGGTCCGGGCACTGGCCGAGCGGCTGCAGGCGCCGGTGGTGCCGTTCCGCGGCGGGCGCGGCATCGTGGGCGACGACCACCCGCTCGGCTTCACCTGTGTCTCCGGCTTCGAGCGGTGGGCCGAGACCGACGTGGTGATCGGCATCGGGTCACGGATGGAGCTGTCGTGGTTCCGCTGGCCGGACAAGCCCGCGGGGCTGAAGACGATCCTGCTCGACATCGACCCGCGGCAGGCGACGCGGCTCGAAGCGGACGTCGCGATCGTCGCCGACGCCGCCGACGCCGCGGCCGCGCTCACCACCGTCGTCGGTCCACAAAGGATGGATCGGACGGCGGAGTTCTCCGCGCTGAAGGAAACCGTGGCGGAGCGCGTCACCGATGTCGGGCCGGAACTGGAGTTCCTGCGAGCGATCAGGGACGTCCTGCCCCGCGACGGCTTCTTCGTCGAAGAGATCTGCCAGGCCGGGTTCGCGTCCTACTTCGGATTCGAGGTCTACGCCCCGCGCACCTTCGTCACCTGCGGCCACCAGGGCACGCTCGGCTTCGGCTACCCGACCGCGCTGGGCGTGCAGGCGGCCTTCCCCGGCCGTCCGGTGGTTTCGGTGACCGGGGACGGCGGCTTCCTGTTCGCCGCGCAGGAACTGGCCACCGCCGTCCAATATGGACTGAACGTGGTGGCGGTCGTGTTCGACAACGGCTACTACGGCAACGTCCACCTCGACCAGGAGCGGCTGTTCGAGGGCCGCGTACTGGGCGGCAAGCTGCGGAACCCGGACTTCGCCCGGCTCGCCGAAACGTTCGGCGCGCTCGGCCTGACCGCCCGCACCCCGGACGAGCTGCGCGGCGCGCTGGGCAAGGCGTTCGCCGCCGGCCGGCCCTCGCTGGTGCACGTCCCGTGCGAGCTGGGCGTGGGCGCCTCGCCGTGGAAGTACCTCATGCCGAAATCGGACCCGAAATCGGACCCGAAATCGGACCACTGCTAGCCGCCGGCCACCCGCTCCAGCGCGGCGAAGATCCGGTCGACGTCGGCCGGGGTCGTCCGCCAGTTGCTGAAGGCGGCACGCAACGCCGGGCGGCCGTCGTACACCGTCGGGGTCAGGAACGTGGTCCCGTCTTCGGCAATGGCTTGGACGAGCGCGTCGATCCGCTCCTGGGTGGCCTCGCCGGCCGGGGTGAAGCAGACGACGTTGAGCCGCACCGGGGCGAGCAGGTGCCAGCGCGGTGAGCCGTCGATCCGCGCGCCGAGGTCGCGGGCCAGCGCGACACAGCGCTCGACGATCTCGCGGTGCCCGGCGCGGCCGTACGCCACGAGCGAGAACCAGGCCGGCAGGGCGCGCAGCCGCCGGGAGTTCTCCGGCGTGAGGTGCAGGAAGTCCGGGGTCGCGCCGATTTCGCCGAGGTAGGCGGCGTTGTTGGCGAACACGCGCAGCTGCAGATCGCGGCGGCGGGTGAACTGGACGGCCGAGTCGTAGGGCACGTTGAGCCACTTGTGCAGGTCGACGACCACCGAGTCGGCCTGGTCGAGACCCGCGGTCGGCGCCGCGTGCTCCGGGGTCAGCGCGGCGAATCCGCCGAACGCGGCGTCGACGTGCAGCCAGAAGTCGTACCGCTGCTTGAGCGCGGCGATCGCGCGCAGGTCGTCGAAGTCGACCGTGTTCACGGTCCCCGCGTTCGCGACGACGACAGCCGGGCCGTCGAGCGTCTCGAGCACTTCGGCCAGTCGCTCGACATCGACCGCTTCACGGCCCGGGAGCACCGGCACCTTCAGCAACGCGGACCGGCCCATCCCGAGGAACGACAACGCCTTCAGGACACTGGAGTGCGGGGAGCCGGACAGCACGGTGACGGGCCCGAGCGCGGCGGCGCCTTCTTCGGAGACGTTCACGCCTGCCTGCTCGCCGAGCCATTCGCGGGCGATGGCCAGGCCGGTCACGGTCGACATCGTGGCTCCGGTGACGAACGCGCCGGAGAACTCCGGGCCCAGCGCGAACAGTTCGGCCAGCCAGCCGACGGTCTCGCGTTCCAGGTCTTGCGCGGAGGAGTCCATCCCGCTCGCCGGGTTCTGGTCGTAGGCGGCGGTGAGCCAGTCCCCGGCCAGCGCCGCCGGCGTGGCGCCACCGGTCACGAAGCCGAGGTAGCGGGGGCCTGCGCCGGCCGCGAAGCCGGCTTCCCAGCGCTGCGAGAACTCCTCCAGCGCACCCCGCGCCCCGGCGCCTTCGGCGGGCAGGGCGGCCGGGGCGACGGCGACGGGCGGGACGGCAGCCGCCCGTTCGGCCAGCCCGGCGAGCGCCTCACTCGCGACTTTGCTGGTGACGTCGAGCAGATCGGCCAGCGAGTTCAGGTCTTCGGCAAGCTTCGGATGCACCCGGCCGACGCTAGGCGCCCCAGCCACAGCTGTCGCGGTCCAATCCCCCGAAACTGGCCCTCCCATCACACGTGATGGCCCTCCCATCACGCATGATGGCCCTCCAATCACGCGTGATGCCTCTGCAATCACACGAACCGAGCCTCCGGATACGCGCGGGAGTCGGATCAGCGGCGCCGGAGGCGGCGAACCCGGCCCTCGGCCGGGTCGAACGCGACCCGGCGCAACGGCGCGGCGACCAGCAGCACGATCACCATCGCCGACAGCGCGGCCAGCACCATCGCGGCGACGAACTGGGCGTCGCCGGACGTCGCCGTGGCGAGGACCGCGAACCCGGCGAGCACCAGGACCGGTGGCGCGAACAAACCGGCCAGCACCGGCACCGGTGGCACCCGGTCACCGTCGGGGCGGCGGCCGGACACCACCGCCGCCCCGGCGCAGGTGACCGCGGCGACCAGCAAGCAGCCGCCGACGGTGTCGCTCAACCGGTGCCAGCCCAGCGCCACGGCCGCGGCCGAAACCCAGGCGACGCCGAACCCGCCTGCCACCAGGGCCGTCCGGCGGAACCGGCGGGGCAGGACGATCGCGAGCGCCACCAGCACGGCCATCGCCGCGCTGACGTGCCCGCTCGGGAAGCTGTTGTGGCTCGCGACGCCGAGCCGGTCGTCGGTGCTCGGGCGGTCCAGGACGTACAGCTTGAGCAGCTGCGCCACCACCAGGGGCGCGGCGAGCAGGACCAGGGCCGTGACGCCGAGGGCGAACCGCCGCCGCACCAGCGAGATCACCACGAGCAGCACCGCGACGCCGCCGAGCACCACCACCAGGTCGGCCTGCCGCAGCGGCGCCGCCCAGTCCACCGTCGTCCCCGTGGACTGGGCACTGCGGACGACTCCGTTCTCGACACCCCGGCCGGCCTGGGTGCGGACGAACAGCAAGTAGGCCGCGACGAAGGCCAGGGCGAACCCGGCCGCGCTCGCGGCCAGCACCGCCGTGCGGGACACGGACCGGGTCGCGAACGCGTGGCGGCCGGTCGGCGGGGCCGCGGGCCGGACGTCGGTGATGATCACTGCCATGTGTTCGAGTCTGGAGCGGGCGTTTCGGGATCCCGTCAGCGCGATGTCATGGTTTTGCTACAAGATCCGGCCGGGTCGCCACGTCGTGCGCTTTTCCGAATAATGGCGCCGTGGCCGAGGTACTGGTGGTAGAAGACGACGCGGCGGTGCGGGAAGGACTGCAGCTGGCCCTGCGCCGGCAGGGACACGTGGTGCGCACCGCGGAATCGGGCGAGCTCGGCATCGAGGCGCTCGTGCACCACCGGCCCGACATCGTCGTGCTCGACCTGATGCTGCCCGGCATGGACGGCTTCGAGACCTGCCGCCGGATGCGGTCGGCCGGCGCGATCCCGATCATCATGCTCACCGCGCGCAGCGACGACTTCGACATCGTCGCCGGGCTCGAAGCGGGCGCGGACGACTACGTCGCCAAGCCGGTCGAGCCGCGGGTCCTGGACGCGCGGATCCGGGCGGTGCTGCGGCGGACGGCCGTCGAGCGCCCGGGTGAGCCGCCGGAGCCCGCGGAGCGGCACGGCGACCTGGTGATCGACCGGGCCGCGCTCGAGGTGACCAAACGCGGCGCGCCGGTGCCGCTGACCCCGACCGAGCTGAAGCTGCTGCTGGAGCTCTCGCGCACGCCCGGTCAGGTGTACAGCCGCCGGCAGATCCTCTCGGCGGTGTGGGACCACGACTACCTCGGGGACTCCCGGCTCGTCGACGCCTGCGTCCAGCGGCTGCGCGCGAAGATCGAGGACGTGCCGGCGAAGCCGGAACACGTGCAGACCGTCCGGGGGTTCGGCTACCGGTTCGGCCGGTCGTGAACCAGCGGATCCGGTCGTGGCTCGCCGGGCTGCGGCCCCGGCTGGTCGCCGCGTTCGCGGTGATCATGATCGTCGGCGCCACCGCCGCGGCGGGCGCGAGCTACGTCTCCGCGCGCCGGGCCATCCTCGAAGGCATCCAGGACCAGACGATGCTGAAGCTGCGCGACCAGATCGCCGCGTACCTGCCGACCGTTTCGCTGCCGCCGACCGCGGGCACGATCGACGCGTTCGCGGCGGCGCTCAAGCCCAGCAACGTGCTCGTCGTCTACCGCGACCTGCACTCGGCGTCGGGCTTGGCGCTCGACGCCGTGCCGGCCGAGTTGCGCCACGTGGTGGCCACCAGCACCCGTATCCAGTTCCAGCGCGTCGACGCGCACGGCATCCCGCTCTTCTTCGTGGGCGTCCCGGTGCAGAGCGCCGCCGGCGACCCGAGCGGCCTCGAAATCTACGCGATGGTCGTCCTGACCGACCAGCAGGAGGCGATCGACGCGCTGGCCAGGACGGCTTGGCAGACCGCGGCGCTCGCCCTGCCGTTCGCGGTCGCCGTGGCGCTGCTGGCGGCCCGGCAGGTGCTGCGGCCGGTGCGCGCGCTCAACACCGCGGCGAGCCAGCTCGGCCGCGGACGGCTGGACGTACGGCTGCGCGTAAAAGGCTCCGACGAACTCGCGCAGCTGGTCACGACGTTCAACAACACCGCCGCGGAGCTGGAACGCACGGTCGGCACGCTCCGGACGATGGAGGCCGACGCGCGGCGGTTCGTCGCCGACGTCTCGCACGAGCTGCGGACCCCCCTTGCCGCGATGAACGCCGTCACCGACGTCCTCGACGAGGACGCCGAACAGCTGCCGCCGGACACCGCGGTCGCGGCGCGGCTGGTGTCGGCCGAAACTCGGCGGCTGACCCGGCTCGTGCAGGACCTGATCGAGATCTCCCGGTTCGACGCCGGGCGGGCGGAGCTGCGGCGGGAGGAGCTGGACGTCGCCACGGCGATCACCGACAGTCTCGCCGCGCGGGGCTGGGAGCCCGGCGCCAAGCTGGTCGCCGACCTGCCGCCCGGGATCGGCGCGCGGCTCGACCGGCGGCGGCTCGACATCGTCGTGGCGAACCTGGTCGGCAACGCGCTGCGGCACGGCGCGCCCCCGGTCGAGGTGGTGCTGCGGGAGGCGGGCGGTGCCGTCGTGCTCACCGTCACCGACCACGGGCCGGGCATCCCGGACGCCGTGCTGCCGCGCGTCTTCGACCGCTTCACCAAGGCCGACACCGCACGCGCGCGGTCCGAGGGCAGCGGCCTCGGGCTGTCCATCGCGCGGGAGAACGCGCGGCTGCACGGCGGCGACATCGTCGCGGCCAACACCGGCACCGGCGCCCGGTTCGAGCTGCGCCTGCCGCGGGAGGTGCCGTGAGGAAACTGCTCGTCCTGGCGGTGGTGCTCCTGGTGAGCGGGTGCGGGATCAAACCGACGCCGGTGGTGCCGGCCGGCCCGGCGCCGACGCTGCGCAGCCCGGCGGGCAACGGGCGCGGCACCGACGTGATCCTCTACTTCGTCGTCGACGGCCGGGTGGCGCCGGTGGCGCGGCCGGCCGACGGGCCGGTGACCGTCGAGGCGGCGCTGACGATGCTGCTGGACGGACCGAGCCTCGGCGAAAAGGCCGACGGGTACACGACGGTGCTCTCGCGGCGGACCGGTCCCATCGCCGTGTCCCCCGGACAGCCCGCGACGATCAGCTTTCCGTTCCCGCTGCGGCCGATCACCGGCGCCGGGATCAACCAGCTGGTCTGCACCGCGTTCGCGGCGCTGGCGGCCCAGGGCGGATACGCCGTCGACGGCACCGTCGCCCTCTCCGGGCCGGACGTCCAGCTGCCGTACCAGACGTGCCAGGCGTGACCCGGCTTTCATGTCGACATGTCCACCCCGGAGCCGGACCGTCCATTCCGGACTGGCGGCGGTGCCGCCACCCGGGTCGGACTTCAAGCTCACTTGAAGTCTGACGCACGGCTGTGGTTGGGTTTCGACCATGGTGAACGCCACGGCCCGGCAGCTACCCGACCTGACGGTCGGCGAACTCTCCCGGCGCAGCGGAGTGCCCGCGTCGGCCCTGCGGTTCTACGAAGACGAAGGTCTCATCCACAGCCGCCGCACCGCGGGCAACCAGCGGCGCTACTGCCGGGACACACTGCGGCGGGTGACGTTCGTCCGGATGTCCCAGCGGGTCGGCATGCCGCTGTCGAAGATCCGGGAAGTGCTCGCCCTGCTGCCCGACGACCGCACGCCCACCCGCGCCGACTGGGCCCGGATCTCCCAGTGCTGGCAGGAAGACCTGAACACGCGGATCCGCCGGCTGGAACAGCTGCGCGACCAGCTGGACGACTGCGTCGGCTGCGGCTGCATGTCGCTGGCCAAGTGCCGGCTCGCCAACCCGGGCGACCGGCTCGGCGCCGACGGCCCGGGTCCGCGGCGGCTCGCCGACCACCGCGGCGAAGGCTACGAAGACTGCTGAACTAGCGGCTTTCCAGCAGGCCGCGGACGTACCTCGCCTGGCCCGCGTGCTGGATGTCGTCGTCGAGGACGCTGATCAGGCGCACGCCCAGCGACACCGGCGGGTCCCAGGCCTCGTCGACGATCCGGTCGAGCGCGTCGGCGTCGAGGCCCGCGACGAACCGGAGGGTCTGCTCGTGCACGGCGTCGTAGTAGCCGGTGAGCAGGTCCGGCTTGTCGACGCGGACCGCCTCGACGTCGGCCGGACGGTGGCCGTAGCCGGTGTCGCCCGCCGGGAACGGGAGGCCGAACCGCGAAAGCCAGTCCTGCCCGGTCCACACCTGCTCGGTGCCCGCCACGTCGGCGACGTGGTCGTCCTGGACCCGGGTCAGGTGCCAGACCAGCCAGGCGATCGAGTTGGCGTCGCCGCCCGGCCGGGTCCGGAGCTGCTCGGCGGTGAGTCCTTCCACCGCCGCGTGCACTGTGCCCTGGACCCGGCCGAACCCGTCGGCGAGCAGATCGGCCACGTTCATTCGGCTGCCTCCCGTTGCTGACGCCGTCCCCCGGCGTGCCACCCGATCATGCCCGCCGGCGAACGGTGCCCGCTAGCGCGGCAGCAGCTGGTCGAAGAAGGAGCGGTAGCGGCGGAGCGCGATCCGCAGCTCCTCGGTGGCCGGTTCACCTTGCCGCCACTGGCCTTCCAGTTCGCTCTTGTGCTCGGCGAACGTGGTGGCCAGCGCGCTGATCACGGCGGCGACCAGTTCGTCGGCCTGCTGGACGGCCTGCTTCGGGTCGTCGACGAAGCCGGTCTGGACGTTCTGCCAGCGGTCGCGGAAGCCGGTGACCTTCTCTTCGTCGATCAGCGCCGGCGTTTCCTCGTCGCCGCCCGATCGGGCGGGAGTCTCCACGTCACCGCCCGAAGCGGCAGGGGTTTCCACGTCGCCGCCCGAAGCGGCGGGAGTTTCCACATCCCCACCCGATTCGGCGGGCGTCTCGACGTCCCCGCCGGACTCGGTGGTGTCGTGGTGTCCGGCCGAAGCCAGGTCGGCGGTGCTCAGGTTCTGGTCGGCGTCGCGGTCCTGGGCGGGGTCTTCGGCGTTGTCGTAGTCGTGGAAGCCGTCGGACTCCCGCATGTCCTCACGCCCGGTGACGTCCTCGTCGTTCTCGGTGCCGTGGCGCGTCAAGTGGTCGGTCATGGTCAGCGTCCTCCATTCCATTCGGTCCGCGGACGCGCGGACGCCGGGCGCTCGTCGGTCTCACCACGGGCGGTCTCGCCACGGGCGGTCTCATCGCGGGTGATGTCGGTGCGATTGGTGTCGGTGCGATTGGTGTCGGTGCGGTCGGCCTCGACGCGGTCGGTGTCGCGCCGCTCGGCCCGGTCGTGGTCGTGGCCGTCGTTGTGGTCGTGACCGTTGCTGTGGTCGTGGCCGTTGCGGCGGTCGTGGTGGTCGTCGTGGCGCTGCTCGTCGGCGCCATCGGTCAGCAGATCCTCGAAGACGGTGCGGTAGCGCACCATCGCGTCGCGGAGGTCCTCAGTGGACGCTCCGTCGCGCTTCTGCTGCGTCGCGTGCGCGGCGCGGTAGTGCTCGAGGGTCTTGGCGTGCCGCACGGAAAGGTCCGCCACCTGCTGCTCGTAGCCTTCGGTCGGGTATCCGCGTTCGGCCATCAGCGAGACCAGGACGTGGTCGGCTTCGGCGACCGCGTCGGAGGGCTGGTCGACGAACGTCTCCTGCACCTGCGCCCACTGCTGGGTGTAGCGCTCACGCGCCGACGCCGAGAGCGGACGGATGTCGAGTTCCTTGTGGCGACGTTCCCGCTCGGCGAGTTCGCGTTGCGCAGCACGGGGACTGTCCTTCTCCGCGACCGTGCGGTCGTACTCCGGACCGAACCGCTGCTGCAGCCGTTTTCGTTGCATCTCCTGTGTCACCAGCCAGATCACGGCGCCGAGCACCGCGACGGCCACGACGACGATCAAGACGATCAGCCATGTGGGCATCGCTCAACTCCTTCAAGGATGTCGGGCCCCCGGTGCGTCCGGTGTTCCCGGATTCCACGTTCCGAAAACGCCGATACCGCCCTGAACTCGCGATTCGGCCGACCGGCGGCGTCGATACCGCCGGATGCCGTGCCCCGAGAAGGAGAGGTAACGCCGGTAACCACTGGACGCTATCGCCGGTAACAACCTTGTGCTATCGTCGATACAGAAAGAACGAAGCGTCGATACGTATCTCCGCCTGACCGGAAGAAGGAAACCGATGAGTACCACCACCCGTGTCGCGATCGTCACCGGCGGCTCCCGCGGCATCGGCCGCCAGGTCGCCGAGCGCCTGGCCGCCGACGGCATGGCGGTCGTCGTCAACTACGCCGGCAACGAGAAGGAGGCCGACGCCGCCGTCGAGGCCATCACGGCGCGCGGGGGCCGGGCGATCGCCGTCCGCGCCGACGTGGCCGACCCGGCCGCGGTCGCGGAGCTGTTCGACACCGCGGAGCGCACCTACGGCGGCGTGGACGTCGTCGCCCACCTGGCCGGCGTGATGAACTCGCCGACGCCGATCGCCGACACCGACTTCGACGTCTTGGACCGCGTGCACCGCACCAACATCCGCGGCACCTTCGCGGTGGCCCAGCAGGCCGCGCGGCGGGTGCGCGAGGGCGGCGCCGTGATCACGACGTCGACGTCGGTCATCGGGCTGAACCTGCCCGGCTACGGCATCTACAACGCGACCAAGGGCGCGGTCGAGGCGATCACCATGATCCTGGCGCGCGAGCTGCGCGGCCGCGACATCACCGTGAACACCGTCGCGCCCGGCCCGACCGCGACCGCGCTGTTCCTCGACGGCAAGGACGAGGAGACCATCACCCGGATGGCCAAGCAGCCGCCGCTCGAGCGGCTCGGCAAGCCCGAGGACATCGCCGAGGTCGTCGCGTTCCTCGCCGGCCCGGCCCGCTGGGTGAACGGTCAGGTGCTGCGCGCCAACGGCGGCATCGTCTGAGCGAGCCAGGCGCTCGCCCAGCCCCCGCGCGGCTCGCTAGCCCGGCCCCAAGGTCTTGAATGACTCATTCAGGACCTCCGAAGACCTGAATGAGTCATTCAAGACGTTCGCCCGCGACATCAGCGGGTGAACCGGCTGACGATGACGTGGTCCTTCGCCGGTCCGCGCACCGCCCACTCCTGCCGCCAGCGCGCGGCGCCGGTCACGCGATACTCGCCGCGGTAGTGGTCGGCGCGGCAGGGGTGGTCCGCCGTCCAGTGGCCTTCGCGCAGGTCGAGGTCGTGGAAGAAGCCGCCGTGGTCGAAGTGCACCGACGCGCGGCCGGGGCCGGCCGGGCGGTAGTGCAGGGTCCGGGTGACCGGCCCGGTGTGGCCGCCGAGCCGCAGCTCGCCCTCCTCGTGGTAGACGAGGACTCCCCCGGTCTCGGTGAAGGTGGCCGTCGCGGTCACCTCGCCCGCCGGATCGCCGTCCGCGGTGCGGATTTCCCGGTCCAAGTGCCATTCGCCGCCGAAATACGCGACGAGATCGGGAACCGGCCAGTACTCCACCCGGCCATTCTGCCGCATAGTCTGGCATCCCGCGGCGGGCCGGACCGGAACTGTCGGACCCCCGCTCTATAGTCGGGCGGGTGGCAGAGACCGACCTCGCACCCGTGTCCGACGCGCTGGAAACCCTCCGGCGCGTGTTCGGCTACGACAGCTTCCGCGGCGACCAGGCGGCGATCGTCGAGCACGTGATCACCGGCGGTGACGCGCTCGTGCTGATGCCCACCGGCGGCGGGAAGTCGTTGTGCTACCAGATTCCCGCGCTGGTGCGGCCCGGCGTCGGCGTGGTGGTGTCGCCGCTGATCGCCCTGATGCAGGACCAGGTCGACGCGCTGCGCAACGCCGGCGTCCGCGCCGGGTTCCTCAACTCCACCCAGGACTACGCGGCGCGGCAGGAGGTCGAGTCGGCGTTCCTGAGCGGCGAGCTCGATCTGCTCTACCTGGCACCGGAACGGCTTTCGGTCGAATCCACCGTGCGGCTGCTCGACCGCGGCAAGATTTCGCTGTTCGCGATCGACGAAGCGCACTGCGTCGCCCAGTGGGGCCACGACTTCCGGCCCGACTACCTCCAGCTCTCGGCCCTGCACGAGCGGTGGCCGGACGTGCCGCGGATCGCGCTGACCGCCACCGCGACCGAGGCCACGCACAAGGAGATCGCCGCCCGGCTGAACCTCGGCGAGGCCCGGCACTTCGTCGCGAGCTTCGACCGGCCGAACATCCAGTACCGGATCGTCGGCAAGAACTCGCCGCAGCGACAGCTGCTGGAGCTGCTGCGCACCGAGCACCAGGGTGACGCGGGGATCGTCTACTGCCTGTCCCGGAACTCCGTCGAGAAGACCGCGGACTTCCTGGTGCAGAACGGGATTCCGGCGGTGCCGTACCACGCGGGGCTCGACGCGCGCACGCGCGCGAAGCACCAGTCGCGGTTCCTGCGCGAGGACGGGCTGATCGTCGTCGCGACGATCGCCTTCGGGATGGGCATCGACAAGCCGGACGTCCGGTTCGTCGCGCACCTCGACCTGCCGAAGTCGGTCGAGGGCTACTACCAGGAGACCGGCCGGGCGGGCCGCGACGGCCTGCCGTCGACCGCCTGGCTGGCGTACGGGCTGCAGGACGTGGTCCAGCAGCGCAAGATGATCGACACGTCCGAGGGCGACGAGGCACACCGGCGGCGGCTGGGCGCGCACCTGAACGCGATGCTCGCGCTGTGCGAGACGGTCGAATGCCGCCGGGTGCAGATCCTCAACTACTTCGGCCAGAAGGCCGAGCCGTGCGGCAACTGCGACACGTGCCTGAGCCCGCCGGAGAAGTGGGACGGCACGATCCCGGCGCAGAAGCTGCTGTCGACGGTCGTGCGGCTGCGCAACGAACGGCGGCAGAAGTTCGGCGCCGGGCAGATCACCGACATCCTGCTCGGCAAGTCCACGCCCAAGGTCACGCAGTTCCACCACGACACGCTCAAGACGTTCGGCATCGGCACCGAGCTGGGCGAGCCGGAATGGCGGGCGGTGGCGCGGCAACTGCTCGCCCAGGGCCTGCTCGCGGTCGAAGGCGACTACGGCTCGCTCGTGCTCACCGAAGGCAGCGCGGAAGTGCTGAGCGGCGACCGCCAGGTGATGCTGCGCCGCGAGCCCGAGCGGGCGCCCGCCGCGAAGGTCCGCAGCGCCAAGCGAGCCGCCGCCGCGGTCGAAATGCCCGCGGAAGCGGCCCCGCTGTTCGAACGTCTGCGTGCCTGGCGGGCCGGTGTCGCGAAGGAACAGGGCGTGCCCGCGTACGTCATCTTCCACGACGCGACCCTGCGCCAGATCGCCACGCAACGGCCGTCGTCGCTGGCGGATCTGGGTACGGTCAGCGGCGTCGGCGAGAACAAGCTCGCCAAGTACGGTGAGGGGGTCCTCGAGGTGCTGGCCGCCGAGTGAGCTACCGGCCGGCCGCCGGTCCCGCGGGCCCCGGCCGGCCCGGCTCCCCGGTCACCGAGTTGACCTTGCGGACCGCACCGGCGATCTGCTCGTGGTACTTGCCCTTGGTCTTGTCGTCGACGAACTTCGCGGCCTTGCCGACCACCTGGTTCACCTTTTCGGGGTTCTTCTTGGCGTAGGCACGGGCCGCCCCGGCGGCGCCGGCCAGCACGGTCAGCTTCTTCAGCAAAGCCACGGTGGTCCTCCCTCATCGGTTCCGGTCATCCTGACAACGCGGACGAACCACCCGGAGGTTCCCCGTGTGACGAGTCCCAAAACCCGGCGCGGAGCGTCCCGGCCCGGAAACAGGCCGTGACCGGCCCCGAAACCCGGTGATCAGAGCCGGATCTCGCGTGATCAGGACCGTATCTCGCGTGATCGGAGCCGGAACTCGCCGGATCCGGGTCCAATCACGCGAGTTCCGGCTTCAATCACGCCGGATCGGGGCTTGGTCACGAGGCGTGGGGCGCGCGTGGCCGGAATTGGCGCGCGGAGCCGCGCCGCACGGCTCTAGGCTCGCGATCATGCGCGACCTGGCCGCCCTGCCGAAGGCCCACCTGCACGTCCACCTGGAGAGCACCGTCCGCCCAGGCACACTCCGCGAGCTGGGCGAAGCCAACGGCGTCGACGTCCCCGGCGAACCCCCGGTGTTCGACGGCTTCCGCGCCTTCGCCGACTACAACGCGCTCATCCGGTCCTGCCTCCAGCGGCCCGAGGACTTCGAACGCATCGCGCGCGAGTACTGCGAGGACGAAGCCGCCCAAGGTACGCGCTACGCGGAAGTCACCTTCACCGCGGCCTCGCACGGCGAACGCCTGGGCGACCTCGAGATGCCGCTCGCGTCCGTCCTCAAAGGACTGTCGCACAGCACGGACCTCGAGTGGCGGCTGCTGCTCGATCACTCCCGGCGCCGATCCGTCGAACGCGCCGAACGCACCCTCGACCTGGCGTTGAAGTACGACGAAGTCTTCGCGATCGGCATGGCAGGCGAAGAAAACCACTCGCTCAGGCCATTCGCGACGGTCTTCGAGAAGGCCCGCGCCGGCGGGCTGCACCTGCTGCACCACACCGGCGAGGACGCCGGGCCGGACAGCATCCGCGAGGCGCTCGAGGTGGGCCGCACCGAACGCCTCGGGCACGGCATCCGCGTCCTCGACGACCCCGCGCTCGTCGCCGAGGTCCGCGACCGGGGCCTCGCGCTGGAGGTGTGCCCGTCGTCCAACGTGACGCTCGGGCTGGTGCCTTCCCTGCCCGAGCACCCGCTCCGCCGCCTGCGCGACGCCGGGCTGACCGTCACGCTCAACACCGACGTCCCCTCGGTCACCGGCGCGAACCTCACCGAGGAGTACGCCCGCGTGCAAGAAGCTTTCGGCTACGACGACGCCACGATGACGGACTTCGCCCGCGCGAGCGTCACGGCGTCCTTCGCTCCCGAAGCGACCAAGAAAGCCATGCTGCGAGACATCGACGCGTGGCTCACACCGGCAGCAGCCGGGTGACCAGCGTGCCGAGCTGGTGCACCGTGCGGCACTCGTGCATCTCGACGACCTCGGCGTACTCCAGCGCCGCCGAGTCCCCGGTGGACCACAGCGACCGGCGCTCGGGGTTCAGCCAGTAGACGTGCCGGGCGCGGGCCTTGATCTCGCGGACCGCGTCGAGGTTCGGGTCGCCGCCGTTGGTACGGGCGTCGCCGAGGATCAGCACCGACGTCCGCGGGCCGACTGCGTCCAGCCAGTTCTCGGTGAACTGGCGCAGCGAGCCGCCGTAGTCGCTGTGGCCGTCCCAGCGCACCAGCGCCGCTTCGGACAGCATGCGCGCGCCGAGGTGCTCGGGGTCGGCCGTGCTGGTGGTCACCAGGTGGGTGACCTCGTCGGCGCTGTCGACGAAGGCGAACACGCGGATCTTGCTGAACTGGTCCCGCAGCGCCTGCACCAGCAGCATGGTGAAGTTCGCGAACCCCGCCACGGACCCGGAAAGGTCGCACAGCAGCACGATCTCCGGCCGCCCGGGACGGCGGTGGCGGTAGGCCGGCCGCATCGGCACCCCGCCGGTGGACAGCGACCGCCGCAGCGTGCGGCGCAGGTCGATCTGTCCCCGCGTCCTCCGGCGGCGCCGCGCGGCCAGCCGCGTCGCCAGCTTCCGGGACAACGGCTGGATCGTGCGCCGCAGCTCGGCGAGCTGGTTCCGGCTCGCGATGAGGAAGTCGACGCGGTCCGGAGCGGGCGCGATGGCGTGCTTGGCGACGCGCTCGCGGCCGCGAACCTCGGCCGCTCGGCGGCGCGCCTCGGTGCGGACCTGCCCGCGGAACCCTTCGACGCGGCGGCGGATCTCGTCGCGGTCGAGCCGGTCGGTGAACTCCCCGCGCGCGCCGCCGCCGCGGACGGCGGCCAGCACCCGCGCGATCAGGGTCTGCGGCTGGAGCCGTTCGAGGGTCTGGTGGGCGGAGAAGCCACCGCCCGGTCCGGACGCCGAGCCGTACTGCCCCAGCATGTCGACGGCCAGCCCGGCGAGCTGGGACAACGCCTGCCGGTCGCCGTCGGCCAGCGCGGCGGCCAGCTCTTCCCGCAGCTCCTCCAGCGTCGACGGCCGGTCCTCGCGCGCTCGCTCGGGCGCGCCGATCCCCGCCGGGAAGTACAGGTCGAACGCGGCGTCGAACACCGCGCGCTGCCCGCCGCGGCGGACCAGGGCCGCGGCCAGCCCCTCACGGACGAGTGAGCGGTCGTCGAGACCGAGCACCTCCAGCGCCGCGGCGGCGTCGACCGTTTCGGCCGGACCCGCCGGGATGCCCTGGTCCCGCAGCGCCTTGACGAACGCCGCGAGCCGCTCGGGCACGCCGCCGGTCACGACGCGCCCGAAACCTGATCAAGCCGCGGCCCGCAGCCCGCCTTGGCGATGCCGACCCGCCACCCCCGCACGCCGCCGGTCACGACGCGTCCAGGACCTGTTCGAGCTTCAGGCCGGCGCCGGCCTTGGCGATGTCGTCCTGGTGCTTGAGCACGACGCCGAGGCTCTCCCGCACGACCCGCTCGTCCAGTGTCGACGCCCCGAGCGCGAGCAGGGTGCGCGCCCAGTCGATAGTCTCGGCGACCGACGGCAGCTTGCGCAGGTCCATCGCGCGCAGGGCGGCGATCACCCGGACCACGGAGTCGGCGAGGGCGGCGTCGATGCCGGGCACCTTGAGCCGGACGATGTCGCGCTCGAGGTCCTCGTCGGGGAAGTCGATGTGCAGGAACAGGCACCGGCGGCGCAGCGCCTCGGACAGCTCGCGCGTCGCGTTGGAGGTCAGCACGGCGAACGGCGCGCGCGTGGCGGTGATCGTGCCGAGCTCCGGGACGGTGACCTGGAAGTCGCCGAGCACCTCCAGCAGGAGGCCCTCGACCTCCATGTCGGCCTTGTCGGTCTCGTCGATGAGCAGCACGGTGGGCTCGTCCGACGAGATCGCCGTCAGCAGCGGGCGGCGGAGCAGGAACTCCTCGCCGAAGATGTCGGTGCGGGCCTGCTCCCACGTCTCGTCGCGGCCGGCGGTGATCCGCAGCAGCTGCTTCGCGTGGTTCCACTCGTAGAGCGCGCGCGCTTCGTCGATGCCCTCGTAGCACTGCAGGCGCACCAAGCGCGAGCCGCTGACCTGGGCGACGGCCTTGGCGAGCTCGGTCTTGCCGACGCCGGCGGGCCCTTCGACGAGCAACGGCTTGCCGAGCCGGTCGGCGAGGAACACCGTGGTCGCCACCGCCGTGGACGCCAGGTAGCCGGCCTCGGCCAGTTTCGCCGACACGTCGTCGACGGAGGTGAAGAATCCGGTGCCCACCCTGGCCTCCTAAGCGGTCGCTCACCCGGAGCGTACCCGAAGAGCGGGCTAGCATCGGCCGCGTGACCTACGTTGCCGCTTCCGGCCGATACGACTCGATCCCCTACCGGCGCTGCGGGCGTTCCGGGCTCAAGCTGCCGGCGATCTCGCTCGGGCTGTGGCACAACTTCGGCCACGACCGCCCGCTGGAAACCCAGCGCGCCATCACCCGCCGTGCCTTCGACCTCGGCATCACCCACTTCGACCTGGCCAACAACTACGGCCCGCCCTACGGCTCGGCGGAGGAGAACTTCGGGCGGCTGCTGGCCGGCGACTTCAAGCCGTACCGCGACGAGCTGGTGATCTCCACCAAGGCGGGCTACGACATGTGGCCCGGCCCGTACGGCGAGTGGGGCTCCCGCAAGTACCTGCTGTCCTCCCTGGACCAGTCGCTCGGCCGGCTGGGCCTGGACTACGTCGACATCTTCTACTCGCACCGCTTCGACCCCGAGACGCCGCTGGAAGAGACCGTCGGGGCGCTCGACAGCGCCGTCCGCGCCGGGAAGGCGCTCTACGTCGGGATTTCCTCGTACAACTCGGAACGGACCGCCGAGGCGGCCCGGCTCCTGCGGGAGCTCGGCACGCCGCTGCTGATCCACCAGCCGTCGTACTCGATGCTGAACCGCTGGATCGAGGAGGACGGGCTGCTCGACACGCTCGAGACGGCGGGCGCGGGCTGCATCGCGTTCTCGCCGCTGGCGCAGGGCCTGCTGACGGACAAGTACCTGAAGGGCGTCCCGGCGGACTCCCGCGCCGCGCAGGGCAAGTCCCTCGACCCGGACACCCTCGACGAGAACCGGCTGGGCCGGGTTCGCGCGCTCGACGAGATCGCCGGCCGCCGCGGGCAGTCGCTGGCGCAGCTGGCCCTGGCCTGGGCGTTGCGCGATCACCGCGTGACGTCGGTGCTGATCGGCGCGAGCAGCGTGAAGCAGCTGGAGGACAACGTCGGCGCGCTCGGCAACCTGGAGTTCTCGTCCGAGGAGCTGACCGAGATCGACGGCCACGCGACCGACGCGGGCATCAACCTCTGGAAGCGTTCGTCGGACGCCTGAGCCCGGCGGGCCGCGGGGGCGCCCCCCCCCCCGTTTTCCACGCTACCGGTGGGCACCGACAATTTCGGCGAGACGGCCGGGGGCACCTGCCCCCGGCCGTCTTCTCGGCCAACGTTTGACCAGATTTCGTATTTGGTCATATGATGGCACAGTGCCCCCTGCCGAAGACCGCGCCGAACGCGCCGAACGGATCCTCGACGCCGCGGCGGAACTGCTTTCGCGGGTCGGCTACCGCCGCACGACGATCGAGGACGTCGCCGAGCGTGCCCTCGTCGGCAAGGGCACCGTCTACCTGCACTGGAAGAACCGCGAGGAACTGTTCGTCGCCGCGCTGCTCCGGGAATCGGTGCGCAACATCGAAGACCTCGTGACGGCGATGGCAGCCGACCCCCTCCTCGTGCGGCTGTCGCGGATGACCGAGGTCTTCTACGCGAAAACGCTGGGGCGTCCGCTGCTGCACTCCGTGTACACCGACGACACCGACACGCTCGGCAAGCTGCTGCCGAAACTGCACGAGAAACTGGACCCGCGCCACCACGAGGCGTTCGTCGAATACCTCGAACTGCTGGCGGCGAACGACCTGCTCCGCACCGACCGGCCCGCCCGCGAACTCGCCGTCGCCTTCGGAGCGGTGCTGCACGGCTTCCTCGTCGGCACACCCCCACCGGAGCCGGCGCTGATCGCCGACACCGTCGCGCACGCCTTCGAACCGCTCGCCCTCTCGACCAGGCAACTGCGCGCGGTGGCACCGCGAGCCGTCGAGCTGTTCACCGAAGCCGCCTCGCTCGACCGGAAACAACTCGAACGCGCGTACTGAAACCCCTGGGAGGGCCCATGCGCACCGGAATCATGATCGACGAACTCGGCGTCGGCTTCGACGCCATGACCGCACAAGCCCGCGAAGCGGCGAAGCTCGGCTACGGCACGCTCTGGCTCGCCCAGCGCGGCGGCTGGGACGCACTCACCGCGCTGCCCGCGCTCAACGCCGCCGCACCCGGGCTCGAACTGGGCACGTGCGTCGTGCCGACGTACTCGCGGCACCCGATCACCATGGCCGGGCAGGCACTGACCGTCCAGGCCGCGACCGGGGTACCCGTCCACCTCGGCGTCGGGCTGAGCCACCGGTTCATCGTCGAGCAGCAATTCGGCTACTCCTACGACCGCCCGATCCGGCACCTCCGCGAGTACCTCCAGGCCCTGGACCCGTTGCTGCGTGGCGAAAAGGCGGACTTCCACGGCGAGTCGCTGACCGCCGCGGCCGGACTGGACACTCCCGGCGCGAAGCGGCCCGCCGTGCTGATCGGCTCGGTGAGCCCGCAATCGACGCGCCTGGCCGGAGAATTCGCCGACGGCGTGATCACGACGTGGGCGGGCCCGCGGGCCACCGGCGAGTTCGTGGTGCCTGCCCTGGGCACCGCGTCCCGGATCGTCTCGGGACAGCTGATCTGCGTGACGTCCGAAGTGGACGAAGCCAGGCGGTGGGTCGACGAGACCTACGGCGGAGTGGCGAACATCCCCGCCTACCGTTCCAGCCTGGACCGCGACGGCCACGAACGCGTCTCGGACAGCGCGATCGTCGGCGACGAGGAAACCGTACGGCGCCAGGTGAAATCCCTCGAGGACGCGGGCGCGACGGAACTGCTGGTGATGCCCTTCGGGTCGCCGGAGGAGCAGGCCCGCACGCGCGAACTGCTGGCCGGGTGAACCGGCTCTGGGTGGACGACCTGCGGCCGGCCCCGGACGGCTGGACGTGGGCGAAGTCGAGCGCGGAAGCGATCGCCTGTCTCCAAGCAGGCGAGTTCGCCGCGATCTCCCTCGACCACGACCTCGGCGGCGACGACACGACCCGCCCGGTGGTGCGCTGGCTGTGCGAGCACGACCGCTGGCCGCCCGAGGTGCGCGTCCACACCGCCAACCCGGTCGGCCGCGAGTGGCTGACCGGGATGGCGCGGCGGTACGGGCCCGGAGCCCGCTAGCACGGCGCCGGGAGCTGGGCCGCCTCCGGGAAGAGGTTCAGCGCCCGCAGCGCCGCGCCCAGCCCGGGGATGTCCGCCGAGTCGGTCAGCGAGCCGCCGAATGTGTGCGCCGCCACAGTGCCGGACGGCCCCACGGGCTGCTTCAGCCGGCGTCAGAGCCGCGTTCGCGGCGAGCTTCGAGCAGGTCCTCGCCGCGACGACGAGCGCCCGGCGAAGCGGCGAAGGCTCCCGAACGCGCGAAGGTAGGTCTCCTGCGTCAGATCATCGGCCGCCGGCGGCGTCGGTGAGGTGCGCGAGGAAGCGCCAGACGTCGGCCTGCGTGGCGCGGACCCACTCGTCGAGGGCACGCCGGTCATCGCGGCCGGCGGACAGGGCCAGAGCCGTGACGCGGTCGTCGTCCTTACCGTGGGTCATGATCCGTGAACATACAGCCGCGTGACCGGCCGGTCACGCGGCTCCGAGCCACACCGTATAGGTCGTTATACGCGGATCAGGCGAACTTCGTCTTCGGGCGCTCCTGCCGGACGTCGTCGAGGTAGACGTCCACCTTTTCGTCGAGGAAGGCCACCAGGCCGGCCACGCGGGTGCTCTCCGGCAGCGGCGTCGGGTAGCTCCAGGCGAGGTCGTCGTGCCCGGCGACGTCGAAGTGCTCGGCGGCACCCTTGTACGGGCAGTGGGTGACCGTGCCGATCTTCGCAAGCAGGTCCATCCGGACGTCCACGCGGGGCAGGTAGTAGCGGGTCGGCAGGCCCGTCTCGAACAGCAGGTGCGGGCGCACCGAGTCGGCGACGGTGACGCCGCCGACCTCGATCCGCACGTGGCGGGAGCTCGGCAGGATGTCGACGCGGACGCCGGGGTCGCGCGGGTGCGTGAAGATCTGTTCGTCCTCTTCGAACCAGTCGAACGCGGCGAACTCGAACCGGACGTGGTCCCGGAGCTGTTCGATCGGCGAATCGGGGTACTCCAGCGCGCCGTCCACCGCCTCGGCTCCGCCACCCTTTATCGTCGACAGAACAGCTTCCCCGCGGCTGGGCGAGTGCGACGTCCGGCCGGAAGGGGTGAGTACGCCGCTCACGACGTCCGCGCGCGGGATGTAGTACGTGGGGTAGTACGGAACTTCCCACACCAGGAGGGGGTGCACCGTGTCCGCGACGACCTGCCCGCCGAGGAACACGCGTACCCGTTTCGCGCCTTGTGCCACGCGGACCCGGCCGCGTACCGGAATGCTCATGTCCCGGTCAACAGGGTCCGGAGCAGGGGTATTCCGGCGGAAACCGGGCCGGGGCGGCTAGCGTGGCAGGCAGGACGAGGACGACAGGAGGCGGGCACGGGTGGCCGGCGTAGAAATCCCCACGGTCGGTACCCCCGCCGGGATGCGCAAGATCAACCAGCGGGCGGTGCTCGACCTGCTGCGCCGCAGCGGGCCGGCGACGCGGCCGCAGGTGGCGAAGGACACCGGGCTGTCGAAGCCGACGGTCAGCCAGGCCCTCCTGGCACTCGAGGCCGCGGGGCTGGCGCGCCCGACCGGGCAGACGTCCACCGGCACCGGGCGGTCGGCGGTGCTGTACGAGGCCGACCCCACCGCGGGGTACGTGCTGGGCGTCGACATCGGCCGCGAGCACCTCCGCGTCGCCGTGTCGGACCTGGGTCGCACGCTGGTGGCGCGCCGCGACGAGCGCAACACCGCGCGGTCCGGCGCGGCGCTGGTGACCGCGGTCGGGAAGATCGCGGCCGCGGCGGTCGCCGAGGCCGGTCTTTCGGCGGGCGACATCGTCGTCCGCGTGGTCGGCTCCCCCGGCGTCGCCGATCCGGACAAGCGGTGTTTCCGGCACGCGCCGAACCTGCCGGGCTGGGGCCGGGCCGGGCTGATCGACGACCTCGAAGCCGCGCTGGGCCCGGACCTGATGGTGGAGAACGACGCGAACCTCACCGCCGTCGGCGAGTGGGAGAGCGGGGCCGCGCGCGGCGCGTCGGTGTTCGGCTGCATCACGATCGGCACCGGCGTCGGCATGGGCATGATGGTCGACGGCCGGGTGTTCCGCGGCGCGACGGGCGCGGCGGGCGAGATCGGCTACCTGCCCTACGGCCGCACGCGCGCGGCCGACGAGCCGGGCACGCCGCCCGCCCGCGGTCACCTCGAAGAGGCGACCGCGGCCCAGTCGGTCGTCCAGGGCGCCCGCGAACTCGGCCTGGGCACGGCGAAATCGGCCCGCGAGGTGTTCCGCCTGGCCCGCGAAGGCGACGAGCTCGCCCGGCGCGCGGTGCAGACGGAAGCCGACCGGCTCGCGTACACGGTGGCCTCGGTGGCGGCGGTGATCGACCCGGAGCTGATCGTCCTGGGCGGCGGCATGGGCACGGCGGCGGACCTGCTGCTGGAGCCGATCGACCGCGCGTTGCGGGCGTTCACGCCCCTGGTCCCGAAGGTGGTCCAGGGCGAACTGGGCGAGGACGCGGTGCTGACCGGCGCGATCAGCGTGGGGCTGCGGGCCGCGGAAGGCCTGGTCTTCGACCGCCGGGTGGGCGCCGCCTAAGCCGCTCGCCAGGCTTCGCCGCCCGTCGACAACCGCCACGGGGTAAGGCGCAGCACCGTGATCTTCGGGTCGCGGTGGTCCTCGCCGCCGAGGATCTTCGGATCGAAGCCCAGTGGTTCGGGCGCGGCCGCGAAGAGGTCCCACAGGTACTTGCGCGTCTCCTCGTCGTCCTCGAACTCCGCGCGGCACTCCGCCACCGCGACCTCGTGCTGCGGGTCCCAGTACGAGCACGACACGTACGGCGACGCCGCCAGGTGCGCGAGCTTCACCGGCGTCGGCCGGGTGAACAGCCGGCCGACCAGGCCGTCCGGGGTGTGCTCCCAGATCGGGTGGACGCGCGGACGAAGCTGCTGCACCTGACCGAGCACGCGCTGGCCGCCGTCGAAGCGACGCGGGCGCTGCGCCGGGAACTTCAGGAGGAACTGGAGGGCGAATACGGCACGGAACGCGTCGAAGACGCGCGCGCACTCCTGGCGGCGGTCATCGGCCGTCACGGTGGCGACGACGCGATCCGCGCCCGGCGGGTCCGGCCACCGCGGTGACCCCCGGACGCGACCGCACTAGCGCGTGATCACGCAGGTCCCCGACGCCGTCGCCAGCAGCTTCCCCTCGGCGTCGCGAATCTCCCCCTCCGCGAACGCGATCCGCGAGCCCTCCTTCACGACCCGGCCGGTGGCCCGGATCTCGCCGCGGCCCGCGTGGATCGCCCGCAGGTAGCTGACCTTCAGCTCGACCGACGCGTAGCCGACGCCGGCCGGCAGCGTCGTGTGCACCGCGCAGCCGACCACCGAGTCCAGCAGCGTGGCCGCGACGCCGCCGTGCACCATGCCGATCGGGTTGTACAGCGACTCGTCCGGCTCGATGACCGCGACGACCTCGCCGGCTTCGACGCGCTCCCAGCGCATGCCGAAGTGCGCGGCGATCGGCGCGGGCGGGACGCGCCCTTCGGCGATCGCCGTCATGTACTCGAGGCCGGACATCGTGGCGCCGAGCCGGGCGGTCTCCAGGGGGTCCTGCCAGGTGATGGTCTTCGAACGGACCTGCGCTTCGACGTCGGTCATCTCGGCTCCTCGGACTATGACAGCTGTCTTAATCCGCAGACTCGCCCCTGGGCACCGGCGGCGTCAAGCGGGCGTGACCCAGGCCACCGGCGGTGTGGAATCATCCGAGGGTGAGCACCGACCGCAAGCTGATCGACCCCGAACGCGTCGCGGCGGCGGTCGACGGGCTGGGCGACCGCGCCGTCATCGACGAGTGGGCCCAGCGGTTTTCCGTGGTCGCCGACCCGTCCCGGCTCGCGCTCCTGGTTTCGATCCACTACGCCAGGGAGATCAGCGTCACCGACCTCGCCGCGGCCACCGGCATGACCGACACGGCGGTGTCGCAGGCCCTGCGGCTGCTGCGGGCCCACGGGCTGGTCACGCCCCAGCGCACCGGCCGGGTGGTGCGGTACCGGCTCGCCGACGCGACCGTGCACGAACTCATCCATCGGGTGCGCCCGCATGCCAAACAACCCGCGAACGACACCTAGGACCGGTAGCGTGCGGGCATGACGGGATTGCCCGAGACCATCACGGCCTGCCTGTTCGACCTCGACGGAGTACTGACCGGCACGGCGGTCCTCCACCGCGAGGCCTGGAAGCGGACGTTCGACGAGTTTCTCCGCACGCGCGACGGCGCCGGCTTCGCCGAGTTCACCGACCATGACTACGCGGCCTATGTGGACGGCCGCCCCCGCGCCGACGGCGTGCGCGAGTTCCTGCGGTCACGGGAGATCGTGCTGCCGGAGGGCGAACCGGACGACCCGGTGGACGACCCGACCGTCAACGGCGTCGGCAACCGCAAGAACGAGCTCGTCTTGAAGATCATCGACGAGCGCGGCGTCAATCCTTACCCCGGTTCGGTCCGCTACCTCGAAGCGGTCAAGGCCGCCGGCCTGCGGATCGCCGTGGTGACGTCGTCCGCGAACGGCGCGAAGGTGCTGGACGGCGGCGACCTCAGCAAGTTCGTCGAAGCCCGGATCGACGGCATCGTCATCCGCGAGCAGCACCTCAACGGCAAGCCGGCGCCGGACTCGTTCCTGGCCGGCGCCGCCGCGCTCGGCGTCGAACCCGCGCACGCGGCCGTCTTCGAGGATGCCCAGTCCGGCGTCCAGGCGGGCAAAGCCGGCGGCTTCGGGTACGTCGTAGGCGTGAACCGGGCCGACCAGGCCGCCGAACTGCGGGCCCACGGGGCCGACATCGTCGTCGACGACCTCGCCGACCTCCTGGAGGACCGATGAGCGAAGAGGTACACGGCTACGAGTGCTCGCCGTGGGAACTGCGGTGGCGCGGCATGGACGTCGACGCCCTGCAGCGCACCGAATCGGCGTTCGCGGTGTCCAACGGCCACATCGGCCTGCGCGGCACCCTCGAGGAGGCCGAGCCGCGCGGGCTGCCCGGCACCTACCTCAACGGGTTCTACGAGCAGCACGAACTCCCCTACGCCGAAGCGGGCTACGGCTACCCCGAAGAGGGCCAGACCGTCGTCAACGTGACCGACGGCAAGATCATCCGGCTGCTCGTCGAGGACGAACCGCTCGACATGCGCTACGGCGCCGCCACCAAGCACGACCGCGTGCTCGACTTCCGCAAGGGCACGCTGTGCCGCAGCACCGAGTGGTCGTCGCCGACCGGACGGCGGGTCCGCGTGCGCACCGAGCGGCTGGTGTCGTTCACCCAGCGCGCGATCGCCGCGATCCGGTACGAGGTCGAGCCGCTCGACGAGGACCTGCAGCTGGTCGTGCAGTCCGACCTGCTCGCCAACGAGCCGATCGAGTCCGACACCAGCGACCCGCGGGTGGCCGCCGCGCTGGAGGCACCGCTGGTGAGCGAGTTCCACCGCGCGTCGGAGTACAACGCCGTGCTGGTGCACCAGACCCGCCGGTCCGGGCTGCGGATGGCCGCGGCGATGGACCACAAGATCGAGGTGGACGACGGGATCCGTGCCCGCATCCACGCCGAGGAGGACCTCGCGCGGCTGACGGTCGCGGTCGACGTCCCCCAGGGCAGCCGGCTGCGGATCACCAAGTTCCTCGCCTACGGCTGGTCCGCGCAGCGCTCGGTACCCGCGCTGCGCTCGCAGGTCGAGGCCGCGCTGGCCGGCGCCCGCCAGACGGGCTGGAAGGGCCTGCTCACCGAGCAGCGCGAGTTCCTCGACGACTACTGGGCGACGTCGGACGTCGAGATCGACGGCGATCCCGAGCTGCAGCAGGCCGTCCGCTTCGCGCTGTTCCACATCCTCCAGGCCGGGGCCCGCGGCGAGAGCCGCGCGATCGCCGGCAAGGGACTGACCGGGCCCGGCTACGACGGGCATGCCTTCTGGGACACCGAATCCTTCGTCCTGCCGGTGCTCACCTACACCATCCCGGACGCGGCGCGCGACGCCCTCCGCTGGCGGCACTCCACAATGGACAAAGCGCGGGAACGCGCGCACCAGCTGGGGTTGCGCGGCGCGGCCTTCCCGTGGCGCTCCATCAACGGCGCCGAGTGCTCGGCGTACTGGCCGGCGGGCACGGCGGCGTTCCACGTCAGCGCGGACATCGCCGACGCCGTCCTGCGCTACCTCAACGCCACCGGCGACGAGGAGTTCGAGCGCGACTACGGCACCGAGCTGCTGCTGGAAACCGCGCGGCTGTGGGCGTCGCTGGGCCACCACGACCGGCACGGCGCGTTCCGCATCGACGGCGTCACCGGGCCGGACGAGTACTCGGCGGTGGCGGACAACAACGTCTACACGAACCTGATGGCGCGGCGGAACCTCCTGGCCGCGGCGGACTCGTGCGAGCGGCAGCCGGACGTGGCCGCGCGGTTCGCGGTCGACACCGTCGAGCTGGACTCGTGGCGCGCGGCCGCCGCGGCGATGTTCCTGCCCTACGACGAAGAACTCGGCGTGCACCCCCAGTCGGAGGGGTTCCTCGACCACGACGAGTGGGACTACGAGGGCACCGACCCCGCCTACTACCCGCTGCTGCTGCACTTCCCGTACTTCGACCTCTACCGCAAGCAGGTCGTGAAGCAGGCGGACCTGGTGCTGGCGCTGCACCTGTGCGGTGACTCGTTCAGCCCGCGGGAGAAGGCCCGCGACTTCGCCTACTACGAGGCGAGGACCGTGCGCGACTCCTCGCTGTCGGCGGGGACGCAGGCGGTCATCGCCGCCGAGGTGGGTCACCTCGAGCTGGCCTACGACTACCTCGCCGAGGCCGCGCTGACCGACCTGCACGACGTGCACAACAACGTCCGCAACGGCCTGCACATGGCGTCGCTGGCCGGGGCGTGGCAGGGCGCGGTGGCCGGGTTCGGCGGCCTGCGCGACCACGGCGGGACGCTCTCGTTCGCGCCGCGGCTGCCGCCGCAGCTGGACCGGATCACCTTCCGGCTGATGTTCCGCGGCACCCGGTTCCAGGTCGAGATCGACCGTGACCAGGCCACCTACCACGTGGTGGCCGGTGCTCCCCTGGAAGTGCTGCACCACGACGAGCGCATCACGATCACCGGCGAGCCGCAGCGGTTCGCGATCCCGAAGATCGACGCGGGAGAACCGCCGAAGCAGCCGCCGGGCCGCGCCCCGATGCGGCGCGACTCGGAAATGGTGCGTCAGTACGCGGAGCCGACCAACCCTGTCACTGAGGAAGGTCGCTGACGACGTCGCGCGCGGGTGGGGCCGGAACCTCTTCGGTCCCACCCGGGCTGACGTCCGGATCGGGCGCGGTGGGCACGTCGTGGGTCAGCTGGCCGGGCTTCGGCAGCTTCGGGAGTTCGTCGTCTTCGTCGTCGTGGGCGTGGATGCGCTGCTGCTCGCTCATGTGTTCCGGAATACCCGGTTTTCCGGGCCACGGCCAGCTGATCAGGCCGCCCGTTTCGCCGCCGCGGCTCTCGCCTTGTCCTGCAGGGTGAGGAGCAGGCCGTCACGGGTGGACCAGGGGCAGATCGCCACCTTGCCGCCCGCGACCGTCAGCAGCGCTTCCGCCACGATCGCGCCCGCGAGGGCCTGGTGGGCACGGCTGCGGGAGATGCCGGGCAGCTTCGCCCGCCTCGACGGCGGCAGCGCGGCGAGCCGCGGGATCCACGCCCGCAGGTCGTCGAGCCGCAGTTCACGGCACTTCCCCGGGCGGGCGCCCGCCAGCCGCGCGAGCTGCTGCAGCACCTTCGAACAGCCGACGACGCACGGGTCCTCGACGTCCGCGGCCCGCAGCGCGGTGCCCACGACGTCGAGCGCGTGCGCTCGCAAGGCCTTGACCTGCTTGTTCGACACGCGCTCGGACGGCAGCCAGTCCCGCGTCATCGACCGGGCGCCCAACGGCAGCGAGCGCGCGAACGTCGCCTTCTCACCACATCCGGCGGCCAGCTCGACGGTCCCGCCGCCGATGTCGAGCACCAGCATCGGGCAGGCGTCCGCGTCGTACCAGCGGCGGGCGGCCAGGTAGGTCAGCTCGGCCTCGTAGCGGCCGGAGAGGAATCGCAGCTCGACGCCGGTTTCCCCGGCCACGTGCCGGACGATTTCCGCCGCGTTGGCCGCGTCGCGGATCGAAGACGTCGCGAGCGGGTAGACACCGGTGACCCCGTGGCGGTACGCCGTGGTCATCCCGGCGGCGACGGCCGCCGTGACGGCCGAGATGCCCCGGTCGGTGAGCCGGCCGCGGCCGTCGAGCTCGCGGTCCAGGCGAAGCCGGGTCTGGTGGTTCAGCACCGGCTCCTGCGGCGAGCCGTCCACCGGCACCACGACCAGCCGGGCGCTGAACGAACCGACGTCCAGCACGCCCACCGCGGCCTCTTCGATTTTTCGCACAGCTCGGCGCACCTCACTTCCGCCTCGATGAATATCCCCAGTTCGAAGGCTTCAAACCAGCAATGATGTCCGATGTCACGCCGTTCCGCCGGATATCGACGCCATTGGCCCCCTCCGGACGTGTCTTTCTGATGCGAAGGTCACAGTGGGATAACCCGATTGAGTGAATCCCTGTAGCGGTGGACACGTTTCGGTAACGCCCGCGGCCACGATGCGATTCACCGGACATCAGCAGTGGCGGGAGCAGCGAAAAGTGAGCGAACGGCCCGAGCGGCGATCCGAGCTCGCGCGGCCGGCCGCGGTCGTGCTCGCGGTCGTGGCCGGGCTCGGCTGCGTCCTGCTCGGCGTCGCCGCGGTGCTCGCCCCGGCCACGACGGTGACCTCCGGCGCGGCGTCCACGGACCCGTCCGCGCCGGCCGGCGCCCGGCCGGCGGCGCTCATGGTCCCCGAACTCGGCCTGGCGCTGAACCACGTGGTCGGCCTCGGCCACGTCGGAGGCCGCCGGGAGCAGCCCGGCACGGCCCTCGGCGTCGGCTGGTTCGCCGACGGCCCGGTCCCCGGCGCCCCCGGCGTCGCGGTGTTTTCCGGGCACTCCGGCTTCGGCTATTCCGCCGGCGCGTTCGCCCGCCTGGACACGCTGAAGCCGGGCGACACGATCCTCGTCCGCGACGAACGCGGCCGCGAGGCCCGCTTCACGGTCCGCACGACGGCCCTGTTCCCCGCCGCCGAGCCGGACAGCACGCTGATCGCCCCCGAAGGAACGGGCCCGGAGCTGCGGCTGATCACCAGCGACGGCACCCACGACGACCCCGCCCTCAGCGGCCCCCGGGTCGCGATCTACGCGGCCCCGGCCTGACCGGGCGCGGCAAAGTACGTGATGGCCACCTTGAGGAACTTGAAGTTCCTCAAGGTGGCCATCACGTACTTTGCCGCTCAGCCGATCAGCTCGCGCAGCTGCGACACTCCCGCCACGCGCGCCTCGCGGCCCGGCTGCAGCGGGCTCACCACCAGCGTCGTCACGCCGGCGTCGGCGAAGGCCGCCAGCCGCTCCTTCACGTAGGCCGCCGGGCCGACCAGGGAGATCGCGCGCAGCAGCTCCGCCGGGACGGCGGCCGCGGCTTCCTCCTTCTTGCCGTCGAGGTAGAGGTCCTGGATCAGCTTCGCCTCGGCCTCGTAGCCGTAGCGGCAGGCCAGGTCGTTGTAGAAGTTCTTGCCCCGCGCGCCCATCCCGCCGACGTACAGCGCCACCATCGGGCGGACGTGGTCGAGCAGCGGCTCGACGTCGTCGCCGATCGCCAGGGCCACGGTGACGAACGTGTCCAGCTCGCCCAGCGCCGGGTCGCGCTTCGCCTTGCCCGCGGCGAGGGACTCGCCCCAGACGTCGGCGGCCTTCTCCGGGTGGAAGAAGATCGGCTGCCAGCCCTCGGCGATCTCGGCGGTGAGCGCGACGTTCTTCGGGCCGAGCGAGGCCAGCAGCACCGGGATCCGCTCGCGCACCGGGTGGTTGATCAGCTTCAGCGGCTTGCCCAGCCCGGTGCCCTGCTCGGGCGGCAGCGGGATCGTGTAGTGCTTGCCCTCGTGCACGACGCGTTCGCGGCGCCACACCTGGCGGCAGATCTCGACGATCTCGCGGGTGCGGGCCAGCGGCGCGTCGTACTTCACGCCGTGGAAGCCTTCGATGACCTGCGGGCCGGACGCGCCGAGCCCGAGGATGAACCGCCCGTCGGAGACGAAGTCGAGCCCGGCGGCGGTCATCGCGGTCAGCGTCGGCGTGCGGGTGAAGATCTGGAAGATGCCCGACGCGAGCTGGACGCGCTCGGTCTTCGCGGCCAGGTAGCCGAGCTGGCTGACGGCGTCGAACGAGTACGCCTCCGGCACGAAGACGACGTCGAGGCCGGCCTTCTCCAGTTCGACGATGTCGGCGACGCTTTCGCCGAAACCTCCGGCGTAGCTGATCGCGGTCCCGATCCTCATGAGCATCCTCCCGGACTAAGCGTGCGCTTAGCCTAGCCCGGGACCACCGTCCCGCGCACCTCCCCCATGCCGATCCGCGCGCCACCCGGCCCGGGGGCCGTCGCGCTGATCACCACCTCGTCCCCGTCTTCGAGGAACGTGCGGGTTTCCCCGCCCGGCAGCTCGAACGGCTCCCGCCCGCCCCACGACAGTTCCAGGAACGAGCCGCGCTGCTCGCGTTCCGGACCGGTCACCGTGCCCGACGCGAACAGGTCGCCGGTGCGCAGGCTCGCCCCGTTGACCGTCATGTGCGCCAGCTGCTGCGGGGCCGTCCAGTACTGGGTCGCGAACGGCGGGCTCGACACCAGGTGGCCGTTGAGCCGGACCTCCAGCACCAGGTCCAGCCCCCACTTCCCGGCCGTCCGCAGGTACTCGAAGGGTTCCGGGTCCTGCGGCGGGCCGTCGACGCGGGCGTGCTCCAGCGCGGCGAGCGGGACGACCCACGGCGACACCGACGTCGCGAACGACTTGCCGAGGAACGGGCCCAGCGGCTGGTACTCCCAGGCCTGGATATCCCGCGCCGACCAGTCGTTGACGAGGCAGACGCCGAACACGTGGTCCGCGAAGTCCGCGGTGGACACGCGGGTGCCCACAGTGGACGGAACGCCGACGACGAACCCGACCTCCGCCTCGATGTCCAGCCGCTGCGAAGGCCCGAACGACGGCGCCTCGGCGGCGCGGGGCTTGCGCTGCCCGTGCGGCCGGACGACCGGCGTGCCGGAGGCCACCACCGTGCCGGCCCGGCCGTGGTAGCCGATCGGCAGGTGCTTCCAGTTCGGCGGCAGCTCGGTGGCGTCGGGCCGGAAGATCTTGCCGGCGTTGAGGGCGTGCTGCTCGCTGGAGTAGAAGTCGACGTAGTCGGCGACCTCGAACGCCAGGTGTGTGGTCACCTCGGTCGAGGAGACCAGATGCGGCCGGAGCCGGTCGGCGTACCGGGGTTCGGTCAGCCATTCCCGGACGCTTGCGCGGACGTCCCGCCAGGTGCCGGGCCCGGCGGCCAGCAGCGGGTTGAGCACCCCGGCGGTGAGCAGCGGGGCGAACGCGGCCGCCGTCTCGGCGGCCGCGGCGGTCAGATCGAGCACCCGGTCACCGACCGGAACACCGATCCGCCGCGCGGGCGCCCCGGCGACCGAGAAGACGCCGTAGGGAAGGTTGTCCAGACCGAACGGCGTGTCATCGGCGAGCTCGAGCCAGGTCACGGTCACTCCTCGTCTCGGGCGGCTCGCGCCGCCACCCAGTCGGCCACCACGTCCGCCAGCACCGGGAGCGGCAGGGTTCCGCTGCCGAGCACCGTGTCGTGGAACTCGCGGATGTCGAACCGCTCGCCCAGCGTCCGCTCGGCCTCGGCCCGCAGCCGCTCGATCTCCAGGCGCCCCACCATGTAGCCGAGCGCCTGGCCGGGGTGGCCGGCGTAGCGGTCGATCTCCGCCTCGATCTCGATCTGCGCCATCGGGGTGTTGTCGCGCAGGTAGTCGACGGCGCGTTGCCGGTTCCAGCCCAGCGCGTGCAGGCCGGTGTCCACCACCAGCCGCGCCGCTCGCATCGAGTCCTGCGTCAGCAGCCCGAGCCGGGCGACGTCGTCCGAGTACAGCCCCATCTCGTCCGCGAGCCGCTCGGCGTAGAGCCCCCAGCCCTCGGCGTAGGCGTTGAACATGCCGACCCGCCGCAGCAACGGCACGCCGGTCAGCTGCTGGGCGAGCGCCAGCTGGAAGTGGTGCCCCGGCACGGCCTCGTGGAACGCGACCGATTCGCCGAGCGTCCGCTGCCGCTGGTCCGCCTCGTGGGTGTTCGCGTAGTAGGTGCCCGGCCGCGAACCGTCCAGCGACGGCTCGATGTAGTACGCGATCGACCCGCTTGCCGCCTCCGCGGCCGGCACCGGCGCGACCTCGCAACGCCCCTCCGGAATACGCGAGAACCATTGGGGCGCCACGGTTTCCGCCCGTGCGATGGTTTCCCGGGCGGCTTGCAGCAGTTCGTCCCCGTCCCGCCAGCGCAACGCCGGGTCCGTGCGGATCCGGTCGAAGATCTCGGCCAGCTCGGTGGTACCGAACACCTTCGCCCCCAGCTCGCGGTACTCCCCCGCCAGCCGCTCGATGATCGCCAGACCGGTCTCGTGCAGGTCCTGCGCCGTGCGCTCGGTCGTCGTCTCCGCGCGGATCAGCGCCGCGTACCGTTCCGGCCCACCCGGCAGGTCGCCGATGCCCGGTGACGTCTCCGGCCGCGAGACCGGGACGACCTCCTCGGCCAGGAAGTCGCGGTACCGCGCATACGCGGGCCGCACCACTTCGGCCAGCAGGCGGTCGCGCTCGGCCTCGAGCCCGCGGACCGGGACCTTCAGCGGGTCGTTCGCCGGGTCGCCGAGGTAGCGCTCGACGTAGCCGACGCCGATGCGCGCCAGGAACTCCGGCGGCGTCAGCCCCTCGGCGAGCGCGGCCCGCTGCCGCTCGATCAGCTGGTCCAGGTACGTGCCGATCGCGGCGAGCCGGCTCAGGTAGCCGCGGGCCTTGGCCTCGTCGTCGAGCACCGTCTGCGGCAGCTCCGTCAGCAGTTCGAGGGCCGGCGCCGCCAGCCCGTCGCTGACCGCGATGTCGGCCCGGCCGGAGTCCAGCACGTCGATCTGCGTGCGCGCCTGCCAGATCACGACGTCACGGGTGACGCGCCCGGCCGGCGTCAGTGCCGCCGCGTCGAGCGCCTCCGCCCGGGCGATGATCCGCGTGAGCCCGGCGCGGTACCGGGCGGCCGCTTCGGCGGTCTGGTCGGCGAGCTTGTCGTGCGTGCCCGGCAAGCCGTACACCGACGGGTAGAGCGGCTGCGCCTCGAACATCAGCTCCAGGCACTCGTCGGCGAGCCGGTCGGGCGTGTCGCGGTGGCCCGCCACCCAGTCGGCGACCACCCCGGACAGCACCGGCAGCGGCAGCGTCCCGCTGCCGAGCACGACATCGTGGAACTCGCGGATGTCGAACCGGTCGTCCAGTTCCCGCTCGGCTTCGGCGCGCAGCCGCTGGATCTCCAGGCGCCCCACCATGTAGCCCAGCGCCTGCCCCGGGTTGGCGACGTACCGGTCGATCTCCGCCTCGATCTCCAGCCGCGCCATCGGCGTGTGCCCGGCCAGGAAGTCGACGGCCTGCTGCCGGCTCCACCCGAGCGCGTGCAGGCCCGTGTCGACCACCAGGCGGCCGGCGCGCATCGAGTCCTGGGTCAGCATGCCCAGCCGCGCGACGTCATCGGAGTACAGGCCCATCTCGTCCGCGAGCCGCTCGGCGTACAGGCCCCACCCTTCGCCATAGGCGTTGACGTGCGCGATCCGGCGCAGCAGCGGCAGGCCGGTCAGGTCCTGCGCGAGGCACAGCTGGAAGTGGTGGCCCGGCACGGCTTCGTGGAACGCGACGGCCTCGCTGGTGAACCGTGGCCGCTTGGCCGCCTCGTAGGTGTTGGCGTAGTAGACGCCCGGCCGCGTCCCGTCCAGCGACGGCCGCAGGTAGTACGCGATCGTGCCGCTGGCGGCTTCGGCCGCGGGCACCGGCGCGACCTCGCACTTCTGCTCCGGCACGCGGGAGAACCACTGCGGGGCGACGGCTTCCGCCCGGGTGATGGCGGCGCGGGCCCCGGCCAGCAGTTCCTCCCCGTCGCGCCAGCGCAAGACGGGGTCGGTGCGCAGCCGCTCGAAGATCTCGGCGAGATCGGTGGTGCCGAACAGCTTCGCCCCCAGCTCCCGGTACTCCTCCGCGAGCTTTGCGATCAGCGCCAGGCCGGTCTCGTGCAGGTCCTGTGCCGTGCGCTCGGTCGTCGTCTCGACGCGGATCAGGGCGGCGTACCGCTCCTGCCCACCCGGAAGGTGCCCGATGCCCGGCGACGTTTCGGGCCGGGCCACCGGCGCGACCTCGTCGGCCAGGAAAGCGCGATACCGCGCGTACGCCGGCCGGACGACCTCCTCGAGGAGGCGGTCTCGTTCGGCCTCGAAGCCTTCGAGCGCATACGGCGGTGTCACCCGCAGCGGGTCGCTCCCGGGCGCGCCGAGGTAGCGGTCGACGTAACCGATGCCGGTGCGGACCAGGAAGTCCGGCGGCACGAGCCCCTCGGCCACCGCGGCCCGCTGCCGGGCGATCCACGCGTCGAGGTAGCCGCCGATGCCGGCCAGCCGGGCCAGGTAGCCGCGGACCTTCGGCTCGTCGTCCAGCACCGTCTGCGGCAGGTAGAGCAGCGGCTGCAGCGCGGGCGCGCCGAGCCCGTCGCTGACCGCGAGGTCGGCCCGGCGCGAGTCGATCTCGTCGATCTCGGTCTTGGCCTGGGACAGCACCACTTCCCGGGTGACGCGCTCCGCCGCCGTCAGCCCCGCGGGGTCGAGCGCCTCGGCCCGCGCGACGATCGCGGCGTAGCCGTCGCGGAACCGCGCTTCGGCTCCCGGGTCGGGCAGCTTGTCGTGGTCGCCCGGCAGGCCGAACACCGACGGGTAGACGGGCTGCCGGGCGAAGTTCAGCTCGACCAGGTCGTCGGCCAGCTTGTCCGGGGTGTCGCCCCGGCTCGCCACCCAGTCCGTGACCACCTTGGCCAGCGCGGACAGCGGGAGCATGCCGTGGCCGAGCACGACCTCGTGGAAGTCGCGGATGTCGAACCGCTCGCCCAGCGCCTGCTCGGCTTCGGCGCGCAGCCGCTCGATCTCCAGGCGCCCCACCATGTAGCCCAGCGCCTGCCCCGGCCAGCCGACGTACCGGTCGATTTCGGCCTCGATCTCCAGCTGTGCCATCGGCGTGTGCCCGGCCAGGAAGTCGACGGCCTGCTGCCGGCTCCACCCGAGCGCGTGCAGGCCGGTGTCGACGACCAACCGGCCCGCCCGCATGGAATCCTGCGTGAGCATGCCGAAGCGCGCGACGTCGTCGGAGTACAGGCCCATCTCGTCCGCGAGCCGCTCGGCGTAGAGCCCCCAGCCCTCGGCGTAGGCGTTGAACATGCCGACTCGCCGCAGCAGCGGCAGGTCCCGCAGCTCCTGGGCCAGGCTGAGCTGGAAGTGGTGGCCCGGCACGGCTTCGTGGAACGCGATCGCCTCGCTGGTGAACCGCGGCCGCTTGGCCGCCTCGTACGTGTTGGCGTAGTAGGTGCCCGGCCGCGAACCGTCGAGCGACGGCTCGAGGTAGTAGGCGATCGTGCCGCTCGCCGCGTCGGCTTCGGGCACCGGCGCGACCTCGCACTTCTCCACCGGGATCCGCGAGAACCACTGCGGCGCCACGGCTTCGGCCCGCGCGATGGCGTCTCGGGCCGCGGACAGCAGCTCGTCGCCGTCGCGCCACCGCAGGGCCGGGTCGGTGCGCAGCCGGTCGAAGATCTCGGCCAGATCGCTGGTGCCGAACACCTTCGCGCCCAGCTCGCGGTACTCCCCCGCCAGCTTCTCGATGATCGCCAGACCGGTGTCGTGCAGGTCCTGCGCCGTGCGCTCGGTCGTCGTCTCCGCGCGGATCAGCGCCGCGTACCGCTCCGCCCCGCCCGGCAGGTCGCCGATGCCCGGCGCGGTGTCCGGCCGGCCGGCCGGTGCCACCTCGGTGCGAAGGAAGTCGCGATACCGCGCGTACGCCGGGTGGACGACCTCCGCGAGGAGGCGATCGCGCTCGGCTTCGAAGCCCTCGACGGCCGCGGTCGTGCCGGCCTTCAGCGGATCGGTGTCCGGCGCGGCGAGGTAGCGGTCGATGTACTCGGCGCCGGCACGGGCGAGGTAGGCCGGCGGGACGAGCCCCTCGCCGAGGCTTTGACGCTGCCGCTCGGTGAGCGTGGCGAGGAACGGCTCGATCGCGGCGAGCCGGGTGAGGTAGCCGCGCGCCTTCTTCTCGTTGTCCAGCTTGTAGTAGGGCAGGTACGTGAGCAGCCCCAGTGCGGGGGCGGTGAGCCCGTCGCTGACGGAGATGTCGGCCGTCCGCGAGGCCAGCCGGTCGGCCTCGACCTCGGCGGCGGCGATCACGACCTCCCGCGTCACGGCCTCTTCCGGTGTCAGGCTGCCGGTGGCCAGTGCCCGCGCACGGGCAGCGAGAGCCGTGTACGCCGCGTGGAAACGCTCCCGCGCTTCGCGCGACTGGTCGGCGAGCCGGTCGTGGCCGCCGGGCAGACCGAGGATCGACGGCTCCAGCGGCTCCTGTTCGAACGTCAGCTCGACGAGCTCGCTCGCCAGGCCGTCGGCGGTGTCGCCGTGCCCGGCCACCCACTCGTCGACGACGGACGCCAGCGCGGGCAGCGGCAGCGAGCCGCCGGCCAGCACGAGGTCGTGGAACGCCCGGACGTCGAACCGCGAGCCGAGCCGCTCCTCGGCGCCGGTGCGGATCCGCTGGATTTCCAGACGCCCCACCATGTACGCCAGCGCCTGGCCCGGCCACGCGATGTAACGGTCCACTTCGGACTCGATCTCGACGCGCGCCTCCGGCGTGTGCTCGAGGAAGTAGTCCACGGCCTGCTGCCGGCTCCAGCCCAGCGCGTGCAGCCCGGTGTCGATGACGAGCCGGGCCGCCCGCACGGAGTCGGCGGTCAGCATGCCGAGCCGCGCGACGTCGTCGGAGTAGAGGCCCATTTCGTCGGCCAGGCGCTCGCTGTAGAGGCCCCAGCCCTCGGTGTAGGCGGTGAAGTTGCCGATGCGGCGCAGCAGCGGCAGTTCGGTGAGGCCCTGGGCGAGGCTGAGCTGGAAGTGGTGCCCGGGCACGGCTTCGTGGAAGGCGGTCGCCTCGGCCGTGTGCCGGAACCGCTCGGTGGCTTCGTGGGTGTTCGCGAAGTAGATGCCGGGCCGCGAGCCGTCGGCGGCCGGCCGCAGGTAGTACGCCGAGGGCGCGCCGGGCGCGACCTCCGCCGGCACCGCCTCGACCGAGCACTGCTCCGCCGGGACGCGGCCGAACCACTTCGGGGCCTCGGCGGCCGCCCGGGCGACGGCCGTACGGGCGGTGTCCAGCAGCTCGTCACCATTGCGCCAGCGCAGCGCGGGGTCGGCACGCAGGCGCTCGAAGATCTCGGCCAGGTCGTCGGTGCCGAATACCTTCAGCCCCAGCTCGCGGTACTCGACGGCGAGCGAAGCGATGACGTCGAGACCGATCCGGTGCAGTTCCTGCGGAGTGAGCTCGGTGGTCGTGTGCATCCGCACGAGCCCGGCGTACGCCGCGTCGCCGCCGGGCAGCCACGACAGACCGGGCCGGTCCGCGGGCCGCCCGTGCGGCTTCACCTCGTCAACGAGGAACCGGCGGTACTCGGCGAAGGCCGGGCGGACGACGTCGGCGAGCAGTTCGTCGCGCCGCCGCTCGAACTCCTCGTCCGGCGCCGGCTGGCGGCGCAGCGGGTCGGCCGCCGGCTCGGCGAGGTAGCGGTCGAGGTGCGCGACGGCGGCGTCGACCACATGGGCCACCGGGAGCAGGCCGTCGGCGAGGCCCTCGGCGTGCCGCCGCGCGGCCTGGCGCAGGAACTCCGGGACGGCGGCCAGCCGCCCGAGCTGGGCCTCCGCGGCCGCGCCCGCCGTCACCGTCGTCATCGGCAGGGCGGTGAGCAGCGAAGCCGCGGGCGCGACGAAGAGGTTCGTGACGGTGAACTCCACCATGCGGGAGTCGATGGCCGCGATACGGGACTCGGCCGAGCTGATCAGGACCTCGCGGGTCATCCTGTCCTCGGCGGACAGGCCGCCGGTTTCCAGCGCGCGGGCCCGCTCGAGGAACGTCTCGAGCCGGGCCCGGAACGCCTGCTCGGCTTCGGCGGACAGGTCCGGCAGGCCGGGCTCCGCCGGGCGGACGCCCAGCAGAGCCGGCGTCAGCGGATCGGCGTCGAACAGCGCTTCGACGAACTCGTCGGCGAGTTCGATGACCGCGGTCATGGCAGGCCCCCCAGCTTCGGCTGATGTACTCCCGGCCGACCCTAACGGAGATCACCGACAAGAACGGCGGACCGTTCGCCGGGGGCGGACGGCCTTCGGCACGAGCGCGCCGGCGAGGCGGTAGCGTTCCCCGAGTGGCCGTGACCGATCCCGTGGATACCCGTCTGCTCGCCGCGCTCGCCGACCTCGGCAAGGCCGCGGTACACGAGCTGGCGGCGAAGGTCGGCATGGATCCCCGCGAGGTCGCCTACCGGCTGGTCGCCCTCTCCGGCAGCGGGCTCCCCCTGCTCGTCGGCGTCGAGAGCGACCCCCAGGGGCTGCGGGCGGCGATCGCCGGCGCCCCGCCGTCGTGGGCGAACCGGCCCCCGCAGCAGGTCCCGGCCCCGCCGTCGCAGCCGGTGCCGCAGCAGCCGGTCCCGCCGGTCCAGGGCGTGCCGTCGGGTCCCTACAACGTCCAGGGCGCGCCTTCTGGGCCCTACACCGTCCAAGGCGCGCCATCGGGGCCGTACAACGTCCAGGGCGCGCCTTCTGGGCCCTACACCGTGCAGGGCACGCCGTCGGGGCGGTTCCCCGGCCCGCCGCCGCGGCCGCAGCCGCCGCGGTTCACCCCGCCGCCGGTGCCGCTCGACCCGGCCGTGAGCACGTGGGGCCTGCCGCAGACGGCGTCGTGGGCCCGCGGCGACGACCCCGCCCGCCCGGGTGCGCCCGCGACCGGCAAGCGGGGCAGGCTCGGCGAGGTCATGGAGACCCTCGGTCTCGAGGGCGAGCAGCTGTCGGTGCAGCTGCTGGAAGTCCAGGACCCCGCGGACTACCTCTTCGGCGCGGCCGGGTACCGCCTGGAAGAGGGCGAACGCGCGGTGGTCGTGCACACCGAGATCACCAACCGCGGGGCGATCCCGTTCGCGTCGCTGCCGGACAACTACCTCGAGCTGCTCGCCGCCGACGGCAAGGCGATCGGCAAGGCCCCGGTGTCGCTGACGTCGCGGCCGCCGCACAAGATCGGCGTCAAGCCGGGCGAAACGCTCGGCGGCCACACGGTGTACGTCCTCCCGGACGCCACCCGCGTGGTCTCGGTCCGCTGGAGCCCGCGGCCGGAGCCCGACGAGCGCACGCTGACCTGGTCGATCGAGGACTAGTAGCTCTCGTCGCGCAGGGTTTCCAGGGCCTTCGCCAGGTCGTCCGGGTACTCCGACTCGAACTGGACCCACCGGCCGTCCGCCGGGTGCGCGAATCCCAGAGTCTTCGCGTGCAGCCACTGCCTGTTCAGGCCGAGGTGCCGGGCCAGGACCGGGTCGGCGCCGTAGGTCAGGTCACCGACGCAGGGGTGCCGCAGCGCCGAAAAGTGAACGCGGATCTGGTGCGTCCGCCCGGTTTCGAGCTTGATGTGCGTCAGCGACGCCGCCCGGAACGCCTCGACGACCTCGTAGTGCGTGACGCTCGGGCGGCCGCCCTGGACGACCGCGAACTTGTAGTCGTGGCGCGGGTGCCGGTCGATGGGCGCGTCGATCGTGCCGCGCATCGGGTCCGGGTGGCCCTGGACGATCGCGTGGTAGCCCTTGTCGACCGTGCGTTCCTTGAACGCGCGCTTCAGCACCGTGTAGGCGTGCTCGCTCTTGGCCACCACCATCACGCCGGTGGTGCCCGCGTCGAGCCGGTGCACGACGCCCTGGCGCTCGGCCGCGCCCGACGTCGCGATGCGCAGGCCCGCCGCGGCGAGGCCGCCGACGACGGTCGGGCCGGTCCAGCCCGGGCTCGGGTGCACCGCGACCCCGACCGGCTTGGAGATCACGACGATGTCGTCGTCGTCGTGGAGGATCTGCATGCCCGCGACCGGCTCGGCGACGATCTCGACCGGGTTCGCCGGCTCCGGGAGGGTGATCTCCAGCAGGCCACCCCCGGAGAGGCGGTCGGACTTGCCCGCGGGACGGCCGTCGAGCAGCACGTCCCCGGATTCGGCCAGTTCCGCGACGACGGTGCGCGAAAGGCCGAGCAGCTTGGCGAGGCCGGCGTCGACCCGCATCCCGTCGAGCCCGTCGGGCACCGGGAGCATCCGCGAGCTCACGCCTGCTCCTCCTGAGTCTTCTCGATCTTCTTCTTGTCCTTGGTCGACGTGCCGTCGTAGTCCTTGCCCAGCAGCGACAGCAGCACGATCAGAGCGCCGCCGACGCAGATCGCCGAGTCGGCGATGTTGAAGATCGCGAAGCCCTTGCCGTTGGGGGCGAACGCCGAGATGAAGTCGACGACGTGGCCCTGCAGCCCGCCGGGCGCGCGGAAGATGCGGTCGGTCAGGTTGCCGGTGGCGCCGGCGAGCACGAGGCCGAGGCCGATCGCCCAGCCGATCGACCGCAGCCGCCGCGACAGCCAGATGATGGCGATGACGACGGCCAGCGCGACCAGCGCGAGCACCCACGTCATGCCGGTGGCCATCGAGAACGCGGCACCCGGGTTGCGGATGACCTGCAGGTAGATCAGCCCGCCGAGGACCTTGACCGGCTCCTTGCCCTCCAGGTTGGCGACGACCAGGTTCTTCGTCACCAGGTCGATCGCCCAGAACACGGCGGCGACCGCGAACACCCAGCCGACCCGCCGCTTCGGCAGCAACGGCTTCGCCGGGACCTCCGGGTTCTCGGGCGCGTCGGCCTCGAGATCGGGCACGGCCTCGGGATCGGGCCCGGCCTCGGCGGGCGCGGCGGTGTCGGGTTCGGAGTGGCTGGGCTCGGTGCTCACCGGTCCATTGTCCACGGCGCTGGTCACGGCGTGTCGGCGGCGGTGTCGTGGCGGCGTCGCAGCAGGGCGGTGAAGGCCGCGGCGAGCAGCACGATCGCCGAGGCCAGCACCCCCACGAGGTCCGCCGAGAGCACCACGGCGACCAGGGCGAACGCGGCCGCCGTGAGCAGGACGAACCGGCTGCGCTCGTACGCGGCGAGCACGAGCAGGCCGAGCGTGGCCAGCAGTGGGCCGCGCAGGCCGTCGTCGAGCCGGAACTGCCAGGACCCGGCCAGGTCGAGCAGCGGGACGGCGAGCAGCGCGGCGACCGCGCCGAGGACGAACCGCCCGGTGCGGACCGGCCGGTGGGCGAACGCGTACCAGACGGCCGTGCCGGCGACCACCACGCCGAGCGTGACCAGCCACGCGGGCCCTTCGGGGAGGCCACGCGGCGACGAGTGGAAATAGTCCAGGGGCATCCGGTACGCCTCGCTGTACACCGTCGCGCCGTCCGGGACGGCCGGTCCGAGCAGGAGGTTCGCGGCCTCGCTCTCGGCTCGGCTACGGCGTGCCGCCAGCTGCACCGCGGCCAACCCGATCTGGGCGAACCCCAGCAGTGCCAGCGGAAACCAGAAACGCGGCCCTCTCCCCATCGGGCCAGGCTAGCGCTCAGCAGAACGGCGGCAGCTCCCGCGGGTCGCCCACCGGCGCCCAGCGGCCGTCCACCTTCGCGTACTCCCAGCGGGCTCCGCGCGCCACGATCTGCCGCAGCGCCAGGACCACGCGGTCGACGTGCTCCTCGGTGCTGCCGAGGCCGAGGCTGACGCGCACTGCCTGCCGCCCGTCGCCGCCGGTGACGCCGATCAGGCGCTGGGCCGCGATGTGGGCGCAGAAGGCGCCGTCGCGGACGCCGATGCCGTATTCGGCCGACAGCACCGCGGCGAGCCAGCCCGGGTCGAAGCCGTCGACGACGAAGCTGACCGTGCCGACCCGGTCGACCGGCGCGTCGAACAGCCGCAGTTCGGCGCAGCCCGGGATGCCCTCGAGGCCCTTGCGCAGCCGGGTGAGCAGGGCCTGCTCGTGCGCCACGACGGCGTCCCAGTCGCGGCTCAGGGTTTCGCACGCGACACCGAGCGCGTACACGCCGACGGTGTTGGGCGAGCCGGCTTCGTGCCGCTCCGGCCCGGTGTTCCAGACGACGGCGTCCTCGGTGACGAGCTTCGTCGCGCCGCCGCCGGCGAGGTACGGGCGGGCCGCGCGCAGCCAGTCGGCGCGGCCGATCAGCGCGCCCGCGCCGAAGGGCGCATACAGCTTGTGACCGGACAGCGCGACGTAGTCGACGTCCAGTTCCCTGATCGAGATCCGGCGGTGCGGGGCGAGCTGGGCGGCGTCGAGCGCGACGCGGGCGCCATGCCTGCGCGCCACCGCGGCGATCTCCGCCACCGGCAGCAGCTCACCGGTCACATTGGACGCTCCGGTGACGACGACCAGCCGCGGTCCTTCCGGGGCGTCCGCGAGCGCTTCGTCCACAGCGGACACCGCGGCGAGGCGGGTGCGCGGGGTCGGCAGCCGCCGGACGTTCGGCCCCTGCCACGGCAGGAGAGCGGCGTGGTGCTCGGTGTCGAACACGATCACCGTGGTGTGCCGGGGCAAGCTGCGGGCGAGCAGGTTGAAGGAGTCGGTGGTGTTGCGGGTGAACACGACGGTGTCGGTCCGCCGCGCGTCGACGAACCGGCGCAGGACGTCGCGGGTGCGCTCGTAGAGCCTGGTCGACACCTGCGACGCGAAGCCCGCGCCGCGGTGGACGCTGGCGTACCACGGCAGGAACTCGTCGACGGCGCTGCGGACGGCGTCGAGACAAGGGGCGCTCGCCGCGTGGTCGAGGTTGGCGTACCCGATGTCCCCACCGGTCACCAGCGGCACCCGCAGCGACGCACCGGCGACGGCGGGGATGTCCTGGGGGACAGTATTTTCGGGAGCGGCAGTATTTTCGAGCTGCGTGCGATCGATGGCGAGAGTCATCGGTGCCTCCTCGGCAGTCCGGGGGACCCCCGGCGAGGGGCCCGCGCTTGCCTGTCGCACGACGCGACCGGCCCGGTCTTCACCCGGGGCACCCCACCGCGGTAGGAGGGTTGCCGGCCAGCAAGCCGGGGCTTCGCGCTGGCACTCATGACCTGAGGCAAAAGGTAACCGAGAACGCGCCCCGCGGCCAACCCCCGCCTCACATTCTGAGACGGCGGTCACAGAGCGTGCTCAGCGGCCGGACTCGCCCTTCCAGCGGGCCAGGCGCCCGGCCCGGTCGACGGCGCGGAGCCGGCGTTCGGCGGCGTCGCGGACGTCACTCGTCGTGACGACCAGCAGCTGGTCGTTCTCCTGCAGCCGGCTGGTCTTCTGCGGCGTGAAACCCGTGCCGTCCCGCACGACCAGGCTGACCGTCGCCCCGATCGGCAGCCGCAGCTCGGACAGGTACACGCCGTGCATCTTCGAGCCGGGCTGGATCCGGACCTGCAGCAGCTCGGCCCCCAGCTCGTCCAGCGGCGCGGAGTCGACCTCGATCTCGTGCGCCTCGGACTTCTTGGCCAGCCCGAGCTTGCGCGCGAGCGGCCCGAGCGTCGCCCCCTGCAGCAGCGTCAGCACGATGACCAGCACGAACACCGCGTCGACCAGCCGCTGCGCGCCCGGCAGGCCCTCCGACAACGGGATCATGGCGAGCACGATCGGCACCGCGCCGCGCAGCCCGGCCCACGACAGGAACGCCTGCTCCCGCCACGGCAGCCGGAACGGCAGCATCGCCAGCACGACGGAGATCGGCCGCGCCAGCAGCAGCACGACGGCGGCCGCGACCAGGCCCGGCACGATCGCGTCGAGCAGCCGGCCCGGCGAGGCGAACAGGCCGAGCAGGACGAACAGCCCGATCTGCGCCAGCCAGCCCAGCCCCTCGGCGAACGACAGCGTGTCCGACCGGTGCGGCAGCCGCGAGTTGCCGAGCACCAGCGCGGCGACATAGGTGGCGAGCAGCCCGGACGCGTGCAGCAGCTGCCCGGACGAGTAGGCCACGACGCACACCGCGACCGTCGCGAGCGGGTAGAGGCCGGTGGCCGGCAGCGCGGCCCGGCGCAGCGCGAACCCGCCGAGCCAGCCGAACGCGAGCCCGATCACCAGGCCCGTCGTCAGCTCGTAGACCGCCAGCAGCGGCAACGTCCAGTCCACAGTGGAGCCCTCGGCCAGCACCACGACGGCGATGTAGGCCGGCGCGTCGTTGATGCCCGACTCGAGCTCGAGCGCCCCGGTGAGCCGTTTGCCGATCCCCGCCGTGCGCAGCACCGAAAACACCGCGGCCGCGTCGGTGGAGGCGAGCACCGCGCCCCACAGCAGGGCCAGCCGCCAGTCGAGGCCGAGCAGCCAGTGCAGGGCCGCGCCGGTGACCGCGATGCTCACCACGACAGCCACTGTGGACAGTGCGATCCCGCTGCCCAGCGCGGGTTTCACCGCCGACCAGCGCGTGGTCAGCCCGCCTTCGGCGAGGATCATGACGAGGGCGGCGAGGCCGAGCGACTGGGTCAGGCCCGGGTTGTCGAACCGGACTCCGAAGCCGGCTTCGCCCAGCACGACGCCGATCGCGAGGTAGAGCAGCAGCGAAGGCAGGCCGAGCCGGATCGACACGCGCACGGCGAGCACGGAGGCCAGCAGCACGACGCCGCCGACGCCGAGCAACACGGGGAGCTGGTCCATGCCGCCTCCTCCCGAGTGCCGTGGGCACTCAGAATAGTGAAGCGGCCGGGTTAACTCGTTCGTGTACCGCTGCCCCGCGGCGGCCCCCCGGTGTGTTAAGGCCTACCCAGCGCGTCGAGATCGACACCGAGTGCCGCGAAGGGCTGTGCCGCGCCCGGCAGGACCTTGACCGCGCGGTGCCCGTCCCGGGCGACCCAGCCGGCACCGACAGCGCGGTCCAACAGCGCCGCCGGCAGCGCCCCGGCGAGGTGGTCCCGGCGCTCCGTCCAATCCAGACAGTCACGCAGCAGCGGCCGCCGCCCGGCGGCGACCGGCACGCCCAGGCCCGCCAGCACCTCGCGGCCGCGGCCGGTCAGCGCCAGCCCCGCCGCCGCGTCGACCAGGCCGGTGGCCAGCATGCCGTCGCGGAGGGCGACCCCGAGCACACCGGCGAGGTGGTCGTAACACGTCCGGGCGAACCCGAGCCGCCGCACGCGCAACGACGACTTCAGCCCGGTCGCCGGCCGGTGCCCGGCAGTTTTTCGGGGGCTCCGGGTGGCGGAGCCCCCCGCCCGGGGCGGAGCCCCGGACGTCACTGCGTGCTGGGCGAGGTGCTCGATCAGCTCGGCGACGCGCGGATCGGCGATCCGGACGTAGCTGGCCCGGCCCTGCTTGGCCCGGGCGACGAACCCCGCGTCGGCCAGCCGGGTGACGTGCTCGCTGGCCGTCGAAAGCGCGATCCCGGCCGCCTTCGCCAGCTCACCGACCGTCCAGGCCCGCCCGTCCAGCAGGACGAGGCACATGGTGGCGCGGCTCGGGTCGGCCAGCACCGCGGCCACCTCGGCCAGCGCGATCGTCTCCATGCCCCCACGCTACGGCCCGCGAACTTCGGCCACGGCCGAACCGATGCGGCACTTTCCGGTGAAAGTGCCGCTCAGGCCGGGGTCAGAGGGCCTTGAGGAACTTGGTTGCCAGGCTGACCGCGGGGCCGGAGTCGTTCGACTTCTCCAGGACCACGGCGAACGCGATGTGGTCGCGGTAGCCGACGAACCAGCCCGTGGCGGCCGAACCGTCGCCGAACTGGGCGGTGCCGGTCTTGCCGAAGACGTTCCCCGCGCCCGCGGCACCGCGGGCGGTCCCGCTCGTGACCACCGCGCGCATCATCTTCCGCACCTCGCCGAGCACCGAGGACGGCGGCGGCGAGTAGCCCTTGACGACCGTGGTCTCGATGTCGTGCCACAGCTTCGGCGTGATCGCCTTGCCGGACGCGACGGTGGCGGCCATGACGGCGCCACCGAGCGCGCTGATCTGGATCCGGCCCTGGCCGAACCCGTCCTCGACCTGCTCGTCCTTGCTCGCCGCGGGCTCGACCTGCCCCAGCTCGGTGGACAGCCCGGGGATCTCGTAGTCGGCGTTCAGGCCCAGTTCGTCGGCCGCCTTCTTCAGCCCGTCCGCGGGCAGGCCGAGCGCGAGCTGCCCGAACGTGGTGTTGCAGGACCTCGCGAACGCCGTCTGCAGCGTCGTCGCGCCCAGCTCGAACCCCTCGTTCTTGACCGTCCGCGTGCCGATCGTCGCGACGCCGGGACAGTCGACCGGAGAGCCCGCGTTCAAGCCGCTCTGCTGGACGGCGGCGACCGAAGTGGCGATCTTGAACGCCGAACCGGGCTCGTACAGGCCGTTGAGCGCCTTCAGCGCGTCCCCGGCGGCGGCGTTCTGCGCCACGGCGAGGATGTCGCCCGACGCCGTGTCGAGGGCGACGAGCATCGCCGACCCCTGGTAGCCGTCCACCACGGCCTGGGCGGCGTTCTGCGCGGCCAGGCTCAGGCTCGACACGAGCGGCTTCGCCCCGTCCGACGCCTTGCCGAACAGCGTCTCGACGCTCTTGTCGGCGGCGTCGACCCGCTCGACGGTCAAGCCCCCGCCTTTCGCGGCCGTGACCTGCCCGGTGAGGGCCGAACGCAGCAGCGGCGCCGGGTTGCCGTCCACCGGCCGCACGCCGCCCGGCTCACTCACGAGCAGCGGCTTGCCGTCACGGTCGGTGACCGCGGTGGGGTCCTGCACGGCCGTGCCGATCATCAGCCGCTGCCCCGCCTCCAGTTTCGGGTGCAGCAGCGACGGCGCCCAGTGCACCAGCCACTTGCCGCCCGCCTGGGCGAGCTGGAACGGCACGTCGTACGTCCACGTCTTGCCCGGCTTCAACGCCCAGGACAGGTTGAACGTCCCGCCGGTCTGCTTCGCCCCGGCCGGGGTCGGCTGCAGGACGGTCAGCTTGGCCTTCACCGACGACGGGTTCAGCGCGTTCCGCGTGCTGCGCAGGGCCGTTGCGGCCGCCGCGGCGTCGTCGGTCAGCCTGCTCGCCGCGTCGGGGTTGTTCTCGGACAGGTCCTGCAGGTACTCGGTGATCGCCGAGTTCGGGTCGAGCGCGCCGGGACTCTCCACCGCCGTCGCCCCGGTGGCCGCTTCGGGCTTCGAACTCCCGCTGTTCAGCAGGAAGAACGCCGCCGCCACGACCACGACGACCAGCAGCGCGCCGCCGATCAGGATGCCCCGTCTTTTGGCCGGTCTCATTCCGCGTAACCCCTCCCCCAAGGTGCCGCCCCGAGCGGGGGTGGCCAGTCGGGTTGTCACCTTACTGGCCACCCCCGGCGGTCAGGCCTTCGCGACCCTGATGGTCACCTTCGTGCCGTCGCCGACCGTGCCGGCGAAGCCCTCGGCGACCGGGCCGTAGGTCACCGACGTCGCCAGCGTCTCCGAAGCCAGGAACTCTTCGTGCCGCTTCGCCGCTTCGACGACGTCGGAAGGCGCGTCGACCGTGAGCGCGATGCGGTCGGCGACGTCCAGCCCGGCGTCACGGCGAGCCTGCTGCACGACCCGGACCAGGTCGCGGACCAGGCCCTCGGCCGCCAGCTCCGGCGTCACGTCGGTGTCGATCAGGACCAGCCCGGACCCGCCGGGCAGTTCCGCCGCCGCGCCGCCGCCCTTGGCGACCAGGCGCCGCTCGAACTCGCCCTCCCGCAGCGCGATCCCGGCCGCGACGACGGCCCCGCCCTGGAGCGACCAGTCCCCGGCCTTGACGGCCCTGATCACCGTCTGGACGTCCTTGCCCAGGCGCGGACCGGCGGCACGGGCGTTGACCGCCACCTCGAACCCGCCGTGCGCGGCGACGTCGGTGGTCAGCTCGACCGCCTTGACGTTCACCTCGTCGCGCAGGATGTCGGCGAAGGCGCCCAGCGTCTCGGCGTCGCCGGCCGCCACGACCAGCGACGACAGCGGCAGCCGCACGCGCAGCTTGTTCGCCTTCCGCAGCGACAGCGCCGACGACGCGACCTGCCGCACCCGGTCCATCGCGGTGACCAGCGCCGCGTCCGCGGGCAGGTCGTTCGCGTTCGGCCAGTCGGTCAGGTGCACCGAACGGCCGCCGGTGAGCCCGCGCCAGACGACCTCGGTGGTCAGCGGCAGCAGCGGCGCCGCGACCCGCGACGTCACCTCGAGCACGGTGTGCAGCGTGTCGATCGCGTCCTGGTCGCCGGCCCAGAAGCGGTCCCGCGAGCGGCGCACGTACCAGTTCGTCAGGACCTCGAGGAAGTCACGGACGGTCTGGCACGCGCCCGCGACGTCGTAGCTGTCCATCGCGTACTCGACGTCGGTGACCAGCTCGTGCGTCTTCGCCAGGACGTACCGGTCCAGCACGTTCGGCGAGTCCGTGCGCCACTTGCCGTCGACGCCTTCCGCGTTCGCGTACAGCGCGAGGAAGTAGTACGAGTTCCACAGCGGCAGCACGGCCTGGCGGACGGCGTCGCGGATGCCCTTGTCGGTGACGACGAGGTTGCCGCCGCGCAGGATCGGGCTCGCCATCAGGTACCAGCGCATGGCGTCGGAGCCGTCGCGCTCGAAGACCTCGTTGACGTCCGGGTAGTTGCGCAGCGACTTCGACATCTTCGCGCCGTCCGAGCCCAGCACGATGCCGTGCGCGACGCAGGCGCGGAACGCCGGCCGGTCGAACAGCGCCGTGGCGAGCACGTGCAGCAGGTAGAACCAGCCGCGGGTCTGCCCGATGTACTCGACGATGAAGTCGCTCGGGTAGTGGTGCTCGAACCAGTCGGCGTTCTCGAACGGGTAGTGCACCTGGGCGTACGGCATCGAACCCGAGTCGAACCAGACGTCTAGGACGTCCGGGACGCGGCGCATGGTCGACTGCCCGGTCGGGTCGTCCGGGTTCGGCCGGGTCAGCTCGTCGATGTAGGGCCGGTGCAGGTTGTCCAGCCGCACGCCGAAGTCGGCCTCCAGCTCGTCGAGCGAGCCGTAGACGTCGGTGCGCGGGTACGCCGGGTCGTCGGACTGCCACACCGGGATCGGCGTGCCCCAGTAGCGGTTGCGCGAGACCGACCAGTCGCGCGCGTTCTCCAGCCACTTCCCGAACTGGCCGTCCTTGACGTTCTCCGGGTACCAGGTGATCTGCTGGTTCAGCTCGACCATCCGGTCCTTGAACTGCGTCACCGCGACGAACCACGACGAGACCGCGCGGTAGATCAGCGGGTTCCGGCAGCGCCAGCAGTGCGGGTAGGAGTGGTCGTAGGTCTCGTGCCGCAGCAGCACGGAACCCTGCCGCGCGGCCGAACCCGTGCCGTTCTTGAGATCCCGGACGATGTTCGGGTTGGCGTCGAAGACCTGCTGGCCCTCGTAGTCGGGCACGGTCGCGTCGAACTTGCCGTGCGCGTCGACCGGCGTGACCGGCGTGATCCCGGCCGCGTCGGTGACAGCCTTGTCGTCTTCACCGTAGGCGGGTGCGATGTGGACGATCCCGGTGCCGTCGTCGGTGGTGACGTAGTCGGCGGCGAGGACCTGGTGCGCGTTCTCGGTGCCGGTGAAGTACGGGAACGGTGGCGCGTAACGGGTTCCGAGCAGCTGCGCGCCGGTGTAGTGCGCGACGACCGTCGGCTCTTCGCCGAGTTCACGCGCGTACGCGGCGACGCGCGCTTCGGCGAGCAGGAACCGCTTGCCTTCGCTCTCCACGACGACGTACTGCACCTCGGGATGCACGGCCGTGGCGAGGTTCGACGGCAGCGTCCACGGCGTCGTCGTCCAGATCAGCAGGTAGGTGCCGTCGAGCTCGTTCCCGTTGTCCTGCAACCGGAAGCCGACCGTGACGGCCGGGTCCTGGCGGTTGCGGTAGACGTCGGCGTCCATGCCCAGCTCGTGGTTGGACAGCGGCGTCGCGTCGCGCCAGCAGTACGGCAGGACGCGGTAGCCCTCGTAGACGAGTCCCTTGTCCCACAAGCGTTTGAACGCCCAGAGCACCGACTCCATGTAGGTGACGTCGAGGGTCTTGTAGTCGTTGTCGAAGTCGACCCAGCGCGCCTGGCGGGTGACGTACTCGCGCCACTCGTCGGTGTAGCGGAGGACGGACTCCTGCGAAGCCGCGTTGAACTTCGCGATGCCCATCTCTTCGATCTCGGACGTCTCGGTGATGCCGAGCTGGCGCATGGCTTCGAGCTCGGCGGGCAGGCCGTGGGTGTCCCAGCCGAACCGGCGCTCGACCTTGTGGCCCTTCATCGTCTGGTAGCGGGGCACCAGGTCCTTGACGTACCCGGTGAGGAGGTGGCCGTAGTGCGGCAGGCCGTTGGCGAAGGGCGGGCCGTCGTAGAAGACGTACTCGTTGTCGCCGTGCTCACCGGCCGGGCGCGCGTCGATGGTCGCCTGGAACGTCCGGTCCGTCTCCCAGTAGGCGAGGACCTGCTTCTCCAGTGCGGGGAAGGACGGCTGCGACGGGACTCCTGTGCCGTCGCCGAGCTGGGCTTGGGGGTACATCCGGGTGCTCCTCGGTTCGTCGCTCGCGTACGGACGACCGGCTCTGCACCGGTCACCCACACGGGGACGAGACGCCTCGGCGTTCCGCGGTACCACCCCGCTTGCCCGGCAACTGCTCCCGGGCCGCTCATTCGACGGCTGTCACGGGCCGCACCCGTCCGGTTCTACTGGGAGCTCGCGCTCGGTTCTTCCGGAGGCTCCCCGGTGATGGCCGGATCGACGCCGTGTTGCGTACCAGGTTAACCGGCCCGCGCAACCCGATTGTCACGAGGGGCACGTACGCCGGCCAGCGTCACGCCGATCGCGGCCAGCCACAGGGTGCCCGCGATCAGGCCGGCCACGTGCAGGCCCGCGACGAACCGGTCGCCCGGCGCGCCCACGACCGCGCCGAGCACAGCCACCCCGAGCGCGCCCCCGGCCTGGCGAGCGGTGTTGTTGACGCCACTGGCGACGCCGGCGCGAGCGGGCGGGATGCCGCTGACCGCCGCCGTCACCACCGCCGTCGTCAGCAGGCCCATCCCGGTGCCCAGCCCCAGCAACGTCGGCAGGAGCGCCGCGTAGCCGCTGTTTTCGGTGAGCAGCACCAGGTTCAGCATCCCGAGGGCGCCGAGCGCCAGCCCGGCCACCATGAGCGGCCGTGGCCCGAACCGGCCGGTCAGCCGGCCCGCGACCGGCGCCAGCAGCGAAAGCGGCGCGAACAGCGGCAGCACCTCGAGCCCGGCTGCCAGCGGCGACGCGTGCCGCACGCCCTGCAGGTACAGCGTCAGCACGAGGATCGAGCCGATCCCGGCGAAGTTCATCGCCGCCGCGACGAAGTTCGCGCTCAACGTCCGCCGGGCGACGTCGAGCGGCAGCATGGGGTCCGCCGACCGGCGCTCGACGGCCACGAACGCTGTCAAGGCGACGACCGCGGCCACCCCCGCGACGACGCTCCCGGCGATGACCGCGTACACCCCGGCGGCGAGGGCGGGCACCGCCGTGGCGACGCCGGCGACGTCGACCCGCCGCCCGGGCCCGCGCTCGCCGCGCGGCACGAGCCGCCGGGTCGCGAAGGCGGCCGCGAGCACCACCGGGACGTTGAGCCAGAACACCGGCCGCCACCCGGCCGCCGAGACGACCGCACCGCCCAGCACCGGGCCCGCCGACAACGCCAGCGCCGACACCCCGGCCCAGATGCCCAGCGCCCGCGCGCGCTCGGCGTGTCCCGGGTAGGCGTTCGTGATCACGGCGAGCGTGCCGGGCAGCAGCAGCGCGGCCCCCACGCCCTGCCCGGCGCGGGCGGCGACGAGCCAGGCCGCGGTCCCGGCGAGCCCGCACGCGGCCGAGGCCGCGCCGAACAGCGCGAAGCCCGCGAGGACGACCCGCCGGTGGCCGAAGACGTCGCCCAGGGCACCGCCGGTGAGCAGGAGCGCGGCGAGGACGACCGAGTAGCCGTCCACCACCCACTGCTGCGCCGCGAGGCCGGCGTGCAGGTCGGTGCCGATGGTGGGCAGGGCGACGTTGACGACCGTGACGTCCAGCTGCACCAGGAACATGCCGGCGCACATGGTGAACAGGAGCATGCGTCCAGTGGACAGCGCGAACACTTCCGTCGCGGTGGAACTGTGCCGGGGGCATCCTGGAGGCATGGAAGGCGACGCCGACATCGCCCGCACGGCCGCGCTGTTCGCGGACCCGGCGCGGGTCCGCGTGCTGCTCGCGCTCGCCGACGGCCGGGCGCTGGCCGCGTCCGTGCTGGCCGGCGAAGCCCGGCTGTCCGCCCAGGGCGTCAGCGCGCACCTGGCGAAGCTGCGGGAGGCCGGCCTGGTCGTCGCCGAGAAGTCGGGACGGCACCGGTTCTACCGGCTGGCCGGGCCGGGCACCGCCGAGCTGCTGGAGACGCTGGCGCGGTTCTCGCCGTCCCAGCCCGTGACGTCGTTGCGGGAGGGCACGCGGGCGGAGGCGCTGCGCACGGCCCGGACGTGCTACGACCACCTGGCCGGGCGGCTCGGGGTGGCGGTCACGTCGGCGTTGCTGGCCCGGGGCGCGCTGGCCGGGGCGTCCGACACGCGACGGCGACCAGGCGACCGGATTTCGGCTCCGCTGCGCGAACACCCGTACACGCTGGGTCCCACCGCGGCCCCGGTCTTCGGCACGCTGGGCGTGGACCTCGATCTCGTCGCGGCGGAACGGCGTCCGCTGCTGAAGTTCTGCCTGGACTGGAGCGAGCAGCGCCACCACCTGGCGGGCGCGCTGGGCGCGGCCGTCGCCACCCGCTTCACCGAAGCGGGCTGGGTCGAGCGGCGGGCCCAGGCCCACCGCGCCCTGCGCCTGACACCGGACGGCGCGCGAGCCTTGGAAACCCACCTCGGCGTGGAAGACCTCGCCGCCTGACGCCGTGTCGTCCCCTCAATCACGCGTGTCGTCCCTCCAGACACGCGTGTCGTCCGTTCCGTCCGGGCATCACGCGTGATTGGAGGGTCGACACGGCGTCAGCGGTGGGCGGCTGCCAACGTCGCGTTCGGGGTGCAGCGGGCGCAGGGGGTGAAGCCGAGCTGGCGGGCTTCGCCGACGCCGATGGGGATCGTGTCGCGGGTGCCCAGCCACACGCAGGTCCGGAGGTGGTAGCGGGGGTGCTCGTCGACCACTACGACCTCGTCTTCGAGGTCGGCCAGGACGGCGATGTCCGACTCGGGGGTCTCTTCCACTTCCGGCTCGGAATCGCCGTTCGTTTCGGCCTCGGGTGAAGCGTCGGCTTCGTCGGCCGGAAGAGGCTCGGGCGTGTCGGCCGGGTCGCCCAGGTCACCGGATGCCGGGATCAGGGTCGTTTGTTCTTCTTCCGCGGGTTCCGCCGGCTCCGGCGGGGAAACGGCCGAAGCGGCAGGAGTGACAGGAGCGGCCGATGCGGCGGACCGGCGACGGCGGCGCAGCCAGTCGGCGACCAGGATCACCCCGGCCAGCACCGAAAGACCGATGGAAACCCACGCCCACAGCGAAGAAGCCGTGATCAGCGCGGTGACGAGCAACCCCAGAGCCGCCAGTACCAGGACCAGCACGATGTAAAGCACGCTGAATTACAGCACGAACCACCCGGGAGCGGACCACGACCCGCCCACGGGTGGTACTGGATCGACTCCGAACCGTGGCCCACCCGCCGGGAAAACCGGCAGGTGGGCCCGGAGCGGAAACTCCGCCGCCCTCAAGAAATTTAGCCGGCTTCGGCCCGCGGGCCGAACGAGTAGCCCTGGCCGCCGCTCGACGAACCGGACGACTGCCCGGAGTTCGACGACGCGGACGCGGGGGCCGCGGAACCGCGGTCGTCGAGCTCGCGCAGCTGGGACTCGAGGAACCCGCGCAGTCGCGTGCGGTACTCCCGCTCGATCGTGCGCAGCTCTTCGATCTTCTTGCCCAGCCCGCTCTTCTCCGAGTTGAGGCTGTTCATCGTCTCGGTGTACTTCCGCTGCGACTCGCGCTCCAGCGTCGTCGCCTTGTCACGCGCCTGGCGCTCCAGGGTCTCCGCCCGGGTCCGCGCGTCGTTCAGCATCGTGTCGACGCGGGTACGGGCCTCGTTGACCATCGAGTCCGACTTCGACCTCGCGTCCGAGAGCAGCTGCTCGGACTTGGTGCGGGCCTCGGCCAGCATCCCGTCCGACTCGGTCTTGGCCTCGGCGGTCAGCCGGTCGGCCATCTCCTGGGCCAGGCCCAGGACCTTGGCGGCCTGCACGTTCGGCTCCGTGCTGTCACCGACCATCGAGTGCGCCTGGGTCTGCTCCATGGCGGACTGCGGTGGCGGCACCGGCGCCAGGCGCCGCGATGGCTCTTCACGCATCGGGGGCGCGCCGACGTTCGCCTTGGCGTTCTCCAGCTCGCTACGAGTCGACTCGAGCTCGGCGTCGAGCTGTTCCATCTGCTGGCGCAGCTCGTTGTTGTCCTCGATCAACCGGGCCAGCTCGGTCTCCACCAGGTCGAGGAACGCGTCCACCTCGTCCTCGTTGTAGCCCCTCTTGCCGATGGGCGGCTTGCTGAACGCGACGTTATGCACGTCAGCGGGGGTCAACGACATCAGATCACCTCACGCACTCCATGGCCTGCAGGGTCCACCCAAGTTTCCCCGATCAACTTGGAGTCGCCAGTTGCATCGCGAAGAACACAACCAACAGCAGCACCATAATCGACAAGTCCAGTCCGACGCCGCCGATCCGGACCATCGGAATGATCCGTCTGAACAATCGGACCGGCGGGTCCGTCACTGTGTAGATGGTCTCGAGCGTGACCGCAACCCCTCCGGCCGGATGCCACTCACGCGCGAAGGTCCGGACGAGTTCGACCACGATCCGCGCCGTCAGCAGCAGCCAGAAGGCGAACAGCACGTACCAGACGACCAGCCACACAGCTTCCACGCACCTACTGTAACCGGGCGTCCTCTCCGAAGACGCAGTTGAGGGGGCCGAGCCCGCTTCGGGTCGGCAAAGTCACGTCTGCTTGCGCTCAGCGGTCCGAGCGACTTCAGCCCCGCAAAAACAATCCGCCCTCGGCAATCCGCCGGCGGTCTTCCGCGGTGACGTCCACATCGGGCGGTGAGAGAAGGAACACCTTGTTGGTGACCTTGTCCATCGACCCTCTGAGCGCGAACGCCAGCCCGGCGGCGAAGTCGACGAGCCGCTTCGCGTCGGCGTTCTCCATCTCGGTGAGGTTCATGATCACCGGGATGCCCTCGCGATAGTGCTCCCCGATCGCCCGCGCCTCCGCGTAACTGGTCGGGTGCAGCGTGGTGATGCGGCTCAACGGATCACGCACCGGCTGGCGCACGACCGGCTCGGTGACCGGTCGCAGGCGCGCCACGGGTTCCGGCTGCCGGTCCATGGCGAGCGCGCCGTGGACGGCGGGCTCGGAGCTGGGCACGGAGCGTGACCGGCTGCGGCTGACGGGCTCGTCGTACGTGTCGTCGACGTCGCGGTACCGTGAACGGGACGGCCGCGGTGCCGGCTCCTCGTAGGAGTCGTAGTCGTCGTCCGCGTAGCCGCGCCGATAGTCGTCTTCGACGTCATAGCCGTCGTCGTCAGCGGGCACCATCCCGAAGTAGGCCTTCAGCTTCTGCAGCGCGCTCATGCCTCTCCCTAGCCCTAGCCGCTCCCGCACTGACTGATCCACACCGTCAGTGCCCCGCGCGGGCGACCACGAAACGTGACGACCGCGCGAGCTCCCTACGGCGAGGCTAAACCGCGTCCACCGAGCAACGCGGTTCCGACACGCACACAGGTGGAGCCGTGCGTGATCGCCTGCTCGAGATCATGGCTCATCCCGGCGGAGACTTCTGCGGCATTCGGGTGATCTTTCCGCAGTCTTTCCCCCGCTCGGGCTAGCCGTTCGAAGGCGGCGGCGGGGTCGGCACCGAGCGGCGCGACGGCCATCAGGCCGCGAAGCCGCAGCTCGCCCGTGTGGGCGATCCGCTCGGCGAGCGCGTCGAGCTCGGCCAGCGGGCAGCCGCCGCGCTCGGGGTCGTCGTCGAGGCTGGCCTGGATCAGCACGTCGAGGGGTTCGTCACGTATCTGGGCGTCCCGAGCCGCACGCACCGCCTTCGCCAGCGCGTCGGCGAGCCGCGCGGAATCGACGGATTGCACTTCGTGCGCCCACTCGACCACGGAACGTGCCTTGTTCCGCTGCAGCCGGCCGACCATGTGCCACCGCAGCACGCCGTCCGGACGCAGCTCGGCGACTTCGGCCGCCTTCGGCCCGGCCTCCTGATCGCGGTTCTCACCCACATCGGTGACGCCGAGGTCGGCCAGCAGTGCCGCGTCCGAGGCGGGGAATGTCTTGGTGATCGCGATCAGCCGGACCTCTTCGCGTGCCCGCCCGGCAGCCCGGCACGCGGCGGCGATCCGCTCTTCGACCTCGGCCAGGTTCGCGGCCAGTTCGGCCTTCCGGTCGACTGTGTTCATGCCGCCTCCGCGGGAAAAAGTACGTCGGCGGTCATGCCTCGATCCAGGTGATGCCCGCGATCCGCCCGGTCGTCCCGTCGCGGCGGTAGCTGAAGAGCGTCTTGTCCTCGTTCGTGCACCGAGGGTCGACGCCGATCTTGCCGACGCCCAGGTCGGCGAGCTGCCGCCAGAGACCGGCGCGCAGGTCGAGGCCCGGCGTTCCCTTGCGGGTCTTGCACGCGCTGCCCGGAACGTGTTTCTCGACGTCGGCGGCCATTTCGGCGGGGACCTCGTAGCAGTCGCCGCAGATGGCCGGGCCGAGCAGGGCTTCGATCCGGTGCGGCTCGGCCCCCACCTCCCGCATGGCCTTCACCGCGGCCGGGACGACCCCGACCCGCGTGCCCACCCGCCCCGCGTGCACTGCCGAAACCACTCCGGCCTCGGCATCGGCCAGCAGGATCGGCACGCAGTCGGCGACCAGCACGACGAGCGCGACACCCGGGGTCGCGGTCACCAGGGCATCGGTCGCCTCCGCCGCGGCGGTTTCCGAACCGTCCACGATGGTCGCCGTGCGGCCGTGAACCTGTTCCATCCAGGCCAGCTTGTCCTCGGCCAGGCCCAGCTCGGACGCGAGCCGCTTGCGGTTGGCGTGGACGTTGCCTTCGTCGTCGCCGACGTGGTCGCCCAGGTTGAAGGTGTCGTACGGCGGCCGCGACGCGCCGCCCGCCCTGGTCGTGACCACTCGCCGAACCCGCATGGTCCCCATCCTCCCAAACGCCGTGAAGGCCACCTTCAGGAACTTCGAGTTCCTCAAGGTGGCCTTCACGAACAACAGCTGACTAGCGCCGCATGAACGGCGGGACGTCGACCTCGTCGTCCGACGGGTCGTCGTGCACCGGCATCGCGCGCCCGGGCAGGCTGCCCTGGGTCGCGTTGGAGCCGATCGGCGAGTAGCCGCGCGAGCTGCCGCCGGGCTGCGGGAGCCCGCCGGGCGGCTGGTTGCCGGTGGCCGACGGCATCGGCGAGTGCGACCGCGGCGGCGCCACCGGGTAGCCGGAGCTGCCCGCCGACGGCACCGGGGTGGCGCCCGGCTGCTGCGACGTCGAGTTCGAGACCTGACCGGCCGAGGCCGACGCGGTGGTGGACGACGAGCGCGAGCCGGAGCCGAACATCGACGGGTCCAGCTTCTTGTGCGTCGGCGCGCCGGCGTCGAACCCGGCGGCGATCACCGTGACACGGACCTCGTCGCCGAGCGAGTCGTCGATGATCGTGCCGAAGATGATGTTGGCGTCCGGGTGCGCGGACTCCTGGACCAGCGACGCGGCCTCGTTGATCTCGAACAGGCCCAGGTCGGAGCCGCCCGCGATGGACAGCAACGCGCCGTGGGCGCCGTCCATCGACGCCTCCAGCAGCGGCGAGTTGATCGCCTTCTCCGCGGCCTGGATGGCCCGGCCCTCGCCGCGCGCGGACCCTATTCCCATCAACGCCGAGCCCGCGCCGGACATCACGCTCTTGACGTCGGCGAAGTCGAGGTTGATCAGGCCCGGAGTGGTGATCAGGTCGGTGATGCCCTGGACACCGGACAGCAGCACCTCGTCCGCGGAGCGGAACGCGTCCATCAGCGAGACGCCGATGTCGCCGAGCTGCAGCAGGCGGTCGTTCGGGATCACGATCAGCGTGTCGCACTCGTTGCGCAGCGCCTGGATGCCGTCTTCGGCCTGCTTGCCGCGGCGCTTGCCTTCGAAGGTGAACGGGCGGGTCACGACGCCGATGGTCAGCGCGCCCAGCTTGCGGGCGATCTGCGCCACGACCGGCGCGCCGCCGGTACCCGTGCCGCCGCCTTCACCGGCGGTCACGAACACCATGTCGGCGCCCTTGATGACCTCTTCGATCTCTTCGCGGTGGTCTTCGGCGGCCCGCTGGCCGACCTCGGGGGCGGCGCCCGCGCCGAGGCCGCGGGTCAGCTCGCGGCCGATGTCCAGCTTGACGTCGGCGTCGGACATGAGCAGTGCTTGCGCGTCGGTGTTCACCGCGATGAACTCGACGCCCTTGAGGCCGACCTCGATCATGCGGTTCACGGCGTTCACGCCGCCACCGCCGATGCCGACCACCTTGATCACCGCAAGGTAGTTGTGCGGGGGCGTCATCGAAGTCCGCCTTCCTGATCGTTGTGCCCGTACAGCCCGCCGACCGGTGATCAACTCTCAACCTAAACCCCAGATTGAGAGTTATGTCAACTGCCGACGTTAGGCAGGACGGTAGGCACCAGGCACGCTCTAATCCAGTAGGCACGCCGTGTGTCGCAAAGGTGTTTTGCCACAACACGTTCGAGCGCGCAAGAGCGGGGAGCCGGGCGCGCCGCCCCGAGAGGGTCTGCTATGGCGGTGATCAGGCGGGCACGGGCATGCTCATCAGGACGCCGGAAGGTGCCCCGGTGGGCGAGCCACCGGCCTGCTCAACGCTCAGCGCGACGTGGTCGGCGTCGCCGGCGCCGTCCGCCACGACCAGCGAACCGTCCGCGGCACCGGGGATCACCCCGGCCGAGCGCGGCGCGGCCGAGCCGGTGATCAGCCAGGCTTCGTACACCTTGCCGCCCGGCTGCGAAGGCAGCCCGGTCTCCATCACCATCACCCGGTTCAGCGACCGCGACGCGATGACGGTCACGCCACCGCCGATGGGCGACTCGCCGTGCGCGGTCTTCGCGTCCGGGGCCGCGAGCAGCGCCGCGACCGGCTCGTACTGCTGTTTCGCCTGGTCCAGCCGGCTCTGCGCGGTCTGCAGGTCCTGCTGCTGGGTCAGCGCGATCCCGCCGAACACCCCGCCCGCGGCGAGCCCGACGACGGCGGCCGCGGCCGCCACGAGGACCGCCCAGCGCGGCGCCCGGGCCGAGCGGCGGTGCCGGTCGGGCGAGCCGGGCCGGGTCCGCGGCGGCAGCTGGCGGGTGGCGTGCATGGCGGTCATGACGCGGTCCTTGAACCCCGGCGGCGGCTCCTCGGCCATCGCCGCGCCCAGCCGTGCCGCGGTCGCGCGCAGCTCGGCGACCTCCTGCGAGCACGACTCGCACTGCTCGAGGTGCCGGGCGAACTCGGCGCGCTCGACGTCGGAGACCGCGTCGAGGGCGAAGGCGCCGGCCAGGGTGTGCATCTCCGGCGTGCTCAAGCGGTCACCCCCAGGCAGTCCCGCAGGCGGATCAGCCCGTCCCGCAGCCGCGTCTTGATGGTGCCTTGCGGCGTCGACAGCACTTCGGCCACCTCGCGATACGTATAGCCCTGGTAGTAGGCGAGCAGCACGGACTCGCGCTGCAGATCGGTCAGGAAGGACAGGCACCGGCGGACCTGCGAGCGTTCGAGCCGCGCGGCGACGGACTCGGCGACCTCGTCGAACGGGCGGCCGCGGGCGGCTTCGAAGGTCGCCTTCTGCTCGCGCTCGGTACTGGCGCGCGCCGAGCGGACGCGGTCGACCGCGCGCCGGTGCGCCAGCGTCATCGCCCAGTTCAGCGCCGAGCCCTTGTCCGGCGCGTACCGCGTCGCGGTGCGCCACAGCTCGACGAGCACCTCTTGGGCGACCTCTTCGGACTGGGCCGCGTCGCGCACGATCCGCCGGACGAGCCCGAAGATCGGCCCGGCGAGCTGGTCGTAGAGCAGTTCGAAGGCCCGCTCGTCGCCCTTGGCGACGCGCACCATGAGCTCCTCGGCCGTCGGACCGGCCGGAGTTTCCGAGGGCACCGGCGCCATATGGCGCGGGCGGGCCGGCTCATCCATGCAGCTGTCCTCCGGCGGTCTGCGGGGTGCGGGGCACGACCGCGGCCTTGCGCAGCCACAACGTGACGCCGTGGCGGCGGATCAGCGCGGACACCCGCTGCGGGAGCAGCGGCCGGGCCAGCACGAGCCGGGCCAGCCACCGCGGGTTCACCGGGCGGCGAACTCCCCGCAGCGTAGCGACCAGCGGTGTGGCCGTCCCGCGGCGCAACGCGACGGTGAGGTCCAGCAACGCTTCCGGGCGCGGCAGGCGCATCCGGTATTCGCCGTCCATCTGCTGGAACGGCGAGACGTAGAACTCCTTGGCCGCGCGGGCGCGGCCGGCTTCGTCCGGGCGCAGCAGGTAGGCGTGCCGGCCGCCGTAGGTGTTGTGCACCTCGGCCACGACGCACTCGAGCCGTCCGTCCGGGCCGTGGCACCAGTAGACGCTGATCGGGTTGAACACGTACCCGAGCACGCGCGCGGCGGCCAGCATGACGACCCGGCCGCCGCGCAGGTCGACACCGCGCTCGGCGAGCCAGGCGTCCAGCTTCTCCCGGATGCCGCGCGGGTCGCCCGCCGTGAAGTGGTCGCGGCGGTCGAAGCCCGCGAACGGCCGCAGCCACCACGGCAGGCGCGGCAGGTCGTCCAGGTCCACCCGCCACAGGTAGACGCGATGGGCGAAGGCGTGCGGCGGGTCGATCCGCCGCACGTGCGCGACGGTGGCGTCGTAGAGCGCGTTCGTCACCACGTCACCCCCAGGCTTTCGGCGGCGCGGGCGCCCGAAGCACAGCCGTCTTCGTGGAAGCCCCAGCCGTGGTAAGCGCCGGCGTACGCCAGCACGCCGTCGTTGAGCTCGGGCAGCCGTCGTTGCGCCGCAAGGGATTCCGGTGTGTAGACGGGGTGCTCGTACCGCATCTTCGCCACCAGGCGGTCCGGGCCGGGGCCGGGGCCCGGGTTGAGCGTGACGACGTACCCGGTCGGCTCTTCCAGGCGCATCAAGCGGTTCATGTCGTAGCTGACCTGGACCGCGCCGGTCGGCGCGCCGCAGGCCGGGGCGCGGTAGTTCCACCCGGCCCTGGCCTCGGCCAGCGACGGCAGCACGCTGGTGTCGGTGTGCAGCCAGGCTTCGTTGGCCGAGTAGCGGAACGCGCCCAGCACCTCGCGTTCGGCGGCGGTCGGGTCGGCCAGCAGCGCCAGTGCCTGGTCGGCGTGCGTGGCGACGACGACCTTGTCGACCCGGTGCGGCGTGTCGGCGTCGTCGCGGATCTCGGCACCGCCGCCGGTCCGGAGCACCGACCGCACCGGCGTCGACAAGTGCACAGCCGTCAGCTGCTTCGCCGCGCGCTCGACGTACTCGCGAGAGCCGCCGGCGACGGTCCGCCAGGCCGGCGAGTTCCGCACCGAGAGCATGCCGTGGTTGCGGAGGAACTCGAACAGGTACCGCGCCGGGTACTTCAGCGTGTCGGCGCGGTCGGCCGACCAGACCGTGGAGACCAGCGGCAGCATGAAGTGGTCGACGAAGTAGCGGGTGTAGCCGCCGATGGCGAGGAACGCGCCGAGCGTGACGTCCCCGGCGTCCTTCGCGGCCAGGAGCCGCTTCGCGTGGCGGTGGAACCGCTTGACCTCGGTCAGCATCCGCAGGTAGCGGCCGCGCACGAGGTTGCCGCGCTGGGCGAACAGCCCGGACAGCCCCTTGGCGCCGGCGTACTGCAGGCCGCAGCCGTCGCAGCGGATGCTCATCGACATCTCCGTGTCGCGCGTGGCCACCCCCAGCTCGGCGAACAGCTTGAGCAGGGTCGGGTAGGTGCGCTCGTTGTGGACGATGAAGCCGGAGTCCACGCCGACGGTGCCGCCGTGCGCGCTCGGCACGTCGTGCGTGTGCGCGTGCCCGCCCAGGCGGTCGTCGGCCTCGAACAGCAGGACCTCGTACTTGCGTTGCAGCAGGTAGGCGGCGGTCAGTCCGGCCACCCCGCTGCCGATGACGCCGATGCGTTCTCCCGTGATCTCCACAGCGGTCCTTCGCAGCCGGGACTCGATTGGATTGGCCGGGTCCGGCACCAATCCACGCCGAAGTGGAGAGCGAATCCCGGACATGCCGAACAGCACCGCGCACCGCCTCGCTTCGTTCGCCGGGAAGCTCCTCGGCGGGCAGCTCCCCGTGGCCTTGCGGACCTGGGACGGAACCCGCGCCGGCCCGGCGGACGCGCCCACCGTGGTGCTGCGCAACCGCCGCGCCCTGCGCCGTCTCCTCTACGCGCCCGGCGAGCTGGGGCTCGCCCGTGCGTACGTCACCGGTGACCTGGACGTCGAAGGAGATCTGGCGGACGGCTTCCGCCGGATCTGGGCCCTCACCCGCGCGGGGGAGATCGAACGGGTGAAGATCGGGCCGCGTTCGTGGTGGGAGGCGGCCGCGCTCGCCGTCCGGCTGGGCGTGCTCGGCCTGCCACCCAAGCCGCCCGCCGAGGAAGCCCGGTTGTCGGGGAAGCTGCACAGCCTCCGGCGTGACCGCTCCGCCATCGCCCACCACTACGACCTGTCCAATGCCTTCTACCAGCTGCTGATGGACGAGTCGATGGCGTACTCCTGCGCGTACTTCACCTCCGGCTCGCAGAGCCTCGAACAGGCGCAGCACGACAAGCTGGAGATGATCTGCCGCAAGCTCGGGCTCCGGCCCGGGATGCGGCTGCTCGACATCGGCTGCGGCTGGGGCTCGCTGCTGGTGCACGCGGCCAAGCACCACGGCGTCGAGGCCGTCGGCATCACGCTGTCGGCCGAGCAGCTGCAGCACGTCCGCGCCCGGCTCGCCCAGCACGACCTGGAAGGCCGCGTCGAGGTGCGCCGCCAGGACTACCGGGAGCTGGCGGACGCGCCGTTCGACGCGGTCGCGTCCATCGAGATGGGCGAGCACGTCGGCGAGGTCAACTACCCGGCGTATGCGGCGACGCTCCACCGGATGGTCGAGCCGGGCGGGCGCGTGCTGCTCCAGCAGATGTCGCGCGGGGCCGACGCGCCCGGCGGCGGCGCGTTCATCGAGCGGTACATCGCCCCGGACATGACCATGCGCCCGGTCGGCCGGACGCTGGACCACCTCGAGGCGGCGGGCCTGGAGATCCGGGACGTCCACCCGATGCGCGAGCACTACGTCTGGACGGTCCGGGCCTGGGCCGCCACCCTGGAGGAGAACTGGGCCGACGTCGTCGCGCTGATCGGCGAGACGGGCGCGCGGGTCTGGCGGCTGTACCTGGTGGGTGGCGCGCTGGCGTTCGAGGAGAACCGGATGGGTGTGGACCAGATCCTGGGCGTGCGGCCGCTCGCCGACGGCACGAGCGGGATGCCGGCGACGAGGGAGTGGTGCTGATGCCGCAGTTGCTCGTCACGGCCGTCGTCACGCTCGTGGCGGTGGTCGTGACCTTCGGGATCGCGCGGGCGCGCAAGCGGTACGACACGGTCGACACGTTCTGGGGGCTCGGCTTCGCGCTGGTCGCCGCCGTGGCGTTCCCGTTCGGGGACGGCCCGCTTTCGCTGCGGCTGGTGGTGCTGCTCCTGACCGTCGTCTGGGGCGTGCGGCTGTCGGTGCACCTGCACCTGCGCAACCACAAGCTGCCGGAGGACCCGCGGTACGCGCGGATGGGTCACGGGCCGCTGAAGATGTTCGTGCGTGTGTACCTCCTCCAGGGTGTGGTGCTGTACTTCGTGTCGCTGCCGGTGCAGTTCGCGATGGACGGCACGGGGTTCGGCGTACTCGGCTGGCTCGGCGTCGTGGTGTGGCTGATCGGGTTCGCGTTCGAGACGATCGGCGACGAGCAGCTGCGCCGGTTCAAGGCCGACCCCGGCAACCGCGGCCGCGTGCTCGACACCGGGCTGTGGCGCTACACGCGGCACCCGAACTACTTCGGCGACGCGTGCGTGTGGTGGGGCCTCTACCTGCTGGCGTGTTCGACGTGGCCGGGCGCGGCGACGATCCTCTCCCCCATGGCGATGACCTTCACCCTGGCCCGCGGGACGGGGAAACCGATGCTGGAGAAGGGAATGGCGCGCACCCGCCCGGCGTACGCGCACTACGTCGAGCGGACCAGCGGGTTCTTTCCGTTGCCGCCCAAGCGCGTCACTCCCCGGTGAGACCGTCGGTCAGCTCGCGCAGCAGATCGAGGTGACCGGTGTGGCGCGCGGTCTCCTCGATCATGTGCGTGAGGACCCAGCGGACGTTGAACGTCTCGCCGTTGTGGGTCACCTGGTCGTCGAGTCCGCGTTTCGCGACGATCTCCCGGCTGCGTTCACACTGCTTCGCGTAGCCGGCCAGCAGCTCGGGCATCGGCGCCTCGGTGCGGAACTCCGCGTCCGGGTCTTCTTTCAGGCGTTCCTCCCAGGTGTCCGCCTCACCGTCGACGACGACGGCGAACCAGTACCACTCGTTCAGCGTCAGGTGGCCGAGCAGCCCGGCGATCGTCGTCAGCTCGCTGGGCAGGTGGGCGAGCCGGGCCTGGTCGTCGCGCAGGCCTTCGCCCTTCCACGCGACGGTGGCACGCAGGCGGTCGAGCTGGCTCGAGAGGATGTCGCGTTCGCCGCCGGTGAGCGGAATCTCCGGGCGCTTCGGTCGTTCGGTCATGACCGGGGACTCTGCCAGAGGGGTCCGACAGTTTCGGTTGCCTTGCCCGCGAGGCAACCCGGGCGCTAGGTTCGTCTCCGAGCGCGATCGAGGAGGTTCCATGCCCAGCCGTGACGCGACCACCCACTGGGTCGGCGGACTGAACAGCGGAAAGGGCGAGGTCACCTTGGACTCGTCCAACGCGGGCACGTTCAGCGTGTCGTTCCCGACCCGTGCGGGCAACCCGGACGGCCAGACGAGCCCGGAGGAGCTCATCGCGGCGGCGCACTCGTCCTGCCTGGCGATGAACCTGTCGGGCGTGCTGGAGTCCCACAAGCTGACGGCGGACTCGATCGACGTGAGCGCGGAGGTGACGCTCGGCCCGGCAGCCGGCGGCGGCTTCGAGATCAGCGGCATCGCGATCACGCTGCGGGCCTCGCTCCCGGGCGTGACGGCGGAGCAGTTCGCGGAGTACGCGGAGACGGCGGAGAAGACGTGCCCGGTCTCGAAGGCCCTGGCGGGCACGACGATCACCATGGACGCGGCCCTGGTCTGAGGTTCGCTTTACCGCGCGAACTTGGCGAGGTGCGCGGTCGCCCAGGTCCGCGCGAAATCCGCGAGGACCGCGCCTGACCAGCGTCCGGCGACCTTGATGTCGGTCCAGAGCGTCATCTTCGGGCCGGTCAGGGTGCCGTGGCTGACGTGCAGCTGCGTCGCGCCTTCGGGCCAGCGGAACACGAAGTGGGCGTACATGTACATCCACGTCCGGCGGCCTGAAGAGTCCGTTGTCTCTATGGGTCCTTCAGTCGGGTACGGAGCTCGGTAGAAAACCTGCGTTCTGGCGCCGAACCGGAATTCCTCCGGCGTGAGGCCCGGGCGGAGGAGCGGGTCAGTCTTCGACAATGGTGATCGTGCCGGTGCCATCGCAGCTTCCGCAGCCCTTTCCCTTGCCGTCACCACAGGTGCGGGTGATGTTCTCCATACGAGAAGTGTGACATCCCTTTGAAGAGGAGCGCCACACCTACTCTTGTGCGCACATAGGGAGGACTATTCGCTTTCCCGCCTGAATTCCTCGGCGATCGAACGAAGAAAGCCGGTCGACTCTTCACCCATCAAGGCATGCGACCGGAAGAACCCGAACAATTCTAAATGATGACCAATGTCTCTCGGGTCACGCAGTGCGACAGTACCGGAGAACAACTCGACCGTTACCAGCCGTTCGTCGTAAATGACGAAGAGGTTCAAGGGCGATGCCCGGATCTCACTCGACTGCGGGACGACCGAGATCTCGACGTTCTCCCGTTCACTCAGTGCAGCGAGGTTCGCCGACTGGCCGGCCATCACGGCGAGCGGCGCTCGCCGCCAGCGGATCGCTTGCTCGGTCAACACGAACTCGAACCGCCGGCCCGGTTCCTCCAGCACCCGCTGCCAGGACAACCGGGCTTCGACCATCTTGTCGACATCACGCTCCGGCCGGCCCTTGACGGTCGAAGTGAGCACCTGCCGCGCGTAGTCCGGCGTCTGAAGCAGGCCACTGGGGATCGCGGGCAGAAACTGCCGCACCACCTGCGACGACTCGTGCAGCGCCTTGATCTCGAGCTGACCACGCCAGAGCCCGGTGCGCGCCAACGACCGCCAGGATGTGTACCCGACGTTCGCGACCCGAGCCAGCGCGACGAGCTTTTCGGCGGCATCGCCCGGTACGGCCAGCGCCGCGACGATCTGTTCGACATCGATCACCGACGGGAGAATCTTGCCCGTCTCGATGCGGCTGATCTTCGCCTGGCTCATCGCACATCGAGCCGCCAGCCTTTCGCCCGAAAGACCAGCAGCTTGCCGCAACTCGCGAAGCAACTCCGCCAAGGTTGCCCGCTGCTCATCCTGCCGGCCCGGCTCCAGCATCCCATCCGTCAAACGGCACCCCGTGACTCAGAGCTACATCTCGCCAACGACAGTACTGCGTCAGATCAGGCTCCTCCACCAACTCGGCACCGATGAATACACCGTCGGGATGGTAGTCGAGATGTACCACCGTAGCCTCGTCGAAAAGCCAGAAGTCCTGTTCCGGCAAGTCCCAGTCGTTCTCCGTGATATCGACCATTCGATAGTCCTCGCCGGCAGCGACATTTCCGGGAATACTCCACGCTCGCTGGTAGCGAAGATAGTCCGTCAACGGTCGACGGACCGCTTTGGCGCGCTGAACAGTCCGGCCGGACGAGACGATCTCCTCGATACGGCCATGCCACGCGGCATTGTGGCCCAGAGGACGCTCACCGCCGGCCAGGAACAGTTCGACGTTGGACCGCTCGGCCGGGATCGTATAGGTCTGCTGTATCTCGAGACGGAACGCCGAGACCGTGAAGGCGTCGAAGTATCTCATCCACTCAGCGCCCAAGCGCACGCAATGCCTCCTCGACAAGTTCCACCGACAGCTCGACAGCCTGTTCATGGGGAGCGGAGACCAGGCCTTCAGCGCTCAGCACCGCGTTACCCTGCAGCACGAGGGTGTTGCGATCCGACAGGTAGACAGTCGGGCACGTCCCATCGTCACACGTCCCGGCAAGCTTCCTGAGTTTCATGGTCATCACGGTAGCGAGCACTCTTCGCACCTGCAAGATCACGCAGCGTTTAGTCTCGTGCTCGCATAATTGCGTCAAGAAGCCGTGGCCTTCGCTCGATAAGTCGACTTCTTGGCTTGGTTCCCGCAGACATCCATCGAGCACCACCGCCGCGTCCCGGGCCGCGACGTGTCCAAAAACAGCGCTCCGCACGTCTCCCCCGCGCAGGGCCGGACCCGCGCGAACTCCGGCGATGTCACCAAATCCAACGCGTCACGGGCCAGCATCGCCAGCATCGCCGACGCCGGATCCGAAGCCTGCCAACGCAGCTCGCCCGACGACGTCAGCGAAGGCGCCGGCACCGGCAAAGCCGCGAAACGGTTCAACCGCTGCCGGATGGCGGGACGCACCGTGGATTCCGTGAGCAGCTCGTGAACAGCCTCCCGCAAAGCACGAGCTTCCTGCGCCGAAGCGGGATGGACCGGGGCCGGGAACGGGCCCAGCTGGTCGATCCACGCTCCCCACGCCGCCGCGTCCGGGAGCTCCTCCGACTCCGATGGCGTGCCGCGGTAACGCAGCGTCCGGATGAAGTCGAGGCACAGCCTGCCCGCGCCTGAGCGGAATCGGTCCGTCATACGGGTCACAGTACGCCGGAACCGGTTTGACTGGTACCGTCGGGAACCGATCAAACCGGTTCCACCTTCCCTGGGGGCACGCACGCATGACCGAGACCGAGCAAAAAGCCCCGCCCGGGTGGCTCGTCCTGCTCCTGGCCGTCTCCTGTGGACTGACCGTCGCCAACCTCTACTACGCCCAGCCGCTGCTGGCGGAGCTGCGGCAGACCTTCGGTGTCGGCGAAGCCGCCGCCGGTGGGGTCGTCACCGCCACCCAGATCGGGTACGCCGCCGGGATGCTGCTGCTCGTTCCGCTCGGCGACCGGCTCGAGAACCGCGGGCTCGTCGCCACGCTGCTCGCGCTCGCCTCCGCCGGCCTGGTCGTCATCGGGGTCGCGCCCGGGTTCGCCGTGCTGCTGATCGCCTCGCTGCTGGTCGGGGCCGCGTCGGTCGTCGTGCAGATCCTCGTCCCGTTCGCCGCCGACATCTCGCCCGACCACATCCGCGGCCGGATCGTCGGACGGGTCATGAGCGGGCTGCTGTTCGGCATCCTGCTTTCGCGCGTGGTCGCCAGCCTGCTCGCCGAGGTGACCGGCTGGCGCGTCGTGTTCCTGATCTCGGCCGCGGCGATGGCCGCGCTCGCCGTCGTGCTGCGCTTCATCCTGCCGCGCCGCGCGCCGAAGACGGACGTCCACTATGGACAGCTGATCCGCTCGACGCTGGCCATGGCCCGGAAGCACCCGCCGCTGCGGCACCGCGCCCTGTACCAGTCGGCGATGTTCGGCGCGTTCAGCGCGTTCTGGACGACCATCGCCTTCGTGCTGACCGCACCGCCGTTCAACTACTCCCAGCTCGGCGTCGGCCTGTTCGCGCTGGCAGGTGCCGCCGGCGCCGCGGTGGCGCCGCTGGCCGGGCGGTGGTCGGACCACGGCCACGGCCGGCGGCTCACCGCGGGCGCCTTCGTGCTCTGCGCCGCGGCCTTCGCCCTCGCCGGGTTCGGCGCGCACAGCGTCGTGCTGCTGGCGATCGCCGCGATCGCCGTCGACACGGCCGTCCAGACGACGCTCGTGGTCGGCCAGCACACGATCTACCAGCTCGACCCGGCCGCCCGCGCCCGGATCAACAGCGTCTACCTCGGCACGTTCTTCATCGGGGGCGCGATCGGCTCGCAGGCGGGCTCGATCGCCTACCACCTCGGCGGCTGGACGGCGGTCGTCGTGTTCGCCGGCGTGCTCCCCCTGATCGGCCTGGCCGGGATGGCCCGGACGCGCGTCTAGCGTCGCGCGTCCGAGGTTCGTTGACGGCGCGGCGGCGAGGGCGAGCGTCCTGAATGACTCATTCAGGTTGGGCTTGACCCGGTTTGGCGGACACCTCTCATCAGGGACGCAAGCCCCTGAGAACGGATGTCCCTCATCATGGAACCCGTGGCCAAGAAGAAACCCCGCGCCCGTCAACGACCCCGGCGGGTGTTCACACCTGAGTTCAAAGCGCAGATCGTTGAGCTGGTGCAGCGCGGCGAGCGAACCGTCCCGGAGGTGGTCCGGGACTTCGAGCTGACCGACTCAGTGGTCCGCAAGTGGATCGTCCAGGCCGAACGCGACGCCGGGACCCGCACCGACGGGCTGACCAGCGACGACAAGACCGAACTCGCCGCCCTCCGGAAAGAGAACACACGGCTGCGGGAAGACGTGGAAATCCTCAAACGAGCGACAGCTTTCTTCGCGAAGGAGACCCGGTGAACGTTTACCCGTTCATCGAGGCGGAGAACGCCAGCGGCAAGGGCACTGTCAAGCGTGCCTGCGCGCTGCTCAAGGTCTCCCGTGCCGCCTACTACACCCACCGCGCAGGCCCGTCCGCCCGCGAACTGACCGACACCGCCCTGACCGACCACATCGCGCAAGTGCACGAGGAGTCCCGCGGCACCTACGGTTCACCGCGGGTGCACGCCGAACTGCAGGCCCAAGGCCACCGCCATGCCCGCAAACGCGTCGCCCGGCTGATGCGCCAAGCAGGCCTGGCCGGACGGACACCGAAACGATGGCGCACCACCACCATCGCCGACCCCGCCGCCCCGGCCCGCCCGGACCTGATCACCCGCGACTTCACCTGCCACCCCGAGAACATCAACACGCGGTGGTGCGGCGACATCACCTACATCCCCACCTGGGAAGGCTGGCTCTACCTGGCCACCGTGATCGACCTCGCCTCCCGCAAGGTCATCGGCTGGGCCACCGCCGACCACCTGCGCACCGACCTCATCGACCAGGCCCTGCGTGATGCGCTCACCCAGCGCCGCCCCGCTCCCGGGGTGATCTTCCACTCCGACCGCGGCTGCCAGTACACCTCCGCCCAGTTCGCCCGCACCGCCACCGACGCCGGCGTCCGGCTCTCGGTCGGTCGCACAGGCCAGTGCTGGGACAACGCGGTGGCCGAGTCGTTCTTCGCGACCATCAAAACCGAACTGCTCGACCGGCAACCTTGGCCGACCAGAACCCGCGCTCACCAGGCGATCTTCAGCTACATCGAAGGCTGGTACAACACCCGCCGCCGGCACTCCAGCCTCGGCTACCTCAGCCCCAGCGCCTACGAAACAACCACTCACCCGGCTACCGAACCTCAGGTAGCCTGATCTCACTCATCGACCCTGTCTGCCCAAACGGGGCAAGCCCAGGTCTTCGGAGGTCCTGAATGAGTCATTCAAGACCTTTGGACGCGCGTCCAGCGGCCGTAGGCGGCCGAACTAGGCGAACACCTCACGCCGCGCGGCCACCCATTGCGCGTACGTCGTCCCCGGACGGCCCAGCAGCTCTTCGACGACGCCGGTCGGCACCTGGGGGTGCCGCAGGGTTTCCTCGAAGCCGTCGAGCAGCCAGTCGACGGCCGCCTCGGGTACGCCGAACCCGATCCACTGCGCGCGCTGCTCGGCGCGGGTCAGCTCGCGGAACCGGATTTCCTTACCCAGCACCGACTCCAGCGTCGCCACCTGCCCGCGCAGGCTGATCGCTTCGGGTCCACTGAGGACGTGCGTGGCTCCGACGTGCCCGTCCGAGCCCAGCACCCGGGCGGCGACGGCCGCGATGTCGCCGAGGTCGATCGGGGTCTGCGTCGCGTCGCCGTAGGCCATCGCGACCTCCCTCGCGCGGACCATGTCCACCCAGTCGAGCGTGTTGTTCATGAACGCGCCGGGCCGCAGGAACGTCCAGGCGAACCCGGCGTCGCGGACCGCGGCCTCGACGGCGGCATACTCGTTCCCGCTGGACCCCTCGTGGCCGTCTCCGACGCTGCTGCCCGACAGTGCCACCACCCGCGAAACACCCGCCTCCGACGCCAGTTCGCAGAACCGCCGCACGGTCTTCGCCATCGGCGCCAGGTACACCGCCGAGACGCCCTTCAACGCCACCGGCAGCGTCGACGGCTTCGCGAGCGACCCGACGACCACCTCCGCTTCCGAAGGCAGCCTCGCTCGCGAAGGATCGACGGTCAGCGCCCGCACCGGCACCCCCGCCGCGACCAGCTCGTCGACCACCAACCGGCCGACGCTGCCGGTCGCGCCCGTCACCAGGATCGTCATGAGTCACCCTCCTCATTCCCGTATGTCATACGAGATCGTACGGCATACGGGAACTCGACTGCACGCGAAAAAGACTTCAGGAGGTGATGGTCGGCAGTTCCGGCGCCGCGACGTCGTAGATCTTGCCCTCCTGGGTGAGCAGCGCGGCCAGGACCTTGGCCTTGCGGTCCGTCTGCTCCGCCGTCCCCCAGCGGACGATCTTGCCGCTGGCCAGGGTGAACTCCACGCTCGCCGGCGTCTTCGCCGTCGCGGTCGTGACCTGCTTGAGCAGCTGCTCCGGGATCACGCCGAGCACCGCGGTGACCGCTCGGGTCACCGGGTCGTCCGCCGACACCTTCGGCAGCTTCAGCTCCGGCAGGCCCGGCGGGCGGGCGGAGACCGTCTTGAACACGACGCCGCCGCCGTCGACGAGGTGGACGCCGTCGCCGCCCGGGCCGCTGTCGAAGAACGCGATCGCCGTCCGCTCGGTCACCGTGATCTCGACCGTGTCCGGCCACGAGCGCGACACCTCGACCGTCGCGATGCCCGGCATCGCCGCCACCCGGTCACGGATCTCGTCGGTGCTCAGCCGCAGCATCGGCTTGCCGGACGGCACCGCCGCCACCGTGCGGATCTGGTCGGCGGACACCGTGCGCGAGCCGCTGACCGAGACGTTCTGCGCCCCGAGCATCGAGCTGAAGAACAGCAGGTAGACCAGCGCCACCACAGTGAGCACGCTCAGCAGCGCGACCCACCGGCGGCGGATCTCAACGTGGCGGTTGGGCCGGTTGCGCGGGCTCGGCCGGGACGCGCGGGTGCGGCGGCGTTCCTCGTCGGAGCGCCGCCCCCGCCGTTCCCGCGCCAGGGCGGCACGATCCCGTTCGTCCTCTTCGGACGGACGGCGGCGTTCCCTGGTCGAGCTCATGGCCTCAGCGCTTGTCCAGCTCGGCGAGGATCTCCGGGCCCAGCTGCGTCACGTCCCCGGCCCCCATGGTCACCACGAGGTCGCCCGGCTTCGCCAGCCCGGCCACCAGCGGCGCGGCGACGTCGAAGGCCGGCTCGTAGTGCACCGCCGCGGTCACCCGGTCGGCGATCAGCGCGCCGGTGACACCCGGTTCCGGTTCCTCGCGCGCGCCGTAGACGTCGAGCACGACGACCTCGTCGGCCAGGGACAGCGCCTCGGCGAACTCCGTCGAGAACGTCTTGGTCCGCGAGTAGAGGTGCGGCTGGAAGACCACGAGGACCCGGCCGGCTCCGGCCGCCGTCCGCACCGCGCGCAGCTGCGCGGCCACCTCGGTCGGGTGGTGCGCGTAGTCGTCGTAGACGCGGACGTCGCCCGCCCGGCCCTTGAACTCGAACCGGCGCCGCACCCCGCCGAACGCCGCGAGCCCTTCGGCCAGCCCGGACACGGGCGCGCCCAGCGCGATCCCGGCCAGCAGGGCCGCGACCGCGTTCAGCGCCATGTGCTCGCCGGGGACCGCGACCTTGACGTCGATCGGCTCGCCCCGCAGCGAGATCCGCACGATCCCGCCGTCGGGCAGCGGCTCGTAGGACGTGATCCCGGCGTCGTCCGCCCCGCTGACCGAGCGGCCGTACCGCTGCACCCGGATGCCGCGCTTCTCGGCTTCGTCGCCGAGCGCGTCGGCCCCCTCGTCGTCGGCGCAGACGATCAGCAGCCCGCCCGGCTCGATCCGGTCGGCAAAGTCCCGGAACACCTTCGTGTATGCCTCGGCAGTGCCGTGGTGGTCCAGGTGGTCCGGCTCGACGTTCGTCACCACCGCGACCGACGGCACGTACGTCAGGAACGAGCCGTCGCTCTCGTCGGCCTCGGCGACGAAGACGCCGCCCTCGCCGTGGTGGGCGTTGGCGCCGGACTCGTTGAGGTCGCCGCCGATGGCGAACGACGGGTCGAGCCGGCAGTGCTGCAGCGCGACCGTGAGCATCGACGTCGTCGACGTCTTGCCGTGCGTGCCCGCGATGCAGGCGATGCGGTGGCCCGCCATCAGCCCGGCCAGGGCCTGCGCCCGGTGCAGCACCGGGATGCCGGCGGCGCGGGCCGCGGCCAGCTCCGGGTTGGTCTCCTTGATCGCCGTCGAGACGACCACCGCGGACGGCGGCTCGGAGAGCGACGAGATGTTCGCAGCGTTCTGGCCGACGAACAGTTCGGCGCCCTGGGCGCGCAGCGACAGCAGCGCCCGCGACTCCTTGGCGTCCGAGCCCGACACGAAAGCGCCCCGGGCCAGCAGGATCCGCGCGATGCCGGACATGCCGGCGCCGCCGATCCCGATCAGGTGGGCCCGGCGCAGGTCTTCAGGCAGGTCAAGCACCGGCGGCCTCCAGGACGATCTTGGCGAGCACTTCGTCGGCTTGGCGGTGCCCCATGCCGACCGCCGCCGCGCTCATCTTCGCGACGCGGTCGGCGTCGGTCACCAGCGGGACGATCAGTTCGGCGACCTTCGCCGGGGTGAGGTCGGCGTCTTCGACCATCAGCGCGGCCCCGGCGTCGACGGCGGGCCGGGCGTTGGTGGCCTGCTCGCCGTTGCCGTAGGGCAGCGGGACGAACACAGCGGGCAGCCCGACGGCGGTCACCTCGGCGACGGTCATCGCGCCCGAGCGGCACACCGTGGCGTCGGCCGCCGCGTAGGCCAGGTCCATCCGCTCCAGGTAGGGCACCGGCACATACGCCGGCCGGCCCGGGAACTCCTGGACGACCAGGGTGTTCTTCGGGCCGTGCGCGTGCAGCACGCCGACCCCGGCGTCCGCGAAGTCCTTCGCCGCGCCCGACAGGGCGTTGTTGATCGACACCGCGCCCTGCGAACCGCCGAACACCAGCAGCGTCGGCGCGTCCGGGTCCAAGCCGAAGTGCTCCCGGGCCTCGGCCCGCAGCGCGGCGCGGTCCAGCGTCGTGATCGACGGCCGCAGCGGGATCCCGACGACCTCGGCCTTCGGCAGCGGCGTGCCGGGGACGGCGACCGCGACCCGGTGCGCGAACCGCGCGCCGACCTTGTTCGCCAGGCCCGGCGACTGGTTGGCCTCGTGGACGACGATCGGGATGCGCCCGCGCGCGGCCAGGTAGGCCGGGAGGGCGACGTAGCCGCCGAAGCCGACGACGACGTCCGCGCCGACCCGCTCCAGCACCTCACGGGTCTTCCGGACCGAGTCGCGGACCTTCAGCGGCAGCCGGAGCAGCTCCGGCGTCGGCTTGCGCGGCATCGGCACCGGCGGGATCAGCTCCAGCGGGTAACCACGCGCCGGGACCAGCTTGTTCTCCAGGCCGCGCTCGGTGCCGAGCGCCACGACCGTCGCGTCCGGGCGCAGCCGCATGACGGCGTCGGCCAGCGCGAGGGCGGGTTCGATGTGTCCTGCGCTGCCACCTCCGGCGACCACGACCACGGGCGCCTTGCCCGCGGGCGATCGCCCGGCTCCCTTGACGGGGTTACTCACCGATGACCTCTCCGGTTCGCGGTACTCCGGGTACCACGGCTCGCTGTTGTCCGCGCGGCCCCGCCGCGAGACGTGCTCGTGCGGGTCGTGCTCGTCCGTGCCGCGCTGCGGCGCACCGGCTCGCGGACCGACCTGCGTCGTTCCTGTGCCGGGGCGGGCCGCGCCGCACGGGGCGCCGGCCTGGCCGCCTTCGCCCCACTCCGTCCCGCCGCCTTGCGGGTGGCGGGCGGGCGGTACGGGTCGGGCGCGGGCAGCCGCAGCAGTCGCCCGAATTTACCCGGCCCCTGTGTGCGCAGTGCGGCCACCGCCTCCGGTTCGTGCCGGGCGGCGTTCGCGAGCACCCCCATGATGAGCATGGTGATCACCAGCGACGTCCCGCCGTAGGAGATCAGCGGCAGGGTGACGCCGGTGACCGGCAGCAGGCCGACGACGTACCCGATGTTGATGCCGGCCTGCGCGACCAGGAACACGGTCAGCGTGCCGGAGACGATCCGGATCCACGGGTCGATGTTGCGGGTGGCGATCCGCAGGCCGACGACGGCGACCCCGCCGAAGAGCAGCAGCACCACGACGCAGCCGATCAGCCCGAGCTCCTCGCCGATCAGGGCGAAGATGAAGTCGTTCTGCACGTTCGGCAGGTAGCCCCAGTTGGAGGTGCCCTGGCCGAGGCCCTTGCCGAGGAACCCGCCGTCGGCCAGTGCCAGCTTGGCCTGGTTGGCCTGGAAGCCCTCGGCGGTGACGTCGGCGTCCGGCGAGAGGAACGACATGACCCGGGCGAGCCGGTAGGGCGCGATGACCGCCAGCACGAGCACGCCGGCCAGGCCGCCGGCGAGGATCACGCCGAACAGCCGTTTCGGGGCGCCGGCGAACCACAGCAGCGCCAGGAGCACAACGGCGAGGGTGACCGTGCCGCCGAGGTCGGGCTGCAGCATGACCAGGGCGAACATCAGCAGCGCGATCGGCACCACCGGCACCAGCAGGTGCCGCCACTGGTGGATCACGTTGTACTTGATCACCAGGATGTGGGCGCCCCAGAAGGCCAGCGCGACCTTCGCGGCCTCGACGGGCTGGAAGGTGAACTCGCCGATCTTGAACCAGCCCTGCGAGCCGTTGACCTCCGAGCCGAGCGGGGTGAGCACGAGCACCAGCAGGCCGAGGCAGATCACCGTCGCGGTGGCCGACATCCGCCGGATCCGCTCCAGCTTGACCCGCAGGCCGAGCCAGAACACGACCGAGCCGATCGCGACGAACACGAGGTGCTTGACGAACAGCGAGTAGACGCCGCTGCCGGTCTTCGGGTTGTAGGACGCGACCGACGACGCCGACAGCACCATGACGATGCCGATGACGGTGAGCACGCCGGTGAGGGCGAGCACGAGGTGGAACGACGCCAGCGGGCGGGAAAGCCACGCGGTCAGCGCGGTCCGGACGGCGACGAACCCGCTTTCCTTGCGCTCGCGGCGTGGCCGCTTCGGCGGTGGTGCGGGCTTGGGTTCAGCTGTCGTCACTCGGCTCCCCCGCTGCGTCGTCGCGGAGGACACGCACGGCCGCGGCGAACGCGTCGCCGCGCTCGCCGTAGCTCGTGAACATGTCCAACGACGCCGCGGCGGGTGCCAGCAGCACCACGTCTCCGGGCCGGGCCATCGCGCTGGCCGCACTCACCGCCGCAGTCATGGGTTCATCGTCACCCGGACGGAGGCTGTTCACCGGGACATCCGGCGCGTGTCGCGCGACCGCGGCGGCGATCACGGGTGAATCGACGCCGAGTAGCACAACTGCGCGCAGGCGGCCTGCGATGCTGCTCACCAGCTCGTCGACGGAGGCGCCCTTGAGCTGGCCGCCGGCGATCCACACGATCGATTCGTGCGCCCGCAGCGACCCGGCGGCCGCGTGCGGGTTGGTCGCCTTCGAGTCGTTGACGTACCGGACGCCGGCGACCTCGGCCACCTCGACGGCCCGGTGCGGCGCGGGCTGGTACTCGCGCAGGCCCTTCAGCACGGCCTCCGGCGAGACGCCGTGGGCGCGGGCCAGCGCGGCCGCGGCGAGGGCGTTCGCGACGTTGTGCGGGCCCGCCGGGCGGACGTCGGAGAGCGTGGCGAGTTCCTCGGCGCTGTTCGCCGGGTCGGCGACGAAAGCGCGGTCGACCAGCAGGTCCTCGACGATCCCCAGTTCACCGGCGCGGGGGGTGTCGAGCTGGAAGCCGACGCGGCGGGCGCTCTCGGGCGCGTGCTCCGAAGCGATCCGGGTGGACCACTCGTCGTCGGCGTTGTGCACGGCGACCTTGGCCCGGGTGTACACGCGGCCCTTGGCGGCCGCGTACTCGTCCATCGAGCCGTGCCAGTCGATGTGGTCCTCGGCCAGGTTGAGCACCACGGCGGCGTCCGGGGCCAGCGTCGAGGACCAGTGCAGCTGGAAGCTGGACAGCTCGACGGCCAGCACGTCGTAGCCGGCGCGGACCGCGTCGAGCGCCGCGTAGCCGATGTTCCCGCAGGCCACGGCGTTCGCACCGGCCGCCTTGAGGATCGACTCCAGCATGCCCACGGTGGTCGTCTTGCCGTTGGTGCCGGTCACGACCAGCCACGACGGCGGGTGCTCGCGCAGCTGCCCCACGCGCCAGGCCAGCTCGACGTCGCCGATGACCTCGACACCCGCCTCGGCCGCGGCCGCGAGCAGCGGCGACGTCGGTCGCCAGCCGGGGCTGGTGACGACGAGGACCGTGTCTTCGGGAGGCTCGGTCAGGCCCGGCACCAGCTCGGCGCCCAGGCCGTCCAGCTCGGCGAGGCGTTCGGCGTTGCCGTCGGTGACCGTGACCTTCGCGCCCAGCTCGGTGAGCACGGGCACGATCGACTTCCCGGTGACCCCGGCCCCGGCGACGAGAACGTGACGACCCGCGATCTCCAACGTCAGCCTCCGAAGCCGAGTTGCTCGCTGTAGAACAGGCCGAGCCCGAACATGCAGCAGATCGCCGAGAGCAGCCAGAACCGGATGATCACCGTGGTTTCGGCCCACCCGGCGAGCTCGAAGTGGTGGTGGAACGGCGCCATCCGGAAGACCCGTCGCCGGGTCGTCCGGAACACCGCGATCTGCGCGACCACCGAGATCATCTCGACCATGAACAGGCCGCCGATGACGATGGCGAGCAGCTCGGTGCGGGTGGTCATGGACAGGCCGGCGACCAGGCCGCCGAGGGCCAGCGAGCCGGTGTCGCCCATGAAGATCTTCGCCGGGGCCGCGTTCCACCAGAGGAACCCGACGCAGGCGCCGGTCGCCGCGGCGGCGACCACGGCCAGGTCCAGCGGGTCGCGGACGTCGTAGCAGGCCTGCGCCGGGCCGTTCGCGCAGTTGAGCCGCTCCTGCCAGAACGAGATGACGACGTAGGTCGCCAGCACCATCGCCGCGGAGCCGCCGGCCAGGCCGTCGAGGCCGTCGGTGAAGTTCACCGCGTTCGACCAGCCGGAGATCACGATGTAGCAGAAGATCACGAAGATCACCGACGGAAAGGTGATCAGCGCGAGATCGCGGACGTAGGAGAGGCTCTCCGACGCCGGCGTGAGCCCCTGCGCGTTCGGGAAGTTCAGCACCAGGACCGCGAACGCGATGGTGACCACGAGCTGCCCGACCAGCTTCGCGGTCTTGTTCAGCCCCAGGTTGCGCTGCTTGCGGATCTTGATGAAGTCGTCGAGAAACCCGACGATCCCGAGGCCCACCGCGAGCATCAGCACGAGCAGCCCGGAGGCCGTCGGCGCGCCGCTGCGGGAGTTGAACATCCAGTTGATCAGGTGGGCGGCGAAGTAGCCCACGACCATCGCGACGATGATCGCCACGCCGCCCATGGTCGGCGTGCCGCGCTTGGACTTGTGTCCCTGGGGGCCTTCCTCGCGGATCTCCTGGCCGAAGCCCTGCCGGGAGAAGACCCGGATCAGGTAGGGCGTGAGCAGGATGGAGATCAGCAGACCCGCCGCGGCCGCGATCAGGATGCTGATCACGCGTCACCACCGTTCGAGCGTTCGGACTTGTCGGACTGGCGCTGGTCGAGCAGGGCGTCGACGATGCGCCAGAGAGCGGCGGACTTGGACGCCTTGACCAGCACCACGTCCTCGGGACGGAGCTGGTCGCGCAGCAGGGCGACGGCGGCCTCGACGTCGGGGACCAGGGCGGCTTCCTCGCCCCAGGAGCCCTCGTGGCACGCGCCCTGGTGCATCGCCGCCGCCTCGGGGCCGACCACGACGAGCTTGGCGATGTTGAGCCGCACGACGAGCCTGCCGATCTCGTCGTGCGCGGTGACCGAGTCCGCGCCGAGCTCGGCCATCACGCCGAGCACGGCCCAGGACCGGCGGCCGGTCTCCCGCGTCATCGCCGCGAGGGCCTTCAGGCCGGCCCGCACCGACTCGGGGTTGGCGTTGTAGGAGTCGTTGAGGAAGGTGACGCCGTCGGCGGGCCGGGTGACGACCTCCATGCGGCGCGCGGAACGCTGCTCGAGCTGCGAAAGGCGGGCGGCGATCTCCGCCGGCGTCGCGCCCAGCTCCAGCGCGACCGCCGCGGCGGACAGCGCGTTGCCGACGTGGTGCTCGCCGTGCAGCGGCAGCTTCACCGAGGCCTCGCCGACCGGGGTGATCAGCCGGAAGGACGCGCGGGCCTCGTCGTCGAGGGTGATGTCGGCCGCGCGGACCTGCGCGGACGCGCTCTCGCCGACGTAGACCACCCGGGCCTTCGTGCGGCTCGCCATGGCCGCGACCAGCGGGTCGTCGAGGTTGAGCACCGCGAGGCCGTCGGCAGGCAGGGCCTCGACCAGCTCGCCCTTGGCCTTCGCGATGCCTTCGCGCGAGCCGAACTCGCCGACGTGCGCGGTGCCGACGTTGAGCACGACGCCGATCTTCGGCGGCGCGATGGCCGCGAGCTCGGCGATGTGCCCGAGCCCGCGCGCGGACATCTCCAGCACCAGGTGCCGGGTGCCGGTGTCGGCACGCAGGGCCGTCCACGGGTGGCCCAGCTCGTTGTTGAACGACCCGGGCGGCGCGACCGTCGGGCCGAGCGGCTCGATCAGCTGGGCGATGACGTCCTTGGTGGAGGTCTTGCCGGAGGAGCCGGTGACGCCGACGACGGTGAGCTCGCCCTCGGCCAGGCGCCGCACGACGTACCGGGCGAGCTTCCCGAGCGCGGCGAGCACCGCGGCGCCGGAGCCGTCCTTGTCGGCGTGCAGCGCGAACGCCCGCTCGTGGGTCTCGCCCACGGCGGGCCGCGGCACGATGATCGCGGGCGCGTCGACCTCGCGGGCGGCCAGCACGGCCACGGCGCCGGCCTCGACGGCCTGGGCGGCGAAGTCGTGGCCGTCGACCTTCGCCCCCGGCAGGGCGACGTACAGGCCGCCGGGGGCGAGCTGCCGGGTGTCGAACTCCACGCTGCCGGTCACTTGCGCGCCCCCGTCGGCGCGGTGCAGCCGGCCGCCGACGACGTCGGCGATCTCGGCCAGGCTGAGCACGATCACACACTCACCTCGAGTTTGTTGCGAATGGCCGCGGCCAGTTCGTCGCGGTCGGAGAACGGGTGCACGACGCCACCGGCCTCCTGGCCGGATTCGTGCCCCTTGCCGGCGAGGAAGACGATGTCCCCCGGCTCGGCGAGTGAGACGGCGTGCGCGATGGCCTCGCGGCGATCGGCGATCTCGACGATCTCGGCGGGCCCGGCCGCACGGGCGCCGGCGAGCATGGCGGCACGGATCGCCGCGGGGTCCTCGGAGCGGGGGTTGTCGTCGGTGACGATCAGGACCTCGCTGCGCCGGGCCGCGGCCTCGCCCATCATCGGGCGCTTGGCGGTGTCCCGGTCGCCGCCGCAGCCGAGCACGGTGATGATCCGGCCCTCCGCGCGGGCCCGCAGCGCGTCCAGGCCCTGGGCGACCGCGGCCGGCTTGTGGGCGTAGTCGACGACGGCGGTGAACTCCTGGCCGACGTAGACGCGCTCCATCCGGCCCGGCACCTGCACCTGGGCGAGCCCGGTGACGATGTGCTCCAGGCCCACGCCCGCGGTGCTCAGGATCGCGGCGGCGAGCACGGCGTTGGCGACGTTGAACTCGCCGGGCAGCGGGATCCGGGCGCGGGCGCTGACGCCGCCGGGGCCGTGCAGGGTGAACGTCTGCTCACCCTGCGGCGTCGCCTCGAGGTCGGTGGCCTTCCACGCCGCGTCGGTGCCGGGATCCGTGGTCACGGTGATCGTCTGCGGGGTGAGCAGGGCCTGCCCCCACGCGCTGTCGACCACGACGACCTCGGTGGTCGAGCGGCCGTCGAACAGCAGGGACTTCGCGGCGAAGTACTCCTGCATGTCCTTGTGGAAGTCCAGGTGGTCCTGGGAGAGGTTGGTGAACGCGCCGACGGCGAACCGGGTGCCGTTGACGCGGCCCAGCGCGAGCGCGTGGCTGGAGACCTCCATCGGCACGTGCGTGACGCCGCGTTCGAGCATCACCGCGAGCAAGGCCTGCAGGTCGGGCGCCTCGGGCGTGGTGAAGCCGCTGACCAGGCGCTCGCCCGCGATGCGGGTCTCGACGGTGCCGATCAGGCCGGTGGTCAGGCCGGCGGCCTGGAGCCCGGCGTCGACCAGGTAGGACGTCGTGGTCTTGCCGGAGGTGCCGGTGACGCCGAGGACGGCCAGCCGCAGGGAGGGCTCGCCGTAGATCCAGGCGGCGATCTCGCCGAGGGCGGCGCGCGGGTCGGCGTGGACGAGGATCGGGACGCCGGCGTCGCGCAGCGCGGGCCGCTCGGCGCCTTCGGCGTCGGTGAGCACCGCGACGGCCCCGGCGGCGACAGCCTGGTCGCTGAAGTCGGCGCCGTGGGCGCGGGCGCCCGGGAGGGCGGCGAAGAGGTCACCGGGGAGCACGTGCTGTGCGCGCAGCGTGGTGCCGGTGACGGTGAGCTCGGCCGCGTCGGGCGAGCCGGCGATCAGGCGGGCGTCCGCCCGGGCGAGGAGGGTCGCCAGCGGGACCGGGACGATGCGCGCCGGGCGGGGCGGCGCGGGGACCGCTTTCACCGGGCTTTCCGGCACCTGGGAACTGGACGAGGACACGGACACGGCCAAGAGGCTACCGGCGGCCGGTTCGGGCCCCCGCACGCGGTACGGCGATTGCGTGCGCGCCCGGCACATGTGCTAAACGGCGATCCCGACCCCATTGCGCCGCAAGGGTTCCGCCGTCGCGGCAGGCCGATGTGGACGTTCGGCGTGTCAAAGCCCCCTGCGATGTCATGAACGACTCGTTCACCTCGTCCGATGACAGGAAAGAGTCGTTCATGACATCCGAGAACCCGCGTGAGGGGGCTTTAACGGACAGTGCCTACGGCGTGATGACGAGCGGAACCACCGGCGACGAGCCGTCGGACAACGGAATCTGGTACCGCTGCGTCAGGTACGAAGCGATGGTGTGGAACAACGGCGCGGCGGAATGCCCCCCCGGCAGCGTCGTGTCGGGCGCGTCCAGCCGGATCCCCACCACGAACCGGGGGTGGTCGGCGGGCAGGATGCCGGCGAAGGTGATGTTGTAGAGGTGGTCGCTGTAGGCCTTCGTCCGCGGGTCGACCTGCTGGCCGGTGCCCGTCTTCCCGGAGATCTGGTACCCCTCGACCGCGGCCGTCGTCGCGGTGCCCTTCTGCAGGCCCTTGCCGTTCTGGGCGACCGCGCGCATCATGTCGCGCACCGTCTTGGCCGCCTCCGGGCTGACCACCTGCACCGTCTTCGGCGCCGGCTCGGGCACGGCGGTGCCGTCGGGGTTGATCTTCGCCTTGACGATCCGCGGTTCGACGCGCAGGCCGTCGTTCGCGATCGCCTGGTACATCCCGGTCATCTGCAGGATGGTCATCGACAGGCCCTGCCCGATGGGCAGGTTGCCGAAGGTGGTGGCCGACCACTGGCTGCGCGCGGGCACGGAACCTGCGCTTTCGCCGGGCAGGCCGACGCCGGTGCGCTGGCCGAGGCCGAACTTCTTCAGCAGGTCGGCGTAGTGCTCCGCGCCGACCTTCTGCGCCAGCAGCAGGGTGCCGATGTTGGACGACTTGGCGAAGACGCCGGTCGTGGTGAACGTCTGCGTGCCGTGGGTCCAGGCGTCGTGCACGACCTTGTCGGCCACCGGCATCGAGCCCGGCACCTCGAGCGTCGACTCGGGCGTCGCGACGCCGTACGCGATCGCGCCCGTGGCGGTGACGATCTTGTTCACCGACCCGGGTTCGAACGGCGTGGTCACCGCGCGGTCGTTCATCGCCTCGGGGTCGTTGAACGTCGAGGGGTCGTTCGGGTCGAACGTCTTGTCGTTGGCCAGCGCGTAGACCTCGCCGGTCTTCGCGTCCATGACGACGGCCTGGCCGCCCTTGGCGTGTGACTGCTGCACGTAGTCGGTCAGCTGGCGCTGCAGCTCGTACTGCAGGTCCGAGTCGATGGTCAGCTCGAGGTCGGAACCCGGGACGGCGGCCTGGAGGTCGCGCTCGGTGCCCGGGATGACGACGTTGTCGCTGCCGTTCTTGGTGTTGACCAGCATCCGGCCGGGCGTGCCCGCGAGGTCGTTGTCGCGGGACTGCTCCAGCCCGACCAGGCCGTGCAGGTTGTGCTTCGAGATGTCCTTGTCTTCGGTGCGCCAGTTGGCGACGCCGACGATGTTCGACGCCAGGTTGTCGCCCGGGTACTCGCGCAGCGCCCGCTTCTCGCGTTCGATCCACGAGAACTGCTTCCAGATGTCGGCCGCGACCGACGGTTCGACGTTGTGCTCGAGGTAGGTGAAGGACGCCTGCTTGTGGAACTGGTCCAGCAGCTGCTGCTCGGTCAGCTGGTTCGGCACCTTGGCCGCGATGTACTTCGCGGCCGCCGCGGTCTCGCTGTCGAACGTCTTCTTGGTGCCGGGGTTCTTCGCGACCCAGTCGTCCATGCTCTTGTGCAACGCCTTGAGGTTCACCGACAGCGAGCGCACCTCGACGCTGAACGCCAGCTTCGCGCCGTTGCGGTCCACAATGGACCCGCGCTGGGCGGGGATGTCGATGGTCTGGGTGCGCTGCCGTTCGGCCGCGGCCGAGAGCGCCGCGGCGTCGAACCACTGCACCTGCACCAGTTTCACGCCCGCGACGAGCAGCAAGGCGACCAGCAGCAGGCGCACGGCGGAGAACCGGCTGCGGTGCCCGCCGTTGCCCCGCCGCGCGGCGGCGCTCCGCGTCCCCGCGGCATAGGTCCGCCGCGCACTTCCGGCGCGCGGGCGGGTCTGCGCCCGCGTCGAAGCCATCACTGGCCGCCTCCCGCCGGCGCGGGCTGCTCCTCGGCGGGCACGGCGGGCTGGTCACCCTCCACCGGCGCGCCCTGCTGCGACTGGGTGCCGGCGGCGGCCGCGACCGGCGGCGCGACCACCACGGCGGGTGTGTCGGCCTTGGCCTTCTTGGGCTCGCCGACGAGGGTGGTCTTGCCGTCGGGACCGACGACGACCCGCGCCGGGTCGCCACCGGGCACCATGCCCAGCTGCTGGGCCGCGGGGGCCAGCGAAGCGGGCGACTCGGCCTTCGCGACGTCGCGCTGCAGCTGTTCCTTGGTCTCGGCCAGGCGCCCGTTGGTGGTGCGCAGCTGCTCGAGCCGGTAGGAGTCGGCAATCGCCTGCGTGGTCAGCCACAGCGTGGTGGCCACGCCGACGGCCAGCAGCGCCATCATCATCAGCACGAACGACGCCCGCGACTTCGGCAGCATCAGCTTGAGCTTGACCTTGGACCCGCCCGGCTCGGCGGGCTTCGGCTCGGGCCGCGGCTCGCGGTCCTTGAGCAGGTCGGCGCGCTGGGCGCGGCGCGCGTAGGCGCGCTCGGCCGCGGAAGTACGGCCACGGGACGCACGCCGGGGCGCGGCCTTGCCCGGCTCGAGCGGCTGCACGTCCGGCTCGGTGGTGGCCGGCGTGCGGGCGGCCTCGCTGCGGGCCCGCGCCGGCGCGGCCCGGCGGCGGGACTTCGCGGGAGCGGTCATCGCGGCTCTCCGATCCTCTCTGCGGCCCGCAGCCGCACCGAAGCGGCGCGCGGGTTACGTTCGATCTCCTCTTCGCCGGCCTTCTCGGCGCCCCGCGTCAGGAGCTTGAACTCCGGCCCGTGGCCGGGCAGCTCCACCGGAAGCCCTTCCGGGGTGCGGGACTTCGCGAGCTCGGCCAGCGCCTGCTTGACCAGGCGGTCCTCCAGGGACTGGTACGACTCGACGACGATGCGTGCACCCGTCTTCAGCGCGCCCAGTGCGGCGGGCATGGCGCGGCGGAGCACTTCGAGTTCGCCGTTGACCTCGATCCGCAGCGCCTGGAACGTGCGCTTGGCCGGGTGCCCGCCGGTCCGCCGGGTGGCGGCCGGGACGGCGTCGTAGAGCAGCTCGACCAGGCGCCCGCTGTTCGTGAACGGCTCCTTCGCCCGCGCGGCGACGACCGCTTTGACGATCCGCTGGGCGAAGCGTTCCTCGCCGTAGTCCCGCAGGATCCGGATCAGCTCGCCGGGGGTGTAGGTGTTGAGCACGTCGGCGGCGGTGAACCCGGTGGTCGGGTCCATCCGCATGTCCAGCGGCGAGTCCTTGGAATAGGCGAACCCGCGCTCGGCCCGGTCCAGCTGCATCGACGAGACGCCGAGGTCGAACAGGATGCCGTCGGCCTTTCGGAGGCCCACGCTTTCGAGGGCCTCCGGAAGTCCGTCGTAGACGGTGTGCACGAGGTCGACGCGGTCGCCGTGCCGGGCGAGGCGTTCCGCCGACTTCTCCAGCGCCGCGGGGTCGCGGTCGAGCGCGACGAGGCGCAGCCGCGGAAAGGCTTCGAGGAGGGCGTCGGAATGCCCGCCGAGGCCGACGGTGGCGTCCACGAGGACGCCGTCACGGTCGGCGAACACGGGAGTGAACAGCTCGACGATCCGGTCGAGCAGCACCGGGACGTGTTCGGGTGCTGTCATGTTCCCCTCCCCCTTTCTCGCCTGGACGGCCCGGGGGAAATATGGCGGATGCCGTCAGGTCCCTGTCCGCCCGCTGCCGACCTGGTACCGGGGAAGGTGCACCAGGGCTGTTGAGCGGACAGAGGCCTCACGGCATCCGGGTGGGCTTCCCCTCGTCATGCGGGCGGCGAACCTCTCGTCCCCCGACGACGCAGGTGCACCGCGACCGCACGTCTAGAAGACGCCCGGCAGTACTTCCTCTCGAGCCTTCGCGTAGCTGTCTTCGTGTTCCTCCAGGTAGCCCTGCCACGCTTGGGCGTCCCAGATCTCCAGCCTGGTGATCGCCCCGATCACCACGCACTCCTTGCTGAGCCCCGCGTAGCGGCGGAGCTCGGGCGCGATGGTGATGCGCCCCTGCCCGTCAGGGCGTTGCTCGTCCGTGCCGGCGAACAGGTAGCGCTGGTAGGCCCGAACCGCCTCGTTGGTGAACGGGGCCTCGGCGACCTTGCGCGCCATCTGCTCGAACTCGGCGCGGGGGAAGACGAAGAGGCAGTGGTCCTGCCCCTTGGTAAGCATCAGCCCACCCGCCAAGGCGTCACGGAACTTCGCGGGCAGCGCGAGCCGCCCCTTGTCGTCCAGCTTCGGGGTGTGGGTGCCGAGGAACACGGCCTCCACCTCCCTACCGCCTTCGGTGGCGAACCACCTCGGACGGCCCCGGGGCTTCCCTTCCGCCCCACTGGCCACCACCGTACCCCACTTTTCACCACAGTCAACGCGACAAACGCGCGGACCACTCCGTCGGGTGTTCTGTTTACGCAGGTCAGCAGGGTGGGGCCAGGTGGGGGCCCCGGTGGGGGACGGTGGCCAAGATCCCCCACCCCGGGTCCCGGAGCAACCTCAGCTGTCCCCCAAGCGTCCGCATAACGGCCGCGAAAGAACCCTCCACCCCCCAAGTGGGGCCCGGTGGGGCCCGCCAGTGGGGCCCGGTGGGGAGGTCTTGAATGACTCATTCAGGACCTCCCAGGTCCTGAATGAGTCATTCAAGACGCTGGCGGCCGCCGAGTTGTCCACAGGGCCTCCGCGATGACAGTGAGTAGTCCACAGATTGCGGAGAGGGCTGCCGCCCGGCGGTTTCGACGGCGACCATGGAGGGGTGGGCAGACACACATGGGCACGCGATGCGGAAGCGCTCTTCGCGGCCAGCAGACGTGGGGTGATCACCGTGGCACACCTGGAGTCCCTGGGCGTGCCGCAGCGGACGAGCTACCGGCGGTGCCACCCGGGCCGGCCGTGGCAACGGCTCCTGCCCGGCGTCATCCTGTTGCGTACGGGCGAGCCGACGCGTCGGCAGTTGATCGAGGGCGCCCTCCTCTACTGCGGTGACCAGGCGGTCATCACCGGGCTGGAGTCCTGCCGGCGCCAAGGGCTGCGGCGCCCGGCTGTGCCGGGGGAACCCCTCCACCTCCTTCTGCCTGCCCACCTGAAGACCACGAGCAGCGGCTACGTGCTCGTCGAACGGACGACGCGAATGCCCGCCCCGGTCCGGATCGACGGACTGCCCCTTGCCCCTGCGGTCCGGTCGGTGCTGGACGAATGCCGCCGGTTGACCGAGCGTGCCCCGGTCCGGGCGCTGCTGGCCGAAGCAGTGCAGCAACTGGAGGTCGCCCCGGCGGACCTGTCGACCGAGCTGGAAAACGGGAGCACCCGGGGCAGCGCCCTGCCACGCGCAGCGCTGCAGGAGATCGCGCACGGCGCCCGGTCCGCCGCCGAGGCCGAGGCCATGGCGTTGGTCCGCCGCACCGGCCTGCCGGATCCTCTCTGGAACTTCGTCCTCCACGACGAGCAGGGCCGCTACGTCGCCACCCCGGACGCGTGGTGGGACGAGGTGGCACTGGCCTGGGAGATCGACTCCTTCGAGTTCCATTTCGGGCAACCCGGCTATGCCGCAACCCTCGCCCGCAACAACCGGTACGCCGCGGCCGGAGTCTCCGTGGTGCAGACAGTCCCCAGCCAGCTGCGCACAGAACCGCGCGCAGTCGTCGCGCACCTCGTGTCCGCCTACCGCGCCGCGGCCGCCCGTCCACGTCCGCCGGTCCGGCTGGCGTCTTGAATGACTCATTCAGGACCTCGGAGGTCCTGTATGAGTCATTCAAGACCTCCGGAGCAGGCCGGGGGGTCAGGCTTCCGGGGCGAGGAGGGCCGCGACGCGGGCCGCCAGGCGGGTGCTGTCCACCGGGCTCACCGTGACCCAGTCCCCACCCCGGCCCGCGGTTTTCGTCGCGCAGTACGCGCCGACGTCGGTGTCGAACCACGTCAAGCCGCCGAGCCGCTCGACGCGGCCCGGGCCGGACCGGCGGCTCACGCTGAACTGTCCCGCCGCGTACACCGGCCGGGCCTGGATCGCCAGCGCCTCCTGCCGCTGGGCGGCAGCCGAACGGGAACCCACGTCGGAAGACAGCGCCGTCGCCGGCAGGCTGACGCCGTAGCCGGGGCCTGCCGTCAGCTCCGGCAGGACGTCCACCAGCGCCGTGCACAGCTCGCCGTCGCCGATGGTGTCCAGGGCGATCGTCTGCTCCGGCTGGGTCGCCAGGACACCGCGGCGGCCACGCGCGGCCGTCACCGCGCGGAACGGCGCCGGAGCGGTCATGTCCGCCAATGCCTCGCACGCGACGAAGACCTCGCCCGAGGCGAGGAGCTCCAAGCGCGAAGCCAACGCAGGTTCCAAAGAACCGTCGTAGAGACCGCGTTCGGCGAGGTTCGCGTACACCGCTTTCCGCACTTCGGCGCGTTCCTCGTCGGTCCCGCCGACGCTGCGGACGCTCAGCGGCTCCGGCGGGCGGTCGTGGCCGAGGTCGGTCCAGAGGACGTCGAACGCCGACGCGGAGACGCGGATCAAGCCCGCCCCAGCGCCGGTGGGGCCGGGAACGCCTCGGCGGGCACGTGGCCGCGCAACGCCGCGTCCCGGGTGCGCATCACGTCGATCGCCTTCTGCCGCGCGGCTTCCGCTTCGGCGCGGCGGGCCGCCATCTCGTCGGCCAGCCCGGCCAGGACGAGCAAGTTCCCGGACGAAGCGGCGTCGCGGATCATCGCCGCCGGGTCGTACGCCACCGGCGGCGGCATGTCGGCCCGGGCCCGTGCGGCCGCCTCCGCCTGCGCGCCGACCGCCCGGCCCACCGACGCCGAGACGGCGGCGGAGTGCCCGAGCCACCGCGCGGCCCGGTCCAGTGCCGCCCGCGCCGCGTCCCCCGCGTCACCTCGCCAGCTCTCCTCCGAGGAAGCGACGAGCGCGGCGACGCCGGCCGTCGACTCCTGCAGCCGTTTCGCCAGCCCCTCCCAGCGCGCGCCCGCCTCGCCCGCGGCGGCCGGGTCGTTGCCCCGCTCGACCTCGGCGGCCATCGCTTCGTGGCTGTAGGACTCGTACCGCGCGGCGGGAACCGGGGGTTCGGGCACAGCGCACCTCCCTCAGGGCAGTTTCGGTTCGACCAGCCCGGCCACCGTGCCCGCGCGGCGGCACGCGAGCGGGGTGTCCGAAAAGCCGGTGTTGCTGACGTCGATCTGGACGCTGGCCGCCTCACCCACGCCGAGCAGAAGGGCGCAGGTGCCGTCGGCGGCCTTCTTGTCCGCCACCTGCAACGCCGGGTGGCCACCGACCTTCGTCTTCGTGGCCGTCTTCTTCGCGACCTCGAGGTCGGCCAGGCCGTCGGTCTCGCTGAGGGTCACGGTGACGCCGAAGGCGCCGGGCACGGTCCAGTCGCAGGCCCGGGCGCCCGCGATGTCCTTGGGTTTGCCGGGCACGCTCACCCCGGCGGTCGACCGGTCCTGCGGGGTGAGCAGCGCACAGGGGTCGATCGCGGCGAGGCCCGTCCAAGCGACGACGGGCGGGGGAACCGGCGAAGCCGAAGCGTGCGTCGAGGCGTGGCTGACGGCCCCTGCCCCCGGCTGGTGCCCGCAGCCCGCGAGCACGAACAGGACCGCCGGCGCCCACAGGTACTTCTTCCGCACGCGCTCAGCCCCCCGAGCAGTCCACGCCGTCCGCGGCCTGCTCGTCGGCGTGCTGGTACTTCGCCAGCGCGTCGCCGATCCGGTGCTTGAGCGTCTCGAGCTCCTTGCCGAACGCGGTCAGCTGCTGGACGGCCGAGCCCTGCCCGCCGATGCCGTACTCGGCCATGAACTCACCGATCTCGCCGGCGTACCCACCGCCGAGCGGCACGGTCCGGCCGAGGACCTTGGCCTCGCGGACCATCTCGCCGACGACGTCCTGCAGTTCGCCGAGCTTCGCGTAAGCGTCCGTCGCGAGCTCGGGCGCGACCGCGAAGCCGCGCAAGTCGAACGGCGGCTGCGTTCGCACCTCGCTCATAACCGGTTACGCCTCTCCGAAAGCGGACACAGTCGGGCAACCTCGAACAAAGCCTACGACAGAGCAGAGGGCCAGCGGGAGCACCCAGAATCGGGTGAAAGACACCCGATCGGGGTATCGTCGCTGCTTGCGCAGGGTCATCGACCGCAGTGCCGGAGGAACGTCCCCGGCCATCGCGGGGTTCCGCCCCCCGGTTAGCCCGGGTTTGACACACTGGGTGGAAGGCTGGTCGCTGCGCGCGGACAGCAGCGAGGGGGCCGTTCGGCCCGGCAGTGCGCACAACGCGCGCGGCCATGCGCCACCAGGAGGTCGAGTGACGTCGAGAATCCAGTCTGCGGCGCCCGGATCGGGCGAGCAGGCATCCGAGCGACCGCCCTACCCGGCGGAGTCCTCGGTCAACGGCCGGTCCCCCGGCCGTCCCGGCAGAGTGCCGCTGGACGAACTGCACGAGACCGCCCGGCGGATCGCCGCCAACGTGGAGCGGGTGCTCGTCGGCAAACCCGACGTCATCCGGATCGCGCTGGTCACCCTGCTCGCCGAAGGCCACCTCCTGGTCGAGGACGTGCCCGGCGTCGGCAAGACGTCGCTGGCCAAGGCGCTGGCCCGGTCGATCGACTGCACGGTCAGCCGTATCCAGTTCACCCCCGACCTGCTGCCGAGCGACGTCACCGGCGTCTCGATCTACAACCGGCAGAGCGGCGAGTTCGAGTTCCGGCCCGGCCCGGTGTTCGCGAACATCGTGGTCGGCGACGAGATCAACCGCGCCTCGCCGAAGACGCAGTCGGCGCTGCTCGAGTGCATGGAAGAGCACCAGGTCACCGTCGACACCTCGACCTACCACCTCGACGAGCCGTTCATGGTGATCGCCACCCAGAACCCGATCGAGATGGAAGGCACCTACGCGCTGCCCGAAGCCCAGCGGGACCGGTTCACCGCGCGCGTCTCCATCGGCTACCCCGACCAGCAGGCCGAGCTGGCCATGGTCGACGAGCACGCCGGCCACAACCCGATGGACGATCTGCAGCCGGTTTCCGACGGCGAAACCGTGCACCGGCTGATCGAGACGGTCCGCAGCGTGCACATGGCGCCGGAGGTCCGCCGGTACGCCGTCGACGTCGTCGCGGCCACCCGGCAGGTCCCGGAGATCCGGCTCGGCGCGTCCCCGCGGGCCACGCTGCACCTCGTCCGCGCGGCCCGGGCGCAGGCCGCGCTGTCGGGCCGCGACTACGTCGTGCCCGACGACCTGCACACGGTCGCGGTCCCCGTCCTGGCGCACCGCCTGGTGCTGACCACCGAAGCCCACGCCGCGCGCCGCTCGGCGACCGACGTCGTGCGCGCCGTGCTGCACCGGGTGCCGGTGCCGCAGGGCTCCCGGCCGTAGTCCCGCCGAAAGGGAAGAGAACGGCATGCTGCGTGCCCTGTCCGGCCTGACCACCCGCGGCCGCTGCCTCCTGGCCGCGGGGATCGCCGCCGCGGTGTGCTCGCTGGTGCTCAACGAACGCGACCTGCTGCGGGTCGCGGTGTTCGTGGTGGCCCTGCCGCTGCTGGTCGCCGCGTTCATCTCGGCGACCCGGCTGCGCATCGGCGCCACCCGCGCACTGCACCCCCAGCGAGTCGCCGTCGGCGGCAACGGCGAGGTGCAGCTGGAACTGTGGCGCAGCGGCCGGCTCCCGGCCGGCGAGATCCTCCTCGAAGACGGCGTGCCGTACGCGCTGGGATCGCGGCCGCGGTTCGTCGTCGAACGGCTCCCGCACGACCGCCGCGTCGCGCTGCGCTATCCCCTGCAGCCCGTGCTGCGCGGGATCCAGCAGGTCGGGCCGCTGCGGGCGACCATCACCGACCCGTTCGGGCTGTGCGAGTTCGAGCGCGAGCTGATCGGGCACTCCCGGCTCGTCGTGGTGCCGCGCGTGGTCTCGCTGTGGGGCCTGCCGAGCGGGGCCGGCATCGGCGTCGGCGACGACGGCACGGTCCGGCTGCACGCCGGGCAGGGCGAGGCCGACGTGATCGTCCGCCAGTACCGCCAGGGCGACGACCTGCGGAAGGTGCACTGGCGCTCGACCGCCCGCCGCGACGAGATCATGGTGCGCGTCGAGGAACGGCCGTGGCGCGGCGGCACCACGGTGCTGCTCGACCACCGCGCCGCCGCGCACCACGGCTCCGGCCCGGCCGCCAGCCTGGAGTGGGCGGTGTCGTTCGCCGGGTCGGCCGCGCTGCACCTGCGCCGGTCCGGGCACCGCGTCCGGCTGGTCAGCGAGCACGGCGCCACGCTCGCCGACACCCCCGGCGACGGCGGCGACCACTACGACCACGTCGTGCTCGACGCGCTGGCCGCGCTGCAGCCCGCGCACCAGCGCGACATCACGCTGGCGAGCGACCCGGCCGACGGCCAGGAGCTGATCGCCGTGCTCGGCACGGTCAGCACCGAAGCCGTCCACGAGCTGACCCAGTTCCGCCCGCGCGGCATCCGCAGCCTCGCCGTCCTGCTCGACACGCCCACGTGGTCGGCCGGGGTGACCGCGCCGCAGCAGCGGGCCGCCGCCACCGAGGACTCCGCCGCGCTGCTGCGCGCGGCGGGCTGGGGCGTGGTCGTCGCCGGCCCCGGCTCGCCGATGCCGCAGGTCTGGGCCGAGCTGTGCCGCAGCGGCGCCGGCCGCGGCACGCTGATCGGGGGGCTGCGATGAACCCCGCCGCCCCGAACAACACCGCCGCCCCGCCGCGCAAGTTCGACCGGCCCGCGCCCCGGTCCGGGCGCCCGCTTTCGGCCTGGCGCAGCAGCGTCCTCGCCCCGGTCGCCGCCGGGATCGCGACGCTCTGCGCGGCGACGTCGGTGACGAGCGTCGTGTCCGGGCTGGCCTGGTTCGGCTACCTGTTCGTCGCGGTCCTGCTGATCGCCGCGACCGGGCTGGCGCTGCGCTCGCTGCAGGTGCCGACCGTCCTGGTCGGGCTTGGCCAGCTGATCGTGCTGCTCTTCCTGATCACCGGGGCCTTCACCACGCACGGGTTCCTGCAGGTCATCCCCGGCCCGGAGGCGTTCGGAGAGATCGGGACCACGCTTTCGGCCGCCGCCGAGCAGATCAGGGTGGGGCTGCCGCCGGTCGAGGGCAGCCAGCCGATCCTGTGCCTGGTGACGATCCTCGTCGGCCTGGTCGCCGTCCTGGTCGACACGCTGACGGTGTCCGCCGCGGCGCCCGCCGCGACCGGGCTCGTGCTGCTCTGCGTCTACGCCGTGCCGGCCGCGTTGAGCGAGGAAATGCTGCCGTGGTGGACGTTCCTGCTCGGCGGCGCGGCCTTCGCCGCCTTGCTGGCCGTCGACGGCAACCACCGGCACCGCCGCTGGCGCACCCGGGAAGCGCCGGGGCGCAGCGGCAAGCCGGGCGTGCTGTCCGCGCCGGTCGCGGTGGTCTGCGCGGCGATCGTGCTCGGCCTGTTCGGCGGGGCGATCACGTGGGTCGGCACGGTCGGGCGGATCCCGTTCGGCGAGGGCGGCAACGGCCCCGGCGCGGGGTCCGGCGGGTTCGGCATCCAGCCGTTCACCGAGCTGCGCGGCATGCTCGACCAGGGGACCAACCGCGAGCTGTTCAAGGTCCGCGGCCTCGGCACCGACCGGCGGCTGCTGCGCGCGATGACGCTGGACACCTACTACCCCAACAAGGGCTGGGGCCTGCACGACGAAGGCCGTTCACAGCAGGGCGTCCCGGTGGGGCCGCAGCTGCCGGCCGCGCCCGGCGACGACGGCAGCGGAGCCGCGCGCAAGATCGACGTCGAGCCGACGAGCTGGCGGGACAACTGGCTGCCGGTCTACGGCGCGCCCCGGCTCATCGACGGCGCGGCCAACGGCTACCTCTACGACCAGATCAGCGGCACGGTGTTCACCACGCGCAGCGAGGCTCCGCCGTCCTACACCGAATACGCGTCGCTGAGGGAGCCCACGGCCCCGGAGCTGCGCGTGACCCCTCGGGTCGACGACCTGCCCCCGCGCTACACCGAGATCGCCCGGGTCGACGACCGCGTCAGCGCGAAGACCCAGCAGCTGGTCGCCGGCTCGTCCAACGACTTCGACCGGGCCACGGCGATCTGGCGGTACTTCACGGCGCAGAACGGGTTCGTCTACGACACGAAGACCGCGCCGGCGAACGACGCCGACGCGCTCGCCGACTTCATCCTCAACGGCAAGCGCGGCTTCTGCGAGCAGTTCGCGTCGGCGATGGCCGTGATGCTGCGGGTGGCGGGCATCCCGTCGCGGGTGGCCATCGGCTTCACCCCGGGCGTCCAGGTCAACGACTACCTGTCGATCAGCACCCAGGACGCGCACGCGTGGGTCGAGGCGTACTTCGGCGGCAAGGGCTGGGTGACGTTCGACCCGACGCCGCTGTCCGACGGCCGCGGCATCACCCCGTCGTACCTGCAGGCCGGCGCCCAGGACGGCAACCAGCCGGACGACACGCAGGTGGCGCCGAGCACGGTCCAGTCGAGCGCCCCGCCGACCGGCGTCCCGCGGGACGCGGGCCAGAACGCGCAGACGCCGCAGGGCGCGAAGGAAGCGACCGGCAGCGACGACTGGCTGATGAACTTCGCGCTCTTCCTCGCCGCGCTCGGTGCGGTGGCGCTGTTCGTCGCGTCACTGCTGCGTGGGCTGCTCGACCGCGGGCGCCTCAACGCGCGGAGATCCGCGCCGCGTGACCTCGAAAGCATCCCGCCGCCCGAGACCGAACCGGCGGCCGGAGACCGGAGCGAAGGCGCGTTGCTCGTGCGGGCCCCTGCGCCCGTTACGGCGCCGTCCCGGCTCCAGGCGCTGCTCGGCTGGCTGCCGCTGCTGGCGGTGGGGTGCTGGATCGCCGCGCTCGGCTTCCTGGCGGCGACCGTGGCCTGGTGGCTGGGCGTCCTGGTGGTGCTCGTGCTGCTGCTGTTCGCGGGCCCGGCCATGATCCGGGAGGCCGTCCGGCGACGGCGGCTGCAGCGGATCCTCCGTCAGCAGTCCGGCGCGGCCGACGCCGCGTGGGACGAGCTGCGGGCCGAGTGCGCCGACCGCGGCCTGCCCATCCCGACCAGCGACACGGTCCGGGTGGCGAGCCAGAAGCTGGCCGCGAAGCACCACCTCGACGACGAAGGCCGCGAAGGCCTGCGAACGGTCATCGGTGTGCTGGAGCGGTCCTGGTACGGCGAAGACGACGCCCCCCAGCCCGAGCTGCGCCCCGCGTTCGAGAGCCTGCGCCGCAGCCTGCGCCGCAACGCACCGATGTCCTGGAAGGGCCGCCTGTTCCCCCGTTCGGTCTTCCGCAACCGCGACTGACCCCGTGTTCCGAGCGCCATCACGCGTGATTGAAGGGTCAGCACGCGTGATTGAAGGGCCGACACGAGCTTGCCCCTGTGTCGGCCCTTCAATCACGCGTGTCGGCTCCTGAATCACGCGTGCCGACCTGCTGATCACGCGAGTTCCGCCGTCGATCACGGGAGTTGCGCCGTCGATCACGGGAGTTGCGCCGTCGATCACGGGAGTTGCGGGGCTGATCACGCGAGGTGCGGATTCGATCACGCGGCTCACCCGCGTGGGGGTCACCCGCTGTCACCGGCGCCGGGCGGGCCTCGGCGCGCCGGGAAGAGCACACAAGAAGATCCGCGTCCTGCCTGGTGGCGGGACGCGGATCTCGTGGCTTGCGGCGCTACTGTTCCTCGAATCGCTGGCGGAAGCGCTCCTCCATCCGCTGGGTGAAGGAGCTCCGGTGGCCCGACTGCTTGCCGCGGGAACCGGATCCACCACCCTTGCCGTCCGCGTCGGCGCCGTGCCGAATCGATGTGACGGCCAACATGACCCCGAAGAACATCACGAGGAACCCGAGCACGCTGATCAGCGGGATGTCGGCCACCCTGAACTGCGGCACCACCACGCCCAGCACCAGCAGGGCCACGCCCACTACGAACAGGGCGATGCCCTGAATACGCCGTCGGCGAGCGGGGCGACGCAACCGGGTGCCACGCACCGTGGATGCGAACTTGGGGTCCTCGGCATAGAGCTCGCGCTCGATCTGATCGAGCAGCCGCTGCTCATGCTCGGAGAGTGGCATCTTTCCTCCTCCGGCACAGCTGTCGCGGGCGCCGGGCCGCGCAACGTCCTGGACCCAACAGCCAACCCCAGGCGGGGTGGCACTGTCCAGGATACGAGGCCCGCGCCCGGACGACTACCCGATCCCGCATCCAGTAGGGATCGAATTGGGCTAATTCCCTCCCGATCGGGGTTGCGGACGGTCACGACCGCCGGATCACGGCTCCCGCGGCGCCAGCAGCGAGGCCGGCCGCACCGCCGCGGAACCGAACTTCGACCGTGCGATGTCGGCCGCGACCTCGGCGTCCCGCCACCGCGGCGCCGGGGAGTCGAACACCAGCTGCTCCCCAGCCTCGCCCGTGTCGAGGCCCTCGACGCGGACGCCGATCAGCCGCACGGCGCCGGTCGGCGCGTGCTCGGTGAGCAGCGCCACGGCGACCGCGTGGATCTCGCGCGCGACGTCGGTGGCCGAAACCAGCGTGCGGGCCCGCGTGATGGTCCGGAAGTCCGCGAACCGGACCTTGATCGAGACGGTCCGGCCGCGCACGCCCCGGGCCCGCAGCGTCGCGCCGACCCGCTCGGCCAGCCGCAGCAGCTCCAGCCCCAGCTGGGCCCGGTCGTGCCGGTCGACGTCGAAGGTGTGCTCGGCGCCGATCGACTTCTCCGGCGAGTCGACCACCACCGATCGTTCGTCGATGCCGTGCGCGAGCCGGTACAGGTGCTCGCCGATGGCCGTCCCCAGTGACTTCTTCAGCCGCTCCGGCGGGAACGCGGCGACATCGGCGATCGTGTCCAGGCCCAGGCGCCGCAGGTGTTCCTCGGTCCGCGCCCCGACGCCCCACAGCGCCGAGACCGGGAGCGGGTGCAGGAAGTCCAGGGTCTCGGCCGCCGGCACGACGACCATGCCGTCCGGCTTCGCCATGCCCGACGCGAGCTTCGCCACGAACTTGACCTTCGCGACGCCGACCGAGCAGGTGATCCCGTGCTCGGCCGCGACGCGTGAGCGGAGCTGCGCGCCCAGCGAAGCCGGCGTCGCGCCCAGGCGGCGCAGGGCCCCGCTGACGTCCAGGAAGGCCTCGTCGAGGCTCAGCGGCTCGACCAGGGGCGTGAGCTCGCGGAAGATGCCCATGACGCCGCGGGAGACCTCGCCGTAGAGCCCGGCGGTCGGCGGGATGTTGATCAGGTGCGGGCACAGCCGCTTGGCCGTCGAGAACGGCATCGCCGAGCGCACGCCGAACTTCCGCGCCGGGTAGTTCGCGGCGGCCACGACGGCCCGCGGCCCGCCGCCGGACACGACGACCGGCTTGCCGGCCAGCTCGGGCCGGGTACGCAGCTCGACGGACACGAAGAACGCGTCCATGTCGACGTGCAGCATTCCGCACCCGGCGTCGTCCGGCAGCGGTTCCCCCGGCCGGACCCGGAACCGGCCCATCCCGCCCGGCAGCTCAGCGTTTCGCCCCACGCCCGGCACGCTACCGGCCGGCACCGACAGTTTCGGATCACGGTGCGGTACGGGTCAGGCGGGGCGCGCCACCGCGTGCAGCCGGCCGGCGATGTCCCGCAGCACCGGCGTCCCCGCGGCGACCCGCTCGAACGCCGCCAGCTCGTCGTCCCGGACGTCGCGGTTGACCAGGTCGGCGATCACCCGGTCGCCCTGCAGCAACGTCACTTCGAGGCCGGCGGCCTCCAGGCCGGCACGGAGACCGGCGGCGGAGTAGCGCCGCAGCACCGTGTCACCCGCAACGACCCCGTCGGCGCTTTCGAGCAGCTGCCGCGCCTCGTCGACCCGGCCAGCCAGCGCCCGGTGGAACACTGCCGCGTGCCGGTTCGCGACCAGCACCGACACCGCGCCGCCCGGTGCGACCGCCGTGGCCAGGGCCGAAAGCACCGCGGCCGGGTCGTCGACGATCTCGAGCAGGCCGTGCGCCAGCACCAGGTCGGCCGAACCGGCCTCGACGTGCCGGCCGAGCGCGTCGGCGTCGTCCGCGATCACCGTGATCAGCTCGGAGACGCCTTCCTCTCCGGCCCGCCGTTGCAGCGTGGCCAGGGCGTTCGGGCTCGGCTCGACGACCGTCACCCGGCAGCCCGCGGCCGCGAACGGAACCGCCCAGCCACCGCTGCCGCCACCCACGTCGACGACGTGGGGGTGCTCGGCGCCCCGGGCGCGGACGGCCTCGATCTCGGCCTCGAGCACCCGGCGGACGGCACCCGAACCCCGGGCGGCCACGGTCTCCGTCTTCATGTCGCACAGGGTAGTGCCCGCCCTCGCCCACCCACCGGCCTCCTCCCTTCGAGTGAACGGCCCTTGCCCGGCGGCGCCTTTCGCCCGCACCCGTAGGCTGGTCATCGTGCACACGGTCGCCGTACTCAGCCTCAAGGGAGGCGTCGGCAAGACGACGGTCGCTCTCGGTATCGCCTCCGCCGCCTTGCGTAGGGGCACGCGGACGCTGGTGGTCGACCTCGACCCGCAGGGCAACGCCACCACCTCGCTCGACCCGCCCTACACCGACGCGACCCTCGCGGACGTGCTCGAGACCCCCACCCGGGCGATGCTGGAACGCGCGATCGCGCCGAGCGTCTGGAGCGAGGACGTCGACGTCCTCGTCGGCGCCGAAGAGCTGGAACTGCTCAACGACCCCGACGCCGACAGCGACCGGCTGGCGAACTTCTCCCGCGCGCTGGACGAGCTGCACCGCACGCCGCTGCGCGAGACGCCGTACGAGCTGGTGATCCTGGACTGCCCGCCGTCGCTGGGCCGGCTGACGAAGTCGGCGCTGGTCGCCGCGGACAGCGCGCTCATCGTCACCGAGCCGGCGATGTACGCCGTCGCCGGGGCGACGCGGGCGCTGGAGGCGATCGAGAAGATCCGCAAGGAGCTGAACCCGGACCTGCGCCCGATCGGCGTCCTGGTCAACAAGCTGCGCGTGCGGTCCTACGAGCACCAGTTCCGGATCGCCGAGCTGCGCGAGAACTTCGGCTCGCTGGTGATGCCGACGGCGATCACCGACCGGCTGGCGGTGCAGCAGGCGCAGGGCGCGTGCAGCCCGATCCACGAGTGGCACTCCCCCGGCGCGCAGGAGATCGCGCTGACGTTCAACATGGTGCTGGCGAAGATCCTGCGCTCCAACCGGGCGGGCCGCCACCGGATCGCCGGCGAGGAACCCGAAGGCCCGGACTGGCCCGAGGGCCCGGCGCCGGAGACCCCCGAGGCTCCGACCGAAGTGTCCGAATCCGCCGGGTGAGCCGTGCCCGAAGGTGACACCGTCTACCTCGTCGGAAAGCGCGTCGACCAGGCATTGGCCGGCAAAACCCTGCTGCGCGGGGAGTTCCGAGTGCCTCAACTGGCCACTGTGGACCTCGCCGGGCGCGAGGTGCTCGGGGTCGGGACGGTCGGCAAGCACCTGTTCACCCGCTTCTCCGGCGAGCTGACGCTCCATTCGCACCTGATGATGGACGGCATGTGGGACGTCAACGCGCGCGGCGCGCGGTGGCACCGGCCCGCCCACCACGCCCGGGTGATCCTGACCGCGGCCGACGTCGAGGTGATCGGTTTCCGCGTCCACGACCTCAAACTCGTGGCCACACCGAAGGAACACGACCTCGTCGCCCACCTCGGACCGGACCTCCTCGATCCACAGTGGACAGAAGAGCACGCGGCGCGCGCGGCGGCGGCCCTCGCCGCCGACCCGGCCCGCGAACTCGGGCTCGCCCTGCTCGACCAGCGTGTGATGGCGGGCGTCGGCAACCTCTACAAGTGCGAGATCGCCTTCCTGCTCGGCGTGACGCCGTGGACTCCGGTGTCCGAAGTGGACGCCGCGCGCACGGTCGCGCTCGCCCGGAAGCTGCTGGTGACCAACGCCGCGTCCGGGCGCTTCACGCAGAGCACCACCGGCCACCTCGACCGGAAGCGGAAGAACTGGGTCTACGAACGGACCCGGCAGGGCTGCTTCCGCTGCGGCGGCAAGGTCCTCGTCGGCACCCAGGGCCACGACGTCCGGCGCCGGCCGACGTGGTTCTGCCCGAAGGACCAGGCCGGGCCGTACCCGCCGGAGTAGGCGTGTTCGCGGCCGGCGAACGGACCGGGCGGCCGCCCAGTGAGATCACCGCCGTCCCAAGAATGACGTTGCACGACACCGCGAACTTCACCTAGCGTGGAAGTACACGAGAGAGGAGGTGGTCCAAAGTTGTATTCCAACAGGACTCGTGAGGTGGCTGTCCGCTAGCGGATGGCACGTGGAGGACTTTGAGCAGCGATACACCTGAGCCACCTTCGGCTCATCGCCTGCTCCACGTGATGCCTGATAGCGAATACCAGGCAGTCACCGTGCCCCCGGGGTTCCCGAGCACCAGTCCGGCTCGGGCTCAGGCGTTTGACGGCGCCCGAGAGACACCCCGGGGGTTCCTCATTGACCAATCCGGCCAAGAGCAGGCCGCCCCCGGCGCGGCACGTAACCGTTGCTACGAAGCCATGCGGCCGTGACTGTGGCCGGATTGGTCATGACCGGCACAGTCGCTCATTTGTGCAGGTCATGCCACCCGGCGTCGCAGAACGACCATCCGGCGATCAGCGTTTCGCCGTCCTGTCCCCCGGACGGCTGAAGGTCGCTAGCCTGGAAGCATGCTCCGGCCCGACTACCCGATCACCACGGCGCGCCTGCTCCTGCGCCCGTTCAGGCCCGACGACCTCGACGCGCTGAACTCCTTCCAGTCCCGCAAGGATGTCGCCCGCTACCTCTATTGGGGCCCGCGCAGCCGCGCCGAATCGGCCGCGGCACTGGCGAAACGGGTGCACAGCTCGACGTTGACGAAGGAAGGGCAGTTCCTGGCCGTGGCGGTCGAGCTGGCCGCGACGGGACAGCTGATCGGCGACCTGAACCTGGAGTGGCTCAGCAGCGAGCACCGGCAGGGCGAGATCGGGTTCGTCTTCCACCCGGACCACCACGGCAAGGGCCTGGCCGCCGAGGCGGCCCGGGAGCTGCTGCGGCTCGGCTTCGAGGATCTGGGGCTGCACCGCATCGTCGGCCGGTGCGACGGCCGCAACACCGCCTCCGCCACGCTGATGGAACGCCTCGGCATGCGCAAGGAAGCGCACCTCAAGGAGAACGAGATCGTCAAGGGCGAGTGGACCGACGAGCTGGTCTACGCGATGCTCGAGGACGAGTGGAAGGACCTGCAGGCCGCCGGCGCGTAGTGGTGCCGTTCACGCGGAAGTGACGCTCCGGTCGCGGGTCCCGGGCGATTTGGCAGCATGGGGGCGTGTTCTTCGACAAGATCGTCCGCCCGGCGCTGTACCGGCTGTCCTACCACGACCCCGAACTGGTGCACGAGCGCACGATCGGCGTCCTGTCCCGGCTCGGCAAGGTCGCGCCGGCGGTCGGCGGCGCGCTCCGCGTCGACGACCCGGTGACCGTGCTGGGCCTGCGGTTCCCCAACCGCGTCGGCCTGGCCGCCGGGATGGACAAGAACGGCCGCGCGCTGCCCGCGTGGGCCGCGCTGGGCTTCGGATTCGTCGAGGTCGGCACGGTGACGCGGCTGGCGCAGCCGGGCAACCCGAAGCCGCGGCTGTTCAGCCTCCCCGCCAGCGACGCGGTGATCAACCGCATGGGCTTCAACAACGACGGCGCGGAAGCCCTCGCGGCGAAGCTCGCCCGCGACGGGAAACCGGGCGTCCCGCTGGGGATCAGCATCGGCAAGTCGAAGGTGACGCCGCTCGAGGACGCCGTCGAGGACTACCGGTTCTCGCTGCGTGCGCTGCACCCGTACGCCGACTACTTCGCGATCAACGTCAGCTCGCCGAACACGCCCGGGCTGCGGCAGCTGCAGGACCGCGCGGCGCTCGGCGAGTTGCTGGGCGAGCTGCGTTCGACGTCTCTCGAGCTCGCCGGTGACGGTTCGCCGACACCGGTGCTGGTGAAGGTCGCGCCCGACCTGACCGACGACGCGCTCGCCGAACTGCTGGAGGTCGCGCTCGCCCACGGCGTCGCCGGGATCATCGCCACGAACACGACGCTGTCCCGCGACGGCATCGCGCCCGCGGAAAGCGGCCTGGCCGGACAGGCGGGAGGACTGTCCGGCCGGCCGCTGACCACCCGCGCGGCCGAGGTCGTGCGGTTCGTGCACGACCACACCGGCGGGAGCCTGCCGATCATCGGCGTCGGCGGGATCATGGGCCCGGACGACGCGCTCCGGCTCGTGGACGCCGGCGCGTCGCTCGTGCAGCTCTACACGGGCTTCGCGCTGCACGGGCCGGGCCTGGTGCGGCGGGTCAGCCGGGGTCTCGCAACCCCGCGGTAGACGCGAACCGCACGTAACCGCGCCAGGATTCGTAGCGGTCCAGACCGGGCCCGTCCGCGGTGAGGCAGCGGACGGCCGGCGCGGCGGTGCCGTCGTCCAGTTCGACACGGTCCAGCACGAAAGGCTCCTCGAGCGTGGCGGCGAACCGCTCGAAGGCGGCCGGGGAAAGCCGCCAGCGCTCGCCGTCGAGACTGGCGCCGCCCGCGAGCACGCCCGGCTGCGGCGGCTCCGTCCCCAGCAGCACCATCCGGTAGCCCTCGATGGTCCGGACCGGCCCGGTGAACCGGGCGCCGAGGCCGGTGAGCACGGCGTTGAGCGGCTGGCCGCGCAGGTGGGCGCCGAACACGACGACGTCCTCGCCCGGCTCGGGGTAGTGCGACATCGGCTCGTCCGTGCAGACGGTCGCGAGGTCGAGGCCGATCTGGTCCTCGAACGCCCGCGTCAGGAAGGTGACGCCGAACGGGCGGCGGTCGCCGGGCAGGACCGGAACGGTGACCCCGGCGACGTCGAGCAGGTTCGCGAAGGCCGTGCAGGAGGCCAGGCGGTGCCCCACGCCGGCCGGGTCGGCCAGGGTTTCGGTGATCCCGGGGTGGTCCGGCACGGTGGGCACGAGGAGCGCGTCGAAGCCTTCGGGTCCTTGCGCGGAGCAGGTGACCGGTTCGAGCACGACGCCGGCGGCGCGCAGGCGGCCGAGGACGCTCCTGAACGCGATGCTCGCCGCTTCGCCCAGGGGCAGGTCGACCGTGAACGCGATCCGCGGGTGCTCCCCCGTACCGAGGCGGACGTCGGCGGGCCAGGTGCGCGTGGCCGGGTCGACGTCGTCCGGGCCGGTCATCAGGGCGAGGGCGCGGCGGGCGGCGACCAGGCCGCTTGCGTACACCGAGAGGCCGTCGGAGGCCTGGATGCCCGTCATGGGCAGCAGGCCACGCGTCGGTTTCACCGCGGCGACGGCGTTCAGCGCGGCCGGGACCGCGCCCCCGGTGCTCAGCGCCAGGTCGACGATGCCGAGCGCGACGGCGACCGCCGCACCGCCACCGCCGACCTTGGTGCGGTCCCAGGCCGAGGCGATCGTGGCGGCGCCGGTCTTGCCGAGCACCACGGCGCCGGCGGAGGTGAGCCGGGTGACGACCGTGGCGCTGGCTTCCGGGACGCGGCGGCCGGACGGCTGCTTCGCGACGTCGACCAGGTCCTGCACGGCGAGGACCGTGCCGGCCAGCGGCAGGTCCTCCCCGGCCTTGACGCGTTCGTCGACGGCCTTCGCGTCGACGAGGACGTCTTCGACGGCGCGGAGGGTGGTCCAGAGTTCGGGGCGGTTGGCCTCGGTGATGCGCTCGAAGGCCGCGATGACGCGCTGGGAGGCGGTGGGCGGGGGTGGCGGCACGGGATCCGGATCCGGCGGGAGCGTGTTCACGGGGCGTCCTTTCCTCGGCGGGTCGAGAAAGTCCACTGTGTACGGTCGGCGCCGGCGAACCTCAGTGCACGGCGGGCCTCCCGGCGAGTGACACCTCTGCATGCATGACAGAAACGTTAGGTGGTCGACGTTTCCGTAGCCATCAGTTTCCGATTACGCCCGGGTTTCGGCCCCAAGAGGTGAACAGGGGGCGACGCCGGGGTGAAACGCACGATCACGCACGCCGGGTGACGAACAGCCGGAGGGGCCGGATGGCGGCACCCGAACGGCCGAGTTTGAGATCCCAATGGCGTAATGAGGGGCGAATCCGCGTGATGGAGGCCGGATTTCGCGTGTCCCAACCCGAAACTCGCGTGATGGGAGCCGGAACTCGCGTGACCGGAGGGTCGACACGCGTGACCGGAGGGTCGACACGCGTGACCGGAGGGTCGACACGCGTGACCGGAGGGTCGACACGCGTGATTCGGGGGTCGACACGCCGCGCAGGAGGGCGGTTCGCCGTGTCGGCTCTTCAATCACGCGTGTCGGCCTTCGGATCACGCGGGATGGTGGGTCAGGAGAGTTCGCGGAGGGCCATGGCCAGGCCGGCCAGGCGGTCGGTGGCGTCGGTGAGGGCCTGCTTGGACGTCACCAGGCCGTCGCTCGAGGCCGCGACCGTGTGGCCGGCCGCGGCGACCAGGCCGCGGTAGCCCTCGAGGCCGTCGTCGAGCTGTTCGCGGAGCTTGCCGACCGCCGCGTCCAGGGCCGCCTGTTCGCGGGCGGGTGCGGAGTTGCGGCCTCGTTCGATCGCCTGCACGCGGGCCGCCAAGCCGCGGAGGGCGGCCGCGGCTTCGGCCGCCGTCTGCCGGGCGTCTTCGACGGACACACCGGAGACCGGTGTCGTGCCCACCGAGGACGGCACCGAAAGCTGGCGCAGCAGCTCGGAGAGCGAGGCTTCGCACTCGGCGAGCCGTTCCATCGGCTCGCGCGCCGCCGACCCGGCGGGCGGCAACGGCGGCGGGCCGGACGGCGCCGACGGGATCTGCATGCGGTTCAGTTCGCGCAGCCGGAGCCCGGACCGGACGCCGAACGTGCCGAACACGACGGCTCCGGCGAACGCCACGATGGCCTGCGGCATCATCGGCGCCCCCGCGGCGCTGATCCAGCCGAGCCCGGCCGCCAGGGTGAGGACGCCGCACAGGATCGTCAGCAGGATCCACAGCGTCAGCGCGCGCGACGTCCGGCGCTTGCGGCGTTCCAGTTTCGCGGCCGGGTGGTTCCAGCGGTCCCACTTGGCGCGGGCCTCGGCGAACGCCGGGACCTGACTGGCCATCGACGACAGCGTCGCCGTGACGTCGGGACGTCGCACCGGCGGCCGCTGCAGCGGGTTCGGCCGGGGACGCGGGGGTGCGGGCTTCCCGCCGGCCGCATCGGCCGGCGGGAAGTACTTCTGCACCTTCTGGAGCTTTTCCTGGGCGCGCACGGCGTAGTCGGGCAGTTTCTCGATGTGCTTCTCCAGCTTGGCGCTCAACTCACCGAAGTCACGGCGCCTGCCCTGCTGTCCCATGCTCGCCCCTCCGAAGGATCGCCCGGGTCAGGCCGGGTTCTTGCCCTGCTCGGCCTGGACCCGCGACTGGATCTCGCGCTGGATGTCGGCCTGGCTGGTCGACGCCGGGGCCGTCTTGCCGCCGTCGGTCACCTGGGCGACCGAGTCACCGTGCATCGACGCGCGGATCTGCTGCAACCGCGACTGACCGGCCAGCTGCGTGGTCGAGGCCTGGACCTCCATCATGCGGCCTTGGACCGAGTTCTGCGCCAGCTCGGCCGAGCCCAGCGCCGTGGTGTAGCGCTTCTCGATCTTGTCGCGGACCTCTTCCAGCGACGGGGTGTTGCCCGGTGCCGCCAGCTGGCTCATCTGGTTGAGCGAAGCGGAGACCTGCTCCTGCATCTTCGCCTGCTCCAGCTGCGAGAGCAGCTTGGTGCGCTCGGCCAGCTTCTGCTGCAGCATCTGCGAGTTGCGCTCCACGGCCTTCTTGGCCTGGCCCGCGGCCTGCAGCGACTGGTCGTGCAGCGTCTTCAGGTCCTCGATGCTCTGCTCGGCCGTGACGAGCTGCGTCGCGAAGCTTTCCGCGGCGTTCTCGAACTCGGTGGCCTTCTGCTCGTCACCCTTGGAGCGGGCCTCGTCCGCGAGGACGAGCGCCTGCCGGGTCGACGCCTGCAGCTTCTCCACCTCGCCGAGCTGCCGGTTGAGCTTCATCTCCAGCTGCCGCTGGTTGCCGATCACGGAGGCGGCCTGCTGCGTCAGCGCCTGGTGGTTGCGCTGCGCCTCCTCGATGGCCTGCTGGATCTGTACCTTCGGGTCGGCGTGCTCGTCGATCTTCGACGAGAACGCCGCCATCATGTACTTCCAGAACTTCACGAACGGGTTGGCCATCTCCTCCGCCTGCCTTCTTGCGTCCCACGGGCCTAGGTGTCCTCGAGGTGGGGCGTCGCTCCCCTGCATGTGCAACGCACCGACCCCGGCGTCGGGTTCCATCGTGTCAGGTCGGCCACGTCCGTTCCAGGCGACCCCGGGGGATTTCAGGGTTCCCCCCTGATCACCCCTGGAGGTAACGCGAACGGCCCCGGGCGGGTTGCCCGGGGCCGTCAGGGGTGTCCGATCGGACTACGCGGCGATCGTCGAGGCCAGCTTCGGCTGCCCGATCGTCGTCCGCAACGTCGTGTTCATCCTCGGCGCCGGAGAAACCCGCAGGTCAGCGAGGTCGTTGCCGATCAGCTCGGACATCAGCCGGCCGCCTTCGATGCCGGCCGCCGAGGCCTTGGCGCCGCGCTCGGGCACCTTCTCCCGGGGCGCGCCTTCCCCGATCCGCTCGTCGACCGGTGCGACCTCGACGTTGTCGAGGGCCGAAACGTCCGCCGCCACTTTGTGCAGCAGTTCGCCGAGCGGAAGGTCCAGGGCCTGGCAGATGGACGCCAGCAGCTCGCTCGACGCCTCCTTCTGGCCCCGCTCCACCTCCGAGAGGTAGCCGAGGCTGACCCTGGCGGCGCGGGAGATGTCGCGCAGCGTACGACGCTGGTTGGTGCGGGCATGACGGAGCCGATCACCGATCGCCTCACGCAACAGCACGGTCATCACGCGCCTCCCTTCCGAACAAGTACCCCCTACGTTACCCAGAGCGGCGCCCCGGGCGCAGGAGTTGGTGTGCACGTACGCCAAGGGCGAACGCGTGGTTCACGCCAGATGTTCCCCGAGCAGGGCAAACGCCGCCAGGACCGATTCGGTCCTGATCAAGTCGCGGCCGCCGCTCAAGGCCAGGGTACGGACTGTGCGTGTTCCCGGCCCGGCGAGCCCGACGTGCACCGTGCCCGGTTCGACGCCGTCCTGGGCCGACGGCCCGGCCACGCCGGTGAGCCCGAGGCCCCAGGTCGCGCCGCAGCGGTCGCGGGCGCCCTCGGCCAGCTGCGCGGCGACCTCCGGGTGGACGGCGCCGTGCTCGGCCAGCAGCCCGGCGTCGACCCCGGCCAGCCGGTGCTTCAGCTCGGTGGCGTACACGACCAGGCCGCCACGCAACGCCGCGCTCGCGCCGGGGACGCGGGCGAGGGTGGCGCAGACCAGGCCGGCGGTGAGGGATTCGGCCGCGGCGACGGTCTCGCCCCGCGCGGTGAGCGCCCCGACGAGCGCGGCGGCCTGCTCGTCCGCCGGAGGTCCCGAATGACTCATTCGGGACGTCGGAGGTCGCGAATGAGTCATTCGCGACGTTTCCGCCGGGGTGGCCGGAGCCGGTTCGGTCCGCTCCTCGGCCACCCTCAGCTCCCGGTGACCCGGCGCCCGGCGGCGCGCAGCCGCACCGCCCGGACCAGGTAGTCCACCCCGGTGACGACGGTCAGCACCAGCGCCAGTCCCATCAACGCCCACCGCACCGGGTCCGCGCCTGCCGGCAGCGGCAGCAGGTACGCCACGATCGCCGCGATCTGGGCCATCGTCTTGGCCTTCCCGCCGCGGCTGGCCGGGATCACGCCGTGGCGGATCACCCAGAACCGCAGCAGCGTGACGCCGACTTCGCGGACCGCGATGATGATCGTGACCCACCAGCCGAGCTCGCCCAGCACGCTCAGCCCGACCAGCGCGGCGCCGGTGAGCGCCTTGTCCGCGATCGGGTCGGCGATCTTGCCGAAGTCGGTGATCAGGCCGTACTTGCGGGCCACCCAGCCGTCCAGCTGGTCGGTGGCCGAGGCGACGGCGAACAGCCCGGTCGCGATCGCGCGCCAGGTGGCGTCGTGGCCGTCGCCGACGAACAGCGCGACGACGAACAGCGGCACCAGGACCAGGCGCGACAGCGTCAGGAGGTTCGCGACGTTGAGCGTGGGAACCGGGGTCGGCTCGGGGACCTGGGCGGGAGCCTCGTGGGTCAGGCCCTCGTCGGCGGCATCGCTGGGGACCGCACTCACCGGTCGGCGTCCGGTACCGCGCGGACGATCAGGTCCACGCCCGCCGAATCCACGACCTCGCACCGCAGGAAGTCGCCGACCCGCGACTTCTTTGCGGGGGGCCGGGTGGCGGAGCCCCCGGCCCGGGGCGAAGCCCCGGATGTCACAGTCTTCTCCGGCGCGTCGAGGATGATGCACTCGCCGTCGACCTCCGGCGCCTGGTGCGCGGCGCGGCCGGTCAGCTCGCCGTCGTCGTCCAGCTCGACGAGCACGTCGACGAACGTGCCGATCCGGTCTTCGGCGCGCTGCGAAGTCAGTTCCTCGACGAGCGCGGAGATCCGCGTGACGCGCGCGGCGACCTCGTCGGCGCCGAGCTTGCCGTCGAAGCCCTCGGCCTCGGTGCCGTCCTCGTCGGAGTAGCCGAACACGCCGACGGCGTCGAGGCGCGCGCCGGTCAGGAACCGCTCCAGCTCGGCCAGGTCGTGCTCGGTCTCGCCCGGGAAGCCGACGATCACGTTGGTCCGGATGCCCGCCTCGGGCGCGTACTCGCGGATCTGCTCTGTCAGCGCGAGGAACGAGTCCGTGGAGCCGAACCGGCGCATCCGGCGCAGCACCTGCTCGCTGGAGTGCTGGAACGACAGGTCGAAGTACTCGGCGACACCCGGCGTGGTCGCGATGGCCTTGACCAGCTGCGGGCGCGTCTCGGCCGGCTGCAGGTAGGAGACGCGGACGCGCTCGATGCCGTCGATCTCCGCCAGGCGCGGCAGCAGCCGCTCCAGCGCGGTGGCGCCTTCGCGGCCGAAGTCCTTGCCGTAGGACGTCGAGTTCTCGCTGACCAGGAACAGCTCCTTGACGCCGTGCTCGGCCAGCCACATCGCCTCGGCGACGATCTCTTCGGGCTGCCGGGAGACGAAGGAGCCGCGGAACGACGGGATGGCGCAGAACGAGCAGCGGCGGTCGCAGCCCGAGGCGATCTTCAGCGCGGCCACCGGCGAGTCGTCGAGGCGCGTGCGCAGCACCCGCGGGCCCCAGCCGTGCTGCGCGTGCCCCGGGACCTCGACCTGTTCCGCGGCGGCGGGCCGCTGCACCGGGCTGATCGGCAGCAACTTGCGGCGGTCGCCCGGCGTGTGCGACGCGATCTTGCGGCCGGCGACGACGTCGTCGAGCCGGGCGGAAAGGTCGGCGTAGTGGTCGAAGCCCAGCACCGCGTCGGCCTCGGGGAGGCTGTCGGCGAGCTCGTGACCGTAGCGCTCGGCCATGCAGCCGACCGCGACGACCTTCTTGCCCGTGTCGGAGGCCGCGAGCAGCGTGTCGACCGAGTCCTTCTTGGCCGACTCGACGAAGCCGCAGGTGTTGACCACCACGACGTCGGAGTCCTCCGGATCGGCCGCCAGCTCCCAGCCGCCGGCCGCCAGCCGGCCCGCCAGCTCCTCCGAGTCGACCTCGTTGCGGGCGCAGCCCAGGGTCAGCAGGGAGACGCGTCGGGTGGCGGCAGGATCCGTGACAGGGGAAGACACGACGTTCAGGGTAGCCGCCGGGCCCTGGCGGCCCGACGACGGCGTAGCCCGGTCGTGTCGCCGCGCGAGTGGAGGGATGTGGCAGGGTTGACGATCGTGCCGTCCGCCTCGCCCCGCCCGACCGTCCGCCGCGCGCGGATCGCCGACGTCCGCAAGATCAAGGCCCTGGTCGACTCGGACGCGGGCCGCGTCCTGCTGGAGAAGGACCTGGTCACGCTGTACGAGGACGTCCAGGAGTTCTGGGTCGCCGAAACGGGTGACGAGGTCGTCGGCGCGGCCGCGCTGCACGTGCTCTGGGAGGACATCGCCGAGCTGCGCACCGTGGTGGTCGACAAGGCCGTCCGCGGCCAGGGGGTCGGGCGGGTGCTGGTCGCGCGGCTGGTCGACGAGGCGCGTGAGCTGGGTCTCAAACGGCTGTTCGTACTCACCTTCGAGACGAGCTTCTTCGCCGGGCACGGGTTCGTGGAGATCGACGGCACCCCGGTGTCGCACGAGGTCTACGAGGAGATGCGGCGCTCGCACGACACCGGCGTCGCCGAATTCCTCGACCTGCCCTACGTCAAGCCGAACACCCTGGGAAATTCCCGCATGCTGCTCGAACTCTGAGTGAAAACCTCCTTTCGGGCGGTGACGTGCGCCACTCCCGGACCGGAAGCTGGTCGGGCACCCGTCCACCGGACCGGCAGGGGAAGATCGCATGCGCACGACACTGCGGAACCTGGGGGCCACCGTGACGGTGGCCGTGTCCGTCGGTGCGGGAGCCCTGCTGGGCACCGGCACCGCGGCGGCCACCGACATCCCGGCGCTCACCGACCAGTACCTCTTCCACACGACGCTGTCCGGGTTCGAGTCGATCCGGGACCAGGCGCCCTACTCCGGGCAGCTCGACTGGTCGTCGGACGGCTGCTCGTGGTCGCCGGACAAGCCGTTCGGCTTCCGGTTCCTGCCGGGCTGCCACCGGCACGACTTCGGCTACCGCAACTACAAGAAGCAGGGCCGGTTCACCGAGACCGCCCGCAAGCAGATCGACGACAACCTCTACGCCGACCTGAAGAGCGTCTGCGGGTCGAACATCGCCTGCAAGGCCACGGCCTGGACGTACTACGAAGCGGTTCGCAAGTTCGGCGGCTGAGGGCCCAGGAGGCCAGGATGGTGATCATGGAGATCGATCACCTGCTCAGCACGACCCGCGCGGTCCGCCGGAAGCTCGACCTCGAGCGGCCGGTGGAACCCGAAGTCCTCGACGAGTGCCTGAACCTGGCGCTGCAGGCCCCGACGCCCGGCAACGTCCAGGCCTGGCGCTGGCTCGTCGTGCGCGACCGGACGGTGAAGGAACGGCTCGGGGCGATCTTCCGCGAGGTCGGCGAGGCCTACCTCGCCGACCGCAAGGCAGCGGCCGGAGACGCCGTCGCGCAGCCGTCGGTGGCGCGGGCGCTGGCGTCCGGGCAGCACCTGATCGACGTGATCGAGCGGGTGCCGGTGTTCGTGATCCCGGTCCTGGCCGGCCGCCCGGCCGGCGACAACGCGGCCGACGCGGCGTTCTACGGCGGCATCTTCCCGGCGGTGTGGAACTTCCAGCTGGCCCTGCGTTCGCGCGGGCTGGGCTCGACGCTCACGACGTACCACCTTTCGCGCGAGGCGGAGGCGGCGGAGATCCTGGGCATCCCGGAGGGCCACACGCAGGCCGGGCTGCTGCCGGTGGCGTACACGACGGTGCCGGACTTCAAGCCGGCGTCGCGCACGCCGCTGTCCGAAGTGGCCTTCCTCGACCACTGGGGCACGCCGCTCAGCTGATCCGGACGGTCGCTTCCCCGCCGTCTTCGCCGACCGACACCAGCTCGACGTGGCTGGCGGCGAACGACGTCGCCTGCGGGCCGGTGCGCGGGCCGCTGTGCAGCTCGGCCGTGGTGCTTTCGCCGCGGCCGGGCTCCTTCAGCAGGAACGCCAGTGTGGCCTCCCCCTGCCAGACGCACGTCATGCCGGGGCGGCACCGCGAGTCTTCGACGAGCCGCGTGTAGCGGACGGTCAGGTCCTTGCCCGGCACGGCGGCTTCCTGCCCGAGGCGCAGGGTGACGTCGTACCCGGCCGGGACGGTGTTCTCGGCCGGTGCGGGCGGCGAGGTGGGTCCGGCCGCGGGCTGCCCGGAGGCGACCGCGCTTCCGGCGCCCACCGTGACGACGGCGAAGGCGAACAATCCGGCTACGAATCGCTGTAGGTCCACGCCTTCAGGACGGAACAGGGGTGGCAGCGGGTTGCACTAGTCGTCATCTCCGGTGTCGGCGTCCACCGGGCCGCCGCCGCGGATCATGAACAGGACCGACTCCAGCTCCTCCGGCTTGATCAGCACGTCCCGGGCCTTCGAACCCTCCGACGGGCCCACCACGCCACGGCTCTCCAGCAGGTCCATCAGCCGGCCCGCCTTGGCGAACCCGACCCGCAGCTTGCGCTGCAGCATCGACGTCGAACCGAACTGGGACGTCACGATCAGCTCCGCCGCCTGCAGCAGGACGTCCAGGTCGTCGCCGATGTCCGGGTCGATCTCCTTCTTCTCGCCCGCCTTCTGCGTGGTGACGCCGTCGTTGTAGTCCGGCTGCGCCTGCTCCTTCGCGAAGTTGACGACCGCGGAGATCTCTTCGTCCCCGACGAACGCGCCCTGGATGCGGACCGGCTTGCCGGCGCCCATCGGCAGGTACAGCGCGTCGCCCATGCCGATGAGCTTCTCCGCGCCCGGCTGGTCGAGGATGACCCGCGAGTCGGTCAGCGACGACGTCGCGAACGCCAGCCGCGAGGGCACGTTGGTCTTGATCAGGCCGGTGACCACGTCGACCGACGGCCGCTGCGTGGCCAGGACGAGGTGGATGCCCGCCGCGCGGGCCTTCTGGGTGATCCGGACGATCGCGTCTTCGACGTCGCGCGGGGCGGTCATCATCAGGTCGGCGAGCTCGTCGACGATCGCCATGATGTACGGGTACGGCCGGTACTCGCGCTCCGAGCCCGGCGGCGCGGTGATCTCGCCGGACTTCACCTTCTTGTTGTAGTCGTCGATGTGCCGGACCTTGTTGACCTGCATGTCCTGGTAGCGCTGCTCCATCTCCTCCACCAGCCAGGCCAGCGCGGCGGCGGCCTTCTTCGGCTGGGTGATGATGGGCGTGATCAGGTGCGGGATGCCCTCGTACGGCGTCAGCTCGACCATCTTCGGGTCGATCAGGATCATCCGGCACTCGTCCGGCGTCGAGCGCGCGAGCAGCGAGACCAGCATCGAGTTGACGAAGCTCGACTTACCGGAACCGGTCGAACCCGCGACCAGCAGGTGCGGCATCTTCGTCAGGTTCGCGGTGACGAAGTGGCCCTCGATGTCCTTGCCGAGGCCGATCACCATCGGGTGGTTGTCCTTGACCGTGGTCGGCGCGCGCAGGACGTCACCCAGGCGGACCATCTCGCGGTCGGAGTTCGGCACCTCGATGCCGACCGCGGACTTGCCCGGGATCGGCGCCAGCAGGCGGACGTTGTCGGTCGCCACCGCGTAGGCGATGTTCTTGGTCAGCGCGGTGATCTTCTCGACCTTCACGCCCGGGCCGAGCTCGACCTCGTAGCGGGTGACCGTCGGGCCGCGGGTGAAGCCGGTGACCTGCGCGTCGATGCTGAACTGCTCCAGCACGCCGGTGATCGCCTCGATCATGGCGTCGTTGGCCTTGCTGCGGGACTTCGGCACGTCGCCGAGCTTCAGCAGGTCCGGCGGCGGCAGCTGGTAGTCGCCCTCGACCGTGCGGGTGACCGCGATCGGGGGTTCCGGAGCCTTCTTCGGCTTCTTCTCGGGCACGTCGGCGGCCGGTTTGGGCTCGGCCTTGGGCGGCTTGATCGGCGTCGGCACCTCGGCGAGCGCGGCGTCGAGGTCGAGCTGTTCGCCGCCTTCACTGGCCTGGCGGCGCCGCGACGGCTTGCGCAGGCGCGCTGCCTTCGGGTCCGCTTCGGTGACGGTGTCCTCGTCGGTGGCGAACCCGGAGCGCAGGCCCTCGGCTTCGGCGATCTCCTCCTCGTCGAGGCCCCAGTGCCGCAGCCGGTTCGGGATTTCGCGGACCGGCGTGCCGGTGAAGACGAGCACGCCGAAGAACAGCGCGAGGATCAGCAGCGGCACGGCGACCCAGGTGGTGACGCCCATGGTGAGCAGGCCGCCGGAGAAGGCGCCGACGATGCCGCCGGCGTACATCCGGCCGTCGTTGGTCCCGGGCAGCGCGGTGAAGATGTGCAGCATCCCGAGCACCGACAGGACGACCATGATCGTGCCGACCACCATCCGCGGCCGCGTCTCCGGGTGCGGCTCGGACCGCATCAGCGCGACGGCGACGACGACCAGCACCAGCGGCAGCGTGACGGCCCCGGCGCCGAGGACGGTCCGGGTCGCGATCTCCACCCCGGCACCGATCGGGCCGGCCGCCCGCCACCAGACGCCGACGGCCGCGACGATGCCCAGGCCGATCAGGCCCAGCGCGAGGCCGTCGCGGCGGTGTTCGGGCTCGAGTTCCCGGGTGCGCCCGACCGTGCGGGCCAGCGTGCCCAGGCCCTTGGCCAGCAGGTTCCAGGTCCCGCGGACGCCCTTGCCGAAGAGCCCGGGCGTCTTGCGGCGAGAGCGTGGCGGTGGCTTGCGAGTGGACGACGTACGTGGCTTCGCGGGTGTACGCGGCTTACGCGCCGCTGCCCCCTTCGCGCCGCTACCCGTGCTTCGCTTCCTCGTCGCCGACCCAGCCATGGTTCAACGGTAACCGGCCGTGGCGGTTCGTCCCATGCGCCACTCTCGGCGCAGGGTGAACTTCTGCCTCACACCGGGGGTTGAGCGGCCATCCGGGTGAAGCGCACCGGCGTCTTGAATGACTCATTCAGGGCACCGGAGGTCCTGAATGAGTCATTCAAGACCGATCCGGCCAGTGCGCAAACGGGTGAAATCGGCGTCTGCCATGCTCTGCCCATGCTCGCGCTGCGCACCGACGAACCGTCTCGCCGTGCCCCCGCCATCTGGCGGACCATGCTGAACATCGACCGGGGGCTGGTGAACCTGGTCGGGCGGCTGACCGTCACCGGGCGGGTCCCGGCCCGGCTGCGCGGCCGCCCGCTGCTGATGACCGCCAACCACATCGGCGTGTTCGACGCGTTCGTGCTGATGGCGGCGTGCAAGCGGATCGGCATCAACCCGCGGTTCATGCTGGCCGGCGGCATCCTGGACCCCCCCGTCATCGGCCCCGCGCTGCGGGTCAGCGGGCACCTTCGGGTCGACCGCAAGCACGCCGGCACCGCTGTCGGGCAGTTCGCCGAGGCCGTCGAGGCGATGAAGACCACTCGCGAGCCGATCGTCGTCTACCCCGAGGGCCGGATCAGCCACGACCCGGGCCTGTGGCCGGAGCGCGGCAAGACCGGCGCGGCGCGGCTGGCGCTCGCCGCGGGCGTGCCGGTGATCCCGATCAGCCAGTGGGGCGCGCACGAGGCCGTCTACTGGGGCACCGAGACCGTCAACGGCCCGGCCGACCTGGTCCCGCTGGCCCGCTCGGGGCTCAGCGCGCCCCTGCGCCGGCCGCGGTTCCGCGTGCACTTCGGCGACCCCGTCGACCTGTCGGACGTCGAGCCGGAGCGGCCCGGGGCCGGGGTGCGCGCGCACGCGAAGATCATGCAGGCGATCACCGACGGTCTCGTCCCGCTGCGCCGCGGCGAGCTCGACCGGCCGCGCTTCCACGACCCCACCCGGCCCACCGACACGGTGAGCCCCTGGAAGCCGCCGTCCGCACTGTGAGACGCGGGGGCCGGCGGCCCTAGAGTCGGCGGACGTGAGCACACGGATACTCGTCGTCTACTACAGCTCGACCGGCAACACCGCCGCCCTCGCCGATTCGCTCGCCGCCGGAGCCCGGGAAACCGGCGCCGAAGTGCGGGTGCGGACCGTGCCGGAAACCGTGCCCGCCGAAGCGATCGCGCAGAACCCGCGCTGGCAGGCCTGGGTCGACGCCGGCCCGCACCACGAGCTCGCCACGCTCGGCGACCTCGAGTGGGCCGACGGGCTCGCGGCCGGCAGCCCGACCCGGTTCGGCGGCCCGGCCGCCCAGCTCAAGTCCTTTTTGGACAGTACCGGTGGCCTGTGGGCGAAGGGAAAGCTGGCCGACAAGGTCGCGACGTCGTTCACCACGGCGTCCACGCTGCACGGCGGCCTCGAGTCGACACTGCTGGCGATCAACAACGTGTTCTACCACTGGGGGGCGATCGTGGTGCCGCTCGGCTACACCGACCCGCACCTGCTGGAGTCCGGCAACCCGTACGGCGGCTCGTTCGTGTCCCGCAAGTCGGCGGCGCCGGACGACGTCGCGCTCGGCGCGCTGCGCGTCCAGGGACGGCGGCTGGCCACCATCACGACGCACGTCGCGACCGGCCTCAAGCAGGCGGAGTTACCGGGCTGAGTAACCGGAAAAAACGGTTCGGCGGTGACGTCGGCGGCCCTAGAGTCGCCATCGTGACCACCGAGCTGCCCGTCCTCGCCCCGCCCCGGGCCGCCCACCGCGGCCGCGGGACCGCCTTCGTCCTGCTCGCCGCGCTGTTCTTCAGCACGTCGGGCACGCTCGGCAAGTCCACGATGGCGGCCGGGATCAGCCCGGAGCAGGTGGCCGCGGCCCGGATCTCGCTGGCCGGGTGCGTGCTGCTCGCCGGGGTGGCGCTGGTGGCACCGCGGAAGCTGCGGGTCCGCCGGACCGAGCTGCCGGTACTGGCCGGCTACGGCCTGCTCGGCGTCGCCGGCGTCCAGCTGCTCTACTTCGTCGCGGCGGGCCGGATCCCGGTCGGCATCGCCATCCTGCTGGAGTTCGTCTCGCCGGTGCTGATCGCGCTCTGGGTGCGGTTCGTGCGGCGGCACCGGCTGCCGCGCCCGGTCTGGGGCGGCATCGGGCTCGCCATGGCCGGGCTCGCGCTGGTCGCCCAGGTCTGGCAGGGCGTCACCCTGGACGGGCTCGGCGCGGCGCGGGCTTCGGCGCGGCGCTGTGCTCGGCGGCGTACTTCCTGCTCGGCGAACGCGCGGTGGCCGACGTCGACCCGCTGGGCCTGGTCACCTGGGGCATGGTGATCGGCGCGGTCGCGATCGGCTTCGTCGCACCGCCGTGGACGTGGCCGGTCGCGCTGCTCGACACCGAAGTCGCGTTCGGCGCCGGGCATCCGCCGGTCTGGCTGCTGCTGACCCTGCTGGTGCTGGTGGCGACCGTGCTCGCCTACGTGTGCGGCATTTCGTCGCTGCGGCACCTGCCGGCGCCGGTGGCGAGCGTGCTCGGGCTGGTCGAGCCCGTGATCGTCACCATCACGGCCTGGGTGCTGCTCGGGGAGAAGCTCGCCTGGCCGCAGCTACTCGGCTCGGCGATCCTGCTGGCCGGCGCGTACATCGTGCAGCGGAAGTCGGAAATCCTCACTTCCTGAAGTTGCGCAAATTCTGCACCTGACAGCTTCTGGGTGGGAGAATTCCTCGCGGTCCGCTCACCCCGGGAGGAAGCACTTTGGCGACGAAGTCCGGGCTGCGGCCCGATCTGCGGCAGCGGCACGTCCGGATGATCGCCCTCGGCGGCATCATCGGCGCGAGCCTGTTCATCGGCAGCGGCGCGGTGATCCACACCGTCGGCCCGGCCGCCGTGCTGTCCTACGCGCTCGGCGGGCTGCTCGTCGTGCTCGTCATGCGGATGCTCGGCGAGATGGCGACCGCCGCGCCGGCGCAGGGCTCGTTCATGGAGTACGCGCGCGACTCGCTCGGCGGCTGGGCGGGCTTCACCATCGGCTGGCTGTACTGGTACTTCTGGGTCGGCGTGGTCGCGTTCGAAGCCGTGGCCGGCGCGAAGATCCTCCAGGGCTGGATTCCCGGTGTGCCGCAATGGGTGTTCTCGCTCGGGCTGATGCTGCTGCTGACGGCGACGAACCTGGCGTCGGCGCGCTCGTTCGGCGAGACGGAGTTCTGGCTGGCGTCGATCAAGGTCGCCACCATCGTCGTGTTCCTGCTGCTGGGCTTGCTGTTCGTCCTCGGGCTCTGGCCGGGCGCGCACTTCTCGATGGGCAACATCGGCCTCGACGGCTTCGTCGCGAAGGGCCCCTTCTCGGTCGTGCACGGCGTGGTCATCGTGATCTTCTCCTACTTCGGCGCGGAGATCGTGACGATCGCGGCGGCCGAGTCCGACCAGCCGGAGACGGCGGTCCGCAAGGCGACGTCGACGATCGTCTGGCGGGTGATCGTGTTCTACGTCGGCTCGGTGGCGCTGCTGGTGATGATCACGCCGTGGCGGGAGATCCCGAGCGAGACGAGCCCGTTCGCGGCGGCGTTCAGCCGGTTCGGCGTCCCGGCGGCGTCGACTCTGGTCAGCGCGGTGGTGCTCACGGCGGCGTTGTCGGTGCTGAATTCGGGGCTGTACACAGCATCCCGGATGCTGTTCGCGCTGCGGCGGCACGGCTGGGCGCCGGGCTGGATCGCGGACACGAACGCGCGCGGCGTCCCGTGGAAGGCGATCCTGGCGTCGACGTCGGTCGGGTACGTGGCGGTGGTGATGAGCTACGTGTCCCCGGACAAGATCTTCTACTTCATCATCAACTCGGCGGGCGCGGTGGCGTTGTTCGTCTACGCGATCATCTGCGGCTCCCAGATCCGGATGCGCCGCCGTCTCGAAGCCACCGACCCCAGCCGGTTGAAGCTGCGGATGTGGGGATACCCGTGGCTGAGCTGGGTCACGCTGGTCCTGACGCTGGTGGTGGTGACGTCGATGCTGTTCGTCGACGCCGACGCGCGGTCCCAGCTCTACCTGAGCCTGATCAGCCTGGCGGCGATCCTGGCCGTCTACGCCCTCATCCGCCGCCGCACGACCCGTGACGCAACGGTCAACACGCGTGATTGAAGGGTCGACACGCGTGATTAGAGGGACGACACGGCGAAGCCGGGCCGTGTCGCCTCCCCAGTCACGCGTGTCGACCTTCTGATCACGTGGGTCAGCCGCCGGCTATCCGGGACAGGGCTGTGAAAAAGACGTCGGTGATCTTGGCCGGGTCCGGGGCCACCAAGGCTTGGCCGCCGGTGGCCGCGGTCAGCTGGTCCAGTTCCGCCTTGTCCGCGTCCGGGCCGATGCCGACGCCGATCAGCGGGATCGGGCGGCGGGGGTCCTGCAGCTTCGCCAGCTCGGCCAGCAGGTCCGCCCGGGTGATGCCGTGCGGGTCGTCGTTGTGGCCGTCGGTCATGACGATCACCAGGTTGAGCCGGCCGGGTTCCCACTCGCGGCGGGCCGTGCGGTAGGTGTCGAGGACGCTGTCGTAGAGCCCGGTTCCGCCGTCCTGGGTGGCCTTCACCTGGGCCAGCTTGTCCAGCGCGCCGGCGGCCAGGTGCTGGGAGACCGGCGCCATCGGCAGCAGCTCGCGGTAGTCCCTGTCGCCGTCGAGACGGGTCGAGAACGCCAGCATCCGCAGCTGCGTGGCGGGTTTGAACAGGTGCATGGCCTTCGCCGCGGCCTGCATCGTCACCTGCATCCGGTTCAGCCCGGTCCCGGGCACCTGCGCGTTCATCGACCCGGAGACGTCGACGAGCACCTGCACCCGCGCGCTCAGGTTGACGCCGGCCCACTGGTTGAGCAGTTCGTCGACGACGGGCGCGGGCGGCAGGTTCGCGGTGCGGATGCCCGGCGACGACACCCTCGGGTCGTCGGAGTGCGCCTGCAGCGCCTGCCCGCCCGCCGCGCGCAGGCCGGTCTTGGCGATCGCGTCGGCGCCCGCGTCGCCGAGCACCGCCTCCCGCAGCGCGTCGACGATCGGCCGCTGCTGCTCCGTGATCCCGCTCAGCTCGGCGAACGGGAAGTCCAAAGTGGGCACCGCCGCGGAGTAGACGGCGACCAGCGGCGACGTCCGGTCCTCGATGTTGTGGCGCAGCAAGGAGTTCTCCGACGCGGGGAAGGCCGTCACCGCCGCGGTGCCGCCGCCGCTCGACCCGGGCAGCCGCGCGATGAGGTCGGTCTGCGCGCCGAGTGCGTTCGCCGAGAACCGCCGCAGCAACGCGACGTACGCGGCAGACGGCTCGGGCGCCGCCTTGACGCTGTCCCGCAGGCCCAGCAGCGCGACCGCGCCGACCGCGTCCCGGGCCGGGTCGGGCATTCCCGGGACGGCACCCGGCGCGGCGAGGACCTCGCCCCAGTTCAACGTGCGGTCGGGCCAGCCGAGGCCCTTGACGACGTCGGCGGCGACGGCGAGCACCACCGGCGAGCTGGCCACCGACGAGCCGGTCTCCGGGACGTCGGCGGCGCCGAGCTGGCGGGCGCGGCGCAGCGCGAGCGTGGAGTCCGGCACCCAGACCTGCGGCCGCGGGCTGCCGTCGGACAGCGCGAGCCGCTCGGCCGCCGACGTCGCTTCCCGCGTCTGGACTTCGACGCTGCCGCACTTCAGGTCGAGGCCGCGCGCGACGAGCGACAGCGCGGGCGCGATGTCCGCCGACGCGGTGACGAGAACCTTCACCGGCTGCTCGCAGGCCGGCTTCGCGGTCACCGCCGACACGGTCACCCAAGCGGCGGCGCCGAGGACGACAACGAGTCCGGTCGCCAGGACGGGCAGGAGCAACCGGCGCCGTCCGTCCGGCGAGTGACGTCCCATCAACGCGGCCTCTCTTGCCGAGGCGGGTGGGGATCAAGGTTAGCGCTCACCAAACCGGACGGTCGTGGTCCAGACGGCGTAACAGGGCCGCGCAAGCTCATCCCCTGGAGGGATACGCCCCCTCCCGGAGCGGGATGTCCACCGCGGCTGGCGGCGAAACACTGGATCGCATGAAGCCGACCCGAGGGGAACAACGCAGGGCACGCCGGGCCCTGTTCCGCCAGACCGTCACCGTGGCCTTCGCACTGCTGCTGGCCAAGGTGACGCACTGAAGACGCGGAACGCCTTCGCCGTCCAGGGGGAGGCGAAGGCGTTCCGCGTCGTGAAACTCAGCCTGGGAAACTCAGACCGGGATGACCGTCGGGACGATCATCGGACGGCGGCGGTAGGTGTCGGCCACCCAGCGGCCGACGACCCGGCGGACCGATTGCGCGATCCGGTGCGTGTCGGTGATGCCTTCGGCCTCCGTGCGCGCCAGTTCCATCTCCACCAGCGGCACGACGGCGGCGAGCGCCTTCGGGTCGTCGGAGAATCCGCGGCCGGACACCGTGGGGCTGCTGACCGCGCGGCCGGTGGCGGAGTCGATCGCGACGCTGATCGAGATGAACCCGCCTTCGCCGAGGACCAGCCGGTCCGACAAAGTCGACTCGCCGACGTCGCCGACCGACAGGCCGTCGACGTAGACGTGGCCCACCTCGACGCGGCCGGTGCGGGACGCTTTGCCGTCGACCAGGTCGACGACCACGCCGTCCTCGGCGATGACCACGTTCTCCGGGGCGACGCCGGTGCGGACCGCCAGCTCGGCGTTGGCTTTCAGGTGCTTCCACTCGCCGTGCACCGGCATGACGTTGCTCGGCCGCACCGCGTTGTACAGGTAGAGCAGCTCCCCCGCCGACGCGTGGCCGGACACGTGGACCTTGGCGTTGCCCTGGTGGACGACGTTCGCGCCGAGCCGGGTCAGGCCGTTGACGACGCCGAACACCGCGGTCTCGTTGCCCGGGATCATCGAGCTGGCCAGCACGACGGTGTCGCCCGCACGGATCGAGATCTGCCGGTGCTCGCCGCGCGCCATCCGCGACAGCGCCGAGAGCGGCTCGCCCTGCGACCCCGTCGAGACGAACAGGACCTTGCTCTCCGGCAGGGTGCTCGCCTGGTCGAGGTCGACCAGGAGGCCGTCGGGCACGTTCAGCAGGCCCAGGTCGGCCGCGATGCCCATGTTCCGGACCATCGACCGGCCGACGAACGCGATCCGGCGGCCGTGCCGGTGCGCGGCGTCCAGCACCTGCTGGACGCGGTGCACGTGGCTGGCGAAGCAGGCCACGATCACGCGCTGGTCGACCCGGCGGATGACGTCGTCGAGGACCGGGCCGATGTCGCGCTCGGGCATGACGAACCCGGGCACCTCGGCGTTGGTCGAGTCGACGCAGAACAGGTCGACACCCTCGTCGCCGAGCCGGGAGAAGCCGGCCAGGTCGGTGAGGCGCCCGTCCAGCGGGAGCTGGTCGAGCTTGATGTCGCCGGTGTGCAGGACCACGCCCGCCGGGGTGCGGATGGCCACGGCCAGCGCGTCCGGGATGGAGTGGTTGACGGCGAAGAACTCGAGGTTGAACACGCCGACGTCGCGGCGCTCGCCCTCGCGGACCTCGATCAGCTTCGGCCGCTGCCGGTGCTCCTTGGCCTTCGCCGCGAGCAGGGCGTTGGTGAACCTCGAGCCGTAGATCGGCAGGTCCGGCCGCAGGCGCAGGAGGAACGGGACGGCACCGATGTGGTCCTCGTGCCCATGGGTGAGCACCAGCCCTTCGATGTCGTCGAGGCGGTCCTCGATCGCGCGGAAGTCGGGCAGGATCAGGTCGACGCCGGGCTGGTCGTCCTCGGGGAAGAGGACCCCGCAGTCGACGATGAGCAGCCGGCCGCCGAACTCGAAGACGGTCATGTTGCGCCCGACTTCGCCGATGCCGCCCAGCGCGACGACGCGCAGGGCTCCCTCGGGCAGTCGGGGCGGGGCGTTGGTCGGGCCTGGACCTTGGGGAAGTGAGCTCACCGAGGCAGGGTCCCAACGCTGGTGTGCGAGGTCGGCGCGATGTAGGCCGCTCGCGAATCTGCTTGTGCCACCCGCTCACCATGCCAGTCCTGAGCCGCCGTGTCGCCCAGCGGCACGCCGCCCTGGGCAAGATCAGCGGCGATCAGGGCCGTCTGCTCGGTGTTCGGCGCGACGATCGGCAGCCGCGGGTCGCCGATGTCGAAGCCGCGAAGCCGCAGCGCCGCCTTGCTGAAGGCGACCCCGCCGACCCGCGACATCGCGCGCAGCACCGGAAGCATGCCGCGGTGGTTGGTGCGCGCGGTGGACGTGTCGCCGTTCTCGTAGGCGTCGATCATCGCGCGGATCCGGCCCGCGACGACGTGACCGATCACACTCACCACACCGACACCGCCGACGGAGATCCACGGCAGGTTCAGGCCGTCGTCGCCCGAGTAGTACGCGAGGTGGGTGTTGGCGATCACCTCGGAGCCGGCGATCAGGTCGCCCTTGGCGTCCTTGACCGCGACGATCCGCGGGTGCTCGGCCAGCCGCAGCAGCGTGTCGACCTCGATCGGGACGACCGAACGCGGCGGGATGTCGTAGAGCAGCACCGGCAGGCCGGTGCTGTCGGCGACGGTGGTGAAGTGCGCGTACAGCCCGGCCTGGCTGGGCCGCGAGTAGTACGGGGTGACGACCAGCAGGCCGTGTGCGCCGGCTTCTTCGGCCTGCTTCGCCTGCTCGACGCTGTGCGCGGTGTTGTTGGTGCCCGCGCCGGCCACGACGGTCGCGCGGTCGCCGACGGCCTCGACCACGGCGCGGATGAGCTGCTGCTTCTCCGCGTCGCTCGTGGTCGGGCTCTCGCCGGTGGTGCCGTTGACCACGAGGCCGTCGTTCCCCAGCTCCACGAGGTGCTCGGCCAGCTCCTGCGCCCGCTTCAGGTCCAGTGCGCCCTCGGCGTCGAACGGGGTGGCCATCGCGGTGAGCACGCGCCCGAACGGCCGTCCGGGCGCTGCGGTAACAACCGGAGCTTCGCTCCGGGCCGGGGGCTCCGCCACCCGGGCCCCCGAACTGCCTGTGGTAGGTGGGTTGGACATGGTGCAGACGGTACCTCCTCCCCCCGACGAAAACCGCGCCGACCTGGTCGGGGGCGCCAAGTGCGGAGGATTTCCCGGGCCCGGCCGCTCGTCGCGGAACTTCTACTTGACCTTGGTCACGATCGGCGCGGAGATCGGGCCGCCGTCGGCCTTGGTCAGCACGCAGTAGAACTCGCGCGTCGGGTCTTCGCCCGGCTTCTCGGGCCGGCTCTGCCACTGGCCCTGGGTCGGCACGAGCGCCCGGTACTTGAGGCCGTCGCGCTTGATTTCGGGGACGATCGAGGAACGGAACGAGGCCGCGCAGCGGGCTTCGGCGACCGCGGTCACGGCGGCCAGGCCCGGGTAGGCCGCGACCGCTGCCTCGCTGTCGGACCAGTTCGTGGTGCCGATGAGGTCCCCGGCGTCGTAGACCTCGACGGTGTGGCTCTCCTTGCAGTCGCCGTCGTTCTCGCCGCTGATGACGCCGCCGTCCTGGACCGGGGCGTTGTAGCAGAGGTAGCCGGAGTTGACGTCGACGTGCATCTGGCCGCCGAGGCCGAACGTCATGGTCGGCAGCTTCTGATCGTCCGGCGCGGGGGTTTCGAAGGCCTTGCCCGCGAAGAACCCGCCGGTCAGGGCGGCCACGACGAGCACGGCGGCGCCAGCCGGCCACAGGGCGCGGCGCGGCTTCTTCGGCGCCGGGCCGGCAGCCGGGAGGAGCATCGCGGTGCCGCCCGGCGGGGTCGGCCGCACGCCCTGCGCCGTGGTCAGCAGGTTCTGGGCCTGGGCCACGGTCAGCCGCGCGTCCGGGTTGGCGACGAGCAGGCCGAGGATGGCCGCGGCGAGCGGGCCCTGGCCGCGGGTGAGGTACGGGATCTCGGTCATGATCGCGTGCAGCGTCGCGGCGGTGGTCGCGCGCTCGAACGGGATCGTGCCTTCGACGGCGAAGAACAGCGTCGCGCCGAGGGACCACAGGTCGGACGCGGGCAGCGCTTCGCGGCCTTCGACGCGCTCCGGCGCCATGAAGGCGGGCGAGCCGACGATCATGCCGCTGGTGGTCAGGCGCGGGTCGTCGACGGCGTGGGCGATGCCGAAGTCGGTGAGCTTCACACGGCCGTCCGGCGCGACCAGGATGTTCGCCGGCTTGACGTCCCGGTGGACGATCCCGGCCGCGTGGGCCGCCTGCAGCGCGGTGAGCACCCGCTCCCCCAGCTGCGCGGCCTGCGCCGCGGGCATCGGGCCGCGCTGCCGCACGAGGTCGGCCAGCGACGGCGCTTCGACCAGCTCCATGACGATGAAGGTGGTGCCGCCGTCGGTGACGACGTCGTAGACGGTGACGATCGCGGGGTCGTTGAGCCGGCCGCCGGTGCGCACCTCGCGCAGGGCACGTTCGGAGAAGACGGCGGCGGACTCGGCGTCGGGCAGCCGCAGTTCCTTGACGGCGACCTGGCGGCCGATGACCTGGTCCTGTGCCCGCCACACGACACCCATGCCACCGCGGCCGAGCTCGCCCAGCAGGAGGTAGCGGCCCGCGACGACCCGCTGACCAGGCGTGACAGGCGCCTGCGGTGGGTAGGGCCGGGTCTGTTCGTCGGTCACGGTGCTCCTTCGGGCGGGCGGTCGCGCAGATGCTAGTCGGACCGCCGCGCGCCGCCGGAGGTTCCACGGAATTCGCCCGCATCAAGGGACGACACGCGCACTCAGGCGGCGAAGGTGAGGTAGATCAGGACCAGGTTCAACGCGATGATGATCGCCGCGACCACCCATGCCGCCACCGTTGTCGCGCGGTGGTTCGCGTCCTCGCCCATCAGTGTGCGGTCCGCCGTCAGCCTGATCAGCGGCACCAGCGCGAACGGGATCCCGAACGACAGCACCACCTGGGACACGACCAGCGCCGCACTCGGGTCGGCGCCCAGCGCCAGCACCACGATCGCCGGCGTCAGCGTCACCAGGCGGCGCAGGACCAGCGGGATTCGCTTGTGCAGCAGCCCTTGCATGATCATCGCGCCCGCGTACGCGCCGACCGACGTCGAGGCCAGGCCGGAGGCGAGCAGGCCGATCGCGAACATCAGCGCGATGCCCGGACCGAGCGCCGAAGCGACCGCGCCGTGCGCGCCCTCGATGCTGTCGACACCGTCCTGGCCCTGGAGGTTCGTCGCGGCGAGCAGCAGCATGCCGAGGTTCACCGCGCCGGCCAGGAGCATCGCCAGGCCGACGTCGGCGCGGGTCGCGCGCAGCAGGCGGCGGCGCCGGACGCCGTCCGCGCGGCCGTGGCGGTCGCGGACCAGGCCGGAGTGCAGGTAGACCGCGTGCGGCATGACGGTCGCGCCGAGCATCGCCGCGGCGATCAGGATGCTGCCCGCGCCGTCGAACCTCGGCACCAGCCCGCCGAGCGTCGCCGACGCCGACGGCGGCTCGACGAACAGGCTCGCCAGGAACCCGATCGCGATGACCAGCAGCAACCCGGTGACGACCCGCTCGAACGTCCGCTGGCCGCCGCGGTCCTGGACCGCCAGCAGCGTCAGCGAAACCGCGCCGGTGATCAGGCCACCGGCGACGAGCGGGAGGTCGAACAGCAGGTTGAGCGCGATGGCGCCGCCGACGACCTCGGCCAGGTCGGTGGCGATGGCGACGACCTCGGCCTGCGCCCAGTAGGCCAGCCGCGCGGGCCGGGACAGGCGGGCGCGCAGCGCCTCCGGCAGCGACATCCCGCTGACCAGGCCCAGCTTCGCCGACAGGTACTGGACGAGCACGGCCATCAGGTTCGCCGCGACGATCACCCAGACCAGCAGGTAGCCGTAGCGGGCGCCGGCGCTGATGTTGGAGGCGACGTTCCCCGGGTCGACGTAGGCGATCGCGGCGACGAACGCCGGGCCGAGCAGGGCCGACCCGGTGCGCAGGCGTGACACCAGTCTCGGCCGGACAGCCTCGGTCACAGCCATGCAGCCTGCCTCTCACCGGATGTCGGGGACCCTAAACCGGAGTTTAGGCGCGCCGAACTTTACTTTTCAAGGGTGACGGCTCCCACCCTTCGCGCCCGGGTACCCCGAAAGCCGTGAATGGCACATTGAGGGACTTGAAGTCCCTCAATGTGCCATTCACGGACCTGGGGTCAGGGGTGGGCGACCTCGTGGCCGGATTCGCGCAGGGCCTTGACGGCGTGGTCGAGGTCGGCGGCGCGGACCAGGATGTGGTCGGTGTCGAACGTCGACATCGAGAACAGCGCGACCCCGGCCGCGGCCAGCTCGGAGGCCAGCGCGGCGATGATGCCGGTGAGCGTGAACTCCAGCGGGCCGCGGACCGACAGCAGCCGCCAGCCGTCCTCGGCGGCCGTGCTGCCGGCGGGTTCGCGGCCGGCCGGGCAGATGACGGACAGTTCTTCCGGCGTCCGGGTCACCGAAACGAAGTCTTCGCCGGGTTCGAAGAGCTCGGCGGGCACCGCGGCGTCCGGGGGCAACCGCACGACGGCGTAGTCACCGGGCCGGACGTCGATCGCGAGTCGCTTCATCAGCCTTCCAGCACCTTCGGGCTCGTGGCGATCTCGGTGCCGTCGGGCAGCGTCGAGATGGTGAAGTCGGCGAACACGTTCGCCGCGGCTTTCTGCAGCTGCCGCAGGCATTCCACGGCCAGCTCGCGGATCTCGACGTCGGCGTGTTCGGTGGCGCGCATCGCGACGAAGTGCCGCCAGGCGCGGTAGTTCCCGGTGACGACGATGCGCGTCTCGGTCGCGTTGGGCAGCACCGAGCGGGCGGCCTGGCGGGCCTGCTTGCGGCGCAGGGTCGCGGTCGGGACGTCGGCGAACTTCTCCTCGAGCCCGGCCAGCAGCTCGGTGTAGGCGTCGACGCTGGCCTGGGTCGCGGCGAGGAACTTCTCGTGCAGCACCGGGTCGTTCGCGATCACGTCCGGCTCGACGATCTCGGCGTCGCGTTCCGGGACGTAGCGCTGCGAGAGCTGGGAGTAGGAGAAGTGGCGGTGCCGGATCAGCTCGTGGGTCAGCGAGCGGGAGATGCCGGTGATGTAGAAGGTCACCGAACCGTGCTCCAGCACCGAAAGGTGGCCGACGTCGATGATGTGCTCGAGGTAGCCGGCGTTGGTCGCGGTGGCGGGGTTCGGTTTCTTCCACGACTGGTAGCAGGCGCGGCCGGCGAACTCGGCGAGGGCCTCGCCGCCGTCCGCGTCGGTCGACCACGGCACGTCCTCGGGCGGGAAGAACTCCGTCTTCGCGATCAGCTGCACCCTGGGTGACACGGTTTCGGCCACGTCAGCACTCCTTCTCCGGCTCCCCGCAGCCTAACTGCGTGGGGGCGCCCACTCCCGGGCGACACAGGTGACATCACCGGCTCCTTGACTGACGTCACCGATGACGTCATAGTGGTGTCATGGATCTGACCCCGTACATCGCCAGCCTTCGCGAGGACCTCGCGAACACGGCCGCGGCCGGGGACGAGCACACCCGGCGGGCGGCCGCGCTGCTGTCCTCCGCGCTCGAACCCGCCGTCCGCCTGACCCTGATGAACGCCCTCGCCGACCTCGCCGCCGAGGTCACGGCCGCACTGCCTGGCCAGGTGGTCGACGTGCGGCTCGACGGCCGCGACGTCCGCGTCGTCGTCTCCGGCGCCGCGGAGGAACCGGTGTCACGTGAGACACCACGTGACACCACGCCGCCGCCACCGCTCATGGACGGCGGGGACATCTCCCGCATCACGCTGCGCTTGGTCGAGCAGATCAAGGGCCAGGCCGAACGCGCGGCGGCGGCCCAGGGCGTCTCGCTGAACACGTTCGTTTCGCAGGCGGTCCAGGGCGCGCTGGGGCACGGCGCGCTCGGCGGCGGGAGCCACAAGCACCACCGCGACCGGGATGACCGGGGCGGGTCGCACCTGCACGGCTGGGTCGAAGGCTGAGGGGACGAGAACGATGAGCGAAGAACAGACGACACCGGCCGAAGAGCCGAACGACGAACTGGTGCGGGTCGACGAGTTCGAGACCGACGTCCCGCTGGAGCTCGACGTCAGCGTGACGATCGGCCGCGTGGAGATCGTCCTCGAGGGCGACTCCGGCGCGCGGGTCGAGCTGCGGCACGACCAAGGCGAGCAGCAGCCGTGGGTGGCGGGGGTCAACAACCTGCTGTCCTGGGTCGGCGAACGCTTCGGCGACCAGCTGGGCGTCGACCCGGCGGCCTCCCCCGCCGAGGCGGTGCGGCAGAGCCGGATCGAGAAGCTCGGCAACCGCCTGGTCGTGAGCGCGCCGAAGGCGTGGCAGCTGCGCAACGTCGCGCTCGCGGTGAAGGTGCACGCGCCGGCGGGATCGCACGTCGAGGTGCGGGCCGGCGCGGCGGACGTCACGGTGACCGGCTCGGCCGGCCGCGTCGACCTGCTCACCGGCTCCGGCGAGGTGAAGCTCGACCGCGCCGACGGCTCGGCCACGATCCGCACCGGCAGCGGCGGCGTCAAGCTCGGCCCGACGCTGGGCGGGCTGCAGCTGCGCAGCGGCAGCGGCCACGTCGAGGCGTCGTCGATCGCCGGGTCCGCGACGCTGGCCACCGGCACGGGGGACGTCTGGCTGGGCGCGGTGTCCGGCGAAGTGATGGCCCGCACGGGCAGCGGCGACCTTTCGGTGGCCGACGCCGCTTCGGGCTCGCTGGACCTGATCACCGGCTCCGGCGAGGTCCGGATCGGCATCCGCGGCGGGACGGCCGCCGAGGTCGACCTGACCTCCAGCGCCGGTCGTGTCTCCAGCGAACTGGACGTCGCCGACGCCGCACCCGAAGGCGGCGTGAAGCTGAAGGTCCGCGCCCGCACGGGCACCGGCAACGCCGTGGTGACGCGCGCGGCCGGCTGAGACAACCGGGCCTCCGGCCCGGGCCGGGGGCTCCGCCACCCGGAACCCCCGAAGACATGACTGAGTAAGGGGGGAAGCGGAGGGGCCGTTCCCGGTGGGGGTGCCGGGAACGGCCCCTCCTCGGCGTGCGCGCGAAATACCAGAGGGGACAGACACGGAAAACCGGCGAACGAATGATGAATTCGTCGAAATAATCGTTTACCGATCACCCTCTCCCGTACTCAGCGCAACATCGGAATTTTCCGCAAAAGCTTTGAACGAATCGCGGGGCTGTCTCGTTCACATCGGTTGACTGCGTCGGTCCGGCGAAAGGTGACCGAGTGACCGCGATGATCCGGCCCGCCTCACTACCGGGCCTGCCCCCCGCCGATCGCGCGCTGTTCCAGCGGTTCGGCACCGGGGAACCCGCCCGGGTCCCGTTCCGCGGAATTCACGACGCCGTGCTCGCGCAGGCGCGCATTCGCCCGAACGCGCTCGCCATCGAGCATTTGGGCGAATCCCTCACTTATGCCGAACTCGATCGCCGGTCGGCCGCACTCGCCGCCACACTCACCCGATTCGGCGTACGGCCGGGACAGCACGTCGGGCTGTTCCTCACCCGGTCGATCCCGATGGTCGTCGGCCTGCTCGCCGTTCTCCGCGCGGGCGCGGCGTATGTGCCGCAGGACATCAGGATCACGCCCGCCACGCAACTGGAGCACATCGTGGAGACCGCGGGCATCGACGTCGTCCTCACCACGCGCGAGCACCGGTCCGCGATCCCCGCGGGACTCGGCCGGGTCGTCGCCATCGACGACGAGCACTGCGGCGACCACCGCTTCGGCGGACCACCGGCCGGCGGCACCGCGATGGTGATCTTCACGTCCGGGACGACCGGGCGGCCCAACGGCGTGCAGGTCACCCACGAGAATCTCGGCAACGTCCTGCTCACCCGGCCGGGCTCGCTCGGCATCCGGCCCGGCGACCGCGTCGCGCAACTGCTGAACATCGCCTTCGACATGGCAGCCTGGGAAATCCTCGGCACGCTGGCCCACGGTGGCTGCCTGGTGATCCGCGGCAAGGACATCGAGAAGACCGCCCGCGAGGCCGACGTCGTGATCGCCACCCCCGGCGTACTGTCTACAGTGGACCCGAATGCCTGCCCCCGGGTGCGCACCGTCGCCGTGGCGGGCGAACGGTGCCCGGTCGAGCTGGCCCGCGCCTGGGCGCGGCGGGCGAGCTTCCACAACGCCTGCGGCCCCACCGAAGTGACGATCGTCAACACGATCCAGCGCTACGATCCCCGGCTCGGGCACCTGACCATCGGCCGTCCGGTGCCCAACACCACGGTCTACGTGCTCGGCGACGACCTGGCGCCGTGCCCGATCGGGCAGGTCGGCGAAATGTGGGCCGGCGGCGCGTGCGTCACCGCGGGGTACGCCGGCAACGAGGCCCTCACCGCCGAACGCTACCGCCCGGACCCGTTCCTCGGCGGGGCGCACCGGATGTTCCGCACCCGGGACCTCGTGCGGTGGACCGCGGACGGGCAGCTGGAGCACCACGGGCGGACCGACGACCAGGTCAAGGTCCGCGGCTTCCGCGTCGAACTGGACGCGGTCACCGCCGCGCTCGAGCAGGCCCCGGGCTGCGATCGGGCGGCCACCCTGCTCTACGGCGGCGGGCTCGCCGGCTTCGTGACACCGGCCTCGGCCGAGCCCGAGCTCGTCCGGCGCGCGGTGGAAGCCGTGCTGCCGTACTACTGCGTGCCGGCGATGATCGTCCCGGTCGACTACCTGCCGCTGACCGAGCGGGGCAAGGTGGACCGGCGGGCCCTGCTGTCCCGTTTGGACAGCCGCGAGCCGGCGGAGACGGTGGCATGACCTCGACGCTCGCCCCCGCCTCGCGGTCCGTGCGGGCCCGGCTGAAGCGACGGCCGTGGACCCACCACAACCGGCTGGCCGCGGCGGTGGTCGGCGTGAACGCCGTCCTCGCGGCCACCGCCGGCCCGCTCGACCCCGGCGTCCTCGCCCGGCTGGTGCTGGGGAACCTGACGCTCGCCGTGCTGATCCGCCAGCAGCTCGTGATCAACCTGCTGTTCCGGCTGGCCACAGCCGCCACACCGCGGCGCTCGTTGCGGCTGCGCTGGACACTGGGCAAGGTCTACCACTTCGGCGGGTTGCACGTCGGCGGCACGCTTTGCGCCACCGGCTGGTTCCTCGTGCTCACCGGCGTGCTCACCGTCCGCGGCGGCCCGGCGGCCCTGCTGGTGACCACGTGGGCGATCGCGGGCGTCCTCGCCGTCATGGTCGTGCTCGCGCTGCCGCGGCTGCGTGCCCGCCGGCACGACCTGTTCGAGCGCTCCCACCGGTTCGGCGGCTGGTCGCTGCTGGTGCTGTTCGCCGTCCACGCGGTCCTGCTGGCCGGCGCGGCGGGAAAACCCTTCCTCGGCTCGGGTCCGTTCTGGGTGCTGCTGGTCATCGTGACGAGCGTCGCGCTGCCGTGGCTGCGGCTGCGTCGGGTGCCGGTGCGGATCACCCGGCCGTCGCCGCACGTGGCCCTGCTGTCGTTCGACTACGGCGTGACCCCGTTCGCCGGCTCGTCGACGGCGCTGAGCCGGAACCCGTTGCTGGCGTGGCATTCCTTCGCCAACGTCCCCGCGCCCGGGCGCGCCGGGTTCCGGCTGACCGTCTCCCGGGCGGGCGACTGGACCGGCGCCCTGATCGACGACGAGCCCGCCCACTTGTGGGTCAAGGGCATCCCGACCGCGGGCGTGGGCAACATCGACAAGCTGTTCCGCCGGGTGGTCTGGGTGGCCACCGGCAGCGGCATCGGCCCGTGCCTGCCGCACCTGCTCTCCGGGGAGACGCCCGCGCGGCTCGTGTGGTCGACGCGGCATCCCCGGCGCACCTACGGCGAGGATCTCGTCGACGAGATCCTCGCCGTCCAGCCGGACGCCGTCGTGTGGGACACCGACAGCGCCGGCAAACCCGACCTGGTCGAACTGGCTCTGAGCGCGCACCGGGACTTCGACGCGGAAGCAGTGATCTGCATTTCGAACAAGAAGACGACGTGGCACGTCGTCGAAGCGCTGGAAGCCCGCGGGATCCCGGCCTTCGGCGCGATCTGGGACTCGTGAGGGAGAGAGCATGGCTGACCCGACCGTCACTGTGGACCTGCAGGCCCCCGTCGCGACCGTGACCGTGAACCGGCCACGGGCGCGCAACGCGTTGTCGTCCGAGGTACTCACCGAACTGCTCGAGGTGTGCTCCTCGCTGGGCGAAAACCCGGCGGTGGCGGGAGTCGTGCTCACCGGCGCGCCGGGCCCGGCCTTCGTCGCGGGGGCCGACATCCGCGAAATGGCCGCGCTGGACCCCGAGCGCGGCGCACGGTTCGGCGCGCTGGGCCAGGAGGTCACCCGCGCGCTCGAATGGCTGCCGGTGCCGGTGATCGCCTGCGTGGACGGTTACGCGCTCGGCGGTGGCTGCGAACTCGCGCTCGCGTGCGACTTCGTCTACGCCACGCCCAAGGCGGTCTTCGGCCAGCCGGAGGTCCTGCTCGGCCTGATCCCCGGGTTCGGGGGCTGCGTGCGGCTGCGCCGGCAGGTCGGTCCCGGCCGCGCCCGCGAGCTGATCTACACCGGCCGTCACCTCGACGCCGCGGAAGCGCAGCGGATCGGGCTCGTCAACGAAGTGTTCGACAGCCGCGAAGCCATGCTCGACGGCGCCCGCGCCACGATCACGGCGGTGTCCCGCAATTCCCGCGACGCGGTGGCGCTGGCGAAGAGCGCGCTGAACGCCGGTCGCGGCCGGACCGTGGAAGCCGGCCTGGAGCTGGAGCTCACGGCGTTCCGCTCGGCGTTCACCACTCCGGACATGCGCGAGGGCACGACGGCCTTCCTCGGCAAACGCGAACCGGTGTTCACCAGCAGGGCCGCACGCTGATCGGGTGGGTACGCCATCAACGAGACGCACACGGCGCTGCTTCAGGCGCTACACGACCAGCACGCCCCGGCTCTGTGGCGGTACGCCCTGCGCCTGACCGGCGACGACCAGTTCGCCCAGGACGTCGTCCAGGAGTCCTTGCTGCGGCTGTGGAACAGCCCGGCGATCCTCGAACAGGGCGAGCCGGCCTCGCGTGCATGGTTGTTCACCGTCGCGCGCAACGTCGTGATCGACGAACGCCGCAGCGCGCGCTCGCGCCGCGAGGTGCGCTCGACCGCGCTGCCGGACGAGTCGCACACGGACCCGATCGACTCGGCGCTGGACGCCTGGGTGATCACCGACGTGCTGGCCCAGCTGACCGAGGACCACCGCACGGTCATCGTCCGCGCGTACTACATGGGGCAGTCGGTCGCCGAGCTGGCCGCCGAGCTCGAGGTGCCCGAAGGAACGGTGCGCTCACGGCTGTTCTACGGGCTCCGCGCGCTGCGGCTGGCCCTGCAGGAGAGGGGGCTGACCCGGCGTTGAGCGGCCCATCGGATCCGTACCGGGACTGGGACGCCGCCTACATCCTCGGTGCCCTGTCCCCGGGTGAGCGCCGGGAGTACGAACAGCATCTCGGACGGTGTTTTTCGTGCGCGGCGGCGGTCGCGTCGTTCGCCGGGATGCCGGGAATCCTGTCGGCAGTGCCCCGCGAGACGACGGCGGAGCTCCTCGAGCCGGTTTCGCCGCCGGTCCTGCTGCCGGGGCTGGTCCGCGCGGCGCGGGCCGAGCGGCGGCGCGGGCGAGCACGGGTGGCGGCGGCACTGGCGGCGACCGCGCTGGCGGGGGCGGTGGCCGGTTCGCGGTTGTTCGCGCCGGGGTGTTCGCCGGATCCGCGGATCGAGCGGACGACACTGGTCCCGGCGACTTCGCGGACCCACACATATTTCACCCGGTCGAGCACCGTAAAAGAGTTTGTGGCGGTTCCGATCTCGGAGTGAACCGCCGGGCGTGCACACCCCGGGGGCAACCGGAATGCGCACGCCCGTCACACGGCTAGGCCAACGCGTTCCACAAGACCCACAGGTCGTAACTGGTTCCACTGTTGCTGATGCACACGTAGTCGCGCCACAGACCCCGGCGTTCTCCATCGTTGCCCTTGTTGGCGCAGGAGTACGGGTCGGTGTAGTGGCTGTGGTAGTCGAACCCGGGCGGGCCGCCGGCAACGACGGACGCACTGGCCTGCGACTGCACGCCGACGAAGGTCAGAAAGATGGAGATTGCCAAGAAAGCCAAATTCCTGAAGCGCATTTTTCCCCTCTTCTTCCGATGTGCGTGCGCACTGACGGGCAACCCGAATTGAAATGCTCGCACTCAAATCGAGAGCAGCAAGCATCAATTCGCACATGAGCGGAAGGCACGGCCTCTGAGCCAAGATCCCCCCTGGCGCACTCTCAAGACTCTTTCATGGTGGGAAAGTAGCCAACACCGCCAGCCGGGTGATCAACAGCACGCATGGTCGGGACCGCTGCTCAGCCGTCACCTGACCTCAGCGCACCAGCTTCGCCAGTGGCCGGACCAGGTCGCCCCGCGTGCCCACCGCCACTCCCGACAGGCCGAGCCACTCCGCCATGTGGCGCAGCTCCGCCGCCAGTTCCGGGAGCACCCTGGCCACGTCCGCGCCCTCCTCCGCGAACGCGCCGTGGACCCGCAGGACGCCGGCCGCGCGGTCGGACTTCAGGTCGACCCGCGCCACCAGCGAACCGTCCAGCAGGAACGGGAACACGTAGTACCCGTACAACCGTTTCGGCTCCGGGACGTAGATCTCGATCCGGTAGTGGAACCCGAAGAGCCGCTCGGTGCGGGCGCGTTCCCAGATCAGCGGGTCGAACGGGCACAGCAGCGCCCGGCCCGTCACCGTCCTCGGCGTGCGAGCCGCCGTGTGGCGGTAGGCCGCGGCCTTCCAGCCGTGGACCGCCACCGGCTCCAGGATCCCGGACTCCACCAGCTCGGCCACCGCCTGGCGCGCCGGGGCCGGGCCGAGGCGGTAGTAGTCGCGCAAGTCCGTCTCCGTCGCCACGCCCAGTGCCCGCGCCGACCGCTCGATCAGCCCCCGCGCGCCCTCCTCCGCCGACACCGACTGCGACAGGATCTCCGGGGGAACCACCCGCTCGGTGAGGTCGTAGAGGCGTTCGAAGGAGCGCCGGGTGCCCGTCGTCAGCTGGCCGATGCCGAACAGGTACTCGCAGATGCGTTTGACCTCCGACCGCTCCCACCACGACCCCGGCCCCCGCCGCTGGGCGTCCGCCTCCACCGCGCGTTCGATGCCGCCCGCGCCGATCGGGCCCAGCTCCTTGACCACGGACAGGATCTCCTCGACCAGCCCCGGCGACTTCTCGATCAGCGGCCGGTAGTGCTTCCACCAGCCGTCGCGCTTCGCGCGCGAACGGAGCAACGGCCAGTCCTCGATCGGCAGCAGGCTCGCCTCGTGCGCCCACGTCTCCACCAGCAGCCGCGGCTGACGTGCCGAGTGCGCCCACGCCGCCGTGTCCAGCAGCGCCGGGTCGTACGCGCCCAGCCGCGAGAACACCGGCATGTAGTGCGCCCGGACCGCGACGTTCACCGAGTCCAGCTGCAGCAGCTGCACCCGGGAGAGCACGCGTTTCAGGTGCCGCCGTGACGGCACGACGGACGGACGTGGGTCGGCGAAGCCCTGTGCGGCCAGGAACGTCTTCCGGGCCGTCGAGACACTGATCGTTTGCATGGTCCCGTCATGGTGCCACCCACCACCGACAAAAACCGGCACCGCTATGTTCAGCACCCATGAGCGACGCCGCCGTCCGTCCCGCCGACCTGTCCGACGCCGCGGAGATCGCCCGCATCCAGCGCGACACCTGGCACGCCGCCTACGAGGACCTGCTAGGCAAGCAGGCCCTCGCGGAGCTGGACGCCACCGACCTCGCCGGCACCTGGACCGAGACCATCGACTACCCGGACAGCCAGGTCTACGTCGCCACCGAAGGCGAGTTCACCGTCGGGTTCTGCGTCGCCGGCCCCGCGCCCGAAGGCGAGGTCGCCCAGGCTGATGGGAGCCTGCCCGAGGACGCGGACACCACCGGCCTGATCGCCACCCTGCTCGTCGAGCCGCGGTGGGGACGCCGCGGCCACGCCGGACGGCTACTCGCGACGGCCGCCGCGGGCCTGCGGGCCGACGGCGCCTCCCGCGGCATCGCCTGGGTCGCCCAGGGCGACCACGCCTCCCTCGGCTTCTACCGCCGGGCCGGCTGGAACCCCGACGGCACGGTCCGCACCCTCGACACCGGCGAGCGCATGGTCCGCGAGGTCCGGCTCACCGGCACCCTCGACCTCGGCCTGGCCTGAGTCCCGGAAGAGCACCCACCGCATCACGGCGTACATGAACACGCCCTCGCAGGCGCCCGCGACCAGCCGCGAGACGTGGTATTCGACGCCCAGCGCCGTCAGTCCCGCACCCACACCCAGCAGGAACACCGCGTAATTGACGGCAATCGCCACGATGTAAAGCGCCAGCTGGGTTCCCACGGCGGCGTGGGAATGGAAGTTGAACGTCCGGTTCAGCACGAAACTCAGCCCGAACGCGCAGAGGTACGCCAGCGTGATCGCCAGCCAGACAGGCCAGCCCAGCAGCCCGTGAAAGACGGTCAGCAGCGCGAGATCGACGCCGAACGTGAAGCCGTTGATGAGGCAGAAGCCGAGAACCGTCGGGGCCACGATCCGCGACAGACCCAGCGGCAGTACGCGCACGACGGCCTGGCAGAGGGCGCCGAATCGGTCAGCGGGCGTACGGGGTTGCTCGGCGGCCACCCCGTCAGTGTTCCGACGGGAGGTGACGGGAAGCCGTCCGGCAGGTGATCTTCTGGTGCGGACCACCGGCCGAAGACGGGGGCCAACCCCCGTGCGCGGAGATTTCGAACTGATAACTTGGTAGAACGCGAGCGATTTTCGGGAGGTGACACGATGAGCTGGATCCTGCTGACGCTGGGCGTCGCGTTCGGTTCGGCCATCGTGCCGCTGATCAACGCCGAAGTCTTCCTGCTCGGGCTGTGCGCGAGCCAGCCGGGACTCCACTGGCTGTGGCTCGGGGCGGCGGTGGCGGTCGGGCAGATCGCCGGGAAGACGCTCTACTACCTGGCCGCGCGCGGGACGATCAAGCTGCCGAAGCCGTTGCACGACCGGCTGCACCGCGAACGCCCGATGACGCCTCGGCGCGTGCGCTGGCAGCTGCGGACCAAACGGATCCGCGGGTGGGTCGAGCGGCTGCGCGAGCGCTGCCACCGGCACCCGCACTGGATGGCCGGCACCTACGGAGTGAGTTCCCTGGTGGGGTTGCCGCCGTTCATGGCGACGAGCGTGCTGGCCGGGCTGGTGCGGATGCGGCTCGCGACCTTCCTCACCACGGGACTGGCCGGAAGGTGGATCCGCTTCAGTTTGATCGCGGCTTCACCCGCGATGTTCGCGGGCTGGCTGCACCACTGAAGCCGCTGTGCACAAGGCAGTCCACGCGGCAGGTGAGACGGTGAGCTGGCCGAGGTGGCGCGCTTTTGTGTCCCGGACCCCGACGGTCTCGGAGAGCGCCACCTCGACGCACTCGGCTGCCCCGCTGTAACTCGACTTGTGCCAGTCGTAGCCAACCTCGACACACTCTTCTTTCGCGGTATAGCTCGACTTTCGCCACGTGAACACGCTGCCTCCGAACTATCGCGCCGCCTCCCGAAGCAAGCCCAGTGAGGCGTCCTCGGTCAATGCCTTGCCCTGCAAGAGCTTAACGAGCTTCCGGTAGCTGTCGGTAGCCTCCAACTCGTTGATGAACGCACTGGCGTGGTGGTGCTCGATGTACACGATCGCGGAATCCGCCGAGAACTCGTAAAGGGCGAACATGCCGATCTTGCCCGGGTGATACCCCACTTCATTAGGCACGATCCGCACTGAAATGTTAGATGTAACAGCTAAGCGCAGCAGGTGATCGACCTGGTCGGACATGATGTCCGCATCGCCGACTACCTCCCGGATCGCCAGTTCGGAGATGATGGCCTTGAGCCGAACCGGGTCGTACCCGGAGAGAATGCGCTGCCGTTTCAGGCGGGCCACCAGCCGCGCATCGATCTCCTCCGCCTTGATGTCGGAGGCGGCGAGCAAAGCGCGCGCGTAGTCGGGAGTCTGCAACAGGCCCGGAATGATGAGCGGCGACCAGTTGGTGATCAGGCTCGCCGAACGTTCGCACTGCATGACCGCCGTGAGCGCGGCTGGCAGATCCGACGGGTTGGAGTCCAGCCAGTTGGGACCCTCGACATGCTGCGCCAGGGACAAGATCCGGCTCGTTACCGCGCGATCCACCCGCAGATACCCGAGAATCCGCGCGACCTCCTCGACCGGCGGCACCCGAACTCCCAGCTCCCACTGGGACAACAGTCGCGGGTCGACCTCGAGCGCCCGCGCCAGCTCACGCAACCCAAACTTCCGTGCTTCGCGTACTTCGCGCAGCGAAGCGGACAACGCCCGAGTACCCGGTGAAGTCGGTTTCATGCGGGCGATGCTACGAAAGCCCGTCATTTCCCGAACGAACGACAACTGTCAGCGAATTGCCACACCCCGGTCCCCAGGACCGCAACGGCGAAAGCCCACCCGCCGATCGGCTCGGCCAGCACCGCCACCAGCAAACAAAACGCCGAAAACCCGCCGAGCCCGCGCAGCACACCCCGCGCGGTCGCCGCGGCCGCCGACGAGCCACCTTGGACCAAGGCGAACACCACCACGACGCTCGTCCCGGTCGGGAAGGGCGCCAGCACCCCCGTCAGATCCGGGCCGAGCCACCCGGCCGCGGCCGTCAGGACCAGCACGAGCCCGGCCGTCGCGACCGCCCGGGCAGGCAGGTCCCACCACGGCAGCGTCACCGGCCGGGCCTCCTCCAGGACCGGCAGCAGCCGCGTGCCCGTCCAAGCCGCGGCCCAGGCCAGGCCCAGGGCAACCCACACCGGCACCGGCGCGAACGACAGCGCCAGGTCCAGGGACAGGCACACGAGCCAGCCGAGCACCAGCGTCCCGCCCCACCCCCGCGTCCGGGACACCCGCGCGAAGACCACCGCGAACGCCGCCAAGGACACCAGCCCGAGCAGCGACGCCGACGCGGCCCGCGCGACGAACGCCGGACCGTGCTCGAGGTACGTGATCAGCAGGATCGGGCCCGCGACCACCGGCATCGCGACCAGCAAGCCCGTCAGCCCGGGGCCCCAGCGCCGTCCGGCCAGCGATGAACCGACGACCAGCAAGGGCGCCAAGACGAGCTTGAGCACCAGCGTCACCAGCCTGCTCCAGCCGCGATGCGCACGAAGCCGCGGACGAGCGGGCTGCTCGCCGCCTTGGGCCACGCCACCACCAGCTCGCTCGGCGGGCGATCGGACATCGGGACGACGCGCAAGCCCGCCGGCAGTGGCTGGTCCACCGGGGCGAGTGCCGCGGTGCCGTTCCACAGCACCGCCTGCAGGCACTCCTGGATCGTCCGCATGACCGGGGCGTCGTCGCCGGGCGGGCCGCCCGTCCAGTAGGCCGTCCAGCGGGGGTCGGTGCCGTCCGGGAGCCGGACCCAGCGGCGCCCGGCCAGGTCCGGGGCCGACACCGCGGTCCGGTCGGCCAGGGGGTCGTCGTCCCGGAGCACCACCCCCACCCGCACCGGGCGCAGCACGTGGACGCCGATTCCCGTCCGCTCGAAGGGCGTCCTGGTCAACGCCACGTCGACCAGGCCGGCGCGCAGCCCGGCCGTCGGATCGGCGAGGTCGGCTTCGTGCACCCGCACGTCGACGTGCGGGTGCTGCTCGCGGAACAGCGGGACCAGCCGGGCGCCGACCTGCTCGGCGGCGTCCGCCAGCGTTCCGACCGTCAGGGTCGCCGCACCCGCCGCCGTGGTCACGCGGTCGCGGATGCGTCCGGCTCGCGCCAGCAGCGCGACAGCCTCGTCGTACAGGACAGTGCCCGCGTCGGTGAGCGTGACGCCCTTGGGCGTGCGCTCGAACAGCGTCGCGCCCAGCTCGTCCTCCAGCCCGCGCACGGCGCGGCTCAGCGGCGGCTGCGCCATGTGCAGGGCCCGCCGCGCGACCCACGTTCCGTTCCTCGGCCACCGCGACGAAGTACCGGAGCACCCGCAAATCCATACCCCCAGAGTATCGAGTTTGCGGAACCGGTCTTGGACGCCCCGGGCCGTCCGCGCCGATGATCGGAGTCATGAAGATCGGATGCTTCCCCTACGACACGACCCGGCAGCTGTTCGAAAGCACGTCCGTCGAAACCGCCGCCACGCTGCCCGAGATCTTCGAACGGGTGGTCCGCGGCGAACTCGACGTCGCCGAACTCGGCCTGACGTTCTACCTGCGCCTACTCGAAGAGGGCACGCCGTATGTGGCGCTGCCGATCTTCCCGAACCGGGTGTTCCGGCACTCGTGCGTCTTCGTCAACACCCGTTCAGGGATCACCGGACCGGCGGATCTCACCGGCCGGACCATCGGCGAGTTCGGCACCTACGGGCAGGACTCGGGCGTCTGGGCCAAGGGCATCCTGATGGACGAACACGGGTTTCGGCCCGAGGCGAACCACTGGGTGATCGGCGGCCTCGAACACCCGTCGGCGCCCTTCGGCTTCATCCCGCACCCGCACCCCGACGCCGTCGACGTCACCACGGCCGGAGCGGGGAAGACGCTGAGCGCCATGCTCGACGCCGGTGAGCTCGACGCGCTGTTCTCCGCCAACGTCCCGCAGTGCGTCCTCGACGGCTCCCCGAACGTCGGCCGCCTGTTCCCGGACTTCCCGGCACGGGAACGCGACTACCACCGCCGCACCGGGATCTTCCCGATCATGCACACGATCGTGGTGCGGCGAGACCTCCTCCGGGACGACCCGGGCCTGGCCCGCCGCGTCTACGCCATGTTCGAAGCCGCGAAAGACGCCGCGGCCGATCGCTACCGCCGGGGCCGGCGGCTCTACCAGGTCCAGACGATGGTGCCGTGGCTGAACGCGCTGGTCGACGACACCCTCGCCGAGTTCGGCGAGGACTGGTGGCCCTACGGCGTCGCGGCCAACCGCACCACCCTCGACACATACCTCCGGTACCACCACGAGCAGGGCTTGTCCTCGCGACGATGGCAGGTCGAAGAAATCTTCGCGCCGGAGCTACTCGGTACCTGAACTACTGGGTACCTGAACGGTCGGCGGCTTCCAGCTCGACGGCCTTGTTCATCGTCTCGCGCGCCCGCCGCCGGTCGCCCGCGATGTCGTACGCGTACGCGAGCTTGTACCAGAGCCGCCAGTTGCCCTGGTCGGCCTCGACCTCCGCGCGGCGCGCCTCGAACCACGCGTCGGCCGCGTCACGATCGACGCGGCCCGAGGGCCGGCGCGGGAGGTCCGAGACGTCCGGGAGCGCGCCCTCGGCGTCCAACCGCCGGGACAGGCGCTGGACCTGCAGGCCGTTGCGCCAGGTCACGACGATGACCCAGATCCCGAGAATCGGCAGCAGCAGGACGCCGGCGCCCAGCGCGATGCCGGCGCCCGTCCCCGTCTTGAACAGCGCGAACGCCCGGTCCGCGAGCAGGAACAGGTAGACCACCAGCGCCGCGGTCAGCAGCAGCGCGACGTTGCGGGCCCTCACAGGTCGAGGACGTTTTCCAGGCCGACCGTCAGGCCGGGCCGCGTCAGCACCGTGCGGACGCCGAGCAGCACGCCGGGCATGAACGACGTCCGGTCGAGCGAGTCGTGACGGATGGTGAGGGTCTCCCCCTCGCCGCCGAACAGGATCTCCTCGTGCGCGACCAGGCCCGGCAGGCGGACCGAGTGCACGCGGACCTCCTCGACCGTCGCGCCGCGGGCGCCGTCCAGCTCGGCCGTCGTCGCGTCCGGACCCGGCGTCACGCCCGCTTCCGCGCGCGCCGCGGCGATCATCCGGGCGGTGTGCGCGGCGGTGCCCGAAGGCGCGTCGGCCTTGCGGTTGTGGTGCAGCTCGATGATCTCGGCGGAGGAGTAGAACTTCGCCGCCTGGGCCGCGAAGCGCATCGCCAGAACCGCGCCGAGGGCGAAGTTCGGCGCGATCAGCACGCCCAGTTCGGGCTTCGGCTCCAGCAGCGCACGCAACTCGCTCAGCCGCGAATCGCTGAAGCCCGTTGTGCCGACGACCGCGTGGATGTCGTGCGCGACCAGGTACTCCAGGTTGCCCATCACCGCGTCGGGGTGGGTGAAGTCGACGACGACCTGGGCGTCGGCCAGCGGCGCGAAGTCGTCGCCCGCGTCCAGCGCCGCGACGAGCTTCATGTCCGAAGCGCCTTCGACGGCGTTCACCACCGTCGCACCCATCCGGCCACGCGCGCCGAGCACGCCGACGTTGATGGTCATGAAGCGATCACCTCGTGCAGGTCGTCAGGAAGGTCGTCGGCGTGAGCGTACGGCCCGACGACCGCCGCCGCCGTGACCCCGCCCGGCCGCGCGAACAAAGTGCGAGCGAGCGCACAGACGTCCTCGGCAGTGACGGCGTCGATGCGGGCGATCGTGTCGTCGACGCCCAGGTAGCGGCCGTAGTTGAGCTCGTTCTTGCCGATCCGCGACATCCGCGACGACGTGTCCTCCAGGCCCAGCACCAGCCCACCGCGCAGCTGGCCCTTGGCGCGGGCCACTTCGGCGTCGGTCAGTCCGTCGACACCGACCTTCTCGAGCACCTCGCGGATGACGCCGGCGACGTCGCCGAGCTTCTCCGGCTGGCAGCCCGCGTACACGGCCATGTGCCCGGTGTCGGCGTAGCTCGCGACCGACGAGTACACCTGGTACGCCAGCCCGCGCTGCTCCCGGATCTCCTGGAACAGCCGCGACGACATGCCGCCGCCGAGCGCCGCGTTGAGGACCGACAGCGCGAAGCGGCGGTCGTCGTGCCGCGACAGCGAACGCAGGCCCAGCATGACGTGCGCCTGCTCGGTGTCGTCGGTGTGCAGCGCCAGCTTCGGCACGGTCTTGATCCGGGTGCGGCCGGCACGCGGCGCGAAGGGCATCGCGGTGCCGTCCAGGCGGTCTTTCAGCGCCTTGCGCACCAGGCGCAGCACCTGGTTGTGGTCGACGTTCCCGGCCACCGCCAGGACCATCCGCGGCAGCGTGTACCGGCGCTTGTAGAAGTTCCGCAGCGCCGCGGGCGCCATCTCCACGATCGACTTCTCGGTGCCGAGCACCGGGCGGCCGAGCGGGTGGTCGCCGAGGATCGCCGTCACGAACGTCTCGTGCAGCAGGTCTTCGGGGTCGTCGTCGCGCATCGAGATCTCTTCGAGGACGACGCTGCGTTCCATGTCCATGTCGCGGTCGGTGCACAACGCCTCGAACACGACGTCGGTGACCAGGTCCATGGCGAGCGGCAGGTCGGTGTCGAGCACCTGCGCGTAGTAGCAGGTGTGCTCCTTCGCCGTGAAGGCGTTGAGCTCGCCGCCGACGGCGTCGACCTCTTCCGCGATCTGTTTGGCGTCGCGGTTCTTCGTGCCCTTGAAGAGCAGGTGCTCGAGGTAGTGCGCGGCGCCGGCGACAGCCTCCGGCTCGTCGCGGGAGCCGATGCCGACCCACAGCCCGACCGTGGCCGAGCGGGACGCCGGGACGTGCTCGGTGATCACGCGCAGGCCGCCGGGCAGGACACTGCGCTTGACGACCGCACCGTCCGAAGTGGACTCGAGCGTGCGGGTGGTGCCGACGGGCTGCTCGTGCCCGGAAACCTGCCGTGCCATGGGGTCCTTACTCAACTTGCCGTGAAGGCCACCTTGAGGAACTTGAAGTTCCTCAAGGTGGCCTTCACGAACCAACGAGCTGTCTTACTGGGCGTCGGCCGTCTCGGCGTCGGCGGCGGGCGCGTCAGCCTCGGCGGCGGCCGGGGCTTCGTCCTCCTTGACCACGATCAGGCTGATCTTGCCGCGGTTGTCGATGTCGGCGATCTCGACGCGGAGCTTGTCGCCCACGTTGACCACGTCTTCGACCTTGTTGATCCGCTTGCCGCTGCCCAGCTTGGAGATGTGCACCAGGCCGTCCTTGCCCGGCAGCAGCGAGACGAACGCGCCGAACGCGGCCGTCTTCACCACGGTGCCGAGGAAGCGCTCGCCGACCTTGGGCAGCTGCGGGTTGGCGATGGCGTTGATCAGGTCGATCGCCGCCTCCGCCGACGGGCCGTCGGCCGCGCCCACGTAGATCGTGCCGTCGTCCTCGATGGAGATGTCGGCACCGGTCTGCTCGGTGATCGAGTTGATCATCTTGCCCTTCGGGCCGATGACCTCGCCGATCTTGTCCACCGGGATCTTCACGCTGGTGACGCGCGGCGAGTACGGGCTCATCTCGTCCGGGCTGTCGATCGCCTCGGCGATGACCTCCAGGATGGTGTGACGAGCGTCCTTCGCCTGCTTCAGCGCGGCGGCGAGCACCTCGGAGGGGATGCCGTCGAGCTTCGTGTCCAGCTGCAGCGCGGTGATGATGTCCTTGGTGCCGGCGACCTTGAAGTCCATGTCGCCCATGGCGTCTTCGGCACCGAGGATGTCGGTCAGCGCGACGTAGCGGGTCTCACCGTCGACCTCGTCGGAGATGAGGCCCATCGCGATACCCGCGACCGGCGCCTTCAGCGGCACGCCGGCGTTGTACAGCGCCATCGTGGACGCGCAGACCGAGCCCATCGACGTCGAGCCGTTGGAGCCCAGCGCCTCGGAGACCTGGCGGATCGCGTACGGGAACTCGTCCCGCTTCGGCAGCACCGGCACCAGGGCGCGCTCGGCGAGCATGCCGTGGCCGATTTCGCGGCGCTTCGGCGAACCGACGCGGCCGGTCTCGCCGGTGGAGAACGGCGGGAAGTTGTAGTGGTGCATGTAGCGCTTGTGCGTCTCCGGGGACAGCGAGTCGATCTGCTGCTCCAGGCGAAGCATGTTCAGCGTGGTGACGCCCAGGATCTGGGTTTCGCCGCGCTCGAACAGCGCCGAACCGTGCGCCCGCGGGATCACGGCGACCTCGGCCGCGAGCGACCGGATGTCGGTGAGGCCACGGCCGTCCATGCGGATCTTGTCCGTGAGAACGCGCTTGCGCATGATCTTCTTGGACAGCGCCTTGAACGCGGCGCCGATCTCCTTCTCGCGGCCCTGGAAGGCTTCGCCCTCGCCGATGCCGACCTTCTCCAGGACGGCGGCCTTGACCTGGTCGGTCGCGGCGTCGCGATCCTGCTTGCCGACGATCTGGAGCGCGTTCGCCAGGTCGTCGGTCGCGATCGCGGCGACGGCCTCGAAGGCGTCCTGCTCGTAGGCCAGGAAGACCGGGAAGTCGCCGGTCGGCTTGGCGGACACGTCGGCCAGCTGCTGCTGGGCCTCGCACAGCACCTTGATGAACGGCTTGGACGCCTCGAGGCCCTGCGCGACCGAGACCTCGTCCGGCGCCTTGCCGCCGGCGGCGATCAGGTCGAGCGTGTTCTCGGTGCCCTCGGCCTCGACCATCATGATGGCGACGTCGTCACCGACGATGCGACCCGCGACGACCATGTTGAAGGTGGCCTTCGCGAGCTGCGACCAGGTCGGGAACGCGACCCACTGGTCCTCGACCAGCGCGACGCGCACGCCGCCGACCGGGCCGGAGAACGGCAGGCCGGCGATCTGGGTCGACGCCGACGCGGCGTTGATGGCCAGCACGTCGTACGGGTCGTCCGGGTTGAGGCTCTGGACGGTGATGACGACCTGGATCTCGTTGCGGAGACCGTCGGTGAACGACGGGCGCAGCGGCCGGTCGATCAGGCGGCAGGTCAGGATCGCGTCGGTCGACGGGCGGCCCTCGCGGCGGAAGAACGCGCCGGGGATGCGGCCGGCCGCGTACATGCGCTCCTCGACGTCCACCGTCAGGGGGAAGAAGTCGAAGTGGTCCTTCGGGTGCTTCGACGCGGTCGTCGCCGAGAGCAGCATGGTCTCTTCGTCGAGGTACGCGACGACGGCGCCGGCGGCCTGCTTGGCGAGGCGACCCGTCTCGAAGCGGACGGTGCGGGTGCCGAACCGGCCGTTGTCGATCACGGCTTCGGTCTCGTGCACGGTGACTCCGGTGGAGTCGGTCATAGATGCTTCTCCTCTTTGGTTCCTTCTATACGGCGCGAGTCTCCCACCCTGGGACCCATTTCGCCTGAGGACGCTCGAGGAGTGAGGCCGGTCTTCGATCGAAGCCCCCGGGACTCTTCCCGGGAACCACTACCGAGGACCGGCGGACGGACCCTCGTGCGCGCTCGCGCCGTTCTGCGTAGTGCACCGAGGGGGAGCGACCTGGGTGACGGCCACTCCCCCTCGGGTTCAAGCTATCGGCGCAGGCCGAGGCGCTGGATCAGCGCACGGTAACGCTCGATGTCCACCTTCATCACGTAGTTCAGCAGCCGGCGGCGACGGCCGACCAGCAGCAGGAGCCCGCGACGCGAGTGGTGGTCGTGCTTGTGTTCCTTGAGGTGCTCCGTGAGGCCGACGATGCGCTTGGTCAGCAGCGCGACCTGGGCCTCGGGGGATCCGGTGTCCGAGTCGTGCACGCCGTACTCGGCAAGGATCGACTTCTTCTCTTCGGTGGACAGCGCCACTTGTGTTGCTCCTCGAAATAATCAGTGCCGTGCGGCCCCGGACGTGGATGAACGCCGGGAAGACGGTCACGGCCGCCACGGACTGCAGCCGGACCCGATCATTGAGGTTACCAGCCCGCTGAACAGGGTCTTCAGGCACGTGTGCCTTCAGGCGCGGTCCAACTCGAACGAGCGGGCCACCCGGTAGCGGGTTCCGCCCGGCTCGCGCTCGCTGGCCATCAGCGCCACCTCGGTGGCCTGCCAGCTCCGGCTCGCGAAGCTCGAGAGACGTTCTGTCCAACGCGCGCCGAGGCCCGGTTCTTCCCGGGGGAACCGCGCGAGCGTCAGGTGGGCCGTGTACGGCCTCGCTTCGGCGTCGGCACCCGCGGCGTGCGCGAGCGGCGTCAGTTCCGTTCCGGCGACAGTCAACCACAGCACTCCGGGGAACGTCGCGGCCTTTTCCAGCCGGACGTCGACGGCGGCCCGCCCGGCCAGCCGCTCCGCCAGCCAGGCGCCGCGTTTCTCCAGGTCGTCCTGCCCGTAGTAGGCGAGGGTGATGTGCCAGCGCTCCGGCGGCTCCCAGCGGCGGCCGTCACCGGGTTCGCCGAGGGCTTCGGGGAGGGCTTCGGCGAGCGCCGCTGTGATTGCTTCCACGACGTCGTCCGGCGGGAGCAGCGCGCTGAACAGAACCGGCATCAGGAACCGTTGCCTGCCCGGCGGAGCAGGTCGGCGATGGCCGGGAAGTCCTCGTCGAGCCGCTTGGCGGCCTCGCCCAGGTCCTCGTCCTCGGCCACGTCGCGCAGGTAGGCCAGCACCTTCTGGTACTCGTTGACCACCGGGATGTTGTCGCGGCCGACGGTGGGCCGGGAGTCGCGGACGTCCTCCATCGCGGCCAGCATCGCCTCGCGGTTGCCGGCGGCCACCTCGGGCACGAGGATCTTGCGCTCGAGCATGATCATCCTGGCCAGCACGACCGGGTTGCCGATCTTCGCCCGCCGCCCGCTCATCACCTGGCTGAGCATGGGGGCGCTGATCCCGAGAACCTCGGCCAGGAACGCCTGCGAAACGTCGAACGCGACGACGAGCCGGCGCACCCGGTCGCCGAGCGGCTCTCCGTACCACTCGCGCTGCAACGCGATGTTGCGCTGGACGATCTTGTGGTCCTCCACCAGTTCCCGCTCCCCTAACCGCTCGCACACCGTCCGTGCGCATCTTGCCACCGCTGTCACGTGCGTGAACGCGAAATCCCCTCTTCGCCCCCTTCGGGGAGGGCCTTGCGCGTCGCCACGACGTCCTCGTCGATCTGGGCGACCAGCCCGGCCGAATCGGCGAACCGCACCTGGTCGCGCAGCCGGGTCACGAAGTCGATCGCCACGTGCTGGCCGTAGAAGTCCTCGTCGACGTCGAGGACGAACGCCTCGACGGTCCGCTCGCGCCCGGAGAACGTCGGGTTCGTGCCGACCGAGACCGCGGCGCGCAGCCGGCGTCCGGGGTCAGCCGAGCGGGTGAACCACGCGCTGTACACGCCGTCGGCCGGGACGGCGGCGAAGCGCGGCGTCGACAGGTTCGCCGTCGGGTAGCCCAGGTCGTGGCCGCGGCCGACGCCGCGGACGACGATGCCCTCCAGCCGATGCGGGCGGCCCAGCGCCTCGGCGGCGGCCACGACGTCACCGGCGTCGATGCACGACCGGACGTACGTGCTCGAGAACGTGATCGCCGATTGGTCCTCTTCGGACAGTTCCTTGCCCTGCAGTTCGGCGCCGTACGCGGCGAAGCCGAAGCGGCGGCCCAGGGTGCGCAGCAGCTCGACGTCGCCGGCGGCTTTGGCCCCGAAGGTGAAGTTGTCGCCGACGATCACCGCGGCCGCGTGCAGCCGGTCGACCAGGACCTCGTGCACGAACTCCTCCGGCAGCAGCCGGGACAGCTCCAGGGTGAACGGCAGCACGCAGAAGACGTCGATGCCGAGGCCTTCGACGATCTCGGCCTTGCGCCGCAACGTCGTCAGCTGCGCCGGGTGGCTGCCCGGGCGCAGCACCTCCGACGGGTGCGGGTCGAAGGTCAGCATGACGCTCGGCAGCCCCCGCTCGGCCGCCGCGGCCACGGTCCGGCTGATCAGCTCCTGGTGCCCCCGGTGCACCCCGTCGAACACGCCGATGGTGACCACGCACCGGCCCCAGCTGCCGGGAAGGTCCCCCAGCCCACGCCACCGCAGCACGCCACACTCCCGTCTCTCGAGACCACCCTAGGCGGGCAGCAAAACGACCACTGCGCGGGACACGCCTTCTTCGTCGGCGGCCAGGGCAAGCACCCGGCCGTCGGGCCCGAAGAGCCCGTAGGTGCCTTCGACGCCGACCGCCGGGATGCGCTGGCCGTGACGGACCGCTTTCGCCGTCGCGGCGTCGAGGTCGCGCCGCGGGAAGGCGGCGGTGACGGCGGCGTCGAGGTCGAGGCTCAGTTCGGGCTGTTCTTCGAGCTGGTCGAGGGTCCTCGCCTTGGCGAGGGTGAAGGGCCCGACGGTGGTGCGCCGGAGGGCCTTCAGGTGACCGCCGACGCCGAGGTCGACGCCGAGGTCGCGGGCCAGCGCGCGGACGTAGGTGCCGGACGAGCACTCGACGACCGCGTCGACCTCGACGTGGTCGTCCTCGTGGCGGACGGCCAGGACGTCGAAGCGGTAGACGGTGACCGGGCGGGGCGGGATCACGACGTCCTCGCCGGCGCGGACCCGGGCGTAGGCGCGCTTGCCGTCGATCTTGACGGCGCTGACCGCGCTCGGCACCTGCTGGATGTCGCCGGTCAGCTTCCGCACGCCGCTCGCGATGTCTTCGTCTTCGACGTTCGCGGTCTCGGCTCGGGTCAGGACTTCGCCCTCGGCGTCGTCGGTCGTGGTGCTGCTGCCCAGGCTCAGGGTGGCCAGGTAGGTCTTGCGGTCCAGCGCCAGGTGGCCGAGCAGCTTGGTGGCGCGCTCGATGCCGAGCACCAGCACGCCGGTCGCCATCGGGTCGAGCGTGCCGGCGTGCCCGACCTTGCGGGTGCCCATGATGCGGCGGGCGCGGGCGACGACGTCGTGCGACGTCATGCCGGCGGGCTTGTCGACGATGAGCAGGCCGGGCGGCGGGGCGGGGCGGCGGGGCGGTTTCGGGCTCGACACGCGGGAAACCCTAGCGGCCGCCGGTCGTGCTCCGGATGATGGTCACTTTCACGTGAAAGTGGCGCTTTCAGGCGGCGGCGACCGGTGCCTCGGGCAGGGCGGCGTCCCAGCGGCGGCGGGTGATCCGCACCGGGAGTTCCTCGCCGCGGGCTTCCGCCTGGAAGAGGTGGGCGCGGGCCCGGCGCCACCACACGAGCATCCGGGACGTGCCGAACGCCAGCACCACCACGATCGCCAGCAGCGCGAGCCGGAAGTTCCCGCCGGTCGCCTGCAGCAGCACGCCGACGGCGAGCGCGGCGATCGTCGTCGCCACGAACCCGCCGACGTTGACCACGCCGGTCGCCGTGCCCACGCGCTTGAGCGGGTTGTAGTCGCGGGCCAGGGCGAAGCCGATCATCGAGACCGGGCCGCCGAGGGCCAGGAAGGCGAACGCGGGCACCAGCACCGCCACCGGCACCTGGCCCGGCCAGCCCAGCAGCACCGCCCAGACCAGCGCGGCGCCGCCGACGTACCCGCCGACCAGCGGCATCCGCAGCGACGGGCGCCGTCCGATCAAGCCGCCCAGCAGCGGCCCGCCCGCCATCGACCCGAAGACGAACACGGTGAGCAGCGCGCTGGCGGTGGCCGTCGACTGGCCCTGCCCCTGGACCAGCCACGGCACGCCCCACAGCAGTGTCAGCGCGCCGGGTGCGAACATCGTGCTGAAGTGCACCCAGAAGCCCAGGCGCGTCCCCGGCGTCCGCCACGCCTCGGCGACCTGGTGCGCGAGCTCGCGCGGCGGGACGGCTTCGCGGACCGGCTGCGGGACGCCCGCCGGGACGTCGCGGACCCAGAGCGTCACGACCAGGGTGTAGAGGACCGTGACGGCGCCGACGGCCAGGAAGGTGGGCGTCCAGCCGGCGTCGTCGAGCAGCAGCGCCAGCGGGACGGTCGCGGCGAGGTTGCCGATGTAGCCGATGGCCGAGGTGAACGACATCAGCAGCGCGTACTGGCCGCCCGGGAAGTGGGCCGCGACCAAGCGCAGCACGCTGACGAACGTGAGCGCGTCGCCGAGGCCGAGTACCCCGCGGGCGAACAGGGCGAGGCCGTAGGAGTGGGCGACGCCGAGCAGGATCTGGCCGACGCCGAGCACCAGCACCGCGACGGTGAGCACGCGGCGGGGACCGTAGCGGTCGACGAGGACGCCGGTCGGGATCTGCATCGCGGCGTAGACGCCGACCTGCAGCACGGTGAAGGTGCCGAGCGCGGCCGCGCCGACGCCGAAGCGCTCGGCCGCCTGCAGCCCGGCGACGCCGAAGGAGGTGCGGTGGAAGACCGCGAAGAGGTAGACGGTGACGGCGGCGAGCCAGATCAGCCAGGACCGGGCGGTGGCACGGCCGGTGGCGGGCGGCACAAGGACCTCCAGGGTTTCGGCGATTCGGACGCAGGACGCCCGCGTTGCCGTCCCTACTACTTGTATCGCCTAAGCAACGTCGAAACATAGCCGTTACCCGGGTGGTTTTCACCACAACCCCGTGATCAGAGAGTCGACACCCGTGATTGAAGGGTCGACTCGCGTGATCGAAGCCGGAACCCGTGTGATGGGAGACGTAACTCGCGTGATCAGGGCCGGAACTCGCGAGTTCCGGCTTCAATCACGCGGGTTACGGGCCTGATCACGCGAGTTCCGGCTTCAGGCGGGGCGGATGGCGCCGGTTACCGCCCAGTTGCCGGAGCGCCAGCGGGCCAGGACCGCCGCCAGGCGGAGGACCATGAACAACGAGAGGCCGGTCCAGATGCCCGTGAGGCCCCAGCCCAAGCCCAGGGATGCCCAGATCAGGGGCAGGAAGCCGAGGGCCGCGCTGCCGAGCGTCGCGTTGCGGAGGAAGGCCGCGTCGCCCGCGCCCAGGAGGACGCCGTCCAGGGCGAAGACCACTCCGGCGATCGGCTGGAGCGCCACGAAGAACCACCACGCGTGCGGGATCTCCGCCAGCACGCCCGGGTCGGACGTGAACGCGTGCGGCAGCACCCACGACAGCGCCGCGAACAGCACGCACAGGAAGCAGCCGAGCAGCAGCCCGTACCCGGTGATCTGCGACGCGACCCCGCGCGCCTGCCGGGCCGAGCCCGCGCCGAGCGCGGCCCCGACCAGCGACTGCGCGGCGATCGCCACCGAGTCCAGCACGAGCGCGAGGAACGTCCACAGCTGCAGCACCACCTGGTGGGCGCCGACCGCCTCGGTCGACGTCCGGGCCGCGACGGCCGCCGCCGAGACGAAGCAAGCCTGGAACGCCATGCTGCGCAGCACCAGGTCCCGGCCGAGGCCGAGCTGGGCGCGCATCACCTTGAAGTCCGGCCGCAGCCCCACCTTTTCGCGCACCAGCGCGGCGAAGAACAGCGACGCCGAGATCACCTGCGCGACGACGTTGGCGATCGCCGAGCCCTCCAGGCCGAGCCCCGCCCAGTAGACGAGGGCCGGGCACAGCACGGCCGAGATCCCGTTGCCCGCCAGTACGTACCGCAGGGGTTTCGCGGCGTCCTGCACGCCGCGCATCCAGCCGTTGCCGGCCATGGTGACGAGGATCAGCGGCGCCCCGAACAACGCGATCCGCAGCCACGACACGGCGGCGGAAGCGATCTCGTCACTGCCCGAGAGCACCCGCGCGATCGGCCAGGCCAGCAGCTGCCCGGCGACCAGCACGAAGAGCCCGACGAGCAGCGCCAGCCACGTCGCCTGCACGCCTTCGCGGACGGCGTCGGCCCGGCGGCCGGCGCCGTGCAGCCGGGCGGTGCGGGACGTCGTGCCGTACGACAGGAACGTCAGCTGGCTCGACACCTGCGCCAGCACGACCCCGCCGAGCGCGAGCCCGGCCAGCGACAACGCGTCGAGGTGACCGACGACGGCGGTGTCGACCAGCACGTACAGCGGCTCGGCGGCCAGCACCCCCAGCGCGGGCACGGCCAGGCCCAGCACGCGCTTCGCCGGTACCCGCTCGGTCTCGTCCACGTTCACCACGAACCGGACTCTAACCGCCGGCACCGACAGTTCCGGCCGGCGGGAACCCGGGAACTTTCCGGCCCCGCCGTCCGACGCCCGGGGTCGCGACAAAAGTCCTGAATGACTCATTCAGGGCGTCGGCGGTCCTGAATGAGTCATTCAGGACCTGGCCTCGCGGCTCAGAGCAGCGGCGCCCGCTCCAGCGCGTCGCGCAGACCCGCGACCACCTCCGAAGCCGAGCCCGCGATCGTGCAGCCCGCGGCCTGCCGGTGCCCGCCGCCGCCGAACTCCGCCGCCACCGCCGAGACGTCGATTCCCTTGGAGCGCAACGAAATCTGCCACTGCGCCGGGTTCGCCAGGTCCTGTTTGAGCACCGCCGCGACGGCCGCCTCGCGCACCGAGCGGACGACGTCGACGACCGACTCGACCTCTTCGGCGCGGACCGTCCGCGCCGCCTCCTCCCGGACCACTGCGTGCACGAAACCCCGGCCCTGGGCCGCCTCCGGCTCCAGCTGAGCCTCGCGAAGCACCGACGACAGCATGGGCAGCCAGGCGAACGGCCGCTCGTCGACGATCCGCCGCACCACCGCTTCGGCGTCGACGCCCGCTTCCAGCAGCCGCGCCGCCATCCGGTGGGTCTCCGGGCTCGCCCGCCGGAACCCGCTGGTGTCGGTGACGATCCCCGCGTAGATCCCGCGCGCGATCGGCTCGTCCAGCTCGACGGCCATCTCCTCGAGGACCCGGAACACGAGGATCGCGCTGGCCTCGGCGCTCTCGTCGACCACGTTGCAGCTGCCGTAGAACGTGTTGGTCGCGTGGTGGTCGATCACCAGCACCGCGCCGGCGAGCTCGACGCGCCCGGCGAGCCGGCCGAGCCGCTTCGGCGTCGGCGTGTCGACGCAGACCAGCAGCGCTTCGGTGTCGGGCAGGTCGTCCGGGTGGGTGAGCAGGCCGTCCTCGTCGAGCCACCGCAGCGTCTCCGGGGCCTCGTCGGGCTCGCCGAAGGAGACACGCACCTTCGCGCCGCGCTGGAGCAGCGCCCGGCCGAGGGCGAGCGCGCTGCCCAGGGCGTCCGCGTCCGGCCGGACGTGCCCGAGCACCGTCACGTCGGTGGCCGACGCGAGCAGCGCGGCCGCGTCCCGGATGTCCTGCGCCAAAGTAGGGGTCACGGTGCGTCACGCTACGCTCTGCGGGATGCCTGAGTACGCGATGCTGGTCTACCCCTCGGCCAACCGGGTCTACGCCGCCTCCGCCCCCGCGCTGCTGCGCGCCGAGCTGGCGGTGTTCGGCGCGGGCCTGGCGGCCGAGCTGTCCGCGATCGACGAGGTCGAACTCGGTGGCGTCGGCTACGTGCGCCTCACCAGTTCGGCACCGCTCGGCGAGCGCGACCTCGCGCTGTTGTCGAACCTCTCGTCGCTGTACGCGCTGTTCGAGCTGGGTGACGACGTCCTGCGCCCGGTGCGGGTGACGCCGCTGGCGAAGGCCGACTCGGACCTGCTGACCATCCAGAAGTACGCGGGCAAGACGAACGAGCTGTTCACCAAGCTGCTGGTGAACGTCACGCTGATGGCGACCGCGGACCCGTTCTCGGACAAGCCGAAGTACCTGCTCGACCCGCTGTGCGGCCGCGGCACCACGCTGAACCAGGCGATGATGTACGGCCTGCACGCGACCGGCCTGGACGTCGACGCCAAGGACTTCGAAGCCTACGAGGCGTTCATCAAGACGTGGCTGCGGAACAAGCGCGTGAAGCACACGGCCGAGGCGGGTCAGCTGCGGCGCAACAAGGTCCGGCTCGGGCGGCGGCTGGACATCGAGTACGCGCTGGACAAGGACGCGTACAAAGCGGGCGACACGCGCAAGCTCACCTACTTCAACGCCGACACGCTCACCACCGACGAAGTGCTGCGGGCGAACTCCTTCGACGTGATCGTGACCGACGCGCCGTACGGCGTGCAGCACGGCAGCCACCGCGAGGCCGGCTTGCAGCGCAGCCCGCGAGACCTGCTCGCGGCCGCCGTTCCCGTGTGGACCCGGGTGCTGCGGCCCGGCGGCGCGCTCGGCATCTCGTGGAACACGACGGTGCTGCCGCGCGAGGAACTGGTCGAGGTGCTGCGCAAGGCCGGGCTCGACGTCCGGGAGGGCGGGCCGTGGGACGAGTTCTCCCACCGGGTGGACCAGGCCATCCTGCGTGACCTGGTCGTCGCGGCCAAACCCGCTTCCTGAGTCGTGCGTCGGCAAAGCGCTTTCAGGACTGGGTGAGCTCACCCCTCGCCGGCGTCGGAGCGTGCCCGTTGTCCTCCGGCGCCCCGGCAGGAGCCGGCGGCGTGCTCAGGCCGCGCTTCACCGAGTCCAAGATGGACAGTCCCTGGCCCACGAGCCCCGCGGCCATCTCGCCGAGGCCGTCGGCGCCGTTGAGGATGTTGACGTTCGCCCCGGACAGCCCGCGCCCGGCTTCCTTGACGATCTGCGGCAGCTGGTCGATGAGCATCCGGTCGAGCGCGACGCGGTTGTTCGACGCCGCCGCCTCCGCCTGCACGCGCATCTTCTCCGCCTCGGCGATCGCCAGGATGCGGATCCGCTCGGCCTCCGCGTCGGCGGGCTTGATGACCTCGGCGACCAGCTGCTGCTGCCGCAGCTCGGCTTCGCGCTGGGCCAGCTCGGTGCGCGCGTCGATGACCTCCTGCTGCGCCTTCGCCTGCGCCAGCGGCCCGGCCTGGGCGGCCTGGGCCTGAGCCGCCTCGACTTCGGCCCGGTACCGCGCCTGCACGATCGACGTCTGCCGGGCGTACTCCGCCTGCGTCCGCTGCGACTCCTGTTCGGCCTCCGCCGCGGTCTTGTTCGCCACGGCCTGCGCGATCTGCGCGTCCCGCTGGATGGCGGCGTTGTGCGGCGCGGCCATCGCGGCGATGTAGCCGAGCTTCATGTCGTCGATCGACTGGATCTGCAGGGCGTCGACGGTGAGGCCGATCTTCGCCATCTCGACGGCCGAGCCGTCCAGCACCTCGGTCGCCAGCTTCTGCCGCTCGGTGATGATCTCCTCGACCGTCATCGACCCGATGATGGACCGCAGGTGGCCGGCGAAGATCCGGCCGGTCAGCACGGACATCTGGTCCTGGTCGGAGAGGAACCGCTGGCCGGCGTTGACGATGCTCTCGGTGTCGTTGCCGACCTTGAACGCGATCACCGCCCGGACGGTGAGGGCGATGGCCTGCTTCGTCACGCACACTTCGGTCACTTCCGCCTCGCACATGGCGAGCGTGAGGAACCGGACTTTCCGGAACACGGGCATGACGAACGCCCCGTGGCCCGTGACGACCCGGAACGGCGACGCGCTCTTGCTGTTGCCCCCGGAGATCAGCATCGCCTCGTTGGGCGCCGGCACGCGGTAACCGAACATCGAATTTTCCTTCTGCGAGCACTAGGAAGCGGGATCCGAGGCGTCCCACGCCACGACGTCGACCGTGCGCCGTCCCCGGGTTTCCACGACCAGGACGGTCGTGCCCTTCGGCAGCTCCGTGTCGGACCAGGCAAGGAAGGTTTCCAGGCCGCCCCTGATCCTGATCAGCACCTCCCCGGGACCCCGCTGCCCGCGGGTGCCGACCAGGAGGACTCCGGTGCGGCCGGACGGGGAGAGATCGGAATGCATGGGTGCCGACCCCCCTCGGTGGCCGTCTCGGTGCGGGATCACCCCCGCTGGGACCCATTGTGCTCCCGGCGGACGCGCGCGGCAGGCACTGTGAGGTTCCGATCAGGAGGCAACCGGGTGGGCCGCTCGGGCGTGCGGCCGCGGCTATACTCCGGAGTGTGACCGTCGAGCAACGTCCCCTGCGCGCGGACGCCCGGCGGAACCGGGAGGCCCTGGTCGCGGCGGCACGGGAAGTCTTCGGCGCCAAGGGCGTCGACGCCCCGCTCGACGAGATCGCGCGGCGCGCCGAGGTCGCGATCGGCACCCTCTACAACCGGTTCCCGACGCGGGCGGACCTCGTCGAAGCCGCGTTCCTGCCGACGCTGGAAGAAGCACAGGCGCTCAGCGAAGAGGCCCTTGCGTGCGAGGACCCTTGGGAGGGTTTCGTCCTGTTCCTCGAGCGGTCGATCCTGATGCAGGTGGCCGACCGCGGGTTCACCCAGGTGTGCGCGCGGGCGTTCGATCCGGCGTCGGGGCTGGAGAAAGCCAAGCACGCCAACGCTTCCCGGATGCGACGGATCATCGAGCGGGCGCAGGAGGCCGGGGTCCTGCGCGCGGACTTCCAGCTCGCCGACCTGGCCGTGGTGTTCGCCGGGGCTTCCGCGGCGCAGGACTGGCGGCGTGGCCTCGCCCTGGTGCTCGACGGGCTACGCTCGCGGATATGACCTGGCTCGCGGACACCGCCACCTCGTACGACACGGTGGCGGACAGCTACGCGGATTTCGTGTCGGACGCACTCGAGAAGGAGCCATACCTCAAGGCGGCGCTGACACTGTTCGCAGCGCAGGTCGACGGGCCGGCGCTGGACGCCGGCTGCGGCCCGGGGCACTTCACGGCGTACCTGGCTTCGCTGGGGGTCGACGCGTCCGGCATCGACCTCTCGCCGGGGATGATCGACCTGGCCCGCCGGTCGCACCCGGACCTGCGGTTCGAGGTGGGGTCGATGACGGACCTCGCGCTGCCCGGCGCGTCGGTCGCGGGTGTGCTGGCGTCCTGGTCGCTGATCCACATCCCGGACGAGTCGGTGCCGGTGACGCTGGGCCACTTCCACCGCGTGCTCCGGCCGGGTGGCCGCCTGATGATCGGCTACCACGTCGGCGCGGGCACCCGGCTGAAGACCCAGGGCTACGGCGGGCACCCGATGCGGGTCAACGTCCACCTCCGGCAGCCGTGGTGGCTGGCCCGGCGGGTGCGGGAAGCCGGCTTCACCGTGGACGCGGAATGGCTGCTGAACCCCGCGGCCGAAGTGCCTCAGGCGATCTTGTTCGCTTCGAAATAGCCGGTTCATGAGTTACGCTCTCCCCATGCAGATGGGGGTTTTCCGCCGGTTCGGCGTGTTCGTGACTGTCGTCCTTTCGGTGCTCGCCTCGACGTTGCTGCTCGGCGCGTCCGCCGCGCAGGCCGCGCCGACGCCGCTGGGCAAGCAGAACTGGGTGGTCAGCGTCGCCGGGTTCACCGACGCCGCCGGCAGCAACTACCTGCGGCTCGGCTACCTCGTGTTCGACCCGTCGAGCAACGCCGTCCAGCACAACTTCTGGACGTGGAGCCAGCGCGACTACCCCGTTCCGGTGAACAGCGGGGACGTCTACTACTGCGGCGAGTTCCAGCCGGGCACCAACCCGCGCAACAACTGCGCGATCAAGACCGCGCCCGGGTTCACCGGTGACCCGAACGGCCACTTCACCGGCACTTACGCCTACGACTCGACGTCCGGCCAGGTGACGATCACCTGGACGAGCAGCACCATCAACGGCTCGACGACCGCGGTGAACCTCGGCGAGACCTGGGCGGTCTCCGAGCTGCACCCGGGTCTCGGCCGGATGCAGCTGGTGAACGACACCTACTCGATCACCAGCGGCTATGCGTACGGGAGCAACGCCTCACTGGCCCAGACCGGCAAGGCGTCGATGAGCGAGATCCGCGCTGCGCAGCGCTCGTACAAGTACGAGGCGCACAGCTGGAACAAGCTGAAGGTCACCACCGTGGCGCGCGGGTCGGGCGGCAGTTTCACGGTGGACACCACCTGGAACGCCTGCACGGATGGTTCGTGCCTCGGACACGTGCAGAAGAACGCGGGTTGCGACGCGGCCTCCTGCTGCCCGAACCCCGGCACCCCCGCTTACGACGCGTGCGTGAAGAAGCTCGCCGACAGCGGCGACCGGCGGTTCTACTACCTGACCGGCGACCTGGGCGGCCGGCGCAACAGCTACGAGTTCTGGTGCGAATGCCTGTCCTACGACGGGTGCTACCTGGGGAACAGCCACGTGCGGCCGCTGCTGCAGGTGATCGACGACGCGGGGACGTTCCAGGGCTGGGTGGGCGCCGAGGTCAGCCCCGACCGCAGCGGCACCCGGGTGATGGACGGCGAGTACTACAGCGCCTTCGCGATGGTGGCCTGACGCTCGGAGAACCCGGTCACGCCAGGCGCTCCCCCACGAACTTCAGGACGTCCGGCAGCACGCCGCGCCAGTACTCGTCGTCGTGCTTGCCCGGCGAGAACCGGGACACCGCCGGGTTCACGGCTTTCACCAGCTTGCGGTCCGCGCCCAGGAACGGGTCCGACTCGCCGCACCACACGCCGACGGCCTCCGGGCGCAGGTCGGCCGTGTGCAGCAGGGGTTCGGAAGCCCGCCAGCCGGCCTCGTCCGCGAACACCTTGCGGCTGCGGGCGTCCGGCCAGCTGACGAACAGCGCCGCGCTCGCCGTGGCCACCGCCTTCAGGTCCGGGTGGGCGCGGGCGAACCGCAACGCGCCGAAGCCGCCCATCGAAATGCCGAACACCGCCGACGCCGGGCGCAGGTCGCGTCCCGCCAGCCAGCCGGGGACCTCGTCGGTGAGCATGCGCTGCGGGTCGTCGTCCGAACCGACGTTCACCCAGTAGTGGTCACCGTCGACCGCGGCGACCGCGAACGGTGGTGTTCCGGCGCGGACCGCCGCCGTCAGCAGCTGCGGGACGCCCAGCGAAAGGAACGTCCGCGCCTGGGCACCTCGGCCGTGCAGGGCCAGGCACACCGGCAGCCCCGAAGCCGGGACGCCTTCGGGCGTGATCAGGACCAGGTCGACGTCGGTGCCGCGGGCCGCCGAGTGCATGCGCTGCACCGTCACCGGGTCGCGCAACGCCGACGGGCGGGTCGGCTCCGGCACCGCGGGCGGGCCGGGTGGTGGCCCGGACGGTGGGGACGAGCAGCCCGCCAGCAGCGCGAGTGCGCTGCCGGCGAGCAGGCCACGGCGGGAGAGCACGGGTCAGCCCCGGCTCTCCTCCTCCGCGAACTCGTCGGTCTCGGCGTCTTCGGAGTCTTCGGTGTCCTCGCGAGGAGCCTTGTACGGGTCGGCGTCGCCCGCGTGCTGGGCACCGGCCGAGCGGCGCGCGACCTCCGCGTCGGCCTCGCGGGCCTTCGCGAGGAGATCTTCGATCCGCTTCGACTCCTCGGGAATCGTGTCGGCGACGAAGGTCAACGTCGGGGTGTAGCGGACTCCGGTGCCCTGCCCGACCTTCGTGCGCAGCACGCCGCGCGCCGATTCGAGCGCTGCGGCGGCACCGGCGAAGTCCGGGGGGACGTCCAGCTTCTCGCCGAGCACCGTGTAGAACACCGTCGCGTCGTGCAGGTCGCCCGTGACCTTCGTGTCCGTGATGGTCACGTAGTCCAGCCGCGGGTCCTTGACCTCGTGCTCGATCGCCGACGCGACGATCTGCGAGATCCGCTTGGCGAGCTTGCGAGCTCGAGCAGGATCGGCCATGTCGTTCTCCTAGAAAGTGCTAATCGTCCGGACCGAGCAGCCGGCGGCGCGCGGAAAGCAGTTCGAACTCCGGTCTGCTCGCCACGTACCGCTCACACGAGTCGAGCACGTCACGGACGTGCTCGCCACCTTCGGCGACCACGGCCACCCCGATGAGGGTCCGGCGGTGCAGGTCGGTGTGTCCGGCTTCGGCCACCGACACGGCGAAGCGCTTGCGCACCTCGGCCAGCACCGGACGGACCACGGATCGCTTCTGCTTCAGCGAATGGACTTCGCCGAGCAGGATGTCGAGCTCGAGAGCTCCGACGAACATAGGCAGTTTTGGTGGTGTAGTAGGGAGACACCGGGTGTGCGCGAGAACGCACACCCGGTGTCGATCGTCCTTACGCTCGCGGCTTCTCGCGCTGCTCGTACGTCTCGATCAGGTCGCCGACCTTCAGGTCGCCGTACGAACCGAGCGTCAGACCGCACTCGTAGCCTTCGCGAACCTCGACCACGTCGTCCTTGAACCGCCGCAGCGAGCTGATCGGCAGGTTCTCCGCGACGACGGTGCCGTCGCGGAGGAGACGGGCCCGGGCGTTGCGCCGGATCTCGCCGGACATGACCAGGCAACCCGCGATCGTGCCGATCTTGGAGGACTTGAAGACCTCGCGAACCTCCGCGCGGCCCAGCTCGACCTCTTCGTACTCCGGCTTGAGCATGCCCTTGAGGGCCTGCTCGATCTCGTCGATCGCCTGGTAGATGACCGTGTAGTACCGGACGTCGACGCCCTCGCGGGTGGCCCGCTCGGTCGCCTTGCCCTGGGCGCGGACGTTGAACCCGAGGACGATCGCGTCGGACGCGGTCGCCAGGTCGATGTCCGACTCGGTCACGCCACCGACACCGCGGTGGACCACGTTCAGCTCGACCTCGTCGCCGACGTCCAGCTGGAGCAGCGAGGCTTCGAGGGCCTCGACCGTACCCGAGTTGTCACCCTTGATGATCAGGTTGAGGCTGTTCGTCTCCTTCAAGGCGGAGTCGAGGTCCTCGAGGCTGACCCGCTTGCGGCGCGACGCGTTGAGCGCGTTGCGCGTACGAGCGGAACGGCGCTCGGCGATCTGCCGGGCGACGCGGTCCTCGTCGACCACCAGGAAGGTGTCGCCCGCACCCGGCACCGAGGTGAACCCGATGACCTGGACGGGACGCGACGGCAGCGCCTCGGTGACGTCGACGTTGTGCTCGTCGACCATCCGGCGGACGCGGCCGTAGGCGTCACCCGCCACGACCGAGTCACCGACACGCAGCGTGCCTCGCTGGACCAGGACGGTGGCCACCGGGCCGCGGCCGCGGTCGAGGTGCGCCTCGATCGCGACACCCTGGGCCTCCATGTCCGGGTTGGCCCGGAGGTCCAGCGCGGCGTCGGCGGTCAGCAGGATCGCCTCGAGCAGGCCGTCGATGTTGATGTTCTGCCGCGCGGAGATCTCGACGAACATCGTGTCGCCGCCGTACTCCTCGGCCACGAGGTTGTACTCGGTCAGCTGCTGCCGGATCTTGTCCGGGTTCGCGCCTTCCTTGTCGATCTTGTTGATCGCGACCACGATCGGGGCCTTGGCGGCCTGCGCGTGGTTGATCGCCTCGACCGTCTGCGGCATCACACCGTCGTCGGCCGCCACCACGATCACCGCGATGTCGGTCGAGTTCGCACCACGGGCACGCATGGCGGTGAACGCCTCGTGACCCGGGGTGTCGATGAAGGTGATCAGGCGCGGGTTGCCCTCGAGCTCGGTCTCGATCTGGTACGCACCGATGTGCTGCGTGATGCCGCCGGCCTCGCTCTCGCGGACCTTCGTCTTCCGGATCGTGTCGAGCAGGCGGGTCTTACCGTGGTCGACGTGACCCATGATGGTCACGACCGGCGGCCTGACCTGCAGGTCCTCTTCGCCACCCGCGTCGTCGCCGTAGGTGATGTCGAAGGTACCCAGCAGCTCGCGGTCCTCCTCCTCGGGGCTGACGACCTGAACGTGGTAGTTCATTTCGCCGCCGAGCAGCTCGAGGATGTCGTCCGACACGGACTGCGTCGCGGTGACCATCTCGCCGAGGTGGAAGAGCACCTGCACCAGCGAAGCCGGGTTGGCGTCGATCTTCTCGGCGAAGTCGGTCAGCGAAGCACCCCGCGGCAGCCGGATCGTCTCGCCCTGGCCCTTGGGCAGGCGGACGCCGCCGACGCTGGGCGCCTGCATGTTGTCCATGTACTCCTGGCGCTTCTGCCGCTTCGACTTGCGGCCCTTGCGCGAGGGACCACCGGGACGCCCGAAGGCACCCGCGGTACCGCCACGGCCACCGGGGCCGCCACGGCCACCGCCGCCGCCACGGAAACCGCCGCCGCCACCGGCCGGGGCACCGCCGCCGCCACCGGGACCGCCGCCACCGGGACGGAAGCCACCGCCACCGCCGCCGCCACCACCGGGACGGAAGCCACCGCCGCCGCCACCGCCACCGGGACCGCCGCGGAAACCGCCGCCGCCACCGGCGCCACCGGGACGACCGCCGCCGCCACCACCGGGGCCGCCACGGGCGCCGCCACCGGGACCACCGCGGGCGCCGCCGCCGGGACCGGCCGGGCGCTGCGTGCGGCCCGGCATCATGCCGGGGTTCGGCCGCGGGGGCATGTTGCCCGGGCTCGGCCGGTTGCCACCGGCGCCGCCACCGGGGCGCGGGGCCGGACGGTCACCGGCACCCTGGTTGCCGCCGCCGGGACGCGGCGGGCGGTTGTCGCCGCCCTGGCCGCCACCGGGGCGCGGGCCCTGCGGGCGCGGCGGGGCGCCGGAACCGACGCCGAACGGGTTGTTGCCGACGCGCGGGGTGCGCGGGCCGGGCTTGGGACCGCCGGGCTTGGGGCCCTGCGGCTTCGGCGGGACGACCGAGCCGGTGCCCTGCGCGGGCGCGGCCGGGGTGTCCTGCTTCGGAGCGGCCGGAGCCTCCGCTTTGGCGGCCGGGACCTGCTCCTGGGGTTCGGGCGCGGCGGGCTGCTGACGCGGGCCGGGCCGGGGACCGGGGCGCTGCCCCGGGGTGGCCGGCTTCGACGCCGCGGGCGCCTGCTGCTGGGGTGCGGCCGGAGCCGCCTGGACCGACGGGGCCGGAGCGGGAGCCGCCTGGGCCGCCGGAGCCTGCTGGGCAGGCGCGGGGGGCTTCGGGGCGGCGGGCTTGGCGGCCGGCGGACCGGGGCGCGCCGACGGGCCGGGGGTGGGCTTCTTGGCGCCCTTGGGCGCATACGCGTCGCGAAGACGGCGGGCGACGGGCGCCTCGACCGTGGACGACGCGGACTTGACGAACTCGCCCTGTTCCTTCAACTTCGCGAGAACGTCCTTGCTGGTAATGCCGAGCTCCTTAGCGAGCTCGTGTACTCGGGCCTTGCCTGGCACAGCTCTCCTCATCTAGGGGAGGCCAGGCGGAAAACCCGCTGACCTCGTCCTTATTGTCTGACGCTCATGGCTTCAGCTTCACGGCTGACTCATGACGGGTCGACCTGCTTCCTTGATTCCTCGCGACCCCGGGGACGTCCCGGGGTCGTGGTGCGGAGTGGTGCGCCCGACGTGCTCGCGGACCTCGCGGGCGTCGAGCGCCCCGGGAGCCCGCAAGGCTCTCGGGAAGGCTCGCCGCCGTTCGGCCTTGGCCAGGCAGTCCGGGTCGGGGTGCAGCCAAGCTCCCCGGCCCGGCAGCCGCCGACGTTCGTCGACGACCACCCGCCCGGCCACCGCGACCACGCGCAGCAGCTCACCGATCAATGCCCGCCGCTTGCAGCCGACACAAGTCCGCACCGGGGAATTCCGGTGGGGCTGGTGCTCGGCTACCCGCCGCGGGCGTTGAACCACTCCTGAGTCTAGCGCTTCGACATTCACTCAGCCGAACCGGTTGTCGCGGCGGGCCGCGGCGGACGGGCGTGGTCTTGATCACCCTCGTCGTCAGCCGGTGCGGCGTCGCTGCGGATGTCGATCCGCCAGCCGGTCAGGCGGGCGGCAAGACGGGCGTTCTGGCCCTCCTTGCCGATCGCCAGCGACAGCTGGAAGTCCGGCACCACGACGCGGGCGGTCTTCGCCCGCTCGTCCACGACTCGTACCGAAACAACCTTCGCCGGCGACAGCGCATTCCCGACGAAGCGGGCCGGGTCCTCGGAGTAGTCGATGATGTCGATCTTCTCACCGGCCAGCTCGCTCATCACGTTGCGCACGCGCGCGCCGACCGGGCCGATGCACGCGCCCTTGGCGTTGACGCCCGCCACGGTCGACTTGACCGCGATCTTCGTGCGGTGCCCCGGCTCGCGCGCGACGGCGGCGATCTCCACCGTCCCGTCGGCGATCTCCGGGACCTCCAGCGCGAACAGCTTGCGCACCAGGTTCGGGTGCGAGCGCGAGAGCGTGATCTGCGGGCCGCGGTTGCCCCGCGAGACCGTGACGACGTACGCCTTGATCCGGCTGCCGTGCTCGTAGGACTCCCCCGCCACCTGCTCGGCGGACGGCAGCACGCCCTCGGTGTCACCCACCTGGACGACGACCATGCCGCGCGCGTTGGCGCGGGCGTCGCGCTGGATGACGCCGGCGACGATCTCGCCCTCCTTGGTGGAGAACTCGCCGAAGGTCTTCTCGTGCTCGGCGTCGCGCAGGCGTTGCAGGATGACCTGGCGCGCGGTGGTGGCGGCGATCCGGCCGAACCCCTCCGGGGTGTCGTCCCACTCCTCGTCGGTCTCGCCGTCGTGGGTCAGCGTGCGCGCGAGGACGCGCACCAGCCCCGTCTTGCGGTCGATGTCGATGCGGGCGTGCGCCTGGTGGCCCTCGGTGTGCTTGTACGCGGTGAGCAAGGCCGTCTCGATGGCCTCGATCACCGTTTCGAAGGGGATGTCCTTGTCCCGTTCGATCGCCCGTAGCGCGGCGATGTCGACGTTCACTTCGACCCCTTCTCCGTCTCGGCGGCGATCATGCCGGACGCGTCGTCTTCGAGCAGTTTCAGGTCCTCGGCGGGCGGCTGCTTGAACTCGATCTCCACGACCGCCTTCGCCACGTCGGCGTAGCGGACCTCGCGGATCTTGCCGCCTTCGAGGACGCGGGCGGCGTCCGCGCCCGCGTGGCCGACCCGGCCGATGAAGGGCGCGCCGTCGGCCGGGGTGACCTTCACCAGGCGGTACCGCGCGCGCCGCCAGTGCCGCGGCTGGGTGAGCGGGCGGTCGAGGCCCGGCGAGGTGACCTCCAGCGTGTAGGCGCTCGCGAGCACGTGCTCGTTCTCGTCGAGCACCGCCGAGACCTTGCGGCTGATCTCGGCGACCTCGTCCAGCCCGACCCCGTCGTCGGCGTCGACGACGACCTTGACCAGCTGCCGCCGGCCGGCCTGCTGCACCTCGAACGAATCGAGGTCGAAACCCGCGGCGGTGACGGCTTCGGCCACTATCGGCTGAAGCCGGCTGGCGAGTTCTCCTGGCACGTGGGGCTCTCCTGTCTCGGTCGGGTCGGTGGTGGACCAGCTTATCCGGTCGCCCGGTCACCCCGCGCGAGCGGCGGGGGCGGCCAGGGGCCTGGCAGGATGGGGCGGCGTGACCGGAAGACCGACCGAGCTGACCCGTCGTGCCGCCCTCCGCGCGGGGGCGCTGGCCTCCCTGACCACGCTGGCCGTCCCCCTCGCCGCCTGCGGGCCCGGCTACGACGAAAGCCCCGACCCGCTGCGGCCGCTGCTGGCCGCCGCCCAGGCGGACGCCACCGCCGCGCGGGCACTGGCCGCGGGCAAGGACGCCGACGCCGCGGGCCAAGTCGCCGACGCGCGCGCGGCGCACTCGGCCGCGCTGAAGTCCGAAGTGGACCGCCTGAACCGGCCCGCGCCGTCGCCGTCCCCGGCGCCGCCGGCGCCCGCGGCGCTCAGTGATCTGAAGGAGCGGCTGGCGACCGCCCGCAAGCAGGCCGAAGACCTCGTCGGCGGGCTGCCGCGCTACCGCGCCGGCCTGGTCGCGGCGGTCGCGGCGGGCTGTGCGTCGCTCCAGCGCGTCGCCCCGGCTCTCGGGCCCGGCGAAGACGCCCCGAAGGTGGGAGCCGCGCCGCCCGGCGCCGTCCCCCAGGAGGCGGTGGACCCACTGCAGGTGGCGCTCGCCGCCGAGCACGCCGCCGTGTGGGTGTACGGGCTGGTCAGCGCGTTCCTGCCGGGCGCCTTCGGCGACGCTGAGAAGAGCGGCGCCGCGGAGCACGCGCTGCGCCGTGACTTCCTGCAGACGATGCTGTCGGCGTCCGGGGCGACCCCGGTCGCCCCGGAACCGGCGTACGTGCCGAAGAAGCCGGTGACGGACGCGGCGTCGGCGGCGCTGGTCGTCGCGACGGCCGAAGCCGACTGCGCGTCGGCGTGGCTGGCGGTGATCAACCACACGGACGACGCGGGCCTGCGCACGACGGCCCTGCACGCGCTGGTCGCCGCCTCCCGCCGCGGCACGCCGTGGCGGTCCGAAGCCGGCGAGAAGCCGGTGGCGATCGCCATGCCCGGCCAAGCGGGCTGAAAGTCCGTGAATGGCACATTGAGGGACTTAGAGTCCCTCAATGTGCCATTCACGGACTTCGGCAGGGTCAGGGGTGCAGGTCGGCCGAGAGGCGCAGGGCGTCCTCGGCGATCTTCTTGATCAGATTCTTGTCCGTGTGCTTGCCGTAGAAGTCGGCCAGCACGATCGTGGTGTTCGTGCCGTCCACCTTCGCGGCGTACGCCGCGTTGGTGCCGCTCACACTCGGGACGCCGGTGCCGGCGAACGTCTTGTCGCGGACCAGGTCGGTGACGTTGCCGGTGTTGTCCTTCTCGGTCAGCGTCTTGAGCGCCTTCGCCTTGGCCGAGTCCGGCATGCCCACCAGCACCACCGAGACGAGGGCCTTCTGGCCGCCCGTCTCCGTCGTGTACAGCGCACGGACCAGCGACTGGCACGGGTTGTCCTGGAAGAAGTCCTTGGTCTTGCCGTAGGACTTCGCGACGCAGTCGTCGGCCTTGTCCGGCCCGGCGACCTGGGTGAACTGGAACTGCCCGGTGTTCTGCGCCGGTGGCTGCGCGACCGGCGCCTCCGGGGTCGAGTCGTGCCGGATCAGGAACCACAGCAGCCCGGAGACGACGGCGATCGCGACCAGCCCGGCGCCCTTGAGCAGCAGGGACCGGGTGTCGCGCGCCGGCGGTCCCGGCACGGGCGGGCGGGGCTGCGGGGGAACCGCGCCCAGCGGGGCCGTGTCGGACGGGCCTGGGGTGAAGTGCGCACCAACCACGAGACCATACGGTAGTTCACCGGCATTCCGCGGTTCACTCGAACGCGCGTAAGACGCGTTCGACGTCGTCAGCGGTGTTGTAGAGGTGGAAACCGACGCGCACCCGGCCGGCGCGGACACTGGAGACGATCCCCGCCGCGGCCGACCGCCCGGGATCGGCTTCGAGCGAGACGATCGCGGTGCCGCGCGGCGGCAGCCCGAGCTTCTCCAGCAGCGAGTCGGCCAGGCCGACGTTGTGGGCCGCGACCTGCGCGAGGTCGAGGCCGCCGAGGTACTCCAGCGCCACGGCCGCGCCCACCTGGGCCAGCCACACGGGCGAGAGGTCGAACGCGCGGGCGTCGCCGGCCAGGCGCAGCGGGAGGCCGTAGACGGTGGCCCACGGGTCCTCGCCGGCGAACCAGTTGGCCGCGACCGCCCGGGTGCGCTCGCGCGCGTCCGGCCGGACCGCGAGCCACGCACTGCCGCGCGGCGACAGCAGCCACTTGTAGCCCGCCGCGACCACCCAGTCCGCCCAGGCGACGTCCAGGGGCAGCCAGCCGGCCGCCTGCGAGGCGTCGAGCAGCACCGCCGCCCCGGCGGCCTCGGCCGCGGCCCGCAGCGCCGGCAGGTCCACGATCCGGCCGTCGGCGGACTGGACGACGCTCACCGCGACGACGTCGTGGCCTTCGACTCGCGACGGCAGCACGTCGAGGGGCACTTCGGTGACCGTGACACCCGGGTTCGCGGCGAACGGGAAGGTCACGCTGGTGAAGTCGCCTCCGGCGGCGAGCACGCGGGTGCCGGCGGGCAGCGCGGCGGCCACGTTGGCGACCAGCTGCGAGGCCGACGCGCCCATCGCGACGTCCCCGGGTCCGACGCCGAGCAGGCGGGCGAACCCGGCCCGCGCCCGCGCGACCCACGGATCGAACTCCGCCGGCCGGATCGCGCCGGTCCGCCACCGTTCGACCGACTCGGCCACCGCGGCGGCCACCGGCGCGGGCGGGATACCCACGCTGGGCGTGTTCAGGTAGCCGGGCGGGACGGCGAAGTCGGTTCCGAAGGCACGCATGCCCCGACCAAAGCAGATCCGGCCGGTCCGGTTCACCCGGTTTTCGGCAGCAGCGCGGTGACGTCGGCGTAGCCCGGCGGGCTCAGCGGCAGGTCACGGCCGTCGCGCACGGCCAGCGCGGTTCCGGCGGCGGCCGCGAGCGCCATCCGGTAGGGCAGCGACCCCAGGCTGACCCGCGCGACCCCCAGCTCCGCCAACCCGGCCAGCGTCACCCGGCCGGGCAGGAACAGCAGGTTGAGCGGCACCGCGGCGGCGACGATCCGCTCGACGTCCGCGGCTTCGGCGAGGCCGGGCACGAAGACGCCGTCCGCGCCCGCCGCCGCGTACGCCCGCACGCGCGTCTCGGCTTCGGCGATCGAGCGGCCGCCCGCCCAGTGCGTGTCCGTCCGGGCGTTGACGAACAGCCCCGGCACACGCTCCTTCACCGCCCTGACCAGCGCACACTGGACGTCGACCGGCGCGAGCGAGCCGTCGGCGCGGCCGTCTTCGAGGTTGACGCCGACGGCACCCGCGTCGGCCAGTTCCGCCACGAGGTCGGCGACGGCGGCCGGGTCCGCGCTGAAGCCGTCGGCGATGTCGACGCTGACGAGCACGTCCAGCCGGGCCAGGCGCCCGGCCAGCGCGACGGTCGCGTCCCGCGTCGACGGCGCGCCGTCCGGCTCCCCGGCCGCCGCGGACACGCCGAGGCTGGTCGTGCCGAGGGCGCGGAAGCCCTGCGCCGCGAGGAAGGCGCCGACGCCGAACTCCCACGCGTTCGGCAGCAGCAGCGGGGACCCGGGGACGTGCAGGGCACGGAAGTCGTCCATGCCCTCGAACCTAGGTCCGCGACGCTTCGGCGGGCACCGAAGCGAACGGCTCGAGGACCCCGGGCACGGCCGCCGCCGCGAACGCGAGCCCCTCGACGGCGTCGGCGTCGCGGATCGAGTAGGCGCCGGCGCCCGCCGCGGTGGTCGCGGTGAAGGTCGCGAGCCCGCGACGGCGCTGGAAGACCGACTGCTTGACCGTCCAGCCGAGGACGCCGTCCCGAGCCAGCACGGCCGTGCTCCGCCGGACCGAGCCCGCCCGGACCACCAGGTAGCGCCCGCGCGTGCCGTGCCCGAGCCCGCGGTAGGCGTCCAGGGCCAGCAGGACCGCCACCGGCAGCGCGACGGCGGCGAATACCGCGGCCGGCACGAGAAGGACGCCGGTGAGCAGCGCGCCGAGCACCAGCAGGACCAGCACCGGGGTGAGCGCGGCCAGGAGGGCCCAGCGCAGCCGCCGTCCCCGGGCGGCCGTGGGGTGCGGCACCAGCCGGACGTCGGCGACGGGCTCGCCCACGATCCGCGCCGCCACGTCGGCCGCCACCGCGCGCGGTGCCACGGGCAGGAGCGTCTTGGACTCGGTCTTGTCGTCGTCACGCTTCATGCCGGTGGCGATGGCGTCCACGCGCGCGGCGCCGGCGAGCCGGGCCCCGAGCGGCTCGACGAGTTCGACGCCGCGCAGCCGCCGCTCCTCGAGGGTGACCGACCGGGTCGTCAGCAGGCCGCGGCGGACGCGCAGGGTGCCGCCGGGCTCGCGGTCGAGCCGGTGGTGCCACCACATCTCGGTGAACAGACCGGCCGCGCCGGCGACGCCGGCGACGAGCGCGAGCACCAGCAGGAGCAGGACGCTCGCGGCGAAGGGTAGCTCGCCGAAGAGGTTCAGCAGCCACTTCAGCAGCCCGCCCCCGGCGCCGAACCAGTCGGCGACCTTGAACAGCCCGCCGAACGCGGCCAGGCCGAGCGCCGGCGCGACGAACGACAGGGGTGCGTACCGGATCCAGCGCGGGTCGAGTGTCGCGAGTGGACCGTCCTGCGATCCGGGGCTCCGGTGCAGCAGCTCGGTGCGCAGGGCTTCGGCGTCCGCCCTGGCCAGCGGGGCGAGGGTGAGCCTTTCGTGCTGCCCGGTACCGATGGTCAGCACCGCGACACCGAACGCGCGGTGCAGCGGGTTCGCTGTCAGGTCGGCGCTCCGGATCCGTTCGCGGGGCAGGGATTTGCGCGTGTGTGCGACGAACGCGAACTCGAGCTCCAGCCGCTCGGCCGTGCACCGGAAGCGGGTGTGGCGCCAGCGGACGTAGTCGGCCAGCACGCCGGCGCCGACGAGGAGCACCGCCGCCGGGACGAGCCACAACAGCACGGTCCCTCCCGCCCCGATGACGATCGGGGTGCCCGCCGACACGGCGAACCCGGCCAGGAGGACCGCGGTGACGCCGAGGGTGCGCCGGTCGAGCCGGCACCAGCCGGTCACGTCGCGTCCCCGGGCGTGGCAGTGTTGTCCGGGGCTTCGCCCCGAGCCGGGGGCTCCGCCACCCGGACCCCCGAAAGCAGTGTGTCCGTGCGTTCGGTCAGCTGCTCCGCGATGTCGGCCGCGATCCGGGCGTCGAGGCCGCGAAGCTTCACGGCGCCGCGCGCCGACGCCGTCGTCACCGTGACGGTCGCAAGCCCGAAGCGTTGCTGCAGCGGCCCGCGCAGCGTGTCGACGGTCTGGACGCGCGAAAGCGGCGCCACCCGCCACTCCTGCCACAGGAAGCCCGACCGCACGTAGACGGCGGTGCCGGTGACCTCCCAGCGGTGCAGGCCGAACCACCACCGCGGCAGAAAGGCGCACCAGGCCACGCCGAGCAGCGCGATCACGGCGGCCGGAGCCAGCAGCCAGAACGCGGCCGGCGGGATCAGCAGGCCGAGGACCGCGAGCACCAGCGCGGCCGGGCCGAAGACGAGTGCCCCTTGGGCACGCCACCACGTGATCGCGCGGCGGTCCAGTGCGTTTCGCGGCGGCCTCAGCCGCACTGTTCCGGTCTGCACCGGACACCCCCCGAGGTTGTTTACAATGCGGTCGCATCGTAACGGCGGAGCCAGGGTTTTCGCAATGCGATCGCATGACAACGGGAGCCAGCGTGCCGAAACAGGTCGACCACGAGCAACGCCGGGTGCAGATCGCCGAGGCGCTGCAACGGCTGACGACGCGGGCCGGGCTGGAAGGCGTCAGCCTGCGCCAGGTCGCCGCCGAAGCGGGGATGTCCATGGGGTCGGTGCAGCACTACTTCCGGACGAAAGACGAAATGCTGCGGTACGCTCTCGAACACCGCCACAAGCTCCGCAGCGAGCGGATCACGGCGAAGATCCTGGCCGAGGGACCGCCGACGCCGCGGTCGATCCTGCGCGCGTGCCTGGTCGAGATCCTGCCGCGCGACCCCGACAGCGAAGCCGACTTCCTCATCGGCGTCGCGTACTTCATCCGCGCGGTGGCCGACCCGGCGATGGCGAAGGCCTTCGGCGAAGGCATGCCCGAACTCCTGGCGTTCTTCGCCGGCCAGGTCCGCCAGGCCCAGGAGGCGGGCGACGTCCCCGCCTGGGCCGACCCGGAGACCGAAGCGTCCCTGCTCTGGGCGATCGCGGACTCCCAGGGCTCGGAAATCGTGATGGGCCACCGGACCCCGGCGGAGGCAATATCCACAGTGGACTACTACCTGGACCGGTTGTTCAGCGGCTGACCCCGTGTCGACCCTTCAATCACGCGTGTCGACTGTGCAATCACGCGTGTCGGCGTTCCGGTCACGCGAACAGGTTCGCCGCTCGTGCGCGAAGAGTCGACACGCGTGATCAGGAGGTCGACACGCGTGATTCGGGGGTCGACACGGCGTCAGCCTCCGCCGCCGGAGCTTGCCGCGATCGCCGCCGCGCGGGCCGCTTGGAGTTCGCGGAGCACCTTTCGCAGGGCCGGGACCGCGACGCCCGCCGCGTCCTCCAGCTGGGCGAGGCGGGCCCGGTGCCGGCGGCGTTCGGCGCGCGAGAACACCGTGCCCAGCTCGGCCGCCGCGGCGAGGGACGTCAGGGCCGCGATGTCCCGCGGCACCGGCGAATCGGTCCGCAGCGCCGCCGTCACCCGGTCGTGGAGCGCGGCCGCCGTCGCCACGTCGCGGACCACCGGGCGGCGGCGCGGGAACACCCCCAGCACGCGGGACGTCCGCAGCTCGATCGTGCCCGCCGCGTCGAGCTGGGCCTCCAGGGAGTACAGCGTCGCACGGGCGCCGCGGCGCACCCAGGCGCGCCACTTCCGGTGCGGGTCGGCGGTGAGCTCGGCGAGCAGGTCGTCGAGGACCAGGTGGCCGGTTCCCCCGGCACCGGTGACGGCCGGGCGGCCGCCGTCGTCGGCCACCCGGCCGCGCAGCACCAGATCCGTCAGCGCCGCCGCGCGGACCAGCAGGGCCACGCGCTCGCGGCCGGGCAGCCGGTCGCGCCGGGTGTCGCACGCCAGCAGGTACGCCCGGGCGGGCAGGGACGGCTCGGTCATTTCACTCCCGTTTCGGTGCGGTGGCCGGTCGAAATACCCCCGGTCGCTTGATCTCGACCGGCCACCGGGCACCTCGTCCGTCGCGTTAGGACAGTCGATGTGGCGGTTCCAGTAGACCGCTTCCGGCAGCCGGGCGAAACCGGTGGAGGATGCTGACCGCGGCGACGAAAGTTGCGCTCCTCCCCGCGGGCCGCAACTTTGGTTGCGCATCCGGGGCGGCGCCCCACGCGAGCCGTTACCGTGGCCGCGTGACCAGCATCCGGCGGCCGATGTGGCCGAGCCGCGCCGACACCTTCTGGCTGTTCCTGCCGGCGGCGGCGTTCACCGGGCTCAACGTCCTGTACCACGTCCTCGGCGACCGGACGACCGGCGCGCTCGGCCCGGCGGCCGGGCTGGTCCTGCAGATCTGCTGTGACCTCGCGCTGGTGCTGCTGTTCCGGTTCCCGGCACTGGTGGCCGGGACCCTCGTGGCGGCCGCGTTCGCGATGCTGGGCTCCGACCTGTTCGCGCCCGGGCTGCTCGTGCCGGTGCACCCAGTCGCGCTGATGACCGTCCCGACCATCACGCCGGTGGTGCTGGCCCAGCTGGTGCGGGTGCTGGACCGGCGGACCGTGCTGTGGCTGACCGGGATCCTCGCGGTCGTGGCCACGCGGCCGTGGGAGCCGAGCTGGAGCGTCACGCCGTTCGGGCTGCTGAGCACCGTGCTGCCGGTCGTGATCACGTTCTACGTCGAAGCCCGCAAGCAGCTGCTGCGGTCGCTGCGGGACCGGGCGGAACGCGCCGAGCGGGAGCAGCACCTGCTCGCCGAGCAGGCCGGCGCGGAGGAACGGCGGCGGCTCGCGGGCGAGATGCACGACGTCGTCACGCACCGGCTCAGCCTGATGGTGCTGCACGCCGGGGCGCTCGGCGTGACGTCGGCCGACCCGGCGGTGCGGACGGCGGCCGAGGACATCCGCCGCGAAGGCGCGCTGGCGCTGGACGAGCTGCGCGACCTGGTCGGAGTCCTGCGCAACGGCGCCGAAGCCGGGCCGCGGACGCTCAGCCCGGAGGCCCCCGGCGACCCGGCGCGGCTGGTCGAGGAGTCGCGGTCGGTCGGCGTCCCGACGGAGCTGGCGGTGGACGGCGACCCGGCGCAGGTGTCGCCGACCGTCGCGCGCACCGCGTACCGGCTGGTGCAGGAGGCGCTGACGAACGTGCGCAAGCACGCGCCGGGCGCGACCGTAGCGGTCTCGCTGCGCTACCACCCCGGTGGTCTGGACGTCTCGGTGGACAGCACGGCGGCGGCCCGCCCGCCCGACCCGGCGCTGGCGGGCAGCGGTTCCGGGGCCGGCCTGGCCGGGCTGCGGCAGCGCGTCGAGCTGGTCGGCGGGCGGTTCACCGCGGGTCCGGCGCCCGGCGGCGGGTTCCGGGTCGGTGCGATACTGCCCCCCTACGTCCCGACGGCGGAAGGCACGCGCTGTGATCCCGGTGCTCGTGGTCGATGACGAGCCGATGGTGTGCGCGCACCTGCGCACGATCCTGGGCTCGGCGGCCGACATCGAGGTCGTCGCCCAGGCGGCCGACGGCGCCGAAGCCGTGGAGGCAGTGGTCCGGCACCGGCCGCGCGTGGTGCTGATGGACCTGCGGATGCCGGGCGTCGACGGGCTCACGGCGATCGCGCGGATCACGGCGTTGCCGGACCCGCCGGCGGTGGTGGCGCTGACGACGTTCGACGCGGACACGTACGTGATCCGGGCGTTGCGCGCGGGCGCGGCGGGGTTCCTGGTGAAGTCGACGCCGCCGGAGGACCTGATCGGCCTGGTCCGCGTGGCGGCGGACGGCCACACGGTGCTGTCCCCGTCGGCGGCGCGCCGCCTGGTGGCGCTGTCCGCGGACGGCCGCGAGCGCGGCGAGGACGCGCGGCGGCGGACCGCGGGGCTGACCGAGCGGGAACGGGATGTGCTGGCGTGCCTCGGCGAGGGACTGTCCAATGCGGACATCGCCGGGCGGCTGCACCTCGCCGAAGCGACGGTGAAGAGCTATGTGTCGCGGATGCTCGTGAAGCTGGAGTGCGCGAACCGGACGCAGGCGGGATTGCTGGCCCACGAAGCGGGTTTGGTGGCTCGCTGACGCAGTCAGGAGGACTTGTCCACAGCCATGCTCGAATGTGGACAACTCGGCGAGTTCGGGTTCGCACGGCCGATTTCGCCCAGGGCCACCGATAGACTGGACTTGGGCACGCCCCCCAGGGCGGGTGGGGGCCGTCTGGGGGCGGGTGGCTGCCCTACGCCGACGCGGGGGTGTGCTCCGCGTCGTAGGCGTCCCGGGCCTCCTGGACCGAAGCCATGTGCCGCCGCGCCCAGCGGTCCAGCACGTCCAGCGGCTCGGACAGGTTGCGCCCCAGCGCGGTCAGCTCGTACTCCACCTTCGGGGGGATCGTCGGGTAGGCCGTGCGGGTCAGGATGCCGTCGCGGACCAGGCTGCGCAGCGTCTGCGTCAGCACCTTCTGGGAGATCCCGTCCACCCGGCGGCCGATCTCGGTGAACCGCAGCGGGCCGTCCGTGAGCGCGCCGACGATCAGCACCGTCCACTGGTCGCCGATGCGGTCCAGCAGCTGGCGGGTCGGGCAGTTGCGGTCGTACGGGTCGGGCCCCACGGCGTCCCCTCCTCGCTTTCCCGGAGAGAGTAACACCCTGACCAGACAGTGAGACACGCTTCAGGACGCCGTCGCGAGCCCCGCCACCACCCGCCCGATGAAGCGGCCGAGGAACCAGCGGTAGAACCAGCCGGTGCCCGGGATCTTCGCCCGAAACGTCGAGTGCCAGTGGATGTCGGTGCCGTCGTCGCGAGGCGAAAGGTCGACGTAGGCGACGTAGTCCCGCAGCGGCAGGCCGTGTTCCAGCGCGTAGCCGAACCGGCGGCCGGGCTCGAGTGCGACGATCTTCTCGTACGAGCGGAAGCCGCCGGTCTTGAACAGCCGGACCGCGCCCACGCCCTCCGGTTCGTCCTTCCCTTCGCTGACCAGCTCGAACGACCCGAGCGGCGACCACGTCGGCCAGCTCGCGCCGTCCCTCAGCAAGGCGTACACGGTGTCGGCCGGCGCGGATGTCCGGCCGCGAACGGAGATGCGTTGTACCATTTGGTACGTGTACCATTTGGTACATGATCGAGGCAAGCCCGCGCGCCAAGCTGCTCGACGCGGCGATCGACCACATCGCCCACCACGGCGGCGCCGGCAAGAGCCTGCGCGCGCTGGCCGCGGGCCTCGGCACCAGCCACCGCATGCTGATCTACCACTTCGGCTCGAAGGAAGGCCTGCTCACGGCGGTGGCGCGGGAGGTCGAAGCCCGGCAGCGCGCGGCGCTCGCCGACCTCGATCCGGCCGGAGCGGGCCGCGAGTTCTGGCGGCGGCTCACCGACGAAAGCCTGCGTGCCAACGAAAAGCTCTTCTTCCAGCTCTACGGCCAGGCGCTGGGCGGCACCCCGGGCACGAAGGAGTTCCTCGACGGCGTCATCGAGGATTGGCTCGGCCCGGTCGAGGCCTTGCTCGCCCAGTACGGCGTCCCGGAGGCCGACCGGCCGGCCCACGCGCGGCTCGGGCTCGCTGTGGCCCGCGGGCTGCTGCTCGACCTCGTCACGACCGGCGATCGCGACGCCGTCGACGCCGCGATGGAGAAGTTCCTGGCGCTCTACGAAAACCCGTGATCCCCTGTTCTGATGCGACTGATACTGGGGTTCTTGGCCGCTTTGCTCACGACATCGGGGCTCACGCCCGCGGCTTCCGCGTCACCACCGGAGAGCCGCCCGAGCTACGCCTACGACCAGGCGATCCGCCAGACGGCGTGGGTGGAGACCGGCACCGACCACGACCGCGACGGCAGGATCGACCGCGTGGCCGCCGACGTCATCCGGCCCGACGCGCGGGTGCGCGTCCCGGCGATCCTCGACGTCAGCCCGTACTACGCGTGCTGCGGCCGCGGCAACGAAATGCAGAAGAAGACCTACGCCCCCGACGGCACCCCGCAGCAGTTCCCACTGTTCTACGACAACTACTTCGTGCCGCGCGGCTACGCCGTGGTGCTCGCCGACGTCGGCGGGACGAACCGGTCCTCGGGCTGCTTCGACGACGTCGGCTCCGGCAACGCGGTCGTGAACTGGCTCAACGGCCGGGCGAAGGCGTTCGACGCGCCCGAGGGCGGCCACGCGGTGACGGCGGACTGGGCCACCGGTGACGTCGGCGCGATCGGCAAGTCGCAGGACGGCGCCACCGCGATCGGCATGGCCGCCTCGGGGATCGCCGGACTGAAGACGATCGTGCCGATCGAAGGCGTCGCCGACAACTACGCCCAGCTCATCGGCAACGGCGCGCCCTTCGCCACGCCGGAGAACACCGGGTCGTCCTTCACCTACAACGAACGTGCCGCCGAGCTGTGCAAGCCGTTCGAGGCGGACCTCAAGGCGCGCGCCGGCACGAACGGCGATTACAACACCTTCTGGCAGAGCCAGAACTACGCCGCGCAGGCCGGCAAGGTCCGGGCGAGCGTGCTCGCCGCGCAGGGCTTCGGGGACTGGGTCGTGGCGCCGGACCAGTTCGCCCGCTACTGGGACGCGCTCGGCCGGGCCGGCGTCCCGCGCAAGGCGTGGCTGAGCCAGGCCGGGCACACCGACCCCTTCGACCTGCAGCGGCAGCAGTGGGCCGAGACGCTGCACCGCTGGTTCGACCGCTGGCTGCTCGGGCTGCGCAACGGCGTCGAGCACGAGCCCGCCGTGCACCTCGAAACCGCGCCGGACCACTGGACCGACCTCCGGAGCTGGCCGCCCGCGACGGTCCCGGCAACGCTCCGGCCGTCGAGCGACGGCACCCTCGGCCACCGCGGGTCCGGCACGGCCACCGTCGTCGACGATCCCGCCATCGGGCGCGAGCAGTGGGCGGCCGGGACGTCGGCCGCGCGGTTCACCGGCACTCCCCTGCCGTCGCCGGTGCGGCTGGCCGGGTCGCCGTCGGTGACCATCACCGCGTCGTCCGACCAGCCCGCCGCCCGGCTCGGCGTCGCGCTCGTCGACTACGGCCCGGCCGACGAGCGGAACACCGCGACCTACGGCAGCGGGATCAAGAACCTGGCCACCCGGTCGTGCTGGGGTTCGAGCACGACGGCGGACAGCGCGTGCTTCCTCGACACGGCCGCCGACGTCGTTTCCGCCGACCACCGGATCGTCGCCGCCGGCTGGGCCGATCTCGGGCACCACGCGTCGCTGTGGCACGGCGAGCCACTCGTCCCCGGGCAGCAGTACACGATGACGTTCTCGCTCACCGCGCTCGATCACGTGGTCCCGGCCGGGCACCGGCTCGGGCTGCTCCTCGGCGGCACCGACGGGCAGCTGTTCGACCCGGCGCTGCCACGGCTGGGTGACACGCTGACGTTCGACCTCGCGCGGACGTCGGTCACCGTGGGCCTTACACACCCCGAACACTAGGCGGACACCCTTCGAACACCACCCGGCCAGAGTTCTCCTCAGCACCCCGAAGTACCCGGAAGTACCCCGGAACGGAAACGAGGAGAGACGATGCGAGGAACCACCTGGACGCGGCTGGCGCTGGCGGGCTGCGGGAGCGCGGCCTGCCTGCTGGTGGCGGCGCCACTGGCTTCGGCCCAGACGCCGACGCCGGTGGCGCCGATCACGCTCAGCCCCGAGGAGTCGCAGCAGGTCTGCTCGGAGTGGGTGCCGAAGCTGCAGAAGCGAGCCGACAACCTGGAGAAGCGGATCAACGGCGGGCCCGAGGTCAAGGGCTCGGTCGCCAACCTGAAGGCGCGGGCGGCCGACCAGCGGGCCGCGGGGCACACCGCCCGCGCCGACCAGCTGGACCAGCGCGCCACCAAGCGGCAGGGCCGCATCGGCGAGCTGGACACGGCCAAGCAGAAGCTCGACGCCTTCGCGTCCGCGCACTGCAAGCCGGCCAAGTGAGGGGCGCGAGGGTCGCGGCGGCGGTCGGGGCCGCCGCGCTCATCGCGCTCGGCTGCTCGGCGTGCCGCGACAACCTGATGGGTTCGCCTGGTGACTCGCCGGCGTCGTCTTCTTCGTCGCCCTCTGAATTGAGCGGGATCGAGTCGACACTGAACGGCATCGAATCCGACATGAACAGCGATGGCTCGCCCTGACCGGCTAGCGTCTCCCCTCTGAACACGGCGGAGACGGGAGCAGGCATGGGGTCACCGGGACGCGGCCTCGTCCTCGTGGTCGAGGACGAGACCGCGATCGCCGAGCTGGCGGCGCTCTACCTCAAGCGCGACGGTTTCGGCGTGCACGTCGAGGCCGACGGCGGCCGGGCGCTGGACGCCGTGCGGCGCCTCAAGCCGGTGGCGATCGTGCTCGACATCGGACTGTCCGGAATGGACGGTATCGAGATCTGCAAGACGCTGCGCGCCGCCGGGAACTGGACGCCGGTGCTGTTCGTCACCGCCCGCGACGACGAGCTGGACCGGCTGCTGGGCCTGGAGATCGGCGCGGACGACTACCTCACCAAGCCGTTCAGCCCGCGCGAGCTGGCCGCCCGGGTGCGGACGGTGCTGCGCCGGGCCTCGGGGGCGACGCCGGCCGCGGAGACGTTCGCCGTGGGCGGCGCGCGCGTCGACGTTCTTTCGCGGCGAGCGTGGGCGGGCGACGTCGAGATTTCGCTGACGTCGACCGAGTTCGACCTGCTGACGCACCTGCTCCGGCACCCGGGGCAGGTGCTTTCGCGCGACCAGCTGCTCAGCGCCGTCTGGGGGTACGCCGCGGCGGCGGGCACGCGCACGGTCGACGTCCACGTGGCGCAGCTGCGGGCGAAACTGGGCGCGTCGAGTCCGATCCGGACGGTGCGGGGCATCGGTTACGCGGCGGATCCGGCATGAGGGGCACCTTGGCCGGCCGGATCACGTTGGTGTGCCTCGCGGTCGCGAGTGTCGCGGTGATCGTGGCGGGGCTGGTCGCGTCCCCGCTGATCCGGACCACGGCGGACAACGTGCTGCAGTCGTCACTGGCCGCGCAGGCCGACGTCGTCGCGTCGCAGCTGGACGAAACGGGCATCGGGAACCGGCTGGGCGTCGGCAAGGTCGCGGACGTCGTGCGGGGGCAGGGCATTTCGGTGGTCGTCCGGCGCGCGGGCGGGCAGGCGCTCGGGGACGCCGTCGCCGTGCAGGCCGCCGTCAAGGCCGGGCTGGCGGCGGATCACTCGGGGCGCGTCACGGTGGCGGGCTCGCAGTACCTGGTCGAGACGCGGGTGGTGGGCGCGCGCGGGGCGGCGTTCGCGCTGGTCCTGCCCACGCGGAACGCCCAAGCGACGCAACGGGCGCTGGTGCGCAACATCCTGGTGGCGCTGGGCATCGGGTTGCTGGTGGCGGCCGCGGCGGGCTTCGTCTCGGGGCGGCTGCTGGGCCGTCCGCTGCGCCGGGCCGCTCTTGCCGCGGGGTCGCTGCGGGCGGGGCGTCGCGACGTGCGGGTGCCGGTGCAGGGACCGCGGGAGGTGGCGGAGGTGGCGGGGTCGTTGAATTCACTGGCCGACGCGCTGTCTCAGAGTGAATCCCGGCAGCGCGACTTCCTGCTGTCGGTGTCGCACGAGCTGCGGACGCCGCTGACCGCCGTGACGGGCTTCGCCGAGGCGATCGCGGACGGCGTCGCGTCGGGGCCCGACGCCGTCCGGGCCGGGCAGACGATCCAGCGGGAGGCATTGCGGCTCGAGCGGCTGGTCACGGACCTGCTGGAGCTGGCGCGGCTGGGCGCGGACGAGTTCCGGCTGGACGTCGCTTCGCTGGATTTGGGGGCACTGGTCCGCGACTGCGCGGAGGTCTGGCAGCTGCGGTGCGCGCGGGAGGACGTCCGGCTGTCGGTTTCGGCGCCTGCTACTCCGGTCCCGGTGCTGGCGGACGCCCGGCGGCTGCGTCAGGTGGTCGACGGGCTGGCGGAGAACGCTCTGCGCGTCACCCCTTCGGGTGCCCCGATGGTGTTCTCGCTGTCCTCGTCCGATTCGTCGGCCTCGCTTGCGGTCCGCGACGGCGGTCCGGGCCTGGCGCCGGAGGACTACCCGGTGGCGTTCGAGCGCGGGGTGCTGAACGCACGGTACCGCGACCGCCGTCCGGTCGGCTCCGGCATCGGCCTGGCCCTGGTCCACGCCCTGGTCACCCGCATGGGCGGGACGTTGGCAGCGGGCCCGGCGCCCGAAGGCGGCGCCGCCTTCACCATCACCTTCCCGCTGACCGCGGGCTGAGCTGGGCGGCGCGGGCGGTGACGTCCATGAGCGCCCAGTGCTCGACGACCCGGCCGTCGCGAACCCGGATCATGTCCATGCTGGTCACGGCGTAGCTCCGGCCGGTCGAAAGCTGCGTGCCCGAGCTGGTGTAGCGGTTCACCGAGAACTCGCCGTCGGCGACGTTCTGCTCGACCCGCACGGTGACGTCGCGGAAGTCGGCGAAGAAGTCCCCGGCGGCCATCGCCTCCCACTTCGCCCGCCAGGCGTCGATGCCGTGGTGGTCGCCGCCCGCGCCGCCGCGATGGTCGACGACGTCGGGGTCGATGTACCGCAGGCCTTCGGCGTACCGGCCGGCGGTCCAGAGTTCGATCAGGCGGGCGTGCACCGCGGAAGGGGTCACGGCGACCTCCATCAAGTGGGGAGTTCCCCGGTTAGGGGAACGCTAGACTAACCGGGGAACTCCCCACTTGACAACTCCCCGTTGGACAAGGAGCACGATGCCCGGACGAGCCCGCCGATCCGACGCCCGGGACAACCACGCGCTCCTGCTCGCGGCGGCGAAGGAGGTGTTCGCCGAGGACGGGCCGGACACCCCGCTCGACCGGATCGCCCGGCGCGCGGGCATCGGCAACGCGACGATGTACCGGCACTTCCCCAGCCGTCGCGAACTGGTCATCGCGGTGTATGCCGACGAAGTCGCTTCGCTGACGAGCCGCGCGCGGCTCGACGCGGCCGACCCGGGCGCGGAGCTGTTCGCCTGGCTCGGGTCGTTCGTCGAGCACGTCCGGGGCAAGCGCGACCTCGCCCTGTCCCTCACCACCCCGGCCGGCGACCACGAAACCCTGTTCGCCCGCTGGCACGAGACGGTGAACGAGACCGCGGCCGCACTCGTCGCCCGGGCGAAGGCCGCCGGTGCCGTCGAGCCGGACACCGACGCGCTCGACCTCCTCCTGCTGGGCACCGGCGTCGCCCTCGCCAACGCCCCGGCCCGCACCCCCCGCCTCCTGGAACTGGTCCGCCGCGGCGTGTCGGCCTCCTGATCACGCGCGTTGTCCGACTGGGTACGCGAGTTCGACGGGCCGGTACGCGGGATTCGCGTGATCGGGGGCGTAACTCGCGTGATCGGGGCCGGAACTCGCGTGATTGGGGGCGGAACTCGCGTGATTGAGGGGACGACACTCGTGATTGGAGGGACGACACGTGTGTCTGGGGGGACGACACGGGGTGGCCGTTAGGGTCGGGGTATGGAGATGCTGCATCTGCGTTATTTCGTTGCGGTTGCCGAGGAGCTGAACTTCTCCGCTGCCGCGCGGAAGCTGCACATGGCCGCGTCGCCGCTCAGCCAGCGGATCAAGGACCTCGAGCACGAGCTGGGACAGCAGCTTTTCGACCGCAGCACCCACCACGTCACCCTCACCGGCGCCGGGGCCGCGCTGCTGCCGCTCGCGCGAGACGTCCTCGAGCAGGTCAGCGCCATTCCGTGGAAGCTGGCCGAGGCGACGCGGCCGCAGCGCAGCACCCTCTTCCTCGGCATGCCCGCCGGCGTGCACCCCGACCTGCGGGAACGCGTCAACGCCCTCGCCGAACGCGTGAAACAACGGTATGAGCTCAAACGCTGGCCCGGCACCACCGCCGACCTCGTGCAGGGCGTGCACGACGGCAAGCTCGCGCTCACCCTCGCCCGGCTGCCGGTCACCGATCCCGCGCTGGAGCAGCTGCCCGTGATGACCGAACGGCTCGGCGCGGTCGTGCCCGCCGACCGGTTCGCCGGCCGGGACTCCGTCAGCCTGGCCGAGCTGGCCGGATTCCCGTACGTGGCCTCACCAGGGGAAATCACCCCCGCCTATTTCGACCAGCTCGACCACCAATTGAACGAACTGGGCGTCAGGAAACGCATCCGGCTGACCAATACCGGTTACGGCGGGACGTCGGAAATCATCTCCAGCGGCGAAGCCTTTTCCATTTCCATGCTCGACGACAAGAGCCCCATGCACGGCTACCGGCTCGACAACGTCATCGTGCTGCCCTTCACCGACTTCCGGCCCCAGCTGGACACCGGCCTGCTCTGGCGGCGCGATCGTACCGACGGCGACCTGAACGAACTCGTCGAAGCCGCGAAAGAGATCTTCGCGGAGCCGCTCAGCAGCTAGAACAATGGTATGACTACTGTGGTCATACCATTGTTCGCATCATGATCATTCCCTTTCGCGTCGGTCGCGCCTACGTTCGTAAGTAGAGCGAAACAGCAAGGCGCGAAAGGACGGAAAAGATGACGGACATCACGACCGGACCGCTGGACGGCGTGCGCGTGATCGACCTCTCGACCGTGGTCATGGGCCCGTACGCGGCGCAGATCCTCGGCGACCTGGGCGCCGACGTGATCAAGATCGAGTCCCCCGCGGACACCGTGCGGGTGGGCGAGTACCGCACCACGCCGGGCATGACCGCACTGAACCTCAACGTCAACCGCAACAAGCGCAGCGTGGCCCTCAACCTCAAGGACGAGACCGAGCGCGAGCAAGCGCTCAAGCTGATCGACACGGCCGACGTGCTGATCACCAACATGCGCCCCGGCGCGCTGGCCCGCCTCGGCCTGAACTACGCCGACGTCGCCGCGCGCAACCCCCGCCTGGTCTACGCCCACGCGCAGGGTTTCCGCAGCGACTCCGACCGCGCCGGGAACGCCGCCTACGACGAGACCGTGCAGGCCTCCTCCGGCCTGGTCGACGTGGCCAACCGGGCGCTGGGCGAGCCGGTCTACCTGCCGACGATCATCGGCGACAAGGTTTCGTCGCTGACCATCGCCTACAGCGTGCTCGCCGCGCTGGTCCACCGGGACAAGACCGGCCAGGGCCAGCAGATCGAGATCCCGATGACCGACACGCTGATCGCGTTCAACCTGGTCGAGCACCTCGCCGGGCACACCTACGAGCCGGCCGAAGGCCCCACCGGGTTCGCGCTGTCGATGACGAAGGGCCACGCCGCGGTCCGCACCAAGGACGGCCTCGCCTGTGTCATCCCCTACAACCCGCAGAACTTCCGCGACTTCTTCGCCGCGGCCGGGCGCCCGGACCTCGCCGCCGACCCGCGGGTGAACGGCGACGCGATCAACCGCGCCGACAACGAGTGGCTGAGCGAGCAGATCGCGGTGTGCGCCCCGGCGCTGACCACCGAGGAGTGGGCCGAGGTGTGCGCCAAGCACAGCATCCCGATGGCCCCGGTGCTCGAGCTGGACCGCGCGCACGAGGACCCGTACGTCCGCGACGGCCACCTGCTGGACACCGTCGAGCACCCGAGCGAGGGCACCATCCGCACGGTCGGCATCCCGGTGAAGTTCTCCGCGACGCCCGGCTCGATCCGCCGCCTGGCCCCGCTGGCCGGCCAGGACACCGCCGAGGTCCTCGCCGAACTGGTCTGAACCACCGCCACTTTCACGTGAAAGTGGCACCAAGGAAGTGAAGTCATGACCGAAGTACGCACCGAACGGATCGGCAGCACCCTGCTGATCACGATCGACCGGCCGCAGGCCCGCAACGCGGTCAACGCCGCCGTCGCGACCCAGCTGGCCGCCGCCCTCGACGACCTCGAGAGCGACCCGACGCTCCGGGTAGGCGTCCTCACCGGCGCCGAGAACACCTTCAGCGCCGGCATGGACCTCAAGGCCGCGCTCACGGGCGAGTCGCCGGAGATCCCCGGCCGCGGGTTCGGCGGCCTGACCGAAGCCGAGCTGACCAAGCCGCTGATCGCCGCCGTCGAAGGATTCGCCATGGGCGGCGGGTTCGAACTCGCCCTCGGCTGTGACCTGATCGTCGCCGGTGAAGATGCCAAGTTCGGCCTCCCCGAAGTGAAGCGCGGCCTGATCGCCGCGGGCGGCGGCGTGATCCGGCTGCCGAAGCGGATCCCCCACCACCTGGCGATGGAGTTCCTGCTCACCGGCGAGCCCATCACCGGCCGCCGCGCCGGCGAGCTGGGCCTGGTCAACCGCGTCACGCCGAACGGCGACGCCGCCGCCGTCGCGCTCCAGCTGGCCGAGAAGCTGGCGGAGAACGCGCCCCTGGCGCTCGCCGCCGTCAAGAAGATCGTGCGTGGCTCGGAGGCGAAAGCCTTTGCCGTGCAGCGCGAAGAGACCAAGAAGCTGATGCAGTCCAAGGACGTCCGAGAAGGCATGACCGCCTTCGCCGAGCGCCGCGCTCCGAAGTGGACAGGCGAATGAAGATCGAAGAAGTCCGCCGTCACGTGACGACCCCGCTGACCGCCCCGGCGTTCGCGCCCGTGGTCCCCCGGTTCACGAACCGCGAGTACCTCAACATCGTCTACCGCACCGACGCCGACGCCCTGCGCGCGGTCGTCCCGGAGCCGCTGCAGGTCGAGGAACCGTTGGTGCGCTTCGAGGTCATGAAGATGGGCGACGTCTCCGGCTACGGCCCGTACACCGAGTCCGGCCAGGCGATCGAGGTCAGCTTCGACGGCGAGCGCGGCGAGTACCTGCACGCGATGTACCTCGACAACTTCCCGGCCACCGCGTCCGGGCGCGAGGTCAGCGCGTACCCGAAGACCGTCGGCAGCCCGGATCTCTATGTCGACAACGGCGTTCTCGTCGGCACCCTGGACTACGGGACGCTGCGGGTGGCCACCGCGACCATGGGCTACAAGCACCACGAACTGGACGCCCGCGAGGCCGAACACCAGATCACGGTCCCGACGTTCATGCTCAAGACGATCCCCGGCTACGACGGCGCCCCGCGCGTGCAGGAGCTGGTCCGCACCGAGATCACCGACGTCGTGGTCAAGGAGGCCTACACCGGCCCAGCCCGGCTGCAGCTGTTCCAGCACGTCCTCGCCCCGCTCGCCGACCTGCCGGTGCTGGAGGTCGTCTCCGCGAGCCACATCCTCACCGACCTGACACTCGCCCCGGTCAAGCCGGTCTTCGACTACCTGAAGGGAGCCCAGGCATGAAAGACACAGTCATGAGTTTCCGCAATGCCGCCGTCATTGGCGCCGGAACGATCGGGTTGTCCTGGACGGCGCTGTTCGCCCACCACGGCCTGACCGTCCGGGTCACCGACCCCCGCCCCGACCTCGCCGACGCCGTGGCCGACGCGCTGAAGACGTTCGCCCCGCACCTCGGCACGACCGCCGATGACCTGGCGAGCCGGGTCCACATCGCCGCCGACGTCACCGAGGCCGTGAAAGACGCGGATGTCGTGCAGGAGAACGGTCCGGAGAACGTCGAGTTCAAAAAGGACCTCTTCAAGCAACTCGTCGAGGAAGCGCCCGGGCACGCGTTGTTGCTGAGTTCGTCGAGCGCCATCCCCTCGACGGCCTTCACCGGCGAGATCGACGGCAGTCGTGTCCTCATCGGACACCCGTTCAACCCGCCGCACCTGATCCCGCTGGTCGAGGTCGTTCCCGGCGAGCGCACCAGCGACGAGTCGGTGCAGGAAGCGGTCGACTTCTACACCTCGCTCGGCCGGGCGCCGGTCGTGGAGCGCAAGGAGATCCCCGGGTTCGTCGGGAACCGGCTGCAGAACGCGCTGAGCCGCGAAGCGATCTACCTCGTCGAGCAAGGCGTGGTGACCCCGGAAGACCTGGACAAGGTGATCACGAATTCGCTCGGCATCCGCTGGGCGACGGTCGGGCCGTTCCTCGGTTCGCACCTGGGCGGTGGCCCCGGCGGCTACCGGCACATGGCCGAGCACATCGGCAAGTCCATGAAGAAGATGTGGGCCGGGCTGGGCAACCCCAGCCAGAGCCCCGAAGAGCAGGAACGGCTCATCGAAGCCGTCGAAAAGGCTTACGGCTCCTCCACGTACTCGGAACTCGCCGAGACGCGCGACCGCAAGCAGCTCGCAGTGTTGAACGCAGTGGAGGAGAACTGACATGGAACCGCTCAAGGACAAGCTCACCGCCGACTTCTACGACTTCGAGGCGCTGCTGCCCGACGAGGAGCGCAAGCTGCTCGTCAAGGCGCGGGAGTTCATGACCGGCGAAGTCAAGCCGCTAGTGAACGACAACTGGGAAGCCGGGACCTTCCCGAAGGAACTGATCGGGATGTTCCGCGACTCCGGCCTCGCGGGCCTGCCCTACGAGGGCTACGGCGAGCACAAGCCCGCGGTCAGCAACCTCCTCACCGGCATGATGGCGATGGAGATGAGCCGCACGGACGCTTCCGTCGCAACGTTCTTCGGCGTCCACAACGGACTCGCGATGTACTCGATCCACAGCGGCGGCAGCCAGGAACAGCGCGACCGCTGGCTCCCCGAGATGGCCGCGATGGACAAGATCGGCGCGTTCGCGATGACCGAACCGCTCGGTGGCTCCGACGTCGCGGGCGGCATGCGCACCACCGCACAGCGTCTTTCAAAAGAAGGGTCCGGCGACGTCTGGATCCTCAACGGCGCCAAGAAGTGGATCGGCAACGCGACCTTCGCCGACTACGTCGTGGTGTGGGCGCGGGACGTCGACGACAACAACGTCAAGGGCTTCGTCGTCGAGAAGGGCACGCCGGGTTTCGTGGCGGAGAAGATCCAGGGCAAGACCGCGTTCCGGATCGTCGAGAACGCCGAGATCACCCTGACCGACGTCCGCGTGCCGGAGGAGAACCGCCTGCAGGGCATCGATTCCTTCCGCGACGTCGCGGAGATCCTGCGCGCCACCCGCGGCGGCGTCGCCTGGCAGGCGCTGGGCGTGATGATCGGCGCCTACGAGGCCGCGCTCGCCTACGCTCAGGAGCGCAAGCAGTTCGGCCGGCCGATCGCCCGCTTCCAGCTGGTGCAGGACCTGCTCGTGAAGAGCCTCGGCAACATCACCGCGTCGTGGGGCATGCTGGTGCAGCTCGCCCAGCTGCAGGACGCGGGAATCTTCAAGGACGAGCACTCGTCGCTGGCCAAGGCGTTCGTCACCTCGCGGATGCGCGAGGTCGTCGCGTGGAGCCGGGAGATCTTCGGCGGCAACGGGATCGTGCTCGAATACGACGTCGCGCGGTTCTTCGCCGACGCCGAGGCGATCTACTCCTTCGAGGGCACGCGCGAGATGAACACCCTGATCGTCGGCAAGGCGATCACCGGGCAGTCCGCGTTCGTGTAAGGAATCAGTTCACGCAGCCGGCGGCCGTACTGGTCGCCGGCTGCTTCGCGTCCGACGCACCCGGGGCCTTGGTACCCGTCGCCGCGACCGGCTTCACGCCGCCGGTCGTGTCGTCGCCCGCGGCCTGGACCGCCGGGGTGCTGATCGTCGTGCGCACGAACTGCTGGACCTGCGCCGGGTCGACCTTCACCGCGTCGCCGTCGGACGGCGTCGGCAGGGACAGGCTCAGCACCGGAATCGTGACGAACGCGATCGCGCCCGAAGACATCCCCCGCAGCTGCTGCGCGAAGCTCAGGATGTCCCAGCCCCTGTCCAGCACCACCGCGCCCTGCACCGCGCCGACCAGGGCGCTCAGCTTCGACGGGTCGGTGAACGTGCCTGCGCTCAGCACCTTCTTCGCCATCCCGGACAGGAACGCCTGCTGCCGCGCGATCCGGTCGAGGTCGCTGGTCAGGCCGTGGCGCTGGCGGACGAACGCAAGCGCCTGCGCCCCGGACAGCGTCTGCGTCCCGGCCGGGAAGTCCGCGCCGGAGTAGCTGTCGTGCACCGGCGCCTTGAGGCAGACCTCGACGCCGCCGACCGCCTGCGAAAGCGCGTCGAAGCCCGCGAGGTTGATCGCCGCGTAGTGGTTGATCGTCAGGCCGGTGAACTTCTCCACGGTCTGGATGGCCGTCCGCGCGCCCTGCTCGTTCGCGGCCACTTCGAGCTGCGCGCCGGAGAGGCCCTGGGCGCGCAGACCGGGCAACGAGGCGTTCTTGCCGCGGCTGTAGGCCGAGTTGATCTTGTGCTTGCCGAACCCACCCGCGATGTCCACATAGGAGTCACGCGGGATCGAGATCGCGGTGGCCGCGGCGCCGCCCGCCGGGATGTGCACCACGATCATCGTGTCGGTGGTGTCGCCGCCGTCGTCGCCGCCTCCGGCGTGGAGCGCGTCGAGCACGTTCTGTGGCAACGGGTTGCCGTAGGTGTCGGTTCGCGCGTCGATCCCGGCGAGCAGGATGTTCTGGGCGACCTTGAGCGGCTCGCCGGGCGGGGTGTCATCGTTGTCGATCTGGGCCGCGGGCGGGATGACGTCGGCGGTGACGATGCCGGAGTCCAGCGTGCTCAGCTGCGTCCACAGGTAGCCGGTGGCGCCGAGCACCAGCGTCGACACGACGCCGAGCGCGACCCGGCCGCCGATGCGGCGCCCCCGCGACGACAACAGCACGACACTTCCCCTTGCTTCCCGCCGGTGGTTCCCCCGGCTTCGAGGATCACCGGCTTAGCTGGGAATCAGCTGAGAAAGTTGTCGGAAACCTGTGACGCTGCCCGATCGGCCGAGCCACATCGAGCCCATCGACGGGTTTCGCCACGGAAAGTACCCGGGCGGGCACGGGAAAGTGCTGTGGCAGTGGCCACATTGGGCGGCTAGCGCGGCATCCTGCGCCAGATCGCGCGCGGCAGAAAGCGCATCCCGAAGAAGACCGTTCGGAGGATGCCGGGCACCCAGACGACCCCGCGGCCGCGGCGCAACGCGGCGACCGTCGCGTCGGCCACCTGGTCCGGGGTGCTGGAGAACGGCGCGGGCGTCATGCCCTCGGTCATCCGGCCGATCACGAAACCGGGACGGACGAGCAGCAAATGGACGCCCGAGCCACCGCGTTTTCGGGGGCCCGGGTGGCGGAGCCCCCGGCCCGGGGCGGAGCCCCGGTTGTCACAGTGCAAGGCGTCGGCGAGGCCGCTCGCGAAGCCGTCGAGACCGGCTTTGGCCGAGCCGTAGACGTAGTTCGCGCGGCGCACGCGCACCCCGGCCACCGAGGAGAACACGACCAGGCTGCCGTGCCCCTGCGCGCGCAGCAGGTTCGCGGCGTGGGTCAGCACGCCGACCTGGGCGACGTAGTCGGTGTGCACGATCGCCGTGGCGTGCGCGGCGTCCGTCTCGGCGCGGGCCTGGTCGCCGAGGATGCCGAAGGCGAGCACGACCACGCCGAGCGGCCCGTGCCCGGCCGCCACCTTCTCCAGGAACGGGCCCTGCGCGGCGAGGTCGTCGGCGTCGAACTCGGCCGTTTCCACCGTTTCGGCACCCGCCTCGCGCAGCGCCGCGACCTCCGCGGCCAGGTCCGCGCCCGGCCGCGCGGCCAGCACGAACCGCCGGGTGTCCCCGCTGACCAGGCGTTTCGCCACGGCCAGCCCGATCTCGCTGCGTCCGCCGAGCACCAGCACCGTTCCGCTCACTGCAACATTCTCCCAGCCGGGGTGCGCTAGCGTGCCGGGGTGGGTCACGTCAGCGACTTCGAGACGCTCGTCGAACGGCACCGCCGGGAGATCCAGGTGCACTGCTACCGGATGCTCGGTTCCCTGGCCGACGCCGAAGACCTCGCGCAGGAGACGTTCCTGCGAGCGTGGAAGGGCCGGGACGGCTTCGAAGGCCGGGCGAGCGCGCGTACCTGGCTGTACCGGATCGCGACGAACGCGTGCCTCGACGTCCTCGCCCGCCGTCCGCGGCGGGTGCTGCCCGACCAGCTCGGCCCGGCCGGCGAACCGGACGGCCCGATCACCGCCGTCGACCTGCCGTGGCTCGAGCCGTACCCGGACCGGCTGCTCGACGCGGCGGCGCCGGACGACACGGGGGCCACCGTGATCGAGCGGGAGACCATCGAGCTGGCGTACCTCGCCGCCCTCCAGTACCTGCCGCCGCGGCAGCGGGCGACGCTCGTCCTGCGTGACGTGCTCGGCTGGTCGGCGAAGGAGACCGCGGCGTCGCTGGAGACGAGCGTCGCGTCGGCGAACAGCGCGCTCCAGCGGGCTCGCGCGACGTTGCGTGAGCGACTGCCCGCGCGCCGTGCCGAGTGGACGGCCGGCGACCCGACCACCGGGGAAACCGCGCTGCTGAAGCGGTTCATCGCGGCGTACACCGACGGCGACCCCGCCGCGGTCGCCCGGCTGCTGCACGAGGACGCCCAGGCCGTCATGCCGCCGTACCCGTTGTGGTTCGGCAACCGCGCCTCGATCGTCCGGGCGCTCTCGCTGTCGATGGATCCGGCTTCGCCGCACTGCATCGGGCGGTTCCGGATGCGGCCGACCCGCGCCAACCGGCAGCCCGCCGTCGCCGGCTATCTGCGGCGCCCAGGTGAGCACGATTACCGGTGGTTCGGGGTCACCCTGCTGACGATCGAGGCCGGGCTGGTGACGGCGATGGCCGCCTTCGAGTCGGCCTCGGCCGCCGCCTGGGGAATGCCCGAGACGTGGCCGGACGACCACGGAGGGGAATGACGTCTCCCCGCCGGGAGACTGATGCGAACAATCGCATACTTACTCACCGCCCTTCGAACGACGAAAAGCCCGGGCGGGTGATTCACTCAGGAATCACCCGCCCGGGCACACACCGCGAATCTCGATTTTTCCGGATTCGGGGGTTTCATGCTCGAGGCCGCCGGGAAGAGGTCACCGGGCGGCGGGTCAGGCAGCTCGGTGCCGCTGCGGAGCGGTCCGCACCAGCCGGCGGCGTTCATCCGCGGTGGCGCCGCCGAAGACGCCGTGGTCGAGGCCGTTGTCGAGCGCGTAGCCGAGGCATTCGGCACGCACCGGGCAGCGCGCGCACACGGCCTTCGCCTGCGCCGTCTGGCGGCCGCCGGGACCGACCTCGGAGATCGGGAAGAACAGTTCCGGGTCCTCGTCCTTGCAGGCCGCGAGTTCCGCCCAGCCCGTCATCGTGGCTTCCATTTCCTTCGTTCACCTCCCTTGCTCTCTCTTACTGCTTCCCATTGTGGGGGCGCGTCAACCGACTTGACCGCGGCGGACGCGCGAGCTTATCCGCCTGGGTCAAGGGGGTTTTGGCTTCGGTCCCCGGCTCACCCTCCGGGCAACCAAGACTGCAACACATGAGAGTACGCCCTTCTTCCCGGGATCTCGATGTCGATCACGTCACCCGATCGGCGAGATCGCGTCCCCGCGCGCCCCGGACCGGGGCCGCCGTCGCGGCTCCGCCGCCCGGCTCCCGCGCGAACCTCAGTCCGCGCGCGCCGTCCGTCTTTCCCTGATCCGGCAAGGCTTTTCCCGCCGGACGCGACGGCATCGCCGGGCGGCGGCGCCGGCCACCTCCCGGCGGAGACGGCGGCGGCCGGCAGCCACACCCCGGCTGCCGGGCCGGTGACCGGAATCCGCCGTTCGCGGACCCCCGTTTCGCGGATCGGCACCACCGCGGGCGAGCACGGCTCGCGCCCCCTCGCGGGGCGCCGTCGCGATCGCGTCTCGGTAGATCATCGGCCTCGGGTACCCGACATCTCCGCAGTCATTCGTCACCGGCCGTCACCACTGCGACGCGGTCCATTACTCCGGCCGGGCAGTCTTGATCGAATCGTTACACGTAGCCGCCCCTTCACCGCACCTGTCCTTGTGGAGGCGAGGGGCGGTGAGGGGTCCGTGTGGGGTCATGACGAGTTCGACGCGTTCTTCCGCGCCGAGTTCCCGCCACTCGTGGCGTTCCTCTGCAAGGCCGGGTTCGAGGTCGAGACCGCGCGCGACGTCGCCGCCGAGGCGATGCTGCACGCGCTGGAAGCGTGGCCGGTCGCCGGGGACCCGCGGGCCTGGGTCCGCCGGGTCGTCGGACAGCTGCTCGACGCCGCGGGCGACGCGCGCGCGGACTGGTCCCTGGGGGGCGACCCGCGGGACGACGAGGAGCTCGCCGCGCTGGTCGAGAAGCACGCGGGGCTCATCGACCTGCTCGCTTCCCTCCCCGGCCGGCAACGGATGGTCCTCGCGTGGTCGCTCGACGGGTTCACCCCCGCCCAGATCGCGGAGGCGCTCCGGATCACCCCGTCGACCGTCCGCTCCACCCTCCGCCACGTGCGCGAACGCCTCCGACGACAGCAGGGCGCCCGGCCCGGCGGCCACCGGGACAGGGAAAGGTGAACAGAATGCCGGCAACCGAGTACGGGGATCGGGCGGTCACCGAGCTGCTGCGGGAGTCCAACGCCGCGCTGCACGACTCGATGCGCGGTGGCCTCGACGTGGAGGGCGCCCTGCTGCGGGTGCGCAGCCGGGCCCTGGTCCGGGAGATCGCCGCGGCGCAGCCCGTCGAAGCGTTCCCGTCGCACTGGCGGCGGCACGACGAGCCGGTCGCCGCCGCGATCGCCGGTGACGACGCCGCGACAGCCCGCCTGCTCGCCACCATCCGGCCGCTGGTGGTGCGCTACTGCCGGGCCCGCGTCGGACGGCACGAACGGTCGTTCGCCTCGGCCGACGACGTCGCCCAGGAGGTGTGCCTCGCCGTGCTCACCGCGCTGCCGTCCTACCACGACCAGGGCCGCCCGTTCCTCGCCTTCGTCTACGGCATCGCCCAGCACAAGGTCGCCGACGCGCACCGCGCGGCGGCCCGCAACCGCACCGACCCGGTGCCCGAGGTGCCCGACGGCGTCAGCGAAACCGCCGGCCCGGAGCAGCACGCGCTGCGGTTCGAGCTGAACGAGCGGCTGGCCCGGCTGCTCGACGTGCTGCCGGCCAAACAGCGGGAGATCGTCGTGCTGCGCGTGGTCGTGGGGCTCTCGGCCGAGGAGACGGCCACGGCGGTGGGTTCGACGCCCGGCGCCGTCCGCGTCGCCCAGCACCGCGCGCTCGGCCGCCTGCGCCGCCTGCTCACCGGCGAAGAGGACTGAAGAGGGCTAGCGCGCCACGCGCTCGAGGACGAAGTCCGCCAGCGCCGCCGCCGGTCCTTCCATCGACTCCCGCGCCAGCAGCATGAACTCGATGTCACCGGGCTCGGGCAGGCCGTCGAGCTCGACCAGGTCGGGCGGCACCAGGCTGCGCGCGTGCAGGGTGACACCCAGCCCGGCCGCCGCCGCGGCCCGCAGGCCGGTGAGGCTCGACGTCTGGCACGCCGCGCGCCACTCGAGGCCGGCGCGTTCGAGGCACTCCACCGCCAGCTGCCGCGTGATCGACGGCATCGGGTACTGCACCAGCGGCACCGGCCGGCCCGGCTCCAGCACCGTCGCCGCCGACCCGATCCAGACCAGGGGTTCCCGCCAGAGCAGCCGGCCGTGGTGCGCGCCCGGACGGCGTTTCCCCAGCACCAGGTCGAGCTGCCCGGCCCGCAGGCGCTGGGCCAGGACGTCCGACAGCTCGACGGTCAGCTCGACGTCCACCAGCGGGTGACTGCGGCGCAGCCGGTGCAGGATCTCCGGCAGCTCGCCGAGCGCGAAGTCCTCGGACACGCCGAAGCGCACGCGGCCGCGGAGCTCGGCGCCGCGAAAGTGCCGCTCCGCGCGCTCTTCGGTGTCGATGATCGTCTGCGCGAAGCCCAGCATCGCCTGGCCGCGCGCGGTGAGCTCCACGGTGTGGGTGTCGCGGGCGAAGAGCAGCCCGCCCGCGTCGCGTTCCAGCCGCCGGACGTGCTGGCTGACCGTCGGCTGGCCGACCCCCAGCCGCCGCGCGGCCGCGGTGAAGCTGCGCGTCTCGGCGACGGCGAGGAACGAACGGCACAGGCGGGAGTCCAGCACCGCGTCACCCTATCGCGATTCGCGATGACAGTCAGTCCGGTCATCGGGGTTCACAATGATCGCGCGAGCGCCGAGAATGGGCCGTGGAAGGAGATCCATGTCCCGGTTGCGTCCAGACCCGTTCGTCCTCGCCATCCTCGCGACCGTCGGCGTCGCCACCCTGCTGCCCGCTTCGGGTGTGGTGGCCGGCGGCTTCGGCGTCGCCACCACGGTCGCCGTGGGGGTGCTGTTCTTCCTCTACGGCGCCCGGTTGTCCACGCAGGAGGCCCTGGACGGGCTGCGGCACTGGCGGCTGCACGCGCTCGTGCTGGCCGCGACGTTCGTCCTGTTCCCCCTGCTCGGCCTGGCCGCGATGCTGCTGCCTTCGTCGGTGCTGCCCCCGGACCTCGCCGCCGGCGTGCTGTTCCTCGCCGTGCTGCCCTCGACGGTGCAGTCGTCGATCGCGTTCACCTCGATCGCGCGCGGCAACGTCGCGGCGGCGATCTGCAGCGCGTCGCTGTCCAACCTGGCCGGGATCGTGCTCACCCCGCTGCTGGTGGCGCTGCTGCTCGCCGGCGACGGCGCCGGTGTCGACGGCTCGGCCGTGCTCGGGATCGTGCTGCAGCTGCTCGCGCCGTTCGTGGCGGGCCAGCTGGCCCGGCGCTGGATCGGCGGCTGGATCACGCGCCACTCCGCGCCGTTGAAGCTGGTCGACCGCGGCTCGATCCTCCTGGTGGTCTACACGGCGTTCAGCGCGGGCATGACCGAAGGCATCTGGCACCGGCTCGACCTCGGCCACCTGCTGGTGCTCGTCGTGGTGTGCGGCGTCCTGCTCGCGGCGGTGCTGGGCGCGACCGGGCAGGCTGCCCGCGTGCTGGGCTTCGCCCGCGCCGACCGGATCACCATCGTGTTCTGCGGGTCGAAGAAGAGCCTGGCCAGCGGCCTGCCGATGGCGACGGTGCTGTTCGGGCACGCCCAGGTGGGGCTGATCGTGCTGCCGCTGATGCTGTTCCACCAGATCCAGCTGATCGTCTGCGCGACACTGGCGCGCCGCTACGCCGCCGCGTCGGAGGCCAGGGAACTCATGCCGGCCTGACCGATGAGTTTTTCCGGGCGCGTCGTCGGTACAGGGTGCCCCCCCAATACCGAAAGGCGGTCCCATGGCCAAGCTGCTGTACCACATCACGATGTCCCTCGACGGTTTCGTCGCGGCACCCGGCGACGACATGACCTGGCTTCGCGACCTGCACGCCGGGCCGAACCCGGTCGTCGAGCGGGTGATCGGCGGGATCGGCGCGGTGCTGATGGGCCACCACACCTACGCGCCCGCGACGACGGCGGAGGGCGAGGTCTACGGCGGCCGTTGGCGAGGCCCGATCTTCGTGGTGACCCGCGACGCGCCGCCGTCACCTGGTTTCACCCTCGTCGACGACCTGGGCAAGGCCGTGGCGGCGGCTTCCGAGGCGGCGGGAGACGGCTACGTCGCGGTGCTGGGGGCCACGACGGCCCGGCGGTGCCTGGAAGCCGGGCTGCTCGACGAAGTGCTGGTGCACGTGGCCCCGGTCCTGCTCGGCGACGGCGTCCGGCTCTTCGACCACCCCGGCGGGACGCAGGTGCGGCTGACGCCCGTGGAGCTGAGCCACGCCGGCCCGATCACCAACGCCTGGTACCGGGTCGCCTGAAGTCCGTGAATGGCACATTCAGGGACTCTACGTCCCTCGATGTGCCATTCACGGACTTTCCGCTCCCTTGTGGACGGTCAGGTGCGTTTCCCGTCTCACCCGACCATGACGTTCTTGGAGAAGATGTTGGCGTAGCGGTTGATGTCGTCCATGCTGCTACGTGAACCGAAGCCGAGGAAGAGCCGGGTTTCGCCGTCGGCCGTGCGGTACACCGCCATGCCCTCGGGTTCGCGGTAGACGAGGGACTCGCCGGCCCGGGTGATCGCGCGCTCCTTCACCTCGCCGGTCTTCATGTCGATGCGCGTGACGTAGGAGTCGATGTCCGCCGCGTCGGCGTGCCCCGATCCGTCCAATGTGTACAGATAGCTGCCGAGGATCGTGTAGCCCTGGAAGACGACGCTCGACGTGCTCAGCGCCGGTTGCGGGAAGTGGGCCAGCGGCGTGGAGAAGTCGCCGGCGGCGGCCTTGGCGAGCGGATGGACGCTGTACCACATCTGGCCGCCTTCGCTGCGGCGCACGGCGATCCGCTGGTACACCGGGTCGGTGGCGCAGGTGATGGTCTTGCTGCCGGTGAGGAACTTCTTCATGGACGGGGTGCCGCCGTTGACGAACTTGAAGCGGGCGAGGGCGGTGCCGCGGGCGTCGGTGGTGGTCCCGTCGGCGTCGCATTCCATCCAGATGTAGGACGCGGTGCCGACGGGTTCGACGCCGAACGACACGCCGTGCCCGGCGTGCCCCAGGTGCATCGAGCCGAGCAGTTCGCCGGAGAAGCTGACCTGGTTGACGCACAGGTCGTCGCCGGAGGTGCCGTTCTGCGCCTGCACGACGAAGAGCCGCCGGTTGACGTTGTCGAAGGCGAAGCCCTGCATGACGTGGTGCGATTCGTGCAGCATCTTGCTGCGGAAGAGGTCCTGGGAGGGCTTGGTGATGTCGATGTAGGGCGAGGTGGGGAGTTCCCCGGCGAAAGCGGTCCGGGTGAGCAGGGCCCCGCTGCCGAGCGCGACGGCGGTGGCGGCCCCGGCCCGGAAGAGCGACCGCCGGGAAAGCGCTCGCCGGGTGAGGTCGGGAAGGGGGTTCTGTGGCACTGCTCGCCTCCTGGATCGGATGTATGGCGAGCGACCCTGCCTCCGCGTCGTACACGCGGCGTACAACCGGGGATCCAGGGTTGTAGACACCCGCGCGGCACGACCGCAACGCCCGAACCGAAGGCGACCACGGTGTGGGGGTCCGGGGGCTCGCCCCCGGCCGGGGTCTGGGGGCTGGGCCCCCAGAGGCGATGACGATGATCGCCAAGGGGGAAGGCGTGCCCGCCGAACAGGCGGGAACGAAGATCGGGTGGGGCGGGCGGGGCTCGAACCCGCGGCCAAGGGATTATGAGTCCCCTGCTCTAACCAACTGAGCTACCGCCCCCTGACCCCCGGCGCGTAGGCGGCACGGGGGGTTTGCTTCCGCACAGAAGACTCAGTTCGCTCCAAGTTATCACAGCGGCCATCCGGGCAGATCCGGTAGGCCAAACAGGTTGAAGTGCCCGCCAACCGGCGCAGGCTCGTCTACCTTGCAAGGGCGTCACCGCTGAACGGAACGGCGGGAGGGCCATGGCCACGTCACCGCGGACCACACCGCCCCGCTCCCGGGCCGTCAAGCTGGCGCTGCTCGACGCACTGACCGCCGGGGCGGCCCTGGGTTACCTCGCGCACCAGTACCGGGAGGCGCTCGTGGCGAACTCCGCGGCCATCGGCCTGGCCTTGCTCCTCGGCGTGGGGTTCGCCGGTGTGGTCCGGGCGGCGGCGCGGCTGCTGCGGCAGGCGAGTTCGCGGGTCGACGCGATCTTCGCCGACGAACTGCGGGACAAGCCGTCACCTTGGCCGCGGTGATTCTCCCGGAATCGGGAACTCCGCGATATGATGGATTTCCGGAAAGCCCACTGGGGAAAGGCTCTACGTGGACTGGCGACCTGCGCTGTTGTTCGAACCGTCGGGGTCACGGCTGAAATGCACGCTGTGCCCGATCGGCTGCGCGCTCGCCGATGGTCAGACCGGGGCCTGCAAGGTCCGGCGCCGCACCGGGCACGGCGGGGAGACAGCTACGTTCGCGACGTCGGTCCGCCACCGTGACGTGATCGAGCGGAAACCCTTTTACCATTTCCGGCCGGGCAGTGAAACCCTCACCGTCGCGGCACCCGGGTGCAGTTTCCGGTGCGACTACTGCATCAACTTCCGCCTTTCCCAATTCGGGCGTGACGAGCAGGCCGAGTGGCAGGCCGAACCGGTCGACGCGGGTGAGCTGGCCCGCGAAGCCGCGGCCGCCGGTGCCGCCGTCGCCTTTTCCTACACCGAACCGTCGCTGGCGCTGGAACTCACGCTCGCCGTCGCCGAAGCGGGTGCGCCGCTCGGGGTCGACGTCGTGTGGAAGAGCAACGGCTACCTCACCGAAGAGGCGGTCCGGCTCGTCGGGCCGGCGCTGGCCGCGGTGAACATCGACGTCAAGGGCAGCGACGACGCGCGGCACCGGGAGCTGACCGGGGCCCCGGTGCGGCCGGTGTTCGCCGCGCTCGGGCTGTTCCGCGAGCTCGGCGTGTGGGCGGAGGTCAGCACGCCGCTGATCCCCGGGGTCAGCTCGGCTCCCGCCGACCTCGCCGCGATCGCCCGGGAGATCGCCGCCGTCGATCCGGACGTCCCGTGGCACCTGCTGCGGTACACGCCGACCTACCGTCGCAGCGGCGACCGGCCGACCGCGCCGGAAGCGCTGGCCGAAGCGGTGAAGATCGGCCGGGATGCGGGCCTGAAGCACGTCTACGTCGAGCGCGCGCTCGGCGAAGCCGGGCGGACCACCAGCTGCCCGTCGTGCGGCACCGCGGTCGTCGAACGGGCGGTGTGGGGCGCGGTGCGCTCCCACCTGTCCGGCGGCGCCTGCCCCGCCTGTGGCACCACGGTGGCGGGCCGCTGGAAATCCGCCGGACATCCCGAAACCGTGAGGGGACGATGACCGACCACGCCTTCGTGCCGGACCTGCCCGACCTGATCGACGCCGGCGAATACGAGCGGTACCCGAAGGGCGAGCTGGTGCGCGTCCGGATCTCGCGCACGGAGAACGGCGTGGAGATCCTCGGCGACGGCCTGCGCCCCGAAGTCGTCGAGAAGCTGCTGGCGGCGCTCGGGCCCGAGGTCATCCAGCAGATGCTCTGCGGCTGACACCGGTCACGGCGCCGCGCCCAGGACCGTGGCGACCGCGGTCCGGATCTCGTCCGGACCGGCGCCGCAGGCCAGGCTCACCACCCGCGCTCCCGGCACCGCCGGCCCGCTTCGCGGGTACCGCACCCGCACGACCCAGTGGTCCCGTTCCGGGAGTTTCCGGTGCTCGTGCGTGAACAGCACGATCCGCGCCCGGCCGCCGAGGTCGTCGGGGTGCTCGTCCGCCGCCCGCTCGGCGACCTCCAGCGCGCCCGGGACGTCGCCGGGGCGCAGCGACGATTCCAGCCACAACAGGCTGAGGTCGGCGGACTCCACCATCGGCACGGCGAGGGCCGGTTCGCCGAACGGGACGAGCAGGCACCGCTGACCGCTGCCGAGGACCGCCGAGGCCAGGACGTGCGCCGCCGAGCGCAGCGTGGTGCCGACCTGACCGCAGGCGGCGGGGGTGTCGTCGAGGACGACGATGGTCGTGCGGGGCGTCGGCGGCACCCCGCCGCGGCGCGTGCGGAACAGCAGCTCGCCCCGGCTCGCCCGCAGCCCCAGCAGTTCCGGGACCGCGAGCTGCGTCGGCAGCAACGCGGTGATCGGGCCGTGCCGGGCCAGGCCCGCCCGCTCGCCCAGCCCGCCGCCTTCGGCCTGCCGCGCCGCCGCGGTGGACAGCCGCAGCCCGATCAGTTTCCGTTGCGGGGCCGACAAAGTCCACCCTCCGCCGCCGCGCAGCCCGCGCAGCTGCGCCGGCAGCAGCGGCTCGGCGGCGACGGCGGCCGGCCCCAGCAGGGTGAGGATCGTCAGGACGTCGTCGTCGACGCGGTCGAAGATGGCCGACAGCGCATCCGCGTCGCCCGCGTCCGGGTCCGCCGGCACCGGGGGCGCGGCGAGCGCTTCGGTGAGCGCGCTCAGCATCGCGGCCGGCCGGATTTCCGGCGGCAGCGGGAAACCGGGGTCCGCGCCGAGGTCGCAGACCAGCAGCGTGACCACCCCGATCAGGCCGCCGACCGGCCAGCGCAGCGCCTGCAGCGCCCGGACTCCGGGGTGGCCGGCCAGCCGGGCCAGCGGCGGCGGGGCCTTGCCCGCCAGCAGCGCGAGGACGTCGGCGGGCCGTGACAGCGGCAGCGCCGCGCCCGCCGCGGCGACCGTGACGCCCAGCCGGGCCAGCACGTCCGTGTCGAACGGCGTCCGCGGCGGGGAGTCCGGGTCCTCGGCCAGCAGCCGCCAGTGCCGGACGCACCCGCCGCGGTAGGTGGTCACCAGCTCGCCGGCCACCGGCGACCAGCGGATCGCCCAGACGTGCTCGTTCCGTTCCTGCGGCGGCAGGCTGCGCACGATCCGCCCGGACGCGACGTCGTAGAGCTCCACCGAGCCCGGTGCGGCCGACGGGTACGCCAGCGTGGCCGAGTCCGGTGACCAGGCCAAAGCCGGCGCCCACCCCGGCTCGCCCGGCGCGGACGGCTCGCGCCGCAGCCGCCAGGTTCCGGTGTCCCACAAGAAGAGTTCGGCGTGTTCGCCCACCGACAGCGCCGCCAGCCGGGTGCCGTCGGGTGACCACGCGACCGGCCCGAACACCGTGCGCTCGCCCGCGGGCGGCGGCCCGGCGACCCGCTGACGGCGTTCGACGTCCCAGAGCACGATGCGGCCCCGTGAGGCGGCCGCGAGCCGCGAGCCGTCGGGTGACCAGGCGATCCGGCCGACGCCTTCCGCAGCCGCCAGCCGCACCGGCGGCCGGTCCGTGCCGAGGTCGGCGACGCGGTGGACGTGCACCGCGGCCGGCCGCGGCCCGGGCGCGGTGACCGCGAGCCGGTCCCCGCGCGGCGACCAGGCCGGCGACTGTCCACCCGGGACGGTCGCGGTGACTTCGCCGGTGTCGGTGTCGACGACGAGCACGGTGCCGTCCGGCCCGTCGTTGCGGAACCCCAGTGCGGCCAGGGGTTCCGCGTCACCGCCCGCCGGTTCGACGTCGAGGGCCCCGCCCGCGCGCGGCAACGGCCGCCGCCACCGCACCGCGCCCCCGGCCTCCGTGCGGATCAGCGCGCCACCGACGTCCTGGTAGCACCGGCCGTCGCCCCGCGGCGTCCAGCCGAACCCCGGGCCCCACCGGCCCGGCCCGTCGGTGACCAGGGTGCGGACGCGGACGGCGAGCACCGCGGCGCTGCCCGCGCCGTGGTCACGGCCGACCGAGCGGGCCGCGCGCCGCGCCCAGTGGCGGATCGCCGTGCCGTCCCGGTCGGCGGGCGGGGCGTCCTCGGTGTCCGCCAGCCGCCAGCAGGCCACCAGTTCGGGGTTCTCCCGGCCGAGCAGCAGCCCGGTGGCGCCGACGTGCAGGTCGCCGGGCTCGGCCAGCCGCACCGGCAGCGTGCCCGCCTGCCGCAGCTGCCGGTCGACGATCACGACGGCTTCGGTGAACCCGACGAGCAGGTGGGTGCCGGAGCGGCTGAAGGCCAGCGTCACCGGGCGGCCCGGGCGGCCGTCGACGCGCAGCAGGTCCAGGCCGCGGCGTTCGCGGACGTCCACGGTGAACACGTCGGCCGCACCGGCGACGGCGAGCAGGACGCCGTCCGGGGACCAGGCCAGCCCGGCCACGCCGATGATCCCGAGGAACGGCAGGCTGGAGAGCAGCGAGCCGGTGCCGAGACTCCAGAACTGGAGGTTGCGCTCCATCGCGACGCAGAGTTCGGGGTCGCGCGGGCCCCAGGCCAGCGCCCGCACCCGGCCCCCGACGGGGAACTGCCGGGTCGAGCCGTCGCCCCGGTCGGCAACGGTGACCGCACCCGAGTACGTGCCCGCCGCGAGCCGCACGCCGGCGGCGTCGAACGCGACGGCGGTCAGGTCGGTGACGCCGTCCAGGGCCGCCGGTGGCGGCAGCGGCGCCCCGGTTTCCGGGTGGAAGCCGGACAGCCGCCGTCCGGCGAGCACGAACAGCTCCGGCCGCGTCGCCGACCACGCGACGGCGACGTCGTCTTCGCCGGGGACGTCGAGGGGGCTCGACCACACCGGGGCGCCGCTCGGGCCGAGCAGGGTGACGCCGGTGGCGCGCACGACCAGGACCGCGCCGCCGTCCGGGGACAGCGCCGTGCACCGGGCCCGGCCGGTCCGCGTGCGGCCGGTCAGCGCCGCGACCGGCGTCATGACGGCTCACGCGCGATGCGCTCGTAGATCCGGCCCGCCCGGTAGAACTCCCCCGCCTGCTCCAGTTTCGCCGCCGCCGCGCTCAGCTTTCCCGCGTGCTCCAGCCGGTCCGCCGCGCGCAGCAACCCGGCACGCGCTCCCGGATCCTCCGCCGGTGCGCCGGTTTCGGGGGCGTCCTCGGTGCGCGGCGCGGCGCGGCCCGGCACCGCCTCGTCCAAGCGGCGGAGCAGGGTGCGGCCGCGCTCGTCGAGACCGGCGCGGACTTCCGGCGGTTCGCCGAGCCAGAGCGTCCACGCCGGCACCAGGTGTTCGGTGGAGAACCGGAAGACGCCCTCCCTCGTGACGGCGACGACGGTGTCCTCTGCCAGGCCGTAGTGCCGGACCAGCGCCGTGCGGGGTGGCGGCGGCCGCAGCCGGCAGCCCGCTTCGACGTACAGGCCGTCGGAACCGAGCCGGGTGAGCCCGACGCCGAAGGGCACCGGCCTGCTCAGCCCGCCGGGTTCGACGAGCAGGCTGCGGCCCGCACCGGGCACCAGGTGCAGCGCGTCGTCGTGCGGGCCGAACGCCAGGTAGCCGCACAGCGCGCCCAGGTCCGCGTGGTCGATCAGGGTCGCGTGGACCTCCCCGGTGCCGGTCCCGCACGGCACCAGTTCGACGTCGACGCGCAGGGCCGCGTCGAGCCGCGCGGGGTCGAGGACGTCGGACTCGGGTGGCGGGGCGGGCGGGGTGTCGAGGACGAGCGACGGCGTCGTCGGCCGGCCGCGCTCGGTCACCACCCAGGTCACGCCGTCGGCGATCAGCCAGCGCTCCCCGGGCGGGATCGCGACGGCCAGCTCCACGGCCGGCCGTTCCAGCACGCTCCGGTAGTCGACGAGCAGGGCCGGGTGCGGCGCGCGGCAGACCGTGGTCCCCGGCTGCCCGGCCAGCAGCCGCAGCAGCGGGGCCGGCAGCCTGGTCGTGCCCGGGCTGCCCAGGTGCAGCAGCACCCCGGCGCGCTCGTGGCCGGCAGTGGTGAGGTCGACGGCGGTGAGCGTGACCGGGATCTCCGCGGCGAGGCAGTGCCGGACGAACGCGGCCGCGAGGGTGCCGCCGGTGACGACGTCGGCCTCGGCGGGCACCACCGGGGTGGCCGTGGTGGCCAGGCCCGCGGCCAGTTCGGCGGGCGCGATCGGCGGCCAGCCGAGTGCGCCGTCCGGCATCCCCCGGACCACTTCGCCGCCGAGGGCGCGCGCGAGCTCGAGCACGGCCTCGGCCGGGTCGTCGGTGAAGGCCCACGCGGCGCCGTCCCGGGGATCGCGGTAGTACTCCGGCCCGCCCTCGACGCCGAACACGGCGAGGAAGTCGAAGGCGCGGGCCGGTTCGGTGAACCGGATCCCGACGCCGTCCCCGGCTACCGGCGGGGCCACCGGGTAGGCCGGCGGGACCGGGGCGGCCGGCGGTGTCAGCGGCCGGACGTCGAACGACGGCTGGGGCGCGGCCGGGCGCGGCAACGGCAGCGGGAGCAGCGGGTCGGGCTCACTGCGGCCGTTCCCGAACGGCCACTTCACGCCGCGCTCCCGTGTTCTTGAGTGCGGCGGGGTTCTTGAGTGCGGCGGGGCTCGCCGGGCAGCCCGAGCGTGCCGCCCATCGCCTCCTCGGCCCACGCCCGCCAGGCGGGCAGGACGCTGTCGCCGTCGATCCCGTAGGCGGCCGCGAACACGGTGGCCGCGAGGTCGCGCCGGCCGGCCAGGTCGGCCGCGGCGACCGCGCGGTCGCGCAGCTCGGCCCGCCGCGCCGCGGTGTCCGACCGCAGCGCGTCCCCGGTGGCCAGCTGTTCGACGACCCGTTCGAGCCGCGCTTCCCCGGCGCCTTCGCGGACTTCGGCGAGCGCGAGCGCCAGCTCGTGGCGCGGGCCGTGTTCGCCGGTGCCGTCGAGCAGCCAGCGGGCGTGCCGGAACCGGCGGGTGTGCACCAGCAGCAGCCACGCGGCGGTGACGCCCTCGCCCGCCCGTTCCCAGCAGCCCGCGGCCTCTTCGGCGCGGCCCAGCCGCAGCAGCAGGTCCGCCGCTTCGGCCGGGTGGCGGGCCCGCTCGTAGCACTCGGCCGCGCGCGCCGGATCGCCCGCCCGGACGTACAGCGGCGCCGCGGCGAGCAGCGTGCCCGCCTCTTCCCGGCAGCGCGCGGCGTCGCCGAAGAGCCCGGCGCGCTCGTAACAGCCCGCGGCGAGATCGAGGTAGCGGGTCCGGTCGCCGCTCATCCACCCTCCGTGTGCGTCCGCCGTTCGGGCAGTTCGGCCGGCTCCGCCTCGGGCCGGGGGAGCAACGGGGTCTCCTCCGCGGGCCCGCTGCCCGGCAGGACCTCGACGACCCGCGGGCGGGGATCGAGCACCCGGCCCACCTCGGCGGCGATCTCGTCGTGCCGGGCGTCGTGGTCCTCGCCGCGCCGCGTCCCGAGGTCGTCGACCACCATCGGCGTGATCTCCCCGGTGGCGACGTTCAGCCGCATCGTCACCCGTACCCGCACGTCACGCCTCCATCTCGAACTGGATCTCGACGACGTCGCCGGACTCGGTCACCGACAGGTTCTCCGCGTTGTTCTGCCGCGCGTACCGGACGATCGCGGCGCGGTAGCCGGCCGCCATGGTCCGGAACACCGCGTCGAGGGTCTGCCGGTGGATCTCGGCCAGCCGGGCGTCGGCTTCGCCGCGCAGCGCGGCGGACCGGGTCTCGGCCGCGTCCGCGTACCGGCGCTGCGCGTCCGCCTCCGCCTCGGCCTGGACGCGGCCGGCGTCGGCCCGCATCGCCTCCTGGGCGCGTTCCCGGCCGGCGCGGGTGAGCGTTTCCCGTTCCCGCGCCGCGTTCGCTTCGGCGGCGGCCGCGGCGGCCTGCTCGGCCTCGCGCTGGGCCACCGCGCGGGTCCGGCCCGCGAACCCGTCGGTGTAGTAGGTGGCTTCGCCCTCGGCGGTGACTTCGGTGTCCACCGCGCCGGTCACGACGCGTTCGGCGTGCCCTTCCGTCCGCAGCTGCTCGGTCAGCCGCACGACGATCTCGATGCGCTCGCCCGCCGGGTCGAACGTCACCTGCCCGCCGGGGACGGCCAGCCGGTACACGCCGTCCGCGAAGACCCACTGGTCGTCGTCCCGCACCGCTTCGACGAACGCGGCCAGCGCCGCCGGCGCCAGCATTGTCGCAAGTGGACACTCGAGCCGGGCTTCCCCGGCGACCGTGCCGCTCGCTTCGGCGGTGCGGGCGATCTCCGCCCGCCACTGCTCGGAAATCGTCCTGGTCGCGCGTACCTGGACGCGCCGTGGGTTGCACATCTGTCGCCTCAGCCCCGTCCGTTCAGCCGCTGGGTGACGCCGGCGATGAGCCGGCGCACCTCGTCGATGGTGTCGTGTTCCCCCGGGTGATGCCGTTGCAGCACCTGGAGAACATCCGTGTTGAGCGAATACAGCGTGCTCAAGATCGAGTTGTCGCCCGCCGCCGCCTCGAGCCGCCCGACGCGCTGGCGGGCCAGCTCCACCAGGCTCAGCGCCGAACGCACCTTCGGCTCGGCGACGACTTCGCTGCCGAGCCGCTCGTCGAGGACCTCTTCGAGGACGCGCGCGTCCTCGCTGCCTGCCCACAGGTACCGCAGCGGCCAGAGATCCGGGACGTCGGCGACCTCGGCCAGCCGCAGCAGCGCGGCGCCCGCGATCAGCTTCTGCCCGCGCACGATCCGCCGGTCCGACAGCACGACGCCCTGGGCGGCGAGCTCGGCGATGATCTCGCCGTACGGCCCGCGGACCCGGCCGAGCTCGACGTGCCGCAGCTGCGGGGTGAGCTGCTCGAGCTCGGCGATCCGGAGCACCGCCTGCTCCGCCCGGTGCCGGCCGGCGAGCGCCTCCTGCTCCTGGGTCCAGCCGCGGTCCAGCAGCTCCGGCAGCCGCAGCCGCGCGACCGGCGCCACCCGCAGCCGCAGCAGGAACCGGTCGGCGAACGCGGCGAGCGCCGGATCGTCCGGCAGTTCGGCGGCCGCGCCGAACAGGCTGACCAGCGGGGTCACCGTGGTCTGCGAGCCGTTGTCGAACCGCCGTTCGTTGAGCACGGTGAGCAGCGTGTTGAGGATCGCGCTGCTGCCGTGGAACACCTCGTCGAGGAACACCACGTTCGCCTCGGGCAGCATCCCGCTGGTGCGCACGTGGTACTCGCCCGCGCGGAAGCGCTGGAAGTCCAGCGGCCCGAAGATCTCCGCGGGCTCGGTGAACCGCGTCAGCAGGTAGCGGAAGTGGCGGGCGTCGATCAGCTCGGCGAACCGGGTGATCAGCTCGGTCTTGGCGGTGCCCGGCGGGCCGAGCAGCAGCAGGTGCTCGCGGCACACGGCGGCCAGCAGGAGCAGCCGGACCGCCTCGGTGCGGGCGACGAACCGCGCCTCGAGGGTCTGCCGGATCGCGTCGAGCCGGTGGACGAGCTTCTCGGTGGCTTCCGGCCAGCTCATGCTTCCCGCCGTTCCGCGGCCAGCCGCTGCCGCCGTGCCGTGAGGTGCTGCCCGACGAGCTCGCCGAGCTGGTAGGCGTCCGCTGGCCGGTCGTCGAACTTCTCCCCGACGTAGGCATCGCGGAACAGGGCGCGGATCTGGTCGCCGTTCCAGCCGTCGGTCGCGTGCGTCAGGGCTTCGAGGACGCCGTCGACGGAGACCCGGTACCGGCGCGCGTGCACCTGGATGATGCCGCGGCGGGCCTGGGCGTCCGGGAGCCCGATGTGGAACCCCACGAACCGGGCGGGCCGCAGCAGCGCCGGGTCGATCAGCGACAGCCGGTTGGTCGTGCCGACCACCAGCAGCTGGACGTCCGGGCGGAAGCCGTCCATCTCGGTGAGGATCTGCGCGACCATCGCGTTGCCGGCCCGGCTGCCGCCGTCGTCGCCGCCGGTGCGCCGTGCGGCGATCGAGTCGATCTCGTCGAACACGATCACCGACGGCGCGTTGCGGCGGCCCTCCGCGAACAGCTCGCGGATCCGGCGTTCCCCTTCCCCGACGTACTTGTTGGTGACCTCCGGGCCGGAGACGATCTGGATGGTGGCGTTGAACTTGTTCGCGATCGCCTTGGCGAACAACGTCTTCCCGGTGCCCGGTTCGCCGTGGAAGATGAACCCGCGCGGGGTCAGCTCGCCGCGCAGGTGCTCGTCCTCCTGCGGGAGCGTGCGGCTGCGGTCCATCGTGTCCAGCGTCCGGGCCAGTGCCTCCTTCACCTCTTCGTAGCCGCCGATGTCCTCCCACTGGACGTCGGGGATCTCGAAGTTCGACGACTGCTGGGCCTTGAAGGTGCGGATGGTGTCGCGCAGGTCGTTGACGGTCGCGTCGACGCGGCCTTCGTAGCGCTGCAACGCATAGCGCAGCGCGTGCCGCAGCCGCACCGGGTTCAGCCCGGCGAGGAACTTGTACATGTCGGTGTCGTCGAGCCCGGCGAAGTGCGCGGCCTCGTCGCGGGTGATCAGCGCCTTCTGGATCGGCTGATGCTCACCGGTGCCCGGGATCGGCACCTGGCGCGGCGTGCCTTCCAGCGCGAGCCGGGTGCTGAACCGCGCGGCCAGCACCTCCGGCAGCGGCAGCGACGGGTCGACGAATCCGAGCAGCACGACGTCGCCGGCGCTGTAGAGCAGTTCGATGAGCTCGCGGGCCTCGTTCGGCAGGGCCGCGTCCTGGCCTCCGCCGAGAAGGTCGAGGTGCGGGACGACGAGCACCTGGCCGTCCTTCAGCTCGCGCAGGATGCCGCGCAGCTGGTTGAGCAGCCGCTGCCGCAGGCTCTGCTGCGCACCGCCGCCCATGCCCAGCGCGCCCGGCGAGGCGTCGCCGTCGGTGTCCTCGGGCCCGCCCGCTTCGAGCAGCCGCGGCTCGCGCCCCGCCTGGAGCACGACGTGCTCGGCCAGGTACGGGACGACGATCTTGTCGCACACCACGAGCACCGACTGCCCGGCCCGCAGCAAGGACGCGGCATCGGCGACTTCGGCGCCGTAGGCGAGCCGGGTCGCCTGTTCCTCGGTGAGTGTCTCCGGGTGCTCCCGGGTCCGCGGCCCGGCGAGCGGAGTGCCCTCCGGGGGTGGTGCGGCGAGGACGAACTCGAAGTCGAAGTCCCCGATCGGCAGGTCCGCCCAGGTGCCGGGCACGGGGTCGAGCGGACGGCACGGCGAGTCCCGCAGCGCCTCGCCCAGCGGCTTGTCCCGGGCCGTCCCGAGGAACTCGATCCGGTCCGTGGGACCGCGGATCTCCAGCCGCAGCCGGATTCCCGTGCTCATGACCGCCTCCTCTCGAACGCTTCGCGGACCATCGCGGCCAGCCGGGCCCGGCGACGCGCGAAGTCGATCCCGGCCGGATAGCCGACGAGACCCGGGCGGGCCCGCAGCAGCTGCCGGTGTGAGCGCTCCAGCGCGGCGAGGGGACGCCACCACGCCGCCGTCGCCTCGGCCAGCTCCCCGTTGTCGCGGACCGCCTCGGCGAGCCGCTCGCGGTGTTCCGCGCCGTGGAACCGCAACGCCTTCTCGTAGACGTCGAGCACGAACGCGCGGTCCGCGAGCCGGAACCCGTCCAGCAGGTCACCGCGCCAGCGGGCCTGGGCCGCGTCGGCCGGGACCCCGGCGAGCTCCACCGCGGCGAGCGTCCGCCCGTCCGCGTGCGCGAGCAGGCGTTCCAGTTCCTCTTCCGCCGCGGGCTCGCCGGCACGGGACGGCGTGCCGAACAGGCCGGTGAGCGGAGAGGCGTCGAGTACGGCCGCGCGCAGCGGGCCGGTCAGCCGCGCCACCGCCGGGGCCACCACGCCGTGGCGCGCCAGCCGGTCGAACGCCGAGCCCGCGCGCGGCACCGCCGCCGCCACGGCGAGGGCCTCACGCGGCCGCGTCCGCGCGCCGATCACCGCCGCCAGCAGGACCGGTCCCGGCCCCACCGGGCCGCGGTCGCCCAGCGGCGGGGACGGCAGCCGCAGCCGGGCCGCGGTCACCGCGGCCAGCCGCGCGGCCGCCGCGGTGACGTCCCGGCCCGGATCGGCCAGCCCCGCGGCGCCGGTCAAGTCACCCCGTGGCAGGGGCGCCGACGGCTCACTCGCGCTCCAGCCGAGTACCCGCGCCGCGGTATCGGTCGCCGTCATCGCACACCCATAGCTTGCATTCCTTCATCGCGTCCGCCACACGGCCGTAGCAGCGCAGGACGCGTTCGTCGTCGGTCAGGTTGAGCAGCCCCGCGACCTGCCACGGCCGCCGGAAGGTGGAGAAGTGCGTGTCGACGTCCACATCGGACAGTCCCATCCGGCGCGTCGCGGAGAACAGGTGCGTGTGGTACCAGCCGGCCAGCACCTCGTCCTTGCCGCGCTCGGCCAGCAGCCGGTTCACCGCGCTGAACGAGTCGCTGGTGAAGGTGAAGTGCCCGCTGCCCGCCCCGGATCCCTCGGCCGGGGTGACGTCGGTGATCTCGACGAGGTAGCGCGGGACGTCCCCGTCGACGGTCCGGATCCGGCCGAGGAAGAACCCGCCCTCCTCGACCTGGCGCGACAGCGGCAGGTCGGCGACCAGCATCCGCCGCGCCCGCGCCGGCAGCAGCACGTTGATCGTGCTCAGCTCCGCCGGGTCGAGGCCCAGCTCCGCCGGGTCGACGGTCTCCATGCCCGGTTCGTCGAGCCTGCTCACGCTGAACGGCAGCGGCCGCGCGGTGTCGAGGTCGACGTCGATCGCCCCCTCGACCTTCGGCGGGCGCCGCTGCTCGCCCGAGCCGTCGAGCACCGGGTGGCTGATCCGGAACGCCCAGCTGTCCTCGTCGGGGTCGATCCGCCCGACCAGCCGCTGGATCACCGGGCCGAACAGCTCGGCGACCGAACCCCGGGTCCGCGCCACCATCTTGCTGCCCCGCAGCATCACGACGTCGACCTCGGTCACCGTCGGCAGCAGGTTGACCAGCTGCGAGCCGTCGGCCACCGCCTCCGCCGCCCGGTGGAACACCAGCGCGAACCGGATCTTCGGGTCGCTCGTGTCCACGTGCCTGCTCAGCAGCTCCCGCAGGATCGGGTCCATCGACAGCCGGCCGAAGTACGTCTGGTTCGTTCCCTTGTAGAGCACGATCTCCGCGGTCATTCGCCGGCTCCCCACGGTTCGACCCACAGCGGGATCGGCCGGCCGGCCGCACCGCCGGGGTCGTCGTCCGGCGGCGGCAACGGGATGCCGCCGATGGCCAGGATCCGTTCCTGCCCGTGCTCGGACCGGGCCCAGGTGGCCGCGGGAATGTTGACGTACCCCTCGGTCTCTTCCCAGCGGCCCAGCGTCCGGGCTTCGTAGTTGCGGTAGCCCGCCATGTCCACGAGCAGCTGGCACAGCACGGCGAAGTCGAGGTCGGGGCGGTAGGCGTCCATCAGCGGGCCGAGGCACACCGCGCCCTTGGGCACATCGCCCCGCCAGGCCGGGACGATGTTGGGGTGGAAGACCTCCGACCGCCACTGCACCGCGGGCGCCCGCCGCGGGAACTCCCGGGTCAGCATGATCCGCAGCCGGTGGCGGTCGATCAGGACCGGTTCCGCCCCGGCCTCCGGCGGCGGGGCGAACCCCGGCGACCGGATCTCGATCTCGAACAGCGTCGGCAGGTCGGGATCGTCGGTTTTGGTGACCGTGAACTCTTCGTGCCGCTGGGCGAACAGGTCGATCTGCGCCCGGGCCCGGTCGAACCACTCCATCGTCTGGCCGACGCCGCTGCCCGCCGTCGCCCGGGCGCCGACCCGCATGGACGCGCCGTCGGTGACGCCGTTCTCGTGCAGGCTGCGGTTCGGGTCGAGCCGGTGCGGCGTGCCGTCCTCGTCGACCAGGTCGACGGTGGTCTCCATGAACTGGCCACGCCGGTTGCGCACGGCCTCGTCGTCGTAGTGGTTGAGCACCGCGAACGGGATGTCCCGCACCGGCGTGCTGGCCGGCACCCCGCGCAGCTCGTACGGCGCGCCGTCGGGGCCGTAGACCACCAGGCTGGCCAGCAGGTACGGCCGGAAGGCGTAGTTGGCGTAGCTCACGTCCGCGCTGATCTGCCGCGCGGCCAGCTCCTCCTCGATCCGGGCGGCCACCTGGCCCGCGCTCGCGCCCGGGTCCTGGATCCGGACCGCGGAGATCTGGCGCGTCGCGTACAGCAGCTCCGCGTCCGGGTCGGCGACCGACCGCACGACGTCGAGGAACTCCGCGTGCTGGGTCGTGTTGATCGCGAGGATCGCGAAGCAGTCGCCGTCCTCCTCCACCGGCGGTTCCGCCGAGCGGCCTGCCGGGGCGTCCCGGGCTTCGTCGACCGCGGCCTGCTTCGCCGCCAGCTCCTGGAGCACCGCGTGGCCGGGATACCACTCGGCGGCGGCGACCACGATCGTCGGGATGCCGTCGGCCAGGATGCCCAGCTCCAGCTCGGAGACGACCTCCGCCCAGAACTGCCGCGCGCTGCCGAACGGCTGGAGCCGGTCGACGGGGTAGCCCATCTCGGTCAGGAACGAGCGGGCGCCCTGCTCGTCCCGGAAGCACTGCGCCAGTGCCGCCGCCAGTTCTTTCATCGGTTTCCTTCTCCTTCGGCGGCCAGCTCCAGATAACGCGTCCGGGCCGGGTCACCCGGGACGACGACGGGGATCAGCTCCCGCGGGGCGACCCGCAGGCTCGCGAGGGTGGCGTCCGGGGCGGCGTCCCGCAGGCGGATCGTGGTCGGCAGCGGAGTGCCGAACGGGTTCCAGCCCAGCGCGATCTCGTCGGCCGCCACCAGGGCGAGCAGCTCGCCGACCCGGCCGCCGGCGGCGACCGGGGTGCGGCTGACCGACCCCGGCGCGATCCGCTCGTGCAGCGGGCAGTCCGGGTCGCGCTCGGCCGCCAGCCGGTACGCCGTGCCGGACACCGGTTCGACCCGGGTGATCCCGGCCGGTTCCGGGAGTCCGAAAAGGACTCTCAACGCCGTGGTCGTGAGCCAGGCCGCGGTCAGCGCGGACACCGGGGCCGACGCGCCGTGGCTCGCCGCCGCCACCGGCCGCGCGCAGCTCCACGGGTCGTCCGCGGTCTCCCGCTCGGCCGGGGTGAGGCCGCACCCGAAGCAGGCGCCGCCCGGGACGTAGTGGCGGACCTCGCCGCCCCACGGGTGCGTGCCCGCGTCGAGCAGCCCGGCACCGACGAGGGTGCACCGCCGGGTCAGGCTCACCCGGGCCGCGATGCTGTCCAGGCAGCTCAGGACGAGGTCGGCGGACCGCAGTTCGGCGAGGCCGACCCCGGCCGACAGCTCGGCGTGCCGGGCCTCGGCCCGGAGGCCGGGCACGAGCGCGGTCAGCGCCGCCGCCGCGGCCTCGGCCTTGGGCCTGCCGACGTCGGCGGGCGTGAACAGCGCGCCCCGGCTGAGGTTCGACTCGTCGACGTCGTCCGGGTCGCACAGCACGAGCCTGCCGACACCGGCCTGGGCCAGCAGCCGCGCGGTCTCCGTGCCGAGCGCGCCGACGCCGATCACGACAGCCGTCGCCTCGGTGAGCGCGTCCTGGTGCCAGCCGGGAATCTCCGCGTGCCGTCGGTAGCGCGTCACGGCTTCCTCTTGCGGTAGCTCATCGGGCAGTGCTCGAGCGGACGGCCGGTCAGCCACTCGTCGAAACAGCTGACGCCGCGGGCCCGGTCGTTGTGCACGGCCAGCCGGCAGCGCGGTTTCTCCGGGTCACAGGGGCAGAACACGATGACCTCCAGCGGCCGCAGGGAATGCCCGCAGCCGGCGCACTTCACGCGGTGGACGAGCTTGGCCACCTGCGGCGAGTCCGCCTTCAGCCGGACACCGCCCTTGAGCGGGTTGCTCGCGTCGACGGCGGCGAAGAACCGCGCGGCCAGTTCCGGGTCGTCCGTGCCGCCTTCGACGGTTTCGCCGTGACACGGCAGTTCCCGGCTCGCGTGCACGACGCGGGCCGGCTTCCCGGCCACCGCGTGGTCCACCCACACCCGCTCGCCGATGCGGAAGGTGTGCCGGCACACCGGGCACACCCGGCTGCCCCCTTCGGCGACCCAGAACGACGCGGCCGTGGTGACCGCCGGGCCGTCGGCGCCGCTGTTCGTCCGGTCCATGCCGTGCTGGCGGCCGCGGTCGAACAGCTCGTCCGGGGTGAGGCCCGCCAGGTCCTCTCGCGGTTCGTTCACACGCGCTTCGGTCACACGCGGTTCGGTCACACGGCCCGCCCGGCGCCGGACCGGAAGCACATCTTGCCGGTGTCGCACCGCGAAAGCCGCATCTGGGCCAGGCCGGCCCGGTAGGCGACGTCGAGCTCCTCGCCGCCGGCGAGCCCGGTGTAGAAGCCTTCGGTGAACGCGATCGCGCAGCGGTCGCCGAGCGGCACCCGCGAGCCGGTGACGGCTTCCGCGCGGCCGGCCAGGACGTCGGCGTAGGCCCCGGTGTAGCAGGAGTTCAGCACCACGCACAGCAGCGGCGGAACGACGTCGAGCACCTCGGCCAGCACCTGCGCCGACACCGGGCGGGCGAAGCCGCGGTCGTCCTCGAAGACCAGTTCGCCCTCGGCGGTGCCGTGGCCGGCGAAGTGCAGGATGTCGGGCTTGGCGCGCAGCAGGCCGGGCACGATGTCGCGGGTCCGGGTGGCCGGGAGGACGGTCACCTCGAGCCGCGGGCTCGTGCGCGCGATCTCCTGGAGAACGCGGTGTTCGACTTCCAGCCGAATTCGCGACGTATCGGCGGGCGAGGCGAGCAAACAGAGGACGCGAAGCGTGGAGGTGGCCCGGCCGCGCCCGCGCAATGCTTTCAGTTCGGCGCTCGCCGGATACCAGCCGATGGCCGCGTCCAGCAGTTTTTCCAGGGTCGTCGGATGCCGTCCGTCGGCAATTTCCCGACAGACCGTGCGCCAGTACTCGGCCGGGGCCGACGGCGCCATCGGCGGCACGGCCCCGATCCCGACTCCGGCGTCCTCCAGCAGGCCACGCGCCTTCGCCTGGTCCGGGAAGAGGTTTCCGAGCAACGAGAAAGCGCCTTCCCGCCGCAGTTCGTCGTAGGTCAGGCCGACCACTCCCCGTCCCGAATCAGCGCGCGCCAGAACGCGAAAACGGTCATTGACGTGGTGTCCAATCGGTCGTCGGAGGATGCGCGTTACAACTGACGGACAGGACGACCGGAACGTTAGGAAACACTCGTCCGTTCGGAGACTACTGAGCAGTAGGGATCGTCGGGCCGGGTATTCCGACCTACGGTGCGCGAGTCACGATTCACGAGGGGCATGGATGACCGAACGGCTCCAGCTGATCATCGCCGGGCACATCGGCCGGGGTTACCAACCGTATGACGTCGAGTTCGAGGGGCACCGCGTGCTGGGTGGGCTCGCCTGCGCGCGCCGCGCGCACGACCGGCTCAACGAACCGATCGTCGTCAAGGAGGCCCTCGACCGCGCCGGGGCCGGCGAGGCGCTGCGGCGCGAGATCACGATGCTCGACCGGCTCACCGGGCGGCTGACCGACACCCGTTATCCGGCGCAGCTGACCCGGCTGGTCGGGCACAACCCCGACCACGCGCCGCCGTTCCTGGTCGCCACCTGCCGCGGGGAACCGCTGCGCCACTGGGAAAGCGACCTGCCCTGGGACCCGGCGCGGACCGGCCCGGTCGTCGACGACCTGCTGCGCATCCTGCGCTACCTGGCGATGACCCGGATCGTGCACGGCCGCATCGGCTTCGACACGCTCCGCTGGGACGGCAAGGGCCTGCAGCTCACCGACTTCGAGCACGCCACGCTGGCCGGCGGCCCCCGGCCGCCGTGCTCCTGCTGCCCGCCGCGGCCCGCCACGCCCGCCCACCCGGCCGACGACGTCGCCGCCGCGGGGCTGGTGGTCTACCGGCTCTACACCGGGGAGGCCGTGGCCGGGCCCGCCGAAGCCGCCGAGCGGCTTGACCTGCAGGACACCCCGCTGCGGGTGCTGCTGGAGAACGTCTTCTCCGCCGACCCGCGCAAGGTGCCGGAAGCCCGCGAGCTGCTGCGCCGCCGCCGGCTGCCCGACCCGGTGACGCGCGCCGGTTCCGCGTCGCCGATGCCCGAGCGGGAAGTCGAGGCACGGCGGAACTTCGAGCGGCTCCGGCACGAGCAGCGCGCGTTCCGGCAGAGCCTGCCGCGCCGGCCCGACGCCGCGCCGCCGTCGTCTTTTCCGGCGCTGCTGACCGGATTGCTGCTCGTGGCCGCCCTGATCGTCGTGGTCGTGGTGGCGGCCCTGTGATCGGGCGCCGCCGCTCCGCCCGGGTGGAATGCCCGATCTGCCTGCACCGGCTCGACTGGGCGCGGGCCAGGGTGGTCGCCCTGGACGACGCCGGGGAGGCGACGCCGTTCCTGCCCCGGCCCGGGGAAAGCGAATCGGCCCGGCGGATGCGGCTCACCGCCGCCTACCGCGTCTGCACCGGTGACGGCACCACGCACTACCTGCCCTATGACTACGGCGAGTACGACGACCGCATCGTGGTCGGGGTGATCGGCGCGAGCGCCGCGGGCAAGAGTCACCTCCTCGCCGCCATGATCGGGCGGCTGCTGGCCGGGTCCGCGCAGCTGAAGCGGCTCGGCCTCCGGGTCGACCCGCTGGACCTGCGCGTCCACAACCAGTACATGCGGGACGTCGTGCAGCCGTTCATGGCGGGCCGGGAGCTGCGGCCCACGCCGCGGGAGCAGATCGAGTTCACCGACGCCTTCCGCGTCACCAACGACCTGACCGGCCGCCGCTGCGCGCTGACCTTCTTCGACGTCGCCGGCGAGGTCCTGGAGGACGTCGACCCCGGCGTCTCGTTCATCGGCGCGGTGAACGCGCTGCTGTTCGTCATCGACCCCGAGGCCGTGCCCCGGCTGGTCCGCCCGGACGCCGCCGCCACCCGGGACAACGCCTTCGACGTCTCGCTCGGCAAGCTGCAGCGGATCCGCAACCCGCGGCACCGGCCGTTCCTGCCGATCCCGTCGGCGTCGGTCGTGGTCAAGGCCGACCGGCTGCGGTTCCGGTCCGAGCTGGTGCGCCGCTGGCTGGACCACGACGGGGACGAGGAGTTCGACCTGAGCACGCTCGAAGCCGAAAGCCGGGACGTCTACGCGTACCTCTCCGCCCGCGGCGCGACGGGCTGGCTCGCCCCGGCCGAGCAGTGCCTGGACTCGACGCTGCACTTCGCGTCGGCGACCGGCACCCAGGCCGAGGACGGGCGCTTCCCGGCACTGACCTTCCGCCAGCGGCGGGTGCTCAAGCCGCTGCTGGCCCTGCTCGCCATGAAGGGCGTGGCCGGCCACGCCGAGGCCGGAGTGGACGGTGGCCGGGATGACTGAACAGCTGACGCGGCACGGGACGATCGACCAGATCGTCTACCGCTGGTCCCCGCGCTCGCTGACCGGCAAGCGCGGGGTGGGGCCGGTGGCGACGTCACTGGACGCCGAGGCGCTGCGGGTCTGGGACGGGCGCCTAGGCAAGCTGGTCTGGGCCACCGGCGACGACGGCGAAACCGAACCCCAGCACGGGTTCGTCTTCTTCGCCGCGGGCGAGCAGTACGCCCTGCTGCGGAAGATCCCGGTGGCCGACGACGAAGGCCGCGCCGGGTCGACGCTCGCGCACGTGCTGACCTGCCGCGCGCTGACGACCCCGGAGGCGCTCGGCCTGACCTACTGGGAGGGCTGGGCCGGGGACGCGGCGGAACTGCCCGAGGACGGCGTGCTGCCGGTGCTCGACGGCCCGGAACTGGGGCGGTGGGCCGAATACGGGCTGTACCAGCTCCGCGAGCGCGTCGCACAGCTGCCCCCGGAGGCGCTCACCTGCCTGCTCGGCGCGGTGCTGGAGAACCCGGTCGACGACCTCACCGTGACCGCCGCCGCCGCGCCGCCGCTGGAGCTGGTGTGCGCCCTCGCCGATATCCTCGGCGAGGAGCCCGGCCGGCCGTGGACCTTCGCCACGCACGAGGCCGCGGACACCGCGGCGGGCCTGCCCCGCGTCGTCTTCCTGGCCCACAACCAGTTCTCGACGCGCGGTTCGGCGCGCCGCCGGGTCCGGCTGGACACGGCGGCAGCCGCGCCCGCCGCGGCGAGCCCGGTGGTCGCGGCGATCGTGGCCCGGTACCTGCGGTCCGGGGTCGACGGCGTCGCGCGGCTGCGGCCGCCGGAACCGCTGTCGGGTCCCAAAAGCGTCGCGGTGTGGGCGAAGAGCGTCCAGTACGCGCCGGGGGTGCTCGCCGACGCGGCGGATCTGCTCCGGCGCATGATCGACGGCGGCCTCAGCGACACCGAGCAGCAGGTGGTCGTCTCCGGCCGGATCGACGAGCACCTGGTCGCCGCGGTCGGCAGGCTGCCGGACAGCACCCTGGTGCGGGCGGCGCGCGCACAAGCGGGGACGAAGACGGCGGAGGACCTGGCCCGCCGCGCGGTCCGCGAGCTCGCCGTCCGGGTCGCCACCGGCCGGCTCGCCCCGGAAACCCGGCTGGACGAGACCGGTCTCGTCTTCGACGAGCCGCTGATCGTCAGCGTGCTCGGGCAGGAGGGCCTGCTGCCGACCGGCACCGCGGGCCTCACCGGGTTCCTGCGCGCGGTCGGCCGGTTCGGCGGCCTGAGCCACGGCGGCAGGCTCGCCCTCGCCCACGGCGTCGAGGAGATCCCGGCGGCGAACCTGCTGCACTGGCTGGACCGCACCGACGACATCGAACCCGAGGTCGCCACGCACGTCCTGGCCGTGCTCACCGAGCGCAAGGAGAGCTCCCGCGACCGGCGGGACGCCCTCGACGTATTCCTGAACCGGCACGGGCTGGTGCAGGCGGTGACCCGGCTCGCCCCGGTCGACCAGGAGCCTGCCGTCCGCCACTTCGCCGCGCTGGTGGAGATCGTGCTCGGCAAGTCGGCCACGCGGGCCCGGACGATGGCGGAGGTCCTGGAGCGCCTCGGCCCCGACCCGGCCCCGGCCCTGCTGCGCGCGCTCTGGCTGGCCGCCGGCCGCGGCCGCGCGCGGCGCCTCGCCGAGCAGCGCATCGCCGCCCTGTACTTCCAGAGCAACGACGTCGCCGGTCCGCGAGGCTCCGCGGCGGGCAGGAGGACCTGGTGACCACAGCCATCCCGAGCCGTGAGCACGTCGCCGATCGGCTGGCGGCGCTCGCCGACCGCGCCGCGCCCGGCCCCGGGCAGGACGCGCTGGTCCGCCTGGCCCAGGTGCTGGCTTCGAGCCCCGGCGACCTCGCCGGCGTCGACCTGGTCCGGGCGTACCCGCCCGAGGTGCTGCTCCCCGACCACCGTCGGGAAACCCCGCGGTGGCAGCGCATCCTGCGGGGCACCGAGATCTTTCGCGACGTGCTCGTCTTCGTCCCCGTCGCGGTGACCTGGTGGCAGCTGCGTTCGGCGCTCGAGGCCTACCAGACGGCGGGCGGCGGCGAATCGTTCCTCCTCGGCTGGCAACGCGGGTTCGGCGGCGCCGTCACGCCACTCGGCGAGTCGGCGCGGGTCGTGGCGCTCACGGTGCTCTTCGTGATCGGCCTGACGCTCGGCGTCCACGCCGCGCACCGCGTCCCGTCGTCGCTGTCGCGGCAGAACGAGCGCGAAGAGCTCGGCGGGCTGCTGGCCGTGGCCACCCTGCTGACCTCCGCCGGTTCGGCCGGGCCACCGGTGACCGCGAAGGACCTGTCCCGGCTGGCCCCGCGGCTCGGCACGGCGAGCACCGCGCTCGCGTCCGCGCTGGAGAAGACGACCCGGCAGATCACCGAAGCGGTCGACAGCGGACCCGGCAGCCGCCTGCACGAGGCGATCGACGAGTGGACGGCGACCGCGCGGGAGCTGCGGCGCACCACCGAGGCGCTGGCCACGCCCGCGGAAGCCGTCAAGACGTTGGAGGAGCTGCAGAAGGCCATGCACGCGGACAGCCGGGGCCTGCAGGAGCGCATCGGCGTCCTGGTGGGACAGCTGGAAGCCGCGACGCAGAAGTCGGAAGCCGAAGCCCAGAGCCACCGGGAAATCGCGCAGGAGGTGGCGCGCTCGGCCGAACGGCTCGGCGAGACGCTCGAGGTGTTCCGGGAGCGCACCGAGTCGCTCAGCGAGCTCGTCGAACGGCTGCGGTACGCACTCGACCGCCTGGACAGCCCGCCCGCGGTCTACGACAGCGTGCTGCCGCTGGGCAACGCCGGGCCGCCGGGTGAGCACCGGTGACCGCCCGCCGCGACCCGATGCGGCTGGCCCTGCTGGCGGGCTGGCTCCTGGCCGACCTGTTCCTGGTGCTGTTCCTCGTCGGCCTGAGCACGATGCCGGCGGCCGCGCCGCTGCCGTCCAGCCCGCCGCCGAAGCCGACGCCGACCACCACGCCCCCGACCACGACGACGCCGCCGAAGGCGCCACCGGTGCTGCGGCCCGACCCGGTCGAGTTCACCGTCCCCGCCGACCTCGCCCACCTGGACGGCGACCAGGTGCGCCGCGACGTCGAGGCGGTGCTCGCCGGCACCGGCCCGCAGCCGCGGGTCGGCGTCGTCCTGGTGTTCGCGGCGGGCCCGCAGAGCGCCATCGGCGTCGCGACCGGCCGCGCGAACTCGGTGATCGACCTGCTGCGCGCCGGTTCGGCGCCGTTCCAGCGAGCGACCGGCAAGGGCTACTGGAAGGCGGGCTCGCGCGCCGACTCGCTCGACTTCGTCGTGTTCCTCTTCGCGTGAAGCGAGGTGCTCCCGTGACCGTCCTCGACCCGGCCACCACCGCCGACGCGCTCGACGTGCTCGCCGAAATTCCTTTGTGGACACTCGCACCGGCCCAATGGGACGCGGTGACGCGCGACCTCGGCGTACTCACCGACGCGGTGCGGTACAAGGAAACCGGCGACGCCCGCGCGGCCGTCGACCGGCTGCTGCTCGCCGAGCCCTCCCGGGTGACGCCCATCGGCGCGGAGCCCGCCGTGCCGGCGCCGCCGCCGGTGCGCGAGCGGATCGCGCTGCTCGTGCACGCCCTGCTCGGCGACGGAGGTGACCGCCGTGCCACCGGAACTCGTTGAGCCGGAGCTCGTCGTCCACGCGTTCGCGCCGCTCACCGGGCCGTCGGTGGCGGCCGCCTACGACCAGCTCGGCCGCGTCTGGACCCGCTGCCGGTCCCTGCTCGGCACCACCGAACCGCTGCCGGTGCCCGGGCTGCCGACCGGCCTGCCGGAACGGCCGCCGGAGCCGGGCAACGCGGAGAACGCCGTGGCGGGGCAGGAAAACCCCGGCGGTGACCGGCAGGCGATCGTGCGCCGGGTGCAGGACGTGCTGGTCTTCTCGCTGGTGTTCACCGGGCCGGGCGCCGGCTGGCGCCAGGCCGGGCGCCGGTGGGCGACGCTGGCCGCCGGATCGACCGGCGACCTGCTCGGCACCTGCCTGCTCCACCAAGCGAAACACGTAGACGAAGTCGCGTCACCCGCCGAACTCGCGGCCGCGCTCGACGGCTGGGCGGAGTGCCCGGAACCGGGTGAACGGCGGCCCGGCGGCTTCACCGTCTGGGACTTTTCCCCACCTTTCGACGCGCCGATCGAGCAGCGGCTGGTCGTGCTCGCCCCGGCGGGGCGCGACGCCGAACTGAGCGCCTGGACGTGGAGCCGCGGCGACGTCGTGCTGCCGCCCCTGCCGCGTTACCTCGCCCAGGTCGCGAAGATCCGGTACCAGAGCCGGGTCTGGCAGGCCGGCCAGGACCGCGTCGAAGAGCTGCGGACCCGGCTCGACGAGGCCGTCGAGGCACTCGGCGCCGATCCCGGGCAGCGAGCCGGCCTCGACGAGCTCGCGCGTGACCGGGCGCAGGCGGCGATCGCCGCCACGCGGCTGCGGGACATGGCGCGCACGGTGGAGATCTGCGCGGCCAACCTGACCACCGTCCTCGGCTCACCGCTGGCCGCGGACCTGCGCCGGACCACGTGGCTGGCCGACCGCCTCGCCGATTCGGCGTCCTATGTGGACAATGCGCTGCGCCGGGCCGAGCAGGTCGTCCAGGCGGTGGCCGCGGTTCCGGCCGCTTCCCCGGCGCCGGCGAAGCGGGCCGGGACGCTGACTGTCCGGCTCGGGTACGCGCTCGACATCGTCGGCTTCAGCAAGCGCCCCGCGCCGCGCCGCGAAGCCCTGCAGCGGCGCCTGGCCGCGCTGTCCGAAGAGGTCCTCGCCGATCTGGGTGTCCCGCCCGAAGAAACCGACCACCAGGGCACCGGCGACGGGCTGATCGTCTTCCTGCCCGACGGCTGCCCGGTGCACGAGGCACTGCCGCGGCTGCTGAACTCGTGGCACACGCGGCTGGCGGCCGACAACGCCCGGCACGCGGAACGTCTCCGGCTGCGGCTGGCCGTCGCGATCGGCCCATTCGGCCTGGCCGCGCTCGGCTTCCGCGGCCAGACGGTCATCGAGGTCAACCGGCTGCTGGACAGCGAGCTCCTGCGGGGGACGCTGGCCGAGCGCGACGACCTCGGCCTCGCCGCCCTGGTTTCCGACCAGCTCTACGGCTACGTCGTCGGCGACGGCTACCCCGGGCTCGACCCCGGGCAGTTCCACCGCCACGACGTCACGGTGAAGTCCTTCTCCGCGCAGGCCTGGCTCTGGACCGCGGGCTGACGGTTCACGAAGCCAGCCACCGCACGCCGTAGGCAAAGCCCAGCTGCGGGCCCACGAAGTCCTGGGCCACTTCGCAGGCGCCGTCCAGCGGCAGCGTCGCGCCCGGCTGGGCCGGGTCGGCGAGCACCGACTGCGGCACCCGGTCCAGCCGCCACACCGCCCGCGGCAGCCGGTGCGGGTGGAAGCGGACCCGGACCGTGAACGACTCGCACGTCACCAGCGGCACGAACGCGTACGACGTCCGGATCGGCCTGCCGTCGCGGACGCGGAACACCAGGGAGAAGGTGTGGCTGTCGCCGCGGGCCAGTGGCCGCGGCAGGTCGAGCAGCCAGCGGAAGTGCCGCTGGCCCTCCCGCTTCGAGGCGCCGATCCGGACGCCGTGCTGGGCGTCCGCGACCACGTCCCGTTCGCCTTCCCCGCCGTCTTCGGTGCGGGGCACGGTGAACCGGGCGGAGATCCGGCTCAGGCCGTCGCGGGTCGCCACGATCACCCGCTCTTCGATCAGCTCCGGTTCGTCGGTGTCCAGCCGCACGAGGGCCTTGAGCCGCTTGACGAACCAGCCCTTGTCCGGGTCGGGCACCGCCTCGCCGGGCCGGGTGCCCGCCTCGATCTCGGCGGCGAGCCGGGCGAACGCCCGGTCGATCCGGCGGCGCGCTGTGCGTTCCGAGATGCTCAGCTGGTGTGCGAGGACCCCGACCCGGTCGCTGAGCCGGGCGTGCCGCGCGTCGGGGGTGATGGCCAGCGCGACGTTGACCGCCAGGCGGTCGTCGGCCGGGAAGTCCGCCATCGCGGCCGCGATGGCTTCCCGCAGGACCCGTCTCGCTTCGCGGTCGCTGGTCGTGCGGTGGAGCTCGCACCAGCCGGAGACGAGCGGCCCCAGCCGGCCGCGTAGCTTTTCGGTTTCCAAGCCCCAGCCCCGCCGCAAAGTGGTCAGTTCCCGGATCAGTCCGTCGTCTTCTGCCATGGGATTTCGATTGTGACACGCGGACTTCCGGGCGATCGGCGGAAGCGGTTGGGCCGATCAGGTGATTCCGGGGTGGCCAGTGACTGGCCAGTTCCGCGGAAAATCGGCCCGCCACGGGCCTTTTCCGCTTCCCCGGCTGACCGACCATTCCCCCGTCGGTGCAGTTATGACGGCATCCGGAGGAAAGTTGCTCCCCAGCACGCTCCCGCCGAACGAGCAGGCCGACGTCGCGGTGCTCCGCCGGCTGGCGCGCGACGGCCTGCTCGCCAGCTCGGCCTCGTCCGCTCCGCCCGGCCGGCTCGCCCGGTTGCGCGGGGCGGTCTACACCGTGGCGTGGCCCCTGGTCTTCGCGCGGATCACGAAACCACTGGAACAGCAGCGCCGCCACCCGGACTGCACGAGACGCCTCGAGTCGATGCGGCCCGACTGCCTCGACCGCTTCCACGACGACGTGGAAGCGGTGGTGGAGCACGCGCTGCGGCGCGCGACCGACCCGATCGAGAACCTGGAGGGCTGGCTGGCGACCCGCCTCACCCCGGCGACGGTCGACGCGCACCGGCGGCGGCGCGGCGAAATCGGGGCCCTGCAACGACCGCGCCTGCCGGCCTGGCTGGCCGACGCCCTCGGCGGCGACCGGTGGCTGGGCGACCTGGCCGTGCAGGTCCTGGTCTGGGCCGGGGTGCCCTCGACCGCGGGCGCCGAGCTGTGGCCGCTGGACGGCTGGGCGGCGCGGCGCGCGGAGGTCACCGGCGAGCCGGTGGCCGGCCGGGAGACCCTCGACCGCGAGGTGCGGACGGTCCTGGCCGCGATGCGCACCCGGCCGAAGTGGCACGCCGAGCACGTCGAGCGCCCGCTGGGGCACAAGCAGGCACCGGTCGCGCCGATGCCGGCGGACAACGCGGCCGAGCTCCCGGCACTGGACCTGGCCGGCCCGCAGGAAGCCGAGGACACCCGGCTGACGGGGCTGGCCGAGCAGGCACTGCACGCGATCGAAGCCCGCCTGAACCGCGGCGAAGCTCCCCTGGCCGCGGTGACGGCGGTGGTCCGGCTGGTCTTCGGCGCGGACGAGCCGGGACGACGGCCGGACCACGGCTCGCCCCACGACGACTGGCTGGCCGCGGCACTGGCCGACGAGACCCGGCTGGCGGAGATCGTGGCCACGGCCCTGGCCATCCTCGGCCGCTGACCAGCCCGCGTGTCGCGCGTCGCAGGTTGTTTGACGCTCGGACCGCTGGAGTCAAGGCGCTCGCTCAGCCCCGGCGAGCTCGACAGCCCGGACCAAAGGTCTTGAATGACTCATTCAGGACCTCCGAAGACCTGAGTGAGTCATTCAGGACGCTCGCCCGCGCTGCCGCGCTATCGACGAACCTCGGACGCGCAACACTAGCCGCGGTCGCCCGCCGGTTCCCCGGCGCGGCCGTCGCCGGCCGCCGACCTCCGGCGGGCGTCGAAGACCGCCGCCAGTACCTCGGGCGGGCAGCCCGCGGCGCGTGCGCGCATTCCCGCGGCCACCAGCTCGGCCAGCAGGAGCGCGCGCACCGCCGCGCGGGTCGCGTGCGGAAGTCTCGTGCGCGGGGCCGCTGGTTCGGTCACCCGGCCTCCTCTCGCCCGGGGACGGCGTCCGCCGGCCCAGCCTTCACCTGACGGACACGCCGCCCCACGACGATCAGCGCCACCACGCCGGCGGGGGCACCGGGAGCCGCAGCGGGCGGCCGGGGTGGCGGCCCGTCCAGCTGTCCGCGAGCCGCCGGGTCAGCGCGACCGGCCCGAGCAGGCTGTCCTCCCACACCGGAGTCAGCTCGCCCGCCCGGCGCAGCACCGCTTCCGCCGTGCCGCAGCAGGAAACGATCGCGGCGACCGCGGCGTCGGCCCGCTCGACGGGCCAGGCGACGGCAGCTCCGGGCAGCCGGGCCGGAATGGCCAGGCCGGTGCCGACGGTGCAGTTGCGGGCCAGCTGCGCGGCGAGGTCGAACTCCACCGCTTCGGCGTGCAGCTGCCGGGCGCACCACCGGGACGAAACCGCGGCGGCGTGCAGGCCGCCCAGCCGGGCGGCGACCAGCCCGTCCCACACCGTCAGGAGCACCGCTCGCGTGTCCGCCGGGTGGAGGCCGGCGAGCTCGTGAGCGACGGCGGCGAGCCAGGCACACGGATCCTCGACATGACGATCAACGGTGACAGTCACGGCTGTCAGTCTCGCACCTGAGCGCACGTCCGGCAGCAAGATGATCATGGTTCGCGGCAGGACCACCCGGTCGGTGGCGAACCGTTGAGCGGCGCCGTCCCCCCATCGGGCACTGCACGTGACCGAATCGTCACAGCTGTGTCATCATGTCCGCGCTCAGTGCCGAGCACACCCTCCCCGACCGTTCCGCGAAAGGCCAGCACCCCCGTGATCAAGATCAGCAAGAGCCGGGCCGGCACCCCGCGCGTCACGTTCAGCCTCCCGGCCGGAGCGCCGCCCGGACGGGTGAGCGTCGTGGGTTCGTTCAACGACTGGACGCCCGGCCGCCACCACCTCACCCCGCGGTCCAACGGCCGCCGCTCGGCGTCGGTCGACGTCGCCCCGGGCACCGTGCTCCAGTTCCGCTACCTCGGGGAGGACGGCCTCTGGTTCGACGACCCCGACCTGCCCGACCGCGCCGACGGCAACTGCGTCTGCGCGACCTGCTGACGTTCAGCCGCGGCGGCGCCGCTTGCCCCCGCCTTGGCGGGCCGGCTTCGGCGCCGCGGGCTTGCGCGGCTGCCGCTCGGGACGTTTCACCGCGGGCTGCGGCGAGCGGCCGCGCGTGCTGTTGACCGTGCGGCCGCGGACGATCCCGATGAACTGCTCCATCAGGTCCGTCGTCTCCTCCTCCAGCCACGACAGCGCGACGCTCGACTGCGGCGCGTCCGCGACCGGCCGGTAGGTGAGGTCGCGGCGGTGGTGCAGCCGGGCGAGCGACTGCGGGACGACGAGGACGCCGGCCCCGGCCGCGACCAGCTCGATGGCGTCCGCCGTCGTCTCGGGCCGCGAAACCGCCGCTCGGCCTGGTAGCCGAGGCCACTCCAGCGTGTCGTCGAGGGGGTGCAGCACCACGTCGTCCGCGAGGTCCGCTGCCGACACCTCGTCCGCCGCCGCGATCAGGTGGTCCTTGGCCACCACGACCACCGACGTCTCGGTGTAGAGCGGGATCGCGTGGAGGCCGTCGCGGTCGATCGGCGAGCGCAGCAGCGCCGCGTCGGCGGCACGCTCACGCAGCAGGCCCGCCGCGTCGGCGGCGGCGACCGGGACGAGCACCAGCGGCACCTCCGGCACCCGCTCGCCCCAGGTCCGCACCCACTTGGCGGGGGTCGCGCCCGGGACGTAGGCGAGCTTGAAAGAGGTCACCGGGTCAGGTTACCGGGAGTGACGCTGGCTACCCTGGACGGCATGACGTCGCACAAGACCGCCCAGACCATGAAGCCCGCGACGGCGGCGAAGAAGCTGGGTGTGTACCTCGAAGCCACCCCCGCGGAGTTCCAGGAGGGTGTCGTGACGCGCGACGAGCTGAACGCGCTGCAGGCCGACCCGCCGGAGTGGCTGCGGGAGCTGCGCCGCACGGGCCCGCACCCGCGGCCGGTGGTCGCGGCGAAGCTGGGCGTCTCCATCGGCGGCCTCACCCGCGGCGGCATCTCCGAGCCGCTCACCACCGAGCAGATCGACGCGCTGAAGGCGGAAAACCCCGACTGGCTGGTGCGGGAACGCGCCACCCAGGCCGAGGTGCGCAAGGAAACGGTGCGGGTCAAGGAAAAGCACGACTGAGCCGGGCCGGTCATGGACCTCTCGCCCGAAGCGGCGAAACGGCTCGACACCACCGACGAGCTCGCCGCGTTCCGCGACCGGTTCGTCCCGATCACCGACGCGAGCGTGATCGCCTACCTCGACGGGAACTCCCTGGGCCGCCCGTTGCGGGCCACCGCCGAGCGGCTTCAGGCCCTCGTCGCCGAAGAGTGGGGCTCCCGGCTCATCCGGTCGTGGGAAGAACGCTGGCTCGCGCTGCCGGAGGAGATCGGGGACGAGCTGGGGCGCGTCGCGCTCGGGGCCGCGCCCGGGCAGACGATCGTCGCCGATTCGACGTCCGTGTGCCTGTACAAGACGCTCCGGGCGGCCGTCGCGCTCCGGCCGGGGCGCGACGAGATCGTCACGGACACCGCGAACTTCCCCACCGACCGGTTCCTCGTGGAGAGCGTCGCCGCCGAACTCGGCCTGACCCTCCGGTGGATCGAGACCGACCCGCTGACCGGGGTCCGGCCCGAGGACGTCACCGCGGCCACCCGGCGGCGGACCGCCGCGGTCGTTCTGTCCCATGTGGACTACCGGTCGGCGGCGATCGCGGACCTGGCCGCCATCACGCGGGAGACGCACGATCGCGGCGGCCTCGTCGTCTGGGACCTCTGCCACAGCGCCGGCGTGCTCCCGGTCGAACTGGACGCGGCGGGCGCCGACTTCGCCGTCGGCTGCACGTACAAGTTCCTCAACGCCGGGCCCGGCGCGCCGGCCTTCCTCTACGTGAACGCGCGGCACCACGAGGCGTTCGGCCAGCCCATCACCGGCTGGATGGGCGCGGCCGACACCTTCGCCATGGCGCCGCGCTACGAGCCCGCGCCGGGGATCCGGCGGGCGCTGTCGGGCACCCCGCCGGTGCTCGGCATGGTGGGCGTCCAGGAGGGGGTCGCGCTGCTGGCCGAAGCGGGGATCGACCGCGTGCGGGCCAAGGCCGTCGCACTGGGCCGGTGGGTGCTCGCCCTCGCCGACGCGTGGCTCGTCCCGCTCGGGTTCACGATCGCCTCACCCCGCGACGACGACCGGCGCGGCGGCCACGTCACCCTGCGGCACCCGGACGCCGAACGGCTCTCGCGCGTGCTCATCGAGAACGGCGTGCTCATCGACTTCCGCCGTCCCGACGGCATCCGGATCGGGCTGAGCCCGCTCACCACCGGCTTCGCCGAAGTCCGGCAGGCCATGGCGCGAGTGCGGGAACTCGCGGGCTGATCGCCACCGCCAACGCGCGGCGAGTGCCATTTCATTTTCACCCATTCGGACCAGCGTGCATGATGTCGAAATGTGTCCTGGGCCTGCTACCAGAGGAAATGCCGGTGATCACCCCGGTGCACTGAGTAAACGCCGTTCGCCGCGCGCCGGACGACTGTCCGCCAACCGGGTCAAAGCCACAGCCCTCCACGGGTTCGTGGTAAAAAACGCACCCTGATCGATTCCGCGGCAACACGGAGGGTGAGGCGAAGACGGGTGACGGCGGCCGCTGCATCCCATCATCGTGTCAACCTCCTCGTCCGGGTCCCCTTTTCTCGCCGACCGTCACTCAGGAGTTCGTGAACCGCCGTGCTGAACAAAGACCCCAGGGACGAGTCGGACAAGCCGTACGACAAGTCGATCCGCAAAAGGCTGACCAGGACCGTTCTCATTCCCAGCGTGACGCTGCTGGTGCTGTGGATCGCGGTCTCCTCTTACTTCCTCTTCAATGGCGTTTACGTCCGGTTGGTAGCCGCTTCCGTGCGCGAGGTGTCGATCCCCGCCGCCACCGCGCTGGCCGAGTTCCAGAAGGAACGCCAGACCGCGCTGCAGTACCTGGACGACCCGGCGCAGGGCCCGGCGCGGCTCCAGCAGCAGCAACGGGCGACCGACGAAAAGCTCGCCGCGCTGAAGGACGCCTTCGCCGCGACCATCTCCACCGCGCCCGACGAGATCGCGTCCAAGGTCAACGCGCTGAAGTCGCAGTTCGACCAGCTGCCCGTGCTGCGCTCGCAGATCAGCTTCCGCAGCATCGACCGCGCGCAGGTCAACAGCTACTACAACGGCGTGATGGACACGGCGTCCAACCTGTTCGACACCCAGGCTCGCGTCGTGCCCGACGCCGAAGCGGCGACCGGTGGCATCACGGCGACCTCGGTGTTCCGCGCCGGTGACATGATGTCGCGCGAAACGTCGCTCGCCTCGACGGCGTTCTCGTCCGGGACGTTCGCGCCCGACGACTTCGCGCAGTTCGCGCAGCTGTCCGGGCTCTACCGGACCCAGCTGGGGCAGATCGCGCCGTTCCTCGACCCGGGGGTCCGCGACAAGTACCGGGCGCTGACCGGCGGCACGGCTTGGCGGCAGCTGGCGACCGCCGAACAGGCGCTGGTGAAGCGCGGCCCGTGGTCCTCCGGCGAGCAGAACACCGTGCCGGTGTCCGAAACGGACTGGGAGAACGCGACGACCCAGGTCGCCCAGGGCCTCAACGATCTCGCCATCACCCAGGCGGACAAGGTTTCCGCGGCCGCGATCGACTCCGGCGACGCCCAGCTGCGCAACGTGATCATCGGCAGCATCGTGGCGCTGCTCGCGTCGCTGGCGGCGATCATCGTGGCGGTGCGGGTGTCCCGCTCGCTCGTCGACCGCGCGCTGATGACGCGCCTCGCCCGGCTGCGCAACGACTCGCTCGACCTCGCCCGCAACCGGCTGCCGAACATCGTGGAGCGGCTGAAGAGCGGCGAAGCCGTCGACCTCAAGGAAGAGCTGCCGCAGCTGGACCACGGCCGGGACGAGATCGGCCAGGTGGCCGAGGCGTTCAACGTCGCCCAGCTGACCGCCGTCAACGCCGCGGCGAGCGAGGCCAAGGCCCGCAGCGGCGTGCACAACGTCTTCCTCGGCATCGCGCACCGCAACCAGGTCCTGGTCCACCAGCAGCTGCAGATCCTCGACGAGATGGAAGCCCGCGAGGACGACTCGACGCAGCTGGCGTCGCTGTTCCAGCTCGACCACCTCGCGGCCCGTGCTCGCCGCACCACCGAAAACCTGATCATCCTCGGCGGCAAGCAGCCCGGCCGTCGCTGGCGCAAGCCGGTGCCGCTGATGGAGGTGCTGCGCGCGGCCGTCTCCGAGACCGAGCAGTACGCGCGGGTCCAGGTCGAGCAGGTGCCCGACGTCGCGATCCTCGGCGCCGCGGTGGCCGACACGATCCACCTCGTCGCCGAGCTGGTCGACAACGCGACGTCGTTCTCGCCGCCCGGCTCGCCGGTCGAGGTGACCAGCCGCCGGGTCGCGCGCGGCGTCGTCGTCGACGTGTCGGACCAGGGGCTCGGCATGAAGGACGGCGTCCGCGACTGGGCCAACGCGATGATGGCCGAGGCGCCCGAGTTCGACGCGATGGCCCTGCGGGCCGACTCCAGCCTCGGCCTGTTCGTGGTCGCGCGCCTGGCGGCCCGGCTCGGCATCACCGTCACCTTCGACCCGTCCCGCTACGGCGGCCTCCGCGCCACCGTCCTCATCCCGACTCAGCACCTGGCCGGCCAGGACGGCGACCAGGCCGACGACACCGGTTCCACGCCCGCGGAGGACACCGCGGTCCTCGCCCCGGTAGGCGGCCCCGCGCCGCAGGCAGCAGAAAGCTCGCTCCGCACGATGGACACCCCCAGCTCGTTCAGCGGCCAGATCCCGATGAAACGAGACACCAAGCCCCGGCCGTACCCGGCACGCGCCCTCACGCCGCCCGACGCGCTGCCCTCCGTGCCGGCGGCGACGCCGGAGCCGGCTCTCGCCGCCGACCCGGCCGACGCCGCGAACGCCGCAAAGAACCAGCCGACCGACGACCGGCCCCGGCTGCCCCGGCGTGAGCCCCAGCAGAACCTCGTCGCCCAGCTCGAGACCGAACCCGACGAAAGCGCCGACGAGGTCGTGGCGCCGGGCGAAGGCACCGCGCGCACGCTCGCGGCGTTCCACAAGGGCACCCGCCGCGGGCGCCGCGGGCCGGACGACGACTCGTAATCCGCGACAGCACACAGGAAAGTCCACACACCGAAAGTCAGGGTCTGACGTCGAATGAACGAGTACGGGAACCCCAAACCCGATCTCAACTGGTTGCTCGATGACATGGTGAACCGCGTGGTCGGCGCGCAGAACGCCATCGTGCTGTCCGCCGACGGGCTGCTGATCGGCAAGTCGGCGGGAATGGGCAAGGACGACTCGGACCAGCTGTCGGCCATCGCCTCCAGCCTGCAAAGCCTCGCCAAGGGGGTGAGCAAGCAGTTCAACCGCGGCCCGGTGCTGCAGAACATGATCGAGATGGAGCGCGGCTACCTGTTCGTCTCGGCGGCGGGCCAGGGCGCCTGCCTCGCCGTGCTGGCCGCGGACAACGTCGACGTCGAGATGATCGCCTACGAGATGAGCCGGCTGGTCAAGCGCGTCGGCGACTACATGGCGTCCGCGCCGCGAGAAGCGGCGTCCGTCCTGCGGGAGGCCACATGAGTGCCGACGACGGCTGGTACGACGAGGCCGCCGGGCCGCTGGTCCGGCCGTACACGATCACGAGCGGCCGGACACCGGCCGAGAACGCGCGGCTCGACCTGTCGACGCAGGTGATGACCCTGCGGTCGGAGCAGGAGCCGGCCGGGCTCGGCCCGGAGCACCAGGCGATCGTGCAGCTGTGCCGCCACCCGGTGTCCATCGCCGAGATCGCGGTCTACGTGAAGATCCCGCTCGGGGTCGTGCGCGTGCTCGTCGGCGACCTGATCGAACGCGGCCTCGTCATCACGCGGTCGCCCACCCATAACCCGGCGCAGGCGCCGGACCTCGAAACACTCCAGGCGGTTCTCGATGGCCTCATCAAGTACTGACCCCACGGGGGCGGACATGGTCCCCACGCCGGTCAAGATCATCATCGCGGGCGGCTTCGGTGCCGGGAAGACCACGATGGTCGGTTCGGTCAGCGAGATCCCGCCGCTGACGACCGAAGAGGTGCTGACCGAGGCGAGTGCCGGGGTGGACGACCTGTCCGGCGTCGAGCGGAAGACGACCACGACGGTCGCGCTGGACTTCGGCCGGATCACGATCTCGCCGCGGCACGTGCTGTACCTGTTCGGGACGCCGGGACAGGCGCGCTTCTGGTTCATGTGGGACGACCTGGCGCGCGGGGCCATCGGGACGATCGTGCTGGTCGACACGCGGCGGCTGGAGACCAGCTTCGCCGCGATCGACTTTTTCGAACGCCGGAAGATCCCGTTCGTCGTCGCGGTCAACTGCTTCGACAACGCGCCGCGCTACACGACGGACGAGATCCGCGAGGCCCTGGTCATCCCGGACCGCGTGCCGATCGTCATGTGTGACGCCCGCGACCGTGACTCGAGCAAGCTCGCGCTGATCCGCCTGGTCAAGCACGCGATGACGGTGGTGCCGGCGCGAGTCTGATTGTCCACTCGATGTCCGGTCGTGTCCGGACTGGACAACGCCGGTGTCCGATGTGCCCCTCCGTGTCCACCCCGGACACCGGCGTACCCACATGGCGCAATTGACTGGACCACCCGGGTGCAGACTTTTAGTTGAGCAAGCATCCAACTGATAACATCCGATCGTGACGAGTCATGTACCGGAAATTCCCGAATATATAAGGGAAAACTATCCGGCACAGGGTCGGCTCTTCGGTGACTTTCTGTGTGGACTTTGGTCGACGGCGTGTGACGCGCTCGAGGTCCCGGTCGAGCAGTCCGTCCGGACGACCCGGATGCTGCGCGCCCTGCTGCCGCCGTGGGCGCACGAGCGGATCGGGCACGCGCCCGCCCAGCCGTCCTATGTGGCGGACGACGGCTTCCCGGCCGAGATGTCGGTGAACTGGTCCGGCGGGCGACCGGAGCTGCGCGTGCTGTTCGACAGCCTCGGCCACGACCTGGTTTTCCCTGGTGAAAGCGGTTTCGCCGCCCGACGGCTCGAGCGCGTCCACGAGACGTTCACGCCGCGGGCGGGCCGGCCGTCGCCCGCGCCGCTGTGGCATTCGATCGCCTGGCGCCCGCCGTCCGGCGTAGTGCACAAGACCTACTTCGGGCTGTACTCGTGGCCCCACACGCAACGCGTGGCGGCCGTGGCCGAAGCCATGGCCCAGCTCGGCCTGGCGGCCGCCTGGGAAGACGCCCACCGTCGGATCGAAACTGTCGAAGGTGACCGGGAGATCGAGTTCTTCGCGGTCGACCTGGCGGGCGAAACCCGGGCCAGGGTGAAGATCTACTACCGCAACCACACGGCAGGCCTCGCGGAGGTCGACCGGGTCGCGGCGGTGGCGTTGCGCCACGACCCGGAGGAGGCGCGAGCCGCCTACCGGGTGCTGACCGGCGAACGCGGCGACGCCGGCGAGGCGGCCTTGAGCTGCTTGGCGTTCCGGTCCGGCGTGGACCGCGCCGCCGAGTCCACGACGTACCTGCGGTTGCCCGCTCTGGTGCCGGACGACCAGGAAGCCGTGGAGCGCACCGCCGAGCTGCTGCGCGACGAAGGCGTGGACCCCGGCCGCTTCCGCACGCTCGCCGCGGCGCTGGCGCCCGGACCGCTGTCCGAAAGCCGGGGCGTGCTGGAGCTGGTCAGCTACCGCGCGGCGGGCCGGCGCGGCGACGTCACCACGTACTTCAGGTTCCCCGTCTACGACCGGCCCGGTCCCGCTCCGCTCTCCCCTGTCGATCTTGCCTAGTGTTGATCTTGCAGAGTGTTGATCTCCCGCAGCACCACGGTAAGGAGCCGATCGTGACCCAGCAGGACGTCGAGCGCGTCGCCCGCCACAACGAGCAGCGGCAACGCGAGTACGAGTCGTCGGACCTGATCCGGCTGCTGACCGGCGAGGACACTTCCGAGGAGACGAAGAAGGCGGTGCTGACGTACCTGCAGCCGTGGTCGAACGCCTTCCAGCGGATGATCAGCGCGCGCGTCACGTTCGAGAGCGACCCGGAGCTGCGGGCGCTCGCGTGCGAGCACCAGCAGGAAGAGGTGGGCCACGACCGGATCCTGGCGCGCAGCCGCGCGGACGACCGGGAGCTGATCTGGGATCCGGTCATCGAGATGGGCGCGTCGTGGTTCGTCGACCAGTTCGCGATCCTGCCCGGCGTGCAGCGGGCGGTCCTGGCGCACCTGGCCCTCGAAGCGGGCAGCCTGGTGTTCAGCCAGGCGGGCACGAAGGCGTTCCCGGAAGACGAATACTTCGACCTGCACGACGAAGCCGACGTCGAGCACCTGGAGATGGGCTACGAACTCCTGCGGCGGCGCGAGGACTGGACCGCGGACGCGGTGATCACGGTGCTGGACCGGGCATGGCAGGTGATCGGAGTGGTCTCGGACCGCATCGCGGAGTGCGCCCGCCGCGATACGGTGGCACCGTGACGACGACCGAACCGGCAACCGAGGCCCGGGCGATAGCCGCCGAAGCGGCCGAGTCCTACCGGGAAGCGCTCGGTTCGCGCCTGATCGGCGCGTACGTGCTGGGCAGCCTGTCGTACGGCGGCTATTCGGCAGCAGTCAGCGACATCGACCTGGCCCTGGTCCTGACCGACGTCCAGGAGGGCGACCACGCGGCGGTGGCGGCGGCGACGGAGGCGCTGCAGGAGCGAAGCCCGTTGCACCGCAAGCTATCGGTGTTCTGGGCATCCCTGCCGGCCTTGCGAGCGGGAGAGGACGACGGCCGTTTCCCGGCCCTGGACCGCCTGCAGCTGGCCGAGCACGGCCGCGTCCTGCTCGGCGAGGACGTGACGGCGGAGATCGTCCGCCCAGCGGCGGAAGAGCTGCTGCTGGAGAGCGCCCGGTTCGCGGTAGCGATCTTGGCGACCGACGAGGTGACGGCGGAGTTCCGCACCCCCCGCCGTCTCCTCGCTGACAAGGTGTGGTTCACGAAAGCGGTGTTCTTCCCGGTCCGGTTCCTGTATTCGGGAACGACGACGACCGGGCGCGCGGCGACGAACGACGAAGCGCTGGAGTGGTATCTGGCCCAGCCGGAGGCACCATCGAAGTCTCTCGTTCGGTTGGGGGCGCGGGTCCGGGAGGGACAGCCGTTGGATGCGGACGAAGCCGGTCCCGAACTGGCTGCCGGTTTGGTTCCGTTGTACCGGTACTACATCGAGGCTGAGGTCCGTCGGTTGCGGGACGTTGGCGGTCCAGGGGATCTTGTCGCCGCGTTGACGGACTGGAGCGAACGCTTGGGGTGACGCTCGCGGGGTGCTGCGGGCTTTGCGGCGGCACCTTTGGAATTGACGCTCGGATGGGCCATGCCATTAGCGGCAACCCTTTCAGGCCGAGTAGCACGCCGGCGGGCAAAGGTTATGGTCAGCGTCGTCCATATGATGCCTCGCGCACGTGGGTGTAGGCCCGTAGCCGTGTGGCTGCGGGCCGGTCCCCTGTTCGGTTATGCCGCGACGGGCAGCGGTTGGTGGAGGTTGTTGCGCCTGGGTTTTCGCCGCTTGTCCAGAAACACCGGGGGCAGGAACTCCGGGAGACCGTCGGCGGCCATGCGGACTTCCCACCCGGAGCGATGCAACAGCCTGTGGTGGTGAGCGCACGTCAGCACCAGATTCCCCAGCTCTGTCGGACCACCATCCGCCCAATGACGAAGATGATGCCCCTGACAGTGTCGCGGCGGCCGATGACACCCAGGAAACGCACAGCCCCGGTCACGCAGATACAGAGCGTGGCGGAGTCCCGGGTTGACCAGGCGACGCAAGCGCCCCAGGTCGAGCGGTTCGCTCTTCGCACCGAGCACCGCGGGGATGATGTTGCAGTCACAGGCATGCAACCGCGCCTCCGCCGCCGAAATCGTCCCGACATCACCGAGGAGCGCGGTGCCCACCCCGGACTTCAAGTCCTCCAGCGAGACCGTAACCATGACGTGCGCTCGTTCACCGGCCTGCCTCGGCAACTCCGGAGAATTCAACGCCAGGTCGATCGCGTCGGAGAACGCATCACCGTAACGTTCCTGCGGCGAGCGTAAGTCGGGGCCCTCGTCGGTGGTGCGACGCTGCGCGAGAGAGTCCAGCAGGGCACTGGCGCGGGCACCGGTCTCGTCATCCAGTTTGCCGCTGAACTCCCACATCCCGGTTCTCCTGCGCCGCAACGACAGTTCCCGGGTCGGGATGGCGGGTTCGGTGTCGTCCGGCTCGGCGCCGTCGGGATCCAGGTGGGCCAGGATCCGGGCGCCGAGGGCGGCGACCTGCCGATGCCCGGCCTCCTCAGCAAAGGTGAGCAGATGCTGCTCGGCGCCCTCACGATGCTCGGGCGGGATGTCCTGCAACACCCCGACGATCACGTCGATCATCGGATTACTCAACCGCCCCGACCGGGCCGTAACCCCCGTGGCGACGGCGAGGGCGGGAATCGGGGTGCCATCGAGATTCACGCTGGGGTTGATGGCCCGGGCGCGTTTCACGATCCGCTCAGCCGAGGATTTCGGGACATCCGCCAGATGCTCGAGGAGCCGGGGAACGGACCGGTAGCCGAACAGCTCCAGCACACCCCGCCGCTCGATCTCCACCACCAACGCACCAACTTCAGCCTCAGCAGACCGTATCGACGCGAACAGCTCACCGAGACGGTCGGCGAGTGCCACCGCATCAGCTTGCCAGATCGCATGTTCGGCCATAACTCAAGAATACCGACAATCGAACACCTGTCATCACACGATCAGGTACCACCAAAGCCAACCTGTCACAGCAGCAGAACACCTACGAGAAAGGCAGACGAGGCTCGGTGCGTGGGGAATCGGCGCTGCCGACCACAACGAGAAAGCAACCCGAGGAGCGCCGATTTCCCACGCCACGGCGAAGCCGCATTTTGAAACCCAACCACGATCATCATGAGCAAGTCCACAAGCGCAGGCGGGCCGAGACCGGGCCGGACGCCTAGGGCGACGGCACCCGCGACGCCCTGGCCGCCCACGCGGCCACCTGCGCACGCGAGTCGAAACCCAGCTTCCGCAGGATCCGGTTCACGTGCCCCTCGGCGGTGCGGCGGGAGATGACCAGGCGGTCGGCGATCTCCTGGTTCGACCGGCCGTCCGCGATCAGGGCGGCGACCTGCGCTTCCCGGTCCGTCAGCGGTGTCGGCCGTTCCAGGGACGGCGACGGCGACGGGGACGGCGACGCGCAGCCGTCCCCGAGCGCGTAGGCGATCGCCTCCTTCAAGCCGAGTTCGGCGCCGCGCCGGAAGGCGGCTTCGTACGGGCCGTCCCCCAGCGCGCGGCGGGTCCGCGTCACGCATTCGCCGTGCGGGGCGCCGAAGTGCCGGGAGCCGAACATCGGGAAGCCGACCGCGTCCCAGATCGGCCGGGCGGACCCGAGCATCGTCGCGGCCGGTTCCCAGTGTTCGCGCGCGGCTTCGGTCCACGCCAGCACCTCGATCGCGAGCACGATGCCCAGCAGGTCGTGGAACGTGCTCTTGACGCGCAGGCAGTGGCGCCCGTGCGCGGCCGCCCGGTCGAGGTCGCCGCGTGCCAGCGCGACCATGGCCTGGACGTAGGCCGCGTAGGCGCGCGCCCACTGTTCGCCGTGGGCCGCGCCGATCGCGCACGCCTCTTCGCACAGTTCGGCGGCGCGGTCGAGGTCGCCGAGGAAGACCGACACGACGGCGAGTTCGATGCCGGCCAGCAGCACGGTGCTGTTGAGCTCGCCGAGCCGCCGGTAGCGGGCCTGCGCTTCCTCGAGCAGGGTCTTCGCGTCGGCGACGTCGTCTCCGACCAGCAGGTTGCAGCCGAGGCGGTGGGTCGCGTACGCCAGCGCGACGTCGTCGCCGGCTCGCCGCGCGTAGGCACGGCATTCCTCCAGCATCGCGACCGCCACGTCCTTGTCGCCCTGCACGGTGGCGACGTACCCGTTGACCCACAACGCTTTCGCTCGTGCTTCGCCGGGTTCGACGGCGAGCGCGAGGGCGCGGTCGAGCCAGTGGCGGCCTTCGCCGAACACCCCGCAGCCCGCCCAGTAGAACCACAGGGCCGAGGCGAGCCGGAGGCCGGTCTCGACCTCGCCCGGCACCGTCAGGCTGTAGTCCAGCGCCGCGCGCAGGTTCGCGTGTTCCCGGCGCATGCGCCGGAAGATGCCCGCCTGCTCCGGGCCGAACCACGCGCGTTCACTCCGCACGGCGAGGGCGAGGTAGTGGTCCCGCATCCGCCGCCGGACCGCCGCCGTCTCCCCGGACCCCGCCAGCTTGTCGCGGCCGAACTGCCGCAACGGCTCCAGCAGCCGGAACCGTTGCCGGTCGCCGTCCGTTTCCCGGACCAGCACGGACTTCTCCACCAGCCCGGCGAGCCGGTCCGGCAGCTCGCCGACGGGCAGCCCGTCGCCGGCGCAGACGCGCTCGGCCGCCGCCAGGTCGAAGCCGCCGGCGAACACCGACGCCCGGGCCCACAGGTGCCGTTCGGCCGGGCCGCACAAGGCGAAACTCCAGTCGATGGCGGCCAGCAGCGTCTGGTGGCGGGGTTCTCCGCCGCGTTTCACCGTTCCAGGCAGCCGGAAGCAGTCGCCCAGCCCGGCTTCCAGCTCCGCCAGCGTGAGGACCCGCAGCCGCACGGCCGCGAGCTCGATGGCCAGCGGGATGCCGGCCAGCAGGCGGCACACCTCGGCGACGCGATCCTGATTCTCCGCCGTGACGGCGAAACCCGGCACGACCGCGGCCGCGCGTTCGGCGAACAACGTCAGGGCCGGGTAGCGCAGCCAGCCGCCGCCGGGCAGCGGGCACCCGGGTTCCGGCAGCGGCAACGGGGAAACCGGCCAGAGGTGCTCGCCGGCCAGCGCGAGCCGTTCCCGGCTGGTCGCGAGCAGCCGGAGGCCGGGGGCGGCCCGCAGCAGGTCGTGCGCGAGCGTCGCACAGCCGTCCAGGAGGTGCTCGCAGTTGTCCAGGATCACCAGCAGCCGCCGGTCCCGCACGTGCCCGGCGAGCCGGACCGCGGCCGGCCGGCCGGTTTCGTCGGGCACGCCCAGCGCTTCCAGGACGGTGTGCGCCACGAGCGCCGGGTCCTCGAGCCCGGCGAGCTCGGCCAGCCAGACGCCGTCGGGGAACGCGCGGGACAGCCCGGCCGCGGTCTGCACGGCCAGCCGCGTCTTGCCGACTCCGCCCACGCCGGTCAGGGTCACCAGCCGGGCCTCGGCCAGCAGGTGTTTCACCTCGCCGACTTCGCGCTTGCGTCCCACGAAACTCGTGGTGTCCGCAGGCAGGTTTCCCCTCCCGCACGCCGCACCGGCCTTGCCCACCACTGAACCGTAGGGAGGACGTCACGAGCGGTCAATGCGACCGGGCGGGAGTCCCTCGGAGGAAGCAACCCCCAGGCCTCACCGGGCGGAAGTGGCCGGTCGCGGCAGCGGGTCGTCCGAGGGGGAGACGACCCGGAGGAGGGGACGCGACCGGCCGGGCACCATCTGCTTGGACCTCCCGCGGTCTTCGACGGCCCGTCCGAGCGTGCTCCCGGCGGCTCCGCGCCGCACCCGTACAAGTACCTCACTCCATACCTGTTTCATCGTCACTCACCGCACCCGGCGGGCTACTTTCAGCGCAAGGTGAGCGGGGTTTCGGCCGCGAGGCGGGTCAGTTTCGCCGGGTTGCGGACGTAGTAGAGGCCGGAGATGCGGCCGTCGTCGAACCGGACCGCCATCACGCCGTCGAGCTCTCCGTCCAGGCGCACGACGAAGCCCGGGTTGCCGTTGACCGTCGTGGGGTCGACGGTGATCCGCTCGGTCGTCTTGCCGAGGCCGCCGAGGATGAAGCGGACCACCTTGCCGGCACCGGAAACCGGGCGCAGCGCGGCCTGCTTGATCCCGCCGCCGTCACCGACGACGACCACGTCGGGCGCGAGGACGTCGAGCAAGCCCTGCAGGTCCCGGCCTTCCAGCGCGCGCCGGAACGAATCCAGCACTGCCCGGGTTTCGCGCGCGGAGACCGTCTCGCGCGGGCGGCGCGCGTCGACGTGCCGCCGCGCGCGGTGCGCTATCTGCCGGACGGCCGCGGGCGTCTTGCCGACGGCGTCGGCGATTTCGTCGTAGCCGACGTCGAAGACCTCGCGCAGCACGAACACGGCCCGCTCGGTCGGCGCGAGCGTCTCGAGGACGAGCATCAGTGCCATCGAGACGCTCTCGGCCAGCTCGACGTCCTCGGCCACGTCCGGCGTGGTGAGCAGCGGCTCGGGCAGCCACGGGCCGACGTAGGCCTCCTTGCGGCGCTTCATCGTGCGCAGCCGGTTGAGCGCCAGCCGGGTCGTGATCCGGACCAGGTAGGCGCGCTCGTCGCGCACGTCGGCCTGGTCGACCTTCACCCAGCGCAGCCAGGTTTCCTGGAGCACGTCCTCGGCGTCGGCCGCCGAACCGAGCATTTCGTAGGCGACGGTGAAGAGCAGGTTCCGGTGGGCGACGAAGGTTTCCGTGGCGTGGTCGCTCAAGAGCCGCTCCTTTCGCGGTCGCCGGTCACGCGGGTGGCGGTCCATCGTGATTCTCCTTTTCGGTTCGGCCTCAAGACACCGCCCGCCGGGACGCTGTGACATGACCTGGGTCACTTGATTCTGTACCTACTAGTATGTACATTCAGTCGCCATGGGCACCAGGGACCAGCTGATCGACAGCACCCGCGAGCTGTTGTGGGAACGGGGTTACGTCGGCACGAGCCCGAAGGCCATCCAGCAGCGGGCCGGCGCCGGCCAGGGCAGCATGTACCACCACTTCGCCGGCAAGAAGGAGCTGGCGCTGGCCGCCGTGCGACGCAGCGCCGACGTCCTGCTGGCCGCCGCCGACGAGCAGCTGCACGGGCCCGGCACCGCCGTCGACCGGATCACCGCGTACCTGCGGCGCGAGCGCGAAGTGCTCAAGGGCTGCCCGATCGGGAGGCTCACCCAGGATCCCGACATCGTGGCCGATCCCCTCCTGCGCGCCCCGGTGGACGAGACGCTGACCGGCCTGCGCGCGCGGCTGGCCGAGGTGCTCGACGAAGGCCGGGCCGCGGGGGAACTGCCCGGCACGACGGACGCCGCCGCGCTGGCCGCCACGATCGTCGCCGTGCTGCAAGGCGGGTACGTGCTGGCCCGCGCCGCGAACGCGCCCGAACCGTTCGACCAAGCCGTTTCCGGCGTGCTCTCACTGCTCGCCGCCCTCTGACGCTTTCAGGAGTACTCCGTGAACTTCCCAGCCACCGCCGATGTGGTCACCGGCAGCGCGTGGATCACCCCGCTCGCCGCTCCCGAAGGCGTTTCGCGCACCCGGGTCGACCGCGTGCAGTTCGCACCCGGCGCCCGCACGCACTGGCACCGGCACCCGCTCGGTCAGGTCCTCGTCGTCACCGAAGGCACCGGTTACGTGCAACGCCGGGGCGGCCCGGCGACGCTGATCAGGGCGGGCGAAACGGTCCGCGTCGCGGCCGGCGAATGGCACTGGCACGGCGCGACGGACACGACGTCGATGACCCACCTGGCGATCGAGGAGATCCCGGGCGACGGCACCCCGGCCGAGATCGGCGAACCGGCCGCCGCTCCCGCTGTCACGCGCACGATCGTGCTGGACCAGCAGCTGCCCGAACCCCGCGTGGTCGGCCACGTCGAGGTCCGCCGCATCACCATCGCCCCCCACCACAGCCCCGGCCCGCACACCCACAACGGCCCGGTCTTCGGCAGCATCGAGGCCGGCTCCGCCGTCTACCAGATCGAGGGCGAACCCGAGACGGTCCTGACGCCCGGAGACGTCTTCTACGAGCCGGAAGCGACCCGCATCGCACGGTTCGACGCCCAGGGCGACGGGGTCACGTTCCTCGCCCACTTCCCCGTCGGCCCCGGCGAAACCCCGCGCCTGGACCCGGTCGAAAACTGACGCGATGTCCGGTTGAAGTTTCACCAGGTGACGGTATAGCCTGTTGCTCCGGGAGCGCTCCCATAAGCCACCGCTCGATCATCCGAGAATGGAGGCTCATCCATGCGCACGCCCACCTCCCGGTCCGTCCCCACACGGCGGAGCGTCATCGCAGTGATCACCGGCGTCCTGGCCGGCCTGTTCCTCTGGGCCCCGCCGGCCTCCGCGCACGGCACCATCGTCAGCCCCGCCACCCGCGCCTACCAGTGCTGGAAGGACTGGGGCAACCAGCACACGAACCCCGCGATGCAGCAGCAGGACCCCATGTGCTGGCAGGCTTTCCAGGCCAACGCCGACACCATGTGGAACTGGATGAGCGCCCTGCGGGACGGCCTCCACGGGAACTTCCAGGGATCGACCCCCGACGGCCAGCTGTGCAGCAACGCCCTCGCGCGCAACAACTCCCTCAACACCACCGGCCAGTGGCGGACCACCAGCATCGGCAGCAGCTTCTCGATGCACCTGTACGACCAGGCCAGCCACGGCGCCGACTACATCCGCGTGTACGTCAGCAAGAACGGGTACGACCCCGCCACGCAGCGCCTCGGCTGGGGCAACCTCGACCTCATCACGCAGACGGGCAAGTACGCGCCGGCGAAGGACATCACGTTCGACGTCCAGACCTCCGGCGGTTACCGCGGACACCACGTCATCTTCACGATCTGGCAGGCTTCGCACCAGGACCAGACCTACATGTGGTGCAGTGACGTGAACTTCGGCTAGCACGCTGACCGGGTACGTCGTGAACGACTCTTTCCTGGCCTGCGAGGTCAGGAAAGAGTCGTTCACGATTTTCCCCAACCAGCCGCGCGAATCGGTACGGAATCACCAGCCAAAAGGGGTCGCGCACTGCGGCATTCGGGTGAGACTTGTAACTGTGCGTCAGTGCGCGACGAGTCTTCTGGTATCCGTGCGCGGAACACCAGCGTCCCTGGCGGCCGGCACGCAAGACCCGGGGAGGCGTCATGGTCGTCATCGGCACGTGGAACCTGGAAAACCTGTTCCGGCCCGGCGGAGCCGGCCATCCGGCTCCGCCGGTCTACGACGCCAAGCTGGAGGCCCTGCGGAGCACCATCACGACGATCGGCCCGGACGTGCTGGCCGTGCAGGAAGTCGGCGACCCGGAGGCGCTGAAGGAACTCGCCGAGCGGCTGCCCGGAGAATGGCACACGGTGTGCTCGCAGCACCCGGACTCACGCGAGATCCGGGTCGGCTTCCTCTCCCGCCTGCCGCTGACCGTCGTCTCCGACACCGTGGCGCTGCCGGCGAAGCTGGCGCCGATCCAGGTCGCCGACCCGCCCGCCCAGCTCAGCGGCGGGCTCGGCCGCGGCGTGCTGACCGTCAGCGTGGAACTCGCCGCCGGCGGCAGCCTCACCCTGATCACCTGCCACCTGAAGTCCAAGCTGCTGTCCTACCCGGGAAACCGGTTCTTCCCGCACGACGAAGGCGAACGCGCCCGCTATGGCGCCTACGCCCTCTACCGCCGGACCGCCGAAGCCGCCGCCGTCCGCGAACTGGCCACCACCGCCCTCGAGCAGGGCGACGGGAAACGCGTCATCGTGCTCGGCGACCTCAACGACGAAGCCACCGCGGCCACCACCCAGATCCTGAGCGGCCCACCGGGCTCGGAGATCGGCACCGGCGGCTTCGAGCGTGACGACACCGGCGACCGTCTCCGCCTGTGGAACCTCGCCCCGCTGATCCCCGACGCCGAGCGCTACTCCCGCGTCAACCACGGCCGCCGCGAACTGATCGACCACATCTTCGCCAGCCACGCGCTCGTCGCGCCGCTGCCCGAAGTCCACGTCCGCCACGACCACGACCTGCCCTCGGTCACCGAAGAGCCGTCCGCGCACGTGAGCAAGCCGGGCTCCGACCACGCCCCGGTCTTCGCTTCCTTCCCCCTGGCCGGCTAGGTCATTTCTTCTCCGGCGCGGTCCGCATCCGGCTGAAGTAGAGCTGCGTGAGCGGGAGGGGCACGAGCGAACCCACCACCACGACGAAGAACATGGGCCACAACAGGTTCAGCACCATCAACAGGACACTGACCGCGACCAGCGCGGCGAACCAGCCGAAGAGGGCGATCACGAACCAGCGGACCTTGCGTTTGACGAACGCCACCTGCTCCGGGTCCTCGGGGACGGGCGCCGCCGCGGGCTGAGCCGCGACCCGCAGGTTCAGCGCGTAGGCTGGCACGGCGTAGGGCGGCTCGCGCCAGCGGCCGTGCGGGAAGAGCACCACCATGTCGCGGTCGGTGCCGCCGATCCAGGCCCGCCGGTTCGGCTCGTGCTTCAACGGCGCCGCGCCGTGTGACGACGTGGCCGCGCGCAGCGTGATCGTCGTGCCGTCGCGGTATCGGACGTTGATGTCCGGCAGGTGCCTGTTCGAGCGCATCGGCTTGTCCGGCACGACGGTCACCGACGCGATCCGCCAGCCGGTGGCGCGGACCGCGCGGGAGCGGCGCCGCCAGTTCACCGCGGCGATGACCGAGAGCACGAGCCCGATCCCGCCGGCGGCCGTCCCCACCGTCAGCACCCAGGTCCAGGCCGGGTCGTCGTTGGTCTCCTCCAGCGTGCGCACCCGGGCGGGGTCGGCCTTGTCGTAGATGACCGTGATCCGCTGCCCCTTGCGGTACGACCGGCCGGAGTCCCAGACGATGTCGGCGAACCGGAGGTCGCCGTACCCGGTGGGGTACGCCACGTCGCCGTACCCCACCGGATACTCCACGTGGATCGTGTCCTCGCCACGGCTGTGCTTGTAGACGCCCAGCACCTCGCCGGTCACGCGCGTCCCGGTCTTCAGCAGGTGGTCGGCCGACGCGCTCATCGCGACGAATCCCGCGACCACCCCCGCGAGCACAGCCAGCCAGCCGAGCACGAGCCCCACCGAGCGCACCACCAGCGGCCGCAACCGGGCGGTCTCGACGTCGAGGTCGACCTGCCCCTGGCCGTCGCGTTCGGTCAGCGGCGGCAGCCAGTGCTCGTGCTCGGCGACCAGCGAGGCGCGCTGCCGGTCGTGGCGCCGCCCGAGGGCGACGCAGCCGAGCATCAGCGCGACGGCCAGGGCGAGGACCAGAATCTCGCCCGTGAGCTCGCCGTCGGCGAAGACGTACCCGGGAGCGCTCAGCGCGTAGCTCGTCCCTGCCGCGTCACCGAGCGCGGCCATGCCGAAGACGATCGCTCCGGCCAGAAAGGTGTTCTGCCACCGGCGGTGCTTCGTCGCATCCCGGTCCATCCCCAGCGTCATCGCCTCAGCGTAGACCCGGGAAACAGGCCGTGACCTGCGATCAATCAGACACCGGACGAAGGCAACCCCACGGGCCCGCCAAGCGTGCAAGCGAGCACTGCCCACCCCTTCGGCAGGGATCCCTGCCGAAGGGGTGGCGCGGGTCAGCGCTGCAGCGTCAGGACGCCCGGCCGCCACGGCAGCTGGTCGTACGGGCCGCCTGCGCTGGGGGACTTGCCCTGGTACAGCAACTGCAGGTTGCAGGGGTCGACGGTCATGGTCTGGTCCGGGTTGGACCGGACCAGGTCACCGTGGCTGATGTCGTTGGTCCAGTTCGCGCCGCTGTTCGCCTTGCCCGCGAAGGGGTTGCTTTCGCTGGCGGCCTGCGGCGTCCAGGAACCACTCAGGCTGCTGGCCGTGAACGAGCGGAAGTAGCGCCCGCCCGAGCCCATTGCCTCGACGATCATCAGGTACTGGTTCTGGCCCTGGACCTTGTAGACCTGGACCGCTTCGAACAGGTTGGCCTGCGAGTCGCTCATGATCGTCGTGTAGTTCGAGCCGAAACTGCCCGGGAAGTTCCCGATCGGCATGCTCGCCCGGTAGATCTTGCCGTTGTCACCGGCGAAGAACAGGTACATGTTCGAGCCGTCGGCGATCAGGGTCTGGTCGATCGGGCCGGTGCCGGAGCCGGAGATGCTGCCCGTGAACAGCGGCTGCGGCGAAGACCAGCCGTTGGGGTTGGTGGGGTCGCTCGACGTGCGGTAGATGAACGGCCAGGCACCCCACTGGTACGCCAGCACCCAGATGTTCTTGGGCGCGAAGTAGAACAGCGTCGGCGCCACCGTGCCCTGGTTCATCCCGGTCTGGCCGGCCGAGGCCATGTCGGACCAGTTCGTGAACGGGGTGAAGGCCATCGAGCCGTACGACGATCCCGAGACGTTCGACGCGTAGACGAGGTGCTTGCCGTTGTAGACGACGTTGGTGAAGTCCTTGAGCGAGACCCACCCGTTCTTCGGCTGTGCCAGCACACCCGTCGAAGACCAGCGGTACGTCGACGGAAGCGAGCAGCCGGTGTTCCCGCCGGTCGTGGTGGTGGTCGTCGTCGGCGGGGGCGTGGTCGACAGGCCCGTCCACTGCTGGTTGCTGCCGCCGTTGCACGTCCAGATCTCCACGGCGGTGCCGTTGGCCGTACCGGCGCCGGTGACATCCAGGCAGAGCCCGGACTGCACCCCGACCACCGTGCCGTCGGCGTTCACCCGCCACTGCTGGTTGGCCCCGCCGTGACAGGTCCAGATCTGCACCCGGGTACCGGCGCTGGTCGCGCTCCCGGGCACGTCCAGGCACTTGTTGCCGTACACGGTCAACAGGCCGGCTGCCGTCGACGTCCACTGCTGGCCCGCCCCGCCCGAGCAGTCGGAGATCTGCAGGGAGGCACCGTCGTTCTGGCTGCCGTTCGGGACGTCCAGGCACCGGCCCGAACCGACACCGCGCAGTGTTCCGGTGGCGTCGGCCAGCGCCGGGCCGGTGACACCCAGCGTCACCCCCAGGGCGACCGTCACCGCCGCGGCGCTGAGCACGGCGATCAGGCGCCGGCTCCGGCGGCTGATACTTCCTCTGTTCATGACGACCTTCTCCCAGTCCGCTTCGGATCCACTTCCGGTTGCTCCCGCCGTCGCACGGCCAGATCGGCATTCCCTTCAGTGAGCCGACTGTTACCGTTAACACGCGTCGCGCCAGCCTGAACTTCCCGGAGAAGAGTTGTCAATCCACGCGCCGGCGCGCCCGGAGACCTAGGCGCAGGCCGGGCGACCTCGCAGTTCAAGGCCACGATCGTCAGTCCACAAAGGACGAATAGGCTGTGTAAGTTACATTTGCGCGCGTGTCTCCGGCGACGCGGCACGGATGGAGCTGACCACGCTCGCGGCCGCCAGGTACGCCGGCGCCGCCATCGTTGTCGTGCTTGCGACGACCAGCGCCCACAGGGCGACGACGTTCACGGGCAGGTTCGTGAAGGTGACCTTGCGGACCTTCGGTGTCACGGTTTCGATGGCGAACTGCGTCATGGTGTTCCCTTTGCCGGCGCGGACGGGTTCAGGCGGCGAGGAAAGTGGCCACCTGGGTGGCGAAGTCCTTGGCGTGCTGGAAAAGGAACGCGTGACCGGCGTCGCCGTAGATCACGAGGGTGGCGTCGGCCAGGTGCTGGACGGCAACGTAAGCGCTGAGGGCGGGGATCATCGCGTCCCGCATGCCGGTGGCGTAGAGGACGGGGTGGGTGATGGTTTCCAGGTCCGCTCGGGTCCGGTCGAACGAGATTCCCGCGCTCTTGCCGATCGCGCTGAACTGGCTCGTGGCCGCCGCCTCGGAGATCTCGGGGCGCCCGGTGGCCAGCCGGCCTGCCACCCTGGCGAGGTAGGCGTGCCCGGCGGCGCGTCCCGTATCGGTGTCGGGGAAGAAGAGGTACACCAGGTCGTCCCCGCTGACCTCGGGCTGTCCCAGGATGGCTCGGACCTTCGGGTCCGGGGCCGGTGCGCCCGGCACCCGACCGTCCAGGTTGCTGGCCGCGAGGACCAGCTTGCGGACCAGTTCGGGCCGGCGGCGCGTCACGTACTGGGCGACGATGCCGCCGAGGGTCCAGCCGAGCAGGTCCACCCGCGTCAGGCCCAGGGCCTCGATGAACTCGATGGCGCCGTCGGCGAAGCCTTCGACGGAGTCGCGCGGGGTGCCGGTGCTGTAGCCGACTCCGATGTCGTCGAACACGATGACGTCGTGCTCGGCGGCCAGGTGGTCCAGGAACTCCGGGTCCCACCAGTCGATGGTGCCCCGGAGCCGGTTCAGCAGGATCAGCGGGACACCGCCGCGGGGGCCGAGGCGCCGGTAGGCGAAGGTCGCGGAAGGACCTTGTACGTAGAGGTTTTCGGCCGTGTCCGCCGTCGTGGTGCTCATGCGGGCAGCCCGTTGAGCTTGCGGATCTGCCGGTCGAAGATCCCGGCGGGAGCGAGGCGGCGCAGGGTGTGGACGCGTCCGCTTTGCCCGGCGGCGTAACGCAGCTTCGGCTTGACGTCGGTGGCGGCCGCGACGATGGCCTTGGCGACGATGGCGGGGTCGTCGCCGTTCTTCACCGCTTCCGCCATCTGCTGCTCGAAAGCGCGCCGCTGCCGGGCGTAGATCGGCAGCGGGTGGTCGGGCTGGGTGGCGTTGGCTTCGAAGGAGGTGTTCGTCCAGGCGGGCTCGACCAGCAGGACCCGCACGCCGTGCTCGCGGACCTCGTGGTCCAGGGACTCCGAGTAGCCCTCGATCGCGTGCTTGGACGCGGCGTAGACGGCCATGTAGGGCATCGGGATGAACCCGACGATGGATGAGATGTTGACGATCCGGCCGCTGCGCCGGGACCGCATGTGCGACAGGACGGCCTTCGTCATCCGCAGGACGCCGAAGACGTTGATGTCGAACACTTTCCGGTCCTGCGCGAGCGAGCTTTCCTCGGCGGCGCCGCCGGAGCCGAAGCCGGCGTTGTTGACCAGGACGTCGATCCGGCCGAACCGCTCGATCACCTCCCCGACCGCGGCGGTGACCGAGTCGTCGTCGGCGACGTCGAGGTCGATGAACGTGACGCCCGGCAGTGGACCGGCTTTGGCGGCGTCACGGCTGGTGCCGACCACGTCGTAGCCGGCTTCGACCAGCGCGAGGGCGGCGGCTTTGCCGATGCCGGAGGACGCGCCCGTCACCAGCGCTACCGGTTTGTTCGTTGTCATTGCGGGTCTCCTGATTGTCGCGGGGGGGGTTAGCGGTCGAGGAAGGTGGTGACCTCGGTGCCGAACTGGACGGCGTACTGGAAGAGGAACCCGTGACCGGCGTTCGGGTAGATGTGCAGCTGGGCGTCGGGCAGGCCCTTGGCCAGCAGGCGGGAGTTGGCCGGCGGCATCAGGATGTCGCTGTCGCCGTCGGCGACCAGGACCGGCTGGAACAGCGCTTCGAGACGCACCAGCTTGGACTTGTCGGGGATGCCCCAGTCGGACCACGCGGTGAGCTGTTCGTCGCGGGTGGCGAGACTCGCGGGGGCGTCGGGTTCGGCGGCGCGCTGCCCGAGGCGGTGCAGGAACTCGGTTCCCGCGGCCTGGCTGGTGGCGGTGTTCTTGAAGAACAGGAAAAGGAAGTCCGCGGGACCGGGGTCGTCCTTCAGGGCGCCGGCCAGCACCTTGGGGTCGGTGGCGCGCTGATCCACGCCACCCTGGGGGCCGGTACCGGCCAGGACGACACGACGGACCTGCCAGGGGCGGCGCAGGGCGACCTCCTGGGCGACCTCGCCGCCGAGGGAGAAGCCGAACAGGTCGTAGCGGGGCAGCTTGAGCGCGTCGATGAACGCGAGGGCGTCCAGGCTCATCTGCTGGACGGTGCCGGGGGTCGTGCCGGTGGAGCCGCCGACGCCGACGTTGTCCACGAGGATGACTTCGCGCTTGGCGGCGATGGTGTCGACGAGCAGGGGGTCCCAGTTGTCGAGGGTGCCGCGGTAGTGCTGGAAGAAGACCAGGGGCACGCGGCCGGCGCCGGGGTTGCCGAAGCGGCGGTACTGGTAGGTGACGCCGTTGGCGGCCGTGACGCGCAGGTTGGGCGCGGTGCCGGCGCTCTGCGTCCGGGCGACCGCGCCGGCCGGCCCGGCGCCGGCGGCGGTCGCCGCGCTCGGTGCCGCTCCGGCGACGGCGGCGGCGATCGACACCGCGGCCACCGCCACGGCGGTGCGCCGGGAGACACGGGCGCGGAGTTTCGTTGAGGGCATGGCAATTCCTTGGGTCTGGCCGGTGACTTCCCCGGCGTGAGGGACCGTCGAACCCCGTCGGCGTTGCGTCGACAGAGCCGCTATCCGTTTCACGAACGTATCACCTAGCCGCCATAGCTGCAACAGTGAAGTATCAACTAGTCAGGTACACGTAGCGTTCACGTATCCTCTCCGTGGGGACGAGTCGTGCACCGAGACAGGAGACAGACATGGGCCGAGCACTGCGGGCAGATGCCGAGCGCAGTGTGCGCGCGATCCTGGAGGCGGCCGAGCGGGTCCTCGCCGAGGACCCTTCGGCGTCGATGGAACAGATCGCCGAGGCGGCCGGCCTGACGAGGATCACCGTGCACCGCCGCTTCGCCAACCGGCAGGCGCTCCTGGAGGCACTCGCCGTCTCCGCGAAGCAGCAGCTCATCGACGCGATCGAAGACGCCCGCCCGGCGGCCGCGCCCGCGCTCGTCGCGCTGCACCGGGTGACCGCGAACGTCCTGCGGGTCAAGAGCACGTGGCGGTTCACCCTCAGCCACGCCACTGCGCACACCAGCGCGGCGGCCGCGCTGTGGGCGGAGATCGACGGCCACACCGTCGACCTCATGGTCCGCGCCCAGCGCGAAGGACTCCTCGGGCCCGACGCCGACCTGGACTGGGCGCGCCAGGTGTACTACGCCTTGCTCAGCGAGGCGATCGACAAGCCGGACACCCAGGACCCCGACGACCTGGCCACGCTGGTGATCGACACCCTCCTGCACGGTGCGGGACCACGCGGCTGAGCCGGAACCGATCCAACGCCGCAGCGGCCGGCCGCCGGGTAACGGAGGCACTCCGGGGTTCGACACGTTACCTGCGGGTGCGCGGGCAGTTCGGGACAGTTGTCCGTGACGAACGAGCCCGCACGCCGCATGATCGTTGTGGTCCGACGTCCACCGAATCGCCCCAGGAGCCGTCTCGTGGAAGCTTCACCGAAGGGCGTGCTCGACGCCGATCGGTGGCACGAGGAAGCAACCCGCAAGACCACGCTCGCGATCGTCGCCAAGCTCCAGCCGGCCGGCGTCCTCTTCCAGTTCCTCGGGTCGTTCATCAGCGCGATGGTCGATCCCTACGCCGGCCCGGTGGCCCGGAACATCGTCCTGGGCCTCTCCCTCGCTCACCTGCCCCTCGCCGCGTTGTTCCTGAAGCGGCCCAGTCCGTTCGCGCTGGGCCGCCGCTGGCTGTGGCTGCCGTGCCTGCAGAGCCTGCTGCTCCCCGCCGTCGCGGCTTTCCTCACGGCGACCGATCGCTACGGGGTGGGCGCCTGCACTCCCCTGTGCAACTACGCCGCGCCGACCATCACGTTCTTGACCATGTACGTGCAGGTGATCCCGCTCGCGCTCGCGGCCCGTGTCGTCGTCGAGACGCTGATCGTGGTCGTGCCGGTCGCCCAGCCGCTGGTCCTGCTGCTGCTCATGACGGACCACCCGACGGCCGAAAACCTCATCGCGGTCGGCGCCGGGCAGCTGCAGCTGGTGGTCGGGTACGTGATCGGCCGGGCCGCGGTGGCGGTCTGCCGGGTGGCCGTCGGCGGTCAGACGGAGACCCTGCAACGAAGCTACGACGAGTTCTTCAACTTCCTGCATTCGCACGTCAAGGCGGGGCTGGCCGCGGTGCGCGCGGAACAGCCCGCCATCCCGGCGATGCTGGAGAAGCTGGAGGAGCTGGAGCAGGCGGTCAGCGACCGGCGGATCGACATGCTGTTCATCCGGGACCAGATTCCCCTCGCGGTCGTGATCAGCGAGCGGACCCGGACCTTCACCGGGCGGCTGAAGATCGTCGAGAGCCCGCGGGTCGGAGCGCTCACCGTCGTGCGGCCGATCGGGGCACTGATCAGCAGGGCCCTGGGCGACCTGCTGAAGAACGTCGTCGTGCACGGTGGCGACACGGTGCGCATCCGGTGCTCGGTGCACGATTTCACGAGCGTGACCGTCGAAGTCGTCGACAACGGGCCGGGCTTCGCCGCCGCCGTGCTCGACGACCCGGCCAAGAGCCTGCACCGGCTTCGCGCCGACGCTCGCCGGCTCGGTGGCGACCTCGAGCGGTACACGGACGACGGGGAAACCGGGATGCGGCTCAGCCTGCCGCTGCGGTGAGCCGGCCATTCAGGTGAACGACGGAGACGACGATGCGAGTACTGCTCATCGAGGACACCATCCAGCTCGCCGGCCCGGTCGCCCAGCTGCTGCGCGACGAACACGGGCACGAAGTCGAACTGGCCCGGGATCCACTCGAGGCGCGGAGCTTGGCGGGCCCGTTCGACGTCGTGGTGGTGGACCTGTTGTTCGAGCACCTCAGCCAGGAGTTCGACCGGCGCCGGCTCCGCCGTGAGGTACGGCCGACCCGGGACCGGATGCTGATCACCGGCCTGACGGCGGTGAACGACTTCCGTGCCCGCCCGGATCCCGGCGGCATCGTCCTCTGGACCTCCGGCGAGGCGAACCGCAGGCTGCACCTGTTGTACGCCGAAGAGGAGCTGAAGATCCGCGCGTACTGCTCCAAGAGTTCCGGAACGGGGAAGGCCGATGTGCTCAACGCGGCGATCCTCGCCGCCGCGGCGGGCCGGCCCTACGTCGACCCGGTGCTCAGCGCGTATCTGCCGAGCAGCCACAGCCACCCGATTTCGCAAACGATTTTCCGCGACGAAAAGCACCGGGCGATTTGGCGGGCCATCGCTCTGGGCGCCCATTCACGGGAAGAGATCGCCGAACTGACCGGCCACCCCCGCCGGACGATCGGCAACCTGATGCCCGACCTGCTCGTCCAGCTCCTCACCCTGGACCCCGGGATCCAAGCCGGAAAGCCGCTCAACGAGATCGTCCGGTACGCCAACCGGAACTGGGAGTTCTTCCTCGACGACGCCGTGCGTGCTCGTTTTCCCTGACCGCCGGGGACAGTTGTCCTGGCTGCAGGGTCGACGGTTTATTAGATTCGGGGAGTACCCGATCGGGTGCACAACCTCGACCCACGCAAAGGAAACGCAAATGCAGGTCACCACGAGACGTGGCAGTGTCGAATTCGACGGCACCACGGTCACCATCAGGCCCCCGCGGGGTTTGGGCAGCGTTCTCGCCGGCAAGTCCGAGATGTCGGTGCCGCTGCGGGCGATCCGGTACATCGAATTCAGCCCGGCGGTGGCGTTGAAGAACGGCTACTTCCGCATCAACACCGGCCAGCCGCCCCTGACCGGTACGCCGATCCGGCCGGCGTTCATGGAGGCCATCAAGGACGCGCACTCCATCATCTTCACCGGCCGGGAAGCGGACCAGTTCGTGCAGCTGAAGAACGCGATCGAGGAAGCGCTCGACAATGGCCGCCGATGAGGCGAGCGCGTCACCGGACCGGAACGCACTGGTGGCGCTGGCATTGGCGGTACTCGGCGTCGCGGCCGGGGTTTTCGCCTTCAAGCTGCACCTGCGCGGCGGGGACGAAAAACTGTTCACCTACAGCCTGGGTCTTGCCTGCACCGGGTTCTACATGAGCAGTCTCGGAAAGGCGGTGAAGGCGCTCAGGGCCCGGACGGCACCCGCACCGGGCGCCTCGGGCACGGCGCGGATCCTGGCGACAGCCGCGGTCGTGACCCTGGCCGCAGCGATCATCTTCACCTTCTCGTCCGTGCTCGCCAACTACCTGTCGAAGTTCGGCAACCTCAGCGGCGTGGAGATCGCGGTGGGGCTCGTGGCCTCGGTTCTGCCGTTCCTCGGCCCTTTGCTCCTCGCCGCGTTTTACTTCTACTCGCTGCAGCAGTCGCTGTGCGACGCCGGCTGGAACATGGCTGCCGCACTACTGGCGGCACTGGTCTGCGCGGGCGGGTCCGTTGCCGTCTGGTACGGCCTGAACATCTACCTCGGCCCTCTGCTCTACCGGCAACTGGGGCTCTCGTAACACTCGCACCACCGCGACGCAGGGGCCGGCCGGCAGGCCCCTGCGTCAGGCCGGCTTCCGAAGCCGACCTGACCAGGGACTCAGTTCCGGTCCCGTGACCGCCGACGCACCAGCAACACGACGGCGATCAGCAGCACGAGCGCACCCGCCGCCCAGAACCACCACGACGACGGCCCGAAGCTCGACACGGCCGCGGCTTGCGATGTCGTTGTGTCAGAACTGATCGCGCCGGAACTGCCCGTCAGGACGACGTCATTGCCGTCGCCGCCGTGGTAGGAGAGCCGCAATGCGCCGACCGCCGCTCCCTCGGGCAGCCCGTCGAAGGTGCCACTGACCTGGTCGGTTCCCTGGTTGTCGATGATCACACCGGGGCTTTGCGCCGGGGCCGGTGCGAAGGTGCCCGCGAGCTTCACCGCGCCGGTGACGCTCATCCGGGTGGCGGTCAGGCGGGCGCCAGGCCGCTGGGTGTAGGCACCACGCACGGTCATGCCGGTCGCCTCGACCGTCCCGGCGTTGTCCACCGCTCCCTGGACCGTGCCGGTGGCCCGCACCGTACCGGCGGGCTCCACGGCGAGCTGCCGCGCCTGGACCGACCCGCCCAGCGCGAGCGCTCCCTCCCGGACGGTCCAGGTGCCGTCCGGGGTTGTGTGCTTGCCGGTCAAGGTGAGCGTTTCGGCGCCGGTCTTGGTGACACCGTCGGCGGCGTTCAGGGCGCCGCCGAACGTCGTCGCGGCCGTGGCACGGACGGTCAGCTTGCGTCCGGCCACCACAGTGCTGCCCTCGGCGCCGGAGAGGTTGTTGACCGTCTGGTCGCCGGCCCGGGCGAGGTCCAGCGTCGCCCCGGCCGCCGGCAGGTCGACCGCGGTGCTCGCGGTGAGGGAACCGCCGGTGACCGCGAGCGTGCCCGCCTTCACCGTGGTCCGGCCCGTGTAGCTGAGCTCGCCGGTCAGGGTGGTGGTGGCCGGGCCGGCCTGGGTCACCGAACCCTTGCCACCGATCCGGGCCAGTTCGGCACCGCCGGTGGCGTTCTGCACGATCAGCTCGCCGTTGTCGACGATCTTGCCGGTCCGCAGCAGCGAACTGTCACCCCGCGGGCTTCCGTCACCCAGCCGCAGCGACGCGCCCTCACCGATCGTCGTGTCGCCGTCGTAGTTCTGCGGCGCGGTGAAGGTGACCGCGTTACCGCGAGTCGCCGCGATGACGACGTCGCCGCGGCCGACGTCCGCCATCGTGTCGTGGTACTTGCCGCCGGAGATGGGCGCGTCCAGGGTGACCGGGCCGTCGTAGTCGAACTTCAGCACGCTGCGGGCGCCGCTCGGGTCCGCGTGCATGTTGAGGTAGACGGTGTTCTCGTTGCCCGGCAGGAAGAAGCGGTTGTTCGTGCCGTCGCCCCAGGTCACCGTGGCGCCTTCGATGTTGATACCGCGCTTGTTGTCGCGGTGCGGCACGGTGGCGAAGTTCCGGGACGGGTCGCTGAGCGCGGGATCGGTGTCCGACCCGTTGTCCGACCAGCTGTACACGCCCGACATCCGCACCACACCGGAACCCCAGGTGTGGAAGTTGATGTCGTTGCCGTAGTACTGCGAGTAGATGTCGGCGGCGTCGGTGACCACCTCGCCGTCCGGAGCATTGTGGATGAACGACCCCTGGTTGACCACCTTGCGCACGTGCGGCATGGCGGTGAGGTAGTTCACGCTGCCGTAGTCCGCGCCGGTCCCGACGTACAGCGTGCCCGAGAACGGGTGCGTTCCCGGCAGCTCGATGCCGGGCCAGGTGCTCCGCCGTTGCTTGACGAGTCCGGAGCCGCTGATCACGCCCAGGTCCACCTGCCGGTGCACGGCAAGGTCGAGGGTCCCGTCGATCTGGTGGTTGAGCGTGTTCAGCGACATTCCGGGCGCCTGGGCGAAATGCCCGATGATGCCATCCTCGCCGGTTCCGGCCCCGTACTGGAGAGTCGCACCGCGTTGCACGATCACGGCGGGCGGGTCGGGGTTCTCGATCGTGCTCACCGGATGGTTGCCGCCCACCGTGACGATCTTCTGCCGGCGGCGCTCACTCGGCAGGGAGAAGTCACTGTTTTTCACCAGCACCAAGGTGCCCGTTCCACCGACGGTGAAGACCCCTTCACCGCTCATCACGCCCGTGTAGGTCGTGACGCCACCGGTGAGCCGCACGACAGTGTCCCCGCTCAGCGTCACGTCCCGGTTCGCGAGGATGTCGGCGGTGACGTCCCTGCCCCCGGACTGGGCGAACGCGCTCGGCGCCCCCAGGGCCGCGAGGAGGACCGCGGTCACCACCACCGAAAACCAGCAACCGCCACGCCGCACGCGAACGACCTCTACTCCATGATGTTAGCGATAACATTCTTCCGGCGCTCAGTGTTCGTGGCCGGCACAGCCCTGTCAACCCCGTGCGCCCATTGCCCTGGCGTACTCGGCAAAGTCCACTCCGGACTCCGCGTCGGCAGCCTCAGCGCCTGGTCAGGCGTCCCCGTCGCCGGCGTCGCCGCTGTCGGCGTCGCCGCCGGACCGGCCGCCGGTCATGCCCCACAAGAGGAAGGCGAGCAGTACGCCACCGAAGATCGCGGTGGCGGGGTGGCCTTGGACGATGCCGGCGATCACCAACGCGATACCACCGGCCACCATCAGGAAGAGGACGATCACGACAGCGTGCTCCGTCCTCTGCGGAGGGCCAGTCCGGCGAGAACGGCGGTGCCGTCCGGCAGGACCGAGTCGTCGAACACGGCCAGCGGGGAATGGTTGTCCGTGGTGCCGTCGCCCGCACCGAGCAGGACGAAGGCTCCGGGGATCCGTTGCAGGACCCGGGAGAAGTCCTCGCCGCCCGGCAAGGGGTCGGCCAGGTGGCGGAACCGGTGTCCGCCGAGGACCTCGCCGACGGTGCCGGCGACGAACGCCGTCTCCTGGGGGTCGTTGACGGTCAGGGGATATCCGTCGATGTAGGTCACCTCGGCACGCAGGCCGTGTGCCCGGGCGATGGACTCCGCCAAGGTGATGACGGCGTCCTTGAGCCGGGCTTTGGCGGGTGCGGAGAACGTACGCAGGGTCGCTTCGAACTTCGCCGTGTCGGGTATGACGTTGCGTCGCGTTCCGGCGTGCAGGGACCCCACGGTCAGGACCACCGGGTCGAAGATGTCGGACTGGCGGGTCACCAGGGTCTGCAGTGCCGTGACGATCTCGCACACCACCGGGATCGGGTCGTGTGCGCGATGCGGCCTGGCGCCGTGCCCGCCGGAGCCGACAACGGTGACTTCGAGCCCGTCGGAGGCCGCCATGGTCGTGCCGGGGCGGGCCGTGAACATCCCGTGCGGCACGGCGGCGCTGAACACGTGCAGCGCATAAGCCGCGTCCGGTGGCTTTCCCGCGGCATCGAGCACGCCTTCGGCGATCATCGCGGCCGAGCCGTCCCAGCCTTCCTCGCCGGGCTGGAACATGAAGATCACGTCCCCGGGCAACGCGTCTCGCCTCGCCGCGAGCACGTGCGCGGCGCCGACCAGCATGGCGGTGTGCAGGTCGTGTCCGCACGCGTGCATGACTCCGTCGGCACGGGACGCATAGCCGAGTCCGGTGCGCTCGTGCACGGGCAGGGCGTCCATGTCCGCGCGCAGCAACACGACCGGCCCGGGCCGGTTCGCCCGCAGCACCGCGGTCACAGAGCTCAGCGCTACCCCGCGCGACACCTCCAGCGGCAGCCCGTCGAGTGCGGCGAGCACTTTCTCCTGCGTACGCGGCAGGTCCAGGCCGATCTCGGGTTCGGCGTGCAGCCGGCGGCGTAGCCGGACCAGATCGTCGCGTATCGCGGTGGCGTCGTCGTGCACGGACATCGGCGGTCTCCTCGGTGTCGCTGGGCTTCTTGCCGAGAATCGCGGCCGATGTCACCCTGAGGGTCCAGATCCACGATTTCGCTCACTTGGATGGCCCTAAGTGCGGGATGTGCTCACACCTGACGAGATGGATCTGCAGCTCGTGCACACGCTGCAGGCGGCACCCCGCGCGACCTGGCACGAGATCGGCCGGTCACTCGGCGTCGACCCCGCTACCGCCACGCGGCGCTGGCAGGGACTGGTCGAGGCCGGATCCGCCCGGGTCACCGCCTATCCCGACGTCCGGCTGTGGGCGCAGGACCACTGCAACGCGTTCATCGAACTGGACCTCCAGCCGACCGCTCGCGCGCATGCGGTGGAGGTGCTGTCCCGTGTCCCGCAGATCGCCTCGATCTCGATCGTCAGCAGCGGCCGGGACCTGTTCCTGACCGTGCTGACGCCCGATCTGGCGACGCTGTCCCGGCTCGTTCTCCAGAAGCTCCAGCAGCTTCCCGGACTGCGCGGAACGCGGACCCACGTGGTCACCACCGTCTACGGCGAGGGCAACCACTGGCGGCTCGACGCGCTGTCGCCGAAGCGGCGCGTCTACACCCCGCCGAAAACCGGCAACCGGCCCGTCTGGAACGATCACTACCGGGAAGTGCTCAGCGCCCTCGACGACGGCCGCACCCCCGCGGCCGACATCGCGGCCCGCACGGCGAAAAGCGGATCCACCGTCCGCCGCCGCCTCAACGAGATGATCGACGGCGGCCTGCTGTCCCTGCGCTGCGAGGTCGCCCAGCCCATCACCGGATGGCCGGTCGCCGCAACGTTCTGGGCCCGGGTACCCCCCGACGAACTGCACCGGACCGCCGCCACCTTGACCGAACTGCCGGAAGTCCGCCTGTGCGCGGCCACCACCGGAGCGGACAACCTGGTGATGACCCTGTGGCTGCGCTCCCTCGGCGACGTCCAACGCCTGGAAGCGGAACTCGCCGGAAAACTCCCCGCCCTCACCCTGACCGACCGCGCCGTCACGCTGCACGCCGCCAAGCGAATGGGCTGCCTGCTCGACGAAGCCGGCCGGATCACCGACGTGGTCCCCATCGACCCATGGGCATCGGCGGCGCCGCGGTAGCGCGAGGGTGGTGGAGCCGAGGATGCTTCGTCCACAATCCGAGACCGCACGAAGCCACGCTGCGGCAAGACACTCCCAGCGCGGCCCACCGCACCGATCTGGTTCGTGATCGCCTTCTCGCGTCGCCGGGTTGCAGCTCCTGCTCTACGCCCAGCGGCTGAGCCCCAGGCCGGCTCAATCACCGTCTGGCGTCAGCAGCTCCTCGATCTCGGCGATTGCCTGAGCGTTGTCGCGGTAGTGGATTCCGCGGATCCCGATCGCACGGGCGGCGGCGATGTTGGGCTCGATATCGTCGAGGAGAATCATTTCCTCGGGGCGGACCTCGAGCCGCGCACAGCTGAGCTCGTAGATCCGTGGATCTGGCTTGCTCATGCCGACCTCGTGCGAGTAGACGATGTCATCTACGAGGTCCTCGAACCCGTATGCGGCCTGCTCCCGTTCCCGGGCACCGACGAAGCTGTTGCTCAGGATGCCGGTCCGATAGCGCGGGCGCAGCCCCCGGCAATACTCGATCAACTCGGTGTTGCCGGTGCCCAGGTACTGCTCCCAGAGATCCGCCATGATCGCGTCGGCCTGTTCATCGGCAACGCCGAGTCGATCGCTGATCGCCTGACGCACCTCATCCTCGGTGACCACGCCAATGGCCCCGGCTGCCCAGACGTCAGCCAGTCGTCCGCCGACCTCGCCCTCCGCGAGACCGAGCCTGGCCTCCCACCGTCTGCCGACCCCCAGGTCGGGCGCGATCTCCAGTACGTTGCCGATGTCGAACACCGCCGCACGAATCGCCATGATCGCCACCCTATCGGCCGCAGACCAAAACACGGAGGGCAACAGGCCCCGCGCACCGCGCCAAGAACCTGACGCCGAGGCGTGAAACCCAGCATCATCACCGAAGCCGATGCTCAAGCCGCGCGGTTGAGCGACCGTGGCCCGTCTTGTCGACGAGTTGCGCCCGAGGCCGGCGCCGGTGCGCTCGCGGTAGACCTTGATGGCCTCGATCTTCTTGCCCTCACGCAGAAGCCGCAGCACCTCGTGCAGTCGGACTCGGGCTCGGCGATACCGAGGTGGGCCATGATCGCGTCGAGCTTGCGCTCGGTGCGCGTGAGGCGGCGTGCGACGCGCGCGACCTGCCGCTGCCCGCCGGCGGCGCTCACCGTGAAGGCGGTGTCGGACAGGGCGAGCACGGCGGCGATGCGCGCGTGCCCGAGTGCGCTCACCGTCGGATGCAGCCGGACGCAGTCGGCGACGTCGGCCGCGGCGGGTCCGCGCCGGCATTCGACCGCACGAGCCCAAAGCGCGAACGCCGCCTCCGGACGCCCGCCTTCGCGAGGAGCGCGGCGGTCGCCGAAACCTTCAGCAAACGCCGTGGTGGGAGTGAGTTCATCGCAGTGCGTCCGATGCACGATGTATCTCACCCCACAGCCGGGTGGACAACTGGGCACGCCGACCAGTGGGCACGACAGAGCGCCGGCCGGACGGACGAGTGACTTGAGCTACGCGGCGGAGTCGCGGGAACCGGCCGCGCCGACGTCAGGCAAAGGGCGCCGGCAGAGTTCGTGTGCTTCGTCGGCGGACAGGCCGAGCATGCGCAGGAGATCCTCGGCGACCTGGTCGGTCGCCTCCGCGGCGTCACGGCCGGGCCGGTCGTGCAGCAGCTGGCCGAGACACAGCATCGCGCCGGCCACCGTGACCATGGCGAGTTCGGGGTCGCGCACGGTGAACCGACCGGCTTCGACCGCGGCCTCGATGTCCCGGCGGGCCCGGGGCGCCAGCCCGTACTCGGACGTTGCCAGGGCCAGCCCGTTGTTCAGCAGCACCCGGCTCAACTCGGGCTGCAGCCGGTGCAGGCGGCCGCTCAGCCGGAAGCTCTGCGCGAACGCCAGCGCCGGGTCGTCCAGATCCGCGGTCAGTTCGTCGAGCAAGGCGCCGTAGCGGTCCAGCGCGTCTTCCACCGCCGCCTGGTAGAGCTGTTCCTTGCTCTCGAAGTGGTTGTAGAACGAACCCATCCCGACGTCGGCGGCCTGCGTGATCTCCAGGATCGGGACGTTCGTGTTCCCGGCCGCGATGAAGGCCTGAGCCGCCCGGAGCAGCGCGGCACGAGTTCGCGCCTTGCGCCGCGCCGACCGGTCACCGGTCGCTTGCTCGGTCATACCCGCACCTCCCGGGAGCCACCTTAGCTGATCACCTCAGAAATGAGGAAATCGTCAGAATCGCTTGACTGACGGTACCCTCGGGAGTGACGATATCGTCAACAACTTGGGAGGGGCGATGATCGACCACGACGATCCCCACGCCGACCTGCACAGCGAGCAGGGCGCGTTGCCCGGGGAGCACCCGGGAAGGGCGCCCAATCCGGTCATCAAGGTGCACGACCTGGCGTGGCTGGAGTTCGAGAAGCCGGACCTGGCCAAGGCCGAACTGTTCGCCCACGCCTTCGGTTTCACCACGTCGCTACGCACCGCGGACGAGCTGCAGCTGCGCGGTACCGAACCCGGCGCGCCCTGCGTCCTGATCCGCCGCGGCCCGCGCTCACGGTTCACCGGACCGGCGTTCCGGGCCGCCGACCCGACGGACGTGCTTCGCCTGGCGGAGGCGACCGGGCACCAGGTCACCCGCCTGCCGGAGAGCCTCGGCGGCGCCACAGTGGACCTGCACGACCCGAGCGGCGCCCGGGTGCGAGTCGTATCCGGCACGCACGAGCTCCCCGCGCTGCCGGGGCAGAAGCCGCTGCCCCTCAACTTCGGGCACGAGGTCACGCGGGTGAACGCCACCCAGCGGCCGCGGCGGGAGCCGGCCAAGGTGCAGCGGCTCGGCCACGTCGTGCTGCAGACCAGGAAGTACCGCGAAACGCTCGACTGGTACCTCAGCCACCTGGGCCTGATCGTGAGCGACTTCCTCTACTACCCCGGGCAGCGCGGCCGGGGTCCGGTGATGAGCTTCATCCGCTGCGACCGCGGCGGCACCCCGACCGACCACCACACCCTCGCGATGGTGCTCGGCCCGGCGAACCGGTACGTGCACTCGGCCTACCAGGTGCCCGACCTCGATTCGCTCGCCGCCGGCGGCGAGTACCTGCTCGAGCGGGGCTACCGCCGGTCGTGGGGCATCGGCAGGCACATCCAGGGCAGCCAGCTGTTCGACTACTGGCGCGACCCCGACGGATTCCTCGTCGAGCACTTCAGCGACGGCGACATGTTCGACCGCTCGCTCGAGCCCGGCTGGGCGCCGATGACGGCGTCGGGACTGGCCCAGTGGGGCCCGCCCGCCACCAAGGACTTCCTCGGCGTCAAACCCGGCCGGGAAGCGTTCGGCGAGCTGCGCGCCATCATCGGCGCGCTGCGCGAGGAAAACGAATTCGACTTCGACCGCCTGCGCGGCCTGCTGAAAGTAGCTGTGTCATGAGCATTTCCGTCCTGCGTACCGCCGACGCCTGGTGGGTGGCCACCCCGGCCGGGGTGGCCAAGGTCGCCACCCGCGCCACGACCACCGCCCAGCTGCTCGCCGACCGCAAAGCCCTCGAAGCGGCTACTGCCGGCGGCCGCACGGTCGGCGTGGAGACCCTCGAACTCGTCTCGCCGGTCACCGCCCCGTGCCGGGTGGTCGCGCAGATGACCAACTTCGCCTCGCACGTCGAGGACACCGGCGGGAACCCGGACACGGTGCCGCTGACGTTCTTCCGCAAGTCGTCCGGCTCGATCAGCGGCCCGCACGACGACGTGGTGCGCCCCGCCCACGTGCGGCTCCTGGACTACGAAGTCGAGATCGGCCTCGTCATCGGCACGGAGATCCCGGTCGGCACGGAGATCGGTGACGACGTCGCCGGGTACGTCGCGGGCCTCGTGGTGACCAACGACGTCTCCGCGCGCGACATCCAGCTGCCCCAGACCCAGTTCTACGAGGCCAAGTCCTACCCGACGTTCACCCCCACCGGGCCCGCGCTGGTCCTGCTCGACGCCGACGAGCTCAAGCGGTTCACCGATCTGCGGCTGAAACTGAGCGTCAACGGCGAAACCCGCCAAGACCAGACCGTCGCCGACATGATTTACCGGCCCGCCGAGGCCCTTCGGGCTCTCACCCGCTTCCAACGGCTCGACCCGGGTGATCTCGTCCTGACCGGAACCCCGGTCGGCACGGCGTTGTCCGCACCGCCGAAGCCAGTGGAGATCATCGGCTCGCTCCTGCCACCGGCGCTCAAGTGGAAGCTGTTCTTCCGGGGCCAGGCAAGGAATCCCCGCTACCTCCAGGACGGCGACGTCATCGAGGCAGGAGTGGCCACCGACGACGGCACGATCGACCTGGGCACCCAGCGCACGGTGGTGAGGCACGCCCGATGAACGGGAACCTGCTGTGGCCGGAGTACTCGGCCCCCACCGACGTCGCCGCGATCGAGGCCGTGCCGCTGGCGGCACGCGGCCTTCCCGCGTCCACCTACGCCCTGCTGGTCCGCGCCGCCACCACCTGGCCGGACCGCACCGCGATCACCGTGCTGCCGGAAGCCGCGCGCTGGCGCGAATCCCGGCAGCGCACCTTCGCCGAACTGCTCGGCGACGTCCACCGCTACGCGAATCTGCTGCACGAACTCGGCGTCCGCCGGCGGGACGCGGTCGCGCTGATGTCGCCCAACACCGCCGAGCTGGTGCCCGTCACCCTGGCCGCGCAGCTCGCCGGGATCGCGGCACCCCTCAACGGCGGCCTCTCGCGCAAGCACCTCGCCCAGCTCCTCCGCCGTTCCGGCGCGCGGGTGCTCGTCACCGCCGGGCCCGAGCTGTCGTCGGCCGTCTGGGAGACCGCGCAAGCCCTCGCCCAGGACGGGCATGTCGACTCTCTCCTGGTCCTCCGGCCCACGGGGGCCGCCGAGCCGGTCCCGGACCTGCCGAGCCTGCCCGGGGTTCGCGTCGGCTACCTCGGTGAGCTGGCGGCCGGGCAGGACTCGCCGGTGTTCCTCGGTGCACCACCGAGTCCGGACGACCTGGCCGCGTTCTTCCCGACCGGCGGCACCACCGGCGCACCGAAACTGGCCGCGCACACCCACGCCGGCGAGATCGCCGACGCCTGGATGCTGGCCGCCAACTCGCTGCTCGACGACGACGCCAGGCTCTTCGCCGCGCTGCCGCTGTTCCACGTCAACGCCCTGGTCGTGACCCTGCTCGCGCCGCTGTTCAAGGGACAGGCCACGGTCTGGGCCGGGCCGCTGGGCTACCGTGACGTCCAGCTCTACGGCGAGTTCTGGAAGATCGTCGAGCACCACCGGATCTTCTCGATGAGCGCGGTCCCCACCGTTTACGCGGTGCTCGCGCAGTGCCCGGTCAACGCGGACATCAGCAGCTTGCGCTTCGCCATGGTCGGCGCCTCTCCCCTGCCGGCCGCCGTCCGCGAAAGCTTCCAGGCCCACACCGGCATCACGCTCGTCGAAGGCTACGGCCTGACCGAAGCGACCTGTGCCAGCGCGCGCAGCTTCCCCGACGCGCCCCGGCCCGGCTCGGTCGGACAGCGGCTGCCCTACCAGCGGATGAAGGCCGTGCGCGTCCGCGAGGACGGCACCTGGGAAGACCTCCCACCCGCACACACCGGCGTGCTCGCGATCAGCGGCCCCACGGTGTTCCCCGGCTATGTCACCGGCCGCGACGAGCACGGCCACGTCCTCGACGGCCTCGGCAAGCTCGTCGACGGCTGGCTGGACACCGGCGACCTCGCCCGCCTCGACTCCGGCGGGTTCGTGTATCTCGCCGGCCGTGCCAAGGACCTCATCATCCGCGGTGGCCACAACATCGACCCCGCGCTCATCGAGGACGCCCTGCTCGCCCACCCCGCGGTCACCGCCGCCGGCGCGGTGGGCCGGCCCGACGCCCACTCCGGCGAGGTCCCCGTCGCCTACGTGACGCTCGCTGCCGGTTCCGCGGTCACCGAGCAGGAACTGGGCGACTGGGCCCGCGACCAGGTCCCCGAGTCCGCGGCGGCGCCGAAGACCGTCACGGTGCTCGATGCCCTGCCGCTGACCGACCTCGGCAAGCCGTACAAGCCCGCCCTGCGTGCCGACGCCACCCGCCGCGAACTCACCGAAGCCCTGGCCGGCGTCCCCGGGGTGCTGGACGTCGAGGCCGAGATCGACGACGGCGCGGTCGTCGCGGTAGTACGGACCACAGGCGAAGACTCCGCGATCAAGGCCGTCCTCGGTCGCTACGCGATCGGCTGGCGCCTGGCAGGTGCCTCGTGACCGACGTACCCGTGGTGATCATCGGTGCGGGCCCGACCGGCCTCACCGCCGCCACCCTGCTGGCCCAGTACGGCATCGAGTCCCTCGTCCTCGACCGCTGGGAAACGATCTACCCCCAGCCCCGCGCCGTCCACCTCGACGACGAGGTCTGCCGCATCCTCGGCCGGCTCGGTCTCTTCGAGGAGTTCGCGGCGATTTCCTGGCGCTGCAACGGGTTGCGGCTCGTGGACCGGGACATGCACGTGCTCGCGGAGTTCCGGCGCGACGCGGCGCACGGCAGGCACGGTTATCCCGAGGCCAGCATGTTCGACCAGCCCGAGCTGGAAGCGCTCCTGCGCTCGGGACTGAAGCGGCACAGCGTGGTCACGCTGCGCGGCGGTGCCGAGGTCACCTCTCTCGCCCCGGAGGCCGGTGGTGTGCGTGTCACGTTCACCGAGTCCGGCCGACCGGACTCCGTGCTCGCGAAGTACGTCCTCGGCTGCGACGGAGCGAACAGCCTGACCCGTACCTCGATCGGTGCCGTCCTGCGCGACCTCGGGTTCACCCAGCGCTGGCTCGTCGTCGACATCCGCGCCGACGTCGACCTCGGCGCCTGGGAAGGGGTGCACCAGGTCTCCGACCCGGGCCGCGCCGCCACGTACATGCGCATCGGCGAGAACCGCTACCGCTGGGAATTCCAGCTGGCCGACGGCGAAACGGCCGACGACTACCGCGCACCGGACGCGCTGCTCCCCCTCATCAAGCCGTGGACCGGGGAGGCACCGGCCGATCGCCTGGACATCCTCCGTGTCGCCGAATACACCTTCCGCGCCCAGGTCGCCGACCGCTGGCGCGATCGGCGGGTCTTCCTCCTCGGCGACGCCGCCCACCTCACCCCGCCGTTCATCGGCCAGGGCATGGGCGCCGGAATGCGCGACGCGATGAACCTCGCCTGGAAGCTCGCCGGCGTGCTCGACGGGACACTCGCCGAAACCGTCCTCGCCAGCTACGAGACCGAACGCAAACCCCACGCCACCACCATGATCAGGCTCGCCAAGCTGATGGGCACCGCCATGACCGAAGGCGGCGAACTCGGCAACCTCCTCCGCCGCGTCGCCGCCCCCCGCCTGCACCTCGTGCCCGGCCTGCTCAAGCGCGTGCTCCAAACCGAAACCCCGGCCCTGCACCGGTCCGCCCTGGTGGTGCGCCCGCCGCTGCGGCATTCCCTGGCCGGCCGGCAATGCCCCAACGCACCGATCGACGGCGACCGGCGCCTCGACGACGTGACAGCCGGGCGGTTCGCCGTCGTCAGCGCCGCCGAGCCGTCGCCCTCGCAGCGCGCGGACATCGAACAACGCGGTGCCGTGCTCGTGGTCGCCCGGCCGGGCAGAGTCCTGCACGACTGGCTGCGCCGCGGCTTCGCCCACGCTGCCGTCGTCCGTCCCGACGCGACGGTCCACAGCGCCGGGCGCGACTTGGCCGCCCTCTGCACGGCGATACCTCCTTACCGCGCAACCCCGTGAAACGGGACCACACGCGTGGCCGCGACAGCGCGGCCGGGTCACTACGCGATACTGGCCGGGGTGCTCAACAGTGCCGGCACCCGGATCGAACCGGGCATCGAAGCGCCCGTCCCGCTGAACTGACGAAGCACACCGCCGCTGGGAAGCCGGCGGGCGGGGGTCTATCCCGTGATCGGTATTTCCGGCGTTGTTGATCAGTAGGTTTCGGCTCAATCCGTGCGGGGCGGGGACACCCACGGGGCCGGGTGTCACGGCCCGGTGTAGGAGACCGAGAACGAGTTGCCGCCGGAGGGATCGGAGGGCGTCGAGTAGGTGACGCCGTTCTGCACCAGCGTGATCTTGTTGTTCGCGGTGAGGCCGGCATTGGCGCCGTTGGCCGTGGCGCCGGTGAAGCTGAACGTCGTGAACCGCGGCGGCGGGCCCACGGCACCGTTGACCGTGGGCGTTTCCTCGATCCACTCCACCGACGCGTCCGGGCCGGCGTAGGCGAGGGCGCCGCGGAAGGCTTCACCGGTGGTGTCGTCGGTGAGCGTGATGCGCCAGGCGGTGCTGGTGGGGCTCTTGGTCAGCGTGGCGGTCATCGCGTCGCCGCCGTGGATCGTCAGCGGAAGCGGGGATTCGGCGGCCGGGAGGATCTCCCACCACGCGTGGTAGGTCGCCCTGCCGTTCTCGACGTAGGCCGCGGTACCGGTTTGTATCAGGTTCGAATTGGCGAACCCGTCGATGCCGACCCACTGCGACGAGTAGTGGTTTCCGGAACCGGAGACCGTCGGCACGGTCCAGTGCCCGGTCACGGCGGTGTAGGTCCCGGTGAGCGCGTACCCGGACCAGTTCGTGGACGTGGACGCGTTGTGGGCGTGCGCGAAGGCGGCGTTCGCGACACCGCCGGCGGCCGGAGCCGCGGCGAACGCGACACCGGCCGCGGCGACCGCCACGACCGCGAAAGCACGTAGGACTTTGCCGGACATCGGACCCACTCCCCCTGGTTCCCGCCTCTGGTGACGGGACCACCGTGACACCGGCCGTCGACAATCCGCCGACAATCCGTCGACAGAGCCGCCGTCACCGCCCGGCCGGGGCGAAGATGTCCTCGCATGTGAGCCAGTCCGGGCCAGGGTGTGCTTGTCGTATCGGGTCGCCTGGCTGGTCGATCTCGTCCGCGACGGCGACAGCCCCGGCCGACGCGAACGTGTTCCAGGCTCACCTCGGCGGTGAGCCCGCGATCAAGGCGTCCGCCTCGCTGTTCCAAGACCCCGCTCCGCACGGACCGCTTCAGGTGACGCGAAAGACCGGCCAGCCGATCTCGGTGCGCCACGCAGCGGGATCGCTTACGTCACGAGGGCCGGCAACGTAGACCTCCCGCACCGGCCCGGCCACCGACATCGCGTTCTCCACCACCCAGGTCCCGAGTTCGCCGTACGTGACCTCGATGCCGTCGTGCTCGCCGACGTGGGTGGTGACGGCCAGTTCCGCGGCCGGAAGAACCGCGGGGTGCACGCGTCCGGTGCGAGGTGGCGCAGCGGTGGGCAGGTAGACGAGCAGGTGACCGCGTTCCTGTTCGAAAAGGGCGTTGTCGTAGCAGCCGCCCGGCGGTCCGGTCACGGCGGCGCCGACAGCCGCCTCCAGTTCGGCCATCGCGCCGGCGTACCAGGTCTCGACGTCGCGATGCCCGACTATGGCCTCCACCGCCGCGACCGTCCTGGCGGGCTCCGCACGCAGCTCGACGTCGATCGGCGCGGGGTCGGGCCGGAGCAGGCGCCGCAGCGACACGACCGCGGCCCGGGTGCGGTCGAGCACGTCCTCGAGGCGTTGCAGGTGGTCCGCGACCAGGGCCGCCCGGACACCGGGGTCGGGGGTCCGCAGGATTCGCTGCACGTCGCTCAGGGGGACGTCGAGTTCGCGGAGCCGGTGGATGACCTGCGCGGCCGGGATCTGGTCGATGCCGTAGTAGCGGTAACCGGTGGTCTCGTCCACCACGGCGGGTTCCAGCAGGGCCGCCTCGTGATACCGACGCAGGGTCCGCACGCTCAAGTGGGTCAGCCGCGAGAACTCTCCGATGCTCAGCACCTCTCCATTCTGGACTCTCTCCCCGGGGGAGAGTCCAAGGCTTGACCCTCCCACGCCGCGAGCTCACACGATGGGCTCATGACACAGCACACCGATCTCCCGTCCGATCTGCTCCCGGCCACCGTGCGCGAGTTCTTCGCCGCCCACGTCGTCCGCGACGCCGACACCGCCTCGTCGTTCCTCACCGAAGATGCGGTGCTCGTCGACCAGGGCGAGACCTTCCGCGGCAAAGAGGAGGCCCACGCGTTCCTGCGGGACGCCGGGTCCGAGTTCGAATACACGACCGAGCAGATCGGCGCTCGCCGCGTCGATGACGCCCACTGGGTGGTGACCGTGCGGCTCGAGGGCACTTTCCCGGGTGGTGTCGCCGAGCTCGACTACCGGTTCACGTTGCGGGATGACCTCATCGCCGAACTCGTCATCGCCAACCACGCAGCCTGACCGAACTCTTCAATGGAGAGAGAAATGTCCAGTTCAGATCGTGATCGTCTTGACGGTCGCCGGGCGCTGGTCACGGGCGGTTCGAAGGGCTCGGGCAAGGCCGTCGTGGAGAGGCTGCGAGAGATGGGTGCCGACGTGTACGTGACGGCGCGAACAATGCCCGACGGGTACGAGCACCCCGACCGGTTCATCGAAGCCGATCTGATGACGATCGAAGGCACCAACGCGGTGGCCGCTCGAATCGCCGAGGCCGGCGGCGCACTCGACATCCTGGTGCACGTCGTCGGAGGTGCGTCGACGCCGGCCGGCGGATTCGCCGTCATCACCGATGATCAGTGGCTCACTGAACTGAACCTCAACTTCCTGGGAGCGGTGCGGCTCGATCGAGCTCTTCTCCCGGCGATGATCGAGTCCGGGGCGGGCGTGGTGCTGCACTTCACCTCGATCCAGCGCGAACTACCCCAGTACGACGCGTCCCTGGCGTATGCGGCAGCGAAGGCCGCTCTGCGCACGTACAGCAAGGGACTGGCCAACGAGCTCGCCCCGCGCGGCGTACGGGTCAACGCAATCAGCCCCGGCGGGATCGAGACCGAAGCCTACGAAAGATTCGTGGACCGCATCGCCGAGGGCAACGGACTCACCCGTGAAGCAGCCAAGCAGACCATCTACGACTCCCTCGGAGGAGTGCCCCTGGGACGATTCGCGAACACCGGGGAGATCGCGGACCTGGTCGGTTTTCTGGTCTCGGACCGCGCCTCGGCCATCGTGGGCGCCGAGTACGTGATCGACGGCGGCACCGTTCCGACTGTCTGAGCGAGGAGAACATATGACTACGCAAGTCACGGACCGGTCCACCGCCCAGCCGGTCGGACCGCCACCACCCTTCGATCCGGAGCTCGCTCCCGTCGTCGAGATGCTGACCAGCCTGCGCCCTCCCGACGCGTACCGTTCGGACAACATCGTCGAGATGCGCAAGCCCGTCCCTGGTGTGGAGACCCCGACCGACGAGATCCTCTCGCGCGGTGGCGCCTACAGCGTGGAGGAGCGGGCGGTGCCCGGGCCGGCCGGGGAACCGGATATCTCGCTGCTGATCTGTCTCCCGAAGCACGCGGCGACCCCGACTCCGGTGATCTACCACATCCATGGCGGCGACATGATCGTCGGAGACAACCGGTTCGGCCTGGCCGAGATGGTGAACCTGGCCGAACCGATGGGCATGGCCGTGGTCTCGGTCGAGTACCGGCTTGCACCCGAGACACCCCACCCAGGTCCCGTCGAGGATTGCTACGCGGGCCTGGTGTGGGTGTCGGATCACGCCCACGAGCTCGACATCGACCCTGAGCGCATCGTCATCGGCGGTGCGAGCGCCGGCGGCGGCCTCGCGGCAGGTGTCACCTTGATGGCACGCGACCGCAACGGCCCGGCCATCCTGGCCCAGCTGCTCCTGTCGCCGATGCTTGACGACCGCAACGACTCGCCCTCTGCTCAGCAGATGCGCGGCATCGGCATCTGGGACAGCTCCTCGAACGAGACCGGATGGAACGCGCTCCTCGGCGACGGCGTTCGCGGAGGACCGGACGTGTCTCCGTACGCTGCGCCTTCCCGCGCCGCAGACCTCGCTGGCCTGCCGTCCACGTTCGTCGACGTCGGGTCGGCCGAAACGTTCCGGGACGAGGACGTCGCCTACGCAAGCCGCATGTGGCAGGCGGGCTGTCACGTCGAGCTGCACGTCTGGCCCGGTGGGTTCCACGGGTTCGACGTCGTGGTTCCTCATGCCGTGATCTCGCAGGACGCCATCGCTGCTCGGGTGGCATGGCTGCGCCGTCAGCCAGGGCGTGTTTCCCCGGTGAGGCGCTGAGCTGGGCCGAGCTGCGCGCCGTCCGCGCCCGACAGCTCCAAGACCGAGACGAGAAGGACCGGCAAGAGGCGCGCCGCGACGAAGGTCAAAACGAGTACGACGACCGGCGGGAACCTTCGGTGACAACCTGCATCGCGGCATGGGTTACTGACCGGCCCGTTGATCCGCGTCGGGGCGCTGGCGATCGTCCAGTACGTAGACGACGCTGGCCTTTCCGTCGGGCGCGGAACGGCGTTCGACATGGAACAGCGTGGTGGCTTCGATCAGGCCGCTGAGTTTCGGGTATCCGTAGTTGCGGGCGTCGAAGTCCGGGCGCCGTTTGAGGATGATGTTTCCCACGGCTCCCAGCGGCGCCCAGCCGTCCTCATCGGACGCCGCGTCGACCGCGCTGCGCAGCAGCGTGACCAGGCCGGTGTCCTGCTTCAGCTCAGCGGCTGATCGTCGCGGGTTTGGCTTCTCCGTCACGCCTACCGGGCTCACTGTGCTGGTCACGCGGACTAGATTTTCGGTGTAGACGAACTTGTCGCACGCCGCGACGAACGGAGCCGGTGTCTTGCGTTCCCCGAATCCGTACACCGTCAGCCCGGACTCCCGCAGCCGTGACGCGAGGCGGGTGAAGTCGCTGTCGCTGGACACCAGGCAGAAGCCGTCGAATCGCTCGGTGTAGAGCAGGTCCATCGCGTCAATGACCATCGCCGCGTCGGTGGCGTTTTTGCCGGTGGTGTAGGCGAACTGCTGCATCGGCTGGATCGACGCGGTCAGCAGCTGCTCCTTCCACCCACGCAAGTTCGTGCCGGTCCAGTCGCCGTAGGCGCGTTTGACGTGCGCGGTGCCGTACTTGGCGACCTCGGCCAGCAATCCGTCGACGATGCCCGGCTGGGCGTTGTCCGCATCGATGAGCACAGCCAGCTTCGCCGCGTCGGAGTTCACCACGAACGTCGTCCCTTCATCCGCTCCATCGATGATCGTCCGGCGACGCGCCCGAGCGTGCGACTCCGCGATCTTTCCCGAGCGTGCACGACGTCGGCTTCCGTGGCAACGGGACGCCCCGAGGTGGCGTTCGGTACTGCCCCATCGGGGCGTCCTGCGAAGCAGGCCGGTCTCGGGTCATTGAACCCGCCCTTGGGCTTCTTGACGAGCTACTCGCGCAGCGTGTCCGTCCACAGCCGCAGGACGCGGGAACCGACCTCGAGCAGCAGGGCCCGGACCGAGTCGAAGTGTTCGGCCGCCGTGCCGGGCGGGAGGCCCGCCTCGGCCGTCACCGTCTCCGCGGTGATGCTCGCGAGGCCGCCGCGCTGCGCCAGGCGGACGGCGGCATGCACGAGCCCGCTCTCGCCATTCGGGGTCGATCGGCTACAGCCAGTCGTGCTCACGGGCGTATCGGGCCGCTTCGTGGCGGGTGCGGGTCTGGGTCTTCTGCATCGCGTTGGACAGGTAGTTGCGGACCGTGCCCTCCGCGAGGTGCAGCTGCCCGGCGATGTCGGCCACCGAAAAACCCTCACGGGTCGCGCGCAGGACGTCCAGCTCGCGGTCGGTCAGCGGGCAGTCGTCGACGACGGCGAGGGCGGAGACGTCCGGGTCGATCCAGCGCTTGCCCGCGTGCAGGGTCTTGATCACCGAGGTGATGTGGGCCGGTTCCGCCGCCTTGCTGACGAAGCCCTGGACGCCGAGTTTCAGCGCCTTGCGGAGCACGCCGGGGCGGGCGTGGCGGGTCAGCATCAGGATCACCTGCTCCGGCCGGGCCCGGCGGATCTGCTCGACCGCGCCCAGCCCGTCCACGCGGGGCATCTCGAGGTCGATGACCAGCACGTCCGGCCGGTGTTCGAGGGTGGCCGCGATCGCCGTCTCGCCGTCGTCGGCCTCGGCCAGCACCGTGATCTCGCCTTCCAGCGGCAGCAGCGCGGCCAGTGCTTTGCGGAGCAGGGCTTCGTCGTCGGCGAGCACCACCGTCGTCATCGTCGGGCCTCCTTCGGCGCTTTTGGGGGTCCGGGTGGCGAAGCCCCCGGTTGTCACGGCGCGGGGAAGGCCGCCGCGGTGCGGAAGCGGCTGCCGGAGTGCGAGACTTCCAGCTCGGCGCCGTGCTCCGCCAAGCGCTGCCGGAGCACCGCGAGCCCGCCGAGCTCGAGCGGGCCGGTGTCCGGGGCGCCGTCGTTGACGATCGCGATCCCGCGCCGGGTGAGCGTGATTCCCACCTGGCGGGCTTCGGCGTGCCGCAGGATGTTGGTCGTCGTCTCGCGCAGGACCTGGCCGAGCAGTTCGCCCGCGGCGGCGTCCACTTCGGACTCGCGCGTGACGCGGACGTGGATCCCCGCGGCCTCGAAGAGGTTCTTGGCGTTCTCCAGCTCGGCGGACAGGTTCAGCCGCCGTTGGGCGTAGGCGAGTTCCCTGGTCCGGACGATGGTTTCACCGACCAGGTCGTGCACCTCACGCAGTTCCTCGCGCGCCCGATCCGGTTCGCGGTCCAGCAGCTTCTCGGCCAGCGCCACCTTCAGCTTCACCACGTGCAGGGTGTGCCCCTGGATGTCGTGCAGGTCGGACGCGAAGCGCACCCGCTCCCGGGTGACGGCGAGGTCCGCTTCGCGCTCGCGAGACTGCTCGAGCTCCGCGATTAGGTCGAAGAAGCGCTGGCTGACGAACATGAACGCGGTCGAGACCAGCATGGCGACCGCGGGCACGGCGGCGAACTGGAACAGCCGCCAGCCGATCCGGTCGTCGTGCACGAGGACGTTCGCCGCGCCCAGCCCCGCGATCAGGACCGTCAGCCCGGCCAGCGCGGCGAGCCGGTGGCGGGGCAGCGGCGGGATGAGGTACGACCCGACGACCGAAAGCCCGAAGAACGCGGCCGTGTCGTCGGTCAGTGACCCGGCCAGCCAGACCACCGCGGTGACGGCCAGACTCGGCCGCGCGACGCGGAGGTAGTCGCCCGCGGTCCAGCGTTCGGCCGTCGCCAGCGCCGCGAGCAGCCCCACGACCTGGATGACGACGTGCCACCAGGACCGGGCGGTCACCAGCAGCAGGAACACGCCGACGAGCGCCAGCGGCGGGACGGTCGTGATCAGGTTCAGCCGGCGTAGCCGTTCCTGGACCTTCCCACCGGTCCAGGACGTCCTGCGCGCGATCGCCGGCATCTCCACCAGCCGAGCGTATCCGGCCGAGCGGGCCGCACCAGTGACACCACGTCATGTATCCGGGTGACGTCGCCGCACTGCCGGGCCGCGCCGATCCACGCTGGAATTCGAGGCATGTCCACGACACCGGTCATCGACGTCGATCGCCTCACCCTCACCTACGGCGGCTTCCCCGCCGTGAAAGACCTTTCGTTCCAAGTGGATCGCGGGGAGCTGTACGCCCTGCTCGGTACGAACGGCGCCGGCAAGACCTCGACCCTGGAGACGGTCGAAGGCCACCGCGCGCCGACCTCGGGTGCTGTGCGGGTGTTCGGGAAGGACCCCCGCGACCGCGCCGCCGTCCGCCCGCGGCTGGGGATCATGCTGCAGGAGAGCGGGTTTTCCGCCGACCTGACCGTGCACGAGACCGTCGCGCTGGTCGGGCGGCTCACCGGACGGCACGACGACGTCGGGCGCCTGCTCGGCGTGGCCGGCCTCACCCACAAGGCGGGCACCAAGGCCGGGCAGCTCTCGGGTGGGGAGAAACGGCGGCTCGACTTCGGCACCGCCGTCTACGGCACGCCCGAGCTGGTCTTCCTCGACGAGCCCACCGCCGGCCTCGACATCCAGTCGCGGGACGCGCTCTGGGACGCCGTCGACCGGCTGCGCGAGGACGGCTCCACGGTCGTGCTCACCACGCACTACCTCGAGGAAGCCCAGCAGCGCGCCGACCGCATCGGGCTCATGCACCAGGGCGTCCTCCACCGCGAGGGTACCGTCGCCGAGCTGACCCGGACGCTGCCCTCGACCATCCACTTCGGACTCCCGGACCACGCGCCGTCGCCGCCGCTGCTCGCCACGCGCGGTGTGGACGGCAAGTTCCTCGTCGAGACCTTCGGCCTGCAGAAGGACCTGCACACGCTGCTCGCCTGGGCGCAGGACCAGGCCGTGGAGCTGCTCGACCTGCAGGCCGGGCCGACGCGGCTCGACGACGTCTTCCGCTCCATCGAAGCCATCGAAAACTCTTGAGAGAAGGAACCATGGTGACGATCGCTCGCGGCGAGCTGATCCAGCTCTTCCGGAACCGGCTCGTGCTGGTCACCGCGCTGGTGCTGCCGGCCGCGCTCAGCGCGTTCTTCATCGCCCGGCACGACGTCTTCACCGAGGTGGGGAGCCTCGGCTACATCGCGACGCTGACGTTGTTCTTCGTGCTGGGCATCGGCCTCTACACCACGACGGTGACGACGCTGGCCGCCCGCCGCCAGAACCTGTTCCTCAAGCGGCTGCGCTCGACCGCGGCCGGGGACGCCGGCATCCTCGGCGGGCTGCTGCTGCCGGTCACCGCGATCGCGGTGGTCCAGATCGCCGTGCTGCTCGCCGTGCTGGCCGTGGTCACCGGGAAGCCGGCGAACCCGCTGCTGCTGGCCACCGCTGTCGTGGCCACCGTGGTGATGATGCTCGCGCTGGGCCTGGCCACGGCCGGGCTGACGAACTCGCCGGAACACGCGCAGGTGACCACGCTGCCGATCAGCGTCGGCGTGATCGCGGTGGCCGGCTGGGTCGGCCTCACCGGCACCGGCGAGCTCACGCTGCTCAAGCGCCTGCTGCCCGGCGGTTCGGCGGCCGAGCTGGTGCTCGACGCGTGGAACGGCGGGAAACCGGCCGCCGGCTCCCTGCTCCTCTTCGCCCCGACCCTGGCCTGGGTCTTCGTCGCGGTCGTGCTGGCGAGGCGGCTCTTCCGCTGGGAACCGCGCCGCTGAGCGCGGTGCGAACGAAAGGAATTCCGATGCGCAAAGCCTTGCTGATGGCCGCGATCGCCGTGCTCGGCGCGACGACCGCCGTCCCCGCGGCCTCCGCCGCACCGAACACCGTGGACTGGGGACCGTGTCCCGCCGGGGCGTTCCCGACGCCGGACCTGCAGTGCACGACCCTGAAAGTCCCGCTGGACTACCGGGAGCCGGGCGGGCGGACGATCGACGTCGCCGTGTCGCGCCTGCCGAGCAAAAACCCGGAGAAGCGGCGGGGCGTGCTGCTGACCAACCCGGGCGGCCCCGGCGGCGGTGGCCTGGACTACCCGCAGCTGCTGAAGTACGTGAAGCTGCCCCAAGAAGTGCTCGACTCCTACGACATCATCGGGTTCGACCCGCGCGGGGTCGCGCACAGCACCCCGGTGACGTGCGACCTGACGCCGGAGCAGATCGCGGTCGGCAACCTGCCGTACGCGAAGGGCCCGGCCGACGTCGTGAAGCAAGCCGCGCTCGCGAAGCGGGAAGCCGAGCAGTGCGCCGGGTCGAAGACCGGATCGATGCTGCCGTACGTCACCACGGCGAACACCGCGCGGGACATGGACCGCATCCGGACGGCGCTCGGCGAGCCGAAGGTGTCGTTCCTGGGCGCGTCCTACGGCACGTACCTGGGCGCGGTGTACACGACGCTGTTCCCCGAGCGCAGTGACCGGTTCGTGCTGGACAGCAACCTCGGGCCGGGCGGCTACGACATCGACGCGATGCGCGGCTTCGGGCGGGGCATGGAGGACCGGTTCCCCGACTTCGCGGCCTTCGCGGCGAAGCACCCGGAGTACGGGCTCGGCACCACGCCTTCGCAGGTGACTGCCAAGTTCCACGAGCTGGTGGCGCGGCTGGACCGCGCGCCCGTCGAGGGCGTCACGGGCTCGGTCTTCCGCGGCGTGACGTTCGAAGGCCTGTACGTGACGAACCTGACACAGCTGGCCGAAGACTGGCAGGCCCTCGACCACGGGCGGGCCCCGAAGCCGCCGGCGGAACCGGTGACCGGGGTGGAAAACCTGCTGGCGTCCCGGTTCGCGGTGATCTGCGGCGACTCGGCGTGGCCTCGCTCGATCGCGAGCTACCAGCTGGACGTCGCGGTCGACCGGGTCCGCTACCCGCTGCTCGGCGCGGCGAGCGCGAACATCGCGGCGTGCGCGTACTGGGCCCCGCCAGCCGAGCCGCGGGTGCGGATCACCGGCCACGGCCCGGCGAACGTGCTGATGGTCCAGAACCAGCGTGACCCGGGCACGCCGTTGTCCGGGGCCCGCAAGCTGCGCGCGGCGTTCGGCGAGCGCGCCCGGATGATCACGATCGACCAGGGCGGGCACGGGGCCTACCTGTTCACGCCCAGCGAGTGCGGGAACTCGCTCGTGACCGAGTACCTGGTGAGCGGGAAGCGGCCGGACGACACCTTCTGCCCCGCGGGAAGCTGACCGTGGGCGGGCGGTGCCACCCCGTGCGGTCGGCGGGGGACAGGGCGCCGTAGGCGGTCGCGTTGGTGCCGGTGTTGTAGTACCCGACGACCACCCCTCGGTCGCCGAGATCGCCACGCTCCGCAACCTGGTCCTGCACGTGGGCGCCCGGATCACCCGCGGTGCCCGACAGGTCCGAGTCCGTATCGATGAAACCTGCACCCACGCCCCTGCGATCGCGGTGAACGCCCGCCGCGACGGACGCGGGCGGGGTCGGTCTGCTCCCCGCCGGCCGAACGCCGGGACTGCTCATCAGATGGTGTGGACACACGCACAGGATCTCCGGTCCTGCTCTCTCGATCAGGGACCCCGCACTCACACGGGGTGTCTCACACCAGTCTGACCAACAGGGATACGGGTCAGCGCGTCGACCACCGTGACGGGCTGCGCCGGTGAGGTGGAGGCGGCAAAGGTGCTGTCGCCGTTGTATGTAGCGGTGATCTGGAACGTGCCGACCTTGAGCTGGCTTGGCTTCAGGAAACAGCCGTCGCCGGAGGCGAGGACGATCGTGCACACCGCCACCGCCCCGTTCTTCACGGTGACGTTCCCGGTCGGAGCGCCGCTCACGGCCGGAACCGCCGCGACGGTGAACAGTTCGACGTCCTCGCTGCCGAAGGCGATGGTGTCCGCCGACAGCGTCAGCGCGGTGGTGGTCGGTTCCTTGGCCACGACCAGGGTCTGCGAGGTGTCCGAGGACCCGGTGTCGGTGGAGTCACCGCCGTAGGTGGCGGTGAGGGGATAGGTACCCGGCCGCAGCTGGCTGCCGGTCGGGCTGCACCTGCCCGTGCCCCCGGACAGGAACAAGGAGCAGACTGCCGTCCCCCCGGTGGTGATGTTGACCAACCCCGTCGGGGTACCGCCCCCGGCGTTCGTGACCCTGATGGTGAGGACCTCGTTCTGCTCACTGGCGAACGGCACTGAGGGGCTCGACAACGTCAGGGCGGTGGTGGTCGCCTGCACGGGCAACACGGTGACCGTCCGGGTCGTGGAGGACGCAGCGAAGAGGCCGTCGCCCGCATAGGTCGCGGTGATCTGGTTGGTGCCGACCGGCAGCGTGCTCGTGTCCAGCGTGCACAAGCCGGCGTCCCCCAAGTTCAGGGTGCTGGTGCACAGGGTGGTCGTGCCGGAGGACGTGGTGTCCGAGATGGTCATCGTGCCGTGTGGGATGCTCCCCACGCCGACGATCCCCCGGGTGTTGACGCTGAACGCGTAGTTCTGCTCGTGGCCGAAGACGAGCCGTGGATCGCCCGTCACCATGGAGCCACCGGGATCCAGTACCTGCATGCTCGTGGTGGTCGGCTGCACCGCCACGACGAGGGTCACCGGGTTGGAGAACGACGAGAACGTGTCCACGTTACCGTAGTAGTTGGCCCGTAGCGTGTAGGTGCCGGGAGCCAGGGCCTGTGACGCCATCGTGCAGGTTGCCGTGCCGTTCACGGAGCCGGAGCACAACGTCTTCCCCCCGCCCCCGACATCGAAGGGGCCGCTGGGATTCCCGGCGGAGACGGTCACCGTCATCACGTCCAGGTCCTCGGCGCCCGCGAACACGGTGCCGCTCTGCAGGGACAGCGACGTCGACGACCCGTCCTGGTCCGCCAGCGCCGGACCGGCCGCGACCGTCTGCACCGCGAGCACGGCCATCGCGGTCGCCACTCCGACCAGCACTTTTCGCCATTTCATGAATTACCTCGTTTCCCCGCATGGGCTTGGCGCTCCCATGGTGCCCGGGAGGACTGAAACGGCACTGAAACGGCGCTGGAACGGCCGCCGCCCGTGCCCGAGGCCACACCGGCGGCCGAAACCGGCCCCGACGGACCCCTTTCGACTTCCTGGCTTTGAAGATGGCAGCCCGTCGAAGGGTTCGGCATCGGCGTCGAACGTGCCCGGAGCAGATCGGCCTTTGTCGGCTGCGTGACCTGGCACCACAGTGCGGCCGAGGACGGGTTTACGGTGGTCCGGTGCCGCCATGGCGCCAGTCGGGAGCGGGTCGAGTGGCTTCCGGCGTCGTCGTATCGCCGCCGGCGTGATGTCGGCGTTCGTGGCTACGGTCCGGACGGCCTGCCCGGTCCTGGGTTCCGCGGGCGGTGGCCGGCGCGCAACGTCACCTTTTGCGATCCGATTGGTCGCCAAGCGATTCGCTGAGACTGGCGGCGATGTTCTTGCCACGATCTCGCGAAGGAGGCGTGACCTTCCCCCAGTGCCGTCGCCGGTGACTGGGGAGGTCGAGGCGCGGCTGATCGCCCTGGCGTGCTCGCAGCCACCGGCGGGGCATGCCCGGTGGTCGTTGCGGTTGCCGGAAAAGCACGTCGAACTCACCGAGGACATCCCGAACCTGGACCACTCCACCATCGGCCGGGTCCTAAAAAAAGAACGGGCGAACGCGGAGTTCGCCGCCCGCCTCCAAGATCGGTGGCGACGGGCTCCCGCGGTGGGAGCCGCAGAACGAAGACGACCAGAAAGAGCAGCGCCTGTCCGATGTAGAAATGTTCAGGATGCAGCTGTGCGCGCCGCTGTTCGCCAAGGCGTTGCACGAGATCGGTGTCGTCCACCACCCGATTCGCGAGGAAGTCGAGGAGTTCTTCTCAGAACAGACCTTCCTACCCGGTGGACATGCCCCGGGTCTTGGCCGACGCATTGACAAGGTACCGGCGCCGAGACTACGAAGGCTGCGCTTACCTCCTCGCACCGAAGATCGAGACGATGCTTCGCGCCCTCGCCAGAGCGATTGACGAGCCGGTCCATCTCACCCAGCGGAAGAACACTCCGGGGAAGTACGTCGGCCTTGGGACTCTGATCTCGACGCTCGGCAAGCACGGCCTGGACGAGTCCTGGGGCAGATATCTCTCCACGTTGCTCGCCGGTCCCACGGGGTGGAATCTGCGGAACGAGCTGGCGCACGGGTTCGTCGACGAGGTTTCCGTGCCCATGGCCGCGCTGCTGATCCAGGCGGCGCTCTACGTCGCCAAACTCGTCCCGCACGCGGACGAGTCGCCGGCGCCAGAAGCCGAATAGGCACCGTTCAAGGCGTGCATGCGGACCGACCGCGGCCTTCGCCCCGTCGAGGGCATCGGGCAGCAGGCCGCCTCTTGCCACCACTGAGTCGTGGGAGACGGCCGGCCAGATGGACGCGGAGCCGACCACAGCGAGCGGCGGGGAGCCCGCCGCCTCGTCCTACGGGTAACGCGGCGCGTCGGTGAACCGCTCCTCCGAGAGTTCGTACTTGCCGAGGACGATGGCGCTCTGCAGCCGAGGTAGCGGAAAACCGGCCACTCGTTCGGCCAAGCACGGTCAACCTTTGGGCACCCCGTACCCGTAGGAAGTGTCACAGAACGTCGTACAGACCGACCCCGCTCAGCCGGCGTTCGGCATGGCCGCGTCGCTGACTGGCACGCCGTGGGTCTGCTGGCGCACGCCGTCGGCGGCATGGTACCCAGCGTTGGACGATCGTCAAGATAGACACTAAATCACCCCTACTCAGGGGTAGCAAAAAAGCCCAGGTCTGTGACCTGGGCTTTGCTCCCCCGCTTGGACTCGAACCAAGAACCCTCCGGTTAACTGGAGGTTCTAGACGTGGGTCGACGTCAGTCGATCTAGCTGGGATGTTTGCATTCGCTCATGCCCTGATTTGGTCCCAGTCGACGTCAATCGACGCCGTTTATGGAGCATAAATGCTCCCTCGTTTGTGACCACCAAGCAGCGAAGGCGGCTGGTCAGGTGACCCGGTCGTGGTGATCGAGAAGCTGACGGGAAGCTAGCGTGACCCGCGCCACTGTGATCGGCAAGCCGATCGGCCAGTCCTCTGAGTGACCGTGGACGGCAAGCATTTCCGAGCGGCCCGCTTCAGTTGATGTTGTCCTAGATATTGCGCCCCCTCGCTGGACTGCGGGCGGCCAGCGCTACTACCGCATCGAACACCTTGGGTTCATCTTTACGCAGTTGCGATTCTCGCTCGCTGTCCGTGGCGAGCGCTGTCCTGCACGACCAGCCGGTTTCCGCCGAGACAGCAAACCGCCAAGCTGTCATACCAATTGTTGAGACGACGCGCCGACTCTCACCTCGATCCAGAGCTGCCCACCCGAGCTGCTGGAGGCCGCGTACCAGGCGATGCTGCCGTTGTTCGTCGGCGGGCGCCCACCAACATCAGCAACATCTGGAACCCCTGCGGCCTCAACACCTGGAGGACCTACAGCAAAGGATTCAGGGGGGCGTGGCAGGGGTTCGTGCAGAGCGCCCTGAAGCCGCAAGAGACTTGCTGACCACCACCGTTCGAAGTGGACCGCGGTCTTGGGCGCGACTGGCGACTCGATTCCGAATCGATAACAGTGCGTAACGAAGACGGCTGCAGAGTCGACCGCTACGTCACACGCCGACTTGGCGCGCCCAACCTGCCGTAGGAGGTCAGATGGCCAACAACTACACCCGCATCTCCTACACCTTGAGGCAGATCGTCGAACGCACGAGATGGTCCAGCCGCGCCGAGGTGGTCGAAGAGATCCGGCAGGCTAAACCAGTGGAGATGAAGATCCGGGGCGATGGTTCATCCGACGATCACTACATGTCGGCTCGAGCGCTCGATGACTTGCTCTCGTTGATGGTGGATCTGAGGCTCGTCACTGTCGACAACAGGGGGCGAGTATCCGCAAGCATCGAAGGAAGGCGGGCGGCAGACGACCCGAGTATCTACGACCTGCTGATCAAGTCGTCGATCCGCTCTCTCCTCGAACAGGACGGTTGCCCGATCGGCAAGGTACTTGACACCGTCCGGGGTATCCGCCTACCCGCGGTGCCGGACGCCAAGACTATCCACGATCGACTTAAGGCGAACAACAAGTCCATGACGCTCAATCTGGATCGCTTCCGCCGACTGCTATACATGTACGCCTGCGCCGGTGGCATCGATCGGCTTGTGCGCGTCCACTACCGCCAGGCGAATGGATAGAATCGATGACCTGGACGGGAGAATACTTCGGCGAGGCCGACGCCGCCACCGCCACGGATAGCGCCGTGACCGCACATCATGTCTTTCGTGGCATCGAAGCCAGTCTGAAATGGGGATCAGCCGATTCAGGGATTCAGGTCGTCGTCGGAGTCAAGGGCAGCGGCAAGACAGACCTGCGCCGATACCTGGAAACCAGCAACCCGACCTACGTGTTAAATCTAGACGCAGACCACGCCTATCTCAGCCTCAATGCCGCCAACATCCGCGAGCCGTCCGGCCGCACTAAGAACGCAATCACCGCCATCCTACTTCAGGAGTTTGCCCGTCGGATCGCTGAATCAAATTCAACAAGTGGAACAATGGCCAGAGCCCTGAAGGCAGCACTCGAGGTCTCGACAGCCACCCTCCGAAACCTGCCCGGAGCAATAGACCTCAGCGTTCCCGGCGCCAAGATACGGCTGGCTGACCTCCTCAGACGCGACGACGCCGACGTGCTACAGGTCACTGTCGATAAGCTGATGACCAACGTTTTGGACGCCCTGCAAACCCGGCGCGGCGCGATCATGATCGATGACGCCGAAGACGTTTTCCCCGGGATCGTTGAGAACCCGCGCTTCCTAGAAGGAGTCGTCAGGGCCGTGTCGGACATCAACGTGCACAGCGGTAACCGCATCCACGCGCTGCTGCTCATCAAGCATGGCCTTTGGCGATCGTGGTACGAGAACCAGCGAGAGTACGACCGCGTCAAGCACTCGATCGGCTTCCTCTCTTGGGACCACTCAGCTTTGGTGGAGTTGATCGCCCGGAGGATTTGTCATCGAGAAGGCATCACCGTCGGCTCCGACGGAATCGACGTTCGTAGCCTATGGTCCAGGCGGTTCGCCTGGAGCGGCGATTTTGAGGTATTCACTCGGTTCTGCACTCGACACTGCGTTAGCGGATCACGTGACATCGTCGCCCTGTGCAATATGGCGGCAGCAAGAGCCGGAGACGCCTTAATCGGACAAGAACACATCGAAGCTTGTTTGGGCAAGTACGCCGAAGACAAGCTCTATAACCTCAACGCTGACTACGGGGATACCTATCCGGACATCAGCCAGTTCGTGGAGAGGGTCTTTCAGGGAGCTGCGGCCATGATGACCGGCACCGAACTAGCCCAAATGATGGGCTCTCGTGCGCTGCTCACACCAGCAGTCGACCGAAAATTCAACCGCCTGACCTGGTACGCAAACGCCACCCAGGAGCGTCTGGCAAAAATCATGTATGAAGTCGGAGTGATCGGCTACGAATCACCGCGCGGCCCGGTCCACGCCATCGAGAATCCCAATCTCTCCACCGCCGACCTCCTGAGCAAGGACGCGCTCTTCGTGCACCCGGCATTCCGGCCGCACCTCGCAATCGTGCAGGCCTCCCCTGATGCTGAACAATAGGTCGGCCGGAGCGCGCGGCGTGGCATCTTCGCGGCGCGACTTATCACCACGTCGGGTGCGCGTTCGTTCGGGTCACGGCACCACGGACGACCAGGACCTGCTGCGCGAGCTCGTCCCGCTGACCAATCGACTACCACCGCGACGCCCCGACAAAAGTCACGCTGGAACAGACCGCCGGCGCCGGGCGGCAGCTTTGGGGACAATCCTCTCACCCAGTGGGCCCGGCGAGACACCGGCTACGCCCGCCAGATCGCCCCCAGCTTCCGCGCCATCCTCGGCCACCCCGACCCCCAAGCCTTCACCCGGGAGCTCTACTCCGAAGTCAACGGCACCCGCACCAAGATCTCGGACAACGTCACCGCCATCGCCGCGCCGAGCTGACAATCACCGGCGTCGTGTCTTCCCGACAGGTTGCGCGACCCCTACCCACCGCGGCGGTTCTATGAAGTCGCCTTCCGCAACCGCGGGGCCACACGCCGGACTTGTCGTGGCTGGCAGCGTGCTCGCGTTCTACATCGACGGGCTGGTCGAGCGCCGCCGCACCGACAAAGTGGCTGACACTAATACTGGCCACATTGCCGCGATCGGCGCACTGGCCAGCGTTCAGACCTTCGTTAACCATCCTCGGTCATCCGGCACTCCCTCACCCCATCTCACACGCCAGCCCGAAGGCCAAGCGTGCCGAACTTTTGAATCAGAAATGATTGCGCCCTCCAGGCCTGGCTCAATCGCGAAGCTTGCTCCAGAAAAGTTCACACTTCCTCGGAAAATTGCCGACCCGAAGTTCGCCGCCGCCTTGAACGCGGCACCCCTGAATCGAGCTTCCGAATTGAACGTAGTCTCTGTAAATCGAGCCACACTCCTGAAGGCTGCGTCGTCGAAGTCGGCAACATTGCAGAATTTCACGAACCCGAAGTCGACCCGGCCTCCGAATACGGCATGCCCAAATAGTGCCGCACCAGCGAAGGTCGCACCATCGAATTCCACGCGGCCCCTGAACATCGCAGACATGAACCACGCCGCCTCGACGAACTTAACACCACTAAAGACGCATCGATAACCGAATGATGTCTCATTGAACCGCACGCTCTTCAAGAAATCCACGTGACCGAAGTCGACTTCTTGCAAGAAGTCGACTTCGGAGAACAACGCATGGTCTTCGAAAGCCGCTCCCACGAAAGTGACCGGATCATTGAAGACGAGCCGATCGAACCAAGCCAGGTCACCGAACGTGGCCTCGTCGAAGTACGACTTTCCATAGAAGCTAGCTCCCCTGAAGTCCACTTCGGGAAGCCTGCACCTGGCGAAATTTACCTCGACCAAGCTGGCATCCCTGAGGTCGAGACTGCGCAACTCCCAGAAAGATGTCGGTTTGTCGTCGCCCTGCGGCCAGTACAGATGTCGAGAGAGAATTTTCTGTGCCGTGCGGCGGACATCCAACTCCAATCGACTTTCCGCCTCTTCCGCACCCGAAGCCAGCGCTTCATCGAGCGTCTCCGCCGAGTAATCGGCCGGCGGTCTGTAGGGTGCACGCAGATACGCACAGATCCGGTCGACGACGGTTTGCCGCAGATCCGGGTAGTTCTGGGCGAGCCGCTCCAGATCGGTGAGGCCACCTATGCGGACCGCGGCCTTGTCGCTGCCCAACTGCTCACTAGCTTTGGACGACAAGTTCGCGACCAATGTCGCGTGGTCGACAGCCTCCTTCGCAGCATCGGCAACAATCTGCCTTCGATGCTCATCTTCACCCAGTCGGAGTCGCCGCACGGTCACAAGGGCGGCAAGGATCGCGAGGACGGCGGCGGCAACCTTCCAGGACGTGTCCAGCGCATTCCGGTGGTCCGCAGTGGTATCTCCCCAGAGCACGACCGCGAAGACAACACCGGCAGTAGCACTGGCAGTAAGGAAGCAACCAACCCACCACCACGAAAACCTCTGCCCCATTCGATCATCCGTCGCTCCCGTCACGAAGCTATTTCAGCACGCCTCCGGTTCGACGACCCTGTCAGCCGAGGTAGAAGTCCTTGCGGACGGCGACGAACTCCTCGACCGTCTGGGGGCGTTTTCCGGTGATGCGCTCGACGTCGAGGGTCGCCCGGTCGTATCGGTTCGCGCGGTGTAGCTGGGCCATGGTCGCGATGTGTTGTTCGGTGTGCTGCGGCAGGCCGGCGTTCGCGAGTACCTCTGTGCGCCACCATTGCAAAGGGACGTCCACATAGGTCACCGTGCGGCCGAGCGCCTTGGAGAACTCCTGGGCTACTCCGGTCATGTCGAGCGCCCGCGGTCCGGTCAGCTCGTACACCTTCCCGACGTGCTCCCCGGGGTCGCGCAGGATGGTCGCGACCACCTGGGCGACGTCGTCGGCAGCGACGGGCGAGGTCCGTCCGGTGCCGAACGGCAGCGCCAGCGTGCCGTTCTCGGGGATCGACCGCGCCGCGAGGGTGGTGAACAACGGGTTGTCGAGGAACGTGGTCGGACGTATGTGCACCACGGGCAGGCCCGACCAGTCCAGCACCTGCTCGGCCAGCCAGTGCAGTCGCTGCTGGTGGGATTCGGCGGTGCTGATGGCGGTCATTTGTGACACCGTCATCTGCGACATGTCCACCAGCAGGTCGAGTTCGCCGTGCGCCTTGGCGACGGTGACGACGACGGTCGCCGCGAGCAGGTGGTCCGGGGAGACGCTGAGCCCGAGGTAGGCCCGGCGGACGCCGTCGAGCGCGGCCGCCACCGTGTCGGCGCGGGTCAGGTCGCCGGTGACGACCTCGGCGCCCAGTGCCCGCACCTCGGCCGCGCGGTCGTCCTCACGGCGGACCAGGACGCGGACCGGCGTGTTCTGCGCACGCAGCCGCTCGGTGACCAGGCGGCCACCATCGCCGCCGCGGCGGCCTGCTCCGACGACCGCTCCTTCGTCGGCCTGCGGTCACTCCTGCGTGGACTCACAGGCTCCGAAGTGATGCACAGTGCCCTTCCCCACCCGACCTCCGGCACGTCATGTCAGACCGAACACCAGACGGGGAACGGTCGCGTAGACTCCGGAACTTGCGCAACAAGACTGGCCGCTGCTACTCGGCGCGGAGCCGCAGTCGGTAGCAGGGACCAGCCTGATGCCGTGTGCGGCGAGTGCGACCCACACTGATCCAGGTCGTAGATCGGGCTTGTTGTCGGCGATGACGCCGTGGTCGTGATGGTATTGGCCGCCGTTCACGTCGACGATTGCTCCGGCGGGAAATGCTTCCACGCCGGGGGTTCCGTCGGGTAATCGCGGCAAGGCATCTCGCGTCGTGGTCATCGGTTCCTCCTGCAGCCGGTGTGGTCGGACCGTTTCCGACGGTCCGCCTGGCGGCGGCCCTGCGCTGGAGTCTTAAGTCACCTACGCAGCTGCCTTTCGTACGGCGGCCTCCACAGCCGGGTTCTGGCGGCGAGGGCGTGGCGCAGGCCGAGGCTGCGCGAGACGCTACGGCACTGCTAGTCGAATCAGTGTCGCGGCACCAGCGTGGCCGGCTCGCCGAGCGGCGCGGCGGTTACCCCGAGGTGCTCCCCCACCCGGAGGGAGAACCTACCAACCGGCGGCGGGCGCTCGTCCTGGTCAGCCTGACCAGGACGAGCACTTCGTCCTACCTGCCCGCTATGGGAGGCCGGTGCCAGTACCAACGCGAGCAGGTCGTTGCACGCCGACCGCCCGGCACGGACGGAACTGGCCTCCAGCAGCCCCGCTTCCCGCAGCGGCACCGGATTCCGGTCGCCGACCTTCACATTGACCGCGAACGACCCGGATGTCGGCGCGTACAGCTCGTTTTCAGCAATTCGGTCGCACCCGCAACGAATCCTTGACGAACTCGTCCCAGAAACCACCGGAAAGATCGTTGCCGAACATCCGCCACGTGTTCTTTCCAGTGTTCCACAGATTGCTAAGCCGCCAAGGACGCGGTCCGCGCAGCGTGAACAGATCGCCCGTTCCCATCAATTTGCCAAGTGGCCCCAGGACAAACCCGAATGCAGCCGCACCGGCCAGTTTACCGGGATCGAACTTCCAGTCGAAGAGCTGCTGGACACCTTCAGCGGCTGCACCGCCCGTCGCCCCGCACAGGGCGGCGGCGGCGAGGACAGTTGCGGTGTCACACGCACCGGTGATCGCGCCGCCAACTGCGCCGCCGACCGTAGCACCGAGAAATCCGTTCAGGGTGACCGGTTCCTTATTGGCCCACACGTTCACCGCATAGGTGGTGCCACCAACGATCGCTCCTGCGGCCGCCCCGACAATGGCACCCAGCGCGATGTGCACCCAGGTGCCGTTGGGATCGATATTGTTTGCGGGGTTGCTTTCGGCATACCGGTAAGCGTCGCCAGTGAGTGCGAGCGCAGGGTCGACGGTGAGGAATTGGGCGGTGGCTGGGTCGTAGTAGCGGTGGATGAGGTAGCTGAAGCCGGTCTCGGTGTCGCTGTAGGCGCCGGTGAAGGTCAACGGTGTCGTTGCGGGGCCGGTGGTCTTGGCCCGGCCGTAGGCGTCGTAGGTGTAGGTGGCGGCGAGTTTTCCGTCGGCGCCGAGGAGGGCTCGGGTGGAGCCGAGCTGGTCGTGGAAGAAGTAGCCGGCCTGTCCGTCGTTGTCGATCTGCTCGACGGGCAGCCCATCTGGTCCGTAGATGTAATTGGTCGTGCCGTCGGTGAGCAGTTCGGGGGTCGCGGTTGAGGTGTCCCAGGTGAAATGCTGGGTGACGCCGGCCGCGGTTTTGGCGGTGCGCAAGCCGTTGCCGTCATAGGCGTAGGTCGCGACGGTCGTAGGCGGTGTTTGGGCGATGGCCGACTTGACCGGTGCAGTGGTCGCCGAAGCGCTGGTGGCCGGTGGGCTGGTGGCGTAAAAGTCGGGGACCTGCCAGGTGGAACGGGTCTTGCTCGGGACGTAGGTGTAGCGGTCGGCCGCGCTGGTCGCGCTGGTGCCAGCCGCGGTGGTGACAGTGACGTCGACAGTCCCTGTTCCGGCGGGGGCAGCGACGAAGATCAGCATCGGGAACAAGCGGCTCTGGTAGAAGCGCGCGGGTTTGGTGCCGAACTTGACCGCGGTCGCATGCGCGAGGTTGGTCCCGATGATGACGGCGTAGGTGTTGCCGGTAGACGGGCCACGATTGGGGATCACCGCAGTAACGGCAGGTTTCGGGGCCGTCGTGTAGGTGAACCGGTCGGCCGCGGTGACGGCGCTGGTGCCGCCGGGCGTGGTGACGGTGATGTCAGCGGTTCCGGTGCCGGGCGGGGAGACGGCGGTGACGCTGGTGTCGGAGACGACCGTGTAGGACGTAGCGGGCACCGTTCCGAAGGTCACGGCGGTGGCGCCGGTGAGGCCGGTCCCGGTGATGGTGACCGTCGTGCCGCCGGCCGAAGGGCCGGACGCTGGGGCGATCTTGGTGACGGTCGGTGCGGGGGTGGCGGGTTTGGTGCTGGTGACCGTGGTGAGCCGGTCGGCCTGGTCGTAGGTGTAGGCGTAGCTGGTGGCGGTCGGCGTGGAGGCCGTGGTGCGGTTGCCGCGTTGGTCGTAGCCGTAGTTCGTGGTGGTGGCGCCGCTGGTCGCGGTGGTGAGCTGGTCGGCGTGGTCGAAAGTCTGGGTGACGGTGGTGGCGAGTTTGGTGGGGTTGCCGGCCAGGTCGTAGGAGTAAGCGGTGCCGTTGGCTGAGGTCAGCTGCAGTTTCGCGTCGTAGGTGTAGGCGGTGGTTCTGGACAGGCCCGTCGTGGCGGCTTCCCGGGTGAGCTGACTGTTCGCGTCGCGGGTGTTGCTCAAGGCCGCCAGCGGTGCCGCGGGAGTGCCGGTCGGTGCGACCTGGGTGGCGGTCTCCTGGTCCGTGGTGTCGAACGTGGTGGTGACGGTGTCGCCGTTGGGGTAGTTGGTCGTGGCGAGGTTGCCGTTCGGGTCGTAGCCGAAGGTGGTGGTGTGCCCGGCCCAGTCGGTGACGGCGGTGAGCCGGCCGGCGCCGTCGACGGCGCGGGTGAGGGTCTTCGTTCCGGGGTAGGTGACGGTGGTGGCGTTGCCGGCGCCGTCGTAGCCGTAGTGCACCTCGTTGCCGGCGCCGTCTCTGGTGGCGGTGAGGTGGCCGGCCGGGTCGTAGGTGTAGGTGCTGGTGCCGGTGCCGTCGGTCATGGTGGCGCGGCGGCCGTCGGGGTCGTAGCCGTAGGTGACGTTCGGGGTGCTGCCGTCGCTGTAGTTGATCGTGGTCGGCCGGTTCGCCGGGTCGTAGCCGTAGGTGGTCGCCTGGCCGGCCGGGTTGGTGCGGCCGGTCTCGTTTCCGGCGAGGTCGTACTGGTGGTTGGTCGTCAGGCCGCCGGGCCGGATCTCGGACAAGACCTGGCCGCGGACGGTGTAGGCGGTGGTCGTGACGTTGCTGTTGGGGTCGGTCTGCGTGGTGCAGTACGCGGCGCCGGCTGCAGCACTTGGACAACTTCCCGCGCCAGGTCGCTGGTCGTAGCTGGTGCTGGTGGTTGCCGCGCTCGCGGTGCCGGTGCCCTTGGTGACGGTCGTGGGCCGGTTGTCGGCGTCGTAGGCTGTGCCGGTGGTGTTGCCGATGGCGTCGGTCGTCGCGGTCAGGTTTCCGCCGGCGTCATAGGTATTGGTGGCGACGTGGCCGGCCGGGTCGGTGATCGAGGTCAGTTGCCCGTCCGGGTTGTAGCTCCACGTCGTCGTGCCGGCGACCCGCGCTGCGCCGGCGGCGGGGCAGCTGACAGTGGCGTAGGGCGCGGTCTGGCAGATCTGCTCGCCGTCGGCGTCGTAGACAGTTTTCGTGGTGTTCGTGCTGGTGGCCGTCGGTGAGACCGCGCTGCTGGTGACATTGCCGCTGGTGTCGTAGGCGAGGGTCTTGGTGCGGCCGTCGGCGTCCGTGACGGCGGTGACGTCCCCGGGATGTGCCGGGTCGCCGTGGGCGTAGTTCGTGGGCTTTCCGAGCGGGTCGGTCATCGAGAGCAGGTTGCCGGTCCCGTCGTAGGCCATCGAGGTCGTTTCCCCGGAGGGGGTCGTGCGGGAGGTGACTTCGTCGAGGCTGTTGTAGGCGTAGCTGGTGCGAAGGCCGCTGGGGTCGGTAGTCGAGGTCAGGTTGCCGTGGTTGTCGTAGGTGTTGCGCGTGACGTGCCCGAGCGGGTCGGTGATGGTGGCTCGGCCGAGTGTGGCGACGTCGTAGGAGTAGCTGGTCGTCGCCGCGGCAGCCGTGCCCGCGCCCCGGGTGAGCGCGGTGAGTTCGAGGTTGGCGTAGGCGTAGGCGGTCACGACCCCGTGCTCGTCGGTCATGGTCGTCGAGCCGCCCGCGGGCGAGGTGGGGTCGCCAGCGTAGGCCCAGGTCGTGGCCAGGCCGGCGGCATCGGTTTGGCGCACGACCCGGCCTGTGGTGTCGTAGACGTTGGTGACGACGCCGCCGCGGGGATCGGTCATGGTCAACAGCTGGTGCCCGGTGTCGTAGCCGAAGCTGAACGATCGTCCGGCCGGGTCGGTGGTCTTGGCGAGGTTCCCCGCGGTGTCGTAGGCGTAGGTGGTAGTGCGGCCGAGCGGGTCGGTGACCTTGCCGATGTGAGTTCCGGTGTAGGAGAAGGTCAGGGTCCGACCGGCGGGGTCGGTCACTGTGGACAGCTGGGTGCCGGTGTAGGTCAGCGTCGTCGTGGCGCCGTTGAGGTCGGTTTCGCTGAGCAACTGCCCCGCGCCGGAGAAGCGGTAGCCGATCTGATTGGCGCGGCGAGTGAAGGTGTAGGTGCCGTCGCTGTTGTGCAACAGCGTCGCCAGCACGCGAGGCGGAGCCGAGAAAACCCCGAAGCCGAGCGCCCGGAAGGTCACGGTGGCGCCGTTTTCCTGGCTGATCGTGACGTTGCCGGCGGCATCGGTGGCCAGGCTCATCCCGTAGCTGTCGGTCCAGCCGAACCCGAACAGCCCGTCGACGGACGCGGCCGACGAGGCATAGGAACGGTCCAGCTGCAGCGCTGGCCCGCGGCCGGGCACCTTGGCGTCGGTGAAGTCGTGCAGGAAGTCGCCGGAGGCGCAGTTGATCGGCTGCTTGGCGAAACAGACCGTGACGTGCTCGCTGGGGTTCGCACCCCGGCCCTGCTCGCTCAGGGTGGGACCGCCGGCGAACACGGCCGTGCCGGTCAGAGCCTCCTCAAGGGAGAAGTAGGCGGTCGCTCCAGGTGCGAGGGGAGGACTGAAGTTGACGACTCCGCCGCTGCCGTCACTGGAGATGTCGGAGAAGCTTGTCCCCGGGCCTTCGTATCCGGTCGGGCCAAACGGGCACCCCGCCGGCTGGGGAGACGCCGTGCACAAGCCGTCGCTGTCGAATCCGAACAGGTTGGTGTTGGACGACAGTTGGAGGCTGCTGACCGGCTGGCTCGAGTTGTTGACCACGCCGGTCAGCGTGTCGTCCGCACCGTCGTACGGGCCTTGGCCGGGGTCGCTGTAAACGTTCGTTTCGCCGTTGGTGACCTGGACCAGTACCCCGCAGCTGGTGTCCGCGCCGACGGCGGGGCATTCGGTGAACGGCGCTGCCGGAACCGCCACGGCGAGTGGTGCGGCCAGCGACCGCGCCGCCGTCCGCCCGGCGGGTGCGGCGAACGTCGCTTTCGCGGTGAGGGGGTGAGTACCGGCGCGAGGCTGGTCGTTGGGTCGTGGCGGCGGTGTCGTCGGGGAAACAGAGGTAGTCGGCGCCGTGGTCGTCGGTGTGACGGCTCTGCTCAACGACGATGACGTATTTGTAGTGGCGATCGTCGGCGCCGGAGAGGTCGAGTTGGCCACGGTCGAAGTTGGCGGCGCGGGAGCAGCAGAGGCTGCAGGCGGGACCAAGCCGGCGACCAGGATGAAGGCCGCGAACAAGCTTGCGCGAGAAGCGGAAGACGGTTGCACAGCGGACCTCCTGGCCAGGCGTCGAACGACAGCAACCCCTCATGTCGCCCACGTCATCAGCCGTGTTACACATTCCATATTTATTCGATGAATCCGCCTTCGTCAGCGAATTTCGACCATATGATGTTTTTCCGAAAATTTGCAGTGGCAATCCTTTGCCCTCGGCTTGTCATTCCCCTACCGAACGCGCATGCAGTGTGCTGACCGTCCCCAGGCAAGCGCGGGTGCAAGTTACGACGCTTCTCACACAACAGGGGCACACCCTCGTAAGCCAAAGAGTGCAAATGTACAGTTCTGTCCGGTATGATCTGTTTGACTTATTGAAAGGCAACTCCAGTTCATCACTCGTGTCGTTGTACGTACAGCTGGCTTCGGGCAGTAGTTTGGTCTGCGATCGCACGAAGATGATCAGGGCCGCGCCGGTTGCCCCCGTGCCGCGGTCGTCGTCCCAGCGACAGCGTTGACCGGGACACGCTCGTCAAAACCACCGGGCCTTGCCGGGTCGCTGGACCTGTCCCGGATTGGCATGTTCGGCTGGTCCATCGGCGGCGCGACCGCAGCGGCCGTCATGCACGGCGACCCGCGGGTCGCCGCAGGTGTCGACATGGACGGCACCTTCCACGGCCCCGTGGTCACCGACGGGCTGGATCGCCCGTTCCTGCTGCTCCGCGCACAAAACCACAACCGGGACAACAGGTAACACAGGACATCGGCACGATCAGTCCCGACCGCGCCGTCGGCATCGAACGCACCTACCTGGCGGCGTACTTCGACCAGCAGCTCCGCCACGAGCCTGGGCGGCTGCTGGACGGACCCTCGCCCTGCCACCCGGAAGTCGAGTTCCTGCCCTGAATCGCTACATATGCGCAACTCTCGACGCGGCACTGTTCGCGGCACGTCCCCCCGCCCTCGACGGGCGCCGCGGATGACAAGTTCGGGACGCCCGGAGTCCTGGACCCGTCATCCGCAGCCGTACCACCGGCATCCCCGACACCGATGGAGCTTCGCGGCTACTGGAGCGTGGACATCGGTTCTCGCCGATGCCCACCCCCAGTTCGCACCGTCAGCCGACCTTTTCGATCTTCGCCTTGCGGATGAGCTGCTTGCCGGGCTGGTGGATCTTCGCGAACGCCGCGTTGTTGAGCAGCGCGCAGCTGCCGGACTTCGCGGTCACCGGCACGGTGATGGACTTGGCGTTGTCCAGGTTGGTGACCTTCAGCATGGTGCCGACCGGGAACTGGTTGCTGGCCGCGGCGGGCGCACCCGCCTCTCCGGACAGGGTCACGGTCGAACCCTTGCAGACGACGTCACCCGCGGCCGCGGCGCCGGACTGATCCGCGGTGCTCGCCACCCCGGCCAGACCCTGGTTGGCCGCAGTGGCACAACTGGCGTCGGAAGCCGCTCCACCAGCCGCGGCGTTCGGATCCGCGGACGCGGCGGTGTCCTTTGCCCCGGCCTTCTTCTCCTTCGCGGCGTCCTTTTTGTTCTTGCCGGCGTCCTTGGTAGCTTGCTTGTCCTTGGCGGCCATGCCGTTCTGGTTCGCCATGCCGTTCTGATCGGCAGCCATCCCGTTGACCCCGGCATTCGGGTCAGCGGCGGCGTTCGCCTGGCACGCCGCGATGGCAGCGCAGTCGGCGGCGTTGACTACGTTGTTGTCGGTGGCCGCACCGTTCTGATCAGCGGCCATGCCGTTCTGGTTGGCCATGCCGTTCTGGTCGGCCATGCCGTTGTTGTTGGCCATGCCGTTCTGGTCGGCCATGCCGTTGTTGTTGGCCATGCCGTTCTGATCGGCAGCCATCCCGTTGGCCGCTGCATTGGGATCGGCAGCGACGTTCGCCTGGCAGGCCGCGATCGCGGCACAATCGGCACCGTTGGCAGCGGCGTTGTTGTCGACGGCCGCACCGTTCTGATCAGCGGCCATACCGTTCTGGTTCGCCATGCCATTGCCGCTGTCGGCCGCACCGTTGTTCGTGGCCATGCCGTGCTGGTTGGCCATGCCCTGGCCCGCGGCGTTCGGGTCGGCCGTCGCGGTCTGGTCGGCGGCGGCCGCTGCGCCGTTGTCCGCACAGTTCACGGCCGCTTCGGCGGCCTTGCCCGCCGCAGCACCCTTCGCCACGCAGCCGGTGGCCGCGAGCCGCTGCTGGATCAGATCCGCCACCGCCTGCCGGTTGGTGATCCTCGCGGCGGACTGTGCGTCCGCGTTCGACTTCTGCCCCGCGATGAAGTTCAGATTGTTCTGTAACGCCGTCTGGAGACCCTGGCAGTTCGCCGTCTGGGCCGTCGCGGCATTGCTGTCCGGACTGCTGAACGCGAGCACCGTTGCGGTGACTCCCGCAACTCCCAACAGGGCGGCGAGTCCGATCGTCGCCTGTTTGCGGTGTCGTCCGGAACTACGCAAGCGGGGCATCTGCCCCTCCTCTCTGGTCGCCACCTCACCCTGGGACACGGCTGCGCGACACAAGTGGTTCAGAGGAATTCATCCAGCCTCGCAAGCAAAGTCCGCACACGCGATCACAACAAGAGCGGAAAGATGCTTTACCAGCGGTGTTTGTGCGAATCGACGATCGGGCGCAACGAAAATCCGTTGGCAGATGGCGGGTTTGAGCCGACACAATCCACAGTGGACTGCTCAACCTCTCGCTCGAGCAGTCCACCAGAGCCAAGGCGGGCGGCATTCAGAAGCCGCGAGCCACACACTACATCTACACCAACGTAGTAGCAATGGCAAGCCGACATTCAGTAGTTACCAGGAGGAAAGTTATCCGCTGGTTAACGCGACCCCAGAACCCGTTTACCCTCGAGCGCAGCCGCCCCGACCAGCGGCCGGCATCTACCCGCCCTCAGGCGGATGACGAGGGCGGTCAGCGGCGCGCGCAGCAGCAGGCCGATCAGCGCCACCCCGGCGCCGAGCACAGCACCGGCGAGAACGTCATGGACGTAGTGCGCGCCGAGGTACACGCGGGAAAATCCGATCAGCACCGCCACCGCGAGCGAGGCGAGCCCGGCCCGGCGGCCGACGAGGAGCAGAGCGACGGCCGCGGACACGGCGATCGTCACGTGGTTGCTGGGGAACGAGTAGTCCGTCGCGAAGTCGCAGGTGGCCACGGTCGGCACGGCCGGAAAGCGGATGCAGGGGCGCGGTTCCTCGACGAGGATCTTGACGAGGTTGCTCAGGCCGTAGGCCAAGCCGACGGCGATCGGCACCCAGAGCACGGCCGCCATCCGGCCGGCGTCCCGGCGGCGTGCGCGCCACCACACGAACGCGACGACGAGCGCGAGCAGTACCAGTCCGGCGTTGGTGAAGACCTGGAAGAACCCGTGCAGCCACGGGGTGGCGCGGGCGAACCCGAGCACATCCAGGTACCAGCCGCCGTCGATGGCTCCGCCGTCCACCGCCCCATCCTTCCGTTCGATTGACAACGTCGTAGAACTTCTACTTCAGTGTAGATGTTCGACGAGTGCCCCGCCGCCGGGAGGTGACGAACGGGTTTCGACAGACAGGTAGATTGGTGGTATGCGGATGCGGCGAGACGACAGCGCCCGGCGCGCGCCCGGCGAGCTCGAGGCGCAGGTCCTGGCCGTGCTGTGGAAAGCCGACGGCCCGCTGGCCCCGGCCGAAGTGCGGGAGCGGCTCGGCGCCGACCTGGCCTACACGACCGTCGTGACCATCCTCTCCCGGCTCCACGACAAGGGCGTGGCGGAACGGGAGAAGGAAGGCCGGTCCTTCCGGTACCGCGCCGTCGACGACGAACCGGGGCTGGCCGCGCGGCGGATGACCAAGGTGCTCGACAGCGAACCCGATCGCGACAGCGTGCTCGCCCGCTTCGTCTCGAACTTGTCCGAATCGGACGAACACCTGCTCCGCGAGCTGTTGCGGCAGAACGAAGGCTGACCGCATGGACACCGACTTCTGGGTACCCTTGCTGCTGCCTTTCGCGGCCTGGCCCCTGGCGCGCATCGTCGTCCCCCGGTTGCCCCCGCGCGCCGCGAGCTGGCTGCTGACCTCCGGATGCCTCGTGCTCGCCGCCGCCAGCACCGCCGCACTGACATTGCAGGCTTTCGCCGGTCTGACGCTCGTACCGGCCATCGCTCAGGCCGGCCATTGGTCACCTCAGGCCCTGAACACCGTGGAACCGGTCAACGTCCCCCTGGCGATCGGCTGCGGGCTCCTGCTGAGCGTCCTCGGCCTGGCGTTCACGCGCACGGCCGTGCGGTACGCGCGCTGGAGCCGTGCACTGACCCGGGAACTCGACGAACACGACCCGGCCACGGGAATCATCATCCTGCGCGGCCAGGAACCGGTCGCCTTCTCCGCGCCGGGCCGCGGCGGTCGGATCGCCATCTCCAGCGGCATGCTCGACGCCCTCGGCCCGGCGGAACGGGACGCCCTGCTGGCGCACGAACGCGCCCACCTCCGCCTGCGCCATCACCGCTTCCTCATCGCGATCACCCTCGCCGCGGCGCTCAATCCGCTCCTGCGCCCGCTTTGCTCGGCAGCGAGGTTCGCGCTCGAACGCTGGGCCGACGAAGCCGCCGCGCAGGACGTCGGCGACCGGACGGTGGTGGCCAAGGCCGTCGCCAAGGCCGCGCTCGCCGGACGGGCCCAACCCGGCTTCGCCCTCGCGGCGACCGGCGGACCCGTGCCACGCCGGGTCAGCGCCCTGCTGACCGCACCCGCCCGCCGCCTTCCCGCCGCACTGCTCAGCGCGACCCTGGTCCTCGGCGTCACCGGCTGGTCCGCCCAGACGGTGCTGGACGCGGCCACCGACCTGCACCAGAACCTCGAATCCGCGCAGGACGTCGCCACGGATGCCCCGGGGGTTCTCCCCGACGACCACGACGGGTTTGACCGCTGAATCGGATTCAGAGCGGCGCTTCGAGCCGATAGCCGTGCCCGCGCAGCGTCGTGATCACCGGCGTCGCGCCGGTCCCCTCGGCGAGCCGCCGGCGCAGAGCGGCCATGGTGACGTCGAGGGTCTTGGTCGGCCCGAACCAGTGCTCGTCCCAGACCTCCGCCATGAGGTCTTCGCGGCTGACCGCGACACCCGGCCGGCGGGCCAATGCGGCGAGCAGGTCGAACTCCTTGGGACGCAGGGAGATCTCGTGCCCGCCCAGCAGGCATCGCCGCGCGTCGACGTCGAGCACGAGGTCGCCGAGGTCGACCGGACCGGTGCCGGCGGACGCGACGGGGCGGCGGCGCAGGTGGGCCCGCAGGCGGGCCAGCAGCACGGTGACGGTGACGGGTTTGACCACGTAGTCGTCGGCGCCGGCGTCGAGGCCCACGATGATGTCGATCTCGTCGGCCCGAGCCGTGAGGATGATGATCAGGACATCCGGGTCCGCGCCGCGCAGGGTGCGGGCGACGTCGACGCCGTCGGTGTCCGGGAGGCCGAGGTCGAGCAGGACGACGTCGGGTGCGGTCTGCCGCGCCTGTGCCAGCCCGCCTTCCCCCGTGCGGCACCAGTGCACCTCGTAGCCGTTGGCGAGCAGTCCGGTGCGGAGGTGACCACCGATCGCCGGGTCGTCCTCGATCAGCAGGACCTCGACGGCGTCGCCGGCACGCTGCATGCTCATGTGCCGGATCGTAACCAGTGTGGCCGCGGCCGGCCCGGGACACCGTGGCCGGTCACAGGTCCCGCAACTCCTCCACCGCCGGGCGGCTCGACGCCCGGGCGCTGAGCAGCGCGGCGGCGGCGAGGGCGGCGATCACGGCCGCGGTAGTGGCCGCCAGGTAGGTCCAGGGGACGGCGATGGTGGACGGAGGCGGATCGAAGACACCGGTCAGCACGGTCACGAGCATCCGGGCCAGGCCCCAGGCGATGACCGTGCCGCCGACCAGGCCGCAGGCGCCGAGCAGGAGTCCTTCGCCGAGTACCAGCCCGCGCAGCTGCCGCCGCTTCGCGCCGAGCACGGCCATGATGGCCAGGGTGCGTCGCCGTTCGGCCAGCCCGACGGCCAGGACGATGCCGCCGGCACCAGCCGCCAGCAGGACGGCGAAGGTCAGCTCCAGCCGGGTCAGGCCATGCAGGTTGACCGACGTGAGGCTGGAACCGACCTGCGCGCGGGTCTGCGTGAGGTCGGTGACGGTGGCGGCGGCTCCCAGCCGGGTCCGCAGTGCTGCGGCGACCTCGGCCTGACCGGTCCCCCCGGTGTCGACGAGGAACGCTCCGACGGCGTCGGAACCGGTCACCCGGGCGAGGTAGGCGGCGTTGGCGACGAAGAAGCTGTCCTTGGGCGCGGTCGGGAACTCCTTGACGATCCCCGCGTAGTGGAACGGCACGGTCTGCAGTTCCTTCGTGCGGCTGTCCTGCACCCGGAGATTGACCAGATCGCCCGGGACGAGCTGGAAGTCCTTCACCGTTTCGGCGCTGACCAGGATCGCATCGGGCTGCCGGGCGAGCATCGCCATCAGCTCGGCCGCGGTGCCGCCCTGGAAGTAGGCGTCCTGCAGGGCGGTGGCCTGGGTGATGGTGTCCGGCCGCACGCCGTACAGGTCCTGCAGATCGGCGCCGACGTAGGCGAACCGGTGCTGGATCGGCTCGACGGCGCGGACCCCGGGTACGGCCCGCAGCTGCCCGGCGGCACCCGGTCCGACCTGCGTGCCCGGCGACTCGGTGACGGTGACGTCGGCGCCGTTGGTCAGCTGGGCGTCCGCCTCGGCCTGCTGCTGGTAGGTGCTGTTGAACACCGCAGTCGACGCGGCGAAGGACAAGGCCAGCGCGAGCAGGACGATGGCCCGGGCGAGGATCCGGCGCTGACGGGACAGACTCGCCGCACCCGGTCCGGCGAGCCGGCCGGCCAGCGGCCGCAGCAGCCGTTCCAACGGGCGACGCCCGTGCGCCAGCGCCAGGATCACCAGGCGCCACAGCAGCACGGCGGCGCCGAGCCACAACAGCGCTGGTCCGAGAAAAGCCCAGTACGACACGGAAATCGACGGCACGCCCTCCGGGGCCAGCACCAACGCGTAGTCGTTGCCGCTCGACGCCCAGAAGACCACCAACGATCCGCCGATGAGCAGGAAGTCGCCCCCGGCCTTGAGCCACCACGGGGTTCTTTGCTTCCCGACGGCTTGTCGGGCCTCGGCGACGCTACGGCCGCGCAGGTCCACGACTGCGGGTACCAGGACCGTGAGGGTGGTGATCAGCAGGCCCGCGGTGAACGCGACGGCGAACCACAGCATGGTCGCCCAGATATCCGCACCGGCCGGAGAGGGTCCGAACGCGAGGCGGCCGGCCGCGGCGGCGATGCCGAGTCCGGCGGCACCGCCAAGGACACCGACGAGGACGGCTTCGCCGACCGCGAGCCGTACCACTGCTGCCGGTGCGTAGCCGCGAGTGCGGAGCAGCGCCTGTTCGGCACGCCGGCGTTCTGCGCCGGAGCTGACCAGCGCCGCGGTCAGCAGTGCGGACAGCACTACTCCGGGCAATCCGAGGAACAGGAAGAGCATCTGCGCATAGGCGGCATCACCGCGGGCGGCGTCCAGTGCCGCGGCGACGTTGTCACCGACCAGCGCCGCGCCGGCGGCGCGGGCCTCCAAGTTGTGCGCGGCGGCAATCGCCGACTGGTACGCCGCCGCCGGATCACCAGGCCACGGGGTGGTGAGCCGGACGTGGAACTGGGTCGTCCCGGGCTGGCCGCTCAGCTCGGCGAACATGGCTTCCGGCACCAGCAGCACGTTGTCCGGAGGCGCCGCGGGCTGTGCCTGGGCGGCTGCTCCGACCTTCTGGAACAGGGAGTCGGCCTGGGGCAGGTCGACGACCCCGGCAACGGTGATCGTCAAGGGGTCCGCCCCGGCGCGTCCGATGCCGACCTGGTCACCAGGGCGTACATGCAGGTTGGACGCGGTCTGCTGCGCGATGAGCACGCCGGTGGAAGCGCCGGCCAGGTGCCTGATCTCGCCCGGGAACGCCGCCGCGTAACCCGCTGGAACACCGAGGACGACGCCGGGACCCGTGGTCTGCGTGGTGCCGTCGGCGGAAGCCCGGAAACCCGGGGTTCGCGCGAGGCGGACGCGTTCCACCGCACCGGCTCCGGGTGTGGTGCGCAGTTCCCTCAACACAGCCTCGGGGTCTCCGCCGGGCTGCACCTCCACCTGCCAGTCGACGGCAACCGAGCGCAGTGCCCGGGCGGTCATCGTCGCCTGCGACGCCGTGAGGAACGTTCCCAGTGCCGCGATCAGCGCGACCCCGAGCGCGATGCCCGCCGCGGTGGCGAGCACCCGGCCGGTCCGGTGCCGCAGCAGCCCGGCCAGCCAGCGCACTGTCATGACTGCACCACGGCGGTGAACAATCTGCCTTCACGCATCGTCCAGTGCGTGTCGAGCCGATCGGCGACCGCATTGTCGTGGGTGGTGACGACCAGTGCGGCCTGGACGTGATCCGTCGCGGCGAGCAGTGCGTCGAGCAGACGGCGACCCGCCGCGTGGTCGAGCTGGCCCGTGGGCTCGTCGGCCAGGACCAGACGGGGACGCCGGGCGAGCACCCGCGCGACGGCCACCCGCTGCGCCTGGCCGCCGGAGATCTCCTCGGGGAGTTTCGCGGCCAGCTCCGCCACATCCACCAGTTCCAGGGCCTCGGCCACCCGTCGCGCGACTTCGGACCGGTCAACGCCCGCGATGACGAGTGGGAGGCCGGTGTTCTCCGCGACGTTCAGGGCCGGCACCAGGCTGGGGCTCTGGAAGACGACCCCGATCAGGTGCGCGCGGGTGTCGGCGGTCACCGGCAGCCCCGGCCACGTGACCTTCCCCCGCGTCGGCCGCTCCAGGGCCGCCATCAGGTGCAGCAGGGTGGACTTGCCCGAACCGGACGGCCCCGCTATGGCGATCCGGGCCCCGGCCGGGACCGTGCAGGTGGTGCCGTGCACCGCGACGACGGCCGACGGGCCGGTGCCGTAGGTACGCGACACGTCATCGCAGGCAACCATGATCTCGGTCATCCGGCCACCGCCCCGTCCTGCAAGGTCACCACGCGGTCGGCGATCCGCACCACCTCGGCGCTGTGGGTCACCACGAGCAGCCCGGCACCCCGGCCGGTGCGTTCCCGCAGCAGGGACAGGACCTCCTGCTCGGTCGCCCCGTCGAGCTCGCCGGTCGGTTCGTCGGCCAGGATGACGTCCGGGTCGTTGGCCAGCGCCACCGCCAAGCCGGCCCGCGCGAGCTCGCCGCCCGAGAGCTGCGCAGGGACGGCCCGGCCTCGGCAGGTGAGGCCGACCTGCTCGATCAGTTCGTCGGCTCGGACGCGCCCACGACCGGCGGCGCGACGGGCAAGCCGGATGTTCGCGCGCACGTCGAGGTGCGGGACGAGGTTCCGGGCCTGGAGGAGCACACCGATGCGGTCGGCCCGGAGACGCGCGCGATCGGCCTCGCGGCGATGGGTCATGCGCTCACCACCGACCCGGACGGTGCCACCCGCCGGTTCGTCCAGACCGGCCAGACAGGCCAGAAGGGTCGACTTTCCCGAACCGGACGGGCCGACCACAGCCACTGTCTCGCCCCGTTGGACGGTCAGCGACACGCCACGCAGAGCAAGCGTTTCGTCGTCGCCGGTGCGGAAGAACCGGTACAGGTCGCGGGCCTCCAACGCCGGGGCGGGTTCCGCCGTCATCACTGCCATCGCAGGGACTCGGTGACGGTGCGCCACGGGTCGACGTTGTCGGCGTTCACCGGACCGGACAGCGTCAGGTCGACCCGGGTACCGGCGTGGAAGAAGACGTAGTGCTCGAAGGCGTCCCGGACGACCTTGCCGGTGACCGGGTTCGGCGCCGAGTCACCTTGGTAGGTCACCAGGACGGCCGGACCGGCCTGGCGGGTCACGGTGGATACCTGACCGAGGGCGAATCGCGGCACCTGGCCGCGCCACGCGGGGACGTCCGTCGCCGTGACCGAGGCGGCGGTCGGGGCGGTCGCGGCGGCGGCCGTGCTGACCTGGACCTGGTTCAGCTTGTCGGTGAACGTCGTCGTAGCGCCCGCGGCGGTCGAGGCCCAGCCCTCCGGGATCTTCACCGAGAACGCCGCACCCGGCGGGGTGAATGCGACGAAGGCCTGGTTGTCCGGGATGTCACCCGGTGGGTTGGATTCCGTGGCCGGCTGCCCGGACCCCGACGTCGACGCCGAAGAGGTCACCGACGTCGGAGCCGACGCGCTCGGTCCCGGTGGTGCCGATGCGCCCGAACAGGCGGACACCGCCCACGCCGTGACCAGGATTCCCGCGCCCAGCACCACTTTCCCGCCCGACATGACACCTCCCGGCCGTGCGACAACCACCTGCTCCCAGGCTATGAACCACACGGCTACGGCAACCGCCCGGAAAGGTACGAGGACGGCAAAACACGAGCCGGCCGGCCCGGGATCCGTCGCGGCGGCCCGGCGGACGACCATGATGGGCTGCATGAGAGCTCGGGTTGTCCGGGTGGCCATGATCGCCGTCTCGGTGGCGCTGGTCCTCTTCGCCGTGCCGCTGGCGATCCTGGTGTGGTCCTCGCTGGTCACCGAAGAACAAGGCGAGCTGGAGCGGGTCGCGTTGGCCGTCGCCGTCCGAGTGGGCCCGCTGTTCCTCACCGGCGACCCGGTGGAGCTGCCGGCCGCGGAGGCCGACAACACCATCGGCGTCTACGACCTCGGCGGCCATCTCAAAAGCGGCCACGGACCGGAGACCGCCGACGACGTCGTCCGGCAGGCTTACGCCGGCGCTGCGGCCGACGGGCAGCCCGGAACGGATCTCGTGGTCGCGGTCCCGGTGTCCGCCGCCGAACACGTCAACGGCGTGGTGCGCGCCGCAGCGCCGGTGAACGTGGTGTGGACCCGGGCCTTTCTCGCCTGGTCCCTGCTCGGCGCCCTCGCCGGTGCCGCCCTCGTGGTCGCCGTGCTCGTCGCACGCCGTCAGGCCCGCCTGCTCACCGAACCGCTGGAGGACCTGTCGAGCGCGTCCGACCGGATCGCCGGCGGCGACCTCGGCGCGCGGGCCGAAACCGGCGACATCCCGGAAATCACCCGGGTGGCACTGGCCCACAACCTCATGGTGGACCGGCTGACCCAGCTGCTCGAACAGCAAAGCCATTTCAGCGCCGACGCCTCGCACCAGCTGCGGACCCCGCTCAGCGGGCTGCTGCTCAAGCTGGAAGCCGCGCGCACCGCGCCGCCGGCCGACCTGCCCCGGGTCCTCGACGACACCGCGCGGGGCGTCCGAGACCTGTCCCGGACCGTCGAGGACCTGTTGGCCTTGTCGCGCCACCATCCCGAACGGTGGTTCACGGCGGCGCCCGGCACCGTCGCCGAGGTCCTCACCGGCGCCGAGCAACGCTGGCACGGCCCGCTCGCCCGCGAAGGACGCCGGCTCGTCGTGGAGATCGAACCGCAGGTCAGGGCTTGGACCCTCCCGGCGAGCCTGCTCACCCAGATCGTCGACGTCCTCACTGACAACGCCGCACGCCACGGCCGAGGCACCGTGACCCTGACCGCCCGCGACACCTCCGGCGTCCTAGCCGTCGACGTCGCCGACGAAGGCACCATCCGGCTGGACCCCGCGGACGTGTTCGTCCGCGGCGCATCGGGCGGCGGGGGTCACGGCATCGGCCTGGCACTGGCCCGCACGATCGCCGAAGCCGGCGGGGGACGCCTGACCGTCACCCGCCGTGCCCCGACGACGTTCACCCTCTATTTCCCGCCCCTCGACGACGCGGTCTGAGAGGCCCGGGGATTTTGCCATGCGCTAACCAAGCTATGCCCATGCGTTTGCCTGACCGTCCGAAGTGGACCGATCGCGGTGCTCCGTCCGCATGAAACGCGCCACCTCAGGCGAATTAGGTACGCCTCACCTCTATGAGGCGAGCCTGGCCTGAGTTACGGTCGCAGCGTTCACCGCGAGACTCCGGGAGCCAAGCTCATGTCGCCCACCCAGATCGCCGTCCTCGGCGCCATTTCCGGGTTCACGATCTACCTGGGATTGCCGCTCGGCCGGCTACGCGCCGAGATGCCACGCCTGAAGACGTTCCTCAACGGCACGGCCACGGGCATCCTGGTCTTCCTGCTCTGGGACGTGCTCGCCCACGCCTGGGAACCGATCGACGCCAGGTTGGGCAAGGACGAGCTCGGCGGGGTCCTCGGCAACGGCGCCGTACTCCTGGTCACCGCGGGGGCGGGCCTGCTCGGCCTGGCCTACTTCGACCAGGCAACCGCTCGCCGCCGGGCCGACACGCAGCGCGCCTACGGGCCGGGTGCCGCATCGGTCGGCGAGCTGAGCGCGGCTGCGACCGGCAACCCGGCTTCCCGCCTGGCCATGACGATCGCGATCGGGATCGGCCTGCACAACTTCGCCGAAGGGCTCGCCATCGGCAATTCGGCGGCCGCCGGCGAACTCAGCCTCGCCGTCCTGCTGGTGGTCGGGTTCGGGCTGCACAACGCCACCGAGGGGTTCGGCATCGTGGCGCCGCTGACCGGGACCCGCCCGTCCTGGGGCTACCTCGCCCTGCTCGGCCTGATCGGCGGCGGCCCGACGTTCGTGGGCACGCTGGTCGGGCAGGCTTTCGTCAACGAGACCCTCTCGATCGCGTTCCTCGGCCTCGCCGCCGGGTCGATCCTCTACGTGGTCATCGAACTGCTCGCCGTGGCCCGCAAGGCGGACCTCAAGACTGTCACCACGTGGGGCGTGTTCCTCGGCCTCGTCCTGGGCTTTGCCACCGACGCGGTCATCACCGCCGCCGGAGCCTGACGAGCCGCGAGCTCACGGTCCGCCAAGGACGGACGCCGACGCACGTCCGCGTCATTCCCGGCCGAGTTCGTGGTGCTCGAAGCCGTCCCCGCCGATGCCGTGCAGCGCCAGCACGAGGAATGACACCGCGACAAGCACCGTGGCCAGGGTGATCAGCGCGATCGTCAGGCGGCGGCGCGTACTGACGGTTCCGTCACGTCCCAGCAGGGCCGACAGGTCGGTCAGCACCTGCCGGCTTGCCGCGGACACGATCGGACGCCAGCCAGTGACTGCTTCCGGCTCCGGTGGCAGATCCGCTGTGATCGCGGCGAGTTCGTGGCGGTATCGGGCGGTATAGACCCGGGCTATCCGGTCCTCGACCTCCGCGATCGTCAGCCGTCCTTTGCCGGCGGCGACGTGGAGCGCCGATTCCGTCTCGGCGCGCTCGGCGTCCGAGCAGCGCACGGCACCCGGCGTGGCCGCGCTGGTCTCGCCAGGTTGAGCCGGTCGGTGTTCAGGGGGTTCCGTCATGGTGCACCTCGGTCTGCAGCGAAGAGCAAGGAGCCGAAATTCTCATCATTCTTTAATCTACTACCGTGTAGAACTTCTACAGGATAGTCGTAGAAGGGAACCGGATGATGACGCGCATCGTGATCGTCTCGGCGCGCGTCGGCGCCGGCCACGACGGAGCGGCCTACGCCCTGGCTGAACGGCTCGTCCACCACGACGTCGAGGTCCTCGACTTCCTCGACCTGCTGCCACGGTCGTTGGGCCGGCGGCTTTGCGGCCTCTACCACCGGCAACTGGAGGTCGCTCCGCGCAGCTGGGACTGGACGCTGCGGGCTCTCGGCACCGCCGGGCCGGCCTGGCTCGCGGCGCGTGCGGCGACGCTCGCCTGCGACCGTCTGCGCGCCGTCCTCGGAGACGGCCCCGACCTGGCAATCTCGACCTATCCCCTGGCCACCCACGCACTGGGCGCGCTGCGTGCGCGGGGCGCGCTGACAGCACCGCTGGCGGTGTACCTGACCGATCCCTCGGTGCACCGGCTCTGTGTCAGCGGCATCGCCGACCTGCACCTCGCGCCGAACCAGAACGCCGCGACGCAGGCGCTCGTCTGGGGCGCCCGGCAGGTCGACGTCGCCGCGCCGCTGGTCCGAGCCCGGTTCGGGCCGGCCACGACGGCCGAGCGAGCCCGTGCCCGCCAGCAGTTCGGCCTGCCCCCGACCGGCCGGCTGGCGCTCGCCGTTGCGGGGTCGTGGGGTGTCGGGCAGCTGGCCGAGACGGCCTGCGACGTCGCGGCGTCCGGCGTCGCGGTGCCGGTCGTGGTCTGCGGGCGGAACACCGCCCTACGCGACCAGCTCCTCGCCGCCGGGCACCCCCACGTGTTCGGCTGGGTCGAGGACATGCCCCGCCTCATGCACGCCGTCGATGTCGTCGTGCAGAACGCCGGTGGCCTGACGACGTCCGAGGCGCTCGCCGCCGGGCTGCCCGTGGTGACTTACCGCTGCCTGCCCGGCCACGGCCGGGCCAACGCCGACGTGCTCGACCGGATCGGCGTGGTTCCCTGGATCCGGTCGGCGGCCGACCTGGCGTCCACGCTGGCGGCTGACCGACCAACCGCAGTCGCCGCCGTCCCGGCCGGCGATCCCGTCCCGCTGCTGGAGAAACTCTTGGACGTCGCGTGAAAACCGCTCTCACCCTCGCTGCCCTGGCGGCGGTGGCGCACGCCGGACCGGCGGCGACGTTCCTGCCGGGGCCGCGGCGGGGCCTCCTGCCCCGGCTGGCCGGCCTCGCCGCGGACGGCGAGGTCGCGCTGACCTTCGACGACGGGCCCTCGGCCGCGTCGACCCCGCACTTCCTCCGGCTGCTGGACCGCCACGGCGTCAAAGCCACCTTCTTCCTGCTCGGGACGGAGGCGCTGCGGGCACCGCAGCTGACCCGGGCGATCGCCGAGGCCGGCCACGAGATCGGCGTCCACGGCTGGGACCACCGATGCCTGCTGCGCAAGTCCCCCTGGCGCACCCATCGCGAACTCCTCGACACTCGCGCACTCCTCGAGTCCCTCGCCGGCGTCCGGCCGCGGTGGTTCCGCCCGCCCTACGGCGTCTTCAGCGCCGCATCCGTGGCGTCGGCGCGGTCGCTGGACCTCACGCCGGTGCTCTGGAGCACGTGGGGCTTCGACTGGACCGAAGGCTGCACCCCGGAGTCGATCCACCGCAAGGTCATGCGGCGGCTGGGGCCAAGGGGCACGATCCTGCTCCACGACAGCGACGTCACCACCGGCAATGGCGCGTGGCGGGCCACCCTGGCCGCGGTGCCGAAAATCCTCGACGACTGCCGGCGGCACGGACTCCGCGTCGGCCGGCTCGCCGACCTCACCCTCCCGCCGACGCCGCCACATCAGCCCGAGACAGGAATCGCTCCCGCGACTGCGCGGAGCGTGACGGCGAAGAAATCACGCTGGTCAGCGGTGAGATAGCGGTCAGGCGGGGACAGCATGGACGGCAGCAGCGTGTTGGGCGGCGCCCCCTCGATGCCGGGACGGAACAGGGTGCAGTCGACCCTGCCACTGTGGATGTCCAGCTCCATCCCCCGGACCACGCCCGCGGACGCCATGGCGCCGGCCAAGGCCGTCAACGTGAGCTGGCTACCGGCCACATAGATCAACCGGCCGTGGGCATCGGTCCCGATGCCCGAGCGCCAGGTGAACTGGAACTGGTTGCCCGCACTTCCCCATTGCCCCGCGGAGTTGCCCGCGAGGCCGGGAACCGGAACACCGCCGTCGACGATCAGTTCGAGGTTCTGCCGGACCGCTGCCACCTGCGGCCCCGGGCGGACGTCACGGCCCCACACACCGACGGTGGCCACTCCCGAACGATCGATCACCAGCGACGCCATGCCGTCCTTCAACGGCTTTCCGTAACGGCCGTCGGCGAAGAACCCGCCGTCGGTGTCCCGGAATTTGAAGCCCGAGTTGAACGTCGCGAGCAGTATGGCTCGCAGGGAGTCGGGGACTCGCGCGTGTTCGGGCCATTCCGGACCGCCGGGTTCCCGGGTCCCCGCGATCAACGAAGTACGGACCCAGTTCTGGTCGAACGCCACCATCCCGGCGACCACGCTCGTGTGGGCCCGGTCCGGCCGCGCAAAGGCCGTGTAGTCGGCGGCCTGCCCGCCGGACATCCGCGCCTCCGGGGCCCAGACGCCCTCTCCGGGCAAGGCGTCCGGCGAGACCGGCAAAGGGGCCGGTGCGTTCGCCGTGTCGCCGGTCGTCGGCGGCACGGGCTTCGGCAGCGCGTCCGCACCGGGTGGGTTGTCGGCGGGTGGATGCCTGGTGTACCACCAGTTCTCGAGCGCGTTCACGACCGGACCCGCGCCGATTTCGCGAGCCCAGTCGGCCGTCCGCGCCGTGAACGTGGCGGCACCGGGGTCGGTGAGCGCCTGGACATACGTGACCGTCGGATACACCAGCAGAACAGCGAAGACGAGGAGCGTCCTCTTGATCCGCCGCCTGCGACGGATCATCGCCGGCGCAGCCAACAGGTTCGCTGTCCGGGTCATATCCCACCGCAACGAGATCGAGATCTGTACAAGGAAGCGAAAAGTCAGAGCACGGTCAAAGCCGGCGATCCGGGTCGCCGGACGGGCGCTTGCGACCGCGCCGGAGTTCCAGCGCCAGCGGGATCAGCGAGACCACCACGACGACGGCGATGATCGGCAGGAGGTACTGGTCGATTCCCGGAATGCTGGCGCCGAGCACGTAGCCGGCGAGCGTGACCCCGACCGACCAGAGCAGGCCGCCGAGCACCTGCCACACCAGGAACGTCCGCGCGGGCACGTCGAGGATGCCCGCGAGCGGGTTCAGCACCGTCCGCACGACCGGCACGAACCGGGCGAGAACGATGGCCTTCGCGTGGCCGTACCGGGAGAAGAGCTCCTCGGCGCGCTCGACACCCCGGTGCAGGTGGGGATTTCCGATCTTCCCCAGCAGTGCCCGGCCACCCCGGCGGCCGAGCACGAACCCCACCTGCGCACCCGAAATCGCGCCGGCGACCGAGGCCACGAGCACGAGCGGCAAGGACAGGTGCACCGGCGCCGAGGCACTGGTGGTGCAGAACAGCCCGGCGGTGAACAGCAGGGAGTCACCGGGCAGGAAGAAGCCGACCAGCAACCCGGTCTCGGCGAACAAGACCAGGAACACCCCGGCCGTGCCCAGACTGGACAACCAGGACGTCGCACTCAGTGGATTCACGCCCGCGACCACCTTCCGACGGTGACTTCCGTACCGCTCCGACACCCGTGCAGCTCTTCTACACGATTGTAGAAGAGCTGCGGGCGCCCCGAGGACCCGGGACTCATCCAAGCGAGCCGAGCAGGGCCGTGAGAGCCGCCTTCTCGTCGGCAGGCTGGGGGCTGGTGGCCCGAAGCTCGCGCAGCACCTTGTCGATTTTGCCGTCGATTTCGGTCCACGAGGCTCGATCCTTGGGCTTCAGCCGGGCCTCGGCCTCGTCCCACTGGCTCTCGAGGTCGTCGACCCGGCTCGTCGCGCCGGACTGGTTGCCGGCGTTGAGCAGGTCGAGCGTGTCCTGGGTGATCTTCCGGAAGGCCGAGAGGTCACCCAGCGGCGTGACGTGAGCGACCGGGCCGCCGCCACTCGCGTTCGGTGCGGCGACCGGAGCAGGGTCCGCCGAGTCCTGTAGCGCGGACTTCCTCACGCTATAGCCGGTGGCCCCGGCGATCAGCACCAGCGCGAGCACCACCACGGTCTGCCACAGGCCACCTCGCTCCCGCGAAGCACTGGCCGGCGCCGCTGGCGTGAGGTCAGGCTTCGCGACCGACAGATAGAGAACGGTACCGAGGATGGCCGCCGCGAAGATCACGCTGGTCACGGTCGTCCCCAGACCGAGGCCGCCCGCATCCGGCGGCTGTGCGAGGTAGTCGCCGAGCGACGCGCCGAGCGGACGAGTCAGGACGTAGATGCACCAGAAGGCCAGCACCGGGTGGAGCCCGAGCCGCCACCCGATCGCGAGCAGGGCGATCAAGGCGGCCACGATGGCGCCCGTTGCGAGGTAGCCCAGGCCCAGCACCTCGGCCATGAGGTCGCCGGTCGCCGTACCGAGTGCGAAGGTGAACAGGATCGCCAGCCAGTAGAACGCCTCCCGACGCCAGGTGACGATGGAATGGATGGACAAGGTCTTCTCGGTGCCGTACCACGCGAGGAAGGTCACCGCGAGGAGAACGCCGAAGAGCAGGGTGCTCGTCTCTAGCGGCACGCCTGCGGCGTCCGTGAGGTTGTCGGTGACCAACGTGCCGAAGACGCTCACGAGCGCCACCGTCAGCCAATAGACGCCCGGCACGTAGCGCTTCGTCGCGAACTGGACGGCCAGTGTCACGGCCAGCAGGACGCCGGTGATGACGGAGACGCCGGTCAAGCCGAGGTTCAGGTTGACGTTGAGGAAGTCGGCCGCCGATTCGCCGACCGTCGTGCAGAGCACCTTGACGATCCAGAAATAGACCGTGATTTCCGGCACTTTGTTGAGCAGCTGGCGATGCGGCTGAAGAACACGTTGTGAGGTCATGGACTCTTTCCTGGTCCGTCCACCGCGGTGGCGGAAAGGGCGGGCGGGCACGTGCCGGTGAGGTGTGCCGGGACCCGGCAAAGCACCGTTGCCGAGTGGGGGGAATCTCGGCAACGGGCGCGAGGTCCCGTCACGGCTTGCCACGCTAGGGGTAACCGAATTAGTGATCACTTGCACGAGAGCAAAAGGACGGTTAAATGGACTCAGCCGTCTTATGGTTCACCCTTCCGGGTAACGTCCGACTCGTCCTGGTTGTGCGTTCTGCGGCGAATGCGTCGCAGCGTTCATCCGGAATTCGTTTCGGTGTGCCCTGGCCGCCGTGTGCCCGGCTTGGAATGCCTTCGGCCCCCACACCGGCCGCCCGTAGTCGAAGGAGAGATCCGTGCCGAGTACTCGATCGAGAACCGCCGCGCTGGCCGTGGTCGCAGCGGCCACCGTCGCCGTGACCGCGCCGCCCGCGTCCGCCGGTGATCGCTCCACCCACGTCCTGCTCATCTCGGTCGACGGGATGCACCAGTCGGACCTCACCCGCTACACCACCACCCACCCGGGCTCGACGCTGGCCGCCCTTCTCGGCCACGGCACCGAGTACACCCACGCACGCACCCCCGTGCCGTCGGACTCCTTCCCCGGGCTCCTCGCCCAGGTCACCGGCGGTGGGCCCGCGACGACCGGGGTCTACTACGACGCGACCTACAACCGTGCTCTCCTCCCGGCCGGCACGACCTCCTGCGTCGGCGCACGGCCCGGAACGGCGGTGAACTACACCGAAGACCTCGACCGAACGAAGAACGCCATCGACGCGGGCCAGGGTCTGCCCGGCCTGCCCGGCAACGTCCTCGCCATGACCGGAGCACCGCAATCGCTCCTCGACCCGGCCCGTCTTCCCGTCGATCCGCGGACCTGCACGCCCGTCTACCCCCATCAGTACCTCCAGGTCAACACCGTGTTCGAGGTCGCCCGCCAAGCCGGCCTGCGCACCGCGTGGGCCGACAAGCACCCCGCGTACGAAATCCTCGACGGGCCGACGGGTACCGGCGTGCAGGACCTGTTCACCCCGGAGATCAACAGCCTGGTCCCCGGCACGACCGGCGACTGGACCACCGACAACGCCGCGACCCAGCGCTACGACTCCTACAAGGTCCGCGCGGTGCTCAACGAAATCGGCGGATATGACCACAGCGGCGCCCACCGGGTGAGTACGCCGGCCATCTTCGGACTCAACTTCCAATCCGTGTCCACAGCGCAGAAACTGCCGCTCTCCGGTGGCCGCACCGGCGGCTACCTGCCCGGAGACGGTGGCCCGGGTCCGGTTCTGAGTTCGGCGCTGGACTTCGTCGACCAGCAGCTCGGCGCCATCACCGCCGAACTGAAGCGACGTCACCTCGACCGCAGCACGACCATCGTGCTCTCGGCCAAGCACGGCCAGTCGCCGACCGCCCCGTCCGCCCTGACCAGGATCGACGACGGCGCCCTGCTCGACGGTCTCAACGGCGCGTGGCGCGCCGCCCACCCCGGCGCGGCCGACCTCGTGACCCTGGCCACCGACGACGACGCCATGGTGCTGTGGCTGACCGATCGTTCCACCGTCGCGACGACGTTCGCGAAGAACTACCTGCTGACCCGGTCCGGGCTCGGCAACGACATCTCCGGAGCGCCGAAGCCGTTCGTCCACTCCGGACTCGACCGGGCCTACTCGGGCGATGACGCTGCCCGCTACTTCCACGCCCGGCCCGGTGACCCGCGGGTGCCCGACCTCGTTGGCATCGCGCAGTACGGCGTCGTCTACACCGGCGGCACCAAGAAGATCGCCGAACACGGCGGTGCCGCGGCCGACGACCGCGACGTCCCGCTGGTGATCACCGGACCCGGCCGCCCCCACGCGGTCGCCACCCCCGTCGGCACCACGCAGATCGCGCCGACCATCCTGCGGCTGCTGGGCCTGCGGCCGGACGCGCTGCAAGCCGTGCGCATCGAAGGCACCGAGGTCCTTCCCCGGTAGCGTCCGCCCGGCCGGGTTCGTCCCCGGCCGGGCGGCCGTTCAGGTCAGGGATTGAGGACGCCGGTCACCAGCAGACCCAGCAGCGCGACACCGACGACGACCCGGTAGACCACGAAAGCCGTGAACGTGTGCCCCGCCACGAACTTCAGCAGCCACGCGATGGACGCGTAGGCCACGACGAACGACACCACCGTCCCGACCAGCAACGGCAGTACGTCCACCCCGCCACCGACCGCGTCCTTCAGCTCGTACACACCGGCGCCGGTCAGCGCGGGAATGGACAGGAAGAACGACAACCGGGTCGCCGCGACGCGATCCAGCCCCCGCAGCAGCCCCGTCGAAATAGTGGCTCCGGATCGGGAGAAACCGGGGAACAAGAGGGCGAGGATCTGCGACGAACCGACCAGCATCGCGTCCGGCAGCGTCGTCTCGGCCTCCCGGCGCTCGCCCGTGCCGAACCGGTCGGCGGCCCACATGACGGCGCTGCCGGCGATCAGCGATCCGGCGACCACCCATAGGGAAGCCAGCGGTCCCTTGATCAGCGGCTGGAAGAGCAGGCCCGCCACGACGATCGGCACCGTGGCGAAGATGACCCACCACGCGAACTTGTAGTCGTGTTCCTGCCGCGCCTCCGGCCGCACCAGCCCACGGCCCCACGCCGCGGCGAACCGGATGATGTCCCGGAAGAAATAGACCAGCACTGCCGCGATGGCGCCGACCTGGATCACCGCGGTGAAGCCCACCACCGCCTGGTCGTCCACCGGGATGCCGAGGAATCCCTCGGCGATCTTCAGGTGCCCGGTCGAGGAGACCGGCAGGAACTCGGTCAGCCCTTCGACGACTCCCAGGATGACGGCCTGGCCGATGTCGATCACGCTCAACAGTCTTTTCCTTCGCTACCGGCGGAATCGGGGCGCGCCGAACAGTAGCGACCAGCCTCACCGGCGGGGCGAACCGCCCCGCCGGTTGACTGTCCGTTTGCTTTCGTCACGAGTGCGACACCACCGCCGCCGACACGCTTTCACGCTCACGAGTCCGTCGCATCCGAGAGGCGACCAACCCCAACGCCGTCCCGCCCAGCAAGAGCGCGGCGATCGCGAGCCACCCGGTGTATGCGGTCAGCGGTGACCAGGAGTAGACGGGCTGCCGGGCGAAAACCGCGGCAGGCGGGACAGTCCAGTCAAGGGTCGCCGTCGCCGGGACGAGACCGGGCCGCACCGCCGTCACCGTGATCGTCCACGGGCCACCGGTCGCGAGGTCGTCGGTCGCCAGCAGGTAGGAGCTGGGTCCGGCCGGGCTTGCCGTGCGGCTCGCCACCGTCCCGTCCGGGCGTAGACCCGGACTGTCGAGGTCGTCATCAGCTGCGCCACATCGAAGACAGCCTGTTCCAGGGTGCGGTTACCGTAGCCGCGAGACGCGGGCGGCCGCGTCGGCGTTTCAACCGCCGCAGCCCCCTCCCCCTCCACCGCCGCCACAGGAGCTGCCGCCGCCGCAGCCCCCACCGCCGGAGGAACTGCCACCGTAGAAGCCGGCGAACCCACCACCGGCGGCACCCGAGAACCGGCCTCGGCCGCTGTAAGTGCGTGCCGTCGAACGCTGCATGGCGCGCGTGACTGCCAGCCGGACATCCTTGTCGGGGTGCCCGGCAAGGCCGCCTGAGGCGACCGAACCCGCCGGGCTGGCGACGAGTGTCCCGGCCCGGCGTGCCTCTTCGGCGGCCGCCCGGCCGGCGGAAGTGGCTGTGGCCTGCGGTTCGTTCCGCGCTTTGACCGTGCTGGCGATCGCCGCGACCGTGCCGAGGGCCGCCAGCCCGAGCAGGTATCCCACCGGGTGCCCGGCGCTCGACCCGGCGAGCAGCCGGACCAGGCCGAGGACGATCAGCAGCCAGGCCGCCACCGCTGCGGACACCCAAATCGATCGGACTTTCCGCGGGTCGGCGAGCAGGCCACGGGCGATCAGCCCGGCCTCCAGCTCCGCCACCGCAGGCTGGTCCCCGACCGTGTGGCGGATCCAATCGACCGAGGCGCCGCGCGTGCCGGTCTTCCCCACGGCCGCGCGGCCCAGATCGTCGGACGCTGTGCCCGTGACGCGCGAGAGCCGTCCGGTGCCATCGAGCCGGACGACCTGCTGCTCCAGCAGCCGCGCGAGGACGACCTCGCCGACGCGCGGGCGGCCGCCGGTCAGCAACGCGAGCTCTTCCGCCGTCTCGGGCGCGCCGCCCGCGCGGCCGCGCCGCAGCAGCCGGAGGCGCACCGCGGCGGACAGCGCCGGCAGGACCAGCAGGCCAAGGTAGAGGCCCGCGAAAACCGGGCCGGGAATGCCCCAGGTGTCGGTCATGACTCCGCCCTCCTCGTCCGTGTGCGGAGACCACGTTCGAGGACGAGTGGCAGGTTGCTCCCTTGAGGAGGATTTAGGACTCGAGTACCAGGTTCAGCGAAAGCGAGTTGCTAGCGAATCGAGTTGATGCAGTACCGCCGATCGGTCGAGACGAGACCGAACTGACCATCTTCTCCGCGAGGTCACTCGCCGAAATCGGGCGATGTGGCCGACCAGCAGTGATCAGCCGTTGGTGGCGCGCTATTCAGAGATGACGCCGTGGACTGTGCCGACGGACAGCCTGTCTGCTGGAGGGGGGCCAGGTCGGCAACGCATCGGCAAGCTCGACACCGAGTATGACCAGCTCAGCCGGCGCCTGGACAGGGGGTAACGGAACGCTTCACTCCTGCGACTTGCTGACTATGAAATCCCTGCCGGGTGAGTGGTCTCGTGCGATCTACCCGTACGGACTGCTGTGCGGGTTCCTGATGTCGGTGTCGGCGTATCCGATGCGGCACTGGGACGCACCGGTCCCGATGATCGTTGTCGTGCTGTTCGTCCCGTGCTACATCGGGGCGGCGTTCCTGGCCGGACGGCGCGGTGGCCTCGCGTCGGCCGTGACGACCGGCGCGGTGACCGCGCTGACTGGCCACGTCGTGGTGTTCCTGCTGACAGCGCTCTACAAACTCATCAACGCGACGTGGCTGGTCGCGCTGCAGTGGTTGGGACTAGCGGCGTTCTCGGCGCTGCTCACGGCGGCCATCGGCGCAGGAGCAGGCCTGGCGGGCGGCATGATCGCCAAGGCCATCAAGCCGATCCAGTCGTGAACCGCCCAACGGTACGGCTCCATGGTCCTGACCGATGACTATGACTGTGGTGGCTTCGTCCTCGGCTCTGGCCACGTAGAGGATCCCGTAACGCTTACCCACCGACTGCGGTTCTATGGGACCAGCACTCTGTGGGCACGGCGGCGGGAGCGTCGGCGCACCGCGACAATCCGCCTCCTTCAAACAGCGCTTTTCCGCCGGTGATCCAGGTGATGGGTGACGCCGCGATTTTGCTGAGCACGCCAACACTTCGGCCAGGCCCCGCTCGAGGTGAATGTCGCCGTCGATCGGGCCGAGCCGCCTGTGGCGCTGATCCGCGCCGATCTCACCGAGGGCGACGGTGCTGCTCGACCTAGACGCGCGCCGGCGCCCACGTGACCCACGTCTCGGGCAACGGGAACGCTGTGCCATTGGGGCTTTCCCGACCTGTCTCTGAGGTTTCACACGTCGTCGGTCCGCGGGACGTCCTTGCGGGTGATCGAGAGATACCCGACGAGCGCGAGAATCGCCACCAGCAGGGCGAGGCTGACCGGTCCCGTGCCGAGGTCCAGTCCACCGCGTCCGGTGGACACGCCCATCCAGTCCGCGAACGACGCGCCTAGTGGGCGGGTGAGGACGTAGGCGACCCAGAAGGCAAAGACGGCGTTGAGGCCGAGCCACCGGCGAGCCAGCGGCGGCAGCGCGATCAGCACTGCGAAGGCCACTCCCGACCCGAGATATCCGAGGTGCAGGGTCGTCGCCGTCAGGTCTCCCGCGGCGGTGCCGAGCGCGAAGGTGGTGACGACCGCGAGCCAGTAGAACAGTTCCCGGCGGAATGTGGTGATGCTGTGGATCACCAGCGTCTTCTCGGTCGCGTACCAAAGCCCGAAAACCGCAGCCAGCGCGACGGCGAAGAATACAGTCGACACGGCGTACGGAATACCGAAACCGACATGCAGGACATCGGCTGCCATCGTGCCGAAAACACTCACCAACACCACAGCCGCCCAATACAGCCACGGGACGTAGGACCGGGTCCGGAACTGCACAGCCAACACGATCCCGAGTGCGCATCCGGCCAAGCCGACCGCGATCACCGGATCCATCAGATGGGCCAGGAAGTCCGACGTGGTCTCCCCCATGCCGGTCGTCAGGACCTTGACGACCCAAAAGTACATCGTCACTTCGGGAACCTTGACGGCCATACGGCGCGGAGCCGTCCGGGAATCGCCGAGCCGGATCTGACCAGTTGTCATGGCGGAAATCTTGACACACGACCGAATCGGCGCATCGGCGACCTCGACCGTTTCCGCAATCCGCCATTTGCCGAGTATGCCGGATTTTTCGCACGGAGAGTTTGCCAGGGGAAACCGTGGGTTAACCTTTCGACGCGCGTCCGGTTGGCGTCCACATCGGACGCCGACCGGTGCGCCGGGGCCTACTTGCTCGCTTGGACGAACTGGTTGGTGTAGGTCTTGGTGAGATCGATGGCCTTGCCCTTGACGTCGGGGTTGAACGCCTGCAGCACCTTGAGGTTGGTGGGCGGCCCGGTCGGCGGCATGATGCCGGTCGGGTTGTAGATGCCCTTCTCGTTGTCGAAGGCCTTGATGTAGGCGTCCTTGCCCGAGCCGGCGTAGTAGTCCGCCGGCATCGTGGCGGCCACGTCGGCGCCGGTGTGGGTCTGGATCCACTTCAGGGTCTCGACGTAGGCGTTGACCAGCTTCTGGACGGTTTCGGGGTGCTTCGACACGTAGTCCGTGGTCATGTACAGCGACGTCGCCGGGTACTCGCCGCCGAGTTGCTTGGCCGTCCCGTCCGCGGTGCGCATGTCGAGCAGGATGTAGGCCGTGCCGGTCGCCATCAGGGTGGACACCGTCGGCTCGGTCGTCATCGCGCAGTCGACGTTACCGTGCTGCATCGCGCCGATCAGGGTCGAGCCGGACTGCACCCCGATGCGGTGGATGCCCGCCGGGTCGACGCCGTTCTTCTGCGCCAGGTACTGGGTGAGGAAGTCGGTGGAGGACCCGATGTCGGTGACGCCGAGGTTCTTCCCGGCCCAGTCGGCCGGGGACTTGATCTTGTCCTTCACCTCGTTGCGGCAGAGCTCGACCTCGCCGGGGGTGGTCAGCATCGACACCACGGACTCCATCTGCTGCCCGAGGCCCTGCATGGCGATGGTGTGGTCGTAGAAGCCGCCGACGCCGTCGACCTTGCCGGCCACCATGTTCGTGGTGGCGTCGACGCCGGCACCTTCGTCCTGCAGCGTGACGTTGAGCCCCTGCTGCTGGTAGTAGCCGAGCCGTTGGGCGAGCATGAAGGGCAGGTAGATCTGCTTGTTCAGGCCGCCGACCATGATGCTCACCTTGGTACCGCTGCCGCCGGAGCTGCTGGTTCCGGCGTTCTGCGTGGCGGTGGACGCGCACCCGGACAGGCTGATCGCGGCGATGGCCGCCAGCGCGGCCCACGTCTTCTTGGACACGGAGGATCTCCTTTGATCGTTGTCAGAGTTCGGGGCCGGCGAGTTGCGCGGGGCGCCACCGCAGGAGGCGATGTTCGAGCCGGGTGATGAGCCATTCCGCGAGCAGGGCGACGATGCCCATGATCACCATGGCCGCCCACACGCCGTTGGCGTCGAAGGTGCCCTGGGCGTTCTTGATCAGCACGCCGAGCCCGGCGTAGCCGCCGAGGAACTCACCGACGATCGCGCCGATCAGCGCGAAGCCGAAGCTGACGTGCAGGCTCGCGATGATCCAGGTGAACGCCGAGGGCAGCACGACCTGCCGGGTGACCTGCCAGCGGGACGCACCGAGGATGCTGGCGTTGGCGACGAAGTTGCGGTCCACCTCGCGGGTGCCCTGGAAGGCGTTGAAGAACACGCCGAAGAACACCAGCACGATGACCAGCAGGATCTTCGACTCCAGCCCGAGCCCGAAGGCGAGCACGAACACCGACCCCAGCACGATCCGCGGGATCGCGTTGAGCACTTTGATGAACGGGCCGAAAACGTCGGCGAGGAACCGGATCCGACCCAGCGCGATGCCGCACACGATGCCCAGTGCCGTCCCGATCGCGAAACCGATCAACGCTTCCTGCAGGGTCGTCAGGATCTGATCACCGAGCGAGCCGATCGCGGTGCCTTCGGTGATCCAGGTCTTCAGCCGGTCCACGATGCCCGACGGGACGCCGTAAAGGATGATGCCGCGCTGGTCGCCCTGGACGAGCAGCTGCCAGCCGCCGAGCACGACGACCAGCACGGCGGCCTGGGTCAGGTGCACCAGGGCCTGCCGCCGGCGGCGGCGCGCTCGATGTGCCCCTTCCACGTCGGCCACCGGCGGAGCGCCGCTGACCGGTAGTTCGGTGGGTGCGCTCATCACGATGCCTCCTTCTCGCCGAGGCTGGTGCTCTGGGAGTAGGCGGCGTCCACTTCGGCGCGCAGTGCCTCCCAGATCTGGTGGTAGAGATCGGCGAAGCGCCGTTCGAACCGGATCTCCTGAACCACGCGCGGCCGGGGCAGGTCGATGGGGAAGCGGGCCTTGACCGTGGCCGCGGGGCCCGCGGTGAGCACCACCACGGTGTCCGCGAGCGCGATGGCCTCCTCGAGGTCGTGGGTCACGAACACCACGGCCGGCCGGGTCAGGTCCCACAGGGACAGCAGCTCGTCGGACATCTTCGCCCGTGTCTGCACGTCGAGGGCGGAGAATGGCTCGTCCATCAGCAGGATCTCCGGTTCGTTGATGAGGTTCTGCGCGAGCGCGACCCGCTTGCGCATCCCGCCGGAGAGCTGGTGCGGGTAGCGGTCCTCGAACCCGGCCAGCCCGACGCGGCGGATCCAGTCGCGGGCGTCGGCCAGCGCGACCCGCTTGGCCACACCACGGAACCGGGGGCCGGCGGACACGTTGTCCAGCACGGTCTTCCACGGCAGGATCGCGTCGGTCTGGAACATGAAGCCGACGCCGGGGGTGATGCCGGCGACCCGCCGGCCGTGCACCGTGACCGAGCCGGCCGACGGTCGCTCCAAACCGGACACCAGGGTCAGCGTGGTGGACTTGCCGCACCCGGTCGGGCCGACGATGGCGCAGAACTCGCCGGGCGCGACCCGGAGGTCGAGGTCTCGCAACGCCGTATAGGGCGTCCCGCGGTCGGTGGTGAACTGCTTGGTCACCCCCGACAGTTCGATCGCCGTGTCCCCCGGCTTCGCTGCATGCACGATGAGTTCCTTCCGTTCCGGCCGTCGTCGGAGCAGGACGCTAAAACGGCGGCAGGCACGGCAAAACGTTGTGCGCATTACCGGCGGTGGTGTGCGTTTACCGGGTTTTAGCTCGTTTAGTTCACACCGATCCGGACGATCGGGAGCTTTCGGCTGCGCAAGCTTGGCACCGCGGGGATCGCGTGGTGTCATGCGAAGCGCCCCTACGACCAGCGGCAGAGCGGAGCGGCCATGCGGCGCACACGGCCCCTGGCGTCACAGATCCTGCTCGCCGTGCTGGGCATCCTCGTCGTGACCGTGTCCGCGGGAGCACTGCTCTACGTCAAGATGACGGGCGACACCCTGGACCGGCAGTACGAACAGCGCGCGTTGGGCATCGCCGCGACCGTCGCGCAGATGCAGCCGGTTCGTGACGCACTGGCGGAGGGCGACCCCGGGCATGCGATCCAGGCGATCGCCGAACAGGTCCGCCACAGCACCGCCGCGGCTTACGTCGTCGTGACCGACCGCTCGGGGATCCGCTTCTCGCACCCGAACCTGTCCCTCATCGGACAGCGCCTTGAAGAGCCGGTCGCGGCGCTGGACGGCCAGGGCCACGTCGGCATCGACAACGGCAGCCTGTGCCGATCCGCCAACGGGAAAGCGCCCCTGCGCGGAGCTGACGGCACCATCGTCGGCCAGGTCTCCGTCGGGATCTGCGAGGAGCAGGTCACCAGCCAGCTCGTGCAGCAGACTTCCGACGTCGTCCTCTACTCGGCCGTCGCCCTGGCCATCGGCGTCATCGCGTCCTGGCTGCTGGCCCGCAGCCTCAAACGCGCGACCTTTGGCCTGGAGCTCGCGGAGATCGCGACGCTGCTGCAGGAGCGGGAGGCGATGCTGCACGGCATCCGGGAAGGCGTGATCGGCGTCGACGCCGGCGGCGGGGTGAGCGTGATCAACGACGAGGCACGCCGGCTGCTGGGGATCTCCGCCGCCGCCCAGGGCCAGCCGGTCGCCGATCTGCTCCCACCCGGCCGCGCCCGCGACGTGCTGGCCGGCCGGACCTCCGGCGCCGATGACGTCGTACTCACCGACGAGTACCTGCTGTTGGTGAACCGGATGCCGGTCGTGCTGGCCGGGCGCCACGCCGGACATGTGATCACCTTGCGCGACCACACTGAGCTCGAAGGCCTCGTCCGCGAGCTGCACGCGCTGACCGGGCTGACCACGGCACTGCGGGCCCAGGAACACGAGTTCAACAACCGGCTGCACATCCTGTCCGGCCTGCTCGGCCTCGGCGAGCTCGAGGAGGCGAACCGGTTCCTCGCGGAGATCTCCGCCGCGTCCCTGGCGCAGGCCAACGACCTTCGCGCGCGGATCGCGCCGGCCGAGCTCGCCGCACTGATGCTGGCGAAGGTCACGATCGCCGCCGAGCGCGACGTCCGGCTCACTGTGACCCCCGACTCGCACCTCGACCACCCGGCCACCGAGGCACAGACGCTGCTCACCGTGCTGGGCAACCTGATCGACAACGCCGTCGAGGCCACCGCCGGCGGCCCAGAGCCACGCGCAGTGACCGTCCACGTGTCCGACGCGGGCGAGGACATCCACATCGTCGTGACCGACACCGGGCCCGGCATCCCCCACGACGCACTACGCGAAATCTTCGTCGACGGGTACTCCACGAAGACCGCGCGCGGCGGGATGCCCCGCGGACTCGGGCTCGCGCTGGTGCACCGGCTGGTGCGCCGGGCGGGCGGCGTCATTGACGTCACCCCCGGCCCGGGCGGACGCTTCGAGGTCCACCTGCCCAAACCCGAACCCGGCGCGCCACGCGCGCTCGAGCCCGCCACCCCGGGGGTGACCCGATGATCAGGACACTCGTCGTGGACGACGACTACCGCGTGGCGAAGATCCACGCGGCCGGCATCGACCGGGTCCCCGGCTTCACCTGCGTCGGGCAGGCACACACCGCGGCCGAAGCCCGCCAGGCGGTCGCCCAGCTGCGGCCGGAGCTGCTGCTGCTCGACATCTACCTGCCCGACGAGGACGGCCTGGCGATCCTGCGCGGGCTCAATTCCGCCGACGGCACCGGCCCGGACTGCATCGTCATCACCGCGGCCCGCGACCTGGACACCGTGCGCACCGCGATGCACCTCGGCGCGGTCTATTACCTGGTCAAGCCGTTCGGGTTCCCCCAGCTGCGCGACCAGCTCGACGCCTACCGGCGCTGGCGCCAGCAGACCAGCGGCAGCGGCGACGCCGACCAGGCCACCGTCGACGCGCTGTATAACCTGCTCCGGGGCCCCGCCACCAAACCGGCGACGACGCCACCACTGCCCCCGACCATGCGGAAGATCCTCGACACCATCCGCTCCTCACCGCGCCCGATCGGGGCGAGCGCCCTCGCCGCACAGCTGGGCGTGAGCCGGCCGACGGCACAGCGGTACCTCACCGAACTACACCGGCGAGGAGCGATTCAGCTCCACCTCGAATACGGCCGCGCAGGACGACCGGTGCACCACTACACCTCCGCCCTCGGCACGCCGTAACGGATCAGGCTTCAGCGCCCTTTCTGCACAACGCCACCGAGGGCTTCGGCATCGTCGCCCCACTCACTGGCAGCCGCCCGTCCTAGGGCTACCTCGCGCTGCTCGGCCTCATCGGCGGCGGCCCCACCTTGCTGGGCACCCTCGTCGGGCAGGCCTTCGTCGACGACACCGTCTCGATCGCCTTCCTCGGCCTGGCCGCCGGCTCGATCCTGTACGTCGTGATCGAACTGCCTCGGTGGCCCGCAAGGCCAACCTCAAGACCATCACCACCTGGGGCCTGTTCTTCGGTCTGTTCCTCGGTTTCGCCACCGACGCGGTCATCACCGCCGCCGGGGCGTGAGACTCAGCCGGCTCGCTCGTCCGTGCCGACCAGCCGGGACATCCGCCCGGCGCGCCCCCGCACGACGAGAGGCGAGTGACCGTTGCCCTGGACGTCGAGATCGCGGCCGCCCTGGCCCCGGTCTACGAGGCGATGAAGGCCATCCCGCCACCGGTACCCGGCGACTGGCGCGGCCGGCGCGAGCTGTTCGGCGCGGCCATCGCCGCGCAGGCGGTCCCTGCTGCTGGTCCCCGACGGCGTCGTCGTCACGTCGTGCGCGGCGTCGATGTGCTCGGTGACCTCGTCCGAGAGGACGATCAACGCCCGTGGACACCTCGATCGCCGGCAGCTCGGGCAGTTCCGCCCGAGCTGCCGCCACCACGGCGGCGGCGACGTCGAGGTCGATCGCGTCCGCGCCGACCGCGGTCGGCGCGGACGCGACCCAGTAACCCGATTCGTGGCCGCCGAACAGCGTCGCCCAAGCCGACCAGGCGAAGGACGCCAGCACTCCGAGCGAGACCAGGGTGTCCATGCTTGACGATCGGTGCCGCAGGTTCCGCAGTGCCGCACGGTGGAACAACAGCGCTGCCCAGAACACCACCGGGACCGCCAGCGCGCGAAGCACAGCAGCTGCCAGCCCGGGAACCGTAGCGACGGGACCAGCGCCAAAGTGATCGACAGGTTGCCTAGCGGCACGGCCAAGGACGGCGGCGACGGTCAGCCTGCGACGCAGGCCGCGCACCGGGCCAGGGTGAGGTCTTCGTCGTTCTCGCCGCGGACGCGGGCGCCGTACCCTGCCTTACGGATGCGCTCGACCAGCACCTCGTTGCTGAGCTCGGCGGGGATCTGAACGCTGGCGCGCTCGGTCGGGTAGTTGACCGACGCTACTCCCTGATCAAGTCGTAGCGCTCCGAAACATGGCCAAATGGGTGGTCTTTTACGGCGCCGGTCACCGGCTCAATGTCTCACGATCCGAGCGTCTGGGGCCTCTGACGATCGTGAGGCCCGCGCCGTGAGCAGCCGCAGCGCCACAAAGCCGTTGTCTCATGAGACAACGAAATCTGGAGAACACCTGCGGCGCGGTCAGACTCCGGCGTGGGTCGCCAGCGCGGGAAGCGTTGCCGGGGTCCGGCCGGGGGTATCGAGCATGACGGTGATCAGGTCCCGGACTGACGGCCGCTGAAGTTCCTGCGGCGCGCAGGTGAAGGCCCGGTTCAGCGCGCTGGTGGCCTGGTCGAGGTTGCCGTGGGCGTTCCACGCTCGTGCGCCGTCGACGTAGGCGCGTGCCCGGCGTTCGGCGGTGGGCAGTTGGCCGGGCTCCACGGAGTCGAAGTAGCTGAGGGCCGTCGCGGTGTCGCCGAGAGCGGTGTGAATGCCGATGCGGTAGACCGCGACGGTCGTCTCGCTGAACTGGGCGCTGCCGCCCCCGGCGGTGGCGGTTCCGGGCAGCCGGCGGGCGGCGTGCTCGGCTTCCTCGATGAGCCCGATGGCCTGGGCGGTGTTGCCGTTCTGGGCAGCGGCGTAGCTGGCCGTACACAGCAGCGATCCGTAGGTCGCCAGCAGCGGCGCCCGCGGGTCGCCGTGGTCGGCTTCGAGGTCGAGCGCGGTCTTGGTAAGCATGGTGATCGCGCCGTTCAGCCCGGCCTCGCGGTCGATCCGCTCCGGCGCGTCGAGGGCGTGGCGGCGCATCGAGATGGCGATCGCGCGTGAGCTGGCCGCGATCGTGAGCGGGTCCCCGCTGGCTTCGGCGGCCGCGTGGGACCGGTCGGCGGCGACACGCGCGACGGTGTCGCGGTGCCGTTTGGTGGCCAGTTCCGAGCCGAGCAGGTAGGCGCGGGCCAAGGCCGCGGACATCCGCTCCCGCAGCTGGCCGGCGGCGGAGTCGCGGCTGGCGTGAGCGGCGGCGATCAGCCGGGGCAGCGCGCTGGTGAGTTCGCTGTACTCGCACCGCTCGAAGGCGTGCTGCGCCTGGCCCAGCGCGTGGTGGAGGGTCATCAGAGGCACGGGCGTCGCGGGCAGCTGTGACTTCGTGAGCAGCAGTGCTTCCAGCGATTCCTCGCTGGATGCTGCGCGGGCCGTGCCGGGCAGAACGCCGGCGATCGTGAAGCCGGCCAGTCCTGCGAGAACCTGTCGTCGCCGCATTGCCTCGTCACCGCCCTGTCCGCTGCCCGAGCTCGTTGCGCGGACAGTAACGGTCCGGGCACGGTCGTGCTCTTCTGCCGCGCCGGTCACGACCGGGGCCAGTCCGAACAGGTGCGGCGGGATCGCGAGGACCTCGGACAGGGTGCGCAGGTAGTGGACGTCGCTGAGCGTGCGCTGACCGGTTTCCATCCGGGAGAGGGTGCTCACCGACAGGTGGCATGGGACGGCGACCTGCGCCAACGTCCAGTGCCGAGCCTCCCGTACGGCTCGGGCCAGCATGCCGTAGCGGCCTTCGGCGGCGGCGCGTAAGACCTCGGGCGACGTCCAGAACGGGTGCAGAGCGTCCATCGCAACCCCCTCACCGATCATCCCTCATCAGACACCCTGAGCGACAGCCTGAGGTTGCGTGTTGCGGTTTGACAGTTCGCAAATCGGCCTCGAGCTCCTCGATCGCAGAGGACACCGCGGGCTCGGGATAGGCGAAGCGGGCGGCGAGAGCACCCACCGCAATCCCCCACATCCGGGCCGACAGCTCGGGCGATCGTCATAGCAGCCCAGCCGCTCGCAAGCTTCGAGATCGGGCGTCTCATGTAACGTTGAGCCCCGCCTAGAGCGACGAGGGGTAGTGCAGATGGCTGGGTGGTACGCGCGTTTGGCCGATGTGCCTCGGATTCAGTTCCAGGGAAGTCCGGGCGTTGACCGTGCCCGTCTCCCCGAGGCGAACGTCCGTCCGACCTCGGGATACGCCGGCACCTTGATGTGGCCTCACCCCGACGGCACCACCTCGGCATCTCCCGCACATCAACGCGCATTCACTGATGCGGCACCCGACGACGTGGAGGGGCTGGCGCAGTGGGTCTGGGAGGGTCTTGAGATCCCGGGAACACCTTCCGACTACCACTTCTTGCTTCAAGGAGCCGTGCAGACACTGTGGTCGTGGCGTCGGGATCAGCCCGACGGACTTCAATTCGTCGAGGTCTTCAGTTACGTTGATCTTGCATTGATCGAGGCGGTCCCGGAGGCCGCGATGATCGATGCCGCGAACCCTTCACGAGGGTTCCTGCGCATCGTCACGATGGAGAGGTTGCTGGTACTGCTCGAGCGAGAGGGTGCTTTTCGCGAGGCTATGGCCTTGTGTCGACGGGTCGAACGATTCGGGGAGCAGTACTGCAGCGACGGTCTCGCAAGCAAGATCGACTCACTCGACCGGGAACGCCTGTGAATAACTCGAGGCTCGTCGATCTGGTCGCTGGTCAATCCTTTCTTGAGGACGCCTTTGTTCGATGGGTGTTGGCCTCAGCTGCAACGCGGGACATCGCTCGACACATTGTTCCGCAGCATAAAGTGAATGTCGAAGATCATCAGTATCGTTTGGACTTCCTCTTACAGGGAGCCACGAGACGCGTCGCCGTGGAACTCGACGGCTACGAGTTCCACAGCGACAAGAAGGCGTTCGTATATGACCGGATTCGACAGAATGACTTGACCGGGCTGGGCTACACTGTCCTTCGTTTCTCCTACGACGCGATTCGCAGTCACACAGCTCGGTGCGTATCCCAGCTACAGGCGGTTCTCCGTAGCGACTCTGCGCTCGCCGCGTATGTTGTCAAGGATCCGATCGTTCCGGTGCCAGACGATATGGACGGCAACGCACTGTGGCTGGCCACCCCGGCATCACGCAGGCCCAGCGCTCAGGTCAGCTACTTTGAATCCGTCCGGAAGCGGTTTGACATGCGCCCACTGCGCGACTGTCAGCGCGAAGCAATGGTGGCTCTAGCAAACTACTATCGCCGCGGCGGCCTCAACGCCGCGTGCGTAATGTCGGTCGGTGCCGGCAAGACCGCGTTGGGAGTGGCTTCCGCCCTGGCTTTCGCCCGTACACGATCACTGGTCATCACACCAGGTCGAGTCATTCGGGGCACGTTTGCCACGGCGCTGGATCCCGGAACAGCCGGCAACGTCCTGTACACCCTCCGCGGAGGCGCACTCATTCCAGGTTGCCGCGCCCCGAAGACAAAGATCCTCGACAGTAGCGAGGGCTCGATCCGATCAGTGACCAGAGAGGCGCTGCTCGATGCAGAAGTGATCGTCACCAACTTCCACTCGATCAACGCTGCCAGCGACCGCGAAGACCTGTTGGAGAAACTTCGTCCCGACGATATCGACCTCATCGTCATCGACGAGGCTCACATGGCGGCAGCACACACATACCAACGACTACTCACACATTTCCCGAAAGCTCGACGGCTTCTGATGTCCGCCTGCTTCAGCAGAGCCGACGGAAAAAAGATCTCCGCCGACGTGGTCTATCGATACAGGCTTATTGATTCCGTCGCAGATGGGCACGCCAAACACCTGCGCGCACACAGGTTTACACCGCAGGTGGAACAAACTCGCTACGAGATCTTGTGGCCGAACGGCAAACGCGAGGACATCGTCGGCAAAGAAGCACTGCTCAGCGTCATGGAAGACGAGAGCAGGCTCGCTCGCATCACGGCCACGTCCGAGGAACCCATCAACCATGTCATGCAGATAGTCCGACAATGCCTTGCTCTCCAGACACACAGACTTTCGCCAGTACGACCCCGAGTGCTGTTCTCAGCTCTTGGACAGCGCCACGCAGAACAGATCTCACGAATCGCCAACAGCCACGGTATTGCCTGCGCCTCCTTGCACCACTCGATGGGCGATGCGGCAATCGCAGCCACGCGAACGCGATTCGAACACGAATCAGGCAGCCTCCAAGCTATCGTCCAACTCAAGATGCTCGGCCAAGGTTACGACCTGCCCGCGATCAGCATCGTCGTTCCGATGCGTCCCTACGGCAGCTTCGGTGAGTTCTACCAGTTCGTAGGCCGCGGCATCCGAATCATCCATCATCCACAGCTCACGGCAAGTCAACAGCAACATCTCGACCTGATCTATCACGGGGAGCTTGGGCTCGACGACCACCTGGAGACCCTTCGTGTCGAGAACGACATGGATCCTCATCCCGCCGATGACGACGCCTTCGGTGATCCGCCTGTACCGGACAGAACCGACGGCGGACGGGGTGGCGTACACGTCCCCGATGCGGTAGTCCTGGCCGAGTACGGCGACAGTCACCAGCAGCTACTGCATGGCATCGATCGGGTCGAGGCACGCCGCGAGGAACGAGAACTCAACGCACTGGCGCAAAAGTATGCAGCCTATGCGGCAACTACGCCCAACCCTCGTTCGTTCGATGACTTCGTCGCAGTTGTCCGGAGCACCCATGGCTGACGCCGAGTTCCCCGCCGCCTTAGTCGGCTCAACTCCCGAGCAGTTCCTCCTTCTTGAGGGTGAGAACAGCCACGCGGGGGGTCAGTTCGCTGAACTTGACCGTCTTGCTGCGAGCTTCATCGAAACAGCGCTATCTGGCCGCACGCTGATCAGCATCTCCCAGGGAACTCGGGGGACCAAGAACAGTGACCGCATCGCGCTGGCAACCGCAGTCAGCGACCGCGGCTTTGTTGACCGAACCTTCGCGCTGGCTGACCAGCGAGCACGCGGCGCGTGGTTCCTACCGGACACCCTGTCGCTGAAAGCCACGAGCGTTAACCTCGCCGCGCACATCCGCCAACACCCATGGCATGCGATGACGCTCGCCCATGAAGACGTCGCTCGCACGCGCCTCTCCGAGAGTTCGGACGCGCTGGTCACCTGGTCGTTGTTGATCCCACTCTTCGACGCATTGCTGGCGCCGATCAATGAACGTGCACACGGCTCCACAAAGACGGGCGACGAACAGAAAGAGCGATGGGCCGAAATATTCAATTCATACAGGCGCCTCGGAATCGACATCGGACCGGCCATCTCGACATTCGCCTACCAATGCAACTGGAGCAACCTCGACCGATCTGGTCAAGTACACGCGCGTTTGTCGCTTCTCGACGCGATCAGTCGCCACGACCCGCTGCAGCTCGCGAGCCGTTTTCGGGCCGACCGCATGCGACTGTTGATAGAAGCGACAATGAAGAAGGCCCGCCGCGGCACACCCTTGGCCCGGCAAGTGCTCGTCAAATCTTTGCAGCCAGTACTCGCAGCGTACTTTGGCGGCGATTGGCTTGTTTTCCTCGACTACCTCCAATTGAAGCCCAATCCAAACGAAGAAGTCATTGCTGCACTCCCCTCACCTAAGCTGTACGTCAAAGGATCCAAGGCCGCATCAGTCGCGGCTGAGCGTGGAATTCCCGCAGATGACGTAAACGCGATGCTGGCCGCGTTCATGGGAGAAGCCACCCCGGTATCTCCAGTCGAGCAACGTGTCGCCGCCCTGTCCCACTGGTGGGCCGAATTCGATGCAATACACGCACGACAGACAATCAGCATGGGACCACTGTGGGGACTGGTCGAAGACGGGCCGTATTTCATTGGCGAAGGACAACATCTCCCCAGGCAACAGCTTTACAATCAACTCCTGCCTCCGAACTTAGTGACTGAAGTTAATCGACTCTGGGACGGCGTCATCCTACCCCGCTGGCCGCAGACAGTAGTCAGCGAGCCCTACCCGCACAAGCTTATGGCCGAGAGTCTTGGGCCGGCTGTCACCGTGTGGCACGGCATTGCTCTTACAGCCTGGTATGTATGCGAAGGCCCCTATTCGCGCACTAACCTGTCGAGTTTACGCGAATACCACGCTCCGCAGTTAGCAGCGCTGACTGAAGCCAACACGCCGATCCATCCCACACTCTTCGACGAGCTGCAGCGCGCCGAGCTGCGACTCGGGCCGCCACAAGACCTCGAGACACACATCCATGAGATCGAAACTGCAGGTGGGCGCATGGGGGTGAGAGTCAGCGGCGGAGGTCAGCGTCGCGAAGGATTCGACATCCTGCGTGACATAATCTCGCACCATCGCGTGGGCTGGACTCGTCGATATTTCCAGGAATACTTGGACCACCGATGGAACCATGAACTAAGCGGTGTCGCACGCGAACTGCATCGCTTTATCGCAGCCAAAGGAAAGCCCCCAACCTTTCGTCAGTTCGCGCGATTCGCCGCCACAGCGGCAAATCGATGGTTCAACGGTGATCTTGCCAAGCTCTACACCGCACTCGGAGAGAAAGCCCCGGAGACGACCCGCCGCATCGATCTCCTTCCGGTCGGAGCACACGAGTTCGTCAATGCGGTCTACAAGCAGCTGGGCGGGAGGCCTCATGACGAACAGCTTCGAATCACAGATCCTGACGCAGCTGACCGCTTTCACCAGTTGGCGAGACTTGCTGCGGCCAGCGTCTACTATGTACAGGTTTCAGAAGCGCTTGGCCGGGCTCCCACGCCGATAGAGTTCCGCGCCAATCGATACGAGTGGAACTGGTCTGAAGGGCTCGAAAATGGCTGGCCGATATATCGGCAGACAATTGAGCATGTCCGCACAGCGCGCACGACCTAACAACAAACTGCCCCTCAGGCAACCCGGCAACCTAATCGCCGATCGACATCTACACACGACAACGTCGAAAAGCCGAGCATTCAAAGGCCAGACAGCACCTCGAGTGGAGCCAGCGATGATGCTCGCACGTCGGCATCACAAAACGGAGGAGGAATCCAATCTGCGCATTAGTAGGCTTGCGAAAGCAAGTTGGTCAAATGCCTCATTCTCATCCATTTCTAAGTGCTGCTCATGGGCCCCCGGGTTCCGTAGCGCTTGCATACCACCCATAAACATGAATCGATAACCACTCTGGATGTTTCGCCCAGTCTCAGTTGTCAGATCAGCTAACGCGATGCGCGGTCCCTTGTCCGCGAAGACCTGCCCCATTAGCCGTTGGCCATCCTCGTCGATGGATGCCATCTTCTTGACACGATTACTGACTGCCTTCATCGCCTCAAAGACTGCACCCGCATGATAACCATCGAGGACATACTGCTCTGCGACCGACCCAATCTCGGGATGCAAGGCAGCAATTCGTGCATCTCGCAACATGGGCGAGCTTGCCATGAGCCCACTTGTTGGCTTATCGACAACAAGGCGTCCGTCTCGAACAAACCAGCCTTGTCGACCGAGTTGCTCAACAAGTGCCACCCTCAATTCCCTCGTCGGACCAGAGAGCAGGCCACCTTCAACCCACCTCCCCAGGAAACCGCGCAGGACACGTCGCCCCTCAGACCCAAGTTGTTGTTCCAGGCACGCGAAAACCTCCATGGGATCGCCGTGGTTGACGTTATCAGGGAGCGAGATTCGATCCGGTATTAGATTTGATTCACGGAGGAAAATCGCGATTTGTTCAGGACTGTACTCCGCCCTGATGGCCGCAGCTATACGTCCAAGGATCAGCTTGCTGATAGGCCGACCGTCATCTTCAGCCGGATCTGACAGATCATGGACGACCTGGCGCCCACGAGCCCTATCTTGCCCGGCCACGGTCAGAGCGAAATTGCGAATCAACTGGAGGTAGTAATGCGGCTCCGCGACCGCCGATGGAGCTCCGGCACCACCAGGTGCCACGAGGTCGAAAGTCAGGAGACCAGCGTCACGTGCGATTTGAACTTCCTGAATGAAGCCCCTCCACAGCCATTCGTCAGCAACCAGCGCTCCCGCAAGTTCCTCCATAAGTTGGAGGCCGCTGACCGCGTACACGGCCGCGCCGCACGCGCGCTCCTGATGACGATCAATCGCTTGCAAAATCTCGATGTTATCCCAACGTTTCACCGTCATCGCATTCCTTCAGGTCCTCAGCGACACCTGACCGTGTCAGCCGATGAAGTATAGCTTGCATGAGGCGGCATTCCTTCTGAGCACCCAAGTCCGTCCGCCCCTGAAACGACGACGGACGGAACGTTGGCGAGCAGAACTTTGCTGACGCGCCAGAAGCCGACACTGCCGCCCCTTCGTCCTCTCCGCGACGTCGCGCTCAGGCGAACAAGCGCCGGTTCGGATGCAGTCACTGTTCGAGAAGATTGACGAGTAACGCTGCCGGACGCATGCGGACGGAGGATAATTCTCTCTGACTTCGAGAGCAGAGTATTCCCGCGATCTCCTGGTCCTCAACCAATTCGGGCGGCAGGGGATTCGGAATGCAGGCTCCGCACTCGCTCGACAGCAGCCGCTTGGCTGATGTCGTACTGTAACTGATCCTTGTAGAAGTCGAGTCCTCACTCGGCCTGGCAGATCAGCTCGCGCCAGGTGGCGACCCACACTTCGTGGTTTTCGTTCTGCAGGCCGATCCCGAACCAGCAGCTTCTCGATCCGGCTCAGCACCGGGTCACGCGCTCGCGCAGCCCAGCCGGGTCGGGGTTCGCGTTGGGCGACCTCCGAGACGTGCCGGCGAGGGAGCAGGGCACGCCTCGACGAGCCCGCTAAGCCACGTGTGCGCGGGCGGCGAGCTGGTCGATGCCGGGAAGATTCGCCCCGCGGTGGGCGCGCAAGTCGTGGATGAGGTTGCGGGCGGTGGCGCGGGTGTGGACTTCGCCGGGTGCACGGAGTTCTGCTTCGCGCAAGGCGTTGTACGCAGGTCCGGGCCGGCCAAGCGCATGGTGGGCGAGGGCGAGGTCGACGAGGTAGCGGCCTTGGCGTTCGGTACTGGTGCCGGTCAGCGGCCCGGCGCTGCGGGCGTGTTGCAGCGCGGCGGCGGGGTCGCCGAGGACGTGCAGGGCGGACACCTTGTGACTGGTGATGTTGGCGGCGAGAGGGCCGCGCAGCGCGCGGTGCTCGTCGAGGCGGGCTGCGGTGCGGATGGCGTCACCGAGCAGGTCCAGGGCCAGGTCGCGGTTGCCGGCGCGGGCTGCTCCGTAGCCGGCGGTGCACATAAGCACGCCATGCAGCGCCAGGTGCTGCGGGGCGGCGCGACCACTGGTGTCGAGGTGCTCGGCGGCGGCCAGAACGAGGTCCTGGGCGCGGTCGTGCTGGCCGCCGCGGCGGCAGACGGATGCCTTGAGGCGTTCGGCTTCGGCCAGCAGCAGCGGGTCGCTGGTACGGGCGGCGGCTCGGGAGGCGCGGTCGGCGCTGATCCATTCGAGCCCGCCGGCCGGCAGCTTGATCAGCGCGCGGGTGATCAGCGCGTACACCTGCCCGACGACGTCATGGCCGGTGTCGGTGGCCGCTTGGGTCGCTTCGGCGGTGCGGGCGAGATGCGGCAGGTTGCGGGCGACGGTGAGGTAGTCGGCCCGGTCGAACGCAGCCCGCGCGGTGAACAGCTCGCGGCGGAGCACCACCACGGTCGATGGGGCGGCTGGCACGGCCGGGCCGAGCAGGACGGGCTCGAGCTGCTCGGCCAGCAGCGCCGCCGGGTCCGGTTCAGCGGCGCTCGCGGTCCCGGCGGCGAGGCCCGACCCGAGTAGCCCGCTGGCCATCAGGAATGTGCGGCGCCGCATGTCGTCCTCCTCGGCTTGGCTGGTGCTCACCCTAGGAGACCGGGGCGGAATGTGCTGGGAGGCGGCGCCGTCGTGTAGGCCGAACGCGTTGGCGGGCAGGTCGAGCAGCCTCGCGAGCCGACGAAGTGTTGCCGGATCGCGCAGCGCGCGCTGCCTGCCCTCGAAGCGGCAGATCAGGCTGGGGTGACAGCCGAACATTCCGGCCAGCTCCGTCTGGCTGAGCCTGGCACGAAGGCGGGCCAGGCGCAGGATAGCGGCGTGGTCACCTGTGGCGATCGCCGCGGCGAGGGCGGCGTCGTCGGTGTGGGTCGAGCGGTTCGGCATCGGGGCGCCTCGATTCCCAGCGGCAACACACTCAGGGTAGTCGGCCGATGACCTGGCGGCGTCAGCTGTGCCAAGTTGGCACAGCTGTGCCACTCCGGCACAAAGCCCTGCCGCAACCGCGAGATTGAGCAGTTTCCTCGACCTCGGAACGGCGGGCGTCGCGCTCGCCGCCGAGGGCGTTGGAGGGCGAGCAGGTGGATGCGACACGAACGGCGGATGTAGCGGTCGTCGGCGCGGGCATCGTGGGCTTGGCGTGCGCAGTGGAGCTGGCGCGCGCCGGGACTTCGGTGGCGTTGGTGGGGCCGCGCACCGGGGATCACGCGGGGCAGGCCAGCCGCGCCGCGGGGGCGATGCTCACGGTGTTTTCGGAAGTCGAGGCCGCGCACGCGCCAGAGCGGGTTGCGATGGAAGTTGCCGAGCGTGTCGCGGCTCGCGCGGGCTACGAGGCGTGGCTGGATCAGCTGGCCGAGATCACTGGCGGCCCCGCAGTGTCGCTGGTACCGGGAGTGTGGGTCACGGCGAGCGTCCCGGCCGACCGCGCCGAGCTCGCGGCCATCGCAGCTGCGGCCGCCGACGCCGGCCTGCCTGGTCAGCTGCACCCGCCGGATGCCGTGCCGGGGCTGCAGTCCGAGTCGGTTTTCGAAGCGCTGTGGCTGCCGGGCGAAGCCGGGGTCGACGCGGCGGCCTTAACCGCGGTAGCCGCCGCCGCTGCGATCGCGCATCCGCGGATCACCTGGTACGACACCGACGCCGTCACCCTGGCCGAGACCGGCGCGGCAATGCAGGTCCGGGTCGCCACCGGTGACACCGTTACGACCGATCAGCTGGTGCTCGCCGCCGGGGTGCAGATACCGGCACTGCTGCGCCGCTCCCGCAGGATCGAGATGGGCGCTCCGCCGGTGCTGGCCGGGCGCGGAGTCAGCATGGTGCTGGACGCCGCCCCGGTGGCCGTGACCGCCCCGGTCCGCACACCGAATCGCGGATTCGCCTGCGGCGCACACCTCGTCGCCCGCGGCGACGGCCAGATCTACCTCGGCGCCACGAACCGGCTGACCACCCGCCCTGACCCGGACCGGCGAGCGAGCGCGGACGAGATCGCGACGTTGCTGCACGACGGGATCCGCGAGCTGAACGCCGGACTACGGAACGCCCAGGTACGCGACATCCGGGTCGGGTACCGGCCATTCACCATCGACCACCTGCCGCTGGTCGGCCGGACCGCACACCCGAACGTGCTGCTGGCGACCGCCACCTACCGGTGCGGAATGCTGCTCGCCCCGCGAGTGGCCACGCTGATACGTACCGAAATCGACCACCCCGGCGCGCTGAACAGCCACCCGTACTCGCCCAGCCGGCCGATGCCCGAGCCGGACCTCGCCCAGCTGGTCGGCGAGCACAGCGCCGCGCTCGTGGAGCTGGTGTGCCAACCCGGAGGTCAACTGCCCGCTGGCGCCCCCGCGCCGCTCGGCACGACCTTGTCCACCGCGCTCGCCCACCAACTCGCTGACCCTTCCGTTCGGCGGCTGGCCGCCAGCGCGCCGGTCCCGGAAGTCCTGCCCTTGCTACTTGACATCATTGGCCGGAGTACGCGATGACCCTGCCTGCCAGGCTGACCGCCATCGTCGCCGCGCTCCGGCCACCGACTGCCCTTCCGATGACGCTGACCCCGAAGTCGAGCCTGGATGAGCTCGGCCTCGACTCTCTCGACCGGATCCGGCTCGCGGCAGCATTCGAGGCCGCTTACGGCATCACCATCCCGGACACCGCGTTGGCTGACGCCCACCGGCTGGGCGATCTCGCCTCCTTGATCGCCCCGGACTCGACGGTCACGCCGGCGCAGGTCGAACTCGTCGGCATCGATGAACTTCCCGTCCCGAGGCCCGCACCGGAGCAGCTGCCCGAGGCATTCGTACACCCGACCGCCGACCTGGGCATCGGCGCCGAGGTCGGGCCGGGCAGCCGGGTCTGGCACCAGGCACAGCTCGCCGACGGCGTGCGGGTCGGTTCCAGCTGCGTCTTCGGCAAAGGCGTCTACCTGGGCTCCGGCACCCGGGTCGGAAGCCAGGTGAAGATCCAGAACGCGGCGCAGGTGTTCGGCGCCGACATCCACGACGAGGTACTGCTGTGCCCCGGCGTGCTGATCGTCGAAGACCCCACTCCACGGGCCGTGACCGTGTCCGGCGTGCCGCAAGCCGCGGAAGACTGGACCCCAAGCCCTGTGACCGTCGGCCGCGGCGCCACCATCGGCGCCGGCGCCGTCCTCCTGCCGGGAATCCGGATCGGCGCACATGCCCTGGTCGCTGCTGGCTCGGTCGTCGACCGCGACGTTCCGTCGCACGCCCTGGTCGCCGGTAACCCGCACCGGCATGTCGGCTGGGTTTGCCGCTGCGGGTGGCGACTCCCTGGCACCACCTGCACCCGCTGCGGCGCCCGCTATCTGCGCCGCACCCTCGACCAACCCGCAACGAACTACATTGTGTAATCGACCGCCGAGCGGAAAGTGATCAACGGGGCGGGATAGCCTGCCCCGGTGACGACACCCACCGCGACACAGAGCGGCTTCTTCCGCCGGTACCCGATGGCCATCCCATCCGCCGGCGTGCTGTTCTTCGACGAGGAAGGCCAGGTACTGGTGGTCAAGCCACGCGGCCGCGAACTGTGGGAGATCCCCGGCGGAGTCACCGAGATCCGCAACGGCGAATCCCCCATCGTCACCGCGCGGCGAGAGGTCGCCGAGGAAATCGGCCTGGACGTCATCATCGGCCGGCTGCTTGGCATCGACTCCGTACCACAAGGCGACGACCACGCACCGATGATCGCCTTTCTCTACGACGGCGGCATTCTGTCCACCGAGCAACTCGCTTCGATCCGGTACGTCGATCAGGAGATCGGGGAATCGCTGTTCGCCCACCCCGACGAGCTCGCCGGAATGATGGTCGCCCGCCTCGCCCGCCGCGTCGCCGCGTGCGCCCGTCACGCTCGCACCGAGAACCCGGCTCCGCTCTACCTCGAGCACGGCTTCGAGCCAGCGGCACCCTGATCACGACGACAGCGAGCCACTCGGCCCTGCCACGGCGGGGATATCGGACCGAGGTTTCAGCTGCGGAGATCTCGAAGAAAGGCGACCAGTTCGGCAGGTTGGAGGTCGCACAGCTCGGCCATGCGACACAGCGCCGCCAGATCCAGCTGAACGTCTTCGCCCGCGCCGGGCCGGCGGAGCCGGTCCTCAGCCCAGCGGCGCAACGGCGCAAGGCGCGGCTCGACGAGGGCCGCAAGCGAGCGCAGGTTCACCCGGACGTGGCCGGGTTCATCGACGACGACACGCTGATGCACTCTCGCGATCAGGTGCTGCGGAAGTTCGTCCATCGCAAGACACAGCTCGACCAGACGCACCACTGAGCATTGCCGGGAACCCAGCTCGTACGTGGCGATGGTCTGCACGGAAATGCCGCTTGGCAACTGCCGCTGCAGGTCATTCCGCGTCCAGCCACGCCGACGTCGCAGCATCCGGAGCTCGTCGCCGAGGATTCGCTGATAGACGTCCACATCAAGCATGCCGACCTCGGATCCCGGCACCAGAGCAGTCAATACTTCGCCACCAGTCATTGTGTCCCGACGTGTCGCCTCGTCCGATGAAGTCGGCACGCTCGCCGTAGGAGCGTCTGGCAGCAGGTCCGGCTCCCCCAACACTCTGGGCGCATGCAGGTTCTCAGTGCCGAGAGCGGCGAAGCCGCAGAGCGGAACATCCGGCCGGCGGTCACGCTCAGCCTGAGTCGAAGTCACAATGCGATCCACACCTCCGGTGCGTAGTCCCCCGTTCATGACTTCGGCCGCTCGACACCCTGAGCCTGCAAGATGTCCCAGATCTGCTGCTCGGACATGCCGTGACGCTGTACGAGCGTCAAGACGCTCACGCCCGAACGAAACTCAGCAGCAATTCCTTCAGCCGACACCGACTCTCGCGTGACATCAATCAGCTCCCGCACCCACCTGTCGATTTCGGACGGCGACGGTATCGGCGATGAGGCTGCTGAGGAGGCACCGCCGTCACGATGGCGGAGAATACGGCTCCCGACCGCGGAGAATCTCATTCCTGCGACTGGCGCGATCATCCGCAGCGACCACTCGTCGTTCTGAGCGGCAATGAATGCTTCGGCCACTTCGGCGGTCAACATTCCGGTCATGGCCGCAACCCAACGACGCCACCCTTTCTCGAGCTCGACCAGGCCCAGGATCCGCGCTCGGTGCGGCAGCTCCGCCAACGCGGCGCTCTGCTCCTGCACGACCGTAACCATCAGGTCTGCGCCTCGTGCCACTCGCGCCGGGGCCTCCACTACCCCGGGATCAACCCGGACCAACTGTCGTCGCAGCTCCCAGACCGTTTCGTCTGGCACGACTGTCCGGTCGTGTTCTGCCAGTGCCACAAGTGATACCTTCCACTTCGATGTGACTAGAAACCTTCGATGCCACGGAGAATGCGCTCCATGACTTCGACGGCTGGGCCGCTGGCCGCGGGACGCCGCGGGTACGGCGTCGGATTGCGTGGACGTTTCGGCAAGCCGCGCTCAGTGCGTTCGAATACCGGGAGTTGCGCCCAAACCGTCCGGCCTCGTCCATCTGGGACCTCACCCCAGCGTGCGGCGGTCACATGCAATGCTTCGACCAGGCGGCAGCTCACCTCGCTGGTCTTCAGCAGTGCTTCTGACGTGGCAGGGGCCGAGTCCCACACTTCCAGCCCAATGCTCCGGTGCAGGCAGAAGAGGCGGATTGTCAGTAACTCCAGGGTCGGCAATGCCCACCAGTTGACGATCGATTCGTCGGGGCCGGTCATCGCGACCGAGCGGCTGACCATCTCCTCCGCGAGCAGCACGGCGTCTCCGATGGCAGCCGGTGTCCGCCAGCGCTCCAAGGTGGACACGACAAAGGCTCGAGCCGAGCCCACGGCCGTAGGAAGAGCCGCCAACGTTAAGGATTCGACGTGAACGGGCCGCTCTGGCATCGTGGCGTCTTCAGATTTCACCGATCGGTGTACCGGTGGTCGCACCTGCGCCAACGTCGTCATCGACGACACCTCCTTCCGCTACTTGACCGGACGCACTGAGCGCCCGCTGTCGGATCGTTCCGATGGCCTCGACCAGACGAGGGGCGGAGCTGATCTGTTCGTCATGGCTCAAGCGCCTTAGCTGGAGCAAGATCGTCTCGGCGATGTCCTCCATCAGGGAATCTCCTCAAGCGTGAAGACCTCCGCAGCAGCGTCGAACTCGAGCCGAGCGAGCATCATGTTCTGCAACAGAAGTTCTGGGGGTCGGGGATGGCGTGCAGCAACTGCCGGAACAGGCCCGGAAGCCACCGCACGCCATCCGCTGACACCCGTGTGTCCGGTTCAGGCGGCTTCGTCGTCCCCGGCAGGGGTGGCCGCCTCCGCGTTGAACCACACCAGCCGAGCCCGGATCTGGCTGCCGACCCTGAACAGGCCCAGCGCGTTTTCCGGTGCTTGCAAACACATCCGCTGCGTCCGACCGACCGAGACGACTTCGGTGTGATCGTCAAAAGCCAGGCCCCACGCGGCGATTCGGCCGTCGACGCGTTCCCCATACTCCTGCACGACGGCGAACAGCCGGGGCGCTTCGTCGGCGACCATCTCCTCCAAGATCGCCGCGAACTCCAGCTCGTCACACACCGCCGGCAGCCCGGCGGGATCGGGCACCAATGCATCCAGCGGATGCGTGCGCCTTCGCTGATGATCGTCGTTGAGTTGGTGGGGTTGCGGGCCGCGTGTGAGTGCCGTGGTCATCGGGTTGCCTCTCCAATCGTGAAGGTTCTTTGCGGAGTTCGTGGGCGACGGACGTCAGCCGTCGGTTTGCCAGCGCTGCTCGTCGGGGATGTGAGCGCCGTAGAGCACGAGGCAGGCGGGGCAGAACACGCGCGGCGCGGTGTGCTCGGCATGGCGAGCTGGGACCGAGTGGTCGCACAGCGCCTGGTAGAACGTGCGTGCCGGGTCATCGACCTGAGCGGCGGGAAAGGCGTGCCAAGTCGAGTCGTAGGCCGACATCAGCCAATCCACTGCGGGCAGAAGGAGATTCATCCGCCACCTCCCGGCTCGTCGGATGCGTCGGGCGCGGCGTACGGGCGCGGCAGGTCGCCGGAAGGCAGTTCAGTGCTGGTGAGCAGCCAGTTCAGGGCGCTGACGGCGTGGCCGGAGCGGTGCTCGATCACCGGGCCGTGCTCGGTAAGACGCCGGAAGTCGAAAGTCGCCTTGGCTCGGACAGCGTGGGCGAGTCCATTGGGGCGCAGGGCAAGGTATTCCACGTGTCCGGCGCGCAGCCGCCACAGGCGAGTGCCGATCAGTTCGCCGTCGTCGGCGACGTCGGGCAAAGAGTGGAATCCGGCGGCGCGCAGACGTCCGCCCAGTGCGCGGGCAATACGTGCGGACAACGGGCTCACGGCTGCCGCTCCTGGCGGGCACGGCGGGCGGCGACGCGGCCGTCAACCCGCGCGTGATACAGCGCGACCACCAACCGGACGACGAACACCGTGGCCGCGATGACCAGCACTGCGGAACTCATGCGCTGGTCCGTTCGGTCGGGACGGCGTGCCGGTGGTCCTCGTGGTGGGGGGCGGGCTCGTTCAGTGCAAGGACGGCGTCCCGGAGGGCCGCCCGTAGGCGACCGGCCTGCAACGGCTTCAGGATGACGACCTCGCCGGGTGGGAAGACCAGCACCACCCTGTCATCGGTAGTCAGCACCAGGATCTCCCGGCGTCGAGCGGCGACATCCCGGCACGCCGCCATCCATCGACTGGGCTTGCGTCGCGTTCGCCACATGACCGCTCTCCCCTCGCCGAAGCGAGGCCAGGCAGGTCGTCCGGCCACGCTGGCTCCGTCGCTGCTCATGGTGTCCACGCCCGCCACGGGTGTTCGGCCGACAGCGTGCCCGTGCTCAGTCCGTCCCGGACCGCTTGAGGTTGAAGGGCGGACAGTTCTTGATCGTTGGCCCACCGATGTGGCTGTGCCGAGTCGGTGAGGAGGCCGGCGTCGGTGAGCGTCACATCGAACAGGAAGGCGATCTCGGAAGCGGATGGTTCGCCGGTGCCGTGTTCAACAACGGTGCAGAAGTCCAGCTCGGCGATTGTCGCGCCCAGCTGGTCGTGCAAGGCTCTGCGGAGGGCCTGCTCGACGGGTTCACCGGCGCGGACGTCGCCGCCGGGGAGGGCGTCATGCCCTGCATGCTCGACGAGAAGCAGGTGATCGTCTCGCCCGATGAGGGCGTGGACCCGGACGCGGGGTCCGATGGCCTGGGTGTCGGGTTCGCTCACGTGGAACACCTGCCGTTGAGAGGTCTCTGGATTTGCCGAATGTCCTCGGTCATCACTTGGCTCCCGAGCGGCTACCCAGGTCACGGCCAGGTCGAGAACATCGTGAAAGCTTCCGGCATGTCCGGTGTCTGGCGTGGTCATCGCAGGAGGCCGCCCACTCCGCCAGAAACCCTGGCCGCGCGGATAGAGGCCGACGAAGCAACTGCCGGAGGCACGCAGGGCGATGTTGACTTCCTGATCGAGCTCGCTCGCCCACTGACCCCAGACCGAGGGTTTAGCCTCGGATGCTTCCGTCGTCACCTGCCACGTGAACCTGAGCACGAGGTCTTGAAGCCGACGAGCCTGCTCGGCGGTGACCCAGGTCGGCCAAGGTGACGGTTCGGAGCTCATGCGATGTTTCCCGTCGATGCAAGCCCGGGGAGCACGCAACCGGCCATGACGCCGGGGCTTTCGTCCAGGAGCGCGTCCCAAAGCCTTCCCACGTTCATGCGATCAACCGTTCGCGCAGGACCCACGGGTCGTCGTAGAACTAGTCGACCGGGCGATCGCAAGGACAAAACCCTGGTCAGGACCGTCAGCGCCACCTCCGACACCATGACTATGCCACCTACCTGCATACGCTAGTCTCCTGACTTCCAGCTAGCCATATCGTCATACCATCAGTTCATAGTCTGATTGCCTGAAGCTTGATTATCAAGCTTCAGGCCGACGCCCATTCGGGTGGCTTCGAGCGATACCCTCTGGCTTGAAGGGAGGTGTCGGCCGATCTATGCCATGGGCCGCCCAGCCGGCTCACGGAGAGGGTCACGCGTATGGCTGCCACGGTGAAGACCGCGAAGAAACTGCTCCTCGGTCGCGAGATCGACCACATGATCAAGACGGCCGGCATCTCCCAGGCAGAAGCGGCGCGGCTGATCGAGACGAGTCAGCCGCGCATGGCGAGCCTGATCAGCGGCGGCAGCAGCATCTCACCCGGCGACCTTGAACTCCTCGCCCGGGAACTCGGGTTCGCGGACGAGGGTTACTTGGAGGCATTGCGCGAACTCCGCCGCGACAACCACAAGCGCGGGTTTTGGACGACTGGTCACAACCGCGCCTACTCCGAAGACATCCGGCTTCGTGTGGACCTGGAAAAGCACGCCGACGAGATCCGCGGTGTCGAGGTCGAGGTCGTGCCCGGTCTGCTTCAGAAGGAGTCCTACGTCCGCGCGCAGCACGCCGACTGGCCGAACGTCGTCGGCGTCACGCTTGAAGACAGGATCAAGGCGCGGCTCGCCCGGCAAGACATCCTCGACAAGACGGACCCGCCGATCCTCCGCTACGTGCTCTCGGAATCCTGCGTGCGCCGCGTGTGGGGCGACAACGACGTGATGCGGGAACAGATGTACTACCTGATCGAGCTCTCGAACCGCGAGAACATCCAGATTCAGGTGATGCCGTTCAACGCGAAGCCGGGGCGCCGATCGCCGATCTCGTCGCCCTTCACGCTGATTCGTGTACCGACCACGGGCGCGGCCGGCGCGCTCATGATGGCCTACGTCGAAGACGAAGGAGAGATCCGCTACCTCGATGACGCCAAGGCCCTCAAGGCGCGTGAGCTGGCATGGGGTCGCCTGACCAACGCCGCCCTGAAGTTCGACGAAACCCGAGCTTTCCTTCGAGACGTCGCCGAATCCTATGCGGCCTGACGACGAGTCCCACCCCCTCTAGGAGAAACGCAATGACTGCAGCCACCTTCCGCGAGCAGGACTTCCGCAAAGCCTCCGCCAGCAATCCGGACAAGGACTGCGTGCGTGTGGCCCGTCAGGGGTCGCGTGTCGAGCTGCGGGACGACAAGAACGTCTTCGGCAGCTCCGAGGACGTCCGCCTGCGCTTCACGGACGCGGAGTTCGACGAGATTCTCACCGCACTGCGGTCCACCGGGACTGCCGCTGGCACATGCCTGGAGATCACCCAGACCGTAGATGCCTTTGAGTTCCGCCGTACTGGCGAGCGCGCCGCTCTCGTGTTCACGGCGAGCGAGATGGACAAGTTCCTCATCGGAGTTCGTGACGGCGAGTTCGAAGCCTTGGCGTTCGCCGTGTAACTCGTATTCACCATTCTGAGGGCCCCGGCGTTTCGCGGGGCCCTCAGCGCTTTCCGCCCCTACCTGATGCTTCCCCATCGGGCGCCGACCCGTGCTCACCAGCGCGATGCGTACCGCACCAACCGAGAAGCCCAAGCAGGAGGTCGACATTCGCACCAAGAGTCGACACGTCAGACCCGCCTGTTGCGAGATCACCACGTTGCGATCAGTGTCCCAGGCAAGGTGATCCGCCGAGAAACGTGTTCCGGATCCTCAGCATCCGAGTACCCCTCGTTCCGACATCGACTCCTCGAAACAGCCTAGAGTCCCGGATCAATAGGCCCCGCCCCGATGCCGAGCGCAGACAGCGCACCTCGACGCCTCCTTGCGCGTGGTCGTCATCGATCTTGCCGAGCTGGCCGAGGTGCGCGCCTGGGGCAGCCGGTTGCTGCAGCGAGCGTCACGTCGGAACGAGGGTGATCGTGACCAACGCCCCGAATAGCAGAAACGGCCCCATCGGAAGCAATGAGCCCTCTGGCCTTCGTCGGAACATCCGAAGGACCAGCCATATCAGGGCGGCTGCAAACCAGCCGATGGCGGTGGCCGTGACGAGTGCCGACCAGCTAAGCCAGCCGAGAGCGAGTCCGAGCAGGCCACCGAGTTTCACGTCGCCAGCCCCCAGCCCGCCTCCGGACACAAGCGCGAGCACGAGGTAGAACACGGCAACAACCGCCATCCCAGCCAGCGCGCGCACAAAGTCCGGTCCTCTGGAGTGCATGATCGCCGAGCTCGCCAGCAGTACGCCGACTACGGCGACGCCCGAGTAAATGAGCACGCTGGGTAGTCGTCGGTCGATAGCGTCGATCGCACTGAGTGCCACGCCGAGTGCAGCGAGAACGCTGTATGGCAGCAAATCGAACTGGTGACCGAAGCGCCAGGCGAGTCCGCCAAACACAAGGGAGGTCAGCGGTACGGCCATGAGCCACGTCGTATGGGATGCGGGTGGGGCCACCGTGAGCAGGCATCGGACGCCGAACGCCAGGGCGAGACCGACGAGGATCCCCGCACTCGCCCATATCGTGATGAATTCGGTGGTCATCAGTCAGAACCGCCATAAGTCACGTTCCGTAGCCGTTGCACCATCCCTTCACCTCCAGAAAGCCGCTGGTGTCGTCCCCAGTGTTATCTGCGGCGGTATCGGAAAGTGACAGCCATGACCTGAAAGAGTGAAGATTCACTGGAAAACCCATTCCGACTTCAAAGTCAGTCACATACACACTTTGCAGTCGGCGGGGGTCAGTGGTGTAGACGTGGTGTGTATCACGAAAAAGATTGACGATCTTCGCTGACGTCTGAGGGGTGGGGCCGTGGTAAGCCGTAGGGGCTTGATCGTTGGTGGGCGCCGGTCCATGGCGACATTCGCGCTCGGAGTCACGTTGGTGGTCCTCGCCGCCTGCAGTCCCGGCACGACGCCTGCCCCCGCCCCCAGCACGGTCCAGCCGACCGGGAAGGCGACCTCGGCTCCGCCAACCACACCGTTGTCCGGTGTGGACAAAGCCAAGCAGGATGCCCTCGCGTCCTACCGGGGCATGTGGCAGGACTTCGTTGCCGCCGGGGCCACCTCGGACTGGCAGTCGCTGAAGTTGGGTCAGTACGCCACAGGAATCGCGTTGACGAATCTGTCGCGAGGGCTGTATGCCGATCACTTCAACGGCCTCGTGACCAAAGGCGAACCGGTCTTGAACCCCAGCGTGTCCTCCGTGGACCCGCCCGGTGCCCCGAAGAAGATCATCGTCACGGATTGTGGTGATTCGACTCACTGGTTGAAGTATCGTGCGGACAACGGGCAACTCGCCGACAACAAGCCAGGCGGTCGCCAGCAGATCAACGCCATCGTCGAGAAGCAAGCCGACGGGGCGTGGAAGGTCGCCGACTATGGCGTGCACGACGTGGGGACGTGCTGACCATGCGACGCATAGCGACCGTTACCGGAATCGTGGCCATCGCCATGCTCGGCATCGCAGCGCCTGCTCTGGCCGGCAACGGCTGGGGAAGCACGACCTGCAGCCAAACCCCTTCTCCGGCTTGCGATCTCGGCGCAGGCGAGGGCGGCGACAACAGCAAGCCGGGCGACCCAGGCAACGGCAACAAACCCGGACGTCCCGGCACCGGCAACCCAGGCAAGGACAACAGCAACCCCGGCGACACGATCATCGGCGGGAACTCGAACCTGGCCAAGTGTTCCTACGTGAAGAGCGACTACCAGCCGCCGTCCGGCGGTGTGGTCACTGCCGCCTTCACCAAGCCACTGAACACAGGCGGCGTGATCGCGCAACCTGCGGTCTTCACCCGTCCAGCGGCAGGTGGTGTGGTCCTGGCGCAAGCAGCCCAGCCGACGCAGGGCCAGCAGGGTTCTTGGTACGTATGGCAATGCTCGACCGCGGGCGTCACCGACGGGCTGTACCGGCCCCCGGTGTGGATCGCGGATGGACAGCAACCCGGTGCGGCGCAGTTGCCCTCGCCGGCCGAGTTGGCGCAGATGGCGCGCAAGCAGTTGCGGCTGCCCACGCCGACGATCGCGGCGAACCCTGTCGGCGACCAGCTGGTGAACTTGCCGACGTGGATGTGGCTCTCGAGCGGGTGGGGGCCGGTATCGGCGACAGCCTCCGTGCCGGGCGTGTCGGTGACGGCCACCGCGACGCCGACGTCGGTGACATGGTCCATGGGCGACGGCAGCACGGTGACGTGTACTGGGGCGGGCACGCCGTTCCGGGCCGGGACTGACCCGAAGGCGCCGTCGCCGGACTGCGGCCACACCTACCGCACCTCGTCCGCGAAGCGAGCGGGGCAAGCGTTCCCGGTCGCCGCGACGGTGCACTGGACGGTCACCTGGGCGGGCGCGGGGCAAGGTGGAACGTTCCCGGACCTGACCACGACCGGTAACGCGGCCTTCCGTGTCGCGGAGTCCCAAGCCCTCAACAACGGCGGCGGCTGACCTTCCCAGGCAGCACCTCCTTTCACGACAACACCAACAGCAACTCGTCCTTCCGCTCGCTGAAGAACCTTGGCGACGTGGCGCACTACTCCCATGCCTGGAGGAGGTACCGGCGTGACCACGAACATCACGACCCAGCCGGACACCGACCGACCCACGAAGTCGGCCAGCGGCCCCTGGGTGGCGGACGGCAAGAAGCCCGCCTCGCGGCTGCGCGGAACAAAACGACGTCGCAGCATCCCGCACCTACTGCTGGGTGCGCTGCTTGTGCTGGCGTGTGCGGCCGCGTTCCTAGTGGTTTCGCTGAACTCCGGGAACCGGCAATCGGTCTTGGCGTTGGCGCGGCCGGTTGCGGTCGGGCAGGTGCTGACCGCGCAGGATCTCAAGCAGGTAAACGTCGCCGTCGACCCCGGCGTTTCTGTTGTGGACGCGAACCAGGCTACGAACGTGGTGGGTAAGACGATGTCCGCGAGTCTGCCCGCCGGTGCGCTGCTGACTCTGGACGCGGTGAGCGGTGCCGGTGTTCCTGTGACAGGCCAAGCGATCGCGGCTTTGTCGTTGAAGGCGGGCCAGTTCCCGGTGGAGGTGTCGCCAGGCGCGCACGTGTCAGTGGTGTTCGTGCCGGGCCAATTGGGCGCTGCGCTGGCCAGCCCGCCGACGCCGGACGCCACGACGGTGTGGCCGGCCGTGGTCACCAGCGTGACCTCGCCGCCGAATCAGCAGGTCACGGTGGTGTCGGTGCAGCTGAGCCAGGCCGCCGCCCGCCAGATCGCCGCCGTGCCCGCGGGTCAGTTGTCGATCGTGATGCTTCCGGGAAGTGGTCAGTGATGCTGGTGGCGGTGCTGTCGGTGAAAGGGTCGCCTGGAGTGACCACGTTCTCGGTCGCGCTGGCCGCGCGCTGGCCATCGCCCTCGCGCGCGCTGCTGGTGGAGGCCGACCCCTCCGGCGGGGACGTCGGGACGCGGTTCTCGCTGGAATCGGCGCCGGGGCTGGTGAGCTTGGCGGTCGCCGCCCGGCGTAGCGACGACCCGGCGCTGCTGTGGCAGCACGCGCAGGCCCTGCCGGGCGGGCTGCCGGTGGTGGCCGCACCACCGGACGCCGACCGCGCGCGAGCAGCGTTGTCCGCGCTGGCCGACCCGACTACAGGCGCTGGGGTGCTGCGGACAGCTGCGGGCGCGCCGGAGTCCGTGGTGATCGTGGACTGCGGCCGAATTGACGCTGGGTCTCCGGCGATGCCGATCGTGCGTTCGGCCGACGCGATGGTCTTGCTGACCCGTGCGCACGCCGACGACCTCGCCCACCTGGCCCGTCGCCTGCCGGCGATCGGCAGGTGGACCGCGCATCCGGCGATGTTGCTGGTCGGCGAGGGGTATTCCACTGCTGAAGTCGCCCGCGAACTGGGCGTTCTGCCGCTGGGCCGCGTTCCCGACGATCCGCACGGGGCCGCTGTGCTGTGTGGACGGCCTAGCACGCTGCGGTGGGGCCGCAGCGGACCGGCGCATTCGGCGCTGGGGCAGGTCGCGCACAAGGTCGCGAAAGTGCTCATCGCCGAGCAGGCACCGCCGCCCGCGTTGCCCCGGCAGGCACCAGCCGACAACCAGCCGATGTCCATGCTGCGCGCGGTGCCCGGCGTGCCCACCCTCGCGGTCTCGGCCAACGGTTTTCGACTGGCACCTGCACCCCTGCCGCCGAACACCGAGACCACCTCGCGCGGAGGGCAAGCGTCATGACGTACCCGCCCAACAGTCCTCCGCCCAACGGCTATCCGGCTCCGGTGCCCCTGCGTCCGCACCAGCCGCAGGGACAACCGTCAGGTTGGCAACCGGCCAACACGTCCGGCAACCCCAGCTGGGCGCAGGCGACCCCGCAACCAGCGCCGGGCGGTTCGGAGCCGGCGCAGGCGACCGAGGCCGTCGGGCGGCTTCGCCAGCACCTGCGCGACACGCTCGGCACCGAGCTGCCGCTGCGGGTCGATGCCCAGCAGCGCCGCACCGGCGCCCCGGTCACCAGGGAGGCACGGCGCGAGCTGGCGCGGGCGATCCTGGAGGACGCGGTCGCCGCGCACAGCGAGAACGAGCTGATGGACAACCGGTCGCTGGTCGGCCGGGATGTCGAGCAGCGGGTGATCATCGAGGTCATCAACGAGCTGTTCGGCATGGCCGGCCTGCAGCCCCTGCTGGACGACTCGACGGTGGAGACGATCAACGCCAACCGCTACGACCGGGTCTTCGTGCAGTACAACGACGGCCGCCGCGCGCGGGTCGCCCCGATCGCGGGCTCGAACGAGGAGCTGACCGACCTGGTCCGGTTGCTCGCCGCCCGCGCCTCCAGCCAGGAACGCCGCTTCGACTACGGCTCCCCGGCGGTCAACCTTCAACTCCCCGGAGGGGAGAGGTTGTTCGCGGTGATGGGCCTGACCGCGGGCGGGGTGACCTCCCTGTCGATCCGTCGGCACGGCTACCTCACGGTGACCCTGCCCGAGCTGCGCGCTCGCGGCACCATCGACCCCGGCCTGGAGCAGTTCCTGCGCGCGCTGGTGCGGGCGCGCAAGAACATCCTGATTACCGGCGGCACGGGTGCGGGCAAGACCACGTTGTTGCGGGCACTGGCCTCGGAGATGGACTCGATGGAGCGGATCGTGACCATCGAGGACGCCTTCGAGCTCGGCCTGGAACTCGACCCCGACGTCCACGCCGACGTGACCGCCTTCCAGGCCCGTGAAGCCAACGTCGAGGGCGAGGGCGCGATCTCCCAGGCCGAACTCGTCCGGTGGGGCCTGCGCATGTCGCCGGACCGGGTGATCGTCGGCGAGATCCGGGGACCGGAAGTCATCCCGATGTGCAACGCCATGAGCCAGGGCAACGACGGCTCGATGGCGACCCTGCACGCCTCCAGCTCGCGGATCGCCTTCACCCGGCTGGCCTCCTACGCCGCGCAAGGCGTCGAACGCCTCCCGCTGGACGCGACGAACCTGCTGGTCGCCTCGGCGGTGCACTTTGTCGTGCACCTGGCCCGCGGCACCGACCGGACAACCCGCGTCGTGTCCTCGATCCGCGAGGTCGTCGGCGCCGACGGCCCGCAGGTGGTCTCCAACGAGGTCTACCGGCCCGGCGCAGACCGCCGCGCCCGCCCGGTGGCCGGGGCACTGCGAACCGACACCCTCGACGACCTCGTCGACGCCGGGTTCGACCCCGGCCTGCTCGAGCAGCCGGAAGGCTGGTGGCCGCGGTGAACATCACGATCAGCGCCACCACCGCCCTGTCGGCCTTGCTCGGCGTCGGCGTCGGTGTCGGGCTGCTGCTGGTCATCATCGGCTGGCGCGGCGTGGACCCGAACCGGCGCGCCGGCCTGTTCCGCCGCGGGCAAACGCGCCGCGCGCAGGCCGCACCGCGAGATCAGCGCCAGGCGCTGCGGATCGGCCTCGCCGTCGCGGTCGGTGTGCTCACTGGAGTGGCCACCGGCTGGGTCGTCGGCGCCGTGCTGGCCGGGCTCGCGGTCTGGGCACTGCCCCGTGTCCTGGGCCGCGACCCCGAGCACGCCCGCCGGGTGGCGCGGATCGAGGCGATCGCGACGTGGACGGAGATGCTGCGCGACACGCTGTCGGCCGCCGCCGGGCTGGAGCAGGCCATCCTCGCGACCGCTCCGCTGGCGCCGCCGGCCATCCGCGGTGAGATCACCGACCTCGCGGTGCGGATCGAGAACGGAGACCGGCTGGCGCCCTCCCTGCGCCATCTGGCCGAGCGGCTCGCTGACCCCACCGGCGACCTCGTCATCGCCGCGCTGGTGCTCGCGGCCGAACAGCAGGCCCGCCAGCTCGGGGACCTGCTCGGCTCGCTGGCGCACACCGCCCGCGAGCAAGCCTCGATGCGGATGCGGGTCGAAGCCGGGCGTGCCCGGACCCGAACCAGCGTGCGGGTGATCGTCGGCACCACGTTGTGCTTCGCCGTGGCCGTGGTGCTGCTCAACCGCCCGTACCTGTCGGCCTACGACTCCGCGACCGGGCAGATCGTCCTGCTGGGCATCGGGGTCCTGTTTGGACTGGGGTTCGCGTGGCTGGTGCGGGTCGCCAGGGTCGCCGAGCCCGAACGGTTCTTGTCCCTGGCCGCCGATTCCGAGGACCAGCCCGCGCTCGTCGCCGAGAGGCAGGTGTGACCACCGTGATCACCGCACTGATTCTGGGAGCCGGGCTGGGCCTGGGCCTGTGGGCGCTGGCGGTGTGGGCCTTCCCGCCCCGGCCCGCCTTGGGCGCGGTCCTGGCACGCAGCACAGCGACGCCCGCGCCGACCCCGATCCTGGCCACCGAGGACACCGGGTGGGCGGCCAGGCTCGGCCGCCCGTTCATCGCGCCATTGCGCGCGCTCGGTCTGCCCGGCGAGCGGCTGGCTCGGGATCTGGCGGTCATCGGCCGCCCGGTCGCGACCCATCTGGCCGAGAAGGCAACCCTGGCGATCGCCGGGCTGCTCGCGCCGGTCCTGCTGCAACTGCTGCTCACCTTGGCCGGGTTGTCGCTGGGAATCGAGTTCCCGATCATCGCCGGACTTGTTCTGGCCGCTGCCGGATTTGTCCTGCCCGACCTGCAAGCGAAGTCCGACGCGACGAAACTGCGCACGGGGTTCCGCCACGCCCTGTCCGCCTACCTCGACCTGGTGTGGATCACCCTCGCCGGTGGCGCCGGGGTCGACAGCGCGCTGAACGACTCGGTCGCCATCGGCCGGGGCTGGGCGTTCGAGCAGATCCGCCGAGCCCTGGACACCGCCCGGCTGACCCGCACGACGCCGTGGGCAACGCTGCGCCAGCTCGGCGAGGAACTCGACGTCACCGAGCTGTCCGAGCTCGCCGCGTCGGTCAGCCTGGCCGGCACGGAGGGCGCCAAGGTCCGCACCTCGCTCGCGGCCAAGGCCGGTGCCCTGCGCACCCACCAGATCACCGACGCCGAAGGCGACGCCCAGGCCGCCACCGAACGCATGTCGCTGCCGGTGATGGCGTTGTTCCTGGGCTTCTTGGCGTTCATCGCCTACCCCGCACTCACCCAAGTCCTCAACGGACTGTGAGTTGCGGGGGCACGTGGAAATGGGAGGAGAAGCGCGATGCACCTCTACCTGGTGGCATTGTGGACGACGGTAAAAGCGCGGTGGGAAGTGCTGCGCCGGGAACCCGAGGCCGGGTACTCGACCGAGACCGTGCTGGTGACAGCGTTGCTGGTGGTGGCCGCGTTGGCGATCATCGCGATCATCATCGCGAAGGTCACCGCCAAGGCCAACGGCATCAACCTGTAACCGTGATGAGCCGGGAGCAGTCACAGCGGTGGCGTCACTGTAGGGAGTCAACGGAAATGTCCGCTGGGCCCCCTACTTGTCCTTCGCGTGTCCAAAGCGCTGGCAACTTGTCCTTCCGCGTAGGGATATCGCTTGAACAGTGCCTATCCGTCCAGCCGACGGCAGATGGCTGCAACGGTCACGGAAGAGGAAGAGAACACCTGCGATGCTCCACCACGAACCGGCACGTCGGAAGTCGGCGCCGTTTCCGCATCGACCGGTGGACACGAAGGCGTCCCGGGTGGACAAATTCGCGGAATCCCTACAGTCACCGCCGAGCCGACAGAGGCCGCGGTGATGGCCGGCCGCGGCCTGTGCGCGGGAGGACGGCCTCGCGAGGCCGTATCCGGCTGCTGCTGCGCGGTGACCGCGGCGCGGTCAGCGCGGAGCTGGTGATCGCGACGCCGCTGCTTCTGTTGATGCTGCTGGCGATCGTGCAGTTCGCGCTGTGGTCGCACGCCACGCACATCGCCCAGGCCGCCGCGTCTCAAGGGCTCGCCGCCGCGCGAGCTCAGAACGGCACCGCGGCCGCGGGCAGCGCGAGCGCGCAGCAGATGCTCGACCAGCTCGCACGCGGCCCGTTGACCGGCACCAGTGTCGGTGCCGACCGCACCGCCAACTCGGCGTCGATCCGGATCTCCGGGACCGCGACGTCGGTAGTCCCGTTCCTCAGTTTGCCGGTGCACGCCGAGGCGTCCGGCCCGGTCGAACGGTTCGTTCCCGATCTGGCCAGCGGTGGGTGATCGGACGCTATGACGACCAAGAACTCGCCCGCCGCCCGGACACCCGCCACACGCCCGTCCGGTAGCCCAGAACGCCCGCTGGGGCGCGATCACCCGCGCTGGGGTTGGTGGGTGGCCTGGTGGCGCGCGGACCGTGGCTCAGTGGCTGCCGAAGTCACCCTAGCGGCGCCGTTTCTGGTCATGCTGCTCGTGTTCGTCGCCGTGGTGATCCACCGAGGGGTGGATGCCCGGCTGCGGGTGGACGATGCCGCGCACCAAGCGGCCCGCGCGGCGAGCATCGAACGCACCTCGGCCACCGCAAACGCAGCGGCCCAGTCCACCGCCACGAACGCGCTGTCCTCAGCCGGAGTGACCTGTGCGTCGCTGAGCGTGGACACCGCCACCGGCGGGATGCGACCGGGCGGCACGGTCAGCGTGACGGTGTCGTGTGCGGTCGACTTCGGCGACGCGCTGATCCTCGGCGTTCCCGGCCAGAAACGCTTGTCCGCCACCGCTGTCGAACCAGTCGATACCTGGCGCTCGGTCTCGGGAAATGCCTCCGGAGGCGGCGCATGATCCGCCAGGCAAACGATAAGTCGCCACTCTGGTGGACACGGTGGAGCCACTGGTGGCGATCGCAGCGGCGGACCTGGTGGCGGGCCGACGACGGCCGAGCAACCGCGTTCGTCGTGGTGCTCACCATCGGGATCCTCGCCTTGGCCGGGCTGACCCTGGACGGAGGCTTAGCCTTGTCCGCCAAGGTCAAGGCCAACGGGCAGGCGGAGGCCGCCGCTCGCGCCGGCGCCCAAGCCATCGACCTCTCCGCCTACCGCAGCACCGGAACCCTGCAACTGGTGCCCGTCCAAGCGGTCGCCGACGCGCAAAGCTATCTCGCCACCGTCGGCGCCTCCGGAACTGTGACCGTCTCCGGCGACACCGTCACAGTCACCATCACCGCCTCCCAGAACACGCAACTGCTGGGCATGGTCGGGATCTCCAGCCTCACCGTTCACGGCACCGGTAGCGCTCATCCCCAGCGCGGGGTGGTGACCGCAATCGACCCATAGCGGCACTCCAACGCTCACACCAGTACGTCAACACAGAGGAGAACAGGATGGCTACGACCGACGAGATCGCCACGGCTGAGGAGATCGACCGCCGAGTTGAGGCGGCCGACACGGCTCGGCGTCTGAAGCGATCCGCCGCGGCAAAGCAAGTCGGCGAACTCGCCAAAACCCGAAGCGAGCTCGCCGCGCAACTCGACGAGGTCGAACGACAGCTCGGCGAAGTACTCGCTGACGCGAGCGACGTGCTGGACATCGACGAGCTCGCGCGGTTCACCAACATTCCCGCAGCCGACCTGACCGGATGGCTCACAACGCGGAAACCGAACCGCACCACGAAAAAGAAGAAGCCCGCCGTGACTGCGCCGAGCACCACAGCCCGAGGACCGGCCGCGGCGAAGGCACCGACGAACGGCCTGGCGTCCGTGCCGCGCGAGCCCGCCGCACCTCGCGCTGACACCGCGGACACGCCTGAACGCGTCACGGCGGGGGTGACCTGACAGGCGGCTGTCACCAAGCCACGCCGACGCGTGCATCCGTTGCCTCGTCGAGGTGGTGGGCATCGAACCCTAAAGCCCTGTACTACCAAGGAAACGAGTCAGCTGTGACCTCGACATCGCACAAGTCCGGCCGGGAGCCGACCCGGCCACCGGGCACGGGCCGCCGCGTGTGGTGGGCACTGACCGGCATGTTCCGGTTCGTCGGCCGGGTGCTCCGAGGGCTTATCGCCGCCGCGGTGCTGCTCGCGCTTGTGGTGGGCTTGCCCTGGGCGTTGTGGCACTACGTCGGCTGGCCGTTGCCGAACCACGTCCCGACGTGGGCAGAGGTCCAAGGCGTGCTGCTCGGCCCGATGACGACCACGTTCCTGCTGAGCTTTCTCGCCTGCTTGTGCTGGATCACCTGGGCCGCGTTCACCATCGACGTCCTGCGGTGCACAGTCGACCTGGCACGCAGCGGGTTCGACGCGGCCCGGTTGCCGGACTTCTCCGCCGCCGGTCCGATGCACGCGCTGGCGGCCGTGCTGGTTGGCGCGGTCCTGTTGGCAATGCTGGGCAACCGGCCCGCTCCGGCACCATCCACCTCGTTGTCCACGGCGCTCTGGACCGGATCGCAAGTCGTGGCGACCGCTCCGGCCTGGCAGCACTCGACACCCATCGGGGAGACCCCGGTGGTGCGCAACGCGGTCTTCGCCACCCAGACCACCACCGGAGACAGCACCATCGTCGTCGCTCCCACACATCCGGAGTCGGTGGTCGTGCTGGCACCGCAGAACGGGGTGCATGACTCGTTGTGGCGAATCGCCGAACGCAGCCTCGGCGACGGCGCGCGGTGGCCGGAGATCTTCGACCTCAACAAGGGCAAGCCGCAACCGAACGGGCATACCTTCACCAAACCCAGCCTGATCTTCCCGGGCGAGGAACTCGCACTGCCGCACGACGCCAGCGCGCCCACGGTGCCGCCGCAGCAGCCAGCCGACCCGGACCAGTCCACTCCCGCCCCGCCGACCGCGCCCGCCCCGCCGACCACCGCTGTGCCACCGACGAGCATCCAACCGTCCACACCAGCGCAACCAGCGCCGTCCACCCAACACGCACCACCGACCGCGACCGGCACCAACTCTGCTTCCGCGACGAGCGAACCCGGCTTCCGCTGGGGAGCGGAGCTGTTCGTCGGGCTCGGCCTGGCCGCCGCTATCAGCGCGGCACTGCTCGTCGCCCGCCGCCGCCACAACAGCCGATACCGGCCCGGCAGCGGCGACCGCGACGACCTGCCCGTCGCACCGGTGGTCTACCAGCTGCGGCTGGCACACCTGCGCTCCGAGGCCGACGACGAGATCGACCTCGACGAGTACTACCCGGACGACGAGGAACAGCAGCGTCCGCAGCGTGTCCCGCCCGCGCCGCCCCTCGTGGTGGGCGCACCCCAGACCGGCGCCGGCCGACCCCCCACCGTCGCGCCAGGTCTGGGTGTCCGCGACGGTCGCGAGGTCGCCCTCGACCTCGCGACCGCCCGCGGCCTCGGCCTGGTCGGCGCCGGTGCTCCCGCCGCGGCCCGTGCTCTGCTGATCACCGCGCTCACCACCTCCCCAGACCACCTGGCGACGTCGGCCGGGGCGATCGTCATCGTCCCGGCCGACGACCTGGTCTCGGTGCTCGGACGCGGAGCAACACAGGAGCACCTGCCCTCGGCCGTGCGGGTCGTCGCCGACCTGGACGGCGCGCTGGACGCGGTGGAGGCCGAGACCCTGGTGCGAGCCACGGCCAGCCGGGAACCCGAGGCCGAGCCGGGGACGTGGCCGCCGCTGGTGTTGGTGGCACGACCACCAGCACACCACTCACGACTGCAGGCCGTCCTGGATAACGGAGCGCCGTTCGGGGTCACCGGTCTGCTGCTGGGCCAGTGGCAACCCGGCGTTACCGCCTACGTCCGCGACGATGGCTCGATCTCGGCCACCGGCCCTGGTCTGGGCGAGGCCCTGCGCGGCACCCGGATGTTCCGCCTCGGCGGCGGCGACGCCGCCGAGCTGCTGGCCCTGCTGCGTCGAGCCGAACCCGACCCGCCGGCCACCGACGAGCTCGTCGCGCCGCCCATGCCGCGTCCTCGCATCGTGGCGGCGCACCCCGCCGGCAACGACCAAGCACCAGGCGAGGCCGACCCGCTCGAGACCGGCGGCTCGAGCGCGGACGAGATCGAGCTGGAAGTCACGGCCGCGGTCACGCAATCGGCGCTCCCGGACACCGAGCTGGAGATCCTCGGCCCCGCTCAGGTTCAGCCGCCCGGTGCCCGGCTGCGCCCACCGGCCTCCAGCGGCCGGCAGGTCCCGTCGCGCTTGGCCGACGACGAGACCGAGCACCACGACGAGGGCGAAGCCGACGAACCGGCGTCCACCAGCGAGCCCGCCAAACCCGTGGCCGAGACACCGCCAACCACCACCAGCGGCGGTGAACCGGACACCAGCCCAGCGCTGCTCACCGTGACCGTGCTCGGTGACCTGCGGGTGCACTGGCACCCCGAACCCGGCGCCACCGGCGATGCGTGCGAGATCACCGGCGCCTTGCAGCCCCGCACCAAGGAGTTGCTGGTGCTGCTGGCGCTGCATCCGGACGGTGCCACCCGCGAGACGCTCGTCTCGGCCTTGTGGGGCCAGGACCCGCCGGCGCGGCCGACCAACGCCCTGCACACGGCATTGTCGCGGATGCGCAGCGCGCTGGCCACGGCCACGAACGGCGCGGTGACCGACGTCGTCTCCGCCAGCAACGGGCGCTACCAGCTCGATCCCGCGAGCGTTCGCAGTGACTACTGGCGCTTCGCGCACGCCGTGGCCGCCCGCCGCGCCGCCGCCACCGACTCAGCGCGTGTCGATGCGTACCGCGAGGTGGTCAACAGCTACGGCGGACCGCTGGCCGAGGGCATGTCGAACGAGTGGATCGAGCCCGCCCGCGAGGCGATCCGCCGCGACGCCATCGACGCTGTCGCGGCGCTGGCCCGCGCGCTGGTGGACTCCGATCCCCAGCAGACCCTGGATCTGCTGGAAGTCGCGCGGGCCTTCGATCCGCACAACGAGCTACTCTACCGCGACATCATGCGACTGCAGGAACGTCTCGGGCAGCTGGACGCCATCCCGCGGACGCTGACCTTGCTGACCACCCGGCTCGCCGAAGTCGACGCGGCACCGACTCCGCAGGCTCGTGGGCTGGCTGCCCGGCTGGGGCAGCGCCACGAGGACGGCTCAGCCGGCGCCGCGAGTGCACAGGCCCAGGGCGAACGTGGGCGCATCGCGGCCAGCTGAGGCGGTGAGGCAACGGCGGCGAGGGCCTGCCGTTGCCGGCCCGGAGCGTGCGGGTGTCTGCCAGCTCGGCCTATTCGTCGTCCTCGTCATCGGTGAGACCGATTTCGTCCAGCTCACCAATTCCGGTCAGCGTGCCCATCTCGTCACCATTCCGGCGACTGTATGCCTGAGCTTGCGCGATGAGTTCCTGATGCTTATCGGCCCAGGCCACGAGCACCTCGGCCTGCTTCAAGAACTCCAAGACTTCCGGCTTCAACTCGTAAGTAACCGTGACCGGAAAAGTCTTTGTGCACCGGATGCGCGTCAAAAGACCTTCTTCGGTCATCTTTTTCAATGTGCGCGCCAGAATGCTATCGTGCAGGACGGCGTGTTTGTCCGACCATTCTTCACCAATGGAATACGAGCTGATCGTGGAAAGAATCTCTTTTCGCCGCATGGGGCCGCCCGAGAGCGTGACCAGGATGGCCGGTGCCCACTTGTCCCCGAAAAGGTACTTCAGGTCGTACAAACCCCGAAGGAACCTCTCGTCCCCCACCTTCATAGCGCCTCCCCGTGTGCACTGACCCGGCCCTCGCGCCGCGCCCGTCGTCCCCTCGTCCGGCGACGCGCCCCCTGCGGCAGCCACCTGAACGGTCGTGCCTGCTCAGCACGACCACAGAGCCGGTCTCGGCCTCCTCGTCTCGTAGCGATAGAGCCCTCCACGTTACGCCGAACGGCGCAACCAGCCCACTGTATTCCTACTCAAAGCGAACCATGACCGAATGTCACGCAGAGTAGTCGTTTCGGAGATCATCGACACGCACGGTGGCTTCCGTTGGGGGTTCATACGGGGGATCATGATGGGGTTCATACGGGGGATCAGGTTAGAGGACCACCCCCTGCGGCCTGCGAAGACGCTGGTCATGCGGGCCATCGGGGGATCCGCTGGTATCCCAGACTCGCTTGTCCACAAGCCGGTAGACACATCGGGGCGGGCTGAGTGGTCGTCGCTTCCATGCTGCTCCCTTGGTCACCCTTTCTATCCATCTTACGCCCACTCTTGCCCCCCTTTTCTATTTGTTTGTTTTATTTCTTACTGCTCATTGAAGTCATTCCCTGTATCCTGCCGAACTATTCCCCTCCGCGGTGGCCGGCGCGTGGCCGGGTCGCTGACCTGCGGAAATCGGCGCAACGGCGGCCGGAATTGTGACCGTACGGACGGCTTTCTATTCGCCGGAAATGGCGGCGGCGAACATCGCGAAAAGAGTCTTGAAAATGGGCGGCTATTTCTATTGCGCGCGGCGCGTGGCAGAGTCATAATTGAATTACCACCGGAGGAACCGGAAACAACACCGAATACCACACCCGGCGCGAGCTATGTCCGACGAATGGGGCCGATTATGTGTTACGCCGACACCGCCACCGAAACCGACAACACGGTGACCGCGTTTTGTTACTGCGGGTGGGTCGAATACGGCCACACCCCGGAATCGGCCGACGCCGCCGCCGAAGCCCACCAGAACGCGCCCGACGTCATCGACGACACCGCCGCCGTGGCGGCCTGACCGTTCCCCGCCGCCCCGCACTAGATCCGAAAGGACCCACCCGCGATGACCACGCCAGCCACGCCGACGACCGCCCCGGCGGCATCCGGCACGACGACCACCGCCCCGGCGGGCGGGCGGTTGCCCAACGGCGAACTCCGCCGACAGGTGGCGCAAGTCCTCACCGATCAGGCGGGCACCGAACTGACCCCGCGCAACATCGCCGCCGCACTCGGCGGGAAGTCATCGGGCGCGATCGGCAACGCGCTCGCCGCGCTCACCGCCGGGGGCTACGCCGAACAAACCTCGACCAAACCGGTCCGCTACCGGTCGACCCCGACCACCGCTGACGCCGCCGCCGCGCCCGTGGCGGTCCCGTCGGGCACATCCCGCCGCCCCCGCACGCCCCGCCCGACGACGCCACCGCCCGCGACGACCACGCCCACCGCCCCGACGACTCCCGCCTGACCGGTCCGGTAACGCGCCCGAACGGGCAGCTCTACCACCCGCGCAAGCTGTCCGGACTTCCGGACGTGACCGCGCTGCGCAAGTTGCGCGACGCCGGGGTCGCCGCCCTGATGTACGGGCCACCCGGAACCGGGAAGACCTCGGTCGTCGAGGCCGCTTTCGGTGACCTGGTCACGGTTCAGGGTGACGGGGACACCACGGTCGCCGACATTGTGGGCGAGTACACCCAGACCCCGGACGGCAAATTCGTGTTCGTGCACGGTCCGCTGGTCCGCGCGATGCGCGAAGGCCGGACCCTGTTCATCGACGACGCCACGCTCATACCCCCGACCGTGCTCGCCGTGGTGTACCCCGCGATGGACGGCCGCCGCCAGATCATGATCAAGGCGAACGGCGGCGAGGTCATCGACGCCGCGCCCGGTTTCTACGTGGTGGCCGGACACAACCCCGGCGTGCACGGCGCGGTGCTGTCGGATGCGTTGGCGTCGCGGTTTTCCGTGCAGATCCAGGTGTCCACCGACTACGACCTCGCCACCCAACTCAAGATCGACACCCGCGCCGTGTCCGTGGCGCGCAACCTGTCCACCCGACAGACCAACGGCGAGGTCCGGTGGGCACCGCAACTCCGCGAACTGCTGGCATTTCAGAAGATCGCCGACGTGTTGGGCAGCGACGCCGCCGCTGGAAACCTGATCGGCACCGCCCCGGAAGAGGACCGCGACATCGTGGCCACCGCCGTCAAGGCGGCCTTCGGCAAAACCGTTGCCCCGCTGGCACTCGGTGCCCGTATCTGACCAACCGCCGCCCGCGCCCGAACCGTCCGGAAAGGACACACCGCGATGACCGCGCACATGATCGCCGACCCCGCCGCCACCGCCTCGGCCGTGTTCCCCGCCGCCCCCGGATGGGACGCGCTGTCGGCCGCGCTGACCGCCGAAGTCCCGGCGATCGCCGACCGCGACGACCTGCTGGTCACCATCGCGCCCGGTGCCGGACAGGGTGCCCCGGCGTGTTTCCTGCCCGCCACCGCCATGATCGAAGTCGACGGTACGCACCTGCACCCGGTCGACCCCGCCACCGCCAAACCGCACCGGATGAGCGACCGGAAACGCTACGCCCCCACATGGGGCGCGCTGACCCACGAGTGCGCGCACAGCAAGCACACCAAATGGCTCGCCGCCGTGCCCAACGACGCCGACCCCGGCGCGGTGGACGCCGCCCTGCTGCTGGAAGAGCCCCGGATCGAACGGGCGCAGATCCACCGCCGCCCCGACGACCGCCACTGGTTGCGCGCGTGCGTGAAAACCATCGTCACGGGCGGCATGAAACTCGACGCCCCCGCCTTCGCCCCGAAAATGACCCCGCGCGACGCCGCCCACACCGCCGCCCTGTTCCTGGGACGCACCGACGGCGGCATCCTCACCCGCACCGAAACCGCGCCCGTCGCGCGCGCCGTGGAAGACGTGCTCGGCGCGGAGAAACTCGGGAAGCTACGCGCGGTGTGGCGTCAGGCGTTCCGCACCGCCGACGACGACACCGCCGCCATGATCGAACTTGGCCGCCAGTGGTGCGAGATCATCGGACCCGACCCCGACACCACACCGCCGCACCTCGCCGACCCGTCGGCCACCCCCGACCCGTCCGGCACCCCGTCGCCGTCCCCGTTGGCGGACGCGATCGGCAAAGCACTGGGCAAGGTGGCGCGCGCGGTGGCGCGGGCGAAGCTGCCCGAGGACCCTGCCGAGATCGCCGCCCGCAAGAAGGCCGCCGTCGACGCCGCCGAGAAGAAGGCCGATGACGCCGCCCGCACCGTGTTCACGGTCGGTGGTCCCCGTGACGGGCGTACCGAAACGATCGGCACGCGCCCGCCGACCACGGGCGAACGCACCGCCGCGCGGGTGCTCGGGCGCGCGTTGACCACCGCCGGGGTGCGTGACCGGGTGGCGACGAAGACGACCTCGCCGATTCCGCCCGGACGCCTGCGGATGCGCGGTGCGCTGGCACGCGAGGCGCAACTTGCCGCCGGGGCGATGCCGACCGCCGAGCCGTTCACCCGCACCACCCGCACCACGGTCCCGACCCCGCCGCTCCGGCTGGGCATCGCGTGCGACGTGTCCGGTTCCATGGGCAGCTTTGCGAAACCGGTCGCCTCGACCGCGTGGATTCTGGCCAACGCCGCCACGCAGAGTCCGGTGCCCGCCGACACCGCCACCGTGATCTTCGGGCACCACGTCCGCCCGATCACCCGCCCCGGCAAGGCCCCCGCCGCCGTGACCGACTTCGCCACCCGCGACAACTGGGAAGCCATCGACACCGCGATCGACGCCCTCGACGGCGCGCTCGGCCTGTCCCGCCCCGGTGCCGCGCGGTTGCTGGTCATCGTGTCCGACGGGAAGTTCCGCGACACGCCCCGCCGCAACGGGCAGCAGCTTCTCGACCGGTTGCGCGCCACCGGTTGCGCCGTGTTGTGGATCGCCCCGGACGTCCCTGGGCGCAAGCCGATGACCGGGGCGACCGTGCACGTGATGACCGACCCCACCACCACCGCGCAGGCCATTGGCCGCGCCGCCACCGCCGCCCTGCGCGCCGCCCACTGACCGACCAACCAACACCCACACCAACACCGAGAGGTGATCACGTTGTACGACAACACCATCGCGACGGTCGGTGAACTGGTCGCTGCGCTCGAACAGTACGACCCGACCACTCCGGTACGCCTTGCCACGCAACCCGGCTACCCGCTGGAGAACCTCCTCGCGCGGGTTGCGTGCACCCCGGACGACGCCGAGTACGAAGGCCCCACACGCACCGACCCGCCCGTGGTGTGGCTCGGCGCGGGCCACCAGGTCGGGTACCTGCCCGCACTCGCCGCCAACGCCCTGGGGTGGTCGTGATGACCACCACCGCGCCCAGAATCGCCACCGCGCTGGCCGAGCGTGCCATGCACGCCGCACACGCCCACCGCGCCGCCGACCCCGACGGATTCCACCACCGCCACGACGACCCCGACCAGTGGAACCGGTGGGCACGCCGCGCCCGTGTCGCCCGCACCATCGCCGCCGCCCTGCAGGTCGGTGTGGACGGCGTGCTCGTCACCGATGACCCGCGCCGCACCTATCGCACCCGCACCGGACCGGTTCCTGGTGACCTGATCACCGTCACCGACCCGGTGACCGAGCGCGCGTGGCGGTTCATCCCGGACTTCACCGCCCCCGGCGACGGCTGGCTGCTCCTCGACCGTTGCCCCGGTTGTGACGCCGAGGTCCCGGTCACCCGCATCGCCACCTTGGGCGACCTTGGCGAGTACCTCGACCCCGACGGCGACAGCCCGATCGCCGACGAGGCTCGCGACGAGTCGATCCACCAACCGGGCTGTGTCCTCGGTTTACCCGCTGTGAACGGCTAGCGGCCTCGAGCCGACAACCGCCTCGGCACGTCCGCCGGAACCCGCACCGAAGGAGGTCACGTCGTGACCAGCAACGCCCACGGCACCACCACTCCGACCAACCACGCCTGTGCCGCCCTTCCGGCCGAGTCGGTGCTGGTCGCCCCCGCACCACCCCGCGCCGTGCCGCTACGCCCACCCGACGGGGCGTGGGGGCTGGTCGTGGTGGCGGTACGGACCACCGACGCCGCCGGAGCCCCGGTTCGGCTGACCGGGGACGCGCCCGCCCCCGACCCCGCTCTCACCGACACCACCGACCTGCTCGCGGGGGTGTGGCTGCCCGCACCACCGCCCTCCGCCCTGCACACCGGGGACGTCGTGGTGCGCCTGCTCGCACCCGCCGATGACGACCCCGCCGTGGCCGACGTCGAGGTCGTAGCCGCCACCCAGAGCGGGTGGACCACGGTCCGCACGTGGCAGGCGATGGGCACACGCTGGCCGCACGAGGTGGCGATGTCAGCACTCGTGCACATGCGCTACCTCGCCGACATCGCCTTCAAGGACGCCCAGTGGGCGACGCTGACCGGGCCGATCGCCGCCGCCTTGCCTCCAGGACTGCTTACTGCCGGACTCGCCGGCGAGTCCCGCGGGCGGGCCTCGCCGGCGGCGCCTTCGCGCGCCACCCGGATGCCCTCGCCGAGCTGATCGAGGCCGGACTCGTCGAAGGGGGCGAGCAGCTGGTGTGGAACGGGCACACCGCCACCGTCCGGCAGGGCGGTGTCCTGCACGACGGCGGACCGCACGAGTTCGCCGTCTCCACCGTCACCGCGCTCGCGACCAGTCTCGCGGGCTACACGGTCAACGGCTGGCACCTCTGGCGACGTGCCCGCGACGACCGCCCCCTGTCCGAACTGCGCACCGCACTCGCCGACCACTGACCCCGGCAAACCCACGACACGACGGAGACCGCCATGACCGCCTCAACCATCGAACGCGACCAGGACGCCGGAGCCACCTCGACCCGCTACCACTACACCCGCGTCGTCGAGATCGCCGGGCGCACCGTCCGCGCCCGCCTCGAGCGCGGCGTCTACCTCAACCACAGCGGTGCCGTCGCCGAGGTGCTCACCGACCAGACGGACTGGTCCACCCTCGTCGCCGACGACCTCAACAACTGGTGGCACGACACGCCACCCCCGAGCATGGACGTCAACGCCTCCGCCGTCCTCGGCCCGCTCGCCGAGCAGCTCCTACATCGCGCCGCCGAGATTCTCGCCGCACCGCCGCCCACGGTGACCTTGTCACCCCACCTCTACCGGGCGGTGAGCGCGTTGCTGGCCACCAGCAGCGGCTACAACGCCGAATGCCGCATCGACCCGAACGACATCACCTGGGCAACCAACAACGGCGGAACGCTGCACATCTTCGAGCACCCCGACGGCAGCGTCACCTTCACCAAAGCCCACCGCGACGAATGCCCTTTCGTAGCAAGCAAAGGCGGTCAGGACTGCGACGACGAATGCTACTTCGACCTTCCGAGCCGGGTATAGGAAACACCCCACCCACAGGAGATCACCATGACACCGTATGAAGTTCCCGAGACCGTCATCCGTCGCTTCACGGAGAACGGCTGCGAGGTGACCGCGATCGTCGCCGACCCCGCCGACGCACAACAAACCTTGTACGGCACCGTCACCCGCGACGGGGCACTCGTCGGCAGCTACTACTGCGCCGACCGCGTCCGCCAGTCCGACTGGCACATCGTGACCGCCCTCGGCCGTCCTCTTACCCTCGACGGCCAACCCGTGAACCCGGTCTCCGAAGGTGACGCCGTCCTCGTGCTGACCACCATTCTGACCGCCCGCGACAGCTTCGAGGTCGAACAGCGACTCCGCGACGCGATCCGCCCGCCGCAGAGGTGACCGGTGACCACCACCGCCGACTTCTACGACGGGCGCGGACCGCACGCCGTCTGGCTCGGTTCACTCCAAGGCGACGCCGACCCCGCCACGGTGCGCACCATCGCATGTGGACGGCTGCTACTGGACGCAACCGACCCGCTCACCTACGCCGACGCCGTGACCGACCTGCTCGACGTGTGGGCCGATGAGGACCACGGGCACGGCTACCACCCACGCAACGGCTGGCCGTGGTTGTGGCCCGACAGCCACGACACGGACTGGGTGTTCACGTTCGCCCACGGTCGGGTGTGGATCACGACCGGGCGCGCGTGGCTGCGTGTCCAACAGAGAGTGTCGCAGTAAGACCGACGTAACCGATCCCATTCCCTACTAGAACAACAGGAGTTCACGATGTCGGAGGCCGTCACAACAACACCGTCCATCACGAGGCAGGCCATGTCCGCCGCCGATCACTGCGCCGCCGCCGAAGACGAGTTTGCGAACGCACAGCGACTTTACGCCTCCGACCCGGACGAGTACCGGCGAGCGATGGACTCCGCGTCGATGCACCTGCGGATCGCCGAGGTCATGACCCAGGGGTCGTCACTGGTCACCGAGCTCGCGATCGCCGAGACGAACCCGGCGTGGAAGTCCATCCGGATGAACGCGTCGCACGAGGCCAAAGCATGGAACGAACTTCTGGGACGAGCCCGACGATGAACCCGTCGGACACAGGAGGCGCGATGAACGACAACAACGAAAACGCTCAGAGCAATCAGGTCCGCCTCCTGGACTTCGAGGCGACCTGTCCGGACTGCGCCGTCGCCGTCGGCGAGCCACACGAATACGACGAGTACGACGGCGGGTGTGACGTCGCGCGGTGCCTGGTGACCGGGCTGCAGCGGCTGATGTGCGACCTCGACCATGACTGCGGCCGAGACGTCTGGACCGGGTGGTGGCCCGGCTTGGTCGACTGCGAGCAACTCGGCTGGATGATCGGCCCTGGTCTTCCCGACCTCAACCGCCTTTACACCGAGGCGACCTGGGATCCCGCGCGGTGCGTCTGGGTGAAGGCCGACTGACCTCGGCCGCGCTACCGCCCGGAGGTAACCAGCATGCCCCGTGACCACGCCGACTTCTACGTCGGAACCGGACCGAACGCCCGCTGGCTGGGCTCACTGGCCGACGTCGGCGGCCCGGCCGAGCTGGCTCGTCTCGGCACGGCGGGCGACGCCGAGACGACCGCCGTACTCTCCGCCACCGATCGGAACGGCTTCGCGATGGCCGTCGCCGCACTGCTCGTGCGCCAGCGGGCCGCCGAGGTCGGGTTCGTCGCCGTACCTGGCCCGGACGGGAAGGCGGATTGGCCGTGGCTGGCCACTACCAGCAGCGGCTGGTACGCCTACGCCCTCGCCGACGGGCAGGTGCTGGTGTCCGCCCACGGCGGTCCGTGGTTCCGGCCCGACCCGCGCCGCCCCGACGGCGGTGCCGGGGTCGCCACCGGTCCGGACGCTGCGCTGCCCGTGTTCGGTGACACCACGCCGAAGACCGCGACTTTCACCTACACCGGCTTCCGGGGCCTGCCGATCCCGATCAGAGCCACCTTGCCGCCGGTGCCGCCGGCCTACCTTTGCGCACCGCGGCGAGGTCGCCCTCGCCGTGGCCGGCGCCGCGGAGTACGTGCTGGGCCGGCGTTGGCCTCTGGCCGACCTCGCCGCGTCAGCCGTCCGCGAGGTCATGCACGGCCTGCTGCGGCCCGGCCCGGCTCGTGGCCTGCACGTGCTGCCTGCCGATGCGACGTTCGCTCACGAGCGTGTGGTGACCGCGCTGCGGTTCATGCTCGACGCCGACCGCTACGCCGAGGGCAATAACCCTGACCACGCCCGTGAGCTGCTGGAGTCGGCCGCCGACGTCGCCGCGCAGGCCGTCACCGCCCACCGCACCCATCAACCGCACCCGTGGCCACCGCGCTGACCACGCCGAACGACAAGGTTCCGATCATGGGCTTCACCGGTTCGCTCATCCTCGCCCGCACTCAGGTCTCGCTGATCGACATGCTGGCCCCGCACGAGGCGGAGCTCGTCAGCCGCCGCGACGACAACTGGCAGCTCGCCGCTGTCATGGGGGAATCCCCGGACATACCCGGCTGGGCCGCCGAGCTGGTCGAGGCCACGGCCGCGCCCGTGCTGATCGCGGTCGTCGGCGACAGCGACACCGCTCTGCTGCTGGCCGACAGCCCCGACGGGCATCGGTGGGTCACGGTGCTCAACGCCCCGCCCGACAGCGCGGGCCGGGCGGCGGTCGCCGACTCCAGGGCGATGACCGCGATCGCCGAGGCTGCTGTCTCGTGGGCAGCTGAAGCCGGGCACGCCGTCGCGACCGATGCCGTCCTGACGGCGTTGTGTGAGGCCGACCGCGACAACCGCGCCGCCGACCAAGCGTTCAGCGATGCCCTGGACGCAGGCGATTTCGCGGCAACGCACGAGGTTGTGCGCAACCAGATCTCGTTCATCGAGGTCTACGTGCTGCGGGTGCTGGTCGCGCTCGGGGTTGCCGTGTCGGTCCAGGACACCGGTTCGTGGTGGGCGCATCTCGCCGACCAGGCACACGCGCCGTCCCCGTTGCCCGGAGATCTGCCGACCGGATAGCGGGCGGACGCGAATGTGGTTGTGTCCCAACGGAAGCCCGTTGGGACACAACCACATTCGCCATGTCGTCGGAGCGTTAGTTCGTCGGCGCGGGAGCCGCTTCCTGCTCTGCCGGGGCGAGCGCGAACCGCCTCGGCTTGTCCTGCGTCTTCGCCGCCACGCCGCCCTCGACCAGCTTGTCCAGCGCGTTGCTCACCGCGCCTGAGGACTTCCCGCCCAGCGCGTTCGCAATCGCGGTGGGACCGAACTGCTCGCCGGGGTGATCGCGCAGGTAGTCCTCGACCATCCCCCGCAACCCACCGGGTGCCAACCGTGCCTTCTTCTCGTCCGTCGCGTCCGCGCCATACTCCGTCGTCGTGTCGCCGTCTGTCGTCGCGCCGTCCGCGCCGTTGGCGGCGGTGGGGTCGTTCACCTCGGCGACGACAGGCTCGGCATCCACGGGGGCGGCGTCGTCGGAGTCGGCCGGGTCCTGCGCGCCATCGGCTGCGGTGTCTGCCTGCTCGACGGGGTCTTCCTCCGTGACTGCGGAGTCGTCGGCGTCGGGTGCGTCCGAGGCGACCGTTTCGGCCTGCGTGGTGTCGGTCGTGTCGGAGTCCTCCGCCGCAGCGGTGTCCACCGAGGTCGGGTCTGCCTGGGTGGTGTCGACTTCGGCGATCGCCCACAGGTCGGCGGCACGCCGCCCGCCCTCGGCGATCCCGGCGGTGCGGGTGACGCTGCCGTCGGCGGCCCATTTGACCAAGATCTTCTGCGCGGTCGACTTCCCGATCTTCGCCGCTGCGGACAGGTCGGCGGCGGTGCTGTTCGGGGCGGCGTGCAACGCCTCCCACAGCTTGTCTTCGGTGTCCGTGCGGACCTTCGCGGCGACGGTCTGCTCGGGAACCGGCCGCAACGTCGGAGCGGATCCGGTCGCGCTGGCGGTGGTGGTGCGGGTTTTGCGGGTGCGGGTCTTGCTGGACATGACATCCCTCGATTCGCGTTCATGATCGGTGTCGGGTGGTCATGCCCCGGCCGGAGCGGGTGTGGCCCCCGGTGCGCTGCCGGTGTGTTCGGGCTACACGACTATGGACGCTTCCTTCGGCCCATGAAGTCAAGCGGGTTCGGCAAACAAGACGTCTGTCTCGTGTAGACGGTGGCGCGGACCTGGGAATCGTTGCGCCACACGGGTCCACTTCGCGCCCATGGCGCACATGTCCGTTGACAACCACGCGGTCACGAAGCGTCCATACACGTCGGCCACCCGGCCGCTACCCGGAAACCGAAGGGGCGCATAGACAATGACGACCGACCGCGACATCCACGAACCACCCGAACTGGCCGCCGACGCGGCCGTAGACGCACCGCGAACCGATCCCCAGCCCGATGACACCACCGCGACCGCCGGGGCGTCACAGCCGCATGACGAGGCGACGATGCGGGCGTGGGAGGGGTTGCCGCCGGACACGATGATCCTCGCCCCGGCGTTCGCGCCGCCGCCGATGCGATGCCCCGACGACGTGTGGGCGATGCTCGTGACGGCGGTCGACATCATCGGCGACGCCGACCCCGACCGCGCGGGCGAGGTGGCATTGTTCGCGGGCAACTGGATAGCCGAGCAGCCCCCGGCGGACAGCTTGTACGACGGCGACCTCGTCGTGCGCCTGACCCACCCGGCCGATCCCACGTACCCGCTGCCCCGTGACCACGCCACCGATGTCGAGATGCTGCTGGCATACCAGGGACGCTGGCAGCGGGTCGGCCAGTGGCACGGGCTCGACGACGGCTGGCCGAATCTCGTCGCGCCCACCGCCGCCGCCGTGATGGGGCTGCACGGCGACGCCACCGAGGCCGCCATCTGGTCGGAGACCCCGCCGCCGTCGACCTCGCCGTCGCTGATCAAGTGGGCGCGCGGCGGCATCGCCGAACTGCTGGACGCCGGACTGGTCACAGCGGGCGAGGAACTGGTCTGGAACCGCCGCAACCTCGGAGTCCGGCACACCGCGCGCATCCGGGTCGACGGCACCCTCATCCTCGCCGACGGCCGTGTCTTCGCCAACCCGTGTGGTGCCACCACCGCGCTGGGTGGCAACCACCAGAACGGCTGGAACGCATTTCGGCGGGTTTCCGACGGCCGCACGTTGGGCGACCTTCGCGCGGAACTCCGCGCACGGCGCGGTAAGTAACCCGCCCCCTTCTCGTGCTGTGGGGCGCACGTGCCGGGGTCGGCCTCGGCTACACCTTGGAGGCCGCCGCCGTGCGGCTGGCCGAAGACATCGCCGAGTTGCGCGTCGACGGCGGACTCCCGGCGCACGTGTGCACCGTGATTACCGTGCTGCCGCAGCAGCGGGTATTGGAGATCCGGGTCGAGGGCTTGTCGGTCGAGGCCGACCCGGATCGCACCACCATCCGCGAGGTGACCCACACGCTCTTCGAACTGGCCAGCTACCACAACATTGTTGCACTCGACGCCACCACGCCGCCGCTGCTCGTCGACAGCGACGGCCGACCGTTCTCTGCTATGGTCGGCTCCGGTGTCGGCGACGTAGACTCCGTTACGCCACAACAGAACCGGCGGGACGCGTAGCACCTGCGTAGTCATCTCCCTTGTACCGGTAGGGTTGCACCTTCACAACCTGGCCGAAGTCCGGCGCGTCCACCATGGAACCTCCACCAATGTAGAGACCTACGTGGTGGATGTTGTTTGGTGTGCCGTAGAAAACGAGGTCACCCGGCAACAGTGGCTGCCCGGCCGGAACGTGGGGACCAGCATTGAACTGGGTCTGTGCGGTGCGCGGCAGGGTCACTCCTGCGGCGGCATAGGCCGCCTTGGTCAACCCCGAACAGTCGAAACCCGCGTGCCCGCCATCAGGCCCATTACCGCCCCAGACATACGGAAGTCCTCTCTGCCCGCAGGCGTAGTTGATCGCCGCCACCGCGACCGCGTTGGTGGCCTGGATGGCGTTGCAGTCTCCTGTGCCGACCGTCGCGGCGGCGTCGGCGTATTGCTTGGCTTGGTCGAGGACCTGTTTGACGTACCAGTCGGCGTGGTTGTAGGCGAAGATCGCTGCCCGCAGATCACCCCGCCGCACTCCGTCGTCGCAGAGCATGAAGGCGGCGGCGTAGATGGCGTCGTGTGGATTGTAACGCGAGGGTGGGCTGGCACCGCCTGGAGGGATCTGGTGGCGGGCAAGCACTCCGTCGAAGGTGGCGGACTTGAACTGCATCGGCCCCCCTGCCCCATAGCCGTTTTCGCCGCTGTGGACGCCGGGCAGGGGTGAGCGACCGTGATCACTTTCGATTTTGCCGATGGCGGCGAGGATCGACCAGTCCAGCCCTGGGCACTCTCCGGCCGCCGCGCGGTACAGCGCGAGGTAGTCGGCGGGGATGTCGGCCAGCGCGGTCGCGCTGGGCTTGCTGTTTCCACTACCGAACAGGGCTGAGATCGCGGCTGACACTCCGTTCCCGATCAACGTCGGGATGAAGATGATCACGCCGATCGCGATGGCGCCGACTTTCAGGATCATCGGGTACTCACCGCCTGCCTGTGCTCGGTCCGCGTGAGATGGGGGCTGGCGGCATCGGCGCGGGCGCCGGGGCCATCAGCGCCAGCGTCGAGTCCGGCCCGAGAGCCGACTCGCCGTCCGCGCTGCTGGTGCTGGGTGGCGCGACGTGCGGCCAGGCGTCGAGCAACCGGTGCAACTCGCGCCGGGCGCTCCCCGCGCTGCCGGTGGTGGTGTCCAGGGGTAGCCAGACCTCGTCGGCTGGGCTGGGGTGCGCGGCTTCGGGGTTGAGCAGCTCGGCCCCCGCGGTGGCCACCGGGACCGAGCGCGGATCGTCGAGTTCGCGCCAGGCGCGAGCCAGCAGCCGGCGGGCGGTGGCCTCGCGCCGCGAGGTCGGTAGCCACACCAGCAGCGGCGTGGTGATTCCGGTGGCCTCGGCGAGCGCGGCGTAGCCGACCAGTTTCCCGGCAAGCTTGGCCAGGACCTCGGTGCCGAAGTCGTACTCGAGGAAGAACTCGATCTCTCCACCGGCGCTGGCCCATCGGCCGTAGGCATCGGGCTTGATGAGGTCCCCGAAGTGCCGAGCGCAGCGGGCTTCCGACCACCACGCGCCGAGCGTGCTGTGCTCGTCGGCGTCGCTGTGGCGAGCGCGGTCGACCAGGGCGGTGAACCACTCGGCGACACCGACGGTGTGCGCGAGCCGCAGCGAATGGGCTACCCCGAAGGCGCGATCGTGGCGGTAGCCGAGTTCCTTGACGTCCAGGCCGTCCTCGGCGGCCAGCACCGCGGCCCCGGCGGGCGCGAGGACGTAGTGCATCGGCGCGGTGCCGACGGTGATGAACGGCTGGAACCGGTCCACCACGCCCCACTGGAACAATTCCCGCAGCCGCATCCGGCCCGAGCGGAACGACGGGAACGCGAGCGCGGTGATCTGGTGGGCGGTGAGTACGCGGTGCTCGTGCAGCATCCGGATGATCCACCGATCGCGCGGCGTCAGCCGCCACGCCAGCACCGCCTGGTGATCGGCGTTGTTCGCGGCGCGAGGGGTGGGCCGGGTCGCCTTGTGGCCTCGAAGAGTGCGCTGCCTGGTGGGGTTGGTGATCATGACGCGAACCTCCGGGAAGTGTTGAGCGGAAAGGACTTCCGTCCGTCTTTGCGGTGTGGCCGAGTCGGGTCAGGACTGCTGGCGGCGTGGATCGGCGCTGCGCGCCCGGACGCCGGACTGGCCTCGGCGATCGCCGCTGGTCGGCCGCGTCTGCCCCGAGGTCCCGGCGGGCCGCTGCGGAGGCCGGGTTGGTGCCTGCGAACCGGACGCGGACGCGGTGGCACCGGGAACTCGGCTGCGCAAGGCACGGCGGGCGATGCCGCGGATTTCTCGTGCGCGGCCGGGAATCGCGCGAGGAAGCGGCTGGGTGCGCATGGTGAACGGCTGCGCCTCTTCCCCGTTGAGCACGAGCCGTACGGCGGCGTGGTAGACGCCGAGGTGCGCCAGGTCGTGGTCGGACAGTCGGGGTGCGGTATGGCGGGACAGCTCGCGGGAGTCCTCTGGGGAGGCGTTGAAGAAGACCTTGCTGCGAGCGTTGGTGGACATGCCTTCCCGCAACTCGCGGGGCAGCTGGCCGAGATGCTGGTGCGCCAACGTCATCGCGACGCGGAAGCCCCGCGCCTCGGCCAACATGTCCTCGATCGGATACGGCAGATTGAGGAAGTTGTGACACTCGTCGATCACCATCGACGCGTCCCGCCGCTGGCGTTGCGGCGTGCGGGCGCGGGCGGTGGTGGCCTGCCAGGTGCGGGCGACCACCAGCGACCCGACCAGCCGGGTGGTCTCCTCGCCGAGCGAACCTTTCGGGATGCGCACCAGACAGATCCCGCCGTCGAGCACCTCACCCATGTCCACTGTGGAATGCCCGCCCGCGATGGCGTCGCGCACGAACGGCCGCAACAGGAAGGCGCGCAGCTTGTTCATCAAGGGCGAGATGACCTGACTGCGGGAGGAATCGGTGAGTTCCTCGTACCAGGACCAGAACCCGCGCAGCACCGGGTCGGTGACCCCGGCGGTGACCCGTGACCGGAACGCGGGATCGGCCAGCAACTTGGGCAGATCGGCAAGGGTGGCGACGCCCTGCTGGGTGCGCAGGGTCAGACAGGCGGCGCGCATCACGTCGTCGGTGCGCGGACCCCAGAACGCGCTGTAGACCCGCCGGAACACCGAGACGAGGTTGTCGACCGTCAGATCGGTTTCCCCGCCATCCAACGGGTTCAGGCACGGCGGCCGGGACTTCGAATCGGCGTCGAAGATCACGACACGATCGGCCACCGAGCGAGGCAGGCGGGAGAGCATGTCGGTGACGAGGTCGCCCTTGGGGTCGATCAGCACGATCCCGCGCCCGGCCTCGGCGTCGGCCAGGATCATGTTGCCCAGCAAGGTGGACTTACCGGAGCCGGTCGCGCCGATGACGTGCAGGTGATGCCGCGCGTCCGGGACACGCAACGCCACGGGGCGTTCGTGTCCGGTGTCGGTGACCCCGATCGGCTTGGCCTCGGGACCGGGCGTGGCGATGCCCGGTGGCGGCGAGATCGCGCGGGCGCCGGCACGCTGCACGCCGGGGATCGCCTCGTCGGTCGGCAAGTGCGCCAGCGCCGCCAGTTCGGCCACGGACAGCAGGTCACCCTTGCCGAGACGCCGGTCGGCCAGCACAGGGCCGGGGTCGCGGACGCGGTGGCGGGTGTAGTGGTTGTGCTCGGTGTAGGAGGCGAAGCTCGCGGCCAGCGCGTGTGCCCGGCCGCGGGCGACATCCCGCGCCTGACGAACCTCGGTCTCGGTGGCGTCGGCGGGGAGGAGGGTAGCGACGGCGTAGCGGATGACCGTCTCGTACTGCGAGCCGCGCTGTTTGCCGACGATGGCGCGGTTCTGCGCCGCGTACTCGAGCGAGGTCTGCGGATCGCTGTGCAGCGCCCCGGACTTCGCCGTGCGCCGGGCCGGTCCGGACTTCACGCCGGGAGTGACCAGGTCGAGCAGGCGGCCGACGACACGGGCGGAGCCGCCGGTGTGCACTCGCCGCGCGGAGCGCCGGGCTTTGGCGACCCGGCGGCCGGTGACCGGGCGCGCGAGGATCTGCACGCAGGCGTACTCGTCGCGGCCGAGCCCAACCGGGGCGCCGATCAGGGCGCGGAGCGGGTCGGCGTCGAAGTCGGTGCGGATCGGCAGCGCCTCAGAGCGGGCAAGACGGAGTTCGCCGCCGACGACCAGCCGCCGCTGCCCGTCACCGGGCGGTCGTAGGGGCGGGTCGGCGGTGCCGACCCGCGTGTGTGAGCCGGGCCAGGCGGCCTCGATGGCGCGCTCGACCAGGCCGGGCGGGATCACACCGGGCACCCACAGCCGGATGCCGACCCCCGCCTCGGAGAACGTGTACTCGCACGCCACATGTGGCTGCCCGGTGAACCAGCGGCGCCAGGCCGGGCGCAGCAGCCCGACGAGGTTGGACCACAAGGCCGCGCCGCCCGCGGGATCGACGGTGGGCGGGGCGAGCACGGCGACCTGGCGGGCGTCGGCGACCAGCCTCGCGTGGCAGCGCCGCGCCCACCGGCGCCGGCCAACCACGAACCCGGCGATGCCGACCGCGAGCACCGGGCCGACAAACGGCCCCCAGGTGACCGCCCAGTCCCGCAGGTGACCCAGCAGCCGCAGCAGCGCACCGCCGGGGTCGCGCAGGTAGTCCCCGAGCCACCCATTCGTCAGGCCGGTCCGCGCGATTTCGTGAGCAGCCAGCGCATGGGACAGCTCGGGGTGGTTGAGGGCAGCCGGTATCCAGGAAAGCATTACGGGTCCTTCCAAGAATGTAGGAAATGCTCAAGCGGGAAAGGGACCGCCGGTGTCAGGCTGCGTCGAGTTCGATGTCGTCATCAGCACCGAACGAACCGAACTCATCGCCCTGGGCCGCATACGCTTGCTCGCTGGCAAAGCCCAAATCCACGAAGGACTGCTCCTCGGCGTCGGACTCGCCGGGGTCGACGTCCGCGGCGTACCCGGCGAGTTCGGCCGGATTACTCGTGACGAGGTAGTGCTCCGTGGGCGAGGCAATACTTTGGAACGCGACGCGCTGGGTGCCCGCCGACAGCAATCCCTGACCTCGGTCCGCCGACAGCAGGAATTGCCGTTCCCCGGCCGACAGGTCGAAGGTCTGGGTGATCTCGTCGATGGCCTGCGACGCCTGCCGCAGCAACACTTGGGTCGCTGCGTTGGCCACCACGGCTTTGCCGAGATCGTTACCGAGCACATCGGCGGTGTCCTGGGTCGCGACCGTCAAGCCCGCCCAGTGTTTCCGGGAGGCTTTGGCCATGCGGAACAGGAACTCCGCGCCCGACTTCTCTTTCATCAGCAGCCACGCCTCGTCCACGACCACCAGGCGCGGGCGGCGAATCGCGGGATTGGACACCCGCCGCCACACCGCATCCAGGGTGAGCAGCGTGCCGATGGCTTTCAGCTCGTCGGGAACGTCCCGCAGGCTGAACACCACCAAGTGACCTTCGGGATTGGTGGTCGTCGGGCCGTCGAACAGCTGCTTGAACGCGCCCTCGACGAACGGGTGCAACCGTGCGGCGAGCTCGACGGCGGCCCGGTCGCCGGCCTGGCCCGCGGTGGCCAGCTGGTCGCGCAAGGTCCGCAAGGTCGGTGAGGGCCGGCTCCACGTGCGGGCGTCGGCGGTGATCCCCACCGACTGGTACGTCGCGGCGATACCCCGGTCCAGCGCGGCCCGCTCGGCGGCTTCCAACTCACTGCCGACGAGCACCGCGATGACGGTGTGCAGGAACAACGACCGCCGCACGAGGGCGTCTTTCGGTGCGGTCCGGCGGCCGTCGGCGCGGGTGTGGATGGGCAAGTCGAACGGGTTGAGCCGGACGCCCGTGGCACCGAGATGGACGTAGGTGCCGCCCACGGCGGCGGCCAGGCGTGCGTACTCGTCCTCCGGGTCGACGACCGCGATCTCGATTCCCCGGTACAGGCTGCGCAAGAGTTCGAGCTTGACCAGGTAGGACTTGCCCGCGCCGCTACGCCCGAGAATCACGCTGTTGTGGTTGTGCATCCCCTCGCCGAACCGGTCCCAGTGCACCAGCCCCTGCGATCCGACGTTGTAGCCGTAGAGCACACCAGACGGCGCGGCCACCGAGGTCGGGTCCGCCGCGGGCAGGTCCGGCGAGGTGAACGGGAACGCCGCCGAGAGCGCACTCGTGTCGAAGGTGCGGCGCATCCCGATCAGATCGAGGCCCATCGGCAGGGTCGACACCCAGCCCTGCAGTGACCGGTAGGTGGTGTGCTTGGCATCCAGCAGCAGGCTCGCCGCCAGCGAGCGCAACGCCGCCACCTCGTCGGCCAGCGCCCGCTCGGACGGGGCGTGGATGGTGAGGTACAGCCCGACGCGGAACAGCTTGCCTTCGCCGCGCGCCACGCGGGAGGACAGGTCATAGGCGTCTTCAGTGGCGGCTTCGACCTGCGGGTCATACAGGCGGCCGTGCTCGGCGGTGTGCCGCCGACCGCTCTCGAGTTTGGCGAGCTGCTTCTTCAACCTGGCGGCGGCGGTGGCCGGGTCGATCGGCTCGACATGCAGCGCGACGTCCAACCTGCCGGGGTAGGTCAACAAGGGCGCGAGCCAGCCGGGGTGCACCTCACGCGGGAACCCCGTCACAGCGAAGCTGGACACCCACTCGTTGCCGACCTCGAGATGCCGGGCGCCGACAGACAGGGCGTCCGGCGTGAACGCGGCTGCCCGGTGGTGCGCGGCGGGCCGAGTGCTGGGACGGCGCTGGCCGCGCCGCGTTCGGGTGGTCATCACAACCGCCCCCTCTCCGGGTAGTCGTCGTCTTCGTCCTCGTAGTCCCAGTCGTCGACCTCGCCGTCGTCCGGGCCGTACTCGCCTTGGTCGACCGCGGCACGGCCGTCGCCCTGCCAGAACGCGCGGTCCTCGGCGAGGTCGCCGTCGTCCAGGTCGGTGCCGCCGACGGTGGTGATGACCTCGTCGGCACCGGCCAGGGCCGCCGAGGGCGGCAGCAGGGTGTCGGGGTTGCACGCCGAGGCGAGCACGGCGGTGGCCTGCCCGGCGTCCAGCGGGGTGACCACGATCCCGGCGGGCGCGAGCAGCTCCATCGCTTCACTGAGGCGGCGCACCAGCCGTGACTCCGCCGCCCGCCGTGCCCCGGCGCTCGCCTGTGTGTTCTCGGCATTCGCGCGGCGTTTGCCGCGGGTCAGCGAGGACAACACCGCCAGCGGGCCGGGGCCGCCGAGCCCATCGGTCGGCCGGGCGGCGCCCATCGGCTCGCGCAGGATCAGCAACACCTGACGGCGCAGCAGGTCGGTCTGCTCGCCGAGCTGCACCAGGTAGTCGGCGTGCTCGATGGCGGCGGCCTCCAGCGCCGGGTGCGGCAACCCGCCCGCGCGCGCCCGCAGCTCGGCGATCTGGCCGGACAGGTCGAGTCGTTCGGTGCGCACCAGCACCTGCACGGGCGCGGTCAGGCTGTGCAGGTAGCGGCCGAAGGACGCGACCAGGGACTCCTGCTCGGACGGTGTCCGCAGCGCGAAGTTCACCGTCGAGGCGACCGCGACGACGGCCAGGCCATCGGTGCCCAGGTCGACCACGCCGGTGTCGGTGACCGCCTCGGCGGGCAGCCGCAACGCCGACGGCGAAATCTGCTCGGGCACCGGTGCCTTGCTCTTGGCCTTGGCCGACTTGCCCTTGCCAGCGGCCCGGCTCGCACTCGTGGCGGCGGTCTGGCTGGTCAGCCATTCCGGCGCGGGGCGAACGCCTTCGGGGGCGGCGACCCGGTGGCGCGGTCCCATGCGTTGCCGGATCGCGGCGACCAGCAGGCGGTCCATCGAGATCCCATCGCGCTGACCGAGCGCGATGACGGCCGCGCTCACCCCGATCGGGATAGCCGGCGCGAGGAACACCGGAAGCGGCACAACCGCGCGAGTGGTGGTCCACCCGGCGTAGAGCACGAGACCGGTCACCGCGAGGATCGCTAGTTGGCGGGCGGTCAACGGGCCGATCACTTTGTCGGCCATGTCGACGTCGGCGGGTATGCGAACAGGCGAAGTCACGATTTACCTCCGGGCTTGAGTGGTGGCGGCGGGTGCGCCGCGGTGGTTTCGGCAGGTCCAGCGGGAGCCGGAGCTGCTGCCCGGCGGGCGAGGCCGGTCGTGCGGGTGGCGTCGCCGGTGGTGGGGTCGACGGGCGCGGTGTGCGGCGCACGCCGTCCATCGGGAGCGGGTACTGCCCGGAGCGGGTTGCCCGGTTGCCCTTGTACGGGTCGAAGGGCAGTTCCATCTGAGTGCCGCGTGCTCGAGCCGGGGGTGCCGCCGGGGGCGGCGGGCTCGACGGGCGCGGTGTGCGGCGCAAACCGTCCAGTGGCAGCGGGTACTGCCCGGAGCGAGTCGGCCGGTTGCCCCGGTAGGGATCGAACGGCAGCTCCATCTGCTGCCCGCCCCGACGCCGACCACCCGGCTGGTTGGGCGATGCCGGAGGCGGCGTCGGCTTGACCCGCTCGGCGTCCAGCGGCAACCGGTACTGGCCGTCGCGCCCGAGGACCGGCTTGTTCTCCGGCCAGTCGTCCCCGAGCGGCAGCGCCAGCTGGCGACCCTGCCCGGCCTTCGGTTTCGGCGCGGGAGCGGGCTTGGGCTTGGCGGCCGGACGGCTGCGGCGAACACCGGCCAGCGGCAGCACGTACTGGCCGTCAGCGTTGGTGCGGGCGTGGGCGTAGGGGTCCGTCGGTCCGCGACCGCCGCCGCCCCCGTTGCCTCCGCGACCACCACCACCGCCGCCGGACGGGCGAGGCTTGCGGCCACCACCGCCTCGACCACCGAGCAGGCCGAAGGTCTTGTAGGCGATGAAGCCGCGCACGATCGAGCCGAGGATCGAACGACCGCCGCCGCCCTTGACCGAGGACAGCACCCAGAACGGGATCTTGAACAAGATGTACATCAGCGCGAGCGCGACGAGCAGGTTGACCAACCCGCTGACGGTCGGGCCGAACAAGGTGAACCCGCCGGGCGCGAGGAACACCTTCATCGCGGTGATCAATGTCAGTGACTGCCCGACCTGGATGGCCAGGCAGCCGCCGCCCGCTTTCCACCACCAGAAGGCAATGCCTTCGGTCTGTGGAGTGGCGTGGCACATGAGTGCGATCGGTGCCCCGGCGATCAAGATCACCGTCAGCGCGACCCGGACGACGTAGCTCACAAGCAGGATGACCAACACCACGGCTAGCGCCAGCGCGAGCCAGATGGCGAGCTCGTTTCCGGTCGCCATGTTGATGGGGTTCAGGATGATGGTCTTCAGCGTCTCGCCGGCCGAGCTGGCGTCCACGCCGTCGCCCATCACCGCCTGGGCCAGCCCGTTGGCGAGCTCGATGGCCTTGGTCGCCACCCACAGCGACAGGGCTCCGGCAAGAAACCCGACCACGATCCTGGGCGCGATCTCCTTGATGGAGTGCCGGGTCTGCAGGGTCTGGTAGCCCATCAGCAGGATCCCGGCGATGAGGATCAACATCCCGTAGCAGGCGAGCAGGATCTGCCAGGAGTTGTTCCACAGCTCCCCGATGCCCGGCAGCGAGTCGGGCGTCGGAGTGGTCAGCAGCGTCTTGGACAGCAAGTCCAGCAGCGGGTTCAGCGCGGCAATGACGATGCCCCGGAAGAACGCGTTGATCGCGTTGGTAATGCAGCCGCCGATGTCGGTGATCCCGCAGTCGGCCTCGCCGTCATCTCCGTTGCCGGGCTGGCCAGTGCCGGGATTGGTGGGCGGTGCCGAGGTCGGCGGCTGCGGGATGCAGCCCTCCCCCGTGCACGGGGGAGGAGCCGGAGCGGTGGACGGGTGCGTGCACTCGTACTGCAGCGAACCGGGGAAGCACGTCACCGGCGTGCTCAGCCCGGTCGGGATCGGCAGCGGGACGCCGGTGGGCGGCGGTGTGGTCGTGGGTGCGGGAACGTGACAGACCGGCAACGGCGAGTCCGGTGTGCACGGGTCGCCGGTCGGCAGCGGCAGCGGCGGTGTGGGCGCGGGCTGTGCGGCGGCCGGACCACCGGGCGTTGCGGCGGCGCTGACGGCGAGAGTGCCGCCCAGCAGGACGACCAGGCTCAGCGCCAGCATCACCAGCGCTCGGCTTCGCGTCATGCGCAGCCGCCGAACCCATCGTCCGGGCCGGGTGCGCCGGCCACTGGCGCGCCGCGTGCTCGCGGCCGGAGGCGCGAGCAGTTCCCGGTTGGCGCCGGTGGCCTCCGCGCGAGCCTGAGTGGACTCGGCGGGGCGCAGGCTGTGGACGGTCGGGGTGGCTGATGTCCGACGACGGGTGGGCCTGGTCGTGGACATGGCTCAGGCCCCCACGATGCCCTGGAGCACGGTGACGACCAGGGGTGCAAGGGCGGCCAGGCCGTAGCCGATCGCGGCGGCCTTGAAGCACTCCTTGGCCTTCTCCTGCTCGCCGGGATCGCCGCCGCCCATCACCCGGCGGACTCCGCCGATGGACAGGAAGACGGTCGCCAAACCGGCGAGCACGCCCATCACCCAGTTGCGGATGTTGGTCAGAACCTGATCAACAGATCCGGCCAGGGCGACCACGACGGTGTCCGCGTGCGCGGCCGAGGCGGGCACGAACAGCGCGACCACAAGCACGCCGATCAGCACGACGAGCTTGCGCCGGAGGGTGGCCCGGCGGCGGCCCGCTGACGCGGAATACATCGGAGGTGTGGCCGTGGTGCCGGCGGAGGGGTGCGAGGTGCAGGAGCTGGTCCGCCGGGCTCGGCGAGCCGCCCCGTGAGGCAGGGCGACGGCTCCGCGGCGAGGCCGACGGTCGCGCGAGCGGCGGTCGGGCCGGCAACAGATGGGCGAATGGGTCAGGCGCATCGCGGCACCTCCGGAGTCGTGCTCGACAGCCGCCGGGGTGTTCCGGCAAAGCGGTCGAGCGAGGCGGTGTGCGCGGGAGCGGCTGGGGTCCTCCCGCAGCCCTCGACTCCGGATTCAGGAGCCTTTTTCCAGGCGCGTGACCGAACCGTGACCAACGACTTTCCACCGATCCTGGTCACCTTGCGTGACTTTCGGGTCGGTCGTCGTGGGGTGCGGCAGGCATCGCTCGCGGCGGTGGCGATGACTGTCGCGTTCACCGCGCGGATCTCCACGTCGCGCTCGCGGCGGTCGGAGGGGTCGTCGTGCGGGGCCTGGTCGGTGAGCCAGGCGAGCAGACGTGCTTCGGCTTGGCTGCGGACCCAGTGCAGGGCCGTGACCTTGACGCCGCGGTCGGCCGCGGCGGCGGTGAGCGTGTACTCCTCGAGGCGGGTCGAGCCGATCAGTTCGGCCTCGTCGCCGGTGATCGCTCCGTCGGCGACGGCGCGGGCGAGGACGAAGTCCGGGTGCCCCCACGGCGGGGTTGGCTCACTGGAGTGAAAGTCCTCGTCCGTGGGCATCGGGCGGTCGAGCGCCTCGCGGATGAACAGGTGTCCCGCACGCAAGCCGGCACATCGCAGCCGCCACATGACCCACGGCCTGGCGAGGTCGATACTCGCCAGCTCGGACAGGAAGCCGGTCAGAATCGCGGCGTGGATGTCGCGGTGGTCGTCGGCGTACGGCGCGGACAACTCAGCAGCGATGGCGAACAGCGCGGGCAGCGCGACGCCGACGCACGCCACGGTCCAGGCGCCACCCTCGTCGCGGGAACGGGTGACCAGGTGGACCCAGATCGGGTCCACGGTGGACATCGGGAGATTGGCGTCGAGCAGCAGGTCACGCAGCTCGTCCAGGGGCACTCGCCGCCGTGGCAGGCCAGGGAAGCGCCAGCCCTCGATCGAGACCGGGCTCGGCCCCGTGACCAACCACTCGAACGCCGTGCGCGCGGAATCCAGCGGCAGCGAGTCACGCTCGAAAGGCGTGCGACGGAATATGTGATTCGAGGCCATGTCGGCTCCTTTACGTGGTCCGGGAAACAGCGACCAGGCAAGTAAGCAGAATCAGGTCCACCAAAACGCCACGAAACCGCCACCAAATGGCCTCCAAAACGCCACCGATGATCTTGATCGACCACTTTCGGTCGCTACCAAGATCATCCACGTGCGCCATGCAGACTCACGCAGAAGGCCTAGCAAGATCATCTAATGATCACCGGTAATAGCCTTTGAGCTGTGGTGACCGTGTTTTGGTGGCGTTTTGGTGGCGATCCGGTAATAGGCCACAGGGCAAGGAGTGGGCCATGGCGCAAGGCTCAACCGTCCTCATGCCTCAACGTCAACGAAGAAGACGGTTCTTCCTAACGCTCGACTCAAACACAGGGCTCAGCGCACGCATGCACGCGAGCCTTATGTGCATTCTTTGCTTCCGAATGACAGCGAAGTTTGATGGTAAAGATTAGATAACAGTCCTGGAAAAGTGGGTCGTTTTTCGGAGTCGGGGGGTGTCACAGAGCGCCACGTATCGCGGCGCGCACCCCAGAGGTTCTGCGAGGATTCCATGACCCAGTCCGACCACTCCACGAGCCGCGGACCGAAGCGGCGCGGTGACACCACCCGCCCGGCGAGCACCCGCTCCGGCACCCGCCGAGGCGGGGATCGCCGCCCCTATCCGACCGCGTCGACCACCACCAGGGTCAGTCCCGCCAAGCCCGGTTCCGCGAGCACCCGCTCCCGGTCCCGCGGGTCCACATCGACGCCCACCCCGGCGACGGTCTGGACGGCCGGCCCGGCTCCGATCGACCTCGACACGGCCTGGCCGGAACCGATCGTCAGCAAGATCGTCAGCTCGTTCAGCGAGCCCGGCGGGCGGGTCGCCCTGCTGCCCTGGCCGACCTCCGGCAGCCGTGCGCCGCTCGCATCGGTAGGCGCGGACGGGGTGATCGACCACGCCCCGGCCACCGAACCGGACCACGCACTGGCCGACGCGCTCGCCACCGTCGAGGAGCTCAACCGGACCGGCCGCGTGGTGCGCGTCGCGGCGGACCCGACCGCAACCGGTCCGGGTGCGCGACCATTCTGGGCCGACCTTGTCGGCGACGCCGATCGCTCCGCCGTGACCGCCTTCCCATCGGCGCGGACGGACCTCGGCGACGAGGTCTTCGACGGCGCCGAGGACGCGCCGGCCGACACCGACCTGATCATCACGAGCCTGCGCCCCGAGCACGGCGGCGACCAATCCAGCGACCTCGTGGCATTGATCGCGGCACGACTGCTGCGGGTCCGCGGCATCCTCGTCGTTCTCACCCACTGTGACTGGCCCGCCGGTGAGCTGATCGACCCGACCGGCGCGGTCGTGGCCTCGACGCAGAACGCCGACCTGCTCTACCTCCAGCACATCATCGCCCTGCACGCGCCGGTGCGCGGCGGCCGGTTCGACGCCGAATCCCTCACCGCACTCGACAGTGCGGCGGCCGAGACCGAGGCGCGAGCTCGACACCGCGCGGTCGTGCGCGGGCTGCCCCAACCGCATCGGCGCATCCACTCCGACGTCCTCATCTTCGCCCAGCCGCACGACTACGAGCCGCCTCGCCTGAGTCCGGCCGACGCGGCGCTCAAGAGCGGAATCATCCGATGAACAGCGCCCAGGTGCCCAACCCCGCCCAACCCGGAGACCACCGCCAGGAAGGCACGACTGTGGCCGACGACCGCTTCCCGCGCGCTCTGTCCGACACCGACACCCACCCGGTCCCGGCCGGTGCGGAGAGCCCGGTGGACGGGCCGACCCAGCGCGTCCCGCGCGCACTCATCGACGACCTCGACGGCACCACGGGCACGCCGCCCGAGCGGGTCGCCGACGACTCCGTGGGAGACGTTGCGGTGTCGGTGTGGACGACCGCGCAGACCTCCCCGGCCGCCCAGCGCAAGGGCCGCTACACGCCCGGGTCGACCGCGCACCCGGCGAAGATGCTCCCGGCCGTGGCCGCGCACACGATCGCCCACTACACCGAGCCGGGCGACCTGGTGCTCGACCCGATGTGCGGGATCGGCACCACCCTCGTCGAAGCTCTGCACGCTGGCCGGCGCGCGGTCGGCATCGAGTACGAGCCGCACTGGGTCGACGTCGCCCGCGCCAACCTCGCGCTCGCCCACGACGCCGGAGTGGAGCACGAGGGGCGGGTGTTCCACGGTGACGCCCGCCAGATCGCGTCACTGCTGCCACCGGAGTACGTCGGGCAGGCCGCACTCGTGGTCACCTCGCCGCCGTACGGGCCGTCCACGCACGGCCAGGTGTCGGTCGCGCCGGGCGCGGGGGTGCAGAAGTACCACCACCTCTACGGCAACACCCTCGACCGCGGGAACCTCGCCAACATCGGCCACCACCGGCTGCTCGCCGGGTTCACCCGCATCCTCGCCGGACTCACCACCTACCTGCGGCCGGGCGGGCACATCGCCATCACCATCCGGCCCTGGCGCGAGCACGCCGAGCTGATCGACCTGCCCTCGCAGATCCTGGCCTGCGGCCTGCACGCCGGCCTGATCCCGGTCGAGCGCTGCGTCGCGCTGCTGGCGCGAGCGGCCGAGCACGACTTGGTCGCGCGCGGCAGCTTCTTTCAGCGCGACTTCATCCGCAAACAGCGCGAAGCCGGGCTGCCGCTGCACCTCATCAGCCACGAGGATGTGCTGATTTTCCGCACGGCCCTAACCCGCTCAAGTTCAGAAAAACCGAAGCAGGTTCAGACCGAACCCGAGCACGCACCTGGGTCATTGTCAGGGTTGGATGCTCGGGTTCGCAAGGGATCCGAGGGCGCGGCAGCATGATCGTCCTCGAGCAGTCGCAGGGCGTTCACGGCGTAGCGCACCGCGGCGGTGTGGGAGATCCCGAAAACGGTCGCCAGGCGAAGTGGGTCGCCGCCGCTGGTGAGTGCTTCCTCGAGTTGCCGGTCGATGCGCAGCCGTTCCAGGGTTGCGCGCAGGCCGCGAAGGTCGAGGATCCAGGTGGCGCTGACCGGACCGTGGTGCAAGGCGGTTTCCTTGCTGACCAACAGATGCGGGTTGGCGGTGTGCGGCCAACGGCCGCGCCGGTGATCGAGCCAGTCGAGCAGAACGCGGTGGGTCAGCTCGTCGAGTGGCCGGGTGGTTCCGGCGATGGTGAGTCGCCGGTCGCCGAGGCGGATGTCGTCGAGTTTCAGTGCGCGCATCTGGCCCGGCCGAGCGGCGTGCACGGCGGCAAGGACAACGCACAGCCGTGCTTGTGGTGTCGTGGCCGCCGCGACCGCGTCGGCCAGGTCGGCGTCGGTCAAGGGCTGCCAGATCCGGTGCGCGCGTTTTCCGAGTCGGATTTGGGTGGCGGGATTGCGGAAGATCACCCCGTTTCGCCGCGCCCAGGTGAACACGGAACGGAGTGCGGTCACGGTGCTGTCCCGGGCACTGCCCTGCAGCGGATCAAGGTAGGCGAGCACGTCGTCGTGGGTCACTTCACGCAGGTGGTCGTAGCGGGTGGTCCAGTCTCGCAAGGCGGGCATCACACTGCGCAGGTAGGCGCACACGGTGTCCGGGTGTCGGGCACGGCTGCGCGGGCCGCCGTCGCGCAGGACGCGCACCCAGTCGCGGACCGGCGCGTCGATCCCCGGGGCGAGGCCCTCGAGTTTCGCCTCCAGCCACAGCTCGAAGGTGGGCGTGCGATCCTCGATCAGGATGCCCATGCGGTCGAGGATGTCTGTCGCGTTGTTGACGTTTACGCAGAAGCGCAACGCGATCGCCCGCACCTCGGATGCCTTGACGAGATCACCGTCGTCGTAGTCGGCGAGCAGACGCACCAGCGTGCGCTGCATCGCCCGGCGCGCGATCGGCGACCAGCCGCGCGCCTCGGCGGTGGCATGCGCGAGGTAGAGCGCCCAGGCCAGCCATGGATTATCTGGTGCGGGTGCCGAGCGCAGGTCGAACCGCACGGCCGCAAAGCTGCGCGGAAGGTCCTCGGCGGACACCAGCGCCAGTTGCGTTCCGGTGCTGACCGGACGCACCTGCGGAGTCGGCGGAGTCTTGTGGGGTCGGCCCTTCTCGCCGTAACGGCGGGGCGTGGTGCGCGGGCGGCCGCGGCGTTTGGTCATCCCGGCGAAGAACAGTTGCTGGCAGCGCACGCGTGGGAGGTAGGGGGCGAGTACGACGCGGGAGCGCGCGTCTTCGGCGGCGACGGCGCGATCTTCCCGAGCCTGGAACCAGCACAGCCGGCAATACCCCTGCTTCAGCGGTATCCGGCGGCCGCACGCGCCGCAGTCACCGACGTGGTGCCCGAAGTGCGGCGCGGAGAAGTTGTAGCAGGCCAGGCACACGCCCTGGGCGTGCGTTTCGCCCCACGCGAAGCACTCCGCGCAGCTGGTCACCGCACGAGGGATCTTCCGGCCGCAGCCGTCGCGGGCGACCACCGATCACGTCGGGGGAAGCGATCGGCCATCTCGTCGCCGCGGCACCACACGCGGCGTCGGGCGTTCGCCTGCGACCGACTGATCGGACGCGGCAGTCTCGGGCTGCGGCACGGTTTCCGGTTCCGGGATCAGCAGTTCGCCGACCTCGCAGCCCAGCACCGCGCAGATCACCTCCAGATCGGCGAGCTTGATCGACGCCGGCTGTCCGGACCACAGATTCGACATTTTGCCCAGCGAGACGACCAGGCCGCGTTCGGCCAGCATGCGTTGCAGGTCGGATGCCTGCCAGATGCCGCGATTCGCGGCGGCCAGCCGCAGGTTCCACCGCATTCACATCAGCCCTTCCAGCCGCGCGGCAGCGCGTTTCTGCCCGGCGATCCAGGCGTCCTCGATCCGGCTGCGCTGCACATGGACGTACTTCATCGTGGTGGCAACCCAAGCGTGGCCGTACATCTCCTGAATGGAGATCAGATCGACGCCGCCCAAGTAGAGCTGCGAAGCGCAATAGTGCCGCAGCACATGTGGCGTCAGCCGCCCCGCCCACGACGGCAGATGCTCGGCGGTTGCCTCGACCAGCCCGACCCGCAGCGCGTTGTAGCTGACCCGGCAACGCGACCGGTCCGTGTGGCGGCGCTCGGAGGGAAACAGCGGCGCGCCGTGACGGGTGTGATCGTCGTCGAACTGGCCCCACACGTCTTCGATGTACCAGCGCAAGGTGCGGCCGGCGTCGTTGAGCAGCGGCACCATCCGCTCCCGCGGCCCGGAACCTCGCGCGCCCTTGCCGATGCGGACGTGCAGCTTCCCGAAGCGGCCCAGTTCCCACCGAATGTCGTCCAGATCGAGGTGGCGGGCCTCGTTGATGCGCAGCCCGACATCGGCCATCAACCGCGCCGCCGCGTAGTTACGGGCCGTCGGGGCGTACTTCCGGCAGTCCGCGAGACTTCTTGCCCACCCCGTGAACAAGGTGCGGACTTCGGACTCCAGCGGCGGGATGCGCAGCTTCGCGTTCTTGTTGCCGCGGGGCCGGTTCACCTCGTCGAGCGGACACTCCACGACCCGGCCGGTCATCGCGTGCAGCTCGACCTTGTGCCGCAACTCCAGGAACTCGAAGTACAGGGACAGCGCGCTCGCCCGCGCCAGCCGGGTCCCGCTCGGCGCCTTCCGCAGCTCGCGTCCGAAGTAGACGTCCGCATCGGACGGTTCCATCTCCCACAGCGGCCGTCCGAACCAGTCCCGGATCTGCTCCAGGTTGCTCAGCTCGCCACGGATGGTCTTGTCCGCCATCCCGGCCGAAGACCGGGCCAGCACCAACCCGGCCATCACGTCGACCTCGAACTGCTCGAGCTCATCCGCCGAGGGCGACGGCCGATGTGACCGCAGGTCCCGCACTGCCGCGACCGCCAACTCACACCACCTGTCTTCACTCAACCTGGAATGAGATCACACGCGATGAAACCACTTCAGAAATCCCGAAGCAACTTCAACACGCCGACAGCCGCAGCGGAGGACACAAAGCCGCTGATCAGCGGCCAGTCGGCACCAAGGACGCGAACGAACTCGGGTGATGTCGTACTGCGGCGCCCGGCGGGTTCAGGAATCTCGACGGACCGTCAGGATTCCCGACGGCTCCTCACCGGCCGAGCACGACACGCCGAGAACCCGAGGGGCGAGTCGGGTGTGTCGGCGAGCTGGGCGGCATGACCACCCGACCACCTCGCACCCGAGCCCGGTCGGGGCGCGACTCCGCCCCCACCCTCGTCGCCGTCACTACGGCGGCGGCGGGGGCGGTGCGGGCGGCCACTTCGCCGACCGTGCCGGACGACGCGCGGCAGAACGTGTCGGTCGGCGCGAGCCCCGGACCGGTCGTCGGGTCGGTGTGTACCGGCTACCTCGGACTGGACCTCGGCGTGCTGGCCGCGTTCGGCGGCGGACGCGTCGCCTGGGTCGCCGACCCCGACCCGCACATCGCTCAGATCCTCGCCGCCCGGCTGCCGGGTGTGCCCAACCTCGGCGACGTGCGCGCCATCGACTGGACCGCGGTGGAGCCGGTTGACGTGCTCACCGCCGGGTTCCCCTGTCAAGACATCTCCGCCGCCGGGCGGCGCGCGGGCATCGAGAACGGAGCGCGAAGTGGCCTGTGGACCGACATCGTGGCGGGCGTTCGCCTACTACGACCCGCGCTGCTCGTCCTGGAGAACGTCGCCGCGCTTCGCTGGAAAGGCGGAGGTCTCCACCGTGTACTCGGCGACCTGGCCGAAGCAGGGTATGACGCGCTCTGGCGTAGCGTCCGCGCCGCCGACGTCGGCGCGGCACACCGCCGCGAGCGAGTGTTCCTGCTCGCCTGGCCTCGTCCCGGTGCCCCCGACCACGGAGGCCGAGATGCTGCCGACGCCGACCGCGCACGACGGTTCCTCCAACGGCATCTCGGCGGCCAGCCGACAGGGCGGCCCGTCGCTGCTGGACCGGTTGCGGCTACTGCCGACACCGACCGCCTCGGACGCGAAGAACTGCACGCACAAGACGCAGGGTGGCGGCCCGTCGCTACCCGACCAGGCGCGGCTGCTGCCGACGCCGAGGGCGTCGGACACCGGCACGGCGGGACGCCGTGCCGGGGTCGGGTTTCGGCCGCCGTTGTCGCAGCAGGTGCTTCCGTTGGTCGACCCCGAGACGTTCCTGCCAACGCCTCGGGCAACCGACGGGACGAAGGGTTGCCCGGCGCAGCGGGGCTCGAAGGGCGACTTGATGCTGCCCTCAGCGGTGATGCGCCTGCTCGTCCCGGAAGCGGGCGGCGGCATCTCGTAGCCGTCGACCCCGATCTCGCCTCGCCAGCATCGGTGCATCCCGAGGTGGACTGGGGCGACTACGCGCCGGCCGTGCGGCGCTGGGAACAGGTGCTCGGGCGACCAGCGCCGCTCCCCACGCAACCGGGCGTCCATGGGCGTCCCGTGCTATCCCCGGCCTTCGTCGAGTGGTTCCAAGGGCTCGAGCCGGGCTGGGTGACGGCCCTTCCGCTACCGCGCACCGCGCAACTTCGAGCGCTGGGCAACGGCGTCGTCCCGCAGCAGGCCACATACGCCGTCGGGTTGCTGCTCGCCGACCTCGCCGCACTTCTCGACGCCGGTTCCACCGAGCCCTCCGGATACGCGGAGGAGGCGAACGCGGCATGACCAATCTAGCCTCCGCTCACGACGCCGGTCCGGTCCTGCGATGCCTCTCGCTGGGCGCCGGAGTCCAGAGCAGCGCCGTCCTTTTGCTGGCCTGCGAGGGCGTGATCCCGCGCTTCGATGTCGCACTGTTTGCCGACACCGGCTGGGAACCACGCGCGGTGTACGCGAACCTCGCCCGGCTACGTGCGCACGCGGCGAAGTTCGGCATCCCGGTCCGCACGGTGTCGGCGGGCAACATTCGCGACGACGCGCTCGACCCGGCCCACCGGTTCGTGTCGATGCCACTGCACGTGCTCAACCCCGACGGCAGTCGAGGCTTGGCGCGCAGGCAATGTACTAGCGAGTACAAAATTTCGCCGCTGAAGAAGGCAGCGCGCGAACTGCTCGGCTACCCGCATCCGCGACGGGTGCCCCGCGGCGTGTACGTCGAGCAGGCCATCGGCATCAGCACCGACGAGTTCACCCGCGCCAAGGACTCCGGCGTCAAGTACCTGCGCAACGTCTTCCCGCTGATCGACCTCGGCTGGGACCGCACGCGGTGCGCCGACTATCTCGCCGAGCGCGGATTCGGCGAAACGGTGAAAAGCGCCTGCATCGGGTGCCCGTTCCACGGCAACGCGGGCTGGCGCTGGATTCGCGACAACGACCTCGACGGCTGGGCCCAGGCGGTCGAGTTCGACAAGGCCATCCGCGACGGCTACCCGCACGCCACCAAGCAAGGCCAGGAGTTGCGCGGGAAGTACTTCCTGCACCGGTCGTGCCGGCCGCTCGACGAAGTCGACCTCGACCTGCCCGCTCCCGGAAAGCGGCACCTGAGGCTGGCCTCCGCCAAAGCGGTGGAGGAGGACGATCCTGACGGCTGCTCGCCGTGGTCGTGCCGGTCCGGTGCCGCGGTCACCGAGGAGCGCGCGGCATGACCGGGCTGTCGCACTCCCGCGCGGAGGCGGGGCACGGGCTCGTCTGTTCGGGTCTGGCGGTGTCGGCCGCCTATGTCGGCTCGGTGGTGATGGCGAACTGGGCCTCCACCCATTGGTCGGCCCTGCTCGTCGGCTCGCTGATCGTGCCCGCCGGCACGCTGTGGGCCGGGGTGACGCTGACGCTGCGAGACCTGCTGCACGAGGCCCTGGGCACGGCCGGCGTCCTCGCCGCGATCGCGGTGGGGGCATGGCTGTCCTGGTCGTTGGCCTCACCACAGATTGCCGTCGCGAGCGTCGTCGCGTTCGGCGTGTCCGAGTGCGTCGACTCGGTCATCTACGGCCGGATCCGGTGCCGGTCACGGCTGGGCGCGGTCGTCGGCTCGAACGCCGTCGGCCTGGTCAGCGACAGCGTGCTGTTCGTGCCGCTGGCGTTCGGATCCTTCGCCGCAGTACCCGGCCAGATCCTCGGCAAGACGGTCGCCACCGCGCTCACCGTCGCGGCGTTGCTGCTGGCGAAGACCGCTCGGCGGGCGGTGTCGCGATGAGGTTCTTCCTTGGCACCCATCAGCCGTCCTGGTTGGCCCGTGATCTCGGTGTCCCGCTGTTGGTCTCCCACCGCAGGTTGGCCGGCCGACGCAGCCTGCCGCGCGCGACCGGGCCGTGGGCGTGCGACTCAGGCGGCTTCACGGAGTTGTCGATGCACGGCCGGTGGCGCATCGACGAACGCGGCTACGTCGCGGCGCTTCGCCGCTACGCCACCGAGATCAGCCACCTCGCGTGGGCCGCACCAATGGACCACATGACGGAGAGCCATGTCCTGGCACGCACCGGTGCGACGGTGCGCGTCCACCAGAACCGCACGGTTGCCAACTACCTGCGGCTGCGGGACCTCGCGCCCGAGCTGCCGATCATCCCTGTGCTGCAAGGCCAGTCCATTACGGACTACAACCGGTGCGCGGATCTCTATGAACGACACGACGTCGATCTCGCCGCGTTGCCGCTGGTCGGTGTGGGCAGTGTGTGCCGCCGTCAGCACACCGCAGAAGTGGAACAGATCATGCGGTCGCTGTCGGCTCGTGGATACCGCTTGCACGCATTCGGGGCGAAGGTTCTGGGGCTGGGGCGCTACGCCGACGCCATCTCTAGCAGCGACTCGGCATCGTGGAGTTTCCGCGGGCGATACGTTCCCGGCTGCTCGCCCAGCCACCGCAGCGAATCCAACTGCCTGCGCTTCGCGCTGGGTTGGCATACCCGGCTTCTGACCTCATTGCGCGCTGAAGAACCTGGCTACCGGCCCGATCGCGGGCTGACTTCCGCGCGCGGCAAGAGACCGCGAGCAAGTAGCCAAAGGACCGGGCGCACCCGGTCTGGCTCGCAGCGCCCGCGCCAGGCCGGCGCGTGTACGGCCGCTCGCACGCAGATCTCGCGTGCCTCATAGGCCCTTCACGGAATTGGAGAACCGCCATGCCTTCGAACAACACCGCGCGGGAAGAGTCCGGCGACCGTATTTCGCACTGGGCTGCGACCGCCGGCCGCCTGACTTTCGGACAGCGCCTCGCCGCGATGGGCGCCCGGCTGTTCGGTTCGGCGACAGAGCCGGACAACGGCGAGGCCATACCGTCGTGGGGCGTGCGGCAGTACGTCTTGCGCGGCTACCACGCCGCGAACCTCGCAGCAGCGTGCTCCACGTCCGAGGAATTGGTGCGCGCCGGTTCCAACAGCGGAGACGTGCCCTACGGCTACCGCGCCCGGCGGGTCCGGGTCAATCCGGAAGGCCGAAGGCCGCGCTGGCGCACCCGGCTGCTGATGGAACCGGTCGAAGCCTCCACGGTACGGATGATCTTCGTGTGGAGGGCCGGCGAGCCCGGCGCATGGACGGTGGCGACGGTGCGGGCCAACCTCCGCAACCCGAAGTACTTCGGCCGACAGGTCTGGGGACGCACCCACCACGGAAAACCGACTCCACGAACTGCCTGGATCTGGTCAGAGGCGTGGGCGCACCCGCCGCCCGTAACCGCCGAAGAGTTCGCCTCCGCCGACCGACGCTCGTGGCATGTCCCGTCCTCGGTCAAAACCAAAGACGACCCGGCGAATGCGCTGCCATCCGATCACCGGCAGGCGGCGTGATGGCCGCGAACCACCACCCGGACGGGTTGACGATCGACGTCATCACCGACCTGCAGCGTGAAGTCAACGACGAACTCCGACGGGAGGGCTATCCCGTTCAGCAACCAGAGCCTCGTGGCAGTCCGGCCAACCCCGGCCCGCAGGCGCCGGGATGACAACTCCTCACCAACGGGTGACTTGCCGTGGCCGGTGCTGCGTCACGGCCGCCCCGGGATGCGATCCGATCGGAGGCAGGACCGGCGTCGGTACGTCGCAGCGCCACGACCGTTCCACAGATGGGTTCTGCGGACCGCAGGCGACCGTCAGCGCGCCGATCGCGACCACGCAAGACCTGCGCCCCGCCGCAACCAGGCAACACCGACAGGTGCGGCCCAAGAGCGCGCCAGGAATCCAACAGCGAAGCTCCATCTCAACCCCGTAAGGACAACGAAGATGACCGAGTCACTGCCACGACGAGCATGGACGCCCAAGGAAGTAGCCGCGCAGCTGGGAATTCCCTACGAGACCGTGCTTGACCTGATCCACAAGAAGAAGCTCGGCGCCGTCACGGCCGGACGCTACTACCTGATTCCCGATTTTGAAATAGAAAATTTTCTGCGCACACAAGAGTTGCCCTAACATCGATTGCGCAAATCGAATGCGGAATAGCCGCAATCAGCTCATCTTTCCAGCGACGGAGTCGGCATCATGGGGCGACCAGCAACACCGGTAGGCACATACGGCGTCATCAACGTCGAGCAGTTGCCTCCGACCCGAGCTGGCAAGGTGCGTCATCGCGCGAGCGCGTACTTCAGGATGGCAGACGGATCGCTTCGCCTCGTTCGCCGGCAGGCACCAACGAAAGGCCAGGCAACGACCCGCCTGAAAGAAGCACTACGCGAACTGGCAACCGAAACCCAGGACGGCGACATCGACAAAGACACACGTTTTTACCATGTGGTTGAACTGTGGCTCGAAGAGATCGCCCAGGAGGCAGAATTGGGCAACCTGTCCCCCACCACCGTCAGCCTGTACCGGCGAGCCCTCAAGAACTGGGCGCTCCCCTCACTCGGCCAACTGCGATGCCGCGAAGTCCTCGTCACCCGATGCGACAAGGTAGTCAAAAAGGCACGCGCCAAGGCGAGCTATGACACCGCCAAGACCGTCAAGGCAGCCCTTTCGGGCGCCTGCGACTATGCCGTGCGCCATGGCGGCATGGATGCGAACCCCATTCGCTCGGTCGGGCGCATGTCGCGGGGCAAGCAGAAGGAAGTCGTGACGTTGTCTGCCCCGCAGCGTGCCGACCTTCTGGCGAAGCTGCGCGCCTACGCGCCGACGCGGCAGGTCGACGCGCGCGGACGGTCGCTGGGGGCACGCGGCCGGATCTGGCTGGACCTGCCGGATCTCATGGAGGCCATGCTGTCGAGCGGAGCGCGGATCGGGGAGGTACTCGCGATCCTCGGGCCTGACGTCGAGCCGGCAGCCCCCACGGTCGCGGTGACTCACCACGTCGTCCGCGTACCGGGTGCCGGGCTCGAGAGGCGTCAGCTCCGCAAGGGGAACGTCGGCGGCCTGCTGCTCGCGGTGCCGCAGTGGTCGGTGCCCATGTGGCAGCGACGCAAAGAAGCCGCCGGCGACAACGCCCTGTTCGCCTCGTTCACCGGCGAACTCCTCGACCCCTCGAACGTGATCAACCGCCTGACCGAGGCAGTGACCGCGGTCGGCTACGAGTGGGTCACCAGCCACGTGTTCCGGAAGACGGTCGGCACAGTGCTCGACGAAGCCGACCTACCCATCACAGCGATCGCCGACCAGCTCGGCAATACCCCAGCAGTGGCGGAGCGTCACTACCGAAAGCAGCGGGTAGCCAACTTGGGGAACGCCGACGCGTTGGAGGCGATGATGCCCGCAGCAGCGGCGCCCTAACGGAGTTCCTAATCACGTCCCCGGCTGGGACGCGGTCACCGAGGGCCGCATTGGTGGATGCAGAGTGCGCCGTCATGGCAGATGAGGAAGGGCCCGGTCGAGGTAGCCACGTTCGTGGGTCTGCCAGCGGACATGAAAAAATCCGGGTGGGCGGACAGTTCGGTCCGGGTGGGCGGACATGAAATCTCCGGGTCGATGGACATGAGATCTCCGGGACACGCCTGACATCAATGCAGGTAGGGACCCCTCCGGCGGGGTTGGCTCTGGTTGCTGATCAGTTGCCCGCCCGTGCGGCCGGAGGAGTCCCTTGACCAAGTCTGACAGGGAAATCATGGACATCTTGGAAGCGTTCGATTTGACACGCTGTGCGCACTCGGCAGCGGAGCTGGCGGGGGTGGATGAGAAGACCGTCGCCCGTTATGTCGCGATCCGCGACGCGGGTGGTGACCCGTTCACCCCGGCGCGGCGGGCTCGTGGGATCGACCCGTTCCTGGGCAAGATCGAGGAACTGGTGGCGAACTCCCAGGGCCGGGTCCGCGCCGATGTGGTGCATCAGCGGCTGGTCGCGATGGGGTTCACCGGCACCGACCGCACGACCCGGCGCGCGGTCGCCGAGGCGAAAGCAGCGTGGAAGGCCGGCCACCGCCGCAAGTACCGGCCGTGGACCCCGGAGCCGGGGATGTGGATGCAGTTCGACTGGGGTGAGGGCCCTCGAGTCGGCGGGCGGCGCACGCAGTTGTTCTGCGCGTGGCTGTCGTGGTCGCGCTTCCGCGTGGTGCTGCCCGCATGGGACCAGACCTTGGGCACTCTGGTGTCCTGTGTGGATGCNACGTTGCGTCGGATCGGTGGCGCACCAACATATCTGCTGACCGACAACCCCCGGACGGTGACGATGGACCGGGTCGCCGGGGTGCCGGTACGTCACCCTGAGATCGTCGCCGCGGGCCGGTATTACGGCTGCAAAGTCGAAACGTGTGAGCCGTTCGACCCCGAGTCCAAGGGCGGCGCCGAGCACACCGTCAAGATCGCCAAGGCGGACCTGGTGCCCACCACGGCGAACCTGCTGCCCGCCTACTCGACGTTCGCCGACCTGGCGGACGCGTGTGTCGAGTGGTGCGAGCGGGTCAACGCCCGCACCCACCGCGAGACCGGGGCCGCTCCGGATGTCCGGCTGGCCACCGAACTGCAGCATCTGCACGTCCTGCCCGCCGAACCGCACGCGATCGCCCTCGGCGAGGAGCGCCTGGTCGACGATGACCAGACGATCCGGTTCGGGTCGGTGCGCTACTCCACCCCCGACGGGCACCAGGGCAGCAAGGTCTGGGCCCGCGTCACCGGCGACGAGCTGGTCATCGTCGGCGACACCACCGCCGGGCTGACCGAGATCGCCCGGCATGTGCTGTCCACTCCGGGTTCTCCGCGCATCGACGACGCGCACTACCCGCACCATCCGGGCGGGAATCTGCCTCGCCCGCCGAAGGTCAGGGCACGCACTCCGGAGGAGGTCGCGTTCCTCGCCCTCGGCGAGGGTGCTCGCCGGTGGCTGGTCGAAGCCGCTGCGACCGGGGTGACCCGGATCCGGGTCAAGATGGCCCGCGCGGTGGAACTGGCGGCGATCCTGGATGCCGGCCGGGTCGACGACGCGCTGGGGCTGGCGGCGATCGCGGGCCGGTTCGCCGAGGACGACCTCGCCTCGATCCTGGACCACCTGACCTCCTCCGGGCCGCCGAGTGACGTGGTGGTGGCCGATGAGGCCCACTCCGCGCAACCGGGCACCAGCGGCTGGGAGGTGTTCGGCCAGTGAGCAGCCCCAAAGCCCCCGCCCTGCCTGAGGAACTGGACCTGGTGCTGCGCCGGATGCGGCTGCCCTACCTGCGCAAAGCCGCACCCGACGTCCTGGCCACCGCGCGGGCGCAACGCTGGGATCCCGCCGAGGTGCTGCGCGTCCTGCTCGGCGAGGAGGTCACCGGCCGCGGCGCCGCGACCCGGCGGATGCGGCGCAAGACCGCGAACTTCCCCACCGGCAAGACGTTCTCCTCCTGGCGCGCCGAGGAATCCTCGATCTCCGAGGCTACCCAGAACTCACTGTCCACATTGGAATGGATTGGAAGACAAGAGAACCTGGCCGTCGCGGGGCCGTCGGGCACCGGGAAGTCGCACTTCGTGGAAGCCCTCGCGCACTCGGCGATCGAGAACGACATGCGGGTGTCCTGGTTCACCCTGGAAACCTTGACCGCCGCGGTCGGCAAAGCCAAGGTCGACGGCTCGGTGGCCCGCACGATCTCCCGGATCTGCGGCTGCGACCTCATCGTCGTCGACATCGGGATGCTGCCCGCCGGGCAGGACGCCGCCGAGGCGTTCTACCGGATCATCGACGCCGCCTACGAACGCCGCTCGATCGCGGTGACCAGCAACATCCATCCCAGCGGGTTCGACTCGATCATGCCGAAAACCCTCGCCACGGCCACCGTCGACCGGCTACTGCACCACGCCCACCTGGTCACCACCAAAGGCGACAGCCACCGCCTCGCCGAAGCCATCGCGGGCAAGGGGGTGGTCCCCTTGACCTAACCAAGATCCGGAGAACCGCTGTCCATCAGCCCGGACAAGTACTGTCCGCCAGCCCGCAGACCAGCTGTCCGCCCGCCCGGAGTTCCCAATGACCGTTGACAGGGTCTCGGGCTGATGCTCGGCATACCAGGCAGCGGCATCGGCGATTGATCCTGAATTCCAGAGTAGGTCGGCCGGGCACGGTTCGGCGCGGGCGCCGGCCAGTTCCAATCCGCCTCCAATACCTGGCCGGCGAACTCGGCCCGCCGGAGCCCGATTGACGTCCCGGTATCGTCGTTGATCGCGCAATTCGCTGCGCCGCTCCCGGCGAGCCCGATCGTTGCTCTGCCCCGACCACACCACCACGGCCGCGACGTCGGCCACGAGGAGTTAACCGCTTTCCAGGATCGACCACATCGCCGCCTACCGAACCGTGGTCGCCGAACCGACCGCCAGCATCTCCCGGAGCATCCACTACGGCCGGAGGCGTTCTTTCTGCCGCCTCGGCCGGGGCTCAATAGGAATGACACCGCGGCGCGCCTTCAGCAGGTTTTCGTCCTTCGCCCTCTCGCGCACCGCCAGTCGGCTCAGGATCCGTTGCTGTGTCTCCGGCGTCCAGAAGACGCCCAGCCGACGCCTTGCCCGCGTGATCGCCGTGTAGAAGATACTGTGGGAGATCCGCTCCTCGTTGGCGTCCGTGATGACCACCTTGACCGAGTCGTATTCCAAGCCCTGTGCCTTGTGAATCGACACGGCGTAGGCGATCTGGAAGGGCACTAGCGTGTTGACGTTGTCGTCATCGTCGTCCGAGTTCGGGCGCTCGAAGATATCGAACTGGACTACCGAGCCCTCGACCCACCGCAGGTCAGTGCCGAACAGATCGCCCTCGGTGACCTCACGTTCGAGGTCGATGTCGAACGTGATGCGACCGGGCGCGCGGTCGATGCCGGTAATCGTGCCTTTCATGTTGTTGAAGATGACCGGCCGAAAGCGCTCGGTCTCGTTGAACAGCACTGGGTCGCCGACCTTGTAGGTCGCTTCGCCCCAGGTCGCGGCGGGACTCGGGTTGCTCGCCTGCAGGAACCGGTTGACGTTGTTGATGCCGTAGAGCCCGTCATAGTTTAGGCACAGTACGATCTCGTCGTCGCTCTCGCGCAGGAAGAGCGCATCGCCCAGCCGTTTCGAGTAGCCGTTTTTGGAGAGTGACTCCTCGATCCGGTCGTCAAGGTTCCGCACCCGATTCCATAAGGTGAGCAGGGCTCCGTCTTCCGTCCGCCAAGGCTTGGTCAGCTCAAAGACCGAGTCCTTGGGGACGTAGGAGCGGGCGAGGTTGAACCAGTTGCCAAACTGGATCGACTCGATCTGGTAGACGTCACCGACGAGCACCAGCAGCTCGAACTTGGTGCTGTTGAGTACCTTCAGCAGGCTCGCGTTGTCCACAAAGCTGCACTCGTCGATCACGACGACGTCGTAATTCGAGCCGAATGGCGCGCTTTTGTTGATGTGACTGGTGATCGTGCTGAATTCGGAGTTCGGTGCATGTACCCGACGCTTCAGGTTATCGATGGCCGGGTGGGTGTGCGCGAGGAAGAGCTTCCGCCCGGTCGAGAAGTAGTTGGCGATGTGGTCGACCATGGTGGACTTTCCGGTCCCGGCCGCGCCGTAGAGCAGGGCGACCTTCGAGTGTTCGAAGAGGGCCTTCAGCGCCTGGGCTTTCAGGTCGTCATCGACCTTGTCCGGGTTCGCATCCAGCCAATCCTGAACGCCATCGGCGTGCCCATCGATGCCCTCACCCACGATCGACTGCAGCTTCTGGATGATGGCCACCGTGTCGTCTTCGTACCCGACGATGAAGACGTGTCCGTTGGCGTGGGCGAGCTTCCGCGGCGCGTGCCGGTCGGTCGGGGGGAGCAGCTGGTTGTACTTCTGGATCAGCGCGTCGACGTCGCCGAGGTCTTCGCACTCCGTATCCGGTGTGTAGATCGCGCCGTGCTGCTCGACGTTGTTCCTTACGCGGCGCGCCAGCAGCTCGTGCTCGCGGCCGGTTGCATCAAGGCTCTCAGCGAGATCCGCGAATCGCGGGAGGTGACCGCTGGGAGCGCTGCAGAACGGCATCGTGTCGAAGGGTTTGCTCCGCGACGTGAGCCGGAGCCCCGAGAGCCAACTGTTCGGCGCGGGGTCGTATTGGGCCTTGATCCACCGATTACGCATCTGGAGCATCAGGTACCGCAGCACACGGGACCCCGGCTGGTTCGCGCGGATGAGCGCTCGAGCCTGGTCGAGCGCAGGGAAGATCGATGCGACCTGCGGCGAGTCGCCAAGAGCCCAGCTGCGGATCTGGTTGTAGCTCGCGTCGGTCATGTCGACGAGGTCGAGCAGGCTGGACCGGGTAATGGTCAGGTACTGCATCAGGTTTCGATACTCAACGTGGCTCGCTTGAACACGCGTCGACAGGCCGAAGAACCGCGCGTAGTTGTTGAACTCACAGGGGCGTATCGAGACCTCCCACGAGCGGATGACCAAGATCGGCATGGTTTGCCCCAGCACCGTGATCGATTCGCTCGACAGGTCCAGGTAGGCCGCGTACCTGTCGGTCATGTCGATGTCGGTGAACGCGATCGTGCGGTCGAACTTGCTCGTCCAGTTGTGCGCCACCGAGAAGGTGACCTCGTAGTAGATCCTCCCGCGACAGAAGAAGGGTCGCGAGCTATGGATGTAGTAGCGCTGGCGACGGCGCTCGGTCCGCGTCGCACGGGTCGCCTCGATGCGCTCCGCGATCTTCTCGTGGTACTCACGCAGCGACGGGTCGAGGTCTGCGGGGAACAGCTCGAGATTGCCGAGAATCCTGATGCCGAACTGCTTCAGCGCGAGGTCGCGAGTGCGAAGCAGGTACTCGTAGTACTTGAGCATCAGCCGCTCGGACGGGTCGCCGTCCAGCGTGTAGTGCGAGACACTGGCCTGGAGCAGGTTGTGGAACCTGCTCAGCAAACGGAACTTCGCCTTCGCCTTGACCTCAACCAGTGCAGGCCCCACCTGGTCGTAGTGGAACTCAGCAGAGGGATCGTCGAGATGCGCCCAGACGATGAGCCCCTCGACCATGTTCCGGAGCTGAGAGAGTAGGTTCTGCGACAGAAGACCGCGATCGTCACGGAGACTGGCGATGTTCTGGCAGATTACCCCGTCGACGCTCTGCACCTGCTGCTGTACCGATGCCATGGCAGTCAGTTCCCGCCGCCGACCAGGCGAAGGACCGGACGCTGGTCGGCATCGCCGAGCAGGTCACGGACTTGCGCGGTGCTGAGTTTCAGCGCCTCAGCGAGAGCCGGAACCCCCACGCCGTGGTCGCTCGCCAGCTCCGCAGCCTTCTTCAGGAGTGACGGGTTCTCCCCCGGGTACGCGCTCGTCGGGTCGGCCCGCGGGTCGTCGGTTGTGGCCAGGCGCTGGTATGCCCGCCGCGCTGACGACTCGGTGGTGCGCCCGCGCTCGACCATCCGGCGGACGAGCGACTGCGGTGAGACACCCCATGTCCGCCCGAGCCGGTCCAGCGCCGCCAAGTCCAGCCGTTGCGGCAGCAGTGCATCCATGGCAGCTGCCGGCGTCAGGAATGCGGCCGCGAACTCGTCTGCCTCCTTCTCGACCCCAGCGCTGTGGCCGCTGGCGTCACGATGCAGCAGGAGGTGGCCGATCTCATGCGCAGTCGAAAACCTATGTCTGAAGACGTTCTCGCTGCGGCGGGGCGTGGTGATGATGATCGGTCTGTCGACGATGACGGCGGAGAATGCATCGACAGCGTCGATCTCGCGCAGCGGCCGTATGGCGACGACGATGCCGCGGGACTCGGCCGTGGCGACCAAGTGCTTCACCGGACCGTCTGGCAACCCCCAGTGCGCGCGGAGCGCCGCGGCAGCCTCGGACGGCGTCGCACCGGCGGCGAGGACCGGGAGATCCGCGTCGGGCAGCTTGACATAGCGCTCGAGCGCGAAGGTCAGCTCCCACACCAGCGCCGCAGTGGCCAGCGCCTTCTGGCGGTCGCTGACGCGGGCTGACCTCAGGCTGCGGAAGTGTGCGGTCAGGGTGTCGATGCGCGCAAGTGGGCGGCCAACGCCGAAGAACTCCGGACGGACGTTCAAGTAGGTCGCCAACCGGTCGAGCACCTCGGGCCGCGGCGAGTTCACGCCGGCCTCGTACTGGCCGATCGCTGCCGCAGAGACACCGACCTCGGCAGCTAGGTCGGCCTTGCTCACGCCGAGGCGAACCCGTGCCTGGGTCAACCGTGCCGGCTCGAACCGACCGTTCCGGCCGGGCTGGACCTCGAACAGGCCTTGGCCCTCCTCACCCATCGGTCGGCGTCCGGCCCTGCTTCTGGAGCTCCACGACCGGCGCGACCGGCTCACCGCTATCGAACGACTCGACGGTGGATGCAGCGTCATCGGCGGCGAGTTCCGGCTCCCAGATGCACTCATGCCCACGCAGCTTGACCTTGCCGTCGACGTCGAGCACGGCGACGGCCCACTCGATCGACTGCAGCTGCCTCGGCGTCGACTCGACCATGACCAGCACCAACGGCATTGTGTCGCCGACCGCCCTGAGCACGGGGCCGAGCTCGCTCTCCTCCGAGGCGTCATAGACGGGCTCAGGCTCGCCGGACAGGCTGGGCTCCCACAGTGTCGGGTCGAGGGGAGCAATCATGAAGCCGTTCTTCCGGGTCGGGCTCGACGCGAACCCGCTCACCGCCTTCGGATTGTTCGACATGCGCCAGACGTACACCAGGCTATCGTTGACGACCGGGACCTCGTGCCCGCCGGGGGCCAGCTTGATGGACCGGAAACCTCGGCCCTTCAGTGCTTCACAGGTGTCGTCCAGTAGGTCTCGCCACTGGCTGCCGAACCCCATCGCGTACCGCGACCCGGAGACCAGGTGAGCTTCGGCTGCGAGACCGTGTCGCGCCCGTACGACCTCAACGAGCAAGTCGCGCAGGCCGGGAGCATGAGAGCCGAGAGCATCGGCGGGTGAGTCCGGAACCATGGGTGGCCCTCCTGGAGCAGGTGTCCAAGGCCGCGGCTCGGTCAGGACGTAACTTCAGTATCGCACACGATCCACGCGCTAACGCTTCAGTTGTGTGGCGTGTCGACCATGGGCCCCGGGAGGTTCGCCGGCACCGGGGCAGACTGACAAGGGGCGACCCCGGCCGACGGCTACGAGCCCTTTGTCCGATAGTCAGTCACCGAGGCGTCCACGCTCTCGCGAGGAAATGTCATGGATCGAGACTGATCATGGACGACAAGGCCGGGCGCCGCGAGGGCCGGGCGCTATCTCGACGTCCCGCTCTGGCCGTGGATCTCGCCGGTGACCGGGCCGCCGCACCTACCCCGCAGCTGTCCCGCCGGGCACCGGCTGGACCCAGGGCAGCTGCAGCGTTGATGCCCGCAGCGGCACCGTGACGGAGTTTTTAATCACTAAATCCTCCCTCCAGACGTCACCGCCCCACAACGCAGAGAAGCCCAGGCCGTTGGCCTGGGCTTTCTCGTCTGGAAGCTCCCCCGCTTGGACTCGAACCAAGAACCCTCCGGTTAACAGCCGAATGCTCTGCCAGTTGAGCTACAGGGGAATGTGCTCACTTCCGGTGCCGGTCTCCGACCGACGAGAAGAACTTTAACCCATGCCCCCAAAGGCCTTCTCACCACCCCCCAGTTAGCCGGCCCGCCCCCGCCGGTGGTGGTTTCCTGGACAATGGACAGTCGGACGACCTAGTGACGGAAGGCGTGGACGCGATGAAGAAGTTCCTGCTGGGGGCAGGCCTGGGGTACATACTGGGCGCCAAGGCAGGCCGGGGGCGGTACGAGCAGCTCGTGCGCACCTACCGCCGGGTCGTCGACCACCCCATGGTCCAGGGCGCCGCCGGGGTGGCGCGTGCCAAGATCAGCGAGAAGGTCCGGCGGCGTTAGACCTGGGCCACGAAGAACACCCGGCGGAACTCTAACCACGTGGTCCCGTCGGGGCGGGGCGGGTAGGCCGCGTCGAGCCGGGGTGCCAGCTCGGCGCGGAACCGCTCCCACTCGGCGTCGGTCAAGGCCGCCCTGACCGGGCGCAACGCCGTTCCGGTGATCCACTCCAGCACCGGCCGCGGGCCGCGCAACGGCTGCACGTACGTCGTCTCCCAGGCGTCGACGCCGCAGCCCGCGTCGGCCAGGAGGTTCGCGTACTCGAGCGGGCTCGACACCGCGTCGTCTTCGCGCAGCAGCACGTCGGCCAGCCGGGACGACCAGGCCGGGGACGCCGCCAGTTCGCGCGTCAGCACGTGCGAAGGCGCGTTGAAGTTGCCCGGCACCTGTACCGCCAGATGAGCACCAGCAGGCAGCGAAGAGACCCAGCGGCGGAGGAGCGAGCCGTGGTCCGGGACCCACTGCAGGACGGCGTTCGAGACCACGACGTCGGTGTCCGGGGCCGGCGTCCAGTCGCGGACGTCGAGCAGCGTGGCGTCGAGACCGCGGGAGCGCGCGGCCGCCACCATTTCGGGTGAACTGTCGGCGCATTCCAGGACCGCCGACGGCCAGCGTTCCCGGAGAGAAACGGTCAGGTTCCCCGGGCCACAGCCGAGGTCCGCCACGCGCCGGGGAGCGGAAGCCGCTACGCGCGCGATCAGGTCGTGGAACGGCCGGGCCCGCAGGTCGGCGTAGTCGAGGTACTTCGCGGGATCCCACATGGCCGCCTCCATAGCAGTACGCCTGTACTGAGTACGAGCGTACTGCTACTCGGCCGGGTTCACCAGCTTCGCGGCGACCTGCTCGGCGATGGCCCCGACCAGCGTGACGTCGGTGCCGGGGTCCGGCCGGACCTGCAGGACGCTGCCGTCGCGGCCGGGCACCTTGCGCTGGACGAACCAGGCTCCCCCGGCCCCGATCTCCTGCCGGTGCCGCGACCGCACCGAGCCGTCGACGCGCAGGCGCACCTGGTGCGGCACCTTGCCCGGCGCAGGCAGCCGGAACCGCGCCGGCGGCAGGTCGGCCAGCACGACGGCGGTCCCCGCGGTGCCCACCTCCGCCGACTCCGTCAGCGTGAAGACGCCGTCCGCCCAGGCCGCCTTGCCGACGAGGTGCCAGCCGACGCGCCGCGCCCCGCCGTCGGCGGGGATCCACAGCCCGAGCTGCGTGACCACGAGGTGCCCGCCGTCCTCGACCGGGGCGCTGTCGAGGACGTCCTCGCCCGGCTCCAAATCCCCGGCGAACCCGGCGGGCGTGCGGTCGCCCAGCAACCGGCGCAGGAAACGAACGCGGCTACCCATGACTCAGCCCCACGCGCCGGCGGCCGCCTGCTCGCCCAGCGACTTCTTGTACTGCTCCAGCGCGACGAGGTCGCCGAACAGCGCGCGGTAGTCGTCCGGCGCTTCGACCGGCGACAGCCGCTGCAGCTTCCCCTTGATCTCCGCGATCTGCCGCCCGACGAGGCTCTCCTGCAGCCGCGCGAGGATCGACGAAATGTAGCGCGAGTCGACCTCGTCCTTGGCCTGCAACGGTTCCACGGCCAGCTCCGACAGCACCCGCCGGACCGTCCCTTCCGGACAGTGCGGGGCGGCCGCGTCCAGCAGCGCCGACCCGGTCAGGCCCGAACCCGCGCCGCCCGCCTTGAGCACGGCTTCGTGCACCGCGACGTACACCGGGTGCGTGAAGGCTTCCAACGGAAGCGCGTCGTACTCCGGCCCGGCGATCGCGGGCTGCTGCAGCGCCGCCTTCAGCGCCTCGCGCTGCACAGCGAACCGCGGGTCCTTCGGGGCCGGGCGGGCGACGTCCTGAGCAGGGGCGGCCGGCGCCGCCTGGGCCCGCGCCGGCTGCCGCAGGGGCGCCCCGCCGCGCTTGTCCGTCGCACCCGCGCTGCCGCGGACGCGGTTGACCACCTGCGCGACGTCCTGCCAGCCCACCCACCAGGCGAGTTTCGACGCGTAGCCGTCCCGGGCCGCGCGGTCCTTGATCGACGCCACCATCGGCACGGTCTTCTGCAGCGCCGCGACCTGGCCGTCGACCGAGTCGAGGTCGTAGTTCTTGAGCGTGCTGCGGATGACGAACTCGAACAGGGGGGTCCGCCGCGCGACCAGGTCCTTGACCGCGCTGTCGCCCTTGGCCAGGCGCAGCTCGCACGGGTCCATGCCGTCCGGCGCGATCGCGATGTACGTCTGCCCGGCGAAGGTCTGGTCACCTTCGAACGCCTTCAGGGCCGCCTTCTGGCCTGCTTCGTCGCCGTCAAAGGTGAAGATGACTTCGCCGCGGAAGGCGTCGTCGTCCATCATCAGCCGGCGAAGCACCTTCATGTGGTCTTCGCCGAACGCCGTGCCCGACGACGCGACCGCCGTCGGCACGCCTGACGCGTGCATCGCCATGACGTCGGTGTAGCCCTCGACCACGACCACCTGGTGCCGCTTCGCGATCTCGCGCTTGGCCAGGTCGAGACCGAACATGACCTGGGACTTCTTGTAGATCGGCGACTCGGCGGTGTTGAGGTACTTCGCCGAGATCCGGTCGTCGTCGAACAGCCGCCGCGCGCCGAAGCCGACGACCTCGTTGCCGACGTCGCGGATCGGCCAGACCAGCCGCCGGTGGAAGCGGTCCATCGGGCCTCGCTGGCCCTCCTTGGACAGCCCCGCCGTGAGCAGCTCCTTGACCTCGAAGCCGCGGGTGAGCAGGTGCTTGGTCAGCTTGTCCCAGCCGCCGGGCGCGTACCCGCAGCCGAACGTCTTCGCCATGGCGGCGTCGAACCCGCGCTCGGACAGGAAGTCCCGCGCCGGGCGCGCCTCGTCGGTGACCAGCTGCTCGGCGTAGAACTCCTGGGCCGCGCGGTGGGCCTCGATCAGCCGGCTGCGGCTGCCGCGGTCGCGCTGGATCGTGGCGCCGCCGCCCTCGTAGGTGAGCCGGATGCCGACCCGGTCGGCCAGCCGCTCGACGGCTTCCACGAACGTGATCAGGTCGATCTTCTGGACGAACTTGATGACGTCGCCACCCTCGCCACAGCCGAAGCAGTGGAAGGTGCCGTGCGCCGGGCGGACGTTGAACGAGGGGGTCTTCTCGTTGTGGAACGGGCAGAGCCCCTTCAGGCTGCCCCCACCGGCGCGGCGCAGGGCCACGTACTCCCCGACGACCTCGTCGATCCGGTTCCGCTCGCGCACCTCCGCGATGTCGCTCTCCCGAATCCGTCCTGCCACACCCCCACAATAGATCGGTCCTCATCCGGACCTCATCCGGCACACTCGGAGGTATGGCCACACCTACCGCCCAGGACACCCTCGCCGCGGAGTTCGCCGAGCACCGCAGTCACCTGATCGGGGTCGCCTACCGGCTGACCGGCACGCGCGCCGACGCCGAGGACGCCGTCCAGGAGTCCTGGCTGCGGCTGGCCGGGCTGGACGATGCCGGCCGCGCGGCCATCCGCGACCTGCGGGGCTGGCTCACCACGGTCGTCGGCCGGATCTGCCTCGACCGGCTGAAGTCGGCCGCCGCGCAGCGCGAGCGGTACGTCGGCAACTGGCTGCCCGAGCCGGTCGTCACGCCGTTCGGGCGGCCGGTGAGCGAGGACCCGCTCGACGTCGCGGTGCGCGACGACGGGCTGCGGATGGCCGCGCTCGTCGTGCTCGACAAGCTGACCCCGGAGCAGCGGGTCTCGTTCGTGCTGCACGACGCCTTCTCGGTGCCCTTCGCCGAGATCGCCGACGCGCTCGGCGTCTCGGTCGAGGCCGCGCGCCAGCACGCGTCGCGGGGCCGCAAGGCGCTCGCCGACGCCGACCCGGCGCCGCGCGTGCCGCTGGACGACCAGGCGAAGATCCTCGAGAAGTTCGTCATCGCGCTGCAGCAGGGCGATATCCGGGCGATGACCGAGCTGCTGGCCCCGGACGTCGTGCTCATCGGCGACTCGAACGGCAAGGGCCGCACCGCGCGCCAGCTCATCGTCGGCCCCGACAAGATCGCCCGGTTCTTCGTCGGCCTCACGCGCAAGTACGCGCCGGGGATGGCCGAGCGCGGCCTCCCGGTGCTGGTCAACGGCGACCTGGGGATGTACCTGCCGCCGATGCCAGGCCGCGACGGCTTCCTCGCCCTCGACGAGCACGTGCAGTCGGTCACCATCCGCGACGGGAAGATCGTGGCGATCTACGACGTCGTCAACCCCGACAAGCTGACCCGGATCACGCGTCCGGCTACGGGAGCGGGACCCGGCACGCGTCGCCGGAGGTGAAGCCCTGGTCGACGATGCCGAGCGCGCTGTTCATCCGGGCGCGGGAGTTCTCCAGCGCGATCTGGTAGGTCAGCTCGACGACGCCGTCGCGGCCGAACTCGCGCTCGAGTTCGGCGACCTGCTCGTCGGTCACCGTCACCCGGTCGGCGGACATCGCGTCGGCGTAGGCGATCGCGAGCCGCTCCTGGTGGGTGAACGCGGGCGAGGTGGCGTAGTCGTCGACCTTCGTGAGCCGTTCGATGTCGAGGCCGCCGTGCTTCTGCAGCATGGTGCCGAAGTCGACGCACCACGAGCAGCCGATCCGGGTCGCGACCCGGTAGACGGCGAGCTCGCGCACGTTCGGCGGCAGCTTCTTCGACGCGCGCTCCACGAGCAGTTCGTGCACGACGTTCGCCCGCAGCAGGCCCGCGTGGTGCGCGGTGACGGCCATCGGTTCCGGCACCGCGCCGTAGCGGCGGCCGGCGATCCGGTAGAGCAGCTTGACGACCGGTCCGGCTTCGGCGGTCTTCTTCGCGGTGATGCGCGGCATTGCGGTCTCCTTCGTCTCGGTTTGTCACCTGGACGAGACGGCGCCCGCAGGTGTGACAACCGGCGCCGTGAGCCACGCCACCAGCATCGTCAGGGCGGCCGCGGCGAACACGACGGTCAGGCCCGGCGCGGCCAGCCCGCCGGTCGTGACCAGCGCGAGCCAGCCGAACACCGCGGCCCCGGCCAGGCCGCCGGCCTGCCTGGCGAAGGTCAGCGACCCCAGCGTGACGCCCAGCAGCGCCCGGTCCGCCCGGGTCTGGCCGAGGACGGTGTAGGCGGAGGTGCAGACGGCGAAGGCCGCGCCGATCGCGAACAGGCCCGGCGCGAGAAGCCATGGCGTGCCTTCGAATGCCGCCGCACCGGCGATCGCGGCCAGTCCCGCGGTGCCGAGCAGGCAGCCGAACCGGCCCCACGCCGTCATTCCCGGGTGCCGCCGGGCCAGTGCGGCGAAGGACGCCGACAGCACGAGCTGCCCCGCGGTCATGGCCACGAGCAGCAGTCCGGTGCCCGCCGCGCCCGCGGCCAGGGCCGCGGCCAGCGCGACGTAGGTGAAGGTGCCGTAGAGCGCCGCGCCCGCCAGGCCGTTGACCACCACCGCGCGCTTGAGGACGGCGTCCGCGAACACCTTCGGGGAGATCAGCGGGCTCGGCGTGCGGCGCTGCCGCCGGAGGAACAGAAACCCCGCCACCACGGTCGTTGCGAGCAACACCGGCGTCCACAGTGGACTGCGAGCGAGGGCGTCGACCGTGCCGAGCGCGACGACGGCGGCACCCGCGACGGTCAGCAGCACGCTGCCCGGGACGTCGAATTCTTCCTTCTCCCGGCGCGGTTTCGCGGGCAGCCCACGCCACCCGAGCACCAGGGCGGGCACGCTCAGGGGCAGGTTGACCAGGAAGATCCACCGCCAGCCGGGACCGGCCGCGAGCAGGCCGCCCAGCGGCGGCCCGCCGAGGGTGGCGGCCGCGAAGACGGCCGTCTGCCAGCCTTGGCGGCGTAGCAGCTCGTCGCGCTCGAACAGCTCGCCGAGCGCGCTCATCGCCGTGACGATCAGGCCGCTGCCGCCCAGCCCCTGCAGCGCGCGGGCGGCGATCAGCGAACCGACGCCGGGTGCGGCAGCGCACCACGCGGAAGCGGCGGCGAACACGAGGACCGACAGCGCGAAGGTGACCCGGCGGCCGTACAGATCACCGAGCCTGCCGTGCAGCGGCGTCGCGACGGTCAGGGTCAGCAGGCCGGCGGCGGTGACCGCGACGAGCCCGGTCCGGGCGTGCAGATCGGCGCCGATCGACGGCAGGGCCGCGGTGAGGACCAGGCCGTCCAGCTGGGCCATGGCCATGCCGAGCAGGAGACCCGCGTAGGCGAGGTTCCGAGATGCGTGCATAAAGCACACGTTATAACGTGCCTTATGCACACATCAAGCGAGGGCGGCCCGGCACTGTTCCGCCTGGTCCGCCACTGGGCGCGCCAGTGGGCCCCGGACGTCGTCGAGCGGTTCGCCGCCGACGCGCCGCCGTCGTGGACGGTGCCGAACCTCTTCGTCATCCAGGCGATCGACGGCGCGGCCGGCGACGAGGTGACCGTCGCGGACGTGGCACGCCAGCTGGGCATCGACCGCTCGGTGGCCAGCCGGATGGTGAGCGAAGCAGCGCGAGAAGGCTTCGTAGCGCGCTCGACATCGACCCGCGACGCGCGCCGCGCGGTCCTAACCCTGACTGACACGGCGAAGGAGTTTCTCGAGGCTTCGCAGGCCCACCAACGTCAGGCGTTCGAAGCACTGGTGGGCCATTGGCCCGCGGAGGACCGCGATCGCTTCGCGGGCTACCTGAGCCGGCTCGCGGACGAGGTCCTCGGCTAGCTCCCGGCCAGGATTTCGTTCAGCGCTTCCCAGGCGTGCCACGCTCGGGTGACGCCGAACTGGGCGTTGAACCGCAGGGCCGCGCGGACGTCCTCCGGCGCCGCGCCGCCCCGCAGCGCGCGTCCGACGTGCGCGCGGAAGGTGTCGGCCAGGGTCTGGTAGTGGACGTCGACACTGAGGCTGACCAGGCCACGCTCGCGTTCGCTGAGCGTGCCGGGGCCGTGGCCGGTACGCATCCGCGACTGCAGGTCGAAATAGCCGGTGAAGTGCGGGTCCAGCTCGGTCAACCGGGCCCGCACCGGGTCCGGCAGCGGGCTGGGTGCCGCGTCCGGCCCGGTCGACACCAGTTCCGGGGCCAGGAGTTCGGCGTCCGGACGTGGCAGGCCGAGTTCCACCTCGAGCTCGGTGATCCGCTCGATGCCGGCGGTCGCGGCGTGGTAGCCGCAGTCGTACGAGACGAACCGCAGCAGTTCCCGGATGTCCGCGGTGGACACCCCGGCCGCGAGCCCGGCCCGCACGTGCGCGGTGAACGCCAGGCCGAGGCTCGCCTGGCAGACGTCGGCCGTGACGCACAGGAAGGTCTTCTCGCGGTCGGTCAACTCGGGGATCGAACGGACGTACCGGGCGGTTGCTCCGACCATCTGGGCGAACACCGGGTCGAGCGCGGCCAGCCGTTCGAGGTTCGTGGGCGCTTCGGTGGTGGTCAAGTTTCACTCCTCAGTTTTGTGAACGTTTGTAGCGCTACAGCCGTAGTGCAATTGACACTACACCTGTAGCGCAAAGGGTGTCCAGCTACACTGGGCCACAATGGAAGAGACCAGACGCCGGCCGAACGCCCGCGGCAAGGGCGAGCTGCTGCGCGAAGAGATCGTCACGGCCGCCGTCCGGATGCTCGACGAGCTCGCCGACGACGAGGCGCTGTCCCTGCGAGCCGTCGCCCGCGAGGTGTCGATCGCGGCGACGTCGGTCTACCTGCACTTCCCGGACCGCGACGCCCTCGTGCTGGCCGCGATGCAGCGCTGCCACGAGGAGCTCGTGGGCGCCGGCGACGAGGCCGCCGCGGCGGCCCCCGGCCCGGCCGCCGCGCTGCGCGCCCGGATCCTGGCGCAGGCTGCGTGGGCGCAGGAGCATTCCGGGCTCTACAAGGTGCTGCACGAGAGCAAGGTCCACCGGCGCCACGGGATGCCGTTCAAGGAGATCATGGTCGCCCGCACGACCGAGGCGGTCCAGCGGTGCATGGACGCGGGCGTGGCCCCGGCCGATGACGCCGCGATCGTCGCGATCGACCTGCGGACGGCCGTCAACGGCATGCTGGCCCAGCGGATCAACGAGCCCGACCTGCCCTGGCCGCCCGCGGTCGGCCAGCTGGACCGGTTCCTGGTCAAGCTGGTGGGCCTGCGCGCTTAGGCTTGTGCGCCCGGCCGGAACCGGCTTGGGTGGGCGGGTATGACATTCCCGACGGTGGTCCCGCGGCTGGTGGTCGGCGACCTCGCCGCCGCGGTCGCCTTCCTGCGCACGGTTTTCGGTGCCACGGGCGAGGTCGAGAGCGGCCGGCCCGCCGAGCTCCGCATCGGCGACTCGCTGATCATGGTGTCGGCCGAAGGTGAGCGTGCGTTGTTCCCGGCGTTCCTCCACATCTCCGTGGCGGACGCCGACGCAACGTACCGCCGCGCCCTCGGCTGCGGCGCGACGAGCCTGGAGGAACCGGCGGAGATGCCCTACGGCGACCGGCGCGCGATGGTCCGCGACCCGTTCGGCAACGTCTTCCAGATCGCCCGGCGCGGGAGCTGACTACTCCCCCGTGCGGCCGTCGATCGACTCGCGGATCAGGTCCGCGTGGCCGTTGTGGCGGCTGTACTCCTCGACCAGGTGGACCAGGATCCAGCGCAGGGTCGTGCTGCCCGCCCGCGTGGGGCGCCGGGCCCGCTGCCCCAGGCCGCCGTTCACCAGTGCTTCCGCCACCGCCGCCCGCGAGCGCTCGACGGCGGCCGCCCAGAGTTCGCGCAGCTGCTCCGGGGTGTCGTCCGCGGCGGATTCCCAGTCCCAGTCCGGCGTGGCCGTCCAGTCGATCGCGTCGAAGGGAGCCATCCGCGGGCGGCCGGCCAGCACGTGGGAGAACCAGTGGTCTTCCACGTAGGCCAGGTGCTTGAGCAGCCCGCCGAGCGTCATCGTGGCCGGCGGGTGCGTCGCGCGCAGGCCCGCGGCGTCCAGTCCGGCGCACTTCCAGGCCAGGGTCGCGCGGTGGAAGTCGAGGAAACCGAGCAGGGTCGCGGTTTCGTCACCGTCGAGGGGCGGCTCGGGCCGGCCCTGTTCGTCCACGGAGGTCACGAGCGCCGACTCCACTCACGCCGTCAGCGGGCGGACGTCCCAGACCCACACCCCGCCGACGAACTCCGCCGGCTTCCGCAGCAGCAGCTCCACAGTGGACTTCAGGGCTTCCTGGTTCTGCCGCGGCCCGACCACCAGCACGTCCGCGTTCCAGTACCGCAGGTCCGCGAGGGCCTGGGTGCGGTCGGCCTCGGTGACCTCCGCCGCCTGGCCGGTGCGTTCCACCTCCGCGAACAGGTCCGACGTCGGCCGCGGCAGCGCGCCGTACCGGCCGCGGCGGTCGTCCGGCGAGGTCGGGCCGACGAAGTAGCCCTCCGGCATCGGGTAGCCGAGGCCCGCGTCGACCTGCCAGTGCAGCGGCTCGGCCTCCCCGGTGCTCGGCAGCGGGACCGGGACGAGCGAACCGCCGGGAGCGACGTACTGGCGCCAGATGCCGTCGGCGAAGAAGGGTGGGGAGAGCGGGCGCTGGTGCGTCACCAGCTCCGTCGGCGCGATCGGGAGCAGCACCGCCACCACCGCGCCGATCCAGATCATCCGCAGCGGGAACGGCGGCTTGCCGTCCAGTGGCTCCGGCTGTGCGGGCGCCGCCGTCCAGACGCGGTGCGTCGCGATCGCCAGGAGCGCGCCGACCACCGGGATGCAGCCCATCGCCAGCCGGGATTCGAGCAGCGAATCGAGGAGCGGCAGCTGTCCCAGCCACTTCCACAGGCCGGGGATGCCGGTGTCGTCGTGCGCCACGGTGATCTCGACGCCGAGCGAAAGCACGGCCATGACGTACATCGTGATCGCGAGCGCCCGCGACACGACGTCGCGCCACAGCCAGATCGTGAGCACCACCATGAGCACGATCAGCGGCCAGCCGAAGAACGCGTTCTCTTCGGTGCGGTTCATCGACACGTCCGCGGCCGCCTCCGGCGCGCCGGCGATCGACTGCGTCGCGAAGCGTGTGAACGCCGCCGTGTCGTTGCCCGCCGGGCCGTGCAGGAGCGAGTGGAAGCTCTGCGGGCCGAAGAACTGCTAGTACAACGGGAATCCGGCGATCAGCAGCGCGACGACCGCGCCGACGCCGACGCCCTTGGCCAGCGGCGCCAGCATGCCGCGGATTTCGCCGCGGTGCGGGATGAGGTACGCGACCGCGAACACGACGAAGGTGAGCGCGAAGATCATCAGCGGCTCTTCGCCCAGCAGGATCTGCCACGCGACGAGCAGGCCGAGCACGACGCCGTTACGCACCGGGCGCTCGCCGCGGGAGATCTGGATGGTCTTGAGCGCGATGAACGGCAGCACGAACAGCACGACGAAGTTCGGGTGCGCGTTGCCGTGCGAGATCATCGGCGGGGCGAAGCCGCAGAACGCCCCGCCGATGGCGGCCGCCGTCCGGTGGGGCACCAGGTGGCGCGAAAACACCCAGTACCAGCCGATCGCGGTGCCGGCGAGGCCGGCGGTGAGCACGATCGCCCAGGTCAGCGTCGCGCCGAAGGTCAGCGTGATCGGGGCGAGCGGGATGTTCAGGCCGAACATCGCCGCGTTGGCCGCCATGTTGACGCCGAGCGGGTAGTTCTGCAGGTCCGTGGTGAACGGGTTCTGGAAGTGCAGGACGGACCTCGCGACGACCGTCGAGTACCACTCCCACTGGCTCTGGTCGGACGCGCCGTTCCAGAGGTAGCCGCGCTTGAGGTCGAACCAGAGCCCGTTGTAGAGCAGGATCGTGAACAGCAGGTACCCACCGGCGATCGCGGAGTCCTGCCACGCCCAGCGTTTCGGGCCTTCGGGGGGTTCGGGTGCGGGTGGCACGAGTTCGGGAACGGCTTCGGACTTCAAGCTCACGGTTCGACCACCCTGGCGAGGAAGTAGAGCGCGCCGGTGCCGGCGTGCCGGACCAGCAGCAGGAACGGCCGGTCCACCGTGACGGCGACCGGTTCGTCGATGATCATCGAGGTGAGGCGCATCGTCACCGCGGTGGCCGCGGCCCCCTCGAAGCCTTGTTCGTCGACGCGCAGCACGGCCTGGTGCAGCACCTCGGACACGGTCAGCCGCGGGTCCGGGGAGAGCCCGCCCAGGTCCGCTTCGTCGGTGAACATCGTGCGCACGCCGAGGCCGCGCAGCACGCCGGTCAGCGAGCTGGGCAGGTCGAGCGAAACTTTCGGGAGCGCGAGCTCCACGGGCTTGAAGCGGATTCCGTCGAGCAGGCTCGTCAACGCCGCCTGGTCGAGGGCCGCCTCGGCTTCCGCGAGGTCGCCGTCGGGCAGCAGCACCAACGTCTGCAGGCCTCCGGCCGCGACCAGCCGCACCGCCTGCCAGCCATCGGCGTGCGCGTAGCCGACGCTCTCGCTGAGCCACATGGTCGGCACGTCGCGGGTGCCGGACGGCGCGTGGAACGGCGCGTCCGAGGTGTTGGCCTCCCGGAACGGCAGCCTCCACGCGGCCTTCAGATACAACGCGTTGACCAGCACGGCCGCGACGTCTTCGTCGATCGAGCCGGGCGGCAGCAGCCGCGGGATCAGCCCGCGCGTCGTGCGGCCGACATCGTCGTTGATCAGGGCGCGAGCGGCCTCGGGCTCGTCGTGGAAGGGCGCGCTCGCGATGGCGGCTCCCGGCCACCCGGCCAGCTCCGCCTTGAAGGAGTCCTTGAGCGGGAGCCGGTCGTCTGCCCACAGCGTGTTCGCGACGGCCAGCTCGGGCGGTTCCCCGCCGCGGGCCTCTTCCGCCAACCGGGCGGCCTCCCTGAGCAGGGCGGTCTGCTCGTCCAGGTCACCGAGCAGCGCGACCAGCTCCTCGCGGGTCCGGCCCCGGGCGGCCCGCGCGGCCAGGGTCAGCGCACTGGCCACCGAATACGGCGAGAAACAGCTGTTCCCGCCCTCGGCACCGAGGGCTGCGTGGACGGCGAGGGCGAACCGGAGGTGGCTGTCCGTGGCCATGCGGGCGAGAGTACCGGACCGGTCGACCCCCTCGGGCGGCCACGCGCAAACCCGCCCACCGGCGACAAAACCCCCACCCATCCGTGCGGAAAGAGGCATCACCCGTGATTGAAGGGTCAACTCGCGTGATCAGAGGGTCAACTCGCGTGATTGGAGGGTCGACACCGCACGAGGCGGGCCCTTTCGGCGTGTCGTCGCTCTGATCACGCGTGCCGGCTTCGCGATCACGCGTGCCGACCCTTCAAGCACACCGCGGGCTAGCGGTGGTGGCGGGTTACGTGCCAGGAGTACCAGACGTGGGCTTGGGCGTCGGTGAGCGAAGCGACCTGGTCGATCACCACCCGCAGCAGCGCCGCGTCGTCGCGGGCCGCGTTCCAGGCCGGGACGAACAGCGGGTCGAGGGATTCCGGGGCGCGGCGCGCGAGCGCGTGCACCAGCTCGACCAGCAGCTCACGCTGGCCCTCCTGCATCGCCAGCCGGCGGCGGTCGCTCATCACGTACCGCAGCGCCAGCGCCTTCAGCAGCGCCACCTCCGCCGCGACCTGCTCGGGGACGCACAGGCGCGCCCGGTAGCGCCCCAGCGGCTCCTCGCCGAACTTCTCCCGCGTGCCGGTGACCGCCGCCGTCGTGAAGCGGCCGACCAGCTCGCTCGTCAGCCGCTTCAACGCGACCTGCGCTCCGGGCGAGCCGTCCGGTTCCGCGGAAGCCAGCGCCGCCACCACCGGCAGCGCCAGCAGTTCCTCGGCCGCACCCTCCAAAGTGGACACCGACTGGGCGGAGAAGTGCTTGGCGGCGGCCTCGGCGACGGCGGCGCGCTCGTCCGCGTGGGCCAGCACGCGCAGCTTGATCCGGCCGGCCAGCACGCCGTCCTCGACGTCGTGCACCGAGTACGCGACGTCGTCGGCCCAGTCCATGATCTGGGCCTCCAGGCAGGTCTGCTCCGCCTGCGCCCCGTCGCGGAACCACTCGAACGCCGGAGCGTCGTCGGCGTACACGCCGTACTTCACCTGGCCGGGCCGGCGCGGCCACGGGTACTTCGTGGTCGCGTCCAGGCAGGCGCGGGTCAGGTTGAGCCCGGCCGGGCCGCCGTCGGCGCCCAGCAGCTTCGGTTCCAGCCGGGTGAGGATCCGCAGCGTCTGCGCGTTGCCCTCGAACCCGCCGCACGCCGCGGCCACGTCGTCGAGCGCGCGCTCGCCGTTGTGCCCGAACGGCGGGTGCCCGATGTCGTGCGCCAGCCCGGCGGTGTCCACCAGGTCCGGGTCGGCGCCCAGCTCCTCGGCGATGCCGCGGCCGATCTGGGCGACTTCCAGCGAATGCGTCAGCCGCGTGCGCGGGACGCCGGTGACCTCGGCGCCCTCCCCCGGCCCGACCACCTGGGTCTTGCCGGCGAGCCGCCGCAGCGCGGCGGAGTGCAGCACCCGGGCCCGGTCGCGGGAGAACGCGCCGCGCCCGTCCGCCCGGGCGCCGGGCAGCGCCGCGCCCTTGGCCGGCTCCGGCAGCAGGCGGGCGGTGTCGTGCTCGGTGTAGTCCACGTGACCAGCCTAAACGGACCCACCGACAGAAACTCAACCCAAGAAGGTGGCGAACAGGTCGTCGGCCGGGGTCTTCGTCAGCCGGTAGTACAGCAGCGCGCCGGTCTCCCGGACGATGTAGCGGAACTGCGTGACGCGCTCCTGCACGATCGGCCCGCTGTGCGTCGGCGCGGTCCAGGCGTCCAGCCCCAGGTCGCCGGCCATGGTCCGGGCCCGGAAGGAGTGCCACGGGTCGCTCACCAGCACCGCCGTCCGCCAGCCGCGGGCCTGGACCTGGTCCGCGACCGCCCGCAGGCTGCGCAGCGTGTCGCTGCCTTCGCCGACGGCGATCGTCGCCGACGCCGGCACGCCGTGCCGGGTCAGCCAGAGCTGGCCGGCCCTGGCCTCGGTGAAGTTGTCCTCGGCCTTCTTGCCGCCGGCGGTGACGACCGTCTTCGCGACGCCGGCGTCGTAGAGCTGCTTGGCCTTGACCAGCCGGGCGGCGTAGATGTCCGACGGCTTGCCGTTGTACTGGGCCGCGCCCAGCACCACGATGACGTCGGCGGGCGTCCGGTCGTTCTGGCGGGCGACCTGCCAGACCCGGAACGCGGTGCCGCCGACGAGCGCCACCAGCATGAGGACCGTGCCGAAGGCGATCCGGCGCGCCCAGCTCGCGGCCGACGGCTTCGTGCGTTCAGCGGTACCCACCCGCCCCATCTTGTCAGAAGTCCCCGCGCGGCTCAGAGCCAGCCGCGCTCCTCGGCGACCCGGACCGCTTCGGCGCGGGTCCGGGCGCCGGTCTTGCCGATCGCGGCGGACAGGTGGTTGCGGACGGTGCCCTCCGACAGGTGCAGCGCGCGGGCCACGTCGGCGACCGTGCTGCCGTCCTTGGCCGCCCGCAGCACGTCGTGTTCCCGCCCGGTGAGCGGGCTGGCGCCGGTGGCGAGGGATTCAGCGGCCAGCGCCGGATCCACCACCCGGAGTCCACTGTGGACCCGGCGGACGGCTTCGACGAGCTGCTCCGGCGGGGCGTCCTTGACGACGAACCCGGCCGCGCCCGCCGCCATCGCGCGGGCCAGGTAACCGGGGCGGCCGAACGTGGTGCAGATGATCACCCGGCACGACGGGAGCGCGGCCCGCAGGTCGGCCGCGGCCTCCAGGCCGTCCTTGCCCGGCATCTGCACGTCCAGCAGCGCGACGTCGGGCTTGGTCTCGCGTGCGGCGGCCACCACCTCGTCGCCGGAGCCGACCTGCCCGACCACTTCGATGTCGTTCTCGAGGCCCAGCACGGTGGCCAGTGCCCCGCGGACCATGGCCTGGTCGTCGGCCAGCAGCACCCGGATCAAGCGAGTCCTCCCGCGGGTTCGGCGCGCACGGCCGGGACGGCCGGGCTCGGTTCGGGCAGCGGGATCTCCGCCCGCACGGTCAATCCTCCCCCGGGCCGGGCCGACGTCCGCAACGCGCCCCCCACGGCGGCCAGCCGCTCGGAGAGCCCGCGCAGGCCGTTGCCCGCGACGACCTCGGTGGCCACACCGTCGTCCTCGATCTCCAGCCAGTTGCCGCCCAACCGCACGCGCACCCGCTTGGCCCCGGAGTGCCGCAGCACGTTCGTCACGGTCTCCCGCAGCACGTAGCCGAAGGTGGGCTGGAACTCCGGCCGGACGTTGTCCACGGCGTGCGGCAGGTCGGCGTCGATCTCCGCCGCCCGCAGCGCCGCACGAGCGCCGACGAGCTCCGCCGACAGCGACACCTCGCGGTTGGCCGACACGGTCGCGCGGACGTCGGAGAGCGCGCTGCGGGTCAGGCTTTCGACCTCGCGGATCTCCTCGACCGCGCGCGGGATGTCGCCGGCGCTTTCCAGCACCCGCCGGGCCAGCCCCGCCTTGACGGTGATCGTGGTGAGGCTGTGCCCGAGCAGGTCGTGCAGGTCGCGGGCCAGGCGCTCCCGCTCGTTCGCGACGGCCAGCGTGGCGATCTCCTTGTTGGCCAGTTCCAGCCCCCGGACGGCACGGATCAGGCTGGACATGAAGAACATCGCCAGCGTGACCGACGCGACCGTGATCAGGTCGCCGTAGTTGTCCGCGAACCGGCCGGCCAGCAGCATGATCCCGGCCGCCAGCACCAGCGCCGCGCCGTCGAGCATCACCACCCACGCCGGCGGCACCAGGAAGACCATCGCCGCGGTGCCGTAGAGCAGGACGAACGGGTTCGCATTCGCCGCCGCGACCAGGGTGAGGCCCAGGACGAGCATCCCCACCCCGTAGGCGAAGCGGAACGGGCGGCGGCGGTCGAATACCAGCGGGAAAGCCGCGTAGGCGGCCGCATAGCCGTAGGCCAGCACCCACAGTGCCACCAGCCCGGGCGTCACCCGCTCCGCCGCGAGCAGTGAGCGCGTCACCGGCAAGAGGTAGGGCAGGCTGAACACGAGAGAGAAGAGGGGCCACCGCAGCTTGTCCGGCCCGCCGCCGTCCCGGCCCCGCGGCGGGTCCGCCCACCACGTTTCCCGGTTGCCCAGCCCGAACTTGTGGCTTTCGGACTCCGCCATCGTCGTCCCTCGTCCCTTCCGGCCCTCAGACGCGGGCGCTGTCCTTACGGTAACGCCTGATCACCAGCGCCCCGAGCACGACCGTCCACGCGCCGAGCACCCCGGCGGCCTGGGGCAGCGACACCACCATGTCGCTGGTCACCGCGGGCCGGGCCACCTGCAGCACCCAGTACGTCGGCATGATCTGGGCGACGTCGTGCATCCAGCCGGGCATCGTCTCGATCGGGATCCACAGCCCGCCCAGGAACCCCATGCCGAGCGTGACGATCATGGTGATCGGCTGCATCGAATCCGGCGTGCCGAACTGGCCGAGCAGCAGGCCCAGCAGCACCAGCGGGATCGTGCCGAGCCAGATGCCGGCGAAGACGCGCACCCAGCCGCTCGCGTCGACGTGCACGCCTTCGGCCAGCACGGCCAGCAGCGGCACGAGGACGAGCGCGGGCAGCCCCACGAGCATCCCGGAGATTCCCTTGCCCGCCAGGTAGCCGGTGCCGGTCAGCGGGGTCAGGCGCAGCTGCCGCTGCCAGCCGACGGCGCGTTCGAGGGCGAGCCGGGCTCCGCTGTTGGTCGCCGCGGCGAAGACACCGAACGTCATCATGTTGACCATGATCACTGCGGCGATCTGCGCGTGGTTCTGGTCGCTCGTCTTGGTGAAGACGTTGGCCTGCAACAGGAACATCAGCACCGGGAACGCGACGACGAAGATCAGGAACCGCGGCGCCCGGAAGTTCCGGCGGATCTCGGTGAGCAGGTAGGTGACGTTCATCGCACGGACTCCGCGGTCTCGTCGGCGGTCAGGGACAGGAAGGCGCCTTCGAGGCCGACGGCGCTGATCTCGACGTCGCGCACTCCCGGCACCGCGGCCTTGAGCGCCCACAGCGTGGCGTCGGAGTCGCTGCTGGAGATCGCGACGCGGTCGCCGCGCAGCTCGAACTCCTTGACGCCGGGCAGCGCGGCGATCGTCGCGTCGGTGGCGTCCGGGACGGCGGCCCGCAGGGTGCGTCCGCCGGCCAGCGCGCGGACCTCGGCGACGGAACCGTCGGCGACGACCCGGCCCCGGCGCATCAGCACCACCCGGTCGGCGAACTCCTCGGCCTCTTCGAGGTAGTGCGTGGCGAACAGGACCGTGCGGCCGGACTCGGTGAACGAGTACATCGACTGCCAGAACTCGCGCCGGGTGCCGACGTCCATCGCGGCGGTCGGCTCGTCGAGGATGAGCAGGTCGGGGTTGCTGACCAGCGCGACGGCGAAGCGCACGCGCTGCTTCTGCCCGCCCGACAGCTTGTTCGCGCGGCGGCCGGCCAGCTCCTCGACACCGGCGGCGCGCAGGGCCTCGGCCACCGGCATCGGCTTGCGGTGCAGGGCCGCGACCATGCCGACGGTTTCCCCGACGGTCAGGTCGTCCATCAGCGCGCCGCCCTGCAGCATCGCGCCGATCAGCCCGGCGCGGACGGCGTCGATCGGCTTGCGCCCGAACACGCGCACTTCGCCGTCGCCGGGGCTGGTCAGGCCGAGGATCATGTCGACGGTGGTGGACTTGCCTGCCCCGTTCGGGCCGAGCAGGGCGACCACTTCGCCCGGGGCGATCGTCAGGTCGACGCCGTCGACCGCGTGGACTTCGCCGTAGTGCTTCCGCAGGCCGGTGAGGTGGATCGCGGCCCCCGCCGCCACCGCCTGGATGTCTGTTTCTCGCATGCCCCCAGGCTGCCGCCCGGAAGGCCCGGGTCCCCAGACCGTGCGTCACGACCTGACCGTGACAGGTGTCAGGGGTACCCGGGCCCGAACGCCATGAGGGGCACCTTCACGGCGTTAAGAGCCATGAAGGTGCCCCTCATGTACTACGGCGTCAGCAGCCGATGAGGCGGGCCGCCAGGTAGGACTCGAGCTTGTCGATCGCGATCCGCTCCTGCGACATCGAGTCGCGTTCGCGCACGGTCACGGCCTGGTCCTCGAGCGAGTCGAAGTCGACCGTGACGCAGAACGGCGTGCCGATCTCGTCCTGACGACGGTAGCGGCGGCCGATCGCCTGCGCGTCGTCGAAGTCGACGTTCCAGTGCTTGCGCAGGGTGGCTGCCACCTCCTTCGCCTTCGGGGTCAGGTCGGCGTTGCGCGACAGCGGCAGCACCGCGACCTTGAACGGCGAAAGCCGCGGGTCGAGCTTGAGCACCACGCGGAGGTCGGTGCCGCCCTTGGCGTTCGGCACCTCTTCCTCGACGTAGGAGTCCACCAGGAACGCCATCATCGAGCGGCCGACACCCGCCGCCGGCTCGATGACGAACGGCCGGTAGCGCTGGCCCGAGGCCTGGTCGAAGAACGACAGGTCCTGGCCCGAGTGGTTCGAGTGCGTCGTCAGGTCGAAGTCGGTGCGGTTCGCGATGCCCTCGAGCTCGCCCCACTCCTGACCCGCGTTGAACGCGAACCGGTACTCGATGTCGACGGTGCGCTTCGCGTAGTGCGAGAGCTTTTCCTTCGGGTGCTCGAAGTGGCGCAGGTTCTCGGCCTTGATGCCGAGGTCCTTGTACCACTCGGTGCGCTGGTCGATCCAGTACTGGTGCCAGGTCTCGTCCTCGCCCGGCTCGACGAAGAACTCCATCTCCATCTGCTCGAACTCACGCGTCCGGAAGATGAAGTTGCCCGGCGTGATCTCGTTGCGGAAGGACTTGCCGATCTGGCCGATGCCGAACGGCGGCTTCTTCCGCGACGTCGTCTGGACGTTGGAGAAGTTCACGAAGATGCCCTGCGCGGTCTCCGGGCGGAGGTAGTGCAGGCCCTCTTCGGACTCCACCGGGCCGAGGTAGGTCTTCAGCATCATGTTGAAGTCCCGCGGCGGGGTGTACTTGCCGCGCGTGCCGCAGTTCGGGCACGGCACCTCGGACAGGTCGTCCTCGCTGGTCTCCTTGCCGGTGCGCGCCGCGAACTCCTCGGCGAGCTGGTCGGCGCGGAACCGCTTGTGGCACGACAGGCACTCGATCAGCGGGTCGGTGAACACGTTGACGTGCCCCGACGCGACCCAGACCTCACGCGGCAGGATCACCGACGAGTCGAGGCCGACGACGTCGTCGCGGCCCTGGACGACGGTCTTCCACCACTGGCGCTTGATGTTGTCCTTGAGCTCGACCCCGAGCGGCCCGTAGTCCCACGCAGAGCGGGTGCCGCCGTAGATCTCTCCGCTGGCGAAGACGAAACCACGGCGTTTGCACAGGCTGATGATCTTCTCAATGGTGTTCGTGGGCACTCCACGCTCCGAAAAGCTTGCGGGGACGGTTCATCGGACTAGAACGTCCAGGGTATCCGCCGGGGCCCACTCCTTTTCGCGCAGGTGAGCCTACGGCCGCGTCACCAGCGACGCGGTCACGACGCGGTTGTCCTCGTACCCCTCGCTGCCGCCGACGTACTCGCCGCCGCAGGTGACCAGCAGCAGCTTGTGCGGCCCGTCCGGGGAGAACAGCTGCTCCGAGCGCCCGGCCAGCTCCGACTTGTGGACGGTCTCGGTCGCGTCGACGCGGTAGACCCACGCGCCGCCCGCCGCGTCGGTCAGCTTGACCTCCTGCCCCTGCTTGACCTGCCACAGCTCGTCGAACGGGCCCTTCTTGCCCTTCCAGTTCACGTGCCCGGACAGCAGCGCGACGCCGTGGTCGGCCCCCAGCTTCGCGCCCCACCAGGCGGCTTCGCCGAGGCCCTCGGGGATCTTCAGGGCGCCGTTCGCGTCGAGGTCCTCCTGGACCAGCTTCGCGGTGCCGCCGCCGGGCAGGGCCAGCTGCGCGGGCGCCTTCCCGGTGTCCGTCTGGGTGCCCTGGGCGGCCGGCTGGTTCGCGACGGGGACGGGCGTGCCGGTGCCGTTCGCGACCGCAGGTTCATCCTTTCCAGTGAACACGAGCAGGGTCGCGACGATCGCCGCGACCACGAACGCGCCCGCGACGCCGACGATCCACCAGCGGCCGGAGCCCTTCTTCCGCTCCGCCGGGTTCTGCTCCTGCATGGGCTTGTGCTCCTTCGCTGTCGTGGCCACTGCACAGGCAGACATGCCGCGAGGGGCGAAGGAGGTTGCACCGAACCCGCTACTGTGCCGATCGTTACTAATCCGACCACAGCCACGGCCGAATGGCTTCGTAGCGACGGTTACGTGCCGCGCGGGGGGTCGGCCTACTTTTGGCCGGATTAGTAACCGGCGGGGCGCGTCACCAGCCTGGCCGTCACCAGGCGGTTCTCGTCGTAGCCCTCGGTGCCGCCGACGTAGTCGCCGCCGCAGGTCACCAGCACCAGCCGGTGCGGGCCGTCCTGCCCGAACCACCGGGCCGCCTGGGCGGCCAGCGCCTCCTTCGGCACCGTGACGACGTCGTCGACGCGGTAGACCCAGCGGCCGCCGCTCGCGTCGACGACGCTGACCTCGTCGCCGTCGCGCATCCGCCACAGCTCGTCGAACGGGCCGCGCCTGCCTTCCCAGTTCACGTGCCCGGACAGCAGGGCGGCGCCGTGCCCGGCCCCCAGCTTGGCGCCCCACCAGGCAGCGTCGCCGAGCCCGCGCGGGATCGGCAGCACGCCGCTGTCGGTGAGCTCGGTGCGGACCAGCCGGGCGGTGGCACCGCCGGGCAGCCGGACCGTGCCCGGGCGCTGCTGCGCGGCGGACTCGCTGTCGGCGGGCAGCACGGCCGGGGCCGCGTTCTCCCCCGGCAGCGCGCCGGGCGGCGGGGCCGCCGCCACCGGCGTGGCGACCGGCGGCAGCCAGGTCAGCACGACGATCCCGGCCGCGAAGGCGGCCACGGCCAGCGCCGCCGAGAACGCGGCCAGTGCGGTGCGCAGCACCTAGTCCGTCCCGGACTTGCGCCGCCTGCCGAGCAGCAGGGCGACCGCGGCGAAGAAGACGCCGCCGAAGAGCAGGCCGATGCCGAGCGGGAGGCGGGAGCCGTCACCGCCGGTGTCGGGCGCGGCCGCGCCGAGGTAACCGGCCGGCACCTGCGTCGGCACGGCGGCCTGCGTGGCGGTCGTGCCGCCCGCCGGGGCGGCCGCCTTGGCGACGAACCCCTTCGGGACCGAGCAGCTGACCCCGCCGAGGACGATCGTGGTCCGCACGTCCTGCAGCGCGGCGCCCTCGGCGTTCTTGACGTGGGTGGTGATCTCGGCCCGCCAGCCGGCGACGGCGGTGAAGTCGCCCCCGCGCCAGCCGTCCTGGCGGATCAGCTGGTCGAAGCCGGCGACGCGGGTGAGCTTGAGGTCCGAGAGGGTGGTCTCCTTGCCGGCGCCTTCGATGTCGCCGGGCGGGCCGAGCCGCAGGTTCTTCAGCTGCAGGCCGGCGGTGCCGCCGGGCATCGGGACGATGCCGAGCGCGCCGCCCTGGCGCACCCACAGCCGCGTCACCGACGACGAGCCGGTGAGCTTGGCGGGCCCGGTGCAGTCCACCGCGGTCTTGGCGCCCTCCAGCACGAGCACGGTGTTGTCGGCCGGTTTCGCCCCGCCCTGCCAGTTGTCACGCAGCGCGTAGTTGGTCTCCGCGACGGCGGTGGGCACGGTGGTGGCCTGCAGCGCGGCGACGACGTTGTGGTCCCGGCTCGCGACGCCCGGCGGGTACGGGTCCTGTGACGGGCTGTAGCGGCCGAGGTCGATCTGGTAGTGCCCGCCGAAGGTGGCCCGCTCGCCGTCGTCCTTGGGGACCGAGACGCGGTCCGCGCCGAGCTTCGACTGGCCGGGCAGCAGCGGCGAACGTTGCGTTTCCGTGATCAGGGCGCCGCCGCGCTGGCCTTCGTCGCCGATCCGCACCGACGCGATGTTCGCGAACGAAACCGGCCCGGTCTTCTCGTCGACCGCCTGGGTCTGCGCCCCGGCCAAACCGGCTCCGGCCAGCGGGAACAGCACGGCCGTCAGGGCGGCTGCCTTCGTCACGAAACGCGTCATGTCTCCCCACTGCTTTTCCTCGGGCGGCCGCGAGCGGCGAAACGCTCCGCGACAACCTTGCACCGTCGGCCACGACATGCGAAGCCGCAGAGCCAATATCCCACGAACTCACCCGAACGGGGTAATACGACCAGCCGTACCCCGCAGCTCGGCGCCGGGCCGGGGCTCCCGGACGGGGGAACACTAGGATGAGCGGCGCCGTTATCGGCAATGACTACGGAATTCATGGTCGCGGACGGCGGACGAGCAAGCGTGGAGGCGGGAATGGCGACGGTCACCGGGAGTGGCGCCCAGCCGGGGCTCGCGGAGTGCGCGCCGGCGGCCGAAGCGGCGCCGGCGCACCCGTCGCCGTCGGTCCTGACCGACGCGGGCGACCTGCTGCGCGCCCTCGCGGCGCCGGTCCGGATCGCGATCGTGCTGCAGCTGCGGGTGGCCGACCGGTGCGTGCACGAGCTGGTGGACGCCCTCGACGTCGCGCAGCCGCTGATCAGCCAGCACCTGCGGGTGCTCAAGACAGCTGGGGTGGTCCAGGGCGAGCGCCGCGGCCGCGAGGTCGTCTACCGGCTCGCCGACGACCACCTGGCGCACATCGTGGTCGACGCCGTCGCCCACGTGCAGGAAGGAAAGTGATGAACGCCGTGCCGCAGCCTGCCGCACAACCTGCCGCACAACCTGCCGCACAACCTGCCGCACAACGCAGCCAGGCCCCGGTGCCCGGGCGCCGATCGACCAAGCAGCGGGCCGCGGTCGTCGAGCTGCTGAGCACCGTCGACGACTTCCGTTCGGCCCAGGAACTGCACGACGAGCTGCGCAAACGCGGCGACGGCATCGGCCTGACGACGGTGTACCGCACCCTGCAGTCGCTGTCGGAGGCCGGCGAGATCGACGTGCTGCGCACGGACTCCGGCGAGGCGATCTACCGCCGCTGCTCGGCCCACCACCACCATCACCTGGTGTGCCGGCTGTGCGGCCGGACGGTGGAGGTCGAGGGGCCGGCGGTGGAGCGCTGGGCGGAAAAGATCGCGGCCGAGCACGGCTTTTCGGAGATCTCGCACACGGTGGAGATCACCGGCACCTGCGCGGAGCACTGAGCCCCTGGCGGCCGTGGATCAGCTTCGCGGCAGGCCCGGCCAGGCCACGTCGTCGATCGCGAGCCACGGCGCGGCGGCCACGGCGGCCGGCGTGACCCCGGCGATCGCCTTGACTTCGCGGTGCAGGTGGGACTGGTCGGTGTAGCCGCTCCGGGCGGCCACGTCCGCCGCGGCGTGCCCGGCCGCCAGCAGGTGCGCGGCGTGGTGGAAGCGCACCAGCCGCGCGGCGCGTTGGGAGTCAGCCCGAGCTGGGCCCGGAACCGGGACCACAGGCGCTTGCGGCTCCAGCCGATTTCCTCCGCCAGGCGCTCGACCCGCAGCCGCCCCCGGCCGGCGACCGTCCGCCGCCAGGCGTGGGCGACCTCCGGCTCCAGCCGCCGGTCTTGGACGAATGTCAGCGCCCGGTCAGTACTCGTAGGGGTCCTTCGGGGCCGGGATCGTCGTCACCGAGGCCGGCGTGAAGTCCGGCGTGTAGCTGTTGTCCTTCGTCGCCGTGCCCGGGACCACCTGGCCCGTCACCTGGATCCAGGCGTCGCTCGCGAGGGGGTCCGCTTCGCCGCCGCGGAGGCGGACCGTCACCGGGAACGCGTCCGCCGCGCAGCAGCTGATCACCAGGCGGGCCAGCAGCGTGCTGCCGCCGGTGTGCACGACGAACCCGGTCAGGGAGACCGTGCGGCCGTTGAGCGTGCCTCCCGTGTCCCAGCCCGCGCGGCTGACGAACTCGTTCACCGGCAACGGCACCACGTTCCCCGCCGGCAGCGCCGGGAAGGCCATGGAGCCGGCGGCGGCCGCGCTCGCCGGCACCCGCGCCTCGGTGCGGATCACCGAATCCGCCCCCAGCGCGGGCGGGGCGATCAGGAACACCGCGAGCACCGGCACCAGCAGCAGCCAGGCCGGCCGGGTCGAGTGCGCGTGGCCGTCGCCATCGCCATCGCCGTGGTCGTGGTCCGGCGAGGCCGGAGCCGTGGCGACACGCGCGGCACGCAGGTCACGCAGGATCGCGACGGCGCCCAGCAGCACCATCACCGCGCCGCCCACGATGATCCACGGCTGCTGCGCCGGCTTGACGTACCGCAGGTAGTCGCCGTTGACCGCGATCTTCACCAGCGCCCCGCCGAGCAGGATCAGCAGGATGTTCTGAGTCTCCCGTTTCACGCGACTCCCACCAGTACCCCGGCGACGACCGCGCAGGCCACCGCCACCACGAACGTCGCGGGCGCGAACCGCACCGCGAACGACCGGCCGAACGTGCCCGCCTGCAGCGCGAACAGCTTGACGTCCACCGCCGGGCCGACGACCAGGAACACCAGTTTCGGCAGCAGCGGCAACGCGGTCAGCGACGCCGCGACGAACGCGTCCGCCTCGCTGCACAGCGCCAGCACGACCGCGAGCACCGCCATCACGACGACGCCGAGCACGATCTGGTCGCCCAGCACGCCGAACCACTTCGCCGGCACCAGCACGTTCAGCGCCGACGAGATCAATGCGCCCAGCACCAGGAAACCGCCGGCCTCGGCCAGGTCGGTCCGCGCGGTCTCGGCGAACACCCGCCACCGCTGCCCGGCCGCCACCTCCGGGAGCCGGCGCAGGGCGCGTTCGGTGATCCATTCGAGCTTGCCGAAGCGGGCCCACAGCCAGCCCATCACCATCGCCGTGGCGAGCGAGCCGGCGAACCGGGCCAGCACCAGCTCCGGCTTGCCCGGGAACGCGACCGCGGTGGCCACCAGCACCACCGGGTTGACCGCCGGGGCAGCGAGCAGGAACGCCAGCGCCGCGGCGGGCGCCACGCCCTGGCCCATCAGCCGCCGCGCCACCGGAACCGAGGCGCACTCGCAGCCGGGCAGCGCGACCCCGGCGAGCCCGGCGACGCCGACGGCCGCACCGGCCTTCCGCGGCAGCACCTTCTCCAGCACGCGGGCGGGCACGAACGCGGCGATGGCCCCGCTGATCAGCACGCCCAGCACGAGGAACGGCAGGGCCTGCACGCAGACGGCGACGAACACGGTCGATCCGGTGCGCAGCGCCGGCACGTCGAACAGCTGCTGCAGCCGGCCCTGGCCGAGGATCGCGATCAGCAGGATCGCGCACAGCACTTCGACCGAGCTGATCCGGAACCGGCGGCGGGTGCGCCGGCCGGGCTCGGCCGCGGTGTCGGGAAGGGTGTCCACGCCGTGATGATGCCAGGACTCTCCGACCGGACGAGACCCGCACGGGCCGCGAGCGGCGGATTACGGTCCGTTTTGGCCCCTGATTCGCCGTTCGCGCCGAAATTCGGCCACGCCGGCGGGTTCCTGACGCCGTGAACGACTCTTTCCTGACGTCCGACGACAGGAAAGGGTCGTTCACGACGTCCGGCGCCCCGGGCTTACTCCGGCAGGATTCCCGGCAAGTCGGTCCGCAGCTGCGAAGCCGTCGACACCACCAGCATCAGCAGCGTCCCGAGCGCGGCCGCGTCCAGCCCCGCGGCCGGGAACGCGTACCGGAGCGTGACGTCGACGCCGTTGTCCGAGTGCCCGACCCCGAGCGTCCCGAACAGTCCCTGCCCCGCCCGCTCGGCGACCGCGATCGACAGTTCCGGCGCGTCCGCCAGGTCCCAGCCGACCACGCAGGTCAGCGTCAGCACGGTCAGGCCCTCGCCGAGCCGGGTCGCCTGGATCACGCACGGCACGCCGCCGTGGGAGAACGTCAGCGCTCCGTCGTCGTCGACGCGGACCTCGAGGTAACGCTCGAGAGCGTCCTTCGCCTGTGTCAGCAGCTCCGCGGTCTCGGCCGCTTCTGTTGCGCTCACGAAGAAGCCGCCTGATCGACAGCGCCGCCGAAGCGCCTGTCCCGCTTCGCGAACTCCAGGCAGGCGCGCCACAGGTGCGTCCGGTCGAAGTCCGGGAACAGCGTGTCCTGGTAGACCATCTCGGCGTAGGCCGACTGCCACAGCAGGAAGTTCGACGTCCGCTGCTCGCCCGAGGGCCGCAGGAACAGGTCCACGTCCGGCATGTCCGGCTGGTACAGGTACTTCCCGATCGTCTTCTCGTTCACCTTGTCCGGGTTCAGCTTCCCGTCGGCGACGTCACGGGCGATCCGCTGCATCGCGTCGCCCAGCTCCGCGCGGCCGCCGTAGTTGACGCACATCGTCATGTTCAGCGCCGTGTTGTGCTTGGTCTTCTCCTCGGCCACCTGCAGTTCCTTGATCACCGACGCCCAGAGCTTCGGCCGCCGCCCGGCCCAGCGGATGCGCACGCCGATCGAGCCGAGGTAGTCGACCTGACGGCGGATGGTGTCGCGGTTGAAGCCCATCAGGAACCGCACCTCTTCGGGGCTGCGCTTCCAGTTCTCGGTCGAGAACGCGTACACCGAGAGCCATTTGACGCCGATTTCGACAGCACCGGCGGCGACGTCGATCATCACCGCTTCGCCGCGCTTGTGCCCCTCGATGCGCGGCAGGCCGCGCTGGTTGGCCCAGCGGCCGTTGCCGTCCATGACCAGCGCGACGTGCTTGGGCACCAGCTCGCGCGGGATCTCCGGCGGCTTGGCGCCGGACGGGTGCGGATCCGGTGCCCGCAGCTCGGATCGCGACGCCTTGTTCTCGCGTCCCCTGCGCAGCACTGGGAGCCTCCCTGGATGGGTGAAAGCCGATCAGGTCCGACCCTACTGCCCGGGCACTACCTATCTTTCGGGGGTTCGGGTGGCGGAGCCCCCGGCTCGGGGCGAAGCCCCGGATGTCACTACCTATCTTTCGGGGGTTCGGGTGGCGGAGCCCCCGGCTTGGGGCGAAGCCCCGGATGTCACTGTCGTCTCCCGGGCGCGTCGCTCGACCAGGGGAAGGGACCGGAGCTGGCGCTCCAGATGCCACTGCAGGTGCGCCGCGACCAGGCCGCTCGCGTCCCGGCGGGTGCCGGGCAGGGTCGACTCGGCCAGTGGCCATTCGCCGTGCAGGAGGGCGGTGAGCAGGTCCAGGACCTCCGGGGCGGGGTGCACGCAGCCGGGGATGCGGCAGTCCTGGCACATCGAGCCGCCGGCGGGGACGCTGAACGCGGTGTGCGGGCCCGGCAGGCCGCAGCGGGCGCACTCGGTGAGCGCGGGCGCCCAGCCGGCGTAGGACATCGCGCGGAGGAAGAAGGCGTCGAGCACGAGGGAGGAGTCCCGCTCCCCCGCGGCGAGCGCCCGCAGCGCCCCGACGACGAGGAGGTACAGCTTGAGCACCGGCTCGCCCTCTTCGGCCGAGAGCCGGTCCGCAGTTTCGGCGATCGCGCTGGCCGCGGTGTAGCTCTGGTAGTCGGCGACCAGCGGCAGCTGGAACGCGTCCACGGTCTCGACCTGGGTGACGACGTCGAGCGTGCGTCCGGTGTAGAACTGCACGTCGACGTGACCGAACGGCTCCAGCCGGGCCCCGAAGCGCGACGACGTGCGCCGCACGCCCTTCGCCACGGCGCGGACCTTGCCGTGCCGCCGCGTGAGCAGGGTGACGATCCGGTCGGCCTCACCCAGCTTGTGCGTGCGCAACACCACCCCGGTGTCGCGGTAGAGGTTCACCACCCCGACATCGTCCCACTATCGGGCGATGCCGGGGTGGACCGACCCGGATTCAGCAGGAGTAACCGGTGCAGTACGTCGGGATGGACGCGACGGCCGTGATCGAGATGATGATCATGATGATCGCGAAGATCCAGCCGATCGCCCCGATGACGGTGGCGATCAGGCACAGCGTGCGCGTGGTGTTGGAGGCCTGCTCCGCCATCGCGTAGTTGCCCTGCATCTTGTACGTGTTGACCTCGTTGGACTTCATGATCGCGAAGATCGCGAGGATCCACATGAGGAAGATGCAGCCGATCGCCCAGCCCTTGTAGTCCTTGATGGCGTTGATGTCGCCGGGACCGCCGGGCGCGCCATAGCCGGGGGCACCACCATAGCCGGGGGCACCGTAGCCGGGAGCGCCGAAGCCCCCGGTGGGCGGCTGGCCGTACGGCGCGGGCTGGCCGTAGGGCGCGGGCATGCCGCCGGACGGCGGGCCGTAGCCGGGCTGCGGCTGCTGCGGCTGCTGGCCGTAGGGCTGCTGCTGGCCGTAGGGATTGGTCATGAACTTCTACCCCAACTATTCGTGAACTTCCCCCGGGCGACCCCGGCGGTGGTGCGGAACTGTCTTCTCAGCGCTGCGGCGGCTGATCGGTCGGCGGCTGCCCGAACTGGCCCTGCTGGAGCTTCTGGGTTTCCCCGGCCCCGCCCTGGCCTTCGGGACGCAGCATCTGGGTGCGCTCGGCCTGCTCGTCGAAGGCGGACCCGCCCCCGGCGTCCGGGCGGAGCATCTGGGTGCGCTCGCCCTCTTCGAAGGCCGGGCCACCCGACGGCGGGGCGGGCGGCTGCTGGCCGAAACCGCCCGGCTGCGGCGGCTGACCGAACGCGCCCTGCTGCGGCGGCTGACCGAAACCACCCGACGGCGGCTGGCCGAACCCGCCGGACGGCGGCTGCTGCGGGAAACCACCCGAGGGCGGCTGCTGACCGAACCCACCCGGGGCGGGCTGGCCGAAGCCGCCGGACTGCGGCTGGCCGAACTGACCGGGCTGGCCCGGCTGCTGGCCCGGCGGCGGGTAGCCACCGGCGAACGGCTGCGCGCCCGGCTGGCCGAACGGGGCCTGGCCGGCGGGGGCCGACGCGTCGGCCTGCACCACTACGGTATTCACGATCTTGTCCGCGAACGTCTGGGTCTTGTCGTCCCACAGCGGCCACAGGAAGCCGAGGTAGCAGGGCAGGGCGTCGGCGATGTGGGCGAGGTCGCGGAGGAAGGCCGTGCCCACGCCGACCGGCTGCCCGGTCTGTTCGGAGACCAGCTTGATCCCGAGGACGCGCTTGCCGAGGGACTGGCCGGTGTTGCCCTGCTGGATCCACCGGTTGTAGATGGACCACCCCAGGCCCGCGAGCCCGCCGAGCACGTACAGGATGAGGCCGACGAACCGCGCGCCGCTGGCCGTCAGCACGAGCGCCAAGAGGTCGAGAACCAGCACCGGGGCGATGTCGATCAGGTAGGCACCGGCGCGCTGCCCCCAGTTCGCGTAGTTCCGCGGCGGACCGAAGGGATTGCCCTGCTGGCCGAACGGCGCGGGCTGCCCGAACGGCGCCGGCTGCCCGTAGGGCTGGCCGTACGGCGCCTGCCCCGGCTGCGGCTGTCCGAACGGCTGCTGGCCGCCGGGCTGCTGCCCGAAGGACTGCTGGCCGTAGGGATCGGTCATTGGGTCTCCCCCTCGCTGGTCACTCCACCCGCACACCCCGTGCGGAACACGCCCTGGCGTACGGCGCGGTCCGCGGGAGCGTACTCCGTTCGGGTTCGGCCGCGCTGCCCAGGCATCAGCTGTCCGGGTGAACCGCACGCTTGGCTCCGACGCGGGAACCGGCGCGCCGGTTCCCGTCCGTCCGAATCAGACGTGCAGGGCCGTGAACGGCGCGAACGGCAGGTTGCGGATGACGAACCAGACGACGAACACCACCGAAAACACCAGTGGCGTCCAACGCCAGTGCAGCCAGCTGAGCAGCGCGCGCCCGCGCAGGCGTCCGGTGGTCCACGCGACCATGCTCCACACGAACAGGAGCACGACCACGAAGGACACGGCGTTGTAGTGCAGGGCCGCGGGGATGTCGCCGTGCATCACGCTGTAGGCCATCCGCATGCCGCCGCAGCCCGGGCAGTCGATGCCGAAGAGCGTCTTGGTCGGGCAGACCGGGAGAAACCCGCCCGGGGTGGTGGGGTCGCCGACCCAGACCGCCGCGCAGCAGACGCCGAGCCCGGCGACGACGGCCAGCGGCGGCGCGAGCGCCCGCAGCGTAGCTTTCGTGCCGCGGGCGGGGATTCCCGTGTAGACGGTCGTGGTGGTCATCTCGGCAACCACGCCACCGTCCCGAGGATGAAGAAGAAAAAGACGACGTAGAGCAGCAGGAGGATCCCGGTCGCGATGGCCGACCACATCGCCCACTTGCGGGCGTCGTCGGCGGCCTTATGCGCCTCGGCGTGGAAGCCCTGGAACCAGAGTGAACTGACCTGGCTTGACTTCACGATCGAGACGACACCCAGGGGCAGACAGCACAACACGGTGGACAGGATCGCCCACACCATGTTGTTGTCCGGCGGCGGCCCGTAGTTCGGGGGCGGGTAGCCGTAGCCGTAGCCGGGCGGTGGCCCGCCCGGGGGCGGGTACGGCGGCGGGTACTGGTCGGTCACCGGGGTCCTCCTGCTGCTCGGCTACGTCAGTAGCGCGGCGTGGTGCCGAACGTGAAGACGCCGGCGATCGAGAGGATGACCGCCAGGACGATCCACGCGACGCCGACGACGGCGGAGATGATCGCCCACTTCTTCGCGGAGTTGGCGGTTTCCTGCGCCGCGGCGTGCTGGCCCTGCGCCCACAGCCCGTTCACCTTCGCGGCCTGCACGATCGACACGACGCCGAACGGGAGGCAGCAGAACAGGGTGGTGAGGATGGCCCAGACGAGGTTGTTGCTCGGCGGCGGCCCCGGCTGGTAGCCACCCGGCTGACCGCCGGGGTAGTTCGGCTGGTCGCCGGGGTAGTTGGGCATGCCCTGGCTGTCGGTCATGATTGCTTGATCCCCTTCGTCGTGCTCCATGGACGACCACCGGGTCCGCTGCCGCCCCGACCGGCTGCGGTGTGGTCGAAGCCGAGACTGTAGGGGGCCGGAGGGGCTCGCGTCCGGCGTTTCCTCCCGCCGCGACCTAAATGAGATCAGGAATTCTTCCGCCGGGGGAACTCCCAGGTCAGAAGCCGAGCCGGCGCAGCTGGCGGGGGTCGCGCTGCCAGTCCTTGGCCACCTTGATGTGCAAGTCGAGGTAGACCTTCGAGCCGAGCAGCCCCTCAATGTGCTTGCGGGCGGTGGCGCCGACTTCGCGCAGCCGTTCGCCCTTGTGCCCCAGGATGATCCCCTTCTGGCTGGGGCGTTCGACGTAGAGGAACGCGTGCACGTCGATCAGGTCGTCGCGGCCTTCGCGGGGCAGCATTTCCTCGACGGTGACGGCGATCGAGTGCGGCAGCTCGTCGCGGACGCCTTCCAGCGCGGCCTCGCGGATCAGCTCGGCGACCAGGGTCTGCTCGGGCTCGTCGGTGAGCTCGCCGCCCGGGTAGAGCTGCGGGCCCTCGGGCAGCCGCCGGACCAGCAGGTCGGTCAGCGTGCCGACCTGGAATCCGTCCACTGCGGACACCGGGACGAGCTCGGCGAACTCCATCACTTGCTGCAGGGCAAGCAACTGTTCGGCGACCTGCTGGGGCTGGACGAGGTCGGTCTTGGTGACGATCCCGATCACCGGGGTTCGCTTGGCGATCTTCTGCAGCTCGGCGGCGATGAACTTGTCGCCGGGCCCGATCTTCTCGTTCGCCGGCACGCACAGGCCGACGACGTCCACTTCGGACCATGTCGTGTGGACGATGTCGTTGAGCCGCTCGCCGAGCAGGGTGCGCGGGCGGTGCAGGCCCGGCGTGTCGATGAGGACGAGCTGGGCGTCTTCGCGGTGGACGATGCCGCGGATGGCGTGCCGGGTGGTCTGCGGCTTGCTGGAGGTGATCGCGACCTTGGTGCCGACGAGGGCGTTGGTCAGCGTCGACTTGCCGGCGTTGGGGCGGCCGACGAAGCAGGCGAAGCCGGAGCGGTGTTCGGTCATCGGGTCAGCACCTCGAGGACTTCGCCGTCCGGGTCGGCGAGGATGATCGGCGCGTACTTCGCGATGTCGCGGACGGCGTGCACGGACGCGCCCTTGAGGAGCCCTTCGCCGGTGACGACGGCGGCGGCCTCGATGCCCTCGGCGCCGCTGGACAGCGCGGCGGCGACCGCGGCCTGGAGCGCGGTCAGCTTGAACGACGGCTGGTCGACCGTGCCGGCGGCGTACGTGCGGCCGTCGGTGTCGCGGACCGCGGCGCCCTCGGGGGCCTGGATGCGGGCGCGCGAGGACCTGGCCAGCGTGACCAGTTTCCGGTCCTCGGCCTCGAGGTCAGGCATGTTCGACGCTCCTGTCGCGTTCGTCGGTGTGGGGCGGGCGCGTCCGGCGGCGCGTCCGGTCGACCGGGTCGGTCACCGCGTCGGCGTCGGCCGGGTGCACGACCACGGAGGTGATCCGCATGCGGCCGCGCCGGTCCTTGCCCCCTTCGGCGAACAGCCGAAGGCCGGCGACCTCGGCTTCGGCCCCCGGCAGCGGGACCCTACCCAGTCGTTCCGCGAGCAGCCCGCCCACGGTCTCCACGTCGTGGTCTTCGAGGTCGATGCCGAACAGTTCACCCAGGTCGTCGACGCTCATCCGGGACGACACGCGGACGGCGCCGTCGTCGAGTTCCTCGACCTCGGGGCGCTCGTCGCCGTCGGACTCGTCGGTGATCTCGCCGACGATCTCCTCGAGGACGTCTTCGATGGTGAGCAGGCCCGCCGTGCCGCCGTACTCGTCGACGGCGATCGCCATGTGGTTGTGCGAGCGCTGCATTTCCTTGAGCAGCTCGTCGAGCCGTTTCGAGTCGGGGACGAAGGAGGCCTGGTTCATCACGGCGGTGACGAGCGTGCCCGGCCCGTCGGGCTCGAGGGAGGCCGCCATGAGGTCCTTGATGTTGACGACGCCGGCGATGTCGTCGACCGACTCGTCGATGACCGGCAGCCGGGTGAAGCCGGTGCGCAGGGCCAGGGCCAGTGCCTGGCGGACGGTCTTGGTGCGCTCGATCCAGACGATCTCGGTGCGCGGCACCATGACCTCGCGGGCGACCGTGTCGCCGAGCTCGAACACCGAGTGGATCATCTCGCGTTCGGAGTCCTCGACGACGCCGCGTTCCTGAGCGAGGTCGACGAGCTCGCGCAGCTCGACTTCGGAGGTGAACGGGCCTTCGCGGAAGCCCTGGCCGGGCGTGATGGCGTTACCGATGAGGATGAGCAGCCGGGACAGCGGGCCGAGGACGGAACCGAGGACGCGGACGGGCCCGGCTACGTAGCGGCCGATGCGGTAGGGGTGCTGGCGGCCGAGGGTGCGGGGGCCGACGCCGATGAGGACGTAGCTGACGACGACCATCACGACGGCGGCGACGAACACCGCGAGGCCGAGTGGCCGGATGCGGGTGCCGAGGGCGACGGTGACGAGCACGGTCGCGGTGAGTTCGCAGCCGAGGCGGAGCAGGAGCAGCAGGTTGATGTGCCGCCGTCGTTCGGCGACGACGGCGGCGAGCTGGCTCGCGCCGGGCAGGCCGAGCCGGGCTAGTCCTTCGGCCCGGGCCTGCGAGACGCTGCTGATGGCCGCGTCGGCCGCTGCGAACACGCCCGCGAGGAGAACGAGCGCGATCGCGAAGAGGAGCTGATCCATGGCTGGCGCCTAGGGCGTTTCCCCGGCGGGTGGTTCGGCGGCGGGTGGTTCGGCGGCGGCGAGCCCCGCGATGCCGAGGACGCGGTCGTCGGTGTTGCGCTGGGCGTCCTGCTTCTCCAGGGCGGCGACCGCGTCCTGGTACTCGCCGAGGATGCGCTTCTGGAGGGCGAACATCTCGCGTTCCTCGGCGGGTTCGGCGTGGTCGTAGCCGAGGAGGTGCAGGCAGCCGTGCACGGTGAGCAGGTGCAGCTCGTCGATCAGGCCGTGGCCCGCGGTCTTGGCCTGGTCCTTGGCGAACGCCGGGCAGAGCACGATGTCCCCGAGCAGCGCCGGGGACGCGTCGGGCGCGTCCGGGCGGCGGGAGGAGTCGAGCTCGTCCATCGGGAAGGCCATGACGTCGGTGGGCCCGGGCAGGTCCATCCAGCGTTCGTGGAGGTCTTCCATGACGTCGAGGGTGACGAGGAGGATGGACAGCTCGGCGAGCGGGCTGACCTCCATCTTGTCGAGGGCGTAGCGCGCGGCGGAGACGATGGACGTCTCGTCGACGTCGACGCCGGACTCGTTGGCGATCTCGATGCTCACCGCCGGTTGCCCTTCCAGCCGTCGGTCTGCTGGGCGTCCTGCACGGCCTGCCACTTCTCGTAGGCGTCGACGATGCTCGCGACGAGCCGGTGCCGGACGACGTCCTGGCTGGTCAGTTCGGCGAAGTGGAGGTCCTCGACGCCGGTGAGGATGTCGCGCACCACGCGGAGACCGCTGCGCTGCCCGCTGGGCAGGTCGACCTGGGTGATGTCGCCGGTGACGACGATCTTGGACCCGAAGCCGAGCCGGGTGAGGAACATCTTCATCTGCTCGGGCGTGGTGTTCTGGGCCTCGTCGAGGATGATGAAGGCTTCGTTGAGAGTGTTGTGCGTCAGCAGGTGGTCGTCGGTGACATACAGCGAGTCTTCCGCCGCGACCTGGATGCACACCGCTTCAGCGCGACCGGCCGGCTCGATGCTCTCGATGAACCGCATCGGGCGTCCACCGCCACCTGCTTCGCGGTACTTCAGCCGCTTGCGGGTCAGGCGGAACGGCTCGATATCCGCGGGCAGCCGGATCTCGAGGATGTGGGCGTCATGCCGGTAGCCGACCTCACGGCCCTTGGCGCGGCCGGGCTTGCGCCCGAGGGCGGCCCGGCGCCGGGTGTAGGCCACGCCGCCGAGCGACTGCACCAGGCGGATGACGTCGTCCTTCAGCTGCGAAGACGTCGTCATGTACTGGATGCGGCAGGTGCGGGCGAGTTGAGTGACCGGTCCGCCGTCCGAATCCAGAAGCCCCTGCAGGACGGCGAGGCGGACATCCGCGGAGTTCTGGAGATAGACCTCGGGGACGAACTTGGTGTGCGAGCGGGTCCCGATCAGGTCCAGCCGGCGCAGGACGCCGGTCACCGGGTTCTCGAGGGTGATGACGTCGCCGGGTTCCCGGACGCGGTTCAGGGTGTAGTCGACCCCGCCCTTGTGGCGCACACGCACCCCGGGCAGCGCCGTCTCGAGGGCCATCGCCAGCTCGGGATCCTCAGTCGCGAAACCCGGGGTCGTGGAACCGGTCAGGCAGCCATCGCCGAGCAGCAGGCCGAGGGCATACGGGTCCATGGGCACTTCGCGCTCGGGGTGGCACACCGGCGCCGTCAGCATCGGCAGCTCGTAGCGACGGGCGTGCGCAGCGCGCAGCTTGCCGATCATCTCCTTGGTCTCCAGGACGCGCCACGGCTTGTTGCGGCGCTTGTCAGCCGCGGTGCGGACCGTCCAGAGGTGTTCATCGCAGCAGAGCGTCGAAGACCGGTCGCTTGCGGTGACGCGGTAGATCTCCTTCTCGCCCTGCGGGTACACGCCCAGGACCGGCGTCGGCTCGCCGTTGGACCCGATGACGAGATCGCCGACCTGCAACTCGCCGATGGGCCGGAATCCCTCCGGAGTCAGCACGGGCGTGTCGACCGGTTGGGCCCGGCCGCGCATGTAGGCCAGTGGCGCGATTTCGATGGTGCCGGCCTGCATCAGCCGCGGAATCGACTCCGGCTCGACCATGTCGTGCAGCGCGTCGTAGAGGGGCCGCAGGTAGGGGTCGATCTTCTCGTTCAGCGTGCCCGGCAGGTATCCGAGGCGCTCGCCGGCTTCGACGGCGGGCCGGGTCAGCACGATCCGGGTGACCTGCTTGGCCTGCAGGGCCTGGACGGCTTTCGCCATGGCCAGGTACGTCTTGCCGGTGCCGGCGGGGCCGATGCCGAAGACGACGGTGTGCTTGTCGATGGCGTCGACGTAGCGCTTCTGGTTGAGCGTCTTGGGCCGGATGGTCTTGCCGCGGCGGGAGACGATGTTGAGGCTGAGGACCTCGGCCGGCGAGGCGTCGCCGGTGGAGAGCATGCCGATGGTGCGGCGGACGGTGTCGGGTCCGACCTGCTGACCGCCGGTGGCGAGCTGGACGAGCTCGGCGAAGACGCGTTCGGCGAACGCGACGTCGGCGGGGCTGCCGGTCAGGGTGACTTCGTTGCCGCGCACGTGCACGTCGGCGGTGAGGAGTTCCTCGGCGACGCGCAGGTTCTCGTCGCGGGAGCCGAGCAGGCTGAGGGCGGCGGCGTCGGGGATGGGGAACCGGGACTGCGCAGCCTGAGCGGAGGCATCCTCGGTCTTGGCGACGTCCCCGGGGACGTCGGGTCGGGCGGCTCCACCCGGTACGGTTCCGGCCACGTGGCCTCAGGCCTGCTTTCTCGGTGAGGGACTACGGACTCCACCGATGCTACTGGCACCCACCGACAAGACGCAGGCCGGTTTCCCTAGTCCTGCCCGGGAGCCCCGAACAGCCCCAAGGGCTCCCCGCCGAGAACGTGGGCGTGAACGTGGAAGACGGTCTGCCCGGCGTCCTGATCGGTGTTGAAGACGACCCGGTACCCACTCTCGAGGATCCCCTCGAGCTCGGCGACGCGACGAGCACTCAGCGCGACATCGGCAAGCAGCTGAGGGTCGGCAGCAGCAAGCTCCCCGAGGTTCCGGTACCGCTTCTTGGGCACGACGAGCACATGGACCCGGGCCTGCGGCCGAATGTCCCGGAAGGCGAAGGTGGTCTCGTCCTGATAGACGACATCGGCGGGGATCTCCCCACCGATGATCCGTTCGAAAAGAGTCTCATCCTCGGACATGCCCGGAACCCTATCGACTCAGGTGCACGAAGGGGCAACAGCTCGGATACCCACCACCCCGAAGCCGGATTGTGACTACGGACGGCAGTACCGCGTCAAGGCGGGAAAGCGTGCCTTGACCCGGCACTACCGTCCGTGTTCTGGCTTCGTATCGGGGCGGCGGGGGAGGTCTGGGCGGTGCGCAGGTCACGCTTCAGCGTGCCGTTCACACCGTAAGGCCCCCAAGGGGCGAGAAGACGACAACGCGGAGCGAGGGGCCGAAAGCCACCGAGCAAGGCAACCCGCCCAGACCAACGCAACCACAACGAGACTCGCGGGGGTCCGGGGCTTGCCCCGGCTGGGGGTCTGGGGGTTTGACCCCCAGAAGACACATCGAACGCTCAGCGGCGTCTGAGAGGAGCGAAGCGACTAAGACGCCGCGGGAGCGGTAGACCCTGGGGGTCGATCTACCGCTGCCGCGGCTACCGCCGGACCGAGGGGGGAGGTGCCCGGCGGGGTCCGTGTTCTTCCCAGTGGCGCGCCGAAACGGTGCGTGGCGCGTTAATAAACGAGAGTAACGGGTCGGAGCGTGATCGCGCCATAACTGGGCGCAAAATCGGGCAATTTTTTCGGTTGATCTCTCAGTGCCAGCGGCTGGTGAGGGCGCCGAGTGCGCCGAGGGCGACGGCGGCGGCTGTGGAGGTGCGGAGGACGGTCGTGCCCAGGCGGACGGCTCTGGCGCCGGCTTGGCGCAGTGTCGCGAGTTCGTCGTCGGTGATGCCGCCTTCGGGGCCGACGACGAGGAGGATGTCGCCGGTGCCGGGCAGGGGCAGGTCGGTGAGCCGGTCGGGGGTGTCGGATTCCAGCACGATCGCCAGTGACGTCGTGGCCACGAGTTCGGCGAGTTCGCCGGTGGTGACGGGTTCGGTGACGTCGGGGACGTGGGCGCGGCGGGCTTGTTTGGCGGCGGCGCGGGCGGTTGCGCGCCAGCGGGCGAGGGCTTTTTCGCCGCGGGTGCCGTCTTCCCATTTGGCGACGCTGCGGGTGGCGCGCCAGGGGACGATGGTGTCGACGCCGGCTTCGGTGGCGAGTTCGACGGCGAGTTCGCCGCGGTCGCCCTTGGCCAGGGCCTGGGCGACGAGGACGCGCAGGGCCGGTGGCTCTTCCGTCCAGTGTTCCTCGACCGTGAGGGTCAGGAGGGGGTCGCGGCCGGCTTGGACGGCGTCGACGACGCAGCGGGCCATGGTGCCGGCGCCGTCGGAGAGGACCAGCCGCTCGCCCGCGCGGAGGCGGCGGACGGTGGCCGCGTGCCGGGCTTCCTCGCCGTCGAGGGTCGTCCGCCCGGAGGCGGGGACCGTGGCGGCGAGGAAGACCGGCAGGGTGGTGTCGGGCACGGCTCAGCGGTGGTTCTTGGCGCGGAGCTTGCCGAACAGCCCGCCGTGTTTGCTGCCGTTGGACGCCAGGGTGGGGACTTCCTCGCCGCGCTGCTGGGCGAGGTCGACGAGGAGCTCGCGCTGGGCGTCGTCGAGCTTGGTGGGGACGACGACGTCGATGTGGACGTGGAGGTCGCCGCGGCCGTCGACGCGGCCCGAGGACCGCAGCCGGGGCATGCCCTTGCCGGTGAGGACGAGCTCGGCGTTGGGCTGGGTGCCGGGTTCGATGTCGAGCTGGTAGTCGCCGTCGACGAGGGTCGAGATGGGCACCGTGGCGCCGAGGGCGGCGGTGGTCATCGGGATGCGGAAGTTGCAGTGCAAGTCGTGGCCCTGCCGGATGAAGACTTCGTGCGGGGTCTCGTCGATCTCGACGTAGAGGTCGCCTGCCGGGCCGCCGCCGGGGCCGACCTCGCCCTGGCCGGAGAGGCGGATGCGCATGCCGTCACCGACGCCCGGCGGGATCTTGGCGGTGACGTTGCGGCGGGCGCGGATGCGGCCGTCGCCGCCGCACTGGCGGCAGGGGTCGGGGATGACCTCGCCGAAGCCGCGGCAGACCGGGCAGGGGCGGGCGGTGACGACCTGGCCGAGGAAGGACCGCTGGACGGACTGGACCTCGCCGGCGCCGCCGCAGGTGTCACACGTCTTGACCGAGGTGCCCTCGCTGGTGCCGGCGCCGCGGCAGAGGTCGCAGACGATCGCGGTGTCGACCACGATCTCCTTGTCGACTCCGGTGGCGCACTCCTCGAGGGTGAGGCCGAGCCGGATGAGGGCGTCGGAACCGGGCTGGACGCGGCTGCGGGGGCCACGGCCACGGCCGCCGCCCGCGCCGCCGGCGGCGCCGAAGAAGGCGTCCATGATGTCGCCGAGGCCGCCGAAGCCGGCGAACGGGTCGCCGCCCCCGCCGCCGCGCCCGCCGCCGTCCATCGGGTCACCGCCGAGGTCGACGATCTTGCGCTTCTGCGGGTCGGACAGCACCTCGTAGGCCGTCGTGACCTCGCCGAACTTGTGCTGCGCGTCTTCCGACGGGTTGACGTCGGGGTGCAGCTCCCGGGCCAGCTTCCGGTACGCGCGCTTGATCTCCTGATCGCTCGCGTTCTTGGCCACCCCGAGGATGCCGTAGTAGTCCCTCGCCACCGTCTCTGCTTCTCCTTCTGCTCTGCCCGGCTCAGCGGCCGGCCAGGATCTGCCCCACGTAGTTGGCGACCGCGCGCACCGCGGCGATCGTGCCGGGGTAGTCCATCCGGGTCGGGCCGACCACCCCCATGCCGCCGAGCACCAGGTCGTCGCGGCCGTAGCCGATCGAGACGACCGAGGTGCTGCGCATCTGCTCGTCTTCATTTTCCTCACCGATGCGGACCGTGATCGCACCGGGGTTGCGCGCGGCGGCCAGCAGCTTGAGCACGACGACCTGTTCCTCGAGCGCCTCGAGGACCTGGCGCAGCGAGCCCGGGAAGTCGGCGACGTTGCGGGTGAGGTTGGCGGTACCGCCGAGCACCAGGCGTTCTTCCGGGTGCTCGGCCAGCGACTCGACCAGCACCGTGGTGACGCGGATGAGCGCGTCCCGCAGCTCGCCGGGCGACTTGTCGGGCAGCTCGGCGACGCGCGCCGCGGCGTCGTTGAGCCGCCGTCCGGCCATGGCGTCGTTGAGCACGGCCCGGAGCCGGGCCACGTCCTCCTCGGTGACGACGTCACCGAGGTCGACCGTGCGCTGGTCGACGCGCCCGTTGTCGGCGATCAGCACCAGCATCAGCCGGGCCGGGGTGAGCGGCACCACTTCGAGGTGCCGGACCTTCGCGTTGGTCAGCATCGGGTACTGCACGACGGCGACCTGCCGGGTCAGCTGCGCGAGCAGCCGGACCGAGCGGCGGAGGACGTCGTCGAGGTCGGTGCCGCTGTCGAGGAACGTGGTGATGGCGCGGCGCTCGGCCGCCGACAGCGGCTTGATCTCCGACAGCCGGTCGACGAAGAGGCGGTAGCCCTTGTCGGTCGGGACGCGGCCGGCGCTGGTGTGCGGCTGCGTGATGTATCCCTCTTCCTCGAGCGTCGCCATGTCGTTGCGCACCGTGGCGCTCGACACACCCAGGTTGTGCCGCTCGACGATCGCCTTGGACCCGACCGGTTCCTGGTTGGACACGTAGTCGGCCACGATCGCGCGCAGCACGTCGAAGCGGCGTTCCTCCGCGTTGGCCACCGGTTCACCACCTACCTCGCTCGCTGCCCATCCCGAGTTTACGTAAGCCTGAGCCGGTCGCGCTCAACGCCGTCCGCGGACGGCGGGTAAAGGCCGGGCAAATGAATTCCCATGGGCGGTTCTGGCGGAGAATTCCCGGGTTGATAGGGGAACCGAAAAGCGGTTTGCTGCCTCTGATCCGTATGCCCTTCCCGACTCCCGAGGTCGCCGTGAACCGAATTGAACCCGCTTCGGCCGGAATGCCCGAAATCGCCCGGCGCGCGGCTGAGGCGAAGGCTCAGCTCGAACGCATCGCCGCGACCGCCACGAGCCCGGACGGCGCCGTCACGGTGACCGTCAACACCAGCGGTGCGCTGCAGGAACTCGCCTTCGGCCCGCGCGCGGACGAGCTGCCGCGCGCCCGGCTGGCGGCCAGTGTGGTGGCCACCGCGAAGCGGGCTCAGGTGCAGGCGGCCCAGCAGCTGGCCACCGTCATGGCCCCCGTGATCGGTCCGGACAGCGACGCCATGAAATTCCTTCAGGAACAGATTCCGGCGCCCGAACTGCCGGAAGAGCAACCGGCGCCGCCGCGCTGGGAATTCACCGAGACTCAGCGGGAAACCCCGCCGCCGTCGAAAACTCCCCCGCCGCCCGCCCGGCCCGCCCGGCCGCGCCCGGACGACGACGAGGACTTCGGCGGCCCGATCCTGCGCCGGGGGCTGTGATGGCGATGAAGCTCGACCTCGACGCCCTCGGCGGCCACGAGGACGAAATCCGGGAGATCGCGGACAAGGTCCAGCAGGCCCTCGACGCGGCGGGCACCGCGCAGGCCCTCGACTTCGACGCGTTCGGGCTGGTCGGGCAGGTCTTCGCGATCCCGATCCAGATCTGGTTGACCACGGCCGACAGCTTCCTCGCCGCGGCCGTCGAGGCCGGTCACGACGTCGCGGACCGGGTGAAGACCGCGCACACGGCGTTCCACGAGCACGAGCAGAACACGAAGTCCCTGATCGAGGGCATCGGCAAGGAGCTGCCGGCATGACCGAGACGCAGGAGAACCCGCTGGTCGCGACGGCCGAGTCGCCGGGCGGCTTCTGGAGCGGGATGGGCGACGGCTCGAAGGGCGAGCTGGACAACCTCAACGCGCAGACCGGCGGCGCGGGCATCTTCAACGACGCCGCGTCGACGCTCACCGACGCCCGCAACGGCGACTGGGGCAACCTCGCCATGGACGTCGGCACCGACGCCCTCGACCTGCTCGGCGCGGCGATGGACCCGCTGGGCACCCTGGCGAGCGCCGGCGTCGGCTGGCTGATCGAGCACATCAGCTTCCTCAAGGACGGCCTCGACAAGCTGGCGGGCAAGCCCGAGGCCATCACGGCCAAGGCGGTGACCTGGACGAACATCGCCAAGCAGCTCACCGAGACGGCCGAGAGCTACGAGCAGAAGGCCAAGAAGGTCCAGGAGTCGTTCAGCGACTGCGGGTCGGCGGAGGCGTACCAGAAGACGGCCGAAAGCTACGTCGGCGTCCTGCGCGGGGCCGCGTCGCACGCCGAAGGCGCGTCGACCGCGATGAACATCGGCGCCGCTCTGGTCGGGACCGAGCGCGGGCTGATCCGCGACATGATCTCGTCGTTCGTCGGCGAGCTGATCATCAAGGCGCTGGCCGCGCTCGCCGCGTCGTGGTGCACCTTCGGCGGCACGATCGCCGCGTTCATCGCCGACACGGTGATCGAGGGCGGGGTGCTCGCGGAGAAGATCAGCACGCGGATCGCGAAGATCGTCGAGAAGCTGGAGAGCCTGGCGAAGGGCGCGGGCAAGTCGAAGGCGGCGCTCGAAGGGGCGGCGAACGCGCTGAAGAAGGCCGGGAAGAGCGCCGACCGGATCGTGGACCAGAGCGTCGAGACCGCCGCGAAGATCGAGCGCAAGGCGAACGACCTCAAGGACGCGGCCCGCGCACACGGGATGTCCCACGTCGACGAGTCGGTCGCCGCGAAGGCCGACCGCTGGACCAAGGGCGCGGAGGAGAAGGTGCCCGGCCGCGAGAAGGTGGAGGGTCTCGGCGACAAGTACTCCGAAGACGGCCGCGGCTTCCTCAGCCAGAAGGCGTGGCGCGAAGGCCATGGCGAGGTGCCGAAGTGGAACACGGCGGACAGCGTCGGTGCCGCCACGGAGGCCCGCCGGCAGGAGAACGAGCAGTTCGACCGCTACCACGAAACCCGGGAGGCGTACGAGAAAGAGCACCCCGAGGGCGAGGGCGAGCCCAGTGGCGCCCCGGCCGCTGAAGGGACCGGCGAATGAGCGTCGCCGAGCAGGCCGAGGTGGAGCTGGCCAACAAGCAGGGCCGGCTCCACCCCTCCCAGCGCAAACTGGTGCTCGACCTCAATTTCTGGCTGCCCGCGCTCCTGGTGGTCGCCGGGATCGTGGTCCTGGTGGTCATCCCGGTCGCCGCGCCGGCCGGGACGGCCGGCGCGCTCGGCCCGATGGTCCCGATCCTGGCGCTGGTGGTGTGGTTCGCGTTCGTCAGCGGGCGGCGGCTCGCGGACGTCCGCGACGGCCAGCTGGTCGCGGTCACCGGCTGGACGCACGACTTCGGGCGCGCCCGGCCCGACCGGGACTACCCGATCATGCTGTACACGCGCCTCAGCCGGGGCGCCAACGAGCAGTACTTCCTCAAGGCGGGCGGCAAGGAGTTCCGGGTCTACCAGCTCATGCACCTGCGCGAGCGCATCCAGCCCGAACGCAACAACACCGTGCTGATGACTCCCCGCAGCAAGCTCCTGATCAACGTCCTCCCCGCCTGAAAGCCGTGAATGGCACATTCAGGGACTTAGAGTCCCTCAATGTGCCATTCACGGACTTGCGTCAGGAGTTGCGGGGGAAGCCCAGGTTGACCCCGGCGTGCGAGCGGTCCGGCCAGCGGGAGGTGACCACCTTCGTGCGCGTGAAGAAGTGGAAGCCTTCCGGCCCGTACGCGTGGCTGTCGCCGAACAACGAGTCCTTCCAGCCGCCGAAGGAGTAGTAGCCGACCGGGACGGGGATCGGGACGTTGACGCCGACCATGCCCACCTCGACCTCGTTCTGGAACCGCCGCGCGGCCGCGCCGTCGCCGGTGAAGATGGCCGTGCCGTTGCCGTAGGGGTTGGCGTTGATCAGCGCCAGCGCGTCGTCGTACGACGTCGCGCGCACGACCGCGAGCACCGGGCCGAAGATCTCGTCGGTGTAGATCGACATCTCCGGGCGGACGTGGTCGAACAGCGTCGGGCCGAGCCAGAAGCCGTCGGAGGCATCGGAGACCTCGATGCCCCGCCCGTCCACGACGAGCGACGCGCCCGACGCCACCCCGGCGTCCACATAGGACTCCACGCGGGTGTGGTGGGCCGCGGTGACCAGCGGTCCCATCTCGGACTCGGGGTCACGGCCGTCGCCGACGCGCAGCCGTGCGATCCGCTCGGCGATCTTCTCGACGAGCGAATCGCCGACCGGGTCTACCGCCACGACCACCGAAACCGCCATGCACCGCTCCCCCGCCGAGCCGAACCCGGCCGACACCGCGGCGTCGGCGGCGAGGTCGAGGTCGGCGTCCGGCAGCACGACCATGTGGTTCTTCGCGCCGCCGAGAGCCTGGACGCGCTTGCCGTACCGGGTGCCGGTTTCGTAGACGTACCGCGCGATCGGCGTCGACCCCACGAACGAGATCGCCTTGACGTCGGCGTGTTCGAGGAGCCCGTCGACCGCCACCTTGTCGCCGTGCAGCACGTTGAGCGCGCCCGCGGGCAGCCCGGCCTCGGCGAACAGCTCGGCGATGAACACCGCGGCCGACGGGTCCTTCTCGCTGGGCTTGAGCACGACGGTGTTTCCGCAGGCCAGCGCGTTGGGGACGAACCACAGCGGCACCATGGCCGGGAAGTTGAACGGCGAGATCACGCCGACCACGCCGAGCGGCTGGGCGATCGAGTAGACGTCGACACCGGTGGACGCGTTCTCGCTGAACCCGCCCTTGAGCAGCTGGGCGGCCCCGCACGCGTACTCGACGTTCTCGATCGCGCGGGCGATCTCCCCGGCCGCGTCGGACTCGACCTTGCCGTGCTCGCTCGTGATGATCTTCGCCAGCTCGTGCTTGCGCGCGGACAGCAGCTCGCGGAAGGCGAACATCACTCGCGTCCGGCCGGCCAGCGACGTCCCGCGCCACCCCGGAAGCGCCGCCTTGGCCGCGGCGACGGCGGCCTCGACCTCGGCGTCCCCGGCGAAGTCGACGTGCGCCCTGACCTGCCCGGTGGCGGGGTCGAACACCTCGCCCGAACGCTCGGCGGTCCCGGTGAACGGCTTGCCGTCGATCCAGTGGCTGATGCGGTCGGTCACGGCAGGCACTCCTTCACTCCGGCAACGTCCCCCCGAGTCTCCGGGCGGGCGCCACGCCACCGCCATCGGCAACGTGTACGTCAGTTGGCTCCCGGCCGTACAGTCTGTCCCTGCCGCTACTGTGCCGATGGTTACCACTCCGACCACAGTCACGGCCGAATGACTTCGCACCTCCGGTTACGTTCCGCTGGGGGGTCGGCCTCCTTTTTGGCCGGATGGGTAACAACACCGAGGAGCCATGTACCCGACCGTCGCCGAGGCGCTCGCGCTGCCGGTGCTGCGCCAGGGCCGCCCGCACGTCGTCGCCGGCGCGGCCGGGCTGGACGCGCCGGTGCGCTGGGCGCACGTCGCCGAGGTCGCCGACATCGCCCACCTGCTGCGCGGCGGCGAGCTGGTGCTGACCACCGGTGTCGCGCTGCCCGACGACGGCCCGTCGCTGGCCCGCTACGTCGCCGACCTGGCCGGGGTCGGCGCCGCCGGCGTCGTGGTCGAGCTGGTCCGGCACTGGAGCGACAAGCTGCCCGCCGCGCTGGTCGACGCGGCCGAGGAGCACGGCCTGCCGCTGGTCACGCTCTCGCGGGAAACGCGGTTCGTGAGCGTCACCGAAGCGGTGAACGGCCAGATCGTCGACGCCCAGGTCGCCGAGCTGCGCGCCGCCGAACGCGTGCACGAGACGTTCACCGCCCTGACGGTCGCGGGCGCCGAACCCGGCGTCGTCCTGGGCGAGGTCGCCCGGCTCACCGAGCAGCCGGTGGTGCTGGAGACGCTGTCCCACGAGGTCCTCGCCTACGACGCGGCCGGCACCGACCCGGCGGAGCTGCTCACCGGCTGGCCGGCCCGGTCCCGGGTGGTCCAGGTCGGCGAGCGGACCGGCTACCACCCCGGTTCGGGCTGGCTGGTCACCGTCGTCGGAGCGCGCGGGCACGACTGGGGACGGCTGATCCTCGTCTGCGCCGACCAGCCGCCGCACCGCCATCGGGTAGTCGCCGAGCGGGCCGCGTCCGCGCTTGCCGTGCACCGGCTGGTCGCGAAGGACTCCGACGGCCTGGAACGGCAGGCCCACCGCGCCCTGCTCGCCGAGCTCGTCGCTTCGCCGGCACCGTCGGCCGAGCTGCTGGCGCGGGCCTCGGCGCTGGCCGTGCCCCTGGCCGGGCGGCAGCTGGTCGGGCTGGCGGTCCGGCCCCGGCTGACGGGCACGCCGCGGCCCGCGCTGTCCACCCCGCCGGTACTGCGCGAACTGGCCGAAGCGACGGTGCTGGCGGCGCGCCGCGCGAAGGTGTCGGCACTGGTGGCGAGCGACGAGCTGGGCGTGCGGGCGTTGCTCGCGCTGTCGCCGGAGGCGAACGCCGACGCCGTGCTGCACCGGCTCGCCACCGACGTCCACGAGGCCCGGAGCAGCGCCCCGGGGGTCCTGGCCGTCGGTACGACGGTGTCGTCGCCCGGCGAAGCCCGCCGGACGCTGCTCGAAGCGGGGCAGGTCGCGGCGGCCGCGCTGGGAGCGGGCTCGGACCGGGTGCTGCACCGGCTGTCCGACGTCCGGCTGCGGGGCCTGCTGCACCTGCTGTCGGGCGACGAGCGGGTCACGGCGTTCGCCCACCGCGAGCTGGGACCCCTGCTGCAGCGCGACGCGGCGACGGGCAGCCGACTCGTCCAGGCCCTGCGCCACTACTGCGAACAGGGCGGCAACAAGTCGGCGGCGGCCGCGGCGGCGCACACCTCCCGGACGGCGTACTACCAGCAGCTCGCCCGGATCGAGCAGGTCCTCGGCGTCCGGCTGGAGGATCCGGAGTCGATGCTTTCGCTGTACGTCGCGTTGCTGGCCGCGGACCTCACCCGGCCGAGCGAAGAAGACTCACCCGGACGTGGAGCACAGTGATCGGCCCCGCCGTGCCGATGACACCGATATGGCCCTAATCCCCTTCGCAGCCTGTTTGATGAGCCTCGGCTGTCTCGCGCCGGCGCAACCCCCGGCGTCGACGCTGCAGCTGACCACCCACGACATCGCCAACCGGACCGGCTCGGTGGTGCTCACGTGCGACCCGGCGGGGGGAACGCACCCGAAGCGAGACAAGGCGTGCGCGGTGCTTTCCGGCGCCGGCGGCGACTTTTCGCGGATCACCGCACGCCACCAGGCGTGCACGCTGATCTACGCCCCGGTGGACGCCACGGCGATCGGCACCTGGCGCGGCAAGCCGGTGTCGTTCCACACGACGTACGCGAACCGCTGCGAAGCCGGCCGCGACTCGGACGACGTGTTCGCTTTCTGAGTTTCCTGACGCAGCTCTGCGACAGCGGACCGGCATCACCCGACCGGGCACGGCCTGCCGACGGGCAGGCTGTGCCCATGCCACCACCGATCGCCACGCCCCGGGCCCGCGCGCTGGGGTTCGGCATGAAGAAAGCCCGGGAGGCGCGGAATCTGGGAGTCCGGGAACTCGGCCGGTTGACCGGTCTGATCGCCCAGAACATCTCCAGCTGGGAGAGCGGTAGGCGGGTTCCGAAGATCGAGGAGCTGGCCACGATCCTCGGCGCGCTCCGGGTCGAGCCCGCCGAACGTGCGCGGCTCGTGAACCTGGCACGCACCGCCGCCGAGCCCAACTGGCTCGAACAGCACACGCCGACCATCGCCACCTTCGTCGAATACGAGCGCACCGCCAGTGCCATGACGCAATGGGCGCCTGGCCTGCTGCCTGGTCTGTTGCAGACTCCGGCCTACATTCGGGCGCTCTTCGCCACCACGTCCCGCCCGAAGCCGGATGTGGAGAAGCAGGTGATGATCAGGCTCGCCCGGCGCGAGGTGCTGAGCGCCCGGCACGCCCTGCCGTACCAGGCGTTGCTCAGCGAGGCGGTGCTGCACCAGCAGATCGGCGATCGCCAGATGATGGCCGAGCAGCTCCGCCACCTGCTCACGGTTTCCCGCGCCCGGAATGTGTCGTTGCGTGTTTTGCCGGAGAGGAGCGGCTACCACCCCGGACTCTATGGCCCTTTCGTACTCTTCGACTTCGATGATCTCCCGTCCATCGTCTACCTGGAGCTGTACCGCGGCAACGGATATGTCTACAACCGCGAACATGTGGCCGACTACCGTGGTGCCGTCGAGACATTGTCCGCCCTGGCGCTGAGCGAGTCCGATAGCGAACACCTCGTCCAGGGGGTGATCACCGAACTGGAGGCCTGAAATGCTCGGAGCCGCTTGGCGAAAGTCCTCTCACAGCGGCGAGCACGAGTGCGTCGAAGTACGGTTCGCCGGGCTGTCGCAGATCCGCGATACGAAGGACCGCGCGGGAGGCACACTCTCCGTTACCACCCGATCGTTTGAAGCCCTGGTGGCCTGTTTGAGCGCGCGGAAGCCGCCGGGCCGCCCCCACGACGGTCCGGTGGCTTCCGCGTAACTCTTGACCACGCGCCGCACGGCGATGCGGTTCAGCGGCAGCCGATACCGTTACCGAGAGGCACGTCACGCGCGGCTGAGCGGCTGAGGTTCCAGGCCGGCCAGCCGTCCGGGGTGTCGGCGCTCAGCACCTGCCGCAGCACGCACGTCCGCAGCGGCTCCTGGACCCGGGCCGAAACCACCGGGACCACGTCGGCCGAGAAACGCGCCAGGTAGCGGTCGTCGAGGGGCTTGCCGGCGGCCACGCGGTCGAGGTTGGCGTCGGCGATGAGACGTTCCGGGTCGAGGACGGCGAGGGCGAGCAGCGCCGCCGCGGCCGTGCCGATCGCCGCGCGGGGCAGCCACGTCGAGCGCAGGCGGACCAGCGAGGCTCCGACCAGCACGAACACCGCGCCGAACCACAGTTCGCAGACCTCGACCAGCAGCCGCAGCACGGTGAAGCCGTACGCCTCCTGGTATGTCCACATGCGACTCAACGCCGACCCGACGAGCACCAGGCTCAGCGCGCTCAGCGCCCCCAGCAGGACGCGCTGGCGCAGCCGGTCGGCGCGGGTGGCGTCCGGCGCCCAGCGCAGCGCGGCCGCGACGATCGCCAGCGTCAGCACGGTGACCGCGCACAGCTGCCAGAAGCCGCCGCGGGCGTACTCCGCCGACGTCAGGCCGCTCGTGCGCAGGACGTACTCGGTGCCGCCGAACAGCACGACCAGCCGTACGCCGACGAAGAGGCCGAACACGAGGACGAGGACGGTGAGCGGGACCGTCCACTCCAGACTGTATCTAGTCCTGTGTGGACTATCCGCCGAGGCGCGCCGCGCCGGCGCGGCGAGGAAGTAGCACGCCCCGGCGACCACCATGGTGACGGCCGCGAACACGCAGCACCACCGCAGGAGAACGTCGATGCCGAGATCGGGAACCATGGCGTTGACGACGGCGGCGAAGGCAGCGTCGGCACTCACGAGCAGCGGCACGAAGACCCCGACGAGCGCGGCGGCGGCAAGCACGGCGAGCGCGATCCGGCGGGCGACGCCGTCGCGCCGGGCGGTGAAGCGTCCGACGCCGCGGCCGGCCCACGGAATGGCGCGCAGGGCCTCGACCGGGATCGCGAGCATGTCGTAGAGGACGGAATTGACGGTCCGCTCCCCGACGACGGCCAGCGACCCGGTGACGACGGCGCCGAGCACGCACAGGACGAACAGCCACCCGGAGGCCCGCACGGCTCCCATCCCGAGCAGGGCAAGGGCGAGGAACGCCCACCCGGCACTGAGCCAGGTGAAGGAACCGCCCGCCCGGGAACGCCGATCGGCGACGACCACGGCCGCGGCCGCGGCCAGCCCGCTGAGCAGCCACCCGGCCCCGGGCCGGTCGACGGGCAGCACGAGCGCGGCGGCCACCCCGGCAAGCCCGGCGGCGGGCAGCACGGCGGGAGGCAGAGGCACAACAGCGGACTTCGGCGGCGGCAGCGGCAGCATGAGCACGGGCGGAGCGGCCACGGCCACCCCACCGCCGGACGCCGCACCCGCAGCAGCAGAACCGGCCAGTCCCACCGATCCACCCCCGGCACCCCCACCCACCGCCCCCGACACCGGAGACGCGGAGCCGGCCACCCGAGCATCGCCGGCTCCTGCCCGCTCCCCGGCGGGCGAAACTCGGGCCGTTGCCGGATCCGGCGTGGCCACCCGGGACGCGACCGAACGCTTCCCCCGCGGCACACCGCCGCCGACATGAGCTTTGGGCATTTCGCCTCTTCCTCGAGATCTCGCGTTCACTTTTGCGAACGCCACAGTCCGGCCGAAAGGTCTTGAATGACTCATTCAGGACCTCCGGCGCCCTGAATGAGTCATTCAAGACACCGGAGCCGCGGGAACTAGGCCGGCAGCGTCACCCGGATCCGGCTGCCCGTCCCCGGCGCCGGGTCCGCCACCCCGATCGTCCCGCCGTGCAGTTCCACCGCCCACCGGGCGATCGCCAGCCCCAGCCCCGTGCCCCCGCCCGAGGGCCGTTCCCCGCGGGTGAACCGCTCGAAGACCCGCTCCCGGTCGGCCCGCGCGATGCCCGGCCCCTCGTCGCAGACGTCGATGCGGACCTCCCCCGGCCGCACCTGCGCCAGCACCCGCACCTCGCCGCCCGCCGGGCCGTGGCGGGCCGCGTTCTCCAGCAGGTTCGCCACCACCTGGAACAGCCGTCCGCGGTCCGCCGTCACCAGCGCGCCCTCCGGGGAGACCGACACCGAGAACGTCACCCCGCGGCCCGCGAACGCCGCCTCCCCCACCACTTCCGACAGCAGCGACCACAGTGAGAAGGACGTCTTGTGCAGCGGGATCGCCCCCGCGTCGAGCCGTGACAAGTCCAGCAGCTCGTCCACCAGCGTCGCCAGCCGCTCGGTCTGCCGCAACGCCGTCTTCAACGTCCCCGGATCGGGTTCCTCGACGCCGTCGACGAGGTTCTCCAGCACGCCGCTCAGCGCGGTGATCGGCGTCCGCAGCTCGTGGGACACGTTCGCGATCAGCTCCCGGCGCCGGCGGTCCGCGTCGCCGAGGTCCCCCGCCATCTGGTTGAACGCGCGCGCCAGCGAACCCACCTCGTCGCGGGTCGTCGCGCGGATCCGGCGGCTGTAGTCGCCCTTCGCCATCGCCCGCGCCGCCGCGGTCATCTCGCGCAGCGGCCGCGTCATCCCGTGCGCCAGGACCTGCGACAACACCAGGGCCAGGACCATCGCGGTGACCGTCGTCCTCGGCGGCAGCCAGCCGATCTGCCAGTTGAAGAACGCGAACGCCACCCCGCCGGAGGCGACCATCAGGATCGCCAGCTTCAGCTTGATCGACCGGATCCGATCCAGCGGCCGCGGAACGAGGTTCACGAGCCCGCCTCCAATGCGTAGCCGACGCCGTGCACCGTCCGGATCAGGTCCGCGCCGAGCTTCCGCCGCAGCGCCTTGATGTGGCTGTCCACCGCCCGCGTCCCCGCCGACGTGCCGTGGACGTCCCAGTCCCACACCTCCGACAGCAGCCGTTCGCGCGGCTGCACCACTCGCGGCCGCCGCGCGAAGTGGACCAGCAGGTCGAACTCGATCGGCGTCAGCTGCGCCGCGACGCCCGCCCGGGCGACGCGCCGCTGGTCGATGTCGATGTCGAGGTCGCCGAGCACGATCCGGGCGCCCGCGACGGACGCCGAGCGGTCCACCCGCCGCAGCAGCGCGTGCACCCGGGCGGTGAGCACCCGCATCGAGAACGGCTTCGTGAGGTAGTCGTCGGCGCCGACCCCCAGCCCGACCAGCAGGTCCGTCTCGTCGGCGCGCGCGGTCAGCATCAGCACCGGCACCGGACGCCGTCCCTGGATCCGGCGGCAGACCTCCAGGCCGTCGAACCCGGGCAGCATCACGTCGAGCACCACCAGCTCCGGCTCGCCCGCCGAGTCGGCCTCGACGGCGGCGGGCCCGTCGTGGGCGACGTCCACGGTGAACCCCTCGGCCCGCAGCCGGGCCGCGATCGACGCGGCGATCGTGACGTCGTCCTCGACGACGAGCACCCGCCGCCCACCCAGTTCCATGGCCACGACAGTAAGCACCTCCGATGGAGACGGTCCGCGTGAACTGTGAAGATCCTGTGGAGACGTTTCAGCCGCTTTGCCGGTTCGTGACGGCGAGATGTGTGACGCAGTTCATGCACTCCGGAGCCCCTTGGCGCAATCGACAGACTGCACTCCTGATCAGCGAAGAGTGAACAGACTGCCGTTGCACCGGCGATGACCAGGCGCGCAGGATTCCGCAATGGCGCCGACACCCGCAGACCAGCGCGTGCACGACGACGGCCGGGTCGAACTGAACCCCGCCGACGTCGGGTCTCTCGAAGGCAGCCGGTTCTTCAACGAAGAGCTGGCCCCCGTCCCCGTCGCAAAACGGACCTGGACCACCTACAACTATTTCGCGCTCTGGATGGGGATGGCGCACAACATCCCCAGCTACGCCCTGGCCGCGTCGCTCATCGCGCTCGGCATGAACTGGGTGCAGGCGCTGCTCACGATCACGATCGGCAACCTGGTCGTGCTCGCGCCGATGCTGCTCAACAGCCACGCCGGCACGAAGTACGGCATCCCGTTCCCGGTGTTCGCCCGCGCGTTCTACGGCCTGCGCGGCGCCAACCTGGCCGCGCTGCTGCGGGCGTTCATCGCCTGCGGCTGGTTCGGCATCCAGACCTGGGTCGGCGGCGAGGCCATCTACGTCATCCTCGGCCGCCTGCTCGGCTCGTGGTGGCGCGACTCCGCCGTCGTAGCCGGACAGCACTGGACGCTCTGGCTGTCCTTCGTGGTCTTCTGGATCGGCCAGATGCTCATCATCTGGCGCGGCATGGACGCGGTCCGCCGGTTCGAGAACTGGACGGCGCCGCTGGTGTCGGTCGGCTTCCTGGTCATGCTCGGGTACGTGCTGGTCAAGGCGGGCGGGCTCGGCCCGATCCTGTCCGACGGCGGCAAGCTCGGCTGGGGCCCGGACTTCTGGAAGGTGTTCGCGCCGTCGCTGATGGCGATGATCGCGTTCTGGTCGACGCTGTCGCTCAACATGCCGGACTTCACCCGCTTCGGCGGCAGCCAGCGCAAGCAGGTCCGCGGCCAGATCCTCGGCCTGCCGACGACGATGACGTTCATCGCCATCGTGGCCATCCTGACCACGTCGGGCGGGCACGTGCTCTACGGCGAGGACATCTGGGACCCGGCAAAACTGGCCGACAAGTTCGACAGCCCGGCCGTGGTCGTCGTCGCCCTGGTCGCGCTGGTGCTGGCGACGATCTCGGCGAACCTCGCGGCCAACGTCGTCAGCCCGTCCTACGACTTCTCGAACGCGTTCCCGAAGAAGATCACCTTCGCGGTCGGCGGCGGGATCACCGGCGTCATCGGCATCCTCATCCAGCCCTGGCGGCTGTACTCGGACCCGAACATCTACATCTTCGCGTGGCTCGGCTTCTACGGCGGGCTGCTCGGCGCGGTCGCCGGGGTGCTCGTCGCCGGCTACTGGCTCGTCAACCGCACGAAGCTGCGGCTGAAGGACCTCTACACACCCGATGGGGTGTATTGGTTCACCGGCGGCTGGAACTGGCGCGCGCTGGTCGCGACGCTGGTGGGAGCCCTCCTCGCGGTCGGCGGTGCGTACGGCGGGCCCTTCCCCGCCGACGGCCTGATCCCGTTCCTCAAGCCGCTTTACGACTACAACTGGGTGATCGGCCTGGTCGGCGCCTTCGCCGTCTTCGCCGCACTGACCCTTCCCTCAACCAAGGAGGAAGCAAGTGAGCGTCGTCCGAGCCGGATTGATCCAGCAGCGGTGGACGGGTGACAAGGAGTCCATGATCAAGGCGGCGGTCGACCACATCGCCACCGCCGCCTCGCAGGGCGCCCAGGTCGTCTGCCTCCAGGAGCTGTTCTACGGGCCGTACTTCTGCCAGGTGCAGGACGCCGACTACTACTCCTACACCGAGGCCATTCCCGACGGGCCCACCACGCGGCTCATGCAGGAGGTCGCCGAGCGTCACGGCATCGTGCTGATCGTGCCGATGTACGAGGTCGAGCAGCCCGGCGTCTACTACAACACCGCCGCGGTCATCGACGCCGACGGCACCTACCTCGGCAAGTACCGCAAGAACCACATCCCGCAGGTCCAGGGGTTCTGGGAGAAGTTCTACTTCCGGCCCGGCAACCTCGGTTACCCGGTGTTCGACACCGCCGTGGGCCGCATCGGCGTCTACATCTGCTACGAGCGGCACTTCCCGGAGGGCTGGCGTGCCCTCGGCCTGGCCGGGGCGAAGATCGTGTTCAACCCCTCGGCGACCAGCCGCAGCCTGTCGCAGTACCTGTGGAAGCTGGAGCAGCCGGCGGCCGCGGTGGCGAACGAGTACTTCGTCGGCGCGATCAACCGCGTCGGCGTGGAACCGCTGGGCGACAACGACTTCTACGGTCAGACGTACTTCGTCGACCCGAAGGGCCAGCTCGTCGGCGACGCCGCGTCCGACACCGACGACGAGGTCGTGGTGCGCGATCTCGACCTCGGGCTGCTCGACGACGTCCGGAACCAGTGGGCGTTCTACCGCGACCGCCGCCCGGACACCTACGGCCCGCTCGCGGAGGCCTGATGACCACGCTCATCCAGGGCGGCCGGGTCGTTTCGCCGTCCGGCGCGCTCCTGGCGGACGTCCTCGTCGACGGCGAGACCATCGCCGCCGTCGGGGCGCCCGGGACGCTGACCGGCGACGAGACGATCGACGCCACCGGGAAGTATGTCCTGCCCGGCGGCATCGACGCCCACACCCACATGGAGATGCCGTTCGGCGGCACGCACTCCGTCGACACGTTCTCGACCGGCACCACGGCGGCGGCGTGGGGCGGCACGACCACGATCATCGACTTCGCCGTGCAGGCCAAGGGCACGTCACTGTTGTCCACAATGGACAAGTGGCACGCGAAGGCGGACGGAAACTGCGCGATCGACTACGGCTTCCACATGATCGTCTCCGACGTCAACGACCAGTCGCTGAAGGAGATGGAAGCCTGCGTCGACGGTGGCGTCGGCAGCTTCAAGATGTTCATGGCGTACCCGGGGGTGTTCTACTCCACGGACGGGGAAATCCTGCTGGCCATGCAGAAAGCGCGCGAAATCGGCGCTACGATCATGATGCACGCCGAAAACGGCATCGCGATCGACCAGCTGGCCGCGCAGGCGTTCGAGGCCGGGAACATCGACCCGGTGCAGCACGGCCTGACGCGGCCACCGGAACTGGAAGGAGAAGCGACGTCGCGGGCGATCCAGCTCGCGAAGGTGACCGGCTCGCCACTGTACATCGTGCACCTTTCGGCGTCGCAAGCGCTGGCGGCGGTGGCGGAAGCACGCAACGAGGGTCAGAACGTCTTCGCCGAGACGTGCCCACAGTACCTGTACCTGTCCATTGAGGACCTGGCGAAGCCGGACTTCGAGGGCGCGAAGTACGTCGCATCGCCGCCGCTGCGGGAGAAGTCGCACCAGGCGGACCTGTGGCGCGGGCTGCGGACGAACGACCTCTCCGTGGTGTCGACCGACCACTGCCCGTTCTGCTTCAAGGACCAGAAGGAACTGGGGCGCGGCGACTTCCGGGCCATCCCGAACGGGATACCGGGCGTCGAACACCGGATGGACCTGCTGCACCAGGGCGTCGTCGCCGGCGAGCTGACGCTCGGCCGCTGGGTCGAGACATGTTCGGCGACACCGGCGCGGATGTTCGGGCTGTACCCGCGTAAGGGCGTCATCGCGGCGGGTTCGGACGCGGACATCGTGATCTACGACCCTTCGGCGACGCAGACACTGTCGGCCGAGACGCACCACATGAACGTGGACTACTCGGCGTACGAGGGATTCGAGATCACCGGTCGCGTGCACACCGTGCTGTCCCGCGGGCGCGTCGTCGTGTCGCCTGACGGCTTCACCGGGTCGACGTCGCACGGCAAGTTCCTGTCCCGCTCGCTGAACCAGTACCTGAACTGAGGTGAGCATGGATTTCGGGATCGTGCTGCAGACGGACCCGCCCGCGCGGGACGTCGTGCGGCTCATGAAGGACGCCGAGGACGCCGGGTTCCGCTACGGCTGGACGTTCGACTCCTGCGTGCTGTGGCAGGAACCGTTCGTCATCTACTCGGCGATCCTCGCGGCGACGTCGTCGATGGTCGTCGGGCCGATGGTGACCAGTCCCGGCACGCGGGACTGGTCGGTGATGGCGTCGACGTTCGCCACGCTCAACGACATGTACGGCAACCGCACGGTGTGCGGCATCGGCCGCGGCGACTCGGCGCACCGGGTGGTCGGCAAGCCGCCGTCCACGTTGGCCACCGTCCGCGACTGCATGCGCGTGGTCAAGGACCTGGCCGAGGGCCGCCCGGTGACCATGAACGAGAAGACCGTGCAGATCCCGTGGATCTCGAACGGGCAGCTCGAAATGTGGATGGCCGGGTACGGGCCGAAGGCGCTGCAGACGGTCGGCGAGCACGCGGACGGCTTCATCCTGCAGTGCGCGGACCCGGCGATCGCCCGCTGGACGATCGGCGCGGTCCGCGACGCGGCCCGCGCGGCGGGAAGGGACCCGGGCGGCATCACGATCTGCGTCGCGGCCCCGGCGTACGTCGGCGACGACCTGGCGCACCAGCGCGAACAGCTGCGCTGGTTCGGCGGGATGGTCGGCAACCACGTCGCGGACCTGGTGGCGCGGTACGGCTCGTCGGGGGCGGTACCGCGGGAGCTGACGGACTACATCCGCGAGCGCGAGGGCTACGACTACAGCCACCACGGCAAGGCGGGCAACCCGTCGACGGAGTTCGTCCCGGACGAGATCGTCGACCGGTTCTGCCTGCTGGGCCCGGCTTCTTCCCATGTCGAACGGCTGCAGGAGCTGGCGGAACTGGGCGTGGACCAGTTCTCGCTGTACCTGATGCACGACGACCGCGAAGCGACCCTCGCTTCTTACGGCGCCCAGATCATCCCAAAACTCACCACGTAGGGGCCGCCCTACCCCGGTTCCGGGGGCGCGCACCAGCGCGCCCCCGGTCCTGGTGACGGGACGATCGGGAGCATGAATCCTCGGAAACTCCGTGCTGCGCTGGCTCTGGGGGCCGCCGCGAGCGTGGTCGCCTTGAGCGCGCCCGCGGCCGCGGCGAGCCCCGCCGGAATCGTCTGGGAAGACTCGTGCCAGGCCGGCTACCAGTGCGGCCACCTCGACGTCCCACTGTCCTATCAGGACCTTTCGGCCGGGTCGGCGCGCATCGCCGTCGCCCGCCTGCCCGCCACCGACCAGGCCCACAAGCTGGGCACCATCTTCTACAACCCGGGCGGCCCGGGCTCGTCCGGACTGTTCGCCCCCGCGTTGACGCCCGCCTTGCACGCCCGCTTCGACATCGTCGGGATCGACCCGCGCGGCGTCGGCGCCAGCTCGAAGATCCACTGCTTCACCGACCCGTCGCAGCTGGAAGTGCTGCAACGGGCACTCGGCACGTTCCCGCTGACGCGCGAGGCCGAGCGGCAGCAGATCGCGGACACCCGCGTGGTCACCGACCTCTGCGAGCAGAACGCGGGACCCCTGGCGAACCACCTGTCGACCGGGACGATCGCCCGCGACCTGGACCGGCTGCGGGCGGCGTTCGGCGAGCCGAAGCTGCGGTACTACGGGAAGTCGTACGGCACCTACATCGGTGAAACGTACGCCAACCTGTTCCCCGGCCGGGTCGGCTCGCTGGCCCTCGACGCGGTCGACGACCCGGTGCGCTGGTCGACCGGCCCAGGCCCGATGAGCTACCGCCTGCACGGCTTCGAGGACGCCCCACGGGCCCTCCAATCCTTTTTGGACGCTTGCGGTGCCCACTGCACTTTCGACTACGGCAAGGTCCTGGACCGGCTGGAACGCGGCCCGATCACGGTGACCGACACGGCCGGACAGCAGGTCGTCGTCACCGGCCAAAGCGCGATCGCCCGGATCCACGACTACCTGACCGACGCGCAGGCGGCGCCCCAGCTGGCGGCGTTCCTCCAAGCCCTGGCCGACCCGGCCTCAAGCCGCGTTCCGGCGGTCCAGGGTGGCCCGCCGGACATCGACTCCCTGCTGGGCGGCGGCGCGACGCTGTGCTCGGACGCGGCGAACCCGCGGGACCCCGCGGTCTGGTGGGACTACGCCCGTCGCGCAGACCGCGTCGCCCGCGGCTTCGGACCGTTCGACGTCTACAAGACACTCCCTTGCGCGACCTGGGACGTCACGGACACGGGCCGCTACACCGGACCGTGGAACCGTCCGACGGCGCCGATCCTCCTGCTCGCCAACCGCCAGGGCGACCTGGAGACGCCCTACGCCGGCGCCCAACGGGCGGAACGGTTGCTGGGCAACGCCCGCCTGCTGAGCCTCGACACGTACGGCCACGGTTCCCGCGGCAAGAGCGCCTGTATCGACAAGTCGCTGGACGACTACTTCGTCGCCGGTGCGGTGCCCGCCCCGGACACGCTCTGTGCCCCGGACTGAACATCATGGAGGTACCGCATCGCCGCTTCGGGCACGCGCTGCGCGGTGTCCGAAGCGGCCAGAACGTGATCCGGCGGCGGGGTCCGCTTGCGAAGCTCAGTCCACCAACGCCTGGTAGACCAGCTGCCGCAGCTGCGGCCGCAGCCGGTAGGTGCTCGACGGCAGCAGCTGCGTGTAGAACCCGACCGTCAGGTCCTCGTCCGGATCCACCCAAAACGCCGTCGAAGCCGCGCCGCCCCAGGCGAACTCGCCTGCCGATGACAGCGTCCGGGCCTTCACCGGGTCCTCCAGTACCGAGAAGCCCAAGCCGAAACCGTGGCCGTCGAAGGGCATCTCCGCGAACAACGGCCGTCCGTATGCCTCCAGGTCCACGTGACCGGGCAGGTGGTTGCTCGCCATGAGGGAAACCGTGCGCGGGGACAGCAACCGCACGCCGTCGAGTTCGCCGCCGCGCAGGAGCATCTCCGTGAAGCGGCCGTAGTCCGCCGCCGACGACACCAGGCCGCCGCCGCCCGAAAGACAGTCCGGGCGGGACGTGCCCAGGCGGCCGAACGCGTCGTTCCGCACCGCGCGGCCGGACGCCGGGTCCGGCACGTACAAGGCCGCCAGGCGGGAACCGGACGAGGCCACGAAGCCGGTGTCCGCCATGCCCAACGGCGAGAAGATCCGCGACGAAAAGAACTCGTCCAGCGGAAGGCCGGACACCACTTCGACGACCCGGCCGAGCACATCGGTCGCGATCGAGTAGTTCCACTCCGCGCCGGGGTGGAACAGCAGCGGCAGGGAGGCCCACTGCACGCAGCACGCCGCCAGGTCAAGACCGCGCGGCGTGCCCCAATCGAAGCCGGCCGCCCGGTAGATCGCGTCCACCGGGTGGCCGTGGTGGAAGCCGTAGGTGAGGCCCGCCGTGTGCGTCAGCAGGTGCCACACGCGGATGGGCTCGCGGGCGGGCTCGGTGAACGGCTTGAGCGCCGACCCCTTGACGAACACCCGCGACGACTCGAACTCCGGCAACCACCGCGAAATCGGGTCGTCCAGCTCCAGCAAGCCCTCTTCGGCGAGCATCATCGCGGCGACCGACGTGATCGGCTTGGTCATCGAGAAGATGCGCCACAGCGTGTCCGTCTCGACCGGCAGCCCGGCTTCGACGTCGCGGTGCCCGCCTCGTCCGACGTGCACGGTCCGGCCGTGCCTGCGCACCACCGCGAGCCACCCCGGCAACCGGCCATCCTGGACATACCGATCGAAATGGGCGTCGATCCGCGCGAGCCGGTCCGCGTCGAACCCCGCATCGGCCGGGTCGACGTCCACTTCGAGTTCCGCCATGCGGCGAGGTTACTTCTCCCGCGCCCGCTCGGCGGCCTTCTCCTCGCGCCAGGCTTCGTCGTTCTTCCCGAAGCGCCAGTACCCCGAGATCGACAGCAGCTCGCGCCGCACCCCGCGCTCGTCGAGCAGGTACCGCCGCAGCTCCCGGACGAACCCGGCCTCGCCGTGCACGAACGCCTGCACGACGCCGTCGGGCCACGGCAGCGCGCGCACCGCCGCCGCGACGTCGCCGCCGGAAGCGCGGTGCAGCCAGGTGATCTGCGCGTCCGCCTTCGTGACCAGCGGCTGCTCCTCGTCCGCGTTCTCGACGAGGATCACCGCGTGGACGGGGACGCCGGCCGGGAGCGCTTCGAGCGACGCCGCGATGGCCGGCAGGGCGCTTTCGTCCCCGGCCAGCAGGTGCCAGTCCGCCTCGGCGCCCGGCGCGTACGCGCCGCCGGGACCGGAGAGCAGCAGTTCGTCGCCCGGCTGGGCCGCGGCCGCCCACGGGCCGGCGATGCCCTCGTCGCCGTGGTGGACGAAGTCGATGACGAGCTCGCCGGCCTGCGGGTCGAACGCGCGAACAGTGTAGGAGCGCTGCCGCGGCCAGTGCTCCCGCGGCAGCGTGGCGCGGCATTCCTGGACGTCGAACGGCTCCGGGTACTCGACGCCGGGCACCTTGAACAGCACCTTCACGTAGGCGTCGGTGAACGCGTTGGGCGCGAAGCCGGCGATGCCCTCGCCGCCCGCGACGATCCGGATCATGTGCGGGGTCAGGCGCTCGCTGCGCAGCACCCGCAGCCGCACCGCGGGACGCCCGGACCGCCGGGGTGCTTCAGCCATCACCACTCCAAAGTTCGCTAAGGGTTACCTAACTCACCCTACGCGGGAAAACCGGCGCACGGCTACTGCGGGGTACCCAGTTCCTCGAGCATCCGCGCGAAAGCGACAGCCGTGCGAGCCCGGAATCCGAGGAAGAACCGGTTGACGAGCGGCACACCCCAGCGGCCCCGGGAAGCCACGTTCAGCACCCGGTGTTCGACGCGGGCGCCGGCCGGATCCGGCGTGACGCGGTACTCGGCGCGATACCACCAGCCGCCCTGAACCGCGAGGAACCCCCGCTCGCGGTCGACCTCCATCCGCATCGGGTACGCACCTCCGGCGAGCGTGCGCCGCAGCCGCTCGAACACCTCACCGGGTGGCCGCGCGACGACCCCGGCGGCCTCCGCAAGCGTTTTCACGAGCGCGGATCCGAGACGCGCGTGTTCTGAAACGCGGTGATCAGCCACTCGCCGCCGTCGTGGACGAGCACGAAACTCACGGTCGATTCGCGACCTTCGTCCGCGGTGTCCGCGCCGGTCAGCGACGAGCCGCCACCGGCGACGACCACGGCGACGTCCGGCCGGACGAACCGCACCTTCGCCGCCGCGCCGAGCTGCCCGGTCAGCTTGACGCCCTTGAGCGGGCCTTCGAAGAGCGCGCGATGCGACTCCTCGATCGCTTCGCGGCCCGGAAAGTTCAGCCCGAAGAACGTCACGTAGTCCGCGTCTTCGGTGAAGAGCCGCCCGTACGCGGTGGCGTCGCCGTCGTTCCAGGCCTGGGTGAGCCGCTCGAGCACGGCACGGACATCGGCTTCGGCAGTGGTCATGAGATCCCCTTCGAACGCTGTTCGTCGAACGAACACCGTTCTACATACGAACGACGTTCGCGTCAAGTACAGTGTTCGCGTGACCGTTCCCCCGCCGCCGTGGCGCCGTCCCCCGGGCCGCCGCGCCGCGAAACCCGCGCTCTCCCAGGAGCTCGTCGTGAAGACGGCATTGGACGTCCTGGCGAAGGAGGGCTTCGACGCGGTCACCATGCGGCGGATCGCGCAGGAGCTCGAGACGGGGCCCGCGTCGCTGTACGCGCACGTCTCCAACAAGGACGAACTGGCGGAGCTCATGCTCGACGCGGTGCTCGCCGGCGTGCCGCTGCCGGAGCCCGATCCGGCGCGCTGGGACGAGCAGGTCAAGGACCTCGTCCACGCCCAGATCCGGGTGATGGTCGCCCACCCCGGGATCGCGCGCGTGGCGTGGGACATCGCCGTGCCGGTCACGCCCAGTTCGCTGCGCTTGGGCGAGGCGATGCTCGCCCTGCTGCGGGCCGGCGGCCTCGAACTCAAGCAGGCGACCTTCGCGGGCGACGCGCTGGGCCTCTACGCGAAGGCATACGCGTACGAAGCGAGCGGCTGGACCTGGGGCGAGATCGACGCGGCCGAAGTCAGCGAACGCGGCCGGCAGATGGTGGACTACATGCGCTCACTGCCCGCCGAAGCGTTCCCGAACATGCTGCGGATCGGCGAGTTCTTCTCGGCCGAGACGGCGGCCGAACGCCTCGGCTTCGCCCTCGACACGTTCCTCGCCGGGCTCAAGGCCATGGCGGCGAAGAAGTAGCCGGTTGCGTTCGTTCGCGGGCACCCACTATGACTGGCGTCACGCACCCACGTCGGCAGAGAGGGCTACCGATGGCCGTCCGGCACATCAACCCCGAGGGACTCCACCGCAGCCCGGCCTTCAGCCAGGCCGTCGTGGTCGAACAGCCCGCGAAGACGATCTACATCGGCGGCCAGAACGGCGTCGACGCGGACGGCAAGCTCGTCGGCCCCACGGTCGGGGAGCAGGCCCTGCAGGCGTTCCGCAACCTCGCGACCATCCTGGAAAGCGAGGGCGCGACCCTGGCGAACATCGTGCACTGGCGCATCGCCGTGGTGGACGGCCACACCTTCGACGAAGGAGTGGCCGCCTTCCAGCAGGTCTGGAACCGCGCCGACCCGCCACCGGCGATCACGGTCCACGTCGTCGCCGGCCTGGCGCCGGGGTTCCTCGTCGAGATCGACGCCGTCGCCGTCGTCTGACCGGGACTAGGGGCGCAGGACGATCTTGCCGCGTGTGTGCCGTTTCTCCAGCTCGCGGTAGGCGTCACGCACTTCGTCCAACGCGTACACGCGCGCGACCGGCACCTCCAGCAATCCCTTGTCCACCAGCAGGCTCAGCTCGCGCAGCACCTCGGCCGACGCCGCGGCCGCGTTGCCTTCGGTCTTGACGTTGTACTTCGCGGCCGCGGCACGGTCGATGACCGTGTCGATCCGTCCGGGGTGGATGCCCAGGTGCAGGGCCAGTTCCACGTATCCGGAGCCGAAGGTGTCGACGAACGCGTGCACGCCGTCCGGCGCGGCTTCCCTGATCCGCTCGAGGACGCCGTCCCCGTAGGCCACCGGGATCACGTCGAGTTCGCGCAGCCACGCGTGGTTGGCTTCGCCGGCCAGGCCGATCACAGTGGCGCCGGCCAGCTTCGCGAGCTGCACGGCCAGTGAACCCACGCCACCGGCGGCGCCCGAGACGACGACGGTCTCCCCATCCCGCGGGCTCACCGCGCGCACCGCGGCGTACGCGGTGGTCCCGGCGACGAAGAGCGAACCGGCGACCTCCCACGGCACGCCGTCCGGGCGGGGCGTCAGGTTCTCCGCCTCCGCGACGACGAATTCGGCGTGGCTCGAGCGCGTGTTGACGAAGCCGATCACTTCGTCGCCGACGGCGATCTCCTCGACGCCCGCACCGAGCTCGGTGACCACGCCGGCGAAGTCGCTTCCCTGGCCGGACGGGAACGTCGCCGGGAAGCGCTCGTGCAGGAACCCCCGGCGGATGGCCGCCTCACCCGGGTTGATCCCGGCCGCACGGACCTCGACGAGCACCTGTCCCCGTCCCGGAGCCGGCTTCGGCACGTCCTCGACCCGCAGAACCTCCACGTCGCCGTACTCGTCGAACCTGATCGCGCGCGCCATGGGGCCTCCTCGAAAGTCGTTGCTGAATACAAGCAACGACCGGCCGCGGCGGTTTCATTCCCGGACGGCTCAGCCGGCGAGCCGGCGGACCACGCCGTCGGCGAGCAGCCGCCCGCGGTCGGTGAGCACCGCGCGGCCCCGGGAGTCCAAAGCGGACGGATCGAGCAGGCCTTCGGCCGCGGCCGCGCGAGCCTCGGCGAGTCCCGGCCCGTCGAGGACGTCGAGCGGAAGCCCCTCGGCGACGCGGAGTTCGAGCATGATCCGTTCCAGGTGCTGGTCGTCGTCGCTGAGCACCTCGCGCCCGCCCGCGGGCGAGGCGCCCTCGGCGAGCAAGGCGGCGTAGCGCGCCGGGTGCTTGACGTTCCACCAGCGCACCCCGCCGACGTGGCTGTGCGCGCCCGGACCGGCGCCCCACCAGTCGTCGCCCCGCCAGTAGCCGAGGTTGTGGTGGCAGCGAGCCTCGTCGGACGCCGCCCAGTTCGACACCTCGTACCAGCGCAGTCCCGCCGCCGACAGCGTGGCGTCGATCATCTCGTAGTCCGCGGCCAGCACGTCGTCGTCCGGCGCGGGCAGCTCGCCCCGGCGCACGCGGCGGGCCAGCGCCGTGCCCTCCTCGACGATCAGCGCGTACGCCGAGACGTGGTCGGCTCCCGCGGCCAGCACGGCGTCGAGCGTCGCCCGCAGGTCGTCGGCGCGCTCCCCCGGCGTGCCGTAGATCACGTCGAGGTTCACGTGCTCGAAGCCGGCGGCGCGGGCTTCGGCGGCGGCCTTCCCGGGACGGCCCGGGGTGTGCACGCGGTCGAGGATCTTCAGCACGTGCGGCGCGGCCGACTGCATGCCCAGCGAGACGCGCGTGTAGCCGGCTTCGCGGATCCCGGCGAAGAACTCCGGCGACGTCGACTCCGGGTTCGACTCCGTCGTCACCTCGGCGCCCGGGGCGAGCCCGAAGACGTCGCGGACGGCGTCGAGCACCGAGCGGAGGCCGTCAGCGCCGAGCAGCGACGGCGTGCCGCCGCCGACGAACACGGTGTCGGCGGCCGGTGGCACGACCAGCACACGGGCCGCGAGCTCCAGTTCCCGCCGCAGTCCTTCCAGCCAGGACTGCGGCGACGAACCGGAGTCGAGCTCACCCGCGGTGTAGGTGTTGAAGTCGCAGTAGCCGCAGCGCGTCGCGCAGAACGGGACGTGCACGTAGACCCCGAACGCTCTGCTCCCGAGCCTCTTCAGCGCGCTTTCCGGCAAGGCGGGGTCGATCGGGGTGGCGGGGTCGGGACGCAGCTCGGGCACCCTGCGATTGTCCACCCCGCCACGCTCGGTCGCGCCGAGAGGCCGATCGGGTGAACACCTGTCACGATGCCGGCGCTGACCGCCTCCGCCCGTCACTGCGTTCGTAGCACTCCGACCATAGTGATCTGAGTCGCGCAAGAGGACGCAGGAGGGCGATTGACACGGTTTTCCCAGGTGAGTGACCCTCCTCCCACCATGCGGGCAGTCCTGGACCACATTGTGGACGCGTGGCACGCTGAGGTCGTGACTCATGCCGGTGTTCTCCTCGTGGCCCGCCGCCACGTCGACCTCCTGCGGGTCGCCAGCGCCCTCTGCGTACCCGTTCGCTGAACTGCCGTCGCCACCACCTGCCACGAAATCTGGACAGCCGGCGCCGGAGGAACCCCGCGAGCCGGCGGGCCTCCGCCGCCACGAAAAGCCTCTCGGAGGACGCCGCCATGGCCACGCCCCAGACCCCAGCCCGCCCCGCGCGCGCCAAGCAGAAGCGCGGCGAAGGGCAGTGGGCGCTCGGTTACCGGGAGCCGCTGAACCCGAACGAGCGGTCCAAGAAGGACGACCACCCGCTCAACGTGCGGGCGCGCATCGAGAACATCTACGCCCACCGAGGGTTCGACGCGATCGACCCGGGTGACCTGCGCGGCCGGTTCCGCTGGTTCGGCCTCTACACCCAGCGCAAGCCGGGGATCGACGGCGGCCGCACCGCGACGCTGGAGCCCGAGGAGCTCGACGACCGCTACTTCATGCTGCGAGTCCGGATCGACGGCGGCGCGCTGACCACCGCGCAGCTCACCGTGCTCGGCGAGATCTCGCAGGCGTACGCGCGCGACACCGCCGACATCACCGACCGGCAGAACATCCAGTACCACTGGATCCGGATCGAGGACGTCCCGGCGATCTGGGCCAAGCTCGAGAACGCCGGCATGACGACGATGGAGGCCTGCGGCGACAGCCCGCGTGTGATCCTCGGCTCGCCGGTCGCGGGCATCGCCGCGGCCGAGGTGATCGACGGCACCCCGGCGATCGACGAGATCAAGCGGCGCTACATCGGCAAGCCGGAGTTCGCCAACCTGCCGCGCAAGTTCAAGACCGCGATCTCCGGCCAGCCCGACGTCGCGCACGAGATCCACGACATCGCCTTCGTCGGCGTCGACCACCCGGAGCACGGGCCCGGCTTCGACGTCTGGGTCGGCGGCGGCCTCTCGACCAACCCGATGCTCGGGAAGCGCCTCGGCGCCTGGGTGCCCCTCGACGAGGTCCCGGACGTCTGGGAAGGCGTCATTTCGATCTTCCGCGACTACGGCTACCGGCGGCTGCGCTCGCGGGCCCGGATCAAGTTCCTGGTCAAGGACTGGGGCGCGGAGAAGTTCCGGCAGGTGCTGCAGGACGAGTACCTCAAGCGCGAGCTGATCGACGGCCCGCCGCCGGTCGACCCGGCCGTCCCGATCGACCACGTCGGCGTGCACCCACAGGTCGACGGCAAGTTCTACGTCGGCGCCGCGCCGGTCGCCGGCCGCGTCTCCGGCGGCACGCTCGTCGCCGTGGCCAAGGCCGCCGAGCGGGCGGGCTCGGGCCGCGTCCGGCTCACCCCGCAGCAGAAGCTCGTCGTGCTCGACGTCCCCGAGGCCCAGGTCGCGACGCTCTCGGCGGAGCTGGCCGAGCTGGGGCTGGAGTCGAAGCCGTCGCCGTGGCGGCGCAGCGTGATGGCGTGCACCGGGCTGGAGTTCTGCAAGCTCGCGATCGTCGAGACGAAGGCCCGCGCGCAGCAACTCGTCGCGGACCTCGAGAAGTCCCTCGCGGACATCCAGGACGGCCTCGACACGCCGGTGACCGTGCACCTCAACGGCTGCCCCAACTCCTGCGCGCGGATCCAGACCGCCGACATCGGCCTCAAGGGCCAGATCGTCACCGACTCCGAAGGCAACCAGGTCGAAGGCTTCCAGGTGCACCTCGGCGGCGGGCTCGGCCTCGACGCCGGGTTCGGCCGGAAGCTGCGCGGCCACAAGGTGACCGCGTCGGAGCTGACCGGGTATGTCGAGCGCGTCGTGCGCAACTACGTGACCGGCCGCGAACCCGGCGAGCGGTTCGCGCAGTGGGCCGCCCGCGCCGAGGAAAGTGCCCTCCAGTGACCTCCGATGAGCGCGCGGCACCGTTCTACTGCCCTTATTGCGGCGACGAGGACCTCAGGCCGGAAGAGAACGGCGGCTGGCTGTGTTCCAGTTGTCGCCGGGTTTTCTCGGTCAAGTTCCTCGGCCTGTCCCTCCCGGAGGTTTCCCGATGACCGCCACCGCCGACTACAAGACCCTCGCCGAGCGCGCGTCGAAGGAGCTCGCCGACGCCACCGCCGACGAAGCGATCCGCTGGACCGTCGAGACGTTCGGCGACGACTTCATCGTCGCGTCCAACATGCAGGACGCCGTGCTGATCGACCTCGCCACCCAGGTGAAGTCCGATGTGGACGTCCTGTTCCTGGAGACCGGTTACCACTTCCCGGAGACGATCGGCACGCGTGACGCCGTGCAGACGGTCTACCCGGGCGTTCGCATCGTGAACGCCCAGGCCGAGCAGAGCGTCGCCGAGCAGGACGCGGAGTACGGCGCGAAGCTGCACGACCGCGACCCGACGCTGTGCTGCAACCTGCGCAAGGTCGTCCCGCTGCGCAAGACCCTCTCGCACTACTCGGCGTGGGTCACCGGCGTCCGCCGGGTCGACGCGCCGACCCGCGCGAACACCCCGATCGTCACCTGGGACGACCGCAACGGCCTGGTGAAGGTCAACCCGATCGCGGCATGGACCGACGACGAGTTCAACGGCTACATCCGCGAGCACGGGATCCTCGAGAACCCGCTGGTCTCGATCGGCTACCTCTCGATCGGCTGCGCGCCCTGCACGGCTCGCGTGGCGCCGGGCCAGGACCCGCGCAGCGGCCGGTGGGCCGGGCAGAGCAAGACCGAGTGCGGACTGCACGGCTGAGGAAGGGACGCATGACGACCTTGGAGCCCGCTACTGATGCGGCACAGGACAATCTCGCGGCTTTGGAGTCCGAGGCCATCCACATCTTCCGGGAGGTGGCGGGCGAGTTCGACCGGCCGGTGATCCTCTTCTCCGGTGGCAAGGACTCGACGCTGCTGCTGCACCTGGCGATCAAGGCGTTCTGGCCGGCGCCGGTGCCGTTCCCGCTGCTGCACGTGGACACCGGGCACAACTTCGACGAGGTGATCGAGTTCCGCGACCGCGTCGTCGAGCGCCACGGCCTGCGCCTGCTCGTCGCGAAGGTCCAGGACTGGATCGACGACGGCCGCCTCGAAGAGCGCGCCGACGGGATGCGCAACCCGCTGCAGACCACGCCGCTGCTGGACACCATCTCGGAGAACAAGTTCGACGCCGTTTTCGGCGGCGGCCGCCGGGACGAGGAACGCGCCCGGGCGAAGGAGCGGATCTTCAGCCTCCGCAACGCCTTCGGCCAGTGGGAGCCGCGTCGGCAACGCCCCGAGCTGTGGAACCTCTACAACGGGCGGCACCGCCCGGGCGAGCAGGTCCGCGTCTTCCCGCTGTCCAACTGGACCGAGGCCGACGTCTGGAACTACATCGCCCGCGAGAAGGTCGAGCTGCCGTCGATCTACTACGCGCACCAGCGCGAGGTGTACCTGCGCGACGGGATGCTGCTGGCCGAGGGACCGTGGGGCGGCCCGCGGCCGGGCGAAGAAGTCCGTGAGCTGACCGTCCGCTACCGGACCGTCGGCGACGGCTCGTGCACCGGCGCGATCGAGTCGACCGCGACCACCGTCGAAGACGTCATCGCCGAGGTGTCGGCGTCGCGGCTGACCGAACGCGGCGCCACCCGCGCCGACGACCGGATGTCCGAGGCGGCCATGGAAGACCGCAAGCGTGAGGGGTACTTCTGATGAGTTCGCTGCTTCGCCTGGCCACCGCCGGGAGCGTCGACGACGGCAAGTCCACCCTCGTCGGGCGGCTGTTGTACGACACGAAGTCGGTGCTCGCCGACCAGCTCGACGCCGTCACCCGCGCGTCCGTCGACAAGGGACTGTCCACTCCGGACCTTTCGCTGCTCGTCGACGGCCTGCGCTCGGAGCGCGAGCAGGGCATCACCATCGACGTCGCGTATCGGTACTTCGCCACGCCGAGGCGGTCGTTCGTGCTGGCCGACACGCCGGGGCACGTGCAGTACACGCGCAACACCGTGACGGGCGCGTCCACCGCGCAGCTGGCCGTGCTGCTGGTCGACGCGCGCAAGGGCGTGATCGAGCAGACCCGGCGGCACGCGGCCGTGCTGGCCCTGCTCGGCGTGCCGCAGCTGGTGCTGGCGGTGAACAAGATCGACCTGGTCGACTACGACGAGGCGACGTTCACGGTGATCGCGAAGGAGTTCGCTACCCACGCCGAGACACTGGGCTACCCGCGGGGCTCGGTGCTCGCGATCCCGGTTTCGGCGCTGGAGGGCGACAACGTCGCGTCGCGCTCGGAGCGGACGCCGTGGTACAGCGGGCCCAGCCTGCTGGAGCACCTGGAGGAGGTGCCGGTCGCGCCCGACCCGCACGACTCGGCGCTGCGGTTCCCGGTGCAGTACGTGATCCGCCCGCGCACGCCCGAGTACCCGGACTACCGCGGCTACGCGGGTCAGATCGCCGCCGGCACGGTCCGGCCGGGCGACGAGATCGTGGTGCTGCCGCAGGGCATCCGCAGCCGCGTCGAGCGGATCGACACCGCGGACGGGCCACTCGAGGAGGCCGGCTCGGGGACTTCCGTGACGCTGCTGCTCACCGACGACATCGACATCTCCCGCGGCGACCTGATCGCGGCCGCCGACTCGCCCCCGCGGATCACCGACGAGATCACCGGCACGCTGTGCTGGCTGTCGTCCAAGCCGCTGAAGCCGGGCGCGCGCGTGCTCGTCAAGCACGGCACCCGCACGGTCCAGGCGCTGGTGGACGAGCTGCACGCCCGGTTCGACGAGCAGACACTGTCCAGTGTGGACTCACCGGCGTCGCTGGAGCTCAACGACATCGGCCTTGTCTCCCTGCGGCTGGCCGAGGAACTGGGCGTCGACGACTACGGCGTCAGCCCGCGCACCGGCGCGTTCCTGGTGATCGACCCGAAGGACGGCGACACCCTGGCCGCGGGCCTGGTGGGTGAGCGCTTCTCGTGACGCCTCCCCTGGTGGCCGTCGCGCACGGCAGCCGTGACCCCCGCTCGGCGGCGACCGTGCGGGCACTCGTCGACGTCGTGCGCGCGCAGGCACCGGGCATCTCGGTCTATGAGTCCTTTTTGGACCTTTCGGCGCCACTCGTCACGGACGTGCTGCGGTCGTTGCACGCGGCCGGGCACCGGACGGCGGTCGTGGTACCCCTGCTGCTGGGCAGCGCCTTCCACGCCCGGGTCGACCTGCCCGCGCTGATCGACGAGGTCGTCGCGGCGTGCCCGGGGTTCCGCGTCCAGGTGTCGGACGTGCTGGGTGCCGACCCGGCACTGGAAGCGGTCGCCCTCGACCGGCTGGCCGCCGCGCCCCGCCGCCGTGGCACGGGCGTGCTCGTCGGCGCGGTCGGCTCGTCGAACGCCTCCGCGAACGCGGTCGTCGCTTCACTGGCGGCGCGGTGGGAAGAGCGGCTCGGGCTGCCGGTGAGCGAAGCATTCGCCAGCGCCACCCAGCCGGACATCCCCGCGGCCGCCGAAAAGCTGCGGTCCCGCGGGGTCCGTCACCTCGTGGTGGCGTCGTGGTTCCTCGCGCCGGGCCTGCTCCCCGACCGGATCGCGCGGCTGGCCCGTGAAGCCGACCCGGGCGCGTTCATCGCCGCACCACTGGCGGACGACCCGCGCGTCGCGGACGTCGTCGTCGCCCGGTACGCCACCGCGGTCACCGGACTGCTGCGCACCGGGCAGCACGTCTAGTGCCGCGCGTCGCAAGTTGTTCGACGCTCGGGCCGCTGGAGTCAGGGCGCTCGCCAGCCCTGGCGAGGCTCGCTAGCCCCGACCAAAGGTCGTGAATGACTCATTCAGGACCTCCGAAGACCTGAATGAGTCATTCACGACGCTCGCCCTCGCCGCCGCGCTGTCAACGAACCTCGGACGCGCAACACTGGCCCGGCCCGAACACGCCCGGCGGATTCAGCCGGCGGCGACTATCCGCCACCGCTGGTTGGCGCTGCTGCTGTCGGCGTACTGGCCCAGATCGGCACCACTGCTCGTGCGGCCCATGCTGTCCAGGTACTCGCCGGTGGCGCCGTTCCTGATGCGCACGTTGTCGGCGTCGGTCACCACCGACCACTGCTGGTTGGCGCTGCCGCTCGCGGCGTACTGGCCCACTGCCGCGCCGTTCGACGTGCGGCCCACGCCGTCCAGGTAGAGCCCGGTGGCGCGGTTCTTGATGCGCACCCGGTTCCCGGAGTTCTCGATGACCCACTGCTGCTCGGAGCGGCCGGCGTCGCCACCGGACTGGCCGGCGTTGGCGCCGCTGGTGGTGCGGCCGAGCCCGTCGACGTACAGGCCGGTGGCGGCGTTGACGATCCGGACGTAGGTACCGCCGCCGTCGCCGATCCCCCACGCGTACCGCAGCCGCGTCAGCCCGCTGGCGTTCGACAGCGTCAGCTTGGTTCCGGAGCCGGTTCCGGTCTTGGTGGTCAGGCTGTACCAGTCGCCGTCGCGCAGGCCCGGCCAGTAGACGCTCCCGACGCCGAGGCTCCGCATCTTCGCGCTCACGCCCCGGATGTAGTCGGCGAAGAACGACCCGCTCGGGATGCTGTAGTCGATCGTGTCGTAGTGGACGCCGTTCTTGCTGCCGGGCGACATCGGACCGCCCCACTCGGTGACGACCGTGCGGTCCGCGTACGCGCCGATGTAGCCGCCGAGGTGGTTCGCCCACTCGGTTTCACTCTCGTAGCCCGCGAAGAACGAGTAGTCGTGGGCCGCCAGCAGCGTCCCGTCGAGCCGGTGGTCGCCGCCGACCGCGGGCACGTTCTGCGCGTCGCCGGTGCCGTCGAGGATCACCCGGCTTCGCGGCACGCTGGGATAACGGGCCAGCCAAGCGTCGTAGAAGTTGTTCAGGTCACCGGCACTGTAGCTGTAGGGCTCGTTGATGACTTCGAACAAGGCGTTGGGGTTGCCGCCGTACTTGCCGACGACCTTGTCCCACATCTGCTGGAACCCGGCCGTGCTCGCGGGCTTGCCGCCGCTGTAGGCCCAGTACGCCAGGATCACCTTGCCCTTGGCGAGCGCGGTGTCGATCGCCCCGGTGTAGGTGCCCCAGTAGTTCGCGACCGTCGGCTCGTTGATCGGCATCCGGACCGTGTTGGCTCCCGAGATCGAGTACAGCTGCCCGACCACCTGGTCGGCCGTCGCGGCGGCCGAGGAGTACGTGTCCGAGGAGGTCAGCCCGGACACGTACAGCACGCCGTTGACGAAGTTGTCCCTCTGGTCGGCCCAGTTGACGCCCCGCAACCCGGCGGTGGACGCCTGGGCCTGCGGCGGGACGGCGGCCAGCAGCCCACCGGCGAGCACGAACAGCATGAGCAGCCTGAACACCTTCGACAGCGATCTCATCGGCGCCTCCTTGCGACCGGGAGTCTTCTGAATGACACAGGTAACAGACCGCGCGGGAGCTGCCCAGGGTTTCGAAGCGAAGCGGTCAGAAACGCTCTGAAACGACGATCGGCGGCGCCACCACCGCCGAAAGGTGAGATCCATTCACATTTATCGTCACCCTGCGCGCATGGGAACAGTGAATCCTTGACGCGCTAGTTAACTTGCCGGTAACTATCTAATCGCTGCGCAGCTTTCTCCCTCCCCCTCGTGAAATCGCAGGTAGGTGGACTCAGATGAAAGCTCTTCACCTTTCCCGGCTGGCCGCGCTGACCGCGGCCGCGGCTCTCCCGATCGCCCTCGCCGCCCCGGCGTCGGCGGCCACCGCCGTCACGTTCGACTGCCAGGCCAACGCCCCGATCGTCGGGCCCCAGAAGGTGTCCCTCAACCAGGACACCGCCGTCACCGCGCCCGCCACGGTCGCGCCCGGCGCCGCGTTCGACGTCGTCATCGACCCGGCGCCGAACACCGTGCCGGCCGAAGTGAGCGGGAACAAAGTCAAGAACATCAACACTTTCGCGCTGAAGATCCCGATCCCGGCCAACTCCAGCTACGTCGGCGCGGACCTCGCGGGCGGCTCCGGCCTCGGCTCGACCCCGCCGGCCCTCTCGGTCGCGAACGGCGTCGCGACGCTGAGCTTCCCCGGCCCGATCGCCGGCGGCTCGACGTTCGAACTGCCCACCGTGACCGCGCACCTGACCGCGGGCAGCTCCGGCACGATCCAGACGAAGCTGGCCGGCACCAGCTACAGCGACCCCGGCCTGACGTTCAAGGCGGTGGCGAGCACCATCATCGGCGACCTCACCGCGCCGACGGCCTGCTTCCCCAACCCCAGCCCGGTCTTCACCACGACGACGATCGGCTGACCACGGAAAGGCCACCCTGCGGACGCCGTCGCGCCCGTAGGGTGGCCGCATGGGGAACTTCGAACTGGCCCAGGTCAACATCAGCCGGATGAAGGCACCGCTCGACGACCCGTCCTTCCGCGACTTCGTCGACGCCTTGGAGCCGGTCAACGCCATCGCCGACCACGCGCCGGGGTTCGTGTGGCGGCTGCAGACCGAGGACGGCGACGCGACGTCGATCCGCGCCTTCGAGTGGGACGCGCGTGGCACGTCCGGAATCCTGGTCAACATGTCCGTCTGGACGTCGGTGGAAGCGCTGGCGGACTTCGTGTTTTCCGGCGAGCACCTGGCGATCCTCAGGCGCCGCCGCGAGTGGTTCCACCGCGTCCAGGACGTGATGACCGCGCTGTGGTGGGTGCCCGCCGGCTACCGGCCGACGACCGCGGACGCCGAGGAGAAGATCAAGCACCTGCGCGTCTACGGGCCGACGCCCGGGGCGTTCACGCTGAAGCAGCACTTCCCGGCCCCGTCCTCGGCCGTCGTCGAGGCCCGCGAGGGTGATCCGGGTTGGCTGTGCCCCGCGTAACAGCGGCCCCGCGCGGCGAGTGTGCGAGGGTGTCGGGCATGGCTGACGAACTGGTGCACTACGACGTGGTGGGCGGCACCGCCACGATCACCCTGGACTCCCCGCACAACCGCAACGCGCTGTCGGCGCGGCTGCGCCACGAGCTGTCTTCCGCGTTGGCCGCCGCGGCCGCCGACGACGCCGTGCGCGTGATCGTGCTGACCCACACGGGCCCGGTGTTCTGCGCGGGGATGGACCTCAAGGAGGCCCGCGGCGCCGGCGCGGGCGACCAGGGCGTGAACGAGTTCCCTCGCATTCTCGAGCAACTGTGGACCAGCCCGAAGCCGGTGGTGGCGCGCCTGGCCGGCCCGGCGCGCGCCGGCGGCATCGGCATGGTGGCGGCGTGCGACATCGCCGTGGCGGTACCGGAAGCGACGTTCGCCTTTTCCGAAGTCCGCATCGGCGTGGTCCCGGCGATCATCTCCCTGACGGTCCTGCCCCGCCTCGATCCCCGCGCGGCACACGAACTGTTCCTGACGGGCGACACGTTCGACGCCCGCCGCGCGGTCAAGATCGGCCTGCTGAACTCGGCGGTCCCGGCGGACGAGCTCGACGCCGAAGTGGCGCGGTTCGTGAAGGCGCTGGCGGCGGGCGGCCCGAAGGCACTGGCCGAGACGAAGGCGCTGCTGAGCCGCCCCCGCCCGGCCACGCCTTCGGAAGGGTTCGAAGAGATGCTCGCGCTGTCGGCGAAGTTCTTCGCGAGCGAGGAAGGCCAGGAGGGCATCCTGGCCTTCGCCCAGAAGCGCAAGCCGAACTGGGTCCCGCAGGACTAGACCAGGATGCGGGCCTGCTTGCGCGGAACCAGGGCAAGCAGGCCGTCACCCCCACCACAAACCGCGGCCGAGATCGCCGCGCCCATCGACGGCCCCGCGACACCCACCCCGATCCCCGTCACCGCCACGCCGCCGCGCACGCCACTAGCGCCGCGAACCCGCCGTCATGATCCGTGGCGTGCAGACGCTCGAAAGCGCGCCGGTGATCCGCACGGTCAAGCGCGCGGGGACGCCGCTCAGGCGTCCGGCAGCACGACCGTGAGCCGCCAGGAACCGGTTCCGGTCCCGGTGCCGGGCCCGAGCGCGCGCTGCGCGTCCGAGAGCACGCTGCGGATCGCCAGGTACGTCTTGGGTTCGGCCTTGCGCAGCGCGTCCGAGCCCGGCCAGATCAGCACGTGCTCCCCCGGCGGCAGCCACGACAGGTCGGTCAGGCAGTCGTAGAGCGCGTCGAGGTTGTGCCCGAAGTAGTCCGGAAAGGACAGTGCGACGGCGAAGGCGCTGAGCGTGCTGGCCTTGTCGACGGTCGGCCGCGAGTTCACCAGATGCGGGTACGCGCCCCTCGCGAAAGCTTCTTCCGCGGCGGCCTTCGCCTGCTCCGAGGCGCTCATCGGGCCGCGTCCACGACGACGAACGACGCGTAGTGGTCGCCGGTGTAGTACAGCTCGTGCGCCTGTCCGGTGATCAGCCGCCGCGCGCCGCGGTCGGCGCTGCCCGGCGTCTTCACCGTGTACTCGTGGTAGTAGCCGGACTTCTTGGCGGGCAAGCGTTTCTCGCGGTTTTCGAACACGACGTCGTCGTTGCGCGGGAACGGGTACGGCCCGCCCTTTTCGACGAGCTTCCACGTGTCCGCGGCCTGCGGCGGCAGCGCGGAAAGCGCCTTCACCGGCAGCCCCGAGTCCGCGCCCGGCACGGCGGCGCCGCCATGCGCGGGAACACTGGCCGAGGTGCTCGGCGCGGGCGACGACGAGCCGTCGCTGAGGACGTCCTTGACCAGCCAGCCCCCCAGCACCAGCACGAGGAGCCCGATCAGCGCGGCGGTGATCCGCCTTCGGTTGAACATGGTGCGCGAGCCTATGCCGACCCGTCGGAGGAGTCGTCGTCACGTCCCGGGGCCAGCCGGCGGGCGAACAGCCCGACCAGCTTGTCGAGCACCCACGCGGCGGCCAGGCACAGCGGCACGACGACCACCATGACCAGCACGAACTGGACCGGGAACCAGGCCTGGGCAAGCCACAGCTCGACCCCGTCCCACCAGTCGGCAAGCCCGTTGAACACGGTGTGAGCCTACGCGCGCCCTGCTGCCGCCGCGTGCCAGGGGCGGTACGTTGCAGGACATGTTCGCCGTGTACGCGCAGGAACCCAACGCCGACAGCCCCCTGGACGCGCTCGTCGTGGGCGAGCGCCCCGAGCCCGAAGTGCCCGGCGGCTGGGTCCGCGTGCACGTCAAGGCGGCCAGCCTCAACATGCACGACCTGTGGACGCTGCGCGGCGTCGGGATCAAGCCGGACCAGTTCCCGATGATCCTCGGCTGCGACGGCGCCGGCACCCTCGACGACGGCTCCGAGGTCGTGATCCACTCCGTGATCAACGCGCCGGGCTGGCAGGGCGACGACACGCTCGACCCGAAGCGCACGCTGCTCACCGAGAAGCACCAGGGCACCTTCGCCGACCAGGTCGTCGTCCCGGCCCGCAACGTCGTCCCGAAGCCCGCGGCGCTCAGCTTCGCCGAAGCGGCCACGATGGGCACGGCGTGGCTGACCGCGTACCGGATGCTCTTCGTGAAGTCCGGCCTGCGGCCAGGCCAGACGATGCTCGTGCAGGGCGCCTCCGGCGGCGTCTCGACGGCACTGGTGCAGCTCGGCCGCGCCGCCGGGTTCCGGGTCTGGGTGACCGGCCGCACCGAGGAGAAGCGCGCCCTCGCCACCGGCCTCGGCGCGCACCAGGCGTTCGAGCCGGGCGCGCGGCTGCCCGAGCGCGTCGACGCCGTGTTCGAGACCGTCGGCAAGGCGACCTGGTCGCATTCGGTCAAATCGCTCAAGCCGGGCGGGATCATCGTGGTCTCGGGCTCGACCAGCGGCCCGGACGCGAACGCGGAGCTGCAGCGCGTCTTCTTCCTCCAGCTGCGCGTCACGGGCTCGACCATGGGCACCCGTGACGAGCTCGCGGACCTGCTCGCCTACCTCGACCTGACCGGCGTCCGACCCCAAATCGGCGCGGAACTTACATTTTCCGAGGCACCCCAGGGGTTCCGGGCAATGCTCGACGGGGAAACCGCCGGCAAGATCGTCTTCACCCGCTAGACCGCCGCCGAGCTGGGCGGATGCGCCATCCGCCCGGCCCGGAAACCATTCCGACATCTCGTGAATCTTTGACGTCTTCAGTTCGAGACCGGGTCGTTAGCGCCGAAATTCCACCAAAACTCCACCCCGGCCAGCTAATCTGTAGTCATGACCGCGACGCAGCGGCCCGCTCCGGCTGTACCGGACGGCCGGCTCAGTGACCCGGACCCCGTCCGGGTCTCCTTCCGGCGCTACGCCGGCGTCCGCACCCGCGTGCTCGAAGTCGGCGCCCCCGAACCGGAGCAACCCGCCGCGCGCCGCTCGCTGCGTCGCAAGGCCGCCGTACCGCACGTCCGGCCCAGCGCACCCAGGCTGGTGCTCCTGCACGGCTACTGCGACAGCGCCGACACCTGGCGCCCCGCCCTGGAACAGCTCGCGGCCGCCGGGATTCCGGCGGTCGCGGTCGATCTGCCGGGGTTCGGCGACGCCCAGCCGCTCCGGCCCGGCCCGATGCTGCCACAGCTCGACGCGTTCACCACCGCCGTCGTCCGCGAACAGGCGGTCCTCGGCTCGGTCGTGCTGGCCGGCAACTCCCTCGGCGGCACCATGAGCCTGCGCGCGGCCCAGACTGCAGTGGATTCCTTCTCGGCGGAGAAGAGTGCCTCGAAGGGCCGGCTCCCGATCTCGGGAGTCGTCTCCATCGCCGCGCCCGGGTTCGTCGACTCGTGGCTGATCCGCACGGTGGCGCGGTACCCGCTGCCACTGCGGCTGTACTCGTCGCTGCCGGTGCCGGTCCCGGGCTTCGTGGTGCGCAAGGTCGCCGAGCAGGTCGTCCCCCGGCTGCTCTACGCCGACTCGGGCACCGCCGACGCGGCCCAGGTGCAGCGCTTCACGGCGCTCTTCCCGGACTACCGCGCGACCAAGAGCCGCCTGGAGCAGGCCCGGCAGCTCGTCGCGGAACTCGCCGACGCCTACCGCCTCGACTCGGTGAAGGTCCCGCTGCTGGTCGTCGCGTGCGGCAAGGACAAGCTCGTCACCGCCGCGTCCGGGCGCCAGCTGCACACGCTGGTGCCGCACAGCAGGCTGCTGGTCCGCGAGGACTGGGGGCACTGCCCGCAGCTGGACGCCCCGGTGGAGATCTCGGAGCTGCTCACCTACTTCGCCGCGAGCGCGGTCCGGACCACCCAGGCCAAGCGAGCCGCCGCGACGGCGTCGGAGGCGGTGAGCGAGGACACCGCGGCGGGCTGACGCGCTCACGCTGTCTTCACGCGCGGTTGGCGGTAGGTTCCGGCCTTGGGTCCGTGATCCGGGCTCTCCACCGACCGTTCGGGAGGCGATGATGTCCGCTCCAGAAGGCCTGGGCTCGAGTTCAGGTATCTTCCGGCGCAAGCCGATCGACCAGATCCAGGACACGAGCGAAAGCGGTGGCCTGAACCGCACCCTCGGGCTGTGGCAGCTGACCGCCATCGGCATCGGCGGCATCATCGGCGCCGGGATCTTCGCCCTCGCCGGCAGCGTCGCGCACGGCGACGACGCGGCGGGCATCCCCGGCGTCGGCCCGGCCGTGCTGATCTCGTTCCTCATCGCCGGGGTCGCCAGCGCCGCGGCCGCGTTCTCCTACGCCGAGTTCGCCGGCCTGATCCCGAAAGCGGGCTCGGCCTACACCTACGGGTACGCGGTGCTGGGCGAGATCGTCGGCTGGTTCATCGGGTGGGACCTGCTGCTGGAGTACACCGCGATCGTGGCGGTGGTGGCCATCGGGATCTCCGGCTACTTCAGCTTCCTGCTCGGCCAGCTCGGCCTGGACCTGCCCGCCTGGATGCTCGGGGCGCCCGGCACCGGGCCGGGCCACAAGGTCGACCTGTTCGCCGCGCTGCTGTGCCTGCTGATCGCGTACCTGCTCAACCGCGGCATCCGCAGCGCCGCCCGGTTCGAGACGGCGATGGTCGGCATCAAGGTCCTCATCGTGCTGGTGGTCATCCTCGTCGGCTTCTTCTACGTCAAGACCGGCAACTACACGCCGTTCGCCCCGGCCGGGTTCGGCGGCGCGGTGACCGGCGCCGCCACCGTGTTCTTCGCCGTCTTCGGGTACGACGCGATGTCGACGGCGGCCGAGGAGTCGAAGGACGCGCAGCGGCACATGCCGAAGGCGATCCTCTACTCGCTGGCCATTTCCATGGTGCTGTACGTGCTGGCCTGCCTGGTCCTGACCGGCATGCAGAAGTACACCGAGATCGACCCGAAGAGCGGCTTCTCGACGGCGTTCAAGTCGGTCGGCCTCTCCGGCCTCGCCACGGTGATCGCGATCGGCGCGATCATCGGCATCCTCACCGTGCTGTTCACGTTCCTGATGGGCGCCACCCGCGTCGGCTACTCGATGAGCCGCGACGGCCTGCTGCCGCCGTGGCTGGGCAAGACGAACCCGAAGCGGCAGGTGCCGAGCCGGATGACGTGGATCCTCGGCGGCGCGTCGGCGGTCATCGCCGGGGTCCTGCCGATCGGCGAGGCCGCGGAGCTGACCAACATCGGCATCCTGCTCGCGTTCGTCGTGGTCTGCGTCGCGGTGATCGTGCTGCGCTACAAGCAGCCCGATCTGCCCCGGACGTTCAAGACGCCGGGCATGCCGGTGGTGCCCGCCGTCGGCATCGTGTTCTCACTCTGGCTGATCACGTTCCTGCAGCCGGCCACCTGGATCCGGTTCGGCGTCTGGTTCCTGATCGGCCTGGGCGTCTACTTCCTCTACAGCCGGCGGCACTCGGTGCTGAACCGCACCGCTTCGGGCAGCTAGCTAGTGGTGTGTCGGTGATTTGTCGCGGTAGGGTTGGTTATGGCGATCATTACAGCCGCGCCACTGTCGATGTCGGACACCCAGCGGACTGAGCTGACGAAGATGGCGTCTTCGTCGGTCCTGCCCTATCGGCAGGTGATACAGGCCAAAGCGTTGCTGTGGGCCGGTGATGGAGTCGCGAACGAGGAGATCGCGCGGCGCTGCGAGGTCGACTCCGACACCGTGCGGCGCTGGCGGAAACGGTTCACTGAGAACGGCACCGACGGAGTCGGGGTAATCGCGAAAGGCCGAGGCCGCAAACCCTCGCTCCCACCCGGCACCGTGGCCGAAGTGCTGCGCCTGACCTTTCACGAACGCCCCGAAGACGGATCGACACACTGGAGCACCCGCACCCTGGCCGCACGGATGGGGATCGGCAAGGACACCGTGGCGAAGATCTGGGCCGACCACAACCTCAAGCCGTGGAAGGTCGACACCTTCAAGATCAGCAACGACCCGCAGTTCGAGGAGAAACTCCTCGACGTCGTCGGGCTCTACCTCAACCCGCCGGCCAGGGCGGTGGTGTTCAGCTACGACGAGAAAACCCAATGCCAGGCACTCGACCGCACCCAGCCGTCGCTGCCGATGACACCCGGACGGGCCGGGACCATGACGCATGACTACAAACGTCATGGCACCATCGACCTGTTCGCGGCGATGAACATCGCCACCGGCGAAGTCGTCACCGACCTGCACAAAGGCCACGCCGGCGCCGATGTCCTGCGGTTTTTCAAGCAGATCGACAAAACCGTTCCCCGCGGGCTCGGTGTCCACGTGGTCCTGGACAACCTCTCCGCCCACTCCACCCCGGCCATCATGAAGTGGCTGGGACACCGCGACCGTCGCCGCTGGCATCTTCACTTCACTCCGACGTCGAGTTCCTGGCTCAACATCGTCGAGCGCTGGTTCAAAGAACTCACCGACAAACGCCTCCGCCGAGGCGTGTTCACCAGCGTCGCCGACCTCACCACCGCGATCACCACCTGGGCCGAACACTGGAACAAGGACCCGAAGCCCTTCATCTGGAAAGCCACCGCCGAACAGATCATCACGAAGGTCCAACGCGGACGAGACACCCTCAACCAGATCAAAACACAGACAGACCACTAGCGGATCCGGTCGAGGCGCGCGGCGGCAGCGCGCGCCTCGACCTTCAGCCGCTCGATGATCACGGCGGCCGAGGCGTCGTACGCGAGCGGGTAGGTCTGGCCCGCCCACAGCGAGATCCCTTCCGGGTCCCCGGCCTTCGCCGACGCCTTGCGCACCGGCCCGGCGAGGTTGTTGAGCTGCGGGTACGCCGCGGGCGCGCCCTCGGACAGCGCGTCCATGAACTTGTTGACCAGGCCGCGCGCCGGCCGTCCGCTGAAGGCCCGGGTGAACGCGGTCTCGCGCTCGGCGAGGGCGAGAGCCTTGCGGTGCGCCTCCGACGTCCCGGCTTCGTCCGCGCGAAGGAAGACCGTGCCCAGCTGGGCGGCCACGGCGCCGGCGGCGAGCACGGCCGCGACGTCGGCACCGTGCACCAGCCCGCCGGCGGCTATCAGCGGCAGGTCGACGCGGGCGGCGACGAGCCGCAGAAGTGCGAGAACGCCGTACTCGGCGCCGCCGCCGGGCAGGCTTGCGTCGTCGGTGAACAGGCTCCGGTGCCCACCCGCTTCGAAGCCCTGCAGGACGAGCGCGTCGGCGCCGAGGTCCGCGGCCCGCCGCGCGGCCTCGGGCGTGGTCACGGTGACGACCACCTTGATGCCCGCTTCTTTCAGGCGGAGCACCTGCGACGGCGACGGCGGGCCGAAGGTGAACGACACCACCGGGACGCGCTTCTCGAGCACGACGTCCAGCTTCGCCGGGTACGCGTCGTCGTCCCACCTCGGTTCGCCGAGCTCGACGTCGTACTCGCGGGCGAACGCCTCGAGCCGCTCGCGGTGCGCGCCGATGTCGGCGCCGGTGTCCGGCTGCGGGACGAAGAGGTTGACGCCGAACGGCTTCGCGGTGAGTTCGGCGGCGCGGTCGATCTGCGCGGTCAGCGCCGCGGACGTGAGCATGCCGGCGGAGAGGAAGCCGAAACCACCGGCCTCGGTCACCGCGGCGACCAGCTCCGGAGTGGTGGGACCGCCCGCCATCGGCGCGGCGACGACGGGGAACGTCAGCTCGTCGAACATGCCACCGAGCGTAGTCCGGGCTCGCCGGTCGCGCGGACCACCCGACTTGGTCTAGACCATCGCGGGTGGAAATGCGACGATCCGGGCAGGTGCGACGGCGAGGTCGCGCCCTTCCCGCCAGGAGGTCCCCCGGTGAAGCCTTCCTTCGCACGGCGACTCGGCCGCGCGCTCGCCGCGCTGGCCCTGATCGGCGCCGGCACCACCACCGCCCAGGCCGCCGCGGCCACGTCCGCGCTGCAGTCGATCGTCCCCGTGCCGGTCTCGGTGACGCCGTCGGCCGGGGTCGTTTTCCCGCTGGTTTCGACGACGAAGATCGTCACCGAAGCGGGTTCGGCGCCGGCCAGGCAGGTCGGCGACTACCTCGCGGGAGTGCTGCGCCCGTCGACCGGCTACGCGCTGCCGGTGTCCGACGCCCCGGCGGCCGTGCCGTCCGGCAGCATCGCGCTGCTGCTGAGCGGCGCGCCGGCGTCCGTCGGCACGCAGGGCTACCAGCTGGTGTCGACGGCGTCATCGGTCACGGTGCGCGCGACGACCGCCGACGGGCTGTTCGCGGGCGTCCAGACACTGCGGCAGCTGCTGCCGGGCCGGATCGAAAGCTCGTCGGCGCAGACCGGGCCGTGGAGCATCCCGGGCGCGACGATCGTGGACTACCCGAGGTTCGCCTACCGCGGCGCGATGCTCGACGTCGCTCGGCACTTCCACCCGGTGCCGACGGTCAAGCGGTACCTCGACCAGCTGGCCCAGTACAAGATCAACAACCTGCACCTGCACCTGGCGGACGACCAGGGCTGGCGTATCCAGATCGACAGCTGGCCCCGCCTCGCGACGTACGGCGGCAGCACGCAGGTCGGCGGCGGCGCGGGCGGCTACTACACGAAGGCGCAGTACACGGACCTCGTGAACTACGCGGCGTCGCGCCACATCACGATCATCCCGGAGATCGACATGCCGGGGCACGTGAACGCGGCGCTGGCGTCGTACGCGGAGCTGAACTGCAACGGCGTGGCGCCGGCGCTGCGGACGGACACGGCGGTCGGGTACAGCTCACTGTGCATCTCGAAGGACGTCACGTACACGTTCGTCGCGGACGTGCTGCGCGAGCTGGCGGCCCTGACACCGGGCCCGTCCTTGCACATCGGCGGCGACGAGGCATCGGCGACTTCCCAGGCGGACTACCTGAAGTTCATGAACAAGGTGCTGCCCCTGGTGGCGGCGACGGGGAAGTCGGCGGTGGGCTGGCACGACATCGCGAAGGCGTCTCTGCCGGCGTCGGCAACGCCGCAGTTCTGGGGAACTTCCACGTCGGACGCGGGCGTGTCGACGGCGGTTTCCCGCGGCAGCAAGGTGATCCTGTCCCCGGCGAACAAGGCGTACCTGGACATGAAGTACACCAGCTCGACCCCGATCGGCCTGTCGTGGGCGGGCTACATCGAGGTCCAGGACGCGTACGGCTGGAACCCGGGATCGTACCTGTCGGGCGTGGGCGAGAGCGCGGTCCGCGGAGTGGAATCACCGCTGTGGACGGAAACGGTGGTGACACCGTCGGATATCGACTACCTGGCCTTCCCCCGCTTGGCGGCGCACGCGGAGCTGGGCTGGTCCCCGTGGCCGACCCACGACTGGACGGCGTTCCGGACGCGTCTCGGAGCCCAGGCCCCGCGCTGGGTGGCGCAGGGGATCACCTTCTACCGCTCGTCGCAGGTTCCGTGGGACACGGGCGGAACGAGCCCGGGCACGTGCACGACCCCGGAGTGGAGCGCTTCGCAGGTGTACACGGGCGGAAACGTGGTGTCGCACAACGGCCACAATTGGACGGCGCAGTGGTGGACCCAGGGAGAGGAGCCGGGAACGACGGGCCAGTGGGGAGTCTGGACCGACAACGGCGCTTGCTGAGCGACTGAGCGGCGGGCCCTGCCGCTCGGCGCGGACCGTTAAGAGCGCATTTCGCTCGGTGAAATCCGGACATCCGGCTCGCCGGGCGGTTAGGTTGAAGCCATGAGCGCTGATCTGGAGCAGGTTCGGACGCTGTCGCTGCAGGAGCACGGCCTCGCCACCGTCGCCACGACGCGCGCGGACGGCACCGTGCACGCCTCCGTCGTGAACGCCGGCGTCTTCGGCGATCCGGTGACCGGTGCACCCGGCGTCGCCTACGTGGCCGTCGGCAAGGCGCACAAGCTCGCGCTGCTGCGACGGGCCGGGCACGCCACCATGACCTTCCGCCGCGGCTGGAACTGGCTCTCCGTCACCGGCCCCACGCACCTCATCGGCCCCGACGATCCCGACCCCGCGTTCGACCCCGCCGGCTTGCCGCAGCTGCTGCGCGACGTCTTCATCGCCGCCACCGGGACCCACGACGACTGGGCCGAGTACGACCGCGTGATGGCCGAAGAGCGGCGGGTTGCGGTGTTCATCCGGGCAGACCGGATAATCGGCAACCCCTGACCCGCCCGGCCCCAGGAGTCGTCCCGTTGTCCGAGTCCCCACTCCGCGTCACCACGCCGGTCAAGGTCCTGATCGGCGTCCTTGTCGTCGCCGACGTCGCGTTCGGGGCGGCGCTCGCCCTCGGCCTGCTGCGCGGCCTGTCCCCGTGGCTGATCGGCGGGGCCTACGCGGCGACTGTGCTCATCGCGGTCGTGGCCTTCCGGGTGTCCCGCGCCCGCGAGCTGAAGCGAGGTTTCGAGGGCCTCCGCGATCTCACCGTCGGCGACGAGGGCATCCGCCTGCCCGCAGGCACGCTCAGCACGCGCCTGGTCCCGTGGCCGGAGATCGCGGACGTCACCGTCCGCCGTTCGGCCCGCTTCGGCGACGGCTACCTGCGCGACGCTCTCTGGGTCGACCTGGTCACCGGCGGAGGCGTCGAGAGTTCGGTGCAGCGGTACGCGCCGCGCGGGAAACTCCAGCCGGCGCCATCCCAGCGGAGGCAGTTCGAGCAGACCGCGATCCTTGCCCCGGCGTTGTTCGACGCGGTGGTGGAACGGCTCAGGAAGGAGCTGCGGCACCGGCAGCTGCACACCCAGCTCCGCGGCACACCCCGCGTCCGGCGCGCCGACCGGTGGCACGGTTCAGCCGAGACGCCCCAGTAGGTCCCGCGGGACGATCCGCACCGGGAAGGGCAGCTCCGCGTCGAAGACCTCGTCGCCCGCCGCCTTGGCCACCTGCTGGTAGTGACCCTCCTCGTCCAGCTCGAACACCGTCAGGGCGGGGTCGGCCGGGTCGATCACCCAGTAGCTGCCGGTCCCGAGCCGCTCGTAGACCGCCTTCTTGAGGTTCAGGTCGTACATCGCCGTGCTCGGCGACAGCACTTCGACGGCCAGCACCGGCGGCGCCGGGAGATCCTTGTCCGTGAAGTCCTCGTCCAAGCCGACCAGGACGTCCGGCTGCAGCTCGATCTTGTCACCCGAGTGCACCGCGAACGGTGCGACGAGTACGTCGCACTCGGCCGGGCATGCGTCCTCGAGGACTCTCGCGAGCCTTATCACGATCTTCTGATGTCTTCTTCCCGGCGCGGGGCTCACGATGAGCAGCCCGTCGATGAGTTCGTAGCGTCGGCCATCATCCGGCATCCCCTCGAGGTCCTGCACCGTCAGGGGGCCCGAATCGGCAGGATGCTCGATGTCAGCCATGACCGTCATGGTGCTCTCCTTTCGCTCTTCGCACCAGAGCGAACCAGAGACCACCGACAGAAACCGCATCGAACACGGGTTCGGCGCCCATATTCACACCGAGGAGTGAATATGGGCGCCACTGTCACACCAATGAAACTGTCACACCAATGAAACAGTCACATCAACGGAACTGTTGCTACTTCTTGTTCTTGCCGGAGTCCTCAGTGGACAGTGCGGCGACGAAGGCCTCCTGCGGCACCTCGACCCGGCCCACGGTCTTCATCCGCTTCTTGCCTTCCTTCTGCTTCTCCAGCAGCTTGCGCTTACGCGAGATGTCACCGCCGTAACACTTGGCGAGAACGTCCTTGCGGATCGCGCGAATCGTTTCGCGGGCGATGATCCGGGCACCGATGGCGGCCTGGATGGGCACCTCGAAGTTCTGCCGCGGGATCAGCTCGCGGAGCCGGTTCACCATCCGGTTGCCGTAGTTGTAGGCGTCGTCCTTGTGCACGATCGCGGAGAACGCGTCCACGGCCTCGCCCTGCAGCAGGATGTCCACCTTGACCAGGTCCGCCGCCTGCGTACCGGCCTCTTCGTAGTCCAGGGACGCATACCCCCGCGTACGCGACTTCAGCGTGTCGAAGAAGTCGAAGATGATCTCGCCCAGCGGCATGTTGTACCGCAGCTCGACCCGGTCCTCGGACAGGTAATCCATGCCGAGCAGCTGGCCGCGCTTGTTCTGGCACAGCTCCATGATCGTGCCGATGAATTCCGACGGCGCCAGGATGCTGACCTTGCTGACCGGCTCGAGCACCTTGTCGATCTTGCTCCCGGTCGGCCAGTCCGACGGGTTGGTGACGTGGATTTCCTTGCCGTCGTCCAGCACCACGTCGTAGACCACGTTCGGTGCGGTGGAGATCAGGTCGAGGCCGAACTCGCGCTCGAGCCGGTCGCGCGTGATCTCCAGGTGCAGCAGGCCGAGGAAGCCGCAGCGGAAGCCGAAGCCCAGCGCCACCGACGTCTCCGGCTCGTAGTCGAGCGCGGCGTCGTTCAGCTGGAGCTTGTCCAGCGCCTCGCGCAGCTCGGGGTAGTCGGAACCGTCCACCGGGTACAGACCGGAGTAGACCATCGGCTTCGGCTCGCGGTAGCCCGCCAGCGCTTCCTTCGCGCCGTGGCGCTCGGACGTCACGGTGTCGCCGACCTTGGACTGGCGGACGTCCTTCACGCCGGTGATCAGGTAGCCGACCTCGCCGACGCCCAGGCCCTTGCTGGGCTTGGGCTCCGGCGAGATGATGCCGACTTCCAGCAGCTCGTGGGTGGCGCCGGTGGACATCATCTTGATGCGCTCGCGCGGGGTGATCTTGCCGTCGACCACCCGGATGTAGGTGACGACGCCGCGGTAGGTGTCGTACACCGAGTCGAAGATCATCGCGCGGGCGGGCGCGTCCGCGTCGCCCTGCGGCGCCGGGACCGACTTCACGACCTCGTCGAGCAGCGCGCCGACGCCCATGCCGGTCTTGGCCGAGACCCGCAGGACGTCGTCCGGCTCGCAGCCGATGATGTGGGCCAGCTCACCCGCGTACTTGTCGGGGTCGGCCGAGGGCAGGTCGATCTTGTTGAGCACCGGGATGATCTGGAGGTTGTTCTCCAGCGCGAGGTAGAGGTTGGCCAGCGTCTGGGCCTCGATCCCCTGCGCCGCGTCGACCAGCAGGACGGCGCCTTCGCACGCCTCCAGGGCCCGGGAAACCTCATAGGTGAAGTCGACGTGGCCGGGGGTGTCGATCATGTGCAGGACGTGGTCCTGCCCCTCGACCTTCCAGGGGAGCCGGACGTTCTGGGCCTTGATCGTGATCCCGCGCTCGCGCTCGATGTCCATCCGGTCGAGGTACTGCGCGCGCATGGCCCGCTCTTCCACGACGCCGGTGAGCTGCAGCATGCGATCGGCCAGGGTGGACTTGCCGTGGTCGATGTGCGCGATGATGCAGAAGTTCCGGATGAGCTCCGGAGGCGTGAAGGTCGTGTCGGCGAACTTGTTGAGCGCTGTCACTCGAATGAGTCCTCGGAAAGTCGGGGATGGCCACCTCTATCGTCCCATGGCCCTCCGGGTGCGGGTGGGGGTCATCCCCGATGCGGGGTTTCGCGATCCGTGGTGCCCTCGAAGTATGAGTACTCCGCACCAGCCGGCACCCCCTCCCCAGCCGGAGACCAGCGGCTTTGCCCGCGTCCTCGACCGGACGTTCGGTCACCCCTCCGGCGCGCTCGGCCGCCTCGGCGGCTGGGTCATGGCCCGCGGCAACGCCGCCACCGAACACCGCGTCGTCGACCTGGCGAAGATCGAGCCGGACGAGACCGTCCTGGTCGTCGGGCCCGGCCCCGGCGTCGGGCTGGACGCCGCCGCTCGCCTGGCCGGGCGCACCGTCGGCGTCGACCCCTCCCCCGAGATGCTCGCGCTGTGCCACGAGCGCTGCGGCGACCGGGCCGAGCTGCGCGAGGGTTCGGCCGCCCGCACCGGCGAGCCGGACGGGTCGGCCGACGTCGTCCTGACCGTCAACAACGTCATGCTCTGGGACGACCGCGCGGCGGGCTTCGCCGAGCTGTTCCGGGTGCTGCGCCCCGGCGGGCGGCTGCTGCTGTCCGCGCACGAGAAGTGGCTGCCCGTGAGCAGGCACGTGCTGGCCGACGAGGCCGCCGCGGCGGGGTTCACCGACCTGCAGACGTGGACCTGGGAGCCGCCGGGCTTCACCGCGCTGGCCGCGCAGCTGCGCGCCGTCAAACCGGCCTAACGGGTGTCCGTGCGGATCGGGTGGCCCTCGGGCACCTCGACCAGCACGATGCGCGTGCCGTCCGGATCGGCGATCCAGGCCTCGTCGAGGCCCCAGGGCTCGCGCCGGGCGTCCCGCACGGGCTCCAGGCCCTTCGCCTCGAGGTCGGCCAGGGTGCCGGCCAGGTCGCGGACCTGCAGCCAGAGCACCAGGTCGGGCGACGCGCCCGCCTCCCCCCGGCCGGAGACCTCCAGGGACCCGTGGCCAAGGAAGAACACGGTGCCGCCGGGGAACTCCCGCTCCACGGCCAGGCCGAGAAGCTCGCGGTAGAACGCCGTGGACGCCGCTGCGTCGCGCGGGCGGATCAGCAGCCGGCTCTTCAGGATCTCCATCCGCCCATCCCTACCGGACGGGCTCAGGCCGCCGCAATCGCGACGATCCCGGACAGCACGATCACCGCCCCGGCCAGGCGTCGGACGGCGTCCCGCTCGCCCAGCACCAGCCACGCGGCGAGGCCACCCAGCACGATGCTCAGCTCCCGGGCGGGCGCGACCAGGCTGACCGGCGCCATCGTGAGGGCGAACAGCACGAGGATGTAGGCGAGCGGCGACAGCAGCGCGACGAGCAGCACTTCGCGGCGCTGCTCCCGCCAGATCCGGGCCACCTCGGCGCGGCCGGCCAGCGCACCCGGCACGAGCATGACGCTCTGCAGGACCGAACCGAGGCCGAAGTAGACGACCGGCGGCACGCCGACGCCGGTCACCGAGTGCGCGTCCCAGAGCGTGTAGCCGGCGATGACGGCGCCGGTCAGGAGGCCGTAGAAGACACCGGCTTTGACCGCGTGCGTCCCGCTTCCGGTGCGACCGGTGCTGATGACGAGCACCCCGGCGATCACCAGGAACGCGCCGAGCAGGCCCAGCCACCCGGGCCGCTCGCCGAGCACGAACACGGCGGCCAGCACCGACAGCAGCGGACCGGTGCCCCGCGCGACCGGGTAGACGACCGAGAGATCGCCGGCCCGGTACCCCCGCTGGAGCACGATGCCGTAAGCGACGTGCAGCACCGACGTGCCCGCGGCGGCGAGCAGCCAGCTCCACTGTGGACGCTGCGGCCCGACGGCCAGCAGCACGACCGTCACGGGCAGCAGCACGACGGCGGAAACCGTGTAGTAGAGCCAGACGAACTGGGTGCCGCCGGAGGAGATCCGTTTCGCGGCCAGGTTCCACACCGCGTGCACGACGGCGGCGACGAGGACGAGGGACAGGGCAGTGGCGTTCATGGGACCCCTTACGGGGTTTCCGCGCGTACGGAAGCCCGGCCCGCCGGGCTTTCCCCCGTCAGCTGCACGACCGGCCGTCCGGCTCGCCGGTCCTGGTGTGTCGTGCGACCGACGGTACCCCTGGTGATCGGATCCCGGCGCGGGCCGCCGTGAGCTGGGCTGTTAGAGTGGTCGCTCGTTGCCGTGCGGCATTCCGTCATGGAGGAAACCCGCTCCTCGAGCAGGGCCACATCAGCGCGGCGGCGAATCTCACCGAGTGAAACAGGAGTTGCCCTATGGCCAACATCAAGTCGCAGATCAAGCGCATCACGACGAATGAGAAGGCGCGTCAGCGCAACCAGGCGATCCGGTCCTCGGTGAAGACCGCGATCCGCAAGGTCCGCGAAGCCGCCGAGGCCGGCGACAAGGCCAAGGCCGTCGAGCTGCAGCGCGACGCCGCCCAGAAGCTGGACAAGGCCGTCTCGAAGGGCGTCATCCACGCCAACCAGGCCGCCAACAAGAAGTCGGCGCTGGCGAAGCGCGTCAACGCGCTCTGAGCTGCGTGATTTCTGGAAAGCCCCGGCTCCGGCCGGGGCTTTCTTCATGCCTTGGGGGCGCTGGGCGGAGATGCTTCATGCCTTGGGGGCGCTGGGCGGAGATGCCGCGCCCGCAGGGACGAGACATCGGTGGCCGGCAGGCTCTCGGGTCAGCCGTTGCGCGGAGTCGATGCTCCTTCGCTACCGCCTGCCTCTACGAGTGATCAGCCGGTCCGGCTTGCCCGCGTCGGTCAGCGGTCGCCTTTTGCCGCGGCCACCTCGAGGACCGCGCGCTCCAGCGCGTAGCCCGGGTCCGCCGCCACGCCCTTGACCTCGGCGTTCAGCCGCGCGACCACGCGCATCGCCGTGGCCAGGCCGTCGGGGTTCCAGCCGCGGGACTGCCCCTGCGCCTTGCGGATCTTCCAGGGCGGCATGCCCAGCTCGCCCGCCATCTGGTTGGGGTTGCCCCGGCCCGCGCCGGAGACTCGCGCGATGGTGCGGACCGCGTCGGCCAGCGCGTCGGCGACCAGGACGTGCGGGACGCCGAGCTGCATCGCCCACCGCAGCGACTCCAGCGCCGCCGCGCGGTCACCGCTCACCGCCTTCTCCGCCACCGCGAAGCCGGTGACGTCGGCGCGGCCGCGGTGGTAGCGGCGGACCGCCTCCGCGTCGACGGACCCGCCGGTGTCCGCGACCAGCTGCGTCGCCGCCGACGACAGTTCCCGCAGGTCGGAGCCCACGGCGTCGATCAGCGCGGCCACCCCGGCCGGGTCGATCTTGCCGTGCACCCGGCGCACCTCGTGGCGCACGAACTGCTCGCGCTCGGCCGGCTTGGTCAGCTTCGGGCACTCCGTGACCTCGGCGCCGGCCTTCTTCAGCACCGCCGGGAGCGTCTTGCCCGCCTTGCTGCGGCCGCCGCCGGTGTGCACGACCACGAGCACGACCCCGTCCGCCGGGTCCTTCAGGTAGGCCGCGACGGCGTCCGCCAGCTCCTGCGAGATGTCCTGCGCCGACTCGAGGACGATCACCCGGCCTTCGCTGAACAGCGACGGGCTGACCAGTTCGGCGAGCTCAGGGGCTGTGAGATCGGACACCCGGACGCGGGTCAGCTCCGCCGTCGCGTCCCTTGCCCGGGCGGCGGCGAGCGTCTCACGGACGGCCCGCTCGATCAGCAGTTCTTCCTCACCCAGGACCAGCTGCAGCGGGGCCGGGGCGGTGGCTTGCGCGGTCACCCGTGAATCCTCTCACTCGCTCCCCCATGCGCCCGCTCCGGTGATGTCGAGCGGGCACCGTGGCACAGCGCGAGCGCCATGTCGTACGGTGTAGCCGAGGCAGCCGCCCCGGGTTTTCCGGTGGGCGCGCACCGACAACTGAATACCGCTCATCCAGAGGGGCAGAGGGAACGGCCCGACGAAGCCCCGGCAACCGGCGTACAGCCTGTCATCCCGCGATCGCGGGGTAGCTGACGACCACGGTGCCAATTCCGGCCCGCTTCGGCGGGGCAGATGAGGAAGGAACCTCGCGATGACCGCAACCCTCGGCACGACCTCCGCCACGAAGACCCCGGATCTCGGTCCCGCCGTCGAACTGGTGTCGAAGGAAGAGGGCCACCGGCAGCCCCTCGCCCCCGAATTCGTCTCCGCCGAGGACTTCTCGCCGCTCGAGGTCGCCTACGACTTCGGCCGCGTCCGCCGCGAAGACATCGAGGCCGGCCCCAAGAACATCTGGCGCTACAAGAAACTCCTCCCGGTTCCGTCCAACGTCGAAGAGATCCCGAACACCGAGCCCGGCGCGACCCGGCTGGTCCGTGCCGACCGCCTCGCCAAGGAACTCGGCCTCAAGCGCGTGTGGGTCAAGGACGACACCGGAAACCCGACGCACTCCTTCAAGGACCGCGTCGTCGCCGTCGCGCTCGCCGCGGCCCGCGAGTTCGGGTTCGAGGTGCTCGCCTGTCCCTCGACCGGCAACCTGGCCAACGCGACGGCCGCCGCCGCGGCACGCGCCGGCTGGCGGTCGGTCGTGCTGATCCCGAAGACCCTCGAGCGCGCCAAGATCCTCACCACCGCGGTGTACGACGGCGACCTCCTCGCCATCGACGGCAACTACGACGACGTCAACCGCCTGGCCACCGAACTCGCCGGCGAGCACCCGACGTGGGCGTTCGTCAACGTGAACGTCCGGCCGTACTACTCGGAAGGCTCCAAGACGCTGGCCTTCGAGGTCGCCGAGCAGCTCGGCTGGCGCATCCCGCCGCAGATCGTCGTGCCGATCGCCTCCGGTTCGCAGCTGACCAAGGTGGACAAGGGTTTCCGCGAGCTGGGTCAGCTCGGTCTCGTGGACGCCAGCCCCTACAAGGTGTTCGGCGCGCAGGCCACCGGCTGCTCGCCGGTGTCGGCGGCGTTCCGCGCCGGCCAGGACGTGGTCCAGCCGGTGAAGCCGGACACCATCGCCCGCTCGCTGGCGATCGGCAACCCGGCCGACGGCCCGTACGTCCTCGACATCGTCAACCGCACCGGCGGCGCGATCGAGGACGTCAGCGACGAAGAGGTCGTCGAAGGCATCCGGCTGCTGGCCCGCACGGAAGGCATCTTCACCGAGACGGCCGGCGGTGTCACCGTCGCCACGGCGAAGAAGCTCGTCGAGACCGGCAAGCTGGACCCGGACGCCGAGACCGTGCTGCTCATCACCGGCGACGGCCTCAAGACCCTCGACGCGATCGAGAACCACGTGGGCCCCAAGGCGGTCCTGCCGCCGTCGGCCGCGGCCGTGAACAAGGCACTAGGTTACTGACGTCCCGCGGCTCGCCCCCGCTCAACGCCGGGGCGGGCCGCGTGGCTCGCCCCGGCGCACGATCGCGGGGCCGGCGACGACAGCGGTGTCCCCGTCCACGTCCGTGCGCGTCACGCGCGCGCCGAGCGCGGTGAGGCTGTCCATTGTGGACTTGCTCGGGTGCCCGTAGCTGTTGCCCGCGCCCACGCTGACCAACGCCACCCGCGGCGCCACCGCCGCGAGGAACGAAGGCAGTGAGTAGCGGCTGCCGTGGTGCGGCACCTTCAACACCTCCGCCTTCAGATCTCCGACGTCGGCCAGCAGGTCCGCCTGCGCCGCCAGTTCGACGTCACCGGTCAGGAGTGCCCGCCCGGCCGGGGTTTCCGCGCGCAGCACCACCGAACTGTTGTTGATCGTGGTCCCGTCCTGCAGTCCGGCGGAGCGAGCCGGCACGTACCGCGGGCCGAGCACGTCCAGCGCGAGCCCCGGCCACTCCAGCCGTTCCCCCGGGTTCAGCTCGACCAGCGGCACCGCCTGCCGGGCGGCCTCCGCGGCGACCTGCCGCCACGCCCACTCCGGCGCGCGTCCCGGCCCGACGGCGATCCCGCCGACCGCCCGGCCGTCGAAGACCGACGCGAGCCCGCCGATGTGATCGGCGTGCAGGTGGCTCAGCACCAGCAGCGGGATCCGGTCGACGGCCAGCCGGTGCAGGCACTCGTCGACCGGCCCCGGCTCCGGTCCGGCATCGACGACGACGGCCCGTCCCGGCTCGGCGGTCGCCAGCACGACCGCGTCACCTTGGCCGACGTCGCACTCGACCATCGCCCAGTTCCGCGGTGGCCACGCCGGCGCGAGCACTCGCACCGGGACGAACACCAGCAGCGCGCCGACGACCAGCAGGGCCATGAGCAACCGCAGGCGCCGGTACCGGGCGGCGAGCACCAGTACCGCGATGACCGCGGCGGCGAGGAGCCCGCCCGCCCAGCCACCGGGCCAGGCGACGACCGCGCCCGGGGCCCGCGCACCGTGCCGGGCCACCGTGATCAGCCACCGGGCCTCCGGGTCGGCCAGGCGCACCAGGACCTTCCCGGCGCCCGGCCACCACGGGCCGGTGACCGTCGCCAGCACGCCGAGCACCGTCGCCGGAGTCACGACCGGCGCCGCCAGGACGTTGGTCAGCACGGAGACCAGGCTCACCGAGCCCGCCATGCCCGCGAGCACCGGCGCTGTCACCACGAAGGCCGCCAGCGGGATCGCCAGCCCGTCCGCGAACCCCGGCGGGACGCCGCGCCGGACGAGCGCCCCGGCCCAGCGGGGCGCGAGCAGGACCAGCCCGGCGGTGGCGAACACCGACAACGCGAACCCGAAGTCCGTGGCCATCGCCGGATCCGCCACCACCAGCACGGCCACCGCGAACGCCAGCGCGGGCAGCGCCGAGCCCCGCCGGCCCAGCGCCAGGGCCAGCAACGCCACCGCCGCCATGACTCCCGCCCGCAGCACGCTCGGCTCCGGGCCGACCAGGACGAGGAACCCGGCCAGGCACGCCCCGGCCGCCACCGCGGACAGTCGCGGCCCGAGCCGCAGCAAGCGCAACAGGAGCAGTACGGCGCCACAGGCAGCGGCGAGGTTGCCGCCGCTGACCGCGGTGAGGTGGGCCAGGCCCGCGGTGACGAACTCCTCTTCGACACGCGGCGACAACGCGCTCGTGTCGCCCAGGACCAGCCCGGGGAGCAGGCCCGCCGGTTCCTCCGGGAGGGACGACCGGCACAGGTCGTGGAGACCGGCGCGCAGCGTGGCCGCCGCCCGCTGCCACCACGGCGCCGGGCCGGGCTCCCCCGGCGGGCCGCGCACGGACAGCACCGCGACCGTCAGGTCCGAGCCGCGCGGCGGCATCAGCACGCCGGTCACCCCGACCTCTTGCCCGGGGAGAAGCGCCGCCCACTGCGCGACCGGCGCCAGCAGCAGCACACGTCCGGTCGACGAGACGGGCCGGCCGTCGACCGACGCCGTGCGCACGTCGGCCGCCAGCACCACCGACCGCGCACCGGCCTGCCGGTCGGCGTACCCGGCGCTGCGCACGGGCTTCGGGCGTCCGGCGACGACCACCCGCAGCGCCGCGGGCAGCCCTTGGGGCGCGGCGGCGCGAAGTTCGTCACGCTGCGCGTCGCGGATCCGCCAGGCGACCGGCCCCGCGGCGACGAGGCCCAGCACCAGCAGGGCCGCCGCCGCGCCGAGGACCCGGGGACGCCCGCGCGCCCGCCAGAGCACCAGCCCGGCGACCACCGCCGAAGCCAGCCCGGCGGCGACCGCCGTCCACCAGCCGAGGAGCAGGCCGGCCAGCGCGGCGAGCCAGCACACCAGCGCCGCCGGGACCAGCCGCATGTCCTGCCGGGTGTCGGTCGTGGGAAGGGTGCTCATCCGACGGTCACCTGCTCTCTCAATTTCTCGAACTTGTTTTCGCCGATGCCGTCGACGTCCCGCAGCTGCTCGACCTTCGTGAAGCCGCCGTGCTCGGTGCGCCACTGGACGATCCGCTTGGCCATCACCTCGCCGACGCCGGGCAGCGTGTCCAGCTGGTCCGCGGACGCCGCGTTGAGGTCGACCTTGCCGCCCGCCGGCGCACCGGAAACCGCGGCGGGAGCGGGGATCCCGACCGCGAGCTGCTCCCCGTCGGTCACCTTGCGGGCGAGGTTCAGCGCGGCGAGATCCGCGCCGGGATCGGCGCCGCCCGCCGCACGCAGCACGTCCGCGACCCGGGCGCCCTGGGGCACGGTGATCAGGCCCGGTGACCGGACGCGGCCGACCACGCTGACGACGAGGCCGGTCTGGGGTGCCGCCCGCGCCTCCCCCGCCGGTTTCGCGCTGGGCAACGCGGGCACCGGCTCGGCCGCCGGACGGCCGCCGGCGAGCGCGACCGCACCAAGGACGATCACCACGACGGCCGCGAGGACGCCGGCAAACGCCCACCGGCGGCGGCCGGCACCGGCCGGTCCGCCCGGCAACCAGCGCCGGACCAACCGGCCGCCGGGCCCGACCGTGCTCGCGTCGGGCGAGAGCTGGTCGGCCAGCCAGGCGAGCCGGTCGTTGACGGGAGGGCCCGGATCCCGGGCGGGCTGCTCGAACACACGATCGACGTTAGGGCGCGCGGGGAGGCGTCCGACAGGGGTGCCGCCGCGTCCTGTGGACAACCGGGGTGTTGTGGACGGATTCCCCCGGGACGGCCCGGGACCGGCCGTTTCCGTCGTACCCGGGTGGCATGCTGGAGGGTTCGGCGCGCCACCCGGCGCCGGCTGGTGTCGCGCGTCCGAGGTTCGTTGACAGCGTGGCGGCGAGGCGAACATCTTGAATGACTCATTCAGGACTTCCGAGGTCCTGAATGAGTCATTCAAGACCTCGGGGCCGGGCTGTCGAGCCTCGCGCCTGGGCGAGCGCCCTGCCTCCCAGCGGTCCGAGCGACGCGCGACCCGGCGCCGGCTAGCTCCGGGACGGGACCGCGCGCTGGACGACCACGCCGAGCACCCCGGGACCGGTGTGCGCCCCGATCACCGCGCCCAGCTCGGAGACGACGCAACCGGCCGAACGCGGCACGGCTTCTTCGAGCCGGTTCGCGAGTTCGACCGCCCGCTCGGGCGAGGCGAGGTGGTGGACGGCGAGCTCGACGTCGTCGTCCTGTGCGGCCTCCGCGGCCAGTTCGACCAGCCGCGCCATCGCCCGGTTCATGGTGCGGACCTTTTCCAGCGGGACGATCCGGCCGTCGCACATGTGCAGCACCGGTTTCACGGCCAGCGCCGTGCCGAGCAGCGCCGCCGCCGGGCCGATCCGGCCGCCGCGGCGCAGGTGGTCCAGGGTTTCCACGACGAACAACGTCGACGAGCAGCCGGCCGCCGCCATCGCCGCGGCCTCGACCTCGGCCGGGTCCTTCCCGGCGGCCGCGGCGCCGGCGGCGTGCAAAGCGGCGAAGCCGAGGCCCATCGCGGTGGTCCGCGAGTCGACCACGCGGACCCGGTCCGGTCCCACTTCCTGCGCCGCGAGCACCGCCGCTTCCCACGTGCCCGACAGTTCGCGCGAGAGGTGCACCGACACGATCGCGTCCGCGCCGTCGGCGAACGCCGCCTGGAACTCCTTGACGAACTCGGTGGGCGTCGGCCGCGACGTCGTGACGATCTTGCGCTGCTTCATCGCCTCGGCGACCGCCGCCGGACCGGTCTCGACGCCGTCGAGGGACACCACGCCGTCGACCAGGACGTGCAGCGGCACCACCCGGACCGCGTGCCGTTCGGCGAACCCCTCCGGCAGGTGGGCGGTGGAATCCGTGACTACGGCGACCGACACGCCGTCAGCCTACGTGGCCGGGCGCCCGCACCGGCGCCATCAACACGGACATCGCCTCGCCCACCGCGGCGTGCCCCGGCCAGCCCCAGTGCATGCCGTCCGGGTTGCCCGCGCCGCTCAGCACGTGCTCGCCGACGACGGCTTCGAGGTCCAGCAAAGGAACTCCCGCCCGCGCGCCCCACGCCGCCATCGCGGCCGCCGCGGCCGGGCGCGCGGTGTGCACGCCGCCGTAGGCCGCCGCGCGGTGCACGGACGGCAGCATGCCGAAGATCGGCAGCTCGGGCCGGAGGACGCGCAACGCGCCCACGGCCGTGTCGAGGTACTGCACGGTGAGCTTGGCCGGCAGCACCGCGGGACGGCCGCGGAAGGCGACCGACAGCCGCGGCTGCGCGGCCAGGTAGGCCTTGCGCACCACCCGACGCACCGGGTCGGGCCGCAGGTAGCGCAGCCCGGTGCGCAGGTAGGTCGGCAACGGCGAAGGCAGCGTGTCCATGCTGCCGACCGCGAACACGACCGCGTCGACGTGGTGGAGGTCGGCCCAGACGCGCGGATCGCCGGTCAGCGACCACCAGGCGTCGCGCGCGGTCCAGCCGATCCCGGCGACCAGGTCGGCGGTGCCGCCGAGCGCGGCGGCCGCGATGTTGGGCCACAGCCGCGGCTCGTCCGCGGCGCAGGGTCCCTCGGGACCGTGAAAGCTCAGCGAATCGCCGAACACCAGCAGGCGAGGCCCCATCGGCTAGCCGTGCATCCCCGCGTTGTAGGCCTGCAGCCGCCACTTGCCGTCGCGGCGGCCCAGCTCGACCCAGTGGCAGTTCGCGATCCCGCCCAGCGACGGCCAGATCTCCACCGGCAAGGTCAGCAGCCGTGCGGTGAGAGCGACGATCAGCCCGCCGTGCGCGGCGAGCAACACCGTCTCACCCGCTTCGGAGTTGGCCTGCAGCAGGTCGGTGACCACCTCGCCGGCCCGGTCGGCGACGTCGACGCGGCTTTCCCCGCCCGGCGGCGCCCAGGTCGCGTCGGTGCGCCAGCGGTCGCGTTCACCGGGGTAGGCCTGGTCGACCTCCTCGCCGGTGCGCCCCTGCCAGTCGCCCAGGTGCGTCTCGCGCAGCCGCTTGTCGATCCGCAGCGGGACGCCGATGGCGTCGGTGAGCACGGTGGCGGTGTCGGTGGCGCGGCGCAGGTCGGAGGCGATGACCAGGTCCGGGGAGAAACGGGCCAGCGCGGGCACCGCGAACCGGGCCTGGTTCCAACCCCGCGGGGTCAGGGCCGAGTCGAGGTGACCCTGCATCCGCCCGGCGGCGTTGTAGTCCGTCTCGCCGTGCCGCCAGAGCACCAGCCGCCGCGGGCTCACGGAACGTCCGGGTCCTCGTCGGCGGGTGGCTCCTCGAGTCCGGCCACCTCGATGCGCGGGCAGTCCTTCCACAGCCGCTCGAGGCCGTAGAACGTGCGCTCCTCGACGTGCTGGACGTGCACGACTACGTCGACGTAGTCGAGCAGCACCCAGCGCCCTTCGCGGGCGCCTTCGCGGCGGACCGGCTTGTGGCCGCTCTCCCGCAGCTTCTCCTCGACGTTGTCGACGATGGCGCCGACCAGGCGCTCGTTGGAGGCGGAGGCGATGACGAAGGCGTCGGTGATGACAAGCTGCTCGGACACGTCCAGCACGACGACGTCGCTGGCCTTCTTGTCCGCCGCCGCGTGGGCGGCCGCTACGGCCAGCTCTCGTGCCTCGGACGTGGCTGCCACAGTGCTCCTTCACAGATCGGGTTCGCCCGAGAAGGGTACCCGCCGGGACCGGAGGCGCTTCAGTCGCTCTTCCGGTACAGGTCGTTCTTGACGATGTAGCGGACGACGCCGTCGGGCACGAGGTACCAGACCGGCTCCCCGCGCTCGACCCGGTCGCGGCAGCCGGTGGACGAAATCGACATCGCCGTGACCTCGACCAGGCTCACCCTGCCGCTGGGCAGGTGGTGCGAATTGAGCCGGTAGCCGGGGCGCGTGACGCCGATGAAGTGCGCGAGGTCGAACAGCTCGTCGGCCTTGTGCCAGGTCAGGATCTGCTCCAGCGCGTCGGCGCCGGTGATGAAGAAGAGCTCGTCCTCGGGGTGCTCGGCGTGCAGGTCGCGCAGGGTGTCGACGGTGTAGGTCTGGCCGCCGCGGTCGATGTCGACGCGGCTGACCGAGAACACCGGGTTCGACGCGGTCGCGATCACCGTCATCAGGTAACGGTGCTCGGCCTTGGTCACCTGGCGGCTGGTCTTCTGCCACGGCTGCCCGGTCGGGACGAAGATCACTTCGTCGAGCCCGAACCGGGACTGGACCTCGCTGGCCGCGACGAGGTGGCCGTGGTGCACGGGGTCGAACGTGCCGCCCATGACCCCGATCCGCCGTGGTGACATGACCGGAGAGCCTATACAGCGGGGCCGCGGGACGCCGGGGGCCGTCGAACACCCGCGGCCAGACTTGTGATTCAGGTCACATTACCACCCGTATTCGTCGCGAACGGTCCGTTCGTGACGCCGCCGATTCCCGGTCTGTCGGTGCCATGGGGTAGACGTGGGGACGTGGACACGACCAGCACCACCTCAGCCCTCCGCGACCGCGCCGAGACCCTCCTCCGGGCATTGGCCGGCGATTCGGCGAAGCTGCGCGAAGACCAGTGGACGGCCATCGAAGCCCTGGTCGCGCAGCGGCGTCGCGCGCTGGTCGTGCAACGCACCGGGTGGGGCAAGTCGGCGGTGTACTTCCTGGCCACGGCGTTGCTGCGGGAACAGGGCAGCGGGCCGACGGTCATCGTCTCGCCGCTGCTCGCCCTGATGCGCAACCAGATCTCGGCGGCGGCCCGGGCCGGGATCCACGCGGCGACCATGAACTCCGCGAACCCGCAGGAGTGGGACCACGTGCAGGCGGCGGTCGCGGCCGGCGAGGTGGACGTCCTGCTGGTCAGCCCCGAACGGCTGAACAACCCGGACTTCCGCGACAACGTCCTGCCGAAGCTGACCGCGAGCACCGGGCTGCTGGTGGTCGACGAGGCGCACTGCATTTCCGACTGGGGCCACGACTTCCGGCCGGACTACCGGCGGCTGCGCACCCTGCTGGGTGATCTTCCGGACGGCGTCCCGGTGCTGGCGACCACCGCGACCGCGAACGACCGCGTGGTCACCGACGTCGCCGAGCAGCTGGGCCTCGGCACCGGCGCGGACACCCTGGTGCTGCGCGGCAGCCTCGACCGGGAAAGCCTGCGGCTGGCGGTGTGCCGGCTGCCGACGTCGCAGGCGCGGCTGGCCTGGCTCGCGGACCACCTGGCCGAGCTGCCCGGTTCCGGGATCATCTACACCCTGACCGTCGCGGCGGCGCACGACGTCGCGTCCCTGCTGAAGGACCGCGGCTACCCGGTGGCGGCCTACACCGGGAAGACCGACCCGGCCGACCGGCAGGCGGCCGAGGACGACCTGCTCGGCAACCGGGTCAAGGCCCTGGTGGCGACGTCCGCGCTGGGCATGGGGTTCGACAAGCCGGACCTCGGGTTCGTCGTGCACCTCGGCGCGCCGTCGTCGCCGATCGCGTACTACCAGCAGGTCGGCCGCGCCGGGCGCGGCGTGGAGCGTGCCGAGGTCGTGCTGCTGCCCGGTGAGGAGGACAAGGCGATCTGGGCGTACTTCGGGTCGCTGGCCTTCCCCGACGAGCTGCGGGTGACCCAGGTGCTGAACACGCTCGCGTACGCCGACCGTCCACTCTCGACGGCCGCGCTCGAGCCGTCGGTCGAGCTTTCGCGGTCCCGCTTGGAAATGGTGCTCAAGGTGCTGGACGTCGACGGCGCGGTCCGGCGCGTGAAGGGCGGCTGGGAGAGCACGGGCGGGGACTGGCAGTACGACCGCGGGCGCTACCAGCGGGTCGCGGAGGCACGTGACCGCGAGCAGGAGGCGATGCTCGGGTACCTCGCGACCGGCGGCTGCCGGATGGAGTACCTGCGGCATCAGCTCGACGACCCCGAGGCGGTGCCGTGCGGGCGCTGCGACAACTGCACGGGCCGGCACTGGGACACGTCGGTGGCCGACGAGGTCGTCGACGCGACGCGGGAACGCCTGCAGCGGCCGGGCGTCGAGGTCACGCCGCGGAAGCAGTGGCCGACCGGGATGTCCTCTTTGGACGTTCCGGTGTCCGGCCGGATCTCCGCCGACGACCAGGCCGAGCCGGGCCAGGTGCTGGGGCGGCTCACCGATGTCGGCTGGGGCAACCGGCTGCGGGAGCTCGTCGGTCCGCAGGCGGCGGACGCGGAGGTGCCCGACTCGGTGTTCAAGGCGTGCGTCCAGGTGCTCGCCGGCTGGCAGTGGGCGCAACGGCCGGTGGCGGTCGTCGCCGTGCCGTCGTCGACGAGGCCGCAACTGGTGTACAGCCTGGCGACGCGGCTGGCCGAGGTCGGCAGGCTGGACTTCCTCGGCGCACTCGACGCGGAGGGCCCGCCCCCACGCCAGGCGAACAGCGCACAACGGCTGGCCGACCTGTGGCGGCGGCTGAGCATGCCGGCCGACCTCGCGGCGTCCTTGCCCGCCGGTCCGATCCTGCTGGTCGACGACGTCATCGACACGGGCTGGACGATGACGCTCGCCACGCGTCTGCTGCGACGGGCCGGGGCGCCCGCGGTGCTGCCGTTCGCGTTGGCCAGCACGGCCTGACTTCGGCCGGCCGGGCGCCGGTTCGCGGCCTTGCGGCGTGCTTGCGGACGGATCTCGCGTGATCGAAGACGGATCTCGCGTGATCGGGCGCGGATCTCACCTGCCCGGAGGGCGGTTCGGCGGTGAACGACGTCGGCGAGTGGTGGGGATCTTTCGCACCGCGAACGAATGTGGCAAAGTCCCGTTCCACCTTCGGGTGACGTGGAGGCCGCCATGACCGAGTCCACCGTCCGGGCGTCGCAGCGCCACCGGCTGCCGGTGCGCAAGCTGTTCGCGGCGAGCGCGGGCAACGCGCTGGAGTGGTTCGACTGGACGATCTACGCGACGTTCAGCATCTACTTCGCCGGTGCGTTCTTCCCCTCCGGGAACGACACGCTCGCTCTGATCAACACGTTCGCCGCCTACGCGCTGGCGTTCTTCTTCCGGCCGCTCGGCGGTGTCCTGCTCGGGCGCTTCGCCGACACCCGCGGCCGGAAGCCCGCCATGATCCTCACCATCCTGCTCATGGCGGGCGGGTCGGTGGCGATCGGCCTGTTGCCGACGTTCGCGCAGGTCGGCTGGCTCGCGCCGATCCTGCTGCTGCTCGCCCGCATCGCGCAGGGGCTGTCGCTCGGCGGCGAGGTGTCGAACGCGTCGGCGTACCTGGGCGAAATCGCGCCGCCGGAGCGTCGCGGGCGGTACTCGGCCTTCTTCTACATCTCGACCGGCTCGGCGGTGCTCGTCGCGACGGTGCTCGGCTTCGTGCTGGCCCGGACGCTGGACAAGGCGCAGCTCTCGTCGTGGGGCTGGCGGCTGCCGTTCCTGCTGGGCGGCGTCTTCGGCCTGATCGGGTTGTGGCTGCGCCGCAGCCTCGCCGAAACCGAACTGTTCGAGCAGACGAAGACCAAGGCGCGGAAGATCGAACGGCCGCTGCTGACGACGCTGACCCACCACCCGAGGGCCGTCGGCAGGCTCGTCGGCTTCACGATGCTGTCGACCCTTTGCTACTACACGTTCTTCAGCGCGCTCACCTCCTTCGCGGTGAAGAACCGGCATGCCGGCGCCGACGCCGTCTTCCTCGCGCTTTCGGTCGCCACCGCGTTGTTCATCGCGTTGCAGTACCCGCTCGGGGCGTTGTCGGACCGGGTCGGGCGGAAGCCGCAGCTGCTGGTCTGGTCCGGGGCGACCGCGGTCGTCGTCGTCCCGCTGTCCACTTTGATCGGTCCCGGCGTCGGCGGCCTGCTCGTGGTGTTCTGCGTCGGGCTCGGGCTGTACACCGCGATGACGTCGATCGCGCCGGCCATCATGAGCGAACTGTTCCCCACCGAACTGCGCGGCCTGGGCATCGGAGCCTGGTACAACCTGACCGTCGCGATCTTCGGCGGCACCGCCCCGCTGCTCATCACGCTGTTCGGCAGCGTGTCGCCGACGCTCTACTTCTGGTACGTCGCCGCCGGCGCCGCGATCGCGTTCGCGGTGATCCTCACGCTGCCGGAGACCAAGGGCACCGAGCTGCGGTAAACCCTTCGTCCTCGGCCGGTCACGCTCGCTACGCTGCGACTTTGCGTGACCGAGCCGAAGGAGGGACACCGTGCAGACCGCCGACGTTACCGAGGAGCTGGCGCGCCGCGTGGTGGCCGCCGCCGGCCGGGCGCTGGACGTCGAACTGACGCCGGAGCAGGCGCTGATCCAGGCGTCGCCGCGCGAAGGCGTCGACTACCAGGGCAACCTCGCGATGAGCCTGGGCAAGCGGCTCGGCCGTCCGCCGCGCGAGGTCGCCGAGCTGATCGCCGCGGCGCTGGAGCTCGACGGGATCGCCGATCCGCCCGAAATCGCCGGGCCGGGCTTCCTGAACTTCGTGCTGCGCCGGGAATGGCTCGAAGCGCGCACCGGCGCGCTGCTCGGCGATCCGCGTCTCGGCGTGCCGGAAACCACGGCGCCGCGGCGGGTCGCGCTCGACTACAGCAGCCCGAACGTGGCGAAGGAGATGCACGTCGGGCACCTTCGCTCGTCGGTGATCGGTGACGCGCTCGCCCGCCTGCTGCGGTTCGCCGGCCACGAAGTGCTGCCGCACAACCACCTCGGCGACTGGGGCACGCCGTTCGGGATGCTCATCGAGCACCTTCTCGACGTCCCCGCGGGGCAACGCGCGATCGCCGACCTCGACGCCTTCTACCGCGAAGCACGCCGGAAGTTCGACAGCGACGAAGCGTTCGCGACGCGGGCGCGCACCCGCGTCGTCAAGCTGCAGAGCGGCGACGAAGACACACTCGCCGTGTGGCAGGAACTCGTCGACGAGTCGACCCGGCACTTCAACGAGGTCTACGCGCTGCTCGGGATTTCCTTGACGGACAAGGACATCTACGGCGAAAGCTTCTACAACCCGTACCTCGCTTCGGTCGTCGAGGACCTGGAAACGGCCGGTCTCACCGAAGTCAGCGACGGCGCGGTCTGCGTGTTCCCCGAAGGGTTCCGCAACCGCGAAGGCGCCCGGCTGCCCCTGATCGTCCGCAAACGCGACGGCGGCTACGGATACGCCGCCACGGACCTCGCGACGGTCCGGTACTGGACAGCCGAGCGCGGCGCGACCGACCTGCTCTACGTCGTCGGAACGCCGCAGGCGCAGCACTTCGCGATGCTGTTCGCGATCTGCCGCGAGGCGGGCTGGCTGACCGGGCACGCCGAGCACATCGGGTTCGGGACGGTGCTCGGCGCGGACGGCAAGACCATGCGGACCCGCGCCGGCAAGACGATCAAGCTGGCCGACCTGCTCACCGAAGCCGTGACGCAGGCCGCGGCGGTCGTCGCCGAACGCAGTGAGCTCGACGCGGCGGCGCAGGCTGAAGTCGCCCGCGCGGTGGGCATCGGCGCGGTCAAGTACGCGGACCTGTCCGGCGACCGCGAACGCGACTACGTCTTCGCGTGGGACCGGATGCTGGCCAAGGAGGGCAACACCTCGGTGTACCTCCAGTACGCGCACGCGCGCACGCGGTCGATCCTCCGGAAGGCGGGCGGCCTGCCCGACGACACCAGCGTACGGCTGGAAGCCCCAGAGGAACGGGCGCTGGCCCTGAAGCTCCTCAGGTTCGGCGAAGCACTGAAGGCGGCGACGAGTGGTTACGCGCCACACAAGCTCTGTACGTACCTCTACGAGACGGCGGTCGCGTTTTCCCGGTTCTTCGAGGAGTGCCCCATCCTGAAGGCATCTTCACCGGAGTTGCGGGCGTCCAGGTTGCGGCTGACTACGCTCACCTCGCAGACGCTCGCGCTCGGGCTCTCCCTGCTCGGCATCGAAGCGCCCGAACGGCTCTGACCGGAGGAACACGCATGATCATCGTGGCCGGCTGGCTCGCCGTGGCACCCGAGGCACGGGACGCCTACCTCGAAGGCTGCGCCGAAGCCGTGCGGCTGGCGCGGGAAGCACCCGGTTGCCTCGAGTACGCGCTGGGTGCCGACCTGCTCGACCCCGGCCGGGTCACGGTGTACGAGCGCTGGGAGTCCGACGAGGACCTCGAGCGCTTCCGCGGTTCCGGGCCGTCGGACGAGCAGGCGGCGCAGCTCCTCGGCGCCTCGGTGGCGCGCTACCGGATTTCGGCGGTCGAGGCGCCGTGACCCGCTAGCAGCGTCACCAGCTCGCCGGCCAGGCCACGGCCGACCGGTTCGCGCGTCGCGAGGAGCCGGTACCAAAGCGTGCCGAACACGACGTCGATCACCGTGCCGGGGCCGACGCCGGCCGGGAGTTCGCCGCGCTCGCGGGCGCGGTCGACGATCTGGCCGAGGGCGTCCCGGCGGCGGAAGAGGAAGTCTTCGCGGAACCGCTTGCCGAACTCCGGGTCGATCTGGGCCTGCGCCATCAGCGCCCGCAGCGTGTCCGCGACCGGCGATTTCTCGCCCAGCTCGAAGGTGCGCCCCAGGAAGCCGGCCAGGTCGGCGCGGAACGAGCCCTCATCGGGAATCGGGATCTGCAGGTCCGCCTTCGTCGCCAGGGCGTCGAGCAGGACGTCGGCCTTCGACGGCCACCAGCGGTAGATCGTCTGCTTGCCGACGCCCGAGCGCGCCGCGATGCCTTCGATGGTCAGCGCGCCGTAGCCCGCCTCCGCCACCAGTTCGAGTGTGGCGGCGAGGATCGCCAGCCGGCTCTGTTCGCTGCGCTTGCGGCCGGGGCGGGACTGGTCGGTCATGGGATCCGATGGTAGCGTCAATTTCGAAACGAGACGTACCGGTTCGAAATGAGGACAAGCATGAGCATCGCTCTCGTCGCCGGCGGCACTTCGGGCATCGGCCTGGCGACCGCGCGGCGGCTGCACCGCCAGGGGTACGACGTCCACGTCACCGGACGCGGCAAGGAACGCCTCCACGACGTCGCGGCGAGCGACCCACAGCTGACCGGGCACCAGGCCGACGGCGGCGACGCCGAGGCGATGGCCGCGCTGGCCGGGTCGCTCGGGACGGTCGACGTCCTGGTGGTGAGCCTGTCGGGCACCGAAGGCATGGGGCCGATCGATTCGCTGGACCTCGCGATGCTGCGGCGGGCGTTCGACGCGAAGTTCTGGGCGCACCTGACCACCATCCAGGCCGTGCTGCCACACCTGGCCGCGAACGGCTCGATCACGCTGCTCAGCGCGATCACCGCCCGGGCGGCAATGGCGGGCACGGCCGGGATCGGCGCACTCAACGCGGCGGTCGAAGCCCTGGTCAAGCCGCTGGCGGTCGAACTGGCGCCGCGGCGGGTCAACGCCGTTTCGCCGGGCGTGGTCGACACGGCCTGGTGGAGCGGGTTCCCGGAGGAGATGCGGGCAGGGTTCTTCGCGCAGACGGCGGCTTCGATCCCGGCCCGCCGCGTCGCGACGGCCGACGACGTGGCGGAGGTGGTGACACTCGCGGCGACGAACGCCAACCTCACGGGAACGGTCCTCGAAGCCGACGGCGGCGCCCGCCTGGTCTCCCTGGGCTGAACCCGGCCCTTTCAGCGGGACCCGAGGGGGATCACGGGTGCCCGAGGAGGCATCACCCGTGACGGGAAAGGCATCAGCCGTGATTGGGCAGGCATCACTCGTGATTGGAGGGTCATCACACGTGATTGAAGGGTCGACACGGCGATGCCCGGCCGGTCACGGGTGATGGCTGCCTGGCGGTCGCGGGTGGGTCAGCGGCGGAGGGGGACCAGGTCGTCTGCGTGGACCACCTCGCGGCGCTGCTCTTCCGGCAGTTCGGGGGTCGAGTGGCCGATCAGCTCCGGGAGTTCCGTCGCGTCGAAGGCCACCACCCCGCGGGCCACCGGGCGGTCCTTCGCGTCCACCAGGTCCACCACGTCGCCCGCCTGGAAGTCGCCCTCCACGCCCGTGATGCCGGCCGCCAGCAGGGACCTCCGGCGGCGGACCACCGCCGTCACCGCGCCGTCGTCGAGGCGGAGCCTGCCCGTCGTGTCCGCCGCGTAGCCCAGCCAGAAGCGGCGGGCCGACAGGCGGGTGTCCGCCGGGGCGAACGCTGTTCCCGGGGAAGCGGAAGTCAACGCCGCCGAGGCTTCCGAAGCTGCCGCCAAAAGCACGGGGATGCCCGCGCCGGCCGCCGTGCGGGCCGCCGCCAGCTTCGACACCATGCCGCCCGTGCCCAGGCCCGAGCTGGACATGCCGACCGAGATATCGTCCACATCGGACTCGGACAGGACCTCGGTCAGCTTGCGGGTGGCGCCGTTCCGCGGGTCGCCGTCGTACAGTCCGTCCACATCGGACAGCAGCAGCAGCGCGTCGGCACCGATCAGGTGGGCCACCAGCGCCGCCAGGCGGTCGTTGTCGCCGAAGCGGATTTCTTCGGTGGCCACCGTGTCGTTTTCGTTCACGACCGGGACCGCGCCCAGCGCCAGCAGCCGCGAGAACGTCCGCTGCGCGTTCCGGTAGTGCGAACGGCGGACGACGTCGTCGGACGTGAGCAGCACCTGGCCGACGGTCAGCGAGTACCGCCCGAACGACTCGGCGTACGCGTGCGCCAGCGCCAGCTGCCCGACGCTCGCCGCCGCCTGTTGCGTGGCGAGGTCACGCGGCCGCTTGCCCAGCGAGAGCGGGGCCAGGCCGGCCCCGATCGCGCCCGACGACACCAGCACGATCTGGGTCTCCCGGGCGACGCGCTCGGCGATCGCGTCGACCAGCGCGTCCAGCCGGGCGACGTCGAGCCCGCTGCCCGCGGTGGTCAGCGCCGACGAGCCGACTTTGACCACCAGCCGCCGCGCGGCCGCGATGGCTTCGCGCGTGCCGCTCACTCCTCGACGTCCAGGGCGTCCTCGAACTCGTCCGAGCCCGCCCGCCGGACCCGGCGGGCTTCCTTGCGCTCGGTCGCGCCGATCCGGTCGCTGCGCTCCAGCCGGACATCGGTGCCACGCCCGGACAGATGCATCGCGACGGTCGGTGTCGACGGCTCCCAGTCGAACTGGACGTCACCGATCGTGACCGGGCTGCCGGGCCTCGCACCCAGCTTCGCCAGCTTCTCCTCGACGCCGAGGCGCTCGAGCCGGTCGGCGAGGTAGCCGACGGCCTCGTCGTTGCCGAAGTCGGTCTGGCGGATCCAGCGCTCCGGCCGCGCGCCGCGCACGATGAAGGAGCCCTCTTCTTCGGGGTCGACCTCGACGGTGAACCCGGAGTCGTCGACGGCGAGAGGCCGCAGCACGATCTTCTCCGGCTCCAGCACCGGCTGCGCCTCGCGGTACTTCTCGACGACCGCCGCGAGCGCGAAGGTCAGCTCCCGCAGGCCCTTGCGGGACGCGGTCGAAACCTCGAACACCTGCAGGCCGCGGGCTTCCAGCTCCGGCCGGACGAACTCGGCGAGCTCGGCCGCCTCCGGGACGTCGATCTTGTTGAGGACGACCACCCGCGGCCGCTCCTCGAGCTTCCCGCCGAGGCTGGGCGTGTACTTCGCGAGCTCGGCTTCCAGAGCGTCCACATCGGACAGGGGATCGCGGCCGGGGTCGAGCGTCGCGCAGTCGACGACGTGCACCAGCACCGCGCAGCGCTCGATGTGGCGGAGGAAGTCGAGGCCGAGCCCCTTGCCCTCGGACGCGCCGGGGATCAGGCCGGGCACGTCGGCCATCGTGAACACCGTGTCGCCGCCGGTGATGACGCCGAGGTTCGGCACCAGCGTGGTGAACGGGTAGTCGGCGATCTTCGGCTTGGCCGCGGACAGCACCGAGATCAGCGACGACTTGCCGGCGGACGGGAAGCCGAGCAGTCCGACGTCGGCGACCGAGCGCAGCTCCAGCGTCAGGTTCCGGGTCTCGCCCGGCTCCCCCAGCAGCGCGAACCCGGGCGCCTTGCGGGCCTTCGACGACAGCGAGGCGTTGCCGAGACCGCCGCGGCCGCCCTGGGCGGCGACGAACGTGGTGCCCGGGCCGATCAGGTCGGCGACCAGCTCGCCGTCCTCGGTGAACACGACGGTGCCGGACGGCACCTTCATGATCAGCGTCTCCCCCGCCGCGCCGGCGCGGTTGCCGCCCTGGCCCATCTTGCCGCTGCCGGCCTTGGCGTGCGGGCGGAAGTGGAAGTCGAGCAGGGTGTGCACGTTCGGGTCGACGACCAGCAGGACGTCGCCGCCGTTGCCGCCGTTGCCGCCGTCCGGGCCGCCGAGGGGCTTGAACTTCTCGCGGTGCACCGAGGCGCAGCCGTTGCCCCCGTCACCGGCGGTCAGGTGGATGACCGCGCGGTCCACGAACCGGGACGCCATAACAAGCCTCTTTCATGCAAAAACGGTGCGGACCACGCTGGGTCTGCCAGCGGCCGCACCGTGGGGGTCCGGGGGCTCGGGCCCCCGGGTCAACACATGGAACGGGCGACGTGGTCCGCGTATTCCGCGGACACACGTCGCCCCAAGATCGCCCGTTACGCCTCGGCCGGCACGACGATGTTGACCGTCTTGCGGCCACGCTTCTCGCCGAACTGGACCGCACCGGCGGCCAGGGCGAACAGCGTGTCGTCGCCGCCACGACCGACGTTCACGCCGGGGTGGAACTTGGTGCCGCGCTGGCGGATCAGGATCTCGCCCGCGTTGACTTCCTGGCCGCCGTAGCGCTTGACGCCGAGGCGCTGCGCGTTCGAGTCACGACCGTTGCGGGAGCTGGACGCACCCTTCTTGTGAGCCATAGCTCAGTCCTCTTTCTGAAGAACGAAGATCCGGAGAAGCCCTTACAGGGAGATGGCGGTGACCTCGACGCGGGTCAGCTTCTGCCGGTGACCCTGGCGCTTGTGGTAGCCGGTCTTGTTCTTGAACTTGTGGATCCGGATCTTCGGGCCCTTGGTCTGCTCGACGACCTTGCCGGTGACCGAGACCTTCGCCAGCGCGTCGGCGTCCGTGGTGACATCGCCACCGTCGACGTACAAAACGGCGGGGAGGATGTGCTCGGTGCCCGGCTCGCCTTCGAGCTTCTCGACCTCGACGACGTCGCCGACGGCCACCTTGTACTGCTTGCCGCCGGTCTTGACGATCGCGTACGCCGACACGGAAGTCTCCTGCATTACTCGACAATGGGTGGGGGGCTTGCGCAACCGGCCCGCCTGAAGAGAAGGCGGTCCTGGACTCACGCAGGCGACCTGCTCTGGTGGCAGGCCGTACTACAGGTTACGTGGGGTCCCCCGGTGCGTTACCACCGGGGTCCCCCTAGTTGTTCACTGACGCTGGTCCGAGGCGTGCACCGGCGGGCCGGCCGGCCGCGACGCCGCCCGGCGCGGACGGCGCCGGGTGGAGCGCACGGCCGGTTCGGGCACGCTGACCTCGGGTTCGTCGGCGACCGGCTGGGCCGGCGCCGAAGACTCGTTGACGGGCTCCTCCGCCGGCTCGGGCGCCGACGACGCCTCGACCTCGGGCTCTGCTTCCTGCGGCACCGGCGTCTCGTCCGCTTCGGTGGTCACCGGGGTGCCGGCGACCTCCTGGGCGGGTTCCGCGGGCGGTTCGGCCGCCACCGGCGCCTCGTCCGCCTCCGTGGTCACCGGGACGTCCGCGACCTCCCTGGCCGGCTCCGGGACGTGCCCGTTGCCGTTCAGGGCGCCGTGGTCGTGCTCCTTGGCGACCTTCGAGGCGTTCGCCATCGCCGCCACCGCGGACGCGATCGACTCGCGCTTTTCGGGCGGCGGGACCGCGTGCACCTCGGCCTTGGCGGTGGCCTCGGCCTCCACCTTGGCGGCTTCGTCGCCCTTGCCGCGGCCGCGGGACCGGCGGGAGCTCTTCTCCCCGCCACCGCTACCGCCGCTGTTCCCGCCGTTGCCGTTCCCGCCCTGGGAGGACGAGCTGCCGCCATGCGTGCGCTGCACCTCGGTCGAGACGAGCACGCCCCGGCCCTTGCAGTGCTCGCACGGCGTCGAGAACGCCTCCAGCAGGCCCGTGCCGATCTTCTTGCGGGTCATCTGGACCAGGCCGAGCGAGGTGACCTCGGCGACCTGGTGCCGCGTGCGGTCGCGGCCGAGGCACTCGGTGAGGCGGCGCAGCACCAGCTCGCGGTTGGACTCGAGCACCATGTCGATGAAGTCGATCACGATGATGCCGCCGATGTCCCGCAGCCGGAGCTGGCGGACGATCTCCTCCGCCGACTCCAGGTTGTTGCGGGTCACCGTCTCTTCGAGGTTGCCACCCGATCCGGTGAACTTGCCGGTGTTGACGTCGATCACCGTCATCGCCTCGGTGCGGTCGATGACCAGGTAACCGCCGCTCGGCAGCCAGACCTTCCGGTCGAGGGCCTTGGTGATCTGCTCGTCGATCCGGTGGTCGGCGAACGCGTTGGCGGTGCCGACGTAGCGCTTGAGCCGGTCGGTCAGCTCCGGCGCGACGTGCCGGACGTAGTCGTTGATCGTCTCCCACGACCGGTTGCCCTGGATCTCCAGCTTGGTGAAGTCCTCGGTGAACAGGTCACGCACGACCTTGACCAGCAGGTCCGGCTCTTCGTAGAGCATGGTCGGCGCGCCGCCCTTTTTGCCGGAACCGGCGGCGGCCTTGTCCTTGATGACGTCCCACTGGGCCTTCAGCCGGTCGACGTCGCGCCCCAGCTCCTCCTCGCCGATCCCCTCGGAGGCTGTGCGGATGATCACACCCGCGTCCTCCGGGACGATCCGCTTGAGGATGTCCTTGAGCCGGCGGCGCTCGTTCTCCGGCAGCTTGCGGGAGATGCCGGTGGCGCCGCCCGCGGGCACGTAGACGAGGAAGCGGCCGGGCAGCGAGATCTGCGTGGTCAGCCGGGCGCCCTTGTGCCCGACCGGGTCCTTGGTCACCTGGACCAGCACCGAGTCGCCGGTGGACAGCGCCTGCTCGATCTTGCGGGCCTTGCCCTCAAGGCCGGCGGCGTCCCAGTCGACCTCGCCGGCATACAGCACGGCGTTGCGGCCGCGGCCGATGTCGATGAACGCGGCTTCCATGCTCGGCAGCACGTTCTGGACGCGGCCGAGGTAGACGTTGCCGACGATCGAGCCGGAGCCCGACTGCGTGACGAAGTGCTCGACGAGGACGCCGTCCTCGAGCACCGCGATCTGGGTGGAGTCGCCGTGCTCCGCGACGACCATCGTGCGCTCGACCGACTCGCGCCGGGCCAGGAACTCGGCCTCGGACAGGATCGGGGCGCGGCGGCGGCCCGCCTCGCGGCCGTCACGGCGGCGCTGGCGCTTGGCTTCCAGGCGGGTCGAGCCGCGGACGCTGCGCACCTCGTCGCGCGCCGGGCGCTCACGCTCGGCCTGCTCGGCCTTGGCCTGGCGGACGTGCGTGACCGTGTTCGGCGGGTCGTCGGTGCCGGTGGCCTCGGCGTCCTCGCCGTCCGAGCCCTTGCGACGGCGGCGGCGGCGACGGCGCCTGGTGCCGCCCTCCCCTTCGCCCTCGTCGGCGTCGCTCTCGGCTTCCGCGGCGGCGTCCTCGGCCTCTTCGGTGTCCGCTTCGGGCTTTTCGTCGCCGTTGCGGCCCTTGCGGCGCGGCTGCTCCTCGACCTGGTCGTCCTCGTTCTCGGCGGTCTCGTCGCCGCCGTCGGCGCCCTTGCCCCGGCCACGGCCGCGACGGCCCCGGCGACGGCGGCGGCGGCTGCCGGCGTCCTCGTCGTCGTCGGAGTCGATGGCCGGCGTCGTGTCCTCCGCCTCCGCTTCCTCGGCCACTTCGGGCTCCGGGCGGGACGGCGGCTCCGCGAACGGGTCGACCGGCTTGCGGGACGGCTTGGCAGCCGGTGTCTCCGGCGGCAGGAACACCGGCGAAGGCGCGGCGAACACCGGCAGGTGCGCGCGGGTCTTCTGCCGCGGCCGCGGCTTCTCGGCCTCCCCCGACGACACTGACGACACCGACACCTCGGGCACCGGCGGGAGCGCGGGCTGCCGAGGCGCCTCGGCGGGGGTTTCTTCGACGTCGCCGGGCGTGAAGGCCTCGGCCACCTTGAGCGCCACTTCCCTGGTCACGCTCGACTGCGCGCTCCGGACGCTTTCGCCCAGCTCGGCCAGCTTCGCGAGGACGTCCCGGCTGTGCGATTCGAGCAGCTTGGCCAGCGCGTGCACCCGGATCCGGGCGGGCAGGTCGGCCAGCGGGCCGGTCGTGGGTGTGGCGGGATTCCCGCCGGCGTGCTCGGCGGGTGTTTCCGCGTTCGACATATGTCTCCTCCGCCCCCGGGCGCGTCTGCCGGTGCTCACCGGCAGGGACGCGGCCGCGCAGGGGCCCCTTTCTGTTCGTTCCGCCGTGGTGGTCACCAGCGGCGGGAATCCTGGCCCGACGACCGGGCGCCACGCACCGCCGATTCCGGCGGGCGCAACCCGGTCAAAGGTCTGCTCGGCGGCGTACATGAGGCACTCGCGGCCCCCGGACCGCCCGCCACGTCGTCCAGCCGCCCGGTTCACGGGCGGCGACGCGCGTCGCGGGAGTCCATGCACATCACCGGGCCACAACGCCGCAGGCAGCACCTGTCACATGCGCCCCGCGGCCCAGTGGCCTCTCCGAGTATCCCACACCGGGTGACTGCCCGGGTGTACTCGGTACCTCCGCCCACGCCGCCGGGCGCGCCGCAGGCCCCACCGGCCGGGGGAACTTGGCCGCAGCGCTTGTCCGCCGGGCACGGGGTGGCTACCGTGCGGCTCGGGGTGACCGGGATCTCGCGCGCCGGCACCCGCGGTCCCTGCATCCGGTGGGAGGTCCGGTGTCCCTGCTGGCGCGGCCCCTGCGGGCGGCCGTGTGCACCGTCCTGGCGCTTTCCGGGTGCGTCACCGCCGGTCCGGCGGTGGCCGAAGAGCCCGGCTGCGGCCACGGCCGGTCCCTGCGCTACGTCGTCACCTTCGACCGCGGCACCGACGAGGACGAGGCCCGCGCGCGGATCGCCGGGGCCTGCGGGACCACCACCGTCTACTACCCGCAGATCGCCGTCGCCATCGCCACCTCCGGCGACGCGGGCTTCGGCGGCCGGATCGGGCTCGACCAGGCGTTCAGCGCCCAGGCCGGGCGGCTGGCCGCGCAACGCGCGACGGATGCGGTCAAGCCCCAGCCCGCCCGGGCGGCGCTGCCCCGGACCGATCCCGCGAAGGTGCCGGCCACGGACCTGAGCGGGCGGCAGTGGGACATGCGGATGATCAAGGCCTTCCAGGCGCGCGGTGCCGCGGACGGCAGCCGCGACGTCGTCGTCGGCGTCCTCGACTCCGGGATCGACCCGGACCATCCGGACCTCGCCGAGGCCCTCGACGCGAGCGACTCCGCCGGCTGCCTGACCGGCGCCCCCGACCGTTCGCCATCCGCCTGGGCACCGACGACGTCGGTCCACGGCACGCACGTCGCGGGGCTCATCGCCGCGGCCGACGACGGGCGGGGCGTGACGGGTGTGGCTCCCGGGGTTCGCGTGGCGTCGGTGAAGGTGATCGACGACCGCGGCTACGCCGACCCCGAAGCCGCGGTCTGCGGGCTGATGTGGGCGGCCTCACGGCACATGCGGCTGACGAACAGCAGCTACTTCGTCAACCCGTGGACGCTGTCGTGCATCCGCGGCGACGACCGCGGGGTGGTGCACGAGGCGCTGGCGCGCGCGGTCGAGTACAGCACTTCGGCGGGCACGTTGAACGTCGCGGCCGCGACCAACGAGGCCGTCGACCTGCAGCCGTCGGCGCGGTCCGGCTCGCCCGGCGCGGGCGCCGGCTGCGAAGCCCTGCCGGCCGGGCTGCGGGACGTCGTCGCGGTGTCCGCCGTCGGCGCCGACCGGGTGAAGGCGGGCTACAGCTCGTACGGGCTCGGCGTGATCGACGTCACGGCGCCGGGCGGGGAAGCCGGCGAGTGCGTGCTCTCGACGGTGCCCGGCGGGTACGCGCCGCTGTGCGGCACGTCGATGGCCGCGCCGCACGTCACCGGGGTGCTCGCGCTGCTGGCGTCCGCCGCCCCGGACGCCCGGCCTCGGCAGCTGCGTCGGACGCTCGAAGCCCAGGCGATGCCGATGCCGTGCCCGGCCGACTACGACCTCACCGGCGACGGGACCCAGGACGCCTACTGCGCCGGGTACGAGGGGTTCAACGGCTTCTACGGGCACGGCATGGTGGACGCGCTGGCCGCCGTCGCGCCGGCCGGGCGGCCCGATCCGGCTCGCTGACCTCCCGGCGTCACGTCAGGAGCAGCTTCGCGATCCGGCGCGTCGAGGCCCACAGGCCCACCGCGCCCAGGACGATCAGGTAGCCCAGGTTGACCAGCATGCCGCCGGACAGCAGGCCCGTCGCCAGGCCGCGCATCAGCTCGATCCCGTGGTAGAGCGGGAGGCAGCGGACCACCCACTGCAGCGGCTCCGGGTACACCGACAGCGGGAAGAACGTCGTCGCGAACAGGAACATCGGGGTCAGGCCCAGCTGGATGTAGTCGAACTGGGAGGTCGACTTCAGGAACGTCACCAGCGCCATGCCGATCGCCGAGAAGGCCAGCCCGATCAGCAGGGCCGCCGGGACCATCAGCAGCGCCCACCACGAGGCGACCAGCCCCATCGCCGCGGCGATGGCCAGGAACGCCACGGCGTAGATGCCGCCGCGGGTCATCGCCCAGCCGAGCTCGCCGAGCGCCACGTCCAGCGGGCCGATCGGCGTCGCCAGCATCGCGTCGTACGTCTTCGCGTAGCGCAGCTTGAAGAACAGGTTGTACGTCGACTCGAACACGGCGCCGTTCATCGCCGACGTCGCCAGCAGCGCCGGCGCCACGAACGCGACGTAGCTCATCGGGTGCCCGCCGGGCCCGGCCACCTCGGTGACCAGCCTGCCGAACCCGAGCTGGAACGCCATCAGGTAGAGGAACGGCTCGACCGCACCGGACAGGAAGATCAGCCAGCTGCCGCGGTAGACCATGACCGAGCGCTCGACGAGCATGCGCGCCCGGCCCGCGTACAGCCCGGGTGGGAGGATCCGCAGCAGCAGCCCGGCACGGGCCTCGACGGCCGTCATTCAGACCACCAGCCTCCGGTAGAAGGCCCGGTGCGCCAGCGCCCACCCGGCCGCGAACAACGCCGCGAGCACCGCGAAGTGGCCGAGCATCGCCCAGCCGCCGACCCCGCCGACGCTGACGCCGCGGGCCAGCTGCGTGCCGTGCCACAGCGGGGAGAGCCAGGCCAGCCACCGGATCGCGCCCGGCAGCTGGGAGATCGGGAAGAACGTGCCCGAGAACAACGTCATCGGCATCACGACGAAGCGGAAGATCAGCCCGAACCGCTGGCCCTCGTCGAAGGTGCGCGCCGCCAGCGCGGCCATCGGCGTGGTGCAGGCGAGCCCGGTGACCGTGCCCGCGAGGATCACCAGCAGGACCCCCGGCCCGGTCCAGGCGCCGAAGAAGAGCGCGACCAGCGCGTAGATCGCGCCCGCCAGCGTCAGCCGCAGCGCCGACCAGATCAGGTGACCGCCGAAGACCTGGCCCGGCGACACCGGCGTGGCCGTGACCGCCAGGTAGTCCTTCTGCCACTTGAACCCGGACAGCACCGGGTAGCTGGACTCGCCGACCGCCTGCTGCGCGGCACCGGCGGCGAGCAGCGCGGGCGCGATGTACTGCAGGTAGGACAGGCCGCCGGTGACCGCGCCCGGCCGCACCTGCGAGCCGAAGCCCAGCCCCATCGCGGCGAGGAAGAGCACCGGTTGCAGCCCGGTGGAGTACAAGGTGGACAGCCAGTGCCTGCGGTACCAGGTCCAGTGCCCCTCGACGCGCAGCCAGGCGCCCTGCCACTTGCCGACCACGCGGCCGGTGGATTCGACGGTGCTCATCACTCCACCAGCGTCCGGCCCGTGAGCCGGAGGAAGACGTCCTCCAGCGAGCTCCGGCGCACCAGGCTCGACAGCGGCCGCACGCCGCGGGAATGCGCGCGCTCCAGGGTGTCCTCGCCGTCGTCGCTGTAGAGCAGCACCCGGTCCGGCAGCACCTCGACCCGCTCCGCGAGCCCCTCCACCTGCCGGGCCGCGGAAACCTGCTCCCCCGACGCGAACCGCAGCTCGACGACCTCGCGCGTGGAGTACCGCCTGATCAGCTCGGCCGGCGAGCCCTCCGCGGCGATCCGGCCGTTGTCCATCACCACCAGCCGGTCGCACAGCTGCTCGGCCTCGTCCATGTAGTGCGTCGTGACGATCAGCGTCGTGCCCTGGGCCTTGAGCCGGAACAGCCGGTCCCACAGCAGGTGCCGGGCCTGCGGGTCGAGCCCGGTCGTCGGCTCGTCGAGCAGCAGCAGCTCCGGGTCGTTGACCAGCGAGCGCGCGATGGTCAGCCGCCGTTTCATGCCGCCCGAGAGCGGGTCGACCTTGTCCTCGGCCCGGTCACCCAGCTGGGCGAACTCCAGCAGCTCCGCGGCCTTGCGCCGGGCCGCCGCCCGCGACAGCCCGAAGTACCGGGCGTAGATCTGCAGGTTCTCCCGCACGGTCAGCTCGACGTCCAGGTTGTCCTGCTGCGGCACCACGCCGAGCCGGGCGCGGATCCGCGGCCCGGCGACGTCGGGGTCGAGGCCGAGCACGCGGAGGTCGCCGTCGGTCCGCGGCGACACGCACGCGATCATCCGCATGGTCGACGACTTCCCGGCGCCGTTCGGCCCCAGGAAGCCGAACGACTCCCCGCGCCGCACCTCGACGTCGATCCCGCGCACGGCCTCGAACTCGCCGAAGCGCTTCACGAGTGCCTTGGCCTGCACCAGTGCCGGTTCCCGCTCCTCCGATTCGTCCACGCTTCGCACCATAGGACCCACCACCGACAAAAACCGAACGGATTAGCCGCCACGGCACTCCGGGAGACGGCGTATCCGTCAGCCGCCGACGGTCACGACCAGCGTCCGCGTCACCCCGTTGACCGTCACCGACAGCCGGGCGACGCCCGGTTTCAGCGCCGTCAGCACTCCCGACGCCGGGTCGAACGACGCGACGTCCCACGGGGCCGGTGGCCAGGCGCCGGCGATGTGCGTGCCCCAGCCGCCCGTCCAGTCCGCGCTCACCGGGTACGCCACCGGCACGTCGCGAATCCCCTGCCGGACCGTCGCGCGGACGTCGGCGCGAGCACCGGGCGCCAGCTCGGACGGCCCGGTCAGGGACAGCGCGTCGACGTTCGGCCGCGTCTCGAACCGCACCGGCTGCGCGCGGTCGGCCGGGTCCACGCGCAGCAGCGTCCAGCCGACGAAGCCGCCGTCGCCCGGGGCGGCCGCGGGAGTCTTGCCCGAGTTGCCGTTGACCAGGTAGGGCACCCCGTCGACCCGGGACAGCGAGAACACGCCCGCGTGCGAGGCGACGGCGGCGGCCGGCTTGCCGGACGCCTGCTCGAACCCGGTCAGCCAGCGGGTCAGCAACGCGGCCTCCTTCCGGTCGCCGAGCTGGGAGTTCCCGGTCGGGCCGGGATCCTTCACCGGGTGGTGCATGGCGACGACGACCCCGCGCACGGACCGATCGGCCGCCGCCGAGTCGAGCGCCGAGCGCAGCATCCGGACCTGGTCGAACCCGCCCGCCCGCAGCGAGCCGCGTGAGGAGTCCAGCAGCACCAGCCGGATGCCGTGGACGTCGACGACCCGATGCGTGACGCCGAAGACGGCCTGGAAGTTCGAGAGGCCGTTGCCGGCCTCCGCCTCGTGGTTGCCCGGCAGGTAGTACCAGGGCACCTTGCCGTCCAGCTCGTCCGCGAGCACCTGCCGGGCCAGCGCGAAGTCGGGTGCCGTGCCGCGGTCGACGAAATCGCCGTTGATCAGCACCAGGTCCGGTTTCGCCGCGACGGCTTCGCGCAGCGCCCGCCGGGCCTGGGCGACCAGCGGCCCGGCCGGGTCGTCCGCGGTGAACTGCGCGTCACTGACGACCGCGACGCGCAGACCACCGGCCAAGAAGCCGTCCGTGACCAGCGCCGGGTCGTGCGGGGCCGGGTCGGCGGGCACGGCCGTCGCCGGCGCCACCTCGAACGTCAGGTCGTCGAACACCAGCCGGCCCTCGTACTGCTGGTCCGGCACGTTTTCGACGGCGTAGAACCGCGCCAGCCGCTGGCCGGCGGGCAGGCCCGCGGGCACGGCGGCGGTGACGTACCGCCAGCCCGTCCAGCCGACGCTCAACGAAAGGTCCACAATGGACGCCACGTTCGCGGCGTCGCGCAGTTCGGCCCGCAGCCACGCGCCCTTGCCGTCGCCGTTCACCCACAGCCCGATCTTCTGCGTCCCGGCCGGTACCGGAAGCGGCGAAGACGGCGTCACGTACGCGGCGCGCGTGGCCGTCGTGCCGGTCAGCCGGTAGTCCAGCGCCAGACCGGCACCGCCGTCGCGCCCGGGTGCCGCCGACAGCGCCGCGCCGACGACCGCCGGGAACACCGTCGCCGTCCAGCCCGCCGGACCGTCCAAAGGAGACGCCACCTGCGCGACGGTGCCGACGGACGCGGCCAGGTGCGTGGTCAAGCCCGCGGCCGTCGCGGTGATCGTGGTCGCGCCGGAGGAGGTCAGCGCGGTCACCGCGAACCCGTCGCCCGACGGCTCGATCCGCGCGACCGAGTGGTCGTAGTCCAGCTTGACGTCGTCGGGCTCGAGCCAGGTGCCGTAGCCGTCGGCGTCGTAGCCGTAGACCTCGAACGTGCTCCCGGCGCCCGCGGCCGACAACGCGACCTGCTCGGTGCTCGTGCCGAGCCGGACCGGCTCGCCCAGCACCGAAAGCGCCGTCTTCCAGGACGCCCGGCCCGAGCGCGCGACGACGTCGACACCGCCCGCGCCGTGGCCCGTGACGACTCCGTGCGTCACGGTCGCCCGCCGGAGATCCGACGTGCTCCAGCGCGGGTCGGCGGCGACCGCGGCGCCCGTCTCGTCGTGGCCGTCGGCGACCAGGTGCCGGGTCAGGCCGGAGAGCACGCGGTCCGCGCCGTCCGCCGTCACCGCGGGCGCCGGCGCGAAGCCGGTGAGCTTGCCGCTGCCGGGCACGGTCGTGAACCCGATTCCGTTGGGCACCAGGCGTTCCCCGCCATCGGACGGCGAGTTCCGGACGCTCGGCGCGGCTTCGCCCTCGTTGCGCGCCAGGAGCGTCGACGACCCGCCGCCGTCGAGGTTGATCGCGTCGTCGGCACCGAGGCTCTTCAGGTGGCGCGCCAGCTCCAGCTCGGTCATCCCGCGGCTGTCGGACTGACGTCCGTCCACAGTGGCCAGCCACAGTTTCGTCCCGTCGGCGGAGAAGCCGACCGCCGTGCGCGGGTGCATGGCCACGTCGTCGACCGGCTGCACGACGCCGTCGCGGAGCAGGACTTCGTTGCCGCCCACCGCGACCGCGATCTTCCCGGCGTCCGTGCGCGGCGCGTAGGTGACGCCGACCGGGTCGCCCGGCTTGAGCGCGGCCAGTGCGTCCGCCCCGGCTTCGCGGGCCAGCAGCACCGTCGTCCCCGCCGCGATCGGGCCGTCCGCGGGCGCGGTGCGGACCTGCGTGACGACGCCGTCGCGCAGCTCCGCTTCGAGCACGCGGGACGCGCCGGCCACCGAAGACCGCCGAGCCGAGGCGCCCCACAACGGCGTGTAGACGCCGATCGCGTCCGCATCGAGGACGGGACTGTTGAAGTTGGTCGCCTGCACGGTGCCGCCGGGCAGCGTCACGCTCGCTTCGAGGAACACCGAAGCCAGCCGGGCCTTGCCCGCGTCGGTGATCGACGCGGTGAGGTTGTGGCCGGCCGCGGGGGCGGTCTGCAGCTGCCCGCGGTCGATGCCGACGCCGATCGGCGCGCCGGTGGCGCTGATGTCGAAGAAGTCGCCGTTGACGCCGGCCACCGCGCCCGCCCGGGCGATCTGCTGGGAGAGCGGCGTGCGCGCGGAGACCGTGCCGGGGCTCAGATACGCCGGCTTGAGCACCTTGCTGCCCAGGTCGACGGCGAGGGTGTCGCCGCGGATCCAGCCGGCCGGGTCGAACCGGTCGAACTGGGTGAGGTTCAGCCCAGGCGCGACTTCGGTGGTCGCAGTGCCGGTGACGAGCCCGTCGTCGGAGTCGGCGGCCGCGAAGGCGGCCGGGCCTTCGTGGGCCGACGACGCGGGGGGCGCGGCCTCGACCGGTGGCGTGCCGAGCGGCGCGGCCAGGGGGTCGGCGTGGGCGGGGGCGACGAACGCCGTCGCGAACAAGGCGACGAACGGCAGCGCGATGCGTGACTTCTTCACCAGGTACCCCAGTATCGAGTGAGAGTGAGCCCGACCAGCACAGCGCAGTGGCACGGCCGGGGGAAGGCTTCCCGGTGAACGCCGCCTGAATGGTCTAGAACACCATCAGGGCGTCAGGGGCGTGGCGAGGAACGCGGCGGCGGCGGCGCCGGCGGTGTGGGGGGAAGGCCCGGTGCGCTTCCACAGCCGCAGCAGCAGTGCCCGGGCGGGCGCCTCGACCGTCGCGGCGCCGTCCGCGGCCGGACCGAGCGCGGGCGGCTCGCCGGGGTGGACGGTCCAGACGTCGCCGGTGTCGGTGGCCCGCAAGGAAACCGGATGCGGGAGCTCGGGTACGGGGTGCCACCGGGCCACCCGCGGCATGAGGACACCGAGCACCTCGTCGACGCCGTCCGCGGCCACGGCCGGGTCGAGCACGTGGTCGCTGCCCGAGTCGGCGAGGTGGACGGCGGTTTCGTGGACCTGGCGGCGGAACCAGAAGGACTTCGTCTTCGGAGTGCCGCCGAAGTGCCAGCACGGGTCTTCCGGGTCCGCGGCGTCGAGCGCGTCGAGCAGCAGCCGCGCGCTTTCGGCGTACCACGACGCCAGGTCGGCGCCGACGTCGGCGCCGAAGTTCTGTGGCTGCGCGTCCCCGGTCCGGACGACCGTGGCGGCCCAGCGGTGCACGTTGCCGAGGTGCGTCCCGAGATCGGTGACGGTCCAGCCGGCGCAGTCGGGCACCGCCGCGGCCGGGTCGGCCGCGCGCAGCTGCCCGGCGAACGCACCCGTCAGCTCCCGCAGCACGGGAAGGTAGTCGCGGGCCGGGAACGGCATCGTCGTCATGGGTGCTCCGGAAGGAGGAACCGGGGCCACGCGAACGTGGCCCCGGCGCCGGTCACAGGTCGGGGAACCAGAGCTTCAGCTCGCGCTCGGCCGACTCCGGTGAGTCCGAACCGTGCACCAGGTTGTACTGGGTCTCCAGCGCGAAGTCGCCGCGGATGGTGCCCGGGGTGGCCTTCTCGACCGGGTCGGTACCGCCGGCGAGCTGGCGGAACGCGGCGATCGCGCGCGGCCCCTCCACGGCGATGGCGACGAGCGGGCCCGAAGTGATGAACTCCAGCAGGTCGCCGAAGAACGAACGCTCCTTGTGCTCGGCGTAGTGCTCCTCGGCCAGTGCCTGCGGAACGGTCCGCAGCTCGAGGGCGGCGAGCTTCAGGCCCTTGCGCTCGATCCGCGAGAGGACCTCGCCGACGAGGCCGCGCGCGACGCCATCGGGCTTGACGAGGATCAGCGTGCGTTCAGTCACGACGGTGTTTCTCCTTGGTGCGGTTTGTGTCGTTGTGTCGGTGCGCGTGAGCGTAGCCGACCCTGCTCAGCGGCCCTGCGGGTGCAGCTTCTTCGACCACAGCGACGCACCGGTGGCGTCGCGCAGGTCCACCGTCAGGTCGCCGGTCGCGCCGTCGATGTTCAGCTCGCCGAAGTGCTGGAAGCCGTCGATCGGGGACGTGTTCGCCGCCGGCGGGGCGTGCACGAACACCGCTTCGGGGCCGAACGTCGGGTCGAGCTGGTTGGGACCGAACGCGCCGGCGTTCAGCGGCCCGGACACGAACTCCCAGAACGGGTCGAAGTCCTGGAAAGCCGCCCGGTCGGGTGAGTAGTGGTGCGCCGCCGTGTAGTGGACGTCCGCGGTCAGCCAGACGACGTTGCGCACCCGGCGCCGCTGGATCTCCCGCAGCACCCAGGCCAGCTCGGTCTCGCGGCCACCTGGTGCGCCCGGCAGGTTGTTCGCCACCGCTTCGATCGCGGTGCCGTCCGGGACGACCAGGCCCAGCGGCATGTCGGCCTGGACGATCTTCCACGTCGCGGTGCTGCGGCCGAGCGCGTCGGCCAGCCAGCGGGCCTGCGCGTCGCCGAGGATGTACCCCGGCTTGGTCTGGTCCGCGGTGTTGGCGTTGCGGTAGGTCCGCATGTCCAGCACGAAGATCTCGGCCCGCGAGCCGTAGCGGAAGCTGCGGTAGACGCGGCCGTCGACGGCCTGGCGGGAGTCGATCGGGTGCCACTCGTGGAACGCCTGGTACGCCCGCGGCGCGAGGACATCGACGCGCTTTTCGGTGTAGGCCGGGTTGTCGAGGATCTTGCCCGGGTACCAGTTGTTCAGGACTTCGTGGTCATCCCATTGGGCGTAGACGGGGACCTGCGCGGCGAAGCGCTTGAAGTTCCCGTCGAGCCGGTTGTAGGCGTGCTGGCCGCGGAACTCGTCGAGGGTCTCGGCGACCTTCGACTTCTCCGGCGTGACGACGTTGTGCCAGGTCCGGCCGCCGGGCAGGGTGACGCTTTCGGTCAGGGGGCCGTCGGAGTACACGGTGTCCCCGCTGTGCAGGAACAGGTCCGGGCAGCGGGCGGCCATCGCGGAGAAGATCGTCATGCCGCCCAGTGCGGGGTTGATGCCCCAGTTCTGGCCGGCGACGTCGCCCGACCACAGGATCCGGGTGTCGCGGCGGCCGACCGGCGCGGTGGCGAACCGGCCGGTCAGCGGTTCGCTCGTGGTGCGGCCGTCGAGTGCTTCGGCGGTGACGCGGTAGTGGTATTCGGTGCCGGGCTGCAGGGCGGCGACGCGCACGCTGCCGGTGCCGCCGCTGTCCGGGCCCACCAGCGGGCCGGGCACCCGGCGGGCGTGCCGGAACGACGGGTCCCGCGCGATCTCGACGACCAGCCGCGACGGCCGGTCCGCCCGGGACCAGACGATCGCCGAGCCGGGCGTGACGTCCCCGGACTGGACGCCGTGGGTGAGCACGGGCCGGCCGCCGCGCACGAGCGGGGCCGCGGCGAAGGCCGTGGACGGCAGGACGAGGCCCGCGGCGACAGCGGACGCGCCGGTGAGGCCGGCCTTGAGCAGGGAACGGCGGGAATGGGTCGGTTCGGTCATGCGCGGTTTCTATCCCGCCGCGGCCAACGCCGGTTTGCGCGCGGGTGAACGAATACTGGGGTTTTCCCCCATACCCGGGAGTTATCGCCGTCGGTAGCGTGGCGATCACGACAAGGGGGTACGAATGACGCACTTCAGGAAAGGCTTGGCCGTTGCCGCGGCGGTGCTGTCGTTGACCACGCTCGGCACCGGGGTGGCTTCGGCGGGCGAAGACGGCGCGAAAGCCGTTGTCCGCTACACCGAACACGGCATCCCGCACATCGTCGCCAAGGACTTCGGCGGCCTCGGCTACGGGTACGGCTACGCGGCGGCGACCGACAACGTCTGCGAACTCGCGAAGATCTACGTCACGGTGAGCGCGCAGCGGTCGCGGTACTTCGGCCCGGACGGCGAGGGCTACCCGTCGTTGTCCGAGGCGAAGAACAACCTGCACAGCGACCTGTTCTTCCAGCAGATCAACGACTCCGGCGTGGCCGACCGGCTGGTCGCGCAACCGGCGCCGCAGGGGCCGCGGCCCGAGGTCCGGCAGATCGTTTCGGGCTACGTGAAGGGGTTCAACGCCTTCCTGGCCCGCACCGGCCGGTCCGGGATCACCGATCCGGCCTGCCGCGGCGCGGACTGGGTCCGGCCGATCACCGAACAGGACTTCTACCGGCACTTCTACTCCATCGCCGTCACCGGTGGCCTGGGCTTCGTCACCGAAGGACTGTTCGCGACGCCCCCGTCCGGCACGGCGGCCGCGAGCCCGGGGACGGCCGCTCAGCTGTCCGCGAGCCTGCGCGACGGGCTCGGCAAAGGCGGCCTCGGCAGCAACGGCATCGCCATCGGCAGCGACGGGACCGCGGCGGGCAAGGGCAGTGTGCTGCTCGGCAACCCGCACTACCCGTGGCACGACGGACGGCGGTTCTGGCAGAGCCAGCTGACCATTCCCGGCCGGGTCGACGTGGCCGGGGCGAGCCTGCTCGGCATGCCGTTCGTGATGATCGGGCACACCGCGGACGCGGCCTGGACGCACACGGTGTCCACACCGGTCACGTTCGGCCTGTTCGAGGTCCCGCTGACGCCCGGCGACCCGACGACGTACCTCGTCGACGGCAAGGCCGAGAAGATGACCTCCCGCGACGTGACGGTCCAGGTACGCCAAGCCGACGGCTCGCTGAAGCCGGTCCGCCAGACCTTCTGGGCGACGCGGTACGGGCCGGTGCTGAACGACGTCGGCGGCTTCCCGGTGCCGTGGACGGCGAAGTCGGCGTACGCGCTGCGCGACGCCAACGCGACCAACCTGCGCGGGCTGAACACGTGGATCGAGCTCGACCAGGCCCGCAGCACGGCCGACATCGTCGGCACGCTCAGCCGTACGCAGGGCGTGCCGTGGGTCAACACCATCGCGACCGACCGGGCGGGCAACGCGCTCTACGCCGACATCCAGGTCGTCCCGCACGTCACCGACGAGCTGGCGGCGAGGTGCAGCACTCCCTTGGGCCAGCAGACGTTCCCCGGCGACGCACTGGCCATTTTGGACGGTGCGAAGTCGTCCTGCCAATGGGGTTCCGACCCGGGCGCGGTCGAGCCGGGGATCTTCGCGCCGTCGAGGCTGCCGCAGCAGCAGCGCCGTGACTACGAGCTGAACACGAACGACAGCGCCTGGCTGGCGAACGCGAAGGCGCCGATCACGGGGTATCCGCACATCGTCGGCGACCAGGCCACCGAGCGCAATCCGCGGACCCGGGAAGCGCTGCTCACCGCCGAGCGGGGCGGGTTCACCACGGACTCGATGAAGCAGATGCTCTTCGCCGACCACAGCCTGTTCGCCGACCTGGCGGCGGCGGATCTGGCGAAGCTGTGCGCGTCGTTCCCGGACGGGCTGGCACCGTCGTCGGCCGGCCCGGTGCCAGTCGGTCCGGGGTGCGCCGCGCTGGCGAACTGGGACCACACGTATTCCCTCGACAGCCGCGGTTCGCTGCTGTTCCAACGGTTCGCCATCCGGCTCGGCGGGGTTTCCCGGTTCACCGTGCCGTTCGACCCGAAGGCGCCGCTCACCACGCCGAACACGCTCAACGTCGGCGACGCGGGCCTCCAGAAGGCGTTCGGCGACGCTTTGGCGGAGCTGCGCGCGGCGGGACTCTCGCCCGACGCACCGCTGCGCGACGGCCAGTCCGTCACCCGCAACGGCGAGCGCATCCCCATCCACGGTGCCCAGGGCTTCCTCGGCGTGCTGAACGTGATGACGCCGCAGTGGGACCCGGCGCACGGGAACACCGAGGTCGCGCACGGCTCCAGCTACCTCCAGGTGGTCGGGTTCAGCGGGCGCGCGTGCCCGGACTCGTCGACGTTGCTGACGTATTCGCAGTCGGCCAACCCGAAGTCGCCGTACTTCAGCGACCAGACGAAGCTCTACAGCGGCGGTGAGTGGGTGAAGGAACGCTTCTGCGAGGCCGACATCCTGCGCTCACCCGCGCTGCGGACCGTCGTGCTGCACTGACGTTTCCCGCACGGAGGCGGGCATCAGGACCCGGTGCCCGCCTCCGCCGAGAGGGCGCGCAGCTCTTCGAAGGTTTCGGTGAGGCGGCGTCCAGGCTCGGCTCACGTCGGCGACGGCGGTATCTGAAGGCCCGCGGTGCACCGGCTCGACGCGGCAGTCCTGTTCCGCCTGGCCCCTGGTGTACGGCTTCGACACCCCGTCTCCAGCGCCTTCACGCGCTCGACGCGCTCACCACCGAGGTGCGGGCCTGCCAAGCGGCGCCGCACCCGTGAGTCACGGCTGGGGTTGCTGGCTCGCCAGCGTTCCGGCCGCCATGCGGCGGGCGACGTCGCGGCGCAGCCAGAGCAGCCACAGCCAGACCGCCAGGAAGATCGCGCCGAGCACGGCGATCGCAGGCAGCCAGAACACCAGCGCGATCAGCACCGCCTGGAGCGCGAGGATGAGCGGCACCGCCCACGTCCGCTTGACGAACCCGCAGGTCAGCAGCAGCACGACGGCCACGGCGATGACCGTCCAGCCGGTGCCCGTGGAGATCCCGCCGCCAAGTTTGTCGACCACCGGGAGCGCCAGGGCGACCGTGATCGCCTCCATGATCAGCGTCCCCGACATCACGCCGCGGAAGCCCTTCATCGGGTCCTTCGGCTTGGGTGCGTCCTGAGCGGTCACGCCGGCTCCTTCCCGAACAGCGTGCGCGCCTCGCCCACGGTGACCACCGACCCGGTGACCAGCACGCCACCGCCCGCCAGGGGTTCTTCGGGGTCGTCGCTGGTCTCCACCAGCGCGATCGCGGTCTCGATCGCCGTCTCCAGGTCCGTCTCGGCGACCACGCGGTCCTCGCCGAACACCGAGATCGCCAGCTGGTTCAGCTCTTCCAGCGGCATCGAGCGGGGCGAGGAGTTCCGCGTCACGACGATGTCGGAGACGACCGGCTCCAGCGCCTCGAGGATGCCGTGGGCGTCCTTCTCGGCCATCACGCCGACCACCGCGACCAGGCGGCGGAAGGCGAACTCCTCGGCCACGGTCGTCGCGAGCGCGCGGGCGCCGTGCGGGTTGTGCGCCGCGTCGAGCAGCACGGTGGGCGCCGAGCGGACGCGCTCCAGCCGTCCTGGCGTCTCGACTTCGGCGAACGCCTCGCGCACGGCCTCGACGACCAGCTGCCTGTCCTTGCCCGCGCCGAAGAACGCCTCGACCGCGGCCAGCGCGAGCGCGGCGTTCGCGGCCTGGTGGGCGCCGTGCAGCGGCAGGAAGATCTCGTCGTACACGCCGCCGAGGCCCTGCAGCTTCAGCAGCTGCCCGCCGACGGCGATCTCCTTCTCGAGCACACCGAACTCGCTGCCGGCGCGCGCGACCGCGGCGTCGACCTCGACGGTGCGCTCCAGCAGCACCTTCAGCACCTCGGGGTCCTGCTCGCCGATGACCGCGACCGAGCCGGGCTTGATGATGCCCGCCTTTTCGCGCGCCGCGCCGAGGATGTCCGGGCCGAGGTACTCGACGTGATCGAGGCCGATCGGGGTGATGACGGCGACGTCGGCGTCCGCGACGTTCGTGGCGTCCCAGGCGCCGCCGAGTCCCGCTTCGAGCACGGCGGCTTCCACCGGCGCGTCGGCGAACGCGGCGAACGCCATGCCGGTGAGGATTTCGAACTTGCTCATCGCGACGCCGTCCGCGGCCGCACCGTCCACCATGGACACGTACGGCGCGATGTCCTGCCACAGTTCGGCGTAGCGCGCGGCGGAGATCGGCCGTCCGTCGAGTGCGATCCGCTCGGTGACCAGCTGCAGGTGCGGGCTGGTGTAGCGGCCGACGCGCAGGCCCATCCGGGTCAGCAGCGCGTCGATCATCCGGGCCGTCGAGCCCTTGCCGTTCGTGCCGGCGACGTGCAGCACCGGGTAGCCGCGGTTCGGCTCGCCCAGCAGCTGCGTCAGCGCGGAGATGCGGGTGAGCGACGGCTCGATCTTCGTCTCCGGCCAGCGCTGGTTCAGCTCGGCCTCGACGGCCATCAGCTCGCGCCGCGCCTCGGGGCCGTCCGGGCTGCCGTAGACCTCGGGTGCGCCCTGGTCGTCGAGCTCGTGCAGCTCGGTCTCCTCGGGCACGGCCAGGTCGGGCACCGGGCCGGTGGCGAGGTTGTCGCCCAGCTGGCCGACGCCGCCGATCCCGCCGCGCGCGCCGCCGCCCGCCTCGAACGCGGTGTCGCGGGCGTCCAGTTCCGGGTCGTGGTCGTCGGACTCCTCGTAGCCCGACGACTCCAGCTCGTCGACGCCCGCGAAGCTGTCCAGATCCGACAGGTCCGGCCTGCGACCTGTCTCATCCTGCGGCACTGACTCTCCTCCGGACCGGGATTCACCTGACCAGACGAGTCTACGTGCGCCACCGGTGGCACTCTCGACGCATGCCGTTCAACCACAACGACCACTACCACCCGCTCCTGCTGGATCTGCTGCCGCCGGGACCGGGGATCGCGCTGGACGTCGGGTGCGGCACCGGCCGGTTCGCCCGGCGGCTGGCCGCGACCGGCATGGCGGTGGAGGCGGTCGACGTCTCGGCGGCGATGGTCGAGGCGGCGGCGGGGCTGGGGTCGCCGGGCCCCGGCGAGATCGTCTACCGGCGGGCCGACGTCACCACCGACGCCCTGCCCGAGCGGCACTACGACTACGTCTCGTGCCTGGCGTCCCTGCACCACATGCCGTTCGAGACGGTCACCAAGCTGCGCCGCGCGCTGGTGCCGGGCGGCGTGCTCGTGGTGCTCGGCCTGGCGAGACCCAGCACGCCCGCGGACTGGGCGCGGGCCGTCGCGGCGGTCCCGGTCAACGCGCTCGCGCGGCTGGTCGTCTACGCGGGCGAGCGGCTGAACGGCGGTCCCGAACCGGGTCCGAAGGCGCCGGTCGCCGACGACTTCCCGACGCTGGCCGAGGTGCGCCGTGAGGCGGCCCGGCTGCTGCCCGGGAGCACGGTCCGGCCGTTGCTGTTCTGGCGGACGTTGATCACTTACCGTGAGCAAGGTGACGGTGACCCGACTGGCGGGTGAAGTCCGTCCCGCCACTGTCCGGCGCTCGCTAGATGTGGAGGCAGCGTAACCGGAACAGAACGGGGTCTTCATGCGCATCACCCGGCTGCTCGTCGCCGTCTCCTCGGCAGCCATCCTCCTGACCACCGCGGCCACCGCGTCGGCGACGGCGGGGTTCCACCACTACGTCGCCCTCGGCGACTCGTACACCTCCGGGCCGTTCATCCCGGCCCAGCGGCTCGACCCGCTCGGCTGCGGGCGCTCGACGGCGAACTACCCGTCGGTCGTGGCGGCGGCGCTGCACGTCGGCGCGTTCACCGACGTCAGCTGCGCCGGCGCCGACACGACCGACCTGGCCCGCCCCCAGCAGGTGCCCTTGAACGGCACGAACGCCCCGCAGCTGGACGCCCTGCGCCTCGACACCGACCTGGTCACCGTCGGCATCGGCGGCAACGACTTCGACCTCTTCGACCGGCTGGTCACGACGTGCCCGGGGCTGCGGCCGAGCGACCCCACGGGCAACCCCTGCGAAGAGCACTTCGCGACCAACGGCGTCGACACGGTGAAGACGGTCATCGGCACCATCCGGCCGCGGATCGACGCGGCGCTGGGCGCCATCCGCCAGCGCTCACCGGGCGCGCGGGTGCTCGTCGTCGGCTACCCGCGAATCGCACCGGAGAACGGCTACTGCCCGGACGTCCTGCCGTTCGCCGACGGCGACTACGCCTGGCTGAACCAGGTCGAGCGCGACCTGAACCAGGCCCTCGAAGATGCCGCGGCGAACGGCGACGCTGAGTTCGTGGACACGTACGGCCCCTCCCGCGGCCACGACGCGTGCGCCCGCGGCGGCTCGGCGTGGATCAACGGCAAGGACCAGGACGTGTTCGCGGCGGCCGCGTACCACCCGGTGAAGGCGGGAATGGCCGGCGTGGCGGCGGTGGTGCTCAAGGCATTGCGCTGACGAAGTCCAGCACGAGCCGGGCGAACTCGTCCGGCAGCTCGGCCGGAGCACCGTGCCCCGCGTCGATTTCGGCGGCGCGCGCGTCCGGGATCGCGGCGACCAGCTCACGCTGCTGGTCCGCCGTGACGAGCCGGTCGTGCGCGCTGCCGAGCACCAGCACCGGCGCGGTGATCCGCCCGAGCACCGGCCGCAGGTCGACGGCGCGGTCGGCCTCGATCTGCCGGTCCGCGCCGGGCTGGATCACCGTTTCCAGCGTCTTGACCAGCTGCTCGTTGCCCTCCGCCGTGGTCTGCTCCCAGTAGCGCGGGCCGAAGGCCATCAGCGGGAGCATGCGGGCGAAGGTGCCGGTTTCGAGCAGGTCCAGCCAGTAGCGGAACTCGGCGTCCTGCCGGACGTCGGTGACCGGCCAGGCGGCGTGCAGCACTGCCGAGCGCACCCGGTCCGGGTGGGTGCCGGCCAGCTGGGCCGCGACCACCGCGCCGAGCGAGTGCCCGACGACGTGGGCGGGGCCGGCCCCGGAGTGGTCCAGCACGGCTTCGGCCTGGGCGGCGAGGGCTTCGACGGTGATCGGGCCGCCGTCGTCGGTGGTCAGGCCGGAGCCGGGGAAGTCGGGAGCCAGGACGGTGAAGCCGCTCGCCTGCGTGGTCAGCGGTTCCCACTGTTCGCGGGACGCGGCGGTGCCGTGCAGCAGGAGCAGCGCCGGGCCGTCGCCGGTCCGGTCGTAGTGGACGACGGTGTCTCCGAGCGTCACTTTGGGCATGGTCGTTCCCTTCAGGCGGCGATGGTCCGGAGCGCGGCGGTGAACGCGCGCGGGTTTTCCTGGTGCGGGACGTGCCCGCAGCCGGCGAGCACGTGCACGCGGGCGCCGGGGGTCTCCGCCGCGCAGCCGCGCGGTACCTCGAGCGGGATCTGGGCGTCCAGCTCGCCGTGCAGGTAGGTGATCGGGACGGCGAGGCCCTTGAGCCGGGGCCGCGGGTCGTAGGTGGTGCATTCGGTGAACAGCTCGTCGATGTAAGGGCCGGAGTCGAGCAGCTGGCGGACGGTCCAGTCGACGAGTTCGCGCGCGGCGCCCGCGGCGAACCAGCCCGGCGCCCAGCCCGCCACCGTGCCTGCCCGATCGTCGGCGAGCTGTTTACGCAGGTCATGAATCTGGTCGAGCATGCCGGTGCTCGGCCAGTAGCCCGGGCCGTCGACCACGACGACGTGGTCGACGAGGTCCGGCCGGGCGAGGGCCAGCTCGGTGGCGAAGACGCCGCCGATGCTCGACCCGACGACCGTGGGTTTGATCTTCAGCGCCTCGATCGTCTTCACGAGGTCGGCCGTGACGCCGTCGATGGTGTTGCCGTCGGCCGGGTGGTCCGAGCGGCCGCACCCGCGCCAGTCGAGGGTGACGACGCGGTGGTCGCGCACGAGATCGGGCAGGCACGAGTACCAGACGCGGCCGCTGGTCCCCCAGCCGTGCAGGAGCAGCAGGGCGGGGCCGGTGCCGGCGTCTTCGTAGTGGAGGCGGGTTCCGTTGACGTCCAAGTAGGGCATGGCACGAGCCAACCGCCCGGGCGCGTGCTTTTCGATGAGCAGTCCGCTCCTACACTCATCACGAACACTGATGAATGGGGACGCCGTGGAGCTTCGTCAGCTCAGGTATTTCGTGGCGGTCGCCGAGGAGCTGCACTTCGGGCGGGCCGCGGAGCGGCTGCACATCGTCCAGCCCGCGGTGAGCCAGCAGGTCCGGCGGCTGGAGCGGGAACTGGATGTCCCGCTGTTCGGGCGGACGACACGCAGCGTGTCTCTGACGGAGGCCGGCCAGCGGTTCCTGCCGCACGCACGGGCGGTCCTGGCGGCGGCCGGCCGGGCGGCGGATTCGGTGGCGGAGTTCCGGGCCTCGGCGGCATTGGTGCGTTTGGGCACGAGCGAGGGTCTGGGCGACCGCTTGGACCTCTTGCTCGGAGCCTTCGCGCGGCTGGCACCTTCGGCACAGCTGGAGCTGGTCCACGCGCCGACTCCCCAACGGCTGCAACGAGTCCGCGACGGTTCCTTGGACGCGACCATCGTGCGCGGTTCGTGGCCCGCTTCCGGCCTCGACTTCACTCCTCTGTGGACGGACGAGGTCTGGGTCGCGCTGCCGGATTCCCACCCACTGGCCGCTTCGGACGTGGTTCCGTTCGCTTCCCTGGCGCCGTTGCCGCTGCGGATCAGCTCACCGGAACGGAACCGGCCGTTGTTCGACCTGGTGCTCTCCTGCTGCCGGGAAGCGGGGTTCGAACCGGTTCTGGGCAAGGAGTTCACGACGGCGCAGGACACCCTGGGGACGCTGGGCTTCGGCCGTCCACACTGGACGGTGTTCTACCGGGCGCACGCCAAGCTGCTGCCGGTTCCGGGGGTGGTGTTCCGGCCGCTGACGGACCCGTCACCACGGATGCCGACCTCCCTGGCGACCCCCTCGGACCGGCGGCTGACCCCGGAACTGGTGGCGCTGATCGAAGCCGCGCGGGCCATCGACGCCGGCTGAGCAGCCCCCGTTTTCCACGCTACCGGAGCGGTACGACGAAGCCCGGCACTCCGCAGGAGAGTGCCGGGCTTCTGTCCACAAACCTCAGGAGACCGGGAGCGCCGCCAGCCGGGCCGTGATGCGGTCGATGTCCGCGACCGCCGTTTCCTTGCGCGCCTTGATCTTCTCGACCACGTGCTCCGGGGCCTTCGCGATGAACGCGTCGTTGCCGAGCTTGGCCTCCGTCTGCGTCAGCTCCTTCTGGGCCGCCGCCAGGTCCTTCTGCAGGCGCTTGCGCTCCGCCTCGACGTCGACCGTGCCGGAGAGGTCCAGCTCCACCGTCACCACGCCGTCCGCCAGTGCCACCTCCAGTGACGCGCTCGCCGCGAATTCCGGAGCCGGCGCCGTCAGCCGGACCAGCGAGCGGACCGCTTCCTCGTGGCCGCCGGTGTACCCCGCGAGCCGCGCCGCCACCTTCTGGCCCGGCTTGAGGCCCTGGTCCGCGCGGAAGCGGCGGATCTCCGTCACCAGCTTCTGGACGTCCGCGATCCGGGTGTCGGCCACCGCATCGGCATAACCCGAAGGAGCGGCGGGCCACGAAGCGACGACCAGCGACTCGCCACCCGTCAACGCCGTCCAGAGCTTCTCCGTGATGAACGGGATGAACGGGTGCAGCAGCCGCAGCACCGTGTCCAGCACGTGGCCGAGGACAGCGCGGGTCGCCGAGACGCGCGAGGGTTCCCCTTGGTACAGCTGGACCTTCGCCAGCTCCAGGTACCAGTCGCACAGCTCGTTCCAGGTGAACTGGTAGAGCGCGCCCGCCACCTTCGCGAACTGGAAGTCCTCGAACAGGCCGTCCACTTCGGACACCAGCGCGCCGAGGCGGCCCAGGATCCAGCGGTCCGCCTCCGTCAGGTCCCCGGCAGCAGGCAGCGGAGCATCGACCGAAGCGCCGTTCATCATCGCGAACTTCGTCGCGTTCCACAGCTTCGTGCAGAAGTTGCGGGAGCCCGCCGCCCACTCGTCGGCCAGTGCCATGTCCGCGCCCGGGTTCGCGCCGCGGGCCAGGGTGAACCGGGTCGCGTCCGCGCCGTAGGCGTCCATCCACTCCAGCGGGTCGATCACGTTGCCGCGCGACTTGGACATCTTCTTGCCCTGCGCGTCGCGGATCAGGCCGTGCAGGTAGACGTGGTCGAAGGGCTGCGAGCCCTGCATCTGGTGGACGCCGAACATCATCATCCGGACGACCCAGAAGAACAGGATGTCGTAGCCCGTCGAGAGCACACTCGTCGGGTAGAACTTGGCCAGATCTTCCGAAGAAGAGGGCCAGCCCAGCGTCGACATCGGCCACAGGCCCGAGGAGAACCACGTGTCCAGGACGTCCGGGTCCTGCGTCCAGCCCGCGCCCGACGGAGGCTGCTCGTCGGGGCCGACGCACACGACCTCGCCGTCGGGGCCGTACCAGACCGGGATGCGGTGACCCCACCACAGCTGGCGCGAAATCGTCCAGTCGTGCATGTTGTCGACCCAGTCGAAGTACCGCTTGCCCAGCTCCGGCGGGTGGATCTTCGTCCGGCCGTCGCGGACCGCGTCGCCGGCCAGCTTGGCCAGCTCCTCGACCTTGACCCACCACTGCAGCGACAGCCGCGGCTCGACGACCGTGTCGCACCGCGAGCAGTGCCCGACCGCGTGCACGTACGGGCGCTTCTCGGCGACGATCCGGCCGGCCTCCCGCAGCGCGGCGACGACCGCCGGGCGCGCCTCGAACCGGTCGAGGCCCTCGAACGGCCCGGGCGCGGTGATCTCGGCGCGCTCGTTCATGATCGTCAGCATCGGCAGGTCGTGCCGGCGGCCGATCTCGAAGTCGTTCGGGTCGTGCGCCGGGGTGACCTTCACCGCACCGGTGCCGAACTCGGGGTCGACGTGCTTGTCGGCCACGATCGGGATGCGGCGGCCGGTCAGCGGCAGCTCGACCTCGGTGCCGACCAGGTGCGCGTACCGCTCGTCGTCCGGGTGGACGGCGACCGCGGTGTCGCCCAGCATCGTCTCCGAGCGGGTGGTGGCGACCACGATCGCGTTGTCGCCGTCGCCGTAGCGGATCGACACGAGCTCGCCGTCGTCGTCGTTGTGGTCGACCTCGATGTCCGACAGCGCCGTCTGGCAGCGCGGGCACCAGTTGATGATCCGCTCGGCGCGGTAGATCAGGCCCTCGTCGAAGAAGTTCTTGAACACCGTCTGGACGGCCTTCGACAGGTTCTCGTCCATGGTGAACCGCTCGCGCGACCAGTCGACGCCGTCGCCGAGGCGCTTCATCTGGCCGAGGATCTTGCCGCCGTACTCGGCCTTCCACTCCCAGACGCGCTCGACGAACTTCTCGCGGCCCAGGTCGTGGCGCGAAAGGCCCTCGCCGGCCAGCTGGCGCTCGACGACGTTCTGCGTCGCGATACCGGCGTGGTCCATGCCCGGCAGCCAGAGCACCTCGTAGCCCTGCATGCGCCGGCGGCGGCTCATCGCGTCCATCAACGTGTGGTTGAGGGCGTGGCCCATGTGCAGCGAACCGGTGACGTTCGGCGGCGGCAGTACGATCGAGAACGGCGGCTTCCCCGACGAGGCGTCGGCCGTGAAGTACCCGGCCGCTACCCAGCGGTCGTACATCGGTGCTTCCTCGGCGGCCGGGTCCCAGGCACCCGGAAGGTCGGTGGTCTGCTGCGGAGCGTTCTCGGTCACAATGGACAAGTCTACGAACCCGTCACGGCGGGTCACCCAGGGGGAAGGCACTCGGGATGGCACAGCCTCAGCAGCCGCAGGATCCGGACGACCGGCGCCTGGAAACGCACCCGGACCTGATGAACCCGGACTGGCAGCAGCACGCCCAGCGGGACGCGTGGCTGGGCGCGAAGAAGGACCTCAGGAAACGCCGCAAGCGCGAGCGCCGCACGGGTGGTCGGAACCGGCCGGGGCAGAGCCGCTGGCCGGGTGTGCTGGCCCTGCTCATCGTGGTCGGCCTGGTCGCGGCGGCGATCATCGTGCACCAAATCCAGGGCATCGGCGTCAACGAGTTCGCGTATTTCGGCTAGGCCCGTAACGCTCGTCACCCGAGGTCGATGATCAGACGTCGGCTTGGGGGGACACATGGACGAAGACAACCTGCTCGACTCGCACCCGGACCTGATGGACCCGGACTGGCGCAAGCACGCGCAGAAAGACGCCTGGCTGGGTTCGAAGAAGGACCGCAAGCAGTTCCGCAAGCAGCAGAAACGCGCCGCGCGCGGCCCGCGCCGCCGGTGGTGGATCTTCGCGGTGTTCGTGGCGATCCTGGCCGTGACCACGGTGGCGATCGTGCTGGCCGGGCGGCGCCCGGCGCCGGAAACCGCCATCGGCCCGGTCACGCCCACGCCCACGCCGGTCAACCCGACGTCGGTCGCCCGGGTCGCGCACGTGGACCTCAAGCACGCGTACGCGCGGACGCCGGCCGACGTCTGGAAGAAGGGCATCGACGGGGTCACCTCGCCCGCACCCGCCGCGGTCGGGTCGTTCACCCCCGCGCAGGTCGGCGACGCCTACGCCAAGGTCAAGCAGGTGATCGCGGCCGCCAGGCTCGACCCGGCCGTGCTCGACCGGCACGACACCGCGGCCTTCCTGGCGCTCTTCGCCAAGGACGTCCAGGCCTCCGTCGGGAAGACCCTGGCGGCGAAGCCGGACTTCTCCGGGTACGTCACCGAACTCGCCGACGGCTACCACCTGCTCGACCAGGGCCCGCGCACGCTCGGCTCGATGACCGCGAGCCCCGGCAAGAAGCCGGGCGAACTGGTCGTCGACGTGAAGTACGTGGTCGCCTACGCGTTCGACTCTCCCCACCCCGGCAGCCTGACCGGACCGTGGGAGATCGTCAGCTTCGTGCGGTCGGACGAGCGCTACGTGATCCGCCAGGGCAAGGGCTTCGCGGCGGACAGCCGCGGCCTGTGGCCCGACGACGGCGGCGGCACCTTCTACGAATCCATCGGCTGCGAAGCGCTCAAGCAGGGCTATCTCGCTCCGGGATACGCCAACCCCGACGATGCCGGGCTTCCCGGCGAGGAGAAGGAGGTTCCGGGCGCGTACGACCCGAACCTCCCGCTGCCCGACGTCCACGGCTGCCACGACTGACTGTTCGTGAAGGCCACCTTGAGGAACTTGAAGTTCCTCAAGGTGGCCTTCACGAACCTGGCCCAGATGCACAGTCTGGACTGAACAGTTAAACTGTGTGCATGGGCGAAGTATCTCCGCACGTGGCCGAGAGCGCCGGCTGGATCCGCGCGGTCGTCGGGCAGCTGCACCGGCGGCTGCGCCAGGTCGACAACGCCGGCATCCTCACGCCATCGCAGTCCGCCGTGCTGCACCGGCTCTATCGCGACGGCCCCGCCACGCAGGGTGAGCTGGCCGCCGCCGAGCACGTCCGGCAGCAGTCGATGGCCGCCACCCTCGGCGTCCTCGACGAGCTGGGCTACCTCGCCCGCACGCCCGACCCCGCCGACCGGCGCCGCGTGGTGATCAGCCTCTCCGCCGACGGCACCGACACCGTGCGCGGGATCCAGCGGCACCGCGACGAGTGGCTCGCCCAGGCGCTGGTGGACGAACTGTCCCCCGCCGAACTCGACGCCGTCACCCGCGCGTTGCCGCTGCTGCAGCGCGTGGCTCAGCACTGATAACCAGTCGGCCGGTAAAAAACGAGGAGTTCTCACGACCACCGTCACCGCTCCCGCCAAGTTCGGCGCCCGCCTGGTCACCCCGCTGGTGGCCGGCGCGGTGCTCAACCCGATCAACTCCACGCTCATCGCCGTCGCGCTCGTGCCGATCGGACGCAGCTTCGGGGCCGGTCCCGGCCAGACCGCCTGGCTCATTTCGGCGCTGTACCTGGCCACCGCGGTCGGGCAGCCGGTGGTCGGCCTGCTGGTCGACCGCTACGGCGCCCGCCGCGTCCTGCTCGGCGGCGCGACGCTGGTGATCGTCGCCGGGATCGCGGGCATGATCCCGATCTCGGTCGGCTGGCTGACCGGCGTCCGGGTCGTGCTCGGCCTGGGCACGTGCGCCGGGTTCCCGGCGGCGATGGCCGTGCTGCGTCACCACGCCGAGGCGACCGGCCAGGGTGTGCCCGCGCGTGTGTTGTCGGTGCTGTCGATGTCCGCGCAGACGGTGATGGTGATCGGCCCGACGCTCGGCGGGGTACTCATCGGCCTCTTCGGCTGGCCCGCGATCTTCGCCGTGAACATCCCGCTCGCCGGCCTGTCGCTGGTGCTGGCGCTGCTGTGGGTGCCGAAGGACGACCGCGGCGAGCGCACCGCCACCCGGATCGACGTGCTCGGCATCGCGTTGTTCTCCGCCACCCTGCTCGCGCTCCTGTTCTTCCTGATGAACCCCGGCGCGGACCTCTGGCTGCTCGCCGTGGTCGCCGCGGCCGGGACCGCCTTCACGCTGGTGGAGCTGCGACGCGGGGCCCCGTTCCTCGACCTCCGGATGCTCGCGGCCAACCGCGCGATCCTGCGCACCTACCTGCGGCAGTCGCTGAGCTTCATGGCCATCTACGCGATCATGTTCGGGTACGTGCAGTGGCTCGAGACCGCGCGCGGTCTGAGCGAAGAAGCCGCCGGGCTGATGCTCCTGCCGATGTCGGGCACCGCCGTCTGCGCCGCGGCCTTCTCCGGGCGCGCGTCCGGGATCAAGGCGCGGCTGGTCACCGTCGCCGTAGCGCTGGTCGGCGGCTCCGCGTTGCTCCTGTTCGTCCACGACGGCACCGGGGTCGGCGCACTGCTCGCGCTGGCCGGGTTGTTCGGCCTGGCCCAGGGCCTGACCAGCGTCGCCAACCAGACGACGCTCTACCGCGAAGCCCCGGCCGGGCAGATGGGCACCGCGAGCGGCCTGTTCCGCACCGCCCAGTACCTCGGCGCGATCGTGGCCTCCACGCTCATCGCGCTCTGCTACGGGCCGCACGCAGGCTCCGCGGGCCTGCACCGGCTCGCCCTGGCCCTGATCGCCATCACCGGTCTCCTGCTCGTGGTCACCGTCGCCGACCGCGGACTGCGCACCGCCGAAGCCTGACCCCTGTTAACGCGAGCGACCAGCAAGGCGGACGATGAAGGCATGACCCGTGAAGCGCCGGCCCAGGACGTGGACGAGACCCGCCTCGAGGTGGGCAAGCCGAAGGGCTGGGCGGCCGGGATACCCGGCGTGGCCGTGTCGCTCGCGCGCAGCGTCGAGCAGATGGGCACCGGCCGGACGATCAAGGCGCTGCGGCTGCTGAACCAGCGCGAGGGCTTCGACTGCCCCGGCTGCGCGTGGCCGGAGCCACGGGAGATCGACGGCGAGCACCGCAAACTGGCCGAGTTCTGCGAAAACGGCGCCAAGGCCGTCGCCGAGGAAGCCACGAAACGGCGGGTCGGCCGGGAGTTCTTCGCCGCCCACCCGGTTTCCGAGCTGCGGGGGAAGACCGGCTACTGGCTGGGCCAGCAGGGCCGGATCACCGAGCCGTTCGTGCTGCGCGACGGCGCGACGCACTACGAGCCGATCTCCTGGGCCGCCGCCTTCGAGCTGGTCGCGGGCGAGCTCAAGGCGCTGACCGACCCGAACGAGGCGATCTTCTACACCTCGGGCCGCACCAGCAACGAAGCCGCGTTCCTCTACCAGCTGCTGGTGCGCTCCTTCGGCACCAACAACCTGCCGGACTGCTCCAACATGTGCCACGAGTCCTCGGGCGCGGCGCTGGCGGCCACCACCGGCGTCGGCAAGGGCTCGGTCAGCCTCGCGGACATCCACCAGGCCGACCTGATCGTCGTCGTCGGGCAGAACCCGGGCACCAACCACCCGCGGATGCTCTCGGCGCTCGAGGAAGCCAAGGGCAACGGCGCGAAGATCATCGCGGTCAACCCGCTGCCCGAGGCCGGGCTGATGCGGTTCAAGAACCCGCAGAACGTCCGCGGCGTCGTCGGCAAGGGCACGCCGCTGGCCGACGAGTTCGCCCAGATCCGCCTCGGCGGCGACCTGGCGCTGTTCCAGGCCGTCGGGCACCTGCTGCTGGCCTGGGACGCCGAGGCACCCGGCGCGATCGTGGACCGCGCGTTCGTCGAGCAGGCGACCGAGGGCTTCGACGACTACGCGAAGCACCTGCGCGAGATCGACTGGCCGGAGGTCGAGCGCGCGACCGGCCTCCCGCGCGAGCAGATCGAACGCGTCGCGCGGATGATCGCTTCGTCCGAGCGCACCATCTACTGCTGGGCGATGGGGCTCACGCAGCACAAGCACGCGGTGCCGACGATCTCCGAGATCGCGAACCTCGCGCTGATGCGCGGGATGATCGGCAAGCCCGGCGCCGGCCTGTGCCCGGTGCGCGGGCACTCGAACGTCCAGGGCGACCGGACGATGGGCATCTGGGAGAAGATGCCGCAGTCGTTCCTCGACGCCCTCGCCGCCGAGTTCGGCGTCGACGTCCCGCGCGAGCACGGCTGGGACACCGTCGACGCGATCCGCGCGATGCGCGACGGCCGCGGCAAGGTGTTCTTCGCCGTCGGCGGCAACTTCGCGTCGGCGACGCCGGACTCGGAGCTCACCGAGAGGGCGCTGAGCTCGTGCGCGCTGACCGTGCACGTGTCGACGAAGCTGAACCGCTCCCACGTCGTGCCCGGCCGGTCCGCGCTGATCCTGCCCACGCTCGGCCGCACCGAGCGCGACGTCCAGGCGAGCGGCGAGCAGTTCGTCACGGTCGAGGACTCGATGTCGCAGGTGCACACCTCGCGCGGGCGCCTGAAGCCGGCGAGCGAGCACCTGCTGTCCGAGGTCGCCATCGTCTGCCGGCTGGCCGAAACGCTGTTCGGCGCCGGGCACGCCGTGCCGTGGCGGACGTTCGAGACCGACTACGACCTGATCCGCGACCGGATTTCGCGGGTCGTGCCGGGCTGCGCCGACTACAACCGCCGCGTCCGCGAGCCCGACGGGTTCGTCCTGCCGCACGCGCCGCGCGACTCCCGCGAGTTCACCGGCACCGCGAACGGCAAGGGCAACTTCACCGTGTCGCCGCTGGAGTACCCGCAGGTGCCCGAGGGCAGGCTGCTGCTGCAGACCATGCGCAGCCACGACCAGTACAACACCACGATCTACGGGCTGTCCGACCGCTACCGCGGCATCGAGAACGCCCGGCGCGTGGTGCTCGTCAACCCGGACGACCTGGCCGAGCTGGGCCTGGCCGACGGCGCCGTGGTCGACCTCGTGTCCGAGTGGCGCGACGACCCGGAACGTCGCGCGCCGGCCTTCCGGGTCGTCGCGTACCCGACGGCGCGCGGCTGCGCGGCGGCGTACTTCCCGGAGGCGAACGCGCTGGTGGCACTGGACTCGGTCGCGGACAAGTCGAACACGCCGGTGTCGAAGGCCATCGTGGTCCGGCTCGAACCAGTCCGGGAAGAGCCAGGCCGGGAAGAGCCTCAGCCCTGAAAGTTCCGCTGCAGCGTGCTCGCCATGTCCGTGACCACGGCCTGCACGTTGTCGAGGGTCGCGGGCGGGATCAGCGCGGCCTCGGTGCCGCCGTCGGCGATGACCAGGCCCAGCACGACGTTGCCGGTGCGCACGGCGGCCCACTGCTCGGCGAACCCGGCCTCGTCCCCGACCCCGGTGGCGAGCCGGACGCCCGAGTGGTCGCCGAGCGCGTCGGTCATCAGCTGGCTGGCCTTGGTGGCGGCCTGGCCGGCGTCGGAATCGGTGAACCGCACGACGGCGATCGTGAGGAGCCGGTAGTCCTGCAGGTCGGGCTTCCCGCCGCCGAGGTCGCGGGCGAACAGGCGCTTGCAGCCGGTGACCTCGTTGCCGTCGCCCGGCTGGTCCTCCGGCACGACCTTGGCGTCGGCGGTCTTGATCGAGTCGGGCGGGATCTCGACCGTCCCCTGCGCGAGCTGCGCCTGCGCGTTCGGGCCGGGCAGCCGGCAGGCGTCGATCGCGCCGGGGTAGTGCACCGAGGCGGACGCCGACTGGCATCCGGAAGAGAGAAGGACTGTAGCGAGGACGAGCAAGATCCATCCACCGCGGGTGACGCTGCTGCGCATAAATTCCGGACTTTCCGTATTCCCTGAAATTGTCTTTCCGGAGCGCCCACCGATCGGGTGAACTTCCCGCGCCGTCGCCCGGCACTGCCGCCGACGGTCCCCGCACACTGCCTCACCAGGGTCGCAGCGTCAAGACCACTGACCCGGGTGGTCCACCGTGGTCCAGTGGGCGGGAAAGCCGATCGCGTCCTCGCGGAAATCCGGGCACATTTCTGGGAATCAAACGGAAATGGCGACAGATCAGTTCACGCAGACGACTCCGTTCGAAGTGATCGGCTCGTCCCCGGGGCCCGCGGGCGCGCCGCCGCCACCGGCCACGCCGGGACCGGAGTACACCGTGCCGAGGATCACCTCGATGTGGCCCGCCGGGACCGACGCGGACTCCTGCGTCGCCAGCCCGCCGAGCAGCTTGGCGACCTCGGCGCCGCGCGCGGCGAGGTCCGGGCCGAAGCGCACCAGCGACGTCCGCCGCGAGCCGGTGGTCTTGGGCGTGCCCTGGGTGAACCCGTGCTGCTCCAGGAACCCGCCCACGCGGGCCGCCAGCCCCTCCTTCGGGCTCGCGTTGGAGACGTCGACCGTGACCGGGGCGGCGGCCGGCCTCTTGGGCGCGGCAGTGTTCTTGGGTGCGGCGGAGTTCTTGGGTGCGGCGGAACCGATCAGGCTCGCGGCGAAGGACTTCACCGCAGCCGGGTCCACCTGCACCGCCGTGGCTTTCGGGTTGGCCGGGTCGTACCGGTAGTCGACGTTCGCCACGGGGATCGTCGCGAACTGGATCCCCCCGCCGCTGACTCCGCGCATCTGGGCGACGAAGTCGAGCAGGTTCCACGAATCGTCCAGCACCACCGAGCGCTTCACCGCCTCGATGAGGTCCGAGAGCTTCCCCGGGTCGGCCAGCGTGCCCGCCGACAGCACCTGCCGCGCCAGCCCGGCGAGGAACACCTGCTGGCGCCGCACGCGGGCCAGGTCCGTGCCGGGGAGACCGTCGCGCTGCCGGACGAAGGCGAGTGCGTCCGCACCCGAGATGCGCTGCGGACCGGCCTGGAAGTCCGCGCCCGAGTTCTCGTCCTTCGTGGCTGCCTTCAGGCAGACGTCGACGCCGCCGATGGCCTTGCTGATCTCGTAGAAGCTGAGCAGGTTGACTTCGGCGTAGTGGTCGATCTTCACCCCGGTGAGGTCCTCGACCGCCTGGCGCGTCGCGCGCCGCCCGGCCGTGAGCGCGCCCTGGTCGATCTTCGCCTTGTCGGACTCGCCCGCGGTGCGCAGCCGCCGCGCTTCGGCCGCCTTCGCCCGCCCGAACGCGGAGTTGATCTTCCCCTTCCCGCCCGGCATCGAGACGTAGCTGTCCCGGGGAATGGAGAACGCTTTCACCTCCTTGGTGCCGTTCGGGATCCGCAGCACCATCAGGGTGTCGGTGAGGTCGTCGCCGTTGGCGCCGACCCGCAGCTCGCGCAGCATCTCCGGCGCCAACGGCTTGCCCTGTTGATCGTTCCGGGAGTCCCGCCCGACGAGCAGGATGTCGAGCGAGCCGTCGGCGGGCTGCTCCCCCGGCTTCGTCTCGCCTTCGGCGTCGATGACGCTGTCCCGCGTCACCTCGTCGAGAGCGCGGAGGTTCGCGTAGCCGTACGCCGTACCGCCGAAAACGACCAGGGCCAGCCCGGCGACGACGATCTTCCCCAGTGGATGCACGCCCTACCGACGCCCGCGAACCCCGTTCTGCTGCACGCGTGAGGCAGGTCACAGAAAGCCGTGAAGGCCACCTTCAGGAACTCTGAGTTCCTCAAGGTGGCCTTCACGAACCGGACTCAGCCGAAGAGCTGGACCAGTTTCAGGAACAGCTGGTAGACGCCGTAGCCGAACGGCAGCACGACCCACGCCCACGCCAGCACCATCAGCGGTACGCGGTTCGGCCGCGTTTCCTCCTCCGCCATCACGCCTCACTCCTCGCGGCCGCGCCCGCCGGCACGGGCTCGTGGTACTTCTCCTTGACCGGTCGCACCAGTTCGTTGGCCACGAAGCCGACGACGAGCAGGCCGATCATGATGTAGAACGACATCGTGTACAGGTCCGGACCGGCCTTGTGCGCGGCCTTTTCGCTGTCGGCGATCCGGTTGACGATCAGCGGGCCGAGCACGCCGGCCACCGACCACGCGGTGAGCAGCCTGCCGTGGATCGCGCCGACCTGGTAGCTGCCGAAGAGGTCCTTGAGGTACGCCGGGACCGTCGCGAACCCGCCGCCGTAGAACGACAGGATCACCATCGCGCACAGGATGAACACGAGCTTCGACGAGTTCTGCGTCAGCGCGATCACCAGGTACAGCACCGCGCCGGCGCCGAGGTAGGTGCGGTAGATGTTCCTGCGCCCCACCAGGTCCGAAGTGGACGACCAGACGAACCGGCCGAGCATGTTGCACAGGGACAGCAGCGCAACGAACCCGGCCGCCGACGCCACGCCCACCGGCGTCGACGTGCCCTTGAAGAAGTCCTGGATCATCGGCGACGCCTTCTCCAGGATGCCGATGCCCGCGGTCACGTTGAAGCACAGGACGACCCAGAGGCACCAGAACTGCGGCGTCTTGATCGCATTGGCCGCCGAAACGTTCGCGGTGCTGATCATCGCCGTGCCGTGGTCGGTCTTCGGCTCCCAGCCCGCCGGCTTCCAGCCGTCGGCCGGCACCCGCACGAGCAGCCAGCCCAGAGACATGAACACCGCGTAGACGACGCCGTGCACGAGGAACGCCGTCGCGATGGTGCCCTGCGTCGGCGAGGTGCCGAGCATCGACGACGACCACGGCGACGCGATCAGCGCGCCGCCGCCGAAGCCCATGATCGCGATGCCGGTGGCCATGCCCGGCCGGTCGGGGAACCACTTGATCAGCGTCGACACCGGCGAGATGTAGCCGATGCCCAGGCCGACGCCGCCGATCCCGCCGTAGCCGAGCACGACCAGCCAGAACTGCCCGGTCGCCACGCCGAGCGCGGAAATGAGGAACCCGGTGGCGAAGCAGCACGTCGACACGAACATCGCCCAGCGCGGGCCGTTCTTCTCGACGAGGGTGCCGCCGAACGCGGCGGACAACCCGAGCATCACGATGCCCAGCTGGAACGGCAGCGCGCTCTGCGTGCCGGTCAGGTGAAGCGTTTTCTCCAGTGGCGGTTTGAAGACGCTCCACGCGTAGGCCTGCCCGATCGACAGGTGCACCGAGAGGGCCGCCGGCGGCACGAGCCAGCGCGTCCAGCCTGGGGGTGCCACGGTCCGGGATCGGTCCAGGAAGCCGAGAGCCATCGAGTCCCCTCCGTACTCTGATGAGTGATGGAGGGAATGTATTACCAAAAACCCGGTGTTGCACCATACGAGTGTCAAACTTTCGGGCAGGGAAGGGTGTGCCGATGGGCAGGGTGACCGTGCGCAGGCCGGTACGGCGGATCTCCGCGACCGGGGACCGGCGCCGCCTCGACGCGCTCGCCGCCGAAGAGCCTCTGGAGCTGCGAGTCGGCGGTAAGGCGCTGGCGGTCACCATGCGCACGCCCGGGCACGATGTCGAACTGGCCCACGGCTTCCTGCTGTCCGAGGGCGTGATCGGCGGCCGCGAGGACATCGCGGTCGCCCGCTACTGCGACGGCGTCGACGACCAGGGCCGCAACACCTACAACGTGCTCGACATCGCGCTGGCGGACGGCGTCCCGCCGCCGGACACCGGCGTCGAGCGCAACTTCTACACCACCTCTTCGTGTGGCGTCTGCGGCAAGGCGGCGCTCGACGCGGTCAAGCTCAGCACCCGCTTCTCCCCGGCGGCGGCCGGGTTCGCCGTGAAGAGCGAGACCCTTTCCGGCCTCCCGGACGCGTTGCGCGCCCGGCAGAAGGTGTTCGCCAGCACCGGCGGCCTCCACGCGGCCGCGCTGTTCACCCCGGACGGCGGGATCGATGTCGTCCGCGAGGACGTCGGCCGGCACAACGCGGTCGACAAGGTGCTCGGCTGGGCGGTCCTCGAAGGCCGGATCCCGGCGCCCGGCTACGGCCTCCTGGTGTCCGGGCGCGCGTCGTTCGAACTGGTGCAGAAGGCGGCGATGGCCGGCATCGGGCTGCTGGCCGCGGTGTCCGCGCCGTCGTCACTGGCCGTCGAGCTGGCCGAGGAGAACGGCATGACGCTGGTCGGCTTCCTGCGCGGCGACTCGATGAACCTCTACACCGGCGACCACCGCATCCTGACCTGAGCCCGCCGGCCGGCGCCGTGTCGTCCCCCCAATCACGCGTGTCGACTCCCTGATCACGCGAGTCGTCTCCCTGATCACGCGAGTCGACCCTTCGATCACGGGTGTCCGCGGGCTCGGCGCGCCGAGCGTCGTGTCGGGAAGGTCGACACGCGTGACTGGAGGGTCGACACGCGTGATCAGAGAGTCGACACGGTTCAGGCGGGCACCCAATTGCCGTGGAAGCCGTTCGGCACGCGGTCCGGCAGGTGGATCGCGGCGACGGTCTCCAGCGTGCCCGCGTCGAGCACCGTGAGGTCGCTGCGCTGCGACGCCGGGTCGAAGACGAAGCCCAGCAGGACGCCGTCGTCCTCGGCCGCCTCCTCGTGGCGGGGCACGAAGACGAACTCGCCGGGCTGACGTCCCGCGCCGAACGCGCGCTCGGCGCGCCGGCCGGTCTGCAGGTCGTGCTTGAACAGCGACCCGCTGGGGTTCGCGCCGCCATCGGCCGATATCGCGTAGCCGTAGCGGTGGCGACGGCCGACCAGGCGCTCGTCGACGCGCGGGAACTCCTGGCCGCGGTCGTCGAGCCGCTCCTCCAGCACCTTGCCGGCGGCGAGGTCGACGGTCCAGCGGTCCAGCGTCGGGCCGCCCTCGCCCGGGCCGTGCAGCTCGGTGTCGAACATCTTCGGGTGGCGCACGACGTCGAGCACGACGCTGTCGCCGTCGTCGTAGGCGTTGAGCGGGTGGAAGACGTAGCACGGCTCGACGTCGAACCAGCGGACGTCGCCCCTGCCGCCCTCACGATTGCCGCCCTCGCGGGGCATGACGCCGATCCGCGCCGGGTACTTCGGGTTCCAGCGGTACGGCAGGCCGCCGTTCGCGCCGATCCGGCCGGCCATCATCGCGGTCACCGGGTCCGGCACGCGGACCTTGCCGATCATCGCGGACATCACCAGCTTCGCCGGGGTCCGCAGCGCGGCCGGCACGCCGGCGGAGACCGCCATGCCGGCGTTGAACGTCACCGGCAGGTCGTAGAACACGACGTGGTTTTCGGTCAGCGAGAAGTCGTGCATCATCGGCGACCCGGTGACCTCGACGTCGACCGTGCGGCGAACGCGGCCCCCGGCGTCGATCACCGAGTACTGGACCTTGTTGCCCATGCCGAAGAAGTACGAGACGGCGTGCAGCTCACCGGTGCGCGGGTCGCGCTTGGGGTGGGCGGTGTAGCCGCCCGGCAGCGTCCCGTCGAAGTCGCAGCGGCCGACGGTGTCGAGCTCGTCGGTCAGCTCGTAGATCGGCGCGCCCGCCTCGACCAGGGCAAGGGTCTTGCCCGCGTGGCCGATGACGTTGGTGTTGGCGCCGAGCGCGTCCAGCCCGCAGAACCGGCTCGCGTCCTCGCCGTTCAGCGCCGCCGCGACGGCGGGGTTGCGCACCCACCGGTTCCGGTACCACTCGGCCCTGCCGTCGCGCAGGCGCACGCCGTGGACCATGCCGTCGCCCATGAACCAGTGGTAGGCCGCCGGGTCCACTTCGGACAGCGGGTTGGGGCCGTTGCGCAGGTAACGGCCGTCGAGGAACTCGGGGATCCGTCCGGTGACGGCGAGTTCGGTGATCGTGTGCTCCCGGCTTACCGGGGCGAAGTTTCCTTCGAGGAACTTGTTGCCCATGAGTGACCCCTCGGCAGCTTTATAACTCGGTTATGCCTCCAGGTATAACAGGGTTATGGGATACTGGCAAGCATGAGCCCGAAACCACGCGCGACCGAGGTCAAGGCCCGCCTGGTCGAGGCCGCCATCCGGCTGCTCGACGACGGCGGCCCCGAAACCCTCCAGGCCCGCAAGCTGGCGGCGGAGGTCGGCGTCTCGACGATGGCCGTGTACACGCACTTCGGCGGTATGTCCGGGCTGGTCGACGAGGTCGCGCGCGCCGGCTTCGTGCTGCTCAGCCGGTGGCTGGCCGAGGCCGGGGAGACCGACGACCCGGTGGCGGACATCTTCACGATGGCCCGCACCTACCAGCAGGCAGTCGCCGAGCGGCCGCAGCTGTTCGCGGTGACGTTCGGCCAGACCACGCCCGGCGGCAAGCGGGCGACGCTGTCCGACCTCACCACCGCGGAAGGCCGCGAAGGCGCCCAGGAGGGCCTGGAGGCGTTCGGCCACATCGTCCGGGCGACCGAGCGGGCCATCCAGGCGGGCCGGTTCCGGCCCGCGGACGAGTACCAGGCGGCCGCTCAGCTGTGGAGCGCACTGCACGGGTTCGTCACGCTCGAGGCTTCCGGCCACTTCGGCCCCGGTGAACAGGGCATAGACCACATTTTGGTACCCCTCGGGATCACCCTCGCGGTCGGACTCGGGGACACTGTGGAGCAGGCCGGACGCTCGGCCGAGGCCGCGAAAGCGGCTTGGCGGGCGAAGACCGGAAACGCCGGGCAGGGTGATAACGAATAACCCGGTGAACGGGGCGCGAGGGAACGCGGAGCGGGTGCGCGGCGTCCTTATTCGAGGGGCCAGGGGGACGGAGACAGGGTGAACGAGCAAAACGGGGACGCGGAGCCGGCCGGGGCGGTCGTCGAGGCGGTCCAGGGCGCCCGGCGGTGGCTCAGCCGCCGTTCGGTGCTCATCGCGGGCGCGTCCGGGCTGGCCGTGACCGGCCTCGCCGTGGGGACGGCCACCGGCACGCTGCCGTTCAGCCAGGCCCTGCAGCGGACGCTGGGCGTGACGTCGTCGAACCCGACGACCCAGCTGGGCAGCACCCGCGTCGAGCGCGTCTACTCCGCGGCCCGCGGCCGCATGGTCGACCTCGTGTTCATCCTGCCGTCGAAGACCCCGCCGAAGGGGCTGCCGATGTCGCTCATGCTGCACGGCCTGCACGGCAACGCCCGCAGCGCGGCCCCCACGGGCACGCTCAAGCAGCTCGCCAGCGACGTCGCCCGCAAGGCCGTCCCGGCGTTCGGCTTCGTGGCCGTCGACGGCGGCGACAACTACTGGCACGAGGTCCACCCCGGCGACGACCCGATGGCGATGCTGCTGGAAGAGGTCCCGCAGTGGCTGCGGGCCCGCGGCTTCGCCGGCGACACCGGCCTGCCGTTCGCCTGCACGGGCACGTCGATGGGCGGGTTCGGGGCCCTGGTGTACACGCGCCGCCGGGTCGAGCGGCGCCAGCCGCCGTCCGCCGTCGCGACGCTGGCCCCGGCGCTGATCACGTCGTGGGACGAGATGGCCAAGCGGCACATCTTCACCGGCATCCAGGACTGGACCACGCTCGACCCGCTGCGGCACATCGACGAGACGAAGACCGTGCCCAACGGCATCTGGTGCGGCACGGAGGACTCGTTCATCACCGGCGTCCGCCGCTACATCGAGGCGGCGCACCCGGCGGTCGCCCACACGGCCCACGGCAAGCACGGCGACTCGTTCAACCGGACGGTGGTGCCGAGCGTGATCAGCTTCCTCGGCAAGCACGTCCCCCGCGCCGACTGACCAGGTCTGCCGCGGGGTCGGCCGCCGCTCAGCGGGCGAAGTGGACGCGGGTGGTCGTTCGGCCCGGGACCCAGTACGTGCGGACCAGGTCGGCGAGCCGGTTCACCAGCAGCAGGCCGCGGCCGCCCAGGGTCATCGCCGACGGCGGGATACGGCCGGCCAGCGGCTCGGCGATCGTCCCGCCGTCACTCACCTCGCCGACCACCTGCGACGGGTCCGCCCACAGCCGCAGCACGCCGGTGCCGCCGCCGTAGAGCACGCTGTTCGTCGTCAGCTCGGCGATGGCCAGGGCGAAGTCGTCCCGCCGCGGCCGGCGCAGGCCGTGCCGCGCGGCCCAGATCTCCGCGAACCCGCGCAGCGACCCCAGCTGCCCCAGGTCGAACCGGCGCTCGACGACACCCACCGGCGGCACGAGCGGCCGCGTGAAATCCGCGCGCACGCCGTCGGGATCGAAGCGCGCGCTGATGAACGGCCCGGCGAGGCCCCACAGCTCGGGGTGGGTGCGCTCGGCGTCAGCCAGGACCGGCGGCGGCAGCGCCCCGACGTCGTAGGGGCAAAGCACGGCCAGGTCGTGGCCCGCGAAGGCGTTGTTGATGAGCGCTTCGTGCACCACGCACGCCGGGTATTCGACGTCGGTGCGGCCGGCCCAGATCGGCTCGCCCACGATCCGCACCGGGCCCGCGTGCCCGGCGGCGAAGGCGTGGAGCACCGACGGAAGGATCGCGCCCGGGTTGCGGCCCGCCTGCCGCATGTCGATCAGCCGGACCTCGTTGGCCCGGTCGTCCAGCGCCTTCTCGATGAGCAGCAGGTTGCGGCCGGGAACGGCGGCGGCCACCGGCTCGCCACGGTCGAGGCCTTCGAGGAGGAACGGAACGACACCGTTCAGGTACTCGGTGTCACCGCGATAGAGCAGCGCCGGATGCCGAAACGGCCTGAGGGCAGCTACCACGGAAGCGGCTTACCCCACCGCCCGCCGGTTCAAACCCGTCCGACGGAGGGAACTCACTCCACCCAACGGCCGACGACGGAGATCAGCCAGAAGCCGACCAAGGTCGCGACGGCGAACAGCAGCACCCAGTTGACCAGCTGACGCCGCGCGGTCACCCCACGGGCCTGCCACAGCCCGTAGCCCGCGACGACGAACAACGGGACCGGGATCAGCGGCAACGGCGACAGCCGCGCCACCACGGCCACGACGCACGTACCGGCGAACACGGCCAGCATGCCCATCAGCACGCGGTTCACCCACGGGTACCGGTCGAAGACCGACGCGATCACGCGCTCGCTCAGCTCGCGGAACCCGAGCACCGGCCCGGCCGGGGCGTCCGCGTCTCGAGCGGGCACCGGGACCGGGGGCGGCGGCGCCTGCACGCCGCCGCCGGAGGCGGTGCCCCCGGGACCCGGGAAGGAGTCAGCAGTCATTCAGCTTTCCTGTCGGGTCTCCGGGCCCGTGCGGCCCGGAGAGTGCGCTAGTGCATGGCGACGACCGGCGAAGCCAACCACACCCGAACCCGCCCCGGCCGGCAGGCCCCGCGATCGCGCCGCCCAGGGCGACGCGATCGCGGACGCGGGTTCACCGACAGACACTGTGACGCCCCGTGTCAGGCCGACTTCTCGCCGCGCTCGCTACGCGCGCGCCGCGTCGGCTGCCGGGCCACGATCGTCGGGTTCACGTTCTCCCGGACGGTCTGCTCGGTGATGACGACCTTCGCCACGTCGTCGCGGCTCGGGATGTCGTACATGACCGGCTGCAGCACCTCTTCCATGATGGCCCGCAGCCCGCGAGCACCCGTGCCGCGAAGGACCGCCTGGTCGGCGATGGCCTCGAGCGCGGTCGCGGTGAACTCGAGCTCGACGTTGTCCATCTCGAAGAGCTTCTTGTACTGCTTCACCAGGGCGTTGCGCGGCTGGGTGAGGATGCTGACCAGCGATTCCTTGTCGAGGTGGTTCACCGTCGCCACGACCGGGAGCCGGCCGATGAACTCCGGGATCAGCCCGAACTTGATCAGGTCCTCGGGCATCGTGTCGGAGAAGACGTCGCTCTCCTCGATCTCGGACTTCGTGCGGATCTCCGCGCCGAAGCCGAGGCCGCGCTTGCCGACCCGCTCGTTGATGATCTTCTCCAGCCCGGCGAACGCGCCGGCCACGATGAACAGCACGTTCGTCGTGTCGATCTGGATGAACTCCTGGTGCGGGTGCTTCCGTCCGCCCTGCGGCGGGACCGAGGCGGTGGTGCCCTCGAGGATCTTCAGCAGTGCCTGCTGGACACCCTCGCCGGAGACGTCCCGGGTGATCGAGGGGTTCTCGCTCTTCCGGGCGATCTTGTCGACCTCGTCGATGTAGATGATCCCGGTCTCGGCCCGTTTGACGTCGTAGTCCGCCGCCTGGATGAGCTTGAGCAGGATGTTCTCGACGTCTTCGCCGACGTAACCGGCCTCGGTGAGCGCCGTGGCGTCCGCGATCGCGAACGGCACGTTCAGCAGCTTTGCCAGCGTCTGCGCGAGATAGGTCTTCCCGCAGCCGGTGGGGCCGAGCATCAGGATGTTCGACTTGGCGAGCTCGACCGACTCCTCCTTGGAGTCCTTCGGGCCGGCCTTGTCGTCCGCCTGGATCCGCTTGTAGTGGTTGTAGACCGCTACCGCGAGGGTCCGCTTGGCGTCTTCCTGGCCGATGATGTACTGCTCGAGGAACTCGTGGATGTCGGCGGGCTTGGGCAGCTCGTCGAGCTTGACGTCGCCGGCCTCGGCCAGCTCCTCCTCGATGATCTCATTGCAGAGGTCGATGCACTCATCGCAGATGTAGACCCCGGGGCCGGCAATGAGCTTCTTCACCTGCTTTTGGCTCTTCCCGCAGAAAGAACACTTCAGCAGGTCTCCGCCGTCACCGATCCGTGCCATGGCCGTTGACCTCGTCCCCTCCGGCGCGGGTTTCCACGCCTGACTGTGTTGCGACGGTGCGACCCTGCCGCACGTGTGGATGCGAGCGGGGTCTCACGCATTGCCACTGACGGTACCCGTCCGATGCCGTGAGCGGGAACACCCACGAGCTTCCGGGAGCACGTCAGAGGACGACCCTAAACCAGGATGCCGGTGTATGTCGTCTTCTCGACACACACCGGCCCGGCGGATCGCTAGAGAGCCGACGCCTTGCGGTAGGGCAGCACCTCGTCGATGATGCCGTACGCCTTGGCCTCTTCGGCGGTCAGGATCTTGTCCCGCTCGATGTCGGCCTTGATCTGGTCGGGGTCCTTGTTCGTGTGCTTGGCCAGGATGACCTCCATCTGGCGCCGCACCCGCTGGATCTCGTTCGCCTGGATCTCCAGGTCGGAGACCTGGCCGTAGGTGCCCTCGGTGGCCGGCTGGTGGATCAGCACGCGCGAGTTCGGCAGCGCGTAGCGCTTGCCCGGCGTGCCGGCCGCCAGCAGCACCGCGGCGGCCGAGGCGGCCTGGCCGAGGCAGTACGTCTGGATGTCCGGGCGGACGAACTGCATGGTGTCGTAGATCGCCATCAGCGAGGTGAACGAGCCACCCGGCGAGTTGATGTAGACCAGGATGTCGCGGTCCGGGTCCTCGTGCTCGAGGTGCAGCAGCTGGGCCATCACGTCGTTGGCCGAGGCGTCGTCCACCTGCACGCCGAGGAAGATGACCCGCTCTTCGTACAGCTTGTTGTACGGGTTCGACTCCTTGACGCCGTAGCTGGTCCGCTCCACGTACGACGGCAGGATGTACCGCGACTGGGGGATGCTCGGGCCCTGGAAGTCACCCGGGAGCCTGAAGTTGCTCATCGAAAGTCTCCTTGGTGCTTCGGGCTCAGCGGGAGCCCGGGCGGGCGATGTCGGCGGTGAGGACGTGGTCCACGAACCCGTAGTCCTTCGCCTCCTGGGCGGTGAACCAGCGGTCGCGGTCGCCGTCCGCGATGATCTGCTCGACCGTCTGCCCGGTCTGGTCCGCGGTGATCCGGGCCAGCTCCTGCTTCCACTTGTTGAACAGGTCGGCCTGGATCGCGATGTCCGACGCCGTGCCGCCGACACCGGCCGACGGCTGGTGCATCAGGATCCGCGCGTGCGGCAGCGAGTACCGCTTGCCGGGCGTGCCCGAGGACAGCAGGAACTGCCCCATCGAGGCCGCCATGCCCATCGCGTAGGTCGCGACGTCCGGGCGGATCAGCTGCATCGTGTCGTAGATGGCGAACCCGGCGGTGACCGAGCCACCCGGCGAGTTGATGTAGAAACGGATGTCGGACTCGGCGTCGTCCGCGTCGAGCAGCAACAGCTGCGCGGTGATCCGGTTGGCGATCTCGTCGTTGACCTCGGAGCCGAGGACGACGATGCGCTCCTGGAGCAACCGCTCGAACACCGAGTCGGTGAGGGTGAGCCCTGCGGTACCGGTCCGCGCCTCGGGCGTGTGCTGCGTCACGTCTGCCTGCCTTTTCGCCGGCGGCGGCCCGGTGTTGACGGCCACCGCTGTCGTTTCAGATGCTTGAGATCTTGTAACCGACCCTAACGAACTTGGGCGGCGCGGAATGCCCGACACCGCCCAAGTTCGCTCACAGCTTCACTCCGCCGGAGTCTTGGCCGTTTCGTCGGTGACCTGCGTCTCCTCGGCTGCCACGTCGGCGGGCGGCTCCTCGGTGCCGAACAGCTCCGAGAGGTCGACCTCGGCGCCGGAGCCGTCGGTCACGGTGGTCTTGCGGACCACGGACGCGAGGGCCTTGCCGCGCCGGACGTCGGCGTAGATCGCGGTCAGCTGGCCCGACTGCTGGGCGCGCTGGACGTACTCGTCCGGGCTGATCCCGAAGCGCTGGGCCTGGTAGATGATCCGCTCGGTGAGCTCGCCGTCGTTGACCGACACCTCTTCCTTGTCGGCGATGGTGTCCAGCAGCAGCTGCGTGCGGACGGCCTTCTCCGACTCGGTGCGGGTCTCCGCGTCGAACTCCTCGACCGTGCGGCCCTCGGCCTCGAGGGCCTGCGCGAACTGGGCCTCGTCGTGGTCGAACGGGTGGATCGCGTCGTGCTTGCGGTTCTCGATCTCGGCGTCGAGGACCTTCTCCGGGATCGGCACCTCGGTGCGCTCCAGGAGCTCGTCGAGGACCTTGTCGCGGGCCTGGACACCCTGCTGCATCTTCTTGACGCGGCCGAGGCGCTCGCGCAGGTCGCTCTTGAGTTCTTCGATCGTGTCGAACTCGCTCGCCATCTGGGCGAACTCGTCGTCCGCCTCGGGCAGCTCGCGCTGCTTGACCGACTGGACGGTCACGGTCACCTCGGCGTCCTTGCCGGCGTGCTCCCCGGCGACGAGCTGGGTGGTGAACGTCTTCGTCTCGCCGGCGCTCACGCCGACGATCGCCTCGTCGATGCCGTCCACGAGCTGGCCGGAGCCGATCTCGTAGGACAGCCCCGAGGTGGCGGCCTCCTCGACGGCCTCGCCGTCGACGGTCGCGGCCAGGTCGATCGAGACGAAGTCGCCGGTCTCGGCCGGGCGTTCGACGCCGGTCAGCGTGCCGAAGCGGGCGCGCAGCTCGTCGAGCTGCTCGTCGACCTCGGCATCGGTCAGCTCGACGTCGTCGACGGTGATCACGAAGCCGTCCAGATCGGGCAGCTCGATCTCCGGGCGTACGTCGACCTCGGCGGTGAACTCCAGGACGTCGCGGTCTTCGAGCTTGGTGACGTCGAACTCGGGGTTGCCGAGCGTGCGCACCTCGTTCGCCCGGACGGCCTCGATGTACTTCGCCGGGATGGCCTCGTTGACGACCTCGTCGAGCACCGGGCCACGCCCGATCCGGCTTTCCAGGACGCGAGCGGGCGCCTTGCCGGGCCGGAAGCCCGGGATGCGCACCTGCTGGGCGATCTTGCGGTAGGCGCGATCGAAGTTCGGCTGAAGCTCGTCGAACGGCACCTCGACATTGATCTTCACTCGCGTCGGGCTGAGCTGCTCGACGGTGCTCTTCAAGGTCTTCTCCTCGAGCGGTAACGATTGTGCTGGACAATCCTGCGGAAACGGCCCCAGGTCACCTGCAGACCGGGACGTCCGAGTCTAGGCCAGTGGCCTTGGCCACCGGGGCGGGGGCTACCTGCGGCGTCAGGCGCCGAGCATCCGGCCGATCACCCAGCGCATCTGCCCGGTCGCGTGCTCGACCGACCCGCTGGGCTGCACCAGGTGGGACAGCAGCAGCCGGACGATGGCTTCGACCGCGACCGCCCATTCCGACGGGCTCAGCCGCACCTCGGGGTAGCCCTGCGCGAACAGCGTCGCCACGGTGTCGACGGACCGCTCGAGCACGCCCTCGGACCGGGTGGTGAGCAGCGGGAGGAAGTCGTCGCGGCCGCCCTTCGGGCAGCCGAGCGCGATCACCAGCAGCGGGTTGCCCCGGGCGGCTTCGAGGGTCTGGCGGAACGCCGCGGTGACGCCGTCGACCGGCCGGCCGGGGTAGGCGGCGACGACCTCGGTCACGCGCTCGGCGAAGCGGCCGGCCTCGCGCAGCACGAGTGCCTCGGCGAGCTCGCCCTTGGAGCCGAGTTCGTTGTAGACGGTCTGCCTGCTGACGCCGACGTGCGCGGCCAGCTTGCCCATCGTCACGGCGGCCCAGCCCTCCGCGGCGATGAGGCCGGACGCCGCGGCCAGCAGCCGTTCCCGGGTGGACACGGGGGCGGGAGAGGTGACGACGTTCACAAGGCGAGCTTACCCGGCGCTTGCCTTCGGGCTGGCGGACACCTTTTTTCGAAGCCTGCCCGAACGTTTACAAACAACTCCGGGTTGTCTACGGTGACTCCCGCCTCGCCAGGAGCTTCTCGACCGAGGAGACCGCTCGATGCCCGTCGTCGATACCCCGCCGCGTGGCTCCGGGACGTCCGGACCGTCCCCGGCGCCCGCGACCGGCGTGCCGGCCTCCCCCGCGGTGCCTTCGCCCCGCATCCCGCTGCCCCGCGTGTCGGTGCCGACGCTCCTGCTGTTCGCCGGCGGCGTCGCCCTGTGGGTCACCGCGACCTGGCTGCTGCTCGCCGGGGTGGCGCCGCCGGTGTTCACCGTGCCCCTGCACGCGATCGTCACCTTCACGATGTTCACCGTGGTGCACGAATCGGCGCACCACGCCGCAGGAAAGCTGACGTGGGTCAACGAGACGCTCGGCAGGCTGGCGATGCCGTTCGTCGCCGTCTACGCGTCGTTCCCGCTGCTCCGGTTCATCCACAGTGAACACCACCGCAACACGAACGCGGACTCGCACACCGATCCGGACGCGTGGACGTCACAGGGATCCTGGTGGTCGCTGCCGTTCCGCTGGCTGACCATCGACTTCTGGTACGCGCGCTTCTACACCGCCCGGGTGCACGGCCGCCCGGCCTCGGAACGGGCGGAGACGATCCTGACGCTGTCACTGGCGTTCGCGGCGGCCGCGGCCCTGCTCGCCTGCGGCCACGGCCGGGAACTGCTGCTGGGATACGTGCTCCCGCAGCGGATCGGGCTGGCCGTGCTGGCGTGGTGGTTCGACTGGCTGCCGCACCACGGCCTGCCCGCCGCGGAGCCGCGGGACAAGTTCGGCACCACGCGGGTGCGGGTGGGGCTGGAGTGGCTGATGACGCCGATGATGCTCTTCCAGAACTACCACCTGGTGCACCACCTCCACCCCGCCGTGCCGTTCTACCGCTACCTGCGGGCGTGGAAGGACAACCGCGAGGCCTACCTGGCCCGCGACGTCCCGATCATCACGGCGTGGGGCCGCGAGCTGACGCCGTCGGAATACCGCGCGTGGCGGCGCCTGACCGACGACCTCGGCTGCCCCGAGGCCGCCCCGGAGCCGCCACCGCTGGGGCCGAGCCGGTTCCACCGGCTGCGCGTGCGGCGGGTGCGGCCGCTGACCGCGGACGCCGCCGAGATCACCTTCGAGGTGCCCGGGCACCTGGCGCCGGAGTTCCGGTTCCGCCCCGGCCAGCACGTGGCGGTCCGCGCGGTGCTCGACGGCAGCCCGGTGCGGCGGACGTACTCGATCTGCGCGCAGGCGCGCCCGGGCGAGCTGCGGATCGTGGTGAAGCGGCGTCCCGGCGGCGCGTTCTCCGGCTTCGCGACCACGACGCTGGCCACGGGCGACTTCCTCGACGTCCTGCCGCCGTCCGGCGCGTTCACCTTCACCCCGGACCCCGCGCGGGCGGCGCACTACGTCGCCCTGGCCGCGGGCAGCGGCATCACGCCGGTGCTGTCCATCCTGGTCAGCGCGCTGACCGAGGAACCGCACAGCCGGGCGACGCTGCTGTACGTCAACACCTCGGGCGCCACGACGCTGTTCGCGCCGGAGCTGAGCGCGCTCGCCGAGGGGTTCGGCGGGCGGCTCCACGTCGTCCACTACCGCACCGACGAGCGCGACCCCGATCTGCACACCCACCGGCCCCGGCACTTCGACACGATCGGCGAAGCACTCGCCATCTCGCACGAGCGGTACCAGCGCGGGCGGCTCGACGGGACCCGCCTGCGCGCGCTGCTGCAGAACCGGCTGCACCCGGCGAAGGTCGACGAGTGGTTCCTGTGCGCCCCGCGCGGCCTGGTGGACCTGGCCCGGCGCACCCTGGCCGACGCGGACGTCCCGGAGGAGAACGTCCACTTCGAACTGTTCCGCGGCGCGGCGCCCCCGCGCGACCCGGCGGGTACGGCGGCCCGGGTGGCGGTGACGCTGGGCGGCACGACGACGTGCGTGCGTGCCGAAGCCGGCGAGACGGTGCTGGACGCCGCGCTGCGGGCCGGGTTCGAGGTGCCGTACTCGTGCACTGGCGGCGCGTGCGGCACCTGCCGGGCGACGCTGCGCCACGGCCAGGTCGACATGGACGTCCGGTACGCGCTGACCGAGGACGACGTCGCCGCGGGCCGGATCCTGACCTGCCGCTCGCGCGCGACGACCCCGGAGGTCACGGTCGACTACGACCGCCGCTGACCCGCCCGGCCCGGATGTCGTGAACGACCCTTTCCTGTCATCCGGGGCCTGTTGCTTTTTGGTTGCCTGACACGTGGTGATGATCTTGCTGGTAGCGGTGGTCGGCGGGGATGATCGTGGTGTGGCAAGGGATTATCGGCCGGTTGATCGTGGGCAGGAGTTTCTGCTGCCGCCGTCGATGACAGAGTGGCTGCCAGAAGATCATCTGGTGTGGTTCGTGATCGCGGCGGTGGCACGGCTGGACACCACGGCGTTTCACCGCCGCGCGAAGCGCGGCGGTGTCGGGCGGCGGGGCTACGACCCGGACATGCTGCTCACCCTGTTCGTGTATGCCATGGCACATGGGGAGTCCTCCTCACGCCAGATCGAACGGCTGTGTCACACGGATGTGGCGTTCCGGATCATCTGCGCCCAAGACGTGCCAGACCACACCGTGCTGGCCCGGTTCCGCCAGCACCACGAGGCCGCGCTGACCGACCTGCTCACCGAGTCGCTGGTGCTGGCCGCGCAGCTGGGCATGGTGTCACTCGGGGTGGTCGCCTTCGACGGCACCAAGATCGCGGCGAACGCCAGCAAGGACACCAACCGCAGCGAGGACTACCTGCGCACACAGGCCGAGCAGTTCCTGGCCACCGTCGCGGAGACCGACACGGCCGAGGACGCCCGCTTCGGCGCCGACCGGCGCGGGGACGAACCACCGCCCGGGATGGACCGCACGCACCGTGACCAGCGGATCAGCCAGGCGCTGGAACAGATCCAGGCCCGGCGCGAGAAGGCCGAGCGGGCCGCGGCCGAGCAGGCCGAGACCACCCGGGCCTACGACCAGGCAGTCGCCGACGGCGCCACCCGGGCCGGGGCCCCGCCCAAGGGCGCGGACCGGGTGGCGGTGGCCAGGGCCCGCTGGGAACGCCTGCNGGCCGAGGCCCAGGCCCGTTATGCCGAGTTCCTGGCCCGTCCCCGCCCGCCGGGGCGGATGGTGGCACCGGACGAGCACCACAAGGTCCGCGCGGCCCGCGCCGCCTACGAGGCAGCACGCGCTCACACCGAGCGGACCGCCGCCGGACAGACCGCACCCGCCGCAGGCCAGCCCGCCGCATCGGCAGTGCCCGGACAGGCCGGAAAGGACCGGCTGACCGCGAACCTGACCGACCCGGACTCGCGGCTGCTCAAGACCCGCAACGGCTGGGTCCAGGGCTACAACTGCCAGACCGCGGCCAGCACCGACGAGTTCCTGATCTCCGCCCGCGCCACCCAGGACGCCAACGACCTCGAACAGTTCATCCCCACCAAAGACGACGTCACCGCCACCGCCGCGCACCTGGCCGAACGCACCGGCCGCACCGACCTCACCGTGGGAACCATGGTCGGCGACGCCGGCTACGACTCCGACACCAACCTCACCACCGACGGCCCGGACCGGCTCATCGCCGACGCCAAACGCCACGTCATCGACCGGCGCGCCGTCACCGACCCCGCCACCGGCGACCCACCCGACAACGCCACCCCACGCGAGAAAATGAACCACCGGCTCCGCACCCCCGACGGGCACGCCCTCTACAAACAACGCGCCCCGATGATCGAAACACCCTACGCCTGGGTCAAAGACCGCCGCGGACTCCGCCGCTTCGCCCGACGCGGCCTGGCCGCCGTCCAAGCCGAACTTTCCCTCGCCGCCGCCGTCACCAACCTGCTCAAACTCCGCACCAAAGGCATCACCACCACCCGACTCCGCACCACCTAGCACCAGGCCGGACACCCCGGCCCGCACACCGGGACGGCACGTCTCAGCCCCCCCAGACAGCCAACACAAAAAACAACAGGCCCTCCGGCGACAGGAAAGGGTCGTTCACGACGTGGGGCGCCGGGGTCAACCGGTCCGGGTGGGCGCGCCCGAGGGCGGAGTGCCCCGGCCGCCGCCCGGCGCTGCCGTTTCCCCGTCGGTCACCGAAGTCGCCGTCGCCGTGCTGCCCGACTCCGTGGCCACCACCGTGACGGTGTCGCCGGTCGCCAGGCCCGTCGCCTGCGCCGACGTGATCGTGTATGTCTTCGAGAACCCGTCGTCGCTCTTCGCGGTCAGCGACGTCGCGCTCAGCTCCGTCACCTCGCCCGTCTGCATGATCTTCGTGACGTAGCCGCCGTTTCCGTCGGATGCCACGTACTCCCCGTGCAGGGCCGAGCCCAAGCCGCCGGCGCCGCGCGGGCCGCCGTTCATGCCACCCGGCCCGGCCTGGGCATCCGTCGCGGCCGACGACGACGAAGCGGCCCAGACCGCCGCTCCTCCGCCGGCCACGATCGCCGCCGCGACGGCGCCCGCCGCGATCTTCTTGCCCGGCGACCAGCCCGGCCGTGGGGCCGAGCCCGGCGCGGGTGCCGCGCCCCATGTCTGTTCCGGAGTGGACGGTGCCTGCGGTGTGGTCATGCTGGTGCTCCTCAACGAGATCGTTCGGTGCGATCCACGGTGGGGTCACCGGCTGTGCGCGGACTGTGCCTGCCGTCAGCCGTTCCTGTGATCCGGAGGAATCCGGCATCGGCCCGTCACCACACAGCGGCCTCACAGGCAGCGCACAAGTCGCACACACGGCGCGGACCGACGCTGGATCCATGGCCGCGCCGACCGTCCCGCCACGCCCCCGCCGGGGGCGGCTTTCGCTGCGCACGAAACTGACCGGCTCGATGGTCGTGCTGCTCACCGTGGTGTGCCTGATCGTCGGGGTGGTCAGCGAGTTCGCGCTCGACCTGTTCCTGACCCGCCAGATCGACCAGCAGCTCTCAGCCGCGGCGAACCGCTCACTGGTCTTCGCGAGCAACGTCCGGCCGCCGGACGGCGGTCCGCCGCCGGAAAGCCTGGGCCAGCACCCGCTCGGGCAGAACGTCGGCACGGTGAGCGGCACCTTCTCGGGGCAGCTGCTCGTCCACGACGACAGCATTTCCGAACACGGCGGACGGCTGCACCTCAGCGCGGCCCAGCAGGCCGTCATGCTCTCGGTGCCCGCCGACGGCAAGCCGCACACGATGTCGTTCGACGACCTCGGCGAGTACCGGTTGATGGCGCTGCCGGTCACCGGGACGTCCGACGTCGTGGTCACCGGCCTGCCGATGAAGCCGGTCACCGACACGCTGCTCACGGTCGGGCTGATCCTGTTCGGCGTGGCCGCCGCGGGCGTGCTCGGCGCGGCCCTCCTCGGCGCGTTCGCGGTCCGCCGCACGCTGCGCCCGCTCGAGCGCGTCGCGGCGACCGCCGGGCGCGTCACCGAGCTGCCGCTCGACCGCGGCCAGGTGGCGCTGTCCATCCGCGTCCCCGAAGCCGACACCGACCCGCGGACGGAGGTCGGCCAGGTCGGCTCGGCCTTGAACCTGATGCTCGGCCACGTCGCGCAGGCCCTCGAAGCACGCCACGACAGCGAAATCCGCGTCCGGCAGTTCGTCGGGGACGCCAGTCACGAGCTGCGCACGCCGCTGGCCGCGATCCGCGGGTACGCCGAGCTGGCCGTCCGCGGCAGCGCGCTGGTGCCGCCGGACGTCGCGCACTCGATGGGCCGGATCCAGTCCGAGGCCGTCCGGATGACCGCGCTCGTCGAAGACCTCCTGCTGCTCGCGCGGCTCGACGCGGGCCGCCCCCTCGACGTGCGCGAGGTCGACCTCACCCGGCTGGTCGCCGACGCCGTCGGCGACGCCCGGGTCGCCGGGCGCGAGCACCGGTGGCTGCTCGAGCTGCCCCCGGAGCCGGTACTCGTGCTCGGCGACGTCCAGCGCCTGCACCAGGTGCTGGCGAACCTGCTGGTGAACGCCCGCACGCACGCCCCGCCCGGCACCACGGTGGTGACCGCGCTGGCGCGCTCGGCCGACGGCAACGGCGTGCTCACGGTGACCGACAACGGCCCCGGCATCCCGCCGGACCTGCTGCCGGACGTCTTCGAGCGGTTCGCCCGCGGCGACTCCTCGCGCTCCCGCACCGCCGGCAGCACCGGGCTGGGGCTGGCGATCGCGTCCGCCGTCGTCGTCGCCCACCACGGCACGATCGAGGTGCACAGCCGTCCCGGCCGGACGGAGTTCGCGGTGCGCCTCCCCGTGGCCGTCCCCGCACAGCGCGTGCACAGCATCGGCACAACCCGGCCCCAGCTGGAAACCGGAAGCTGATCTCATGACCGCTGTGACATCCGGGGCTTCGCCCCAGGCCGGGGGCTCCGCCACCCGGAACCCCCGAAAAGCCGCTGTGACATCCGGGGCTTCGCCCCAGGCCGGGGGCTCCACCACCCGGAACCCCCGAAAAGCCGCTCTCGCGTCACACGAAACCGCCGTGACCCCTGCACCGCCTGTCCGCTCTACGTGGCACCGCCCCGCCCTGGCCGTCCTTCTGCTCGGGACGGCCGTCCTCTACCTGTGGGGTCTTGGCGCGTCCGGCTGGGCCAACGCGTTCTACTCCGCGGCGGCCCAGGCGGGCTCGCAGAGCTGGAAGGCGCTGTTCTTCGGCTCGAGCGACGCGGCGAACGCGATCACGGTCGACAAGACCCCGGCGGCACTGTGGGTGCTGGGGCTATCGGCCCGGCTGTTCGGCGTCAACGCGTGGAGTGTCCTGGTACCGCAGGCGCTGATGGGTGTCGGCTCGGTCTGGCTGCTGGCCGCGGCCGTGCGCCGCACGTCCGGTCCGGCCGCGGGGCTGGTCGCCGGCCTGGTGCTGGCCCTGACGCCGGTGGCCGCGCTGATGTTCCGGTTCAACAACCCGGACGCGCTGCTGGTGCTGCTGCTGGTCGCCGGCGCGTACTGCGTCGTCCGTGCGTTGGAGAAGGCGAGCCCGCGCTGGCTCGCGCTGGCCGGCGTCGCGGTCGGCTTCGGGTTCCTGGCCAAGATGCTGCAGGCGTTCCTGGTGCTGCCGGCTTTCGCACTCGCTTACGTCGTCGCCGCGCCGGTGCCGCTGGGCAAGCGGCTGCTGCACCTGCTGGGCGCGTTGGCCGCGACGCTGGTCTCGGCGGGCTGGTACCTGCTGGTCGTCGCACTGTGGCCGGCGGCTTCACGACCCTACATCGGCGGGTCCCAGACGAACTCCCTGTGGGAATTGATCTTCGGCTACAACGGCTTCGGCCGGATCACGGGCGACGAGGTCGGCAGCGTGGGCGGCGGCGCCGGCCGCGGCTGGGGCTCGACCGGGCTGACCCGGCTCTTCGGCAGCGAGATGGCGGGCGGGATCGCCTGGCTGCTGCCCGCGGCCCTGCTCGCGCTGGGAGCGGGCCTGTGGTTCACCCGCAGGGCCACCTGCACCGACCGTTCCCGCGCGGCGCTCCTGCTGTGGGGCGGCTGGCTGGTGGTGACGGCGCTGGTGTTCAGCTACATGGGCGGCATCATCCACCCGTATTACACCGTGGCTTTGGCACCGGCGGTGGGCGCGCTGGTCGGAACGGCGGCGGTCCAGCTGTGGCGCCTGCGAGCACAACCCGCGGCGTCCGGCCTGCTCAGCGGCGGAGTCGCGCTGACGGCGTTGACGGCGTACCTGGTGCTGTCGGGGTCGTCGTGGCAGCCGTGGCTGGCACCGACGGTGCTGGTGGGCGGGCTGATGGCAGCTGTGGCGCTGTTTTTCGCGGCGCACCTGACCCGCTGGGCGGCGTCTCTCGTGGCGGTGTTTTCGCTGGTGGTCCTGCTCGCCGGCACGAGCGCGTACACACTGGCGACGGCAGCGACGACGCACAGCGGCGCGATCCCGTCGGCGGGGCCGTCTTCGGGCTTCGGCGGCCGTTTCGGCGGCCCGGGTGGTCCTGGCGGCTTCGGCGGCGGTCGTGGCGGCGGCCCTGGTTCCCTGCTTTCGACGACACTGCCGGGCACCTCGCTGACGGCGTTACTCCAGAAGGACGCGTCGCATTACCGGTGGACGGCAGCCACGGTGCTCTCGAACGCGGCAGCCGGCTACCAGCTGGCCGGCGGGGCACCGGTGATGGCTGTGGGCGGGTTCAACGGGACGGATCCGTATCCGACGCTGGAGCAGTTCCAGCAGTACGTGGCGAGCGGCCAGATCCACTATTTCCTCGGCGATGGCCTGGCGATGCAGGGCAACAGCGGTTCGGACGCGGCCCAGCAGATCGCCGAATGGGTGGCTTCGCACTTCCAGTCGTCCACCGTCGACGGTGTAACGGTTTACGACCTCACCGCGACCGTGTGAGACACGACGAAAGCAGGGTGTGAGGGCGCCGACCTGGTCAAAGACCGGCTCACTCCGGCAGACTGGTCGGTGCGGTGCCCAGGCGAACAGGAGTCCCGGCGATGACCGAGCTTTACATCCGGTCGGCCCGCTCCGCAGACCTGGAATCCTTCGCCGCGACCTTCGGTGACCACGGATACTTCACCGATCGGCTCGCCCGTCAGCAGAACGGCCGCGGTGTGCTCTTCCTCGCCTGGCTGGACTACCGCCCCGCGGGCACCGTCTACCTGTGGCTGGAAGAGGCCGAAGAGCGGCCGATCCGCGAGCAGCTGCCCGGCGTCGCGTTGCTGACCCACCTGCAGGTCCATGACGAGCTACGCAACCGCGGGGTCGGCCAGGCCCTGGTCGCGGCGGTCGAGCGCCGGCTGGCAGAGGCAGGCCGCGACCGGGTCGCTTTGGCCGTCCTGACGGACAACCTCGACGCGGCCCGCCTCTACCACCGGCTCGGCTACCGCGACTGGAGTCACGGCGAGGTTATCTGTTATGCCCAGAGACGACTCTCCGGCGGTGGGATTCTTGAAGAACCGGAACGGTGTCATGTGCTGACGAAGGACCTGCCAAGCCCTTCGGCGCCGCCCCCTCGTACCGAGTCGAGCGCGGTCGGCGCTTCCTCGCAGGGGTGATCCGGCCGTCGATCCCCGGCTGGGCGAAGCAGGCGATCCCCAACATGGCGAGCGTGTGGTTGATGTCAACGCGCTCCCCGTAGTCTCGCCGGAGCCAGGTGACATGGTTGCGCCACCGCACACAGTCCGTCTGCCAGGCTCGCAGGTACCTCACGCACAGCTCCGGCGTGATCTGGTAACTGCTGCTGATCGCCGCTTCGAGCGAGACGGACATCTTCGCTTTGTCCGCGGAGTGGATCGCCGAACCTTGAATTTGCGCTACCGTCGTACGGATGATCTGCCGTCGGTGAGCCAGGAACTCGGCCCAGTAGGCGTCATTCGCCTCGGCAAGCGCACGGCCGTTGTCCAACAGGCCGTATACGCCCTCGGCAAGCGTGTCGCCCAGTTCCTCCGCGCGTGCACGCCGGGGGTTGTAGGGGTCGTAGGGACGCTGGATCGCCGTTCCGGTCACCGCCGGCGACCGGAGGGTCCGGCCGTCGAGCAGGAAGAACCAGTCCTCGTTGTAGATATTGGGGAAGAACGAGGTGAACGCCGCTTCCCCGACCACGAGCGCGCCGCCACCGATGAACGACTCCTGGGGGGCGCCGACACCACGGAGAGCGTGGCACACGACCGAGTTGTCCGGCATCCCCGCGTTCCGGAGGCCGACCACCGGGTGATCCCGCAGCAACCCTGCCGCCGCGGCCAGGTCAGCGGGCTCGGGCAGCACTATGTCGTCGTCGAGGAAGAGAATCCGCTTCCAGCCCGTGAGGAGCGCGATGAGCAGGCCGAGGTTCCGCTTGAGGCTGGTGTCCACCTTCCGGTGGAACTCGGTGCCGCGGAGCAGTTTGTCGGTGGCGAACGTGGGCACGAGCCACCGGGGCAGGAGATCGGTGTCGATCGCTGTCACCCGGACACCGGCCTGCCTGGCCGCGAGCGCGGCGCTCAAGGCGTTGGCATCGAGGCTGCACAGCAGCACCAGATGAGCATTGGCCTGCCTGGCCGCGCTGATGGCCGCCGGCAGCTCGGAGACGGCGCGTCCGTTGGGCACGATGATCGCATCCAGGACCGCCCGCGGTGCCTCGCCTGCCTCGACACTGGTCAGCAGGCCGGCGTGCGTCCGGTGTTGCCGCGCGTTCACTCGGCCTCAGGCCACTCGTGCAATCGGTTTTCCTCGAGTGTCCAATCGGGAGTCGTTCCCTGACCGGCCACCACCGGGACCCGGCTGATGATGCTGAACGACTCGGCCTCGCCGAACCGTTCCCGCAGGTACTCGTGGTTCCGATCACGGAACCGGGCATCCGTCAAGGCGCGCACCGCGCCAAGCGTTCCACGACCGTACATACCATTGCATACGGTCACGGTGCGCTTTTGGTTGAACGGATTCACCCCCCGGTAAAAATGTGCCACGTCTTCCAACAGGTGACCCTTACTGTCCAGCTGAGGTGGGAAGAGCACGGACCCGCTCTCGCGCTGCACCAGGAACCCACCGGGCTCGCTGGTCGGCGCGTCGTCGTTCCGGGCGACTTGTTCCACCGGGAGGTCGACGCGCTCGATGACGTCGCGGGTCACGGTGTTCCAGTCGACGCCACCGAGGAGTACGAGGTGGGTCGTGTAGTCGTCCGGGGTCAGCTGGTCCGTCGTGTGGAAGCTGACGTGGTTCTTGGGGTTGACAGACCTGATGTGTCCGAACAACTCGATCAAGGCGTCGGGATCGGCGTAAGTGTACAGAGTGGTGAAGTCCGCACTTTCCGGGTCCGCATAGGACAGATGCTGCCGCAGGTCCTCCGGGAGCAGGGCGCAGACGATCGTGACGTCCTCGTTCTCGGGGAACCGCCAGACGTCCAGCTCAGGCTCGGCGGCGTGCTCACGTCCGTCGCGGAGCCACAGCAGCTCCTCGAGCAGTTCGTCGTGCCGCCGTCGCTCGTCGTCCGTCAGCTCATCGAGTGCGAGGACACGCACGGACGCGCCGTTCACGGACCGCCGCGTGGCGAACAGCAACGCGTAGGCGTTCAGCCGCCGGACCGGCGGGGCGACGGGCCTGTCCGCGTTCTCCCACGAGGAGATGAGCGAAACGCTGAGGGGTTTGGTGCCGCCGAGCGCCTGGGCAAGCTGCCCCTGAGTGATGCCCGCTTCGGGCCACTGCTCCTCCCTCAGCGCGCGCAGACGCCGAGCGAGCGCGGGCCGGCGCAACTCGGCTGGGGACACGACCACGCCGCCCTTCAGTAAATTTCAGTAACGTGAGCTGACACACAATTGTACACGGATGGACGAGTTTCGTTCGAAGCCGCATCGCGACCGTGACCGAGCGCTGGCGCCTGCGCGTTTTTCCTGCAGCAAACCAGTAACACTGTCGTCCTCCGCGTTGCTTACAGCTCAGTTCAGCACCTACAGTCCAGAGACTGAAATTGAGTGAAGGTGGGCCGAACGGCCGCAGGCGGATGCCTCTCCTGCGCTCCCTCGGCGACTGGCGGACTGAAAAATCCCGCGTTGTGTGTCAACCGGCATACGGGACGGGACGACCCGGAGGTTTCCTGGATCCACAGCAGAGGGAGGCGTAACTCATGGACCCCTTCACCCCCGCTCCGCGCAGCCGCTGGCGCCGGGGCGTTTACGCGGCCGGTCTCGTCATTCCCTTCACCGCCTCCCAACTGTGGGCGCTGCTGGTCCTGCTGCGCCTCGCGCCGCTCGACGGGCTGGTCGGTCAGGCCTTCGTGCTCGTCCTGCTGGGTTCCGTCGCCGCGATCTGGGCCGGGTGGCGCTGGGCCTGGCGGCTCGGCCGCGACCGCGACCTGAAACCCGAGCCCGCCCCCAAGACCCGGATCTCGACATGACGTCCGCGCCGGTGATCGTCGCCGCCCTCGTGCTGGGCATCGGCGCCGGACGTCTCTCGCGCCACCTCGGCGGCCTCCTCCGCCGCCGGGCGACCGGAAGGAGCACGGAAATGACCAGCAGGCAACCGGCCTTCCCACTGCGGGTGTACCACTGGCGGTGGGAGATCCTGGCGGTGACGCTGCTCCCCTACTGCGTGGTGACCTTCGCGCTGTGGGCGGGCCCGCTGTGGGCGTCGGCGGTCTTCGCCACCGCTGCGGGTGTGGCGGTGCTGCGGCGCCGCCAAGTGCGGGCCCGGATTCACGCGATCCGGGTGCAGCACCGGCTGCGGGCGGCGTTCCCCCGGCTGCGCCTGCCCGGCGGCCGTCCCCCGGCGATCCTGTGGACCCGTCCCCGCGGCGGCGACATCGTGGTGTCGCTGTTCGGCCGCGAAACGTTCGAGCACCTCCACCGCCAGCGCACGGTCCTGGCGGCGGCGTGCTCGATGCCGGAGGTGTACGTGGACCGCCACCCGCGGTACGCGAGCCTCGTGACGCTGACCATCAGCCCGACCGAGGCGCACCGCGAGCCGGGACGCGCTGCCCTGCCGAGCAACGTGGTTCCCCTGCGCGCCCACAGCTAAGCCGGAATGCTCAGCACCTCGGGGACCAAAGTGGACAAGTCACCGCCGTGCCACGAACTCGCCGAGAACCGCTCCTGCGCGATCCCGCGCCAAGGAGCGGTTCCCGCGGTGAGCCCGCCGTCCGCCGTGAGCGTCCCGATTTCCTGCACCGCAACACCTTCTTCGCGCACCATCTTCGTGGCCAGCGCCACGTCCTCGGCCCGGACGGCGACGACGAGCCCCCAGTCGCCCCAGGTCTGGGCCAGGTCGAACGGCCGGAGGCCGGCCTGGGCGCACACCTGCGCCAGCGGTTCGCCGAGGTCGAAATCCCCGCTGACCGCCGCGCCGAGGCCGTTCGCCTCGCCCAGCGTGCGGACCGTGGCGAACAGGCCGTCGGAGACGTCCATCGCCGCCCGCGCCAGACCGTTGGCCGCCAGCACCTTTCCCGCCTTCAGCTGAGCCATCGGCCGGCAGGCGCGGCGCCAGATGTCGTCCCGCTCCGACGCCGGGAGCGTCGCCCGCCCCGTCGCCAACAGGGCCGCGGCCCAGAGGTAACCGGGGGAGCCGGTCAGCAGCAGGCGGTCCCCGGCGCGGGCCCCGGACCGCCGCAGCCTGCTGCCCGGAACGCACCTGCCGATCGCGGTCGCCGTCAGCTGCGTCGCGGCGCCGTCACGGAGGTCGCCTCCGACGACCTTCGTGCCGTGCTCGGTGCAGCAGTCGTCGACGCCGTCGAGCAGCCGCTCGAACTCCCGGACCGTGGTCGCCTTGGGCAGCGTGTAGTTGACGACGAGGCCGAGCGGCTCGGCGCCGGCGGCGGCCAGGTCGGACAGGTTGATCGTCGCCAGCAGCCAGCCCGCGTGGTACAGGTCCGGTTCGGCCAGGAGGTTGACCACCGGGGTCGGACAGCTGTCGGTCGTCGCGACGAGCTCGCTCGGCGTGGTGACTTTCGCCAGGAACGCGCTGTCGTCGCCGAAGCCTTCCGTGTCGCCGTATCTCGGCCGCAGGACGTGTTCCTGGATGCCCCGCTCCCCCAGGTCGCCGAGGTGAAGCTCAGTGGTGCCGGACATGATCCGCCAATCGGGACGCGACGACCGCGTGGTCGCTCGAGTAGTTGTGCGGCATTTCGCCGTAGGGCAGCTCGCTGCCGCTCGAAGCGAACAGCATCAAGTTGCAGATCCGGGTCCCGGGATACAACAGCACGGGATGCCGGAGGTGGTTGACGATCTCCAGCGTGATCACCGCCAGCTTGCCATGGCCGAAACCCGGGCTCACCTGACCGCACAAGACGACGCTGATGCCCAGCCGCGCGTAGTCGCTGGTGCCGTCGACGAGGCCGACGAGATTCTCGGAGAGACCGATCTTCTCCAGGGTGGGGGCCAACACGACTTCACCGGGTTCGACGACGAGCCTGCCGCGCGGATCCGGTTCCTTGCGCACCAGCCCGGGGTAGGTCGATCGATCGGCGATGTCGACCGGACCGTGGGTGACCAGGCTGAACGCCTCGTGTCCGAGCCTCAGGCTGAGCGCGGCCGGGCGGACGAGGGTCGCGTCGAAGGGCTCGATGCGCAGCTCGCCGCCACTGTGCGCGCGCCGGATGGCCCGGTCGGTCAGCACACCGCGGCGGGCGCGCCACAGCGGGATCCGGCGCTTCTTGACCTGGGGTTCCGGCTGCACGGGCGTCATCATGAGACCGCCCGGTCGAGGATCGAACGGACTTCGCTCACGATTTCTTCGAAATCGGCTTCGGTGAGGTCGAAGTTGGGCTGGTCGTCGCTTTCGCCGGGCGCGCAGTAGACGACCGTCGTAGGAGTCCGGCGGGGACCCTGGACCACGACCGTCGCGGTGAGCCCGGCGTCGATCGGCCGCACCGTGTGGACGATCGACGTGTCGCAGGTGTAGACGTCGCCGCCTTGGACGTGCGGGACCGCGCGGCGCTTGAGCCGCACCTCGCCGTCGGCGGTCAGGGCTGCCGGGTTCGCGAGGTCGGCGCCGTAGCGGTAGCGCCGGAAGGCCTTGCCGCCCTCGGCGGTCTCGGTGAACTCGACCATGTGCATCCCGGTCCCGGCCAGCACGTGGGAGGCGAACTCCCAGCGATGGCTGTGCGGGTTGGACTCGCCGCGCGACGGCGTCTCGCTGCGCGGCCAGACGTGCAGGCGGACGCGGAACTCCGGCTCGACGCCCGCGTGGAGGACGATCTTGGCGAAGCCGTTGGGGTGCCAGTACGAGCGTTTCGCGATCTCGGCCGCCGCGACCGGATCGGCGGCCAGGTCCCGCAGCCAGGCCGCGAAGGCGTCGCGGTCGGCGCGGATGCGCTCGGCCGCCGCTTCGAGCTGGGTCAGGCCGGGCCGGGAACCGTGGCCGCCCAGGGCTTCCGCGAGCTGCCGCGGAAAGGGGTGACCGGCCGTGCGCTCGGCGGCGACGGCGAAAAGAGGTGTGCTCATCGTGCTGGAGCTTCTCTATTCTGCGACTGGAGGCGGAAGGAAGGGAGGCGCCGCGAAGGCCAGCGCAGCCGAGCGCAAAGCCGTGACGGCGTCGAGAGTCATCCAGATGGGAAGGTCGCCGCTGCCCCAGGCCCAGAGGCCGCGCCCGGGTTCGTAGCGTTCCCACAAGGAGTTGAGCGCGCGGCTCAACCGGGCCAACGGCACCTTCGGCGCCTCGGCCAGTGCCTGGACCACCCAGGCGGACGTGAAGTGCCTGATCGTGAGCCGTACCTCCGGTAGGCCGTCCGGCTGGAGCAGGGCGAGGTCTTCGGAGACGCCGTCGTCCGGGTGGGTCCGCTCGATGAGCCACCGCGTGCCCACCTCGACCGCTTCCCGGACGTCTTCGCCGCCCTGCCCGTAGCGCAGCAGCTCGCGCAGCGCGACCACCGCGCGCGCGGTGTGCGCGGTGGACGGCTCAGGCGCCACCAGCCCGGGCTCCTTCTTCTCGCCCCAGAGCGGGACGCCGTCGAAGTCGAGCCGCGACGCGAGGAGGTCGTCCGTGAGGCGCCGGGTCAGCGGGGCGTCCGGCCGGAGCCGGACCGACGTGCGCAGCGCGGCCGAGAGCAGGAACGGCCGCGTCCGGCTGTAGTCGTCGAGCGAGTGCTCGAGGTAGCCCAGTCCTTCCTCGGCCGAGAGGACAGTGCCGGCCTGGAACAATGCGTCCACCACTGCCGCCGTGACCTCGGGGCGGCGGCCTCCGGACCGGCCCTGCCAGCCGAACTCCGAACGCTTGGCGTAGAGGTCCTCCACGACCGGACGTAGGTCGATGTAGGGCTCGCCTACCTCGACCATCGCCGAGATGCCGTAGGCGGTGGCCAGCGTCGTGTGCTTGCCCCGCTTCTGGAGGTTGTGCCGCCAGCCGACCGCGCGACCGTTCGCGTCGCGGATCAGCTCACCGGCGAGGCTGTGGCCGGCCCGCCGGCAGACTTCGAGGAGCGAGCCGCCGGTGGTCAGGACCCCACCGGCCGCCGGCGCGGGCGACCGGGCCGCTTCGGCCAGCTCGACCAGCGCGTTCGCCGCCCGGAAGTGGTCGTCGAGCAGCCGGGCGTTCTCCGCCGAAGGCAGGTAGCGCCCGGTCTCCCACTGGGTCAGGTTCGCACGGCTCACGCCGACGATCCGGGCGACGTCGGCCTGGGTCTGCCCGGCCGCTTTGCGCAGCCTGCGCAGCTCCGCGCCGACGTCTTCAGCCTCTGTTACCACATCAAGACCTGCCGATTCCGCCACGGTCGAATATCATGTAGGTAGGCGCTCCGCGCCGACCTTACCTACCTAGTAGGCGAGAGTAGGAGGTGACAATATGTGGACACAGAGCGCACTTTATCTCATCCCTGACGCTTTGCTGCCGCCGACTCGGCCCGACTCGCCCGAACGGGTTGGATCCGCAGCTCGCGCGCCCCCTGTTCGGCCGAGTAGCCACGACCACGCGCGCCTGGGGCACTACCCAACGTGTCCGGCGGCTTCCCCGAGCCGCCCGCGGGCGTCCCTTCCGAGTGGGCGCCTTCCGAGTCCGTGCGTTCTTCCGGGGGTGTCACGATGGATCACAACTTACCTACGTCCGGCCAACGCGGTTGGTTCGATCGTTTGCTGGACCGCTTCGGCGAGTGGCTCTTCGCCGCCGAGGAAGACGCCCGGGCGGAAGCCCGCGGCTTGGAGGTCCGCCGCGGGCCCCGCGGCACCCGCACCTATCGCGATCCCCGCTGGGACACCGTCCACGCCTGCAGTTCCTGTGGCGGCCACGGGCTCAGCCTCACCGACGGCGCGGCCTGCCCGGCCTGCGCCGGTACCGGAGTCGTCCGATCGACGCCCGCGGCCGCCGTCCCGGTCGCCGACGCCGGGAAAGGAGCACGGTCATGACCCGCAGGCGGACCCCCGACCACCAGGTCACCGAACTGGCCCGGCAGCTGACCCACGTCAAGCGGCCCAACCCGGTGCTCTGGCTCTACCACTGGCGTTACGAGATCCTCGCCGTGACGCTCCTGCCCTACGCCCTGGTGAACCTCGTCCTCTGGCTCGGGCCGATCTGGTCCCTCGTGGCCCTCGCCGCGGCGTTCAACTGGGTCTTCTACTGGCGTGCCGCCCGCCGGCACGTTCGCGGGCGGTTGCGCTCGATCGTGGTGCAGCACCGGCTCCGCACGGGTTTCGCGGGCGCCCGGATCTGCACGATGGACGGCCGCCGCCCGGCGATCCTGTGGACCCGCCCGGTCGACGGCGACATCGTGGTCTCGCTGTTCTGCCCGGCGGGCATCGGGTTCGAGCAGATCCACGCCCGCCGTGAACTGCTCGCCGCGGCGTGCTTCGCCACGGAGGTCTACGCCGACCGCCACCCGAAGTACGCCTCGTTCATCACGCTGACCATCTGCACCACGGCGGTCCGGCACGAGCCCGGCCGGGCCGCGTCACCCGGTGAGGTCGTGCCGTTGCGGGCGCACAGCTGAGGTTTCCGGGCCCGGCTTCCACCTGGTGGACGCCGGGCCCGGCACACAGCAAGCGCACAGAGAGATCACACGGTCACCAAAGCGGCACCCGCGACGGTAGACGGCATGACAGCCACCGCCTCCGCATCGCGGCCCGGGACCGTCCCGGTCGATCTGGCCGGTCCGCGACCGGTTCTCGACGTCGTCATCCCGGTCTACAACGAAGAGACCGACCTCGAACCGTGCATCCGCCGGCTGCACGACCACCTGGCCGAGCACGTCTCCTACCCGTACCGGATCACCATCGCCGACAACGCGAGCACCGACGCGACGCTGCGGGTGGCCGAAAGACTCGCACGGGAGTTCCCCGAGGTGGCCGTCCACCACCTCGACGAGAAGGGCCGCGGCCGCGCGCTCAACGCCGTTTGGCGAGCCTCCGACGCCGCCGTTCTCGCCTACATGGACGTCGACCTCTCCACCGACCTCGCCGCGCTCGGGCCGCTCGTCGCGCCGCTGCTGTCCGGGCACTCCGATCTCGCCATCGGCAGCAGGCTGGCCCGGGGAGCGCGAGTGGTGCGGGGCCCGAAGCGCGAGTTCATTTCCCGCTGCTACAACCTGATCCTCCGCTCGACGCTCGCCGCGAAGTTCAGTGACGCGCAGTGCGGCTTCAAGGCCATCCGCGCCGACGTCGCGCGCGAGCTGCTGCCCCACGTCGAGGACACCGGCTGGTTCTTCGACACCGAACTGCTCGTCCTGGCGCAACGCGCCGGGCTGCGGATCCACGAAGTACCCGTCGACTGGGTGGACGACCCGAACTCGTCGGTCAACATCGTCAAGACGGCGACCGCGGACCTCAAGGGCATCGCCCGCGTCACCAAGGCGACGTTCACCGGGGAGATCCCGATCAGCAGGCTGCGCGAACAGCTCGGCAGGCAGCCGATCGGCGTCGAGGCGCCGGGCGTGCCGCCGCGGCTGGTGACGCAGCTGGTGCGGTTCGCCGCGATCGGCGTCAGCAGCACGCTCGCCTACCTCGTGCTGTTCCTGCTGCTGCGGACAGCAGTCGGCGCGCAAGCGGCGAACTTCACGTCGCTGCTGGTGACGGCGGTCGGGAACACCGCGCTGAACCGGCGGCTGACGTTCGGCATCCGCGGGCGCACCGGCGCCGGGCGGCACCAGTTCGAAGGGCTGATCGTCTTCGGCCTCGGCCTCGCGCTGACGAGCGGGGCGCTGGCCCTGCTCAACGGTTCCACCACCCCCGGCCTCGTCCTGGAGATCACCGTGCTGGTGCTGGCGAACCTCGCCGCCACGGTGCTCCGGTTCCTGCTCCTGCGCGGCTGGGTGTTCAACCCGCGCCGCCAGGCCATCACTCAGAAGGAGTCCTGATGACCGCCGTCCTGCCCGCCCCGGTTTCCGAATCCCGGCACCGCAAGGAGTCCGGCGCGCACGCACCACCGCGCTGGGTCCGCCCGGCCGCGTTCGGACTGCTGGCCGCGACCGCCGTGCTGTACTTCTGGAACCTCACCGCGTCCGGCTACGGCAACTCGTTCTACGCCGCCGCCGTGCAGTCCGGGACGCAGAGCTGGAAGGCCTGGCTGTTCGGGTCGCTGGACTCGGGGAACGTGCTGACCGTCGACAAACCGCCCGCGGCGCTGTGGGTCGGCACGGCCTTCGCCCGGATCTTCGGGTTTTCCAGCTTCACCGTGCTGGCGCCGCAGGCGCTGATGGGCGTCGCGTCCGTCGGGATCCTGTACCTCACGGTGAAGCGGACGGCCGGCCCGGTCGCCGGGCTGATGGCCGGCGCCATGCTGGCGGTGACGCCGGTCGCGGCGCTGATGTTCCGGTTCAACAACCCGGACGCGCTGCTCGTGCTGCTCATGGTCGCGGGCGCCTACTTCGTCGTGCGCGCCACGGAAACGGCGAGCCCGCGCTGGCTGGCGCTGGCCGGGGTCGCGATCGGGTTCGGCTTCCTGACGAAGATGATGCAGGCGTTCCTCGTACTGCCCGCGTTCGGCCTGGCGTACCTGCTCGCGGCGCCGACGTCACTGGGCAAGCGGCTGCTGCACCTCGGTGGCGCGGTCGTGGCGCTGGTCGTCTCGGCGGGCTGGTTCGTCGCGCTGGTCGACCTGTGGCCGACGTCGTCGCGGCCGTACATCGGTGGGTCCGAAGGGGACAGCCTGCTCGAACTCGCGTTGGGCTACAACGGGTTGGGCCGCATCTTCGGTGGCGAAGGCAACGGCGGGGGCATGGGTGGCGGCGGCATGGGCGGCAACACCGGGTTCGGCGGGTCCACGGGCCTGTTCCGGATGTTCGGGGCCAGCTTCGGCACGGAGGTCTCGTGGCTGCTGCCCGCCGCGTTGATCGGCCTGGTCGCCGGGCTGTGGTTCACGCGCCGCGCGCCGCGCACGGACCGCACGCGGCTGGCGCTGGTGTTGTGGGGCGGCTGGCTGGTCGTGACGGCGCTGGTGTTCAGCTACATGAGCGGCACCGTGCACCCGTACTACTCGGTCGCGCTGGCGCCGGCGATCGCCGCGCTGGTGGCGATTTCGGGCCGCGCGCTCTGGCAGGGCCGGGCGCACGTCGCGCCGCGGGCGGTGCTGGCCGGGATGGTCGTGGCGACGGCGGTGTGGTCGTTCATCCTGCTCGACCGGACGCCGGAGTGGTTCCCCGCGCTGCGCTGGATCGTCGCGGTGCTCGGCGTACTGGTCGGGACGGTGCTGGTGATGGGCACGTCTGCTTCGCGTCGCCTGGTTGCCGTCGTGGCGGCGGCCGTGGTCCTGACGATCGGGGCATCGTCGGCGGCCTACGGCGTCGAGACGGCGTCGGTGGCGCACAGCGGGTCGATCCCGGCCTCGGGCCCGACGTCGAGCGCCATGGGCGGCTTCGGTGGTTTCGGGGATGACACGTCGTCGAGCGAGATCGGCGCGTTGCTGGCGAAGACGACGACCGAATGGGCCGCGGCGACGACGGGTTCGCAGAGCGCGGCATCACTGGAACTGGCGAGCGGCAAGGCGGTGATCGGCATCGGCGGCTGGAGCGGCTCCGACCCGGCACCGACGCTGGACGAGTTCAAGGCGTACGTCGCGGCGGGCGAAGTCAAGTACTTCATCGAAGGCGGCCGCGGCGGCGGTCCGGGCGGCGGATCGTCGGAGATCACGGAGTGGGTGACGGCGAACTTCACCGCCACCACCGTCGACGGCCAGACGGTCTACGACCTGCAGAGCTGATCACCGTCTTCAGGGGCCGTGAGCGGGAACGCCGTTTCCGCTCACGGCCTTTCGCGCGAACCGGAAGTCGTCCACGGAAAACGATCTTACAGAGAAAGTATGGAAATCTTCCGTACCGTGGCGGCGAACGGCGGCAGGGGGCCGCCGGACCAGGGGGAACACATGACACTCGATCGACGGAACCTGCTCAAGATCGGTGCGGCCACCGTCGCCGGATCCGTGCTGCTCTCCGGGACCGCCATGGCGGACACGGGCCTGCCGCCCGTGCCGGGGATGCTCGGTGACCGCCGCGCCAACGAACTCTGGTACCAGCTCGACGAAATCGCGCTGTACCACCCGTCCCAGGAAGTCCAGGACGCCTACGCCGTGCTCTTCCCGTTCATCCAGCAGAACGCCCCGGAGGGCCTTTACAAGAAGTGGCGGGAGCTGAGCCGGGAACCGGGCTACCCGAAGAACTACGCCGAGTTCGTCAAGCCGGTCGAACAGCCGCTGCGGACCCTGTCGACGCTGCAGCTCGACAATTTCGACCGCTTCTACCGCGGTGACGAAGCGGGCCTGGTCACCGCCTTCGCCGCCTTCGGGCAGGGCATTCTCTTCGACCCGCGGCGGGAGCCGGTCGAGTCGGAGGTGCACACCATGGACGGCAGCCCGCCGAACGGCTACCACTTCTGGCACTCCATCCAGCGCGGGCAGATGTTCCTCGGCATCGACCGGCACCGCTGGGCGCGGATCGACCCGCTGCTCGGCTTCGCGTGGGCACTGCAGTCCATCGCGAAGCCCGACCACCGCCACGTCAATCCCGGCCTGCCGCGGGAGCAGGTCCGCGCGCTGGCCCGGTACTGGCTGCCGCGCACGCCCGCCCAGCTCGACCGGGACTTCCAGTCGGCGCCCTACCCCGCGTGAGCGTCCAGCACCCGCTGGTACGCCGCCCGTAGCGCCGGGCCCGGTGCGATCCCGAGCCGCCGGCCGAGCAGCTGGCGGCCCTGGTGGTAGACCGCGATCGCATCGGCCGGCCGGCCGCTCGCGCAGAGCCCGGCCATGAGCAGGGCCCGTGCGCGTTCCCGAAGCGGGTGTTCGAGGACGAGCGCGGTGGCGTCGGGCACCGCCCGCAGGTGGTCGCCCGACGCCACTTCCGCTTCGATCCGGCCTTCCAGCACCGCCAGCCGCAGCTCCTCGAACCGCGCCGACTCCCCCGCCCGGAGCGGCCCGGCGACGTCGGCGAGGACCGGGCCGCGCCACAGGTCCAGCGCGGCGCGGAACGCCTTCGCGGCGTCGGCCGGCCTGCCCGAGCTCAGCTCGTCGCGCCCCGAAGCGGCCAGCCGTTCGAACTCCTCGGCGTCGACGGTCCCGCCCGGTGCCAGGACGTAGCCACCGCCGGTCCGGACGAGCCGCGCCGGGCGTCCGAGGGCCTTGCGCAGGCGGGAGACGTACGTGCACACCTGCGCGTCGACCGTCGACGGCCGTTCGCCGTCCCACAGCAGCGAAATCAGCCGTTCGTCTGGCACCACGCGCCCGCCGGCCAGCAGCAACGCGGCCAGCAGCGTCCGCGGCTTGCGCCCGCCGAGCACGGCCGGACGGCCGTCGGCGCGTGACACCGCCAGCGGCCCGAGAATCCGGAACTCCATCCCCCACCCCCCTTCCCAAGGTACGCGGACCGGCACCCACCGGCACCGGAAAGCCGGCATCGGAAAGTCTCAGCCGCCCCTTAGGTTCGGCGCGGATCATGGAGGGCAGAGGGGACGAGGAGGCCGCGATGATCACCACACGTCCGGGTTACCCGCGTTGGCACACCGCGAGCGCGCAGGGGCCGCGCTCGCTCAACGCCGACGCCGTCGGCGCGTACGCCGCCGCCGGTGGGCCAGGCATCGTGTTCGCTCTCGCCGACGGGGTCGGGGATGATCCCGCCGCCGCGCGGGCGGCTCGCACCGCCGCCGCGGCCGCCGCTCGCACGCCTGTCCACAAAGGACCTGTCGAGGCCGTTCTCGCCGCGCAGCGGGCGGTTCGCGAGCTGGGCGGCGGGGACGCCGTGCTCGTCGTCGCCATGCCCGCCGAGCACGGCGGGTACCGCATCGCCTGGGTCGGCGACTCCCGCGCGTACGCCTGGGACGGCACCGCGCTGACCCTCCTGACCACCGACCACACGCTCGCCGAGTACTTCCGCGCCCGCCACCAGCCGGTGACGCCGCGGATGGAGCACGTGGTCACGACCAGCGTGCGCACCACCGAACCGCACGAGATCGGCACGGCCGAGACCACGAGCGCGGGACTGCTGCTGACCAGTGACGGCGTCCACAAGCCGCTCACCGGCGGCGGCATCCGCGCGGTGCTGGCCCAGCCCGGCACGGGCGCCGCCGAGCTCGTCGACGCCGCGCTCGCCCGCGGTGGCTCGGACAACGCGACCGCCATCTACGTCGAACCCCTGGAGGCGGCCGACAGCACGACGGTCCGATTTCCCGTCGCCGCGTGAGCCAGAGCCCGAGCCGATAGACAAATCCCGGCCAATCGAGCAGAACCCGTAGCCATCCGATCACGGTGCGTTTATCCTGGTGACCAGGTCCACCTGGGGGTACGCCGATGGTCGAAACGGATCATTCCGGGTCCGTCCTGCTGACCCGCCGGCTGCTCTGGAACGGCGTCGACGCCAAGCCACCGCCGCCGGTGGTCCTCCTGCTGGGGCCGGTGGGCGCCGGCAAGTCGCACGCGCTCGAAGAGATCGGCGACCACCTCAGCTGGGGCGTCGTGCACGCCCGGTTCGACTTCGCCGGCGACGAGCCCACCCCGGTCGACGTCCTGACCAGGCTGACCTACAACCTTTCCCGCAAGTGGCCGCACCGCGCGCGGCCACGGTTCCTGCGCTTCACCGTCGCCCTGATCGCCGTCGGCGCGGAACTCACCACCACCGATCGCGTACAGGACAAGGAAACGCTGCGCCGGCTGCTCGTGGAGTTCAAGCGCAGCCGGTGGTCCGGCCGGCTCGACCCGCTCGTGCGGGTCCTCGTCAAGACGGCCGCGTCCGCAGTGCCCGCGCACCTCGGCGACGCCTTCGCCGCCGAGGTCCCGACACTGATCCAGACCATCCGCCCGCGGCTGGGCCAGGTTCTGCGGTCGCTGACGGAGTTCGACCGGTTCAAGAGCGGCGACGCCCTCGACGCACTCGTCGATCTCAACTGGCTGGCCCGCGGCAACGAGCCCGACCCCGACGGCGTCACCGCGTGGCTGACCGAAGCGTTTCTCGCCGACGTCCGGGAGAACCACCGCCGGATGTCCGCCCCGGAACGGCGCAGCCCGTGCGACTGTGAAAGCCCCGGGAAACACGTGCACAACTGGGTGGTGCTCCTCGACGACGTCGACCGCCCGGGCGGGCTCGCGTTCCTCAAGGCACTGGCGGCGGCCCGCGAGACCCACCGCCGCCGGCACGGCGACCGCGGCACCGGCGATCCGCTGCTGGTCGTGGCCACCAGCGGCAAGTGGGACGGCGAGTGGGAACGCGAGCTCGCCCGCGCCTGGCGGCCGCCGTGGCAGCCGGACAGGGGCACGGCCCGGGTCGTGCCGAACTGCCGGAACGCTTCCTACGACGGGTGGGCCAAGGTCCCGGAGAACGCGCGTCCCTCGGGCTACTATCCCGTGCTGCTCGAACCGCTGGACGTCGACGAGGTCGCGGCCGTCCTGAGCGAGCACGAGGGCGAGGACGTCCCCCGCGCGACGGCCGCGTTCGTCCGCCGAGCCACCGGCGGCCTGCCGATGGCCGTGCGGCAGCTGGCCAGGACGCTGGACGGTACCCCGGTCCGCGACGGTGCCCGTGACGTGCTCGGCACCTCGGGCCCCGACCCGTGGCGCAGCTGGCTGACCAGGCTCGGGCTGTCCACTGTGGACACCGAGGCGCTCGTCACGGCCGCGCCGTTCGCGACCGCGCCGTGGCTGGTTCCGCTGACCGAACACGGTCTCGTCGGCCAGCCGAACGTCGGCACGATCCTCACCGAGCTCCGGTCCTCCCTCTGGGTGAGCGCGCCGGACACCGGTGGTGGCACGCCCGACCACGCCACCCTGCACCCCTGGCTCGCCGGCAACCTGGTGTCCGCGCTGGCGCGGCGCAACGGCGGCGCCGGCCCGACCTACGAGGCGCAGTTCACCGCGCTGAGCACCGGCCCCGGCTCCGACGACGTCCGGCGCGCGTACTGCCGGCTCGCCCTCGGCGACTTCCCCGCCGTGGTGGACCTGTTCGAGCAGGACTTCCCGAAACTCCCGCACCAGGACTGGATCGACCGGCTCACGGTGGTGGTGCACGCCCCGGACGCCCAGCCGCTCGAGGAGGACTACGAGCGGCTCTACGGCAAGCTCGTCGGCTCCGACGTCAAGCAGAACCCGGGCGACCGCACGGAAATCCGCAACAACCTGGCCCGCCTGATCGCCGCGAGCTGGCTCACTGCGAACCCGTTCGCCGTACGGGGCCCGGACCAGAACCGGGCCATCGGCAACGCGTTGGTCGCGTTGTCCTCTCAGTCCCAGCGCGCGGACACGAAGGCACTCGACGAAACCGCCAAACTCGCCTACCAGGGACTCTGGCCCTGACGCGCCGGAACGGAGGAACCCCGATGCCCCGCACCACGCTGCTCGACCGCATCGCCCCGGGAAACCGGTCCGCCGTGCCGCCCGTCCGGCCGCGAAGCCTGCTCCACCGGCACTGGATCGCCGTGTCCGTGGTCGCCTTCCTCGTGCTGGCCGGCGTGCTCGGGTGGACCCGCCCGTGGGAGCAGTGCGGCGCCGGGCTGACGGCGGCGGACGACGTCTGCGTCGGCCTCGACCTCGGGGCCGCTCCCCTCCGCGACGACGATCCGCTCGCCGACCTCGAAGCTCTGATCGCCGACCGCAACGCGCACGCCGGTTCCACCTTCAAGACCGTCGTCGTGCTCGACGACCTGACGCCGGACCCGGACACCGACAGCACGCCGATCAAGTTCGTCCGGCACGGGGTCCAGGGCGCCATCGCCGCGGCCTGGCCGCGTCCGGAGTCCTCCGGCATCAAGCTGCTGCTGGCGAACTTCGGCAGCAGCGCCGGTCACTGGCGCGAGGCCGTCGGCCAGATCGTCGCGTCCGCCGGAACCGAACACATCGCCGCGGTGACCGGGATCGGCGTCAGCCTGGAGAACACCCGCAACGCGGTCGCCGAGCTGTCGCGCCACGGGATCGTCACGATCGGCGCGACGGTGACCGCCGACGACCTGAACATCGACGCCGACGGCAAGCCGATCAAGAACTTCTTCCGGGTCGGGCCGACGAACAGCGACGAAGCGCACGCCGCCGTCAACTACGTCGCCAAGCTCCCGAAGCAGCGCACGCTGCTGGTCGCGGACGTCAACGAGGCAGACACCTACGCCGGCACCCTGACGAAGGCGTTCCAGGACCAGCAGCTCGTGCCGATCCCGTTCTCGAAGAAGTACGACTCCCTGGAAGGGCAGCTGACCGACACGAGCCGCGACGAGTACCTCCAGAAGCTGTTCCGCGGCATGCATTCCGACATCTGCACCGCCCAGCCCGACGTCATCTACTTCGCCGGCCGCGGGGTCGACCTTCGGTCGTTCGTCTACGCCCTCTCGAACGACGGCGCGTGTCAGCAGCTGCGCTCGGTCACGGTGATCTCCGGCGACGACACCGCGACGCTCGTCGGCACCAAGCTCCCGTTGTCCGGCGACATCGCCGTCACGCCGCTGTACACCGCGCTTGCCCATCCGGACCAGTGGAAGATGTTCACCGGCAACGACGCCGCGCTGACCTACCGGCAGAACTACACGGACTTCCTCAACGCGTTCACGGGCACCCACGAGTTCACGCGGGACGACCTCTTCGACGGCGCGGCGATGATCGAGCACGACGCCGTGGCCACCGCGGTCGAGGCTGCCGAGACCAACCCCTCGTCCAGCCCGCCGTCGATGCGGAACTTCGTCGCGAACATCGACTGCAACTCCCCGGTGCCCGGGGCCACCGGCTTCATCGCGTTCCGGCAGGACGGCGGGAACCAGATCGACAAGGTGCTCCCGATCCTGCGGATCCAGGAGGACGGGACGACCAGCCCCGTCGACCTCGTGTGGTCGCAGGGGCGTCCGCTGGACACGTCGCCGTCATGCACCTCGTGACCGCTTCAGCTGACGGTACTCGCGCAGCACGAGAACGATGATCACGACGTCGAGCGCGGCGAAGAACGGCAACGCGAGCGAGTGGGTGTGCACCGCGCGGAAGATCTCGTAGACCACGAACGCGGCGAGGATCAGCGCCGCGACGGGGTAGGCGCGGACGATCTTGCGGGCCAGCGCCCACACCAGGCCGAGCTTGATCACCCCGTGGGCGAGCAGGTACGCGACGGCGAAGGTCTTCGTGTCGCCGTGGAGGAAGTTCTCCGTCGCCGACTCCAGGTGGCGCGCCAGCGTGCCCGACGGGTCGCCGAGCAGGTCACGGGTGATCACGGCGTGGCTGAACCCGCTGACGGTCGCCGCCGGCACGAACGCGAGGATCAGCGCCCCGACGACCTGCAGGGCGCCGTCGAGGCCTTTGACCGCGATCGCGATCCGGAAGAACTTCTCGGTCGCCGTCGGTTTCGTCTCGGACATGCCTCCAGCTCAGCAGAAATCGGCGGTCACCGCACGTGGAAGCCCTTGCCGGCCGGCCGGCCCCGCTCAGACCAGGTGCGTGACGTGCCCGCCGAGGATGGTCGCTGTCACCGGGAGCGCTCGCAGGTCCGCCGGAGACAGGACCGACGGGTCCGCCGCCGTCACCATCAGGTCCGCGACGTCCCCCACCGCCACTCCGCGACGGCCGCCGGAAGAAGCCGCCAAGGCGTCGGCGAGGGAGATCGCCTGCTCCGGGTGCCACGGCGGGCGGTCGTCGTCCGTGCGGGAAATCGCCGAGGCGATGCCGTCCCACGGGTCCAGCGGCGCCACCGGGGCGTCCGAGCCGAACTCCAGCCGCGCGCCCGTTTCCAGCAGCGAGCGGTAGGGGAACGCCCGCGACGTACGGCCGTGCCAGTGGCGGTCCGCGACGTCGCGGTCGTCGGGCTGGTGGGACGGCTGGACCGCCGCGATCACTCCCAGCGAAGCGAACCGGGGAACGTCGGCAGCCGCGAGCAGCTGCGCGTGCTCGATGCGGCCCGGGCAGCCGACCTCTTCGAACGCGTCCAGCGCGATCGTGTTCGCGTGGTCGCCGATCGCGTGCACCGCCGGGATCAGGCCGTGGTCGAAAGCCCGCTGCAGCAAGGGAACCAGGTCCGACGGCGGGAGTTCGAGCGAGCCGGGTGAATCGCTGCCGGGGTACGGGTCGTGGCAGTAGGCCGTGCGCGTGTTGAGGGAACCGTCCACGAAGAGCTTGAACGGCCCGACCGTCAGCAGCCCGTCCGAATCCGGCAGGACGTCGCCCGTGCGGTGGCCGCGCTCGATGGTCCGGTCCAGCAGGTGCCTCGCGATCACGCACGAGATCCGCGTGGCCGGGGCGCCCCGGCGCGTCCAGTCCGCCACCGTGTCCGCGTATTCGTAGTCGACGATCTGCGTCACCCCCCGCGCGGCCGCCGCGGCCACCGCTTCCGCCACCCACTGGTCCTGGACGTCGATCGCCGCCGTCGGGAGCTGGGCCGTCGCGGTCATGCAGTCGCCCTCCAGCAGCACGCCGGTCGGGTGGTCGCGGCCGATCAGCTTCAGCGCCGCCGGGCTCAGCCACAGCGTGTGCAGGTCCGCGCTGAACAACGCGACCGCCCGGCCGGGCAGCGCGCGCTGCAGCAGGTCCTTGTGCGGCTTGTCCGGCCACAGCCCGTCGCGGAACCCCGCGCCGACGACGAGTTCCGTCCGCGGCGCCGGCGTCGCCAGCAGGTGCGCGAGCAGCAGCTCGACCGCCTCCCCCGCCGAGCGGGCCGCGTCCAGCGGGATCCGGCGCCGGAACGTCGCCCACTGCAGGACGTGGACGTGCGCGTCGATCAGCCCCGGCAGCAGCGTGCCGCCGTGCCCGTCGACCACGCGCGCGGCGAACCCGGCCGAGCCGGGTCCGGTGATCGACGTGACCCGGCCGTCGTTCACCCGGACGTCCGCGAGGTCGCCGCCGAGGCCCGGGCGCACGCGGCGCAGCAGGAGATCATCCATGCGGACCACTGTGCCAGCCCGCCCATCCGGGTGAAACACGCATAAGACCTGAAATATCCGGGTACCTGTATGCGTTCTAACCATTGGCAGCCGTCGCCCGCCGAAGGGTCAGGGCCGGTCTAGGGGCGCCGCCTTCACAAGCCGCGCAGGGTTCGACTCCCTCGGTTGCCGCTCGAATCCGTGAATGGCACATTGAGAGACTTCAAGTCTCTCAATGTGCCATTCACGGCCTTTCACCCCACCGGCATGTCACGGCGGCGCAACGCTGCCAGGCCGGCGGTAACGGCCAAAGCCGCGATGAGCAGCAACCCGAGGACCGGCGGCAGGGAGAACGTTCCGCCCGGCAGGTGGGCCAGGTGCGCGAACGGCGAGATCCCCAGCACCACGTCGTTCCACTGCAGGGCCGAGCCGACCAGCGACAGCAGCAGGAACGCCGCCAGCAGCCCCCACGCCGCCGCCGCGAAGCGCGGGAAGAAGCCGATCAGCGCCGCCGCCAGGCCGGCCAGTACCCAGACCGCCGGCAGCTGGGCCAGCGCCGACGGAACCAGCGAAACCCCGGACGTCAAGCCGGTCGCCCAGCCCGTCACCGCCAGCACGAACGCCGAACCCGCCAAGGCGAACGTCAGGTGCGCGAGCGCCCAGCCGACGCGGCCGACCGCCGTCGCCAGCACCGGTTCCGCGCGACCCGCCGCCTCTTCGGCACGCAGCTTCAGCGTTGCCTGCACCGCGTAACCCGCCGCCGCGAGCCCGAACAACGTCATCGTCCCGGCCAGGTACGCGTCCGTCGCCGCGCCTCCGCCGCCCATCCGGGAGAACACCTCCGCGACCGCCTTGTTGTCCCGCATCATCTCCGCGACGTTGCGCGCGACCCCGCCCATCAGCAGGCCGACGAGCCCGAGGCACACCGTCCAGACCAGCAGCGTCCCCCGCTGCAGCCGCCAAGCCAGCGCCAGCGGCGAACGCAGTGACGCCTTCGCGGCGGAACGCCCCAGCCGGGCCGGGAGCAGTGCCGCGCCGAGGTCCCGGCGCGCGGACAACGCGACCGCCGAGACCACCAGCAAACCGGTCGCTACGACGGCCAAGGCGAGCACCCACCACTGCTCGCCGGCGAACGGCCGCAGCCGGTGCGCCCAGCCGATCGGCGACAGCCACGCGAGCCAGCCCGCCGAGCTGCTGTCGCCCGCCGCACGCACCAGGAACGCCAGCACCAGCACGCCGATCCCGATGCTGCGCGCCCCGCCCGCACCCCACGTGAGCTGGGCGGCGACCGCGCCGACGCCGGCGAACACCCAGCCCACCGAGGAAAACTCAAGCCCCAGCGCGAAAGCCCCCGCCGCCGGGACCCCCTGTGCGGCAACAGCCAACCCCACCAGCAGCCCGTACACCGCACACGCGCCACAGGCGGCGATCACGGCCGCCGCGAGCCCGGCGTGCCGTCCCACGACGGTCGCGCCGGTGAGCTCCCGGCGGCCCGCCTCCTCCTCGGCCCGGGTGTGGCGGACCACGGTGAGCAGCGCGATCAGCCCGGCGACGACCGGCACGAACCCGCACTGCCACGCCAGGAGATTCCCCGGCGACGAGCCGTACAGCGGCCCGTTGCGGACCACGAAGGTCGCGCTCGAAGCGTTGAGGTCGGAGAAGTGCTGCCGCGACAAGGCATCCGGGTACGCCGCCTTGATCGACGACAGGTAGCCGACCGGCGCCAGCGCGAGACCGGTGATCCACACCGGCATGAGCACCCGGTCGCGCCGCAGCACCAGCCGCAGCAGCGACCACGTCCCGGTCATCGCCCCGCTCCGACCGGCTCGTCCTGCCGGTAGTGACGCAGGAACAGCTCCTCGAGCGTCGGCGGCCGGCTCACCAGGCTCCGCAGCCCGGCCTCGGCGAGGTGCCGCATCACGTCGTCCAGCGACGTCTGGTCGACGGACAGGTGGATGTGCGAGCCGTACGTGCTCAGGTCGTGCACCCCCGGCAGCGACGCCAGCTCCGACGGAACCCGCGCGAGCGACGCGTCGATGGTGATCCGGCCCAGGTGCCGCAGCTCGTCCAGGGTGCCCGACTCGACCGTGCGGCCGGCCCGGATGATCGTGACGCGGTCGCACAGCGCCTCGACCTCGGAGAGGATGTGCGAGGACAGCAGCACCGTCCGGTCGCCGCGTTCCCGCTCCTCCGCGACGACCTGCCGGAACACCTCCTCCATCAGCGGGTCGAGCCCGGACGTCGGCTCGTCGAGGACCAGCAGCTCCACATCGGACGCGAGCGCGGCGACGAGCGCGACCTTCTGCCGGTTGCCCTTCGAGTACGTCCGGCCTTTCTTGCGCGGGTCGAGGTCGAAGCGCTCGACCAGTTCCGCGCGGCGAGCGGTGTCGAGGCCGCCGCGCAGCCGGCCGAGCAGGTCGATGACCTCGCCGCCGGTCAGGTTGGGCCAGAGCGTGACGTCACCCGGCACGTACGCGAGCCGCCGGTGCAGCTCGGTGGCGTCGGTCCAGGGGTCGCCGCCAAGCAGGGTGGCGCGGCCGCCGTCGGCCCGCATCAGCCCCAGCAGGACGCGGATCGTGGTGGTCTTGCCGGCGCCGTTGGGCCCGAGGAAGCCGTGCACCTCGCCGGTGTGGACGGTCAGGTCGAGCCCGTCGAGGGCCCGCGTCCGGCCGAACGCCTTGGTGAGGCCGTCGGCGGTGATCGCCTCAGCCATCTTCGTTCCTTTCTCGACTGTCCAGGTTGGACAGAGCTTCGCGGGCCTTGTCGAGCATCTCCGTCCCGGCGAGCGGATGGGTCAGCAGATGCCCGGCGGCGGCCATGATCCGCAAGGTGGCTTCGTGGGTGTTCGGCGTCTCCCCGAGCACGTCGGCCATCGGGCCGTGGAAGACGAAGAGGCCGCCGGTCATCGCGACGAGCGCGGCCGCGGTGCCGCGCGGGTCGGGCCCGCCGATGTCCGCGGCGCGGAAGTAGGCCTCGGTCTCGTCGACTATCTCGGCGAACTGCCGGGCCGCGGCCGCGGAGCCGTCGATCATCGCCCGGCCCAGGTACCGCCGCAGCAGCAGCTGGCGCGCGTCGAACGTCGGCAGGAACCCCGCACTGCCCTTCTCGAGCGCCTCCATCTTGAATTTCAGCAGCTCGTCGTAGACGTAGGCGTCGCAGACCTCACGCAGGCCGTCCTTGGACCCGAAGTGGTGGCGGATCAGGCCGCCGGAGACCCCGGCTTCCTTGGCGATGTCGAGGATCGACGTCTTCTCCATGCCGCGTTCGGTGAACAGCCGGATGGCCGCGTCGCGGATCCGCGCCCGCGCGGTGAAGTCTTCGGTGCTCATCATCAGTCCTATACGTTCATGTAGTCGACTACACGTGAATATAGCCCGCTACACGCACGTATAGCAAGGCGCCACTTTCACGTGAAAGTGACACTTCGGGTTACCGCCTAACCGCCGAGCCGGTTAGGCCATTCGGCTCGCAACCAAGTGCGGTCTATGGGCTGACTGTCTGATTGCTGACGAAGATCCCACCCTGTGTACTGCTCGGACGCACATCTCCACGAAGGGGTCAGTTCAGTGACACAGCACAGATCGCGCTGGAGACGGAGGGCCGGGATCACCGTCCTCGCCACCGCACTCGGCGCCTCCGTCCTCGGCGTGGCCGTTCCGATGGCCTCCGCCCAGCAGGCCCCGCCGACCAACGGCGCCGCCGACGGCAAGACCCTCGACGAGCACGACCGCGCGCTCGTCGCCGAAGCCGAGAAGGCCGGGAAGCCGGACGTCACGCTGCTGATCGCCGCGGAAAAGGGCCAGACCGGCGCCGCCGTGAACGAGCTCAAGGCCCTCGGCGGCGTTGTCCAGTCCACCGACGAGAAGCTCGACTACGTCAAGGTCAGCATCCCGCCGGAGAAGGCCGAGAAGGCCGCCAAGCTCAAGTCGGTGAACGCCGTCGACGTCGACGGGCTCATCATGCGCGACGACCCGAAGCCCGACGGCGCGACCACCCCGCTGCCGCAGCCGGCCCCGGGCAAGAACACCCCGCGCGTCAACCCGTACCTGCCGACCGGCGACACCTACGCGGCGCAGTTCGGCCAGGTCCTGCCCGGCTGGGACGGCAAGGACGCCACGGTCGCGGTGCTCGACTCCGGCGTCGACCTCGACTCCCCCGCGCTGGCCACCACCAGCCACGGCGAACGCAAGATCGTCGACTGGTACAACGCCAACGCCACCAACTCCGGCGACGGCACCTGGGTCAAGCAGTCCACCCAGACCTACACCGGCACCTTCACCGCGAACGGCAAGACCTGGACGGCTCCGGCGACCGGCGGCCCGTACACGTTCGGCCTCTTCGGCGAGACCGCGGGCGACCTGGGCGCGGCGGACAGCGAGACCGGCGGTGACGTCAACCGCGACGGCGACCGCGCCGACTCCTGGGGCGTGCTGCTCGACCCGGCGACCAAGGAGGTCCGGGTCGACCTCAACGGCAACGGCGACTTCACCGACGAGAAGCCGATGACCGACTACAAGGTCAAGAACGACTTCGGCTTCTTCGGCACGGACAACCCGGCGACCGACGTCGCCGAGCGGATGGCGTTCGTGGTCCAGACCGACAAGGCGGGCTACGTCGGCATCGGCATCGCCGGCGCCGAGCACGGCTCGCACGTCGCGGGCATCGCCACCGGCAACGACCTGTTCGGCGGCAAGATGGACGGCGCGGCCCCGGGCGCGAAGGTCCTGGCCGTCAAGGTCTGCCTCACCGGCAGCGCCTGCACTTCGTCCGGCCTGGTCGACGGTGTCGTCTACGCGGCCAGCCACGGCGCCGACGTCATCAACATCTCGATCGGCGGCCTGCCGGCGCTCAACGACGGCAACAACGCCCGCGCGGAGCTCTACAACCGCACGATCGCCGAGTACAACGTCCAGATCTTCATCTCGGCGGGCAACAGCGGCGCCGGGGCGAACACCGTCGGCGACCCGTCGGTGGCCACGGACGCGATCTCGGTCGGCTCGTACATCACCAAGGAGACCTGGCTGTCGAACTACGGCTCGGTCACGAAGAACCCCGAGTCGCTGCACCCGTTCTCCTCGCGCGGCCCGCGTGAGGACGGCGGCTTCAAGCCGGACATCATCGCGCCCGGCGCGGCGATCTCCACCACCCCGCGGTGGACAGCGGGGAGCCCGGTCGCCGGCACGTACACCCTGCCCGCCGGCTACGCGATGCTGCAGGGCACGTCGATGGCGGCGCCGCAGGCGACCGGCGCGGCGGCCCTGCTGGTGAGTGCGTACAAGGCGACGCACAACGGCCGGCGGCCGCCGGTGGCGCAGCTGCGCGCGGCGATCAAGTCGACCGCGCGGTTCGTGCCGGGCATCGGCGCGTACGCCCAGGGCGCGGGCCTGTTCAACGTCCCCGCCGCGTTCGTCGCGCTTTCGCTCAACCCGAAGCCGGACGCCGTCTCGACGTCGGTCGAGGTGCACACCGCGCTGTCGGGCCTGCTGGCCACCCCGAACACGGGCGTGGGCATCCACGACCGCGAGGGCGTGACCACCGGCAAGGCGTACACCCGGACGTACACGATCACCCGCAGCACGGGCTCGGCGCACCCGGTGCCGTACTTCGTGCGGTGGGTCGGCAACGACGGCACGTTCTCTTCGGGGTCCACAGTGGTCCTTCCGCTGAACACGCCGGTGAAGTTCGACGTCAAGGTCAACCCGAAGAGCACCGGGGTCCACTCAGCCCTGCTCTACCTGGACAACCCGCTGACCATCGGCATCGACGTGCAGACCCTCAACACGGTCTTCGCGCCGCAGGAGTTCGTCGCCGGCAAGGGTTTCCAGGTCGACGTCTCGGGCAAGGCCGCCCGCAACCAGGCGACCAGCTACTTCGTGCGGGTGCCGCCGGGCGCCAGCGCGCTGAAGGTGGACCTGGACGCCGGCGCCGGCGTCCCGGGCAAGGGCCAGGTGCGGTTCCTGCGGTACGACCCGACCGGTGTCCCGGCCGAGGCCAGCACCGCGACGACCGCGTGCTACCTGCCCGACGCGGGTGCGGGCTGCGCCGGCGGCACGCCGGCCAGCCGGACCATCGCCAACCCGCTGCCGGGCGTGTGGGAGATCGTCGTCGAAGCGCGGCGGACGTCCGATGTGGACGAAGCGGCGTACAAGCTGTCGGCGACGGTGCTGGGCACGGCGATCTCGCCGAACCCGGATGTCATCGCGTCCGCCACGCTGGGCACGCCGATCGCGCGGTCCTACACCGTGCAGAACTCGCTCGGCGCGTTCACCGGCAAGCTGAACGGCGCCACGCTGGGCAGCGCGAAGACGCTGCGGCCGTCGATCGCCGAAGGCACGCAGCAGCAGTACCAGATCGCGGTGACGCCGGGTTCGACGTCGCTGACCGCCACGATCGGCAGCCCCGCCGTCGTGGGCACGGACCTCGACCTGGTGCTGTACAACTGCACGACCGGATCCTGCGTGCAGGCGGGCGTCAGCGCGGACGGTGACTCCGAGGAATCGGTGACCGTGCCCAACCCGGCGCCCGGTGTGTGGGTCGCGCTCGTCGACGGGTACGCGGTGCCCGGCGGCACCACCGCCTACGACTACCTCGACGTGTTCACCAACCCGGCGTTCGGTTCGGTCGCGGTGACCGACGCGAACGCGCTGCGGGCGTCGGGGAGCTCGTGGACGGTACCGGCGACGGTGACCGTCGCCACCGCGCCGGCCGCGGGCCGGACCCTGCGCGGCCAGCTGGCCGTGCAGACCGACACCGGCGTCACGGTCGGCACCTCGCTGGTGCAGATCACCTCGGTGAGCTAGTCAAGGTTCGTGAAGGCCACCTTGAGGAACTACAAGTTCCTCAAGGTGGCCTTCACGGCTTTCAGGCTTCCTGGGCCCGGGTGACGAACGGGGCCGGGTCGGCGAGGACGCGGTGGACGACCCGGCCGGCCGCGCCGAGCGTGGCCGCGTCGCCGCCGAGGCGGGAGGCCGACAGCAGCGGGGGCGCGCCGCGGAGGCCGCCGAGACGGGTGGTCAGGACCTCCGACACCGGGCCGGACAGCCACGGGTACAGCTGCGTGAACACCCCGCCCAGGACGATGCGGTCGAGGTCCAGGAGGTTCACCGCCGACGTCAGGGCGATGCCGAGCGCTCTCCCAGCCGAGGCGCATGCCGCCAGCGCCGTCGCGTCGCCGCCCTCGAGAGCGGTCAGCAAAGCCGGCACCGAGACGGCGTTTCCCGCCGCCAGCAACGCTTCCTGCCCCGCGTAGGTCTCCAGGCACCCGCTGCCGCCGCAGCTGCACGGCGGGCCGTCCGGCGCCACGACGACGTGGCCCAGCTCGCCGGCCAGGCCGCTCGCGCCGGCGTACAGCGTGCCGTCGACGACCAGGCCGGCCCCGACGCCGACCTCACCGGACACGTAGAGGAAGTCTCGTTCGCCGTCGCCGTACCAGAACTCGCCCAGTGCGGCGAGGTTCGCCTCGTTGTCCAGCTCGACCGCGATCGGCAGCCGCAGCAGGTCGGCCGGGCGGACGTCCTGCCAGCCGAGGTTGGGGGCACTGAACAGGACGCCGCCGCCGACCGGGCCGGACACCGCGAGCACCGCGCCCGCCACCTCCAGCCCGAGCCGGTGGGTCTCCGCGAGCGCTTCGACCGCCAGGTCCTGCAGCTCGCCCAGCACCTTCTTCGGCCGTGAGCCGCGGTTGTCGCGCTCGCGGCGCGCGGCGAACCGGACCGCGCCGGTGAGGTCGAGGACGTGCACCGCGAGGTAGTCGACGTTGATCTCCAGGCCCATCGACGCCACGCGCGCGCCGCTGAGCACGACCGCCACCCCCGGCCGGCCGCGTTCGCCCGCGCGGGCGGGCCCGGTCTCGGCGAGCAGCCCGGCCTCGACCAGGTCGCCGACGAGCTTCGAGACCGTGGACTTGGTCAGCCCGGTGACCTCGGCGAGCGCCGCCCGGGTGAGCGGGCCGCCGCGGCTGACCGCGCCCAGCACGACCTCGAGGTTGCGGGCACGCATCTCTTCGTGGCGCACGGCCTGCGTCATCGTGTCCTCCCGCGAAGCACTTTAACCGGCCACTTGACGCCTGGGACCCCCACGGCGCATATTTAGTCTACAACGTGAACTAAATGAAGGGACAGTCATGAGCGACTACGCTCCCCAGCCGGCCGACAAGTTCACCTTCGGCCTCTGGACCGTGGGCTGGCCGGCGAACGACCCGTTCGGGGTCGCGACGCGGGCGCCGCTGGACCCGGTGGAGAGCGTGCACCGGCTCGCGGAGCTGGGCGCCTACGGCGTGACCTTCCACGACGACGACCTCCTGGCCACCGAGCCGGACCGCGACAAGGCGATCGAGCGGTTCCGCAAGGCGCTCGCCGAGACCGGCCTCAAGGTCCCGATGGCGACGACCAACCTGTTCACCCACCCGGTGTTCAAGGACGGCGGCCTGACCAGCAACGACCGCGACGTCCGCCGGTACGCGCTGCGGAAGGTGCGCCGCAACCTCGACCTCGCGGCCGAGCTGGGCGCGGAGACCTACGTCGTTTGGGGCGGCCGCGAAGGCGCCGAGTCCGACGCCGCGAAGGACGTCCGCGCGGCGCTGGACCGCTACAAGGAGGGCCTCGACCTGCTCGCGGACTACGTCGTCGAGAAGGGCTACTCGCTGCGGTTCGCGCTGGAGCCCAAGCCGAACGAGCCGCGCGGCGACATCCTGCTGCCGACGATCGGGCACGCGCTGGGCTTCATCTCGCAGCTCGCGCGGCCGGAGATGTTCGGGCTCAACCCGGAGGTCGGGCACGAGCAGATGGCCGGGCTGAACTTCGTGCACGGCATCTCGCAGGCGCTGTGGCAGGGCAAGCTGTTCCACATCGACCTCAACGGCCAGCACGGCCCGAAGTTCGACCAGGACCTGATCTTCGGCCACGGCGACCTCAAGAGCGCGTTCTTCCTGGTCGACCTGCTGGAAAACGCCGGCTACGAGGGCCCGCGGCACTTCGACTACAAGCCGTTGCGCACCGAGGACGCCGAGGACGTCTGGGTGTCGGCCGCGGCGAACATGCGGACGTACCTGATCCTCAAGGAGAAGTCGGCGGCGTTCCGGGCCGACCCCGAGGTCGTCGAGGCGCTGGCGGCGTCGCGCGTCACGGACCTCTCGACGCCGACCCTGGCGCCGGGCGAGTCGTTCGACGACGTCCTGAAGGACGACTTCGACCTCGACGCGGCGGCCGCGCGCGGCTACCACTTCACCCGCCTGAACCAGCTGGCCCTGGAGCACCTGCTCGGCGTCCGCTGAGGTCCGTGAATGGCACATTGAGGGACTCCAAGTCTCTCAATGTGCCATTCACGGCCTTTACTTGAGCCCGGCGGCGGCCAGGAGCAGGGTCTTGACCTCGGTCGCGTGGATCTTTTCGCGGGCCAGGGCCGGGTCCGAGCAAAGCAGCACCGGGCCGTCGTCGGGCGAGTCGGGCAGGCGGCCGTGGCTGCCGCGCACCGGCGCCGGGTCGAGCGGGACGACCTGCATCGAGTACCGCAGGCCGAGCTTCTTGCGCGCCAGCGCCGACGCCGCCTTCAGCTTCACCATCGGGTCGTTCGGATCGAAGAACAGCTCGGCCGGGTCGTAGCCGGGCTTGCGGTGGATCTCGACGGTCTTCGCGAAGTCCGGCGCGCGGTCGTCGCTCAGCCAGTAGTAGTAGGTGAACCACGCGTCCGGCTCGGCGATCGCCACCAGCTCACCGGCCCGTTCGTGATCGATGCCGAGCCCGGCCTGTCCGGAGCGGTCGAGGACGACGTCCACTCCGGACAGTCCGGCCACGATGCCGCGCACCCGCGGGATGTCCGCCGGGTCGGCGACGTAGACGTGCGCGACCTGGTGGTCGGCCACCGCGAACGCCCGCGACGTCCAGGGGTCCAGGTACTCCATGCCCGCCTGGACGTACACGTTCAGCAGGCCCGCGCGCCGCAGCGCCCGGTTGACGTCGACCGGCCGGCTCGCGTCGGTGATGCCGTACTCCGAGAGCGCGACGACGGTGTGGCCACCCGCGGCCGCTTGCTCCAGCAGCGGCTTCAGCGCGGTGTCGATCTCCCGCGCGGCCGCCGCGGCCTGGGGCGCGTCCGGGCCGAAGCGCTGCAGGTCGTAGTCCAGGTGCGGGAGGTAGACGAGCGTGGTGTCCGGCTTGTCCTCGCTCATGATCTTCCGCGCCGCGGCGATGATCCACTGCGACGAGGTGATCGACGCCGTCGGGCCCCAGTAGATGAACAGCGGGAACTCGCCGAGGTCGCCGACCAGCCGGTCGTGCAGCTGCGGCGGGTGGGTGTAGGCGTCCGGGGACTTCTTGCCGTCGGCGTGGTAGATCGGCCGCGGGGTCACCGTCAGGTCGGTGTCCGCGCCCATCGCGTACCACCAGCAGACGTTGGCGACCTTGTGCCCCGGCTGCGCCCGGCGGGCCGCGTCCCAGAACTTGTCACCCTGGACCAGTTTGTTGTGCTGGCGCCAGAGGAACACCTCGCCGAGATCGCGGAAGTACCAGCCGTTGCCGACGATCCCGTGCTCCGCCGGGGTCAGCCCGGTCAGGAACGTCGACTGCACCGAGCAGGTGACCGCCGGGAACACGGTGTCCAGCTGCGCGGTGAAGCCGGGTTCGGCCATCTTGCGCAGGTTGGGCATGTGCGGCAGCAGCCGCGGGGTCAGCCCGACGACGTCGAGGACCAGCAAACTCATGCGCACACCTCGCTGACGCTCAGTGCGGCCTGAGCCGAAGACGCAGTGTTGAATGATTCGTTCGCAAGCTCACTCATTGGAAACCTCTTCCAGGCCAAGGGTGATCAGTTCCCGCCGGGTCCAGTCCAGCTCGGCCGCGATGCCCGCGACCAGCCCGGCGTCGTCAGCGGGTGCGTCCGGGAGCACCTGCCAGGTGTAGGTCTCGACCTCGACGTGGTCGGTGCGCGCCCTCGCCCCGCCGAACAGCTCGGCGAGGGTGCCGGCCAGCACCGGCCGGGTCGACGTCAGTGGCGGCGCCGGGTCGGCGTGCAGCGGCACGTGAAAGTGCACGCGCCACGGAGACTCGCCCGGCAGGCCACCGGCCAGCGCCAGATCGAGGTCGTCGGCGCCGGGTGGCGCGCCTTCGTTGCTCTGGTGCAGGAACCGCGGCTCCACAAAGGACTCAAGCACTCGCCGCGTCGCCGGATCCGCCGGGTTCGCCGCTTCCAGCGCGGCCGACGCCTGGAGCTTCACGACGTCCAGCCCGGCGGCTTCGAGCCGGCCCAAAGCGGCCGCCGGCTCCTCGAACCCGACCGCGAGGTGGCACGTGTCCAGGCAGACGCCCAGCCAGTCCTTGTCCACTTCGGACAGCAGTGACGCCGCCTGCGCGGTCGTCTCGATCACGCACCCCGGCTCCGGTTCGAACGCCACGCGCACCGGACGGTCCTGCGCCGCCAGCCCCTTGGCGAGCACCTCGAGCTGCCCGTCGTCGCCCCGCCATTCCGTGCGCCAGCCGAGCGGCAGGGTCGAGACGCTGCCGCGCACGGCGTCGTCCGGCATCAGCTCGCCGAGCAGCCGCGCCAGGTCCAGCGTGTAGCGCGTCCGCTCGGGCGTGGCCCAGTCCGGCCGGTACACCTTGTGCTTGACGACCGGGTCGTGGAAGCCCTGGTACGGAAACCCGTTGAACGTCACGACCTCCAGGCCGCGCGCGGTGAGTTCACGGCGGAGCCTGCCGACCGCGGCCGGGTCGGCGGCCAGCTCGCTCGCGACCGGCCGGGCCAGCCACAGGCCGAGCCCGAGCCGGTCCACGCCGAGGCGCTCCCGGACCGGCTCGCCGAAGCGGGCCAGCTGGGCGAGCACGCCGTCGAGGTCCTCGGCCTGGTGCACGTTGGTGCAGTAGGCGAGATGGACGAGCGAGCCGTCGCGGTGCCGGAACCTCACTTGCGCGCCCCTCGCAGGATCGAGTTGCCCGCGAACTCGGCGGGCGCGGAGCCCGATTCCAGCGAGAGCCGCCCGCTCTGGCCGTAGAACTCGACGGGGTTGCGCCACAGCACCCGGTCGACGTCGTCCTCGGTGAACCCGGCGGCGAGCATCGCGTCGCCAGTCTTGCGGGTCTTGAGCGGGTCGCTCTTGCCCCAGTCGGCCGCCGAGTTCACCAGCACCCGCTCCGGGCCGTATTCACGCAGGATCGCGACCATCCGGTCTTCGTCCATCTTCGTGTCCGGGTAGATGGAGAACCCCAGCCAGCAGCCGGACTCCTTGACCATGCGCACGGTCACTTCGTTGAGGTGGTCGAGCACCACGCGCTCCGGCGCGATCCCCGACTCGCGGACGACGGCGATGCTGCGCTCGGTCCCCGCGGCCTTGTCGCGGTGCGGGGTGTGCACCAGCGCGGGCAGGTCGTGGTCGATCGCCAGGGCGAGCTGCGCGGCGAACGCCTTGTCCTCTTCCGCCGTCATCGAGTCGTAGCCGATCTCGCCGACCGCGACCACGCCGTCCTTCTCCAGGTAACGCGGCAGGAGCTCGAGGACCGGGAAGCAGCGCGGGTCGTTGGCCTCCTTGGGGTTGAGCGCGATCGTGCAGTGGTGGGCGATGCCGAACTGGCTCGCGCGGAACGGCTCCCAGCCGACCAGGGCGTCGAAGTAGTCGGTGAAGCTGCCGACGCTCGTGCGGGGCTGGCCCAGCCAGAACGCCGGCTCGACGAGCGCACGGACCCCGGCGGCGTGCATCGCCGCGTAGTCGTCGGTGGTGCGGGAGCTCATGTGGATGTGGGGATCGAAGATGCGCATCAGGAGTCCTGTTCTGCCAGCGGGAGGAGGTCGGCGGGCACTTCGCGGCCCGCGGCGGTGCGCTCGGCGGCGAACGACCGCAGCATCCGCCGCAGCTCGTCGTCGGCCCGGCGGTCGAGCCCGGCCACGCGGGCCAGCGGGATGCCCATGAAGACGCACTTGAGGACGCCGTGGCGGTACGCGGCGTCGTCGAGGTGCGTGGCGGCGTACTCGCCCATCGCCGCGGTGACGAGCCGGGTGTCGTTGGTCCGCAAGGCGTCCGCGACCAGCTCGATTCCGGTGTCTCCGACGTCCACAGCAGACAGTCCGTAGAGGACTGCGCGCTTCTCCGCGGCGTCGCCGTAGCGGTAGAGATCGGGCATTTCCGCGGCCGCGCCCGGCGCGGCTTCGAGCAGGCGGACGCGGGCCACGTCGTCGACCGTCCGGCCCGGGACGTCCGACGGACCGCGGCCGCAGCGGCGGCCGACGGCCGGGAACAGCGTGCGCAACGCCGTCGCGTCGGCGGCGGCGTCGCGCAGTGCCTTTTCCAGCCAGCCGTTCACGCGATCACCGCCTTGCGCAGGAATTCCAGCGACTCGCGGGCGATCCGCGGGGCCGCGTGGCTGTCCCGGGGCAGTTCCACCGCGACCAGCCCGGTGTAGGGCGCCAGAGCCGCCAGCACCGGCGGGAATTCGATTTCTCCGGCGCCGAATTCGAGGTGCTCGTGCGTGCCACGGCGCATGTCGTCGATCTGGACGTTCACCAGCCGCGGCAGGGCCCGCCGGACGCAGTCGGGCACGGACGCCGACTCGTTGCACCGGCAGTGCCCGATGTCCAGCGTCAGCCCGAACCGCTCCGGGTCACCGAGCCGGCGCGCCAGCTCGAAGTAGCCGTCGAGGTCTTCGACGAGCATGCCCGGTTCGGGCTCGAAGCCCAGCTTGACGTCGTGCTCGTCGGCCGCCTCGAGCACGTCCGCGCAGCCGGCGACCAGGTGATCCCACGCGTCCTCTGTGGACAGATCACCGGGTCTGTTGCCGCTCCAGAATGACACCGCCTCCGCCCCGAGATCGGCGGCGATCTCGACCGCCCGGGTGAGGAACTCGATCCGGCGCACGCGGCCGGGGTCGAGGAACGTCGGCGAGTGCTTGCGCCACGGGTCCAGCAGGAACCGCGCGCCCGTCTCGATCACGACGGCGAGGCCCAGCCGGTCCAGTTCCCCGGCCAGTGCCGCGACGCGGCGGGCGAGGTCCGGCGCGAACGGGTCGAGGTGCTGGTGGTCCAGCGTCAGGGCGACGCCGTCGTAGCCCAGGTCGGCGAGGACGCGCAACGCGTCACCGAGGCGGTGGTTGGCGAAGCCGTTGGTGCCGTATCCGAACCTCATGTCGGCGACACCTTCCGGCTCAGCGCCCGCGCGATGGGGAACGCGGCGGCCACGGCCAGCGCCGAGCGCCACGCGCCGGTCCGCGCGATCAGCCCGGCCTGCAACGGGATCATGCCGTGGATGCCGGCGCCCACCGCACGGCGGATCTTCGGCGCGGCGGGGTCGCGGACGGCGTCGTACTGCGCCCCGCCGGTGGTCACGGCGTACGTCCCGAGCAACGCCGAGGACAGCAGGCCGCCCCGGCCGGCGGCGACGCCGACGCCGGCCGTCGCGGCCAGGGTCGCCGCGGGCAGCGACGGCTTCGCACCGTCCACTTCGGACCGTGACAGCGTTGTCACGGCGTAGGTGTGCGCCCCGACGGTCAGGGCCGCCGGCACCGCCGCCCGAGCACCGCCCGCCCCGAGCAGGACGTCGAGGGTCCGCGCCGCGGCCATCGCGGCCGGCCCGAACACGGTCTCCTTGAGCACGAAGTCGTACGCCCAGACGGTCGCGGCCAGGGGCAGGGCGACGCGCAGCGCCCGCCGTCCCCCGGCGGCCGCGGCGATGCCCAGCCCGCCCGCGGTGAGCCCGGTGGCGACACCGAGCGCGGTCGCCGGCTTGACCCGGCCCGACGGGATCGGCCGCTCCGGCCGTTCGATCGCGTCGAGGTGGCGGTCGGCGTAGTCGTTGAGTGCCATGCCTGCCCAGTAGATGCAGACGGACGCGCCGGTCAGGGCCAGGGTGCGGCGGCCGAACGGCCAGCCCGAGGCGGCGGCCCCGGCGACGGCGTCGCCGGGCACGGTCAGCGCGGCGGGCGCGCGGACGAGTTCGACGAGCGCCTTCACCGGTGCGCCCACTCACGCAGGGCCGCGTACTGCGACGCGAGGTCGTGTGGCCCGTCGCCGGCGGGGTCCTTGAAGAAGAACCCGAACTCGGCCACCGGACCGGCGACGCCGTCGCGGCAGGCCTTGCCGGTCAGCCGGGCGAGGTCGAGCACCAGCGGCGCGGCGAGCGCGGAGTCGCAGCCCTGCCAGGTCAGCTGGAGCGTCATCCGCGTGCCGAGGAAGCCCTCGAACAGCACGTGGTCCCAGGCGGTCTTCCAGTCGCCGAGGGCGGGCACGTAGTCGATGTGCACGTCGCCGTCGACCTCACGCCCGAGGTTCTGCGAAAGCACCTGCTGCTTGGAGGCGTTCTTGCTCGACGCCGCGCCGGGGTCGGCCAGCGTCGCGCCGTCGCCGCCGCCGAGCAGGTTCGTGCCGGACCAGGACAGGACGTTCAGCCCCCGCTGGGCGAACATCGGCGCGAGCACCGACCGCAGCAGCGTCTCGCCGGTCTTGCCGTCCCGGCCCGCGTACGGCAGCCCCGCGGTGCGGGCCAGCTCGTCGAGCGCGGGCAGCCGCGCACCGGTCGAGGGCGTGAAGTCGACAAAGCCACAACCCGCGCGGAACGCGGCGTAGGCGTACAGCGCGCTCGGCGGCAAGGTGTCCAGCGCATCCTCCAGCGCGGCGAGGGACTCGTGCGCCGGGTGCGGCGCGCACGGCGGCTCGGTGGAGGAGACGTTGACGACGACAACGTGGTCGAGCCCCGCCCGGAAGGCGGTCAGGTCCGCGACGATCCGGTCGATCGCCGCCCGGCCGCCCCCGGCAGGCGCCGGACGCAGCCGGGCCTCGGCCGCGTCCAGCTCGCCCGCCACCGCGCCGGGCAGCGTCGACGGCAGCACGCCGGCCGCGGCCAGTTGCTCGGCCCGCTTGAGCAGCGGCGTGTCCACCACGTCGTGCCCCCCGAAGACCAGATCTTCCAGGCCGGGCAGGTCAGCCCCGGCGAAGTCCGGCAGCTCGGTCACGCACCCCGTGCGCGCGGCCAGTCCCGCACGCATGGCGGCGGCCCCGGCGATGGCCGTCGTGGCCACCGACCCGCGGGCGCCGACCAGCCAGACACCGATCTTCCCCATCATTTCCTCCACTAGTCCCGCAGTTCAGCCGCGTCGGCCGCCCCCGGCCTGACGCGGTTCCGGACCCTGCGGCGCGGCCGCGGACGACAGCGGCGTGCAGGTGCCCACCAGGACTACATCGCTGGGCACGATCGAGTGTTTCCACCCGGCCTCCACCGAACGGAGGGTGCGCGGTGCGCCACCCGGCGGAGGACTCTAGTTTCGTGTCCGAGGAACGGGTACTCGCCCGATGCACCACCCACCGAAAGGAACCCTTGTGACCAGCGTGCCCGTCATCGAACTGAACAACGGCGTGCGGATGCCGCAACTCGGCTACGGCGTGTTCCAGGTCCCGGACGACGAGACCGCCACCGCCGTGAAAGCCGCCCTCGAAGGGGGCTACCGCAGCATCGACACCGCCGCCGTCTACGGCAACGAGAAGGGCGTCGGCCAGGCCATCGCCGAGTCCGGCGTCGCCCGTGACGAGCTGTTCGTCACCACCAAGCTGTGGAACTCCGCCCAGGGCTACGACTCGACGCTCAAGGCGTTCGACACGAGCATGACCAAGCTCGGCCTGGAGCAGCTGGACCTCTACCTGATCCACTGGCCGACGCCGAAGCGCGACAAGTTCCTCGACACCTGGAAGGCGTTCGAGAAGCTTTACGCCGACGGCCGGGTCCGCGCGATCGGCGTGTCCAACTTCCAGCCCGCGCACCTCGAGCGCCTGCTGGACGCGGCCGAGGTCGCCCCGGCGGTCAACCAGGTCGAACTGCACCCGTACCTGCAGCAACCGGAACTCCGCGAGTTCGACGCGAAGCACGGCATCGCGACGGAGGCGTGGAGCCCGCTCGCCAAGGGCGGCAGCCTGCTCGGCGACCCGGTGATCGCGGACCTCGCGGTGAAGCACGGCCGCACACCCGCGCAGATCGTGCTGCGCTGGCACCTGCAGCTCGGCAACGTCGTGATCCCCAAGTCGGTGACGCCGTCCCGGATCGAGGAGAACTTCGACCTGTTCGGGTTCACCCTCGCGGAGGAGGAGCTGGAGTCGCTGACGCCGCTGGACCGCGGCGAGCGCACCGGTCCGGACCCGGACACCTTCAACGCCGCCTGACCCACCGCCGCAAGTCCGTGAATGGCACATTGAGGGACTTAGAGTCCCTCAATGTGCCATTCACGGCTTTGGGTCACGGCTTGCGGGCGACTCCGCCCAGGGTGAGGAAGTTCAGCTCGCTCAGGGGGTGCAGGCGGGGGCCGTCGGGCCACCATTCGTGCAGGTAGACCAGGCCCGGCCGGAGGAGTTCGGTGCCTTCGAAGAACGCCGCGATCTGCTCCCGCGTGCGGTGGACGCTGCCCAGCCCGGTGCCCTGGAAACTGGTCTCCAGCAACCGCGCCAGCTCCTGGCGCGGGGAGTCCTCTTCCGGGTCGAAGTGGTGGGTGAGCAGCAGGAACGACCCGGGCGCGAGCGCGTCGACGTACGCCGCGACGATCCTCTTCGCCCGCTCGAAGTCGTCGATGTGGTGGACGATCGACGTCAGGATCAGCGCCACCGGCCGGCTGAAGTCGAGGTACTCCGTGACGACCTCGTCGGCCAGGGTCTCGGCCGGCCGCGTCAGGTCGGCGCCCGTCACGTGGGTCAGGTAGTTCTCTTCGAGCAGTGCCCGGCCGTGCACCTGCACGACCGGGTCGTTGTCGACGTACACGACCTGCGCGTCCGGGTTGTACCGCTGCGCCACTTCGTGGGTGTTTTCCGCGGTCGGCATGCCGGACCCGAGGTCGAGGAACTGGTCGATGCCGCGTTTGCCGGCGAGGAACCGCACCGCGCGCACCAGCCAGTCGCGGTGTTCCTTCGCCATCGCGCGGGCACCCGGCGCGATGGCCAGCAGCCGCCGCATCGCTTCGCGGTCGACCTCGTAGTGGTCGTGCCCGCCGAGGAGCGCGTCGGACAACCTGGCCAGGCTCGCCTTGCTGAAATCGAGGGAGGCCGCGCCCCCTTCGGTTCCGGACCGCAGGTCGCCAGGCGTCATCGGCTGTTCTCCCACTCTGCGCGTGGCGGACGACACCCCTGCCCGGGTTCGCTCACCGTGTCCGGCAACGGACAGTGCTCAGACTACGACATGCGGTTCATCAAGTGAACCGGGCGCAAGGGCCTTGCCTGCCAGGGATTACTACCCAAACCGGAGTTCCTGCCAGCTACGTCCCCCGTTCGTGGTCCGGTACACGGCGGAGCCGCCATAGGCGTCCGGCTGGCCGTCGACGACCACTCCGGTGCCGGCGCCGGGGAAGCCGAGATCGGTCAGCGCGAAGCCGCGTTCGGGCAGCTCGGTCGTCGTCCAGGTGCGCCCGCCGTCGGCGGTGTGGTGCAGGAAGCCGACGCCGCCGCCCACGGCCGCGACCGTCGCGGACGCCGGCGAGGCCGCGTCGAAACCCTGGTTGATGCCGGCGAACGGCGCCGCGTCACTCCCGCCGAACACCCCGCCGAGCCGCGGCGCGTGCCGCAGCTCCCGCTCGGTCGAACCGGGCTGCGGCGAGCCGGGACTGCTGCTGCACAGCGCCACGACCTGCCGTTCCCGGACCCCGGCGAGCGACGCGACCGTTCCCCCGGGGCACGGCGGATCGGTCGGCGTGAACCGGACACCGTCGCGGGAGGTCCAGTACTTCTCGGTGCCGTAGTCCGCGCCGAGCGCGACCTGCAGGCCGCCGCCGACAGCCAGGTCGCCGTAGGTGAGGCCGCCGGTGACCGCGAACCCGGGCACCGGGACCAGCGCCGGCGAGCCGGCGGTCCCCGAGTACAGCCGGGTCGAGCCGCGGCCCTCGCCGTAGGTGGTCAGCACGGCGAAGACGCGGCCGCCGGTTTCGGCGATCTTCGAGAGGTAGTACGGCTCCCGCGCCCCGGCCAGGGTGACCGGCTGCCAGGTCGCGCCGCCGTCGCGGGTCGTGCGCACGTGGACGCCGTCACTGACGTACGCGACGCGGTCGCCGAAGGCCCTCAGCGCGACGTGGTTGTGGTTGTCCGGCAGCGACATCGGCGGCGCGCCCAGCCGCCGCCAGTGCCGTCCGGCGTCGGTGGTGCCCAGCAGCGCCGGGCACCACGACTTCGCACACGGCGAGTAGCCCAGGACGTAACCGGTGTCCGGGCCGGTCCAGCTCGTCGACGCGGGCTGGAAGCCCGGCGGGACCGCGGTTTCCGCCGTCGCGGGCGACGCGAACGCGGCGAGGAGGGCGAGGACGGACACCAGCAGCGCTGCTCTCATGATCACGGGGACGTCCCGCGCGAACCGGGGTTGCCCACCCCGCGCGAGGTTCCGCCGCGCGGCTCAGCGGCCCGCGGCCAGCCGGGTGTCGAGCTCGGCGAGGTCGGCCACGAACCAGACGTCCTTGCCGCGGTTCGACTCCCGCACGACGTCGCGGAACACGGCGCTCGCCTCGACGTGCCGCCGGACGTCGCCGAGCACGACCAGCCGGAAGCCGTACTGGACGATCTTCGAGAAGAAGTGCCCGACGAGCTTGGTGCGCAGGTCGAAGAACCGGGCCGGGAACCGCTCGACCGGCACGACGATGACGTCGGCGCCGAGCCCGTAGGTGGCCCCGACCAGGTCGACGGCGTCCTGCTCGGTGGCCAGCTCCGGACCTTGTGACGGCGCGTGCCACACCGGCACGCCGTGGCGGACGTCGATCATGCGCGGACTCCGTTCAGGAACGCGGTGACGTCCTCGGCCCAGCCGGGGAGGAAGTGCCCGGCGTCGCCGGCCAGCCGGACGTCGGCGTCCGGGAGCGCCGCACGCAGTTTCGCCGCCGCGTCGCGCTGGTCGAGGAGGACGTCCCGGGCGCCGAAGTGGGCCTGCACCGGCATCACCAGTTCGTGCAGGCGCTCGACCGGGAACCCCGGGATCGCCTCCAGCCGCGGCTTGAAGTGCTCGAACGTCGCCAGGGTGAACTCGCCGACCGCGCGGCGCCCCGGGTCGGCCGGGCTGCCGTGGGCGACCATGGCCAGCGACCGGCGCCGTCCCCAGCCGCCGAAGAGGCTGTAGACGGCGAACTTGACCAGCGGCGCGGTCCGGCGCCGGCCGATCCCGGACGGGTTGACCAGCGCCAGCGCGGCGACCCGCTCGGGCCGGCGGAGTGCGTAGTCCAGCGCCCACCAGCCACCCAGCGAGGTGCCGAGGAAAGCCGCGCGGGGCAGTTCGAGCGCGTCGAGGACGTCGTCGAGCCACTCGGCGTAGGCCGGCGACCCGAGCGGCGGCCGCGCCTCGACGGTCCGGCCCGGTTCGCCGGGCGCGTCGACGGCGGACACCCGCAGCCGCCCGGCGAGCGTGGCGATGTCCGGCAGCCAGTGCGCGGCGGTGCCGCCGGAACCCTGCAGCGCGACGACCGGCGGCGCGTCCACCGGCCCGGACACCACCGCGAAGGTGCCTCCGAGCCGGGTTTCCAGCGTGCGCCGCGTGGACGGCACGGGCCAGCGGTCCAGCAGCGTGTCGTAGCGTTCGCGGACCGCGGCCGCCCCGGCCGCCGACCGGTAGATCGCGGTCACGTCAGGTTCTCCGTGACCGAGGCCACCCAGCGCAGCAGGTCGGCGCCGGCGGCGAGGTCGCCAAGCACGATGATCTTCATGGTGGAGCGCTCCCCGTCGTAGATGGTTTCGACGCGCAGGGGCCGTTCACCACCGTCCCGCGGCCCGTTCACCGAGGCCACGACCATGGTGGCGATCCGGTCGGCCGCGGCCCGGTCGACGCCGCCGATCTCGGCGACGCCCGACAGCTCGGCGGTCGGCGCCTCGGCCCGCTCCGCGACGGGCAGCCCGGTGAAGGCCGCCAGGTCCTCGGCCGTGATCCGGTACTGCTTGCCGATCCGGACCGCCTTCAGCCGCCCGTCCCGCACGTAGTTCCGGACGGTCCGGACGTGCAGGCCGAGCTTCGCGGCGACCTGTTCGACGGAGAAGACTTCCTGCGCCATGACCCTCCTTGCATGCCTCAAACTACCCTATCACTCATCCAATAGGGAAGTTTGAGGAGTACGCGGTTCGCTCACCCGGGTGACGGGTATTCCCCGTGTTGTTCCCGCTCGCCCGATACGTCCACATCGGACAGTCGAAAGGACGCCGACGATGCCGTATCCCCCGCCCCCCGAGCCGTACGGCACGCCGTACGAGCCCGCACCGGCCGAAGAGATCGTGGAGCGCACCCACCCGCGCCTCCGGGTCGTCCGCACGATCAACGCCCTCATCCACCTCGTCTGCGCGGTGTTCGCGCTGGTCCTGGCCGTGCACATCGTGCTGGTGCTGGGCTCGGCGAACTCGGCGAACGGCTTCGCGCACCTGATCTCGGAGTGGTCGGCGGGCGTGTCGCTCGGCCTGCGCAACCTCTTCACGCCGGACTCGGTGGGGCTGCGGACGTTCCTCAACGACGGTCTCGCCGCCGTCATCTGGCTCGTCATCGGCGCCATCCTGACCGACGTCATCACCCGCATCGGCGTGCCCGGCCCCCGGCGGGTCTGGTACCGGCGCAGCTACCGCTGACGCACGGAAGAAGGCCTCCCCGGAGTCCGGGGAGGCCTTCTTCGCGTTCCGGTCAGCGTTGCGGCTGCTCGGTGGCCGGTTGAACAGGCTCCGGCTCGGGTTCGGGCAGGGCCTGGCCGGCGGGCTCGCCGCCGCGGGGTGCGGGAACGCCTTCGGCGGCGATCGCGTCGAAGTGTTCACGGCACCAGCGGCCGTAGCGCCTTGCGTGCACAGTCATCGCGTCCACCTCCTCTCCACGGGCGATCCTCGTCACACCCTCAGCGTCCTCCGCCGCGGTGCCGAAAGCCAACAGATTTAAGCGGGACTTAACACACGAAAGAGGGACGGTCCACAGAGGACAGCATCGTCCGGGGCTTCGCCCCGAGCCGGGGGCTCCGCCACCCGGACCCCCGCAATAAGCACGGGTCAGCGCGCAAACTCTCGCACGACTGTCCGGCAGAACGCCGGCAGGTCGTCCGGGTTGCGGCTGGAGACCAGTCCGTTGTCCACTACGACCTCTTCGTCGATCACCGTGCCGCCGGCGTTACGGATGTCGGTCCGGATGCTCGGGTACGACGTCAGCGTGCGGCCACGTACGACATCCGCTTCGACGAGCGTCCACGGACCGTGGCAGATCACCCCGACCGGCTTGCCGGCACGCACGAAGTCGCCGGCGAACTTGACCGCGGCGGGGTCCGTGCGCAGGTTGTCGGGGTTCATCGTGCCGCCGGGCAGCAGCAGCGCGTCGAAGTCGCCGACCTCGACGTCGGCGACCTTCCGGTCCACCGGGAACCGGTCGCCCTTGTCGATGTCGCCGTTCATCGCCTGGATTTCGCCGGTGTCCAGGGACACCAGCTCGACCGTGGCGCCCTCGTCGAGGACGGCCTGGCGCGGCTTTTCCAGCTCGACCTGTTCGACGCCGTCCGCGGCCAGGATCGCGACCCGGCGTCCTTGCAGTGCGTTCGCCATGGGGCTCCTCCGTCGGAAAACTGAGTGCACCGGGGTAATTACCCCCTCGCCACGGCGTCAAACTCAGTCCACAAAGGACAGTGACATCCGGGGCTTCGCCCCGGGCCGGGGGCTCCGCCACCCGGAACCCCCGCAAGATGGGTTAGTCCGCACATTCCACGGCGAGCACGGCGATATCGTCATGTGCGGAGCTGCCGAGCCAGTCGCGCACGGCCTGACGCAGCCGCCGCACCACCTCGCGGGCCGGCTCGCCCGCCGCGGCCGCGAGCACCGAGCGCAACCGGTCGTCGCCGAAGAGCTCGCTCTGGTCGTGCCGGTTGCGGGCCTCGGTGATGCCGTCGGTGTAGAGCAGGCAGACGTCGCCGCGCTCCAGCCGCACCTCGGCTTCGGCGAACCGGGCCTGCGGCGAGATGCCGACCAGTGTGCCCGGGACTGTGACCTCCTCGACCACGCCCGACCGGCGGACGATCAGCGGCGCCGGGTGCCCGCCGGAGGCCAGCGTCAGGCCGACACCCCCGTCGGACGGGCGGGCCGTGCCGAGCACGAGGGTGGCGAACCGGCTGCTGCCGCCGGCGATGAGCAGTTCGTTGAGCAGCCGCAGCAGTGTGCGGCCGTCGCGTTCGACCATGGCGAGCGCGGTCAGTGCGTGCCGGACCCGGCCGGTCAGCGCGGCGGCCTCCGGTCCCTTGCCGCAGATGTCGCCGAGCACCAGGAACGCGCTGCCGTCGTCGTGGGCGAGGACGTCGAAGAAGTCCCCGCCGACCGCGAGCACGCCACCCGCCGGCTCGTACCAGGTCTCGAAGCGGGCGCCGTCGAGCTCGGGCGGGTCGACCGGGCGCAGGGTGGTCTCCAGCCCGCGGGTCGCCTCCTCCTGGCGGGCGTAGCGCTGGGCGTTGGCCAGGGCCGTCCCGGCCGCCTTGGCGAACTCGACGACCGCGCGGGCCTGCTCGGCGCCGAAGTCCGGGTCGGCGCGGCGGCCCAGCAGCAGGGCGCCGGTGACCCCGGCACCCACGTTCGGGCCGAGCGAGACGACCGAGACGTCGGCGTGCCCGGCGAAACGGTCGGCGACGACCGGCGGCAGCGTGGCGACCTCGGCCGCGGGCACCGGGGCGAACTGCGGCCGCCCGGTGGCGCCGAACGTCGCCGCGAGCACCGGCGCGGCCTGGGGCGGGACCCGCCGGATCCGGCCGTGGCCCTGCGCGGCGGGGCGCTCGCAGCTCCACCACTCCCACCGGCCGCGGGTGGTCGGCAGCAGGACGAAGACGGTCTCGGCCAGCGCCGACGCCGCCAGCTCGGCGATCACGCGAGCGGTGCCGTGACGGCCGTGCGCGGTCGCCAGCCGCGGCCCGGCCTGGGCCAGGAAGTCGCCCACGTGCCGCTGCGGGACCTCCTCCGCCGGGACCGTCCAGGCGTGCCAGCCGCCCGGCAGGGCGCAGACCCTTGCCGGGTGACGACGGCCGGCGACTTCTATGTGCCCGGAGGTCTCGGCGACGGGGTTCAGGCGCGGCGCGGCCTCTCCGGCCAGCGCTCGCGCGGCCGGGTTCGCCCAGCGCACCGCCCCTTCGGCGTCCTGCAGGAACACCGCGTCGCGCACGTCTTCGAGGACGGCCCGCCCGAACGCGTCGAAGCCCGGCGGCCCGCCGTCACCGGTCATCGGCGCCAGGGCCGCCGACGCCGGGGCCGGTCGTGACACCATGCACGGACCTCCTGCCTCCGGACTGCTGTCGTACGGCTACCGCGTGAGCGGGCGGACTGGCTCGAAGTGTAGGGCGAAGCATGGCACGCTGGGTCGACGACCATGGCTGGCGCGCGCGTGGTGGAGAGGGTCGGCACACATGACAACGGAATCCCAGAGCGAAGCGGCCGCGCTGGAGCGGGTGCTCGTCGCGGTGCGGGATCTCGGGGACGGCAACTTCCGCCGGCGGCTCGTCCCCCACGGCGACGGCATCTCGGCGCAGCTCGCCGTCGCGTTCAACGACATCGCCGAACGCAACCAGCGGCTGGTCAGCGAACTGCTGCGGGTGCGCGGGGCGGTCGGGCAGGAAGGCAGGCTCAGCGAGCGGCTCGAGGGGCAGGTCGGCCCCGGCGGCTGGACCACCGCCGTCGACTGCGTGAACGGCCTGGTCGAGGACCTCACCCGGCCGGCGATCGAGCTCGACCGGGTGCTCGGCGCCGTCGCCGACGGCGACCTGTCCCAGCCGATGACCCTCACCCTGGACGGCCGCCCGCTGCAGGGCGCGTACGCCACGCTCGCGAAGACGGTCAACGGTCTCATCTCGCAGCTGTCGCGGTTCGCCGCCGAAGTGACGAGGCTCTCCCGCGAGATCGCTGGTGAGGGACGTCTCGGCGGCCAGGCGGTCGTGCCGGGCGTGTCGGGCACGTGGCGCGACCTGACCGACTCGGTCAACTTCATGGCCGACAACCTCACCGAGCAGGTCCGCAACATCGCGCAGGTCACCACCGCCGTCGCGCGCGGCGACCTGACCCAGAAGATCAACGTCGACGCCCGCGGCGAGATCCTCGAGCTCAAGAACACCATCAACACGATGGTCGACCAGCTCTCGGCGTTCGCCGACGAGGTCACCCGCGTCTCCCGCGAGGTCGGTTCGGACGGCAAGCTCGGCGGCCAGGCCCAGGTGCCGGGCGTGGCCGGGACGTGGCGCGACCTCACCGACTCGGTCAACCTGATGGCCGACAACCTCACGGACCAGGTCCGCGGGATCTCCCAGGTGGCGACCGCGGTGGCCAACGGCGACTTGACGAAGAAGATCGATGTCGACGCCCGCGGCGAGATCCTGCAGCTGAAGAACACGCTGAACACGATGGTCGACCAGCTCTCCGCGTTCGCCGGCGAAGTCACCCGCGTGGCGCGCGAGGTCGGCAGCGAGGGCAAGCTCGGCGGGCAGGCCGAGGTGGCCGGCGCGGCCGGGACGTGGCGCAGCCTCACCGACTCGGTCAACGGGATGGCCGACAACCTCACCGACCAGGTCCGCAACATCTCGCACGTGACCACGGCCGTGGCGAAGGGCGACCTGACGCAGAAGATCACCGTCGACGCCCGCGGCGAGATCCTCGAGCTCAAGACGACCATGAACACCATGGTGGACCAGCTGTCCGCGTTCGCCGACGAAGTCACCCGGGTGGCCCGCGAGGTCGGCACCGAGGGTCAGCTGGGCGGGCAGGCGCAGGTCCCCGGCGTCGCCGGCACCTGGCGCGACCTCACCGGCTCGGTGAACTTCATGGCGAACAACCTGACCACCCAGGTGCGCAACATCGCCCAGGTCGCCACGGCCGTCGCACGCGGCGACCTGACGCAGAAGATCGCGGTCGACGCCCGGGGCGAGATCCTGGAACTCAAGAACACGCTGAACACGATGGTGGACCAGCTGTCGGCGTTCGCCGACGAGGTCACCCGCGTCGCCCGCGAAGTCGGTACCGAGGGGAAGCTCGGCGGCCAGGCCACCGTGCCCGGCGTCGCCGGGACCTGGAAGGACCTGACCGACAACGTCAACTCGATGGCGAACAACCTGACCGACCAGGTCCGGAACATCGCCCAGGTGACGGCGGCGGTCGCGCAGGGCGACCTGACGCAGAAGATCACTGTCGATGCCCGCGGCGAGATCCTCGAGCTCAAGACGACGCTGAACACGATGGTCGACCAGCTCTCGGCGTTCGCCGACGAGGTCACCCGCGTCGCCCGCGAAGTCGGCACCGAAGGCATCCTCGGCGGCCAGGCGCGCGTCCGCGGCGTCGCGGGCACGTGGAAGGACCTCACCGACAACGTCAACGTCATGGCCGACAACCTGACCGACCAGGTGCGCAACATCGCCACGGTGGCGAGCGCGGTGGCCAACGGCGACCTGTCGAAGAAGATCCGCATCGAGGCCCAGGGCGAGGTCGCGGCCCTGGCCGAGACGCTGAACGGCATGGTCGAGACGCTGCGCGCGTTCGCCGACGAGGTCACCCGCGTCGCCCGCGAAGTCGGCACCGAAGGCATCCTCGGCGGCCAGGCGCGGGTGCCCGGTGTCGCCGGGACCTGGAAGGACCTGACCGAGAACGTCAACTTCATGGCGCACAACCTGACCAGCCAGGTGCGCAACATCTCGCAGGTGACCACCGCGGTCGCGAAGGGCGATCTGACGAAGAAGATCGACGTCGACGCCCGCGGCGAAATCCTCGAGCTCAAGACGACCATGAACACGATGGTCGACCAGCTCTCGGCGTTCGCCTCCGAGGTCACGCGCGTGGCGCGCGAGGTCGGCACCGAGGGCAAGCTGGGTGGCCAGGCCGAGGTCGACGGCGTGTCCGGCACCTGGCAGCGGCTCACCGAGAGCGTGAACCAGCTGGCCGGGAACCTGACCACGCAGGTCCGCGCGATCGCGCAGGTCGCGACGGCGGTGACGGCGGGCGACCTGACCCGGCACATCACGGTCGACGCGTCCGGCGAGGTGGCCGACCTCAAGGACAACATCAACCAGATGATCGCGAACCTCAAGGAAACGACGAGGACCAACCGCGAACAGGACTGGCTGAAGACGAACCTCGCGCAGCTGTCGGGCCGGATGCAGGGGCACCGCGACCTGGCCTCGGTGGCGGCGCTGATCCTGTCCGAGCTGGCCCCGCTGGTGCGCGCGCAGCAGGGCGCGTTCTTCCTGGCCCGCGACGACGACCGCGACGGCACGGTGCTGGAGTGCATCGCGGCCTACGGGCTCGCGCAGTCGCGCGCGGGGCTCCGGTTCGCGATGGGCGAGTCGCTGATCGGCCAGGCCGCCGTCGACCAGCGCACGATCCTCGTCCACAACGCACCGCCGGAGTACGCGCTGATCTCGTCCGGGCTCGGCTCGGCGGCGCCGGTGAACCTCATCGTGCTGCCGGTGCTGTTCCAGGGCGAGGTGCTCGGCGTGCTGGAGCTGGCGTCGGTCAACGAGTTCAGCACGGTGCACCAAGACCTGCTGGAGCAGCTGCGGCACACGATCGGCGTCAACGTGAACACGATCCTGTCGAACTCGCGGACCGAGGCGCTGCTGACGGAGTCGCAGCGGCTGGCGCAGGAGCTGCGGGCCAGGTCGGAGCAGCTGCAGGCCCAGCAGGGCGAGCTACGGCGGTCCAACACCGAGCTGGCCGAGAAGGCCGCGCTGCTCGCGCAGCAGAACCGCGACATCGAGGTCAAGAACAGCGAGATCGAGCAGGCCCGCCAGGAACTGGAGGAACGCGCCGGGCAGCTGACGGTGGCGTCGCAGTACAAGACCGAGTTCATGGCGAACATGTCGCACGAGCTGCGGACGCCGCTGAACAGCGCGTTGATCCTGGCGAAGCTGCTGTCGGAGAACCCCGAGGGCAACCTCACGGAGAAGCAGATCCAGTTCGCGAAGACGATCTACGCGGCGGGTTCGGACCTGCAGCAGCTGATCAACGACATACTGGACCTGGCGAAGGTCGAGGCGGGCCGGCTGGACATGCAGATGTCCGACATCACGCTGCCGGAGCTGGTGGACTACGTGGAGTCGCTGTGCCGGCCGCTGACCGCGGACAAGGGCCTCGAGTTCGCCGTCCACATCGACCCCCCGGTGCCGGGCAGCGTCCACACCGACGAGCACCGCCTCCAGCAGATCTTGCGGAATCTGCTCTCGAACGCGGCGAAGTTCACCAACGAGGGCGGCGTCCGCCTGCACATCCGGGCGGCGGACCCGGCGGAGGTGGAGCAGGAATCGCTGCGGAACGCGCCCGGCATCATCGCGTTCGCCGTCGAGGACACCGGGATAGGGATCCCGGATGAGAAGCTGGCGGTCATCTTCGAGGCGTTCCGCCAGGCGGACGGCACGACGAGCCGCAAGTACGGCGGCACGGGCCTGGGGCTGAACATCAGCCAGCAGCTGACGGAACTGCTGGGCGGCGAGCTGCGCGTGGTGAGCGAACCGGGCGTGGGCAGCACGTTCACCCTGTACCTGCCGGTGGCGGCGGCCAACCTGGTCGACCCGGTGACGGCGTTGTCGACCCCCCGGCTGCCCCCGGTACCCAGCACGGTCCTGGTGGCGGCCCCGGACATCGCCCCGAAGCGCTTCCACGGCGAGAAGGTCCTCATCGTCGACGACGACCTGCGCAACGTGTTCGCCCTGGCAGCGGTCCTGGAGCAGGCGGGCCTGGACGTGATCTACGCGGAGACGGGCGTCGACGGAATCCGCGCCCTGGAGCGCAACGAGGACACGGCCCTGGTCCTGATGGACGTGATGATGCCGGAGCTGGACGGAAACGCAACGATCGCGGCAATCCGAGCCGAGGCAGCCAACGCCGACCTCCCGGTGATCGCGGTCACAGCCAAGGCAACGGCGGAGGACCGCGCCCGAACCCTGGCCAGCGGCGCGGACGACTACATCACGAAGCCGGTGGACACGGACAAGCTGCTGGACGTGATAGCGACGTCCCTGGAGGCGGACGCCGCTTCGCTGGATGGAGCGGGTGACGGGAATCGAACCCGCGTAGCTAGTTTGGAAGACTAGGGCTCTACCATTGAGCTACACCCGCGTGCCCCCGTCGGTACCCGGGTGCGAAGTCAGCTTAGCGTGACCCGCTAGGCTGATCGCACACCCCCCTGGGGGTGTACCGGGATGTGGCGCAGCTTGGTAGCGCATCCGCTTTGGGAGCGGAGGGTCGCAGGTTCAAATCCTGTCATCCCGACCAGATAGTCTTCTTTCACACCACTCCCGACGAGCAGACGCTCGCCGGGCGTGTTTGTGTATGTACGTTCCGTGGCCGTGAGGTGCTCGTCGAATGTCGCCGCGAGAACGTCAGACGGGCGGACGCGGTCGGCGGTGGGGTGGTCCGGATCGGCGGCGCACGCCTCGCCATGGGCGGTCTGAGACGCTAGATCGGCGGTTGACGGGGCACGGACAACTGGATCATCTGACCTGTCTCCAGCAGTGCAGCGAATGGCTCGGTGAGGTCAGCCCGTTCAACGGTGCCGTCCTGGCCGATGTAGAGCTTCTCGAAGAAACCTTGGTTGATCTGACGACGGATGCTGTTCGGCGCACCGAGGTACGCGGTCTCGCAGTGGCTGGCCGCAGCCAGTGCCCGGTCAAGGGTGGCTTCAACGTCGGCAGTGGCGATCTTGGCGGCCTTGATAGATTGTTTCAGAAGGGCAGCAGGCAGTTCCCGGTCCGACAGTGGAGTTTACCGGCACCCAACACTGCCTGAGGACATCCAAGGGGACGATTGGATGGGTCAATGTTAACGATGTTAAGATCTCCGGAGATGCAGGCTACATAGTACTCAACTACACGCTATTTCATTAGTGCGACGGGTTGTTGACCCCACCTTGCGGGTCTACTGCCGGAAGTTGCGCCCAGCCCGGCCGTATTGCACCGTCTTGAGAACTCCGGCCCGGTGCAACGCCGTCCGCACTGCCGTCTCCCCCGCTCCGAACTCGGTGAACCTCGAAACGGCGAGCCAACTCAGCCACCTTGGCGCCGTCTTCATACCTCGCTACCAGGTCATCCACCTCGCAGGCCTGGAGCTGACGAGCCGTTCGAGAACCTCGGACAGGCTGCCTCGTTTCGAGTTTGGCCAGGCCAGGCCAGGCGACAGCCGAATTCAGCAGACGTTGAATTCTGTGAGATGGGCTTGAAGGGCCTCATCATCCCGACCAGATTCCTTGGGTGAGTCGTGCTCGGGGAACGCCTGAGCCTCTCGCGGAATCCGGGTTGTATCGCGGGGGCACCAGCCCCACGGCGCCTCCGCCGCCGGTTGCGAACGCTGCCGTGGTTCGTTGTTCGCGGTGGCGACGTCGGCCTCGTCGCTCGTGGCCAGCCCGTGCACAACGATGGCCGCTCCCAGTCCTGCGCCGGCAGGTTGTCGAGGAGGTCCGCCTGCCGCGGCCGGGCGCGCTCCACTCCGGCCCACATCCGTGCTTCTTCCCTGCGGAGTCCCGCCTCGGCGGAAACCCGGCCGACACCGAACGTACGAGCGAGCCCGGGCGGCCGGTTGTCCCCGATTGCGGACCTCAGGGCAGCCAGGCAGCCAGCGTCCCCGCGAGCAGCTCCGGCTGGTCCTCCGGCGTGTGGTGGCCCGCCACCACCGGGTGGTGCACCACCTTCAGCGACGCGAACGTGCCGGACATCCACTCGACCATCGGCGGCGTCAGCATCGTGTCCGGGCCCGGGTCGAACGTGACCAGCAGCTTCGGGATCTCCGGGGTGGCGCCGAGCCACTTGCCGAACGCCTCGATCCGGGCCACCACCGACGCCGGCTCGCCGCCCAGGGGCAGTGAACGCGCCCACTGCAGCAGCGGGCGGCGGGACTCCGCCGTCGGGTACGGGCGTGCGTACTCCGGTGGGAGCCCCGACAGGAAGTCCCCGATGAGCGAGTCGCCGGAGGTCTTGATCGCGCGGAACACCTCCGCGCCCGCCGGCGGGAACTCCTCCCACGTCATCGGCTTCAGGACCGCTTCGGTGAACGCCAAGCCCCGGACGCGCGACGGGTGCCGCGACGCCCAGTCCGCCGCCAGCGCGCCGCCCCAGTCGTGGCCGACCAGGACGACGTCCTCCAGCTCCAGCGCGTCGAACCACTCGTCCAGGTATTGCGCGTGGTCCTCGAACGTGTACTCGATGCCGGGCTTGGGTGAGTCACCCATGCCGATCAGGTCCGGCGCGAGCCGCCGTCCCGGCAGGGACGGCATCACGTTGCGCCACAAATAAGACGACGACGGGTTGCCGTGCAGGAACACCACCGGTGCGCCGGTGCCCTCCTCGCGGTAGGCCAGGACGGTCACTTGAACGCTCCCGCGAACCGAGCCGCCCAGTCCGTGAACGGCTTCGGCGGGCGGCCGGTGACCCGTTCGACGTCCGGGCTCACCCGCTGTTCCTCGGGCGTCGGCGTGCCCAGGATGTCCAGCGTCGCGTCCGCCACGTGAGGCGGCATGAAGCCCAGCAGCACCGAATGCGCTTCTTCCCGCGTCTGCGGCACGAACCGCACCGGCTCTCCGACGGCCTCGGCGATGGCCGTCGCCTGGTCGCGCGGGGTCAGCGGGGACGGGCCGGTCAGCACGTACGTCTTGTCGTCGTGCGCCGCGTCGAGCAACGCGGCCGCCGCCACCGAAGCGATGTCCTCCGGGTCGATCACCGGCAACGCGACGTCGGCGAACGGCGCCGCGATCTCCCGGCGGGCGCGCACGCTTTCCGCCCACTGGAAGGCGTTCGACGCGAAGCCGGCCGGGCGCAGCACTGTCCACTTCAGACCGGACGCCCGCACCGCGTCCTCGAACACCGCCGGGTGCCGTCCGGTTCCGACGCCCTGCGTCGACAGCAGCACCACCCGCGTGACGCCGGCGGCGCGCGCCCGCTCCAACACCGGCTCCAGCGTCCCCCGGAAGTCTCCCGGCTCCATCAGGAAGACCGCCGACACACCTTCGAAAGACAGCGTCGAAGGGTCTGCCAGATCTCCTTGGCGGGCAAGGACTCCCGCCGGCACCTCCGCGATCCGGCGGGACACCGCCGTCACTTCTTCTCCCGCCGCGGCCAAGGCTCGCACCAGCGGCTGTCCGACGTTTCCCGTCGCTCCCATCACCATGATCATGGAACCGACGCTACCTTCGCCGGTATAGTAGGTACCTAGAGGAAAGTATTGGCTGGAGGCGCGAAAGTGACCGAGACCACACTCGGGCCGGTCATCCAACCTCGGCCGGGCCGAGGCGGCGCGCGCGGACTACGACACCCGTGAGCCGCGCGGCCGCCGCGGTTGAGCCGGCTAAGGCGAGACGTCCAGGTAGTCGAGGTTCGCCGGGCCGTCGGCCGTTGTCGCGGTCAGCCGGATCGCGTGCGTTCCCGCGGCCAGGCTCACGGACTTCGTGACCGTGCTCCACGTCGTCCAGGCGCCGGTCGCCGGGAACGGCACTCCGGTGGCCACCACCGTGCCGTCGACCGAGATGTCCACCGGGCGGGCCGCCGCCGTGCCGTTCGCGTAGCCGAACGCCAGCGACGACGCCGGCCCGCTCACCTGCCACTCGACGTAGCTGCCGACGGCGTTGGCGCCGTTCGCGAAGCCGGTTCCCGAGTATCCCGCGTGGTTCGTGTCGATCGTGCCGCCGGTCGAAACGGACGCGGATTCGGCTTCGTAGCGGGTCGCGCCGCTGCCGGCACGGGACACGCGGTACAGCACGGTCGCGTGCGAAGGCACCGACGCGCTGATCGTGCCCGTGGTCGTCCGGGTCGCCTTGCTCCAGAGGTCTTTCAGCGTGTACGAGGACGCGCTGCCGATCCCCGTCGCCGAAGCCGAAGTACTGATCGTCGCCGTGGCGCCGGTTTCGTTGGACAGCGCCACCGCGCGGTCGCCGTTGGAGAGGACCTTGCTGTAGACGACCAGGCCGGAGTTCGCGCTCAGCACGGTCGCCTGCTTGCCCAGCGTGTCCTGGTCGAGCGCGATCACGTCGGTGTTCTTGAGGATGTCGAAGTTCTCGGCGGAGACCTTCCGCAGGTCGCTGCCGATCAGCAGCGGCGCCGCCATCATCGCCCACAAGCTGAAGTGCGTGCGGTACTCCGCCGCGGTCATGCCGCCGTTGCCGACCTCGAGCATGTCCGGGTCGTTCCAGTGCCCGGGACCGGCGTACTGCGCGAGGCCGCGGTTGGTCTGCGCCTTGCCGATCATGCTCGACCACTTGTCGGAGATGTCGCCGGTGGTGCGCCACAGGTTGCCGACCGGCGCGGCCCAGGTCCACGGCTTGTTCTGGCCCCACTCGCAGATCGAGTACGCGATGGCGCGGCCGGACTTCGCCAGCGCGTCCCGCATCGCCTTGTACCGCTGCTGCGCGTCGACGCCCTGGTTGTTGCAGTTGTCGTACTTCAGGTAGTCGACGCCCCAGGAGGCGAACAGGTTCGCGTCCTGCTGCTCGTGGTCCAGCGCGCCGGGGAAGCCGGCCTTGTTGCAGGTCTTCGTGCCGGCACTGGTGTAGATGCCGAACTTCAGGCCCTTACCGTGCACGTAGTCGGCGAGCGCCTTGATGCCGTTGGGAAAGCGCGCCGGGTCGGGGACCAGGTTGCCCGCCGAGTTGCGCGACGGCAGCGCCCAGCAGTCGTCGATGTTGACGTAGGTGTAGCCGGCGTCCTTGAGGCCCTTCGAGACGAAGATGTCCGCGATGCCCTTGATCATCGTCTCGTTGAAGTCGGCTTTGCACTGCGTGGAGTTCCAGTTGTTGAAGCCCATGGGTGGCGTGCGCAGCAGCCCGTTTTCGAGGGCGAGCGCCTCGGACTGGCACACGACGAGACCACTTGCCGCGATCGCGAGCGTGGCGGCCGCGCTCGCGATGCGTCGAAATAAGGACATGCGTACTCCCGGAGGTGGAGACATCAGAGGTCTGCACCAGTTAGTAAAGGGTCTTACCTAACCGGGAGTCAAGAGATCATGTATCAGATACGAGATCGGGTTTCCGCTGGCCGGGACGCTATTCGGCCACTTGGCGCGCCGTCGCCATCGCGCGTTCGACCTCCCAGAACGCCCGCATCGACGTGACCAGGCCGTCTTCGCCGACGCGGTAGACGAACACGCCGTCGGTGTCGACGCGGTAGCCGCCCGGCAGGTACGTCGTGATCGTCCCGACGTTCGCCACCTCGTCGCCCGCCGCGTGCGAGTCCCGGATGACGAACTCGAAGCGCTCCACGTTCGCGATCGTCATGTCCCAGAACGCGCTGAGCCCCTCGCGGCCGTGGTGCCCCTTGCCCTCGGCGTCGAACATCGACGGCCCCACGGGGTCCTCCACCACGCCGTCGGGCGCGAACAGCGCCAGCCAGGCCTCTTTGTCCCCAGCCGTCGCCGCGGTCATCGAGGCGAACGCCGCGCGCCGCGCCGGCGGCTGCTCCGCCGTGGTGTCCCAGCAGACCTGCACGCCCATTGCCGTCACTCCTCGAACTTGGCGATGATCTCGGCCCCGAACTTGTGGATCGCTTCGAGCTTCGGCCCGACCGGCGCGTCGAACCCGACGCCGTCGAACACCCACGGCATGGTGATGACGTCCGTCACGCCCGCTTCGGCCTGCTCGCGGTAGCCGTCGAGACCGAACTTGTCGATGCAGACGGCCTGGTACTCGAACGGATCGTCCGCGCGGCCGCCCTCGGCCAGCAGCTCCTTGAGCCGGGCGATCGTGTCGCGCAGCTCGTCGAGCTTCATCATCGCCGACGACCAGCCGTCGGCGACGCGGGCCGCGCGCTTCAGCGCGACTTCGGTGTGGCCGCCGATGTAGAACGGCACCCGCGCCGGCGGCGCCGGGCTCATCTGGATCTTGTCGAAGTCGTAGAACTCGCCGTGATACTCGGCCATGCCGCCGTCGAGGATCAGCCGCAGCACCTCGATCGCCTCGTCGACGCGCTTGCCGCGCCGCTCGAACGGCACGCCGCAGTACTCGAACTCCTGCGGCAGCCAGCCGACGCCGAGCCCGAGGCCGAACCGGCCGCCGGTGAGCACCGCTGCCGAGCCGACCTGGCGCGCCAGCAGCACCGGGTTGCGCGAGCCGAGCTTGAGCACCGACGTGTAGAAGCGGATCCGGCTGGTGACCGCGCCCATCGCCGCGGTCGCGACGAGCGGGTCCACCCAGGGCGTCTCCGCGGTCCAGAACCGGCTGCCGTCGGGCGTGTACGGATAGTCCGTGTCCACCGTCTCGGCGTAGAAGAGCGAGTCGGGCAGGGCGATGGAGGCGAAGCCGGCCTCTTCGGCGGCCCGGGCGAGTTCGCCCAGCTGATCGAGGGGGGTCATCGCGATCGACAGGGTGAACTTCATGGGGACGAACTATAACGTGTTCTAGTTTTTTCGGCCAGCTCTTCCGGTGGGCCTGATCACCCGCCGGGAACCCACCGCGTAGCGTCCGCGTTGTCCGAATCAGAGGTGACTTCCCGTCACCGAGCCGCGAACTTCCTGGGAGTTGTCCATGGGCACCGCGATCTTCCTGATCGTGCTCGTCGTCGTGATCGTCGGTGGCGGCCTCTACTTCTCGCGGCAGCGCGCCGCGGCCCGGCAGCGTGAGCTCGACGACGCCAAGGCCGACGCCCGGCGCCTCGTCGAGCGGCTCGGCGGCCAGGTGCTCAACCTGAACGGCACGGACACCGCGTCGCAGCAGGCGATGGCCGACGCCGCCGAGCGGTACAACGCGGCCGGCTCGCAGATGGAGCAGGCCCGCACGATCGAGCAGGCCCGGCTGGTCAAGGAGACCGCCATCGAGGGCCTCTACTACGTCCGCGCCGCGCGCACCGCGATGGGCCTGGACCCCGGCCCGCAGCTGCCCGAGGAGGCCGAGCGCGAGCGCGCCGGCAAGGTCACCGAGCGCCGCGAAGTGGACGTCGAGGGCCAGCACTACGCCGCGTCCCCCGACGCCGGCCAGGACACGCCGTACTACTACCCCGGCGGCCGCGTCGCCGGCCGCCCGGTCCCGCAGGGCTGGTACAGCGAGCCGTGGTGGAAGCCCGCGCTCGTCGCCGGCGCCTGGGGCCTCGGATCGATGTTCCTGTTCAGCGCGATGTTCTCCGGCATGGGCGGCATCGCCAGCGCCTCGGCCTGGGAGTCCGGCTACGACGCGGGCCAGCAGGACGCGCTCGACTCCGGCGACATGGGCGGCGACGGTGGTGACGGCGGCGGCGACTGGGGCGGCGACGGAGGCGACGGCGGCGGCCAGGACTTCGGCGGCGGCGACTTCGGCGGCTTCGACGGGGGCGGGTTCGACGGCGGGGGCTTCGACGGGGGCGGCTTCGACTTCTGACCCACCCGGAACGTCATGAACGACTCTTTCCTGTCATCGGATGACAGGAAAGAGTCGTTCATGTCACTTCTGGCAGCTGGGGCACCAGTAGAGGTTGCGGCCCACCAGTTCCGAGTGCGCCACCGGCGTCCCGCACACCAGGCAGGGCTCGCCCGCGCGGCGGTAGACGTAGACCTCGCCGCCGTGGCGGTCCACGCGTGCCGCGCGGCCCATCGCTTCGGGCAGGTGTTCCGGGCGGACCGTGTCGATCCGGCCGACGCGGACGCCGTCCCGCATCAGGGTCACCAGGTCGGCCCAGATGGCCTCCCACAGCGCGCGGTCCAGTGCCCGTCCCGGCGTGAGCGGGGCGACGCCGTGGCGGAACAGCACCTCGGCGCGGTAGACGTTGCCGACCCCGGCGAGCACGGCCTGGTCCATCAGCAGGGCCGCGATCGACGTCTTGGATCGCGAGATGCGCGCCCAGGCCCGCTCGGGTTTCGCGTCGCGGCGCAGCGGGTCGGGACCGAGACGGGCCTTGATCGCGTCGGCCTGATCCGGGGACAGCAGCTCGCACCGGGTGGGCCCGCGCAGGTCCGTCCAATGTGTCCGGCCGGCCAGCCGCAGCCGGACCTGGCCCACCGGATCGGGCGCGGGCAGCGGGAATTCGCCGAACGTGCCGTAGAGGCCCAGGTGGATGTGCACGATCCCGTGCGGGCCGTAGTCGTGGAAGAGGTGCTTGCCGTGCGCCTCGGCGCCGACGAACACCTGACCGTCCAAACGGGACGCTTCGGCGGCGAACCGGCCCTGCGGGCTGCTCACCTCGACCGGGGCGCCGGCGAACCGGCGCTTGTGCAGCCGCGCGAGCCGATGGAGCGTGTGCCCCTCGGGCATCAGGCCTCCGGCAGCGCCGGCGGGGTGCCGGTGCGCTCGTAGTCCAGCAGCTGCTGGACCCGGCGCGCGTGCCGCTCCTCCGGCGAGACCTCCGTCGCCAGGAACGCTTCGACGATCTCGACGGCCTCGTCGGCGGTGTGCATCCGGGCGCCGACACCGATCAGCTGGGCGTGGTTGTGCTCCCGGCACAGCTTCGCGGTCTCGACGCTCCAGGCCAGGCCGGCGCGGGCGCCGGGGACCTTGTTCGCGGCGATCTGCTCGCCGTTGCCGGAGCCGCCGACGACGATGCCGCGGCTGCCTTCGTCGGCCACCACGCGCAGCGCCGTCTCGACGCAGAACGCCGGGTAGTCGTCGGCCGCGTCGTAGACGTGCGGACCGATGTCGGTCACCTCGTGGCCCTGCTTCTCCAGGTGAGCCACCAGGTGGTTCTTCAGCTCGAAACCGGCATGGTCGGATCCCAAATAGACACGCACGGCTGGGAGTCTGCCATCACGCCCGGTTTCGGGCATGCTCCGGGTGGGGATCCGGGCGGGTGCCCACCTCCCGGGGGTGACGGACGTCCCTGCACGAGCGAAGGAGTACGGACATGACCGGCCGCTGGATCGAGGTCGCCGACGGCGTGCACGCGCGCCGCTACGAGGAGCTGGACCTGACGGTCGGGCTGGTCGTGGGCACCGAGCGCTGCCTGGTCGTCGACACCCGCGGCGACGTCGAGCAGGGCGCCGAGCTGGCCGTGGCGGTCCGGGAGCGCACGCCGCTGCCGTGGGCCGTGGTGTACACGCACGCGCACTTCGACCACGCCTGGGGCACCGAGGCGTTCCTGCCGTGCGAGGTCTGGGCGCACGAGCGCTGCGCGGCCGAGGTGAGCGCGGATCCCGACGCCCGCCGCGCCACCTGGGTGGCCCACTACCGCAAGGAGGGCAAGCCGGAGGTCGCCGACGCGATTTCCCGCACGGCCATCACGGGCCCGGACCACACGTTCACCGGGCGCGTCGAGCTGGATCTCGGCGGCCGCACGGCGGTCCTGCTGCACCCCGGCCGCGCGCACACCGACCACGACGTGGTGGTGCACGTCCCGGACGCGGCGGTCGTCTTCGCCGGCGACGTCGTCGAGCACGCCGAAGCGGGCTTCAGCGCGTTCTCGTTCAGCAGCGAAACCGACCTGACGGCCTGGCCGGACGCGTTCGACGCGATCCTCGCGCTGGAACCCCGCGTCGTCGTGCCCGGCCACGGCGACCCGGTCGACGCGGAGTTCGTCCGCTACCACCGCGACGGCCTGCACGAGCTGATTTCGCTCAAGGCGGGCGTGGGCCGCGGCGAGACGACCGAGGTGGCCGCCGTGGCGGCCTCCCGCTACCCCAGCGACGTCACCCTGGCCGCCCTCGCGACCCCCTGAAACCGGCTCAGTCGAAGTTGAGCTCACCCGTCCGGGTGCGCTTGAGCTCGAAGAAGTCGGGATAGCTCGCCAGCGCCACCGCGCCGTCGAACACCTTCAGCGCGTCTTCGCCACGCGGGATCGAGGTCAGGACCGGACCGAAGAACGCCACGCCGTCGATGTGGATCGTCGGGGTGCCGACGTCCTGGCCGACCGGGTCCATGCCCTCGTGGTGGCTCTTCTTCAGCGCCTCGTCGTACTCGGTGGAGTCGGCGGCGTCGAACAGCTCGGCCGGCGCGCCGATCGCGGCCAGCGCCTCCTTGATGACGACGTCGCGGTCCTTGTTGCCCTGGTTGTGGAAGCGGGTGCCGAACTCCGTGTAGTAGTCGCGCAGCACCTCTTCGCCCTTGAGCTGCGACAGCGCGACGGCCACGCGCACCGGGCCCCAGCCCTGCGCCAGCAGCTCCTTGTACTGCTCGGGCAGCTCGTCCCGGCCCTCGTTCAGCACCGACAGGCTCATGATCCGGAAGTGCAGGTCCAGGTTGCGGTGCTTCTCCACCTCGAGGATCCAGCGGGAGGTGATCCACGCGAACGGGCAGATCGGGTCGAAGTAGAAATCGACCTTCGTGGGCTGCTCGGCAGCGGTCATCGGGGTACTCCTGAGTCACGTCTCGATGTGGGCGGACCCCCACACAGCGGGGCAACACCTCGGAACACGGGCTTGTTCCCTTATCGCCCGGCACCCCGTCCCCATGATTGGATGCGAGGAGTTGAAAACCGATACCAACGACCAGAGGTGCCTGTGCCCGCCCCCAACCTGACCCGCGACCAAGCCAAGCTGCGCGCGGATCTGCTCGACGTCACCGCTTACGACATCGAGCTCGATCTGACCGACGGCCACGGCGGACCCGGGGAGAAGACCTTCGCGTCGACGACGACCGTCCGGTTCTCCAGCGCCCGGGCCGGCCAATCGACGTGGGTCGACATCGTCGCCGATCGCGTGCACTCGGCCACCCTGAACGGCGCGGACGTCGACGTCACCGCGTACGTCGAGGACAAGGGCATCGCGCTGGCCGGGCTGGCCGAGGCCAACGAGCTCACGGTGACCGCCGACTGCCGGTACATGAACACCGGCGAAGGCCTGCACCGGTTCGTCGACCCGGTCGACGACGGCGTCTACCTGTACACGCAGTTCGAGACGGCGGACGCCAAGCGGATGTTCGCCTGCTTCGACCAGCCCGACCTGAAGTCGGTCTACCGGCTCACCGTCGTCGCGCCGAAGGACTGGAAAGTCGTCTCGAACACGATGGCGGAATCCACCGAGGAGACGCCGGAAGGCGCCGTCCGGACGGTGTTCAAGGAGTCCGAGCGGCTCTCCACCTACCTGGTCGCGCTGATCGCCGGGCCGTTCGCCGAGTGGCGCGACGAGTACGCCGACGACCACAAGACCATCCCGCTCGGCATCTACTGCCGCGCGTCGCTGGCCGAGCACATGGACGCCGACCGGCTGTTCACCGAGACCAAGCAGGGCTTCGGCTTCTACCACGAGACGTTCGGCACGCCCTACCCGTTCTCCAAGTACGACCAGCTGTTCGTGCCGGAGTTCAACGCGGGCGCGATGGAGAACGCCGGCGCGGTGACGTTCCTGGAGGACTACGTCTTCCGCAGCCGCGTCACCCGCTACGCCTACGAGCGGCGCGCCGAGACGCTGCTGCACGAGATGGCGCACATGTGGTTCGGCGACCTGGTCACCATGCGCTGGTGGGACGACCTGTGGCTGAACGAGTCGTTCGCGACCTTCGCGAGCGTGCTGGCCCAGGCCGAGGCCACCGAGTACAAGAACGCGTGGACCAGCTTCGCGAACATCGAGAAGTCGTGGGCCTACCGGCAGGACCAGCTGCCCTCGACGCACCCGATCGCGGCCGACATCGTCGACCTGCACGCGGTCGAGGTCAACTTCGACGGCATCACCTACGCCAAGGGCGCGAGCGTGCTCAAGCAGCTCGTCGCCTACGTCGGGCTGGACCACTTCCTCGACGGCCTGAAGGTGTACTTCGGCAAGCACGCCTGGGGCAACGCCACGCTGGCCGACCTGCTGGGCGCGCTGGAGGAGGCGTCCGGCCGCGACCTGTCGTGGTGGAGCGCGCAGTGGCTGGAGACGACCGGGCTGAACTCGCTGAGCCCGCGCTACGAGGTCGGCGCGGACGGCACGTTCACGTCGTTCGCCGTCGTGCAGTCCGGGGCGAAGCCGGGCGCCGGTGAGCTGCGTACGCACCGCGTCGCGGTCGGCGTCTACGACGAGGACGGCAGCGGCAAGATCGTCCGGAAGCACCGCGTCGAGCTGGACGTCGACGGCGAGCGCACCGCGGTGCCGGACCTGGTCGGGCTGCCCGCGGGCAAGCTCGTGCTGGTCAACGACGACGACCTGACGTACTGCACGATGCGCCTCGACCCGGCGTCGCTGACCACGCTGATCGACCGCGTCGCCGACATCACCGAGTCGCTGCCGCGGACGCTGTGCTGGTCGGCGGCGTGGGAGATGACCCGCGAAGCCGAGCTGAAGGCCCGCGACTTCGTCACGCTGGTGCAACGCGGCATCCACACCGAGAGCGAGGTCGGCGTCGTCCAGCGGCTGCTGCTGCAGGCCCAGACCGCGCTGAACTCCTACGCCGAGCAGGAGTGGGCGGCCGCGACCGGCTGGCCCGCGTTCACCGCGCGGCTGCTGGAGCTGGTCCGGGACGCCGAGCCGGGTTCGGACCACCAGCTGGCGTTCGTGAACTCGCTGGCCGGGTCGGTCCTGGACGCCGCGACCTTGGCGGTCGTCGCCGGCTGGCTGGACGGGTCGGCCCCGCTGCCCGGCCTCACGGTGGACACGGACCTGCGCTGGCGCCTGCTGCACGCGCTGGTGGCACACGGCAAGGCGGGCTCGGCGGAGATCGACGCCGAGCTGGCCCGCGACAACACGGCCACGGGCCGTCGCCAGGCGGAACGCGCCCGCGCGCTGCGCCCGACGCCGGAGGCGAAGGCCGACGCGTGGCAGCGCGCGGTGTACGACGACGAGCTGCCGAACGCGGTCAGCGACTCGCTCATCTCGGGCTTCTCGCACCCGGGCCAGAAGGCCCTGCTGGGCTCGTACGTGGCCAAGTACTTCGAGGTGATCGACGAGGTGTGGCAGCGGCGCTCGAGCGAGCGGGCGCAGCCGATCGCGATCGGGCTGTACCCGTCGTGGGCGGTGGCCCCGGAGACGGTGTCGGCGTCCGACGACTGGCTGGCGGGTGAGCACCGGCAGGCCTTGCGGCGGCTGGTCTCGGAGGGCCGCGCGGGCATCGTGCGCGCGCTGGCGGCCCGGGACTTCGACGCCCAGGCCTGACCACCCGGATGCAGTGAACGACTCTTTCCTGTCGTGGGACGACAGGAAAGAGTCGTTCATGTCGTTCCGGGGGTGAATGGCAAAGGGCCCCGCACCTCGAGCAGGTGCGGGGCCCTTGTCGTCAGCTACGTCAGCGGGGCGCGGGGCCCGCCTGGTCGGACAGCATGCGCAGCGCGTTCGCCAGGCCGTTGACCAGTCCGCGGACCAGGTCGCCCTCCTTGAACGACGCCACCATGCTGGCCACCGCCAGCTTGGCGCCACGGTCGGGGAGGCGCAGGTGCGCCGTCCGGCCCGTGACGATCTCGATCTTCCGCTCGCCGGGGGAAACCGCGATCAGGACCGCGTTCGCCGGGGCGGCCGTCGTCGAGTGCAGCTTCTCCGCCGTCGACCGGCTGTCCTCGCCGAGCTCGCCGAGGTACAGGCTGAAGTCCAGGCCGGTCTCTCGGCTCGCGAACGTCAGCGCCTCATCGAGGCGGGCCAGCTGCCGGGTGTTGAACGGCCCGGCCGGCGTGGCCGGCTCGTACATCTTCGCGGCCGACACGCGGCCGCTGTACGTGATGGCCTCGCCGTAGCCCAGCTCGGACTCGTCGACGCGCTTCGTCAGCTCACCAGTTGCCACGAGCGCCTCCTGCCGCGGTCGGGGCGCCCTCGGGCGCGCTGTTCTGAGCGGCGTTTTCGGCGCCGGCGAGCCGGTGCCCCTCGCCGACCCCATCGGGGTTGGCGCTCCACCACATGGCCGGATAGTCCCAGGCCTGGCCGGACCGGTACCGCGGGGCAGCGCCGGACCTGCGCCGGAGCGTCAGCAGCCCGGCGAGCCCGTAGATGGCCAGCGGGATCACGGCGAAGACCACGATCGTCTCGACAACGTTCACGGCGCTGAGCGTATCGGATGACCTCTGACGACACTGAAGCCACCGCGCGCGCACCGCACTCGACCGTTCGTCGTAAGCCGAGTGCCGTCCGCCGCTTGGCTTGCGGGCACTGGAACGTTGGGGCGAAGACCGTCGGGCCGAAAGGTTGCAACTCAACGTACAGGCGGCCGCACCCGCCGCTGTCGTCTTGTCGCCGCCTTGAAATCCTCGTAGCTTTTTCACCTATACGGGCCTTGCGCCCCGCTCCTCAGCCCCAGCAGGTAACGCATCGGTCCCAGGAGGCCTTGCCATGAACAGCGTCCAGACACCCGCACAGGCGATCACCGAGACCCTTTCGTCACCCAGCGAGATCGAATTCGTGCCCGGAACGCGTGTGACGGCGGGCACAAGGGTTACCCGCGGTACACGCGTCACTCGCGGTACACGCGTCACGGCGGGCACGCGAGTCACGGCGGGCACCCGGGTGACGGCGGGGACGCGGGTCACGCGCGGTACCCGGGTCACCCGGGGCACGCGGGTCACGATGGGCACGCGAGTGACGGCTGGGACGCGAGTCACCTGTGGCACCCGCGTCACGCGAGGCACTCGTGTCACCCGGGGCACACGAGTCACCATGGGCACCCGCGTCACCTGCCAGAGCGACTACTCGCTCGCTGCCTGACCCCGTCCTCCAGGGCCGCGCACACCACCTGGGAACATCGCGCAAGCACCCGGCTCGCCCCGGCCGCCGCAAAGGCAGCCGGGGCGCCGGCTTGTCCGGAGGTTGCCGTCCGGGGCTCCGCCACCCGGACGCCCGAAGGACCTAGGCGGCATTGCCCGGGGCTTCGCCCCGAGCCGGGGGCTCCGCCACCCGGCCCACTGAGGAACTAGGCGGCGGAGCCGAGATACGGCCGCCAGAGCGGATCGGCCTCCTTGGAGTGCGCGAGCAGCCGCCAATGCGGTCCGTGCGGGGCCCGCGGGACGACGCGTAGCCGCCAGCCGATCTCCGAGAGCAGCCGGTCCGCCTTGCGGTGGTTGCACTTGGCGCAGCAGGCGACGCAGTTCGTCCAGCTGTGGGGCCCACCCCGGCTGCGCGGGATGACGTGGTCGATCGTCTCGGCCCGCCCTCCGCAATAGGCGCAGCGGTACCGGTCGCGGTGCATGAGCCCGGCACGCGTGAGCGGCACCTTGGCCCGATAAGGTACCCGCACGTACGTGCTGAGGCGGATCACCGAAGGCACCGGCAGCGAAACCTTCGCCGAATGCAGTTCGATCCCGCCGGGGTCACCGTGCACCACTTCGGCCTTGCCACACATCACGAGCACGACAGCGCGCCGCAGCGGCAGCGCGGTCAGCGGCTCGAAAGTGGCGTTGAGCAGGAGCACGCGGCGCCTGCCCCAGGCCGGGGCGGCCGGATCCCGGCCTCTACTACGCTGTCCGGGCGGGCGGGTCACTCCCCCTGGGCGGGTCCCCGGCCCGGCCGGGACGGTTCCGCCGGATGCGGAACCCCCCGGATAGGCACGCAGAACCACCTCTGGCGCCTCGTCGGCCATGGCTTGGCCGGAGACGCCGCGGGGGCTGGGTTGTCGGTCTGGCACTCGACCACCTCCAGGGGCGTAGGCATAGTCGACCACAGAACAGCCCCCCAGCGCACGTGTGTTACATGACGTGTCACATCAGCGCGACCCAACATCCACTTGCGGTTGGGGTGACAGACCCGATTTGGAAGGACCAGCGAACCCCCGTGCTTCCCCTGCTCACGACCGACAAGACGCCGTGCACCGGCGACTCCAGCACGTTCTGTTACCAGGTGTACAAGGTGACGAACAACGAGTGGCTGGCGGGCTCGGCGAACTGGCTGCTGACCAAGCCGCTGAAGATCCTGATGATCGTCGTGATCGCGTTCGTCGCGCGGCTGCTGCTGAGGCGGCTGATCAACCGGGTCACCACGTTCCCGAAGACCGGCGGCAAGCTGCCGGCCTTGCTGCGCCCGCTGCGTGAGCGCGCCCCCGAGGTGCTCGGCTCGGCCGTCTTCGAACGGCGCCGCCAGCGCGCGCAGACCATCGGCTCGGTCATGAAGTCGGTGGCGACGTTCATGGTCTACGGCCTCGCGTGCATCCTCGTGCTGGGCGAGCTCGGCATCGACCTGGGCCCGATCATCGCGTCGGCGGGCATCATCGGCGTCGCGATCGGGTTCGGCGCGCAGAACCTGGTCAAGGACTTCCTGTCCGGCATCTTCATGATGGTCGAGGACCAGTACGGCGTCGGCGACATCGTCGACGTCGGCGCGGCGACCGGGACCGTCGAGGCCGTCGGCCTGCGGATCACCACGCTACGTGACCTCAAGGGCACGGTCTGGTACGTCCGCAACGGCGAGGTCCTCCGGGTCGGCAACTCGAGCCAGGGCTTCGCGGTCGCGGTGGTCGACGTCCCGCTCGGTTACACGGCCGACGTCGAACGCGCGACGATGGTGCTCGGCAAGGCGGCCTCGGCCGCCACGGAAAGCGAGGCTCTGAAGGATCACATCCTGGAGCCGCCGGAGATGCTGGGTGTGGAAAGTGTCACCCCGGAAGGCCTCGAGCTGCGCCTGACCGTGAAGGTGCGCCCGGGTAAGCAGTGGGCGGTCCAGCGCGCGCTGCGGGCCCAGCTACTGGCGGCGCTGGAGGAGGCGGGCTTCGACCCGCCGCTCGGCCGGCTGTTCCCGCCCTCGGCCCCGGCGGTCGAGAAGTAGCGGTCCACCACGTCGTTACGCTGGGAAACGGGTTCGCGACCGTCCGGCTGCGAGCGGGACCGGGCATCGGGAACCCGCACCCCCAGGGCAAAATGGAAGGCGTGTCTGCAGTGAGCGAACCGGCGAACCTCTACGAAGCGATCGGCGGCGAACCGACATTCCGCCGGATCGTCGGGCGGTTCTACGAAGAGGTCGCGCGTGACGAGATCCTCCGCCCGCTCTACCCCGAGGAAGACCTCGGCCCGGCCGAGGAGCGCTTCCGGCTGTTCCTCATGCAGTACTGGGGCGGCCCGCACACCTACTCCGACCAGCGCGGCCACCCACGGCTGCGGATGCGGCACGCGCCGTTCAAGATCGGGCCGATCGAGCGGGACGCCTGGCTGCGCTGCATCCGGATCGCGGTCGACGAGGAGAACCTCGAAGAGCCCTACCGGCAACAGCTCTGGGCCTACTTGGAGATGGCCGCGCACAGCATGATGAACAGCTTCGTCTGATGGGTGAGCGAGCCTGGTGGCAGGACGCCGTCTTCTACCAGGTCTACGTACGCTCGTTCGCCGATTCGGACGGCGACGGCGTCGGGGACCTGGAAGGCATCCACTCCCGGCTCGGCTACCTGGAGCTGCTGGGCGCCGACGCGCTGTGGCTGACGCCGTTCTACCGCTCCCCCATGGCCGACCACGGCTACGACATCGCCGACCCGCGCGACGTCGACCCGATGTTCGGCACCCTTGGTGACTTCGACGTGCTGCTCACCGAAGCGCACAAGCGCGGCATCAAGGTCACCGTGGACGTGGTGCCCAACCACACCAGCAACCAGCACGCCTGGTTCAAGTCGGCGATGGCGGCCGCGCCGGGCAGCCCGGAGCGCGACCGCTACATCTTCCGCGACGGCGTCGGGCCGAAGGGCGAGGACCCGCCGAACAACTGGGTCAGCGCGTTCGGCGGCCCGGCCTGGACGCGCGTGCCGGACGGCCAGTGGTACCTGCACCTGTTCGCGCCGCAGCAGCCGGACCTCAACTGGGCCAACCCGGAGGTCGCAGCCGACCTCGAACGCACCCTTCGCTTCTGGCTCGAACGCGGGGTCGACGGCTTCCGCATCGACGTCGCGCACGGCATGGCGAAGCCGCCCGGCCTGCCTGACATGGACCCGCGCGCGGACGCGCTGGGGCCGAGCCACTACTACGACCCGCGCTGGGACCACGACAACGTCCACGAGATCCACCAGATGATCCGCAAGGTGCTCGACGAGTTCCCGGACGCGATGGCGGTCGGCGAGATCTGGGTGACCGACGAGGAGCGGCTGTCGCGCTACCTGCGGCCCGACGAGCTGCACCTGGCGTTCAACTTCCGGCTGGTGCTGACCCACTTCGACGCCGACGCGATGCGCACGGCCATCGAGCGGTCCCTGGCGGTGCCGGCCGGCACGGGCGCCCCGGCGACGTGGACGCTGGGCAACCACGACGTCTGGCGGCAGGTCAGCCGCTACGGCGGCGGTTCTTCCGGGGTGCGCCGGGCGCGGGCGATGGCGCTGGTGGAACTGGCCCTGCCCGGTGCGGTGTACCTGTACAACGGCGAGGAACTGGGCTTGGCCAACGTCGAGCTGTCACCGTCGGACATGGCCGACCCGCGCGCGAAGACGAGCGGGGCGGAGTTCGGGCGGGACGTTTCGCGGGTGCCGCTGCCGTGGGAGGGCGACCTGCCGCCGTTCGGGTTCTCCCGGAACCCGCGCACCTGGCTGCCGATGCCGCCGGAGTGGGCCGGGCTGACGGTGGAGAAGCAGATCGAGGACCCGGATTCGACGCTCTCGCTGTACCGGCAGGCCATCGAGCTGCGGAAGACGCATCCGGCGTTCGGCGGCGACGAACTGGAGTGGTACGGGGCACCCGCGGGCTGTTTCGCGTTCCGGCGGCGCGGGGGCGGGCTGGTCTGTGCTTTGAACACGTCGGCTTCGCCCATCGCGCTGCCGCCGGGTGAGGTGCTTTTGTCGAGCAGTCCGCTGGTGGAGGGCAAGCTGCCCGCGGATTCGGCCGCGTGGCTGGTCTGAGGCGCGTTTTCAGCCGGACTGGTCGCCCGGACCGGAACCGTCGTCGAAGGCGCCGCTGGCCAGCCACGCCACCAAGGCCGCGGCCTGGAGGTAGGGCGCCGCCTGGGCGGCCGCCCGGCCCGCCGCACGCGTGCGGCCCCACCTCTCAGGTCTTTCGGCGCGCTCCGGCGCCTGCTCGCCCGCCGGACGGTCGCGCCGCCAGTGCGGCTCCGAAACGCGGACTTCCTCGAGGAAGTCCGCTGTCGGGTCTTCGTCCGGGGTCATGACTCCAGCGTGCCACCGTTCGGGGAAAACGGTGACCGCCGTAAGCACTTCGTCAGAACAGCAGGGGCAGCAGCGCGTGGCGGCGCCGGATGATCGCTCCGTAACGCGCGTCCAGGCGCAGCCACGAGTCCGTCGCCGTCACGCGGACCACGTCGCCGTCGACGTCCGAGTCCACGAAACCCATGCCGGACAGCGCGAACAGGCACCGCATCTGGACCTTGACCTCGACCGAGCCGCCGGTCACCGTCAGCACCGCCTGGTCCATCAGCGACGACGGCGGATTGCCGTGCGGGCCGGCGTTGTCCCTGGCCAGCGTCACGCCGCGGTCCGCCAGCTCGGACACCACCCGTGCCGGGAGCTCGTCGATCAGCGGCCAGCGGCCGGACGGCGGCAGCTCGCCGTGCCACAGCAGGTCGCGGGCCGGGCCCGGGTCCATCCGGGGCCCGCCCGCCACGGTCAGCGCCGCGAGCAGCTCGTTGCCGGACACCGTGACGTCGCCGGGGGTGACGTCACCGGCCACCGCGCGGGTGGCCAGGCACTCGAACGGCGTCGCCGTCCAGGCCTCGACCACGCCGTCGCCGCGCTGCCGCAGCCGGACGGCCGTCTGGCCGTCCAGCCGGACCGCGCGGGCGACGAACGCCCCGAGGGTCTCCCGGTCCGCCGCGTCCGGCACGAACAACTCAGGCATCCGCGAACCCCTGCTTCAGAAACTCCGACTCGGCCGGGCTGAGCCTACGCGGCCGCAGCGCGGCGGTGTCGTACGGCGCCAGCACCGTCTCCGCCGTCACTGCCACCGGGTCGTCCGCGGACGGGCCGCCGCGGACCCGGTAGGTCAGCGTGAAGCTCGCCGCGCGCAGCTCTGTCAGGTCGATGTCGACGCGCAGCTGCTGCCCGGACACCACGATCGGCGCCTTGTACGCCACCTCGAGCCGCACCACGACGATGCCCTTCGGCAACTGTTCCAGCCCCGCCTCGACGGCCGCACCGAACAGCAGCGGGATGCGTGCCTCTTCGAGCAGCGTCACCATCTTCGCGTGGTTGATGTGGCCGTAGACGTCCATGTCCGTCCACCGTGGACGGATCAGCGAAACGTAGGTCACCGCACCGTGCTCCGGATCTGGCGGGCCGCCACCGAAAGCGTCGCCAGGTCGAGCCGGCCGGACTTGGTGATCTCGTCGAGCGCGACGCGTGCCCGCTGCAGCCGGGACGCGTTCGTCTTCTCCCACTGGGCGATCTTGGCGTCACCGGACGAGCCGGGATCGCTGTGCCGCAGGGCGTCCAGCGTGATCGCCCGCAGCGAGCCGTAGACGTCGTCGCGCAGCGAAAGCCGGGCGAGGGCGTGCCAGCGGTTGCCGCGTTCGAGCTTGCTGATCTCGGTGAGCATCTTGTCGATGTCCAGGTGGTCCGAAAGCGCGTAGTACAGCTCCGCCGTCTCCGCTGGGCTGTGTGTGGCGTCCACGCCGATCTGCTGCTCGGCGAGCTCGGCCACCTCGGTGACGTCGAGCAGGCCGAAGGTGTGCAGCAGCAGCGACACGCGCCGGGCGAGCCCCTCGGGCACGTTCGCGGTGATCAGTTCGTCCACGTGCTTCTGCACCGACTCGGCCTCGCGGCCGCGGAGCAGATCGCCGATCTTCGGGACGAGGTCGTTCAGCACCCGGCCGAAGCGCTTGATCTCCGACAGCAGCGCGAGCGGCTGCGGCCGGTTGGTGAGGAACCAGCGCGCGGCCCGGTCGAGCAGCCGCCGCGTCTCCAGCACCATCTCGTCGGCGACGTCGGTGTGCACGACGTTGTCCAGCGCGTCGATCTCCTGCCACAGCGCAGGCAGGTCGAACACCTGCGTCACCACGGCGTACGCGCGCACGGCGTCGGTCGCCGTCGCGTTCATCTCCTCCATCAGCCGGTAGACGAACGAAATGCCGCCGCCGTCGACGACCTCGTTGGCGACCAGCGTGGTGATGATCTGGCGCTTCAGCGGGTGCTCCCCGATCGCCGAAGCGAACCGCTCGCGCAGTGGCTTCGGGAAGTACTCGGGCAGCCGTTCCGCGAACACCTTCGAGTCGGGCAGGTCGCTGGCCAGCAGCTCGTCCTTCAGCTCCAGCTTGACGTGCGCCAGCAGGGTCGCCAGCTCCGGCGAGGTGAGGCCCTTGCCCGCCTTCTCCAGCTCGCGGAACTCCGAGTTGCTCGGCAGTGCTTCGAGCCTGCGGTCGAAGGCGCCCGCCGACACCAGGGCCTGGACCTGCCGCGCGTGCACCGAGACCATCGGCGCGGCGTGCGCCCGGCTGACGCCGAGGACGGCGTTCTGCCGGTAGTTGTCCTTGAGCACGAGCGCGCCGACCTCGTCGGTCATCTCCTCCAGCAGCTCGTTGCGCTGTTCGCGCTCCAGCTTGCCGGTCTGGACGAGGTGGTCGAGCAGGATCTTGATGTTGACCTCGTGGTCGGAGCAGTCGACGCCGGCCGAGTTGTCCAGCGCGTCGGTGTTGATCTTGCCGCCGCCCCGCGCGAACTCGATCCGGCCTAGCTGGGTCAGGCCGAGGTTGCCACCCTCGCCGAACACCTTGACGCGCAGCTGCTTGCCGTCGACGCGGATGGCGTCGTTGGCCTTGTCGCCCGCGGCGCCGTGGCTTTCGGTCTCCGCCTTGACGTAGGTGCCGATGCCGCCGTTCCACAGCAGCTCGACCGGCGCCAGCAGGATGGCCTGGATGAGGTCCATCGGCGCCAGCGCGGTGACGCTCTCGTCGAGGCCGAGCGCTTCGCGGACCTGCGGGCTGATCGGGACCGACTTCGCCGCGCGCGGGTAGATCCCGCCGCCTTCGCTGATCAGCGACCGGTCGTAGTCGTCCCACGAAGAACGCGGCAGGTCGAACAGCCGTCGGCGCTCGGCGTACGTCACTGCGGCATCGGGGTCCGGGTCGAGGAAGACGTGCATGTGGTTGAACGCGGCGACCAGCCGGATGTGTTCGGACAGCAGCATGCCGTTGCCGAAGACGTCACCCATCATGTCGCCGATGCCGACCACGGTGAAGTCCTCGGTCTGGGTGTCCTTGCCCAGCTCGCGGAAGTGCCGCTTGACGCTCTCCCAGGCACCCTTCGCCGTGATGCCCATGGCCTTGTGGTCGTAGCCGACCGAGCCACCGGACGCGAAGGCGTCGCCGAGCCAGAAACCGTACTTCGCCGACATTTCGTTCGCGATGTCGGAGAACTTCGCGGTGCCCTTGTCGGCCGCGACGACCAGGTAGGAGTCGTCGGCGTCGTGCCGGACGACACCGGGCGCGGGGACGGTCTTGCCCTCGATGCGGTTGTCGGTCAGGTCGAGCAGGCCGGAGATGAACATCCGGTAGCAGGCGATGCCCTCGGTGAGCTGGGCGTCGCGGTCGATGCTCGCGTCACCGCTGGGGGCCGGCGGGCGCTTCACGACGAAGCCGCCCTTCGCGCCGACCGGCACGATCACCGCGTTCTTCACCGCCTGCGCCTTGACCAGGCCGAGGATCTCGGTGCGGAAGTCCTCCCGCCGGTCCGACCAGCGCAGGCCACCGCGCGCGACTTCGCCGAACCGCAGGTGCACGCCCTCGACGCGCGGCGAGTAGACGAAGATCTCGAACTTCGGCCGCGGCTCGGGCAGGTCGGGCACGCCGGCCGGGTCGAGCTTGATGGCCAGGTACGGCCGCGGCTTCCCGTCGGCGTCGGTGACGTGGTAGTTCGTCCGCAGGGTAGCCCGGATGACGGCCGTCAGGCGGCGCAGGATGCGGTCCTCGTCGAGGCTGGTGACCTCGTCGATCATCGCGTTCAGCTCGGCGGAGAGGGCCTCGGTCGCGGACTCGCGGTCGGCGCCGGACAGCTGCGGGTCGAACCGGGCTTCGAACAGGCGCAGGAGCTTGGTGGCGATCTGGGTGTGGTGCAGCAGCGTGTTCTGGATGTAGTCCTGGGAGAACGCGCTGCCGGCCTGGCGCAGGTACCGCGAGTACGCCCGCAGCACGGCGGCCTGGCGCCAGGTGAGGCCGGCCCGCAGGACGAGCCCGTTGAGGCCGTCGACCTCGGCGTCGCCCCGCCACGCGGCTTCGAAGGCGTCCTGGAACCGGCCGCGCAGCTCGGCGACGGCCTGGTCGTCCGACTCGTCGAGCAGCTTCTGGTCGACGTGCAGGCCGAAGTCGTAGATCCAGCAGGCGCCGCCGTCCTCGCGGTGCAGCTCGTACGGCCGCTCGTCGACCACCTCGACGCCCATCGCCTGCAGCACGGGGAGCACCTTCGACAGTGTCACGCCCTCGCCACGCAGGTAGAGCTTGAAGCGGCGCTCCGACGGCCCGGCGTCGGCGGGCTCGTAGAACGACAGCGCCAGGTCGCCTTCGTCGACCAGCGAGTCGAGCGAGCGGAGGTCCGCCAGCGCCTCTTCGGCGGTGAAGTCCTCCTTGTAGCCCTCGGGGAACACCATCGCGAAGCGCTGGCCCTGCTCGGTCGCCGACTCCTCGCCGACGATCCCGACCGCGACCCCGCCGTCGGCGCGCTCACGGCGTTCGTCGAGGACCGCTTCGACCATCCGGTCGTCCCAGGTGCGGACGGCGTCGTTCAGCCGGTCCTGGATCTTGAGCGTGTCCGGCTCGAGCCGGCGGGCCGGGTCGGTGTGGACGACGAAGTGCACCTGCGCCAGCACGGTCTCGCCGATCCGCGCGCTGTATTCGAGCTGGGTGCCTTCGAGCTCTTCGAGCAGGACTTCCTGCATCGCCAGCCGCGAACGCGTCGTGTAGCGGTCGCGCGGGAGGTAGACGAGGCAGGAGTAGAAGCGGCCGTACGGGTCGCGGCGCAGGAACAGCCGCAGCCGCCGGCGGTCCGACAGCGTGATCGCGCCGGTCGTCGTCGAGTACAGCGAGTCGGTGTCGGCGGAGAACAGGTCGGCGCGCGGCCAGTTCTGCAGGATCTCGAGCATCCGCTGGCCGGAGAACGACTCGATCGGGAAGCCGGCGCGGTGGATGACCTCGCGGACCCGCTTGCACACCACCGGGATTTCGAGGACGTTCTCGTGCAGCGCGGTCGTGGTGAACATGCCGAGGAAGCGGTGCTCGCCGGTGACGTGGCCTTCGCCGTCGAAGGTCTTGACGCCGACGTAGTACGGGTAGACCGGCCGGTGCACCGTCGAGGGCGCGCTCGCCTGGGTCAGCACCAGCAGCGTCGGCGCGAGCGCGGTGGCGGCGGTGTCCGGGCCCGCGGTCAGGCCGCGGGCGGCCAGGCTGTCCTGACGCAGCACGCCGAGGCCGGAGGCCAGGACCGCGCGCAGGACCGGCTCGTCCGAGTCCGGGTGCGGGTTGTCGATGAGCTCGTAGCGGCGGTAGCCGAGGAACGTGAAGTGGCCGTCGGCCAGCCAGCGCAGCAGGCGGGCGCCCTCGGCCACCTCTTCCTCGGACAGCCGCGGCGGGTCGGTCTCCAGTTCGCTCGCCAGCTGGCAGGCCGTCTGGGCCATCTTCTCGGCGTCCTCGACGACCTCGCGGACGTCGCCCAGCACGCTGGAGAGCCGGTTGTCGAGCTCACGGGCGCGGTTGCGGTCGGTGACGAAGTCGATCTCGATGTACATCCACGACTCGGCGGCCGCGCCGCCGGGCGGCTCGGCCGGGTCCGCTTCGGGGTGGACCTCGAGGAGCTCGCCGGTGAGGTCGCGGCTGACCACCACGATCGGGTGAACAATCCGCTGGACCTGCACACCGTCGCGGGCGAACTCCGCGGCGATCGAGTCGACCAGGTACGGCATGTCGTCGGTGACGACCTGCACGACGGTGGCTTCGCGGGCCCAGCCGTCTTCGGCGACGGTGGGGTTCAGCAGCCGCACGGCCGGGCGGCCGGGCATCCGGTGCTTGGCCAGCTGCAGGTGTGACCGGACGGCGCCGACCAGGTTGACCGCCTCGTCGCCGACGATCTCCTCGGGCGGGATGTGCCGGTAGTAGAGCCGGATGAGCTCACCGATCTCCGGCGCCAGCCCGGCGGCGGAGTCGATCAGGTCGTCCCTGATCTGCTCCGGGCTGGCCGAGGAGCGCGGGGTGCCGAACTCGGGTTCGGCGACGGCTCCGGTTCCGGGTAGGGACGAGACTCCGGTCGAGCTCATTTGAGGCAACTCTCCAGTTTGCGTGAGGTGGCACCGCGCCGGCTCGGCGTTGAACCGGACCACCCCACACTAATGCGCGGCACCGACATTCCACACGAAGCCCCGGAGGTTCCCCGAGGTACGAAAACCCTTTCCGGGCAGCGGATTCGCGTGATCGGTCAAGCTACTGACGGGTTCGGTTTCGCGGCTGCGCGCGGCGCTGACCAGCCGTGCCCGTCGGGCGTTACGCGACGTCGGGCCAACGTGATCGGTTCAGCTGACCGGGCCGCCGGAGGGCGGCGGGCCGTTCGGCGAGCGTTGTCGGCCGGTCGGCGACGTCGGAGTGCGACCGATCCCACTGCCGCGGGGCCGCGGCGAGTCGGCGACGAAACGGGTTGTCTCACCGACCGGACACCGATGGGGGTGAACCCCGCCGGTGCCCGCCCGGCCGGAGAAGGCTCGCCGAGTGGCCGGGCCGATGTCATGAACGACTCGTTCATGACATCGGACGAGGTGAACGACTCGTTCATGACGTCCGTCGGGCCCCGGTCCGGGCGCCGCTTCAGTCGGCCGAACCTCGGCGGCGCGAGTCCGGGACCTCCGCGCCGTGCCCGTTGCGGCCATGGCCGTTGCGGCGGCCCGTGTCCTGCGAGCCCAGCTGCTTGACCAGCGCGGCCGCGCTGGCCGTGCCCGCCTGGTGCTCGGCGAGGGCGCGGGCGAGCAGGTCCGCGAGGCCGGCGTCCGGCGGCGGCTCGTCCTCGGAGATCGCTCGCGCGTAGCTCTCCGGGAACGGTGCCGTCGCCGGCGTCCAGTGGCCGAAGTCCTCCATCGGCTCCAGCGTCGGCGGCATGCGCAGCCGGGGCAGCCAGGGCTCGACTTCGTCGCGGTAGTCCGGCACTGACGGCGGCTGGTCCTCCGGCCGCGGCGGCGGGGCGAGCTCCGGCTCGGGGCGGGCCGGTTCCTCGGCCCGCGGCCGCTCGGTGTCCTCCGCCCGGCGACGGCCCCCGCCCGCTCCGCCCGAAGCGGAGATGCCCAGGCGGTCCAGCACCGATCGGGCGGCCTCCGAGCCGTGCTCGGCGTCGTGCCGGGTCGAGGGCTGCGGCTCGCGGCGACGTCGCTCCTCCGGCGCCCACGGCTCGCGCTCGGCGGCGGGTTCGGGCGCGAGCGGCAGCGCCGGCGTGATGCGCGTGGGCGCCGACTCGCGTTCGGCGGCCGTCTCCCGCAGCCGCGCTTCGGCCAGCGCCGCCCAGGAGAACTTGGTCTTGCCGATCTCGCTGCCCGGCGCGGGCTCCGGCTCGGGACGGCGTTCCGGCGGGCGCACCTCGGCCGCGTCAGGACGGCGTTCGGGCGGCGCGGGCCGCGCGACGGGCTCGGGTGAGAACTCCGGCTCGCGGCTGCGCTTCCCCGTGGGCCGTACCTCGGCGGGCTCCGGCTTCGGCGCCGGCCGCACCTCGGGCTCCGGCTTGGGTGCCGGACGCTCCTCGACGGGCTGCCGGGCCTGAGGCGGCTCCGGACGGCGCCTCGCGACCGCCGGTTCCTGGCGCACCCGGGGCTCCGGGGGCCGGACCCACGGGGGCGCGGGTTCGTCCCGCACCGCCGGCATCAGCGTCGTCTCGGCCGCGTCGGCCGTCACGCGCGGCCGTTCGAACGACCACGCGGGCGCCGGCTGCGATCGCGACGGCGGCTCCTCGCGGCCGAACGACCAGGCGGGCGTCCGCGGCGCGGTTTCGGGTGCCGGCGCGGCGGCCGGCAGTGCGCTGGGCGGCAATGGGGCGGGTGGCAGTGGGGCGGGCGGCGGAGTGGGCGGCGGTGAGGCGGGCGGCGCGACCGGCTCGGCCGCGACGACCGGGACCGGCCGCGACGGCACGCTGCTTTCGGGGGTCCGGGTGGCGGAGCCCCCGGCTCGGGGCGAAGCCCCGGACGGCACCGCCTTCAGCACCTCGTCCAGGTCGACCGAGGCCGGTTCCCCGGTCCCGAACTCGCCGGCCAGCACATTGCACGCCTGCCGCCGGGCCCGCGTGTGCAGCTGCTCGGCCGCGCGCGACCGGTACAGGCACGCGATGGCCTCTTCGGCCTGCCCGAACCGCTCCTGCAGCTGCGCCAGCTCCAGCCACAACCGGGCGGTGATCGCGCACAGCCCGTGCCGGTCGGTGCTCGCCACGGCTTCGCGGACCAGCTCGATCGCCGCTTCACCGGCTCCGGCGGGCAGGTGGATCCGGGTCGCGACGGCCAGCCGCAGCCAGCCCATCGGCGCGACCCCGGCCGCCCGCACGGGCTCGGCCAGCACCGGCTCGGCGATTTCGTACGCCATTGCGGTGTCACCGCGGTCGAGCAGCGTGCTCACCAGCAACAGCACGAGCCGGATCCGGACGAGCCCGCCGTCGTCGGCCGGGTTGTCGAGCTTCTCCAGGAACCCGAGGCCGGTCCGGGCGGCGTCGGCCGCCGCGGTGAGGTCGCCGTGACGCCGCCGGTGCGCGGCCGTGCCGACGCGCAGCAGCGCCCGCACCAGCAGCTGGGTGTCGGCGCCCAGCGAGTCGTCGCCGAGGACGAGCTTGTCCGCCTCGACGAGCACCCGGTCCAGCTCCGCCTTCCGGCCGAGCTGGGCCAGGCAGCCGACCAGGTGGCACAGCGCGGCGGCGCGGTGCACCGGCGAGACGACGGGATCGGTGAGGACCGGCCGCAGCGCGGCCAGCCCGGTCAGCGGCACGCCCAGGCTGCGGGCGCACACGGCGAGGTCGATGCGCAGCCGGGCGGCGATGTCGCCGTAGCCGGCGTGCTCTGCCGCGCGCAACGCCGCGACCGCCCGACCGACCGTGCCCGGCCGGTCGCCCAGCCGGACGCGCGCGGACACGACCAGGCTCTCGGCCCGGATCCACTGCTCGTCCGCGCCGGCCGCTTCCGACAACGCGGCCGCGCGCTCGCCGAGGACCAGCGCGAGCTCGGGCGCCCGCAGGTGCAGGGCGTCCGCCCGCTCGATCAGCCGTCCGACTGCGGAGAGGGTTCCCCCGGCATTGACGGAGCGCCCGCCCTCCACTCGGGAAGGCGGGCCCGTCCGGTGCGCTTTGCTGGCTTCCACGGGGAAACCCGCCCCCTCAGTCGCGGGTCAGCTTGCGATGGGTGACACGGTGCGGGCGGGCAGCCTCGGCGCCCATCCGCTCCACCTTGTTCTTCTCGTACCCTTCGAAGTTGCCCTCGAACCAGAACCACTGAGCGGGGTTCTCGTCGGTGCCTTCCCAGGCCAGGATGTGCGTCGCGACCCGGTCGAGGAACCACCGGTCGTGGGAGATCACGACGGCGCAGCCGGGGAACTGCTCCAGCGCGTTCTCCAGCGAGCCCAGCGTCTCGACGTCCAGGTCGTTGGTCGGCTCGTCGAGCAGGATCAGGTTCCCGCCCTGCTTGAGCGTCAGCGCCAGGTTGAGCCGGTTGCGCTCACCACCGGAGAGCACGCCCGCCGGCTTCTGCTGGTCCGGGCCCTTGAAGCCGAACGCGCTGACGTACGCGCGCGACGGCATTTCGGTCTGGCCGACGTGGATGTAGTCCAGCTCGTCGGACACGACCTGCCACACGGTCTTCTTCGGGTCGATCCCGCCGCGGTTCTGGTCCACATAGGACAGTTTGACGGTCTCGCCGATCTTGACCACGCCGTCGTCCGGCTCCTCGAGCCCGACGATCGTCTTGAACAGCGTGGTCTTGCCGACGCCGTTCGGGCCGATCACGCCGACGATGCCGTTGCGCGGCAGGTCGAACGAGAGACCGTCGATGAGGACGCGCTCGTCGAACCCCTTCTTGAGCTTTTCGACCTCGACCACGACGCTGCCCAGCCGCGGGCCCGGCGGGATCTGGATCTCTTCGAAGTCGAGCTTGCGGTGCTTGTCCGCCTCCGCCGCCATCTCCTCGTAGCGGTCGAGGCGCGACCGGGACTTCGTCTGGCGGGCCTTGGCGTTGGACCGCACCCACTCGAGCTCGGTCTTCAGGCGCTTCGCGAGCTTCTGGTCCTTCTTGCCCTGGACCTCGAGGCGCTCGCGCTTCTTCTCCAGGTACGTCGAGTAGTTGCCCTCGTAGCCGACGACGCGGCCGCGGTCGATCTCCATGATCCACTCGGCCACGTTGTCCAGGAAGTACCGGTCGTGGGTGACGGCGAGGACGGCGCCGGCGTAGCGGGAGAGGAACTGCTCCAGCCACAGGACACTCTCGGCGTCCAGGTGGTTGGTGGGCTCGTCGAGCAGCAGCAGGTCGGGCGCGGACAGCAGGAGCTTGCACAGCGCGACGCGGCGACGCTCACCACCGGAAAGGTGGGAGACGCCTTCGTCCGGCGGCGGGCAGCGCAGCGCGTCCATCGCCTGCTCGACGGTCGAGTCGAGCTCCCAGGCGTCGGCGTGGTCCAGCTCCTCCTGGAGCTGCCCCATCTCCTCCAGCAGCTCTTCGCTGTACTCGGTCTCCATCAGCTTGAGGACCTCGTTGTAGCGGTCGAGCTTGGTCTTGATCTCGCCGAGTCCCTCCTCGACGTTCTCGCGAACCGTCTTGTCCTCGGTGAGCTCCGGCTCCTGCATCAGGATGCCGACGGTCGCACCGGGCTGGAGGAACGCTTCGCCGTTGCTGGCCTGCTCGATCCCCGCCATGATCTTGAGAACGGTGGACTTACCGGCACCGTTCGGCCCCACCACGCCGATCTTGGCGCCGGGGTAGAACGCGGTGCTGACGTCGTCGAGGATGACCTTGTCCCCGACGGTCTTGCGCACCTTCTTCATGGTGTAGATGAACTCGGCCATACCCACGATCGTAGAGCGCGTGTGATCGCGACTTGACGCCGGTCACCGTCGGACTACCGAATGTCAGCCCGAGATCACGGCGACAGTACCGAAACCGCCGTTTTCCGGTGATCCGGGGACCCGGTCTCAGCCTCAACCACAAGTCGAGACTCAGTCGGCTCGCTTGCCCTCGGCCAGGTTCTTCAGCATGGCGTTGTAGGCGTTCAGCTCTTCGTCGCCGGTCGCCGCCTCCCGCCGGTCCTGCCGCTTCGCGTCGCGCTCGTCCTGGCGCGCCCACTGCACCAGCAGCGCGACCAGCACGAGCAGCACCGGGAGCTCGCCGGCGGCCCAGGCGATGCCGCCGCCGAGCCGCTGGTCGGTGAGCAGGTCGGTGACCCACGGCAGGTGCAGCTGGCCGTAGAAGGCCTGGCCGATCACGGTCTGCTTGCTCATCAGGATGACGCCGAAGAACGCGTGGAACGGCATCGCGGCGAACATCATGCCGAGCCTGCCGAGGTACGGGATCCGCCGCGGCGCCGGGTCGACGCCGATCACCGGCCAGTAGAAGACGTACCCGGCGAGCAGGAAGTGCCCGTTCATCACCAGGTGCGCCCAGTGGTAGCTCAGCGCGTTGTCGAACAGGCCGGAGAAGTACAGCGCGTAGAACGAGCCGACGAACAGCAGCAGCGCGACGACCGGGTGCGTCAGGAACCTCGACACCGGCGAGTGCACGAAGGCGACGAGCCACTCGCGCGGCCCGGGCGGGGCGTCCTTGCCCACGGCAGGCAGCGCCCGCAGCGCCAGCGTCACCGGGCCGCCGAGCACGAACAGCACCGGCGCGACCATCGAAAGGAGCATGTGATTGCCCATGTGGACGCTGAACATCGCGGGCGCGTACCGGCCGATGCCCGACGACGTCGCGAGCAGCAGCACCACGCAGCCGACGATCCAGGCGACCGTGCGGCCCACCGGCCAGTCGTCACCGCGGCGCAGCAGCCGCCGGACCCCGGCCAGGTACAGCGCGCCCATGACGAGCGCGAGCGTCCCGTAGACCAGGTCGAAGCGGGTGTCGAAGAGCAGCCGCCACACCGTCGGCGCCCCGTCGAGGTCGTAGCCGATCAGCAGCTCGGTGGTGGAGGGCTGGGTGACCGCGTCGGCCGGTGGTGGCGTCCTCGCCAGCCCGGTGGCGACGCCGATCGTGACGAACATGATCAGGATCTCGACCGCGGCCAGGCGCAGCAGCTGCCCGCCGCCCTTGCCGTCGACGAGGTCGGCGACGCCCTTCCGGCGTTGCTGGTGGCCGAAGACCCCGAGCAGCAGCAACCCGACCGCCTTGGCGACGACGAGCAGGCCGTAGTCGGTGGTGAACAGGTCGTTCAGGCCGATCCGGACCAGCGCGTTGACCGCGCCGGAGAGCGCCATCACGATCCAGCAGACCAGCGCCAGCTTCGAAAACCGCTGCGCGGCCAGGCTGAGGTGGTTCCCGCGCCGGTAGCCGAGCGCCAGCAGCGCGATCAGCCCGCCGACCCACAGCGACGCGGCGACCAGGTGGAACAGCAGGCTGTTGGTGGCGACGTCGTGCGAGCCGCCGCTGGCGGAGTGCCCGGTCACCGCGACCGGCACGAGCCCCACGACGGCGAGGACGAACAGCACCGCCGTCCAGCCCCAGGACAGCGCGAGCCGGCAGCCGAGGGCGACGAGCATCGCGATCAGCGCCGTCCACAGCCAGGCCTTCGGCTGTTCGATGGCGCCGACGAGGTCGAGCAGCGTCTGCGGGTCCAGGACGTCGCCGAACGGCTTCCCGGCGGTGTCGGCGGCGGTGAAGGCGACCGACAGCAGGGCGGCGGCGAACCACACCCAGGCGGCGGTCCCGGCCGCGCGCAGGGCGCCGTAGCCCTCGGGCCCGAGCGTGCCGGACTTCTGCGGCGGCACCAGGAAGCCGGCCAGCAGCAGCGACCCGACGCAGATCACCGACGCGGCCTCGGACAGCACGCGCATGACGGTGATGCCGTACTTCGTGACCAGCCCCGGATCGGGCAGGCCGGCGATGACGTAGCCGGTCCCGCCGGTGAGCGCGATCAGGCCGATCGCGACGACGGCGGCCAGCAGGACCCCGACCGCGAGCAGGGGAAGCACACTGGCCCGGCGCTCGGCCCGGGCGTCGGATTTCGTCGCGGACACGCCACAGAGGGTATGCCCCGCCCCGGTCAGGTCCGCGTGACGGGCAGGATGGGGCCGTGAAGATGATCCTGCTGCGGCACGCCGAGTCGCTCGGCAACGTCGACGAGCTCGCCTACACGCGGATTCCGGACCACGCCCTGCCGCTGACCGGCAAAGGGCGGCAGGAGGCCCTCGCGGCGGCGCCGGAGATCGCGCGGCTGCTCGACGGCGCGCGGCCCGCCGTCTACGTCAGCCCGTATCTGCGCACCCGGGAGACGTTGCGGCTGCTGGACATCGAGGCCTCGTGCGAGCGGGTGGTGCCGGAACCGCGGCTGCGCGAGCAGGACTGGGGCAACCTGCAGGACCCGGCCGACCAGGAGGTGCAGAAGGCGCGGCGCAACGAGTTCGGGCACTTCTTCTACCGGCTGCCGTTCGGCGAGTCGGGCGCGGACGTCGACGACCGCGTCGCGGCGTTCCTCTCGGACCTGCGGCAGCGCGACGAAGGTCACCCCGAGACGGTGCTGGTCGTGTCCCACGGGCTCACGCTGCGGTTGCTCTGCCGCCGGCTCTTCGGCTGGAGCATCGAGCTGTTCGAGTCGCTGTCCAACCCGGCGACGTGCGAATACCGGGTCCTGGAAGAACACGACGGCAAGTGGTCGCTGGACCGCCCGTTCGCCCAGTGGCGGGACTCACCCGACGGGGAAACGCAGCTCTAGCGGCACGCTCAGCACGACGCGGGTGCCCTGTCCGGGCGCCGAGTCGATGCGCGCGGCACCGCCGGCCTCCGCCATGCGCGCGTGGATCGAGTTTTCGATGCCGAACCCCACGTGGCGCGCGCCGGGGTCGAAGCCCGTCCCGTGGTCGCGCACGGACACCGTGATGACGCCTTCGCGCTCTTCGAGGCACATCACGGCCTTCGCGGTCTTCGCGTGCTTCAAAGTGTTTCGGAGTGCTTCGCGGGCAGCGTCGTGCAGCGCGTTGACGACTCCTTCGGGCACGTCGGCAGGCTTCGCGAGCACGACGAAGTCGACCCGCAGGCCGTCGGCCGTCATCTCGACCGCCAGCGCGCCGAGCCGGTGTTCGAGGCCGCCCGGCTCGGCGGGCGCGTCGCCGTCGAGGCTCAGCCGCAGGCGCAGCGCGTGCGCGCGGGCGGTGCGGCGGACCTGGTCGAGGCTGCCCCGCGGGTCGAGCGCGTCCCCGGGGGCCGCCAGCGCGAGGGACTCCATCACTTGCAGCACGGTGTCGTGCACGTCCCGGCGGTGCCGCTCCCGCTCGGCGGCGCGGCCGCGCTGTTCGCCCAGCCCGAGCGCGAACCGCATCGACCCGGCGACCAGCAGCACGATGGCCAGCGCCGTCGCGGCGGCCGCGACCAGGGCCAGCAGGATCCACGTCGCGGGGGCCGAGGTGCCCGACACGGCGGCCATGCCGTACCGCAGGAGCACGGCGCCGAGGACCGCGACCGCGCCGGACGGCGCGCCGCGCAGCAGAGTCCAGACCATGACCGTGCCCATGATGTTGGGCCAGGTCAGGGTCAGCAGGCCGGGCGCGAACGCCGCCGCGGCCAGGCTCGTGACGAGCGTGTACGCGGTGTCGGCGGCCAGAACCGGCCGGATGCCGGTGGCGCGGCGGAAGACCCAGCCCACCTCCAGGAGGTTGGGCACGACGAAGAACACGACGGTGAGCCAAAGCCCGGGCGCGTCGAGCGCCCCGGTGGACCAGACCGCCTGCAGGAACAGCGCCAGCCGGAACGCGACCGGGACCAGCACGAGCCGCGGCACGGCGCTCTGCACGAGCGACAGCCCGCCCCACCGCCCGCTCCCGCCGGCGAGCGCCCCCGCTCCGCCGAACAGCACAACCCTCACGACGTCCTCCCGGACCAAGGCGCCCCCGCCTTGATCAGCCGACCTGAAATTGAAACGTCGCCGTATTCATTTCAGTTTACCGCCCCGATCAGCTTGCCCCGAGCGGTTCGGCGCTGTCAACGGGCTGCGGCGGGAGGTTCCGCCGGTGTCAGCCTGCCACCTGCTGGGTTTCCTCGCGACGGCGCGACCGCCGAGCGGCCAGCGCCGCGGGCAGGATCAGCGCGGCGATCAGCGCGACGAACAGGAACGCCACCCCGTAGCCCGCCGCCTGCGCGATCCCGCCGATCAGCGGCGGGCCGCCGAGGAACCCGGTGTACGCGATCGCCGTCACGAAGCCGATTTCGCGTTCCCCGCCGGTGCCGTCGGCGCGTTTCCCGGCGTCCCCGGCCAGGCTGAGCGCGAGCGGGAACGAGGCGGCGAGTCCCGCGCCGGCCAGCGCGAAGCCCGCGTAGCCGGCGGCGGCGACCGGGATCGTCGCCGTGGCGAGCAACCCCGCGGCGGCCAGTGCCGCACCCCCGACGAGGCAGCGGGTCGGCCCGAACCGCCGTTGCACCCATGGCCCGGCCAGCCGCACCAGCGTCATGACCAGCTGGAACCCGGCGAACGCCAGGGCCGCGGCACCCGGGCCGGCACCGCGTTCGGCCGTCATCAGCAGGGCGGACCAGTCCCCCGCCGCGCCCTCGGCGATGGCCGAGCACAACGCGACCGCGGCGAGCAGCCACAGCACCGGACGGCGGGCCGGCGCCCGGCGGCCGGTGGTCACGACGGGTTCGGTGGTGTGCCGGGGCCGGATCCCCGGGACCACGCGGAGCACCGACACCAGCACCACGACCGTCACGACGGCGGCGACCGTGAGGTGACGCGCCGGGGACCAGCCGTGCCCGGCGGCGAGGCCCGCGGCCAGCGAGCCGGCGAGCGCGCCGAAGCTGAACCCCGCGTGGAACACCGGCATGAGCGGGCGGCCGGACCGGCGTTCGACGGCCACCGCGGCGACGTTCATCGCGACGTCCAGCATCCCGATGCTCACGCCCATCACGAACAGGGCCCCGGCCAGGAACGGAACACCGGGCGCGAACCCGATCAGCACCAGCGAGACGGCGGCCAACCCGGTGCTCACCGCCACCGACGCCCCGGCACCGGACCGTTCGACGATCCGCCCGGACACCGACGCGGCGGCCAGCAAACCGATGCTGGCCCCGAGCAGGGCGAGCCCGAAAACGCCCGGTGAGGCGTGCACCTGCGCGGTCAGCGCGGGCGTCCGCGTCGCCCAGGAGCCCACCGCGAGGCCGTTGAGGGCGAACACGATGAACACCGCGACGCGATCCCGCATGACTCCCCCCTTCCGTCACCCCAGCTTGGCACGGCGCACATAACACCGGAACGCCCTGGCCGCAAGACCGTTCGCGGATCTGTGGACAACCCCGCCCGCTCCGGCGGCTTGTCCACAGAAACGAAATTGCGGGCTGACAACTCCCCGGCCACCCGCCAATCTGAAATCACACGTTCACCGCGGCCCGCGAGGCCGAGAATCCACAAAGGGGAAAACCACCATGTCTTCACGTCGTCTCCGCTTCCGGCTGCCGCACCTGCTGATCCTGGCCACCATCGGGCTTCTGACCAGCGCGGGAGTCGCCCAAGCCGCCCCCGCGCAGCCGGATCCGCCGTGCCGGAAGGGGGAGTTCTGCGTCTGGCCGGCGGACGGCTACGGCGGCGAGGCGCAGCGATTCGACCTGCGCACGGCCAATCCCGAAGAATGCATTCCCCTACCGGACGGATTCGAAGGATCGTCGTTCGCGAATCTGCTGAGCCGGGACGTCACGGTGTACCAGAGCGAGGAATGCTCGACCGAGGGAGATTTCGTCACCTACCCGGGTGGCGGCACGTTCGTGCCGGACGCACCCTTCCTGGTCCGCGGGATCCAGATCTGGGAGTGACGCCATGAGCTGGGCCCGCACCGCCGTCCGCTCCAGGGGGAGCCGGCTCGCGGCGGCGGACGGGCCCGTCCGGGGCCGCTTCCCCGACAGCGGCCCCACCCGTGGGCGCGCCTCCGCGGCAGAGGCGCGCCCACGGGCCCCCGCCCCCGGGCTGTCTCGTCGCCCGCCGTGACGGTGCCGCCACGGAACCCCGGAATTACGTCGAACGAGACCTGAAACGATTCGCCGGTGTCGAACGATCGAGAGGATGGCGACGACTAAGCTGCCGGTGCCGGGCGACCGGCATCGACCGGCAGCAGCCGTCGGCGCGGGCCCTCGTAGCTCAGCTGGATAGAGCAAGAGCCTTCTAATCTCTAGGTCGCAGGTTCGAGTCCTGCCGGGGGCGCCACCAGGGAAGACGTCGTGCGCGGTTGCGCACGACGCGCCCTGGCCACGTGACCGGCCCCACACCGGAACTCTTTTCCGCATCGTCGTGCTCCCACTGTGGACGGTGGCCGCCCACCATTCCCCGCCGGGCGCACAGGTCCAGACGACCCACCATGCGAGCGGCCAGGTGGCCCAACGATTCCGGGCCGAGTTGTTCCCGAGACAACCTTGTTACCCGGACGGCAAACCAGCCGGAGGCACTTCCCTGCAACCAGGTGATCACACCGAGCGATGACACTCGCCGGCGGCGAAACGACACGCCGACCCGATCGAGGGAGACACCCCACCCGTCAAGGAGGCGGAGACACCACCGTGAACCACAACGAAATCAGCGGACGGCACCGGCGCCGTCGCAGCAACAGCTTCACCCGCGCCGCCCTCGACGAAGCCCGGCGCGCGGGGCTCGTCCAGCGGCATCTGACAAAACTGCGACTCCTCACCACCCGGTCGGGCACAGCTCCCTCCACGCCGGCCGGAACGGGAGCGGTCGATGGCACGCAACCGTCCAATTCGGAGGCGGCCTGAACGAAAGTGACGCGATTCCGGCTCCCATTGCGGAAAAGGGCGCCTGGCCGCCGACAATGTGAGCAGACGGCTATGGACATCAGTGGCGTCCCGCGATCGCGACCGAACTCGGTTGCTTTGCCGGAGCCGGAGCCAATGCGGGAGCGTCCGATTCGGACGGCCGATCTCGGCAGGCGACGAGCCCCCACCGGGCGAGCGGGCGCCGGCCGTCATCCGGCCCGAGGAACGACCGGATCGGCACCGGCTACCTCTGTGCCCGGTAGGCGGCGATCCTGATCCGCAGTCCTCGCAGGTGGACCAGGTCGATGGCGAACGTCGAGACGGACCGGTACCCGGGTGCGGGCGCATCCGTGCGGCAGGGACCGGTGAGGTAGACGAACTCGTCGTCCGGGTCGTACCGCGGTGGCGACCAGACGGCCGCGTCCCCGGCCGCACGGTCCTCGCGCCGGGAGCGGGCCAGCCAGTAGACGGGCAGCTTCAACACCTCGCCCAGCGCCTTGTCCAGGGCAGGCAGGTCCGCGTCGGCGATCGCGAGACCCCGGCCGCTCCACACCCGCGGTGCCCAGTAGCCGCCGGCGGAGGCGTGCGTGAAGGTCGCGGCGTCGCCGGACGCGGTGATCGTCCAGTCGGCCACGGTCGTGATGGTCGGCATCAGGCCTCCCTGCGGTCGCGGCCCCCAGGTTCGGTCCACCGTAGTGGATCATTTCCGGACCGGGGCACCACCGGTGGCACGCGGGTGTTGCGCCGACCGGCCGGTGAGCACGGAAGTGCCAGGTCAGCGGGGCCCTGATCGACCCCAGGCCAGACGTTGTTCATCCGATATTCACCCATGAACCACCAAATCCGGGTAGCCGTGCGAGGCTGATCAGTGTGTACCGCGAACAGCCTGAAGAACTCGTTCCCCGGTCGGTGGCCGAGCTCACCGCGGATCCGGCCTGGATGGTCACCCGCACCGGCACGACCGGTCAGTGGCTCACGGCCGAGCGGGTCGTCGAGCGAAACGGGTGCCGCCGGCGCATCGGGCTGACCCCGATCCGGCCCGGCGCCGTCGCCCTCATGCTGTGGGCCGACGGCGAGGTCGTCGAACACCTCCGTGGCACCGAAGCCGAGGTCTGCGCGACCGCGCACCGCTGGGCCGCCGAGCTCCTGTCCGAACGACAGCCGTAGGCCGGCGGCAGGACGGGGCAGCACCGCCACGGTGCCGCCCCGCACCAGGTCCGCGTCAGGTCCGCGTCAGCGGACGAAGACCGCCTGGCTCGCGGCCGGGTGGAACTGGTCCGGCACCCCGGCGTAGACAGCCCGCCAGACACCTGCTCCGGGCAGCTGCGCGGAGGCCGAGAAACCGAAGGCGGTTCCGGTCCACTGCGCCTCGACCGTGGCCGCCGTCGTCCAGCACCGCGCTCCCGCGGTCAGGTATTCGATCCGGACCGGGATGGCCGGCGGGGTGAAACGGGGGAAGCCGAGGGTGCCGCTCGCCGTGATGGTGCCGTCCGCGGCCCGGGTGGCGGTGAACGACGTGAACTCGGCGGGCTGGATCACGACGATGCCGGCGGTGCTCGCGTCGGCCGGTGCGAGGGTCTCGTCGGCGGGCAGGAAGTCGGCCCGGTAGTGCCCCGACCGGACCGGGGTCACCGTGGCCCGGTAACGGCCGTTGGCGTCGGTCACCGGCTGGGCGTCGAACTCTCCGCAGAAGTCGTCGGTGCAGTAGGCGATACCGACGGTCACGCCGGCGACCGGCTTGGCCGCGCTGGTGAGCCGCCCGGTGATGGTGACCGGGGTGCCGGCGTCGACGCGGGTGCTGCTCGCCTGGGCGGTCAGCTTGGTCGCGGCCGGGTCGGTGGACGCGTCGGCGGACGCCGGGAGGGCGGTCAAGGTCAGGACGGCCGCCGCCGCGGCGAGACCGGCCGCGAACCGGGTGATCAAACGACTCATGGTTGTTCCCCAAGGGTTCTCGAGCGCCGGAACCGGCGCTGGCGCCTTGGCTGTCGGAGCGACCGGGACGCGCGTTTCCGCACGGCGCCGGTTTTCCCGCGGCGTTCAGGATCCGGCCGTCGGTGCTTCACGATGCGCCGGATTTTCGTCCCGCCGGAACAAAAGGCCCGCAGCCGTTCGGACCATCCCGTTGGGACGCGGGGTTTGTTCACCGGACGGCCGTCGCGCCTTAAGGCAAAACGGTAACCGCGCGGTGCGGCACCGACGATGAGTCCACTGTGACACGGGGGAAAACGGCGGGACGGCCGCGCACCGGCCCCAGGTTCCAGCTCGTCCTGACCGGACAGCGGACTTTGCGGTGGCGCCTGCTGGGCGGCAACAACGTCTCGCTGGGCGCCGGGGTCGCCGAGTGCCCCGGGACGCCGGAATGCCTGACGGCGATCACGCTGCTCAAAACCCGTTTGGACGTGGTGAGCGCCGATTTCCGGCACGTCAGCGGGGGCCGGTGGCGCTGGTTGCTCCGCTGGGACGGCGATCCGGTCGCGGAAGCCACGCACGCCTACGGGCGGCGGATCGAAGCGCAGCGTGGACTGGACCGGTTCCGCGTCGCCGCCGGCACCGCGGGCGTGGAAGACATCGAGACGGTCGTGGACTGGCGGCAGAAGTACCGCCGGAACGCGGACGGCGATTCCACACCGGACTACCGCCCCTAGGCCGGATGCGCGGTGAGTTTCCCGGACCTTAACCACCATGACGTCGGGCGGGAACGCGGAAACGCCTTGCCGGACAGCCTGTCGCGAGGAGATGAAGGTGCCGCGGGATCCTGCGGCGAAATGGGGACTAGAGAAAGAGTGCCAACACGATGCGTGCTCGTACCACTCGACTTCTCGGTGTGACGGCCATGGCTGCCGGGGCCGGCCTCGTCATGACCGGCACCGCCGCGGCCGTGCCGCCGGCGAACGGGAACCCGGAGGTCGTCGCGGCCGTCGGTTCCGACACGATCTTCGCGGTCACGGGGGCGATCTTCACCGACGCCAACAAGCTCCCGCGCACCTGGAACACCGACCCGGACAACTTCGTGAACGTCCCGCCGGTGCTGGCTTCCGGTGCCTCGTTCACCGTCCCGGCCGACATCTTCAACCCGGCCGTCACCTACACCAACCCGGGCGCCCTGCCGCCCGACGGCTCGGGCGCGGGCAAGGCGGCGCTGAAGGCTTCGGCGGACGCCGGCAACGGCTCGGTGGACATCGCACGCTCGTCCTCCGGCCGGGCCACTTCGGACCCGTCCACCTTCGAGTACTACGCCTTCGCCCGGGACGGCGTGACCTGGTCGTCCTCGGCCACCGGCGCCGGCGCGGGCCTGACGCTGTCGCTGACCCAGCTGCGCGACATCTACAACGGCACCATCACCAACTGGAACCAGGTCGGCGGCGCGAACGCGGCGATCCAGCTCTACCTGCCGCAGCTCGGCTCCGGCACGCTGAGCTTCTTCACCGGCACGGTCCTCGGCTTCGACCCGGCGACCATCCCGGGCCTGACGGTGAAGCGCTTCCAGGAGCACGACGCCACCTCCATCGCGGCGGCCGACCAGGCCACCGCGATCGCGCCGTTCTCGATCGCGCAGTGGGTTGCCCAGGGCAACGGCGTGATCACGAACAAGCGCAACGGCTACACCGTCAACAAGCTGACCGGCGCGGGCTCCGACGGTGCCCCGGTGTCCGGCTCGGCGGGCAGCTACACCCCGGCGTTCGCGGACACCTTCCTGGGTTCGCGGCTGGTCTACCACGTCCTCGACACCCGTAGCCGCTCGTACAGCGCGGCGAAGCGGGGCGTGGGCTTCGACCCGACCGACACCGCCACCACGGCCAGCCCGCTGTGCGGCGGCAAGCTCGCCGCGACGATCGTCAAGTACGGCTTCAAGACGATCACCGGCACCGGCACCCTCACCTGCACCAAGTCCTGACGCGGTAACGAAAAGGGGCCCGGCGCACCGCGCCGGGCCCCTTTTCGCGGTTCAGGCCCAGGCCGGGAACAACCGCCACAGGGCCGGCGCGGCCAGTGCCGCCAAGGTCAGCAGGATCGGCGCCGTGATGACGTACGTCGACACCGGGCGCCAGCGCCGGTACAGCAGCGTCGCCCCGGCCGCCGCCACCACGAAGCCGCCGAACGAGAGCGCCAGCGCCGCCCAGGCGCTCCCGTCGCCGGTGCGGCCGTCCTGGGCGTCCGCCCGGCCGTTCTGCGGGGTCGGGCGGAACGGGCGGCCTTCGAGCTTCGCCGTCACCACCGTGGCCTGCGTGGCCGACAGCGGCCACCACGACGTCGACGTCACCAGCGTCAGCCGGTCCTCCGGCGTCTTGCCGTAGTCACCGGCCTCGTCGAGCGCCCGGTTCGCCACGTCGGAAACCCGGTACACCGACACGCCTTGCGGGGTAGCGACGACGACCTCGTCCCCCGCCGCCAGCCCGGCCAGCGACGCGAACGGGTGGCCGTAGCCGGAGAAGCGGCCGACGACCGCCGAGTTGCCAGGCTGGCCGGGCCCGGACGTCCCCGGCACGTGCCCGGGACCCGACGCGGTCTCCGCACTCGAGACGCCTTCTAGGACCACCTGCCGCAGCTTCAGCTTCGGCACCTCGAGCACCGCGACCGGCGCACCGAACTCGGCGGGGGTCGCCGGCGGCGGCGCGCCGAGCAGGCTCTGGCTCGCCCCCAGCGCCCGGTCCATCTCACCGCGGATGCCGTCGAGCGCCGCGCGCTGGTCACCGGCCTGGACCATCGGTCCCAGCGCGTAGACCACGAGCGCTAGCGCGACGACCGTCGTCACCAGCCAGGCGAACACCGTCGCGGCGACCCACGCCGGGCTGAACTCGAGGAAGCTCGGCTCGTCCGGCGCCCGTTCTTCGGTCAGGGTGCTCATGCGGCACGTCCGAACCGGACGCGCTCGGCCAGGGCGACGACGGCGCGGGTTGTGCGGCCGAGCCACGGCGGCACCGGCCGTCCCGCTGTCGCGTACGCCGTCAAGGACGGCAACGTGACCAGCACCAGCAACGCCAGCAACGGAATCAGCGCCCCGAGCACCCCGGCCCCGGCGAACGGCGGGATCGCGGTCGCGTCGGCGAGGTTCTTGGCGGCCAGCACGCTGGCCGGAGTCGGCGCCGCCGCCGGCGCCGGACCGGTCGCCGCGGCCGGCGAACCGGCAGGCGCCGAAGTGTTCGAGACCGGCGTCGCGGTACCGCTGGTGCCCGTGGCCCCGGCCGCAGGCGGGTTCGTCGCCTCGTCGCGCTGCTTGCACGACTCCGCGGCCGTCCCGGTCCCGACCTTCGCCGCGCGGGCGTCGGCCTCCCCGGCCAGGGCCGGGGTCAGCGGCGCCAGACCGGGTGCCAGCGCACCCTGGCCGCCGTGGCGTGCCATCTTCAGCACCGTCGCGAGCTCGTCCTGCTTGGGCTTCACGGGTACGCAGTTCGCGTCGACGAGCGGGTTGACCGGCGCGGCCAGGTACTCCGCGAAGGTCAGCGGGTAGGCCGCCGGATCGGTGGCGGTACCCGGCGACAGGGTGCCGTCCGGGCCTTCCTTCATGCTGCCGGCCGCGGCCTGCAGGCTCGCCTCCGTCGGCTCGACGAACTTCCCGCTCGCGTTCGGCAGGGCGACGGGCTTCCAGCCGTAGGCGCGGGCCGTGGCGAGGTCGGTGACCACCCAGTTCAGGCACCCGCCGAAACAGGCCGCGCTGGTCCCGGTCATCACGCTGTCGACGGCCTTGCGGACGGCGAGCTGGCCGACCTTGCCGTCGACGTTGTGCTGGGAGTTGCCGGTCGGGTCGAGCGCCCCGAGGTCGGTGATCACGCCGGGCGACTTCCCGGCGGCCGCACCGTAGACGTCCTTGGAGTCCGGGAACTTCCATTCGGCCGTCTCGGCGAGCACGGTGCTCAGCACGACCGGGATCGTGCCCGGACCCGCTTCCCCGGTGGTGCCCCAGAACAACGCCGTCGGATCGGCACCCGCGCGGACGACCGGGTTCAGGAACTCGCTCGGCACCGGCGAAGCCTGCACCTTGGCGAGTGCCGGGTTCCGCGCGACGAACGCGGAGCCGTCGCGGAAGATGCCGCCACGGCCGGTCGTGTCGGGGTTCTGGCCACCCTGGCTCAGCATCAGGGCCAGTTCGCCGGACGTCATCGAGAACGTGTCGGTGAGCCGCGAGATCAACGGTGACCCGTTGTCGTCGGCGTCCGTGGGCGACCAGCCGGTCGTGGCGAGGACCGCCGCGTTCAACCCGACCGGGACGTACTCGCGCGACCGCACGGCCTGTTTCGCGAGCGCGCTGCCGGAGCCGGTGACGGCCAGGTCGGACGCCCCGGTGTCGAAGGCCTTCAGGCCGGCGTCCTCGGTTTCGCCGACGATCGTGGTCGGCTGCGAGCCGCCGGTCGGCGCGCACAGCAGCTGGTTCCACGCCACCGCGGTCCGCCCGAAGCGCTCCGGCATGCTGGCGTTGAGCGTCTCCGCGCCGATCCCGCCGCAGCCCTGCACCGCGAGGCCGGGCGCGGCCGGCCGGATGACGCGGGAGGTGTCGAAAACGTCGAAGGAGTTGCCGGCGGCGTCGGCGCCGACGATCTCCAGTGTCAGCGCGCACGGCGTGTTCTCGTCGCACGAGTAGGACCACGACCGCGTCCGGATCTGCCCGTCGGCGGACACCGCCGGGTTGTCGGCCCAGGGGAAGTTCTTTTCGTCCCAGTCGAAGTTCGTGTACTTCGGGTCGAAGCCGACGAAGCCGGGCTTGGCCTGTCCGCGCGGGACGGTCACGTCGAACACGACGTCGCCGCTGGTGTGGCTGCGGACCCGGGTGACGTTGTGCGCGCCCGCGCGCTGGCCGGTCAGCTCGTCGCTGAACTCCTGGCCGCAGTAGGCACGGACGCGGGACCCGAAGTCGTGGTCGGGCTGCCACTGCACGGTCCCGGTGGAGAAGTCGGGCTTGAGGAGGTTGTCGGGCAGCCGCGTCGGGCAGATCTTCAGCACCGCGACGCTGCCGGCGGGCAGGCCGGAGACGACGACCTGCAGCGGGTCGCCGTCCTGGACCCGGGACAGGTCGGCGGGCACCGTCTTCAGCGTGTACGCGGGTGGCGCGGGCGGGTTTTCCTGGGCGAGGGCCGGCGGGACAGCGCTTCCCAGCACCGCCAGGACACCGCAGGCGACGGCCAGGCCCACCCGCCTCAGCAGGACGATAGACACGGAGAACTCCCGGTTCCAGGGCAGGCGAACGGCACGGCGCGCGCCGTGCCTTCCCCAACCTCCCCGAGCCGCGCGCTGCCGTGCGAGGGGTCCGCGAGGTCCTTCACGAACGCCCCGTCGGGCGTTCCCGTTCCGTACACCTTCGGCCGGCGAAGCCCGCACATACTGGCCGAGGCAGGGGCACTGCCTGCTGCCCGCGAACCTGCCGGCTCACCAGGAAAGGCCACCCGTGACCGTCGCGCTCCCCCGGCCCGAGCCCCCGTCCCCGGTCCGGCGGACCGTCGCCGACCGGCCGTCCGGCGCCGACCTGGTGTTCCGGCGGGTGACCACCGGTGCCGGCCTCGCCATGCTCGCGATCCTCGTCGTGATCGGGTTCTTCCTCGTCTACCGCTCGGGTCCGGCGTTCGACGCGAGCGGCTTCGGCTTCTTCACCACCGTCAAGTTCGACGCCGCCAACGGCGTCCTCGGGGTGCTCGGCCTGCTCTACGGCACGGTCGTGGTGGCGCTGATCGCGATCTGCGTGGCCGTTCCGCTGTCGATCCTCGCCGCGCTCTTCATCACCGAGTACGCGAGCGGCCGGGTGCGCGGCTTCCTGACCGGCCTGGTCGACCTCCTGGCCGCGATCCCCAGCCTGCTCTACGGCCTGTGGGGCTTCAGCTTCCTCGGCCCGCAGGTCGTCCCCGTCTCGGCGTGGCTGACCGAAAACTTCGGCTGGTTCCCGCCGTTCGCGCACAAGGACAACACCCTGTTCCTCAACTCGATGTTCATCGCCGGGCTGATCGTGTCGCTGATGGTGCTGCCGATCACGACGTCGATCATCCGCGAAGTCTTCGCCCAGACCCCACCCGGGGAAAAGGAGGCCGCGCTCGCGCTCGGCAGCACCCGGTGGGGCATGGTCAAGACGGTGGTGCTGCCGTTCGGCCGCGGCGGGATCATCGGCGGGTCGATGCTCGGGATGGGCCGCGCGCTCGGCGAGACCATCGCGGTTTCCCTGCTGCTGCCCCAGGTTCCGGAGATCGCCACGCACGTCCTGCAGTTCGGCGGTGCGACGATCTCCGGGTTCATCGCGAACAACTCCGGCGCGTCCGGCCTGGCGCTGAGCGGGCTGATGGCGGCCGGGCTGGTGCTGTTCGTGTTCACCCTGGCCACCAACTTCACCGCGTCGGTGATCATCTCCCGCAGCCGGTCCGGAGCCGGGGTGGACGCCTGATGACGACCACGCTCCCCCGCCCGGCCGGCACCCGGCCGCGTGCGCTCGTGAAGCGCCGGACGTCGCAGGTCACCCGCCAGGACCAGCTGGCCGCGCTCGGCTGCGCGGTTTCGGCCGTCCTGCTGACGTGGTTCGTCCTGCACCTGCTGCTGACCTCGCCCGGCCGGCTCGCCGACCTCGTCGTCGCCTACGGGCTGTACCTCGCGATGCTCTACGTCGTCACCCGCGATCGGCTCGGCAAGCTCGCCGCCGCCGACCGGCTGGTCTCCACGATCGTCGTCACCGGGGCCGCGGGCCTGCTCGTGCCGCTGCTGTTCCTGCTCGGCTACATCGTCGTGAACGGCGCGCCCTTCCTGCGGTGGACCTTCTTCGACCACGACATGGGCGCGGTCGGGCCGACCGACCCGGTCACCGCCACCGGCGGCCTGCACGCCGTCGTCGGCACGCTGGAGCAGACCGCACTGACGCTGGTCCTGGTCGTCCCGCTCGGGCTGCTCACCGCGATCTTCCTCAACGAGACGCGCTCGCGGTTCCGCCGCCCGGTCCGGATCATGGTCGACGCGATGAGCGGGCTGCCCTCGATCGTCGCGGGCCTGTTCGTCTACGCCGCCCTGATCATCCCCGGCATCCAGGCCGGCGTCGGGTTCTTCAGCTACAGCGGGCTGATGGCGACGCTGGCGCTCACCATGGTGATGCTGCCGACGGTCACGCGCACGATCGACGTCGTGCTCCGGCTCGTCCCCGACGGGCTGCGGGAGGCGTCGCTGGCGCTGGGCGCGAGCCGCGCCCGGACGGTCTGGTCGGTCGTGCTGCCGACCGCGCGGACCGGCGTCACGACCGCGGTGATCCTCGGCGTCGCGCGGGTCGCGGGCGAAACGGCACCGCTGCTGTTCACCTCGTTCGGCGCCGTCTTCCTCAACGCGAACCCGTTGGCCGGGCCGCAGGAGAGCCTGCCGCTGTTCGTCTACCGCTACATCAAGGAACCGCTGGAGAACGTCCAGCAGCGCGGGTACGTCGGCGCGCTGGTCCTGATCCTGCTCATCTTCACCCTGTTCCTCCTCGCCCGCGTCGTCGGGCGGGACCGGTCGAAGCGCCGGGCGCGGCGGACCACGAAACGAACCCAGGAGACCCGGTGACCGACACCACCACCGAACTGTCCCTTCCGGACGGTGACTTCGCCCCGCCGGTCCGGCTGACCGGCGGCCCGCCGCCCGGCGCCGCCGAGCTCGAGTCGCGCGGGGTCGCCGCGTGGTTCGGCGACCGCCTGGTGCTCGAAGACGTCTCCCTGCACATGCCCGCCCGCGAAGTCACCGCGCTGATCGGGCCGTCCGGCTGCGGGAAGTCGACGTTCCTGCGGATCCTCAACCGGATGCACGAGCTCGTGCCGTCGGCGAGCCTGGCCGGCGAGGTGCTGCTGGACGGCACCGACATCTACGCCGACGGCACCCGCGCCCAGCACGTCCGGCTGCGGATCGGGATGGTGTTCCAGAAGCCGAACCCGTTCCCCGCGATGTCCATCCGCGACAACGTGCTCGCCGGGCTCAAGCTGGCCGGCGTCAAGTGCGGCGACAAGAACGCGCTCGTCGAGCAGAGCCTGCAGCGCGCCGGGCTCTGGCGCGAGGTCCGCGACCGGCTGGGCGCGCCGGGCGGCGCGCTGTCGGGCGGGCAGCAGCAGCGGCTCTGCATCGCGCGGTCGCTGGCCGTGCAGCCGAACGTGCTGCTGATGGACGAACCGTGCTCGGCGCTCGACCCGACGTCCACCCGCCGGATCGAGCAGACGATCGCCGAGATCGGCCACGAGGTCACCGTCGTGATCGTCACCCACAACATGCAGCAGGCACAGCGGGTCTCCGACCACTGCGCGTTCTTCCTGGCCGCCGAGAACGAGCCGGGCCGGGTGATCGAACACGGCCCGACGGCGAAGATCTTCGGCTCGCCCGAGGACGAGCGGACCCACGACTACGTCAACGGGCGGTTCGGATGACCGGCCGGCTCGCCGCGCTCGCCCTGACCGTGCTGAGCGTGCTGCTGCTCACCGCGCCGGAAGCGGCCGCGCTCGACAAGATCACCGGGTCCGGGTCGACCTACGTCGGCCCGGCCATGAACGACTGGCAGAACGGCGCGAACTCCCGCGGCATCCCGGTGAACTACGCGACCCGCGGGTCCCCCACCGGCGTCAACCAGTACGGCGACCGGACAGTGGACTTCGCCGGCACCGAAGCCGAGGTCTCGTCCCTCATCGCCGCGGGCGGCGGCGGCCAGTCCGCCCAGCAGCGGGGCTACCAGTACGTCCCGGACGTCGCCGGCGCCGTCGCGGTGATGTACAACGTGAAGGACGCGGGCGGGAAACAGGTGACCTACCTGCACCTGACCCGCGAGGTCATCGGCCGGGTCTTCACCCGCGACATCACCCGCTGGAGCGACCCGGCGATCACCGCCACCAACGGCGGCACGGCCCTGCCGGACCAGCCGATCACCCTGGTCGGGCGCACCGCCCAGTCCGGCACCACCGCGTTGTTCTACGACTTCATCGCGCACGCCGCGCCCGGGCCGTACAAGGCGTTCGTCAAGCGCAACGAGGGCACCGGCATCGGCCCGCTGCCCGACGGCGTCCGCCCGATCCAGCTGCCCTACAGCGGTCCCGACGCCGAGTACTACAAGCTGTTCGGCGACTCCGAGCAGATGGCGACGGCGGTCGGCAGCGGCAACGTGCCGTTTTCGATCGGCTACGACGAATTCAGCTACGCGCTGCGCTACCACGTGCCCACCGCGTGGGTGGAGAACGAGGCGCACCAGTACACCCAGCCGTTCGCGGAGAACATCGCCGCGGCGCTCACCAAGGCGGAACTGCGGCCGGACCTGAGCCAGAAGCTCGACGGCGTGTACACGAACCCGGACCCGAAGACGTACCCGATCTCGGCGTACTCCTACCTCATGATGCCGTGCACGACGGGCCGTGACACCTGCCGCGGCGGTTACGACGCGGCAGGCAAGACCGGCACCATCACCCGGTTCCTCGAGCACGTCGCCTGTGACGGCCAGGTGAACATGGCGCGGATCGGCTACTCACCGCTGCCGCCGAACCTGTCCCAGGAGATGATGAACTCCAGCGCGCGGCTGACCGGTCAGCCGCCGAAGCAGCTGAACGCGGGCAACTGCGCGAACCCGACGTTCCACGGCGGCTTGGGCGCGGGCGCGGGAAGCCCGCCCGACCCGTTCGAGCAGCTCGGCGGCGTCAAGAAGCTGACGGGCAACACGGGCGGCGGTCCCCCGGCGGCAACCTCGGGCCCGTCCTCTTCGGCGGGCACGGCGACCGCGACGGCGACGCCGGAGGAGGACCTGGCCAACGGCGGCTCGAAGAACTGGCGAGACGCCGCCCCGGCGGCCTACGACCACGGCGCCGACGGGGGCTTCGGAGGCTGGGCCGTGCTGGTGCTGGCGGTGGTCATCGTCGCCCCGCTGGTGGCCCGTGGAGTGGTGCGGCGGCTTCGACGCTCGTGATCAGGGGCAGCCGCTTCCGGCCACGGATGTCCGAGCGTGCAGCCGATAGCCTGGTTCTCCCCTGACCCGGACGGAGGCGCGGGCAGATGAGCGAGACCGATCCGGCATCCACGTCGAGCGGAAGGTGCCGGAAGGCGGACCCGCCGTCCGCAACCCACCTGCGCTTCGCCGAGCAGATCGACCGCCTGGACTTCGAAGAAGCCGCCCTGCGGGCCGAAGCCCCGGTTCCGGGGCGGTGAAACACCCGTGACCGGCTCGTTCTGGGGAGACCTGCTCATCGGCGTCGCCGCCGCGTTGCTGCTGGCCTGGCTGGTCCTGGTCGTGGCCCTGCTCGTGATCCGGCCGCGCGGCGGGCTCCTGCGGGAAGCGCTGCGACTCCTGCCCGACGTCCTCCGGCTCATCCGGCGCCTGGCCGCCGACAAGACGCTCCCCCGCGGCGTCCGCCTCCGGCTCGGGTTGCTGCTGGCCTACCTCGCGCTCCCCATCGACCTCGTCCCCGACTTCATCCCCGTCCTCGGCTACGCCGACGACGCCATCATCGTCACCGCCGTCCTGCGCGGTGTCGTCCGCCGCGCCGGAATCGACGCCGTCCGCGCCCGCTGGCCGGGCACCGACGACGGCTTCGCCGCACTGGCCCGCCTGACCGGACTCCACTGACCTTGCGGCGGCGTGGCTTGTCCGGGTGTTGATCTGTGGCAGCGCCGCCGCCACCCGGCTGGATGTGGCGTTGAAAGCCGCACCTTCGAGGAACTGACACCGGCGATCACCGGCCTGCCACCCGGGCTGGTAGCAGGCCATCCCGCGGCCGAGACGACTGGAGCGCTCGGACACCCCGCTGTCGAGCAGAGCGGGCCCCTGCGATCGCTCGTCCACACGTCGGCCGGAACCGGCTGACAGCGGGACCGGCCCCGGCCTTTCCGGATCGGGAAGTGTCAGGCCGTGGCCGGGACGACGACCACCTTGCCGTGCACCGCGCCGTCGGCGGCCCGTGCGTGCAGCGCCGGCAGCTCGGGCATCGGCACCCGTTCGGCGACGTCGACGCGCAGCTCGCCGCTGTCGACCAGGGCTACCAGCTGCGCCAGCTGTCCGGCGTCGCTGCGGACGAACAGGTTGACGCCGCGCACTCCGCGGTCCTCGTCGGCGGGCGCGGGCATCCACACCGTCGTGTTCACCACGACACCGCCCGGCCGGACCAGCGTGGCCAGCGCGCCCAAATCCGCCGGGTCGACCGGTGCGAGGTTGAGCACGACGTCGACCTGCTCGGTCACCGCCGCGGTCACCCCGCTGGTCGTGTGGTCGATGACTTCGTCGGCGCCGGCCGACTTGACCGCTTCGCCGCTGCGCGGGCTCGCCGTGGCGATGACGTGGGCGCCGGCGCCCTTGGCCAGCTGCACGGCGTAGCCGCCGACCGCGCCACCGGCGCCGTTGATCAGCACACGTTGCCCGGCCGTCAGCTTGGCGTGGTCGAACAGCGCCTGGTACGCGGTGAGCCCCACCAGTGGCAGCGCGGCCGCGTCGGACAGCGGGACGCTCTTGGGCGCCGTCGTCAGGACCTCGGCCGGTGCGAGGACGTACTCCGCCGCAGCGCCGGGCTTGTCCATCGGCAGGAAGCCGATGACCTCGTCGCCGACCTCGAGGCCGTCCACGCCTTCGCCCAGCGCGTCGACCGTGCCGGCGACGTCGATGCCGGGCGTGTGCGGCAGCACCACCGGGATCGGGCCCTGCATGAAGCCACCGCGGATGTTGCCGTCGACCGAGTTGAACGACGTCGCGGCGACCCGGATCCGGACCTGCCCGGCTCCGGGGACGGGCTGTTCCACGTCCTCGTAGCGCAGGACGCCGGGGCCGCCGTACTCGTGGAAACGCACTGCCTTCATCGGAGTTCTCACCTTCACTGAGTCCAGCTCGCTTCGAATTCGAAGCAACTGCGGATTACCGTACTGCTGCTTCGAATTCGGAGCAAGTGAGGTCGGTCACCACCGGCAGCGGTGCGGCGCCGCGGCCGCAAGCAGGAGGGCGCGCCGAAGGTTCCCTTGATCCACCTGGACTTCAGGATCGTGGTCGCGGGCCCGGTCAGCCTGGGCCGGTTTGGCCCACCCTGACCACAGCCGGCTGACCGGCGGCGCGGACGACCTCGCCGAGCCGGGCCGCGTCGGCCGAGTCCGGTGCCGCGGTGAGGACCACCGCCATCAGGTCGTCACCGGGAATCTCGAGCAGGGTGCCGTCGAGCGCGATGTCGCCACCGTCCGGATGGCGGAACACAGCACGGTTCTCGTAGGCGGAGACCGTTTTCGGGGTGCGCCACAGGGTGTCGAACGGGCGGCTGCTGCTCCGCAGCTCGTCGACCAGCTCGGCGAGCGACGCATCAGCCGGGTAGCGCAGGAACGTGTCACGCAGCCGGGCGGCGAGCACGGCCCGGAAACCGGCCTGGTGCTCCTCGGTTCGCTCGATTTCCCCGCGGGCGTCGCAGAACGTGCGCCACGCGATGTTCCAGTCACGGGCGGACCCGGTCGCCGCGCCGCCTCCGAGCGCCATCCACGCGCCGTTGACGGCGATGACGTTCCACGCCGCGTCGGCCAGGAAGGCGGGGGTGTCGTCGAACCGGTCCAGCAGCCGTATCGCCGCAGCCCCGGCTTCGCGCGGCACCTGCCCGTCGACCGCCGCATACCCGGCGAGGGCGCAGAGCCGCTCGTAGTCCGCCCGGCCGACCCGCAACGCGCGGGCGATGGCGGTCACCACACCGGCCGACGGGTGACGCCGTCCCTGCTCCAACCGCCGTATGTAGTCCGCGGACACCCCGGCGAGCTCGGCAAGCTCCTCCCGCCGCAGTCCACGGACCCGCCGCCCGGTGTTCCGAAGCCCGCCGGCCGGCAGCCCGGCGGCGGTGGGCTCGGTGTGTTCGCGCAACCAGCGGACCGCCGTGCCGAGATCGGACAAGGACATGGTGCAAGTCTGCACCAGCGAGGTGCCCGCTTTCGGCGACCCCTTCGAATTCAAAGCAGTAGACTCCGGTCATGACTGACGCACCGCCGTCGCTCGACCCCGTGCAGCTCGGCGCCTACTTCGACCTCATCGAGGTGACCAGCCTGCTCCGGCACGCGGTCGAGCGGCAGCTGCGCGAGGCCGGCGATCTCAGCTACGTGCAGTTCCAGCTGCTGGCCCGGCTCGGCGACTCCCCGACCGGCAGCCACCGCATGACCGACCTGGCCGACGGCGTCGTCTACAGCCGCAGCGGCCTGACCTACCAGGCGGGCCTGCTCGAGAACGCGGGTCTGGTGACGCGCGCCCCTTCCCCGGACGACGAGCGGAGCACCACGGTCACCATCACCGACGCCGGGCGCGCGCTCCTCGCGAGGGTGCTGCCCGGACACATCGAGGTGGTCAGCGGCCTGCTGTTCGAGCCACTCTCGCGCGACGACGTCAAGACCCTCGCCGGCCTGCTGGCGCCGGTACGCGACCACATGCGCTCGACGCCACCTCGCTCGGCGGCGCCCCGCCGCCGGGCATGACGAGGAGTGCCGCGGACTTCGACCGCTGGTATGCGGATCGGAGCGAGTCACCGGTCGCCGATGAGCTGGTCCGGCGCGTGCTCGATCTTCCGCCGGACCCGCAGTCCACGAGCCTGCTGAGCGGAGCCGGACTCGACGAGGTGGTGACGGCGCTCGGCCTGCGTGCCGGGCAGGTCGTGCTGGATCTGGCGTGCGGCCGTGGCGGGTACGGGCTGGAGATTGCGCGGCGCAGCGGTTCCCGGGTCGTCGGAGTGGACTTTTCGGCGGTGGCGATCGACCACGCTCAGCGTCGGGCACAGGCGCTCGGGCTGGCGGATCAAGCCGGCTTCCAAGTGGGTGAGCTGACCGCCACGGGACTGAGTACGGCGTCGGTCGACGCGGTGCTCATCGTCGACTCCATACAGTTCGCCGACTCGAAGCCGGACGCTTTGCGCGAATGCCGTCGAGTTCTGCGGCCCGGCGGACGTTTGGTCATCACCTGCTGGGAAGCCCTGGACGCCACCGACGAGCGGCTGTCACCACGGATGCGGCAAGTGGATCTGCTCAGGCAACTGCCGCGCGCCGGATTCGGGGACATCGAGGTCACCGGCAAACCGGAGTGGCATCGGGCCGAGGAAACGCTGTGGCGGGAGGCCCTCACCCTCGACGCCGGCGATGATCTTGCCCTGCAGTCGATGCAGGACGAGGCACGACGAGTCCTGGCGAACTTCGACGGATTGCGACGTGTCCTCGCCACGGCATCCGCGCCCCGCGCTCACCCGCCGTCGCCGTAGCGGCAGCCGGCTCCTCGGGGCCGCCGATCGGTCGCCGGCTTCGGCGGACGCGAGCGCCGCAGTTCGGATTCGACTGGACCAGGCCGCCAAAGAACGTTAAAGTCAATAACATTATGAACCGTAACGATCTGCCGCGAGAGGGTGTCCCGCCCGCCCGGCTGCGCCGATGGACGGGGTTCCTGCTCGCGTGGGTAGCCGCGAGCGGAGCCGAACACTACGGCCGGGCGCTGCTGTCGGTCGACCTCAAGGCCCACCATCTCGGCGTGCTCATCCTGTTGCAGGACGGGCCGATGGTGCAGTCGCGGCTCAGCGAACACCTCGGTGTCTTCAAGCCGGTCATGGTGTCGCTGATCAACGACCTCGAGACGATGGCATTGGCTCGGCGGATGCCGCATCCCACCGACCGTCGCGCGGTCGAGGTGCACCTCCTTCCCGCCGGCCGGAACCGGATCAGGGCCGCCGAGAAGGTCAGCCGAAGCGCCACTGACGAGTTCTTCGCCCCACTCACGTCGGCCGAGCGGCGTGTGTTCCACGAGTTGCTCGCCAAGCTGGTCGACCGGCCGCCCGCGCAGGAGTGACATGAAGACCTCACGGCAGCACCGCCTGACATTGGCGGCCCTGATCGGGATGGCCTACTGGCTGTTCGGCAACCTCTACGAGGCAGTGGTCTTCTCGCCGAACTGGGTCCGTGACAGCCCATCCCAGTTCACCAGGCTGCACGAGTTCTTCTCTGCCACCGGACCCACCCTCTACTTCGTGCCGGTCACCCAGATCGCCATCATGCTGGTCTGGGTGCTGTGGTGGCGCAACCGAGACGGCGAACTGGCGCGCGGCTACCGGCGCGCCGGGCAGTCCGCCGTGGCCCTGGCCGCGCTCACCGGCTACATCGTCGCAGCCGTGCTCCCGCACATGTTCAGCACGGACGCACTCGCGCAGCCGGGCAGTCTGCACTCCGCCGCCTGGCAGTGGAACATCCTCAACGTGTTCCGCATGCTCCTGACCGCGACGACCGTGTGCTATCTGTTCGGCGCCTTCCGGAAACTGGACCGAAGGATCAACCCCAGCTGAACGGGCCCCTACCGGGAACGCTACCGCCCCGGCGGCAGGTCGCCGCGGTAACGCGGCGTCCGTTCGGTACTCCTGTCTGTCACTTCACCCGCGGTGCGTCCACGGTCCTCGAGAGATCGGATCGTTACGCAACTCCGGGCCGGGTCGAACGTCTGATGATCGTGAGAGTGATCCGCATAGCCGGGCTCGGCCTGGTGGCCTTGGTGCTGGCAGCGTGTAGTGGACAGTCCGAGACCGTGGGGGCCGCGCTACCGGTCGGAGTGGCCGAAGCGGCCGGGACGGCGACAACCCCCGGTGTACCGGCCGCGACGGTGGCGTTCCTTCCCGCGGGTGGGGAGCAGCTGAGCCCGAAGGACCCGATCGTCGTCAAAGCGTCGGGTGGCACGTTGCAGGCGGTCGCGGTGACGAACCCGCAGACCGGCAACGGCGTCAAGGGCGATCTCTCGCCGGACAAGACGACCTGGACCAGCAAGGATCGGCTCCGGTACGGGTCCACCTACCAAGTGGTCGCCACCGCGGTGAACCAGGCGGGTGCGGCGAGTGAGCAGCGCGCGGAGGTGCACACGCTCAAGCCGTCCGGGGTCGCCACTCCGGCGCTGTTCCAGCCGGCGTCGAGCGATGTCGGCGTCGGCCTGATCATCGGACTGAAGTTCGATCATGACATCACCGACAAGGCCACCGCGGAGAAGTCCTTCAAGGTGACGTCCTCGCCGGACCAGGGCGGCAGCTGGTACTGGGTGAGCAAGCGCGAAGCGCACTTCCGGCCGAAGGACTACTGGAAGGCCGGCTCGACCGTGAAGCTCGAGACCACGACCTTCGGCATGCCGATCGGGGGCGAGGTCTACGGCGGGCAGGACGTCTCGGCCACCTACAAGGTGCACGACTCCTGGATCGCCAAGGCGGACGGCACTACGCACCAGATCAAGGCGTTCCACAACGGGCAGCTGGTGAAGACCGCGCCGACCAGCATGGGCAAGACCGCCGACACCCCGCCGCGGGGCCCGACGCCGACCTTCAACGGCACGCACACCGTGCTGGGGAAGGAAGAACACAAGATCATGGACTCCTGCACCTACGGCGTGTGCGAAGGCGACCCCGGCTACTACAGCGCGCCGGAGAACTGGAACGTCCGGATCTCCAACGACGGCGAATACCTGCACGAGAACCTGAAGACGGTCGGTGTGCAGGGCAGCGCCAACGTCTCCAACGGCTGCCTCAACATGAACACCGAGAACGCCAAGTGGTTCTTCGACAATTTCAACGTCGGTGACGTGGTCGAGGTCACCAACTCGGGCGGCCCGCAGCTGACCATCAACAACGGCCACGGCGACTGGGCCATCAGCTGGACCGCCTGGCAGGCCGGCAGCGCCCTGCACGGCTGATTCCCCCTTCCCTGTCAAAGAGGCCTCCGGCGCAGCGACTGCGCCGGAGGCCTCCTTCGTGCCGGCGCAGACGGGCGTCACGGGATGGTCCGTCGACGGACTGTCGACGGATTGTCGCCGGGCCCTGCGATGGTGACCCCATGGACGACGCCGGCCGCGTGACCTGCCGGGACACGGTGTGCGGCTCCTCCTTCGGTGATCCCTTTCAGGAACGGGAGTGCGCGTGAACCGGAGTAAACGGCGGGTGTTGCTGGTGACCATGGCGATCGCCACGGTGTCGATCGGGACGGCGGTCGCCGTCCACGCGGCCGGGTCCAAGGCCGGCTCGGGGGCCGGCGGCTGTTTCGATCCCGTGGCCTTCGGTGCCGTGCCGGACGACGGCGGGGACGACCGGGTGCCCGTCCAGGCCGCCATCGACGCGGCGAGCGCCGCGGGCGGCGGCACCGTGTGCCTGGGCAGCGGGCGCTGGCGGGTGACCCGCGCACCCGTGGGTTCCTACGACCGGTTCGCGGCGCTGTCCACGCACGGAGCGCACGTGACGGTCAGCGGCACCGGGCCGGGCACGGTGCTCGAACTGGCCGGAGACCAGCAGGCCGGTGCGGTCTCGGTGATATCGCTCGACCCGGGGGCGAGCGATATCACCGTGGAGCGGCTCAAGATCGACACCTCGGCGGCGACCAACACCGACGAGCAGACCCATGCGATCGCGATCGGCTCCGGCGTGTGCACGACCGCGAACGGAACCTGCTCGATGCCGGTCACGGACGTCACGGTGCGGGACGTCGTCTTCGCTCATCCGCCGACGCCGGGTGCGCGCAAGGGCGACTGTATCCGGCTGCTCGGCAACACGCCGGCCACGGCGGTCAAGCGCGTGACGATCTCGGGCGGCTCGTTCGTCAGCTGCGCGCGCTCCGGGGTCGGCGTGCAGCGCAACGTGTTCTCGCTGGCGGTAGTGGGAAACCACTTCGGCGAGCAGATCGGCGACACCGCCTTCGACGCGGAGGCCACCGGGGGCGACTGGGACGACGGCCTGCGCCTGGAGGGCAACTCCTTCGCCGATTCGACGGTGACGTCCAGTGCCGCGCTGTCGACCTACCGGCACGCGACGATCACCGGGAACACCTTCAGCGGCAAGGGACTCGCTCTCTACCGGACCGAGGATGTCGTCGTCGCCGGCAACACGTTCGACGTCACGGCGGGCACGGGCGGCGGGGTCATCGACTCGCAGAACGTCGCCACCCGCGACAAGATCACCGGCAACGTCATCCGGCGGCACGGCGTGTCCGGTCCGGGCATCCGGATCACGCCGCACAGCGGCGGGATCCCGGCCCAGGTGACGGTGACCGGCAACACGATCGTCGCGGACGGCAACGCGGACGGCATCTACGGCGATTCGGTGCACGAGATCGGCATTCGCGACAACGACATCACGTTCACCGAAGCCGCCCCCGACGGCTCCGGAATCACGCTGCAGGGCATCACCGGGCCGATCGAGGACGCGATGATCACGGGCAACACGGTGACCGGCGCGAGTCCGTACTTCGCGGCGGTCCGGCTCGACTCGCGGCCCGAGGCGTTCGGCGGGGTCACGGTCGCGCTCAACGCGTCGCGCGGCGCCACCCGCTCACTGCAGTGCTCACAACGCGCGCCGGGCGGCTTCCCGCCGTCGATCGTCTCGACCGGCAACCGCTGGAACGTCGCGCCGACCTGCCCGGTCGCCACGCTTCAGCCGGGTCAATAAGTGCCCTGGTGACAGGCGCGGTCAGCGGGCAAGAACCGGGGAAACCGGCCGTTTCCCTGTTGCGCGAACCGGAATTTCGTGTCCTCTGCGGCGACCGGATAGCTTCGGATTCATGGAGTGGAGCTTTCAGACCGCGGAAGAATTGGCGGCCGCCTTGCGCGCCGGTGAAGTGTCCTCAGTGGAGCTGACCGACGAGGCGATCGCCCGCATCGAGCGGGAAGACAAGGTGATCAACGCGATCTGCGTGCCGGACTTCGACCGTGCGCGGGCCGCCGCACGCCGGGCCGACCAGGCACGCGCCCGTGGTGAGGATCGGCCGCTGCTCGGGATTCCGGTGACGGTCAAGGAGTGCTACAACATCGCCGGGCTGCCCACGACCTGGGGCATGCCGCCGCACCGGGACTACGTGCCGGCCGAGGACGCGGTACAGGTGTCGCGGGTCAAGGCCGCGGGCGCGGTGGTGCTCGGCAAGACCAATGTGCCCTTGGGGCTGCAAGACATCCAGAGCTTCAACGAGATCTACGGCACCACCAGCAACCCGTGGGATCACGATCGCACGCCGGGCGGGTCCTCCGGCGGGTCGGCGGCGGCCCTGGCGTCCGGGTTCGGCGCGCTGTCCCTCGGCTCCGACATCGCCGGCTCGCTGCGCACCCCCGCGCACTTCTGCGGCGTCTACGCGCACAAGCCGACGCTCGGGCTGGCGGCCGGCCGCGGCATGGTCCCGCCGTCCGAGCCGGCCTTGCCGGTCGACCTCGACCTCGCCGTCGTCGGCCCGATGGCGCGCACCGCCCGCGACCTCACGCTCCTGCTCGACGTCATGGCCGGACCGGACCCGCTGACGCACGGCGTGGCGTACGACTTGGCCCTGCCGCCCGCTCGCCACGAGAAACTCGCCGACTTCCGGATCCTGGTCCTCGACGAACATCCGCTCATCCCGACCGGGTCCGCCGTGCGGGCGGGCGTGAACCGGGTGGCCGCCGCGCTCGTCGACGGCGGCGCCCGCGTCGAACGGCACAGTCCGCTGCTGCCCGACCTGACCGAAGCCGCGACGCTCTACACGCAGTTGCTGATGTCGGGCACCGTTGCGCGTTTTCCGATCGAATCGGACGAGCAGCTGCGGACCCGCGTCGCCGGAATGAGCGCGGACGACCAGAGCCTCGACGCCGCGCGGCTGCGCGCCATGGTGTTCAGCCACCACGACTGGATGGCGGCGAACAACCGCCGCGAGGTCCACCGCCACGGCTGGCGGCAGCTGTTCGCCGAGTTCGACGCCGTGGTGTCCCCGATCACGCCGACGCCCGCGTTCCGGCACGACCACCACCCCGATCCGCTGGTACGGCGGATCGACATCGACGGGGTCGAGTTCCCCTACTTCGACCAGCTCGTCTGGGCCGGCCTGGCCACCATGCCCGGCCTGCCCGCCACCGCCGTCCCCGCGGGCCGGTCCCCCGAGGGCCTGCCGGTCGGAGTGCAGCTGATCGGCCCGATGTTCGAGGACCGCACCCCGCTGGGCCTGGCCGAACTGCTCGAGCAGCAGATCGGCGGCTTCCAGGCACCGAAGTAGGGCGCACCGCACTGCCGGGGTACCGCAGTTTCCCTACGCCGTGCGCACGTGCCGGTGCCCACTGGCCGGGAAGACCTGCGGGCTTCCCCAGCCGGCCCGGTCCCGGGAGCGCTTTCGGGGCCGGGCCGGATGGCGGCGAACGCGCCGCTATGCCGAGTACGCGCCTGCGGCCAGGTCGTCGATGAGGGTCGGTCCGCTGGGTGTCCAGCCGAGCAGCTCCTGCGTCGCGGTGCTGGTCGCCGCGAGGTCCATCGCGAAGAACGTGCCGATCCACCCGAAGTGGGCCTGGACGTCGCCGGCGGGGATCGACGCGACGGGCAGGTCGAACGCGCGGCCGATCGCCTCCGCGATTTCGCGGGTCGCCACGCCTTCCTCGGCGATGGCGTGCAGACGGGTACCTGCCGGTGCCTTCGCGAGGCCGAGAGTGACCATCCGGGCCGCGTCGGTGCGGTGCACCGCGGCCCAGCGGTTGGTGCCGTCGCCGGGGTAACCGGACACGCCCTTCTCGCGGGCGATCGCGGCGAGGACCGCGATGAACCCGTGGTCGCCGGTGCCGTGCACGCTCGGCGCGAAGCGCAGGCTCACGGTGTGGACCCCCCGGTCGACGAACTCGAGCGCGAGGTTCTCGCTTCCGCCGCGTGGCGAGTCGGGGCCGTGGAAGGCGGACGCGTCGTCCTCGGTGGCGAGCCGGCCCGGGGTGAGGGCGGCGACACCGGAGGCAAGCAGGAACGGCCGTCCGGTGCCCGTGAGCGTGTCGCCGATGGTCTGGACGGCGGCCCGTTCGGCGGCGTTCGAGACGGCCGGGTGGGCGAAGTCGTGCTTGTTCGCCAGGTGGATGACGGCATCGGCGTCCTTGGCGCCGGCGCGGATGCCGGCCAAGTCGTCCAGGTGACCGCGGCGAACGTGGGAGCCCTTCGCCGCCAGCGCGGCGGCGGACGCTTCGGACCTGGCCAGCCCGGTGACCTCGTGGCCCGCGGCGAGCAGGTCGTCGACGACGGCCGAGCCGATCCAGCCGGAGGCTCCGGTGACGAAAACGTGCATGACGTGAACTCCCTCGACGGTTGATGTCTGCGACTGACGTCAGTCACAGACATCAACGTACACTTCAAGTCAGTCGCTGTCATCACTACACTCGACCGCATGGTGCGTTGGGAACCGGGAGCCGCCGAGCGGCTTCAGAAGGCCGCTCTCGAACTGTTCGCCACGCGCGGCTTCGAGCAGACGACCACGATGGAGATCGCCGAGTCCGTCGGCCTGACCGAGCGCACCTTCTTCCGTCACTTCAGCGACAAGCGCGAGGTCCTCTTCCACGGGCAGCAACTGCTCGCGGACGCGTTCCTGGCCGGCGTCGACTCGGCGCCGGCGGAGGCGTCCCCGCTCGAGCTCGTCGCGGCCGCGCTGCAGTCCTCGGCGTCCTTCTTCCCGGACGAGCGCCGGGCCCACTCCCGGACCCGGCAGTCGGTCATCGACCAGAACCCGGCGCTGCGGGAACGCGAGCGGCACAAGCTCGCCAGCATCGCCACCACGCTCGCCGACGCCCTGCGCCGGCGCGGCGTCGACGAAGTGGCCGCCACCCTGGCGGCGGAGTCGGGTGCCACCGTGTTCTCGATCGCGTTCACCCAGTGGATTCGCGAAGACGAGCAGCGTTCTCTCGCCGGCATCGCCGCGGAGGTGCTGCGCGAACTGCTGACCCTGACCGCCACGGCGGCGGAGAGGATTCCGCGGTGATCACCGCGGAATGACGGCGATCCCGACCCGCTCCTCGGCCGGGTCGAGGGCCCGCTGAGCGGGCCGTTCTCCGCGTCCGGCTCAGGCGTTCGGCAGCAGGCCGGCCAACCCCGCGTAGCCGCCCTCTTTCAACCGCTCGCCGGACGTCGTCGCGTAGCCCGCGTCGGCGCTGATCCCCAGGCCGTCGACCATCCGGTTCATGAAGTTGAACAACGCGCACACGAGCACGGCGTCGTGGAGGGCGCGCTCGTCCCAGCCCGCGGCGAACACGGCGTCGGCGTCCGCGTCGGTCATCCGGGAGGGCGTGCGGGTCAGCTTCCCCACGTAGGCGAGCACCGGCTTGAGCCGCTCGTCCACCGGCGCCGAACCCAGGTCTTCGAGTGCCGCGGCGAGCACGCCGCCTGGCACGCCGAACGCCTCCGCGGTGACCGTGTGGATGCCGTGGCAGTAGTCGCAGCTGTTGACGCCGGAGACGTAGGCGGCGATCAGCTCGCGCTCGCCCGGGCTGAACGGCGACTCGCCGCGCAGCAGCTCCTCGTGGAAGGCCAGCAGGTGCCGGGCCGGGCCGGGATAGGCCTGGAACACCTGCAGCAACGTGGTTTCAGCGGGCAGGGACCTCAGGTACGACATCGGCGGGTTCCTTTCCGTACGCCCGCCCGTCGGCGAGCCGGTCGACCTCGGCGCGGCGCAGCGCACAGGCCGTGAGGTAGGCGAGCGTGGCGGTGCCCGCGCCCGGGACGGCCTCGCCGACCCGGTCGAGCCGGGCGGCCCACTCCCGGCGCAGCGATCCCGGGGAGGACGTCGACGGCGCTTCCCCCAGCCCGCCGCGGACCGAACGCCAGTGTTCGGCGCCCGCCGCCACGAGCCCGGCCACGGAGAATCCCGCGACGCCGTGCCGCACCTGGTCGACCACCTGTGTCACCAGGGCCGGATCGTCCGCGAGCCGAGCCAGGCCCAACCCCGCCAGCAGGCGGTCGGCCTCGAGGCCGAGCAGGATCACCCCGGCTTCGGTGGTGGCGGGGTCGTCGACGGCGGGTAGCGCGAAACGCGAGTCGTGCGGCTCAGGCACCGGCGACCGCCTCGAGACCGGCCGCGACCGCCGCGCCGTCCCGCAGCCGCCGGGCGATCGCCGCGGCCGCGCGTGTCGTCGCGACCCGGTGCCCGTCGATGTTGCGCGCGGCCGGGCCGAGCACCATCCCGGCGGCGGCGCCGATGACCGAGACCTCTGGTGCCCGGGTGTAGGCCATCGTCCGCTCGTCCAGCTCCGGCCACCCGTCCCGCGCACCCACGAGCGCCGGCGGCAGCAGGCCGGTGCCGATCGACGGGGTGGTCCCCAGCGCCAGCACGGCGTGGTCGCCCCCGACGCGGCGGCCGTCGGCCAGCCGGACGGCCACGGTCCCGCCGACCCCGGCCGAGACCCGCCGCACCGGGGCGCCCCGGTGGACGACCAGCCTGCCCTCCGCTTCGGCGCGTTCCAGCAGCGGCTGGAACTCGAACATGATGGACGCCCGCCGGAAACGGCCCATCAGCCCGAGCCGCTGTTCCCAGCCGACGCGGTCGAACCGCTTCCGGCCTTCGGGCCGGAAGAAGGCCGAGTTGACGTCGGCACACTGGTAGCGCTCGCCCGGTTCCCGGATCACCCAGTGCACCTCGCGCCCGGCGTCGAGCGCGCCGGTGATCAGGTGGGCCGCGGTCAGGCCCGCGCCGACGACGACCTGGCGGCGGCCGCCGCCGACCGGCCCCGATTCGTCCCAATAGGACACTCCGGGCGGCGGCGCGCCGGCGCCCCACCACGAATCGGGCGCCGCACGGCGTTCTTCGCCCAGTGCCAGCACGACGTGCCGGGCGGTGAGGGAACCCCGCTCGGTCGTCACCGTGGCCGTGCCGCCGCCCGGGAGCACCTCGCGCACGGTCGCGCGCCAGGTCTTCGCGGCGATGTGGTGACTGGCGACCAGGTGGTCGCAGTACGCCTCGAACACGTCGACCGGGACGACCGACCGGTGGCCGGACTGGGCCATCCGGATCTCGCGCCGCTCGGTGCGAGTGAGCCGGCCCCAGTGCAGCCGCGCGAAGTCGAGCAGCTCGCAGTCGCGGAACCCCTCCACACCGGGGTGGTGCTCGTAGGGCGAGCGCAGGACGCGCTGGCCGAGCAGGTCGATCCGGTCGAAGAACCGGCCGCCCGGCCGCCCGTCGCGGTCCAGCAGCACGACGTCGTGGACGCCGTGGTGCCACAGCGCGGCGGCGACGGCGATCCCGGCCGGCCCGGCGCCGACGATGACGACGTCGGCTGTGCGGCCGTGCCCCGCGGGGAGCGCGCCGGCCGGTCCCGTGGCCGGCACGCGCGGCCAGTGCCGCCCGCGGGGGGAGTCGAGCAGGTGTGGCTCGGGCACGAACGTGATCACGGGCTCCCCCTGCGCACCGGCGGGACGATCAGACCACGGTGACCGGGACGATCAGCTCGATCACCGGCCGCTGGCTCAGCCCGTTGGCCACGAGCTCGCCGAGCGTCTGCTGCGACTGCTCGGCACTGTCGGTGGCGATGGGGCTGTACCGGGAGTAGAAGTACGTCGGCTTCCGGCCGGTCGTCTCCATCGAGTAGGTCTTGAGCACGGTTTCGCCGGGCCGGACCTCGCCGTCGTAGAACGTCAGCCGGCGCTGGTCCGGGGTCATGAAGCTCTTCGCGAACTGGGGCGACATCAGCATTTGGTCGTCGACGAAGGTGGAGTCCTCGTCCATGACCGCCTGCATGGCGACCCAGGTCCGGTCGGTCAGGTTGGTCTCGGCCTTGATCACCTGCCACCGGCCCGGCTCCGGGAGGTTGACGCTGACCGAGACGTCGTGGTCGGTGGTGTCGATCGCCCCGGTGATCATCAGGACGCGGCGCGCGAGGTCCGCCGTCCCGGTCATCTGCACGTCGCGGGCACGCACCCGGCTGGAAACGTCGAGTCCTGGCAATTCGGGTGACGACATGGTGCAGCCTCCTTGTATACCCACCCCAGAAATAAGGCCTGACCAGCGAACAATGCCAGGTTTTCACACGGCCGGAGACACTGTCAAGGTGAGGAATGCACGTTCTGGCCGACGTTCTCCGCAACGAACATCGGCGAATGCGGCACGGCGAAAGGCCGTTCGCCCTAAGGTGCCGTCCGTTCGGCTCAGTCGGAACCGGTGGCCTCCTGCTGCGCGGAGTCGTCGACGCTCTCGTCGAGCCCGCCGACGTACCGGATCTCGAACACCGACTCGGCGGGGCGGATCATGATCTTGAGAACAAGATCCGCTTTCACGAGAAGAATGAAATTACCCGGATCGCGCGAATCCCCGAAAACGTCGTAGACGAGGAAGGCCGAGCCGTCGCTCACGGAGAACAACGCTTCGTAAACGGCATTCCGCTCGACTTGCGACGCGGCCTCCGCCCAAGTGTCGAGCAGCTCGACGCCCTCGATGAGCTGGAGGCGCATTGCCATCCGCCGGCCTCCCAACCAACGTCCGCGGGCCGCCGCGGGGCGTGAGGCCCGCGCCTGCCGGAGATCCGGGCGGCGCTCCGGCTCGAACCACCTTCGAGTATCGAGCCGGCGCACCGGCCCCGGCATCTCCGATCTTGCCCAGCGGCTCAGTTGTAGCCCAGCACGATGTGCTCGGGCAGCGGGTCGTGCTCGGCGGGGGCTTCGCCGCCGCGCTGGAGGGGGATCCGGGGTTCCGGTTGGTCGGCGGCCCGCTGGTCCGGCCCGGCGCCGGCTCCGGTCGTGAGGTCCATGGCTGTCTCCGTTCTTCCGGGGATCGCTCCACGATGGGGGTTCGCGGTCGAGGACGGGCTGGGATCCGGTGGTGCCGGGCCGGTGCGCAGGCCACGAGTGGCCCGGGCCGCGGAAGCTGCGGTGCACTGGAGGGACGGTGTTCCCGTCCGAGGTCGTGCCGGAGGTCGTGCGGGAACCGGTTCACTCCGGCACCGATGCGAGGTCCCCATGTCCGACTCCTCACCCCGGAACCGCCGCCCGGGCGTCCCGGACGCGATGGCCGGTGCGGCGGTGCGCCAGCGGACCTGCGCGGTGTGCGGCGCGGAGTTCGCCCCCGGCGCGCGGACCGAGATGGAGGTCCTCCACGACGGGGAGGTCCGGTACGTGGCCGTGCACCCGGGCCACAGCACGTACGCGAGGGCCCGCGAGAACACGGTTGCGGACCGCCTCCGCCGGATCACCCGCCCCGCAGCCTGACGGAAAAAGCGAGCGGCGCGACCTCGCGCGCGGTGCGTCCAGCCCCGCCGCCGGCCCACGGCTCCCGAAGTCCGTGAATGGCACATCGAGGGACTTGAAGTCCCTCGATGTGCCATTCACGGACTTGGGCGAGCGGCGGCCAGAAGAGGGTGCTAAACCGGCAGACCGGACAGGCGCCACGCGCCCGGGCGCGGCCTGGGCCGCGGGATCGCGCCGGGCCGCCACGCCGGGTCCGACCACGCTCTCCCGGCCGGTTCGCCGCCCTCGCGGGCCGGTGCGGCGGCCGTGCACAGGGCCAGCGCCAGCACCAGCGCCGCCAGCTCGGCGGGATCCGGCTCGCCGCGCACCACCTTCACCACCCGGTCGTCGCCCGGCACGGGGTCCTCCTCAGATCGGCTGGTTGCCGTGCTTGCGGGCCGGGGCCGGTTTGCGCTTGTCGCGCAGCATCGCCAGGCCGCGCGCCAGTGCCGCGCGGGTCTCCGCCGGGTCGATGATGTCGTCCACCAGGCCGCGTTCCGCCGCGTACTGGGGGTTCAGGTACTCCTCGGTGTACTCGGCGACGAGCCGGGCCCGCAGGGCGGCCGGGTCGTCCGCCGCCGCCAGCTCGCGGCGGTGGAGCACGTTCACCGCGCCCTCCGCGCCCATCACCGCGATCTGGTTGGTCGGCCACGCCAGCGACAGGTCCGTCCCGATCGACCGGGAGTCCATCACGATGTACGCGCCGCCGTACGCCTTGCGCAGGATGACCTGGATCCGCGGCACCGTGGCCTCGCAGTAGGCGTGCAGCAGCTGGGCGCCCTGCCGGATGATCCCGCTCCGCTCCTGCTCGACGCCGGGCAGGAAGCCCGGCACGTCCACCAGGCTGACGAGCGGGATCCCGAACGCGTCGCAGAACCTGACGAACCGGGCCGCCTTCTGGGAAGCCGGCCCGTCCAGCACGCCGGCGAACACCATCGGCTGGTTGCCCACCAGCCCGGTCACCCGGCCGTCGATCCGGGCCAGCGCGCACAGCACGTTCCGCGCCCAGCCTTCGTGCAGCTCGAAGAACTCGCCGTCGTCGGCGATCTCGGCGAAGACCTCGCGCATGTCGTAGGGCTGGTTGGGCTCGGCCGGGACCAGCCGCGCGAGCTTCGGCCGGTAGTCGTCGACCGCGCCCGTCGGCGCGGTCTCCGGCGGTGGCTCGAGGTAGTTCACCGGCAGCAGCGACACGAGATAGCGGACGTCGGCGAGGCACTCCTCCTCGCTGTCGTGCACCACGGTGGCGACCCCCGAGCTGCTGCCGTGCACGTCCGCGCCGCCGAGTTCCTCGTGCGTCACCCGGTGCCCGCTGACGGCTTCGACGACGTCCGGCCCGGTCAGGTACATCCTCGCGGTGTCCCGGACCATGAAGGTGAAGTCGGCCAGCGCCGGCGAGTACGCGGCCCCGCCCGCGCACGGCCCGAGGATCACGCTGATCTGCGGGATGACGCCGGAGGCCTCGACCTGCCGCCGGAAGATCCCGCCGTAGCCGTCAAGGGCGAGCACGCCCTCCTGGATGCGGGCGCCGCCGCTGTCGTTGAGGCCGATCACCGGTGCGCCGTTGGCCGTGGCCAGGTCGAGCACCTTGTGGATCTTGGTCGCGTGGGCCTCGCCCAGCGAGCCGCCGAAGACGGTGAAGTCCTGTGCGTAGACGAAGACCCGACGGCCTTCGATGGTGCCCGAACCGGCGATCACCCCGTCGGTGTGCGGCCGGTTCCCGGTGAGCCCCGGCCCGCTCGCCTGGTGCCGCCGGTACGGTTCGAGCTCGATGAACGAGTCGTCGTCGAGCAGCAGGGCGAGCCGTTCGCGCGCGGTCAGCTTGCCCAGCGAGTGCTGACGGCGCACCGCGTCGAGCCGTCCTTCGAGGATGTGGCCGCGCAGTTCTTCGCGCCGCTTCCGCAGCAGGTCCATCCCCGGCGCGGGCCCGGCGGGCGCGGCGGCGGCCCGCGACAGCTCGATCACCTTCGCGTCGCGGGGCTCCTCCGACCGGTGCACCCGGCGGTGCCCCGGCCGGACCGCGTCGGGCACCGGCACGACCTCGGCGTCGTCGGAGCGTTCCGCGCCGGACACGTGGTTTCCGCTCACGCGGCATCCCTCATCGCGTCGCTTTCCGTCCGCAGGGCGTGGTCGCGCTCGATCTCCGCCGTGACGAGCGACCAGACGATGCCACGGCCCAGCCGTGGCATCGGGCGGGCCACGAGGGTCTCGGGATCCGGGCCGGGCTGCGGCACCGCGGTGCCGTGGGCGGGGCGGCCGGCTTCGTGCAGCGTCATTTCACGGTCTCCTCGATCCGGGCGGCCCCGGCACCACGGGGTCACTGTCCTCTTTGGACGTTTTGCGGGCCGCGCCCGCCTGGCGGCCGGTGACCAGGCCCGCCTCGTGCAGCCAGGCCACCGCGGCACGGACGGTCTCGGCGGACGGCCGCGCGGCGACACCCCCGCCGGGTGCCCCCGGCACCACCGGCGCGGCCACCGCGCAGACGTGGATCGCGCCGTACTCGGCCGGGATCGGCCACGGCCAGGCTCGCTGGAGCAGGTCCGCCAGCCGGCCGACCGGCGCCATCGCCGCCGCGGGCAGGAACAGCGCCGGGAGCCGGCGGCCGGTCACCGCGCGGACCACGGCCAGGTACTCGCGGGTGCGCAGGAAGTGGCCCGGGCCGAAGACGTCGGAACGGCCGGGCGGGCCGCTGAGCAGGACCGCGTGCTGCTCGGCCGCGTCGCGCACGTCCCCGACCGGCAGGCCGCCCGACGGCCAGAACGGCATCAGGCCCCGCAGCAGGTTCCGCAGCCGCGCGTTCTGGTCGCCCAGGTGCGGGTCGTGCGGGCCGAGCAGGGCGGGCGGATGGGTGACGGTCACCGGGAGCCCGGCGGCCCGGTGCCGCCGGGCGACGCGCTCGGCGGCCGCCTTCGAGGCGAGGTACGCCTCGCCCGTGCCGGTGAGCGGGCTGCCGGGACCGACGTGGCCGTCCGCCGCGGGGAAGAAGGTGCCCACCGTCGAGACGTGCACGACGTGGCCCACCCCGGCCCGGCGGGCCGCCTCGAGCACGACTTCGGTGCCGTGTTCGTTGACCCGGCCCAGTTCGCGGCGCCGCCTGCTGTCGAACGTGTAGACGCCGGCCGCGTGCAGGACCGCCTCGGCTCCCGACACGAGCCGGGTGGCCGCGCCCGCGTCGGTCACGTCACCGGCGACGACGTCCACTGCGGACCAATCCGGGCACAGCGGGCCGAGCGCGGCGGGCACGCGGGCGGGGTCCCTGGCCAGCAGCCGGACCCGGTGCCCGCCCGCCAGCAGCCGGGCGACGGTGTGGGCGCCGAGGAACCCGGTGCCGCCCGTCACGGCGATCAGCATCGTCGTTCACCTTTCACGCGGCGCGGACGCGCCCGTCGACCTCGTGGTAGCCGCCGTCGTAGAAGACGAGCGCGTGCTCGGCGTCGCCCCGGCTGCTGGCGACCACCCGGCCGAGGAAGATCGAGTGGTCACCGCCTTCCAGGACCTCGGCCAGCTCGCACTCCAGCCACGCGAGGGTGCCGGTCAGCAGCGGCGCGCCGGTCCGGGTACCCCGGGTCCAGCCCACCGCGTCGAACTGGGCCATCCCGTCGGGACGGCGCCAGTCGGCGAAGTACTTCGACAGGTCCTGCTGGCCGGCCGCGAGCATGTTCACGGCGAACGAGCCCGCCGTCACGATGGAGGTGTGCATGCGCGCCGCCTTCGACACGCAGCACAGCACCAGCGGCGGTTCCAGGGAAACCGACGAAAACGCGTTGGCCGTCATGCCGTGGGCGTCCTCGCCGCCTGCGGTGAGCACGGTGACGCCGGTCGCGAACCGGGCCATCACCTGCCGCAGGCCGGGCTGGTCCGAGAGCCCGCGGCGGGCGGGCGAGGCCGGCAGCCGCTTGAGCACACCCCGTTCCGGAGGCCTGCCTGGATCGTTGGCCACGTCAGACTCCCCTGCCGTTCACCGCGCCGGCCGCCGCGTACGGAGCCAGTGCCTCGCGCAGCTGCTCCGGGACGCGGGAAGGCACGGTCGCGGTGTTGGGGCCGCGCATGCACGCGATCCGCTGCCGGCCGCGGGCGACCAGCCGGTCACCGTCGGCGTGCAGGTGGACGTAGTCGAACGTGAACTGGATCTGGGTCTGCGTCAGCTCTTCCAGCCGCAGCCGGATGGACAGCTCGTCGAAGGCGGTGATCTCCGCGAAGAACTCGCAGTCGACCTTGAGCGTGAAGAGCTTGAGGTCGGCCCGGACCTCCTCGAGCACGGCCGGCGCCTTCTCCTTGAGGAACATCTCGCGGCAGCGGCCCTGCCAGCGCACGTAGTTGACGTAGTAGACGTTGCCCACCAGGTTGGTCTCTTCGAAGCCGACCGTGTGGCGGATCTCGTAGTAGTCGGACATCATCGGTTCCCCTCTGCCTGGAGTACGGCGAAGACGATCGGCTCCGGCCGGTCGTTCACGGTGGTCGACCAGGTGGCGATCCGCGCGTCGCCGCAGGCCAGCAGGGCCCAGCCGTCGGCGTCGACCTGCCGCACCGTGAGGGCCTGCGTCATCTCCCCGGTCTTGCGGATGCACTCGAGCGCGCTCCACACCCGGGTGTTGGCGACCGAGACCGGCTCCCGGGCGTCGGCGGCCAGCAGGCGGCCGACGGCGAGCAGCTCGTCGCCGAGCAACCCGGCCCAGTCCTCGTCGGTCCGTTCGACCGCCGTTTCGATGTCGCAGGCAACCTGGCCGGTGCCTGCCACCACGAGGGTGAGCTGCGCGGTGTGGGACGCGGTGACCTCGGCGCCGTCGAGTTCCGGCTTGCCGTCCGGCCGGTAGCGGATCTCCACGACCCGGTCGAGGGCGCGGCCGGCGGCCAGCGCGGTCTGCGACCGGCGTTCGGCGATGCCCTCGGCCGGGCGGTCCGCCGGGTCGGGCTCGACCACCACCGAGCGGCTCCCGCCGAGCAGCCGCTCGGTGGCACGCTCCACATAGGACCCGAGCATCGAGGGGACCCACGGGCCAGCGCCGTCCCGCTTGCGGACCGCCCGCAGCTTCAGCCCTTCCCACCGCTCGACCAGCGTCCCGTCGGGGTTGCGCACGTCGAGGTCGTAGACGTAGCTGTCGCCGTCCTGGGACCGTTCCCGCGCGTCGAGCAGGACGTAGTCCTCGTGCTGCGAACCGGGTTCCGCGAGGAAGAGCTTTTCGATGCCCTGCGGCAGCAGGGTCACGTCCGGGACGCAGCACTGGATGGCGTGCATCATCGCGTCACGGGTGCCCGGGTCGGCGAGCAGCTTCTCCTGCGGGAGGAACGGGGCGAACCAGTCCACGTTGGCGGCCGTCGCGATCTCGGCCACGGCGTGCCGGGCACTCGCCCGCCGGTAGCCCAGCACCCGCTGGAACCGCTTGCCCTGGAACAGGACCGACCCGTACAGCTCGCTGACCGGCTCGACCGGCACCACCGGCAGCCCGGCCTCGCGGCGGACCGGCTCGCCGAGCGTCTCCGGGCGCGCGAAGTTCAGCCGCGCCCGGAAGTGGTCGGCGCTGAACCCGGTTTCCTCGCTGCGGATCACGACGTCGACCGTGTCCACGTCCCTGGCCAGGGTGGCCAGCCGGACCGTGGTCGACCCGCCGGGCGAGACGATGATCGGCCGGAGGAACTCCACGTCCTCGAACACCGGCGCCCCGGTGCGGCCGAGGGTGGCCGCGGCGGCCTGCGTCATCGCCTCCATGCCGAGCACGGCCGGGAACAGCAGCTGGCCGTCGAGCAGGTGGTCGGTCAGGTACGGGTCGCTGCCCGCGGACAGGTCGGCCTCGGTGACGAGCTCGACCCCCGGGTAGTGCACGACCGCGCGGTCGACGAACCGGGTCAGCGGCAGCTCGCGCCGCTGGATCGGCAGCGTGGCCAGGCCGGAGGTCCGGCCGCAGACCACCAGGACCGGCGGCGCGGCCGGGTCGGCGAGCACCTGGCGGAGGATGGTGATGCCGTCCTCGGTGGGGATCGGCGTGATGCCGTCGCGCATCAGGGCGCTGACCACGCCGAGCTTTTCGCCCATGCCGGTGCCGGACCAGACCGACCACTCCAGGGCGATCGCCCGGGCCCGCGGGTGCTCCTGGCCGAAGCGCAGGGTGGCTTCGGTCATCCAGTCGTTCGCGGTCGCGTAGTGCGCCTCGCCGCGCAGGCCGGCCCGGCCGATGATGCTGCCGAAGGTGACCAGCAGCTTGATCCGGTCCTGGTCCACCGCGGCGAGGACGGCGTTCAGGCCGCCGATCTTCGGCGCGACCGTCTTGCGGAAGCTGTCCTCGGTGAGGCTGAACAGCGCGGCCGGCTCGTTGCGGCCGGCGCCGTGCAGGATCGCGGTCACCGGGCCCAGCTCCGCTTCGGCCCGCGCGACCGCCTCGGCGACCTGCGGCGCGCTGGTCACGTCCGCGCGTTCGTAGCGGAAGGTGATGCCCACCGCTGCCATCCGCGCGAGGTTTTCGGCCAGTTCGCTGTCGCTCTCCGGGTCGCTGCGCCCGAGGAGGGCGAGCTTCGCTCCGGAGTCCTTGGCCAATGCCAGTGCGCTCTCGGCGGTGATGCCCTTGCCGCCGCCGGTGACCAGCAGGACGTCGGTGCCGTCCAGCGAGTCGCGGATCGGGCCGGCCGGGGGCGCCGGCAACGCGATGAGCCGGGGCACGGTCCGGCCGCCATCGGCGCCGTACCGGGCTTCGGTGAAGTCCGTGGTCGCGGCGACCTCGGCCACCACGGTGGCCACGGCTTCCTCGACCTCGATCGGGACCGCCGGGGCCGGGTCGGCCAGGTCGACGATCGTCGTCTTCGTCGACGGGTCCTCCAGGCGCAGGGTCTTGGCCAGGCCGGAGGCGCCGTAGCCGTGGTGCACCACGACGAACCGGGTGCCGGTGGGCGCGGCCATCACCGCGCGCCCGGCGTCGAGGAACAGCCCGACGTGGTCGGTGCCGCAGTCCGCCGGCAGGCAGAGCAGCACGCCGTCGCCGGTCCCGGACGCCGCGAGCGCGGCCCGCAGCGGCTCGGCCAGCGGGTGCCCCGGAGTCGTGAAGACCTGCCACTGCGTGTGGCCCCCGGCGGCGAGGTCGGCAGCCGGGCGCGGCGCGGGGACGTACTCGACCGAGAACGGCCGGACCCACGGGCCGACGCCCGGCGCCTCGCCCTGGGCGCCGTCGGCCGGGCCCGCGGTCTGTGCCAGCTCGTCGATCATCTCGGCGAGCTCGCCCAGGCACACCGTCGCGAAGTTCGGCATCCCCTCCAGCGGCGGGCGGCCCAGCGCGCGGGTGACGTCGTTGACCAGCTGGCCCACCGTGATGGAGGACAGGTGCAGGTCGTCCAGCGGGTGGGTGTCGGCGGTGACCGTCTCCAGCGGCAGCTCGACGCGCTCGGCGGCGAGCCTGCGCAGCAGGTCCAAAGTGGAGCTGCCGCCGTCGCCGGACGTCGTTTCGGCGTCCGCGTCGGCCCGGCTCTTCTTCTCCACGGCCAGTTCCGCGGCGAGCTCGGCGTCGATCGACGGCGCGGCCTCGCACGGGCTGGCCAGGAAGTTGAACCGGCCGTCCGCCGGCAGCGGGCGCACGATCCGGCCCTCGAACAGCGCGTCCGTGGTGATGGCCGTGCCCAGCGCGTACGCCGCGCCGACGACCCGCAGGAGCGGGGCCAGCGATGTGCTGTCGGTGTCGATGGACAGCACCGGCGTGCGCGGCGCGATCTCCTCGAACAGCCCGGTGAGCACGCGCCCCGGGCCGACCTCGACCACCAGGTCGCTGCGTTCGGCCACCCGCGCCGCGGCTTCCCGGAACCGCACGGGCAGCACCATCTGCTCGCGCAGCAGCTCCGGCAGGTCCTCGGCGGCGTGCAGCACGTCGCCGGTGACCGTCGAGACGACCGGGTGTTCCAGGCGGGCGAAGGAGAACTCGCCCAGCCGCTCGGTCATGGCGCGGGCGGCCGGTTCGACGGCCGGTGAGTGGAACGCGTGCGAAACCTTGATCCGGGTCGCCCCGACGCCCTGGGCCTTGGCCCGCGCCACGATCCGGTCGACCGCCTCGGCCGGGCCGGAGATCACCGTCTGCTCCGGGGCGTTGTAGCCGGCGATCACGACGTCGTCGCCGAGCCCGAGGTCTTCGACGCGGCCGGGCGAGGCGGCGATGCCGGCCATGGCACCGGCGCCGTCACCGGACATCGTCCCCATGACCTTGCCGCGGACGGTGGCGAGCTTGATCAGCTCCCGTTCGCCGAGTGCGCCGCCCCAGTGCAGCGCGGTGAGCTCGCCGAGGCTGTGCCCGGTCGCCGACTCGGCTTCGACGCCGAAGGAGCGCAGCACGCGCAGGCCGGCGAGGGCCCCGGTGACGATCCGCGGCTGGGCGACCTCGGTGGCGACCTGGTCGCCGCCGTCCGGCAGCCCGGCCGCGCGGTGGATCTCGTCCGCCAGGGCGAACCGGCGGCGCAGGGCGCTTTCGCCGCCGCGGCCGGAGCCCTGGCCGGGGAACAGGTACCCGATCTTCGGCGCCGACGTGCGGGTGCCGGCGAAGACGCCGTCGGCCACCGAGAACACCGAGTCCTGCGACTCCAGGTCCTCGAGCAGCTTCGTCAGCTTGCGGTCGGCCTGCTCCGGGTCCGAGGCGACGACGGCGGCGCGGACGGGGCGGTCCGCCAGCTCGCCGGCCAGGTGACCGGCGAGGTCGGTCAGCTCGGCGAAGGACAGCTTCGGCACGTACTCCAGCACGGCGGCGATCCGGCCGCGGAGCGTGGCGACGTCCTCGGCGTCGAACAGCAGCAGCTCGGCGTCCTGGCGGCCGGCGACCAGCGCCAGGGACCGGTCGTCGAGTTCACGGCGCCGGGCGGCGCCGGGCGCTTCGGTGACGGTGACGTGCGAGTTGATCCCGCCGAAGCCCATCGCCGAGACGCCCGCGCGCACCGGCTGCTCCGGCGGCCACAGCAGCGGATCGCGCGGGACGTACATCCGCGCCGACGACCCGGTGAGCGACTCGTGCGGCTCGTAGTGCCCGGTGCCCGGCGGGATCACCTGGTGGTAGACGGCCAGGGTGGCCTTGATCAGGCCGGCGACCCCGGCGGCCGCCTTGGTGTGGCCGATGTTCCCCTTGATCGTCGACAGCGCGGCCGGCTTCGCGAGCGGGTCGGCGTCGCGGCGAGCGGTGGACAGCGCCTCGATCTCGGTGGCGTCGCCCAGCGCGGTGCCGGTCCCGTGGCCCTCGAAGTAGGAGACGGTCTCGACGCCGTACCCGGCGCGGGCGTAGGCCCGCGAGAGGGCGAGCCGGTGCCCGGCCGCCTCGGGCCGGGTGATGCCGCCCTTGCCGTCGGAGGAGACGCCCCAGCCGCCGATGGACGCGTAGATGCGCTTGCCCTGCTCGATCGCGTCGCTTTCGCGCATCAGCACGAGCATGCCCGAGCCCTCGCCGGGCCAGAAGCCGTTCGAGTCCGCGTCGTAGACCTTCATCTCGCGCTTGGCCAGCGCCCCGGTCTTCGCGAAGCCGATCACCTCGAACGGGTCGATGGAGAGGTCCACCCCGCCGGCGATGGCGACGTCGAGGTCGCCCTGGACCAGCGAGTTGGCCGCGCTCACCACGGACAGCAGCGAGGACGAGCAGGCGCCGTCGACGGTGTAGCCGCCACCGGCGAAGTCGAAGTAGTTGCAGACGCGGCCGGCGATCGTGTTCGCGAGGCCGCCCGCGAGGGAGTCCTCGTTGATCTCCGGGAAGGGTTCCTTGTACTGGACCTCGAGTTCGCGGAGGAAGTCCGCGGTCTCCTCGTCGCCCCAGCCGCGCTCGGACAGCGCCGCCGCCACCGTGCGGCGGACGTACGGCCAGCGCAGGCGCATGATGTTGGCGCGGGAGAACTCACCGGTGAGGCTGTTGCCGATGACGACACCGGTCGTCGTCTTCGGGGCACCTTCGCCGTCGTCGAACCCGGCGTCCGCCAACGCCTGCGCGGCCACATCGAGGGCCAGCCAGTGCGTCGTGTCGGTCGCCCGGAACGTGCTGCCGGCGACCTTGTGGGCGACCCGGTCGAACTCGTAGTCCCGCAGCACCGCCGCTTTCTGCGCGTAGAACCGGTCCGGCGCCTTCGGGTCGGGTGAGTAGTAGTCCGCCCGGTTCATCCGCTCGTCGGGCAGCCGGCGGAACGCGCGGCGACCCGCCAGCACGTTCTCCCAGAGCTCGTCCAGCGAACGGGCGTCCGGATACCGTAAGCCGATCCCGACGATCGCTATCCGTTCAACCCTCATTGCCACCGCTCTCCCATTAGCTCTCGAGCCCTTCGGTCGCCCCGCGGCGACCCCTCCGGCGCTGGTCGGCGTCGCCGCGCGCCCGCGTCACGCGGTCCGGTCCAGCATGGACCCGGTTCCCCCGCGAAGTCTTCTTTGTCGCTGCCACCGGCCACGAGTCCGCACGCGGGGACAAGTGCCGCCGCGACGGCGCCGCCCGGCCGGGCGGCGCCGTCCTTCTTCCGTTGTGCCACAAGCGATTCGCCGGCAATGCTGCTCACGGGGCGAACTGGCTCGGCCGTCGTCCTTCGCCGGCCGGCCCGCGGTAGGCCTGGGCGATGTCGAGCCACTGGTCGGCGAGCGTGCCCTTGGCGTGCACGTCGAGGTCGTACCGGTGCCGCCGCCGGGTCACCAGCAGGCAGAAGTCTTCGGCGCTGCCGCTGATCCGCTGCGTCGCGTCCTCCGGCCCGAAGGCCCACAGCCTGCCCGAGGGCGCGGTGAGCTCGAACCGGAACTCTTCCGCGGGCGGGGTCAGGTTGCGGGCTTCGTAACCGAAGTCGCGGACCCGGACGGCGAAGCCGGCCAGGTGCCCGATCCGGTCGGTCCGCACCGGACGCACGCCGAGCGCGTCGGCGACATCCTGGCCGTGCCCGAACAGCTCCATCATCCCGGCGCACGCCAGCACGTACGGCGGCAGCGGGTTGGCCAGCCACGGCACGAGCTGGTCGCCGGGAACCGCCGCCAGCGCCTTGATCCCGGCGTCGCGCTCGGCACGCCACCGCCCCAGCAGGACCTCGGCCGGGTCGTGGACGTAGTCCTCGAGCGCCGCGTTGACGGCGTTCTCGAAACCGCCGGCCAGCGACTTGGTCATTTCGCGGAAGGCCGCCGGCTGCGCGGCCGAAAGCCCCGCGATGCGGAAGATGAAGGCGAGGTGGCCGATCTGGTGCCGGATGCTCCAGCCTGGCGCCGGCGTCGGCCGGTCCCAGTCACGGTCGGCGAGGCCGGCGACGAGCGCGTCGACTTCGGCGGCCTCGGCGGTCAGGTCGGCGATCACTCCGGTGGTGTCAGTCACCCGTCTGTCCTCTCACCGTTTCGGCGGTTCTGTGGCCCGGTGGGGGCGGATCGGCCCGGCCCGGCCCTTCGATCATCACCCGCCACGGGCGGGGCGTCTTCTCTTCACGGGCGGTGCGGCGGAAACCGGCCGCCCAGTTCGGCCGCGGCGGCGAACGCCGCCCACGACGCCGCTTCCACCAGCCCGCGATCGTCAGTCCACAGGGGACGGACGTCGTCGACGACACCGGCGTCGACCTGGTAGGCGGATTTCGCCACCAGCAGGGCGAACCGGGCCACCGGACGCTCCCCGGCCGGCAGCTCGGCCGGCGCGGCCTCCGCCCAGGCCCGGCTCAGCCCGGGCGGTTCGCCGTCCCACGCCTTCAGTTCCCGCCGGACGAGGTCCCGTACCCGGGGCGGCAGCGAGCGTTCCCCGGCTTCTTCGATCACGGCCGCGGCGCGCGCGAAGGCGTCGGAGAGCGGCTGGACCGGTCGCGCCCAGTCCGGCCCTTCGCCGGGTGCCGCGGGCAACAGCCCGAGTGCTTCCCCGGCCGGGGGCGGGGTACCCGGCTTGAGCAGGAAACCCAGCACGGCCTTGGCTTTCGCCCGCGCCGCGGGCGGAACGGCCGGCGGCAGCGGCGACGGGCCGAGGAACACGCTCACCATCCGGTTGAGGTAGTGGAACGCGACGGCGACGCCGGTCAGCTCGGCCGCGGTGGCGCCGGATGTGTCCGCGGGCAGCGGGCCTTCGCCCCGCGCCCACGCCGCCAGCGCCCGCGTGTCCCGGTCCGGGATGACGTCACCGGTCTCGATGGCCGCGGCGGCGTCCGGCTCGCCCAGCGAGCCGAGCGCCATCCCGTGCACCTCGACGCAGTACGGGCACGAGTTCGCCGCCGAAACAGCGGCCGCGACGACCTCCTTGCCCGCCCGGCTCGCCGTCCCGCCCGCGACGAGCGACTCCCGCAGCACCAGCCACGCCGCGGCGAGCACGTCCGGCGCGGGCGAGTGCAGCGCGATCGGCGGAGCGAGCATCCCGAAATCCCGCTCCACCTGCCGGTAGACGTCCCGGACCAGCCCCCGCGCCCGCCGCGGCCGCACCGCCTCGACGTACTTCACCTCCCGCAGCGCCCGCCGCAAGGCAACCCGCACCACACCCGCCGCCATACTTCCTCCAGACCAAGGTGATCAGAACGCCGACACGCGTGATTGAAGGGTCAGCTCACGTGATTGAAGGGACGACACGGCCCGGCGCCCATCAGCTCCGGCGTGTCGTCCCTCCAATCACGCGTGTCGACCCGGCAATCACGCATGTCGACCTTTTAGTACGTCAGCTTCCGGCGACCAGGTCCAGTTTGGACACCGCACGACGGCCCGTGATCGAGCCGTCGGGCGCCGGAGCGCCGTACTTGACGTCGACGCCGCGGGCCTGCAGGGCCCGGACGATGCCCGGGACCGACCGCTCGGCGAGCGCCGCGACGGTCATCGCCGGGTTCACCGTCAGCGCGCCCGGCACCGACGCGCTGTCGGTGACGAAGATGCCCGGGTGGTTGCGCAGCTCGTGGTTCGGGTGCAGCGCGGACGTCGCCGCGTCGTCCCCGATCCGGCAGGACGCCAGCGGGTGCACGGTGTACGCGCCGACGACGTCGTTCGTCCAGGGGGCCACGCGAGCCAGGCCGTCCTTCTCGATGATCGCCTTGCAGTCCGCGTCCGCGAGCGCCCAGCCGTGACGCGTGTTCGGAGTCGGGTCGTAGCGCAGCGAACCACGGCCGAGCATCTGCTGCGAGATGCGGTACGCGTTGCCGGTGGGCGGCGGCGTGCCGAAGACGCCTTCGTTGTCGTCCTCGGTCATCAGGAAGATCGTGAGCCAGTTGGCCCACTGCTTCAGGATTTCCTTCTTCTCCGCCCCGAACCAGCGCGGTTCCTCGCCGCCGGGCACCTGGGCGAGGATGGTGCCCAGGCCCGGCGGGAAGTACAGCTGCTCCAGCGAGTACCGCTCGTACTCCGGCAGCGAGCCGTCGAGCTTGTCCCAGTTGGCGACGGTCGGGCCCTTGCCGATGTGGTTGGCCGAGTACACCGGACCGTCCTCACGGGACAGTCCGAGCACCTCGCGGACGCGGTCCTCGTCGATGATCGCGGTGTTGAGCCGCTCGCCGTTGCCGGAGAAGTACCGGCCGACGCCGTGCGGCATCTCGCCCAGCGCGGCCTCCGACCGCTGGAGGATCACGGGCGTGGCCCCGGCGCCGGCGGCGATGATGACGACCTTCGCCTCGATCACGCCGCCGCCGGTGTGGACCCGGTAGTCCTCCTCGTCGATCACGGCGAAGTGGACGCGGTAGCCGCCGTCTTCGGTCCGTTCCAGGCGCTGGACCTCGTGCAGCGGGCGGATCCGGGCGCCGTGCGCCAGCGCGGCAGGCAGGTAGTTCGTCAGCATCGACCGCTTGGCGTCGAACTTGCAGCCCGCCATCATGAAGTTGCAGTTGACGCAGGTGTCGTTGTCCACGGCGACCGGCGCCGGGTTCGCCGTCCGGCCGGAGTGGTTGCAGGCCGCGGCCCACAGGCCACCGGCGTAGGAGACGTCGGTCCAGTCCTGTGTGGACACCGGGAGCGCCTCGTCGACGCGGTCGTACCACGGCTCCAGCGCGTCGCGGGAAATGACCGAAGGCCACATCCGGCGCCCGATGCTGCCGTGGCGCTCGAAGACGAACCGCGGCGCCCGCGGCATCGCGGCGAAGTACACGACGCTGCCGCCGCCGACGCAGTTGCCACCCAGGATGCTCATCCCGTCGCCGACGACGAAGTCGAACGCCCGGGTGTAGGACGAGCCGAGCAGGTAGTCGTGCTCGAAGTCGTCCGCGGCCAGCCACGGCCCGCGCTCCAGCACGGTCACCTTCGCCCCGCCGGCGGCGAGGTGGTAGGCGGGGATGGACCCGCCGAACCCGCTGCCGACGATGACGACGTCGGTCTGCTCGATGGCGCTCATGCGGGGCTCCCGGAAGGCGTCGTGTCGGGGTGGAGTTCGGCCAGCTTGCGGCCGTAGCCGTACTTCGGGAACCGCCAGAAGCCGTCGGCGTCCGGGGCGGTGTACCCCAGCGCCAGCAGGCCGGGGTGCCCGTCGCGGATGGCGTCGGCGGTGTGCAGGTGGGCGGCGCTGTCGTAGGCCATGTTGCAGAACAGCGCGAGGCTGACCCAGCCGTCCTTCTCCGGGTGACCGGGGGTGGTCAGCCGCCGCACCAGCTCGCGGCGGTGCTCGTACGGCAGGGCGGCGAACGGCGGGACGTCGTGGTCGAGGTCCAGCTCCACCTCGCCCGCGTAGGACTTCGCGTGGTCGTTGAGCGACTGCGCGAGGTAGGGCAGGCCGGCCGTGACGCCGGTCGCGTCGAAGTTCAGCAGGTCGAGCGCGCCCGCCGCCACCGAGCCGGGGCCGGGCGCGGCCCCGGCGATCGCCCGGTCGTCGGCGAACCGCTTCTCCCCCGGCACGATCGTGTCCGCATAGGCCTCGAGGGTCATGTTCTTGAAGCGTTCTTCTTGGGTGGCCTCGGGTTGCACCGGCCTACCTCCTCGTCGAATGTCCACAGTAGAGATTCAGGCGGCGTCGCTCAGCCGCCGCTCCCGGGGGTGCACGGTCATCGGCAGCCCGCCACGCACCCGCAGCGAGAGCATCGCCTCGGGCTCGACGACCTTGCCCGGCACCTTGCGCAGCCGCAGGTCCCGCGCGGCCATCGCGAGCACGAACACCGCCTCCATCACCCCGAGGCTGTTGCCGATGCAGAACCTCGGCCCGGCGCCGAACGGGAGGTAGGCGTACCGCGGCGGCCGCTCGGCCCCGGCGAACCGGCCCGGGTCGAAGCGCTCGGCGTCGGCCCAGAACTCCGGGTGCCGGTGCAGCGTGTAGGGCACGACGACGACGTCGGACCCGGCCGGCACGTGGTACCCGCCGATCTCGTCGTCGGCCTGGGCGATCCGCGGCAGCAGCCACACCGGCGGGTACAGCCGCATGACCTCTTCCACGACCGACACCGTGTAGGTCAGCTTCCGGAGGTCCTCGTGTCCGGGCAGCCGGTCGCCGAGGACCTCGACGGCCTCGGCGTGCAGCCGCTCGCCGACCTCCGGATGCTCGTCGACCAGGTGGAACGCCCAGCCGAGCGTGCTCGCCGTCGTCTCGTGCCCGGCCAGCAGCAGGGTGATCAGCTCGTCCCGCATGCGCTCGCGCGACGAGCTTTCCGCCGACCCCGACGCGATCAACCGCGACAGCACGTCTTCGCCGTCCTCGACCGGGTTCGCCAGCCGCTGCTCGACGAGCTCGTCGGCGATCCGGCGCAGGTCCTCGCGCGCGGTCCGGAACTCCACCTGCTTCTTCAGCGGCACCCACTGCGGCACCATGCTCAGCGTGACCGCTTCGAACATAGCCTGGTCCTGCACGGCCTCGAACGAGTGACCCAGGGTCTCGTACCCGCCGAGCTCGGCGTCGAGCAGCGTCTTGCCGAGCACGCCGAGCGTCAGCCCGGTCATCTCGTGCAGGATCTCGACCGGCCCGTCGTGCGCGGCCAGCCGCTTGATCAGATCGTCCACTTCGGACGCGACGACCGCGGCCTGGCGCGAGATCCGCTTGGGCTGGAACACCGGCTGGATGGTCCGGCGCTGCGTCTTCCAGGTCTCGCCGTCGCTGGTGAGCAGGCCGTCGCCGAGGGCCCGGCGGGCCTCCTGCAGGCCGATGCCCTTGTGGTAGTTGGCCGCGTTGTCCGCGAGCACGTGCTTGGCCAGGTCGGGGTGGTTCACCAGGTACATCGCCTTCGGGCCGATGGCGATGCGGACGACGTCGCCGTAGGCCTCGGCGTTGTCGCCCATGAGCGCGAGCCGGTCGGTGAAGAGCTGCTTCAGCAACCGGAACGTCGCCCGGCGCGGCGGCCCGGGAGGCGCGGTGCGCGCCGCCCGGGCTTCGTCCGAGGAGATGGTCATGCCGCGACAGCCCCGGGCTTCTCGTCGCCCGCCGTCGCTGCCGACGCGAGCTCGAGCTTCGCCTTCAGCGCGGCCTGGTCGGCCTCGAACCTGATCCGCGCCTTGTTCGAGAAGTGCAGGCCCCACAGGAACATCCCGCGGATCAGGCACACGGTCGCGGTGGCCAGGAACAACCCGTAGGCGACGTGCACGGCGGTGTAGAAGCCGTACGCGAGCGCCACCCCGGCCCCGAACGCGAACTGCGAGCCCGGCTTCGACGGCGACGTGCCCGGGTCGGTGACCATGTAGTTGGTGTAGAGCACGAACGCGACGCCGGTGCCCATCGCCAGCGCGCCGGTGATCGACGTGCCGAAGAGCCAGCCGCGAGCGAAGGCCTGGACGACGAAGAAGCTCAGCCAGCCCGCGATGAGGAACATGCGGCCGGTCAGCATCGCGTTGAGCACCGTGCCCGACGCGAGGATGATGCCCACGATCAGCCAGCCGCCCCAGGTGGGGATCTGCTCGGTGAAGTGGTACGGCGGGGCGATGCTGGCCCACGGGAACACGAGCAGGATGATCGTGATGCCGAAGTTCGACGGGTTCATGTAGTGCCGCATCCGGCCGTACACCGGCGCCTGCAGGATCCACTTCGTGCCGACCGCGACGGCGACGCCGAACATCATCACGAGGATCCGGTCGTTGACGTAGGTCAGCATGTTGAGGGCGAGACCGGTGATGTGCGCCGGCAGGAGGAACTCCATCAGCCCCTTGAACCCGTTGCCCCGGAACCGGACGTCGCGGTGGGTCACCCGGGAGTTGATGATCTCGAGGACGATCTCCGTTGTGTACGCGGTCGCCAGCGCGACGAACGGGTACAGCCACGGCTGCTCGAAGCCGAGCACGGTGTAGCCGACGATGTTGAAGATCGTGATCGAGATCGCGAAGCGCCGCAGCGCGGTGATGACCTTGTTGGTCCGCTTCGGTGGCGCACTGTCCACCTTGGTCAGAGTCGGGCTGGTCATGTCACATCGCTTCCTTCGCCGTGGAGCCGAGCTGATACATGTGGCAGCCGGGTTCGAGCTTCAGGTTCTGTGTCCGCAGCTGCCCGGTCCGGTCGCGCCACTGCAGGTGCACGTCGAGCGGGCCGCTGACGTCGTGGCCGAGACCGATCTGGATGTCGAAGCTGCGCCGGCCGGCCTCCCCGCTGCTGCCGTCGACCCGGCCGAGGTACTTCTTGCCGTCCGAGGTGGTCACGGTGACCTGGGCGCCGATCGCGGGCACGCCGGCCGCGGGCAGCGGGCCGGGCGCCACCGGGGCGTCGGTGGTCAGCTTCAGCTGCAGGTACTTGCCGGGGTTCGGGCTGTCATTGTGGTAGAAGATCGGCTCTTCCCACTGCCGGGCCACGGCGAACTCGGGCAGGCCGTCGGAGTCGGTGTCGCCGACGGCGATGCCGCGGGTGGGCACCGGCACGGCCAGGCCCAGCTTCGGCGCGAGGTCGGCGTAGCGGCCGTCCGGGCTCTTCACGAAGAAGTGCAGCGTCTGGTCGCCACCGATGTCGTCACCGGCGCGGGCGTTCGGCCACCACAACGGGTTGGACAGCAGGCCGTCGTGGGCCGTGGCGATCTCCTGCAGGTTCGGCCAGCGGTTGATCTGCCCCTTGACGAACCCGGTCGCCTGGGCGATCTGGTTCTCACCGCTGTTGTTGAAGTCCTGGATCTTGACGTCCCAGCCCCAGCCGGACCACGCCGTGCCGTTCTTGCCGCTGTCGTCGTGGAACGGCGCGACGCCGTCCTTCAGCTGCCGGGTCAGGTCCGCGTTGTCCTTGGCCTCGTTCATGAACTGGAAGTTCGACTCCTCGATGCCCCACGACGTCGTGATGTTGCTGACGAAGAGGTCGTAGAGGCCGTCGTGGTTCAGGTCGCCGAAGTCGACGCCCATCCCCTTGAAGGAGTCGTGGCCCAGCACCTTCGACTTCGGGTCGGCGATCCCGCGGACCCCGGTGACCTCGCCGAAGGACACGTGCCCCGGCGTGGACTTGTTGTACAGGAAGTGGTCGTGCCCGAAGTCGTTGGCGATGTAGAGCTCCGGCAGGTTGTCGCCGTCGACGTCGGTCGCGCTGGAGGCCAGCGTCCAGCCGAGGCGTGCGTCCTCCGGGATGCCCGCCGAGGCGTCGGCGAACTGCGCGGCCGGGTTCGCCCCGGACGTCGCGCCGGTCCAGCGGAAGATGTACTTGGCGCCCGAGTTCACCGCGTGCGACATCGACTGGTTCAGCGTGATGCCGCCGTCGGCGTTCGGGTCGAGGACCTTGCTGTCCGGGAAGTAGTTCCCGACGAAGACGTCGATGTGCCCGTCGCCGTCGAAGTCGCCGATGGTCACGGAGTCGGTGTTCCACAGCGGACCGTTGTACTTGCCGTCCGGGCCGCGGTGGTTGCCCGGCAGCAGCTCGGTCGGCTGGAAGGCCGAGGCGTCGAACTTGGTGGCGGTGGCCTTCTGCAGGAACAGCACCGGGCTCCGGCCCCAGTAATAGGCCAGGACGTCGGTGCGGCCGTCCTCGTTGTAGTCACCGGGGACGCAGCCCATCGGCGCCATGTAGTCCCACGTCGGCAGCGCCGGCGCGGGGTCGAGCGCGAAGGGGGCGTAACGCGGGCCCGAGTCCGGCGCCGGCGTGATGACGACCTGGTCGCTGCGCGGGTCCACCAGGCAGAGGTCGTTCGGCTTGCCGCTGCCGCTGATGTCGTTGATCGCGATCGCGGCGCCCACCGAGGAGATCCAGGCCGCGATCTTCTCGTACTCCTTGTTCACCGTCCGGATCGACTGCGACTTCTTCGCCGCGGGCAGCGCGATCGTCATCGGGGTGAAGTGGAACTTGCCCGCCATCGAGTCCTGCTCGGCGGCGTCGACGCTGGGCAGCCGCGCGACCAGGAACAGGCCGAGGATCAGCACCAGCGCCACGATGCCCGCCAGCTGCTTGCGCAGCCAGCCGAAGGTCGCGGTCATTTCTTCTTCCCTCCGTGGGTCAGCACTTCTTCGGCAATGCGCTGCCGCCAGATTTCGAACGCCGGGACGTCGTCGCCGTCGACGACCACGTCCGGACGGACCTCTTGGGTGATGGCCGCCGCGCGCTCGGCCGGCAGGCCGCAGATCGCCCGGGCCGCCATCTCGGTCTCCGGGATCATCAGGCCCGAGCGCACCCGGCACTCGGCGGCGAAGGCGCTTCCCTGTGCCAGCTGCCCGTGGTGGATGCCGGCCCGCTCGACCAGTTCCGCCAGCTCTCCGGCCGTGACGCCGCACGCGTAGGTCGAGGCCAGCCCGACCCCGGCGTACAGGTCGCCGTGGCGGGACTCGGGGAACTCCTCGATCGTCTTGGTCACCAGGGCGACGTCGGTGCCGCAGATGAACCACAGCGCCCGGCCGATGCCCTGGTCGATGGCCCGCAGCGCGTACCGGTCGTAGCGCCGTTCCGGCCAGGAGAAGCCCTGCTCCTGGTACTGGTTCCGGATGTACTTGTCGGTCTTGAAGTACGCCTGGTGGAAGCCGTAGCCGTCGAGGACCAGCCAGCGCAGCAGCGGGTCGAAGGCCGACGCCTTCGGCCAGGCGAACCGCGGGAGCCGGCACATGGCCCAGCCCACCCCGACATAGATGATGTAGTCGTGCTTCTCGCCGGGGCCGGCCAGGAACTCGGCGATGTTCGTGCTCTTGCCGAACGGCAGCCCGTCGAGGACGCCGTACCCCATTCCCGCGCCTTCGTAGGCGAATCCGCGGTACTGCGGAGGAATGCGCTCGAGCCATTCTTCGGCTTGCTCGGCCGAACGCGCTTCGACCGCGTGCGCGTACCCGAGGAGGAATTTCTCCCCGACCGTCTCGAGTCGTTCTTGAGCGGCTGGGCTCTTTCGGTGGAAGCCACGCTTTTCCAGCGAAGTCTCCGAAACGTTCGGTGTCAGGATACGGCGCCTGAGCGCACGCCAGCCATTGCCCAACGCACTCTCCCCCTCACGGGTCGAATGGGATTTGTTTCTGCTCGTCGGTTCCACGGTCACAGATCCGCCGGCCGGCGGTCTACTCCACGGTTGCGTGCGATCACCGCTCAGCTCGCGCGGCGCGCGGCGGCCGGGCGGAGCTCTTCCCGGATCCGCTCCCGCCACAGTTCGTAGGGCGGCTCCGGCCCGTCGTCGCCGTCGGCCCGTTCGGTGCGGTCCGCCAGGTTCTGCGCCTCCCGCACGGTCAGGTCGACCAGGCCGCCGCACGCGAGGTGGGTGTGCGCCGGCACGTACCCGGAGTAGGTGCGCGCCTTCACCGCGAACACCGCGCCCAGCCCGAGCTCGTCCTGGTACCCGCCGGCCGCCCGGCGCAGCCGCGCCAGCCCGACCTGGTCACTGCCGCCCGCGAACGTCGCGGCGAGCCCGGCTCCGCTCCACAGGTCGGCCCGGCGGTGCTCGGCGAACCGGCCGACCGCGGCGGCGACCCCGTCCGGGTTCCCGCCGTGGATGAACCACAACGCGCGGCCGACCCCCTGGTCGAACGCCCGCGGGAAGTAGCCCGGCCGCTCGGCCCACGGGTACGGCTCCGGGGCAGCCTGCCGCTCCACCCACTTCCCGGTGTCGAAGTAGGCGCGGTCGAAGCCGTAGCCGTCGACGGCGAGCCAGCTCATCACCGGGTGGTAGGCCACCCCGGTCAGCTCGGGCAGGATCTTCTTCCACAGTGGACGCGGCAGCCGCGCCATCGCGAAGCCGATCCCGATGTAGGTCAGGAAGATGTGCGGGCGGCCCGGTCCTTCGAGCAGCTCGCGCGTCCGGTCCGAGCCGCCGCCGGGCATGGCGTCGAGGATCGAGTAGCCCATGGTCGCGCCCTCGTAGGCGAACCCGCGCTGTTCGGGCTCGATCAGCGCGAGGCGCCGTTCGATCTCCCACAGCGACGCGCCTTCGATGGCCCATTCGAACCCGCACACCACCGCTTGCGGCACCGCCTCCAGCCGGGCCGTGGCGTCGGTGTGCACCACCGGGAACCCGCGCTCGGCGAAGCCGACGGACGCGAGAGAGGGGGCGAGCACGCGCTTGCGCAGCACGCCGAGCAGAGTCGACATCCGGATCTTCCTGTCGGTCGGGGGAAAGGGGGCTCAGGCCACGGCGCGCAGGTGCGGCCGTTGCGTGGCGAACTGCTGCCGGCTCGACGGCGTCGGCCGGGACGCCAGGGTGATCGCGATCGGCGGGTCGGTCAGCGCGGGCCGCCGCAGCCGGACGGTGACGTCCGGCGGGTCGAACGGCGTCACGGCGGCCTCCGCGGTGCCGACCGTGAAGGCGGGGCCGCCGGTGAGGTGCCCGCCGTGGTCGGCGACCGCGATCACGGTCCAGTTGCCATCCGGCACGCCGTGGACGGTCAACCGCCCGGACCGGGTGTTCGCCGAACCGCCGAAGGCGACCGGGCCGCGTTGCGGCACGCTGTCGGCGAACACGCCGACGAGCACGGTGGCCGGCGGCGCGTCGTCCGGCAGGACGAGGTCGACGTCCAGGTGGCCGGTGCCCACTGGCTGCGAAGCGCAGTTGCGCCCGGCGTCCCGCAGCGACTGCAGCGACGGCAGCCGCTGGAAGTACGCCGAGTGCGCCACGAGCAGCTCGCCGACTTCCGGCTCGCGGTACTCGGTCGGCGTCATGCCGACGGCGCGGACGAACCGGCTCGTGAAGGTGCCGACACTGCTGTAGCCGACACTGCAGACGATGTCCGACACAGTCAGGGAAGTGGTCAGCAGCAACCGTTTCGCCTCGAACAGGCGCACGGCCGTCAGGAACCGGCCCGGCGTGACCCCGGTCGCCTTCGCGAAGATGCGGGAGAAGTGGAAGGGGCTCACGTACACCTCGGCGGCCAGCGCCGACAGGGTGATGGGCTCGAAGTAGCGTTCGAGCAGCAGTTCGATGGCCCGCAGGATCGCCGGCTGGACGGCGTGTTCACGCCTGAGCCGGTCCGCGTCCTCCGGTGGCTCGTCGACCTCCCGCTTCGCCCCCGTGGACGCAACCGATCGCAAGATCATCAGTCCAACCTCGAATTCCTCCGGCTTGAATTTCCCTCCTCGCCAGGTAAGACGCCGGATGTCGCAGGTCGGTGGACGGACGATCGAGCCTCGCCGGAGGCCGCGGGAAACCCGGTCGGCCGGGAACGCCCGACGTGTGCGGAATGCCCGGCTCCCGCCGTGAGCGGTGCACGGATCGGTGGTGAGAGCTGCCCCGACACGGCGAGTGAGCACGGGCCTTCCGCCGTGCGTCCGGCCCCGCGGCATGATCCGGATCGCGAATCCGGCCGGGTCGGGCGCCGCGGGACACCGCCGGGAAAGGTGCGGATTGCACGGGACCGGGCGGAGAAACACATTTCGACTCTGGTGGGCGGCTCACTGGCCGCACCCCGGCCGCTCTGTCACATTCAAACCTGGACAGCCGGGGGGATCGACGGCACATCGGTCCCGGCACGGCGCTGATCCGACATCACTGCAGCACTTACTGGGGAGCCGGCAACACGGCCGCACACTGGAGGCGTTCGGCAATGTACTCCGAATCAAGGCTACCGGCCGGGGTGACCCCGCGGCCACGGGAACCATCCGAAAGTGCCGTCCGGTTCACGGTTCTCGGTCCGCTCGGCGTCCTGCGCGACGGCGTCGACTACGCGCCGACGACACCGAAAGTCCTGCAACTGCTGGCCTTGCTCGTGGTCCGGCCGGGCCGGCTGGTCCACGCCGACTCGATCATGCGGGAGCTGTGGGCCAACGATCCGATCCGCACAGTGCGGACCACCCTGCACACCTACGTCTACCACCTGCGGCGGTGCATCCAGCAGAACGGGCTCGCCGAGAACGCCGACGACCTGCTCGTCACGAAGAACCCGGGTTACGTCTTCCGCATCGACCCCGCGCAGGTGGACGTCTTCCGCTTCGACCGGCTGCAGCACGAGGGCCAGGCGCTGCAGCGGCGGGGGCAGCACGACGACGCGGCGGGCCGGTTCCGCGAAGCGCTGGACCTCTGGGCGGGCCCGCCGCTCGCGAACGTCTCCTGTGGACCGGTGCTGCAGTCGTACGTCACCCAGCTGGTCGAGCAGCACCGCACCACTTTGCACCTGCTGGTCGAGGCGGAGATCGCCAGCGGACGCCACCGCGAGCTGATCGGCGAGCTGCGGTCGCTGACCGTGGGCAACCCGCTGGACGAGGCGCTGCACGGGCAGCTGATGCGAGTGCTCGGGCGCAGCGGCCGCCGGTCGGACGCGATGGCCGTGTACCGCGACCTGCGCCGCCGGCTGGCCGAAGAGCTCGGCGTCGAACCGTGCGACGACCTGCAGCTGCTGCACCGCGAACTCATCTCCGAGGGCGATCACAACCAGTTCCACCCCACCGCACGAAGTGAGGACCGATGACTGCACAAACCCGTACCTATGGCCAGTTCTGCGGAGTGGCCCGCGCGATGGAGCTCGTCGGTGAACGGTGGGCGCTGCTCATCGTGCGGGACCTCGTGCTCGGCTCGAAGCGGTACACCGAGTTGCAGGCCGGGCTCCCGAAGATCCCGCCCAGCATCCTCTCGGCCCGGCTCAACGAGCTGGAGAAGTCCGGGGTCGTCCGCCGTCGCGTGCGTCCCGACCTGGACGCGGGCGTGGTGTACGAGCTGACCGAGTACGGCAGCGAGCTGGACCACATCCTGCTGGACCTCGGGCTGTGGGGCGCCCGTTCGCTGAACGGCCGCGACCCGGACGACGTGTTCACGCTGGACGCGGCGATCCTTTCGCTCTACACGACCTTCCACAGCGAAGCGGCCGCCGGGGTGCAGGCGACGTTCGAGATCCGCTACCACGACACGATGACGGTGCACGCGATGGTCGACGACGGCGCCCTGAAGGTGGCCGAGGGCCGCCTCCCGGAAGCGGACCTGGTCATCAACGCCGATCGCGGCCGGGCCCTGCTGGACGTGATCGGCGGCCAGACGAGCCCGGCGGAGGCCGTCCGCACGGGCCGCGTCACGATCGAGGGAAGGCTGGCGGACCTGGAGCTGTTCGCCCGCCTCTTCCGGCTCACGGCGGCACCTTCGCCCCAGGAGGGCATCGTCGTCCGCTGAGGACGGCGCCGTGGCGGTCACCGGAGGGGTGGCCGCCACGAGCGCGCGCTGACGCGGCCGCGGGTCGGCCCGGTCCCGGCCGGCGGCAGCCCACGCGCGCGACCTACCCCAGCCGATCAGCCCGTTCCCGCAGATAACGCTGTTCCGGCCGGCTCGCGGTCGCCTCCGCGGCTCGGACGTAGTGGACACGGGCCGCTTCGCGGTCGCCGGCCAGTTCCAGCAGGTGGGCCCGGGTCGCGTCGAGGCGGTGGCTCTGCTTCATCCGGCTGTCGTCGGCCACCGTGGCCAGCAGCTCCAGCCCCTGTTCCGGGCCTTCCGCCATCGCGATCGCGATCGCCTGGTTCAGCGTGACCACCGGGCTCGGGGCGAGCTCCTGGAGCACCGCGTAGAGCTGGACGACCTGCGGCCAGTCCGTGGTTTCCGCGCTGGGCGCCTCGTCGTGCAGCGCGGCGATGGCCGCCTGCACCTGGTAGGGCCCGACCGGGTGGCGGCCCAGCGTGCGGCGGACCAGTCCGGCGCCCTCGGCGATCATCGACCGGTCCCAGCGCCCGCGGTCCTGCTCGGCGAGCGGGACCAGCTCGCCGCCGGGACCCACCCGCGCCGGCCGGCGCGCGTCCGTCAGCAGCATGAGCGCGAGCAGGCCCGCCACCTCGCCGTCGGCCGGGAGCAGCGCGCGCACCCCGCGGGTCAGCCGGATCGCCTCGCGCGCCAGCTCGGGTGCCTGCAGATCCGCCCCGGACGTGGCGGCGTAGCCCTCGTTGAAGATCAGGTACAGCACCTGAAGCACGACCCGGAGCCGCTCCGCCCGGTCGGCCGGGTCCGGTTCGCCGAACGTCGAGCCGGCCGCCGCGATGCTCTCCTTCGCCCGGGTGATGCGCCGGGTCATGGTGGCTTCGGGCACGAGGAAGGCCTTGGCGATCTGCGCCGTGGTCAGCCCGCCGACCGCGCGCAGCGTCAGCGCGACCTGCGACGGCGGGGAGACCGCCGGGTGGCAGCACAGGAAGAGCAGGGTGAGCGAATCGTCCTCGTCGGACGGCCGGTCGTCGTCCGGTCCGGGCGCCGCCGCCTCCTCGCGGAGCGCGACGGACTCCTCCCGCCGCCGCCGTGCGCTTTCGCTGCGCCAGTGGTCGGTGAGCCGGCGAGTCGCGACGGCGACGAGCCAGCCGTACGGATTGTCCGGCACCCCGTCGGCCGGCCACTGCTGCGACGCGGCGAGCAGCGCCTCCTGGACGGCGTCTTCGCACGCGTCGAACTGGCCGTACCGGCGCACGAGCGCCCCGAGCACCTGGGGCACCAGCGGCCGCAGGCGCTCGCCTGCTGCCGCAATACCTGCCGCATCCCCTGCCGCGTTCACCCGCCGGTGAACTCGGATTCGGTTTCGGCGTCGGCGAAGAACACCACCGGCCGGACCTCGATGCCGAGCCCCTTGATCTTCGCGTCCGGGATCATCGCGGCCACCTCGTACGCGCGTTCGAGCGAAGCGCACTCGACCAGGTAGTACCCCGCCAGGAACTCCTTCGATTCGATGAACGGCCCGTCGGTCACCGCCGGCACCCCGTCCGTCACCCGGACGACGGCGCTCCTGGCCGGCGCGTCGAGGGCCTGGGTGCTGATCATCTCCCCCGACTCGCGGATCCGGCGGATGAACTCGCCGTGGCCGCTCATCACGTCGTCCTTGTCCTGCTCGGACAGCCCCTCCCAGACGTCGGGGTTCATGTGCATCGCCAGCAGGTACTTCACGCGTCCTCCCCGGATCCGGCCTTACCGGTCCCGAACATAGCCGATCCGGGACCGCAACCCGCGAGTCGCCCGCGACGGCGGCCCGGGAGCAGCATCGACACCTCAGCGCCGATCACCCCCGGAGGCCGCCGCCATGCCCGACGTGTACGCCGACCTGGAGTCCGAGGCGGACGCCCTCGCGGATCTGGTGCACCGCCACGCGGGGTCGGTGCCGCTGCCGGCCGGCCGCGCGGTCACCGCTCACCTCGCCGAACTGACGGTCGTCGCGCGGCGGGTCATCCTGGCCGTGGAGGGCACCGGGTCGGAGCCCGCGCCGCGGATCACGAGCTCCGGCCTGCTCGGCGACGCAGTGCTCGCCTGGCGTTCGGAGCACCGCAAGGCCACCGAGCTGCTGGCCACCGCGGCCGGGGACGTCCCGTGGCCCGGTGGCCCGCTGCGGCCGTCCCTCCTGGCGGCGGCGCTGCAGACGGTGCTGTTCGCCCGCGGCCAGGACATCGCCGACGTGCTCGGCGCCCGGCTCTCGCGCGACGACGCCATCGGGCACGTCGCCTACTACGGCGTCCGCACGAGCGACGACGTCTACGCCGGGCACGGCGGGCCGCCCGCCGGACGGCTCCGGTTCGAGCTGACCGCGCCGTCGGGCACGCGGTGGGACTTCGGTCCCGCCGAAGCGGCGGACCGGATCACCGGCCGCGCCGAGGACTTCTGCCTGCTGTTCACCGGCCGTCGCCCGGCCGCCGGGCTCGCCGTCGAAGCCACCGGGCCGCACGCCCTCCGGTGGCTGGAACTGGTGCAGTGGCATCAAAATCCACTGTGGACGTCCGAACCGGACTGATCAGGCGAAGCGGTCAGGGTCGCCCGCACCGCGGCGGACGATCTCGGCCTCCCCCGAGGAGAAGTCGACGACCGTGGTCGGCTCGACCCCGCAGTCACCGGAGTCCACGACCGCGTCGAGCACGTGGTCGAGCTCGTCCTTGATCTCCCAGCCCTGCGTCAGCGGGTCCGGCACGTCCGGCAGCAGCAGCGTGCTGGACACCAGCGGTTCGCCCAGTTCGGCCAGCAGCGCCTGGGTGACGACGTGCGCGGGGATGCGGACGCCGACGGTCTTCTTCTTGTCGTGCATCAGCCGCCGCGGCACCTCCTTGGTGGCGGGCAGGATGAACGTGTAACTGCCCGGCGTCGCCGACTTGATCGCCCGGAACACGGCGTTGTCCACGTGCACGAACTGGCCCAGCTGACCGAAGTCCTGGCAGACCAGTGTGAAGTGGTGCCGCCGGTCGAGCTTGCGGATCGCGCGGATGCGGTCGAGGCCCTCCGGGTTGTCGAGCCGGCACCCGAGCGCGTAGCAGGAGTCGGTCGGGTAGGCGATCAGCCCGTCGCTCCGCACCAGGTCCGCGATCTGGCCGATGGCGCGCCGCTGGGGGTTGTCCGGGTGCACGTCGAAGTACTTCGCCATGGGCGCGAGCCTAGGGCCCGGCCCGCGCCCGCGCCCGGCGGCCCGGGCGCCGCGTCTCCCACCTTGCTCTGCTGCCTCGCGAACCGGTGACCGGATCCGGCGTCCGGGCGCACAATGCGCGGTGTGCACCGGCACACCGCACCCAGGAGGCGATCATGACCGAACTGGCCCTGCCCGGCCCGACCCGGCCGGCCCTGTCCAGGCCACGTCCGGTGCCTGCCGGGGCGTACCGGTTCGTCGGGCCCGCGGGCCCGGTCACCCTGGCCGGGCTGTTCGAGGGACGTCAACGGCTCGTGGTGCACCACACCGTCCCCGATCGCAGCCGGCCGTCCGCCGTCGCGTCGGCCGAAGAGCTTTCGGCCGCGCTGCACACACGGGACACCCGCCTGGTAATCGTTTCCCACGCCCCGTACGCGAAGATCGAGCAGTACCGCAAGCACTTCGGGTGGGACCTGCCGGTGTATTCGGCGCTGGACACCGGGTTCGCCGCGGACTTCCCGGCGACGCGCCGCCTCGAGGGCGCCGGCCTCGGCGAGCACGACGACGGTCCCGGCCTGAGTTTCCTCCGCCAGGACGGGCGATCCGTGCTGCACACCGGCTCGATCGCCGTGCCTTACCTGGATTTCCTCGCCCTGGCGGACGTCGCGCGGGCCCCGCGCCGCGGCTGAACTGACCGGAACGGACGGTCCGGCCGGAGCCGGATGCACTGCCGCGCGGCCACTCTTCGCCGACTGTGCCGATCGTCACCGATCCGACCACAGTCACGGCTCCGACCACAGTCACGGCCGAATGGCTCAGTAGCAACGGTTACGTGCCGCACGGGGTCGGCCTGCTTTTGGCCGGATCGGTCCTACCGAGCCGACGGGATGAGATAGGATTGGCCGGAAGCATGCAGACCGAGCTCAGCCCGGGTCACCGAACCCACTCCGTGCGACGCCACGACACCGGAGGATCGTTGCGCATGTCTCCGGTCGTCGGCTCGAACCGCACGGGCGCCCTTTCGGTGCCCCGGGGCACGAGCGCGGTCGACCGGCGGCCCAAGCTGGCGACCTACCTCGCCGGCTCGATCATCACCGTGGTCGTCGCCGGCTTCGGGGTCGCGCTGCTCGCCAGCCTCCTCCCCCTGTCGGTGAGCCCGATCGGAGCCGGTTACGCCATCCTCGCGGTCGCGCTGCTCCTCGCCATCCAGCTGCTCTACTTCAGCAGGCCGTCGGTCCGCCTCGACACGCGGGTCAGCCGGGTCCTGCTGGTCGTGCTGGCCCTGCTGGGATACGTGCCGGTCTTCACCTTCGACGCCATGTGGACGGCGATGCCGGCCTTCTTCGGCGGCGCGGTGCTGCTGGTGCTGCCCGCCCGGTTCGCGTGGCCCCTCTTCGGCCTCAACCTGGCCGCGGTGCTGTGGATCGAGCTGCGCTACGACGCCCCGCTGCTGTCGATCTGGACCGTCCTCGGCGTCGCCGTCTACAGCCTGGTCTTCGCCCAGCTCGCGTTGCTCGCCCGGATGATCCGCGAGCTGCACCTGGCCCGGACCGAGCTCGCCCGCCGCGCGGTCGCCGAGCAGCGCCTGGCCTTCGCCAGGGACCTGCACGACCTGCTCGGCCTGAGCCTCTCGGCCATCGCCCTCAAGGGTGAGCTGGTGCACCGCCTGATGCGCAAGTCGCGCGAGCAGGCGCAGGCCGAGCTCGCCGAGATCACCGCCACCGCGCAGCGCACGCTCTCCGACGTCCGCGCGGTGTCCCACGGCTACCGCGAGCTGTCGCTCGAGAAGGAGTTCCGCACCGCCCAGTCGCTGCTGACCGCCTCCGACATCGCCGTGCGGATCCACCTGGACCAGGGCGACCTGCCGGTCCAGGCGCGCACCCTGCTCGCCAAGGTGCTGCAGGAGGGCGTCACCGACGTCCTGCGCCACAGCGACGTCGAACACTGCGAGATCGCGGTCCACCAGCGGCACGGCCGGGTGTCCCTGGAGATCGTCAACGACGGCGTGGGCCCCGACGACCTGCCCGCGGAGTCCGAGTTGCTCGCCCGGCTGCCGGACGAGGTGGCCACGCTGGGCGGCACCGTGCGCAGCGGCATCGGCGAGGACGGCCGGTTCCGGCTGCTCGTCGAGCTGCCGCTGCCGGACCGGGTCGAGCCGCCGCCGGCCGACGACGGTTCCCAGCTGGCCCACGCGGAGTCGAGGCGGGTCCGGGTGCTCATGCCGGTCACCTTCACCCTGTTCGGCCTCGGGGCCTTCGTGCACGAGCTCCTGCTGACCACGGACGGCTGGCACATCGCGCTCGTCGCCGGGTCGCTGGTGGCGCTGCTGACCCTGCAGTTCGCCTACTTCAACCGCCCGTCCACCCGGCTGCGCTCGGGCCAGAGCGTCGCGATGCTGTTCGTCCAGGCCTGCCTGATCTACCTTCCGATGCTGCCGCTGCAGGGGGACTGGGTGAGCATGCCGTCGCTGCTCATGGGCTGCGCGCTGCTGGTCCTGCCCCCGGTCGCCGGCTGGCTGGTCTTCGCCGCGAACGCCGGCTTCTACCTCTGGCTCCAGTACGTCGCCGGGAAGGCAGGCGAAGACACCCTCTACGCGGTGCTGTTCTCCATCGGCACGGTGCTCGCCGGGCTCATCGTGTTCGGCATGCTGTGGCTGGTCCGGCTGGTCGCCGAGCTCAACCACAGCCGGCGGCGGCTGGCCGAGACCGCGGTCGCCGAGGAGCGCCTGCGCTTCGCCCGCGACCTGCACGACCTGCTCGGCATGAGCCTCTCGGCGATCGCGCTCAAGAGCGAGCTGACGGCGCGGGTGCTGCCGCTGGACCGTGACCGGGCGACCGAGGAGCTGGTCGAGATCCTGGGCCTGACCAGGCAGGCCCTCTCCGACGTGCGCTCGGTGGCCAGCGGCTACCGGGAACTGTCCCTCGACAGCGAGTCCCGCTCGGCCCGCTCGGTGCTCGCCTCCGCCGACGTCCGGGTCCGGATGGAGATGCTCCAGGACGAGCTGCCCGCGCCGGTCCGCACGGTGCTGGCGGTGGTGCTGCGGGAGGGCGTCACGAACGTGCTCCGGCACAGCCGGGTGAAGACCTGTGAGATCGCCCTGCACCGCATCGACGGCGGCGTCAGCCTCGAGATCGTCAACGACGGCGTCGAGCGGCCCGGCGCGCGCCCGGCCACCCCCGCCGCCCCGGCGGCCGACGGGTCCGCCCGGTCCGGCACCGCGTCGGGCAGCGGCATCGGCAACCTGTCCCACCGGGTGGCGGACCTCGGCGGAGAGCTGACCGCCGGCGTGGTGGACGACGGCCGGTTCCGGCTGCGCGCGGTGGTGCCCGTCTGAGGGCCGCCCTCAGATCCAGCCGGACTCCCTGGCCAGCCGGATCGCGTCCACCCGGTTGCGCGCCCCCAGCTTCGACACCACCGTCGTCAGGTAGTTCCGCACCGTGCCCGCCGACAGGTAGAGCCGGGCCGCCACTTCGACCGTCCCGTAGCCCTGTGAAGTCAGCCGCAGCACGTCGAGCTCACGGCCGGTCAGCGGGCAGTCGTCGCTGTCCCAGGCCGCCAGGGCCAGGTCGCCGTCCACCATCCGCCGTCCGGCCGCGACGCCGCGCACGGCGTTGGCGAGCTGATCCGGCGGCGCGTCCTTCAGCAGGAACCCGCGCACCTTGGCGTCCAGCGCGCGCCTGAGCGTGCCCGGGCGGCCCAGGCTGGTGAGGATGAGAGTGCGGCAACGCGGCAGCTGCTCGTGCAGCTCGCAGGCCGCGGTGAGGCCGTCCTTGCCCGGCAGGTCGATGTCGATGATCGCGACGTCTGCTTCGGTGGCCCGGGCAGCGGGGAGGATCTCGGTCCCGGACGCGACCTCGGCCACCACGTCGATGTCGGGCTCCAGGCGCAACAGCGCGACGAGCGCGCCGCGGACAATGTGCATGTCTTCGGCGACGAGAACTTTGATCACGAGGCGCCTCCGCCCTCACGAATCCCCAGGGCCTCAGTTAAACATTTCGACCGGACTCCCGGTTGGGCCGAGAGGGTTCACATCGGGAAATGCACGTGCGTCTCGAAGTAATTCGATACTTTCACAGCAGAACGCGCTCGACCGGCTACCGGAAGGTAGTAAAAGCAAATAGGCGAGTGGTGGGAAATTTTCCCATTGACTGTCGCCAGTGGACCGCCGGCACAAGAGAGGAGCCGGCCTCCGGGGCGAACGCACCCCCGGATGACCGGCTCCCTCAGGCCCGGACCAGTGCGGACGGCAGCCGGCACGGGCTCACGCGGCGAGTTCCACGTCGCGCAGCGCGTCGACGTTCGTCGGGCAGGTGGTGGCGCGCACCCCCGAACCGGTGCGGCCACCCCATTGTTCGAAACAGTCGATCACGAGACCGGTCTCGGCCGCATCGGTGTTTTCGACCTCGATCCCCAGATCGGCGAAAAGCGCGCGGACGTCAGCGGAAATGTGTGCGGACATTGAGGTCTCCCAGTGGCGAAGTTGAAATCTTCACGTGCCACAAATAGTCCGCCGACGGGCGATCGGGAGCCAGTGCCCACATCACCGGGCAAGTGTGTTTTATGTCTGCTCCGCGCAGTGTTGTACCTGCCCCCGAATGGAGTATCGAGGGCAGGCACGGCGACCGCGTAACGTCGTTTCGCTCACTTTTCGTGTTCATCCTGCCGCAAAACGCGACAGACCGGCTGGTCGCTCACCGGAGTGCATACCCGTCCGGGGACCGCCTGAAACCGCGGTACCGGGCCCATGTGCAAAACGCATGTCCGGCCCCTGCGAAACCCATCCGGAACGGTGCACTGAGCACTTAAGAAGTAGACAGCGTCCGACCTACAGTTCTTGCCGAGAAGCATTCCGCCGGCAGCGCCGCGTTTCACAGGGGAACGCGGCTCCGGCGGCAGGTGACGGGAGGAGGGCCACCATGGACGAGGTCGTACGACAGGCCATGGCGCGCGCCATCACGACCATGCGGGACCACCTGGGCGACCGGCTCACTGTCGACGACCTCGCCCGGGCCGCCATGTTCAGCAAGTTCCACTTCACCCGCGTATTCCTGCGGGCGACCGGGCTTTCCCCGGGACGGTTCCTGTCCGCGCTGCGGCTGGCCGAAGCGAAACGGCTGCTCGCGACGACGACCATCTCGGTCGCCGACATCAGCCACCAGGTGGGCTACAACAGCGTCGGCACCTTCAGCGCCCGCTTCAGCGGCAGCGTGGGGGTCTCGCCGAGCGGCTACCGGCAGAGCCGGGGCCTGCCGCCGCGGCTCCCCGAACACGCTGACCAGGCGCCTTCGGGCAGCACGGTGCGCGGGCACGTGCACTGTCCGCACGGGACGTCCGCCGGCACCGTCTTCGTCGGCCTGTTCCCGGCGAAGATCACCGAAGGCCGTCCCGTGCGGTACGCGATCCTGGCCGGGCCGGGACCGTACCGGCTGGCCGACGTGCCGCCCGGCTCCTGGTACGTCATCGCCCACACCTTCGGCACCGGCCACGACGACGAACGCGGGCCACGCCCCTACACCGGGCTCGCCGGCCCGGTGCCGGTGCACCGCGGGGTCACGGCCGTGCTGACCGACGTGCGGGTGCGGCCGCGGCACAGCTTCGACCCGCCGGTTTTGCTGGCCCTGCCGGATCTGCGGCCGGCGGCCGTCCGGCGGCCGGTGGCGGTCTGAACACGCCGGAGCAGGCACGGGAATGCGGTGCCGCCGGGCTTCCGGCCGTCGATCGGGCGTCGTGGGGACGGCGCCCGATCGACGGCCTTCCGGGTGGCGGGAATTGCCTTCCGGCGGGGCCCGGGAGCGCTCCCGCCCGGGCACCGAATGCGCTGTGCGCCGGATCCGGTGGCGTATCATTCTCACGGGGAGACGTCCGGCTGGGGGAAGTGAGGCCACACCGTGATCAGAGTTTTGCTGGCCGAGGACATGGATATGGTCCGCGGCGCACTCGTCGCGTTGCTCAACCTCGAATCCGACATCGAAGTGGTCGCGGAAGTCGATTCCGGTGACGAGATCCTGCCCGCGGCGAAGGCGGCCCATCCGGACGTCGCCGTCATCGACATCGACCTGCCCGGCAAGGACGGTCTGACGGCGGCGGCCGAAATCCACGAAAACCTGCCGCAATGCCACACCCTCATCCTCACCAGCCTCGGCCGTCCGGGCACCGTCCGCCGCGCGCTGGACGCCAAGGTCAACGGATTCCTGCTGAAGGACGCGCCTTCGGACAAGCTGGCGAACGCGGTCCGCTCGGTGGCCGTCGGCCGCCGGGTCATCGACAGCGAACTCGCCCTGTCCGCCTGGGAAGCCGACGACTGCCCGCTCACCCCCCGCGAGCTGGAGATCCTCTCGCTGGCCGCCCGCGGCCGCAACGTGGCCGACATCGCCGCGGACCTGTTCCTCTCCCCGGGAACGGTCCGCAACTACCTGGCCGCGTCGGTGACGAAGCTCAACGCGCGCAACCGGGTCCACGCGATCCGGATCGCCACCGAAGCCGAATGGCTGTGACCGCTCCGGGCAAGGTTCACCAGGCCGGCGCCTCCAGCGGGACGACCGCGCACAGCCGGTGCGTCCCGTCCGGCCGCACCCCCACCGCCGGCTCGCCGCCGAGGGCCTCCACGCGGTAGGCGAGGTTCCGCGGCCCCGCCGTATCCGCAGGCGGCCGGGCGCTCGCGCCACAGGCTCACCCAGGCAAGTTCAGCACGCATTCGCCGACGCTGACCTCGGCGGGCCACTCCAGCTTCAACGCCCGGTCGACGCGGTCGCCGGCGTCGACGGGCACGGCGTGCGCGGTCAGCCCCATGGCCTTCGCGGCCAGGGAGAACACCTGCTGGAGCGCTCCGACGTGGACCAGCGTCGTGGCGTACGCCGCCCCGCCGAGCGCCCAGGCGATCCGCGACATGCGGGCCGTCATCGTCAGCAGCGCCGACGGCCGGGCGTGCCCGCCCGCGGCGACCATCGCCATGTCCAGCAGGCTGTCGAGGACCGGGAGGTCGTCGCTGATCAGGGTGAGCGTGTGCCACATCGGATCGTAGTGGTAGATCCCGCGGGTCAGGTCGTCGCAGCGGTTGATGCCGACGTAGATCTCGAGTTCGTACAGGCAGGCGACGCTGAAGTACGGCCGCTGCGACGCTTCGTGCGCCGGGGCGCCGGGCAGGTGCGCCGGCCCCACCGAGCGGACGCGGGCCGCCCGGAACAGGAACTCGCCGAGCTGCCGCGCCGGCAGGACGCGCTCGCTGAACTCCGGGCAGGTGTGGTCGCGCTCGAGCAGGCTGGTCAGCGACGGGTCCCGCGCCGCCAGCACGGCCGGATCCGGCCGGTACAACGGGAACGTCGGCCCGGCGGTGACCTGCTTGACCACGGGCGGCTTGCGCACCCCGGGGGCCGCCTCCGGATCCGGCGCCGCCCCCTTCTGCCAGGTCCGGCTGCGGGTGTGGAACAGCAGGTCGTCCGGCGACCAGACGGTGACCTGGGAACCGCCGGACTCGGCGAACCCGCCGTCCGGCCGCGCGAGCAGCACCACCCCCGCGGCAACCAGGAAGGACACGACGTCGGCCACGACGGCCTGCGGCACGCCGGCCGTCGTGGCCAGCTCGTCGACGGTTTTCGGCGCGGCCAGCGACGACGCGATCACCACGGCCGGCGAGCTGGTCAAGGCGACCTTGTACCGCGCTCCCGGCGACTCGGCCAGCAGCGTGCCACCGTCGGCGCGCAGCGACGTGAACCGCGAGAGCCGGACGCGCCGCGCCGCCGGCAGCGGGCCGACCGGGAACGCGGGGTTCTGCGTCACCGGGATCGCCGAGAGCAGCGGCCCCTGGCCGTCGTTGAGCGCGAGGGAGTGCACCACCGAGCCGGAGAGCCGGTTGAGCACCTTCCGCAGCGACACCCGCGACTCGTCCCGGCCCGTCACGGCCAGGTTGGCCATGGTCACCGGGCCGAGCGCCATCCGGTCGAGGGACGCGCGGACGTCCTCGGGCGTGCCGGGGAACTCGTACTCCCCCCACCACGTGATGGCGACGAGCGACCCGTCGTCCCCGGCTTCGAGCAGGGTGTCCTCGGTCAGGGACAGCAACCGGATCGTTTCGGCGCGTCCGTCCGGGCTGTCGGCGGTCAACACGGGCTCCTACACAGGGGGTGAAGTGCTCTTCCGGTCACTCCAGGGTGCTAGAGGAAGATGGGGAACGGGTTGAGGCGCTCGTAGCGCGTCGGCTCGGCGAGCCTGCCGAGCCGCACCGGGACGTCGAACAGGCGCCCGGGCGCGTAGCGGGCCCAGAACGGCCGCAGGCCCGGCGCGAGCACCTTGACCACCGGGATCCCCACGTCGGGCCGGGTCTGGTCGAGCACGAGCAGCTCCGTGCCCGCTGCCGCCAGCGTGCGGCCCAGCGCCAGCACGTCGTCGCGCACGTCCGGGCGGTGGACGAACCGGAAGTCCGCCGGGACGCGCATCCGCACGCCCGCGGCGGGCCGGAGGTAGGGCTGGCCGGCCACCGTCGCGTACTCGAGCCAGCGGGCCCCGTCCGGGTCGTCGAGCTCGTGTCCGAAGTGGAGCACGTCCGGGATCATCTGGTTCAGCTCGGTGACCGCGCGGCGGAGCGCGATCCGCGGGTCGAGGTGGGCCCCGAAGCCGAAGATGATGTGCTCGTACGGCCCGTCGGTGCGCCGCGAGAGCGCCACGACCACCGGGACGCCGAGGTCCGACGTCACGTCGAGGGCCCACAGCTCGCGGCCGATTCCCGCGTAGCCGCCGATCATCTCCTCCAGCCACGGGTCGCCGAAGGAGGCGAGGTCCATCCCCGGCACGGGCGTCCGGTTGTACCACCACAACGCGACGGCGTCCCGTTCGACGAGCTCGAGAGCGCCTTGCAGGATCGCGTCCTCGAGGCTGCTGCCGGCCGCCGCGCCGTTGGAGTCCGGGCGCAGGCCCCGGATCCCGCAGCCGGTGGGCGCGCCGTAGTACAGGAACCCGGTCGGCAGGAGCCGTCGACGGCCCGCCAGCGTCCACACCGGGGTCCAGTCGATCACGGCCGAGGTGTCGAAGGGCTCCCCGACGTGCTGGAACAGTCCGTGTGCCGAGTTCCAGGCCGCGCGCTCCCGGTACTGCCGCCCGGCGAACAGCATGCAGTCGTTGGGGTGGACCGCCTCCGCGCCGAGCTCGTCGAACGACGCCCGGATCCGCAGTTCGTCACCCTGGAAGTTGCCGGAGAAGCGCTCCGCCGCCTCGCAGAGCGCACCGACCTCGGCGTCGAGGGGGCTGACGCCCTTGCCGCCGTTCTCGCCGCGCAGCCCGGCCTGCAGCCCGAGGACCCCGGTGACGGCACGGGCGATGTTCGTCCCCGACCGGTAGGCGTTGACGAACGGCGGCGCCGCCGGGTCGGGCCGGACCGCCTTCACGATCCCGGTGACCGGGCTGACGAGGTGCCGGTACCGCTCGAGCATCTGCGCCGGCGTCGCGGTGCGGTGTCCCCCGCCGGCCGAGGTGGCCTTGCGGGCCTCCCGCAGCTCGATCGGCCGGGCGGACCGCGTGGTCACGAGCGTGGCGTCCCCGCAGCCGGGGCACTGCGGGCGGCGGCGCAGCTCGTGCAGCTCGCCCTGCAGGTTCAGGGTGTCGAGCACCCAGACGCTGTCCTGGCCGCGATGCCGGTAGCCGGCCAGCCACTTGCTGGCCTCCAGCGCCACCAGGTGGGCCGCCGCCGCGGTGAGCGGCGGCAGCGCGGCGGCGGGGTGACGCGCGGGGCCGGCGTGGCCGAGGACCTCCTGGGCGCACGCCTCGGCGTGCCGGTGGGCCCACAGCCGGTTGGTCAGGCACTGCCAGCACGCCGACTCGGCCGGCCGCAGCACCGGCCCGATCCAGACCTGGGCACCGAACGGGCGCGCCAGCAGCCACGGCCGTCCGGTGCGGCGGTGCTCGGCGTCGACTTCGCCCAGCCGCGGGTCGAGGTAGTCGGTGCACAGCACCACGCTCAGGTCGGACCCGCCGGTCCCACCGACGACGTCGAGTGCCGCGCCCGTGAGCGCCTGCTCGACCGGCCGGGTGTCGACGTCCTCGCCGACCGCGACCAGCCGGACGGTGCCGCGGGTGTCGCCGGTCGCGACCCCGCCGGCGTCGATGCCGCACGCGTCCCAGTAGGCGAGCTCCCGCTCGTCGGCCTCGGGCCCGGCCGCGTCCCGCACGGCCACCAAGCCCGCCTCGACGAGCTGGGCCACCAGCGCCGCGACCTCCTCGGGCGCCATCCCGTCCGGCCGCGCGCCGAGCACGTCGGCCAGTTCCCACGTCCCGTCCAGCAGCGGCGCGAGCGATTCGATGCGGGCGCCCCGCATGGCGATGACCCCGCGTTCGGAGAACAGGTAGGCACCGTTCCCGTGACTGACTTCGGCGCGCAGGTGCCGCTTGAAGGCGAGCACCCGGCCCCGCGTGGCCGACGTCGAGGCCGGCGGGTGGAAGGCGGGCTGCACGGCCGATCCGCTCATGTCAACTCCTGCCGTCGGTGCGCGCGATCCGAGAAATCGGATTCTTCTCCGGCGGCGGGACCTGCGGCCAGTGCGCGGCACACCTGCCCGGGTATGCGAAACACACGGAATTTCCGGTGAAATCCACAGCGAAGGCATGCACACCGCACTGGCCCGGTGGCCGAGCGGGTCGTCAACCTGGAACCCGAGCGCGGCACCCCACGGGCGTGCGCGCCCGTCCGATGGCGACCCACAGTGAGGACCGAGTATGACGACCACACGCACCTACGGACAGTTCTGCGGCCTGGCGCGTGCTCTCGAGATCATCGGCGAGCGCTGGTCCATGCTCGTCATCCGGGACCTGATGCTCGGCCCGAAGCGGTTCACGGACCTCCAGCGCGGCTTGCCCCGCATCCCGGCGAGCATCCTGTCCTCCCGGCTCAACGAGCTGGAGCAGACCGGCGTCATCCGCCGCCGCGTGCTGCCGCAGCTCGACGCCGGCCTGGTCTACGAGCTCACCGAGTACGGCAGCGAGCTCGACCACATCATGCTGGACCTCGGGCTGTGGGGCGCGCGTTCGCTCGGCTACCCGAAGGACGACGACGTCTTCACCACCGACGCCGCCATCCTCTCGCTCTACACGACGTTCCAGGAGGAGGCGGCGCGCGGCGTGCACGTGACGTACGTGCTGCGCCACAGCGACTCGCTGATCATCCACGCCATGATCGACGACGGGACGCTGAAGGTGAGCAGCGGGGACCACCCGGCCGCCGACATCGTCATCGAGCCGCAGGGGCCGGAGCTGATCGACCTGGTCAACGGCAACCTGACCGCGGCCGAGGCGATGGCGTCGGGCCGGGTGCGGATCGAAGGCGCGTTCGCGCACCTGGAGCTGTTCACCAAGCTGTTCCGGATCCCGCCGAAGCCGGAGCTCTTCGACGGCCTCACCCTGCACTGAACCCGCCTCGGGCACCGGGCCGGCCGCGCCTGAAGGGCCGGCCGGCCCGGCGGTCGGCCCCGCTGAAATGGGCAATCCGGAGTAACGGATCACCTCGCCGGGGCCTTTATCGTCGAAAAGCCGAGATTCGGTCCTTCGAGAAGGGGCACTGCATGTCGACCTCCGAGTTCGTTCGGCCGGCCGGCTTCCTGGGGACGCTCAACGGGAAGTACCACAACCGGGCCCTCGCCGTGTTCATGGTGATCGTGCTCGCGCACTGGGCCGAGCACATCGTCCAGGCCATCCAGATCTACGGGCTCGGGTGGCCCACCTCCCGGGCGCGCGGAGTGCTCGGGGTGCCGTTCCCGTGGCTCATTTCGCAGGAGTGGCTGCACTACGGCTACGCGCTCGTGATGCTGGTGTTCCTGTGGATCCTGCGGCACGGCTTCGCCGGCCGGTCGCGGCAGTGGTGGAACCTGGCGCTGGCCATCCAGTTCTGGCACCACATCGAGCACCTGCTGCTGTTCATCCAGGCGCAGTCCGGCTGGCGGCTGGCCGGGCAGAAGGTGCCGACCAGCATCATCCAGCTGCTCGTGCCGCGGGTGGAGCTGCACCTGTTCTACAACACGATCGTCACCATCCCGATGATCGTCGCGGTGGTCCTGCACCGGCGCGCCTCGGTCGCCGAGCACGAGCTGACCGGCTGCGTCTGCGGGCTGCCGAAGGCCGCCCTCGCCGCGTCGTGAGGCGGGTGCCGGCCCTGCTGGCCTTCATCCTGGGCTGGCTGGTGCTCGGCGCCGTTCCGGCTTCGGCCCACGTCGAGATCGTCTCGTCGACCCCGGGGGACGGCGCCCGCCTGAGTGCGGCGCCGCCCCTGGTATCGGTCACCCTGTCGGAGAACATCGGTATCCAGCCCGGGTCGATCAAGGTCGTCGACCTCGCCGGCACGCAGGTCGACACCGGGCCGGTGTTCCAGCCCGGCGACGCCGCCGAGCAGCTCGCGGTGCGGCTGAAGCCGGACCTGCCGGCCGGCAGCTACCTGGTCGAATACGCCTTCGTCTCGGCCGACTCCCACCCGGTACGGGGCACCTTCGCGTTCGTGGTGGGCACCGGACCGCTGGTGACATCGGCGGGCGCGGTGTCAGCGGCGACCGGCACCGACGCGGCCGTCAACGCCGTGTCGACGGGGGTGCGCTGGCTGGCCTATCTCGGCGTCGTGCTGCTCGGCGGGCTGGCGTTCGTGGTGCTGTGCCGCCCGGCGGCGCGCACCGACCCCCGCGCCCGGCGGCTGCTGCGCTGGGGCGCCGGCCTCGTCGCGGCGACCGCCGTGGCGGCGTTCGTGCTGCAAGGCCCGTACGCGGCCGGGCGGAACCTCGAAGCGGTGTTCGACACCGGGCTGGTGGCGGACACGCTGCGCGTCGCCTACGGGAAACTGCTGCTGCTCCGGCTGGCCGCGGTGGCGGTACTGGCGCTGCTGGTGCCCCGGCTGCTGCGGCCGGAGCTGCCGGACCGGCTGCGTTCCCGCTACGAAAACCTGGCCATGGTCACCGGCTTCCTGGTGCTGCTGACGTTCTCGGCCACCGGCCACCCGGTCACCGACCCGATCATGTTCGTTTCGGTCTCGGCGGACCTGGTGCACTTCGGCGCGATCGCCGTCTGGGCGGGCGGCCTGGCCCAGCTGGCCCTCTGCCTGTACCGCCCGACGCCCGGCGAGGACCTGGCCCCGGTGGCGACGCGCTTTTCCCGCGTCGCGGCCGGAGCGGTGACGGCGATCGCGCTCAGCGGCGTCGTGCTGGCGCTGCGCATCATGCCGTCGCTGCCGACGCTCTGGACGACCCGGTTCGGCCTGCTGGTGCTGCTGAAGATCGCGGGCTTCGCAGTGCTGCTGGCGGTGGCGAGCCGCTCCCGCCGGGCGGTGCGCCGCAGCCTGACCGCGGCACCGGCGGAAGGGGCGACGAAGACGATGACGGCGGACCTGCGCCGCCTGCGCCAGGCCGTGGCGGTGGAGGTGCTGCTCAGCGTCGTGGTGCTCGCCCTGGCGGCGCTCCTCACGGTGACCCCGCCGGGCGGCTGAGCCCCGGCACGGGAAGTCCGTGAATGGCACATCGAGGGACTTGAAGTCCGTGAATGTGCCATTCACGGACTTGAAGCCCCGGTCACACGCCCGGCTGGGAGGGCGGTGTGAACGGCCCCCAGCTGAACGCGGGCAGCCACGGCTCGGGCGCCGCGCTCCAGTCCAGGGCCGCGAGCTGGGCCGGAGACCGGCGTCCGGCCAGTGCGCGGTACAGGTCGTGGGCGGGCGCCGTCACGGTTGCCGCCGGACGGCCATCGCCCGCCGCCCACTCCTCACCCGCCGTCGTGCGCAGCCGCAAGGCCGGCAGACCGTGGGCCGCGATCGACCCCGACAACCCGCGGACCAGCACTGCGAAGCTCGGCGCCCGGGCCGCGTGTGCCTCCGGCGGTGCGACGCCGAGAGCGGCGCACAGGTCCAGCTCGTGGGTGTAGGCGTCCATCACCATCACCGCGCCACTGCGCCCGCCCGCGACCTCGAGCCGCCGGTCGAGCTCCTCGCCGACGTCGTCCCAGTGATCGAGCAGCTCCGGCACCCCCGCGGTCCCGGCCGGCGCCGCCGGGTGACCGCCGTGGCGCTCCAGCACCCGCCCGGCGATCACCGTGAGGTGGCCGAGCAGGTCCGTGACGGTCCATTCCGGACACGCCGGAACCCGGCCGGCCCCCGCGCCGGGCCGTCCCCCGAGCAAGGCGCGGACGCCACGGCGCACGGCGCGGTAGGCCACGAAGTCCGGAACCGGCCCGCTCGCTGTCACGTGTCTCCCTCGCCTGGCACGATCGGTGCGTCCGGCCCAGTATGCCCAGGTGACGGCCCCGGCGGTTCTTCCCGCTTGCCCGCCGGGCTGCGCACGCACAGCCGAGCACGTCTCGCTCGACCCGTCGCGGATCGCCGCCCAGATCGTCTCCGGGATCGGCTTCATCGGCGGGCGGGCTGATCTTCGTGCGCCGGGAGCTGAGCTACCTCGACGGCCACGGCGTGCTGCGCGCGGCGCTGGCCGTGTGCACCGGCCGCAGGTGGGCGGTGCACCACGTGGAGGTCGACCGCGAGTCCCTTTCCGAGGAGGGACAACGAATCGCGGTCGTGACGCTGCGCCTCGACGGCCGCGGTGATCTTTACGACCTGGCCGCCGAACTCGCCGAGCTGACCGGCGTCCGGAGCACGTCCACCGGTCTCGGGGAACCGCTCGACGAATGATCGCCCGCCCGGGCAGCGCGCGGAGGCGGGTTTGCGGCACACTGGGGTGCACACGGAAATCCCCGGTGTCGCAAGGAAAACGCGCGGCCGAGGAGAAACCATCCAATTCGGAGGTGAGGCATGGCCCCCGGCGGTGGCGAGGACGTGGCGCTCGCGTTGCCCGGATTCGACCTGGCGTGGCGCGGTTTTCACCGCGCACAGGTCGCGGACTACGTCGCGTGGGCCGAGGCCGAGATCCGCAGACTCACCGACGAGCGGGACTCCGCCCGGCGGCGCGAGACCGCGCTCGCCGAGGAGAACCACGAGCTGCGCGCGAAGATCGACCGCATCAGCATGACCCCGATCCCGGCGGACGCGCTGCAGGAACGCTCGCGCCGGATGATCGAGCTCACCCGCGAGGAAGCGACCGAAATCACCACGCGGGCAACGGAAACCGCGGAGCGGATCCGCCGGGATGCCGAGGCGGAGGCCGTCCGGCTCACGGAGAAGGAACGCCGGCTCGTCGCCGAGGTGGAGGCCGAACGCGAGCGACAGCGCGCCGAGCACGAAGAATTCCTGCGTGCGGCCGAGCAGCGCCGCCGGCAGCTCGACGAGGCCGCGGCACACCGCCGTGCCCAGCTGGAAGAGGACCACACCCGCGCCATGACGGTGCGCCGCGCCGACGCGATGCGCGAACTGGCCGAGCAGGCAGCGGCCGCCCAGGCGAAGGCCGACCAGCTGGTCGCCGAGGCGAGGCAACGCGGCGAAACCCTGGTCACGACCGCGGAAACCGAGCTGGCCTCGGCCCGGGAGAAGGCCGGGCAGCTGGTCACCGACGCCACCCGGCACGGCGAATCCCTGGTCGAGGCGGCGCAACGCGAGGTCACGGCCCTCACGGAGGTCCGCGACAAGCTCCACGCGAGCCTGACCGGTTGCCGGGCCTTGCTGGCCGAGGCGGCCGTCGTCCTCGACGACCGCCCGGCACCCTTCGACCCGGAAGCCACCCTGCCGATGTCGAAAAGAGTGCCGATCCAGCGACGCTCACCCGCGGACGATCTCACCGACGCGGTAGGTTGACCCTGCCCAGCGCCACGGCATCGGCGCAGGTCACGATGTCGTGAACGACTCGTTCACCTCGTCCGGAGGCAGGAAAGAGTCGTTCATGACGTTCGGCGGCCCACGTGGTGACTGCGCCGGGGCCACGCGTTGACCGAGGCCGCGCTGTTCCCGCCGCGGCGGGTGTTCGCGCTGGTCGCCGCGGTCGTGACGCTCGCCGCGTCGACCACGCTGGCCAACCGCGTGTTGCCCGGCTGGGCGTACCCGGTGTGCGGGCTGGTGGCGGCACTCGTGCTGGTCATGCTGGGCCGGGCGGCCGGGTGCTCGTGGCCGGACCTGGGGCTGAGCCAGCTCCGGCGCCCCGCACTCGCCGGCTTGGCCGGCGCCGCTTCGGTGGCGGTCGTGTTCGGGATCGCGCTGGCCGTGCCGTCGCTGCGCACGGTCTACCAGGACGGCCGCGTCGGCGACCCGGACTTCGGGCAGCTGCTGTGGCTGACCTGCGGCCGGATCCTGTTCGGGACGGTGCTGATCGAGGAGGTCGCGTTCCGCGGGGTGCTGCCCGGCCTGTTCGGCGCGGACGACGAGCGGTGGCGCTGGCCGCCGATCCTGTGCTCGGCCGCCCTGTTCGGGCTCTGGCACGCGCTGCCGGCGCTCGCCATCGGCCGCAACGCCGCCGTGCACGCCGTGTTCGGCTCGACGCCGGCGGTGGTGCTGCAGGTGCTGGCGATGGCCGCGGCGGGCGTCGCCGGGATTTTCCTGCACTGGTGGCGCCACCTCGGCCGGGGTGTGCTCGCGTCGGTGATCGTGCACTTCACGACGAACGCGGGCGGCCTCACCCTGGCCGTGCTGGTCCGCTAGGAACGCACCAGCCGCGCGATCGCGTCCGAGGCTTCCCGGACCTTCAGGTCGGCTTCCTCGCCGCCCGCGGCGGCCGCCTGGACGACGCAGGTGGCCAGGTGCTCGTCGAGCAGTTCCAGCGAGAACGACTGCAGCGCCTTCGTCGCCGCGGAGACCTGGGTCAGGATGTCGATGCAGTACTTGTCCTGCTCGACCATGCGCTGCAGCCCGCGGATCTGGCCCTCGATCCGGCGCAGGCGCTTCAGATAGGCCTCCCGCTCACCGCCGTAACCCGTCATCGCCCACCTGTCCCCGTCATCGGCATCCTTGCGGCCGAGTATACCCACCCCACGTATCGGGAGGGCCGTCAGCGGAACCGGCGCAGCCGCAGGCTGTTGCTCACCACGAAGGCCGACGAGCACGCCATCGCCGCGCCCGCGATCATCGGGTCGAGCAGGCCGAGCGCCGCGAGTGGCAGCGCCGCCACGTTGTAGGCGAACGCCCAGAACAGGTTCCCCTTGATCGTGGCGAGGGTGCGGCGGGCCAGCCGGATCGCGTCGGCCGCGGCCCGCAGGTCGCCCCGCACCAGCGTCAGGTCGCCGGCTTCGATGGCCGCGTCGGCGCCCGTGCCCATCGCCAGGCCCAGGTCGGCCTGGGCGAGCGCGGCCGCGTCGTTGACGCCGTCGCCGACCATCGCCACCACGCGGCCCTGCGCCTGCAGCCGCTTGACGACGTCGACCTTGTCCTCGGGCAGCACCTCGGCGACGACCTCGTCGATCCCGGCTTCGGCGGCGATCGCCCGCGCCACGCCCGCGCTGTCGCCGGTCAGCAGGATCGGCTCCAGGCCGAGTTGCCGCAATTCGGCGACGGCCCGCGCGGACGTCGGCTTGATCGCGTCGGCGACGGCCAGCGTCCCGCGCAGCTCGCCGTCCCAGGTCACCCCGACCGTGGTCACGTCGGTGCCGGCGGCGTCCGCCCGGCCCACGCTCACGGTGCGGCCCTCGACCACCCCGGTGACTCCGCGCCCCGGAGTGCTGCGGAAGCCGGTGACGGCGGGCAACGCGCCGAAGCGCTCCCGGGCCGCGTCGGCGATCGCGCGGCCGATCGGGTGCTCGGAAGCGGCCTCGACGGCGCCCGCGAGCCGGAGCACCTCACCGTCGCCCTCGACGAGCGCCATCCGGCCGGTGGTGACGGTGCCCGTCTTGTCGAGCACGACGGTGTCGACGCGCCGGGTGGACTCGAGCACCTCGGGGCCCTTGATGAGGATGCCCAGCTGCGCGCCGCGGCCGGTGCCGACCAGCAGCGCCGTCGGCGTCGCGAGGCCGAGCGCGCACGGGCAGGCGATGATCAGCACGGCGACGGCCGCGGTGAACGCCGCGTCCGCCGTGCCACCGGTCGCCAGCCAGCCGGCGAGCGTCGCCAGCGCGGCGAAGACGACCGCCGGGACGAACACCGCCGAGACCCGGTCGGCGAGCCGCTGGACCTCGGCCTTGCCGTTCTGGGCGGCTTCGACGAGCCGCGCCATCTGCGCCAGCCGCGTGTCCGCGCCGACCCGCGTGGCGCGCACGAGCAGCCGCCCGCCGACGTTGACGGTGGCGCCGGTTACGGCGTCACCGGGTCCGACCTCGACCGGGACCGACTCGCCGGTGAGCAGGCTGGTGTCGACCGCGGAACCGCCGTCGGTGACCACGCCGTCGGTGGCGATCTTCTCGCCGGGCCGGGCCACGAAGACGGCGCCGACCTGCAGATCCTTGATCGGGACGAGGTGCTCTTCGCCGTCGCGGAGCACTGTGACGTCCTTCGCGCCGAGGTCCATGAGCGCGCGGAGGGCGGCGCCGGCCCGGCGCTTCGACCGCGTCTCGAAGTAGCGGCCGGCCAGGATGAACGTGGTGACCGCGGCGGCCACTTCGAAGTACAGGTCGTGGTGGCCGGCCATCCCGAAGAGGAGCGCGTACAGCGACCAGGCCACGGAAGCGACGACGCCGAGCGAGATCAGCGTGTCCATCGTGGCGGTGGCGTGGCGCAGGTTGACCGCGGCGGCGCGGTGGAACGGCCACGCGCCCCAGGTCACGACGGGGGCGGCGAGGGCGAGCGACACCCACGGCCAGGCCGCGAACTGCCAGGCCGGGACCATCGCGACGACGACGAGCGGCACCGTGAGGGCCGCGGAGACGAGCAAACGTTTGCGCAGCTCGCGCGTGTCATCCGGCGCTTCGGGCTCGGGCAGCCGTGCCGAGTAACCGGCGGCTTCGACGACGGCCTTGAGGTCGTCGACCGACAGCCCGCCCGGGTAGCTGACCTGCGCTTTTTCGGTGGCGTAGTTGACCGTCGCGGTCACGCCGTCGACCTTGTTGAGCTTCCGCTCGACACGGGCCGCGCAGGACGCGCACGTCATCCCGCCGATGGCGAGCTCGACGCGGGCCGCGGTGGCCACCTCGGCGGAGCTCACGCGACCAGGCGGTAGCCGGCCTCGGTGACGGCGGCGGCGACCGCGTCGGCAGTCAGCGGGGCGTCGCTGGTCACGGTCACGCGGCCGCTCTCGACGTCGACGTCCACCTGCCGGACACCGTCCAGTTCGGAGACCTCCTCGCGGACCGAGGTGGCGCAGTGCCCGCAGGTCATGCCCTCGACGGTGTAGGTCGCTTCGGCCATCTCCCGCTCCTTTCGCTCTCCCTCCTTTATACCCATCGGGGGTAGGGGTTCACGCATCGCCCCCGGCACACTCGCGGCATGCGGAAGATCTACGCGATCGGGATCGGTGCCGGCGACCCCGAGCACCTGACGGTGCAGGCCATCGACCGGCTCAACCACGTCGACGTGTTCTTCGTGCTCGACAAGGGGGCGGAGAAGAGCGACCTGGTCCGGTTGCGCCAGGAGATCCTCGACCGGTTCGTGACGCGCCCGGGGTACCGGGTGGTGCTGGCGGAGGACCCGCCCCGCGACCGGACCCCGGCGGACTACCGGGCCGCGGTCGCCGACTGGCACGCGGCACGCGCCGCCGTGTACGAGGAGCTGATCCGCTCGGAGCTGGGGTCTTCCGAAGCCGGCGCCTTCCTGGTGTGGGGCGACCCGTCGCTGTACGACAGCACGATCGCGCTGATCGAGGCGGTGCTGGCCCGGGGGAAAGTGGAGTTCGAGTACGAGGTCGTCCCGGGCATCAGCAGCATCTCGGCGCTGGTGGCCCGGCACCGGACGACGATGAACCAGATCGGCCGCGCGGTCCAGCTGACCACCGGCCGCCGGCTGGCGACGGGCTGGCCCGACGGTGTCGACGACGTGTTCGTGCTGCTCGACGCCCACACGACGTTCGACCGGTTCACGACGGACGGCCTGCACATCTTCTGGGGCGCCTACGTCGGCACGCCCGACGAGATCCTGCTTTCCGGCCCGCTCACCCCGGCGTTGGCGGCGCAGATCCGCGAGGTGCGGGCGGAGGCGCGGGAGCGGCACGGCTGGATCATGGACACGTACCTGCTCCGGCGGCCGGCCCGGGAATAGCGAAAGGCCCCGGGAGAACCGTGAGGTTCTCGACCGGGGCCTTTCGTAAAATAAGTTCGGCGGTGTCCTACTCTCCCACAACCCTTCGGTTGCAGTACCATCGGCGCTGTCAGGCTTAGCTTCCGGGTTCGGAATGGGACCGGGCGTTTCCCTGACGCTAAAACCACCGAAACACTCCGAAACAACACACCCTCTGGGGTGGTGTTTCAGAACCGTAGAGTGGATGCGCAACATCTTCGTAGGCAAGTCCTCGGCCTATTAGTACCAGTCAACTCGACAACACATTACTGTGCTTCCATTTCTGGCCTATCAACCCAATGGTCTGTTGGGGGCCTTAACCCACAAAGGGGTGGGATACCTCATCTTGGAACAGGCTTCCCGCTTAGATGCCTTCAGCGGTTATCCCTTCCGAACGTGGCCAACCAGCCATGCCCTTGGCAGAACAACTGGCACACCAGAGGTTCGTCCGTCCCGGTCCTCTCGTACTAGGGACAGCCTTCCTCAAGTATCCTACGCGCGCGGCGGATAGGGACCGAACTGTCTCACGACGTTCTAAACCCAGCTCGCGTGCCGCTTTAATGGGCGAACAGCCCAACCCTTGGGACCTACTCCGGCCCCAGGATGCGACGAGCCGACATCGAGGTGCCAAACCATGCCGTCGATATGGACTCTTGGGCAAGATCAGCCTGTTATCCCCGGGGTACCTTTTATCCGTTGAGCGACACCCCTTCCACCAGGAGGTGCCGGATCACTAGTCCCGACTTTCGTCCCTGCTCGACATGTCTGTCTCACAGTCAAGCTCCCTTGTGCACTTGCACTCAACACCTGATTGCCAACCAGGCTGAGGGAACCTTTGGGCGCCTCCGTTACTCTTTAGGAGGCAACCGCCCCAGTTAAACTACCCATCAGGCACTGTCCCTGAACCAGATCATGGCCCGAGGTTCAGATTCCCAATTCGACCAGAGTGGTATTTCAACAACGACTCCACAACAACTAGCGTTGCCGCTTCACAGTCTCCCACCTATCCTACACAAGCCGAACCGAAAACCAATACCAAACTATAGTAAAGGTCCCGGGGTCTTTCCGTCCTGCCGCGCGTAACGAGCATCTTTACTCGTAGTGCAATTTCGCCGGGCCTGTGGTTGAGACAGCCGGAAAGTCGTTACGCCATTCGTGCAGGTCGGAACTTACCCGACAAGGAATTTCGCTACCTTAGGATGGTTATAGTTACCACCGCCGTTTACTGGCGCTTAAATTCTCAGCTTCACCCCCGAAGGGATTAACCGGTCCTCTTAACGTTCCAGCACCGGGCAGGCGTCAGTCCATATACATCGTCTTGCGACTTCGCATGGACCTGTGTTTTTAGTAAACAGTCGCTTTCCGCTGGTCTCTGCGGCCACCCACCCCTAGCCCGTAAAGGACTTCAGGATGTTTGGCCCCCCTTCTCCCGAAGTTACGGGGGCATTTTGCCGAGTTCCTTAACCACAGTTCACCCGATCGCCTTGGTATTCTCTACCTGACCACCTGTGTTGGTTTGGGGTACGGGCCGTGCATGCACTCACTAGAGGCTTTTCTCGGCAGCATAGGATCACTCTACTTCACCTCAAACGGCTACGCATCACGTCTCAGCCTCATGAAACACGGATTTGCCTATGTTCCGGCCTACACGCTTACACCAGGACAACCATCGCCTGGCGGAGCTACCTTCCTGCGTCACCCCATCGCTTGACTACTACGAAATCAGATCCCACGCTCCACACACAAACCTCCATCCGAAGACTTCAGCTCATGGCTTTGGGTGGTTAGTATCAAACGCCTCGTCATGGGCGCACATGCTCGGGTACGGGAATATCAACCCGTTGTCCATCGACTACGCCTGTCGGCCTCGCCTTAGGTCCCGACTTACCCTGGGCGGATTAGCCTGGCCCAGGAACCCTTGGTCATCCGGCGGCAGAGTTTCTCACTCTGCATTCGCTACTCATGCCTGCATTCTCACTCCCACACCCTCCACGACTGGCTTCCGCCGCCGCTTCCCCGGATGCAGGACGCTCCCCTACCCATCCACACCACTAGACAAGGACTTCAAGAGTCCAAGCCGATGTATTGCATGAATGACACAGCTTCGGCGGTGTGCTTAAGCCCCGCTACATTGTCGGCGCAGGACCACTTGACCAGTGAGCTATTACGCACTCTTTCAAGGGTGGCTGCTTCTAAGCCAACCTCCTGGTTGTCTGGGCAATCCCACATCCTTTCCCACTGAGCACACACTTAGGGGCCTTAGCTGGTGTTCTGGGCTGTTTCCCTCTCGACGACGAAGCTTATCCCCCGCCGTCTCACTGCCGTACTCTAACACCACGGTATTCGGAGTTTGGTTGATTTCGGTAACCCGGTAAGGCCCCTAGACCATCCAGTAGCTCTACCCCCGTGGAGAAACATACGACGCTGCACCTAAATGCATTTCGGGGAGAACCAGCTATCACGGAGTTTGATTGGCCTTTCACCCCTACCCACAGCTCATCCCCTCAGTTTTCAACCTAAGTGGGTTCGGGCCTCCACGACGTCTTACCGTCGCTTCACCCTGGCCATGGGTAGATCACTCCGCTTCGGGTCTAGACCACGCGACTACAGACGCCCTATTCAGACTCGCTTTCGCTACGGCTACCCCACACGGGTTAACCTCGCCACGCAGCACTAACTCGCAGGCTCATTCTTCAAAAGGCACGCCATCACCCAACAAAGCAGGCTCTGACGGCTTGTAGGCACACGGTTTCAGGTACTCTTTCACTCCCCTCCCGGGGTACTTTTCATCTTTCCCTCACGGTACTAGTCCGCTATCGGTCTTCAGGAAGTATTTAGGCTTACCGGGTGGTCCCGGCAGATTCACAGCAAATTCCACGAGCTCGCTGCTACTCGGGAACACCACCAAGGTCCTTGAAACTGGTTTTCGCGTACGGGGCTCTCACCCACTCCGGCCCGCCATCCCAAGCGGTTCCACTAACCAGCACAACAACCCGAAGAGATGTCAGTCTCCTCAAGGCGGGTCCCACAACACCGACCACACAACCCCTGACAGGTATCACATGCAATCGGTTTAGCCTCTTCCGCTTTCGCTCGCCACTACTCACGGAATCACGGTTGTTTTCTCTTCCTGCGGGTACTGAGATGTTTCACTTCCCCGCGTTCCCTCCACACACCCTATATATTCAGGTGCGGGTAACACCACATCACTGGTGCTGGGTTTCCCCATTCGGAAATCCTCGGATCACAGCTCGGTTGACAGCTCCCCGAGGCTTATCGCAGCCTCCTACGTCCTTCATCGGCTCCTGAAGCCAAGACATCCACCATGTGCCCTTAACAACTTGACCACAAAGATGCTCGCATCCACTCTACAGTTCTCAAACACCACACCAGAAACAAACTACGTTTCAGGGCTGTGTAAGCCCTGAGGCGTGTTGCCTCAGGACCCAACAGTGTGCACAGCGAACAACCCACCACCCAGCTCCACGACCGGGGTTCCACGCGAAGCAAGCTCCGCAGTACTAGCCGGCGGTATCACAACCGCGGTGAGCCATAACCAGTAGTTCCACGATTCCTTGAGCAACCGGAACAAGCACACATTCGGCACTTGAGTCCCAGCCACCCCACCAGGTTGATCCGGGTATCCCGGCCTGATGGATGTGTTGTGCTCCTTAGAAAGGAGGTGATCCAGCCGCACCTTCCGGTACGGCTACCTTGTTACGACTTCGTCCCAATCGCCAGTCCCACCTTCGACCACTCCCTCCCCTTACGAGGTTGGGCCATGGGCTTCGGGTGTTACCGACTTTCATGACGTGACGGGCGGTGTGTACAAGGCCCGGGAACGTATTCACCGCAGCGTTGCTGATCTGCGATTACTAGCGACTCCGACTTCACGCAGTCGAGTTGCAGACTGCGATCCGAACTGAGACCGGCTTTAAGGGATTCGCTCCACCTCGCGGTATCGCAGCCCTCTGTACCAGCCATTGTAGCATGTGTGAAGCCCTGGACATAAGGGGCATGATGACTTGACGTCATCCCCACCTTCCTCCGAGTTGACCCCGGCAGTCTCCCACGAGTCCCCGCCATAACGCGCTGGCAACGTAGGATAAGGGTTGCGCTCGTTGCGGGACTTAACCCAACATCTCACGACACGAGCTGACGACAGCCATGCACCACCTGTACACCAACCACAAGGGAAGCCCCATCTCTGAGGATGTCTGGCGCATGTCAAGCCCAGGTAAGGTTCTTCGCGTTGCATCGAATTAATCCACATGCTCCGCCGCTTGTGCGGGCCCCCGTCAATTCCTTTGAGTTTTAGCCTTGCGGCCGTACTCCCCAGGCGGGGTGCTTAATGCGTTAGCTACGGCACGGACAACGTGGATGTCGCCCACACCTAGCACCCACCGTTTACAGCGTGGACTACCAGGGTATCTAATCCTGTTCGCTCCCCACGCTTTCGCTCCTCAGCGTCAGTATCGGCCCAGAGACCCGCCTTCGCCACCGGTGTTCCTCCTGATATCTGCGCATTTCACCGCTACACCAGGAATTCCAGTCTCCCCTACCGAACTCAAGTCTGCCCGTATCGACCGCACGCTCCACGTTAAGCGTGGAGATTTCACGGCCGACGCGACAAACCGCCTACGAGCTCTTTACGCCCAATAAATCCGGACAACGCTCGCACCCTACGTATTACCGCGGCTGCTGGCACGTAGTTAGCCGGTGCTTCTTATCCAGGTACCGTCACTTGCGCTTCGTCCCTGGCGAAAGAGGTTTACAACCCGAAGGCCGTCATCCCTCACGCGGCGTCGCTGCATCAGGCTTTCGCCCATTGTGCAATATTCCCCACTGCTGCCTCCCGTAGGAGTCTGGGTCGTGTCTCAGTCCCAGTGTGGCCGGTCACCCTCTCAGGCCGGCTACCCGTCGTCGCCTTGGTAGGCCACTACCCCACCAACAAGCTGATAGGCCGCGGGTTCATCCTGCACCGCCAGAACTTTCAACAACCCCCCATGCGAGAAGTTGTGATATCCGGTATTAGACCCCGTTTCCAAGGCTTATCCCAGAGTGCAGGGCAGATTACCCACGTGTTACTCACCCGTTCGCCACTCATCACCACCCGAAAGCGGATCAGCGTTCGACTTGCATGTGTTAAGCACGCCGCCAGCGTTCGTCCTGAGCCAGGATCAAACTCTCCAACAATGAACAGTTTAATCGAGGCAAATTAATGCTCTCAAAGGAACCTCATACGAGGTTTCAAAACATAAGCTCTACTGGCTTAGTTCACTAGCACACTGTTGAGTTCTCAAGCAACACACCACGACCAACCCCAGACCCAAGGCCCAGCGTCACCCGAAGCGGGTTATTCCTAGCAGTTTTTGGTGGGACACCCACTCAATCGCTGTCCGCGAGAGCTTGGTTCGTGTCCCGGCGGCCACCCGGTTTCCCTGGCGACTTGGAGAACTTTACACCCCTCGGAAGGGCCCGAAACAGGGGGGTACCTTAACCGCGTTCCCGCAGGTCAAGGCCCTGTTTCGGGCCTCGGGGCCGGTCAGCCGCCGAGCGCGACGCCGGCGACGTTCCGCTTGCCCTTGCGGACCACGAGCCACTTGCCGTGCAGGGCGTCGCCCGCCGACGGCGTCCACTCCTCGTCCGCGACCTTCACGTTGTTGACGTACGCGCCGCCCTCCTTGACCGCGCGGCGGGCGGCGGCCTTGCTGTCCACCAGCCCCCCGGCGAGCAGCAGGTCGACGATCGTCGGCGCGCCCGACGGGTCGACCTTGCCGTTCGGCACCTCGGCCATCGCCGCGTCGAGAGTGCGTTCGTCCAGGTCGCGGAGCTCTCCGCCACCGAACAGGGCCCGGCTGGCCGCGATCACCTGCCGGGTCTGCTCCTCCCCGTGCACGAGGGTGGTGAACTCCTCCGCCAGCCGGCGCTGGGCCGCACGCAGGTGGGGGCGCTGTTCGGTGTCGTCGGCCAGCGCGGCGATCTCCTCCTGGCCGAGGAACGTGAACATCCGCAGGTACCGGACGACGTCGGCGTCACCCACATTGACGAAGTACTGGTACCAGGCGTACGGCGACGTCATCTCCGGGTCGAGCCAGACGCTCCCGCCGCCCGTCGACTTGCCGAACTTGCGCCCCTCGGAGTCGGTCACCAGCGGCGCGGTCACCGCGTGCACGCTCGCGCCCTCGGTCCGGCGGATCAGGTCCACCCCGCCGACGAGGTTGACCCACTGGTCGGACCCGCCGACCTGCAGCGTGCAGCCGTACTCGCGGTACAGCCGCCGGTAGTCCTGCGACTGCAGGAGCAGGTAGCTGAACTCGGCGTAGGACATGCCGTCGCCCTCGAGCCGGCGCCGGACCGTGTCGCGGTTGAGCATGACGTTGACCGAGAAGTGCTTCCCGACGTCGCGCAGGAACTCCAGGACGTTCTGCTCGCCGGTCCAGTTGAGGTTGTTCTCGACGATCGCCCCGGTGGGCGAGCCGTCGAAGTCGACGAACTTCTCGAGCTGGCCGCGGATGCGTACCGCCCACTCGTCGATGACGTCGGCCTTGTTCAGCGAGCGCTCACCGGTGTCGCGCGGGTCGCCGATCATCGCGGTCGCGCTGCCGGCCAGCACGATCGGCCGGTGCCCGGCCCGCTGGAAGCGCTTGAGCATGAGCAGCGGGACCAGGTTGCCGGCGTGCAGGCTGGGGGCGGTCGGGTCGAAACCGCAATAGAGCGTGACGGGCCCCTGGTCGAGCTCGCGCCGGAGGGCGTCGATGTCGGTGGACTGCGCGATCAGGCCGCGCCAGGACAGCTCGTCGAGGATGTGTTCGCTCACGCCTGTAGATCCTCCCGCACCAGGTCAACCGACTAGATGGCGGGTCGGACCCGGCGCTTCCCGCCGCGGCGGTAGGTGGACACGGCCGGCGAGCCGTCGACCCAGAACCGCCACGGCGTGTCCATCGCCATCGCGACGCCGACGCGCGGGCCCGTCCGGATGTGCTCCGCCGGCACGCGTTCGCCCACGTGCAAGCGGACCGGGGAAGCCGGGTCGGTCAGGTCGGCGCCGTTCTGCTCGCGGTCGATGCGCAGCACCGAGGTGAGGATGGCCGGGCCCTTGGCGAGTTCGCCGGTCCCCCGCGCGTTCGGCCGCCGCCTGCGGACGACGTCGAGACCGGTGACGACCTCGCCCGCCCGCAGCAGCACCGCGCCGGCCACGCCGTCGTGGGAGCCGACGATGTTCGCGCAGAAGTGCATCCCGTAGACGAAGTACACGTACAGGTGCCCCGCCGGGCCCCACATGACGGCGTTGCGTGGGGTCCGGCCGCGGTAGCAGTGCGACGCCGGATCGTCCTCGCCGCGATAGGCCTCGACCTCGACCAGCCGGACGCCGACGGTGCCGTCGGGACCGTCGGCCTCCAGGACCGAGCCGAGCAGCAGGTGGGCCAGGTCGACCGGGTCCAGCGCCAGTTCGTCACGGGTGAACAACCGGCCTGCGTCGCCGCTCAAACGGGGTTCCTCTCCTCGGTTGCCTGGCGCGACCACCTTAGCCCTTGAGCGATCGCTCAAACTTCCCTACAGTCTGTTTGAGCAGTCGCTCAAACTCTGAGGGGAGCCGAGAGATGCGACCGAAAGCGCTCTACGTCGAGACCGTGATCCGCACGGACCTGGACACCCTGTGGCAGCACACGCAGGACCCCGCCCTGCACCGGCGCTGGGATCTCCGCTTCACCGAAATCAGCCCGCTCGAAGAGCCCGAGGGCCACTTCCGCTACGCCTCGCGGTTCCTCGGGATCACCGTCGCCGGCGTCGGGGTGAGCGCGGCCACCCGGGACTGGCCGGACGGTTCGCGCACCTCGGTGCTGCGGTTCGCTTCCGCCGACCCGCTTTCGCTGATCAGCACGGGAGCCGGGTTCTGGCGCTACACGCCGGTCCCGGGCGGCGTCCGCTTCGTCACGGGGTTCGACTACGGCACCCGCTGGGGACGCTTCGGGCGCTGGGCCGACCGGGTGTTCCGGCCGGTGTTCGGCTGGATGACGGCCTGGTCGTTCGACCGGCTCCGGCTCTGGCTGGAGACCGGGGTCTCGCCGGAGGACCAGCCCCTGACCTCGCCGTCGGCCGGCCGCTGTGGCCGGACGCGGCCCCGCGACCAGGTCACCGCCGGAGCGTCGTCGTGACCGGCGTCTTCGAACGCACGCTCGGTCCGGATTTCGCGAGACTGCACCCCCGGGTGCGGGAACGGCTCGCTCTGTCGGACGGGCGCGGGATGATCGGCCACGGCGCGATGGACCGGATCTGGCGCGGCCCCGGCTTCACCCTGCCGTTCCTGTGGCTCGGGTCGGCGCGGCACATCCTGTTCCCCGAGCGCGGGCGGAACGTGCCGTTCACCATCGAGAACTATCCGTACGTGGACGGGCACGGCCGCGAAACGGTGTCCTTCGTGCGGACCTTCGAGTTCCCGCGACGGCGCCGGCGCTTCGACGCCCAGATGGTGTTCAGCGCCGGGCGCGGGCTCGTCGACTACCTGGGGACGCACCAGCACCTGGCGGTGGACCTCGCGGTGTCGGTCCGGCCGGACGGCGGGTTCCGGATCCGCTCCGGCGAGTTCCGGTTCCGGGAGGGCCCGCTGCGAACGCGCCTGCCGCGGGGCGTCACCGGAACCGCCACCGTCGACGAATGGTTCGACGACGACAGCGGGCAGTTCCGGATCGAGGTCGCGGTGGTCCATCCCCGCTTCGGGCCGGTGTTCGGTTACGAGGGCAGCTTCAGCGCCCGATACGTCGACGTCGGCGGCGGGGTGAGCGGGGCGGTCAAGCCGCTTCGTGAGAAGGTCATGGACTGATGGGCACCGGCCGGAACTCCAGTTCGCAGGACACGAAGCAGCGGCTCGTGGACGGCGTGCTGGAAGTCGTCCGGCAGCAGGGCATCACCGCCGTCTCGGCACGGTCGGTCGCCACTGCCGCGGGCGCGAACCAGGCGCTGGTCTTCTACCACTTCGGCAGCGTCGAAGAGCTCGTCGCCCAGGCGTGCATCCTCGCGACGGAAGCCCGTGTCGCCCTCTACCGCGACCGCTTCGCCGCCGTGGCCACGGTCGGCGATCTGCTGGCGCTCGGCCGGGAAATCCGGACCGCGGAACGCGCGGAAGGCAACCTGGCCCTCCTGGCCCAGACGCTGGCCGGGGCGCAGGGCAGCGCACGGCTCGCCGAAGCGACCCGCGAGGGCCTGGACAAGTGGATCACCGAAGTCCGGACGGCCCTCGAGCGCGTGCTCGAGGGCTCGCCGCTGGCCGAGCTCGCGGACCCCGACGGACTGGCCCACGCCGTGTCCACCGGGTTCCTCGGGCTGACGCTGTTCGACACGGTCGATCCGGAGGGCGCCGAGCAGGCCGTCGCCGCGCTGGAGCAGCTGGCCGTGCTGGTCGACGTCCTCGACGGGCTCGGCCCGGTGGCCACGCGGGCCGTCCGGGCCAAGCTCCGCAAATCTCGCCTCAGTTGAGCCACTGACGGGCCGCGGTGACCCGCTCTTCCAGCCGCGCGCGCTGTTCGGCCACGCGTTCCGGTGCCGTGCCACCCCGGGCGTTGCGCGACTTCACCGAGCCTTCGACGGTGAGAACACCGCGGACGGCCGGGGTGAGCGCCGGGTTGATCTTCTCGAACTCCTCGTCGGTCAGCTCGTCCAGGCCGACGCCACGGGACTCGGCGACGCGGACGCTCTCCCCCGCCGCCTCGTGCGCGACGCGGAACGGGACGCCTTGGCGCACCAGCCACTCGGCGATGTCCGTGGCCAGGGTGAAGCCGGCCGGGGCCAGCTCGGCGAGCCGGTCGGTGTGGAAGGTGAGCGTTTCGAGCATCCCCGCGATCGCCGGGAACAGGAGCTCGAGCTGCTCGACCGAGTCGAACACCGGCTCCTTGTCCTCCTGCAGGTCGCGGTTGTAGGCCAGCGGCTGCGCCTTCAGGGTGGCCAGCAGGCCGGTGAGGTTGCCGATCAGCCGGCCCGCCTTGCCGCGGGTCAGCTCCGCGACGTCCGGGTTCTTCTTCTGCGGCATGATCGAGCTGCCGGTGGCCCAGGCGTCGTCCAGCGTCACGTAGCCGAACTCGGCGGTGTTCCAGATGATCACCTCTTCGGCAATCCGGGACAGGTTCACCGCGAGCATCGCGACGGCGAACGCGAACTCGGCGACGAAGTCGCGCGAAGCGGTGCCATCGATGGAGTTCTCGACGCTGGTCGCAAAGCCCAGTTCCTCCGCGACGGCCTCGGGGTCGAGCCCCAGGGACGAGCCGGCGAGGGCGCCGGAACCGTACGGCGACTCCGCCGTACGGGCGTCCCAGTCCTGCAGCCGCGAGACGTCGCGCAGCAGGGCCTGGCCGTGTGCCATCAGGTGGTGCGCGAGCAGCACCGGCTGGGCGTGCTGCAGGTGCGTGCGGCCGGGGAGGATCGCCTCCGGGTGCCGCTTCGCCTGCGACACCAGCGCGTCGATGACCTCGAGCGTGCCGGCGACGACCCGGCGGGACGCGTCGCGCAGCCACATCCGGAAGAGCGTGGCCACCTGGTCGTTGCGCGACCGGCCGGCCCGCAGCTTGCCGCCGAGGTCAGTACCCGCACGCTCGAGCAGGCCGCGTTCGAGGGCCGTGTGCACGTCCTCGTCGGCGATCGTGGGGGTGAACTCCCCCGAAGCGACGTCCTGGGCGAGCGTGTCCAGCGCGGCCAGCATGCCGGTCAGCTCGTCTTCGGTGAGCAGGCCTGCCTTGCACAGCACTCGCGCGTGCGCGCGGGACCCGGCGATGTCGTAGGGCGCCAAACGCCAGTCGAAGTGCGTCGACGCGCTCAACGCGGCCATGGCCTCCGCCGGACCGCTGGCGAACCGGCCGCCCCACAGCTGCACCGGCTGCTCGTTCCCGCTCACTGTTCTCGCTTCTCCTCGATGCGTTCGTTGGGTCTGTGTTCGTCGGTTCGGGCGAAGGTACCCGGTCAAGCCGTTCCTTCGTCTCCTGGTTCGTTCGCCGAACGGTCGGCGAGCGCGGCGAACCGCTCGGCCAGGCCCTTGCCGGTCAGGGGCTCCCGCGCGATCACGGCGACCGTGTCGTCGCCCGCGATCGAGCCGACGACCTCTTCGAGGGCGGCCCGGTCGATCGCGCTGGCCAGGAACTGCGCCGCGCCGGGCGGGGTCCGCAGCACCATCAGGTTGCCCGACGAGTCCGCCGAGACCATCAGCTCCGCCAGCAGCCGCGAGAGCCGTGACGTGCCGCCCTGCACCCCGCGGACCGGGCTGCCGTCCTCGGGGATGACGTAGACCGGCGCCCCCGAGTCCGGCCCCCGCAGCTTGACCGCGCCCAGCTCGTCGAGGTCGCGCGACAACGTCGCCTGCGTGACCTCGATGCCCTCGGCGGCCAGCAGCTTGGCCAGCTCGGTCTGGCTGCGGATCGTCATGGTGGACACCAGCTCGGTGATCCGCGCCTGCCGCCCCACCCGGCTGCTGGTCATCGCCGGCTCTCTTCGAACAGCCAGACCAGCAACGCCTTCTGGGCGTGCAGCCGGTTCTCGGCCTCGTCCCACACCGCGCTGGCCGGCCCGTCGATGACCTCGTCGGTGATCTCCCAGCCGCGGTGCGCCGGCAGGCAGTGCAGCACGATCGCCTCGTCCGCGGCCTTCTTCAGCAGCTCGGTGTTGACCTGGAGCGCGCGGAACGGGCCGACCCGGTCGAGCCCGTCGTTCTCCTGCCCCATCGACGTCCACGTGTCGGTGACCAGCACGTCCGCGCCGTCGACGGCCGCGTACGGGTCGGTGAAGACGGTGGCGGTGCCGCCGGTCTCGTTCGCCCGCTTCTTCGCGTCCAGCATCACGCCCTGGTCGGGCTGGAAGCCGACCGGCGAGACGACCCGGATGTGCATGCCGGCCGTGACCCCGCCGAGCAGGAGCGAGTGCGCCATGTTGTTGGCGCCGTCACCGAGGTAGACGAGGGTGAGTCCCTCGAGCTTCCCCTTGCGCTCGCGGATCGTCATCAGGTCGGTGAGCACCTGGCACGGGTGGAACTCGTCGGTGAGCGCGTTGACCACCGGGATCGACGCGGCCGAGGCCATCGCTTCGATGCGCTTCTGCGCGAAGGTGCGCCACACGATCCCGTCGACGTAACGCGACAGGACCCGCGAAGTGTCTTCGATGGTCTCTTCGCGGCCGAGCTGCATGGACCGGCCGTCGACGATCACCGGGTGCCCGCCGAGCTGGCTGATGCCGACCTCGAACGAGAACCGGGTGCGGGTCGAGTTCTTCTCGAAGATCGCCGTGATCGACTTGCCGGCCAGGGTCCTGGTGCCCAGCGGGTCGGCCTTGAGCGCGTCGGCGATGTCGAGGATGGCCTTCTGTTCGGCGGGACTGACGTCGTCGTCGCGGAGGAAGTGGCGGAGCATCAGTCGGAGTCCTTCGTGGTGGAGTCGAGCGCGTTCGGGAGGGCGGCGAGGAAGCCTTCGGCCTGCCCGCCGTCGAGCACGAGCGGCGGCGCGAGCCGGATCGTGTCCGGGGCGATCGGGTTGACGAGGTAGCCGGCGTCCTGGGCGGCCTTGGCGACCGCGGCCGAGACGGGCTGCTTGAGGGCGATGCCGAGCAGCAGCCCCGCGCCGCGCACCCCGGCGACGAGCGGGTGCCCCAGCGACTCGACCCCCGCCGCGATGTCCTTGCCCAGTGCGGAGACGTGGTCCAGGAGGTTGTCCGCGGCGATGGTCTTCAGCACGGCCAGCCCGGCCGCGCAGCACACCGGGTTGCCGCCGAAGGTGGTCCCGTGGTGGCCGGGCTCGAGCAGGTCGCCCGCCGCGCCGACGCCGATCACCGCACCCAGCGGCAGCCCGCCGCCGAGGCCCTTGGCCAGGGTGATCACGTCCGGCACGATGCCGGCCTGCTGGTAGCCGAACCAGGTGCCGAGCCTCCCGATGCCGGTCTGCACCTCGTCGAGCACCAGCAGCGTGCCGGTGGCCTTGGTGATCTCGCGAGCGGCCTGCAGGTAGCCGTCCGGCGCCGGGATCACGCCGGCCTCCCCGAGCACCGGCTCCAGGAACACGGCCGCGGTGTCGGTGTCGACAGCGGCCTTGAGCGCTTCGACGTCCCCGAACGGCACGTGCTCCACCCCGGGCACCAGCGGTTTGAAGGGGTCGCGCTTGCCGGGCTGGCCGGTGAGCGTCAGCGCGCCCATGGTCCGGCCGTGGAACGCCCCTTCGGCGGCGACCACCTTGGTGCGCCCGGTCAGGCGGCTGATCTTCAGCGCGGCTTCGTTGGCCTCGGCGCCGGAGTTGACGAACAGCACCTTGCCGTGGCCGGTGAGGCCGGCGACGTCGAGCAGCGCTTCGGCGAGCTCGACGGTCACCGGGTTGATGTACAGGTTCGAGGTGTGGCCGAGCTGCTTGATCTGCGCGGTGACGGCTTCGACGACCGCCGGGTGGGCGTGGCCGAGCGCGTTGACGGCGATACCGCCGACCAGGTCGACGTACCCCTGGCCGTCGGCGTCCCACACCTTCGCGCCCTCGCCGCGGACGAGCGTCAGCTTGGGCGTGCCGTAGTTGTCCATCAGGGCGGACTGCCAGTGCGCCTGGCCGTCCACATTGGACTTGAGGTCGGTCACGGGAGCTCCGTTTCGGGGAAGACCATGGTGCCGATGCCGCGGGAGGTGAAGACCTCCAGCAGCACGGAATGGGCGAGGCGGCCGTCGATCACGTGTGCCCGGCGCACGCCGCCGCGGATGGCGCGCACGCACGCCTCCATCTTCGGGATCATGCCGCTGGCCAGGGTGGGCAGCATGGTTTCGAGCCGGTCGACGCGGACGCGGTCGATCAGCGACGACCGGTCGGGCCAGTTCGCGTAGAGGCCTTCGACGTCGGTGAGCACGACGAGCTTTTCGGCCCCGAGGGCGGCCGCGAGCGCACCCGCGGCCGTGTCGGCGTTGACGTTGTGCACGACGCCGTCGACGTCCGGGGCGACCGTGGACACGACCGGGATGCGCCCGGCGTTGACGATGTCGAGCACCGCGTCCGGGTTGACCTCGGCGACCTCGCCGACGAGGCCGATGTCCACCTGCTCACCGTCCACAGTGGCCTGTTTGCGCTCGGCGGTGAACAGCCGGGCGTCCTCGCCGGAGATGCCGACCGCGTACGGCCCGTGGGCGTTGATCAGCCCGACGAGCTCGCGGCTGACCTGGCCGGTGAGCACCATCCGGACGATGTCCATCGTCTCCGGCGTGGTGACCCGCAGGCCGCCCTTGAACTCGCCCTCGACGCCGAGGCGCTTGAGCATCGCGGTGATCTGCGGACCACCCCCGTGCACGACCACCGGCCGCAGGCCGGCCAGCCGCAGGAACACCATGTCCTCGGCGAAGGCCGCCTTCAGCTGGTCGTCGATCATGGCGTTGCCGCCGTACTTCACCACCACGGTGGCACCGTGGAACCGCTGCAGCCAGGGCAGCGCTTCGATGAGCACACCGGCCTTCTCGGCCGCCGTCGCGAGTCTTTCGTCCGCGGAAATCAGAGCCTCCTGGTTCATGAGGAGTACGCGCTGTTCTCTTCCACGTAACCATGCGAAAGGTCGGTGGTGTAGACGGTCGCCGCGCTCGCGCCGACGCCGAGGTCGACGACGATCTCGATGGCCCGGCCGGTGAGGTCCGCCTCGGACCGGTCGGCGGCTGGCATCCCCTGCGCGAACAGGGTGACGCCGTTGATCGCGATCGACACGGTCTCCGGGTCGATGCGGGCCGGGACCCGGCCGAGCGCCATGGCGATCCGGCCCCAGTTCGGGTCCGACCCGAACAACGCCGTCTTGACCAGGTTGTCCTCGGCGATCGTGCGGGCCACGGCGATGGCGTCGGCTTCGGATTCCGCCCCCTGCACCGTGACGTCGACGTCCTTGGTGGCGCCCTCGGAGTCCGCGCGCAGCTGGAGCACCAGGTCGTGGCTCACCGCGGTGAGGAGCCCGGTGAGCTCCGCCTCGGTGGGCTCGACGCCGCTCGCGCCGGACGCCAGGACCAGGACGGTGTCGTTGGTGGAGGTGCCGCCGTCGACGTCGAGCCGGTCGAAGGTGACGTGGGTCGCCGCGCGCAGGGCACGGTCGAGGGTGGCCTTGTCCACGACGGCGTCGGTGGTCAGCACCGACAGCATGGTGGCGAGGTTCGGCGCGAGCATGCCCGCGCCCTTGGCGAAGCCGCCGACGCTCCAGCCGCTGTCGTGCTTCGCGAAGGCCTGCTTCGGCTTGCTGTCGGTGGTCATCACGCCCTTGGCGGCGTTCAAGCTCGCTTCGGCACTCGTGTCGAGGGCCTTGACCGCGGTGTCCACGCCGGCCAGCACGGCTTCCATCGGCAGCCGCTCGCCGATCAGTCCGGTGGAGCAGACGGCGACCTCGATCGCACCCGCTTCCAGGACTTCGGCGACCTTTTCGGCCGTGGCGTGGGTGTCCTGGAAGCCGCCGGGGCCGGTGGCCGCGTTGGCACCGCCCGAGTTGAGGACGACGGCCTTCAGCCGCTGCTGCTTGAGCACCTCCTGCGACCACAGCACCGGCGCGGCCTTGATCACGTTGCGGGTGAAGACGCCCGCCGCGACGTCGAGCGGGCCGTCGTTGACGACCAGGGTGAGGTCCAGCGCGCCGGAGGCCTTGATCCCGGCGGCGACGCCGGCGGCGCGGAAGCCCTGGGGGCCGGTGACGGTCACGGTGCGACTCCTACGGTGGAAAGGCCGGTCGTCTCGGGGAAGCCGAGGGCCAGGTTCATCGACTGGACGGCACCGCCGGCGGTGCCCTTGGTGAGGTTGTCGATCGCGGCGACGACGACCAGGCGCCGCGCGTCGGTGTCGACCGCGACCTGCAGCTGGACGTTGTTCGAGCCGAGCGTCGACGCGGTGGCCGGCCAGGCGCCCGCGGGCAGCAGCTGGACGAACGGCTCGGCGTCGTAGGCCTTTTCGTAGGCGGCGCGGGCGGACGCCTCGTCGACGCCGGCCTTGAGCGGGGCGCTCGCCGTGGTGAGGATGCCACGGGGCATCGGCGCGAGCACCGGGGTGAAGGACACGGTGACCTTCTCCCCCGCGACGGCCGAGAGGTTCTGGGCGAACTCCGGGGTGTGGCGGTGCGCGCCGCCGACGCCGTACGCGCTGGCCGAGCCCATCACCTCGGAGCCGAGCAGGTTCGGCTTGAGGCTCTTGCCGGCACCGGAGGTGCCGGTGACCGCCACGACCGTCACGTCGGGCTCGACGAGCCCGGCGGCCAACGCGGGCGCCAGCGCCAGCGACCCGCCGGTCGGGAAGCAGCCGGGCACGGCGACGCGCTTGGTGCCGGCGAGCTTCTCGCGGGCGCCGGGCAGTTCCGGCAGGCCGTACGGCCACTGGCCGGCGTGGTCACCGCCGTACCAGCGCTGCCAGTCACCCGCGTCGGCCAGGCGGTGGTCGGCGCCGAGGTCGACGACCAGGACGTCCGGGCCGAGCTGCGCCGCGATCCCGGCGGAGTGCCCGTGCGGCAGCGCCAGGAACACGACGTCGTGGCCGGCCAGCGTCTCCGGGGTCGTCTCGGCGAGGACACGGTCGGCGAGGGGGACCAGGTGGGGCTGGTGGACGCCCAGCTTCGTGCCCGCGCTGCTGGCGGCCGTGAGCGCACCGATCTCGACCTCGGGATGCGTCAGGAGCAGGCGCAGCAGCTCACCACCCGCGTACCCGCTGGCTCCGGCCACCGCGATGTTCACCGTCATACGCATGATTATGCACGCCCTTGCAAGGCTAAACAAACAGGTTTACCGGGAAGTGGTCCCGGCCACCTTGGGATGCTGGGTGGATGACGGACACCCCGGCGCGGCTGCTCGGCCTGCTTTCGCTGCTCCAGACGCCCCGGGAGTGGCCGGGCAGCGAGCTGGCCGACCGGCTCGGGGTCAGCCCGCGCACGATCCGCCGCGACGTCGAGCGGCTGCGCGACCTGGGCTACCCCGTCGAGGCCAGCCGCGGCGTCACGGGCGGATACCGGCTGGTCGCCGGCACCGCGATGCCACCGCTCGTGCTCGACGACGAAGAAGCCGTCGCGATCGCGGTGGGCCTGCGGACCGCGGCGGGGCAGACCGTCGACGGCATCGAGGAGGCGTCCGTGCGGGCGCTGGCGAAGCTCGAGCAGGTCCTGCCCGCCCGCCTGCGCCGCCGGGTGGCCACGATCGGCACGGCGACCGTCGCCGCGCCGGCCGGCGGACCCGTCGTCGACCCGGCGCAGCTGACGGTGTTCGCCGGCGCGATCACCAACCACGAGACGGCCCGGTTCCACTACCGCGCGAACGACGGGACCGAGACCCGGCGCCGGGCCGAGCCGCTCCGGCTGGTGGCCGCCGGCCGCCGCTGGTACCTGGTCGCCTACGACCTCGACCGGGCGGACTGGCGGATCTTCCGGGCCGACCGGGTCCGCGACGCCCAGGCGACCGGCGGCCGCGTCGCCCCACGGCAGCCGCCTGCCACCGATCTGGCGGCCTACGTCGTCGACCGGCTCCACGACCTCGCGCCGACGTTCCGGGCGGTGGCCGTGCTGGCGGAACCGGCGGCGCAGATCGCGCCCCGCCTCGGCGTGACCGCCGGCGAGCTGACCGACCTGGACGACGGCCGCTGCCGGTGGCGCAGTCACCCGGACACGCTGGACTGGCTCGCGTTCCGGCTGCTGGGGCTCGGCTGCGCGTTCACGGCCGAGGAACCGCGGGAACTGGTCGAACACCTGAAGGCGCTCGCGGCCCGCGCCGCAGCAGCAGCGGGTTCCGGCGCGCGGGACTGACCGGCGGTGTGTGAGCACGCCCTCGCCAACGACGGCCGGATCACAGCACCATGGACTGTTTGCGTGCTGCTCCATGGGCAGGGAGGACAAGGTGGATAGCGCGCGGTCAGCTCACGGTGGAACGCAACAGCCCGCGGATCCGCCGCGACCGCATCTGGTGCGCGGGTCACAAGTTGCTCGTACGTGCGGTCGGCTTCTTCCACGGTCGCGACCGTGGACGCATGCCACACGACGAGATCGAAGCTCATCGGAACAACTCCGTTCAGGAAGGAGAAAAGGGACGACGGCCGGTGGTGGGCCGGTCCACTGTGGACCGGCCCACCGCCGGCTCAGCTCGGCTCGCCCTCGTCCAGGTCCGTGCGCCTGCTCGGCGGGACGGGGAGGTAGCAGCCCGGGTTCTCCGGGTCGCAGCCCACGCGGGGCAGCCGGGCACGGATGCCGCCGGGGGTGCGCTCGAAGTGCGCCGCGATCTCCGCGACGCTCTCCCCCGCGATCCACCGGCTCTCCAGCTCCGCGTCCATCTCCTCGTTCCACGGGCGGCCCTGCTGGGCGGGACGCCCCGCGGATCTTCGCCGCGGCGCCCGGCCCGTGCCGGTCGCGGACAGCAATCCGTCCGCCACGAGGTCGGCCACCGCGTCCGCCAACTCGGCGTCCAGGTCCAGGCTGCCCTCGGCGACCGGTTCGCCGCCGGGTCCACCGGCTTCCAGGGTGATCATCACCCTGGGGGTGGGTTCGGCGCGGTCGACGTCCGTCCTGGTCGCGACCACGATCTGGTAGGTGATTCCGTTTGCCCGGATCTCGGTCCGGCGCTCTTCGGTGATCGACATGCCGTGAAGCTAGCGCGCACCCCCGACAATTTCCGGCCACGCCCTGCTCACGGGCGACTTCGCTCCGAAATTGTCGGACCCCTCCCCTAACGTCCCGGATGACCACGAACCGTCACGAGGAGGCGACGATGAGAGACCGGCGGACAAGACGGTGCCCCGGTCCGGGCGAACCGGACCGGGGCACCGTGGGGAGCTACTTCCGCTTCTTCCGCTCAGAAGTGCAGCAGCCGGTCCAGCTGCCTCTCCTGGGCAGCCTTCGCGGTGTTGTCCGACTTCTGTGCCGCCGCGCCGTCGGGCACCGGCGGCGGCACCGGGCTGCACTGGACGTCCGAGTGGTTACCCGGCCGGCGCTTCGGCAGCGTGCCGGTGGCCAGGTAGTCGGCGATCCTGTCGTCCACACAGGACACCCCGGACAGCGAACCCGCGTGGGTCGTGCCGCCCGGCGCGCTGATCAGGCTCGAGTTCGGGAACCGCTTCCGGACCTCGAGGCTGCCGGTGTACGGCGTGGCGGCGTCGAGCTCCTCGCTGATCAGCAGCGCACCGGCCACCTTGCTGCCGTCGATGTCGACCGGCTTGCCCGCCTTCGCCGGCCAGTACACGCACGGCGCGTTGAACCAGGCGTTGCCCCAGGTCTCGAACGGGGCCTTGAAGTAGGTCAGCCAGTTGTCGATCCGCCACCGGTTCCAGTCGGTCGGCCACTGCACGTCGGTGCACTGCACACCCAGGTAGACGGCGAACCCGTTGTCGTTGCCGGGCGGGTTCGAGTCGTCGTAGAGCGCCTTCAGCGTCTGCCAGTCACCCTGGTGCACGTAGCCGTCGAAGGCCTTCGCCATGTCGACCCAGCCGAAGACGTAGTAGCCGGCCTGGAGGAAGATGTCGGTCCACTCGTCGCCGCCGATGACCCCGCCCGCCGGGTTCTTGGCGAGCTTGCGCTGGGTGGCGTACCAGAGCTTCTCGACGGCGTCACCGGTCTTGCCCAGGTGGTAGACGTCGTCGTACTTGGCCAGCCAGTCGAAGTAGATCTTGATGTTCTTGTCGAACGCGACGTCCTGGTCGAGGTTGGCCTGGTACCAGACCTTCCGCGGGTCGACGTTGCCGTCGAGCACCATCCGGCGGACGTTCTTCGGGTACAGCGTGCTGTACACCTGGCCGAGGTAGGTGCCGTAGGAGAAGCCGTAGTAGTTGATCTGCTTCTCGCCCAGCGCCTTGCGCAGGCTGTCCATGTCCTGGGCGACATCGGTCGTCTTGACGTGGTCGAGGATCGCGCCGTTCTTGCGGCACGCGTCGGCGTAGCCCTTCGAGCGGGCGAGCCACGTCTTCTCCAGCCGCGGCGTGGTCGGCACGTACGCGGGCCGGTTGTAGCTGAAGTAGTTCCCGTCGCAGCTGATCGCGGGCTTGCTGGACCCGACGCCCCGCGGGTCGAAGCCGATCCAGTCGTAGTTGTCCCCGGCGTGGTTCGGCACGTACTTGCCGAGCACCGACAGGCCGAGGCCCGAGCCGCCGGGGCCGCCCGGGTTGACCAGCATGATCCCCTGGGACCGCGGGGTCTTGTGCTTGATCCGAGAGACCGCGACGGAGACCTTCGCCCCGCCCGGGTGCGCGTAGTCCATCGGCACTTCGAGGAAACCGCACTCGGCGCCGGCGGCCTTGAGGCTCGCCGACGTGCACGGACCCCAGGCGATCGGCGCCGGGGTGAACTGCGCCCCGGGATCCGCCGAGGCGGCGGGCGCGGCCATCAGCCCGGCCGCGAGCCCCGCGGCGGCGACGGCGGCAACGATTCTTTTCACAGTCATCCTTTTCGTCCGCGTTCGACAGAGTTCGCCGGATTCCGGCGAAACTACCGGCAACCCTGGACAATCTCGCTGACCGACGCGACTTCCGCCATCCGCCTTTCGTCGGTACCTGAGCCGCCCATCACGCAGCGGAACTGTCGGTGGCCGGCAGTACGCTGCGGCCCTCGGGAGCAGGTGGGGAGGACGGATGAACGCGGACGAAGAGCTGGTCAAGGCGGTTCGCGCCGGGTTGGCCGAGGCGGCCGACCCGGGGAAGGCACCGGCGATGCGGGCGTACATGAAGTCGGCCATGCCCTTCCGCGGCGTGGCGAAACCCCAGCGCAGCGCGCTCCTCAAGCGGGTGCTGGCCGAGCACATATTGCCCGATCGAGTGACGTATTCGGCGACCGTCCTCCAGTTGTGGCGGACCGCCGAATTCCGCGAGGAGCGCTACGCGGCCATCGATCTTTCCGGATATCGGGCATACCGGCAGTGGCAGGCCCCCGGGGCGATCCCGATGTACGAAGAGATGATCGTCAGCGGGGCGTGGTGGGACTACGTGGACGAGCTGGCCATCCGCAGGATCGGGCCGATCCTGCGATCCGCCCGTGCCCAGGTCACTCCGGTCATGCTGGACTGGGCGGCCGGCCGGAGCCTCTGGCGGCGGCGTACGGCGATCATCTGCCAGGTCGGCGCGAAAGAGGCCACCGACACCGACCTGCTCACCCGGGCGATCGAGCCCGCGATCGCCGAGCCGGAGTTCTTCCTGCGCAAGGGAATCGGCTGGGCCCTGCGGGAGTACGCGAAGACGGCACCGGACTGGGTGCGGTCATTCGTGGACGAGCACCCGGGCCTGTCCGGGCTGTCCCGCCGGGAGGCGCTCAAGCACATCGGGTGAAGTGCGGCTGCGGGCGGAGGTGTCCGGAGGGTCGGCTCGCGCGCTCGGCTGCTTCGCGGCATGGTCCTGAGACGCGAAGAGGGGCCGGTGCGCCGGCCCCTCTTCTTGTACGTCGTGTTCTTGTGCGTCGTGCGCGGTGGCTACGCGCGGAGAGTCGCGTCGTACCGCTCGCCCGCCGCGGCGACCGCCGCGTCGCGGGCCTTCGTCGCCTCGTCGATCGTCAGGGTGCGGTCCGCGGCGCGGAACCGCAGCTTGTAGGCCAGCGACCGGTTGCCCTCGCCGACCTGCTCACCGGCGTAGACGTCGAACAGCGTGATTTCCTCCAGCAGCTCGCCCGCTCCGGCGCGCAGCACCGCGGCGAGGTCCGCCGACGGCACGTCCGCCGCCGCCACCAGGGCGACGTCCAGCAGCACCGGCGGGTAGCCGGACACGCTGGGCGCCGGGCGCGAATCCGGCAGCGGGATCGCCTCCAGGTCCAGCTCCATCGCGACCGTCCGCGGCGGCAGGCCGAGGGCCTCCACCACCTTGGGGTGCAGCTCGCCGGCGTGGCCGACCGGCCAGTCGCCGACCCGCAGCTGGGCGCAGCGGCCCGGGTGCCACGGGGGCAGGTCGGTGGCCTGCACGGTCAGCTCGACCCCGGCGGCCTCGGCGACCGTCCGGGCGGCCTGCACCGCGTCGGCCCAGCTCGCCTGCTCGCCTTGGCCCCACCAGCCGGGGCGGTGCCGGTGACCGGCGAGCACCACGGCGACGTGCAGCGGCTGCTGCGGCACGGCCGCTTCGAGCAGTGCCAGCTCCTCGTCCGTCGGCCGCCGGTCGACGCCGAGGTCCGGCATCTTCAGCGGGTTCGGCGCGGGCAGAACCACCTGGCCGATGTGGAACAGCGAGACGTCCTTCATTCCGCGCGAAACGTTGCGCTGCAGCGTGTCGAGCAGGCCGGGCAGCAGCGTGGTGGCCATCCGGTTGCGGTCGGCCTCCAGCGGGTTGCGTACCACGACGGTGTTGCGGCGGACGTCGTCGGCAGGCAGGCCGAAGGCGTCCCACACCGCGTCGCCGACGAACGGGAACGGCCGCACCTCGACGTACCCGGCCTCGGCCAGGGCGCGGGCGACGTTGCGGCTGCGCCGCTGGGCGTCGGTCAGACCGCGGCCGGCCGGGGCGGCGGGCAACGTCGAGGGAATGCTGTCGTAGCCCTCCAGCCGCAGCACCTCTTCGACGAGGTCGGCCGGCTGGCGCAGGTCGCCTCGCCAGCTCGGCGGGATGGCGGTGACCAGGCCGGTGCCGTCGTCGCCGGTGCCGACCGAGACCTTGCAGCCGATCTGGGTGAGCCGGCGGACGGTCACCCCGCGCTGGTAGTCCACGCCCGCGACCTTGTCGGGCAGGTTGATCGGCATCACGACCGCCGGGTCCGGCTCGACCACGCCCTCGTCGGTGCGGCCGGGCTGGATGGCGGCGTCGCCGTACTGGCGCAGCAGCCGCGCGGCCAGCTCGACGGCGGCCGCGCACAGCTGCGGGTCGGTGAACCGCTCGAACCGCTTGGCGGCCTCGGAGAACAGCTTGTGCCGACGCGCCGTGCGGCTGATCGCGGCCGGGTTCCAGTGCGCCGCCTCGAGCAGGACGTCGGTGCTCTCCGTCGTGATCTCGGTGCTCGCGCCACCCATCGTGCCCGCCAGCGAGATGACCCCGCTGTCGTCGGCGATCACGATGTCGTCCGGGTCGAGCGCGCGCTCGACATCGTCCAAAGTGGTCAGTTTCTCGCCCGGCGCCGCCCGGCGCACCACCAGGTCGCCCTGGATGGCCTTGGTGGCGAACGCGTGCAGCGGGTGCCCGAGCTCGAGCATCACGTAGTTCGTGACGTCGACGGCCAGCGAAATCGACCGGATGCCGGCCAGCATCAGCCGCCGCCGCATCCACCACGGGGTCGGCGCGGTCGCGTCCAGGCCGGTGACCCGGCGCAGCACGAACCGCGGGCAGCCTTCCGGGTCCTCGACGCGGACCGGCCAGGCCTCGCCCTCGGCCGCCGGGACCTCCAGCAGGGCCGGGTCGCCGAAGGGCACGTCCAGCGCGTTCGACAGCTCGCGCGCCAGGCCGCGGATCGACAGCGCGTAGCCGCGGTCCGGGGTCGGGACGAGCTCGATCACCGAGTCGTTCAGGCCGAGCAGTTCCTGGGCGTCGTCGCCCGGGCTCGCGGTGCCCGAGGGCAGCACGAGGATGCCGGTGTGGTCGTCGCCGAGGCCGAGCTCCCGCGCCGAGCAGATCATGCCGTCGCTGATCCGGCCGTAGGTCTTGCGGGAGGCGATGGCGAAGTCGCCGGGCAGGACGGCGCCGGGCAGCGCGACGACGACCAGGTCGCCCTCGGCGAAGTTGCGCGCGCCGCAGATGATGCCGCGGGTCTTGATGCCGTGCGGGCCCTCGTCGAACTCGCCGGCTTCGTCGTCCTCGTCGTCGAGCTCTTCGTCCTCGTCGTCCAGGACCTCGGATTCGTCGGTGGGCTCGCCGACGTCGACGCGGCAGAACCGGACCGGCTTCTTGAACTCGGTGAGCTCCTCGACCTCGGCCACCCGGCCGACGACCAGCGGGCCGGTCACGGGCCCGAGCTCGCTGAGGTCGTCTACCTCGATCCCGATCCGCACGAACGCGTCGGCCAGGTCCTGCGGCGTGACCTCCTCAGCGAGATCGAGGTGTTCGGTCAGCCAGCTGACTGGGACTCGCACTACGCCTCCGTTCCGAAGGGAAGGGTGAAGCGGACGTCGCCTTCCACCATGTCGCGCATGTCCGGGATCCCGTTGCGGAACTGCAGGGTGCGCTCGATGCCCATGCCGAAAGCGAAGCCCGAGTACACCTCGGGGTCGACGCCGCAGGCGCGCAGCACGTTCGGGTTGACCATGCCGCAGCCGCCCCACTCGACCCAGCCGGGGCCGCCCTTCTTCTCCTCGAACCAGACGTCCACCTCGGCGGACGGCTCGGTGAAGGGGAAGAAGTGCGGGCGCAGCCGCGTCTTCGAGTTCTCTCCGAACATTGCGCGGGCGAAGGCGTCGAGCGTGCCCTTGAGGTGCGCCATGGTGATGCCCTTGTCCACCGCGAGGCCTTCGACCTGCGTGAACACCGGGGTGTGCGTCGAGTCCAGCTCGTCGGTGCGGTACGTCCGGCCCGGGCAGACGACGTACACCGGCAGGTCGCGGTGCAGCAGCGTGCGGGCCTGCACCGGCGAGGTGTGCGTGCGCAGCACCAGGCCGGAGTCCTCCTCGCCGACGTAGAAGGTGTCCTGCAGCTGGCGGGCCGGGTGGTCCTTGCCGAAGTTCAGCGCGTCGAAGTTGAACCACTCGGCTTCGAGCTCCGGGCCCTCGGCGACCTCGTAGCCCATCGCGACGAAGGCGTCCGCGACGCGTTCGGAGACGGTGCTGATCGGGTGCCGGGCACCCCGCGGGACGCGGTCCCACGGCAGGGTGACGTCGACGGCCTCTTCGCGCAGCACGCGCTCGTCGCGCTCCACCTGGAGCTCGGCGCGGCGCTTGTCGAAGGCCGACTGGACGGCCTGCCGGGCCTCGTTGACGCGCTTGCCCGCCTCGGCCTTCTCCTGCTTGGGCAGGGCGCCGATCTCGCGGCGGGCCAGCAGCAGCGGCGAGTGGTCGCCGAGGTGAGCCGGCTTGACCTCGGCCAGCGCTTCGAGCCCGGTCGCGGCGGCGAACGCCGCTTCGGCGGTCTTGACCGCCTCCTGCAGCGTTTCGGGGGCGAGCACCGCGCCCTGGGCTTCCTTCTCCGTGGCTCCGGACATAACTCCTCGGCGTCCGCTGGGACTGGTCGTTCGCGAGCCGTCGGACACGTGGCACGCGAGAGGTCAAAGGTGGGAAAAGTCTATGGGATCGGGTCGGCGCGGCCCCGGTCGCCCTCGGAGCCAGGCGGCGGCCCGGTCGGCGAGCCCGGAACGCTTCGGCGGAGCGAGCAGGCACGGCCGCACGACTGCCGCACGACACTGCCGGGCACGGAGGTGCCAGAACAAGAATCTCCGCTGGTCAGCGGCGTGCCGCCATCGCGCTCGTGTAGACGCAGACGGCCGCCGCCGTGGCGAGGTTCAGGCTCTCGGCCCGGCCGTACAGGGGGATCCGGACGGCGAGGTCGGTCCGGTCGAGGACGTCGGGCGGCAGGCCGTGGGCCTCGTTGCCGAACACCCACGCCGTCGACACGGCGAGGTCCACCCGATCGAGTTCGGCTTCGGCGTAGCCGTGGGCGGCGAACGTCCGCAGGCCGGCGGCCGAGCAGGCCGCCAGTGCCGCGGCGACGTCGCGGACGCGGGCGATCGGCAGGTGGAACAGGCTGCCGGCGGCCGCGCGAACGCACTTGCCGTTGTGGGGGTCGACCGTATCGCCCGCGAGGACCACGGCGTCGGCGCCCGCCGCGTCGGCGACGCGGATCACCGTGCCCGCGTTGCCGGGGTCGGCGACGTCCACCAGCATCACCACGAGCTTGGCGGCCGGCGTCACGGCTTCTTCGAGCGGGCGGTCCAGCAGCGCGCAGACGGCCACGATGCCTTGGGGCGTCACGGTTTCCGAAAGGCCGTCCGCGGCGCGGTCGGTGATCGGCGAGACGGCGACGCCGGCCTCACGGGCCGCGTCGAGCAGGCCGGCGTGCTGCGCCGCCGCGCGCTCGGTGACGAACAGCTCGTGCACGGTGCCGCCGGCCAGTGCGGCCTCGACGGCGTTGGCGCCCTCGGCCAGGAACCGGCCGGTCTTGTCGCGTTCCGCGCGCCGCGTCAGCTTGCGCGCAGCAACGACCCGGGGGGTCCGCTCGGTGAACGGATCCGCCCCGGGTCGGGAAAAGCCGCCGGTCAGGCCGACTTCGCTTCGCCGGTGTTGACGTTGGCCTTGGCGAGCTCGGCCAGCGCCGTGAAGGCGGCGGCGTCGTTGACGGCCAGGTCCGCGAGGATCTTGCGGTCGACCTCGACACCCGCGGCCTTGATGCCCTGGATGAACCGGTTGTAGGTCACCCCGTTGGCGCGGGCGGCCGCGTTGATGCGGGTGACCCACAGGCGGCGGAAGTCACCCTTGCGGGCACGGCGGTCCCGGTAGGCGTAGTTCAGCGAGTGAAGCGTCTGCTCCTTGGCCTTGCGGTACAGCCGCGAACGCTGGCCGCGGTAGCCGCTGGCCAGTTCGAGAGTTGCGCGACGCTTCTTCTGGGCGTTTACCGCCCGCTTGACGCGTGCCACGGGTCCATCCTGTCGATCTAGGGGGGCGAAGGGGGACGCCCCGGGTGGTCAGAGCAAGTTCTGCGGGATCAGATGCCGAGCAGGCGCTTGAGACGGCCGGCCTCGGTCTTCGACACCTCGGTGGTGCCCTCGAGACGGCGGGTCACGCGGCTGGACTTCTTCTCCATGCGGTGGCGCCGGCCGGTCATCTGGCGGCGCAGCTTGCCCGTACCCGTCTTGCGGATGCGCTTGGACGTCCCGCTGTGGGTCTTCATCTTCGGCATTTCGGTCCTCTTTCGTGCGGCGGCTCACCGGAGAACCGGTGAGCCGCTGACTCGTGCTGGTCGGCGCCTACGCGTCGGGGGTCGGCTCGGGAGCCGCCTCGGCCTTCGCCTTCGGCTTCACGTTCTTGTGCGGGGCCAGCACCATGATCATGTTGCGGCCGTCCTGCTTGGCCGACGATTCGACGAAGCCGAGCTCCGTGACGTCTTCGGCGAGCTTCTGCAGCAGCCGGTAGCCGAGCTCCGGCCGGGACTGCTCGCGACCGCGGAACATGATCGTGACCTTGACCTTGTTGCCCGCCGCCAGGAAGCGCGACACGTGACCCTTCTTGGTCTCGTAGTCGTGCTGGTCGATCTTGGGGCGCAGCTTCTGTTCCTTGATGACGGTCAGCTGCTGGTTGCGCCGCGACTCGCGGGCCTTCTGCGCGCTCTCGTACTTGAACTTGCCGAAGTCCATGAGCTTGCACACCGGCGGGCGGGCCTGCGGCGCGACCTCGACGAGGTCGAGGTCGTTCTCCTGCGCCAGGCGCAGCGCATCCTCGATCCGGACGATGCCGACCTGCTCGCCGGCGGGTCCGACGAGACGGACCTCCGGCACCCGGATTCGGTCGTTGATGCGTGTCTCGGAGCTGATGGGGCCTCCTTGGTCCGAGGAATGTTTCCTGTTCATCGACCTGGTGCCCACATAGCGAAGGCCCCGACACCATTCGGTGTGCGGGGCCCACTCTGTTTCCGATCGCACCCGGCTGCGAAGCCGGGCACTTCACCCTGGACTTCACGCCCGGGCGAGACCGGACCCGGACACCTGTACGGTGACGCGGGTGGGAGCGGGGCTCCACTTGCCGCCCCCGATCGCTCGGGGGCTGGTCGCTCGTGGAAGGGTACCAGACGTGCCGGAACAACCTTCGCAACAGCCCCCGTATTCCCCGGAAGCCCGCCACCTGGAGGACATCCCCAGCGTGGAGGTGATCAGCCGCGCCGCGGTCATGCTGCTGTCCGCGGGCGCCGAACGGCTCGGCCTCGCCGACGCCGACCCGGACACCTCCCCGCACCGCGACCTCGACGAAGCGCGCCGCCTGATCACCGCGCTGGCCGGGCTCGTGACGGCCTCCGCCGAGTACCTGGGCCTGCACGCCGGGCCGTTGCGGGACGGTCTGCAGTCGCTGCAGAAGGCGTTCCGGGAAGCTTCGGCCGTGCCGGACGAGCCCGGGCAGGGGCCCGGGGAAAAGTACACCGGCCCGGTCTACTGACCGCGGCCGCACCCCGCCCCGAACATCCCCCGCCCTCTCCGGGGGGCGTCCCCAGGTCCAGTGTATCGGGGGCGCCGGACGGAAAGCCGGAGAAGGCGGGGGCCGCGGGGCGGTTGTCCACATCACGGGCTGCCTGTGGACAACCGCGAGCCGACCCGCGAAGACCGCTGGATATGACCGGCCAGGCCAGGCCGCCTCATGTGACCGATCAGACCTGGCGAAGCACGGCTGCCGACATCTAACATGTTAGATGTGAGTCTCTCGAAGGTCACTCGCCCGTTGCTGCGCGACGAGGCGTACGACCGCATCCGCCAGGCCATCGTCGACGGGACGCTGCCGTCCGGTGCTTCGCTGCGCGACGGCGATCTCGCCGATCAACTCGGGCTCTCGAAAGCCCCCGTGAGGGAAGCTCTGCGCCGCCTGGCCGAAGAGGGGCTCGTCGACTCGAAGCCGCAGAGCTACACCCGGGTCTCCGATGTCATGTCGCGGGATGTGCTCGATGCCCGGGAGATCGTGCGGGTACTGCACGAGTTCGCCGTCCGGCAGGCCGTGCCGAAATGCCGTCCGGACGACCTCGCCGCCATGCGGGCGGCCAATGACCGCTTCGCCGCCGCGATCGAGGCCGGTGACGCCGCGGCCGCCGTGAAAGCGGACGACGACCTGCACGACATCCCCGTGCGCCTCGCCGGCAACGCCGCCGTCGCCGCGACCCTCGACCGCTACACGCCGCTGCTTCGCCGGCTTGAGCACGCCCGGTTCAGCTCCGCGCTCGCCTGGAACTCCGTCGAGCGCCACACACGGCTCATCGACGCGCTCGAGAAGCGCGACACCGACGAAGCCGTCTCCGTGATTTCCACGATCTGGACCGACCTCCTGGAGGACCGATGACCCTGGCCGACTTCCCGCGCTATCCCCTGCTCTTCGGCCCGTCGCCGGTGCACCCCCTCGAACGCCTCACCGAACACCTCGGCGGCGCCGAGATCTGGGCCAAGCGCGAAGACGTGAACTCCGGCCTCGCGTTCGGTGGGAACAAGACCCGCAAGCTGGAGTACCTCGTCGCCGACGCGCTCGCCCAGGGTGCCGACACCCTCGTTTCGATCGGCGGCGTCCAGTCCAACCACACCCGGCAGGTCGCGGCCGCCGCGGCGCGCGCCGGACTGAAAGCCGTGCTCGTGCAGGAAAGCTGGGTCGACTGGCACGACCCGCTCTACGACAAGGTCGGCAACATCCAGCTCTCGCGCATCCTCGGCGCCGACGTCCGGCTCGTCCAGGCCGGCTTCGGCATCGGGTTCAAGGAGGCGTGGGAGAACGCGGTCGCCGAGATCGAAGAGCAAGGCGGCAAGCCGTACGCCATCCCCGCCGGCGCCTCGGACCACCGGCTCGGCGGCCTCGGCTTCGCGAACTGGATCGTCGAGCTCGAAAAGCAGGAGGAAGAACTCGGTGTCTTCTTCGACACCGTGATCGTCTGCTCGGTCACCGGCAGCACCCAGGGCGGGATGATCGCCGGGACCACCCTCGGCAAGAAGCGACGCATCCTCGGCATCGACGCTTCCGCCAAACCGGACGAGACCCGCGAGCAGGTCACGCGCATCGCGCGCAACACCGCCGAACTGATCGGTTCCGGGGAGATCCCCGACGTCGAGCTCGACGACCGCTACCACGCCGGAATCTACGGCGTCCCCGACAAGTCCACTGTGGACGCGATCGAGACGTGCGCCCGGCTGGAAGGCATGATCACCGACCCCGTCTACGAGGGCAAGTCGATGGCCGGGCTCATCGACCTCGTCAAGAACGGCGAGATCTCGCGCGACGCGAACGTCCTCTACGCCCACCTCGGCGGGCAGCCAGCCCTGAACGGCTACACGAGCGTTCTGGGCTGACCGCCCGGCACCGGGTCAGTCCAGCACGCAGAGCACGTCGATCTCGACGAGCAGCTCACCCGGGAGGCCGACGTACACCGTCGTGCGCGCGGCGTGCGGGGCGTCGCCGATCAGTTCGTTGTAGACCTCGTTGAACGGCGCGAAGTGCGCCGTGTCGGTCAGGTACACCCGCACCATGATCGCGTCGGCGAGGCTCGAGCCCGCCTCGGCCAGCACGGCTTCGATGTTCCTGAACGTCTGCCGGGTCTGGCCCGCGACGTCGTCGCCGACGATCGCGCCGGTCGCCGGGTCGAACCCGACCTGGCCGGCGACCTGCAGCAGGTTCCCCTTGCGGACGGCCTGTGAGAACATCGCCGGCGGCTTCGGCGCGTTCTCGGTGGAAACTGCCGTCTTGCTCATCAGTGCCCCTTTCCGTTCCCCGTCCATCCACTGTGGACGGAAGCTTCGTGCGTCGCCGCCCGCAGGTCCGGGACCAGGGCGAGCAGGCCTTCGTAGTCGAGCAGCACCTTCGGCACCGACATCGACGCGGCGGCGAGGACTTCGCCACCCGTCCCTCGCACCGGCGCCGCGATGCAGTGGATGAAGTCCTCGTGCTCGGCGTTGTCGACGGCGTACCCGAGCTGGGCCACGCGTTCCAGCTCGGCGAGGTAGGCCTCGGGCGTGGTGATCGTGTTCGGCGTCCGCACCGGGTACTCGATCGACCGCGCGATCTCCTCGCGGCGGCCCGCGGGCATGGCCGCGACCAGCACCTTCCCCACCGCGGTGCAGTGCAGCGGCGCACGCTTGCCGATGCGCGAGTACATCCGCACCGAGTGCCTGCCTTCGAACTTGTCGATGTAGACGACTTCGCCGTCCTCGTAGCTGGCCAGGTGCACGGTGTGCCCGGTGCGCGCGTTGAGGGCGGCGAGCGCGGGCTGGGCGCTGCGCCGGACGTCGAAGGAATCGAGGGCCTGGTTGGCGAGGTCGAACATGGCGCTGCCCAGCCGGTAGTACCGGGCGCCCTCCCGCCGGACGAAGTGGTGCTGTTCGAGGGTGCGCAGCAGCCGCAGCACCGTCGACTTGTGCACGCCGATCTCGTCGGCGAGGTCGTCGAGGGTGCGCGCGTCCTTCGCGATCGACCCCAGCAACGTCAGCGCCCGGTCCAGGCTTTGACTCACGTCAGCACCACGCCCTCTCCGGTCAGCCGCGCCGAACGCCACTCGTCCGGGTCCGCGTGCAGCAGGGTAGCCACGACCGGGGGCGGCAGCGGCACGCCGACATCGTCGTGGGTGAGCAGGGTGACGGCGGCCTGGAGATGCCCCTGCCGCAGCCGTTCCAGGGGCGTGGCGCCGCGCAGCGTCGCGGCCAGGAACCCGGCGGCGAACGCGTCGCCCGCCCCGACCGGCTCGACGACGTCGACCTTCAGCGCGGGCGCGAACAACGGCTCGCCTTCGACCAGGGTGGCGCCGCGTTCGCCGTGCTTGACGACGAGCGTGCGCGGCCCCGGCAGCAGGGCCCGCAGCTTCGCCGGGTCGCCGGTCCCCCACACCTGCCGGGCTTCGTCGTCGCCGGTCAGGACGATGTCCGCCTGACCGGCCAGCTCGGCGAGCAGCCCCGGGTCACGGCCGGTCCAGAGCGCCGGGCGCAGGTTGACGTCGAATGAGATCAGCCGGTCGCCGCGGGGCATGTCCAAGAGCGCGCGCACCAGCGCGAGGCAGCTGTCCGACAGCGCGGGCGTGATCCCCGACAGGTGCAGCACGCGGACGCCGTCGAGGTCGAGCCGATCAAGCAGCGCCGGGCCCATCCCGGACGCGGCCGAGCCGGTCCGGTAGTAGCGCACGGGACTACCGCCGGCGCCGCTTTCCTTGACGTAGAGCCCGGTCGGGCGCAGCGGGTCGACGGAACACGCGCTGACGTCGACGCCGTGGGCAGCGACCTCCCGCAGCATCGCCCGGCCGAACGGGTCGTCACCGACCGCGCTCACCCAGCCGCTGCGGACCCCCAGCGTCGGCAGGTTGCAGGCCACGTTCGATTCGGCGCCACCGATCGTGCGCGTCCACTGCTTCACCTCGTCCGGCGGGCCGGGTTCGGCGGGCACGAACAGCGCCATCGACTCGCCCACACACAGCACCTCGGGCCCGCTCGTCACTGTCCGTCTCCCTGCCCTTCACCCCGTTGACCTGTGGCGACCCGGATGCTACACCTATGGCGCGCAGCATGCGCAACAGTCGTTGCAACATACGCAACAGAGGTCGCCGCCGATGAATCCTTGCCTGATCGACCCCGCCGCGCTCGACGCCCTCCGCCAGGAGCGGATCGACTGGCGTTTTCGCTCGGCCGCGCCCGCGCTGGGCGGCCTCACCCTGGACGAAGCCGCGGACCGCCGGCTCAACCTGTTCACCGACGGGTTCTTCGCCCCCTTCGTCGTCCTCGACGACGAAGCGCTCGAGCACAACCTGCGGACGATGGCCGAGTGGTGCCTCGCCCGCGGTGTGGTCCTCGCCCCGCACGGCAAGACGACCATGGCACCGCAGCTGTTCGCGCGCCAGATCGAGCACGGCGCGTGGGGTGTGACCTGCGCGAACGCCGGCCACCTCCGGATCTACCGCGCCTTCGGCGTCTCGCGGATCCTGCTGGCCAACCAGTTCCTCGACCCGTCGGGCCTGCGGTGGCTGGCCGCCGAGCTGGCGGCGGACCCGGCGTTCGAGTTCCTCTGCTGGGTCGACTCGGTCCGCGGCGTCGAGCTGATGACCGAAGCCCTGCGAGGAGCCGGACGCCCGGTCGACGTCCTGGTCGAGCTGGGCGCCGAGGGCGGCCGCACCGGCGTCCGCGACACCGCCACCGCGCTGGCGATCGCCGAAGCGGTGGACGCGAGCCCGGTGCTGCGCCTGCGCGGCACCGGCGGCTACGAGGGCGCGCTCTCGCACGACACCGACGAAGCCGCGCTCGCGAAGATCAGCTCCTATGTGGACGGCCTGCGTGAGCTCGCGATCTCGTTCGCGGACAAGGGACTCCTCGACGGGCAGATCATCGTCACCGCCGGTGGCAGCGCGTACTTCGACCAGGTCGCGAACGAACTCACGAAACCGTGGCCGGCGGGTCTCGACGTGCTGCCCGTGCTGCGCAGCGGCGCGTACCTCACCCACGACGACGGCTTCTACCGCGAGATCTCCCCGCTCGGCGACCACCCGCGCATCGACGGCGTCGACTCCTTCCGGCCCGCGCTCCGGGCGTGGGCGCAGGTGACGTCGAAGCCGTCGGACACCCTCGCCCTGCTGACCCTCGGCAAACGCGACGCGTCCTTCGACGAGGGCATGCCCGAGCCGCAGCTGCGCCGGACGCCGGCCGGGCCCGCGGAGCCGCTCGAAGGGCACGTCGTCGCGAAGATGAACGACCAGCACGCCTTCCTCACCCTTCCCCCGGGCTCCCCGGTCGAGGTCGGCGACTGGATCGGCCTCGGCCTGTCCCACCCCTGCACGGTGTTCGACAAGTGGCCGCTGCTGCCGGTGACCGCGGCCGACGGCGAAACCGTCGTCGGCTACGTCCGGACGTGGTTCTGATGGACGTCGTCTTCCGGGGCGCGCTGGTCGCCGACGGCACCGGCGACGCGCTCACCCGGCACGACGTCGGCGTCACCGGCGAGAAGATCGCGAGCGTCGCCGAAGCCGGTTCGCTCGCCGGGCGCCGGACGATCGACGCCGACGGGCTCGTGCTCGCGCCCGGGTTCATCGACATGCATTCGCACTCCGACCTGCAGCTGCTGGTCAACCCGGACCACCCGGCCAAGATCACCCAGGGCGTGACGACCGAGGTACTCGGCCAGGACGGGCTTTCGTACGCACCCGTCGACGACGTCGTGCTCGAAGCACTCCGGCAGCAGCTCGCGGGCTGGAACGACGACCCGCCGGGCTTCGACTGGAACTGGCGCTCGGTCGGCGAGTACCTCGACCGCCTCGACCAGGGCGTCGCCGTCAACGCGGCGTACCTGGTGCCACAGGGCACGGTCCGGATGCTCGCCGTCGGCTGGGACGACCGCCCCGCCACGGACGCCGAGCTGAACCGGATGAAGGAACTCGTCGCCACCGGGCTGGCCGAGGGCGCGATGGGGATGTCGTCCGGCCTCACCTACACGCCCGGGATGTACGCGGAGACGAGCGAGCTGGTCGAGCTGTGCCGGGTGGTCGGCGAGCGGGGCGGGTTCTACAGCCCGCACCACCGCAGCTACGGCAAGGGCGCGCTGGCGGCGTTCGCCGAAATGATCGACGTTTCGCGCCGGTCCGGCTGTCCCCTGCACCTGGCGCACGCGACGATGAACTTCTCGGTCAACAAGGGCAAGGCGCCCGACCTGCTGAAGCTCCTCGACGACGCCCTCGACGACGGCTGCGACATCTCCCTGGACACCTACCCGTACCTGCCGGGCGCGACCTACCTCTCGGCGCTGCTGCCGAGCTGGGCCGCCGAAGGCGGCCTCGACGCCACCCTGACCCGGCTGTCCGATGTGGACGAACGCGAGCGGATCCGCGCGGCGATCGAGGAGTCCGGTTCGGACGGTGCGCACGGCGTCCCGATCGACTGGGACGCCATCGAAATCAACGGCGTCCGCAACGAACGCAACGCCCACCTCGTCGGGCACAGCGTCGCCGCGTCCGCGCGAACGGCCGGAACCACCCCGGCGAACCTGTACTTCGACACGCTGCTCGACGAACGGCTCGGGACGTCGTGCCTGATGCACGTCGGGCACGAGGAGAACGTCCAGGCCATCATGCGGCACTCCACGCACACCGGCGGCAGCGACGGGCTGCTCGTCGGCGCGCGGCCGCACCCGCGAGCGTGGGGCACCTTCCCCCGCTACCTCGCCCGGTACGTCCGCGAACTGGGCGTGCTGGACCTCGCCGAGTGCGTCGCCCACCTGACCGGGCGGGCCGCGCGGCGGCTGCGGCTGGCCGACCGCGGGCTGGTCCGCGCCGGGTACGCCGCCGACCTCGTGCTGTTCGACCCCGAAACGATCACCGACACCGCCACCTTCGACGATCCCCGGCAGGCTGCCGCCGGGATCACCTCCGTCTTCGTCAACGGCGTCGCCGCCCTCGACGACGGCCGTCCCACCGGCGCCCTCGCCGGCCGTTCCCTGCGCAACCCCGGGAGAGCCCGATGATCCACTGGCTGCAACACACCACCGGCGGCCTGCTCACGCTCGCCGCCGTCTCGATCGCCGTCCTGCTGGCGCTGATCATCAAGCTGCGGCTCGAACCCTTCATCGCCCTCATCGTCGTCGGCCTGCTCACCGCGCTGGCCGCGGGCCTGCCCGTCGGGACGATCGTCGGGTCGGCCCAGAAGGCGTCGGACTCCCTGCTGGAAAAGGGGTTCGGCAGCATCCTCGGGCACATCACGGCGATCATCGGCCTCGGCACGATCCTCGGGTCGATCCTGGAACGCTCGGGCGGCGCGAAGGTGCTCACCGGCGCGCTGCTGCGGTCGTTCGGCGAGAAACGGGCACCGCTGGCGATGGGCGTGGCCGGGTTCGTCTTCGGCATCCCGGTGTTCTTCGACATCGGCATCTTCGTGCTCGCCCCGCTCGTCTACGTCGCCGCGAAGCAGGGTGGCAAGTCGCTGGTGCTGTACGCGATGCCGCTGCTGGCCGGCCTGTCGATCACGCACGCCTTCTTGCCGCCGCACCCGGGTCCGGTGGCCGCGGCCGGGCTGCTGCACGTCGAGCTCGGCTGGATCATCCTGATGGGCCTGGCCTGCGGGATCCCCGCGTTCCTCATCGGCGGCGTGCTGTACTCGACGTGGATCGGCAAGCGGATCGTCGTCGACGTGCCGGAGGACATGGTCTTCGCCGAAGAAGAGGGCGAGCAGGAAGAGAACCCGCCGTCGCTGGGCCTGGTCGCCGCGATCATCGCGGTGCCGCTGGTGCTGATCCTGGCCGGCACGTTCGGCAGCATCTGGCTGCCGAAGGGCTCGGCGCTCGCCGGGGTCGCCGCGTTCATCGGGACCCCGGCGGTCGCGCTGACCGTCGCCGTCCTGCTCGCGTCCTGGCTGCTCGGCCTGCGGCGCGGGTTCACCGGCAAGGACCTCAACGAGCTGGCCGCGAAGTCGCTGCGGCCGGTGGCGATGATCCTGCTGGTCGTCGGCGCGGGCGCGTTCTTCGGCGCGGTGCTCTCGGCGACCGGGATCGGCAAGGCCGTGGCCGACTCGCTGCACGACGCCGGGCTGCCCGTGCTGCTCGCGGCGTACGTCATCAGCTGCGGCATGCGCATCGCGCAGGGCTCGGCGACCGTCGCCATCGTGACCACGAGCGGGATCATCGCGCCGAGCGTGGCCCAGCTCGGCTACTCGCAGATCCAGCTGGCCCTGCTCGTGATGGCGATCTCGGCCGGGTCGATCATCGCCTCGCACGTCAACGACGGCGGGTTCTGGATCGTCTCGCGGTACTTCAACCTCACCGTGCCGCAGACCCTCAAGTCCTGGACTGCGCTGGAAACCGTGCTTTCCGTTTCGGGATTCGGGGTTTCGGCATTGCTCATGGCCGTGGTCTAAACCATACTGGGGCCTGTCGCCGCCGAAATCCGTTGGGAGACAATGACGATGACCGGACTTTCCCGTCGCACGTTCCTCGGCGCCGCCGGAGCCGCGGGTGCGGCAACCGTTCTCGGCACGCAGTTCGCCGACGCGGCCACCACGGAGAAGGGCTGCTTCGCCGGAACGACCGTGTACATCGGCAGCTACACCACCGGGGCGACCGGGCACGGCCTCGACGTCGCCACCCGTTCGGGCGCGGCGCTGTCCCTGCTCCGGACGATCCCGGGGATCACCGACACGTCGTGGTTCGACCGCGGCGCCGACGGCAAGACGCTGTACGTCACCAACGAAGGCGACCCGTCCGGTTACGTCTCGGCACTGAACATCGCCGACGTCACGAAACCGAAGCTGCTCAACAAGGTTTCGTCGAAGGGCGGCGCGCCGACGCACCTTTCGGTGCATTCGAGCGGGAAGTACGTGCTGGCCGCGAACTACAGCTCGGGCAGCGTCGTCGTGCTGCCGATCCTGGCCGGCGGCAAGCTCGGACCGGCCACGGACCTCGTCACCCACCACGGTGCCGAGCGGGACGCGCACGCCCACCAGGTCGTCAACGACCCGAGCGGCCGCTGGGTGCTGGCGGTCGACCTGGGTGCGGACTCGGTGTACGTCTACGGCTTCGCCGCCGGGAAGCTTTCGCTGCACCAGCAGCTGAAGCTGCCGTCGGGCGCCGGGCCGCGGCACCTCGCGTTCGACCGCACCGGGAAGTTCGCCTACATCCTGGGCGAACTGCGGGCGGAGGTGACGGTGGCGAGCTGGGACGCGGCGGCCGGGAAGCTGAAAGCGCTCTCCGTCGTCCCGGCCGTGCCCGCCGGGAGCACCGGCGACCGGTTCCCTGGCGAGATCCTCGTGTCGAACGACGGGAAGTTCGTCTACGCGACCGTCCGTGGTCCGAACACCCTGGCCACGTTCACGGCCTCCGGCGCCACGCTGAAGCTGGTGTCGAACGTGCCCACCGGCGGCAACTGGCCGCGGCACGTGGCCCTCGACCCGTCCGAAAGCCGGTTCTACGTCTCGAACCAGCGTTCCGGCACCGTCACCTGGCTGCCGCGTGACCCGGCCACCGGCTTGCCCGGCGCGGTCGCCGGCCAACTGGCCGTCGGCAGCGTCAACTCCGTCTACTTCGCCTGACCTCAGGTCCCCGCTGGAGGCATCCCATGACACTGCGCCGAACCCTGCCCGTTTTCGCTGCGGCGGCGTTGCTGGCCGGCTGCGCGCCCACCCAGTCCGCGCCCGCGGGCGCCGGCGGGGACGACAAGACCGGCACCGTCCGCGTCTGGCTGTTCGACGAAGCCAACCGCGCGCCGAAGGAGGCGGCGGTCAAGGACGCCATCACCGAATTCAAGGCCGCCCACCAGGGCGTCGAGGTCGACGTCCAGTGGGTGCCCGTCGAAGGCCGCGCGGACAAGTTCTCCGGCGCCTTCAACGACCCGGCCAACGCGCCGGACGTCGCCGAGTTCGGCAACACCGACGTCTCGAACTACGCCGCCACCGGCGCGCTGGCCGACCTGACCGGCGACCTCGCGTCGTGGAGCGAGGGCAAGGACCTCATCCCGACCGTGCTGGAGACGGCGAAGTCCGGCGGCAAGACCTACGGCCTGCCCTGGTACACCGGCATCCGCGCGCTGTACTACCGCACCGACGTCTTCACGGAGCTGGGGCTCAAGCCGCCCGCGACGCTCGCCGAGCTGACCGACACCGCCCGCCGGATCCGGGCCGCCAAGCCGGACCTCTACGGCATCGCCGTCGGCGGCAAGTACACCTACGCGATGCTGCCCTTCCTCTGGGCCAACGGCGGTGAGCTGGCGCGGCAGGACGGGGACAAGTGGAAGTCGGCGGTGACCGGTGACCAGGCCAAGGCCGGCGTGACGCAGTACGCGAGCCTGCTCAAGGACGACATCTGCCCGCCCGCGCAGTGCGCGAACCTGACCGGCACACAGAGCGTCACGGCGTTCGCGGGCGGCAAGGCCGGGATGACGATCGGCGGCGACTTCAACCGCAAGGCCGTCGAGCAGGGCGCGGTGAAGGGCAAGTACGCCGTCGTGCCGCTGCCGGGCACCACGGCGGGCAGCATCGCCCCGGCGTTCGCCGGCGGCAACCTGCTGGGCGTGTTCAAAGCGAGCAAGCACCGCGGCCTGGCGCTGGAGTTCACCGAACTGCTCGGCGGCGCGAAGCACCAGGAGAAGATGTACACCGCGATGGGCAACCTGCCGACGCTGAGCGGTGTGCAGCAGAAACTCGCGGCGAACGACCCGTTCCTGAAGCCGTTCGTCGACACGCTCAAGGCGGGCACGAAGTTCGTCCCGGCGACGCCGGCGTGGTCGAAGATCGACAGCCAGAACGTACTGCCGACGGCCGTCCAGCAGATCGCGACCGGCGGGAAGGACCCGGCGGCAGCCCTGGCCGACGCGGCCGCCGCGATGGACAAGGCCTTCGGGTAGTGGTCGCCCAGCAGATCCGGCCCGTCGCCGTGCCACGAAAGACACGGCGGCGGGGAGACGGCCGGGCCGCCGCGCTCTACCTCGCCCCGGCGAGTGTCCTGCTCGCCGCGCTGCTGGCCTACCCGATCTACCAGCTGGTCCTGATCTCGTTCTACGACTACGGCCAGCCGCAGGCCGCGGGCAACGCGCCGCTGGTGTTCCTCGGTTTCGCGAACTACACGGACCTGCTGTCCCAGGCGCAGTTCTGGACCGTGCTCGGCAAGACGATCGGGTTCGCCGCGGCCTGCGTCGCCGGTTCGCTCGCCGTCGGCACCGGGCTCGCCGTCCTGGCGAGCCGGGTGCGCTCGCTCCCCCGGATGCTGCTGTTCCTGGCCGCGCTGGGCGCGTGGTCGACCCCGGCGATCGCGGGTTCCTACGTCTGGCTGTTCCTCTTCGACACCGACTTCGGCCTGGTCAACGAGGTGCTGTCGGGCGTGGGCCTGCCGTTCGCGCACCACTCGTGGACCTTCGGCACGCTCGGCGCGTTCGGGTTGGTCGCGGCCGAGGTGATCTGGTGCTCGTTCCCGTTCGTGCTGGTCACGATGTACGCCGGGATCAAGGGCATCCCGGACGAGGTGCTCGAAGCGGCATCGCTCGACGGCGCGTCGACGTGGCGCACGACGTGGACGATCGTGCTGCCGATGGTGCGGCCGCTGCTCATGATCGCAGGAGTCCAGTCGATCATCTGGGACTTCAAGGTCTTCACCCAGATCTACGTGATGACCAACGGCGGCGGCGTCGCCGGGCGCAACCTCGTGCTCAACGTCTACGCCTACCAGCAGGCCTTCGCCGGGCAGGAGTACGGCCTCGGCTCGGCGATCGGAGTCGTCATGACACTGTTGCTGCTGTCGGTCACCGGGCTGTACGTCCGGACCCAGCGCCGGAGCGCGGCATGGCTGTGAACCGTCCTGGCCGGCTGGTCGCCGAGGTCGTCACGGTCGTGGTCGCCGGGATCGTCGCCTTCCCGCTGTACTGGATGCTGCTGTCGGCGGTGAAGCCGGCGGGCGAGATCCAGTCGGCGGACCCGAAGCCGTGGACGTTCCACCCGTCGTTCGACAGCTTCTCGCGTGTCCTCACGGTCTCGGGCTTCGGGCGGTTCTTCGTCAACAGCCTGGCGGTGGCGCTGGTCGTCGTCGTGTTGTCGCTGCTGCTGTCGTTCCTCTCCGCGGTGGCTTTGACGCGGTTTTCCTTCAAGGGCCGGACTGTGCTGCTGGTGATGACGCTGGTCGCCCAGATGGTGCCGGTGGAGGCGCTGACCATCCCGCTGTTCTTCCTGATGCGGTCCCTCGGCGGCGTGGTACCGGCGCTGGGCCTCAACGAGCTGGGTTCGCTGGTGCTGGTGCACCTGGCGTTCAGCCTGCCGTTCGCGATCTGGATGCTGCGCGGGTTCGTCGCCGCCGTGCCGGTGGAACTCGAAGAGGCAGCGAAGCTCGACGGCGCGTCACGGATGCGGTTCACCTGGCAGATCCTGTTCCCCTTGGTGGCACCCGGGTTGGTCGCGGTGAGCGTGCTCGCGTTCATCCACGCCTGGAACGACTTCCTCTTCGCGAAGACGTTCATCATCTCCAAGACCGAGAACCAGACGCTGCCGCAGGCGATCCTGGTGTTCTTCAAGCCGGAGGACACGGACTGGGGTGCGGTGATGGCCGCTTCGACGCTCATGACGATCCCGGTGCTGGTGTTCTTCGTCCTGGTCCAACGACGGCTGGTGTCGGGCATGGCCGGCGCCGTGAAGGGCTGACATGACTTTCGACACGCTCCTCCCCCGGCCGGTTTCGGTGACGCCCGCGGCAGGCACGTGCCCGTGGCCGTCCACTGTGGACGTACGGTCCGCTTCCCTGCCGCCGGAGGGCTACCGGCTCTCGATCTCCCCGTCCGGCGTGGTTTTGGAGGTGGCCGATTCCGCCGGGGAGGTCCACGGGCGGGAGACGTTGCGGCAGCTGGCGGGGCCGTCCGCGTTCCGGGTAGCCGGGTTCGCACCGGCGTCGCTGCCGTGCGGGGTCGTCGAGGACCACCCGCGGCTCGGCTGGCGCGGATGCCTCCTCGACGTCGCCCGGCACTTCCGGACGAAGGCGGAAGTCCTCCGGTTCGTCGACCTGCTGGCCGCGCACAAGCTGAACGTGCTCAACCTGCACCTCACCGACGACCAGGGCTGGCGCTTCGAGGTCCCTTCTTATCCCGAGCTGACCTCGGTGGGTGGGTGGCGGCCGTCGTCGATGGTGGGCAGCGGGGGCGAGCAGGACGGCCGTCCGCACGGCGGCTTCTACACGGGCGACGACCTGCGGGAGATCGTCGCCTACGCGGCCGCGCGGGCCATCACGGTGGTGCCGGAGATCGACGTCCCCGGCCACGCGCGGGCGGCCCTGGCCGCTTACCCTTCGCTGGGGACTTCGCCATCCTACGAAGTCTGGACTTCCTGGGGCATCAGCACTTCGCTGCTTTCGCCGGTCGCGTCCACTTTGGACTTCTTCCGGACGGTGTTCGACCACGTGCTGGAGATCTTCCCGTCCCCGGTGATCGCGCTGGGCGGCGACGAGACGCCGGGCGCGACCGGCGAGCACCGCGCGTTCGTCCGGCAGCTGGCCGAGTACCTGGTGGCGCGCGGCCGGACGCCGATGGGCTGGGACGAGGTCCTCGACATCGACGGCCTCCCCCCGATGGTGATCGCCGCGTGGCGCAACGAGGACGCGGGTCTCCGCGCGGCTTCGGTGGGGCACGACGTGGTGATGTGCCCGGAGCAGCACGTGTACCTGGACCACCGGCAGTCCACGCACCCCGACGAGCCGATCCCGGTCGGAGAGGTGCACACGCTGGAGGACGTCTACGCCTACGAGCCGGCGTTGAGCGGCCCGCGGCTGCGGGGTGTGCAGGCGCAGGTGTGGACCGAGCACCTGGACAGCGTCCGGCGGGTGGACTACATGGCCTTCCCGCGGCTGTCGGCGTTCGCCGAGGTGGCGTGGAGTACCGGGCCGCGGGACTACGCGGAGTTCCTGCCGCGCCTGCGTGACCACCACCTGCCACGGCTCGACGCGCTCGGCGTGGAGTACCGGCCGCTGGACGGGCCGCACCCCTGGCAGACGCGGCCGGGTGTGCCGGGCCGGCCGCGCTGATCACGGCAGCAGCGTCACCGTGACCGACTTCGTCGGACCCACGTTCCCGGCCGCGTCGATGGACCGGTACTCGATCCGGTGCTTGCCGTAGCCCGGTTTCCGCTCCGAGAACGGCGACACCGTCAGCCCGTCCGGGCCGAGGTTGCCGTACGCCAGCCCGTCGATCTCCGTGCCACGCGGGGTGAACAGGTACGGCGCGTCCGGGTCCGTCGGCCAGCCGTAGAACTTGTGCCAGCCGTCGCCGTCGACGCGGAACTCCGGCATTCCGTCCGAAGACTTCAGGCGCAGGGTGAAGGAGCCGTGATAGACGTTGCCTGGTGGCAGCTCCGCCGTGGTCTCCGGGGCCGTTGCGTCCACCGTCCAGCTCAAGGTCGTGCCGCCGGTCGTCGCGGTGAGCGTGTGCGAGCCGCGGGACGCGTCCAGGGCGAAGTCGGAGCCGGTTCCGGCGAACCGCCCGTCGAGCATCCAAAGAACCTCGGGGATCGAGCCGGTCGGCTCGCCGGGTTCGACGTAGACCACGTCGTGGGCGCCGACGGGCTGCGAGGTCGGCGTCGACGCCACCACCGCCGGACCGCCCGCGGGCGGCGTGACCATCGCCGTGTCGACCGTCCAGGTGCGGGTCGCGGATGGCCGGACCGCCGGGTCGCGGACGAACGGCGTCGGGTCGGTCACCGTCGCCGTCAGGGTGTGGTGACCGGGCCGCAAGTGCACGCGGCGCAGATCGACCGCGTCGCGGCCGGGCAGCCGGGTGCCGTCGAGCGTCCACGTAACGTCCAGGCGGTGGCTCATCGGGTGCAGCGTCCGCAGCCACACGACGCGGTCCGCGCCGATCGTCCCGGCCGGGGTACCGCCGCTGATCAGCGGGACCTTCGCCGCGATCCGCTGCGTCATCCGTTCGCGGCCGACCTGGTCGAACGCATAGCCGAGCGTCTTCATCATCGAGTGCTTGCTCGGCCGCCACACTCCCGTCTGGGTGTACAGCCCGCCTTCGAAACGGCCGATCGTGCCACCGGACTCGCTGGGCTCGCCCAGCCAGCGCCACCACTTCGCGTGCTGGGCACGCAGCTGCGGCTCGGTCAGCAGGGTGTGGTGGATCGAGTCCGGCTCGCCGCCTTCGTACGCGCCGCCCGGAACTCCGCGCGCGTAGTAGTCGTACTCGTCGTCGAGGCCACCGAGTGAGTGGCCCAGTTCGTGCGGCGAGATCAGCGCGGACAGGGCGTTCCCGCCGGACGCCGTCGCGTACGTGCCGCCCGCGCCGCCGTAGGTGGAGCTGTTGCCCAGCGCCAGGATCTGCCGGTTCGCCGGGGTCGTGCCGGGCACGAGATCGGCGTACCGCTGGGCGGCCGCGTCGTCGACGGTCAGCAGCCGTTGCACGCTCTGCGCGTTGCAGCCGCCCCAGAAACCCATGTCCAGCGGGGTGTTCCGCTTCGGCGCGGCCAGGCCGGGGTCACAGTCCACACCGGACTCCGGCGAGGCGATCGACACCGCGTAGACGTTGAAGTAGCTGCGGTAGGACTTGAACGGCTCGAGCGACCACAGGGTGCTGACGTGCCGCTCGACGTCGGCGAAGAACTTCGGCTGCTCGGCGGCGGTGTAGCCGTCCCCGAGGACGACGAGGTTGAACCGCTGCGCGACCGGCCCGGTGACCTGGACTTCGGTGACGGTGGCCACGGGCTCCGCGGCGTGCGCCGGTGCGACGACCCCGAGCGACAACAGCAAGGCGACGACTCCGGCCCACTTCCGCATGGCGGCACTCCCCTGGTCGGCGTTCCTTCCGGTCTACCGCACCGGCCGAAGCACCGGAACCCGCCGGAAGTCGGGGGAAGCCGGCGGTGGCTCAGGCCCGCGTCAGCCGGTACCAGACCTCGGGCCGCCCGACCTGGCCGTAGTGCGGCTCGCGGTGGGCCATTCCGTTGTCCGCCAAGTACTCCAGGTACCGCCGGGCCGTCACGCGGGACGCGCCGATCGCGCTCGCCGCCGCGCCCGCGGAGAGTCCTTCCGTCGCGCCGGAAAGCGCGTCCGTGATCGCTTCCAGCGTCTGGATGCTCATCCCCTTCGGCAGGGGCGGCTGCTCGGTCGTGCGCAGCGCGCCGAGGGCCCGGTCGATCTCCGCCTGGCCGGTGACCTCGCCGGACGCGTCGCGGAACTCGGCGTAGCGCTCGAGCTTCTCCCGCAACGTGGCGAAGGTGAACGGCTTGAGCAGGTACTGCACCACGCCGACCGAGACCGCGGCCTTGACCAGGCCGAGGTCACGCGCCGACGTCACGGCGATGACGTCGATCGGCAGCCCGGCCGCGCGCAGCGAACGGCACACCGCCAGCCCGTGCGTGTCGGGCAGGTAGAAGTCGAGCAGCACCAGGTCGACCGGCTCGCGTTCGCAGAACCGCAGGGCCTCGCCGCCCGAATGGACGACGCCCGCCACCGAGAAACCCGGGAGCCGTTCGACGTAGACGCGGTGCGCCTCGGCGGCCACCGGCTCGTCCTCCACCACCAGCACCCGGATCACCCGTCCGCCTCCTGCCGCGGCAGCCGGACGGTGAACACCGCGCCGCCGTCCCGTCCGACGTCGACCGTACCGCCGTAGCGGCGCACCGCCTGGCCGACGAGCGCGAGCCCGAGGCCGTGGCCGTCACCGGCCTTCGTCGACCAGCCGCGGCGGAAGACGTCGGCGTCCTCGGGGACACCGGGTCCGCTGTCGGTGACGCGCAACAGCAGCCCGCCCTCGTCGGAGCGGGCGGTGACGACGACCTTGGGGTGACCGGTGCCGCGCACGGCCGCGTCGAGGCCGTTGTCGATCAGGTTGCCGAGAATGGTCACCAGGTCGCGGGCGGCGATGCCGAGGGTCGCGTCGTCGATCACCGTGTCCGGCGTGACCGTCAGCTCGACGCCGCGTTCGCTCGCCTCGGCGGCCTTGCCCAGCAGCAGCGCGGCGAGCACCGGCTCGGCGACCGCGCCGACGACGCGGTCGGTCAGTTCCTGGGCCAGCGCGAGCTCGGCGGTCGCGAACTCGACGGCCTGCTCGGGTTTGCCGATCTCGACCAGCGAAACGACCGTGTGCAGCCGGTTCGCCGCCTCGTGCGCCTGCGATCGCAGCGCCTCGGCGAGGCCGCGGGCGGTGGTCAGCTCCCCGGTCAGCGTCTGCAGTTCGGTGTGGTCGCGCAGGACTACGACGGTGCCCTGCGAGCGGCCACCCGAGCGGACCGCGCTCGTGCTGACCAGCAGCACGCGCGAGTCCGTCAGGTGCAGCTCCTCGGCCCGGTTCTCGGCGGAGGTGAACGCCTCGGCCAGCCCGTCGGGCAGGCCCAACGTCGCCAAGTCGCGGCCGACCGGATCGCCGTCGAGCCCGAGGAGCGTCCGCGCGCCGTCGTTGCAGAGCCCGATCCGCCCGTCGCGGCCGACGAGCAGCACGCCTTCGCGGACCGAGTGCAGGACGGCCTCGTGGTACTCGAAGAGGTTGCTCAGCTCGTCCGGCGCGACACCCCGGGTCTGGCGCCGCAGCCGGGCGCTGATCAGCCAGCCACCGAGTGCGCCGACCACGAGCACCGCGCCGGCCACGCCGAACAACGGCCACAGCCGTTGGCGCAGCTCGGCCGAGATCGCCTCGACGGTGATGCCGACCGCGACCAGCGCGATCACCCGGTGCCCGGCGTCGAACACCGGCACGACCGTGCGCACCGACGGGCCGAGCGAGCCGGTGTAGGTCTCGGTGATCTCGCCGCCGCGCTGCGCCTTGTCGATGGTTCCGATGTAGTGCTGGCCGATCAGCGCCGGGGTCGGGTGCGTGTAGCGGATCCCGGCCGGGCTCATGATCGTGATGAAGGTGACGTGGGTGTCGAGCTGCACGCGGTCCGCGAACGGCTGCAGCGTCGCGCTCGGATTCGGCGAGGTCACCGCGGCGACGACGCTCGGCGCGTCGGCCACCGTCGCGGCGACCGCATGGACCTGGTCGACGGCGTTCTCGCGCACCGCCCGCTGCGCGTCGAGGTAGGCGAACGTGATCCCGGCGCCGGCCAGCACGCAGAGCATCGCGAGCTGCAGCACGAGCAGCTGACGCGCCAGGCTCCAGTGGGACCGCAACGTCGGGGGCACCTCCTCATACCAGCACACGCGCACGCCGGTGTCCGAACGGGACGGTCGATCATCACACGAACTCAATGAACACAAGTGAGCCGGATCACCGAACTGCGCCTACAGTGTGCCGCAACCTGGACATCCCCGAGCTGGAGGCAACGGTGCCTACACCGACCCCCGACGCGCCGCCGCGCCGCGACAAGACCCGCTACCTCTACCTGGCCGTGATCGTCGCGGTCGCCCTGGGCATCGCGGTCGGCTTTCTCTTCCCCGGCTTCGCCAAGGGCCTGAAGCCGCTGGGCGACGGCTTCGTCAACCTGATCAAGATGATGATCTCGCCGATCATCTTCTGCACCATCGTGATCGGCGTCGGCTCGGTCGCGAAGGCGGCGAAGGTCGGCAAGATCGGCCTGATGGCGCTCGTCTACTTCATCGCGATGTCGACGTTCGCGCTGGCGATCGGCCTGATCGTGGGCAACCTGCTGCACCCGGGCACCGGGCTGCACCTCAACCCGGGCGACGTGAAGAAGGCGCACGACTCGGCCACCGGCTCCGCGGGTCCGGTGGAGTTCGCGCTGGGCATCATCCCGAAGACGTTCGTCTCGGCGTTCACCGAAGGCCAGGTGCTGCAGACGCTGCTGGTCGCGCTGCTCGTCGGCTTCGCGCTGCAGAAGCTCGGCCCGAAGGGCGCGCCGATCCTGCGCGGCATCGAGCACATCCAGCGGCTGGTGTTCCGGATCCTGGCGATGATCATGTGGGCCGCCCCGGTCGGCGCGTTCGGCGCCATCGCCGCGGTGGTCGGCGCGACCGGGCTCAACGCGTTGAAGAGCCTCGCGGTGATCATGATCGGGTTCTACCTGACCTGCCTGGTGTTCGTCTTCGGCATCCTCGGCCTCGTGCTCTGGGCCGGCGCGCGGGTGAACATCCTGAAGCTGCTCAACTACCTGCGCCGCGAATTCCTGCTGATCCTGTCGACGTCGTCGTCGGAGTCGGCGCTGCCGCGGCTGATCGCGAAGATGGAGCACCTCGGCGTCGGCAAGTCGGTCGTCGGCATCACCGTGCCCACCGGGTACTCGTTCAACCTCGACGGCACCGCGATCTACCTGACCATGGCGACGCTGTTCATCGCCTCGGCCCAGGACCAGCCGCTGTCGATCGGCTCGCAGATCGTCCTGCTGCTGTTCATGATCATCGCGTCGAAGGGCGCCGCCGGCGTCAGCGGCTCCGGCATCGCGGTGCTCGCCAGCGGCCTGCAGTCGCACCGGCCCGAGCTGGTCAACGGCGTCGGCTTCATCCTCGGCATCGACCGGTTCATGTCGGAGGCCCGCGCGCTGACGAACTTCGCCGGCAACGCCGTCGCGACCGTCCTCATCGGAAACTGGACGAAGGAGTTCGACCGCGACCAGGCGGAGCGCGTCTTCGCCGGCGAGGAACCGTTCGACGAAGCGACCATGCTCGACGAGCACGAGCCGGTGAAATCCGAGCCGGAGGGCGAAAAGGTCCCGGCTTGACCCTCTGACGTTCGTGCTCACTGCCCCCGCTGAGCACGAACCACCGCGGGCCGCGGTGCGAGTCTCCCCGACCTCGCACCGCGGCCCGTTCCACGTTTTGGGCAAGCAGAGTTTGGACAAGCAGAGTTCAGCTTGCCTGGGCGTCGTAGACGACGCGTGCGACGGCGATGTCGTCGCGATGCCGTTCCGCCCAGCCGAGCAGGCCGTTCAGCGACTGGTACAGCTCCTTGGCCATCGGGGTCGCTTCGTATTCCACTCGCGGGGGGACCGTGGGGTAGATCGTGCGCTTCAGCAGGCCGTCACGCTCGAGGTTGCGCAGGGTCAGCGTCAGCATCCGGCGGCTGATGCCGGCGACCGAGCGCTCCAGCTCGGTGAACCGCACCGGGCCCCGCGTGGCCTCCAGGAGGATGCCGATCGCCCACTTGCCGCTGATCCGGTTGATGACCTCCAGCACCGTGCAGACGTCGAGTTTTTCCGGATCCACCTCGACTGCCTGGACAGGTACATCGATGTTCCCCTGGGACATGAAAGTGCCTCCTTCCCGGCGCAGCCATGGTCACACATGATGGGCACTGTTACAAGAAGTGCCCTGGCAACGACCAGGTGAATCTCGACTGGAGGGGCCTGACATGGCCGAGAACCACCCCACCCGCTCCCGCGGCCTCGCGCTGGCGGTGCTGTGCGCCGCTTCGCTGATGGTCGTGCTGGACAGCAGCATCGTCGCGGTGGCGCTGCCCGCCATCCAGGCCGGCCTCGGGTTCACGCCCGCGGGGCTTTCCTGGGTCTTCACCGCCTACCTGGTCGCGTTCGGCGGCCTGCTCCTGATCTCCGGCCGCCTGGGCGACCTGGCCGGCCGCCGCCGCGTCTTCCTCGGCGGGCTGGGCCTGTTCACCCTGGCCTCCCTGTTCGCGGGTCTGGCCTCGGACGCGGGTGTCCTGGTCGCGGCGCGGTTCGTCCAGGGCGTCGGCGGCGCGCTCGCGTCGGCGGTGGTGCTGGGCATGATCGTCACGATGTTCCCCGAGCCGCGAGCCCGGGCGAAGGCGATCGGCGTCTACAGCTTCACGCAGGCGGCGGGCGCGTCGATCGGGCTCATCGCGGGCGGCGCGCTCACCCAGGCGCTGAACTGGCACTGGACGTTCTACGTCAATCTGCCGATCGGCGTGGTCGCGCTGCTGCTGGCGGTCCGGGTGGTCGACGCGGACCGCGGCACCGGCCTGCGGGCGGGCCTGGACGTCCTGGGCGCGCTGCTGGTCACCGCGGCCGTGATGCTGGGCGTGTACGCGATTTCGTCCGCTGTATGGGGTGTGCTGGTCGCGGCGGTCGTCCTGCTGGCCGCGTTCGTGGTGCGGCAGGCGAAGGCGCGGACGCCGTTGCTGCCGCTGCGGCTGTTCCGGATCCGCGCGGTGGCGGGCGCGAACCTGGTGATGGTGCTGATGGTCGCCGGGCTGCTCGGCTTCCAGTTCGTCACGGCGTTGTACCTGCAGCAGGTGCTGGGCCTCGACGCGCTGCGCACGGGTGTCGCGTTCCTGCCGGTGCCGCTGGTGATCGCGGTGGCGTCGCTCGGTTTGGCGGGCAAGGTCACCGCGCGGTTCGGGCCGCGGGCGGTGCTGCTGACGGGTCTGGGGCTGGTGATCGCCGGCCTGCTGCTGCTCACCCGGGTGTCGGACTCCTACTTCACCGGCATCCTGCCGCCGCTGCTGCTGATGGGCCTCGGCGCCGGCGTGGCGATCCCGGCCCTGATGGGGCTGGCGATGGCGGACGTCCCGGCCGCGGACGCCGGTGTCGCGTCCGGCCTGATCAACACGACCCAGCAGGTCGGCGCGGCCGTCGGCACGGCGGTGCTGGCGGCGGTGGCCGCGTCCCGCACGGCGAGCCTCGGTCCGGTGGACCACCGCGAGGCACTGGCGGCCGGGTTCCGGCTGGCGTACGGCGTCAGCGCGGGCTTCCTGATCGCGGCGGTCACGCTGGGCGCCGTGGTCCTGGCCCGCCGCCCCCGCAAGATCTCCGCCACTGCTCCCGAGCCGGAGGTCTGTGTCGCCGGTCAGGCGTGACGGAGGGGCCGACACGCGTGATTGAAGGGACGACACTCGTGATTGAAGGGACGACACGGCCAGCCCGGCGTGTCGTCCCTTCAATCACGAGTGTCGGCTTCCTGATCACGTGAGGTAGGCCGAAAGCCCACGGTGGCCCCGCCGCATCATCAGCGCGTGGTTCGCGCGGAACAGCGGCCGGGCCACCGTGTCGAGGCGCTGCAGCAACTTCTTCCGGACCTGGACGTCCTGCGTGATCTCCAGCAGCGTGCCCGCGCCCGCCGCGCGGACCGCTCCCGCCAGGGTCCCGTCGAGGTCACCGCTGAGCCTGACCCGCATCAGGCCCGTGCGCTCGTCCTGGTGGTCCCGGTGCATCCGGACGACGAGCCGGAACGGCAGCCGGGACCGGCAGACCAGTTCGGCGGTGTCGTCGTCCACCCGGCGCACCGCGCGGACGTCCGACCACCACCTCGGGTAGCCGGCGAGGTCGGTGACCACGCCGAACACCCGCTCGGGCACGGTTCCGGGAAGCAGCCACGTGCTGCGGAACCGGTAGCTCGCGCCCGTCACGCCGGTCACACCTGGGCCGAGACCAGCTTCCGGCCGTCCACCGTGACGATGTCGACCGACTTCACGTCGTCGGGCGCGACCAGCGCGGACCCGTCGAGCTGGAAGCCCTGGTTCTCCCACTTCTCGGACACCTGCCAGCTGCCGGCCGTGACGGCCTGACCGCCCTTGGTCGTGACCTGGAGCAGGCACTTCTCCCCGGCTTGAACGCCCTTCACGGCCACGTTCACCCGGACCCAGCCCTGGAACGGGCTGACCGAGGCAGCCAGCTGCACGCCGGTCGTCGGATCCCGCCCTTCGACGTTCTTCGTGCCGGGCACGTCCGACGCAGGCGCCGCGACGCCCCCGCCGCCGTCCGGGGCCGTCTGGCGGCCCACGAGAACTCCGCCACCGAGCGCCGCCACGACCAGCACCGCCGCCGCGACCAGGGCCAGGCCCCGGCGTGGCGCACGGGCCGGTGCCACGTGCTCTTCCTCGTCGCGCACCCGGCGCAGGGTCTTCTGCAGCAGCAGATCCCCGCCTTCGGGCGGCCCGTCGAGGAACGCCTCGGGCGGTACCTCGTCGAGCGATTCGCGCAGGGCCACCAGCTCGTTCAGGTCGAACCGGCACTGCGCGCAGGTCTGCAGGTGCCGCCGCTCGAAGTCGGCCGCCTCCCCGGGATCGAGCGCGCCGAGGGCGTACGCGCCGAGCTGCGTGTGACTCTCGTCGACCGAGTTCATCGCGCCACCTCCGTTCCGCTCGAAATCATCGCTGCTCTGAGTGCTCGTAGTGCGTAGTAAGACCTTGATTTCACGGTACCCGGTGCGACGCCCAGTGTTCTCGCCGCTTCGGCCACCGTCCGTCCCCGGTAGTAGATCTCCACCAGGACCTCTCGGTGTTCGTTCGAAAGGCCGTCCATCGCGCCGAGCACCGTCATCGAGTCGACCACGCCCTGGGCGTGATCTCGCTCGACAGCCGGCGTCGGCACGCCTTCGGCCGGTTCGGCCACCTCCTGTGGCCTCGCCGCCCGGGCACGTGCCCGGTCGGTGACCAGGTTGCGCGCGACGGTCAGCAACCAGCCGCGCACCGAGCCTTTCCCGTCGTTCTGCAAGTCGTCCGCGTGTTTCCACGCTCGGACGAGCGTCTCCTGGACCACGTCCTCGGCTGCCGCCCGATCACCGGTCAGCCTCGTCGCGTAGGCCAGCAGGCTTCGCCCGTGTTCGGCGTACAGCTGCCGAATCAGATCTTCGCCCTTGGCCTTCTTAGGCCGCCTGCCTCCTATGGCCACCCTCGTCCTCCCGACGGTGTTCTGAGTCGTCGAGGACAGTAGTGCAACCCTCAGGTCCACCTGCGGTGCGTGCGTCGAGCGCAGCGCGACCATGGTGTTCATCGGCTGCCCGTCCTTCCTCGTTTGCCCGGAAAACCGTCGGTGATCAGTACCCGGAGCCGCCGGCCGCGGGGCCGCCCTGCTTACCCGCGGTGATCTTGCTGCCGTCGGGCGCCACGGCGAACCAGGTGCCGTTGGCGCCCTGGCCGTTCATGTCGCCGGCCGCCTGGTCGCCGGAGAACTCGTACAGCGGCCAGCCGTTGAGCGTGATCTGCTTGGTGCCGTCCTTGCGCGTCACCGTGCCGACCTGGGTGTCCTGGATGCCCTTGAGCATCGGCGTCGCCACCCCGGCGACCATCGGCGGCCACTTCGTCGCACACTCTCCGTCGCAGTTGGAGGCCGGCGGCTGGGAGAGGTCCTTGTCGAACCGGTAGAGCGTCTTGCCGTCGGCGTCGGTGACCACCGCGCCGACGCCGTTGACCGTGCCGACCTGGAGCATCTTGTGCCCCGGCTGGCCGTGTTGCGGCCCCTGGGCGCCGTCGGCCATGTCACTGCAGGCCGACAACGTGGCGACGGCGACCAGCGCGACGGCGCTGGCGACGACCGGCCCAATACGGTTCATGACGTTCTCTCCTCGGTGAGGGCGGCACCGCCGTCCGGCGGACCTCGACACCTCAGAACACGGCTGCCCGCGCGAAACGGTTCAGCCCGGTTTCGCGCGGTTCGGTGCCGCTTCGCCATCGGATTGGTGTGTCCCGGTGATCGGCACGATCTTGTCGCCGTGCGGGCGCGTTCCTAAGCTGATCACGTTCGCCCCGCCGCCTCCGCCCGTCCGGGAGGCCGTCGTGTCCGCGAAACCCCTCGTGCTCGTCGCGCTGCTGGTCGCGGGCTGTGCCACGGCACCCCAGCCGTCCTTCACCGCAACCCTTACATCGCCCACGGACGTGGTGCTCAGCTGGCCGGACGACTGGCCGGACAAGGAGGCCGGCCACCGCGTCGACTACGCCAACGACCCGGCCGGCCCCTGGACGACGCTGCGGTTCCTGCCCCCGCACACGACGAGCTACCACCACCCGGACCTGATCCCGGAGACGCCGTTCTACTACCGGGTGCAGCCGTACACCGGTCCGGTCTCGACGGAGCTGCGCGCGGTGGCCTCCGGCGACACCGTGACGTTCACGTGGGCCGACCGCTCGCCGGACGAAGCCGGGTTCCTCCTGGAGATCCGCCGCCCGGGCGCGCCGGACTTCGACCCGGTGGAGGTGACCGATCCGAACGTGACGACCTGCGCGCTCCCACTGCTCCCCGGCGAGGAGAAATCGGCCTTCCGGCTCCGGACGCTGTACTACGGCCCGCTCTCCCCGGTGGTCCACCAGACCACCGGCCCGGCTTCAAAGCCGTGAAGGCCACCTTGAGGAACTTGAAGTTCCTCAAGGTGGCCTTCACGGACTTGCTACTCGGCCGTGAGGACGTGGCGCAGGAACTCGCCCGTGTAGCTGTCCTCCATGGCCGCCACGTGCTCGGGCGTGCCCTCGGCGACGATCGTGCCGCCGCCCGAGCCGCCTTCGGGGCCCATGTCGATGATCCAGTCGGAGGTCTTGATCACGTCGAGGTTGTGCTCGATCACGATCACCGAGTTGCCCTTGTCGACCAGCCCGTTGATCACGCCGATCAGCTTGTTGATGTCCTCGAAGTGCAGGCCGGTGGTCGGCTCGTCGAGGATGTACACCGTCTTGCCGGTCGAGCGCTTCTGCAGTTCGCTGGCCAGCTTGACGCGCTGCGCCTCACCGCCGGACAGCGTCGGCGCCGGCTGGCCGAGCCGGACGTAGCCGAGGCCGACGTCCACCAGCGTCTGCAGGTGGCGGTGGATGGCCTTGATCGGCTCGAAGAACCCGGCCGCTTCTTCGATGGGCATGTCGAGCACGTCCGAGACGGTCTTGCCCTTGTAGTGCACCTCGAGGGTCTCCCGGTTGTACCGGGCGCCCTTGCAGACCTCGCACGGGACGTAGACGTCCGGCAGGAAGTTCATCTCGATCTTGATCGTGCCGTCGCCGGCGCACGCCTCGCAGCGGCCGCCCTTGACGTTGAACGAGAACCGGCCCTGCTGGTAGCCGCGGACCTTCGCCTCGGTCGTCGCCGCGAACAGCTTGCGCACGTGATCCCAGACACCCGTGTAGGTGGCCGGGTTGGACCGCGGGGTCCGCCCGATCGGCGACTGGTCGACGCGCACCAGCTTGTCGACGTTGTTCAGGCCGTTCACGCGGGTGTGGCGGCCCGGCACCTGGCGGGCGCCGTTGAGCTTGTTCGCCAGCACCGTCGCGAGGATGTCGTTCACCAGCGTCGACTTGCCCGAACCGGAGACGCCGGTCACCGAGACCAGGCAGCCCAGCGGGAACGAGACGTCCAGGCCGCGCAGGTTGTGCTCCCGCGCGCCGACGACGGTCAGCTGCCGCTTCTTGTCGATCGGCCGCCGGATCGCCGGCACCTCGATCTTCCGGCGGCCGGACAGGTACTGCCCGGTCAGCGACTCCTTGCTCTTCAGCAGCTTCTTGTACGGTCCACTGTGGACGATGTGACCGCCGTGCTCGCCCGCGCCCGGGCCGATGTCGACCACCCAGTCGCTGGAGCGGATGGTGTCCTCGTCGTGCTCGACGACGATCAGTGTGTTGCCCAGGTTCCGCAGCCGGGTCAGCGTCTCGATCAGCCGGTGGTTGTCGCGCTGGTGCAGGCCGATCGACGGCTCGTCGAGCACGTACAGCACGCCCACCAGGCCCGACCCGATCTGGGTCGCCAGCCGGATCCGCTGCGCCTCCCCGCCGGACAGCGTGGCCGACGCGCGGTCGAGCGAGAGGTACGTCAGGCCGACGTCGAGCAGGAAGCGCAGCCGGGCCTGGATCTCCTTGAGGACGGCGCCGGCGATCATCGTCTCGCGCTGCCCCAGCTCCAGCTCGTCGAGGAACTGCGACGCCTCCGCGATGGACAGCGCGCAGACCTCGGCGATCGACATGTCGCCGCGGGTCTGGTGCGCCAGCGTCACCGCGAGGATCTCCGGCTTGAGCCGGGTGCCCTGGCAGGCCGGGCACGGCACCTCGCGCATGTAGCCCTCGTACCGCTCGCGCATGTACTCGGACTCGGTCTGCTCCTGGCGCCGCTCGAGGAACGGGATGACGCCCTCGAACGCCGCGTAGTACGACCGCTGGCGGCCGTAGCGGTTCTTGTAGCGGACGTGCACCTGCTCGTCGACACCGTGCAGCACGGCCTTCTGAGCGCGCGCCGGCAGCCGCCGCCACGGCGTGTCCATCCGGAAGCCGATGGTCTCCGACAGCGACTCGAGCAGCCGGATGAAGTAGTCCGCGCTCTGCCCGCCCGACCACGGCGCGATCGCGCCTTCGGCCAGCGACAGCTCGTCGTCCGGCACCACCAGCTCCGGGTCGACCTCCTTGCGGATGCCGATGCCGGTGCACACGGGGCAGGCGCCGTAGGGCGAGTTGAAGGAGAACGAGCGGGGCTCGAGGTCCTCGATCGCGAGGGGGTGGCCGTTGGGGCAGGCCAGGTTCTCGGAAAAGCCGCGGATCCGGTGCGGGTCGTTGTCCGGCAGGTCGACGAACTCGAGCTCGATCAGCCCGTCGGCCAGCCGCAGCGCCGTCTCGACCGAGTCGGTGAGCCGCTGCCGCGAGCTCGACTTGACGCTCAGCCGGTCGATGACCACGGCGATCTGGTGCTTTTCCTGCTTCTTCAGCTTCGGCGGGTCGGTGAGCGCGTGGACCGTTCCGTCGACGACCACGCGCGCGTAGCCCTGCTGCTGCAGGTTCTCGAACAGGTCGATGTACTCGCCCTTGCGCCCGCGCACCACCGGCGCGAGCACCTGGAAGCGGACGCCTTCGTCCATCTCCAGCACCTGGTCGACGATCTGCTGCGGGGTCTGCTTGCTGATCGCCTCGCCGCACGTGGGGCAGTGCGCCTTGCCGGCGCGGGCGTAGAGCAGGCGCAGGTAGTCGTAGACCTCCGTGATCGTGCCCACGGTCGAACGCGGGTTGCGCGAGGTCGACTTCTGGTCGATCGACACCGCGGGCGAGAGGCCCTCGATGAAGTCGACGTCCGGCTTGTCCATCTGCCCCAGGAACTGGCGGGCGTACGCCGACAGCGACTCGACGTAGCGCCGCTGCCCTTCGGCGAAGATGGTGTCGAAGGCGAGGCTCGACTTCCCGGACCCGGACAGACCGGTGAACACGATCAGGCTGTCGCGGGGCAGGTCGAGATCCACGCCGCGGAGGTTGTGCTCGCGGGCACCGCGAACAACGAGGCGATCAGCCACGCCAGGGTCCTCTCAGGTCATTCTCAAGTCATTCCGCTGCGGTCGCCGACCCGGTCTGTGCTGTCTCAAGCCGGCTGCACGGGTGGCCGCGTCCATGCTACGAGCCACCACCGACAGAAACTGATTCCGCGTCTCTGACCTGCGGTTTTTCCGGCTTCCGTCGGGTGGTGAGCCACCGGTGGGCCGGGCGTTCGACCCCCGCGGTGACCGCCCAGCCGGCCAGCACCGCGGCGCCGATGACCACGGGGAGCCGCAGCCAGCCGGGGAGGCCGAGGTCGAGCAGCGCGCGGGCCAGGATGTAACCCAGTTCCTGGTGCACCAGATAAAGACCATACGAGATGCCCGCGAGCCAGGTGACGGCCGGGGCGATCCTGGCCGGCCCGGGGAACCGCCAGTCCGGGCCGCGGGCGGCCAGGCAGACCAGCAGGAGCAGCACGGCGAACCCGATCGTCGACGGCCAGCGCGCGGCGTCCTGCGGCAGTGCCCGGTGCAGCGGGAACACCTGCAGGTCCTGGGCGGCGACCCCGGCGACGACGAAGAGCGCGGCGTGCCAGTGCGCGAGCCGCCGCCGCGACCACAGCCAGACGGCGGCGCCGATGGCGAAGACGTGCAGCCGGTGCAGGCCCAGGCCGTAGTAGAACGTCTCGACGACCGGGCTCGCCGTCCCCGGCGCGAAGACGAGGAACCGGAGCACGAGCGGAACCAGGATCAGCGCCCACAGCAGGGCGACGGTCAGCCGGTGGGTGCGCCACGACCGCGGCCACAGCAGGGCCGCGCCGGTGAACGCCATCAGCTGCACCGGCAGCGTCCAGTAGGAGCCGTCGAGGTAGTAGAACGCGTCCGAGCGGATGCCCCACTCCTGCACCATGCCGAGGTTGGTGACCAGGTCCAGCCCGCTCGGGATGTACCACGGCGAGGGGTTCGCCGGCGGGCCAGCCGGCACGCCGAAGAGGAAGCCGGTGACGCCGGGCGGGTAGGGCAGGCCGCTGAAGGAGATGGCCGCCCACCGCGTCACGACGTAGGTCACGAGGACGGCGACGAGGTAGGCGGGCACGAGCCGCGCGACGCGGTTCCACAGCCACCGGCGCGGGTGCCCCTTGCGGAGGCTCGCGCACACGAAGAACGCGGAGATGACGAGCAGGATCGCCGCGCCGAACTGCGCTGTCACCCTTACGGGGTACCCCGTGAGTTCCGGGTGCAGCAGGGCGCCCTGGTGCGTGACGTGCCCGAGAATCACCGCGAAGACGGCGACGACGCGGAGGAGGTCCCAGCTGATCCGGCGCGGCGTCGGCGAGGTGGGCACGGTCGTCCTGGGGTCGGCTGGCGGGGTCGCCCGGAAGCCTACGTGGCGAGCCGGCCGGGCGCCTGTGCGGGTGGAACCGCTTGGGACGAAACGACTACCGTGTGCACGGTGAACATCGTGGAGACCTACACCGGGCACGTCGACCCGGGCGGCGACGCCACCCGGCGGACGCTGGAAGCGCTGACCATCACCAAGCTGTCCGTCGGCCCGATGGACAACAACACGTACCTGCTGGTGTGCCGGGAGTCGAACGAGGCCCTGCTCGTCGACGCGGCGAACGACCCGGACCGCATCTCCGACCTGATCGGCCACGGCCCGGACCGGCCTTCGTTGAAGACGGTCGTCACGACGCACCAGCACCAGGACCACTGGCAGGCACTGGGCGCGGTGGCCGGCGCGAACGGCGCGAACACCGCGGCCCACCCGCTGGACGCTTCACCGCTGCCGGTGCCGCCGGACTTCCTGGTGGAGCAAGGGGGCACGCTTTCGGTGGGCCGGGTCACCCTTTCCGTCATTCACCTGCGGGGGCACACGCCGGGATCGATCGCGCTGCTGTACCGCGATCCGGCCGGGATCCCGCACCTGTTCACCGGGGATTCGCTGTTCCCGGGCGGGGTGGGGAAGACCGCTTCGCCGGAGAACTTCACGTCGTTGCTCGACGACGTCGAATCGCGGATCTTCGCCGAGCTGCCGGACGAGACGTGGTTCTACCCGGGCCACGGCGACGATTCGACGCTGGGCGCCCAACGGCCGAACCTGAAGGAGTGGCGCGAGCGCGGCTGGTGAGCTGACGACGTACCCGAACGGGGCCGCCGAGACCCGCGGGCCCGGGTCGAGGCGGGCGCGCGAACCCCGTCCGGAGCAGCCGGGTAACGCTTGAGGTGTCAAAGCCCCACCTCAGGGCAACGCACCGGACGAACCGGACGTCCCCCGCATACCCAGCGCTGGGACTTCCACCGGTTCGCTCCGCCAGGAGGCCCACCATGTCCAAGACCCTCGGACGCGCGCTCGTCGCCGTCCTGCTGCTGCTCGCCGGGACGCTGGTCGCCGCGGCGCCGGCGCAGGCCGTCGCCACCACGCCCGCCCTGACGAACATCCGGACCGGGCTCAACCCCGGGTTCGACCGGATCGTGCTCGACCTGTCCGCCGGGACCGTGCCCGGGACCCTCAGCTACCAGCTCGTCGACGAGCTCACCGCCGACCCGAGCGGCGAGATCGTGTGGCTCACCGGGGAGTACTTCATCAACGTCTCCGCGTTCGCCCTCGTCGCGCACGACGCGAACGGGAACCCCACCTACACCGGGCCGCAGAAGTTCCGGACCCGGAACCTCGCCAACGTCATGGCCGTCGCCCTCACCGGGGACTTCGAGGCGCACACCTCGATCGGGATCGGGGTGCGGACGCGGACCGCGGTGAACGTCTTCACGCTCACCGCGCCCAACCGGGTCGTCATCGACGTCGCCCACTGAGGAAGCCGCCACTGAAGGACCGGCGCGGGTGGCCCGGCGGGTCACCCGCGCTCGTACGGCGTCTTCTCCCCCGCTTCGACCGCGAACGGCAGGTGGTTGCCCGCCGGCGGCAGCGGGCACGTCGCGAAGCCGGTGAACGCGCAGGGCAAGTTGGTGGCACGGTTGAAGTCCAAGGTCACCGACCCGTCCGGCGCGGGCGCGCCCACCGGCAGCGACCGGTTGGCCGCGTACGTCGTGTCCCCGCTCGTCTCGTCCGTGAACAGGATGCTGAGCCCGCCGTCCCGGCCGTTGAACGCGGTCAGCGAATGCGTCACTCCGTCGTGGGAGAAGTGGACGACGCCCGGTGCCGTGTAGACGTGGCTGAGACCCTCCACCACCGCACCCACCGTCGTGGGCCGCGGCGAAGCGAAGGGCTCGAACCGTCCACTCAGCACCCAGGACGGCGAGGGTTCGTACGCCGGGACGCCGTGGAAAGCCCGCAGCACCTCGGCCTTCGGGTCGTGGACTCGGATCAGGTACCCCGAGCGGCGGGCCACCTCGATCTCGACGTCGCCGGCCAGTACCCGGGTGCCCGCGCCGCTGTTGACCAGCTCGAACCGCCGGACCTCCGTGATCGCCTGTCCCTCGTGCGCCAGCGAGGCGCCGGCCGGGTCGACGTACGCCGCGTCCGCGTCCTGCCACCAGCGGCCGGGAATGCCGGGGTACTCGCGGGGCGAGTCGGTCAGCCAGTCCAGCGACACCAGCGCCAGCCAGCCGTGCGGCTCGGCCAGATCGGCCTCTCGCCGGGTCTTCCAGTCCTGCCACTCCTGCGTGAACGTGCTCATCGCGGGCCCCTTTCCGTCGGCTAAGGTGCCAACCCGCCGTCCGCGCCGGTATTCCGCGTCCCAGTATCCGGGCTTACCGCCAGCCAGGCGATTTCGCGCTCGCCGCCGGCCAGGACGACGACCCGCCGGAAGGCCGCGGGGTCCAGGTCGCCGGCCACGGCGGCGTGGAACCGGTCGGAGACGATCAGCAGCTGGTCCGCCTCCGGCGACGCCGTCAACGCCGCCTTCAGCGCTTCGGAATCGCACAACCACACCGACAGGGCCACCGCGGCGCCGCCGAAGTACGGCGGCCGCAGCACGACGTCGCCGTGGTCGGCCGCCAGCCTCAGCCGCAGCCTGCCGAACTCGTTGAGGTGGCGGTTGCGGCGGCCCAGCGCGTCGTCCAGCAGTGCGACGAGCGCCGTCGCGACCCATCGCCGCGGCACCGTCGGCGGGATGACCAGCGTCGTGTTGTCACCCTCGGGCCTGCGGTACCACGTCGGGGTGCGGTAGGGCACCGGGACGTGCTCGAACACCTCGTCCAGCACCGCGTCCAGGGTGACCCCGAGGTGCACCGCGCGGGCGGTGCGGCCGCGGCTCGGCGCGACGATCCCGATCCGGACGACGGTCGCGGCCACCGGGACGGTGCGCACGGCGCCTCACTCCTCCCGGGAGTCGAACGACCACTGGAGGCCGTAGCTCAGTCCCTGGTGCAGGTCGTGGAACTCGAGCCCCACCTCGCCGACCCGGTTGACGGTCAGCGCGTCGCCCGAGTCGACGCCGTCGTCGATCACCCGTCCGGGGACGCCGTTGAGCCGCCACACCCGCGACGGCGGGCCGGCGCGATCGAACCGGACCCGGACCGAGAACTCCTCGCAGCGGCGCAACGGCGTCATGACGTAGTACGGCCGCAGTGCCGTGCGCCGCGGCGCGAACCGGATGCCGTACTCGTGGCGCTGGCCGAGCCGCAACGGGTTCGGCAGCCGCATGACGAACTGCGCGTGGCTCGCCGAGACCTGGCGCGCTTCGACGATTTCGCCCCCGAAGAGGACGTCCGCGGTGATGTCCGGCACCGGGTCGCTGCCCGGCTCGGCCGGCACGCTGAAGGACAGGACGAGCTCGTCGAGTTCGTCGACCTCCGCGACGATCCGGCGTTCCTCCTGCAGTTCCGGCGGCTCGCGGTCGAGCCGGAGCATGGCCTTCATCGACTCGACGTACCAGCCGGCCAGCGGGTGCTTGTCCCGGCTGGGCGCGGGCGCCCCGAGCAGCTCGTCGAGCCGCCGGAACGCCAGGTCGATCCGGCGGCGCGCGGTGCGCGGGTCGCGGTCCAGGGCGCTCGCCAGCCACGAGATCCGCCGGTCGAGGAACTCGCCCGCGGCCTCTTCGTGCAGGCCGAGCGCGGCCAGCGCGGCCAGCCGCAGGTCGGCGGGCAGCCGTCCGCACAGCTCGGCGAGCCGCAGCACGAGCTTCTGCCGGGCGGCGGTGGGCTGGTCGGTGTCTTCGATTCCGCACGCCGCCTGCAGGCAGGGACCGATCCGCTGGTGCAGGTCGGCCGCGTCGAGACCGCGGCCGCGGCGCAGTTCGTTCAGTTCGCGCACGAACGGGAACGAGTTCTCCCGCGTCATCCCACCCCCTCCCGATCGTGTCGGCGGAAAGAGGTGCTCACATTACCAGTGGCAGTTCCGGCCGGGGATGACAGATGCGGGACACCCGTATTCGCGGAATGCCCGGCCGGCCGGCCCCCCACGAGCCGGTCGGCCGGGTCTCACCACGGTCAGTTGGCCCCGAAGATCAGGGCCCAGATCGAGTGGCTCTCCATCCCACGCACCTCCTCATCGCTGCACCCGGGGGCAGTGCGGGGCCGTGAACGCCGGCACGGCAGGTTTCGCCCGCGTTTCCGGTGACCGCGAAGAAACCCGCCGGCGGCACCGGTCACGAACGGGGCGAAGACCGAATTCACCGGGGTGGAAATGGCGCAATGACGTCCACGGCAAGCACTTCCCGTCCTCGCTTCGAAAATGAAATCCGGCCGGTGGCATCTGAGTGAATTCCGGCCGGGCTCCAGAATCGCCGGGTGGCGGCGTCCGTCAGATGCCTGTTGTCACGGGCCTTGTGTGCCGTTTGGCTCAGAACGGGCGAAGGCCCGAAGGACGCGCAGCTGGCGGATGAGGATCCGGCGACGACCGGTCTCGACGATCCCCCGCTGCCGCAGCACGGCCAGGGCCCGCGCGACGGTACGCCGGGCGGCGCCGATCTGCGCGGCGATGTCGGCCTGCGAGAGCGCGGCCTCGATGACCACGCCCTCCGGGACGCGCCGCCCGTGTTCCTCGGCCAGCCGCAGGAGGACCACCGCGACCCGCCGGCTGACGTCGAAGGCGGCCGAGTCGACCCGGGCGGACTCGGCGGCGCGGAGCCGGGCGGCGACGGTCTTGAGCGTCGCGATGGCAATTTCCGGCCGCGTCCGCAGGACGGCGAGGAACTGGGCGCCGGTCAGCTGAACGGTGGTGCACGGCTCGATCGCGCGGCACGACGCCGTCCGCGCCCAGCCGTTGATCGCCGCGAGGTCGCCCAGCACCTCGCCGGGACCGCGCAGCCCGAAGAGCACCTCGCGGCCGTCTTCGACGATCGTGGAGACCCGCACCCAGCCGGAGACCAGCACGTGGACGTGGTCGGACGGGTCGCCCTCCATGAGCACGAAGGCGTTCGCGCGGAACCGGCGACGGGTGCCCATGGCGAGCAGGTAGTCTCGATCGTCTTCGGAGAGATGGGCCAGGAGCGCCCCCTCCGCCGCCTCGTCGTGCCCGTTCATGGACCCCCCTCCGGATCACCACCGTAACCCGGCGTGGCGGCCGGGAGCGAGGATCGCGACCGGTAGGGTCTGCGCGTGGACGTGGAGATCTACACCGACGGCGCGTGCAGCGGGAACCCCGGACCGGGCGGCTGGGGCGCGGTGCTGCGCTACGGACGGCACGAGCGCGAGCTGTACGGCGGCGAAGCCACCCCGACGACGAACAACCGGATGGAGCTGACCGCGCCGATCCGGGCCCTGGAGAGCCTGACCCGGCCGTCGCAGGTCCGCGTCTACACGGACAGCACATACGTCCGCAACGGAATCACGCAGTGGCTGCCCCGCTGGAAGAACAACGGCTGGCAGACGGCGGCGCGTGAGCCGGTCAAGAACGCGGACCTGTGGCAGCGCCTCGACGCGGCGACCGGCGAGCACCAGGTCGAATGGCTGTGGGTCAAGGGCCACGCGGGCCACCCGGAGAACGAGCGCGCCGACCGGCTCGCGGTGCGCGGGGCGCAAGAGGCGCGGGAGACCGGGAAGCCGGTCAACGCCGGTTAGTCCGGAATGGACGGACACCACGCCTTGTCGGCCGCGCCGGGGTTTCGTGGCACAATTCCCCGATGCCTCCCGCCCCGTGCCCGTGCGGCCTCACCGAGTCCTACGCCGCCTGCTGTGGCCGGTTCCACGACGGCGGGCTCACCGCTCCCACCGCCGAGCTGCTGATGCGCTCGCGGTTCAGCGCCTTCGCCGTCGGCGACACCGAGTACCTGCTGCGCACCTGGCACCCGGACACCCGGCCGCGGCGGCTGACGCTCGACCCCGGCCAGGAGTGGACGCGGCTGGAGATCCTCGGCCGCACCGCGGGCGGGCTGCTGCACGCCGAGGGCACCGTCGAGTTCCGGGCGCACTACCGCCACCGCGGCCGGGACGGCTTCCTCGAGGAGAACAGCCGCTTCCGCCGCGAGGACGGCCACTGGGTCTACCTCGACGCCGAAGCGTGAACCCACCCCTGTCCCGCTGAGCGAGACACTTCCGCTACGCCCGTGGCAAGCGGCCCGGGTCTGACCGAAACGCCCCTGTTCTCCGGGTGACCGGGCCGCTACGATCGTCGCAATTGTTAGGAAAGTTCCCTAACGATTGGCCTGATGTCCCCTCGCCGCCGTGGTGCCTAGGAGGCGCGCTAGTGAGCTATCGGCAGAGAAGAATCCGGACCCTCCTGGCGGCGGTGGTGCTCGCCGCCGGCGTGAGCGGGACGACCGTCCCGGCCGCGACCGGGCAGGAACCGGCGAGAGCGGTGGTCGCCGCCGCGAGCCCGGCGACCGCGGTCCCCGGCTTCCTGATCCAGACGTCGGCGCAGGTCAGCGACGACTCCGCGGTCTCCAAACCCGGCTACAACACCGCCGGCTGGTACCCGGTCGGCCCGCGGTCGACCGTCTACGCCGGGCTGCTGGCCAACGGCAAGTACGCCGACCCGTTCTACTCGACGAACATGAAGAACGTGCCGGCCGCCGACTTCCAGGTCCCGTGGTGGTACCGCACCGACCTCACCGTCGCCGACCCCACCCAGCGCACGTACCTCGACTTCAGCGGCGTGCTGTCCAAGGCCGACGTCTGGGTCAACGGGACGCGGATCGCCGACAAGACGCAGGTCAACGGCGCCTACACCCGCCACGACCTCGACATCACCGCGCAGGTGAAGGCGGGGACGAACAGCATCGCGTTCAAGGTCTACCCGAACGACCCGAACAAGGACCTGTCGATGGGCTGGATCGACTGGGCGCAGACCCCGCCGGACCAGAACATGGGCATCGTGCGGGACGTCCTCGTCCGGCGCAGCGGCCCGGTGGCGCTGCGCGGCGGCCACGTCGTCACGAAGCTGACCGGGCTGACCCACGCCGACCTGACAGTGAAGGCCGACGTCCGCAACGACTCCGCGGCCGCCGTCTCCACGACGGTCTCCGGCACGGTCGCCGGCAAACCGATCAGCCAGACCGTGAGCCTGGCGGCGAAGGAGAAGAAGACCGTCACCTTCCCGGTGACCGGGATCGACAACCCGCAGATCTGGTGGCCGGCCGGGATGGGCGGGCAGCCGCTCTACGACCTCGACCTGACCGCGAGCGCCGGCGGCACGGCGTCGGATTCCTCGCACTCGAGCTTCGGTGTCCGCCAGGTGACGGCGACCAAGAACTCGAGCGGCGGCCGGGCGTACACGATCAACGGGCGCCCGCTGCTGATCAAGGGCGGCGGCTACTCGCCGGACCTGTTCCTGCGCTGGAACGAGCAGTACGCGGCCGACAAGCTCGCCTACGTCAAGGACCTCGGGCTCAACACCGTGCGCCTGGAGGGGCACATCGAGCCGGACGAGTTCTTCGACCTCGCCGACCGGATGGGCGTGCTGACCCTGCCCGGCTGGGAGTGCTGCGACAAGTGGGAGGGCCAGGTCAACGGCAGCGAGAAGGGTGACCCGTGGACCGCCGCGGACTACCCGGTCGCGAAGGCGTCGATGACCGCGGAGGCCGAGCGGCTGCGCGACCACCCGAGCGTCATCTCGTTCCTCATCGGCAGCGACTTCGCCCCCGACGCGACGATCGAGAAGAACTACCTCGACGCGCTGAACGCCGCGGACTGGCAGACGCCGGTCGTGCCGGCCGCGTCGGCGAAGTCGTCGCCGCAGCTGGGGTCGTCCGGGATGAAGATGAACGGGCCGTACGACTACGTCCCGCCGAACTACTGGTACGACAAGGCGCACAGCGACCTCGGCGGTGCGTGGGGCTTCAACTCCGAAACCAGCGCCGGGCCGGACATCCCGACCATGGACACGCTCAAGCGGATGATGTCGTCCGGTGAGCTGGACACGCTGTGGAAGAACCCGTCGGCCGCGCAGTACCACCGGTCCTCGTCGTCGACGTTCGCGAACCTGAAGCTGTTCGGCAACGCGCTGACCGGCCGCTACGGCAAGCCGGCGAGCCTCGACGACTTCGTCCGGAAGGCGCAGCTGGCGCAGTACGAGAACGTCCGCGCCGAGTTCGAGTCGCACTCGCGGAACTTCAGCGACAGCTCGAACCCGGCCACCGGGATCATCTACTGGATGCTCAACAGCGGCTGGACGTCGCTGCACTGGCAGCTGTTCGACACCTACCTCGACCAGAACGGCTCCTACTTCGGGGCCAAGAAGGCGAACGAACCACTGCACATCCAGTACTCGTACGACACCAAGTCGGTCGTGGTGGTCAACCACAACCACGACGCGGCGTCCGGCCTGACCGCGCGCATGCAGCTGTTCAACCTGGACGGCACGTCGAAGTTCGACCAGTCCAAGGCCGTTTCGGTGGGCGGTGACGGTGCGAAGACCACCGCGCTGACCATCGGCTCGGTGAGCGGGCTGTCGACGACGTACCTGGCGAAGCTGGTCCTGACCGATGCGTCGGGCAAGGAGGTCAGCCGGAACGTGTACTGGCTGTCCACCAAGGCCGACACGCTGGATTGGGGCAACAGCGACTGGTACTACACGCCGACGACGTCGTACGCCGACCTGTCCGGGCTGAACGGCCTGGCCCAGGTCGGGGTGGACACGACCGCGTCCTCGACGACGAACGGCGATGGCACCACGACGACCAAGGTGACGCTGAAGAACGGCTCCTCCGGCAAGGTGCCGGCGTTCTTCGTCGACGCGCACATGGTCGGCGCGGCGGGCGCGCCGGTGCTGCCGGTGCGCTGGACCGACAACCAGGTCAGCCTCTGGCCCGGCGAGTCGACGACGCTGACGGCGACCTACCGGACCGCGGACCTCAAGGGCGCCAAGCCGTCCGTGCGGGTCGCGGGCTGGAACACCGGGACGAAGACCGTGCCCGCCGACGGCACCGTCGACCCCGGCCCGGGTACCCCGGCCGACTACCAGGCCGAGGACGCGACGATCACCAACGGCGTCGTGGAGTCGAACCACACCGGCTTCACCGGCAGCGGGTTCGTCAACTACGACAACGCGACCGGCAGCGCGGTGGAGTTCTCCGTGACCGCGGCCGCGGCGGGCCCCGCGAACGTCGTCCTGCGGTTCGCCAACGGCACCACGGCGAACCGGCCGATGGACATCACGGTCAACGGCACGACCGTGGCGTCCGGGGTGGCGTTCGGCGGCACCGGGAACTGGGACACCTGGCAGACGGTCACGATCCCGGTCACCCTCACGGCCGGACCGAACAAGATCAAGGCGACCGCGACGACCGCCACCGGCGGCCCGAACGTCGACAAGATCACCGTCTAGCCCAAGTCCGTGAATGGCACATTGAGGGACTCTACGTCCCTCAATGTGCCATTCACGGCTTTCAGAGGGAGTCCCAGAGGAGGCGCTGGTCGCGGTCGGGGTCGGCGACCGTGGTGGAGACGTCGTCGAAGAGGCGCGTGACGCGGTCCGCCGGGGTGTAGCGCGGCCAGCCCGGGTCGCCGGTGGCGATGAACCGGACCCAGGCGCCGAACATCTCCGTCGCCACCGCCTGCATCCGCTCGGCCGGGAACGCGCGCCCGGCGAAGAGGAACCGCCAGTTCTTGTTGCGGATGTCGTCGAACATCAGCGGCAGGTCGAGCCCGTGTACCGCGCCCAGACCGCGGCCGCGGGGGGCGATCCGCCAGTCCAGGCGGTACATCCAGGCGTCCGGCTGTGCCTCGGCGAAGCGGATCGCCGGGATCCACCAGTCCCCCGCCGTCAGCGCGCGGTTGCGGACCTGGTCTTCCGGCCAATCGAGCAGCTCGGTGTAGGCCGCGACGGCCTTTTCGACCGCGGGGGCGTCCAGCATCGTCGAACCGACGCCGAGGAGCTTCGCGCCGCCCGACTGCAGCCAGCTGAACAGGTCTTCCTCGTCGGCTGTCGTCCCGATGAGCAGCGGGACGTCGCGGACGGCGTAGAGCGGCCGAGACGGCAGCAGCTCGTCGCCGACGACCACGCGGTAAGTCACCTTGGTGCCCGAGACCGCCGAAACCCGTTGCTGCGCCTCGAGAATCCGCGTCACCGGCAGTGTCGCCAGGTCCTCCGGCGAGGCGTCCAGTTCCGTCAACACCGCCGAAGCGACCGCCGCGCCTTCGGCCGGGGTGTGGACGACCGAGCCGACGCCGGTGCCGCTCTGCACGATCGCCTGGTGCACGAGCCCGCGCGTGGCCGGCACGGCCAGCAACGTCCCGACCGTGCGGCCGCCGTTGGACTGCCCGGCCAGCGTGACGCGGCCCGGATCGCCCCCGAACGCCCCGATGTCGTCCCGCACCCACTCGAGGGCAGCCACCTGGTCGCGCAGCGAGAGGTTCGAGTCGGCGACGCCGGGCAGGTGCAGCATCCCGAGCACGCCGAGCCGGTAGGCGACCGTCACGACGACCACGCCCCGCCGCGCGTACGCGGACGCGTCGAACTGGTGCGGCGCGCCGATCACGCCGCCTCCGCCGTGGATCCACACCAGCACCGGGTACGAGCCAGGCGAAGCCGGCGCGTAGACGTTCAGGTACAGGCAGTCCTCGTCGCCCGTGAACCCGCGCCCGGTCAGCTCGGGCTGCGGCGCGCGGGGCGCCCACTTCGTCGCGTCGCGCTCGCCGGACCACGGCGGCACCGGCCGGGGCGCTCGGAACCGCAGCTCCCCCACCGGCGGCTCGGCGTACGGCACCCCGAGGAACGTCCTGACCCCGTCCCGTCCGGACCCGCGCAGGGCACCGGCCGCGATCTCCACCGTCGTCACGAGTTCAGCCTAGGGACTTGCCCTGGAGCGCGCTCCAGCATGTTGACTGGGCGTACACACTGGGAGGGAATCTTGACCGCAGCAGAGAACAAGCAGCTCCTGAAGACCGCCTTCGACGCTTGGGCGACCGGCGACATCCGGCCGCTGATCGCCGCGATGGCCGACGACGTCACGTGGACGGTCGGCGGGCACAACAGCTGGGCGGGCCGCTTCGAAGGCAAGGACTCGGTCCGCCGCGACCTGCTCGGGCCGCTCGGCGAGCAGTTCGACGGCACCTACACGAGCACGGCGAGCCGCTTCGTCGCCGAGGACGACGTCGTCGTGGTCGAAACGCAGGGCAGCGTCGCCACCAAGTCCGGGGCGCGCTACGACAACAAGTACTGCTTCGTCTTCCGCGTCGAAGACGGCCGGATCCGCGAGATCACCGAGTACATGGACACCCAGCTGGTCGCCGAAGTGCTCCCCGAGCTGGCCAGGTGACACCCGCCACCGGCGGCGGGTAATGATTACCCCGTGCACATCGCGGCAGAGATAGTGGCGCTGGTCGTGGCGGTCCTCGTCGTCAGCGCGGTGGCGCGGCGGCTGGACTGGTCCGCCCCGCTGTGCCTGATCGTCGTCGGCGTCGCCGCCTCGTACGTCCCCGGCGTGCCGGAGGTCCACCTCGACCCCGAGGTCGTGCTGCTGGGCCTGCTGCCGCCGCTGCTGTACTCGGCGGCCATCCAGACGTCGCTGATCGACTTCCGGAAGAACCGCGGGGCGATCGGGCTGATGTCGGTGGGGCTCGTGGTGTTCACCGCCCTCGGCGTCGGCGTGGTCGCCTGGGCGGTGATCCCCGGGCTGCCGCTGGCCGGCGGCATCGCGCTCGGCGCGGTGGTGGCACCGCCGGACGCGGTCGCCGCGAGCGTCGTCGCCCGCCGGGTCGGCATGCCCCGCAAGCTGATCCGGCTCCTGGAAGGCGAGAGCCTCTTCAACGACGCCGCCGCGCTGGTCGCCCTCCGCACGGCCATCGCCGCGCTGGCCGGGTCGGTCAGCCTGTGGCAGGTCGGCGCCGACTTCTTCCGCGCGGCCATCGGCGGGGCCGTGGTCGGCCTGGTCATCGGCTTCGGGGCCGCGTTCATCCGCGCCCGGATGGACGAGCCCGTCCTCGACACCGCGCTGTCGTTCGCCGTGCCGTTCATCGCCTACATCCCGGCCGAGGCGATCCACGGCTCCGGCGTGCTCGCGGTGGTGATCGCCGGGCTCATCCTCGGGCACAAGGCCCCGCAGATCCTGTCCGGCTCGACCCGGCTGGCCAGCAGGCTGAACTGGCAGACCATCCAGTTCCTGCTGGAGAACATGGTCTTCCTGCTGATCGGCCTGCAGCTGCGGCGGATCCTCGCCGAGGTCGGCGAGAGCGGGGTTTCGCTGGCGATGCTCGTCTGGATCTGCGTCGCGGTGCTCGGCGCGACCATCCTCACCCGGGTGCTGTGGATGGCCGGGATCGGCACCGTGAAGCGCGTGAAACGGCGTCTCCTGCCCGGGAAGGTCAGGGCGAAGATCTGGCCGTGGCGCTACTCGGCCGTCATCGCGTGGGCGGGCATGCGCGGGGTGGTGACGCTCGCGGCCGCGTTCGTGCTGCCCGCGGACACCCCGCAGCGGGCCGTGCTGGTGCTCGCGGCGTTCGTCGTCGTGGCCGGCACCCTGGCCGTGCAGGGCATGACGCTGCCACCGCTGATCCGGAAGCTGCGCCTGCCGCGGCCGGACCCCGCGGAGGACGCGCTGCAGGAGGCGGCCGTCCTGCACGACATGACCCGCGCCGCGCTGACCCGGCTCGAGGAGATCCGGACGGACGACGACCCGCCGGAGATCATCCAGCGCCTGCGCGACCGGCTGCAGCACCGCGCCGACTCGGCGTGGGAGCAGCTCGGCCGGCAGAGCGCGCTGGCCGAGACACCGAGCGACGCCTACCGCCGGCTGCGGCTGGAGCTCCTCGACGTCGAACGCCGCCAGTTCCTGAAGGCCCGCGACAGCGGCAGCGCCGACGACGACGTCCTGCGCAAGCTCCTGGAGCGGCTCGACATCGAGGAATCCATGCTCGACCGCGACGAGGCGGAGCCCGCCGTGGAGGGCCGCGAACTGCGCACGCCGGCCGCGACGGCCGGTTCGTGCAAGCACCTGGCCCACGAGTGGGTGGAGAAGGACCCCAGCTCGGCCGACAGCTGCGCCGCGTGCGTCGCCGAGGGCACGACGTGGGTGCACCTGCGGATGTGCCTGAAGTGCGGCAACGTCGCCTGCTGCGACTCCTCGCCGCGCCGCCACGCCACCCGGCACTTCCACGAATCCCGCCACCCGGTGATGCGCAGCTACGAACCGGGCGAGACGTGGCGATGGTGTTTCGTGGACAAGCAGCTGGGTTAGCTCCGCCTTCCTCCCCACCACCGCCCTCAATGGAGGCGCTTCGCGCCGCTGTACCGTCGAAGCATGAGCACGCCCGAGCAGGAGATCGAATACCGCCAGCACCGGTTCAGCCCACCCCCGGGTTCGACCGAGATCTTCCTGGTCCGGCACGGCGAATCGGCTCCGGCCCGCGGCGACGCCCCGTTCGACCTGGTCGACGGCCAGGCCGACCCGGACCTCGCGCCGGAGGGCCGTGACCACGCCCAGCGCGTCGGCGTCCGGCTCGCCGGGGAGCGGATCGACGCGATTTACGTGACGACGCTGCGCCGCACGGTGCAGACCGCCGCGCCGCTGGCGGAGAAGCTGGGGCTGACCCCGGTCGTCGAGCCGGACCTGCGGGAGATCCACCTCGGCGACTGGGAGAACGGGCTGTTCCGGAAGTACACCACCGACGGCCACCCGATCGTCGACCGGCTGTGGACCGAGCAGCGCTGGGACGTCATCCCGGGCGCGGAGTCCGACGAGCGGTTCGGGGCCCGGCTGCGCGGCGCGCTCACCCGCATCGCGGCCGCGCACCCCGATCAGCGCGTCGCGGTGTTCACCCACGGCGGCGTGATCGGCGAGGTGTTCGCCCAGGCCAGCCGCTCGGTCGAGCGGTTCGCGTTCCTCGGCGCCGACAACGGCTCGATTTCGCACCTGGTGCTGCATGGCGACACCTGGATCGTGCGGCGCTTCAACGACACCGCGCACCTGGCTACTCCGCTCGGCTGAGCTTCCCGGCCGCGACGAACTGCACGGCCACCAGGATCGAGACGGCTTCCGCGGCCAGCAGCCCGATCAGCACGAGCACCTGCGTCATGCCGGCCTGCACCGGGCCGGCGCCGCCGAGCAGCACGCCGACGTAGGCGCCCGGGAGCGTCACCAGGCCGACCGTGCGGGTCTGGTCCAGCACCGGGATCAGCGCTTGCCCGGCCGACGGGCGGCAGATCTCGAGCGCGGCGGGGCGCGGCAGGAACCCCAGCGCCAGCGCGGCTTCGTACTCGCCGTGGCGGGACTTGAGCTCGTCGAGGGCGCGGCGGGCGGCCTGCGACGTCGCGGTCATGGCGCCGCCGATCACGATGCCCGCGATCGGGACGACGGCGATCGGCTTCAGCGGGACGACACCGGCGCCGAGGACCAGTGCGAGCACCGGCACCACGCCGGCGGCGATGGCCAGCGCCGTCCACGGCAGGTTCGCCCAGGTGCCGACGCGGCGCGCCGACGTCACCGCGGCGATGCCGAACATCATCAGCACGAACAGGCCGGTCAGCGGCGCCGAGCGCAGGACGGCGATGATCACCAGCGACACGACGGCCAGCTGGGCGGCGGCGCGGACGGCGGCGATCAGCACGGCTCGTCCCGGCCCGAGCCCGCCCAGCTGGACGACGGCGGCACCGGAGACGGCGAGCAGGACCAGTACCGCCACCAAGGCGGGCCCGAAGGTGATCGCGGCGTCGTTCACGCCGCCGATCCTGCCGCAGGGCCCTGCCGAGAGACTCAGCCGGCGCAGCTCACGAAGGCCTGCTCCGGGTCTTCCACGGCCTTCTCGGCGACGACGGCCCCGTCGACGACGATCCGGCAGCGCAGCTCGCCGGGGCCGGGGTTCCGGGCGGCGATGCTGCGGAACGGCGTGCGGCCGGCCGGGACGGACTCGGTGAACGACACCGACCAGGGCGTCGTCACCTCGGCGCGCTGGGTCAGAGCCGAGCCGGCGGCGGTGTAGGTGACGTTGCGGGCGCCGTGCTCGCCCAGCAGTTCGTAGACGACGGTGTGGCTGACCGCGAGGGCCGCGGCCGGGACGACCGGCGCGGCCACCGGCTGTTCCTTGGCCGGTCCGCGCGCGGACCTGGGCACGACGGACGACGTCACCGCGAAAGCCGCGGCGAGCACCCCCAGGACCACGACGACGCTTCCGGCCGACCGGGCCCGGGCAGCACAGTCGCGCTGGTCCTTCGAAGCGGACCTGATCACGGTGGGAACACCCATGGAGAGGTCTTCTCTCGTCGCGCGCACTTCCGCCGAGTGCGTCGACCTATATCTCGCCGTGACCTAACTCCGCGTTAGCCGCTCTTCGCAAGAAGTCGCACATTCACCCAAACGGGGGTCCGGGCCGGTTTCGCCGGACCCCCGGGGCATGATCGGGGTGTGTACGAGGAGGCGGCGCCACCAGGGCCGGTGCGGGACGTGGCGCGGTGCGTGTGGCGATCGGTTTCGGCGGTCCCGAAGCGGATCGTCCCCGACGGCTGCGTGGACCTGGTCGCCGGGGACGGCGAGGTGTTCGTGGCGGGCCCGGACACGTCGGCGTGGTTATCGGTGACCAGCCCCGGGGCGGTGCTGACCGGAGTGCGGTTCATCCCGGGCCGCGCGGCGGCGGTCCTCGGCGTGCCGGCCGACGAGCTGCGCGACCGCCGGGTGCCGTTGGGCGAGTTGTGGGGTCGCGAAGGGGAACTGGCCGCCGAGCGGCTGCTGGCGGGCGAGCTGTCGCCGGCGCAAGCGGTCGCGGCGCGGCTGCCGGAGGTGCCGCCGCCCGACCCGGCGGTGGCGGCGTTGATCGGCCGGTTGGCCGCGGGTGCGACGCGGGTCGCCGAGGCGGCCGCGGGGTTGGCTCGGGCCGGAACCGATGGGCTTGCCGCCGATCGAACCGATGCCGCCGCCATGCTTGCCCGGCGCGTCTCGAACCCGGCAGAGGTTGCGGCCGCGCGGATCGAGGACGCCGCCGCGTCCCTCGCGGTCGGCGAACGGCGGCTGCGGCGGCGGTTCGTCCAGGCGGTCGGCTACGGCCCGGCCACCTACCTCCGGGTCAGCCGGTTCCAGCGCGCCGTCACGCTGGCTCCGCGCGTCGCCGGCCTGGCCGCGCTGGCCGCCGCCGCGGGGTATGCCGACCAGGCTCACCTCAGCCGGGACTGCCGGGCCCTGACCGGCCTGACGCCCCGCGCGTACTTCCGCGGATCCTCCACTGTGGACGCAACCGGGCGTGACCGGCTCCGTTCGGCGTAACCCGCACGGACAACCGGAAGTGGGTGCTCGCCCAAAAAGGTAAGCGGACGGTAAACGACTACCAAGAGCGCTATTCTCCCCTCGACGAGTGATCAGGGAGGGCGTGTGGCCACCATCAGCGACGTCGCGGCGAGAGCCGGCGTCTCCACGGCGACCGTGTCGCGCGCGCTCAACGGAAAGTCCACTGTGGACCCCACGTTGGCCGCGCGGGTCCAGGAGGCGGCCGCCGAGCTCGGGTATCACCCGAACGGACTCGCCCGGAACCTGCGCCGGCAGGAGACGGCGGTGCTCGCGCTCATCATCTCCGACGTCGAGAACCCCTTCTTCACCGCCATCGCGCGCGGCGTCGAAGACCTCGCGCAACGGTCCGGGTACTCGGTGGTGCTCTGCAACTCCGACGAGAACGAGGACAAGGAGCGGCGCTACATCGAAGTCGCGCTGCAGGAACGGGTGGCCGGGGTGGTGCTGTCGCCCACCGGCCGGTCGACCAACGTCGAAGGCCTGCGCCGCCAGGGCACTCCCCTGGTCGCGGTGGACCGGCCGCTGCCCGCCGCGGCGGGCGACCAGGTGCTGGTCGACACGCGGCACGCGGCCGCGGTGGCCACGCGGCACCTGCTCGACGGCGGCTACCGGCGCGTCGGCTGCCTGACCGGGCCCGCGGGCGTCCGTACCGCCGACGACCGCCTGGCCGGTTACGCCGACGTCGTCGGCGAAGCGAACGCCGTGTCGCGACGAGCGGAGTACCGCGCCGAAGGGGCCCGGCTGGCCGCGCTGGAACTGCTCGACGAGCCGTCGCCACCGGACGCCCTGCTGGTCGCGAACAGCACGATGGCGATCGGGGTGCTGGAGGCACTGTCGGCGCGTGGCCTGCGTCCCGGACGGGACGTCGGCATCGTCTCGTTCGACGACGCGCCGTGGACGACGCTGATCGACCCGCCGCTCACGGTGGTCGCGCAGCCGGCGTACGAGGTCGGGCGCGTGGCGGCGCAGCTCCTGCTGGCCCGCATCACCGACAGCAGCCGCGACGCGACCACGACGACACTCGAAGCCCGGCTGATCGAACGGAAGAGCTCCCGCCGCTGACGGCCGGGAGCGACGTGCCCGGGGGGCCGGCTCGTGCCAGGCCCCCCAGGCACGCCCCACCCCCTGTGTCCCCCATGACCGGCACGCGGGCCGGATCCTGTGAGCACGGAGCGGAAATCGTTTTCTCCCCGGAACGTAGGTGCGCCGGGCCGCGGTGTCAAGCCGCGGAGGGTCTGGACAACTGCGGCCGATCCAGGGAAACTGACCGGAAGTTGCTTACTCAACGTGTTGATTGATGTGCCCAAAGTGTCGATCTCTGGTGAATTCACGCACAGACAGGGCAAGAAACCGCACGAACCCGCACAGGCGCGCTGTTTCGGGTTAACCTGAGCCACATGTCTGTAGCGCTGGAGAACATCCTCGCCAAGGCGGGCCTGAAAGTCGACGCGCACGAGTTCCTCACGCTCGTCGAAGACGCGGCGCGCAGACTGTCTCCACCGAATCCGGATCCCTCGCACTACTTCTCCGCCGACCAGCGGGCCGCGCTCGCCGACGTCGGCCTGGACCTGTCGCCGCGCCGCGAGGACGAACCCGACTTCAGGGCCCGCACCGTGGCCGCCCACGCGGTGCTCGCCGAAGGCGCGCTCAGCGTCAACGAGGCGGCCAAGACCCTCGGCGTCGACGACAGCCGGATCCGGCACCGCCTCAAGGAAGGCAGGCTGACCGGCTGGAAGGACGGCGGCTGGCGGCTCCCGGCGTGGCAGTTCGCCGGCTCGGGCGTGCTCCCCGGCCTCGAGGTCGTGCTCAAGGCGTTGCCCGACGACCAGCCCGCGCTCGTCGTCGCCGCCTTCATGAGCACCCCGCAGGCCGACCTGGTGATCAACGACCAGCCCGCGACCCCGCGCCAATGGCTCCTCTCCGGTGGTGACCCGGACCACGTCGCCCGCCTCATCGCCACGCTCGGCACGCCGCTCTAGGCTGGACCTTCCCGAGCAAGATCACCGACAAGGACGGACCACCCCCGACCCATGGCCCGGCTCCCGCTGCCGCCCGCCCGATCCGTCCTGGTCCGGCAGCTGAACCGTGCCAGTGACGTGGTGACGGTCCAGTCCACGACCAGGCTGGTGCGGATCTTCACCGCGCACGGCAACCACCCCCAGCAGTGGAACTCGTTCCGCTACACCGGCCCGCTCCCCCACGGCCGGTTCGACCAGCAGTCGCCCGGGCGCGGCGGCGTGCCGGTCACCGACCCCGCGAACGGGGTGCTCTACTTCGGCCTCACGGTGCGCACGTCGGTCGCCGAGGTCTTCCAGACCAGCTCGACGGTCGACCGCCGCACGCGCGGTCCCCGGCTGGTCGTCGTCCGCCCGGTGCGCACGCTGCGCCTGCTCGACCTGACCGGCCTGTGGCCGACGCGGGTGGGGGCGTCGCAGGAGATTTCGAGCGGGCCGAAGAAGCTCACGCAGGCGTGGGCCCGCGCGATCCGCGGCGCGTTCAGCGACCTCGACGGCCTCTGGTACCGCTCGTCGATGGACTCCGGTGACCCCGCGATCTGCCTGTGGGACCCGCCGGCGGGCGCCGCGCTGCCGATCGCGCCGGACGTGCTGCTGCCGCTGGACCACCCGGGCCTGGACGTCCCGCTGGGCCGCGTCTGCGAAGAGCTGAACTACACGCTGCTCAACTGAGGTGCCGCGCCCACCAGTCCAGGACCGCTTCGAAGCGCTGGACGCGGTGCCGCGGGCGCCCCGAGCGGGTCAGCTCGTGGCCTTCGCCCGGGAAGAGCAGGAACTCCGCGTCCGCTCCCGCGCGGCGCAGGGCCACGAACATCCGCTGCGCCTGCTCCAGCGGGCAGCGCCAGTCCTGCTCCGAATGCACTACGGCGAACGGGATGCGGATCTGCGCGGCGTACGTGAGCGGGCTGCGCTCGCGCAGCACCTCGGGGTCGGTGCCGATGTAGGCGTCGACGAACATGTAGCCGATGTCGGAGCTGCCGAGCATCGAGTCCCACGCGTTGACCGCGCGCTCGCTCCACGCCGCCTTGAAGCGCTCGCCGTGGTGGGCCGCCAGCCAGCTCGTCATGAAGCCGCCGTACGAGCCGCCCATGATGCCGACGCGGGAGGCGTCCAGGTCCGGGCGTTCGAGGGCCTTGTCCAGCAGCGCCAGGACGTCGTCGACATCGACCGTGCCGAAGCCGTGCGTGATCGCGTGGCCGTGCTCGCGCCCGTAACCCGCCGCGCCGCGCGGGTTGCCGAGCACCACCGCGTACCCGGCGGAGGCGTACACCTGCGCCTCGTCGAACACCGCCCACTCCTGCTGGGTGAACGGGCCGCCGTGCACCACGCGCAGCACCGGGTGCGGGCCTTCACCCTCGGGCAGCACCAGCCAGCCGTGCACCGGGTAGCCGTCCGGGGCGGTGGTCTCCAGCTCGAGCATCGGCCGGATGCCCTTGTCCCGCAACGGCTTCGAGTAGTCGGTGAGCACCCGCGCGTCGCCGTCGCCGAGCAGCACGACCTCACCGGAAGTCGACGGCGTTGCGACCACCGCGGCGATCACCGCGCCGTCGAGCGCGAAGGACCGCACCGCGGTGTGGTCGGCATACACGGCGGGCAGGTCGGCCAGCGTGGCGTTCGCGGCGTCGACGGGGACCGCGCGCAGCTCGACCGCGCCGCGGTTGCGGACGGCCACGAGCACGTCGCCTTCGCGCGGGGCCGGCGGCCCCGCCGCCGCCTCGCAGTCGACCGTCTCGGCGTCGGTGAGCCGCCGGGGCTTCACCGGGCCGGCGCCGAACTCGGGCGCCGCCGCGTACAGCCCGGTGGGCGCGGCTTCGTGGTGGTCCTCAAAGGACTGTCCGAAGTAGAACAACGTGCCGCCGGCGCCGAACGCCGGCCGCTCCGCGTAGCCCTCGCACCGCACGACGACTTCCGGGTCACCGCCGTCGGCGGAGACCGCGCAGATGTCGCGGTAGTCGCTTTCGGCCGCGTCCCAGTCCGGCGGCGCGGTGAAGACCACGCGGGTGCCGTCCGGCGTCCACACCGGGTGGGCCGCGTCGAACGCGTCCCCGGTCAGCGGTTCGGGCTCGGGCGGCTCGTCTTCGAGCGCGTCGAGGACGAACAGCCGCTGCATCCGGTCCCGCAGGAACCCGACGTCGTCGATCCGGTAGTCCATCCGCGTGATCCGGCGCGGGGCCTCGGCGGCCGGCTCCGAGGTCTCGCCGCCGGCGTCCTCGGTGCCGTACCGGCCGGCCTCGGGCACGCGGGCGGTGAAGGCGATCCGCCGCGAGTCCGGCGCCCATACCGGTTCCCCGGCCCCGAGGTGCAGGGACGTCAGCCGGCGCGCTTCGCCGCCGCCGGACGGCATGACGTGCAGCTGCGGGCTGCCGTCCGCGCCCTTGCCCTCCCCTGCGCGGAGGAACGCCACCCAGCGCCCGTCCGGGGAGATCGACGGCGAGGAGTCGCGGGGACCGTGCGTCCACGCGGTCTCGCCGCCGTCGAGTGACACGCGCCGCAGCGCGCTGTGCGCGGCGTTGGTCTTCAGCTCGGGCCGCTTCAGCGCGGTGAGCAGCAGGTTCCCGCGCAGGGCGGGACGGCCGGGGACGACGAGGTCTTCGATGTCGGCAGGACGCACATCCCCGACCGTACCGGAATTCCTTAGCGCTGCGAACGACTTACGCGGGGACTTGCTTCCGCTCGTCGCGCCGGGCCTTGGCCAGGCTGGCCACCGTCGTCACGGCGAGCACGACGACGATCACGCCGAGAGAGATCCAGTTGTTGATGTCCAGCCAGTCCGGCACGACGTGGTACTCGTGCAGCGCGTGCAGGAACAGCTTCGCCCCGATGAAGGCGAGGATCACCGCGAGGCCGTAGGTGAGGTAGACCAGCTTGGTCACCAGCCCGCCGAGCAGGAAGTACAGCTGCCGCAGGCCCATCAGCGCGAACGCGTTGGCGGTGAAGACGAGGAACGCCTCCTGCGTGATGCCGAAGATCGCCGGGATCGAGTCGACGGCGAAGAGCAGGTCCGCCGAGCCGATCGCCACGATGACCAGCAGCATCGGCGTGATCATCCGCTTGCCGTCGACCTTCACCGTGTACTGGTGGCCGTGGTAGTCGCCGGTCACCGGGGCGATCTTGCGGACCTGCCGGGTGACGGCGTTCTCGTGGTACTCCTCATCCGCGCCCTTGCTGCGCAGCATGCTGACCGCCGTCCAGACGAGCACCGCGCCGAACAGGAAGAAGACCCAGACGAACTGCTCGATCAGCGCCGCGCCGATCGCGATGAAGACGCTGCGCATGCCCAGCGCGAGCAGGATGCCGACCAGCAGCACGCGGTGCTGGTGGATGGCGGGCACCTTGAACGACGTCATGATGATCATGAAGATGAACAGGTTGTCGACGCTCAGCGAGTACTCGGTGATGTACCCGGTGAAGAACTCGACGCCCGGGTCGTGCCCGGCGAAGATCCACACGCCGATGCCGAAGAGGATCGCGCAGGAGACGTAGAAGATCACCCAGCGGGCGGCTTCCCCCGTGGTCACTTCGTGCGGCTTGCGATCGACGATGACCAGGTCCAGCGCGATCAGCGCGAGCAGGCCACCGATCGTGGCGATCCACAGCCACAGGGGGACAGTCATGGAACTCGAACCTCCGGATAGTGCGCATGAGCAACTAACCGGAGGTCTCTTCCGCCGGTGCGAACACCGGCCGACGGTGCCGGGGGGCGCAGGGCCACCGTGCTGACGACACCGCCGCGAAGGAATACTCCCCTCACAGCGCGTCCAGTGTGCCGGTTGCCGCCACCTGAGCGCCAGCCAGGATCGCGCACGTCACCGGGTTGGTCCTGTAATTCTGGTCACTTTGGTCCACCAGGTGGTCCCCGGCGAGTGATCGGCGTGTGATCACCGTGAGCCGGTGAGGACACTCTCAGGAAAGTTCACATACGGTCACGTCGTGCCCCGACTCCCGCTCCCGCGCACCCGCGGAGCCCGCCTCACCGCGCTCGCCGCCGTCGTCGTGGTCCTGGCCGCCGGCGCGGTCTTCTGGATCACGCGCCCGGCGGCGGCCCCGCCGGTGCCCGCGCAGGACGCGTTGATCGACCTGCCCGCCGCGCCCGGCTCGGCCACGCAGGTCAAGATCGACACGACGACCTACCTCCCGGCGACCGTGCCCGCGCCCGCGGTGCTGCTCGCGCACGGCTTCGGCGGGGACAAGAACAGCGTCGCCGACGACGCCCGTGAGCTCGCGCGGAAGGGCTTCGTCGTGATGACGTGGTCCGCGCGCGGGTTCGGCAAGAGCACCGGCAAGATCGGGCTCAACGACCCGGACGGCGAGGTCGCCGACGCGAGCCGCCTGATCGACCGGCTCGTCGCGCGGCACCAGGTGACGCTCGACGCCAAGGGGGACCCCGAGGTCGCCGTCACCGGCGCCTCCTACGGTGGCGCGCTCGCGCTGCTGCTGGCCGGCACGGACAAGCGCGTCGACGCGGTCGCCCCGGTGATCACCTACAACGACCTCGCGCAGGGCCTCATCCCGAACGCGGCGGCCCCCGCGCAGGCGGCCCCGGGCACCCCCGCCGCCGGCGCGTTCGCGCCCGGCGGCGTGTTCAAGAAGAGCTGGGCCGGCATCTTCTTCTCGGCCGGTTCCGGGGCCGCGGCGAGCGGCTCGCCGTCCGCCGAAGCGCCGGAGGCCGGACAGGAGACCGACACCGGTTCCACCGGCGCCGCCGGGGCCGGCGCGGCGGCCGCCGTCCCGGCGGTGCCGCCCGGCGGGGGCGGCCCGGCTGGGCGGCAGGGTGGTCCGGCCGACCCGTGCGGCCGGTTCACCGCCGCGGTCTGCCGCGCCTACACCGAGCTGGGCACCACCGGCCAGGCGAGCCCGGCGAGCATCGACCTGCTGCGCCGCGTCTCCCCGGCGTCCGTGACGGGCAAGATCACCGTGCCGGCCCTGCTGGTGCAGGGCGAGAGCGACACGCTGTTCGGTCTCGACCAGTCCGACGCGACCGCCCGCCAGATCACCGCGGCGGGCGGCAAGGTGCGGACGATCTGGTACACCGGCGGCCACGACGGCGGGAAGCCGGGACCGCAGCTGCGCGCGAAGATCGCCGACTTCCTGTGGACGGCCGTCGCCGGCGGCGATCCCGGCACCGGCTTCAGCTACGACGTCCAGGGCACCTTGCGCGCCAACGGAACCCCGTCGGTCCGGACCGTCAACGCCCCGGCCTATCCCGGGCTGACCGGCCCGGCCACCGAACGGCGGCTGCTGGCGCTGACCGGTCCCGCGCAGCCCGTCGTGCGCCCGGCCGGGGCGAACCCCTCCGCGGTGAGCGGCATCCCGGGCCTCAACGGCGTCGCGAGCAGCACGTCACGGCTGGGCGCGCTGTTCAGCAACGACCCGCCCGGCCAGGCCGCGCAGTTCACCACGGCGCCGGTGGACAGCCAGATCGTCGTCAGCGGCTCGTCGACCGTGCGGCTGCAGGTCGCCGCGGACCCGGCGCATCCGCAGCCGGACGCGGTGCTGTTCGCGAAGCTCTACGACGTCGGACAGGACGGCTCGCGGGTGCTGCCGGCCAACGCGATCGCCCCGTTCCGGGTGAGCGGGCTGCCCGCCGACGGCACGCCGGTCGACGTCACGGTGACGCTGCCCGGCATCGTCCGGCCGATCGAGGGCGGGCACTCGCTGCGACTGGTCGTCGGCACCACCGACCAGGCGTTCGCCGCCCCGGCCGCGCCCGCGGTGTTCCGGATCGGGTTGGCCGGCGGCGCCGCGCTGGCCGTGCCGATCGTGCCCGGCGCGTCCGTCGGCTCCCCGGCCCCGGCCGGGCAGCTCGCCGGCATCGGCGTGACGCTGGCGATCGGCGTGGCCGTGGTGCTCTTCGCGGCACTGCGCCGCCGCCGCGCCACCGACGTCGACCCGGAGCTCGCCACCACGCCGCTGGTCATCGAAGGGCTGCGCAAGCAGTACGCGGGCGGGTTCGTCGCGGTGAAGGACCTTTCCTTCCGCGTCGAGCCGGGCCAGGTGCTCGGCCTGCTCGGGCCGAACGGCGCGGGCAAGACGACCACGCTGCGGATGCTGATGGGCCTGATCACGCCGACCGAGGGCGGCATCCGCGTGTTCGGGCACAAGATCACCCCGGGCGCCCCGGTGCTGTCGCGGATCGGCTCGTTCGTCGAAGGGTCCGGCTTCCTGCCGCACCTGTCCGGCCGGGCGAACCTCGAGCTGTACTGGGCTTCGACCGGGCGGCCGGCCGAGAAGGCGCACTTCGCGGAGGCGCTGGAGATCGCCGGGCTCGGCACGGCCGTCGACCGGCGCGTCCGGACCTACAGCCAGGGCATGCGGCAGCGGCTGGCGATCGCCCAGGCGATGCTCGGCCTGCCGGAGCTGATGGTGCTCGACGAACCGACCAACGGGCTCGACCCGCCCCAGATCCACCAGATGCGCGAGGTGCTGAAGCGGTACGCCGCGACCGGCCGCACCGTGGTGGTGTCCAGCCACCTGCTGGCCGAGGTCGAGCAGACCTGCACGCACGTCGTGGTCATGCACCGCGGCTCGCTGGTCGCCTCGGGCGAGGTCGGCGAGCTGGCCGCGGCCGGCGGCGAGGCGACGTTCCGGGTCGGCGACCCGGCCGCGGCCGCGGCGGCGCTGAAGGCGGTCGGCGGGGTCACCAAGGTCGACGTCGACGGCGACCTCGTGCACGCCGACCTCGACGGGCTGCCACGCGCCGAAGCGGTGGCGGCGCTGGTCCGCGCCGGGGTCGCGGTGGAGCAGGCCGGCCCCCGGCGCCGGCTGGAAGACGCGTTCCTGCAACTGGTCGGAGAAGAGTCGTGAGTGAGGGTGTGCACACCGATCCGCACGCGCTGGACGAGCTGAGCGACGTCGCGTCGCACGAGCACGCGGGCGTCGGGCCGGACGGCGCGGTCGAGGGCTACTCGGCGCGGCGGACGCTGCGGCTCGGCGTCGAACTGCGGCGCCAGCTGCGGCGGCGGCGCACGCAGTTCCTGCTCGGGTTCGTCGCCGTCCTGCCGTTCATCCTGGTGATCGCGTTCCAGCTCGGGCAGTCGAGCCCGAACCGGCGCAGCGGCGGGTTCGTCGACCTGGCCACGGCGTCCGCGCCGAACTTCGTCGTGCTGGCGCTGTTCGTGTCCGGGACGTTCCTGCTGCCGATGATCGTCGCGCTGTTCTTCGGCGACACGATCGCGAGCGAGGCGTCGTGGTCGAGCCTGAAGTACCTGCTGGCCGTGCCGGTGCCGCGGCAGCGGGTGCTGCGGCAGAAGGCGATCGTGTCCGGGCTGCTGTCGGCGGCGGCGCTGGTGCTGCTGCCGCTGGTCTCGCTCGGGGTCGGCGTGCTCTGGTACGGCGCCGGCGCCGCGATCAGCCCGACCGGCGACGCGGTGTCCTTCGGCGACAGCCTGCTCGCCATCGGGCTGTCCACTGTGTACATCATCCTGCAGCTGGCCTGGGTGGCCGGGCTCGCGCTGGCGCTGAGCGTCTCGACCGACGCCCCGCTCGGCGCGGTCGGCGGCGCGGTGCTGGTGGCGATCCTGTCACAGATCCTCGACCAGATCACCGCGCTGGAGGGCCTGCGCAACTACCTGCCGACGCACTACGCGTTCTCGTGGATGGATCTCATCTCCACCGACGTCGACTGGACCAACCTGGCGAGCGGCATGCTGTCGGCGGTGATCTACGGGACGGTGTTCTTCCTGTACGCCGGGCGGCGGTTCGCCCGAAAAGACATCACCAGCTGAGGCCCGCGGCGGGCGTACGCCGCGGGAATGACCACCGTGGTGGAATGGCACCGGCTGGGCATGCGGCGGGCCGGGTCGTCGGTTCCCGGCCGGCCGGGAACCGACCCCGGCGGAGGTCACCGAGCCGGCGCACCGTGAGCACTTCGGCGTCGTCCGGTTGAGCGGTAAGACCTGACCGGCCCGCGGCACCGCGGTACGGTCGGCCCGTGCCGATCATCCTGGAGAGCCACCACGACGTCGCCGTGCTGCGGATCGACCACGGCAAGGGCAACACCCTCGACACGGATTCCTGCCGCGAGCTGGTGCTCCGGCTGGAAGACGCCGAGCGGGCCCGCGCGGTGGTGCTCACCGGCACCGGCGGCATCTTCTCCGCGGGCGTCGACCTCAAGCGGCTCGACGAGGGCGGCGCGCCGTACGTCTCGGAGTTCCTGCCGCTGCTGTCGGACGCGCTGCTGGCCGTGTTCGGCTGCCCGCGTCCGGTGGTCGCCGCGCTGAACGGGCACGCCGTGGCCGGGGGCGCGGTGCTCGCCGCGGCCTGCGACCACCGGGTGCTCGGCGCGGGCGCCATCGGAGTCACCGAGCTGCTCGTCGGCGTGCCGTTCCCGCTGGCCGCGATGGAGATCCTGCGCTGCGCGTACGGGACGGCGCCGCTGCCTTCGCTCACCTTCTCCGGCGAGGTCTTCGGCGGTGCGGACGCGCTCGCCCGCGGGCTGGCCGACGAGCTGGCGGCCCCGGAGGAAGTCCTCGAGCGCGCCCTCGGCGTCGCGACCCGGCTCGGCGAGCTGCCCGCCGAGCCGTTCGCCCACACCAAGGCCCAGATCCGGCAGCCGTTCCACGAGCGGATCGCCGAGTACCGGCACTCCGACGACCCGGAGGTCGAGCGGCTGTGGCGGTCGCCGGCGACGCTCGCCGCGGTCAAGTCCTATGTGGACAAGGTACTTCGCTAGGCGCGCACGCCGCTTTCGGCGAGCGCCTTGATGCCTTCGACCGTCTTCTGCATGTTGGCCTGCAGCTCGCCGAGCCGCATCGCGACGATCTCGTCCTCGTGCTCGGGCATCGAGCCGATGATCGTGGTCAGGTTGGACGGGCCGGGACCGATCTGGGCCCACTGGCGCAGGATCGTGCCGTCGCCGTCCGGGACGAGCTCGAACTTCCACGACGCCGCCGGGTTGGCCACGTCCATCACGGCCCACGCGAACAGGCGCCCGGGCTCGTACCCGGTCACGGTCGAGACCGTCTCCCACTCCCCGGCGACCGGGTGGGAGTTGCGGCCGCGGAACCGCGCGCCGAGGCCGGGCTCGGCGCCCTCGACCCAGCCGCCGCCCTGGAACTCGGTGGAGAACCGGGCCGGCAGGTCGACGTCCAGCAGCCAGGACCAGACCTCGGCCGGCCGCGCGTCGACGCGGACCTCGACCTCCGTCGTGGGACAGTCGGAAACCTTCATGGCGGACCCCCTCGCTCGATGCCGGTGCCTCCGGATTCGGACGGTAGCCCGGCGCCGATCACGCGGACAACTCGCAGATTGCGCGCGGCTGCGCACCCCTGAGGACGCCGCCTCGGGCGCCGCGCCACCCGCCGAAAGTCGGTCCCTGACCGATTCTGTGCCCGGACAGCCGATTGCCGACCGCCGCCGGTTCTGTGAGGGTCCCACGGAGGGTTCATGAGCCGGGTTCATGAACCGGGGAGGGTGTGCTCGATGCGCAGACTGTTCACCGCAGGCGCGGTCCTGCTCGCGATGGCCGGCCTGGCCCCGGCGGCCGCGGCGGCCCCCGACATCAAGGCCGAGCTGCGGAAGATCCCCGGGCTGACGATCGTGTCGGAGGACGCGGCGCCGTCCGGGTACCGGTTCTTCAAGCTGACCTACACCCAGCCCGCCGACCACCGGCACCCCGGCGCGGGCACGTTCCAGCAGCGGTTCACCCTGCTGCACCGCGACTTCGCCGCCCCGACGGTCGCGTTCACGAGCGGCTACAACGTCAGCGGCTCGCCGAACCGGTCCGAGCCGACGCAGATCGTCGACGGCAACCAGCTGTCGATGGAGTACCGCTACTTCACGCCTTCGCGGCCGGAGCCGGAGAACTGGGCGAAGCAGCTGACGATCTGGCAGGCCGCCGCCGACGAGCACCGCGCGGTGCAGGCGTTCAAGGCGATCTACCCGGGCAAATGGCTGGCGACGGGTGGCAGCAAGGGCGGGATGACCGCGACGTACTTCCGGCGCTTCTTCCCCGGCGACGTCGACGCGACCATCCCGTACGTCGCGCCGAACGACGTCATCGACCCGGTCGACGTCTACAACCGGTTCCTGTCCCGGGCCGGCGACGACCCGGCGTGCCGTGCCGCGCTGAAGGCCATCCAGCGCGACGCGCTGAAGCGGCGTGACGAGCTGGGCGCGATCGCCGCGGCGGACGCGGCGCAGCGCGGGCTGACGTTCTCGATCGTCGGCTCGGCCGACAAGTCCCTCGAGATCTCGGTGATCGACTCGTACTTCGCCTTCTGGCAGTACCAGAAGCAGGCGGACTGCGCGACGGTGCCGGCGCCGGGAGCACCGGCGGCGGACGTCTACGCCTGGTACGAGAAGGTGGAAAGCCTCAACACCTACTCCGACCAGGACCTGGCGCCCTACATCCCGTACTACTACCAGGCCGCGGCCCAGCTCGGCTCCCCCGAGGCGTACGACGGCTACCTCCGCGACCTGCTGCGCTACCCCGGCGCCGACCAGCCGAAGACGTTCGTGCCGAGCTCGATCCGGATCCCGCGCTTCGACTACCCGGCGATGCCCGACATCGACTTCTGGGTGAAGTCCCGCGGCACGCGGCTGCTGTTCGTGTACGGCTCGAACGACCCGTGGGGCGCCGAGCCGTTCGAACTCGGTTTCGGCAGCCGCGACTCGTACCGCTACTACGTGCCGGGCGGCAACCACGGATCGAAGATCGCGCAGCTGCCACCGGCCGACGCGGCCGCGGCCACGGCGACGGTCCGGCGCTGGGCCGGCCTGCCGCCGGCGTCATCACAGGCCTCGTCCCCGCTTGCCCTGCGCAGCGCCCCGGCCGGGTTCCCGGACTTCGACGCCGACCTCGCCCTTTCGGCGCGACCGCCACTTTGACAGGTTTGTGACCTCCCGGAGCCGGGCTGTCAGGCGTAGTCTCGCCACACCTGACGGCCCGGCCCGAGGAGGCCTGTATGCCTCGACCCGTCCACTTCGAGATCCACGCGGGTGACCCCGAACGCGCGGCTGCGTTCTACACGAAGGTGTTCGGCTGGAAGTTCGAACGCTGGGGCGATGTCCCCTATTGGGTGATCACGACCGGCGAAGGGGACGGCATCGACGGCGGGCTCGTCCCCCGCCAGGGCCCCGCCCCGGAGGCGTCCGCCCCGGTCCACGGTTTCGTCAACACGATCGACGTCGCCGACCTCGACCACACCCTCGGCGAGGTCAACCGCGCCGGCGGGACGCTGGCCCTGCCGAAGAGCCCGGTGCCGGGCGTCGGGTGGCTGGCGTACTGCAAGGACACCGAAGGCAACATCTTCGGCATGCTGCAGGCCGACGAGAACGCGCCCGCCCCCGGGTGAGCCGGCTTCACGACTCGAGCTTCACCAGCTCGAGATCGGTCTGCGAGAAGTCGTTCCCGATGCACAGCAACGGTTCACGCGCCAGCTTGGCCGTGGCGTAGCTGTAGCAGTCGCCCATGTTGAGCTTCGCCGGGTGATGGCCCTTCCCGTATTGGCTGAACGCGTCGATCGCCATCTCGGCGTGTTCCTCGGTGAAGGGAACCGTCTGGATATGGTTGTCCTGCAGAAACCGGGCCAGTACCAACCGGCCGCGTCCACCCAGCCGCGCGGTGAGAACAACGCCGACCTCGACAAGGGTGGGCGCCCCGATCCTGACTTCGTCCGCTTCCGCGAGACGTTCCTCGAGTAGTACGTGGTCCGGCTCCTGGCGGATGATCGCCACGACGGCCGAGCTGTCGATGATCACACGCCCTCCGGCCCGAACCCGAGGATGTCTTCCCACTCTTCCTTCGGGATCGGTTTCCCGAGCTCCTCCGGCGGTATCAACGGCCAGATCTCTTCTTCCAGGACCCGTCTCATCCGCTTCAGCCGCTGCTCGGCGTTCTCCTGCTTCTTGAGCTGGTCACGCCGGAGACGGAGCGCCTCACGGACGGCACCAGTCTTGGTGTCACCCGTCAACTCCGCGACCTCGGCCGCAAGGCGCTCCGTCTCCGGGTCCTTGATGTTCATCGCCATGGTGTAATCATACACTGAATGGTGTAATACTCGATCAGGTGAACGGCGTCACTTGATGCCGGCCGCGTCCATCCCCCTCAGCTCCTTCTTCAGGTCCGAGATCTCGTCACGCAGCCGGGCCGCCAGCTCGAACTGCAGGTCGCGCGCCGCCTGCATCATCTGGTCCGTCATCTGCTGGATCAGGTCCGCCAGCTGGGCGCGGGGCATCCCCGAGACGTCCTTGTCGACCAGCATCCCCGAGCTGCGCACCCGGTCGCCCTGCTCGGGCTTCTTGCCGCGCGAGGAGTTGCGGCCCGAGCCACCCACCGAGACCTGCTCGGTGTCTTCGGCCTCGCTGTAGACCCGGTCGAGGATGTCGGCGATCTTCTTCCGCAGCGGCTGCGGGTCGACCCCGCGTTCCTCGTTGTAGGCGACCTGCTTCTCGCGGCGCCGGTCCGTCTCCTCGATCGCGTGCCGCATCGAATCGGTGATCTTGTCCGCGTACATGTGCACTTCGCCGGAGACGTTTCGCGCCGCGCGGCCGATCGTCTGGATCAGCGATGTCCCGCTCCGGAGGAAGCCTTCCTTGTCCGCGTCGAGGATCGCCACCAGCGACACCTCCGGCAGGTCGAGACCCTCGCGCAGCAGGTTGATACCGACCAGCACGTCGAAGTCGCCCGACCGCAGCTGCCGCAGCAGCTCGACCCGCCGCAGCGTGTCGACCTCCGAGTGCAGGTAGCGCACCCGGATGCCCAGCTCCAGCAGGTAGTCGGTCAGGTCCTCGGACATCTTCTTCGTCAGCGTCGTGACCAGGACGCGCTCGTCCTTGTCCGCCCGCTCCCGGATTTCGTGCACCAGGTCGTCGATCTGGCCCTCGGTCGGCTTGACGACCACCTTCGGGTCGACCAGGCCGGTCGGCCGGATGACCTGCTCGACGAACTCGCCGCCGGCCTGGCCCATCTCGTACGGCCCCGGCGTCGCCGACAGGTACACCGTCTGGCCGATCCGGTCGGAGAACTCCTCCCAGGTCAGCGGCCGGTTGTCCACCGCGCTCGGCAGCCGGAAGCCGAACTCGACCAGGTTCCGCTTCCGCGACATGTCGCCTTCGTACATACCGCCGATCTGCGGGACCGTCTGGTGCGACTCGTCGATCACCAGCAGGAAGTCGTCCGGGAAGTAGTCGATCAGCGTCGCCGGCGCCGTGCCGGCCCCGCGGCCGTCGATGTGGCGCGAGTAGTTCTCGATACCGGAGCAGAACCCGACCTGGCGCATCATCTCGATGTCGTAGGCCGTGCGCATCCGCAGCCGCTGCGCCTCCAGGAGCTTGCCCTGCCGCTCGAGCTCGGCGAGCCGCTCCTCGAGCTCCTTCTCGATTCCCTGGATCGCCTTTTCCATCCGCTCCGGGCCGGCGACGTAGTGCGTTGCCGGGAAGATCCGGACCTCGTCGACCTCCTTGACGATGTCCCCGGTCAGCGGGTGCAGGTAGTACAGCTTCTCGACCTCGTCGCCGAAGAACTCGACCCGGATGGCCAGCTCCTCGTAGGCCGGGATGATCTCGACTGTGTCGCCCCGCGCGCGGAACGTCCCCCGCGCGAAGGCGATGTCGTTGCGCGTGTACTGGACGTCGACCAGTGCACGCAGGAACACGTCCCGGTCGAGCTGCATGCCGACCTTGAGCATCGACGACCGGTCGAGGTACGACTGCGGGGTGCCCAGGCCGTAGATGCACGAGACACTGGCGACCACGATGACGTCCCGCCGCGAGAGCAGGTTCATCGTCGCGGAGTGCCGCAGCCGCTCGACGTCGTCGTTGATCGACGAGTCCTTCTCGATGTACGTGTCCGTCTGCGCGATGTACGCCTCGGGCTGGTAGTAGTCGTAGTAGCTGACGAAGTATTCGACCGCGTTGTGCGGGAACAGCTCGCGCAGCTCGTTGGCCAGCTGCGCGGCCAGTGTCTTGTTCGGCGCCATCACCAGCGTCGGCCGCTGGACGCGCTCGATCAGCCACGCCGTCGTCGCCGACTTGCCGGTACCGGTGGCGCCCAGCAGCACGACGTCCTTCTCGCCCGCCCTGACCCGGCGTTCGAGCTCGTCGATGGCCGCCGGCTGGTCACCGGCGGGCTGGTAGTCACTGACCACCTGGAACCGGCCGCCGGTCCGGGGGATCTCCGAGACGGGCCGGAAGTCGGACTGGGCGAGCACGGGGTGTTCGGTTGCGAAAGCCACGGGGACCAGAGTAGGCCGACCCACCGACAATTTCTCGGGGGTTCGGGTGGCGGAGCCCCCGACCTGGGGCGAAGCCCCAGATGTCACCGACAATTTCCGTCGGCCCTGGTCAGCGGGGTCGGAACACCGTGACGGAAGCGACTTCGCCGCCATCGACCGAGCAGTGCAGGATAGCCCCGGGCGCGGGGTCGGCACCGAAGCACGAGACCAGCACCCGGTCGGGTCCGATCGCCTGCACCTCGGTGCGCGGGAACTCCGCGAGGACTTCGGCCACCTCGTCGGCGGGCGCGGCGAGGTGGGCCAGGACGACCTCGCGCGGGGACGGCGGCGGCGGGATCGGCAGGCCGTGGCCTTCGAAGAGGCGGTTCAGCTGGTCAGCCGCCGAAACCGCGCGCGGGAAGCCGGCGAACGCCGCCGTCTGGACGACCACTTCGCAGACCTCCGCCGGCGACAGCCCCGCGGCCAGCCCGGTCCGGAGGTGAACGCTCAGCGGCGGGCCGACCATCCCCGCCGCGACGATCGCCGCGAGCGTGGCGGCCTCCCGGGTCCGGGCGTCCAGCGCCGGACGTTCGTGCAGGTGGCCGTACACGGTGCCGACCGCCAGCTCGCCCAGCGCCGGGACGGTGGCGAACAGCGCGTCGAGCCGCTTCGCGCCGTCCTCGACCAGGTCGGCGAAGTTCTCGCGGCCACGTCGGTGCAGCTCCGCTATCGGGTCTGTCATTCCCGCTCCCCCTACTCAGCAGTTGCAGTCGCAGCAGGAGCAGCAGTCGCAACAACCGTCACAGCCGCCGCAATCGCATCCGCCGTCGCTGCAGGTACCGACCGGTTTCCCGCTCCACGGCCCAGGATAGGGATCGCGGCAGCAGAACTGGCAGGTGCAGCACATGTAGGGGGTGAGGGCGCAGCCGAGGAAGAGGTTGCGCTTCTTCGGCGGGACGGCGAATTTCGGGTACCAGAGGCCGCCGCCCTTGCCGTCGAGCGGCTCGGGGCCGGGGTCATCGGGGCCGCCCGGGTCTCCGGGACCACCCGGACCTCCCGGGCCTCCCGGGCCGCGGCCGCCGGGGCCTGGAGCGCCGGGCGGTGGAACCGGACCCGGCGGTGGAGATCCGTGGGGCTGGGGTGACCCGGCCCAGTCCGGCGGCACCTGGTGCGGGTGCTGCTGCGGTGCGGGCCCCGGGCCGATCCACCCGGGTGGCGGCTGCTGCGCGGCCGGCGCGCCGTGCCCGGGTGCCGAGCCGTGGCCGAACGCGCGGTGCACCGCCTGCCTCAGCTCGTGGACCAGCAGGGCGTGCACCAGGGCCGGGTTGACGAACTCGGCTTCGCGCAACGCCAGCTCGACGCCCAGCACGGCGTCGTCGCACAGGCGCCGTGCCTCCGCCCGTCCCGTCCCGGTGGCCAGGAGCGGGTTCCAGGCGCCGGTGGCGGCGTCGGCGGCGTGATCCTCGACCGCGTCCAGCAGGTGTGCCACCCGCCCGAACAAGCGACCCGCCTCGGCGAGCGGCGCGGCGTTGCCCGGTCGTCCGGCCAGTTCGGCCGTCCGTGCGAAGGCGGCCGCGGTGGCCAGTTCGGCGGGCTCGGTCGCGAGTAGGGCCGAGTCCCCGGGCCGGATCGCGCGTTCCAGTTCGCCCTGCCGGTCGACGGCCTCGGTGAGCACCGCCGTGTCGAACCCGACCCGGGAACCGGTGCGGCTGCCCTGCGCGGCCCACCGCGCCGCGACCCGGCGCGCGGCCGCGGCCACCGGACGTCGGCCGAAGGCACCGTCGCGGTCCTCGACGTGGTCACCGACCTTCGCGGCGGCCAGCACCAGCGACACCGCGGCGGCCAGCTGAGCGCCCTCGCCGCGCGCGACCGACGCCGTCCGCATGCCCCGCAGCGGGCACGGACCCGCGTCCCGCCGCCGGTCGGCACGCGTCGTCTGCGCGTCGACCAGCACGGAGATGATCAGGCCGTCGTAGTTGGTGACGACGCGGGCCAGCTGGCCGTGTTCGTCGCGCAGCGTGAGGCAGAGCCCGCACAGGTGCGCCAGCCAGTCGGCATGCAGGCCGGCGGACAGCCGGTGCCGGCACGGCCTGATGATCCCGAACATCCCCAGTTCCCCTCGGCTCCCGGACGGACGGCGCACCTTAGCCCGAACGTGTGGCGCGCGCGGCCGGTGTGTGCGATTCGTGACCGGTTCCGCCGCCGGTCCCGGCAGGATGGGCGGCATGGCCGCACTGCACCCGCCGAAGGTCGAGATCTTCGACCCCGCCGCGCGCGCGAACATCGATCCGAAGGGCATCCTGCGGGAGGTCGAGGAGTACCGCGAGGAGCCGTTCGGCCTGTACGTCGCCCGCCCGACACCGGGCCGCGCGCAGTTCCACTACCTCGAGTCATGGCTGGTGCCCGAGCTGGGTCTCCGCTTCACCGACTTCTGGTTCTCCCCCGGCCACGAGCGCGACCAGGACTTCTACCTCGACGTGGTCCGGGTCCGCCGCGACGGGCCGCGCTGGGTCGCCACCGACCTGTATGTCGACCTGGTGCTCAGGGACAAGCTGTCCCTGCGGGTGATCGACACCGACGAGCTGCTGGAAGCTCTCGCCGCGGGTCTTCTCACCGCCGAAGACGCGGAGTACGCGTTGAAGACGACGTACGCCGCGGTCGAAGGCCTCGCTGCGCACGGCTACGACCTTGCGGCGTGGTTGTCCACCCGGGACATCACGCTCACCTGGCGACGACATCCCTAGCCAGCTGCCTGAGGTTCGCCGGCAAAGGCAGCCACGCACCCACCGAAACCGGCGGGTGCGCAGCCGTCCGGCCGGGCCAAGAATCGGCCGGAACCCTGGACGCGGCAACGAAACCGCGTGATCAGGCCGGTGTGACGTCGAGGGGAAGGTGCCGGACGCTGACGATCACCTGCGGGTTCTGGAACTCGACCTGGTCGTCGGTGGCCACCGCCATGTCCCGGTAACGGTCGAAGAGGACCTCGAACGCGATCCGGCCCTCCAGCCTCGCCAGCGGAGCGCCGAAACAGAAGTGGATTCCGTGCCCGAACGTCAAGTGCGGGTTGGGGTTCCGTGCGACGTCGAACTCGTTCGGGCGGTCGAAGAACGCCGGGTCGCGGTTGGCCGCGGCCAGGTCGGCCATCACGATCGAGTTCTCCGGGATCGTGTGGCCGCCCAGCTCGACCGGCTTCGTCGTCCGGCGGCCCAGCTCGGGGAACGGCGGCAGCATCCGGAGCACCTCCTCCAGCGCGGCGGGCAAGCCGGCCGGGGAGGACCGCAAAGCGGCCGCCGCGAGTGGGTTCCGGTCGAACGTGACGACGGCGTTGCCGAGCAACGCCGTCGTCGTGATGTGGCCGGCTATCAGCAGCAGCGCCACGAACCCGACGATCTCCTGGTCCTCGAGCCGCTCGCCGTTGAACTCCGCCTCCACCAGCCTGCTGGTCAGCCCGGGCCCGGGGTGGGCGCGGTGGTGCCGGATGTGGTCGAGGATGTAGGCGTTCATCTCGCGGATGGTCGGCGCGATGGCGTCCAGCGCGCGCTGGATGTCCGCCATGTCGGCCGACTCCCCCAGCTGGTCGCCGCTGAAGAGCACCTGCGCCCAGCGGGTGAACAGCGGGCGATCCGCGACCGGGACGCCGAGCAGCTCGGCGATCACGATGATCGGCAGCGGGTAGGCCAGCGCGTCGACGATGTCGACGCGGGAAGCGCCGCCGGCCTCGTCGAGCAGTTCGCCGGCGATGGCCCGGATGCGGGGTTCGAGCCCGGCGACCACGCGCGGGGTGAACGCCTGGCTGACCAGGGTGCGCAGCTTGCGGTGGTCGGGCGGGTCCATTCCGACGAAGTTGCCCTTGCGGAACGTTTCGAAGTCCTCCTGGACCGGGGTGAGCCCGCTGAAGTCCGACGAGAACGTGGCCGGGTCGGACAGCACCCGCGAGACGGCCGGGTGGTCGAGCACCCGCCACGTCCCCGCCTCTTCGTCGTGGTGCACCGGCCCGCCGCGCTCGCGCAGCTCGGCGGACCGGGCCAGCAGGTCTTCGAAGGCGAACGCGACGGCGGGTTCCTGCGTGGTCATGGCTGGGTCTCCTCGGTCTTCGTCGGGACGGGCTCGGCGGTGGTGATGCGGGGGAACCGGCGCAGGGTGGGGCTGAAGGTGACGACGAGGGTGATCAGCGCGATACCCGCGGCGCACAGCAGGACGGCGTCCGTGCCGGGGAAGGCCTGCACCACCAGGCCACCGAAGGCGGGCCCGGTCGCCGCGGACACCCCGCCGATCACGGCCATCACGCTGGTCAGCCGTCCGCGCAGCCGGTCGGGGGTGAGCAGCAGCTGGTAGGTCCCGATCGTCGTGTTGGCGGTCGGCGGGAGCAGGGCCATGGCGACGAACAGCGCCCCCAGCAGGTAGCCGTCGTGGATGACGGCGGCGACCGGGGTCAGCAGCGTGAGCACCCAGAACACGCTCATGATCGACACGTACGGGCTGAGCCGCCGCTGCAGGTACGGCGCGATGAGCGAGCCCACCACCCCGCCGACGCCGAGCATCGCGGCCATCACGCCGATCTCGCCCGAGGTGACGCCCCGGTCCTTGGCCAGGACGATGATGACGATGTAGTACGCGCTGAAGAAGAAGTTCAGGCTCACCGCGCACGCCACGGTGACGCGCACGTGCCGTTCGCTCCACACCCAGCGCAGTCCCTCGGCCATCTCCCGGCCGAGGTGCCCGCCGTCAGTGGCCGCGGCCTCGCGCCGCGGCGCCCGGACGAAACACAGGGCCACCAGCGAAACCAGGTGGGCGAGCACGTCGAACGCGAACGGGACGGCCCGCCCGAGGCCGTAGAGGAACCCGCCGACCGCGGTGCCCGAGAGCTGGCCGAGCGCGCCGCGCGCGGAGTTCATCGCCACGGCGGTGGGCAGCTGGGCCGCCGGCACGACCCCCGCCAGCATCGCGCCTTCGGCCGGCCCGAACAGCGACCGGCAGCAGCCCATGACCGCGGCGACCGCGATCAGGTGCGGGATGCTCACGACGTCCCACCAGATCGCCGCCACCAGGCTCGCCGCCGCCAGCGCGTATACCGCTTCGCAGACGAGCAGGATCTTCTTGCGGTCCCAGCGGTCCGCCAGCGCGCCGGCGGGCAGCCCGGCGACCAGCTGGGCCATCGCGTCGACGCCCAGCACCAGCCCGGACAGCGCCGGCGAGCCGGTCACCGCCAGCACCAGCAGCGGCAACGCGATCATCGACGCGCTGAACCCGGCTTCCGACAGGGCCTGGCTGCCCCAGAGCAGCCGGTAGTTCCGGTTCCGGGAAAGCCGCGTGGTCACCGCCGCTCCCTCCGACTGTCGGCGGCGATCCGCCTCAGCGCGGCGGCGAAGTCACCCGCCACGGCTTCGACGGTCGCCCGGTCGTGCCGATCGGGTTGGTGGATCAGGGAAAACACCAGCTCGCCGTCCTGGACCGCGCCGACCAGGTCGAGCAGGTACGGGCGGTGCTCGGCCGGGTCGTGGTCGAGACCGAGCGATCCGTGGGCCGCCGCGTAGAGGCTTTCGGACGTCGCCGCCGCCCCGGGATCGTCCCACTGGCCGAGGTAGTTGAACGAGATCTGCGGCTGCGGCCCGGTTTCGGCGAGCTTCGCCCGGACGTCCGGGCTGCCGAGGTGGCGGAGCGCGCCGTAGCCGAACCCGTTGCCCGGCACGGCCCGCAGCTGCTTGCGGACCGACTTGACCAGCGTCCGCCAGTCCGGGTCAGCCGTGCCGCCTGCGTCGTCGATCGAGAGCGCCACCGGGTAGAGGGTGGTGAACCAGCCGACGGTCCGGTTGAGGTCGACGCCGTCGAGGACGTCTTCCCGGCCGTGCCCTTCCAGCGCGATCGACACGTCCGGGCGCCCGGTCCACCGGGCCAGCGCCCACGCCAGGGCGGCGAGCAGGACGTCGTTGACACGCGTGCGGTACGCCGACGGCGCCGAGCGCAGCAGGGCGTTGGTGTCCTCGGCGTCGAGCACCACGGTGACCTCCGCCGTGCCGGTGCCCGTGCCGTCGTGATCCACCGGCAGCTCGCCCGAGGCGGGCAGGCCGGTCCAGTACGCCACTTCGTCGTCGAACCCGCCGGCGCGGACGTGGTCGCGGAGCTGGTTTGCCCAGTCCCGGAACGACGTCGTGCGCGGGCCGAGGTCGATCGGGGTCTGCCGCGCGGCCTGCCGGTACGCGATATCGAGGTCGTCGAGCAGGATGCGCCAGGAGACGGCGTCGACCACGACGTGGTGCGCGGCCAGGAACAGCCGTGGCCGCCACTGTGATTCGGCGGTGACGAGGACGGCGGCCAGCAGCGGGCCCCGGGTGAGGTCGAACCCGGCGTGGACGTCGTCGGCGATCCGCTGCAGCGCCGCTGCCCGGTCTGCCTCGGGCACCGCGGTCAGGTCTTCGTGGCGCAGCCCGGGCACCGGCTCGACGTCGGCGTTGTGCTGTTGCCAGCCCTCGCCGGTGCGGGTGAACCGCATGCGCAGGGCGTCGTGGTGGGTCCAGACCGCGGCCAGTGCCCGCCTGAGCGCGCCGGCGTCGAAGCCGTCGGCGAGCTCGAGGAGCATCGACTGGTTGAAGTGGTGCGGGTTCACGGTGTGGATCCCGAAGAACCAGTCCTGGATCGGGGTCAGCGGCACGGGCCCGACGACCGGCCCGTCCGCCTCGGCCGCTTCGGAGACCGCGCCGGTCCGGGGCGCGAGGACGGCGATGGTCTGGTGCAGGAACATGTCCTTTGTGGACAGTTGCAGCCCGGCCTGCCGGGCCCGGGACACGACCTGCATGCTGAGGATGGAATCGCCGCCCAGCTCGAAGAAGTTGTCCTCGGTGCCGACCCGGTCCAGGCCGAGGACCTGGGCCCAGATGTCGCAGAGCACCCGTTCGGCCGGGGTGACCGGCTCGACGTGGCGGGTGGCGGGCTCGGCCGCGGCGGCGACCGCGGGCAGGGCGCGGCGGTCGACCTTGCCGCTCGGGCCGAGCGGCAGCGCGGGCAGTTCCAGGAACGCCGAGGGCACCAGGTGCCCAGGCAGCGACCGGCCCAGGAACTCGCGCAGGTCCGCGGCGCCGACCGGGCCGGCCCCCGGTTCGGTGACGAAACAGGCGACCAGGCGTTTGTGGCCGGAATCGTCCTGCTGGACGGCGGCGACGGCGGCGGTCACCCGGGGGTGCCGGGTCAGCGCCGCCTCCACCTCTCCGAGCTCGATCCGGAAGCCGCGCACCTTGACCTGGTCGTCGGCCCGGCCGGTGAACTCCAGGTGCCCGGACGCGGTCCAGCGGACGACGTCGCCGGTGCGGTACATCCGCTCGCCGGGCGCGCCGAAGGGGTTGGCGGTGAACCGGTCGGCGGTCAGGCCCGGGCGGTCGAGGTAGCCGCGGGCGAGGCTCGGCCCGGCGACGTAGAGCTCGCCCGCCACGCCGACGGGCACCGGCGCGAGCGCGGCGTCGAGCACGTAGACGCGGGTGTTCGGGATCGGACGGCCGATGGGCGGCGGCGTCCCGGGAACGAGCGGCTCGCTCCAGGTCGCGACGACCGTCGATTCGGTGGGGCCGTAGGCGTTGATCATCCGGCGGCCCGGTGCCCAGCGGTCCACCAGCTCCGGCGAGCAGGCGTCACCGCCGACGACGAGGGTGCGCAGGTCGGGCAGGTCGGTCGCCGGGACGGTGGTCAGCGCGGCCGGCGGGATCAGGGTGTGGGTGATCCGGTGGGCGGCGAGGAACTCGGCGAGGGGTTCGCCCAGCAGCGGTTCGGGCGGGACGACGACGAGTGCGGCGCCGAAGGGCAGTGCCAGGCACAGTTCCAGTACCGCGGCGTCGAAGCTCGGCGAGGAGTAGGCCAGGACGCGGTCGCCTTCGGTGACGCGGAAGTGTTCGGCTTCTGCCGCGGCGAAGCCGGCCAGGCCGGCGTGCGTGACGACCACGCCCTTCGGGCGGCCGGTCGAGCCGGACGTGTAGATGACGTAGGCGGGGTGCTCCGGGCGGACCGGGACCGCCTCGGCAGGCTCGGTGTCGAACAATCCCGGATCGTCCAGCGAGACCACCGGCACTCCCTCGGGTACCGGCGGTGCCAGGCCTTCCATCGTCAGGACCAGCGCCGGACGGGCATCGGCGAGCATGAACGTGATGCGCTCGATCGGGTAAGTCGGGTCGACCGGCAGGAACGCTCCGCCCGCCTTCCACACCGCCAGCTGCGCGACGATGATCTCCACCGATCGTGGCAGCGCGAGCGCCACGATCCGTTCCGGGCCGATGCCGTGCCCGGCCAGCACTCTGGCCAGCCGGGCCGCGCGGGCGTCCAGCTCGGCGTACGTGAGTGACTCATCCGAGACAAGAGCAACAGCGTCCGGCGTCCGCCGGGCCCGGGCCGCGATCAGCTCGGGCAACGTACGCGGGTCCACCGGGCGGGCCGTGTCGTTCCACGCACCCAGGACCAGGTCGCGTTCGGCCGCCCCGATCAGGGGGAGCCGGGCCAGTGGCCGGTCCGGGTCCTCGGCGACGCCCGCCAGCAGGACACCCAAATGCGCGGCCAGCCGGTCGATCGTGGCGGCGTCGAACAGGTCCGTGTTGTACGTCAGTGCCGCGCGCAGCACTTCGCCGTCCGGCTGGAATTCGAGCGTCAGGTCGAAGTTCGCCGCGGTCGCGGGCTGCGCGATCTCCTCGGTCTCGACGCCCGGCAGCCGGGTCGCTTCCCGCGGGCTGTTCTGCAGCACCACCATCACCTGGAACAGCGGGGTGCGGCTGGGGTCACGGCCCGGCTGCACCGCGTCGACGACCCGGTCGAACGGCAGGTCCTGGTGGTCGAACGCCTCGCGGACCCCCGCGGCGACGTCGTCGAGGAACGCCGTGAACGCCAGGTCCGGGCGGACCCGCGAACGCAGCACCAGGGTGTTGACGAAGAACCCGACGAGCCCCTCCAGCTCGGGCCGTTCGCGGCCGGAGGTGACCGTGCCGACCGCGACGTCGTCCTGGCCGGCCCAGCGGCCGAACAGCACCTGGCAAGCGGCGACGAGGGTGGTGAACAACGTCGTCTCGCGCTGCCGGCTCACCTGCTCGAGCCGGGCCGTCACCGCCGCCGGGACGACGATCTCGCACGTCGCGCCGCGCGTCGTGCGCACCGGCGGGCGCGGCCGGTCGGTGGGCAGCTGCAGCGGGGTCAGGTCGCGCAGGCGCTCGGTCCAGTAGGCGACCTGCCCGGACAGGACCCGCTCGGCGAGCCGGCCGCGTTGCCAGGCCGCGAAGTCCGCGTACTGCACCGGCAGCGGCGGCAGGTCCGCCGGTTCGCCGTGCAGCGCGGCCGCGTAGAACGCGCCGACCTCTTCGGCGATGAGCCCGTTCGACCAGCCGTCGGTGACGATGTGGTGCACGGCGACGGTGAGCACGTGTTCCCGCGGCGCGAGCCGGATCAGCTTCGCCCGCAGCAACGGCCCTTCGCTCAGGTCGAAGGGCTGTTCGCCGTCGGCGCGCAGGATCTCCGCGAGCTCCTCCTCCCGGGCGTCGACGACCGGCAGCGGCACCGGAGACGGCGGGTGCACGATCTGGACGCCGTGGCCGTCGGCCGAGCCGAACGTCGTGCGCAGCGGCTCGTGCCGGGCGACCAGCGCGGTGAACGCCCCGGCCAGCGCGTCGACGTCCAGTTCGCCGCGCAGGCGCACGGCCGAGCTGGTGACGTACTCGGTGCCGCCCGGCTCGAACTCGTCGAGGAACCACAGGCGCTGCTGGGCGAAGGACTGCGGCAGCTCGCCGTCGCGGGACACGACGGGAATCGGGTCCTTGGCGGTGGCCCCCACGGTTTCGATCGCGGCGGCGAGCCGCGACACCGTCGGGTGCGCGAACACCGCGCGCGGCGACAGCGACACACCGCATTCGGCCAGCAGCCGGGAAACCAGCCGGATGCTGAGGATCGAATCGCCGCCGAGTTCGAAGAAGTTGTCCTTCGCGCCGACCCGCTCGATCCCGAGCAGCCGCTGCCAGATCCCGGCGACGGCGCGCTGGGTCGCCGTGGCCGGCTCGACGTAGGGCCGCCCGGACGTCAGCGGGCCGTCCGGGACGGGCAGGGCGCGGCGGTCGACCTTTCCGTTGCGGTTCAACGGCAAGGCAGCCAGCACCATGACCACGGCGGGGACCATGTACTCGGGCAGCGCCGCGGCGGCGTGCGCGCGCAGCTCGTCGGGATCCGAGGCACGCTCGAGGACGACGTGGGCGATCAGCCGCCGTGTGCCGGCGGAGTCCGCGTGGACGGTCGCGACCGCCTGCGCGACCGCCGGGTGGGTGGCCAGCACGGCTTCGACCTCGGCCGGCTCGATGCGGAAGCCGCGCAGCTTGACCTGGTCGTCGGACCGGCCGAGGAACACGAGTTCGCCGTCGGGTCCGCGCCGGACGACGTCGCCGGTGCGGTACATCCGCTCCCCCGGCGCGCCGAACGGGTCGGGGACGAACCGCTCGGCCGTCAGGCCGGGACGGCCGAGGTAGCCGCGCGCCAGGCCGGCTCCGGCCAGGCACAGTTCACCGGGTGCGCCGGCAGGCAGCGGCCGCGATTCGGCGTCCAGCACGTACGCGCGCATGCCGTCGAGCGGACGGCCGATCGGCACCGGCTCGGGCACACCCGCCTCGCCGGTCATCCGGAAGGAGGTGGCGAAGGTGGTGGTTTCCGTCGGGCCGTAACCGTCGACGACGACCAGGCCGGGGCACGCGGCCTGGACCGCCCGCACCACGGCGGGCGGGACGACGTCGCCGCCGGTCCACACCTCGCGCAGGCCACGGAGGCAGTCCGGGGCGTCCTGGGCGAGCAGCCGGAAGAGCCCGGCGGTCAGCCACGCCGACGTCACGTCGTGCTCGGAAACCGCGCGCCGCAACGACTCGACGGTCAGGTCGGGCCCGTCGGGCAGGACCGTCGCGCCGCCGGTGAGCAGCGGGACCCACAGCTCGTAGGTGGACGCGTCGAAGGCCAGCGGCGAGTGCGCGAGCACCCGGGTGTGGGCGCCGCCGGTGAACCGGCCGTCCTGGGCCAGCGCCGTGATGTCGCGGTGGCGCACCGCGACGCCCTTGGGCACTCCGGTGGAACCGGAGGTGTACATCACGTACGCGAGATTTTCCGGACTCACCGAACATTCCGGTGCGGCAGGCGATCGATGTTCGCCGACGGTCAGCGACGGTCCATTGTGGACGGCTTCGGCGGTGGTCACCCAGGTGTCGCCGGCCACCACGACCGGCACCCCGGCCTCCGCGAGCACGGCACGCAGCCGCTCGTGCGGCGCCCGGGTGTCCAGCGGCACGTAGGCCGCCCCGGCCTTGAGCACGGCGAGCTCGGCGACGACGTGCTCAACCGACGGTTCGAGCAGCAGCCCGACCCGGTCTTCGGCGGCGATGCCGAGCCCGGCCAGCCGCCCGGCCAGGTGGTTCGCCCGCTCGTCCAGCTCGAGATAGGTCAGGGTCCGGTCGCCGGCGAGCACGGCGGGGTCATCCGGACGGCGCCGCACCTGGTCGGCGAACAGTGCCGGCACCGTGGACGGTGTTCCGGCGGCACCCGGGCCGTGGGCGTCGGCGAGCACCTGGGCGCGTTCGGCGGCGGCGACCCACGGGACCCGCGCCAGCGGCCGTTCGGCGTCCGCGGTGACGCCGTCGAGCAGCGTAACCAGGCGGTCGGTCAGCGCGGTGATGGTACCGGGGTCGAACAGCGCCGGGTCGTAGGCGAGGTCGAGCGCGAGGCCGTCGTCCAGGGACGCCCGCAGGCACAGCGGGAAGTTCGTGGCGTCGGCCGAGGCGACTTCGGCGACCCGGGGCGCGCCCGCGGTGGCGGGTTCGCTGATCGGGTAGTTCTCGAAGACCACCATGCTGTCGAACAGGTTCTGGCCGGCGGGGACGTCGCTGAGCGGGCGCAGCCGGGCCAGTGACACGAAGTCGTGGTCTCGGGCCTCGCTCTGGGCCGCCTGCAGCTGCCCGAGCCACCGCGCCACCGGCTGGGTGCCGTCGACGCGGACGCGGGTGGGGATGGTGTTGATGAACAGGCCGATCATCGATTCGACGCCGGCCAGGTCGCCCGGGCGCCCGGAGACGGTGGTGCCGAAGACGACGTCACGGTCGCCGGAGACCAGCGCCAGTGCCAGCGCCCAGACGCCTTGCACGACGGTGTTGACGGTCAGGCCGTGGGTCCTCGCGAACTCCCGCAGCCGCAGCGTCGCGGCCGGGGGCAGCTCGGTCCGGACCGAATCGGTGGAGCGGGACTGGTGGGCCTCGGCCGGCGGGCGGTCGTAGGGCAACGTGGTCGGGGCGTCGAAGCCGGCCAGGGTGGTCCGCCAGAACCCGTCGGCCGCGGCCTGGTCGCGATCGGCGAGCCAGCCGAGGTAGTCCCGGTACGGGCGGCGGGCGACGAGGGCGGGCCGGACGCCGGCGGTCGCGGCCGCGTAGTGCTCGCAGGCCTCGGCGAAGATCTGCGCGGCACTCCAGCCGTCGAACAGGACGTGGTGGGAGGTCCACACCAGGTCGACTTCGTCGCCGGGCAGGGCGGCGATCGTCAGCCGGGTCAGCGGGGCCCGGGTCAGGTCGAACGGAACCGCGCGGTCGGCTTCCAAGACCTCCCGCAGGGCGGTTTCGCGGTCCGCCGGGCCGAGATCGCGCCAGTCGTGGTGGGCGACCGGCAGGGTCGCGGTGCGGTCCACCACCTGCACGGGCTCTTCGACACCGGTCCAGACGAGCCGGGTGCGCAGCACCGGGGTCCGGTCGACGACCCGCTGCCAGGCGGCGGCGAGCCCCGCGGGGTCGGCGACCCCGGCGAGCCGGATGCGGACCTGCTCGAAGTAGGCCGGGGAACCGTCGTCGACCAGGGTGTGGAACACCATCCCGGCCTGCAGCGGAGTCAGCGGGTAGACGTCCTCGACCGCGCGGCCGTCGCCGGCCACGGTGTCCAGCTCGGCCGGGCTCAGCCGGACCAGGGGGAAGTCCGACGGCGTGCGGCCGCCGGCGCCGGGGGTGGCGCAGTGCTCGGCGATTTCCCGCAGCGCCGTGACGACCTGCTCGGCGAGCCCGCGCACGGTGTCCTCGCGGTGCACGTCGGGCGCGTAGGTCCAGGCCAGTTCGAGCCGGCCGCCGTCGACGATGCCGACGACGTCGAGCAGCGCGGTGCGCGGCCGCTCGGGGTCGATGTCGTCGCCGAGGTCGCCGCCCCAGCCGCGGTACAGCCCGGCGTCGTCGCCGCCGGCGGTCCATTGCCCGTGGTAGTTCAGGGAGATCTGCGGCACCGGACCGTCGCGCAGGGGCGAGTCCGGGGTCAGCCGGCGCAGCGCGCCGTAGCCGAGGCCCTTGCCGGGCACGGCCCGCAGCTGTTCCTTGACCGCTTTCAGCGTCGGTCCCCAGCCGCCGTCGGCCGGGAGGGTGAGCGCGACCGGGAACTCGGCGGTGAACCAGCCGGCCGTGCGGGAGAGGTCGAGGTCGTCGAAGATCTCTTCGCGTCCGTGTCCTTCCAGGGAGACCAGGACGCGCTCGCGGCCGGTCCAGCGGGCCAGCACCCGGCCGAGCGCGCTGAGCAGGACGTCGTTGATCTGCGTGCGGTAGACCTCGGGGACCTGGTGCAGCAGGGCGTCGGTCGTTTCGGCGTCCAGGCGGACGGTGACCGTGCGGGCGCGGCCGGCGGTGTTCTCCCCCGCCGCGTCCACGGGCAGATCCGGGACGACGCCGTCGAGCGCTTCCGTCCAGTACGGCAGTTCGGCGTCGAACGCGTGCCCGGCAAGGCGGTCCGCCCAGCGGAGGTAGCTGACCGGCGCCGGGCCGAGGTCGACCGGCCGGCCGGAAACCACCTGGCGGTAGGCGGTTTCCAGGTCGTCGAACAGGATCCGCCACGACACGCCGTCGACCACCAGGTGGTGGACGACCAGCAGCAGCCGCGGCGGCCGCCCGGGAGCCGTGATCAGCACGGCCGCGGCGAGCGGGCCGCCCTCGACCCGCAAGGTGGCACGGGCTTCGGCCGCGACCACGCTGGTGTCCACATCGGACACCTGCCGGAGCGCCGGGATTTCCGCGTCGGGCCGGAACTCCTGGCGCCACCCGTCGCCGGTGCGGGTGAACCGGGTGCGCAGGGCGTCGTGGCGGGCCAGTACCGCGTTCAGTGCGGTTTCGAGCGCGGAAATCGAGACGTCCGGGTCGAGTTCGGCGAGCGTGGACATCGTGAAGTGGTCGTGGTGGCCGGTTTCGAAGAACCACCGCTGGATCGGCGTGAGCGGCGCCGAGCCGGTGAACCCGGCTACGGGCTCGGCGGCTGCCTCGGCACCGGCGACCAAGGCCAGTTCGGCGATGCTCTGGTGGCGGAAGACGTCACGGGAGGTCAGGCGCAGGCCGTGCCGCCGGGCCCGGGAGACGACCTGGATGCTGAGGATCGAATCCCCGCCGAGGGCGAAGAAGTTGTCGTCCACCCCCGGGTCCGGGACGCCGAGGACTTCGGCCCAGATCTCCGCGAGCAGCCGTTCGGTGTCCGTGCGCGGCGCGGTCCGCCCCTCGGCCGGGGCGGGTCGGACGGCGGGCGCGGGCAGTGCGCGGCGGTCGACCTTTCCGCTGGTCGCCAGCGGCAGCCGCTCGAGCGGGACGAACACCGACGGCACGAGGTGGTCGGGCAGAGTCGCCTTCAGGGCGGTCCGCAGCTGCGCCGCGTCCGCCGGAGACCCGGCAACGGGGACGACGTAGGCGACCAGCCGGGCGTGGCCGTCGTCGTGGCGCGCGACGACCACCGCGTCGGCGACCTCGGGCAGCGCACGCAGCGCCGCCTCGACCTCGCCGGGCTCGATCCGGAAGCCGCGGATCTTGACCTGGTCGTCGACGCGGCCGAGGTACTCCAGGTGGCCCTCGGCGGTCCAGCGGACGCGGTCGCCGGTGGCGTACATCCGGCTGCCGGGCGGCCCGAAGGGGTTGGCGCGGAAGCGATCCGCCGTCAGCCCGGGCCGGTTGAGGTAGCCGCGGGCAAGCTGGACGCCGGCCAGGTGCAGTTCCCCGGGCACGCCGATCGGCGCCGGGCGCAGCCGGTCGTCGAGGACGTAGGTGCGCACGTTCCCGATCGGGCGGCCGATCACCTCGCGCGCGGTTTCGCCGATCCGGCAGAGGGTCGCGTCGACTGTGCACTCGGTCGGGCCGTAGAGGTTGAACGCGGTGACGCCGTCGACGTCGCTCAGGTCGCGCCACAGCGCTTCGCCGACGGCTTCTCCGCCGACCAGCAGCACCGAGGGCCGGTGTTCCCCGAACCCCGCGTCCAGCAGGTGCCGGACGAACGACGGCGTCGAGTTGACCAGATCGATCCGGTGCTCGGCGACATACCCGGCGAGCAGGGCTGGGTCGAGCCGCGTGTCGCCGTCGATCATGTGCAGTTCGTGCCCGGCCGTGAGCATCAGCAGCACGGCTTCCCAGGACGCGTCGAAGGAGAACGCGGCGGTCAGCGCCACCCGCAGCCGGTCCTTCCCGGCCGCGGCGGTGAACTGGCCAGCGTGGTCGACGGCGAAATTGGCCAGGGCGCGGTGGCCGACGAGTACGCCCTTCGGCGTTCCGGTGGAGCCGGAGGTGTAGATCGCGTAGGCGGCGTGGTCCGGGGTGAGCGGCGCCAGCCGGTCTGCGTCGGTGAGGTTCGTGTCCGTTTCCTCCGCGGCGACCGGCTCGGTGAGGACCAGTACAGGCCGCGCGTCCGCCAGCAGCGCCTCCCGGCGCCGGGCGGGCAGCTCGGGATCCAGCGGCAGGTGGACCGCACCGGCCTTGAGGACGGCGAGGATCGTGACCACGAGTTCCGCGGACCGGGGCAGCGCGACGGCGACGAGCCGTTCGGGCCCGGCACCTCCGGCGACGAGGACGCGCGCGATCCGGTTGGCCCGCGTGTTCAGCTCGGCGAAGGTCACCGTCGTGGCGCCGCAGACCAGCGCGGTCGCGTGCGGGGTCCGGGCGGCCTGGGCCTCGAACAGCTCGACGACGGTGGTGTCCGGCACCGGCCGGTCGGTCGCGTTCCACGTCTCGACGACGAGGTCGTGTTCGGTCGCGGGCAGCAGCGGCAGCGCGTCGACGGGCCGGTCGGGTTCGGCGACGACGGCGGTGAGCAGGACCGTGAGGTGCTCGGCGAACCGCCGCATCGTCGCCGCGTCGAACAGGTCGGTGTCGTAGTTGAGCAACCCCCGCAGCCCGTCCGGGCGCTCCTCGAACTCGACACTCAGGTCGAACCCGGCGGTGGTCATCGGCAGGGCCAGCTCGCTCGCCGTGAGCCCGGCGAGGGCGGGCAGGCGGTTCCCGGCGTTCTGCAGGGTCACCAGGACCTCGAACAGCGGGGTGCGGCTGGGGTCGCGGTCAGGGCTCAGCTCGTCGACGATGCGCTCGAACGGCACCTCCTGGTGGGCGAAGGCGTCGAGGACCGTCCGGCGGACGGCGCCGAGCAGCTCGCCGAAGCCCTGCCGTCCGTCCACAGGGGACCGGAGCACGACGGTGTTGACGAAGAGGCCGACGAGGTCCTGGACACCCGCGTGGTCCCGGCCGGACGTGATCGTCCCGACGGCGACGTCGTCCTGGCCGGCCCAGCGCCGCAGCACCAGCTGGCAGGCCGCGACGAGCGCCGTGAACAAGGTCGTGTCGCGGTCGCGGCTCAGCCGGCGCAGCCCGGCGAGGGCGTCGGCGCCGAGAGCGAACTCGTGTTCGGCGCCGTTCGACGTCCGGGTGGCCGGCCGCGGGCGGTCGGTCGGCAGGTCGAGCGGGCGCAGGCCCGCCAGCTCTTGCCGCCAGAAGCCGAGCTGCTCGGCCAGGAAGTCGCCGGTGAGACGGGTGCGCTGCCACGCGGCGAAGTCCACGTACTGGATCGGCAGCGCGGGCAGTTCGGCTCGCTCGTCACCGTAGAGGGTGGCCAGTTCGCCGGCGAGGACGCCCATCGACCAGCCATCGGTGATGATGTGGTGCAGGGACAGCACGAGCGCGTGGTCGTCGGCGGCCAGCCGGACGAGCCGGGCCCGCAGCAGCGGGCCGCGCGCCAGGTCGAACGGCCGGGCGAGGTCCTCGGCCAGCAGCCGCTGGAGGTCGGTCGCTTCCGTGACCGGCAGCGCGAGCTGCCACGGCTCCCCCACGACCTGGCGGGGCCGTCCGTCGACGGACGGGAACGTGGTGCGCAGCGACTCGTGCCGGGCGATCAGCGTGGTGAGCGCCCGGGAGAGGGCGTCGAGCCGCAGGTCTCCGCGCAGCCGCACGCCGAAGACCGTGACGTGGTCGGTGCTGCCGGGGGCGAATTCGTCGAGGAACCACAGACGCTGCTGGGCGAAGGACAGCGGCAGCTCGCCGTCTCGGTCCACCGGGGTGATCGCCGCGGTCAGCGGGGTCGCGGACGCGGTGGGCAGCGCGGCCGCCAGGCCGGCCACCGTCGGGTGGTCGAACACCGTCCGCGGCGACACTTCGACGCCGAAGGCCTCGCGCAGCGCGGAGGTGAACCGGATGCTGAGGATGGAATCCCCGCCCAGCTCGAAGAAGTGGCCCTCGGCCCCGACCCGCTCCAGGCCGAGCGTGGTGGCCAGGACCGCCGCGACCGTGCGTTCGGTTTCCGTGCGGGGTTCGACGAACGCGGTGTCCGCCGGGGCGGCCGCGTCAGGCGCGGGCAACGCACGCTGGTCGAGCTTTCCGTTGCGTGTCAACGGCAGTTCGTCGAGGGTGACGAACGCCGAGGGCACCATGTAGTCCGGCAGCGACCGGCCCAGGTGCTCGCGCAGCCGGGCCGCGCTCGGCGGCGCGTCCGGGGTCGCGGCGACGACGTAGGCGACGAGCCGCTTGCGGCCGGGTTCGTCCTCACGGGCCAGCACCGCCGCCGAACGGACCTCCGGCAGGGCGAGCAGGGTGGCTTCGATCTCGCCCGGTTCGATGCGGAAGCCGCGGATCTTGACTTGGTGGTCGGCGCGGCCGTGGTAGCGCAGGGCGCCGTCGCGGGTGCGGGACACCCGGTCGCCGGAGCGGTACATGCGGGAGCCGGGCGTGCCGAACGGGTCGGCGACGAACCGGGCGGCGGTCAGTCCCGGCCGGCCGAGGTAGCCGCGGGCCAGGCCGTCACCGGCCACGTAAAGCTCACCCGGCACCCCGGGCGGGACGGGGTTCAGGTCGGCGTCGAGGACGTGACCGCGCAGGTCGGGCAGGACGGTGCCGACGAGCCCTGGAGTGTCCACTGTGTCCCTGTCGGACACGAGGTCGTGGTGGGTGACGTGCACGGTGGTTTCGGTGATGCCGTACATGTTGACCAGCCGCGGGGCCTGGTCGCCGCGACGCCGGAACCAGCCGGCCAGCCGGCGCGTGTCGAGTGCCTCGCCGCCGAAGACCACGTACCGCAGGGCAAGCCGGGTGCCGGGATTGTCTTCGTCGGCCCGGACGAGCTGGTAGAACGCCGACGGCGTCTGGTTGAGCACGGTGACGCCTTCGCCGGCGAGCAGGCGCAGGAACTCCCGCGGCGAGCGGGACACGGCGTGCGGCACGACGACGAGCCGGCCGCCGTGCAGCAGCGGGCCCCAGATCTCCCAGACGGAAAAGTCGAACGCGTAGGAGTGGAACAGCGTCCAGACGTCGTCGCGGCCGAAGCCGAACCGAGCGGTCGCGGCGAACAGGCGGGTGACGTTGCGGTGCGGGATCACCACGCCCTTGGGCAGCCCGGTCGAGCCGGAGGTGTAGATGACGTAGGCGGGGTGGTCCGGGGTGCAGCGCGGCGGCGGGTCGGTTTCGGGACCCGATTCCCCGGCGACGTCTTCGGGCGTGAGGACGGCGACGGGATCGGTGTCGGCGAACATCCGGTCGACGCGTTCGGCCGGCGTGGCCGGGTCGATCGGCAGGTAGGCGGCCCCGGCCTTGAGCACGGCCAGGATCGCGACGACCTGCTCCGGCGAGCGCGGCAGGCGCAGCGCGACGAACCGTTCGGGGCCGGCGCCGAGCGCGATCAGCCGGTGCGCGAGCCGGTTGGCCCGCGCATTGAGCTCGGCGTAGGTCAGGGAGGTGCCGTCGGCGGTGAGCGCGACCGCGTCCGGGTGCGCCGTGACCTGGGCGGCGAACAGTTCGGTGATGGTCGGCGCGGGCAGCGGCACGGGCTGGTCCGCGACCAGCTGTGCGCGGTCGTCGGCCGACAGCCAGGGCAGCTTGGCGATCGGGCGGTCCGGGTTCTCGGCGATCCCGAGCAGCAGCGTCTCCAGCCGGGCGGCCAGCGCGGTGGCGGTGCTGTCGTCGAACAGGTCCGGGTCGGTGCCCAGCTCGAAGCCGAGGCGCCGGTCGACGTAGGCGCGCAAGGTGACCGGGAACGTCGTGGCGTCGAGGGCGGTGACTTCCCGCAGGGAGACACCCGCCCGGGCGGCGGCGTTCTCGTCGAAGGGGTAGTTCTCGAACGCGACCATGCTGTCGAACAGGTTCTCCCCCGACGGGACGTCGCTGAGGGCACGCAGCCGCCCGAGGGCGAGGAAGTCGTACCGCCGCGCCTGGTTCTGTTCGTCCTGCAGCCGCCGCAGCCACGCCAGCACCGGCTCGCCGCTGTCGATCCGCGTCCGCGTCGGGACGGTGTTGATGAACATCCCGATCATGTTCTCCACGCCCGGCAGGTCGTCGGGACGGCCGGAGACGGTGGTGCCGAACACGACGTCGGGCTCGCCGCTGGAGTGGGCCAGCAGCAGCGCCCACGCGCCTTGGACGAGCGTGTTGACGGTCAGGCTGTGGCGCCGGGCCACCGCCCGCAACCGGTCCGTGTCCTCGGTGGACAGTGCGACCCGGACGGACCGCGACGAGCGCGTCCGGTGCGCCTGGGCCGGGGGCCGGTCCCACGGCAGCGGGGTCGGGGCGGCGAACCCGGACAGCACCGCGCGCCAATGGTCTTCGGCCGCTGCGCTGTCCTGCGCGGCCAGCCAGCCGAGGTAGTCGCGGAACGGCCGGTGGGCCGGCACCCGCGGCACCCGGTGCTCGGTGATCGCGGCGTACTGCTCGCACACCTCGGTGAAGATCTGGGCCAGGCTCCAGCCGTCGAGCACGATGTGGTGGGACGTCCACATCAGCAGCACGCGGTCGTGGGTCAGCGCGATGACGGCGAGCCGCATCAGCGGCGCGGTGGTGAGATCAAGCCCGGCGGCGGCGTCCTCGGCCGAGAGCCGCTCCAGCTGGGCGGTCTGCTCGGCCTCGGACAAGCCGCGCCAGTCGTGGCGGGTGATGGGCACGACCGCGCGGTGCCGCACCACCTGCAGGGGTTCTTCGACGCCGTCCCAGACGAGCTGGGTGCGCAGGACCGGTGTCCGGTCGGCGACCTGCTGCCAGGCGAGCGCGAACGCGTCGGGGTCCCGAACCCCGTCCAGGAGCATCCGGGCCTGGTCGACGTAGGCGTCGGCCGTGGGGTCCAGGAGGCTGTGGAACAGCATGCCCGCCTGCAGCGGGGTCAGCGGGTAGACGTCGTCGACGTCGCGGCCGTCGCCAATGATCCTGTCCACAGTGGACTGTCCGAGGCGGGCCAACGGGAAGTCGGACGGCGTGCGGCCGCCGCTGCCGGGAAGCGCGCAGTGCGCGACGATCTCCCGCAGTCCTGTCACCATCGCCTCGGCCAGGTCCCGGACCGTCCCGTCGTCGTAGACCTGGTCCGAATAGGACCACGTCACCGCGAGCTCGCCGGACTCGACGACGCCGGTGACGTCCAGCTGGTAGGTGCTCGCCTCGCCGGGGGCGATGTCCGGGCCCGCGCTGTCGTGCCGGCCGCGGAACAGGCCGCCGGCACCGGCCTGGGCGTCCCAGCGGCCGTGGTAGTTGAAGCAGATCTGCGGCAGCGGGAACGCCTGCAGGGCGTGGCCCGGAGCGCCGGGCTCGCCGAGGTACCGCAGGGCCTCGTAGCTCAGGCCCCGGCGCGGGACGGCCCGCAGCTGTTCCTTGACCGCCTTGAGGGTCGCGCCCCACTCCCCCGACGGCGGCAGGTCGAGCGCCACCGGGAACTGCGTGGTGAACCAGCCGGCCGTGCGGGAGAGGTCGACGCCGTCGAAGACGTCCTCCCGGCCGTGCCCCTCCAGCGCGATCAGGACGCCGTCCTGCCGCGTGCGGTTCGCCAGTGCCCGCCCGAGCGCGCTCAGCAGCACGTCGTTGACCTGGGTCCGGTAGGTCGCGGGCACCTTGTGCAGCAACGCGTCGGTGTCCTCGGCGCCGAGGGACACGGTCAGCGTCCGGGTGGAGCCGGTGGTGCCCGCGCCGGCGTGGTCGGCCGCCAGCGCCGGCGGGACCCGGCGGGCCACGCGCGTCCAGTGCTCGATGTCGTCGTCGAACCCGCCGGCACGGACGTGCTCCTCCAGCAGGTGCGCCCACTGGGTGAACGGTGTGCCCGTGGCCGCGAGCCGGACCGGGGTCCCGGCGACGACCTGCTGGTAGGCGGTTTCGAGGTCGCCGAGCAGCAGCCGCAGCGAAACGCCGTCGGCCACGAGGTGGTGCACGGCCAGGAACAGCAGCGGCGGCCGGGTGCCGCGCAGGAGCAGCGCCGCGCCGGCGAGTTCGCCGGTGGTGACTTCCAGCCCGGCGCGCACCTGCGCGGCGGCGGCCTCGATGCCGGCGCGCTGCCCGGCGTCACCGAACGAGGACAGGTCCCGGATCCGCAGGATCCCGGTCGGCGCGGCCGGCGTGACTTCCTGCCGCCACCGGCCGTCGACGGTGAAGAACCGGGTCCGCAGTGCCTCGTGGTGGGCGACGACGGCGTCGAGGGCGGTCCGCAGTGCCTGCTGGTCGACGTCGGCGGGCAGTTCCAGCAGCTGCGACATCGTGAAGTGAGCCAGCGGCCCGTGGGTGGCGAAGAACCAGTGCTGGATCGGGGTGAGGGGCGCCGGGCCGGTGACCGGTCCCGCCGCCGGGGCGTGGACGGCGGCGGTCTGCACCGCGGTCGCGAGCCCGGCGATGGTCTGGTGCAGGAAGATGTCGCGTGAGGTGAGCCGCAGGCCTGCCTGGCGGGCCTGGGCGACCACCTGGATGCTGAGGATCGAGTCGCCGCCGAGGCCGAAGAAGTTGTCCTCGACGCCGATGCGGTCGTTGCCGAGCACCTCGGACCAGATCGCCACCAGCTGGTGCTCGACGGCGGTCCGCGCGGGCACGTAGGCCTGGCCGTCCGCCGGCGCGTCGGGTGCCGGGAGCGCCCGGCGGTCGACTTTTCCTTGCGGCGTCAGCGGGACGGCGTCGATCGGGACGAAGGCCGACGGCACCAGGTAGTCGGGCAGCGTGGCCCGCAGGGCGGCGCGCAGCTCGTCGGCCGTGGGTGGCACCGGGTCGGCGCCGACGACGTAGGCGACCAGCCGGGCGTGCCCGCCGTCCGGACGGTTGGCGACCACGACGGCCGCGGTGACCTCGGGCAGGCGGACCAGTGCGGCCTCGACCTCGCCCGGCTCGACGCGGAAGCCGCGGATCTTCACCTGGTCGTCGAGCCGGCCCAGGTACTCCAGCTGCCCGTCGGCCGTCCAGCGCACCCGGTCGCCGGTGCGGTACATCCGCTCGCCCGGCTCGCCGAACGGGTTCGCGACGAAGCTGCCGGCGGTCCGGCCCGGCCGGCCGAGGTAGCCGCGCGCGAGCTGCGCTCCGGCCAGGCAGAGCTCACCGGGCACGCCGGCGGGCACCGGCCGCAGGTCCTGGTCGACGACGTAGGCGCGGGTGTTGGCGAGTGGACGGCCCAGCACCGGACGGGCCGTTTCGCCGACCCGGCCCGAAACAGCGTCCACTGTGTACTCGGTGGGGCCGTAGAAGTTGTGCGCCACGGTGACTTCGGCGCCGGCGAGTTCGTGCCAGAGCGTGTCGTCCAGTGCTTCGCCGCCGAGCATGAGGATCTTCGGGCGGTGCCGCGGATCGGTCAGCAGCCCGGCGGGGATCAGCCGGCGCAGGTAGGTCGGGGTGAGGTCGAGGAAGTCGATCCGGTGCTCGGCGATGTGGTCGACGAGGGCGTGGGCGTCGAGCCGGACGTCGTCGCCGATCAGGTGCAGCTCGTGGCCGTCGGCCATCAGCAGCGGGCCTTCGAGGGACGTGTCGAACGACAGTGTCGCGGTCAGCGCGACCCGCAACCGCCGCCCCGGCGCGGCGAAGTCGTTGCGGTGGTTGAACAACAGATTCGTCAGATTGCGGTACGGGACGGCCACACCTTTCGGACGCCCCGTCGACCCGGAGGTGTAAATGACATAGGCCGTATTGTCCGGCCGAAGTGGCGCAACGCGGTCCGCGTCGGTGAGATCCGCGGCCGAGTATTCCCCCAGCGCGGCAACGATTTCCGGGGTGTCGAGGAGCACACTGGCCCCGGCGTCCCGTAACAGCAGATCCTTCCGGTCGGCGGGCAGCGCGGGATCGATCGGCAGGTACACCGCACCGGCCTTCAGCACGGCCAGGAAGGCGATGATCGCCTCCGCCGTACGCGGGAGCGCGAGCGCCACGACCCGTTCCGGACCGGCGCCCAGCGAGACGAGGTGCCGGGCCAGCCGGTTGGCGAGCGCGTTCAGCTCGGCGAAGCTCAGCGCGATGTCCCCGGCGACGAGCGCGGTCTCGTCCGGGCTGCGCTGGGCCTGCGACTCGAACAGCTCGGTGAGGGTGGTCGCGGGCACGTCCAGCTCGGGACCGTGCCCTTCGGTGAGCAGCCGGTGCCGCTCGGCCCCGGTCAGCAGCGGCAGCTCGCCGATCGGGCGGTGCGCGCCGTCGGCGATCGCGGTGAGCAGCACGGTGAGGTGCTCGCCCAGTGCGACGGCGGTCCGCTCGTCGAACAGGTCGGTGTTGTATTCGAGCGATCCTTCGAGCGCGTCGGTGGACGGCTGGAACTCGACGGTCAGGTCGAAGTTGGCCGCGCGGCGGGCCACCTCGACCGGCTCGGCCGTGAGCCCGGCGAAGTCCGGCTGCCCGCCCGGGCTCCCGTGCAGCAGCACCATCGTGTCGAACAACGGGGTGCGGCTGGGATCACGGTCGAGGCGCAGTGCTTCGACGAGCTTCTCGAACGGCGCTTCGGCGTGCTCGAAGGATTCGAGCACCGTCGTGCGGACGGCGTCGAGGAACGTCCCGAACGGCGTGGTACGGTCCACAGTGGACCGGATGACCACGGTGTCGACGAAGAAGCCGACCGTGCGCTGCAGTTCCGGCCGGTTCCGGCCGGAAACCACGGTACCCACCGCGATGTCGGTGCGGCCGGTGTAGCGGGCGAGCAGCACCTGGCAGGCGGCGACCAGCACGGTGTAGAGCGTGGTGTCGTGAAGGCGGGCCAGCTCGGCGAGCCCCGACGCGACCTCGGCCGGGACGCTGAAGCGGTGCACCGCACCGGCCGTCGTGCGCACGGCGGGCCGCGGCCGGTCGGACGGCAGGTCCAGGGGTTCGACGCCGGCCAGCTGGGTGGTCCAGTAGGCGAGGTGCCGGTCGAGAGCGGGCCCGGCGAGCCGGTTCCGCTGCCACACGGCGAAATCGGCGTACTGGACCGCCGGTTCGGGCAGCTCCGCGGGCTCGCCGCGGACGGCGGCCGCGTACAGCGTGCCGAGCTCGCCGACCAGGATGCCCATGGACTCGCCGTCGGTGACGACGTGGTGGGCGGTGATCAGCAGGACGTGGTGCTCCTCGGCGACCCGCACCAGCAGCAGCCGCACCAGCGGACCGCGGCGCAGGTCGAACGACCGGCCGTACTCGGTCTCCAGCACCTCGTCCAGATCGGCGGGCCGCAGTGCCGGGTCGGTGGTCAGGTCGACCGTCCGCACCGGGATCTCCGGAGCCGCGTGGACGACCTGGACGGGCGTGCCACCGGTGTCGTCGATCGTCGTGCGCAGGGATTCGTGCCGGGCCACCAATCGGGCCAGCGCGCCGGTCAGCGCGCCGGTGTCGAGCGGCCCGGTCAGCCGCAGCGCCACGGCGCTGTTGTACTCCGCGTCCCCCGGCCGGAACTCGTCGAGGAACCACAGGCGCCGCTGGGCGAACGACAGCGGCAGGGCGTGCTCGCGCGGCGCCTTGCCGATGACGTCGGTCCGCTCCGCCCGCCCGGCCAGCCGGCGCTTGAGCGTCTCCCGCAGCTCCGCGGGCAGCGCGTCGATGCGGCTCTTCCTCGAGGTGGTCATCGCTTCCGTTTCCTCACAACACGAGTCGGGGTGGTCCGGGGCAGGCGGAGATCAGGACGCCCGGCGGCGTCGCCGGGCGACGCGGCCCCCGGCCTGCATGGCGCTGACGGCCCCGGTGGCCGGGTCGGTCAGGAAGCGGCCGCCGATGATCCGGCGGCCGGTGCCGGGTTCGCGCACCGAGAACGACCCGTCGCGCAGCATCGCCAGCTCGGGGTAGACCTCGCCGTCGACCACGAGCACGGCGCCGCCGTCCGCGCGCACGTCGACCTGGTACTCCAGGTCGCCGTTGGTGTAGCGGCCCGACAGGTCGGCGGCCGGGCCGGCGGCCCGGCCGAGGCCGCTGGGCAGCTCGTAGTCGCCGACCGGCAGGCCGTCGGCGCGCAGGGCGGCGACCAGGTCCGTCCACAGCGCCGAGCCGGTGTTCGCGTTGGTGGTGAGCGCGACGACCCGGCCGTGGTCCGGGTCCACCCGCAGGTGGCACGAGGTGCCGTCGGCGGTGCCGTCGTGACCGGCCCAGTCGGCGTCGGCGCCCCGGTAGACCGCCAGGCCGAGACCCCAGCCGTCGGCCAGGCCGAACGGTTCCGCTCCCGGCACCGGACGGCGCATCAGCCCGAGCAGGTCCGCCGGCAGCGGGCCGTCCCCGCCGCAGAACATGAGCCCGAAGGCAGCGAGGTCTTCGGCGCTCAGCGCGAGCGCGCCGGCCGCGGCCTCGGCGGGGGTCAGGGTCTGCGCGACGGGCCGGGCTCGGCCGGTGGCGGCGTGCACGGCGTGCCCGCTGAGGTGGGCGCCGGCCCGGCGTCGCGTGCCCGGCTCGACGACGAACGCTGCGGCGATCCCGAGTTCGTCGAGCAGCAGCGTGTCCATCGCCTCCCACCAGCTCATCCCCGTGATGGCTTCGACCACGTACCCGGCGAGCACGTAGCCGGCGTTGGAATAGGAGAAGCCCTGTCCGGGCGGCTGGATGAGCCCGGCGTCGCGGCACGCCCGCAGGTACCGGCGGCCCGACCCGGCCCCGTCGGCAGCGGCCCCGAGCGCGGCGGGCAACCCGCCGGTGTGGCTCAGGACCTGCTCGACGGTGGGTCTGCCGACCTGCGGCCCGAGGCCGTCCAGGTGCTCGGAAAGGGGGTCGTCCGGGCTCAGGTCGCCGTCGGCGACGAGCAGCATCGCCAGCGCCGCGGTGAACGCCTTCGTGATGGAGCCGGCCGGGAACTTCGCTGTGACGCCGGCCCCGACGGCCACCGCGCTCGTCCGGTCGCCGTCGTGGACGACGAGCTGGGCGGCGGGCACGCCGTGCTTGTGACACAGGCCGGTGAGCAGCCGCTGCAGCCGCCCGTCGGCCGCGGACCGCGGGTCCCCGGCCGGAACCCGGAGAGTCTGGGAAAACGTCGAAGGAGAGGGCATGAAGGGGGACCTTCCGCGTCGATTCGGTGCGGGCCGGTTCGGTGGGAGCGGGACGTGCGGACGGCTCAGCCGTCGGCCGCCATCTGCCGCTGGAGACTGAGCGGCCGCATGTCGGTCCAGACCTCGTCGACGTGGTCCATGCACTCCTGGCGGCCGCCGCGGAACCCGTCGGCGCGCCAGCCCGCGGGGATCTCGTTCGCCACCGGCCACAGCGAGTACTGGCCTTCGTCGTTGACCAGTACCTGGAATTCGGCGTCTTCCGGCATGTGCTTCACCTTTCCTGTAAGGGGTTTGCTCAGTGGTCCTGTCCGGCGGCGAGCCGCTCGAGGTCCTGCAGGACCCGTTCTTCGACGAGCTCCGCCAGCGCCAGCACGGTGCCGGTGGTGAGCACGTCCCTGGGAGTGATTTCGACGTCGAAGGCGGACTTCGTCATCGACGTGATCTGCAGGCTGCGCAGCGAATCGCCGCCGAGGGCGTAGAAGTTGTCCTCGACACCGACCCGGTCGAGCCCGAGTGCTTCGGCCCAGATGGCGGCGAGGACCTCTTCGGTCTCGGTTTCCGGTGCCGCGTACGCGGCGCTCTCTTCCGGCGCGGCCGGCGCGGGCAGCGCCCGCCGGTCCAGCTTTCCGCTGGCGGTAAGGGGAAGCGCGGCCAGCCGGACGAACACGGCGGGCACGAAGTGGGCCGGCAGGGCCGCGGCGACGTGCTCCCGCAGCCCGGTGCCCGCGTCGCCCACGACGTAGGCGATCAGCCGCTGGTCGATCGCGACGACGGCGGCGTCGCGGACGTCCGGGTGCCCGCGCAGGACCGCCTCGATCTCGCCGGGCTCGATCCGGAAGCCGCGGATCTTGACCTGGTCGTCGGCGCGGCCGAGGAACTCGCACGTGCCGTCGTCCCGCCAGCGCACCAGGTCGCCGGTGCGGTACATCCGCGTCCCCGGCGCCCCGAAGGGATCGGCGAGGAACCGCGACGCGGTGAGCCCCGGCCGGTCGAGGTACCCGCGGGCAAGACCGGCGCCGGCGACGTACAGCTCCCCCGGGACACCGATCGGCACCGGGCGCAGGGCGGCGTCGAGGACGCGGACGCGGGTGTTGCGGATCGGGCGGCCGATCGGCGGGGTGGCCCCGGGTTCGAGGGGGTCGCTCCAGGTCGCCACCACGGTGGTTTCGGTGGGCCCGTAAGCGTTGATCATCCGGCGGCCCGGTGCCCAGCGGGCCACCAGGTCGGCCGGGCAGGCTTCGCCGCCGACCACCAGGGTGCGGAATCCGGGCAGGGCGACGTCCGGCACGCTCGCCATGGCCACCGGCGGGATCAGCGCGTGGGTGACGCCTTCGTCGCGCAGCACGGCGGCCAGGTGGTCGCCGAGCAGCGGTCCGGGCGGCGGCACGACCAGCGCGGCTCCCGCCGGGAGCGCCATGCACAGTTCCAGCACCGAAGCGTCGAAACTCGGCGAGGAGAACTGCAGTACACGGTCGCCCGGCCGGACGTCGAAGTGCGCGATCTCGGCGCCGGAGAAGCTCGCCAGGCCGGCGTGGGTGACGACGACGCCCTTCGGGGTGCCGGTCGAGCCGGAGGTGTAGATGACGTACGCGGGCGCGGTCGGTGCCACGGACCGGGCCAGTGGGGTGGCCGGGCCGTGGGCCTCCGAGCCGTCGAGGACGAGCACGTCTTCCACCGGCAACGGCGTTCCCGGCTTGGTCACCACGACGACCGGGTTCGCGTCGGCGAGCATGAACGCGATCCGCTCGGCGGGGTAGTCCGGGTCGACCGGCAGGTAGGCGGCGCCGGTCTTCAGCACGGCCAGCTGCGCGACGACGATCTCCACCGAGCGCGGCAGGGCGAGCGCGACGATCCGCTCCGGACCGGCGCCGCGCGCGGCGAGCAGCCTCGCGAGCCGGTCGGCCCGGGTATCGAGTTCGGCGAAGGTGAGCCGTTCGTCGCGCGAAACCACCGCGACGGCGTCGGGTGTGCCGGCCACCTGGGCCTCGATCAGGTCGGTCAGGGTGACCTGCGGGACCTCGTGGCCGGTGTCGTTGAATGCGACGAGGACCTGGTCGCGTTCCGCGGCAGTCAGGACGTCGAGCTCCCGCAGCGGCCGGGCCGGGTCTTCGGCCAGCGTTTCGAGGACGTGTCCGAGCTGCCCGGCGAGCCGCTGAGCGGTCGCCTCGTCGAACAGCGCCGGGTCGTAGCCGACGCCGAGCGACAGGCGCGGGCCCGGCGCGGCGACGACGCTGAGCGGGTAGTTGGTCGTCTCCATCGCCTGCAGTTCCCGCAGCCGCACGCCGTGCGCGGCGACGTCGTCGGCGGTGACCGGGTAGTTCTCGAAGACCACGAGGCTGTCGAACAGGTTCCGGCCGCCCTCGACGCCGCTCCAGCCCTGCACGGCGGTCAGCGGGACGTGCTCGAACCGGCGCGACTCGGCCTGGGTGGCCTGGAGGGTGCGCAGCCACTCGGCGACCGGGGCCGCCGGGTCGGCGGTCACCCGCACCGGCAGGGTGTTGATGAAGATGCCGGTGATGTCGTCGACCCCGGCCAGCCCGGCCGGGCGACCGGACACGGTGGCCCCGAAGCAGACGTCGTCCTCGCCGCTGAGCCGGGACAGCAGGAGCGCCCAAGCGCCCTGCACGACGGCGTTGACGGTGAGCCGCTCACGCCGGGCGAACGCCGCCAGCCGACTGGTCGCTTCCTCGTCGAGGTCACGGCCGACCCACGTCGACGAGCTCGATTCGTGCGCGGCCGCCGGAACCCGGTCGTAGGGCAACGGCGTCGGCTCGGTGACGTCGCCGAGTTCGCGGCGCCAGTACTCCTCGGCGCCTTCGGCGTTCTGGCCACTCAGCCACGTCACGTAGTCCGCGAACGGACGGCGGTGCGGCAGGGCCGGCGGAGTTCCGTCGCGCAGGGCCGCATACGCGGTGCAGACGTCGGAGAGCACCTGGAAGACGCTCCAGCCGTCCAGCAGGACGTGGTGGAAGGTCCAGACGAGCTGGACGGCGTCGTCCGGCAGCCGGGCCAGGGTGACCCACAGCAGCGGCGCCGTCGCCAGGTCGAACGGCTTGGCCCGGTCATGGGCGAGCAGCTCGCGCAAGGCCTCTTCGCGATCGCGGTGCCGCCAGTCGAGTTCGGTGACCGGGACCCGTGCTTCGCGGTGGACCACGAGCAGCGGGTCGGGGACGTCCTCCCAGACGACGCTGCCGCGCAGCACCGGCGTCCGGTCGACGACGTGCTGCCAGGCTTCGGCCAGCGCCCGCGGCTCGGTGACGCCGTCGAGGACGGCGGTGACCTGCTCGAAGTAGACGCCCTGGGATTCCTGGGAAAGCCCGTGGAAGACCATGCCGGCCTGCATCGGCGTCAGCGGGTGGAGGTCGGCCACGCCGCGGCCGTCGCCGGCGATCCGGTCGACCTGCCGCTGGTCGAGCTTGGCCAGCGGGAAGTCCGACGGCGTGCGGCCGCCCGTCCCGGGCTCGGCGCAGTGCGCGACGATTTCGCCCAGCGCGGCCACCAGTTCGGCGGCCAGCTTCTCCACCGTGGCGGGAGTGTGCGTGTCCCGCCAGTAGGACCAGGTCAGCTCCAGCGTCTCCCGGTCCACCCGGCCGACGACGTCGAGCAGGTGCCCCCGGCCCGTGCCCTCGCCGGTAGAGGAGTCCAGGCTGCCGGCCGAGCCGTCGAGGCGGCCCAGGTAGTTGAAGCTGATTTCGGGTTCGAGTTCCGGCGCGGTTCCGGTCAGGTACCGCAGCGCGCCGAAGCCCACGCCACGGCGGGGCACGGCTCGCAGCTGTTCCTTGACGGACTTGAGCAGGGCGGCCCAGTCGTCCTCGATCCGCAGCGCGACCGGGTACAGCGAGGTGAACCAGCCGACCGTGCGGGACAGGTCGACGTCGTCGAACAGGTCCTCGCGGCCGTGGCCCTCCAGGTCGATCAGCACGCGGTCGCGCCCGGTCCAGCGGGCCAGGACGCGGCCCAGCGCGGCCAGCAGCACGTCGTTGACCTGCGTCCGGTAGACGCCCGGGACGTCCTGCAGGAGTGCCCGCGTCAGCTCGGCGTCCAGCCGCGTGGTGACCGTGGCGGTGCCCTCGGCCGCCGCGTCACCGTCGACGGGCAGAGGCGCCTCGACGGCGAGAGTGTCGCGCCAGTACGGCAGTTCGTCGTCGAAGCCGCCGGCCTCGGCGTGGGTGGCGAGCCGGTTGGCCCAGTCGCGGAACGACGTCGTCTTCGGCGGCAGCGGGCCGCCGCGGTAGGCGGTTTCCAGGTCCTCCAGGAGGATCCGCCACGAGACGCCGTCGACGACGAGGTGGTCGACCGTCAGCCGCAGGGTCGCCGGGTCGGGCAGTTCGGCGGTGAGCAGCGGCCCGTGCGCCACGTCGATCTCGGCGCCGAGGATCTCCGCCGGTTCGGCCGGGGCGTTTTCCTGGCCGCCGATGGTGAACCGCATCCGCAGCGCGTCGTGGTGTTCGACCAGGGCGGCCAGGGCCGCGCGCAGGGCGTCGACGTCGAACGGCTCGGCCCGCTCGATCCGAACCGACTGGGTGAACTCGCCGGGGTCGCCGAAGTGCCCGGCGAAGAACCAGAGCTGGATCGGGGTCAGCGCGGCGCGGCCGGCGACCGGTCCCTGCTCGGCCACGGTCACCGCGGCCGAGCCCGCCGCGACGGCCAGCGCGGCGACCGTCTGGTGGGCGAACAGGTCCCGCGGGGTCAGCGCGAGGCCGTGCCGGCGGGCGCGGGAGACGACCTGGATGCTGAGGATCGAGTCGCCGCCGAGTTCGAAGAAGTTGTCCTCGACGCCGACGCCGGGCACGCCGAGCACGCCGGCCCAGACTTCGGCGAGCACGCGCTCGGTGTCCGTGCGCGGCGGCAGGTATCCGGTCGCCGGCTCTCCGGCCGGGGCGGGCAGGGCGTTCCGGTCGACCTTTCCGTTGGTGCTCAAGGGAAGCGCGTCGAGCGTCACGAAGGCCGACGGCACCATGTAGTCGGGCAGGTCCCGCTGCAGCCACGCCCGCAGGTCCGGCTTTCCGGCCGTGACGACATAGGCGACCAGCCGCCGGTCGCGGGTGACGACGACGGCCTCGGTGACGTCCGGGTGGGCCCCCAGCGCCGTCTCGATCTCGCCCAGCTCGATGCGGAAGCCGCGGATCTTCACCTGGTCGTCGGCGCGGCCGACGAACTCCAGGACGCCGTCCGCGGACCAGCGGACCACGTCGCCGGTGCGGTACATGCGCTCGCCCGCTGCCCCGAACGGGTTGGCGACAAAGCGTTCCGCGGTCAGCCCGGGCCGGCCGAGGTAGCCGCGGGACACGCCGGTCCCGGCGACGAACAGTTCGCCCGTCACGCCCGGCGGTACCGGGCGCAGCCCCTCGTCGAGGACGTAGGCGGCCATGTTGTCCAGCGGCCGTCCGATCGGCATCGCGTCCGGCACGACATCTTCGGGCGCCAAGAAGAACCGGCTGGCGAAGGTCGTCGTCTCGGTGGGGCCGTAGCCGTCGACGACGGTCAGGCCCGGGCACGCGTCCCGCACCTGGCGGACCGCGGCGGCGGGCACGACGTCACCGCCGGTCCACACCTCGCCGACGCCCCGCAGGCAGGCGGGATCTTCCTGCGCCAGGAGCCGGAACAGCCCGGCGGTCAGCCAGAGCGCACGCACTCCCTGCCGGGTGACGACATCACGCAACACCTCGGCATCCACGTCCCCCGGCGGCGCGACGACGACCCGCCCGCCGTTCAGCAACGGAACCCACACCTCATACGTCGAGGCGTCGAACGCCTGCGGCGAGTGCAGCAGCACGGTCCGGTGCGCCTCGCTCGTGAACGACCGGTCGGAAGCCAGGCCCACGATGTCGCGGTGGGTCACCGCCACGCCCTTCGGCGTCCCGGTCGACCCCGACGTGTACATCACGTACGCCAGGTTTCCCGGCCTTACCACCACATCCGACATGTCCGCCGAACCGGTCTCATCCACCCGAGCGACGAGTCCACTGTGGACGTCCGAACAAGACCGGTCGGCGATGACCACGGACACGGCCGCTTCGGCCAGGACCAGGCGCATCCGGCTCGCCGGGGCGCGCAGGTCGACCGGCACGTACGCGGCACCGGCCTTGAGCACCGCCAGTTCGGCGACGACGACGTCGGCGGAACGCTCGAGCAGCAGCCCGATCCGATCCTCGATCCCGACGCCCAGCTCGATCAGCCGGTGTGCGAGCCCGTCGGCGCGGGCGTCCAGCTCGGCGTAGGTCAGGTCGTCAACCGCCAGGGCGTCCGGGGTCCGGCGAACCTGGTCGGCGAACCGGCTCACCACCGTGGCCTCGGCCACCGGGTGCGCCGTGGTGTTGAACCTCCGCAGCACCTGCTCGCGGTCGCCGTCGGTCAGGAGGTCCAGCTCACCCACCCGCTGTTCCGGGTTGGCGGTGATGCGCTCCAGGACCAGGAGCAGCTGCGCGGCCAGCCGGTCGATCGTGGCCCGGTCGAACAGGTCCGGGTCGTGGTCGAACGACACCGACAGCCGCTCGCCCGGCGTGACGACCACGCTGAGCGGGTAGTTGGTCGGCTGCAGCTCGCCTTCCTCGTGCAGGCCGATCCCGTGCTCGGCCACGGCCTCGGCGTCGAACGGGTAGTTCTCGAAGACCAGGATGCTGTCGAACAGCGTGGTGCCCGCCCAGCTCTGCAGCTGGGCCAGGGACACGTAGTCGTACCGGCGCGACCGGGCCTGGGCCGCCTGCAGGTCCCGCAGCCAACCGGCCACGGCGAGTCCATCGTGGACGGACACCGGGGCGGGAAGCGTGTTGATGAACAGCCCGACCATCGACTCGACGCCCGGCAGGTCGGCGGGCCGCCCGGACACGGTGGTGCCGAAGACGACGCCGGATTCCCCGCTGTAGCGGGAAAGCACCAGCCCCCACGCGCCCTGGAGGATCGTGTTGAGCGTCAGGCCGGCGCGCCGGGCCAGCTCCCGCAGCCCCTCGGCCGGCGCCGACACCCGGACCGACGCGGCGGACCGCGTGCGGTGGGCCTCCACCGGACGGCGGTCGTAAGGCAGCGGTGTCGGCGTCCGCAGCCCGGAAAGCTGCTCGTGCCAATGCTGTTCGGCGGCCGCGGTGTCCTGTTCGCCGAGCCAGCGCAGGTACTCGCGGAACGGCGGGCGGCGGCCCGGCCCGGCGGCGCCCGCGTACCGGGCGCAGACCTCGCCGAACGCCTGCGCGGCGCTCCAGCCGTCGAGCAGCACGTGGTGGAACGTCCACACCAGCAGCACGTCACCGCCGGGCAGCCGGGCGAACGCCAGGCGCAGCAGCGGTGCGGCGGTCAGGTCGAACCCCTGCGCTCGGTCGGCGTCGAGGAACCGCTCCTGCTCGCGGGCGCGCTCCTGCTCGTCCAGGGCCGTCCAGTCGAGGTGGACGACCGGGACCGTGACGGACCGCTCGACGACCTGCACGGGCTCGTCGAGGCCGTCCCAGACGACGCGGCTGCGCAGCACCGGCGTGTCCGCCACGACCCGCTGCCACGCCCGGGCGAGACGCTCGGGGTCGGTGACGCCGGACAGCCGCAGCCGCACCTGGTTGAGGTAGGTCCCGGCCGCGCCGTCGACGAGGCTGTGGAAGACCATGCCCGACTGCATCGGGGTGAGCGGGTAGATGTCCTCGACCGTCCGGCCGGTGCCGGCGAGGCGGTCCACCGCGGCCTGGTCGAGGCGGGCCAGGGGGAAGTCGGACGGCGTGCGGCCGCCCGCGTCCGGCCGGGCGCAGTGGCCGACGATCCCGGTGAGGGCTTCCAGGAGGGCGTCGGCCAGCCCGCCCACGGTCGCCTCGGTGTGGACGCCCGTGGAGTAGTGCCAGGTCAGTTCGAGTTCGTCGCCGACGACCGCGCCGACGACGTCGAGCTGGTGCACGCGGGTCTGCTCGGGGTGCGCGGCGCCGCCCAGGCCACCGCCGTGGTCGAAGCGACCCAGGTAGTTGAAGCTGATCCGCGGTTCCAGGCGCGGGGCGGTGCCGGCGAGGTATCGCAGGGCGCCGTAGCCGATCCCCCGGCGGGGAATCGCGCGGAGCCGCTCCTTGGTCGTCTTCAGGGCTTCGCCCCAGTCCTCGCCGGACGAGGTCAGCTCGACCGGGAAGATCGAGGTGAACCAGCCGACGGTCCGGGACAGGTCGATCCCGGGGAACAGGTCCTCGCGCCCGTGGCCTTCGAGGTCGACGAGGACGCGGTCGCGGCCCGTCCAGTCCCGCAGGACACGGCCAAGGGCGGTCAGCAGGACGTCGTTGACCTGCGTCCGGTACGCCCCCGGCACGTCGTGCAGCACCGCCCGGGTCGGTCCGGCGGGCAGCCGCACGACCACCGAGCGGGCCGAGCCGTAGGTGTTTTCGCCCGACGCGTCGACCGGGAGGGCCGGGTCGGCGTCGATCGCCGCCCAGTGGGCGAGTTCCTCGTCGAAGAAGCCTTCGGCCGTGTGGCGGGTCAGGGTGCGCGACCAGTCGCGGAAGGACGTCGTCCTCGCCGGAAGCTCGCCGCCGTCGAGGAGAGTTTCCAGGTCCTCCAGCAGGATCCGCCACGAAACGCCGTCGACGACCAGGTGGTGTGCGGCGAGCGTCAGCGTCGAGCCGGACAGCTCGGCGCGCAGCAGCGGCCCCTTTTCGAGGTCGATGGCGGCGTCGAGGACGTCCGTCGCGTCGGGCGCGTGGTGCTGGCCCTCGGGGGTGAACCGCAGTCGCAGCGCGTCGTGGTGCAGCTGGAGATCGCGCAGGGCGCGGCGCAGCACTGCCCGGTCCGGCACGGCGGGCAGCTCGACCGAGACGGACTGGACGAACTGCCCGGCGTGCACCGGCCGCGGGTCGAGGTACCAGTGCTGCACCGGCGTCAGCGGCATCTCGCCGGTCACCGGCTCCGCGTCGGCGACAGCCGCGGCGGGAGTGGCCGGGGTCGCGGCGAGGGCGAGCGCGGCGACGGTCGGGTGGTCGAACACCTGGCCCGGCATCAGGTCGAGACCCGCGCGGCGGGCCCGGGAAACCACCTGAATGCTGAGGATCGAGTCGCCGCCGAGCTCGAAGAAGTTGTCGTCGGCGCCGACGCGGTCCACCCGCAGCACCTCGGCCCAGATGCCGGCGAGCAGCCGTTCGGCGTCCGTCGCCGGTGCGCGGTACCCGGGCCCGGAGACGAAGTCCGGCTCCGGCAGCGCCCGCCGGTCCACCTTGCCGTTTTCGTTGAGCGGCAGGGCTTCGAGCGGGACGAACACTGCCGGCACGAGGTAGTCCGGCAGGGAGCGCAAGAGAAATTCGCGCAGGTCCGGCGTCCCGGTCGCGACGACGTAGGCGACGAGCCGCTTGCTCCCGCCGGACTCCCTCGCGACGACGACGGCCTCGGTGACGTCCGGGTGGGCGGTCAGCGCGGTCTCGATCTCCCCCAGTTCGACGCGGAAGCCGCGGATCTTCACCTGGTCGTCGGCGCGGCCGACGAACTCCAGCACACCGGCGTGACTACCGGGGCTTCGCCCCGGGCCGGGGGCTTCGCCACCCGGACCCCCTGAAAGCCGGCCGTGAGTCCACCGGACGAGGTCGCCGGTGCGGTACATCCGCGCGCCCGGCGCGCCGAAGGGGTCGGCCAGGAACCGTTCCGCAGTCAGTCCCGGCTGCCCGAGGTAGCCGCGGGCCAGCCCGGTGCCGGCCAGGTACAGCTCGCCGACGGCACCCGGCGCGGCCGGGCGCAGCCCGTGGTCGAGGACGTAGGCCGCCGTGTCGTCCAGCGGCCGCCCGATCGGCAGCACGTCCGGCACCGGCTCGCCCGGCGGCAGGGGGAACCGGGTGGCGAACGTCGTCGCCTCGGTGGGCCCGTAGACGTCCACCACGGTGAGGCCCGGGCACGCGTCCGACACCTGGTGCACCGCGGCGGGGCGGACCACCTCGCCACCGGTCCACACCTCGCGGACGCCGCGCAGGCAGCCGGGATCCTCCTGCGCCAGCACGCGGAACAGCCCCGCGGTGATGAACAGCCCGGTCACCCCGTGCGTGGTGATCACGCGGCGCAGCACGTCGGCGTCGATGTCCCCCGGCGGCGCGACGACCACGCGGCCGCCGCTGAGCAACGGCACCCACAGCTCGTACGTCGACGCGTCGAACGCCAGCGCGGAGTGCATGAGCACCGTTTGGTGGGCAGGGACGGCGAAGGAGCGCTCCCGGGCCAGTGCGACGATGGCCCGGTGGCTGACGGCCACGCCCTTGGGCGTCCCCGTCGACCCCGAGGTGTACATGACGTACGCCAGGTTTTCGGGCCGGAGCAGGACATCCGGCGCCTCGGACGGCTCGTCGCCCGGTTCGTCGATCGACACCACCGGTCCACTGTGGACGTCGTGGGCGAGCGCCCGGCCGGCGTCGTCGGTCACCAGCACGCGGACGCCGTCGAGCAGCGCCGTCAGCCGGCTCCGCGGCGCGCGGGCGTCGAGCGGCAGGTACGCGCCGCCGGCCTTGAGCACCGCCAGTTCGGCGACGACGACGTCGGCCGAGCGGCCGAGCAGCAGCCCGACCAGGGCGTCCCGCCGGGCGCCGAGGCCGAGCAGCCGGTGGGCCAGCCGGTTCGCGCGGGCGTCCAGTTCGGCGTAGGTCAGGGTTTCCTCGCCGGTGACGGCGACCGCGCCGGGGGTGCGCCGCACCTGCTCGGCGAACAGTTCCGGCACGGTCGTGTCCGGGAGGTCCTGCGAGGCGCCGTTCCCCTGGGCCAGGACGTCGTGCTGGTCGGCGTCGGTGAGCATGCGCAGCCGGGCGAGCGGCTCGTGCGGCCGGGTGGCGAGCTCGGAAAGCAGGGTCTCCAGGTGCCCGGCGAACCCGGCGATCGTCTCCGGCTCGAAGAGTGCCGGGTCGTAGCCGAAGAGCAGTTCCAGGCGTTCCTCGCCGGGGTAGGCGACGACGCTGAGCGGGTAGTTGGTGGTCTCCACGCCGCGCAGTTCGCGCAGCCCCAGCTCCGCGGTGACCGGGTAGTTCTCGAAGACGAGGAGGGTGTCGAACTCCCCGCCCCAGCTCTGCAGGCGCGCCAGGGAAAGGTGGTCGAAGCGCCGTGCTTCGGCTTGGGCTTCCTGAAGACCGCGCAACCAGTCGACGGCGCCGGCCCGCTCGTCGACGTCGGCGACGACCGGCAGCGTGGTGATGAACATGCCGGTGATCTCGTCGGCGCCGGGCAGGTCGGCGGGCCGCCCGGCGACCGTGGTGCCGAAGCAGACCTCCGGCCGTCCGGTGTGGCGGGCCAGCAGCACCGCCCAGGCGCCCTGGACGAGCGTGTTGAGGGTCAGTCCGTGACGTTGCGCGGCCGTGCGCAGCGGAGCCGCGGGCAGCTCGATCCGCAGCGCGGCCGTCGACTCGACCGGGTGGCCGTCGGGCGCGTGGTCGGTGCGCAGCCGGACCGGCTCGGGCCGTCCGGAAAGCTGCTCGCGCCAGAACCGTTCCGCCGCCGGCTGGTCCTGTTCGGCCAGCCACCGGACGTGGTCGCGGAACGGGCGGCGGGTGGGCAGGGGCCGCCCGGCGTGCGCGGCCGAGACGTCGGAGAGGACCTGGAAGAGGCTCCAGCCGTCGAGCAGGAGGTGGTGGAACGTCCAGACCACGCGGACTTCGGTCGCCGAGACGCGGGCGAGCAGCAGCCGCATCAGCGGAACGGCGCCCAGGTCCAGGCCCGCGTCGCGGTCGGCCGCCAGGACGGCGTCCAGGTCTTCGGGTTCGGTCGTCCAGTCCCGGTGGTCGACGGGCAGGGTGACCTGCCGGTGGACCACCTGCACGGGCGAGTCGAGCCCGTCCCAGACCACCTGCGTGCGCAGGACCGGCGTCCGGTCCACGACCCGCTGCCAGGCGCCGGCCAGCGCGGCCGGGTCGGGGACGTCGCCCAGCACGAACGTCACCTGCTGGAGGTAGGCCTGACGGCCGCCGCCGGTGAGCCGGTGGAACAGCATGCCGGCCTGGGCCGGGGTGAGCGGGTAGATGTCCTCGACGTCGCGGCCGTCGCCGGCCAACCGGTCCACTCCTGCCTGGTCGAGGCCGGCCAGCGGGAAGTCCGACGGCGTGCGGCCGCCGGCGCCGGGTTCGGTGCAGTGCGCGACGATCGCGGCCAGCCCGCGGACGAGGTCGTCGGCGACCGTGCGGATCGTGGCTTCCTCGTGGAGCTGTCCGGAGTAGAACCAGGTGATCTCCAGGCGGCCTTCGGTGACCCGCGCGACGACGTCGACAGCGTGCCCGCGGACGTCCGCGGGGTTCTGGGAGAGTTCGAGTTCCCGCTCGAGGCCCCGGTAGAGCTCGCCCTCGACCTCGAACCGGCCGAGGTAGTTGAAGCTGAGCCGGGGTGCCACGGCGGGCGCGGTCCCGGCGAGGTGGCGCAGCACGCCGTAGGACAGGCCGCGGGCCGGGATCGCGCGCAGCTGCTCCTTGACGGACTTGAGCAGGGAAGCGAGGCCGTCGCCGCGCACGTCGAGCGCGACGGGGAACATCGACGTGAACCAGCCGACCGTGCGGGACAGGTCGACGTCGTCGAACAGGTCTTCCCGCCCGTGGCCTTCCATGTCGACCAGCACGCGCTCGGCGCCGGTCCACTGGCGCAGGGCTTCGCCGAGCGCGGCCAGCAGCACGTCGTTGACCTGGGTGCGGTAGACGCCCGGGACGTCCTGCAGCAGCGCCCGGGTCAGCTCGGCGTCCAGCCGGGTGGTGACCGTGCGGGTGCTCGCCACGGTGTTGACGCCGTCGGTGTCCAGGGGGATCTGGGCGCCTTCGACCGCCTGCCAGTGGGCGAGGTCGTCGGCGAAGGAATGCGCGGCGAGCCGGGCGGCCCAGTCCTGGAACGACGTCGTCCGGGCGCCGAGGGCCCGCCCGTGGTAGGCGTGATCGAGGTCCTCCAGGAGGATCCGCCACGAGACGCCGTCCACGACGAGGTGGTGCACGGCCAGGCGCAGTGTCGTGCCGGTGAGTTCCGCGCTCACCAGCGGGCCGTGCTCGATGTCGATCTTCGCGCCGAAGACGTCCACCTCGGCGGGCTCGGCGTGCTCCTGCGTCCAGCCGCCGGCGGTGCGGCGGAACCGCAGCCGGAACGCGTCGTGGTGGGCGACGACGGCGTTCACCGCGGTCCGCAGCCGGTCTTCGTCGACGTCGCCGGCGAGCCGGACGCTCAGCTGCTGGGCGAAGTGGTCCGGGTCGGCGGGGTCGGTGTCGAGGAACCAGTGCTGGATCGGGGTGACGACGGCCGCTCCGGTCGCGGGCGGCCGCTCGGCCACGGGCGCGGCCACCCTGGCCGCCCCGGCCGCCGCGGCGAGCGCGGCGATCGTCTGGTGCCGGAAGATGTCCTTGGTGGTGATCCGCAGGCCCGCCTTCGCGGCCTCGGACACCAGCCGGATGCCGAGGATGGAGTCGCCGCCGAGTTCGAAGAAGTTGTCCTCGACGCCGACCTCGGGCAGCCCGAGGGCGTCGGCCCAGATGTCCGCGAGCAGCCGTTCGGTTTCGGTGCGCGGCGCGACGCGGGTGGTACCGCCGGCCCAGTCCGGGGCCGGCAGGGCGCGCCGGTCGAGTTTGCCGCTGGGGTTGAGCGGCAGCCGCTCGAGCGGTACGAACGCCGAGGGCACGAGGTGGGCGGGCAGCGACGCGCCGAGGAACTCCCGCAGGTCCGCGGGCGCGTCCGGGACGACGTAGGCGACCAGCCGCTGGTGCCCGGCGTCGGTGCGGGCGACGACCACCGCCTCGGTCACGTCCGGGTGCTGCCGCAGCGCGGCCTCGATCTCGCCGGGCTCGATCCGGAAGCCGCGGATCTTGACCTGGTCGTCGGCGCGGCCCAGGTACTCCAGCTCGCCGCGGGTGGTCCAGCGCACGACGTCGCCGGTGCGGTACATCCGGGCGCCCGGCTCGCCGAAGGGGTCGGCCACGAACCGGCCGGCGGTCAGGCCCGGCCGGCCGAGGTAACCCCGGGCCACGCCGGCGCCGCCGAGGTGCAGTTCGCCGGGTACGCCGACGGGCACGGGCCGCATGCCGCGGTCGAGCACGTACGCGCGGATCCCGGCGATCGGACGGCCGATCGGCGGGGTGCGGTCGGTGTCGTGGTACCACGCCGTGGCGTACACAGTGGACTCGGTGGGCCCGTAGATGTTGGCGATCCGGCTGTCCGGCAAGGCTTTCCGGATGTCGTGCAGCGCGTGCAGCGTCAGTGCCTCGCCCGCCAGGACCACAGTGGACGGCCGCACCGACACCGCGCCCTGTGCCAGCAGCTGGGCGAACGCCGACGGCACGCCGCTGACCAGGCCGACCGGCCGGCCGTCGTGCTCGCCTTCGCCGAGGGCCAGCACGTCACGGACGATTTCGACGGTGGCACCGGTCATCAGCGGCCCGAAGATCTCGAACACCGAGACGTCGAAGTTCAGCGACGTCGAAGCGACCACTGTGGACCCGGGCCGGAAGACGTCCCGGAAGTCGGTTCCGGCCCAGGCCATCAGGTTCGCGGCGCTGCGGTGGGCGACCACGACGCCCTTGGGGCGGCCGGTCGAGCCGGACGTGTGGATCACGTAGGCCGGGTGGTCCGGGTTCGTGGCGCGGACGAGCGGCGCGGCGGACCGGCCGGCGAGCAGGCCGGGGCCGTCGAACGCGAGGGCGGGAACGGATCCGGGGCCCCGGCCGTCGGGCGTGAGCAGCAGAGCCGGGGCGGCGTCGTCGAGGATCAGTTCCTTCCGGTCGGCCGGGTAGGCCGGATCGACCGGGAGGTAAGCGGCACCTGACTTCAGCACGCCGAGCAGCGCCACCAGAATCCGTTCGGTGCGTGGCAGGGAGACGGCGACGAACCGCTCGGGTCCGGCGCCCCGTTCGACGAGGATCCGGGCCAGCCGGTTGGCCTGCTCGTCGAGCTCGGAGTAGGTGAGCGAGCGGTCCTCGCAGACGACGGCGACCGCGTCCGGCGTGCGGGCCGCCTGGGCCTCGAACAGCTGCGGCAGCGTGGTTTCCGGCGCTTCGAGCACCGGCCCGCGGGCGAGGTCGTCCAGGTGGGCCAGCTCGGCGCCGGCCATGAGCGGCAGCTCGGCCACCGGACGGCGCGGATCGGCGACCACCGCCTCCGCGAGCACCCGCAGGTGCCCGGCGAAACGGTCGATCGTCTCGGCGTCGAAGAGCGCGGTGTCGTACTCGATCGCGACGCTGCGGCCCTGCGGCTGGAACTCCAGCACGAGGTCGAACCGGGCCCGGGGGCGGGGCAGGTCGTGCTCGCCCAGGCGGAGGGCGCCCGCCTCCCGGGGCCGGACGAGGTCCTGCTGCAGCACCAGCAGGACCTGCACCAGCGGGGTCCGGCTCGGGTCACGGGCCGGCCGCAGGTCGTCGACGACCTGGTCGAAGGGCACTTCGGCGGCGGCGAAGGCCGCCAGCGTCGTTTCCCTGACCCGGTCGAGGAACTCGTCGAACGGCTGCGCGGGGTCGAGGGCGGACCGCAGGACGAGGGTGTTGACGAAGAACCCGGCGAGCCGTTCGAGCTGGTCGTGGTCGCGGCCGGACACCGCGGTGCCGACGGCGACGTCGTCCTGCCCGGTGTAGCGGGCCAGCAGCACCTGGACGAGCGCGGTCAGCGTCGTGAACAGCGTCGTGCCGGTGTCGTGACTCAATTCGGTGAGGCCGGCGGGCAGTTCGTACCGGCGGATCGCGCCTTCGGTGGCGCGGACCGGCGGACGCGGCCGGTCGGTCGGCAGGTCCAGGGGTTCGAGGCCGGCGAGCTGCTCGCGCCAGTACGCCAGCTGCCGCTCGCGCAGCGGCCCGGCCAGCCGGTCGCGGTGCCAGCGGGAGTAGTCGCGGTAGCCGATCTCCAGCGGGGCGAGCTTCTCCCCCGCGTAGAGCGCGGCCAGCTCGTCGACCAGCAGGCCGACCGACCAGCCGTCGGTGACGATGTGGTGCTGGCACAGCAGAAGCAGGTGTTCGTCCGGGCCGCGCCGGATCAGCGTGGCCCGGGTGAGCGGGCCGGTGGTCAGGTCGAAGGGGCGGTCCAGTTCGGCCGCGAGCTGCGCGTCCAGGCCGGCCTCGGCGACGGCTTCCCGCAGCGGGATCGTCCCCGTCCCGGCGACGACCTGGACGCCTTCGCCGTCGACGGTCCGGAACGTCGTCCGCAGCGACTCGTGCCGCGCGGCCAGCGCGTCCAGTGCGGTGCGCAGGGCCTCGCGGTCCAGCGGGCCGGACAGGGTGAGGCCGACGCCGGCGTTGTATTCGGTGTTGCCGGGGTTCTGCCGGTCGAGCACCCACAGGCGACGCTGGACCGGCGACAGCGGCACCACGGCGTCGTGCGCCACCGGCTCGATCCGGCCGGCCGGGGCGCCGTCGTCGGGCAGCAGCTCGGCGAGTTTCGCGATGGTGCGGGCGTCGAACACCACCCGCGGGGACAGGTCGGACCCGAACCGGGCGCGGATCCGGGCGAGCGCCCGCGCCCCGAGGATCGAGTCCCCGCCGAGTTCGAAGAAGTCCGCATCCACGCCGATGTCCACGCCGACCTCGGGCACGCCGAGCACGTCGGCCCAGATCTCGGCCAGGGCCTGCTCGACCGGGGTCCGGGGCGCGGTGTGGGTGGCGCGGACCTGGGCCCGCCAGTCGGGTTCGGGCAGCGCGTCGCGGTCGAGCTTGCCGTGGTGCGTCAGCGGCATCGCCTTGAGCGGGACGAACGCGGCCGGGACCATGTACGGCGGCAGCCGGTCGGCCGCGGCCGACCGCAGGGCCGCCGGATCGGCGTCCCCGGCGAAGTAGGCGACCAGGCGTTTGACGCCGGGCTGGTCCTCGCGGGCGACGACGACCGCCTCCCGGACGTCCTGGCGGCTCAGCAGCAGCGCTTCGATCTCGCCGGGTTCGATCCGGAAGCCGCGGATCTTGACCTGGTGGTCGGTCCGCCCGACGAACTCCAGCTCGCCGGCGGCGGTCCGGCGGACGACGTCGCCGGTCCGGTACATCCGGGCACCGGGCCCGCCGAACGGATCGGCCACGAACCGGCTCGCGGTCAGCCCCGGCCGGTCGAGGTACCCGCGGGCCAGCTTCGGGCCGGCGAGGTAGAGCTCCCCGGTGGTCGCCGGGCGCAGTGCCTCGTCGAGCACGTACGCGGTCGCGTCCGGCAGCGCCCGGCCGATCGGGGGCGTGCCGCCGGGCACGAGCGGGTCGCTCCAGGTCGCCACGACGGTGAACTCGGTGGGGCCGTAGGAGTTGATCATCCGGCGCCCGGGTGCCCAGGTCCGGACGAGTTCGGGCGGGCAGGCGTCCCCGCCGACGATCACCGTGCGGAAGTCCGGCAGCGCGGCGGCGTGCGCCTGCGACAGCGTGGCCAGCGCGACCGGCGGGATCAGCGCGTGGGTCACCTCGTGCTCGGCCAGGACCCCGGCGAGCCGGTCGCCCAGCAGCGGGCCGGCCGGGGGCACGACCAGCGCCGCACCCGTCGGCAACGCCATGCAGAGTTCCAGGATCGACGCGTCGAAGCTGGGTGAAGCGAATTCCAGGACGCGGTCGCCGGGCCGCACGTCGTAGCGCTCCCGCATCGCGGCGGCGAAGCCGGCGAGGCCGCGGTGGGTGACGAGCACGCCCTTGGGGACGCCGGTCGAGCCGGACGTGTAGATGAGGTAGGCCGGGTTGTCGACGTGCAGCGGGCGCGTCTGGCCGGGGTCGTCGCCGGGCAGGCCGTCGAGCAGCCCGGGGTCGTCGAGGTCGAGGGTGGTGTCCGCCGGGCCGGCGCCGGCCCGGTTCGCGGACGAGCGGGTCACGACGAGCACCGGCCGTGCGTCGGCGAGCATGAAGGCGATCCGCTCGGCGGGCTGGTCGGGGTCGACGGGCAGGAACGCGGCGCCGGCCTTGGCCACCGCCAGCTGCGCGACGATCAGGTCGGCCGACCTGGGCAGGACCAGCGCGACGACGCGTTCCGGCCCGGCACCGCGGCGCACCAGCAAGCGCGACAACCGGTTCGCCCGCGCGTTCAACGCCGCGTAGGTCATCGTGCCGTCGGCACCGGTCAACGCAAGCGCTTCCGGGGTCCGGGCGGTTTGGTCGCCGATCAGTTCGGAGAGGGTCGAACTGTCGTCGTCTCCCGGCACAACGGCGGCAGGAACCGAGACGTCGTATCGCGGCATTGCGGGAACCTTTCGAGCATGAGGGGGCGTCAGCGGGGGGTCGACGGCACTTCTTGCCACTCGTTCAACAAATCGTCCCGGCACTCGGAACGCCAGGTGAACACGGTGGAACAAGTGCGCGACACAATGATCCTTTCCGCCGTGAAGCCGCGCAGCGAAGCTCGGAAACAGTTCCGTTTTCGACGCCCGTCACCGCGGCGCCGATTTGGCGCCAGCGGCAGTCGAACGCTCGCGACAACCGGTGTTCTAGTGCGACAGGTCAGTCATCCGGCGGTCTAGAGGCCCCCCAAGACCAGCCGGATTGGCCTCACGCTACCCAGTGGACGCCATGCTCGTACCGCCGAACGGAGGATTAAGCGAAAGCCCGAAAAAACGCGGATGACCGCCCGGACGGGGAGTAGTACACCAGGTGTTTTTGTTCACTCTTCTGCCGGAAAATGTTACCTCGATTGGGAGGTTTGACTTTTTGACAACGTGCCCACCTGCGAAGACTCGCCGTCACCGGACGCCCTGAGTCGCCACCGGAGAACGGACGGGATACCAGCCAGTATGCAAGGATCGAAAGTCGCGGCCCACCGGGCGTCACCCGAATGGCCCGTAACAAGTGCGGCGAGGACACTTCGAGGGGTCCCGTCAATCGGGATCAATCCGGGAAGTGAAGCCGTCGAATGACGCGCTCACCGCGACGGCGTCGCGATCATGGCCGATACGCGAGCGGGCAGGACGATTCCCAAGATCGGCTCACCCCGTGCGCCCGGCCGTCATTCCGGTGGTTTCGGGCGGACGGCGTCGACAACAAGATCGAGCTGCCGCCCGATCCGCTCCGCGTCCCGATCCGCGGCGGCGAGGAAAATCCCGAGAAGCATCAGGACGACGTCCTCGGCGTCGACGTCGGCCCGCAACGTGCCCGCGCGCGCCCCGCGCTCCAGAATCGACCCGACCGCGGCCGTGAGGCGACGGCGCGTCGCCGGGGTCGCGATGCGCCCCGAAGCCACGCTCGCGCGGAAGAGGTCGCCCATTCCCCGCTTCGTCTCGACGAACGCCGCGTAGCGATCCATCCACGCGCGCAACGCGACCTCGGGCGGGAATTCGGCCAGCAGCGCCGGCGCGCCGGCCGTGACGTCGTCGAGTTCGGCCGCGTACACCGCCTCGACCAGCGCCTCGCGCGTCGGGAAGTGGCGGTAGAGCGTGCCGATCCCGACCCCCGCGTCGCGGGCGATCGCTTCGAGGGCGACGGTGCCGTCGGCGGCCGCGAAGGCGCGCCGCGCGACCGCGATGAGCTTCTCGCGGTTGCGGCGCGCGTCGGAGCGGGCCGGGCGGTCCGGGGATTCGGGCGAAGACAAAGCGGAGGCACCTCCGGTTGTGCTACCTTCGGGTTAGCGGAGGCTCCTCCGCTTCGCCATCATCGCACGAAAGCGGGACAACCATGCCTTCTCCCCTGGCCGGCCGCACCGTCTCCCGTGTCGGGTACGGCGCCATGCGGCTCGAGAGCCTGCACAGCGACCCCGGCGCGGCCGTCGCGCTCCTGCGCCGCGCGTTCGAGCTCGGCGTCGACCACGTCGACACCGCCCAGTTCTACGGCAACGGCTTCGTCAACGAGGTCATCCGCCAGGCGATCCGGCCGGGGGACGACGTCCTCGTCGCGAGCAAGGTCGGCGCGGACCCCGACCCCGGCGGCCCGATCCCGCTCCGCCTCGCGCAACGGCCCGAAGAGCTCCGCGCGAGCGTCGAGGACAACCTCCGGGCACTCGGCCTCGACCGGATCCCGCTGGTGAACCTGCGCCGCGCCGACCGGCGGCCCGGCGTGCTCGCCGAGGGCGACCAGCTCGTCGGCCTCGACGACCAGCTCGCGGTGATGACGGCCCTGCGCGACGAGGGCAAGATCGGCGCGATCGGGCTCAGCAGCGTCACCCTCGACGTCCTGCGCCGGGCCCTCCCGGCCGGCATCGCCTGCGTGCAGAACGCCTACAACCTCATCGGGCGCGACGACGAGGACATGCTGGAGCTCTGCGTCGCGGAGGACATCGCCTGGGTCCCGTTCTTCCCACTGGGCGGCGCCTTCCGCGGTCTGCCGGTGGTGACCGACGAGCCGGCGGTCCGGCACGCCGCGCGGGCCCTCGGCCGCACGCCGGCCCAGATCGGCCTCGCCTGGCTGCTGCACCACGCCCCGAACACCCACCTCATCCCGGGCACCGCGAGCGCGGAGCATCTCGAGGAGAACATCGCGGCCGGCGACATCGTGCTCGACGCGGCCACGCTCGCCGCGCTCGACGCCGTCCCGTCCCGTTCGATGGACGTCGCGCTCCGCTGAGCCGATGGTCCCCTCAGGCACGACCGGCTGCGCTCCCCGAGTCCGCCAGTTAGTAATAGATACTTGACTACATAGTTTCCACTTACGTGCCCCCGCAACACTGGACGATCGAGGTAATACTAAGTACATTACTAATCATGGATGATGATCTCGCCACGGCCCGGGCGGTGCGCTCCGGCGTCCTGCGGCTGGCGCGGCGGCTGCGCGGTGCCCGCTCGGCGCACGCACTGAGCCCGGCCAAGGTCGGCGTGCTGGGGTACCTGTTCCGGCACGGCACCGGCAGTCCCGGCGAAATCGCCGCCGCCGACGGGCAACGGCCTCAGGCACTGACCAAAGTGTTCGCCGAACTCGAGGCCGAAGAGCTGATCACCCGGGCTCCCAACGAGAACGACGGGCGCGGCGCCGTGCTCGCCCTCACCGGCCGGGGCAGGACGGCACTGCTGGCCGACATGCGTGAGCGCGACGAATGGCTGGCCACGGCGCTCGACGAGCTCACCGAAACCGAGGCCGGGCTCCTGCGGCTGGCCGCTCCCCTGCTCGAACGCCTCGCCGACCAGACGGCCCCGCGCCCGTCGGAGCGCGAACATGCCGAGGAGGACGCATGACCGAGCCGTTCCCGTTCCCCCGTGACTGCCCGTACGACCCGCCGCCGCGGCTCGCACAGGTGCAGCGCGACGCGCCGATCAGCCGGGTCCGGATCTGGGACGGCAGCACCCCGTGGCTGCTCACCCGCTACGACGACGTCCGCGCCGTGCTCGCCGACCGGCGCTTCTCCGTCGACCCCACGCGGACCGGCTACCCCGCGCGCGGCCCGGCCGGCCGCGCGCGGCGGCGGGGGGCCGGCTCGTTCATCAGCATGGACGCCCCGGAGCACACCCGCCTGCGCCGCATGCTGATCACCGAGTTCACCCCGCGCCGCATCGCCGCGCTCCGGCCCGCCGTCGAGCGCACCGCGACCGGGCTGCTCGACCGGCTCACCGCCGGGCGCGGACCCGCCGACCTGGTCCAGGCCTACGCCCTGCCGCTGGCGTCGACGGTCATCGCCGATCTGCTCGGCGTGCCCTACGGCGACCACGAGTTCTTCGAAGAACGCGCCCGCGTGATGGTCGACGATTCCGCGTCCGGCGAAGCCAATCGCGCCGCGACGGCCGACCTCGCCCGCTACCTCGGCGGCCTCCTCCAGCGCCGGCGCGCCCATCCCGCCGACGACCTGCTCGGCAGGCTGAGCGCACAGCAGGTCGAACCCGGCCGGCTCGACCGGGCCGGGGCGGTGTCGATGGCCGTCCTGCTGCTCGTCGCCGGGCACGAGACCACCGCCAACCAGATCGCGCTGTCGGTGGCCTTCCTGCTCCGGAACCCGCGGCACGCCGAGGCGTTCCGGCACCCGGACGGGCCGCCCGCCACCGCCGTCGACGAGCTCCTGCGACTGCTGACGATCACCCACACCGGACGGCGCCGGGTCGCGACGGCCGACGTGCCGATCGGCGGGGTGACCATCCGCGCCGGCGAGGGTGTCATCGCCGCGGCGGACATCGCCAACCGCGACCCCGGCCGGTTCCCGGCTCCCGACGACCCCGACCTCGGCCGCACTCCCAACCACCACCTGGCCTTCGGCCACGGCGAGCACCTCTGCCTCGGCCACCACCTGGCCCGCCTCGAACTCGAGGTCGCGCTCACGACGGTGCTGCGGCGGCTACCGGCGCTCAGGCTCGCCGTGGCGGAGGAGGACTTGCCGTTCCGCCACGCCCATCCGATCTACGGCATCGACCGCCTGCCGGTGGCGTGGAACTGACCGGCCGGGCGCGGATCACCGCGGCGGCGAACCGGCGCTGCCCCGGCCCCAAGGTCTTGAATGACTCATTCAAGACCTCCGAGGTCCTGAATGAGTCATTCAGGACGTTCGCCCGCGCCGCCGGCCGCCGGCGCGGACACAGGTCACCACGGCGGGCCGGTACTGCCCCGCACGACCAATGTCACCGGCACCGGATCGACGGCCGCGGCCCGGATTCCCGTCGCCGTCTCGTCGAGCAGCGTCCGCACCACCCGGCGCCCCAGCTCGGAGAACGACTGCCGGACCGTCGTCAGTGGCGGCCAGAAGCTCGCCGCTTCGGGCATGTCGTCGAAACCGGCCACGCTGACCTCGCCCGGGACCGAACGGCCGGCTTCGTGGAGTGCGCGCAGCAGGCCCAGCGCCATCTGGTCGTTCGCCGCGAACACCGCCGTAACCGCGGGGTCGTGGCACAGCATCCGCCCCACGGTGTACCCGGATTCGGTCGACCAGTCCCCCACCACCGGCAGCGGGACCGGGCGGTCGAACCGGTTCAGCGTCGCGCGCCAGGCCTGTTCCCGGCCTTCGGCCGCGAACGAATCCGTAGGCCCAGCGATGTGCCAGACGGTTTCGTGGCCCAAGCGCAAGAGGTGCTCGGTCGCCAGCGTGGCACCCTGCGCCTGGTCGGTGTCGACGGCCGGGTAGCCGGCGCGGGGATTCGAACCGACCACCACCACCGGCACGTCCGCCGGGAACTCGATGCCGGGCCAGTCCAGGTCGTATTCCTCGACGAGGACGACCAAGCCTTCGACGGCCTGCGTCTCGAGCTGCCGGAACGCCCGCGTCACCGCGGACCGGGTCGGCTTGCCGAGCGACATCAGCTTGACCGTGTGCCCCTCGGCGGCGGCCGCCTGCGCGATCGCGTCGAGCGTCCGGCTGTTGCCGAGCGTGGCCAGCGTCGAGGTGAGCACGCCGATCGCGCGCGCCGGGTCCGGCAGCACGGCGGCGCGGCCACCCGGCAGGGCCTCCCCTGTCGTCCACTCTCGCATTCGCCCCACCCCTCACCGGCCACAACGGCTTCCAGTCGACGTCGAGGTGAACACACGGGTGCTGATTGTTCATCTCGATGTCGACAACACCACTACGGTGTAACGAACGGCGAAGAGTCGAAATGATTACGAGAGATCGGCGCTGACCTGCGGCGGAACGAGGGCGCCCCGGTTCGCCGGTGAACAACGTCACTGGTCGCCCGCGCGGCGGGCGGTGGCGCGCGGAACGCCACCGCCCGGTCATCGCTAGCGCTGGGTGTAGACGAACCCGGCCTTGTCGAGCTCGTCGCCGGAGCGGCCGTGGAAGCCCGCGATCTGCCAGCCGGCCGGGGCCGTGCGCGTCACGCAGTCCGACGTCGCCGAGCCACCCGCGAGCACCCGCCCGAGGTTGGTGGTGAAACGGGCCGAGAAGATCCGCGTGGTGCCGCTGTACTTGCCCTGGCACAAGGTCGCCGTCGTGACGTACTCGCCGCTGCCCATCGTCAGCGACGAGGCCGTCCCGCCGGATCCGCCGTGCGCGAGGGTCGTGCCGTTCTCCAGCGTCACGCCGACCTGGTCGATCCGGTTACCGGCGCGCAGCGACCACGTCCGGACGCGCGCACCGGCCGGCACGGCGTCGACGTCGGTGTAGTAGTCACCGTGCGGGCCGCCGTACTGGTCCGACAGCCGCAGCGCCGGGTTGCGCGTCCAGTCGAACCGGACCGTGATCGGGTCGTGGTCCGACAGCATCCGGCCGGCGTCGTCGAGGAACTTCGCGTGTTCGTTGTTGTACGCCGTCGCATTGAGCGAAACGAGCTTGCTGCCGCGGTAAAGGACCTTGTCGACGATCTCGCAGTCGTTCGTGACCTGCGTGTCGCAGAGCAGCGGGGGGCTGCCGGGCGCGGGCGCCACCCCGCCGCGCACGAGCTTCACCCAGGCGTCGGTGAGGCCGTTGTCCCCGGCGAACTGGGCGATCGTGTCGGCCGCGCGGGTGTAGCGCGTGTTGGTGTCGCCCATGACGATGACCGCGTTCCCGGCCGAGTGCGTCCGGATGAAGTCCGTCAGCTGCGCCAGGTTCGACGCCCGGGACGCCTCGTCGCCGTCGTTGGTCCCGGCGTTGGTGTGCAGGTTGTAGACGTCGGTGTAGACGCCTTCGGCGAGCCGGAGCCGCATGAACGTGAAGCCCTTGGGGGTCAGGCAGTCCCCCGAGTCGAGCTGGCAGGACTTCCAGTGCGCGCGCTCGAAGTCGTCGGTGTCGTAGGGCAGCGAAGAAAGCGTGTTCAGCCCGCTGCCGATCCCCGCGCCCCCGCTGGTCGGCGTGCGGTACGGGTGGTTGTCGGCGGCGTAGAGCGCGGCGTGGTAGTTGAAGTCCTCCTCGACGTGCACCAGGTCGTACGCGCCGATCCGCTGCCCGATCGCCGTCGTGGCCGGCTCCCGCGGCTTCGGCGCACTGTTGATGGCCTCCGGCAGGCCGGCGACGTTGTAGCTCAGCACGGAGAAGCTGCCGCCGTCGGTGGCGTCGGCGTGCGCGACGGCCGGGGCCAGCGCGCACGCCGCGACCACGGCGGCCAGGACGGCAAGGCTTTTCTTCACGAGAACTCCCGCAGGATTCGGAGGGACAGGCCGGTCGGGGTGTAACGGGGAACCACCCGGAAGCCCGGGCGGTCGGCCTTGACGACGGCGAAGCGCCCCTGGATTCGGCGGGCGCTCAGCACCGGGATCTCCCAGACGGGGCACGAGCCGTCCAGGTGGATCTCCAGTGTGCTGCCCGGGTCCAGGGTGACCGTGCCGGAAACCGCCAGCGCCGGGCCCGCGCCCGGTCGCACGGACAGCGTGCCGCCCGCTTGGCGGTAGCCGCCCACGCGCAGGCCGGACACCCGCAGGACCCCGCCCGTCACCTCGACGGCCCCGGTGCCGAGCGCGCACGGCGACGCCGCGACCAGCGTGCCCGCCGTCAGCCGCGTGCCGCCGCGGTAGCTGTTGTTGCCGTGCAGCGTCAGCGTCCCGCTGCCCGCCTTGACGAGCCCGCCGTCGCCGCCGATGTCGTTGCGCCAGCTGTCGTTGGCGTGGAACCCGCCACGGGCCGCGTCCAGCTCGGCGCGGACGCCGGCGTCGAAGGCCCCGTAGCCGTCGGCGGCGGCGAACAGGTTCAGCCGTCCCCACTGCTCCGGGCCGTCGAGCAGCGGGTTGCCCGCGGGGAACGCGGTCGTCCGCAGCACCTCGCGCCGCTGCCCGGCGGTCAGGTACGGGAGCCGGGTCTCCAGCAGCACTTCCGCGCCCTTCGGCACGGTCATCGGGAGGTTCCGGCCACGGCGCGGGAGCCCGTACGTCGCCCGCCGGGCGACCATCTCGGCGTTGGCGCAGCGGTCGGTGTACTCGTCCGGGCCGGCGTGCGCGCGGGCGAACAGCGTGTCGGCCGTGGTCCCGGTCTTCGCGGTGAAGTACGCCAGGGCCTGTTCGCGCGCGCTCGCCTTGAGCGTCGCGTTCTCCGGGTCCGCGAGCGTCGCGGCGGTCAGCGCCGTGGCCAGGATCCGCCCGCCGATGACGTCGACCGGGGAGTGCATCCCGGCGACGATCCGGGTGTCGGCCAGGTCGTAGGCCCGCGCCACCAGCTCCTGGAACCGCTCGGGCACGGCGTAGGCGAGCGCGAGGCACGCCAGGTGGAAGGCGTTGGTGTGGCCGCTCGGGTACCCGGCGTCGTCGACCGGGCTCGTGTTGCGCTGCCGCAGCAGCTGCGGGGCGACGATCACGTCGGACCGGTAGACCGGGAAGCCCAGGGAGTCGACCCGGCCGGTGTCGGCGACCCGGCTGTCCGCGGTCAGCCGCCACGGGCGGGGGTACTGGTAGGCGTACTTGCTGGGGTTGCCCGACGCGAAGGTGCCACGCACCGTGTCGACCAGCTTGGCCACCAGGCCGAGTTCGGAGTCGTAGGAGCCGGCACCGAGCGCCGAGCCCGCGGGGGCGTCCGCCGGGACGGCGTCGTCGATCTTGGCCGCGGGGGTGCCGTCGGGCGCGCTGGTGATGCTCGTGACGGCCTTGGCGCCGGTGCGGTAGAGGTCGGACAGGGGCCCGAGGCCGCCGATGGCGGCGTAGGACTGGTGCTGCCGGTCGTAGACGAAGGCCCGCTTCGCCTCGGCGGCGCTCCGCGTCCGGGTGACGGCGACGACGTGGCGGACGTTCGCCCGCAGCACCTCGGCGTCGAGCACGGTCCCGGTGTCCCACGACGGCCCGGTGCGCCAGAGCCGCTGCATCCCGCTCAGCGCCCGGACCGCGGCGTTGGTCTCCGGCGTCCGGTTGGCCGGGACGTTGGTGCGGTAGGTGTCGACGAACGCCGTCGCCTCCTCCGCCCAGGCGGGGACGCCCAGCAACGCGGGCGCGGCGATGACGGCGGGGACCAGCGCGCTCCGGCGCAGGAAGCTCCGTCTGTCCAATGTGTCCGGTGTCAACTCGTTCTCCTGGGGACGCCTGTACGGCGGATCGTCGAGGGGCGGCTCGCCCACCCTCGCGTCGGAACGCCGGGCGGGCGGGCATGCGAAAGCCAGGTCGGCCGTCGGGAATGATCAGCGCCTTGATCACCGGCGTCAAGGGCCGTCAGCAGGAATTCGGCCAGGGGTAACCGGCTGTCCGCGCGAGCGTTTCGTGAAATCGTCGAATTCGACCCTTTCGGCAGGTCCGGCCGGGCCGGTCGGCGTAACCACGGCTGGGCCGATCGCGCTCAGTCCACTGTGGACTGTCAGGCTCTCGCCCGCCGGACCGGGCCGGCGGGGGACGACGTCGCCGGGTCTGCACAGGCTCGACCGGACGGCGAAGCCGGCCGGATGTCGTGAACGACTCGTTCATGGCGTCCGACGACAGGAAAGAGTCATTCACGACGTCGCGGATCCGCCCGGAGGCGAACTTTGCCGGACGCCGCCCCGCCCGCTACTCCGAACAGACCACAAACCGGCCACCCGGGTGCAACTTGCAGATCCGCGTTGCCCGCTGTCGCCATTTCCGGGCTTGCGGTGACTTCCCCTCCCGCAGATCCTCCCGCAGATCAAGGATTCGTCAAGGCACCCTGTCGCGAGTGCGCATTTGATACGGGCAACACGGCGGGAGGAAATTTCCCTGAAGGAGGAGATGTGTATAGACTCCACAGTGGAGCAGTGAATTCTCACCCTCGGTCACAATAGCGTCACACTGGATGTGCCCCGCGTTCTTCAAGGAGCAGGAATGGCCCAGAAAGTCCTCGTCGAGACGCTCGACGACATCGACGGCACGCCCGCCGCCCGCACCATCCCGTTCGCCCTCGACGGCGTCACCTACGAAATCGACCTGTCCGAGGTAAACGCCGCCGCGCTGCGCGACGAACTGGCCCGGTACATCAGCGCCGGCCGCCGCACCGGCGGCCGCAAGGTCCGCGTCGCGACCGGCCAGCCGGCCACGACCGCGTCCGACCGCGAACGCAACCAGCAGATCCGGGCGTGGGCCAACGCGAACGGCTACGAAGTTTCCGAGCGGGGACGCCTGGCCTCCGAGGTCATCGCCGCCTTCGAGCAGGCGGAGATCGCCGAAGCGGAGGAGCCGGTCAAGGCCGCGCGCAAGCGGGCTCCGCGCAAGAAGGTCGCCGTCGCGAAGAAGTGACCACGCCATCGTCGTAGTCACACTCCTTCGCGGCGTCGCCGCACCGGGCGCCGCGCCGGCCCGGGCCTGAGGTCCGCCGGCGCGGACCCGCCGCATCCCGGATGTCTTGCGTCGCAACGGGGAATCGCCGGGCAGGCCGGTCCGGACAGGTGCACCGGCCGCCGGAAAGGGCTGCCACAGCTTCGGTCGCGCTCGCTCCCTGTGATCACGCCGCGCCAAACTCCGACCATCGGGCGAACTTCCCCCGCTCCCGTATACACCATGTGAAGTCCGGAACGGACCCATCGAACCCACTCCGGTGATCATGTAACGGTTTCCCCCCGTGTCGTCTCGGTACTTCCCAAGAAGCTCCGAGACCGTGTTTGGGGGAAGCTCCATGTTCGTAGACGGCACATCGGCCCGTTCCTTCCCGCCCGCCGTGGGAATCCGCCCACCGGCGTCGCGGCGTCCATTCAGTACTCCCGTCGCACCCGCTCCCGACGCCGGTTCCCGGGAGCCGGCCGGCGAACTGACCGTCCTCGGTGGTTTCCGGCTCGTGCTGGACGGCGAACCGGTCGACGTGAGCGTGACCGGGCAGCGCCTGGTGGCCGCCCTCGTCTGCCACTCCGGTTCGGTGGCCCGCCGCCGGATCGCGCACCTGCTCTGGCCCGACACCACCAGCGCGCGAGCGCACGGAAACCTGCGTACGGTGATCTACCGGCTGGAGCGCACCTGCCCCGGCCTTGTCGAAACGTCCGGTTCGTCCCTGCGGCTCGCCGGCGGGCTGCGCGTCGACCTGGAGTCGAGCACCGCGCTGGCCAACCGGATCCTCACCAACGCGGGCCCGCTCCCGGCCGCGCTGCGCACCGACGCGCTCGAAGCCGACTTCTACCACGACCTGCTGCCCGAGCTCGACGACGAGTGGCTGTTCGAGTACCAGGACCGCTACCACCAGCTCCGGCTGACCACCTTGGAAACGCTGTCGAGCCGCCTGGCGGGCACCGGTCTGCACGGTGCGGCCGTCAACACGGCACTGGCGGTCGTGCACGCGGACTCCCTCCGCGACAGTGCTCACCAGACACTCATCCGCGCGTGCCTCGTCCAGGGAAACCGGCAGGAAGCGCTCTCTTACTTCGCCGACTACCAGCGGATCTTCCGCGACGAGCTGGGCGTCGAGCCCGCCACGACGATGGGTCAGCTCCTTCGTGGACCGTCGCGTGATGTCGAGGCCGGGGTCGAGGTGTGACGCTTCGGCGACGGTGCCGCGACCACTCTTCCGAGTGAACGTTTCCGGAGCGACCAGGACAGGGAACCGGTGAGTGAAAGTGACTGACACGACCGATACCGCCCTCCCCCGGGAGGTGCCCGCGACCAAGGCCGTCCCGCCGCTGCTCGACGCGAGTGACGTCTGGAGCGACCAGATGGTCGCCACGACGGGCATCCCGGTGTACGACGTCCCGTTCGTCAGCGTCGGCGGGGGCATGGGTTCGTTCGTCACGGTCGACTACCTCCGCGTCGCCGGCAACGTCCCGGCCGAAGACATCCGCGTGCTGTCGAACCTGGACCACCCGTGGCAGACCTACGAGTACCTGACCCGGGTTTCCCAGCTGCCGCGCAGCCGCCGGATCCGCTCGGACTCGGCGTCCCGCCCGGACAACCTCTGGGGGTTCCCCTCCTACGCGCTGCAGGAAGCGTGGCGCACCCGGAGTCTCAAGCCGCTGACGCAGGTGTTCCTGGAGCCCGACTTCGCGGACTTCTACACCCCGCTGCTCGGCACGGTGCTCGACGGCATCGCGCGGGAGGCCGACCGCATCCGGTACCGCGAAATGCTGGTGCGGGGCGAAGTCCAGGTCGTCCGGCGGCGCGACGGCGGCGGCTACTTCACCCTGCTCTCGCCCGCCGGCGAGGCGACGGCCGGGCACGTCGCGTTCCGCTCCCGGGACGTGCACCTCGCGGTCGGCTATCCGGGCCTGCGGTTCCTGCCCGACATGCAGGCGTTCCGCGAGCGGATGAACGACTTCCACCACGTGGTCAACGGCTACGAAGACCACGAGCACGTCTACCAGGCGCTGCTCCACCGGCCCGGCACCGTCCTCGTGCGCGGCGGCGGCGTGGTCGCCTCCGCCGTCCTGCACCGGCTGATCACCGACCGGCTGGAGCACGGCGCGGAGACCAGGATCGTGCACCTGTTCCGGACCTACTTCGCCGGCAGCCACGGGCCGCACCCGTGGGCCCGCCGCCGGGGCCGCGACGGCTGGGCGTTCCAGGGGTTCAACTACCCGAAATCGGCGTGGGGCGGCCAGCTGCGGGCCCGGATGCGGCGGCTCGAGGGGGCCGAGCGGGTCCGGATGTACGAGCAGATCGGCGGGACCACGACCCCGTCGCGGCGGCACTGGCGCGCCGCGCTGCGGGTCGCCCGGGAAGCCGGCTGGTACCAGCAGCTCACCGGCAAGATCGCCGACCTGCGCCTCGACGCGGCCGGCATGACGGCCACCATCGGGCGCGCCGACGGCCTGACGAACGCCCGCGTCGACTACGTCATCGACTGCACCGGCCTCAACGGGGACATCACCGAGCACCGCGTCCTGGGCGACCTGCTGCGGCACAGCGGCGCCGGGCGCAACGTGCTCGGCCGGCTCGACGTCGGCCGCGCCTTCGACGTGCGGGGCACCGAAAGCGGCGCCGGCCGGCTCTACGCCACCGGGGCGGCCGCGTTCGGCGGCTACTTCCCGGGGGTGGACACGTTCCTCGGGCTCCAGCTGGCCGCGCAGGACGTCATCGACGACATCGCCCGCCGCGGCCACTGCGACCACATGGGACCGGCGAGCTCGGTCGGCCGGTGGCTCAAGTGGGCCACCGGACGGCAGATCTGACCACACGCACGAAAGAGGTCGAACATGGTGCCGACGCTGCTCGGCCGGCTCGAAACCCGGCTGTTCCTGCTCGTCTTCGTCGGCGGGGTGGTCACCGCCCTGCTCACCCCGGTCCTGCCGGTGGACGGCCCGCTCGCCGACCGGTACCAGGCCACCTTCGTGGTGCTGGGCACGGTCACGGTGTTCGGGATCGGCTGGGAACTGCTCTACCACCTGGTCATGCAATGGCGCTGGGAGAAGGACTGGCCCACGCTCTTCGGCCTCCTCACCGCCGTGCCGGAAGGAATCCTCGTGTGGGTCTTCGCCGGGCGGGGGGCACTGCCCTGGCTGCCCGGTCCGGTGCCCTGGGAAGCCTTCCTGATCCATTTCGGGATCGTCTGGCTGGCGGTCTGGTTGTTCGCGAACGGGCCGATGAGGGTGCTGTTCGTCCGATGGCGGTTCTACGGCGGGAGAATAGTATGAGCACGGTTCTGGAAAACGGGCCGCAGCCGGCCGCGACGGTCCCCGACGGGGTGCACCCGTTGCGCGGGAACGCCGTCCTGGCCCGCTACGGGGACCTGACCCTGGTGTGCGAAGCGGTACCCGGCCGGCAGCACCGCATCGGCGCGCTGCTCGACGCCGTCGCGGAGGTCGCGGCGGGCGAGGCCGGTGGCAGGCGGCTCAGCCACCAGGTCGCCGGGCTGGTCAGCTCGGCCGGCCCGGACGAGGACTTCCCGGCGCTGTGCGCGTTCGGGCCGACCCGGGACGGCATGGCCGTCGTCGTGCACGGCGGCGCCGAGCTGATCGTCACGGTCAACGGCGAGCAGGTGCACCTCGACGGCCGGGACGCGGTGACCGTGCTCGACCGGGTGATCACCGACCCGGTGGAGGCCGTCCAGGCCGTCGTCGGCGGCACGGACCTGGGCCCGGTGGAGGAAGCGCCATCGGTGCCGCGGGAGGCACCCGGCGAAGCCACGCCGGAGCCGGCGGACGGTGCGATCCCCACCGGCGAGACCACCGCGGAGGAGACGGCCACGCGGGTGCCGGGCGTGCAGTGCGCCCGCAACCACTTCAACGACCCGGCCGTTTCGTACTGCTCGGTGTGCGGCATCTCGATGGCCCAGTCCCGCCGCGCGCCGGACTGGGGGCCGCGGCCGCAGCTGGGCGTGCTGGTCCTCGACGACGGGACGACGGTGCCGCTGCTGCGGGACCTCGTGATCGGCCGGATGCCCGAGGCCGACGACGCGGTGGCCGCGGGCGAAGCGGAGCCGGTCACGCTGGCCGACCCGCTCGTTTCCCGGCGGCACGCCCGGATCGCCCTGCGCGAGTGGCAGGTCGTCGTCACCGACCTGGGGTCCGCGAACGGCACGTTCGTGCTGGCCCGCGACTCGGCGACGTGGACCCGGCTGGAACCTGGCGCGGAGACCGTGCTCGAGCCCGGCTCCACGGTGGCGGCCGGCATGCGGCAGTTCCACTACTACTCCCACCGCCACCGCTGATCCACCCGGGCACGACCGAGCGGCACTGAAGCAAAAGGAGCCAGCCATGCCGTCGACGTCCTTCCTCAGCCGGTTCTCGGCGTGGGCGGGCCGGACCCCGTCCGCCCCCGCGCTGTCCTGCGCCGACCGGACCGTCTCCTACGCGGAACTGACGGCCATGGCGGCGAAGTTCGCCCCGGCGGTGAGCCACGCCGGGGGCACGGTGTGCGTGCCGCCCCGGAAGACCCCCGAAACCGTCGCCCTGGTCCTGGCCTGCCTCTCCGGGGGCAAGCGGATCCTGCTGCCGCCGGCCGAGCTCGGTTCGGACGCGCTGGTCGAGCTGTGCGCCCAGGCGGGCTGCTCGCACCTGCTCGGCCCCGACGGCGACGTCGTCCGGCTGGCCGGTGCGGACGCGCGCCCGGTGGACGAGCCGGGCCTGCTGCTGACGACGTCCGGGACGACCGGGCCGGCCAAGACCGTGGTGCTCGACGCCGCCGGGGTGGACCGGTTCCTCGGCTGGGCCGCGGACCGGTTCGGCATCGGCCCCGGCACCACGACGCTGAGCTGCGTGCCGCTCAACTTCGATCTGTCCCTGTTGGACGTCTGGGCCGCGCTGGCCGCCGGGGCGTGCGCCGGGCTCGCCGGGCCCGAAGCCGCCGCCGACGGCAGCCACCTCACCGGCGCCTGCCGGCACGCCGGCGTCGTCCAGGCGTCGCCGATGCACTTGCGGATGCTGACCGAGTCGGCGAAGCGGCCGCTGCCCGCCGTCCGGCACGTGATCTCCACCGGTGACACCTTGCCGGCCGGCCTCGTCGCCGGGCTGGCGGAGCTGTTCCCCGGCGCCCGGCTCTGGAACCTCTACGGCAGCACGGAAACCAACGACAGCTTCCTGCACGAGGTGGACCCCGGCGAAGCCCGCGCCCGGGGCGCGGTGCCGCTGGGCAAGCCGATTCCCGGTGTCGACGCCGTCATCGTCGACGAGCGGGGCGGGCGCGTCACCGGCGCGGGCCGGGGCGAGCTGCTGGTGTCCACGCCGTTCCAGGCCAGGGGGTACCTCGACCGGGGCCGGGGCGGGCTCACCCCGATCGGCCGGCCCTTCCGCACCGGCGACCTCGTCGAGCGGACCGCGGACGGGCTGCTGTTCGCCCGCGGACGACGGGACGACCTGGTGAAGGTGCGGGGCGCGCGCACGAACCTGCACGAAGTCCAGGAGGTCATCCTCCGGCACAGCGAGGTGCTCGACGCGCGGGTCACCGCCACCGCCGATCCCGCCGCCGGTCACCGGATCCGCGCGTCGGTCCGGCTGCGGCCGCGGGCCCGGCTCACCGGCCTGCAGCTGCGCGTGTACTGCCGCGCCAAGCTGCCCGCCACCGCCGTGCCGAGCACCGTCGAGATCGTCGGCCACGGCATCACCCGGACCCCGAACGGGAAGAACCCGAAGGAAGGAATCCTGTCATGATCGTGCGTTCCAAGTCCGAAGTGGACTGCGTCGACTGGGGAAACGGGCTGAGCTACCGGTTTCTCACCCAGCGCGACAACATGGGCTTCACCGTGGCCCACACGCTGGTCAAGGCCGGCTCGAAGTCGCCGCTGCAGTACCGCAGGCACCTCGAGGCGTGCTACTGCATCGCCGGCCGGGGCCAGGTCGTCACCACCGACGGCACCACCTTCAACCTCTCCCCCGGCGTCATCTACGCCCTCGACGACCACGACGAGCACTTCCTCATCGCCTGCAGCGAAGGCGACATGGAGCTCATCAGCGTGTTCAACCCGCCGCTGCGCGGAGACGAGCGGCATTCGTTCGACCAGACCGAGTTCTCGCACTACTGAGCCGCGAGACAGGCCGGCGGCGGGCCCTGATCCGCCGTTCCAGCAAAGGAGTACCGATGACCAACCCCACCCACGGCCCGCGGACACAGGGCTTCCCCACCCAGGCACCGGCGGGCCAGGCGCCACCGCCGCCGGGCTTCGCCCAGCGACAGGACCTCAGCTTCGCCCCGCCCGCCCGGCCGCCGCGCCGGCGCCGGGGCCCCCTCGTGATACTTTCCGTGCTCGCCGCGGTGATCGTGCTCGCGCTCGGCTTCGTCGTCGGGTACCTGATCTACCGGCCGGCCGACGGGCCGGCCGCGTCACCGCTGGCCGCCCAGGACGGAACGGCCGCCGGGGACGCCGGGAACTCCTTCTCGGCGGCCGGCAACCCCGCCGCGGGCGCCGGCGGGGTGTTCGACCTCCGCCGCGGCGCGGTGTTCGTCCAGACGAACGACCCGACCACCAACGAGGTCATCGCGTTCGCCCGCAGCGACGACGGGCGGCTGCACGAGGTCGGCCGGTACAAGACCGGCGGGGTCGGCAGCGGCAGCTTCGAGGATTCCGCACACGGCATCGTGCTCGGGACCACGGCGGGCGAGTCGTCACCGCAGCACAACATCGACAGCGCGCAGCTGCTGTACGTCGCCAATGCCGGCAGTGACACCATCAGCGTCTTCCGCGTCGCGGCCGACGGCCTGCAGCTGGTCTCGAACGTCCCGTCCGGCGGCACCAAGCCGGTGAGCCTGACGGTGAACCACGGCCTGCTCTACGCGCTCAACAGCGGCGAGCTCGACGACCGGTTCGTGCTGAAGTTCCCCGACGAGTTCCTGGACAACTGCACGCACGGCGACCAGCCGTCGGTGTCGGGCTTCCGGATCGACGTCGAGGGCAGGCTGGCCCCGATCCCCGCCTCCACCCGCCCGCTGAGCGGCGGCGGCCGGTCCGGCTGCTCGCAGGTGTCGTTCACGCCGGACGGCACGCAGCTGGTGGTGTCCGAGCGACTCGCCACGCTGCCCCAGCAGCCGCCGGAGAACGGCGCCATCGACACCTTCACCGTCAACCCCGACGGCACGCTGGGCGCCAAGGCCGTGCAGAACACCTCCGGCGCGGGGCCGTTCGGCTTCTCCTTCACCAAGGACGGCACGGCCCTGTTCAGCGAGCAGAACCACGCCGACAAGGGCAAGGGCACCGCGAGCAGCTACACCATGCTGGGCAACGGAACCCTGAAGGCGATCAGCAAGGGCGTGCCCAACAGCGGCACCGACTCGTGCTGGATCGTCCCGACGAACGACGGGAAGCTGGCGTTCACCTCGAACGCGCTGGGCGGGGGCTCGATCTCGACCTACCGCATCGAAGACACCGGGGCGCTGACGCTGCTGCACCCGCAGGCCGCTGACGGCCACACCCGCGACGGCACCTTCGACGTCGCGCTCAGCCACGACAGCCGGTGGCTCTACCAGCTCAACTCGCACTTCGGGCTGCTGCAGGTGTTCCAGGTGAACTCCGACGGCACGCTGAAGTTCATCGAAGAGCACAAGGCTTTCGACATCACGCTTCCGGAGAACGGCGGGCAGCTGCCGCCGTTCGGGATCGCCGCGTTCTGACCGTCCACAGTGGCCGGTCCAGTGGCGCTGTGACGCCGTGGTGACGGCGTCCCGCGCACACTTCCTCCCAACTCCCCCTCAGGCGCACGAGCAACGAAAGTGGGCACCGTGAACAGGGAAACCGCTCTCACCCGGTCCCAGCTTCGCATGTGGTTCATGCAGGCGATGAACCCCCGGCGCACGGACCTGACGATCGCCTGCGCCGCCCGGCTCACCGCACCGATCGGGGTCGAGGAGCTGCAGCGGCGGCTCCTGCCCGTCGTCGAGGCGAACCCGCTGCTGTCGGCGACCGTCGACGCGGCGGGCGAGCCGGTGTGGCGGTCACTCCCGCCCCACGACGCCGTGCGCGACGCGGTGCGGCCCGGCCTGCGGGCCGCGAACGACGGGCAGCTGCGCTCGCTGTATGCGGAGTTCACCGGCCAGGCCTGGGATCTCGGCCGCGAGCTGCCGTGGTCGGTCTGCCTGGTGACCACCCCCGAAGCGACGTACCTGTGCTGCCGGTTCCACCACCTGGTGTGCGACGGCGACCGGTCGCTGGAACTGTTCCTCGCCGGCCTCGACGACGGCGGTCAACCCGCCGCCGCGCCGGAACTCGGCGAGCTGCTGGCCGAGCCGCCGTTGCCGCCGGACGCCGCCGCGGAGGTCACGCGCCTGACGTCGGCCATCACCAAGGCGGGCAACCTGCGGCGGCGGGTCGTCGAGCCGGAGTCGGGCGGCCACCGCTGGAGCGGCACGCTCGAGCCGGACCCGCACGGCGAGCCGGACGCGGTCACGCTGCTCAAGCGGCTGCGGACGGCCACCGCGCCCCTGGTGCCGGACGAGCAGCTGCTCGTCGCGATCCCGTTCGACGGCTGCACGCCCGGGCAGGACCGGCGGATCGGCTACTTCGGCAACCCGGGGATCGCCGTGCTCGGATCGGACGACGGACCGGACGACGAATCAGGCGACGGACCGGACGGCGGGACGGCGCGGCCGTGGGCGGACGGCGAGTACGAACGGGCGCAGGCGCTGTCGGGGGTGCCCTTCCAGCTGGTCATGGCCGACGAGGGGTTCCGGAAGGTGGCCGACCCGGACCACCCGTTCGACGTGCTGCTCGTGCCGAGGACGCTGTTCACCCTCCGCGGCGACCTCGTCGGCGCGGTGTCGGAGCCGGCCGTCAGCCGCACGCCGTACGCCCTGGTGGTCAACCACTGGCGGGACCGCGACGGCAGGCTGCGCGTCGCCCTGGAGTCCACTGTGGTCGGTCCCGAGGTGCTCGCCCACCTCGGCGCGCAACTGCTCGGCACGCCGGGAGAACCCGCCGCCGAGGCGCCCGCCGCCCGGCCGGACGACACCGACGTCCTCGCCCGGTTCGCCGCCGTCGCCGGGGCCCGGCCCGACGCCGTGGCGATCGACGTGCCCGGCACCGGCACGGTGTCCTACGGGCAGTTGTGGTCGCACGCCTCGGCGCTCGCCCACTTCCTCGGCCGCCGGCTGCCGCCCGGGCACCGGGTGGTCGCGGTGACCGGCGCCAAGCACCCCGCCGAGATCGCCTGCGTGCTGGGGGTGCACCTGGCCGGCGCCACCGTGCTGCGGCTGGACCGCGGCCGGGCCGCCGCCCGGCGCGCACTGTCCGGTGTGGACGGTGTCGGGGCGGTCATCCGCCTGCCGGGCGAGGCGTTGCAGAGCGTCCGGCGGCGCGAGGACGAGGAGCTGATCGAGGGACCGTTCGGGGCGTACCGGGTCGTCGTCGGCGCCCACGGGACGGCGCCGGAGCCCGAGCCGGAGGCCCCGCTGTACATCACGCTGACCTCCGGCACCACCGGGCAGCCGAAGCCGATCCCCTTCCCCCGCGCGGAGTTCAACGCGCTGATCGCGTGGCACCTGCGGACGTTCCCCGCGCCCCGGCGGATGCTGCAGTTCTCGAAGCTCTCCTTCGACATCGCCTACCACGTCATCTACGCGACGCTGTGCGGCGGCGGCACCCTCGTGGCGGGCGACGAGGGAGCCCGCGAAGACCCGCGGCGGCTGCTCGAACTGCTCGGCTCGGCCGCGGTCGAGAAGGTGTACCTGCCGACCGTGCTCCTGCGTCCCGTGGCGGAATCGGCGCTGGCCGCCGGCCTCCCGACGCCCGAGCTCAAGGAAGTCTTCGTCGCCGGGGGCGCCCTGCAGATCACGCCCGAGATCCGCGCGTGGTTCGGCCGGACCCGGGCCCGGCTGGTCAACCTCTACGGCATGTCCGAGACCCAGGACGTCACCAGCCACCAGCTGACCGGGCCGCCGGAGGACTGGCCGGACCGGCCGCCGGTCGGCCTGCCCGTCGACGGCGTCCGGGTCCGGGTGGTCGGCGGGCACGACACGGACCTGCCCGCGACGCTCAGCGGCGCGGTGGTGGTCCGGCTCGGCTCGCGCGAAATCGTCACCGGCGACGTCGGCTACACCGACCGGGACGGCCGGCTGCACATCCTCGGCCGCGACAGCCGGGTGATCAAGCAGCGTGGCTTTCGCGTGAACCTCGAGGCACTCGAAGCGGAGACGTCCGCCGCCGCCGGAGTGGCCGACGCCGTCGCCGTGCACTACCCGCTGGCCGCCGGCTCGGCGAAGATCGCCGTCCTCGCCACGAAACAGGACCCCAGCGCCGAACTCGACCCCGGCCCGATCCGGGACCGGGTCGCCGGAACCCTCGGCGACGGCTACGAGTTCGAGCTGTTCTTCGTGCCCTCGCTCCCCCGGCTGGCGAACTTCAAGCCCGACCTGCGCGAGATCACGAAGCTGGCCAAGCGGCTCGGCGCGGCCCCGGCGGACGGTACGCCCGCCGGCGGCGGAGACACGACCGGTTCGGCCGTGCTGGCCGCCGTGCGCGAGCTGACCGGAAACCCCGACGTGACCGCGGAATCGCGGTTCCTCGACGCCGGGCTGGACTCGATCAGCCTGATGTCGCTGGCGGCCCGCCTCGGCCGGGACCACCCCGGCCTGTCGGTCGCCGACTTCTTCCGCCACCCGGTCATCGGGGACCTGCAGCGGGCGCTGGACGGGCCGACCCGCAGCGGTAACACCGTCGTCCGGCGCGCACCGGACAGCGAAGACGACGTCGCCGTCGTCGGGCTGGCGGCCCGGTTCCCCGGAGCGCCGGACGCCGCCACCTTCTGGCGGAACCTGCTCGACGGGACGTCCGCGGTGGCGGCGCCGGAGCCGGACGGAACGTTCGTCCGGGCGCAAGGGCACCTGGCCGACGTGGACCGGTTCGACCGCCGGTTCTTCGGGATCAGCCCGGCCGAGGCCCGCCGGATGGACCCGCAGCTGCGGGTGTTCCTCGAGCTCTGCTGGACCGCGCTGGAGGACGCGGGCGAAGTGGAGGGGCTCGAAGGCAAGCACGTCGGCGTCTTCGCGGGCGCCGGGCTGAGCACCTACCTGCTCAACGAGGTCGAGCCGAGGCGGCTGGCCGGCGACGAAACCCCGTTCCTGGAGCACAACACGCTGCCGGAGCGGCTCGGCACCGACCGCAACTACCTCACCTCGACCGTGTCCTACCGGCTCGGCCTGACCGGGCCCAGCGTCGTCGTGCAGGCCGCCTGCGCGACGTCGCTCACTGCCGTGCACGTCGCCCGCCGGGCGCTGCTGGCCGGGGAGTGTGACCTCGCGCTGGCGGGCGGCGTGTCGATCATCTATCCGCAGCCGGAGGGGTACGAGTACGTCGACGGCTCGGTCCGCAGCCGCCACGGCGTGTGCCGCCCCTTCGACAAGGACGCGGACGGGACCGTCTTCGGCAACGGCGCGGGGGTCGTCGTCCTCAAACGCGCCACCGACGCCCGTACCGGCGAGAACACGGTGTACGCCGAGATCGCCGGCAGTGCCACCAACCACGACGGCTCGGTCAAGGGCAGTTTCAGCGCACCCAACCCCGAGTCGCAGACCCGGCTCATCGACACCGCGCTCGGCACCTCGGACCCGGCCGTCGACTTCGTCGAGGCGCACGGGACGGGCACCGCGATCGGGGACGTCATCGAGTGGAACGGCCTCCTGGCGTCGCGGCTCAGCGGTCCCGGCGAGGCGCCGTGCCTGGTCGGGTCGGTCAAGGGCCACGTCGGCCACCTCGACGAGGCGGCGGGCGTCGCCGGGTTCATCAAGGCGTGCCTGGCCGTGCGGTACCGGCTCTTCCCCGGCACCTACGGCTTTTCCGGGCTGCACCCGGACCTGGCGGGCTCCGGCCGGTTCACGGTGACGGGCGAAAGCCACAAGCTGCCCGACGACCGGCCCGTCCGCGGTGGCGTCAGCTCGTTCGGCATGGGTGGCGCGAACTGCCACGTCGTCGTCCGCTCCCCCGCGCCGGTCCGGGACACCGCGGCGGCGGAGACCCTCGATGACCGGACCGGACCGCTGTACCTGCCGGTCAGCGGCCGGAGCCGGGATTCCTTCGACGAACTGGCGCGGCGGCTGGGTGAGCGGCTCGGCCACGAAGCCGGGCAGCTGCCCGCCGCGGGCGTCGTCCGCACGCTCACCGAGGGACGCCGGCACTTCGCCGAGCACCGGGGCGTGCTCGTCCACGGCGACGGGACGCCGCGGGTGTGCGAAGTCCCGGCCGCGAGCGTGGCGGGCGAGACCGTGTGGGCGTTCCCGGGACAGGGCAGCGGATTCTCCTGGGACGTCGTCGCCGAGCTCGGCGGCTGGCCGGTGTTCGCGACGCGGTTCCCGGCCCTGCTCGACGCGTTCGCCGAGCGGCTCGGGCCGGACGTGTTCGACCGGCACGTCGGCAGGCGCGCCGGCGACCCGGCGCGGCCGGTGGATCCCGCCGGCGGCGCCTGCGGCGACCCCTGCACGATCCGGGAACAGGTCCTGCAGTTCTCCTTCCAGCTGGCCCTGGCCGGCCTGCTGCGGTCGTTCGGCTGCGCCCCCGACGTCGTCACCGGGCACAGCCTCGGCGAGATCACCGCCGCCGTGTGCGCGGACCTGCTGACCGAGCCGGACGCGGTCGCGCTGGTCGCGGCCCGCTGCGTGCTGATGGACTCCGCGTCCGGCGGGTTCATGGCCCAGGCCCGCTGCACCCCGGACCGCGCCCGGGAGCTGGCGGCGGAGCTGGATCTCGACGTCGCGGCGGTCAACGGGCCGGCGCAGGTCGTCCTGGCCGGCGACGAGTCGCAGCTGGCCGCCCTGCGCCGGGCCGCGGCGGCGGCGGACATCCACCTGACGCCGCTGCCCGTCGGCAAGCCGTTCCACAGCCGCCTGATGGCCGAGGCCGCCGACCGGCTCGGCCGCGCCGTGCCCCCGCTCGAAGCCCGCTCACCCGCGGTGGCGTTCGTCGGCTCGAACGCGGCGTACGCCACCGCACCCCAGCCGCCCGACCTGCGGTACTGGACGACCCAGCTGACCTCCCCGGTCGACTTCCACGCCGCCGCCGGGACCATCCTCCGCCGCTCGGAGCACCCGCCGCTCGTCGTCGAGATCGGGTTCTCCTCGACGCTCTCGCGGCTGGTGCGCGCCGCGGCAGCCGCCGGGACGGCGCCGGAGCAGGTGGCCGAGCTGAAGAAGTCCGTCCCCGGCTACCTCGGGAAGCTCGCCGCGGCCCGGTACCGGGCCGGCCGCCCGCTCGACTGGGGCGCGCTCGACCGTGTGCCGGCCGGCGGACTGATCCCGTTGCCGTCCTACCCCTTCGACCGTGAGGAAATCCGGCCGCAGGGCCCCGTCGCGCGTCGCGGACCGCTCGCGGAGACGTTGTCCGCCGACGTGCCGTTCACCCTTTCACCGTCCGAAGAGGACTGGATCCGCGGACACCGGGTCGGCGCCCGCTGGGTCGTTCCGGCCGCGGGCATCCTGCGCCTCTTCGCGAAGATCGGCCGGAGTGTCCGTCCGGAAGCGACGGACGTCCTGCTGGCGGACGTCTCGTTCGAGCGGCCCGTCACCTTCGAGACGGAGACCGAGGTCGTCGAGGCCCGGGTTTCGGTGGACTCGCGCTCGCCCGCCGAGTGCGTCCTCTGGACGCGACGCCCCGGCCAGGACTGGACGCGCAACGCCGCCGCCCTGCTCACCGACGAGACCCGCACGGTCGAGACGCCGGACGAGCCCGGCGAACCGGCGGACCCCGAAGGGTTCTACCGGCGGTTCGAGCGGCAAGGCCTCTCCTACGGCCCCGCCTACCACGGCCTCGCGGAGATCACCGTCGGCGAAACGGCGGCGTCGGCGGCCTGGCGGCCGGCCGGGCCGGGCGGCCCGCACACCCGGCTCGGGATCGGCGCCGGCGAGGTGGCCGCCGTCGACGGCGTGCTCCAGCTCGCGGACGTGCTCGACGGCGGCGGGGACGCCGACATCCGGATGCCCGCCCACGTCGCCTGGGCCCGGCTGCGCGCGGTCCCGGACCCGGCGACCCGCGTGACTGTCGCGAAAGGACGGACGACGGCGGCCGGCACGTTGACGGGCGAAACCGGGGACGTGCTCGCCGAGCTCGACGGCGTCCGCTTCCAGACCGTGCGGCCGGACGGCGAAGTGGCTTACCGGCTCGGCTGGCGCGCCCACGTGCCCGTCGGCGGCGAACTGCCGGACGCGGTCGCCGCGGCACTCGACGAGACCCGCACGGCGCTGTCCGCGCCGGACGAGGAAGTCGTGCGGTACCAGGAACGGATCCGGGAGCTGGAAAACCACGCCGTGCGCGTGCTCGACACGGCGGGCGGGCGGGACTACCTGACCCGCGCGGGCGGGGACACCACGGTCGCGGCCCGGCGGCTGAAGGCGTTCGAGCGGCTGCTCGACCGGCCGGCGGCGGAAGTCGAGAAGACCGGCGCGACCGAAGCCGTGGACGCCGAATGGTCCATCGTGCGCAACTGCGCCGGCCTGCTGCCCCGGTTCTTCGACGGCTCGCTCGACGGCGAAAACATCCTGTTCGGCGGATCCGGCCCGGACCTGCTGCGGACGTACTACCAGCGGTCGTTCCTGCTGAACCGGCTCAACACCGCGCTGGCGGGCGTGCTCGCCTCCCTGGCGTCCGCCCAGTCACCCCGGCCGCTGAAGGTCCTCGAGGTGGGTGGCGGGACCGGTGCCTCCACCGAAGGCGTCCTCGCCGCGCTGGACGAGCTCGGCGCGTCAGCCGACTACACCTTCACCGACCTCAGCGAAGGGCTGACCCGGCTCGCCGGCGAGCGGTTCGGGCACCGGCCCGGGTTCCGCACGGCGACCGCCGACCTCGACTCGGACGAGTCGGTCGCCGCGCTGGGCGACGGCTACGACGTCGTGGTGGCGGTGGACGTCATCCACGCCACCCGGGACGTCGGACGCACCCTGGACCGGCTCGCCGGGCGGCTCGCGCCGCACGGGACGCTCCTGCTCGTCGAAGACCTCAAGGCGCTGGCCTGGGTCGACCTGACCTTCGGGCTGCTCGACAGCTGGTGGTCGTTCGACGACGACATCCGGACGGACCACCCGCTGCTCACCGGGGAACGCTGGGACGCCGTGCTGCGCGACCGGTTCGCGCGGGTCGACCTGCTGCGCGCCTGCGGCGGACTGTCCATGGAGGACGTCGCGGCGGACGAAGGGCTGTTCGTCTGCGCCAATCCCCTGGCCGCCGGACAGTCCGAGCCGGCCGTCGTGGACGTGGCGCCCGGGGTGGACGTCGCCGACCGGCTGTCCCACGCGGACGACGCGGCGACGGTCGTGCTGCGGTTCGGGCTCGGCGACCTGGACGCCGACACGGCCGAGTGGTACGCCGCCGCGCTGCTCCAGGCGGTCCGGCGGGCCGAAGAGGTCCCCGGCCTGGCCACCCTCGTGCTCGCCACGCCGGACGGGGCCGGCGACCTGACACCCGCGGGCTCGATGGCCGCGGCACTGGCCCGGATCGCGGCGTCGGAGGACCGCCGCGTCCGGACGGTGTCCCTGGCCGTGGACGGCCCTGTGCCCGCCGAGGAGACGGCCCGGCAGGTGCGGACGCTGCTGACGCACCGCGCGTCCCACGTCAACGCCAGGATCTCCGGAGGCAGGCTGCTGCTGCCCGCGGTCGAAGCCGTCCCGCCTGCTGCGGCGGACGAGCCGCCGGACCACGACGCTCTGGTGGTGTTCGGGGCCCGGAGCGACCTCGCCCACGCCGTCACGGACTGGTTCGTCACCCGGCACGGTGTCCGGCGGGTGTGGCTGGTGAGCCGGTCCGCGCCCGACGAGGCGACCGGCCGGTTCGCCGCCCGGCTCGCGGACTCCGGCGCCGACGTGGCTTGCCTGACCGCCGACGTCGGCGACTTCGACGACGTCCGCGCGGTGGCCGAGCGGGTGCGGACCGGCTCGGCGAAGCCCCTGGTCCTCAACCTCGCGGCGGTCCTGCGCGACGGCACGATCGACGGCGTCGGCGACGACGACCTCGCGGCCGTGCTGCGCCCGAAGGTCCGCGGCAGCCACCACATCCGCGAGGCCTTCGCCGGCACCGGTGCCCGGCTCGTGCTGTTCAGCTCGACCAGTGTGCTGCTCGGCAACGCCGGCCAGGCCGCGCACGGCATGGCGTGCGCCTACCTGGACGGCCTGGCCGCCGGCCCGGGTGTCTCGTCGGTGCAGTGGGGCCCGTGGGACGGCGTGGGCATCACCGCGCGGCTCGGGCTGAACGACGACCTGCGCCGGGCGGGCGAGCGGCCGGCGCCCCCGGCGGTGCTCCTGCCCGAGCTGGACCGGGCCTGCCGGACCGGCGGGGTCGCCATCGCCGCCGACCTGGGCGCGCCGGCGCTGCGCCGGCACCCGTTCCGCACCGCGATGCTCCCGGCCCGGCCCGACGACGTGCCGGCACCGGACGCCGCGCCGCGGCCGGCCGAGGCCATCGCGCCCGGCCGGCCCGGCCCCGGCGACGACGTCGTGCGCTGGGCGGTGGCCTCCGTGCTCGGGGTGGCGGCCGGCGAGCTGGCAGCGGACCGGTCGCTGGCCGACAACGGCGTCGACTCCCTCGACCTCATCGAGGTCCGCGCGGCCATCGAGCGCGAGAGCGGCCTGCGGGTGCCGCTGAACGACCTGTCCGACGCACCGACGCTGGCCGAAGCCGCCGAAGCGCTCGGTCCGCGCGCCACCCCGGCGGCCACGGGCACCGGCACGGTGTTCTACGTCGCCGGCATCTTCGGGCGGCTCGACGGCGCACCCGACCTGGAAAGCGCGCTGCCGGGCGGGCTCGTCACACTCGCGTCGCCGACCCGCGCGGCGGGCGAAGCGGGCCGGACCGACGTGGTCGAAGTGGCCCTCGACCTCGCCGGCCAGGTCGAGCGGGCCCAGCCGGAAGGCGATCTGACCCTCGTCGGGCACTCGTTCGGCGCCATGGTCGCCTATTCGCTCGCCGTCGAGCTCCGGCGCCGCGGGCGCACCCTGCGGCGGCTCGTGCTCGTCGACGGCGAGCCCGTCGGCGGCCCCGCCGCCGACACCTCGGGCGAAGCCGAGTTCACGACCCTGCTGGACCTGGGCGGCGGCGCCGGGCGCCTGTCCGGGGAAAGCCGCGCGAGCGCGTACGAGACCTACCTCGCCAACTGCGAGATCGCCCGCTCGCCCCAGGTCGTCGAGGACCTCGGCTGCCCCGTCGTCATCGCCGTGCCGGAGACCGCCACCGGCGTCGGTCTTCCGGCCGCCCGGGCGGCCGAACTCGCCGCCGAGGCCCGGGAAAAGTTGGGAGGTACCTCCGTTGACCTAGTCCGGATTCCCGGTGACCACTTCTCGATGCTGCGGTCACCGCACGCGACCCGGCTCGCCGAACTCATCCAGTGAGAAGAACCGAAGGAGACAGAAGATGACATCCATCGCCACTCCGGCGGTCACCACCGACCGGTTGCTCACCGCCGAGGAGGCCGCGCAGTTCCACGAGGACGGCTACGTCGTGAAGCGCGGGCTCTTCTCCCCCGAAGAGCTGCGCCCCCTGCAGAACGAACTCGACAGTCACCCGGACATCCGCGGCTCGCAGTCCAGCATCCCCGACCTCGACGGGAAACTGTGGAAGGTCACCATCTGGTGCGAGCAGAACGACACCTACGCCGGCAAGCTGCCGCGGCTGGCCCGGATGGTCGACAACACTTCACTCCTGCTGGGCGAAGAGAGCTACTTCTGGCACATCAAGCTCGTCCGCAAGAGCAACGACATCCCCGGGGCGGTCGACTGGCACCAGGGCTACGCCTACTGGTACGACGACTGCGTCTACCCCGACACGGTGACCTGCTCGATCGCGCTCGACGCCAACACCCTCGAGAACGGCTGCCTGAAGGTGGTCAAGGGCTCGCACAAGCTCGGCCGGATCGACATGGTCGACGTCGGCGGCGCGCACGTGGCCGACCCGGTGCGGACGGCGGAGATCCTGGACCGGCTGGAGGTCGTCCCGTGCGAGATGCAGGCGGGCGACGCGGTTTTCTTCCACGCCAACATGCTCCACGGGTCGCTGCCCAACACCACCGATCAGCCGCGCACACTGATGCATTGTGTCTACAACGCCCGGTCGAACGAGCCGGTGGACCCGGCGAAGGCCCCGCACCGCGCGTACCGCCCGACCGAAAAGCTGCCCGACGACACGCTCGCGCGCGGCGACTTCGACACCGTGTTCGAGAAGCACACCTTCTTCGCGCCGGAGCAGCTCAACAGCGTGGGCGGGACCCAGGTCTTCTGACCACGCGGCCGTCCCGGCCGCAAGTCCACAATGGACGGTTCAGGCGGCCGGGACGGCCGGGGACGGCGTAGGTTGGTCCGGTGGACGACGAGAGGTCAGACGTGGAACCGGTGGTGCGGGACAAGACGGACGCCGCGCACGCGCGGCGGGAACGGGTGGTCGGGACCCTGCTGATGCTGGGCTCGGCGACGTCGTTCAGCACGATCGGGCTGTTCACCCGGGCGACCACGCAGCCGCTGGGCGACGTGCTGTTCCTGCGCGGGGTGTTCGGCGCGCTGGCGATCTGGGTGGTGGCCAGGGTGTTCACCAAGCAGCGGATGACCGACCGGGCCAACTTCCGCTGGCCGGCGCTGACCGTGGCGGGGCTGTTCACCATCGGGATGACCAGCCTCGTCGGCGCCTACCGGCTCGGCGGCGTGGTCAACGTGTCGGTCATCTACGCCACCATCCCGATCGTCGTCGGCCTGGCCCAGCTGCTCTTCTTCCGGCGGCGGCCGTCGCCGGTGTTCTGGGTCTCCGGCGCCGGGGTGGTCGTCGGCGTGGCGGTGATGGCCGGCGGCGGGCTGACCGGCGGCGACCTCATCGGCATGGCGCTGGCGTTCGTGATGACGGTGTGCGTGGCCGGGGTCATCCTGATCTCCCGGCAGCACCGCGACACGCCCATGCTCGCCGCGTCCGCGCTGGCCTGCCTGCTCTCCAGCCTGCTCGCGGCCCCGTTCCTGACCAGCGACCTGTTCGACCCGAAGGGGTTCGCCATCGCCGCCCTGTTCGGGATCGTCACCCTCGGTCTGGGCCGCGTCTTCCTGGTCGTCGGCTCCGGCCGGGTGCCCTCCAGGGACGCGGCGCTGATCGACGTCCTCGACGCGCCCATGACTCCGGTGTGGACCTGGCTCGTCCTGGGCGAAGTCCCCGCCGTCAACGGCATCGCCGGTGGCTGCGTCGTGATCCTCGCCGTCCTGCTCGGCGTCCGGTACGACCGGGAGTGATGTCCCGGCCGCAGTGACGCCGAAGACGGCTTCCCCCGAAGGTGGTCGTATTCCGTGACTCCACACTTCCAAGCCGGCGCGCACACCGGCGGTGAAGCGGTCGCCGGCATCGTCCTGGCCGATCTCGGGCTGCTGCTCGTCACCGCTTTCGCCTTCGCCGTGCTCGCGAAACGACTGCGGCAGCCCGCCGTGCTCGGCGAGATCGTCGCCGGGATCGCGCTCGGTCCCAGCCTGCTCGGGCTGCTGCCCGGCCACCTGACCGAGGTGCTGTTCCCGATGGCCGCCCGGCCGTACCTGCAGGTGCTTTCGCAGCTGGGCCTGGTGCTGTTCATGTTCGGCGTCGGCTACGAACTGCGCCTGTCCCGGCTGCGCGGCGTCGGCAGGCAGGTGACGGCGGTGTCGCTCGCGTCGGTCGCGCTGCCGTTCGCGCTCGGCGCCGGCCTGGCCCTGCTGCTGTACCCGTGGCTCGACCGGCACGAGCTCAAGATGGGCGGCCCGCTCGGGCCCGCGCTGTTCCTCGGCGCGGCGATGTCGATCACCGCGTTCCCCGTGCTGGCCCGGATCGTCGCCGAACGCGGCATCCAGCACAGCCGGCTCGGCACGATCGCCCTCGCCAGCGCCGCCGTGCAGGACTTCCTGGCGTGGTGCGTGCTGGCCGTGGTGGTCGCCGTGGTCACGGTGGGCGGCCCGTGGCCGCTCGGCCGGATCGTCATCGGGTCCGCGGTGTTCGTCCTCGTGCTGGTGTACCTCGTGCGGCCGGCGCTGAAGTGGCTGCTGGCGCCGGAGCGCCGCTGGGCGGGCAGCAAGCTCGTGGTGCACACCGTGCTGCTGAGCGGGCTGCTGGCCTGCGCGTGGACGACCGACCTGATCGGCCTGCACGTGGTGTTCGGCGCATTCCTCTTCGGCGCCGTCGTGCCCCGGCGGCCGGTCGCGGCGAGCACCCCGGAGGCACCCGACCGGATCCAGCAGATGAGCCTGCTGCTGCTGCCGGTGTTCTTCACCGTCACCGGGCTTTCGGTCGATCTCGGGACGCTCGGGATGCGCGGCGTCGTGATCGTCCTCGCGGTGGTCGCCGTGGCCTGCCTGAGCAAGTTCGCCGGTGCCGCGGGCGCGGCGCGCCTGACCGGCGTGAGCGGGCGCCGGTCGGTCGCGCTCGGCATCCTGCTCAACACCCGTGGCCTGACCGAGCTGGTGATCCTGAACGTCGGGCTGAGCCTCGGCGTGCTCGACACGCGGCTGTTCACCGCGATGGTGATCATGGCCGTGCTGACCACGATGATGACCGGGCCGCTGCTGACACTGGCCCGGCGGCGGGCAGCCGCCGGGACGGCGACCCCGGAGGCGGAGGAAGCGGTCCGCACCGGATGATCGCCCGATGAGCGAGACCAGCCGGCTCCGGCGCCTCCGCGCGACGGCGGTGCACGCGACCCTCGGCGCCGCGGGCCCGCTCGCGGACGTCGTCGCGGCCCTCGAGTTCGTGCAGTACGACCCGATCCGCAGCCCGGCCCGGGCCCAGGACCTGATCCTGCGCCAGCGGGTCCGCGGCTACCGCGAAGGCGACCTCGACCGGGCCTACCCGGAGTTCGGCCTGGAGGAGGGGTACCTGCACGTCTACGGCGCGATGACGCGGCGGCTGGCCGCGCTGGCCGACCCCCGCGCCCACCCGGGCTTCCCGTACCGGCCGTCGGGCGTGGCGGCCGAGGTCCTCGCGCTCGTCGGCGAACACGGCGTCGTCCATCCGCGGGAGGTCGCCACGCGCCTGGGCGACGCGCGGGTGGAGAACCTCTGGGGCGGCACGTCCACCGCGAGCACGCAGGCGCTCGACGAGCTGCACCGGCACTGGCTCGTCCGGGTCGCCGGGCGCCGCAACGGCGTGAAGCTCTACGGCCCGGCGGAACCGCCGACCGTCCCGGCCGGCCGGGACGAGTGCGCACACCGGCTGGTGCTGCACCTGGCCCGGCTGCTGATGCCGGTTCCCTTGTCCAGCTTGCGAAGCGTGCTCGTTCAGCTTCGCCGCCGAGGCGGCATCGACGCGTCGAAGGCGGTCGACGCCCTGCTGGAGTCAGGCGAGCTCGTCCGCGAACCGGCGGCCGGCCTGGACTGGCTCCGCCCCGCCGGCGCCGACGTCCCCGACGGCGCGGCGACGGGCCGCGTCCGGTTCCTCGCCCCGTTCGACCCGGTCGTCTGGGACCGCCGCCGGTTCGAGGCCCTGTGGGGCTGGCCGTACCGGTTCGAGGCGTACACCCCGGCCGCGAAACGGGTGTTCGGGTACTACGCCCTGCCGTTGCTGGCCGGGCACCAGGTCGTGGGCTGGGTGTGCAGCACCGCTTCGGACGACGGCCTGGTCCTGGAGGGCCGGTTCGCCGGCCGCCCGCTGACGGGCAAGGCGTTCCGCGCGGGCTTCGACCGCGAAGCGGAACAGCTGGCGGCCACCCTCGGCCGCCGCCTGCGTTCCGCCACACTCACCCCCTGACACTCCAGGCCCGCCGGAGGTCTTGAATGACTCATTCAGGACCTCCGAAGACCTGAATGAGTCATTCAAGACACCGCCCCGCCACTCCTCGACGTCACCCGCGCGGGTCGGGCAGCTTCCGGCCGGTGAACACGATCGCCAGTGCGACCAGGACCTGGACGGCCATGACACCCACGAAGGCGTCGAGGACGCCGAGCACCCCGGGTTCGGCCAGCCACAGGTACGCGCTGCCGAGCGTGGCCACGCCCGCGGCCACCGACACCTGCTGCACGGTCACCAGGACGCCGCTCGCCGAGCCCGCCTGGGCCGCCGGGACCTTCGAGAGCACGACGCGGAACATCGTGGTCATCGTCAGTCCCTGCCCGAAGCCCGCCACGGCCATGCCCGGGATCAGCGCCGGGAGCGGCACCTGCGGCCACTCGAGCAGGACCGTGCCGATGAGCACGGCGATCCCCACCGCCTGCAGCGCCGCGCCCGCGGTCACCACCCGCTGTCCGAAGTGGACGGTCAACCGGCTGCTCAGCAGGGACGCGACGAGGAACCCGGCGGCCATCGGGGTGATCGCGAGCCCGGCGGCCGCGGCGTCGAGGCGCAGCCCGTCCTGCAGGGTCAGCGCGTAGACGAACAGGAAGGCGCCGAAGCCGAGGAAGAACGGCACGCTCAGCAGCAGGCCGCGCCGCATGCTGGGCAAGGCCAGCAGGGACGGCGGCAGCAACGGGGTCCGGCCCTCGTGTTCCCCGCGCTTCTGCGAGAAGGCGAACAGCACGGCGAGGATCGGGGCCACCGCCAGCGACAGCCAGGTCCACCACGGCCAGCCCAGCACCCGGCCGGCCATCAGGGGCAGCAGCACGGCCAGGACCAGCGCCCCGAACAGGGGTGTCCCGGCGCGGTCGAGGCCCAGCGGGCGCTCCGCGCGGTTTTCGGGCACCGTCCGGCGGACGGCGAGCAGGCAGACGATGCCGATCGGCACGTTCACCAGGAAGATCGGCCGCCACGCCAGGCCACCGAGGTCGGCGGTCACCAGCACGCCACCGACCAGCTGGCCGATGATCATCGCCAGCCCCGAGGTGGCGCCCCACCAGCCGAGAGCCTTCGACCGCCGCTCGCCGGTGGTCGTGGCCTGGATGATCGAGAGCACCTGCGGCACCATCAGCGCCGCCGCGGCGCCCTGCGCCGCCCGGGCCGCCACCAGCAGGCCCGCGGTCGGCGCGAGACCGCACGCGAGCGAGGTGAGCGTGAACAGCCCGAGGCCGGTGGTGAACAGCCGACGGCGGCCGAAGTGGTCGCCGAGCCGGCCGCCGAGCACCAGCAGCGTGGCGTAGGCGATGCCGTAGGCCGCCACGACGAGCTGGAGGACGACCGGGGAGGCGTGCAGGGTGCGGTCGATGGTGGGCAGGGCCACGTTCACGATGAAGAAGTCGACGATCGACAGGCCTGCGCCCACGAGCACGGTCAGCAGACCCGCAGCGCCGAGACCGGCCGGCCCGGCGGGAGTCCGGGCCTCGGTCGACGAATGCGTTCCGGTTGCTGTTTTCATGCCATCACTGTCCGCAGCGAGCCGTCACACGGGCGTCACTCCCCGTCCCGAGCAGTGCCTCGAGCGCGCGTTCTTCGAGCCGGTCGGCGTGCCCGGCGTCGAGGCCGACGACCATCCAGCCGATTTCGCCGTGACACACCGTGGCATCGGCCGTGACGGCCACGCCGGTGCGGGACGGGTGGTCGTAGGCCACCTCGGCGGCTTCGAGGACGGCGACGGCCGCGGCGAAGTCGCGGACCCCGATCCCGGTGCGGGTCAGCACCACGCGGTCACGGGCGTACCCCGGCCCCGCCAGCGCCCGGGCGAGGTGGTCGACCGGGACGCCGGGAGCGGTGCCTTCGCGCACTTCGCGGACGAGCAACGCGCCGCCGCCGGTCGTTCCCGACTCGACGTGCAGGATGCCGGAGAACCCCCGGCGGCCCGCCTCGGCGGCGATGTTCACGCTGTGCGCGGTCAGCCCGGCGAGCACCGGCGCGGCGAGGTGCCCGCCGGGGAGCCGCAGGCCCGCGACGCCGGGGCGCCGTTCCGCGACGGAGAGCAGGCGCGGCGGGCCTTCGGCGCCGGGCACCCAGAATTCCGCGACGTACGAGCACAGGACGCGCTGGTGCACCTCGACCAGCACCGGTGCGCCGCTGTGCCCGCTCAGCAGCGGCCACAGCTCGGCGGCGAGGAAGTCGACGTCGCAGTCGTCGGCAGGCACCCGCACCACCGCGCTGCGCTCGTCCCGGATCTCGTCGTGCACGGTCACCACCAGCGCCTCGCCGCGGGCCGAGTCCTGCCGGACGAGCACACGGCCCACGACCGGCAGCAGCGTCCGCACCGCCGTGGCCAGTGCGTGTTCGGTGCCGGCGAGCCGGCCCGGGGCCAGCGGGGCACCCACCGTGCTCGCCAGCAGGCGCGTCCCGATCCGCCCGCGGAACGCCTCGGCGCCCCCGAAGCGGAGGAACTCGCGGGCCGCGGCGCCGGCGGTTCCGTCCATGCCGGACAGCGGCACGCCGAGGTCCTCGGCCAGGGCGAGCACGGCCCGCCCCGGCCGATACGCCGTCACGCACCAGTCCGCCAGGTCGCCGGCGCGAGCGCGGATTTCGGCCGCGGCCCGGCCGTCGTCGGCCGCGCGGCCGACGACGACGTTGGCCCCGCTCAGCCGGCGCCCGAGCAGGCCGCCCAGATAGCCCAGGAAGGCGTCCCCGACACCGTGCGGCACCAGGACCAGGTCCTCGTCCCGGGCCGTGGCGAGCAGCGCACACCCGCACAGCACGCCGTCCGGGCCACCCGGGGGCCCGGCTTCCGGTTCGGCGACTACGACCTTGGGCATCGTGGCTTCCTCGTTCGGCGGGAACACACGGTCGGCGAGACCCTGCGCCCGCCGCCGTGTCCGCACAGTCACATCGGCGTCACGCCGCGACTCGGCGTGACACAGCGGCCGAGTTCCGGCCGTTCCGGTGGCCGTGGCGACAGTTTTCGAATACGCTCTGTTCGTTGATCAGGAGCCATCCGTTATTATCTGCGACCTCTCATGGCTTGAGCTACCCTCGGCCCGTGGGAGGAATTACTGGAGGACGAGCAACACCGCTCCCGTCGGACACCGAACTCCTCGAGCGACTGCGGAGCGGTGATGAAAGCGCGTACGCACTGCTCCTGGACGCATGGTCCGGAAAACTGATGCGCGTGGCGAGGTACTTCGTCACCACCAACGATTCGGCACGCGAGCTGGTGCAGGAGACCTGGCTGGCCGTGCTGCGCGGAATAACCGGCTTCGAGGGCCGCTCGTCGCTGAAGACCTGGGTCTTCCGGATCCTGGTGAACGCCGCCAAACGGCGTAGCGCGCAAGAAAGCCGCACCATTCCCTGGAGCAGCGTCGTCCAGGCCGAGGACGCCGGTCCCACCATCGACCCGAGCCGTTTCCGCGGCCCCGGTGATCCGTACCCCGGAGATTGGTGGGCCTATCCGGCCGCGTGGCCGACCCCGGAACAGGAGGCAATGGCCGCGGAAATCAGGAATCAGGTCGCCTCGGCCCTCACGGAATTGCCCGAACGACAGCAGATCGTGCTCACGCTGCGCGATGTCGAAGGCCACACCTCCGAAGAGGTCTGCGCGATCTTGGAGATCTCCGCCGCGAATCAACGCGTATTGCTGCATCGCGCGCGAGCAGCCGTCCGAAAGCGGCTCGAAGACTATTTCGCGGCCGCATCCCCCGCCGAAGACCCGGACGCGGTCGCGCCGTGAGCCGGACACCCGGCCGGCGGTCGGGCGCGCCGGTGTAACGCTGCGCGACTTCCCGACACTGTATGGGCGTGAACATCTGTCCGCCTGGGCGGTGCCGGGAAGGTACAACGAGTAGTCTAAACGGGTGGTCGACATGCGGAACATGACGTGTCAGGAGCTGGTGGAACTCGTCTCGGCATTCATCGACGGGGAGCTCGACCCGGTCACCGAACGGCGGCTGGTCGACCACGTCGCCATCTGTGACGGCTGCGGCAACTACGTCGACCAGTTCAAGCAGACCATCGGCGCGCTCGGGGCACTCCCCGACGACACCGACGGCACGCTCTCGGCCGGACAACGCGACACGCTCATGGCGGAGTTCCACAAGCGCTACCCGCCGCTGGACCGCGGCACGACCGGCGACGAAACTCGCCCCTGACGGCCGGCTTTCCCAGCCAGGCAAGGACTTTTTCGTTGAGCAGCATCCCGGACCCAGGTCCCCGGCCCGAGCGCGTCACCGTCCACACCGGACAGGTGCGCCGCCTCATCGGCGACCAGTTCCCGCAGTGGGCCGGTCTCCCGGTCCGGCCCGTGACCCAGGGCGGGTGGGACAACTTCACCTTCCACCTCGGCGACACGATGGTGACGCGGCTGCCCAGCGCGGCCGAGTACGCCCTTGCGGTCGGCAAGGAACAGCGGTGGCTTCCCATACTCGCTCCCCAGTTGCCGCTCCCCGTCCCCGTGCCACTGGCCGAAGGGCGTCCAGGCCTGGATTACCCGTTCCCGTGGTCGGTCAACCCTTGGCTTCCCGGTGAACCCGCGAGCACCGAGCGGACGGCCGGCAGGCCGCCGGGCAGCCAGCCGTCGGCCTGGGCCGCCGAGACGTCCGAGACGTCCGAGACGTCCGAGACGTCCGAGACGGAACTCGCCGTGCCACTGTGCGCCAGCACCAGGTTCGCTTCCGGCGGCCCGCCGCCACACCCGTTCTGGTCGTGCCAGTGCTGGGCTACCGCGTACTCGATGGCCGTGGGCATCCCGGGTACCTCCTCGTGCCGAGCCAACGCTCCAGAACCCCGCACCAGTGTGACGTGGACGGGCCTTCGAGGGCGAGTGTTCAGCGGCGGGTGGCCACCCGGACCAGTTCGGCGAGTGCCCGGGAGCGGCTGTGCGGCGGCCAGGCGATGACCGTCGTCACCGGCGGTGCGTCCAGGACCGGCACGGCGGCCAGGCCTTCGAGCAGGTTGGCGCGGCTGGATTCGGGCATGACCACCGTGGTGCGGCCGAGCGCGATCAGCTGGAAGAGCTGCGTCTGGTTGCGCATTTCCGCGCCGGGCCCATCGGGGTAGCGGCCGCCGGGGCCGGGCCAGCGGGCCAACGGGAGGTCCGGCAGGGAGCTGACCTCCGCGAGCCGGACGCCGGACCGGACAACGAGCGGGTGCCAGCTGGGCAGGATCGCGATCTGCCCCTCGGTGTGCAGGACTTCGGTGTCGAGCCCGGCCGTCGCGTCGAAGGGCAGGTGCAGCAGCGCCACGTCGGCCCGGCCGTCGTGCAGTGTCTGCTGGGGCTGGGATTCGCAGAGCAGCAGGTCGACGGCGACCGCACCCGGCTCGGCGGCGTACGCGTCGAGCAGCTTCGTCAGCAGTTCACGGGAGGCACCGGCCTTCGTGGCCAGAACGAGCGAGGGCCGGTTCGTGGCGGCCCGCTGGGTGCGCCGCTCGGCGGTGGCCAGCGCACCGAGGATCGCCCGGCCCTCGGCCAGCAGCACCGCCCCGGCTTCGGTGAGCGAGACCTTGCGGCTGGTGCGTTCCAGCAAGGCGACGCCGAGCCGTCGCTCGAGCCGGGCGATCGTCCGCGACAGCGGCGGCTGGGCGATACCCAGCCGTTCGGCGGCCCGGCCGAAGTGCAGCTCCTCGGCGACCGAGACGAAGTACCGCAGCTCCCGTGTCTCCACCCGGTCAGGGTACCGCCCGATCCATGTCGACCGGGTATCGATGGGTGGCTCGGGTGGTGTTGGTTCCCGGCCGGTGCCCGGCCACGATCGACGGCATGAACGAACAGACGATCGCGCTGGTCACCGGCGCGAACAAGGGAATCGGGTACGAGATCGCGGCCGGGCTCGGCGCGCGGGGCTGGAGCGTCGGAATCGGCGCCCGGGACGAACAGCGCCGCGAGGAGGCCGTGGCCAAGCTGCGCGCGGCCGGCGTCGACGCGTTCGGGGTGCCGCTGGACGTGACCGACGACGCGAGCGTCGCGGCGGCCGCCGCCCTGATCGGGGAACGCGCCGGACGGCTCGACGTACTGGTCAACAACGCCGGTATCGCCGGAGCCTGGCCCGAAGAGCCTTCGACGGTCACGCCGGAGAGCATGCGGGCCGTGGTGGAGACCAATGTGATCGGCGTCGTCCGGGTCATCAACGCCATGCTGCCGCTGCTGCGCCGCTCCGAGCACCCGCGCATCGTCAACCAGTCCAGCCACGTCGCGTCCCTGACCTTGCAGACCACGCCGGACGTCGACCTCGGCGGGGTCAGCGGGTCGTACTCGCCGTCGAAGACGTTCCTCAACGCGGTCACCATCCAGTACGCCAAGGAGCTGAGCGGCACCGCCATCAAGATCAACACCGCCTGCCCCGGCTACGTCGCGACCGACCTCAACGGCTTCCACGGAACCAGCACGCCCGCGGAAGGCGCCGAGATCGCCATCCGGCTCGCCACCCTGCCGGACGACGGCCCGACCGGCGGGCTGTTCGACACCGCCGGGACCGTGCCCTGGTAAGACGACGGCGAGGTCTCCCGGCGCGGGCAATCTCCCCGGATATGCCGGCTTAGCGGGCGCTTACCTGCGGTTTCGGGGTGGTTGAAAGAACGCTACTGACCGGACCCGCTCGGATCACCCCGACCGTGCGCTATACCACGTCACCCTCTGGTCGGCACCGTCGACTGCCGCAGAGACAGCGCTCTCTGTGCCCCAAAAAAAGAATTTGATTCGGATACCAACATCTGTGCCCTGTCGGCTACGTCGGTCACCCGATGCTGTAGATTTCCCGGCGAGCCTGACCCGACCTCCGAGCGCACGGTGGTCAGGTCAGGCTTTCACCTGGACGAACTGCGCTGTCGTCCTCCCCTTGAAACACGAAGGAGATTCCTGGTGTCGAAATTTGCTACCGGCGGCGATGGCGATGGCGGCTCAACAGGCAATAACTGACTAGGCCACCGACTCGCCTAGTCCGGATGGGAGTCAGCTGATTCGCCTCGCTTGGCTCCCATCCGACGAATCATAGCACACCATGACCGCGCGCAATTCATCACGCCGACGGCCACCGAAAGGCGATTCCGTAGTTCTCGCGCGGCTGGCAGAGCGCCCGGAAAGTGTGCTGCACGAATCCGTCCCCGACGGCCAGCAAGTGCCGGTCGCCCGCCGGAGGCCGGCGCAACCGCTCGTGGTCGGTTTGCTCCGCGTACCACCAGCAGGACTCGGGCCGGTCGTCGAAGTTGACGCGGATGGTCAGTCCCACCGCCGGGTCGCCATCGACGTCGAGGGCCCCGGGAGCGATACCGTGGTGATCGACGTCGACATTGACCCAACGGTGTTCTTTGTCCACGCGTTCCTCGATCGCCTCCGAACCGAAGGTCAGTCGCTGCCCGCGCGCCAGCGGCTTGCCGAACCGCAGTTTCGCCAGCACCGGATCGCCCGGATGTTCCCCCGGCAGCGCCTCGACCCGGCAGTTCCACAACGCCTTGACCGGAACCGTGGCGAGCCGGTCGGTCCAGCCGTTCAGCGCGCGAACGACGTAGCCGTCCACACCGTCCTCGCACGCGGTCACTTTGCGCTCGGTGATCCGACAGAAGATCGCCCGCCGATGCATTTCCACCGTGACGAGCATGCGTTCCAGGAAAACCGGTTGCGCACCTTTCGACGGGGCCTTGAACCCCGGAGTGCGAACGTGCGAGAGAGTGCCATCCACCGCCCGGCCGATTTCGACATAAGGTCGCCACGACTCACCCCGCGAACAGAGCGACTCGAAGCGCCGCATCAGGCATGGGACGAGTTTTTCGCCAAGAGCACGTTTCCAGGCTTTGTGCATGGGTGTCGTCGTAGTGGGTGACGGATGACGAAACGCGCCACAGCCCTTCAGCTGCTCGAAGCGGTCATCGAGCGTCGCCCGCCACGGCCCTTCGACACCAGGCCCCGGCGACAGCCGGAAGGCAGCGGTCAAAGTCGTCCGGCGCCGCGAGTCACCGGCTGAGCCGACCTTGCGGACTTCGTCGGCGATCAGGCCCCAGAGGGCGAGCGCTCGCGTTTCCGGCGTCGCCGCGGGCACGGAAGCCGTCGGCTCGAGCAGACCACCGAGCACGATGGCCGACTCACTCGAAGGATCCTCCAGCGCGTAGCGCAAGAACCTCAGCGGGCCGCCGTCTCGCCGGGTCGCGAGCCAGCGCAACGCCGCTTCGACCACGGCGGAGGACGGCCCGCCCACCTCTTGCCGGCACATTTCGACGCTCACAGACCTACCTCCCACCTCGGCAACCACCGACGATGACCGGCACTCCGCGACAAGATCGAACAACATCCGGTTTCCCGGACCCGGTCTTCGACGACGGGAAACTCTTCCCGACCGCGGAAGACGAGCTCTGGCCACGAGTTGCCTGGTCACGTCACCCTATTGTGTACTAGTACACCAACGAGGAGGCGTAATTCAATGGACGACAGGATCCTCACCGAACTGCCCGCCTATCGCGCCGTCCTGGCCGTGGACACCCAGGGCTTCGGGAACAACTCCGATCTCGGCCAGGCTCTGTTGTCCGGCGACATCCTCGAAGTCCTCGCGGTCGCCTTCACGCGAGCCGGGCTCGCCCACGTGTGGCGAAACGCCCTCTTCCCGCACACCACCGGCGACGGCGTCTGCATCGGTTTCGAGCCTCGCCACCTACCGGCTGTCGTCACGCGGTTTTTCGACACGCTCCAAGATGTCCTGGCCGACCGGGAACTCCGGCGGCGGACCCCAGGCCGGCACGCGCGGTTGCGGATGCGCGCAGGTCTTCACGTCGGCCCGGTCCTGGCGGCGGATCCGCAACGCGGTTCGGCCGCGGCGATCGGAAGCGCCGTCGTCGCGACCCACCGGATCCTCGACGCCCCGGCGGTGCGCACCCTTCTCGACCGCTCGGACCCCGAGCAGACCTTTCTTTCCGTCGCGTTTTCGGAGCGGGTGTTCGACGACGTCGTCGCCACCGGATACGCCCGACTGCCGTCGTCGAGCCTCGTTCCGAGCCGCGTCCGGATCAAGGAGTACGCCGCCTCGGTATACCTCTACGTTCCGCGCCCGAGCGGCGACCTGCTCCGCCACGGATTCGGCGCCGTGCACGAGGCGGGACACCGGAAGTAGCGCAGTCGCAGCCCGCCTCGCCGTCGACCGGCGCGTCTTCGCCGATGCGTCACCCGCGGGTTCGGCTCGCCGCGGCATCCGTTCCGCGTCACGCTCACGGCGCCGATCGTGCTTGACAGGTTAGCGGGCGCTTACACTGGACACGATCGGCCCGGCCCGCGGGCGGTGCGATCTGGGAGGATCACCGGATGACGATGTCGCTGTCGGCCGAACTGTGGCCGGACGTGCAGCCGGAAACCGCGCGCCGGCTGATGCTGGCCGGGGTGGAGGCTTTCGCCCAGCGCGGCTACCACGCCACCACCACGCGGGACATCGCCGGCGCCGCGGGGATGTCCCCGGCCGCGCTCTACGTGCACTTCCCCTCCAAAGCCGCGCTGCTGTTCGCGATCAGCCGGTACGGCCACGAGCAGACCCTCGCGCTGGTCGAGAACGTCGTCGCGAAGGAAGCCGATCCCGTCGAGCGGATCCGGCTGATCGTCGAGGACTTCGTGGCCTGGCACGCGCGGCGCCACACCGTGGCGCGCGTCGTCCAGTACGAGCTGCAGGCGCTGCCCGAAGAGGAGTTCGAGGTGGTCGCGCAGCTGCGACGCCGGATCGAGCGGATCGTGCGCGAAGTGATCGCCGAGGGGGCAGCGAGCGGCGTGTTCGCGGTGTCCGACCCGCACATCTCGGCCCGGGCCGTGCTCTCGCTCGGCGTCGACGTCGCCCGCTGGTACAGCGACCGCGCGCGGCAGACGCCGACGGCGCTGGGCAAGGAGTACGGCGGGCTGGTGCTGCGCATGCTCGGCGTCACGCCTGAGACACCCGTCACAGACTAAGCAGTCGTTCAAAACCGCCTGCAATAGCGGACACTTACTGTCCGCTACTCCTGGCACGCTGGTCCGCATGCGGAACGACTCCGAACGGCGGAAGCCGGCGTGACCGTCCTGAGCACGCGGGCGCTGAACCGCGCGACGCTCGCCCGGCAGCTCCTGCTCGACCGCGCCGATCTGGACGTGCACGACGCCGTCGCCCACCTGTGCGGTCTGCAGGCGCAGGAACCGCAGGAACCCTTCACCGGACTGTGGTCGCGGTTGCGCGGGTTCGACCCGGCGGCGTTGTCGGACCTGCTGACCGGGCGGCGCGTGGTGCGGACCCACCTCATGCGCCGGACCGTCCACCTGCTCACCGCGGACGACGTCCTGGCGTGGCGGGCGCGCTTCGACACCATGCTGCGCCAGCGGGTCCTCGGCACCTACCGCCGTGAGCTCGACGGAGTGGATCTCGACGCGCTCGCGGCGGCGGGCCGGGCGGTGCTGACCGACGGCGAGCCGCGCTCGATGGGCGAAGTCGCGCGGGCGGTCGCCGGGCGCTGGCCCGAGCCGGGACCGCGGGCGCTCGGCGAGATGCTGATCGCCGCGCTGATCCCGTCGGTCCAGCTCCCGCCGCGCGGGCTGTGGCGCACCAAGGCGGGGGTGCGCAACCTCCCCCTCGCCGCGTGGCTGGGCCGCGACGCCGGCCCGCTCGACCCGGACGACCGGCCGCTCGTGCGGCGCTACCTGGCCGCGTTCGGTCCGGCGGCCTCGGCCGACCTCCGGGCGTGGTGCGGGCTGACCGGGCTGCCGGCGGCGGTGAAGGCACTGCGCGATGAGCTGGCAGTCTTCCGCGACGAGCGCGGCCGCGAGCTCCTCGATCTGCCGGACGCGCCGCGGCCCGATCCGGACACCTCGGTGCCGGTGCGGTTCCTGCCGGCGTTCGACAACGCGATCCTCGGCTACGACGACCGCAGCCGCATCATCGACGACACCCACCGCGGGCTCTCGGTGGCGGGCGAACGGGTCGTGCTGGTGGACGGCCGCGTCTCCGCCACCTGGACGGTGGACGCCGGAACCGTGGCCGTCACACCGTTGCGACGCCTGTCGCGGACCGAACGGGCCGGTGTCGCCGAGGAGGGACAGGCGCTGGCGTCGTTCCTCTCCGACGGCGAAAGCGATCAGCTGCGAATCGACGGCTAACCGACGGCCCGGGCGAACCGGTCGGCGACCTCCCGCAGCCGCTCGACCAGCCCGGGCGGCGCTTCCTCGATGACGAAGTCGAAACCCCACTGGGCCAGGTAGTACGGCACGGTGTCGAGGGTGTTCGCCCCGGTCCGCACCCGGCAGCTGTGCTCGTCGACGGCCTCGACCACCCCGGCGGTGGGCGGGACGCGCCGCGCCACCGCTTCCGCCGGGGCGGCCACCCGCAGCACGAACCGGTGCGGGTAGGGCGCCGTCGAAATCTGGCGCGAGACGTACGCCGCGAGGTCTTCGGCCGGGGGCTCGCGCGGGGTGAACCGGAAGCTCGTCACCGGCACGTCCGCGATCCGGTCGACGCGGAAGGTGCGCCAGTCGGCGCGATCGAGGTCGAAGGCGACCAGGTACCAGCGCCGCCCGGTGTGGACCAGCCGCAACGGCTCGACCGACCGCTGCGTCCGCGTGCCGTCGCGGTCGCCGTAGCCGAACCGCAGCCGCTCGTGGTCACGGCAGGCCGACGCGATCGTGGTGAGCACCTCCGCGTCGACCGTCGGGCCGGCGCCGGGCAGTGAGAGCGTCGCCGCGTGCAGCGCGCCGACCCGCGGCCGCAGCCGGGCGGGCAGCACCTGCTCCAGCTTCGCCAGCGCGCGCACCGACGTCTCCTCGATGCCGCTGACCGTGCCGCTCGCCGCTGTGCGCAGGCCGACCGCGACCGCTACGGCCTCGTCGTCGTCGAGCAGCAGCGGCGGCAGCGCGGCGCCCGCGCCGAGCCGGTAGCCGCCCGCCACGCCCGGGGTCGCGTGCACCGGGTAGCCGAGGGAGCGCAGCCGCTCGACGTCCCGGCGGATCGTGCGGACGTCGACCTCGAGCCGCGACGCGAGGTCGGCGCCGGGCCAGTCGCGCCGCGCCTGCAGCAGGGAGAGCAGCCTGAGCAGGCGTTCCGAAGTCCCGTACATGCCACGCAGTGTGGCAGACATCGCGGACAGATCCGGTCCGCGATCCGCCGGATGGTATGCCGCGGGTGTCAAACACTTGCCAGGCACCGCCCCGGGCGAAAGAGTGACGCATGCCGTTCGATCCGCACACCCTGCTCGCCGTCGCCCGTGAAGAAGCCGAGCTGGGCAAGGCCGAGGGCGGCGTGCCGATCGGGGCCGCGCTGTTCGACTCCGCGGGTACCCTGCTCGGCCGCGGGCACAACCGGCGCGTGCAGGACGGCGACCCGTCTACGCACGCCGAGACCGCGGCGTTCCGCAACGCGGGCCGCCGCCCGCACTACCGCGATACGATCATGGTCACCACGCTCTCGCCATGCTGGTACTGCTCCGGGCTCGTCCGTCAGTTCGGGATCGGGCACGTCGTCATCGGCGAGGCGGAGACGTTCCACGGCGGGCACGACTGGCTCGCCGGGCTCGGCGTGGAGATCACCCTGCTCGACGATCCCGCCTGCACCGCGCTGATGACGGAGTTCATCGCCGCGCGCCCGGACCTGTGGTTCGAGGACATCGGGGTCGAGAAGTCCGAATAGGACACCTGCTTTTCGGGGAGGAGCCGGGATGCCGTCATCAGTTCCGCTCGTGGACCTTTCGCCGTGGTTCGCGGGCACGTCCGAGGGCCGCGCCGAGGTGGCGGCTCGCATCGACGTCGCGCTGCAGGAGTCCGGCTTCCTGCTGGTCACCGGGCACGGCGTCCCGGACGACCTGCGCAGCCGGACGCGTGAGCTGGCACGGGAGTTCTTCGCGCTGCCCGAGGACGTCAAGCAGCGTTACGCCGTCACCGTCGGCGGCCGCGGCTGGCTGCCGCCGGGCGTGGAGGCCAACGGCTACGCCGAGGGCACCGAGACCCCGCCGGACCTGAAGGAGTCCTACTCGGCGGGGGCGGACACCCACACCGGCGTCGCCGACATCGACGGGTTCTGGTTCCAGCCCAACGTCTGGCCGGACGAGGTACCCGGCTTGGGCGAGACGGTGACGGAGTACATGCGCCGCATGCGGGCGCTGTCGGACCACGTGCTGGAGATCTTCGCCGCGGCGCTGGGTCTCGCGGAAAGCCACTTCACGCGGCACACCGCGCACCCGACGTACACGTTCAACATCAACTGGTACCCGCCGATGAGCCGGGTCGGCACCCCGGAGCCGGACCAGTTCCGGATCGGCCCGCACACCGACTTCGGCACGGTGACGGTCCTCGACCGCCAGGCAGGCGTCGGCGGCCTGCAGGTCTGCACGGCCGAGGGCGAGTGGCAGGACGCACCGTTCCACCCGGAGGCGTTCACGGTGAACATCGGCGACCTGATGGCCCGCTGGACGGGCGACCGCTGGCGCTCGACCCGCCACCGCGTCCTCCCGCCGTCCGAGACGGCCCCGGACGAGGACCTGGTGTCCCTGATCTTCTTCTACGAGACGGACCACGACGCGCGGATCACGTCACTGGCGCCACCACTGGGCAACCGGGTCTACCCCGAGGTGATCGCGGCGGACTACCTGCGGGAAAAGCTCGACGCCATCACGATGAGCTGACGCCCGGCACCGACTTCGCGCCCTCCCACCCCGAAAGGCCGTGAATGGCACATTGAGGGACTTGAAGTCCCTCAATGTGCCATTCACGGCCTTGAGCTGACATCGCACGCGGCCCTCACGACTCCGGTTCCGCGCACACCGTCCGGTTGCGCCCCGCCGCTTTCGCGCGCAGCAACGCCGCCTCCGCGGCCACCAGCGCGTCCGCGAGCAGCCCATCAGTGCAGCCCGCGACGCCGATCGACACCGTCACACCGACGAACTGGGGCCCGTCGCCCGAGGCCTTCAACGCCACCAGCGTCGACGCGATCCGCAGCCGGATCCGCTCGGCGATCGCCATCGCGTCGAACGGGCCGGTGCCGGGCAGCAGCACCGCGAACTCTTCGCCGCCGGAGCGGCCCACGAGATCCGCGGCGCGGACCTCGTCGCGCAGGGTGCCGGCGACCGCGCGCAGGACGGCGTCGCCGACGCGGGCGCCGTAGCGGTCGTTGAGCTGGTGGAAGTGGTCGAGGTCGAGCAGCAGCACGGCCGGGCCGGTACCGTGCCTGCCGAGCCGGTCCAGCTGGGCCTCGGCGGCGCCGCGCCACGACGCGGCGGTCAGCACGCCGGTGCCGGGGTCGAGGGTGACGTGGTCGCGGCGCCCGGCACCCAGGCCGCCGCGGTGCAGCACGACGGTGGCGCCGGCCAGCAGCGGCACGAGCAGCGGCGCGGCTCCGGCGGCCCAGGCGAGCGGCAGGCCGAGCGCGGTCATGGCGGCGTCGAAGGCGTATCCCGCCGCGGCTTCGCGCGGACGGCGGGGGCCGTCGGCGGCGGTCACCAGCGCGGCGTTCACCGCGAGGAACACCACCCCGGCGGCGGCGAGCAGGGCGACGGTGCGGGCGTCGAGGACTTCGCCGAGCGGCCGGACGCCGGTCGCGGTGAGGAAGGCGCCGGCGACGAGACCGGCCAGCGCCGTGGCCGCGGCTCCGAACACCTGCCGGTACACGGGTTTTCTGCGGACCCGGAACCACTGGTGCAGCGCGGAGAGCACGACCAGCGTGACGGCGAGCCCCGGCCGGAGCACGAGCACCCCCGCGAAGATCCACGGGGTGTCGACGCCGGGGCCGAGGAGGGTGTCCTCGCGGTGGCGCTCCACCGGCCGCGCGAGCTCGGCCGACAGCAGCATCCCGCCCAGGAGCAGCGCGAACGGCACCAGCATCGCGGTGAGCGGCGGGTACCGGAGGGCGGCGAGCACGACGGCGGAGACGGCGAGGACGTCGACCAGGACGAGGTAGCAGACCTGGCCGCGGCGCGGCAGCCGCCACAGCGCCCAGCGCGACAGGACGACGGCGGGCAGGAACCGGCCCGGGCGGCGTTCCCCGCCGGCGGCGACCGTGGAATCCCCCACCATTTCGGCAAAGTAGCCGGTATACGGGTTCCTGTCACTCCGCCTTCAGGGGAATTTCACATCGGGCCGCCGTGGGTCATTTTCCGACCGAAGAAGGGTTGACACACAATATTGGTCTAGTCCATTGTGTGGTGGCACACAGCACTCCTCCCGGGTTGATCCCGCCGCCTCAAACCGGAGGTGCTCCACCCTGCGCGTTTGGAGGACCCCCCATGAAATCTGTGCGCCGTCTGCTCACCCTCGCGGTCGCGGCTTCGGCCGCGATGGCGACGGCGATCGGTCTCGCTCCGCAGGCCATGGCCGCGACGGACCCGGTGCTCGCGTCCCCGTACCTGTACCAGTGGGGCGGGCAGACCAGCCCGACCGCGGCGATGTCCGCGACCGGCGTGAAAGCGTTTACGCTCGCGTTCGTGCTGTCGGACGGCGGCTGCAACCCGAAGTGGGACGGCAGCCGCTCGCTGACCGGCTCGGACAAGACGATGATCCAGAACATCCGCAACGCGGGCGGGGACGTGATCCCCTCCTTCGGCGGCTGGTCCGGCACGAAGCTGGGCTCGAAGTGCACGTCGGCTTCGGCGCTGGCCGGTGCCTACCAGAAGGTGATCGACGCCTACGGCCTCAAGGCGATCGACCTCGACATCGAGAACACCGACGAGTTCGAGAACGCGACAGTCCAGGACCGGATCCTCAACGCCGTCAAGCTCACCAAGCAGAAGAACCCGAACCTGCGCGTGGTGATCACCATCGGCACCGAGACCACCGGCCCGAACACCTACGGCAAGCGGCTGATCAACCAGGCCAAGGCGATCGGCGCGAACGTCGACGTCTGGTCGGTCATGCCGTTCGACTTCTCCAGCGGCGGCGACATGGCCGCGCACACGAAGTCCGCGGTCGACGGGCTGAAGAACCAGCTCAAGACCACGTTCGGCTGGAGCGACGACACCGCCTACCGGCACAGCGGCCTCTCCTCGATGAACGGCAAGACCGACAACGCGGGCGAGACGGTCACCGTCGCGAACTTCACCTCCATCCGCAGCTACGCGACGAGCCACCACCTGGCCCGGTTCACCTTCTGGGCCACGAACCGCGACTGCAGCGGCGGCGGCGAATGCAGCGGCATCAGCCAGGCCAAGTACGCGTTCACCAAGATCGTCGCCGGCTACACCGGCTGACACAGACCCGTAGTGGGGCTGTCGGAGGCCCTCTCACCGGCATCGGGGCCGGTGAGGGGGCCTTCGCGGGTCCGCTCGCCGGGAAGCCGTTCCATTGACCGGGAACGTCAGCGCACCGGCTGCCCGTTGGCGTACCCGGGGCAGCCGTACGGATAGCACCCGTAGCCGGGATAGCCCGGATAGGGCGGATAAGACGGGTAGCGCGGCGGCGTGCTCTTCGGCGTCGTGCTCGGCGGGGGTGGCAGCTCCACCGTCACCGTGGGCGTCGGGGTCGGCGTCTTGCGCGCGTGCATCACCACCGGGGACGGCGTCGTCGTCTCCGTGGGCGCGGCGACCGCGGTCGACGACACGACGGCCGTGGCCGGCTGCAACTGCGGGAACTGCGTCGGCCCGGGCACCGGATCCGGCCGCGTCGCCAGGACGAGCACCAGCCCGCCCAGCACCACGACCACCGCCGACGCCAAGACGAACCGGACCGCCGACCCGCGCGGCTCCGGCTCGGGCCCCCGGCGGGCCGCCCCCTCCGCCGAGCGTGAGCCGGGTTTGCGCGGCCGCGCCCCCGCCTCCCGCAGCAGTTCGTCGACCGTGACCCGGTCCCGCCGGCTACGCGCTTTGCGCGCCATGAACGACCTCCACCACCCCAGTACTGATTCGGGTGGATATTAGGAACCGGAGCCGGAATTGTAAACGCGCTGATCGCAGCGGTCTTGTTATCGTTCCGAGACAACCGGATCGCGTTCTCGGCCGTAGAGGTCAACGAGCCGCGAATCGCCTTCGCAGGCCGGCCACCCGGCGGGTCACCGGCGTGAACTCCGGGAGCTTCAGCAGCGCCAGCAACCCGAACGGCACGGCCATCCCGAGCAGCCCCTGGACCGGCAGTTTCACCCAGGCTGCGGGGATCGCGCCGAGCGACGCGGGCACGGCGTAGCCGGCGAGCACGGCGGCCGCCACGCCGAGCGCGCTCACCGACAGGGTGATCAGGCCGACCCGCAGGGACCGCTTGCTGCGCAGGTGCCCGAGCCGCACCCACAGCCAGACCTGGCCGAGCACGGCGCCGACCACGAACCCGGCGCCGTTCACGAGCATCACGCCGTAGACGACGTGCTCGCCGTCGAGCAGCCCGCGGCAGAGCAGCAGCAGCGGGATCTTCACCGCGGTCATCACGACCATGATCAGCGTGGGCGTGCGGGCGTCCTTCATCGCGTAGAACACCCGCAGCTGCAGCATGACCAGCGCGAAGGGCAGCAGCCCGACGGCGGAGACGGCCAGGGTCTGGCCGAGCCGCTCGGCGTCGTCCAGGGTGCCGCGGCCCCAGGTGAAGATCGCGATGCCGATCGGCGTGCCGACCACGGCCAGCACCGCCGAGATGGGTACGAAGAGCACCGTCGACATGCGGGAGGCGAGCGAGAGGTCGCCGACGAGCGACACCGTGTCGCCGTCCGCGGCGGCGCGGCTCATCCGCGGCATCAGCGCGGTCAGCAGCGAGACGCCGAGGATGCCGTACGGCAGCTGGAAGAGCAGGGACGCGTAGCTGTAGGCCGTGACGCCGCCGCTGGTGCCGCCGGTCAGCACGCGGGTGGTGATGACGAACCCGACGTGGCTGACCACGACGTAGCCGAGGATCCACGCGGCGAGCCCGCCGAACTCCTTGATCCGCGGGTCGAAGCCCCAGCGCCAGCGGAACCGGAACCCCGTGCGCAGCAACGCCGGGATCAGCACGAGCGCCTGCGCGACGATGCCGAGCGTGGTGCCGAGGCCGAGCACGAGCAGTTTCGGGTCGCTCATCCGGGCCGGGTCGAGGGTCAGCTCGCCCGGCACGACCGCGAACACGACCAGCGTGCCGGTGACGACGACGTTGTTGAGCACCGGCGCCCAGGCCGGCGGGCCGAAGACGTTCTGGGCGTTGAGGATGGCCGAAAGCAGCGCGAACAGGCCGTAGAACAGGATCTGCGGCAGCAGCAGGTAGGCCAGCGCCGTGGTCAGCCCGGGGTTGGCCGTCGGAGACGATTTGTCGACGTAGAGCGCGGTGAACACCGGGGCGATCGCCACCGCGACGGCCGTGCCGACCACGAGCAGCACGAGCCCCATCGTGATGAGCCGCTGCGTGTAGGCGCGGCCGCCGTCCGGGTCGTCCTGGGAGCGGACCAGCAGCGGCACCACCACGCTGGCGAGGACGCCGCCGAAGAGCAGTTCGAACACGATGTTGGGCAGCGTGTTCGCGACGGTGAAGGAGTCGTTGACGACCTTGGTCCCGACCACCGCGGCCAGCAGCAGCTTCGCCACGAAGCCGGTGACCCGGCTGACGGCCGAGGCGACCGCCATCCGGCCGCTGGAGCGGGCCAGCGACGAACCGGCGCCCTCACCGCGGCCGGCGCTGACCGGCGAGGCGGGCGGCCGCGCGACGATCTGGGTGGCGATCTCGTCGTACGGCCGCCGGGAGACGTCGAGGTCGCGAGTCGGCCAATGCGGGCCGCGCAGCTCGCTGAGGAAGACCGTCGCCTCGTCGTCAACCGGTGGTGGGTGCTCCGCCATGGGGACAAGACTGCCAGCTCAGGGGCTCGCGCGGGACTACTTTCGCGCTCGAACGAGCGAGCGAGGGCCGCGGCACCGGATGACGCTGGGTAACGCGCCTCAGGCGGCGGCGCTGACGGCGAGGGCGGCCCGGCCGGCCTCGGTCAGTTCGGCGGTGACGCGCCCGGTGGCGTTTTCGGCGGCGGGCCGCAGGTAGCCGCCCCGGGCGAGGTCGTGCGCGGTCATCTGATCGCAGCAGGCGAATCCGTCGATGAAGAGGTCGGGCTCGCAGCTGCACGACATCTGCGCACGACCCGCGGCCACCGCCCTCAGCATCGCCATCGCGCGGTGGGTGAGCTCGACTCCTGAACCGGACACCGGACTGCCTTCCTCTGCAAAATCACTACTGATAGTCATTCGCCCGTTGGGCCGATTGTGTTACTTACGGCACTATGACGTTTCGGACCCGGTGGAGGTTCCGTCGCGGAAGGCAGCGTTCTGCGGCGCGGCGGGGTCTCCGGCGCCGCTACTGTGGGGTCCGCGGGTGTGTCGTGGTCGATGCCCTGCCGATGCGGTCCGGACCAAGGTCTTGAATGACTCATTCAGGACCTCCGAAGACCTGAATGAGTCATTCAGGACGTTCGACCTCGCCGCTGCACTGTCAACGAACCTCGGACGCGCGACGCTAGCCGGCCAGCCGCAGCTCCAGCGTCCGCGCCCACTCCCGCACGATCTGCCGCCGCCTCCGGGTGTCGTCCGTCAGGAGGTTCGCCAGGCCCAGGCCGCGGCCCAGGTCGAGAGTCGCCTGGACCAGCTCGCGCACCCCCGGCCGGGACTCGTCGACGCCGAGCAGCTCCACCGTCACCCGGTGGGCCTCCCGCCCGACCCGGGCTTCCAGGGGCACCAGCACGTCCCGCAGCGCGTCGTCGGTCGCCGCGAACGCCCACAGCTGCAGGGCCGCCCGGAACAGCGGTCCCGTGTAGAGGTTCAGCACCATCTCCACGACGCGCTCGATGCGGGACGCTCCGCTCGGCAGGTCGGCGGCCTGGGCCCGCAGCTCCTCGATCTGGGCCTCCCCGAGCAGGTCGACCGCCGCGACCACGAGGTCCTCCCGGGCCGGGAAGTGGTGCTGCGCCGCGCCGCGCGAGACGCCCGCTCGCTCGGCGATCCCGGCCACCGTGACGCCGTGCCAGCCGCGCTCGCCGAAACTGTCGAGCGCGGCTTCGATCAGCCGCCGCCGCGTCGTGCGGCTGCGTTCCTGCTGGGGTTCGCGGACGCCGGTCAAGCCAGCTCCAAAGTGGACACAGCGAGCATCCTAATAGGACTTGGGCAGGCCGAGACTGTGCTGGCCGACGAAGTTGAGCACCATCTCGCGGCTGACCGGGGCGATCCGGCCGAGCCGCACCGCCGTCACCAAGGTCCCGAGGCCGTACTCCGTGGCCAGGCCGTTGCCGCCGTGGGTCTGCACAGCCTGGTCGGTCGCGCGGATCGCGACCTCCGCGGCCGCGTACTTGGCCATGTTGGCCGACTCCCCCGCGGCGAAGTCGTCGCCGGCGTCGTAGAGCGACGCCGCCTTCTGCGTCATCAGCTTCGCCAGCTCCAGCTCGATCTTGATCTCGGCGAGCGGGTGGGCGAGACCCTGGTGCGTGCCGATCGGGACACCCCAGACCTGCCGCTCGTTGGCGTAGCCGACGGCCTTGGCCAGCGCGTACCGGGCGATGCCGAGCGAGAACGACGCGCCCATGACGCGTTCCGGGTTGAGGCCGGCGAACAGCTGCGCGATCGCCGCGTCCTCCTCGCCCACCAGCGCTTCGGCGGGCAGGTGGACGTCGTCGAGGAACAGCGAGAACTGGTTCTCCGGCGCGACGACGTCCATCGGGATCTTGGTGTACTCGAAGCCGGGGGTGCCCGTCGGCAGGATGAACAGCGCGGGCTTGAGCTTGCCGGTCTTCGCGTCCTCGGTACGACCGACGACGAGCACGGCGTCAGCCTCGTCGACGCCCGATATGTACACCTTGCGTCCATTGAGGACCCAGCCGCCGGCGTCCCGGCGCGCGGTCGTCGTGATCCGGTGCGAGTTCGACCCGGCGTCCGGCTCGGTGATCGCGAAGACCATCCGCCTGCTGCCGTCGGCGATGCCGGGCAGCCACTGCTTCTTCTGCTCCTCCGTGCCGAACCGCGAGATCACCGTGCCACAGATCGCCGGCGAGACGACCATCAGCAGCAGCGGCGTGCCCGCGGCGGCCAGCTCTTCGAGCACCGCCGCCAGGTCGGCGATGCCCGCGCCCCCGCCGCCGTACTCCTCGGGGATGTTGACGCCGAGGTAGCCCAGCCGGCCGGCCTCGTCCCAGAGTTCGTGGGTCTTCTCGTCCGCACGGGCCTTGCGGGCGTAGTACTCGTGGCCGTACTTCGCGCCCAGTTCGGCGACGGCCTTCCGGAGCGCGATCCGCTCCTCCGGCTCGATGAAGTTCATCGCGTTCATGCTTCGTCTCCCACCACAGTGTCCGATTGCGCGTCTCCGACGACGGCGAGAATTGTGCCCACTTCGACCTGCTGCCCCACCGTCACCGGCAGTTCCGCCACCACGCCGTCGGCGGGGGCGACGATCCGGTGCTCCATCTTCATCGCCTCGAGCCACAGCAGCGGGTCGCCCGCTTTGACGGGGTCCCCGGCCTGGACGGCGAGCCGCACGACCGTGCCCGGCATCGGCGCGACCAGCGACCCGGCGGCCAGCGCGGCGTCCGGGTCGGCGAACCGCGGCTCGGCCTTCAGTGCCACCGACCCCAGCGCGGAGTCCACGTAGGACACCTCGTCGTGGCGGGCGACTTCGAACTTGCGCCGCACCCCGTTCACATCGAGCACAACCCGCCCCGGCTCCACGCTGACCAGCTCGGCGTCGAACCCTTCCGCTTTCAGGCCGTCGCGCGTGAGCGAGTAAACGATCTCGTACTCACGGTCGGCAACTGTGAAGACCTTGCGCTGCCCGGCCGAGCGGACGTTGCGCCAGCCGCTGGGCAGCCTGCTCTGAGTGGTCGCCGACGCCCGGTTGCCCGCCGCGTCCGCCAAGGCCGCCACGAGCGCGGAGAGGCGTTCGGTGTCCACAGTGGCCAGTGGCGCGGCCAGGGTGTCCAGGCCGTGCCGGTCGAAGAACGCGGTGTCCGTCTCCCCGGCCAGGAAAGCTTCGTGGCGAAGGACGTTCACCAGCAGATCACGGTTCGTGACGATGCCGTGGATCTTCGCGCCGGCCAGCGCTTTGGCGAGCCGCCGCGCGGCTTCGGCACGGGTCGGGGCCCAGGTGATCACCTTGGCGAGCATCGGGTCGTAGTGGACGCCCACCACGGACCCCGTCTCGAAACCGGAGTCGAGCCGCAGGCCAGGGCCGTGCGTGAACGAACGGTCCACATCGGGCACTTCGAACGTGTGCAGCGTGCCGCTCTGCGGCTGCCACCCGGCCGCCGGGTCTTCGGCGTAGAGCCGGACCTCGATGGAGTGGCCCGCCGTGGGCGGCGGGTCGGCGGGGAGGCGCGCGCCCTCGGCGATGCGCAGCTGCAGGGCGACCAGGTCGAGCCCGGTGACGTTCTCGGTGACCGGGTGCTCGACCTGCAGCCGGGTGTTCATCTCCAGGAAGTAGAACCGGCCGTCGGGCCCGGCGAGGAACTCGACCGTGCCCGCGCCGACGTAGTCGATCGCCTTGGCGGCCTTGCGCGCGGCTTCGAACAGCTCCTCGCGCATGGCCGCCTCGACGAACGGCGACGGCGCTTCTTCGACGACCTTCTGGTGGCGGCGCTGGATCGAGCACTCCCGCTCCCCCACCGCCCACACCGTGCCGTGCCGATCGGCGAGCACCTGGACCTCGATGTGACGTCCGGTCTCCAGGTAGCGCTCGCAGAAGACGGTCGGGTCGCCGAACGCGGACCCGGCCTCGGCACTGGCGCCTTCCACCGCCTCCGCCAGCTCGTCGAGCGAGCGGACCACGCGCATCCCGCGCCCGCCACCGCCGGCGGACGCCTTGACCAGCAACGGCAAGTCTTCCGAGGTCACCGAAGCCGGGTCCAGTTCGGACAGCACGGGCACCCCGGCCGCGGCCATCAGCCGCTTGGACTCCACTTTGGAGCCCATCGTCTCGATGGCCGCCGGCGGCGGCCCGACCCAGGTGAGCCCGGCGTGGAGGACGGCCCGCGCGAACGCGGCGTTCTCGGACAGGAAGCCGTAGCCGGGGTGGACGGCGTCCGCGCCGGTTTCGGCCGCGGCCTTGACCAGCAGTTCGGCCCGCAGGTACGTCTCGGACGGTGCATTGCCCGGCAGGCGGACGGCCGCGTCGGCTTCGAGCACGTGCGGGGCGGCGGCATCGGCGTCGGAGAACACCGCGACCGTGCCGATCCCGGCATCGCGGCAGGTCCGGAAGACGCGGCGGGCGATCTCGCCGCGGTTGGCGACCAGCAGGTTCTGGATCACAGCGCCCTCACATCCGGAAGACGCCGAAGCCATCGGCGCCCTTCACTGGTCCATTGTGGATCGCGGACAGGCTCAGCCCGAGCACGGTTCGCGTGTCGCGCGGGTCGATGATGCCGTCGTCGTAAAGCATGCCGGAGAGGAACATCGGCATCGACTCGGCCTCGATCTGGCCCTCCACCATGGCCCGCATGGCCTTGTCGTGCTCCTCGTTGTACTCCTGGCCACGGCTCTCGGCCGCCGCGCGGGCCACGATGGACAGCACGCCGGCCAGCTGCGCCGGGCCCATCACCGCGGACTTCGCGCTGGGCCAGGCGAACAGGAACCGCGGATCGAAGGCGCGGCCGCACATCCCGTAGTGCCCGGCGCCGTAGGACGCTCCCATCAGGACGGACAGGTGCGGCACCTTCGAGTTCGAGACGGCGTTGATCATCATCGCGCCGTGCTTGATGATGCCGCTCTGCTCGTACTCCTTGCCGACCATGTAGCCGGTCGTGTTGTGCAGGAAGACGAGCGGCGTGTGGATCTGGTTGGCCAGCTGGATGAACTGCGCGGCCTTCTGCGACTCCTCGCCGAACAGCACGCCCTGGGCGTTGGCCAGCACGCCGACCGGGTAGCCGTGGATGCTCGCCCAGCCGGTGACCAGCGACGAGCCGTAGAGCGGCTTGAACTCGTCGAAGTCGGAGCCGTCGACGACGCGGGCGATGACCTCACGCGGGTCGAAGGGCACCTTCAGATCGGTCGGGACGATGCCGAGCAGGTCCTCGGCGTCGTACCGCGGTTCGTCGTAGTCCGGCTTCGGTGACGGCCCCTGTTTGGTCCAGTTCAGCCGCTTGACGATGGTGCGGCCCAGCCGGATCGCGTCCTGCTCGTCGGCGGCCAGGTAGTCGGCCAGGCCCGAGGTGCGCGCGTGCATCTCGGCGCCGCCGAGCGACTCGTCGTCCGACTCCTCGCCGGTGGCCATCTTGACCAGCGGCGGCCCGCCGAGGAACACCTTCGCGCGTTCCTTCACCATCACGACGTAGTCCGACATGCCCGGCAGGTACGCGCCACCGGCGGTCGAGTTGCCGAAGACCAGGGCGATCGTCGGGCAGCCCGCGGCAGACGCCCGCGTGATGTCGCGGAAGATCCGGCCGCCCGGGATGAAGATCTCCTTCTGCGTCGGCAGGTCCGCGCCGCCGGATTCGACGAGGTTGATTGACGGCAGCCGGTTCTGCGCGGCGATGTCCGCAGCCCGGAAGCTCTTCTTGGTCGTCCACGGGTTGCTCGCGCCGCCCTTGACGGTCGGGTCGCTGGCCGAGATCAGGCACTCGACGCCTTCGACGACACCGATCCCGGTCACCAGGCTCGCCCCGACGCGGTAGTCGGTGCCCCAGGCCGCCAACGGCGACAGCTCCAGGAACGGCGAGTCCTCGTCGAGCAGCAGCTCGATCCGTTCCCGTGCGAGGAGCTTGCCGCGCTTGCGGTGCCGCTCGACGTACTTCTCACCACCGCCGGCGACGGCCTTGGCGTGCTCGGCGTCGATCTCGGCGAGCTTCTCCAGCATCGCTTCGCGGTTCGCGCCGAATTCGGCGGCCCGCGTGTCCACTGTGGACCTCAGAGCAGTCACGAGGTGTATCCCAATCGCTTCGCGGCCAGGCCGGTGAGGATCTCGGTGGTGCCGCCGCCGATGCCGAGGATCCGGACGTCGCGGTAGTGGCGTTCCACTTCGGACTCGCGCATGTAGCCGAGCCCGCCGTGCAGCTGGACGGCCTCGTTGACCACCCACTCGGCGGCCTCGACGGCGGTGTTCTTGGCGAAACAGGCTTCGGCGATGACCTCTTCGCCGGACACGTGCCGGATCGCGGCGTGCCGGGTGTAGGTGCGGGCCACGTCCACGCGCCGCGCCATCTCCGTCAGCTTGTGCTGGACGACCTGGCGCGAGATGAGCGGGCGGCCGAACGTCTCGCGCAGCCGGCACCAGTCCAGCGTCAGGTCCAGGGCCCGCTGCGCGTGCGCGTAGGCCTGCACGGCCAGCGAAAGCCGTTCGGTGACGAACTGGGTGGCCACCTGCGCGAAGCCGCTGTTCTCGGCGCCCACGAGGTGTTCCACCGGCACCCGGACGTCCACGTAGGACAGTTCGGCCGTGTCGGAGCAGAGCCAGCCCATCTTCTCCAGCTTGCGGGACACGGTGAAGCCCGGCGTCCCGCGCTCGACGACGAGCAACGACAGCCCGTGCGCGCCGTCGCCGCCGGTGCGCACCACCGTCGTGACGAAGTCCGCGCGGCAGCCCGAGGTGATGAACGTCTTGGCGCCGTTGACGACGTACTCGTCGCCCTCGCGGACCGCGGTGGTCCGGATCCCGGCGACGTCCGAGCCGCCGTCCGGCTCGGTCACGGCCAGAGAGCCGATCTTGTCACCGGCCAGCGTCGGCCGCACCCAGCGCTCGATCTGCACCGGGTCACCCGCTTCGGCGATGTGCGGGACGGCGATGCCGCAGGTGAACAGCGACGCGAAGAGCCCGCCGGAGCCGCCCGCGTAGTGCATCTCCTCGGCGACGACCAAAGCATCCAGGTAGTTGCCGTCTCCGCCGCCGATCTCCTCGGGGAAGGCGACGCCGAGCAGGCCCAGTTCCCCGGCCTTGCGGTGCAGGTCCCGGGGCAGCTCTCCGGCGCGCTCCCAGTCGTCGAGGTGCGGCAGGACCTCCCGCTCGACGAACTTCCGCACGGTCTCGCGCAGCTCGGTTCGCTCGGACGTGCGGAAGGGGTCGGTCACAGGAGAACCTCCGGGACGTCGATCTCCCGCGACCGCAGCCATTCGCCCAGGGCCTTGGCCTGCGGGTCGAACCGCGCCTGCGACGCGACGCCCTCGCCGAGGATGCCTTCGACGACGAAGTTCATCGCCCACAGGTTCGGCAGCAGGTACCGGGTCACCGGCAGGTCCGCGGTTTCGGGCAGTAGCAGCTTGAACTCGGCGACGGTCAGCCGGTGCACGAGCCACCGCCAGGCCTCTTCGGAGCGAACCCAGACGCCGAGGTTGGCGTTACCGCCCTTGTCGCCGCTGCGGGCCCCGGCGACCGTGCCGAGGGGTACCCGCCGCACCGGACCGTGGTCGAGCGGCTCGAGCAACGCGGGCTCGTCCACTTCGGACAACTCCCGAGTGGACAACGAGGGCGCTATGTCGACACGCATGCCGTCGGGCAGCACGGCGACGTGCGGGACCTGTCCGGCATCCACATAGGCCGCGGTGTAGACACCGTATGGCGAGGCGTCCGACGGCGGCGCGGTGACGTGGAAGCCGGGGTAGCTCGCCAGCGCGAGTTCGACGGCCGCGCCGGTGAACGCGCGGCCCGCGACTTTGGGGTCGGCGTCTTTGACGGCGACGTGCAGCAGTGCACTCGCGGTCTGCTCGGTTCCGGCGTCCGGGTGGTCGGTGCGGGCGAGGGTCCAGCGGACGTCGGCGGGCGTCCGGTCCTTCATGGACGCCTCGAGTTGTTGGCGCACCAGCGCGGCTTTCGCCTCGATGTCGAGTCCGGTGAGGACGAACGTCGTCTCGTTGCGAAACCCGCCGAGGGTGTTCAGGGCGACCTTCAGCGTCGGCGGCGGGGCTTCGCCGCGCACGCCGGAGATGCGGACGCGGTCCGGACCGTCTTCGGAGAGCGACAGCGTGTCGAACCGGGTCGTCACATCCGGCCCGGCGTACCGCGCGCCGGTGATCTCGTACAGCAGCTGGGCGGTGACCGTGCCGACGGTGACCACGCCGCCGGTGCCCGGGTGCTTGGTGATGACGCTGGAGCCGTCGGCCTCGATCTCGGCGATCGGGAAGCCCGGAACGCCGAGGGTGTGCTCGATGAAGAAGGCGTAGTTGCCGCCGGTGGCCTGGGCACCGCACTCGATGACGTGCCCCGCGGCGACCGCGCCGGCCAGGGCGTCGAAGTCGTCACGAGCCCAGCCGTAGTGCGCGGCGGCCGGGCCGACGATCACCGAGGCGTCGGTGACCCGCCCGGTGACGACGACGTCCGCACCGGCGTTCAGGCATTCGGCGATGCCCCACGCACCGAGATAAGCGTTGGCGGTCAACGGGCTGTGTCCCTGCGGGACACCCGCACCCGGGCGAAGCTTCAGCTCCCCGGCGCGCGCCACCAGGTCGTCGCCCTCGACGTGCGCGATCTTGACGTCGAGGCCGAGCTTGGCCGCCAGCTCCCGCAAGGCATCGGCGAGCCCGGCCGGGTTGAGGCCGCCCGCGTTGGCGACGATCTTGACGCCCTTTTCCCGAGCCAGCCCGAGGTTCTCCTCCATCTGCCGGAGGAACGTCTTGGCGTAGCCGCGGGCAGGGTCCTTCATCCGGTCGCGGCCGAGGATGAGCATGGTCAGCTCGGCCAGGTAGTCGCCGGTCAGGACGTCGAGGGGCCCGCCGGTGAGCATCTCGCGCACCGCGGAGAACCGGTCGCCGTAGAACCCGGACGCGTTGCCGACGCGATAGGTCATGCGAACTGCCCCGGCTTCCGGCCGCTCCCGGGCGGCCCGGCGAAGGCCTGCGCGATGCCGAGCCACTCCTCGACGTCGGCGCCGTGGGCAACCAGATCGGTGTCGGCCGGGTGCCGCCGCTGGGTGACGACGAGGCAGAAGTCCAGCGCGCTGCCGGTGAGCTTCTGCTCGGCGTCCTCGGAGCCGAACGCCCAGGTGGAGCCGTCCGGCGCGGTCAGCTCGACGCGGAACTCCTCGACCGGCGGCGCGAGCGAGTGGACCTTGTAGGCGAAGTCGCGAGTGCGGACGCCGAAGCGGGCGATGTGCCACAGGCGCGCGGTGGGCTCGCGGGTCAGGCCGAGGGTGTCGACGATGTCCTGGCCGTGGGCCCAGGTCTCCATCATCCGCGCGGTCGCCATCGAAGCGGCGCTCATCGGCGGGCCGTACCAGGGCAGTTTCCGCCCGTCAGGCACCGCGGCGAGTGCTTCGGCCAGCGCCGCACGCCCGGAACGCCAGTCTTCGAGGATCTCCCGCGGCGGCCGCCGGGCTCCGGCCGCGGCGCCGTCGTCGACGTGGGTCTCCCCCGCCTTGAGCAGCTCCTCGATCTCGGCCTGCCAGTCTTCCGGGTGCGCCGCGGCGATCAGGGCCTTGCGGTCGGTCCAGGCCAGGTGCGCGATCTGGTGCGCGATGGTCCACCCCGCGGCCGGTGTTTCCCGCGCCCAGCCGGACGCGGGCAGGTCCGCCACCACGTCGTCGATCGTCCGTGTCTCCGCGTCGAGATCCCCGAGGATCACGCCGAGGTCCGCCATGCGCCGCCTCCTTGCGTCCGGCTTCCCAGCGTCGCACCGGGCGGGAGAAAAATCAAGCACGCCTGATTGTTTTGTCCCGGACGCTGCGGACACACTATTGACATCTTGCCAGTAGCACCGGCCTGCAATAGTTTCGTCGCATGGCCGACTACGCCGAGATCACCTACGCCGTCGCGGACCGGGTTGCCACCGTGACGCTCAACCGCCCGGAGGCGCGCAACGGCTACACGATCCGGATGGCCGACGAGCTCGGCGCCGCGATGGACCGCGCCGACCGCGACGAGGACGTCCGCGTCGTCGTGCTGACCGGCGCCGGCAAGGACTTCTGCGTCGGCGCGGACCTTTCGCAAGGCGGCTTCGACTTCGATCCCGCGACCGGGCCGGACGCGGCGTGGCAGGAACCCGCCGGCCGGTGCTCGAAGCGGATCTTCACGATGAACAAGCCGGTGATCGCGGCCCTGCACGGCGCGGCCGTCGGTGGCGGCGTCACCATCACGCTGTCGTGCGACTACCGGCTCGCCTCGGCGGACTCCCGGTTCGGGTTCGTCTTCACCCGCCGCGGTATCTACCCCGAAGGCGCCTCCGCGTGGTTCCTCCCCCGGCTCGTCGGGATGGGCACCGCGCTCGACTGGATGATCAGCGGACGGGTCTTCGGGGCGCTCGAAGCACTCGAAAAAGGCTTGGTGCACCAGATTGTCGGCACTGGGACCGTCCTCGACGCGGCGTACGAGCTCGCGCGGGAGATCGTCGAGACGACCGCGCCGGTGTCCGTCGCGGTCACCCGGCAGCTGCTCTACCGGATGGCGAGCGCCGAGTCGCCGTTCCCGGTCCACGAACTCGACTCGAAGCTGATCGGCGGCCTCGGCACGAGCCCCGACGCCGTCGAAGGGGTCATGTCGTTCCTGCAGAAACGGCCGCCCGCCTTCGGCATGCGCGTCGAAAAGGACCTGCCCGGCTACCTCCCGTGGCTGGAGAAATGACGTCGTACCCGCCGCCGCCCTGGCACCTGACCGCCGACGCCTGCCTCTCGCTCTGGCGCGTCCCCACGCGTGACGTGCACCCGGCCGCCCTGTCCGTCGCCGGGCACACCACCGTGTTCACCGCCTGGATCGCCTACCGCGAGCCCGGGCAGCTCAGCTACCACGAGCTGCTCGCCGCCGTCCCGGTCCGCGGGAAGCGCACCACGTGCACGATCACGCAGATCTGGGTCGACTCCGAAGTCTCCCTCGCCGGCGGCCGCGAGCTGTGGGCGATCCCGAAGGATCTCGCCGACCTCCGGTTCACCGGCCGGACCTTCACCGCGGCGACCGGCGACGACTGGATAGCCACCGCGGCCTTCACCCCGAGACCGGGCCCGCGGCTCACGCTCCCCACCCGGTTCGACGTGCTCCAGGACCGCGACGGCGCGCCCGTGCGCACCCCGGTCGGTGCGAAGATCCGCCCCCGGCTCGCCGCGGCGGACTGGACGATCAACGCCGGCGGTCCGCTCGGTTACCTGTCAAGCCGACGCCCGTTCGTGAGCCTCACGCTGCCCGGCGCGGAGCTGGAATTCGGCGTTTGAGCAGCACCTCTGGGTGATCACGCAACCCCGCCAGAGTGAACTCGCGACACGCCATCTGGGGTCCCGCGCGCATCTCGACCCCAACATGTAGTCTCTGAGAACCGGCAGCCCCCAGCGACGGGGAGACCGCTGCAGAGGGCGGCCGGGCAGCTTTGAAGAACCTGCAGCGCACGGCCTTGGGTGGCCGCGCGGCGATCCAACGCGCCCGAAAACTTGGAGACACGCATGTCAGTCGAAACCGGTCAGCGGCCCTCCGCTGCCGACACCCCCACCGCGATCCGGGTCATCCGGCGGGACGGCAGCGTGTCGCCGTTCGACGCCGGCAAGATCTCGGTCGCGCTGACGAAAGCGTTCCTCGCGGTCGAGGGCGGCGACGCCGCCGCGTCCTCCCGCGTGCACCACGTCGTCGCCGAGCTGACCCAGCAGGTGGAGACCACCCTGCTGCGCCACGCCGGCCCCGAGACCGCCCTGCACATCGAGCAGATCCAGGACATCGTCGAGCTCGCCCTCATGCGCGGCGAGCACCACAAGGTCGCCCGCGCCTACGTCCTCTACCGCGAGGAGCGCGCGAAGGCCCGCGAGGCCGCCAAGCCGGCCGCGGCCGAGGTCTCGCTGAACGTCAAGGGCACCGACGGCGTCCTGCGCCCGCTCGACTGGGCCCGCGTGTCCCACGTCGTGGGCGAGGCCGTCGCCGGCCTCGACGACGTCACGGCCGAGCCGGTGCTGGCCGAGACCAAGCGCAACCTCTACGACGGCATCAGCGCCGACGAGCTGGCCCTGGCCCAGATCATGGCCGCCCGCGTGCTCGTCGAGCAGGAGCCGAACTACTCCTACGTCTCCGCGCGGCTGCTGCTGGACAAGCTCCGCGGTGAGGCCCTGAGCTACCTCGCCGGCACCCCGCGCCTGGCCAGCCAGGACGAGATGGCCGCCGAGTACCCCGCGTACTTCCGCGCCTACCTGCGCCGCGCGATCGAGCTGGAGCTGGTCGACGCCGAGCTTCAGCGCTTCGACCTGGACAAGGTCACCGCCGCGATCCGCCCCGAGCGCGACCTCGACTTCGGCTTCCTCGGCCTCCAGACGCTCTACGACCGGTACTTCCAGCACCACGACGGCACCCGCTTCGAGCTGCCGCAGGCGTTCTTCATGCGCGTCGCCATGGGTCTGGCCATCCGCGAAGACGACCGCGAAGCCCGCGCGATCGAGTTCTACGAGCTGCTGTCCAGCTTCCACTTCATGGCCTCGACCCCGACGCTGTTCAACTCGGGCACCACGCGCCCGCAGCTGTCGTCCTGCTTCCTGACCACGGTGGACGACGACCTGGACTCGATCTTCCAGGCGTACAAGAACAACGCGCTGCTGGCGAAGTACTCCGGCGGCCTCGGCAACGACTGGACCCCGGTCCGCGGCCTCGGCGCGCACATCAAGGGCACCAACGGCCAGTCGCAGGGCGTCGTGCCGTTCCTCAAGATCGCCAACGACACCGCCGTCGCGGTCAACCAGGGCGGCAAGCGCAAGGGCGCGGCCTGCGCGTACCTCGAGACGTGGCACGTGGACATCGAGGAGTTCCTCGACCTGCGCAAGAACACCGGTGACGACCGGCGCCGCACCCACGACATGAACACCGCGAACTGGGTGCCGGACGAGTTCCTCCGCCGCGTCGAGGCCGACGCGCAGTGGACGTTGTTCTCGCCGAACGAGACGCCGGACCTGCACGACCTCTACGGCAACGAGTTCTCCGCCCGCTACCGCGAGTACGAGGCGATGGCCGAGCGCGGCGAGATCAAGGTGTTCCGGCGCGTCCGCGCGGTCGACCTGTGGCGCCGCATGCTGACCATGCTGTTCGAGACCGGCCACCCGTGGATCACGTTCAAGGACCCGTGCAACCTGCGCTCGCCGCAGCAGCACGTCGGCGTCGTGCACTCGTCCAACCTGTGCACCGAGATCACGCTGAACACCAACAGCGAAGAGGTCGCGGTCTGCAACCTCGGCTCGGTGAACCTGCTCAAGCACGTCACACCGTCCGGTTTGGACACCAAGCGCCTCGAGAAGACCGTCCGCACCGCCGTCCGCATGCTGGACAACGTGATCGACATCAACTTCTACACGATCCCGGAGGCGCGCCGCTCCAACCTGCGTCACCGCCCGGTCGGCCTGGGCATCATGGGCTTCCAGGACGCGCTGTTCGAGATCGGCGTCCCGTTCGCCTCCGAAGAGGCCGTGAAGTTCGCCGACGTCTCCATGGAGCACCTTTCCTACTACGCGATCTCGGCGTCGACCGATCTGGCCGAGGAGCGCGGGCAGTACCAGTCGTTCGAGGGTTCGCTGTGGAGCAAGGGCATCCTGCCGATCGACTCGCTGCAGCTGCTCATCGACGCCCGCCAGGGTGACGGCCTCGACGTCGACACCTCGTCCACTTTGGACTGGGCGCCGCTGCGCGAGCGCGTCAAGACCGTCGGGATGCGCAACTCCAACGTGATGGCGATCGCGCCGACCGCGACGATCTCCAACATTTCCGGCGTCGGGCAGTCGATCGAGCCGCTGTTCCAGAACCTGTTCGTCAAGTCGAACATGTCCGGCGACTTCACCGTCGTCAACCCGCACCTGGTCAAGAGCCTCAAGGCCCGCGGCCTGTGGGACGAGGTCATGGTCAGCGACCTCAAGTACTTCGACGGCAGCCTCGGCCAGATCGACCGCGTCCCGGACGACCTGAAGGCGCTGTACGCGACGGCGTTCGAGATCGAGTCGAAGTGGATCGTCGACGCCGGTTCGGTGCGCCAGAAGTGGATCGACCAGGCGCAGTCGCTGAACCTGTACATCGCCGCGCCGAGCGGCCGCAAGCTCGACCAGCTCTACCGCTACGCGTGGCACAAGGGCCTCAAGACCACGTACTACCTGCGGGCGCAGTCCGCGACGCACGTGGAGAAGAGCACCCTGCGCGGCACGGACGGCAAGCTGAACGCCGTCTCGGCCACCCCCGCCCCGGCGGCTCCCGCCGCGGCCACCCCGGCCCCTGCGCCGACGCCGACGCCTGCGCCCGCTCCCTCGCCCAAGCCGGAGCCCGACGTCGACTTCGTCGCCACCGAAGGCGCCGCCTGCCGCATCGACGACCCCGACTGCGAAGCCTGCCAGTAAAGGAACCCCGCACAGATGACCAACGTGGAGACGACGGACGCGACCGGCCTCGGGGAGATCGAGGTCGGCGCCGCCCGGATCGACGTCGACGACAAGCGCATGATCAACGCGCGCGCCGACGTCAACCAGCTGCTGCCCATGAAGTACAAGTGGGCGTGGGAGAAGTACCTGGCCGGCTGCAACAACCACTGGATGCCGACCGAGGTCGCCATGCAGGCCGACATCGCGCTGTGGAAGTCGCCGGACGGCCTCACCGAGGACGAGCGGCAGATGCTCAAGCGCAACCTCGGCTTCTTCGCGACCGCGGAGTCGTTGGTGGCCAACAACATCGTGCTCGCGGTGTACCGGCAGATCACCAACCCCGAGTGCCGCCAGTACCTGCTGCGCCAGGCGTTCGAGGAGGCCGTGCACACGCACACCTTCCAGTACATCTGCGAGAGCCTCGGCCTGGTCGAGGGCGAGCTGTTCAACATGTACCGCGAGGTCCCGTCGATCTCGGCGAAGGACGCGTGGGCGCTGAAGTACACGCAGAACCTGGAGAACCCGGAGTTCGAGACCGGCACGCCGGAGGCCGACCAGGCGTTCCTGCGTGACCTCGTCGCGTTCTACGTGATCTTCGAGGGCATGTGGTTCTACACCGGCTTCGCGCAGATCCTGTCGCTGGGCCGCCGGAACAAGATGGTCGGCATCGCCGAGCAGTACCAGTACATCCTGCGCGACGAGTCGATCCACCTGAACTTCGGCATCGACTGCATCAACCAGATCAAGATCGAGAACCCGCACCTGTGGACCGAGGAGTTCCAGGCCGAGGTCCGCGGGATGCTGAAGGAGGCGTGCGAGCTCGAGGTCAAGTACGCGCGTGACACCATGCCGCGCGGCATGCTCGGCCTGTCGGCGCAGCTGTGCGAGCAGTACATGCACTTCATCACCGACCGGCGCGCGCAGCAGATCGGCCTCCAGCCGATCTTCGGCGAGACCGAGAACCCGTTCCCGTGGATGTCCGAGGCGATGGACCTGAAGAAGGAGAAGAACTTCTTCGAGACCCGCGTCATCGAATACCAGTCGGGCGGCGCCCTCGACTGGGACTGACCCGCTGTTCGTGAAGGCCACCTTGCGGAACTTGAAGTTCCGCAAGGTGGCCTTCACGTCAGTAGGCGTAGCGGCGCACGGTCTCCGGGTGGATCACCAGGCGCACCTGGTCCGTCGCCAAAATCGCTTTCAGGTCGGCAGCGCGGGCCGGGTCGTCGAGGTCCCAGTACCGAGCGGCGAGGCGCGCGGCCAAGTCGTGGGCGCCGTCGGGTTCCAGCGAAACCCGGCCGGACACCGAGACCCAGCGCTCGCGCTCCCCCACCGGCGCCGCGACCACGATCGACGCCCGCGGGTCGCGGCGGGCGCGGCGGACTTTGAGCGCGTCCGGTTCGGTGAACAGCTGGATCGTGCCGTCGGCGGCCGCCTCGAACCAGACCGGGCGGGGCTCACCGGTGGACACGGTCAAGAAGCCGTGCAGGGGACGTCGAAGGAACTCGAGGTCATCGGGATTCATGAGGTCCAGTGAACCCGAGGCAATCGGACGATCCCATGGGTGAAACCCCGGAATCCCTGTCCATTCGTCTAACCTCGGGACCGTGGATGACCTCTTCCGCGGCGTGCGGGCCCACGGCTCGCTGTTCGGCAGTTCGGCCCTGTCGCCGCCGTTTTCCCTGCACTTCGTCGACGGCGCACCGCTGACCCTGTGCACCGTGCTCTCCGGCGGCGGCTGGATCGTCCCCGAACACGGCGAGCCCGAGCCGCTGCGCGCCTACGAGACGATCGTCGTGCGCGGGCCGGGGACGTTCACCTTCGTCGACGAGCTCGGCACCGGCGCCGAACCCGTCGCGTGCGGCGAGTACTGCGCCGCTCCCGAACTGGGCGGGACGCGGCACCGGCGCGGCTGGCGCGACGACGGCGAGGGTCCGACGACGCTGATCGTCGGCGCCTACCCGGCCGCCGGCGAGGTCAGCCGTCCGCTGCTGGACGCTCTGCCCGTCGTGCTGCGCGTCGGCGGCGGGGGTACCGGCGACGCCGTCCTGGACCACCTCGCCGCCGAGGTCGCCGCCGACACGCCCGGACAGCAGGTCGTGCTCGACCGGCTGCTGGACTGGATGCTCGTCTGCACGCTGCGCGAGTGGTTCGACCGGCCCGGTGGCGAGCCTCCGGCGTGGTGGACGGCCCAGCGCGACCCGGTGGCCGGCCCCGCGCTGCGCCTGTTGCACGACGAACCCGCGGCGCCCTGGACCGTCGCGGCGCTGGCCGCCCGCGTCGGCGTGTCGCGGTCCACGCTGGCCAAGCGATTCGCCGAACTGGTCGGCGAACCGCCGCTGACCTACCTCACCCGCCGCCGCATGGCGCTCGCCGCGGACCTCCTGGTCGAACGGCCGGGCGCGACCGTCGCGGAGGTGGCCCGTGCCGTGGGGTACGCCGACCCGTTCGGCTTCAGCGCGGCGTTCAAACGGGTCCGCGGCGCCACCCCGAGCGAGTTCCGGCGCAGACCACCCGAAAGGACGGCCGCCGAGGTGTTGTCAGAGCGTCAACAAGGGTGCATCGTGGAGGGGTAGCCGATCTCGACGGGGAGATGGTCCCTTTGCCGCGCACCATGAGCCGGGCCGCCGAAGCACTGCGCGAACGCGTGCCGCCGCTGACCGCGCTCCCCCTGCCGCACAAAGTCGACGAGCGCTGGCTGCGGTCGCGCTGGCCCGTCAAGGAGCTCGCGACGCCGCCCGCGGGCAGCGGCCTCAAGCCCGTGCTCGGCGACGAAGGACCGCCGCTGGTCGGGCACATGCTGGAGATGATGCGGTTCGGCCCGGCGTTCGGCCTCCGCCGCCACGAGCTCTACGGCCCGGTGTCGTGGACCGGCGGGTTCGGCCGCCGGATCGTCGCGCTGTCCGGGCCCGAAGCCACGCAGATCGCGCTCGTCAACAAGGACAAGGCGTTCTCGCAGGAGGGCTGGAAGTTCTTCATCGAGAAGTTCTTCGAACGCGGCCTGATGCTGATGGACTTCGGCGAGCACCACCTGCACCGCCGGATCATGCAGGAGGCCTTCACGCGGCCAAGGCTGGCCGGCTACGTCGGCGAGATGGGCCCCGCGCTGCGCGAAGGCGTCGCCGCTTGGCGCGGCAGCGAGCGGCCCCGGCTGTACTGGGCGCTCAAGCAGCTGACCCTCGACGTCGCGACCCGCGTGTTCATGGGCATGCCCAGCGGCGGCGAGGCGGCCCGGATCAACCGCGCGTTCGTCAGCTCCGTGCGGGCCGGCACCGCCTTCGTGCGCTTCCCGGTGCCGGGTGGGCGCTGGTCGGCCGGGCTGCACGGCCGGAAGGTCCTCGAGCGCTACTTCGGCGAATCCCTGCCCGCGAAACGGCGTTCGAGCGGGGATGACCTGTTCGCCGCGCTGTGCCAGGCCACCACCGAGGAGGGCGACCGGTTCTCCGACGCCGACATCGTCAACCACATGATCTTCCTGATGATGGCCGCGCACGACACGACGACCATCACCAGCAGCGCCATGGCGTACTACTTCGCCAAGTACCCGGAGTGGCAGGAGCGCGCCCGCGAGGAGTCCCTGGCCCTCGGCGACGACGTCCTCGACATCGACGCCGTCGAAAAGCTCGAAACGCTCGACCTCGTGATGAAGGAGGCGCTGCGGCTGGTGGCGCCGGTGCCGTCGCTGACCCGCCAGACCGTCAAGGACACCGAAGTGCTCGGCCACTACATCCCGGCGGGCACCCTGGTCGGCGTCTCGCCCACCGTCAACCACTTCACGCCGGAGTGCTGGACGAACCCCTTCTCGTTCGACCCGGAGCGGTTCGCCGAGCCGCGCCGCGAGGACAAGTCGCACCGGATGGCGTGGATGCCCTTCGGCGGCGGCGCGCACAAGTGCATCGGGCTGCACTTCGGGAGTCTCGAGGTGAAGTTGCTTTTGCACGAAATGCTGCGGGCCTACCGCTGGTCGGTTCCGGAGAGTTACACCGCGCGCTGGGACTACGTCTCGCTGCCGGTGCCGGCGGACGGTCTTCCGGTCCGCCTGACCCCGCGCTGACCCCGGCGCTGTCCACCCCGGCATACAACCGGTGACGAAAAGTTACCGCATGTGGAGATTCGTTCACTCGTTCAGCCGGTAGACACCCCGTTACGCGCATGATGGCGTGGCATCGGTCATGGGGGAGGGGTGCTTAGTGTGGCTTCATGATCCCCGACACCGTGTCCGACCTGGCCTGACCTGTGCATGAAGAGGTGGAGTGTGCCTGAGCCCGGTGCCGCGTCAGGACTGCTGGACGTGGCGCGCCGGTGGGCGGCGACGTTGGCCGACACCAAAGGAGTAACGCTTCCCCCGGAGGAGCTCGAACCGCTCCTGCTGGAGGTCGCGCACGATGCGGTCGGCCAAGCCGGCTCGAGGCACGACGGCGCGCTGCTGCGGTTCACCGCGCTGTACGCCGCGTCGCCGATGGGGATCGCGCTGGCCGACCCGGACGGCGGCATCGTCGAGGCCAACCTGGCACTGGGGCAGCTGCTCGGCTGTTCACCGGAGCGGTTGCGGGGCAAGCACATCACCGACCTCGGCTCGACCGACCACGACATCTCGCGGCTCAAGGCGGGCCTGGAGCAGGTGCGTTCGGGGCGCGAGCGCTACCAGGAGCGGATGCTGCTCGACCACACCGAGGACGGGCAGCTCTGGACCGACGTCACCCTCGCCCGGCTGCCCGGCGACCGGCCGGGCTCGGTCTACCCCGTGCTGATGGTCTCCGACGCGAACGAGCTGCACCTGCTGCAGGAACGGCTGCTGCACCAGAACGTGCACGACCCGCTGACCGGGCTGCCGAACGCGTCGTCGTTCACCACCAAGCTCGAAGCCGCGCTCGGCGCCGGTGCCCGCGACGACATCGCGCTGATCTACCTCGACGTCGACGGCTTCAAGGTGATCAACGACGGCCTCGGCGCCGGCGTCGGCGACCAGGTGCTGCGCGGGGTCGCGAACAAGCTGTCGGCGGTGTTCACCGGCCACCACGACGGGTTCGTCGCCCGGCTGTCCGGTGACGGCTTCGCGGTGCTGCTGCGGGGCGAGCTGGCGGCCACCGAGGTCGTCGGGCTGGTCGAACGCGCGCTGGAGGACCTCAACGAGCCGATCTACCTCGGCGGGCACGGCATCGGCGTCAGCGCGAGCGCGGGCATCGTGGTGCGCGCGGCCGTCGAGGGCGGCGCCGCGGAACTGCTGCGGGCGGCGGAGATCGCGCTGCACCGGGCCAAGGAGGCCGGCAAGGCGCAGTGGATGCTGTTCGACCCGGAGCTGGACGCCCGCGACCGGGGCCGCTACCAGCTGGGCGCGGTGATCGCCGGCGCGCTGGAGAACGGCGAGTTCTCGCTCGTCTACCAGCCGACGGTGAAGCTGGCCAACCCCGACGAGCTCGCCGCGGTCAACGCCGGGCTGCGGTGGAACCACCCGGAGAAGGGCGAGCTCGGCGCCGACGAGTTCTACCCGCTGGCCCAGACCACGGGGATGACGGTGCCGCTGGGCCGCTGGCTCCTCGCCGAGTCGCTGGCGGCGACCGCCCGCTGGCGATCGCAGCTGGGCGACGCCGCCCCGGACGTCTGCGTCCGGCTGCCGGCGCGGCTGGCCATCGACCCGGACCTGGTGCTGCTGGTGAAGGAGCAGCTGGACAAGCACCAGCTGCCGGCGAGGGCGCTGCGGCTGTGCGCCGACCGCGACACCCTGCTGGACCCGCGCGGCGAGGTCCTGGACTCCCTCGCCGTACTGGCCGACCTCGGGGCGCAGCTGGTGCTGACGATCTCCGGCTCGGCGGACCTGGAGCTGATCCCGCAGCACCGCCTCCCGGTGCGCCACGTGATCTTGTCGGGCCCGGTGGTCGACGCGCTCGACACGGACGCCCCGACCGAAGCGGCGATCCGCCACCTGACGCAGCTGATCACCCGAGCCCGCGAGCTGCACCTCCGCGTGGGGGCGGAAGGCGTCCGCACGCACGACCAGGCGGCCCGCCTGCGCCAGCTGGGCGTGGTGGCGGCCCGCGGCCCGTTCGTGAACGACTCGGCCACCGGCGACGAGGTCGACGAGCTGATCAACCGCCACCCGCGCGGCTGATGACCAAGCCGGTGCGACGGCGGCTCCGAAGACCCGGCAAGATGGGTTCTGCCGCCGACGAGAAGGGACGTCCATGGACGCCGGAGACCTCGCCCCCGACTTCACCCTGCCCGACGACCAGGGGGTCGACCGCAAGCTGTCGGACTTCCTGGCCACCGGTCCGGTCGTGCTGTTCTTCTACCCCGCCGCGATGACCGGCGGCTGCACCGCGGAGAGCTGCCACTTCCGCGACCTGGCGGCGGAGTTCGCCGAGGTCGGCGCGCACCGCGTCGGCATCAGCCCGGACGCGATCACGAAACAGCGCGCCTTCTCCGAAGCGAACGGCTTCGACTACCCGCTGCTGTCCGATGTGGAGGGTGAGGTCGCGAAGCAGTTCGGGGTGTGGCGGAAACTCGTGCCCCTGCACGCCAAGCGCGTCACGTTCGTGATCGGCGAGGACCGGAAGGTCCTCGAAAAGATCAAGAGCGAGCTGAACTTCACGGTCCACGCCGATCAGGCGCTCAAGGTGCTGCGGGAGCGGAACAAGGTGGCGTGAGCCGCCAGACGTGGTAGGTGCCGGCGCACGACGGCGCCCATGGCGGCTCCATCGGCGCCTCGGCCACTTTCGTGAACCCGAGCCGCGCCGGCACCGCTCCACTTCGGACGTTCCGCTCGTCGTTCTTGATCTCGACGTACCCGGCGCCGAGGCGGAACGCCTCCGCCGTCAGCAGTTCGACGGCCCGGGTGATCAGGCCCCGGCCGGTGAAACCGTCGGCGAGCCAGTAGCCGATCTCGACGCCGCCGTCGCGGGCCAGCACGCCGATGCCGCCCGCGATCGAGCCGGCGACGCGGATCGCGTACTCCCACGCTTCCCCGCTCTCCCAGCGCTTTCCGGTGAGCCGGAAGAACTCCGCGGCGTCCGCGGCCGAGTAGCCGCCGGTTGCCCAGATCAGCCAGGTACCGATGTGCTCGAGGGACCCGGTGACCGTCGCGACGAGCTCCGGCGCGTCGGCGGGCCGCCAGCGGGCCAGCTCGAACTCGTCGCGGGCGAAGGTCTCGGCCGGAATCTCCATGCGTCCCATGGTGCTCCGGCCGAGACCCCGGCGCGCGCGAATTAGTTCACGATGACGCTGTCCGGCACCGGGGAGTCGTTCCTCAGCGCGTCGAACAGCTGCTTCGACTTGTTCTTGTCCCAGTTCTCCGCCGACGCGCTCGTGACCGGAACCGTCGTCGTCACCACGCCGCCCGAAGAAATCCCGCGCATCGCGATCGCCAGCCCGGCGAGGTTGTGGACGTGGTCGCCGGAATCCATGGTCAGCGCGTCCGGTCCCGAGGACAGCAGCGGGAAGAAGTGGAACGGGTTGAGGAGCGTGCCGGGGCTCGCGATCTGGCTGACCAGCGCGCCGATGAACTTGCGCTGGTTGACGACGCGGTCGAGGTCCGAGCGCGGGGTCGCGTCGCTGTGCCGCATCCGGACGAAGCCCAGCGCCGACCGGCCGTCGAGCGACTGGCAGCCCGCCTTGATGGAGATGTTCGTGTAGGTGTCGCTCATGTCCTTGTCGACGCACATGTCGACCCCGCCGATCGCGTCGACGATCTTGGCGAAGCCGCCGAAGCCGATCTCCGCGTAGTGGTCGATGTGCAGCCCGGTGGCGCCTTCGACGGTCTGCGTGAGCAGGGCCGGCCCGCCGAGCGAGAACGCCGCGTTGATCTTGTTGGTGCCGTGGCCGGGGATCTTGACCTGCGAGTCGCGCGGCAGGGACAGCAGGGTCGGCTTGGTGCTGTTGTCCGGGAGGTGCGCGACCATGATCGTGTCGGTGCGCTGCCCGCCGCCCGCCGCGGCGACGTCGCCGGTGGCGAGCCGTTCCTCGTCCTCCGCCGTCAGGCCCTCACGGCTGTCCGAGCCGACGATCAGCCAGTTGGTGCCGGACGCGGCGACCGGGCGGCCGGAGTAGTCGGCGAGCGCCTCGACGCGCTTGATCGAGAACTCCAGGTAGACCCAGATCCCGGCGAGGAACACGACGAAGGCCAGCGCCAGGACACCCAGCACGCGGCCGGCGCGCCACCGGCGGCGTGGGGGCCGGGACGGCGGGTAGTCGTCCTCGGCCGGACGGCGGGGCGGGTCCTGCCGCGGCGGCGGGGGCGGGGCGTGCTGCGGTTCGGGCTCGCCCATCGGGCGGGTGCGCTCGTCGTACGGGCTGCGCCCGCGCCCCGGCAGCGGCATCATCTGCGCGCGCTGGTGGTCGCGGGGGCGCGCGGGAGGCCGGGGCGGCATGCGGCGCCCGCCGTCGTCGCCACGGTACGTCATCTCCATCACCCAATCCCGATCCGGACAAAAGTGTCGCCGTCAGTCAACCGCACGTCCTCGACAGAGGGACGTCCGGCATCGGGGTCGGGTTGCGGTTACCGGCTGGTTGCCTCGTAGCCGAACTGGTGGACCTTGAGGTACCCGGACCGGAACCCGGCCTCGGAGTAGGCCAGGTAGAACTCCCACATCCGGCGGAAGACGTCGTCGAACCCGAACCCGGCGATGTCGGCCCAGCGGTGCAGGAACCGTTCGCGCCACCACCGTAGCGTGCGCGCGTAGTCCTGGCCGAACTCGCGCATGCCGGCCAGCTTCAGCCGGGTGTTCGCCTTGACGCCTTCCTCGATCGAGCGCACCGACGGGATGATGCCGCCCGGGAAGATGTACTTGTGGATCCACGTGTAGGCGCGCGACGCCGCCAGCATCCGGTCGTGGTCCATGGTGATGGCCTGCAGGCCGAACCGGCCGCCCGGGCGCAGCCGCTGCCCGATCGTGGCGTAGAACGCCGGCCAGTAGGACGCGCCGACGGCCTCGATCATCTCGACGCTGACCACGGCGTCGTACTGGCCGCTCGACTCACGGTAGTCGCACAGCTTCACCTCGACGCGGTCGGAGAACCCGGCCTCGGCGATCCGTTCGGTGGCCAGCGCGCGCTGCTCCTCCGAAATGGTCAGTGACGTCACGCGGGCGCCGCGGGCGGCGGCGCGGATGGCGAGCTCACCCCATCCGGTGCCGATTTCCAGGACTTCGCTGCCTTCGCGGACCCCGGCGTAGTCGAGGACGCTGTCGATCTTGCGGTGCTGGGCTTCGGTGAGGTCGTCGCCGGGGCCGAACAGCGCCGAGGAGTACATCATCGACTCGTCGAGGAAGGCACCGAACAGGTCGTTGGACAGGTCGTAGTGCCGGTGGATGTTGGCCCGCGCGCCCTGGAGGGTGTTCTCCTCCGACGGCGGCTGGGTGCGTTCGGCGATCCGCCGGAACTTCTGCAGCACCGGAGGCACCAGCGTGGCCATCCGCCCGGCGAACGGCGTGAGCACCTCGGCCAGGTCGGACGCCGTCCAGTCGCCGGCCATGTAGGACTCGCCGAAGCCGATCTTGGCGTCGACGCCGAGGCGGTGGAAGAACGCCTCGGGACGCAGAACGCGCATTTCGGGCGATCCGGGACCGCCGGCGCCGAGCACGGTGCCGTCGGGGAACGTCACCCGCAGCTCCAGCGGGCGGACCGCGCGGCGGAACAGCGCGGCGGCGATCCGCGCGCGCAGGGGGGAGTGCGGCGGGGCGGCCAGGCCCGGCCAGCGGGACTCGTCCGGGACGCCGCCGGCCGGCGCCTGGTCAACGCTCGAAGTGGTCACGGTTCTCCCTCCGGCCGGCCACGTACTCCGGTGGTCGATCCTAGGCGCCGCACCCCCGGGGCGCGTTTCCGCGAATGCCCTGTTCGGGGCGGTTTCACACGGGTATCCGCAGCCGCTCGGGCCCGGCCGCGGCCCACGCCCCGCGGAGGGCGCCGCCGTCGTTCCCGGCGAGCAGATCCAGTGTGAAAGCAATCGTCAGCCGGGTCCAGACGGACGACCGGCGCAGCATCGCGTGCCCTTCGCCGGCGATCTCGAACCGGGCGACGCGGGCGGCGACGCCCTCGGCCCGCTGCGCGAAGGCGTGCGACTCCGCCGGGCTGGTCATCCGGTCGCGGGTGCCGTGCACGATGAGCACCGACCGCCCGGCGACGGCCTCGACCGGCTCGCCCCGAGGCGTCCACGGCGCCAGCGCGCAGACCCCGCGCACGGCCGGGTCGTCGGCCACGCGCAGGGCGACCCGGGCCCCCATGGAGTGACCGACCAGCACCACCGGCAGGCCGGGGTGGTCGGCGTGGATGCGCTCGAGCGCCCAGCGGGCGTCGTCGATCGGGTCTTCGGCCGGCCCGTTCCAGCCGTAGCGACGGTTGCGCAGCAGCCGCACCTCGACGCCGTCCTTCCGGCCGGCCCGGTGCAAGGCGCGCGCGATCGGGACCATCCTGAGGTAGGCCAGCTTCCAGGGCGGCACGCTGCCGATGCCGTGCTCCGCACCGCCGTGCAGCACGAGCCCGACCGCTTCGGTCCGCCCGCGCGCCGGCCACACCGACACCGCCGGTTCTGCCTCGCTCACCCGTGTCCTCCTGTCCCGCCTCCGGGTCAACCCTGCCCGGCCTCCCGGCTATTCCACCGCGCCCGGTGGTCCGCACGGTAGATTCGGCGCCCTATTCCCGAAGGAAGGGTGGGTGTGGTGGGCGCCACGGACATCGCGGGCAGCGTCGCCAAGCAGCTGGCGGACGTCGAGCAGGCCAACGCCGAGGCAGTACGCGCGGCGGCGGAGCTGGTGCTGGGGGTGATCCGGGCGGACGCGCTGGTCTACACCGCGGGCGCCGGGCACTCGCTGGCGGCGGTCGCCGAGACGTTCTACCGGGCGGGTGGCCTGGCCTGCGTCTACCCGCTCTACCACCCGGAGCTGCTGCCGCTGCACGGCGCGGTGCACAGCACGAAGACCGAGCGCCGCAGCGGCCTGGCCGCGGAAGTGCTGGCCGAACGCGCCCCGGGGCCGGACGACGTGCTGGTGGTGTTCTCGACGTCCGGGGTGAACCCGTACCCGGTCGAGCTGTGCATCGCCGCGCGCGAGCGGAGCTCGGCGGTGATCGCGGTGACGTCGCGGGCGTCCGTGGCGGCGGCGCCGCGGCGGTCGTCGAGCACGCTGGTCGAGCAGGGCACGGTGGTGCTGGACTCGCTGGTCGTCCCCGGCGACGCGAGCTACCCGCCGGACGCCCCGCGCACCGCGCCACTGTCCACTGTAGTCAATGCCTTCCTGTGGAACCTGGTGCTCGCGGAGGTTTACGACCGCGGCACCGCGGAAGGCCTCGAGCTACCGCTGTGGCGCAGCTCCAACGTGGCAGGCGGCGACGAGGCCAACGCGGCCCTGCTGGCCAAGTACGGCGAAATCGTCCCGCAGCTGCGGTAGTTTCGCCGGTAGTTCGTCAAAAAGCACCGGCCGGGCACGCCTTGACGGACGTGCCCGAGCCGCTTTAGCGTCAACATACCGACTGGTCGGTGTGGACCGGTCGCTCCCGGAGGAGGTCCCATGGACAGTGCCACGGCGACGGTGCACGGCGAGTGCGCGCCGGGGTTCGAGCCGGTTCGCGAAGCGTTCGAGGAGAACTTCCGCAGCCGCGGTGAGCTGGGCGCGGCGTTCACCGCCACCCGGCACGGCGAAGTCGTGGCAGACCTGTGGGGCGGCTGGTCCGGTCCGGACCGCGCCCGGCCGTGGCAGGCCGGCACCCTGGCCAACGTCTGGTCGACGACCAAGGGCATGACCGCGATCTGCGCGCACAAGCTCGCCGACGCGGGCGAACTCGACGTCGACGCGCCGGTCGCGAAGTACTGGCCGGAGTTCGCCGCGGCCGGGAAGTCCGCAATCCCGGTGCGCTGGCTGCTTTCGCACCGCGCCGGCCTGCCCGGGATCGGCCTGGACCGGCCGGTGCAGGTCGAGGAGCTCTACGACTGGGACTTGATGACGTCGTTGCTCGCGGCGCAGGAACCGTTGTACGAACCGGGATCCGCGGGTGGCTACCACGCGCTGACCTACGGCTGGCTCGTCGGCGAAGTCGTGCGGCGGGTCGCCGGGCAGGGCATCCGCGAGTTCTTCGCCGAGCAGGTCGCCGGGCCGCTCGGCGCGGATTTCTCGATCGGGCTTGCCTCCGACGCCGACCTCGACCGCTGCGCGACCCTGGTCGACCCGGTCATGACGGAGGAGATGGCGAACGCGCTGGCCACGGCGTTCGCGGCCGCCGGTCCGGTCGCCCAGGCCGCGCTGATGAACCCGCGCGTCCAGGGCCACGACGCCAACGAACCGGCGTGGCGCCGCGCGGTCATGCCGGCGTTGAACGGCCACGGCACGGCCCGCGCGATCGCGACGATCTACACCGCGCTCGCCGACGGCTCACTCCTGTCTCCCCTGGCACTGGCCCGCGCACGGGAGAGCCAGGGCAAGGAGACCGACGTGATCCTCGGCCTGCCGAACGAGTGGGGCCTGGGCTTCTACCTCGGCAGCGACGCCCGCGGCTTCGGCCCGAACCCCGCGGCCTTCGGCCACGACGGCCTCGGCGGCTCCACCGGCGGCGCGGACCCGGAAAACGGCATCGCCTTCGGCTACACGCTCAACCAGCTCGGCCCCCTGATCCGCGACGACCCCCGCAAAATGGCCCTGGTCACCGCCCTCTACACGTGCTTGGAAGGTCGACACGCGTGATTCAGAGGTCGCCACGCGTGATTGGAGGGTCGACACGGCGCTGACACCGTGTCGACCCTTCAATCACGAGAGTCGACTCTCCAATCACGGGTGATGACCCTTCAATCACGCCACGGCGGGTTCTTCGTCGGCGAACTGGGTGGCGTGGAGGGTTGCGTAGCGGCCGTTCCGGGCCAGGAGTTCGTCGTGTGTGCCGCGTTCGACGATCTCGCCGTGTTCCAGGACCAGGATCTGGTCGGCCGCGCGTACCGTCGACAACCGGTGCGCGATGACCAGGGCCGTACGGCCCGCGAGAGCGTGGGTCAAGGCTTCGCCGACCGCGGCCTCGGACTCGGAGTCCAGGTGCGCGGTCGCCTCGTCGAGGATGACGACCTTGGGCTGGGCCAGCAGCAGCCGCGCGATGGTCAGCCGCTGGCGTTCGCCGCCGGACAGGCGGTAGCCGCGCTCCCCGACCGTCGTGTCGAGGCCGTCCGGCAGCGTCCTTACCAGGTCGCCGAGCCGCGCGCGGTCCAGCGCTTCCCAGATCTCGTCGTCGGTGACGTCCGGGCGGGCGTACGCCAGGTTGGCGCGGATCGTCTCGTGGAAGAGGTGCCCGTCCTGGGTCACGACGCCGACGGTTTCCCGCAGGGAAGCGAAAGTCAGGTCCCGGACGTCCACATCGGACAGCCGGACCGAGCCGGAGTCGACGTCGTAGAGCCGCGGCAGCAGCGACGCGATCGTCGACTTCCCCGCCCCTGACGACCCGACCAGCGCCACCATCTGTCCCGGTTCGGCGCGGAACGAGATCCCGTGCAGCACCTCTTCGCCCCCGCGGTGATCGAGCGTGACGACGTCCTCGAGCGAAGCAAGCGAGTACTTGTCCGCCGCCGGGTACCCGAACCGGACGTCGGAGAACTCGACCGAAACGCCACCCGAGGACACCAAAGAACGAGCGGCCGGCTTCTCCTCGATCATCGGCTTGAGGTCCAGCACCTCGAAGACCCGCTCGAACGACACCAAAGCCGTCATGACGTCGACGCGGACGTTGGCCAGCGCGGTCAGCGGCGCGTAGAGCCGGGTCAGCAGCAGCGCCAGCGCGACGACGGTGCCCGGCGCGAGCTTGCCGGTCAGCGCGAGGTAGCCGCCGAGGCCGTAGACGAGTGCCTGCGCCAGCGCCGAAACCAGGGTCAGGCTCGTCATGAACCAGCGGGTCAGCATCGCGGTCCGGACGCCGATGTCGCGCACGCGCCCCGCGCGCACCCCGAAGTCGTCGGCCTCCTGCACCGGACGGCCGAAGAGCTTCACCAGCGTCGCGCCCGGCGCGGAGAACCGCTCGGTCATCTGCGTGGTCATCCCGGCGTTGAGGTTCGCGGCTTCCCGCTGCAGCCCGGCCATCCGGCGGCCGAGCCGGCGCGCGGGGATGACGAAGATCGGCAGCAGCACCAGCGCGAGCAGCGTGACCTGCCAGGACAGCGTGAGCATGACGGCCAGCGACAGCGCCAGCTGGATGACGTTGGTGACGAGCCCGGACAGCGTCGCGGTGAACGTCCGCTGCGCGCCGATGACGTCGTTGTTGAGCCGCGAGACCAGCGCGCCGGTGCGGGTGCGCGTGAAGAACGCGATCGGCATGCGTTGCACGTGCTCGAACACCGCGCGCCGCAGGTCGTAGATGATGCCCTCGCCGATGCGCGCGGACTGCCACCGCTCGATCAGCCCGAACCCGGCGTCGGCGATCGCCAGCGCGGCGATCACCACGGCGAGCCAGACGACCAGCGGAAGATCACGGCCGCCGACGATCGCGTCGACCACCTTGCCCGCCAGCACGGGCGTCGACACGGCGAGGACGGCCGAGACGACGGTCAGGACGAGGAAAGCCAGCAGGCGCCGCCAATGCGGCCGGGCGAAGCGCGCGACGCGGTTGAGCGTGCCTCGGGTGAGTGCCTTGGGTGTGTCGCCGGCGCGCATCGCCGAGCTCCACAGCCCCCACATGTTGTCCACGGGAAACCCCCAGTGTCAGAAACCTCTACCATGACTGAGGTTTTCGCCGGATATGACCTGGACAACGCCCTCGTTGCCCGTTTGCTTCCCGATGCCGTTCACTCGGCGCGAACGACCTGGTGCAGGGCCGCGCGCAGCCGCTCGGCGTCCTCGGCCGAGAGCGGTTCCAGCAGGAGCGCCTCGGCTTTCCGCGTGACTTCCGCTCCCGCCTCGCGGAGGCGCTCCCCCTCGGGAGTCAGCATCACGAGCCGCTTGCGCCGGTCCCCCGGCGCGACCTCGCGCCGGACCAGGCCCTTGGCCTCCAGCTCGTCGACGAGGGCGACCATCGTCGTCCGGTCGACGCCGAGGCGCGCCGCGCCGTCCTGCTGCGACTGCGCCGGCCCCTCGCCGAAGAGCGTGAGCAGTGCGAGCTGCCGCCCGGTGACGCCAAGGGGCGCGTACAGCGGTTCGGCCAGCTCGGCGAGCCGCAGCTGGGCGTGCTTGAGCAGGTAGCCGAGCCGCTGGGTGACGGCGAGGGGCGCGCTGGACATGCGCAGACCCTACACCTACGCTGATCGTCAGCTTGACTGATGATTCCTATAACTGACGATCAGGAGATCCCCGTGACCACCGTCGGACTCAAACCACCCCAGCAGCACATCGGCATCGGCGCGCTCCGCGAGATCTGGACGATCGCCGACGACGCCGGCTTCGACGGCTGCTGGGTGTTCGACCACCTCGCCCCGATGGGACCCGACCGCACCGGTGACGTCTTCGACGGCTGGAGCCTGCTGGCCGCGATGGCCGAAGCGACGCGGCGGGTGCGGATCGGCTGCCTGGTCTCCGGCAACACGAACCGGCACCCGGGCACGTTCGCGAAGATCGCCGCGACCGTCGACCACCTCTCCGGCGGCCGGCTCGACGTCGGGCTCGGTGCGGGCGGCGACCCGCTGACGGACGCGATGATGGGCACGCCGGCGCCGTCCGCGGCGGAACGCGTGGAACGGCTCGCCGAGACCTGCGAAATCCTCCGTCTCCTGTGGACCCGGCCGGTCACCGGCCACCACGGCCGCCACTACACCCTGACCGGCGCGATCAGCGACCCGAAGCCGGTGCAACAGCCGAAACCCCCGCTGTGGCTGGGCAGCAGCGGCGAAAAGCGCGGTCTGCGCGTCGTCGCCGAACATGCCGACGTCTGGCTCAACGCGGCCCTGCCGGGGACGGAAATCCCCGAGCTGCAACGGCTTTCGCGCGTCCTCGACGCGCATTGCGCGGCAGCGGGCCGCGATCCGGCGACCCTCCGCCGGGCCGTGCAGTTCCGGCTGCCGTCCGATGCGGACCGCGCCCTGCGGCTCGCGCAGAACTACGTCGAAGCCGGGTTCACCGAGCTGGTACTGATGCCTGCCGGCCGCGATGACGTCGTCGCGGCCTCCGAAGCGGCCGCGAAGCTGCTTCCCCGCCTGCGAGACGTCGGCTGAACCGGGCGGCGGCCGCCTCGGTAGCCTGGCGACGTGGGAACGGAGGTGGGCCAGGCGCCCGCATGGCGGCGCGCGGCCCGGCTCTTCACCGCTCCGGCGCACACCGGAGAGGCCGCCCCCCTGCGCTGGGATCTGGGCTTCTACCTGGCCTGCTTGGCTTTCGCGCTGCCGACGGCGCTCGTCTCCGAGTTCTACGGCTACCGCGTCTGGGGCAACTTCGCGACGGTGGCGTACGGCCTCGGCGCGGCGCACAGCGGGTATCTGCTGCTCTCCGCCCGCAAGGGACGGACTCCGCGTGGCGTGCCCGGCTCACGGTGGTGCGGAATCGCCGCGGTCGCCCTGTTGGCCATGATCCTTCCACTGGCGCTTCTCGTGATTCGCCGGCTTACCGGAGTGGACTGGCTGATCACGCCGTTCTCGTGGGCCGCGCAGCCCGAGGTCTGGGTGATCGAACGGTCCGCCGGCCTGCTGCTGCACCACGGAACCCCGTACGTCGACGTCACCGCGCTGAGCCGGGCGCCCGTGGTGAACGATTACACCCCTTACGGCCCGGTGATGGCGGTCTTCGGCCTGCCGCGGGCGCTGTTCGGCGGCACCCCGCTGACCGACGCGCTCACCGACGCCCGCTGGATGTTCGCCCTGGCCGCCTGCGCGTGCGTGCTGGGTTCGCTCAAGCTGCTGAAGTGGCCGAAGGTGCCGGTCGGCGCCGCGCAGCTCGCGCTGGCCTGCCCGCTCACCGCGCTCACCTGGGCCGTGGCCGGCCCTGACCTGGCGATCGTCGGCCTGCTGGTGCTGGCGTGCGCGCTCGCGGCCACCGGGCGGGTCGCCTGGTCGGGCCTGGTGCTGGCGCTGGTGATCAGCGCGAAGCTCATCGTCGCGCCCGCGGCCGCCGTCCTGGCGGTGCTCGTGCTGGTACGCCGGGGCTCGGTTGGCCACGAGAAAGGTCTCGACTGGACGGCACTGACCCGGTTCGCGACGGCGCTGGTGGCGACGACGGCCGCCGTGCACCTGCCGGTGTACCTGGTGGATCCGGCGGCGTTCGTCGAGCACGTCTTCCGGTTCCCGCTCGGGATGGGCGTCGTGCGGTCGCCCGCGGCCAGCCCGCTGCCGGGCCACCTGATCGCCGAGACCGGCGCGTTCGGCCGGGTGGCGGCGTTCGCGCTGGTCGGCGCCGCGGCCGTGGCCATGGTGGTCTGGCTGGTGCGCCGGCCCCCCGCGAACGGCTCCGGCGCACTGCTGCGCATCGCCGTCGGACTCGGCGCGTTGATCCTGCTGACCCCGGCCACCCGGTACGGCTACCTGGTGTACCCGCTGATCCTGCTCGGGGCCCACCTGGCGTTCCGCGTGGCCGAAGATCCCACTGCGCCCCCCGCGCAGCAGTCCGCGACTTCTCCTGCCTGACTACTTCTTCTTGACCCTGGTGGCCCCGCCGCGCCCCCGCAGCTGGACGCCGGACTCCGAGAGCACCCGGTGGACGAAGCCGTAGGACCGCCCCGTGGACTCCGCGAGGGCCCGGATGCTCGAGCCCTTCTCGTATTTCTTCTTCAGGTCAGCGGCCAGCTTGTCGCGCGTGTTGCCGGTGATCCGCGCGCCTTTCTTGAGATCAGCCACGTCGATCGCCTTCCCGCCGAGAGTGTTCTGGGCCACATAACGGCCCCTGCCGGGGCAATGATCGAACACTGAGCGCCGGAATGCCAGACGACAGACGTGAAACAGCCGAAATTGCGATCACATTGGGCCATTCCAGTGCCTCGCGGTGAGCGATCTTGCACCCGAATGGACGCACGGGTCACGCAAGCTGGACAAGTTCCAGATAGTCGGCCGACCAATGGTCCTCGGTGCCGTCGGGCAGCAGGATCACCCGCTCCGGCTCCAGCGCCTCGACGGCACCCGGGTCGTGGGTGACCAGGACGACGGCGCCGGCGAAGCTGCGCAGGGCGTCCAGGACCTGCGCACGGCTGGCCGGGTCGAGGTTGTTGGTCGGTTCGTCGAGCAGCAACACGTTGGCAGCGCTGGAGACCAGGCCGGCCAGCGCGAGCCGGGTCTTCTCGCCGCCGGAAAGCGTGCCGGCCGGCTGGTCGAGTTGTTCGCCGGTGAAGAGGAACGAGCCGAGCAGGTTCCGCAACTCCTGCGCGCCGGTGTCCGGAGCGAGGTGTCGGATGTTTTCCCACACCGACGCTTCATGATCAAGAGTTTCGTGTTCCTGTGCGTAATAGCCCAAACGCAATCCGTGACCCGGAACGACGGAACCGGTGTCCATGGTTTCCATTCCCCCGAGGAGCCGGAGCAATGTCGTCTTTCCCGCGCCGTTCAAGCCGAGTACGACGACCTTCGAACCGCGGTCGATCGCGAGGTCGACGCCGGTGAAGATTTCCAGCGAGCCGTAGGACTTGGAGAGTCCCTCGGCGGTGAGCGGGGTCCGGCCGCAGGGCGCGGGCTCGGGGAACTTGATCCGGGCGACCTTGTCGGCGTGCCGGGTGTCCTCGAGGGACGACAGCATCTGCTCGGCGCGGCGGGCCATGTTCTTGGCCGCCACGGCCTTCGTCGCCTTCGCACCGAGCTTCGCGGCCTGCTGCTGCAGCGCCGACGCCTTCTTCTCGGCGTTGGCGCGCTCGCGGCGGCGGCGCTTCTCGTCGGTGGCGCGCGCGTCGAGGTAGCGCTGCCAGCCCATGTTGTACAGGTCGAGCTCGCCGCGGGTGGCGTCGAGGAACCACACCTTGTTGACCACGTCGGCCAGCAGCTCGACGTCGTGGCTGATCACGACCAGGCCGCCGTCGTGCTGCTTGAGGAAGCCGCGCAGCCAGTTGATGGAGTCGGCGTCGAGGTGGTTGGTCGGCTCGTCGAGCAGCAGGATCGTCTCGGACTTGCCGCCGGCACCGGCTTCGGCCGCGGCGAACAGGATCCGCGCCAGCTCGACGCGGCGGCGCTGGCCACCGGACAGCGTCCCCAGCGTCTGGGCGAGGACGCGGTCGGCCAGGCCGAGGTTGGAGCAGATCCGCGCCGCTTCGCTCTCCGCGGCGTACCCGCCCAGGGAGGCGAAGCGCTCTTCGAGCCGGGCGTAGCGGTCGATGGCCTTGTCGCGCGCGGCGTCGTCGACGAGCTCGGCCATGGAGGCCTGCGCCTTTTCCATGTCGCGCATCAGCTTGTCCAGACCACGCGCGGAGAGCACGCGGTCCTTCGCCGTGACCGACAGGTCGCCTTCGCGCGGGTCCTGCGGCAGGTAGCCGAGCGCGCCGGTGCGACGCACGTCACCCGCGTGCGGCTCGCCTTCGCCGGCGAGGACCTTCAGCGAGGTGGTCTTGCCCGCGCCGTTGCGGCCGACGAGGCCGATGCGGTCGCCGGGCTGGATGCGGAGGGTGGCGCCGTCGAGCAGGATGCGCGAACCCGCGCGCAGCTCAAGGCCGGTGGCCGTGATCAAGGGAAACTCCCGTGGACGGGGGTGAACGGAGGACTGTGTCTGCCAAAAGACAGCGTCAGGCGCGAGCCGCGGCGTCACTCCAGCTGGATATCCACGAGACCAGTGTACGGGTCGGTGTCGAAGGGTTTTCCCGGACGTGGGCGGTCTCACCCGTCGCGCAGGGTGATCTCGACGTTTCGCGCGCGCCCGGCCGCCTCTTCGAGGACGGCCCGGCTCGGCTCGCCGATCTCCAGGACACGCGGTTCCGCCCGGGCGAACAGCGCGGCCAGCCGGCGGTCTTCGCGCAGCTCGTCGAGGGCACGCCGGTCACCGCCGAGCACCACAGCGTCCACTTCGGACAGCCGGGGCGCGAGCACCTCGAAGGCGTCCCGCGCAGCGGCTTGGAGCGCGTGCCGCGCTTGTCCGGCGCGACGCCGGGCGAAGCGCTGCTGCGACCAGCCACCGGCCGCGGACCGGCCGTGCACGAGGTGCCGGTCGGTCCGGGAGATCTCGACCTTGCCGTCGCGGGCGACGCCGACGCTGTGCCCGCCGAGCCGCACCAGCAGCAACGCGACCCGGCGCGGCCGCAGGACGTGCGCGACGAGAGCCTCGACGGACGGCTCTTCGAGGGCACCGAACGGGACGGCGGCGGTCGCGGTGGTGCCGTCGACGGCGGTCACCCGGACCACGTCCGGAGTTCCCGAGGTCGTCGCGATCCCGCCGTGCCGCTCGGCGAACCGGGCGAAGAAGCCCTCGAGCCGGTCGGGCGGTACCTCGACCGCGCGGCCGCCACCCGCGACCTCCCGTGGCTTCATTCCGGGAAGGGTACGGGGCCGGAAACGGTACGGGGCCGCCGCGAAATCGCGACGGCCCCGTACTGGTGATGGTTCGTTACAGCGGGTGCACCGGCCCGTTGTTCGTGTAACCCCGCACGTTCGACGGCGCGCCGGCCGCCGGGGGCTGCGCGAACCCGTTGATGTGCAGGGCGACCGAGCGGATCGAGCCGACGTCGCCGCCGGCCGCGTCCACCACGCCGAACGTCCACGTGCCGTCGACAGCCGCGCCGGTCAGGTTGCCGGTCAGGGCCTGCGTCGGCCGCCAGGTGCCGGTGAACGGCGCGTTGGCCGAGGTCACCGTGCTGAACGCGGTCGCCGCGTTGTCGGCGAAGACGACCTGGCACAGGTTCTTGCCCGAGCCGCCGTTGCGCTGGAACACCGTGGCCTTCGCCCCGGACGGCGCGGTCAGCGTGCCGACCAGGTCACCGACGTAGGTGTGGTCCAGACCCACGGTGGTCGAGGCGGGGTCGGTGCTGCAGGTGGTGCCGTCCACGGAGAACGACACCTTGGACGCGCGGCCGACCCCGCTGACCGGGATGGTCACCGACGCCCCGACCGGGCTGTTGTCCGGGATCGCCACCGGCGCGCCGGTGTAGGCGAAGTTCTGCGTGACCGGCGACGGGGTGCCGACCGGGAGCAAGAACGACGTCGTCGTCGGCGAATGCGCCCCCGCGAAGGTGACGCGGGCGTTCAGCACCACCGGCACACCCAGCTGCTGGGTCGCCGGGACGGTGATGGTGAAGTCGTTGACACCGGTCTGTCCCGGGCTGATGGTGCCGTAGGACTTGGCCCGCGGCGCCACGGTGACTCCCGGGGTCGAGCTGGTGAGCACGACGCTGGTGGACACCGCGGTGCCGTCGCCGTCGTTGGTCACCGGCAGCGTCACCTTGGCGGTGTCGCCCGGGTCGAGCGCCGAACCGCCGTCGGCCGGGGTGACCGTCGGCTGCTTGGCGACCGCCAGCGGCTGCGGGCTGGCGCCGGTGTAGGCGAGCACCTTGTCCGCGAGGATGACGCCGGCGCCGGTGAAGTTGTCCGGACCCGGCTTTTCGATGTCGACCGCGGTGTTGATCAGCGCTTCGCGCACCTCCGCGGGCGGCAGGCCGGGGTTGCCGGACAGCACGAGCGCGGCGATCGCGGCCGCGTGCGGGGCGGCGGCCGAGGTGCCGAAGAACGGGTTGAACCCGCTCACGCTGGTCTGCACGCCGTCGGCGGCGGTGATCTCCGGCTTGTTCCGGACCTCGCCGCCGGTCGACGACACGTTGCCCGGGGTGATCGGCGTGCCGTTGGCCTCGTAGAACACGCGGCGCGGGCCGTCCGAAGTGAACCGCTCGGCCTTGGTGGCACCGCTGAACGAGCCCGGGTACGGGCCCGCCGGGTTGGCCGGGTCACCCGGCTCGAGCGGCCGGCCGAACGCCTTGGCCGCCGGGGCGGCCGCGACGCTGAAGGCGTCGCGGGCGGCCGAGTGGCCGACCGTCACGCCCGGCGTGTTGTACGCCTTGAGGCCGTCCACCGAGTCGGAGAACCGGCCGCGCAGTGCGGACAGCGACAGGTAGCGGTTCTGGCCGGAGAACTTCACGACGGCCAGGCGCAGCCCGGTGCCGCCGAAGCCCGGCGTCTGCAGGATCTCGAACGGGTCCTGCGTGCCGTCCTGGACGTTCTGGCTGAAGCTGACCACGGCACCCGCGGAGTTGAGCAGGTAGAGGTCGTAGTCGTTCGCGGACGCGCCGGTCGGGTCCGACCAGTGCAGCGTCACCGGGACGCCGGCCGAGGACGCGTCCGAGATCGGCTCGTAGATCTGGGTGCCCGCCGTGCCGGCGAAGTTGTGCGCGGTGCCGGCGAACTTGCCGACCGACTTGCCGGAGTCGACGAAGTCGCCTTCCCAGTGCCCGGCGGTGCCGCTGGCGACGTTGCCCTCGTTGCCCGCCGACGAGAAGTACAGCGCGCCGTCCGCGGTCACGTCGTTCACGGCCTGGGCGATGATCCAGTCCTGGAACGGCGATTCCTTGAAGTAGATGACATCGTCGACGATGACGTCGCAGTGCGACTCGAAGCGCAGCTTGCGGATGTTGTCCGCGAAGCTGGCGTCCGAGTTGAACGCCGACGCGAAGCCGAGCGCGGCGCGGGGCGCGAGGTCGTGGATGATCTCGAGCATCGCGGTGCCCTCGTCGCCGTCACCCTCCTGGCCGGGGATGACGTCGACGGTCGGCGGGAGCTCGCCCTTGGCCTGCGAGGCCGCCAGGGAGTCGACGCCGTCGGACAGCGCGCACGCCTTGACCCCGACACCGGTGACGCCGAACTGCTGGCGCGCGATGTCGGCGTTGTGCGCGCGGTCGCCTTCGCTGACCAGCGGCGCGGCCGCGACGGCACTGCGCTGCGCCTTGGCACTGACGGCCTTCTGCAGCTCGCCGGCGATGCGGTCGGCCTTCTGCTGCTTGGTTTCGGTCTTGGCCGGCGCCGTCGCCGGAGTGGCCAGCTCGTGGGCTGTCATCGCCTGGTCGGCCTGCTCGACGCGTTTGACGTCGCCGCGCGCGGCGATCTCGCCGACCTTGGCCACCGGGATCTCGGCCCGGACGCTGGCGTAGCGGTCGGACACCGCGCGGATGCCCGCCCCGGCCTTGGTGAGCCCGGCGATGAGGTCCGGCGAGACCTTGCTCACGCGGATGTCGACCACGACGGTGCCGGTGGCGCTCACCCCGGACTGGAGCGCGTTCAGCTGCTTCCCCACGCCCTTTTCGGCGACCAGCAGCTTACTGTCTATTTTGGACTCGGTGGCGGTGCGGCCCGCCTTGACCGCCTGCAGGGCGGCGATCTGCTGTTGCGCGGTTTCGGTGAAGGCGTCCGGTCCGGACGCGGTGGCGGCCCCCGCGGCGGGCGGGGACACCAGGCCGAGGGCGGCGAGCAGCGCCGCGGCCCCGGCTGTGAGCACAGTGGATCTCGATCTCGTGGAACGGGTACGACGCACGTGCGCCCTCCGATTCTCCAGGCGCGTGCCCCGACTCACGCTGACCTACACCGGTGATCACCGGTTGGAACCAGCTAAGTACCGTTAGTTCTCCGTAAACATCAGCCGTTCGAGTGACAAAGGACGGATAATTTCCCGAATAGGCCGGAAGACGTAGGCCGTTCAGCGCAGCAGAGAACCGGTCACCGGACACCGACCGGACAACGGGACCGCGCGTGCAACGGGCGTCCCACACAGTGAAACCCGTTACCGTCGAAGCGCCTCAGAGCACAGCCTCATAGCACAAAGGAGTCCGACCAGGGCTGGGCCGCGCGGCCCGACAGCGCGTCCAAAAGGGTCACTGCCTGCTTGTCGGTCAGCGAAGCCACGAAGTCCACCACCGCCCGCCCGCGGGCGAGGCCGCGCACCGCGTCCGCTCCCGTCACGGGCTCGCCCGTCGCCCCGACGAGCAGCTCCGGCGCCGACCGCGCGAGCTCGGTGTACTCGGCGCGGGCCAGCTCGACGAGGTCGTGCAGCCGGCGCGGCAGGCGGGACACCTCGTCGCGGTCGAGCAGCCACGCGTCGAGCGCGTCGACCAAGCTTGTGACGAGCCCGGCCTGGCCGCGCTGGTGCAGCGCGAGGTCCGGGCGCAGCAGCACGAACCGCCGGTGCACGAACTTGAGCACCTGGACCTCGTGCCACTGGGCGGGACGCAGCGAGACGTGACCGCTGCGGGTGGACGGCGAAGCGAGCACGAACACGCCGTCGACCAGCCGGGCGGTCCAGTTCGCGGAGAACGCGGCCGTCGCCTGCTCGGCCTCGATCGAGCCGTCGAACTCCCCGGCGAGCAGGCCGTCGACCAGCTCCGCGTGCACCCGCGCGACGGCGGCGGCGAACGCGTCGTCGTCGACGATCCACGCGTCCTTGGCGTTCAGGCGACGGCGGAGGCGCTCCAGCGAACGGCCGGGGCGGCGCAGGCCCGCGTACAGCGTTTCGTCGTCCAGCGCGGCCAATTCGCGCGCGTGCTCCAGCCACTCCCCCAGCTCCGCCGCGACCGGCGCGTGCTGCAGCACGCCGATGCGGTGGAAGTCCTGCAGGTCGTGGATGGCGTACGCGATGTCGTCGGCAGTGTCCATCACGGACGCTTCGACCGTCTGCTGCCAGCCTTCGACGCGGCCGGCGAACGCCGCGCGGGCCTGCTCGAAGTCGTCGAGTTCGGTGGCGTAGGCGGAGAACTTGGCCGCGCCGGTGCCGGGCACCTCCCCCGGTTCGGCGGCGCCACGCGGCGGCACGGCCATCGCCGACGGGTGCGGCGCGGGGTGGTGCAGCCGCAGCCACGGGTACTTGAGGACCGCGGCCCGCACGGCGGCGGTGAGGTCGAGCCCGATCGCCGACGGCCCGCGCACGTCGGTCGTGGTCAGGATGCGGAACGTCTGCGCGTTGCCCTCGAAGCCGTCGGCGAGGCCGAAGCGGTGCCGGGCGATCCGGTCGAGCGTCTGCTCCCCGAGGTGCCCGAACGGCGGGTGCCCGAGGTCGTGGGCGAGCGCGGCGGCTTCGGCGACGTCCGGGTCGCAGCCGCCCAGCTTGGCGACGATGTCGGCGTCGTCCCCGCCGGCGACCCGCTCGGCGATGGCGCGCGCGACCTGCGCGACCTTCAGGCTGTGCGTGAGCCGGTTGTGCAGCAGGCCCGCACCGCCGGCGCTGACCACCTGCGTCACCCCGCCGAGCCGCGCGAAGAAGGGCGACGCGGCGATCCGGTCGCGGTCGATCCGGAACGGGCTGGTCGCCAGGTCGGTGAACCCGCCGACGTTCGCCACGGGGTCGCGCCGGGCCGCCCGCGGGTCGGTGTGCTCGCTGCCCTGATCCATGCGCCCGACCTTATCCGGCCGGGTTTGTTTCACCCGATCGATGGGCAACATGCCGGGTCCGCGGATCGATTGAAGGGGTGTCCACCGACGGAGGAGCCACCATGAACCGCCCGATCCGCCTCGCCGCCGCCCTCGTGCTCGGCATCGGGCTCGCCGCTTGCGGCGCCGGACCGGGCGGCGGCCCCGCGGCGACCGGCACCCCGACCACACCCCGCGCCGAAACCACGGCCACGCCGCCGGCCACGACCTCCGCCGCGCTGATCAAGGTCCCGGACGTCTCCGGGATGAACCACCAGGATGCCCAGGACACGATGCAGCGGGCCGGGCTCTACAACCTGCGCGAGGTCGACGGCACCGGCCAAGGCCGGATGCTGGTCCTCGACCGCAACTGGGTCCAAACGGGCCAGGACCCGGCTCCCGGCACCGAAGTCACGCCCGACACGGTGATCACCCTGACGGCGGTCAAGTACACCGACCGCTGAGCCGTGTCGTCCCCTCAATCACGCGAGTCGACCTCCCAATCACGCGAGCCGACCCTTCAATCACGTCCGCCGAGGGCCACATCCGTGGTCCGGGAAGCAGCTCGCGTGATTGAAGGGGCATCACGCGTGATTGGAGGGTCGACTCGCGTGATTGGAGGGTCGACACGCGGGTCAGGACTCGGGCGGGGTCGTGTACGCCCGCAAGGTGTTGTCGGCTGCCGCGCGGGCCTTGGCCGGGTCCGCGCCGGCGGCGACGTCGGCTTCGTACCAAGCCTCGTTCGAAGCCGTCATGAACCGGATGCCCTCCGGTGACATCATCCAGGCCATCGCCGCCTCCGGGTCGACGGTCGTGCCCGGCGTGGCCAGGTGCAGGACCAGGCCGACCAGTGCGCCGTCCCAGCCGATGCCGACCGCGCCCGGGCCGAACTGGTCCCAGTGGTCGTCGACGTGCGCGACGTGCTCCAGCTCGAACCGCGTGCCGTCGCCCTCCGGCGTCAGCCGGACCTCGATCCAGCTGACGCCGCCGTGCATCTCCCACGTCGCCGCGAAGCTCTTCGGCGGGTCGCAGCGCTCGACCGTGCCTCCGGCGTTGCCCTCCAGCTGGTACTTCCCGCCGAGCTTCAGTTCGCCGCTGACCGGCAGGAACCAGCGCGGGATCCGCTCGGGGTTCGTGCAGGCGTCCCACAGGTCGTCGACGTCGGTGTCGTAGACCTGGCTGATGGTCAGGACGCGGGCCTCCTTCTCCTCGATCACCCGGTCGCCGAGCGTCCGGCGGACGGCGCTGATCTGGTGGCTGACGTCGATCACTTGCCTTCTCCTTCGCTGAGTCGCCGGGCACGCTTGCCGCGGGCGATTTCGGTGGCCAGCGCGTCCAGCGGCGGGGTCCAGTACCGGCGGAACCGGTCGAGCCAGACGTCGACGTCCCGCAGCGGGGCGTGCCCGACCGCGTACAGCCGCCGCGTCCCGTCCTGGCGGACGACGGCGAAGCCGCTCTCCCGCAGCACCTTCAGGTGCTGGGACACCGCGGGCTGCGAGATGCCGAACTCGGCCCGGATCACCTCGGTCACCGCGCCGGCGGCCCGTTCGCCATCGGCCAGCAGCTCGAGGATCCGGCGGCGGACGGGGTCGCCGAGGACGTCGAACGCGTGCACCCGGCCAAGCTACAAGCAGCCACTTATATAAGTCAAGGCTGAACAAGTGGCAGATGCCACTGTGTGTTGGTCCGATGTGGGGAACGGCGGTGAACATCAGTCGACATCCGTTTCGTTTCGCCACCCGACCCGCGACGATCGGCTCGTGAAGTCGCCACGCGCGGTCCGCTTCGCCTTCCAGCCGCTGTACAGCCTCCACACGGGAGGCGTCGTGGCCCACGAAGCGCTGGCCAGGCCCGAGCAGGGCACGGTCCCGGAACTCCTCGCGCACGCACGCCGCGAAGGCAGGCTCGCCGCGGTCGACCTCGGGCTCGCGGCCGCCGCCGTCCGGCAGGACGCCGAAGACCCGACGGCGCTCCCCCTGCACCTCAACCTCTCCGCGCGCACCCTCGCGGCGCCGCCGTCGATGTTCGACGGCCTCCTGGAAGAGCTCGGTGCCGCCGGCCGCCGCACCCGCGACGTCGTCCTCGAAATCGGCCCGCCCTTCGCGGCGCTACCCGGCGAGCGCGCGATCGCCGGGATGCGGGCGCTCACCGAACTCGGCTTCCGGCTCGCGCTCGACGGCCTCGGCCGCGGCGACCTGCCGCTGGGCCTGCTCGTCGAGGCGCCGGTCGATCTGGTGAAGCTCGACCGCACGGTGTTGCGCGGGCTGCCGGACGGCCAGGCCTCGGCCGCCGTCGTCGAGGCGCTGCTGCACTACACGAACCGCACCGGCACCCGGCTCGTCGCGACCGGCGTGGAGACCGACACCCAGCTCGACGCCGTCCGCGGCCTCGGCGTCCGGATCGCGCAGGGGAACCTCCTCGCCCCGCCCACCGCCGCCGGTCCCGCGCCTGCCCTGCTCGCGCGGCCCCGCACCGCTGTCGCACCGGGCGCGGCGAAGTGCGTCGGCGACTTCCTCCGCCCGGCCACGACGCTGCCGGAAACCGCGACGTGCGATGAAGTCCGCGAAGTGCTCGCGGCGGCCGACGCGCCTTCGGGCGTCATCGGGGTGGACGAGCTGAACCGGCCGCGCTGGTCGGTCGACCGGACCCGGTTCCTGGTCGCCGTCACCGGCCCGTACGGGCACGCGCTGCACGCCAAGCGCCCCGCGGCGCGGCTCGCCGACACCCCGCACACGATCGAGTCCCGCGCCGGGGCGATGGAGTTCCTCGAGCTGGTCACCGACGCCGACTGGGGCCGGACCGGCGACGACGTCGTCGTGGTCGACGAGGTCGGCCGCTGCCTCGGCGTGGTGCTGGTGACCGAGGTGGTGCGCGGCGTGGCCGAGGCGAAGGTCGAGGCCGCGGCGGCGCTGAACCCGCTCACGCGGCTGCCGGGCAGCGACACGGTCGCCCGCGACGTCGCCCGCCGGATCACCATCGGCGAGCCGTTCGTGGCGGCGTGGCTGGACATCGACGCGTTCAAGGCGGTCAACGACACGGCCGGCTTCGCCGCGGGCGACAACCTGATCCGCGAGCTGGGCTCGGCCCTCACCGACCTGGCCGGCGGACTGCGCCGGATGCGGGTCAGCCACGTCGGTGGCGACGACTTCCTGGTCGTCTGCGACGTCGACGAGATCGGCACGGTGGCGGGCGCCCTGCTGGACCGCCGCTGGTCGGCCGACGGCATGCCGGTGACGGTGTCACTGGCGACGCTGGTCTGCGCGAGCGGCGCGATCGGGTCGTACCAGGAGGTTTCGCGGCTGCTGGCGCCGCTGAAGAAGCGCGCGAAGGCGGTGCCCGGGTCGAGCTGGGTGCTCGGCCGCCCGGGCTCGGACCGGGTGGAAGTGTTGCGCGGCATCGGAACCCGAGGCCTACAGGCCGCAGCGGGCTAGCTTGTCGTGAGTGTTTAGGCGGGTTCTAACCCGCCTAAACACTCACGACCCCCAGTCGAGGGTGAGCTGGGCATTGATCGCCGCGGCGGCCCAGGTCACGTACTCCTCGTGTCCCCAGCCGCACACACCCGTCAGATGGTCGTAAGCCTCGTGCGAGGCGATCAGGCCGATCGCGTCCGCAAGCCGGTCGGACGCAGCCATTCCCGCCGCCTCGAGCCGCTCGACGATCTCCGCGCGGCGGGCCAGCGCCAGCTCCGCGCGGACCGCCGCCACCGCCGGGTCGGCCGCCGCCGCGGTCGTGAACGCGCGCCAGATCGGCAACGACCCGCGCACCCCCGATGCCACCCGCGACACCACCGCCGGCAGGTCCGCGGGTCCGGCCGGGCCTGCCAGCGCATCCAGGTTCACCGCGTCCGGGTCGCCCGCGAAGCCGTCCCGGAACGCGGCGAGCAGCAGCTCCGGCTTGCGGCCCGTCTGCGTCACCGTCTCCAGGCTCACCCCGGCCGCCGCGGCGATCTGCCGCATGCTCGTGCCCGCGTAGCCGCGCTCGGCGAACAGCCGCCCCGCCGTCGCGATCACCTGCGCCCGGGTGCGCCGGGCACGGGCTTCCCGCACCGGTGAGTCGTAGCGCCGCCGTTCCGGTATCGTCATCAATTGGATGGTACAGCGTATCGGTCAATCAAGGGGGAACCATGGCCTCGGTACTCGTCTGCGTGCACCCCGCTCGCGGCCACGTCGGGCCGACCAAGCCGATCGTCGAAGCCCTGCTCACCGCCGGGCACGAGGTCGCGGTCGTCACGGGCGCGCGCTACCGGGAGACGTTCGAGAAGCTGGGCGCCGAGGTCAAGGCGCTCCCGAAGGAGGCCGACTTCGACGAGACCGACCTGGACGGCTCGATCCCGGGCCGGGCCGGCAAACGCGGCCTGAAGCTCGCGCGCTTCGAGCTGACCCACTTCGTCCGCGCGATGCCCCACCAGCTGAGCGTCATCGACGAGCGGCAAGCCGACGTAGTGCTGTGCGATCCGCTGATGATGGCCGGGCTGGCGCTGGTCCGGCGGGAGCGACGGCCGCGCGTGCTCACCCTCGGGTTCCTGCCGTTCATGCCGCCCGTCCCGACCGGCCCGCCCGGCCGTCTGCGCGGGGTGCCCCTGAAAGCGCTCGCGCCGTGGGTGCTCGGGCCAGCGCAGAGGCTGGCGAAAGACCTGCTGGGCGAGGACCCCGGCATGCTGTTCACGGACTGGCCGTTGCACAGCGACGGCGTGCTGCAGATGACCTGCCCGGGCTTCGAATATCCGCGCGCCGGAGCTCCGCTGCACTTCATCGGGCCGACGACGGTCAGCGCGGCGAGCGAGCACCCGCTGCCGCCGTGGTGGGACGACCTGGACCGCTCGCGGCCGGTGGTGCACGTGACCCAGGGGACGGTGGCGAACGACGACCTGGGCCGGCTCGTCGAACCCGCGATCGCCGGGCTGGCCGGCGAAGACGTGCTGGTGGTCGTGACGACGTGCGGCACTCCGCTGCGGCCCGGCCCGCTGCCCGCCAACGTCCGGGTGGCCGATTTCCTGCCCTACGACGAACTGCTCCCCCGCTGCGCCGCGATGGTCACCAACGGCGGGTACGGCGGGGTCAACCACGCCCTCCGGTACGGGGTACCGCTGGTCGTCGTCGGGGCCAGCGAGGACAAGCGCGAGGTGGCCGCCCGGGTCACCTGGTCCGGCGCCGGGATCGGCCGCGCCCGCGCCACGGCCTCGCCGCGGCTGCTGCGCCGCGCGGTCCGCGCCGTCCTGGACGACCCGCGCTACCGGAACCGCGCGCGGGCGCTGGCCGCCGAGATGGCGGCCGGGCCGTCGATGGACGACGTCGTCAAACTGGTCACCGCGAGCTGAGCGGCGGCGGGTAAGCCGCCAGGTAGGCCGCGAAGCGCTCGTCGACCTCCTCGGCTGTCAGGCCGAAGTCCGCCAGGCTGTAGCGGTGGACCGGTTTCCGCTCCCCGGTCCGGCTCGCCTCGTGGACCGCCGTCATCGCCGCGCGCGCCTCGCCGGTGAAGGTCAGTCCGAAGTGGTCGTACACAGTGGACACCGTGCCGATCGGGTCCGCCACGAAGTCCTCGTACCGCACGTCGTGGAACTGCGCCGGATTGTGCCGCGCGCGGGCCCAGCTGAATTCGTCGGCCCCCCGGGCCCACAGGTCGAGCTGCGACCGGCCGATCACGTCGCCGCGGAACTTCGACGACCAGCCGTCCGCCGCCTTCTCGGCCAGGCTGCACATCGAAGCCATGATCGTGCGCGGCGCCCGGTGCGTCTGGATCACCAGCGCGTCCGGGTAGTTCGCCATCAGCGCGTCGAGGGCGAAGAGGTGGCTCGGGTTCTTGAGCACCCAGCGCTTGCCGGCGTCCGGCAGCCCGATCAGCTGCAGGTTGCGCTTGTGCCGGGCGTAGGCGTCCGTCCAGTCCTGCTTCGCCAGCCAGCGCGAGTAGCGCGGCAGGTGCGCCAGGCACTCGAACGACACCGACCGCATCGACTGGCGCAGCAGCTGCCAGCACTCCTCGACCTGGTCCGCGGACATGTGGTGCACGCCCATGAACTCCGGGTGCTCGACGTGGTGGCGTTCGTAGCCGGCCTGAATCCCTTGGAAGATCGGATTGCCGGCCCACGTCTCACGCGGCGGCCGCGGCTGCGGGACCTCGGCGAGCCACACCTCGAGCCCCTGGTGCGCGGGGTCCTCGACGAGCAGCCGGTGCAGCGCGGTCGTGCCGGTGCGAGGCAGGCCGGTGACGAAGATCGGCCGCTTGACGCGGACGTCCGCATAGGCCGGGTTCTGCTTCCACGACGCTTGGCTGAGCAGCCGCGCCACCAGCGCGCCGCGCAGGAACGCCCGGTGCACCTTGTTGCCGAACGGCGTGAGGTCCTCGTCGGCCTCGTACGACTCCAGCAGCACGCGCAGGCCTTCGACGTGCTCGTCGTCGCCGAAGTCGCCGAGCCCGGTGAGCTTCGACGCCGAAGCGTGCAGGTCCTCGACGGTACCGACGTCTTCCCGGCCGGGGAGCATGGATCCTCCTAGTGGTGGTACTCGCCGCCGTTGACGTCGAGGCACTGCCCGGTGATCGCGCGCGCCATCGGCGAGGCGAGGAACACCACGGCGTCGGCGATCTCGTCGGGTTCCGGCAGCTTGCGCAGGTCTATTGTGGACGCTGTCTCCGCGTAGACCTCTTCCGGCGTGATGCCGCGTTCCTTGGCCAGGTAGGCGAAGTACCATTTGAGGTTGGGTGCCCAGATGTAGCCCGGCGCCACGGTGTTGACGCGCACGCCGTCCGGCCCCAGCTCGCTCGCGAGGCTCTGGGCGAGCGACAGCAGCGCGGACTTCGCGATCTTGTACGCGCCGAACGTGCGCCGGGAGTGCCGCAGCACCGCGGAGTTGATCATCACCAGCGAGCCCTTGCTCTCCTTGAGCGCGGGCAGGAACAGCCGCGTCAGCCGGAGCACGGAGATCGCCGCGGTCTCGAAGCCGGCGCGGACGGCGTCGAAGTCCACAGTGGCCAGATCGGTCAGTGGCGGGACGGCGAAGGCGTTGTGCACCACCGCGTCCACCCGGCCGAAGGCTTCGACCGCCTCGCTCACCAGGTTCGCCGCCGAGTCCGCGTCGTCGATGTCGGTGCGGATCGCGACCGCCCGGCGGCCGAGGTCGGTGACCTCCTTCGCGACCTCGGTGAGCCGCGACTCGGTGCGCGCGGCGAGCACGACGTCCGCGCCGGCCAGCGCGCTGCGCACGGCGATCGACCGGCCGAGCCCCGGGCCGATGCCCGAGACCACGACCACCTTGTCCCGCAACAGATCCGACACACTCACCCCAGCATCCGGGCGGCGACGGCGTCCTGCCGGGCCGCGATCCTCGCCGCCCACTGCTCCGGCGTCACCCGCGCTTCGGCGTGGTAAGGCAGCCGGTCGGGCAGTTCGTCCACCTTGACCACCTCGACGACCGGGCCGTCGTCCGGGCCGAGGTCGCGGGCGAGCCGCTGCCAGCGGATCTGCACGTACCCGCGGTCGTGGCCGGTGCGTTCCAGCCAGTTCGCGACGCCGGGGTCGCGCTCGCTGATCACGAACCGGATCTTCCCATCCGCGTCGACGCGGGCCTGGTCGGCGGTGAGGCTCGTCTGGTGGTTGATGTAGTCGAGCGAGACGTACCAGAGGCTGCCGAGCTGGATGCCCTGGTACGGCGCGTCCGCGCAGCGCGGCACGGTGACGACCATCGCCTCTTCGTCGCCGAGCTCGTAGTGCCCGGCCGAGGAGAACTGCGTGGTCAGCCCGCCCGGCGTCGACCGCGGCTCGGTCATCGTGTTCACCGGCAGGTCGTCGTAGAACCACTTCGGGAAGGCCAGGAACGTCTTGAGTCTGCTCAGCAGGATCTTGCCGGTGACGCCGTAGCGCTTGGTCAGCGCCGCGCGGTCCGGCACCGGCGGCGCCTGGCCCGCGGTGTCGACGCACTGGATGCGGATCTCGCCGCGCTTCTCCGTCGCCCAGTCGCTGTGGACCTCGCGGACGACGAGCATCGACGAGCCCTCGCCGAGGACGAAGTAATTCGGCCCCTGGTTCTCGCGTGCCGGGCCGAACCGCAGCTCGAAGCGGCCGTCCTCGCCGATTTCGATGGCCCGGTCGTCGAACGCGGCGAGGCTGTCGGGCACCACGACCGGCGAGTAGTCGCCGTTGAGGATCTGGAAGCTCAGGTCGGCGGTGGTCCCACGGACGCCGGTGACCAGGTATTCGCGGTCGTCGCGGATGTTCGCGTTGAAGTACAGCGTGTCCGGGTTGTCCAGGCCCATCTTCGTGTACGGCCCGGTCGACGCGGTGAAGTACGGGAAGTCGCGCTGGTAGGCCCAGGCCATCTGCAGCGACGCCCGGATGCTCCCGGCGAGGTAGTCGTACCCCTCCAGGAGGTCCTGCTCGGTCTTCACGTGCGGCGCCCCGGCGAGCAGCTTCTCGGCCTCGACGATGGCGTCGGCGAACGGCCGGGTCAACGAGAACTCGTTCTCGATCATGCCGGGACGGCCCAGCGGTTGGCGATGATCTTGAAGCCCGGCATGCTGTCGAACGACGTCATCGTTTCGTAGGTCCGGACGTACCCGATGTGCGATATCCGCCAGACGCCGTCGCTCTCGCGGCGGTAGGTGTCTTCGTAGAACGCGGCACCTTCGATGATCACCTTGTGCTCGGGCACGATCACCCGGTCGGTGAACGACCACCGCCCGGTCGCGGTGTCGCCGTCGACGTCGATCTCCGGCTGAGCTGCGTGATGCACGGTGATGATGCCGTTGCCGAGGCTCTGGGTGAGGAATTCGAGGATGGCGTCGCGGCCTTCGAACTGCTTCCCGTCCCCGCCCACGGCGTGCGTCCCGTAGTCGACCGTGGCGTCGGCGGTGAAGGTGTCGGCCACCTCGTCCCACAGCTTCAGGTCCACCCCGCGCAGGTACCGGTACTTCAGCCGCTTGATCTCTTCGAGTACGACCAGGTCCATGCCCCTAGCGTCCCGCACCGCTTGACCAAAGACAAGAACATGTTCTACTTTTTTCGGGTGTCCGTGACCTCGTACGAACTTTCGCACCTGGCCGCGCTCGAGGCGGAGGCCGTGCACGTCTTCCGCGAGGTCGCGGCGACCTTCGAGCGCCCGGTCCTGCTCTTCTCCGGCGGCAAGGACTCGGTGGTGATGCTGCACGCCGCGGCGAAGGCGTTCTGGCCGGCGCCGCTGCCGTTCCCCGTGCTGCACGTCGACACCGGCCACAACTTCGACGAGGTGCTGCGGTTCCGCGACGAGGCCGTTGCCGCGCTCGGCCTCCGCCTCGAGGTCGCGAGCGTGCAGGACGACATCGACGCCGGCCGCGTCGTCGAGGAGACCGGACCGGGGACCAGCCGCAACCGGCTGCAGACGGTGACGCTGCTGCGGGCGATCCGCGATGGCGGCTTCGACGCCGTGTTCGGCGGGGCCCGCCGCGACGAGGAGAAGGCCCGCGCGAAGGAGCGCGTGTTCAGCTTCCGCGACGAGCACGGCCAGTGGGACCCTCGGGCGCAGCGGCCCGAACTGTGGAACCTGTACAACGGGCGGCACCGGCGCGGCGAGCACATCCGCGTCTTCCCGCTGTCGAACTGGACCGAGCTGGACATCTGGCAGTACATCCGCGACGAGCGGATCGCGCTGCCGCCGCTGTACTACGCGCACCGGCGTCCGGTGGTCCAGCGCGACGGCATGTTGCTGGCGGCGACCCGCTTCTTGTCCCTTGTGGACGGAGAGCAGCCGTACGAGGCGACCGTGCGCTTCCGGACGGTCGGCGACGCCACGTGCACCGGTTGCGTCGAGTCTTCGGCGTCGACACCGTCCGAAGTGGTCGACGAGGTGGCCGCGACGCGTGTCACCGAACGCGGCGCGACCCGGGCCGACGACCGGATTTCCGAGGCAGGCATGGAAGACCGCAAGCGAGAGGGCTACTTCTGATGCAGCTGCTGAGGATCGCCACGGCGGGAAGCGTGGACGACGGCAAGTCCACTTTGATCGGCCGGCTGCTGTTCGACTCGAAGGCGATCTTCACCGACCAGCTCGCCGCCGTCGAACGCGCCAGCCGCGACCGCGGCGAGGACTACCCGGACCTCGCGCTGCTCACCGACGGCCTGCGCGCCGAACGCGAGCAGGGCATCACCATCGACGTCGCCCACCGCTACTTCGCCACGCCCAGGCGCAAGTTCATCATCGCGGACACGCCGGGGCACCTGCAGTACACGCGGAACATGGTGACCGGCGCGTCGACGGCCGACCTGGCGCTGGTCCTCGTCGACGCGCGCAAGGGCGTGCTGGAGCAGTCGCGGCGGCACGCGTTCCTCGCGTCGCTGCTCGGGATCGGGCACCTCGTGGTGTGCGTGAACAAGATGGACCTCGTCGGCTGGTCGCAGGAGCGCTTCGACGAGATCCGCGAGGACTTCCGCCGGTTCGCGATGAAACTCGACGTCGCCGACCTGACGTTCGTGCCGGTTTCGGCGCTGCACGGCGACAACGTCGTCCACCGCAGCGCGAGCATGCCCTGGTACGAAGGCACTTCGCTGCTGCACCAGCTGGAAGAGGTGCACGTCGCCTCCGACCGCAACCTGATCGACGCGCGGTTCCCGGTGCAGTACGTGATCCGCCGGTCCGACTTCCGCGGCTACGCGGGCACCGTCGCGGGCGGGGTGTTCAAGCCGGGCGACGAGGTCGTGGCCCTGCCGTCGGGGTTCACGTCGAAGGTGCGCGCGGTGTGGGGCCCGGGCGGGCAACCCCTGGCGGAGGCGTTCACCGGCCAGGCGGTCGCGGTGGAGCTGGCCGACGACCTCGACCTGGGCCGCGGGGCCATGCTGTGCCGCCCGGGCAACCGCGCGGAGTCGGCCCGCGAGGTCGACGCGCTCGTGTGCTGGTTCTCCGAACGCGCCGCCCTGACACCGGGCGCGACCTACGCGGTACGGCACACGACCACCGAGACGCGGGGCACGGTCGACCGCCTCGAATACCGCCTCGACGTCACCACCCTGCACCGCGACGAGACAGCGGAGTCGTTGCAGCTCAACGACATCGGCCGGATCCGGCTGCGCACGCGGGCGCCACTGCTGTTCGACCCGTACCGCCGCAACCGCGCCACCGGCGGGCTCCTGCTGGTCGACGAGCACACGGGCGACACGGTCGCGGCCGGCATGATCACCGGCGCGGTCGCTTCCCCGGTCGTCTGGCACACCGCGGCGGTGCGTCGCGAAGACCGCCCGACCCGGGGCGCGACGGTGTGGCTCACCGGGCTTTCGGCGTCGGGGAAGTCGTCGGTGGCGGTCGAGCTGGAACGGCGGCTGGTCGCGGCCGGGCGTCCGGCCTACCTCCTCGACGGCGACAACCTGCGCCACGGGCTCAACAAGGGCCTCGGCTTCAGCCCGGAGGACCGGGCGGAGAACGTCCGGCGGGTGGCGGAGGTGGCCCGCCTGTTCGCGGACGCGGGCGTGGTGGCGATCGCGTCGCTGATCAGCCCGTACGAGGCCGACCGGGCCCAGGCGCGTTCTCTTCACAACGGGCTGCCGTTCGTCGAGGTCTTCGTCGACACGCCGCTGGAGGTGTGCGAGGCCCGCGACCCGAAGGGGATGTACGCGAAGGCACGCGCCGGGGAGATCACCGGCTTCACCGGCATCGACGCGCCCTACGAGCGGCCTTCGTCGCCCGATCTGGTGCTGCGCCCGGGCGACGGCGACCCGGCGGCGATGGCGGCCGCGATCCAGGCTGTCCTCGACGATCTCGGCTGAAATTCTCTTGCTCGCACCCCTAAGGTAGGCCTCATGACGTCGGTCAGGCAGGTCCAGGTCACCTTCGACTGCGCGGAACCCGAACGCGTCGCCCGGTTCTGGTGCGAGGTGCTCGGGTACGTCGTCCCGCCACCGCCGGAGGGGTTCGCCACCTGGGCCGACTACGGCAGCTCGCTGCCGCCCGAGCGTCAGGGAGCCGGATTCGTCTGCCACGACCCCGAGGGGGTGGGCCCGCGGCTGTACTTCCAGCGCGTGCCCGAAGGCAAGGTCGTCAAGAACCGGGTGCACCTCGACGTGCGGGTCGGCACCGGGCTCGTCGGTGAAGAGCGGCTCGCCGCCCTCGAGGCCGAGTGCGCACGGCTGGAGACGCTCGGGGCGAAACGCCTGTGGCTCCAGAAGGCGGACGAGTACAACGAGTCGTGCCTGACGATGCAGGACATCGAGGGCAACGAGTTCTGCCTGGACTGAGCCCTGGCCGGCGTCCAGGATCCGCCGTCCGGCCACGTCGACGGCGAGCGCCAGGGCGCCCGAACTATCCCGCGGGCGTCACGAAGCCCGAGTCGTACGCGCGGACCACCGCCTGGGTCCGGTCGCGTGCCCCGAGTTTCGCCAGCACGTTGCCGACGTGCGTCTTCACCGTCTGGACGCCCAGGTACAGCTCGCCCGCGATCTCCACATTGGACAGTCCGCCGGCCATCAGCCGCAGCACTTCGCGCTCGCGCTCGGTGAGCCCGGCGCCGGCCAGGCCGTCGCCGGGGGACGCCGGCGCGTGCCGGGCGGCCAGCCTGCGGATCGCCGCCGGGAACAGCAGCGACTCCCCCGCCACCACGGTCCGGATCGCCGCCACGATCTCCTCCGGCCGGGTCCGCTTGAGCAGGAACCCGCTGGCTCCCGCGACGAGCGCGTCGTAGACGTAGTCGTCGTTCTCGAACGTGGTCACCACGATGACCTTGGGCGGGTTGTCCACAGTGGACATCAGGTGCGTGGTGGCCCGGATCCCGTCCACCGCGGGCATCCGCACGTCCATCAGCACGACGTCCGGGCGCAGCCGGGCCACCAGCCCGGGCACCTCGGCGCCGTCGACGGCCTCCCCGACCACCGAAAGGCCGTCTTCGCTGTCGACGATCGCCCGCAGCCCGGCGCGGATCAGCGGCTCGTCGTCGGCCAGCAGCACGCGCACGCTCATCGCCCGCTCCCCCACGGCACCCGCACCACGACCTCCCACCGGTCGTCCACCCGGCCCGCCGTGAGCTCGCCGCCGAGCACCGCCACCCGCTCGGTCATCCCGCGCAGGCCACGGCCACCGCCGGCCCGGCCCGCACCGCTCCCCAGCGGGTTGGCGACTCGCGCGAGGAGCTCATCCGCCGACACGTCGACGACCACCGTCACCGGGACCCTGCCGGCGTGGCGGACCACGTTCGTCAGGCATTCCTGCAGGATCCGGTACACCTCGCGCGACACGACCGGCGGCACGGCGGCCAGGTCGCCGCGGATCTCGGCCGTGACGTCGGTGCCGGTCGTTTTCAGCAAGGTCTCCAGGTCGGCCAGCGCCGGCTGCGGCGCCCGGCCCGCCGCCTCCTCCCGCAGCAGCCCGAGCACGTGGTCGAGGTCGTCGAGCGCGGTGCGGGCCGACTCCTCGATAGCGCCCAGCGCCCGTTCGGTGAAGTCGGGATCGGTGCGCAACGTCCGCCGCGCGGCGCCCGCCTGGAGGGTGACGACGCTCAGCGCGTGCCCGACCGAATCGTGCAGCTCCCTGGCCAGCCGGTTGCGTTCGGCGAGCTGTTCGGTCCGCCGTTCCAGCCGGGCGATCCGGTCGGCGGCGGTCGTCCCGAGCAGCCCGGCCGCCGCCCGGCGCAGCAGCCCGCCGACCGCCCAGACGGCGTAGATCAGCAGCACCACACCGAACGCGAAGACCACCGGGAGCCACGCCGAAGCCCAGCCCTTCGGCACGGTGATGTCTTGCCCCTCGGTGGTCCGCATGAGGTACCCGGTGAACACGGCGCTGATCGACACCCCGATCGCGACGGGCGCGGCGAGGCTGAAGAAGCTGACGCTGAGCCCGGCGACGACGTGCAGCAGGAACATCGTCGCGGCGTGCAGCCGTCCCTGGCGGGTGTGCGGCTTCGCGGGCGCGTCCGGCACCGGGTCGTCCAGCAGCTCGCGGATCGCGGTGGACTCCAGCACGTGCACGGCGGGCAGGAACGCGGTCCCGGCCAGCACGGCGAGGGTGAGGAGGCCGCCGGCGACCATGGCCTGTTCCAGCGTGGTGACGAACGGCAGCACCGACGGCACGGCGACCACGGCGAACAGCAGGTAGGGCACGCTGATCGCGCCGCCGAGGACGAGGTAGACCCAGCGGCGGTAGGTGGCCTTGCTCGTCAGGGGCCGCAGTACGCGCACCGGCCGATCTTCGCAGCCCGGCCCGCCGGGCGCCTCCCTCTCGCGGTGGAGGCAGCCCGCCCGCCCCGACGGCGTTTCCGCAAGGCCGCACCCGGTTCGCCGGAGGTCCTGAATGACTCATTCAGGACCTCCGAAGACCTGAATGAGTCATTCAAGACGCCGCGGCCGCGCGCGCCGGCGAGCCGCCGTCAGGCCTGCGCGTTTGGGCCGGGCTAGAAGGCGACCTTGCGCGCGGTGGTCTCCGCCGCGAAACCGTTCACCCACAAGGATTGCACCTTCGCCGCCTCCGCCGCGGACGGCTTCGCGTTCTTGCAGGCCGTGCCGGGGCCGTGGCCGGACATCAGCTCGGTGCACGGACCAGTGTAGTGGTCGGGCAGGCCGAGGTTGTGGCCCAGCTCGTGCGCGGCGATCCGGGTCGGGTCGAAGCCTTCGGCGACCTGGCTCGTGTCCAGGTAGATCTGGCCGCGCCCGTGCCCGTTCGTGTTCGTGTAGGAGCCGCCGCTGTGCACTTCGTGGAACACGATCGTGGCGCCCGTGCTCCGCTTGACCAGCTTCACGTCGGTGACCGCGGCGTTCCAGTTGGCCGCGCCCTGGTCGATCTGGGCGAGGTAGTCCGGCGCGCCCGAGGAGCTGTAGTAGAGCGTCGTGACAGCCGCCGCCGAGGCAGCCGGGGCGATGGCGAGCCCCAGGCCCAGCGGGGCGGCGACAGCCGTGGCCAGCGCCACGATCCGGCCGATCACGCGTCCGTTCATCGTGTCTCCTTCGTCCGATTCAGAGAGCACTTCACCGTGGTTCGAGCGATCAGGTTAGAAGGCAACCGCAGTCGCAGCCACGGCCGAAAGTAGTTCCCCTCGCGCTGCGCCGCCACCCCCGCCGCGTCGACCGGATCGGCGCCGCCAGGCGGAGCTCACCCTGCACCACGTCTTCGGCTACAACCTGCTCGTGATCAGCGCGCTGATGGGACTGCGCTGCTCTTCGTCGTCTTCCGCCGTTCCGGGCGGTGCTCAGTCCGTTGACCCGGACTCGGTCCCGGACCCGACCAGGAACAGGTAGTTACGCTCCGTCTTGTACCCACCGGTGCCGTACCGGTGCGAAACCGTCAGGAAGTAGAACCCGGATTCCTTCGGGGTCCAGCTCAGCGTCGCCGTGCCGTCCGGACCGGCCGCGACGGTGCCGCTCTCGTCCTCCGACGGGCCCGAGAAGGTGTAGTCGTAGCTCGTCACCGAGTCCGACTCCGTGGCGAAGCGGAACGTCCCGGCGACGCCGGGCGCCCCGCTCATCTCGCCCTCCGGGTACTCGGCCGAAGTGACGATCGGCTGGCTGAACACGGAGAACGAGTACGTCTCCGACCCCGAGAGCTCGCCGGCGGCGTTCCGCGTCCGGACGGTGAGCTGGTAGCTGTCGAAGCCCGGCGGATTCCACGAGAAGGAAGCGCGGCCGTCCGGGCCGACCGGAAGGCTCTTCTCCTCCCCGGCCAGCTGGTAGACGAACTCGACCGCGCCCGGCTGGTGCGCCACGAGGTCGAACCGGCCGGGATGCCCGGGGACGGACCCGAACTCCGGGAAGTCCGGCGAAGTGATGTCGGGCTGGTCGTGGACGTAGACGGCCCCCGAGCCCTGGCCGGAGGTGATCCCCGTGGCGGTCGACGCCTCGACCCAGACCGACTGCCAGCCGGCTTCCTTCGGCGTCCAGGAGACGACCGCGGTGCCGTCGGCGCGGGCGGGCACGGTGTACGGCCCCTCGTTGCCGGAGAACCAGTAGCGGTACTGCACCACCCCCGGGAGCCGGGTGCTGAACGTGGCTTCGGCCGCGTCGCCGAGGTATGCGCCCCCGGTGACGGTCACCTTCGGCGCCGCGTCGTCGATGGACAGGTGCACGGTCCGCTCGAGGGTCGGCGCGGCCGTACCGCTGTGGCTGCGGATCCGCATCTGGAAGTAGTCCCTGCGGTCCGGCGTCCAGGTGATGGCGGCCGTGCCGTCCGGCCCGGCCTGCAGCGGCTTGAACTGGCCCGCCGAGCCCGCGTTGATGTCGAACGCGTAGTCGTACGAAGTGACGCCCGCGGCACGCGGCACGAGGGTCATGGTCCGCGGCGCGCCGAGCAGGATCAAGCCGTCCGCGCCGGTGACCGTCGGCATGTCGTCGACCTGGAACTGGTACACCCGCTCCGCCCCGACGTACCCCGAAGCGGTCTTGCTGCGCACGTACAGCTTGTGGAACCCGCCGCTCTGCGGCGTGACGGTCGCGGCGCCCTTGCCTTCGGAGTCCGCGGGCACGTTCAGCGTCGGCCCGTCGTCGAGCCGGTACCGGTACTCGACGACGTCGGGCAGCGTCATCGGCGAGAAGGTGAAGACGCCCGGGACGCCGACGCCGCCGTCGAGATTGGTCCAGCCCTGCGGGTACAGCACCGACCAGACGTCGGGCCGCGACTCGCGGACAGAGAAGCCCGCCGACAGGTACGGCGAACGGTTGCCCGCGCGGTCGATCGCGACGGCGTAGAGGTAGGTCCACCCCGACTGCTCGGGCGCCCAGGTGACCGTCACCGGGCCGCCCGGGTGCTCCGGCGCCACGGTCTTCGTCCCCACCGAACCGAACGGCGAGATCGAGTACTCGTAGGCGACGACGTCGCCGGATCCGTTGGCACTGAAGGTGAACTGCCCGGGGACGCCCACGTCACCCTGCTCGCCGGGCACGTCGGTCCGGTAGACGTCGGAGGTCACGGCAGGCGCGTTCGGCACGGCACGGTCGACCGTGAAGTAGCACTTCTGGCTCCACGGCGAGACGTCGGTGCCGTCGTTCCCCCTGGCGTGCCAGGCGTAGGTCGTGCCTTCGGTGAGGTCCTCGCTCTTCACCAGCGCTTCGGAGGAACCACCCGAGTAGACGGGGACGTCGAGCACGCGGCGCGCCGAGGGGTCCTGGACCGGCCACAGCTCGTAGCGGGCGGTCAGCTCGTCACCGGCGTCCGGGTCGGTGAAGTTCCCGGCCATGACGACCGACGGGGTGAAGTCGACGCGGTTCGGGTTGAGGTACCGCCCCGGCGACCGGGGGTCGCAGTCGAACTTGTTGTTCTTGAGGGCGGTGGGCGCGGCCGGCGCGGAGTTGTAGGAGACCAGCAGGCCGACGTCGTTGGCGAAGTCCCGGGCGTAGCGCGGGTCGAACTCGCGCCCGGCCGGGACCCGCAGCTCCAGCGTCAGCCGGGCGTCGCCGCGCGTGGCCGCCGCGGCCAGTGCGGCGGTGACGTCGAACCGGGTGTCCTCGACGAGGCAGCCGGACGCCGGCTTCCCGGCGGTGGCGAGGCGCTCCAGCTCCGCGGGCGGCTTCAGCCACGACGATCCGGACGTGAACGGCGCGGTGCGCCACAGCTCGAGCGACCGGTACCCGCAGTCACCGGCGCGCGTCTCCTTCGCCGTCACGGCCGCCGAAACGACGTGCGTGCCCTTGAACCGGGCGACGTCGAAGGTGAAGAACGACCGGGCGCCCTTCGCACCACGCAGGGTCGTGCCGACCGGCGCGTCGCCGGCGCCGCCGGCGTGCGCGGTGGTCGGCGTCGCCGCCTCGACGTACCCCCAGGACGCCCTGGCTACGGTGGTGGACGGCACGAACCCGTCGGCGGCCGAGGCCGCCGGTGCCGTGAGGACGGAAATCGATCCGGCGATCAGCACAGCCGGAAGCAGGATGACTTTGCGCATACATTCCCCCAAGATGCTCGCACCGGTCTATCGGCGCGGCCCGGGAGACGTTACGGCCGTCAGGAACGGGGCGCGTACATGATCACCGCGACCCCGGCCAGGCAGAGGAGCGCGCCGATGACGTCGTAGCGGTCGGGACGGTAACCGTCCGCGATCACGCCCCACGCCAGCGAACCCGCCACGAACACGCCGCCGTACGCGGCGAGGATGCGGCCGAAGTGGGCGTCCGGCTGGAGCGTCGCGACGAAGCCGTACAGGCCGAGCGCGATCACTCCCCCACCGATCCACAGGAGACCACGGTTTTCGCGCACCCCTTGCCAGACCAGCCAGGCCCCGCCGATCTCGAGGACGGCCGCGGCCAGGAACAGCAGGATCGAGCGCAGAACCACTCCGCGATACTAGGCCGGTGCCGTTCACACTGAGTCATCCGGCCGCCGTGCTCCCGCTGGCGAGACACCCCCTGGTTCCGTCGGCGCTCGTCGCCGGTTCCGTCGCGCCGGACCTCTTCTGGTTCGCGCCCGCGCCGGAGGGACTGAACCTCTCGCAGACCCACGAGTTCACGGCGGTCCTCTGGCTCGACCCGCTGATCGCGCTGGCCCTGCTCGCCGTGTTCCACCTGCTGCTGAAGCGGCCGCTCCTGGCGCTGGCGCCGAAGCGGCTGGCCGAGCGGCTTCCCCGCGGCTTCTCGTGGCGGCGGCCGGGATGGATCGCGCTGTCGCTGGTCGTCGGCGCGGCCACGCACGTCGGCTGGGACGCCTTCACGCACGAAAGCGGCGGGCCGGCGTTCCTGCGGACTCCGATCGTCACGGGTGTCGACGTCGGACGGCTGATCCAGCTGGTCAGCACCCTCGCCGGGGCCGCGGTGCTCGTCTGGTGGCTGTGGCGCTGGTACCGCGCCGCGCCGGTGGCGCCGGCGCCGCCGGGCGTCCGCCACCGGAAGTCCGTGGTCGCTTTTCTGGCCGCCGGGACACTCACCGGCGTCCTGGCTTCCGTGGTGCCCTTTCTGGCCCAGCACGACCCGATGACCCGCGCGGGCGTGGTCGGCAACGCGACGTACCTCCTGGCGACCGGCGCCTGCAGCGGCTTCGCCGTCGCACTCGGCCTGTACGCACTGGCCTGGCACACGCGGTATAGGTCGTTATACGCCGGCCAAAAGCCGTGAATGGCACATTGAGGGACTTAGAGTCCCTCAATGTGCCATTCACGGCTTTGCAATGGTCAGACGGTGAAGCCGAGGGCGCGCAGCTGCTCGCGGCCGTCCTCGGTGATCTTCTCCGGGCCCCACGGCGGCATCCAGACCCAGTTGATCCGGAAGTCCTTGACCAGGCCGCCTGACGTCAGCGCGGCCGACGTCTGGTCCTCGATGACGTCGGTCAGCGGGCACGCCGCAGACGTCAGCGTCATGTCGATGGTCGCCGTGTTGTCCGGCTCGACGCGGATGTCGTACACCAGGCCGAGGTCGACGACGTTGATGCCGAGCTCCGGGTCGACGACGTCGCGCATGGCTTCCTCGACGTCCTCGAGCTTGGCGAGGTCGAGGTCCTGCGTCGCCGTGGTCTCGGCGTCGAGGTCGGCGGCGGTGCGGCCTTCACGGGCGGCCGTGGCGGTTTCTTCGGTCATGCTTTCTCAGCTCCACTGGTGGTCCGGGCGACGGCGTCCTTGAAAGCCATCCAGCCGAGGAGGGCGCACTTGACGCGGGCGGGGTACTTGGCGACGCCCGCGAAGGCGATCCCGTCCTCCAGCACGTCCTCGTCCGGCTCGACCTTTCCCTTGCCCTGCATCAGTTCCACGAAGGCGTCCATGGTGGTGAACGCTTCTTCGAGCGTGTGGCCGACGACGAGATCCGTCATGACCGACGTCGAGGCCTGGCTGATCGAGCAGCCCTGGCCGTCGTAGGAGACGTCGGCGACCTTCCCGTCGTCGAGCTTCACCCGCAGCGTCACCTCGTCGCCGCAGGTCGGGTTGACCTGGAACGACTCGGCGTCGAAGGGGTCGCGCAGGCCGCGCCCGTGCGGGTGCTTGTAGTGGTCCAGGATGATCTCCTGGTACATGCTCTCGAGGTTCACTGCGCCACCCCGAAGAACTTCTGCGCCTCGCGGACGCCCGCGACGAGAGCGTCCACTTCGGACAGATCGTTGTAGAGGTAGAACGACGCCCGCACGGTCGCCTGCGCGTTGCAAGCCCGGTGCAGCGGCCACGCGCAGTGGTGGCCGACGCGGACCGCGATGCCGAGGCTGTCGAGCACCTGTCCGGCGTCGTGCGGGTGCACGCCGTCGATCACGAACGACACCGTCGCGCCGCGGTCCTTCAGGTCGGTCGGCCCGATGATCCGGACGCCGGGGATGGCGCCGATGCCCTCGATGGCCGCCGCGGCGAGCTCGTGCTCGTGCGCCGCGATGCGGTCCATGCCGATGGCCGAGAGGTAGTCGACGGCCGCGCCGAGGCCGATGGCCTGCGACGTCATCGGCACGCCGGCCTCGAACCGCTGCGGCGGCGGCGCGAAGGTCGAACCCTCCATGCGGACCATCTCGATCATCGAGCCGCCGGTGAGGAACGGTGGCATGGCCGACAGCAGCTCGGTGCGCCCGTAGAGGACGCCGATGCCGGACGGGCCGAGCATCTTGTGGCCGGAGAAGGCGGCGAAGTCGACGCCGAGTTCGTGGAAGTTCACCGCGAAGTGCGGCACCGACTGGCAGGCGTCGAGCACGGTGAACGCGCCGACGGCCTTGGCCTTCTCGACCAGCAGCGAGACCGGGTTGACCGTGCCGAGCACGTTGGACTGGTGCGCGAACGCGACCACCTTGGTGCGCGGCGTGATCAGATCGTCCACATCGGACAGATCAAGGCGGCCGTCGGGAGTCACCTTGAACCATTTCAGCGTCGCCCCGGTGCGCTGGCACAGCTGCTGCCACGGCACGAGGTTCGCGTGGTGCTCCATCTCGGTGACGACGATCTCGTCACCGGGCCCGACCACGAACCGCGCGGCTTCCGGCCCGGCCGTGGCCGCGTTGCCGAACGAGTAGGCGACCAGGTTGATGCCCTCGGTGGCGTTCTTGGTGAACACCAGCTCCTCGGCGTCGGCGCCGACGAACTCGGCGATCTTCGCCCGCGCGGACTCGTAGGCGTCAGTCGCCTCTTCCGACAGCTGGTGCGCGCCGCGGTGGACGGCGGAGTTCGACGTGAACACGTAGTCGCGTTCGGCGTCGAACACCGCGGTCGGGCGTTGCGACGTCGCCCCGGAGTCCAGGTACACCAAGGGTTTCCCGTCGCGAACCGTGCGCGACAGGATGGGGAAGTCGGCCTTCAGGGCCGCCACGTCGAGTGGCAGAGAGCTGGCCGAGGTGGTGGTCATCGGGCCGACTCCTCTCATTCTCGGTGTGTACTGGCGAAAGTCAGAGCGCAGCGGGCTCGGGCTTGCCCACGTACTTGACGTAGCCGTTCTCCTCGAGCTCGTCAGCCAGCTCGCGACCGCCCGACTCGACGATCTTGCCGCCGGCGAAGACGTGCACGAAGTCCGGCGTGATGTGCCGCAGGATCCGGGTGTAGTGCGTGATCAGCATGACGCCGACCTCGCTGTTCGCCTTGTACTGGTTGACGCCCTCGGACACGACGCGCAGGGCGTCGACGTCCAGACCGGAGTCGGTCTCGTCGAGGATGGCGAATTTCGGCTTGAGCAGCGCCAGCTGCAGGATCTCGTGGCGCTTCTTCTCGCCGCCGGAGAAGCCCTCGTTGACCGAGCGCTCGGCGAACTCCTGCGAGATCTCGAGCTTGCCCATCTCCTCCTTGACCTCCTTGACCCAGTGGCGCAGCTTGGGAGCCTCGCCACGGACCGCGGTGGCCGCGGTGCGGAGGAAGTTGGACATGGACACGCCCGGCACCTCGACGGGGTACTGCATGGCCAAGAACAGACCGGCCCGCGCGCGCTCGTCGACGCTCATCTCGAGGACGTTCTCGCCGTCGAGCAGCACCTCGCCGGAGGTCACCTGGTACTTCGGGTGACCGGCGATCGCGTAGGACAGGGTGGACTTGCCGGAGCCGTTGGGGCCCATGATCGCGTGCGTCTCGCCCGACTTGATCGTCAGGTTGACGCCCTTGAGGATCTCCTTGGCGCCTTCGTCGGTGTTGACCGAGGCGTGCAGGTCCTTGATTTCCAGGGTAGCCATTTCTTCGTTTCCTAAGTCAGAGAGCGGTCAGGCGCCAACGGCTTCGAGCTCGGCCTCGATCGCGGCTTCGAGGCGCTCGCGCACCTCGGGGACGTCGATCTTCACCAGGATCTCGTGGAAGAACCCGCGCACGACCAAGCGTCGAGCGGCTTCTTCGGCGATCCCGCGCGACTGGAGGTAGAACAACTGCTCGTCGTCGAACCTTCCCGTCGCGCTCGCGTGGCCGGCGCCTTCGATCTCGCCGGTCTCGATCTCCAGGTTCGGCACGGAGTCCGCGCGGGCGCCGGGCGTGAGCACCAGGTTGCGGTTGAACTCGTAGGTGTCGGTGGCCTCGGCCGCGGCCCGGATCAGCACGTCGCCGATCCACACCGTGTGCGCGCCTTCGCCCTGCAGCGCGCCCTTGTACCCGACGCGCGACTTGCAGTGCGGCACCGCGTGGTCGACGAAGAGGCGGTGCTCCTGGTGCTGGCCGCCGTCGGCGAAGTAGACGCCGAGCATGTCGACGTCGCCGCCCTTGTCGGTGAAGGTCGCCGTCGGCGAGACGCGGACCAGGTCACCGCCGAGGGTGATCACGGTGTGCCGCAGCGCGGCGTCGCGGCCCAGCTTCAGGTGCTGCTCGGAGACGTGCACCGCGTCGTCGGCCCAGTCCTGGACGCTGACCACGGTGACCTTGGCGCCGTCGCCGATGACGAACTCGACGTTGTCGGCGTAGGTACCGGAGCCGACGTGGTCGAGCACGACGACGGCCTCGGCGAACGCCTCGGCGCGGACCTGCAGGTGCCCGTAGGCGACCTGGTCCACACCCGGGCCGTGGATGCGCAGCACGGACGGCTTGGACGCCTTCGTCTCCTTGGGCACCGTCACGACGGTGGCCTGGGTGAACGAGGAGTACGCCTGCGCGGCGATCCGGTCGCTCGGGACGCCGGCCTGGCCCAGCCGCGAGTCGTCGCGGCCGACGGTCTCGATGGTGAGTTCGGGGGCGGCGTCGGCTTCGAGGGTGATCTCTCCGGTGGCGGGCGCGCTGCCGTCGTGCAGGCCGCGCAGCCGCTTCATCGGCGTGAAGCGCCAGTTCTCCTCACGGCCGCCCGGGACCTCGAAGGCCTCGACGTCGTAGGAGGTGAAGCGCTCCGCGCGAGACGCCGCCGGCACTGTCGTGCCTCCAGAGCCGGCGGGCTCGCGTGCGCCTTCGCGGAGAGCCTCGGAAACGTTGTTCTCGGTAACCGACATGACTAGCCGACGGACCCTTCCATCTGGAGCTCGATCAGGCGGTTCAGCTCGAGCGCGTACTCCATCGGCAGCTCACGGGCGATCGGCTCGACAAAGCCGCGCACGATCATCGCCATCGCCTCGGCCTCGTCGAGACCGCGCGACATCAGGTAGAACAGCTGCTCTTCGCTGACCTTCGACACCGTGGCCTCGTGGCCCATGGACACCTCGTCGTTGCGGATGTCCACGTACGGGTACGTGTCCGAGCGCGAGATCGTGTCCACCAGCAGCGCGTCGCAGACGACGCTGGAGCGCGAGTGGTGCGCGCGCTTCGCGACGCGGACCAAGCCGCGGTAGGAGGTGCGGCCGCCGCCGCGCGCCACCGACTTCGACACGATGGTCGAGGAGGTGTACGGCGCGAGGTGCTCCATCTTGGCGCCCGCGTCCTGGTGCTGGCCCTCGCCCGCGAACGCGACCGAGAGGACCTCACCCTTGGCGTGCTCGCCCATGAGGAAGACCGACGGGTACTTCATCGTCACCTTGGAACCGATGTTGCCGTCGATCCATTCCATGGTCGCGCCCGCTTCGCACTTGGCGCGCTTGGTGACCAGGTTGTAGACGTTGTTCGACCAGTTCTGGATGGTCGTGTAGCGGCAGCGGGCGCCCTTCTTGACGATGATCTCCACGACCGCCGAGTGCAGCGAGTCGGACTGGTAGATCGGCGCCGTGCAACCCTCGACGTAGTGCACGTAGGCGTCTTCGTCGACGATGATCAGGGTGCGCTCGAACTGGCCCATGTTCTCGGTGTTGATCCGGAAGTAGGCCTGCAGCGGGATGTCCACCTTGACGCCCTTGGGCACGTAGATGAACGAGCCGCCGGACCAGACCGCCGTGTTCAGCGCGGAGAACTTGTTGTCGCCGGCCGGGATGACCGAGCCGAAGTACTCCTCGAACAGCTCCGGGTGCGTCTTGAGCGCGGTGTCGGTGTCCAGGAAGAGGACGCCCTGCTTCTCGAGGTCCTCGCGGATCGAGTGGTAGACGACCTCGGACTCGTACTGCGCCGCGACACCGGCGACGAGGCGCTGCTTCTCCGCCTCGGGGATGCCCAGCCGGTCGTAGGTGTTCTTGATGTCCTCGGGAAGGTCTTCCCAGCTCGCAGCCTGCTTCTCGCTGGAGCGGACGAAGTACTTGATGTTGTCGAAGTCGATCCCGGAGAGGTCGGCCCCCCAGTTGGGCATGGGCTTCTTCTCGAAGAGCTTGAGCGCCTTCAGTCGCGCTTCGCGCATCCACTCCGGCTCGGACTTCTTCCCGGAGATGTCGGTGACGACATCTTCGTTCAGCCCGCGACGGGCGCTGGCGCCCGCCTCGTCGGAGTCGGCCCAGCCGAACGCGTACTTGCCAAGGGACTCGATGGTCTCTTCCTGGCTCAGTGGCGCGGTGGTGGGAGTGCGCTGCTCGGCAGCGGCAGTCATGCGGGTTTCCCTCCATTCGGGATCCGTGCTTCGCGCCCGGTGAGCTGCCCTTGGGCCGCCCTCGGACGCTTTGTGCTTCCCGGCTCGGGATGGGCCGGGTGACCCGCCGAAGCGGGTACGTGGGTGGTGCACGCGGAATCACCGCGTGCGATGGTCGCCAGCCGCTGGACGTGGGTGCCCAGCAGCTGCGCGAACGCCTCGGTCTCGGCCTCGCACAGCTGCGGGAACTCCGCGGCCACGTGGGCGACCGGACAGTGGTGCTGGCAGAGCTGCGCGCCGACATTTTGGCCAGGGGCCGGGACGTTCTGACCAGGAGCCGGGGCGCCGATCTGGCGGGTCGACGCAGCGTAGCCTTCCCTGCTCAGCGCGGTCGCGAGGGCCTCCGCGCGCGCCGCCGGATCACCCGGCTCGGTGATCGCGGAGCGGTGCGGACCGACCAGCTTCTCGATGCGTTGCTCGGCGAAGGCGCGGACAGCGCCTTCGCCGGCGTGCTCAGCGAGGAAGCGGATCGCGGAGACGGCCAGGTCGTCGTAGGCGTGGCCGAAGCGGGCGCGGCCGGGCTCGGTCAGCAGGAAGAGCTTCGCCGGGCGGCCCCGGCCCCGGGGCCCGCGGCGCGGCGCGTCCCGCGTCTCGGCTTCGCCATCCGCGAGAAGCGCGTCCAGGTGCCGGCGGACCGCGGTAGGGCTGATCCCGAGCTGCTCGGCGACCACGACGGCGGTCATGGGACCCTGTTCCAGCAGCAGCCGGGCGACCTCCTGGCGGGTCTTGCCCTCGGCGCTGACCTGCGACGGGACGTGCGGATGCAGGGCACGCGGCATGTCGCCGCCCGCCGGATCCCCTGCCTCCGTCTTTTTCACAACACAAGTGTGTCTTATTTCCCCGCGGTCGGCAAAGGCGGGGTGTCCGGCAGTGACCCGACTCACGCCGGGGCGGCACCGATACCCTGCAGACGTGGCCGTGGGTGAACAGGAACAGCAAGTGGCACAGCTCACCACCGAGCGTGCCCACGCGGTGACGCTGTCTCCCATCCGCCCCCGCGACCCGCTCCCCCTGGAGGCCGACGAGCAGCGTGGGTTGAACGTCGTCCGCCGCTTCGGCACGGTCGGGTCGCTCTTCCTCGCGGTCGGCTCGCTCGGCGCCGGCGCCGCCCCGGTGATCAACCCGGTGCAGGAGATCCCGGTGCTGCGGCTGTTCGCCCGGATCCCGACGGTGTCGCTGGCCATCGCCATCTCCGGGATGGGCATCCTGGTGCTGAGCTGGCTGATGCTCGGCCGGTTCGCCCAGCCGAGCCGCACCCGGCTCGCGTCCCAGGGGCAGCTCGCCCGCACGATCGCCCTGTGGGTGCTGCCGCTGCTGGTGATCCCGCCCCTGTTCTCCCGCGACGTCTACAGCTACCTGGCGCAGAGCGAGATCGTGCACCGCGGGATGGACCCCTACACCCTCGGGCCCGCGCAGGCCCTCGGCGTCGCGGACAAGTTCACCGCCGGCGTGTCGAACATGTGGCGCGAGACGCCGGCCCCGTACGGGCCCGTGGTGCTGCGCCTCGGCGGCTGGCTCGCGCCGCTGTCGGGCAACAGCATCGCCATGGGCGTGCTGCTGCAGCGCGCGCTCGCCCTGGTCGGCGTGGTCCTGATCGTCTGGGCGCTGCCCCGGCTGGCGCGCCGCTTCGGCGTCCAGCCCGCGACGGCGCTGTGGCTCGGCGCCGCCAACCCGCTGCTGATCTTCCACTTCGTCGCCGGCGCCCACAACGACGCGCTCGCGATCGGCCTGATGCTCGCCGGGCTGGAGGCCGGCCTCTCCCGGATGCCGATCCGGGTGAAGGGCGACACGCCCCCGCCACTGGCCCGCGGCGAGCTGCTGTACATCGGGATCGGCGTCGCGATCATCACCCTCGGCGTCGCGGTGAAGATGCCCGCGGTGTTCGCGCTGCCGTTCTTCGCCGTGATGGTGGCGCGGCGGTGGCACGGCAGGCTCAAGGACCTCTTCCTGACCGGCGCGCCGATGGCACTGTGGTTCGGCGTGGTCCTGGTCGCCGTCTGCTTCGGCACCGGGCTGGGCTTCGGCTGGTTCGGGGCGACGTTCAACACCCCCGGCCTGGTCCGCTCCTGGATCTCCCCCACCGCCGAGCTGGCCAACCTCTCCGGCGTCCTCGGCATCGCGCTCGGGCTCGGCAACCACACCAACGGCCTGGTGCCGATCCTCGGCGCGCTCGGCTACCTGGTCGCGGTCGCGATCACGGTCAAGTTCCTGTGGGACAGCTTCAAGTGGCGCTACCGGCCGATCATCGGCCTCGGCGTCTCCCTGGGCGCGGTGATGATCCTGCAGATCAACCTGCAGCCCTGGTACGTGCTGTGGGCGGTGATCCCGCTCGCCGCCGCGGCGGGGACGTCCCGGTTCCGCGTGGCGGCGGCGGTGCTGTCGGCCGCTCTGCCGTTCCTGCTCCCGCCGACGGGCAGCACCTTCGACGGCCGCCCGTACGTGCTGCCGTTCGCCTACGGCGCGGCGATCGTCGTCTGCGGCGCGGGGATGCTGGTCGTGCGACGGCTGGCTCCCGTGTTGCTCACCCGGGCGTCCCCGCCGGTGAGCGTGCGTGCCGACGCCGTATCGTGACCCGATGTGAGTGTCCCTGCCGTCGAGATCAGCGGGCTGGTCAAAAGCTACGGCTCCACCCGCGCGGTCGACGGTCTCGACCTGCGGATGGAGCGCGGCAGCCTGCTGGCCCTGCTCGGCCCGAACGGGGCCGGCAAGACCACGACCGTCGAGGTCTGCGAAGGCTTCCTGAGGCCTGACGCCGGCACGGTGCGCGTGCTCGGCCTCGACCCGGTGCGCGAGTCCGCGGCGCTGCGCCCCCGCATCGGGATCATGCCCCAGGGCGGCGGCGCCTACCCGGGCGTGCGGGCGGACGAGATGCTGCGGCTGGTGGCGTCGTGCGCGGCGTCGCCGCTGGACCAGGACTGGCTGCTGGACGTCCTCGGGCTGGCTCCGGTGCGCCGGACGCCGTTCAAGCGCCTCTCCGGCGGCCAGCAGCAGCGGCTTTCGCTGGCCTGCGCCCTGATCGGGCGGCCGGAGCTGGTGTTCCTCGACGAGCCGACCGCGGGCATGGACCCCCAGGCCCGCCGCCTGGTGTGGGACCTGCTGGGGGCGTTGCGCCGCGACGGCGTCTCGGTGCTGCTGACCACGCACCTGATGGAGGAGGCCGAGGCGCTGGCCGACACGGTGGTGATCGTGGACCACGGCAAGGTGGTCGTCTCGGGCGCGCCCCAGTCGTTGACAGTGGACGAAAGCGGCAACGCCGGACTGCGGTTCAAGGCCCGCACCCGGCTCGACACGGCGCTGCTGACGGCGGCGCTTCCGGAGGGCTACGCGGTGCACGAGTCGGCGCCCGGCACCTACGTGGTGGCCGGCTCGGTGGACCCGCAGGTGGTGTCGACGGTCACGGCGTGGTGCGCGCAGCAGGGCGTCCTGGCGGAGGAGCTGCAGGTCGGCAAGCGGACGCTCGAAGAGGTCTTCCTCGAGCTGACCGGACGGGAGCTGCGGGCATGAGCGTTTTCGAGCCGGGGGTCTTCACCCCGGCGCCCGGGCGCGGATCGCTGGGCCGGATGCTGCGCACACACGCGCGGGTCGAGGCGAGCCTGACCCTGCGCCACGGCGAGCAGGTGCTGCTGACGCTGCTGATCCCGCTGGCGCTGCTGATCGGATTGTCCCTTTTGGACATCCTGCCGGCGTCTTCGCTGGGCTCGTCCTCCAAAGTGGACTGGATCACGCCGAGGATCCTGGCGCTGGCGGTGATGTCGTCGGCGTTCACGGGCCAGGCGATCGCCCTGGGCTTCGACCGGCGTTATGGCGTGCTGAAGCGTCTCTCGGCGACGGCGTTGCCGCGGTGGCTGCTGGTGGCCGGACGCCTGTCGGCGGCGCTGCTGGTCGTCGCGCTCCAGTCGGTGATCATCGGCGTGGTGGCGGCGTTCCTCGGCTGGTCGCCGTCGGTTTCCGGGCTTTTCTCGGCCGTTCTTCTGCTCGTGCTGGGAACTTTGGCGTTCGGGGCTCTGGGGGTCCTGCTGGGCGGGGCGCTGCGGGCCGAAGCGGTGCTGGCCTTGGCGAACATCGTCTGGTTCGTCCTGCTCTTGGCCGGCGGGATCCTGCTGGCGCCGTCTTCGCTGCCTTCGGGCCTCGCGAGGGTCGTCGAGCTGCTGCCCTCGGGCGCGCTGGCGGAGGGAATGCGGACGGCTTTGGTGGACGGTGCGTTCGCTCCCGGCCCTCTCGCGGTGCTCGCGGTTTGGGCGGTTTTGGCGGGTGCGGTGGCTTCGCGGACGACCAAGCTCACCTGAGCGTCCTGTTTGGACGGTAAAACTGACCTCACGGCCGCCCGGCACTCCTGAGAAGCTCCTCCGGTTCGGTTCCGCACCCGAGGGGGCAGTCACATGGTTTCGAAAACACGCGTGGTCTTGATCATGCTTCTCCTGCTGGCCGTGGCGATCGGGGTGATCGTCGTCCTCGCGAAAGCCGGCGCGGGCGCCTTCTGGGTCCAGACCGCAGCCATCGCCGTGCTGCTGATCGGCGGCCTCGGCGCGCAGTCGATGGGGCTCTTCCAGAAGAAGGCCAAGAAAAAAACGGAGTGACCTTGGTCCCTTGCGCCGGCTGAGCCGTTCTGGGCGCCGGGACCTGCCGAAAGGCGGATTCCGGCGCGCTCTACCATCGAAGCCGTGCCGTTCACCAGCCTCGTCGCCCGTCTGCCGTTTCCCTCCGCCGCTGTGCAGCGGGCCGTCGGGATCGCCGCCGTCCTCGCGCAGGCGCTGATCGGCGTCACCGGCTCGATCGTGCGCGTCACCGGGTCCGGGCTCGGCTGCCCGACCTGGCCGGAGTGCGTCGCCGGGAGCCTGGTGCCGGTGAACCACCCCGGCATCCACGCGCTCAACCAGTGGATCGAATTCGGCAACCGGATGCTGACCGGTGCGGTCATCCTCGTGGCCGCCGTCGCCGTCGTCACCGCGTGGCGCGTGCAGATCGACCACCCGTCCCGCACGCGCCTGGTCAAGCTGGCCTGGACGATGCCCGGCGGCGTCGTGCTGCAAGCCGTCGTCGGCGGCCTCACCGTGCTCGCGAAGCTGGAGTGGTGGACGGTCGCGATCCACTTCCTCGCGACGACCCCGCTCGTCTGGCTCGCCGTCCTGCTGCTGCGCGCGTTCCGCGAAGGCGACGAGCCCGCCCGCCCGCTGGTCCCGGCGGCCGGCCGCGGCATCCTGGTCGCGCTCGCCGTCGTGATGTGGCTCGTCCTCGCGGCCGGCACCACGGTGACCGGCGCCGGCCCGCACAGCGGCGACCTCAACACCCACCGCCTCGCCGTCCCGGTCGAGGCGCTCGCCCAGGTCCACGGCGGACTCCTCGTGCTCTACCTGCTGCTGCTCGCGGTGTTCGGCCTCCACCTGATGCGCATCGGCGCGCCGAAGAGCCTGTGGCGGCACTACACCGTGGTCTGGGTGGTCGCGCTGGCGCAGGGCGCTCTCGGTTCTCTGCAGTACGCGCTGGGCGTGCCGGAGGCGATGGTGTCGTTCCACGTCCTCGGCGCGATGACGGTCATCGTCGCGACGGCGTCACTGTGGACGGCCGGCCGCGACCGCGGCCCGGTGACATCGCTGACGGCCGCGCCCCGGGAACTCACCGCCGCCTGACGGCAACGCGGGCTTAACTCCGCGTCGGCGTGCACGTCCGGCACGTGGGTTACTGTTCGCCCCATGACGTCGCGCACCGCGCCCAAGCCGCTCATCTCCCACCGCCGGGGGACCGGCGAGATGATCGTGCTCAAGACCTTCCTGCTGGTGCCGTTCGCGGCACTCCTCGTCGCCGTCCCACTGGTCTGGGGCTGGGGCATGACCTGGGTGGATCTGATCCTCGCGGCGGTGTTCTACGTCTTCGCGACGCTCGGGGTGACGGTCGGCTACCACCGCTACTTCACCCACGGCGCGTTCAAGGCGTCGCGTCCCCTGCGGGTGGTGCTGGCCATCGCGGGCAGCATGGCGGTGCAGGGTTCGGTGATCTTCTGGGTGGCCAGCCACCGCCGCCACCACGCGTTCGCCGACCGCGAGGGCGACCCGCACTCGCCGTGGCTGTTCGGCACGTCGCCGTCGGCGCTGCTGCGGGGGTTCTGGCACGCGCACATGGGCTGGATGTTCGGCCGCGAGGTGACCAACGCGGACCGGTTCGCCCCGGACCTGGTGGCCGACCCGGACCTGCGCTGGGTGAGCCGCTACTTCTGGCTGTGGATCACGTTGAGCCTGGCCCTCCCGGCGGCGCTGGGCGGCCTGCTGACCTGGTCGTGGTGGGGCGTGGTGACGGCGTTCTTCTGGGCGGGACTGGTGCGGATCGCGTTCCTGCACCACGTGTCGTGGTCGGTCAACTCGGTGTGCCACCTGATCGGCGAGCGCCCGTTCGCGAGCCGCGACAAGGCGGCGAACTTCTGGCCGCTGGCGGTGCTTTCGATGGGCGAGTCCTGGCACAACTCCCACCACGCCGACCCGACGTGCGCGCGGCACGGGGTGCTGCGCGGCCAGGTGGACATCTCGGCGCGGCTCATCTGGGCGTTCGAGAGGCTGGGCTGGGCGACGGACGTGCGGTGGCCGAGAGCTGACCGGCTGGCCGCAAAGCGAGCCTGACTACAACCTGACAGTCTAGACTACTGCTCCAATTGGCCTAACAACCAGTGGGCTGATCGATCCTACATATGCGCGGTAATCTTCTCTCGCAGACATTGGTCTGAAGCTGAATTACATAGAGGGAGAGAGCGTGGAGCACCACAACCACGCTGGCGGCGGCGAAGGCGGCGGGAACACCGGCAACTGATCAAGCCCGACACCAGCTCTCTCCAGGGAAGAGCCCCCGGGAAGGGACCGAGCACCATTGGCGCTTGGCTCCTCGATCCCTTTCCGGTCAAGGCCATCTGATCGCGATCCCGTACTCCTCCCGCGGGTGGCAGCACCCCTCGAAGGTGTGCTCCACGAACCCGTCTCTCACGTCGAGCAGGCGCGGATCGCCCGGCCGCGGCCGGCGCAACCTCTCGACTTCGAGCTGCTCGGCGTACCACCAGCAGGCTTCAGGCAGGCATTCCGCGTCGAAGCTCACGCGTACCGTGAGTCCGCCCGGTGCCACACCGTGGTGATCGACTTTGACATTGATCCACCTGCGTTCCTCGTCGAGGTTCCCGTCGACCGCCTCGGAGACGAAGGTGTACGTCTCGTTCATCCGCAGCTTCCGCCGGAACCGCAGCCTGGCCAGAACGGGGTCGCCCGAGTACTCGCCGCGCACCGCGGCGACGCGGCAGTTCCACAGGGCTTTGACGGGGATTTCGGCGAGGTTCCCGGTCCAGCCGGTCCCCGCGTAAACGTCATAACCGTCGACACCGTCCTCGCGGGCTACGACGTCCCGCTCGGTGATGCGACGCAACGCCATCCGCCGGTGCATGACGACGGTGACGTTCATCCGCTCCACCAACACCGGCTGCGCGCCTTCGGACGGGGCTCGGCACCCTTCCGGACATCCGTCGCCGGGAACCGTGCCCGCCGTAGCCGATCGTCCGATGTCCACGTAGGGCAACCAGCCTTCACCCTCGAGGTGTTCGAGCTTCCGCGCCACGGCGGTACTGAGCATCTCCAGCGCGCCGGCCCAGGCCTTGTTCATCGGCGTGTTCGACAGCGGTTTCCGCTCTCCGAAAAGACCACGGACTTCGGCCAATTGGCCGAATCGGTCGCCGAGGTTCGACGCCCAGCCGGCACTGCCGTCCGGTACCGGCGGGAGCCGGAACGCGGCCAGCAGGACGTAGTGCTCACGCGGCTCCACGACCGAACCCAGTTTGCCGATCTCGTCGACGACGAGGCCCCAGATCGCCGACGCACGCAATTCCGGTGTTGCCGCCGGCAGTGAAGCAGTCGGATCGACGAGACAGCCGAGTATGGTGCCGGAACCGCTCAACGACGATTCCACCGCGCGCCGAAGAGCACCGAGCGGGTCTCCGTCCCGGCGTCTGGCCAGTGCGGCCAGCGCGGCCTTCTCGGGCGACTCTCCGAGGCGTTCGCTGTCCAGTTGCGCCGTCACGACTCCCCCTCTGCCCGGAAACAGTTCCGGAAAAAGATCGACAATTCGCGAAACAGTCCGACAAGCAGAAACACCTTCGCACCACCAAAGATCATTTCCGGTCCTGGCCCTCGCGAGACATCCTGAAAGTCAGCGCGTACTAGTACACCATAGTGAGGGGTAGTACAGTGGGCAACGAAAATCGCCACCGGCCTTCGCCGAGGCAGGACGATTCCCGGGGCATGGGGAAATTGATCAAAGCGGGCTTGACCGGAATCGGCGGGCTCTACCTGATCACCGGTTCGCTGGCCGTCACCACGATCGGCGCGATCGTCGCCCTGGTGCTCGCCGCCGTGCAGGAGGCCGTCCGGTGACTACGCCAGCTGCTGCCGCACCGCCGAGGCGAACCGGGTCGCCGCGGCCGGATCCGCCTGGCGGAAGCCCAGTGATGGCTCCGTCAGCTCCAGCTCCAGCAGCAACGGCTTGCCGTCCGCGCCCGGGACCAGGTCCACCCTGGCGTACAGCAGCTCGGCCCGTAGGATTCCCAGCAACGCCGAAGCCGTGTCCAGGACGTCCTCGGCCAGCGCCAGGGCCTCCGCGGAGGGCTCCGCCGGAGCCAGCTTCTCCGTCAGGTACAGCCCCGATTCGTCCATTGTGGACCCGAGCATCGCACCCTTCGTGAAGGTGTGGGAGTAGATCCCGCCCAGGTACACCAGGGCCAGCTCGCCCTCGCTGTCCACACCGGACTGGTACGGCTGGATCATCGCCGTGTGGCCTTCGGCGTGGAGCGCGGCCACGTGGGCGGACGCGTCGGCACCGGCCGCGAAGCGGGCCGCTCCACGGGAACCCGCGCCCACCGAGGGCTTGACCACGTACTCCGACGACGGGAACCGGGCCGGGGAGCCGGGCTCGACGAGCGCGGTCGGGACCACCGGCAGGCCCGCGTCGAGCAGCTCGACCAGGTACGCCTTGTTCGTGTTCCAGCGGACCACCTCCGCCGAGTTGAGCAGCGACGGCACCGCCTCGCACCACGCGAGAAACTCGGGACGCCGGGCCGGGTAATCCCAGGTCGCGCGCAGGATCACGGCGTCGGCCGAGGCGAAGTCGGCAGCCGAGTCCCACGCCGCCCATGACACCGAGAACCCCAGCGACGCCAGGGCGGGCACCACGGCGTCGTCGTCGCCGTCGCCTTCCGGCAGGTGCGCGCAGCTGACCAGGATCGCGGTGCGGTTCACCGGCCCGCCATCTTGCGGCGGTGCTCCGCGCCGATCTTCGCCTGGTTGACCGTCTCCGCGTCCCACGTTGCCGGCGAGAGGTCCTCGACCGCCTCGACCAGCGCTTCGCCGGTCGCCACCGAGGACACCACGACGTCGCCCAGTGCGCCGTCCGCGCCCACGAGCACGACCCGGGCGCCCGCCCGGCCGATGTTCTCCACCACCGCGCGGGACGGCTTGCCGTGCGCCTTCACGAACTTGCGCGCCGCACCCAGCTGCGCACTGGTCGGCGAAACAGTCTCTTCCACGTTCCGGAGCCTAACCAAAGAGCGGCTGGAACGCGGAACAGCGTGGCGTCGGCCATAGTTGCACCGGGAGAACCCGATCCGAGGAGGACCCATGCCCACCGCAGTACAGGTGACGAAGACCGGCGGCCCGGAAGTGCTCGAGCCGGCCGAAGTGGACGTCCGCGCCCCGCAGGCCGGCGAACTCCTGGTCGACGTCGCCGCGGCCGGGGTCAACTACATCGACACCTACCAGCGCCAGGGCGTCTACCCGATGGAGCTGCCGGTCGTGCTCGGCCTCGAGGGCGCCGGCACGGTCGTGGAGGCGGGCGCCGGCACGGGCTTCGAGCCCGGCGACCGCGTCGCCTGGCAGGGGTCGATCGGCAGCTACGCGGCCCGCAAGCTCGTGCCGGCGTCGGTCGCGGTGAAGGTCCCTGAAGGCATCTCCCTCGAGACCGCCGCCGCGACGATGCTGCAGGGCATCACCGCCCACTACCTGGTCGCCTCGACCTTCGAGGTCAAGCCGGGTCACGATGTGCTGGTGCACGCGGCCGCCGGTGGCGTCGGCCTGCTCCTGGTGCAGCTGGCGAAGGCACGCGGCGCGCGCGTGATCGGCACGGTGTCGACCGAGGAGAAGGAGAAGCTCGCCCGCGAAGCCGGCGCCGACGAGGTGATCCGCTACGACCGCGAGGACTTCGCGAAGATCACCCGCGAACTGACCGGCGGCGAAGGCGTCGACGTCGTCTACGACGGCGTCGGCAAGGACACCGTCGACGGCAGTCTGGCCAGCCTGAAGGTGCGCGGCCTGCTGGCGCTGTTCGGCGCGTCCAGCGGCCCCGTGCCGCCGCTCGACCCGCAGCGCCTCAACGCCGGCGGCTCGCTCTACCTGACGCGCCCGACGTCCGTGCACTACACGCGCACGCGCGAGGAGATCGACTGGCGTTCGAAGGAGCTGTTCGACGCCATCCTGGCGGGCAAGCTGAACATCCGCATCGGCGGCAAGTACCCGCTCGCCGACGCCCGCAAGGCCCACGAAGACCTCCAGGCCCGCCGCACCACCGGCAAGCTCCTGCTCATCCCGTGAAAGCCGTGAATGGCACATTGAGAGACTTCAAGTCCTTCAATGTGCCATTCACGGACTTGGGAGTCAGGCGGCGGCGACCGACACGGCGTCGGTGACGAACACCAGGGTCTCGTTCGGCTTCATGCGCCCGCCGCCGTCGCCGTAGGCGAGGTCCGGCGGGATGATCAGCAGGCGGCGGCCGCCCTGCTTGATGCCCGCCAGGCCCTGGTCCCAGCCCGGGATGACGTCACCGGCGCCGAGGTTGAGGTCGAACGTCTTGCCGCGGTCGAAGGAGCTGTCCAGCTTCTGCTTGTCCGACCACGTCACCAGCAGGTAGTTCATCTGGAGCTTCTGCCCGGCCTTGGCGGGGTCACCGGTGCCCTCGGACAGGTCCTTGGTGATCAGCTTCTTCGGCGGGTCGCAGTCGTCCGGGATGGTGATTTCGGGCTGTTCGCCGAACTTCCCCGTCGTCTTGATGTCGTCCGCCGTGCACTCGCGGCCCTTGCTCTGGGGCGCCTGCGCGGCACTCGACGACGAGACGGCCGACCCCGGCGGAGCGGCCGCCGTCCCGGTCTTGGCGGCCTGGCCGCACGCGGCCAGCGACAGCGCCGCCGCGGCGACGACCACGATCTTCCCGATCTTCTGCATGCGGGGCACCCTAGCCAAGCACGGAGAGTGCCGGAACATCGTCACCGGTCCGGACCACGCCGAGCCGCCGGGTCGCCCGCGTCAGGGCCACGTACAGGTCGTTGAGCCCGCGCGGCGACCCCGCGACGACCTCGTCCGGCGCGACCAGCACCACCGAGTCGAACTCCAGGCCCTTCGAACGCTCCACCGTCAGCACGCTCAGCCGCTCGTCGTACGAGCCGAGCAGCGCCGAGACCGCGTCGAGCCGGCCCGGCGGCACCAGGACCGCCACCGTGCCACCGTCCACTTCGGACAGTTCGGCCGCCACCAGCCCGGGCAGCTCCTCGGTGAGCGAAGCCGGCCGCACCGACCACGGCGGGACGCCGGTCTCCCGCACCGAGGACGGCGCCGACAGCGACGCGTCGACCTCGGAAAGCACCCGCGCCGCGACGGCCATGATCTCCGCCGGCGTGCGGTAGTTCACGGTCAGCTCTTGCAGCCGCCACCGGTCCTCGACGTACGGCGAGAGCACTTCGCCCCACGACCGCGCGCCGCCCGCCGCGCCGGTCTGGGCGACGTCGCCGACCAGCGTCATCGAGCGGTTCGGCGTGCGCCGCATGAGCAGCCGCCAGTCCATCGCCGACAGTTCCTGTGCCTCGTCGACGATCACGTGCCCGAACGTCCAGGTCCGGTCCTGCGCGGCCCGCTGGGCGGCGGTCAGCTCGCTGCGCTCCTGCTGGCGCTCGGCGAACAGCTCGGCGTCGAGGACGTCCGAGACGCGCAGCAGCTCCTCGTCGACGATCTCTTCGTCCTGCTCGAGGATGTCGAGCACGCCCTCGGCGTACGCGCGGTTCTCGCGCTCACGGCGTTTGCGCTCGACGCGGGCCTCGGTGTCGTCGACGCCGATCAGCTCGGCCAGCTCGTCGAGCAGCGGCACGTCGGCCGGGGTCCAGCGAGCGTCGCGGCCGCTCTCCAGGAGGGCCTGGTCCGAAGCGGGCAGCAGCTTCCCGGCCGCCCGTGAGAGGCGTTCGCGGTCGGCGAACAGGTCGTCGAGCACGCCTTCCGGCGTCAACACCGGCCACAGCTCGTTCAGCGCGGCGGCGATGTTTTCGTCCGCGGCCAGCTCGGCCCGGATGTCGGCGAGGTCCTGCCCGTCGAGAAGGTCCTCCCCGAGTTTCCGCGCGGCCTGGCGGGTCAGCGCGTCGAGGACGTCGGAGACGAACAGGCGCCGCGCCGGGTTGTGCGGGCGCCTCGACCGGCGGGCGCGGGTCCGGGCGTCGGTGCAGGTCTTGCGATCCAGCCGCAGCACGTCGTGCTCGTACTCGATCTCCATGACCGGCTCGGGCACGCGCTGGCGGTCGCGGACGGCGTTGGCGAGCACGTCGGCCATCACCAGCCGCCCCTTGACCTCGGTGGTCTCCCGCGGCTCGACGCCGTCGGCGGTGAGGCCGGGGTAGAGCTGCCCGACGGTGGCGAGCAGGACACCGGTCTCGCCGAGGGACGGCAGGACCTGGCCGATGTAGCGCAGGAACGTGCTGTTCGGCCCGACGACGAGCACGCCGCGGGTGGTGAGCTGCTGGCGGTGCGTGTAGAGCAGGTAGGCCGCGCGGTGCAGCGCGACGGCGGTCTTGCCGGTGCCCGGCCCGCCCTGGACGACCATGACGCCGCCCAGCGGGGCCCGGATGATGCGGTCCTGCTCGGCCTGGATGGTCGCGACGATGTCGCTCATCTCGCCCGTGCGCCGCTGCTCCAGCGCGGCCAGCAGCGCGGCTTCGCCGGCCAGCCCGAGGTCCTGGCCCTGGTCGGCGGCGGTGAGGTCGAGGATCTCGTCGTCGAAGCCGGTGACCTTGCGGGTCAGCGACCGCAGGTGACGGCGCCGGCGCACCCCGTCAGGCGACGCGGCGGTGGCGAGGTAGAACGGCCGCGCGACCGGCGCCCGCCAGTCGACGAGCAGCGGCTTGTAGTCGTCGTCCTCGTCGAAGAGCCCGAGCCGGCCGACGTAGGTCGTCTCTTCGGCGCTTTCGGGGACGAAGTCGAGCCGCCCGAAGGCCAGGCCCTGCTCGACCGAGCCGAGCTGGGCGAGCCGGTCGGTGTAGAGGGTCGTGGCGACGTCGCGCTCGGTGCGGGCCTGCGGGGTGCCGCCGGTCTGGCGCAGGGTCTCGTCGAGGCGGCGCTGGGCTTCGAGGCGCTCGGCGTCGAGCTTCGTGTAGAGGGTGGTGACGTACGCCTGCTCGCGGGCGAGCTCGGCGGAGAAGTCGTCCGAGGAGACGGACAAGAGCATCCTGCTTTCGCCTCAAGGGAAAAGAGCCGAACCAGTCTAACGACGCCGGTGGCGCGATCATTCCGGCCGCAGGTCGCAGTACGGGTGGACCTCGCTGCCGGGAGCGACGGCGGCCGGCAGTTCCTTCTCCCCCACCGCGCACGACACGCTCGCCGGGGGCAGCTGTTCACCGCCGGTTATCCGCCCGGAAGCGTCGCGGTGGAGCACCGCGGCACCGCGGCTGGTCAGCGCCCGGCAGTTGCCGGAGCGGTAGCGGACGCCGCCCGGCACGACGGTGGCGGTCACGGGGGTGAACCCGCCCAAAGCCTCGGGCGCGAGCCAGCTCACCGGGCCGACCGCGGGCCGGTCGAGCACGACGCCGATCCGCTGTCCCGGCATGAGCACCGGCACCTCCACGGTCCGGGTGCCGGACGTCACGGGAATCCGGTAGGCGGCCAGGGTGCTCGTGTTTTCCAGCACCGCGGCGCCCGTCCCCTGTTCGGCGACCCGCACGCCACCACCGTCAGGAGCCGGTCCGGGAACCGCGGTGATCCGTTTCGGGATGGCGCAGCCGCCGGTGAGCAGGCTCTCGTCCAGGGCCGGGAGCTTCCCGTGGCCGAGGAGGACCAGCAGGCCGAGGACGACGACGGCGGTGACCGCGGTCCCGATCCGTCGCAGAGCCGGATTCAGAACGGCAGGCCGAGGGTCGGCAGCCCGATCGCCGAGTCGACGGCCAGGGCCACGAACACGATCATCAGGTACGTGTTCGAGCGGTGGAACAACGCCATCGGCTTGGTCTCTTCACCGCGCCGCACCGCGGCCTGCAGGCTGTGCGCGTAGAAGAGGAACCAGCCGCCGGCGAGGATCGCGAACGTGCCGTACAGCCAGGACGTCACCGGGAGCAGCAGCAGCGTCCACGCCACCATCACCCACGAGTAGATGACGATCTGGCGGGCGACGTGCTGGGCGGTGGCGACCACCGGCAGCATCGGGACGCCGGCGCGCTCGTAGTCGTCGCGGTACTTCATGCCCAGCGCCCAGGTGTGCGGCGGCGTCCAGAAGAAGATCACGCCGAACATCACGAACGCCGGCCACTGGACGGTGCCGGTGACGGCCGCCCAGCCGATCACGACCGGCATGCAGCCCGCGGCGCCGCCCCAGACCACGTTCTGTGACGTACGCCGCTTCAGGCCCAGCGTGTAGACGAAGATGTAGAAGAGGATCGTCGCGATCGCGAGGATCGCCGAGAGCAGGTTCACCGTGAGGTAGAGCACGATGGCCGAGGCGACGCCCATGACGAGGCCGAAGATCAGCGCGCCGCGCCGCGGCACCGAGTCCTTCACCAGCGGACGGCGCTTCGTGCGGTTCATCACCTTGTCGATGTCCGCGTCGATCACGCAGTTGAGCGCGTTCGCGCTGCCCGCGGCCATCGTCCCGCCGGCCAGCGTGGCCAGGACCAGCCACGGCGAGGGGATCTGACGACCGGCGAGGAACATCGCCGGAATGGTGGTCACCAGGAGGAGCTCGATCACCCGCGGCTTCGCCAGCGCGGCGTAGGCGCCGACGACCTGGCGGAGGCTTCGCCGGTCACCGTGCGGTCGCTCACCGGTCGGGTGCACGGCGCTGGTGTCGTCACTGCGTCCGTGCGCAGCGTTCACCGGCGACATTTCACTCCCTGCGTCAAGTTCGGGCGGGTCCTGCCGGAAGGCCGTGGTGGAGCGCCGGTCTGAACCCTCGAACGATGTTAGACGTGGTGAATCCCGTGGGTGATCGCGGGTCCTCGACCGGTCCAAGCACTAGGCTGGCCGCGACGGGCCGCGATTGCCCCTGCGCAGGGTCCCGAGCAGGAATATCGTCCCTTCGGGATCGATTGAGATAGATGACCCCGCGCACGGGTAACCGGAACGAGGAAGACCAGCCGCAACCATCATGACCGGGAGTTGGAGTTCAGTGTCCGATACTGCCCCTACCAGCGAGAACAACCCACTCCTCCGGCGTAACGTCCCCGCCGACTGGACCGACACCGACACCCGCGCCGTGGACACCGTCCGGGTGCTCGCCGCGGACGCGGTCGAGAACTGTGGCAGCGGCCACCCCGGCACCGCGATGAGCCTGGCGCCGCTGGCCTACACGCTGTTCCAGCGCACCATGCGGCACGATCCGAACGACCAGCACTGGCCGGCCCGTGACCGGTTCATCCTGTCGGCCGGCCACTCCAGCCTGACCCTCTACATCCAGCTGTTCCTCGCCGGCTACGGCCTCGAGCTCGAGGACCTCAAGCAGCTGCGCAAGTGGGGCTCGAAGACCCCCGGCCACCCCGAGTACCGCCACACCGACGGTGTCGAGACCACCACCGGCCCGCTCGGCCAGGGCCTGGCGAACGGCGTGGGCATGGCGATGGCCGCCCGCCGCGAGCGCGGGCTGCTCGACCCGGACGCGGCGCCCGGCGAGAGCATCTTCGACCACCACATCTACGTGATCGCCTCCGACGGCGACATCGAAGAGGGCGTCACCTCCGAGGCCTCGTCCATCGCGGGCCGCCAGGAGCTCGGCAACCTGATCGTCTTCTACGACGACAACAAGATCTCGATCGAGGACGACACCAACATCGCGCTGTCCGAGGACACCGTCGCGCGCTACGAGGCCTACGGGTGGCACACCCAGGTCGTCGAGGGCGGCGAGGACGTCGTCGCGATCGAGGAGGCCATCAAGAACGCCAAGGCCGAGACGCAGCGGCCGTCGTTCATCGCGGTGCGGACCGTGATCGGCTACCCGGCCCCCAAGAAGATGGGCACCGGCAAGGCCCACGGCGCCGCGCTGGGCGGCGAAGAGGTCGCCGCGGTCAAGGAGATCCTCGGCTTCGACCCGGAGCAGTCGTTCCAGGTCGACGACGACGTGCTCAAGCACACCCGCCAGGCGCTCGAGCGCGGCAGGACCGCGCACGCCGAGTGGCAGGAGAAGTACGAGTCGTGGGCTCAGGCCAACCCGGAGCGCAAGAAGCTCGGCGACCGGCTGGCCACCCGTACGCTGCCGGAGGGCTTCGCCGACAACCTGCCGAAGTGGGAGCCGGACGCCAAGGGCGTCGCGACCCGCAAGGCCTCCGGTGAGGTGCTCAACGCCCTCGCCGGGCCGCTGCCGGAGCTGTGGGGCGGCTCGGCCGACCTGGCCGAGAGCAACAACACGACGATGAAGGGCGCCGACTCGTTCGGTCCCGAGAAGGCCGCCACCGACATGTGGCAGGCCACCCCGTACGGCCGGACGCTGCACTTCGGCGTCCGCGAGCACGCCATGGGCTCGATCCTCAACGGGATCGCGCTGCACGGCGGCACCCGCCCGTACGGCGCGACGTTCCTCATCTTCTCCGACTACATGCGCCCGCCGGTCCGGCTGGCCGCGCTGATGAAGGCGCCGGTCACCTACGTGTGGACGCACGACTCGATCGGCCTCGGCGAGGACGGCCCGACGCACCAGCCGATCGAGCAGCTCTCCGCGCTGCGCGCGATCCCGGGCCTCAACGTCGTCCGCCCGGCGGACGCCAACGAGACCGCGTACGCCTGGAAGGCCGTGCTGGAGGACACCGAGCACCCGTCCGGCCTGGCGCTGACCCGCCAGAACGTGCCGGTGCTCGAGGGCACCAGCGCCGAGGGCGTCAAGAAGGGCGGGTACGTCCTGGCCGACAGCGACGGCACTCCGGACGTCGTGCTGATCGGCACCGGCTCCGAGGTCCAGCTCGCCGTCGAGGCGAAGAAGACCCTCGAGGCCGACGGCGTCAAGGCGCGCGTCGTCTCGATGCCGTGCGTCGAGTGGTTCGACGCGCAGGACGCGGCCTACCGCGAATCCGTCATCCCGGCCGGTGTGAAGGCCCGCGTGTCCGTCGAGGCGGGCATCGCCCAGTCGTGGCACCGCTTCACCGGTGACGCCGGGGTGAACGTTTCGATCGAGCACTTCGGCGCCTCCGCCGATGCCGCCACACTGTTCCGTGAGTTCGGGTTCACCGCGGAAGCAGTCGTCGAGGCGGCCCGCCGCTCGATCCAGAACACCAAGAATTCCTGAAGGGGATGACAGTAATGAGCAACGACAAGCTCGCGGCACTGTCCGAGGCCGGTGTATCCATCTGGCTCGACGACCTTTCGCGTGAACGCCTCGACACCGGCAACCTGGCCGGCCTGATCCGCGACAGGCACGTCGTGGGTGTGACGACCAACCCGACGATCTTCGCCAACGCGATGTCCAAGGGCGACGCCTACGACGAGCGGACGCGGGAGCTGGCCGCCCAGGGCGCCGACGTCGAGGCGACCATCCGCGACCTGACGACGACCGACGTGCGCAACGCCGCGGACCTGTTCCGCGACGTCTACAACGCCACGAACGGCGTCGACGGCCGCGTCTCGATCGAGGTCGACCCGCGCCTGGCCAAGGACTCCGACCGGACGGTGGCCGAGGCGCAGGACCTGTGGAAGACCGTCGACCGGCCGAACGTGCTGATCAAGATCCCGGCCACCGAAGAGGGCCTGCCTGCCATCACCAAGACCCTGGCCGAGGGCATCAGCGTCAACGTCACGCTGATCTTCTCCGTCGAGCGCTACAAGGCGGTCATCGAGGCCTTCTTCGCGGGCCTGGAGCAGGCGAAGGCCAACGGTCACGACCTGCGCGGCATCCACTCGGTGGCGTCGTTCTTCGTGTCCCGTGTGGACACCGAGATCGACAAGCGCCTGGACGCGATCGGCACCGACGAGGCCAAGGCCCTGCGCGGCAAGGCCGCCGTCGCCAACGCGCGCCTCGCCTACGCGGCCTTCGAGGAGCTGTCCGCCACCGACCGCTGGAAGGCCCTCGCGGCCGACGGCGCCAACGCGCAGCGCCCGCTGTGGGCGTCGACCGGCGTGAAGAACCCGGACTACTCCCCCACGCTCTACGTCGACGACCTGGTCGTGAAGGACACGGTCAACACGATGCCGGAGAAGACCCTCGACGCGGTCGCCGAAGGCTCCGAGCTCAAGGGCGACCAGGTGACCGGGCGCGGCGCCGAGGCGCAGGAGGTCTTCGACAAGCTCGAGGCCGTGGGCATCGACATCACGGACGTCTTCCTCACGCTGGAGAACGAAGGCGTCGAGAAGTTCGAGAAGTCGTGGACCGAGCTTCTGGAGACCGTGAACGGCCAGCTCGAGAAGGCGAAGGGCTGAAGCAAGACATGACGACAGGGGAAAAGACCGGCGTCGAGATCGTGGACGTCGCACTGGCGGAGCGCGCCGCGCCGCTGGCCGAGGAGCTGGTCGCCGGCCAGGCCGCGTCGAAGCTGGCGGCGCAGGACGCGACGCTCTGGGGGCCGGATGCCGAAGCCGAGGCGTCGATCCGGCTGTCGTGGACGTCGCTGCACAAGTCGTCCCGGCCGCTGATCGGCGAGATCGAGGCCCTGCGGACCGAGCTGCGGTCCGAGGGCGTCGACCGCGTCGTGCTGGCCGGCATGGGCGGCTCGTCGCTGGCGCCGGAGGTGATCACCGCGACCGATGGCGTCGCGCTGACCGTGCTCGACACCACCGACCCCGGCCAGGTCGCCGACGCGCTCGCCGGCGACCTCGACCGCACGGTGATCGTGGTGTCGTCGAAGTCCGGCGGCACCGTCGAGACCGACAGCCACCGGCGGATCTTCGCGAAGGCTTTCGCCGACGCGGGGATCGACGCGGCGCGGCGGATCGTGGTCGTCACCGACCCGGGTTCGCCGTTCCAGGAACTGTCCGAAAAGGAGGGATACCGCAAGGTCTTCCTCGCCGACCCGCACGTCGGCGGCCGTTACTCGGCGCTGACCGCGTTCGGGCTCGTCCCGGCCGGCCTGGCCGGGGCGGACGTCGCCCGGCTGCTCGACCAGGCCGCTTCGGTGGCCGAGGAGCTCGCCGCGGACTCCGCGGACAACCCGGCGGTCAAGCTGGCCGCCGCGTGGGCCGCCGCGCACGAGACGGGCGCGGAGAAGGTCGTCCTCGCGGACACCGGCTCCGGCATCAAGGGCTTCCCGGACTGGGCGGAGCAGCTGATCGCCGAGTCCACCGGCAAGCAGGGCACCGGCCTGCTGCCGGTCGCGGTCGAGGGTGCGGAGGCGGCCGGCTTCGCCGACGCCAAGTCCGACGCCACGCCCACCGCTGTCGGCAGCCCGCAGGGGGCGGCGAAGATCGCTGTCACCGGCTCGCTCGGCGCGCAGTTCCTGCTGTGGGAGTTCGCCACGGCGCTGGCCGGCCGGCTGCTCGGGATCAACCCGTTCGACCAGCCCGACGTCGAGACCGCGAAGAAGGCGGCGCGGGCCCTGCTGGACGACCCGGGGAAGCTGAAGGGCGGTGAAGAGCCGTCCAATGTGGACGGACCGGTCGAGATCTTCGGCTCCGAAGGCGTTTCCACCGAGGGAAGCCTGACCGACGTGCTGCGCGCGTTCTTCGCTTCGGCGCCGGACGCGGGCTACATCGCGGTGCAGGCCTACCTCGACCGGCTCGACGACGCGTCGACGGTGGTGCTGCGCGGCGAGATCGCCAAGCGCACCGGCAAGCAGACGACGTTCGGCTGGGGCCCGCGGTTCCTGCACTCCACCGGCCAGTACCACAAGGGCGGGCACCAGAACGGCGTCTTCCTGCAGCTGACCGGCGCTGTCGAGCGGGATCTCGACGTGCCGGACCGGCCGTACACCCTCGGGCAGCTGCAGCATGCCCAGGCCCTCGGCGACGGGCAGGTGCTCGCCGAGCACGGCCGCCCGGTGCTGCGCCTGCACCTGACCGACCGGGCCGCGGGTCTCGCGGCCGTCGTCCGCGCGGTACAGGAGGTCACCGCATGACGTGGAGCAACCCGCTGCGCGATCCGCGGGACAAGCGGCTCCCGCGGATCGCCGGGCCGTCCAGCCTGGTGATCTTCGGCGTGACCGGCGACCTGGCCCGCAAGAAGCTGATGCCCGCCATCTACGACCTGGCCAACCGCGGGCTGCTGCCCGCGGGCTTCTCGCTCGTCGGGTTCGCCCGCCGCGACTGGGAGCACCAGGACTTCGGCGAGCTCGTGCACGACTCGGTCAAGGAGCACGCGCGGACGCCGTTCAAGGAGTCGGTGTGGAACCGGCTCGCCGAAGGCATCCGGTTCGTCCAAGGCACCTTCGACGACGACGACGCCTTCGACCGGCTCGCGCAGACGGTCAAGGACCTCGACGAGGAACGCGGCACCGGCGGCAACACGGCGTTCTACCTGTCGATCCCGCCGGGCGCGTTCCCGGTGGTGACCAAGCAGCTGGCCCGCTCCGGGCTGGCGAACGCCGACGAGAAGACCTGGCGGCGGGTCGTCATCGAGAAGCCCTTCGGGCACGACCTGAAGAGCGCCGAAGAGCTGAACGCGATCGTCAACGACGTCTTCCCCGAGGAGTCGGTGTTCCGCATCGACCACTACCTCGGCAAGGAGACGGTGCAGAACATCCTGGCGCTGCGCTTCGCGAACCAGCTGTTCGAGCCGATCTGGAACGCCAACTACGTCGACCACGTGCAGATCACCATGGCCGAGGACATCGGCCTCGGCGGCCGCGCGGGGTACTACGACGGCATCGGCGCGGCCCGCGACGTCATCCAGAACCACCTGCTGCAGCTGCTCGCCTTCACCGCGATGGAGGAGCCGCTGTCGTTCGATCCGCGGGCCCTGCGCGCGGAGAAGATCAAGGTGCTCTCGGGCACCAAGCCCCTCGGGCCGGTGAGCAAGACCACCGCGCGCGGCCAGTACGCGGGCGGCTGGCAGGGCGGCACGAAGGTGCCCGGCCTGCTGCAGGAAGAGGGCTTCGCGAAGGACTCGAAGACCGAGACCTACGCCGCGGTGACCCTGGAGGTGCAGAGCCGCCGCTGGGCCGGGGTGCCGTTCTACCTGCGCACCGGCAAGCGGCTCGGCCGCCGCGTCACCGAGATCGCCGTCGTGTTCAAGCGGGCGCCGCACCTGCCGTTCGACTCGACGTCGACCGAGGAGCTGGGGCAGAACGCCCTGGTCATCCGGGTCCAGCCGGACGAGGGCATCACGCTGCGGTTCGGCTCGAAGGTGCCGGGGACCACGATGGAGGTCCGCGACGTCACGATGGACTTCGGGTACGGGCACGCGTTCACCGAGTCCTCCCCCGAGGCCTACGAGCGCCTGATCCTCGACGTCCTGCTGGGCGAGCCGTCGCTGTTCCCGGTGAACGAAGAGGTCGAGCTCTCCTGGAAGATCCTCGACCCGATCCTCGAGCACTGGGCGAAGGAAGGCGCGCCCGAGCAGTACGCGCCGGGCACGTGGGGTCCGCCGTCCGCCGACGAAATGCTGGAGCGCACCGGCCGGAAATGGAGGCGCCCGTGATCATCGACCTGCCGTCCACCACGACGTCGGCACTCAACAAGAAGCTGGTGGAGATCCGCGAACAGGGCGGGCAAGTCGCGCTCGGACGGGTCCTGACGCTGGTGATCGTGGCCGACGACGACGCCCATCTCGAAGAGGCGATCGAAGCGGCCAACGGCGCGAGCCGCGAACACCCGTCGCGGGTGATCGTGGTGGCCAAGGGCGCGCGCACGGCGGCTCCGCGCATCGACGGCCAGATCCGGGTCGGCGGCGACGCCGGCGCGAGCGAGGTCATCGTGCTGCGGCTCTACGGCCAGCTGGCCGCGCAGGGCCAGAGCGCGGTGGTGCCGCTGCTGCTGCCGGACGCGCCGATCGTGTGCTGGTGGCCCGGCGCCGGTCCGAAGGACCCGGACAAGGACCCGCTCGGCGAGCTGGCCCAGCGCCGGATCACCGACTCGGCCGCGGAGAAGAACCCGGTCAAGGCGCTGACCACGCGGGCGAAGGCGTACGCCGAGGGCGACACGGACCTGGCCTGGACCCGGCTCACGCACTGGCGGGCCCAGCTCGTCTCGGCGCTGGACCTGCCGCCGTACGAGAAGATCACCGGCGCGACGGTGACCGGCGAGGCCGACTCGCCGTCGACCGAGCTGCTGGCGGCCTGGCTGGCCGAGTACCTGAAGGTGCCGGTCAAGCGGGTCAAGAGCTCGGGCGCGGCCGGGATCATCTCGGTGACGCTCGACCGCCGGTCGGGCCCGGTGGAGCTGCACCGCCCGGACGGCCGCGTGGGCACGCTGACCCAGCCGGGCCAGCCGACCCGCCGGATCGCGTTGCAGCGGCGCAGCACGCAGGACTGCCTGATCGAGGAGCTGCGCCGGCTCGACCCGGACGAGGTCTACGAGGCTTCGCTGCACGGGCTGGGCAAGATCACGTCGGGCACGAACGGCAAGACCGGCGCCCCGGCGAAGGCCGACGTGACGTCTCCCGCCGCGGCGGCCGCGGCCGCCGCGGCACCGAAGAAGAGCGCTTCATGAGCAAGACCGAAGTCGTCGTCTACGCGAACCAGGACCTGCTGGCGGCCGCGGCGGCCGCCCGGCTGGTCACGCGGCTGGTGGACGTCCAGGCGGCCAAGGGGTCGGCGTCGCTGGTGCTCACCGGCGGCGGCACCGGCATCGCGGTGCTGGCGGAGCTGCAGGCGTCGTCGGCCCGGGACGCGATCGACTGGTCGCGCCTGGACATCTACTGGGGCGACGAGCGGTTCGTCCCGGCCGATTCGGACGAGCGGAACGAGAAGCAGGCCCACGAGGCCCTGCTGGACCACGTCCCGCTCGACCCGAAGCGCATCCACGCGATGGCACCGTCGGACGGCGAGTTCGGCAACGACGTCGACGCGGCGGCAGCGGCGTACGCCGACGTTTTGGCGGCCAACGCGGGCCCGGAGGACCACGGCGACGTGCCGTCGTTCGACATCATGCTGCTCGGCCTGGGCGGCGAGGGCCACACGGCGTCGGTGTTCCCGGAGTCGCCGGCGGTGTACGAAACGGAGCGTTCGGTGGTGGCGGTCCGCAACTGCCCCAAGCCGCCACCGACCCGCATTTCGCTGACGCTGCCGGCGATCCGCCGGGCCCGCGACATCTGGCTGATGACGGCGGGCGAGGCGAAGGCGGACGCGGTGGCACTGGCCCTGGCGGGAGCGGGCGAGGTCCAGCTCCCGGTGTCAGGCGCCCGCGGCCACCGGCGGACGCTGTGGCTCCTGGACCGCTCGGCGGCGGGCAAGCTGACCAAGGTGTACCAACCGCCGACGGCTTAGGTTTCGGTGGTTCGTGAAGGCCACCTTGAGGAACTTCAAGTTCCTCAAGGTGGCCTTCACGGCTTTGGGGCCGCCGGACCTGCCGGAACTGTCGGTGCTCGCCGGTAGCGTGAAAAACGGGGGCTGCTCAGGTCAGGCCGGGAGCCAGCCACGCTCCAAGCGGCCGAAGATCTCCTCCGCCGCGCGTCGCGGATGCTCGTGGCCCACGATCAGCTCCCGCGAAGCCAGCGCGAACCTCGCCAAGGCCGCGCAGGCGACGTCATCGCTCGGCGCGCCGGATTCCTCGGCGATCGCCCGCGCCAGTGCCGTCTCGTGGCGCATCCACATCCGCCGGCCGTAGTCGCGCAGCGCCGGCGTGCTCTCGACCAGCCGCAGGAACTCTTCGCCCGGGCCGGCGTCGGAGACGTCACGCAGCATGTGCTCGCGCAGCGCGTCCACGACCGTGTGCCCCGGTGGCCGCTCGCGCACCGCGCCGGCCAGCGCCGCCTCGATGTCCTCCTCCAGGTCGAACACCAGGGCTTCCTTGCTGGGGAAGTGCTTGAACAACGTCGTCACCGAGACGTCGGCGGCCTCCGCGATCTCCTTCACGCCGACCTCGTCGTAGCCCCGTTCGAGGAACAGCGCGAGGGCGGCGTCGGCCAGCGCCTTCCGGGTCTGTGCCTTCTTGCGCTCGCGGCGTCCGATCACTTCGGTCATGGCCTCAGCATACGCAACGGTGAATTCACTACAAAAGTGTAGTGGTTGCACTTAGTGAGTCACTGTGCTTTTCTGGGGACATGACTTCCTCACGCATAGCCATCGCCGGCGCCGGCCTCGGCGGGCTTGCCTGCGCCCGCGTCCTGCAACTCCACGGCCTCGACGTCACCGTCTTCGAACAGGAACCCTCCGCCGGTGCGCGGCCCCAGGGCGGCACGCTCGACATGCACGCCGACACCGGCCAGGTCGCCCTCCGCACGGCCGGGCTGCACGAGCGGTTCCGCGAACTCGCCCGCCCCGAAGGCCAGCAGATGCGTGCCCTCGATGCCCGCACCGCCGCCGTCGTCCGCGACGAGCTCCCCGCCGAGGACGACGAATTCCGCCCGGAGATCGACCGCGGCCAGCTCCGCGGGATCCTCCTGGACTCGCTCTCCCCCGGCACCGTCCGCTGGGGACGGCCGGTCGAGGAGGTCACCACGACCGGCGACGGCGCACGGCTGTCCTTCGCCGAGGGCGTCACCGCGGACTACGACCTGGTCGTCGGCGCGGACGGCGCGTGGTCACGCGTCCGCCGCGCGCTCACCGGCGTCTTGCCCGAGTACAGCGGGGTCACGTTCGTCGAGTTCGGGCTCGACGACGCCGACCGCCGCCACCCGGCGCTGGCGACGTTGACCGGCCAAGGAACGGCGATGGCGAAGATCGGCGGCCAGGCGCTCTTCGCGCAGCGAAACAGCAACGGGCACATCCGCTGCTACGCGATCTTCTACGCCCCTGAGGAGTGGCACGCCGACCTCGGCTTCGCCGACACCGACGCAGTGCGCGCGAACCTGCTGGAGCGCTACGCCGGGTGGCACCCGGACCTGCTGCGCTTCCTGACCGACCACGACGGCGGGTTCACGCACCGGCCGTTGTACGTCCTGCCGGTCCCCCACGCGTGGACGCACACGCCGGGCCTGACCCTCCTCGGCGACGCGGCGCACCTGATGCCGCCGCTCGGGGTCGGCGCGAACCTCGCCCTGCTGGACGGCACGGAACTCGGCACCGCCCTCGCCACGGCTCGCAGCCTCGGCGAAGCGGTCCGGAAGTACGAGACGAGCATGCTGCCACGCTCGATCGAGACCGCGAAGGCGTGCGCCGAAGGCCTCGGCCACCTCCTCGGCGACGACGTCCACCCTGTCGCCGCGTGACAAAACTTCCGCCGGGCGACCACACGTGGGTAACATGATTCCCACGATGTGGTCGTCTACGCGTACGTTGGGAAACGGCACGCCCACTGCTGGTAGCAGCCCTCCCCGACGATCCCCCGGACAGACCAGCCGCTTGCGGAATTCGGACGCCACGGCGTGGAGAGCGGGTGAAACTTACCGTCTTCGTACGCCACCTCGTTAGCATCCGCACATTTGTCTGCGGCTGCGCGTCCCGATCGGGCCCTGAGCACCTCTCACCACCAAGTCCACAAGACGAATGGGGTCGCCAGCGATGAGTACAGAGGGACTCTCGATTCCAGGCATCTCGGTCACCGGTACGGGACCATCGGCCGCCGAGCGTGTCCGAAAGCGTGGCCTGAGCTTGTTCGGCTCGGTGCCCCGCCCCGCCGTGGTCACGTTCGCCATCGACGCGGCCGCGGTCATCCTGGCCGTGCTCGACGTCTGGTTGGTGATCCCCGAGAAGGCCCAGCCGTACTCGATCTACCTGTCCGGCGCCGCGTGTCTCGCCGTGGTGTTCCGCCGGAAGTTCCCGTTCCTCGCCGTGCTCGTCGCGGTCCCCGGCTTCCTGGCCGGCTGGGCCCAGCTCGCGTCGATGATCACGCTCGGCATGCTCGCCACCCGCCGCCAGCTGCACTGGCAGACCTGGGTCGGCGCCGCGCTGGTGTGGATGTGCCGGTTCGTGCAGTGGCCGCTGGAGGACTTCGCCCAGCTCAGCTGGCGCGAACACATCCTCGACGGAATCTACGGCGTCCTCGTCGCGGGCATGCCGATCGCGATCGGCCTGCTCATCGGCGCGCGGACCGAGGTCGCGAACAAGCTCGCCGAGCTGGCCACGAGCCGCGACCGCGAGCGCCGCTTCCACGCCGACGCCGTCCGCGCCGAGGAACGCGCGCGGCTGGCCCGCGAAATGCACGACGTCGTCTCGCACCAGATCACCCTGATCGCCATGCAGGCCGGCGCGCTGCAGGTCCAGACCACCGACGACCGGGCGCTGGAGACCGCGCAGGTCATCCGCACGCTGTCGAAGCGGACCCTGGAGGAGCTGCGTTCGCTGGTCAGCGTGCTGCGGGCGGGTTCGGACGACGACGGCCCGCGCCCCGGCATCAACGAGCTCGACCGGCTGATCCGCACCTCCGACGTGCCGGTGCACCTGACGGTGGAGCACCTGCCGGAGGTGCTGCCGAACCAGGTCTCCGCGGCGGCCTACCGGACGGTGCAGGAGTGCCTGACCAACGTCCACAAGCACGCCCCGGGCGCGACGGCGACCATCCGCATCCAGGGTGAGCACGGAGCGCTCAAGATCGAGGTCCGCAACGAGCGGGCCAGCCGCATCGGCGAGTCTCTGCCGTCGGGTGGCCACGGTCTCACGGGCCTGGCCGAGCGGGCCCGCTTGCTGGGCGGCAGCTTCGAGACGTCCGGCACCGAGGACGGCGGTTTCCGCGTCCGGGCCCGGTATCCGCTGGACCGCTGACCTCCGGCCCCCGGTATCCAGCCTGGCGGCGAGGACTGACCGTCCCAGCTGACCCGCTCGCCCCGTGACCAAAGAGCCGACACGCGTGATTGAGGAGTCGACTCACGTGATTGAAGGGTCGACACGATGCCCGGCGCCGTGTCGACCCTTCAATCACACGTGTCGACCGCCTGATCACGCGTGTCGACCGTTCGCGCACGCCCGGTTGAGCGCGCGAAAAACCACCCCGAGGTGTCCCGGGGTGGTTGCCGCTGCGAAAAGCTAGAGGATTTCCCGGCGCTTGCGCAGGCGGTCGAGCGCCTCCGCCAGGATGGCCTCGCCGTCGGCGTCGCTGCGCCGCTCCTTCACGTAGGCCAGGTGCGTCTTGTACGGCTCGGTCCGCGGCGCGGCCGGCGGGTTCTTCTCGTCCTGCCCGCCCGGGAGCCCGCAGCGGGGGCAGTCCCACTCGTCGGGGATCTCCGCCTCGAGCGCGAACGACGGCCGAGCCTCGTGCCCGTTGGCGCACCAGTACCCGACCCGCCGCCGTGGCGCCGATTCACCTCGTTCCGATTCGCCCGTAGGACCGGCACCCACCCGGGTGCCCCGAATCGCGTTACCGCCAACCATGAACCCTCACACCTAGGAATCGGCGGCGCGCCCCCCAATAGGCACGCCGAATCGCTGCGCCCCGCCGTCCGGACCCGGTCTCGGCCGACGGACGGAACGCCGGACGCCTCACACCTTGAGCAGCAGACCCAGGCCCACGATGCTGATCAGCCAGACCGCGCCCAGCCCCAGGGTGATCCGGTCGAGGTTCTTCTCGGCCACGCTCGACCCGGCCAGGCTCGACTGCATCCCGCCGCCGAACAGCGACGACAGGCCACCGCCCCGGCCCCGGTGCAGCAGCACCGCGACCACCAGGAAGACACTGGTGACGATCAACAGGATTTGCAGGAACAGCTTCATGTCATCCTCTGGGCTCTAGGAGAATGCAGGGGTACGGCATGGTCGTTTCCGACCTCCACCGTACCCCTGGACTCGTCCACTGCTGTGTGACGGACCGGATACACAGGCTACCCGGTCGTGGCCTCGATCAGGGCAGCGGCCCGCCCGCGGCGAGTGCGCAGAGTTTCGTGAACTCCTCGCCATCGAGGCTCGCTCCGCCGACCAGGGCACCGTCGATGTTCTCGCAGCCCACCAGTTCGCTGATGTTGCCCGACTTCACCGATCCCCCGTAGAGCACCCGGACGGACGAAGCGACCTCGTCGCCGTACTTCTCCTGGAGGGTGGCGCGGATGGCCTTGCAGACCTCTTCGGCGTCGGACGACGACGCGACCTTGCCGGTGCCGATCGCCCAGACCGGCTCGTACGCGACCACCACGTCCTTGACCTGTTCGGCCTTGAGGCCCTTCAGGCCGTCGATCAGCTGCGTCGTGGTGTGGTGGATGTGCTCGCCGGCCTCGCGGACCTCGAGCTTCTCCCCGATGCAGAGGATCGGCGTGATGCCGTGCTTGAGCGCGGCCTTGACCTTCTTGTTGACCAGCTCGTCGGTCTCGGCGTGGTACTCGCGCCGCTCCGAGTGCCCGACGGCAACGAACTTGCAGCCCAGCTTCGCCAGCATCAGGCCCGAGATGTCGCCGGTGTAGGCCCCGGAGTCCTGCGGCGCGATGTCCTGCGCGCCGTAGGTGAGCGACAGCTTGTCGCCGTCGACCAGGGTCTGCACGCTGCGGATGTCGGTGAACGGCGGCAGCACCGCCACGTCGACCTTCGCGTAGTACTTCTCCGGCAGCGCGAAGGCGATCTTCTGCACCAGCGCGATCGCCTCGAGGTGGTTCTGGTTCATCTTCCAGTTGCCGGCGATGAACGGCTTGCGTGCCACTAGTTCTTCTCCTCCAAAGCGGTCACGCCCGGCAGTTCCTTGCCTTCGAGGTACTCCAGCGAGGCACCGCCGCCGGTGGAGATGTGCGAGAAGCCGTCCTCGGGCAGGCCCAGCTGCCGCACCGCGGCCGCCGAGTCGCCGCCGCCGACCACAGTGAACGCGTCGCTCTTCACGAGCGCCTCGGCCACGGCACGCGTGCCGCCGGAGAACGCCTCGAACTCGAACACGCCCATCGGGCCGTTCCAGAACACGGTCTTGGCGTCGGCCAGCTTGCCCGCGAACAGCTCACGGGTCGCCGGGCCGATGTCGAGGCCTTCGCGGTCGGCCGGGATCGCGGTGGCGGCGACGACCTCGTGCTCGGCGTCGGCCGCGAACCCCGTCGCGGCCAGGACGTCCACCGGCAGCACCAGTTCGACGCCGCGCTTCTCGGCCTCGGCGAGGAAGCCCTTCACCTGGTCGAGCTGGTCGGCCTGGAGCAGCGAGTTGCCGACCTCGTGGCCCTGGGCCTTGAGGAAGGTGTACGCCATGCCGCCGCCGATGAGCAGCCGGTCGACCTTGGTCAGCAGGTTCGCGATGACGCCGAGCTTGTCGGACACCTTCGCGCCGCCGAGCACGACCACGTAGGGCCCTTGGAGGTCGTCGGTCAGCTTCTTCAGCACGTCCAGCTCGGCCAGCACCAGGCCGCCCGCGTACGCCGGGAGCACCGACGCGACCTCGTAGACCGAGGCCTGCTTGCGGTGCACGACGCCGAAGCCGTCGGAGACGAACGCGCCGCCCGGGACGAGCGCGCCCAGCTCGGCGGCCAGCTCGGACCGGTCCACGGCGTCCTTGCTGGTCTCGCGCGCGTCGAAGCGCACGTTCTCCAGCAGGACGACGCCGCCGTCGGCCAGGCCGCCGGTGAGCGCCTTCGCGGACTCGCCGACCAGGTCACCGGCCAGCGCGACCTCGGCGCCGAGCAGCTCCGAGAGCCGCTTCGCGACGGGCGCGAGGGTGTACTTGGGGTCCGGCTCGCCCTTCGGGCGGCCGAGGTGCGCGGTGACGACGACCTTCGCGCCCGCGTCGGCGAGCTTCTTGATCGTCGGCAGCGCGGCGCGGACCCGGCCGTCGTCGGTGATGCGATCCCCGTCGAGCGGGACGTTCAGGTCGCTCCGCACGAGTACGTAGCGGCCCTGGACACCAACACCGTCCTCGCTGAGCAGGTCGTCGAGGTTCTTGACGCTCATGGGGTTCAGGACAGCTTCGAACCGACGAGCTTGACCAGGTCGGCGAGGCGGTTGGAGTAGCCCCACTCGTTGTCGTACCAGCCGACGACCTTGACCTGGTTGCCGATGACCTTGGTCAGCGGCGCGTCGTAGATGCAGGACGCCGGGTCGGTGACGATGTCCGAGGAGACGATCGGGTCCTCGTTGTAGCGCAGGTAGCCCGAGAGCGGGCCCTCGGCGGCGGCCTTGTACGCGGCGTTGACCTCTTCGAGGGTCGCGGCCTTGGTCAGGGTGACCGTGAGGTCGGTGGCCGAGCCTGTCGGCACCGGGACGCGCAGCGCGTAGCCGTCCAGCTTGCCCTGCAGCTCCGGCAGGACCAGGCCGATCGCCTTGGCGGCGCCGGTCGAGGTCGGCACGATGTTCAGCGCGGCGGCGCGGGCGCGGCGCATGTCCTTGTGCGGCGCGTCCTGCAGGTTCTGGTCCTGCGTGTACGCGTGGATCGTGGTCATCAGGCCCTGCTCGATGCCGAAGGCGTCCTGCAGGACCTTGGCCAGCGGGCCGAGGCAGTTGGTGGTGCAGGAGGCGTTCGAGATGATGTTCTGCGAGCCGTCGTACTTGTCGTCGTTGACGCCGAGCACGATGGTGAGGTCCTCGCCCTTGGCGGGCGCGGAGATGATGACCTTCTTGGCACCGCCGGCGATGTGCGCCTTGGCGGCGTCGGCGTTGGTGAAGAAGCCGGTCGACTCGACGACGACGTCCACGCCCAGGTCGCCCCAGGGCAGGTTGGCCGGGTCGCGCTCGGCGAGGGCCTTGATGGTCTTGCCGTCGACGACGATGCCCTCGTCGCTGACGCTGACCTCACCCGGGAACCGGCCCAGGATGGAGTCGTACTTCAGCAGGTGGGCCATGGTGGCGACGTCGCCGAGGTCGTTGAAGGCGACGACCTCGATGTCGTGGCCGCTGGCCTGCACGGCGCGGAAGAAGTTGCGGCCGATGCGGCCGAAGCCGTTGACACCTACGCGAACGGTCACTGCTGCCACTCCTCTGAGGATCGGCCGGAGTCCCGGCCGTGACTTGCGGGCTCGCGGCCACCCTAGCGTGCGGGCATGCGCGTCCCTGACTGCCCTGACGAGACTTCCACCACTTGGCGAACGGGTCAAGAATCGATTAAGAAAGCGAACCGCCACGGCGGGTTCCCGGGGCGGGCCGGACGGGTGGCGAGACTCGGGCGCCGGGACCGGTTCCGGCTGGGAGCGCCGGGTGTGACGAGCGGGCCGGCGGCGGTCCGCGGAGCATCTCGAACGATTCAGCCCGCAGCGGGCTCCGGCCGGTTGGGAAGGCGCTGCGGAAGGAGGCTCCACAGCGGGACGTGAGGTCGATGACTCGACCGATCCAGCGACCCCCGGCGCAGCCCTCCGCGGCCGGCCTGCGGCCTCCTCGGGCCGGAACCGCATCAGCGGCTCCCGAGCGCGCGAGCGGCCACGGCCCCCGCTCTCCTCCGCGCGTCGTCATCCGGACAGCTCGCGTTCCAGCGGGGTGCGGAAGCGGGGCACCGCCCGGACCTCGCCGAACCAGCCGGCGCACTTCTCCGCCTCCGTCTCCACCATCGCGCGGGTCTCCGCGCCCACGTCCTCCAGCAGGCGGTACGCGATCTCGCCCGACGGGCGCTGGGCCCAGCCGCCCACGACCCGCCCGGACGCCCAGATCGTCGGGCCGACGTTGCCGCTGCGGTCGAACAGGGCCGCGCGGTGGGGGCCGAGGAACCAGTCGCGCTCCTGCCAGCCCATCGGTGTCGGGTCCAGGGCCGGCAGGAACGCCACCCACGGCGCCGGCGAGGGCACCGGGCCGAGGTCGTCCACCAGGGCCAGGCCGGGCCCGTCGTCCAGGTCGACCTCCACCGGCGCCACCGCGGCCAGCGCCTTCTTCGTCTGGCCCGCCGTCCAGCCCGTCCACCAGCGCAGGTCCGTCACCGGGGCCGGGCCGTACGACCGCAGCCACCTCCGCGCCAGCTCGGCCCGGGCCTCGTCCGGCTCCCACTCGGGCAGCCCGCCCGGCACCCACTCGTCGAGCGGGTGCCAGACGTACTGGGTGCTGAGCCAGCTTCCGCGCGGACGGCCGCGGGCGATCCGGCCGCCCGCCGCCAGCAGGAACAGCACCCGGCTCGTCACGTTGCCGATCGCCTCGTACGGCTTGCCCGCGGCCATCAGCAGCTGCTGGCGCAGGCGGGGCTCGTCTTCACTCAGCTGCTGCGCGGTCGCCGAGCCACGGGCCCGCAGCGCGGCCTCGGCCGACGCCTCGACGTCGGCCAGCCACTTCCCCGGCTCCGGCACGTTCTCCGGGTGCCCCTGCTGCCCGAGGTGCTGTTCCAGCAGCTTCCGCTGCTTGACGACGATGTCCGCGGCGCAGCCGGCCTGCACCAGCGCCGCGGTGTCCAGGCTCGTCACGAACACCGTGCGGCGCATTCCCAGCAGCCGCAGCAAAGTCCGGTCTTCGTACAGCGCCTGCTCCACCGAAGCCACCGCCGGGCCGGCGAGCCGGGCGCACGCGGACAGGTGGACGGTCGCCGGGTCGGTGGCGTGCAGCGCGACGACCCCGGCCACGGCGTCCGCCACCGTGGCCGCGGGCGCGGCCAGGGAGTGACGGACGGCGAGGCGGGCCCGGCGCTGGTCGGTACTGATCTTCGGAGGCACCCGTTTTTCCTACCACCCGGCACCGACAAAAACGCCTGGTCGTCCGGTGCGGCCAGGCGATAGCCTCGCGAAATGGTCTCCGGTACGCACCTCGCGGCCTTCGCCGCGCTGACGTTCCTCCTGGTCGTGGTCCCCGGGCCGAGCGTGCTGTTCACGATCAGCCGCGCGCTCACGGCCGGGCGGCGCGACGCGCTGCTCACCGTCGTGGGCAACGCCGCCGGGGTGTACACGCAGGTCGTCGCGGTCGCGTTCGGCCTCGGCACGCTCGTGACGACATCGGCGGCGGTGTTCACCGCGATCAAGGTCGCCGGCGCGGTCTACCTGGTGTACCTGGGGATCCAAGCCGTGCGGCACCGCCGGAAGCTGACCGAAGCGATGGCGGCGACGGTGCGCGCCACGCGCGGCCGGGTGCCGGCCGTGCTGCGCGACGGCTTCGTCGTCGGCTTCGCGAACCCGAAGTCGATCGTGTTCCTGGCGGCGCTGCTGCCGCAGTTCGCCGACCCGGCCGCCGGGTCCGTGCCCGCCCAGATGCTGGTCCTCGGGCTCTGCCTGCCCGCGATCGCCCTGGCCACCGACAGCGCGTGGGCCCTGGTCGCGGGCACCGCGCGCACCTGGTTCGCCCGCTCGCCGCGACGCCTGGAGCTGGTCGGCGGCACCGGCGGCCTGGTCATGATCGGCCTCGGCACCAGCCTCGCCTTCACCGGCCGGGGCGACTGACCGAAGTCCGTGAATGGCACATTGAGGGACTTCAAGTCTCTCAATGTGCCATTCACGGACTTGAGCCCGGTTCGCGCAGCACCAGGTCGAGGAGGCCCGGGAAGGCGGCGTCGAATTCGGGACGGCGCAAGCGGTTCAGGCGCCGGGGGCCTTCGTCGCGCTGCTCGATCAGGCCCGCCGCGCGCAGCACGGCGAAGTGGTGGCTGCGGGTCGCCTTCGCCACCGGCAGGTCGAACGTGCCGCACGCCTTCGTCCACTCCGGCACGGCGGCCAGCTCACGCAGGATGCTGCGGCGTACCGGGTCGGCGACCGCGGAGAGGGCGTCCTGCAGGGCGACCTCGCCCGGTGGCACGTGGCTCAGCCCGCGCGCTCGCGCAGTGTTCGATGACTGTCGTACACTCATCTGGTCGACCTCCATCGAACACTCTAGAAGGAGCAGACATGCCCCGGCACCTCGACGCCGCCTTCGGTCCCGGCGCGCGCAACCGGCTCGACGACGCCGCCCGACCCGGCCGCGAGGGTGCGCTGGCCGCTCTCGAATCCTTCTACTACGCCTTCAACCAGCGCGATCTCGACGTGTTCCGCCGCATCTGGACGAGCGATCCGCTGGCCCAGCTGAACAACCCGCTCGGCGGCATCCTCCGCGGCGGCGAAGCGATCACCGAGCTGTACGAACGCGTCTTCCACGGTCCGGCCCGCGTCACCGTCACCTTCGATGACATCGTCGAGTACTCCGGCGAAGGCCACGCGGTGTTCGCCGGCCGCGAGACCGGCGAGTACCGCGTGACCGAAACCGTCCCCCTGAGCATCCGCACGACGCGGTTCTTCGCCTACGAAGACGGTCGCTGGGTGCAGGTCCACCACCACGGCAGCATCGACGACGCCGACGCGCTCGCCGCGTACCAGACGGCGATCCGCGGCTAGGCCAGCGCCTTCACCAGGTCCGGCCACCACTCGCGCGGCAGGCCGTCGAGCGGGACGACGACCTGGTCGGCGCCCGCGGCCCGGTACTCCCGCAGCCGCGCCACGACGCCGTCGAAGTCACCCCACACGGTGAGGCCGTCGACCAGCCGGTCGGACAGGTCCGCGATGTCCGCGTCGGTGAAGCCCATCCGCCGGAAGCTGGCCGCGTAGCCGGGTATCCCGGCCAGGAACTTCAGCGAGCCACCTCGCACGACCTCGCGCACCTTGGCCTGATCGGTCTCCGCGACGATGTTCAGCAGCACCGCGAGCTGCGGCCCGGCGCCGAGGATCTCCCGCGCCGAGGCGACGTAGTCCGTCGTCACCAGGTACGGGTACGCGCCCGAGGCGCGGTCGCGTGCCAGCTCGAGCATCCGCGGTCCGAGCGCCGAGAGGATCCGCGCGGACGGCGGGACGGCCTCCTCGATCTCGTCGAGGTAGTCGTTCAGCGCCGCCAGCGGACGCGCCCCGTGCGCCCCGCCGAGGCCGACGACGAACCGCCCGGCGGGCAGGTCCGCGTAGGCCGAAGCAACGGAAGCCGACGGCACCCGGTCGACCGACAGGATCCCGCTCGCCACCTGGATCCGCGATGTCCCGCGGACGACCTCGGCGATCCGCGGCAGGTTGTTCCCCTGGCCGCCGGCCAGCCAGAGCGTGCCGTACCCCTGCTCTTCCAGCTCCGCCGCGGTCGCCACGGCGGCATCGGTGTCCAACGAGCTGTGCGTGGCCCCCAGCGGCCCGAGTTTCGTCATGCGCCCGGCAACCCCGGACCACGCCGCGTTGTTCCCGTCACGCCGTTTGTTCGTCCTCAGCGGAATCGGCGGGATCTTCGGCGGTCCGCGTGAACATCCGGGTCGCCGACAGCCGCGCGACACCGTCCGGCTCGCCCAGGTCCTCGAGGGAGTTCCGGATCGTCGAATCGACCGAGAGGTACTTCCGGCCCGCGCGCAGGTCGGCGTCGTTGCGCAGCCGCACGATGAGCGGGAACTCCGACAACGCGCCCGCGTCGAACAGGCCCGTCGTGTAGATCAGCTGCACGCCCAGCGCCTCGGCCACCGCCCGCTGCAGTTCCAGCAGGTACCCGGCCGACGCGCGGCCGATCGGGTTGTCCAGGAACAGCACGCCCGAGTGCCGGTTGCGGACCTTGCCGCGGTTGTTGGCCCGCAGCGCCGCCAGGGTGCAGTAGAGGATGATCGCGGCGGTCAGCTGCTGGCCGCCGGAGAAGACGTCGCGGATCTCCGAGACGCGCTGGCGTTCGGTCCGCAGCACCGAGTCCGGCTTGAGCATGTCGACGCGGAACCCCTTGGGCGCCGCGGCCCGGACCCCGCGCAGGACCAGGGAAAGCCCGTCGCGCTTGACGTCGCGGCCGTCCGCCGTCTTGCCCACGGCGGCTTCGTCGACGACCTCGCCGAGCTTCTCGGTGAGCGCGTTGTCCTCCAGCTCGGTGAAGCGGATGCGGAGGAACTCCTGCCCGGACCAGTCGCCGAGGCCGTCCGGCAGCCGCGAGACGCGCTGGGCCGAACGCAGCGTCCGGAGTGCGCCGTCGACCATGCCCTGCAGGCGCGTGATGATGCCGCCGCGGTGCCGGTCGATCTGGGCGAGGTCGTCGGTCAGCGATCGCAGCCGCGGCCGCAGCGCCTCGGCCCACTCGGCGGCGTGCGCCGGGAGCTGGTCGCGCTTGACCGAGATGACCTGCTGCCGCACCGGCGTGCTGAGCTTCTCGAACCGCTTCTCCGTCGCGTACTGCGCGAGCTGGTCGGCGGCCGCGCGCACCCGCCGGTCACCCGCGTCGGCGGCTTCCTGGGCCGTGGTGAAGGTGGCGTTCAACCGGGCGTGCTGGGCGCGCGCGGTGTCGACGTCGCCGTCGTAGGCTGCGGCGTCCGTGTCGGTCACCAGGTGGCCCATCGACTCGGCGAGCAGCGCGAACCCCGAGGCCGAAGTACGCGCCGACTCCAGCGTCGCTTCCGCCGCCGCCCGGCGTTCCTGCAGCTCTTCCCACTTCCGCGCGGCCGCGGACGCCTCCAGACCGGCCGCGTCGATCAGCTCCAGGCCGTGCTCGATGTCGCGCGGCTTCTCGCCGTTGACGCCGTTCTGCAGCGGCAGCGCGTCCAGTTCCGCGCGCCGCGTCGAAACGAGCCCGATCGCTTCGGTGCGCTCGTCCTCGAGGCCGTCGACGACACGGCGGGCGCGCGCCAACGCGGCCGCCCGGGCCGAGGCGTCGGAGCCATCGGGGGTCTCCAGCAGTTCGGCCGCGCGGGCGCGAACGGCCTCGTCCAGGGACTCGACGGCCGAGCCCGCGGCCGCTTCGGCCGACTCGGCCTGTTCCAGCTCGCTCCGCAGGTCGCTGCCGACCTCGACCTTCGCGTACGACTCGGACGCCGACAGGTAGGTCCGGCGCAGGGCGTCGACCGGTTCGCTGGGCGCCGGGCCCTCCGCGGCGTCGGCCGCCCCGGGCACCTCGGCCAGTTCGGCGCCCGCGGTGGTCGCGGTTCGGCGGTGGCCGTCCGCCGTGCGCTGCTCCTCCCCCGCCTGCTCGCGCAGCCGCGCGGCCTTGCCCGCCGCGTCGGACGCCTGGAGGTCGGCGCGTTCGGCGATCTCGGTCGCCCGCTCGGCTTCTTCGGTCCACTCCGCGATCCGGGCACTGCGGACGCCCAGCTCACCGAGCCGCCGGGCCCTCTCCTCGGCCTCGGCGGCGGCCGCCCGCAGTTCCGGGACGCGCTCCCGCAGCGACCCGGCTTTTTCGCTCAACCGCGAGAACTCCGCCTCGGCCTGCGCCAGCGCGGTGCGGGCGGTCTCCCGCGCGGTCCGGGCGGCCTGGGCCTGCTCGGCGAGGGTCGCGATGGCGCCGGGCGGGTAGTCCTCGCGCCACGTCGTGAGCTTCCACGTCAAGGCACCGTCCGCGGACAGCTTGGCCGACAAAGCTTCGAGGCGCCGCTGCCGCTCGGTGTGCCGCCGCGCCACGGCTTCCCGCTCGGCGTCGGCGGCTTCTTCGTCGTACATCGCGGGGTTCGGCGGCACGAGGAACTCGACGCCGGGCGCGGACGGCACCTCGGCCAGCAACGCTTCGGTCGTGCCGACGGCGATGATCGCGCTCGGCAGCAGCCGTCGCGTCGTCAGCACCTCACGGGCGCGATCGGCGTGCGCGGCCTCGTTGAGCAGGACCCCGGACACCAGCTGCGGCAGGCTTTCCAGCACTTCGGCACGCCGGGAAGCGTCCAGTTTGGACAGATAACGCCAGCCGGACCACGCGGTGATCCCGGCCTCTTCGAGAGCGTCCAGCGCCGCCTGGACGTCTTCCGGCGGCGGCAGCAGCCCGCCGGACCCCAGCGCGGCCAGGGCCCGCTCGTCGGCGGACTCCTCCATCCGCAGCGCGGTCTGCTCCTTCTCGACGGCCGCGCTCGCCTCGCGCAGCCGTTCCAGCAGCACCGGGAGGTCGCTTTCCAGCGCGACGTCGTCCGCGCCGAGCAGCTCGACCAGGCGGCCTTCGGCGGCGAGCGCGTCGGTACGGCGGTGGGCGCGGTCGAGGTCTTCCGTGGCGCGCTCGAAGCGGTCCTGGGTGGTGCCCGCGAGCTGGTGCGCCTCGTTCACGGCCCGTTGTGCCGCTTGGAGATCCGTGGCGACGCGGTCGAGTTCCTGTTCGCGCCGGGTCAGCTCGGCGGCCGCCGACTCGGCGGCCGAACGCGCGGCCCGCGAGGCGTCGGCGACGTCGGCGCCCGAAGGCAGCAACCCCGCGCGGACGGCGGCCTGGACCTCTTCGCGCAGCTCGGTGATCCGCGTGGTCAGCCCGCGTGCTTCGGCCCGCCGGGCGGCCGCGAGGTTCGCGGCTTCGTCGCGTTCGGTCTGCGCCTTCTCGGCTTCGGCGCGCAACGCGCCCGCGTGCGCTTCGGCCTTGTCGGCCTGCCGCTGGGCGTCCTGCGCCAGCGCGTGCAACCCACGTGCGAGCGCCGAAGCGGCGTCGTTGCGTGCCTGCAGCGCCGGACGTGCCTTCTCCTCACGGCTGCCGACGAGTTCCCGCAGGTCCTTCGCCTTGCGACCCGCATTCAAAGAGTTGAGGACGGTCGCCGTCTCGCGCCAGGCCTCCGCCTCGGTCTTCGCCTCAGCGAGCTCCGCGTCGACGCGCTTGCGGACCTCCTGGGCCTCGTCCAGGCGCAGCACCGCGACGAGACGGCGTAGCTCGGTGACGGCCGCGGCGAGCCGCCGGTGGTCGCCCTCGGCGAGCTTCTCCGCGGACTTGACCTCGGTGACGTGGTCCTCGAGCCCGGACAGCCGGGCGTTCTCCAGCTCGTTGCGCGCGGCGACGCGGCCGGCCAGCTCGGCCATGTCGGCCTTCGCGGACTCCGCGATCTTCCGCGACTCCGCGGCGACGCCTTCTTCGGCGGCCAGCGGACCCAGCAGCTCCAGGGCACCGGCGACGAAGTCGCGTTCCGACAGGAGATCGCCGCGCTGGGCGAGGTTGTGCGCGTAGGTCGCGACGACCTCGGCGAGGTCTTTCGGCTCGTCCTCGGAGATGACCGCGCGCAGCAGGAACTCGACGAACGCGTCGTCGGTGCCGAACGCGAACGCGTCCGCCGCTTCGCCTTCGCCGGCGTTCATCGCGCGCTGGTAGCGGAACAGCTCGGTGTCGAGGCCAAGGCTGTCGAGGCGGCCGGTCCACTCGTGGTGACGGCGGGTCCAGGACAGTTCCAGCTCGGGTTCGGCCAGCTGGGCCGCGGTGAGCTTGTCGTGGAAGCCGGACATGGTGAGCAGCCGGCCGTCCTGGGTCATCGGCAAGGAATCGAGCCCCAGCGCGGACGTCGGGCGGAAGCAGTACCAGGAGTCGACGAGGTTCTCGGAGTCGGCGGACACGACGTGCCCGCGCCATTCCGACACCTTGCCGGTGATGATCCGGTGCCCGCTTTCGACGTGCAGCCACTCCAGCACGACGTGCGAGACGTCCTTGGCGGCGACGAACTTCTCGAGCACCTTCGTGCTGGTGGTGCCTACGACCTGGCGGCGGCCGGGCAGCATCACCGAGAAGATGAGCTTGATGAGCACGGACTTGCCGCCGCCGTTCTCGAGGAACAGCACGCTCGCCGGGGACGGGCGGCGCAGCTCGGCCGGGCCGGTCGCGTGGATGCCCGCGCTGAACAGCGCGTCCTGCTTCGGCGCGGTGATCTTGGCGCCGACGCCGCTGAAGTCGAGCACGACGTCCTGGTAGCGGGCACCCGCCGGACCCACCGAATGCAGGCGGACCCGCGAAAGCTCGTACATCGATTCCCCTCTACAGCGTGTCGGAGGCGGCCGCGCGCAGCGTGCCCCCGGCGGTCGCGACGGCCACGACGTCGAGCGCGAGCAAGTCGTCGAAGGCGGCGTCGGCGGCGAGTTCGCGGACCTGGATCTGGTAGCGCGGCGTGGTCCGGTAGGTGCCGCCCTGCTCGTCGCTCACCGGGACCAGGAAGCCCTGGTCGGCGAGGAACCGCAGGGCGCGGCTGACCATGCCGCGGGTGGTGTCGGCGGCGAGGCGGCCGTCCTTGGTGGCGGCCGCGGCGGGACGGCGGGCGTAGGCGCGCCAGGCCTGTTCCAGCTCGGGGGCGTCGGCCAGCGGGTCGTTGTTGGCCTCGGCCGCCGCGGCGCGTTCGTCGAGCATCCGGGCGGCTTCGCGGACCATCGCGTCGACCTGCTCGACGCTGACGCGGCCGATGTAGGTGTCGTTGGCGAGGTCGTCGGGGCGCGGGTAGCCGAGGGCGGCGGTGGCGAGGTGGATCAGGCCGTGCAGCACCTTCTCGGTCTCGCGGCGCTCGCGGATCTTGGCCTGGCGGGCGTAGGAGTCCATCTTGATCTCGAAGACGGACTCGTCGGTGGCCGCGAGGACCGCGCCGGCCTGCTGGTTGACCTCGAGGACCATGAGCCCGAGCCCGGCGGCGACGGCGTGGGTGAGGGCCTTGAACGCGTTGTCCTCGCCGTAGCGGCGGACGAGGTCGCCGTAGACGACGTCACGCGCCGGCAGCTGCTTCGGCCGCATGCCGAAGGCGACCAGCCGGGCCGCGGCCTCGGCGTCCACGCTGCTGTGGGACAGCGCCATCAGGCGACCTCCTCGTTCTCTTCTTCGTCGGCGCGCTCGACGGCGGCCGTGGACAGCAGCAGGTCGGCGCCGCCGAAGTCCGGGTCGTCCAGGAGCGTGCCGTCGTCGACGGCGAGCAGCACGTGCCGGTCGCCTTGGCGCCGGGCCGCGCCGACCCCGGGACTGTAGGCGTGGACGGCACGCAGCGCGACCAGGGCGGCGAGGCCGGGCTGGCGGCTGCGGCGCGCTTCTTCGAGCAGGCCGGACAGCCGTCGCGGCACCTCGGCGAGGTCGAGGAGTTCGTCGGCGGCGCGCCAGACGTCGTCGCCGAACTTGTCCGTGACCTCCGCGGGCATCAGCTCCGGCTCGGGGATCTCCCCGACCAGCTGGTCGCGTTCCGGCGCGGGGCGCAGCAGCAGCGAGACGAGCGCCGACAGCGACGGCACGACCGGGGCGGAGATGCCCGCGACGGCGTGGAAGAAGTGCTCGGCCGGGGCGACGGCGTCGGCCAGCGGCAGGCCCAAGGTGGGCACGAGGAGCTGGCCGAACAGGTCGATCGTGGCGCGCTGGGGCGGGCCGGAGAACTGCTGGCGGTCCTGTTCGGCGCGGAAGACCGCGCCCGCGTCGGCCAGCCGGGACTGCAGGCGCGTGTGCCGGCGGATGCAGTCGCCGACGATGTCGACGAGCTCGGCGGCGCGGCGCTTGCGGTCGAGGTCCTCGGTGTCGTCGCGGGCGATGGTGATGTTCTTGAGGATGGCGTTCTCGGCTCGGAAGCGGGCCTCGATGTGGCTGAGCGCGCTGTCGAGCAGTTCCGGGACCTCGCGTTCCCAGTCGACCGAACGGACGTCGCGGCGGGTCGCGTCGAGCTTCGCGCGCAGCGTCTCGCCGTACTGGACGGTCCGGTAGCGGGCCTGCTCGGCGGCGAGCTTGGCGTCGGCGAGGCGACCGCGGTTGATCAGGTTCTCGAGCTTGACCTCGGCGGCGATCTGCGCGGATTCGACGTCGGTGTCGAGGGCGCCGACGAGGACGTTGATCGCCTCGTCGGTGGCACGCAGGTAGACCTCGCCGTCCGGCGCGGCCAGCTCGACGAGCAGCTTGAAGTCGAACTGACGCCGCTGGTAGCCGCCCGGCCCGATCGAGCCGTAGACGCGCCGGAAGCCGCGGTCGGTGGTGCCGACGTTGATCAGGTTGTCCAGGACCCACTTGGCCACCCGGACGTGCTCGTCGGGCATCCGCGAGGGCGCCTGCTGGGCGATGAACGGCAGCAGCCGGTCGATGACCTCGTCGTGGCCGGCGCCGGTGTCGAAGTCCATCGCGATGGTGACCTGGTCGATCGTGTGCAGCGCGATCTCGGCCATCTGGTAGATCGTGGCGTCGGCCCAGTCGAGCTTCGCCTTCCGCGCGTCCAGGTCGTGCAGCGGCGCGGTGCAGGCCAGCGCCTTGAGGCGGCGGGTCAGCCCCTCGTCGGCCAAGCCCATCGCGGCCCTGTCGTCGTCTCGCACAGCAGGCCAGGCTAGTCGGCCACCCTCTGCGCACGCGCGGGTGACGGGCTAACGTCCCTCCTATGCGTGAGATGAGCCGCGAAGAGTGGTGGAAGTTCGCTTCGGAGGGCACCCGGACGGGCATGCTCGGCCTGGTCAGGGCCAACGGCGCCCCGATCGTGACGCCGGTGTGGTTCCTGCTGAACGAAGGCCCGGACGGTGACGAGCTGATCTTCACCACGGGCACCGAGACGCTCAAGGGCAAGGCCATCGCCCGCGACGGCCGGATCTCCCTGGCCGTCGACGACCAGAAGCCGCCGTTCTCCTACGTCCAGTTCACCGCCGAGGCCCGGCTGACCTACGACTACGACGACATGCTCGAGTGGGCGACGAAGCTGGGCGGCCGGTACATGGGTGCCGAGCAGGCCGAGGAGTACGGCAAGCGCAACGCCGTCCCCGAAGAATCCCTCGTCCGGGCGAAGATCACGAAGGTGATCGCGCGAGCGGACATCGCCGGCTGACCCCGGTTCGCTGGTAATCTGCCTCCGGGGGTGGGGGCATGCCTTCAGGGGACAGACGCGACGCCGTCAGGGCGATCGTCAGCGCGGGCCAGCGGGAGCTGGTGGCCGAGCTGGAACGCCTCGACGGCGGCGGCCGCTTCGGCCGGTCCGGCCGCACGCGGCTGCTGGAGAACGGTGACGTCTTCGAACGCGCCGTCGTCAGCGCGGCCTTCTCGGACGAGTTCTTCGCGGCCGGGCTTTCGGTCGTGCTCCACCCGCGCAACCCGTACGTCCCGGCGTTCCAGGCGCACTTCCGCTACCGCGAAGCCGCGGACGCGTGGTGGTTCGGCGGCAGCGTCGACCTCCTCCCGTGCTACGGCTTCGCCTCGGACGCGACGCACTTCCACCGCGTCCTGAAGAGCCATTGCGACACGCTCGACCCGGCGTTCCACGCGCAGGCGAAACGGGCGTGCGACGACCGCTTCCGGCTCCCGCACCGCGACGAGGCCCGCGGCATCGGCGGCATCCTCTTCGACCACCTGAGCCTGCCCGGCCCGGACGGCTGGCGGCGATCGGCGGCGTTCACGGCGGCGGGCATCGCCGCAATTGCGCCGGCGTACTTCCCGATCGTGCGGCGACGGAAAGACTTGCCGCACGGCGAGCGCGAGCGGCAGTGGCAGCTCTACCGCCGCGGCCGGTACGTGGAGTTCACGCTCGTCCACGACGCGGCGACGGCGGTGCAGGCCGACGCCGAAGCGATCCTCTCGGCGCTGCCGCCGCTGGCGCGCTGGGAGTCCGAGTTCACGCCCGAGCCGGGGAGCGCGGAGGCCGACCTGGCATCGTTCCTCGTCCCGCGCGACTGGGCGGCCGAAACGCCGGTGACAGCGGGCTGACCCGACGTCATGAACGAGTCGTTCACCGCGTCGGACGACAGGAACGAGTCGTTCATGGCGTGGCCGCGCTGGGCCGTCCGGGCGCATGCGCCCCGCTGAGCGGGAAACCGTTGGCAAGCAGGGTGAGGCGTCATGTCGAGTATTGACAGGGCCCGCTCGAAGGGTGTGTGATCTGTCCCATAGATAGGAAAGTTTCCTAACTATTGTCGCCGGTGGTCCGCCGACCAGATCCGCCCCGGTCACCCCCTGTCCCCCGACCCACGCAGGAGGCTCCCAGTGGCACCCCGTCCACCGTGGCGCGCGGTACTGGCCGGTACCGCCGTCGCGGCGCTCGGCCTCACCGCGCTCAGCCCGGTAAGCGCTTTCGCTGTGTCTTCTGGGGCCGAGCCCCAGACCCCAGCCGGGGAGCAAGCCCCCCTGGACCCCCCAAAGACGGCAGCGGATCCCGACTACGAAGCCGAGAACGCCACCATCTCCCAGGGCGCCGTCGAGTCGAACCACGCCGGGTACTCCGGCACCGGGTTCGTCAACTTCGACAACGTCGTCGGCAGCTATGTCGAATACTCCGTGAACGCCGCCCAGGCGGGCACGCACACGCTGACCTTCCGCTACGCCAACGGCACTGCCGACAACCGCCCGGTGAAGCTCACCGTGGACGGCGGTGACAAGGGCACCGTCGACTTCCCCGCCACCGGCGCGTGGACGACGTGGAAGACCGTCACCGCGACCGTGCAGCTGACCGCCGGCGTCAACAAGGTCCGCACCACCTCGACCACCGCCAACGGCGGCCCGAACGCCGACAAGCTCACCGACACCTTCACCGCGCCGGTCGACCCCGAACCGCCGACGCCGCCGACGAACCTCAAGGCGAGCAACATCCTGCCCACCGCGGCGACCTTCACCTGGACCGCCGCGACGGACAACGTCGGCGTCGTCCGCTACGAGATCAACCGCGGCGGCAACACCCTCAAGACCGTCGACGGGAACACGACGAGCGCGACCGTCGACAACCTGACCCCGAACACCGCCTACGACATCTCGGTCGGCGCGTTCGACGCCGCGGGCAACCCGTCGCAGCAGAGCAACGTGGTCACCTTCACCACGCCGCCGAGCGACGACACCACCCCGCCGAGCGTGCCGGGCAACCTGCGCACCACCGGCGTCACCGCGAACAGCGTCTCCCTGGCGTGGAACGCCTCCACCGACAACGGCGGCACCATCACCGGTTACGACGTCTACCAGGGCGCCACGAAGGTCGCGACCACGACGTCACTCGCCACGACGGTCACCGACCTCAGCCCGAACACCTCCTACACGTTCACCGTGAAGGCCCGCGACCCCAACGGCAACAGCTCCGCGGCGAGCAACGCGGTCACCGCGAAGACCGGCGCCCCCGGCGGCGCGGGCGGCATTCCGGAGTACGACCGGGACATCGCGAAGGTCGACCTCGGCTGGGCGGTGGACTTCCTGCCGAACGGCAACGCGCTGGTGACCGAGCGGGACCGGTTCGAGGTCCTGCTGGTGACGCCCTCGGGCCAGAAGACCACGCTGGGCAAGGTGCCGGGCGCGGTCGGCACCAACGGCGAAGGCGGCCTGCTCGGCCTCGCGATCTCGCCGAACTGGGCGAGCGACCACGCGATCTACCTCTACCACACCGCTTCCGGCGACAACCGGATCGTGAAGATGACCTACGACGGCACCACGCTGTCGTCGACGTCGACACCGGTGCTGACCGGGATCGCGAAGAACCGCTACCACAACGGCGGCCGCCTCCGGTTCGGCCCGGACGGCAAGCTGTACGCCACCGTGGGCGACGCGAAGAACAGCGACAACGCGCAGAACAAGAGCTCGCTCAACGGGAAGATCCTGCGGCTCGACCCGGACGGCTCCGCGCCGAGCGACAACCCCTTCTACGCCACCGGCGGCAATGCCCGGTACGTCTGGAGCTACGGTCACCGCAACCCGCAGGGCCTGGCCTGGGACTCCCGCGGCCAGCTGTGGGCGGCGGAGTTCGGCGAGAGCAGCCAGGACGAGCTCAACCTGATCCAGAAGGGCGGCAACTACGGCTGGCCGAGCTGCGAAGGCACGCAGGGCAGCTGCAGCGGCTTCATCGCCCCGAAGAAGACCTGGCCGACCTCGCAGGCGGGCCCGTCCGGGATCGAGATCGTCAACGACTGGATCTACATCGCCGGCGTCACCGGTGAGCAGATGTTCGCCACCCAGATCAACTCCGCCGGCACCGGCGTCGGCACGGTGTCGACCCTGTTCTCCGGACGGTGGGGCCGGCTGCGCTCGGTCACGAAGACCCCGGACGGCGGACTCTGGCTGACGTCGACCAACAACGACAAGAACGGCGGCACGCCTTCGGCGCTGGACAACGTGATCGTGCGCCTGAAGTTCCCCGGCGGCACGCCGGGCGGCTTCAAGCTGACCAGCTCCGCTTTCGCCGACAACGCCACCATCCCGGACAAGTACACCTGCGCCGGCGACGGCACGGCGGGCCAGGACCCGTCGCCGCCGCTCACGTGGGGCGCGTCCGAAGGCGCGAAGGGCTACGCCGTCGTGTTCGCCGACATCGCCAACGACGGCAACAAGCTGCACTGGGCGATCTGGGACGTCCCGGCCGCCACGAAGTCGCTGCCGGAAGGCCTCGGCGCGGGGTACACGGTGCCGAACCAGGGCGGCGCCAAGCAGAAGGCCATGGGCAGCGGGGCGAACGCGCAGAAGTTCTTCGGCCCCTGCCCGGGCGGCTCCAGCCACCCGTACACGTTCACGCTCTACGCCCTGAACACCGCCACGGTCCCCGGCCTGACGTCGTCTTCGACGATGGCCCAGATCGAAACGGCGATCAAGGGCGCCTCGACGGCCAACGTCAAGCTGCGCGGCAAGTCCAGCGCGTCGGCCGGCTAGCTAGTGCGGCAAGAGCCGCGGCAGGGGTGACCGGAGCGGCGCCGGTCACCCCTGCCGCCCTTTACCCGTCAGCTCGGTTCGGCGATGCGGCGCAGGTGCGCGTCGACGTCGAAGCCGTGTTCCTCCAGCCGCCGCCGGGCCAGCAGGAGCTCGTCGGGGGTGAACAGCTCCGCGTACTCCTCGCGGAGCATCGTCGCCTCGGAGCTGCGGCCCAGCTGGTTCTTCTCCCAGAGGACCGTGAACCCGCCCGCCGTGCCCGCCCCGCGGAGCAGCAGGCGGGCCGCCTCGACGCCGCCGTGCTCGAGCACCATCCGTTCGAACTGGGCGGGCCGGTAGCCGTAATCCTTGGCCAGGACCCGGCAGCCGTCGAGCAGATCCTCGGTGAACCGCGCGGCGAGCCGGGGATCGGCCGGGACGGATGCGGCTGGTTCGGGCATGGGACACCTCTCGACGGGACGGCTTCCCAGATTAATCGCGATCCGGCCCCGTTTTGCTACGCCATTCGTGCAACGAATCGGCGAAGAGCACTCTCCGTGGCGCGAATATCGGGCAAAACCGGCGAATCGCACCGTTGTCCGCGCCCACGACTACGCGGACTGTGGCGTACAGCGACGCCCGTGTCCACTATGGACAGACGGCTCACCAGCCGAACAGGCCGCCCATGATCCGGGCGCAGCGGGCCGTCATCGCCCCGGCGTCCTCGTCCGGGCGGTCGATCCACCAGCTGATCAGCGAGTCGACCACGCCCGTCCAGACCTGCGCGACGGCGTCGATGTCCACCGGGTCCCCCAGGCCACGCGACGTCAGCAGCTGCGTCGCGCCGAGCACGGCGAAGGCGTCCAGGCGGCGCCGGTAGTCCGCGGCCGCGGCGGCGATCTCGCCGGTGGACGGCACCGTCGGGTCGCGCAGCAGGCGCCACGCGTAGCGGTCGTGGTCGAACGTCGTGAAGATCGCGGCCAGCACCTTGAGCGGCATCTGGTCGGGCTCGCCGCCGGCCGCCATGGTCGTCGCGACGCCTTCGGTGAGCCGGTCGCCCGCCCGGTGCAGGCAGGCCAGGTAGAGCCCCTCCTTCGAGCCGAAGTACTGGTACAGCAGCGGCTTCGTGACGCCGACCCGGCGCGCGATCTCGACCATGGACGCGCCCGAGTACCCCGCCCGGCCGAACTCCTCGGTGCCGGCCACGACGAGCTGGGCCACGCGCTCTTCGCGGGGCATGCCCTTGGTCCCGACCGCCCTTGACTCCGTCACGCGCGAGAGCCTACCGTGCGTAAAGTGACCCTAGGGTAAGTTACCTTCGGGTCAGATTGAGGAGGCGACGTGGCCGAGTTCCTGGCGCACCTGCGCGACCCCGTGCTGTTCGCGATCCCGGTGTTCGTGCTGTTCGTGGCGATCGAAATCGTCGCCGTGCACGCGCTCGGCCACGACGACAACGTGGTGGGCTACAGCGTCGCCGACACGCGCACGAGCATGCTGATGGGCACGGTCGCGGTCGGGGTCAACGCGCTGTTCCGGCTGGTGATGCTGGTCGTGTTCGCGGCGCTGTTCGAGCTGGCGCCGGTGAAGTTCGACCCGCGCGACTGGTGGACGTGGGTGCTCATGCTGCTCGGCCAGGAACTGGTGTTCTACGCCTACCACCGCGCCAGCCACCGCGTGCGGCTGCTGTGGGCCGGGCACCAGGTGCACCACTCCAGCGAGCACTACAACTTCTCGACCGCGCTGCGCCAGAAGTGGACCCCGTACTTCCAGCTGCCGTTCTGGTCGGTGCTCGCGCTGTGCGGGATCCCGCCGTGGATGATCCTGACCGGCCTGTCGATCGACCTGGTCTACCAGTTCTTCGTGCACACCGAGAAGGTCGGCAAGCTGCCGCGCTGGTTCGAGTACGTCTTCAACACCCCGTCGCACCACCGCGTCCACCACGGCAGCGACGCCGAATACCTGGACGCCAACTACGGCGGCATCCTCATCGTCTGGGATCGCCTGTTCGGCAGCTTCGTGCCCGAAGGCAAGCGGCCGACCTACGGGCTGACGAAGAACATCGGGACGTACAACCTGCTCAAGGTCGGCTTCCACGAGTACGGCTCGATCCTGCGCGACCTCCGCGCGGCCCGGACGTGGCGCGAGCGCGCGGGGTACGTGTTCGGGCCGCCGGGGTGGCAGCCCGAACACGTACCCGCCTGACTACGCCGTTTCCTGGAGCGCGTTCTCCGGCCTGATCGCCGCGGGCAGGCTGTCCAGGGGCGGCCGCTGCGGGGACGACAGGTCGGTCAGGACCAGTTCGCGTTCGACGCCGTCCGCCGAGGCGCCGCGCTGGAACTGTGCCAGCATCGTGGCCGGGGGGATCGCCGTGACCAGGCGGTCGTAGCGTTGCAGGCGGTCGAAGAGCGTCTGCATGATCTGGCCGGACATCCGGCCCAGCGCCTGCGTGCTCTGGTGCCGGTGCACGCGGTGGCCGAGGTCGACCTGGGCGAGCGCGTCGAGGCCGCGCAGTTCCAGCAGGTCGATGAGGTGCCCGATCTCGACGCCGTAGTTGACGACGAACGGGATGCTTTCCAGCACTTCGCGGCGCCCGGCGTACTCGCCGGCCAGTGGCTGGACGAAGCCGGACAGCTCCGGCCAGAACATGTTGAGCAGCGGCCGCGCGACGAGTTCGGTGACCCGGCCGCCGCCTTCCGGCTCGCTGCCCGCCGCGCCGTTCAGCGGGCGGTGGTAGAAGCCCTTCACGTAGGCCACCGACGGGTCGGTGAGCAGCGGGCCGAGCAGCCCGGTGACGTAGTCGGTGGTGAAGTCGTACAGGTCGCCGTCGACGAAGACGACGAGGTCGCCGGTGGTCGCGGCGACACCCTTCCAGAGCGCTTCGCCCTTGCCCGCCAAGCTTTCGAGGGCGGGGAAGACGGCGTCCTGCGCGACGACGGCCGCCCCCGCCGCCGCGGCCACCTCCGCGGTGGCGTCGGTCGAGTGGCTGTCGACGACGAGGATCTCGTCGACCAGCAGACCGTGCAGCTCTTCGCGGATGGCCGTGACGATCGCGCCGACGGTCGCTTCCTCGTTCCGGGCCGGGATGACGACGGAGACCGTGGTGCCGCGCTTGGCCGCGACCAGGTCTTCCAGCGTCCAGTCCCCCGCTTTGCTGCTGCGCCGGGCGAGCCAGGTGCCGACCTCCGGCGACACCTGCAGCCGCGCGCCGTTCCTGCTCGTGCGCATGCGTACCCCTTCCCTCGTTCGGCCTATCCCTCACCGAGGTTCGATGTGCCGCGTTTCCGCCACGACTTCGCAGTGCTACCGGGGTGTTACGAAGTGGCGGTTCCCGTTAACGCGGCGGGCGGAAAACCGGCTGACCGGCGCGGGCCGCGCCCCTAGGCTCACCGCCGATGAGCCAGTACTTCAGCATCGACGGCCAGGACGTCTGGAACCCTTCGAACGGGCCCGGGCGGCTGTTCGCGCGCTTGGCGGAGGCGCTGGTGCCGTGGGCCGGGCGGCCGTCCGGGATCGGCGTGACCCCCGGCGACCCGGACGACCACCCGATCGACGGCGCCGTCTTCGCGGAGTTCGCCGACGCGCTGGTCGCCGAGTACCGCGCGACTTCGCACCCGATCAAGCGCGGGTTGCTCGAAGGGTTCGTGGTGACGGCGGCCGTCCTGGCCCGTCGCGGCGGCTGCGCGCTGCCCGCGCTCGACGGCCCGGCCGAGACCTCCTCGCACGACGTCTCGGGCGCCCCCGCCGGACCGGACCGACTGGCGGAGCTGACGGCCGAGTACGCACGGGCGATGCCGGAATGATCGAACCGAACCGGCCGTTCCGCTGGGACCTGGTGCGCCCGGACGCTATCTCGCCAACGACCAGCCGAAGCTCGCCCCGTCGTTCCGCCGTGACCGGTGGGCCGCCGAAGACATCCGCTCCCCGGCCCACGACGACCGCACGCGCCGGGCGCTGGCCGAAGCCGTGGCCGTCGTCGAAGCCGGCCGCTCTCCCGCGGTGCGGAAGAGGCTCGTCCGCGGGCTGACGCGCGAGCCGGCGATCGCCGAACCGTGGCTGCGCGACCTCGTCAGGCGTCTTCCTCTTCGAGCATCTCTGGGGTGACCGCGGACTCGGTGTCCGGGATGTTCAGGTCCTTGGCCCGCTTGTCCGCCATCGCCAGCAGGCGGCGGATCCGGCCGGCCACCGCGTCCTTCGTCATCTGCGGGTCCGACAGCTGGCCCAGTTCCTCCAGCGACGCCTGCCGGTTCGACAGCCGCAGCTTGCCCGCCGCCAGGAGGTGGTCCGGGGCCGTGTCGCCGAGGATCTCCAGTGCCCGCTCCACCCGGGCCGCCGCCGCCACCGCCGCGCGGGCCGAACGGCGCAGGTTCGCGTCGTCGAAGTTGGCCAGGCGGTTCGCCGTCGCGCGGACTTCGCGGCGCATGCGGCGTTCCTCCCACTGCAGCACACTCGCGTGCGCGCCCAGGCGCGTCAGCAGGGCGCCGATCGCGTCGCCGTCGCGGACCACCACGCGGTCGGCTCCGCGGACCTCGCGGGACTTCGCCTGGATGCCCATCCGGCGCGCCGCGCCCACCAAGGCCAGCGCCGCTTCCGGGCCCGGGCACGTCACCTCGAGTGACGACGAGCGGCCCGGTTCGGTCAGCGACCCGTGCGCGAGGAACGCGCCCCGCCACGCCGCTTCCGCGTCGGCCACTCCCCCGGACACCACGGCTGCCGGCAGCCCGCGCACCGGGCGGCCGCGCTGGTCGATCAGGCCGGTCTGCCGGGCCAGGCCCTCACCGTCCTTCACCACGCGCACGACGTAGCGGGTGCCCTTGCGCAGCCCGCCGCTGGCCGTGATGACGTGGACGTCCGAATGGTGGCCGTACAGCTCGTGGATCTCCTTGCGCAGCCGCCGCGCGACGGAGCCCGTGTCCAGCTCCGCCTCCACGACCACCCGGCCGGCCACGATGTGCAGGCCGCCGGCGAAGCGAAGCAGCGACGCGACCTCCGCCCGGCGCGGCCCGATCTTCGTGATCTCCAGCCGGCTCAGTTCGTCCTTCACCGAAGCGGTCATCGCCATTACTGCCCCTCCCTGCCTTTCGCTCCTCCCCCGTGCTCCCCGCCCTTGCCGAGACCGAGAGCCTCCCGCATGGTCCGCGCGAGCGCATCAGGATCATGCCGTCCCGCCACTTCCGGGTCGGCCACCGCCCCCAGGTGCGCCCGGCCGCCCAGCCGTTCCGCCGCGCGCCGGAGATTCGCCGGGTCGGGCACGGAATCGCGGTCCGCGATCACGGCGTCGACCCGCAGATCGGGCGCGTGCTCGAAGAGTACGTCGAGATGCCGCTCCGGAGAGAATCCCGCGGTTTCCCCCGGCTGGGGGACAAGGTTGAGCACGATCACCTTCGTCGCGGCCGTCCGCACGAGCGCGTCGTGCAACCCCGGCACGAGCAGGTGCGGGAGAACACTGGTGAACCACGAGCCCGGACCGAGGAACACGACGTCGGCGTTCAGCACCGCTTCCACCGCTTCGTCGCACGCCAGCGGCGGCCGCCCGGACCGGCCCGGCGAGCGCAGGCTGACCCGCCGCACCTGCCCCGGTGTCGTCGCCACCGCGACCTGGCCGCGGATCGTGCGCAGCGCCGACGGGTCCTCGCTGTCGAGGCCGCTGACCTCCCCTTCGATGTCCAGGGGCTCCGGCGACATCGGCAGCACCCGGCCCGAGACGCCCATCAGCCGGCAGGCCTCGTCGAGCGCGGCGACCGGGTCGCCGAGCACCTCGAACAGCCCGGCCAGCAGCAGGTTCCCCACCGCGTGGCCGGCCAGCGCGCCGTCGCCGCCGAAGCGGTGCTGGAAGACTTCGGCCCACAGCGTGCCGCCGTCCTCCGCCGCGAAGGCGGCGAACGCCTGCCGCAGGTCGCCCGGCGGCAGCAGCCCGAGTTCGCGCCGCAGCCTGCCGGACGATCCGCCGTCGTCGGCCACGGTCACGATCGCGGTGACGTCGGGGGTCACCCGCCGCACCGCGGACAACGTGGCGTGCAGCCCGTGGCCGCCCCCGAGGGCGACCGCGCGCACGTTATTCACGACCAAGGTCGCGGTGCACCACCTTCACGGCCATTCCGTCCTCTTTGGACAGACGCTGGGCGAGCTCGACGGACAGCGCCACGCTGCGGTGCTTGCCGCCGGTGCAGCCGACGGCCAGCGTCAGGTACCGCTTGCCCTCGCGCTTGTAGCCGGCGCCGATCAGCCGCAGCAGCTGGTGGTAGCGGTCGAGGAACTCCTCGGCGCCCTCCTGCGAGAGGACGTAGTTGCGGACCTCGCCGTCGAGGCCCGTGTGCTCGCGCAGCTCCGGGATCCAGAACGGGTTCGGCAGGAACCGGACGTCCATCACCAGGTCGGCGTCCATCGGCAGGCCGTACTTGTAGCCGAACGACAGCACGGTGACCCGGGTCTGGGTGCTTGCCTCCGAGCCGAACGCGTCCTCGATCTTGGCCCGCAGGTCGTGCACCGACAGCGACGACGTGTCGAGCACCAGGTCGGCCTCTTCGCGCAGCGGCTCCAGCAGCGTCCGCTCCGCGGTGATGCCGTCGGCGAGCCGGCCGTCGCCCTGCATCGGGTGGCCCCGGCGGACGGCCTCGAAGCGCCGCACCAGCACGGCGTCGGTCGCCTCCAGGAACAGCACCCGCGGCTTGTAGCCGCGGGCGTCGAGGTCCTTGATCACCGAAGCCAGGTCGTCGGTGAACGCGCGCGAACGCACGTCCATCACCACCGCCACCTTCGTGATCGCGCCGCGCGCCTGCGCGCCCAGCTCCACCATGGTGGCGATCAGCTCCGGCGGCAGGTTGTCGACGACGAACCAGCCCAGGTCCTCCAGGCACTTGGCCGCCGTGCTGCGGCCCGCGCCCGACAACCCGGACACGACCGCGACCTCCATGCCGGAGCCGCGGATCTCCTCTTGCGCACTCACTGTGTTTCCCTACTCCCCTGCTCCTGTGCCGTTGCTCGCGCCGGACTCCCCGGCCAGCGCGGCGACCACGGCCTCCGCGGTGCGCCTGCCGAAGCCGGGCACCGCCTCGATCTCTTCGACCCTGGCCTGCTTGAGCTTCTTCACCGAGCCGAAATGCTTGATCAGCGCGGTGCGGCGAGCCTGCCCCAGCCCGGGCACACTGTCCAATTCGGACGTCTGCAGCCGCTTGGAGCGCTTTTCGCGGTGGTAGGCGATGGCGAAGCGGTGGGCCTCGTCACGGAGCCGTTGCAGCAGGTACAGCCCCTCCGACGTCCGCGGCAGGATCACCGGATCGGGGTCGGCGGGCAGCCAGACCTCTTCGAGCCGCTTGGCCAGCCCGATCACGGCGATGTCGGTGATGCCGAGCTCGGCCAGCACGTCCGCGGCCGCGGTGGCCTGCGGGCCCGCGCCGTCGACGACCAGCAGGTTCGGCGGGTAGGCGAACTTCTTCGGCCGGCCGGTCTCCGGGTCGAGACCGGGCTTGCTCGACTCCTCGGCGGTTTCCTTGAGATAGCGGTAGAACCGGCGCCGCACGACCTCGGCGATCGACGCGACGTCACCCTCCGTGGCCGCCTCCCGCAGCGCGAAGCGGCGGTACTCGGACTTGCGCGCGAGCCCGTCCTCGAACACCACGAGCGACGCGACGACGTCGCTGCCCTGGATGTGGCTGATGTCGATGCACTCGATGCGCAGCGGCGCGGTGTCGAGGGCCAGGAACTCCTGCAGTTCGGTGAGCGCCGCCGAGCGGGCCGTGAGGTCACCGGCGCGGCGCAGCTTGTGCTGGGTGAACGCCTCGCCCGCGTTCCGCTGCACGGTCTCGGCGAGGGCCTTCTTGTCGCCGCGCTGCGGCACCCGCAGCTGCACCCGCGAGCCGCGCAGCCCGGTCAGCCACTCCGCGACCGCGTCGGCGTCCGCCGGCAGCTCCGGCACGAGGACCTCGCGCGGCACGACCGGGCCGGCGTCGACGTCGTCGCGGGCGTCGAGGTCGGCCTCGTCGCCGTAGAACTGGGTGAGGAAGTGGTCGACCAGCGCCGGGACGTCCATCTCCTCGGCCTTGTCGATCACCCAGCCGCGCTGGCCGCGGACCCGGCCGCCCCGCACGTGGAAGACCTGGACCGCGGCTTCGAGGTCGTCGTGCGCGAACGCGACGACGTCGGCGTCCGTGCCGTCGCCGAGCACTACGGCCTGCTTCTCCATGGCACGGCGCAGCGCGCCGAGGTCGTCGCGCAGCCGGGCGGCGCGCTCGAACTCGAGGTCTCCGGACGCGGCCGCCATCTCGTTTTCCAGCCGCTTGATCATCGCGTCGGTCTTGCCGGCGAGGAAGTCACAGAAGTCCTCGACGATGGCGCGGTGCTCGTCGGCCGAGACGCGGCCCACGCACGGTGCCGAGCACTTGTCGATGTAGCCGAGCAGGCAGGGCCGGCCGATCTGGCCGTGCCGCCGGAACACCCCGGCCGAGCAGGTGCGCGCCGGGAAGACGCGCAGCAGCAGGTCGAGCGTCTCGCGGATGGCCCACGCGTGCGCGTACGGGCCGAAGTACCGGACGCCCTTCTTGCGCGCGCCGCGGTAGACGTGCAGGCGCGGGAACTCCTCGGTCAGCGTCACCGCGAGCATCGGGTAGCTCTTGTCGTCGCGGTAGCGGACGTTGAACCGGGGGTCGAACTCCTTGATCCAGTTGTACTCGAGCTGGAGCGCCTCGACCTCGGTGGCGACGACGGTCCACTCGACGCTCGCGGCCGTCGTCACCATCTGGCGGGTGCGCGGGTGCAGGCCGGAGAGGTCGGCGAAGTAGGAGTTCAGCCTGCTGCGCAGGCTTTTCGCCTTGCCGACGTAGATGACCCGCCTGGTCGCGTCACGGAACTTGTACACGCCAGGGGCCTCCGGGATGCTTCCCGGAGCGGGTCGGTAGGTGGTCGGGTCAGCCACACCCCAAGACTATGGGGCGGCACCGACAGTTTCCGCGCGCCCCCGGCGGGCCGGCCGGAAGTAGGGTGTTCGTCCGATTCCGACCTTCGTCGGTGTCCGCACCTGTGACGCGGTGGTTACTTTCCGACCGGCCGCTCCGGTCCCCGTCCGAAAGGATCACCGCCGTGACCTCTCTTCGTCTCCTCGGTGCCGCTTCCGCGGCTGCCGTCGCGCTGACCCTGGCCGGCGGCGCGGTCGCCGCCGCGGGCGTCCAGCCGAACATCGTCGGCGGCACCACCGCCCCGACGGTTTCCTGGGGTGCTCAGGTGTACGTCAACACCGCTGGCCGTGACTACCAGGGCTTCAACTGCTCGGGCACGGTCATCGCGTCGCGCTGGGTGCTGACCGCGGTGCACTGCCTCGACCAGGACGGCTCGGGGATGTACGTCCGGGTCGGCAGCAACACGCTGCTCTCGGGCACGAAGATCGCCGTCGACGGCGAGTACGAGTCCCCGAACGGCGACATCGCGCTGCTGCACCTGGCCTCGGCGACGAGCGCCTCGCCGATCTCGCTGGGCAGCTCGGACCCGGCGACCGGCAGCACCAACCAGATCTACGGCTGGGGCCGCACGACCCCGACCGGCCCGCCGGCGACGTCGCTGAAGACGGCGAACGTCCAGGTGACCGGCCGGTCCACGGACGCCTACGGCGGCCGCGCGATCCAGAGCGTCGGCATCAACGGCTCGGCGTGGAAGGGCGACTCGGGCGGCCCCGAGGTCTCCGGTGGCGTGCAGGTCGGTGTCGCGTCGACGGTCCAGAACCAGAGCGGCAGCACCACGCGCGGCACGAACAACTACGCGAGCGTGGCGGCGAGCCGGTCCTGGATCCGGACGACCGCCGGCGTCTGAGTTCCGTTGAGTTCCGTTGTTCGTGAAGGCCACCTTGAGGAACTTGTAGTTCCTGAAGGTGGCCTTCACGGCTTTTTCCGTCGGTGGGGTGTGGGATGCTCGCGGGCATGCGGATCGCCACCTGGAACGTGAACTCCATCGTCCCCCGCCTGCCGCGTGTGCTGGGTTTCCTGGAGGAGACGGCGCCGGACGTGCTGTGCCTGCAGGAGCTGAAGACCACGACGGAGAAGTTCCCGTTGACCGAGGTCGAGGCACTCGGGTACGAGGTGGCGGCGTACGGGCTGGGGCGCTGGAACGGCGTGGGGATCGTGTCGCGCGTGGGCCTGGCCGACGTGGTCCGCGGGCTGCCGGGCGAGCCGCAGTTCGACGGGGCCGCGGAGGCCCGCGCGATCGGCGCCACGTGTGGTGGGGTGCGGGTCTGGTCGGTGTACGTGCCCAACGGGCGTGAGCCGGACAACCCGCACTACGCGTACAAGCTGGAGTGGCTGGAAGCTTTGCGGTCGCTGGTGGCTTCGGAGCTTTCGGACGGGCCTTTCGCGGTCCTGGGCGACTTCAACGTGGCCCCGACGGACGCGGACGTCTGGGACATCGCGCTGTTCGCGGAGTCGACGCACGTGACGAAGCCGGAGCGGGACGCGTTGGCGCGGCTGCGGGACCTGGGGTTGTCGGACGTGTTCCCGCGGCCGCTGAAGTACGACCACCCGTTCACGTACTGGGACTACCGGGCCGGGAACTTCCCGAACAACAAGGGCATGCGGATCGACCTGGTGTACGGCAACGCGGCGTTCTCCGGCGCGGTCAAGGATTCCTATGTGGACCGTGAAGCCCGGAAGGGCAAGGGCCCGTCGGACCACGCGCCGATCGTGGTCGACCTGGACCTCTGACGCCCGGCCCCCGACCTTGCGTCAGCCGCCGGTGGCGGCGCGGTGCAGTTTGCGCAGCGCCCGGACCGCTTCCACCGCGCGGTCCCGGTCCACCGCCTGGATCGCCATCACCGCGTGGTACTCGTCGTCCGGCAGCTCCAGCCGCGCCCACGAAGCCCCGTCGGGAAAACTCACCGACAGCACCTCGCTCCAGGCGAACCGCCGGGTGATCAGCACGTTCCGGACCTCGATGCCCTCGGCGTCGGCCCGCACGCGCGCGATCGAGAACAGCATCACGCCCGCCGACAGCAGGATTCCGATGCCGACCATCGCCGCCTGGTCGGAACGCTGGAAGCGGACTCCCGTGTCGCCGTTGCGCAGCAGCACCGCCACGACCACGAACGCCGCCAGCAGCGCCACCGCCAGCACGCTGCACATGATCATCGCCCGCCGGGGGCGGACGATCAGAACCGTCTTCACGCTCACACGAAACCCCGCTCGGTCCACGGCTGGCGCAGGCTCCGCAGCACGTGCGCGGAGTCCAGGGCCGCCACCGTCGCCTCGTAGCCCTTGTCCTCCTTCGAGCCCGGACGGCCTGACCGGTCGACCGCCTGCTCGTGCGTGTCGCACGTCAGGACGCCGTTGCCGACCGGGGTGCTCTCGTCGAGCGCCACCCGGGTGAGGCCCGCCGTCACCGCGTCGCACACGTACTCGAAGTGCGGGGTGCCACCGCGGATGACCACCCCCAGCGCGACCACCGCGTCGTGGTTGCGGGCCAGCGCCTGCGCCACCACCGGGAGCTCGACCGCGCCCGCGACGTGGACGACCGTCGGGTCTTCCTCCAGCTCGGCTTCACGAGCCGCGACCAAGGCCCGCTCCAGCAGGACGTCGGTGATGTCCGCGTTCCAGCGGGTGGCGACGATGCCGAGCTTCAGCGACTTGCAGCCGGAGAGGTCCAGCTCGACATCCGGACGGCCTTCGCCGCTCACAGCGCTCCTCCGTCGGGGTGCTCGGTGCCCGCGCCGACCTGGTCGTAGTGCTCCAGCTGGGCCAGGTCGTGGCCCATCCGGTCCCGCTTGGTCCGCAGGTAGCGCAGGTTTTCCGGGTTCGGCGAGATCGGCAGCGGGACACGGCCGGTGACGCGCAGGCCGTAGCCCTCGAGGCCGATCCGCTTGGCCGGGTTGTTCGACAGCAGCCGCATGGTGCGGACGCCGAGGTCGCACAGGATCTGCGCGCCGGTGCCGTAGTCGCGGGCGTCGGCCGGGACGCCGAGGGCGAGGTTCGCGTCCACCGTGTCGGCGCCGTCGTCCTGCAGCTGGTAGGCCTGCAGCTTGTGCAGCAGGCCGATGCCGCGGCCCTCGTGGCCGCGGATGTAGAGCACGACGCCGCGGCCCTCGGTGGCCACCGCTTCCAGCGCCGCCTCCAGCTGCGGGCCGCAGTCGCAGCGCAGCGAGCCGAAGACGTCGCCGGTCAGGCACTCGGAGTGCACCCGCACGAGGATGTCCTGGCCGTCGCCGATTTCGCCGTAGACGAACGCGACGTGCTCGATGCCGTCCAGCAGCGAGTCGTAGCCGACCGCGCGGAACGTGCCCGCGGCCAGCGGGATGCGTGCCTCGGCGACGCGCTCGACCTGCTTCTCGGTCCGGCGGCGGTAGGCGATGAGGTCGGCGATGGTGATGATCGCGAGGTCGTGGTCGGCGGCGAACACCTCGAGCTCGTCGCGGCGCGCCATGTCGCCTTCGTCCTTTTGCGACACGATTTCGCAGAGCACACCCGCGGGCGCGAGCCCGGCCATCCGCGCCAGGTCGACCGAGGCCTCGGTGTGCCCGGGGCGCCGCAGCACGCCACCCTCTTTGGCGCGCAACGGGACGACGTGCCCGGGACGGCGAAAGTCCTTCGCCGTGGACTTCGGGTGCGCGAGCAGCCGGATCGTGTGCGCGCGGTCGGCGGCGGAGATGCCGGTGCTGATGCCCTCGGCGGCGTCGACCGTGACGCTGTACGCGGTGCCCCGGGCGTCCTGGTTCGTGTGGTACATCGGCGGCAGGTCCAGCCGGTCGGCCTCGGCCTCGGTCAGCGCCACGCAGACGTACCCCGAGGTGTAGCGGACCATGAAGGCCAGCAGCTCCGGCGTCGCCTTCTCGGCGGCGAAGATGAGGTCACCCTCGTTCTCGCGGTCCTCGTCGTCGACCACGACGACCGGACGGCCCGCCGCGATGTCCGCGATCGCCCGCTCGATGGCGTCGGCGTCGAAGACCGCCCCGGCGCCGCACGGGGTCCAGCCCGCTTCGGGCTCTGCCGCACTAGTTTCGCTCATGACCGCTCCTCCGTGCCGCCGTCCCGATTGTGCACCTGGTCGCGGATATGTGCCTCGGCCAGCTTTTCCACGTACTTCGCGACCACGTCGACCTCGAGGTTGACCAGGTCGCCCACTTCCCGGCCGCCGAGCGTGGTCGCTTCGAGAGTGGTCGGGATCAGCGCCACCTTGAACCGGTCGGCGGTCACCGCGGCCACCGTCAGGGAGATCCCGTCGACCGCGATCGAGCCCTTCTCGACCACGTACCGCGCCAGGTGCGCGGGCAGCGCGAACGTCGTGACGCCGTTCTCGTCGCGGCCGAGGAACACGCCGGTCCCGTCCACGTGCCCCTGCATGATGTGCCCGCCGAGCCGGCCGCCGGCCGGGGTGGCGCGTTCGAGGTTGACCCGGTCACCGACCGCGACCTTGGCCAGGCTGGACCGCTGCAGCGTCTCGTCGACGACGTCGACGGTGAACTCACCGCCCGCCACCTCGACGACCGTGAGGCAGACGCCGCTGACCGCGATCGAGTCGCCGTGCCCGGCGTCGCCGGTGACCAGCGGGCCGCGCACGCGCAGCCGGGCCGCGTTGGTCAGCTGCTCGACGGCGGTGACTTCGCCGATCTCCTCGACTATGCCGGTGAACACGTGCGCTGCCTCCTTGTGAGCCGGTCTGTGAACCGGTCCTTCCATCCAACACCCGCCGCGGCCCGGTGGCTTCTCCGGTGCCGCCGCACGTGTCAGCCGGCCCGGCCGCGGGCCGCCTGCTCGCGCAGCGCGGCGATCGCCTTGCCCGGGTCCGCGGCGCCGTAGACGGCGGATCCGGCGACGAAGCAGTCGACACCGGCCTCGGCGGCCTGTTCGATGGTCTCGTTGTTGATCCCGCCGTCGATCTCGACGACCAGCTTCAGGTGCCCGGTGTCGACCAGCCGCCGCGCGGTGCGGACCTTCTCCAGGACGTCCGCGATGAACGACTGCCCGCCGAAGCCCGGCTCGACCGACATCACCAGCAGCGTGTCGTAGTGCTTGAGCGCGTCGAGCCACGGTTCGAGCGCGGTGCCCGGCTTGAGGGACAGGCCGGCCTTCGCCCCCGCGGCGCGCAGGTTCTTCGCCAGCGCGACCGGGTCCTTCGCGGCCTCGGCGTGCACGGTGACGTTGTAGGCGCCGGCCTCGGCGTAGCCGATCGCCCAGCGGTCCGGGTCGTCGATCATCAGGTGGCAGTCGATCGGCACGTCGGTGCTCTTGAGCAGCGCCTGGACGACGGGCAGGCCGAGGGTCAGGTTGGGCACGAAGTGCGCGTCCATGACGTCGACGTGGACCCAGTCGGCGCGGGTCTCCGAACCGGCGGCCACGGCGGCGATCTCCTCGCCGAGCCGGGCGAAGTCCGCCGCGAGGATGCTGGGTGCGATCAAAGGTCGGTCTGCCACGTCCCGAGTGTAGGAGGACGGCGCTAACGCTCGCTAACCGGTTGTGACCAGGATCTGGCTCCGGAGAGGGAGGTCACGGGCACGGGTGCCGCCTTACGCTCGGCGGCATGCCCGGTTTCCTCCAGTCCTTGCCGCGGATCGGCAGCTACCGCAGCCTTCCGTACGCCGTCGCGAGCCTCGCGATGGCCGCGCCGATGTCCCTCTTCGCCTTCGCCGTCGCGGTGTCGTTCGAAGCCGACTCCCGGGTCCGCGCCGTCATCGCCGTGGTCGCGCTCGCGGTGCTGATGGGGCTGCTGGGCCTGCTGGGACCGGTCCGGCGCCTGGGCATCGGCCTCGCCAACGGCCTGCTCGGCATCGGCCTGCCCACTCCGGCCCGGCGCCCGGACGCCGGCTCGCGGCTGCGGTCGGGCCTGTGGTTCGCGCTGCACACGGCGGTGAGCGGGGTCCTGGTCACCGTTCTGGGGTTCCTCGCGATCACGATGTTCGTGCCGCTGGCGTGGCTGACCGGCGGCCAGGACCGGATCAGCTTCTTCTGGAACGACGTCCCGCTCGGCGCCTGGACGATCCCGTTCGGCCTCGCGATGCTCTTCGTGGCGCTCGTCGTCGCCGCGGCCGCCACCACCGGTTTCCGGGTCGGCGCCACGACGCTGCTGGGCCCGTCCGCGGCCGAGCTCGCGGCGGCCGCCGAGCAGCGCGCGGCCGTCCTCGCCCAGCGCAACCGCCTGGCGCGCGAGCTGCACGACTCCATCGGGCACACGCTCACGACGTCGACCATCCAGGCGGCGGCCGCGGCCGAGCTGGTCGAGGCCGACCCGGCCCAGGTCCGGAGGGCGCTCGGCACGATCGAAGAAGCCTCCCGCAGCGCACTCGAAGATCTCGACCACGTCCTGGGCCTGCTTCGCGAGGAGCCGGCCGCGAAAGAGCCGACGCGCACACTGGCCGAAGTGGACGTCCTCGCCGTGCGGGCCCGCGAAGCCGGGCTCGACGTCCGCCTGACCGTCACCGGGCCGGTCGCCGCGCTGCCCGCCGCGGTGTCGCGCGAGGGCTACCGGATCGTCCAGGAGGGCCTGACCAACGCGCTGCGCCACGCCGGCCCCGGCGAGGTGGACGTGCGGGTCGAGGCCGGGCCGGACCGGCTGGCCATCGCCGTCGTCAACGCGCTGCCCGGCGAGCGGCCGCGGACCGGGCGGCACGGGCTGGCCGGGCTCGCCGAGCGCGTCGAGGCCCTGCGCGGCGAGCTCGACGCCGGCCCGGACGACGGCCGCTGGCGGCTGAGCGCGACCATCCCGCTGCGGGCGGGCGCGTGACCCCCACCGTGCTGCTCGCCGACGACGAACCGCTGGTCCGCACCGGGCTGCGGGCCCTGCTGGAGCAGCAGGGCCTCCCGGTGGCCGGCGAGGCGGCCGACGGCGGCGAGGTGCTGCCCGAAGTGCGGCGGACCCGGCCGGACGTCGTGCTGATGGACGTCCGGATGCCCGGCACCGACGGCATCGAGGCCACCCGGCAGGTGCTCGCGGCGCTCGCGGAACCGCCGAAGATCCTGGTCGTCACGACGTTCGACAACGACGACTACGTGCACGAGGCGCTGCTGGCCGGGGCGAGCGGGTTCCTGCTGAAGCGGGCGCGCAAGGAGGAGATCGCCCACGCCGTGCGGACCGTCGCCGCCGGCGAGTCGCTGCTGTTCCCGGAGGCGATCCGGCGCCTGGTCAGCGGGCGCCGCCCGGACGGGAAGCACACGCGCGCGGCGAAGACGCTCACCCGCCGCGAAGCCGAGGTGCTCCGGCTGATCGCCACCGGGCTGTCCAATCAGGACATCGCGGCGGCGCTGGTGATCAGCCTCGAGACGGTGAAGACCCACGTGGGCAACATCTTCGCGAAGCTCGGCGCCGGAAACCGCAGCCAGGCGGTGGTCATCGCGTACGAAGCCGGGGTGGTCCGGCCGGGGCACGCCGCCGATCGCTGACCGGCGTGGTGGGGTATACCCCAGGAAGATCCGGCGGTCTGCCCCATCCCGCCGCCTGTCCCGGCCCCCTAGCGTGGAGAGATCGACACAGCAGGGGGTTCATCCATGCGAAAGTCCTTACGTGGCAGGCGGATCGTCGCCGTCGGCACGCTCGTCGCGCTGCTCGCCGCCACCACGGCGGCACCCGCGCTCGCCGCCACGGCGGATCCGGTGCGGCACGGCCTCGACGTCCTCACGACGCAGGACGGCGTGCCCGGCGCCGAAGCCGTCATCCAGGACGGCCACCGGACGCGGGTCGTGCGCAGCGGCACCGGCGACGTCACCACCGGGAAGCCGTTCCCGCGCAACGGTTCCTTCCGCGCGGGCAGCGTCACGAAGTCGTTCGTCGCCACCGTCGTGCTGCAGCTCGTCGCGGAAGGCCGGGTGAAACTGGACGCGCCGGTCGAGCGGTACCTGCCGGGCCTGCTCCCGGACCGGCGGATCACCGTGCGGCAGCTGCTCCAGCACACCAGCGGGCTGTACAACTACACCGACGACCTGGCACTGAACGATCCGGAGACACTGCGCCACCGCGGCGCGGACCCGGCCGAGCTGGTGGCGATGGCGCTGAAGCACCCGGCGCTGTTCCCGCCCGGCACGAAGTGGTCGTACTCCAACACCGGCTACATCGTCGCGGGGATGATCGTCTCGCGCGTGACCGGGCACGATCCGGACGTCGAGATCGCCCGCCGGATCACCCGGCCGCTGGGGCTGCGTGACACCTACCTGCCCCGCCGCGGCGACGAGAAGCTGCCCGCGCCGCACGCCGTCGGCTACGCGCCGATCGGCGGCAAGCTGGTCGACTTCAGCGACTACGACGCGACGATCGCGGGCGCGGCGGGCGGGCTGGTCTCGACGCCGTCCGACCTCGACCGGTTCTACGGCGCGCTCCTGGGCGGGCGGCTGCTGCGCCCGGCCGAGCTGGCGGAGATGCAGCGCACGGTCCCGGCCGACGAGCTGGGCATCCCGGGCGCTCGCTACGGCCTCGGGCTGGGCAGCATCCCCGTGTCCTGCGGCCTCTTCTGGGGCCACGAAGGCGGGATCCCCGGCTTCACGAACCTCGCCGGGGCCGGCCCGGACGGCCGCCGCGTGTCGGTGGTGCTGAACCAGCAGCCGGTGCCGCCCGCGGCGAACCAGCACCTGCTCGCCGCCACCGACACCGCGGTCTGTCCTGGCCAGTAGGCCCGGAACTGTCGGTGCCTGCCGGTAGCGTGGAAAACGGGGGGGGGCACCCCCGCGGGCTTGCTCAGGGCAGCAGGTCGAGGACCTCGGTCCACGGGCGCCGGACGTCGAGCCGGTGCAGCGTCACCCCGGCGCCCGCGAGGGTGTCGAGGTGGCGCTGCCACGCCGGGTGGTGCACCCGGGTGTCGTGGATCTGGTAGGCCACGACGATCGTGATCCCGGGCGCGCCGAGCACGTCGCCGAGAACGGTCAGGGCCTGGTTGTCGGCGATGCCGAGGGCGAGCTTGGCGACCGAGTTCGCCGACGCCGGGGCGAAGAGGAACACGTCCGGGTCCGGGTGCGGCCGCGGTTCCCCCGGCAGCCGGGAGACGCTGCGGACCGGCAGGTCGGTGCCCGCGGCGACGGCGTCGAGCCCGCCGGCCGCCTCGAGCCAGCGGTACGCGGCCGGCGTCAGCGTGACCGCCGGCCGCCAGCCGCGCGCCGCGGCGGGTGCCACCAGCTCGGCGGCGAACCGGACGTCCAGCCCGCCGCACGAGCTGCCGACCAGCCCGAGGTCCCTCACGGTTTGCGCAGGACCGCGCAGAACATCGCGTCCGTGCCGTGGCGGTGCGGCCACAGCTGCACGTACGGACCGTCGCCGAGCTCCGGCACGCCCGGGAAGAGTTCGCGGGAGTCCAGGATCTCGGCCTTGAGCCGCCGGGCCGTCTCCGCGAAGACGCCTTCGGTCTCGGCCAGGTGCGGCGAGCAGACGACGTAGGTGAGCGCGCCGCCGGGCCGCAGCAGGTCGTAGGCCGCGGTGAGCAGCTCGCCCTGCAGCTTCGTGAGGTCCGCGACGTCGGACGGCTGACGGCGCCAGCGCGCCTCCGGCCGCCGCCGCAGCGCGCCGAGCCCGCTGCACGGCGCGTCGACCAGAATGCGGTCGTACCCCGGCTCCAGGCCACTTTCGCGGCCGTCGGCGACGTGGACAGTGACGGGCAGGCCGCTCGTGGCCTTCTCGACGAGCTTCGCGCGGTGCGGCGCCTTCTCGACGGCGTCCACGGTGGCCCCGCTCATCGCGGCCAGCGCGCCGAGCAGCGCGGCCTTGCCGCCGGGACCGGCGCACAGGTCGAGCCAGCGCTCGTCGGAGCCTTCGAGGGGCACCTTCGTCGCGGCGATCGCGCAGAGCTGGCTGCCCTCGTCCTGCACCGCGGCGAGCCGTTCGCGGACCGGTTCGACGTCGGCCGGGTCGCCGGCCCCGGCGGGCAGGCGCACGCCGTAGGGCGAATAGGGCGCCGGGTCGCCGCCGGTGATCGCGGCGAGCTCGTCGGCGCTGATCTCACCCGGGCGGCCGACGAGGTGCACCTCGGGACGCGCGTCGTCGGCTTCCAGGGCGGCCTTGAGGCCGGCACCCTTGTCGCCCAGCGCTTCGGCGAACGACCGCGCGATCCAGCGCGGGTGCGCGGTCCGCAGCGCGTAGGCCCCGATCGGGTCGGCGACTTCGTCCGGCGCCACCTCGTCCAGCCAGGTCGATTCGTCCTTTTCGGACACCTTACGCAGGATGGCGTTCGCGAAACCCGTGGCCCACGAACCGGCTTCCGCGCGCACGAGGTCCACAGTGGACGTCACGGCGGCGTGCTCGGGGATGCGTGTGCGCAGCAGCTGGTAGACGCCGAGGCGCAGCGCGTCGAGCACCGCGGGATCGGTCTTGGCCAGCGGGCGCTCGGCGCACGACTCGATGATCGCGTCGAGCAGGCCCTGCGCCCGCGCCGTGCCGTACGTCAGCTCGGTGGCCAGCGCCGCGTCCCGGCCGGTGATCCGCCGCTCGCGCAGCAGGTCCGGCAGGACCAGGTTGGCGTAGGCGTCCTTCGTCCGGACAGCCGCGAGGACGTCGTAGGCGGCCTGCCGGGCGGGGTCCACCTCCGGCGGGCGGCGCGGCCCCTCCTTGCGCGGTGCCGGGCGGCCCCGCTGCGGCCGTGACGGGCGTCGTTCCCTGTTGTCGTTCACCGGAGGCGCTCTCCTTGGTCGATCCTCGTACCGCGCGCCCAGTCGGTGGCCGCCATCCGTTTCTTGCCGGGTGCCTGGACTTCGCCGAGCCGCAGCGGCTTCGTCGCCGTCCCGACCAGCACCCGTTTGCGTTCGACCACGATCTCGCCCGGCGGCGGGCCGGGTTCGTCGAGCACCGTGACCGGGCCGAGCTTGAACCGTTCCCCGCGGAACTCGGCCCACGCGCCCGGCTCCGGGGTGACCGACCGGATCTGCCGGTCGACCGCCGACGCCGGGTCGGCGAAGGACACCCGCGCGTCCTCGACCGTCACCTTCGGCGCGTAGCTGACCCCTTCGGCGGGCTGTTCCCGCGCGACCAGGCTGCCGTCGGCCAGACCGTCCATCGTGGACAGCAGCAGCTTGGCCCCGGACTCGGCGAGCCGCCCGAGCAGCACACCCGCCGTGTCGGTGCCCCCGATGGTCTCGGTGACGACACCGTAGACCGGGCCCGCGTCCAGCTCCTTGACGATCCGGAAGGTCGACGCGCCGGTGATCTCGTCCCCGGCCCGGATGGCGGCCTGCACCGGGGCGGCGCCCCGCCACGCCGGCAGCAGCGAGAAGTGCAGGTTGACCCAGCCCAGCCGCGGAATGTCGAGCGCGGCCTGCGGCAGCAGCGCCCCGTAGGCGACGACCGGGCAGGCGTCCGGCGCGAGCTCGGTGAGCCGGGCGAGGAAGGCGGGGTCACCGGCCCGAGCGGGAGTGAGGACTTCGATGCCGTGGTCATCGGCGAGCGCCCCGACGGGCGACCGGACGACCCGCCGGCCGCGCCCGGCCTGCGCATCGGGCCGGGTGACAACGGCAACGACCTCGTGCCGGCCGGAGTCGAGCAGGGCGCGCAGGGCGGGAACCGCCGGTTCGGGGGTGCCGGCGAAGACGAGCTTCATCGGCCCACCCCCGGCGGGAGCAGGGTTTCAGGTGGCTGGAACATCGAGGCTGAGTCTAGAAGGCCCCGGTGCGCCGGGCGCGCCAGTGCCCCGATGCGCCGGTCCGCAGGTCAGGCCGGGTGCCCACGCCCGGGCCGGGACGTGGACTCGGCACGCTCATCGCGGGTTGTCCACAGCCCGGCCGTGATGTGGACAACCCGCCCCCGGCGGCGGCCGTTCCCGGCTTTCGTCGGGGGCCGACGATAGACTGGACAAGGGCACGCCCCCCAGGGCGGGTGGGGGCCGCGTTGGGCCTCCGCTACCAGTTCGCCGGGTACACCACCTGGGCCGCCCCTTGACCACGCCGGACCGGTTCCGCCGCCGCCAGCCAGCGGCCGTCGCGCAGGCGCTCCACTCCCGTTGCCGCGCCGATCTCCGCGGGCGCTGTCGAGAAGCCCTGGCCGCGGGCCTTCAGCACCGCCGTCTCGGGCTGGTCGAGGAACGCCTGCTCCACCTGGGCCGCCGCCGAGTTGCGCTGCGACGCGCGTGGTGCCGCGATGGCGTCCTCCAGCGACAGGCCGCGGTCGATCCGGCCGAGCAGCACCTGCAGCGTGGTCGTGATGATCGACGCGCCGCCCGGCGAGCCGGTGGCGAAGAACGGCCGTCCGTCCTTGAGCACGATCGTCGGCGCCATCGACGAGCGCGGCCGCTTGCCCGGGCCGGGCAGGTTCGGGTCGGGCACGCCCGGCGTCACCGGCGTGAACGAGAAGTCGGTCAGCTCGTTGTTGAGCAGGAACCCGCGGCCCGGCACGACGATGCCGCTGCCGCCCTCCTGCTCGATCGTCAGCGTGTAGGCGACGACGTTGCCCCACTTGTCGGCGACCGTGAGGTGCGTGGTGTTCTCACCCTCGTACGGCGTCGGCGCGGCGGTCGCGCCCGCAGCGCACGGAGCCGGCCGCCGGGGGTCGGCCGGGGCGACCGGGCTGGTCGCGGCCTTGTCCTTCGAGATCAGGCACGCCCGCGTGTCGGCGAAGCGCTGGCTCAGGAGCTCCCTGGCGGGCACGTCGATGAAGGCCGGGTCGCCGATCCAGCGGTTGCGGTCGGCGAAGGCGAACCGCGTCGACTCCAGGAAGTACTGCAGGTAGTCGGCCTTGCTCGCGTTCTTGAGGTCGAAGTTCTCGAGGATGTTGAGCGCCTCGCCGACGGTGAGCCCGCCCGAGGACGGCGCCGGCATGCCGTAGACGTCGAGCCCCTGGTAGGTCGCGTGGGTCGGGCGGCGCTCGATCACGTCGTAGGCGGCGAGGTCGGCGGTGGTGAGCTTGCCGGGCCGCACGTTCAGCGGCGAGGCCGGGTCCTTCGGCGGCTGCTGGACCGTCTTCGCGATGTCCGCGCCGATCGGGCCGTCGTAGAGCGCGCCGACGCCGCGGCGTTCGAGCTGCGCGTACGTCGCGGCCAGGTCGGGGTTCTTGAAGACGGTCCCGGGCGCCGGGGGCGCGCCGTCCGGCAGGTACAGCGACCGCGTCGACGGGAACGCCGAGAACCGCGCGGCGTTGTTCGCGATCTGCGTCTGGAACGTCTTGTCGACGACGAACCCGGTGCGGGCCAGGTTCTCCGCGGGCTTCAGCGTCTTCGCCAGCGACCGCGTCCCCCACTTGCGCAGGGCTTCGGCCCACGTCGCGGGCGTGCCGGGCACGCCGACGCTGAGGCCGCTGGTGACCGCGTCGCTGAACGGCAGCGGCTGGCCGTTCTCGACGAACAGGTTCGCGTCGGCGGTCTTCGGCGCGGTCTCGCGGCCGTCCAGGGTGTGCACCTGGTGGGTCTTCGCGTCGTAGTAGACGAAGAACCCGCCGCCGCCGACGCCGGCGGAGAACGGATCGGTGACCCCGAGCGTGGCGGCGACCGCGACGGCCGCGTCGACGGCGTTCCCGCCGTCGCGCAGGACCTGGGTGCCGATCGCGGTGGCGTCGGCGTCGATGCTGGCCACGGCACCGCCGAAACCGGCGGCGACCGGCGACTTCGGCGTGGGGGTGGCGGCTGAAGCGGGTCCGGCCGCGACGGTCGTGACGAGCGCGGCCGTGGCGGCGATGACGAGGGTGCGACTCCGGTGCGCGGACATGCGGGCGAGTCTGCCCTTTGCCCCAAGCGGCTTCAAGTCGCCAACCGACTAATGCCCCTACGCGGATCGCGGGCGAACCGGAAGACTCGGCGCCGGAGGTCGTCCACGACGTGGAGGGAAACCCGTGCGCTTTTCCGCCCTGCTCCCGCTGCTCGCCGCCGTGCCGGTGTTCGCGTTCCCCGGGGTCGCCGCGGCCACGCCACCGCGGGCCTGCTTCGACACAGCCGTTCCGCTGACCGTGGAGGAACAGCGGCTGACCGCGACGATGCCGGCCGGCGGACCCGCCGTCGGCCCCGAACTCGTCCGGCTCGCCGGGCTCGCCCCGTTCGTCGCCGAGGTGAAGCACGATCTCTGCGCGGCGCGCACCCCGAGGCGGGCCGAACGCGTCGTCACGCAGGCCGGTGACCGCCTGTGGCGGACGGCCGTCGACCGCGCCCAGGGCCGCCGTCCCGACCTCGGCACGCTCGACCGCTTCGACGACCGGCCGCTGTACTGGGCGAGGCTGCAGCTCAGCAGCGCGGTGCGGCAGTGGGCGCCGTCCTTCTCGTTGCCAGACCGCCATTCAATGCTGTCGGCGTTCGACCGCGGCTCGCGCGGCCTCGACGACGTCCGCTTCCCGGCCGGCAAGACGCGGCGGGTCATGGTGAGCGGGTTCGACCCCTTCCAGCTCGACGGCACCGGCGTCCGGATCTCGAACCCGGCCGGGGCGTCGGCGCTGCAGCTCGACGGGCGGGTCCTCGACACGCCGTCCGGCCCGGCCGTGGTGCAGGCGGTGAGCTTTCCGGTCGTGTGGGGGTATTTCGACGAGGGCATCGTGGAAGCGGCGTACGGCTCGGCACTGCGCGACCGCGCGCGGCGCCCGGACGTACTGATGACGATCAGCCAGGGCCGTCCCGGCCGGTTCGACGTCGAACGCTGGGCCGGCGCCTGGCGCGGCGGCTTCCCGGACAACAACAACGTCTCGGTGACCGGTGGCGTGCCGCCGGCCGCGGGCTGGCCGCAGCCGGACGTCCAGTTCATCGAGACGACGCTGCCGTACTCGCGGATGCTCGGAGTGACCGGCGCTTACCCGGTGAACTTCAACCAGGCGTTCTGCGTGTGGCCGGATCCGGCGCACCCGGGCCAGGGAACGACGGTGTGCCGCTCGGACGCCCCGGCTCCGGGCGAGATCGCGGCCTCCGGCGGCGGTGGGAACTACCTGTCGAACGAGTCCATGTTCCGCAGCAACCGCGTCCGCCTCGGCCTGGGGCTGACGTCGGTGGCGGGCGGGCACCTGCACACCCCGGTGCTGGGCCAGCCCACGGACCCGGCGGCGCTGACGGACGCGGACTTCGAGGCCCGCCGCCAGGCGATCACCGCCCAGGTGATCACCCTGGCAACAGCCGCGGCCGCCGGCCCGGACTCCGGAACTCCACGCCAGGCAACGGAATCCCCGCGGGCGGCGGTGGAGTCCCTGCCGGGCACGGTCCTGCCCCGCTGACGCCGTGTCGTCCCTTCAATCACGAGTGATGCCCCTCCAATCACGCCAGTTCCGTCTTCCGTCACGCGAATTCGGGGTTCCCGCACACGAGATCCGGGTGCGGGAACGGGAATCACCCGTGATCGAGCGGGCATCACGTGTGATTGAAGGGGGATCACTCGTGATTCGGGGGTCGACACGCGTGATTGAAGGGACGACACGACTCCGTTAGATGAGGTCGAGGGGGTCGAGCTGGATGCGGATCGGTTCCGTGGCCTTCTTCGCGTCGCGGCGGGCCGCCGCCGCGTGGATCGAGGCCGCCAGGGCCTTGCCTTCCGCCCGGGAGACGCGGACCAGCGCTCGCTCGCGCTCCGCGTTGCCCTCCTCGTCCGGCTCGCCCAGCGGGACCGGGCCCAGGACCTCGCCGGAGTCCGGGAGCGGCAGGTCGTCGAGGAAGCCCGCCACCGCGGCCGGGCTGCCCTCCACGCTCGCCATGCGCATCGCCGGCGGGAAGCCCAGCTCGCGGCGCTCCGCCAGCTCCTGGCCCGCGTGCCACGCCGGGTCCCAGCGGACCAGGGCCTGCACCACCGCCATCCCCGCCTCGGCGCCGACGATCACGCGTCCGCCGGAGGATGCCGGGCGGACCAGGGCCGCCGCCGCCATCCAGCGGCGCAGGGTCTCTTCGCCCGCCCGCAGGTCCTGACGTCCCAGCAGGGCCCAGCCGTCGAGCAGCAGCGCCGCACCGTAGCCGCCCTCCGCCACCGGTTCCGCGCCCGGGGTGCACACCACCAGCGCCGGTTTGCCCGGGACCGATTCCAGGACCTCCGCCGCCCCGGACGTGCGGACCGGGATGCCCGGGAACGCGCGGCCCAGCTCTTCCGCCGTCCGCTTCGCGCCGACGATCACCGCGCGCAGCCGGACCGAACCGCACGCCGTGCAGCGGAACGCTGTTTCCGGGACGCCGCACCAGTGGCACGCCGGAGGTTTCGGCTGCCCGTCGATCGTGCCGCCCGGCAGGGAGAGGGGCCCCGCGCACCGACGGCAGTGCGCCGGGGTGCGGCAGTTCCCGCAGGCCAGACCGGGCACGTACCCGCGCCGCGGCACCTGGACCAGTGTCGGGAAGCCGGCCGAGAACGCCTGCCGCGCGGCCTCGAACGCCACCGCCGGCAGGCGCGCCACCCGGGCGGCCTCGTCGCGGGCGACGTCGAAGTCCTCGCCGACCGGCGTGACGCGGGGAGCCGAAGACCGCAGCGTCGCGCGGTCCGCGAGCACCGGTGCGGCCCAGCCCGACTCGACCAGCAGCTGGGCTTCGGCCGTCCGGGCGAACCCGCCGGCCAGCAGTGACGCCTTCGCCGCGTGTGCGCGGTCCATCAGCACGTCCCGGACGTGCGGGTACGGCGCGTGCTGGTCGAGGTGCAGGTCGTCGCCGTCGTCCCAGACGGCGAACAGGCCCGGGTCGTGGACCGGCGCGAACATCGCCGCCCGCGTCCCGACGACCACCCGCACCGAACCACGCAGCACGGCCAGCCAGCGCCGGTACCGCTCGGCGGGCCCGAGCCCGGCGATGAGCGCCACCACGCCGTCTTCGCCCACCAAAGCCGCGCACGCGTCGTACACCCGGGTCAGGTCACGGTGGTCCGGCACCACCAGCACGGCCCCGCGGCCCGAAGCGGCCACGGTCGCCGCCGCTTCGGCCAGCCGGCGCGGCCAGTCCTCGCCCGGCAGGGCCTGCCAGACGGCGTTGGCGGGCTTGCCCTCGGCGAGGGCCTCCAGGAACGCCGGGCCACGCTGGTACCGCGCCCACGCCGTCGTGTCCGGTGCGGAAGGGGCCGCCGCGGGGGCGAGCGGCGGTTCGCCCTCGGCCTTGGCGTGCCGGGGCGGGATCGCCAGGCGCAGGACGTCCGACAGCGTGCCGCCGTAGCGGTCGGCGACCGCCCGGCAGACCGCGTGCAGCGACGGCGGCAGCACCGGCTCGGGCGAGGTCACGCGGTCGAGGAACGCCAGCTTGCTGCCGTAGTCGCTGGTCTCGCCGCGTTCGATCAGGTAGCCGTCGACCAGCTGCCCGGCGAACCGGACGCGCACCCGGCAGCCGGGCACGGCCGTCTCGTGCAGTTTCTCCGGCACCAGGTAGTCGAAGGTGCGGTCGAGGTGGGCCAGCGGGATGTCGACGACGATCCGCGCGACCGGCCGCTCGGGCGCGGGCTGCTGGGCGCCCTTCGCCTTCTCCCCCGGCTTCGGCGCCTTCTTCCGGGCACGCGAGGGGGCCGCCTTCGGCGAAGACGGCTTCTCCGGGAGGTCCCAGAGGGCAGCGGGCTCGGAGCTACTCACCCCGTGATCTCTACCAGACCCCTCCGACAACCCCGACGCCAGAACGCCGTGAAGGCCACCTTGAGGAACTTGGAGTTCCTCAAGGTGGCCTTCACGAACTTGCGGATCAGGCTCCCGCGGCCGCCTTCAGGGCCTCGGCGCGGGCCGTGCTCTCCCAGGGGAGGTCCAGCTCGGGACGGCCGAAGTGGCCGTAGGCGGCGGTGGGGGCGTAGATCGGGCGCAGCAGGTCGAGGTCGCGGATGATCGCGGCCGGCCGCAGGTCGAAGACCTCGTTGATGGCCTGCTGGATCTTCGACGGGTCGACGTTCTCGGTGCCGAAGGTCTCGACGAACAGGCCGACCGGAGCCGCCTTGCCGATGGCGTACGCGACCTGCACCTCGACGCGGCCGGCGAGCCCCGCGGCGACGACGTTCTTCGCCACCCAGCGCATCGCGTACGCCGCGGAACGGTCGACCTTGGACGGGTCCTTGCCGGAGAACGCGCCACCACCGTGGCGGGCCATGCCGCCGTAGGTGTCGACGATGATCTTGCGGCCGGTCAGCCCGGCGTCGCCCATCGGGCCGCCGATGACGAACCGGCCGGTCGGGTTGACCAGCAGGCGCGCCTTCGCGGTGTCGATGCCCAGGCTCTCGATCTCCGGGCCGACGACGTGCTCCTTGACGTCGACGCTGAGCATCTTCTCCAGGTCGATGCCGTCGGCGTGCTGGGAGGACACCACGACGGTGTCGAGGCGCACCGGCTGGTCGCCGGCGTACTCGATGGTCACCTGGGTCTTGCCGTCCGGGCGCAGGTACGGCAGCACGCCGTCCTTGCGGACCGCGGTCAGCCGCTTCGAGAGCCGGTGGGCCAGCGCGATCGGCAGCGGCATCAGCTCGGGCGTGTCCGAGCAGGCGTAGCCGAACATCAGGCCCTGGTCGCCGGCGCCCTGGCGGTTGATCTCGTCTTCGTCCGATTCGACGCGCGATTCGTACGCGGTGTCGACACCCTGCGCGATGTCGGGCGACTGCGAGCCGATCGCGACGTTGACGCCGCAGGAGTTGCCGTCGAAACCCTTGGCCGAGGAGTCGTAGCCGATCTTGAGGATGACGTCGCGGACGATCGTCGGGATGTCGGCGTACGCCTCGGTGGTCACCTCGCCCGCCACGTGTACCTGGCCGGTGGTGATCAGGGTTTCGACAGCGACGCGGCTGCGCGGGTCCTTCGACAGCAGGCCGTCGAGGATCGAGTCGCTGATGGCGTCGCAGATCTTGTCGGGGTGCCCTTCGGTCACCGACTCCGAGGTGAACAATCTGCTGGTAGACGCGGTCACGGTGGCCGTCACTTCCTCACCTAGTCGTCGGATGCCCTGCAAGTTAGGGACCCCTTACCTGTGCAAGCGTACTGACTATCGCTCGGGAGGCGGTCAACGCTTCATGAACCTCACAACAGCGTCCCACAATGTGGACGCCAGTTCGGCCTTCGCGCCGAGCGGGATGGCGATTTCGGTCCCGTCGGAGCCGAGCAGCCAGCCCGAGTTGTCCTCCGTGCCGAACGCCTTGCCGTCACCGACCGCGTTGACCACCAGCAGGTCGGCACCCTTGCGCTTGAGCTTGACGCGGGCGTGGTCGAGGACGCTGCCGTGCTCGTCCCCGGTCTCCGCGGCGAAGCCGACGACGACCTGGCCCGGCCGCCGGTTCCGCACCAGCTCGGCGAGGATGTCGGCGTTGCGGTCCAGGGTGATCACGGGGTCCGGCTGGTCGTCGGACTTCTTGATCTTGTGCTCGGCCCGGTTCGCCGGCCGGAAGTCGGCGACGGCGGCGGCCATCACGACGACGTCGGCGGCTTCGGACGCGGCGTGCACCGCCTGGCGCAGCTCCTCGGCGGTCGAAACGTGCTCGACGGCCGCGCCCGCCGGGTCCGGCAGCGCGACCGTGTGCGCGGTGACCAGGGTGACCTCGGCGCCGCGCTGGGCGGCGACGCGGGCCAGCGCGTAGCCCTGCTTGCCGGACGAGCGGTTGCCCAGGTAGCGGACGGGGTCCAGCGGCTCGCGCGTGCCGCCCGCGGACACGACCACGCGGACACCCTCGAGGTCGCGCGGCAGGGCTTCCGGGCGGGCCAGCAGCAGCCGGGCGAGGTCGACGATTTCGGCCGGGTTCGCGAGACGCCCCTTGCCGGTGTCGGCGCCGGTCAACCGGCCCGAATCGGGCTCGGTGACGATCAGGCCGCGCGAGCGCAGCAGGGCCACGTTGTCGCGGGTCGCCGGGTGCTCCCACATCTCCGTGTGCATCGCCGGGAAGAAGGCGACCGGGCACCGGGCAGTGAGCAGGGTGGTGGTCAGCAGGTCGTCGGCGAGGCCGTGGGCGGCCTTCGCGAGGAGGTTCGCCGTGGCCGGGACGACCAGGACGAGGTCCGCCTCCTTGCCGACGCGGACGTGCTGCACCTCGGGTACCTCGGTGAACACGCCCGTGTGCACGGGATGCCCGGAAAGGGCTTCGAAGGTCGCCGCGCCGACGAAGTTCAACGCGGCTTCGGTGGGGACCACGCGGACGTCGTGACCGGACTCGGTCAGCCCGCGCAGCACCTCACAGGCCTTGTAGGCGGCGATGCCGCCGCCCACGCCCAGGACAACGCGGGGTTTACTCACCCTCGGTGTGCTCGAGCAGGCCGCCGTGGATCTCGCGCAGCGCGATCGAGAGCGGCTTCTCGCGCGGGCCCGGCTCGACGAGCGGGCCGACGTACTCGAGCAGGCCCTCGCCCAGCTGGGCGTAGTAGTCGTTGATCTGGCGGGCACGCTTGGCCGAGTAGATCACCAGCGCGTACTTCGAGCTGACCTTCTCGAGCAGGTCGTCGATCGGCGGGTTGGTGATGCCCTCGAGCTCTTCGTGCAGGGTCGCCTGAGTCGTCACTCGTGGTGCTCCGAATCATTGGGATTACCGGCGGCAAGCTGCGCACCGGTAATCAAGTTTAGCAAGTGCTCGGCGGCCTCCCGCACGTCGGCGTTGACGAGGCGGTGGTCGAACTCGCCCGCCGCGGCCAGCTCACGCTCCGCTTCGGCCAGCCGGGCCTTCACCGCGGCCTCGTTTTCGGTGCCGCGCCCGGTGAGCCTGCCCACCAGTTCGTCCCAGGACGGCGGCATCAGCATCACCAGCCGGGCCTCGGGCATCGCCACGCGGACCTGGCGGGCGCCCTGCAGTTCGATCTCCAGGACGGCCGGGCGGCCCTCGGCGAGGGCCTTCTCGACCGGCTCGCGCGGGGTGCCGTAGCGGTTGCCGGCGAACTCGGCCCATTCCAGCAGCCGGCCGTCGGCGACCATCGCGTCGAACTCCGCGCGGTCGACGAAGTGGTAGTGCGCCCCGTCGACTTCGCCGGGGCGCGGCTTACGCGTGGTGACCGAGACGCTGAAGTAGATCTCCGGCTCCAGCTTCCGCAGTACGCCCACCACGCTCGACTTCCCGACCCCCGAAGGCCCCGAGACGACGGTGAGCCGGTGCCGGGAGAGATCCCCCGCCACCGGCTCACTGCCGCGGTCGGCGCCCCGGCTTGCCGGGTAGTCCTGACCGACGCCGCTCACTCGCCGCTGAACTCGGCCAGCAGCGCCTTGCGCTGCCGGTCGCCGAGGCCGCGCAGCCGTCGGCTGGGGGCGATCTCCAGTCGTTCCATGGTCTGCTGGGCGCGGACCTTGCCGACGCCCGGAAGCGCCTCGAGCAGAGCCGAGACCTTCATCTTGCCGAGGACTTCGTTCTCCTCGGCCTGCTTCAGCACGTCGACCAGAGTGGTACCGCCCCGCTTCAGCCGCTCCTTCAGCTCAGCACGGATGCGGCGGGCGGCGGCGGCCTTCTCCAGCGCCGCAGCGCGCTGTTCCTCTGTCAGCTGGGGAAGTGCCACGTTTTCCTCCGGTAGTTCTCAAAACTGGGTGGGTGACGCGACGGTACCCACCCGTGAGCACCGGCCACAATGCGGGGGTGCCTGGTGGGGGCCCGTTCCGGCCCCTGCTATTGGCCGTTTTCCTGCGGGTCGGCCAGCACTTCGGCGACTCGTTCGACCGCTTGGCGCAAAGCCGGTTGCTCCGGACCGTGCTTCAGGATGTCCCGGGACGAGGCGGGCAGCACGCCCGGCAAGGACGCGCCGAACAGGGCCCGCAAATCGGCAGCAGTGGCTCCCTGGGCCCCGAACCCGGGCGCCAGCACCGGACCGTTCAACCGCGAGAGATCGAGCTCTCCCGGCGGCATGGTGGCCCCGACGACGACACCCACATCGCCGAGCGGTTCCGCGCCTGCGTTGAGTGCCGCCGCGGAGTCGACGATCGCCTGCGCCACGGTGCGCCCGTCGGGCAGCTTCGCGTTCTGCACCTCGCCCGCTTCGGGGTTCGAAGTCCGGGCGAGCACGAAGATGCCGCGTCCCGCCGAGCCGGCCGTGGCGGCGCACTGCTCCAGTGAGCCGAACCCGAGGTACGGCGAGACGGTGATGGCGTCGGCCGCGATCGCCGCGCCGCCGGCGACGTACGCGGCGGTGTAGGCCGCCATCGTGGAGCCGATGTCGCCGCGCTTGACGTCCAGCAGCACCAGCGCGCCCGCCTCGCGGGCGGTCTCGACCACCCGCTCCAGCACCCGGATCCCGGCCGCTCCGAAACTCTCGAAGAACGCCGACTGCGGCTTCACGATCGCCGTGTGCGCCGCCAGGACCTCCGTGGCGGACAGCGCGAACCGTTCCAGGCCCGAGACGTCCACCGGGAGCCCCCATGCCTCGATGAGGCCCGGGTGGGGGTCGATCCCGGCGCACAGCGGGCCCCGGGCCGCGACGGCTTTCGCCAGCCGCGCCCCGAACCGCTCCGGCGCCGAAGACACCGAAGACGCCGTCACGACTTCGCCTTCAGCGCCGCCTGGAGCTCCTGCAGCGACTTGACGCCGATGTCGCCCCGGATGAGCGCTTCGATGCCGTGCACGGCCGCCGCGGCGCCCTGGACGGTCGTCACGCACGGGATGTCGCGCGACACCGCGGCGGTGCGGATTTCGTAGCCGTCGATGCGCGGACCGCTGTTCCCGTAGGGCGTGTTGATCACCATGTCGACATCGCCGTTCAGGATGACGTCCACGATGTTCGGTTCGGCTTCGGTCGAGCCCTCGTAGTGCTTGCGCACCACGGTGCACGCGATCCCGTTGCGCCGCAGCACTTCCGCGGTGCCGGACGTGGCGAGGATCTCGAACCCGAGGTCCGCCAGCCGCTTCACCGGGAACACCAGCGAGCGCTTGTCGCGGTTGGCCACCGAGACGAACACCCGCCCGGACGTCGGCAGCGAGCCGTACGCGCCGCTCTGGGACTTCGCGAACGCCTTGCCGAAGGAGACGTCGACACCCATCACCTCGCCGGTGGACTTCATCTCCGGGCCCAGCAGCGAATCCACGCCATGGCCTTCGGGGGTGCGGAAGCGGTGGAAGGGCAGCACGGCCTCCTTGACCGCCACCGGCGAGTCGGCCGGCATCTGACCGCCGTCGCCGTCGGCCGGGAGGACGCCGCTCTCGCGCAGGTCCTTGATCGTCGAGCCGGTCATGATCAGCGCGGCGGCCTTGGCCAGCGGCACCGCCGTCGCCTTCGACACGAACGGCACCGTGCGCGACGCGCGCGGGTTGGCCTCCAGGACGTACAGGACGTCGTCCTTGAGCGCGTACTGGACGTTCAGCAGCCCGCGCACGCCGACGCCGCGGGCGATCGCCTCGGTGGAGCGGCGGACGGCCTGCAGGTCGGTGTGGCCGAGCGTGATCGGCGGCAGCGCGCACGAGGAGTCACCGGAGTGGATGCCGGCCTCCTCGATGTGCTCCATGACGCCGCCGAGGTAGAGCTCGTCACCGTCGAACAGCGCGTCGACGTCGATCTCGATGGCGTCGTCGAGGAACCGGTCGACCAGCACCGGGTGCTCCGGCGTGACCTCGGTGGCGCGGCGGATGTAGCCGGCCAGGGACTCCTCGTCGTAGACGATCTCCATGCCGCGCCCGCCGAGCACGTACGACGGCCGGACCAGCACCGGGTAGCCGATCTCGTCGGCGATCCGCTTCGCGCCCTCGAACGACGTCGCCGTGCCGTAGCGCGGCGCGGGCAGCCCGGCGTGGGCGAGCACCTCGCCGAACGCGCCGCGGTCCTCGGCCAGGTGGATCGCCTCCGGCGGCGTCCCGACCACCGGGACACCGGCGTCGGCGAGCTTCTTCGCCAGGCCCAGCGGGGTCTGGCCGCCGAGCTGGACGATCACGCCGGCGACCGTGCCGGACGTCTGCTCGGCGTGCACCACCTCGAGGACGTCCTCGAAGGACAGCGGCTCGAAGTACAGCCGGTCGGAGGTGTCGTAGTCGGTGGACACGGTTTCCGGGTTGCAGTTGACCATGACGGCCTCGAACCCGGCCTCCCGCAACGCGATCGCCGCGTGCACGCAGGAGTAGTCGAACTCGATGCCCTGGCCGATCCGGTTCGGGCCGGAACCGAGGATGAGCACCTTCGGCTTCTCCGCCTGCACGGCCACTTCGGACTGTGCCTCGGGGTCGGACTCGTAGGCCGAGTAGTGGTACGGCGTCTTGGCCGCGAACTCGGCCGCGCAGGTGTCGACGGTCTTGAACACCGGCCGCACGCCGAGGCGGTGGCGCAGCGCGCGCACGCCGTCCTCGCCGGCCAGTTCCGGCCGCAGCGCGGCGATCTGGCGGTCGGACAGCCCGGTGCGCTTGGCGCGCCGCAGCAGGTCGCCGTCCAGGACCGGTGCGTCGCGGACTTCGGCGCCGACCTCGCCGATCAGGGCGATCTGGTCGATGAACCACGGGTCGATGCCGGAGGCCTCGTGCACCTGCCCGACGGTGGCGCCCAGGCGCAGCGCGCGTTCCACTTCGTACAGCCGGCCCTCGTGCGGCGTGCGCAGCGCGTCCAAAGTGGACTCGAGCGTCACGCCATCGGGGTCGGGCAGCGTCCAGAACCCGGTCGCCTTGGTCTCGATCGACCGCATCGCCTTGCCGAGGGCCTCGGGGAAGCTGCGGCCGAACGACATCGCCTCGCCGACGCTCTTCATCGTCGTGGTCAGCGTCGGGTCCGCGCCCGGGAACTTCTCGAAGGCGAACCGCGGCATCTTCACGACGACGTAGTCCAAAGTGGGCTCGAACGCCGCCGGCGTCTCGCCGGTGATGTCGTTCTGGATCTCGTCGAGGGTGTAGCCGATGGCGAGCTTCGCGGCGATCTTGGCGATCGGGAAGCCGGTGGCCTTGCTCGCCAGGGCACTGCTTCGCGAAACGCGCGGGTTCATCTCGATGACGACCATCCGGCCGTCGGCCGGGTTGATCGCGAACTGGATGTTGCAGCCGCCGGTGTCGACGCCGACCTCGCGCAGCACGGCGATGCCGACGTCGCGCATCACCTGGTATTCGCGGTCGGTCAGGGTCATCGTCGGCGCGACGGTGACCGAGTCGCCGGTGTGCACGCCCATCGCGTCGATGTTCTCGATCGAGCAGACGACCACGACGTTGTCGTGCTTGTCGCGCATCAGCTCGAGCTCGTACTCCTTCCAGCCGAGCACGCTCTCCTCGATGAGCACCTCGGTGACGGGAGACTCGGTGAGCCCGGTGGACGCCAGCCGCTCGAGGTCCTGGGGCGTGTGCGCCATGCCCGAGCCGAGCCCGCCCATGGTGAAGCTCGGCCGGATCACCACGGGCAAGCCCAGCTCGGCGACGGTCTCGCGGACCTCGGCCATGTCGTGGCAGACGCGGGAGCGCGGGACCTCGGCGCCGATGGTGCGCACGATGTCCTTGAACTTCTGCCGGTCCTCACCGCGCTGGATGGCGTCGATGTCGGCGCCGATCAGCTCGACGCCGTACTTGTCGAGCACGCCACGCTCGTGCAGGGCGACCGCGCAGTTCAGCGCGGTCTGCCCACCGAGGGTCGCCAGCAGCGCATCGACGGGCTGCCCGCGTTCACTCTCGGCGGCGATGACCTTCTCGACGAAGTCCGGCGTCACCGGCTCGATGTAGGTCGCGTCGGCGAACTCGGGGTCGGTCATGATGGTGGCCGGGTTCGAGTTCACCAGGGACACGCGCAGGCCTTCGCTGCGCAGCACCCGGCAGGCCTGGGTGCCGGAGTAGTCGAACTCCGCGGCCTGCCCGATCACGATCGGCCCGGAGCCGATCACCAGCACGTGCTGGATGTCCGTCCTCTTCGGCATCAGTTTCCTTCTTTCACCAGGCGCCGCAAGCCGTCGCGGAAGACCTGAAAGCTTTTCGATCGGTTGTTCTCGATGTCCGTTTCCACCCAAGGCGGAGTGCAGCGCGGGGCGGGAGCCAAGCCGTCATGCACCCAATGCGGCGTTGGTTGCGTTGAACGCACCGAACGCCACATTGGGTGCGTTAGCCCTACGGCAGGCTCGGTCACATTTGCCTCGCCAGCGGATCGCCGATGCCGAAGTACCCTTCGGACCACAGGTCACCGAGCAGTGCGCCCGGCCCTGCCATCGCGACCAGTCGTGGCAGGTCGGCAGCGCGTCTGGCCTGCGTGTGCCCGTGGTCGTCGCGGTACATCATCCAGACTTCGTCCAGCCGCGAGGCATTCACGATCCAGGAGGAATGAGTGGCGGCAATGACTTGGCCGGTCTGGGAGAACGCTCGGATGTCCTCGGCCAATGAAGTGTGCAACAACGGGTAGAGGCCCGTCTCCGGCACATCGGTCAGCAGGGCAGCCACCGGGCTCTGCGCCGCGGATGACCGCAGCCGGCCGACACCGTCCGCAAGCCGGACCTGAGCGGCGAAACGGCGGAAGGCAGCGACCTGGCTGTTGACTCCGAGGCGTCCGAACGTATCGGCACCCAGAATGTCCGCCGTGACAAATTGCTCATCCACCGCACCAACGCCCGGTCGACGGACCGTCCCGCTACCGTACGCGAAGTCGAGCAGCTCGAACGCTTCGCTTTCTTCTTCGTGCCGCCACGACAGCTTCTCTCCCTCGACTTCCGGGAAGCCTTGCCGTTCCCCGACGACCAGTCGATAGGTGAACAGTCCCGCCCAGGACCGGCAGTCAAGCTCGATCTCAACGGGCCCGCCGGCACCTTTGCTCCGGACACCGGCCAAGCCACCTCGCCGACCCCAGGCGTCGGCCAATCCGGCGCTCACTGCCTCGAACACGAACTCGATTGCGTCCAGGACGGTGGATTTGCCAGTGCCGTTGGCACCGATCAGCAACGTGACCGGGGTCAGGCCGTCCAGCTCGATGTCCCGGAGCACCCGGTAGTTCCGGATCCGGATCCGTTCGATGCCGGTCGTGAGCGTCACGACCGCTTCTCCATGAGCGAAACGAAATCGTCGAACAGGGGCGCCGCGTCGTGCGGTCCGGCCGCGGCTTCGGGGTGGTACTGCACCGAGAACGCCGGGACGTCGAGCGCGCGCACGCCCTCGACCGTGTCGTCGTTCGGGCAGTAGTGGCTGATCTGCGCGGCACCGAACGGCGACTCGAACCGCTGCCCCGGCTCACCTTCGAGGGCGAAGCCATGGTTCTGGGCCGTGATGGCCACTGACCTGGTCGCCACGTCGATCACCGGGATGTTGATGCCGCGGTGGCCGTAGCGCATCTTGTACGTGCCCAGGCCGAGCGCGCGGCCGAGGACCTGGTTGCCGAAGCAGATGCCGAACAGCGGGATCTCACGGCCGAGGATCTGCTTGGTCAGCTCGGTCGCGTGCGTCGTGGTGGCCGGGTCGCCCGGGCCGTTGGAAAGGAACACGCCGTCCGGCTCGATCGCCAGCAGTTCGTCGACCGTCGTGGTCGACGGCAGCACGTGCACCTCGATGCCGCGCTTGACCATCTGCCGCGGGGTGTTGGACTTGATGCCCAGATCCAGTGCGGCCACCCGGAAGCGCGTCTCACCGGAAGGCGAGACCACGTACGGCTTCGGCGTCGAAACCTGGCCGGCCAGGTCGGCACCCTCCATCTTCGGGCTGGCCAGCACCTCAGCGACCATGTCGTCAAGCGTGCCCAGCGCGTCACCGGAGAACACCCCGGCCCGCATCGCGCCGAGTTCGCGCAGGTGCCGGGTCAGCGACCGGGTGTCGACCTCGGCGATGCCGACGATCCCCTGGCGCACCAGCTCTTCGTCGAGCGAGCGCTTCGAGCGCCAGTTGGACGGCGTGCGGGCGGGGTCGCGCACCACATAGCCGTTGACCCAGATCTTCGACGACTCGTCGTCCTCGTCGTTCCAGCCGGTGTTGCCGATCTGCGGTGCCGTCTGGACCACGATCTGGCCGTGGTAGGACGGGTCCGTCAGCGTCTCCTGGTAGCCGGTCATGCCGGTGCAGAACACCGCTTCGCCGAGGGTTCGCCCCTGCGCGCCGTAGGCAGCGCCGCGGAACACCCGGCCGTCTTCGAGTACCAGTGCGGCCTGAGCGCGCGCGTTCACTGGGCACCTCCCTTGATCTTGAGCTGTTCGATCCACTGTGGATAGTCGTCGAGGTCGTCGCCGCGGAATCCGGTGTCGAGCTCGGCGTCGCCGAGCCGCCAGGTGAGCACCAGCAGCGCGTCGGTGCCCATCACCTTCCCGGCGATCTTCGTGTCGCGCCGGACGCCGGTGACGGCCTCCCGCGGGATCCAGAAGTCCGGCGCCCCGCCGCGTTCGACGGCGATCCCGCCGTCGTGCAGCCGCCAGACCGCGCCGGTGCGCAGTCCCGCGCCGCGGGTGACGATCCGGTTCTGCCACTCCCCCGCGACCGTCGTCGCCAGGTAGACGCCGGTCGATTCCAGCAGCACCTCGCCGGCGTCTTCAGGGATGGCGGGGAACGGCGGCACCTGCACGCTCTGCGAGCGCGCCTTGCGCCGCCAGCCCACGTACATGCCCCAGAGGCAGAGCAGGAAGAAGGCGACGATCGCCAGCACCAGCCAGAGGCGTTCCATCAGCAGATCTTCCCGTCCCGCGCGGTGGTCCGCCCGCGCAGCAGCGTCGCGGTCACCACGCCGGGCAGCCGCATTCCCTCGTACGGGGTGTTGGCCGCGATGCTGGCCAGCTCCGCGCCCCGGACCGTCCACTCGGCGTCCGGGTCGACCAGCGTCAGGTTCGCCGGCTCGCCGACCGCGATCGGGCGGCCCTGGTCGGCCAGGTTGCCGATCTCGGCGGGCCGCTCGCTCATCACGCGGGCGACGCCGCGCCAGTCGAGCAGCCCGGTGCGGACCATCGTCTCGGTGACGATCGAGAGCGCCGTCTGCAGGCCGAGCATGCCCGGCCGGGCGGCGGCCCACTCGGTGTCCTTGTCCTGCACCGCGTGCGGCGCGTGGTCGGTGGCGACGCAGTCGATGGTGCCGTCGGCCAGCGCGGTCCGGAGCTTCTCCGCGTCGGACTCGGTGCGCAGCGGCGGGTTCACCTTGTTGACCGGGTCGTAGGTGGCCAGGCGCTCGTCGGTCAGCAGCAGGTGGTGGGGCGTGACCTCGGCCGACACCTGGGTGCCGCGGTCCTTCGCCCAGCGCAGCACGTCCGCCGTCCCCGACGTCGAGACGTGGCAGACGTGCAGCCGGGCGTTGGCGTGCAGCGCCAGCAGGCAGTCGCGGGCCACGATGGACTCTTCGGCGGCGGCCGGCCAGCCGGTGTAGCCGAGCCGGGCCGCGCGCTCGCCCTCGTGCGCCTGGGCGCCGACGGTCAGCCGCGGCTCCTCCGCATGCTGCGCGATGACGACGTCGAGCGCGGTCGAGTACTCCAGCGCGCGGCGCATCAGCAGCGGGTCGGCGACGCAGAGTCCGTCGTCGGAGAACACCTTCACCCGGGCCTGGGAGTTCGCCATCGTGCCCAGCTCGGCGAGCTTCTCGCCCTTGAGCCCGACGGTGACCGCGCCGACCGGGTGGACGTCGACCAGGCCGGCCTCCTGCCCGCGCCGCCAGACGTGCTCGACGATCACGGCGTTGTCGGCGACCGGGTCGGTGTTGGCCATGGCGAACACCGCGGTGTAGCCGCCGAGCGCCGCCGCGGCCGAGCCGGTGTCGATCGTCTCGGTGTCCTCGCGACCGGGTTCGCGCAGGTGGGTGTGCAGGTCGACGAATCCCGGCAGCAGCACCTGGCCGCTCGCGTCGATCAGTTCGGCGTCTTCCGGGACGTCGACGGCGCCGATCGCGGTGATCACGCCGTCCTCGATCAGGATGTCGACCGGGTCGCCCTCGCCGTACGGGCGGGCGCCCTGGATCACGGTGCTCAAGCGCGCACCTCGCTGACGCTCGGTGCCTGCTGAGCACAAAGCGCTGTGTTGAATGGTTCACTCGCAAGCTCGCTCACGCGGCGGCTCCTTCGCTGGCCAGGAGGTGGTAGAGGACCGCCATGCGCACGTGGACGCCGTTGCGGACCTGTTCGGTGATGGCCGAGGCCGGGGAGTCGGCGACCGCGCTCGCGATCTCCATCCCGCGCAGCATCGGGCCGGGGTGCAGGACGACCGCGTGGTCCGGCAGCAGCTTCTGCCGCTTTTCCGAGAGTCCGTAAGCGATCGAGTACTCGCGTGCGCTCGGGAAAAACCCGCCGTGCATGCGCTCAGCCTGGACTCGCAGCATCATCACCGCGTCGACCGCGGGCAGCTCGGCGTCGAGGTCGTGCGAAACGGTCACCGGAAGGCTTTCGACGCCGTAAGGCAGCAACGTCGGCGGCCCGACGAGGACCACCTCGGCGCCCAGGGCCGAGAGCAGGTGGATGTTCGAGCGGGCGACCCGGCTGTGCAGGACGTCCCCGACGATCGCGATCCGGCGGTCCTTGAGCGACCCGAGCCGCTCCCGCAGCGTCGCCGCGTCGAGCAGCGCCTGTGTCGGGTGCTCGTGGGTGCCGTCGCCGGCGTTGACCACCGAGGTACCGGGCTCGGCGAGCCACTCCGAGAGCCGCTGGGCGGCGCCGCTGGCGGGGTGCCGGACGATCACGCAGTCGGCGCCCGCGGCGGCCAGCGTCAGCGCGGTGTCGCGCAGGGACTCCCCCTTGTTGACCGAGGAGCTGGACGCGGACACGTTGATCACGTCCGCGCTCATCCACTTGCCGGCGATCTCGAACGAGACCCGGGTGCGGGTCGAGTTCTCGTAGAACAGGGTGATCACCGTGCGGCCGCGCAGCGTCGGCAGCTTCTTGACCTCCCGGCCGAGCAGGGTGTGCTTGAGCTCGTCGGCGGTGTCGAGCACGGCGGTGGCGACCACCGGGTCCAGGCCGTCGGTGGCGAGCAGGTGCTTCACGAGTCCTCTCCAGGCGTTTCGGCGGCTTCCGCGGCCCGCAGCAGGACCGCGTCGCGGCCGTCGATCTCGGCCAGCAGGACGACCACGTCCTCGGCACGGGCGGTCGGCACGTTCTTGCCCACGTAGTCGGCGCGGATCGGCAGCTCGCGGTGACCGCGGTCGACCAGCACGGCCAGCTGCACCGCGCGGGGGCGGCCGTGATCACGGAGGGCATCGAGCGCGGCCCGGATCGTCCGGCCGGAGAAGAGCACGTCGTCGACCAGGATCACCACCCGGTCGTCGATGCCGTCGGCGGGCAGCTGCGTCTGTTCGAGCGCGCGCGGCGGGCGGCGGCGGAGGTCGTCCCGGTAGAGGGTGACGTCGAGGGCGCCGGCCGGCGGGCGGACCCCGGAGAACTCACCGATCTTGCCGGCGAGACGGACCGCGAGGGGCGTGCCCCGGGACGGGATGCCGAGCAACACGGGCGGGGTAGTGCTCTCCGCACCGTTCGCGGTCTTTTCGATGACCTGATGGGCCATTCGGGCGATCGTGCGCGCGACATCGCCGGCCGACAGGAGCTCGCGCTCCCCGGCCGAACCAGCCGCGCCACGCGGACGTGACGACAAACCGGACTCCTTCCCCGCCTCACCGGACGGGTCCTTAAAGGACGTCTGTGCCCCTGCTGGTCAGGGCTTTCGCACCGACAGTAGCAGGGACTTTGCTCAGCCTTACGGGTGGTGTGGCGTGATTCGCGGCAAGCTGCTGCTTGACCTGGTGACAACAATGCGTAACCATTACTCTGAGTATTCGACTCGAAGAGTCCCCGACCGGTCACCCCGACCGGCCGGGGGTGAAGAACGGAGAACGACCAGATGGGCGATTACGCCAAGGCGCTCGGGGCCAAGCTCCGCGGGATCCGCCAGCAGCAGGGCCTGTCCCTGCACGGGGTCGAGCAGAAGTCCGGTGGGCGCTGGAAGGCCGTCGTCGTCGGCTCGTACGAGCGTGGCGACCGTGCCGTCACCGTGCAGAAGCTGGCCGAGCTGGCCGACTTCTACGGTGTGCCGGTGGTCGAGCTGCTGCCCGAGGGCCGGGTCCCCTCCGGTGCCGAGCCCGCCACCAAGATCGTGATCAACCTGGAGCGCCTGCAGCAGCTGCCTGCCGAAAAGGTGGGCCCGCTGGCCCGCTACGCCGCGACGATCCAGAGCCAGCGCGGCGACTACAACGGCAAGGTGCTCTCGATCCGCACCGAGGACCTGCGGTCCCTGGCGATCATCTACGACATGACCCCGGGCGAGCTGACCGAGCAGCTCATCGACTGGGGCGTTCTGCCGCCGGAGGCTCGTCCTTCCAAGGAGGACTGATCCGAGAGTGTGCGAAACCGACGGGGCTCGTTCGGGGGCGAGCCCTGCTCGCGGACAGCGCGAGCCACACCTCGCTCGCCGTGTCTTCCGGGGGCGCAGCCCCCAGACCCCGCCCGGGGGCGAGCCCCCGGTCCCCCGGTCGTGGTCACCTTGACCGGAACCGCCTGACCGGGGGGCCAGGCGGGCTCTACAGAACGGCGCGGAGGCGGTCGGCGATCGTGCCGATCCGGCCCAGCACGCCGTTGACGAACCGCGGCGAATCGTCCGTGGACAGCTCCTTCGCCAGGCCGACGGCCTCGTCGATCGCGACCGGGTCCGGCACGTCCTCGGCCCAGAGCAGCTCGTAGACCCCGACCCGCAGCACCGCGAGGTCGACCTTCGGCATCCGGTCCAGGGTCCAGCCCTGCGCGTGCTCGGCCAGCAGCTCGTCGATCTGCGTCTTCCGGCCCGTCACGCCCTCGACCAGGCTGATCGTGTAGTCCGCGATCGGGTCGACTTCGGTCGCGCCGACGCGGTCGGCCAGCAGCGTCACCGCGTCGGCGTCACGCTGCGAGGCCTCGTACAGCATCTCCACCGCCCGGCGGCGTGCCTGACGGCGGCTGATCGCGCCGCCGCGGTTCGGGTGGGGTTTCGAAGTCGGCATCAGCTGGAGACGCGGCCCAGGTAACGGCCGTCACGGGTGTCGACCTTGATCTTCTCGCCGGTGGACAGGAACAGCGGGACCTGGATCTCCGCGCCGGTCTCCAGCGTCGCCGGCTTGGTGCCGCCGGTCGAGCGGTCGCCCTGCAGGCCAGGGTCGGTGTGCTGGATGACGATCTCGACCGAGGTCGGGAGCTCGACGTACAGCGCCTCGTTCTCGTGCACCGCGACCTGGACCTCGGTGTTCTCCAGCATGTAGTTGGCGTTGTCGCCGACGACCGCGGCCTGGACCGTGATCTGGTCGTAGGTGTCGCCGTCCATGAAGACGAAGTCGGCGCCGTCCTTGTACAGGTAAGTCATGTTCCGGCGGTCCACCGTGGCCGTGTCGACCTTCGTGCCCGCGTTGAACGTCTTGTCGACCACCTTGCCGGTGAGCACGTGCTTGAGCGTCGTGCGCACGAAGGCGCCGCCCTTGCCCGGCTTGACGTGCTGGAACGCGGTGACGGTCCACAGCTGGCCCTCGAGGTTGAGGACGAGCCCGTTCTTCAGGTCGTTGGTCGTGGCCACGAGCTTGCAGTCTCCTGTGTCGAATCTTCGGGTTCGGGGCCGCTGTCAGACGACCACGAGGTTCTTGGTGCTCAGGGTGAGGAGTTCGGGCTCCCCAGCCCGCACGACGAGCGTGTCCTCGATGCGCACGCCACCGCGCCCCGCGAGGTACACGCCGGGCTCGACGGTGACCGCCATACCGGCGGTCAGTGTACCGACGCCCGTGGCGGCGAAGCTGGGCGCCTCGTGAATCTGCAGGCCGACGCCGTGCCCGAGGCCGTGCGCGAAGTGCTCGCCGTGCCCGGCGTCCGCGATCACGGTCCGCGCCGCGGCGTCCACATCGGACACTTCGGTGCCCGGCAGGACGGCGCCGACCCCGGCCGCCTGCGCGGCGTGCACGAGGCCGTACACCTCGCGCTGCCAGTCCGCGGGCTCGCCGAGGACGAAGGTGCGCGTCATGTCGGAGTGGTAGCCGTCGACGGTCGCGCCGAAGTCCATCTTCACGAAGTCGCCACGCTTCAGCTCAGCGTGCGTCGGCCGGTGGTGCGGGATGGCCGAGTGCGCGCCGGCGGCGATGATGGAGGCGAAGCTGGGCTCGCTCGAGCCGTGCTCCAGCATGCGGTTCTCCAGGTCACGGGCGATTTCCAGCTCGGTCCGCCCGGGCCGCAGCCCACCGGCCGCGACGAGGTCGTCCAGCGCCCGGTCCGCGGCGGCGCACGCCTGGCGCAGCGCCTCGATCTCCGCTTCGTCCTTCACCTCCCGCAGCCGTTCGACCAGCCCCGGGGTCCTCCGCAGCGGCACGTCCTTGCGGAGGGCCTCGTACTCCTCCACGCTCACGTGGTGGCTCTCGAAGCCGACGAGACCGTAGGTCTTCGTGTCCTTCGCGGCCTTCGCGACCAGGGCGGCGGCACTGGCCCGGTCGACGACCTTGTCCAGGTCGGGCACCTCGGCGGCCGACTGGGTGGTGTAGCGGCCGTCGGTGCAGAAAAGCGTCTTCCCGTCGCCTTCGACGTGCAGCAGCACGGCGGCGTTCGAGCCGGTGAACCCGGTGAGGTAGCGGATGTTCAGCAGATCGGTGACCAGCAGCGCGTCGACACCGGCTTCGGTCAGAAGCCCGCGCAGCGCGGCACGACGTCGTCCATGGGTTTCAGGCACGGGTTCCACCCTAGTGCGGGCGGGGCCGGACGTTCGTCGCGTTCCGCGCACCCCCGCTCGCCGGCCGAGCGACTCGCCAGTAGGCCGCCTACACTCCGCAGGATGAGCGCCTGGGTGATTCGCGGGCTCGGGATGGCGGTGCTGCACGGCGCGGCCATCACCCTCCTCGCCAAGTACGCCGTCTACCACCCGACCGACCAGACCCCGGTGGTGGCACTGGCGCTGGCGGTGCTCGTCGGGACGGCGGCGCTCTGGAGCGCGATCGACGCCTGGCGCGGCCTGCCGGACCGCGGCCGCGTGTGGTTCATCTCGGCGCTGATCGCCGGCCCGGTGGCCGGGATCCTGTACGTCATCGGCCGCGCGGTCTTCGTCGACCAGACGGGAGTGTCCGAACTCGGCGGCGCGCTCACCGGCGGGGCGGCGTTCTCGGCCCTCCTGGTGCTGATCCCGGCCGGGCTCGGGTTGTTCGTCGGCGGGCGGATCGGGCGGTCCCAGCCGCCGGAGTCCCCGCTCGACGGTCCCGCCGACCCGCCTCGGCCTCGTCCCCAGCCTCGTCCCCGGCCCCGCCCGCGCCCGGCTCGTCGCGGTCAGCCGGCCGGCGAAGAACCCCGCGGGTAGCTCGTCCTCGGCCGTGCGGGGAGTCTCGCGAGAAACGCCCCGCCGGCCGGCCGCTCGTTCCCGCGGCTGACTGCTCCACGCTGCCGCCGCCGAACAACTCCACCGGCGGGCCCCCGCCCGGCGCGGCCCGCCACGGAAACCCCGCCGATGACCACTCCACGCCGCCGCTCGACACCGATCACCTCGGCCGGACTCAGCCCAGCAAGGATCCCCGCGGATAAGCGTTCCACTGCTCGGTCGTCACGGCGTGCGCCGCCGAGCCGTTGGCCGCCACGATTCCGGCGTCCGGTACCCGCCACAGCCGCCGGTCGTCGAGGAGCAGCCCGATCCCGCCGCCCGGTGCCTGGGCCGCCTCCGCGCCCGGCCGCAGCCGCGCCGCCACCGGGAGCACCGCCACCGCGGGCGGTGCCTTCTCCAGCAGCTCGCCGGCCAGCACCGACGCGACCGAGCGCCGGTCGATCCGCACCCGCCGCCCGGCGCGGACCAGGTCCATCGTCCGCTCCGGCGACGGCATCGTCACCCCGTCGAACGTCGCGGCGACCCGGCCGGGGTTCCCGCACGCCTGGCTGCCCAGCAGGTCCAGCCCGAAGTGCCGCAGATCGGTCGGCGCGCCGGCCCCGCCGAGCGTGGTCGCGCGCACGACGTCGAACGGCACCCGGTCGCACGGATCGGCCGACGACAGCGGTGCGTGCCCGTCGGCCCGGCGCACCAGCCCCGGCCCTTCCTTCCACGGCCCCGGGATCACCACCGGCTGGAACGGGTGCTCGGTGAAGTCCGCCGTCCAGAACGTGAGCGTCGTCCCGCCGTCGGTCTCGTGCGCGACGACGAACGCGGCGAGCGCCCCGACCCACATCAGGTCCGCGCTGAAGCCGTCGACGATCGACCGGGCGCGCGGCGCCGACGTCGACACCGCCGGGACGAAGCCGCCGACGTCCAGCGCCTGCACCCCGGACCCGAACGCCGGGTCGCGCGAGCGGAGCAGGAACTGCCCCGCGCCGTTCCAGCCCGCGGCGCGGCCGGTGGTGTCGGTGAACATCAGGTAGAACCAGCCGTCGAGGTACACCACGGACGGCTGGCCCGCGCCGTAGACGTTCGCGCGGTGCACGTCGTGCGACGGCCCCAGGATCGGCCGCCCGCCGGCCGCGCGGGTCCAGTGCACCCCGTCGGGGCTGGTCGCGAGCCCGATGGCGTTGCCGAGCGCGTGGTCACCGGCCGCACCGGTGTAGTACAGGTAGTACGTCGAGCCGACCCGCAGCACGGACGGGTCACAGGTGTGCATGCCGTCGAACTGCCCGGGCGCGCCGGAGAACACGGCCGCCGGGATCCCGCCACCCGGCCCGGTGAAGGGCCCGTCGATGGACTGCGCCTGGGCGTAGAGGATGTCGTCGCCCGCCGGCCCGGCGCCGCCGTACTGGCTGCACCACCACATCCGGGTCTGCCCGTGATCGAGCATCACCGACGGCCCGTAGTTGTAGACGGCGTCCGCCCCACCGGCGGCGATCACGCCACCACTCTGCCGGGGGTCACCCGAAGCGAGCTTGACGTCGGTGGGCCGCGGCGGCTCGGCGATCTTCCCGCCGGCGATCGCCGGCTGGTCCCCCGCCGCCTGCGGCTGGGCGTACCCCTGGGTGCAGCCCGCGACCAGCAGCCCCGCCAGGACACTGGCGAACAAGGTACGAGCGGGTCGCCGACCCCCACGACGAAACGGGCGCACGACATCGCAGTGTAGCGAGCGACCCCCTGCCCGGGTGGCGACGCTCCTGTTCGACGGTCGCCCGATCGTGCTCCCTCGACAGCCGGCGCCGGCCCGCCGAGGCTTCACCGGCGTCGCGCGGCTTACTCGGCCGGGGCGTTCTCCTGCCGGGGGCCTTCCACCGCGACCAGCTCGACCTCGAAGCCGGCTTCGTTCTCGAGGTAGGCCGCGTAGTGGGCGGGGCCGCCCGCGTGGGGGTAACGGTCGGTGAACAGCGGCCGCCAGCCGTGCTCGGCCGCCCGGGCGGCCAGGTCGTCCACCTGGGCGCGGGTCGCCACGTGCAATGCCAGGTGGTTCAGGCCCGGCCGCATGCGGTCGTGCTCCGGCACGCTCAGCGCGGGCGAAGCTTCGACGACGACGTACGTCCCGCCGAGGCGCCAGCTGACTCCGGCGGCCCAGCGCTGGAACTCGCTCCAGCCGAGCTCGCCGAGCAGCCAGCCCCAGCTCCGCTCGGCTTCGGCGAGGTCCGGCACCCACAGCTCGACGTGGTGCGGCCGCCCGTGGACGGCCGGCAGCGCGACCAGCACCCGGTGCAGGTCGCCGTAGTGGATCCCGCTGCCGACGTCGAGGAACCCCAAGCGCGTGGCCACTTTCCGGCTCGCCGCGTTGTTCTCGTGCACCAGCGCCCAGACCGCGGGCAGGCCGAGCGCGTGGAGCCCGTGGTCCAGCACCGCCCGGGCGGCCTCCGTGGCCAGGCCCTGCCCGGCGTGCGCGGACGCGACGTAGTAGCCCAGTTCCGGCACCCCGCCCGGCAGCTCCCCCGACGGCCGCAGGTGCGCGACGCCGACGACCTCGCCGTCGCGCTCGATCACCCAGTGGCCCTGGCCGGCCGGGCCGCGGGAGGAGAGGCGCCGGTCGACCATCGCGCTCGCCGCCGCCGGGTCGGAAAAGTCCGCCGCGAAGAACCGGCTCATCTCCGGGTCGGAGAAGACCTTCACGACGGCTTCGCGGTCGGCCTCGACCAGCTGCCGCAGCACCAGCCGCGCCGTGGTCAGCGCAGGCAGGGTCATCCCGGGTGCGTGGCGAGCCAGCGCAGGGCGAGCGGGTAGCCGTCGACGCCGAGGCCCGCGATCACCGCCGTCGCGATGTCCGAAAGCACGCTGTAGTGCCGGAACTCCTCCCGCTTGTGCACGTTCGAGATGTGCAGCTCGATCAGCGGCGCGGACAGCTGCGCCGCGGCGTCGCGCACTGCGATCGAGTAGTGCGTCCACGCGCCGGCGTTGAGGACGACCGGGTGGCCGCCGTCGGCGGCTTCGTGCAGCCAGCCGACCATTTCGCCTTCGTGGTCGGTCTGCCGGACCTCGACCTCGATCCCCAGGTCGTCGCCGGCCTTGACGCACAGCGCCGCGAGGTCGTCGTGGGTGGTCGAGCCGTAGACCGACGGTTCGCGCTTGCCGAGCCGCCCGAGGTTGGGGCCGTTGAACACGAACGCCTTCACAGCAGCACGCTCCCGCCGCCCGACGGGGCGTCCGCCGCGACCGCCGAGTACGCGGCCGCGAGCAGCGACGGGTCCGGGCCCTCGAGCCGGCCCGGCTTGCCGAGACCGTCGAGGACGACGAACCGCAGCACGCCGGAGCGGGTTTTCTTGTCGCCCTTCATGGTTTCCAGCAGCTGAGGCAGCGCTTCGGCGTCGTAGGTCGTCGGCAGGCCGAGGAGCTTCAACACGGCGGCGTGGCGTTCGGCGGTGGCGTCGTCGAGCCGCCCGGCCAGCCGCGCCAGCTCGGCGGCGAACACCAGCCCGACGCTCACCGCGGCGCCGTGGCGCCACCGGTAGCGCTCCCGGCGCTCGATCGCGTGGCCGAGGGTGTGCCCGTAGTTGAGGATCTCCCGCAGGTCGGACTCGCGCAGGTCGGCGGCCACGACGTCGGCCTTCACCTGGATCGACCGCCGGACCAGCTCGGCGAGCACGTCGCCGGTCGCGTCGAGCGCCGCGGTGGGGCCGGCCTCGATCAGCTCGAGGATCCGCGGATCGGCGATGAAGCCCGTCTTGACGACCTCGGCCATCCCGGCGACGAGCTCGTTCGGCGGCAGCGTCTCCAGCGTCGCGAGGTCGGCGAACACCGCGCTCGGCTCGTGGAACACGCCGACCAGGTTCTTGCCCGCCTCGGTGTTGATGCCGGTCTTGCCGCCGACCGCGGCGTCGACCATACCGAGCAGCGTGGTCGGGACGTTGACCAGCCGGACCCCGCGCATCCAGGTGCCCGCGACGAACCCGGCGAGGTCGGTGACGGCGCCGCCGCCGAGGCCGACCACGACACCGCGGCGGTCGAGCCCGATCCGGCCGAGCACCTCCCAGCAGAAGCTCGCGACGGTCAGCGCCTTGCCGTCCTCGGCGTCCGGGATCTCGACGCGGTGGGCGTCGAGCCCGGCCGCGTTCAGCTCGTCGCGGATGGCCTCGGCCGTGGTGGTCAGCGTGGGCGGGTGGATCAACGCGATCTTCGAGGCGTCGGCCAGCTGCGCGGTGAGGTCGCCGAGCAGGCCGCGCCCGATCACGACGTCGTAGGGATGGGCGGTGGCGACCGGGATGCGCACCGGGTCGGACATCAGGGAGTCACTCCTTGGCTTCGGCGGGGGCGAGCCGCGCGGCGAGGTCCGCGACGATCTCGGCGGGCATCCGGTCGTCGGTGACGACCTCGACGGTGGCGACCTCGCGGTAGACGGGCGCGCGTTCGTCGAGCAGTTTCTTGAAGGTGGCGCGGGGATTGACGCCGGCCAGCAGCGGCCGCGCACTCGAAAGGCCGGTGCGCTGCACGCCGGCGGCCAGGCCGACGTTGAGGAACACCACGGTGTGTTCGGCCAGCCGGGCGCGGGTGCCGGGGGTGAGCGGCGCGCCACCGCCGAGGGACAGCACGCCGTCGTGCTCCGCCAGCGCGGTCGCGACCGCTTCCGCCTCCAGCGCACGGAAGGCGGGTTCACCGTCCTCGGCGAAGATGTCGGAGATGCTGCGCCCGGTGCGCGCGACGATGTCGTCGTCGCTGTCCCGGAACGCGACGCCGAGCGCCGCGGCCAGCAGCGGCCCGACCGTGCTCTTGCCCGAGCCCGGCGGGCCGACGATCACCGCGCGAGGGCTCACCACCGCTCCTCGAGGGCCTTGAGGTAGGCCTCGGCGTTGCGCTTGCTCTCGGCCAGGGAGTCGCCGCCGAACTTCTCCAGCGCGGCGTCGGCGAGGACGAGCGCCACGACCGACTCCAGGACGACACCGGCGCGCGGCACCGCGCAGACGTCGGAGCGCTGGTGGATGGCCACCGCGGGCTCGCCGGTCTTGACGTCTACTGTGGACAGTGCTTTGGGGACGGTCGAGATCGGCTTCATCGCCACGCGCACCCGCAGCGGCTCACCGTTGGTGATGCCGCCTTCGAGGCCGCCCGCGCGGTTGGACCGGCGGGTGACGCCGACCGGGCCGGAGCCACGGTCGATCTCGTCGTGCGCCTGGCTGCCCCAGCGGCGGGCGGTGGTGAAGCCGTCACCGACTTCGACGCCCTTCATCGCCTGGACGCCCATCAGCGCGCCGGCCAGCCGCGCGTCGAGCCGGCGGTCCCAGTGGACGTGGGAGCCGAGGCCCGGCGGGAGGCCGTAGACGAGGACCTCGATCACGCCGCCGACGGTGTCGCCCGCCTTCCGCACGGCGTCGACCTCGGCGACCATCGCCTCGGTGCCTTCCTTGCCGAAGGCGCGGACCGGGCTTTCGTCGATGGCGGCCAGGTCGGCGGCGACCGGCAGCGGACCTTCGGGGGCGTCCGCGCCGCCGATCGAGACGACGTGGCTGAGGATCTCGACGTCGAGCAGCTGCTTCAGGAAGTTCCGGGCGACGGTGCCCAGTGCGGTCCGCGACGCGGTCTCCCGCGCGCTGGCCCGCTCCAGGACCGGGCGCGCCTCCTCGAAGCCGTACTTCTGCATGCCCGGCAGGTCCGCGTGGCCCGGGCGGGGCCGGGTGAGCGGTTCGTTGCGCGCGAGGCCCTCGAGGATCTGCGGGTCGACCGGGTCGGCCGCCATGACCTGCTCCCACTTGGGCCACTCGGCGTTCTCGATCTGCACCGCGACAGGGCCGCCCTGGGTGAGGCCGTGACGCACGCCGCCGAGGAACTCGATGTGGTCGGTCTCGAAGCCCATCCGGGGGCTGCGGCCGAAGCCGAGGCGGCGCCGGGCCAGCTGTTCGGTGACGTCGGCGGTGGTGACGGCGACCCCGGCGGGCATGCCTTCGAGCACGGCGGCCAGCGCGGGTCCGTGCGATTCACCTGCGGTGATCCAGCGCAACATGGGCTCAATCCTGTCACGGGGGCCGTCCGGGGCGGAAAGGTGTTCCGGTCACGGTGCGCCCGGGAAGATCGCGCACAGCCAGGTGGCCGTGAGCAGCGCGGGACCGTGCGGCACGCGGCCGGAGTGCCGCCGCGCGGCCGCGACGGCGAGGGTGAAGAGCGCGGCCAGCGCCGCCGCGGCCGCGAGCGCGGCCCAGCCGGCCGCGCCCAGCACCGCGCCGAGGCTGCCGGACAGCTTCACGTCACCGGCGCCGAGACTGCCCGGCGTCGCGAGGCGGACCAGCGCTCCGGCGGCCGCCGCGGTGCCGAGGATCAGGGTCTTCGGGGTCATGAACCCAGCCTGCTGCGGCCGGGTTGAGCAGGGCAAACTCCGGGCGTCGTGAATGGACCGTTCGCGACGTTCCAGCCCCGGTTTCACTCCTGTGGGCGACAGGGCGGACGGGCTTTCGAGTCGCGGAAGAGCGGCCGGTGGCATCACCCCCGTGATGGGACGGGCATCACGTGTGATCAGAGGGCCATCACGCGTGATTGGAGGGACGACACGGCGAGAGGCGGAGTCCATGAGGGTGCCCCTCATGAACTTAGCCGCCATGAGGGGCACCCTCATGACGGTTCGGCCGGGCTTGGGGCGGGTGGTGGCTCATCCGGAACCCCCTGCGGCCCGGATGAGCCACCTCCCTCAGAACGTCAGCCTGAGCAGGGGAAGTCCGTTGCCCAGGCGGACTTCGAGCGCCGCCAGGTCCGACTGCCGCATGGCCGTGCCGATCGAGAGGCGGGCCGTGTTGTCCGGGACCGCCTTCCACGTCGCCAGCTGCGTCTCCTCCCCGGACCGCGAGATCGCGACCAGGGCGTACTCGCCGCCGCTGCGGCCGCCCGTGTAGCTGCACGTCATGTCGACCTGCGTGCCCCAGGAGAACGCCGCCAGGCGGGCGTCCGCGCGGACCGGGAACCGGCCCAGCGCCGTCATCGTGGTCGACGGCGGCGCAGCGGGCTGGGGCCACGCCACGACGCCGAGTGCCACGCACGCCGACACCGCCACCGCGGCCGAGACCGCCGTCACCGCGGTGCGGATCCGGCGGCCGCGCCGCACCCGCTTGATCACCGTGGGCAGCAGGTCCGGGGGCGGCTGGTCGGTCGGCGGCAGGCCGGCGCCGGGGACGACCGCGGGTGCGTCGACCCTGGCCAGCAGGCCGGGCAGGCCGGCCAGCTCGCGGACCGAGGCCGCGCACCGGTCGCAGGTGCGGAGGTGCTGCTCGAAGCGCTGCCGGTCCTCGGGGGCGAGCGCCCCGAGGACGTACGCGGCGTCGAACGTCGCGAACGGGTCCTCGCTCACTGGGTCACCCCCCTTTCCTCGAGTACCAGCCGCAGTGCGCGCAACGCGTAGTGCGTGCGCGACTTGACGGTCCCTTCGGCCACGCCCAGCCGCAGCGCGGCGTCCGCCACGGAATAGCCCTGGAAGTAACACAGCAGCAGCACCTCGCGGTGCCGCTCCGACAGCTCGGCCAGTGCCTCGGCGACCAGCCAGCCCTGCACCGCGCGGTCGGTGCCGTCGGCGACCGCGCGTTCCGGCGGCCGGTCGGTCACCACCTCCGAGCGGGCCGACGCGGACCGCCAGCCGTCGATCGCGATCCGCCGGGCCACCGTGAACAGCCACGCCCGGGCCGAGCCCTGGGACTGGTCGAGCACCGTCGTCGTGCGCCAGGCCCGCAGCAGCGTCTCCTGGACGACGTCCTCGGCCCGGACCCGGTCCCCGGAGGTCAGCTGGAGCGCGTAGGACCACAGCGCGGCCGCGTGTTCCTCGTGCAGCGCGCGCATGAGCGCCTCTTCGGCGACGTCCTTCACCGGTGCGGACCTAGACCGTCGCGCGGCGCCGGTCCTTCACGAACAGCAGCGCCAGACCGCCGACGATGCAGACGGCCTCGGTGATGACGCCCCAGTACTCGGGCTGGCTGTTGAACTGGTCGTGGTTCCCCATGAACCCGACCGTCGCGGCGAGGACGTAGGCCCCGAGCGTCAGCGCCCCGAAGCCGGCCGCGCCCAGCGCGGGCAGCCAGTGCCGCCAGGCCAGGACGGCGATCGCGAGGACCAGCCCGGCGATCGCGTTGAGCAGGAACAGCGAGCCGGTGAGGCCCGGGTAGTCCTGCGTCCACAAGAAGTAGTGCACACCCGCCGAGCCCAGCAATGCGGCCGCCACGACGATGCGTAGAACCCAACCCACCATGATCGTTCCTCCACTCCACACCCACTCCGCTACATACACGGAACAGGGGCCGATCCGGTTCACCGCGGATTGAACCGATCGGGTGGCGATCTCGTTTAGGAGGGCATGACAGCCGAACTGCACTCCCGCCGCACCGTCTTGACCACGGGTGCCACTGTCGCCGGTGTCGCCGTCGGCGCCGTCGCGCTCACCGCTTGCGGGTCGGACTCCGCCCCGAAGCCCGGCACCGCCCAGGCGCCGATCGCCGCCGGGACGCCGCTGGTCGCGCTCGCCGACGTCCCGATCGGGCAGGCGAAGGCGGCGAAGGCCCCGGACGGTTCCGACGTCATCGTGGCCCGGACGTCCGAGTCGGCCTGCGCCGCGTTCAGCGCGATCTGCACGCACCAGGGCTGCACGGTCGCCCCGAAGGGCGCCGACCTGGTCTGCCCGTGCCACGGCTCGGTCTTCAACGCGCTCACCGGCGAGGTCAAGCACGGCCCGGCGAACAAGCCGCTGGCGTCGGTGCCGGTCAAGGTCGAGAACGGGAAGGTCGTCACCGGCTGACGAGCCGGCGGTGCCAGAGGGCCCCGGGGGACGACTCGCCCCCGAGGGCCCTCCGTGTGACGGATCCCGCTCAGGCGTCCCAGCCGAACAGCCGGGCGCCGGCTTCGACGTCGCGATCGGCGTCCAAACCGGACAGGACGTCCGCCGCGGCGTCCAGCGCGACGACCGGGACGATGGCCGAGTAGCCCGCCGCGGTCACCGCCTCCGGGTCCCAGCTGACGATCGGCTGGCCGGCCCGCACCTGCTCGCCCTTGACGACGTGCAGCGTGAAGCCCTCGCCCTTCTCCTTGACCGTGTCGATGCCCAGGTGCACCAGCACGGCCTTGCCGTCCTCGGTCGCCACGACGAACGCGTGCGGGTGCAGCGTCGCGATCGTGCCGTCGACCGGCGCGACCGCGTCCGCCCGGCCGCCCGAGGGCTGCACCGCGACGCCCGGCCCCACCATGGCCTGCGCGAACACCGGGTCGGGGACCTCGGTGATCGGCACCACGCGCCCGGCGACCGGGCTGAGGATCTCCAGGCTCACAGCAGGTCCTCGATGTCGCTGGCGATCGTGTCCGCCTCCGGGCCGACGATCACCTGCAGGGCCGACGATCCCATCTTGACCACGCCCATCGCGCCGGCCTTCTTGAGCGCCGCCTCGTCGACGAGGCTCATGTCCTCGACCTCGCAGCGCAGCCGTGTGATGCAGCCCTCGATCTCGGTGAGGTTCCCCGTGCCGCCGAGTGCGGCGAGGATCTTTTCGGGCCGGTCATCCGCCATCGCGGTCTCCTTGATCACTGTTTGTTCCCAACCTGACGCGAACCGCGTGTCCACCTGTACTACGCCGTTCGTCGGCATGCACCCCGCCGCGGGCCACGAACGGATAACGGTGGTTGACACCCGTCCGCACGGCGGAGCATCCTGCCCCATCAGATCATTGGTCTAGACCGGAACGTACCAATGTTCCGGGCCGGACGCGAGCACCGGTTCCCGGTGAACGCCAGAACGAGGAGGGTGACGCCGATGAGCGCGGCAGCGCACGTCCCGCCACCCGACCGGGTCGTCAACGGGCCCACGCCCAAGCACGCCCAGCTGCGGGAGATCCTCCGCCGCACGGTGGAGCGCGAGCTCCCGCCGGGTGCGCCGATCCCGTCGGAACGCGAGCTGGCCCAGCGCTACGGCGTGTCGCGGCTCACGGTCCGGTCGGCGATCGGCAAGCTGGTCGAGGAGGGCCTGCTCGCCAGGGTCCGCGGCAAGGGCACGTTCACCGCGGCCCGGCGGATGGAGCTGCAGCTCTACCTGATGTCGTTCACCGACGACATGCGGAGGCGGGGGCTGACCCCGACGACCGAGGTGGTGTCGGCCGCCACCGAGGTGCCACCCACCGCCTCGGCGCACGCTCTCGGCCTGGCCGAGGGTGCTCGCGCGCACCACCTGGTGCGCTTGCGCCACGCCGACGGCGTGCCACTGGCCGTCGAACGTGGCTGGTACCACGCGGGCCGGGCCCCCGGCCTGCTCGAGCTCGACCTGACCCAGTCCATTTACGCGCAACTGGCCGAGACGTACGGTGTGCGTCCCGACCGGGCGTGGCAGACGGTCTGGGCCGAAGGCGCGGACCGCGAGACGGCCCGGCTGCTCGGCATGCGTGCCGGCAGCCCGCTGCTCGTGTTCCGGCGGGTCTCCAGCGCCAACGGCGACCCGATCGAAGACATCACGTCCTGGTACCGGGGAGATCACTACCAGGTGACCATGCAGTTGGACCGGAACACCCCGGAACCCGGTCAACCACCCCACTATGGAGGATCCAGATGAGCTCCACCACCGCGGAGGGGGCGAAGAAGAGCGGCAGCGGTCTCGCCGGTCTTCAGCGCTTCGGCCGTAGCCTCATGCTCCCCATCGCTGTGCTCCCGGCGGCGGGCATCCTGCTCCGGTTCGGGCAGGACGACATGCTCGGCAAGGACGGCCTCGGCTGGAACAAGGTCGCTTCGGTGCTGGGCGCCGCGGGCGGCACGCTGTTCAACTGGCTGCCGCTGCTGTTCGCGGTCGGCATCGCCGTCGGCTTCGCCAAGAAGGGCGACGGCTCGACCGCCGTCGCGGCGGTCGTCGGCTTCTTCGTCTTCACCAGCGTCATCCAGGTGTTCGCCCCGCTCGACAAGCTCCCCAAGTACACGGCCGGTGTCACCGAGCTCCAGCCGATCAAGTGGCCGTACTCGGTGCTCGCGGGTGTCGTGGTCGGCATCGTGGCGGCACTGCTGTGGCAGAAGTACCACCGCATCAAGCTGCCCGCCTACCTGGCGTTCTTCGGCGGCCGCCGGTTCGTGCCGATCATCACCGCGGGCGTCATGGTGATCCTCGGCGTGCTCTTCGGCCTGGTCTTCCACTGGGTCAACAGCGGCATCGAGTCCGTCGGTGACGCGGTCACCGCGGCCCCGGTCGTCGGTGGCGGGATCTACGGCGCGCTGAACCGCCTGCTCATCCCGGTCGGTCTGCACCAGCTGCTGAACGTCCCCGTCTGGTTCATCTTCAAGGGCGGCGACATCAACAACTTCGTCGCGGGCAACATGTCGGCGGGCTCGTTCACCACCGGCTTCTTCCCGATCTTCATGTTCGCGCTGCCCGCCGCCGCGCTGGCGATCTGGCAGACGGCCCGCCCGGCGCAGAAGAAGATCGTCGGCGGCGTGATGATCTCCGCGGCGCTGACCTCGTTCCTCACCGGGGTCACCGAGCCGATCGAGTTCTCGTTCATGTTCGTCGCGTGGCCGCTGTACCTGTTCCACGCGATCATGACCGGCACCTCGCTGGCGATCTGCAACGCGCTGGGAATCCACCAGAGCTTCAACTTCTCGGCGGGCGCGATCGACTACGTGCTCAACTTCGGTGCCCCGGCGGCACAGAAGCCGTTGCTGCTGATCCCGATCGGGCTCGTCTACGCGGTGATCTACTACGTGGTCTTCCGCTTCGCGATCACGAAGTTCAACCTGCTCACGCCGGGCCGCGAGGACGACTCGATCGAGTCGGACCTCGAGCGCACCGCCGCCGCGTAACATCCGTATCGATGTACTGTGCCGTTCATTACCAATCCGACCACAGTCACGGCCGGATGGCTTTCGTGGCAACGGCACGCACCGCTCGAGGGCCGGCCTGCTTTTGGTCGGATCAGTAATCCGTAGGGAGAGAACGAACATGCCGGAGAAACGCGTCGCCGTGGCCAGCAAGGTGGGGCTGCACGCCCGGCCGGCCGCGCTGGTGGCGAAGGCGGCCGCGGCGCAGCCCGTCGCGGTGCAGATCGCCAAGGCCGGCGGGAGCCCGGTGGCCGCCGGCAGCGTGCTCAACCTGATGACACTGGCCGCCGGCTACGGCGACGAGGTCGTCATCAGCGCCGAGGGCGAGGGCGCCGAGGAGGCCGTGGAAGCGGTCGCCCAGCTCGTCGCCACCGACCTCGACGCCTGAGCCGTACCCTCGCGCGAAGGCCTTCGCACCGGCTCCCCGACAGCCGGTGCGAAGGCCTTCGTGGCGTTTCGTAGGCTGGCCCCATGGAGAGCGTGCGCCTGATCGACGAGTGGCCGGTGGACAACGCCGCGACGGCCGTGGTGACGGCGGACGGGAGCGTCGCGGGCAGCCACGGCGACACCGCGCGGAAGTTCCGGCTGGCCTCGGTCTCCAAGCCGCTGACCGCCTACGCCGCGCTCATCGCGATCGAAGAGGGCGTCGTCGAGCTCGGCACCCCGGCCGGCCCCGACGGCTCGACCGTGCGGCACCTGCTGGCCCACACCTCCGGGCTCGCCTTCGACGCGCACAAGGCGATGGCCGCGCCGGGCACGCGGCGGCTCTACTCCAACGCCGGGTTCGAGCAGTTGGCCGACACCCTGGCCGAGCACTCCGGCATCCCGTTCGCGCAGTACCAGGCCGAGGCGCTGTTCGCCCCGCTCGGCATGGCGAGCACGACCCTCGACGGCTCACCCGCGTCCGGCGCGGTGTCCACTGTGGACGACCTGGCCGCGTTCGCCGCCGAGCTGCAGGCCCCCAAGCTGCTGGACCCGGCCACCGTCGCCGAAGCGACGAACGTCGTGTTCCCCGGGCTTTCCGGCGTGCTGCCCGGCTTCGGCCACCAGAAGCCCAACGACTGGGGCCTCGGCTTCGAGATCCGCGACCACAAGAGCCCGCACTGGACCGGGGCGGACAGCTCACCGCGCACCTTCGGGCACTTCGGCCAGTCGGGCACGTTCCTGTGGGTCGACCCGGACGCGCGGGCGGCCTGCGTCGCCTTGACCGACCGCGCGTTCGGCCCGTGGGCCGCCGAGGTCTGGCCGCGCTACACCGACGCCGTGCTGGCGGAACTGGGCGCGTGAACGCGCTTTCCCGCCCCGGAGGGAAAATCGCCGACCGCGCGTGCTGCCCAACGGCCCGGGGCGGCCAGGGTCCAAAGACCCTGCCGCCACGGGTGGCCGGGGTGGTCTCATCTAAGGGTGCAGGCCCGCCGCCGGGCTGGTGCGGGGACCTCGAGCCCCGGCGGGCCGCACACCTTCACTCCATGAGGCGGATCGGCGTCCCCGCCTGGTAGGCGGCGATGTCCTCGATCGCGTCGCCGTAGAAGATCTCGTACGTCTCCCGCGCGACGAACCCGATGTGCGGTGTCAGAACGGCGTTGTCGAGTGTCCTCAGTGGATGGTCGGCGGGGAACGGCTCGGTGTCGTAGACGTCGAGCGCCGCGGCCCGGATCTCCTTGCGCCGCAAGGCGTCCACCAGCGCGGCCTCGTCGACGATCGGGCCGCGGGAGGTGTTCACCAGCAACGCGGTGGGCTTCATCGCGGCGAGCTCGGCCGCCCCGACCAGGCCCCGCGTCCGCTCGCTGAGCACCAGGTGGACGGAAAGCACGTCGGAGCGGGCGAACAGCTCCTCCTTGGACACCGCGGTGACGCCGTGCGGATCGGCCTTCTCCCGCGTCAGGTTCTGGCTCCAGGCAATCGTCTCCATGCCGAAGACCTGGCCGATCTTCGCCGCGCCCGCGCCGAGCCTGCCGAGGCCGAGCAGGCCGAGCGTCTTGCCGTGCAGCATGGTGCCGACGGTCGTCTGCCAGCCGCCCTCGCGCATGGACCGGAACTCCTGCGGCAGGTTCCGCGACGCGGCGAGGATCAGCGCCCAGGTGTGCTCGGCGGTCGGTTCCCCGATGTACCCGGTGGCCGACACGACGACGCCGTTGCGCCGCGCGGCCGCGACGTCGATCGCCGCGTTCCGCTTGCCCGTGCTGACCAGCAGCTTCAGGTCGGGCAGCCGGTCGAGCACCTCGGCCGGGAAGCGGGTGCGCTCACGCATCGCGACGACCGCCTCGAAGCCCTGCAGCTGCCGGACGACGTCGTCCAGGGGCCGCGTGAAGACCGTGATGCCGGCCTTGAGCGAGTCCCAGTCACCGAAGGTGAGGGCGACGTTCTGGTAGTCGTCGAGAATCGCGATCCGCATGGCCTCACCGTAGCCAGCCCGGGCCCGGCCCGCGGACCAGGGGCGACGTGACGCCCGGCACTCTTGAACGCGTTCAGAAAGAGGGCTACCGTCATCCTGAACACGTTCAAAACCTGGTGTTCACGACCTGGAGGAACCATGGATCGAATCGTCCTCGCCTATGCGCTCTACCTGCTCATCAGCGTTCCGTTGACCGTGCTCGTGGCCCGGACGCTGAGCAAGCACGGCCGCGCCTTCCTCACCGAGGTCTTCGCCGACAGCCCCGGCCTCGCCGCCGCCGTCAATCAGCTCCTGGTCGTCGGCTTCTACCTGATCAGCCTCGGTTTCGTGACGCTGTTCCTGACCAGCAGCGCCGAGGTGCCCACCGCGCGGGAGGTGTTCGAGCTGATCTCGGTGAAGGTCGGCACGGTCGCGCTCGTCCTCGGCTTCATGCACCTGACGAACGTGCTGGTCTTCAACGGCATCCGGCGCCGCCACCTGGCTCCGAAGCTCCCATCGGTCCCGGTGTCACAGCCGCTCCCGATGCCTTACGCCGGCCAGGTCCCGCCCTACCCCGCGCCCTGACGGACCCGGCGCTAACGTGCTGCGCGTGGCCAAGAGCGAGGAAACGCGGTCCCTGATCGTCACGACCGCGATGCGGCTGTTCACCGAGAACGGCTACGACCGGACGACGATGCGGGCGATCGCCGCGGAAGCGGGCGTCTCGGTCGGGAACGCCTACTACTACTTCTCCTCGAAGGAACAGCTGGTCCAGGGCTTCTACGACGAGATCGCCCGGCAGCACCTGGCCGCGGCCCGGGCGCTGCTGGACGGCGAAACCGGCTTCGCGGCGCGCCTGCGGGCGGTGCTGCTGTGCTGGCTCGACATCGCCGAGCCCTACCACCGGTTCGGCACGCAGTTCTTCGTCAACGCGGCCGACCCGGAGTCGCCGCTGAGCCCGTTCAGCGACGACTCCTCGGCCGCCCGCGAAGCCTCGATCGGCCTCATGCGCGAGGTCGTCGACGGCTCCGACGTCAAGCTCGACCCGGAACTGCGGGACCAGCTGCCGGAGCTGCTCTGGCTCGGTCAGATGGGCGTGGTGCTGTTCTGGGTCCACGACCGCTCGCCCGGCACCAAACGCAGCCGGATGCTGGTCGAGCGCAGCGTCCCCCTGATCGCCCGGCTGGCCGCGCTCTCCCGGCTGCGGATGTTCCGGCCGGTCAGCCGGGAGGTCGTCGACCTCATCCGCGAGCTGGCGAAGCGGGACTGACCGCCCGGAAGTACAGGAACCGCGGTTTGGTGCGCAGGTTCGCCGCCCAGTTCGGATCCGCCTCGTCGGTTTCCGGTACCGGCATCGGCTCGACCAGGCGGTCGACGTCGAACCCGGCGTCGCGCACCGCCTGGAACGTCCGGCTCAGCGGACGCCGGTAGAAGCGCACCCGCTGACCGGGCGGGAACTCGTCTTCCAGCAGCTCGACCTCGAAGTAGTTCTCCTTGCCGAACCACCGCCAGTCCTCGCCCGGGTGGTGCACCGAGAACACCAGCAGCCCGCCGGGCTTCAGGACCCGGCGGAACTCCGCCAGCGCCGGCCCCCAGTCCTTCAGGTAGTGCAGCACGAGCGACGCCGTGACCACGTCGATCGAGCCGTCCTCGACGTCGAGTGGACGGGTGATGTCCGCCTGCTCGAACCGCGCGACGTCCCCGAACTTCCGCCGCGCGACGGCGACCATGCCGGCACTCGCGTCGACGCCGAGGACGTCCGCTCCCCGCCCGGCCAGCAACGCGCTCAGGTGCCCGGCCGCGCAGCCGGCGTCGAGCACGCGCTTGCCCTCGACGTCTCCGGCCAGGTCCACGATCGCGGGCCGGTCGTAGAGAGCGTTGGTGACGGACTTCTCCGCGTGCTCGGCGTAGTCCTCGCTGAACGCGTCGTACTGCGCCGCGCGCGCCCGGCCGAGGATCTCCTCGATCACCTCCGTCTTGGCGTCGGCGTAGTTCTGGATGTACTTCCACGTCTTCGCGGCCAGCTCCCGCTTCTTCGCCACGTAGAGGTCACGCTCCTCCGGGTGCGCCCGCATCCGCTCGCGCAGGAGCCGGTAGCGCTCGGTCTGGCCGTTTCCGGGCGAGTACACGTGCAGGTTGATGTCCGTGTCCGGGCCTTTGAAGCAGCGGTGCTTCTCCCAGTCCGGCTCGCGGATGACGAGCCGGTAGCCGGCCGCCTCCAGGGCGGGGACGTAGGCGTCCTCGTCGTCGGAATCCGGTACCTCCAGGAGGATGTCGATGATCGGCTTGGCGCACAGCCCCGGCACCGACGTCGACCCCACGTGCTCGAGGACGAGCACCCGGTCCCCCAGCACGCCCCGGATCCGCCCGGCTTCGCGCTCGAAGAGCTTCGGCCACTCCGGGTCGTAGTCGGCGAGCGTGACCGTGGACTCGAGTTTCGGTGCCTCGCCGACCCACGCCGAGGCGATCCCGGCGTCGTTCAGCGCTTCTTGACTGGTCATCTTGGTGAAGACCCCCTTCTTTTGGGCAGTCCACCAGAATATCGGAACCGGCGATCTTCGCCAGTGAACTTCAGCCGATCGGCAGCGGCAGCAGGTTGCCCGTCGCCGCGCGCAGCGCGTCCCGCATCGCCGCGCGCGGGGCGGGGCGGCCGGTGAAGTGCTCGGCTTGGCCGAAGGCCTGGTGCAGCAGCATGTCCAGCCCGGTCGCGAGCCGGCCACCGCGCGCCGCGACCGCTTCGGCGAGCGGCGTCGGCCACGGGTGGTAGATGACGTCGAGGACGTGCGCGACCGGGGCCAGGTCGGCCACGTGCGGCCCGACCGCGTCCGGCGGGACGGTGTTCACGAGCACCGCCGCGGAACCCAGCGTCGCGAAGTCCGTTTCGGACCAGCGGAGCACGTCGACGTCGAGCGAAGCCCGCTTCGCCGCGTCGAGGGTTTCCGAGGCCCGGGCGGGTTCCCGGACGACCAGGCGCACCTGCCGCACCCCGAGCGCCGCGAGCCCGACGACGGCCGCCGCCGCGGTGCCACCCGCGCCGAGCACGACCGCGATGTCGGCGGGCGACGGCTCGTAGCCGCCCGCCGCGCGCAGGGCGCCGGTGACGCCGTCGACGTCGGTGCAGTCCGCGAGCCAGCCCTTCGCGGTGCGGACCAGGGTGTTGGCCGCGCCGACGGCGGCCGCGCGCGGCGTCACCTCGTCCGCGTGGTCCAGCGCCGCGCGCTTGCCCGGCATGGTGACCGAGAGCCCGGCCCACTCGGGGCCCAGGCCGTCGACGAGCCCCGGGAGCTCTTCGGCGCTCGTCTCGATCCGCTCGTACGTCCAGCCCGTCAGGCCGAGCGCGGCGAACGCGGCCGTGTGCAGCACCGGCGACAGCGAGTGCGCCACCGGCTTGCCCAGCACGGCGGCGCGGCGCGGCTCAGAAGACACCCTTCGCCCTGGCTTCCGCGACGTTCTTGTTGTGGTCCTCCAGCTTGACCGCGAAGCAGGACAGGCCGTTCTTCTCACACTTGACGACGTACAACCAGTCCCCCTCCGGCGGGTGCACCGCCGCCTGGATGGCGTCGGGGCTCGGGACCGAGATCGGGGTCGGGGGCAGCCCGGTGTTCCGGTACGTGTTGTACGCCCCGGACTTCGCGCGGTCGTCGTCGTTGGTCTTCAGGGTCGGCCGGTCCAGCACGTAGTTGACCGTGGAGTCCATCTGCAGCCGCATGGTGATCGCCAGCCGGTTGTAGATCACCCGCGAGAGCTTGCCGAAGTCGGTCTTCACGGCTTCGCGTTCGATGATCGAGGCGATGATCAGCGTCTGGTACGGCGTCATCCCCGGACCGGCCGACTGCGGGCTGAGCCCGGCGTTCTGGATCGCCTCGGCCGAGGACTTCACCAGCTGGGTGATGATCTCCTGTGCGCTGGCCCCGGGCCGGACGTCGTAGACGCCCGGGGCGATCAGGCCTTCCAGCCTGCGGTCCTTGCGGTCGGCCTTGTTCGCGGGCTCGACCGCCCAGTCCGGCACGCCGAGCGCCTTCAGGTCCGCCCCGTCGACGACCTTGCGCAGGTCGTCGGTCGTGACGCAGGTGCTCTTGCCGTTGAGCTGGGCGCACGAGGCCTTCGCCATCAGGCTGTACACACCGGGCGTGACCTTGCCGTCGGGCTGGGTGATGTCGTCGAACTGCGTGTACGGCCGGATCTCCAGCTGCCCGACCCTGGCCTCCGGGGCCACGATGCGTTCGACCGCGCTGGCTCCGGACATGTGCGACTTCATCACGTAGAAGCCGTGCTGGAGCTTGGCCAGCTTCGTGTTGTCCTCGCCCGCCTTCACGAACGCCTTGCCGCTGGCGACGACGCCCGCCGTGGCGAGCTTCGCGCCGATCGCCGACGTCGAGTCGCCGTCGTCGACCTGGAACAGCACGTCACCGTCGCCGGAACCTTCGAAGTCGGCGTAGCCGAAGATCTTGTTGAAGCCGTAGTAGGCGCCGCCGGCGAGCAGGACGATCACCACGAGCGCGGCGACCCAGCCGAGGGCGCGCTTGCCCTTCTTCTTCTTCCGCGGCTTCTCCGGCTCGTCCTCGTAGTCGTCGTACTCGGCTTCGTCGTACTCGGCGTCGTCGTAGTCCGCGTACTCGTCGTCGTATTCGTCGTACTCGTCGTCCTCGGCGAAGAGCTCCGGCTCCTCGCGCGGCGGACGCGGGGGTTCGGCCGGAGGCGGCGGAGCCAGCGCCGGCAAGACGTCGGTCTGCGGTTCCTCGCGCACCGGCGGAGGCGGCGGCCGGCGCCGCCGCGGGGGCTCGTCACCGGGTTCGGGCACGACAGCAGAGCGGTCACCCGGCTGGACGGACCGCCGCGCGGGCGACGGGGGCTCGCGGCGGGGGTCGGGACCGGGGTCGGGATCGAGGGCCGCGCGACGCCGCCGTGACTCGACGGCCTCGGCCGGGTCGGGGGCCCGGCGACGGCCCGGCCGCGGCTCGGCGGCCTCGATCGGCTCGGGAGCCGGGCCTCGCCGGCCCGGCTGGGGTTCGGCCGCGCGCCGCCGCGAGGGCGGTGGCTCGACCGGTTCCGCGGCGGCGCGGCGCCGGGATGGCCGGCTCGCGGCCTCGGCCGGCTCCGGGGCCGCACGACGGCGGCGGGGGGCCGGGGACTCGACCTCGGAGCCCTCGTCGAGGCCGTGCCGGGCCCGCGCGGCCCGGGCGGGGGCGGCCTGCTGGGCCTGCGGGTCGAACTCGTCGTCGGCCGGGGGCAGCGTGCCCGGCGGCTCGAGCCGCCGGCGGCGGCCGCCCGCCGGGTCGTAGCCCGGCTCGGGCCGTGCCCGGCGCGACGGCTGCGGCAGCTCGTGCTGGCCGCTGTGCCGGGACGGCTGCGGAAGCTCCTGGTAGCCGCTCGCGCGGGGGTCTCGCGGGTCGACGCGGCGAGGCGCGGGCCGGGACGGCGGCGGGGTCACCGCGTCCGGTTCGCGCAGGCGTCGGCGCCCACGCTCGGGTGGTTGCTCGTTCATCGGTCTCCCTCCCGGGCGCGGTGCGCAGCGACGGCGTCGATCCAGGCCTGCAAGATCTCCACGGCGGCGGCCTGGTCGACCACCGCGCGCTGCTTGCGGCCCTTGACCCCGCGCTGGGAGAGGATGCGGGATGCGGTGACCGTGGTCAACCGCTCGTCGCCCAGCCGGACCGGCACGGGCGCTATCCGCCCGGCCAGGCGTTCAGAATACGCGATGGCCAGCTCGGCCGCCGGTCCCTGCCGGTTGGCGAGCGTTCGCGGCAGGCCCACGATCACCTCGACCACCTCGTGCTCGGTGACAAGGGCGGCCAGCTGGTCCAGATCACTGTCGTCGGTCGCATCGCGGGAGAGGGTAACCAATGGCGAGGCGAGCACGGGGGCCGGATCGCTCAGCGCCACCCCGACCCGGACGGATCCGACATCCACTCCGAGCCGACGGCCGCGCCCCGGATCGTCCTTGCCTGGCCGATCCGGGCCGCGGTTTCCGCGGTTAACCAATGCCGGCAATCGCCGAGCGGAGGGCGGTGACCGCCTCGGCCGCGCCGGCCGGGTTGGTGCCACCGCCCTGGGCCATGTCGGGCTTGCCGCCGCCGCGTCCGCCGATCTTCTCGGCGAACGACGGCACGAGCTTGCCCGCGGCGATGCCCTTCTCCTGGGCCGCCTTGGTCGTCGCGACGACGAAGCTCAGCTTGTCGCCGGCCGGCGAGAACAGCGCGACCACGCCGGGCCGCGAGCCGAGCCGGCCCCGGATGTCCGACGCGAGCGCGCGCAGGCCGTTGCCGTCGACGTCCGGGACGACCTCGGCCACGACCGAGACGCCGTTGACGTCGACCGCCTTGTCGGCGAGCGCCCCGGTCGACCCCAGCACCTGCTGGGTCTTCAGCTGCGCGATCTCCTTCTCGGCGTTCTTCAGCCGGGTCAGGACATCTTCGATGCGGGCGGGCAGCTGGTCGGACGGCACCTTGAAGGTGTTCGCCAGCTGCGAAACCAGCAGCTGCTCCTTGCGGACGTACTTCAGCGCGTCCGTGCCGACCAGCGCCTCGACGCGGTGCACGCCCGAGCCGATGGAGGCGTCCGAGACCAGCTTGACCAGGCCGAGCTGGCCGATCCGGTCGACGTGCGTGCCACCGCAGAGCTCACGGGAGTACTCGCCCATGTCGACCACGCGGACGTCGTTGCCGTACTTCTCGCCGAAGAGCGCCACCGCGCCCAGCTCGAGGGCCTTGTCCTTGGTCGTGGTGAAGCTCTGCACCTCGACGTTGGTCTGCAGGTAGTCGTTGACCTCCTGCTCGACCTCGGTCAGCACGTCCGCCGAGACCGAGCCGGGCGTGGTGAAGTCGAACCGCATGCGGCCCGGCGAGTTCAGCGAGCCCGCCTGCGCCGCGCGCTTGCCGTACGCGCCGCGGACGGCCGCGTGCACCAGGTGCGTCGCGGAGTGCGAGCGCTCGACGGACAGCCGTCGGTGCGCGTCGACCGAGCCGGTCAGCTTGGTGTCCAGGCCGACCTCGCCCTCGGTGACCTCGACGCGGTGCACGAACAGCCCCGGCACGATCTTCTGGACGTCCAGGACCTTCAGCTCGACGCCGTCGCCGAGCAGCACGCCGGTGTCGGCGACCTGGCCACCGCTCTCGGCGTAGAACGGCGTCCGGTCGAGGACCAGCTCCGCCTTCTTGCCCGCGGCGACGCTGCGGACCGGCTGCCCGGCTTCGAGCAGCGCGACGACCTTGGCCTCGGCCTGCAGGTCGGTGTAGCCGAGAAACTCGGTCTCGCCGTGCTGCTCCAGGACCTTCCGGTACTCCGAGAGGTCGCCGTGGCCGGTCTTGCGCGACGCCGCGTCCGCCTTCGCGCGGGTGCGCTGCTCGTTCATGAGCGTGCGGAAGCCGTCCTCGTCGACGGTCAGGCCCTGCTCCGACGCCATCTCCAGCGTCAGGTCGATCGGGAAGCCGTAGGTGTCGTGGAGCTGGAAAGCCTTGTCACCGGCCAGGACGTCCCCGCCACCGCGCTTGGTCTCCTCGGCCGCGAGGTCGAAGATGCGCGAACCGGAGGTCAGGGTCGAGAGGAAGGCCTCCTCTTCGATCCGGACGACCTCGTTGATCCGGTCGAAGCCCTCGACCAGCTCGGGGTAGGTCGGGCCCATGGTGTCGCGCACGACCTTCGCGAACTCCTGCAGCACCGGCTCCTGCACGCCCAGCAGGCGCGTGGACCGGACGATGCGGCGCAGCAGCCGGCGCAGCACGTAGCCGCGGCCGTCGTTGCCCGGGGTGACGCCGTCGCCGATCAGCAGGACACCGGTGCGGGCGTGGTCGGCGATGACCCGGAAGCGGACGTCGTCGGCGTGGTTGCTGCCGTAGCGGCGGCCGGAGAACTCCTCCGCGCGGCCGATGACCGGGCGCACCAGGTCGGTCTCGTAGACGTTCTCGACGCCCTGCAGGATCGTCGCCACGCGCTCGACGCCCATGCCGGTGTCGATGTTCTTCGCGGGCAGCTCGCCGAGGATCGGGAAGTCCTTCTTGCCGCTGCCCTCGCCCCGGATGTTCTGCATGAACACCAGGTTCCAGATCTCGATGTAGCGGTCCTCGTCGACGACCGGGCCGCCCTCGCGGCCGTACTCCGGGCCGCGGTCGTAGTAGATCTCCGAGCACGGGCCGCAGGGGCCGGGGATGCCCATCGACCAGAAGTTGTCGACCATGTCGCGCGCCTGGATGCGCTCGCCGGGCAAGCCGGTGAGCTTGCGCCACAGGCCGGCCGCCTCGGAGTCGTCCTCGTAGACGGTCGCCCAGATGCGGTCCGGGTCGAGGCCGAAGCCGCCGTCGCTCTGGGGCTTGGTGATCAGCTCCCAGGCCGCCTCGATGGCGCCTTCCTTGAAGTAGTCGCCGAAGGAGAAGTTGCCGGCCATCTGGAAGAACGTGTTGTGCCGGGTCGTCTTGCCGACCTCGTCGATGTCCGGCGTGCGCACGCACTTCTGCACGGAGGTCGCGCGCGGGTACGGCGGCGGCGCCTCACCGAGGAAGTACGGCTTGAACTGCACCATGCCGGCGTTGACGAACAGCAGGTTCGGGTCGTCGAGGATCAGCGGCGCGCTGGGCACGCGCGTGTGCCCCTTGCCCTCGAAATGGCGCAGGAAACGATCGGTGATTTCGTGTGTGTCCACGGGTCAGTCCTCGTGCTGGTGGCGGAGAAGGGGTCGACGTCGACGGCGGAGGGGTCCGGGCGGGCCCGGATCAGGCCTCCGCCCGGCGAGCTCGCCGGACCGGGCGCCGGGCGGCCGCGTGCCGTCCCTCGGCGCGGGGCGCCGTGACGCCCGTCCGCTCCTCGACCATGTCGTGCAGCTCCTGTTCCCGCTCGTTCATGCCCGCGCGCACTTCGGCGCCGAACGAACCGACGGCGCCGGCCAGCTCGCGCACGGCGTCCCCGAGGTTCGATGCTAACCCGGCCGGGGTGGCCTGACGAGCGGTTTCGGCGGCCTTGCGGGACAGCGCGACGCCGGCGACCACGCCGACGCCGAGCCAGAACAGCCGCCTCATTTGCCGGCCTTCCTCGCGGCCTTCAGGGCGCTCTTCTTCTTGCGCGCCCTGATCGCCTTGCTGAGCCCGTAGGACAGCGCCGCGGTCTTGACCAGCGGGCCGCCCAGCGTCGCGGTGAACACCGACGTCAGCGCGGAGACGTTGCCCGTGACCGCCTGCGCGTTCGCGGTGATCCCGTCCACCCGCTCCAGCTGGGTGTTCACGTGGGTGATCGTCTGGTTCGCGCCGATCAGCAGCGGGTCGGTGTTGCTGTTGGTGCGCTCGATCGCCTCGGTGGCCGCGTCCAGCGTCTTGCCGAGCTTGATCAGCGGGATCGCCAGCAGGACGACCAGCACCACGAATGCTCCTGCGGCGATCAACGCGGCGATCTGCCCTGCCGACACGGGCCCTCCTCGGTTCGGGGGTCGGGATGACGCCTGAGGTTACCGCCTGGCCGGGTCCCCGACCGTGTCACCCCGCCCGGCCCCGAAAACGCCTCGCCCCGGCCGTCGCGGGGCGGTACACCTGGGCGATGGGACACGACGACGGACCGGGCCGCCGGGTCCTCGCGGGGCCGGCCGGAGCGGCGGCCGACGTCTTCGCCGCGTTGTCCGGCGCGGACCTGACGACGGTCCAGCTGGAGGTCGCGCGCCGCCGCGCGGACCGGCTGTCCGGGCCCGGCGTGCTGCGCCGGCACCGGGACGACCGGTTCGTCGCGCCGAGCCCGCTGCCGTTCGCCGTGCTGCGGCGGGTCGAGGACGCGCTCCTGGCCGCGGCTGCTTCGTTCGACCTGGTCACGCTCGCGCCGCTGGTGCCGCTGGGCACGCATTCGGCGGTGGCCGGGCTGGCGCAGCACCGGGTGGTGCCGACCGGCCGCGGCACCGAGGTCGCCGCGGATCCGACGACCGGGCTGGCGCTGGAAGCGGCGGTCCGGCGCACGGGTCCGGATCCGGTCCGGCTGGCGACGGTCCAGCGGGTGGTCCGCGCCCAGCGCGTCGACCGGTCCGGGATGTACGCGCACTTCTCGCTGTTCGGCGCGGTGACGGCGGGCCGGGACACCGGCAACCTGGAGTTCGAGCGGCAGCACGTCGACGAGCACGCCCGGCTGATGGTGGCGGGGTGCCGGGCGCTGGGCGCCACCGCGGTCTCGCTCGGGGTGACCGTGCTGGACCCGCGGTTCGAGGGCCTGCTCGACGCGACGGAGGTGCCGGTCCGCCCGTTCCCGGAGCGCGAAGGCGGCCGCGGCGGGTATTACGAAGGCCTCTGCTTCAAGGTGTACGCGTCCTTCGGCGGCGAACTGGCCGAAGTCGGCGACGGCGGCTTCACGCCGTGGACGCGCAAGCTCCTGGGCAACGCGAAGGAACGCCTCATGACGAGCGGCCTCGGCGTCGACCGGCTCGCGACGCTCCTCCCGGACTGAGCAGCGCCTCACCGGACGTCGTGAACGACTCGTTCATGACGTCCGGTGACAGGAAAGGGTCGTTCACGACATCGCGTCAGGAGTCCTTGACGACCGCGCGGTAAAGGGCGGCCATGTCCTCGTCGCCGTGGCCGGCTTCCACCACGGCGTCCAGGTGCGCGAGGACCGCTTTCGCCCCCGCGACGTCGACGTCGTCGGCCGCGGCTTCGACCACCAGGCGGGCGTCCTTCGCCGCCAGCCCGGCCGGGAACGCCGCCGGGTACTCGCCGGACAGCATCGCGGCGCCCTTGACGTGCGCGTAGCCGACGTCCAGGCCGCCGCCCTTGATCGTCTCCAGGAACAGCGCGGGGTCGACGTCCAGCGCCCGGGCCAGGCCGAGGCTTTCGGCCGTGCCGTTGGTCAGCGCCAGCACCCACGCGTTCATCACCAGCTTCAGGCGGCTGCCCTGCCCGGCCGGGCCGAGCCACTGCGTCTTGACGCCGACCGCGTCGAACACCGGCGTCGCCTTCGGGCGCGCCTCTTCCGGACCGGACGCCAGGACCTGCAGCTGCGCCTGCTCGGCAGGCTGCCGGGTGCCGAGCACCGGCGCGTCGACGAACACCACGCCCGCCTTCTCGGCCATCTCGGCCAGGCGGTCCGTCCAGTCCAGGCCGACCGTGCTCATCTGTAGCCACAACGTGCCCGAAGCGGGCGAAGCGGCTTCGAACGTTTCGGCAACCGCGGATCCGTCGGCCAGCATCGTCACGAGGATGTCCGCGCCTTCGGCCGCCGACGCCGCCGAACCGGCGACCGTCGCGACCTCGGCGAGGGGCTCGGCCTTCTCCCGGGTCCGGTTCCAGACCCGGACGTCGAGGCCAGCCTTCGCGAGGTTGGCCGCCATCGGGGCGCCCATGATTCCGGTTCCGAGAAACGCGACAGTCATAGCGCCATCGTGCCGAACGCGCGCCACGACCGCGCGCTCAGTAGTCGCCGAGGAGGCAGAACGGGTGGCCCGCCGGGTCGGCGTAGACGCGCCAGCCGCGGCCGCCGAGGTCGGGGTCGAGCAGCCGGCCGCCGTTCGCCAGGACCACGTGGTGCGACTCCCGGAAGTCGTCGACCTCGAAGTCGAGGTGGAACTGCTGGGGGAAGGCCGGGTCGGGCCAGCGGGGCGGCCGGTGGTCCGGCGCCCGCTGGAACCCCAGGACCAGGCCGTCCACGTGCAGGGTGGCCCAGTCCTCGTCGACCCGCCAGCGCGGGTCGGGCCGGTTCACCTCGCCACCGAGCAGGGCCTGGTAGAAACCGGCGAGCCCGGCCGGTTCCGGGCAGTCCAGGACGACGCACTGCAGCCTCGCGGGCACGGGTCGGCCTCCTAGCCGTCACGGGGCCCTTCCGGCGTTCGGGGCCGCCTCGAGGCGCGAGCTTACGAAACCCGGAGATCTCGTTCGTTCCCGGCCCGGGAAGTACTGATCCGGCCAAAAGCAGGCCGCCCCCGCGCGGCACGCAACCGTTGCTACAAAGCCGTTCGGCCGTGACTGTGGCCGGATCGGTACGATCGGCACAGCATCAGGAACCCGGACGTTCGTCCGCCGGGGTCACCGATCGCCGCGGATCGTCCGGCGCAGCTTCGGGACGCGCTCGGCGAGCGTGCGCTCGGCGCCGCGCTGAGTGGGCTCGTAGTAGTCCCGGCCGACCAGGTCGTCCGGCGGGTACTGCTGCGCCAGCACGCCTTCCGGCACGTTGTGCGGGTACCGGTAGCCCTGCGCGTTGCCCAGTTTCTTGGCTCCCGCGTAGTGGCCGTCGCGCAGGTGCGGCGGGACGGTGCCGGCCAGGCCGGCGCGGACGTCGGCCAGCGCGGCGTCGATGCCGGTGACCACCGCGTTGGACTTCGGCGCGGTCGCCAGGTGGATCGTGGCCTGGGCCAGTGCCAGCCGCCCCTCCGGCATGCCGATGAACTGCACCGCGTGCACGGCCGCGACCGCCGCCTGCAGAGCCGTCGGATCGGCCAGGCCGACGTCCTCGCTGGCGTGCACGACCAGCCGCCGGGCGAGGAACCGCGGGTCCTCCCCGGCCTCGATCATCCGGGCCAGGTAGTGCAGCGCGGCGTCCACATCGGACCCGCGGATCGACTTGATGAACGCGCTGATCACGTCGTAGTGCTGGTCGCCGTCGCGGTCGTAGCGCACCGCCGCCTTGTCCACAGTGGACTCGACGATGGCCAGGCCGATCGTCTTCGCCTCGGTGGCCGAAGCCGCGTCGGCCGCCGCTTCCAGTGCGGTGAGCGCGCGGCGCGCGTCCCCGCCCGCGAGCCGGACGAGGTGGGCGCGCGCGTCCTCGGTCAGCGTCAGCTCGCCGCCGAGGCCGCGCTCGTCGGCCAGGGCGCGCTCGATCAGCTCCGTGATGTCGGCGTCGGTCAGCGGGCGCAGCTGCAGCACGAGCGACCGCGACAGCAGCGGGGACACGACGGAGAACGACGGGTTCTCGGTCGTCGCCGCGACGAGCAGCACCGTGCGGTCCTCGACCGCGCCGAGCAGCGCGTCCTGCTGGGTCTTGGAGAACCGGTGCACCTCGTCGATGAACAGCACGGTGTTCTCGGCGTTGTACTGACGGCGCCGCCGCGCCTCCTCGATGACCCCGCGCACTTCCTTGACGCCGGCCGAAAGCGCGGACATCGCGACGAACCGGCGGCCGGTGGCGATCGAGACCAGGTTGGCCAGCGTCGTCTTGCCCGTGCCGGGCGGGCCGTAGAGCAGCACCGACGCCGGCGCGGCGCCTTCGACCAGCCGCCGCAGCGGCGCGCCTTCGCGCAGCAGGTGCTGCTGGCCGACGACCTCGCCGAGCGAGCGCGGGCGCATCCGCACGGCCAGCGGCGAGCTGGCCGGGTCCGCCTGCGGTTCCGCCGCGTTCGACGTCGTCCGCTCCGGCGGCGGGGCCACGTCGGTATTCACCGAGTGGGATGCCGGCTCCGCGGAGAAGAGTGCGTCGCCGGGGAAGAGCTCGTCCTGTGCCACACCGATGACGTTAACCGACACCACCGACAAGACCGCTTGCCGAGGTGCCCGGAACCGCGCTACCGTCGTGATGACTGGTTGACCGAAAGTGCGATTCCGGTCAACAGGTCAAACGCTCAACGAACCAGCAGGTGGAACCGCATGAGTCATCCCAACCGCGAACGCGCCGACCGCATCCTGGACGCGGCGGGCGAACTACTGCTGCGCATGGGCTACCGGAAGGTGGCGATCGACGACATCGCGCGCGCGGTCGGCATCGGCAAGGGCACCGTCTACCTGCACTGGCGCAACAAGGAGCTGCTGTTCCAGGCGCTGATGATGCGCGAATCGGCCGACCTCACCGACGAGATCCTGAGCGCGATCAAGGCCGACCCGGCGATGATCCTCCCGCACCGGATGATCTCGGCGTCGTTCCTCACCACCCATCGCCGTCCGCTGGTGATGGCGATGCTGCGCGGCAACGCCGAGATGTTCGGCTCGATGGGCGACCTCGCCCTGCGCAAGCAGCAGGACGAACTGCGCGCGCAGTTCGAGGACACGATGCTGCGGCACGGCCTGGTCCGGACGGACGTGCCGAACCTGTCCTTCGCGATCAACGCCACGACGGTCGGCTTCTACTTCGGCGGGACGCTCACCGACGAGTTCGACGGCATCCCCCCGGAAGCGCGGGCGGAAGCCCTCGCGCACGTCATCCGCACCGCGTTCGAGCCGTCCGGCGAGCCCGATCCCACGGCGGTGGCGGAGGTGGCGGCGGAACTGGGCTCGGCGCTCGAGGAGCTCGTCTCGGGCTACCGGAACGGGATCTACGCACACGATCCCACCAGGGCACCCGGCTGATCCCGGGGCCACACAGGGGAAAGAAGGGGCGGAAATGACCACCACACCGGCGGACACCTGGGGACTCCACGCCTCCCAGTTCTGGCTGCGGGGGAAGCAACCGGAAAGCCGCGTCGAGTTCGCCGCGGAGCTGGGGATGTGGAACGTCTACGGGCACCCGGAGATCGAGGAGATCCTCCGCGACCCGGCGACGTTCTCGTCCGACACGACCCGGCTGGTGCCGAAGGAGATGATGCCGGACGCCGACCTCGAAGCGATGACGGCGGGCAACCTCCTGCAGCTGGACCCGCCGCTGCACAACAAGATGCGCAAGCTCGTCAGCCGCGCCTTCACGCCGAAGGTGGTGGCGGACCTCGAGCCGCGGATCGCCGCGATCACCCACGAGATGCTCGACGCCGTCACCACACCCGGACGGCTGGAGCTGGTGGAGGACCTCGCCTACCCGCTGCCGGTGATCGTGATCGCCGAGCTGCTGGGCGTCCCGGCGAGCGACCGGCACCTGTTCAAGGGCTGGGTGGACAAGATGTTCGAGTCCTCCGAGCAGCTTTCGCTGGTCAAGAAGGACGAGAAGCAGGACGAGGCGATCAAGAAGTCCCTCGAAGGCCAGAAGTCGCTCACGGACTACCTCGGCGTGCACGTCGACGAGCGGCGGAAGCAGCCGCGCGAAGACCTGCTGACGAAGCTGGTCGAGGCCGAGCTGGACGGCGAACGGCTGTCCCGCAACGAGGTCGTCAACTTCGCCAACATCCTGCTGCTGGCCGGGCACATCACCACCACGATGCTGCTCGGCAACTCGGTGCTGTGCCTGGACACGCACCGGGAGTGGGACGAGCGGATCCGCGCGGACCGGTCGCTCGTGCCGCCGGCGATCGAGGAGTCGCTGCGATTCCTCACACCGTTCGCGGCGGTGGCCCGCACGACCATGCGGGAGGTGGAGCTGGGCGGCGTCACCGTGCCCGCCGACCAGCTGCTGATGACCTGGGTGGCGGCGGCCAACCGGGACGAGCGGGTGTTCACCGACCCGGACGCCTTCGACCCGCTGCGCGATCCGAACCCGCACCTGGCGTTCGGCCGCGGGATCCACTTCTGCATCGGCGCGCCGCTCGCGCGGCTGGAGGGCCGGGTGGCGCTGAACATCCTGTTCGACCGCTACCCCGCGTTGCGCACGATCCCGGGTGAGCCGCCGAAGTTCCAGGTGAACCCGAACATGACGGGCGTGCGGGAACTGCCGCTGACCACGGCGTAGGCCGGTTGCGCCCTGGGCGAACACCCTCGCCCGGGGCGCCCGGCGTGCCCGATGGTGGGGCGATGAACGTGGCGGTGCTGCCGGACATCCACGGGGTGCTCCCGGCGCTGGAGGCGGTCCTGGCGGAACCGGACGTCGAGGCGGCGGAGAAGATCGTGCTCCTCGGCGACATGCTGGCCGGCCCGATGCCCGTGGAGACCCTGGAGCGGCTGCAGGGGCTGGGCGACCGGGCGATCTGGGTGCGGGGCAACGCCGACCGCGAGCTGGCCGAATCGGCCCGCGGCTCGGGGACTTTCGTCCCGGACCCGATCTTCCCGTGGGCGGCGAAGCAGCTGCGTCCGGCCGACCTGCCGGTGCTGGACGCGCTGCCGCTGACGGTGACGGTGGACGGCGTGCTGTTCTGCCACGCGACACCGCGGGACGACACGGAGATCGTGCTGGTGGACTCTTCTCCGGAGCGCTGGGCGGAGGTGCTGGACGGCGTTTCCGCGTCGACGGTCGTCTGCGGGCACACGCACATGCCGTTCGTGCGGCTCGCGGACCGGCGGCTGATCGTGAACCCCGGCAGCGTCGGGATGCCTTACGGGACAAGGGGTGCGCACTGGGCGTTGCTCGGCGACGGCGTCCAGTTGCGGCGCACGGAGTACGACACCGAGGCGGCGTGCCGGTACCTCGCTTCGCGGTCGGCTTACCCCGGCATCGAGGAGTGGGCGGACTTCTTCGTCCGCAACCCGGCTTCGGACGTGGAAGCGCTGCGGGTGTTCAGCGGGCGCGGAACGAGTTCCACATGATGACGGCGGCGTAGGGCAGGAACTCGCGGCCGCGGCGCCAGAGCCACGGGATCCCCTTGAGCACCAGCCACCCCACGTGTCCCGTGGTGCTCGGCTCGACGCCGCCGCTGCAGGTGAGGCTCACCGGTTCCGGCACGGCGAACCCGGCGTCGGCGAGCAGCCCGGTGAACCCGCTCGCGAGCATGCGGTGACCCAGTTCGGAGGGGTGCAGCCGGTCGACGCTCCAGGAGGCCAGGTCGTAGGCGCCGGGCAGCCGGGCGAGATCGAGGCAGGACACGTCTTCACGGGCGGCGACGTCGTCGATGGCGGCGTTGAGTTCGGCGACGCGGGCGCTGAGGGCGCGCTTGAGCGACGGCGGGAGGCGGAAGATCTTGCTGTGGTCGTGGAAGCGGACGGGCAGCACGGTGGTCCCGGTCTCGCGGAGGCGCCGGATCACTTCGGTGAGATCGGCGGCGATCCGCGCGGCGTCGAAGTCCGGCCGGAGGGTGTCGTTCATGCCGGCGACGAGCAGGGCCACGTCAGGCCGGTGGGCGACGGCGGCGGGGACCTGTTCGGTGAGCACGCACCGCATCCGGGCCCCGGCGAAGGAGGGGTTGAGGTAGCCGCTGGTTTCGATGCCGAGCGCGGCGGCGGCGAGGGGACCGACACCCCGCCAGCCACCCCGCCGCGGCAGCGGATCACCGAGCCCGACGGCGGTGGAATCGCCGAGCACGACCAGCCGCCGCGCTCGCCGCAGCGGCGGGACTGCCGCCAGCGGGGGCCGGGAAGGTTCGGGAAAGGGAGTGACATCGACGCTCATCACGGTCACGCCCACGACCATCGGCCACGGAAGCTCACATGCGGTGAGGACGAGGTAACGCGCCCTCGACACCGGGCCTAATTCTTGACGCTCACCTCACGGACGCCGGATTCGTCCTGTTCGCCGGCTCGCCGGAGGTCTTGAATGACTCATTCAAGACCTCCGGAGACCTGAATGAGTCATTCAAGACACCGCGACAGCGGCTGCCACGCACCCCCGGCGAGGCTGTGGGCAACTTCAGCGGAACGCGGGGTAGAACGCCAGGTCGGCGTGCGGTCCGAGGCGGGCCGCCAGTGCCGCGGCCACCTTGGCCGCGAACTCCGGGACCGCCGGCATCCGGACGTACCCCGCGTGCTTGGCCAGGTCCCGCCACCACGTCACGAACGCCGCCTCACGGCTCACCGGGGAGGACTGCCGGGACAGGTCGAGGGAGCCCAGCTCCTCCCCCGTGATCAGCCAGACCCGCAGCAGCTCGCTGGCGGTCAGGTGGGTGGCGAGGACGTCGTCGTCGGTGAAGGCCGGCCACACTCCCACCACCTCCGCGCGCCACGCCGCGATCATCGCCTCGCTCATCCCGGCCGGCAGGGCGAGCGCGTCCGGCCAGCTCGCGAACGGCAGCCGCAGGTGGGCGGCGTCGACCAGGGCCGAGCGGACGCAGCCGTACTCGAAGTCGAGGAACCGGACGCCTTCGCCGGTGACCAGGTTGTTGTCCGGGCTCAGCTCGACCGGGCTGAACGCCCGGAAGCCCGCTGCGCGCGACTGCTCCACCGCCGCCGTCACCTGCGCGCGCACCGCGTCCGGCACCGTGATGCCCAGCCGCTCCTGGAGCAGCGGCGGCACTTCCGCGCAGAGCTCGTCGACGCCGCCGGAGTCGCTCTTCGCCGGGCCGCCGAGCCGCCGCAGCAGCGCGTTGAAGTCCGGTTCGCGCCCGGCCGTGCTCGCGTGCAGCCTGCCCAGCGACCGGGCCCACGACAGCAGGGCGCGCTCGGCCGCACGGGAGTCGCGCGCGTAGAGCTTGTCCTCCAGCGTCGGCGTGGGGCCGAGGTCGTCCAGCACGAGCACGCGGTCGCGGCCGTCGTGGGCCAGCAGCTCCGGGCACATCCGCTCCTCCGGCGAGAGCGCGGTGAACAGCTGGTAGCTGACCGCCTCCTGCGCGAACGGGTCGGCGGCGCCCGGCTCCGGCGGATCCGGGTAGTGCTTGATCACCAGCGTGCGCGGCAGCGCGAACGACGACGACACCACCCTCGCGCGGACCACCGTGGCGGGCCCGCTCCCCGCGAGGTCCTCGGGCGCGACCAGGGTGATCGCGCTCCCGAACCGGCGCGAAAGAACCGACTCGCCCGCCGTGACCGCCGCCGCGACGGCGAGGTGCTCGGCTCCTGCCCCGACCCCAGCGTCGCCGGCGGAGGAGGTGTCGACTGTCATTGTCACCGACCCTACTCGTGACTGAGCAACCATGACTACTGACATCCGGACAAGAAGACGCATCCCGCCCGGACACGGGTCACCCGCGTGAAAGCGGACGCATTCCCGCGGGAGAACGTTGCCCATTCCAGCGCACCATCAACACAATGGCCGCTGCTGCAACGATTCCGAGAAGGTTGACGAGCAGCTGCCCGACGGACTGGAGGCACCGGCTCCACTCCCCCGCCACGGCCGCGACGACCGCGTAGCCCGCGGCCGGCACCGTGGTCACGGAGATGAACACGCCCACCAGCGCGGCCGACTTCGCCGACGTCATGGCGAGCATCCCGGCGGCGCCGGCGAGCATCGCCACGACCAGCGACGGCGCCCCGACGGAAAACACGAAGTCGACTTCGTTGTGCTGCTGAAGCTGGAACGCCTTCTCGCCGAAGACGTCCGTCGCGTGGACGAGCAGCGTGCCGCCGAGCGTGACCACCATGGCCAGCGGGAAGCCGACGGCGAGCGCGGCCGCCGCCTGCCGGATCAGCTGCCGGTGCCGCAGCACCAGGCCGACGGCGAGCGCGGCCAGTGGCCCGAACTCCGGTCCGACGACCATAGCGCCGACGATCGTCACCGAGGAATCGGTGAGCACGCCGACGGCGGCGAGCAGGCACGCGATGGTGAGGAACGCCAGGAACGTCACGTTCAGCCGCGACTCCTCACCCGTCCGGCCGAGGAGCTCCTGCCAGACGACGGCGTCGGCCGCTTCGCCCGGCGCCGCCTCCTCCGCGTTGTCGGCGGCGTCGGACAGCGCGGTGTCGAGCGCTTCGAGCGTGATGCCGCCGGTGTGGTCGAGGTCGAGCCCGCACAGCGCGTCGACGATCTCGTCCGCCGCCTCGCGCGCGATATCGGCCTCGACCAGGTCGCCTTCGGGCTCCACGGCGGCGCCGCGGTGCACGATGAGGTGCGCCGTCCCGGCGTGGGCCCGCAGGATTTCGAGCGCCTCGGCGGTCTTGTCCGGCGGGCACACGGCCCTGAGGTGCAGCACTAGTTCGGCGGGGAGGCGGCCGGTTTCGCGTCGATCCCGGCCTCCTTGCGCTGCTGCGCGGTGATCGGCGCCGGCGCCGCGGTCAGCGGGTCGTACCCGCCGCCGGTCTTCGGGAACGCGATCACGTCACGCAGCGAGTCGGCCTTGGCCAGCAGCATGACGATGCGGTCCCAGCCGAAGGCGATGCCGCCGTGCGGCGGGGGGCCGAAGGCGAAGGCGTCGAGCAGGAAGCCGAACTTCTCCTGCGCTTCCTCCTCGCCGAGGCCCATCAGGCTGAAGACGCGCTTCTGGACGTCGCCGCGGTGGATACGGATCGAGCCGCCGCCGATCTCGTTGCCGTTGCAGACGATGTCGTAGGCGTAGGCGAGCGCGTTGCCCGGGTCCTGCTCGAACTTGTCGATCCACTCCGGGGTGGGCGAGGTGAACGCGTGGTGCACCGCGGTCCACTTGCCGGAGCCGACGGCGACGTCGTCGCCGATGTCCTCGACCGGCGCGAACAGCGGCGCGTCGACGACCCACACGAACGACCAGGCGTTCTCGTCGATCAGGCCGAGCCGCTTGCCGATCTCGTCGCGCGCGGCGCCGAGCAGCGGCTGCGTCGAAGCGGCCTTGCCCGCGGAGAAGAAGATGCAGTCGCCCGGCTTGGCGCCCGCCGCGGCGGCGACGTTCTCGCGCTCGGTCTCGGACAGGTTCTTGGCGACCGGGCCGCCGAGGGTGCCGTCGGGGTTGACGAGGATGTACGCGAGGCCGCGCGCGCCGCGCTGCTTCGCCCACTCCTGCCACGCGTCGAGCTGGCGGCGCGGCTGGTCGGCGCCGCCGGCCATCACGACCGCGCCGACGTACGGCGCCTGGAACACGCGGAACGGCGTGTCGGCGAAGAACTCCGTCATGTCGGTGATCTCGAGGTCGAAGCGCAGGTCCGGCTTGTCCGAGCCGTACTTGGCCATCGCCTCGTGGTAGGTGATGCGCGGGATGGGCCGCGGGATCTCGTGCCCGATCAGCTTCCACAGCGCCGAGACGATGTCCTCGCCGAGCGCGATGACGTCGTCCTGCTCGACGAAGCTCATCTCGATGTCGAGCTGGGTGAACTCGGGCTGCCGGTCGGCGCGGAAGTCTTCGTCGCGGTAGCAGCGGGCGATCTGGTAGTACCGTTCCATGCCGCCGACCATGAGCAGCTGCTTGAACAGCTGCGGCGACTGCGGCAGCGCGTACCAGGAGCCGGGCTTGAGCCGGGCGGGCACCAGGAAGTCGCGCGCGCCTTCGGGCGTCGAACGGGTCATCGTCGGGGTCTCGATCTCGACGAAGTCCTGCGCGTGGAGCACCTCGCGCGCGGCGCGGCTGACCTCGCTGCGCAGCCGCATGGCCGCGGCCGGGCCGCTGCGGCGCAGGTCGAGGTAGCGGTGCTTGAGCCGGACCTCTTCGCCGACGTCGACCCGGTCGTCGATCGGGAACGGCAGCGGCGCGGACTCGGACAGCACTTCGAGCCCGGTCGCGAGGACCTCGATCTCGCCCGTGGGGATCTCGGCGTTCGCGTTGCCCTCGGGGCGCTTCGCGACCTCGCCGACGATCTTGACGCAGAATTCGGAGCGGAGCGCGTGCGCGCGCTCGGCCATCTCGCCCTCGCGGAAGACGACCTGGGCGACGCCGCTCGCGTCGCGGAGGTCGATGAAGATGACGCCGCCGTGATCGCGCCGCCGGGCCACCCATCCGGTGAGGGTGACGGTCTGTCCGGCCTGTCCGGCACGCAGGGTGCCGGCTTGGTGAGTGCGGAGCACTGCGACTGCTCTCCTTCGACATGGATGGTTCTCGCCGCTTGAAGGCTAACGAACCACCCAGCCTACGACGTCGGCAGGCTCGTCCCGCACGGTGGTCAGAGGACGTACTTGGGCCGGATCTCCAGCGCCGCGACCAGGCGGTGGGCCTGGGCCAGGTAGGCCGCCATCCGGTAGATGCGCCCGCCCGGGTGCGCCACCAGCCAGCTCGCCGCCGCGGTGGCGGAGCCGAAGAACGGCTGGCCCGCGCAGGCCACCGCGTCGGCCCCGTCGAGCCCGAACCCGAGATCGACCGCCGCGACCACCGCCGACGGCGGGTCGGCCAGCAGGATCGCGTGCGGCGTCAGTTCGATGCGGATGTGCGTCCCGGTGACCGGGCAGATCGCCGCCGCGTGGACGCGCTCGCCGGTCGCGATGGCCAGGAGGAACATGTCGACCGTGCCGTCCGGGCCCGCGCCGAGGGTGCCTTCGGCCGGCTCGAGGCGGTGGTGGGCGCCGCGGGGCGCCGGGCCGGTCGACACGAGGTCTCGGTGCAGGGTGAACCCGATCAGCTCGACCAGCCGCCGCGCCTCGGCCGGGGCGACGCCCACGGTCGCGGCGAGCCGGTCGACGCCGACCGGGTGCCGGCCGGCCCGGGTCAGTTTCAGGGCGGCCCAGGCGAGCCGGGCGGCCGCGACCCGGTCGGTCTGCGAGGTCGTCAACGTCCAGCTCCCTTCGGGATCGATCCCTTCGACGTTAGGCGCCGGTGAGGCGAGACGACAACGACACGACCGGACATTTTGCCGCAAACCGAAGACACCGGGCCCCAAACGCCCCGAACGGCCCAGTACGTCACCCGGTAGATCCACAAAGGACCATCAGAGCAGGCGCAGCTGCTCCACGGGAGCGGCCTCGGCCGCGGGCAGCTGGGGACCGCGCGATGCGAAACCGGCCTGGGGTGCCAGGCCGTGCCGCCGCAGCAACGGCCCGACCCGTTCCGCCAGCTGCTCCCGGTACTCCTTCCGGACGTAACTTCCGCGCGCGTACAGCTCCCGGTACCGCGGGACGAGCGCCGGGTAGGCACCGGCCAGCCAGCGGCCGAACCACTCGCGGGCGCCGGGCCGCAGGTGCAGCGCGAACGCCGTGACGCTCGACGCGCCGGCGTCGGCGAGCCGCGCGAACAGCGCGTCGAGGGCCTCGGGCGAATCGGTCAGGTACGGCAGCACCGGCGCCACGAGCACCGAGCAGGGCAACCCGGCCTCGCGGGCCTTGCGCACCAGCTCCAGCCGCGCCCGCGGGCTCGGCGTCCCGGGTTCGAGACGGTGCTGCAGCTCGTCGTCGAGGAGCGCGATCGACACCGCGAGACTCACCGGCACGTCGCGGGCGACGTCCTGGAGCAGCGGCAGGTCCCGCGCCAGCACCGTGCCCTTCGTCAGCACCGACAACGGCGTCCCCGAGCGGGCCAGCGCCGTGATGATCCCCGGCATCAGCCGGTAGCGTCCCTCGGCGCGCTGGTACGGATCGGTGTTGGTGCCCATCGCGACGTGCTCGCGCCGCCACGACGGCTTCTTCAGCTGCGCCGCCAGCACCTGCGGGGCGTTGATCTTCACGACCACCTGGGTGTCGAAGTCGCGGCCGGCGTCGAAGTCGAGGTAGGTGTGGGTGTTCCGGGCGAAGCAGTTGTGGGACACCATGCCGTCGGCCACGAAGTCGCCGGTGCCGGTGGTGATGTCGTACAGCGGCAGCTGCAGGCCGAGCGGCTCGATCGCCGCCACGCGACGGCGGCTCGCGCCGATCACCGCGCCGTCGAGGGACCGCTTCCAGCCCACCGCGGGGTTGCTCACGTGCAGGAACCGCAGCACCTCGCCGACGCCGCCGAGCAGCCGGATCTCCTGGCGGGTCGGGAACTTCGGGACCTCGTCGAGCTGGTGGGCGAAGCCGAAGCGGGCGAGCGCGGCGACGAACGCGTCGGCGATCTCGGGCTCGTCGTGCGCCACGGCGAGCTGCCCGCGGCCGTAGCCGCCCGCGAGGTCGAAGACGCCGGCCAGGAACCCGCGCTGCCAGTGCGCGTCCGGTTCGGCGGGGACCTGGAGGAACGCGACCGACGCGCCGAAGTCCGGCAGGTACCCGAGCGCGCGTGCCGCGGCGTCGGTCTCGGCCGCGAACCCGCCGGAGCGCAGCATCCCGCACAGGTAGCCCGCCCGGTACCCGAGCGTCTCGTCCGGTGTCGGCTCGAACCGGCCGACGCCGATCAGCTCGGTGCCGGGTTCCAGGTGCGGCCGCTGCGCGGCGCCGAACTTGCTGCCGGTGACGTGCTTCCAGCCCTTGGCCGTGAGGAACCGGTGGTCGCCGCCGGCGACGAGCCGGGTGCCGTCTTCCAGGGTGACGCGGTAGGCGTCGCGCAGGGTCGTCCAGTGGGCGAGGACCCGGGTGGGCACCAGCCGCCGGGACGCGCCGTGGCCGCGGGTACCGTAGATCTCTTCGCCGACCTTCAGCTCGGCCAGCGCCTTCGTGCGGCCGTCCGCGAGCAGGATCCGGGTGCCGCCTTCGAGGCAGTACGTGCAGGCGTGGGAGCAGCCGCGGTAGGGGTTGACGGTCCAGCCGAACGGCACCCCGGACCCCGCGGGCACCTTGTTCAGCACCGACCGGGCGTGCACCTCGTGAAAGGTGACGCCGTCGAATTCCGGTGACCGCACCGACCGCACCAGGCCCTCCAGCCCGGGCAGTGCCGGCTCACCCTCCCCTGCTCGCTGCCGATCCCATCGCACGGCGCCAGTCGAACATATGTTCTAAGCGAGTGTCAAACCGGTTCGGGGCAAGCGGATCACGTGGTGCCGGTGTGACTCCTGAGGCGGCTCAGGAGAAGCGGTCCAGTGCGCGGATCTTGTTGGTCGCGTCCAGGGCCGCGACCTTGTACGCCTCCGACAGGGTCGGGTAGTTGAACACCGCGTCGACGAGGTAGTCGACCGTGCCGCCGCAGCCCATCACCGCCTGTCCGATGTGGACCAGGTCGGTCGCGCCCGTGCCGAACACGTGCACGCCCAGCAGTTTCCGGTCCGCCGTGGACACCAGCAGCTTGAGCATGCCGTAGCTGTCGCCGGTGATCTGGCCGCGCGCCAGCTCCCGGTAGCGGGCGATGCCGACCTCGTACGGCACCGACGACGACGTCAGCTGGGCCTCCGTCGCGCCGACGTAGGAGATCTCCGGGATCGTGTAGATGCCGATCGGCTGCAGCGCGCCCAGCCCGTTCGCCGGCTCGCCGAACGCGTGGTACGCCGCGAGCCTGCCCTGGTCCATCGACGTCGCCGCCAGGGCCGGGAAGCCGATCACGTCGCCGACCGCGTAGATGTGCGGCACCTCGGTGCGGTAGTGCTCGTCGACGACGAGCCTGCCGCGCTCGTCCGCCGCCAGGCCCGCCAGCTCCAGGGCGAGGTCGCCGGTCATGCCCTGGCGGCCCGCCGAGTACATGACGCCGTCGGCCGGGATGCGCTTGCCGCTGACCAGGGTCGTGATGGTCGCGTCGTCGGACACCGCGACGTCGGCGACCTTCTCCCCGAAGCGGAACGTGACGCCGAGGTCGCGCAGCTGGAACTTGAGCGACTCGACGATCTCGGGGTCGCAGAAGTCCAGCATGTTGTCGCGCTGCTCGACGACGGTGACCCGCGAGCCGAGCGCGGCGAACATCGACGCGTACTCGATCCCGATCACCCCGGCGCCGACCACGACCAGCGTCGACGGGATCTGCTCGAGCCGCAGGATCTCGTCGGAGTCGAGCACGCGCGCGGCGTCGAAGTCGACCTGCTTCGGCCGCGCGGGCCGGGTCCCGGTGGCGATCACGACGAAGTCCGCGGACAGCGTCCGCCGGTCGCCGCGGTGGCGGCCCTCGATGACGACGGTGTGCGGGTCGGCGAACGAGCCGGTGCCGGCGATCAGGTCGACGTGGTTGCGCAGCAGCTGCGCGCGCACGACCTGGACCTCGCGCCCGACCACGTGCTGGGTGCGCGCCAGCAGGTCGGCGATGGTGATGTCCTGCTTGACGCGGTAGCTCGCGCCGTACAGCTCGCGCTGGTTCATGCCGGTCAGGTAAAGCACTGCTTCGCGCAGTGTCTTGGACGGGATCGTGCCGGTGTTGACGCACACCCCGCCGACCATGTCGTGCCGGTCGACGACCGCCACCCGCTTGCCGAGCTTCGCCGCGGCGATCGCGGCCTTCTGTCCGCCGGGGCCCGAACCGATGACGATGAGGTCGTACTCGTGCTCGCTCACGACGTCGAGCCTGCGCACCCGGCGGCCCCGGCGCAACCCCTCACCGGTGAAGATCCGCGCGCGAACCCGTCACGGGGCTAGCGTGACCGGGTGCTGCGGGTTTCGCTGCTGGGCGAGCAGGTGATCGCCGACGACGCGACCGGCGCCGTGCTGACGCGGTCGCCGCGGTCGGTCGCGCTGGTGGCCTACCTCGTCGTGCACGCCGGCCTGGCGCAGCCCCGCCGCCTCATCGCCGGGCTGTTCTGGCCCGATTCCACCGACGCGCAGGCGCTGACCAACCTGCGCCGCGAACTCCACCAGCTGCGCCACGTGCTGGGCGAGCAGCCGTCGCTGGCCGTCACCGGGCGCGACCTGTGCTGGCGCGACACGCCGTCGAGCCGGGTGGACGTGCGGGAGTTCGACGCCGCCCGCCGGGCCGCGCTGGCCACCGGGGACGCGCGGGGCGTGCTCACCCACGCCCACGCCGCGCTGGCCGCCTACCGCGGCGAGCTGCTGCCGGGCCTGGCCGACGACTGGGTCCTGGCGGCCCGCGCCGAGCTCGACCGCCAGTGCGTCGAACTGTGCGACCTGATCTGCCGGACGCCGTCGGGCGACAGCGCCGCCGCGCTCGCCGCCGCGCGCCGCCGGATCCGGCTGCGCCCGCTGGAGGAAACCGGCTACCGGACGCTGATGCGGCTGCAGGCCGACGCCGGGGACCGGGCGGGCGCGATGAGCACGTACCACCGGTGCGCGTCGGTCCTCGAACGCGAGCTCGGGGTCGTGCCCGCGGAGCCGACGCGCGCGGCACTGCAGCGGCTGCTCGCCCGGCCCGGCCCCGAGGTCGGGCGGGCGGCGGCGCCCGGGCTCGTCGGCCGGGCCGCCGAACTGGCGCGGCTCGGCGAAGCGTGGCGCGCGGCCGCGGCGGGCCACGCCGGCGTCGTCCTCGTCCGCGGGGACGCCGGGGTCGGCAAGACGCGGCTGGTCACCGAGTTCGCCGGGCTGGCTCGCGCGGAAGGCGCCGTGGTGGCCACCGGCCGCTGCTTCGGCTCGGCCGGGCAGCTCCCGCTGGCGCCGGTGGCCGAGTGGCTGCGCACCCCGGCCGTCCAGCGGGCCGCGGCCGCCCTGGACCCGGTGTGGCGCGCCGAAGTCGACCGGCTGCTGCCGGCCGCGCGGCCGGTCGCGGGCGGGCACCCGATGGTCGACGCGTGGCAGCGCCTGCGGTTCTTCGAAGGGCTGGCCCGCGCACTCACCGCCGGCGAACGCCCTGTCCTGCTCGTCCTCGACAACGCGCAGTGGTGTGACGAAGAAACGAGCGCGTTCGTCACTTTCTGCCTCGGTCTCGCGCCGGACGCGCCCCTGCTGGTCGCCGTGACCCTCCGCGAAGGCGAGGCCGGCGCCGGCGCCTGGATCACCCAGCTGCGCGAGGACGGCAAGCTGACCGAACTCCCCCTGCGTCCCTTCGACGCCGACGGCACGGCTCAGCTCGGCGAAGCGGTCGCCGGCCGCCCGCTGTCCGAACCGGACCGGACGCTGCTGCACGCGGCCACCGGCGGGTTCCCGCTGTACGTCGTGGAAGCCCTGCGCACCAGCGCTTCCCCACCGGCCGGCCGGCTGACCGGAGTGCTGCGGGCCCGGCTCGAACAGCCCGGCCCGGCGGCCCGCGAGGTCGCCGGGCTCGCCGCCGCGGCCGGCCGGGACTTCACCCTGGAACTGCTCGCCGAAGCCAGCGACCTCGACGCGGACACCGTCGTCGACGCGGTCGACGAGCTGTGGCGGCGCCGGATCCTGCGCGAGGTCGGCGGCGGCTACGACTTCACCCACGACCTGCTGCGCGACGCCGCCTACCAGCAGGTCAGCCCGCCGCGCCGGTGGCTGCTGCACCGGCGGCTGGCGCAGGGCATCGAGCTGCTGCACGCCGGCGACCCCGACGCCGTGGCCGCGCAGCTGGCCGAGCAGTACGCCCGCGGCGGCCGCCCGGACCGCGCGGTCGAGCACTACCGGCGGGCCGCAGCCGTCGCCACGCGGACGTTCGCCCACGCCGAAGCGATCCGGCTGCTGAAGGAAGCGCTCGCGCTCGTGCGCACCCGGCCGCCGAGCGGCAACCGCGACCGCGCCGAGCTCGCCGTCCTCGAAGCGCTCGCCGGGCCGCTCAACGCCCACCAGGGCTACGCCTCCCCCGAGCTGCACCGCACCCTGGAGCAGTCGCTCGCACTCGCGGAATCGCTGGACAGCCAGGATTCCGCGCTGACCGCGCTGCTGGAGCTGTGGTCGTCCCAGTTCGTCCGGGGCCGGACCGCGCAGGCGCACGAGTCGGCCGAACGCGCGCTCTCGCTGCTCGCCCCCGGGACGAGCCCGGCGCTGAGCGGCTCGGCGCACTTCATCGTCGCGGGCTCGTCGGTGAGCCTGGGCCGCCCGGCCGAGGGGCTGCGGCACTTCGAGCTGGGGGCCGAGCGCACGCGGGGCGCGTCGACCTGGCCGATCGGCACCCGGCCCGACATCCACGGGCCGGCCTGGGCGGCCCACGCGCACTGGCTGCTCGGCCACGACGACGCGGCCGTGGCGAGCAGCGCCGAAGCCGTCGAGCGGGCTCGCGCGGCCGGGCACCCGTACAGCCTGACCATCGCGCTGGCCTACGCCGGGATCACCCACCAGCTGCGCCGCGACCGGGCGGCGCTGTCGGCGACCGTGGCGGAGCTGCGCGGCCTGTGCGACCGGTACGGGTTCGCCTACTACCGGGAGTGGGCGCTGGTGCTGGGCGGCTGGGCACGCGGCGGCGCGGCGGGACTGGCCGCCACCCAGGCGGGCGTCGCGCACCTCAAGGCCGAGGGAGCGTTCGCCCGGATGCCGTACTGGCTGACGCTGGTGGCCGAGCTGTCGGCACCCGGCGCGGCCCGCGCGACGCTCGACGCGGCGCTCGCCGCCGGGGAGGCCCGCGACGACCGCTGGTGGCTGCCGGAGGTGCTGCGGCTGCGGGCCGCGCACGACGCCGACCCGGGCCCCCGCCTGCTGGCCGCCGCGGAGCTGGCCCGCGCCCAGGGCAGCGTCGCCCTGCTGCGGCGCTGCGAGGCGGATCTGGCCGTCTCCGAACCGTCCTGAACGGACCGAACGCTTCGCGAACGCCCGGTGCCTACGTTCGCCTCGAACCGGAAAATCCGAGAGGGGCCCACCCATGACCACCACCGCGTTGCCGCACGAACCTTTGGCCGCCACCCTGCGCGGCACCCTCGTCACGCCGGCGGACCCGGGCTACGACGAAGCCCGCGCCGTCTACAACGCCATGATCGACAAGCGGCCGGCGGCGATCGCCTACTGCCGCGACGCCGCCGACGTCGTCGCCTGCGTCCGCTACGGCCGCGAACAGGGCCTCGACCTCGCCGTGCGCGGCGGCGGCCACAACGCGGGCGGCCTCGGCGTCGCCGACGGCGCGCTGGTCATCGACCTGTCCGGGCTGCGCAGCACGACGGTCGACCCGGTGCACCACACCGTCCGCGCCGACGCCGGCTGCACCTGGGGCGACGTCGACCACGCGACGGTCGCGTTCGGCATGGCGACGCCGTCGGGCATCGTCGCTTCGACGGGCGTCGCGGGCCTGACCCTCGGCGGCGGCATCGGCTACCTGGCCCGCCGCTTCGGCCTGACCGTCGACAACCTGCTCGGCGCGGACGTCGTCCTCGCGGACGGCTCGTTCGTGCAGGCTTCGGAGTCTTCGCACCCCGACCTGTTCTGGGCGCTGCGCGGCGGCGGCGGCAACTTCGGCGTCGTCACGTCGTTCACGTTCCGCTGCCACGACGTCGGCGAGCACGGCTCGGTGATCGCCGGACCGGTGCTCTACGACCTGGCCGGCACGCCGGACGTGCTGCGCTGGTACCGGGAGCTGCTGCCGTCGCTGCCGGAGGAGCTGAACGGCTGGTTCGGCCTGCTGACCGTGCCACCCGCGCCGCCGTTCCCGGAAGAGCTGTGGGGCCGCAAGGCGTGCGGCATCGTCTGGTGCTACACCGGCGCGCACGCCAAGGCGGACGAGGTCCTGGCGCCGGTCCGCGGCTTCGGCTCACCACTGCTGGTGGGGCTGCAAGAGATGCCGTACACGGCACTGCAGGGCGCGTTCGACGCGCTGTACCCCGCCGGGCTGCAGTGGTACTGGCGCGCGGACGTGTTCCACGAGATCTCCGACGCGGCGATCGACATCCACCTCAAGCACGGCGAGGCGTTGCCGACGATGCATTCGTCGATGCACCTGTACCCGATCGACGGCGCCGCGAGCCGGGTGGCACCGGACGCGACGGCGTTCCCGCACCGCTCGGGCGGCTGGTCGGGCGTGATCGTCGGAGTCGATCCTTCGCCGGAGAACGCGGACGCCATCTCACAGTGGACACGGGACTACTGGGAGGAACTGCACCCGACGTCGGCGGGCGGAGCGTACGTCAACTTCATGATGGAGGAGGGCCAGGACCGCGTCCGGGCTTCCTACCGAGGCAACTACGAGCGCCTGGCAGCCGTCAAACGCCGGTACGACCCGGAGAACATCTTCCACGTCAACCAGAACATCCGCCCGGCCTAGCCCAAGTCCGTGAATGGCACATTGAGGGACTCTACGTCCCTCAATGTGCCATTCACGGACTTGCGGTTCAGGAGCGGAGGGCGCCGCGGTGGCGCTGCCAGTCCGTGACCGTGTCCAGGCCGGACTCGATCTCTTCGGTCAGCAGTGCCGCCAGCTGCGCCGCAACAGCGCTGCCCAGCAGCTCGCCCGCCCGGTCCAGCAGCGGCAGCGCCTCCCACGGCGACGTCGCCAGCGAACCCACCGTGACCCCCGCGTCCGGCGGGGCGAGCGCCTCCTCCAGGCCGAACCGCCCGGCCGCCAGCAGGGCGGCGACGACCAGGTGGGGCTGGGCGTCGGCGCCCGCGAAGCGGAACTCCAGGCGGGGGCTCGACGACGGCCCGGCCACCCGCACCGACGCCGTCCGGTCGTCGTGGCCCCAGCGGACCTCGCGGGGCGAGAACGGCGCGGTCCGCAGCCGGACGTAGCCGTTCCACGTCGGGGCCCAGATCGCCGTCAGCGCCCGCGCGTCCCGCAGCACTCCGGCCAGGAACCCGCCCAGCAGATCGGGTTCCGAACCGTCCATTGCGGACAGTGACAGGTGCACATGCCCGGAGTTGCCCTGCCCCGGCTCCGGCGCGGCCAGGTAGTCGGCGGTGACGCCGTGGCGCGCGGCGACCCGCCGCACGATCAGCTGCTGCAGCAGGACGTCATCGCACGCGGCCAGTGCGTCCCGGTGGCGCAGCACGATCTCGTACTGCCCCGGGTGGCATTCGGCGCGCGCCGACTCGACGCCCAGCCCCGCGTCGTCCAGCGCCGTCCGCAGCTCGCGCAGCAGCGGCGCCAGGCGTTCGGTTCCGCCCACCGCGTAGTCGACGCCGTGCGCGGTGAGCGGCGCGCCGCCGGGGTCGCGGAACACGACCTCGTGCTCGATGCCCACCGACGGCACCAGCCCGAGGCCTTCCAGCGCCGCCAGCTGCCCGCGCAGCACCTCGCGCGGCGCGAGCTCCGCGACGGTCCCGGACGGCCATTCGGCGTCGCACACCACCGCCCACGTCCGCTCCCCCAGCGGGATCGCGCTCGCCGCGTCGGGCCGCATCCGCAGGTCGCCGAAGCCTTCGAGGTAGCCGCCGAGCACGCCGGACGCCTTGAGCGGGTCACGCGAAGGCGTCCACGCGAAGACGTAGCTGCAGACGCCGTAGCCGTCGTCGAGCACCGAAGCGGCGAACGGCGCGGCCAGTTCGACACCGGCGAACCGGGCGTGCGGGTCGGGCACCAGCAGGAGCAGCCGGGTACCGTCTTCGTCCAGGATTCCGCGCAGCACGGCCGATCCCGCGGAAGCCGCCGCGCGCCGGGCGGACAGCGAGCGCGGCCCGGCCGGCCGCGCGAACGCCGTCACCAGGCGCCATCCGGGTCCGGGGCGTGCAGCGGGTTCGGCACCCGGCCCCAGCGGACGTCGAACTCGTCGTCGCGCTCCACCTTGTCGAAGCCCTGGCCGGCGAAGTGCTCCCGGTTGAGCGTCACGCGCTCGACGTCGGGGGCGAACAGGCGGCACGCGTCGAAGCGCGCGGCCACGTCCGGGTTCTCGTCGCGGTAGCGGCCGACGATCTCCCGGACCGGCGCCCAGAACGCCGCCCGCGGCAGGCCGAGCTCGTCGAGCAGGACTTCGGCCCAGAACCGGAACTGGCCGGAGAACACCGAGCTGAACAGCGACTGGGCCAGCAGGTGCGCCGGCCAGCGCAGCATGTCCGCCGCGGCTTCGGGCGGGAGGCTCTCGTAGCTTTCGACCTGCTCGTCGAGCAGGTCGACGCCCTGGGCGAAGTCCTTGATCAGCACCCGCCGCGGGAACCCGGCGGCGTCGACGACGAGGACCAGGTTCTGGCCGTGCGGGCAGAACCCGACGCCGTGGCGCAGGAGCCACTGCAGCAACGGCGTCAGCACCAGGTCGAAAAGGCGCGTCAGCCACGCTGTCGCGTCCCCGCCGCCGATCAGGTGCGACAGCATCGAGACGCCGTCCGGCCCGCGGTAGGGCAGCGCGGCGAACGAAATCGCGCGCTCCTCCTCCGCGAGCTGAATGGGCTCCCGCCACAGCGCGCCCAGGGTTTCGTGGAACCGGTACGGCAGTTCCTCGAGGTGCCCGAACAGCGGGTGCTTCACCGACACGCTCGCGACTTCGCCGAGCAGCCCGAACCGGTACTTCTCGGTCAGCAGCGGGTCGGCCGCGCCGATCCGGCGCAGCCAGGTCGTCACCGACGGCCCGGCGAGCGTGGCCGCGGAGTTGAGCCCGCGGTAGACGAGCGTGTTCCGCACCGACACGGCGGTCTTGACGTCGTGGCGGCCGGGCGTGCTCACGTTCGCCAGGGTCCGGACCGTCTGGTGCGGCCGGTAGCCGTCGGCGCTCTCCCCGAGGTCGATCACGACACCGGTGGCGAGTTCGGCGGCGTAGAGCGTGCCGAGGACTTCGTCGGCCTGCCACGGGTGCACGGGCACCCACACGTAGTCCTCGGGTGCCTTCGCGGCGAACTCTTCCCGCAGTTCGCCGAGTTCGGCGGCCAGCAGCGCGTCCCGGCTCAGCTCGTCGACGCAGCGGAACTCGGCGTGGTCCGGGTGGACGGCGAACCAGCGCAGCCGGATGTCCTCGCCTGCCTCGGGCGCGTACCGGGCCCGGTCGGCCGCGGAAAACCCGACGCGGCCCTTGTTGAGCACCAGCCGCGGATGACCGGTCAGGTGCCCGTCGGCCACGTTGTAGTCCATCGTGGACAGTTCCGTGGCGGTCGGCGCGCGCCGCAGCCGGGCGGCCTCGTTGGCGACCGTCGAGGTCAGCTCGGCGAGCACGTCGGCCAGCCGCAGCCCGCTCAGCCCCAGGACTTCGCGGGCGTCCACGACGAGGGTGCGTGGGTCGGTGACCGGTTCGCCGGACCGGCGCGCGCTGCCCGGCTCGACCGTCCAGGCGTCGAACGCGCCGCGCCGGGCCCGGAACGTGTAGGTGGCGCCGGGTAGCTCCAGCCGGTACGCGTCGTCGCCGTCGACCGGCTCCAGCATGTGCTCATAGGACAGTTCGCCGAGCATCTTGTGCGTGATCAGGGCACCGGCCGCGCGCCAGGCGGCCGCGTCGTCGAGGGTCACTTCTCCTCCAGGCCGAACGTCGTGAAGGCGGTGCGGTCGGGCAGCTCGTGCACGGTCTTGCCGCACACCGCGTTGAGGATGACGGCCGCGCGCCAGGCGCCGAGGCCGAGGTCCGGGGCGCCGGGCCCGTGGGTGTGCCGTTCGGCGTTCTGCACGAACAGCGGCCCCGGCACGTCGAGCGCGACGCGGTAGCCGGCGCCGACTTCGAGCCGGCCCTGCCGGTCGCGGTGGACGGCGTCGCCGAGCCCGGCCAGCAGCGACCGGGTCGGCGTCTCGGTGTAGCCGGTGGCCGCGACGACGGCGGCCGTGCGCAGGGTGCCGCCGCGGCCCTGCTGCGCGTGCCGGACGCCGAGTTCGATCTGTCCGTCCACCGTAGACGCCGAGACGACTTCGACGCCGGGGGTCAGCACCGCACCCGGCGGGCCGATGATGCTGCGGCGGTAGAGTTCGTCGTGGATCGCGCCGATCGTCTCGGCGTCGATTCCCTTGTACAGCTGCCATTGCGCGGGCAGCAGCCGGTCGCGGACGGCTTCGGGCAGGCCGTGGAAGTACGCCGTGTAGTCCGGGGTGAACTGCTCCAGCCCGAGCTTCGAGTACTCCATCGGCGCGAACGCCGGCGTCCGCGCCAGCCAGCGCAATCCGTCCATAGTGGACCGTGAGCGCAGCAGGTCGAGCACGACTTCGGCCCCGGACTGACCGGACCCGACGACCGTGACGCTCTCGGCGGCGAGGAGTTCCTCCCGATGCGCCAGGTAATCGGCCGAGTGCAGGGCCAGGACGCCGGGATCCGCGACCAGGTCGCGCAGGGGTTCCGGCACCGACGGCACCGAACCGACGCCGAGCACGACGTTGTCTGCGAGCACCGGTTCCTGCCCGGCGATCGTCAGTTCGAAGGCGTCGCCGGCCCAGCGGAGGCCGGTCACTTCGTGCCCGAAGTGACACGACGGCAGCCGGGCCGCGGCCCACCGGCCGTAGTCGTCGTATTCGGCGCGCAGCGGGTGGAACCGCTCGGCGAAGTAGAACGGCAGCAGGCGGCCGCGGTCGCGCAGGTAGTTGAGGAAGGAGAACGGGTTCGTCGGGTCGGCGAGCGTCACCAGGTCGGCCAGGAACGGCACCTGCAGCGTCGCGCCCTCGACCAGCAGGCCGGGGTGCCACCGGAACTCCGGGCGGGCGTCGAAGAACACCGCGTCGAGCCCGTCGACCGGGGCGGCGAGCGCCGCGAGCGAGAGGTTGAACGGCCCGATCCCGACACCGGCCAGGTGGTGGCGCCTCACGAAGCGACCGGGCTTTCCCGGCCGGCGACGAGCTCGGCGCCGGCCGTGGCGGCGATCCGGTCGAGCAGCGGGCCGTAGTCGTCGCCGGTGGTTTCCGGGTGCAGCAGGGTCAGCTTGAGCCACAGCTGGTTCGCGCCACCGGGGCCGGTCGGGAGCGCGGCGCGGCCGATCACCGCGGTGCCCGCCTCGAGCAGCGCGCGGCGCACGCGGGCGACGAGCTCGTCGTCGCCGGTTTCGTCGGCCACGACCGGGCGCAGCACCACAGTGGACAGCTCCGGCGCGCCCCAGAGCCGGAGGCCGGGATGCTCCTCGACGCGCTTCGCGACCTCCGTCGCGGTGGTGCAGCAGCGCTCGACGAGCGCGCCGAGGCCGTCGGTGCCCAGCGCGTGCACGGTGACGGCCATCCGGAAGGCGTCCGGCCGCCGCGACGTCCGGATCGAGCGGCCGAGCAGGTCCGGCAGGCCGGCTTCGGTGTCGTCGTCGGCGTTGAGGTACTCGGCGCGGACGGTCAGCGCGCCGAGGTCGGCGGCCTCGCGGGCGGCGAAGAGCCCGGCCGCGACCGGCTGCCAGCCGAACTTGTGCAGGTCGAGGGCGACGGAATCGGCGAGTTCGAGCCCGGCGAGCTTGCTTTTCAGGGCGTCACTGCACAGCGCCATCCCGCCGTAGGCGGCGTCGACGTGCAGCCGGGCCCCGTTTTGGCGGCAGATCCCGGCGATTTCGGGCAGCGGGTCGAGGGTGCCGGTGTTGGTGGTCCCCGCGGTCGCGACGACGACACTCCGCGCGGTGACGACTTCGGCGAGGGCGCCCGGGAGCAGTCGGTCGCCCTCGCAGGGGACGACGACGGGCGCGGGCAGGCCGAGCAGCCAGGCGGCGCGGGCGACGCTGTGGTGGGCGTTGGCGCCGCAGACGGGCTGGACCCCGGGGTCGCGTTCGCGGGCCAGGAGCAGGCCGAGGAGGTTGGACTCGGTCCCGCCGGTGGTCACCACGGCGTCGGGGGTTTCCGCCTCGGGGTAACACAATCGGGCGATTCCGGCGGTGAACTCGCGCTCGAGCTCGCTGGCGACGGGGGCCTGGTCCCAGGAGTCCATCGAGGGGTTGAGCGCACTCGCGACGACATCCGCGGCGACGGCCACCGCGAGCGGCGGGCAGTGCAGGTGGGCGGCGCAGGCCGGGTCGGCGGGGTCGGCTGAGCCCGCGGCCAGGAGCCGGCTCAGCCCTTCCAGGGCGGCTTCGGCGCCGATCCCGCGGCGGGGCAGCTGAGTGCGGCGGGCGGCCGAAACCGGCGTGGATTCGGTGCCCCGCATCGCAGCGGCGGCCGCGTGGAACCCGCCGCGCTCGACGGCCACGGCCGCCGGGACCGGGTCGCCACGCTCCGCCACCAGTGCCGCGGCCACCGCCGCCGGTCCGCCCGCCGGAACCGGGCCGCGTCGCTCGGCGATTCCGGCCGCCATCCCGCGCAGGGCCGCCGGGATCAGCTCGCCGAGCCTGTCCGCGCCGCCCTCGCCGCCGGCCAGCCCGTCTCCCCGCATGTACCCGCCTTCCTTAGGGTTGCCTACCCTGCGCAACAGTACGGCGACCGGCGGCTGCCTGTCATCCGGCCTGGTCCAGCATGCTCGACCGGGTGGCGGGAACGCGTCGGCCATCGGGAGTAGGTTCACCGCGAGGAGGTGATCAGCGTGCCCAGGTGGGACGTCCTGCTCGCGGTCGGCGCGGGCGGCGCGCTGGGCAGCCTCGCCCGGTACGGCCTTTCGGTGGCGATCCCGCACGCGCGCGGGGAGTTCGCCGTCGCGACGCTGCTCACCAACGTCATCGGCTGCCTCCTCATCGGCGTCCTGATGGCGATCCTGACGACGACGGCCCGGCCGCACCACCTCCTCCGGCCGTTCCTCGGCGTCGGGATCCTCGGCGGCTTCACGACGTTCTCCACGTTCGTGACCGACACCCTCGACGCGGCGACGACCGGGCGGATACTGGTTTCGCTGGCCTACACGCTGGCGTCGGTGGTGCTGTGCCTGACCGCGGTGACGGCCGGCCTGACGGCGACCCGCGCGGTGCGGAAGGGACGCTGATGGAAGGACTGCAAACTCGCCTGACGATCTACATCGGCGAAGACGACCACTGGCACCACAAGCCGCTTTACCACGAGATCGTCCGCCGGGCGCGCGACGCCGGGCTCGCGGGCGCTTCGGTGCTTCGCGGCGTCGAAGGCTACGGCGCGTCCTCGCTGATCCACACGACGCGGATCCTGTCGCTGTCGGAGGACCTGCCGCTGGTGATCGTGATCATCGACGAAGAGGCGAAGCTGCGGGCGTTCCTGCCCCGGCTGGACGAGCTGATCGGCGAGGGCCTGGTGACGCTCGACCAGGTCGAGGTGGTCCGGCACGGGGGGCGGGCGGAGTGACGCCGGTCCTCGTGGCCCTCGGCGGGGCGGTGGGGTCGATCCTGCGCTACCTGACCGACCGGCGGGTGCAGCGGTGGCGTGACTCGCCGTTCCCGTTCGGGACCCTGACGGTGAACATCGCGGGCTCGTTCATCTTGGGCTTCCTGAGCGGCCGGCTCCTGCACGGCGCGGAGCCGTCGTCGGTGCGCGCGCTGGTGGCGGTGGGCTTCTGCGGCGGCCTGACGACGTTCTCGACGTTCGGCTACGAAACCGTGCGGCTGTTCCTGGAGAAGACGCGGCTGTACGCGGTGCTGAACGTGGTGGTGACGGTGGCCGCGGGCCTGGCCGCGGGCGCCATCGGGCTCGCGCTGGCCACCGTCACCTTCACGTGAGAACCCCGGTCAGCGCGGCGCCAGGCCGCGGACCTGCTCGAACGGGTCGTCGCCGGTCGGCAGCAGAGCGATGATCGGTGTCGTCAAGCCGTTGTCCACATAGGACTGCACTTGCTCCCGGCACGACTCGACGCTGCCGTGGATCACCAGTTCGTCCACGACGGAGTCCGGGATCACCTGGTTCGCCTTCTGCCGGTCACCCGCCGCCCACGCCTCGTGCATCGGCGCCAGTGCCTCCCCGCGACCAAGCCATTCGTGGAACGCCGCGTACACCGGAACCGTCAGGTAGCTCGAGATCAGCATCCGGCCCAGACCTCGCGCCGCCTCCGCGTCTTCGGTCGGGCACACGAAGATCCGCGCCGCCAGCTCGACGTCGGGACCGACGACAGCACGCACGCGAGGCACGTCCGAAGCCGCCAGCCAGTTCGTGATCGCGCCGTCCGCTTCCCGCGCGGCCAGGCGAAGCATCCCCGGGCGCAGAGCCGCCAGCATGATCGACGGCGGTGGGTCGGCCGGGCGCTCCAGCCGGAACTTCGAGACCGCGAACGTCTCGTACTTCTCGCTGACCTTCTCCCCCGCCAGCGCCGACCGCAGGAAGCGCAGCGTGTCGCGAGAACGCGCGAAAGGCTCTTCAAACGGAGCCGCGTTCCAGCTGGAGACGATCACCGGGGACGACGCGCCGATGCCGAGGACGAACCGGCCGGGCGCCAGCTCGGCCACCGTCGCCGCCTGCATCGCCAGCAGGCCCGGTCCGCGCGTGTACACCGGGACGATCGCCGTGCCCAGCCGCAGCTGCGGTGCCCACTGCGACGCCAGCACCAGCGGCGTGAACGCGTCCGTGCCCGCCGTCTCCGCCGTCCACGCGTCCGTATAGCCCAGGTCCGGCAGCTGTTCGACCAGCTCGCGGTGCGCCACCAGCGGCACCCCGGTCAGCGGGATCGTGAGGCCCCAGCGGCTCATGCATTCTCCTTGTCGACAGCGGAAAGCTCGCGCAGCAGCCAGTCCACCTGCGTGCGCATCAGGTTCTCCGCGACCTCTTCGGCCTGCGGCGTCATGTGGGTGGCGCCGGCCAGCGGCAGGAAGACGTGCGCACGGCCCTTCGCCAGCAACGCCGACGACAGCCGCAGCGCGTGCGCGACGAACACGTTGTCGTCCGCCAGCCCGTGCACGATCAGCAGGGCGCGGCTCAGCTCGCCCGCGCTCTCGATCAGCGAGTTGTGCGCGTAGCTCTCCGGTTCGTCCTGCGGTTTGCCGAGGTACCGCTCGGTGTAGTGCGTGTCGTACAACGACCAGTCGGTGACCGGCGCGCCCGCGACCGCCGCGTGGAAGACGTCCGGACGCCGCAGCACCGCCAGCGCCGACAGGTAACCGCCGTACGACCAGCCGCGGATCGCGACGCGCTCGGTGTCCAGCTCGGGGAAGGAAACTGCCGCCGCCTGCAGTGCGTCCACCTGGTCCTGCAGCGTGACGTCGGCGAGGCGCCCGGCGATCTCGCGCTCCCACGCCGCGCCGCGGCCGGGCGTGCCGCGGCCGTCCGCGACGAGCACCGCGAAGCCCTGGTCGGCCAGCCACTGCGACGTCAGGTACGCGTTGCGGCTCTGCAGCACGCGCTGGGCGTGCGGCCCGCCGTACGGGTCGAGCAGCACCGGCAGCTTGCCTTCGCTCGGCTCGTACCCCCGCGGCAGCAGCAGCGCCGCGCGCAGGCCCCGCTCCCCCAGCGTCAGCCAGGTCACGTTCGGCACGACGTCCGGGTCCACAGTGGACGCCTCGATCGACGCCACCGGCGAGCCGTCCCGCAGCACCGCTACGCGCGGGCCGCTGTACTCGAGGCTCCACGAAGAAAGCACGGTGACCGCGGCGGACCCGGCGCCGACGTGCACGCCGTCCACAGTGGACAGGCGACGGATCGACGCACCTTCGGTCCGGAAGACGTGGATCTGCGTCGGGTCGTCCTCGGAGGCGCTGAAGAGGATCTCGGCGCCGACGTCGAGCACGGCCCGCAGCTGCAGCCCGGCCGGGGTGACGGCTTCGCCGCCGACGAACAGCCGGTGGTCGCCGTCGACCATGCCCTCGGTGACCAGCCTGCCGTCGGGCGTCCACGCCGGGACGCCGCCGACGATGTCGATCCAGTGCTGGTCGGAGGCGGTGTGCACGACCGACGTCGAGCCGTCGGTGACATCCAAAGAAAGGACGTCCATCCGCTTCTGGTCCCGCGGCTGCACGGCCAGCAGCGGCGGACCCCCGGCGGACCAGTGCACCGACGCCAGGTACTCCCACTCGCCGGGCGAGACGTCCACGCGGGAGCCGTCCAGGCCGAGCACCGCCAGGGAAACGAGCGCGTTCGTGGTGCCCGCGGCCGGGTAGGCGACGACGTTGGCCGGGTTCTGCGGGTTGGCGGGGTCGGCGATGGTCCAGCGCGGGACCGGGCCGCGGTCGGACCGCTCGGCCAGGACGCTGCGGCCGTCGGGGGCCCACCAGTAGCCGCGGGTGCGGTCCATCTCCTCGGCGGCGATGAACTCGGCGAGGCCCCAGGCGATGTCCTCGCCCTCCTCCTCGACGAGCACGCGGTCGTCGCCGGTCGCCAGCTCCATCACGTGCAGCCGCCGGTTCTGCACGTAGGCGACGTGCGTGCCGGTCGGGTCCGGCCGCGGGTCGATCACCGCGCCGTCGACGCGCAGCGTCACCTCACCCGACGCGAGGTCCAGCGTGTAGAGCTTGCCCGAGAGCGAGAACGCGGCGACCGAGAAGCCCGCGTCCACGCCGTAGTGGACGACGCCGCCGCCGGTTTCGCGGGCCCGTTCGCGCCGCGCGCGCTCCTCGGCGGGCAGCTCCTCCTCGCCGGGCAGCAGCTCGGCGGCGTCGACGAGCTTCTTCTCGGCGCCGGTCGCCAGGTCGGCCGACCAGAGGCTGTGCCGGGGGTCGGTGCCCGACTCCGCGCGCAGGAACAGCACGCGGGAGCCGTCCGGGGCGACCCGGAACTCCTTCGGCGCGCCGAGGGTGAAGCGCTGGGTCCGGGCCTGCTTGCGGAGGAACGGGAGGTCGTCGGCATCGGTCACGTCCGCACTCTTTCAGACGCTCACGCCGGGACGCCAACACCCTTCAGCTTCGCCAGCTCCGCGTCGACGTCGTAGTCCGGCTCGGGGAACTCCGGCCGCAGGTCGGCGAGGGTCTCGATGAGCAGCTCGGCGACGGCCCAGTTGCGGTACCACTTGTGGTCGGCGGGCACCGCGTACCAGGTCGGTGTCTTCTTGAAGATGTCGGCGTAGGCCTCCTGGTAAGCGGGCCAGTGCGCGCGGGCGTCGAGGTCGCCCGGGTTGTACTTCCAGCGCTTCGCCGGCGTGACGAGCCGGGCTTTGAGCCGCGCGAGCTGCTCCTCCGGCGAGATGTGCAGGAACACCTTGAGCACGGTCGTGCCCGCCTCGGCCAGCTCCGCTTCGAACGCGGTGATCTCGGCGTACCGGCGGCGCCGCTCGGCCGCGGTGAGCAGCCCGGACACGCGCGGGACCAGGATGTCCTCGTAGTGCGAACGGTCGAAGACGCCGATCTCCCCGGGCGCGGGCAGCTGCTTGCGGATCCGCCACAGGTAGTGGTGGCGCCGCTCGGCCGCGGTGGGCTTCTTGAACGCGGCGTACCGGACGCCCATCGGGTTCACCAGGCCGAGCACGTGCGAAACCGTGCCGCCCTTGCCGGAGGTGTCCATGCCCTGCAGCACCAGCAGGACGCTGCGCCGTCCACCGCCGACGCCCTCGGCGTAGAGCGCCTCCTGCAGCGCGGACAGCCGCTCGCCGGCGCTCTCGAGCCCGGCGAGAGCCTTGGCTTTCTTGCCGGGCCCGACCGGGGTCGCCCCCGGGTCCGGCAGCTCCGCGCCGACGCGCAGCGCGTCCCGGACCCGGCTTCCGTCGTCGTTCTTGGCCATCCCGCGAAACTACCCGTTCACGCGGCGGCTTTCTCGGCGAAGAGTTTCAGCAGGGTGCCGTGCCCCCCTTCACCCGAGACGCCTTCGCGCACCTTGACGCCGGTTTCGCCGTGCCGCTCGAAGTCGCGGTGCTCCACCTCGACCCGGGTGCTGCGCGGCCCCTCCTCGAGGAATCTGACCTCGATCTCGCTGGCGCGGGCCGGGTCCGGGTCGATCTTCCAGTCGCCGTCGATGCGCCACGAAAGGACCACCCGGACGGGCGGCTCCCAGACGAGCACCTCGCCCCAGTCGCACTCGGCGCCGTCGACCGTCCGCTCGTACCAGCGGCCACCCGGCTTCGGTTCCAGGACGGCCTCGGCGAGGTCGCCCGCCCCGATGTGGTGCTGCCGCGGCCACCAGCTGTCGAAGGCCTCGGTGTAGGTCTTGAACGCGTGCTCGCGCGAACACGCGACGGTGATCGTCTTGCGAACCGGCTCCAGGGTCATGACTGCTCCTCTTCAGGGGATTCTTCGGTGGATTCCGCCAGGTCGGCGAAGGCGCGCAGCGCGTCCGACCACATCCGGTCGAGGTAGGCGCGCACGGCGGCGATGCCGTCGGGTTCGAGGCGGTAGAGCCGCTTCGTGCCCTCGGCCCGGTCCGCGACCAGACCGGCCTCCTTGAGCACCTTGAGGTGCTGGGAGACGGCCGGGCGGCTGATCGGCAGGTCCGCGGCCAGCTCGCCGACCGCGCGGGGCCCGTCGCGGAGCGCTTCGACGATCGCGCGCCGCGACGGGTCGGCCAGCGCGGCCAGCTGGTCGCTTCCGTAAGTCGCCACGAACGGTAAGTTACGACTTACCGAGGCGCCCGTCAACGGTTCCGCAATGTTTCGGTGGCGTGACGCGCGTATTGCGCAACGAACAACGGGTGAAAGCAACGATTCCCGGCTGAACTCTGCGTGTCCGGCCTCTAATCTGAACGCATGACGACGTTCGCCGGCCGGGAGACCGCCGCCCCCACCACCGCGAGCTTCATCGAGCTCGACGAGCAGTGGAGCACGCACAACTACCACCCGCTGCCGGTCGTGATCGCCGAGGCCTCCGGCGCGACGGTGACCGACGTCGAGGGCAAGGACTACCTCGACTTCCTGTCCGGCTACTCGGCGCTGAACTTCGGCCACCGCCACCCGGACCTGATCGCCGCCGCCGTTTCGCAGCTCGGCCGCGTCACGCTGACGTCGCGGGCGTTCCACCACGACCAGCTCGGCCTGTTCTGCCGCGAGCTGGCCGAGCTGACCGGCACCGAGCTGGTGCTGCCGATGAACTCCGGCGCCGAGGCGGTCGAGTCCGCGGTCAAGATCGCCCGCAAGTGGGCGCACCGCGTCAAGGGCGTGCCCGACGGCACCGCCGAGATCATCGTCGCCGGTTCGAACTTCCACGGCCGGACCACCACGATCGTGTCCTTCTCGACCGACGAGACGGCCCGCGCGGACTTCGGCCCGTTCACGCCGGGCTTCGTCACCGTCAAGTACGGCGACGCCGCAGCGCTGCGCGACGCCATCACCCCGCGCACGGCCGCGGTGCTCCTGGAGCCGGTCCAGGGCGAGGCCGGCGTCATCGTGCCGCCGGAGGGCTACTTCGCCGACGTCCGCGCGGCCTGCGACGAGCACGGCGTGCTGCTGATCGCCGACGAGATCCAGTCCGGGCTGGCCCGCACCGGCACCGTGCTGGCGCTGGACCACGAAGGCGTCCGCGCCGACGTGTACACCCTCGGCAAGGCCCTCGGCGGCGGCATCCTGCCGGTGTCCGCGGTCGTCGGGCGGCGCGACGTGCTCGGCGTGCTGAAGCCGGGCGAGCACGGCTCGACCTTCGGCGGCAACCCCCTGGCCTGCGCGGTCGGCCGCGCCGTCGTCAAGCTGCTGAAGACCGGCGAGTTCCAGCAGCGCTCGGCCGAGCTGGGCGCCCACCTCCACGACCGGCTGACCGCGCTGATCGGCAACGGGCTGTCCGAGGTCCGCGGCCGCGGGCTGTGGGCGGGCATCGACATCGCCCCCGGCGGCCCCGAGGGGCGTGCGGCGTCGGAGGCGCTCGCCACCCGCGGCGTACTGTGCAAGGAGACCCACGAGCGCACCCTGCGCGTCGCCCCGCCCCTGGTCATCACCCGCGCGGAGCTGGACCGCGGTATCGACGCGATCGCCGAGGTCATCCGCCCCTGAAACCACCGGATGCCGCCGGGTGAGCCTCTTGCCCCGGCGGCATCCGGGAGCACTTCCGCACCACCCGGTTCAAAGCCGTGAATGGCACATTGAGGGACTTGAAGTCCCTCAATGTGCCATTCACGGCTTCGGGAGAAGATCGTCCCCTTCGGACGTTGTGCCCGGTATGGGATCAGGGGAATGGGTGGAACGGCCGCTGGCCGGCACGGACAGCGTGACGCCGGCCGAGCTGTACGAGCAGGGCAAGCGGCTGCGGGAGAAGACGCCGGCCGCGGCGCACGACCACGAGGTCGCCGCGAAGGACCGCCCGGCCCCGCGCCAGTACTTCGAGGCCACCAACGCCGGACGGCTGCCGGAGCTGGCCGAGCTGCGGCGGGAACGCATGCGGACCTCGCCGTTCACGTTCTTCCGCGGCGCCGCCGGGCTGATGGGCGCCGACCTCGCCGGCACGCCGTCGTCCGGGGTCACCGCGCAGCTCTGCGGTGACGCGCACGCGGCGAACTTCGGGCTCTACGGCACGCCCGAGGGCAAGATCGTGATGGACATCAACGACTTCGACGAGACCGTGCCGGGTCCGTGGGAGTGGGACCTCAAGCGGCTCGCCGCCAGCCTCGTGCTCGCCGGCCGCGAAGGCGGCATCGGCGAGTCCGGCTGCCGCGAGGCCGCCGAAGACGCCGTGAAGTCCTACCGCCGCACCATCCGCGCGCTGGCCGAGCTGCCGTTCCTGCGCAGCTGGAACGCCCTGCCGGACTCGTCGGTGCTGTCGAAGGCCCGCGCGGACGAGCTGATCGACGACTTCGCCGACGCGGCGGAGAAAGCGCGCAAGAACGACAGCGCGAAGGTCACGGCGAAGTGGACCGAACGCGTCGACGACCACGTGACCGGCCTGGCCCGGCACCGGTTCGTCGAAGACCCGCCGGTGCTCACCCACGTCGACGAGGCGACCGCGGAAGCCGTCGCCGCCGGGCTGGCGTCCTATGTGGACACTCTGCGCGAGTCGCGGCGCACGCTGATCGCCCGGTACCGGATCGCCGACGTCGCCTTCCGCGTGGTCGGCACGGGGAGTGTCGGGCTGCGCAGCTACGTCGTCCTGTTGCACGGCAACGACGACGAAGACCTGGTGCTGCAGGTGAAGCAGGCGCAGAAGCCCGCGCTGGCGCCCTACCTGGACCTCCCCGCGGCGGAGCACGAAGGCCGCCGGATCGTCGACGGCGCCCGGCTGGTGCAGGCCGAGACGGACATCCTGCTCGGCTGGACCACGATCGACGGCGTGCCGTTCATCGTGCGGCAGTTCCGGAACCTCAAGGGCGACATCAACCCCGCGGACCTGGAGAAGGACCACCTCGACGACTACGGCAGGCTGGCCGGGGCGCTGCTCGCCCGCGCCCACACGCGGTCGCTGCACCCGAAGCTCCTCTCCGGCTACTTCGCCGAAGATTCCGAGCTCGACGAGGCGATGGGCGCATATGCCGTGCGCTATGCCGACCGGACGGAGGCCGACCACGCCGCCTTCTCCCGTAGCTGACCGGACAGGTCGCCGGTCAACCCTGGAGATCGACTTCCCGCCGTGCTAAATGTGCGCGACCAGGTGACGGCAAGGAGGCAGCGTGGCGGATCCCAACCGGCGGTCGGTGCTCACGGGGGTCGCGGGCGCGGCACTGGCGGTGTCAGCGGCTCCCCCGGCGGCGGCCGCGGGTCCGGTGCGGCGGCGGGCGTTCCGGCTGGGCGTCGACTACACGCCGTCGACACGCTGGTTCCACATGTGGGAGGACTGGCGCGAGGACGACCTGCGCCGCGACCTCGACGACATCGCCGCGCTCGGGCTCGACCACATCCGGATCATGCTGCTCTGGCCGGCCTTCCAGCCGGAACCCGCGTTGGTGAGCGGGGAAAAGCTCGACCGGCTGAGCCGCTTCCTGGACCTGGCCGGCGCGGCCGGGCTGGACGTCGAGGTCACCGTGTTCAACGGCCACATCTCGGCCCGCTACTGGACACCGAACTGGCTGCAGACCACGCCGAAGCCGGTCAACTGGTTCACCGACCCGGCGGCCCTGGACGCGCAGCGCACGCTGCTGACGGCCCTGGCGGCGCGGATCGGGAACCATCCGCGGTTCCTCGGCTTCGACCTGTCGAACGAGCCGTACTACTACTGGGACAACTACGCCGGGCTGTTCGTCACCCAGGCGCAGGCCGACGCGTGGGCGCACACCCTGTGCGAGACAGCCGAAAGCGTCGCTCCCGGCAAGGCGCACACGGTCGGCTGCGACCGCGCGCCGTGGGACGACGGCAGCTACTTCACCCGCCACGGGCTGGCGGACGCGGGGAACGTGGTGGCGATCCACCCGTGGACGTCGTTCTCCGGCACGCTGAAGACGGACCCGCTCGGCGCGTTCGCCACGCACAACGCGGAACGGCTGATCCAGGTGGCGCAGGCGTACGCGACGGACCCGGCGCGCCGGGTCTGGATCCAGGAGGACGGCGCGGCGCCGACGATCCACTTCAGCGACGCGACCCGCCCGCAGTACGGCGAATGGCTGACCCGCTCGATCCGCAACGCCGCTTCCTGCGCCCACACGCTCGGCTTCACCTGGTGGTGCTCCCACGACGTGAATCCCGCGCTGGTCCCGAACCTCAACCCGCTGGAGTACGACCTGGGGCTGTACACGAACGACCGCAAGCTGAAGCCCGCCGGTCAGGCGCTGAAGGCCCTGGTGGCGGAGTTCGACCGGACCCCGCCGGAACCCGAGCCGCGTACGACGGCGATCGTGGTGCCGGACCTCTTCCCGACGTGGGGCAACGACCGGTTCTTCAAGCTGGCGGCCGAGGGGAAGCGGGCGGCGTTCGTGCTGTGGAGCCGCGCTTCGGACACGAACTACCTCAAGCAGCGAGGCATCACCGAACTCATCCAGCTGTGACCAAGGCGGCGACGTCCGCCGCGCAGCCCCAGGCCAGGGTGATCCCCGCGCCGCCGTGGCCGTAGCAGTGCACCACGTCGCCCACCCGCTCCAGCCGCACCTCGCGCCGGTGCGGGCGCAGGCCCACGAGCGACCGCAGCACGGCCGCCCGGGCCAGCCGCGGCTCCAGCTCGCGGCAGCGGCGCAGGATGTCCGCCGTCACCGCCGGGTTCGGGTCGGTGTCGCCGCGGCCCGGCTCCTCCGTGCCGCCGCACACGACGTGGGTGCCGTGCGGGATGACGTACGTCACGCCGGGGCCCGCTTGGTCGACCGCGAACTCCGTCAGGCCCGGGTCGGCGAGGTGCACGACCTGGCCGCCGACCGGGACCATCGCGTCGTCGCCCGCCAGGAGACCCGCGCCGAGGCCCGCCGCGTTGACCACGACGTCGGCGTCGAACGCGGACAGCGACGTCACGGGCCGGTACTCGGCCCGCACGCCGAGCGCGCCGACCCGCTCGAGGAGCCAGGCCAGGTACACCGGCGTGTCGACCACGGCCGTCGTGAACTCGACGCGGTCGCCGTCGCGGGTCGCGTCGTCCACCGCCGTGAGCCACTGCGGATCCGGGTCCCCCGCGGCGAGCAGAACCCGGCCGCGGCGGAACCGCACGCCGGGCGCGTCCTGCCCGCGCAGCACGGTGAGACTGGCCGCGGTCCACCGCACGATCCGTTCGTCCGGCCGGCGAATGGGCGGGTACACCACCCCGCCGGCGATCGCCGACGTCGACTCCTCCGGCGGGGCGGCCGCCACGACCGTGACGTCGTGCCCCGCTTCGGCCAGCCGGTACGCGCTGCTCAGCCCGACGATCCCGGCCCCGACGACTGTGACCCGCATCGGCTCCTCCCAAGTCGCTTCCCCCGCATCGTGGCGCACCCGCGGTGCCCACCGCGCCCCGGGGGCGCGATTACCCTCGCGGGGGTGAGGACGATCCGGGTGCCGGCCGTGATCTGCGGCCTGCTCGCGCTGCTGCTGGGCCTGCCGTTCGCCGGCGGGACGACGCCCGGCGCGGTCGACACCGCCGCCGCGGCGGCGGTGGCGCACCTGAGCCCCGGCGTGCTGCGGGCGCTGGTGTTCCCGACCGAGCCGTACGTGGTGCTGGCGCTGGGCCTGCTGGCCGTCGCCCTGTGCCTGCGCGCCGGACGGCGGAAGGAGGCCGTCCTCGCGCTGGTCGTGCCGGTCCTGGCGATCCTGCTGACGAGCTGGCTGCTCAAACCGCTCTACGACCGGTGGAAGAACGGCACGCTGGTCTACCCCAGCGGCCACACGGTGAGCCTGGTGGCGGTCCTGACGGTGCTCGTCCTGGTCACGCGCCGGGTGCTCGTGGCGGTGCTGTCGGCGGTGGCTCTGCTCGCTGCCACGGCCGGGCTGGTCGGGATGGGCTACCACTACCTGACCGACGTCGCGGGCGGAACGCTCTTCGCGGCCGCCGTCGTCCTGCTCACGTGGCCGTCACCGCGTCGCGAGCCGGCTGATCCCGCGCAGGGTGAACACAGCTTCACCACACCGGGGAGTTGACGCGTCATTCTTTCACCTTCACACTGAAAGAACCCCGGCCTCCTCCCATCCGGTCGGAGCCCTACCGAGAGGCGTCAGACACATGAAGGTCTTTCTGTTGCGAGGGGATCCCTGCCCAGACCGGCTTTCCTGCCCACATCTCTTCGCAACTGATCGAGGAACGCACGTTGTCCAGGGGCGAGCCAGCAACGACCTCGAGTGCGGCCCCGGTCAGGCAACAGTGGAAATCCCGCTGACGCTGATCCCGGAGATCGGCGCCCACAGCCATCACGATCTCCGTCCCACCGGCCGCGGCACCGCACTGATCCGCGGCGTGCGGGTCACCGACACCGAAGCCCTGGCCGCCATTCGGGTCCCCGCCGACGAGAGTGTCGTGGAACTCGCCGGAAACGTCTTGCCGGCACTGGAGGCCCGCACTGATGCTTGATATCCAGCAGCTCGGGAACTACATCGACGAGCACTACACCCGGACATTGTTCCGATTGGAGACGTTGCCGCAGTATCTAGTCGACTCCGACGGCGAAGACTACCGACGCTACGTCACCGGCCTTCCCGGTCCCACCATGTCCCGCAAGCAACCGTGGCTCGACACACTGCGGGCCGAACGCGATCGGGGGCTTTACCAGCATCGCGTGCACGTCTGGCGCAGCCCGTTGACGGATTATCTGCGGTACGAATGCGAGTGGGGTTACGCCTACAACGCCGAGGCGGGCGAAGAAATCCGCGTGATCGACACTGCCGAGCAGACCAAGCCCGCCGCCGTCATCGATGAGGACTTCTGGCTCATCAACGACACCCATGTGGCGAAAATGCACTACGACCCCGACGGCAGGTTTCTCGGCAGCACGATCGCCGAGCCTCCGGAGATCCAGCAGTACCGGGCTGCGCGGGACGCGGCCTGGGCTGCAGCGGTACCGTTCGTCGACTACTGGAACCGGCACCGCGAGTACTGGCGGAGTACCCACGCTATGTGATCCTCCGCCCGGCGAAAGGGCACGATGAAGCCGCCTACGAACCCACTCTCGGAACAGCTTCGCCTGCTGCGGAAGCAGGCGAACCTGTCGGGAGCGGAAGCGGCCAGGCGTGCGGGTCTTTCCCCGGCCAAGATCAGCCGGGTCGAGACCGGAACGTTCATGCCCACCCCACAGCAGGTCGACAAGCTCTGCCGGGTCTACAAGGCACCGGATGAGGTTCGGCGGCAGCTGGTCGAGCTGATCGAGGACCTCCGCGAGGCGACCTACTCCGCGCGCGTGACGCTTCAACGCGGCGGATGGCAGATGCAGCAGCGCATCGGCCGGATCGAGGCCGTGTCTACGCTGCTCAGAAGCTTTTCGCCGGACACCGTCATCGGGCTCGTTCAGTCCGAACCGTACATCCGGGCCATCCTCAGCGGCTTCTTGACCGGAGACGATCTGGAGAGCACGGTGCAGGCGCGCTTGGACCGGCAAGCGGTCCTCGACTCCAGCCGCGAGTTCCGGCTGATCATGACCGAGGGCACACTACGGTGGAATGTCGGCGGCGCCGGCGTCATGGCCGGCCAGCTCGCTCGGCTGACCACGCTTCTCCACCGGGACAACGTCCGTCTCGGCGTCATCCCGTGGACGACCGAGACCGGCATGCCCGGCGCGCACGCCTTTCACCTCTACGATTCCCGAGCCGCGATCGTCGGCACCATCAACGCCACCGCGATCATGACCGACAGCCGGGATGTCGCCGAGTACGTGTCTTGGTTCGAACGCCTTGAGGCGACAGCTTCCTTCGGCGATCAAGCTGCGGCCGTCATCGAGCGGATTGCCGCGGACTACCGCAGTCTCACCTGATCGAAGTAAGCATCGAACCGGCCGTCAGCGCCGTCTTGATTATTTCAGTCTCACACTGAAATAATTGCCGAGGACGGGGCCGAAGCAGAAAACCGACCCATGGCAATGGAGGCCTCTGCGATGCTCACCCTACAACCAGCGTCCACCATCGACCACCGCGGCACCATCCCGATTTCCGGCTGGAACGACATCACGCTCGTCTGCGGAGAATGCGGCGGAAACGGCTGCGGGAAATGCAACAACTCCGGCACGGTCACGATCGTCGAGTGATGGCCGGGCTTTCCCCTCTCCCACCAGGCATCCACGCGGAGACGTTCACCTACACCAACGGACAGCAGGTCACGATCTACCGTGCGCCCTACCGAAGCGACGGCCCACTGCTGACCGACGAAAGCGGAGTACACGTCCTTTATTACATGTTCGCCGAATACGTGTTCCGCTGGCCCGAAAGAACAACGCGGGTCGACATCGGACACGGGTCCATCGGCAGACACATGGGCTTGCGCACCGGAGTCACCATCACCGGCCGCTGGTCACCCGGCAGGCTCAGCGAATTCGCCCAGCGCTGGGCGACCGATCATCTGGAGAAATACCGGTGAACGCTCATGCGGCCGCGTCGCGAGCCAGTGCCGTCAAGCGGCTGACCGCGCGCAGGTACTTCTTGCGGTAGCCGCCCTCGACCATCTCCTCGGTGAACAGCGACGGCAGCGGCTCGCCCGAGACCACCACCGGGATGGCCCGGTCGTAGAGCCGGTCGGCGAAGGCGACCAGCCGCAGGGCCACGTTCTGGTCCGGGGCCGGGTGGATGCCACGCAGGTGCACCCGGGTGACGCCGTCCAGGAGCCGGCCGTAGCGCGACGGGTGCAACTGGCCGAGGTGCGCGCACAACGCGTCGAAGTCGTCCACTGTGGACCCGTCGTGCGCGGAGGCGGACGACTCCAGCTCCGCGGGGGAAACCGGCGGCGGCGCGTCCGGCAGGCCGCGGTGGCGGTAGTCCGGCCCGTCGACGCGGACGACGCCGAACCGGGCCGACAGCGACTGGATCTCGCGCAGGAAGTCCTCGGCGGCGAACCGGCCCTCGCCCAGCTTCTCCGGCAGGGTGTTCGACGTCGCCGCGATGTACACCCCGGCGTCCATCAGCTCCTGCAGCAGCCGCGTGACCAGCGTGGTGTCGCCCGGGTCGTCCAGCTCGAACTCGTCGATGGCCAGGATCCGGTGGTCCGACAGCCGCCGCACGGCTTCGGCGAAGCCCAGCGCGCCGACCAGGTGGGTCAGCTCGACGAACGTGCCGTACGCCTTGGGCGACGGCGCCGCGTGCCACGCCGAGGCGAGCAGGTGGGTCTTGCCGACGCCGAACCCGCCGTCGAGGTAGAGCCCCATCGGCCCGGACGGCTCGGGCGAACCGCCGAAGAGCTTGAAGCGCTTCTTCTCCCGGCGCGCACCGACCTTCGCCGCGAACGCCGAGCCGGCCCCGACCGCGGCGGCCTGGCTCGGCTCGTCCGGGTTCGGGAGGTACGTCTCGAACCGCACGGCGTCGAAGCGCGGCGGCGGCACCAGCGCACCGATCAGCTCGTCGGCGGACAGCTCGGGACGGCGGTCGGTCAGGTGCGCGGGCATGGTCGCAGAGCCTATCCGCGCCCCAGGTGCCGCTGAGCGGGCATATCCCCCGGTAGAGACGTGATTCACGCTCGTGCTGGGATGATCACGTGCGGAGTGTGTGGCCCCTGGCGACGGGCGAACTGACGGGTGCGGACCTCGAGGAGATCTACGCCTATCCGGCGCACCTGGACCGGCCCTGGGTGCAGGTGAACTTCGTCGCGTCCGCCGACGGCGCCGTCGAGGTCGCCGCGACGTCGGCGGCGCTGTCGCACGCCGCCGACCGGGCGGTCTTCCTCCTCGGCCGCGACCTCGCCGACGTCGTCTTGGTCGGCGCCGGGACCGCCCGCGCCGAGAACTACCGCGGGGTCGTCGCGGGCGCGAAGCGGCTGGAGCGCCGACGCCGTCTCGGGTTCGCAGGAGTCCCGCCGATCGCCGTCGTGACGCGCACCGCGGATCTGGACCCCGGCTCCCGGCTGTTCACCGAAACCGCCGTGCCCCCGATCGTGGTGACCACGGACATCGCGGACACGCGCACCCTCGAAGCCGCCGGGGCGGAGATCCTGCGGGCGGGCCACGACGACGTCGACCTGCCCCGCACGCTGGACCTGCTCGCCGCCCGCGGCCTGCGCCGCATCGACTGCGAAGGCGGCCCCGGGCTCTTCGCGCAGCTCATCGCCGCCGACCTCGTCGACCAGCTGTGCCTCACCGTCGCGCCGCTGCTGGTGGCCGGGCAGGCAGGCCGGATCGCCGCCGGGTTCGGCGCTGTGCCGCGCCGGCTCGCCCTGGCGTCGATCCTCGTCGAGGACGGCTTCACGCTCCTGCGCTACCGCCGGGGCGCCGGGTGAGCGACGACGCCGACCTGCTCGAACGGGCCGCGGGCGGCGACGACACGGCGTTCGGCGCGCTGGTCCGGCGGCACACGCCCCGGATGTACCGGGTCGCGCTGCGGATCACCGGCTGCGCGGCCGAGGCCGAGGACGTCGTGCAGGACTCGTGGCTCGCGGCGTGGCGTGCCCTCGCCGGCTTCCGGCAGGAGGCCGCCGTGTCGACCTGGCTCCACCGCGTCGTCACCAACAGCGCGCTGGCCCTGCTGCGCCGGCGGCGGCCGACGATCTCGCTGGACTCACCGGATCCCGAGTCCGTTTCGGACAGGCTGTCGCTCGCCGTGCCGGGGCCCGAGGGCCGCGTGGTGCGGGCCGAAGAGGTCGACGCGGTGCTGCGGGCGATCGGCAAACTCGAGGTGTCCCAGCGCGTGCCGCTCGTGCTGCGCGAGCTGGAAGGCCTGAGCTACGAAGAGGTCGCCGTCCTGCTCGACGTGAACGTCGGCGCCTTGCGGTCCCGGCTGCACCGGGCCAGGGTGGCGCTGGTCGCCGAGCTGGCCAGGTCGCGTACGTGACGGCTCGCCGCGAACCCGGCGATACACGTGCGCCGGGCGGCGATGTTCCGCAGAATGCGGGCATGCCCCTACCGCTGCAGCCACCGCTGAAGCCGATGCTCGCCAAGCCCGCGAAGGCCATCCCGGACTCCGGCGGCCTGCTGTTCGAACCGAAGTGGGACGGCTTCCGCTGCATCGTCTTCCGCGACGGCGACGAGCTGTACCTGCAGTCGCGCGCCGAAAAACCGCTCAACCGGTACTTCCCCGAAGCCGTCGCCCGGCTGCTGGAGGTCCTGCCGCCGCGAGTCGTGCTGGACGGCGAACTCGTCGTCGCCCGCGGCGGGCGGCTGGACTTCGACGCGCTCACCGAGCGGATCCACCCCGCCGAAAGCCGGATCACGCTGCTCTCCACCGAACAGCCCGCCGAGTTCGTCGCCTTCGACGTCCTCGCCCTCGGCGACGAGTCCCTGCTCGACGAACCGACGTCCGTGCGCCGCGAACGGCTCGTCGAACTGGCCGGCGACCGGTTCCCGCTCACCCCGGCCACCACCGACCCGGACACCGCGCGGCACTGGTTCGAGCTGTTCGAAGGGGCCGGTCTCGACGGCGTCATCGGCAAGCCGCTGGACGAGCCCTACACGCCCGGCAAACGCGTGATGGTCAAGTACAAGCACCTCCGCACCGCCGACTGCGTGCTCGCCGGGCTGCGCTGGCACGTCGACGGCGGCCCGGGCGACCTCGTCGGGTCCTTCCTGCTCGGCCTGCACGACGAGAACGGCGTGCTGCACCACGTCGGCACCGTCGGGTCGTTCCCCAAGGAGCGCCGCCGCGAGCTGGCCGAAGAGCTCGCGCCGCTGATCACCGACGGCGAGGACCACCCGTGGGGCGGCCGGGCCACCGGCGAGGCCCAGCGGATCCCGGGTGGCATCACCCGCTGGCGCGCCACCGAGCACGAGTGGGTGCCGCTGCGCCCCGAGCGCGTCGTCGAGGTCGCCTACGAGAACACCGAAGGCGGCATGCCGTCGCGGTTCCGGCACAACGCGCGGTTCGTGCGGTGGCGGCCGGACCGCGAGCCCGCGTCGTGCGACTACAGCCAGCTGGACGAGCCCGCCCGCTACGACCTCGACGCCGTTTTCCGCGGCCAGGTGGTCCGGACCCGCTAACCCTCGTCCCACACCGGCCGTGCGAAGCTCGGCCGTACCCTGCCCTTGACCGACGTGAGGACCCCGCCCGTGCGCCGCCGCCGTACCCGTCTCCTGGCCGCGCTGCTCGCCCTGGCCTCCGCCGCGGGCTGCGCCGCGGGGCCGTCGGTCCGCCCGGCGCTGGTCGAGAACGACGGGAAGACGACCGGCAGCACGCCTTCCGCGGCGCCAGGGGTGCCCTTGCCGCCGCTGGCCGAACCGCAGTCGCCGACGCTGAAGTGGGCCGACTGCGACGACGACACCCGCCAGCGGATCGGCACCCCCGGCGTCCCGGACAGCCTGCACTTCACGTGCGCCCGCGTCACCACGCCGCTCGATGCCCCCGGCGAGCCGCGGCGCTCGGTGATGCGGCTGCTGGCGCTGAAGGTCGGCAGCGGCCCGGTGCCGCTGGTCGTGGTGAACGACGTCGACGGCGACCCGGGCACGGTGTACGCCGCGCGGCTGGCCGCCACGCTGCCGCCGGCGTTCCTGGAGAAGTTCTCGCTGATCGGCCTGGACCGGCGCGGCACCGGGCTCTCCGGCGCCGCCCAGTGCGTCCCCGCCGACACCCGGCCCCGCCTCATCGACGCCGACCCGGCGGAAGGCGGCCTGCAGGACGTCCTGGACGCCGCCCGCAAGGCCGGCCAGCAATGCGCCATCGAACTCGACGACGCCCAGACCGCGCTGGACAGCTGGCGCGGCGCCGGCGACCTCGACGAGCTGCGCAAGCAGCTGGGCATGGACCGGCTCGACGCGATCGGCCACGGCGACGGCTCCAAGGTCCTGTCGGAGTACGCGGTGCGCTTCCCCGCCCAGGTCGGGCGCATGGTGTTCGACGGCGTCCCCGACCCGGGCGCGGACACGGCCGCGGTCCTCGACGCCGTCGCCGCCGGCGCCCAGTCCACCTGGGACGCTTTCGCCGCGGACTGCGCGGCCCGCCACTGCACGCTCGGCGACCCGAAAGCCGCACTGGCCGCCCTCCCCGCCCAGCTCCGGCACACGCTGACCACGACAGGAGACGGCGTCCGCTTCGGCCCGGGGATCGCGATGTTCGCCGTCTACTCGGGACTCTCGCAGCGGTCGCGGTGGCCGGAGCTGGCCGACGCGATCGCCGCGGCCGGCACGGGCAACGTCAGCCCGCTCGCCGCGTTCGCCGCGCCGGTGCTGCACGACACGCGCGCCCAGCCGTCGCGGCTCGACGCGGCCATCGCGACCCGCTGCAACGACAGCCAGACGCGGCTCTCGGCCGACCAGCTCGACCAGGTCGCGGCCGGGATGCGCGCCAAGTACCCGCAGTTCGGCACGGTCATCGCCCAGCAGCTGGCCTGGTGCGGCCCGTGGCCGGTGCGCACCGAACCGCTGCCGCCGTCGGGCGCGCCGGGCACCCCGCCGATCCTGGTCACGGCGACCGCGGCCGACCCGGTCACGCCCCAGGTGGGCAGCACCCGCGCCGCCGACCAGATGCCCTCGGCGGTCACGATCACCTGGCAGGGCGCGGGCCACGGCGCGCTCGGCATCTCCCCCTGCGTCACCGAAGCGGCCCGCGCCTTCCTGCTGGACGGCAAGATCCCAGCCGACGGCACCCTCTGCCCCGCCTGACCCCGTGATCGAAGGGTCAGCACGCGTGATTGAAGGGTCATCTCTCGTGATTGGAGGGTCGACACGGAGTCAGTGCCGTGTCGACCCTCCAATCACGCGTGTCGACTCCTGAATCACGCGTGTCGGCCCTTCAATCACGGCCGTCAGGGGCGGCGGGTGTTGAGGCGGGCGGCTTGGCGGGTCAGGTGGTCGACCTCGGCGAGGCTGGACGCCTTCTTCGCCGCTTCGGCGTACAGCTTCGCCGCTGTCGCCAGGTCGCCGTCGCGCTCGTGGAGGTACGCCGCCACCGCCGCGTAGCGGGGCAGGGTGTCGTCCAGTTCGGCGAGTGCCGCCAGGCCGGCCCGCGGGCCGTCGGCCTCGCCGACCGCCACCGCGCGGTTGAGCCGCACCACCGGGCTGCCGGTGAGCCGCGCGAGCTCGTCGTACCACTCGACGATCTGCACCCAGTCGGTCTCCGCGGCGTCGGGCGCGTCGGCGTGCAGGGCCGCGATGGCTGCCTGGGCCTGGAACTCGCCCAGCCGGTCGCGGGCCAGCGCCGCCTGCAAGATCTCGACGCCCTCGGCGATCAGCGTGGTGTCCCACCGGGAGCGGTCCTGGCCGGCCAGCGGGACGAGCCGGCCGCCGGGCTCGGTCCGTGTGGCGCGCCGCGCGTGGTGCAGCAGCATCAGGGCCAGCAGCCCGGCCACCTCGGGGTGGTCGATCGCCGCCGCGAGCTGCCGGGTGAGCCGGATCGCCTCGGCCGCGAGGTCGACGTCCCCGGAGTACCCCTCGTTGAAGACCAGGTAGAGGACGCGCAGCACGGTCGCGACGTCGCCGGGCTGGTCGAACCGCACCCCCGACACGGTCCGCTTGGCCCGGCTGATCCGCTGCGCCATGGTGGCCTCGGGCACCAGGTACGCCTGGGCGATCTGGCGGGTGGTCAGCCCGCCGACGGCGCGCAGCGTGAGCGCGACCGCCGACGACGGCGTCAGCGACGGGTGAGCGCACAGGAAGTAGAGCTGGAGCGTGTCGTCCACCGTGGCCGCGGGCCCGGACGGCACTTCGGCCTCGACGACGTCTTCACGCCGACGGCGCGCGGTCTCCGCCCGGGCCGCGTCCAGGAACTTGCGCCAGGCCACCGTGACCAGCCAGCCCTTGGGGTCGCGCGGCGGGTCGGCTTGCCACGCGCGCAACGCCTCGACCAGCGCGTCCTGGACGGCGTCCTCGGCCGCCGCGAAGTCGGCTCCGCGGCGGACGAGGATCGCCAGGACACCCGGAGTGAGGCTCCGGAGCAGGGTTTCGTCCACGGCTCAGCCGATCCCTCCGGCGGGCAACGCCGTCATTCCGTGACGGTCGACGGCATGGCCAGGAACGGACGCAGCTCGAGCCACTCGTGGATCGGCTCCCCGCCCGGCCCCGGCGCCGCCGACAGCTCGCCGGCCAGTTCGACCGCCCGCTCGTAGGTGTCGACGTCGATCACCATCCAGCCGGCGATGAGGTCCTTGGTCTCGGCGAACGGGCCGTCGGTGACCGGCGGGCGGCCCTCGCCGTCGTAGCGGACGAACGTCCCCTCGGGCGCCAGGGCCTGGGCGTCGACGAACTCGCCGGTCGTCTCCAGCTTGGCCGCGAAGTCCTGCATGTACTGGACGTGGGCGGAGATCTCCTCCGGCGTCCACTGGTCCATGGGCGCGTCACAGTTCGCCGGGGCCGGCGCGCCGCGGTAGTGCTTGAGCAGCAGGTACTTGGCCATGGTGGTTCTCCCTCGGTGTCTGGCGACCATTCTGGCCGCTCGCATACCGGGGACGGAGCCGGTTCCGGGTTCTCGACATCGTTCTCGACATCGCCGCGGAGATTTTTCGCGGCCGCCCGCCGGCGGGCGGCCGCGAAGCCGGGCTCACTGGCGGTAGGACTCCACCTCGGAGACCGGGCGGGCCGCGGCCTCGTCCGGGTTCTCGTGGAACTCCGTTTTCGCGCGCCGCTGCCGGAGCAGGTCCCAGCACTGGTCGAGCTGCTGCTCGACCGCGGTGAGCCGGTCGCGGTCGCCGCCGCTCAGCCCCACGCCGACCGAGCGCGACCGGAGCTCGTGCTCCTCCGCGATCAGCTCGTCGATCCGGCCCAGGATCTCGCCGTCGGCCATCTGTTCCTCCTCTGCACGGGTGGTCGCCGCAGACGCTACCCCCGCCCCGGGAATTCCCGCCGCGCCCACGTCGTTGACCAGGCCATGAGCACCGTTGAGCTGACTGCCGAGAACTTCGACCAGACGGTAAACGACAACGAGTTCGTCCTGATCGACTTCTGGGCGAGCTGGTGCGGACCGTGCCGCCAGTTCGCGCCGGTCTACGAAAAGGCGTCCGAGAAGCACGAAGACCTGGTCTTCGCGAGCGTCGACACCGAAGCGCAGCAGCAGCTGGCCGCCGCCTTCGACGTCCGCTCCATCCCGACGCTGGCCATCATCCGGGACAAGACGCTGATCTACGCCCAGCCCGGCGCGCTGCCCGAGCCCGCCCTCGAAGAGCTGATCAAGCAGGCTCGCGAGGTCGACATGGCCGAGGTCAAGCGCAAGGCGGCCGAGGCCGAGGCCGAACAGGCCTGACGACTGCTGCCGTGAATGGCACATTGAGGGACGTAGAGTCCCTCAATGTGCCATTCACGGCTTTTCAGGAGCGTGTCGCCAGCCCGCGCAGGAAGAACGCCAGGTTCGCCGGGCGCTCGGCCAGCCGGCGCATGAAGTAGCCGTACCACTCGTCGCCGTAGGGCACGTAGACGCGCATGCGGGCGCCCGACGCCGCGATCCGCCGCTGCTCCTCCGGCCGGATGCCGTAGAGCATCTGGAACTCGTGGTCGTCGTCCGTGCGCCCGTTCTCCTCGGCGAGCGCGGCGGCGATCCCGATCATCCGCGGGTCGTGCGACGCGACCATCGGGTAGCCCTGGCCGGCCATCAGGACGCGCAGGCAGCGAACGTAGGACTTGTCCACTTCGGACTTCTCCGCGAACGCCACCGACTCCGGCTCGGCGTAGGCACCCTTGCATAGCCGCACCCGCGAGCCCGGACCCGACAGCGAAACGCAGTCCTGCTCGGTACGCCGCAGGTAGGCCTGCAGCACCGCACCCACCCAGGGGTACTCGCCGCGCAGCTCACGCAGGATGCCGAGCGTCAAGTCCGTGGTGGTGTGGTCCTCCATGTCGAGCGTCACGGTGGCGCCGACCGCCTCGGCCGCCGCGCAGATCTTCCGCGCGTTCTCCAAGGCGACGTCCTCGCCGTTCGACGGCAGGAACTGCCCGACCGCCGACAGCTTCACCGACACGTCGGCCCCGGTGGCCAGCCCTTCCGCGGCCAGCGCGGTCAGCACCGCCTCGTAAGCCCGGACGGTCGCCGCCGCCTGGCCGGCGTCGGTGGTGTCCTCGCCGAGGTGGTCGAGCGTGATCCGCCGCCCGTCCGCGGCCAGTTCCCTGGCAACGCGGACGGCGTCGGCGCTCTCGGACCCGGCGACGAACCGGCGCACCACGGATCGCGTGGCGGGCACGGCTTCGACGAGCCCGCGGATCCGCCGAGAGCGGGCGGCGGCGAGCAACGGGGCACGCAGCATGACGGTCCTCCTCAGCCCTGGTGCGGATAACGCACAGTCGTCGGCGGCACGAAGGTCTCCTTGACCGAGCGCGGGCTGGTCCAGCGCTGCAGGTTGAAGATCGACCCCGCCTTGTCGTTGGTGCCCGAGGCCCGCGCGCCGCCGAACGGCTGCTGGCCGACGACGGCACCGGTCGGCTTGTCGTTGACGTAGAAGTTGCCCGCGGCGAACCGCAGCGCCTCGGACGCCTTCGCCACGGCCGTGCGGTCGTTGGCGATGATCGCGCCGGTCAGCGCGTACGCGGCCGTCTCGTCGACGAGCTTCAGGACGGCGTCGAAGTCGCCGTCTTCGTAGACGTGCACCGACAGGATCGGGCCGAAGTACTCGGTCGAGAAGATTTCGTGCTTCGGGTTGTCCGACACGAGGATCGTCGGCTTCACGAAGTAGCCGACGCTGTCGTCGGCCGTGCCCCCGGTGAGGACCTCGACCGAAGCGTCGTCGCGCACGCTGTCGAACAGGTCGGAGTGCTTGGTGAAGGCGCGCCGGTCGATCACCGCGCCGCCGAAGTGCGACAGGTCGGTGACGTCGCCGTAGGACAGCGCCTCGGTCTCGGACACGAGACCGTCCTTCAGCTTCGCCCACAGGCTGCGCGGGACGTAGGCGCGCGAAGCGGCGGAGCACTTCTGGCCCTGGTACTCGAAGGCGCCGCGGACCAGGGCGGTGCGCAGGACATCGACGTCGGCGGACGGGTGGGCGAGCACGAAGTCCTTGCCGCCGGTCTCGCCGACCAGGCGCGGGTAGCCGCGGTAGCCCGCGATGTTCGCGCCGACCGTGCCCCACAGGTGCTGGAACGTCGCGGTCGAGCCGGTGAAGTGGATGCCGGCCAGGTCGCGGTGGGTCAGGGCGACCTCCGAGACGGCCTTGCCGTCGCCCGGCAGCAGGTTGATCACGCCCGGCGGCAGGCCCGCTTCTTCGAGCAGCCGCATGGTCAGGTGCGCGGCGAACGACTGCGTCGGCGACGGCTTCCACAGCACGGTGTTGCCCATCAGCGCGGGCGCGGTCGGCAGGTTGCCGGCGATCGCGGTGAAGTTGAACGGCGTGATCGCGTAGACGAAGCCTTCCAGCGGCCGGTGCTCCATCCGGTTCCACACGCCGGGCGAGCTGATCGGCTGCTCGGCGAGAATGCGGCGGCCGAACTCGACGTTGAAGCGCCAGAAGTCGGCGAGCTCGCAAGCGGAGTCGATCTCGGCCTGGGTCGCGGTCTTGGACTGGCCGAGCATGGTGGCGGCGTTCAGCGTGGCGCGCCACTTGCCGGTGAGCAGGTCGGCGGCGCGCAGCAGGATCGCGGCACGGTCGTCGTAGGACAGCGCGCGCCACTCCGGCGCGGCCTTCGCGGCGGCCGCGATCGCGTCGGTGGCGTCCTGCCGGGTGGCGCTGTGGATGGTGCCCAGGACGTGCGCGTGGTTGTGCGGCTGGACGACGTCGATCTGCTCGCCGCCACCGGGGCGCTGCTCGCCACCGATGGTGACGGTCAGGTCGACCGGTTCCGCCTGGCCCAGCCGCTTGAGCGCACCCTCGAGTTCGGCGCGCTCCGCGCTGCCCGGCGCGTAGGTGAGCACCGGCTCGTTCGTCGGGGCGGGGGTCTGGGTCACGGCGTCCACGGCGGCTCCTCTGCTACGCGCTCACTACCTCTTGATGCCCCGAACGGTAACTCCGGACACACTCCGGCGGCTTGTCCGAACGGCTAAAATCGCCCGTATGATCTTGGCTGATCGGACAACCCTACGATGACGTCGCTGCGGCACGTGCTGGCAACGCTCGGCGAGCCGCTCGTCGAGGTCGTCGTGGCGCCGTACGGCCTCGGCGTCGAAGTCACCGACGTCGTGATCCTCGATCCCGAGGACCCCTTGGAGGCGTCCCCCGGCGACTTGGTGCTGGTGATCGGCGCGCGTGGCCGGGCGGCGGCACCCGCCATCCGCGCGGCCGGGCGCGGCGGCGCGGCCGCGGTGGCGGTCAAGGGCGCGACGGGCTCCGACGTCGCCGCCGACGCGGGCGTCGCCCTGCTCACGGTCGGCGCCGAAGCACGCTGGGAGCAGGTGGAATCCCTGGCGCGCGGTGTCGTCGAGGCGGCCCGCGCGGGCGGCGAGGCGGCCGGCGGCGAGGTGCTCGGCGACCTGTTCGCCCTGGCCCAGACGATCGCGACACTCACCGGCGGCCTGGTCAGCATCGAGGACACGGCCAACCGCGTGCTCGCGTATTCGCGGGCGGGCGACGAGGTCGACGAGCTGCGGCGGCTGTCGATCCTCGGCCGCGAAGGCCCGGAACGCTACCTCGCGATGCTCCGTGAATGGGGCGTCTACCAGCGGCTTCGCGCCGGCGAGGGGATCGTCCGGATCGACGAGCGGCCCGAACTGGGCATCCGCCGCCGCATCGCGGCGGGCATCCACGCGGGCAAGCAGCCGCTCGGCACGATCTGGGTCCAGGAGGGCGCCCAGCCGCTCACCGAACGGGCCGAGACGGCGCTGCTCGGCGCGAGCCGCGCCCTGGCACCGCAGCTGATCCGCGCCCGGACGCTGCCGAGTCCCGAGCTGCGGCTGCGGGAGGACCTCCTGGCGAGCCTGCTGGAAGGACGGCTCGACGCGGAGTCCGTCGCGGACGACATCGGCGCGGACCCGGCGCGCCCGGCGCAGGTGCTGGCGTTTTCGCTGAGCCATCTGGGGCCGAGCCCCAGACCCCAGCCGGGGGACAAGCCCCCCTGGACCCCCCAAAAGCCGGTGGTGCGCTCGGACAACCGGCAGCTGCGGCGCGCCGAGCTGGTCCACCTGATCGCCGTCCACACCGCGGCCTACCGGCGCAGCGCACTGGTGAGCGTGATCGGTGGCCGCGTCTACGCGCTGCTGCCGGACCTGCCCGAGCACTCCGACGCGGCGGTGCTGGCGCTGGCTCGCGAAATCGCCGGCACGGCCCGCCGTCACCTGGACGTCCCGGTGCGGGCGGCCCTCGGCGGCGTCGTGCCCCGGCTGTCGGAGGTGGCCGCGTCCCGCGGCGACGCCGACCGCGTCCTGGCGGCGATGGCGCGCGGGCACTGGCCCGCCGACGTCGCCTCGCTGGCCGACGTGCGCGCCGAGGTGCTGCTGTCGGAGGTGCTGGCGTTCCTGGGCGGGCAGCCGCGCATCCGCGACCCGCGGCTCACGTCGCTCGTGGAGCACGACGCCGAGCACGGCGGGATCCTGGTGCCGGCGGTCCTGGCCTGGCTGGACGCCTTCGGCGACGTCCGGGCGGCGGCGCGGGCGCTGAACATCCACCCGAACACGGTGCGCTACCGCGTCCGGCGCGCCGCCGAAGTGTCCGATGTGGACTTCGCCGACCCCGCGCAGCGCCTGTTAACTCAGCTGCAGCTGAGGCTCTGATCCTGCTAGCGTCGCGCCCGTGGATCTCTTCTCGCGCACGTGGGCGGCGTTGCGCGCCGCGGTCGCCTCGCTTCCCGACCAGGACTTCGCGAAGCCGTCGGGCTGCCGGGGCTGGCTGGTCCGCGACCTGGCCTGCCACCTCGTCATCGACGCCCAGGACGTCCTGATCACGCTGGTCACGCCGTCCTCGGCCGCGCTCACGCACGATGCGATCACGTACTGGGCGGTCAGCGGCGAACTGCCGTCGGGCGACGACCCGCTGGACGCGCTGATCGTCCGCCTGGCCTCGGCGTACGAGGACCCGGCCCTGCTGAAGTTCCACCTCGACGACGTCGGTGCCGCGGCCGGCCGGGCGGCCGACCTGGCCGACCCGGGAATGCGGGTGAGCACGCAGGACATGGTTCTCACGGCGGGTGACTACCTTTCGGCGTACGTGCTGGAGTGGACGCTGCACCACCTGGACCTGGTGGCGCACCTGCCGTCTGCCGCTCCGCCGCCCGCCGAGGGACTGACACGCACCCGGCAGATGCTGGAGAAGATCGCGGGAGCCGCGTTCCCGTCGTCGTTCTCCGACGAAGACGTCCTGCTGGTCGGGACCGGGCGGCGCTCCCCCACCGAGGCCGAAGCCGCCGGACTCGGCGCCCTCGCCGCCCGGCTGCCCTTCGTGCTCGGCTGAGGGTCGAGGCAGGGCGCCCTGCCTCGACCCCCGGCTCACGCCTTCACCAGGCTGAACCGGCGACGCTCGACATCGATCCGCTCGATGCGGACCGGCAGCCGCGTCCCGGCTTCCGGCACCTCGGCGGCGCCGGTCACCAGCAGGCCGTGGATCCCCGGGGCCACTTCGACGAAAGCGCCGAACGGCAGTACCCGGGCCACGACGCCGTCGAGCACCCCGCCCTCGGCGTGGGCCGCGACGAACTGCGGCCAGGAACTGTTCTCGGACATGCGATTCACCTCCTTCCCGCGCACGTTCCGATCACTTCGGACACGTGCGAGGAGGCGGCGGCCCACGCGGCCGCCCGGAGGTCACGGCTCAGCCGGGTACCCCGTCTGCTCACGGCTCGAGGCCGACCCGGCAGTCACCGGAAAAGCGTACCGCCGACGTTCGGAAACGCGCTACTCACGCCGGAGCGCGAAGACCGGCCAGTTCGGCGAGGGCCGCGAAGGAATCGAAACGCGCGGATTGGTCGTAGGCCGCCGTCGTCGCGAGGACTTCGTCGGCACCCGCGGCTTCGACGAGCGCGCCCACCCGGTCCGCCACTTCGGCCGGGGTGCCCGAGATCTGGCCGTCCAGGGTTTCCTCGAGCCGCGCGCGCTCGCGACCGGTCATCGGCAGGGCCAGGATCTCGGCGGGCGGCGCCAGCGGCGGGAAGACGCCGTGGGAGCGCGAATACACCGTCGCCCAGGCCTCCGACACGAGCAGCTTCCGCGCGTCGGCCGCCGAGTCCGCCACGGCGATCGCCGTCGACACCACGACGTACGGCTCCCGCGCCCACCCGGACGGCCGGAACCCTTCGCGGTAGCGCGTCACGGCCTCGGCCAAGGCCCGTTCACCCCGTACCGGCGCGATCACCAGCGGCAGGCCGAGTTCCGCGGCGAGGTCCGCGCCGGACCCGGTGGCCAGCAGGAACGGCGGCACGCGCAGCCCCTCGGCTGGGTAGGCGTGGACGCCGGGGAAAGCGTGTTCTCCGGTGAAGAACCCGAGCAGTTCCCGGATCTGCGCGCCGAAGTCGCCGGCGGCGTCCTTGCCGTGCCCCAGCGCCTCCCGGACCCCGGCGGTGAAGCCGACCGACCGGCCCAGCCCCATGTCGATCCGGCCGGGGTGAAGCGCTTCCAGGACGCCGAACTGCTCGGCGACGACGAGGGGCCGGTGGTTCGGCAGCATCACCCCGCCGGTGCCGACGCGGATGCGGCCGGTCGCCCCGGCGACCGCGGCGGCCAGCACGGTCGGCGCGGACCCGGCGACACCGGGCACGCCGTGGTGCTCGGACACCCAGAACCGGTGGTAGCCCAGCCGTTCGATGTCACGGGCGAAGGCGACCGTGTCGCGCAGGGCCCGCGCGGGCCCGCCGTCCCGCCGCACGGGCGAACGGTCGAGCACGGAAAACAGCGTCACGAAGAGTGAAACGCGCGGCCGGCGGCGGGATTCCCGTTACGGGCGCCAGCGCTCGCTGTAGTCCGGATGGTCGGTGTAGGGCAGGGCCAGCAGGCGCAGCGTGAGGCACCAGTTGGAGCCGGCCTCGTCGGCGGGCACGTGGCAGGTCTCACACCAGTATTCGCTGCCGTAGAGCGGAAAACCCGGGACCTTCTCCGACACCGTCGTGCGGTGGGCGAGCAGGATCCGCCGGGTGGCCTCGATCTCGTTGATCATCTGGTTGACCGCTTCGAGGTCGAGGTCGGTCAGCCCGCGGATCTTCTGCTCCACGGCGACTTTCGTCTCGCCGCGGTTCATCGTGTCGCCGGCCTTCGCCTTGTTGACGGCCTGCATGATCAACGCCTGCCGCGCACCCACACGCGCGGCGAGGAATGCGATCAGGTCGTCCACGCAGGACCTCCCTCCTCGAACCCGCCCCCGGGCATGCCCCGGAGAGTCGCCGATTCGGAACGGCACGTTACGCCGTCGCCGACCATGATCGTGACAACGAACGCGGCCGTGCAACATTTGTGACCCGAAAGGCGACAGCGGGCGCTTGCGCGATCACTCCGCGTTCGGATTGGTTCCTTTGGCCCAAGCCATTTCCCGGTCTTCGGCGGGATTCGGTGACGACCGCCACCGGTGTGGCCGTGGCGACAGCTCGACCACGGCCGGCTGCCGCCGGCCGGGACGGGTCACTCCGGGCGGGCCTTGCTGGGCTGAACCCGCTTCGGCTCCCCCGGCATCTTCGGGTAGTCCGGCGGGTACGGCAGGTCGCCCAGACCGTGGTCCCGCGCGTCGCGCTCGTACCACTCCAACGCCGTCTCCAGGCCGAACGGCTCTTCGTCCATCCGGGCGTGAAGATCGCCGTGCTCGGCGAGGAAGGCCGGGATCGTCAGGACGTCGAAGTCGTCCGCGTCCACCTCGTCCAGCAGGGCCCACGTCAGGGGCGTCGACACCGTCGCGCGCGGGGTGCCGCGGACCGACCAGGCCGAGGCCACCGTCCGGTCGCGGGCCGCCTGGTTGTAGTCGAGGAACACCCGGCCGGCGCGTTCCTCCTTCCACCACGAGATCGTCGCCTTGGCCGGGATGCGGCGCTCGACCTCGCGGCCGAGCGCGATCACCGCGTGCCGGACCGCGACGAAGTCCCACTCCGGCCGGATCCGCACCAGCACGTGCACCCCGCGCCCACCCGACGTCTTCGGGTAGCCGGTCAGCCCGGCGTCGGCCAGGACCTCGCGGACCACCCGCGCGACCTCGACCGCGTCGGCGAACCCGGCGCGGTCCGGCGGGTCGACGTCGACGCGCAGCTCGTCCGGGTGGTCGGCGTCCGCGCGGCGCACCGGCCACGGGTGGAAGTCGAACGTGCCCAGGTTGGCCGCCCAGGCGAACACGGCGGGCTCGGTCGGGCACACCTCGTCGGCCTTGCGGCCCGACGGGAAGGTGATCTCGGCCGTCTCGACCCACGAAGGTGCGCCCTTCGGCACGCGCTTGGCGTAGAACCACTCCCCCTCGACGCCGTCGACGTATCGCTTCAGCGTGGTCGGCCGCTCGCCGATCGCGCGCAGCAGCGGGCCGCCGACGGCGATGTAGTGCTCCACGACCTGCCGCTTCGTGATGCCGCGCTGGGGGAAGTACACCTTGTCCGGGCTCGAGACGCGGACCGTGCGGCCGCCCACCTCGTACTCGACCGGGTCACCGTGCTTGGGCATGCGGCCACGCTAGCGGTGATCGCGCCCCTCGGCGCTCACGAAAGTGCCCGCTCACCGGAGGTCCTGAATGACTCATTCAGGTCACCGGAGGTCCTGGGCTTGCCCCGTTTGGGCAGACAGGGTCGATGAGTGAGATCAGGCTACCTGAGGTTCGGTAGCCGGGTGAGTGGTTGTTTCGTAGGCGCTGGGGCTGAGGTAGCCGAGGCTGGAGTGCCGGCGGCGGGTGTTGTACCAGCCTTCGATGTAGCTGAAGATCGCCTGGTGAGCGCGGGTTCTGGTCGGCCAAGGTTGCCGGTCGAGCAGTTCGGTTTTGATGGTCGCGAAGAACGACTCGGCCACCGCGTTGTCCCAGCACTGGCCTGTGCGACCGACCGAGAGCCGGACGCCGGCGTCGGTGGCGGTGCGGGCGAACTGGGCGGAGGTGTACTGGCAGCCGCGGTCGGAGTGGAAGATCACCCCGGGAGCGGGGCGGCGCTGGGTGAGCGCATCACGCAGGGCCTGGTCGATGAGGTCGGTGCGCAGGTGGTCGGCGGTGGCCCAGCCGATGACCTTGCGGGAGGCGAGGTCGATCACGGTGGCCAGGTAGAGCCAGCCTTCCCAGGTGGGGATGTAGGTGATGTCGCCGCACCACCGCGTGTTGATGTTCTCGGGGTGGCAGGTGAAGTCGCGGGTGATCAGGTCCGGGCGGGCCGGGGCGGCGGGGTCGGCGATGGTGGTGGTGCGCCATCGTTTCGGTGTCCGTCCGGCCAGGCCTGCTTGGCGCATCAGCCGGGCGACGCGTTTGCGGGCATGGCGGTGGCCTTGGGCCTGCAGTTCGGCGTGCACCCGCGGTGAACCGTAGGTGCCGCGGGACTCCTCGTGCACTTGCGCGATGTGGTCGGTCAGGGCGGTGTCGGTCAGTTCGCGGGCGGACGGGCCTGCGCGGTGGGTGTAATAGGCGGCACGGGAGACCTTGAGCAGCGCGCAGGCACGCTTGACAGTGCCCTTGCCGCTGGCGTTCTCCGCCTCGATGAACGGGTAAACGTTCACCGGGTCTCCTTCGCGAAGAAAGCTGTCGCTCGTTTGAGGATTTCCACGTCTTCCCGCAGCCGTGTGTTCTCTTTCCGGAGGGCGGCGAGTTCGGTCTTGTCGTCGCTGGTCAGCCCGTCGGTGCGGGTCCCGGCGTCGCGTTCGGCCTGGACGATCCACTTGCGGACCACTGAGTCGGTCAGCTCGAAGTCCCGGACCACCTCCGGGACGGTTCGCTCGCCGCGCTGCACCAGCTCAACGATCTGCGCTTTGAACTCAGGTGTGAACACCCGCCGGGGTCGTTGACGGGCGCGGGGTTTCTTCTTGGCCACGGGTTCCATGATGAGGGACATCCGTTCTCAGGGGCTTGCGTCCCTGATGAGAGGTGTCCGCCAAACCGGGTCAAGCCCAGTCCTGAATGAGTCATTCAGTCGTCGGTGTCCCTGGCGGGACGTCCGTGCTGGGGTGAAAATCGTGTCTGGTCGCCTGTGTGACGTCGTGTGTCCTTGGCGCTGGGTCGAGGCCGTCATTCAGTCTGACGCTGGGAGTTGTTGAGGGTCCTGCATTGTTGCTTCGAGCACGCGAGCCCGGCTTGGCTTGCATCCCCTGACTCCCCAGGCGACCACCTGTCGGTGGTGTGAACCGAAGCGAGGTGATCATGGAAGAGGTGGATGAACTCGACCAGATCGTCGACCGGGTGGCCGGCCTGGATCTGGGCAAGACCGGCCTGGTCGCGTGTGTGCGGGTGCCCTCAGACCGGCCGGGCCGGCGTCAGCAAGAGGTCCGCTCCTACGACACGTTCTCCCGGTCGTTGCTGGAGCTGGCGGACTGGTTGCGGGCCGAGCGAGTGACCCGGGTGGCGATGGAAGCCACCAGTTCCTACTGGAAACCGGTGTTCTACCTGCTGGAAGCCGAAGGGTTCGAGTGCTGGCTGCTCAACCCCAGACACGTCAAGCACCTGCCCGGCCGCCCGAAGACCGACACCCTCGACGCGGTCTGGCTGGCCAAAGTCACCGAACGCGGGATGTGCCGGCCCAGCCTGGTCCACCCGGCCCCGATCCGGGCGCTACGGGACCTGACCCGGTATCGGCGCACCTTGATCCGTGACCGCACCCGGGAACGGCAGAGGCTGGAGAAACTGCTGGAAGACGCCCAGATCAAACTCTCCAGCGTGATCAGCGACATCCTCGGTGTCTCCGGCCGGGAGATGCTGGAGGCCATGATCGCGGGCAACCGGAACCCGCGGGTGCTGGCGCAGCTGGCCCGGACCCGGATGCGCACCAAGATCGGTGTCCTGGAGGAGGCGTTGACCGGGCACTTCACCGATCATCATGCGTTCCTGACCCGCACGATGATCGACCGCATCGACCAGGTCGGTGCCGATGTCGAGAAGGTCAACGCTGCGATCGAGGAGGCGATGGCCCCCTTTCGCGCTGAAGCGCGGCGGCTGGATGAGATCACCGGGATCGGGATCCGCTCCGCCCAGGAGCTGATCGCCGAGATCGGGGTGGACATGACCCGGTTCCCCACCCCCGGGCATCTGGTGTCGTGGGCCAAGTTCGCCCCGATCGTGCACCAGTCCGCCGCTGTCACCCGCAACGGTTCCACCGGCAAAGGCAATCCCTGGCTGGCCGGGACCCTCGGCGAGGTCGTGGCTGGGGTGTCGCGCACCCACACCTTCCTCGGTGAACGCTACCGGCGCCTGGCGCGCCGCCGGGGCAAGAAACGCGCCATCGTCGCGGTCGGCAACTCGGTCCTCAAGATCGTCTGGCATGTGCTGGCGGACCCCGACGCCCGTTACCAGGACCTCGGCGAGGACCACTACCTGTCCCGGCATACCACCGTGCGGCGCCGCCGCACCCTCATCCGCGACCTCGAACTCCTCACCGGCCAACACGTCACCCTGCAACCCCACGCCGCCTAACGTGTGTCACCCCGGGCCCCGGCTCCGCTGCGCTACGCCGGGGGCGCTGCCGCGCGCCCACGGTCACCTCGATTTACGAGCCAGGACACCGGAGGTCCTGAATGAGTCATTCAGGACACCCGGCCACGGGCTGCCGGAGGTGCCGGGGGCCGCTCACCCGCGGCCGGTAGGCTCGAGTGGGTGTCCGGCCGCACCAAGCTGATCGTCGCGCTCGCCGTGCTCGCCGCCTTCGCGGCGGCCGCGGTGCTGCTGCCGATCCCCGGTCCGGCCGACCTGCGGGCCTGGGCCGCCGCCACCGGCCCCGCGACCCCGCTCGTGCTGTTCGTCGCCTATTCGCTGCTCACCGTCGCGCCGATCCCGCGGACGGTGTTCAACCTCGCCGCCGGCCTGCTCGTGGGCACCGCGGCCGGGATCGCGATCGGCCTGGTCGCCACCACCATCGCGGCGGGCCTGTCCTTCGGCCTGGCCCGGCTGCTCGGCCGCGACCTGGTGACCCGGCACCTGCACCGGTCCGCGGTGAAAACGGTCAACGACCGCCTTTCGGACGGCGGCGTCCTCGCCATCACCTCGCTCCGGGTCATCCCGGTGGTGCCGTTCGCACCGTTCAGCTACCTCTGCGGGGTATCCTCCGTGCGGCTCACCCCGTACCTGGCCGGTACGCTGCTCGGGAGCGTGCCCGGCACGGTCGCCGTGGTCGTCCTCGGCGACGCCCTGACCGGCGACACGCCGCCGGCGCTGCTCGCCTGCTACGGCGTGTTCGCGCTGGCCGGGGCGATCGGGCTGGTCAAGGTGTTCAAGAAGCGGGCGCCGGCCGAACCGGAGCCCGCCCGACCGGCTGGCTGACGCGAACAGCACACGGCCGACCGCTACACTCGATCGGGTGCGCGAAGCGGAAACGCGCTGAGCAGGGCCACCATCACCGGGAATTTCGTCAGGAGCAGTCGCCATCGACACCGGTCAGCTGATCGCCGGGCACTACCGCCTCGTCGAGCACATTGGTAGCGGTGCCATGGGAGTGGTGTGGCGCGCGACCGACGTGCGCCTCGAGCGCACCGTCGCGATCAAGCAGATCCTCCCCCAGCCGGGCGTCTCCGAGCCCGAACGCGACAACATGCGCCAGCGCGCCATGCGCGAGGCGAAGAACGCGGCCCGGTTCCAGCACCCGAACGCGATCGTGGTGTTCGACATCGCCGAGCACAACGGCGATCCGTGCCTGGTGATGGAGTACCTGAACGGGCCCAGCCTCTCCACGATCCTGGCCGAGGAGGGCACCCTCCCGCTCGGCCGGATCGCCCGGATCGGCGAGCAGGTCGCGTCCGCGCTGGTGGCCGCGCACCGCGCCGGGATCGTGCACCGCGACGTCAAGCCGGGCAACATCCTCATCGACGAGACCGGCACCGCGAAGATCACCGACTTCGGCATCTCCCGCGCGGCCGGCGACATGACGCTGACGGCCACCGGCCTGATCGGCGGCACGCCCGCCTACCTGGCGCCCGAGCTGGCCCGCGGCGCCGACCCGGTGCCCAGTTCCGACGTCTTCGCCCTCGGCGCGACCCTCTACCAGGCGATCGAGGGCACCACGCCGTACGGCAACACGACCAACCAGCTCGCGCTGCTCTACGCGGCGGCGAACGGCCAGATCAACCCGCCGGTGCAGGCCGGGGCGGCCACGGCGCTGCTGATGAGCCTGCTGCGCAGCGAGCCGGCGGAGCGGCCGAGCATGGCCGAAGCCCGCGAGCGGCTGGCCGCGCTGGCCCGGACCGAGCCCGGCGGCATGGCGACGTCGCCGCCGCTGCTGTCCGGCGGCGCGGGCCGCAAGCCCGCCGCGCCCGCGGACGGCGGCGAGCGGCCGCCGTGGCAGCGCAGCGACAACCAGGCGCCGTCGTCTCCGCCGGTCGGCACCCCCGTGCCCGCGAACAAGGCCCCCGACCAGGCCCCCAACCAGGCCCCGAACAAGGCGCCGTCGAACCCGCCGCGCCCGACCGCGGCGTTCATGCCGATGCGGTCGCCCGCCGCTCCGCCGAACACGCCGCCCAGACCGATGCCCGCGGCCTCGCCGACGGCCAGGGCTCCCCAGTATTCGCCGAACACCCCGAAACCGGACAACAAGCGCAAGTACGCGCTGTTCGCCGGGGGCGGCGCCGCGGTCGTCGTGGTCGCCGTCATCGTGTTCCTGGTGCTGAACTCGGGCGGCGGCGGGGGTGCGGCCAACAACCAGGCCGGCCAGTCGACGTCCAGCGCGCCCAGTGCCACCGGGGCGACCTCGAAGACCAAGTCCTCCAGCTCCGTCCCCGCCGGCCCGGTCGGGGACACCGGGACGGACGGCAAGGTCACCAACGTCGGCGCGGCCGGTCAGCTCGTGGTCAACTTCTTCTCCGACCCGGCGTCGAACTGGAGCAAGCTCACCCCGGCCGCCCAGTCCGTCTACGGCAGCGAGCAGCAGTTCCAGGCCTATTGGGCCACGAACAAGTCCAACATCCAGGGCTTCAAGAAGGCCAACGCCGACTCGGGCCGCAACGAGGACGACGGCTCGCTCGTCATCAACATGGATCTCAACGACCAGCAGCGCCGCCCGTTCCGGATCGTGATGGTCGGCGGCCAGATGCTCATCGACAGCAGCACCAAGCTCGACGGGTCCACCGGCGCCACCTCCGGCCAGTGAGACGTGACGCGCCGCTAGTGGGCTGACGAGCGCCGATGGCCTACCGTGGTGGCATGGCCGACGACGGAGCTTCGCTGCCGGGCCAGAATCCTCGCTTCCACGAGGACCTGGTCGGCCTGGACCCGTACGACCCGGAGGCACTCGCGTTCGCCGAGCACCTCGACCGCATCGAACGCTGCGGCCCGAACTACACCATCGAGGCCGCGCTGGACGGCGTCGCCGACTTCGCCGACTCGAGCAACCGCCTAGGCGGGCTGCGCTACTGGGTGTCGGCCCTGATCGTGGTGCTCATCGTGCTCGGCGTGATCGTGGCCGCATGGGACATCGTGGTGCACGCCCTCGCCTGGCTCGCGGCGTAACGTGGATCGGGTGAAAGGTATGAAACCCGTTGTCGGCGCGACCCCACGCGTCGTGAAGTCCGAACAGGAATGGCGGGCGCAGCTCAGCCCGGACGAGTACGCCGTGCTCCGCCAGGCGGGGACCGAACGGCCGTTCACCGGTGAGTACACCGACACCAAGACCACCGGCGTCTACGAGTGCCGCGCGTGCGGTGCCGAGCTGTTCCGCAGCGACACCAAGTTCGAAAGCCACTGCGGCTGGCCGTCGTTCTTCGACCCGGCGGACTCCGATGCCGTGCTGCTGCGCGAAGACCGCGCCATGGGCATGAAGCGGATCGAGGTGCTCTGCGGCTCCTGCCACAGCCACCTCGGGCACGTCTTCGAGGGCGAGGGCTACCCGACCCCGACCGACCAGCGGTACTGCATCAACTCCATCTCACTGAAACTGGTCTCCGAGTCGTAAAAACCGCCGTCCTAAATCCTCCTTAAGCGAGCAACCCGCCGCCCTTCCTCGAACGTGGTCTCCGCACACGGACGAGGGAGGGCGGACTCATGACCGACACCTGGGGCATTCCCGGACCGGTGTTCACGGGCCTCTACCTGGGCCTCCTGCTGGCGGTGGCGCTGTACGGCGTGATGCGCGCCCGGCGGCTGTCGCAGGGGGACGGCGTAGCCGCGCCGGAGCGACCCGAGGAATTCGCGCTGCTGGCCGGCGGGCGTCACCGGCTCGGCGAATTCGTCGTCGCGACGCTGCTGGAGCGGCAGCTCGTCCGCCTCGACAGCACCGGCAAGCTGCACCGCGTCGGCGACACGGCGCCGGACGACCTCGGCCGCGCCGCGCTCGTGCGCATCGGCAAGACCGGGAATTCGGTCACCCGGGTGGCCGACGACGTGGGGCAGCACTCCTCGGTGGCCGGGCTGGAAGCCGGGCTGGTCGCCCGCGGCCTGCTGACCGACGTCCGGGCGGTCCGGCTGGTCTGGGTGACCACGGCGGTCGCCTACTTCGCGCTGGGCGTGCTCGGCGTGTCCCGGCTGATCGCCGGCTCGGCGACCGGGCACCCGGTCGGTTACCTGATCCTGCTGCTGGTGCTGAACACCGTCGCGGCCATCGTCACCACCGCCGGTGCCGCGAACCGGCCGCAGATCAAGATCACCGCCGCCGGGCGCGCCGCCGCGGAAAAAGCCCGTCGCGCCAGGACGCTCACGGCCGGGGTGGCCGGCACCGTCGCGTCCCGGGGCCTCGACGGGCACCCCGACAAGGACATCCGGCTGGCCGTCGGCCGGGCCGTCCGGCAGGCGGCCGCGCAGGTGTACCGCCGTCCCCGCAGCACCCACTGGGCGAGCGCCGGTGGCGCCGCCGGCTACTACGGCGGCGGAGGCAGCTCCTGCGGTGGTGGGGGCGGCGGCTGCGGGGGTGGCGGGGGTGGTGGCGGCGGGGGCTGCGGCGGTTGAAACGCCGCCGCGAGCGCTTGCGTCTCACAGCTACGGTAACCGCGACACACTGAGGGGAGACGGGCGATGACCGACCCGTGGGGCATTTCCGGACCGGATTTCGTGGTCCTCTACATCGCGTTGCTCGGCGCGGTGCTGCTGGTCCGGCTCGTCGTGTCCGGGATCGCCGGCGCCCGGGCACTGCGGGCCGGCCAGGCCCGGCCCTGGCCGCCGCCGACCGTCTACCAGCTCGCCTTCCTGGCCGGCGGCCCCGACCGGGCGACCGACGCGGCGGTCGCGGCGCTGGTGGACCGCGGCCGGCTGCGGGTCAACAGCTACAAGCAGGTCAGCCAGGCCGGGGCACGGCCGTCCGAGCCGCTGGAGCAGGCCGTCTTCGACGCGGCGCAGCTGAAGACGACCTCGACCATCCGGGGGTACGTCCGCGGTTCCGCGGCGATGCGTGCCCTGGAGGACAGCCTGGACCGGCAGGGCCTGCTGGCGTCCACCGCCGGGAAGCGACAGGCCAGGACGTTCGGGCTGGTCCTGCAGCTGGCCGTGCTGGTGCTGGGGGTGGTGCGGCTGGTCAACGGCCTCTCGCTCGGCCGTCCGGTCGGGATCCTGGTCTTCCTCGTGCTGGTCGCGGCCGTGCTGACGGTGGTCGCCGCGGTGAGACGGACGAAGACCGGTGCCCGGCAGCCGTCGGCCGGGGGTCACCGCGTGCTCGGCCAGGCGCGCGCGGCGGCGTCCGGGCCGGTCCCGGCCGGGATGCTGGCCGGCGGCGTGCTGCTCGGCGGCGCGGCGGCCGCGGTCGCACTGGGCGGCTGGGCGATGTACCCGGACGAGGAGATCAGCGCGGCGCTGATGCCGCCGGCGGCGTCGTTCGGCGGCGGCGGTGGCTCTTCGGGGTCGTCCTGCAGCAGCGGGTCGTCGTGCAGCAGCGGCTCGTCCTGCGGTGGTGGCGGCTGCGGCGGAGGTGGTTGCGGTGGGTGAGCTGGGCATCGGGATCGGCTGGCGGCACGAGCTCGACCTGTCCATCGCGCGCCTGCCGGGCGTGGACTGGGTCGAGGTCGTCGCGGAGAACCTGCACGCCGACCACCTCCCGGAGACGCTGGTGGCGCTGCGGCGGCGTGGCCTGCCGGTGCTGCCGCACGCCGTCTCGCTGTCCCTCGGCGGGGCCGAGCCGCTCGACACGGGCCGCGTCCAGCACCTCGCGGAGATCGCGCGGGCCCTGGACGCGCCGCTGGTCAGCGACCATGTGTGCTTCGTGCGCGCCGGCGGGCTCGACTCGGGGCACCTGATGCCGGTGCCGCGGACGAAGGAGGCCCTCGACGTGCTGGTGGCGAACGTCCGGCTGGCCCAGTCCATCGTGGACGTCCCGTTCGCGCTGGAGAACATCGCCGCGGTGCTCGACTGGCCGGACGCCGAGCTGACCGAGGAGCAGTTCCTCACCGAGCTGACCGAACGGACCGGCTGCCGGCTCATCATCGACGTCGCGAACCTGTACGCCAACGCCCGCAACATCGGCACCGACCCGGCGGCGTTCCTTGACGGAATCCCCTGGGAGCGGCTGGCGTACGTCCACATGGCGGGCGGCATCGAGCGCGACGGCGTCTACCACGACACCCACGCGCACCCGGTGCTGCCGGAGGTGCTGTCGCTGCTGACGGAACTCCGCCGCCGCACGGACCCGCCGGGAGTGCTGCTGGAGCGCGACGACGACTACCCGTCGGACGACGAACTGGCGGCGGAGCTGGCCGCGTTGCGAGCGGCGGTGACGCCGTGAGCCGCGAGGAGCTGGCCCGCCGGCAGGCGGAGCTGCTGCACGCGCTCCTGGGGGACGGCCCGCCCCCGCCCGGCTTCGACGCTTCGCGGCTTCGCGTCGAAGCGAACGTGCTGCGGCGCAAGCACGGGCGGGTGCTGGCGAATCAGCGCCCGGAGCTGGCGGAGACGCTCGGGGATCGATTCGGGCCGCTGTTCACGGAGTTCAACGCGGGACGGCCGAAGAAGGCGGCGGAGCGGTCGGGAGCGTACGCGGACGAGTTCGTGACGTGGCTGATCGAGCGCGGCCACCTGCCGAAGCCGAAGCGCGGCTTGCGAGACCGCCTTCGCCGTCGCTGAGCCCAAGCAAACTCGCGTCAGGGAGTCCAGGTCGGTTTGTCGACACCGGGCAGCCGCGTCCCGAAGTCCCAGTGCGGTTCCGCGCCCGGCAGCCCGCCCGCCATCCGGACCCGGGTCAGCCGGCCGTACCCGCTGTCCGCTTCCTCCATCAAGTCGCCGTAGCCGACGTCCACAGCGGCAGGGTCCTTGCGCCCCAAGGAATCCAGCCACCGGCCCGTGCCGGCCAGCGACAGGCGCGCCCGCCACGTGCCGCCGTCGGTGACCTGGCGGCGCAGCGCCGTCATCACCGCCGCCGCCGCCAGCCAGCCCGTTGCGTGGTCCAGCGCCTGGACCGGCAGCGGCGACGGCCCTTCCGCGGACCACGCCATGCCGTTCGCCATCTGGACCAGGCTGTCGAACCCGCGACGCCGCGCCCACGGGCCTTCCCACCCGTACGCGCTCAGGTCCGCGATCACCAGTCCCGGCCGCAGGGCAGCCAGCTCCGACGGCCCGAAGCCGATGCGGGCCAGCGCGCCCGGCCGGAACGACTGCACCAGCACGTCCGCGCGGCTGATCAGCTTCTTCAGCCGCGCGCGGCCGCCCTCGGTGTCCAGTGCCACGAACGCCGAGCGCTTGCCCTGGTTCGTGTCCCGCACCAGCGCCTCGACCCGTGGCAGGTGCGCCGCGCCGACGTGCAGCACGTCGGCGCCGTGCGCGGCCAGCACCCGGCCGGCCACCGGCCCGGCGAGCACGTGCGTCAGCTCCAGCACCCGGATCCCGCCCAGCGGCCGGTCCGAATAGAACAGAGTCCGCTTGGGAGCGTCGTCGATCAGGCCCAGGTCCACCAGCGGCAGTGAAGCGACTGCCGCGCCCTGCGGGTGCCCGGCCCAGTCCGACGGCGACCGCAGTTCGGCGGCCGCTCCCCCGGCGGAGACGACGGCGTGCTCGACCTCCCGCGCGCCGCGCCCGGCAACCGCCTTCGCGACCGCGCCGCGGCTCCCGGGCACGCCGAGCCCCCAGCACACCGCCGCTTCGTGGCGCGGGTAGTTGGCGTGCAGGCGCACCCAGCCGTCGGCCGCGCGGTAGTCGCCCGACAGCGGCGCCCAGACCGGCTCGGCGCCGACGCCGTCCACCCGCAGCAGCTGCTCGCTGTGGAACGCCGCCGCCGCGTGCCGCGTGTCCGCCGTGACGACGCCCGGCTCGATCTCGCGCAGCTTCAGCATTTCGCCGGCCGCCAGGGTCGCGGCGGCCACCGAGGCGGAAGCCGCCGCGGCCACCCGGTACGGCCCGGGCAGCACGTCCTCGGTCCCGGTCAGCTCGAAGGGTCCCGGCTGGGACCCGGTGAGGGCGTGCCAGACGCCCTCCACGACCTGGCGCACTGTCGTCGTGGGCACTACGGGAGAGCCGCGACGAGCTCGGCGGGCGGCACGCGCGTGCCGGTGTAGAACGGGATCTCCTCGCGCACGTGCAGCCGCGCCTCGGTGCCGCGCAGGTGCCGCATCAGGTCGACGATCCGGTGCAGCTCGTCGGCCTCGAAGGCGAGGATCCACTCGTAGTCGCCGAGGGCGAACGACGCGACGGTGTTGGCGCGCACGTCCGGGTAGTCGCGGGCTTCCTTGCCGTGGTCGGCGAGCATCTTGCGGCGGTCGGCGTCCGGCAGCAGGTACCACTCGTAGGACCGCACGAACGGATAGACGCAGATGAACTTGCGGGCCTCTTCGCCGGCCAGGAACGCGGGGATGTGGCTCTTGTTGAACTCGGCGGGCCGGTGCAGCGCGGTCTGGCTCCAGACCGGCGTCGACGCGCGGCCGAGCGGCGTCCGGCGGAAGCCGGCGTAGGCGGCCTGGATCTGTTCGATCTCTTCGGCGTGCCACCAGATCATGAAGTCGGCGTCGGCGCGCAGCGCGGCCAGGTCGTACACACCGCGGACGATGACGCCCTTGGCCTCGAGCCCGTCGAGGTACTCCGTGGTCTCGCGGCCGGCCGTCCCGCGGTCCTCACCCAGCTTGCCCGGCTCGATCCGGAAGACCGACCAGGTGGTGTACCGGATGGTGTCGTTGAGCTCGTTGTAGTTGACCCGCGCCATGACTCCATCCTGTCACCGCGGCCACCCGGCCGCCCCCACGGGTCAGGTGAGGACACTCACGGAAAGGCCGTGAATGGCACATTGAGGGACTTGAAGTCCCTCAATGTGCCATTCACGGCCTTACGCACTCGTCAGGTGGGCCGCGATCCGCTGCGCGGCGGCGTCCGCGGTCGCGACGCAGGCGGGCAGCCCGACGCCGTGGAGGGCGGCGCCCGCGACCGCCAGCCCCGGCACCTCCGCGACCGCTTTCTCGATCCGCTCGACGCGCTCGAGGTGCCCGGGGCCGTACTGCGGCAGCCCGCCGCCCCAGCGCGTCACCAGCGTCTCGATCGGCGCCGCCCGCACGCCGGTCAGCCGGGCGAGGTCGTCGCGGACCACGCGGACCAGCTCGACGTCGTCGGCCTGCAGCACGCCCAGGTCGCCGAAGCGCCCGACCGAGCCGCGGACGAACACCGGCCCGGTGGACAGGTGCGCCCACTTCCGCGAAGAGAACGTGAACGCCTTCGCCGCGTACGGCACGCCGGAAGCGTCTCGTTCGCCCTGGCCGATGAGGATCCCCGAAGCCTCGGGCAGCCGCGTGCCGGGCGGGAGCGCGAGCGCGACGACGGCCATCGACGCCAGCTCCACCTCGCCGAACGCCGCCGAGGCCGCCGGGACCGGGTCGGCCAGGAGCCGGCGGGCCGACGGCGCCGGCACCGCGAGCACCACCGCGTCGACGTCCTCGGTGTTGTCCGCCGGGGCGTGCGCGGTCGGCGCGGCGCCGATGCGCAGCCGCCAGCCGGTGCCGTGCCGCTCGATCTCGCAGACCGGCAGCCCGGTCCGCAGCTCGGCGCCGGAAAGGTCGGTGAGCCGGTCGATCACCGTGCCCAGGCCGCCGGGCGCGGTGCCGAACACGGGCGCGGCCGACGGGTTGGCCGGGAGCTGTGCGGCGGCCGCCGCGGTCAGCGACCCCGCGCCCGCGGCCACCGCCGACGCCAGGCCCGGCATGGTCGCACGCAGGCCGAGGCCGTCCGCGCCGCCCGCGTAGACGCCGCCGAGCAGCGGGTCGACGAGCCGGTCGACGAGCTCGTCCCCGAACCGCGAACGCAGCAGCGGCCCCAGCGGCACGTCCCCGCCCGGCAGCCGCAGCTCCGGCAGCGACGGCTCGGCCTCGACGGCCTTGCGGCCCGCTTCCGACAGGACCCCGGCGACCGACTCCGCCGACGCCGGCACGCCCATCACCGTGCCCGGCGGCAGGCCGGTCACCGTGCCGCCGGCGTGGATCTTCGCGCGGGCCTTCGTCGGGTTGACGACTTCGATCCCCAGCTCGCCGGCCAGCGCGAGCATCTCGGGACGGCGGACGAGGAACGCCTCGGCGCCGACGTCGTAGGGCACCCCGGCGAGCTCGACTGTGCGCAGCTTGCCGCCCGGCGTCCGGGTCTTCTCGAACACGACGATTTCGCAGGCGTCGCCGAGCAGCCGCCGCAGCCGGTACGCCGCGGTCAGCCCGGAAACGCCGCCCCCGACGACCGCGACGCGCTTCACAGCTCGTGCACCAGCCCGGCCACGCGGGTCAGGACGTCCGGGTCGACACCCGGCAGGACGCCGTGGCCGAGGTTGAAGATGTGGCCACCGGCCGCCTTGCCTTCTTCGACGATCCGCCGGACCTCGGCCTCCAGCACCGGCCAGGACGCGTGCAGCAGCGCCGGGTCGAGGTTGCCCTGGACGATCGCCTTCCCGCCGAGGCGCCGCACCGCCTCGTCCAGGGGGATCCGCCAGTCGACGCCGACGACGTCGGCGCCCGCGTCGCGCATCGCGGCGAGGAGCTCGCCCGTGCCGACGCCGAAGTGGATCCGCGGCACGCCGTAGGACGCGACGCCTTCGAGGACCTTCGCCGAATGCGGCAGCACGAACTCGCGGTAGTCCCGCTCGGACAGCGCGCCGGCCCAGGAGTCGAACAGCTGGATCGCGTCGACGCCGGCGTCGAGCTGCGCCCGCAGGAACGTCAGCGCGACGTCGGCCAGCCGCCCGGCCAGCTCGTGCCACAGCGCCGGTTCGGAGTGCATGAGCGCCTTGGTGTGCTCGTGGTTGCGGCTCGGGCCGCCCTCGATGAGGTAGCTGGCCAGCGTGAACGGCGCGCCGGCGAAGCCGATCAGCGGGGTCCCGCCGAGCCGCTCGACGAGCAGCCGGACGCCGTCGGCGACCTTCGAGACCTGGTCGATCTCCAGCTCCGGCAGCGCTTTCACGGCGGCGAGGTCGCGCACCGGCGCGGCGGCCACCGGGCCGGTGCCGGGCACGATGTCGATGTCGACCCCGGCGGCCTTGAGCGGCACCACGATGTCGCTGAACAGGATCGCGGCGTCGACGCCGTGGCGGCGGACCGGCTGCAGCGTGATCTCGGCGAGCATCTCGGGGTCGAAGCAGGCGTCGAGCATCGGCACGCCCTCGCGGAGGGCGCGGTACTCGGGCAGCGAACGACCGGCCTGGCGCATGAACCAGACGGGCGTGCGCGCCGGGCGTTCGCCGCGCGCTGCGGCCAGGAACGGGGCTTCGGGCAGCTCGCGGCGGCCGGACGTGGCAGTTGGCTGCGGCAAGGGCGGCAAGGGCGTGGTCGGAGACATCGCCGCAATCGTGCCACGTGCCCGGACGGGCCGTTCTCTCGGCGCGCCTGCGCCCGCAACAGGGCGTGCCCGCCTTAAAGTCGATGCGTGACCGCGATGACGCCAGTGCCCGAGCTCTTCCGCGAAGCAGTCGCGGCGCTGCAGTCCGTCCGGCCCCGCCGGGAGGTGCTGCTGGAGCCGATGCGCCCGCCGCAGCGGCTCGCGCCGTGGTCGTACGCGGTCAGCTGCGAAGTGGCCGGCCCCGCCGACGTGCTGGCCTCGGGCCGGCTGGTCCTGCTGCACGACCCGGACGGCCAGGACGGCTGGGACGGCGTGCTGCGTCTCGTCATGTACGTGCGCGCGGAGCTCGACCGCGAACTGGCCACCGATCCCTTCCTGCCCGGGGTGGGCTGGTCGTGGCTCACCGACGCGCTCGAGGTGTCGGGCGCGAGCTGGAAGGCCCTCGGCGGCACGGTGACCGAGACGTCGTCGGCCCGCTTCGGCGACATCTCCGGCCCGGCGCGCACCGACGACCTGGAGCTGCGGGCGTCGTGGACGCCGGCGGACGCCGCGCTGCTGCCGCACGGGCAGGCCTTCTGCCAGGTGATGGCCAGCGTCGTGGGCCTGCCGCCGGTCGGCGTGACCCTCTTCGGGCAGCGGCAGAGCTCCTGATCCCCCGGCCGTCCGGGCGGTCTTCGGCAACGAAACGGCAACGGACGGCCGCCGCCGGCCGCTCCGGAACCGCCCTTTGTACGAATGTGAGCAAATTCAGCTTCCGCTGAACGCCGTCCAACCGCACCCGTTCGGACGCCTGTGGACGCCGCTGCGCACGCGGGGCGGTCCACCCGATGGGGGAACCCCGGGCTTCACCTCGACGTTCCTGAGGCTGATTCACGTCCCCGGCGGGCATCCCCGTTCGTGACACGAGGTGGTCACGCACCGCAACAAGATCAACTTGCCGCGCCGGCCGCGGACACGCGCCCCGAACGACACGGACAGTCACCATCCGCGGCCGGAAAACAGGCCGCCGGGCCGCCGCCGGGAAGTTGATCATGCCCCGGCCGGGGCCACATTCCGGGTGCCTTGGGCACCCATCCGGCCCCCCGCCACTAGGCGCACCGGAAGCTGCACGCCTCATCTGCACGGCCATTTGGACGCCGGTAACTTCATAGCATCGTGTTCGCTGGGCTATCCGTTAGCAACCCGCCGTGTACTAGCCCGATCGTGTTACTTCGAACCCACTGAGTGACTGTTCGTTTGAGATAGATACCCATTCGATCCCCCCGCAACGGCCTCGGGGCGGCTACAGTGCCTTCGACGACACCACTTTCGGTCTAAAGCTGGCGCGGCTGAACGGCCGAAGGTCCCGGTGCCGGTCGGGGGGCACGACCGACTCCAGGGAGGTAGTGACGTGGCTACCGTCGGCATTTCTCAGGCCGTCCGATCCACGCCAGCCGGCGCGTTGCCGGCGAGCATGGTTCCGCATCCGCGGGAAGAGCTCTTTTCCGTGTTGGTGGTCGACGACCACCCGCTGTTGAGGGAGGCAATCGCAGCAAGACTCGCACAAGATGGGTGCGGGCACCGTCCACGAAGCCGCCACGGTGGCCGAGGCGAGGGCGCGAGCACAGGCCACTGGGCCTTGTGACCTGGCGATCCTCGATCTCGGACTGCCGGACGGCAGCGGCATCGAGCTGGTTACGGAACTCCGTAGCCACGGCTGGCCGCGCGTGGTGGTCCTCGCATCCTCGGACGACCCGTACGCGGTCCGCTCGGCCTTCCAGGCCGGGGCCCAGGCGTACCTGCTGAAGTCCGCGTCGCCGGTCGTCGTGACCGATGGCGTGCGGCGTGTGCTCGAGGGCGGCGTTTACGCCGACCCGAGCGTGGCTCCGGTGCTGGCCACCGGGACCCGCGTCGCGGGCACCGACAACACCCCGCGCGAGCTGTCCGCTCGTGAGGTGGAGGTGCTCCAGCTGGTCGCCGACGGGCAGTCCAACAAGGAGATCGGCGAGGAGCTTTCGCTCTCCGCCCTCACCGTCAAGTCCCACCTCTCCCGGATCGGGCGCAAGCTCGGCACGGGCGACCGGGCACAGATGGTGGCACTGGCCATGCGAGCCGGCGTCATCCGCTGACGAAAGCACACCTCCCTGCGGGGCGGGCGGACCAGGCGCGGTAAGCCCGTCCCGTAGGGTCGTCAACCATGGGAAGCACAGAGGCCGAGGACACCGGGATGGAGATCGAGTCCACGGGCGGCCCTGTGCTGCTACGCGAACCCGCCGAGGGCACGCCCCCGGTGGTCACGGATCCGATCGCGCTGGCCGAGGCCTGCGCGAAGCTCGCCGCGGGCACCGGCGCGGTCGCCGTCGACACCGAACGCGCGTCCGGCTACCGGTACTTCCCCAAAGCCTATCTCGTGCAGCTGCGCCGCGAAGGGTCCGGCACGGTGCTGATCGACCCGGTCGCCGTGGACGACCTCGCCCCGCTGCGCGAAGTCCTCAACTCCCTGGAGTGGGTGCTGCACGCCGCCTCCCAGGACCTCCCCTGCCTCGCCGAGCTGGGCCTGCGCCCGGCCGCGCTGTTCGACACCGAGCTGGCCGGACGGCTGGCGGGCTACGAACGCGTCGCGCTGGGGACGCTCGTCGAGCTGCTGCTCGGCTACACCCTCGAGAAGGGGCACAGCGCGGCCGACTGGTCGAAGCGGCCGCTGCCGGTCGACTGGCTGAACTACGCCGCCCTTGACGTCGAGCTGCTCATCCAGCTGCGCGAGAAGCTGGAAGCGGAGCTGGGCGCCCAGGGCAAGCTGGAGTGGGCGCGGCAGGAGTTCGAGTTCGTGCGGACGGCCCCGCCGCCGCCCCCGCGGGCCGAGCCGTGGCGCCGGACGTCCGGCGTGCACAAGATCCGCAGCCCCCGCGCCCTCGCGGCGGTCCGCGAGCTGTGGCAGGCCCGCGACGAGCTGGCCCGCAAACGCGACCGCGCACCGAGCCGCATCCTGCCGGACAGCGCGATCATCAACGCGGTGACGGCGGACCCGAAGACGGTCGAGGAACTGCAGGCGCTGCCGGTGTTCAGCGGCCGGGTCCAGCGCAAGTACACGGCGAGCTGGCTGCGCCACCTGCAGGCGGCCCGCGCCCTCCCCGCTTCCGAACTGCCGTCGCCGGCCCAGCCGACGGACGGCCCGCCTCCGGTGAACCGCTGGGCGGACAAGGACCCGGACGCCGCGGCCCGCCTGTCGGCGGCCCGCGCGGCCCTGACGGCGATCGCGGAGGACCGCCGGCTGCCGGTGGAGAACCTCCTGCTGCCGGACCTGGTCCGCCGCACGTGCTGGCGCCCGCCCGCGGAGACGGACGAGGACGCGGTGGCGGAAGTCCTGCAGGCGGGCGGGGCCCGGCCGTGGCAGGTGGGGCTGACGGTCACGGCGCTGAGCAAGGCGCTGCAGACCGTGGCTTCCTGAGGCGCCTCAAGAAGCTTCCCCCCGTCCTCTCCTGCAGAGACCCGGCAAAGTCGCGCGGTTCGGCGGCTCGCCGGAGGTCTTGAATGACTCATTCAGGACCTCCGAAGACCTGAATGAGTCATTCACGACATCGCAGCAGCAGCCGACTTTGCCGGAACCCTGGCCTCTCCCGCACCCAATGTGGCATTGGGTGCGTCCAACGCACCCAATGCCACATTTGGGGTTCGGGGCCGGTCAGTCGGTGAGCGTCGCCAGCAAGGCGTGCGCCTCGGCGCGCAGTTCCGCCGACGGCTCACCCAGCCCGACCAGCCGGACCACCCCGTCGGCCCCCTCCCGCACGTGGGCCTCGACGTCCAAAGCCGGGTCGTCGCGGCGGATCACCGCGATGCTTTCCACCAGCCCGAACACCAGGTCCGTCCGGATCGCCACCGCGTCCGGCGCCACGCCCGAAGCCGCCACCAGGCGGCCGTAGGCCGCCTTCAGCTCCGCGCGTTCCGTGCGGAAGCGGGCCAGGTTGGGTGAGCCGACCTCGGGCAGCAGGTACAGCGCGCCCAGGTTGTGGCGGGCTCCGCCGAGCAGGCCGATGTCCGCGTACGCCAGCGCCCACAGCCGGACCGCCGCCGGGGCCTCGCCGGCCACCAGCCGGGCCGCCAGGGCCAGTGACGGGCGGACCGTCTCGGCCAGCAGCGCCGCGAGGATGTCTTCCTTCGCCGGGAAGTGGTAATAGAGCGACGCCTGGCGCAGTCCCGCGCGTTCGGCGATCGCTCTGGTCGTCGTGGCCGCGTACCCGGCTCCGGTGAACAGCTCACCCGCCGCGTCGAGCACCGCCTGGCGCGCGTCCGGGCGGTTCGCCGCCGCTCCGCTCGCCCTCGGCCTGCCTACTCCCGACCCTTTGCCCACGGATGTGATCTTGCCAGGTCCGCGGCCACGACACGCGCACGGAGGTGCGGTTACGCCCGGATGTCGTCATTGACACCGTGTCGATGCCGCCGTTAACGGACCCCTAACACGGCGGAGATCATCGCGTCGCGGTGAAGACCTAATTTCTGTCAAGCGATCGAAACCAGGTCAGGAGCGCGCATGACCCCACCCGACGAACTCGCCGCCTTCGGTTACCGCCAGGAGCTTCGCCGGTCGCTGGGCGGGTTCTCCGCCTTCGCCGCCGGCTTCTCCTTCGTCTCCATCCTCACCACCGTCTTCCAGCTCTTCGGCTTCGGCTACACCTTCGGCGGGCCGCTCTTCTTCTGGACGTGGCCCGTCGTCCTGGCCGGCCAGCTGCTCGTCGCGCTGATGTTCGCCGAGCTCGCCGCGCGCTACCCGCTCGCCGGATCCGTGTACCAGTGGGCGAAACAGCTGTCGAAGGGGTTCCTCGGCTGGCTGGCCGGCTGGATGATGCTCCTCGGCTGCATCGTCGCCCTCGCGGCCGCCGCGATCGCGCTGCAGGTCGTACTGCCATCGGTGTGGGACGGCTTCCAGCTCGTCGGCGGCGACCCGTCGGTGACGTCGCCCTCGGGCGCGGCCAACGCCGTGCTGCTCGGCACGCTGCTGCTCGTCTTCACCACCGCGGTGAACGCCGGCGGGGTCCGGCTGATGGCGCGGATCAACGACGTCGGCGTGGCGGCCGAACTCGTCGGCGTCGTGGTGCTCGTGACCGGGCTCGGGCTGTTCGCCGTGCGGGGCCCGCAGGTGGTGCTGCACGACGCCCCGGGCACGAGCGCCGGCATCGGGGGCGTGCTCGCTTCGGCACTTATGGCCGCGTACGTCCTCTACGGCTTCGACACCGCCGCATCGGTCGCGGAGGAGACGAAGGACGCGCGCCGGGCGGCTCCGCGGGCGGTGCTGCGGGCCGTGCTCGTCTCCGGGATCGGCGGCCTCGCGGTGGTCGTCACCGCGCTGATGGCCGCGCCGAGCCTCACCGACGGGCAGCTCGCCGGCCACGGCCTGCCGTACGTGATCACCGCCGTCTTCGGCGACACGCTCGGCCGGGTCTTCCTCGCCGACGTCGCGGTCGCCGTCGTGGTCTGCACCCTGACCATCCAGACCGGCACCGTCCGGCTGATCTACGCGATGGCCCGCGACGGCGCCCTTCCCGGGTCCACCCGACTTTCGTCGGTGAGCCCGCGCACGGGGACGCCGGTCGCACCCGCGCTGCTGTCCGGTGCCCTGGCCATCGGGCTGCTGCTGCTCAACGTCGGCAACCCGACGCTGTTCAGCACGATCACCGGGACGTCGGTGGTGGTCGTCTACCTGGCGTACCTGCTGGTCACCGGCCCGCTGCTGGTGAACCGGCTGCGCGGGCGGTTCCCCGCGGAGGCCGGCCGGTTCTCCCTCGGTCGCTGGGGCGTCGCGGTGAACGTGGCGGTCGTTCTCTACGGAATCGGCATGATCGTGAACATCGCCTGGCCCCGTGCGGAGATCTACGATCTCTCCGGTTCGGGCTCCCCCTGGATGCTCTTGTTCCCGATAGAGTTCGTCGGCGGCGCGCTGGTGATCGGCCGGCTCTGCTGGCTGCGGCTGCGTCCCGCTCCCGCCCTCGAACCCGCGCTCTCAGAGAGGACGCCATGAGCACCACCGCGACGACCTACGGCGCTCGCGACCACGCCCGCGCCCAGGCAGGCACCGTCGTCGACACGATGCCGTCGATCCCGGCGAGCACTTGGCCGTCAACCCCGCCCGGGGTCGCGCCCGAGGCGCTGACCTGGGCCGAGACCGTGGCCGGCGGCGGGTACACGCACAAGGTGCTGGCCCGGGGCACGCGGCTGCGGCTGACCGACGTCGACGGCGACGCCTGCGCGCACCTGCTGCTGTTCAACGCCGACCAGCCGTGGGAACGGCTGAACGTCGCCGACACGGTCAAGGTGCAGTGGAACGCCTACCTCGGCGAGTCGGTGGCGCTGCTGTCGGACCAGGCGCGGGTGCTGGCCACGATCGTCGCGGATTCCAGCGGGCGGCACGACGCCCTGTGCGGAACGTCCACTGTGGACGAAAATACGGCGCGCCACGGCAGCGGGTCCCCCGAAGGCCCCTCCCCCGCCGGGCTCGCGCTGTTCACCTTGGCGGCGGCGAAGAACGGCCTGGAGCCGCGCGACCTGCCACCGAGCCTGTCGCTCTTCCAGGGCGTGCGGGTCCAGCCCGAAGGCGGGCTGGAGTTCACCGGCTCCGCGGGCGCGGGCAAGGCCGTCGACCTGCGGATCGAGATCCCGGCGATCGTGCTGGTGGCCAACGTGGCGCACCCGGTCGACCCGCGGCCCGATTACACGGTGACCAAACTGGAGGTCCTCGCCTGGCGAGACCGTCCATCCACACCGGACAGTCCGGAATGGACGCACAGTCCGGAGGCGCGGCGCGCCTTCGAGAACACCGCCGACTACCTCACGGCCCGGGGGATCGCATGAGCACGGCGTACGAGTCCCGGCTGGAAATCAGCTACGACGTCCCCGCGCGGGCGCCGTTCTCCACGGTCCTGAAGCGGGGCCAGGAGCTGACGATCGTCGACCTGGGCGGCAACCAGGCCGTCGACTTCCTCTGCTACGACGCGAACGACACCGCCAAGCGCTACAGCGCGGCCGCGACGATCGCCGCGCAGGGCAACATCTTCCTGACCACGGGCAGCGTGCTGCGCACCCAGGAAGGCGCCCCGCTGCTGACCGTCGTCGCCGACACCTGCGGGCGCCACGACACGCTCGGCGGCGCGTGCAGCAAGGAGTCCAACAGCCTCCGCTACGGCCAGCACACCCGTCACCAGCACGCCTGCGTCGAGAACTTCCTCATCGAGGGCGCCAAGTGGGGCCTGGGCAAGCGCGACCTGGTCAGCAACGTCAACTGGTACATGAACGTGCCGGTCGAGGCGGACGGCACCCTCGGCATCGTCGACGGCATCTCCGCGCCGGGCCTGGAGGTCCGGCTGCGCGCGGAGACCGACGTGCTCGTGCTCGTCTCGAACTGCCCGCAGATCAACAACCCCTGCAACGGCTTCGACCCGACGCCGGTGCGGCTGGTCGTCACCTCCTCCGGAGGCGGCGAGTGAGGCTGCTCGTCGCCAACCGCGGCGAGATCGCGGTCCGGATCCTGCGCAGCGCCAAGGAACTGGGTCTCGAGACCGTCGCGGTGTACTCCGACGCCGACCGCCTCGCCCCGCACGTGCGGCTCGCCGACCGGGCCGTCCGGCTCGGCCCGGCGCCCGCCGCGGAAAGCTACCTGCGAGGCGAAGCGATCATCCAGGCCGCGCTCGACACGAGCTGCGACGCGATCCACCCCGGCTACGGCTTCCTCTCGGAGGACGCGGCGTTCGCGCGGGCCTGCGAGGACGCCAAGATCGCGTTCGCCGGGCCGTCCCCGGAACACCTGGAGGTGTTCGGCAGCAAGCACACCGCGCGTGAAGCGGCGATCGCGGCCGGCGTGCCGCTGCTGGCCGGCACCGGCCTGCTGTCCGATGTGGACGAAGCGCTGGCCCGCGCCGAAGGCATCGGCTACCCGGTGATGCTCAAGGCGACCGGCGGCGGAGGCGGGATCGGGATGCGCGCGTGCGCGTCCCCGGACGAGCTGCGCGCCGCATGGGAGACCGTGCGCAGCGTCGCGGCCAAGAGCTTCGCCAGTTCCGGCGTCTTCCTCGAACGGCTGGTGACCCGCGCGCGGCACGTCGAGGTCCAGGTGTTCGGCGACGGCCTGGGCGAGGTCCTGGCCCTGGGCACGCGCGACTGCTCGCTGCAGCGGCGCAACCAGAAGGTCGTCGAGGAGTGCCCGGCACCGGACCTGCCCGACGCCGTCCGGAAGCACCTGGTTGAGTCCTCCGTCGCGCTGTGCTCGTCAGTGCGGTATCGCTCGGCCGGCACCGTCGAATATGTCTACGACGCCGAGCGCGGCGAGGCGGCGTTCCTTGAAGTCAACACCCGGTTGCAGGTCGAGCACCCGGTCACCGAGGCGGTCTACGGCGTCGACCTCGTCGCCTGGATGCTGCGGCTCACCCAGGGCGACCGCGCGATGTTCCGCGCGGTGCCGGTCGCCCGCGGGCACGCCGTCGAGGCACGCGTGTACGCCGAGGACCCGAGCGCCGGGCACCGGCCGAGCGCGGGGCTCGTCACCCGGGTCACGCTGCCCGGAGACACCCGCGTCGACACCTGGGTCGAGCCGGGGACCACCGTCACCACGCACTACGACCCGTTGCTGGCCAAGGTGATCTGCACCGGCACCGACCGCGAAGACGCCCTGGCGAACCTGCGGGAAGCGCTCGCTTCGACCCGGGTCGACGGTGTGCGGACGAACCTCGGGCAGCTGCGGGCCGCGGCCGCCGACGCCGCCTTCGGCTCGGCGACGCACGACACGTCCACTTTGGACGAAGTCGAGGACGCGGAACCGCGGATCGACGTCGTCCGCGGCGGGACGATGACGACCGTGCAGGACTGGCCGGGCCGCACCGGCTACTGGCCCGTCGGGGTGCCGCCGAGCGGCCCGATGGACGACCTTTCGCTGCGACTGGGCAACCTCGCGCTGGGCAACCCGGAAGGCGCGCCCGGCCTGGAGTGCACTGTGGACGGCGTCACGCTGCGGTTCTCGCACGCCACCGAGGTGTGCGTCACCGGCGCGCCGACGACGGTTCTCGTCGACGGCACCGAGGTTCCGTCATGGACACCCGTCGAAGTCCCCGCGGGCGCGACGCTCGACGTCCGGGCCTGCACGGCCGGATTGCGCAACTACGTCCTGGTGCGCGGCGGCATCGACGTGCCGGAGTTCCTCGGCAGCGCGGCGACCTTCACGCTGGGGAAGTTCGGCGGCCACGGCGGCCGCGCGCTCGCCGCGGGCGACGTCCTGCAGCCCGGACCGGCCCCCGCGGACCCGGTCGTGGGGCCGGTCGCGGAAGCCGACCGGCCGGCCTTCGATCCTCATTGGACGGTCGGCGCCCTCGAAGGACCGCACGCGGCACCGGAGTTCTTCACCCCCGAAGACGTCGACACGTTCTACGCCACCGACTGGCAGGTGCACTTCAACTCGGCGCGCACCGGCGTCCGGCTCGTCGGGCCGCGGCCCAAGTGGGCGCGGGCGGACGGCGGCGAGGCGGGCCTGCACCCGTCGAACATCCACGACACGCCGTACGCGATCGGCGCCGTCGACTACACCGGCGACCTGCCGATCCTGCTCGGCCCGGACGGGCCGAGCCTGGGCGGGTTCGTCTGCCCGGCGACGGTCGCCACCGGCGAGCGGTGGAAGCTCGGGCAGCTGCGGCCGGGCGACACCGTGCGGTTCGTGCCGATCGGCACCGACCACGCGGCCGCACTGCGGACGCGGCCCGCGTCGGCGATCGAGCCGAGCCGGACCGCGCGCCACGACGGCGGTGTCCTGGCGCGGCTGCCCGAGGCCGACCCCGAGTCCGACAGTGAGCCGTCGGTCACCTACCGCCGCAGCGGGGACGACAACCTGCTGGTCGAGTACGGCGAGATGAAGCTCGACCTGGCGCTGCGGATGCGGGTGCACGCGCTCGCGGAACGGCTCGCCGCCGAGGGCGTGCCGGGGATCGTCGACCTGACACCGGGCATCCGGTCGCTGCAGGTGCACGTCGACCCGGACTCGCTGCCGGTCGGCAAGGCGCTCGGGCTGGTCCGCGAGCTCGAGCGGGACCTGCCGCCGACACACGCCCTCGTGGTGCCGAGCCGCAGCGTCCGGCTCCCGCTGTCGTGGGACGACCCCGCGACGCGCGAGGCGATCGAGCGGTACATGACCGGCGTGCGCGACGACGCGCCGTGGTGCCCGTGGAACATCGAGTTCATCCGGCGCGTGAACGGGCTGTCCAGTGTGGACGACGTCTACCGGACGGTGTTCGACGCCGAATACCTCGTGCTGGGCCTCGGCGACGTCTACCTCGGCGCGCCGGTCGCGACGCCGCTGGACCCGCGCCACCGGCTGGTCACGACGAAGTACAACCCGGCGCGGACGTGGACCGCGGAGAACTCCGTCGGCATCGGCGGCGCCTACCTCTGCATCTACGGCATGGAAGGGCCGGGCGGCTACCAGTTCGTCGGCCGGACCGTCCAGGTGTGGAACAGCTGGCGCGGCGGCGACCAGCCGTGGGCACTGCGGTTCTTCGACCGGATCTCCTGGTACCCGGTGTCGGCCGAAGAACTCCTGGACCTGCGGGCCCAAAGCGCGTCCGGGAAGCTGGAACTTGACACCACCGAGGGGTCTTTCGCGCTGGCGGACTACCAGAAGTTCCTCGCGGACAACGCCGGGAGCATCGCCGGATTCCGGGCGACGCAGGCGGCGGCGTTCGAGGCGGAACGGCAGGCGTGGGCCGCGGCGGGCGAGTTCGACCCGAAGCCGGAGCCGGTCACCCGGCCGCCGGCGCGGGTCGAGGCGCCCCCGGGCGGGCACGTCGTGGAGGCGCCGTTCGCGGCGACGGTGTGGCGGGTGGACGTCACGGCGGGCGAGCGCGTCGAAAATGCGCAGTCGCTGGTGACCTTGGAGGCGATGAAGACGGAGGCGCGGATCCCCGCGCCGGCCGGCGGTGAGGTGGTCGAAGTGCTCGTGTCCCCCGGCGACCAGGTCGCGCCCGGCACCCCGCTGGTGGTGCTGGGATGACCGCGATCGAGGAGCGGGTGCGGGCCGCCTACCGGCGCATCGAGCAGGTGGACCGGCCGGAGATCTGGATCGACCTCCGGCCGGAAGCCGACGTCCTGGCCGAGGCCGCCGCGCTGGAGGAACGCGGCTTGCCGCTCTACGGCAAGCTTGTGGCGGTCAAGGGCAACATCGACGTCGCGGGCCTGCCGACGACGGCGGCCTGCCCGGCGTACGCGTACAAGCCGGAGACCGACGCGCCGGTCGTCGCCCGGCTGCGGGCGGCCGGGGCGCTGGTGCTCGGCACGACGAACCTGGACCAGTTCGCGACCGGCCTGGTCGGGACGCGCAGCCCGTACGGCGCGGTCCGCAACGCCGTGGACCCGGCTTACGTCTCCGGCGGATCCAGCTCGGGATCGGCGGTGGCGGTCGCGCTGGGCATCGTCGATCTGGCGCTGGGGACGGACACCGCGGGCTCGGGCCGGGTGCCGGCGGCGTTCAACGGGATCGTCGGGCTCAAGCCGACACCGGGCCTCCTGCCGACCGAGGGCGTCGTCCCCGCGTGCGCGAGCATCGACTGCGTGTCGCTGTTCGCGCGGACGGTCGAGGAGGCGTCGTTCGCGCTGACCTGCCTCGCCGAACCCGCCCAGGTCCACACGGGACGCTTCCGGCTCGGCGTGCCGTCCCCGGACCAGCTGGGCCCGCTGGCGCCCGGCTGGGCCGAGGCGTTCGAAGCCGCGGTGTCGGACTACGCCACGACAGGCGCCGAAGTGACCACTGTGGACATTTCGGCGTTCCTGGAGGCGGCCCGGCTGTTGTACGGCGGCGCGTTCGTCGCCGAGCGGTACACCGCGGTCGGCGAGTTCATCGACGCCCGCCCGGACGCCGTCGACCCGATCGTGCGGTCGATCATCAGCCCCGCCCGGGACATCCGGGCGCACCGGCTGTTCGCCGACCAGGAGACGCTGAGGGACCTGCGGGCGGAAGCACTCGCCGCACTCGCCGGCGTCGACGCGCTCCTGGTCCCGACGACGACCGAGCACCCGACTCTGGCGGAGGTCGCGGCGGACCCGGTCGCGGTCAACGCACGCCTGGGCCGGTTCACCAACTCGACCAACCTGTTCGGGCTGTCGGCGTTGGCGGTTCCCGCGGGCACGGTGGCCGGGCGCCCGTTCGGCGTGATGTTCCTCGGTGCCCCGCACGACGACCTGAAGCTGGCCGCCTTGGCGGGACTGCGGAGTGAAAGGGTCCCGATCGTGGTGGTCGGCGCACATCTGCGGGGTCAGCCGCTGAACCACGAGCTGACCTCCCGCGGCGGCCGGTTCGTGTCCGAGGTTTCGACGGCGCCTGCGTACCGGTTGTACGCGCTGGACACCGTGCCGCCGAAGCCGGGACTGGTGCGGGTCGCGTCCGGCGGTGTGTCGGTGGCCGCGGAGGTCTGGGAGCTGCCGCCGCGGGGTTTCGGCGAGTTCGTGGCCGGGATCCCGGCCCCGCTGGCGATCGGGAAGCTGGAACTGGCGGACGGCCGGTCGGTATCCGGCTTCCTGTGCGAACCGGCAGCTACGGAAGGCTCGGAGGACATCTCGGCGAAGGGCGGCTGGCTGGCCCACCTCGGCGCGCGGTAAATGGTTTTCGCCGCCGGTCGACACTGAGGGCGCGATCTCACTGCCGGGCGGATGTGGGCCCACGGCGGTCTGCTGTACGTCGCCGCCGAGGCGGGCTTCGAGGTCTGGGACCCCGCCGAAGGTGCCCGCATCGGCTTCGCCCCGGGATTCCGCCCCACCGCCCACCGCGACGGCGCCTTCGCCGAGCTGCGTAACGATCAGCTGAGGATCTGGACAACTCCGCGGTAACAAGCCTCACCCGTGGGCATCTCCAGGCCGATTCACCTCAGTGAACCCCCGGAGGCGGCCATGACCACGGCGACCACATCCCCGCAGACCACCCTCGTCCACTCGTACCTGTTCCTGCGGCGCGCCATCGGGCTCATCGGGCTCGCCCTGCCGTTCGCCCTCATCCTCGGCAAGCAGCTGGTCCAGGGCGGCGACCTCATCGGCTCGCTCAGCGGCTACTACTACACCGACCTGCGGGACGTCCTGGTCGGCGCGATGTGCGCGGCCGGGGTGTTCCTGCTCGCCTACTACGGCCACGACCGCGTCGACAACGTCGCGAGCAGCGTCGCCGGTCTCGGGGCGATCGGCCTCGCGCTGTTCCCCACCACGCCGGACCACGACGTGACGGCCTGGGACCGGACCTCCGGCGTCCTGCACCTCGTCTTCGCCGCCGTGTTCTTCCTCTCCCTCGCCTATTTCTGCCTCCGCCTCTTCCCCCACGACGGCGAGCAGCCGGAGAAGTTCGGCGCGCTCTACCGCACCTGCGGTGGCGCGATCCTCGCCTGCCTCGTGCTGATCGCCCTGGCCAAGTTCCTCGGCCTCATCCCGGAGCTGCACCCGGCCCTGTGGCTGGAGGCCATCGCGGTGGAGGCGTTCGGCGTCGCCTGGCTCGTCAAAGGCGGGACCCTCAAGCCCCAGAGTGTGCCGTAGCCCACTCGACCGGGCCACACCACTGGTTACCGGTGGGTAACAAGGGCTATCGTGCGGCTAACAACGTCTACTTCATGGAGCATTCGTGGCCGCACCAGCAACGCCGCTCGCGCCGACCGCGCGAGGCGTGCGCAATGTCGCCTTCGTCGAGGGGGTCCGCACCCCCTTCGGCAAGGCCGGCGACAAGGGCATGTACGCCGGGACCCGCGCCGACGACCTCGTCGTCAACGCCATTCGCGAGCTGCTGCGGCGGCACCCCGAACTGCCGCCCGAGCGCGTCGACGAGGTGGCCATCGCCGCCACCACCCAGACGGGCGACCAGGGCCTGACCATCGGCCGCACGGCCGCGCTGCTGGCCGGGCTGCCCAAGTCGGTGCCCGGCTTCGCCATCGACCGCATGTGCGCCGGCGCCATGACGGCCGTCACGACCGCCGCGTCCGGCATCGGCTTCGGCGCCTACGACATCGCCATCGCCGGTGGCGTCGAGCACATGGGCCGCCACCCGATGGGCGAGGGCGTCGACCCGAACCCGCGGATCATCGCCGACAAGCTCGTCGACCCGACCGCGCTCGTCATGGGCCAGACCGCCGAGAACCTGCACGACCGGTTCCCCGCGATCACCAAGCAGCGCACCGACGCCTACGCCGCGCGCAGCCAGGAGCGCTACGCCGAGGCCGTCAAGACCGGCAAGATCGGCCCCGAGCTGGTCCCGGTCGCCACCCGTTCGAAGGAACTCGGCTGGGGCCTGGCCACCGAGGACGAGCCGCCGCGCCCCGGCACCACGCTCGAGACCCTCGCCGGCCTGAAGACGCCGTTCCGCCCGTTCGGCCGGATCACCGCGGGCAACGCCGCGGGCCTCAACGATGGCGCGACCGCGTCGATCCTCGCCGACGAGGAGACCGCCCGCGAGCTGGGCCTGCCCGTCGCCATGCGGCTGGTCGGCTACTCCTTCGCCGGCGTCGAGCCGGAGGTCATGGGCATCGGCCCGGTGCCGGCCACCGAGAAGCTCTTCAAGCGCACCGGTCTCTCCATCGACGACATCGGCCTGTTCGAGATCAACGAGGCCTTCGCCGTGCAGGTGCTGGCCTTCCTCGACCACTTCGGCATCGACGACGAAGACCCGCGCGTGAACCAGTGGGGCGGCGCGATCGCCTGCGGCCACCCGCTGGCGTCGTCCGGCGTCCGGCTCATGACGCAGCTGGCGCGCCAGTTCGCCGAGCGGCCCGACGTGCGGTACGGCATGACGACGATGTGCATCGGCATCGGCATGGGCGGCACCGTGATCTGGGAGAACCCGGCGTTCGAGGGGGCGAAGTAATGACTTTCACCGCTGAAGCCGCGAAGGCCGCGTTCCCGGACGAGGTCGTCACCGAAGCGAAGACCCGCCTGGTCAAGGTGCCCGGGCTCGAGAAGCCCGTCGCGCTGATCACGCTCGACAACGGCCACGACCACACCCGGCCGAACACCTTCGGCCCGCAGGGCCTGGTGTCGCTGAACGCCGCGCTGGACGTCGCGTTCGAGGCCGGGCCGGCCGCGATCGCCGTCACCGGCAAGCCGTTCATCTTCGCCGTCGGCGCCGACCTCTCGGGCGTCGAGTCCGTGAGCGACCCGGAGCTGGCGCGCGAGATCGCCCAGACCGGGCACGACGTGTTCCGCCGCCTCACCGAGTCTTCGATTCCGACGTTCGGTTTCGTCAACGGCGCGGTCATGGGCGGCGGCCTGGAACTGGCGCTGTCCTGCCACTACCGGACGCTGTCGGAGAACACCGCCGCCATCGCGTTCCCCGAGGTCTTCCTAGGCCTGTTCCCGGGCTGGGGCGGCACGCAGCTGCTGCCGAACCTGATCGGCGCGGACGCGGCCGTCACGGTGATCATCGAGAACGCCTTGGCGCAGAACAAGATGCTCACCGTCAAGCAGACGGCCGAGCTCGGCATCGTCGACGCGGTCTTCGGCTCGGCCGACTACCTCGAGCAGTCGCTGCTGTGGCTGGCGAAGGTCGTCAACGGCGAGATCACCCCGGCTCGCCCGGAGATCGACCGCGGTTCCGCGTGGGACGCGGCCATCGCGCGCGCCAAGTCCCTTGTGGACGGGCGCACGCACGGCGCGTCGCCGGGCGCGACCAAGGCCGTCGAGCTGCTGGAACTGGCTCGCGAGAACGATCTGGACCGCGGCTACGCGGCCGAGACCGACGGCCTCGCCGAGCTGCTCATGTCCGACGTCCTGCGCGCCGGGCTGTACTCGTTCACCCTGGTCAACAAGCGCGCCAAGCGCCCGGCCGGCGCGCCGGACAAGAACCTGGCGCGCAAGGTGAACAAGGTCGGCATCGTCGGCGCCGGCCTGATGGCCAGCCAGCTCGCGCTGCTGTTCGTGCGCCGCCTGAAGGTGCCGGTCGTGCTGACCGACGTCGACCAGGAGCGCGTCGACAAGGGCGTCGGCTACGTCCACGCCGAGATCGACAAGCTGCTGGGCAAGAAGCGCCTCTCCCAGGACGGCGCCAACCGGCTCAAGGCGCTCGTCACGGGCTCGCTCGACAAGGCCGCGTTCTCCGACGCCGACTTCGTCATCGAAGCCGTCTTCGAGGAGCTGGGCGTCAAGCAGCAGGTGTTCGCCGAGCTGGAGCAGCACGTCAAGCCCGAGGCGATCCTGGCGACGAACACCTCGTCGCTGTCGATCACCGCGATGGCGTCGAAGCTGCAGCACCCCGAGCGCGTGGTCGGCTTCCACTTCTTCAACCCGGTGGCCGTGCTGCCGCTGCTGGAGATCGTCCGCGGCGAGCAGACCGACGACGCGTCGCTGGCGACGGCGTTCTCGGTGGGCAAGCAGCTGAAGAAGTCCAGCGTGCTGGTGAAGGACGCTTCGGCGTTCGTCGTCAACCGGCTCCTGCTGCGCTTCCTGGGCGAGGTGCTGGTCACCGTCGACGAGGGCACGCCGTTCGAGGTCGCCGACAAGGCCCTCGAGCCGCTCGGCCTGCCGATGACGCCGCTGACGCTGATGCAGCTCGTCGGCCCGGCCATCGCACTGCACGTCGGCGAGACGCTGCACGAGTCCTTCCCGGACCGGTTCACGGTGTCCGACAACCTCGCCAAGTTCGTCAAGGCGGGCAAGAAGGGCGTCTGGCTGTGGGACGCCCAGGGCAACGCGTCGGTGGACCCGGAGGTCGCTGAGCTCTGGACGCAGGGTGACAAGCCGTCCACTTCGGAGCAGGTGCGTGACCGGGCGCTGTCCGCCATCGCCGAGGAGATCCGGATCATGCTCGACGAGGGCGTGGTCGCCGAGGCGCAGGACATCGACCTGTGCCTGATCCTGGGCGCGGGCTGGCCGTTCTGGAACGGCGGCATCACGCCGTACCTGGACCGCTCCGGCGTCTCCGAGCGGGTCAACGGCAAGCCGTTCCTGGCCCCGGGCGTGGCCTCGGTCCCGGCTTCCTGACCAAGTCCGTGAATGGCACATTGAGGGACTCTAAGTCCCTCAATGTGCCATTCACGGCTTTCAGTACTCGCCCTCGCGGGGGCACTTCGGCGGCGGCGCGGTGAGTTTCAGTTGCGCTGCCGTCGCGTCCGAGTCGAGGACTGTGACCCGCTCGGCCGTGCGGAGACGGACGTGCAGCTCCTGCGCCCACGCCTTCAGGTCGGTGCCCGGGACGGCGAGCAGCGAGATCGACGGCGGGTCCACGAACACCCGCCGGGCCTTCGGGTCGTCGTGGAAGGACCCGGCCGCCGCCCGCATGTCCTGATCGGACGCAAAGGTCACGACGACCGCCGCGCACAGCGTGTGGCCGGCGAGCGGCGCGGGGTTCGTGTCCACCGGCAGTTCGGGCGGCCGGACGAGCGCGGCGATGAAGAACGCGAGCCCGGCGCCTGCGGCCAGTGCCAGCACGATCACCGGTACCAGCACCCGGGCCAGTGATTTCTCCGCCACACCCAAGATCACAGCACACGTTGGCCGCCGGGACACCGCCCGTTCACTCCGGCGGCTTAGCGTCCCGCCGTGACCACGGACAGACGCCGGTTCCTCAAGGGCGCCGGGCTCGCGGCCGCCGCCGCGAGCGTGCCCCTCCCCGCCCCCGCTTCCGCCGCTCTCGACGGCGACCTCGACCCGGGCCGGGTGTGTGGCCGCTACCAGTGGCTGGTCGGCGACCACCACACGCACAGCCAGTACTCGTACGACGCGATGTACCGGATCGACCAGATCGCCGCCGGCGGGCGCGCACACGGCGCGGACTGGATCGTCTTCACCGACCACGGCCACGCCGAGCACGAGAAGGCGTCGGTCGAGCCCACGGAAGCCGACTTCCTCGCCGCCCGGCGCAAGTACCCCGACCTGCTGCTGTGGCACGGCATGGAGTGGAACGTCCCGGGCGCCGAGCACGCGACCGTGTTCTTCCAGGCCGGGGACCAGCAGGCCGCGAAGCTGCGCGAGTTCGAGCGGGCCTTCGACTGGCGGCTGACGAACTCGGAGGCGTCGAGCCCGGCGAACGAGGCCCTCGCGCTCCGGGCGTTGCGGTGGCTCGCCGACGAAGAACGCGCGCGGCGGATCCACGCCCCGGTCGTGCTGATCAACCACCCGCTGCGCAACGGCCGCGTCGCCCCGCACGAGCTGCGGGCCTACCGCGACGCCGCCCCGGACATCGTGATCGGCATGGAAGGCGCGCCCGGCGCGCAGGCCGACGGCTTCCCGAAGCCGCTCGGCAACGGCGGCGCGCGCGGCGGCTACGCCAACAGCCCCGGCTCGAACTCGTGGCCGGGCTATCCGCCCGAGGCGTACCGGACGCACGGCGGCTGGGACTGGGCGACGGCGAAGGTCGGCGGGCTCTGGGACTCGCTGCTCGCCGAGGGCAAGCCGTGGTGGATCACCACGAACTCCGACTCCCACTACAACCGCGGCGACACGCTGGTCCGCCCGGACGTGGCGGGCGACTGGTACGACACGCACGGCAAGTTCCCCGACCCGCTCGACACCGGCGTCCCGCAGCTGCTCGCGCCGTACGCCGACTTCTACCCCGGCGAGTTCAGCCGCACGCACGTCGGCGTGACGCGGCGAAGCCTCGAAGGCGTCTTGGAGGGCCTCCGGGCCGGCCGGATCTGGGGCGGGCACGGCGGGCTCGCGCAGGAGCTGCAGGTCGGCGCGTACAGCGGCGCTTCCTCGGCGACCCTGGGCGGACGGCTGCGGGTCCGGCGCGGGTCGGACGTGACGCTGGTGATCCGCGCGCGGCTGGCGTCTCGGCCGAACGGCGGCGGCGCGGTGCCGCGGCTGGCCCGCCTGGACGTCGTCGCGGGCCCGGTCACCGGCCCGGTGACCGACCGCGACGCGATGACCGCGCCGGGCACCCGGGCGGTGGAATCGTTCGAGCCACGCTGGGCGCCCGGGCGCCAGGTCGTCTTCCGGCACACCTTCCGGAACGTGCGCGAGCCGTTCTACATGCGGGTCCGCGGCACGAACGGCGATTCGGAGCCCACGCCGGACGTCGTCGGCCAAGCGAACCCGTTCGAGGACTTGTGGCTGTACGCGAATCCGATTTTCGCGGACATTTGTTGAAACTCCTCGCACCGGTGTCCACTGTATACGGTGTGAGACGAATGCTCGTGTGGTCGATCATGACCGGGCTGCGCTTCCTGCTGCGGCTGCCGGAGCCGGTGCTGCGCGTGCTCGCCGGGCGCCCGGTGGTGGTGGACGGCCGGCAGCCGGTGCCCACCGCGCGGATGCTGATGCGGGTAGCGCGGTTCGCGCCGTTCGACGCGCCGCACCAGAATGGCGACCTCGCGCGGGCCCGGCGGGAGCTGAATCTGGCGGGCGCGCTCGCCGGCGCCGGGATCTGCCCGGGCGTCCGGATCCGCGACTCTTCGTGGCCCGGGCCCGGCGGGCCGCTGCCGCTGCGGCTGTACGAACCGGACGGCGTCCCGGCGGGCGGCCCGGCGCTGGTGTACTTCCACGGCGGCGGGTTCGTGCTCGGCAGCCTCGACACGCACGAAGGCGCGTGCCGGCTGCTGGCCGAGGAAGCCGGGGTGCGGGTGGTGTCGATCGGCTACCGGCTCGCCCCGGAGCACCCGTTCCCGGCGGCGGCCACGGACGCGGTGGCGGCGTTCTCCTTCGTGCACGACCACGCGGCGGAGTTCGGCATCGACCCGGCCCGGCTGGCAGTGGGCGGCGACAGCAGCGGCGCCAACCTCGCGGCCGTGGTCGCCCACGCGGCGGCCCGCGGCGAACTGCCCCGGCCGGTGTTCAGCCTCCTGCTCACCCCGGCGACCGACGCGCTCGGCGAGTCGGAGTCACACCGGCAGTTCGGCTCGGGCTTCCGCCTCGACCGCGACGAGTGGAGCTGGTACCGCGACCAGTACGTGCGCGACCCGGCTTCTTACACCGATCCGCGAGCATCGGTCCTCTACGACGACAGCCTCGACGGCCTCCCGCCGACGTACGTGGCCACGTGCGGCTTCGACCTGCTCCGCGACGAAGGCGAGGCATACGCGGCCCGCCTGGCCGCAGCAGGAGTCCCGCTGATCCACCGCCGGCACGAAGGCCAGCTACACGGCTTCGCGAACCGCGTCGGCGTGGACCCGGACGCCCGCGCGGCCATGCTCCACGCGGCCGGCGTCCTCCGAGCCGGCCTCGCCCTCAGCCCTAAGGGGCATCACGCGTGATTAGAGGGGCATCACTCGTGATTGAAGGGACGACACGGCGAACGCGGCTCGATCCGGTGTGTCGTCTCCCGAATCACGAGTGATGCCCCTCCAATCACATGTGATGGCCCTTCAATCACGGGTGATGCCCGTGGGGTCGCGGGCGAGGCCTGTTGGCGCTCGGTCAGCGGACCGGGAGGTGGACTGTTACGCCGAGGCCGCCGCCCACGATCGGTTCGGCCGTGACCGTTCCGCCGTGCGCCGCCACGGCGGCGCGGACGATCGAGAGGCCCAGGCCCGCGCCCGAGCGGGCCGTGCGGGCCACGCCGGCCCGGCGGAACGGCTCGAACAGCTCCGGCACCGCCGCCGGGTCCACGAGACCGCCGGACGAGCGGACCCGCAGGGTCGACCACCGCGGCCCGGGCTGCGTGACGACGTCCAGCCAGCCGCCGTCGACGTTGTGGCGGACGGCGTTCTCCAGCAGGTTGCCCGCGATCCGCTCCAGCAGCGCGGGATCGCCGAACGCGGGCGCCGGCGGCGTCGCGAACGACGCCCGGATGCCGCGCTGCTCCGCTTCCCGGTGGACCGCGCGCCAGGCCCGGTCGACGACGGCCGCCAGGTCGACCGGCTCGCGCACCCCGAGGCCGGCCCCGTCGGTGCGGGCCAGCAGCAGCAGCGAGTTGACCAGCTGCCCGGCCCGCTCGGTGGCGTCGCGGACCACTCCGCCCATCCGGCGCAGCTCGGCCACGTCGGCGTCGTCGTCGGCGAGGGTGACGTCCAGTTCCGTGCGGATCACCGACAACGGCGTCCGCAGCTCGTGGCTCGCGTTCGCGACGAAGTGGCGTTGCGCGTCGAACGCGGCCTGCAGCCGGTCGAGCATGTCGTCGAACGTGTTCGCCAGCTCGGCCAGCTCGTCGCGGGACCGGACCTCGCCGATCCGCTCCCCCAGCGACTCGACCGACAGCCGCCGCGCGGTCCCGGTGATCTCGCGCAGCGGCAGCAGCACCCGCGAGGTGAACGTCCAGGCGAGGATCGCCGCGGCCGCCACCACCAGCAGGAACGCCAGCGAACCGAACAGCAGCATCCGGTCGCGGGCGTGCACGCGCAGGTGCTCGGCGAGCGTCGACGCGTCGACCTCGACGCCGTCGACGACCACCGTGCTGCCCGGCGGCATCTGCGGGACGGCGTCCAGCGAGTCCCGGACCAGCGTCCAGGCCAGCCAGAGCAGCAGCAGGCTGACGGCGGCGACCAGCACGGTCGCCAGCAGCGTGATCCGGGCGCGGAGCGAGCGGGTGCCCGGCAGGTTCACGCCCGTGACGCGCCGGGCTCCGGCACCCGGTACCCGGAGCCGACGACGGTCTCGATGATCCCCGGCTCGCCCAGCTTCTTGCGCAACGTCATCACCGTGACCCGGACGGTCGTGGTGAACGGGTCGGCGTTCTCGTCCCACACCCGTTCCAGCAGCTCTTCGCTGCTGACGACCGAGCCGGCGGCCTGCAGGAGAACCTCGAGGACGCCGAACTCCTTGCGGGTCAGCTCGATGGGCCCGCTCGCGCGGCGGACCGTGCGCTTGGCCGGGTCCAGCTCGACGTCACCGGCGGTGAGCAGCGGCGGCGCGGCCGGCGTGGCCCGGCGGCCCAGCGCCCGCACCCGCGCGACCAGCTCGGGGAAGGCGAACGGCTTGGCGAGGTAGTCGTCGGCGCCGAGCGACAGCCCTTCCACGCGGTCGGACACCGAACTGCTCGCGGTGAGCATCAGCACCCGGGTCAGCTCCCCGGACGCGACGATCTCCCGGCACAGCTCGTCCCCGGACATCCCGGGCAGGTCCCGGTCCAGCAGCACGACGTCGTACCGCGTGACGGCGGCCTTCTCGTGCCCGTCGTCGCCGGTGAGCGCGACGTCCACCGCCATCCCCTCGCGGCGCAAGCCGCGGGCGATCGCGTCGGCCAGGGGTTCTTCGTCCTCGACTACCAAGACTCGCACGAGCCCACAATCCCATATTTTCCTGAGAGTGCCCTTTAAGGATGAAGCTTGTTCTGGTCAGGCCGCCGCGCCCCCGCCCACACGCTGCTGATCAGCGCAAAGTCATGCGGCGGCCGACGGCTGAACAAGCTTCACTCGTGTGCGTCCGATGAGGCCCAGCGCAGCGCGAACCACAGCCGCATCCGGGTCTCCGGGTCCGCCAGGTCGACGCCCAGGGCGCGCTCCACCTGGGCGATCCGGTGCCGGACGCTGTTGCGGTGGACGCCCAGCTCCGCCGCCGTCGGCTCCCAGCCGCCGTGGTGGGCCAGCCACGTCCGCAACGTCGGCACCAGCTGCCGGTCCTGGGACCGGTCCAGCGCCACCAGCGGCTCCAGGGCCTTCTCGGCGAACCCGCGGGAGACGCCGGGGTCCAGCAGCGCGTCGAAATCGAGCGGCCCGCTTCCCGCGACGACCGGACGGCCGAGCGCGGAAGCCCGCGAAAGCAGCAGCTCCACTTCCGCCGACGAGCCGGCCAGCTGCCCGGCGGGAACCGGCGAGCCCACGGCGGTGATCCAGCCGGAAGCGCGCAGGTCCTCCAGGACCGGAAGCGGCACCGTCCCGGCGACGGCCACGAAGGACGGCCCGGGCAGCACCGAGACCAGCGGGGTGTCCAGCCGCGCCCGCAGCCAGTCCGGGCGCCGCGCCACCTCGTCCGGACCGCGCCGGTAGGCCGCCCCGGCGACCAGCCGGACGACCTCCGACCCCAGCAACGACCGAGCCGCGTCCCCGGCGGAGGCCCGGCCGAGCAGCAGGCCGGTGGCCGCCGCGCCCACCTCGGCCGCATCCGAGCCCGCGCGGCCGACCAGGCCGAGCAGGGCCGCGCCGACGGCGAGGATCGCCCGGTCGGCGCCGTCGAGCCGCCGGGACCGGCCGACGACCACCAGGTGCGACGCCGTGGCCTGCGGGTACACCGGCTGGACGACGACGAACCCGCCGTCGGCCTCGGTGGTCGCGCTCCGGATCCCGCTGCCCGCCCGCACGGTCGCCATCAGCTCCCGCACCTGGAGCGGCAGCGGCGAAGGCGCGTCGTGCGCCGAGGCCAGCACGTCCCCGGCGCCGACCAGGGCGACCCAGGACCGCAGCACCGCCGCCAGCGACGACGTCAGCTCGCCGAGCCCGCCACCCGCGGCGCGCGTCAGCGTCTCGCGCGCCGCCGTGATCCGCCGCTGTTCACGCTGCGAGGCCTCGGTCAGCGCGACCGAGACCGCCCGGTTGATCGCCAGGAACGGCGTGCGCGCCGGCACCACCAGCAGCGGCAGCCCGCGCCGCGCGCACGCCCGGCGCAGGGGCTCCGGCAGGGTCTCGTGCACCGTCGGGGTGAGGCCGAACCCCAGCGCCGTCACGCCGGCGTCGCGCAGGCCGCGCACGTACCGGTCGATCCGCTCCGGCAGGTTGACCCCCGCGGTGAGGATCAGCTCGCCGCCCAGCAGGTAGGGGGCGGGGTCCTGCAGCTCACTCACGTGGGCCCAGCGCACCGGGGCGTCCAGCGCGCCCGGCCGCAGCGTCTCGGGGACGACGTCGAGCGCGAGCTCCCGGTTGCCGAGCACGTCCCGTAACGGGACATTCACATCGGTGGACAGCGAATCCGTGCTCGAGGTCATTTCATCCGCCCGATGTCGACATGGGGATGAATCATCCCATGCCGAAGAGGCGGCGGGCGAACCTACGGTGGCCCGAACACCACTCGCCGACGCAAGGAGGACACCGTGACCGGCGACTACGCGGTGATCGCGCTGTACATCGCGGGCATGCTCGGGGTCGGCTGGTACGGCCTCCGGCTCGCGAAGACGAAGTCCGACTACCTGGTCGCCGGACGGCGGCTGGGCTGGTTCATGTACTCCGGCACGATGTCGGCCGTCGTCCTCGGCGGCGCGTCGACGGTCGGTGGCGTGAAGCTCGGGTACAAGTTCGGCATCTCCGGCATGTGGCTGGTCGTCAGCATCGGGGTCGGCATCCTCGTGCTGCACTCGCTGTTCGCGCGCCGGCTGGTGAAGCTGAAGGTCTACACCGTCGGCGAAATGCTCGACCTGCGCTACGGCGGGCGGACCAGCGCCGTGTCCGGCGTCGTGATGTGGGGCTACACGCTGATGCTCACGGTCACCTCGACGCTGGCGTTCGCGACCATCTTCAAGGTGCTGTTCGACCTGCCGAACTGGGCCGGGATCGCCGTCGGCGGCTCGATCGTGGTGCTCTACTCGGTGCTCGGCGGCATGTGGTCGATCACGCTCACCGACATCGCCCAGTTCGTCATCAAGACCATCGGCATCCTGGCGATCCTGCTGCCGGTCGCGATCTCTTCCGCCGGCGGCTTCAGCGGCATGAGCGAGAAGCTCGACGCGAGCTTCTTCAGCTTCACCTCGATCGGCACCGACACGATCATCACCTACTTCGTGATCTACACCTTCGGCCTGCTGATCGGCCAGGACATCTGGCAGCGGGTGTTCACCGCCCGCACACCGGCGATCGCGACGTCCGGTGGCATCACCTCCGGCGTCTACTGCCTGGTCTACGGCCTGGCCGGCGCCCTGATCGGCACCGCGGCGCACGCGCTCTACCCGGACATCGCCAGCGCGCAGGACGCCTTCGCGACGATCGTCGAGCGGCTGCTGCCCACCGGCGTCCGCGGCCTGGTGCTGGCCGCCGCGCTCTCGGCGATGATGTCGACGGCGAGCGGCGCGCTGATCGCCTGCTCGACCACCACGACGTCCGACCTGCTGACGAAGCTGGGCCTGAAGAAGGGCGGCGAAGTCAGCCGCAACCGGATCGCCACGCTCGTGCTCGGGCTGATCGCCATCGGCATCGCCATGATTGTCGACGATGTCGTCAACGCCCTGACCATCGCCTACGACATCCTGGTCGGCGGCCTGCTGGTGGCGATCATCGGCGCGCTGTTCTGGAAGCGCGGCACCCGGCAGGGCGCGTACGCGTCGATGGTCGCCGGCACGGTGTCCGTGGTCGCGTTCATGATCATCGACGGCGTCGACGCCAACACCCCGATCTACTGGGGCCTGGGCGCGAGCCTGGTGGTCTACCTGGCCGTCAGCTTCGCCACGCCCCGCACGTCCGACGCGATCCTCACCGTCTGGACCCGCCGGCTGAACGGCGAAGAAACTCCCACCTCGATCCGGGAACAGGAGCCCACCAGTGCCTAACATCGGACCCCTCGACTCGTCGCGCGTCCCCCGGTTCGCCGGCTTCGCGACCTTCGCGCGGCTGCCGCGGATCGACCAGGTCGACCACGCCGACGTCGCCGTGGTCGGGGTGCCCTTCGACTCCGGGGTGTCCTACCGGCCCGGCGCGCGGTTCGGCCCGGCGGCCGTGCGCGAGGCGAGCCGGCTGCTGCGGCCGTACCACCCGGAGCTGGACGTCTCGCCGTTCGCCGAACGGCAGGTCGTGGACGCGGGCGACATCGCCGTCAACCCGTTCAACATCGGCGAAGCGATCGAGACACTGCAGCAGGAAGCCGAAGCGCTGCAGGCGAACGGGACACGGCTGGTGACCGTCGGCGGCGACCACACCATCGCGCTGCCCCTGCTGCGGGCCGCGGCGAAGCAGCACGGACCCGTCGCCCTGCTGCACTTCGACGCCCACCTCGACACCTGGGACACCTACTTCGGCGAGCCGTACACGCACGGCACGCCGTTCCGGCGGGCGTCCGAGGAGGGCATTCTCGACACGAGCGCGCTGTCGCACGTCGGCACCCGCGGGCCGCTGTACGGCAAGCGTGACCTCGAAGAGGACCGGCGGCTGGGCTTCGGCATCGTCACCTCCGGCGACGTCATGCGCCGCGGGGTGGCCGAAACCGTCGACGCGCTGCGGCAGCGCATCGGCGACCGCCCGCTGTACGTCTCGGTCGACATCGACGTGCTCGACCCGGCCCACGCGCCCGGCACCGGCACGCCCGAGGCGGGCGGCATGACCAGCCGCGAACTGCTGGAGATCCTGCGCGGCCTGCGGGACCTCAACCTGGTCGGCGCGGACGTCGTCGAGCTGGCCCCGGCCTACGACCACGCCGAGATCACCGCCATCGCGGCCTCCCACGTCGCCTACGACCTGGTGAGCCTGCTGGCCCTGGGGAAGGGCGCATGACGCGCATCGGTGGCGACGTCGTGGTCGAGACGCTGCGGGCGCTGGGCGCCGACACGGTGTTCGGCCTGCCGGGCCAGCACGCGCTGGGCCTGTTCGAGGCGCTGCGGCGCGCCGACGACCTGCGCGTGATCAGCGGGCGCGTCGAGAACAACCTCGCCTTCGCCGCCGACGGGCACGCCCGCGCCCGGCTCGCCACGAACCCCGACGGCCCGGTGCCGGTGACGCCCCTGATCGTCTCCACCGGCCCGGGCGCGCTGCTGACCTTGGCGTCCCTGCAGGAGTCGCGCGCCGCTTCGGTGCCGGTGCTCGGGATCTCCAGCCAGGTCCCGGTCGCCGGGCTGGGCGGCGGGCGGCACGGGTACCTCCACGAGCTGCCCGACCAGCAAGCGAGCTTCCGAGACGTCGTGAAGTCGGTGCACGTCGTGCGGCGCGCGAGCCAGATTCCCTCGGCCCTGCGGGAGGCGTGGACGTCGGCGGCGACCGCGCCCTACGGGCCGGTGTGGGTCGAAATCCCCCAGGACGTGCTGCTCGGCCCGGCCGGGCTCCCGCCGATCACGTCGGTCGCGGCTGCTCCCCCGGTCCTGGCTCCCCTGCCGGAGCTGGTCACGGCGGCGGCCGACCTGCTGGCGGCGGCGTCGGACCCGGTGATCCTCGCCGGGGGCGGCGCCCTGCGCTCCGGCGCGCACGCGGAGCTGCTGGCGCTGGCCGAAGCCCTGCGGGCGCCGGTGATTTCGACGTTCGGCGGCAAGGGCGTCTTCCCGTGGGACCACGAGCTGTCCGGGCGGTCCTGGCTGGAGGACTGGAACACCACGGAGTTCCTCGCCGCCGCCGACGTCCTGCTGGTGCTCGGCTCCGGCCTCGGCGAGCTGTCCAGCAACTACCGCGAGTTCGCCCCGCGCGGCCGGGTGATCCAGGTCGAGGCCGACCTGGGGAAGCTGGAGTCCAACTACCCGGGCCTGGGCATCCACGCCGACGTCCGGCTCACTCTGCAGGCACTGCTGGAGTGGGTGCCGATGCGGCCGTCCGACGGCCGGGCCGAAGAAGCCGTTTCCGGGCTGCTCTCGCGTGTCGAGTCGCGTTTGGACGGTCAGGACCTGGCCGTCGAGCGCAAGCTGATCGACGACATCCGGGCGGCACTCCCCGAAGGCACGCAGACGTTCTGGGACATGACGATCGCCGCGTACTGGGCCTGGTCGGCGTGGAACCCCGAAGGCGCGCCGATCCACACCGCGCAGGGCGCGGGCGGCCTGGGCTACGGCCTGCCGGGCGCGCTCGGCGGCGCCGTCGCCGGGCGCCCGGCGCTGGCGGTATCCGGCGACGGCGGCGCGATGTACGGCGTCGCCGAGCTGGCCACCGCGGTGCAGCACGGCCTCGACGTCACGTGGCTGATCATCGACGACGGCGGCTACGGCGTGCTCCGCGAGTACCTCACCGACGCGTTCGGCCACACGACGGCCACCGAGCTGGCCCGGCCCGACTTCGTGGCGTTGGCTTCCTCCTTCGGCGTGCCGGCGTGTGCGTCCACTCTGGACACAGTGGGCACCGACCTGGCGAAGGCACTGCGCACACCGGGCCCGTCCGTCGTCGTGCTGCCCGCCTTGCTGAAGCTGTTCGCGCCGACCCACCTGGAGAAGGCATGACCCGCACGCTCGACCTGACCGACCCGGCGACCGGAGAGGTGTTCGGCACCAGCCCGATCGCCTCGCAGTCCGATGTGGACGCCGTGCTCGAATCGGCCGCGCAAGCGTTTGCGGTCTGGCCGTGCTGCTGGCTCGCGTCGCCGCGGAGTTCCTGCCCTCGGGGGCGTTCACCGTGCTGACCGGCGACCGCGACACCGGCCGCGCGCTGGTCCGCCACCCGATCACCGACCTGGTCTCGATCACCGGGTCGACGCGCGCGGGCATCGACGTCGCCACGCTGGCGGCCGCCGACCTCAAGCGCACCCACCTGGAGCTGGGCGGCAACGCGCCGCTGCTGGTGTTCCCCGACGCCGGCCTCGCTTCGACGGCCGAAGGCATCGTCGGTGCCGCGTTCTACAACGCGGGCCAGGATTGCACGGCGGGCAGCCGGGTGCTGGTCCACGCGTCGATCCACGACGACTTCGTCGCTTCGCTGGCAAAGACCGCTGCGGCGCAGACGCCGGGAGCCGACTACGGGCCGTTGAACAGCGCGGCGCAGTTCTCGCGCGTCGAGGGTCTCATCTCTCGGTTGCCCTCGCACGCCCGCATCGAGACCGGCGGGACGCGGTTCGGCTCACGCGGGTTCTTCTTCTCGCCCACGGTGATCTCAGGAGTGCGTCAGGACGACGAGATCGTCCAGGAGGAGATCTTCGGCCCAGTGCTCACGGTCCAGTCCTTTTCGGACGAAGCCGCGGGAGTGGCGCTGGCCAACGGTGTCCCCTATGGACTGGCGTCCTCGGTCTGGACCCGCGATCTGGCCGTGGCGGCGCGGGTTTCGGCCGAGCTGGACTTCGGCTGCGTGTGGGTGAACACGCACGGCCCCCTGGTGGCCGAGATGCCCCACGGCGGCTTCGGCCACTCCGGCCACGGCAAGGACCTCTCGGCCTACGCCTTCGCCGAGTACACCCGCGTCAAGCACGTGATGACACGGTTCGCCTGAGCCCCCGCCCGATCGCGGCTCGACCGGCCGCGCGGGGGCGCCCCCCGTTTTCCACTTTACCGGTGACCACCGACAGTTTCGGACCCCGAACGCCCCATGTGGCGTTGGGTGCGTTGGACGCACCCAATGCCACATTGGGGCGTTTGAGAGGGGCCCGCTCAGCGGCGGTTCGCGTCCGAAGCCTTGGCGCCGGACGCCGGCTGGGCCGGCGAGCCGAGGCGGCCGGATGCCCACTCGGTCACGCGGCGGGCCACGTCCTGCGCCGTCAGGCCGATGCGGGCCAGGACCTCGTCGCGGCTGCCGTGGTCGTGGAACGACTGCGGCACCGCCAGGTCCCGCAGCGGGACGTCGCACTCCGCGTCGCGGAACAGTGCCGCCAGCGCCGAGCCGAAGCCGCCGTGGCGGCCGCTGTCCTCCACCGTCACCACCAGCTTGTGCTGCGACGCCAGCGCCACCAGTTCGGCCGGTACCGGGAGCACCCAGCGCGGGTCGACGACCGTGACGCCGATGCCCTGGTCGGCCAGCCGGGCGGCGGCCGCCAGCCCCAGGGTCGCGAACGCGCCGACCGTCACCAGCAGCACGTCGGCGCCTTCGGCCGGACGGCGCAGCACGTCGACCGTGCCGATCCGCTCCACCGCCGTCACGTCCGTGCCGACCTTGCCCTTCGAGAACCGCAGCGCGGTCGGCCCGTCGGACACCGCGACCGCCTCGCGCAGCTCCTCGCGCAGCGTGGCCGGGTCGCGCGGCGCGGCCACCCGCATCCCCGGCACCATGCCGAGCAGCGAGAGGTCCCACATGCCGTGGTGGCTCGGCCCGTCCGGCCCGGTGATCCCGGCCCGGTCGAGCACCAGCGTCACCGGCAGGCGGTGCAGCGCGACGTCCATCAGCACCTGGTCGAACGCCCGGTTCAAGAACGTCGAGTAGATCGCCACGACCGGGTGCAGCCCGCCCATCGCGAGCCCCGCGGCCGAGGTGACCGCGTGCTGCTCGGCGATGCCGACGTCGTACCAGCGGTCCGGGAACGCGTCGGCGAACTTGTCCAGCCCGGTCGAGCGCAGCATCGCCGCCGTGATCGCGACGACGTCCTCCCGCTCGGCCCCGATCTTCGCCAGCTCCGCGCCGAACACGCCGGTCCAGCTCGGGCCCTTCACCGGCGGCAGGCCGGTCTCCGGGTCGATCGGGTCGGTCTGGTGCATCTGGTCGTGCTCGTTGTTCACCGCGGGCGCGTAGCCGTGGCCCTTCTCGGTCACCACGTGCACGATGACCGCGCCGCCGAACGTCTTCGCGCTGTGCAGGGCCTTCTCCAGCGCCACCTGGTCGTGGCCGTCGACCGGGCCGAGGTACTTCAGGCCGAGGTCGGAGAACATCGCCTGCGGGCTGAGGGCGTCCTTCAGCCCGGCCTTCGCGGCGTGCAGCGCGGCGTAGATCGGCCTGCCGACGACCGGGGTGTGCTTGAGGATCTCGCGGCCGCCGTCGAGGAGCCGCTCGTAGCCGGGCTGCAGGCGCAGCGCCGCGAGGTGGTCGGCCAGCCCGCCGATGGTCGGCGAGTACGAGCGGCCGTTGTCGTTGATCACGATGACGACCGGGCGGTCCTTGTGCGCGGCGATGTTGTTGAGCGCCTCCCAGCACATACCGCCGGTGAGCGCGCCGTCACCGACGACCGCGATCGCGTGCCGCTCGCCGCCGTCCAGCTCGAACGCCTTCGCCAGGCCGTCCACATAGGACAGACCGGACGACGCGTGGCTGCTCTCCACCCAGTCGTGCTCACTCTCCGCGCGCGAGGGGTAACCGGTGAGCCCGCCGGTCTGGCGCAGCAGGTCGAATCCGGCGGCGCGGCCGGTGACGAGCTTGTGGACGTACGCCTGGTGGCCGACGTCCCAGACGATCGCGTCGCGCGGCGAGTCGAACACGCGGTGCAGCGCCAGCGTGAGCTCGACGACGCCGAGGTTCGGCCCCAGGTGCCCGCCGGCACGGCGGACCTTGTCGACGAGGAAGTCCCGGATCTCGGCGGCCAGTTCGCCGAGGTCCTCGACACTCATGCGCTTCAGGTCCGCCGGTCCGTTCACGGACTCCAGCAACGTCACTCGTCTCCACCTCGCCTGGTCGCTTCCGGCCTTGGGGGTCCAGGGGGGCTTGCCCCCGGCCGGGTCCGGGGCTGGGCCCCGGAAGACACTGTTCGGGCCAGTCTACGGAGACCTGCCAGGGAGGTTCCGCCCGCCGCGTCCGGCGTCACAACCGGAGCGCGATCACACGTCAGCACCCGGGGTGAACCTCGTCTCGGTGCGTCGCTGTGGCGGTCACGCCGCGTGGCCACGAGAATGGACCGCATGGCGGACTTCTTCATCGGCGGCGAATGGGTGGACGCGGTGGGCCGCGGACGGCGGGAGATCCGCTGCCCGGCCGACGGTTCCCTGGTCGCGACGGTCGCCGAGGGCACCGCCAAGGACACCGAGGCCGCCATCGCGGCGGCGCGCCGGGCGTTCGACACCGGCCCGTGGCCCGGCACGCCCGCGCAGCTGCGTGGTGACCTCCTGCTGCGCACCGCGGACCTGCTGGACCGCGACGCGGAGGCGTTCGCCCGCGCCGAGTCGCTCGACACCGGGAAACGCCTGGTCGAGAGCCGGTACGACATGGCGGACATCGCCGCCTGCCTGCGCTACTTCGGCAAGCTCGCGGGCCAGGACGCCGGGCGCGTCGTGGACACCGGCAACCCGGACGCGTTCAGCCGGATCGTGCACGAGCCGGTCGGCGTCTGCGGGCTCATCACGCCGTGGAACTACCCGCTGCTGCAGACCGTGTGGAAGATCGCGCCGGCGCTGGCCGCGGGCAACACGTTCGTGCTCAAGCCGAGCGAGCTGACCCCGCACACGGCGATCCTGTTCCTGAAGCTGCTCACCGAGGCCGGGCTGCCCGCGGGCGTGGGGAACCTGGTGCTCGGGGCGGGCGCCGAGGCCGGCGCGCCGCTCGCCGAACACCCGGACGTCGACCTCGTGTCGTTCACCGGCGGGCTGGCCACGGGCAAGGTGATCGCCGCGGCGGCCGCGGGCACGGTCAAGAAGGTGGCGCTGGAGCTGGGCGGGAAGAACCCGAACGTGGTCTTCGCCGACGCCGATTTCGAGACCGCCGTCGACTACGCGCTGACCGCGGTGTTCCTGCACTCCGGCCAGGTGTGCTCGGCGGGCGCGCGGCTGATCGTGCAGCGGGAGTGGCACGACGAGTTCGTGGCCGAGCTGGTGCGCCGGGCCGAGCGGATCCGGCTGGGCGGGCCGTTCGACGAGCGCGCCGAGACCGGGCCGCTGATCTCGGCGGCGCACCGGGCGAAGATCGAGCGGTACGTGGCCGCCGCGCTGGCGGAGGGCGCGGTGCTGCGGACCGGCGGCCGCCGCCCGGACGACCCGGTGCTGCAGGACGGCTTCTACTACTTGCCGACCATCCTGGACCAGGTGAAACAGGGTTCGTCGGCGGTCGTCGACGAGTCGTTCGGGCCGGTCCTGACGGTCGAGACGTTCACCGACGAGGACGACGCCGTCCGCATCGCCAACGACACGCACTACGGCCTCACCGGCGCGGTGTTCACGAACGACGCTTCGCGGGCGCAGCGCGTGGCCGGGCGGCTGCGCCACGGCACGGTGTGGATCAACGACTTCCACCCGTACCTGCCGCAGGCCGAGTGGGGCGGCTACAAGCAGTCCGGGTTCGGCCGCGAGCTCGGCCCAGCCGGGCTCGCCGAGTACACCGAGGTCAAGCACATCTACCAGAACCTGCGCCCGGCGCCGCAGCACTGGTTCGCCGGCTGAGCGCTCCCCCGATCGGGATCCACCGAACGGCCCAGCCCGGAAAAACGTGATCGGAAAGCCGTTTCCGGCGCTCTATGCTGCCTCCACCGCGACGCAGGGAGGCCGGAGTGGAGGAGCAGCGACCGTGGAAACGGCTCCGGGGCCCACGCGCGGTGATCGTGGCAGCGGCCGGGCTGGGCATCATCGCCGGGCTGACCCTGCGGACCGCCGACCACTCCGGGCTCCTGCCACCCGGCACGCCGGACCCCGAACTGGACCTGGGCCTCCGGCTGGTGTGCGCGGCGGCGGTCCTCGTCGCCGGCACGCTCGCGTACCTGACGTTCGCCCGCGAGCGCGACGAGCCCCTGGCCATGGCGTGCCTGCCCGGCCTGGTCGTCACCGGCGTGATCCTGCGCCACCTGGTGGTGACGCTCCCCCAGGTGGCGCGCTTCGAGCCGGCCGCCCGGATCGCGCCCGGCGCCGGGTCGTGGGTGCTGCTGACGTCGGGCCTGGTGATGACGGCGACCGGGTTGGCGGCGGCGTTCGCGGTCCGCCGGGCCGCCTGACGTCCGGCCTGCCGCAGAACGAACCGGGCGCGCCCGCCTTTCCTTCTCGAGCGGCCGAGACAGGAGTAGACTCGTTTCATGCCGCAACGAAATGACCGGGCCGAGCTGGCGATGGCCGTCATGGAGCTGATCGACCAGGGGCATCGGCGGATCGCCCGGCGGATCGACCTGACCCGGATCCGCATCCTCGGCCTCGTCGCCACGAGCGGTCCCCTGCGCCCCCGGGACATCGCCGGTGAGCTGGGGCTCACCGCGTCCGCCACCAGCCGGCACCTCGCCGCCCTGGAGCGCGAGGGACAAGTCACCGCCGAGGCCGATCCCGGCGACTCACGGACCTTTCTCGTGCGGCAGACCGACCGGGGCCGGGCCGAGATCGACGCCACCGTCGAGGCCGGAGCCACGGTGTTCGCCGACGTCATCGCCGACTGGACCGACGAAGACGTCGCCACCGCACGCACCCTCGTCACCCGGCTCAACCAGGCCTGGAGCCGGCGCGAGCAGCCCACGCCGAAAACCGGGCCGCGGTGGCAGCGGTCCCGAGACAAGACCGAAGGGGCGGAGCGGGCATGACCACCCGGACGTCGGAGGTGCCGAAAACCGTCCAGGCCGCGCGGGTGCTGCTCGTCCTGATCGCGCTCGCCCACCTCGTGATCCCGGCCGTCATGGGGGCACGCCAGGACTCCCTGCGCGATCAGATCGCCGCCTCGCACCCGGAGTTCGGCGCGGCCGAGGTCGCCCGCTCCGCCCATCTCGCCGTCGTCTCCGGAGCCGTCTTCCATGGCCTCCTGCTGGTCCTCTGTGTCCTCCTCGCGGTCAAGCTGGCCACCGGGCGGCCGTGGACGCGCCGGCTGGCCATCGTCTCGCAGCTGCTGTCGGTCGTCTTCGGCGTGGTTTCGTGGTCGTCTTCGCCGATGTTCCACGCCGTCGTCCCGGCCGTCGCCGCCGCTCAGCTCGCCGTCGTCGTCCTCCTGTGGGCACCGGCAACGGCGAGGCACTTCTTCACCACCGCTCGCTGACCGCCTTCCGGCCCAGGAACGCCGCCAGCCGGTCCGCCGCCGTCGCCTCTTCCGGCGCCTCCACCTCCGGGCCGAACGGGCCGCCCGGCTGCCGCGGCGCCGCCCCGAACCGGGACCGCCACTGCTCCAGCGCCTGCGACGCCAGGTCGGGCAGCAGATCCGTCGAAGCACCCGTCGCGTCCGCGATGTCCCAGCCGTGGACCACGTACTCGTTCACGCGCATGTGCACCAGGAACACCCCGGGCACCTCGCCCAGCGGGGTCGTCACCGTGCGCGTGAACAGGCCCGGCTCGGCCAGCACGGCCCGCGCCCGGGCCACCGACGCCGCGAACTCCGTCACGGGGTCGGCACCCAGGTGGTCGCCGTCCGGGGCCGGTGGACCGGTGCCCGCCCAGAAGGCCACCTTCGCGTTGCCGTGCGCAAGGTGGTTGACCACCGCGCGGACGTCCCAGTCCACGCAGGCCGTCGGCAGGGTCCACTGGTCCGGGCGGATGCCCGAGACCAGGCCGGTCACCGTCGCGGAAGCTCGGTCGAAATCGTCGAGTGGAGTCATGCGCACAGTGTGCCGACCACCACCGACAGTTTCGGGAAGCGTTGGGAAGGCTCGGGGAAGACGGAGTCAGGAAAGCAGCGCCACGCACTCCACGTGATGGGTCATCGGGAAGGCGTCGAACGCCCGCAGGTCGGTCAGCCCGTACCCGTGCGAGGCGAAGATCGCCACGTCGCGGGCCAGCGCCGCCGGGTCGCAGGCCACGTACACGATCCGGTCCGGCGAGCCCGCCACGATCGACTCCACGACCGCCTTGCCCGCGCCCTTGCGCGGCGGATCCAGCACCACGACGTCCACGGGCTTCCCGGCCGACGCCAGCTCGTGCTCCACCCGCCCGGCCCGCCACGAAACCTGCGGCAGGTCGGCGAGGTTCCGTTCGCCGTCGGCGACCGCGCGCCGGCCGGACTCCACCGCCAGCACCCGGCCCGCGGAACCCACCTGCGCGGCCAGCACCGACGCGAACAGCCCGACCCCGGCGTAGAGATCCCAGGCCGACCCGCCCGCCGGCGCCTCCGCCCACTCCCCCACGACCGCGGCCAGCGTCGACGCCGCCGCCGGGTGGACCTGCCAGAAGCCGTGCGCGTCGAGACGCCAGTCGCGGCCCGCCGCGTGCTGGACCGCGACCCCGCCGGTCAGCTGCCGCGCCCGCACCTTGCCGCGCACCGTCGACAGCTCCCGGACGTGCACACCGCCGTCGCCGTCCTGGGTGACCTCCAGCTCGCTGCCCGGCCGCCAGCGCCGAGCCAGGACGTCGTCGAGTTCGCCGGGGACCGCGATCGGGCAGTCCTCCAGGGCCACCACCCGGTGGCTGTGGTGGGCACGCAGCCCCGCGCGCCCGTCGTGGCCGGCGACCAACCGGACCCGGCTGCGCCAGTCCAGTGGGCCGCCGTCGAGGGCCTCCACGACGACGTCCCGCTCGATCCCGGCCAGCCGGTGCAACTGCTCGGCCACGACCGAAGCCTTCAGCTCGCGCTGGTAGTCCGGCGAAGCGTGCTGCCAGTCGCAGCCGCCGCAGCCACCCGGCACGGCGAGCGGGCAGGGCGGCGGGACCCGGTGCGAAGACGGCGTCAGCACCTCGACGGCGTCGCCGCGGCAGAACGAGCCGCCGTTGTCCTCGGTGACCTCGACGCGGACCTGCTCGCCCGGCAGCGCGTGCCGGACGAACACGACCCGCCCCTCGGCGCGGGCCACGCAGTGGCCGCCGTGCGCCACCGGCCCGACCTCGACCTCGAGGACCCGGCCCAGCCAGCTCGTCATTCCACAGGCTCCTTGGGCTTCGGTGCGCCGGGGCCGGCCTGCTTCGCGTCGGGCGAGAACCCGCGGCGGACGTCACCGGCCGCCGGCCACTCGTTCCGGACGCGCGCGGCTGCCTTCGCCGACGACTCCAGCTGCCACGGCACGCTCGCCACGATCACACCGGACTGGAACAGCAGGCGGCCCTTGAGCCGCAGCGCACTCTGGTTGTGCAGGACTTGTTCCCACCAGTGCCCGACCACGTACTCCGGGATGAACACGGTGACCACGTTGCGCGGATTGTCACCGCGCACGCGCTTCACGTAGTCGAGCACCGGCTTCGTGATCTCGCGGTACGGCGACTCGACGACCTTCAGCGGCACCTTGAAGTTGTGGGCGTCCCACTCGGCGGTCAACCGGCGGGTGTCGGCATCGTCCACATTGACCGTCACGGCCTCGAGGACGTCCGGGCGCATCGCCTTGGCGTAGGCCAGGGCCCGCAACGTCGGACGGTGCAGTTTGGACACCAGCACGATGGCGTGGTTGCGCGACGGCAGCACGGTCGGGGTGTCGCCGAGGTCCTTCAGCTCGTCGGCGACGCGGTCGTAGTGCCGCCGGATCGCCGTCATGAGCACGAAGATGGCCACCATCGCGGCGATCGCGATCCACGCGCCGAGCAGGAACTTGGTGATGAGCACGATCACCAGTACGACACCGGTGCAGGTGAGGCCGACCGCGTTGACGGTCTGGGAACGCCGCATCCGGCGCCGCTTGGCGGGGTCGGTTTCCTTTGCCAGCAACCGGTTCCAGTGCCGGATCATGCCCGCCTGGCTCACCGTGAAGGACACGAACACGCCGACGATGTAGAGCTGGATGAGCCGGGTGACCTCGGCGTCGAAGGCGATGATCAGCACCAGCGCGAAGGCCGCCAGGAACAGGATCCCGTTGGAGAACGCCAGCCGGTCGCCGCGCGTGTGCAGCTGGCGCGGCAGGTAGCGGTCCTGCGCGAGGATCGAGCCCAGCACCGGGAAGCCGTTGAACGCGGTGTTCGCGGCCAGCAGCAGGATGATGCCGGTGGAGAAGGAGATGTAGTAGAACGCCGGCGAGAAGTCGGCGAACACCGCGTGCGCGATCTGCGCGACGATCGTCTTCTGCTCGTAGCCGGCCGGCGCGCCCACGAGCTGCCGCGCCGGGTCCTCGGCGAACTTGACGTCGGTGATCGTGGCCAGGGTGATGATGCCGACCAGCATGGTGACCGCGAGCAGGCCCATCATCAGCAGCGTGGTGGCCGCGTTCTTCGACTTCGGCTTCTGGAACGCCGGGACGCCGTTGCTGATCGCCTCCACCCCGGTCAGCGCCGCCGCGCCGGAGGAGAACGCCCGCAGGATCAGGAACGCGTACGCCACGCCGGCGAAGGTGCCTTCGGCGGTCAGCGTGAACCCGGCGCTCTCGGCCTTCATCTCGGTGCCGGTGGCGGCCTGCACCAGGCCCCAGGCGACCATGACGAGGATGCCCAGGATGAACCCGTATGTCGGGATCGCGAAGGCCTTCCCCGACTCGCGGATGCCCCGCAGGTTCAGCGACGTCAGCACGACCACGATGACGATCGACGCGAGCACCTTGTGCTGCGCGACCCACGGGACGGCCGAGCCGATGTTGGCCACACCGGACGAAGTGGACACCGCGACCGTCAGCACGTAGTCGACCAGCAGGGCGCTGGCCACGGTGAGGCCGAACTTGCCGCCCAGGTTCGTGTTGGCGACCTCGTAGTCGCCACCGCCGCTCGGATAGGCGTGCACGTTCTGCCGGTAGGAGGCGACGACGACGAGCATGACCACGGCCACGGCCACGCCGATCCACGGCGCCAGCGCGTACGCCGAGAGGCCGGCCACGCTCAGGGTCAGGAAGATTTCCTCCGGCGCGTAGGCCACGCTGGAGAGCGCGTCGGAGGCGAAGATCGGCAGCGCGATGCGCTTGGGCAGGAGCGTGTGAGCCAGGCGATCACTGCGGAACGGACGTCCGAGGACCAGGCGTTTCAGCACGGTCGGGAACTTCGACACCACGAAAGCCTAACGGCACGGGGGCACGGTAGGTTCGGCGCTGGTAGGTAGGGGGAACAACGGACGGGTAACCGCCGAAGAGGAGGCAGGGCGTGCACGTGGTGATCATGGGGTGCGGCCGGGTAGGCGCGTCCCTGGCCGCTGCGCTGGAGCGGCTCGGCCACGAGGTGGCCGTCATCGACAAGAACCAGCAGGCTTTCCGGCGGCTCGGCAGCGACTTCCACGGCCAGCAGGTCGTCGGCGTCGGCTTCGACCGCCGGGTGCTGGTCGAGGCCGGCATCGAGCGGGCCGGCGCGTTCGCGGCGGTGTCCAGCGGGGACAATTCGAACATCATCTCGGCCAGGGTGGCCCGCGAGAACTTCGGCATCGAGCACGTCGTCGCGCGGATCTACGACCACAAGCGCGCGGCCGTGTACGAGCGGCTGGGCATCCCGACGGTCGCGACCGTGCCGTGGACCACCGACCGGTTCCTGCGCAGCCTCCTGCCGGACGGCGTCGCGTCGGCGTGGCGTGACCCGTCGGGCAACGTCGCGCTGCTGCAGCTGCCGCTGCACGAGGGCTGGGTCGGGCACTCCGTGAAGTCGCTGCAGCAGGCGACCGGCGCGCGGGTGGCGTTCATCATGCGGTTCGGCACCGCGGTGCTGCCCGACACCAAGACGGTGCTGCAGGCCGACGACGTCGTGTGGGTGGCCGCGCGGTCCGGCACCGTCACCGACGTGACCAGTGTGGCCAACCGCGAACCGGAGGACGAGGCATGAGGGTCGCGATTGCCGGCGCCGGAGCGGTCGGCCGCTCCATCGCCGCCGAGCTGATCGACGGCAGGCACCAGGTGATGCTCATCGAGCGCGAGGCCGACCAGTTCGAGCCGCACGCGGTCGAGCAGGCCGACTGGGTGCTCGGCGACGCGTGCGAGGTGTCGATCCTGGAGGAGTCCGGGATCGAGCAGTGCGACGTCGTCATCGCCGCGACGGGCGACGACAAGGCGAACCTCGTGGTGTCGCTGCTGGCCAAGACGGAGTTCGCGGTCCGCCGCGTGGTGGCCCGGGTGAACAACCCGGCCAACGAGTGGCTGTTCACGGACGCGTGGGGCGTGGACGTCGCGGTGTCGACCCCGAGGATGCTCGCGGCGATGGTGGAGGAGGCGGTCAGCGTCGGCGACCTGGTCCGGCTGATGACGTTCCGGCAGAGCAACGCGAACCTGGTCGAGCTGACGCTGCCGGCGGAGACGCCGCTGGCCGGGAAGCCGGTCAGCGACCTGATGCTGCCGCGGGACGCGGCTCTGGTGACGATCCTGCGCGGTGACCGGGTGATCGTGCCGCAGCCGGAGGACCCGCTGGAGCCCGGGGACGAGCTGCTGTTCGTGGCGACCGCCGACGTCGAGCCGGAGATCCGGACGGCACTCGGCTACTGAGACGGCGAAAAGCCGTGAAGGCCACCTTCAGGAACTCTATGTTCCTCAAGGTGGCCTTCACGGCTTTCGGCCGACCGAAACTGTCGGTGCCTGCCGGTAGAGTCGAGAACGGGGGGCGCCCCCGCGCGGGTGGGTCAGGCTTCGGGGGTCGCGTACTTCTCGCGCAGCCGGGCTTCGGCTTCCGCGTCGGTCTCCGGCTTCGGCTCGGACTCCTCCATCGCCTTCAGGCGCTTGTCCGACCGCCGGACCGCCCACACGACCACCAGCAGGCCCAGCGCGTACAGCGGGTAGCCCATGGCGATCTTCGCGAAGGCCAGCCAGCCGGTGTAGTCCTCCTGGTAGAGCCACCGCTGGACGACGAACCGGGCGGCGAAGATCGCCGCCATGGCCAGGGTGGCGACGTCGTAGCCGTAGCGGGACGGCTTGTCCTTGCGCCACGCCTGGCCGGTGCCGTTGAGCAGGTTCCAGACGACGCCCGCGATCGGCCAGCGCACCACCACCGACAGCACGAAGACGCCGCAGTAGATCAGGCTGGCGTAGATCCCGAAGAGGAAGAACCCCTTCGCGGACCCGGTCCGGTAGGCGATGAACGCCGCGATCGCGACGCCGAAGAACCCGGAGATCGCCGGCTGCAGCGGCTCCTTGCGGACGACCCGCAGCACGGTGATGGCCACCGCGCTGCCCACCGACGTCCAGATGGCCGCGGTCAGGCCGAAGAACGAGTTCGCCAGGACGAACACGATGACCGGCAGCGAGGAGTAGATCAGGCCGGACACGCCGCCCATCTGCTCGAGCAGGGTCGGCTGCGGCTCTTCCGCGTCGGTCTTCTTCTCGCTCGGGGCGGGTTCAGTCACGATGGGTGATCAACTCACTGGGCTCTGGAGCTCGTAATAGGGGTTGTACAGCACCTTCTGGCCGTCACGCTCGGCCATCCGGCCGCGCACCTTGATCGTCCGGCCAGGCTCGATGCCCGGGATCCGGCGGCGGCCGAGCCAGATTAGCGTCACGCCCTGTGTCCCGTCGAACAGCTCGGCCTCCAGCGTGGCGGCCTCGTTCGTCGGGCAGAGCTCCACGCTGCGGAGGCGCCCCATCACGGTGACCTCTTCGCCGGAGCGGCAGTCACAGGCCCGCTGCGCGCCCTCGGCGCCCGACCTCATCGACATCTCGTCGGCGTCGAGTTCCTCGACGTCGCTGGTCAGCTTGCGAACCAACCGGCTGAAGTAGCCGCCGTCTTTGGCGGACATAGGTGCTCCTGTGCTCCGGGGCCCCCGACGTGGTGTTTGCGGCCCGTGCGATTTCCAGCGTAGCTGCGGTCCCCGCCAGGGAAACGCCTTTGCGCAAAGATCGCAACGTGACGTCCGCAATCAGAGTTCCCGCCGCGGTGCTCCTGCCCGGCACCGGCTCGGACGAGGTGTTCGTCCGAGCCGTCTTCGAAGGGCCGCTGCGCGCCCTCGGTGTCCCGCTCATCGCGCCGCCACCGCCGCCGGGCGCCGAGCTCGCCGTGGGCTACCTGAAGACGCTCGACGCCCTGGCGGACGAATACGGCGAACTGCTCGTCGGCGGCATTTCGTTCGGCGCCCACCTCGCCGCGGAGTGGGCGGTCCGCCACCCGGGCCGTTGCGGGGGCCTGCTGGCCGCGCTCCCGGCCTGGAACGGCGTCCCCGGCTCAGCACCCGCATCGCTGGCCGCGACGCTGTCGGCGGATCTGGTGGCCCGTTCCGGCGTCGGCGCGGCGCTGGCGCAGACCGCGGGCAGCCCGGACTGGCTGCGGGCGGAGCTGGACCGGGCGTGGCGCCGTCACGGCGACGGGCTGGCGGCGGCACTGGGCGTGGCGGCGAGCCGTCCGTCGCCCACCCTCGCGGAACTCGCGGGCCTGTCCGTCCCGGCCGGCGTCGGCACGTGCCTGGACGACCCGATCCACCCGACGAAAGTCGCATCGGAGTGGGCCGGCGCACTCCCCCGCGCCGCTCTCGGCGAGACGACGCTCACGGCGTTGGGCGCGGACCGGGAGTCACTCGGCCGGGCGACCGTCCTCGCCTTCCTGAAAGCCCGGCAAACGCCATGAGGGGCACCCTCATGGCCATAAGAGCCATGAGGGTGCCCCTCATGAACGAGTCAGCCTTGCTGCTGCTGGGCCGCGATGTGCTCGGCGACCGCGTCCGGCAGCGTGATGGTCAGCGGGGTCCGGACCGGCATGGGCGCGTCACCGCGGTCGACGATGGTCCGCCGCACGATCTCCCGCAGCACGTCGACGGCTCCGGCGGCCTCCGACTGGGGCCCGGCGATGACGCCGCGCAGCATCCAGCGGGGGCGGTCGACGCCGACGAAGCGCAGGGCGACGTCGCCGACGATGGCCGAGATCTCCAGGCCCCACTTGCCGCGGCCGATGTTCACCTTGGCGCCGTCGGCTCGCAGCTGCTCGGCCAGTTCGGAGCTGACCTCCCGCCACAGCCCGCCCGAGCGCGGCGCGGCGTACGCGCTGACCGTGATCTGGCCCTGCTCGGTGACGACGTGCACGGCGCGCACGCCCTGGGTCTCCGGGTCCATTTCGACCTGGACCTGGGAACCGTCGGGCACCGGCACCTTCACCGAGCCGAGGTCGATCCGCGGGACGCCGTCGTCGTCGAAGTCCGCGACGTCGTACGGGCCGTCGGAGACGTCCGACAGTTCCGGTCCGTCTTCGTCGTCGTACGCGTCGTCCTCGATCGTGTCGTCGGCCTCGGGCGCGGCGTGCCGTCCGGCGGACCCGTCCTCGGTCCGCCGCTTGCGTCCGAAAATCCCCACTAGCTCTCCGTTCCTTCCCCCGCGCCGGCGCCCGTGGCGAGCGCCGGTGCTCCCAGTGTGGCGTGTCCACCTGTCGAGCCGTAGCCTCCGTCGCCCCGCTCGGTGGCGTCGAGCTCGGCGACCTCGACGAACTCCGCGTGCTCGACCCGCTGCACGACCAGCTGGGCGATGCGGTCGCCGCGCGTGAGCTTCACCGGGTGCACCGGGTCGTGGTTGATCAGGCAGACCTTGATCTCCCCGCGGTACCCCGCGTCGATCGTGCCCGGGGTGTTCACCACCGAGAGGCCGGCCCGGGCGGCCAGGCCCGACCGTGGGTGAACGAATCCCGCGTACCCGGGCGGGAGCGCGATCGCGACGCCGGTGCCGACGACGCCGCGTTCCCCGGGTCCGAGCACGATATCCGAGGTGGTGACGAGATCGGCGCCCGCGTCGCCCGGCCGGGCGTAGGCGGGCAGCGGGACATCCGGGTCGAGCCGGGAGAGGAGTACCTGAACGCTGGACACGGGCCGCGAGATTACTCTGTTCCCGTGGGTGAATCAGCGAAGACGGCCGCGAACGCCGCGGTCCGGCATTCCGAGCGGCTGTACGTCCCGTGGTGGGGCTGGCCGCTGCCGGTGCTGGGGGCGGTCCTGCTGGCCGCCGAGATCGACCTCGGGTACCCGGGGATCCGGGCGTGGCTGCCCTACGTGATCGCGCTGCCGGTCGTCGTGGCACTGCTGCTGTCGCTGGGCCGGTCGAAGGTCCTCGTCACCGGCGGTGACGAGCCGGAGCTGTGGGTCGGCGACGCGCACCTGCCCCTGCGCTACGCAGGCGAAGTCGAAATCTTCGACAAGGAGGCCAAGCGCAAGGCCCTCGGGCGGGACGGCGACCCCGCCGCCTACGTGCTGCACCGCGGCTGGGTCGGCCCGGTCGTGCGGGTCCGGCTGACCGACGCGGCCGACCCGACGCCGTACTGGCTGTTCAGCACCCGGCACCCGGAAAAGGTCGCCGAGCTGCTGAAGAACGCCTGACCCCTGACATGGGAAGGGGGCCGGCCTGCCGGCCGGCCCCCTTGTCCCCAAGCGCGCTTCGAGCCTTCCCCTGCTCCCTCGAGGCTCTCCGTCGCGTCTGTTCGTCCCCTGTTCCGAGAACCCCTCCTGCGCGCTCAGGCGCAATCGCGGCAGATCAGGCGTCCGCCGTTGTCCTCGGCCAGCCGGCTGCGGTGGTGCACCAGGAAGCACACGGAGCAGGTGAACTCGTCCGCCTGCTTCGGCACCACCTTCACGGTCATGTCCTCACCGGAAAGCCCGGAGAGGTCGGCACCCGGCAGCTCGAAGTTCTCGGCGGTCGCGTCCTCGTCGACGTCGACGACGCCGGACTGGTTCTCGTTGCGCCGGGCCTTGAGCTCCTCCAACGAGTCTTCGGCCAGCTCGTCGGCTTCGCTGCGGCGCGGAGCGTCGTAGTCGGTAGCCATGTGTCCCTCACCCCTGCGATCAGCTTGTGTAGTCGTTTTCCCGGACCCCCGGATGCGCCCGTGAGTCCGCCGTGCCGCTGGTCAACGTTCCAGGGCCCTCGTTTGTGCCCGACGGCCGAAGTGACCGAGGTCTCTTCTTTTTGCGCCTCTTCCTGCGGCCGGAGCCCGGGAAGGGTAGCTCACCGCTCTGCGGGTTCTGCAACGAGTCAGACATTGCCGGGGAATCGTCACCCGACAGGGGGAACCCGCAGGTAAGACGCGTTGTGGTCCGTTCGGGTTGCCCGTGGGTGGAGAACTTCACGCGCGGCCCGTGTCCGCTTGCCCCGGCCGGGGCGGGCGTGGTGCGATCGCTGCACGGGGATCGGTCCCGGGCGGAGCCCGGGACCACGGGCAGGGCACGGGAACGACCGGGTGTTCCGGCGGGGCGACCCGGAACGGCGCGCGCCGTCCGGTGCGCCTAGGCTGATCGGCCTCGAACCGGTTCCGTGCGCACGGTCGGATTCGGTGTTTGGGGAAGGGACGGGCAGGTGGCGTCGGGGAACGGCATCGGGGACCGTGGGGCGCGGCCGTATCGCAAGCACAAGCCGCTGCCGGCGCTGATCGTCATCGGCGTGCTCGCCGTCGCCGCGATCGTCGTCTGGGTGAACGCGGTCGTCGGCAAGGGTGACATCGACGCGGCCGTCCGCTGCGACCCGCCCGCCAGCCCGCCACCGGGAGTCACGTTCAGCACCCTCCCCCACGACGCCCTCGACGGCCGCGCGCCCGTCCCGCCCGACAAGATCGCCTACCGGGTCCTCAACGCCTCCGAGACCCGCGGCAAGGGCGGCATGACCACGACCGCGCTCAAGGAGCTCGGGTTCACCGGGGCCGCCGAACCGGCCAGCGACCCGGCGTACGAAAACCGCGAGGCCAAGTGCCGGGGCCAGATCCGCTTCGGCGAGAACGGCGCCGCCGCGGCCCGGACGCTCAGCCTGGTCGTCCCCTGCGCCGAGCTGGTCCAGGACAACCGCAAGGACGCGAGCGTCGACGTGGTCACGGGCACCCTCTTCGGCGACATCCGGCCGCGCGCCGAGGCCCGCCAGGTCATCACCCAGCTCGCCGACTGGTCGAAGGCCCACCAGGGCGGCGGCGGCAACGAGCAGTCCGCGGGTGCGAAGGCCCCGGTCATCGACCAGACACTGCTGGCATCCGCCCGCAACGTGGAGTGCTGACCGGCGCCTGACCAGGCAGTGCCGACCGCGGCTCGCGGGGGCGCCCCCGTTTTCCACGCTACCGGAGAGCACCGACAGTTCCGGTCCCCGTGCGCCGCGAATGACTCATTTGCGGCGCCGGAGGTCCCGGATGAGTCATTCGCGGCGCCCCGAAGTCCCGAATGAGTCATTCAGGGCGCCGCAGGTCTTGAATGACTCATTCAAGACCTGCCCGGGCCCGGCGACCGCTCAGACGTCCGTCGCGCCGCAGTCGGCCAGGGCCTTCCGCAGCGGGTCGGCGATGGCCGGGGCCGCCGCGTACGTCGCGTCCGCGCCGAGGTCCGGCGCGGTGCCCGGGACGAACACCTCCGCGCCCGCCTCCGCCGCGATCAGCGCGCCCGCCGCCCAGTCCCAGCGGTTGAGGCCGTGCTCCACGTACGCGTCCAGCCAGCCCGCCGCCACCGCGCACAGGTCGAGCGACGCCGCGCCGTTGCGGCGGATGTCCCGCACGCGGCCCAGCAGCTCCGCCGCGAACCGCGACTGCCGCGTCCGCCGCTCGGGCGAGTACGCGAAACCGGTTCCGACGAGCGTCAGCTCCAGCCGCGACGGCGCCGACACGGCCAGCCGCCTGCCGTCCAGGAACGCGCCCTGCCCGCGGGCCGCCGACCAGACGCGGCCGCTGGCCGGCTCCACCACCGCCCCGGCCACCGACACCCCGCCGACCTGCGCCGCCACGGACACCGCGAACCACGGCAGCCCGTAGAGGAAGTTGACCGTCCCGTCGATCGGGTCGACCACCCACGTGACGCCGTCGCCCGCCGCGCCACCGCCTTCCTCGCCCAGCACCGGCTCTCCCGGCCGCAGCGAAGCCAGCCGCGCCCGCACGAGCTGCTCCGACTCGTGGTCCACCGCGGTCACCACGTCGGTGTCCCCGGACTTCGTGCCCACGGCGACCGCACGGCCTCCCGCCATCCCCTCCCAGGCCTCGCGGACCAGCTCGGCGGCGTCCGTCGCGACCTGCACCGCGACGCTTTTCAGCAACGACTCGTCAACTCCCACGTCCGACATGTCACCACATCCGGTTAAAGTCTCCGAGGCAGGCTTCTGAATCGTGCGAGAAGGGACCACGTCCGTGGTGGAGGCGACCCGCCGAGGTTTCGGCATCGACATCGGCGGCAGCGGGATCAAGGGCGCCTTGGTCGACCTGGACAAGGGACAGCTCATCGGCGACCGGATCCGGTTCGAGACGCCGAAGCCGTCCACCCCGTCCGCGGTGGCGGACATCGTGCACGACATCGTGACGCAGGCGGCCTGGGACGGCCCGGTCGGCGTGACGCTCCCCGCGGTCGTCAAGAAGGGTGTCGCGCACACCGCGGCCAACATCGACAAGCAGTGGATCGGCACGGACGCCGACGCCCTGTTCGCCAAGCGGCTCGGCCGCGGCGTCGACCAGATCGCGATGCTGAACGACGCCGACGCGGCGGGCATGGCGGAGATCCGCTTCGGCGAGCCGGTCGCGCGCAAGGGCGTGACCGCGCTGCTCACCTTCGGCACCGGCATCGGCAGCGCGGTGTTCCAGGACGGCAAGCTCGTGCCCAACACCGAGTTCGGCCACCTGGAGATCGACGGCCACGACGCCGAGAAGCGCGCGGCCGCCTCGGTGAAGGACAACGAGGGCCTCACCTACCCCGAATGGGCCAAGCGCGTGCACCGTTATCTGACCGTGCTGGAGAACCTCATCTGGCCCGACCTGTTCATCGTCGGCGGCGGTGTCAGCAAGAAGGCCGAGAAATGGGTGCCGCTGCTGGACATCCGGACTCCGGTGCTGGTCGCGAGCCTGCAGAACAACGCCGGGATCGTCGGCGCCGCGGCCGCCGCGGCGGAGGGCATCCAGCACTGATCGGCCCTCGAGGGTGATCGCTTCGCACCGCATGCGCGTACCGTCGTTACAATGGAACACGGCACACGGCTGCGGAGGCCAAAACCGCAGGCCGAGGCGTGTTCCCCGAATGTGAGGCAGCAGTGGCACCCGTGCCGTTGCTCGTCATGATCGACCGCTGCGAAAGGGCGTAAGTGGCAGCCGCAAGAACCGCAACCCGAGGCGGGACGAAGACAGCGACCGCAGCCGGCGAGCCGGCCGAAGAGGCAGCCACCGGGACGGCGAAGCCAGCGGCGCGCAAGACCACCACTGCCAAGAAGGCTCCGGCCAAGAAGGCACCGGCGAAGAAGCCCGCGACCAAGGGCGCGAAGACCGAAGACGGCGAGCCGGACGGTCCCGTCGACATCGACGAGGCCGAACTCGACACGCCCGACCTGGCGGACCTGGAAGAGGTCGAGGTCGACGTCGTCGACGAAACGGTCACCGACGAGCCGGAAGCCGACTCGGCCGACGACGATGACGACGACGACGACGAGGAGACCCCGGCGCAGCGTCGTCGCGGGGCGGCGGCGGACAAGGCGGCCGCCGCCAAGAGCTCCGACAACCCGGACTTCGTCTGGGACGAGGAGGAGTCCGAGGCGCTGCGGCAGGCGCGCAAGGACGCCGAGCTCACCGCGTCCGCCGACTCCGTGCGTGCCTACCTCAAGCAGATCGGCAAGGTCGCGCTGCTGAACGCCGAGGAGGAGGTGGAGCTGGCCAAGCGGATCGAGGCCGGGCTCTACGCCGCCGAGCGCGTGCGCACCGCCGAGGAGGAGGGCGAGAAGCTCGTCACCCAGATGCGCCGCGATCTCAAGTGGATCGTGCGTGACGGCGAGCGCGCCAAGAACCACCTGCTCGAGGCGAACCTCCGGCTCGTGGTGTCGCTGGCCAAGCGCTACACCGGCCGCGGCATGGCGTTCCTGGACCTGATCCAGGAGGGCAACCTCGGTCTGATCCGCGCGGTGGAGAAGTTCGACTACACCAAGGGCTACAAGTTCTCGACGTATGCCACGTGGTGGATCCGCCAGGCGATCACCCGCGCGATGGCCGACCAGGCCCGCACCATCCGTATCCCGGTGCACATGGTCGAGGTCATCAACAAGCTCGGCCGCATACAGCGTGAACTGCTCCAGGACCTCGGCCGCGAGCCGACCCCGGAAGAGCTCGCGAAGGAAATGGACATCTCCCCGGAGAAGGTCCTCGAGATCCAGCAGTACGCGCGTGAGCCGATCTCGCTCGACCAGACGATCGGCGACGAGGGCGACTCCCAGCTCGGCGACTTCATCGAGGACTCCGAGGCGGTTGTCGCGGTCGACGCGGTGTCGTTCACGCTGCTGCAGGACCAGCTCCAGTCGGTGCTGCAGACGCTGTCCGAGCGCGAGGCGGGCGTGGTCCGGCTGCGCTTCGGCCTCACCGACGGCCAGCCGCGCACGCTCGACGAGATCGGCCAGGTGTACGGGGTGACCCGTGAGCGCATCCGGCAGATCGAGTCGAAGACGATGTCGAAGCTGCGTCACCCGTCGCGGTCCCAGGTCCTGCGGGACTATCTGGACTGATTTTCTGGCACGAAAGGGAAGACCCCGTCACGCTGGTGGCGGGGTTTTTCCTTTCGGGGGATCTTGGAAGAAGATCATCCCTTTCTTTCAGGAGCCTTCATGAAGATCGGCATCGGACTGCCGAACCAGGTCCGCGACATGCGTCCGGACGTCATCCCCGCCTGGGCCGCCCGAGCCGAGGAAGCCGGGTTCTCCACCCTCGGCACCGTCGGCCGGATCGCCTACCCCGGTGTGATGGACACCGTCGCGCTCGCCGCCGCGGCCGGCGCCACCCAGACCATCGGGCTGGTCAGCAACGTCCTCATCGGTACTGTGTGGCCGCCGGTGCTGCTGGCGAAGGAGATCGCCGGCATCGACGGCGTCTCCGGCGGCCGGCTCACCCTCGGCATCGGGATCGGCGGCCGGCCGGACGACTTCGTCGCCGACGGCCTCGGCCCGAAGGGGCTCGGCAAGCGGATCGACGCCGACCTCGAGGTCTACCGCGACGTCTGGAACGGCAAGCCCGTCGGCGGTGGCGACAACCCCGCCGTACCGCCGGGCACCCGCGAGGTTCCGTTGCTGTTCGGCGGGTTCGCGCCGAACGCCCTGGCTCGGATGGCGAAGTGGGGCGAAGGCTACGTCGCCGGTTCGGTGCCGCCCGCGATGGTCGCCGGCTCGTTCGACCAGGCTCGCGCGGCCTGGAAGGACGGCGGCCGCGAGGGCGAGCCGCGGCTCGTCGCCATCGTCTACTTCGCGCTCGGCGAGCCGGAGACCGGGCTCCGGAAGGTCGGCGACTACTACAGCAACATGGGCGACGCCGCCGAGATCGTCGTGGCGAACGTCCGCACGACCCCGGACGCGGTGCGCGCCGCGGTCGAGGAGTTCGGCGCCCTCGGGGCGGACGAGCTGATCTTCAACCCCGCCACCGACGAGCTCGACGACATCGCCCGCCTCGCGGACATCGTCACGCCCGGCCGGTGACTGTTCACCGGCGTCTGCCCGGGGCGCCGGTGAACACGAATTGGCTCAGGGCACGGCCAGCCCGCGCTCCCGCAGCGACTGCTCGACGCGCAGGCGTTCGATCTCTCGGTCCATCCCCTCGGGCAGCTCCCCGAGCCGATGCGGGACGCCGACCTGGCGGCAGGCCACGGTGAGGAGCTCGTCGTACGCCTGCCGGGTGCCGAACCGCCGCGCGGCCGGGGTGCCGGAGGGATAGCCGGCGAGCAGCCGGTGCACCCGCCGCAGGTCCGCGGCGACCCGTTCGATCGGCGGCCCTTCGGGCTGCGGTTTCGCGCGTCTCTCCCGGATCCGGCCGACGAGCTTCGGGACGCGCAGCGCGCACCAGAACAGCACCGTGGGAGCGACACAGACCACGGCGAAGAGAATCAGGTTCGCGACGACACCACCGGAGCCGTCCATGCACCGATGGTAAGCCCGCCACGCCCACCCGGCGGAGCGCTTTTGGCGTGATTGAGGGGTCAGCACACGTGATTGGAGAGCCGACTCGCGTGATTGGGGAGCCGACACGACGCCGGTCGCCGTGTCGTCCCTTCAATCACGCGTGTCGACCTCCTGATCACGCGTGTCGACCCTGCAGTCACGTGAGGTCGGGATCCGGTGGGGTTTCTTCGGCCAGCCAGAGGACTCCCGCGGGCGGGAGCTGGAGGACGGCGGAGGCCGGTTGGCCGTGCCAGGGGTCCTCCGTTGCCTCCACCGCGCCCAGGTTGCCGACGCCGGAGCCGCCGTACGCCTCGGCGTCGGTGTTGACCACCTCGCGCCAGCGGCCCGCCGTGGGCAGGCCGACGCGGTAGTCGTGGTGCGGGACGCCGGCGAAGTTGGCCACGCACGCCAGCCGTGAGCCGTCGGCGCCGATGCGCAGGAAGCTCAGGACATTGCCGCTCGAGTCGTTCGCGTCGATCCAGGCGAAGCCCTCCGGGGAGGTGTCCTGGCTGTAGAGCGCCGGAGTGGACCGGTACACCGAGTTCAGCGACCGCAGCAGGTCCTGCACCCCGCGGTGCAGGGGCTCTTCCAGCAGGTGCCAGTCCAGCGACCGCTGCTCCGACCACTCCCCTTCCTGGCCGAACTCGCCACCCATGAACAGCAGCTGCTTGCCCGGGTGGGCCCACATGAACGCCAGCAGCGAGCGCACGCCCGCCGCCTTGTTCCAGGCGTCGCCCGGCATGCGGCCCCACAGCGATCCCTTGCCGTGCACCACTTCGTCGTGCGACAGCGGGAGCACGAAGTTCTCGCTCCACGCGTACACGAGCGAGAACGTCATCTCGTTGTGGTGGTACGCGCGGTGGATCGGCTCGTGCGACAGATACCGGAGCGTGTCGTGCATCCAGCCCATGTTCCACTTGAAGCCGAACCCGAGCCCGCCGAGGTGCGTCGGGCGTGTGACGCCCGGCCAGGCCGTGGACTCCTCGGCGATCATCACGACACCCGGGTGTCGCTTGTAGACGGTCGCGTTCAGCTCCTGCAGGAACCGCACCGCGTCCAGGTTTTCGCGGCCGCCGTACTGGTTGGGCAGCCACTCCCCTTCCTTGCGGGAGTAGTCGAGGTACAGCATCGACGCCACCGCGTCGACCCGCAGCCCGTCGAGGTGGAACTCCTCGATCCAGAACAGCGCGTTGGCGACCAGGAAGTTGCGGATTTCGTTGCGGCCGAAGTCGAAGACGAGCGTGCCCCAGTCGGGCTGCTCGCCGCGCCGCGGGTCCGCGTGCTCGTACAGCGCGGTGCCGTCGAACTTCGCCAGCGCCCAGGCATCACGCGGGAAGTGCGCGGGCACCCAGTCGACGAGCACGCCGATCCCCCGCTGGTGCAGGCGGTCGACGAAGTACCGGAAGTCGTCCGGTGAGCCGAAACGGGACGTCGGCGCGTAGTACGACGTCACCTGGTAGCCCCACGAGCCGCCGAAGGGGTGCTCCGAGACCGGCAGCAGCTCCACGTGCGTGAAACCGGTCTCGACGACGTAGTCGCCCAGCTCGTCGGCCAGCTCGCGGTAGTCCAGGCCCGGCCGCCACGACCCGAGGTGGACTTCGTAGACGCTCATCGGCGCCGCCGCCCACTGGGTCGCTTCCCGCCGCGCGACCCACTCGTCGTCTTCCCACGAGTACGCGGAAGAGGTGACGACCGACGCCGTCGCCGGGGGCTGCTCCGTGGCGAACGCCATCGGGTCGGCCTTCTCGTGCCAGTTCCCGTCGGCGCCGAGGATGCGGAACTTGTAGCAGGTGCCCACGCCGACACCCGGCACGAACAGCTCCCAGATCCCGGACGAGCCGAGCGAGCGCATCGGGTGGCCGCGCCCGTCCCAGCCGTTGAAGTCGCCGATCACGCGGATGCCGCGGGCGTTCGGCGCCCACACCGCGAACGACGTCCCCTCGACGACTCCGTTCGGCGTGTCGTACGAGCGGACGCGCGCGCCGAGCACCTCCCAGAGCCGCTCGTGCCTGCCCTCGCCGATCAGGTGCAGGTCCAGCTCCCCGACCGTGGGCAGCCAGCGGTACGGGTCGTCGGCGGTGGCGGTGTGCCCGTCGTACTCGACTTCCAGCCGGTAGTCGCCGGGGTGCTCCGGCACCGCGACGGCGAAGAGGGCGTCGATCACCGGCTCCATCGGGTACCGGTGCTCGCCCACGCGCAGCGCGACGGCCTTGGCGCCGGGCAGCAGCGCCCGGGCCGCGAAGCCCTGGCCGGCGGCGTGCACGCCCAGCACCGAGTGCGGGTCGTGGTGGGACCCGGCCAGCAGCCGGTCGATGTCCGCGGCCGACGGGGCCGCGGCCGGGAGGCCTTCCGGAACGGCGTTCACGGTGTCATCCCTCTCCGCTCGTGATCCGGGCGATCGAAGCGAGCGGCACGCCCAGCCAGTCCGGCCGGTTCGCGTGCTCGTAGCCCACCTCGTAGACCGCCTTGTCCAGTTCGAAGGCACGCAGCAGCGGGCCCTGGTCGCGGGGGTCCGCCGCGATCGCGGCGTACCCCTCGCAGAATGCCGTCCGGTTGCGGTCCGACCACTCCATGGCGCGCTCGGCCAGTGCCGGGTCGTCCGGCTGGCCGACCAGCATCTGCTGGGCCGCGTAGTCGAACGACCTCAGCATGCCCGCGACGTCGCGCAACGGCGAGCGGAGCGCGTGCCGTTCCTCCACCGGGGCCGCGGGCTCCCCTTCGAAGTCGATCAGCAGCCAGCCGCCGACCGTCCGCAGGACCTGGCCGAGGTGCAGGTCGCCGTGGATGTACTGCATCGTCACCGAGCCGGCGGGCAGGGTGTGCAGCTCCTCGAACGCCGCCCGCAGCGCCGGGGCGTGCGCCGCCAGCTCCGGGACCCGTCCGGCGATCGTGTCGAGCCTGCCGAGCATCGCCTTCGCCGAGCGTTCCAGCTCGGCGGCGTCGACGGCTTCCGTGCCGAGGGCTTCGGCCAGGTCGGCGTGCACCTCGGCGACCGCACGCCCGAGCCGCTCGGCCTCGCCGGCGAAGTCGCCGCCGACCTCCCCGGCGTGCAGGTCCGGCGCGGCCATCAGGTCGCGGACGCTGGTGGTGGCCATCGCCCAGCCGTCGACCGCGTCCGGGACGAACTGCTGGAGCATGCCGACCGTGGTCGGCTCGCCGTCCAGGTCACCGGTGATCGAGCCGAGCGGTGCCGCGATGTGCTTGCTGCCGACGCCCTGCAGCGCGCGATGCAGCAGCAGGTCCTTGTTCTTCCCCGGGGTCAGCTTGCGGAACAGCTTGAGGATGTACTGCCCGCTGTACACCAGCGACGTGTTGCTCTGCTCGGACGTGATCGGCCGGGCCCGCAGGCCGGTCTCCAGCTCCACGCCGGGCTCGTGCTCGAAGATGAGCGAGCCGACCTGGCCCTCCCTGGCCATCAGGTCCAGCAGGACGCCGGTGACGTCCAGGTCGCCGGACGCCTCGTAGGCGTTGAGATCGCCGACGGCGCCGATCCAGCTGGTGGACGCGATCTCCGGCGGGTGCGTCCGGCGGCCGAGGAGCAGCTGGTAGGGCTCGCGCCGGTCGGCCTGGGCGACCTCGAGGACCACGTGCAGCAGCTGGGGGTCACCGGCGACCAGCTCGGTCACGCCGAGCGTCCGGACGCCGGTCACCGGCCGGTCCTTGCCGGCGAACCAGCGCTGCTCCGGCAGCCAGCGCTTCAGGTCCTCGGTCAGGTCGTCGACCAGCTCACGCGGGTCGGACAAGGGACTCACCTCGCTTCGCCTTCGTCTCCCGGGCTCGTCAGCTGGAACCAGTAGAAGCCGTGCCCCGGCAGCGTCAGCAGGTACGACAGCTCCCCGATGCTGGGGAACCGCACGCCGCCGGTGAGTTCCACCGGCGTGCACCCGCGGTGCGCGGAGAGATCCAGTTCCACCGGCTGCGGGAACCGGGAGAGGTTGTTCACGCAGAGCACGATGTCCTCGCCGCCGTCGGGGCGCCGCCAGTGGCGCTTGTAGGCCAGCACGCTCGGGTTGGACCCGCCGAGGTCGACGAACTCGCCCTCGGCGAACGCGTGGTGCTGCTTGCGCACCTCGATCATCCGCCGGGTCCAGTTGAGCAGGGAGGCGTCGTTGTTCGACTGCGCCTCGACGTTCAGGCCCTGGTAGCCGTACACCGGGTCCATGATCACCGGCAGGTAGATCCGGCCGGGGTCGCAGGAGGAGAACCCGGCGTTGCGGTCCGGGGTCCACTGCATGGGGGTCCGCACCGCGTCGCGGTCTCCGAGCCAGATGTTGTCTCCCATGCCGATCTCGTCACCGTAGTACAGAACGGGCGAACCGGGGAGGGAGAGCAGCATCGCGGTGAACAGCTCCTGCTGGTTCCGGTCGTTGTCCAGCAGGGGCGCCAGCCGGCGGCGGATGCCGATGTTGGCCTTCATCCGCGGGTCCTTGGCGTACTCCGCGTACATGTAGTCGCGCTCGTCGTCGGTGACCATCTCGAGGGTCAGCTCGTCGTGGTTGCGCAGGAAGATGCCCCACTGGCTGCCGCTGGGGATCTCCGGGGTCTGGCTGAGGATCTCCGAGATCGGGAACCGGGACTCGCGCCGCACCGCCATGAAGATCCGCGGCATCAGCGGGAAGTGGAACGCCATGTGGCACTCGTCGCCGCCGACGGCCGGGTCACCGAAGTACTCGACGACGTCCGAAGGCCACTGGTTGGCCTCGGCCAGCAGGATCCGGCCCGGGTACTCGTCGTCGACGACCTTGCGGCAGCGCTTGAGGAACTCGTGCGTGCGCGGCAGGTTCTCGCAGTTGGTGCCCTCCTGCTCGAACAGGTACGGCACGGCGTCGAGGCGGAACCCGTCGATGCCCAGGTCCAGCCAGAACCGCAGGGTGTCGATCATCGCGTTCTGGACGTCGGGGTTCTCGAAGTTGAGGTCGGGCTGGTGGGAGAAGAACCGGTGCCAGTAGAACTGGCCGCGCACCGGGTCGTAGGTCCAGTTCGACGTCTCGGTGTCGACGAAGATGATCCGCGCGTCGGCGTAGCGGGAGTCGTCGTCACTCCACACGTAGTAGTCGCCGTACGGGCCGTCCGGGTCGTGGCGGGACTGCTGGAACCACGGGTGTGCGTCCGAGGTGTGGTTGAGCACCAGGTCGGTGATCACCCGGATACCGCGCCGGTGCGCCTCGTTGAGCAGGAAGACGAAGTCCTCGACGCTGCCGAACTCCGGCAGCACCGCGCGGAAGTCGCTGATGTCGTACCCGCCGTCGCGCAACGGCGAGGCGTAGAACGGCGGCAGCCACAGGCAGTCGATGCCGAGCCACGCCAGATAGTCGAGCCGCCCGGCCAGGCCGCGCAGGTCGCCGGTGCCGTCGCCGTTGGAGTCGGCGAACGCGCGCACCAGCACTTCGTAGAACACCGCGCCCTTGAACCACTCCGGGTTGCTCGGCGCCTGCTGCGCCGACCGGAAGTCCCCGGCCTGGGGTTCCACCAGCATGCCGTCGGCGGTCATCGCCTCACCGGTGTGCGGCACACCGTCCAGCCCCAACGCGGCGTCGGGCCGGGCTTCTTCCGCCATGTACTCCACCTCGTCCTTCGAGTCCCTGTCCTTGGCGCGTCTCAGCCGGCCAGCCGGCGTCTCACCGACACGACGTGCGCCACGGCGCGCCAGGGTTCGAGCCGGACGTAGTTCGCCTGACCCCAGTCCCAGGTGTCGCCGGTGACCTCGTCGTGGGCGATCAGCCGTTCGTGCGCCTCGAACCCGAGTGCCGCGGTGTCGAGCCACAGCGTGCCCTCTTGGGGCCCGTACGGATCGAGCGTGACGACGGTGACCACGGTGTCGCCGGTGGCCGGGTCCTGTTTGGAGTAGGCCAGCAGCGCGTCGTTGTCGACGTGGTGGAAGTGCAGGGTGCGCATCTGCTGCAGCGCGGGGTGCGCGCGGCGGACGGCGTTGAGCTTCGCCAGCCACGGCTCCAGCGAACGCCCTTCGGCGAGCGCGCGGTCGAAGTCGCGCGGGCGCAGCTGGTACTTCTCGGAGTCGAGGTACTCCTCGCTGCCCTCGCGGACCGGGACGTGCTCGAACAGCTCGTAACCCGAGTAGACGCCCCACGTCGGCGAGATCGTCGCCGCGAGCGCCGCCCGCAGCGCGAACATGCCGGGGCCGCCGCGCTGCAGCGACTCGTGGAGGATGTCCGGGGTGTTGACGAACAGGTTCGGCCGGCCCTCGTTCCAGTGCTCCCGCAGGTCGACGGCGAAGTCGATCAGCTCCTGCTTGCCGGTCCGCCAGGTGAAGTAGGTGTAGCTCTGGGTGAAGCCGAGCCGGGCCAGACCCCACAGCCGCGCCGGGCGGGTGAACGCCTCGGCCAGGAAGATCACGTCCGGGTGGGCGTCCTTGACCGACTGGATCAGCCAGGCCCAGAAGTCCGGCGGCTTGGTGTGCGGGTTGTCGACCCGGAAGATCTTCACCCCGTGGTCGATCCAGACCGTGATCACCCGCAGCATCTCTTCGTAGACGGCCTTGGGGTCGTTGTCGAAGTTGATCGGGTAGATGTCCTGGTACTTCTTCGGCGGGTTCTCCGCGTACGCGATCGAGCCGTCCGGGCGGGTGGTGAAGAACTCCGGGTTCTTGAGCACCCACGGGTGGTCGGGCGCGGCCTGCAGCGCGAAGTCGAGCGCCACCTCCATGCCGAGCTCTTCCGTGCGGGCCACGAAGGCGTCGAAGTCGTCGAAGGTGCCCAGGTCGGGGTGGATGGCGTCGTGCCCGCCCTCGTCGGCGCCGATGGCCCACGGCGAGCCGACGTCGTCCGGGGTCGCGTCGAGGGTGTTGTTGGGGCCCTTGCGGTTCACTCGCCCGATCGGGTGGACGGGCGGGAGGTAGACGATGTCGAAGCCCATCTTCGCGACGCGGTCGAGCGCGCCCGCGGCGGTGGCGAAGGTGCCGTGCACCGGCTTGCCCTCGGCGTCGAGCCCGCCGGTCGAGCGGGGAAACAGCTCGTACCACGAGCCGAACGCGGCGCGACGGCGGTCGACCCACAGCTTGTGCGGCTTGCCCTTGGTGATCAGCTCCCGCACCGGGAACTCGTGCATGAGCTGGCGGATCTCGGGCGAGAGCGCGGGCCCGACGCGCTCGGCGAGACTGCGCTCTTCGTCGCGCAACGCCTTCACCGCGCCGGTCAGGAGCTGCTTCTCCGCCCGGCGGTCGGGACGGCGGGCGACGCGCTCCAGCAGGCGGGCGCCGTTCTCGATGTCGTTGGCGAGGTCCTCGGGCCCCTGCCCGGCGGCGACCTTCACCTCGACGTTGTGCTCCCACGTCGCCCACGGGTCGCCCCACGCGTCGATCCGGTAGGTCCACATTCCGGTGGTGTCCGGGGCGATCACCGCGGCGAACTCGTCCGGGTGGTCGGGGCCGCGCGGCACCATCCGCGCCTGGCGCGTCAGCCGGTCGCCGGGGCCGCGCCACGCGACGGTGGCGGCGACCGCGTCGTGACCTTCGCGCCAGACGGTCGCGGTGACCGGAATGTGTTCTCCCACAACGGCTTTGGCCGGATACCGGCCGCAGCTCACGCTGGGGGAGACGTCGTCGATGCCGAGCCGGCCGGTCATGGGCAACGCCCCTCGGTGTGTCAGTTGGACGCAGGCAGGCGACAGTCTGCCTGACTCGATCAAGCGCCCACGAGGCAGGGTTCTCTACCCGGGTACCCAGGATCCGACGTCCGAAACACTGTTGCCGCAAGGAATTTCCGGCGGATGTCCGGGAGGTTAAGCCGATGCGCCACCTATCGCCGCCGCCGCACGGACGACACGCGGACCCGGCCGGACGACACTCGTACCCGAACGGACGACTCGCACGTGATCAGAGAGCCGACACGCGTGATTGGGGAGCCGACACGCGTGATTGAAGGGTCGACACGAGCATGGCTGCCGTGTCGACCCTGTAATCACGCGTGTCGGCCTCCTGATCACGCGAGTCGACTCTTCAATCACGTGGGTCAGTAGGGCTCGGGCTGGGGTTCGGCGGCGAGGCGGGGGGCGCGGAGCAGGAGGAGGGAACGGGACTGCAGTGTCACGCGGCTCTTGGCTTCCAGCGTGCCCGGGTTCGCCGGGCTGCCGTCGGCGGTGCTCGTGTCGAGCGTCGGCTTGAACGTCTCGCCGTACTCGCGGCCCGGCAGCACGACCTCGGCCGGCCCGTCGCCGGCGTGCAGCCACAGCAGCCACGAGTGGTCGGGCACCAGCTCGCCGTCGCGGTTGCGGGCCTGGCTGTTCGAGCCGTCGATCCACATGCCGAGCGTGTGGCGGTCCTCGAACCAGTCGGTCTCGCCGAACTCCTCGCCGTCCGGGCGGAACCAGACGAGGTCCGGCTTGCCGGTCGGGGTCGTCCGGCCTTCGAAGAACTCCGGCTGCCGCAGCGCCGGGCTGTTGGCGCGCAGCCGCACGACCCGGCGGGCGAAGCTCAGCATCGACTCCGCCTCGGGGTCGTCCGGCGTCCAGTCCAGCCAGGACGTCTCGTCGTCGATGCAGTACGCGTTGTTGTTGCCGCCCTGGGTCCGCCAGAACTCGTCACCGGCCGTCAGCATCGGGGTGCCGGTGGACAGCAGCAGCGTGGCGAACAGGTTGCGGGCCTGCCGGGCGCGCAGCTCGCGGATCTCCGGATCGGCCGTGTCCCCCTCCGCGCCGTGGTTCCACGAGCGGTTGTCGTTGCCGCCGTCGCGGTTGTCCTCGCCGTTGGCCTCGTTGTGCTTTTCGTTGTAGGACACCAGGTCCCGCAGCGTGAAGCCGTCGTGGGCGGTGACGAAGTTGATCGACTGCCACGGCCGGCGCAGGTTGTGGTCGTACAGGTCCGACGAACCGGACAGCCGGTAGGCGAGGTCGCGGACGCCCGTCGCGCCACGCCAGAAGTCCCGCACGGTGTCGCGGTAGCGGCCGTTCCACTCCGCCCACTGCGCGCCGAAGCCGCCGACGCGGTAGCCCTCGCCGGTCGCGTCCCACGGCTCGGCGATCAGCTTGCAGCGCGAGAGCACCGGGTCGGTGGTGATCGTGGTGAGCAGCGTCGACGCGTCGTCGAACGCCCCGCCGCGGGGCCGGCCGAGCGTGCTGGCGAGGTCGAACCGGAAGCCGTCGACGCCCAGCTCCTGCGTCCAGTACCGCAGCGAGTCGGTGACCAGCCGGACGACGGTCGGCGAGCCGGCCTCCAGGGTGTTGCCGCAGCCGGTGATGTCGGCCATGTGGCCGCGGTCGGTGTGCAGGTAGTACACCGGCGCGTTCAGCCCGCGGAAGCTCAGCGTCGGCCCGTCCGGGCCGCCCTCGCAGGTGTGGTTGAACACGACGTCGAGGATCACCTCGATGCCCGCCGCGTGCAGGGCGGCCACCATCAGCCGGAACTCCTCGACCTCGTGGCCGGGTTCGCTGGCGTAGGCGGCGTGCGGCGCGAAGAAGCCGAGCGGCGAGTAACCCCAGTAGTTGTGCCGCCCGGCCCGGATCAGCGCCGGCTCGTCGAGGAACGAGTGCACCGGCAGCAGCTCGACCGAGGTGACGCCGAGGCGGGTCAGGTACTCGATCGCCACCGGGTGGGCCAGGCCGAGGTAGGTGCCGCGCAGCGCCTCCGGGATGAACGGGTGCTGCCGGGTGAACCCCTTGACGTGCAGTTCGTAGACGACCGCCTCCTCGAACGGCACCTCCGGCTTGATCCCGGTGTCCGGTCCGCCCGGCGAGGACACCACCGACAGCGGCACGCTGCCCAGGGAGTCCACTGTGGACATCGGCCCGCGTTCCGGGTCGCCGGTGAAGCCCTGGGCCGCGCGCAGGTCGGTGAGCCCGCCGGTGATCTGCCGGGCGTACGGGTCGAGGAGCAGCTTGTGCGGGTTGCACCGCAGGCCGCGGGCCGGGTCGTACGGGCCGTGGATCCGGTAGCCGTACCGCTGCCCCGGCGTCACCCCGGGCACCAGGCCGTGCCAGACGCCGAAGGTGCGTTCGGTGAGCGCGATCCGGCGTTCCGATCCGTCGGCGTCGATCAGGCACAGCTCGACGGCGTCCGCGACGGCGGACGTGATCGCGAACCGCACCCCGCCGGCCTCCGGGTGGGCACCGAGCGGAAAGGGACGGCCGGCGAGGACGTGGTCGGCGGAGGGTCGTGTGGCCATTCCTGAATCGTCCCAGACAAGCAGTCGTCCGTGCGCGCCATTACCGAGGAGTTACCCGGAGGCAACCGCCGTCAGGGCCAAGTCCGTGAATGGCACATTGAGGGACTCTACGTCCCTCAATGTGCCATTCACGGACTTTCACTGGGTCGTTTCGACCAGGGCGAAGGTGTCCGGGGGCAGCTGGGCGGCGCCACCGTCCACGGTGGCCTCGCCCCAGGTCAGCAGGGCCGCCGTCGCCCCGAGCGGCAGCGTCACCGGGCCGGCGCCGAAGTTGACGGCCAGCCGCAGCCCGCCGCGGTGCAGCACGAGCCACGATCCGTCCGGGGCGGTGTCGAGACGCAGGTCCGACACCTGGGGGTCGGCCAGCTCGGGCCGTTCGCGGCGCAGCCGGATCAACGCGCGGTAGAGGTCCAGCACCTCACGGTGACCGGGGCGCCCGGCCTCGGCCCAATCGAGCCGCGAGCGCTCCACCGTGGCCGGGTCCATCGGGTCGGGCACGTCGGCCTCGCCCCAGCCGTGCCGGGCGAACTCGCGACGGCGTCCCGTGCGGACGGCTTCGGCCAGCTCCGGGTCCGGGAAGGACGCGAAGAACTGCCACGGCGTGCTCGCCGCCCACTCCTCCCCCATGAACACCATCGGCGTGTACGGCGAGCAGAACAGCAGGGCCGCGCCGCAGGCCAGCCGGCCGGGGGCGACCGTCGCGGACAGCCGGTCGCCGGTCGCGCGGTTGCCGATCTGGTCGTGGTTCTGCAGGTAGCCGAGGAAGCGGTGGCCGGGCACGGTCCGGGTGTCGACCGGACGGCCGTGCGTCCGCTCCCGGAACGACGACCAGGTCCCGGCGTGGAAGAACACCTCGCGCAGGACCCGTTCGAGCGCGTCCGGCGCGGCGAAGTCGGTGTAGTAGCCGGACGTCTCGCCGGTGAGCTTGACGTGCAGGGCGTGGTGCAGGTCGTCCGACCACTGTGCGTGCAGGCCATAGCCGCCGCGCTCGCGGGGCGTGACCAGCTTCGGGTCGTTGAGGTCGGACTCGGCGATCAGCGTCAGCGGCCGGTTCAGCGCCGCCGACAGCGCGCCGGCCTCGGTGGCGAGCTGTTCGAGCAGGTGGACGGCCCGCCGGTCGAGCAGCGCGTGCACGGCGTCGAGCCGCAGCGCGTCGACGTGGAAGTCGCGGAACCAGCTCAGCGCGTTGTCGATGACGTACCGGCGGACCTCGTCGGAGCCGGGGCCGTCGAGGTTGAGGCCGGGCCCCCAGTCGTTCCGGCCGGCGAAGTACGGCCCGAACTTGCCGAGGTAGGCCCCCGACGGCCCGAGGTGGTTGTAGACGACGTCGAGCACGACGGCCAGGCCGCGCGCGTGGGCGGCGTCGACGAACCGCTTGAAGCCGTCGGGCCCGCCGTAGGGCTCGTGGACCGCGCCCCAGAGGACGCCGTCGTAGCCCCAGCCCGCGGTGCCGTCGAACGAGTTGACCGGCAGCAGCTCGACGTGCGTGATCCCGAGGTCGACGAGGTGATCGAGCCGCTCGATGGCCGCGTCGAAGGTGCCGCCCTCGGTGAATGTGCCGACGTGCAGCTCGTAGAGGACGCCGCCGGGCAGCTGCCGTCCGGTCCAGGCGTCGTCGGTCCAGGCGAACTCCGCGTGGTCGTAGACACGGGACTCCGCGTGCACGCCGTGCGGCTGCCACCGCGAGCGCGGATCCGGCAGGGGCTTCTCGTCATCGAGCAGGAAGGCGTAGTTGATGCCTTCGGCGTCGGCGTGCCACCAGCCGCCGTCGCCCGCGGTCATTTCGTGCACGCCTTCGTCGACGCTCACCCGGACCCGGCGGGCCGAAGGGGCCCACACGCTGAACTTCATGCGTCTCCTCGCACCAGCAACGCGACGGGGTAGCGGTCGAACAGGGTGGCCGCGTCCGGGCTCGCGTCGCGGCCGGTCAGGACGTCGGTCCAGACGCCGGCCGGCAGCGGCAGCACGGTGTCGCGCCAGCCGCCGCCGGCTTCGAGGCCGACCGGGAGCCGGGTCACCGCGACGGCGAGGTCGGCGCTGCGCGTGTAAGCCAGGACGTGCTGGGCGGCCGGACCCTCGGCTCGCAGCGGCCGGTAGCCGCGGAACAGCGCCGGGTGCGCACGACGCAGCCGCAGCGTCTTGTGGACGACCAGCAGCTTCGCCGCGCCCGACGCGTCGATCTCCGGCAGCTCGCCGTCGGCGATCCGGGTCAGGATTTCGCGGCGGACGACGTAGTCGACCGGGCGCCGGTTGTCCGGGTCGACCAGCGAGAAGTCCCACAGCTCGGTGCCCTGGTAGACGTCCGGGACGCCCGGGGCGGTCAGCTGCACCAGCTTCTGGCCGAGGGAGTTCGTGTAGCCGGGTCCCTCGATGCGCTTGACGAACGTCTCGATGTCGGACGCCAGCTCGGCGTCGTTCATGACGTCTTCGGGCCAGGCTGCGACATCGGCCTCGAAGGCTTCGTCGTGGTCGGTCCAGCTGGTCCGGAGCTTGGCCTCCTTGGCCGCCTTGTCCAGGTAGTCCCGCAGCCGGGCCGGCTCGATCGGCCAGGTCGACACCAGCGTCTGCCACGCCAGCAGGTTCAGCGACGGCTCGTCGATGCCCCGCCGGGCGGTCCACCGCCGGACGGCCTGGGCGAACTCGCCCGGCACTTCGGCCAGCACCGCCATCCGGGCCCGGGTGTCCTCGGAGCGCTTGGTGTCGTGGGTGGTCAGCGTCGTCATCGCGGCGGGGTAGCCGGCCTCGCGTCCGGCGGCCAGCCGGTGGAACTCCTCGACGCCTAGGCCGAAGCGGTCCGGGTTGCCGCCGACCTCGTTGAGCGCGGCGAAGCGGGTGTAGCGGTAGAACGTCGTGTCCTCGGTGCCCTTCGCCACGACCATGCCGGACGTCTGCTGGAGCCGGGTGGCCAGCTCGCTGTCCGGGTTCTTGCGCATGACGGCGTCGAGCATCGTCAGCGGGTCGGCGAGGTCGGGCCGGGCACGGCGGGCCCCGTCGATCGCCGCGGCCCAGTGCGCCGCGCCTTCGGGGAGATAGGAGCGGTAGACGGGGAAGGCGATCATGGTCTCGGCCACTGCCTGCCGCGCCACTTCGGCCTCGAAGTGGGGCAGCAGCGCGGCGATCCGCCGGACCTCGGCCACGAGAATGCGGTCGGTGACCAGGCGCCGGGCCTCGGCCTCGACGCGGTGGTAGCCGGTCTTCACGCCCAGCTCGTTCGCCAGCACGGTGAAGTCGGGCTCGCCCGCCGGGTCGATGAAGACGCCGGCGATCTCGCGCAGGGCATCGTAGCCGGTGGTGCCGTCGACCGGCCAGCTCTGCGGCAGCGGCTCGCCCGGGTGCAGGATCTTCTCCGCGACGATCCACGCGTCCGGGGCGTTCTCGCGCAGCCGCCGGAAGTAGCCGCCCGGGTCGGCGAGCCCGTCCGGGTGGTCGACGCGCAGGCCGGTGACGTCGCCGTCGGCGACCCAGCGCAGCACCTCGCCGTGCGTCTCGGCGAACACCTTCGGATCTTCGACGCGGACCGCGGCCAGGTTCGTGATGTCGAAGAACCGGCGGTAGTTCAGCTCGGCGTTGCCGCGGCGCCAGCCGATCAGGCGGTAGTGCTGGCGCTCGTGGACCTCTTGCGGCGTCCCGTTTTCCGTGCCGGGGGCGATCGGGAACCGGTGATCGTAGTAGGCGAGCTCGCCGCCGTCGACGGTCAGCTCGGCGACGGCTCCATCGTCACTGTCGTCGCCGAGGACCGGCAGCAGGATCGGGCCGCGGTCCCAGTCGACGTCGAAGAAGGAGGCGTACTCGGAGCCGCGGCCGTGCTTCAGCACGTCCCACCACCACCGGTTGGCCTTCGGCACCTCGACCGACATGTGGTTCGGCACGATGTCGACGACCAGGCCGAGGCCGAGTTCCTTCAGCAGCGCGGCGAGTTCCCGCCGGGCGGACTCGCCGCCGAGCTCGGGCCGCGCGCGTGTCGGGTCGACCACGTCGTAGCCGTGCGTCGAGCCCGGCGTCGCGTCCAGCACCGGCGACGCGTACAACGCGCCGATGCCGAGGTCGCGCAGGTAGCCGGCGATGCCGGCCGCGTCGCTGAAGGTGAACTCCGGGCGCAGCTGCACCCGGTAGGTCGACTCCGGCACCGTCATTCGGGCTCCGTCTCCGTCCGTTGCAACACGATCAGGGACCGGGCGGGGAGGGTGAACTGGCCGCCGCCTTCGATCGGCTTCGCGCCGAGGGGCTCGACTTCGCCGGTCGCGGTGTCGACGACGACAGTCCAGGCGTGGCCGTACCCGTTGCCCGGCAGCTTGGCGTCGATGTCTTCGTAGTGCGCGTTGAAGGCGAGCAGGAACGAGTCGTCCTCGACCTTCATTCCGCGCTGGTCGAGGTCCGGGATCGCCTTGCCGTTGAGGAAGACCACGACCGCCTTGCCGAAGCCGTCGTCCCAGTTCTGCTCGGTCATCTCCTCGCCGGCCGGGGTGAACCAGGCGATGTCGCCGAGCTTGTCGCCCTTGCCGACCGGGCCGCCCTGGAAGAACCGGCGGCGGCGGAACACCGGGTGCCGGTGCCGGAACGCGCCCAGCCCGCCGGTGAACTTCACCAGGTCCGCGTGGTCCTTCGCCAGTTCCCAGTCCATCCAGGACAGTTCCGAGTCCTGGCAGTAGACGTTGTTGTTGCCCTGCTGGGTGCGGCCGAACTCGTCGCCGTGCAGGATCATCGGGATGCCCTGCGACAGCATCAGGGTGGCCAGCATGTTGCGCTGCTGCTTCGCCCGCAGCGTCAGCACCTCGGCGTCGTCGGTCTCGCCTTCGACCCCGCAGTTCCACGACCGGTTGTCGTCGGCGCCGTCCCGGCCGTCCTCGCCGTTGGCCTCGTTGTGCTTTTCGTTGTAGGACACCAGGTCCCGCAGCGTGAAGCCGTCGTGCGCGGTGACGAAGTTGATCGACGCGAACGGGCGGCGGCCGTCGTCCTGGTAGAGGTCCGACGAGCCGGTGATGCGGGACGCGAACTCGCCCAGCGTCGAGGGTTCGCCCCGCCAGAAGTCCCGGACGGTGTCGCGGAACTGCCCGTTCCACTCCGTCCACAGCGGCGGGAAGTTGCCGACCTGGTAGCCACCGGGGCCGACGTCCCACGGCTCGGCGATGAGCTTCACCTGGCTGACGATCGGGTCCTGCTGCACGAGGTCGAAGAACGTCGACAGCCGGTCGACGTCGTAGAACTCGCGCGCCAGCGCCGACGCGAGGTCGAACCGGAAGCCGTCGACGTGCATCTCGGTCACCCAGTACCGCAGCGAGTCCATGATCAGCTGCAGGGTGTGCGGGTTGCGCACGTTCAGCGAGTTCCCGGTGCCGGTGTAGTCCATGTAGTACTCGGGCTCCCCCTCGACCAGCCGGTAGTAGGCCTCGTTGTCGATGCCGCGCATCGACAGGGTCGGCCCGAGGTGGTTGCCCTCGGCGGTGTGGTTGTAAACCACGTCCAGGATCACTTCGATGCCGGCCTCGTGGAAGGCCTTGACCATGCCCTTGAACTCCTGGACCTGGCCGCCCTCGCCGGGCATCGCCGCGTAGGCGTCGTGGGGCGCGAAGTACCCGATCGTGTTGTAGCCCCAGTAGTTCGTCAGGTTCTTCCCATCGAGGCCGTGGTCGGTGACGAACTGGTGCACCGGCAGCAGCTCCACCGCCGTCACGCCGAGCTTCTGCAGGTGTTCCATGACGGCGGGGTGCGCGAGACCGGCGTAGGTGCCGCGCAGCGGTTCGGGCACGAACGGGTGATTCACGGTCATGCCCTTGACGTGGGCCTCGTAGATGACCGTCTCGTTGTACGGCCGCTTCGGCTGGCGGTCGTTGCCCCAGTCGAAGAACGGGTTCGCCACCAGCGAATACGGCACCCGGCCGGCGGAGTCGTCGTCGTTGCGCTCGTCCGGGTTGCCGAACTTGTAGCCGAACAGCGACTCGTCCCACTTCACGCCGTGTGAGACGGCCTTCGCGTACGGGTCGATGAGCAGCTTGTTCGGGTTGCAGCGCAAGCCGCGCTTCGGGTCGTACGGGCCGTGCACGCGGAACCCGTACCGCTGACCGGGCCCGACGTTGAGCAGGTAGCCGTGGTGGACGAAGCCGTCCACCTCTTCGAGCGCGTACCGCTCCTCCTTGCCCTCGCCGTCGAACAGGCACAGTTCGACCCGTTCGGCCACCTCGGAGAACAGGGCGAAGTTCGTCCCGACTCCGTCGTAGGTGGCGCCGAGCGGGTAGGGCGTTCCTGGCCAGGGCCGCACTGGGATCTCCTCGAGCTTGGGTCGTGCCGGTGGCGTCCGCGGACGCGCATCACTGGGGGTCGTACGCCACGGGGTGGTCGTTACCGGGGCAGCGGGCGAGCCGCCGCCAGCGGTGCGACCGCGGCGCGGACCCCCTTCGCGGTGAAGAAGCCGTCGACGCTGACGGGAAGGCGAATCCGCCAGTTAGGGTACTGGTCGATCGTTCCGGGCAGATTCGGCTGCCGTACCTGGCCCGCCACGTCGGCCGGCGACGTCAGCACCAGCCGCGACGCGGCCGACGCCAGCAGCGTGTGCAGCGCGACGACCGGGTCGTCGTCCGGAATCCCTTCCCGCGCAACGAGTTCGAACAGCGCCTTCCGCTCGGCGGCAGCCGCCTCTTCCTCCGCTTCGACACCGCGGTCCAGCAGGCCCAGCTCCGCGCGGACCCGGACGTGTTCGCCGGCCAGCCAGCCGGCGACCGTGGGCAGGTCGTGCGTGGAGATGCTGGCCATGGCGTCCGGGTCCCACTCCGCCGGGCGCGTGAACGGCTTGCCCGGCGCGTCCCAGTCGCGTTCGAACCACAGCACGGCCGAGCTGAGCATCCCCCGCTCGTGCATGGTTTCGGTGACGGTCTCTTCGACGGTGCCCAGGTCCTCCCCCACGACGACGGCGCCGGCGCGGTGTGCTTCGAGGGCGAGCACGCCGACCATCGCTTCGGCGTCGTAGTGGACGTACGTCCCGCGGTGCGCGGGCTCGCCCGGCGGGATCCACCACAGCCGCCAGAGCCCGGCGATGTGGTCGACGCGGATGCCGTCGGCGTACCGCAGCACGCCGCGGATGACGTCCCGGAACGGCCCGTACCCGGCCTCGGCGAGCTTGTCCGGCCGCCAGGGCGGCAGGTTCCAGTCCTGCCCCTGCTGGTTGAACGCGTCCGGCGGCGCGCCGACCCGCACGTCGGCGGCGAAGACGTCCCGCACCGCCCACGTGTCGGCCCCGCCGGGGTGCACCCCGACCGGCAGGTCGTGCACGATCCCGACCGTCATCCCGGCCTCGCGCGCCGCCTGCCGGGCGGTTTCCAGCTGCACCCGGCAGAGGTGCTGGAGCCACGCGTGGAAGCCGACGCGCTCCTTCAGCTCCTCCCGCGCTTCTTCCACCTCCGGCCCGGCCGGATCGCGCAGCGGCTCCGGCCAGTCCCGCCAGTCCGCCCCGTGCCGCTCGGCGAGGGCGCAGAACAGCGCGAAGTCGAGGAGGTCGCCGTCCTCGGGCACCTCTTCGACCCGGTGCGGCCACAGCAGTTCCAGCGCGGCCCGCTTGGCCGTCCAGACCGCGTCGTAGTCGACGAGCTCGCCGCCGCGGTCCGGCTCCAGCGACCGCACCGCGTCCTGGGTCGCCCGATCGGCCGCATCGAACGTCTCGGTGGCCGTGACGCGCAGGTAGACCGGGTTGGCGAACCGCCGGCTGGCGGGCGAGTACGGCGAGCGCTCGATCGGCTGGGCCGGGCTGATCGCCTGGACCGGGTTGACCAGCAGGACGCCGGCATCGAGCTCCGCGGCGGACCGGGCGGCGAAGGCCGCGAGGTCCGCGTAGTCGCCGATGCCCCAGGAGCCGGCCGAGTGCAGGGCGTAGAGCTGCAGCATCCACCCCCACGCGGGCCGGACCTCCGGCAGTTTCGCCGGCACGACCGCGAGCACCGCCTCCTGGTCGCCCGCGACCACCCGGTGCCAGCCGAGCGGCAGATCCGCGGGCAGCTCCCCATCGGCGCGCCGACGGGTCCCGTCCTCGAGCACGACCTCGGCGTCGACGCCGAGCGGCCGTCCGGTGCCTTCCCGCACGACGATCGTCGGCGGCAGGACGGCGGCGGACCGGGCTTCGTACGCAGCGGTCAGCGCTTCGGCAATGGCCTCCTCACTGGTCGCGTCGAGACCGAACTGGCCGAGGACGGCGACGACGACATCGTCGTCCACGTCGACCCAGACCTGGTCGGCGTTCTCGTACCGGGTGGCGACTCCGTAGCGGTCGGCGAGCTCGTGCAGGGCACTGCGGGCGGGGATCTCTTCGGGCACGGGGACCAGCATTCCGGTGCCCGGCCGTTCCCGCCATCTGCACGGGACGACGTCACCTTGCCCCGGCCGTCCGCACCCGGCGGGCACGACCTCACCGAACGTGAACGCGAGGTGCTCGGCCGCCTCGGCGCGGGCCTGACCCGGGAAAACCCGGGTGCCGCCGATCTGCGGGAACGCCCGTGACCTTTTAACTTCTCCTCATGGGTGAGCGGAGAACACTGAACGTGGACGAGGTCCTGGACCGCCAGGACTCCGGGGAGCTCAAACGGCGGCTGCGGGGACGCGACCTGGTCGGGTTCGGCGTCGGGATCATCATCGGCACCGGCATCTTCACCTTGGCGGGTGTCGAGGCGAAGACGCACGCCGGGCCGGCCGTGACGTTGTCGTTCGTGCTCGGCGCGGTCGTCGCCGGGCTCGCGGCGCTGTGTTACGCGAAGCTCGCCTCCAGCGTCCCGACGGCGGGAAGCGCTTATACCTACGCTTTCGCCACCCTCGGCGAAGTGTTCGCCTGGATCATCGGCTGGGACCTGCTGCTGGAGTTCGCGCTCGGCGCCGCCGTGGTCTCGCGTGGCTGGTCGGGGTACCTGGCGAACCTGCTCGGGCTGTCGCCGGAGTGGTTCGGTGAAGACGCGAAGGTCAACGTCGGCGCGGTGCTCATCATCGCCGTGCTGACCGTGGTCGCCGTGCTGGGCATCAAGGAGTCGGCCCGGCTGACCAACGTGCTGGTGTGCGTGAAGGTCGCGGTCTGCGTCCTGGTGCTCGCGGTCGGCGTGTTCTTCGTCCGGAGTGCCAACCTGACGCCGTTCATCCCGTCGGCGAAGGCGCCCGAAGCCGGCACGACGGTGCTCGAGCAACCGATCTTCCAGGCGGCACTCGGTCTGGAGCAGTCGGTCTACGGCATCGCCGGGATGATCACCGCGGCCGCGGTGGTCTTCTTCGCTTACACCGGCTTCGAAGCGCTCGCGAACCTCGGCGAAGAGACACTGAACCCGCGCAAGGACCTCCGGGTCGGCATCCTCGGCGCGCTGGGGGTGTGCGCGCTGCTCTACATCGGCGTGTCGATCGTGCTGACCGGCATGGTCCCGTTCACCGACATCGACACCGGCGCGCCGCTGGCCGACGCGTTCGACCGGGTCGGCCGGCACTGGGTGGGCGCGCTGATCTCGCTCGGCGCGGTGACCGGCCTGACGTCGGTGATGATGGTCGAGCTGGTCACGATCGGGCGGATCGGGTTCGCGATGGGCCGGGACGGCCTGCTGCCGAAGGCGCTCGGCAGCGCGCACCCGCGCTGGGGCACCCCGCACCGGATGACCATCGGCGGCGCGGTGTTGATCGCCGTGCTGGCCGCGTTCATCCCGATCTCCGAACTGGCCGACATGGTCAGCATCGGCGCGCTGTCGGCGATGATCATCGTGGCCGTGGCGGTCCCGGTGCTGCGCCGCCGCCGTCCCGACCTGGAGCGGCCGTTCTCCGTGCCGTTCTCGCCGGTGGTGCCGATCCTGGCCGCGCTGGCGTGCCTGTACCTGATGCTCAACCTGAACGTGCTCACGTGGATCCGCTTCGCGGTGTGGCTGGTGATCGGCCTGGTGATCTACTTCGCCTACGGCCGCCGTCACTCCCGTTTCGCGCCCGGAAACGCGGAGACGGCAATCAGTCCCAAAAGGACGGAGTGAGCCCCGCGACGCGGGCCGCCTCGCGGACGACGCCGTCCTGGCCCGCGTCGACGACCACCAGCACGCCGAGCCCGGCCAGCGCCGCCGTCACCCATTCCACGGGCTGGTCGTGGATCCCGTTGTCCCCCAACGACGAGTAAGTGTCCACAACGGACAGAAGAGTACCCTCGGCGCCGATACGGATGGCCGCCAGGAGCACGAAGTGACCTCCGGGCGGGCGCCAGCGGGACGTCCACAGTGGCGGGACCCCGGTGTCGAGGTAGTCGAGCAGCGCGCGTTCCGGGGTGTCGTGGGCGCCGAGCTCGGCACCGTCGATCCGGGCTATCACCGCGACGCGCGGGACGTCCCACAGCCCGACGAGCAGGTCGAACAGCGACCCGGTGGTCCACTCCCCCGTCACCGGCACCGCCGTGAGGGTGCCCCGCGACAGCGAGCCGACGGCCGGCGCGAGCCCGGAAACCCGGGTGCCGGCCGCGGCCGGGTCGTCGACGACCGGCAGCGGCAGCCGGAAGTCGCGGCGGCCCGCCTCGCCCCGCGGGCGCACGGCCGGCCCGCGGACCGTGCCCGCGGCCGCCGCGACGGCGTCCTGGTCGAGCCCGTCGAGCCCGGCCGCCCGCAGCGCCGCGAGCCCGCAGAACGCCGCGGCCAGGCCGTCCTTCTGGGGCAGCTCCGCCTGGGCCACCGCGGCCAGCCGGGCCCCGCCCGGCAGCCACCGCACCCCGGACAGGTCGAGCTGCCCGCCGTCGATCCCCGAAGACATCGGTCCCCTCAGAACCTTGTTCAGCCGTCGGCCGGCGCGAGTGTCACCACAAGCGGGCGGCCGGCGGTCCGTAGCGCCGTCCTGACCAGAATAAGGTTCTCAGTAGCGCCAAAGGTGGGCGGCGACGATCTCGTCTGCCGTGTGGTCGGCCGCCCACGCCGCGTCCGACGCCCGGACGGCGCGGAAGGCGCCCAGCAGTTCGTCGCCGAGCACGCCGGCGACCCGCGGCGACGCCAGCAGCGCGGCGTCCTGTTCGGCGGTGTCCGCCGGCAGCCGGCGCACGCCGCGCGTCTCCCGTTCCCCGTCCGTCCAGCCGCCCGGATCCTCGCCGATCGGCTCGGGCAACGCGGGCGCGTCCTCGATGCCGGCCATCCCGGCGGCCAGCACCACGGCCAGCGCGAGGTACGGGTTGGCCGAGGCGTCGGACGCCTTGAGCTCGACGTTCGCGTGGTCGGTGCCCAGCAGCGGCGTGCCGGGGACGTACCGCAACGGCGCCTCCCGGTTCTCCACGCCCCAGAACGCGTACGCGCCCGCGAAGTAGCCCGGCCGGAGGCGAAGGGTCGAGGGCACGCTCGGCGCGGTGATCGCGGTCAGCGCCGGCAGGTCGCGCAGCAACCCGGCGAGGTAGCCGGCGCCGTCGCCTTCGGGCGTGCTCGCGGCGCCGTCGAGCAGGTTGCGGCCCTTGCGGCGGACCGAGGTGTGCAGGTGCCAGCCGTTGCCGGCCGCACCCAACCCGACGAGTGGCGCGAAGCTGACGGCGAGGCCGTGCGCGTACGCGGCGGCGTGGATGGTCTGGCGGGCGAGCAGCTGGTCGTCGGCGGCCGAGACGGGATCGGTGGCGGCGAGCGACAGCTCGACCTGGGCCACGCCGTACTCGGCGTGCAGCTGGCCGATCCGCAGGCCGTTGGCGGCGAAGTCGTGCAGGAGGGCCGCGACGAAGCCGTCGAGGCCGACCAGGGCGTGCGGGCTGTAGGCCGGGCCTGGGTGCCCGGGCGTCGTCACGACGTCGGCGCTGCCCGCGGGTGCGACGGCGAACTCGAGCTCGTAGCCGGCCCGGAACTCCAGCCCGCGCCGCGCGCCCTCCGCGACCTGCCTTTCGAGGACCGCACGCTGGCAGTAGGGCCACGGCTCGCCGTCCTTGGTGAGCTGCCGGACCGGCGCCCAGGCGAGCGCGGGCTGCCCGGCCAGCCGGCGCAGCCGGTCGACCACGGGCACGAGCCGGATGTCCCCGGACGGCGTCGCAAGGCCGGCGTGCCCGTAGGTGATGGCGTCGTGGCTGTCGAAAACAGCGAAGAGCGAGGTGGCGCCGACCCCGCGGGTGGCGGCGTCGGCCAGCCCGGCGATGGGGACGACGCGGGAGCGCGGGATGCCGTTGTTGTCCGCCCAGGCGAGGTGGACACCGCCCACTCCGGCGGCGGCGAAGTCCTTCGCCGCGGCCGACGCCGCTTTCGTCATGGCCACCTGCCTCCTCCCGCCCGGGCTCAGTATCCCGGGCGGGCGCGGTGCGGGCCATCACAATCCGACCGGCGGAAACACCCCCGCCCTCCCTGGCAGGGTTCCGGCAAAGTCGCGCCCCGGTTCGCGGATCGGCGGCTCACCGAAGGTCTTGAATGACTCATTCAGGACCTCCGAAGACCTGAATGAGTCATTCAAGACACCGCGGCAGCGGCAGCTGCCACGCACGCCGGTGAGCGGACAGGTGCTCCCAGGCTGGGCGCCGACATGCGTACTCGCGCAGCCTCTCACCACAAAGATCAGGCCCCTGACCTGCAGAAACGACTTTGCCCGACCCCCGCCCTCCCTGGGGGGCGTGCCCTTGTCCAGCGTATCGGCCGGGTCCGACGGAAAGCCCGGAAAAGGCGCTGCCGCGGCTCGCCTGTCCACATCACGGCCCGCCTGTGGACAACTTCAGCCCGGCGGCTCCGGCCCCGGCCGGGCCGGGGTATCGCGGCTCCGCACCGCCACTCCCGCCACCACCGCCAGCGTGCCGAGGGCCTCCGGCAGGCTCGGCACCTGGCCGAGCAGCAGGAAGCCCAGCACGCCCGCCGTCACCGGGAGCAACGCCAGCAGCACCGCGAAGCGCGCCTTGCCCACCCGCCGCAGGACCACCTGGTCCAGCGCGTACGGCACCACCGTCGACAGCACCCCGACGCCGATACCCAGCAGCAACAGGCGTGGGGAAGACCACACTTCGCCGGTGCCCGAGGCGAGCGGTGACAGGACGAGCGTGCCCGCCGCGAAGCCGATCGCCAGGCTGTCGATGCCGTCGCCGTCCGCCGCCACCCGCTTGCCCAGCAGGATGTAGCCCGCCCAGGCCGCCGCCGCGCCCAGGGCGAACGCCACTCCCCAGAAGCTGCCCGCCAGCCGGACGTCCGCGATGGCCACCACCCCGGCGGCCACCAGCAGGACCGCCAGCACGTCCCGCAGCGTCCGGGACCCCAGCGCCGCCACGACCACCGGGCCCGCGAACTCCACCGCCACCGCCGTACCCAGCGGCAGGCGGGCGATCGCCTCGTAGAAGAGGACGTTCATGCCCGCCGTCACGACGCCGAAGACGATCGCCAGCAGCAGGCGCCTGCCCCGCCAGGCCGCCCGGGGTGGCCGGCGCCACGCCAGCAGCACCACCGCCGCGCCGAGGCAGCGCAGCCACGCCACCCCGGCGGGCGTCGCGTGCCCGAAAAGACCGACCGCGATCGCCGCGCCGGCGTACATCGAAATTCCGCTGAGAACGAACAAGACCGGCGCGGGTACCACGGAAAGTCGCCCGGGGGAAGTCACTGATGTCACGATCCTATGGTGCCTGACCACGGAAAACGTAACTCTCCGAGTATTCGTCTCCTGGATTGCGGGACGCGGCTACGACATCCGGGGTAAATCGGCGTGACTCAGGTCCCACCGGCGCGGGAACACTTGCGGGCAGCGAAACGTCTGGAACAGTAGAGGCACGAACACCGCGGAGCCGGAGGCGATCGCCGCCACCGGCATCAGTCCCGAAGTGGGCGTAGCTGGATCGATGGCACCGGGCAACCGGTGCCGGGACGGAGGGAGACCCCCATGACATCGCCGACGCTCACCCGCCCCGAACTGACCGCCACCGACCGCTGTGACCGGTGCGGAGCAGCAGCTCAGGTACGAGCCATCCTCAGCACGGGTGGCGAACTGCTCTTCTGCGGGCACCACGCCCGTGAGCACGAGGCCAAGCTCAAGGAACTGTCCGCCGACATCCAGCGGTAACACAGACGAGCGAAAGGCGGCCGGTGCGCACAGGCGCCGGTCGCCTTTCTGCATCTTGCAGATTGAGAATTATTGCGGTCAGGCCGCCGCTCTCCACGTGTCAGATATCACGGTACGGCCGCGAAAGGCCGAGATTCCGGACACGAAAGCAGACAGAAAATCAGACAGAATCCAGCACCACTTCGAACGCCACTTCCGCGGCGCCGAGCAGCTTCCCGTCGGCTCCCAGCGCCGAGCTGACGATCCGGGTCCCGCCGAACGCCCGGCTGACCAGGCTGCGCCGGCGCACCTCGGCGCTGACGTGCCGCAGCACCGCCTCCGGCAGCACCGTCAGCAGGTCGCCGAGGATCACCAGCTGCGCCCCCAGCAGGTTGACGATGTTGATCAGCCCCAGCGTCAGCCACTCGGCGAACTCCGCGAGCCGCGACAGCGCCGCCTCCGGGTCCCGGCCCAGTTCGCGCAGCTCGAACAGGATCGCGCCGCGCGGAGTGTCCTCGGCCAGCCCGAGCGCCCGGCAGAGCGCTGCTTCGCCGACCTCGGTCTCCCAGCAGCCGCTGTTGCCGCAGTAGCAGGGCCGCCCGTCCGGGCGGATCACCATGTGCCCGATCTCGCCGACGTAGCCGGCGCCGCCGCGCAGCGCCGACCCTTCGGCGATGACGCCGCCGCCGACCCCGACGTCGGCCGAGACGTACACCACGTCGGCCGCCCCGCGGGCCGCCCCGCGCAGGTGCTCGGCGACCGCGCCGAACTCGGCGTCGTTGCCGACCAGGATCGGGATCTGCAGCACCCCGCGGAGCCGCTCGCCGAGCGCGACGTCGGTCCAGCGCAGGTTCGGGGCCTCGTGCACGTGCCCGTCCAGCCGCCGGACGACACCGGGGACCGACACCCCGGCCGCCACCGGGGTCACGCCGAGGTCGTTCGCCAGGATGTTCGTCGACTCGATGATGTGGGTGATGACCTCGTCGGGCTGCCCCATCCGGCCGCGCAGGTTCCAGCTGTTGCGGCCCAGGATCTGGCCGCCCAGCCCGACCAGGGCGATCGCGACGTGCTCGACCTGCAGGTCGACCGCGAGCACGACCGCCGCGTGCGGCTGGGGCAGGACCAGGAGCGAGGGGCGGCCCGCCCCTCGTCCCGGCCTCGGCACCTTCTCCTCGACGACACCGGCTTCGGCGAGCCCGTCGACGAGGGTCTTGATCGTGCTCCGGTTGAGCCCCAGCTGCGTGGCCAGGGTCGCCCGGGTGCTCGGCCCGCCGACGTGCAGCAGGCGGAGCAGGGTCGTGCGGTTGTGCCGGCGCACCTCGTCCGGTCGCGCGACGGGTGAGCTGGACACGGGCTTGATCATCCCATGCTGGTTCAGCGCGCCGACGCAGCCGCGCGGCGCCGGGACAGCGCGTCGACCGTGGCGGCGAGCAGCAGGACCAGACCGGTGATGATGTTGACCACCGCGGCCGGCTGCTTGAGCAGGCCCAGACCGTTGATGACCACGGCGATGACCAGGCCACCGACGACGGCGTCGGAGACCCGGCCCTTGCCGCCGAACAGCGAGGTGCCGCCGATGACGGCCGAACCCACCGCGAACAGCAGGGTGTTCAGGCCACCGGACTGCGGGCTGACCGAACCGACCTTCGACGCGGCGACGATGCCGCCGATGGCCGCGACCGCGGAGCCGATGACGAACACGCTCGCCCGGATCTTCGGCACGTCGATACCGGCGCGGCGGGCGGCTTCCTTGTTGCCGCCGACCGCGTAGATGTACCGGCCGTACCTGGTCCGGTTGAGCACGTAAGTGCCGGCCACGAGCAGCACCAGCATGATCGGGATGACGTACGGGACACCCTCGATCGTGACGACCGCCTTGTTCGGCGAGCGGTTGATCGTCAGCAGCCAGGTGCCCAGCGCCGACAGCACGACGAGCGCGCCGACCTTGACCAGCACCAACGCCGTCGGCTGGACGACCAGGCCGCGCTGCAGCCGCTTGAAGTGGCTCAGCAGTGTGATCACCGCGAACCCGCCGGCGGCGACGACGAAGAAGATCCAGCTACCCAGGATGTCCAGGTTGCCGTTGGCGATCTTGTACAGGATGTCCGAGTTGGTGATGCCGATCGTGCCGCCCTCACCGATGAACTGCAGCAGGACGCCCTGCCACACGATGAACAGCGCCAGCGTCACGACGAAGGACGGCATGCCGATCTTCGACACCAGAAAGCCGGTGATGCAGCCGATCGCGGTGCCGACGCAGATGGACAGCAGGATCTCGAGCCAGGCGTTGGCGGGGACGCCGATCGCGACGATCAGCACGCCGATCAGCGAAAGCCCGGCACCGGCCCAGATCCGCTGGTAGGCCGAAAGCAGCATGGCCACGGCGAGGACGGCGATGAACGTGACGAACACGCCCGGCCCCAAGTTGCCCAGCAGGTTTCCATTGTGGACGTAGTGCAGCGCCATCACCGACGCGGCGGTACCGGACGCCACGCCGGCGGCGAGGTCGATCTCGCCGAGCAGCAGCACGAAGACGATGCCCATCGCGATGATGATCACGCCCGCGCCCTGCGGGAAGACGTTCGCGATGTTGGCCAGGGTGAAGAAGTTGTCCGACAGCGCGCTGAACAGGATGACGAGCACGAGCAGGCCGAACAGCGACGGCAGCGCGCCGAGTTCACCGGCCCGCAGGCGGGCGAAGTAGTCGCGGATCGCTTCGCCGGTTGACATCGATGTCGTGTCGATCCCGAAGTCGGTGATCGCCGCGGTGGGGTTCTGGGTCTGCGCGAGCGCTTCCGCGGCCGGCGTGTCGACCTCGTGCTTGGCAGGGGTTTCAGTCATTTCCGGTTCTTTCTTCCCGCTCACAGGACCACGGCTTCGGGCCGGGCCAGGCCGAGGTCACCGGAGCGACCCGCGGTGATCAGCTCCACGACCTGGCCGTGGGTGACGTCCTTCGTGTGCACCTCGGTGACGAGCCTGCCGAGGTAGAGCACGGCAATGCGGTCGGCGACCTCGAACACGTCGGCCATGTTGTGGCTGATCAGCACGACGCCGAGGCCCTGTTCGGCCAGTCGGCGGACCAAGTCGAGCACCTGCCGGGTCTGCGCGACACCGAGAGCGGCGGTCGGCTCGTCCAGCACGACGACCTTGCTGTTCCACAGCACGGACTTCGCGATGGCGACGGTCTGGCGCTGCCCACCGGACAGCGAGGAAACGGGCGTGCGGACGGACTTCACGGTCCGGACCGACAGGGAGGCCAGCGTCTCGCGGGCAGCCTTCTCCATGCTGGCTTCGTCCAGCTTCCACGAGTTGCCGCGCTCGCGGCCGAGGAACATGTTCTGGACGATGTCGAGGTTGTCGGCGAGCGCGAGGTCCTGGTAGACGACCTCGATGCCGAGGTCGGCGGCGTCGCGCGGGCCGCGGATGTGGGCGTCCTGCCCGTTGAACCGCACGGTCCCCGAGTCGTACGGGTGGATGCCGGCGATGCACTTGACGAGCGTCGACTTGCCGGCACCGTTGTCGCCGACCAGTGCGGTCACTTCGCCCGCACGTACGTCGAAGTCCACGTCGTGGAGGACGTGGACCGGCCCGAAGCTCTTGTTCAGGCCCTTGATCTCGAGAATGGGCTCACTCATGGATGGGCTTTCTCCTGGGTGGGGACCGGGCCGGGACGCGCCGTCGGGGTGCGCGTCCCGGCCCGGCTGTTCATGGGGTGTTGCGGGGGCTCAGGAGATGCCGAGCGAGGTGCACTTGGCGGCGAGGTCGCCACCACAGATCTCGGTCGTCTTCACGTAGCCCTGGGTCACGACGGTCTTGATGTCCTTCGCCAGGATCGTCGTCGGCGTGAGCAGCACGGACTTGATGTCGCGGTTGTTCTTCGGGTCGTGCAGCTTGCCGGTCGCGATGGCGTCGGCCCCGGCCTTGTCGCCCTTGACCAGTGCGGCGGCCAGCTTCGCGGTCGCTTCGGCCTCTTCCTTGATCGGCTTGAAGACTGTCATGTACTGCTCGCCGCGCATGACCGCCTTCAGGCCGTCGGCGGTGGCGTCCTGGCCGGTGACCGGGATCTTGCCGTTGAGGCCGTTCCGCTTGAGGACGGTGATGACCGCGCCGGCCAGGCCGTCGTTCGCCGCGACGACGCCGTCGACCTTGCCACCGTTGTTGGTGAAGATCTGCTCGAACGTCGTGCCGCCGAGCTGGTTGTCCCAGTCGTTGATCGGCTGCTTCTGGATCCGCTTCAGCTTGCCGGAGGTGAACAGCGGCTCGAGAACGGAATCCTGGCCCCTGGTGAACAGCGTGGCGTTGTTGTCGGTCGGGGCGCCCTCGATCTGGACGACACCCGCGCCCGCCTTGTCCTTCAGCGCGTCCGCCATGGCCTGGCCCTGCAGCTGGCCGACCTTTTCGTTGTCGAACGAGACGTAGTATTCGGCGCTGCCACCGAGGCTCGGCCGGTCGTAGTCGATGACCGGGATGCCCGCGGCCTTCGCCTTGGCCTCGACCGAGGCACCGACAGCCGGGTCGGCCGGGGCGATGATCAGGGCCTTGACACCGGAGCTGATGAAGCCGTCGGCCAGGGTGGCGAACTTCTGGGCGTCGCCCTGGGCGTTCTGGACGTCGGCGTCGAAGCCCTGCGCCGCGAGGGCGGCCTGCAGCATCGGCTTGTCGAAGGCTTCCCAACGGGCCGAGCTGGCGGTCTCCGGCAGGATGACGCCGACCTTGCCGTTGGCGCCGGCGGCGGCCGGGGCGGACGCGGAAGCGGAGTTGCTTCCCGTGCCCCCGCTGTTCGAACTGTTTGTACCGCAGGCGGTCAGCACCAGGCCGACGCTCACCGTGGCGGCGAGGAGGGTAAGGGTTCTGCTGCGCATCCTCGTTCCTTCCGGATCCAAGCATTGTGACGAGCGGCCGTCGGCATGTGCTTCGGGCCAGCGAGGCGGTGATCCGGAGAGGCCCGGCGCACCGTCGCGCATATGTTGTGGGCGACAACATATGCCGCTGAGCGGCTGCGGGGAAGATAGCTGGATCGATTAAATGACACCAATTGGACACGGTTCGGCAACACAGGCTGAAGCTCGCCCGGAAAGAGTAGGTCCACTGACGATGTGATCGCCAGCACTCACGGTAAGTTACATCGAGGTTTCATCAAGGCGTGACGTTAGGCCGGTCGTGTGCACCGAGCGCAACCCGTGGCGAATCCACGGCTCCGCGCCGGGATTGGTCGCCGACTTGCGAACTTCCGGCGACGAGGTGCCCCCGAGGCCATCCGGCGGAGGACGAAGAGGCAGCCCGCCGGTGACAGAGCGATACGCAGCGTCACAAGCCTGGCGGTGCGGTGACCCCGCCGTCCCAGGAACGGACGGTGATCACCGGAACTTCAGCCTCCCGGGCGACAGAGCGCTGGGACCGGCCGGCCTCACCAGGACCGCAGCGTCACGATCCGCTCTTCCAGCTGCTCGACGGTCGCCATCGCGGTCACCGGTCCCCCACAGACCCGCCGCAGCTCGTTGTGGATCGCGCCGTGCGGCTTCTTCGTGCGGTGGTGGTACATGCCGACCAGCGCGTTCAGCTCCTTGCGCAACGCCCCGAGCCGCTCGCTCACCGACTGGGAGCGGACCGGCTGCTGCGCCGGCTCCTCCTTCGCGGGCTTGCGGCGCTTCTCGTCCGCGACCTGCTCCGCCTGCCGCTTGCGCAGCAGGGCCCGGACCTGGTCCGGCTCCAGGAGCCCCGGCAGGCCCAGGTACTCCTGCTCCTCGTCGGAGCCTGAGAACACCGCCGTGCCGAACGAGTTGCCGTCGTAGATGACCTGGTCGAGCTCGGCCGAGGCGCCCAGCGACGTGAACGCCTTCTCCTCTTCGCCCGGCTCGTCCTCGGTGCGGTTGGCCTGGGCGAGGAGCTCGTCCTCCCAGCCTTCCTTCTCCCGGTGCGGCTTGCCGAGCACGTGGTCGCGCTGCGCCTCCAGCTCGCTGGCCAGCTCCAGCAGCACCGGCACCGACGGCAGGAACACGCTCGCCGTCTCGCCCTTCTTGCGCGCCCGCACGTACCGGCCGATCGCCTGGGCGAAGAACAGCGGGGTCGACGCGCTGGTCGCGTACACGCCCACCGCCAGGCGCGGGACGTCGACGCCTTCGGAGACCATCCGGACCGCCACGATCCAGCGCTCGTTCGTCTCGGAGAACTCCTTGATCCGCCCCGAGGCCTTCGGGTCGTCCGAGAGCACCAGTGTCGGCATCTCGCCCGAGAGGCGTTCCAGGATCTTCGCGTACGCCCGCGCCGACTCCTGGTCCGTCGCGATCACCAGGCCACCCGCGTCCGGCACGCTCTGGCGGACCTGCGACAACCGCGTGTCGGCGGCCTGCAGCACCGCCGGGATCCACTCGCCCGACGGGTCGAGCGCCGTGCGCCACGCCCGGGCGTTCTGCTCCGCGGTCAGCGGCTCGCCGAGCCGCGCGGTGAACTCCTCCCCCGCGCTCGTACGCCAGGAGGCCTCGCCCGAGTACGCCAGGAAGACGACCGGCCGGACCACGCCGTCGGCCAGCGCGTCCGCGTAGCCGTACGAGTGGTCGGCCTTGCTGCGCTGGAACCCGCCCGCGTCCGGCTCGTAGGTGACGAACGGGATGGCCGAGTCGTCGGACCGGAACGGTGTCCCGGTCAGCGACAGGCGCCGCACGGCCGGGGTGAAGGCCTCGCGGATCGCGTCGCCCCACGACTTCGCGTCGCCGCCGTGGTGGATCTCGTCGAGGATCACCAGCGTCTTGCGGTTCTCGGTACGGACCCGGTGCAACGTCGGGTGTGCCGCGACCTGCGCGTACGTCAGGGCGACACCGTTGTAGTCCGACGACGTGACGCCGGTGGTGTTGCGGAAGTTCGAGTCGATGGCGATGCCGGCCGCGGCCGCCGCAGCCGCCCACTGGTGCTTGAGGTGCTCGGTCGGGGTGACGATGGTGACCGCCTCGATCGTGCGGTCGCTGAGCAGCTCCGCGGCGATCCGCAGGCCGAACACCGTCTTGCCGGCCCCCGGCGTCGCCACCGCGAGGAAGTCCTTGGGCCGCTGCGTCAGGTACTTGGTGAGCGCCCGCCGCTGCCAGGCCCGCAGCGGGCGCGCGGTCGAGTCCTTCTCCGCGGGAGGTGCCCCGAGCTGCGTCTCCGTCATCGCCGGTCCTCCCCCTCGCTCAACTGCCTCAAGTGCTTTGACGTGCGGCTGTGACGTGCAAAAACCCTCACTGTGGTACCGACTTCGGTGTCGGTGACTGCGGTGAGGGCACTGGAGCGAGTCTACCGGCCGGGTCCGACAGTTCCCGGCACCGGCACGGGTGATGCCCGCCGACACGCCCGGCCGCAGGGGGTGTGACGAGCCAAATCAGCACCGATGGACCATGCTGGACACGTCATGGGTGAGGTGCAGCCGTCCGGAGCGACGAAGGTGGCCCGCAAGGGGCCGTGGCGTCTTCTCACGCGCACGTTCGCCAAGGCGTGGGAGGGCAACGTCTTCTCCGAAGCCGCGGAGGCGGCCTTCTGGCAGACGCTGTCCCTGCCGCCGCTGCTGCTCGGCCTGCTCGGCAGCCTGGGCTTCGTCGGCGAGTGGTTCGGCCAGGACGTGGTCACCGCGGTGCACGACCGGATCATCGGCTTCTGCCGGACGGTGTTCAGCGCCAACGCCGTCCAGGACATCATCGAGCCGACGGTGAACAGCATCCTCACCGTCGGCAAGGGCGAGATCGTCTCGGTCGGCTTCCTGATCTCGCTGTGGGCGGGTTCGTCGGCGATGTCGTCGTTCGTGGACGCGATCACCGTCGCGCACGACCAGTACGGCGTCCGCAACGACGTCTGGCAGCGGATCTTCGCGCTCCTGCTGTACCTGTGCGGCCTGGTGATCCTCGTGGTCGGGCTGCCGCTGCTGGCGATCGGCCCCGACCTGCTGCCGGAGTTCTTCCCGACGGCCTGGCGCCCGACCGTGACGTCGTGGGTGAGCAGGCTGTACTTCCCCGCCCTCGGCGCGATGATCACCCTCGCGCTGACCACGCTGTACAAGCTCGCCCTGCCGCGGAAGCTGCCGTGGCACCGCGGGCTGCCCGGCGCGGTGCTCGCCATGGTCGTGTTCCTGCTGTCCTCGGTCGGCCTGCGCGTCTACCTGAACTGGATCACCAAGACCGGCTACACCTACGGCGCGCTCGCGGCGCCGATCGCGTTCCTGCTGCTGATGTTCTTCATCGGGCTGGCCGTGGTCGGCGGCGCCTACTTCAACAGCGCGATCCAGGAGCTGTGGCCGGCCAAGGCGACCCGGCGGCAGCGGCGCAAGTGGCGGCGGCTGGAGATGGAACGCGCCGCCGAGCGGCTGCGCTCGGAAGAGGGCCGCAAGCTGTGGGAACGCTCGACCACGCCACTGCGGCGCCCGCGCACCGAAGACGTCTCCCCCCACGGTGCCGAGACCGCCCCGCCGTCCGAAGAGGACGAATCGTCACCCAGCGCGCCGGAACCGGCACCGAGCGCTGCCCAGGGTCGCGGGTCCACCGAAGGGACGACCCGGAATCCACCCTCAGACTGAGTCGCTCCTCAGCAACGTCGTGAAAAGCTCTCTCCGTCACTGACGCAGGCACCAGTCGCCGCGTCGTTTCCGAGGGGGTTCCACGTCATGTCCGTGCTGGCCAGATTGAGCCTGCGCAACCGAAGCCTGATCGGGCTGCTCGCGCTCGTGATCGTCGGCTTCGGCGCGTTCGCGCTGCCGCAGCTCAAACAGCAGCTGTTCCCGTCGCTGCAGTTCCCGCAGGCGCAGATCGTCACCGCGTACCCCGGCGCGTCGCCGGACGCGGTCGACCGGCAGGTCAGCGAGCCCCTCGAGGGCGGCCTGCAGGGCTTGAAGGGCCTGGAGCAGGTCACGTCGACGTCGTCGGACGGCGTTTCGCGGGTCGTCGCGAAGTTCGCGTTCGGCACGGACATCGACGCCGCCGTCTCGCAGATCCAGCAGGTGGTGAACCAGGTCCGGCCCCGGCTGCCGCAGAACTCCGAGCCCGCCGTGTCCGCGGGCAGCACCGACGACCTGCCGGTGGCGCTGGTCGCCGCGGGCACCACGGGAGATCCGCAGGCGCTCGCGCCCGCGCTGACCGACCAGGTCGCGCCGGAGCTGCGGAAGATCGAGGGCGTCCGCACCGTGACCGTCACCGGGGTGCAGCAGCCGCGCGTCACGATCACGCTCGACTACGCGAAGCTGGCCGCCGGGGGCGTCGACCCGGCGTCGATCGCCACGACGCTGCAGACCGCCGGCGCCGCCGTGCCGGCCGGCACGCTGACCGAAGGCGGCAAGACGCTGTCCGTCCAGGTCGGCGGCGGGCAGACCACTGTGGACACTCTCCGCAACCTCTACCTGACACCGAGTGCGGCCGCGCGGGCGGGCGGGCCGGCGCGCGGGCCGGTGAAGCTGGGTGACGTGGCCGACGTCCAGGCCGGGTTCGCGCCCCCGGCGTCGATCACGCGCACCAACGGCAAGGCGAGCCTCGGCCTGTCGATCACCATGGTGGACAACGGGAACGCGGTCGCGATCTCCGACGCGGTCCGGGACAAGCTGCCGGAGCTGGCGAAGAAGACCGGCGCCGAGATGAGCGTCGTGTTCGACCAGGGCACTCCGGTGAAGGACGCGATCAGCGGCCTGACCACCGAAGGCCTGCTCGGGCTGGCGTTCGCCGTCGTCGTCATCCTGCTGTTCCTGCTGTCGGTGCGCTCGACGCTGGTGACCGCGGTGTCGATCCCGTTGTCGGTGGTCGTCGCGCTGCTGGCGCTGTGGACCGGCGACCTGTCGCTCAACCTGCTCACCCTCGGCGCGCTGACCATCGCGATCGGCCGGGTGGTCGACGACTCGATCGTGGTGCTGGAGAACATCAAACGGCATCTGGCCTACGGCGAAGAGAAACAACGGGCGGTGCTCGACGGCGTCCGCGAGGTGGCCGGCGCGGTCACTTCGTCGACGCTGACGACCGTCGCGGTGTTCCTGCCGATCGCGTTCGTCGGCGGGTTCGTGGGCGAGCTGTTCTCGCCGTTCGCGATCACCGTCACGGTGGCGCTGCTGGCGTCGCTGCTCGTGTCGCTGACCGTGGTTCCCGTGCTGGCGTACTGGTTCCTGAAGCCGCCGGCGGTGCCGTCGGACGCCGTCGAAGCCGAGCGGGCGCGCGAGGCGGCCGTCGAGAAGGAACGCCGCGGCCTCCTGCAGCGGGCCTACCTGCCGGTGATCCGGTTCGCGACGCGGCGGCGGCTGACCGTCGTGCTGCTGGCGCTGCTGATCTTCGCGGGCACGGTCGGGCTCGCGACGCGGCTCAACACGAACTTCCTCGACCAGTCCGGCGGGACGACGCTGAACATGACGCAGAAGCTGCCGGCCGGCACCAGCGTCGAGGCGAAGGAAAAGGCGGCCACGGCCGTCGAGCAGGCCCTCGCGGCCGAGCCCGCGGTGCGGACCTACCAGGTCAGCATCGGCGGCGGTGGCACGTTCGGCTTCGGCGGCGGGACCAACACGAGCATCTCCGTCACGGTCGCCAAGGACACCGATCTCAATGCCCTGTCGGACCGCCTGCGCGGGAAGCTGACGTCGCGGCCCGAGCTGGGCGAGGTCAAGATCGGCGCGGACGCGTCCGGCTTCAACTCCGACCAGGTCTCGGTGACGGTCACCGCGCCGTCGGAGGCCGCGCTGAAGCCGGCGTCCGACCAGGTGGTGCAGGCGCTGCGCGGGGTGTCCGGGCTGACCGAGGTTTCGAGCGACCTGAGCGTCGGCTCGCCGCGGGTGCAGGTCGAGGTGGACGACGCCGCGGCTGCCGCGCGCGGGCTGTCGGCGAGCACCATCGGGCAGGTCGCCAACCAGGCGATCGCCGGCCGCACGGTGACGCAGCTGCCGGTCGGCGGGCAGCGCACGGACATCGTCCTGCGCGCCGGCACCGCCCCGGCGACGGTCGAGCAGGTGAAGGGCCTCCCGATCCCGGGCCCTGGCGGCGTCGTCCGGCTCGACGAGGTGGCGAAGGTGTCCACTGTGGACGGCCCGGCTTCGGTGCACCGCACCGGCGGTGACCTGAGCACCACGGTGACCGCCAAGAACACCGGCGACAACCTGAGCAAGACCACCGCGGACATCAAGTCCAAATTGGACGGACTGACCTTCACCGGTGGCGCGGCGTACTCGCTCGGCGGCGTCAGCCAGGACCAGCAGGATGCGTTCTCGAACCTGTTCCTGGCGCTGCTGGCGGCCATCGCGATCGTGTTCCTGATCATGGTGGCGACGTTCCGGAGCCTGATCCAGCCGCTGATCCTGCTGGTGTCGATCCCGTTCGCGGCGACCGGCGCGATCGGGCTGCTGCTGGCCACCGGCACCGCGCTCGGCCTGCCGTCACTGATCGGCATGCTGATGCTGGTCGGCATCGTCGTGACCAACGCGATCGTGCTGATCGACCTGATCAACCAGTACCGCGCCGACGGGATGAGCGTCGCCGACGCCGTCACCGAAGGCGGCCGGCGCCGGCTGCGGCCGATCCTGATGACCGCGGCGGCGACGATCTTCGCGCTGGTCCCGATGGCGCTCGGCATCACCGGCCAGGGCGGGTTCATCGGCCAGCCCCTGGCGATCGTGGTGATCGGCGGCCTGGTCAGCTCGACGCTGCTGACCCTGGTCCTGGTCCCGACCCTCTACACGATGGTCGAGACCCGCAAGGAACGCCGGAAAGCCCGCCGCGAGGCCCGCCGGACCCCGGCACAGGCCCCGGAGTCCGAGTCCCTCAACCCGGAACTCGCGTGATTTGAACCGGATCTCGCGTGATGGGGGCCGTAACTGGCGAGTTACGGCCCCCATCACGTGAGTCACGGGCTTGATCACGCGAGATCCGGCTACTGGCGGAAGCGGTAGGTCATGCTGTCGAAGACGACGCAGATGCTCGGGGACATCACGATCACGCGGAGGGTGGCGTCGCGTTCGTCGAAGTCGATGCCCTCGACCTCGAAGTTGCCGCTGCAGCCGCTGCGCAGCGGGAGCTGGGCCAGCGAGGTGACGTGGCCCGTGACGTCGGAGCCGGCGAGCGGGCCGGCCAGGTCGACCTGGAGCAGCGGCTTCGTGGTGCCGAAGAGGCTGCCGTCCGGGTCGTCGGACGCGCAGAGCAGGCGGGTCGCGGTCTGGAAGTCGCAGCCCTGGACGTCGCGGACCGGGTGGTCGAGCCGGATCGCCGACACGTACGGCAGGTTCTGGGCCGGGTTCGTGAACACCGTGCCCGGCATCGGGTGCACCAGGAGCCGGTCCATGGTGCCCCACTCCCCCGCCACCAGCCAGCGCGCGTCCGGCGACACGGCGGCGAAGGAGTTGTTGTTCGCTTCCCACGACTCGAGGTTGTGCTTGTAGTTCGTCCACGAGCCGTCCGGGGCCTGGACGCGGAAGAGCTTCGCGCCGCGGTCGTCACGCTGGTAGGGCTCGACGTACCAGCCCTGGGCCGAGCCCGGGTCGCCGACGTGGTTCCAGCCCTGGGAGTTCAGGTCCGCCGGGATCGTGCCGATCCCGGTGTAGCGGATCGTGGTGCCCGACGGGCGCACGATCGTGGCGAGCCCCTGGCTCTCGTCGAGGGCCCTGGCGTGGTCGGAACCGACCTCCGTCCAGCCTGTGACGGCCTGGGCCAGCGCCGGCGAGAACGCGGTGAGCAGGGCGACGACGGCGAGCACGATCCCGGTTCTGCGCATGACGCCTCCGGTCGGAGTGGGAAACCTGGCGAGCAGGATTTACCAGCACTCCCGGGCGTCGCACACCCGCCGAATGAAGGTTTTTCACGTTTGTTCGGCGATCTGTCCGATTCCGGACAGCTCGAAACCCCGGCGGGTACACCCGCCGGGGGTTCAGGCCCGGATCACTTGCCCGGGCGGAGGCTGTCGTAGATCTCCTTGCAGGCCGGGCAGACCGGCGACCCGGGCTTCGGCGACTTCGTCACCGGGAAGACCTCGCCGCACAGCGCCACCACGTGATTGCCCATGACCGCGCTCTCGGCGATCTTGTTCTTCTTCACGTAGTGGAACATCTTCGGCGTGTCATCGTCGGTGGTGTCCGTGCCCTCGGGCGTGGTTTCCGGCTTCGTCAGCGTCTCGGTGCTCACCCGGCCATTGTGCCCGACTTCCCTCGAACCTCGTACGAAAGCCCCTCGGCCTGGCAGGATTCCCCGCATGTTCCAGAAGGTGCTCGCGACGTTCGGCTCGGGCGGGGCGAAGATCGACGCCCGGCTGCTGGACGCCGCCGCGGCCCCGGGCCGCCCGCTGCACGGCGAGGTCCTGCTGCTCGGCGGCGAGGTCGACCAGGAGATCAAGGGCCTCGCGGTGACGCTGCTGGCCCGCGTCCGGCTGCCCGGCGGCGACCGGACCGAAGACCTGCCGTTCGGCTCCCAGCAGCTCGTCGGCCGGGAGACCGTCCGGGCCGGCCGGCAGGTCAGGGTGCCGTTCGAGCTGCCCCTGCCCTGGGAAACGCCGGTGACCAGCGTCTACGGCAAGCCGCTGACCGGCATGGCGGTCGGGGTCCGGGCGGAGCTGGACGTGGCCGCGGCGGTGTCGGACCCGTTCGACGCCGATGCCGTCGCGATCGAGCCGCTGCCGGCGCAGAAGCGGATCCTCGACGCGGTGAGCCGGCTCGGCTTCACCTTCCGCGAGGCGATCCTCGAGCCGGGCCGGGTCGACGGCGCCCGCCAGCAGCTGCCGTTCTTCCAGGAGATCCGGTTCGCGCCCTCACCCCGCTTCGCGAGCGTCTTTTCCCAGTTCGCGGTGACTTTCCTGACGTCGCCGGAGCGCACCGACGTCGTCCTGGAGGTCACCAAGCGGGTGCGGGTGAGCAAGACCGGGGGCTTCGGCGGCCGCGGGCAGGACTTCCTCGGGATGTTCACCGTGAAGCCGGACGTCGACTGGGAGAAGCAGCTCGAAGCCTGGCTGGACCAGGTCGCGCGGCCGCGCGGGATCTTCGACTAGCCGTGGAGTGGACCGACGCGATCACGGTGCTGGGCGGCGCGTCCGACGCGTGGCCACGGCTCGAAGCCCGGTACGGCGAGCCCCACCGCCGCTACCACACGCTCACGCACGCCGCCGCGGTCGCGCGTGACTCCGCCTGGCTGGCCGAAGGCCTCAGCGCCACCGAACGCGCTGTCGTCGCCGTCGCGGCTTGGACGCACGACGTCGTGTACGACGCGAAGCCCGGCGAAGACGAACGCGCCAGCGCCGCCTGGGCCCGCGAAGCCCTGGAAGGGGTCGCCGAAGCCCACGTCGAGCGGGTCGAAGGCCTGATCCTCGCCACGGTCAAGCACGACGCCCCGGCGGACGACCTCCTGGCCACCGCGCTCCTCGACGCGGACCTCGCGATCCTCGGAGCACCCGAAAAGCAGTACGAGACGTACGCCCGCGGAGTGCGCGAGGAGTACGCGAAGTACCCCGACGACGTCTGGCGCGAAGGGCGTATCGCCGTCCTCGAACGGCTTCTCGACCGGCCGCTCTACCGCAGCGAAGCCGCGCGGACACGCTGGGCGAACGCCGCGACGGCGAACCTCACAGCGGAGCTGACCCGCTGGCGCCGCGCGGCGGCCGATCACCGATGATGGTCCCTCGTGACCACCCCACTTCACCTGCACGAAGAGATAGCCTCGGCGCTGCGTGACGGGCACCCCGTCGTCGCGCTGGAGAGCACCATCCTGTCCCACGGCCTGCCGCCGGGCCGCAATCTCGACGTCGCCCGCCGTCTCGAAGGCGTGGTCCGCGACGGCGGCGCTGTCCCGGCCACGATCGCGGTGCTCGACGGGCGGGTCGTCGTCGGCCTCTCCCCCGCGGAGCTCGAGCGCGTCTGCGCGCCGGACGCCGGCCTGGACAAGCTGTCGCTGCGCGACCTCGGCCCGGCTGTCGGGCTCGGCCGGTCCGGCGCGACGACCGTGGCGAGCACGTCGGCGCTGGCCGCCGCGGCCGGGATCGGCATGTTCGCCACCGGCGGGCTCGGCGGCGTGCACGTCGGTGCCGCGCAGAGCTGGGACGTCTCGGCGGACCTCGGCGTGCTGGCGAAGGTGCCGACCGTCGTGGTCTGCTCGGGCGTGAAGTCGGTGCTCGACATCCCGGCCACCCTCGAGGTGCTGGAGACGAACTCGGTCCCGGTGCTGGGGTACCGCACCGACGACTTCCCGGCGTTCTACCTGCGTTCGTCGGGGCACCAGGTCGGCTGGCGGGTCGACGACCCGAAGCAGGCCGCCGCCGTGATCGACGCGCACCGCGCGTACGCGAGTTCGGGTGTCCTGCTGGCGAACCCGATCCCCGAAGCGTCCGAAATGGACAAAGAACTGCACGACCGGCTGCTCGCCGAGGGCCTCGCGCTCGTCGCGGACCGCGGTGTGCACGGCGCCGACGTCACGCCGGTGCTGCTGGAGCACTTCCACACCGCGAGCGGCGGCGTCAGCATCGACGCGAACGAAGCGCTGGTGCTGAACAACGCCAAGCTGGCCACCGCGGTCGCGGTGGCGCTGGCATGAGCGGGATCGTGGTGGTCGGCGACGCGGCGCTCGACGTGATCGCCCGGCACGACAAGCCGTTGCCGCACGGGGGCGACGCCCGCGCGAAGATCCGGTTCACCGGCGGCGGCGCGGGTGCCAACACCGCGCTGTGGCTGCGGTCCCTCGGCGCGGAGACGACACTGCTCGCGCGGATCGGCAACGACCCGGGCGGCCGGCTGATCCGGGCCGAACTGGAGGCCGCGGGCGTGCGCTGCGCGTTCGCCGTCGACGCCGAGGCGCCGACCTGCTGCGTCGTCGTCATGGTCGACGGGTCCGGGCAGCGCAGCATGCTGGCCGACCGCGGCGCGAACCAGCGCTTCGCGCCCGAGGACGTCACCCCCGAGGCGCTCGCCGGGGCGAGCCACCTGCACCTGTCCGGCTACGTGCTGCTGGACCCGCCGTCACGCGAGGCCGGTCTCGCCGCGCTGGCCAAGGCGAAGGAAGCCGGCCTGACGACGTCGGTCGACCCGCAGGCCGCCGCGCACATCACCGACCCGGCCGCGTTCATGGCCGATGTCCGCGGGGTGGACCTGCTGATGCCGAACACCGAAGAGCTGGTAGCGCTGACCGGTTCGGCGGATCCCGCGTCGGCGAAGGAGCTGCTCGGCACGGTCGGCGCGGTGGTGGTCACCGCCGGGCTCGGCGGGGCCAGCTGGGTCGACGCGGGCGGCGTCACGAGCGTGCCGGCGGTCGAGGCGGAGTGCATCGATTCGACGGGTGCGGGTGACGCGTTCGACGCGGGCGTGCTCACCGGCTGGCTGGCCGGGGAGTCCATTGTGGACGTCCTGCGGCACGGGACGCGGCTGGGCGCGCTGGCCGTCGGGAAGGTGGGTCCCCAACCGGTCTGACGCAGCCGGTCTGATCTCAGCCGTCGATGACGCGGTGCGTGGTGCTTTCGATCGCCTTCGCCTCGCGCTGGTAGGTCGAGACCTGCTCGGACTTGCGGGGCGGGCGGTCGTTGGCGATCAGCACCGCGATCCACGGCAGCGGCACGGAGATCGCCAGGAAGCCCAGCGCCAGCCACCACACGTGGTAGGTCAGCCCGGCCGCGATCAGGCACGGGATGCGGCAGCACATCATGATGACGTACTTGCGCTTGCGCGCGGCGAACTGCTCTTCGTACGACGGGGCCGCCCCGGTGATCAGCACCGGGTCCGAGTCGTTGGCGGGCATGGTCACTGCACCACCTCCGCCGTCCATCGTCCCACTTGCGGGGTTCATCCGACACCGGGGTGACGCAACTTGCTCACCGCGGCGAGGACCAGCGTCTCGATGCCGGTGCGCAGGGTCGGGTGCAGCACCGGGGCGAACCGCGGCGAGTGGTTGGACGGGATGTCGCGCTCGAACCGGCCCTCGGTCATCGCCGTGATCACCGTCTCCGGGTCGTAGCCGCCGACCAGCCAGAACACCGACGGCGCGCCGGCCGCGCGGCCGAACTCGCTGAAGTCCTCGCTGCCGGTGACCAGCGGTGCCGGCAGCACGACGTCGGTCCCGAAGCGGCCGCGGAAGACCTCGGTGAGCGCGTCGTTGGCGGCCTCGTCGTTCTCGGTGACCGGGTAGGAGCCGGACCGCTCGATCCGCGGCGGCTTCGGCGCGCCGGCCGTGGCCGCCTCGCCGTTGACGATCCGCTCGACCGCCGCCAGCACCCGCTCGCGCACGGCCTGGTCGAACGAGCGGATGTTGACCTCCATGACGGCGTCGTCGGCGATCACGTTGCTCGCGGTGCCCACGTGCAGCGAGCCGACCGTGACCACGGCCGAGTCCGTGGCGGCGATCTCGCGCGACACGATCGTCTGCAGCTTGAGCACCACGGACGCGGCCAGCACGGCCGGGTCGACGGTCGTCTCCGGGCGCGAGCCGTGCCCGCCGCGGCCGTGCAGGGTGACGCGCAGCGTGTCGGTCGCGGCCATGATCACGCCCGGCCGGGTGAGCACCCAGCCCGCCGGGCCGGGCACCAGGTGCTGCCCGAACACGACGTCGGGCTTCCCGGCGATCTCGAACAGGCCGTCGGCCACCATCGCCGCGGCGCCGCCCGCGCTCTCCTCCCCCGGCTGGAACACCACCAGCAGCGTGCCGGCCCAGGTGTCGCGCCCCTTCGCGAGCAGCGCGGCGGCGCCGGAGAGCCAGGTGGCGTGCATGTCGTGCCCGCAGGCGTGCATGACCGGGACGTCGTTGCCGTGCTCGTCGGTGCCGCGGGCGGTGCTGGCGTAGGACAGCCCGGTCTTCTCCTCGACCGGCAGCGCGTCGATGTCGGCGCGCAGCAGCACCGTGGGCCCCTTGCCGTTGCGCAGCACGCCCAGGACGCCGGTGCGGGCGATGCCGGTGTGCACCTCGTAGCCGTCGCCCTCCAGCCGCCGGGCCAGCTCGGCCGCCGTCCGGGTCTCCGCGAAGGACAGCTCCGGGTGCCGGTGGAGGTCGATGTACAGCGCTTCGAGCTCGGGCAGCGCCGCGTCGAGCGGGGCGAGGACGCGTTCAGGGGTCACGGGAGCCATCGTGGCAGCATTACCCACCGTGAGCACGCGAAGTGGATTGCCCGACCTGTCCGACGACGTCTGCGCGCGGCTGCGCGAAGCCTTCCGGCGCACCGGCTACGACGCCGACGGCGTGGTGGCCGCCCTGGGCGGGGCCGCGCACGCGGCGCTGGGCCGCGGCGAGCCGGTGCCGGCCGAGCGCGCGAGCCGGGACGCGGGCGACCTCGGCACGCTGATCCGGCTGTTCCTGCTGGGCGGCACCGAGCCCGAGACGGCGATCAAGGCGGCGTTCGCGCCGCTCACGCCCGAGGACGCCGCCGCGGCGGGCCTGCTGGCCGCCGTCACCGGCGGGTACCGCGCCGCCCTCGACGTCCGCCCGCACGGCGACGAGGAGGGCTCGTGGTGGGTCGTCTCCGACCTCGACGCCGACCTGCTCGGCACCACCGTGCCCGAGGACCACGTCCTCGGCGTCGGGCACGCGTCGCTGTCGCTGATCCGCGCGACCAGCCGCCGTCCCGTCGGGACCCTGCTCGACCTCGGCACCGGCAACGGCGTGCAGGCACTGCACGCGTCCCGGCACGCCGGGCGCGTCACCGCCACCGACGTCTCGGCGCGGGCCCTCGCGCTGGCCGCGGCGACGTTCCGGCTCAACGAACTGGACGTCGAGCTGGTGCGCGGCGAGTGGTTCGCGCCGGTCGCGCGGCGGAAGTTCGACCAGGTCGTGTGCAACCCGCCGTTCGTGGTCGGGCCGGCGCGCGTCGACTACACCTACCGCGACTCCGGGCTGGCCGGCGACGACGCGAGCGCGCTGGTCGTGCGCCAGCTGCCGGGCTTCCTGAACGACGGCGGCGTCGGCCACCTGCTCGCTTCGTGGCTGCACACCTCGCGCGAGGACTGGGCCGATCGGGTGAGCCGGTGGCTGCCCGCCGAGACGGACGCCTGGTTCGTGCAGCGGGACGTCGCCGATCCGGCGCTCTACGTCGGCACGTGGCTGCGGGACGCCGGGCTCGACCCGCGCTCGCCCGAGGGCCGGGTGAAGGCGGCGGCGTGGCTCGACTGGTTCGCCGCCAACGACGTCCGCGGCATCGGCTTCGGGTTCGTCACGCTGCGGCGCGCGGCGGGGCGGACCCCGACCGTGGTGTGCGAGGACCTCAGGCAGGCGTACGACGACCCGCTGGGGCCCGAAGCGGCGAACTGGCTGGACCGCGTGGAATGGCTGCGCGAATCGGGTGATTCTTTACTGGATGTCCGCTTTGTGGTGCCCGACACGGTTTTGCTGGAAAGCGTCGGGGAACCCGGTGACGAGGGCTGGGCGACGACGATCCGCCGCCTGCACCGCACCGACGGACCGGGCTGGCAGCACGAGGTCGACGAGCTGGCCACCCGGCTGCTGGCGGGCTGCCGCGGCGCGCTGCCCCTGGAGGACCTGATCGAGCTCCTCGCGGCCGCGCAGGGCCTGTCGTCCGAGGAGCTGGCGGCCGCCGCGTTGCCCGTCGTCCGCGAGCTCGTCCGGCACGGCATGCTCGTCCCGGCGGAGCGGTGAGGGCGGTCGCGGCCCGCGTCACACGGGCGGACGTCACGGTCGGCGGCGAGGTCGTCGGGGCGATCGACGAGCCGGGTTTGCTTGTGCTGCTGGGAATCCACGTCGGCGACGATGTCGCGAAGGCGGCCGCGATGGCACGCAAATTGCACGAGCTGCGCGTGCTGCGTGACGAGGAATCATGCGCCACGGCGAATGCGCCCCTGCTCGTGGTGAGCCAGTTCACGCTCTACGGCGACACGAAGAAAGGGCGCCGGCCGTCGTGGACGCAGGCGGCCCGGCCGGAGGCCGCCGAGCCGTTGGTGGACGCCGTCGTGGCCGGGCTGCGCGGCCGCGGCGCCACCGTGGCCACAGGCCGCTTCGGCGCGATGATGGCGGTCTCGAGCGTCAACGACGGGCCGTTCACCGTTCTCATAGAGGTCTAGACCATCGCGGGACGGTTCACTTCCTGACCGGATTCACATGGGATTCTCAGGTTTTCACCGCATGAACGTTCTCAGCAAAAGCTCAGCAATGGTTGAGCAACCGGATCGCTCCGGCATCCGTCTTGTTCAGTAGACGGACCGGGAACGTTTTGGGAACCCGGAACGTTGTGCCAGATGTCCAGCCAAGCCGGCCGGACCGGCGTACCGGGCTCCACAGGCCCCGGTTCGCGGGTGCGAACCGGCGGGACCACCGCAGCCGCACGTTCAGCCCGTGACCGGGGAGGCAGAATGTCAGTCCAGACTCTCGAACGCGAGTCGCGCGGGATTCGCGAGCGCATCCCGGCTCAGGTGTCCGAGGAGCCGGTGAGCGTGGGGGCGCTCGCCGACGGCGACCTCGACGCCCCGAGCCCCGCCGCCGACCTCGTGCGTGTCTACCTCAACGGTATCGGCAAGACGGCGCTGCTGTCCGCGGCCGACGAGGTCGAGCTCGCCAAGCGCATCGAAGCCGGCGTGTTCGCCCAGCACATGCTGGACACCGGGGAGAACCTCACCACCAAGCGCCGCACCGAGATGGCCGCGCTGGTGCGCGACGGCCACGTGGCCAAGAACCACCTGCTGGAGGCCAACCTCCGCCTGGTGGTCTCGCTCGCCAAGCGCTACACCGGCCGGGGGATGCCGCTGCTCGACCTGATCCAGGAGGGGAACCTGGGTCTGATCCGCGCGGTGGAGAAGTTCGACTACTCCAAGGGGTTCAAGTTCTCGACCTACGCCACCTGGTGGATCCGGCAGGCCATCACCCGGGGCATGGCTGACCAGGGCCGCACGATCCGGCTGCCCGTCCACCTGGTGGAACAGGTGAACAAGCTGGCCCGCATCAAGCGCGACCTGCACCAGCAGCTCGGCCGCGACGCGACCCACGAGGAGCTGGCGGCCGAGTCGGGCATCCCGGCGCACAAGATCTCGGACCTGCTCGACCACTCGCGTGACCCGGTAAGCCTGGACATGCCGGTCGGCACGGAGGAGGACGCCCCGCTGGGCGACTTCATCGAGGACTCCGAGGCGACCGACGCCGAGAGCGCCGTCATCTCGGGCCTGCTCCAGGACGACCTGCGCCGCGTGCTGGCGACGCTGGACGACCGCGAGCAGCACGTCATCCGCCTGCGCTACGGCCTCGACGACGGCCAGCCGCGCACGCTCGACCAGATCGGCAAGCACTTCGGGCTGTCCCGCGAGCGCGTGCGTCAGATCGAGCGCGAGGTCATGTCGAAGCTCCGCCAGGGCGAGCGCGCGGACCGGCTGCGCGCCTACGCCAGCTGATCGGTTTCTCGTTCGAGGGCGGGTGCACATCGTGCACCCGTCCTCGGTCATTTCCGTCCCCCGGCGACCAGGCATTCGGCCGGGCACGAAAATTTTCCACGAAAACCGCGTTTCACCCTTCACAGGCCGGGGTAGCAACCCTCCGCCAGCACCCGTTCGGCGGCGTTGACTTATGACCTGCGTCACGACAGCCTCGAAGTGCCGGCGCAGGCCTCGCAATCGGATGTGCACGCATCCGGGCGCTTTCCCCGGGAGGTCGGGTCCGTCGGGGTGGACCCGGCCTCCCGACCAGCTTCCGCCACGCACCGGACGTCGGCTCACTTACCAGACGGTCGGCTCACGAACCGACCCTCCAGGTACGCCGGCCGGCTCTCCAGGTACGCGAGCCGTCTCTTCCGGTTCGTGGGGTGGGGCGGGTGGGGCGTCTCACAGTCACCGCATGCCTCTTCGGTGTGGACGTCGCCGCTGCGTAGGGTGGACCGATCCCGGAGCTGGCAAAGGAGCCTGGCAGTGCCGTCCACCACGTTTCAGCACACCGAAGTCCTCCCGCTGGGCAAGGACACCACCACCGAGTACCGGCTGGTCACCGACGAAGGCGTCGAGACCGTCGAAGCCGCCGGGCGGACGTTCCTGAAGATCGACCCCGCGGCGCTCACCACCCTGGCCCGCACCGCCATCACCGACATCCAGCACCTGTTGCGCACGTCACACCTGGCCCAGCTGCGCGCCATCGTCGACGATCCCGAAGCCAGCGGCAACGACCGGTTCGTCGCCATGGACCTGCTGCGCAACGCCGCCATCTCCGCCGGGGGCGTGCTCCCCATGTGCCAGGACACCGGCACCGCCATCGTCATCGGCAAGCGCGGCGAGGGCGTTCTCACCGGCGGTGACGACGAGCGCGCCCTTTCGCGGGGCATCTTCGACGCCTACCAGCAGCTGAACCTGCGCTATTCGCAGATGGCGCCCGTCAACTTCTGGGACGAGCGCAACACCGGCACCAACCTGCCCGCCCAGATCGAGCTGTACCACAAAGAAGGGGACCCGACTTACGAGTTCCTCTTCATGGCCAAGGGCGGCGGCAGCGCCAACAAGACGTTCCTCTACCAGGAGACCAAGGCCGTCCTGAACCCGAAGCGGCTCGCCCGCTTCCTCGACGAGAAGCTGCGCAGCCTCGGCACCGCCGCGTGCCCGCCGTACCACCTCGCGATCGTCGTCGGCGGCATGTCCGCGGAGTTCAACCTCAAGGTCGCGAAGCTCGCCTCCGCCCGCTATCTCGACAACCTCCCGGCCGAGGGTTCCGCGCTGGGCCACGCCTTCCGCGACCAGGACCTCGAGCAGCAGGTCCTGGAGATGACCCGGCAGTTCGGCATCGGCGCGCAGTTCGGCGGCAAGTACTTCTGCCACGACGTCCGCGTCATCCGGCTCCCTCGGCACGGTGCCAGTTGTCCCGTCGGCGTCGCCGTCTCCTGCTCGGCCGACCGGCAGGCCAAGGCCAAGATCACCGCCGACGGCGTCTTCATCGAGCAGCTCGAGCGCGACCCGGCCCGCTTCCTGCCCGACGTCACCGAGGAAGACCTCTCCGACGACGTCGTCAGCGTCGACCTCAACCGGCCGATGGCCGAGATCCGCGCCCAGCTTTCGCAGCTGCCGGTCAAGACGCGGCTTTCGCTCACCGGGCCGCTGGTCGTCGCCCGCGACATCGCCCACGCGAAGATCGCCGAACGCCTCGACGCCGGTGACGAGATGCCGGACTACCTGAAGAACCACCCGGTCTACTACGCGGGCCCGGCGAAGACGCCCGAGGGCTACGCGTCCGGCTCGTTCGGGCCGACCACGGCCGGGCGGATGGACTCCTACGTCGAGCAGTTCCAGGCCGCCGGCGGCTCACTCGTCATGCTGGCCAAGGGAAACCGCTCGAAGCAGGTGACCGCGGCGTGCCAGGCGCACGGCGGGTTCTACCTCGGCTCGATCGGTGGCCCGGCCGCCCGGCTCGCGCAGGACTGCATCAAGAAGGTCGACGTCCTCGAGTACGCCGAGCTCGGCATGGAGGCCGTCTGGAAGATCGAGGTCGAGGACTTCCCGGCGTTCATCGTCATCGACGACAAGGGCAACGACTTCTTCGCCAGCACCGGCGATCCGGTGCTGCAGATCAGCTTCCGCTGACAGGCGAAGCGGCCTTCCGTCCACAAAGGACAGAAGGCCGCTTCTGGCCCGGAGAAGGGACACCGGCCCGCCACCGGTGCCCCCTTCCTTCCCGATCCCTCAGCCGACGCGCTCGATCCGCGCGCGCCGGATGAGGAACTTTCCGGGTTCCCGAACCTGTTCGAAGGCCGCGTTGTTGAGCAGCGTGCAGCTGCCCGACACCGACGTCACCGTCACCGTCGTGGACTTCGAGTTGTCCAGGTTCGTCACCTTCAGCTTCGTCCCCGCCGGGAACTGGTTGCTCGACGCGGCCGGCGCGCCGCCCTCCCCCGAGAGCGTCACGGTCGAACCGGCGCACACGACGCCGCCCTTCTGCGCAGCCGCGCCCTGGTCCTGCTTCTTCTGCTGACCGGGCGCCTGGGCCTTGCCCGGCGCGCTGCCGGAGTTGCCGGGCGCGGCGGCGGCCTGGCCGTTGTTCGCCGCGACGTTCGCCGCGCAGCCCGCGACCTGCCGCCGCTGCTGGATCTGGTCCACCACGGCCTGCCGGTTGGCGATCCGCGCGGCCGACTGCGCGTCCGGGTTCGCCTGCTGGCCCGCGATGAAGGTCAGGTTGTTCTGCAACGCGGTGTCGAGTCCCGCGCAGTTCTCCTTGGGCGCTTCGGCGGCGTTGCCCGCGGGACTGCTCAGCGCGATGGCCGTCGCGGTGACGCCGGCGACCCCCAGCAACGCGGCCAATCCGACGGTCGCCTGCTTGCGGTGCCGACCACTGCTCAACCGGGGCATGGGCCCCTCCTCTCTGATCACCACCTCACCCGGGGACACGGCCCGGTCACCGCGGCGGTTCACCGGGAGCGCTGACAATTTTCGACAACTTCGACAACCGTGCTCTGACCTGGTCCGGACCAATGCCGAACCGTCCACTGCGGACTCGCCGCACGAAAACGGCCCCGGAGAAGGTCTCCGGGGCCGTGGCGTCGAGCGCGGTTATTTCGGCGGCGTTGTCTTCAGCACCACCGTGCGCTGGTCCAGCGGCGCGGCGAGCGCGACCGAGATCACCGGGTAGCGGATGTCCATCGTGCACATCTGGCCGGTCTGCGCCTTGGTCTCGCTCAGGTTGACCACGACGCGGTCGCCCGTCTGCTCGGCCGCCTCGCCGAGCGCGTGGCCGCAGCCGCCTTCCTGGGCCCGGATGTCGAGTACGGTGCCGCCGTTGGACGTCCACACCTCGTGCGGGAACCCGCTGGGCAGCGCGGTCGCGTCGATCTTGCCCGGCGGGACCGGGGTGCTGCCCTCGGGCACGGTGAGCCGCGGCTTGCCCGGCGGGTTGGCCGTCGGCGGCGCCGGCAGCACCGATGCGCTCGGCGACGGCGAGGGCGATGTCGACACACTCCCGGTGGGAGCGGCGGAGTCGCCTCCCGCGGCGGGCTGGGCGGTGGACATGTCCGGGCCGGCACAGGCCGTCACCATCAGCAGGAGCACACCTGTCCCGGCCACCTTCGCTGAGTACCTCATGCCGCTAAGACGGAACGGGGGCGCCGCGGGGTTGCACGGGACATGGTCTGGGAGGGCGTCCCCGGGCATCCCGGCGCCGCCCTCCCAGCGTCGAGGGGGGTTCAGCCCTGGCGGAGGACGACCGTGCGCGTACCGAGCGACTCGGAGAGCGGCAGGGGGATCCGGATCTCCTTGATGTAGTCGGGGCACATCTGGCCCTTCGGCGCGGAGGTGACGGTGACCAGCACGACCACCTGCTGCGCCGCCTGGTCGCCGACGCGCGCCGAGACGCGGCGGCAGCCGCCCTCCTCGGCCTGCAGGGTCAGCGTCCGGCCGTCGATGCTCCGGAAGAGGCTGCGCGGGTAGCCCTCGGGCAGCCCACGGGCGTCGACCTGCGTCTCGGCCACGACGTCGTCACCCGGCGCAATCCCCTGCGTCGGGCGCCCGACGGTCTGCGACGGCGGCGGGCCGGCCGGCGGGATCACCGTCCCGGGCACGGTCGGTGACGTGGGGGGTGCCGAGGAGCCGGTCAACGACGTCCCGGCCCCGGGGCCGCTCGCCGCGGGGGCGCCGGCGCCGGTATTCGCCGCGCAGGCGGTCACCGTGAGCAGCAGCAGGCCGGTCCCCAGCAGTTTCACCGTGGTACGCATACCTGCCAGACGGAACGGACGCGCGCCGGGTTGCATCCGGGCGCCGGTCAGTCGGCGCGGCCCAGGCGGGTCAGGAAGCTGAGCCGGTCGCCGCGGTAGAGCGAACGCGCGCGCTCGAACGGCGTGCCGTCCGGCCCCCACGCGACGCGGTGCGTGAGCAACATCGGCAGGGCCGGGTTGGTGCCGATCAGGAGCGCTTCGCGCGGGGTGGCCAGCACGGTCTCGACGCGCTCCTCGGCGCCGTGGACCACCACGCCGCTCAGGCACGCGGGATCGAACGCGTCCAGGAGGCCCGGGAACCGGTCGGCGAGGAGATATGTCGACTCCAGGCCGACCCGCTCCTCGTCGGCCAGCAGGACCCGCTCGATGTGGAACACCTCCGCGTCCGAGGTGACCCGCAGGTCGGCGGCCAGCGCGCTGCCCGCCGGGCGCCGTTCCAGAGTGATGACGGCGCGGCCCGGCCGGATGCCCTGGCGCCGCGGCCCCGCGGTGGAGCCGGCCAGGGCCAGCGGCTGGACGAGCTTCGGACCGGCGACGTACGTGCCGCTCCCCTGGCGGCGGCTGAGCTTGCCCTCGAGCACCAGCTCTCCCACCGCCTGCCGTACCGTCGCCCTCGACACTTCGAACCGTTCGCACAATTCCCGTTCCGTGGGCAGCACCGCGCCTTCGCCGAGTTCCGCGATCACCGCCAGCAGCTCGACCTTGACCGCGTAATACCGCGGGACACGGCCGTGCTCGGGAATCCCGTCGAGGACGGGGCCGTCGGCGGACAGGCGGGAATGGGGCGAAGGGGCGGGCACGGAATCGACCCTATTCGTTTCCCCGCGTGCCATGGTTCGCTGTGGCGATTAACACGGCTGTCACACGGAGGATCACCCGGATGCGTTCGACCCCATTGGTTCGCCGGCTCGGTCTCGCCGACGCGGTTTTCCTGGGCCTCGGCTCGATGATCGGCGCCGGCGTGTTCGCCGCGTTCGCCCCGGCGGCGCGCGCGGCAGGGGCCGGGCTGCTGATCGCGCTGGTCGTGGCGGCCGTCGTCGCGTACTGCAATGCGACGTCGTCGGCGCGCTTGGCCGCGATTTATCCGGAATCCGGGGGCACCTACATTTACGGCCGGGAAAGGCTCGGTGAATTCTGGGGTTATCTCGCCGGCTGGGGATTCGTCACCGGGAAGACGGCCAGCTGCGCCGCGATGACGCTGACCGTCGTCGCCTACTCCGCGCCCGGGCTCGGGCAGCCGTGGCGGAGCGTGCTCGCCGTCGCGGTCGTCGCCGCGCTCACGGGAGTCAACTACTTCGGCGTGCACCGGTCCGCGCTGGCGACCCGGGTGATCGTGTCGTGCACCCTGCTCGTGCTGACCGCCGCGGCGGTGACGATGGCCTCGGGACCGCACGCCGGCGGCCCGCTCGTCGCCTGGCCCGGCGGCGGGGGCGTCCTCGAAGCGGCGGGGCTGCTCTTCTTCGCCTTCGCCGGGTACGCGCGGCTCGCGACGCTCGGCGAGGAGGTCCGCGACCCGGCCCGGACCATCCCCCGCGCCATCCCGCTCGCCCTCGGCATCACGCTCGTGGTCTACGCCGCGCTGGCGGTGCTGCTGCTCGTCCGGCTCGGCCCGGCCGCGCTCGCCGCGAGCCCGGACCCGATCGCGGCGGCCGTCCCGGGGTGGCTCGCGCCGGTCGTCCGGGTCGGCGCGGCGCTGGCCGCGCTCGGCTCGCTGCTCGCGCTCATCCTCGGCGTCTCGCGCACGACGCTGGCGATGAGCCGCGACGGCCACCTGCCCCGGTTCCTCGCCGCCGTGCACCCGCGCTACAACGTGCCGCACCGGGCCGAGCTCGCCGTCGGGCTCGTCGTCGCCGTGCTCGCCGCGTCGATCGACCTGCGCGCCGCGATCGGCTTCTCGTCCTTCGCCGTGCTGACGTACTACGCGATCGCCAACGCCGCGGCGTTCACGCTGAGCGGGAAGGTCCGGGCGATCGCCGTGCTCGGCCTGGCCGGGTGCGTGGTGCTGGCCTTCAGCCTGCCGCTGCCGTCGGTGCTGGCCGGCTGCGGCGCGCTCCTGCTGGGCAGTTCGGCCTACGGCCTTCGTCGGATGCGCCGGTGAGAAATCACCCAACCGCCCGAAAGATCCGAAGAAAGTCGGTTGTCCCGTCTGTGACCACCTGATGTAGTCGTGGGGCCGCTTTCGGCAACGGCTTCCACTGTGGACATTGGAAGGACTGATCCCCTTGGCCCCCAAGCGCTGGTTCACCCTGCTCAGAAACGCCACCACCGCACTGGCCGCGGTCGCCGCGGCCGCGTCGTTCGCCACCCCGGCGATCGCCACCGCCGCCCAGCCGCCGTCCACCGACGTCGTCGGCGGCACCCGGGCCGCCCAGGGCGAATTCCCGTTCATGGTCCGGCTTTCCATGGGCTGCGGCGGGGCGCTGTACACCAGCCAGATCGTGCTGACCGCCGCGCACTGCGTCAGCCGGACCGGGGCCAACACCTCGATCACGGCGACCGTCGGTGTGGTCGACCTGAACAGCTCGAGCGCCAAGAAGATCAAGTCCACCTACGTCTACCGGTCGCCCACGTACGACACCTCCACCGGCGGTGACTGGGCGCTGATCAAGCTCGCGAGCCCGGTGAGCGGGCTTTCGACGCTGCCGATCGCGACGACGTCGGCCTACAACTCCGGCACGTTCACCGTGGCCGGCTGGGGTGCGGCGACCGAAGGCGGCTCGCAGCAGCGGTACCTGCTCAAGGCGACCGTCCCGTTCGTCGACGACGCCACCTGCGCCGCGCAGGGCGGCAGCTACCCCGACCTGATCCCGAGCGCCGAGATCTGCGCGGGCAACCTGGCCTCGGGCGGCGTCGACACCTGCCAGGGCGACTCCGGCGGCCCGATGTTCCGCCGGGACAACAACAACGCCTGGATCCAGGTCGGCATCGTCAGCTGGGGTGACGGCTGCGCCCGGCCGCACGCTCCCGGCGTCTACGCCGAGGTGAGCGCGTTCGCGTCGAAGATCGCCGCGGCAGCCGCCGGTCTGTAAACGGCAAGTCCGTGAATGGCACATTGAGGGACTTGAAGTCCCTCAATGTGCCATTCACGGCTTTCAGCGGGTCTTGTCGAGGCGGGAAAGCGCTTCTTCGTAGCCGGCGACGAGCTCGGCGACGACGTCGGCGACCGGGCGGACCTGGTTCATCCGGCCGACGATCTGCCCGACCGGCATCGACACCACGCTCGGATCGTTCGCCGCGTGGATCCGGTTGTGGGCGTGGGAAACCAGCAGGTTCTGCAGCGGCATCGGCAGCGGCTCGGGCGCGTCGGCCGCGGCCCACGCCTCGGTCCAGCGGGTCTTCAGCAGCCGCGCCGGCTTGCCGGTGTAGATCCGCGTCCGCACGGTGTCCGACGACGACGCCGCGACGAGCGCCTGCTGCATCGCCACCGACTCGCCCATCGTCTGCAGGTACTCCTCGGTGGCGAGCCACATCGAGCCCATCCAGACGCCGGAAGCGCCGAGCGCGAGCGCCGCGGCCACCTGGCGGCCGGAACCGATCCCGCCCGCGGCGAGCACCGGCACGTCGACGGCGTCGACGATCTCCGGCACCAGCACCATGGACGCGATCTCGCCGGTGTGGCCGCCGGCTTCGTAGCCTTGCGCGACCACGAAGTCGACGCCGTTTTCGACGTGCCGCACCGCGTGTTCGGCCTTCCCGGCGAGCGCCGCCACCGGCACCCCGCGATCGTGGCACTGGCCGATCACGTCCGCCGGCGGCGAGCCGAGGGCGTTGGCGATCAGCTTGATCGGGTGGTTGAGCGCGACCTCGACGTGCGACCGGGCGACCGAGTGCAGCCAGCCGAGGACGCCCGCGCGCTCGTCGGTGTCGTCGGGCAGCGGCGGCACCGAAAGGTCCCGCAGCACTTTGTCGACGAACGCGCGGTGGCCCTCCGGGATGTGCTTCGCCAGGTCGACCTGGGTGCCTTCAGCCGGAATCTTCGCCGGCATCACGATGTCGACGCCGTAGGGCTTCCCGCCGGTGTTCTCGTCCATCCAGGTCAGCACCCGGTCGAGTTCGGCGGCGTCGTTGAACCGGACGCAGCCGAGCACGCCGAGCCCGCCGGCACGGCTGAGTGCCGCGGCGACGTGCTCCGAGGGCGTGAACCCGATGATCGGCAGGTCGATGCCGAGCCGGTCGCACAGGGGTGTCCGCACTCTGTTGTCCTCCTCAGACGGGCTGGGCCGTGGCCGGTTCGTGCTCGGCCGCGTAGCGCTGGGCCCACGGGTAGTCCGGTTTGCCGCTGGGCGAGCGGCCGATCTCGTCGGCGAGCCACACCGTGCGCGGCACCTTGTACCCGGCGATCTCGCCGCGGACGTGCTCTTCGATCGCGGCGAGATCTCCTGCGGCGCCGTCCCGGAGCTGGATCACGGCGGCGACGCGCTGGCCGAGCCGCTCGTCCGGGACGCCGATGACGAGCGCGTCGAAGACGTCGGGGTGCGACTTGAGCGCCCCTTCGACCTCTTCCGGGTAGACCTTCTCGCCGCCGGTGTTGACGCACTGGGAGCCCCGGCCGAGCAGCGTGACGGTGCCGTCTTCCTCGTAGCGGGCGTAGTCGCCCGGGACGACGTACCGGACGCCGTCGACCTCGACGAAGATCTTCTTGCTCTTCTCGGGATCGCCGTAGTAGCCGAGCGGGACGTGCCCGCGGCGGCCGATCAGCCCGACGGCGCCGGGCTTCTTCTCGACGAGGTTGCCGTCGTCGTCGAGCAGGATCGCGTCCTTGCCGAAGTTCACCCGGGGGCCGGCGCTGTGGTCGGAGCCCTTGGCCACCATGCCGATCCCGGTGAAGCCGCTCTCCGACGAGCCGATGGCGTCGGTGATCACGGCGTTCGGGACCAGCTCGACGAACTCCTGCTTCACCGACTGCGAGAACAGCGCGGCGTGGCTCGACACGGCGACGATCGAAGAAGCGTCGTAATCGCCCTCGCGGTAGGCCTCGATGAGCGGCCGCGCCATCGCGTCGCCGACGATCGTGAGGACCTGGACCTTGTGCTCCTGCACGGCTTTCCAGATCTCGTGGGCGTCGAAGCGCGGCACGAACACCACCGGGCTGCCGGTGAACAGCGCGCCGAACGCGGCCCACTGCGCGGCGCCGTGGATCAGCGGCGCGGCGGGCAGCCGGGTCAGGCTCCCGGCCTTGCCCTGCTCGGCCAGCGTCCACTCGTCGGGGATGTACTCGCCGGTGACGAAGTTGATCCCACCGCCGAGCGCGCGCCAGACGTCCTCCTGCCGCCAGAGCACGCCCTTCGGGTAGCCCGTGGTGCCGCCGGTGTAGAGGATGTAGAGGTCGTCGCCCGAGCGCTCCTCGAAGTCACGCTCGGGGCTCTGCGCTTCGAGAGCGGCTTCGTAGTCGACGCCGCCGTAGCGTTCGTAGTCGCCGTCACTGCCGTCGTCGATCACGACAACGTGTTTCAGTTTCGGCGCCTCCGGCAGGACCGCCGCGACCTTGTCGGCGTACCCGCGCTCGTGCACGAGCGCCACGATCTCGGCGTCGTTGAAGAGGTAGACGAGTTCGCCGTGCACGTAGCGGTAGTTGACGTTGACGGCGATCGCGCGCAGCTTGTACGCCGCGACCATCGCCTCCAAGGCCTCGATCGAGTTGCGGGAATAGACCCCGATGTGGGACCCGCGTCCCACGCCGTGCGCGGCGAGGTGGTGGGCGAGCCGGTTGGCCCGCGCCTCCAGTTCGGCGAAGGTGACTCGCCGGTCGCCGCACACGACCGCGACGCGCTCCGGCACGGCGTCGACGGCGTGCTCCAGAAGATCCGCGATGTTGAGTGCCACGCCCTCAAAGTAGAACATGTTATCGTTCTGGGCAATGGCACTGCTTCTTCGGGAGGATTTGACGTGGCTGAACCGCACGCGCTGGTCTCGCAGGAGGGGCAGACGCTCGTCGTCACGATGAACCGGCCCGAGGCGCGCAACGCGATCACCGGCGAGATGATGGCGATCATGGTCGAGGCCTGGGACCGGGTCGACTCCGACGACTCGATCCGCAGCTGCGTCCTGACCGGCGCGGGCGGCGCGTTCTGCGCGGGCGCGGACCTGAAGTCGATGTCCCGCAACTCCCCTTCGGAATCGTTCGCCTCCGGCAAGTTCGACCCTTCGCGCATCCCGGGGCTCTTGAAGGGCCGCCGCCTGACGAAACCGCTGATCGCGGCGGTCGAGGGCCCGGCGATCGCGGGCGGGACCGAGATCCTCCAGGGTACCGACATCCGGGTGGCGGGCGCCTCGGCCCGCTTCGGGGTGTCCGAGGCGCGATGGGGCCTGTTCCCGATGGGCGGTTCGGCGGTGCGGCTGGTGCGCCAGATCCCGTACACGGTGGCCGCGGACATCCTGCTGACGGGCCGCCACATCACCGCCGCCGAAGCACGGGCGATCGGCCTGATCGGTCACGTGGTGCCCGACGGTGAAGCTCTTTCGAAGGCCCTCGAACTGGCCGCGTTGATCAACGCGAATGGGCCACTGGCCGTGCGGGCCATCCTGCGGACGATCCGGGACACCGAGGGGCTCCACGAGGAGGAAGCCTTCAAGCTGGACTCGCAGTACGGGATCGAGGTCTTCGCTTCGGAGGACGCCAAGGAGGGTCCGCGAGCCTTCTCGGAGAAGCGGAAGCCGGACTTCCGAGGACACTGAGGACACTGAGGTCGCTGAGTTAGAACACGTTCCATGTGAATCGGACCGGCCTGCGGAGGAACCTTGTCGGTAGAACAAGAACATGTTTCACTCAGGGGTGTGACCGAGACACCTCTGGCGGCACCGCTGAACGTCGGCTTCGACTACACCCGCTCGACCGGGCCCGTCCTCGGCCGGTTCGTCACCGCGCTGCGCGAGCACCGCATCGAAGGCATCCGCGGCAGCGACGGGCGCGTGCACGTCCCGCCGGTCGAGTACGACCCCGTCACCGCCGAACAGCTCAGCGAGTTCGTGCCGGTCGCCGAAGAAGGCACTGTCGTCTCGTGGTCGTGGTGCCCGGACCCGCTCGACGGCCAGCCGCTGAGCCGGCCGTTCGCCTGGGCGCTGGTGAAGCTCGACGGCGCCGACACCGCCATGCTGCACGCCGTCGACGCCGGCTCGCCGGAGAAGATCCACAGTGGACAGCGGGTGCGCGTGCGCTGGGCCGAAGAGGCCGTCGGGCACATCCGCGACATCGCCTACTTCCTGCCCGTCGACGCCGGGGACACCACGCCGACCGAGCCCGCTCCCCCGGTCGCCGAGCGTGCGGAGGGCGCGCCGGTCAGCGTGATCATCACCCCGGTGCACCTGAAGTACCTGCACTCCGCGTCGCCCGAGGAAAGCCGCTACCTGCGCGGGCTCGCCGAGGGCAAGCTGATCGGCCAGCGCTGCCCGGCCTGCGGCAAGGTCTACATCCCGCCGCGCGGCGCCTGCCCGACCGACGGCGTGCCGACCACCGACGAGGTCGAACTGCCCGACACCGGCATCGTCACGACGTTCTGCATCGTCAACGTCCCGTTCCTCGGCCAGCGGATCAAGCCGCCGTACGTCGCCGCGTACATCCTGCTCGACGGCGCGGACATCGCGTTCCTGCACCTCGTGCTGGGCTGCGCGGCCGAAGACGTCCGGATGGGCCTGCGCGTGCGCGCCGCGTGGAAGCCGCGCGACGAGTGGTGGACGTCGCTGGAGAACATCAGCCACTTCGAGCCGACCGGTGAGCCGGACGCGGCTTACGAAACCTTCGCCCACCACCTGTGAGGTCCTGATGCCAGACGTCGCGATCGCGGGCTTCGCGAAGGCCCCCAACGTCCGGGAAACCGACGGCACCACCAACGGCGTGGAGATGCTCGTCCCGATCTTCGCCGAGGTCTTCGCCCAGACCGGACTGTCCAAGAAAGACATCGGCTTCTGGTGCTCCGGTTCGTCGGACTACCTCGCCGGGCGCGCGTTCTCGTTCATCGCCGCCGTCGACGCGATCGGCGCGTTCCCGCCGATCCACGAGTCCCACGTCGAGATGGACGCCGCCTGGGCGCTCTACGAAGCGTGGCTGAAGATCAAGATGGGCGAGGTCGAGACGGCGCTCGTCTACGGCTTCGGCAAGTCCAGCGCCGGGCAGCTGCGCCGGGTGCTCGCCCTGCAGCTCGACCCGTACGTCGTCACCCCGCTGTGGCCGGACTCGATCTCGATCGCCGGGATCCAGGCGCGGCTGGGCCTGGAGGCCGGGCTCTGGTCCGAAAAGGACCTCGCCGAGGTCGCCGCGCGCGGGACCACCAAAGACGTCGCGGAGCTCCTCGACACCCCGTACTACGCCGATCCGTTGCGCAGGCACGACATCGCGCCGATCACCGACGGCGCCGCCGTGGTCGTGCTGTCCACTGTGGAGCGCGCGCGGGACATCGTCGAACGGCCCGCGGTGATCGCCGGCATCGAGCACCGCGTCGACTCCCCCGTGCTCGGCGCCCGCGACCTCACCCGCTCGCCGTCCACCGAAGCGGCGGCCAAAGCGCTGGACCTCGACGGCGCCGACCTCGCCGAGCTGCACGCGCCGTTCACGCACCAGGAGCTGATCCTGCGGACGGCGCTGAACCTCGACGACGGCGTGAAGATCAACCCGTCCGGCGGCGCGCTGGCCGCGAACCCGATGTTCTCCGCCGGCCTCGCCCGCATCGGCGAAGCCGCGATCCGGATCCACAGCGGGGAATCCCGCAAGGCGGTGGCCCACGCGACGAGCGGCCCGGCCCTGCAACAGAACCTGGTGACCGTGCTGGAGGCCCGATGACCAAGCAGCTCACCGCCGTGCTCGGCACCGGCCAGACGCACCACCGCGCCAAGCGCCAGGACGTCTCGATGCCGGGCCTGCTGCGCGAGGCGATCGACCGCGCGATGACCGACGCCCAGGTGGAGTGGGCCGACATCGACGCCGTCGTGCTCGGCAAGGCCCCGGACCTGTTCGAGGGCGTCATGATGCCCGAACTGTTCCTCGCCGACTCGCTCGGCGCGACCGGCAAACCCCTGCTGCGCGTGCACACCGCCGGGTCGGTCGGCGGCTCGACGGCGCTGGTCGCGGCCTCGCTGATCCAGTCCGGCGTGCACCGCCGGGTGCTCACGGTGGCCTACGAGAAGCAGTCCGAGTCGAACGCGATGTGGGGCCTGTCGATCCTGCCGCCGTTCCAGATGCCGGTCGGCGCCGGCGCGGGCGGCTACTTCGCGCCGCACGTGCGGTCCTACATCCGCCGCTCGGGCGCACCCGAGCACGTCGGGGCGATCGTCGCGGCGAAGGACCGGCGCAACGGCGCCCTGAACCCCTTCGCACACCTTCAGCAGCCGGACATCACGGTCGAGTCGGTGCGGGCGTCGCAGATGCTGTGGGACCCGATCCGCTACGACGAGACGTGCCCGTCGTCCGACGGCGCGTGCGCGATGGTGCTCGGCGACGAAGCCGCCGGGGACGCCGTCGAAGGGGGCGCGGCCTGGATCCACGCGACGGCGATGCGCACCGAGCCGACCACGTTCGCCGGCCGGGACCAGGTGAACCCCCGGGCGGGCCGCGAAGCGGCGGCCGCGCTGTGGGCCGAGGCGGGGATCACCGACCCGATGTCCGAAGTGGACGTCGCGGAGATCTACGTGCCGTTCTCGTGGTTCGAGCCGATGTGGCTGGAGAACCTCGGCTTCGCGCCCGAAGGCGAGGGCTGGAAGGTCACCGAGAAGGGCGAGACGGCGATCGGCGGGCGGCTGCCGTGCAACCCGTCCGGCGGGGTGCTGTCCTCCAACCCGATCGGCGCGTCCGGCATGCTCCGGTTCTCCGAAGCGGCGAAGCAGGTCATGGGCCGGGCCGGCGACTACCAGGTGGACGGCGCGCGCCGCGCGCTCGGCCACGCCTACGGCGGCGGATCCCAGTACTTCTCGATGTGGCTGGTCGGCTCCGAAAAACCCGCCTGACGCCACTTTCACGGGAAAGCTACGCCCCCAGGTGGGAGCTTTCACGTGAAAGTGGCGGGTCACCGGCGGGAGCGGCGCCAGCGGAGGGCGAGCAGGGTGCCGAGGACGCCGGTGACCACGCCGACCGTGGCGGGCACGGCCATCGGCGGGTCCACCACGACCACCGGCTTCAGCACCACCGGCGCCGGTGGCTGGACGGGCTTCGGCGGCGCGTCCGAACCCGTCGCGGTCCACGCCGTCACGAACACGAGCAGCCGCGCGACGAGCGAGATGAAGAAGATCAGGCCGATGATCGAGCCGAACGCGATGCCGGTCGGCGAGTCGCTGATCAGCCGGAGGTAGAACCCGCCGGCCAGCTTCAGCGCCTCGAACCCGACGGCGAGGGCGATCGCGCCGCGCACCGCGCTGCGCACGCCGACCTTCTGCCGGGGCAGCCGGGTGAGCACCCACAGGAACACCAGCCAGTCGGCGGCGAGCGACAGCGGCACCGAGGACGCCGACACGAGCTGGTGCCCCCAGCTCGTGTCGTCGAGCCCGGCGAGCCGGAGCAGGTAGCCGCCGAGCGCGGTGCCGGAGATCGTCAACGTGAACGACACCAGCAGCGCCGCGCTCAGGCCGAGCAGGGCGAGCAGGTCGACGGCGATCAGCCGCAGCAGCGACTGGTCCGACCGGTGCTGCCCCCACAGCGCCGTCAGCGAGTCCCGCAGCGCGTTCATCCAGTTCCAGCCGGAGTAGAGGCCGATGGCCAGGCCGACCACCCCGACGCTGGTCCGCTGCTCGACGAAGCCGGTGAGCAGTTCGGTGGCCTTGTCGCCGAGCCCGCCGGGCAGCGTGCTGACGATCGCGTGGACCAGCGTGTCGAGCAGGTGCGGCTGGGTGGCCAGCACGAACCCGCCGACCGACGAGGCGACCATCAGCAGCGGCACCAGCGACAGCAGGCTGAAGTAGGTGATCGAGGCGACGTAGTGGTAGCCGCCCGACTCGATGTAGCGGTTGGTCGCGCGGGCGATGTGGTCCAGCCACCGGTACCGGGCACGCGCCCGCGCCCAGCGGCTCGGCGCCTTGGGGGAACTCTTCACGAAGACTGTCTACCCAGCCGGGGCCCTCTTTGCGCAGGCAACACGCGGGTCAGCCGAGAACGACCAGGCCGGATCCGTCGTCGACGGGCAGCGCGGCGTCCGTCGTCGCGAAGACGGTGCTGCCCAGGAAGTCGAGCTCGCCGCCGAGCGTGGCGAGGAAGGCGGTGTCGGCGGCGTCGCGGCCGGTGGAGATGCGGAGCATGGTCTGCCGCGGCGCGAGCCGGGTGGCGTCGAAGACGTACCAGTGGCCGTCGACCGCGGCTTCGAAGACGGCGTGGAAGTCCATCGGCGCGAGCCCAGGCGCGTAGACGCCGACGTAGCGCGCGGGGATGTCGAGGAACCGGCACAGGGTGATGCAGACGTGCGCGAAGTCCCGGCAGACGCCTTCGCCGGCGAGCAGGGTGTCGATCGCGTCGTCGGTGGGACGGCTCGCACCGACCACATAGGACAGTCGCTCGTGAACGTGCCGGACGACGGCTTCGACCTGCTCCCCGGTGTTCTGGTGGTCGAGCAGTTCCGGCGGCACCAGTCCGGCGACGCGATCGGACGGGCAGTACCGGCTCGGCCGGGTGAACACGATGACGTCGGCGAGCGTCACCGGCTCGGGTTCGGGGTCGGTCAGCGCGCGCTCGGCGTGGTAGGTGACGCGGTGTTCGCCGTCGGGCAGGTCGAAGATCTCGGCCCGGGTGCCGTGCTCGAACTCGACGGGCCGGCTGTCACCGTGCCAGGACACCCGGAGCTCTTCGGTGTCGGCGTGCGCCGCGGCGATCGAGATCGCCGCCGGCCCGGGCGCGGTGACGCGGATGGCGAACTCGACGTCGACGGTTGCTCTCGGTGCCATCGCCCCATGATGTCATCCCCTGGCAGAATCGCCGGGTGACCGACATCGTGGTGTTCCACTCCGTGCTGGGATTGCGGCCGGTCGAACTGCGCTTCGCCGACCGGTTGCGGGCGGCCGGGCACCGCGTGACCACCCCGGACCTCTACGACGGCCGGACGGCGTCGACCCTTGAGGAAGGCTTCGCGCTGAAAGACGCCGTCGGCTGGGAGACGATCACCCGGCGAGCCCGCGAGGCGGTGCGCGACCTGCCCACGGAGACCGTGCTCGCGGGTGTGTCGATGGGGGCCGGCGTTGTCCAGACCGTGCTGCCGCACCGGCCCGGCACGGCGGGCGTCCTGCTGCTCCACGCGTTGGGGGCGCTGCCGGCCGGGATCCGCGCCGGCCTGCCGGTGCAGGTGCACGTCGCCGACCCCGACCCCATCGCGCCCCCGGTGCAGGTCGCGGCCTGGCGAGAGGCCGCGGCGCGGTCGGGCGCCGATGCCCGGGTGTACACCTACCCGGGCATCGGCCACTTCTACACCGACGAAGACGGCCCCGATCACGACGAGCACGCGGCCGCGCTCACCTGGGAACGCGTCGAGGAGTTCCTCAGGCGTAGTTCACCGGGTAGTGCTTGATCCCGTTCAACCAGCTGGACCGCAGCCGCACCGGGGGCGCGGCTTCGGTGATGTTCGGCATCACGTCGGCGATGGCGTTGAAGATCAGATCGATCTGCAGCCGGGCCAGGTTGGCGCCGATGCAGTAGTGCGACCCGGTGCCGCCGAAGCCGACGTGCGGGTTGTCCTCGCGGAGCACGTCGAACTTCTCCGGGTCCTCGAAGACCTCGTGGTCGAAGTTGGCGGAGCTGTAGAACATGCCGACGCGGTCGCCCTTGCGGATCTGCGCGCCGCCGAGCTCGGTGTCCCGGGTGGCGGTGCGCTGGAAGGCGATCACCGGGGTGGCCCAGCGGACGATCTCGTCGGGCGCGGTCTTCGGCCGCAGGTCCTTGAAGGTCTCCCACTGGTCCGGGTGGTCCAGGAGCGCTTTCATGCCGTGGGTGATGGAGTTGCGCGTGGTCTCGTTGCCGGCGACGGCGAGCAGGATGACGAAGAAGCCGAACTCGTCGGAGCCGAGCTCTTCGCCGTCGACGTCCGCCTGGATCAGCTTCGTGACGATGTCGTCCATCGGGCACTTGCGGCGGTCCTCGGCCATGTTCCACGCGTAGCCGATGAGCTGGGTGGATGCCTCGAGGGGCTCGACCTCGTACTCGGGGTCGTCGTAAGCGACCATCTGGTTGGACCAGTCGAAGATCTTGAGCCGGTCCTCCTGGGGGATGCCGATCAGCTCGGCGATCGCCTGCAGCGGCAGCTCGCACGCGACGTCGGTGACGAAGTCGCCGGTCCCCTTCTTGCGGGCCTCGGTGACGATCCGCTCCGCGCGGTCGCGGAGGGTGTCCTCGAGCTTGGAGATCGAGCGCGGGGTGAAGCCCTTCGACACGATCCGCCGCAGCTTGGTGTGCTGTGGGGCGTCCATGTTGAGCAGCACCAGGCGGTTCGCCTCGAGGTTGTCCTCGGTCATGTTCTCGTCGAAGCGGATGATGGCGGTCTTTTCCCGCGACGAGTACAGCGTGCTGTCGCGGGAGACCTCCTTGACGTCCGCGTGCCGCGAGACGACCCAGTACCCGTCGTCGCGAAAGCCCGCGGTGTTGTGCTTCTGGGGGTTCCACCACACCGGGGCAGTACGCCGCAATTCGGCGAACTCGGCGACGGGGAGTCGCTCTGCCAAGAGATCGGGATCGGTGAAGTCGAACCCGGCGGGGATGAGCGGAGCGGCCACGTTGCCTCCCACGGTTCGGCTTGGAACACGTTCTAAGTCCGATTAGAGCATACGGCGTTAACCAACGGAAGCCCGTCAGTGAAACCCGTTTACTTAACCGATGATGCCAGGTGAGCGAGCGCTCACCGCGCGAAGATCAAGAGGGGGCCGAGCCTGCGCAGACTTGCACGGAACGATAACTTGTTCTAGTTTTTGAGGCAGTGAACAGTGTTTCCCGACGAAAGGGACGAGCATGGGCGTGCCGGTCATCGTCGAAGCCGTGCGGACCCCGATCGGCAAGCGGAACGGGCTGCTGGCCGGCCTGCACGCGGCCGAGCTGCTGGGCGCCGCGCAGCTCGCCCTGCTGGACCGCGCCGGGATCGACCCGGCCCTCGTCGAGCAGCTGATCGGCGGCTGCGTCACGCAGGCCGGCGAGCAGTCCAACAACGTCACGCGCACGGCGTGGCTGCACGCGGGCCTGCCCGAGACGGCGGGCGCGACGACGATCGACGCCCAGTGCGGCTCGGCGCAGCAGGCCACCCACCTCGTCGCCGGCCTGATCGCGGCGGGCGCCATCGAGGCGGGCGTCGCGTGCGGCGTCGAGGCGATGAGCCGCGTGCCGCTGGGCACCAACCGCGCCGGCGCGTCCCCGCGGCCGTCGTCGTGGTCGATCGACCTGCCCAACCAGTACGGCGCGGCCGAGCGGATCGCGGTCCGGCGCGGGCTGACGCGGGAAGACGTCGACGCGTTCGGCGCGGCGTCCCAGCACAAGGCCGCGGCCGCCTGGGCGGCGGGCCACTTCGACCGCGAGGTCGTGCCGGTGAAGGCGCCGGTCCTCTCCGCTTCCGGCGATCCGACCGGCGAAACCCGCTTGGTCGGCCGCGACCAGGGCCTGCGCGACACGACGGTCGAAGGCCTCGCCCGGCTCAAGCCGGTGGTGGAGGACGGGATCCACACGGCGGGCACGTCGTCCCAGATCTCCGACGGCGCGGCGGCCATCCTCGTGCTGGACGCCGACCGCGCGGCGGCGCTGGGACTGCGTCCGCGCGCCCGGATCGTCGCGCAGGCACTGGTCGGCGCCGAGCCGTACTACCACTTGGACGGCCCGATCCGCGCGACGGAACGCGTCCTCGAGCGGGCCGGGATGGCCGTGGGCGACCTGGATCTGTTCGAGGTCAACGAAGCCTTCGCCTCGGTGGCACTGTCGTGGCAGCAGGTCGTCGAGCCGGATCCCGCGCGGGTCAACGTCAACGGCGGCGCGATCGCCCTCGGCCACCCGGTGGGCAGCACGGGAGCCCGGCTGCTTACGACGGCGTTGCACGAGCTGGAACGCCGCGACGCGTCGACGGCGCTGGTGACGATGTGCGCGGGCGGCGCGCTCGCCACCGCGACGATCATCGAACGGCTTTGAGCGCGTCCACCTCGATCTCGATCTTCGCGCGCGGGTCCAGCAGGCCGCGCACCAGCATGGTCGCCGCCGGGCGGACGTCCGCGAAAGCCTTGCGCAGCAACGGCCGGCACGGCTCGAAATCCTCGCGCTCGGGCAGCAGGTACTGCACCCGGACGACGTCGGCGAACGTGCAACCCGCCTCCGCCAGCGCCGCCTCGATGTTGCGCAGGCACTGCGCCGCCTGCTCCACGACGTCGTCGGAGATCGTCATCGTGAGGTAGTCGAACCCGGTGTGCCCGAGACGTACACGCGATCGCCGTGCACCACGGCGCGGGCGTAGCCGATCTGCTCTTCGAAGGTCGGCCCGCTGAGGATCGCTCGCCGTTCCGTCATACCGCACACGTTAGCGGGCGGCCGTTGTGCTTCACTTCGGTGCATGATCTCGGAAAGCCGTTGCCCGGTGGAGGACGGTGAGCTCCTCGTCCGCCGCGGCGGCGAGGGTCCGGCGCTGCTGCTGATCGCGGGCGGCACCGGGGCGGGTGACTCCTACCGCGCGCTGGCGAAGCTGCTGTACGCGGACTACACCGTGATCACCTACGACCGGCGCGGCCACTTCGGCAGCACCGACACCACCACGGGCCCGGTCCCGGTCTCGCGGCAGGCCGACGACGCGCTGGCGGTGCTCCGCCACGCGACCGACGGCCCGGCGCTCGTCTTCGGGTCGAGCGCGGGCGCGCTGATCGGCCTCGACCTCGTGGCCCGGTTTCCGGACCGGGTGACGACGCTGGTCGCGCACGAACCCCCGGCGGTGCACCTGATGCCGGACGCGGGCGGCTGGCTCGAAGCCGCCGCGGAACAGGTGCGGCTGGCCCGTTCGGGTGAGCTGATGGCCGCGGTGACACGCTTCGCGGACGCGATCGCCGGCGCGGCCCTGCCCGACCTGCCGAACATCCGCCTGCCGCACGAAGCCGACTGGATCCGGCTGTTCGACCGCGAGCTGACGGAGTTCTTCGACTACCTGCCGGACCTGCGCGCGCTGCGCAGGGCGAGCACGGAGATCTTCCCGGTCGCGGGCGAAGGCAGCCGCGGGCGTTACCACTACCAGCCGGCGAAGATCCTGGCTCTGGAGCTGGGTTTGCCGTTCACCGAGCTGCCGGGCGCACACCTGGCCCCGCAACGGAACCCGGCGAAGTTCGCCGCGGCGCTCAAGGACCTGCTGACCCCGGACGCCTGACTCGCGCCGCGGCCCCCCGCCCTTCCCTTGGGGGGACGTCCCCGAGTCCAGTCTACCGGCACGGGATGACAAAACACCGGTATCGACGTTCCGGGACCGGAGCTGTCCACATTCGAGGTGGCCTGTGGACAACTGCGTCAGACGACCCGGATGCCGTCCTTCCAGACCTCCCGGATGTTCGACGCCAGCGCCGGGAAGTCGTACGGGTCCCCCGAAACCACCACGAGGTCCGCCCGCAGGCCCGGCTCGATCCGGCCCAGCTCGCCGTCGAGGCCCAGCAACCGCGCCGCCGACGACGTCGTCGCCTCCAGGACGTCCGGCGGGGTCATGCCGCACGCCGCCATCAGGGCCAGTTCCTCGAGGTTCGTCCCGTGCGGGCCCACGCCGCTGTCGGTGCCCATCGCGATCCGGACGCCCGCCGCGTACGCCCGGCGGACCGAGTCCCGGTGGGCCTCCACCACTTCGCGGGCCTTCGCCACGACCGCCGCCGGGAGGTCGACGCCCGCGTCGGCCGCCCGGACGACGTTGACCGGGGCGATCAGCGTCGGCACCAGCCACGTGCCGTGGCCGAGCATCAGCTCGATCGCCTCGTCGTCGAGGTAGATGCCGTGCTCGATCGAGCGGACCCCGGCACGGACGGCGTTCTTGATGCCCGCCGCGCCCTGCGCGTGCGCCATCACCGGACGGCCCTGCATCGCCGCCTCGGTGACCAGGACGTCCAGCTCCTCCGGCGTGAACTGCGAGTGACGCGGGTCGTCGCGCGGGGACAGCACCCCGCCGGTCGTGCACACCTTCAGCACGTCCGCGCCGGCGCGCAACATCGTCCGCGCCACGCGGCGCACCTCGTCGGGACCGTCGGCGGTGGCGTCCGGCCGGCCCGGGTGCGGCACCAGCAGGGGGACGCACATCCCCGACGGGTGCCACGCGTCGCCGTGGCCGCCGGTCGGCGTGATCAGCCCGATCGAGATCTGCAGCCGCGGTCCCGGGATCAGCCCGTCGTCGACGGCCTGCTTGATGCCGAGGTCCGCGCCCGCGGCGTCGCGGACCGTCGTGATGCCCAGCCCGAGCGTGGCCCACAGGTTCCGCGCGGCTTCGTAGAACTGGTACGAGAACGGCTTCTGCACGCGGGACAGCAGCCCGATGTCGGACACGGTGACGTGCACGTGGCAGTCGAAGAACCCGGGCAGCAGCACCGCCCCGGCGCAGTCGACGCCCTCGTCGCCGTCCAGGTCCGTGCCGACGCCGACGATCCGGCCGTGCTCGACGGCGACGTCGGCCGCCGACGGCTCCGACCCGGTGCCGTCGAAGACCGAACCGCCGGTGAAGACCGTGCGCGTCACGCCGTTTCCTCCTTCGGAGCGACCCGTTCCACCACGGCGGCCAGGGCGAGCACGACGACGTTCGCGCCCCGCCTGAGCAGGCCCACGTTGACCGTGCCGGCCAGGTGAGTGTCCACAAAGGTCAGCAAGCCGGCCACGAGCTCGCCGGCGACCATCCCGGCCGGCACCGGGCCTTTGCCGACCGGCACGCGCCGCGGGAACCCCAGCAGGGTGGCCGGGGCCGGCTGGACCGACCCCGAACAGGTGAGCACCAGCAGGTTGGCCGGCAGATCCGGCCGGAAGATGCCGAGCACGAGGGCCAGCGTACTCGCGAGCACAACCGTGCCGTGGTTGATCCAGAACTGCCGCCGGCCGCTGCGGACGCGGGCGATGTCGCGCGCCACCAGCGACGAGACGCCGATCAGGATGCCGGCCGCCGGGACCGTCGCGGCGACCACGGCAATTCCTGTCACCCAGCCGGGGCAAGGCGTCCTTCGACAGCGTCAGCAATACGCCGTTCGGATCACAGCGCGGCACTGTCCGGGGCGGCGAACCTGATGCTGGTGGTGTGGCTGCCTTCGCAGCAGGACGCTCTTTCGCTCGAGGCGGTGCTGGCGGCGAAGCTGCCGTGGCTGGAGATCACCGGCCGGGCGGTGACGCTGCGGACCGTCAAGCTGATGGGCCGTCTGCTCGACTCCGCGGGCCGGGACGCCGGGCGGGTGCCGCTGGACTTCTGGGCCGCGGTCCCCGTGCCTGGGCACGGGGACCGCAGCGTTCACCGGACCGGGGGATGAGGGGGGTGAGGTGGAGGGAAGCATCCCCCAGGCCGGGGTTCCGGGGAGTGGAGCGGAATCCGGCCCGGTGACCGAGGGGCGGGCGCCGGGCGGGGATTCGGGGCGGATCTCACGTGATCCGGGACGTGACTCGCGTGATTGAAGACCGATCTCACGTGATCGGACACGGAACTCGCGTGTCTGGAGGGGCATCTCGCGTGATTGAAGAGCCATCTCGCGTGATTGGAGGGTCGACTCGGGGGTGGAAGTTTGGGGGGGGGAGGAGTTCCGGCGCGGTGGACGTGGGGGGGGTGAGGTGGAGGGAAGACGTCCACCGGGCCGGAACTCGCGAGCGGGAGGGCTCCCGCCGGTTTCCTCCTTCGCTGACCCGGCCGGGGCCGGCCGGATCGGGGTGGGGAAATCCCGGCCCGGTGGACTGGGGGGGGTGAGGTGGAGGGAAGCGTCCACCGGACCGGGGATCGGGAGCGGGACGGGACGTCCCGCGTTTTTCTCGGGGTGGTGCAACCGGCCCGGCGGACTGGGGGGGGTGAGGTGGAGGGAAGTGTCCGCCGGGCCGGGGTTCGTGGAGCGGGTCAGTACCCGCTGGTGGCCGAAGACGCCGTGATCGCTTGCCGGGCGTCGGGCCGGCGCGCCGGGTCGACCTTGCAGCCGTTGGGTTCCACGGCGTACCAGGTGTTCCCCGCGCCGTGACCGTTCGCCTCGCCGGGCGCGCCGTCCTGGGCGTAGGTGTAGGCGGGCCAGCCGCCGACGGTCAGCTGGCTGCTGCCGTCCGCCCGGCGGATGCGCCCGAGCAGGCCGGCGTCGATGCCGCCGGCGGCGATGATCCGGCCGTCGGCGGGCACCGGTGGCCACTTCTGCGCGCAGGCTCCGTCGCAGGTGGACTTTCCGGAACCCCGGCCGTCCTTGGTGAACAGGTAGAGCGTGCGGCCGGCCGAGTCCGTGAGCACGGAGCCGAGCCCGCCGATGTCCGTGGTGCCGACGGTGGGGCTGACACCGGGGGTGGCGGCGGCCGGGTCCGTGGCCGGGTCCCCGGCCGCCTTCTTCCCCGTCGGCGTGATCGCCGCCCAGTCCGCGCTGACGTTCCGGCCGAGCGCGACACCCGGGCCGGTGTCCTTGGCGTAGGTGTAGACCGGCCAGCCGGCGACGGTCACCTGCTTGCGGCCGTCGGGCCGGACGACCGAGCCGACGAGCCGGCTGTCGACCCCTGCCGCCGTCACCGGGACGTCGGACAGCAGCGGTGGCCAGGTTTCCGCGCAGGCACCGGCGCAGGCGGACGTGGGCGGGTTGGCCGTGTCTTTCGCGTAGCGGTAAAGCGTGTGTCCCCCGGCGTCGGCCAGTACCGCGCCCAGACCTTCCACAGTGGACACGGTCAGCTGGGCCTGGCCTGCCACCGAACCGACCGAACCCGCCGGAACCGCGCTCGCCGGTTGCTGCTGCGCGCCGAGCGCCAGCACCGTACTGGACGTGGCGTACGGGTTGGTCCCGCAGGCCGCGACCAGCGCGAGAGCGGCGAGGGCGAGCGACAGGGCAGCGACCGGGCGAGCGCGGTTCATCGGAGTTCTCCTTCCTGGGTTTCAGGTGGCCGGGTGGTGTGGTGCCGTGGTGACGGTTATTCCGCGCAGGCCTTGCCGGAGTTGACGCAGTTGACCAGGCGACCCATGATCTGGTTGCTCATCACGTTCGCGAAGTCGTCGTGGTCGGAACGCGGGTTGTGCTTCTCCTGGGCGAACGCGTCCACTTTGTACTCGCCGTTCTGCTGGACGTCCTGCGGGACGTTGTACACCAGAGTGACCTCCAGCTGCGGCACGTTCTTGAACCCCTGGGGGCACTTGCCCTGCTTGTCGGCGAACACGATGTGGCTGCGGTGGTCCGTGCTGTCGGTGTTCTTGCCGTCCCAGCAGTTCGGGAAGGCGTGGATCCGCTCCACCTTGCTGCCCGCCGGGCAGATCGGGTAGAGGTCGGTCAGGCGGTCCTCGAACCCGGTGCAGGTCCAGCTGGGCCGGGCGTTCTTCGGGCCGTTGGTGCTCTGCTTGGCGTCACCGTAGAGGATCTTCAGGCCGAGCGGCATCGCGACGACGTTCTGCGCGCCACCGCCGATGAACTTCAGCGTCGCCGACTCCGGCTCGATGATCGTGCCGTCGTTGTCGCCGACCTCCTTGTTCGCACCCTCGATGCCGCCGAGCTCTTCCTGCTGCTGAGCCTGGTTCTGGTTGGCCTGGTTCTGGTTGGCCTGGTTCTGGTTGGCCTGGTTCTGGTTCTGGTTCTGCTGGTTGTTCTTGTCCTGCTGGTTGTTCTGCTGCTGGTTCTTGTTCTGACCTTGCTGGTTCTGCTGGTTCTGCTGCTGGTTCTTGTTCTGGCCCTGCTGGTTCTGCTGCTGGTTCTGGTTCTGCTGCTGGTTCTTGTTCTGACCCTGCTGGTTCTGCTGGTTCTGCTGGTTCTGGTTCTGATCGCCCTGCTGCTGCTTCGCGCTCTTGCCCGAGCGGCCGCCGCCACCCTGGCCCTGGTTGTTGCGCTGGTCCTGCAAGTCCTTGGCGTCCTGGGCGCTCTTGTCCTGCTGGACGTCGCCCGTCTTGCCCTTCTGCTGCTGCTGGGCCTTCTGGTTCTTCTGCTGCGCCGCTTCCTTGTCCCCGCGATCGATGCGGATGACGGGCCAGAAGTAGGCGGACTTGTCACCGTTCTTGCAGGTGGTGCCGCCGGCGAGCAGGCTCTTCAGGCTCGAGTCGGCGTCGGTCGTCAAGTTGCCGACGTAGTCGTGCAGGTGCTGGGCACCGTTCTTGATTCCCGGCTGGGCGATGAAGTTGTCGGGGTTCTGGTGCCCACCGTCGGCGTTCGTTCCACAGTTGACGGTGAAGGACCCTTGCGCACCCTTCTTCTTCAAGGCCGCGTTGACGTTGTTGCCGGCCGGAACCTTGTTGATGTCGATAAAGAACGACGGGTCCGCGGGGTCCGCACTGGCCTCGCCCGTGCGGCCCGCGGTCACCGCGACAGCGAGTCCGCCGACGGCGATCGCCAAGCCGATCGCACCCATCGCGATCTTGGTTCGGCGGGCAACGCGGTGCTTGCCCGTCACGGGGGGCCGAGAATTCCGGGCCATAGACTAGTTCACCTCGTTCGTTATTCCGGGCGCGCGCCGTACGGCGCGGCAGCCCGGGCAAGAACAACCGACAATGGAGTTCGAAATTGCGCGGAACCTACGGGGATGTCCACACCGGGGCCTCCCGCCGGGCGTTCCGGCGGTGCTGCCCGGTGCGCCGGTTCCGGCGCGTCGGGGTGCATCGGGGGATGCATTGGGGGATACGGACGCTGGTGCCCTGAGGTTCAAAAGCGACCGGCCCGTTATCTGTTCGTTATCTTCCGGGAAGCAACCGGGCAGCATTCACCCAGGTCACGGCGTTTTCGCGAAAGAAAGAGATTCAGCGCTGCACGACGACGAGCACGGAGCCGTCGTCACCGCGGACCTCGAACCGGCCGATCTGGTCCATCGCCAGGGAGATGGAACCCTGCAGCCGCAACGGTTCCGGCGAGCCGGGGATGCCGAACCCCTTGGGCGGCACCGCCCAGCTGGAGACCACGCGTTCGTCGCCCGCCGTCGAAACGGCGACCAGCTGACACTTCACCGGTCCGACGATCCCACGCAGCTCGAGGTCGACCCGGCTGCCCCACTCCACCGGGGAGACGGTGACCACGGCGCTGACGGCCGACCCGCCGCTGCCGCGGCCGTAGGTCTGGCCGCCACCGGGCTGCGCCGGGGCGCCGGCGGACGGCGGCGCGGTGGACGTCGCCGGGACGCTCGACACCGGTGGCGGCTGCTTGCCACTCGGCGAGGCGAGGGCGGCGGGCGGGACGGCGTCGGCCGGCCGGACCGCGAGGGTCACCAGCGGGCCGGCGATCACGGCCGCCGCGGCCGCGGCCCCGGCGAGGAGGCCGACCCGCTTGCGGCGGCGGCGCTTGACGGCGGCCTCTTCCATGAGGCCGCGCAGCACCCGGGGGCCCGGCGAAAGGGTGCGCGGGCTGGGCGCGGGCATCGGGGGCTCCGGCCAGCTGCGTTTGACCAGGTCGAGGACGTCCGGCAGCTGGTAGAGCTCGATCAGGTCGAGCTGGCAGTGCGGGCAGTTCATCAGGTGGGCTTCGAACTGGGCGTTCTCGGCCTCGCTGAGCACGCCCAGCACGTAGGCGGCGACATCGGTGTGTGCAGAACCGGCCACGCTCAGTTCACCCCCGCTCGCGCAGGGCCCGGCGCAGCGCGCGGACGGCGTGGTGGATGCGGGATTTGACGGTGCCAGGAGGCACGCCGAGGGTCGCCGCGACCTCGTTCACGGTCCGATCGCGCAGGTAGGTCTGCTGGATGGCCTCCCGTTGCTCGGGCGAAAGGCCCTGCAACGCCTCGTAAACGATCATCGCGGCGAGCGTCCGGTCCGATTCGTCGGACACCGCGATCGCGTCGGATTCGATCTCCTCGATCTCCTGGGGCCGGGCGCTGCGGCTGCGCCAGCCGTCGATCACGGTACGCCGGGCGACCGTGAACAACCAGGCACGCAGCATCTCCGGCTGGCGGTCGAGCTTGTCGGCGTTCCGCCACGCCTTGATCAGGGTCTCCTGCACGACGTCCTCGGCCCACTGCCGGTCGTGGCCGGTCAGCCGCAGTGCGAACGCCATGAGGGACCCGCCGAACTCCTGGTAGAGCGCCTTCGCCAGATCGTCGTGGCCGTCGCTGGTCTCGACGACGGCTTCCTGATCTTCGACGGATCTCAGCGCTCGAGTGTGCCGTCCCACGCGGGACATCCTGGTGTGCCGGAGGCCAGGAGTCCAGTCCTTCTGGCCGGCAAACCGGGGGCAAAACTTTTTTGAACCGTTTCCGGACCGTGTCCGTATCCCCTACCGAAGACCCCCGACAACGCGTTGTCCCCCGCAACGCTCCGCATCCACCCCCGGACCAGCTGTCCACAGTGGATCCTTCGCGCGCTTTTCCGTTGCACCCCCGGCAACAGCGCGTAGTCATGCCCACGGAGGAGCAGTGATTCGCATTCCCCGACCGGTGGTCCCCGCCGCCGTGTGCCTCACCGCACTCGCCTTGCTCACCGCCTGTACCGCCGGCGCGGCCACCACCCCGGGTGGCGGATACGCCGCCGGTGGCGCCGGTATGCAGATGCCCGGCATGCAGCAACAGCAGGGCCAGGTCGTCCTGCCGATGCCCCAATCCATCACCGCCGACCCGAACAACCCGGCGAAGAGCCAACTCAGGGCCGCGAAGACGTTCGATCTCGGCCTCCTGCTCGTCGACGGGACCGGCTACACGATCTACCGCTACGACCGGGACACGACCAACCCGTCCCGGTCGAACTGCGTCGGTGCGTGCGCCGCCAAGTGGATCCCCGTCAAGGCCGGCGGCAACCTGGCGCCGATCGACGTCGACCAGTCGCTGATCGGCCAGATCACCCGCGACGACGGCATCCAGCAGCTCACCCTCGCCGGCTGGCCGCTGTACCACTTCGCCGGCGACAGCGAACCGGCCGACACGTCCGGCCAGGGCGCCGACGAGGCGTGGTACCCGATCGCGCCGGACGGCAAGAAGATCACGTTGACTCAGGACGAGTGGAGGCAAAATGCTTTCGGCCTCTGAGATCGCCGGGCTGGACTTCGATCCGCCGTCGGCGCTCGAGCGCTCCCGGCCACTGGTCCGGATCCTGTTCGTGCTGGCCGCGGTGCTGGCCCTGCTCGCGCCGGGTTCGACCTCGACGGCCCAGACCACCTCGGTGTCGGACACCGACGCGGTGCTGCTGACCAAGGTCCGCCAAGCCGGCCTGTGGGAAATGCCCTCCGGCATGATGGCCATGGAGAAGGGCAGCCCGCTCGTCCAGAAGGTCGGCTTCGCGATCATGATGGACCACGGCCGCCTCGACGTGGCGACCCGCGCGCTCTCGCAGAAGCTGAACTCGCCGGTCCCCGACCAGCCCTCCGAGGAACAGCGCGGCTGGCTCGCCGAGGAGATGGCCGCGGCCCCCGGGCCGGCGTTCGACCGCGTCTTCGCCAACCGGCTGCGCGCGGCGCACGGCCAGGTGTTCGCCGTTCTCGCGCAGCTGCGGGCCGGTACCCGCAACGACGACGTGCGGGCCTTCGCGACCGTCGGCAACCAGGCCGTGATGCGGCACATGACGATGCTCGAGAGCACCGGGATGGTCGACTACACCGCACTGCCCGCTCCGGCCGTCTCCACCACCGCGGCGCCCGTCGGTCAACCGCTCGGTCTCGACACGTCCCAGATCGCTGTGGTGGCGGCGCTGTTCCTCCTGCTCGGCGGCGGTCTGTTCTACGTGCTGCGCCAGGTCAAGAGCAACCGCGGCCGCGCCAGGGCAGCCGCTCGGCCGGCCACCGCGAGAGCGGGGGGTGGCCGTGGTTGAGACCTGGCACGACGCGACGATCTTCCTGACCCAGCAGTTCCAGCCGAAGACGGACCCGGCAGCCCGCGGCCTCGCCGCCTTCGCCGCCCGGACGTCCTACGCGGCGACGATGCTGACGCTCACCTGGGGCGTGCTCACCGCGACCGGCTGGATCCGCTCCGTCACCGGCCGGAAGGCCCTGCGCAGCACCCACATGGTGCTGGCCACCGCGACGATCATCTTCGGCGCCGTCCACGCACTGGGCTTCACCTATCTGACCGTTCAGCCCTACAGCTTCGCCTACATGTTCATCCCGTTCAGCTCCGGGCAGGAGTCGCGCCACATCGCGGGCATCGTCGGCTTCGAGGTCATGTTCGCCATCTTCCTCACCGCCGGCCTGCAGCGCTTCACGTCCTATCGGCGCTGGCTGTGGCTGCACCGCTGCGCGTACCCGGCGGTGGCGCTCATCGCGCTCCACTCCTGGTTCGGCGCCATCGCCAACGGCCACCTCTCGGTCACCTGGCTGGGCGGCATCACGCTGCTCGTCCCGGCCGTGACGGTGTCGATGCTGCGGTTCATGCCGGCCCGGACCCTCGAACGCATCGGACTCGTGGAAGAGCAGGTGGCTTGACATGCCGCTCCGTTTGCCCGGTGGCGGGCCCCGGATCAGCGTCGACAACGACCGGTGCGAGCTCTACGGCATCTGCGCCATGGAGGCGCCGGACGTGTTCGACCTCGGCCAGGACGGCCGCTTGCGCTTCATCAAGCGGCTGCTGGACGAAGACACCTTGGAACAGGCGAAGATGGCCGCTCGCTGCTGCCCGATGCAGGCGGTCGTGATGAGAGGGGACCTCGATGGCTGACGGCGACCGGATCGTCATCGTCGGTGCGGGCGTCGCCGGGCTGCGTGCCGCGGAACGCCTGCGGGAACAGAAGTTCGACGGCGAGATCGTGCTCATCGGCGACGAGGCGCGGCGGCCGTATCACCGCCCGATGGTCTCCAAGGCGCTGGTGATGGGCACCGAACGGCCCAGTGACGTGGGCCTTTCGCACTACCTTCCGGACCTCGACGTGCACTGGCGGCTCGGCGCGCGGGTCACCCACCTGGACACCACCGAGCGGGTCGTGCACCTGCCCGGCGGCGAGTCCCTCTGGTACGACGGCCTGATCGCCGCAACCGGCGTCTACCCGCGGCATCTGCCCGGGGCGCCGCGGCACGACCCGCGCGTGCGGATCCTGCGCACGGTCGAGGACTCGATGGCGGTGCGGCGCTGCCTCAACGCCAGCAAGAAGCCGGCCGTCGTGATCGGCGCCGGCCTGATCGGCAACGAGTTCGCCGCGAGCATGCGGCACATCGGCCGGGACGTCACCCTGATCGGGCACGCGAAGGCGCCGCTGCACCGCTTCGGCGACCGCGTCTCCAGCGGCATCGTCGAGGCACACCACGAGCACCGCGCGAACTTGGCGATGCGGAGCGAAGTCCGGCACTGGATCAGCACGAAGGACACCGTCGGGCTGCACCTGACGAACAACCAGCTGCTGGTCGCCGCCGTCGTCGTGCTCGCCATCGGCAGCGTCCCGTCGGTCGACTGGATGCGCGGCTCCGGCCTCGACATCAGCGACGGCGTCCTCTGCGACTCGAAGCTGTTCGCCGAGGGCGCCTCCGACGTCGTCATCGCCGGCGACATCGCGCGCTGGCCGAACCTGCGCTTCGACGAGACCCCGCGGCGGGTCGAGCACTGGATCAACGCCGTCGAGTCGGCCCGGCACGCGGCGGACAACCTGCTGATGGGCCAATCGAGCGCCGTGCCGTTCACCCCGCTCCCCCGCGCCTGGTCGACGCTGTACGACACCCGGCTGCAGATGTGCGGGATGCCGTCGCTGGCCGAGGACACGGTGACACTGGCCGACGGCATCACCGGGTTCGTCCGCGACGGGCAGCTCGTCGGCATCTCCTGCTGGGACAAGCCACGGGCGATGCTCGACTGGATGGCCGAGCTCAACCGGCGGCTGCCCGCGCCCGACTACGTGCCCGAGCCGGAGCCCGCGCCCGCCGCGGAGGTCCCGCAGGTCCCGGTGGTCGAACCGGCGCTCGCCGCGCTGGCGGCCGAGGTCCCGCCGGAGTTCGAGAGCGGCTTCGACGCGCAGGCCTTCGAGCGCGAGTTCGAGAGCGAGTTCGCCAACGACATCCCCACCACGGCCTTCCCGGCCCAGTCCCCGCCCACGACGGCGCTGCAGGCGCAGTCGCTGCCCGCGGGCGCGCTGCCGACGATGGCCATCCCCATGGGGAGGTAGAGAAGCCGGGACGGGGCTGCGCGCGGCGGCCTCCGTCCCTTGCCGGCCACCACACCCCCTCCGCGGCTGGGTGGTGTGGTGGCCGGCCCCCAACGTCCCCCTGCCCGCCTCGCGTCCGTAACCGGATCGAGCGCCCGGCGGGCCAGGAGAAGGTCATCCCGAGGGAACCCGACGCCCCCGGGATGACCTTCTTCCGGCACACCGGGCGGGGCCCGGGGTCGAACGGGCCGTGGCGGCCCTGCGGCGGAAGGGTATGCCGCCGGAAAGGCTTCACGGTCCATTGCACCGGTGCACGGCCGTCCCGGGGGAACGGGAACTCCCGGGACGGCCTCAGCCTCGCATGTCGCTTGTGGACGATCCCGCCGCCGGATGTCATGAAAGAGTCGTTCATGTCGTCGGGAGTCATGAAAGAGTCGTTCATGACATCCCGGGCCCGTCCCCCTATGGCAGGATTCAGGGGTGACCAGCACCGCCGCCACGGCGCAGTACCTGCGCGACCTCGCGCTGCTGCGCCGGGTCCGGGACCGGATCGACCGGGAGTACGCCCAGCCCCTCGACGTCGAGGCGCTGGCCCGCGGCGTAAACATGTCGGCCGGGCACCTCAGCCGGCAGTTCCGGCGAGCGTACGGAGAGTCACCGTATTCGTACCTGATGACGCGGCGGATCGAACGGGCGATGGCGCTGCTGCGCAAGGGCGAACTGAGCGTCACCGAAGTCTGCTTCACCGTCGGCTTTTCGTCGCTGGGCACCTTCAGCACGCGGTTCGCCGAGCTGGTCGGCACGCCCCCGAGCGTCTACCGCGAGCAGCAGGCCGAGGCCACCGTCGGGATGCCGCCGTGCGTCGCCAAGCAGGTCACCAGACCGATCAGGAATCGAGAAGCGCGGCCCTCGGCGGCCACCTAGGGTGACCAGCATGGACGTCACCATTCACTCCAGCTTCCTCCCGCACACGGACCCGGAAGCCTCGCTCGCCTTCTACCGCGACCTCCTCGGCTTCGAGGTCCGCCAGAACGTCAAGTACGGCGACATGCAGTGGATCACGGTGGGGCCGCCGAACCAGCCGGACACCTCGATCGTGCTGTCGCCGGTGGCCGCGACGCCGGGCCTGACCGACGACGAGCGCCGCATGATCGCCGAGATGATGGCCAAGGGCACCTACGCCTCGGTCAACCTGGCCACCAGGGACCTCGACGCCCTCTTCGCCAAGCTCGAGGCAGGCAGCGCCGAAGTCGTCCAGGAGCCGGTCGAGCAGCCCTACGGGATCCGCGACTGCTCGTTCCGCGACCCGGCGGGCAACCTCCTGCGCATCCAGGAACTGCGCTGACCACGACCGCCGCCGCGGCGCACGGCTACCGGGAGGTGCTGCGCGACCGGCGGATCGCCGGACTCCTGCTGGGGGATCTCCTGGCCAACGTCGGCACCGGCATGCTCCTGGTCGCCATGCCCGTGCAGACGCTCTCCCTCCACGGCGGCGTGCCGAAGGCGATCGCCATCGGGCTCGTCGAGGCCGCGCCGTTCGTCCTGTCCACCCTGCTGGCCCTGGCCATCGGCCTCGGCCGGGTGCGGGTGCCGCCGCGCACGCTGCTGGTCGCCGACTGCGTGCTGCGGTCGCTGACCTTCGCCACCCTCGGCGTCCTGGCCGTCGCCGGCCTGCTCACGCTGCCGGTGCTGGTCGCCGGTCTCCTCTTCGGCGCGACGTTCCGGCTGGCCGGGTCGAGCAGCCGCCGCCTGCTGGCGACGTCGGCCGCGGGCGAGGCCGGGCGGTTCTCGGTCAACGGCCTGCTGGGGCTGAACACGACGTTCGCGCTCTACATCGCCGGTCCGGTGCTGGGCGGGGTCGTCGTGGCCACCGCCGGCGCGGGCTTCGCGCTCTTCGTCGACGCGGGCGGAGCGCTGATCCTGCTGGCCGCCACCCTCGCGTGCGTCCCCCAGCCCGCCGAGCCTCCGGAGCGGCCCGAAGGCTCGGGCTGGCGGATCCTGCGCCGCCGTCCGGTGGCCGCGCGGCTGCTGGTGGTGGAGTTCTTCTTCAACTTCCTCTACATGCCCATCGAGGTGGCGCTCCCGCTGTACGTGACCGGAACGCTGCACGCCGGCGCGTCCGGGCTGGGGTGGCTCTGGGGCGCGCTCGGGGCCGGCGCGTTCCTCGGCGCCGCGCTCGTCGGCCGGCTGCGGAACCTGCCGCAGCGCCCGCTGCTGGTCGCGATCATCGGCCTGTGGGCGCTGTGCCCGATCGGCCTCGCCCTCACCGGCGACCTGACCGTGGCGCTGCTCGTCTTCGGCTTGGGCGGACTGGTGTACGCGCCGTTCACCCCGGTCGCCTACAGCTTCCTCCAAGCCGGGCTGGCACCCGGCGAACAGCAGCCGGTCGTCACGCTCTGGACGACCGGCGCGACCGTGGCCGCACCGCTGGGCCTGGCACTGGGTGGTCCGCTGATCGAACTGGCCGGCAGCACGGGCGGCCTCGTGCTGTCCGGCGTGCTGACCCTCCTGCTGCTCCCGATCGCGGCCTGTGTCATCCGGGGCTCCGCCCCGGGCCGGGGGCTCCGCCACCCGGAACCCCCGAAAAGCGATCGGGCGGTGCTCGGCCGCACACCGGAAAGGGAACCGACATGTGCCTGAGCCTGAAGGTCGCCGCGCAGAACCACCTGCGCGAATTGGTGCTGCTCCGCCGCATCCGCGACCGGATCGAACGCGAATACACGCTGCCGCCGGACATCGAAACACTCGCGAACACAGTGGATCTGCCTGTCGCATTGTTCGTCCGCCGTTTCCGGGACGCTTACGGCCTTTCGCCGCACGAATACCGGCAAGCCGCCGAGGCCCGAACGAAAAACTGGAGTGCCCGATGACCAAACAGCACGCCGCCGACAGCCACGACCTGATCCGCGTCCACGGCGCCCGCGTGAACAACCTCAAGGACATCAGCGTCGAACTGCCGAAGCGGCGGCTGACGGTGTTCACCGGGGTCTCCGGCTCGGGCAAGAGCTCCCTGGTGTTCAGCACGATCGCCGCCGAGTCGCAGCGGCTGATCAACGAGACCTACAGCACCTTCGTGCAGGGGTTCATGCCGACGCTGGCGAGACCCGACGTCGACGTCCTCGACGGGATCACCACCGCGATCATCGTCGACCAGGAGCGGATGGGCGCCAACCCGCACTCCACGGTCGGCACCGCCACCGACGCCAACGCGATGCTGCGGATCCTGTTCAGCCGGCTCGGGACGCCGCACATCGGCTCGCCGCAGGCGTTTTCGTTCAACGTCGCGTCCATCAGCGGCGCGGGCGCGGTCACCCTCGAAAAGGGCGGCCGGCAGATCAAGGAACGCCGCAGCTTCAGCATCACCGGCGGCATGTGCCCGCGCTGCGAGGGCCGCGGCAAGGTCAACGACATCGACCTCACCGCGCTCTTCGACGAGAACAAGTCGCTCAACGAAGGCGCGATCACCATCCCCGGCTACAGCATGGAGGGCTGGTACGGCCGCATCTTCCGCGGCTCCGGCTTCTTCGACCCGGACAAGCCGATCAAGAAGTTCACCAAGAAGCAGTTCGCCGACCTGGTGTACAAGGAACCGACCAAGATCAAGGTCGAGGGCATCAACCTGACCTACTCGGGGCTCGTCCCGGCGATCCAGAAGTCCTTCCTGGCCAAGGACGTCGACTCGATGCAGCCGCACATCCGCGCGTTCGTCGAGCGGGCGGTGACGTTCCAGACCTGCCCGGACTGCGACGGCACGCGGCTGACGGCCGAGGCCCGCTCGTCGAAGATCGACGGGATCAGCATCGCCGACGCCTGCGCGATGCAGATCAGCGACCTCGCCGCGTGGGTGGGGAAGCTGTCCGAGCCGTCGGTCGCGCCGCTGCTCGACGCGCTGAAGCGCACTCTCGACTCGTTCGTCGAGATCGGGCTCGGCTACCTCTCGCTCGACCGTCCTTCCGGGACACTTTCGGGCGGGGAAGCCCAGCGCACCAAGATGATCCGTCACCTCGGGTCGTCGCTGACCGACGTCACCTACGTCTTCGACGAGCCGACGATCGGCCTGCACCCGCACGACATCCAGCGCATGAACGACCTGCTGCTGCAGCTGCGCGACAAGGGCAACACGGTGCTGGTCGTGGAGCACAAGCCGGAGGCGATCGCCATCGCCGACCACGTCGTCGACCTCGGCCCGCGGGCGGGGTCCGAAGGCGGCGAGGTGGTCTTCGAGGGCACTGTGGACGGTCTGCGTTCCAGTGGCACGCTCACCGGACGGCACCTGGACGACCGCGCGTCGCTGAAGGAGTCGGTGCGCTCGGCGTCGGGGGTCCTGGAGGTCCGCGGGGCGTCGACGCACAACCTGCAGGACGTCGACGTCGACATCCCGCTCGGCGTGCTCGTGGTCGTGACCGGGGTGGCGGGTTCGGGCAAGAGCTCACTGATCCACGGCTCGGTGGCCGGGCAGGACGGTGTGGTGGCGATCGACCAGACCGGGATCCGCGGTTCGCGCCGCAGCAACCCGGCGACCTACACCGGGCTGCTGGAGCCGATCCGCAAGGCGTTCGCCAAGGCCAACGGCGTCAAGCCGGCGTTGTTCAGCGCCAACTCCGAGGGCGCCTGCCCCAACTGCAACGGCGCCGGCGTCGTCTACACGGACCTGGGGATCATGGCGAGCACCGCCACACCGTGCGAGGTGTGCGACGGCAAGCGGTTCTCGGCCGAGGTGCTGGACTACACCTTCGGCGGCCGGAACATCAGCGAGGTGTTCGGGATGCCGGTGACCGAGGCCGAGGCGTTCTTCGCCGACGGGGACGCGAGCATCCCGGCGGCGCACAAGATCCTCACGCACCTGTCCGACGTCGGCCTCGGCTACCTCACGCTCGGCCAGCCGCTGACGACGCTGTCGGGCGGCGAGCGGCAGCGGATCAAGCTGGCGACCCGGATGGCGGAGAAGGGCGGGGTGTACGTCCTCGACGAGCCGACGGCGGGCCTGCACCTGGCCGACGTCGAGCAGCTGCTGGGGTTGCTGGACCGGCTGGTCGACTCGGGCAAGTCGGTGATCGTCATCGAGCACCACCAGGCCGTGATGGCGCACGCGGACTGGATCGTCGACCTCGGCCCGGGCCCGGGTCACGACGGCGGCCGGATCGTGTTCGAGGGCACGCCGGCGCAGCTGGTGAAGGCGCGGAAGAAGACGCTGACCGGCAAGCACCTCGCGGAGTACATCGGGTCCTGACCCAGGCGTATACCACCCCGGCCGGTAGGGCTGGCCCCCGCAAGGTGCCGGGAGCCCACCGGCTTCCCGGGAGACCCGCCGACGGGAAGACTCGGTGCGTGACCACCACAGAGAACCTCGTCGGCAGCGACTTCGCCCGGCTGAGCCACCGCATCTCCGCCGCCGGGCTGATGGCACGCCGTCCCGGCTACTACACCGCCCGGATCGCCGTCGTGACCGGGTTGTTCGCCGCCGGGTGGGTTGCCTTCGCGCTGCTGGGGAACTCGTGGTGGCAGCTCGCCGTCGCGGCCTTCATGGCCGTGATGTTCGGGCAGATCGCGTTGCTCTCCCACGATCTCGCGCACAAGCAGGTGTTCCGGCGACGGCGGCCCACCGAAATCGCCGGGCTGCTCGCCGGGAACCTCGGCGTCGGGATGAGCTACGGCTGGTGGATGGACAAGCACACCCGCCACCACGCCAACCCGAACCACGAGGAGCTCGACCCGGACGTCGACCCGGACATCCTCGTCTGGTCGAAGGACCAGGCCCGCGCCAGCCGGGGCGTCCCGCGGTTCATCGGGCGGTACCAGGCGTTCCTGTTCTTCCCGCTGCTCACCCTCGAGGGCCTGAACCTGCACTGGTCCGGCATCCGCGCGGTCCGCAAGCCGGGGCTGCGCCGCCGCGGTCTCGAAGCCGCGTTGCTCGCCGCGCACTTCGTCCTCTACTTCAGCGCGCTGCTCACGGTGCTCAGCCCCGGCATGGCATTGCTGTTCTTCGCCGTCCACCAAGGACTCTGGGGTGTCTACATGGGATCGATCTTCGCCCCCAACCACAAGGGCATGCCGACGCTGACCGGGCGGACCGAGCTCGGCTTCCTCCGCAAGCAGGTGCTCACGTCCCGCAACGTCCGCGGCGGTGTGGTCACCGACGTCGCCCTCGGCGGCCTCAACTACCAGATCGAGCACCACCTGTTCCCGAGCATGCCGTCGCCGCACCTGCGGCGGGCGCAGCCGATCGTCCGGGCCTACTGCGCCGAGCTGGGCATCCCGTACCTCGAGACGAGCCTGGTCGAGTCCTACCGGCAGGCGCTCACCCACCTGCATGAAGCTGGGGCCCCTCTCAGGAACCGTTCGTAGACTCGGGGCATGAGGAAGACTGGATTATGAAAAAGACGGTCGCGGCCCTGCGGGACCTGCCGGCGGCGTTCGGCGCGAAGGCCGCCGGGGCGCGGGCCGAGCGGGTCCGCTCGTCGCCGCAGTTCGACGGCAAGGTGTTCCGCAACGTCGCGCCGCGGTACCCGATGACCGCGGCGGCGATGCGGACCATCTTCCGCGAGATGTTCTTCGGCGAGCACCGCGAGCTGCGCAAACCCGCCCGCGCGGTGCCGCTGGTCGCGGCGGAGCCGGTTCTCGCGGCGGAGGGCCTCTACCTGACCTGGTACGGCCACGCGTCCACGCTCGTCGAGCTGGACGGCGCCCGCGTGCTGCTCGACCCGGTGTGGAGCGACCGGGTCTCGCCTGCCGCGTTCGCCGGACCGCGGCGGCTGCACGAGCCCCCGGTGCCGCTGTCCGGGCTCGGCCGGATCGACGCCGTCGTGATCTCGCACGACCACTACGACCACCTGGACCTGGCGACCGTCCGGGCGCTGACGGCTTCGTCTTCCGCTCCCTTCCTCGTGCCGCTCGGGGTCGGCGCGCACCTGGAACGCTGGCACGTCCCCGCGGAACGGATCATCGAGCTGGACTGGCACGAAGAGGCGACGGTGGCGGGCGTCCGGTTCGTCGCGACGCCGGCCCAGCACTTCTCCGGCCGCGGCATCACGAACGACGACACGCTGTGGACGTCGTGGGCGCTGCTGGGCCCGTCCCACCGGGTGTTCTACAGCGGCGACACGGGGTACTTCGACGGGTTCGCGGCGATCGGCGCGGAGCACGGTCCGTTCGACGTGGCCCTGATCCAGATCGGCGCGTACGCCCCGCAGTGGCCGGACATCCACATGACCCCGGAGGAGGGCGTCGCGGCCGGCCTCGACGTGCGGGCCAAGCTGCTGGTCCCGGTGCACTGGGCGACGTTCCAGCTGGCCATGCACCCGTGGGGCGAGCCGGCGGACCGCGTGTGGAGCGAGGCGAAGGAGGCCGACCTCCCGCTGGCGGTCCCCCGCCCCGGCGAGCGCGTCGACGTGGCCGAGCCGCCCCCGGTGGACGGCTGGTGGCAAGCGCTGTGAAGCTGAGGTCGACACGCGTGATCAGGGCGACGACACGACGCGGCGTGCTCGTGTCGTCTCTTCGATCACGGGTGCCGGCGTTTCCATCACGCGTGCCGACCGTTCAAGCACGTCGTCGAGCCCGGGAGAGCGTGTGAAGCTGAAGCTGGACCTCCACGACGTCTACAACCGCGGCGGCGAGATCGACCGGGCCCTGCGCGCGATCATCGACGAAGCCGTCGCGAAGAAGGCGCCGCTCGTCGAGATCATCCCGGGCAAGGGCTCCGGCCAGCTGAAGAAGCACGTCCTGCGGTTCCTCGAGCGCAAGGACGTCAAGGCGCTGTACCACCGGGTCGAAAAGGACAAGGACAACTTCGGCCGGGTGTTCGTGCACTTCCGCTGGAAGTGAGGGCTCAGCTCGGCTCCGGCACCGGGTCTTCCAGGCACTTCCGGATCGGTGTCGCTTTGGCCCACAGGTGGTCGTAGTAGTGCTCGAAGCAGTCGCGGACGACGTCGCGGCTGCGAATACTGATGCCGATCATCCGGTCGCGGCCGCTGGCGTAAGAGATGAAGACCTGGTCGTCGTCGTATATTCCCATACTGATGGCCCCCACATCCTGAGGCATGTCGTTCAGCACGCTGATGTTGTAGTGCCTTTTGGCTGCCTGCGCCCGGGCCACCACGGCGAGCTCCTGCCGCAGGTGATCGATCATCGAAGGATTGCCCGAATTGAGGATAACCCGCCGGAAAACATGGTTCGGCGAGTGGCCGGCCCATTTACGGCACGCCTTGAAGTGCTGCTCGACAGCGGCGTCGAGCTCGGTCGGGCTGACGCCGTCAGGATCAACAGCAGGATTCCTTGCCTGGCCCGGTGCTCGATTTCGGTGGCCGGCCTCGACACAACCGCGCCCTCCAAGACGAACGGACAGAGCAACGGTAAACAGAGTCGTCCGGCGTCGTCGCGGCGTTACGGAAGCCTCAGAAGCGGCTGTCGTGACGGGCCCGCGCCCAGGCCCGGTCCCAGGCCGCCGCGTAGAAGCGGCTCAGGACGAACCGGCCGGCACCGTACAACGCCGCCAGGGCGCCGGTGATCGCGACCCACAGCAGGATCGCCGCGAACACGCCGTCCGCCGCCGAGGTCGATGCCGACAGCGGCTCGCCGGCCAGCTCGCCGCGGGAGTCCAGCCACACCGGTACGCGGGTGCCCGCCGGGCTGCCCGGGTCGGTGAGGACGTCGCCGGTGTGGCGGGCGCCGCGGGCGTCGAACCAGGCCGCCGGGACCGTCGTCTGGGCGGCCGGGGCGCCGGCGCCGTCGGTGCTGTACGGCTGGCCGGACGCCGCCGCGAGCGAGACCGCCGTCGCGGGTTGGCGGGTGGCGCGCTCTTGCGCCGCGCGGGCGGTCTGCGCCGCGTACGTCTCGGAGCCGAACGCCGCCGCGAACGGGATCGCGAGGAGCGCGCCGGCGACGACCAGGAGCAGCAGCAGGGCTTCGACGCGGTCGCCCGCCCGGGCCAGGGGGTTGCGGCCGGGGTGCACCCGCCGCCCGAACCGGGCGATCCGTCCGCTGGGCCCACGCATGCGCGACTCACTCCTCCCGGGAAGGTGTCTTCTCGGCAACAGTGTGCGCGCCGGAGATCGGCTTTCTCTCGCGAATGGGATGCGGCCCACCTGTGAACCCGTGCACAACCACCCGGTCGCGCGAACCCAGCGCGAGGGGCGGTTACAGCCAGTCGTCGGGGCGGGGCCAGGGCATCAGGGCCGAGAGCGCGTCCCGGACCGGTTCGGTGACCGCGTACTGACCGCGGTGGAACAGCAGCGGGCGAGCTTCCGACGGCGCGCCCAGCGCGGTCACCCGGCCGATCACGACGTAGTGGTCACCGGCTTCGTGGACGGCTTCCAAGGAGCAGTCGATCCAGGTCAGCGCGCCCTCGAGCAGGGGTGCGCCCGACGGCGCGGGCGTCCAGGCGAACCGGGCGAACTTGTCCTCGCCGCGGGCGCCGAAGACCGCGCTGACCTCCTGCTGGTCTTCGGCCAGCACGTTGACGGCGAAGCGGCCCGCCGCGGCCAGCACCGGCCACGTCCGGGACGTCCTGGCCGGGCAGAACAGCACCAGCGGCGGGTCGAGCGACAGCGCCGCGAACGACTGGCAGGCGAACCCGGCGAGGGTGTCGCCGTCGCGGCCGGTGACGACGGTGACGCCCGTGCAGAAGTGCCCGAGGACGCTGCGGAACTCGGTCTGGTCGACCGCCACGGACGTCATGAGCCGGGCGGCCGCGCGCCGACCGAGAAGTCGTGGCCCCACAGCGAAACCGCGGTGCTCTCGCGCGCGATCCAGTTGTCGTCGTCGACCTGGCGGCCTTCGCAGCCGAACTCGACGTCGAAGCCGCCCGGGGTCTTCATGTAGAAGGACAGCATCAGGTCGTTGACGTGCCGGCCGAGCGTGGCCGACATCGGTACCTTCCGCCGGATCGCGCGGTCGAGGCACAGGCCGACGTCGTCGGTGTTCTCCACCTCGACCATCAGGTGCACGATCCCGCTCGGCGTCGGCATCGGCAGGAACGCCAGGCTGTGGTGGCGTGGATTGCAGCCGAAGAACCGCAGCCACGCGGGCGGTCCGTCGGCGGGCCGCCCGACCATCTGCGGCGGCAGGCGCATCGAGTCGCGCAGCCGGAAGCCGAGGACGTCCCGGTAGAACCGCAGCGACGCCTCGTCGTCCTTTGTGGACAAGACGACGTGGCCGAGGCCCTGCTCGCCGGTGACGAACTTGTGGCCGTACGGGCTCACCACGCGCCGGTGCTGCAACGCGACGCCGTGGAACACCTCCTGGGTGTTGCCGGACGGGTCGTCGAAGCTGATCAGCTCGTCGACGCGGCGGTCGGCCAGCTCGTCGGGGGTGCCTTCCTTGTACGGCACCGAGGCACTGTCCAACCGCGACCGGATTTCGGCCAGCTCGCCGGCGTTCGCGGCTTCCCAGCCGGTGACGGCCAGCCGGTCCGCGGACCCGGGCGAGACGACCAGCCGCGCGGGGAAGTCGTCCATCCGCAGGTAGAGCGCGTCCGGGTTGGTGCCGCTGCCTTCCACCATGCCGAGCACCTTGAGCCCGTACTCGCGCCAGGCCACCATGTCGGTGGCTTCGACGCGGAGGTAGCCCAGTGACCGGATGCCCATCAGGAACTCCCGAGGAAGTCGAGGGCCAGCCGGTTGAACTCGTCGAACTTCTCCAGCTGGGCCCAGTGCCCGCAACCGCCGAACACGTGCAGCTGCGCGCGCGGAATCGTCTTGAGTGCCACCAGGGCACCGTCCAGGGGGTTGACGCGGTCCTCGCGTCCCCAGATCAGGAGCACGCGCTGGCGGAGGCGGTGGGCTTCGCGCCAGAGCATGCCTTCTTCGTAGGTGCCGGGCTGCGCGAAGGACTTCCCCATCGCGCGCATCGCGGCCAGGGACTTCGGGGTGTTCGCGGCGGCGAAGCGTTCGTCGATCAGCTCGTCGGTGACCAGCGCCTGGTCGTGGACCATGATGCGGAGGAAGGCTTCCATCCGCTCGCGGCTGGGGTGCGCGCCGAACTTGCCGAGGTTCTTGACGCCTTCGGTCGGATCGGGCGCGAAGAGGTTGACGCTCAGCCCGCCCGGCCCCATCAGCACCAGCCGCCCGGCACGCTTGCCGTGGTTCAGCGCCAGCCGCACCGCCGCGCCCCCGCCCAGGGAGTTCCCGACGAAGTGGGCGCGTTCGATCCCCAAGGCGTCCATCAGGCCGACGACGGCGTCGGCGCTGTGCCGGAAGTACTGCGGGTGCTCGGCCGGCTTGTCGGACCGCCCGAAGCCGGGCTGGTCGACGGCGATTGTCCGGTAGTGCTTGGCGAACTCCGGCAGGTTGCGCCCGAAGTTGCTCCACGCCGACGCGCCGGGCCCGCCGCCGTGCAGCAGGATCACCGTCTCGGCGTGCTCGGCGCCGGCCTCGTGGTAGTGCAGCTTCAGCGAACCGGCCTGGACGTACTTGCCTTCGGGAGCGGCCATCAGTACATCGCGTTCTCGACGGGGAGCCCGAAGGCACCGGTGCCGTACATGACGTACGCTCGCTCGGCGTCGTTGGCCGCGTGGACGCGGCCGGCGTGCGCGTCGCGCCAGAAGCGCTGGATCGGCGTGCCGCGCTGGATCGCGCGGCCGCCGGAGTTCTCGAAGAGCCGGTCGATCGCGGCGATCGCGCGTTCGGTGCCGCGCACCTGGTCGCGCCGGACGCGCAGCCGCAGGTCCACGGGCAGCCGCTCTTCGCGCTTGGCGAGCTCGTACAGCTCCTCGATGTTGCGCGTCAGCTGCAGCCAGGCGGCGTCGATCTCGCTGGCCGCCTCGGCGATCCGCACCTTGGTGAACGGGTCCTCTTTGGACTGCTCGCCGGCGTACGCGGCCCGGACGCGCTTGCCCTGGTGCTCGACGTGCGCGTCGTAGGCGCCCTGCGCCATGCCGATGATCGGCGCGGTGATCGTGGTCGGGTGCACCGAACCGTACGGAAGGCGGTACAGCGGACCGGGGTTGACGGCCTGGCCCGGCACCTTGCACTTCGACGTCGCGATGAAGCTCAGCGCCCGGTGCTGCGGCACGAAGACGTCCTCGACGACGATGTCGTTCGAGCCGGTGCCACGGAGGCCGATCGTGTCCCAGACGTCCACAATGGAGTAGTCGGCGATGGGCAGCAGGTAGGTGCAGAAGTCGACCGGCTTGCCGTCCTTGAACGCGGGTCCCCCGAGCAGCACCCACGTGCAGTGGTCGCTGCCGGAGGAGAAGCTCCACCGGCCCGAAAGGCGGTAGCCGCCCTCGACGACCTCGGCCTTGCCCATCGGCGCGTACGACGAGGAAATCCGCACGTCCTGGTCTTCGCCCCAGACCTCCTGCTGCGCCTGCGCGTCGAACAGGGCCACGTGCCACGGGTGGACGCCGAGGATGGAGGCGACCCAGCCGGTGGACCCGCACGCGCTCGCGATCAGCTTGACCGCGGTGTAGAAGCTCACCGGGTCGGTTTCGAAGCCCCCGTGGAGCTTCGGCTGCAGCAGCTTGAAGAACCCGGTCTCCTGCAGGGCCTTGACGGACTCCTCGGGGACGCGTCGCGCGTCCTCGGTGTCCTGGGCCCGTTCCCGCAGGACCGGCAGGAGGTCCCGGACCCCGGCGATCACCTGCTCGCTCATGCGCAGTTCCTCTCTCGTTTCCACTTCCTGAGAGACTAGAACACGTTCTCGTTTTTGTCGAGAACGCCCTGCGCCAGGGCACTGTTGATCCCCGCCCTGCGGCCGGAAAAAACGCAGTCGGCCAGCGAGAGACCGCTCACGTACGACCTGGAACAGATTCCCACGGCGGTGCGGCCGGCCGCGTACAGCCCGAGGATCGGCTCCCCCGCCGTGCTCCGCACCGCGCCCGTCTCCTCGTCGACCACCAGCCCGCCGAGGGTGAGCATCGGCGTGGGATACCCGAGGTTCGGCCGCACCGAAATATCGATGAGCGAGAACGGCGGGTTCTCCAGCCGCCGCGCGAACTCGGCGGGCTTGCCCATCGGGTCCACGGCGCCGTGGTAGGCCTCGACGCTCGCCTTGAGCCCCTCGATGGCGATCCCGGCCTTGCGCGCGACCTCGCCCAGTGTCGCGCCGACGACCCGGCCGCGGCGCAGCAGGTACCGCAGCTGAAGCCATTGGAACCACTGGCTTTGCTTGCGGCCGTCCCGGCGCGCCTCGGCCACGATCGGCGCGTCGACGAGCAGCCAGCCCTTGCTCCCGTGGTCCTCGATGAGCTTTTCCCCGACCGCGGCGCCGTAGCGGGATTCGTCGATGACCCGCCGCCCGTCGGCGTCGACGATGATCCCGCCGAGGAACGCGCTGGGCGGCGTGACGAACCGCCACGCCGAGATCCGGCCCAGTTCCCCGGTCGCCGCCCCGGCTTCGACGCCCATCCGGATGCCCGAGCCGTTGTCGGCGGACGTGCCGAGCGGGAGGCCGCCGCGGTAGGCGGGGGCGTGCTCGCGCACCATCTCGCGGTCGGCGATGAACCCGCCCGCGGCGAGCACGACCCCGCGCCGCGCGGAAATCCGCAGCTCACGGCCGTGCGCGCGCTCGAAGCGCTCGACCCGGCGGTGCAGCGACTTGCGCAGCGACGGGATGTAGATCCCGGGCTTCGCCGCAAACTGGGCGAAGCGCTGGTGCTGGGCCCGCACCCCCGCGGGGGCGTCGCCGAGGGTGTCGACGACGAGCCCGGTGACGCGGCCTTCGGCGTCGCGGATCAGGGTCCGGGCGGTCGTCTGCGTCAGCACGCGGATGCCGCGGGCGCGCACGGCCGCCTTGAGCCGGGCCATCAGCATCTTCCCCGAGGTCCCGGGGCCCTTGACGCGGTGGCCGCGCGGGGCCGGCTTCGCCGCGTCGCGGAACCCGCCGGCGGACTCGCTGCCGGAGTAGTAGAGGTAGTGGTCGTCACTGGGGTACGACGTCTTGTACGGGCAGAGGCTGCCTTCGAACGGCACGCCGTTGTCCTCCAGCCAGGTGATCATCTCCCGGCTGCCCTCGCAGAACCGGCGCAGCGTCGCTTCGGAGACGACGTCACCGGTTTCGAGCCGCAGGTAGGCGTACATCGCGTCGACGGAGTCATCGACGCCGGCGTCGAGCTGCTGGCGGGTTCCGCCGCCGGCGTAGACGACCCCGCCGCTGACCGCGCTGGCGCCCCCACCGGCGAAGCGCTCGACGACGACGACGTCGGCGCCCGCGTCGGCCGCCTCGAGAGCAGCACAGGCGCCGGCCGCCCCGAACCCCACGATGACCACGTCCGCGACGAGTGCGTCCATGGTCGCTACCCTAGAACTGAAACACGTTCTCGTCTATGGTGACCGAAAGCGGCTCTCAACTGGCTACTCAGTCAGTGGAACACGTTATAGGTGAGGTGAGATGACGGAGCAGTTCGACGTCGTCGTGGTCGGCAGCGGCGCCGCCGGGATGACTGCCGCGCTGGCTGCGGCCCACCATGGCCTGAGCGTAGTGGTCCTCGAGAAAGCAGCCTGCTTCGGCGGCTCGACCGCCCGCTCCGGCGGCGGCGTCTGGCTGCCCGGCAACCACGCGCTGCGCGCCGCCGGGATCGACGAGCCGCCCGAGCGGGCGCGCGAGTACCTGGCCTCGATCGTCGGCGACGTCGTCCCGGCCGTCCGGCGCGAGACGTTCCTCGCGCACGGCCCCGAAGTGCTGCGGTTCGTCTGCGACCACACGCCGCTGAAGTTCCGCTGGGTCCGCGACTACAGCGACTACCACCCCGAAGCCCCCGGCGGGCGCAGCGGCGGCCGGTCCGTCGAGCCGGTCGCCTTCGACGGCAACCTGCTCGGCGCCGAGCTGGCCCACCTCGAACCGCCGTACAGCGCTCCCCCGCTGGGCGTGCCGATCACCCAGGCGGACTACCGCTGGCTGAGCCTGCTGGCCCGCCACCCCCGCGGCGCCGTCCGGATGCTGTCGCTGGGCCGGCAGTGGCTCGTCGGCAAACTCCGCGGGCAGCGGCTGCTGAGCATGGGGCAAGCGCTTGCGGCCGGGCTCCGGGTCGGGCTCGCCCAGGCCGGCGTCGAGGTCCGGCTCAACACCGCGCTGACCGACCTGCGGGTCGACGACGACCGCGTGACCGGCGTCGTCACCGAAAACGGCGTCATCCACGCGCGGCGAGGCGTGATCCTCGGCAGCGGCGGCTTCGAGCGGAACCTGGAGATGCGCGAGAAGTACCAGCGCGCGCCGATCGGTGTCGACTGGACCGTCGGCGCTGAGGCCAACACCGGCGACGGCATCACCGCCGGCCTCAAGCTGGGCGCCGCTCTCGACCTGATGGACGACGCCTGGTGGGGGCCGTCCCTGCCGCTCACCGGCGGCCCGTGGTTCGCGCTCGCCGAGCGGTCGCGGCCGCGCTGCATCATGGTCGACGCGCACGGGAAGCGGTTCGCCAACGAGTCGGCGCCGTACGTCGAGGCCGTGCACGCGATGTACGGCGACGGCGACGGGCCGGGCGAGCACATCCCCACCTGGCTGGTGTTCGACCAGCGCTACAAGGACCGGTACATGTTCACCGGCATCGGGCCGCGCCAGCCGCTGCCCGGCCGCTGGTTCAAGGCCGGGATCGCGGCGAAGTCGTCGTCACTGGCCGGGCTGGCCGCGAAGATCGAGGTCCCGGCCGAAGCCTTGGAAGCGACCGTCGAGCGCTTCAACGGCTTCGCACGCAAGGGCGTCGACGAAGACTTCCACCGCGGGGTCAGCAAGTACGACCACTACTACGGCGACCCGCGCAACAAACCCAACCCCAGCCTCGGTCCCCTGGACAAGGCGCCGTTCTACGCGGTGAAGATCGTGCCCGGCGACCTGGGGACCAAGGGCGGGCTGCGCACCGACGAGCACGCGCAGGTACTGCGCGAAGACGGTTCGGTGGTGCCCGGGCTCTACGCCGCGGGCAACGCCAGCGCGGCCGTGATGGGCCGGACGTACGCCGGGCCGGGCGCGACCATCGGTCCCGCCATGGTGTTCGGCTACCTTGCGGCGACGCGGCTGGCGCACGAAGATCAAGGGACCACGGGAGGGCAGCGATGACGCAGGACTCGGTACGCACCATCTACGCCGGCGAGCCGCCGACCCGGTACGCCCGCGGCTGGCACTGCCTCGGCCTGGCGCGGAACTTCCGCGACGGGAAACCGCACGCGATCACGGCGTTCGGCACGAAGCTCGTCGTGTTCGCCGACTCGCGCGGCGAGCTGCACGTGCTCGACGGCTACTGCCGGCACATGGGCGGCGACCTCACCCAGGGCACGGTCAAGGGCGACGAAGTCGCCTGCCCGTTCCACGACTGGCGCTGGAGCGGCACGGGCAAGTGCGTCTCGATCCCCTACGCCAAGCGGGTTCCGCTGCGGGCGCGGACGCGGTCGTGGACGACGGAGGAGCGCAACGGGCAGCTGCTCCTGTGGCACGACCCCGAGGGCAACCCGCCGCCCGAGGAGCTGGCGATCCCGCGGATCGAAGCCGACGGCAGCGCCGAGTGGAGCAACTGGACCTGGGACGAGATCTTCATCGACGGCTCCAACTGCCGGGAGATCATCGACAACGTCGTGGACATGGCGCACTTCTTCTACATCCACTACGCCTACCCGACGTACTTCAAGAACGTGTTCGAAGGCCACATCGCCACGCAGTACCTCAACACCAAGGGCCGCCCGGACATGGGCATGGCGTCGAACTACGGCGGCGAGGAAAACCTCCTGCGGTCGGAAGCGTCGTACTTCGGGCCGTCCTACATGATCAACAAGCTGGTGAACTCGTTCCAGGGTTACGAGATCGAGAGCGTGCTGATCAACTGCCACTACCCCGTCACGCCGACGTCGTTCGTGCTGCAGTACGGGATGAAGGTGCGCAAGCCGCCGGGCATCTCCGACGAGCACGCGGACAAGATCGCCGCGAAGCTGGCCCGCGGGATCGGGGCCGGGTTCCTGCAGGACGTCGAGATCTGGAAGCACAAGACGCAGATCGACAACCCGCTGCTGTGCGAAGAGGACGGTCCGGTCTACCAGCTCCGCCGGTGGTACCAGCAGTTCTACGTCGACGTCGCCGACGTCAGCGAGGACATGACCCAGCGCTTCGAGTTCGAAGTGGACACTTCCAAGGCGAACGAGGCTTGGGCGGCGGAGGTGGCCGAGAACCTGGCGCGGCAGAAGACCGAGGCGGAAGTGTGACCACCGCCGAACGGGCTGCCTTCTCGGATGCGGCGGAGTTCCTGTCGGGCGGGCTGCGGCCGCACGAGTGCCGCAGCTGCGGCACGTGCGTGCTGGTGAAGAAGAACAGCATCCAGCACACGAGCATCCAGTGGACGTCCCGCCCCGCCGACACCTGCCCGGTGTTCGCGGATGTGGACGGCCCTTCGGCGTTGCTCGACACGTGCCCGAAGCTGGCCGACAGCATCTCCGACGCCGTGCGCGAGGGCACGCTGGCGGTGGCCGATGGCTGAGCGGTTCTACACGCTGACGGTCGCCGACGTCGTCGTCGAGACACCGGACGCGCGGTCGGTGGTGTTCGAAATTCCCGACGAGCACGCTGACGCGTTTTCCTATACGGCGGGCCAGTTCCTGACGTTGCGGATCCCGAGCGACCGGACGGGTTCGGTGGCGCGGTGCTACTCGCTTTCGAGCGCGCCGCACGAGAACCGCGTGCAGGTGACGGTCAAGCGGACCGACGGCGGTTACGGCTCGAGCTGGATCTGCTCGTCCTTGAAACCGGGGATGCAGGTCGACGTGCTGGCACCGGCAGGCGTGTTCTGCCTCACGTCGGTGGACGAGGACTTCCTGCTGTTCGCCGCCGGCAGCGGCATCACGCCGGTGATGGCGATCCTCAAGACGGCCCTGGAGGAGGGCTCCGGCCGGGTGGTCCTGGTCTACGCGAACCGCGACGAACGCTCGGTGATCTTCGCCGACGAGCTGCGGTCGCTGGCGAAGCGGTACGGCGACCGCCTGGTCGTCGTGCACTGGCTGGAAAGCGTCCAGGGGCTGCCGGACGTCGCGCAGCTGCGGGGGCTGGCCTCGGCGTACACGTCGCACGAGGCGTTCCTGTGCGGGCCGGCGCCGTTCATGGCCGCCGTCCGGGAAGCGCTCGGGCAGCTCGGCGTGCCGCGGGAACGGGTGCACGTCGAGAAGTTCACGTCGCTGACCGGGAACCCCTTCGAGTCCGGTGAGCCGGAGCCCGAGGTCGAATCCGATGAGGCACCGGCGTCGCTGACGGTGACCCTCGACGGGGACACGCGGTCGTTGGCGTGGCCGCGGCGGCGGAAGCTCCTGGACCGCCTCCTGGACGAAGGCATGGACGCGCCGTACTCGTGCCGCGAGGGACAATGCAGTGCGTGCGCGTGCCGGATCGTCTCGGGCGAGGTGAAGATGCTGCACAACGAGGTCCTGGACGCCGAGGACATCGCCGACGGCATCGTGCTGGCCTGCCAGTCCCTGCCGGTCACCGACGAGGTCTCGATCAGCTACGAATAGGAGCCCGCGTGCCCATCAACCCGGACGTCGCGATCGGCGCCGAGATCGGCGAGGTGAGCTTCGCCTGGACGTCGTCGGACGTGCTGCTCTACCACCTCGCGCTGGGCGCGGGGCCGGACGAGCCGCGGTACACCTACGAACAGGACCTCGTGGTGCTGCCGACGTTCGCGACGGTCGCGGCGAACCTGCGCGTGTTCGACCCGCCGGCGGTGTCGTTCCCCGGGGTGGAGATCGACCTGGCGAAGGTGCTGCACGGCAAGCAGGAAGTCACGCTGCACCGGCCGATTCCCACCGAGGGCAAGGCGGTGGCCCGGTCGCGGATCGCCGACGTCTTCGACAAGGGCAAGGCGGCGGTGGTGGTCCAGGAGGTCGCGGTCACGTCGTCGGCCGGCGATCCACTGTGGACGGCCCGGTCGAGCATCTTCGCCCGTGGTGAGGGCGGTTTCGGCGGGTCGCGGGGGCCTTCGGACCGGATCGAGTGGCCTACGCGTTCGCCTGATCTTGTTCTCGAGACGCCGACCTTGCCGCAGCAGGCCCTGCTGTACCGGCTGTGCGGCGACCGGAACCCGCTGCACGCCGACCCCGCGTTCGCCCGTGCGGCCGGGTTCGAGCGGCCGATCCTGCACGGGCTGTGCACGTACGGGATCGTGGCGCGGGTGCTGGTGAACGAGTTCCTGGACGGCGACCCGGCCCGGGTGGCGTCCTTCGCGGCGAAGTTCGCCGGCGTGGTGTTCCCGGGCGAGACGCTGCGGATCCGGGTGTGGCGCTCGGAGGACCGGCTGCTGGTCACGACGTCGGCGGTCGAACGGGACGACGCGCCGGTGCTGGCGGACACGGTGCTGTCCACGATCTGATCAGGCCGGCGCGCGCCCGCTACCGTAGGAGGCAGAACCTCGGGAGGACGGATGCCGGAATACTTCGTGGTGCGCGGAGCGGTCGAATCGGGCGACCAGCGGGGCCGCGAGCTGGGCTTTCCCACGGCCAACATCGCCCTGCGCGACCAGGACGGCTCCCTCGGCGACGGCGTCTGGGCGGGCTGGGTCCGCCGGGCGGACGGCACGCACGTGCCGGCGGCGATCTCGGTGGGCAGGCGCCCGACGTACTACGGCGCGGACGGGTACCGCCTGCTGGAGGCCCACCTCCTGGACTTCACGGGTGACCTGTACGGGGAGACGCTGGTGGTGTGGCTCGGGACACACCTGCGGCAGCAGGAGAAGTACGCCTCGGCGGAGGACCTGATCACGGCGCTGAAGAACGACATCGCGGCGGCCACCCGCTGGACGGCGGACCACCCGGCCGCTTCCCTCCCGGAGGCCGGCGAGAGCGCCTTGGGCGAGGTCCGGCGGATCACGGACTGAAGGGGCTTTGCGCGCTCGATCCAGTGGTCCTGAATGAGTCATTCAGGGCACCGGAGGTCCTGAATGACTCATTCAAGACGTCCAGGCTGCCCGCTTCCCGCCTACCCCGGCCGCCGCGTAGCGGGCTTCACCCAAGTCCGTGAATGGCACATTGAGGGACTTAGAGTCCCTCAATGTGCCATTCACGGACTTGCAGCGGACGTACGAACCGGCCGCGCTCACAGGGCCGAGGCCAGCAGCAGGTAGCCCATGCCGGCTCCCATCGCCGCCCGGCACACCGCGCGCGAAGCCTGCCCGGAACCAGAGCCCGAGACCGCTCCCGCGATCGGCGAGCCTCGCACCACCAGCACTCCGGACCACGCGGCGTCGACCACGAAGTACCCCGCCGCCGCCACCGCGATCAGCGGCAACGCCAACCGCGAGTCCATTGTGGACATGTTCAGCCACGGCCCGTGGCCCGCTCCGCCGTGGGGCATCGCCGTCACCATGTAGAACATCGCCGCCGCCGACAGGGCGTGGTGGGCGCAGCACGACCGGCCGCGCCACCAGGCGACGGCGAACCAGCCCGTCGTCAGCGCCAGCACCGCCTGCCAGCCCGCCGCCGGGATCGGGCCGCCAACCGGGGAGACCATCGCCACCATCGCCACCACCAGCAGCAGCTCCGCCAGGTCGCCGTGGCGCACTCCGTGGCCCAGCCGCGCGTAGTCGAGGCGGACCAGGCGCAGCACGCACGGCAGCACCAGCGCCGCGAACACCGCCGTGAGCGCCCAGTCGACCACCATCACAGCCGGCCTCACTCTCCGTCGTGGGTCATGTCTCTACCGTGACACCCACGCCGGTCGCGCACCAGCCGTCAATGAGGTGACACTCAGTCACCCGTCAGGACGAGTCCGCTCGTCGGCACGCCCGTCCCCGCCGTGACCAGCACCCGGGCCGCGTCCGGCACCTGGTTGGCCGCCGTGCCGCGGATCTGGCGGACACCCTCCGCGATGCCGTTCATCCCGTGGATGTACGCCTCGCCGAGCTGGCCGCCGTGCGGGTTGAGCGGCAACTTGCCGTCGAGCTCCAGCGCGCCGTCGGCGATGAAGTCCTTCGCCTCGCCGCGGCCGCAGAAACCCAGTTCCTCCAGCTGCATCAGCACGTACGGCGTGAAGTGGTCGTACAACACGGCAACGTCCACATCGGACGGTCCCAGCCCCGACTGTCCCCACAGCTGCCGTCCCACGACGCCCATCTCCGGCAGCGCGGCCAGGTCGTCGCGGTAGTAACTGGTCATCACGTACTGGTCCGGCCCGCTCCCCTGCGCCGCCGCCGCGATCACCGCCGGCCGCGCGGCCAGGTCACGCGCCCGTTCGAGGCTGGTGACGACCAGCGCCACCCCGCCGTCGCTCTCCTGGCAGCAGTCGAGCAGGTGCAGCGGCTCGGCCACCCAGCGCGACGCCTGATGCTCCTCGAGGGTGATGGGCCGCCCGTGAAACCACGCGTTCGGGTTGGTCGCCGCGTGCTTGCGGTCGATCACCGCGACGCGCCCGAAGTCCTCGCTCGTCGCGCCGTAGTCGTGGAGGTACCGCTGCGCGACCATGGCGACCGTCGCCGCCGGCGTCGCGATGCCCATCGGGTAGTGGAAGCCGTTGTCGACCCCGGACGAGTTGACCTGGCCCGCGGCCGCGGACGACACCTGCCCGAAGCGGTGCCCGGACCGCTCGTTGAACGCCCGGTAGGCGACGACGACGTCCGCGACGCCGGTCGCCACCGCCATCGCGGCCTGCTGCACGGTCGCCGCGGCCGCGCCACCGCCGTAGTGGATCCGGCTGAAGAACTTCAGTTCGGGGATCCCCAGTTCACGCGCCACCGCGATCTCCGCGTTGCCGTCCATCGTGAACGACACCAGACCGTCCACATCGGACGGCGAGAGTCCCGCGTCGGCGAGCGCGTGGGACACGCATTCGGCCGCCAGCCGCAGTTCGCTCCGGCCCGAGTCCTTCGAGAACTCCGTCGCGCCGATCCCGGCGATGGCCGCCTTGCCCGAGAGCGTCACGGAAGGGTCACCTCCACGGTGCCGGCGACGTGCTCACCGAGACTGTCCACACCGGACACGGACACCACGACGTCCTGCCCCGCGCGGGAGACCACCCGGCCGGTGAACGTCAGCGTGTCGTAGGCGTAGCACGGCACGCCGAGCCGGATCTTGATCGACCGGATCAGCGCCTCCGGCCCCGCCCACGCCGAGACGAACCGCTGCACGAGGCCGGTGTCGGTGAGGATGTTGAGGAAGATGTCCTTCGAGCCGCGCTCGACGGCCGCGTCGCGGTCGTGGTGCACGTCCTGGAAGTCACGGGTGGCCAGCGCCGTGCTGACGACGAACGTCGGCGTCGCCTCGATCGTCAGCGGCGGCAGCTCGGTCCCTTCGGCGACGGTCATCGGGCCACCTTCCACGCGGGCAGCGTCAGTTCGTCGTCGACGCGGACGAACGCGGCGACCACCGGCAGTCCGATGTGGACTTCGTCCGGGGACGCTTCGAGCAGCTCGGCCATCACGCGGACCCCTTCCTCCAGTTCGACCAGGGCCACGACGAACGGGAGCTCCTTGCCCGGCACCGGCGGGTGGTGGTGCACGACGTACGAATACACCGTCCCCCGGCCACTGGCCACGACGTAGTCGGGCTTGGTGTCCAGCGAACCGTCCGGCGGCATCGGGCCGGGCGGGTGGCGCAGCGTCTCGCCCCAGCGCTGGATCCGCAGTTCACCCTCGCGAAGGCCGTCCCAGAAGAACTCGGTGTCCCGGCTGATCACCGGCCGGAGCACCGGCGCCGGCGGCGGTTTCGGGGCCGGTGGCCGGAACTTGAGGACCCGGAACATCATCTCCGCGACCGCTTCGGACCCGACGGACCAGGTCGTCCGGGTGGTGACGAACCAGCCCTCCCCCAACGCCGTCTTCTTCGGGCCGACGACCTTCTCCAGGCGGGTCGCCGCCGCCACGTGCTCACCCGGCCGCAGGTACCGGTGGTAGGTCTGCTCGGAGTTCGTGGCCACCACGGAGGTGAACCCGGCCTCGTCGAGCACGGTCATCATCGCGCCGAGCGGGTCGTCGTCCGGCCGGGTGCCGTGCAGGCCGTTCATCGTCCACACCTGCGCCATCGCGGGCGGCGCGACCAATCCCTTGTGGACGCTCGAAGCGGCGTACCCGGGGTCGGTGTAGACCGGGTTGGCGTCCCCCATCGCCTCGACCCAGTTGTTCACCATGGCCTGGTTGACGGGGTCACGGGCGAGCCGCGGCGAGGACTCCCCGTTGGCGGCGATCTCCGCGGCGGCTTCTTCGATGGTCATCGCGGCACCCTCGGCAGGCCCAGGCCGATCGACGCGATCAGCTCCCGTTGGATTTCGCTGACCCCGCCGCCGAAGGTCAGCACGATGTTGCGTTTCGCGGCGATGTCCAGCCATTCCGCCAGCTCCGCGGTGTCCGGATCGGCCAGATCGCCGTGACGCGCGACGACTTCCTCCAGGTTCCGGCCGATCCGCTGGATGGCCTCGGAGCTGAACACCTTCGTCGCCGACGCGTCGGCGACGACCACGGGCGCGGCCGTCGAGGACACCGCGACCTGCCAGTTCAGCAGCTCGTTCACCCGCGTCACGGCGAGCGCGTCGGCCAGCACCGCCCGGACGTCGGCGAGGTCCAGCAGGCCGTGGGCGGCCGCCCAGGCGTGCACGCGGTCGTACAGCCCGCCGATGCGCCCGGCCGGGCCGAGCATCACGCGCTCGTGGTTGAGCTGGGTGGTGATCAGCCGCCAGCCGCCGTTTTCCTGGCCCACCAAGCGGTTCGCGGGGACGCGGACGTCCGAATAGTACGTCGCGTTGACGTGGTGGGCGCCGTCGCAGGTGATGATCGGCGTCCACGAGTACCCGGGATCGCTCGTGTCGACGACGAGGATCGAGATGCCCTTGTGCTTCGGCGCGTCGGGCGCCGTCCGCACGGCGAGCCAGATGTAGTCCGCGTCGTGCCCGCCGGTGGTGAAGATCTTCTGCCCGTTGACGACGTACTCGTCGCCGTCGCGCACCGCGGTCGTCCGCAGGGACGCCAGGTCGGTGCCGGCTTCCGGCTCGGTGTAGCCGATCGCGAAGTGGATCTCCCCCGCCAGGATCTTCGGCAGGAAGAAGGACTTCTGCTCGTCCGTGCCGAACTCCTGCAGCGTCGGGCCGACCGTCTGCAGTGTCACCGACGGCAGCTGAACATCGGCGCGGGCGGCCTCGTCGACGAACAGGTGCTGCTCGATCCCGCCGAACCCCTGCCCGCCGTACTCGACCGGCCAGCCGACGCCGAGCCTGCCGTCGCGGCCCATCCGCCGGACGATCTCGCGGAACACCGGCCCGTGCCGTTCGCGGCGCATCGCGCGCCGCTCCTCGGGACTGATCAGCCCCGAGAAGTACTCGCGCAGCTCGGCGCGCAGTTCCCGTTGCGCCGCGGTCAGTTCGACGTGCATCCGCTCACCCCGCCACTCGTTCGCCGAGCCTGCCGAGCCGGTGCGCGGCGCCGCCGAGCGCCCGGCCGAGATCCTTGACCGCCGACGAATACCGGTGCAGCGGATAGGTTTCGTCGACGCCGACGCCGCCGTGCAGGTGGTGGCAGGTCGCGAGCGCCTTGGGGGCCTCTTCGGCGAACCAGTAGGCGGCGACGTCCAGTTCGGCGTCCGCGTCGAGGCCGGCGGCCAGCCGCCACACCGCGGACGTCACGGCGAGGTGCACGGTCCGCGCGGCCACGTAGACGTCGGCGATCTGCCCCGCCACGGCCTGGAACGTCGCCAGCGGCCGGCCGAACTGGGTCCGCTCGCCGACGTGCTTCACGGTCAGCGCCAGGGCCCCGGCGAGGAGACCATCGCCCTGCGCGAGGGTCCCGGCCAGGGCGAACCGGTGCAGGACCGCGACGGCGCCCCGGTCGAACAGGAGGTCGGCCTCTTCGACGGCGACGTCTTCGAGCCGCACGGTGCACTCGGGCGTCCCGGCCGAGTTCCGGGTGGGGACCAGCGTGACGCCGTCGGCGCGCGGGTCGACCAGGTAGACGGCGGTGCCGTGCGGAGTGCTCACGGGCGTCAGGATCCGGGTGGCCTGTTCGGCGTACGGGACGGCGGTCTTCACGCCGTTGAGCAGCCACTTCCCGTCGGCCGCCCGTGCGGTCGTGGCCGGTTCGCCGACGAGCGGGGCGGACGGCTCGTGCAGGGCCGCGGTGAGCAGCGCCTCCCCCGCGGCGACCGGCGGCAGGAGTTCCGCGCGCTGCGCCGGGGTCCCGAGGGACTCGACCGGCAGGACGCCCAGCGCCAGGGCCGCGTAGGCGGGGACCGGCGCGGCGGCGCGGCCGACCTCGGTGAGGACCTGCGCGACCTCGGCGACGCCCAGGCCGTCGCCCTCCAGGTCCGGGGGCAGGGCCAGGGCGAGGAGGCCCGAAGACGCGAGGGCGCGCCAGGGGTCGTCTTGCGACCCGAGCACCTTCGCGGCGAGAGCGGCGATCTCGGTCTGCGTATCGTCAAGGGCGAAGTCCACGCCTGTCCTCCGGATCGGCGCAATAGTGAAACATGTTCTAGTCTTAGCCGGAAAGGACCCGCTCGGCAACCCCCGGAGGAGGCTGGATGGCGGCGACGCGGCGGCTGGTCACCGTGCCGCCGACCGCCGGCGTACCCGACCCGGTCCCCCTCGACCTGCCCGGCCGCGGCCGCACCGTGGTCACCGACGTCGGCCCGCGTGACGCGCCCGCCCTGCTCCTGCTGCATTCGGTGGCCTGCACCGGCCTCCTGACCTGGTACCCCGCCCTCGACCTGCTGGCGCGCCACCACCGCGTCGTCGTGTTCGACCAGCGCTGGCACGGCCGGGGCATCCGCTCGCCCGAGTTCCGGCTCGCCGACTGCGCCGCCGACGTCACCGCGGTCGCCGACGCGCTCGGTATCGGGCGGTTCGCGCTCGCCGGGTACTCGATGGGCGGCATGGTCGCCCAGCTCGTCGCCCGCGCCGAACCAGAACGTGTTACCGGACTGGTGCTCTGCTCGACCGCGAGCACCTTCCGCCGCGGGCTGCGCCAGCGGGTCGCCCTCGACGTGTTCGGCCGGACCCTGCGGCAGCTGCGCGAGCGCGTGAAACCGCCGGCCGCGCCGATCGCGGTACCGCGCGCACGCGTCGAAGACCACCGGTGGGGGCTGCGGGAGTTCCGGTCGACCAAACCGTGGGAGATCGCGGTCGCCGTCGACGAGATCGGCCGGTTCGACTCGACGCCGTGGCTGCACACGCTGCGGCTGCCGGCCGCGGTCGTCGTGACCACCCGGGACCGGTTCATCGCCCCCGGCCACCAGCGGTCACTGGCCCGCCGGATCCCCGGCGCGGCGACCTACGAGGTCGCGGCCGGGCACGCGGCCTGCGTCCTGGCCGCCGGCCGCTGGGTGCCCGCCCTGCTCGCCGCGGTCGGATCCCTTTGAGGAAAGGAACTCACGATGGGACGGTTCAGCCTGCCCGACCAGAAACCCGGCGGCCTGGACTCGCCCGTGACGGCGAAGGCCATGAAGTACCTGGCGAAGGCCCAGGTGGCGGTGTTCCGGCTGACGAACGGCCGCGTCGGCAGCACCTGGCGCGTCGGGGCCGGGTTCCGCAAGCCGGTGCCGACACTGCTGCTGGACCACCGCGGACGCAAGTCGGGCCGGCTGTTCACGACTCCGCTGCTGTACCTGGAATCCGGCGGCGACGTCGTCATCGTCGGTTCCCAGGGTGGCCTGCCCCGGCACCCGCAGTGGTACTTCAACCTGCTGGCGCACCCGGAGACCCGCATCCACCTCAAGGGCCGTCGCGACGTCCCCGTCCAGGCGCGGGTCGCCGGACCTTCGGAGCGCGCCGACCTGTGGCCGCGGCTGGTCGAGCTGTACGCCGATTTCGCGAAGTACCAGGCCTGGACCGAGCGGGAGATCCCGGTGGTGGTGCTCAGCCCGCGGCCTTGACCAGCTCGGCCATGACGTCGGGCAGCGCGTCGGCGAGCGGCCACAGGTCCTTGACCAGTTCGCGGGCGCCGAGCAGGCCGACGTGCACCTTGCCCGCGTTGGACAGCACGGTGACGTTCAGCCCGGCGCCGTGGAAAACCGGGCCGAGCGGGTAAAAGCCGGTGATCCGCGCACCGAGGAAGTACAGCGGCATCGGCGGCCCGGGCACGTTCGAGACGACCAGGTTGTGCACCACCGGGTGCTTCTCCGCCAGGCGCAACGCGGAGTACGCGCGCACGGCGAGCCCGAACGCCGTCGCCGCGGAGAACTGGGCCCAGTCCTGCAGCATGTCGGCGTCGATGTCGTAGTGGTGGTCCTTCGACCGGCGGTTCGCCTCGGCGAGGAAGAACACCCGCGCGGCCGGGTCGGCCAGGTGCGTCGGCAGGGAGGCGAAGAACGCCGAAACCTTGTTGCTGCCGTGCTCGCGCGCGGTCCGGTCGTGCACCGACACCGGGACGGTCGCCACCAGCGGGTCCTGCGGCAGTTCACCGCGCGCGGCGAGGAACTCCCGCAGCGCGCCGGCGACGAGCGCGAGCACGACGTCGTTCACCGTGACCCCGAAGGCGTTCTTGACGTTCTTGATCTCGGCGAGGTCGAGCTGGGCGAAGGCGACGCTGCGGTGCCCGGTGATCGTGCCGTTCAGCGACGTCCTCGGCGCGGTGAAGGGCACCGGCATCCCCTTGCCGCGCATCGCCTTCCCGAGCCACCGCGGCACCAGCCCCAGCAGGTCCGGCAGCAGCCGGACGACCTCGCCGGGCCGCTTGGCGACGCTCTCGACGCTCGCACGGACCAGGTCCAGCATCGACGGTGTCGGCCAGGTGCGGCCCTCGTCGATCTCCGGCATCGGGCCGTCCGGTTCCAGGCCGGCCAGGTAGGTGATCAGGCTGGCGCCGCTCACGCCGTCGACGCTCGCGTGGTGCATCTTCAGCAGCACGGCGATCTGGCCGTCGGCCAGGCCTTCGATGACGTACAGCTGCCACAGCGGGTGCGCGCGGTCGAGCTGCTGCCCGGCGATGTGCGCGCACAGCGCGGCCAGCTCGGCGCGGTCGCCGGGGGCGGGCACGCCGATGCGGTGCACGTGGTGGTCGAGGTCGAAGTCCTCGTCCTCGATCCACACCGGATGACCGATGTTCCAGAGCGGGTTGTGCAGTTTGCGGCGGAATGCCGGGATCCGCCGGACCCGTTCGTCGAGCTTTTCCGCGAGTTTCGCGAAGGTGTAGCCGCCGGGGACGGTCGAGCCGTCGAGGACGAGCAGCCCGCAGACGTGCAGGACCTGCGACGACGTCTCGAGGTAGAGGAAGCTCGCGTCGAGGCCGCTCAGTCTCTGCATGGCGCCCAGGGTACTGATCCGGCCAAAAGCAGGCCGCCCTCCGCGCGGCACGTAACCGTCCCACGAAGTCATGCGGCCGTGGCTGTGGTCGGATTAGTACCGACCAGCGCAGCGCAAGCCACTTCCGGTGAGCGGCGCGTCATCCTACTCGCCGGTATCATCGCGCTGGTGCAGCCGAACTTCCTGATCCGCCGCGCGGTCCAGCTCGGGCTCACGGCCAACGCGCTCCGCCCGCTGAGGGCTCGGTCCACGACGATTCCGGCGTTCTTCGCCGGCTGGCTGACCGGCGAGCTGGCGCCCCAGTTCCTGGCGCTGACGGCGGCGGACGCGCTGGTCCACACGGCCCGCCACGGCGTCGGCGACCGGTCGACGAAGGCGGGTCTGGCGATGGCGGCCGCGTCCGCCGCCGGCCTGGCCACGCTGATCCGCACCGGGCACGGCGCCCGCGACGAGATCGAGAAGGCGCTGACGTCGGCGTTGGGCGAGGACTACGCGTCGGAGCTGGGCCGTTCCGACCTGGGCCTGCCGTGGAGCGAGCTGGCCCTGCCGTTCCGGATGGGCGCACCGGACGTCCGCGTCGACCGCAACATCGCGTACGCGCCGGGTGGCAAGCGGTTCCTCCTGGACGTGTACCGGCCTTCGACGCCGGTCTCGGGCGCGCCGGTACTGCTGCAGGTCCACGGCGGCGCGTGGGTGATCGGCAACAAGGAGGAGCAGGGCAGGCCGCTGATGCGCTACCTGGCCCGCCGCGGCTGGGTGTGCGTCGCGATCAACTACCCGCTGTCGCCGGCGCACCGGTGGCCGGCGCACATCGTGGCGGCGAAGCAGTCGCTGGCGTGGATTCGCTCTTCGATCGCTTCGTACGGCGGCGACCCGCGTTTCGTGGCGGTGACGGGCGGATCGGCGGGCGGACACCTGTCGGCGTTGCTGGCGTTGTCGCAGAACGACCCGGCGTTGCAGCCATCGTTCGAGGACGTGGACACGAGCGTCCAGGCGTGCGTGCCGCACTACGGCGTGTACGACTTCGCGGCGACTTCGGGATCGCAGGCGAGCAAGTACCGGCTGGAGAGCCTGATCGCCCGGCGGGTGTTCGCGCCGGGCCGGGACCCGGTGCAGCACCTGGACGACTACGTCGCGGCCTCGCCGTTGGACCGGATTTCCTCGGAGGCACCGCCGTTCTTCGTGATCCACGGCCGCGACGATTCGCTGGTCCCGGTCCGCGAAGCCCGCGAGTTCGTCGGGCGGCTGAGGGAGAAGTCCCGGCAGCCGGTGGCCTACGCGGAGCTGGCGGGGGCTCAGCACGCGTTCGACGTGTTCACGTCCGTGCGGAGTGCGCACGTGGTGCGCGGGGTGGCGCGGTTCCTGGACTTCACGTACAACGCCTGGAAGGCCGAGAACCGGTAGCCGGGCGGGGCCGCGGCTCCCACCTCGAGATTCGCTCGGGCCGGCGACCGCTGGTCAGTAGGCCAGGTCCACCGGGCTTGCCGAAGGTGGGCCGTCGAGGCGCCACTCCGTCCCCGCGCGCACGAAGCGGTACCAGCGCGCGTCGCGGCCGTAGCGCAGTTGCAGCTCCCCCTGTGTGAGGCGGTTGCGCCAGACCTTCGGCTTCCCCGGGAGACCCGCGTCGGCCAGGACAGCCTGGGCTTCCGAGAGGGGGCCCGGTCCCGGCTGCCAGCTCTCCCGCAGCGCCGCCAGGCCGCCCCGGCCGGCTTCGCGCCAGGACTCCGCCCAGCGAGCCAGGTCTTTCGGGGACACCCCCGCCGCCGTGGCCAGCGTGGTGATCTCCGCGCCGGAACGGCCGGCCGCGCGGCGGGCGAGGTCTTCCTCGAACGTCAGCTCCGCCGCCGTCACTCCGCCGACCAGGAGGTCGCGAGCGAGCGAGGCCGCGTCCGCCGCGAGAACGGACAGTGCCGCCGCCGTCCAGCCCGTGGCCGGTGGCGGGTCGAGGTCCAGGACCGCCGGTGGCCCGGCCACCCGCGGCGGCGGTGGCAGCGCCGGGATCGCCCCCGGCCGCCGGGCATAGGCCGCGCGCGCGGACAGCCCCTCGTCCGAGGGCTTCGGCAGCTTCGGTTTCTCGCCGCGCGCCGGCGAGCGGCGAGCCCGCAGCTCCGCCAGGACGTCCGCCCGCGGGCGCCCGCGCAGCAGGAACAGCGTGAACGGGTCGCGGTCCACCTCGTCGGCGACCAGGTAGTACACCGCGGCGACGTGCTTGCACGGGTTCGCCGAGTCCGGGCACGAGCACCGCGGCCGCAGGTCGCCCGGCCCCGGCAGCAGGTCGGCGCCCGCCTCACGAGCCTGCTCGGCGAGCGCGCCCGGCAGCTCGCCGTCGAGCAGCGCCGCCGCGTGCCCGAGCTGCGTGCCGACCACGCCCAGCAGCGTGTCCCACTCGCCGTCGCTGAACGTGCGCATCGTGATCGACACCTTGTAGGGCTGCGGCCGGCTGCCGCGCACCCGGGCGGTCACGGCCCCGGCGCCGACGTGCAGCTCGCTGACCGTGCCCTGGCGCGCGTACGTCCGCCCGCGGGGCAGCCGGTTCGGGTCGAGTTTCGCGCGCTGCTCCAGCGCGTCGACCCAGGCGCGGCCCCACCACGTCGTGCCGAAGTTCCGCCTCGGGGGCATCAGCCGCTCCCGAGCCGGACCAGGTCGGCGAGCGCGTCGTCGGACAGTTCGGTGATCCAGTCCTCCCCCGCGCCGACGATCGACTCGGCCAGCCCGCGTTTCTTCTCGAGCACCTGCGCGATCCGCTCCTCGAGGGTGCCCTCGGCGATCAGCCGGTGGACCTGGACCGGCCGGTCCTGCCCGATGCGGTAAGCGCGGTCGGTGGCCTGGTCCTCCACCGCCGGGTTCCACCAGCGGTCGTAGTGGATGACGTGGGTGGCCCGGGTCAGGTTGAGCCCGACCCCGCCCGCCTTCAGCGAAAGCAGGAACACCGGGATCTCGCCGGCCTGGAACCGGTCGACCATGTCCTGCCGCTTCGCCGGTGAGCTGTCGCCCGAGAGCAACTCCGTCGGCAGGCCGCGCTCTTTGAGACGCCGTTCGAGCAACCGGCAGAGCTGGACGTACTGGCTGAACACGAGCACGCTGTCGCCCTCGTCGAGGATCACGTCCAGGAGTTCCTCGAACGCCGCGAGCTTGCCGGACCGGCCGGTGAGCGCGCCGTGCGGCTCCTTCAGGAACTGTGCCGGGTGGTTGCAGATCTGCTTGAGCTCGGTCAGCAGCTGCAGCACCTGCCCACGCCGCTGGATGCCCCGCGTCTCCCGGATCTCGGCGAGGTTCTCCCGAACCACGGCCTCGTAGAGCGTGGTCTGCTCGGCGGTGAGCGGGACGAACCGGTCGGTCTCGGTCTTGCGCGGCAGCTCCGGGGCGATGTCCGGATCGGTCTTGCGGCGCCGCAGCAGGAACGGCCTCACGGTGGCGGCCAGCCGTTCGGTGACGGCCTTGTCGCGGTCGCGCTCGATCGGCCGCGCCACCGTGCGGCGGAAGCGGTCGAGCGGGCCGAGCAGCCCGGGTGTCGTCCAGTCCACAATGGACCACAGTTCGGTGAGCCGGTTCTCCACCGGGGTGCCGGTGAGGGCGACCTTGGCTTGCGCGGGGATCTTGCGCAGTTCCTTCGCCGTGGCGGACAGCGGGTTCTTGACGTGCTGCGCCTCGTCCGCCGCGACGAGTCCCCAGTCCACTTCGGACAGCGTTTCGCGGTCGCGCCGGAGGACGCCGTAGGTGGCGAGCACGACCTCGTCCGGCGCGAGGTCGTCGAGGTGGCGGCCGCCGCCGTGGAAGCGGCGGACCGGGATGTCCGGCGCGAACCGGGCGAACTCGCGCTCCCAGTTGCCGAGGAGGGAGGTCGGGCAGAGCACCAGGGTGGGACCGCCGCCGGCGCGCGTGGGCTCGGTGTCGGCAACCGGAGCCGCACGGTCGGCGGAGAGAGGCGCCGCCCCGGCGGCCGGCAGGCCGGCCCCGGGCTCGGGCCGCGAGCGGGCCGCCCCAGCCAGTGCGTGCCGATGCAGGTGGAGGGCGATCAGCTGGATCGTCTTGCCCAGGCCCATGTCGTCGGCCAGGCACGCACCGAGGCCGAGCCCGGTCATCGTCGCCAGCCAGGCGAGCCCGGCCTGCTGGTACGGCCGCAGGGTCGCGTGCAGCCCCGGCGGCGGCGCGACCGAAGCCTCCGCCCGGTCGCGGATCCGCTCGGCCAGCCCGCCCAGCACCGGTGGCGCGGCGAACTCCACACGTTCGCCGTCCAGCTCCAGCTCGCCGGTGAGCGCGGCGGCCAGGGCCTCGCCGGCGTCGAGCTTGCGGGTGCGGCCGCGTACCCGGGCGAGCAGCGCCGGGTCGACGCGCACCCACTGGCCGCGCAGCCGGACCAGCGGCCGCTTCGCCTCGGCGAGCGCGGCGACCTCGGCCTCGGTCAGCTGCTCGCCGCCCAGGCTGAGCTGCCAGCGGAACTCCAGGAGGCTCCGCAGCGCGAACTCCGGCCCCGCGACGCTCGCCGGCGCCTGGGTCGCGCTCGCCTTCGCCTTCACCTCGCCGGCGAACAGGCCCTTCGCCCACAGCACCTCGATCCCGGCGCCGCCGAGCTCGCGCGAGCCGTCGGTGAGGAGGTCGACGACCTCGTCGTCCGACAGCGGCAGCTCCGCCGGCGCGGGCTCCGCCAGCACCCGGCCCAGCGGTGCCCAGGCCCGCGCGCCACGGCGCAGGCCGAGCAGCAGCTGCGTCTCCACCTGGTCGCCGAGCCGGTTCAGCACCGCGTCCGGCGCGTCCCACAGCGTCGCCGCCTCGACCACCAGGCTCGGCTCCGCGATGCTGCGCACCGCGAGGACGCCGGCGAACGAGTCGTCACCCCGGCCTTCGACGCGGAGCAGCACCTGCACGCCACGCGGTTCGCGGGCCTCCAGCTCGGCGAGCCAGGCGGCGCCGTCCGGACCCAGCAGCGCCGGTTCGCGTGCCGCGAACGCCGGGTCACCGGCCCCGACGGGCGCCGCCGGGCTGCGCACCAGCAGATCGGCGGTCGCGTCCCAGAGCGCGCGCACCAGGGAGTCCGGCGAGTGCAGCCGGATGCGTTTCAGCCCGGTCAACGGCAGCGCGTACGCCTCCGGCGGCAGGGCACCGGCCAGACCCCGCAGCAGTTCCTCGTCCGCGGCGTCGAGCGGGCCGATCCGCCACGCCGCCGCGCCCGCCGGGGACGCGGCAGGCCGCAGCCGCCCCCGCGCGACGAGGTTCACCCCGGCGTTGACGGCGGCCGACCAGGCCGCGACGGCCGGGCTGGCCTCCTCCCCCACCGCCAGCAGGCGGGGCAGCGCGCGTTCCAGCGGGACGAGCTCTGCGTCGACCTTCGTCCGCGCGAACTTGGCGCCGCGGGGCAGCACGAGCTCGATCGTGGTCCCGCCGGCCACGTCGTCGCCCCACAAGGCCAGTACCCCGTCCCGCGGGGGATCCGCGGGGAGGTACGTGGCTTGGGTGTCTGCGCTGAACTCCACGACCGCAACGCTAGAACACGACCCCGACAGTTTTGCCCGCGGCGGCACGAACGGTCCTTTCGCACCGCGTCCGCCGCCCGCAGCCGCGTGCTCAGACCCGGATCTCGCGTGCTCGAAAACGTAACTCGCGTGATCAGACCCGGATCTCGCGTGATTGGACGCGTAACTCGCGTGATGGGCGGGGCGTCAGCCGCGGGGGAGGCCCAGCAGGCGTTCCGCGGTCAGGGACCGCAGGACCTGGGTCGTGCCGCCCGCGATCGACAGGCAGCGTGTCACGAGGAACTCGTGCTGGGCCGGGCCGTCCGCGGCCAGAGCTCCGGCGCCGGCCAGCTCCAGCGCGAACTCGGCCACGTCCTGCCGGTGCTGGACCCCGAGCAGCTTCCGCACGCTCGACTCCGCGCCCGGGTCCTGCCCGCCGAGCCGCCGCAAAGCCGCGCGCAGGTCCAGGACCGAACCCGCGACCCCGTCGGCCACCAACGCGCCGAGCCGGTCCAGGGCGACTTCGCCCAGCGAAGCAGCGTCCACTGTGGACACCAACGACTGCACGCTCTCCCCGACCGCCGACCCGCTCCCGATGGCCACCCGCTCGTTCGCCAAGGTCGTGCGCGCGAGCCGCCAGCCAGCGCCCGGTGCCCCGACGACGTCGGCGTCCGGCACGAACACGTCGTCGAGGAACACCTCGTTGAACACCGCCTCGCCGGTGATCTCCCGCAGCGGCCGCGTCGTGATGCCCTCGGCGCGCATGTCGACCAGGAAATACGTGATGCCCTTGTGCTTGGGCGCGTCCGGGTCGGTGCGGGCCAGGCAGATGCCCCAGTCGGCTTCGCGGGCGAGCGACGTCCACACCTTCTGCCCGGACAGCCGCCAGCCGCCCTCGACGCGCCGGGCCGCCGTCCGCAGCGCGGCCAGGTCGGACCCGGCGCCGGGCTCGCTGAACAGCTGGCACCACGTGAGCTCGCCCCGCAGGGTGGACCGGGCGAACCGCGCCCGTTGCTCGTCGCTGCCGTGCTCGAGGATCGTCGGCACCGCCCACGCGCCGATCACCAGGTCGGGACGGCGGACGCCGGCCGCCGTCAGCTCGGCGTCGATCCGCAGCTGCTCCGCGGCATCGGCGCCGCGGCCGAACGGCGCCGGCCAGTGCGGCGTCAGCAGGCCGGCGTCGGCCAGCGCGACACGCCGCCAAGCCTCGGGCAGCGCGGCGATCCGCTCGACCTCGTCGCGCAACGCCGGGTCGTCCCCGACGTCGACACCCATCGTGCGTTCGGTCCCGGCGAGAGCCAGCGACGCCGCCTGCCGCCGCCACGGCGCCGAGCCACCGAGCCACTGCCGCAGGGCCACCGCCCGGCGCAGGTACAGGTGCGCGTCGTGTTCCCAGGTGAACCCGATGCCGCCGAGGACCTGGACGCAGTCCTTGGCGTTGGCGACGGCCGCGTCGAGGGCGACGACGGCGGCGCTCGCGACCGAAAGCGGGTCCTGCCCGCGCGCCGCGTCCCAGGCCAGCGCTTCGGCGGCTTCGGCCCGGCAGAGCATCTCGGCGCACAGGTGCTTGATCGCCTGGAACGCGCCGATGGGCTTGCCGAACTGCTCGCGGACCTTGGCGTATTCGACGGCGATGGTGAGACACCGCCGGGCCACGCCCGCCGCCTCGGCCGCGGCCAGGGTCGCGGCCAGCGGCCGGACCGGCGGCAAGGTGAGCAGGTCGGCACGGACACCCGAGAACCGGATGCGCGCCAGCGGTCGCGAGAAGTCGAACGGCGCGAGGGGCTCGACGGTCACCCCCGGCGTGCCCGGTGCGAGCAGGACGTGGCCGCCGTCGGCCGGCACCAGCAGCCAGGCGCCCGGGTGCGCGCCGGGGACGGGTCCGGTGACGCCGTCCTCGAGCGACGGCGCGTCCAGCAGGACCGCGACCGTGGCCTCCCCCTCGGCGAGGGCGGGGAGCAGTTCCTTCGCCGCGGGAACGTCCGCCAGCAGGAGTCCGCCCAGCGCGGTGCCGAGCACCGGTCCTGGAACGAGTTCTTCGGCCGCCGCGGCGAGCCCGGCGGCGAGATCGGCGACACTGCCGCCACCACCGGTGGTATCGGGCAGGGCGACGCCCATCAGGCCGAGGTCGGCGAAGCCCGCGGGAATCCCCGCGCCGGACCCGGTTTCCGCCGCCCGCACCGCCTTTCGCGGGTGGTGCGCGGCCGACCAGGCGTGGATCGCCTCGGCCAGCGCGGCCTGTTCCTCGGTGAGCGCGACCGGCATGAGGCCTCCTCGCATAGCTGGACGCTACTCGCGAGTGTAGAACGTGTTATAGTTTTTCGGCCAGTGGGTCGATCGTTGAACGTTTCGCCAGGACAGGTATTCTACGTCGTGAACTGGAACAAGTTCCGAAGGACGGGGGAATGCCGATGCCAGGCAAGACCAAGGCCCGCGGCAACGGCCTGAGCGCGATCGGCGCCGACGAACTCGGCTCCGCCGCGCAGCGTGACCGCCGCCGCCGGATCATCGACGCGACCCTCGCCCTGGCCTCGAAGGGCGGCTACGACGCCGTGCAGATGCGCGCCGTCGCGGAGAAGGCCGACGTCGCCCTCGGCACGCTGTACCGGTACTTCCCGTCGAAGATCCACCTGCTCGTCTCCGGGCTGGCCCGCGAGTTCGAGCGTGCGCAGGAGAAGCTGGAACGCCAGGCCATCCCCGGCGACACGCCCGCCGAACGGCTGATGTTCGTGCTCGGCCGCAACACCCGCATGATGCAGCGCGACCCGCACCTGACCGAAGCCATGGTGCGGGCCTTCATGTTCGCCGACACCTCCGCCGCGGCCGAGGTCGAGCAGGTCGGGCTGCTGATGGAGAACATGTTCGCCAAGGCGATGGGCATCGCCGAGCCGACCGAGGCCGACCGCGACATCTTCCACGTGGTCGCGGACGTCTGGATGGCCAACCTGGTGGCCTGGGTGACCCGCCGCGCCTCGGCCGCCGACGTCGCCAACCGCCTCGAACTGTCGGTGCACCTGCTGCTGGACAAGTAGCCGCCGGCTCAGCGGTGGGCGGTGGCCACCTTCGCCAGTTCGTCGAGCGCCTTCAGCGTCTCCGCTTCCGGCAGCGTGTCCAGCAGGAACGTGTACCGCTCGACGCCGGCCTCGCGGAACCCGTCGATCACCTTCGGCGTCGTCGGCCCGCCGAAGACCGCGAACTGGACGTCTTCGCGGCCCTGTTCGGCCAGCCAGCGACGGACCCGCTGAGCCTCCTGGTACTTCGTGTAGCCCCGGAGCAGCCAGCCGTCACCGTACTTGGCCAGGCGGTTCAGAGCGGCCTCGCTCTCGCCCCCGATGTAGATCGGGACGTGCGGCTTCTGCACCGGCTTCGGCCAGCTGAAGATCGGGTCGAGGTCGATGTGCTCGCCGTGGAACTCGGCCTCGTCTTTCGTCCAGATCTCCTTGAGCGCGGCCAGCTGCTCGTCGATCAGCGCGCCACGCGTCGCCGGGTCGGCGCCGTGGTTGCGCATCTCCTCGCGGTTCCAGCCGACGCCGACGCCGAACAGCGCGCGGCCGTCCGAGATGAGGTCCAGCGACGCGACCTCCTTGGCGGTGTGGATCAGGTCGCGCTGGATCAGCAGCGCGATCCCGGTGCCGAGCAGCAGCTCGGACGTCGCGGTCGCGGCGGCGGCCAGCGCCACGAACGGGTCGAGTGTGCGGTAGTAGACGCGGGGCAGGTCGCCCCCGCCCGGGTAGGGCGTCTCCCGGCTCACCGGGATGTGCGAGTGCTCGGCCAGGAACAGCGAGTCGAACCCGCGCTCCTCCAGCGCCGCGCCCAGCACGTCCGGCCGGATGCCTTCGTCGGTCACGAACGTCGAGATCCCGAATTTCATACCCCACGTCTACCACCCGGGTCGCCCCCCGGCCACGAGTACCACGCCGATCAGGAGGACGGCGCCGGCCTGACCGGCTGGACACCGACGCGAACGGCCGTGTCCTGGCGCCGAAAGCCGGCCGCTAGACGTTGCGCCGGTATTGACCCCCGACCTCGAAGAACGCCTCCGTGATCTGGCCCAGCGAGCACACGCGCGCGGCATCCATCAGCACCCCGAACAGGTTGCCGCCGCGGGTGGCCGCTTCGCGCAGGGCCTTCAGGGTCTGCTGGGCCTCCTCGTGGTGGCGGTGCTGGAAGTCCGCCAGCCGGTCCAGCTGGGACTTCTTCTCGTCCTCGGTCGCGCGGGCCAGCTCGACCTCGACGTCGTCCTCGCCCGCGCGCGGGTTGCGGAACGTGTTGACGCCGATGATCGGCAGCGAGCCGTCGTGCTTCTTGCGCTCGTACAGGATCGACTCGTCCTGGATCTTGCCGCGCTGGTAGCCGGTTTCCATCGCACCGAGGACGCCGCCGCGCTCGGAGATCCGGTCGAACTCGGCCAGCACGGCCTCCTCGACCAGGTCGGTCAGCTCGTCGATGACGAACGAGCCCTGCAGCGGGTTCTCGTTCTTCGACAGGCCCCACTCCTTGTTGATGATCATCTGGATGGCCATCGCGCGGCGCACCGACGACTCCGACGGCGTCGTGATCGCCTCGTCGAACGCGTTGGTGTGCAAGGAGTTCGCGTTGTCGTACAACGCGCAGAGCGCCTGCAGCGTGGTGCGGATGTCGTTGAAGCTCATCTCCTGCGCGTGCAGCGACCGGCCCGACGTCTGCACGTGGTACTTGAGCTTCTGCGACCGCTCGTTCGCGCCGTAGCGCTCGCGCATCGCCACCGCCCAGATCCGCCGCGCCACCCGGCCGAGCACCGTGTACTCCGCGTCCATGCCGTTGGAGAAGAAGAACGACAGGTTCGGCGCGAAGTCGTCGATGTCCATGCCGCGCGCCAGGTACGACTCGACGTAGGTGAAGCCGTTGGACAGCGTGAACGCCAGCTGCGAGATCGGGTTCGCCCCGGCCTCGGCGATGTGGTAGCCGGAGATCGACACCGAGTAGAAGTTGCGGACGCCGTGCTCGATGAACCACTCCTGGATGTCGGCCATCATCCGGAGGCTGAACTCGGTGGAGAAGATGCAGGTGTTCTGGCCCTGGTCCTCCTTGAGGATGTCGGCCTGCACCGTGCCCCGGACGTTGCGAAGCACCCACTCGCGCAGCTCGGCGGCTTCGGCGTCGGAGGGTTCGCGGCCGTGCTCGCCGCGGAACTCCGTCAGCTTCTGGTCGATCGCCGTGTTGAGGAAGAAGGCGAGGATCGTCGGCGCGGGGCCGTTGATGGTCATCGACACCGACGTGTTCGGCGCGGTCAGGTCGAAGCCGTCGTAGAGGACCTTCATGTCGTCGAGCGTCGCGATGGACACGCCCGAGGTGCCGACCTTGCCGTAGATGTCGGGGCGGGTGTCGGGATCGTGGCCGTAGAGCGTCACCGAGTCGAACGCCGTCGAGAGCCGCTTGGCCTCCGAGTCGGCCGACAGCAGCTTGAACCGCCGGTTGGTGCGGAACGGGTCGCCCTCGCCGGCGAACATCCGCGCCGGGTCCTCGCCGTCGCGCTTGAAGGGGAAGACGCCCGCGGTGTAAGGGAAGTAGCCCGGCAGGTTCTCGCGGCGCAGGAACGACAGCAGCTCGCCGGACTCGGTGTACCGCGGCAGGGCGACGCGCGGGATCCGGTTGCCGGACAGCGTGTCGCGCCACAGCTGCGTACGCAGCTCCTTGTCGCGGACCTTCACGACGAGTTCGTCCTGACGGTATTCCTCCGCCAGCGAGCGGAACCGCGACAGGAGCTTTGCCGACTCGCCGTCCACATCGGACTCGGCCGCGGCGAGCAGGCCGTCGAGCGCGTCGGTCGAGGCGTCCACCTTGGACAGTTCTTCGCGCGCGACAGCCAGCGCGTCGCGCTTGCGGATCGCGGCGACCTGCGCTTGCGTCTTCGCGTGGTAACCGCGCACGGTCTCGGAGATCTCGGCCAGGTACCGCGAGCGGTTGCCCGGGATGATCGTCGACGCGTCGGTCGAGACCTTGCCCTCGACCCGCGGCAGCGTCCCCGCGGACACGCCGAGGCCCCGCTCGGCGAGCAGGCCGCGCAGGTGCTGGTAAAGCGCGGTGACGCCGTCGTCGTTGAACTTCGCCGCGCTCGTGCCGTACACCGGCATGTCCTCCGGCGCGGACGAGAAGGCTTCACGGTTGCGCACGAGCTGCCGCGCGACGTCCCGGCGGGCGTCCTCCGCGCCGCGGCGCTCGAACTTGTTGATCGCGACGACGTCGGCGAAGTCGAGCATGTCGATCTTCTCCAGCTGCGACGCGGCGCCGAACTCCGGCGTCATCACGTACAGCGACTCGTCCACGAAGTCGACGATCCCGGCGTCGCCCTGGCCGATGCCCGGCGTCTCGACGATCACCAGGTCGAACCCGGCGGCCTTGCAGGCCAGGATCGACTCGCGCAGCCCGGCCGGGATCTCCCCCGACGTCGTGCGCGTGGCCAGGGAGCGGAAGTACACCGGGGAGCCGTCGAGGCAGTTCATCCGGATGCGGTCGCCGAGCAGCGCGCCGCCGCCCTTGCGCCGTGACGGGTCGACGGCGAGCACCGCGATCCGCAGCTTGTCCTCCTGGTCGAGGCGGAAGCGGCGGATCAGCTCGTCGGTGAGCGACGACTTGCCCGAGCCGCCGGTGCCGGTGATGCCGAGGACCGGCACCTCGCGCTTGCCCGCTGCGTCGGTGATGCCGCCGAGCAGGTCACCCGGCAGCCGCTCCGCCTGCAACTGGGTGATGACGCGCGAGAGCGCGGCGACGTCGCCGGAGAGCACCTTGTCCAGCGAAGGCGCCTCGGCCGCGAGGTCGACGTCGCAGGCCTCGATCATCAAGTTGATCATGCCCGGCAGGCCCAGCTCGTAGCCGTCCTCGGGCGAGAAGATGCGGGCGACGCCGCGCGAGTGCAGCAGCTCGATCTCCTCGCGCACGATCACCCCGCCCCCGCCGCCGAAGACCTTGATGTGCCCGGCGCCCCGCTCGCGCAGCAGCTCGACCAGGTACGAAAAGTACTCGACGTGCCCGCCCTGGTAAGCGGAGATGGCGACACCCTGGACGTCCTCGGCGATGGCCGCGGTGGCGACCTCGTCGACCGACCGGTTGTGGCCGAGGTGCACGACCTCCGCGCCCTGCGACTGCAGGATCCGCCGCATGATGTTGATCGACGCGTCGTGGCCGTCGAAGAGGCTCGACGCGGTGACGAACCGGACGGGGTGCCCAGGGCGGTACAGCTCGCTGCTCATCCCTCCAAAATACTTTGCCTTCCTACTATTGGAAACCCGAGGACCAGTGACGCGGCTCTCAGGACAACCCGGGAGAACTTGACAAGCCGCAGCTCGCACCTATATTTAACGACTACGTTAATTAACAGGATGGTGAAATGACGGACACGCTGAGCCGGACGTTCTCGGCCCTCGCCGACCCCACCCGGCGCGCCATCCTCGCCCGCCTGTCCGCGGGCGAAGCGACGGTGAACGAGCTCGCCGAACCGCTCCCGATGAGCCTGCCCGCGGTTTCCCGGCACCTGAAGGTGCTGGAACAGGCCGGGCTGATCACCCGCGGCCGCACCCGTCAGTGGCGGCCCTGCCGGCTGGAGGCGAAACCCCTCGAAGACGTCGCCGGCTGGGTCGCGGCCTACCGCCGGTTCTGGGACGACGGGTTCGACCGCCTCGAGGAGCACCTGCGGACCCTGACCGGGGGCCCCGGCGATGCCTGAGCTGGCCATCACGCGCGTGTTCGACGCCCCGCGCGAGCTCGTCTTCGCCGCGTGGACCGACCCCGGCCAGCTGGCGAGCTGGCTGGGGCCGCACGGCTACACCGGCGCGGCGGTCACCCTCGCCACCCGGCCCGGCGGCGCCTGGCGGGCGTGCATCCGCTCCCCCGAGGGCGACGAGCACTGGATGCACGGCGTCTACCGCGAGGTCAGCGCGCCCGAACGGCTGGTGTTCACCTTCGCCTGGGACACCGAAGGCGACCTGCGCACCGAGACCGTCGTGACGATCGACTTCGCCGACCTCGGCGGCAAGACCGAGATGACCTTCGTCCAGACCGGCTTCCCCACCGTCGCGGACCGCGACGGCCACCACGAGGGCTGGACCTCCAGCTTCGACGACCTGACCGGCTTCATCCGAGGAAAGGACGACCGATGACCGCCACCCCGCACACCCTGCCCGAGGTCGTTTCGCCGGAAGAGTGGCAGGCCGCGCGCGACGCGCTGCTCGCCAAGGAGAAGGCGCACATGAAGGCGGCCGACCACCTCGCCGCGGAACGCCGCCGGCTGCCGATGGTGCCCTTCACCAAGCCGTACGAGTTCGATTCGGCCGACGGGAAGAAGAGCCTGCTCGACCTGTTCGACGGCCGCCGCCAGCTGATCGTCTACCACTTCATGCTGCACCCGGGCGACGACGCGGGCTGCCCCGGCTGCTCGCTGATCGTCGACAACCTGCCGCACCTGGCGCACCTGCACGCCCGGGACGTCACGCTCACGGTCGTCGCGCCCGCCACCCTCGGCGAGATCGGGCGGTACCGGACCCGGATGGGCTGGGACGTGCCGTGGGTGTCCGCGCACGGCACCGGCTTCACCGAGGACTGCGGGGTCGGCCGGGGCTTCGGCGTCAGCGTCTTCCTCCGCGACGGCGACGACGTCTACCGGACGTACTTCACCTCCGGCCGCGGCGGCGAGATGTTCCTCGCGTCACACCGCTACCTCGACATCACGCCGCTGGGCCGCCAGGAGGCGTGGGAAGAGGAGAGCCGCGGCGACGACGCGCCGAGCTCCTGGTGGCGGCGGCACGACGAGTACTGAAGAAATCGACGGCTGCGTCCAGGGCACCGCGCGGCTCGGCCTGGAGCTGGTGGAGTCGCGCACGTTCGACGGACAGGCCGTGCTGCTGCGCTTCCGCCGCGCGTGAGCGGCGCCGGGCCCGGGCGATCCCCGGGCCCAGACGGCGTCAGCGCGCGTTGGCCGCCCGCAGCGCGATCCACTGCCGCATCGCGTACTCGACCAGCGTGATCAACGTCTGCTTCGTCGACTCGCGGTCCCGCGCGTCACAACGGACGATCGGGATGTTCGGGTCGATCGACAGCGCCTCTCGGACGTCGTTGATGTCGTGCTCCAGCACACCATCGAACGTGTTGACCCCGACGATGTACGGCAGGCCCCGGTCTTCGAAGAAGTCGATCGGGGCGAACGAGTCGGCCAGCCGGCGCGTGTCGGCCAGCACCACCGCCCCGATGGCGCCGCGGACCAGGTCGTCCCACATGAACCAGAACCGCTGCTGCCCGGGCGTGCCGAACAGGTAGAGGATCAGGTCCGCGTCCAGCGACACCCGGCCGAAGTCCATCGCCACCGTTGTCGTCGACTTGTTCGGGGTGTGGTCGAGGTTGTCGACGCCGACGCTGGCGTCGGTCATCATCGCCTCGGTGGTCAGCGGCACGATCTCCGACACCGACCCGACGAACGTCGTCTTCCCCGCACCGAACCCGCCCGCCACCACGATCTTGGCGGAAGTCATGGTGGGGGGCGCGGTGTCCCGCGGTGCCTTAAAGCCGACGGAGTCCACTCAAAACCCTTTCCATCAACACCAGATGTGCCTCGGCGCCGTCATTGCCCGTAACCGTCTTGTGCACCGTGACCAGCCCCGCGTCGGCCGCGTCGCTGATCAGCACCCGGGCCACGCCCAGAGGCACCCGCAGGGCCGCCACGATCTCGGCGACCGAACGCGGGGTCCGGCACTCTTCCATGATCGAGACGCACTCGATCTGCTCCGCGGCCACCTCGGGGAAGCCACCGGTGGCAGCGTAGTCCTTCGCGGAGATCAGTGTCTCCAGCTCCAGGGCATAATTGGCCCGGGTTCGCCCGCCGGTCAGCGCGTACGGCCGGACGATCGCCGTCTGGTCCTCCAGCGCGGCCGGCTGCTCGAACACCGCGGGCATCACGAACTCGCCGCTGGGCGGGCCCGGGTCGAACAATCCCCCTGGCCGGGGACCGTCGGAGTCGGTACTGCCGGGTGGCGAGACTAAAGAGGTCACACGATCTCCTTGGTCGGCCGACGGCGCGGACGCCGGCGGTTCCGCGGCCGGGTACGCACCGGCGGCCGGGGGTGGCGGGGACTCCTTGCTCTTCTTGCGCTTCCGGCGGGCACGGCCGGAATCCAGGGTGAAGCCGTTGAGGACGTCGGCGAACGTGCCGTCGTCCCGCTGACCGAAGGCGGCGTCGTGCGCCGTCTCCGGTGGCTCACCGAAAGATCCGGACCCCGTGCTCATCGCGCCATCATCCCACCGGTTCACCGATCAGCGACCCACCCGATCCCTGCAGCTGGGCGCGCAGCTCCGGGGTCAGGATCTGGCCGACCCGGTCGACGAGCATCGTCATCTCGTAGGCGACCTGGCCGATGTCGCAGTTGGGGGCGGCGAGCACGGCCAGGCACGAACCGTCGCTGATCGACATCAGCACCATGATGCCCAGCTCCATCTCGACGACGGTCTCGTTGACCGCCCCGGCCTCGAAGCAGCGGGCGGCGCCCTGGGTGAGACTGACCAGGCCCGAAGCCACCGCGGCGAGCTGGTCGGCCCGGTCCAGCGGAAGCCGGTTCGACGCGGTCAGCAGCAGGCCGTCCGCCGAGACGACCACGGCGTGCGCCACACCCGGCACCCGCTCCGCGAAGTCGTTCACCAGCCAGCCGAACTGATTCTGCGTCGGCTGAGCGTTACTCGGCGAGGTCATTCACCCTCCAGTGTCTCGTGGTTGGTCTCGGCCGCCTGTGCGGTGCGGTGGCGTCCGCGCTCGATGCCCTGCTGGAAGCTCCGCAGGCGGCCCCGCACGTCGTGTGCGTCCCGTTGTGGTCGGGGGGCCGTGGCCCCGGTGGACGGTCCGGCGCTGCCCGGGAGCAGCTGCTCCCCGCGACGGCGACGGGGCAATCCTGCCGAAGTGAATGTCGCGGGTGCCGACTGGGACACCGCTTGCACCGCGCGCCAGCCCTCGTCCGTGCCGAAGTTCCACTCCGCGGTGGCCTCCACCACGGACTCTTCGCTGCGCGGCGCGGGGGTTTCCGGAGCGGCGGGCCGGCGGGAGGGCAACGCGGACGGCGGGGTGGCGGGACGGCCGTCCGCGACCGGCAGCCGGCCCGACCAGGTCTGCTGGAGGGGATCCGGGGCGTGCGGGCCGTTCGGCGACCCGGCGTCGCCCGGCTGGGGCAGGACACCGGACTCGGAACCGGTCTGACCACGACGCGGAAGGACGCCGGACTCGGCCTGCCGGCGCTGCGGCAGGACGCCGGGCTTCGCCTCGGCCTGGCCGGGCTCGGGCAGGACACCGGACTCCGAACCGGCCTCAGGTGACTCCTGCTCCGGCGGCCCGGACGTCTCCGGCGCAGCCTGATCCGCACCCGGCGCCCGCGTGTCCGGCTCCTGCGCGGAAGCAGTCCGCGATGCCTCAGGAGCGCTCGATCCTTGAGGTGTCTCAGCCTGCTGCGAGGCTTCGGACGCTCCCGCGGCCTGACCGGCACCCGGCGCCGGCGTGCCCGGCTCCTGGCCGGAACCGGCCTGCTGCGGCTCGAACGGGGTCTGGCTGGTGCCCAGCCCGGGCACGCCGGGCTGCTGAGTACCCGGCTGCCCCACCGCCGTCCGGGGGGCCTGCGGCTTGGCCGGCCGGCTGGTCTGGCGGCGGCCGCGGGTCACGCCCTGCTGGAAGCTGCTGAGCCGGCTGCGGACGTCCGCCGGGTCGCGGGCCGGGAGCTCCTGGCCCGCCGGGGCCGGCTCGGGGGCCACCGGCGCCGGGATCGCGCTGCCGGGCAGGAGCTGCTCGCCCCGGCGGCGGCGCGGGAGCCCGGCCTCGGTGAACGTCGTCGGCGCGGCTTGCGTGACCGCCTGGACCGTGCGCCAGTTCTCGTCGCTCGCGAAGTCCCAGCTGCGCCGCTCCTGCGGCCCGGCTTCCGCGGCCTTCTCGTCCGTCGCCGCTTCTGCTTCCGAAGCAGCGGGCTTCTCCTCGGCGGCCGGCTTGTCCTCGCGGAACCACGCCGAAAGCATCTCGTCGAAGATCGGCGTCGTCTCCGAGCGGTCCGGGGCCGGGGCGGGCGGAGCCGACGCCGGGTGCGCCGCGGTCGTCGCCTGCTGCCACCAGTCGCTGAGCGTGGTCTCGTTGGCGGAGAACAGGTCCTTGCACGCGGGCAGGTCGCCCGCCCGCGGCGGCGGCTCCGGCTGCCGGTCCGGCTGCCGCTGGGGCAGTGGCAGCACCGCGGGCACCGGCGGCACGGCGGGACGCTGCGGCGGGACGTCGCCGTCCTTCGGGAGGGGGGCGAACAGCGCCGTCCCGGAGATCTCCAGGTCCGACGGCGGCCGCGCGGCGGGACCGCGCCCGCCCGACAGCCCGGCGAGATCGCTCGCCGACGGCCACCGCTCCTCCCCCATCGCCGGCTGCGGGGGCACCATCGGCCGCGGGCGGGTGCTGCCGTTGACCGGACGGCGCGGCAGCTGGTTGCCGGCCGCGGGACTGGTCGGGTGCTGCTGCACCGCGCCGATCGGGCCGGTCACCGGGCCGTCGGTCACCGGCATCACCAGCTCCGCCGGGACCACGACGGTGGCGCGGACGCCGACGATGTCCTTGCCGCCGTGCAGCGACACCCCGATCCGGTGCCGGCTGGCCAGCCGGCCGACGACGAACAGGCCCATCCGGCGCGAGGTGACCAGGTCGACCGACCCGGCCTCGGTCAGCCGGGTGTTCGCCTCGATGACCTCGCACTCGTTCATCCCGATGCCCTTGTCCAGGATGTCGATGTGGAGCGAGCCGTCCTCGCCCAGCCGCGACGCCACGGTCACCGACGTCTCCGGCGCGGAGAACGCGGTGGCGTTGTCCAGCAGCTCGGCGACCAGGCGCATCAGGTCGCTCGCGGCGTACCCGACGATCCGGGCCGGGGGCGGCGGCTGGACCTGGACCCGCTGGTACTGCTCGATCTCCGACACCGCGGCGCGGAGCATGTCGGTCGTGCCGACCGGCTTCCCGGACCGGCGGCCCGGCTCGGCGCCCGAAAGCACCATGAGGTTTTCGTTGTTGCGCCGCATCCGGGTGGCGAGGTGGTCGAGCTGGAACAGCGTCGCCAGCTGGTCGGCGTCCTCTTCGTCCCGCTCGAGCTGCTCGATCAGCTGCAGCTGCCGCTGCACCAGGCTCTGGCTGCGCCGCGAGAGGTTGACGAAGACGCTGCCGTAGCCGGTGCGCATCGCCGCCTGCTCGGTCGCCAGCCGCAGCGCCTGGTGGTGCACCTTGTCGAAGGCCCGGGCCACCTCGCCGATCTCGTCGTCGGTCTGCACCGGGACCGGCCGGACGTCGGTGCCCTGCGCGCGGCCCTCCTGGATGTTGCGGACCGCCTCCGGCAGCGCGGTCTCGGCGACGTCGAGGGCACTGCGGCGCAAGACCTTCAGGGAGCGCAGCAGCTGGCGGGTGATGAGGAAGACGACCGCGACCGCGAGCACCATCGTGGCGAACAGCAGCACCGCGAGCAGGCCGGCACCGCTGCTGGACTCGTCGACCAGCTCCGCCGACCGCTGCGCCGCCGACGCGCCGAGCCGGTCGGCGACCTGGCCGATCTGCGTGCGCAGCGCCGCGGAGGCGGCGTTCCAGTCGGGGGCGGACAGCGCGCGGAACGCGTTGTCCGTCGCGCCGCCCGGCGCGTTCAGCACCGTTTCGACCATCCGGGCCCGGCTCTGCGCCTGGGTGCCCTCGGCGATCGCCGCGAAGTCACGCTGCAGCGTGTCGCCCGCCGCGGACCGGAAGTCCACGAGCCGGTCGGCGAGCCGCAGCTCGGCGGCCCGCAGCGTGGCGAGCTCGCTCGGCGTCAGCCCGGCGCGCCCGATGCCGTAGGAGACCAGCGCCTGGCTGAGCGACACCTGTTCGCCCGCGACGAGGAGTTCGTGCAGCCCGGCGGGGGTGCCGCCGAGGGTGCCGTCGCCGGCGCCCGCGGTGGCCGCGGTGTCGAGGCTGATGAGGGAGCCGGTGAGGGCGGCGTACGCCGTGACGGCCTGGCTGGGGCCGAGCTGGCCGCCGTCGACCTGGCGGCGCAGGAAGGCGAGGTTGCCGACCTGCGCGGTGACCGCGCCCGCCGCCCCGGCCACGCCGGGCTCGGCTTCGGCCGCCCGGGCCTGCTCGGCGGTGAACGGGCCGATCGCGGTGTCCGTGGCCTTGCGGGCCGCGGCCAGTTCGGGGGTGCCGCCGACGGTGCCGTCGGTCAGCATCGCCGAGGTGACCGTGCGCTCCTGCTGCAGCGCGCCGGTGAGCGCGCGCACCCCGCCGCCGAGCGCGACGAGCCGGTCGAGCCGCTGGTAGTCGTCCGAGCGGCCGACCTGCGCGGCGATCGTGGTGATGCCGAGCACCAGCGCGAGGGCGATGGGTACGACCGTGACGGCCGAAAGCTTGACGGGCAGGCTCCAGTCGCGCCATTGCACGAGCGCGCGCCACAGGGCCTTCCCCTTCGACCGCCGGGGTGCTCGGCCGAGCAGTTCCCCGACGGGCACCTGACCTTCTCCTGCAACGGTCACGTAAGTGACTCCCTGTCCGGCGTCATGGATCCGCGTCGGCGGCGCGGCGTCCCGGCTCGCGGCGTGCGGGCGGACGGCCGTGCCGTCCCCACCCTGCCGCTTCCCGCGCGCTCGCGCTCGTCCCCGGCTGCCCCGCCGTCCACGCGCCCGTCGCCGGGCGAACACCACCTCGCCGTCCCCTGCCCGGGACTCTGCACGTGCATGTCGCAAGTTGCGTTGTGCACGGGGGTCGAGATCAACTTAATCGGTGCCAATCGATCGCTGCGGTCAGCTGGGCCAAAGAATCGTACCCCCGGAGCACGGCCGGTCAATTGCGTTCCCCATCCGGGCGCTGACCTGCGAAAAGTGCTTTCGCGACCGGACACGGGCCATGCCATTCCGCCTCACCGCGCCCGAAGAGGGAATTCCGGTTACCGGACGCGTGGGCCAGGAGCATCCGGTCGTCACCCGATTAGTCCATCAAGCGTAGCAGCATCCCTCGGACGATCTACCCTCCGTACCTCCAACGAGTGGGTCAAGTCCCAAGGTGTGCCCGATGTTGTGGCGTTGCGCCACAACCCGCCCCGACCCGGTGATTTCTTTCGAAACCCGGCGTTGACCAGTGGATCTTCCCCCATTTACCCGCGTTGGGCAACCCTCATGGCCGCCACCCGGGAGCGAATTCGGACACCCTCCGTGACCAGCCGAAGAGGCCAAACGGCGCAACTAACCCATTCGTCGCAGTACGCACCGCTTCCGGCGACATCCCGTCACAATTCTTTTCGCATTGCCGGTGTTCCGCTCACAGTCTTGCCGCCGGGTGCGCATTCGACGGGGCCGACAGGAAAACGAATACCACCTTTCGGCCCGGACGGCACGGCCAAGGGCGCCTTCGGTACCCGCCAACCGGCGTAGTTACGATGTTCCCTCGCAGTCCGCAAGGGCGGCCCGCGGCCCTGTCCGCAGGTGCCGGGCCCGCCGCCACGGAGGCACCTGCCGGAGGCACCATGTACGACGTCGCGCGCCCCGCGACGGGCAACGCCCTCGAGGAGACCGGCCAGCTGCCGGCCCTGTTCACCGGGGACCGCCCGTCCGGCGTCCAGTACCGCCAGCCAGCCGCCCGCACGGGCCCCGACTACCCGGCGATCCAGGCCAGCCCCGAGTTCGCCGCCCTGCGCCGCCGGTTCCGGTGGTTCGTCTTCCCGATGAGCTTCGCCTTCTTCGCCTGGTACATGACGTACGTGCTGCTGGCCGCCTACGCGCACGACTTCATGAGCCGCAAGGTGTTCGGCGAAGTCAACGTTGCCATCCTGCTGGGCCTCGGCCAGTTCGTCAGCACCGCGCTGGTCACGTGGCTCTACCTGCGCTACGCGCGCCGCCGCCTCGACCCGCGAGTCGCCGAGCTGCGGGTCCGCGCGGACAGTGACAACCGAGGCTTCGCCTCGGGCCAGGGGCTTCGCCACCCGGACCCCCGAAAAGCAGGCCTGCCGAAAGAGCGCCGATGACCGCGCTCGCGGCCGGCGGGGCGTCCGTGAGCGACCCGATCATCAACACCGTCGTGTTCGCCCTGTTCGTGGCGATCACGCTGTTCATCGTCTACCGGGCCGGCGCCCGGAACTCCTCGACGGCGGACTACTACGCCGCGGGCAGCGCCTTCACCGGCCGCCAGAACGGGATCGCCCTCTCCGGGGACTTCCTGTCGGCGGCGTCGTTCCTCGGCATCGCCGGCGCGATCGCCGTCCACGGCTACGACGGCTTCCTCTACTCCATCGGCTTCCTGGTCGCGTGGCTGGTCGACCTGCTGCTGATCGCCGAGCTGCTGCGCAACACCGGCCGGTTCACGATGGGTGACGTCATCAGCTTCCGGATGAACCAGCGCCCGGTCCGGGCCGCGGCGGCGACGTCGACCCTGGTGATCTCGCTGTTCTACATGCTGGCGCAGATGGCGGGCGCCGGCGGCCTGGTCGCCCTGCTGCTGAACATCCACACCCGGCTGGGGCAGGCGCTGGTGATCGGCGTGGTCGGCCTGGTCATGGTGCTGTACGTGCTGGTCGGCGGGATGAAGGGCACCACGTGGGTGCAGATCGTCAAGGCCGGTGTGCTGATGCTGGCCGTGGTGCTGATCGCGGTGTTCCTGATCGGCAAGTACGGCTTCAGCTTCTCGAACCTGCTCTCGGCCGCGACCGAGAAGAGCCCGCTGGGCGAGCACCTCCTGGAACCGGGCGGCTCGTACGGCAAGGACGACACAACCAAGCTCGACTTCGTGTCGCTCGCGCTGGCCCTGGTGCTGGGCCTGTCCTCGCTGCCCCACCTGCTGATGCGCTTCTACACCGTGCCGAACTCCATGGAGGCGCGGCGCTCGGTGGTCTGGGCGACGGTGTGCATGCTCATCTTCTACCTGTGCACGCTGGTGATCGGCTTCGGTGCGGCCGCGCTGGTCGGCTCGGACGAGATCAAGAGCGCGCCGGGCGGGGAGAACTCGGCGGCACCGCTGCTGGCCCTGCACATCGGCGGGACGCTGCTGCTGGGCGTCATCGCGGCGGTGGCGTTCGCGACGATCCTCGCGGTGGTGGCCGGCCTGACGATCACCGCGTCGGCCTCGTTCGCCCACGACGTGTACGCGAACATCTTCAAGCGCGGCAAGGCCGAACCGGAGGACGAGGTCCGGGTGGCGCGGCTGACCGCGGTCGTGGTCGGCGCGCTGGCGATCGTCGGCGGGGTGCTGGCGAACGGGCAGAACGTCGCGTTCCTGGTGGCGCTGGCGTTCGCGGTGGCGGCGTCGACGAACCTCTCGACGCTGCTGTACTCGTTGTTCTGGAAGCGCTTCAACACGACGGGCACGCTGTGGGGCATGTACGGCGGCCTGATCGCATGCCTGGTCCTGGTGCTCTTCTCGCCGGTCGTCTCGGGTGCCCCGGACTCGATCCTCAAGAGCGTCGACTTCGCCTGGTTCCCGCTGAAGAACCCGGGGCTGGCGTCGATCCCGTTCTCGTTCCTGTGCGGGTTCGTCGGCACCCTGGTCGGCAGGCCGAAGGCGGACGCGGAGAAGCAGGCGGAGATGGAGGTCCGGTCGATGACCGGCATCGGGAGCTGAGCCGCGGTCAGGCGCGCAGGCCGTCCAAGATCACGTTCAGCACGCGCTTGCCGTCTTCGGGTGTGCAGTTGCGGACCGCCATGCCGGCGCCGTGGCCCAGGCGCAGGACGTCGGTGCCCGTGACGTCCTTGCGGACCAGGCCGGCGTCCTGCGCGGCCTCGACGAGCGTGCCCGTCGCCTCCCGCAGGCTTTTCTGGCAGTAGAGGAAGGTCTCGGAGCCGGCGTCGATGGACTCCTTGAGGATCGTCGCCAGCTTGTGCCGCTCGACCACCCAGGTCACCTGGGCGAGCAGCCAGGCTTCGAGTGCCTCCCACGGGCCCAGCTCGTCGTGCAGGACGAACGCGCGGTCGGCGAGCACCGTGATCTCTTCGCGGTAGACCGCTTCGAACAGCTTCTCGCGCGTCGGGAAGTGCCGGTAGAGCGTGCCCGCGCCGACGCCGGCCTTCTTGGCGACGTCGTCCAGCGGCACGTCGGCGCCGTGCGTGGTGAAGAGGTCCTTCGCCGTCGCGACGATCCGTTCGTAGTTGCGGCGCGCGTCCGCCCGCATCGGACGCTCCGTGGTCCCACCCGGCATCCCGGCCTCCTCGCCACTAACCGGAGAGATTCTCCGAATTAACTTGCGCATCCGGAGACACTCTCCATATTATCGGATCGCACGCAAGCGGAGAACATCTCCGCTTCTTCTTACTCCGTGGGGGAGTATCCCTTGTCGCACCAAACGCTCGACCGTGCGCCCGCACCGGCCGCACCCAGGCGCAGCGGGCTGGTCCTCGCGATCATCCTGACCTGCCAGCTCATGCTCATCCTCGACGCGACGGTGATGAACGTCGCGCTCCCGCGCATCCAGTCCGACCTGGGCTTTTCCGCCACGGGCCTGTCCTGGGTGATGACCGCCTACAGCCTGGTCTTCGGCGGCCTCCTGCTGCTCGGCGGCCGGGCGGGCGACCTGTTCGGCCGGCGCCGCATGTTCGTCGCGGGCACCGCGCTGTTCACCCTCGCCTCACTGGCCGGCGGCCTCGCCGACTCGGCCACGCTGCTCATCGCCGCCCGTGCCCTGCAGGGCGTCGGCGCCGCCTTGGCGGGCCCGAGCACCCTGGCGCTGGTCACCACGACGTTCACCGAGACCAAGGCCCGTGTCCGGGCACTGGCGCTGTTCTCCGCCATGTCCAGCGGCGGGTTCGCGATCGGCCTCATCGTCGGCGGCCTGCTCACCGAGTGGATCTCGTGGCGCGCCGCGCTGTTCATCAACGTCCCGTTCGGCCTGGCGATCGTCCTGCTCGCGCCGCGTTTCGTCCCCGAACCGCAGCGCCGCCGCGCACACCTCGACCTGCCCGGCGCGATCACCGGCACGCTCGGCGTCGGCTCGCTGGTGTTCGCCTTCACCCACGCCGCGTCCGACGGCTGGGGCAACCCCGTGACGCTCGGCTCGCTCGCCGCCGGCCTGGCGGTGCTGGCCGGGTTCGTCGCCATCGAAGCGCGCAGCGAGATGCCGCTGGTCCCGCTGCGGCTTTTCGCCGACCGCAACCGCAGCGCGGCCTACGTCAACTTCTTCCTCGGCCCGATGGCGATGATGTCGATGTTCTTCTTCCTCACCCAGTTCATGCAGGACATCCGGCACTTCGCAGCGCTGGCCACCGGGTTCGCGTTCCTCCCGATGGCGGCGCTGATCTTCACGATGAGCCGGCTCGTGCCGCGGCTGCTCCCCCGCTACGGGCCGAAGCCGCTGGCCATCACCGGGTCCCTGCTGATGGTCACCGGCCTCGCCTGGCTGGCGCTGCTCACCACGGACAGCGCGTACTTCCCGGCACTGTTCGGGCCGCTGCTGCTGATGGGACTCGGTGTCGGGCTGTCGTTCGCCCCGCTCAACGTGATCGTGATGGCCACCGTGCCCACCGACGACGCGGGCGCCGCGGGCGGCGTCCTGCAGACCATGCAGCAGGTCGGCAGCACGCTCGGGCTGGGCGTCCTGATCACGGTGTTCGGCTCGGTGACCCGCTCGTCGGGCTCGACCGGGGCTCAGCTCACGGTCGACGGGATGACCGCCGCGTTCACCACGTCCGCGGTGTTCGCGGTGTGCACGGTCCTGGTGGCCCTGACCTTCCGCCGTCAGATCGCGGCTACAGCTTCTGCCCGGCCTTGACCTTGTGCGTCACCCGGCGCTCGACGAGGAACGAGACGAACGGGACACAGCCGGCCAGCAGCACGAGCACGGTGCCCTTGATCGACCAGCGGGCCTTGATCGCCAGGTCGATGGTCAGCACCAGGTAGATCATGTACAGCACGCCGTGGATCGGCGAGTAGATCGCCGACGGCGTCGGGTTGCCGAACGCGTAGCGAAGCACCATCACGAAGCACAAGCCGAGCAGGCCGACGCCGGTGACGTAGGCGGCGGTGCGGAACCGGACCAGGGGGCCGGAAAGCGGCACCGCGGTCTGCGCGGCACCTTCGGTGCTGGTGGTCATCGGGTCGTCCTCACTCTGCGGCCTGCTGGTCGCGGGCGTTCAGCTCGCGCAGGTAACGGTTGTACGCGGCCAGCTCCTCGTCCTCGTCCTGTTCCTGCTTCGGAACATCGGGACGGGGACGGGGGGCGGGCACCTCGGCGACGGGGACCGGGGCCGGGCGTTCGTTCGCGGTGCCGTCGGCCTCGGCCTTCTGCCGGAGCTGGCGGATCCGCCAGAACATGAAGGCGGGGAACAGCCCGAACAGCGGCCACTGCAGGACGTAGCCGAGGTTCTGGAAGGTGCCGTTCGCCGAGGTGAAGCGGTCCCACTGCCACCAGGCGAGCCCGCAGCAGACGAGCAGGCTCACCAGGCACGTCGCGACGATCGCGATCCGGCGGCCCCAGGGGGATCCCACGGGCGGAGGGGATGCTGGCACGGCTTTGACGCTAGCACTGAGCGGCCGAGCGGACCCCGGCCCCCGCCCTCTCCGGGGGGCGTCCCCGAGTCCAGTCTACCGGCGGCTGCCGACAACCCGGGCCTCGGCGACCGGGCAGCGCCGAGTTGTCCACATTCGACCCCGCCTGTGGATGGACTGTGCCGCCTGGGCACAACCGTCGGCCAGGTCGCCGGCATCCGGCCACCCGCGAAGAACCGCTCAACCCTGTTTGCGCACCGACTGGGCCGCCTTGGCATACCCGTCCGCCAGGCCGAACACCTTCTGCGCGTACTCGGTCGAGTTGTTGTACGACAGGATGCCCGCCCACCAGCCCGACGAGCTCGCCATGTCCCGCCCGCCCGCGCAGAGGTAACGGGCCGCCGCCAGGGCGGCGTCGTCGATCTGCTGGGGGTCGCCGAGGCCGTCGCCGTTGCCGTCGGAGGCCCACTTGCGCCACGTACCGGGAATGAACTGCATCGGCCCGACCGCCCGGTCGACGCCCGCGTCGCCGTCGTAGCGGCCGCCGTCCGTGTCGCCGATCGCCTGGACGCCCGCGGAGCCGTCGAGCGGGACGCCGACGATCGGCTTGGACGGCCGCCCGTCCGCGCCGAGCACCGCGCCGGCGTACTGGCCGTGGTTGGACTCGATCCGGCCGATGCCGGCCAGCGTCGCCCACGAGATCCGGCAGTTCGGCTGGCCCGCGCGCATCGCCAGCTCGGCGTTGCCGTAGGCCGACAGCGCCCGCGCCGGGACGCCGGTGACCGCGGCGACCCGGCTCGCCCACTGCGCGAGCGTCGCCGGGCCGGTGTCACGCGAGCGGGCCTGCTGCGGGGCGGTCTGCTGGTCGGCTCCACCGGCCACCGCGCCGCCGGCCGGGGCGACCGACCCCGGGCGGACGTCGGCCGCCTTGACCTGCAAAGCGGGGATCTCGGTGGTGGTCGGGCTCGCCTCCGGCGTCGATGCGCGGGTGACGAGCCAGACGCCGCCGCCGGCGACCGCCAGCACGGCGAGGACGACGATCAGCCGGGTGAGGACGGCCACACCCGCGGAGCGCGGCGACGGTGCCGGGGCGGCGGGGGCGGCTTGGTCGACGGCGTCGATCCGGTCGTCCTCGGTCTTTCCGGTACTCCTGCGCACGAAACTCCGGTCCTCCGGCGTGATTGTCGACGAATGCTCAACGAGCCCGCGCAGGTTAGCGTTACGCGGGACGTCGAGATCCTCTCACCACGCCGGTTCACCCGGCCGTGCCGAACTCAAGCGGACTTCTGCTGGCGCGAAAGCCGCGCCACGCACCAGGCCGGGGCGCTGCCTCGGCGCAGGTGCTGCAGGACGGTCATCGGCCCGAGCCGGCGGCTCAGGTCGGACGGCGCGAGCCCGGCCGCCCGGTAGTCGAGGGCCCGCTGGTCGAGCGGGCTGATGCCGGCGTCCCACCACTCCTCGGCCTCGGCGACGCCGCCGACCATCTGCCACCAGCCCGCGGCGGCCGTGAGGAGCTCTTCGGGCACCTCCGGCAGCCGGCTGCGCATCGCGGCGAGGTAGCCGGGGTCGGCCGACTCGACGGGGACGAACCGCGACGATCCGGTCCGGGCGCGCTGGCCGGGGATGCCCGGGGCGGCTGGGGGAGCGTCGGCCAGCCACGCGGACGCGATGCGGTCGACCTCTTGCTCCTCCGGGGTCCTCTCGCGCTCGGCGGCCCACTGCCGGATCAACGCGTCCACTCCGGGATCTCCGGTCATCCCTGCCTCCTTGGTAGGTCCCCGACGGACAGGCCCTGACGCCTGTCCCACGCGGTGGTGCCGCACGCACCAACCTGCACCTTGCTGAGTGGAAACTGCCTGCGTATCGGGGTTCTCCGAGGGGGTGGCGAACCACCCGATCACGCAATGTGAGCACCGTAGGGCCGGGGTGGTCTTCTTCGCCAGACCCCGGCTGCCACGAATTCGCCGACCTGCGCGTTTTGGGGCGCAATCCACCCGGATGGTCGAGCGTGGAGTCCGAAATCCGAGATCGGTGACGCTGGGTGATTTACCGTCCGCTAACACGCACGGTAGCCACCGGCGCCGCCCGAAGCGGGGCCGGCGCGCGGGTCCGGCAGGTCAGGAGAAGAGCGCCCGGACGAACGTGACGATCGCTTCGGCGCCGTCCTTGAGCCAGCCGAGGACGCGGTGCACGAAGTCGGCGGACTGGTGGGGCTGGGTGATGAGGAAGAACAGCACGAGCGCGACCACACCCACGATGAAGATCTTCTTCACGCCGCCCGACATGTGCGTCCTCCCCGGCTCGCCGTCCCCGTCCTGGGAGTGGCCACCCCAATACTCTAGGGAAGGCTTGCCCGGAAGACACCTCGATCAACCCCGGTCGATCAACCCAGGAGCGGCGATGGCCCCCAACGTGCTGGTCCGGCGCGACGGCGTGGTGACCACGATCACCATCGACCGGCCGTCCGCGCGCAACGCCGTCGACAGGCCCACCGCGGCGGAGCTGGCCGCCGCCTTCCGCGCCTTCGACGCCGACCCGGACGCCGCGGTGGCGGTGCTGACCGGGGCCGCCGGCACGTTCTGCGCGGGCGCGGACCTCAAGGCGATCGGCACTGACCGGGTGAACCGGACCCACCCGGACGGGGACGGCCCGATGGGGCCGACCCGGATGACGCTCGGCAAGCCGGTGATCGCGGCGGTGCACGGGCACGCCGTCGCGGGCGGGCTCGAGCTGGCCTTGTGGTGCGACCTGCGCGTCGCGGACGCCACGGCCGTGTTCGGCGTGTTCTGCCGGCGCTGGGGCGTCCCGCTGATCGACGGCGGGACGGTGCGGCTCCCGCGCCTGATCGGCCAGTCCCGGGCGATGGACCTGATCCTCACCGGCCGCCCGGTCGAGGCCGCCGAGGCCCTGGACATCGGCCTGGCGAACCGGCTCGTGCCGGCGGGCGAAGCCGTCTCGGCGGCGCAGGAGCTGGCTCGGCAGCTCGCGGCGTTCCCGCAGGCCTGCCTGCGCGGCGACCGGCTTTCGGCACTCGGCCAGTGGGGAAAGTCCGAAGAGGACGCCCTGGCCGCGGAGTTCGGCGCGGCGATGGGCACCGGGACCCTGGCCGCGGAAGCGGTCGACGGCGCGGCCCGCTTCGCCGGCGGCGAAGGCAGGCACGGCAGTTTCGCGTGACGAAAGAGGCATCACGCGTGATCAGCGGGTCATCTCGCGTGATTGAAGAGGCATCACTCGTGCTTGAGGGGTCGACACGGCGAAACCTGTGGGCCCGGTCGTGTCGTCGCCTCAATCACGCGTGTCGACCCCTGAATCACGGGTGATGCCTCTTTCGGCGCGGGTTCCGCGTGGCGTCGTGGTTCCGGTCAAGCGGCCGATAAGGTCTCCGGATGGACGACGAGGTCTCCGGAGTCGTGCTCCGGCCCGTGGCCGAGGCCGATCTCGACCTGCTCGAACGGCTGACCAACGATCCCGCCGCGACGGGCGAACACCAGTGGTTCGGCTGGCACGACCCCGGTTACCTGCGCCGCCGGTGGCAAGAGACCGGGATGCTCACCACCGAGAACGGCATGCTGGTGCCGACGCTCGGCGGCCGCGTGCTCGGGCTGGTCTCCTGGTACCGCAGCCGCACCGGGCCGACGTCGTTCTGCTGGACCATGGGCCTGGTCCTGGCGCCGGAAGCCCGCGGCCACGGCTACGGCACCGCGGCCCAGCGGCTGCTCGTCGAATACCTCTTCGCGCACACGCAGCTGAACCGCGTCGAAGCGACGACCGAGATCGGCAACCGCGCCGAACAGCGCTCGCTCGAAAAGGCCGGCTTCACGCGCGAAGGCGTTCTTCGCGGTTACGGCTTCCGTGACGGCGAGTGGCGCGACAGCGTCGTGTACTCGGTCGTGCGCTCCGACCTCGCGAAGAGCTAGGCGATCACCCCGGCTTCGCGCAGCGCTTCGAGGTCCGTGACGCCCAGTTCCGCGAGCACCGCCTCGGTGTCGGATCCCTTGGCGCGCGGGGCTTCCGGCGTGCCCGGCGGCGTCCGGTCGAACCGCGGCGCCGGCGCGGGCTGGACCATGCCGCCGATTTCGACGAACGTGCCGCGGGCGGCGTTGTGCGGGTGGGACGGCGCTTCGGTGGGCGAGAGCACCGGCGTGAGGCACGCGTCGGTGCCTTCGGCGCGCGCGACGAGGTCGTCCCGGGTGTGCTGGGCAATGGCCTCGGCGACTATTTCGCGCAGCTTCGGCCACTGCGTTTTGTCGACGTGCAGCGGCAGTTCATCGCTGTTGAGCCCCAGCACGCGGACCAGGTCGCCCCAGAACCGCATCTCGATCGCGCCGACGGCGACGTACTTGCCGTCCGCGGTTTCGTAGGTGTCGTAGAACGGCGCACCGCCGTCGAGCATGTTTTCGCCGCGCTCTTCCGACCAGAGACCGGCCGCCTTGATGCCGTGCAGGCTCGTGGTGAGCAGCGCGGCGCCGTCGACCATCGACGCGTCGACCACCTGGCCGCGGCCCGAGGTGTTCCGTTCGTACAGCGCGGCCAGGATGCCCATCGCGAGCAGCAGCCCACCGCCGCCGAAGTCGCCGACGAGGTTCAGCGGCGGCACCGGCCGCTCCCCCGCGCGGCCGATGGGTTCGAGGGCGCCGGCGATGCCGATGTAGTTGATGTCGTGCCCGGCGGCACGGGCCAGGGGGCCGTCCTGCCCCCAGCCGGTCATCCGGCCGTAGACGAGCCGCGGGTTGCGGGCGTGCACGACGCCGGGACCGAGCCCGATCCGCTCGGCGACGCCCGGGCGGAAGCCCTCGATGAGCACGTCGGCGGTGTCACACAGCTTCAGCACCAGCTCGACGCCCTCGGGCGTCTTGGTGTTGATGCCGACGGACCGGCGGCCGCGCGCCAAGGGGTCGGCGCCGATGCCGAGGATGTCCTCTCCCGGCGTCGCGCGGTCGACGCGGACGACGTCGGCGCCGAGGTCGGCGAGGATCATCGTGGCGAAGGGCCCGGGCGCGAGCCCGGCGAGCTCGACCACCTTCAGGCCGCTGAGCGGACCTGCCTTCATGAGCGCACCTTTCAGAGCGAGCGGGAGATGATTTCCTTCATGATCTCGCTGGTGCCGCCGAAGATCCGGGAGATCCGGACGTCGGCCCAGGCCCGCGCGATCGGGTACTCGGTCATGTAGCCGTAGCCGCCGAAGAGCTGCACGCAGTCGTCGATGACCTTGTTGACCCGCTCGGTGGTCCACAGCTTCGCCATCGCCGCGCCCTGGACGTCGAGCTCGCCCTTGAGGTGCCGTTCGAGGCACTGGTCGAGGAACGCCCGCGCCACCGCGGCCTCGGTCGCCGCCTCGGCGAGGGTGAACTTGGTGTTCTGGAAGGAGAAGATGGGCCGGCCGAACGCCGTGCGCTCCTTGGTGTACTCGAGCGTGAGGTCGATCGCCGCCTCCATCCCCGCCACCGCCGTGACGGCGATGATCAGCCGTTCCTGAGGCAGCTGCCGCATCAGCTGGACGAAGCCCTGGCCTTCGGCGTCGCCGAGCAGGTTGGCGACCGGCACGCGGACGTCGTCGAAGAACAGCTCGGCGGTGTCCTGGCCCTTCATGCCGACCTTGTCGAGGACGCGGCCGCGGCGGAAGCCCGGCGTGGCGGTCTCGACCACGAGCAGCGAGACGCCCTGCGCGCCGGCGTCCGGGTCGGTCTTGCAGGCGACGATCACCAGATCGGCGTGGAAGCCGTTGGTGATGAAGGTCTTCGCGCCGTTGAGGACGTAGTGGTCGCCGTCGCGCACCGCGCGCGTCTTGATCCCCTGCAGGTCGGAGCCGGTGCCCGGCTCGGTCATCGCGATCGCGCCGACCATCTCTCCGGTGGCCAGCTTCGGCAGCCACTCCCGCTTCTTCTCTTCCGAAGCGTAGGCGAGCAGGTAGTGCGCGACGATTCCATTGTGGACGGTGACGCCCCACGCGCTGTCGCCGGCGCGCGACTGCTCTTCGTAGAGCACGGCCTCGTGCGCGAAGGTGCCGCCGCCCCCGCCGTACTCCTCGGGGATGGACAGGCAGAGCAGGCCGACCTCGCCGGCCTTGGTCCACAGCTCGCGGTCGGCCTTCTTCTCCGCCGCCCAGCGTTCCTGGTGCGGGACGACCTCCTTCTGCAGGAACGACCGCGACAGCTCGCGGAGGTCTTCGAGCTCGGTCGTGCTCCACGAGCTCTTCGGGAGTTGCAGCGGCACGGGACCCTCCTGCTGGAAAACATGACGATCGGCATGTAAGTTCTGATCGGAATGTACATCCGTTCCGGCCGGTAGGTAAAGCAGGGAGGCCGCGGTGACCGAGACGGCGCACCGGACGCAGGCGCAGCGGCGCGAACAGACCCGCACGGCGCTGCTGGACGCGACCATCGACTCACTGGTCGAGGTCGGCTACGCGCGCACCTCGGTCCAGGAGATCTGCGCCCGCGCGGGCGTGTCGAAGGGCGCGGTGCAGCACCACTTCACCGCGAAAGCCGAGCTGATGGCGGCCGCGGTCGAGCACCTGACGACGAAGCTGCGCCGACGGCTCGCGGCCTCGCTGGACGATCTGCCCGGCGGCGGCACGGGCGTCGCCGCGGCGATCGACCTGCTGTGGGCCGGCTACTCCGGCACGCTCTCGACCGCCGTCACCGAGCTGTGGGTCGCCGCCCGCACCGACCCCGAGCTGCGCGCGGCCATCCGCCCGGTCGACCGCGCGCTCGGCCGCGCCACGCTCGAACACGTCACCCAGGTCGCCGGCGAGCTGCCGCCCGAACGCGCCGAACTGCTGTTCTGGCTCACCGTCAACCTGACTCGCGGGCTGGCCCTGGACGCCGAACTCGGCGGCGACCCGGCCCGGCGCCGTCAGCTGCTGGACGAGTGGAAGCGCATCGCCGTCCTGCTCTACCAGGACGCCGTCACTGAGCCGAGTTGACCAGCACGGCAGCACAACGCTGTTTTGCCCCTTATCCCGCGGGCGGATTCGTGGTCCAATCCCCCGGAACGAGGGGAGTTCCATGACTGCCACGCCGTATCCGTACCCTTACGGCCCGCCCCCGGCGCAGCCGCGGCAGCCGGCGCCCGCCGACCCGGGCGCACTCTTCCGGCTGCTCGCCGGCATCCTCGGCATCCTCGCCGCGGCCCTCGTGGTGGCCGGGTCGTTCCTGCCCCAGACGTCCTTCGAGCAGATCATCAACGGCAAGACCGACAGCAAGCAGACGATCAGCGCGTGGTCGCGCTCGTTCGACGTCGAACCCGGCGACGAGGCGAAGAAGTTCTACGACAACACCCACGTCGCGCGCTACGGGATCCCGCTGACCACCGGCGCGGTGGTGCTGCTGGCCGGCGCCGGGCTGGCGTTCGCCGGCGCCCGGCGCTCGGCGGGGAGCAGGGTGCGCTCCGGTGCGCGGACGGCGCTGGTCGCCGGCGGCGCCGGGGTCGCCGCGGCGGTGTGGATGCTCGGCATGGACGTCTCGGCGACGTTGAGCTACGAGTCCGACGACGGCGGGCTGAAGTCGCACTACGCCACCGGGACCGGGTTCTGGGTGCTGCTCGGCGGCGGGGTCGTCGCCCTGCTGACGCTGGTGTTCGCGGTGCTGGCCGGACGGCGGGCGCCCGCCGCGGCCCCGCCCGGGCCGTACCAGCAGCAGCAGTCGCGCCCCTACCCTGGACCGCCCCAGCAGTTCGCGGGGGCGCAGCCGTACCCGGGCGCGCAGCCTTACCCGCCGTCGCAGCCCTTCCCCGCGCAGGCCGGCGGGGCGCCGTACCCCGGTGGGACGCCGCCCTACGCCGCACCGCCGTCCCAGCCGTTCCCGGCGCAGTCCGGCGAGGCGGCACCGCCGTCGCAGCCTTTCCCCGCCCAGCCCGGCAGCGTGTCGCCGCGGCCCGACGACCCCTACGGCGGCGTCACGCAGGCGCAGTCGCCGCCGGCGCAGCAGCCGCCCACGTCGCCGACCGAACCGAACTACCAGCTGCCGCCCCTGCACCCACCCAATACGTGAATCTTATTCACATCAAGCTGGACATCTGACGTACCGACGGTATGGTGAACTCGTCGGTAACCCCTGCGCGGCGTTCGCGCGGACTCCGGACGCCGCGGAACGGAGACGTCATGACCAGCACGACCCCCGCGAACGCGAGCGAAACCACCCCGTTGCCGCCGACCGTCGGCGGAGTCGCCGGGGCGCCGGACTCGGCGCGGGCGGCCCGGCTCGTCGCCCGCGTGGCGGGCGGCGCCGACTCGGCGCCGATCCGCATGCGCGCGCCCTTCACCGGGCAGCCGATCGCGACCCTGCCCCAGGCCACCGACGCCGACGTCCGCGCGGTGTTCGGCCGCGCGCGGGCCGCCCAGCGGGCGTGGGCGGACCGCTCCCCCGCCGAGCGCGCCCGGGTGCTCACGCGCCTGCACGACCTCGTGCTCGACCGGCAGGACGAGGTGCTCGACCTGGTCCAGGTCGAAGCGGGCAAGGCCCGGCTCGACGCGTTCGACGAAGTCAGCGCGACCGCGCTCGTCGCGGCCTATTACGGCAAGCACGCCGCGAAGATCCTCGCCCCGCGCCGCGTCGCCGGCGTCATCCCCGGCCTGACCCGCGCGGGCGAGATCCGGCACCCGAAGGGCGTCGTCGGGATCATCTCGCCGTGGAACTACCCCTTGGCGCTCACCGCGATGGACGTCCTCCCGGCGCTGGCCGCCGGCAACGCCGTGGTGCAGAAGCCGGACAACCAGACCGCGCTCTCGGCGCTCTGGCTGCACGAACTCGCCGAGGAGGCCGGGCTGCCGGCCGGGACCTGGCAGATCGTGCTCGGCCGCGGGTCCAAGATCGGCACCGCGCTGATCGAGGAGTCGGACTACCTCTGCTTCACCGGCTCGACGCCGACCGGCAAGGAACTCGCCGGGCAGGTGGCGAAGCGGCTGACGTCGTACTCGCTTGAGCTCGGCGGCAAGAACCCGATGGTCGTGCTGCCCGACGCCGACGTCGCGAAGGCCGCGACGGGCGCGGTGACGGCGTGCTTCTCCTCGGCCGGGCAGCTGTGCGTGTCGGTCGAGCGGATCTACGTCCACGAGGACATCCGCGACGAGTTCACCCGGGCGTTCGTGGCCCGCACGGCCGCGCTGAAGCTCGGCGGCGCCCTGGACTACCAGGCCCAGATGGGCTCGCTGACGTCGGAAGAGCAGCTCGCGGCGGTGTCGGCGCACGTGGAAGACGCCCGCGCGAAGGGTGCTTCGGTGCTCACCGGCGGCCGCCCCCGGCCGGACCTCGGCCCGCTGTTCTACGAACCGACAGTGCTTTCGGACGTCACCCCGGACATGCTGCCGTTCGCGGCGGAGACGTTCGGGCCGGTCGTGTCGATCTACGGCTACACCGACGTCACCGACGCCATCGACCGCGCCAACGACACGCCGTTCGGGCTCAACGCCAGCGTCTGGTCCCGCAACGGCCGCGCGGGCTGGGAGGTCGCGGCCCGCCTCAAGGCCGGCACGGTCAACGTCAACGAGGGCTACGCGGCGACGTTCGGCAGCGTCGGCGTCCCGATGGGCGGGATGAAGGACTCCGGCGTCGGCCGCCGCAACGGCGCCGAGGGCCTGCTGAAGTACACGGAGTCCCAGTCCATCGCCCTGCAGCGCGGCCTGGCCCTGCGGCCGCCGCGCGCGATCCCGGGCTCACTCTGGTCCCGCGGCATGACATTCGGCCTCAAGGCCCTCCGCCGCCTCCCCCGCTGACGTAACCCGTAACTCGCGTGATCCGGGCCGGATCTCGCGTGATTGAAGCCGTAACGGCTTCAATCACGCGAGTTACGGCTTCAATCACGCGAGTTACGGATCTGATCACGCGGTGGGGGCGGTCAGGAGGCCGCGGTCGTAGGCGATGGCGACCGCTTCCGCGCGGCGGCTCGCGCCGAGTTTCGCCATCACGCGGGACAGGTGCACGCTCACCGTTTTTTCGCTGATGTACAGCTCTTCGCCGACCTGGCGGTTCGTGCGGCCCAGGGCGACGCGCTCGAGGACGTCGCGCTCCCGGTCGGTCAGCGGGTCGGTGACCGACCGGACCGGGGCCTGCGGTTCGGCGCCCGCCAGCTCGACGCGGGCGCGGTGCGCCAGGTCCCGGACGGCGTCGCGCAGCGGGATCGCGCCCAAACGGACCGCGACCGCGTGGGCCGACTCCAAAGCCTCGCTCGCGTCGGCGTCCGCGCCCAGCAACGCTTCGGCCTCGTGCCAGCGGCAGATCGCCTGCTCGTACACCGCGCCGTAGCCGAACGCCTCCGCCGCGGCCGCCCACTTCGCCGGGTCACCCCGGCCGGGCAGGCAGGACGCCGCCGCTTCCAGGCGGGCCAGCCACGCCCGGCCCTCCGGCCCGAGCGTGCCCGACCGCGGCTGCCCGACGACCGAACACATCCGGCCGTGCGCCAGCATCCGCTCGCCCGCCGCCACCGCGGCGTCGGCCCCGGCCTGGTCGCCGCGGACCCGGGCGTCGGCGGCCAGCGCGGCCGCGGCGGACACGCCGAGCGCGGCGGCCCGGATGCCGGCCAGCAGGGCGGGTTCGATGCGCTCCAGCCAGCCGATCAGGTCTTCGGCCTGGAGCACGGCCTCGGCGTGATTCCCTCGCCAGTACGCCAGCTCGATGCCGGCACCCCCGGCCGACAGCGGGATCTGCATGTCCGCCGCCCAGTGCTGCCGCAGTCCGACGAGCAGCTTCGCGGCCTCGTCGAACCGGCCGCGGGCGACGACGAACAGCGACCAGATGGCCAGGATCCGCGCGGCGACCGCGCTGGACACCCCGCGCCCGGCCCGGCCGGCGCTCTCGTCGGGCCAGTCGCCGATCAGGTAGCGCAGCAACAGCTGCCGCGCCCGCAGCTCCAGCCCGTAGACGCTCCAGCTCAGCCCGGCTTCTTCGGCTCGCGCGACGCCTCGCCCGGCGTGCTCCAGGGCTTGGGTGAACTCGGCCTGGTCGTCGTAGCTCAGTGCGAGGAAGTAGACCGCGCGGATCTCGGTGTTCGGCGCCTCGGCTTCCCGCGCCGTGCTCTCGGCCTGGCACAGCCGCTCCCGCGCCTCGGCGGCGTTGCCCGCGGAGTCGGCCAGCGTGCCCAAGGTGACCAGCGCCGAAGCCTCCGCACCCGCCGCGCCGACCGCCTGCGCGTCGGTGACCGCGGTGAGCGCGCTGTCGAGCGCCGCTTCCGGCTGGTCGAGCACCCGCAGGAACCCGGCGCGGCTGGCCAGCACCCACGCCCGCGTCCCGCTCGGCTCGGCGTCCTTCACCAGGTCCCAGGCACGGTCGATGGCCGCGGTCGCCTCGTCGAGCGTGCCCTCCAAGGCGAGCAGCGCTTCCGCCAGCCGCCGCCACGTCCTCGCCGCGCGGTCGGCCGGGGTGTCCGGCCGCAGGGCCTGGGTGGCCGACCGCGCGAACGCGGCGGCGCGCTCGGGCTCGCCGGACGTCCCCGCGAAGTACGACGCCTCGTGCAGCAGCCGCAGCTCGTCGAAGCCTTCGGGCCGGTCCGCCGGGGCGACGGCGTCCCAGATGGACAGTGCCTGTTCGACGTGCTGCAGCGCCGACCCCGGCGCGCCCAGCTTCTCGGCTTCGGTCATCGCGCGCAGCAACGCCGGCAGCGCGGTGACCAGGTCGCTGCTCTGCAACGAGTGGTAGGCCAGCTTCGCGTCGTGCCCGCGGCCCTGCGGCCGCGCCTTGATGCGGGCGGCATAAGCCGCGTGCGTGCGCGACCGCTCCCCCGGCAGCAGGTCGCCGTACACCGCTTCCTGCAGCAACGCGTGCCGGAACGTGTAGGAGCCGTCGGAGAGCACCACCAGGACGTGGTGCTGGACGGCTTCGCGCAGTGCCTCGTCGAGTTCGAGGTCGCCCAGCCCGGAGACGTCGGCGAGCGCGGCGTGCATGACCGGCTCGTTGGCCACCGAGATCACCCGCGCCACCCGGCGGGCGTCCGAGGAGAGCCGCTCGAGCCGGGACAGCAGCACCTCGGCGAGCCCGGCGGGCAGGTCGTTGCACTCGGTCTTGGTGGCGAGCAGCTCTTCGGCGAAGAACGGGTTGCCCTCGGAGCGGCTGACGATGTCGGCCACGACGTCCGGCGGCAGCGGCTCGTCGGCCAGCGCTTCGACGAACTTGCGGGCGTCGACGGCGCCGAAGGGGTGCAGGTCGACGCGCTCGACCGTGGCGAGCCGGACCAGTTCCGAGAGGAGCCCGCGCAGCGGATGGCGCCGGTGGACGTCCTCTTCGCGGTAGCTGCCCACGACCAGGAGCCGCTGCGCCCGCAGCCTGCTGAGCAGGAAGGACAGCAGGTTGCGGGTCGAGGCGTCGGCCCAGTGGAGATCCTCCAGGAGGATCACCACCGGGCGTGACTCCGCGACCTCGGTCAGCACCCCCAGTACCGCGTCGAACAACTGCAGCTGACCGAGATCCTGCTCCAGCCGGGGACGCACCATGGTCTCCCGGTCGTTGGAGGTCATCGGCGGGTGTTCGGCCGCCCGGGGCTCCTCGAAGCCTTGCCCCTGCGGCAGCAGCCGCCCGAGCGCGGGCCGGGCGCGCACCGCGGCGGCGATCACCGGGTCCGCCGAGCTGCCCAGCGGGGCGAGCGCTTCGGCGAACGGAAGATAAGGAAGACCGCCCTCGCGGACGTCGATGCAGCGGCCGGTGAGCACCAGCCCACCGCCCGCCTCGGCGTGCTCGCCGAGCGCGGTCAGCAGCCGGGTCTTGCCGACCCCGGCGTCCCCCGAGAGCAGCACCGCGCCGGCTTCGCCACGTTCTGCCCTGGCGAAGGCGGCGCGGAGCCGCCGCATCTCGTGGGTACGGGCGACGAGCGGGATTCCGGAGCCGAGTCGGGGCACGAGGAGCATTGTTGCCTACCCCACCGACAGTTTCCGACCGCTTATCGCCTTCGACACCATCACCGGCCCCCTTACCGGGCGGTCTCGCCGACGCCCGCGGCCTCCCGCGCGGCTTCGCGGCGCTGCTGCGCCGGTACCTCGACATCCGTCCTCGCGGCCCTGAAGTGGCGGGCGGCGCGGCGGGCGCGGACGGCCCAGGCGCTGCGCCCGGCCTTCCGCATTTCCTCGGCCCGGTAGGCGGCTTCGGCCCGGACCGCGTCCAGAAGCAGATCGCTGTGCATCGTGTTCCCCTGTCCCTGAGTTCTCTTGTTCGGTAGCACTCAGGTTCGTCCTGAGGGGGCACCTCAGGCATCGGGTGATCACGTAGGCCTGACCGCGAAAAGACCCCTTACTCCCGGCCGAGCCCAGCTCGGCGGGGGTAAGGGGTCTTTTCAAAGGCCTCAGTCGTGCGCCGGGCCGCCGGTCCGCACCGCGGCCAGCAGCCCCCGCCAGCCCGACGAAGGCAGGCGGAACGCACCCCCTTCGGGGTCCTTCGAGTCGCGCACCGCGGCACCACCGGCGACGAACGCGACTTCGACGCAGTCGTTGCCGCCGCCGCTGTGGCTGCTCTTGCGCCACCGCGCCCCGGACAGTTCGGCTTCCATGGTCCCCACTCCTTACTGTGTCCTCGGTTCCAGTTGGTGCACCGGAGCCGGTACGGCCGCCTGTTCGGCGAACCGTCCGGCGGCCTCGGCGATCAGTGCCACCGAGTCGTCCGGCTTCAGTGCGGCCGCGCGCAGATGGTCGAACATCAGCCCGTAGCGCCGGACGTCTGTGGGTTCTTCCAGGTAGAGGCCGCTGGACGTGCTGTCGTCGACGTAGACGACGTCCGGGTCGGCCTGCTCGGGGAAGCCCATGATCAGGAAGGGACCTTCCATGCCGGGGTGGGCGCCGGCCCCGAACGGCACGACCTGGACGGTCACGTTCGGCTTCTCGGCGACCGCGACCATGCGGTAGAGCTGCTCGGCCATCACCTCGGGGCCGTCGACCACCCGGCGCAGCACGGCTTCGTCCATCACCGCCCAGTACTCCGGCGGCGGTGTGTCGGACAGCAGCTCCTGGCGCGCCATCCGGGCGGCGACGCGGCGCCGGATCTCGGCCTCGTCGGCGTCCGGTCGCAGCGCGCGGATCACCGCGCGGGCGTACCGCTCGGTCTGCAGCAGCCCGGGCACCAGCAGCGCCTGGAAGGCGCACAGTGAGCTCGCGTCGGCTTCCAGCCCGACGAAGGTGCCGGTGAAGACCTCGTTGTAGGCGTGCCACCAGCCACGCTTGCGGGCCTCCCTGGCCAGCTGGACGAGCGCCTCCTGCTCGTCACCGGTGATCCCGTAGAGGGCCAGCATGTCCCGGGCGTCGCGGGGGGTGACCCCGACGTGGCCGGTCTCGATGCGGCTGATCTTCGAGGCGGAGCACTCGAGCTTCTCGCCCACCTCGTCGATGGTGAGGTCGGCGGCTTCGCGGAGCCGGCGCAGCTCGCCGGACAGCCTCCGGCGGCGGACCGTGGGGCTCTGTCCCCTTGCCATCGCGGTACCTCCGGATGTCGACGGCGTCGTGGCCGTTCGCTTGCTTCCTGCATCTAACCAGCCGGGCGCGAACCCGGTGGAGCATTAACGGGCGTCGATTCCCGGGTCGGATCTGCAATTTGCAGAATGCTTCTGTATCCTCGCAGCCTGCACTGCGAAGGACGGCGTGACCACAACGGACAGTTTTGTCCCCTGTGGTCACGACCGGCCTCTGAGCAGGGTAGACGATGATCGCCGGAAGTGCCGTCCGGTCATTCGGCGAAGGGGTCCGGGGCTGTCCCCCGATCGGTCCCGGCCCCCGACGCCCGAGCCGGATGCCCTATTCCGGTCATGAATATGCTCGGTATTCGTCGCACGAAAGGGTGATTACCCGGCGAACTTCACAAGACGCGCAGCAGTCCTTCTTGGACGACCGTGGCGATGAGCGTGCCGTCCTCGGCGAAGAACCGGCCGGTGGCGAGACCGCGGGCCCCGGACGCGGTGGGTGACGCGCTGTCGTAGAGGAACCACTCGTCGGCGCGGAACGGCCGGTGGAACCACAGCGCGTGGTCGAGGCTCGCGCCGAGCACCTTGTCGGTGTCCCAGTAGACGCCGTGGCGCGCGAGCACCGAGTCCAGCAGGGTCATGTCCGAGGCGTAGGTGAGCACGCAGACGTGCAGCAGCTGGTCCGCGGGCAGCTTGCCGTCGGCCCGCATCCACACCTGGTTGCGCGAGGGCCGCTCGCCGGTTTCGCGGGTGACCCACGGCGGCTCGTTGACGTACCGCAGGTCGATCGGCCGCGGCCGGGCGTGCGCGCCGATCGCGTAGCCCTCGGCGCGTTCCATCAGCGTCGGCAGCGTCTCCGGCGCCGGCACGCCCTCCGGCATGGCTTCGGCGTGCTCGATGCCCGGTTCGTCCTTCTGGAACGACGCCGAGAGCGAGAAGATCGCCTTGCCGTGCTGGATGGCGACGACCCGGCGGGTGGTGAACGACCGGCCGTCCCGGATCCGGTCGACCTCGTAGACGATCGGCACGCTGGGGTCGCCGCCGCGGATGAAGTAGGCGTGCAGCGAGTGGACGCGGCGTTCCTCGGGGACCGTGCGCCCGGCCGCGACCAGCGCCTGGCCGGCGACCTGTCCGCCGAACACCCGCACCGGCGAGTGGGCGGGCGAGACGCCGCGGAAGATGTTCTCTTCGATCTTCTCCAGGTCGAGCAGCGCGATCAGGCGGTCCAGCACGGGCTGGCCGCCACCGGGGAGCTCCAGTTCGGTGGCGGCCGTCCTGGCCAATTCAGTCATGCCAGGACCTTACGTCCATACTGAGCGGTCGGTCTCTCAAGCGTGGTCGTCTTCACCGAGCCGGTGCACCCGGATCAGGTTGGTCGACCCGACGGTGCCCGGCGGGGAACCGGCCACGATGACGACCAGGTCGCCCTTCTGGTACTTGCCCATCTCCAGCATCGCGTGGTCGACCTGCTGGATCATCTGGTCGGTGGACTCCACCCGCGGCACGATGTGGGTGTTCGTGCCCCAGGTCATCGACAGCTGGCTGCGCACGCAGTCCTCCGGCGTGAACGCCAGGAGCGGCAGCCGCGTGTGCAGCCGCGCGAGGCGGCGCACGGTGTCACCGGACTGCGTGAACGCGACCAGGGCCTTCGCGTTGAGCCGCTCGCCGATGTCGCGGGCGGCGTAGGAGATGACGCCGCGCTTGGTGCGCGGGACGTGCGAGAGCGGCGGCACGATCGGCGAGTCGGTCTCGACCGCCTCGATGATCCGGCCCATGGTCTCGACGACCTCGATCGCGTACCGGCCGACCGAGGTCTCACCGGACAGCATCAGCGCGTCGGCGCCGTCGAGCACCGCGTTCGCGACGTCGGAGGCCTCGGCGCGGGTCGGCCGGGAATTGTTGATCATCGACTCGAGCATCTGCGTCGCGACGATGACCGGCTTCGCGTTCTCGCGGCAGATCTGGATGGCGCGCTTCTGCACCAGCGGGACCTGCTCGAGCGGCAGCTCGACGCCCAGGTCGCCGCGGGCGACCATCACCGCGTCGAAGGCCAGCACGATGGCCTCGAGGTTGTAGACGGCTTCGGGCTTCTCGATCTTGGCGACGACCGGCAGCCTGCCCTTGCCGACCCGGTCCATCACCTGGTGGACCAGGTCGATGTCGGCCGGCGAGCGGACGAAGGACAGGGCGATGAAGTCGACGCCCAGCGCCAGCGCGAACTCGAGGTCCTCGATGTCCTTTTCGGACATCGCGGGCACCGAGACGTCCATGCCGGGCAGCGAAACACCCTTGTTGTTGCTGACCGGGCCGCCTTCGGTCACCTCGCAGACCACGTCCGGGCCCTCGACGCCCTTGACCACCAGGCCGACCTTGCCGTCGTCGACGAGCAGCCGGTCGCCGGGCTTGGCGTCCTTGGCCAGGCCCTTGTAGGTCGTCGAGACGCGGTCGTGGGTGCCGGCGACGTCTTCGACGGTGATCCGGACCACGTCGCCGTTGTGCCACTCGACCGGCCCGCCGGCGAACGTGCCCAAGCGGATCTTCGGGCCCTGCAGGTCGGCGAGGATGCCGACCGCCCGGCCGCTCTCGGCGGCCGCGGCCCGGATGAGGTCGTAGACCTCCTTGTGGTCACTGTGGCTGCCGTGGCTGAAGTTCATTCTGGCCACGTCCATGCCCGCGTCCACGAGCGCACGCATCTTCTCGGGCGTGGCAGTGGCGGGGCCCAGGGTACAAACGATCTTCGCGCGTCGGCTCACGTCCGCACAGCGTAGTCTCTCTTCGCGCGTTCGTCTGTACCGATACCGAATGTTCAAGAAAGTGTTCAGAGAGTCCCCAGGTCAACTCACACTAACGGCGCGGCCGTTCACTTGGCCCGATCCGGTCGCGGGCCCATTCGTTGAACTCGCGCAGCTGCCGCCAGGCCTTGCGGACCCGGTCGAGGGCGGCGCGCTCGTGGAGCACGTCGTCGGGCTCCCAGCCGCGCACGGCGTAGACCGACCGGTGCCGCAGCAGGTCGAGCCGGGGGTGGCCGGCGTCGAACCCGCGGGGCTTCGACTTCAGCCGGTCGCCCTTGACCTCCCAGCCGGCGCGTTCGAGCTTCGCGAGGATCTTCCGCAGCGCCTCGCCGTGCAGCTCGGTGTCGACGGCCTGCCGGAACCGGATGAGCTGGTCGGACTCCAGGTGGAAGCAGCCGCCGCCGACGCGCAGGCCGTCCGGGCCGACCTCGACGTAGTACGCGCCGCCGCCGCGGCCCTGCTCGATCACCGCGCCGCAGTGCGTCTTGTACGGCGTCTTGTCCTTGGCGAAGCGGACGTCGCGGTAGGGGCGGAACACCTTGGGGTCGCCGAAGCCGTCGGAGAACTCGGGGGCCAGCTCGGCCAGCAGGGCCTCCATGGGTGCCCGGACGTCGTTCTTGTACGTCTCGACGTGGTCGTCCCAGTAGGGCTTCGAGTTGTCCTCCACGAGGCCGTCGTAGAAGTCGATGGCGTACTCGCCGAATCCGCTGAACTTCACGCCCGCGACCATAAACGGAGGCACCGGCAAGTTCCGCCGCGGAGGTCGACATTCCTTGACAGGAATATGCCCCGCGGAGCACATTCCAGGGGTGATGCGGACCTTCGACGTGCTGGCCGAACCCCGGCGCCGGACCATCCTGGACCTGCTGCGGGACGGCGAGCGCTCGGTGGGCGAGCTGGTCGACGAGCTGAACCTGAGCCAGCCGGCGGTGTCGAAGCACCTGCGCGTGCTGCGCGAAGCGGGGCTCGTCACGGTGCGGGTGGCGGCGCAGCGCCGGTGCTACGCGCTGCGGCCGGAGCCGCTGGCGGAGGTCGACGCCTGGCTGGCGCCGTACCGCCGCTTCTGGTCGGACCGGCTCGACGCGCTGGAGCGCCGCCTGGACGCCACCGACCCGCGCTGACGGGCCCGGGATGTCATGAACGACTCTTTCCTGTCATCCGACGACAGGAAAGAGTCGTTCATGACGTTCGGAGAGCCGCTGGTCGCGCTCAGGGGTGGTCGAAGGTGATGCCGCGGTCCGCCGCGCGACGCTCGCCCCATTCGTACAGCGCCTGCAGGGCCGGGCGGAGCTCCTCGCCGACCTCCGTCAGGTGGTACTCCACGTGCGGGACCCGGCCGTCGAACTCCTCGCGGCGGACGATGCCGTCCGCCGCCAGCTCGCGCAGCTGCTGGGTCAGCATCTTCTCGCTCACACCCGGCATCCGGCGCCGCAGTTCGCCGTAGCGGTGGGCGCCTTCCTTGAGGTGCGCGAGGATCACCGGTTTCCACTTGCCGCCGATCAGGTCGACGGCCAGCTCGGCCGCGCAGTGGTAGCGCTTCATCCCGTTCTCCCCTACGCACCGGAAAGTACGTGGTTGCCCGGCCGGGCCGCCGCTGGTTGCCTGGACCGGTGATCGTCGAATACCTCCGCTACACCGTGCCAGAAACCGCGCGGGCGGACTTCGAAAAAGCCGCCGCCGGGCACCGGTTCGAGCGGGGCGCCGGCCGGTACCTCGTGCGAGCCGAAGCCCCCTTCGCCGACATCGAGGGCTTCACGCCCGACAGTGAACCCGAGCGGTACGAGACCACCACTCCCACGCTCTACGAGTGGGCAGGCGGCCGCGAGGCCCTCGTCAGGCTGCTGACGATCTTCTACGGCCACGTCCTCGAAGACCCGCTGCTCGAACCGGTGTTCCGCCACATGGACGCCCACCACGCCGAGCACGTCGCGGTCTGGCTCGGCGAGGTCTTCGGCGGGCCGTCCGGCTACTCCGCGGGTCACGGCGGGCACGCCCACATGATCGGCCGCCACCTCGGCCGCGGGATCACCGAGCAGCAGCGCCGCCGGTGGGTGAGCCTGCTGCTCGACGCCGCCGACGAGGCCGGCCTGCCCGGCGACCCGGAGTTCCGGGCCGCGTTCGCGGGCTACCTCGAGTGGGGCAGCCGGCTCGCCGTGCTCTTCTCGGCGCCCGGTGCCGAGCCCGACCTGCACGAACCCGTGCCGCACTGGGACTGGACGGTACCGCCCTGGCAGCCACCGGCGCCCTAGCCGCATAGTGAGGGCAGTCGGAAGGAGGCTGCCCTTGATCCGGGTCGACGGCCGGACCCTGCGGTGCGCGGACGTGGTGACCGCCGCGCGCACCGGTCCGCTGGATATCGACGTCTCGATCGCCGCCCTGCGCGCGGCCGAGCACGCGTGGAAGCTCGCGGACGAACTCAGCACCCGGCGGGTGGTCTACGGCCGGACCACCGGCGTCGGGGCCAACAAGGACGACACCGTCGCGCACTCGACCGAACACGGGCTGCGGCTCCTGCGCAGCCACGCGGGCGGCAGCGGAGACCCGATGCCGGACGGCCAGGTGCGGGCGATGATGCTGATCCGGCTCAACCAGCTGCTGACCGGCCGGTCGGGGATCAGCCCCGAGCTGATCGGCGCGCTGGCCGACGCGGTCCGGACGGGCGCGCTGCCGCTGGTGCACCGGCTCGGCTCGATCGGCACCGGTGACCTGGCGCCGCTGGCCGAGACCGCGCTGGCGCTCACCGGCGAGCGGCCGTGGGTGACCGGGCACGTGCCGCCGGTCCCGGTGCAGGCGGGTGACGCGCTGGCGTTCATGAGCAGCAACGCCGCCACGCTCGCCGAAGCGACGCTCGCGGCGATGCGGCTGAACACGCTGACCCGGGCGAGCCACGCCGTCGCGGCACTGACGTACGTCGCGCTCGACGGCAACCCCGAGGCGTACGCGACTCCGGTGCACGAAGCGCGTCCGCACGCGGGGCAGGTCGCGTGCGCGGCGGAGATGCGGCGGCTGCTGGGCATGCACCACACGCCGAAGCCGGGACGCCGGGTCCAGGACCCCTTCGGGTTGCGGGCGTTCCCGCAGGTGCAGGGCCCGGCACTGGACGCGATCCACTACCTGCGGGACGTCCTCGCCGTGGAGATCAACGCGAGCACCGAAAACCCGATGATCTCGACGGTGCACGGCGACGCCTACCACCACGCGCACTTCCACACGGCGTACGTGTCGACGGCGCTGGACCAGGCCCGGGCGACCGTCCACCAGGTGGCGGAGCTGTCGGTGGCGCGGCTGGGCGACCTGGTCGAGCCGGAGTTCACCGGGCTGCGGCCGTTCCTCGCGGCGGGCCCGCCGGGCAGTTCCGGCGTGATGATCCTGGAGTACGTCGCCCACGACGCCCTGACGGAGCTGCGGCAAGCGGCCCTGCCGGCGACGCTCGGCACGGCGGTGGTGTCCCGCGGCATCGAGGACCACGCGAGCTTCTCGACGCAGGCGGCCCGCGCGGCGACGGCGGCGTGCTCGGCCTACCAGCAGGTGCTGGCGTGTGAACTGGTGGCGGCGGTCCGCGCGCTGCGCATGCGGGAGGCCGATCTGGTGGACCTCCCGGTGCGCGACGCTTTCGAAGCGGCGTCGGCGGTGCTGGACGGGAGCGTCGACGACCGTCCGCTGACCGGCGACATCGCCGCCGCGGTCGGCATCCTCGACCGGCTGGCCCGCATTTAGCGCCCTGACCGGAAAGACGTGAAGGCCACCTTGAGGAACTTCAAGTTCCTCAAGGTGGCCTTCACGAACCTTGGCTCAGCCGAAGAAGACTTCGGCTTCCTGGTAGCGCTCGACCGGGACCGTCTTCAGCTCGGCCGTCGCCTCGGACAGCTTCACGCGGACGATGTCCGTGCCCTTGAGGGCGACCATGACGCCGAAGTCGCCGTCCGCGACCGCGTCGACGGCGTGGAGGCCGAAGCGCGTGGCCAGGACGCGGTCGTAGGCAGTCGGGGTGCCGCCGCGCTGGACGTGGCCCAGCACGACCGCACGGGACTCCTTGCCGGTGCGGTGGGCGATCTCGTCGGCCAGCCAGGTGCCGATGCCGCCGAGGCGGACGTGCCCGAAGGCGTCCTTCTCGCCGGTGAGCAGCTTCTCCTCGCCACCCTCGGGCAGCGCGCCCTCGGCGACGACGATGATCGGCGCGAACTCCTTCTCGAAGCGGCGCTCGACCCAGGAGACGACCTGGTCGACGTTGAAGTGCCGCTCCGGCACCAGGATGACGCTCGCGCCGCCGGCCAGGCCGGAGTGCAGCGCGATCCAGCCGGCGTGCCGGCCCATGACCTCGACCACGAGCGCGCGGTGGTGCGACTCGGCCGTGGTGTGCAGCCGGTCGATCGCCTCGGTCGCGATGGAGACCGCGGTGTCGAAGCCGAAGGTGTAGTCGGTGGCGCCGAGGTCGTTGTCGATCGTCTTGGGTACACCGACGACGCCGATGCCGTCGTCGGTCAGCCGCTTCGCGACGCCGAGGGTGTCCTCGCCGCCGATCGCGATCAGCGCGTCGACGCCCTGGTCGGCGAGGACCTGCTTGATCTTGTCGACACCGCCGTCGACCTTGTACGGGTTGGTGCGCGAGGACCGCAGGATGGTGCCACCGCGGGTGAGGATGTCCTCGACGTCGTTCAGGCCCAGCGGGCGGCTGTCGCCGGTGAGCGGGCCGTTCCAGCCGTTGCGGAAGCCCACGAAGTCCCAGCCGTGCACCTCGATGCCCTTGCGCACCACCGCGCGGATCACCGCGTTGAGCCCCGGGCAGTCGCCGCCGCCGGTCAGCACACCGACACGCATGAGAAGCCTCCGTCTGTTCTCGGGAGATGACAGTCACATTTCGTCGTCCGCCAGCGTAGCGGCTCCCGTCTTGATCGGTGCAGGCCGTACCACCTGCCGGATCGGTCCCCGGTGACCCTGTGCTACGTTGAGCCCGTGCAGCGCTATTTCTGGTTTACGAAGCCGGCCCCGGGTGGGCACGGCGGCGTGAACCTGCGCTGACCACCACCCCCGAGCCGGATCTCGAAACCGGCTCGGCGAGTCCCCCGCGGGTCGGTGTCCACCAGGAAGGACCACCCCGCGATGACACTCTCCGTCGGACCGGCCACCATCGGTGACCTCGACGCCGCGCGCACGAAGTCGATCAGTCCGCTCATTTCGCCCGCGCTGCTGCGCGAAGACCATCCGGCCGACGCCGCCGTCGCCAAGGTCGTGCGGCAGGGCCGCGCCGACACCGTCGACATCCTCGAAGGCCGGGACGACCGGCTGCTCGTCGTGGTCGGCCCGTGCTCGGTGCACGACCCCGAAGCCGCGCTCGACTACGCCCGCCGGCTGGCGTCCAAGGCCGACGAACTGCGCGACGACCTGCACATCGTGATGCGCGTGTACTTCGAGAAGCCGCGCACGACGCTGGGCTGGAAAGGCCTGATCAACGACCCGGACCTCGACGGCACCTTCGCCGTCAACAAGGGCCTGCGGATGGCACGCAAGCTGCTGCTCGACGTCTCGGAGCTGGGGCTGCCGGTCGGGTGCGAGTTCCTCGACCCGATCACGCCGCAGTTCATCTCCGACATCGTGACGTGGGGCTCGATCGGCGCGCGGACGGCGGCGAGCCAGGTGCACCGCCAGCTGTGCAGCGCGCTGTCGATGCCGGTGGGGATCAAGAACTCGACGGAGGGCGACGTCCAGGTGGCGGTCGACGCGACCCGCGCGGCGGCGGCGAGCCACGTGTTCCCGGGCATCAACACCGACGGCCTCGCGGCGCTGCTGACGACGTCGGGCAACCCGGACTGCCACGTGATCCTGCGCGGCCACAACGGCGGCCCGAACTACGACACTTCGACTGTTGCCGGCACGCTGGCCCGGCTGGCGAAGGCGGGCCTGCCGGAGCGGGTGATCATCGACGCTTCGCACGGGAACAGCGGCAAGGACCACGTGCGGCAGGGTGCCGTGGTGCGGGAGCTGGCTTCGCGGATTTCCGCTGGTGAGCGCGGGATTTCCGGGCTGATGATGGAGAGCTTCCTGGCCGGTGGGCGGCAGGAGCTTTCGCTGGGGAACGCAGCGCAGCTCACTTACGGGCAGTCGATCACGGATGCGTGCCTGGCGTGGGATGACACCGCGCCGCTGCTGGACGAGCTGGCCTCGGCCGTGCGGGCGCGCCGCTGAGAGGTCCCCGGCCTGGGGGTCCCCCGGTTTTCACGTTACCGGGGACCCCCGACAGTTCCGGGGCTTGCGGCAGGACCGGCTGGCGCGAATGACTCATTGGGGACGTGCGAGGTCCCGAATGAGTCATTCGCGACGTTCGAACCGGGGCAAGCCGCGGGAAGTGTCGGTACCTGCCGGTAGCGTGGATGACGGGGGCGCCCCCGCGGCCCGCAGGTCAGCGGCGCGGGAAGTAGCTCTCGATGACGTCCCACCGCGCCAGGTTGTGCTTCGCGTCGGCCAACGCGTCGTGCTGGTCGGTCGGGGCCGCCGGGAGCTTCGGCTTCCCCGCGTCCTCCCAGCGCTGACGCAGGTCGCGCGTGAAGCGCGGCAGCTGCCTCGGCAGGGCCGGCATCGGGCCCCACAGCTGGGCGAGCGCGACGTGGTCGTACGCGGCGAACCAGGCCCACAGCTCGATGCCGCCCGGTGGCTTGCCGAAGAACTCCAGCAGGTCGGTGCGGATCTTCTCGCGGCTGCGCCAGGCCGGGTCCGCCGGCGAAGGCAGCTTGTCCAGGACGTGGTCGCGGACCCACGCTCCCGCGCGGGCCGGGTCGAACTCGGTCGAAACCGCGTAAAACTCGCGGCCCCGCTCGTCCACCACTCCGATCGACACCAAATCGATCGTCACGCCGTCTTCGATGAACTCGGTGTCGTAGAAAAAACGCACTTCGGGAAGGTAGCAGCGGCGCGAAGCGCCTCCGTTGAGGGTGGTGGCGGGGAGGAAGGCGGAGCGTAGTCGGTCAGCCGACCTTCGAGTCCGGCACCCGGGCGGCGTCACGCGCGGCGGGCTGCGAAGGCACTTCGGGCTTCACGCCCGCGGCCTCGGCGGCGAGGAGTTCCTTCGCCTTCGCCGCGTAGATGTCGACGTACTCCTGGCCCGACAGCTCCATCAGGGCGTACATGATCTCGTCGGTGATGGACCGCTCGATGAAGCGGTCGCCCGCGAGGCCCTCGTAGCGCGAGAAGTCGAGGGGCTTGCCGAACCGGACCTCGAGACGGCGGGGCCACCACATCTTCGAGCCGATCGGGTTGACCTTGTCCGTGCCGATCATCGCCACCGGGACCACGACGCCGCCGGACTCCAGGGCGATCCGGGCGACGCCCGTCTTGCCCTTGTACAGCCGTCCGTCCGGGGACCGGGTGCCCTCCGGGTAGATGCCCAGGAGGTGGCCCTCGCGCACCAGGCGGGTCGCCGTGTCGAGGGCGGCCTGCGCGGCGTTGCCGCCGGACCGGTCGATCGGGAACTGGCCGACGCCGGTGAAGAACCACTTCTTGAGCGTGCCCTTGAAGCCGGGCTCGGTGAAGTACTCGGACTTGGCCGGGAAGGTCACCTTGCGCTTGACCCGCAGCGGCATGAAGAACGAGTCCGCGACCGCCAGGTGGTTGCCGGCCAGGATCGCACCGCCGGTCTCGGGGATGTTCTCCGCGCCGACGACCTTGGTCGGCCAGAGCGCCTTGAGCAGCGGTCCGAGGAACACCCACTTCATGAGCAAGTACAGCACCGGTGCCTCAGTCCTCCATCGCAGCCGCAGCCCCTGTTCACCCGCGTCGGACAGCCTACGAAGCCGGGTGGCCGCCGCACAACGCAGACCACCCGGTTACCACTTCGGCAGCGATCGATCTCACAGCGAATTCCGGGCCCGGGCGGAGCCCCACAACGCTCGCCGGGCGTGAGAGCATGGACAGATCCACCGCTCACACGGAAGGCGATCGCATGGGCGTGCTCGCCGGCGCGGAACCGTTCGGCCACACCGGTTCGGCCGAAACCGGGTTCCTGCTCTGCCACGGGTTCACCGGTACCCCGGCGAGCATGCGGGCCTGGGGTGACCACCTGGCCGGGGCCGGGTTCACGGTGCGCTGCCCGCTGCTGCCCGGCCACGGCACCCGGTGGCAGGACCTCAACCGCACGACGTGGGAGGACTGGTACGGCGCGGTCCGGGAGGCGCTGCTCGCGCTGCTGGCGACGTGCAAGAACGTCTTCGTCGGCGGCCTGTCGATGGGCGGCACCCTCACGCTGCGCCTCGCCGAGGAGTTCGGCGACCGGATCGCCGGGATCGTGCTGGTCAACCCGTCCGTGACGCGGCTGAAGTGGGACACGCGGCTGCTGCCGGTGCTGGGCCGGGTGGTGCCGTCGGTGCCGGCGATCGCGAACGACATCAAGAAGCCGGGCGAGACGGAGCTGGCCTACCCGCGGACCCCGGTGCGCGCGGCGGCGAGCCTGGCGAAGCTGTGGGCGATCGTGCGCGCCGACCTGGCCAAGGTGACCCAGCCGGTACTGCTGCTGCACTCGTCGGTCGACCACGTCGTCGAGCCGGTGAACTCGCAGCTGGTGGCCGGCGGCGTCTCCAGCACCGACGTCACCGAGGTCGTGCTCGAAAACAGCTACCACGTGGCGACGCAGGACAACGACGCCGAGGTGATCTTCACGCGCAGCGTCGAGTTCGCGAAAGCACACGCCACCCAGCCGGAGGAGACCGCATGAGCCGCGGGAAGGACGGGCCGGAGGACGTCGACGCGACGTTCGCCGAGATCGTCGCCGACCTGCGGGCCGGCGGGTTCGGGCTGCCCGAAGAGGACACCGCGGACACCGGCACCGGAGCCGCCACCGCGCCCGGGGTGGGCGCGGAGAACGAGTCGCGGAAGACGCCGGAGCGGCCCGCCGAGCCGCCGGTCGTGGACACCCCGCCGGAGCCCGGCTGGCGGTCCGGCGGCACGTCGTGGGACGCCACGATGTTCTCCGACGACCCCGCGGACGACGACGAGCACTACGTCCCGCCGGAGCCGCCGCCGCTGCCGCGGCCGAAGATGGGCGCGTTCCTCATCCTGCTGCTGTTCCTGGCCGGGCTGTTCCTGCTGATCCTGCCCGGCGCGATCGGGGTCGGCCCGACGGTGGCGACACCGCTGGGCATCCTCGCGCTCGCGACGTCCATTGCGCTGCTGCTGCTCCGCGTCCGGCAGGGACCGCCGCCCGGCGCCGACCCCAGCAACGGCGCCCAGGTCTGACGCGCACGCGATGCACATCGAGTTCAGCCCTTCGCGGCGATCGACCGTCGGCGCGGAGTGGGAGCTCGGCCTGGTGGACCGGCGCAGCGGCGAGCTGTCCTCGGTCGCCGAGCAGATCCTCGACGCGGTCCGCCCGGACGGTGCGGCCGAGCACCCGAAGATCAAGCAGGAGCTGCTGCTCAACACGATCGAGATCATCACCGGCGTCTGCGACACGATCGCCGAGATCAAGGCCGACCTGAACGACTCGCTCGACGTCGTGCACGGCGTCGCCGACCCGCTCGGCGTCGAGATGTTCTCGGCCGGGACGCACCCGTTCTCGAACTGGTACCAGCAGAAGGTCACGGACAAGGAGCGCTACGCCAAGCTCATCGACCGGACCCAGTGGTGGGGACGGCAGATGCTGATCTACGGCGTCCACATCCACGTCGGGGTCGACCACCGCGAGAAGGTGCTGCCGATCCTCGACGCGCTGCTCAACTACGCGCCGCACCTGCAGGCGCTGTCGGCGTCGTCGCCGTACTGGGGCGCCGAGGACACCGGGTACGCGTCGAACCGGGCGCTGATGTTCCAGCAGCTGCCGACGGCCGGGCTGCCGTTCCAGTTCCGGAAGTGGGCGGAGCTGGAGAGCTACGTCGAGGACATGTTCACCACCGGCGTGATCGACCACTTCTCGGAGATCCGCTGGGACATCCGGCCGTCGCCGAAGCTCGGCACGATCGAGATGCGCGTCTGCGACGGGCTGCCGACGCTGGAGGAGGTCGGCGCGATCGCGGCACTGACGCAGTGCCTGGTCGACGACTTCAGCGAGCGCCTCGACGACGGCGAAATCCTGCCGTCACTGCCGCCGTGGCACGTCCAGGAGAACAAGTGGCGCGCGGCCCGCTACGGCACCGACGCGATCGTCATCCTGGACGCGGCGGGGCGCGAGCGGCTGGTCACCGACGACGTCGCCGGCCTGCTGGACCGGCTGGAGCCGGTGGCGCGGCGCCTCGACTGTGTGGCCGAGCTGCGCGACGTCGAGACGATCCTGCGGTACGGGCCGAGCTACCGGCGGCAGCGGGCGGTTCGCGAACGGCACAAGGGCAGCCTCAAGGCCGTGATGGCGTCGCTGGTCGCCGAGATGCGGGACGGGATCGCGAAGGACTAAAGCTCGTCGAGCCGGGTCCGGAGCGTGCCGGGGCCGAGGATCGACGCGCCATGCGCTGCCACGCGGCGGCGCAGCTCGCGATCGGCCGTCGCCACCAGGACCTTGGCCTTCTGCCGCGCGACGACTTCGACGATCTTCGAGTCGCCGTCGGTGTCCGCCGCGACGACCTCGACACCGGGGACGGACTGGACGTTCCTGGCCCGCCCTTCGACGACCAGGATGATCCGGGGCCACCAGGTCACGGCCGGGTCGTCCGGGTCCGGCACGCCGGCTTCGGCGAGCTTCGCGAGCTGGTCGCGGAGGCGCTCGGCGGCACCGTGCCGATCGCGCCACCAGCCGTCCGGCCGCGAGCCGACGACGTTGGCCGCGTCCACGACGAAGACCAGCTCCTGCCCCACCCGGTCGCGCAGGTCCGGCCAGGCGGCCGCGAAGTCGCGGTGCAGCCGGTACCCGGGCACGTCGTCGGGGTCCACCCAGCGCACCTCCGCACTTTCGGTGTTGGCGGCCCGCGCTTCGGCTCCGTCGGCGAGGGCGAGCACGGTCGTGTAGCTCCAGTCTCCATGGTCCACCACGGACGCGGCGACCGCGCGGAAGGCGTCGACGGGGACAGCGGCCTCTTCGAGCGCTTCGCGGGCGGCCGCGTTTACGGCCGTCTCCCCGGCTTCGATGGCGCCGCCGGGCAAGGCCCAGGTGCGGCCGTGGTGCACCCACCAGGCGCGTCTTTGCAGCAGGACGCCGCGCGCGGGGTCGGCGAGCAGCAGGCCGGCGGCGCCGTAGCGGCCCCAGTGCAGCCGCCCGCAGGAGCAGCGGACGAACACGCTCGCGGACGCCTGGCTCACCCGCCCAGCCTGGCACAGTTCGAGGCCGGGAGCGGCGCGCTCGGTGGCCCGCCGGAACGCCGTGAACGACCCTTTCCTGACGTCCGGCGACAGGAAAGAGTCGTTCATGACGTCCGGGGCCGGTCAGACCGGGGTTTTGGCTGCTTCCAGGGCGAGGGCCGCCGCGCCGACGATTGCCGTGTCGTCGCCGAGGTGGGCCGTGCGGATCCGGGCCAGGGGCCGGTGGCGGGCTCCCGTGATCGCGCCCGCGTAGTGCTCGCGGGCCTCGTCCAGGAACAGGGGCGCCGACTCCGACACGCCGCCGCCGATCACGATGATCTCCGGGTCGAACACGTCCGCCACCAGGGCCAAGCCTTCGCCGAGCCACTTCGCCAGCTCCGCCATCGCCAGCTGGGCGATCGGGTCGCCGTCGCGGGCCGCTCCGGCCACCCGGCGGCCCGTCACCGAGCCCGGGTCGCCCGCCACCTGCGGGGCCAGCACCGTCGACCGGCCCGGGTGCCGCGCGAGCAGCTCCACCGCCGTCGCCGCCAGGGCCGTTCCGCTGCAGTACCGCTCCCAGCAGCCGTACTTGCCGCACGGGCAGGGGCGCCCGCCCCGGACCACCGTCAGGTGGCCCAGCTCCGGCGCCACGCCGTAGGCGCCCCGGTAGAGCTTGCCGTCCAGCAGGAGGCCCGCGCCGATGCCCGTGCCCAGCGCGACCAGCGCCGCCACCTGGGCGCCGCGGGCCGCGCCGAAGCGGTGCTCGCCGACGATCGCCGAATTGACGTCGTGCTCCAGCAGCACCGGCAGGCCGACGCGCTTCTCGATCCGGTCGGCGACCGGTGCGCCACGCCACGCCAGGTGTGGCGCGAACATCACCGACCGGCGGTCGCGGGCCACGAACCCGGCCACGGCCAGGCCGACCCCGGCCACGTCGTGCCGGTTGCGCAGGTCCTCGACCACGCCGGCGATGGCGTCCTCGAGGGCGCCTTCCTCGCTCGGTGTCGCGACGCGGGCCGTGTCGAGCAGGGAGCCGCGTTCGTCCACCACGCCGGCCCGGATGCTCGTCCCGCCGACGTCCACCCCTATCGTCCGCACTCAGCTCTCCCACTCGTCGCGCCTGCGGACGGCGATGTGCTGCACCCTGGTCGGCACCGTGGCGTCCGCCGCCGGCCGCGCCGCGGGCCGGAACCCGGGCATGTGCACGCCCTCCTCCGGCTCCCAGCGGTCCGCCAGCACCGCGCGCAGCAGGGCCACCAGCTGCGCGAGCTGCTCGGCCAGCCGCGCGACCAGCTCGGGCCGTTCACCCCGCACCACCGCGACGATCGCACAGAGCGGACACCAGCCGCACGCCGAGCCGTCCGGTTTCGCCTCGTCAGGGGTCCCGTAACCACCGGTGCTTCGCCCCGGGCCGGGGGCTTCGCCACCCGGAACCCCCGAAAAGAAGCTTCCGTGGCCGGCCGCGAGCACGCCTTCGAGCCACGGCGCCGCCTTCTCCGCGACCATTTCGGCGAGCAGGCGGATCTCCTCCGTCAGGCGCGGCCCGTGTTCCTCTTCGCTCACCCGCGTCCCCGGTTCCCGGCCAGGCTCACGACCAGGCCGTCGGCGTCGGATTCCGCGCCGGTGATCCGGCACGGCCGCAGCGACTCCGGCAGGGCGATCAGCCTGCGGAAGCCGTCCACGGTGATCGCCAGGTCGTCGTCGACGCGGGCGAGATCGACCTCGGCGTCCCGCGCGAGCGGGATCGCGACGCGCAGGGTGTACCCGTCCGGGGCGCGCCGCACGCGCAGCAGCGGGGTCACGGGCATCCCGTTGCCGTCCAAGGGATCGCCGCCGCGGTACAGCTCGGCGGCGATCTCCAGCAGCGCGGGCAGCCCGACCGGTTCGGCGGCGCGGTGCTCGACCCGGGCGACCGGCGCGATCCCGGTGGCGGCGAGTTCGGCGAGCACGGCGTCCTGCTGCGCGCGGCGCGTGCGCAGCCACGTCGCGGCGCCGCCGCGCCAGAACCCGGGCGCGGGCATCAGCCGGTTCGCGATCAGGCCGTCGACGGCGATGCCGCGCAGGGCCAGTGAGCTGAGCGTGCGCCGCGCCTCGGCGACGACCACCCGTTCCGGCGTCAGCACCAGCCGGACCGTCGTCACCGACGGGTCGGTGAGCAGTGCGCGCAGGCCGTCGAGGTGGACGCCGAGCCGGCGCACCGGCTCGGCGACGCGGCGCCCGAACACGCGGGGCAGGTAACCCGACACGGCCTCGGGCAGGGCGAGCAGCCGCAGCGTCTCGGCCGTCGGCCCGCAGTCGACGACGAGGGTGTCCCACCGGCCGTCCTCGGCCAGCCGGCGGACCTCGGTCAGGGCGAGCAGCTCGTCGACGCCGGGCAGCACGGTGAGCTCTTCGGCGTCCAAGGTATCGAGTCCGGCGCCGGCCAGGACGGCCTGCAGCTCCACGCGCAGCCGGTGCCAGGTGGTGTCGACCAGCGTCCGCGCGTCGACCTGCACACCGGCGAGCAGAGTGTCCACTTCGGACGGTTCCGCGCCCAGCGGGTGCCCGTACGCGTCGGCGAGCGAGTGCGCCGGGTCGGTGGATACGACGAGCGTCTTCCTGCCGCGGGCGGCGAGGGCGGCGCCGGTGGCCGCGGCCAGCGTGGTCTTCCCGACACCCCCCTTGCCGGTGAACAGCAGGATCCGCACCCGCCTACCCCTCGGCCCGCTTCTTGAGCTCCTTCAGCGCGGTGTCCATGACCATCTTTTCGGCCTTGCGGCGCAGCAGGCCGATCATCGGCAGCGCCAGCTCGACCGACAGCGTGTACGTCACGCGGGTGCGGCCGCCGCCGAGGTCCGCCAGCGCGTACCGGCCGTTCTGCGCCTTCTGCATCTGACCCTTGACCAGGTGCCAGCTGACGCCGAGGCCGTCGTCGTCCCAGTCGTATTCAAGGGTGTAGACGTCCTTGATCGGGCCCGCGTCGAGGGTCAGCTTGACCTGCTTGGCCCGCCCGCCGTCGTCGGTGTCGAGGACCTCGGTCTGCCGGACGGCCTTGGCCCATTCCGGGTACGCGGGGAAGTCGGCGATCACGGCCATCACCCGGCTGGGCTCGGCGTCGACCTCGATGGACTGTGTGGACTGCTCGGCCATGGGTCGAAGCGTAGCCGCCGCGGTTGGTCACCAGCGCAGCACGTAGGGCTGCCCGGTCTCCTTGAAGTGACCCACGTTACGGCACTCGGTCAGGCCGACCCGGGCGCGGGCGGCCAGGGGCTGGTGCACGTGCCCGAACACCGACCAGCGCGGCCGCTGCGCCCGGATCAGCTCCAGCAGCGCCGTCGAACCGATCTCGCTGCGGCGCGCCACGACGTCGTAGGTCAGCTCCGGCAGGGCGGGCGGCCCGTGCGTGCAGAGGACGTCGACGTCGGTGAGCGCGGCCACTCCACGGTCGTAGTCCTCGCGATCCCGCAGGTAGGGCCGCCAGGCGGCGCCCTTGCGGCGGCGCGGGACGACGCCGTCGGGCAGCAGCGCGCCGCCGACGAACCCGAACCGCAGGCCGCCGATCTCGGCCACCTCGCCGTCCAGCACCCGGACGCCCTCGCCGGCGAACTCCGGCCACAGCGCCGGGGTGTCGACGTTGCCGGGAGTGGCGTAGGTGGGCGCGGTCATCGCCGCGAACAGCGTCGCGTACTGGGCCCGGATGGCCTCGTCGACCGCGGCGCCCGGGTCGTCGAGGGTCGCCCAGAGCGTCCGCGAGTAGGCAACGGTTTCGTCACGGGTGCCCTCGCGGCGCAGGCGCGCGAACTCGCCGACCTTCTCTCCGCCGAACAGGGCGCCCATGATGCCCTTTTCGTAGTCGTGGTAGTCGACGAAGTCGATCAGGTCGCCGAGCACGACCAGGGCGTCGGCCCCCTCCCCCGCCCGCTTCAGCGCGTCGGCGTTGCCGTGCACGTCCGAGACGACGTGAACTCGCACCCCAGGTCCCCCTAGCTTTCGACCGAACTGCCCTCGCCGCGCGGAGGAACGCCGGGCTCGCGCCCGTCCTCCAGGATCTCCTTGAGCCCGAGGGCGATCGCCTTCGCCGCACGGGCCCGCCGGTCGAACTCCCGGCGCAGGTCACGCGGCGCCAGCGCGCAGGGCGTCCCCGCCGCGTCAGCGGGCGTCGCCCGCAGGAAGTAGTGCAGCAGGGTGCCGTCGAGCACCGGCTCGAGCCAGACCTCCATCGTACCGACGAGGGCGCCCCGCACCGTCCAGCGCAGGCCCCGGTCGCCGCGGTCGGTGTAGACCTCGAGGACCAGGTCGGGCCAGTAGCGCGTCCAGGACGCGGGATCGGCGAAAGCGGCGGCCACGGTCGACGGCGGAACCACGAGGAACGTCTCGTCGACGATGTCGAGTGAAGGTGGCGCGTTCACGTGCGAAGAATGTCACGCCCTCGCCGTGCGACGGCGATCAGCATGGTCTTAAGGTGCTCACCACGCTAAGTTGACTGGCGGGTAACAGCGGTGTCACCTGCCGCACGCGTTGAACACGGAGGTCCACGTGCGCGAATACAGCGCTCCCGCCGGGAAGCCGGTGGCCGACGACGAAAACATGTCCGACGTCGTCTGGGCGAATGCCGAGCGGTTCTCCGACGTGGTGAGCTTCCGCCGCCAGGTCGAGGGCAGCTGGCTGGACGTCACCGCCAAGGAGTTCGCGGCCGAAGTGCTGGCCGTGGCCAAGGGGATGGCGAAGGCCGGGATCGGCCGCGGCGACCGCGTCGCGATCATGTCGAAGACCCGCTACGAGTGGACGCTGATCGACTTCGCGATCTGGGCGGCCGGCGCGGTGACCGTCCCGATCTACGACACGTCCTCGCCCGAACAGGTGTGCTGGATCCTCTCCGACTCGGCCGCCAAGGCCGTCTTCGTCGAGACGAACGGGCACGTCGGCGCGGTGGAGCAGGTCCGGGACCGGCTCACCGACCTGAAGAACACCTGGCAGATCGAGGGCGACAACCCGGCCGTCGAGATGCTCGCCGCCCTCGGCGGTGAGCTGTCCGACGACGAGCTGCACGACCGGCGGCGCGAGGTCACCGCGGACGAGCTCGCCACGATCGTCTACACCTCGGGCACCACCGGCCGCCCCAAGGGCGTCGAGCTGACCCACCGCAACCTGCTGGCCGAGATCCGCGCCGACATCGAGGCGTTCCCGCAGCTCATGGAGCAGGGCAACTCGCTGCTGTGCTTCCTGCCGCTGGCGCACGTGCTGGCCCGCGCGATCGCCGTCACCGCGCTGACCGCCCGCGTCACCCTCGGGCACACCCCCGACGTCAAGAACCTGGTCGCCGACCTCGGCACGTTCCGGCCGACGTTCGTCGTCGCCGTGCCGCGCGTGTTCGAGAAGGTCTACAACTCGGCGAAGCAGAAGGCCCACAGCGAAGGCAAGGGCAAGATCTTCGACGTCGCCGAGGCCACGGCGGTCGCCTACAGCGAGGCGCAGGACAAGGGCGGCGCCGGGCTCGGGCTGAAGCTCAAGCACCTGGTCTTCGACAAGCTCGTCTACGGCAAGCTGCGCGCGGCCCTTGGCGGCCGCTGCGTCGCGGCGGTCTCGGGCGGCGCCCCGCTCGGCGCGCGGCTGGCGCACTTCTTCCGCGGCATCGGCGTCCCGGTGTTCGAGGGCTACGGCCTGACCGAGACGTCCGCGGCGGCGAACGTCAACACGCAGACGGCGTTCCGCGTCGGCACGGTCGGCAAGCCGGTCAACGGCACGTCGGTCCGCATCGCCGGCGACGGCGAGGTCATGCTCAAGGGCGACGTCGTGTTCCGGGCGTACTACAACAACCCGCAGGCGACGAAGGAAGCGCTCACCGACGGCTGGTTCCACACCGGCGACATCGGCGAGCTCGACGCGGACGGGTTCCTGAAGATCACCGGCCGCAAGAAGGAGATCATCGTGACGGCGGGCGGCAAGAACGTCGCCCCGTCCGGCCTCGAGGACACGATCAAGGCGTCCCCGCTGGTCAGCCAGGCGATGGTGGTGGGCGACCAGCGACCGTTCATCGCGGCGCTGGTGACGGTGGACGAGGAGTACTTCCCGTCCTGGAAGTCCCAGCACGGCAAGCCCGCTTCCGCCACGGTCGCCGACCTGGCCACGGACACCGACCTGCTCGCGGAGATCCAGGCGGCGGTCGACGAGGCGAACAAGTCCGTGTCGCAGGCCGAGGCGATCAAGAAGTTCACGGTCCTGGCCAACGACTTCACCGAGCAGGGCGGCGAAATCACGCCGAGCCTGAAGCTGAAGCGCAACGTGGTGACGAAGAACTACGCCAACGACATCGAAGGCCTGTACAAGAAGTAGCCCAAGTCCGTGAATGGCACATTGAGGGACGTAGAGTCCGTCAATGTGCCATTCACGGCTTAAGAGGTGTGCTGGGCGGCGATGAAGTCGCGGTACCAGCGGTAGCTGGCTCGCGGGGTGCGCTGCTGGGTCTCGTAGTCGACGTGGACCAAGCCGAAGCGGGGCTTGTAGCCGTGGGCCCACTCGAAGTTGTCCAGCAGGGACCAGCAGAAGTACCCGCGTAGGTCGACGCCCGCCGCCGCCGCTGTGCGGGCCGCCTCGATGTGCTCGTTCAGGAAGTCGATGCGCTCGTGGTCCGCGAAATCGCTGCGGTCCGGGTACACGCAGCCGTTCTCGGTGACGTACACCGGGGGGAGCGACGGATAGCGGTTGTGCAGGCCGACGAGGGCTTCGGTCAGGCCCTCCGGCTCGACCGGCCAGCCCATTCCCGTGCGCGGGACGTCCGGCAAGCGCGAAGTGTCCACCCCGATGTCGGCCGCGGTCCGCAACGCCGGGTCCGGCTCGCGGTACGGCGCCTCCGCCACGTGCAGCCGGTAGTAGTAGTTGACGCCCAGGTAGTCGAGGGGCGCCCCGATGATCTCGAGGTCGTCGTCGTGGCGGAACGAGAAGTCCGAGACGCCGTCGAACATCGCGGCGAGCCCGGGTGCGTACCGGCCGCCGAACAGCGGGTCGGTGAACTGGCGGCGCAGCAGCGTGTCCTGCCGGGCCGCCGCGGCGGCGTCCGCGGGCGACGGCGACACCGGCACGACGGGCGACTGGTTGAGCACGATGCCGAACTGGTGCGGCAGCGCCGCCCGCTCGCACATCGCCCGCACTGCCAGGCCGTGTCCGAGCAGCAGGTGGTGGGCGGCCGCCAGCGCGCCGTGCCCCTCCCGGGCTCCCGGCGCGTGGCGGCCTTCGCCGTAACCCGCGACCGCGCACGGGTACGGCTCGTTCAGCGTCGTCCAGTGGTCGACGACGTCGCCCAGCTCCTCGTGCACCAAGGCCGCGTACTCGGCGAACCGGAACGCCGTGTCGCGGGACCGCCAGCCGCCCGCGTCCTCCAGGGCCTGGGGCAGGTCCCAGTGGTACAGCGTGAGGAACGGCTCGATCCCCCGCTCCCGCAGCCCTTCCACCAGCCGCCGGTAGAAGCCGAGGCCCCGGTATTCGACACCGCCGCGGCCGGAAGGCTGGATCCGCGGCCACGACACCGAGAACCGGTACGAGTCGACGCCCAGTTCGGCGAGCAGGTCGAGGTCGGCGTGCCAGCGGTGGTAGTGGTCGGCCGCCGGTTCCCCGGTGTCGCCGCCGGCCACCGCGCCGGGCTGCGTCGCGAACGTGTCCCAGATGGACGGTCCGCGCCCGTCGGCAGTGGTGGCACCCTCGATCTGGAACGCCGAGGTGGCCACGCCCCAGCGGAAACCGGGTGAGAAGCCCGCTTTTCGGGGGTCCGGGCGGCGAAGCCCCTGGCCCGGGGCGAAGCCCCGGTTGTCACAGCTGGAAGTCACGGTGAGCTCCGGGTGGTTCAGCCCTTGAGCGCGCCCTGCATGATGCCGCCGACGATCTGGCGGCCGAACAGCAGGAACACGAGCAGGACGGGGACGGTGCCGATGGTCGCGGCGGTGAGCACGAGCGTGTAGTCGGTGGTGTAGCCACTGGCCAGAGTGGACAGTGCGGTTTGGACGGTCGGGTTCTCCGGCACCAGCACGACCAGTGGCCAGAAGAAGTCGTTCCACGCCTGCATGAAGGTGAACAGCCCGAGCACGGCCGCGGCCGGGCGGGCGGCGGGCAGGGCCACGTGCCAGAACAGCCGCAGCGACCCGCAGCCGTCCATCCGCCCGGCCTCCAGCAGCTCGAGCGGCAGCGCCCGCTCGAAGTACTGGCGCATGAAGAACACGCCGAACGCGGTGACCAGGCCGGGCACGATCACCGCCTGCAGCTGCCCGGCCCACCCGAAGTCGGCCATCATCATGTACAGCGGCACGACACCCAGCTCGGTCGGGATCGCCTGGGTGGCGACCACGAGGAGCAGCAACGCCGTCCGCCCGCGGAACCGCATCTTGGCGAAGGCGAACCCGGCGAGCGTCGAGAACAGCACCACCGAGACGGTGATCGTGCCCGCGACGATCAGCGAGTTGCCCAGCGCCAGCGCGAAGTCCGTCTCGTCGAAGACGCGGGCGATGTTCTCGAACAGGTGCCCGCCGGGCACCAGGACCGGCGGCACGCTCCCGACCGCCTCCGTCGTCTGCGAGGAGACGACGAACGACCAGTACACCGGGAACGCCGAGCCGGCCAGGATCGCGATCAGCGCGGCGTAGGTCCATGGGCTCGCGACCCGGCGCACGATGCGCCGGGCCCGCCCGGGGGCCGCCGGCGGCGCGGGCGCGGCCGGGGTCAGCACGGTGGTCATGTCCGCTCCTCAGTCCGTCTGGATGCGCCGGGTGACCAGGTACGACAGCCCCGCGACGAGCATCGTGGCCACGGCCAGGATCAGCGCGATCGCCGAGCTGTAGCCGAAGTCGTACTTGGTGAAGCCCTGCTCGTAGAGGTAGAGCGCGGCGGTCTGGAACTGCCGGTCCGACCCGCCGGTGGCGGCCGCGGTGCCGGGGTTGAACAGCAGCGGCTCGGCGAGCAGCCGCATGTTCCCGGTCGTCGCGATCACCGTGGAGAAGATGATCTGCGGCCGCAGCAGCGGCACGGTGATCCGCCAGAACTGCTGCCACCCCTTGGCACCGTCGAGGGTGGCGGCCTCGTACATGCTCGACGGGATCGCCTGCATCGACGCCAGGAAGATCAGCGCGTGGTAACCGGTCCAGCGCCACACCACCATCGACGCGATGGCGGTGTGCGAGCTGGCCGTGCCGGCCTGCCAGTCGACCTGCCCGGCGCCGAACCAGCTCAGCACCCAGTTGATCAGCCCGAAGTCCCGGCCGAACAGCTGCGCGAAGATGATCGTCACCGCCGCCACCGAGGTGATGTTGGGCAGGATCATCCCCATCCGGAACATCGTCCGCCCGCGCAGCCGCCGGTTGAGCAGGTGCGCGATGCCGAGCGCGAACAGGATCTGCGGGATCGTGGTCAGCAGCCACAGGCTGACCGTGTTCCCCATCGCGTTCCAGAAGTACGGGTCGTGGAACAGCAGCTGGTCGTAGTTGCCGAGGCCGATGAACGTGGCCGCGTCGGCGTCGATGAGGTTCCGCTTCTGCAGCGACACGAACGCCGTGTAGAGCAGCGGGAACAGCCCGAAGACGCCGAAGATCAGGAAGTACGGGCTGATGAAGCCGAACGGCGACAGCTTGACGTCCCACTTCTGCCGCCGCTCGGCGAAGGTCAGCGTTTCGACCGCCATCACTTGATCTTCGCGACGTCACCGACCAGCTGCTGCCACGCCGCCGCGCCGTCCTGCTTGCCCTGCTCGACGCGCTGCATCGCGTTGCCGAACTCCGTCTGGACGTCGCCGGCCTTCGGACCCTGGTACTGCGGGTTCAGCTTCTTCGCCGCTTCGGTGAAGAGCTTGCCGACGGGAGCGTTGTTGAAGAACGGGTTCGTGTAGCCGGTGATCTTCGGGTCGTCGTAGAGCGACGGCGTCGAGGGCAGCAGGCCCTTGCTGGTGAAGACCTTCGCCTGCTGTTCGGGCGCGGTCAGCCACGCGGCGAGGTCCGCGGCTTCCTTGGTGTGCTTGCCCTGCTTGGGCACGGTCAGGTAGGAGCCGCCCCAGTTGCCGCCCCCGCCGGGCACGCTCGCGATGTCCCACTTGCCCGCGGTGTCCGGCGCCTGGTCCTTGATCTTGGTCATCATCCACGCCGGGCACGTGACGGTCGCGAACTGTCCCTTGGTGAAGCCGGTGTTCCACGGCGGCGTGCTGTAGAGCAGCCCAGCGCTCAGGTTCGCCTTGACCGCGTCGGCCACGAGGTCCCAGCCCTGGCGCAGCGCCGGGTTGGTGCCCACGACGATCTGGTCGCTCTGGTCGTAGTACCCGACCGGGGCCTGGCCGACGATCGCGTTGAGCACGGTCGGGCCGCCGTCCATGAACTTGACGCCGTTCGGCGCCTTGGCCTGGAAGCGCTTGCCGGTCTCGAAGAACGCCTGCCAGGTGGGCCAGAGCGCGGAGACGGCGTCGCGGTCCGCGGGCAGCTGGGCCTGCTCGAACAGGTCGCGGCGGTAGCAGATGGCCAGGCCGCCGACGTCGGTGCCGTAGCCGATCTGCTGCCCGCCCTTGCCCAGCGACGCGGCCCACTTCCAGTCCAGCCAGCGGTCCTTGAGCTTGTCGCCGCCCACGGTGTTGAGGTCGACGAACTTGTCCGGCGTCGCCTTGAACTGGGCGACGTACCCGGTGTCGACGGCTTCGATGTCGGCGGCGCCGGCGCCGGTGGCCAGGTGCGCGGCGATGTTCTTGTGGTGGTCGGAGTAGGCGGCGGTCCGCTCGGTGATCTCGATGTCCGGATGTGCCGCCTGGTACTCCTTGATCAGGTCGGTGTAGCCGAAGTTGCCGAACAGGCCGAGGCTCAGCTTGATCTTGCCGCCGGCGGCGCCGCTGTCCCCGCAGGCGCTCAGCGCGGTGAGCGCGACCAGGGTGGCACCCACCCCGGCGAGCAGGCGGATCCGGCGGTTTCTCGTTTTCGGGCGCATGAGATCTCCGTTGTTCTGCTGGCCGGTCGGAAAACGCGGGTCCCATGAGAGCGCTCCCAGCACGGTGTCGTCAAGTAACGAAGTGATAACGCAGTTTGCCGTTTACGCAGTCAGAGGTCGTGTGCTAGAGATGTAACCGGTTACAAGAACGGAGGTCGCCATGGTCACCGCCCGCGAGGTCGCGCAGCTCTGCGGGGTTTCCGTCGCCACCGTGTCACGGGTCTTCAACCGCCCCGCCACGGTCAGCGCGACGACGCGCGAACGCGTCGAACGCGTCGCGCGGGACCTCGACTTTTCGCCGAACGAATCGGCGCGGGCGCTGTCGCGGCAGCAGTCGGCGATGGTCGGGCTGGTCTGGGACACCGACCACCGGCGGCCCGGCTGGCGACACCCGTTCCTGCAGGACCTGTTGCTGGGCCTCAAGTCCGCGTTGAGCTCGCACGGCTACCACCTGCTGCTGCTCGCCACGAGCGACGACGCCCGCGACCGTCGCCCGGGCGTGTCGCTGGCCGACCCGATCGGCTACGTCAGCATGACCCGCCGGCACCACCTGGCCGGGCTGGTGCTCATCGACAGCGGGACGGACGCCGACGCCTTCACCGCGTTCGCCCAGTCCGGGTTGCCGTGCGTCGCGCTCGACGTGGCCCTGTCCGGCCCGCGGGCGACGCACGTGACCTCGGACAACGCCGGGGGCGCGGCGGAGGCCGTCCGGCACCTGGCCGCCCTCGGTCACCGCCGGATCGCGACGATCACCGGCCCGCGCGGCAACGCGCCCGCCGCCGCCCGCACCGAGGGTTACCTGCGCGGCCTGGCCGAAGCGGGGTTGACGGCACGGGAGGACCTCGTGATCACCGGGGACTACTACCGCGAGAGCGGGTTCGTCGGCATGCGGCGGCTCCTGGCCCGCAAGGACCCGCCGACGGCGGTGTTCGCGGCCAGCGACGAGATGGCGGTCGGCGCGCTGCTCGCGGCCCGCGCGGCCGGCCTGCGGGTGCCCGGCGACCTGGCGGTGGTGGGCTTCGACGACATCGAGGTGGCGTCCCTGGTGGACCCGGCACTCACGACGGTGGCCCAGGACAAGCCGGGCTTCGGCACGGCGGCGGCCGGCGCGATGCTGGCGATGATCGAGAACGCGGGGGCGCCGGAACCGGTGCTGCTGCCCACGAAACTGGTGGTCCGCGACTCCTGCGGCGGGCACCCGCGTCGCTGATCGCCCAGGCGGTCATGCGCCCCACAGTGGGGCGTTTGGGGCCCGGGTCGACGTCCGGCGGTGATCTTGGCGGTCCAGTCGATGTGGTGCGAGTACAGCCAGTCGCGTTCCTCGCCGACGTCTCCGCCCGCGCTCGCCGCCACCAGCTTTTCGACGCGTTCGCGGCGAAGTCCTTCGTACGCAGCGAAAGCCGACGCCGGGTCCGGCAGATCGCGCAGGCACTGGGCGAGGATCACGCTGTCTTCGAGGGCCATCGACGCGCCCTGGCCGGCGGCCGGGGACGCGGCGTGGGCGGCGTCGCCGGTCAGGACCATCTCGGGCGTCGACCAGACCCGGGTTTCCGGGACGTCGTAGGAGTGGCCGCCGAAGACCTCGTCGCCGGTGGCGGCGACGATGTCCGCGCAGGGCAACGGATCGCCGTCGAACGCCGCGTGCGCGAACGCCCGCCAGCCCGCCGGTGTGACCGTGGCGATCTCCTCGCGCGACCGCTCGGGGTCCGGGATGCGGGCGAACCAGAACGTGGCTCCGCCGGGGTCGGTGGTGAAGCCGAAGGCCGCCTTGCTGCCGCGGATCATCCGGTAGATCCCGGGCGCCGCGGGCAGGCCGCCGGCCCGCGTATAGCCGTAGACCACGGTCAGTCCGGTGTAGCGCGGTTCGTCCGCGGCCGGGTCGATCAGCCGCCGGACGGTCGAGCGCAGGCCGTCGGCGCCGACCAGGACGTCGCCGGTCGCGGTGGTCCCGTCGGCGAACTCCGCCGTGATGCCGTCCGGACCCGTCGTGGCGCCCACCAGCTGCCGCCCGCGCTCCAGCGGAACGCCTCGGCGCGCGGCCGCGTCCTGCAGGACGCGGTAGAGCGTCGCGCGGGTCAGGGTGCGCGGCCCGTCGAGGCCTTCGGTGTCGAACTCACGCCGCCCCACGGTTTCCCCCGTAGGGGCGACGAGCTCGACACCGTACGCGGCGAAGGACGCGTCGATCACCGGCCGGTCCGCGTCGATCGCCCGCAGCGCGTCCATGCCGTTGTGCATGATCGTGAGGAACGCCCCGATGTCGTCCCCGCCGGCGGGATAGGCCTCGAACACGCGGGGCTCGTGCCCGGCGAGTCTCAGCGCCATCGCCGTGACCGTGCCGGAGATCCCGCCACCCGCGACCAGTACCCGCATCTCGCGTCCCCCACCCCACACCCCATCGACTCCGCGTGCCGCCGCCTGTGACGTTACCGTGGCGGCGGCACGCGGTGCCTACTTCTCCTTCGCACCGCTCGTGGCGATTTCGCCGTTGAGGCCGCGCGGGTAGAAGCCACCCGAGGTCACCTTGTCCGGGTTCAGGTAGGCGATGTTGAGCACGCGGTCAGCCGAGCGGCCGAACGCGATGCCGTTGGCGTCCGCCGGCACGAGGTTCGCCTTGCCGTCCTTCAGCACGCCTTCGTCGTCGTCGGCCTTGCCGTCGAGGCTGTCGCGGGCGTCGGAGATCTTGTTCGTGATGTCGCCGAGGCCGCGCTCGAACAGCTGGCTACGCACGATGCCCGCGTGGTAGGCCTCGACCGCGAGGATGCCCGCCGCCGCGTCGAGGAACGTCTTGTTGTTCACCAGCGGCGCCGCGCCCTTGTAGGCCGACACGCCGACGTCCTCGAACAGGAACGCGGCGAGCAGGAAGTTGTTCTCGCTCGCGAACGGGTCGAACGTCTGACCCTTCTGGATCACCCCGGCCGCCTGCATGGCCGCGGTGAAGCTGTTCTGGAAGTCGATCTCCGGCTGCGCGACGGCGGCCTTGTCGAGCGCCTTGCGCAGGAAGGTGACGTGGGCGACCTCGTCGCCGGCGATCTCCTGGACGATCTGCTTGGTGTGCTCGCTCTTGAACTTCACCGCGTGCCCGCCGGAAACCTTGCCCAGGTTGCCGATGCCGTTGACGTACTTCTCGTTCAGCCCATAGCCGGAGACGGCGAACGAGTACAGGTTCGCCTCGAGGTACTCGAGGTTCAGCGCGAAGTTCAGCACGGCGGCATCGCTCGCCGCCTCCTTCGCCTTGTCACCTCCCTGCGCACCGTACTGCGATGTGGCACCAGCCGAGCCGAGGCCCAGCGACAGCGCCGTGCCAAGCGCGCCGGCACCCGCGACGCCGAGCCCCGCCGCTCCCGCAGCCTTGAGGAAGCGGCGGCGGTCGGTCGCGTTCTCCGCGCTGCGCTCGATCAGCTGCTCTGTGTAGCGTTTTCCGAACACCGGGGGACGTCCTCTCGTGACGAGTTCGTCCACCTCACCCACCGGTCATACGTATCTCGACGGCCCCCGGCTCGGTCAAAACGGAAGAATTTTTGATCGACTTCCGTTTTCCCAGGTCAGCTGCGCTGCGCAACCGCGAGCCGGACGCACACGGCGAGTGCGCGCACGGCCTCTTCGACCTCTTCCAGCTTCGGGAAGGTCGGCGCGATGCGGATGACGGCGTCGGCCGGGTCGTCGCCGTGCGGGTGGGTCGCCCCGGCGGGGGTCAGCGCGACGCCGGCCTCCTTCGCCAGCCGCACGACCTCCTTCGCGGTGCCCTGCGGGACGGTCAGCGTGATGAAGTACCCGCCGGTCGGCTTGGTCCAGGACGCCAGGTCCGCGAGCTCCTCGGTGAGGATGCGGTCGACGGCCGCGAACTTCGGGCCGATGATCTCGGCGTGCTTGCGCATGTGCGTGCGGACGCCGTCCTCGTCCTTGAGGAAGTGGGCGTGCCGCAGCTGGTTGACCTTGTCCGGGCCGATCGTGCGCTTGCCGATGTTCCCGGTCCACCAGGCGAGGTTGGCTTCGGACGCGCCGAAGAAGCCGACCCCGGCGCCGGCGAGGGTGATCTTCGACGTCGAGCCGAACACGAACACGCGGTCGGCGTTCCCCGCCTCGGTCGCCAGGGCGAGGAGGTCGGCCAGCTCCGGCTCGTCGTCGGTGAGGTGGTGCACGGTGTAGGCGTTGTCCCAGAAGATCCGGAAGTCGGATGCCGCGGTGCGCATGGTGGCGAGCCGCCGGACGACGTCGTCACTGAACGTGACGCCGGTGGGGTTGCTGTACTTCGGCACGCACCAGATGCCCTTGACGGCGGGGTCCTCGGCGACCAGCGTCTCGACGGCGTCCATGTCGGGGCCCTCGTCGGTCATCGCGACCGGGACCAGCTCGATGCCGAAGCGCTCGGTGAGCGCGAAATGGCGGTCGTAGCCCGGGACGGGGGCGAGGAACTTCACCTGCGGCTCGTCGGCCCAGCGGCGCTCGGCGCCGGGCAGCTTGCTCAGCAGGGCCTGGACGACGGCGTCGTGCATCAGCTCGAGGCTGGAGTTGCCCGCGGCGAGCAGCTGCCCGGCGGGCACCTGCAGCGCGCCGGCGAAGATGCGGCGCAGTTCCGGCAGGCCCTGGAGGCCGCCGTAGTTGCGGACGTCGGTGCCGTCCTCCGCCTTGAACGTGCCGTCGCCGGGGAGGCTCAGCAGCGCGTTCGAAAGGCCGAGCTGCTCGGGGGACGGCTTGCCGCGGGTGATGTCCAGGGAGAGGCCTCGGCCGACCAGGGCCGCGTAGTCGCTGCGGGCCGTGTCGACGTCGACGGAAGCAGTGGTCATGGCGTCAACGCTAACCCCGGTGTCGATACCATTTCGGGGCGGGTCCTGGCTAGGGTGGTTCGTGTGCATCTCGTCGTCCACGCCGACCAGCGGCAGTTCTCCGTGCGGGACGCCGCTTCCCGCCTGACGGGCAGCGGCTGGACCCCGGAAGCCGTGGAAACTCACCGGATCGGGGCAGAGCCGTCCGGGATCGCGATCGCGACGGCGCGCTCGGACGTGGTGGAGTCGTCGGTGACGCTGCTGCCCTCGGCGCCGGCCCTGGCACCCGACGCCGAGCACGTGGTGGAAGCGGATCTTCCGGTTCCGAGCGGGAAGCTCGTGATTTCCGGGCCTTCGGACTACCCGTCGCAGGAAAGGTTCTTCTCGGTGCTTCCCGGGCTCTACCGGGCGCGGGTGTCGTACGTGCCCGCCGATCCGCCCCCGACCACCTGGAACGAGCACGAATTCGGCGAGCACTACCGGTATGTGGTCGAGCTGTGGCCGGTCGCCACACCGTCCGATGTGGAGGTTCTCCGCCAGGGCGCCGCGGTCTGGGACGGCTAGCTCCGGAGCTCAAGGCGCCGCCAGGGTTTTCCGTGCGAGCGCGAGCTGATCGTTCTTCACGCGTTGGGCGACGGTCAAGGCGCTCTGGTTTCGTTCGACCAGCTTCCGCTGCACGGCGACTTCGGCCGCGTACCAGATCCCGGTGGTGTTCGTGGCCGTCTTGCACGCCACGTCCGCCCGGGCCACGCCGATTTCCCGCGGTGCCGGCACTCCGGTGAACCGCCGGTCGTTCATCGCGGCCATCGGGTCCGGATAGTCGGCGCCGGCCTTCTTCATGCAGGCGGACCATGCCCGGAACGCGGCGGTCACCACCGGATGCGTCCGGGACAGCTCCCAGGACCGGATGTTGATGTCCTGAACCAGATCGGCTGCCCCGGGTTTCGCCCCAGCCCCGAGTTCGGCGGCGGCTTGTCCCGCACAGCCACCGGCTGGGACCACGCGTCCCCTGACCCGGCCGGTCGAGCCGTGCAATGCCGCCGCGACATCGGGATCGGCCGGTGGTGGTGCCGGCCGGGGACCGGCGTCCATCGCCGCCTTGAGCCGGTAGCCGCTCGCCGCGGCCTCGGCCGCGGAGGTCAGGCCGTACCGGCGCGCGGTCACCGACGCCGGTCCGACGTCGGGCATCGCCGGCACGACCGGCATGGCCAGCCCGAACCCGGCGAGGCAGCGCCCGGCCGCCCGGTCCAATGCCCGGCCCATCGCCCGTGTGTCGCTGTCGCTCCACTGGTAGGGATCGATCGGCAGCGTCAGGTTCGTGCTGTCGCCGATCTGCCGGATCCCGTCGACCACGATCGAGGCCGGCGAAGGCAGCGCGAGCGGGTCGGCCGCGGGCGGCGTGGCGGAACAGGCGGTCAGGAGGACCAGCAGGCCCGCGGAGGCGAGGCGCCTCCGCGAGCCCGGCCGGTCAGCTGTGCCAGTCGAACGAGGCATTTTCGTTGTACGTCGCGGTCAGGTTGCGCCAGTTGCTGCGGAGCACGACGTCGTGCGCACCACCGAAGTTGCTGTTGAACCACACCCACGCCTCGAGGCCGGTCTGGTTGTTCTGCGCCGAGGCCGCGTTGTTCTTCACGACCTGCCCGCGTCCGGCGCCGCTCCCGGCGAAGTAGTCATCGGCGAAGTTGGCGTCCCGGTTGAAGAAGGTCGCGATCGCGCCGGCGCGGTTCGAGTTGTAGTACAGGCAGAAGTACAGGCGCGGACAGGTGTTGTCGATGGTCTCGGTCGCGCCGGCGGTCCCGGCGGTGGCGACCAGCCCGGTCGCGACGGCGGCCAACGCGGCCCCCGCCGCGACGGTCTTGCGCAAGAAATGTGCGGACATGGTTTTTCCTCCCTCTGACTAATGCTGACTAATGCTGACTAATGCTGACTAATGCTGATGAATGACAAATCCGGCCATTCCCCGGAATTTCCGCGCACGCCCGGCCCCCGCCCGGCGAAAACGCCGGGCGGACGGGGAACACGCGAGGAATGACGCTGCTTGCTCCCAGGCGGCGTCTCGGCGTAAGCCGGCCGCCCGGCCGGTGTCAGACGATGGGCGCGCCTCCAGCGCCCACAACCGGCTCAGGCTGAACTACGAGCTCCACGAGGCCCCCTCGTCGTCGCGGTCACTTCATATCAGCTGATGAAGACGAGCATGAGCATAAGCTGACCTGAAAGAACCGTCAACTCCGGTGCTCCTTGTGGTGCTTACCGGCTTCACGTCAGCTGATGACCGGTAAACTGGCCCCATGCCGGAGACGCTCGCCGCGAAGGTGGACCACCTGTTCAGCACCGTGCGGCCGCGCACGGGCAACGAGTACTCCTTCGAAGAGGTCGCCGAGGCCATCCGCGCCAAGGGCGGCCCCACCATTTCGGCGACCTACCTCTGGCAGCTGCGCAAGGGCCTGCGGGACAACCCGACCAAGCGGCATCTGGAGGCGCTGGCGAGCTTCTTCGGCGTCCCGGCCGCCTACTTCTTCGACGACGCCGAAGCGGAGCGCATCAACGCCGAACTCGCGGTGCTCAGCGTCCTGCGCGACGCGCCGGTGCGGCAGATCGCCCTGCGCGCCAACGGGTTGTCGCCGAAGAGCCTGGAGGCCATCGCGGAGATGGTCGACCGCGTGCGCGAACTGGAAGGGCTGCCCGATCCGGACGCGCGGCAGTGAGCGACCGGCGACTGCGCAAGCGCTGTGAAGCGCGCCTGCGCGACCTGCCGATGCCGGTCCCGTTCGACGCCCGAACCCTGTGCGAGCAGGTCGCCCGCGAGCGCGGGCGGCCGATCCGGCTGTTCCCGATGGCCGGGCTGAGCGGGGTCTGCGGGCTCTGGGTGGCGACCGCCACCACGGACCTGATCTTCTACGAAGAGGTGACCACGCCGCCGCACCAGGAGCACATCATCCTGCACGAGCTGAGCCACGTGGTGTGCGACCACTACCCCGGGTCGCTGTCCGCCCAGGCCCTGCTCCCCAGCCTGGATCCCGAGATGGTGCGCCGGGTTCTCGGCCGGTCCGGCTACTCGACGGCGGAGGAGCGCGAGGCCGAGATGCTCGCGTCGCTGATCCAGCAGCGGGCACGCGGGGGCGCGGGCCCGCTCGACCGGCTCCGCGACGCGCTGGGGGACGGCGATGGGTGAATGGCTGGTCCGGTACGGGCCGCCGATCCTGGCCTGGAGCCTGTTCGCGGTCCGGCGGGGCGGGCAGGACCGCGGCCGCCGGTCGGTGCGGTGGGTGTTCGGCGGCCTGGCCGTCTCGCTGACGGCGTTGACCCCGGCCGGGCACGCGGTGATCAAGGAGCTGACCGGTGCCGTCGACCTGCCGCGGCTGGTGGGGCACGCGGGCGTGCTGTTCGCGGCATGGGCGGCGCAGCGGTGCCTGGCGCACCTGAACGGGACGCCGGCCGGATTTCGCCGGCAGAGCTGGTGGATCGCCGGGATGTTCGTGGTGATGTGCGTGTTCTTCGCGCTCACGCCGAACCTGATGCCACAGTCGCCGTGGGTGATGGAGTACTGCTTCGCCTACGCCGCCGCGCAGATCCCGGCGTTCGCCGGGGTGATCGTGCTGTGCCTGCGCTACGCCCGGATCGCCGGTGACCCGGCGTTGCGGACCGGCCTGTGGCTCGTCGTCGCGGGTACCGCCGCGGCCATGCTGTATCTGGTCAACAAGACGATCCTGGCGGCGTCCCCGCGGTGGGACTTCGACTATCCGCTGGGCCGCGAGTTCCTGGTCGGCAAGATCCTCCCGATGGTGGCCCACGTGCTGGTCCTGTCCGGCGTCGCACTGCCCGCGGTGGCCGGCTGGCTGTCGCGCTACCGCCTCTACCGCCGCCTGAGCCCGCTGTGGACGGACCTGTACCGGGCCGACCCGGAGATCGCCCTCGACCCGCCCGGCGCGGTGGCGCTCGGGAACCTGAAGCTGCGCCTGTACCGGCGGGTGATCGAGATCCGCGACGGGCTGCTGGCGCTCCACCCGTACCGGGACCCCATGGTGGCCGTCGCGGCGAGAAGAGGGGCGCAGCGAGCGGGGCTGGCGGGCCGGAGCTTGGAAGCGGAGGTCGAGGCCGCGGTCGTCGCCGAGGCCCTGCTTGCCCGTGCCCGCGGGGCGGCACCGAGGGAGCCGGCGGCCGTGGTGTCCGGCGGCGGCGACCTCGCCAGTGACACGACCTACCTGCGTGACGTCGCGGATGCCTACCGGCGGAAGATCGGTGACCGGAACGGCTGACGCGGCACTAGAGCGCCGTCAACGTCGCCAGTTTCCAGCGGCCGTCGACCCGTTTCGCCGTCACCGACAGCTGGGCCACCGACGACGACGGCGCTCCCCCGCCCTGGGCCACCGTCTGCTGGTCCAGAAACAGGAGCAGATCCGCGGAGTCGCCCCGCAACGATCGGACCCCGATCGCCCGGACCGTGGTCGTGCGGATCAGCTTTTCCGACGTCGCCCGGGTTCGGGCCGACGCGAACTGGGCCTGGTACTGGCGGACCGCGTCGCCGGTCAGGACCTCCGCGGCCGCCCGCTCGGTGCGGGCCAGGTTCGCGTAGTCGTAGGAGAACACCGCCTTCACCGCGTCACTCACCTCCGACGTCACTTCGGAAGTCGCCGCCGGGTCCACCAGGGCCTGGTTGTCGCCCGGGGACAGGGACGCCGTCTCGATGCCGAGCCACACCGCGCACCCCAGGGCCAGCACCACCACCGCCGCCAGGACGCGCGTCATGAGCCCGCCGCCTGGACGCCGGCGATCTTCCACCCCGCGTCGGACCGGGCCACGTCCACGGTCAGCCGGTTCATCTTCGGGGTGACCGCGCCGCCTCCAGCGGAAACCCGGACGTCGAGCACCGCCAGGAGGCGCGCCGTCCCGTGGGAAACGTCGATCTCCGTCACCGCCGCCTGCACCAGCGAGGCCGAAGAAACCGTGCGAGCTGTGGAAGCACGGTCGATCTGCAGCTGGCGGTCGCCTTCGAGGTCCTTCCCGTACTGCCCCGTCGTCGCCGCTATCCAGCGGTCCACGTCCGCCGCCGCCGTGCGGTAGTCGATCGTGTTCAACGTGACGAGTGAAGGCCCCGCCGCCGCCAGCACCGCGTCCCGCTCGCGTCCGCGCGCCGACGCGTCGTCGGTGGCCGCGCGCCACCACGACCAGCCCGAGAAAGCCGCCGCCAGCACGGAAACCACCGCGGCCGCCACCAGGAGACGGAACCTCACGGCGCGCCCAGCAGCTTGCCCAGTCCGCCCGCCGACGGCCCGGTGAGCAGGCTCAGCATCCCCGGAAGCTGCTGAGGAGCCGACGCGGCCTGCTGCTGCGGCGCCGCGGGAACGGCCGGCGGCTTGCCCGCGTAGGGCGCGTTCTGCGCCCCGCGCACACCGGTCGGGCTGCCCGGCGGCTCGGCGCAGTAGGCCTTCGTGTTCACCGGCGCTTCGGTGGTGTCGTTGGCCGGACGCTCCTTCGTGCCTTCGTAGCCCTTCGTGCACGAAGCCGGGTCGAAGAAGTTGAACACCACGCCGAGGTGACCCGTGCCGTCCGGGGACGTCGACGGCGAGAACGCCGAGATGATCGGGTACGCCACCAGCAGTTCCTCGATGGAGTCCTTGCGGGACGTCGTGATCTGCGCGGTCGTCAGCAGGTTGGCGAACAGCACGCCCAGGTCGGTCCCGGACGCGGCGAGCACGTCGCTGATCTGCCTGCTCAGCCGCGGTGCCTGCGCGATCACGCGCCGCAGGTCCGGATCGGACTTCTTGAGCTGACCCGCGATCGCGCGAAGGCCGGAGGCGAAGTCGGTGATGTTCGCCGCCTGCCGTTCCTGGGTGCCCAGCACGATCCGCGAGTTCGCCAGCAGCCCCTGCGTCTGCGGCACGTACTGCGCGGCCACCGCGGTCAGCGAACCCGTGCTGTCGAGCAGCTGCTGCAGCTCCGGTCCCGCGCCCGCGAACGCGTCGTACGTCTCGTCGACGACCGTCCGCAGCGAATCCGGGTGCACACTCGCGACGAGGTCGTCGAGGTGGCTGAGCACCGTGTCCGGCGACGGCGGCAGCGACGTCTTGTCCGCGGTGATCACCGAGCCGTCCGTCAGGAACGGGCCGCCGTTGTGCTGGGGCAGCAGGTCGACGAACTGCTCCCCCACCGCCGACCGGTTCGCCACCTGCGCGTGCGCGTCGGCCGGGATGTCCGGCGCGCCCGCGTCGATGTCGAGGGCGACGTCGACGCCGTGCTCGGTGAGCGTCATCGACGTCACCCGGCCGACCGTGACCCCGCGGTAGGCGACCTCGGAGTTGACGAAGATGCCGCCGGAGTCGGTCAGCTGCGCGGTGACGACGTAGCCGCGGTTGCCGAAGAGCCGGTCCAGCCCGGCGTAGTGGCCGCCGGCGTAGACGACGGACACCACCGCGATGACGACGAACGCGAGCAGCTGGACGCGGATCTTGCGGGTCACCGGCCACCCCCGATCAGGCCGAGCAGCCCGCCCAGCAGGTCGGGGCCCGCGGCCTGCGGACCCGAGCCGAGGTCGGGCAGCGGCAGCGGCGGCGCGAGCGGGGTCTGCTGACCGCCGATCCCGGACGGCAGCGCGATCGGCGGCTGCGACGAGTTCGTGAAGTTCTGGATCAAGACGTCCAGATCGAGGTTCACGTTCGCTTCGACGTTCGCGTAGTCGCCCTTGATCACATTGCCCGCGTAGTCCGGGAACGGGTAGGTCAGCAGGATCTGCAACGCGTTCGGCAGGTTCTGGCCCGCCTCGCCGAGCTTCGTCAACGTCGGCTGCAGCGCCTTGAGGTTCGCCACGAGCTGGTCGCGGCTCTTCGTCACGGTCTCGACCGCGACGCCGGACAGCGTGTTCAGCGCGTTGAGCATGCTCACGAGCTGGTCGCGCTGGTCGGTGACGATCTTCAGGCCCGGCGCGAGGTTGTCGAGCGCGTTCGTCAGGTTCTGCGTCTGCCCCGTCAAGGTCTTCGAGAGCTTTCCGAGCCCGTCGATCGCGCGCAGGATCTCCGTCTTGTGCCCGTCGAGCTGCGTCGCCAGTTCGTCCACCCGGGACAGCAGCGCCCGGATCTCCGGCTCGTTGCCCGACAGCGCGTCGTTCAGTTCGTGGCTGATCTTCTGGATCTGCTCGACGCCGCCGCCGTTGAGCAGCAGGGAAAGCGCGCCGAGCACCTCTTCGACCTCGGGGTTGCGGTTGGTGCGCCCGAGCGGGATCTGCGCACCGCCGGCCAGTTTCCCGGTGGCCGGTTCGGTCGTGGGCACGCTCAGCTCGACGAACTTCTCCCCCAGCAAGCTGGACTGCTTCAGCTCGGCGCGGGCGTTCGCGGGCAGCGCGATGTCGCCGTTGACGGTCATCGCCACCAGCGCGGACCGCGTGTCCGGCGTCAGGGTGATCTTGTCGACCCGGCCGACCGCGACGTCGTTGACCTTGACGCTCGACTGCGGCACCAGGTCCAGCACGTCGGTGAACAGCGCGGTGACGTGGTACGGGTGGTCGCCGACGTCGGCGCCGCCCGGCAGCGGCATGCCGTAGAGGCCGTTGAACCCGCCGTCGCTGCAGCCGGCCAGGACGAGCACCCCGGCCAGCGCGCCGGCGATCCGCTGCCGCCGGTTCACTTCGCACCACCGGAAAGCTGTTCCATCACGTCGACCAGCGGGAGCGGCAACGGCGGGAGTGTCCCGTTCTGCAGGGAGTTGAGCACCTGCGGGATCGTCGGCAGCTTGAGCGCGCCGTCCAGGATCGGCGCGAGCTGCTTGCAGATGTTCCCGAGCGCGTCGGGGACTTCCTTCGGCGTGACCGCGCTGATCAGCCGGCACACGGTGAGGATCGGCGGGTTGGTCAGCTCGTTCAAATTGTCGCGGACGGCGATGGTGCCCGACGCCGCGTCGTAGGAGTTGATGAAGTTGGTGGCGCCGGTCGGGGCGATGTCGAGCACCTCGGCGAGCGCGGCGCGCTGGTCGACGAGCACCTTCGACAGCGACGCCAGCTTGTCCACATTGGACTCCAGCGCGGCCTTGTTGTCGTTGACGAACTGCTGGACGTCGCCGAGCGCGCCACCGAGGGACTGCAGCGCGGCCCCGACGTCGGCGGAGTCGGCGGCGAGGAACCGGCTGACGTCGGCGACGCGGCCGTAGAACTCGTTGAGCTGCTGGTCGCTCTGGGCCAGGGCGCCGGTGAACGAGTTCAGGTTCCGCACGGTCGAGAACAGGTCGTCCTTCGAACCGTCGAGGGTCTTCGCGAGCTGGGCGAGCTGCCCGACCGTCGAGTTCAGCGAAGCACCGTTGCCCTTCAACGTGTTCGCCGCGGTGTCGAGCACGCCGGACAGCGCGCCGTTCTTGTTGGCGCCGTTCGGCCCCAGCGCCGTCGAGAGCTTGTCCAGGCTCGAGTAGAGGTCGTCCAGCTCGACGGGCGTCGCCGTGCGCTCGCGCGGCAGGACCGTGCCCGTCGCCAGGACCGGCCCGCTGTCGTAGGCCGGCGTCAGCTGGACGTACCGGTCGCTGACCAGGCTCGGCGCGACGACGACCGCGCCGACGCCGGCCGGCAGCGGCACGTCGTCGACCCGCATGTCGACGCGGACCGCGTCACCCTCGGGCGTGACGTCGGTGACCCGGCCGACCGGCACGCCGAGCACCCGCACCGACGAACCCGCGTACAGCCCGACGGTCTTGCCGAAGTACGCGGAAAGCTTGGTGCCGCTCGACGACCGGAACACCAGGTAGAGCCCGGCGGTGACGATCAGCGCGAGGACGCACGCGAACGCCAGCCACGTCACGAGGCTCCGGCCGCGGTAGGTGCGGATGGTCATCGGCCGCCCACCCCCTGGTTCGGCGCGGCGATCGGCGGGGTGCAGCCTTCGGGGTTGATGTGCAGCCCACCGATGGTGATCGTCGGCGGCAGCAGCCCGCACAGGTAGCCCTCGAACCAGCGGCCGTTGCCGGTGGCGTTGGCGCCGACGCGGGCGAACGGCGCCATCAGCCGCAGGCTCTTGTCGAGGTTGCCCTGGTTGCGCTGCAGGATGTCGGTCACCTTCCCGAGCTTCTCCAGCGTCGGCCTGAGCTGGTCGCGGTTGTCCTGGACCAGCCCGGTCAGCTGCTGCGACAGCTGCCGGGTGCCGGTGAGCAGGGCGTTGATCGCGGCCTTGCGGTTCTGCAGCTCGGTGAGCAGCAGGTTGCCGTCGCTGATCACGCGTTGCAGCTGGGCGTTGCGGTCGGACAGTGTCTTCGAGACCTGACTCGTGTTCGCCAGCAGCGTGTGGAGGTCGGCGTCGCGGTAGGACACCGTCTTCGCCAGGGACGACAGCCCGTTGAGGGTGTCCTTCAGGTACTGCGGGCTGTCCTTGAGGCTGTCGGAAAGCGCGTTGAAGCTGTCCGCCAGTTGTTTCGTGTCGATGTCGCCGACCGTCGTCGACAGCTGCTCGAAGGCGTCCTGCAGCTGGAACGGCGTGCGCGTGCGGGCCTGGGGAATGGCCGAGTTCGGCTCCTGCGCGCCGCCGCCCTTCGGGTCGAGCGCGAGGTACTTCTCCCCCAGCAGCGTCTTGATCTCGATGGACGCCGTCGTCGCGTCGCCGACCCGGACGTCCTTGACCCGGAATCTGACCAGGACCTGCTTGCCCGCGAGCTTCACCGACGACACCGTGCCGACCTTGACGCCGGCGACCTCGACCTCGTTGTCCGGCGCCAGCCCCGCGGACTCGCCGAAGTACGCCGAGTACGTCGTGCCGTTGCCGAAGAACGGGAGCTGGTCGGAGAAGTACGTCGTGGCCGTGACGAGCACGATCAGCACGAGCGCGACCGCGCCGACCATCGCTTGATTGCGTTCCTTCAGCGGCTTCCATGTCTTCTGGGGCCGAGCCCCAGACCCCGGCCGGGGGACAAGCCCCCCTGGACCCCCCAAACGGCTCATGGCCCACACCTCTCCGCGCGCTGGGTGCCGGGGATCGGGATGATCGGCAGCGTGATGTCGAGCGAGGAAATGCCGATGGTGCCGGTGATCCCGCACAGGTAGTAGTTGAACCAGCTGCCGTAGCTCAGCGTCCGGGTGAACTTCTGCAGGTTGCCCGGCAGCACCTCGAGGAGGTGGTTGAGCAGCACGCCGGAGTCGCCGAGGTTCTGCGAGAGCGTGCCCAGCTTCGCGACGTCGTCCTTCAGCGCCGGGCGCGCGTCGGCGAGCAGGCCGGTGGTCGACACCGCGAGGTCGCCGAGCGCGCTGACCGCGTCCCCGATCGGCTTGCGCTGCTCGGCCAGGCCGCTGACGAGTTTCTGGGTCTGTTCGATGAGGTCGCCGAGCTGGGCGCCGTGGGCGTTGACCGTGCCGAGCACGGTGTTGAGGTTGGCGATGACCTGGCCGATCACCTGGTCCTTGCTCGCGATCGCGGTCGTCAGTGACGCGGTGTGCTGGAGCAGGCTGGTGATCGTGCCGCCCTCGCCCTGGAAGACGCTGATGATCTCGGCCGAGAGCTGGTTGACGTCCTTCGGGCTGAGCGCCTTGAACAGCGGCTTGAAGCCGTTGAACAACACCGTGAGGTTCAACGCGGGCTTGGTGCGCTCGGGCGGGATCGTGCCGCCGTCCGGCAATGTCTTGTCCCCTGGGACGTCGGTACCGAGCGCGAGGTAGCGCTGCCCGACGAGGTTGCGGTACTTGATCGTCGCGGTCACCGTCTCGGGCAGCCGGTAGGCGTGTTCGATGTCGAACCGGACCTGCGCGAGGTTCCGCTCCCCCTCGACGACCTCGATCGTGTCGACCTGCCCGACCTTGACGCCGGCGATGCGGACGTCGTCGCCTTCCTTGAGGCCGGACGCGTCGGTGAACTTGGCCAGGTAGCCGGAGGTCTCGCCGAAGTTGGTGTTCGCGATGGTGGCCGCGAGGATCCCGGTGAGCAGCACGGTGACCACCGCGAAGATGCCCAGCTTCACCAAGGACGGGACGAAACTCCTCACTTCAGCTCCACCTCCGCCCCGCGGTAGAGCGGCCCGACGAGCAGGCCGGCCCAGCCGGGCACGTCGCCGGGCGAAGTGCCGAGGGCGGGCGAGGCGAGCAGGTCGATCAGGTCGTCCTCGTAGGCCGACCCGACGATCGTGCCGTTCCCACCGACGGCCCCACTGCCCGCGGGCAGTGTCTCGGGCGGGTTCTTCGGCGGCGCGGGCTTGCTCGAGCCGTCCTTGATGGCGCCGTCGGGCGGGTATTGCGGCCACACTCCCGGCTTCGGGACTTGCGGGTAGCAGCGCGGGCCGCGCTTGTCCTCGTACTTCGGCTCGTCGACGCCGGGCAGGTACTTGCCGCGGCTGGCGGCGAACTCGATGGTGACCCGGCTGACCTCGGGGTGCGCGGTGCCCTTGCCGAAGGCCAGCTCGGCCGGGGCGACCTCGCCGGCCAGCTGCTTCAGCAGGCACGGGTACTCGGGCGCGTACTTGGCCAGGACGTCGAGCGTCGGCTGGATCGCCGTGGTGAGCCGGATCAGGTTGTCCTTGTTGACCTGCAGGAAGTTCGTGAGGTCGACGGAAGCGGCGGTGACCGTCGCGTAGAGGTCGCTCAGCTGGGCGCGCTGGTCGACGATCGTGCGGCTCGTGGTCGTCAGGTCGGACAGCGCCTGCAGCAGGTCGGGCGCCGCCTTGTCGTAGGTGTCCGCGACGTTCGCCAGGCCGGTGATGTCGGCCTTGATGTCCGGGAGCGACGGGTTGAGCTTGCCGAGGTAGCCGGACAGGCCGGCGAGGGTCTGGCCGAGTTGCTTGCCGCGGCCGTCGAGCGCGGTCGCCACCGCCGTCAGCGTGCTCGACAGCTTTTCCGGCTGGACCGCCTGCAGCAGCGGCATCACGTCGTCGAGGACCTTCTGCAGCTCGATCGCGGCGCTGCTGCGGTCCTGCGGGATGACGTCGCCGGCCTTGATCGGCCGTTCCTTCGTGGCCGGCAGCTGCAGGGCGACATAGCGCTCGCCGAAGAGCGTCTTCGGGAGCAACCGCGCCGACACGTTCGCCGGGATGACGGCCGTCTTGTCCGGGTCCAGGGCCAGCTCCAGCTCGGCGTGGTCGCCCTTCGCGAGCACCGACCGGACTTCGCCGACGAGCATGCCGCGGACCTTGACGTCCCCGCCGGTGCGCAGCTGGCTGCCGACGCGGTCGGTCTCGAGCTTCACGAGCGTCACGGGCGTGAAGGCCTTGTTGTAGACGGCGAGCGTGGACGCGATGAACAAGGCGGCGACGAGCAGGAAGGCCAGCCCCAGCACCTGGTACCGGAGCCGCTGCCAGAGCTCGCGCCTCATCCCGAGATCCTCACCGTGGTGTTCGCGCCCCAGATCGCCAGGCTGAGGAAGAAGTCCAGCACCGAGATCAGCACGATCGACGTCCGCACCGCGCGGCCCACCGCGACGCCGACGCCGGCCGGGCCGCCGCTGGCGTTGAAGCCGTAATAACAATGGGAAAGGATCACGAGCACGCTGAACACGATCACCTTCCCGAACGACCAGAGGACGTCGCCGGGGGGCAAGAACAGCGTGAAGTAGTGGTCGTAGGTGCCCGCGGACTGGCCGTAGAGCCAGATGGTGATCTGCCGGGACGCGAGGTAGCTCGACAGCAAGCCGACCGCGTACAGCGGGATCACCGCGGCGACGCCGGCGAGCACCCGCGTCGTCACGAGGTACGGCATGCTCGGCACGCCCATGACTTCGAGCGCGTCGATCTCCTCGGAAATCCGCATCGCGCCGAGCTGCGCGGTGAAGCCGCAGCCGACGGTCGCGGACAGCGCGAGCCCGGCCGAAAGGGGCGCGACTTCGCGGGTGTTGAAGTAGGCGGAGATGAACCCGGTGAGCGCGGCCGTGCCGAGCTGGTTGAGCGCGGAATAGCCCTGCAGGCCGACGATGAGCCCGGTGAACAGCGTCATCCCGATCATCACGCCGAGCGTGCCGCCGATGACCGCGAGGCCGCCGGTGCCGAAGCAGACCTCGGTGAGCAGCCGCAGGGTTTCCCGGCTGTAGCGGCGGATCGTCCGCGGCGACCAGGCGAGCGCCTTGGCCGCGAACGAGAGCTGCTTGCCGAGGCCTTCCAGGCTCTGCCCCGGGCGCGCGAGGTACTCGAGCGTCCGGTCGGTGGTGTCCAGGGGTTCCGCCGTCATCACATGGCCTTCGGCGGGACGATCCGCAGGTAGATCGCGGTGAGCACGACGTTGATCAGGAACAGCAGCAGGAACGTGATGACGACAGCTTGGTTGACCGCGTCGCCGACGCCCTTCGGCCCAGGCGGCGGGTTCAGCCCGCGGAACGCCGCGACGACCCCGGCGACGAAGCCGTACAGCAGCGCCTTGATCTCGCTGACCCAGAGGTCCGGGACCTGCGCGAGCGCGTTGAAGCTGGCCAGGTACGCCCCCGGCGTGCCGCCCTGCAGGACGACGTTGAAGAAGTAACCGCCGAGCACGCCGACGACGCTGACCAAGCCGTTGAGCAGCACCGAAACCACCATCGCGGCGAGCACCCGCGGCACGATGAGGCGCTGGATCGGGTTGACGCCGAGGACTTCCATGGCGTCGATCTCTTCGCGGATCTTGCGCGCGCCGATGTCCGCGCAGACCGCGCTGCCGCCGGCGCCCGCGACCAGCAGCGCGGTGATCAGCGGGCTGGCCTGCTGCACGATGGCCAGCGCGCTGGCCGCGCCGGTGAACGACTGGGCGCCGATCTGCGCGGTCAGCGAGCCGAGCTGCAGCGCGATCACCGCGCCGAACGGGATGGCCACCAGCGCCGTCGGGAGAATCGTGACGCTCGCGAAGAACCAGCACTGCTGGATCCACTCCCGCGCCTGGAAGGGGCGCTTGAAGATCGCGCGCAGGACTTCCCAGGAAAGCGTCGCCAGGCGGCCGACCTGCGTCAGGGCCGCGGTTCCCGGGAGCGTGCCAGTGCTGTCGCTCACCACACCTCCCAGTACGTCGTCATTGACTCCCGAGTCTTGCGCAACCCCGATATCCGCTTTTGTTAGCGGTGTTCACTCAGCTCTTCGGCAGTGCTCCTTCAGAAGTTGAGGGCGTGCGTCGCCGTGGCGCCGCCGTCCGCGACGAACTCCGCTCCCGTGCAGTACGCGCTCTCGTCGCTGGCCAGGAACAACACCAGCTTGGCGACGTCCTCGGGCTGCCCGACCCGCCGCAGCGCGACCTTCTTCCCGACGTACGACATGTCGACTTTCTGGCCGCCCGCCGCGGTCTCGACCATCTTGGTGTCGATCGCGCCGGGGTGCACCGAGTTGACGCGGATGTGCTTCTTGCCCAGCTCCATGGCCGCGACCTTGGTCATCCCGCGGATGGCGAACTTGCTCGCGGTGTAGGCGACGAGGTAGGGCATCCCGGCCAGTCCCTCCACAGAGGACACGTTGACGATGGAGCCACCGCCGGCGGCGGTCATCGGTTCAACGACCGAACGCATCCCGAGAAACGCCCCGATCTGGTTCACCCGGATCACGCGCTCGTAATCGGCCAGCGTCGTCTTGCCGAGCTCCGAGAAATGGAGGATGCCCGCGTTGTTGACCAGCACGTTCGGGGCGCCGAACTCGGTGGTCGCGCGCTCGACCGCGGCCGTCCAGCCGTCCTCGTCGCCGACGTCGAGGTGCTGGTAGACGGCCTGCTCGCCGAGTTCGGCGGCCAGCTGCTTGCCCTCGTCGTCGAGGATGTCGGCGATGACCACCTTCGCGCCCTCGGCGACGAACGCGCGGGCGGCGGCCTCGCCCTGCCCGCGGGCGGCCCCGGTGATCAGGGCGATCTTCCCGTCCAGCCTCACGATTCCTCCACGATCTCAGAGACGGCGAACATCCGTGCGGGATCGCGTTCGGCGAAGAACGCGCTCACGGTGGTTTCGAGTTCGTCGAGCCCCCAGCGGCGCTCGATCCGCGGGGGTTCGACCAGGGCGACCTCCCCGCCGTGCACCACGAACACCTGGCCGTTGACGTGCTCGGCCGCGGGTGACGCGAGGTAGGCGACGAACGGGGCGACGTGCTCGACCGAGAGGGGATCGGCGCCGTCGGCAGGGGCAGCACCGAACACGCCTTCGGTCATCGCCGTCCGCGCGCGCGGACAGATTGCGTTCGCGCGGACGCCGTATTTGGCCAGGCCGCGGGCGGCCGAGACGGTGAGCGCGACGATGCCCGCCTTCGCGGCGGCGTAGTTGGGCTGGCCCGGCGAGCCGAAGAGGAACGCCTCGGACGCCGTGTTGACCAGGCGCCCGTACACCGGCTTCCCGTCCGCTTTGGACCTGTCGCGCCAGAACTTCGTGGCGTTGCGGGACAACAGGAAGTGCCCGCGCAGGTGGACCCGGAGCACGGTGTCCCAGTCGTCGTCGGACATCGAGAACAGCATCTTGTCGCGCAGCACGCCCGCGTTGTTGACCACGATGTCGAGCCCGCCGAGGTCCAGCGCGGCCTGCACGAGCGCGTCGGCCGTGGCCCGCTCCCCGACGTCGCCGGCCACCGCGACGGCCCGGCCGCCCGCCGTCTCGATCTCGTCGACGACGTCCTTCGGCTCGCTGATGTCGTTGACGACGACGGTGGCGCCCCGCGCGGCCAGTGCGAGCGCTTCGGCCCGCCCCAGCCCGGCGGCCGCCCCCGTTACGATCGCTGTCCTGCCGGTCAGGCTCACCGCGGGACCTCCTCGTCGAGTCCTGGATCTGGCCTACAGTAGAATCTGTTCTCGTTCAGAGCAACCCTCTGAGTGAACACTGCTAACTAGTAATGAACAGGGCGTTCTTCGGGCAGCCCTTGATCGCGTCGGAAACACGTTCTACCTGGTCGTCGGGTACCGCGCCCGGCCGGATGACGAGTTCTTCGTCGTCGTCCAGGTCGAAGATGTCCGGCGCGAACCCCAGGCACACCGCGTTCGCCTCGCAGAGCGAGCGGTCGACCCCGATCTCCATGCTTCCTCCGCCACGTGAGTCCTGGTACAACTAGAACAGGTTCTAGTGTAACGCCGGATCGGGGTGACGGGTGCGGATCGACTACACGCCGGAGCAGCGCGCGCTGGCGGCCGAGCTTCGGGAGTACTTCGCCGAACTGATGACGCCCGAACGCCGTGCGGGCCTCCGCTCGGGCGGCGGCGAATACGGCGACGGCCTGGCGTACAAGGAGATCGTCCGGCAGCTGGGCAAGGACGGCTGGCTCGGGCTGGGCTGGCCCCGCGAGTACGGCGGGCAGGGCAGGCCGATGCTCGACCAGCTCATCTTCACCGACGAGGCGGCCGTCGCCGGGGTGCCGGTCCCGTTCCTCACGGTCAACACCGTCGGGCCGACCATCATGCGCTACGGCACCGACGAACAGAGGGCGTTCTACCTGCCGAAGATCGCCGCCGGCGAGCTGCACTTCTCGATCGGCTACTCCGAGCCGGAGGCCGGCACCGACCTGGCGTCGCTGCGGACGCGCGCCGAGCGCGACGGCGACGAGTACGTCGTCACCGGGCAGAAGATGTGGACCAGCCTGATCGAGTACGCCGACTACGTCTGGCTGGCGGTGCGGACCGATCCGTCGGCGAAGAAGCACCGCGGGCTGTCGATCCTCATCGTGCCGACGTCGGCACCCGGGTTTTCGTGGACCAAGGTGCACACGGTCGCGGGTGCCGGGACCAGCGCGACGTACTACGACAGCGTGCGTGTGCCGATGTCGGCGCGCGTCGCCGAGGAGAACGCGGGCTGGCCGCTGATCACCAACCAGCTCAACCACGAGCGCGTCGCGCTGACGTCGTCGGCGCCGATCCGCAAGGCGCTGGCCGACGTGCTGGACTGGGCGAAGGAGACCGGCGCCATCGACCACGAATGGGTGCGGCTGCATCTCGCGCGGGTGCACGCGGGCGCGGAGTACCTGAAGCTGCGGAACTGGCGGATCGCCTGGGCGGCCGCGGCCAGCAACCTCGGCCCGGCGGAGGCGTCGGCGACGAAGGTGTTCGGCACGGAGTTCGCGATCGAGGCCTACCGGCTGCTGATGGAGGTGCTCGGCGCGGCCGCCGTCGTCCGCGAAGGTTCACCGGGTGCGCTGCTGGCCGGGCGCATCGAACGGCTGCACCGCTCGGCGCTGATCCTCACCTTCGGCGGCGGCACCAACGAGATCCAGCGGGACATGATCGCCGCCACCGCCCTCGGCCTGCCCGTCACGCGCTAGGAGCGTCCAGTGGACTTCACCCCTTCCGAGGCGTCGGCCGACCTCGCCGCGCTGACCCGGCGGATCCTCGCCGACAAGATCACCCACGAGCCCCACGGCACCGGCGGCTTCGACGCTCCCTTGTGGACGGCACTCGGCCAGGCGGGCGTGCTGGACGCAGCCCTGCCGACGTCGCTCGGCGGTGGCGGGTTCGGGCTGCTGGAGCAGTGCGCGGTGCTCACCGAGATCGGCCGCGCGGTGGCGGCCGTCCCCTACCTGTCCTCGATCACGATGGCGGCGTCGGCGCTGGCCGAGTTCGGGACGCCGCAGCTGGTGGACCGCTGGGTGCTGCCGGTGCTGCGCGGAGAACGTGTTCTCGCGGTGGCCCTGTCCGGGTTCACCGCCTCGGACGGCCGGGTGTCCGGCAGCCGGCCGGCGGTGGCGGCCGGCGCGTTCGCGCACGGCTTCCTGGTCGCCGCGTCCGGAGAGGTGTTCCTGGTCGACGCGGCCGCTTCGGGTGTGTCGGTGCGGCCGGAGCAGACGACCGACCACGCGGACGCCTGTCTGCTGGAACTGTCCGACGTCCCCGGGATCTCGCTGGGCGACATCGGCGAGTGGCTGCGCCTGCGCGGGACAGTCGGAGTCTGCGCGCAGCAGCTCGGCGTGGTCGAGCGGTCTCTCGAGCTGACGGCGGCGTACGCGGCCGAGCGGAAGCAGTTCGACCACGTCATCGGCGGGTTCCAGGCGGTGCGCCAACGCCTCGCGGACGCCTACCTCGACGTCGAAGCAGTCCGGCTGACGACGCTCCAGGCCGCGTGGCGGCTGTCGTCGGACCTCCCGGCCGCGGAAGCCGTCGCGACGGCGAAGTTCTGGGCGGCCGAGGCGGGCCACCGGGTGGCCCACACGACGGTCCACGTCCACGGCGGCGTCGGCATCGACGTCGACCACGTCGTGCACCGCTACTTCGCGGCGGCGAAACGCCTGGAGTTCGAACTCGGCTCCGCAACTCCCCAGCTCCTGGCCCTGGGCAACCTCCTCGCTCTCGACTAGGCGAAGTCCGTGAATGGCACATTGAGAGACTTCAAGTCCGTCAATGTGCCATTCACGGCTTTGCCGCGTAGGTCCAGAAGTCCTGCATCAGCGGGGTCGGGCCGGGGCTGGTCAGCTCGACCTGGGTCAGCAGCACCGTGGCCGTGCCCGTCGAGGGGACCAGGTGCCAGGCCGTTCCCGCGCCGCCGATCCAGCCGTAGCGGCCGGGCACCTCCCAGGGCTCCTCCGCCTCGACGTCGACCGAGCCACCGAACCCCCAGCCCTGGCCCTGCAGGAACGTCCGCCCGGCTTCGCGCTGGGCCGGCGTCAGGTGGTTGGTGGTCATCCGGTGCACCGACTCCGGCGTCAGCAGCCGACGGCCACCCACCGTGCCTTCGTTCAGCAGGAACCGGGCGAACGCGAGCAGGTCGTCCGCCGTCGAGACGAGCCCGCCCGCCCCGGACGGGAACGGCGGCGGGTTGCTCCATCGCCCTTCAGGCGAGTCGATCAGCCGGAGCCCCTCCTCGCCGCGGCGGTACGCGCTGGTGAACCGGCCCAGGGCGGCGGTGGGCACGGCGAACCCGGTGTCGGCCATGCCGAGTGGCTCGAACAGCCGCTCCGCCAGGAACTCCGGCAACGGACGGCCCGCCACCCGCGCGACCAGCACGCCCTGGAGGTCCGAGCCGGTGTCGTAGAGCCACGCGTCGCCCGGCTGGTGCAGCAGCGGCACCTGCGCCAGCGCCGCGAGCCACTCGTCCGGCGCCATCGCCCGGGGTGCCGCGGCCGGGTGGCCGAGGACCTGGAGCAGCAGGTCGACCGCGGGCAGCGTCATGTCCGCCGTGAGGCCGTACCCGCAGCGGAAGGTCAGCAGGTCCGCCACCGTGATCGGGCGGAGTGCCGGCACCACGTCGTCGACCGGCCCGGACGGCGTCCGGACGACCACCGGCGAGGCCAGCTCCGGCAGCCACCGCGCGACCGGGTCGGCCGGCGCCAGTTCGCCTTCGTCGACGAGCAGCAGGACCGCCGCGGCGGTGATCGGCTTGGTGAGCGACGCGATGCGGAACAGCGAATCCCGCGCCATCGGCACGGTCCCCTTGGCGTCGGCCGAGCCGGCGGCCGCGGCTTCGACCTGGTCGCCGTGCGCCACCAGCGCCACCGCACCCGGCACGTCGCCGATGTGCCGGGCCAGCACCTCGTTCAGCACGGTCATGATCAGTCCTGGGGGTTGATCGCGCGCAGCCGGCGCGGGCCGGTGTCGGGTCGCGACGGCGGCGCCCCCAGCACCAGGCGCGCGTTGGCGACGAAGGCGCCGTCCGGCGACGCCAGGATCGGGTCCAGCACGAGCGAGCGCACCTCGGGGTTGTCCTCCGCGAGCGTGGCCACCCGCAGCACCGTGTCCTGCAGCGCGGCGAGGTCGGCGGGCTCGTCACCGCGGTAGCCGGTGAGCAGCGGCGCCGTCCGCGGCTCGCGCAGCAGGGTCGCGGCGTCGACGTCGGTGAGCGGCACCGCCCGGTAGGCGCGGTCGCCGAGCAGCGTGCTGACCAGCCCGGACAGCCCGAACGACACGAGCGTGCCGAACGACGGGTCGTCCTGCAGCCCGATCACGCACGACAGGCCCTTCGGGGCCATCCGCTGGACGTAGACGTCGTCGTCGCCGGAGACCTCGCGCAACATCTCGTACGCGGTGCGCACGGCGTCCTCGGAGGCGAGGTCGAGCCGTACCCCCGCCAGGTCGGGCCGGCCGCGCAGCCGTTCGTCGACCGCCTTGAGCGTCACCGGGTAGCCGAGCTCGCCCGCCGCCGCGACCGCGTCGTCCACAGTGGACACGATGCGGAACGGGACGACGTCGATGCCGTAGCAGCCCAGCAACCGCACGACGTCGGCGTCCGAGAGCAGCGTCGTCTTGCCGCTCTCGCTTTCCAGCAATTCGCGCACGAGTCCCTGCGCCTGTTCGGTGTGGATCCCGGCGGGCCGGACCAGCGTGCCCTGCGGGCGCTGCCGCCAAGCCGCGTACCGGATGACCCGGGCGAGGGCGATCACCGCGCGTTCCGGGCTGGGGTACGACGGGATCGATCCGCGCGTCGGGACGCCGTCGCCGGACAGCACGGCCAGTTCGTCCGGAACGCCTTCGGCGGCGAGGAACGTCGAGACGATCGGCTTGCGCTGCCCCAGTTCCACGACGGTCTCCCGCAGGGCGCGCGCGTACGCGGTGCCGGGGATCGCCACCGGCGGCGCGAACACGACGACCAGCGCGTCGGTGTCCGGCGAGGTCAGGGCCTCGCCGACGGCCTTGGCGAACTCTTCCGGCGCGGCCTGCGGGCCGACGTCCACCGGGTCCGAAGCCAGCCGCAGCCCCTGCATCCGCGCGGTGTCGGCGGCCAGCAGCCCGATCGCGCTGGAGTTGCCGACGATGCCGACCCGCGGCCCGGCGGGCAGCGGCTGGTGGGCGAACACGAGCGCGGTGTCGAACAGCTGCGCCAGCGACTCCACCCGCACGACGCCGGCCTGCTCGAACAGCGCCTGGACGCTGGCCTCGTCGATCTCGGTCGACGTCGCGGCCAGCTGCGGGCGGACCGCGTGCCGCCCCGACTTCACCGCGACGATCGGCTTCGTGCGGGCCAGCCGGCGGGCCAGCCGCGCGAACTTGCGCGGGTTGCCGAAGGACTCCAGGTACAGCAGCACGAGATCGGTGTCCGGGTCGGTCTCCCAGTACTGCAGCAGGTCGTTGCCGGAGACGTCGGCGCGGTTGCCGGCCGAGACGAACGTCGACAGGCCGAGGCCGCGTGCTTCGGCGTCGGCGAGGATCGCCGTGCCGAGCGCGCCGGACTGGCAGAAGAACCCGGTGCGGCCACGGGCGGGCAGCCGCGGCGCGAGCGTGGCGTTCAGCCGGATGCCGGGCGCGGTGTTCAGCACACCGAGCGCGTTCGGGCCGACCACGCGCATGCCGTGCGCCCGCGCCTCCCCGACCAGCCGCAGCTCGGCGTGCAGGCCGTGCGCGCCCGCCTCGGCGAACCCGCCCGAGACGATCAGCAGGGTCTTCACGCCCTTCGCCAGGCAAGCGTCCAAAACGGACTCGACGGCCTCGGCCGGCACCGCGACCAGCGCCAGGTCGACCGGGTCCGGGATGTCCAGCACCGACGGGTACGCGCGGACCCCGCGGACCGAGTGGTGCTCCGGGTTGACCGGGTAGACGGTGCCGGTGAACGCGGCGGCCAGGAGGTTCACGAAGGCGACGTGGCCGACCTTGCCCGGCTCGGTGGAGGCACCGATCACCGCGACCGAGGAGGGGTGCAGCAGGTTGTGCACGCTGCGTGCCTCGGCCGCCTGCTCCCGCGAGCGCGCGACGGCGAGGGACTCCTCGGTCGGGTCGATGTCGAACTCCAGGTGCAGCACGCCTTCCTCGATCTCGCGGCTGACCTGGTAGCCGGCGTCGCGGAAGACGCGCACCATGGCGGCGTTCTCGGCCAGGACCTCGGCGACGAACCGGCGCAGCCCGCACTCCGACGCGGCCGCGGCGAGGTGCTCGAGCAGGATGGAGCCGAGCCCGCGGCCCTGGTGCGCGTCGCTCACGACGAAGGCGACCTCCGCCGACGGCCCGTGGTCGAGCCGTTCGTACCGGCCGACCGCGACGATGTCGTCGCCCAGGAACGCGGCGAACGCGACCCGGTCGTGGTGGTCGACCGTGGAGAACCGCTTCAGGTCCCGCTCCGGGATCCGCGGGTAGGCACCGAAGTAGCGGAAGTAGCGCGTGCGCTCGGAGAGTTTCGCGTGGAAGGCGACGAGGCCGTCGGCGTCGGTGGGCACGACCGGGCGCAGGTGGACGGTGCCGCCGTCGGACAGCACGACGTCGGCCTCCCAGTCGCGGGGGTAGTCGAAGGGGTCCCGTCCGGCCATGGTCAGTCCCTGGGATCGTCCGGGTCGAGGCCGTGCAGGGGGAAGACGGCGCGGCGCGTGTCCCGGACGGCGATGTCGACCGGGTCGTCCTCGCCGTCGCCCCACGGCTTGAACTCCGTGTCGCGGTCGTCGGTCATCGCGCGCGGCAGCTCTGCGTGCGGAGCCGCCTTGCTCACGGTCGAAACCCAGCCGGGCGGCAGTGGCGTCGCGGGGTCGACGTCCCGGTCGAGGACGGTGGCGATCAGGTGCGTCCACGACCGCGGCACGACGCGGATCAGCTGGTAGCCCCCGCCGCCGACGGCGATCCACTTGCCGCCCGCGTAGGTCTCGGCGAGGTCGCGGAGGGTGGCGTAGATGGTGCGGTGACCGTCGACGGACAGCGACAGGTCGGCCAGGGGGTCTTCTTCGTGCGAGTCGACACCGCACTGGGTGAAGAGCAGTTGCGGTTCGAAGTCGGCGAGCAGCGAGGGGACGACGGCGTTGAACGCGCGCAGCCACCCGGGGTCCCGGGTGCGCGGCGGCAGCGGGACGTTGACGGCGGTGCCGTCGGCCTTCCCGCGGCCGGTCTCGGCGGAGTAGCCGGTGCCCGGCCAGAGCGTGAAGGGGTGCTGGTGCAGCGAGATGGTGAGGACGCGCGGGTCGTCGTAGAAGGCGGCCTGGACGCCGTCGCCGTGGTGGACGTCGGTGTCGAGGTAGGCGATGCGGTCGAAGCCGTGGTCGAGCAGCCACGAGATGGCGACGGCGCAGTCGTTGTAGACGCAGAAGCCGGACGCCTGGTCGCGCATGGCGTGGTGCAGGCCCCCGGCGATGTTGACCGCCCGGCTGGCCTCGCCCTCGGCGACCTTCCGGGCGGCGAGCAGCGTGGAGCCGACGACGAGCGCGGACGCGTCGTGCATGTCGGAGAAGACGGGGTTGTCGGCGGTCCCGAGCCCGTGCCCGACATCCCACCCGACGAGCGGCGCCTCCCGCACGGCGGCGAGGTATTCGGGGGCGTGGATCCGCAGGAGCTCCTCGTCCCCGGCGCTCGTGGGAACGAGCAGCTCGACGCCGTCGAGCACGCCGAGCTCCGTGGCCAGCCGGACGGTGAGCTCCAGCCGGACGGGGTTGAACGGGTGCTCCCCACCCAGGTCGTAGCCCAGCAGGGCACGGTCCCAAACAACGGCCGGCGACATACCGTCCGACTGTAGTGCCGATCGCGCGGATGCGTGGACTCGAAAGCCCGGCCGGGTGGCGGCGGTCTGGCGTGAAGGCCACCTTGAGGAACTCTATGTTCCTCAAGGTGGCCTTCACGGACCTCGAAACCGGGTCGGCCGAGGTGTCGGCCGGGGCCGGGAGCCGGCGTGGCGGTGGCGGTCAGCCGGGGAGGGCGCCCGTCGCCGCCGGGCGGCCGGGGTTGCGGGACCAGTGGGACCACGAGCCCGCGTACAGGCCCGCGCCCGGGTGGCCCGCCAGCTCCAGGGCCAGCACGACCGAGCTGGCCGTGACCCCCGAGCCGCAGTACGCGCCGACCGGCTCGCCCGGACGCAGGCCCAGGTCCGCGAACCTCGCCGCCAGCTGCTCCGGCGTGCGCCAGCGGCCGTCGTCGTCCGTGTGCCCCGCGAACGGGGCGTTCACCGCGCCCGGGATGTGCCCCGCGCGCGGGTCGACCGGCTCGGTCTCGCCCGTGTAGCGCGGGTTCGCCCGGGCGTCGAGCAGCAGGCCGTCGCGGGCCAGCGCGGCCGCCTCGTCCGCGTCGAGGACCGGCATCCCGCCCGGCCGGACCGTGAGGTCGCCCGGCTCCGGCCGCGCCGGTTCGGTGCTCACCGGGTGACCGCCGGCCGTCCACGCCGCGTAACCGCCGTCGAGCACCGCCACCTCGTCGTGGCCGGCCCAGCGCAGCAGCCACCAAGCCCGCGCGGCCACCGAGCCGTCGGCGTCGTCGTAGGCCACCACCGGCGCCCCCGCGCGCACTCCGGCCGCGCGGAGGTCACGCTGCAGGGCGGCCGGGTCGGGCAGCGGGTGCCGGCCGCCCTCGCCCGGCTCGCCGGCGAGCACCCGGTCGAGATCGGCGAACACCGCGCCGGGCACGTGTCCCTCCCGGTAGGACTCGGCGCCGGGCGGGCCGGCGAGCCGCCAGCGGACGTCGAGGACGACGGGCCGGTCCCCGGCCGGGCCGGCCAGTGCGGCGGCGAGGTCGGTGGTGCTGATCAGCGGACGCATGCCTCCCATCTTCCAGCGGCCGCGCACCCGGCCGCGCCGGGGTGCGGACATATCCCCCACCGGCGAGTTGTCACCGATCCGGCCAAAAGCGGGCCGTCCCCCGCTCGGCAGGTAACCGTCGCCACGAAGTCTTCGGCCGTGGCTGTGGCCGGATCGGTAACCATCGGCGCGGTATCCCCGGCGCCCGCCGCCGCAGCCAGGCGCAACGACTACGATGAGCAACGCGGACGAAGGGGACAGCGTGAACGATCTCATCGACACCACCGAGATGTACTTGCGTACGATCTACGAGCTCGAAGAAGAGGGTGTCGTCCCGCTGCGTGCCCGCATCGCCGAGCGCCTGCAGCAGAGCGGCCCGACCGTGAGCCAGACCGTCGCCCGGATGGAGCGCGACGGGCTGGTGGTGGTGGCCGACGACCGGCACCTCCAGCTGACCGACCACGGCCGCGAACTGGCCATCGCGGTGATGCGCAAGCACCGCCTGGCCGAGCGCCTCCTCGTCGACGTGATCGGGCTCGAGTGGGAGCACGTGCACAACGAGGCGTGCCGGTGGGAGCACGTGATGAGCGAGGCCGTGGAGCGCAAGCTGGTCAAGCTGCTCGACCACCCGACCACCTCCCCCTACGGCAACCCGATCCCCGGCCTCGACAAGCTGGGCGACGGCGACCCCGCACCACCCGCCGAAGCCGACCTCGTCCGGCTCGACGAGTTCGCCCGCACCGGCGGCGGCCGCGTCGAGATCCGGCGCATCGCCGAGCACGTCCAGCTGGACGAGTCGCTGATGACCGAGCTCAAGTCCGTCGGCATCGTGCCGGGCGGCACGGTCACCGTCGGCAAGGCCAACGGCGGCACCATCGAGGTCACCGGCGGCGACACCACCGCCCAGGTCGCCAGCTCCGCGCTGCACGCCGTCCTGGCGCAGGCCCGATGAGCCCCGCTACGGACGCCGTGGCGGCGTTCCGCACGGTCCACGGCGTCGCGCCGGCCGGCGTCTGGTCGGCACCGGGCCGGGTCAACCTGATCGGCGAGCACACCGACTACAACGACGGCTTCGTGCTGCCCTTCGCCTTGCCGCACCGCCTGGCCGCGGCGGCGTCGCCCCGCGAAGACGGCATCCTGTCCGTGGCCACCCTGGGTGACGACGGCCAGATCCAGCGCTCCGGCGAGCTCAAGATCGCCGGCCTGGCGCCGGGCGCGGTCGACGGGTGGGCCGCGTACCCGGCCGGCGTCGCCTGGGTAATGCGTGACCAGGGCTTCACCGCCGGCGCCGACCTGGTCGTCGCCGGGGACGTGCCGTCGGGGGCGGGCCTGTCCTCCTCCCACGCGCTCGAGTGCGCGGTATCGCTGGCGTTGCTCGGCCTGGCCGGCCTGGAGCTGGACACTCCCGGCGACCGGGTCCCGACGCGGCCCCAGGTGGCGCGGTGGGTGCAGCGCTCGGAGAACGACTTCGTCGGCGCGCCGACCGGACTGCTCGACCAGACGGCGTCCCTCTGCTGCACCGAGTCCCACGTCCTGTTCCTCGACGTGCGTTCGGGCGAGCAGGAGCAGGTGCCGTTCGGCCTGGCCGAGGCCGGGCTGCAGGTGCTGATCATGGACACCCGCACCAAGCATTCGCACGCCGAGGGCGGGTACGGCGAGCGCCGCCGCGGCACCGAGCGGGCCGCCGAGCTGCTCGGGGTGAAGGCGCTGCGCGACGTCACCGTCGAAGACCTCGCCGAAGCCCTCGACCGGCTGCCGGCGGACCTGGCGCCGCTGGTGCGGCACGTCGTCACCGAAAACCAGCGAGTGCTCGAGACGGTCGAGCTGCTGCGCGCCGGCCGGCTGGCCGACATCGGGCCGTACCTCGACGCCTCGCACGTCAGCATGCGCGACGACTACCGGATCTCCACGGCCGAGCTGGACCTCGCGGTCGACTCGGCGCGGGGGGCCGGCGCGCTGGGCTCGCGGATGACCGGCGGCGGCTTCGGCGGCTCGGCGATCGCGCTGGTCCGCGACGCCGACCTGGACGGGGTCAAGGCGGCCGTCGAGGCGGCGTACGAAAAGGCCGGCTACCGGCGGCCGCGGATGTTCACGGCGGTGCCCTCCCGCGGTGCCGGCCGCGACGAGCTCTGAGGCCGCGCGGGTCCGCTGGGGGCAACCCCCGCGCGGACCCGCGCGTCGCCGAGGGGGAAGACTGTCGAGCACAGTCACCCTCGGCAGAAAGGCCTGGATGTGTCGGAGCAGAGCAACGCCCTGAAGCTGGTCGTCACGGGCGGAGCCGGGTACGTCGGCAGTGTCTGCGCCGCCCGGCTGGTCGAAGCCGGGCACCAGGTCACGGTCGTCGACGACCTGTCCACCGGGCACGCCGACGCCGTCCACCCGGACGCGCGGTTCATCGAGGGCGACGCCGCCGAGGTGGCGGGCAGCCTGCTGCGCGAGGGCTTCGACGGCGTGCTGCACTTCGCGGCCAAGTCGCTGGTCGGCGAGTCGATGACGGATCCGGCGAAGTACTGGGAAGGCAACGTCGTCACGTCGTTGCGGCTGCTGGAAGCGATGCAGGAGCACGGCACGCCACGGCTGGTGTTCTCCTCGACCGCGGCGACCTACGGCGAGCCGGAGCAGTCGCCGATCCCGGAGTCCGCGCCGACCCGGCCGACCAACACCTACGGCGCCACCAAGCTCGCCATCGACGCCGCGATCACGAGCTTCGCCACCGCGCACGGCCTGGCCGCGGTCAGCTTGCGCTACTTCAACGTCGCCGGCGCCTACGGCGCCTTCGGCGAGCGCCACGCCACGGAAACCCATCTCATCCCTCTCGTTCTCCAGGTCGCCTCGGGCGACCGTGAGCGCATCCAGATCTTCGGCGACGACTACCCGACGCCGGACCACACCGCGGTCCGCGACTACATCCACGTCGTGGACCTCGCGGACGCGCACCTGCTGGCGCTCAAGCACGCCACCGCCGGCGCGCACCGCATCTACAACCTGGGCAACGGCACCGGGTTCTCCGTGCTCGAAGTGATCGAGGCCTGCCGCGAGGTCACCGGCCACCCGGTGCCGGCCGCGGTGGCCCCGCGCCGCGCGGGCGACCCGTCGGTGCTCGTGGCGGCCAGCGACCGGGCCCGCGAGGAACTGGGCTGGAAGCCGGAACGCACCGAACTGACGGGAATCGTGCGCGACGCCTGGGAATTCACCCAGGCACGGCGCGCGGCCCAGGGCTGAGCCGGACAGCGTGGGCGGGCCTTCGCGGCCTGCCCGCGCTCACCCGCGGACCGTCCTTTCGCGACACCGCACCAGGCTGAGCCTGTCACCACGGAACCTCACCCGGCTCGCCTCAGGCCGACGTCGGGTGGTGCCAGGCCGAATCCCGCCACGCCCGCCGGGTCGGCGGCCGTGGCCAGGCCGCGGAGCCGCTCCGGGGGGAAGCCCAGGCGCAGCACCGTCCTCAAGAGCCCGGCCAGGACGTCGTCCGGGTTCGCGTCCAGCGCGTTCTCCAGCGCCATGCCCGCGAACGTGCCGTCTCCGCGCAGGTAGGCCGTGTATCCCAGGAGCGCCGCCGCTTCGGCGCGTTCGGGGGCCGGCAGCTCGCGGACCAGCGTGAGCCAGAGGCGCTCGGCCGCACGCGCCACCGGGGTGCAGGGTGGGACGGCCATTCCCAGGCACTCGTCGCGGATCTCGGGAAGCGTCAGCGCATTCGCCAGCAAGACGGCTTCCTCGTCGGTCGGTGGGCCCTCGTCGCGGCGCTGGCGGTCGAAGGCGGCCCGGATTTCCGAAGCCGCCTCGGCGAAACAGGTCGCTTCGGGCCACGGGAGGTCGGGCTGCCGCACTAACAAGTCCGCTCGGCGGGCGAGTGCTTCCGGCGAACGCGGGGCCAGCAGCGCCGCCAGTTCGTCGCGGCTGGCGAAGTACACCGCGCCGCCTTCGGTGGCGACCGCGGCCGCCACGGTCGCGCGGGGATCCGGCAGCTCGCCGCCGCAGTCCGCGTCGGCGTAACACGCCCACGGCGCGCCCGCCGCGATGTCGGCCGCCCAGATCGCGTGCAGCACCGGGAGGCCGAACTCGGCCAGTGCCGCCGACAGTTTCTCGATGAAGCCCGCGTGGGGCGGCGGGCTGCCGGATCTTCGCCGGCCGCCGACGATCACCAGCGTCACGCCCGTGTGCGGTTCGGCGGCGAGCTTCGGCGCGAGTGCCCGCGCTTGACGGGCCCGGTCCTCGCGGCGCGGCAGATCGCCGCGCAGCGTCAGGCCCAGCCGGTTGCCCGCGGGCGCCCGGTGGCCGAGCAGGAGAACGGACTTCTCGGGCCGGAACCCGATCAGGTAAGGGAGCGCGGCCAGCAGCTGCGCGGGGCTTCGGAGGTCGACCGGCGAGCGGCCGGCCGGGGTGGCAGTGGTCATGCCTCCACCGTGGGCCAAGACGAGCCCGGATGGGGCGGTGGCGGCAAATCTGTGGACAGGTGGGGCCGATGTGGACGAATCCCGCCCGGCGGCGGCCGGGCGGGGCGGTTTTGTCGGTGGGGCGGGCTATGCTGCCCGGCCCCACCGACCGGCCCGGCTCAGTCGCAGTGCTCGAAACCGCTTTCATAGGTGTTGCTGCCCACCGAGCCGCCCCACTTCACGCAGGTGGAATCGGCGGTCTTCTTCACCGGCCCGGCGTAGTAGGTGAAGCTGCCGGAATCGGTCACCCGGGCCGAACCCTGGACCTCGAGGAACGCCGAAACCGCGCTGGCCGTGCCGAGCGACGTCGCCTTGAGCGTGGTCACGCAGTTCGCCTTGGTGGAAGCGTTGTACAGCAGGTAGGCCGTGCCCGACGAGTTCGCCAGCGCCTGCTGGTCGACGACGGAGAAGCCGTCGCCGCAGACCTCTTCGGCGGAGTACGGGTTGCCACCGCAGTCGTTCTTGCTCGTGAAGTTGGTGTGCGCGTAGTACGGCACGGAAACCCCGTTCAGGACGGCGCGCTGCGTGACGCCGTTGAGGTTTTCTTCGAAGTGCAGGTGCGGACCGCTGACGTTGCCGGTCGCGCCTGCCGTGCCGATCTGCTTGCCGCCGACGACCGACTGCCCGACCGAAACCGTCTGGGTCGACAGGTGCGCGTAGAGGGTCTTCCAGCCGCTGCCGTGGTCGACCTCGATGAACCGGCCGTAGCTCTCGCTCCCCCTGTTCTCCACCCGCGTCACGGTGCCGGACGCCGACGCGAGCACCGGCATCCCCGTGATGCCGGACTTCTGGAAGTCGACGGCGTTCTGCGGCCGGTGGTCGTCGAAAGTCGCCGCGGTCACGGTGACGCCGCACTTGAACGGCACCTGGAAGTTGGGCGCGGCGGACGCGGGCGCCTGGCCGGCGAGGGTGAGGCCGAGCGCGGGCAGCGCCGCGGCGGCGGCGAGCAGGGCGAGCCGTCGCAACCTGGACATGGGGAAACCTCCTGACAAACGGGACATCTTGACGCCACCCAGCGAAGCCCGCGTCGGTACATTTTCCGTACAAGCACCCCGTACAAGCACCCCGTGGAGGAGCCGGAAATGACGACCGGACGAGCCCGGCTTCCCCAGGCCCAGGCCTGGTTGCGCTGGGCGTTCGTCGCGGTGCCGATGTTCGCCGCGATGCCCCGGGCGAACACGCTCGCGTGGATCCTGATCGGGATCACCCTCGTCCTGTCGGTCCCGCTGCTGTGGCTCTACGACATCCGCGAGCGGACCCTGCCGCCGGTACTGCTGCTCGCCGTGCTCCTCTGCGCGGGGGTGCTCTGGGCGCTGGTGCCGAACAGCTGGGCGTCGGTGACGATGTTCAGCTGCACGTTCTTCATCGTCCTGCGGCAGGCGATCGTCCCGATCGTCCTCGCGGTGGCGCTGGACCTGGCCACGATCGCGTTCTGGGCGGCCTACCACGACGTCTGGGAAGGCGCCTTGCCGACGTGCACGATCCTCGCCATCGTCGTGCTGCTCGGCATCAACCGGCGGACGCGGCTGGCCCGGATCGAGCAGACCGAGCTGGCACTCGCCCGCGCCCAGACGGCCACCGAAGAGCACACGCGCGCGGCCGCCCTCGCCGAACGCGCCCGCATCGCCCGCGAGCTGCACGACGTGCTGGCGCATTCGCTGGCCGGGCTGTCACTCAACCTGCAGGGCGCGCGGCTCATGCTGGTGCGCGACGGGGCGAGCCCGGACGCCGTCGCGCAGATCGAACGGGCCCAGAAGCTGGCGTCGGAAGGCCTCGCCGAGGCCCGCAAAGCCGTGGCCGCGCTGCGCGAGGACGCCGTTCCGGTCGAACGCACGATCGCCGACCTCCTGGCCGCCTACCGGCTGGACAGCGGGGCCCGGGCGGACCTGACGGTCGAGGGCGAGCCTCGCGAGCTCGACCCGGCGGCCGGCACCGCGCTGGTCCGCGCGGTGCAGGAGGCGCTGGCCAACACGCGCAAGCACGCGGCACAGGCCGACGTCGACGTCACCCTCGGCTACCGGACCGGGGAGGTCGCGTTGACCGTGGCCGACCGGCAGGGCAGGCGCCCACCCGACGCGCCGGCGGCAGGCTACGGTTTGCGCGGGATGAGCGAGCGGGTCGCGCTGCTCGACGGACGGTTCGAGAGCGGGCCGGGGGAGGACGGATGGCGGATTCACCTGACGGTGCCGGCGTGACGCTGCGCGTCGTGCTGGCCGACGACCAGGCGGTGGTCCGGGAGGGCCTGGTCACGCTGCTCGGGCTGCTGCCCGGCATCGAGGTGGTCGGCGCCGCGGCCGACGGGCTGGCCGCACTCGGCCTCGTCGCCGAGCACCACCCCGACGTCGTGCTGGTGGACCTGCGGATGCCGCGCTGCGACGGCGTGGAGACGACCGAGCGCATCCGCGCCGAGCACCCGGACACCGAGGTCGTCGTGCTCACCACCTACGCCGACGACGAATCGCTGCTGGCCGCGCTGCGCGCCGGCGCCCGCGGGTTCCTCACCAAGGACGCCGACGCCGAGTCCATCGCGCGGGCGCTGCGCTCGGCCGCCGCCGGGCAGTCCACAGTGGACGGCGAGCTGCAGCGGCGGCTCGTCGAAGCCGCCACCCGCAGCATTCCCCGGCGCGTCAAGGAGGTCGAAGGCCTGACCGCCCGCGAGATCGAGGTGCTGCGGCTGATCGCGGCCGGGCTGTCCAACACCGAGATCGCCCGCACCCTGGTGGTCAGCGAAGCGACCGTGAAGACCCACGTGAACCACCTGTTCACCAAGGCCGGGCTGCGCGATCGCGCGCAGGCGGTCGCCTTCGCCTACCGGGCGGGCCTCGCCGGCTGACCGGTCACGTCGCGGGCGGGATGTTCGCGTTGTGGTGAAAGACGTTCCGCGGGTCGTAGACGGCCTTGATCCGGGCGAGGCGCTCGTACTTCGCGGGCCCGTACGACGTCCGGACGCGGTCCGCTTCGTACTCGGCCATGAAGTTGACGTACCCCGCCGGGTTGGACGAGAACGGCACCAACGCCGCCCAGAACTCGCGCACCCACGCGCGGTCCACGGCGAACGGCTCCGGCTCGGGCGCGATCGAGTCGATGTTGATCAGGATGCTTTCCCGCCGCGGCCCGCCGAACGCGCTCGCGTCGTCGTCGACCTCGGTGAACGCGCCGCGCATCGTGAAGATCGGCATGAGCGACATCGGGGACGTCTTCCGCGGCAGGAAGTCCGCGATGACCTCGATGACCTCGTCGGTGAACCCGTCGGTGTAGGCGGCCTTTTCGTAGCCGAGGATGCCCCACGGCGCCGCGTCGTCGAGCATTTTCTGCAGCTCGACGTACGGGATCGGGGAAACGAACTCGAACAGCGGCGCCGGACCCGACCGCGCCGCCCGGATCGCCTCGGCGTGCTGCTCCTCCCCCGAGAACCCGGCGATCAGCAGGGCGTAACCGGGCCGGAAGTGGTGCTGCTCCGGAACGAACGGCGCCGGCGGCGCGTTCAGCCCGGCAACGAGCACGCCCATCTCGGCGGGCAGCGTCGCGAGCACCTCGCGAGCCTGGCGCAACGCGGCCACGCCGTCCTCGAGACCCCAGAAGAACAGTCCCAGGTGGACGATTGGGCCCACCGGGTGCAGCCGGAACTCGAACTCGGTGACGACGCCGAAGTTGCCGCCACCGCCCCGCAGCGCCCAGAACAGGTCGGGGTGCTCCTCGGCGGACGCGCGCAGCACCTCGCCGTCCGCGGTGACGACCTCGGCGGAGAGCAGGTTGTCGCAGGAGAGCCCGTGCTTGCCGGTGAGCCAGCCGAAGCCGCCGCCGAGGGTGAGACCGCCGACGCCGGTGTGGCTGATCGTGCCGCCCGGCACCGCGAGCCCGTAGGCCTGCGTCGCGGCGTCGAGCTGCGCCCACGTGGTGCCGCCGCCGCAGCGCGCGGTGCGGCCGTCCGGGTCGACGCTGATCGCGTCGAGCGAGCTCAGGTCGACGACGAGGCCGCCATCCACCACCGCGGCGCCACCGTAGTTGTGGCCGCCGCCGCGCACCGAGACGTCGAGTCCGGCTTCGCGGGCGTACGCGAGCGCCGTCGCCACGTCCCCGGGACCGGCGGGCCGCACGACGACGGCGGGACGGCGGTCGATCTCCCCGTTCCAGACCGCCCGGGCGACGTCGTAGCCGGGATCACCGTCGGTGAGCACCGCGCCGGACAGCCGGGCGCGCAGGCTCTCCAGGGTGGGTTCGGCGGTCGAGGTCATGGCGGCTCTTCTCGCAGGGTGCCCCCATGTGTCGCCTGACCTGCGACGATCGTTACATCGCGTGATCGCCGCCGTCAGCCGAACGCGGCTCGCAGCGCCGGCTTGCCGCCCGTGACCGGGAGCGTCACCGACGTCTTCGTGAGGTCTAGGGCCAGCCCGGCGCCCGGCTTCGGACGCAGTGTGTAGTCGTGGTCGCTGGACGCGAGCAGGAACTCCAGCCGGTGCCCCGCCGCGAGGACGTAGTCCTTCGGCATGAGCTCGACGCCGATCCGGTAGGTCTGCCCCGGCGTGATCGGTTCGGTGCGCGCCGGTGACGTGCGGTTCTGCGGGTCGGTCCAGCCGCGGCTGATCACGTGGGACGTGCCGTCGGGCGCGCGGTCCAGCAGGATCGCCGAGACGTTCGCCGCGGGCCGGTCGAACGCCAGCGCCAGGTCGGCTTTCGCGGTACCGGAGAGGCGTACGGCCTGCTTCGCCGCCGGCGTCGCGTAGAGCAGGCGGTTGCCGGACGACGCGAGCCCGGCGAGCTGCTCGATCGTCTTCGCCGAGTCGTCGGCGAGGGTTTCGACGGCCGCCGTGCCCGGGACCGGGTTGCGGGTGTCGATGGTGCCCTTTGCCCGGCCGCCCGGCCACGGGTACACGCGGACGTCGGAGGTGCCCGGCGCCGGCCAGTCGGCCTCGTCGGTCCACGACTTGTCCTCGCGCTGGATCGTCGCCTTCGGCTCGTTCTGGACGCCGTTGTCGATGCCGTAGAGGTAGTGCGACATCCACTTGTTCAGCGTCGCGAGCCAGGCGTCGCGCCGCAGGTTGTACGGGTCGGCGTGCGCAGCCTGGTGCAGCCAGATCTTGTGCTCGACGCCGTGCGCCTTCAGCGCGTCGTACCACTCGGCGACCTGGTCGGTCTTGACGTTCCAGTCGTTGAGGCCGTGCACCGCGAGCACCGAGGCGTGCACCTTCGCGACGTCGTTGCGATAGTTGCGGACGTCCCAGAACGGCGTGTAGTCGCCGGTCACCCGGTCCTGGTCGCGGGCCAGCCCGTCGATCACCGGGCGGCAGACCTGCCGGTCTTCGCGGGTGTAGACGTACTCGGCGAGCACGTCGGCGTCCTCGCCCTGGAACCCGCCGGCCGCGACCACCGCGCCGTCGTTGCGGTAGTACTGGTACCAGCTGGAGATGGCGGCGATCGGCACGATCGTCTCGAGGCCTTCGACGCCGGTACTCGCGACGGCGTTGGGCAGCGTCCCGTTGTAGGACACGCCCATCATGCCGGTCTTGCCGGTGCTCCAGTCCGCGTTCGCCGCCGCGCCCGCGGCGTCACGCGCCGTCGTCCGGCCGTTGAGCCAGTCGACCACCGAGCGGGCGCCGATCGTCTCGTTGACGTCACCGGTGGTCGGGCAGCCGGTCGAAAGGCCGGTGCCGAGCGATTCGCCGTAGACGACGGCGAACCCGCGTGCGGTGAAGTAGTCCTGGTACCGCCAGCCGATCGGGGTGGCCGGGCCGACGCCGTGCGCGGCGACGCGCGGGCCTTCCGGGCCACGGGCGTGGCCGGGTGCGTACAGCTCGACGTCGACGTCGTGGTTGGCGATGTCGTTGCCGCCGGCGTAGTACGGGCTCGCCTGGTAGACGACCGGCACCTTCAGGCCCTGCTGGGTCGCGCGCGGGCGCACGACCTGGGCGTGCACGAGGTCGTCGGCGCCGTCGTGGTCGCTGTCGACCGGCGCGGTGACCCAGACGTCCTCGCGGACGACGTCGGCCGGGTCGAACACCGGCTGCGCCTGGCCGCCGGTGAACACCGGGGCGGGCGGCGCGGCTTCGGCGGGCGCCGCGGTCAGCGGCAGGGTCGCCAGTGCGAGGAGCAGGACTGCGGTTCGTGCGGCTTTCACTCAAACCCCCAAAGCCGGGCGAAGCGGACGAGTTTCGAGACTTCCGTCCCGGCCGCGGGGGTGTCAAGAGACTAACGTCGGAGGCATGCCGACCGTGGAAGCGCCGATCGCCGCCGTGACCGTCTACCCGCAGCAGGCCCGGATCACCCGCCGGGGCCGCGTGCCGCTCGACGGCGGATCGCGCCTGACGTTCGCCGGGCTGTCCCCGGCCCTCGACGCGCAATCGGTGCGCGTCACCGGAACCGGGCCGGCGCTGATCACCGGCGTCGACGTCCGTAGCGAGCAGCACCCTTCGCCGGCCGACGCGGCGCTGCGCGCGCTCGTCGAGCAACGGCGTTCGGACCAAGCCACGCTTGACGGCGTCGTGGACGACGAAGCGGCCGAAGTGATGAAGGTGGATCTGCTGACTTCACTCGCGAAGCGCAGTGGCGGCAGCTTCGCGAAGGCACTGGCGGCCGGGACGGCCGAGCCGTCACGCGTGGCCGAAGTGACCGACGCGCTGAGCGAGCGGCTGGCCTCGGCGTTGAAGGCGCGGCGGGTGTTGACCGAGCGGATCGCCCGGCTGCGCGAAGACCTCGACGCGCTCGACCGGCGGATCGAGGCGCACCGCGGGCAGCTCTGGCAGGACAGTACGTCAGTGGTCGTGGAGCTGGAAATCACGGATCCGTCGGGGACGGCCGAGCTGGAACTGTCCTATGTGGTCCTCGGCGCGAGCTGGACGCCGGGCTACGACGTCCGCGTGCGCGGCACCGACGTCACGGTGGTGTCGTACGGACTGGTCAGCCAGCAGACGGGCGAGGACTGGCCGGAGTGCGAGCTGGCGCTGTCGACGGCCCGGCCGGCGGTGTCGGTGGTGGTACCGGAACTGCGGCCGTGGTACCTCGACCGCGTCCGCCCGGTCCCGGTGGCCTCCGCGGCGCCCGCGGCGGCGTACGGCGGGGAGGGCGGCGGAGCGGGCGGCGGAGCTTCGAAGAGCGCCTGGCGGGGGGCCGCGGCGCCGGCCCTCGCACCGAAGTTCGCCGCGGTCGAACAGGGCACGACGGCGGTCACGTACCGGCCGTCGCGCCCGGTGGCGGTGCCATCGGGCGCTTCGGGACACCGGACGACCCTGGCGCAGCTTTCGCTGACGGCGGTCCTGGGTCACGTGACGGCGCCGGTACTGGCCGAGGAGGCGTACCTGCGCGCCACGGTGGTGAACACTTCGGAGCACGCCTTGCGGCCCGGGCGGGCTTCGGTGTTCCACGACGCGGAGTTCGTCGGGACGACTGTCCTCGAGCCGTGGGCGCCCGGGGAGGAACTGGAACTGGCCCTGGGCGTCGACGACCGGATCCGCGTCGAGCGGGAGCTGGTCCGCCGCACGGCTTCGAAGGCGACGCTGTCCGGCCAGAAGCGGCGGGAGGCGGAGTACCGGATTTCGGTGGGGAACCACGGGCCGCGTCCGGCCGAGGTGACGGTGCTGGATCAGGTGCCGGTCTCCCGGGACGACACGATCTCGGTGAAGGACGTGAAAACGTCGCCGGAGCCGGTGGAGACGTCGGAGCTGGGCGAGGTGACGTGGAAGCTGACGTTGGGGCCGGGTGAGACGGGAGTGGTGACGCTTTCGTACCGGGTGGATGTCGCGAAGGGCGTGGAACTGTCGGGCTGGCGGGAGTGAGAGATTCACTCGAGCGCGCGTTCCGCATGAGGCAAGCGGGTGACGGCCGGATTACCCGAACCGGTGCGGTGTCGTTCTCCCCTACCATGCGAACGCTCAACTCACGCTCGCGCGGAGGACGACGATGACGAACGGAATCGAAGCCGATGATGCCGCCGACGATCTTCCGCAGGATTTCGGAGCCCGGCTCCGTGCTCTTCGTCTCGCCCGCGGAATAGGCCTCGGCCAGTTCGCACACCTCCTGCACTACAGCAAGGGCCACGTCAGCAGGATCGAGAACGGAATCCGAGCGCCCACGGTTCAGTTCGCCCGTCAATGTGACGCCGAACTCGAAGCCGAGGGGATACTGGCCGCACTGGTTCCACTGCCCACGCCCGGCCGCGAACCACTCCTGAATGCATTGTCGCTCCTCCCCACGCAGCGGTTCACGAAGACCGGATACGACTCCGCCGCGGTCGAAAAGCAGCTCGAGCAGCACCTCGAGATTTTCGGGGCGGTGCGCGAACTGGGGCAGATCGCGCCTCCGTCGACGATACTTCCGATGGTAACCGCACAGGCGCAGGCACTGCGTGCCTTACTGAGCGGGAGCGGAGACAAGCCGCCGATCGCCGTCGCGACCTTGGCCGCGCGAGTAGCGGAGTACGCGGGTTGGATGGCCCAGGAATCCGGAGACGACCGTAAGGCGGTCTGGTGGACCGACTGCGCCGTCGAGGTGGCCTCCGCCGCAGGCGATGGCCATGTCGCGAGCTATGCTCTGCTGCGGCGCGGGCTGATCGCACTCTACCGAGGTGACGCCGCGGATACCGTGGCACTCGCCCGCGAGGCACAGTCCAGGATCGGGACTCCGCGACGTATTCTGGGCTTGGCCGCCCAGCGAGAAGCCCAAGGGCACGCGTTGGCCGGAGATCACGACGCCTGCATGCGGGCCCTCGAACGGGCTCGCGAATTCCTCGCGAGGGCATCAGACGACCAACCTCCAGGTCCGGTGATCGGTACCACGCACGTACTCGATCCGGTCGGAGTCGTAACCGGATGGTGTTTGTACGACCTGGGACGTCCCCGCGCTTCCAGCGAGATCTTCGCCCGGGAGATACCTCGGATCTTGCCCGGCGCCATCCGCCTTCGCACGCGCTTCGGGGCCAGGCAAGCATTGGCATGCGCAGCCGCAGGAGAGCTGGAGCAAGCCTGTTCGCTGACGCGTGCCGTCGTAGCCGACGCAATCTGCATCGACTCCGCGACCATTCGTTCCGACATCGGCCGGCTGGCGAGAACCCTCCGGCGGTGGCACAGTCATCCCGCGGTGCGGGCACTGGAGCCGGCGTTGTGCCTGGCTCTCCATCCGGCCCGCTAATGCCGACACCGACGAGCAGACCAGTCGCCAGTCCGCTGGACGTACTCGATCAGCTTGCGCGCGGCATGGCTCCGCGCCGATTCTCCTTGCCCCGGAGGGAAGCCGAGTTCCCGAGCTACGACGGACAGGGCGAGACCTTCGATGTATGTCCGGGCAATGAGCTCCGCTTCGGCACGAGTAAGGAAATGGTGTGCGACGGCATCCGCGAGCACCAGATCGACATGCCCGGTCGGGGGCGCCAACGGAACTGCGCGCACTGCCGGTACGGCGCCGTAGCCGGACGGGCGACCGGCCAGAGGATTCGCCACCCTGGCCCGCGCCACGCGCTTGAGGTGGCCGAGCAGCCTGTTCATGCCAGGATCAACGCCACGCAGCGCCTCGAGGACGCCGAGAAAGAGGTCCCCCACGACGTCTTCGGATTCTGCTCCGCTCTCGTCGACGAACTGCCGGACAGTGAAGGAAAGTTCCGGAGCCATCAAGGCCACGATCACCGTGAGCCAGAGCTGGGGGTCCGCCTGCGCGAGACGTACGGCTTCAGCCCAGATTGCCGCCTTCGCCTCCGGCGATGTCGTAGACAGCTGAGCCAGTTCGACGAGCTCAGTCAAGGACAGGGATCGGTCCGGCAAATCCTCTGAGAGCAACCACCCCTCCAGTTCCACGCCTGAAGCGGAAATGGCCGCCAGACAACGGGACTGAATCTCCCGCAAGGACCGGTACCGGGATTTTGATCTCACAGCGGACTCCTCCGAAGCCAGTGAACACCCTCCGTCCAGGATTCCGCGGACCTTCGGGTGACTGCAGGTGTTTCCCGTTGCCGACCGGTCAGTAAGGTAGCGGCCTTCCGCCGGTTGCATCGACCATGAGTCGACCGATCGAGCTCTTGGAGGAAACCGATGAGCGGGTTCCAAGGAACCGTCTTCGTGAACTATCGAGTCGGCGACGAGGCAGCGTTCGCGGCTGCCCTGGCTGAGCAACTGAAGGCCAGGTTCGGGCGATCCGAGGTGTTCCACGTATCTCAGGAAGCCGCGGCCGGAAGCTTGTTCGCCGAGGAGATCGAAGGAGCGATCGCCCGGTGCGCGGTCCTGATCGTGGTCATCGGGGAACGGTGGCTCAACGAAGCCAACCGCCGAAAGCTGCACGAGCCCACCGACTGGGTTCGCCGGGAGATCCGGCTCGCGCTGGACGCGGGAAAACGAGTCGTGCCGCTCCTCGTCGACACGCCCATGCCCGTTCGCGAGCACCTGCCCACCGACATCCGGGGTTTGCTCGATCGCCAGTACCGCCCGGTCAACCGGCGTAGTTCGCCCCAGGACATCGAGCGCGTGGTCACCGAGCTGATCCACACCGTTCCCGAGCTGGGAACCACCGGTCTTCCAGGCACACAGGAGCTCGCCGCCTGGTGGGAGGAATGGTCTCGCCGCACCGATCCGGCCCTTCCGGCCGGCGTTCTGCTCGCCGGACGCGCCGCGGAGGCCGGCACCGTTCGGAAACCGGCGAGTGAAGTCGCCGGCGCCACCGTCATCCAGGGTGAATCCGAAGAACTCGCGCTGGCCTTCATCGCCGCGGTCTTCACCGACAGCACACCGGATGGCCTGCGGACGATCCTCGTGCACGACGCGGACGCGTGGACTCGGTGTATCGCCATAGCCCGGTCCTGCGTCCTGGTTCCCTGGCACAAGGACCCCGACATCAAAGGAGCCGTTGCCCGAGGACACCGGGTACTGCTGCCGGTGGGACCAGGCCGCCGCCTGGACTCGGAGCCGGTGCGGCTTCCGCACCTGCAGCAGGATGATGTGCGCGCGGCATTCGAGGCCTCCGGCGCGACCTCCGCGTTCTCGCAGGCGTACGCCCCGATCATCTGTCGTTCGGTGACAGAGTTCCGCAGCAGGTTTTCAGCACACATCCGACCCGCCTCGGACGCGGAGCCGTTGCCCAAGACAGAACGCGAAGTCCTGTCCAACGCGGTCAACCAAGGACCCTTACGACATCTCGGGGTCGAGCAGGACAACGTCACGGCCGACGCGATGGCGAAAACGGATCCGGCCCGTGCCGCCACCGGGTACCGCAAGGTGGCCGATGTCCTCAGCGAGGCCGGCTTCGACGTGCATGCCCGTGACATCCGCGCGAAGCAGGCACAAACCTTGCTTCAGGCCGGCTTCCTCGACGAGGGCGCGGCGGTCCACCTCACCCTGATGTGGAAGTCGATGAATGAAACCGGGGACACGATCGGGCATGTTTCCCCCTTCGAGCGACAGAACGAGGGACATGCCGACGACTGCAAGTTCGGCCGTGCCCTCGCCGTCGCCCGAGCCGCGGAACGTGTCTGTACCGGACTCACGGGAATCGGTGACCAGCTCGCGGCTCCTTTCGACGCGCTGCGGCAGGATGATCCGCACTTACTCGACGCGGCCGTCTTCCTGGCGGAGCACGCGATCGCGGAAGGTGAAACCGAGGTGGTCGAGCAGCGCCTCGAACGGTTGACGTCGTTGTCCCTTCCGCTTCCTCGGCGGGGATCACGCGAAGAAGACCTGGCAGTACGATTGAGCATGTGTGTCGCGGACGTGACCGGGGAGTGGGCGGAACTGCACGACCGGGCGCTGCAGTTCGGTCCTGAGCATCGAGCGTGGATCCTCGCCCGCAAAGCGCGCTCCCTGTCCTTCACGGACGACTTCGTTGGAGCGATCCGCACCTACCAGGACGCGATCGCCCGGGCACTTACCGAGAGAATGAACGACGAGGCAGCCGACTGGCTCTATGCGCTCAGGGCGCTTCGCGTGCGCGAAGGCACATTCTTCGCGACCGGCGACACGGAGCATCCGTTCGCGCAGCACCTACGTAACGGAACCTGGTCGCATCGCTTGCCGGGCAGCCCGACACTCGAAGAGCGAGCTCTCCGGAGCATCGCCGAGGGCAAGGGCCGGCAAGCGGTCAGGCTGCTCACGCAATGGCGATGGAAGGCCTGCGTCCGAGGCGACCTCGTCGGAGAGATGGGGACCTCCGAAACCCTCGGTTCGGTGCTGAAAGACAACGACGAGCCGCTCGCCGGCCTGCGAGAACTGGTTCGCGCGGAGGCCGGGAAAATCGCCTCGCTCGCCGCTGCCGAGCTGCCTGAAGCAGCGCTGCGCTGGCCGGTCGGCGTCGCCGAAAGTACTGCCGGCCAGCTCGGCGCAGCGCTCGAGGTCGCGGCGGTGGTGGGCGACCTCCTCGGTGCGGAAGACGCGGCTGCTTGGATCGCTGTCGCGCTCGACCTGATCGAGGGACGCGGTCCGCGCCCCACCTTGTTCAGTCACCTGGTCACGCGCGCGACCAAGGCACTCGTGGCCCTCGGTCCACGGTTGGACGAGTCTCAGGCTCGCCGCGTCCTGACCGCGACAGAACCGTGGATTCCCCGCGACGAAAGCACGGGCCGACATACCGACACCGATCACGCTCGGCTGTTGATCGGCATCGCCGGACGGCACCCCGGTTTGGCCGGGTTGGCCGTTCAGCAGTTGCTGGAGGGTGCCGTCTTCAACGACGACTTCGGCGGAAAAGCGTTGTGCTCCGGGCTGTCGCTGCTGGAAAAACACAAGGAGTGCGCCGAAGCCATCCTGCTCGGCCCGGCCGAGGCGGGAAACCGATGGGCACGGTCCGTCCTCGTCAGAATCGGCGTGGCGACCGACCGGATTCGCGAGCGCGTGGCCGCGACAGCGCGGGCGGTCATCGATCGCGAGCGCCCGCAGCCGGGCGTCATGTCGATTTGGGGTTACAACACTTGGCTGGTCGCCACATCGGATCTGCTGGACGACGAGCTCAGGGCCGAGCTCGTGGCGGCCTTGCTGCGCCAAGCCCTCGACCCGGCCGAGGGGATCGCCAACCGACGGGACACTCTGGACGAACTTGCCGGCATCGCGCCGGACCTCTCCTCCGAAGAACGCAAGCGCGCATTCGACGCGGTGCTCCCGCTGATGGGTGACGACCAGCCGTTGAGCGGGCATGACCTGATGATGGTGGGAATGCAGCACCCGCTGAGTTTCATGCGAGTCAACTTCGGCCCGAACACCACAACCGATACAGCAGTTCGAGCGTGTGCGTACCTCGCGGATACGGAAGAAGAACGAAACGTGGTCCGGAGGCAAGCGATTCGGCTGCTCGCTCGCCCGGACGAGATCGAGGTGAAGAAGATCGTGCAGACGCTGCTGGTCCTGAATTCTTCGGCAGACGACTTGCCACCCGATCTCCTGGCCACCCACATGAACGAACATGTCCGGGCGCTCGCCGCAGTCCTGTGGGCCCAGTCACCGACAGAGCCGGAGCCGGGATTGTCGTTGGCTCGTGACCCGGCCCGGATCGTGCGAGCCAGCCTGGCCGATGCCCTCACCGACCGACTGGAACATGCACCGATCCGGGACATCCTGGCCGCCGATCCGCGCCTCAGCATCCGTGAGAGGGCCGCCCCGCAGATGCCGTGATCGTGTGGGGGGTCTGTGGCCGACGACGGTGCCGTCGTCGGCCACAGACCCCCCACACGATCAACCCTGCGAGATGTAGGCCTGGAGCTGTTCCTGGCTCTGCTCCAGCTGTTCCATCCGGTTCTTCACGACATCCCCGATGGAGATGATCCCGGCCAGCCGTCCGTCGACGAGGACCGGGACGTGGCGGATCCGGCGTTCCGTCATCAGGACCGACAGCTGGTCCACCGAGTCGTCCGGGCCGCAGCTGGCCACCAGTTTCGTCATGATCTCCGACACCGGCCCGTCGAGCAGGCCGGGGCCGTGCTCGTTCAGCCGGCGGACCACGTCGCGTTCCGAGACGATTCCCGCGATCGAACCGTCCGGGGCGACGACCACCATCGCTCCGACGTTGTGTTCGGCCAGTCCGGCCAGCAGCGTGGTCACCGTGGTCTCCGGGGTGACCGTCGCGACCGCCGACCCCTTCTTGCGCAGCAGATCCGCAATCCGCATGGCGATCCTTCCCGTCGGTGAGCTGGATCACCACAGGTTAGGGCCACCCGGGCCAGTGCGAAAGTCCGGCAAACGGGGCGTCTTCGTGGTATTCAAACCGATTCAGGCGAGACGTCCGGCCAGGTCCTCCACCGCGAGCCGGATCCCGGCGGCGTAGTCGTCGTCGCCCAGAGCGGCTTTTCGGGGGTTCCGGGTGGCGGAGCCCCCGGCCCGGGGCGAAGCCCCGGATGTCACAGCGTCGAGGCGGACGCGCGCCAGGGCGAGCTGTTCGCGGGCCGCGGCCAGGTCGCCGAGCTTGCGGTAGTCCTCGCCCAGGTTGAGGTGCAACGACGGGTAGAACCCGCGCACCGCCAGCGACGAGTGGTACTCCTGGGCCCGCGAGTCGGTCAGTGAATCGGCCGCTGCCAAGGCCCTCAGGTCCCACTCGAGCTCCTCCGCCGGGTCGTCGCAGACGTCCGCCATGTGGTGCGCCAGCGCGACGCGGTGCAGCGGGTCACCGTCCGGGCCGATCGAGGCCCACAACGTCGTGAAGGTCGCGTACGCGCCCGCGCGGTCGCCGCCGATGTGCTGCCGCAGACCGGCGTCGATCGCCACCATCACGTCGTCGGTCATGCCGCTCCTTCGTCCGCCAGCGCCCGCAGCCGGGCCAGTCCCGGCCCGATCCGCTCGGCCGTGACCGAACCGTAGCCGAAGACGAGCCCGTGCCGCCGGTCCTCCCCCACGCCGAAGTCGCCCAGCGAATACAGCCGCACGCCGCGACGCCGCGCGGCGCGGACGAGCCCGCCGCAGTCGGCCGGCGAGACCGCGCTCAGGTGCAGGCCCGCGGTCGACGGCAGCGGCGTCAGGAAATCCGCGAAGTCCCGGGCGAGCGACGCGGACAGGACTTCGTGCCGCTCGCGGTAGATCTTCCGCATCCGCCGGACGTGCCGCGCGAAGCCGCCTTCGGCCATGAACGCCGCGAGGGCCGCCTGCTCGACGTTCGGGGCGTGCCAGTCCGTCAGGTAGCGGGCCTTGACCAAAGCGGACACCAGCGAGAGCGGCGCGACGAGGAACCCGAGCCGCAGCGCGGGCGAGAGCACCTTCGAGAACGACCCGACGTACACGACGCGGCCCCGGGAATCCAAGCTGTGCAACGGCTCCAATGGCCTGCCGGTGTAGCGGAACTCGCTGTCGTAGTCGTCCTCGACGAGCACCGCGTCGTTCCGCTCCGCCCAGTCGAGCAGCTCGAGCCGGCGCTCCAGCGACATCGGCAGGCCCAGCGGGTACTGGTGCGACGGCGTCACGTAGACCAGCCGCGTCCCCGCCGGGATGGCGCCGACGACGATCCCTTCGGCGTCCACCGGCACCGGCGCGACGCGGACACCGCGCGCACCGAGCACCAGCCGCGGCGGCGGGTACCCGGGGTTCTCGACGGCGGCCAGGTCGCCTGCCCGCAGCAGCACCCGCGCGACCAGGTCGGTCGTCTGCTGGGCGCCGGCGGTGACGACGACCTGCGCCGCGCTCGCCCGCACGTCGCGCGACACCCCGGCGTGCCGGGCGATCTCCTCCCGCAACGGTGCGTGGCCCTGCGGGTCGCCGTAGGTCATCAGGCCGGCCTGGCCCGCCCGCAACCGCTGCGTGACGAGGCGGCGCCAGGTGTCGAACGGGAACAGCGTGAGATCGGGGACGCCGGGCCGGAAGTCGAACTCCGGTGCCGGGGCGAAGGGCGCGGGTGGCGGCGGGACGGCGTCCCATTCCGGCAGCGGCCGCACGCCGGAGACGGGCGACGGCTCGGGGCGGCCTGCCGGGGAAGCCGTGACGAACGTGCCCGCGCCGACGCGGCCGGCGAGGAAGCCCTCGGCGGTGAGCCGGTCGTAGGCCGCGCTGACCGTCGTCCGGGAGACCGCCAGCCGCTGCGCGAGCTCACGGGTCGGCGGCAGCGCCTCGCCGGGCCGGACGCGGCCGTCCAGGATCGCCGCGCGGAGCTGCCGGTAGATCGCGTCGCGGTGGCCGCGCGTCCCGGTCAGGTCGATGTGGATCTCCACCCGCGCAGTCTAGATTGGCCCACGAAGGTTGCGCAGGATTTGGCACTTCTCGTGGTCCGCTCGGCTGCCTAGCGTGCGAAGCATGGATCTCCGCGAACTCGACCGCCGTACCCTGCTCGTCCTCGACAAGCTCGTCGCCGCCGCGACACCGACCGACCTCGCCCGTCCCACGCCGTGCGCCGGCTGGACCCTGGCCGACCTGCTCCGCCACCAGGTCAGTGAGAACCACGCCTTCGCGATCGCCGCCCGCGCCGGCTCGGCCCCGGACTGGCACGCCGGCGACCTCGGTGACGACGCCTACGCCGCGTACCAGGCGTCCGTCGACGACTTCCTCGACGCCTTCGCCGACGACGCCGTGCTCGACCGGAAGCTGACCATCAACCACTTCGGCACGTTCCCCGGTGCGATCGCGGCGCACATGCACCTGGTCGACACCGTCGCGCACGGCTGGGACCTGGCCCGCACGCTCGACCTGCCCTACGAGCCGGACGCCGAAGCCGTCCGCGTCGCCTTGAAGCTGGCCGAGCGCATCCCGGACGAGGGCCGCGAGGTCAACGGCTCGTTCGCGCGCCGCGTCGACGTGCCGGCGGACGCGAGCGACCTCGACCGGTTCCTCGCCCTGCTCGGACGTGATCCGGCTGGGCCGGTCAGGTGACCTCGCCGGCCTGGGCGCTCCACGTGTCGCACGCCTTCGTGGCCTTGCTGTCGTAGCCCGCCTTCGCCCAGGACAGCTGGTGCTCGCGGGAACCGTGCGTGTCGCTGTCGTTGGCCCGGCCGTAGTCGGCGACGGCGGCGTTCGCCAGCGAACGGCTGATCGAGCCCGAGCCGGCGACGGCCGCCAGGAACAGCGCGCCGAAGCAGTTCGCCTGCAGCTCGATCCGGCGGACGACCTCCTTGTCGGCCGTGCTGTGCTCGTCCGGCGAGGTCATCTTGTCCGCCGCCGCGGACAGGATGCCGCTCTCGCGCTGCACGTGGTGGCCGTACTCATGGGCGATCGTCGCGATGTGCCGCGCCTTGTTGAGCCCGGCGTCCGACAGCATCCAGTCGGTCGGGGCGTAGATCGTGGTGTCGCCACCGCAGTAGTAGGCGACGGCTTCGTTCTCCGTCGGCGCTTCGCCGCAGGCGCTGTGGCCGGGCAGCGTCACCGAAATGGCCGCGGTCAGCGTCGGCTCGTTCGCCTTCTCCAGCGCCGGGCGCCACGACTGCTCGAGGCATTCGGCGAGCGCGCCGTAGTAGGCCTTGAGCTGCTCGGGCGCCCGGCCGAGGTCGGGCAGGGAGCACGTGGCGGGCCCGGGGCTGATGCCGGCGCCGAGCAGCGGGTTGCGGGCCAGCTCCGGCACGGCCTTCGGGGGCTTCTTGTCCGAGCCGCCGTAGGCGCGGCCGGTGTCGGCGCCCTGCGCGACGACGGCGTGCCCGTCGACCCGGCGCGGGATGGTGGCGGCGATCAGGGAAAAGGCCACCACGATGACCAGCACCCCGCCGACGGCGCCCCAGAGCCGGCTGCGCGGCGGGGCGATCGGGACGGGCGGGGCGGCGGCCCAGTTCGGGGCCCACGGATTCGGCTCCGGCACCCACGCGGGTTCCGGTGGCCGGGCCGTCCCCGGCCATGGCGGTTCGGCGTCGTTCACGTTCTCCCCCTGCTGTGTGGCACCAGCATACGGACACCCCGGGAGGCAGGGATCACGAAACGAAAACGCCACGGGGTGGCCGCCGAGCCCTCGACCAGGCGAGACTGAACGCATGAGTGTCGAGGATCCCTACCTGTGGCTCGAAGACGTGACCGGCGACGACGCACTCGGCTGGGTGCGCGCCCGCAACGACGAAACGCTGGCCGAGCTGACCGCCGGCGCGCGTTTCGCCGAGCTGCGTGACGAGCTTCGCCAGGTGCTCGACGCCGACGACCGGATCCCGTACGTGCGCCGCCGCGGCGAGTTCCTCTACAACTTCTGGCAGGACGCGAGCCACCCGCGTGGTCTGTGGCGGCGGACGACGCTGGAGTCCTACCGGCAGGCCGAGCCCGAGTGGGAGCTGCTGCTCGACGTCGACGCGCTGGCCGAGGCCGAGGGCGAGAACTGGGTCTGGCAGGGCGCCACCGTGCTGCGGCCGGGCTACCGGCGCGGCCTGGTCGAGCTGTCCCGCGGCGGCGCGGACGCCACGGTGGTCCGCGAGTTCGACCTCGACGCGCACGAGTTCGTCGAGGACGGGTTCACGGTGCCGGAGGCGAAGACGCGGATCGGCTGGATCGACGCCGACCGTGTCTACCTCGGCACCGACTTCGGCCCGGGCTCGCTGACCAGCTCGGGCTACCCGAGGCTGGCAAAGGAGTGGCGCCGCGGCACCCCGCTCGCCGACGCCGTCACGGTCTACGAGGGCAAGCCGGACGACGTCTCGATCGGCGCGTCCCACGACCCGACCGAAGGCTTCGAACGCGACTTCGTCAGCCGCGCGATCGACTTCTACCGCTCGGAGCTGCACCTGCGGACGCCCGGTGGGCTGGTCAAGATCGACGTCCCGGACGACGCGAGCGCGTCCCTGCACCGCGAGTGGCTGCTGGTGCGGCCGCGGACGGCGTGGACCGTCGGCGGCACGGAACACCCGGCGGGCTCGCTCATCGCCATCGGTTTCGACGCCTTCATGGCCGGCGACCGGTCCTTCACCACGCTCTTCACGCCCGACGACCACACCTCGCTCGAGTACTGGGCCTGGACGCGCAACCACCTGCTCCTCGGCACGCTGCGCGACGTCCGCAGCGAGCTGCGCACGCTGACTCCGGGTCCGGACGGCTGGCACGAGGAGCCGCTGGCGGGCGGGCCGGAGTTCGGCAGCGCGGACGTCTTCGACACCGATCCCGACGTCAGCGACGAGTACCTGCTCGACTCCAGCAGCTTCCTTCAGCCGTCCACGTTGAGCTACGGCCACGTCGGCGAAGAGGTCGAAGTGCTGAAGCAGGCTCCGGCGTTCTTCGACGCTTCGGGCATGAGCGTCGCGCAGTACTTCGCGACGTCGGAAGACGGCACGAAGATCCCGTACTTCGTCGTCCGGCCGTCCGGCGCCGAGAGCGGCCCGACGCTGCTGACCGGTTACGGCGGCTTCGAGGTCTCGCTGACGCCGTCCTACAGCGGGATGATCGGCCGCGGCTGGCTCGCGCGCGGCGGCACGTACGTCGTCGCGAACATCCGCGGCGGCGGCGAGTACGGGCCCGGCTGGCACACCCAGGCGATCAAGGCCGAGCGGCACCGCGTGTACGAGGACTTCGCCGCGGTGGCCGCGGACCTGGTTTCGCGGGGCATCACGACGCCGTCGCGGCTGGGGATCCAGGGCGGCAGCAACGGCGGCCTGCTGATGGGCGTCATGCTGACGCGCTACCCGGACCGGTTCGGGGCGATCGTCAGCCAGGTCCCGCTGCTGGACATGCACCGCTACCATCTGCTGCTGGCCGGCGCGTCGTGGATGGCGGAGTACGGCGACCCGGACGACGCCACGGAGTGGGCGTACATCGGCGCGTATTCGCCGTACCAGAATGTCCACAGTGGACGCAACTACCCGCCGTCGCTGTTCGTGACGTCGACGCGCGACGACCGCGTGCACCCCGCCCACGCCCGCAAGATGGTGGCCCGGATGCGCGAGCAGGGCCACGACGTCCGCTACCACGAGAACATCGAAGGCGGCCACGGCGCCGCGGCGGACAACGAGCAGCTGGCGTTCAAGTGGGCACTGGTCTTCGAGTTCCTGTGGGAGCAGCTCACGAAGTGACGCGCCCGCGGATCCGCGCGAGGGCGGCCTCGAAGGCGGTGAGGACGTCGGCGACGAACACGAGCCGTCCGACGCCGAGCTCGCGCAACGCCGGGCCGTGGTCGGCGGCGACCGTGAGCGCGACGCCGAGCAGCAGCACCCGCCACCCGCCGAACACCGCGGCGCGCCCGGGCCCGGGGACGTTCTCGAACCCGATCCGGAGCCGGTGGCAGTGGAAGGGCACGTGCCGCTCTTCGTCGGCGAGGATCCAGGCCGCGACCTGCGTGACGAGCGGGTCGTCCGTGCCGTCGCGCAGGGCGCGGTAGTAGCGCAGGGCCACGACCTCGGCGATGAGCAGCACCATGAGTTCGAGCCGCAGCCCCAGGGCCCGCCGCAGCTTGACGAAGACGGTGTCCGACCAGTGCTTGCCGATGGTGGGCACCCCCGCGGCGGCGAGCAGTCCGGCGAGCATCCGCGCGTGGTTCTGCTCCTCGGCGACGAAGAGCTTCACGGCGGCGAGGTAGGTGTCGTCACCGGCGGCCTTGGCGACGAGATTGGCGCCATCGCCGGCCTCGCCGACCTGGAACCGCTGCACGCTCCGTACGAGGGCGGGGTGCAGGCGCGCCCCGCGCGACCATGGCGGATCTTCGCGACGGCGTCGGCGTTCGGCCTCGGTTTCGAAGTCCTGGAGCCAGCGTGCGTAGGTCATCGCGTCGATGATGCCGGGCGGCCGTGGACATCGTGGGGCGATTCCGTGGAGATCCGATGAGGGATCAACGCCGCCGCCGGTACCCGCGCGCCACGAACACCACGAGGACCACCGCGAGCACGGCCGCGATCCCGGCGAAGACCAGCAGCCATCGCACGCTGTCCGCGTTCGCCGGCTGGAGGTCCTGCTGGACGAAGACGCGCAGGCTCGCCGCGGTCGAAACCGCGCTCAGCAGCGTGAAGACCACGAGAAAGTAGGAAAGCCGGCGGCTGCGCCGCGTCCCGATGCGGTTCGCGAGTTCGGAGTAGGAGCTCCTGAGCGTGCCGAGCCGCCCGGTCAGCCCGTCGATCTGGTCCTGCAGACGCCACGATTCGCGCACGGCGACCCACAGCTGCTGGTCCAGCCGGGACAGGTGCACCGGGGTGGCCGAGACCTTCGACGCGAAGTCGCTGATCTTCCGCTGCACCCGGAGCAGCTCGTCGAGTTCCTCTTCGAGCCGGCGCACCCCTTTTCCCGCGGCCTCCTGGGCGAGCACCCGGAACAGCTGCCGGTCGTATTCGATCGCCGTGGCCCACAACGCCTGATGGGCCTCGATGACGCGGATCGCGGCCTTGCGGCAGTCGGCGTCGTCGGTCACCAGGCACGCCGTCAAACCGAGCCGGAGCGGCCAGCGGTGCCGCTCCATCGTGAGTTCGTGCCGGGCGCCCCCGTCCGAGTAGTAATCGGCGATCTCTTCCCCGGCACGGGCGGCGAGCCCGCTGAAGATCAGCGTGTCGTGCACCCACACCGTGGTGGGCTCGCTCCTGCCGCCACCGAGATTCGCCGCGAAGTGGTCCGCACACCGCGCGGCGGTTTCGCTCCACCGCTCGGGGGCGAGTTCGTGCAGCCGGTCGATGGCATGGCGCAGTTCCTGGCAGGACATGCCGGCGACGTCGACGTCGTAGCCGATCTCCAGCACGCAGGCGCCGGAGTCCCACAGCCGGCACTTCGCCGACCGCAGCCGGAACCGCGGCTCCCCGCCCCCCGCTTCGACATCGGTGACGTCGAAGGTCGCCACCCGGTGCGGCAGGTACCGGCGAAGCTCCCCTTCCAGCGCCGGGGTGTACATCTGGAGGTCCAGGCCCGGCTCGGAGCTCTCGATGCGCGCCGGCACCGCGTCGAGGCTCGTCAGGAACGGGATGTGCTGCACCAGTCTCAGCCGGCATTCCGGCGGCACCATCCGATGGGCCACCGATGCCCGCATCGAGTCCGTCATGATCACCTCATCGCCGCGTCGATCGGCGTGAGATCGTCGGCGCCGGGGCCGGCGTTACATCCGCGGCGACCTCAGGCGCCTTGTCGACCGGATCCTGGCAGGCGTTCTGCTGACCCGGGTGGTGGGACCCACCCGGGTCAGCGTCAGCTGTCAGCTACAACCGGACGTCGCGCCACAGCCTTCGCACGCGTAGCACGAGCCTGCCGGGCGCATCTTCGTTCCGCATGTCATGCACAGCGGGGCGTCCGCCGCCTTGCCGAGGCGGAGCTCCATCAGCTCCGTCGTCGTCTGGGCTTCGCGGTGCGGGTGCCCGGTTTCCTCGGCGTGGGGCTCCGGCGAAGAATCCACTGTGGACCGCAACGCCTCGATGTCCACACTGGAGCCGCCGTAGTTCGCTTCGACCTCCGCCGACCGCTCGTCCGCGGACAGGATGCCCAGCTGCGAACGCTTGTCGTAGGGCAGGTAGTCCAGCGCCAGCCGGCGGAACAGGTAGTCCATCACGCTCGTCGCGATGCGGATGTCCGGGTCGTCGGTCATGCCGGCCGGCTCGAAGCGCAGGTTCGAGAACTTCGAGACGTAGAACTCGAGCGGGATGCCGTGCTGCAGGCCCACCGAGATCGACATCGAGAACGCGTCCATCACGCCGGCCAGCGTCGAGCCCTGCTTGCCGAGCTTGACGAAGATCTCACCGAGGCCGTCGTCGGGGTACGAGCCCGCGGTCAGGTAGCCCTCCGCGCCGCCGACGGTGAACGACACCGTCTGGCTCGGGCGCTTCTTCGGCAGGCGCTTGCGCACCGGCCGGTACTCGACGACCTTCTCGGGCTGCGCCGCGGCCGTCTCCTTCTTCGCCGTCGACAGCGGCTGGCCGACCTTGCAGTTGTCGCGGTAGATCGCGAGGGCCTTCAGGCCGAGCTTCCAGCCCTGGAAGTAGATCTCCTCGACCTCTTCGACCGTCGCCGTCTCCGGCATGTTGACCGTCTTGGAGATCGCGCCCGACAGGAACGGCTGCACCGCGGCCATCATCCGGACGTGCCCCATCGGCGCGATCGAGCGTTCGCCGACCGCGCAGTCGAACACCTCGTAGTGCTCCGGCCGCAGCCCCGGCGCGTCGACGACGTGGCCGTGCTGCGCCACGAACTCGACGATCGCCTCGACCTGCTCGTCCTGGTAGCCGAGCGCGGTCAGCGCGCGCGGCACCGTCTGGTTGACGATCTGCATCGAGCCGCCGCCGACCAGCTTCTTGAACTTGACCAGCGAGAAGTCCGGCTCGATCCCGGTGGTGTCGCAGTCCATCATGAAGCCGATGGTGCCGGTAGGAGCCAGCACACTGGCTTGCGCGTTGCGCCAGCCGTGCTTCGTCCCGATGTCGACGCCCTTCTTCCACTCCTCGGTCGCCAGCGCGCGCACGGCGGCGTCGTTCGAGTGGTAGGTGCGGACGAGCTCGTTCGCCGCCGCGTGCTTGCGCATGACGCGCTGGTGCGCTTCGGCGTTGCGCGCGTAGCCCTCGTACGCGCCGACCGCGCGGGCCAGCTCGGCCGAGCGCCGGTACGACACGCCCGTCATCAGCGACGTGATCGCCGCTGCGAGGGCGCGGCCGCCATCGGAGTCGTACGCGTGGCCCAGCGCCATCAGCAGCGCGCCGAGGTTGGCGTACCCGATGCCGAGCTGGCGGAACTTCCGCGTGGTGTCGGCGATCGGCTCGGTCGGGAAGTCGGCGAAGCAGATGGAAATGTCCATCGCCGTGATGACGAACTCGACGGCGCGGGCGAACAGCGGCGCGTCGAACGTGCCCTCGGGCGTGACGAACTTGAGCAGGTTCAGCGAGGCCAGGTTGCAGCTCGAGTTGTCGAGGTGCATGTACTCGGAACAGGGATTGGACGCGGTGATCCGCCCGGACTCCGGGCAGGTGTGCCAGTCGTTGATCGTGCCGTCGTACTGGATGCCCGGATCGGCGCACTCCCACGCGGCCTGGGCCAGGCTGCGGAAGAGCTTCTTCGCGTCGGTCCGGTCGATCACCTCGCCGGTGAGCCGGGCACGCAGGCCGAAGTCGGTGCCGTTTTCCACCGCCTGCATGAACTCGTCGGTCACGCGGACGGAGTTGTTGGCGTTCTGGTACTGCACCGAGGAGATGTCGGCGCCGGAGAGATCCATGTCGAACCCGGCGTCGCGGAGGACTTTGATCTTCTTCTCTTCGCGCGCCTTGGTCTGGATGAACTCCTCGACGTCCGGGTGGTCGACGTCGAGCACGACCATCTTCGCCGCACGCCGCGTCGCGCCGCCGGACTTGATGGTGCCCGCCGACGCGTCGGCGCCGCGCATGAACGAGACCGGGCCCGAGGCCGTGCCGCCGGAGGTGAGCAGTTCCTTGGAGGAGCGGATGCGGGAGAGGTTCAGCCCGGCGCCGGAGCCACCCTTGAAGATGAGGCCCTCTTCGCGGTACCAGTTGAGGATCGACTCCATCGTGTCGTCGACCGCGAGGATGAAGCAGTTGTGGACACGGAGGTTCCCGGAGAGGTACTCGCCCGATTCGGTCTGGATGTCGTAGACCGGCATCTCACCGCGGCTTTCGATCGCGGCGATCTTCAGCCGCTTCGTGTCGCGGGCGGGCAACCCGGGCTGCTCGAAAGACGCCTCCAGTTTCGCGGTCTTCACGGGGTCGATGAACCCGATTTCGTCCGCGAAGATCCGCCGGTCGCCGGCGTTCTGGATCCGGATGCCCCACAGGTCGTGCCGATCCGGCCGGCTCTCCTTCTTGCGACCCACCCGGGCGAAGATGCCGAACCGGGCCAGGAGCTGCTGAAGGCCACGGACCAGGTCTTCGCCGATCATGTCCAACGCGACCAAAGTGGACCGTTCGCGCGCGGAGACGTAACCCTCGGCCTGGAAGATGCTCCGCAGGTAGGCGGCGACCACGGGGAGCGGAGCCGTGTGCAGGTGCTCCGGCACCTCCATGTCGGTCCCGCGAGCACGCAGGCCCCAGGCTTCGACGAAGTTCTCGAGACCTTTGCCGTAAAGGCGGGTGCGGCGGCAGTCGAGGGTCTCGTCCTTCGTCTCGACGGCACGTTCGTGGCGGTGAACGTCCGGGAAGACCCGGTCGAGCGCGTCGCGCACCCAGGCCAGCTCGGCATCGTTCACGGTCATCGCTTCGATGGTGAGGGAACGGTTCGTCCCCTGGTACTGGCCGACGAAGCCGTCGGACTGCAACCAGCCGGCGAGTGCGGCTTCGGCGACATCGGTCTCCCTGATCTCCTCCTCACCGAACGCGCCGCGGCGGTGCCATTCGAGCGTGTCGCCCACACGGAGCTCTCCGGCGGGCACGAACTTGCCGCCGTTCGAAGCGGCGCGCCACACGAGGTGATCGGCCGTGACATCGAGGACGTGGCCCGACTTCGTGGTGACGCGCAGGACTTCCTTGACCCCGTTCGCCTTGGTGGCGACGACCTTCGTCAGCCCGTGAGCGTCATAGACCTTGGCGCCCACGGCGTTCAGCTCCACAAAGCGGCCGATCGGCACGGCTCCGCCGGGAGTGCTCACCAGGGCGTCGTACGGCTGGCAGGCGCTGACCTGCTGCTTCGACGGCGTGCCGACGTTGAACCAGACCGGGGAGTTGAAGCTGAAGACCTGGTGCAGCAGCATCCAGGTGAGCTCGTGCTCGAAGATCTCCAGGTCCTGCGGGGCGGCGAAGTAGCCGTGGTCACGCGCGGCCTGGACGTATGTCATCACGACGCGGTCGATGAGCTGCTTGAGGCTGCGCTCACGCTGGGGGCTTCCGACGGCGCCGCGGAAGTACTTGCTCGTGACGATGTTGGTCGCGTTGACCGACCAGAAGTCCGGGAACTCCACGCCGCGCTGCTCGAAGTTGACCGTGCCGTCGCGCCAGTTCGTCATCACGACGTCCCGCTGTTCCCAGGTCACCTGGTCGTACGGGTGCTGCCCTTCGGTCGTGAAGACGCGCTTCACGCTGAGCCCGCCGGCTGTCTTGCTCTTCTTGCCGGTGGCCGCGCCGGCCCCCGTACCCACGGTTTCGGTCATCGGTCGCACCCTCACTCCCGCGGCGGGACGGCTCAATCGCCGTCTTCGCGCTGATCGCTCTCCTGGGGGGCAGCTGCACCCGCCATGGCCTCACGAAGGTCGGCGATCTCCTTCTCGAAGTCTTCGACCGACGAGAAGGACCGGTAGACACTGGCGAACCGGAGGTAGGCGACCCCGTCGAGCTCACGCAGCGGGCCCAGGATCGCCAGGCCGACTTCGTGACTCGGGATCTCCGCCAGCCCGGCGGAGCGGATCGACTCCTCCACGCGCTGCGCGAGCTGCTGCAGCGCGTCGTCGTCGACCGGCCTGCCCTGGCAGGCGCGGCGGACGCCGCTCACCACCTTGTCCCGGCTGAACTGTTCGGTGACCCCGGACCGCTTGACGACGGCGAGCACCATCGTCTCCGAAGTCGTGAACCGCCGTCCGCACGACGCGCACGAGCGCCGCCTGCGGATCGCCTGGCCTTCATCCACCTCTCGGGAGTCGACGACCCGAGAGTCCGCATGCCGGCAGAACGGGCACCTCATCCGCCGATCACCTTCCCCTCCGCGCCGGCCGCCCCGGTCGACGTCCCCGCGGCCACCACGCAGCCCCTGCACCTGGTGATCGACTTGTGGACATCCGGTGGGTAAAGGCCGACCAGCTGTGGACAACTGCTGCCCAGTCTACCCCAACCTGTGGACCAACTACAGCGGTGTAACTACTACATATAGCGGCGAAGGGTAGAACTCGAGAGGTGGACGCGCAAGCGGCACGCCGGGCCGGATTCCCACCCGGGTGAGTGCGGTTGACGGCTCCGGCAGATCAGGGGGAGGGCGCGGCGGACGGGTCGGCGACCGGGACCGTGAGCGACAGCCCGGGCACCAGAACGGTCTGGTCCAGGCGATTCAGCTCCTTGATCCGGGCGACAACCGCGCCAGGGTCGCTGTCCGGCGCGAATCGCGCGGCCAGCGAGGCGAGCGTGTCGCCCTGCCCGACCGACACCGCGGCCGTCCGTTCCGGCACCGGAGCGCCCGCGGAACCGCCGCCCAAAAGACCCAATCCGGTGATCACCAGGCAGCTCGCGACGGCGAGCGCGGCGAGCCACGGCCACCGCACCGGAACCCGCCGGGGCGCCGCGCACGGCGCGCCGGCCGGACGGCGGCCCGCCACGACCCGCGCGCGCGTCGGCGGGCGGTGCACCTCGCCGCGGCGGCCGCGCAGTACGCGCACGGGACGGGGTGGCGCCGGGACCGGGATCGCCGGGCGGGCTTGCCCGCGTTCGGCCAGAATGGACATCCGAACCTCCTCGAAACCCTGGTGTCCGCCCGATTCCCGGACCGGGGCGGCCCGTGGATCAAGGTCGAACAGGCGTTCTATCGAACGCCCGTGCGAAGGTCTACCACCTACCACCGACAAAATCGAGCGGACACGGCGTGTCGATCGAACAGATGTTTGAAATCGTCGTGCCCGGGGGCTAACGTCGGTGACCAGGGCATCTGCCGGGCAGATGCCGCCGGCGAGGCTGCCCGCACCCCCGCGGGCGGCAGCCGGCGCGCAGATACGTGCAGCGAACGTCTGGGAGGCGACGCAGTGGCGAAGGAGAACAAGGCGGGCAGGACCAGTGGGTCCCCCGGTGGCTCGGGCAAGGTGCACGCCATGCCCGAGGTGTATGAGGTGGACGACGCTCTCACCGTCCGCCAGCAGCAGGTCCTCGACGTGATCCGCTCGTGGGTGAGCCGGTTCGGCTACCCGCCGAGCGTCCGCGAGATCGGCGAAGCGGTGGGGCTGACGTCGACGTCGTCGGTCTCGCACCAGCTGCGCGCCCTGCAGCGCAAGGGTTACCTGCGGCGGGACGCGAACCGGCCGCGCGCGGTCGGCGTGCTCTCGGCGACCGACGACAACCCCATGGGCATCGAGATGGACCAGCAGCCGGTCATGCCGAAGGCGGCGTACGTGCCGCTGGTCGGCCGGATCGCCGCCGGTGGCCCGGTGCTGGCCGAGCAGTCCATCGAGGACGTCTTCCCGCTGCCGCGGGAGATCGTCGGCGAGGGCGAGCTGTTCCTGCTGAAGGTCACCGGCGACTCGATGATCGACGCGGCCATCACCGACGGCGACTGGGTCGTGGTCCGGCAGCAGCCGGACGCCGACAACGGCGAGATCGTCGCGGCGATGATCGACGGCGAGGCCACGGTCAAGACCTTCAAGCGCAAGGGCGGCCACATCTGGCTGATGCCGCACAACGAGGCGTACGAGCCGATTCCCGGCGACGACGCGACGGTGCTCGGCAAGGTCGTGGCGGTATTGAGGCGGTTGTAGCGAGTCGGATGGGGCGAGGTGTGTCCGCGGAAAGCGCGGACCACGGCCGCTCGCTCCAAGTGTCTTCTGGGGGTGCAACCCCCCAGACCCCGCCCGGGGGCGAGCCCCCGGGCCCCCACCTCGGTCACCTTGGGCGTGAACGCCCGGGTTTCGCACGGCTGATGTGGGTTCTTGGAAGTTCACTGGATCGGGTGGTCTTGGCCGTGGGGAGCCGAGGCTGCCTCAGCGGGTTCGGCGGCGCAGCCTGGTGATGCCGAACCAGCCGATCCCGACCACCGCCAGCGTGATCCCGGCGGCGGGGAGGATGGGGAGCCCGGCCCCGTCCCCCGCCGAACCGGACGACGCGCCGGTGCCTGCCGAGGACTTCCCGTCCGCCGACGCCGACGCCGACTGCGCGGCCAGCGCGGCCGCGCCCCGCACCACGCGGAGCGGCTGGCCCACCCCTTCGCTGCCGGACACCAGCGTCCCGTCGGGGTCGAACGCGATCGCCTCGCCCTGCTTCTCCCCCGGCAACGGAATCCGGACCGGGGTGCGCTGCAGCGCGGCCAGGACGTCGCCGTCGGGCACGGCGTAGAGGTAAGCGTCGGTGTAGGTGCGCAGCGCGACGACGCTGCCGTCGGCCGTCGAGGCGCCGCCGGTGACCAGCACCGAGCCGATCGACCCGACCGGGCCGCCCTGGGTGTCCGTAGCGGAGATCTTCAGCGAACCGACCTTCTCAAGGTTGGTCGGCCCCGGACTCGCCAACGGGCCCGAAGGCCGGTAGACCTTCGCCTCACCGAGGATGTCCTTGGTGATCAGGTACGGCGTCCCCGACTTGTCCATGATCAGCGCTTCGGTGTCGTGCTGGCCATCGGGGTAGGTGAGCCGGTGCATCGTGACCTTGCCCTGGGGACTCAGCTCCTCCAGGGCGACCGTCAGCCGGCCCTTGTTGTTGTCGCCGGTGTCGGACAGCCACAGCGTCCCGTCGGCCGTGCGGGCCAGGTCCTCGGGGTCGAACGGGTCCGTGCGATCGGTGAGGACCTTCTGCACCTTGCAGTCCCGGCCCAGCACGAACACCTGGATCTTGGTGCCGCCGTCGTTCATCGCGTAGAGGTGCTCGCCGTCGGACACCAGGCCGGACAGCTCGCCGATCCGGGAGTCCTTGATCGTGCACAGCGTCTGCGGCGCTTCGGCCGCCGACGCGGGTACCGGCCCGCCGAGCACCGCGACAACCACCGCCGCGAAAGCGACCACCCAGCGCACCCAGCCACCTCCGTAGTGTGCGGTTCCCTCGAACCGCACACTACGGAGACGTGTCAGGCCCTGGTCGAGTTGGTCTCGAACTCGCGCAAAGCGGCCGCGAGGTCCGGGCGGACCCGCACCAGCAGGCGCGTGCCGTCCTCGACGTGCTCCTCTTCGAGGACTTCGCCGTCCGCGTGCGCCCGCGCGACCAGCTCGCCGCGCGAGTAGGGCACGAGGGCGTCGACCGTGACCTCCGGCCGCGGCAGGCGGTCGGCGATCACCTCGACGAGCTCGGCGATGCCCGCCCCGGTGCGCGCCGAAACCGGCACCGACCCGGCCAGCGCGTGCCGCAGCCGGGCGAGGGTGACGTCGTCGGACGCGTCGATCTTGTTGATCACCAGCAGCTCCGGCGGGAGCGGCTCCTTGCGCTTGCGCGTGATCTCGCCGAGCACTTCGCGCACGGCGCTGACCTGCTCCTCGGGTGCGGGGTCGGCCCCGTCCACCACGTGCAGCAGCAGGTCCGCGTCGGCGGCTTCCTCCAGCGTCGAGCGGAACGCGTCCACCAGCTGGTGTGGCAGGTGCCGCACGAACCCGACGGTGTCGGTCAGCGTGTAGCCCCGCCCGTCCGCGGTCTGCGCGCGCCGCGTGGTCGGGTCGAGGGTGGCGAACAGCGCGTCCTCCACCAGCACCCCGGCCCCGGTCAGCGCGTTGAGCAGGCTCGACTTGCCGGCGTTGGTGTAGCCGACGATCGCCACGCTGGGCACCTCGTTGGCCAGCCGCCGCCCGCGCTTGGTCTCGCGGATGGTGTCCATGGCGACGATCTCCCGGCGCAGCTTCGACACGCGCTTGTTGATCCGCCGCCGGTCGGTCTCGAGCTTGGTCTCACCGGGACCGCGCAGGCCCACGCCGCCGTTCGCGCCGCCGGCGCGGCCACCGGCCTGCCGGGACAGCGACGTACCCCACCCGCGCAGCCGCGGGATCAGGTACTGCAGCTGGGCCAGCTCGACCTGCGCCTTGCCTTCCTTCGACCGGGCGTGCTGGGCGAAGATGTCGAGGATCAGGGCGGTCCGGTCGATGACCTTGACCTTGACCTTCTCCTCGAGCTGCCGCAGCTGGCCCGGCGAGAGCTCGCCGTCGCAGATCACGGTGTCGGCGCCGGTGGACCCGACGATGTCACGCAGCTCCCGCACCTTGCCCGAGCCGATGTAGGTGGCCGGGTCCGGTTTGGTCCGCCGCTGGATGAGACCTTCGAGGACCTCCGAGCCCGCCGTCTCGGCCAGGCGCGCCAGCTCGGCCAGCGACGCCTCGGACTGCAGGGCTGTGCCCTCGGTCCACACGCCGACCAGCACGACGCGCTCGAGCCGCAGTTGCCGGTACTCGACCTCGGTGACGTCGTCCAGCTCCGTGGACAGTCCCCTGACCCGGCGCAGCGACGCTCGGTCTTCGAGTTCCATCTCGCCGGTCGACGGGTCGTACAGGTCGTCGTCGTGGTCTTCGGTGTGTGTCAGTTCTGTCATCGTGCCTCCATGTTCCCACGATTCGCCGCGGGAACCGAACTCATTAGCTGCTGGGATAGGTGGCGAGGTAGACCGCGGTGCGTTCCGCGCCGGGACGGCGCGGTCGCGCACGGAACTCCTCGAGCAGGGCGTTCAGCCGGGTTTCCAGCTCCGCCCGCTCCTCGGGGGCCACCTGGACGACCAGGCGTGTCTGGTGCACGCCCTCGAATCCGGTCTCGGCGATCTCGGCCAGGTAGGCCTCGAGAACCGCCTGTTCCACGCCCTTGTCACCGCATGAGTCGAGTGTCCACGAGAGCCCCGTCGAAAGATACGGAATTTCCTTCGCCCCCCGGGCGCCGCGGCGCGGCGGCTGCGCGGCGAGGAAGCCGGTGTCGACGAGTTTGCGCACGTGGTGCAGCGTGGTCGCCGGATCCCGGCCCAGCCGTTCGGCCAGCTCCTTGTTCGTGAGCGCCTCCGAGAAAGTCAACCGGATGATGCGCAGCCGTATTCCGGAGGCCAGCGCGGCGGCCTCGGCTTCGGTCGCGGCACGTCGTTTCGCAGGGAGCACGGCGGACAGCCTAGAGCGAACAGTGATTGACACTTTCCAATCACTCACGCCAGACTCGTCGCCATGTCCAGGGGGTCACTCTTCTTCCACGCCGACTTCAGGCGGCTGTGGGCCGGCGACACAGCCAGCCAGTTCGGCGTGTTCGTCGGCACCACCGCCGTCCCGCTGCTCGCGGCCGTGACGCTGGCCGCGACGCCGTTCGAGATGGGCCTGCTCACCGCGGCCGAAACACTCGCCTTCCTGCTGATCGGGCTGCCCGCGGGCGTGTGGGTCGACCGGATGCGCCGCCGCCAGGTCATGCTCACCGCCGACTTCACGCGTGCGGCGCTGCTCCTGAGCGTGCCGGTCGCCTGGTGGGCGGGGGTGCTGACACTCGCTCAGCTGCTGGTCGTCGTGCTGTTCGTCGGCATCGCGACGGTGTTCTTCGACATCGCGTATCAGTCGTACCTGCCCTCGCTCGTCGGCCGGGAGCACCTCCTGGAAGGCAACGCCAAGCTGCAGGCCGTCCAGTCGACCGCGCAGATCGCCGGACCGGGCGCCGCGGGCGTGCTGGTCCAGCTGGTGACCGCGGCGAACACCGTGCTGGTCACCGGCTTCGGCTTCCTGACGTCGGCGCTGTGCCTGCTGCGCATCCGTACGCCGGAACCGACGCCGGAGCACGACGGCCACGCCCGGCTGCTCCCGCAGATCGCCGAGGGGCTGCGGTTCGTCTTCTCCGACAAGCCGTTGCGGGCGATCGTGGGCACGACGGCGACGGCGAACTTCTTCGGCGGCGCGTTCATGGCCGTGCAGGTGCTGTTCCTGACGCGGACGGTGGGTCTGCCGCCGGTCGCGGTCGGCGTGCTGATGGCGTTCGGCGGCGCGGGCGGGATCCTCGGCGCGCTCTGCTCGGGCGCGGTCACCCGGCGGCTCGGCCAGTCGCGAGCGATCTGGCTGGTCCCGCTGGTCACCGTGCCCGGCCACCTGCTGATCCCGCTCGCCGCGCCGGACTGGCGGCTCGGGCTCGCCGGGTTCGGGCTCGTCGCCGGCGGGTTCGGGATCATCGTCTACAACGTCGCGCAGGTTTCCTACCGGCAGGCGATCTGCCCGGACCGGCTGCTCGGCCGGATGAACGCCAGCGTGCGGTTCGTCGTCTGGGGCACGCTGCCGCTGGGCGGTCTGCTGGGCGGCGGGCTCGGCGAAGGACTCGGGCTGCGCGGCGCGATGTGGGTCGCGGTCGCCGGCGAAGCGGCCTCGGTGCTGTGGGTGGTCTGCTCGCCGCTGCGGAAGATGCGTGACCTGCCGACCGAGGCGAAAAGCGGTTCCGCGGCCGCCTAGAGTTGCTTCATGAGTACCCCATACGAGCGCCCCCAAGTCCCGGACAAGGTCGGTGTCGACGGTCTGGAGGCCAAGTGGGTACCCGTATGGGAAACCAGCGGCGCCTACCGATTCGACCGCACCAAGACCCGCGAAGAGATCTACTCGATCGACACCCCGCCGCCGACGGTCAGCGGGTCGCTGCACATCGGGCACGTCTTCTCCTACACCCACACCGACGTCCTCGCGCGGTTCAAGCGGATGCGCGGGCTCGAGGTCTTCTACCCGATGGGGTGGGACGACAACGGCCTGCCGACCGAACGCCGGGTGCAGAACCACTTCGGCGTCCGCTGCGAGCCTTCGCTGCCCTATGACCCGGAGTTCCGGCCGCCGGAGAAGCCGGGCAAGGACGTCGTCGCCATCTCGCGGCGCAACTTCGTCGAGCTGTGCGAGTCGCTGACCGAGACCGACGAGAAGGTCTTCGAGCAGCTGTGGCGGCAGCTCGGGCTGTCGGTCGACTGGACGATGACCTACCAGACGATCGGGCGCGACTCCCGGCTGATCTCGCAGCGCGCGTTCCTGCGCAACCTCGACCGCGGTGAGGCGTACCAGGCCGAAGCGCCGACGCTCTGGGACGTGTCGTTCCGGACTGCCGTCGCCCAGGCCGAGCTGGAGGACCGCGAACGCCCGGGCGCGTTCCACGACCTCGCGTTCACCGGGCCGGACGGCGCCGACGTCGTGATCGCGACGACCCGGCCCGAACTGCTGCCCGCGTGCGTCGCCCTGGTGGCGCACCCCGATGACGAACGGTTCAAGCCGCTCTTCGGGAAGTCCGTGCGGACGCCGGTGTTCGGCGTCGAGGTGCCCGTCGTGGCGCACCACCTCGCGGATCCGGAAAAGGGCCGCGGGATCGCGATGGTGTGCACGTTCGGCGACACCACCGACGTCACGTGGTGGCGCGAGCTGCGGCTGGCCACCCGGGTGGTGCTCGGCCGCGACGGCCGGTTCCTGCCCGCCGCACCCCATGGCGTGCCGTCGGACGCCTACGCGCCGCTGGTGGGCAAGACCGTCCACACGGGACGCGAGATCATGGTCCGCTTGCTGCGCGAAGCCGGTGCCCTGCACGGGGAACCGCGGCCGATCACGCACTCGGTGAAGTTCTACGAACAGGGCGACAAACCCCTGGAGATCGTCGCCAGCCGGCAGTGGTACCTGCGCAACGGCGGGACCGACGCCTCCTTCCGGGAGAAGATGCTCGCCCGCGGCGAAGAGCTGAACTGGGTGCCGAAGCACATGCGCGTCCGGTACTCGGCGTGGGTGGAGAACCTGGCCGGTGACTGGCTGGTCAGCCGGCAGCGGTTCTTCGGCGTGCCGATCCCGCTGTGGTACCGGCTCGACGACCGGGGCGAGCCGGACTACGACGCGCGCCTGCTGCCGGACACCCTGCCGGTGGACCCGAGCAGCGACGTCCCACCGGGATTCACGCCGGAACAGCGTGGGGTGCCGGGCGGGTTCGCCGCCGACCCCGACGTGATGGACACCTGGGCGACGTCGTCGCTCACGCCGCAGATCGTCGGCCGGTGGAGCCTCGACGACGACCTGTTCGAGCGGGTGTTCCCGATGGATCTGCGGCCGCAGGCGCACGAGATCATCCGCACCTGGCTGTTCTCGACGGCGGTGCGCGCGGAGCGGGAGCACGGCATGCTGCCGTGGCGGGAGACGTCGATCGCGGGCTGGGTGCTCGATCCGGACCGCAAGAAGATGTCGAAGTCCAAAGGCAACGTGACGACCCCGGCCGGCCTGCTGGAGCGCTTCGGCTCGGACGCGGTCCGCTACTGGGCGGCGAGCGCGCGGCCCGGCGTCGACACAGCGGTGGACGAGGGCCAGATGAAGGTCGGCCGCCGGCTGGCGACGAAGCTGCTCAACGCGAGCCGCTTCGTCCTCGGCCTCGGGGTGCCCTCTCCGGACGCGGTCGCGACCGAGCCGCTGGACCGCGCGCTACTGGCCTCGTTGGCGGCCGTCGTTTCCCAGGCCACGGCGGCTTTGGAGGCCCTCGACTACGCCCGGGCGCTGCAGGTGACCGAGACGTTCTTCTGGACGTTCTGCGACGACTACGTCGAGCTGGTGAAGGGCCGCGCGTACGGCGACCTGGGGCCCGCGGCGGCTTCGTCCGCGCAGGCCGCGCTGGTGACGGCGTTGTCGGCGGTGCTGCGGCTGTTCGCGCCCTTCCTGCCGTTCGCGACCGAAGAGGTCTGGTCGTGGTGGCAGCAGGGCTCGGTGCACCGGGCAGCGTGGCCCTCTCCCACGGCTGTCGACGGCGACCCGGAGCTGCTTTCCCTGGCCGGTGCGGTGATCGCCGCGGTCCGCCGGGCGAAGACCGACGCGAAGGTGTCGATGCGATCCGCCGTCGAGACGCTCACCCTGACCGGCCCGGCCGAGCTGCTGGCGCGCTTCGCGGACATCCAGGCGGACATCCGCGTCGCGGGCGCGATCACCAACATCGAGACACGCGAAGGCGACTTCGCGATCGAAGCCAAGATCGGCTGATCCGAAAGCCGTGAATGGCACATTGAGGGACTTGAAGTCCCTCAATGTGCCATTCACGGACTTGGGGTGTCGATGTGACGGTGCGCTTCGGGGAAGCGTCGTAAGTAGGCGAGCTGAAGGCCGGTGCAGTCGTCCGAGAACCGGCATCCATGGCAGGCCTCGAGTTTGGCCGACATCTCCCCGCGCGGGGTCGACAGGGCGGCGAACGGGGAGACAGCCAGCATCGATCGCCGTTGCCGAAGGGCGTAGGTGTTGGCCAGGCCGAGCTTCGACGAGACGCACGGAGGAACGTTCGCGACGCTGATCGTCCCCGTGGTTCTGGACCGTGCTCTCGCGACCAGATCGGCGAACAGCGGCAGCGGCGGCAAGGTCGTTTCGACGTTGTCGTACGCGGCGCCTTCGACGATCGGGAACGAGTAACGTATCTCGGCGGCCGGGGCGACGCCGTGAACCAGATCGGGAAGGCTTTCCGCTTCGTGCGCGTTCTCACGGCAGACGACGAAATTGACCGAAACGAGACATTTTCCCCGATCGGACATCGCCCGCAGCGCCTCGAGCGCGAGCGCGAAACTGCCCTTTCTCCGAGCTATGCCGTCATGGGTTTCGGACCGCACTCCGTGCAAGGACAACAACACCGTCGCCACCCCGGCGTCGAGAATCTCGTCCAGGTACGCGGGTTCGGCGAGGCGATGCCCATTGGTCTGCAACCCGACGACCTTGAAGCCGTTGCCCGAAGCGTGCCGGACCAGTTCCGGCAGATCCTTCCTGATCGTGGGTTCACCACCGGTGAAGACGACCGTTTCGAGGCCGGCGATCGAGGCCGCCTCGTCCAGCGCGCGGATCGCCTGATCGAAGGTCAGGCTCGGCTGATGGCGAATCCACTCGGTGAAGCAGAAAACGCACCGGCTGTCACATTTTCCGCCGAGTGACACCGACAGCCAGTCCGGGTCGACGAGGTTGCCGAAGAACGGCGTGGCCCTGCGGTCCTCGGGCAGCATGGGACTGTCCGCGGGCTGCAGGCCGGTCACGCCGAACGCGGTCAGCACGTCCGCCACCGCACGGTCGGGCACCACATGCGGGGATATCTCGTCGAGGTCCACCCACATCGCCTGCCCGGACGGCAGTGCCGTGCATTCCGCCGTCCGCTGCCGGTGGTGCGCAGGTCCGGGGTCGAGCAGCAGCACCGAACGAAGCGCGTCGAGCGGAACGAGGTGAAGCCGTCCACCGGAGTTCTCCAGGAGGAGAAGCCCGGTCCGGCGCGTCATCGCATGTCCGGGGCCCATTCGGGCCGGAGGTGGTTGCCGACCAGCTTGACCTGATCACCGGATTTCAGGCCGGCCATGACCAGGCTGAGTTCGGCGGCCAGCGCGACCTCGTCGGCCACCAGTGTCCAGGCATATCCGTAGCTGGTCCGAGGAAGCAGCCGGTGCGCCAGGGCGGCCGCCACGTCTTCGACCGTGGCGTATCGGTCGACCTCGGCGACGAAGACCGCTTTCGACTGACGCATTCCGAGTTCGAGGAAGATCCGGTTCTCCTCGTCGGACGCGCCGGTCGGCAACCGCACCGATTCGTTCTTCACCAGCAGGAATTCGCACCCGTCGTGCAGCAGGCTGCGCAGCCTCGCCGGAACCCGGGGGTCTTCCGCCCGCCGGACGGACAAAGCGACATCCGATGTTCCGGCGAGGACGAGCTTGGCCGGGTCGACACCGGCACGGTGGATCAGCTTCGGCGTATCGGCGTCGGGAAGGCCGTCGACCTTCACCATGGCCACGCCTTGCGCGAAGGCGTCCCCCACGGACCGGCCGAAGCCGAGTGCCCGGTAGAAGCCGGCGGAGAATTCGATCGCCGCCGCGTCGCCGACCCGGTCGGTCATCCCGATCACGGCGTCGGCCCGCTGCGCGAGCGTCTCCGCCTGGACAGCCGAGTAACAGGCGTTCAGCACGACCACCTGGAGCCATTGCTGGAAGTGGGAGAAAATCGTGCTCAGCGCTTCTTGGGTCAGCGGCCTGCTCAGACCGCCGGTTGTTTCCAGCACGATCTGCCCGCCCGCTCCGTGCCCGACGAAATGCACGACGTTCGGCTTGAACGCGTTGAGCTGATACATCAACTCGTCGACGGTGACCGCCCAGGCGGACCGGAGGGAAAACTGGCTCGCGCCACTGCTTTCCCGGATCTTCTCGTCGATCCTGCGAGTTTCCTCCCCGAGCCGCAGCGGGTCGGTGTCACGAGGGTTTGCGGCCAGGATCAGGAGATTGATCAAGATCGGGCTCCGTACGGTCGATTCGGTCACCAAAGAATCGCGGCAGTCGATCGAGCCGTTACAGGCCGTTGTCAGGAACCGGCGGCGGCCCACCAGGCTTCGTCGAGCTCGCCGCGTGCCACGATCTCCGCCGGGCCCGACAGCGTCGACGCGCCGCCGCGGGACACCGTCACCTCGACGCGGCCGCCCGGGATGTCCACAGTGGACCTTCCGGTGTCCGTGCCCGCCAGGTGGAACGCCGCCGCCACCGCGGCGACCGTGCCGGTGCCGCACGACCGCGTCTCGCCCACGCCGCGCTCGTGCACGCGCATCCGCAGCGCGCCCTCGCCGAGGCAGTTGATGAACTCGAGGTTCACGCCGTTCGGGAAGACGTCGTGGTCGAAGTCGGGCTGGTCGCGCAAGTCGAGGTCCGCGACGTCGTCGTCGAGCAGCGACACCAGGTGCGGGTTGCCGACGTTCACCGCCACGCCGGAGAACGGGCGGCCGGCCACCACCGTCACCGAGGTGCCGGTGATCGTCGCCGGCCCCATTTCGACGGTCACCGACCGGTCCGGGTGCACGACCACCGGGCGGTCGCCGGCGCGGGTGCCGACGACGAACTCGCCCTCGGTGGCCAGGCCCGCTTCGACCAGGTAGCGGGCGAAGACGCGGACGCCGTTGCCGCACATCTCCGCGATCGACCCGTCGGCGTTGCGGTAGTCCATGAACCACTCGCCCGCGGACGGCTCGTCCAGCGCGGCGGCGCGGACGACGCGCAGCACGCCGTCGGCCCCGAGGCCGCGGCGGCGGTCGCACAGCGCGGCGACCCTCGCCTCGGTCAGCTCGAGGCAGCCGGCCGGGTCGGGGAGCAGCACGAAGTCGTTCTGCGTGCCGTGCCCCTTGAGGAATTCGATTCCGCCCATGGGTGAAGATTACCGGCCCAGGGTATCCAGGACGCGCGCGGCCAGCCCGGAATCGGCGCCGTCGAACCACTGGATCCGCTGGTCGCGCCGGAACCAGGACCGTTGCTTCCGGACGAAGCGCCGCGTGGCCTGCGCCGTCGCCGCGGCGGCCGCCTCGAAGTCGCCTTCGCCGTCCAGTTCGGCGAGCACCTGCTGGTACCCGAGGGCTCGCGACGCCGTCTTCCCCTCGCGCAGGCCACACTTCTCCAGCGCGCGCACTTCGTCGACCAGCCCGGCCTCGAACATCCGTCGCACGCGCTCGTTCACGCGCTCGTCGAGCTCCTCGGGCGCCCGGTCGACGCCGATCACGACCGTGCCGTAGCGGGCCGGACCGGGCTTGGGCAGGTTCGCCGAGAACGGCTCGCCGGTGATCTCGATGACCTCGAGGGCGCGCACGATCCGGCGGGTGTTGGTCGGCAGGATCGCTGCTGCCGCGGCCGGATCGAGTTCCCCCAACCGGGTGTACAACGCGGCCGTCCCCGACGAGACCGCCTCCGCGTCCAGCCGGGCGCGCACCGCCGGGTCGGTGCCCGGGAACCGCAGGTCGTCGAGCACCGCCTGGACGTACAGGCCGGACCCGCCGGCCAGCACCGGCACCCGGCCGGCGGCCAGCAACCGCTCGATCGTGGCCCGCGCCTCGCGCTGGTAGGCCGCGACGGACGCCGTCTCGGTCACGTCCAGCACATCGAGCAGGTGGTGCGGGACGCCGCGGCGCTCGGCCTCGGTGGCCTTGGCGGTGCCGATGTCCATGCCTCGGTAGAGCTGCAGCGCGTCGGCGTTGACGACCTCTCCGCCGAGCTTCAGGGCCAGCTCCACGGCCAGCGCGGTCTTGCCGGTGGCCGTCGGCCCGACTACCGCGACTGGGCTGCTCACGACGGCTGACGATACCGGCGGGCCGACACGGAGCGTCCACCGGAAGTAGGATCACGAGCTTCGGGTGGCCCATCCAGTACCACGGTGCGCGCTGAGCTGCTTGAATGCCGCTTGGGGCCGTAGCATCCGAGCACGGCCCGTGACGACCGCATTACCCGGCCCCGCTCCACGGCGGGGCGCCCGCGCGAGCGGGCGTACAGGCGATAAGGAGCCTGCGATGGCCCAGGAGAACACTTCCACCGGTACCCCGGCCCCGCACCCGGTGCCGCACGCGCTGCACGCCGGGCACGCCGCCCCGCCCGTGCCGCCCGCCGAGCCCACGCCCGCGACCTGGGGCCGGATCGACGACGAGGGCACCGTCTACGTCATCACCGCCGAGGGTGAGCGTGCCGTCGGCGTCTGGCAGGCAGGCAGCCCCGACGAGGGTCTGGTGCACTACGCCCGCCGCTTCGACGACGTGCGCACCGAGGTCGAGCTGCTGGAAACCCGGCTGATCTCCGGCGCGGGCGACCCGAAGCACGCGCTGTCGAGCGCGACCCAGATCCGGGACGGGCTGGCCGAGGCCGCGCTGGTCGGCGACCTCGCGGCGCTCGCCGCGCGGCTGGAGTACGTCATCGGTCACGCCGAGAAGGCGCTGGCCAGCGCGAAGGCCGAGCGTGAGGAGGCCCGCGCGGCCGCCATCGCCCGGAAGCAGGAGCTGGCCGAAGAGGCCGAGAAGATCGCCGCCGAGTCCACGCAGTGGAAGGCGGCGGGCGACCGGCTGCGCACGATCCTCGACGAGTGGAAGACGGTCAAGGGCGTCGACCGCAAGACCGACGACGAGCTGTGGAAGCGGTTCTCGAAGGCCCGCGAGGCGTTCAACCGCCGTCGCGGCTCGCACTTCGCCGAGCTCGACAAGCAGCGCGCGGCGGCCAAGCAGCGCAAGGAGGAGCTGATCGCCGAAGCGGAGGCGATCAGCGAGTCCGACGACTGGGGCGACACCGCCGGCCGCTACAAGGACCTGATGACCGAGTGGAAGGCCGCCGGCCGCGCGCCGAAGGACAGCGACGAAGCGCTGTGGCAGCGGTTCCGCGCGGCGCAGGACAAGTTCTTCGCCCGCCGGTCCACGGTGTTCTCCGAGCGCGACGCGGAGTTCACGCAGAACGCCGCGCGCAAGGAAGAACTGCTCATCGAGGCCGAGAAGATCGACGCGGCCGCCAACCTCGAAGCGGCGAAGGGCGCGCTGCGCCGGATCCAGGAGCAGTGGGACGAGCTCGGCAAGGTCCCCCGCGAACGCATCCGCGAGCTCGACGGCAGGCTCAAGGCGGTCCAGGACGCCGTCAAGTCGGCCGAGGACTCCCGCTGGCGCCGCACCGACCCGGAGGCGCAGGCCCGCGCCGCGCAGTTCCGCGAGCGCGTCGAGCAGCTCGAGTCCCAGGCGGCGAAGGCCCGTGCGGCCGGGGACGAGCGTCGCGCGAAGAAGGCCGACGAGCAGGCCGCGCAGTGGCGTGAGTGGCTGGAGGCCGCCGAGGCCGCCGTCGCGGACCGCTGAGGTCGCTGAGGTCGCTTCAAGTTCGTGAAGGCCACCTTGAGGAACTTGAAGTTCCTGAAGGTGGCCTTCACGTACTCGGCAAGCCGACGGTCGGCGATTCGCCCGAAGAGGGCCCGTCGTCCCCCCGACCGGGGGTTTCCGCGCGCCGTCCGCCACGGCCGGTGCTCCACTCTGATCATGACCAGGACACCGTTCAGTGCCGGCAGGCTCCTCTCCGCGCTGGTGATCAGCATCGCCGTCGCCGGGCTCGCTCCGGCTCTCGCCGCGCCGGCCGGGGCCGCTCCGCTCGTCTCCTCCGTCGAAGCCGGCAAGGGGAAGGTGAAGGTCGACGGGAAGCTCGGCAAGGACCACGTCAAGGTCAACGAGAAGGTCGACCTCAAGGGCAACCTCAAGGTCCTCGACGCGGCCCGAGCCGAAGAAACCGTCGAGACCGTCTTCGTGCAGCAGCTGCAGGCCGGGACGTGGGTGAACCTCGCCGACACGACCTGCCGGCCGAACGGCGGCTTCACGTTCAGCCTCAGCTTCAGCCTCAGCGCCACGGTCTCGCTGCGGCTCTACCACCCCGAGACGACGTTGTACGCCGCCGCGTACTCGGCGAGCACCCTCACCCTGCGAGTCGGCTGAGCCTGGTCCCCACCGGCCCTCAGGACCGCGAGAACGCCGTCCGCATCCACTGCACCGCAAGGCAGATCATCGCGATCCAGGCGATGACCAGGCCGATCCCGGGACCGCCGCCCGCGGAGCCGGGAGCGTGCGACGACTGCTGCGACCAGATGGCCAGCAGCCCGTCCACCGAGGCGAACCAGCCGCCGGCCGCGCACACCCAGGACAGCCACCAGCGGCGCGTCACCAGCGCCAGCGCCGAGGCGAGGATGCCGACGCCGGTCGACGTCGCCGCGAACAGCTGCGGGATGCCGCCGCCCTCACCGGCCAGCACCTGCCAGCCCGCGTGGTCGCCGACCCACGGGAGGATCTGGCAGATCAGCAGCACGAACGTGAACACGGCGATGGTGAACCCGCGGCGGCCCAGCTCCACCGTGCGGGACGCGTGCTCGCCCACCTCGTCGATCTCGGCGGCCAGCGCGGCCACCTCGCCGTTGCCCTCGGACTCCGTCACAGCGCACACCCACTCACCGGCTCCGGCCGGGCGGCCGGGGCACCGAAGCCCGGCAGGCCCAGCGTGACGCCGCTCGTCTTCGGCCGCAGCCCGGCCTCCGCGTTGTCACCGGCCCGCGTCCGCCGGTGCAACAGCAGGTCGCCGTCCGCCACCAGGTGGTGCGGCGCGCCGTAGGTGACGACCGTCTCGACGACGTCGCCCGGGCGGACGGCGCGATCCACGTTCGCCCCGGTCGGCGTGAAGTGCACCAGCCGCCCGTCGCGGGCGCGGCCGCTCATCCGGTGGGTCTCGGCGTCCTTGCGGCCCTCGCCCTCGGCGACGAGCAGCTCGACGCGGCGGCCGACGATCTTCTTGTTCTCTTCCCAGGAGATCGCGTTCTGCAGCGCGACCAGGCGCTCGTAGCGCTCCTGCACGACCGCCTTCGGCAGCTGGCCGTCCATCGTCGCGGCCGGCGTGCCCGGGCGCTTCGAGTACTGGAAGGTGAACGCGCTGGAGAAGCGGGCCTGCGCCACGACGTCCAGGGTCGCCTGGAAGTCCTCCTCGGTCTCGCCGGGGAAGCCGACGATGATGTCGGTGGTGATCGCCGCGTCCGGCATGACCGCGCGGACCTCGTCGAGGATCTTCAGGAAGCGCGCCGAGCGGTACGAGCGCTTCATCTCGCGCAGCACCCGGTCCGAGCCGGACTGCAGCGGCATGTGCAGCTGGTGGCAGATGTTCGGGGTCTCCGCCATCGCCTCGATGACGTCGGAGGTGAATGCCGCCGGGTGCGGCGAGGTGAAGCGGACGCGCTCGAGCCCGTCGACCGTGCCGCACGCGCGCAGCAGCTTGCCGAACGCCAGCCGGTCGCCGAACTCGACGCCGTAGGAGTTCACGTTCTGGCCGAGCAGGGTGACCTCGAGCACGCCTTCGGCGACGAGCGCCTCGACCTCGGCGAGGATCTCGCCGGGCCGCCGGTCGCGTTCCTTGCCGCGCAGCGCGGGGACGATGCAGAAGGTGCAGGTGTTGTTGCACCCGACCGAAACGGACACCCAGCTCGCATAGGACGACTCACGGCGCGCGGGCAGCGTCGAGGGGAAGGTCTCGAGCGATTCGAGGATCTCGACCTCGGCCTCGGCGTTGTGCCGGGCGCGCTCCAGCAGGGTCGGCAGCGAGCCGATGTTGTGCGTCCCGAACACGACGTCCACCCACGGCGCCCGCTTGACGATCTCGCCGCGGTCCTTTTGCGCCAGGCACCCGCCGACGGCGATCTGCAGGTCCGGGTTCGCGACCTTGTCCGGGCGCAGGTGCCCGAGGGTGCCGTACAGCTTGTTGTCCGCGTTCTCCCGGACGGCGCAGGTGTTGAACACGATCAGGTCGGGCTTCGCGCCTTCCTGGACGGGCGCGTACCCGGCTTCCTCGAGCTGCCCGGCGAGCCGCTCGGAGTCGTGCACGTTCATCTGGCAGCCGAAGGTGCGGATCTGGTACGCCCTGGGTGCCTGTGTCTCGGTCATCGCCCTTCAGGGTAGACCCGGCTTCACCTGCTACCGAGTCGTCCCCTCACGTCGGGGATCCAGCGCGTAGGCGCCGACCCAGTGCGCGCCCGGCTGGCCGCCGTACTCCCCGCCGATCTTGTACCGGACCCACCCCGCCCAGTAGCCCGTCGTCGTCCGATGCCACTGCTGGAGCATCCCGGGCACGACGCACTGGAGATCGAGGCCATCGGGGAACACGCCGAGCGGCTCTCCGAACGGGTACACCTTGGCCAGGTCGCCCCAGACAGGCTTCGCCCGGCACACCGCGCGGGCCTCCTGCAGGCTCGGGTGCGGAACACCCCGGTCCACGTTATCGAACCTGCGTTCGAGCATGCGGCAGGTCGACACGCGACACCACCCGTCGCCGAGGCTGCGACCCGTGCGGTAAGGTCATCGTCAGAACTCCCCCTTAGGCGGAGGGCTGGATCGGCTGAATCGCCGAAGGTGCCCTCTGCGAGCGGGAGTCGATGTGTACAACTTTTTAGTGGACGACGATTTGCTCCACTGCGTGACTGTTCGACCCTGTCTGCCTGAGTACACCCCAGGCACCCGAGGACGGGGTCCGATCGATTTTCGCCGCGATAGTTTAGCGTGGCTCGAAAGACGCCAGCCCCCTAGCCGGCCGGCGCTGTAAGCCTCGGGGGCACGCTGGCGGTCTGGGACGCTTGTGTCTGCTGAAGCCATCGTCACCCGCGTCGCGGAGATGTCAGCCGGGAGCATCTGGGCGTTGGTCGCCTTGGTTGCCGTGATCTTCATCGGCGTCTACTTCCTCGCACGACAGTTCCTGAAGAACCGCCAGCCGGGCGACCGCGTTCGAGTCAAGGCGCCCTTCTTCGAGATCGAGGCCGGTCCACCGCAGGCGTCCGACAAGCAACTGCCGTCCGCCTCCGAAGACGCCGACGGATCGCCCAGGCCGAAGGCGCCGGCTAGCTCACCAGCCGTTCGATCTCCTCGACGCGCCGGCCGAGGCGGGCAGAGTTGATGCCAGCTGCCGCGCCACGCGCGGCGCCGATGACTTCGCGGGCCGCGTCCAGCTCTCCGGCGCGAGCGTACGACTCGGCGAGCCAGGTCTGGTACAGCGCCACCTCGCGCGCGTGCTCTGCGTCGTAAGCGTCGATGGCCCGGGTCAACAAGGGGGCTGCCTTCACGGGCTGGCCGACCTCGATCAGCACCCGGCCTGCCATGACGTCGATCTCGTCTCGGCTCATCCAGTAGACCCACTCCGGCTCGGGAATCCCCGGTGAACGCTCCTCGTAAGTGTCGTCGACCAAGTCGAGGGCCCGCCGGGCGCCCTCGACGTCGCGCGCCCGCGCGCCCGCCCAGGCCACCCGCTCCAACAGCAGCGTCTTCGCGACCGGAGTCGCGTCGCGTGCCCCCTTCACCGCGGTTTTCGCCAGCAGTGCAGCGTCGGCTGGGTCGCCGACGTTCGCCATCTGATACGCCAGCGACGACAGAAGCTGGCCAGCAAGGGTCTGGTCGCCCGCGTCCTGGGCTGCCGCGACCCCGGCCAGGTATGTCTGCTGCGCTTCGAGGTAGTACCCGGCGTCGCTTGCCACCCAGCCGGCAAGCTGCGACAGCTCTCCCACGGCGACCAACAATCGACGCCCGACGGACTCGGAGTAGCTGGCGCACCGGACCACAGCCGAAGTTTCGGCCAGCTCCCGGCGTACGAGGGGGCTGAGGTCTCCCCCGCCAATGGTGTCGTCCAGCTGCCGGAGGTCAATGACACGCTGCTCGACCTCGGCAGCGAAGCTCTCGCCGACGCGCCTGCCGGATGATCGGTGTACCGAGGCCGACGTGTCGGCCACCAGCCACTCGTGAGCTACGCGCAGCGGATCCTGCGGCGGTCCGTACAAGGACTCGACGGACACGTTCAGGGCGCGCGAGTACGTGATGACGTGCTCCCGCTTGACGTCCCGGGTCCCGGTCTCCAGGTGCCCGAGCAGGGCCTTGCTCCAGTGGGTCTTCGCGGACATCGCAGCGAGGCTCAGACCAGCGGCTTCACGCGCCGCGCGCAGTCTCGCGCCTAGGTCGCTCACATACCTCACCGCCTTGTAGACGCCCGTAGACGGCTGATCCATTCCAATGACGCCGTGTGACGACCAGGCTACCTGAGTGGGCGGCCTCGGCCGGAGTTCGGAGTTCTGTCCTCCAGACTCCACGAATTCCGGTCGGGGTGGCCCGCCCAAGGCGACTGAGGGCCACAGGATCATCTGGAGGGGAACGAGATTGAGCGCCTTGATCTACATCGACTTGGAACACGTTCACCCCGTGATCGACGGGGTGTGGCACCAAATCGATCTTCTTCGGATGCCCCTGCCGGGGCAGGCGCTCACGATGCTGTGTGGCCGCGCTGCGGCGGCCGAGTACGCCACCAAGGACGAGGTCCGCCAGTGCAACGGGTCACTCCGGATGTGCCCCGACTGCGACGCCGTTTACCGAGTGCGGCGCGGCTGGCTCCCCAGCCCGCGGCCTCGTCCGCAGCGGCACCCCCGATAGCCCCCGGCCAGCGCGCTTGCTTATCCCCCTCGGCGGCGCGCTGGCCGGGCCCCACCGGCCCGTCATTACAGGAGGGGCCAACACGAAAGGCAGCGACGTGACAATCGCCGTCGAAGAACTCACCGGACAGGACCTGATAGACGAAGACTTGTTCCACCGGTTCGTAGAGCGGATCGTTCGTGAGCACCAGCTCGGCCGCGAGTACGCCGCGCGGATCATGGACCAGGCGCTCGCCTTCCTCGGAACGTGCGCCCACACGTCCGGCCCGTTGTCGCCCAGCAAGGCAGTGGACATCGGGTGGCACACCTTCATCCTGTACACCCGCGAGTACGCCGAGTTCTGCGACCGGGTGGCCGGTCGCTTCATCCACCACGAGCCGACCGACACCGGCCTCATCCCGGTGTCCCAGGCTCCGCCAGAATCCGCGGACTTCACCGTGGCGGCCCTGCGCCGCGCCGGGTTCGCCGTGGACCATGACCTCTGGGCAGTCTCGGCGGATTGCCACCAGTGCACGGATGGGTGCACGCACTCCGGCGGCGACACTGGATGCCACCAGCTCGCCGCGCACGTTGGTACGGTCCCGGCGTGATCGAGCGATACTCCTGGGACACCCTGCCGGAAGCGGCGCGCCTCGCGGTTTGGCAGCACCTGGGGCCGACCACTGTCATCCGTGACGTCGAGCAGGGCCAGAACTGCAACCTGGCGCTTGTGCTGCGGACCGACGACGATGGCGACGTCTTCCTGAAGGGCGTCCGAGGAATTGGCCCGCGGATGCGGTGGCTCCGGAATGAGGCCGAAGCGAGTGCGCTCGCCCCAGGGATCGCTCCGGTGACTCGGTTCAGCACCGACGTCAGGACGGACGAGCAGTGGTTCATCGTCGGGTTCGAATATGTGAACGGCCGCCCGGCTGACCTGTCCCCGGACTCGGACGACTTGGGGATCGTCAGCGCCACACTGAAGCAGCTCGGCGCGTTCCCGGGAGGGTCGGTCCAGCCGCTCAGCAAGCGGTGGGCGTCCGCGGACTGGTGGGAGAAGCTTGCCACGGAGGACTCCAGCAGGGTGGAGGGCTGGAACGTCGGCATGCTGACAGAGTGGTGTCAGTCCGTGCCCGCTCATGTCGAAGGGTGCGCGCTGCTCCACACCGATCTCCACGAGCACCAGTTCATGATCGACGACGCCAGCTCGTCAGTGCGAGTCATCGACTGGGGCCGGCCGGCCTCCGGCGCCCCGTGGGTGGACACAGCCTTCCTCGTCGTCCGGCTCATCGCGGCGGGGCACGCCCCGGAAATCGCGGAGACCTGGGCCACGGCGGTGCCCGCCTGGTCCGCTCGGACCGCCGAGGGCATCACGGCGTTCGCCTGTTACGTCGCCGGCCTCTGGAGTTACCGAGCCGCCACAGCTCCATTTCCTGGTGCGACGAAATTAAGCACCGCAGCGCGCACCTACGCGCAATACCGGCTGCGGCAGGTCGCCTCTCCGGTCTGATCTCGTAGCGTCGGCCCCCTCGCGGTTCCTACGCCTCATTCGACCCGCGTGGGGTCACCCGCGGCACAGTGAAAAAGGACCTCCTCCCCCCTCCGTCCGGAGACCAGGGGAGGAAGCCCTTTTGTTGCTACTGAACAGGTGGAACCTGTTCGACGCGGCTACGGCATTTCCGGGCACCCTGCCCTGTCCTCGGCCGAGGCGGCTCACTGATCCGTTGTCACCTCGAAGGCGACCACACGCTCCCAACCGCCGCCCAAACCGCCGAGTGGTCCCACGGAATCACCTTTGATGAGCCGGACCTCAGAGCGCGTTGCCGTGACAACCGAAGTCGAAAATACGACAGGGAAGAACTCCGCGGTGGCACCGTTCGGTCCACCTGCCGTGAACGGGGCGAATCCACTGAAGGCTTTCGCCTCGATTCCGTGCAACCAGTCGACGTCAGCGTAGACGCAGATCCACCCGTCAGCCACGTCGATCCGCACGTCCTCAGCCCCGCTGAGGATCGCCTCGAGGACGATCATCGATGCCACCTCTTGTGGACTGTAATGTCCACTTCGAAAGAAGCGACACTGCTCCCTTCGCGCGTATTCGAACGGGTCGTCGGCCTTGATGTCCTCAGGGCGAAACACTGATCTCACTTTCCGAGCCGGGCGTTTCCCGGTAGAACTGGGCGTACCAGCGGCGCAGCGCCTTGATGCCCTTCTCGTGCGGCAGCAGGACCGGCCGGGCCTGATGGATCTTGTGGTCCCAGATCCCGATTTCCTCGCGGACCTCGCCGAACGCCTGCGTCCGGAAGGCCAGCTTGAGGATGGGCGCGAGGAAGGGCAGCCTGGCCGGTTTGCGGACGTAGTAGAGCATCCTCAGCTCGCTGGTGCGGTCGTCGATCGGGTTCGTGAGCGCGACGGCGGTCAACGACAAAAGGGCGCCGTGTACGCGCACCACCATGACGCCGGGGCCGTACATGAACACGTCGAAGGTGTTGTCGATGTCCCAGCGCAGGATCCGTCGCTGAATGCGTCCGCGGACCTCGGCGAACGGCCCGTCCGTGACCAGGTTCTGCACCGGGGGCTCGCTCTGCCCGTGAATGAAGTGGAAATGGGACTCGTCCACGATGTTCTCGCGCATCTCCTGGATGTGGATCCGCGCGGTGTTCACGTCGTCGATCGGACGGGTGAACTGCCGGGACGTGGTTTCCGGGATCTCCGGCACTTCCCAGGCGGGCGCCGCCGGCCCGGTGTGGACGAAGATCAGCCCGCTGTGCTCGCGGACCAGGAACCCGCCGATGGACACTTTCGGCGGCCGCGCGGCGAACGGCGCGTGCGTGCACCGGCCGTCCGCACCGAATCGCCAGCCGTGGAACGGGCACTCCACCGTCCCGTCCACCACTTTCCCGCCGGCACCCAGATGCGCGCCGTAGTGCGGGCAGTAGGCATCACGCACCGCGGGACTTCCGTCCGTCCCGCGGAAAGCGATCAGGGCGCGGCCGAAGTAATGCAGTGGCACGACCTCGTCGCGTGGCAGCCGGCTACTCCGCAGAAGCGCATACCAGCCGTGCGGCACCGAGGACATGGGATACTCGTCGGCGCGCGGATCAAGGGGGACCGCGGCCATCCGGCCGTCACGAACCATGCCGGAAGTTAACGATGTTTACCGGCGCTCGTCGACCTCCTCCAGCCGAGATCCGAGTCACATTCGGGAACGCCGTGTTCACGATCGACGGGGCCGGCTACTTCGCAGCCCCTTCGGCTCCGGCCAGCAGGGCGAGCATGCTGTGAGGGGCGTCGTCGCCGAACAGGATCTCGTAGATGTCGTCTTCCGCTTCCGCCGCCGCGCGCTCCGACATGCCCTGCTCGAACTCGGCCAGCGCCGTCTCCACGTCGTCCGGGTGCGCGGCGAGGGCCCGGCCCAGTTCGGCGCCGTCCTGCATGGCCAGGTTCGCGCCTTCGCCGTTCGGGGGCATGAGGTGGGCCGCGTCGCCGAGGAGGGTCACTCCCGGCACCCGGTCCCAGCGGTGTCCGGCCGGCAACGTGCAGAGGCGGCGCAGCACCGGCGGGGTGTCGCTGTCGGTGATCAGGGCCGTGAGCTCGGGCGCCCAGCCGTCGAACTCCTCGGTGACCCGGGCCGTCATGGTCGCGGCGTCGGCGCCTTCGAGCCAGTCCTGGGGCTTGAACAACTGCGCGTACGTGTGCAAGGTCCCGTCGCCCTCCCGATGAGCCACGATTCCCTTGCCCGGTGCGAGCGCGTAAAGCGCACCGGCTCCCACGGCCTTCGCGGCGGCCGGATGGCGGGCGTCGCCGTCGAACAGGAACGTCTCGACGACCGAGACGCCGACGTACTCCGGGGTGGCGCCGGAGAGCAGCGGCCGGACCTTCGACCACGCGCCGTCCGCGCCGACCAGCAGGCTCGTGACGAACCTGGTGCCGTCGGCCAGGCTCACCTCGTGGCCGCCGTCGCCGAGGGTCCGCACCCCGGTCACCTTGTGTCCCCAGTGGACAGTGGCGGGCGGCAGTGAATCGAGCAGCAGCTGCCGCAGCTCGCCGCGCTGCACCTCGGGACGTTCGCCGGTGCCGTCGTCGGGCCGGTCGAGCAGCACGGTGCCGTCGCGGTCGACGACGCGGGACGACTCGCGGCCCGGCAGGACGAGCTTCCGGAACCCCTCGGTCAGGCCGGCCGCCTCGAGCGCCTGCTGCCCGTTCCAGGGGTGGATGTCGAGCATGCCGCCCTGGCGGCGGGCGGCCGGCGACGCTTCCGCCTCGTAAACCCTGGCCGGGATGCCGTGCCGGTGCAGGACGCGGGCCAGGACCAGCCCGCCGAGGCCGGCTCCGATGATCGTGACTGTCATGGTTTCCTCCGATTGGATCGTCGTTCCAATCGCCAGGCTAGCACGAGTTTGGATCGCCGTTCCAAACGTGCGATGATCGAGCCCGTGACGAAGAGGCGCACGGACGGGCTGTCCAAGGAAGTGATCGTGCGGGCGGCGGCCGCGATCCTGGACGACGGCGGCGAGGCCGCGCTCACGTTCCGCGCCCTCACCGCCCGCCTCTCGACCGGCTACGGCGCGATCTACCACCACGTCGCGAACAAGAGCGACCTGCTCGCGGCGGCGACCGACGCCGTCATCGCCCGCGTCATGCGGGACGCGGTCGTCGGGGCGGAGCCGCGGCAAGCGCTGCGCACGGTCTCACTGGGCCTGTTCGACGCGATCGACGCCCACCCCTGGGTCGGCGCCCAGCTCTCCCGCGAGCCGTGGCGGCCCGCGCTCCTGGAGGTCTACGAGCGCATCGGCGGGCTGCTCGTCGCGCTCGACGTGCCCGCGGAAGCGCTGTTCGACGCCGCGGGCGCGCTCGTGAACTACGTGCTCGGCGTGGCCGGGCAGAACGCCGCCAACGCCCGGCTCCTCACCTCCGACGAGGCGGACCGCGAGGCTTTCCTGGGCGCGGTCGCCGCCCGGTGGGCGGCACTCGACCCGGACGAGTACCCGTTCGTCCACCAGGCCGCGACCCAGCTGCGGGAGCACGACGACCGCGAGCAGTTCCTCGCAGGCGTCGACATCTTCCTGGCCGGGATCGCGACCCTGCGCTAGCGGACCGCCGTGGGCGCCCAGGCCGCGAGTTCCGCGCGGGCAGCCGCCAGCTGAGCCGCCGTCGGCGCCGTCGCCGGTTCCGCGATCAGCGCGTAGTGCAGGCCCGGTGTCGCGGCCAGGCGCAGGCGGTCGCCCACCCGGCTGACCGAGGCCACGTCGGTGATCACCGTCGGCGTCATCCCCGCCGGCACGTGCAGCTCGGTCGGCGCGCCCGCGTCGGTTCCCTGCCACACCAGGACTCCATAACGACCCGTGCCGGTCAGCGCCGCCGTCGCCGGCATCGTCGACGGGATCTGGTTCCACGTCAGCGTCTGGCTGCCGTCGCGCGAGCGGTCCTCGTACGTGAACGCCAGCGTGTGCCCCGCCACCGCCGCCGGGTAGAGGCGGTCGAGCAGGCGCGCGTCCTGGCGGAGCTGGACCGTTCCGTCGTCCGCCGTGCGCGCCGACGAGAAATCTTCCCCGTTCCAGGCGTCGCCGTCCGTCTTGACCTTGTCCGGGTTGTCGTTCATCAGCTCGTGGTGCCGGCCGCTGTAGGTGTCCCACTGCCACTGCGTCGCCGACAGCACCGGGCCCGACTGCGCCGGCTGCCGCCACCAGTTCGCGCCCGACACGCGCGAGTCCAGGGCCTGGTACATCGCCTTGTCCACGGTCGGCGTCTTGTCGGAGGTGTACCCCGTCATCGGGTGGCCGAACTCGGTGACGATCGCCGTCGTGCCCAGCGCGGTCGCGCGATCCCGGACCGTGCCGAAGCTCCCGCTGTACTGGCCGTCACCCGCCTTGCCCGGCATGAACACGCCGGACTGGGCGAGCTGGTCGTAAAAGTGCGTGTTGAACACGTACCGCGGACCCATGACGCCGGTGTCCTGGAAGCCGCCGGGGTGGAGCTGGAAGGAGATGTTGGCGTTCCAGAACATGTTCGGCTCGACGAACGCGGGCTTGTCCTGCCAGCCGGCGGTGTCCATTGCGGCCCGGAACTGCTTGAAGAACGGCCAGAGCACGTTCTGTTCCCAGGCCTTGCTGTCCTGGCCCTGGTCGTACCGCCCGGCGAACGGTTCGTTGTACGGGTCCATGCCCGCGATGCCCGCGAACTGGGCGGCGCTCAGGTTCGTCCGCAGGTAGGACATCGTCTGGACGGCCTGGCCGACGAACTCGTCCTGGACGCCGCGGGCGTTGTGCCAGAAGTCCTTCGTGGCGTCCTGGACCGCGCCGTTCTGAGTGATGTTCTGCCCCCAGTGGGCGCAGATGCCGCAGCTCTCCGCCGGGTAACCGCCGAGGTCGACGACCCACTTCGGCGCGCCGTCACCGGTGTACCAGCTGCCGCGGTTGAACAGGTAGCGGGAGAACAGGTCCTGGTGGAAGTCGGGCAGAACCGTGAAACCCTCGTCCAGGAACGCCTTCATCTGGTCGGTCAGCGCGGCCAGGTACTGCGTGTTCACCGGCCCGCGCACGGGCTGCGTTCCGGCCCACGCGATCGGGATCCGCACGGCGTTCGCGCCGGTGAGCGCGCGCATCGACTGCGCGGAGCGGCGCGCGTCGGCCGCGTTGGCGAACGGCAGGAAACCGTTTTCTGCCAGCTTCACCTCGCCCGAGACGTTGAACCCGCGCAAGACCACTTCGCGGCCGTACTCGTCGACGAAAGCCGAACCGCGCACGGTCAACCGGTGCTGCGGAACGTCTTCGGCGACGGCGGAGGCGACGACCCCGGAGGTCATCGCCACGGCGGTGAGCAAAGCCACGAGCATGCGCATGACGGCGGCCCCAAACGTGAAGGAGTTTCGCAAAAAGTTACCGAGCAGTCACCCCGTCGTCAAGGGCCGAAAGGAGCCGTTCAGGCCGCCTTCCGCTGCCATTGCTGGTTCGTCACGCCGGTACACGGGTACTGCTTGACCGCCGCGCCGTCGGCCGTCGACGCGGACACGACGTCGAGGCACTTCCCGCTGTGGCTCGCCACCCACCGGACGTACCCGCCGACGGACTGGGCCTGCCACTGCTGGTTCGCACCCGAAGTGCACGTGCCCTGCCCCGCCGCCGCGCCGTCCGCCGTCGAGCCGCCCGCGATGCCGAGGCACAGCCCGCTGTGCCGCGCGATCAAGTTGACGTAGCCGTCGCCGAGGTCGAGCACGCTCCACTGCTGGTTCGCGCCGTTGTTGCACGTGTACTGCGTGAGCGCGACGCCGTCGTTCCGGGACGAACTCGGGATGTCCGCGCACTTCCCGCTGTGCCGAGCCACCATCGTCTCGTACGCGCTGCCGGTGCCGACGCCCGCGACCACGCCGGTCGCCGCGTCGATGCTCACCTTCGGGTACCAGCTCATCGACATCGTGGTGGCACTCGGGAAACTCAGCGGCAGCCACACGTACCGCGACTCGTTGACCGGGCGGTTCCAGGCACCCGCCCATCGATCGCCCAGGTAGAGGTACGAGGTCGCCTGCGAGCCTTGCAGGGGAAGCACATACGCGGTCTGGCTGCCGTAGCCGGTGGAGTCACCGACGTTCGTCAACCCGCTCCACGTGCCCGTGACGCTGGTGGCCGTGGCGTACTTCTGCTGGTTCGGCTGCCAGCTCGTGGCGCCCGAGGTGAGCAGGAAGTAGACGCCGTTGCGCTTGAACATCGCCGGCGCCTCGCGGTACGAGCCGGGCCACAGCGTCTGCACCAGCGCCGCGACGCCGGTGTAGTCGGCGGCGAGCCGGTAGACGTTGAGGTCGGCGTTCTCGCGGGCCGCGGAGGCCATGTACGCGGTGCCGTCGTCGTCCTTGAACAGCGTGATGTCACGCGACATGTGGGCACCGAGCGGGCGGAAGCTGCCGCGGTAGGTGTAGCCGCCGTCGACCGTCGAGGAGGTGGCCACGGCCGCGCGCGCTTCGGCGTAGTCGTCCCCGTTTTCCTTGTGCATCCACATCACGTACTGCCCGGTCGAGCTGTTGTAGATCACCTTGGGCCGTTCGATCTTGGCCCGGCCCAGCTCGGCCGCCGACGACTGCGTCAGCACGTCGCCCCGGAACTCCCACGTCTTCAGGTCGGTCGAGCGGTAGGCCGAGACCGCGCGGAAGGTGTCGTCAGCGTTGCGGTTCTCGCCGAACCAGTAGTAGTACGCGCCCACCTTGAGCATCCCGCCGCCGTGCGCGTGCACCAGAGCGCCCGCCGGGTCGGTGAACTGGCTCCCGTTGGCCACCGTCACCGGCGCGGCGTGCACACCGGGCGCGCCGAGCAGGACGGCGGCGAACACCAGCAAGGACAACACCGCGCCACGTCGTCGTAGCATGACGGATCCTTCCGCGAGCGCTCAGTAGCCGACGCGGAAGGTCGCGTCCTGCTTGTCCACAGCGGACGATGTACTGCCGAGGGGGTCGATCCGCAGCACGTAGGAGTAGTGCCGGACGTATCGGTCCGGGTAGTTGTGCGAGCGGAACGACGACCAGCTCGAGTCGGCGAGCCCCGGCGTCTGGTGGAAGGTGGCGTCCGCCTTGAACGTCGCCGAGCCGTCGTCGGCCACCAGGTGCAGCTCGTAGTCGCTGTGCCGCAGGTACCGGCCCGGGTAGTTGACGGATTCGAACGACACGCCGGCGGCGTCCGCCAGCCCGGGCACCAGCTTCCACAGCTGGTCTTGGTACGGGTCGAAGGGATAGGGGTCGATGCGGCCCACGGAGTCGGCGTGCCGGACGTAGCGGTCCGGGAAGTTGTAGGACTTGAGACGTCGCCACGCCGGCGCACCCCACTGCGCGACCAGGCCGGACATCTCCGCGGCGGTGATCGGCGTGATCCCGGGGTGCTTGGAGTTCAGCGGCTGGGTGTAGGCGCGGTCGTTGAGCAGCGTCCAGTTCCCCGCGGCCACGTCGGTGGTCTCCCAGCAGAAGAACCGGCCGTTGGGGCTCCACGTGTCACCCCAGAGGTACCAGCGGTTCCCCGACAGCGCGGGCACGATCTGCGGCGCCTCCACCCCCCGCCCGGGTGAGATTCCGGTCTTGTAGGTGGTGAAGCTGCCGGGGGCCAGGGAGCCGGAGCGCTGGCCGACCAGGGTGCTGTTGGTGTTGTTCTTGACGTACAGGTAGTTGACGCCACCGATGGTGGCCATCGTGCCGTCGATCGTCGCGTGACCGGGGTCGAAGAACACCTGCGGCGCACTCACCGTCGCGAAGTCGGTGGTGTAGTTGACCATGATGACGTCGTGGCCGCCGGACGCCGCCGAGTAGATGATCGCGTACTGGTTGCGCGACGGGTCCCAGAACGCCTCGGGCGCCCAGCTGTGCGTCGCCATCGAGTGCAGCTTGATCCGGCGGTAGCCGGTGAACCCACGCAGGTCCGCTGAGTCCCAGACGTGCACGTACTGGTTCTGTAGCGACCAGTCGGTGCCCTTGAGGTCGGTCGCCAGCACCACGAACCGGCCGTCCTGCTTGCGGAGCACGAACGGGTCGCGCAGCCCGCCGGTGCCCGCCGTCGGCGTCACCACCGGGTTGTTCTGGTTGAGCGGCATCCAGTCGAGGCCGTCCGCGCTGACCGCCAGGTGCAGCCCGTAGTCGGCACCGGTCATGGACGGCGACTCGGTGAAGTACGCCATGACGTAGGCGCCGGAGGCGGCCTGGGCGGAGGCTTTGCTGCCGAGTACGCCGGCGACCGCGACGCCCGCCGCCCCCGCCATCAGTCCTCGTCGACTGATCATCGTCCACCCATCTCGTCATCGAGTGCCGGGCATCCAAGAATTGTTAGCGCTAACAAGCCGTCGTAGTGTAGGTGACCCGCGCCACACGATGTCAAGGGTCCGATCGTCGGGGGTCGGACACCACCAGGCAAAACAGCCAATTGACCCCGCGCGGATCGGGAGCTATGTTAGCGCTCACTTCGCGCTCGGCCGCCGGTTGCGGCTTCGGAAACTCCCTCGCGTTGCCCCTCTTCCCGCGCCGTCGGCGCCCACCTCTTGGAGAGCCGGTATGCCCGTTCGACTCTCGGCGACGACGCTGTCGCCGAAGTTCGCCCGGCGGCCTCGACCGCTGACTGCGATCGTCACCACCCTCGCCATCGCCGCGGCGTCCACCACCGTCTGGGCCACCTCCGGCCACGCGGCGACCCTCGACGACGGCCTGGTCGTGCGCTACGACCTCACCGGCGGCGCCGGGACCACCGTGCCCGACGCGTCGGGGCACGGGCGGAACGCCACCGTCAGCGGCGACACCACGTGGCAGGGCGACGAGGGGCTGCGCCTGGGCGGCACGAACGGGCACGTCCGCCTGCCCGACAACCTGATGCGAGATCTCACGGACATCACGGTTTCGGTACAGGTGAACGTCGCGGCCGACCAGGGCACGCCGTATTTCCTGTGGGGCCTCGGCAACACGACCGGCGGCGCGGGCAACGGCTACCTGTTCACCACGGGCGACTCGTTCCGCGCCTCGATCGCCTCCGGCAACTGGTCCACCGAGCAGACCGCCGACGCGGGACGCACCCTCTCGCGCGGCAGCTGGCGCACGATCACCTACACCCTCGCCGGGGGGACCGCGGTCCTGTACGAGGACGGCATCGAAGCCGTCCGCAAGACCGGCATCACGATCACACCCGGCTCGATCGGCAATGGCACCACGACCGCCGACTACCTGGGCCGGTCGGTCTACGACGGCGACAAGTACCTCAAGGGGAGCGTCCGCGACTTCCGCGTCTACAACCGCGCGGTGACCGCCGACGAAGCCCGCGCCCTCGGCGAGCGCACCGCCGCCGGGCGCGCGGCGGCCGACGCGGCGGCTCTCACCCTCGGCGACACCTCGGCCGTCACCGACAACCTCACCCTGCCCAGGACGGGCACCGGCGGCTCGGCGATCGCCTGGACGTCGAGCAACCCGGCCGTGGTGTCCGCGACCGGCGTGGTGACGCGGCCCGCGCCCGGCGCCGGCGACGCGAAGGTGACCTTGACGGCGGCCGTCTCCTACGCCGGCCAGACCGCGAGCCGCTCCTTCACCGTCACGGTGCTGCAGGACATCACCGACCGGCAGAAGGTCGACAACGCGCTCAAGGACATCGTCCTCCCCGACCAGGACGCGATCCGCGGGAACATCACCCTGCCGGCCAAGGGCGCCCGCGACGTCACGCTGACCTGGTGCAGCCAGGACCCCCGCGTCGTCACCGCCACCGGCGAGGTGACCCGGCCGGCGGCCGGAGCGCGGCCCGCCAAGGCCCGCCTCACGGTTCGCGCGACGAAGGGCTCGGCGACGGCGGAACGCTCCTTCACCCTCACCGTCCTGCCGCTGCCTAAGAAGGAAGCGCTCGAGGGGTACATGTTCGCCTACTTCACCGGGGAGGCGACGCAGGACACCGAGCAGATCCACTTCGCGGCCAGCCGCGGGAACGACGCGCTGCACTGGGACGAGCTCAACGGCGGCCGTCCCGTCCTGCGCTCGAACTACGGCGAAACCGGCGTGCGCGACCCGTTCATCGTCCGCAGCCCGGAGGGCGACCGGTTCTACATCGTCGCCACCGACCTGCAGATCAACGACGGCCGCGGCTGGGACCAGGCGCAGCGGCACGGCAGCCAGTACCTGGAGATCTGGGAGTCGACCGACCTGGTGACCTGGTCGAACCAGCGGCACGTCCGGGTTTCCGATGACACAGCCGGCATGACGTGGGCCCCCGAAGCGACCTACGACCCCACGATCGGCGCCTACGTCGTCTACTGGGCCACCAGCCCCTACGCTCCCTCCGACGTCAACCACACCGGCGCGACGTACCCGCGGATGATGTACGCGACCACCCGCGACTTCCGGACGTTCAGCAAGCCCCAGGTGTGGAACGACCCCGGCGAAGGCGTCATCGACTCCACCGTCATCAAGGACGGCGACTACTACTACCGGCTCACCACCGACGGCAAGGTGATCGGGTCCTGCGAGCGCGACATCGTCCTGGAACGGTCGAAGAACCTGCGCGCGGTGGACCTGCCGACGACCAAGCCGCGCAACTGGCAGCTCGTCTCCGACTGCATCCGCACCAAGCTCGGCACCGACTGGGTCGAGGGCCCGACGGTGTTCAAGGCGAATGACAGCACCAAGACCTACGCCTTCATGGACGAGACGCCGCGTCGCGGGTACGTCCCGTTCGTCACCGATTCGCTGGCGAACCCGAACTGGACGATCCCGGCCGAGTACCAGCTCCCGAAGAGCCCGCGCCACGGCACGGTGCTGCCGGTGACGAAGGCCGAGCTCGCCAAGCTGCGGCAGGGACCGCCGCCGATGACCACCGACAAGAAGGGCGTCGTCGCGGACTACGACCTCGCGGCGGCGGGCTCGGGCGACACGGTCACCGACGTCTCCGGGAACCGGCGGGACGCCACGATGCACGGCGGTGTCACGCGTTCGGCGGACGGGCTCGCCTTCGCGGGCAAGGACGGGTACGTCGCGCTGCCGAACAACCTGATGAGCGGCCTGAGCGGGATCACGGTGTCCGCGCAGGTGTGGGTCGACCCCGGCCAGCAGACGCCGTACTTCCTCTGGAACCTGGGCAACAGCACTGACAACGCCGGTGACGGTTACATGTTCGCGACCGGGGACACCTACCGGGCCGCGATCGCGGCCGGCAACTGGTCGACCGAGCAGAACGCCGACAGCAAACGGGCACTGACCCGCGGCGCCTGGCACACCCTGACGTACACGCTGGCGAACGGGACAGCGCGGCTCTACGACAACGGCGTCGAAGTGGCGCATGTGGACGGTGTCACCGCGAAACCCGGTGACCTCGGCGCGGGCATCACGACGTCGAACTACCTCGGGCGGTCGGCCTACGGCGCCGACAAGTACTTCCAGGGCAAGATGCGGCGGTTCACCGTGTGGAACCGCGGCCTGACCGCCAAGGAGGTGCTCGGCACGCCGGGCAACGAGACGGCCGTCGGCTCAGTCACCCTCGACTCCCTCAAGGTGCCCGCGATCATCGACAGCGCGAAGGGCACCATCGTACTGCCCGTGAAGCCGGGCACCGACGTGCGGCGGCTCGCACCGGTGCTGCAGGTGGCCGACGGTACGCAGGTGTTCCCCCACAACGGATCGCGGCAGGACTTCACCGGGCCGGTGGGCTACTCGGTCGTCGGCGCCGGCTGGCAGCGGCGGACGTGGACGGTCAGCGCCGTCGTGATGAACAGCCCGGTCCTGCCCGGCTTCAACGCGGACCCGAACATCGTCCGCTTCGGTGACACCTACTACATCTACGCGACGACCGACGGCTACCCCGGCTGGTCGGGCACGACGTTCGACGCGTGGTCGAGCAAGGACCTCGTCACCTGGACCCGGCACCCGAAGATCCTCGACCTCGGCCCGGACGTGTCCTGGGCGGACAGCCGGGCGTGGGCGCCGACCATCACGCAGAAGAACGGGAAGTACTACTTCTACTTCTGCGCGGACGCCAAGATCGGCGTCGCGGTGTCGGACTCCCCCACCGGCCCGTTCACCGACGCGCTGGGCAAGCCGCTGATCGCGGCGAACCCGGGCGGCGGCCAGGCGATCGACCCGGCGGTGTTCACCGACGACGACGGCCAGACCTACCTGTACTGGGGCAACGGCAACGCCTACGTCGTGCCGCTGAACGCCGACCTGACGTCGTACGACCCGGCGAAGATCAAGCAGCTCACCGGGCTGGACGGGTTCCGCGAGGGGCTCTTCATGACGAAGCGCCAGGGCACCTACCACCTCACGTGGTCGATCGACGACACGGGCAGCGAGAACTACCGCGTCGGCTACGCGACGGCCACGAGCCCGCTGCTCGACGGGCTGGTCAACCGGGGCGTCATCCTGGAGAAGGACCCGTCGCTCGGCATCCTCGGCACCGGCCACCACAGCATCGTCCAGGTGCCGGGAACGGACGACTGGTACATCGCCTACCACCGCTTCGCCATCCCGGGAGGCGACGGTACCCATCGGGAAGTGACCATCGACCGGCTGCGGTTCGCCGCGGACGGCACCATCGCCAAGGTGGTGCCGACGCTCGGGAGCGTCCGGCCGCTCAAGTGATCCCACCCGGCCGGGGGAAATCGAGTCGATCAAGCGAACCGGATCCGCGTGGCGGCCGTATCTCCAAGCAGGACGGTGGACTACGCGGAGGGACAACGACGTGGCGCGCGAAGGGACACTGATCGGCGACCGGTACCGGCTGCTCGGCCCGGCTGGGCAGAGCACGGTGGTCTGGCACGCCCAGGACGAACGGCTCGACCGGATCGTCGCCGTCAAGCCGTTGTTCGACGAGCCGCCCGCGGCGCCGGCCATCCCCGCGCCGCGGGCGGCAGGCAGTGCGGCAACTGCGGCAATTTGTGACGTCGTCGACGAGAACAGCACCACCTACCTGGTGCTGGAGTACCCGGGGGCGCGGACGCTGACCGAGCTGCTCGACGAGCACGGCACGCTCGCCCCCGGGCTCGTCGCCCGGTTCGGCGCCCAGCTGGCCGCGGCGCTGGCCGCCGCGCACGACGAGGGCGTCCTGCACACCGCCGTCGATCCGGACCACGTCGTCGTCTCGGCCGAGAGCCGCGCGGGGATCACGAGCGGCGCGGGCGGCTCCGGCGCCCGCGCCTACCTCGCCCCCGAAGTGCTCGACGGCGGCTTCCCCGACTTCCCGGCGGAGGTGTTCTCCCTCGGCGCCACCCTCTACACGGCGCTGGAGGGACATCCTCCGTACGACGGCGCCGGGATCGTCCGCCCCCGGACGGACGGCCCGGTCACCGAGGCCGTGCTGCGGCTGCTCCACCTCTACCCGACGGCCCGGCCCACGATGGCGGCGGCCGAGGAGCTGCTGAGCGTCTTGCTGGGCGGTACGGACGGCGGGGCGAAACGTACCGCCTCGAGCGACTACCGCTGCGTGTAGGGCGCGGTCGACGGCCCGTGCTCAGCCGGTGATGCGGACTTCGATCGCCGGGGTGTAGATCAGCCGTCCGTGGGCGGTGACGCGGACCAGGGCCCACCAGTGCGCGCCGGGGCGGGCCGTGGTTGCCGCGTGGATCGTGATCGGGGCCGTCGCGCGTCCGTCCGCCGCCAGGTGGAACGGCTGGACCCGTGGGCCGATCGTCAGCTCGCCCGCCCAGGTGCCGAACGGGCTGATCACCGCCACCCCGCCCCGGATTTCGCTCTGGGCCCGGTTGGCCAGCGACACCACCAGCTCCGCGCTTCCGCCCGGTTCCACCGCGATCGCCTCGGTCGCGAACTCGACGTCGACCAGGTCGTCGCACGCCGGTGGCGCCCCCACCAGGATTTCGGCCGTGTCTTCGAGAGTCTGGCCGTGGTCGTCGGAAATCCGGGCGGCGAGCAGGTACCGGCCCGGTGCCGCCGGTCCCCGCACCTCGACCGCCATCCGGGCGTGCTCTCCCGGCTCGAGGTCGTAGCCCAGATCCGGGGCCTGCTCGATCCGCCACCGCGGGGGCAGGTCCAGCTCGACACGCCCGCGCGCCTGGCGGCCGCTGCAGCCGACCGTGACGTCGAACCGGGCCCGGCCGTCCTCGCCGAGTTTCAGCCGGGGCGGGGTGACGTGCACGCTGACCGGCAGGTTGCCAATCGGCGCCGGCCCTTCGTTGTGCAGCCAGTATCGCGTGTGGATCGGCTGCACCGGCTCCACCACGCGAACGATGCCCCGGCCGGTCTCCGCGCCGCGGAGGGCGGGATCCAGCCGGAGGGTCGCCACGTCGGCGGCCCCCAGGTCGACACGCGCGCGTCCGTCGTCGACCGGAAGTGGCTCGCCGCGCTCCTCGAGGAGGTCGGTGCGCCACGCCGACCGGACCCCGCCGTGCAGCGAGACGAACGCCGTGGCCGGTGTCCCGGCCGGCTCGTACACCCGCAGCGTGATCGCGTCCGAGGGGGCGATCACCGCTCCCGAAGCGAGCGGGTTGCCCGCCGATTTCGCCGCCGTCAGAAGGACTTCGGCCGGTTCGACGGCGATCAGGCTCAGTGTGGGCGGCAGCGCGCCGCCGCCGGCGGGCACCTGCCGGGCCCGGAGCGGGTGGGCGGCTTCCTGCGCGCCGCGCGGGAAGCCGGCGTCACGCCAGTCGCCTTCCCCGGCGATGACGGCGAAGTCGAAGGTGTGGGTCCAGTGCTGCCAGGCGAAACTCGAGCCGTCCGGCGCGGTCCGGCGTTCGCCGTCGATCCACACCCCGCTGGGCCAGCCGCCGCACGAGCGCATCAGCGACAGGTGCAGAGTGCCGCCCGGGTCCACGACGAACCCGGGTGTGCCGTGGTTGACGACCGCGACGGAGTAGCCGTCGACGGGTTCGGCGGTGCCCGCCAGCCCGTCGGGGACCCGGACTTCGAGGGTGGCACCGGCGCGTAGCTCGTCGGTGGCCGCCGTGACGTCCCCGATGACCAGCACCGGCAGGTCGCGCGGTCCCCGGAGGTCGGCGTCGGGCACCCAGGCTTCGCGCCGGGTCCGGGTCGCCGGGACGAACACCCGGCCGTGGCGGTCGAACGCCTCGCGGTAAGCGGGCTCGGCGCCGGCGAAAACCTCGGCGGCGTACGGGTTGTCCCCACCCAGCACGATCCGGACGTCGGGCAGGTTCGAGTCGGCGTCCAGGGCGCCGTAGCGCGGGCCGCCCGGGCGGGTGCACGTGGCTGTCACGCCCTTCGCGGCCAGCGCCGCCACCAGGGCCCGGACCTCGGGCCCGGGGTCGACGGGCTCGACGACTTCGGCGACGCCGATGGCATGCGCGGTCCGGGTGCCGTCGTCGCCGACGAGGGCGACACGCGCTGTCGCCGACAGCCCGGCCCAGGTGTGGGCCGGGGTGTCCAGGGTCCACAGGTGCTCGGCCGCGTCCACGTCGGGGAAGCCGAACGACCGGCCGATCGCCCCGAAGCCGACCTCGGCCACCGGGAGCGCTCCGGGCACGGCGAAGTCGAACCTGGCCCGCAGGAGCCGGTCCCGGCCCACCGATCCGTCGACGTGGGTGCGAACGTCCACACGGGACACTCCGCGCCACAACGTCGTGCACTGGGTGATCCGCAAGCCGTCCAGCGACGTCGTCGCGACGAGCCGCTCCCCCAGCGGGCTGGTCTCGACGACGACCTCCGCCGCGCCGGGGCCGTGGCCGGGTCCCTTGGGCAGCAGGTGCCACGGTCCCTCGCCCCACACCGGGTGCTCGGCGTGCTCGTCCTGGACCACCAGCCCGGCCGCGAGGCCGCCGTCCCGCAGCAGTGCCCGGCCGGCCCGCCGGTCGTGGACGCGCTTGAGCGCACCCCCGCGCGCCGGGTCGGCTTCGACGGCGAAGACGTCGTTTTCGATCGACGGCGGCCCTGGCCGGACCGTCCACCCCGGCGGCACGGCGTCCGCGTTGACGACCCGATAGACCCGGTAGCCGAGCGCGGGTACCTCGGAAGCGAGAAAGGTCAGCGTGATTTCTTCTAGGGAGCCGTCGCGGTGCCGCACGGCCGCGTCCGCGACCGCGGGGACCGCCCGGCCGTCCGGGTCCACCACGCGCGCGCCCGCCATCCCGGGCTCCAGGTGCACGGTCACCGTCGTCACCGCGTCACGGGCCCAGGACAGCGTGTTGAGCACGAAGACGGCCACGCCGTCCCCGGACGTGTCGGCGTGCCGGGCCAGTTCGGCGATCGCGCCGTCCAAGACCTCGCCGCCGCGCTCGGCCGCTTCACGCCAGCCCGTGAGCAGGTCCAGGTAGACCTGGTCGGACTCGGTGCCGGTGATCGCGTCGTGGTGGGCGCCGTAGACCAGCTGCCGCCAGGCCTTGTCGAGGGCTTCGTGCGGGTACCGCGCGCCGAGCAGGGCGGCGAGGGTCGCCGCGCGCTCCCCGTCGAGCACCACGACCTCGGCGGCGCGCTGGGCCTGCTTCGTGTCGATGTAGGAGACGTCCTTGCCGGTGTAGACCGGGTTCATGTCCCGGGTCTGCACGCTGATCGCCGTGCCACGCGCCGCCGCGTCCGCGCGGACCGCGGCGAAGAAGTCCCGGGGCAGGCCGACGACGAACCGCGGCCAGACGTAGCGGGCGTTCCAGGTGCGGTGGATCTCGGTGCAGAACCGCGACGGGATGTTGTGGTCGTGCCCGACCGGCAGCAGCACGTTGCGCGTGGCGGCGACCTGCCGCAGCGTGCTGAACTGCCGGTAGGCCTCCGCCATCGCCTCCTCGAGAGTGTCCTGGCGCTCGATGCCCCACCCGGCGACATAGTGGTCGGCCATGTAGGCGGTCAGCAGGCCCCGCCCGCTCGGCGAGATCCACTCGAACTCCGACGGGAACTGCATCCGGCCGATGTCGCCGGTGTGCCGCTTCGCCCCTACGTGGTGCCACGGTCCGCGCGCCCAGGCGCTCGAGTCGAGACCGGCGTCGGCCATCAGCCCGGGGTAGGCCGGGTCGTGGCCGAACACGTCGAGCATCCACGCCGAACGCGGCTCGCCGCCCAGGACGTCCCGCTGGTAGCCGACGCCGTAGACGGCGTTGCGGATCGTCGACTCCGGGTGGGTCAGGTTCGTGTTGGCCTCGTTGTAGTTGCCGCCCACCAGCTCGATCCGGCCGTCGCGCAGGAACCGCCGCAGGTCGTGGCGGTCGCCGGGGAAGGTGTCCCAGTGCGGCTTGAGGTAGTCGACCTCGGCCAGGACGAACCGGTAGTCCTCGTCGTCGCGGGCGGCTTCGAGGTGCGCGCGGACGAGGTCGAACGCCGAGCGCTGGAAGTGCATCCGCTTTTCCTGCGCCAGCGGCAGGTCGAGCCAGGTGTCGGTGAAGCCGGCCTGGGTGTTCCACCACACCGGGTCGTAGTGGAAGTGCGACACCATCCACATCGTCCAGCCGGTTTCCGCCACGACGAGGTCCGCCTCCGCCGTGACGCGCTCCCCGGCCGACTCCGCGACCACGGTGACCCGGTGCGTGGAGCCTTCCGGCGCCTGGAAGGCAACGCCGACTTCCACCGTCACGCCGTCCGGGTGGACGTCGGCGGTGACGGGTTCGGGCGTGACCACCCGCTTGCCCTCGACGCGGATCCGCACCGGAGCCCGCGGCCCGCTCAGCGTCACCCGGACGACTTGGCGGGCCGCGGCGGCGGAGCCGATGAACAGGTCGGTGCCCCGCACGGCGGTGATGCGCACTGCTCTCCTACTTGGCGTTGGCGAGCGCCGTCTTGGCGTCGCTGAAGAACTGGGTCACGCCGGCGGCGATCGACATCTTGCCGAACGCGATCTGCTTGGCCGCCGAGTCGAGCGCGGTCTTGACGTCGCCGTAGCCCGGCGGCGCGGTCGGCGCGGTGGGCAGGGCGTCCTTGGCAACCTGCGCGGCCACGTACTCGCCGAAGTCCATGTCCGCCTTCTCGGGGACGGTGGCGGTCGGCGCGAGGAGGTTCTTCGCCTTGTCCGACGGCGGGAGCCCGCGCTGCAGCTTCATCGTCTTGATCGCGTCGTCGTCGTTGAGGAAGAAGTTGATCAGCTTCGCCGCGCCCTCCGGGTTCTTGCTCTTCACCGGGATGCACAGCAGCACGCCGCCGGACAGCGCCTGGCCCGTCTTGCCGTTCGCACGCGGCACGACGACCAGCTTCAGCTCGTGCTGGGTCAGCGGCTGCATCTGGGCGAGACCCCAGCCGGTGGTCATCGCGATCTGGCCGGTGATGAACGGGTGGTTGCCGGTCGCCGCGTCGGTGTTGCTCAGCAGTGTCGGCGGGCAGATCGCGCCCGCCTTGCGCAGGCCGTCCCAGAAGGTGAACCACTCGGTCAGGTCGTCCGGACCGAACCCGAGCGTCTGGTCGGCGGTGTAGAGGTCCTTGCCGCGCTGGCGCAGCCACGGCTGCAGCGCGCCCGAATCGTCCTTCGACGCGTCCAGTGCACCGTACTTGTTCGGGCCCCACGCCTTGGAGACCTCGGTGGCGATTGTGCCGAAGTCCTGCCACGTCCAGTCGTTGGTCGGGGCGGTGATCTTCAGCTGGTCGAAGACCGTCTTGTCGTAGAGCACCGGGGCGTTGCCGGAGCCGGAGGGGACACCGAAGGTCTTGCCCTTCACCGCGCCCGCCCCGCGCACCGGCGCGTACAGCGTGTCCAGGCCGATCGTGCCGGGGATGTAGGTACCCAGGTCGGTGAGCACATTCCGGTTCGCGTAGGTGCTGACGTAGGCGGTGTCCATCTGGAAGATGTCGGGCGGGTTGCCGCCGGCGAACTCCGTGTTCAGCTTGTCGAAGTAGCCGTCGTAGCCGGAGTACTGGGTGGTGACGGCGATCCCGGTCTTGTCGGTGAAGATCTTCACCGCTTTCTGGTAGGCGTCGTTGCGGGCGTTGCCGCCCCACCAGCGGAAGGTCAGCGCGTTGCCCGCGGGGCCCGACCCGGTGCTGGGCGGCGCGAACCCGCAGCCCGCGAGCGCGGCCGAGGCCACTCCCGCCCCGGCGATCCCGAGAAATCCCCTCCTGGACACCTGTTGTGCCATGACGGTCTCACTTTCTGCTGGAGTGTGGGTTTCAGCCTTTGATGCCGGAGTTGGCCACGCCGTCGACCAGGCGTTTCTGGCAGACCAGGAACACCACGACCGTCGGGACGAGGGTGACGACCGACATCGCGAGCATGCCGCCGTAGCTGGACCCGCTCGCCCGGTCGATGAAGGAGTTGAGTCCCAAGGGGACGGTGTAGCGCGACTTGTCGGACAGGTAGACCAGCTGGCGCAGGAAGTCGTTGAACGTCCAGATGAACGTCAGGACCCCGGTCGTCAGCAGGGCCGGCCGCAGGAGCGGGAGGATCACCGAGAAGAAGATCCGGCCGTGCCCGGCGCCGTCGATGGCCGCCGCTTCGTCCAGTTCGCGGGGAATGCCCCGGATGAACTGCACCATCAGGAAGATGAAGAACGAGTCGAACGCCAGCAGCTGCGGGACCACCAGCGGCAGGAACGTGTTGATCCAGTTCAGCTTGTAGAAGATCGTGTACTGCGGGATCATCGTGGCCTGGAACGGCAGCATCAGCGTCCCGAGCATCAGCCCGAACCACAGCTTGCGGAAGGCGAAGTCGAGCCGGGCGAACGCGTACGCGGCGAGCGAGCAGGACGCGATGTTGCCGATCACCACGCAGATCGCGATGGTCGCCGAGTTCGTGAGGTAGACGGTGAACGACGTCCCGGTCGCGGTCCAGCCACTGAGATAGTTCTCGAAGGTGAAGTGCCACGGGATCGGGTTCAGCGTGCTGAAGATCTGGTTCTCCGGCTTGAACGACGCCCCGACCAGCCACACCAGCGGGTAGATCATCACGACGACCCCGGCGAGCAGCACCGCGTGGGCGCGCCAGTGGTGCTTCGTGGTCTTGATGGCCATCTCGGTCCTTTCGGCCGTGGTGCGTTCAGTCCGCGTAGGTGACCCAGCGCCGCGACGAAGCGAAGTACAGGGCGGTGAAGAGGCCGATCACCAGGAACAGGACCCACGCCATCGCCGACGCGTAACCCATCTGCAGGCTCGTGAACCCCTTGCGGTAGAGGTAAAGCGTGTACAGCATGGTCGAATCGATCGGCCCGCCGAGGCCGCCGCTGACCACGTACGCCGGGGTGAACGTCTGGAACGCGTTGATCGTCTCCAGGACCAGGTTGAAGAAGATCACCGGGGACAGCATCGGCACGGTGATCCGGAAGAACATCCGGATCCGGCCGGCGCCGTCCAGCTCCGCCGCCTCGTACAGGTCCTTCGGGATCTGTTTCAGCCCGGCGAGGAAGATCAGCATCGGGGTGCCGAACTGCCAGCCCGACAGCAGGATCAGCGTCCACAGCGCGAACCGCGGGTCGCCGATCCAGTCCGCGCCGCGGACGCCGAAGAAGCCCAGCACCTGGTTCAGCAGGCCCTGCTGCGAAAAGATCTGGCGCCACATCACCGAAACGGCGACGCTCGCCCCGAGCAGTGAGGGCAGGTAGAACACCGAACGGTAGAACCCCAGCGCGCGCAGGCCCCGGTTCAGCACCGCGGCGACGACGAGCGCGGCCGCGAGCTTGAGCGGCACGGAGAAGACGACGTAGGTGAGCGTGACCTTGACCGAGTGCAGGAACTTCTCGTCCTGCCACATCGCCAGGTAGTTCTGGAAGCCGATCCACTGCGGCGAGCTCAGCAGGTCGAACTTCGTCAGCGAGAGGTAGAGCGAATACCCCATCGGGATCAGCACGAACCCGAAGATGCCGAGGAACCACGGCGACAGGAAGGCGTACGCCGCCAGGTTGTCCCGGTGCCGCTTCCGGCGGCGCCGGGCGGGCGCGGTCTTCGCCGCCGGCGGGATCCCGGTTTCGACAGGGTGCGTTGCTGCTTCGGCTGACATCGGCTGCTCCCGGGACTCCAGCGTGGACCGGCGGCACCTCGAGAGGCGCGCTGCCGTGGCACATCTTCCGACGCACGCGGTTCCAGTGGTTCCGTCCCAGGGAGCTGGAAGCGCTTTCTCGGCACTCTAGGCAGGGCCGTCCGCCGCTGTCAACGCCCGCCGGTCACCCCTCGGCCACCACCGCGCCGATGCCTCTCTCCCTGGCCAGGTGCGCGGCACCGAGCACGGTCGCGCGGGCGCCCAGCTCGCTCACGACGACCTCGACCGGCCAGCTCAGCCGGTCGACGGTGGCGACGACACCGGGCAGGAGCAGCCGGTTGCGGCCCACGCCGCCGCCGAGCACCACCAAGCCGGGGTCGACGACCGCGCAGAGCGACGCGGCGAGGTTCCCCACGGCTTCGGCGTGTTCGCCGACGATCTCGAGCGCGACCGGGTCCCCCTTCTCGGCCAGTGCGAACAGCGCGGCGGCCGTCCGCGGCGCCGGATCCGGCCGCCCTTGCCAGCGGCCGCGGGCCCGGCGCAGCAGCGCCCGCGAACCGAGCCGCGCTTCGAGGGCCTCCGGGGCGGGCGACCGGTCGTCCGCCCACGGGTACGCCAGGCGCGCGACTTCCCCCGCCGCGCCGCTGGCCCCGCGGACGAGCCGTCGCCCGATCACCACCCCGGCCCCGATCGCCACGCCGACCTGCAGGTACACGAAGCTGTCGTGGTCCGTGCCCGCGCCTTCGGCCAGTTCGGCGATCGCCGCGCAGTTGACGTTGTTCTCGGTGCGGACGGCCGCGTCCGCGGGCAGCCCGAGCGAGGCGACGGCGTCCCGGACCCGCGCCATGGTCGCCGGATCACCCCGTCCGGGCGGGGAAACCACTTCGGACACCGCCACGACCACGGCGCGAAGCGGACCCCGGCCGGCTCGGCGCCCGAGCACCGCCTGGACCATCGCGGCCGCGGAGGCGGGCCGCGTGGTGTGGTCCTCGTCGAGGAGCTCCCCGTCGAGCCCGGTCGCGCGCAGCGCCACCTGCGTCGATCCCCGGTCCACCGCCAGCACGTACCCGGCCCGGGGGCCCAGCCGGTAGACCGCCGCCGTCCGCCCGGTGGCCCCCGACGAGCTGCCGCTGCGTTCGGCGAGCCCGGCGGCCTCCAGTTCGGCCATCACCAGGGACACGGTCGGTTTCGACAGCCTGCAGGCCACCGCGAGCTGTGGCCGGGTGGCCTGGCCGGCGGCCGCCAGCGCGGCGAAGACCTCGCCCGCGCGGTCACCGATGCCCGTTTTCGCCATCTGCACCCACTTTCCCCCGGTGAAACTGTCGAATGCCGGCTGCCTCCCGCACGTCCGGGAGCCGGTCCGTTGACAACGCGGACGTTCGTTTGTTTACTACCTAACCAAGTGCGGGTCCCAGCCGCATCATCGCTTTTCCGGTCTGCAATGGGCAAGTTTTCCGGGAAAGCGCTTCCTGACCACATCGACCGGTCCGGCGCCCAGGGCGGCAGGGAGGTTGCGAAGCGGATGAACCCGATCCTGCTGCCGAGCCAGCACGCGAGCGCGCACGACCTTCCCCACGATCCGGAGCACCTCGACGCGGTCCTCGCGGACGCGGTCACCGCCGCGCTCGCCGCCCAGCAGCCCGACGGCAACTTCGAGGACCCCGCGGCCAACGACGACATCGGGGACATGGCCCTCGGGGTGATCTCCCTGCTCTGCCTGGCCTGGCGGCGCCGATCGCCGGACGATCCGGCGTTCCCCGGCGCGGTGCGGCGCGCGCTCGATTTTTTTCTGGCGAACCGGGTGTACCGGCACGACAACCCCGGTGAGCCGTTCCTCCGCGTCCGCGACAGCGGCCTGCCGTATGCGCGGTACATGCCCGGGGACGGCGAACACCCGTTCGGCGACTGGCCGAGCACGGTGTGGGCGATGCTGCACGCCGTCAACGTCCTGGAGCTCGGTGAGGGCCTGCTCACGGACGCCCAGTACGCCGAGGTGACCGAGCTGGCGCTGGGCTACTGGCGATGGCTGACCGAGGCGAGCATGGTCAACCCCCAGCAGACGGCGAACCAGGCGATCGGCGCGGTCGTCGCGGGCCTGATGCTCGGCCGCCACCTCGGCACCGTTTCCCGCGCCCGCGAGGGCAACCGCGTCACCACGGCGGCCATGCGGCTCTACACCGAAGTGATCCGGCCGGCGCGGCTGACCGACCGCGGCTTCGCGCTGCCGGCGGAGCACGGCGCCGGCCACGACCAGAACTACCTGCCGATCTCGCTGTCCTTCCTGGCGCAGGCCCACCGGGTCACCGGCGACCGGCTGTTCCTCGACGACGGCGCGGAGATCGCCCGGCACCTCGACTGCCGGCTCTCCGCACGGGGCTTCGACTACGGCGGCCCGCGCTACAGCGAGCAGCACTGCGGCGCCGAAGGCACGTTGGGCCTCCGGTACTTCAGCTCGCACGTGGGGAGCGACCTGGGCCGCTACCTCGCCGACCGCCGCGTCGCCTACTACCCGGTGGCGAAAACCGGGGCACCGAGCGGGCATTTCGCGTTCACGACTGTCTGGTTGTACCAGGACGAAAGCAAGTGGCACCGAGCCTCGCCGTCGCCGGTAGCGACGGAGTACTCGCTACGCCACGAGGCCGCGTCCGTGTCGCTGACGGGCAGCCACACGCCGTACCTGATCGACGCCGGGCGGGCCGTGGTGCTCGAGTCCGTGGTGGCCGGCCAGCACGGCATCGGGCCGCTCCTGCGCTACGCCGACGGCCACCGGACACTGCTCACCCGGCCGCTCGGCCCGGTCCGCGTCCGCGACGCGCGAGACGGCGGCCTCGTGGCCCGGCTGGTGACCAAGGCGGTGGTCACCCGGGACCAGGTGATGCTGAGCGTCCAGCAGCTGTTCGTGTCCGACGGCCGCCGGATGATGCTCTTCGGCGTCGTCCCGTCGGCGGACGCCGAATGCTTCTTCCTCGCCGGGCTGCCCTACGCCGAGGAGACGGCGGCAGGCCAGCGCAAGATCGTCACCGTGGCCGAACCCGGCGGAGCGTCGTTCGACCTGAGCACGCCGGACGCCGTGCTGCGCACACGCGGCACGCTCCTCGCGGGCCGCCTGGCGATCACGTCGGCGGCGGGGCTGAGCGTCGTCAACCCCCCAGCGGGCCGGACCGCCTTCAACAGTCCCGAGACGATCGGGCTGACCCAGGAGCAGCTGGCCTTCTCCCTGGCCGACGACCCGCGCGGCTACGGCAACCCGGACACGGGCTGGCACCGCGTGATCGACACGAACCACCTCCTCGCCGAGCCGCTGCCCGGCTCCCCACCGGGGTTCGCGGTGTTCGCCGTCCGGTACGGCCCCTACCCCGACGTCGCCTTCGCCGTCGAGGTCCGTGCCACGCCCGACGGCCTGCTCGTCGAGGCGCCGGGATTTTCCGTCCTGGTCGGCGATCCCGCCGGCGACGCGAGCGGAGAACCGGTCCTGCGCCTGACGGCGCGGCCGTGAACGGCGTCGCGCCGATTCTGTAACGCGGCACTGCCGGCCGGACGACTCCCGGGTGGGGTCGGACCGGAAAGGAATTCCATGGCTGTCGGTGTCGAGGCCGAACGAAGCCGGCATTGCCGGCGCTGCCGGTCCGTCAATCAGGCCGGTGACAAATACTGCCAGCGTTGTGGCGCTTCCCTGTCGATCCGGGACATCACCACGCGCTACCTCTGCGCGGCGGCGCAGCTCAGCGAGAAATTCGCCGATCTGGCGATCAAGGAATTCCTCGTCGAGCCTTATCGCGCCGTTCCGCAGACGCCCGGTGTGGACTCCACCGCCGTTCTGCGCGAAGCCGTGGCGGCCCGTACGCGGCGGCGGATCCGCGACGGAGTGCTGCTGGTGCTGCAACTGGTGCTGCTGGTCCTGAACCCGGTGGTGTTCTTCTCGTGGCTGGTGGTCGCCGTGGGGCTGACCGTCGCCATCGGCCGGCGGGAGCTGGGCAAGCGGGGCGGCGTGCTCGTCGCCGTGCTCCTCCTCTTCGTCCTCGTACCGCTGGCGGTGCTCGGCGTGTTCGGCCTCGGGCTGGCGGCGATGCTGGGCTCCGAGGCCGGCTCGGATTTCGGCTCGACCACGGCTTCGGCCGTGGGCGCCGGGGTGGGCGTGGCCACGATCGTCCTCCCGGTCGTCGCCGTGCTGCTGATCGCCGGTGTGCTGGCCTTCGACGAGTTCGCCGTGCACTTCCTGGTCTTCGACCGGTTCCGCGCGAACACCTTCGTCCCGAACCGGGTGATGAGCGGCGACGAACGGGAGCGGCGGCTGCGCGGGCTCGGGCAGGACCAGTTCGCCGGGCCGCTGGGCGACATCGCGCGCGTGGAGCAGGAATGGGCCCAGCACCCCGGCAAGGTCGACGTCGTCGTGCACCGCGGGTTCTCCCCGTTCGTCGGGGCCGGAATCCCGTTGCACCAGCAGGTGATCACGCTGCCGCTGGAGCCGGCCGACGACGACGCACCGACCACCATCAGCGTCCTGGAGCTGCAGGCCCAGGTGAGCGAGGCGATGCTGCGGCTGCGCGGGACGTCGTCGCTGGGTCCCGGCCGGCGCCTCGAAGACCTGACGCTGCGCGAACAGGTCCTCATCCCGGCGGATCGGCTCGTGGCCGATCCGGAGGCGGTGCCCGGCGTGTTGCCCGGCTGGTACGACCGGCCGGCCGCGCAGCTCGACCCGGAGGTGGCCCGCGACCTCGCCGACGCCTCGGTCGAGTGGGCGCGGTACTACCGGTGCTACCGCATCGAATCCTGGGACCGCGACCTGACCACGTCGTGCTACCTCCACGTCGGCACGAACCAGCGGATGCTCTTCCTCGAGTGGCAGTTCTTCGCCCTGCTGCCGATCGATCCGCGGTACCGGACGATCGACCAGCACCGCGCCCCGGTCCTCGGCCCGCTGCGCAGCACCTTCGCCGAGCTGTGCGTGCTGCCGGCGACGATCCTCCAGCGCGCCGCGAGGGTGTTCCGCCCGTTCAAGGCCCTGCCGCAACGGCCCGGCGAGATCGTGCCCGCCAAGTACGGGGCCGACCGGAGCCTGCGGGAACTGGCCCAGGCCGACCGGGTGCAGAGCTACTTCCAGGACGTCGACGTGGAACGGTACGTGCGGATCCTCGACTCGACGCTGTTCCGCGCGGTCGGCGCCTACCTCCAGGAGCGCGGCTACTCCGTCGTCGAGTTCACCAAGCTGGCCGATCCGGTCCACAACTCCTACGACCTGCGGGGCAGCACCCTCATCGACTCGGCCGTCGGCACGCACAGCAGCGCCGGCGGCCGCGCCAAGACCACGAAGGAGAAGTGAAATGGGTGACCGGTTCGACCTGCGCGGCGCGCACGTCAGCGGCAGCGCCGTAGGCTCGCATTCGCGCGTCTACCACCAGTCCGGACCGGGGCTGCCGGTGGCGGATCTCCTGGCCGCCCTCGCCGCGGCGCGGGCGGACATCGTCGCCGCCGCACCCGAAGCCGACCGCGACGAGGTCCGTGCCGAAGTCGGCAAGATCGAAGAAGAACTTCAGCGGGACACCCCGCGCGGCACGGTCGTGGCCAACCGCTGGCAGACCGTCACGACCGTCGTCGGGGCCATCAGCGAGCCACTGGTGAAGATCACCGAGCTCATCACCAAGCTCTTCGGCTGACGACCCGCCACTGCGGCGTCAACGCGGCTTGGAGTTGCCGGCCGGGCCACCCGTGTGGGTGAGCCGGCCGGCGTGGCAGTCCTCCGGCGCGAAGCCCTGCTGGTCGCACCAGGCGTTGGCCTGGTCGGCGCTGCCGAAGGTTTCCGCCTTCAGGGTGACGAAGAAATCCTTGCGGGAGAAGTTGTTGTAGTCGCCGGAGTCGACCATGACGGCGTCGGGATAGCTCGCCTGCAGCCGCCGGAAGTCTTCCATGATGGCGGGGTAGTCGTAGGTCACGCCGTGGACCACCAGGCCGACGTTCTTCGACGACAGCTGCGGAACCCAGCTGCCGACCAGGCCTTCCGCGACGGCGTGGTCGTGCGCGACCTGGCTTCGCACGTCGGCTTCGGTGACGGCCGTACTCGGGGTGACCGACGTCGGCGTCGTCCAGGTCGGGTCTGTCATCGTCGTCGGCGGCGGCGCCCATTCCTGCGTGGTGACGACGATCGGCTCGGGCGTCTGCTGCGCCGTGGGCGTCTCCTTCGAGCGCGAGACCGCGAAAACCACGGCCCCCGCGGTGATCAGCGCCACCACCGCGCCCCCGGCCGCCAACGGTGTCATGACATTCCGCGACGGCGGTGCGGTGGTGGGCCCGGGCGACGCCGGGGAAAGCGGATCGACCGGCGTTCCGCAGGTTCCGCAGAATCGCGCCTCGGGGCTGAGTTCTCGTTCGCACGCCGTGCAGGAGCTCATGGTCTTAAGTCCTCGTCGTGCCGCGGCCTGTTACAACCGAACGAAAAGAACGACGGCGCCGGAAATACGATCTTCGCGGTCGTTTCCGCACATTCCCGGCCCGGAATTCCCGGGCGGCCGCGAAGTCTGGCACGATCGGCCCATGACCAGGACCCGGCGGACGCGCGGACTCGCGATGGCGGCCGCCCTGCTGCTGGTCCTCTCCGCCTGTACCGGCGGCTTCGGGAACCTGCATCTGCGGATCGCCGCCGGCAACCCCGGCGGCGTCTACGACGGGCTCGCCCAGACCCTCGCCACCGCCTGGCAGGCCGACCTGGACATCGCCCGGCCGGAGGTGCTGCAGACCGACGGCTCGCTCGACAACGTCAAGCGGGTGCTGGCCGGCCAGGTCGACGTCGCCTTCGTCGCCGCCGACGTGGCCGAGGACAAGTACAAGGCCAACCCCGAACTGGCCGCGCTCGCGCGGATCCACGACGACTACCTGCACGTCGTGGTCCGCAGGACGTCCGACATCCGGTCGGTGGGGCAGCTGCGCGGCCGTCGCATCGCGATCGGCTCGCCGGCCTCCGGCGTCGAGTTCATCGCGGACAAGCTGCTCGACGCGGCCGGCCTGACCGGCTCGGTCACCAGGAGCAGCCGCGGCCTCAACGAATCCATCGCCGCGTTGCTGCGCGGCGAGGTCGACGCGTTCTTCTGGTCCGGCGGGCTGCCGACGCCGAGGATCCAGAAGTACCAGGACGAGCTGCGGCTGGTCGACATCGCCGACCAGATGCCGAAGATGCGGGCGCTCAGCGAGGTCTACGGCACCGCGACCATCCCCGCGAGCACTTACAACCAGAGCGCGCCGGTGACCACGCTGGTGGTCCCGAACTTCCTGGTGGTGCGGCAGTCGATGAACGCCGACGTCGCGGAGGCGCTGGTCCGCGGCCTGTTCGACGCCCGGCACCAGCTCGCCCAGGCCAACTCGGCGGCGCTGTCGATCGACGTGCACCCCGGCATCGAGACCCAGCCACTCCCCCTCCACCCCGGGGCGCTCCGCTACTACCGGGCGGAAAAGACCTAAACCGCGGGGAACGTCATCGTGATCCGGAGGCCGCCGCCTTCGGGGAGGTCGAGCTCGAGTTCGCCGCCGGAGTGCGCGACGAGCTCGCTGACGATCGCCAGGCCCAGCCCCGAGCCGGGCACGTTCTGGTGGGCGGGGCTGCGCCAGAACCGGTCCCGCGCGCGCTCGAGCTCCTCGGGCCGCAGGCCCGGCCCGTGATCGCGGACCGACAGGCGCACCCGGTCGCCGTCGCGCTCGACGGCGACCCGGATCTCGGTCCCGGACGCGGTGAACTTCAGCGCGTTGTCGAGCAGCGCGTCCAGGATCGTCTCGGCGCCGCGCGGCGGCACGCACACGCGCGCGCCACCGCCGTCGGTGTCGACGACCAGCCGGACGTCCCGCGCCTGCCCGACCACCGACCAGTCGGCGACCCGCTCGGCGACGACGTCGTCGAGCACCACCGGGTCCAGCTCGCCACCGGACGCCTCGGCCCGGGCCATCGAAAGCAGGCCGTCCAGGATCTGGTGCAGCCGCCCGGCGTCGACCCGCGCGGCCTCCAGGTCGGCGGCCGCCGGCTCGTCGTCGACGTGCCCTTCGAGGTTGCCCAGCCGGATCTTCAGCGCCGTCAGCGGGTTGCGCAGCTGGTGGGAGGCGTCGGCGACGAACGCGCGCTGCGCGGCCAGCGCGCCGGACACGCTTTCGGCCATCCGGTCGAAGGACCGGCCGAGCTGCCGCAGCTCCGGCGGCCCGCCGCTCTCCCCCACCGGCTCGGCCTCCCGCCCGCTGACCACGGACGCCACGAGCGCGCCGGTCGCGTCGTCGAGCCGGTGCACCGGCCGCAGGATCCACCGGACCACCGGAATCGCCACGGCCAGGGCGAGGGTGAACGCGAGGATCCCGCCCGCGGCGAGCAGCAGCCACCACCACAGCACGTCGGCCCGCTCGCTCCCGGTGTCGGACACGGTCACCACCGCGCCGTGCACCTCGCCGTCGGCGAGCACCGGTTCGGCGAGCACCAGCGGCGTGGCGTCCCACGGCATCAGCACGCCACCGGGCTGCGAGCGGCGCCCGGCCAGTGCCTCGTGGACCGGCCCGTCGATCCGTTCGGCGTGGCTGTCGAGCCGCGCGCCGTTCGGCCCCACCGAGCTGGCCACCTGCTTGCCGTCCTGGTCGAAGACCAGCACCTGGACGCTGTACACCTCGGTGTAGCGGTGCAGGTCGGGCTCGATCAGCCTCGGCTTGTTGTCCAGCAGCGGCCGCTGCGCCAGCGACGCGAACCGGGCGGTGTCGGTCAGCCGGTCGAGGAACAGCTTCTGCTGCGCCCCGGCGGCGATCGTGATGGCCAGCGGGATGCCCAGGCCGAAGACGAGCAACGCGACCAGCGTCAGCACGATGCCCTGCAACCGGACGCGCACGGCCCTCAGCTCCGGGCGACCTGGCCGCCGAGCCGGTACCCGACTCCGCGGACCGTCTCGATCAGCGCCGGGCGGCCCAGCTTCGTCCGCAGCGTCGCGACGTGGACGTCCAGTGAACGGCTCTCGGCCGGCCCGCGGTGCCCCCACACCTCGGTGAGCACGTGCTCACGCGAACACACCGCGCCGCGGGCGCCCGCCACCAGCGCGAGCACCTGGAACTCCTTGCGCGACAACGCGACCGTCCGCCCGTCGACCAGCACCTCGTGCCGGGACAGGTCGACGCTGACGTCCCCGACGCGGATCACCACCGGCTCGGCGGCCGGGTGCTCCCCGCGGCGGCGGCGCACGGCTTCGACCCTGGCCATCAGCTCCTCGACGTCGTAGGGCTTGACGAGGTAGTCGTCGGCGCCCGCGCGCAGGCCCTGGATCCGGTCGTCGACCTCGCCGCGCGCCGACACGACGATGATCGCGACGTCACTGACGGCCCGGATCTGGCGGCAGAGCGTGACGCCGTCGATGTCGGGCAGGCCGAGGTCGAGCAGGACGACGTCGACCTCGTGCACCCGGTCGAGGACGCCGGCGCCGGTGGCCAGCCGGGCGATCGCCAGGCCGCGGCGGGTCAGCGCCGGGATGAGCGCACCCGCGACCCGGTCGTCGTCCTCCACCAGCAGCACCCGCACCCGTCCGCCTCCCATGGTGACCTGCTCCACCGGCCGGTAGCGCGAACTCTAGGACGTCCGGGCGGGCCCCGCACCGGCCACCCGGACGGTCACTCCCCGTGACTTCGGGTGGACACCCCCCAAAAAGGACATCGATACTCAGTTGAAACCCTAAGTATTGCTCAAGCGGCCTTGCCAGCCGGTACGACAACGGTAGGTTCTCGCCATCGCGTGGTGACCCATGCCCGATTTGCACGAACGACCCGGGAGGCCAGATGACCGCGGAGGTGGCGGCGCCGATGATCAAGGCGTCCGCCGTGAACAAGTACTTCGGCGACCTGCACGTGCTCAGGGAGATCACGCTCGAGGTGCCTCGCGGCCAGGTCGTCGTGGTGCTGGGCCCGTCGGGGTCGGGCAAGTCGACCCTGTGCCGGGCGATCAACCGGCTGGAGCCGATCAACTCGGGCGAGATCGCCGTCGACGGCGTCCCGCTGCCCGCCGAGGGCAAGGCCCTGGCGTCGCTGCGGGCCGACGTCGGCATGGTGTTCCAGTCGTTCAACCTGTTCGCGCACAAGACCATCGTCGAGAACGTCATGCTCGCGCCGATGAAGGTCCGCAAGCTCGGCCAGGCCGAAGCGCGCAAGACGGCGATGGAGCTGCTGGAGCGCGTCGGCATCGCCAACCAGGCCGACAAGTACCCGGCGCAGCTTTCGGGCGGCCAGCAGCAGCGCGTCGCCATCGCGCGGGCGCTGGCGATGCGGCCCAAGGTCATGCTGTTCGACGAGCCGACCTCGGCGCTGGACCCGGAGATGGTCCAGGAGGTCCTCGACGTGATGACGGGCCTGGCCAAGGACGGCATGACGATGCTCGTCGTCACCCACGAGATGGGCTTCGCCCGGCGGGCAGCCGATCGGGTGATCTTCATGGCCGACGGCGAGATCGTCGAGGACACGACGCCGGAAGCCTTCTTCACCGCGCCGAAGAGCGAGCGCGCGAAGGACTTCCTCGGCAAGATCTTGACCCACTGAGTGCTTCGCACCGGCCCAGGCCGGAACAGATTCGGAAGGAAACCTGAGAGACGATGCGGTTGAGTCGAGTTCTGCAGACGGGCGCGATCGTGATGGCCGCCGGGCTGGCGCTGACGGCCTGCGGCGGCGGGTCCGGCAGCAACGGCGCGAGCGGCGACAAGAACCTGGTCCAGCGGGCCAAGGACAACAAGAAGCTGACCATCGGTATCAAGTTCGACCAGCCGGGCCTCGGCCTGAAGAAGCCGGACGGCACCTACGCCGGCTTCGACGTCGACGTCGCGAAGTACATCGCGAAGCAGCTCGGCGTGGACGAGTCGGGGATCACCTGGAAGGAAGCGCAGTCCGCGCAGCGCGAGGACCTGATCAAGAAGGGTGAGGTCGACTTCATCGTCGCCACCTACTCGATCACCGACAAGCGCAAGAACGAAGTGTCCTTCGGCGGCCCGTACTTCGTCGCGCACCAGGACCTGCTGGTCCGGTCGGACAACACCGACATCACCGGCCCCGAGTCGCTGACCGGCAACAAGAAGCTGTGCTCGGTCAAGGGCTCCACCCCGGCGCAGAACGTCAAGACGAAGTACGCCAAGGAGGTGCAGCTGCAGGAGGTGGGCAAGTACACCGACTGCGTGACCTCGCTCCTCAACGGCACCGTGGACGCGATGACCACCGACGACGTCATCCTCGCCGGTTACGCCGCGCAGCAGCCCGGCAAGCTCAAGCTGGTCGGCAAGGGCTTCACGGACGAGAAGTACGGCGTGGGCCTGAAGAAGGACGACGCGGACAGCAAGGCCGCGATCAACAAGGCCATCGAGGCGATGGAGCAGGACGGCTCGTGGGAGAAGGCACTGCAGACCAACGTCGGCCCGTCGGGCTACAAGATCCCGGCCGCGCCGGCGATCGCCCCGTGACAATGTGACAACCGGAGCCCCCGAAATCCGGATCGGTTCCTGAAGTCGGACGGTGCGCCGTGCAAGCGGCGCACCGTTCCCATACCGAGGCCAGGTTGGACAACAAGTGTTCGATTTCCTCAGCAATCCTGATTACCACCTCGTCGACGCGTTCTGGATGACGATCAAGCTCACGTTCTTCTCGGCGATCGGGGCACTCATCTGGGGGACCATCCTCGTCGCGATGCGCGTCAGCCCGGTCCCGATCATGCGCGGGTTCGCCACGGTGTACGTGAACATCTTCCGGAACACCCCGTTGACGGTGATCATCGTCTTCACCTCGCTGGGGCTGTCCTCGACGCTGGGCATCAACCTGGCCTCGGCGAACTCGTCGACTTCGCTGGCCGACAACGCGTTCCGCCTGGCGATCCTCGGGTTCGTGGTCTACACGGCGACGTTCGTGTGCGAGTCCCTGCGCTCGGGCATCAACACGGTGCCCGTCGGCCAGGCGGAAGCGGCCCGCGCGCTCGGCCTGAACTTCGTCCAGGTGCTGCGCCTGATCGTGCTGCCCCAGGCGTTCCGCTCGGTGATCGCCCCCCTGGCGAACGTCCTGATCGCCCTCCTGAAGAACACGACGGTCGCCGCGGTGATCAGCGTGGCCGAGGCGGCGGCGCTGATGTCGACCATGGTCGAAAACGAGTCCGACTCGCTGTTCCTGGTCTTCCTGGTGTTCGCCGCGGTGTTCGTGGCACTGGTGCTGCCGCTCGGCCTGATCCTGGGCTGGGTGGCCAAGAAGGTCGAGGTCAAGCGATGAGCACCCAGTCCGTTCTCTACGACGCCCCCGGTCCGAAGGCCCGCGCCCGCAACTGGATCTACACGGTCCTGTTCGTGCTGGTACTTCTGCTCGTGGCGTACTTCGTCTACCGCGGTTTCGACGAAAAGGGCCAGTGGGCGGGTGCGCTCTGGAAGCCGTTCGTCGAAGGGTCGACGTGGACCCAGTTCCTGCTGCCCGGCCTGCTGAACACGCTCAAGGCGGCGGCGCTGTCGATCGTGATCGCGTTGCCGATCGGCGCGCTGCTCGGCATCGGGCGGATGTCCGAGCACAAGTGGGTGCGGATCCCGGCCGCGGCCGTGGTGGAGTTCTTCCGCGCGATCCCGGTCCTGCTGCTGATGGTGTTCGCGGCGTCGTTCTACGCCTACTACACCGGGCTCGAGGCGGACACGCGTCCGCTGTTCGCGGCGGTGACCGGCCTGGTGCTCTACAACGGCTCGGTCATGGCCGAGGTGTTCCGGGCGGGCATCCTGGCCCTGCCCAAGGGCCAGACCGAGGCTTCCTCCGCGCTGGGCCTGCGCAAGACGCAGACGATGACGAACGTCCTGCTGCCCCAGGCTGTCACGCTGATGCTGCCGGCGCTGGTGAGCCAGCTGGTCGTGATCCTGAAGGACACCGCGCTGGCCGGCCAGCTGACCATCGGCTACGACGAGCTGATCCGCGGGTCCGGCCCGATCACCGGCAACTTCAACAACACGATCCCGACGCTGATCGTCATCGCGATCATCTTCATCGTCTTCAACCTGCTGCTGACGCGGCTCGCGTCGTACCTGGAGCGCAAGCTGTCGCGGCGGAAGAAGGCGCCTCGCGGAGCCAAGCCCCTCGACGCGGCTCCCTCGTCGATCGTGGCGGAGACGGACCTGGCCAGCGGTCGCGGAGTCTGAGTTCGCAGGACCGGAAGCGGGTGAGTGCGGCGGCGTCGCACTCACCCGCTTTTTCGTCCCTGCCTGTGTTCACCCGATCGAGCGGGGTTGTCGTGATCCGCCGAGTTCCGTAGCGTCGGCGTCCATGGGTGTCGCACTGGTGACCGGCAGTTCCCGCGGCCTGGGCCGGGTGATCGCACGACGGCTGGCCCGCGACGGGTTCGCCGTCGCGGTCAACGGCCTCCACGACGACCCCGACCTGAAGACCGCCGCGGAGGGAATCCTCGCCGAAGGCGGCCGGGCGGCGGCGTTCGCGGCGGACGTGACAGACCGGCGTCAGGTCGGCGAGCTGATCGACGCCGTCACGACGCTGCTGGGCCCGATCGGCGTGCTGGTGGTCAACGCCACCGGCCCGCAGCCCGACGCGCCGGTGTCCCAAGTGGACTGGCCGGACCACCTGGCGCAGCTGGACTTCTTCGTCCGGTCGCCGGTGCTGCTCGGGCACGCGGTGCTGCCCGGGATGCGCGCCCGCGGCTACGGGCGCATCGTGCACGTGGATTCGGAGGTCGCGGACCGTCCCCCGCCCGGCCGTTCGGCGTACGCGACGGCCAAGAGCGCCCAGATCGGCCTGGCCCGGGCGTGGGCACGCGAACTCGCCCCGGACGGCATCACGGTCAACACGGTCGCACCGGGGTTCGTCCCGGTGGAGCGGCACGCGGACGTCCCGGCGGCCGAGCGGGAGGAGTACCGGGCCTCGGTCCCGGCGGGCCGCCTGGGCACCCCGGAGGACGTCGCGGCGGCGGTGAGTTTCTTCGCGTCGGAGGAGGCGGGCTTCATCACCGGCCAGCGACTCCTGGTCGACGGCGGCCGCTCACTCGGCTGACCTGGTGCAGCCGAATCCTTTTGCGGCGGCAGCCGCGCCCGGCGGAGATCACCGGGGTCAGGCGGAGTCGTGCTCGGCAACGCCCGTCATGTTGGCCACGAAGACCCGGCCCAACCCGAGAAAGCTGACCGCGTCGACCACCCCCGTGACGACGGTCAGCGCCAGCAGCAGGGCGGCCAGGTCCCGCGGTTTCGTCTCAGCCACGCCGCAAGTCAACCACCCCGCGGGTGAACGCGCGGTCCCCGAGCGCGTCCGTGCTGTCGACGAACTGGTCGATCGCCCCGGTCAGCGCCCGCAGCGGCGCCCCCGCGAGCAACGGCGTCACGAACCGGCCGGCGTGGATCACCTGGAACGGCCGGTCGTAGTAGCCGCTGGTCCGCGGCTCCACCGGCTCGGTCAGGCCCAGCTCGTTGTGCAGCCGGGCGACACGCTCGTACGCCGCCCCGAGGTGCCGCTCGCGCTCCCTCCAGGCCGTCGACGCGAGGGTCGCCGTGAAGAGCGGAGTCAGCTCCGCGGCAGCGGGCAGCTGCGCGAACGCGCTACCGAGCCACTTGCCGTACGGCGGATACCGGCGCGCCATGAGCAGGCACAGCCGCATCAGGTCACGGACGAGCCGCGCGGCGACCACCGCGGACCCCAGTTCGTCCCCGGCCTCACCACACCGGCCGACGAACGCTTCTTCCTCGCCGATGCGCTGCCATTGGCACGCGAGGACGTACCGCCAGACGTCGTCCGGGTACCAGGCGACGTTCCGCCGCAGGGTTTCGAGGCCGAGGTCGTCGTGGAAGACCGCGCCGCCGGTGAATTCGGCGAAGAGCTGGGTGGGGGTCGCCAGCCAGTCGGTGAGCTCCGGCCGGCTCGGGTCGAAGCCGAGCGTGCCGCGCGTCCAGTCGGCGAGCGCCGCGACGACGACGCCGTGGTCGGGACGGCCGGCCGTCGGAGCGAGGTGCCGGGTGCCCTCCGCATCGGTGACGAAGTGTGTCGGATACCCGAGGAACGTCCGGGGCAGGTGGTCCGCGAGCAGCTCCGGGATCCGCTCGCCGTCGTCGGTGAACAGCAGCAGCCGCGGCCCCCAGTTGTGGTCGGTCGAGCGGGGCGAGTCGAAGCCCAGCACTTCGGAGCCGTAGCCGATGAGGGCGGCGGCGTACCGGAGGCCGGGAAGCTCGCGGCGCAGGATCGGCCGGACCGCTTCCGCGTGGAAGCACCGGGCCAGTTCGATTCCGGGGACGAATTCCATAAGCTCCATTGTGACGCGCGAAAGCGCGAAGCGCGCTTCATTATGCGAAGCAGCTTCGCAGCACTCACAGGCGGATTCCGTTGTCACACAGGCAGAACAACGACCTCCTTGCGGTGAATCCGCGCGCGGCCTGCCCTGTTTTGTCGGAGGTCGCCTCTAGCGTGCGGGGCATGACCGAAAAGAGCACGGTGCGCACGCGGGAAATGGCCTTCGAACTGAAGAGCCAGCGTGAGCAGAAGGAGATGACCCTGCGCGAGGTGGCGCGGCGCGCGGACTGGTCGGCGTCGAAGGTGTCGGCCTGGGAGAACGGCCGCCGCATCTCGGCGATCGACGCGGCGATCTACCTCGCCCACTGCGGCACGAAGGCCGCCGAACGCGCGCGGCTCCTCGAACTGACCAAGCCGCCCGGCGACCTCTACTGGGTGCGCCCCTACTTCGACAAGCTCGTCGACCCCATGCGGTCGCTCATCATCCAGGAAAATCTCGCCGACAGGATCGTCTCGCACAGCCCGACCGCCATCCCGGGCATGCTGCAGACCGAAGATTACGTCAAGGAGCTGCACGAACTGGCCGGGCGCTACACCGCGGACCGTCTCAAGATCCTCGTGCACGCGCGGGTCGACCGGCAGCGGCTCCTGCAGCGGCGGAATCCGCCGCGCTGCCTCTACTTCCTCTACGAGCGCAGCCTGCGCACGATCGTCCGTGATCCGGCGCTGATGCACGAGCAGCTGCAGTACCTGGTGCTGTCCACCAACCTGCCGCACTGCTCCATCCGGATCCTGCCGGATTCCGCACTGCCCTACCACCTCGTCGGCAGCCGGTTCACCCTCATGGAGTTCGCCGAACATCCGCCGGTCGTCTACGAGGAAACCTTTGCCGCGGGCCTGTTCATCGACGATCGGATCGCGGTGGAGGCGTTCTACGTCCTGGCAACACGACTGGAACAAGCCGCCCTGTCCGAGGGAGAATCGAGGGAGGTCCTCATCCGGCTGGCGGATGAGTACGAACACATGAAGGAGTGACCGATGGCGGCCCGCGATCTCGTTTGGTTCAAGAGCAGTCACAGCGATGCTGACACCGAACACAGCACCTGCGTCGAAGTCGCGCTCGATACCGGAAGCACCGCGGTTCGCGATTCCAAGGCGCCCGGCGGCGGGCACCTCACCGTCCCCCACCCCGCATGGAGCGCGCTCCTCAGCTCGCTTCGCTGACCCGTTCCCCGTCGTGCCAGACCGCCCGGATCCGGCCGGGCAGGTCGGTCACGTCGAGGTCCGGGCCGTCGAGCAGCACGAGGTCCGCGCGCAGGCCCGGCTCGAGGCGGCCGCCTTCAGGGCGGCCGCGTCGCCGAGCACCGCGGCGAGCAACCGCAGCTCGGTCGCCAAGTCGACATGGGGACGCGGGGCGAGGTCCGAGCCCGCGGCGATGCCGACGCCCGCTTCCACCGCGAGGTGGAGCGAGCGCCGGTGCGTCTCGGCGAACTCGCTTTCGCTGATCGGCGAAAGCGTCGGCACGGGTCGTCTCGGGTGCGGCCGCTCCCGCGGCACCAGCAGCTCCAGCTGCATCCATGCCGGCCAGGCAGGAAGGAGCGTTACTTGTCCCGCCGGAAGAGCTTGTTGCCCAGCCAGACGATCGGGTCGTACTTGCGGTCAGCGACACGCTCCTTCATCGGGATCAGCGCGTTGTCGGTGATGTGGATGCCCTCCGGGCACACCTCCGAACAGCACTTGGTGATGTTGCAGTACCCGAGGCCGTGCTCGTCCTGCGCGGCGTCGCGGCGGTCCGCGATGTCGAGCGGATGCATCTCCAGTTCGGCGATGCGCATCAGGTACCGCGGCCCGGCGAAGGCTTCCTTGTTCTCCTCGTGGTCACGCACCACGTGGCAGGTGTTCTGGCAGAGGAAGCACTCGATGCACTTGCGGAACTCCTGCGAGCGCTCGACGTCGACCTGCTGCATCCGGTACTCGCCCGGTTTCAGGTCCGCCGGCGGGGTGAACGACGGGATCTCGCGCGCCTTCGTGTAGTTGAACGACACGTCGGTGACGAGGTCTCGGATCACCGGGAACGTCCGCATCGGCGTCACCGTGATCACCTCGTCCTCGGTGAACGTCGACATCCGCGTCATGCACAGCAGGCGCGGGCGGCCGTTGATCTCCGCCGAGCACGAGCCGCACTTGCCCGCCTTGCAGTTCCAGCGCACGGCGAGGTCCGACGCCTGCGTGGCCTGCAGCCGGTGGATGATGTCGAGGACGACCTCGCCCTCGTTCACCTCCACCGTGAAGTCCTGCAGCTCGCCGCCGGCGTCGTCGCCACGCCAGACCCGGAAACTCGCCTTGTAGCTCATGCCTTGCTCCCGGGGTGCGTCTCGAGCTCCGCATCGGTGTAGTACTTCCCGAGTTCGCCGAACTCGAACAGCTCCAGCAGGTCCTGCCGCAGCGGCACCTGCTCTTTCACCTCGACGTCGATGTCCGGGACGACCGGGTTGTCCCCCGGCGAAGCCGCGCACACGAGGAGCTTGTTGCGCCACTCGGCGTCGAGGCCCGGGTAGTCGTCGCGCGTGTGCCCGCCACGGCTTTCGGTCCGCGTCAGCGCGGCCTTCGCGACGCACTCGCTGACCATCAGCATGTTGCGCAGGTCGATCGCGAGATGCCAGCCCGGGTTGAACTGCCGGTGCCCTTCGACGGTGACGCGCAGGATCCGCTGCCGCAGCTCGTCGAGCTTCGCCAGCGCCTGCGCCATCTCCTCCGCCTTGCGGATGATGCCGACCAGGTCGTTCATCGACTGCTGCAGCTCGGTGTGCAGGGTGTACGGGTTCTCCGCCGAACCACCGTCGGGCGGGTCGAACGGCGCCAGCGCCATCTTCGCGGCGGCGTCCACATCGGACTGCTCGACCGCCGGCCTGCCGTCGAGCCCCAGCACGTACTCGGCGGCGCCGAGTCCCGCGCGGCGGCCGAACACCAGCAGGTCGGACAGCGAATTGCCACCGAGCCGGTTGGACCCGTGCATGCCGCCCGAGCACTCGCCGGCCGCGAACAGGCCGGGCACGCTCGCCGCGGCCGTGTCCGGGTCGACCTCGATGCCGCCCATGACGTAGTGGCAGGTCGGGCCGACCTCCATCGGCTCCGCGGTGATGTCGACGTCCGCCAGCTCCTTGAACTGGTGGTACATCGACGGCAGCCGCTTGCGGATCTCCTCGGCCGGCAGCCGGCTGGCGATGTCGAGGAAGACGCCGCCGTGCGGGGAGCCGCGGCCTTCCTTGACCTCGGAGTTGATCGCGCGGGCCACCTCGTCGCGGGGCAGCAGGTCCGGTGTGCGCCGGTTGTTCTCCTGATCGGCGTACCAGCGGTCGGCTTCTTCTTCGCTTTCGGCGTACTGGCCCTTGAAGACGTCGGGCACGTACTCGAACATGAACCGCTTGCCGTCGGAGTTCTTCAGCACGCCGCCGTCACCGCGCACGCCCTCGGTGACGAGGATGCCCTTGACGCTCGGCGGCCAGACCATCCCGGTCGGGTGAAACTGGACGAACTCCATGTTGATCAGCTTCGCGCCCGCCCGCAACGCCAGCGCGTGGCCGTCGCCGGTGTACTCCCACGAGTTCGACGTCACCTTGAACGACTTGCCGATGCCGCCGGTGGCGAGCACGACCGCGGGCGCCTCGAAGAGGACGAAGCGGCCGCTCTCGCGCCAGTAGCCGAACGCGCCGGCGATCTTCCCGTCGGTGGTGAGCAGCTCGGTGACCGTGCACTCGGCGAAGACCTTGATCTTCGCTTCGTAGTCGCCGGTCTCGGCGAAGTCCTCCTGCTGCAGCGAGACGATCTTCTGCTGCATCGTGCGGATCAGCTCGAGGCCGGTGCGGTCACCGACGTGCGCGAGCCGCGGGTAGGTGTGCCCGCCGAAGTTGCGCTGGCTGATCCGGCCGTCCGCGGTGCGGTCGAACAACGCGCCGTAGGTCTCGAGCTCCCAGACGCGGTCCGGCGCCTCCCTGGCGTGCAGCTCGGCCATCCGCCAGTTGTTGAGGAACTTCCCGCCGCGCATGGTGTCGCGGAAGTGGACCTGCCAGTTGTCGTTCGAGTTCGCGTTGCCCATCGACGCGGCGCACCCGCCCTCGGCCATCACCGTGTGCGCCTTGCCGAACAGGGACTTGCACACGACGGCAACGCGGAAGCCGCGTTCGCGAGCTTCGATCACGGCGCGCAGACCGGCGCCACCGGCACCGATCACCACCACGTCGTAGCTGTGCCGTTCGACCTCGGTCATAAAAGAATTCCACCTCGGAACTGGGGATGCGTTGTGGGGAGCGGAGACTAGTTCACGAACCTCAGGTCCGAAATCGCGCCACTGGCGACGAGCATGACGTAGAAGTCGGTCAGCACCAGGGTGCCGAGCGTCGTCCAGGCCAGCGCCATGTGACGGGTGTTGAGCTTCGAGACCTTGGTCCAGATCCAGTACCGCACCGGATGCTTGGAGAAGTGCTTCAGCCTGCCCCCGGTCACGTGCCGGCACGAGTGGCAGGAAAGCGTGTAGGCCCAGAGCAGGACCACGTTGCCGAGCAGGACGATGTTGCCCAGCCCGAACCCGAAGCCGCCGGTCTTCCCGTGGAACGCCGTGATCGCGTCGTAGGTGTTGATCAGCGAGACGATCAGCGCGACGTAGAAGAAGTAGCGGTGGACGTTCTGGATGATCAGCGGGAGCCGCGTCTCGCCGGTGTACTTGGCGTGCGGTTCCGCGACGGCGCAGGCGGGCGGGGAGAACCACACCGACCGGTAGTACGCCTTGCGGTAGTAGTAGCAGGTCAGCCGGAACCCGAGCAGGAACGGCAGCACGACGAAGCCGAGCGGGATGAACCCGGGCAGGTCGCCGAACCAGTGGCCGAAGTGGCTCGAACCTTCGACGCAGGACGTGGACAGGCACGGCGAGTAGAACGGCGTCAGGTAGTGGTAGTCGGGCACCCAGTAGGCGGTGCGCACGAACGACCGGACCGTGGCGTAGACGATGAACGCCGACAGCCCGAGCACGGTCAGCAGCGGCTGGAGCCACCACCGGTCCGTACGGAGGGTGCGTTCGGCGATCCGGGCCCGCTTGGGGGCCTGGACGCCCGTGCCGACGCCGTTGTCAGCGGGAGCGCTCACCGCTGGTCGCGCTTGTAGCCGCCGACGCCTTCGTCATCGGCGCCGTGCCAGAGCGCCGGGTCATAAGGGGTGTCGGGGACGGGGACGCGCTCCGCGGCCTTCGCCTGGGCGGGCACCGCGGGGGGCACGCCGTCGAGGTCCGCGGTGTCGATGTCGAGGCGCTCGACGTCGTTGGCGAGCCGGCGCACCGCCGACGCGTCGCCGTAGCGAGAGCGCAGTGCGCCGACGCACTGCCGGAGCTGGCCGATGGTTCGCCGCAGCTCGGCGATCTCGGAGGTGGACATCATGCCTCCCGGGTCGTGGGGGCCGGCGGGGCCGGATGGCGATCAACTCGCCGCTACCGACTCTGCCGCGCGTCGTGCAGTGTGACAAGTAGCACATTAGCCAAGGAGAAGCGTGACCCGGCTCACGGGGGACCATCTTCTGAATCGATTTTGATTCGCGGTTCGCGGCAGGTACTGTGGCCAGGGTCACGACCCAGAGGCGCCAGTGCTGCCGTCCCGCGGACCACCCACACCAGTGATCCGGAGCCGGACATGAGCACCGTCCCCACCCCATCGTTGCACCCGGTCGTCGCCGAAGTCACCGCCCGCATCGCCGCGCGCAGTGCCGCCACGCGCACCGCCCACCTTGACCGCGCGGCCGCCGCGTACGCCGAAGGCCCCGTCCGCCGTGGCCTCGCGTGCAGCAACCTCGCCCACGGTTTCGCCGCCATGGAAGGCGCCGACAAGGAAGCGCTGCGGGCCGCGCGCGCTCCCGGCGTCGCGATCGTCTCGTCCTACAACGACATGCTGTCGGCGCACCAGCCGATGCAGGAGTACCCGGCCTGGCTGAAGAAGTCGGTGCGCTCCGCCGGTGGTGTCGCCCAGTTCGCCGGTGGCGTGCCCGCGATGTGCGACGGCATCACGCAGGGCCGCGCGGGCATGGAGCTGTCCCTGTTCAGCCGCGAGGTGATCGCGATGTCGACCGCGATCGCGCTTTCGCACGACATGTTCGACGCCTCCCTGCTGCTGGGCGTCTGCGACAAGATCGTGCCCGGCCTGCTGATCGGCGCGCTGTCGTTCGGGCACCTGCCGGCCATTCTCGTGCCGGCCGGCCCGATGAACTCCGGGCTGCCGAACAAGGAGAAGGCCCGCGTCCGCCAGCTGTACGCCGAAGGCCTCGCGACCCGCGAAGACCTCCTCGACGCCGAAGCGGCGTCCTACCACTCGGCCGGCACCTGCACGTTCTACGGCACGGCCAACTCCAACCAGATGGTCGTCGAGGTGATGGGCCTGCACCTGCCGGGTGCCAGCTTCGTCCAGCCGGGGTCGTCCTTGCGTCGCGCCCTGACCGAAGAGGCCGGGCGGCGGGTCGTCGCGATCTCGCGCGGCGAGGAGTACACGCCGGTCTCGCGGATCCTCGACGAGAAGGCGTTCGTCAACGGCGTCATCGCGCTGCTCGCCACAGGCGGCTCGACCAACCACACGATGCACCTGGTCGCCATCGCCGCCGCTGCGGGCATCGCGCTGACCTGGGACGACTTCTCCGACCTCTCGGCGATCGTGCCGCTGCTGGCCCGGGTCTACCCGAACGGCAGCGCCGACATCAACCACTTCCACGCCGCCGGCGGCATCCAGTTCCTGGTCGGCACGCTGCTCGACGCCGGGCTGCTGCACGAAGACGTCCACACGGTGGCCGGGTTCGGGCTGCACCGCTACCGCGCCGAGCCGATCCTGTCCGACGGCGAGCTGGTCTGGCGCGACGTGCCCACCCGCAGCCTCGACGAGGAGGTGCTGCGCCCGGCGTGGCGCCCGTTCGCCGCGGACGGCGGGCTGCGGATGGTCGAGGGCAACCTCGGCCGCGCGGTCGTCAAGGTGTCCGCGGTGGCACCCGAACACCGCGTCGTCCAGGCGCCGGCGCGGGTGTTCACCACCCAGGAGGCCTTCACGGCCGCATTCGAAGCCGGCGAGCTGGACCGCGACGTCGTCGTGGTGATCCGGCAGCAGGGCCCGCGGGCCAACGGCATGCCGGAGCTGCACGGCCTGACCCCCGCGCTGGGGGTCCTGATGGACCGCGGGCACGCGGTGGCGCTGCTCACCGACGGCCGGATGTCGGGCGCGTCGGGCAAGATCCCGGCCGCGATCCAGGTGACGCCGGAGGCCGCGGCGGGCGGCCGGATCGCCCGCGTCGCCGACGGCGACGTCATCCGGCTCGACGCGTCCGCGGGCTCGCTCGACGTGCTCGTCGGTGACGAAGAACTCGCCCGGCGTGAGCTTGTGGATTCGCCGCCGTCCGAAGCATCCTGGACCGGCACCGGCCGGGAGCTGTTCGCCGCGTTGCGCCGTGCCGTCGGCTCCGCCGACCAGGGCGCATCCGTGTTCGGCGGTTTGACGCCGGAGCACTTCGGAATGCCCGCTTTCAACACCCAGGAGGTCGGTCAGTGACCACCGGTCAGGACCTGCTCGAGCTGTCCCCCGTGATGCCCGTCGTGGTGATCGACGACGCCGCCGACGCGGTGCCCACGGCGCGGGCCCTGCTCGCCGGCGGGATCGGGGTCATCGAGCTGACCTTGCGCACCCCGGCGGCCCTGTCGGCGATCGAGCGCGTCGCCGCCGAGGTGCCGGACATCGTCATCGGCGCCGGCACCGTCACCTCGCCGGACCAGGCGAAGCAGGCGGCCGACGCGGGCGCGAAGTTCCTCGTCACGCCGGGCTGCACGGACGCGGTCGTCGACGCGTGCTTCGAGTCCGGGCTGCCGTTCCTGCCCGGCGCGAGCACGGTGTCCGAGGCGATGCGGCTGGCCGAGCGCGGGCTGTCGGCGTTGAAGTTCTTCCCGGCGGAGGCCGGCGGCGGGGTCGCGTACCTGAAGTCGATCGCGGGTCCGTTGCCTTCCCTCAAGTTCTGCCCGACCGGCGGGATCACGGTGGCTTCGGCGCCGTCGTACCTGGCGCTGCCGAACGTCGGCTGCATCGGCGGCTCCTGGCTGACGCCGAAATCCGCGGTGGCGGCGGGTGATTTCGCCGCAATCGAAAAACTGGCCGCGGAAGCCGCGAAACTGTAGCGCAGATCACCCCGGGCGCTTGCTCCGCCCGAACGGCCGAACAAGACGTCCGCATTCCGGGAGCACCGTTCCAGCGCGCTGGAACGGTGCTCCGAGCGGGTGTGGTGGCGGTCATGGATTCCGCCGAATGTGCCAGTGAACGGGCCAATTGCCCGGTACTGGGTGATTTACCGGCCTGTTATCGTTCCTCCTCGCTGTTCCGAGCGAGGAGAACCGGTGTCCCTGACCGATGTGGTCGCCCCCAGTCCCGAGTCCGTCGCCGCCCTGGTGGGCGAGCGTCTTTCCCTGTCCGCCCTCCACCAGCTGGGCGGCACCCTCGGCGGCTATTCCTTCGTCAAGATCGTGGTGGACCGCGAGAATTCTGTCATCCACTTCCTGAACGACGCGCACCATTCCTTTCACGCGATCTATATCGGCGAGGAGATCCTCGGCGTGCCCGGAGAACGGGTGCGCGCCGAGATCGATTCGTACAACGAGGCCTTCTACCACGCGCCGGACCGGCGGTTCCTGCTCGGCATTCTCGCGCTGCACCCGCAGCTGCTTTCGCTGGAGACGGTCGAGGTCGACACGATGCCGGCCGCGCTGATCCGCGAGTTCCACGCCTTCGTCGCGCAGTACGTCGACCCGGCGCTGCCGCTGCTGTTCAAGCCGGCCAACCAGCTGCAGGAGCGGCTCGTCCGGGCGATCCCGGCGAGCGAGCTGCCCCGCGTCTTCGCGCACGAGCTGTTCTCCACGGCGCCGTTCGTGGCGCTGAACCCGGGCACGGTCACCGGACGGCTGCGCGCGTTCCGCACCGAGGCCGAGTACCGGGCCGCGACGCCGGCCTGGACCGACATCATCGTGATGGACCGCGTGCCCGACGACATCCCGCGCCTGTCGGGCATCGTCAACGCTCGGCACACGACGCCGTTGTCGCACACCAACGTCCTCGCCACCGGCTGGCAGATCCCGAACGCCGTCCAGCTCGGCGCCTTGGCCGAGATCGAGCGCCGCGGGCTCGACGGCAAGTGGGTCGAGTACACAGTGGACACCCAGGCGTCGTCGATCTCCCTGACCGAGGTGGCGGCACCCGCCGAAGCGGCGCCGCCGGCCTGGTACGCCCAGCGCGTCACCCTGGAGGAGCCGGAGGCCGGCCACAGCCCGATCGTGAACCTCACCCGGCTGCGCGCGTCCGACCGGCACCGCTACGGCACCAAGGCGGCCAACCTCGGCGAGCTGCACCACGTCCTGGCGCACGGTTCGCAGCGGCTGCTCGGCTTCTACCAGGTGCCGCGGCCGCCGCGGGACAACCTGCTGCCGTACCTGGCCCGGCTGCTGGACGTCGCCCCGGAGGCCGACCTGGCCGCGGCGGCCCGCCGCCTGCTCGACGAGCACATCCGCGTGCCGCGTGGCGTCGCGCTGCCGTTCTCGCTGCAACGGCGGTTCCTGGAGTCGTCACCGCGGATCCAGCAGGCCATCGGCAAGCTGAAGATGGCCCTCGAGCTGGACGGGCGGGAGATCGAGCCCCTGTGCGTCGAGCTGCAGGGCCTGATCCGGTCGGCTCGCCTGCCGGGCGCGCTCGCCGGCGAAATCGACTCCGCGCTGGTGTCGCAGCTGGCCGGGGTGCGAGCGTTCGTCGTGCGCAGCTCGTCGAACGCCGAAGACCTCGCCGGGTTCTCGGCCGCCGGGATCTACGAGTCCCTCAACCACGTCACCACCGCCGAGCGGATCTTCGCCGGCGTCAAGGAAGTCTGGGCTTCGCTGGTGTCGGTGCGCAGCGTGCGGCTGCGGCACCAGGCCGGGATCTCCCTCGACGAGTGCTTCATGGGCGTCGTGATCCAGGAGCAGGTCCCGGCCGACTTCGGCGGGGTGCTGGTGACGACGAACCCGATGAACCGCGCGGACTTCCGCTCGGTGTACGTCAACGTGTCACCGGAGGTCACCGACGTCGTCGACGGCTCGGCGCTGCCGATGCAGTACCTGTACTCGACGGTCGAAGGCGGCGGCCGCACGGTGTCGCTCGGCGACGCGGCCGCGGACCTCGACGAGCGGGCCCACGAGCAGCTGCAACGGCTCGCCGTCGCCGGCCGCCTGCTGCAGGGGCACTTCTCGCCCGACTACACGTTCGGCTCGCCGGTGGACGTCGAGTGGCTCGCCGACCGCGACCACGTCCACATCGTCCAGCTGCGCCCCTATTCGGCCTGACCTTCCCGGGAGACACGACCATGCTGGGCCTTCGCCTGCCCGCGAAACCCGACGTTCAGCGCGCCGTCCGGCTGACCTACGGGTTCCAGTTCTTCTTCGGCCTGCTGCTGTGGGTACCGATCTTCTACCAGTACCAGAAGCTCGCCGGGCTCTCCGACGGGGAGATCTTCGGCATCCAGAGCATCTACTACATCGTGTTCTGCCTGCTGGAGATCCCGACCGGGATGCTCGCCGACCGGTTCGACTACCGCACGTCACTGACGGCGGGCGCCGGCGTGCTGGTGGTGGCGAACCTGGTGCCAGTGGTCCTGGGCGCCTACCCCGGGTTCCTGGTGCACTTCGTGCTGATCGCCCTGGCCCGCTCCCTGGTGTCCGGCGCGCAGAGCGCGTACCTGTACGAGTACCTGCACGCTTCCGGTTCCGGCGAACACTACCTTCGCGTGGAAGGCGTCGGCCGCGCGTACAGCCTGGTCGGCAAGATCGTGTTCTGGCCGGTGATCGGCCTGCTGATGACGTGGAACCTCCCTTCCCCGTACTGGCTGACGGCGATCAACGCGGGCATCGCGCTCTGGTTCGCGCTGAAGCTCCCGCCGATCCCCGGCGGCCGTCGTGTCTCGGACAAGACGGCATCGTTGCTCGCGGGCGTCGGCGGCGCGCTGTCGGCGCTGCGCTCGTCCCGCTGGCTGGCGCTGCTGATGGTGCAGGGCGTCGCGATGTTCACGCTGGTCCGGATCTGCCAGGTGAACCTGTTCCAGCCGATCCTGGAGTCGAAGTCGCTCTCGGTGAACTGGTACGGCGCCGTGCTGGCCGCGATGACGGTCTTCGAGGCGCTGGGCGCGGCCCGCCCCCACCGGCTCCGCCGCGCGATCGGCCCGGTGGGCTCGGTGTTCACGCTGACGATCGTGATGGCGCTGTGCCTCGGGGTGATCGTGTTCGTCGGCTCCTTCCCGGCGGTGGTGCTGCTGTGCGTCTTCGCGGTGGCGACGGGCATCGCGTTCCCGGTCCAGAAGCAGCTGCTGAACGACTCCATCCCGGATTCCCGGTACCGCGCGACCCTGCTGTCGATGGAGTCCATTGTGGACCGCGCGGTGTGCGCGCTGGCCGCGGTGGCGCTGGGCGCGTACCTGGCCGCCGGGCAGCTGAACGAGTTCCTGGTCCTGACGGCGGTGGTGACGTGCGTGGCGATGGGGTTGCTGGCGGTGCTGCTGCTGGCGGTCCGCAAGCACCGCTCGGACCGGCGGCGGCCGGTCCGGCGGGAGACGGTGTCCGCCACGTCCCCCTGAGGTACGGACCACCGCACCGCCGTCAGCGCGTGGTGCCCGGCGGTCCGGCCGTCAGTCGATGACGGCGTCGTCGAGCAGGGTGGACTCCGCGCCGTACTCGCGGAGTTCCTCCCTGATCACCGTGTACGCCAGCCCCTGCGGGTAGCCCTTGCGCGCCAGGAACCCGAGCAGCCGCCGCAACGCCGTCTGCTCGTCGACGTTGCCCAGCGACCCGAGGCGCTTGCGGACCAGTTCCCTGGCCATCTGCTCCTCGGACTCGCGGTCGACCTCTTCCACCGCCTGCGCGGCGACCTCGCCGTCGACGCCCTTGCGCCGCAGCTCGGCCACCAGCGCCGTGCGGGACAGACCCTGGTTCGCGTGGCGGGACTTCACCCACAGTTCCGCGAACTCCGCGTCGTTGACCAGCCCCGCCCGATCGAGCTTGCCGAGCAGCGTTTCACAGGTCTCCTCGTCGAACCCCTTGCGGTGCAAAGCCTGCCGGAGCTCCTCTTGGGTGCGTGCACGCACGGCCAGGAGATCGAAGCAGATCTCCTTGGCCTTCTTGTACCGCTCCTCCGGAGGCAGCTCGGCCGGCGGCACCTTCGGCGCCCTGGCCACCTGGGTCTCTCCTCGTCTTCACGCCCACCGCGGACCGCGATGGGCTCACCCTCGCAGGACGATCAGAAGTCGACCGGCGCCGGGACGGCCTCGATGGCTGCCGCGTCGAGCTGCGGGCCGATGCCGAGCTTCTCCTTGATCCGCTTCTCGATCTCGTTGGCGATGTCCGGGTTGTCGCGCAGGAACTTCCGCGCGTTCTCCTTGCCCTGGCCGAGCTGGTCGCCCTCGTAGGTGTACCAGGCGCCGGACTTGCGCAGGATGGCCTGGTCGACCCCCATGTCGATGAGCGAACCCTCGCGGGAGATGCCGTGGCCGTACAGGATGTCGAACTCGGCCTGCTTGAAGGGCGGGGCCATCTTGTTCTTGACGACCTTGACGCGGGTACGGTTGCCGACCGCCTCGCCGCCGTCCTTCATCGTCTCGATGCGGCGCACGTCCAGGCGAACCGACGCGTAGAACTTCAGCGCCTTGCCACCGGTGGTGGTCTCCGGGGAGCCGAACATGACGCCGATCTTCTCGCGCAGCTGGTTGATGAAGATCGCGGTGGTGCCGGAGTTGCTCATCGCACCGGTCATCTTGCGCAGCGCCTGGCTCATCAGGCGGGCCTGGAGGCCGACGTGCGAGTCGCCCATCTCGCCTTCGATCTCGGCGCGGGGCACGAGCGCGGCCACGGAGTCGATGACCAGGATGTCGAGCGCGCCGGAGCGAACCAGCATGTCCGCGATTTCCAGGGCCTGCTCACCGGTGTCCGGCTGGGAGACGAGCAGCGCGTCGGTATCGACGCCGAGCTTCTGGGCGTAGTCCGGGTCCAGCGCGTGCTCCGCGTCGATGAACGCCGCGATGCCGCCGTTGCGCTGCGCGTTCGCCACCGCGTGCAGGGCGACCGTGGTCTTACCGGAGGATTCCGGCCCGTAGACCTCGATGACCCGGCCCCGGGGCAGGCCGCCGATGCCGAGCGCGACGTCGAGGGCGATCGAGCCGGTGGGGATCACGGCGATGGGCGGCCGGGTGTCCTCGCCGAGGCGCATCACCGAGCCCTTGCCGTACTGCTTGTCGATCTGCGCGAGCGCGAGCTCGAGCGCCTTGTCCTTGTCGGGTGCTGCAGGCATGGAAGTCCACCTCGCTGGTCGGAGCCCCGTCGAGGGGCTCTGTGTCGGTTCTTCAGCTGTCCGGTCCGACGCTAGCGGCGGGGACCGACAATTCCAGGCGCGGCGCCCCATCTGTGGATCGCTGGACCCGATGTGGACAACACCTTAGACGAACACCTGTTCGAGGTCGGCGGCGACACACCCTTGCGCTAGGATTTTCGCCCGCCCGGGTCAGGACCCCTCGGTATTCGCCCAGGTCAGCGTCGTTCGAAGGGGACTTCGAAGGCGTCGCAGACCTCGCGCCAGACCTCTTTCGCCGGAATTCCCGCGGTCAGCGCCTGGTCGATGGTGCGCCCGCCGAGCCCGCTGAGGACGTGGTCCCTGGCCAGCACCTGGGCCCGCCCCGGCCCGAACTCGTCGGCCATCAGCCGCCGGAAAACCGTGATCCGCATCGAAGCCACTCTAACCGGGCGGCGCGAACGGTCCGTTCGCGCCCGCTACTCGCCGGGCTGGACGCTCTGCTCGAAGTAGTCGGCCAGCGTGCCCGGCGTCGTCGCCTGGGCCTGGTCGCTCGTGTTCAGCTGGTAGATGAACCCGGCCAGCGGCCGGTCCGACACGGTGAACACGAGCACCGCCGACGTCTTGCCCGCGGCCGAGGAGTAGTGCCCCTCGAGCCCGTTGCCGCCCCAGCCGGCCTCGGTGCGGTCGCCGCCCGCCGAGGCGAGCAGGCCGTCGGTGTACTGCTTGAGCGTGGCGGCGTCGCCGCCGTGGACGTAGGTCACCTGGGTGCCCGCCCGGCCCGGCGCGGAGCAGGTCGAGGACACCCCGATGTTCTGCGCCGGCGCCGCCGGGCCGTTGCCCATGCCCGGCTTGCAGTCGCCGGTGCCGGCGATCTTCCCGGCGAGCTGGCGCAGGCAGCCGGTGAAGCCCTGGTCGTCCGCCTGGCCGGGGGTCCTGCACTGGTCCGCGGTGTAGGTGGTCACCGAAGACGACGACGTCAGGAAGAAGGTCAGGCCCGCGACGAGCACCACGACGACCGCCGCCGCGATGCCGATGAGCAGCTTCTTCTTCCCGCCGGGCTTCGGCGCGGCCTTCTCCGGCGCGGGCGGGTACGCCGGGAAGTTCGACGGCATCGGCTGCGGGCCGCTGGGCGGGAAGTTCCCGTAGTACTGCGGCGGCGGAGGCGGCGCGTACTGCGGACGACGTGGCGGAGCGCCCGCGGCCACGGCCCCCTCGACGTTCTGGGTGCGCACGGACAGCCCGTCGCGGGCGACGTGCTGCGCGCCGAGCGCGACGGCGGTCTCCGGCTGGTCGAGGCTGCCCGGCACGACACCGAGCTTCTCCGCGATCATCGTGCCGACCAGCGGCAGCCGGCTCGACCCGCCGACGAGGTAGATGCCGGCCAGCCGGTCCGGGGTCAGCCCGGACGAGCGCAGCGTCCGCGACAGCAGCTCGACGCTGCGCAGCATCGCCGGCCGGACCAGGCCCTCCAGCTCGCCGCGGGTGACGAGGACGTCCTTGAACGGCTCGGGCATCGGCACCTCGGTCTGCGGGTGCCGCGACAGCGCCTCCTTGGCCGCCTTGACGTCCTCCTGCAGCGCGCGCCGGGTACGCCGGTCGGCGGTCGACTCGGGCCGCAGCAACCGCTGCCAGTGCTGCGGGTCGGAGTGCGAGACCTCGCGCCCGACGTGCACCATCAGCGCCTGGTCGACGTCGAGGCCGCCGAGGTCGGGCAGGCCGTCCTCGGCGAGCACGGTGAACCCGGTCTGCGTGGCGCCGACGACGGCGACGTCGAAGGTGCCCGCGCCGAGGTCGTAGACGGCGAGCGCCTGGCCGGGGGCCAGTGCCTTGCCGGGGAACGACGCGAAGTGCGCCGCCGCCGCGACCGGTTCGGGCACCAGCAGGATGTTCGGGCCCATCCCGGCGAGCCGGGCGGCGGCCATCAGGACGTTGCGCCTGGTCTGCCCCCACTGCGCGGGGTGGGTCAGCCGGACTTCGTCGGGCTGTTCGCCGCCGAGCTGGCGGGAGGTCTCTTCGAGCACGCGGCGCAGGACGGCGGCGAGCGCGTCGGCTACGGGGACGACGTCGGTGCCCAGCAGCAGGGTCTGCTCGTCGATGCGGCGCTTGGGGTTCGGTTCGAAGCGCGTCGGGTCGAGGCGGGCGCGGCGCTCGGCGTCGCGGCCGACCATGATCGTGCCCTCTTCGGAGGCGAACACCGCCGACGGCATGGTGGCCGAGCCGTCCACCTCGACGACCCGGGGCGGCCTGCCGTGCGCCGAAAGCACGGCGACGGTGTTGGACGTCCCCAGGTCCACCGACAGGATCCGCACAGAACTCCCCTTCGCGAACACACGCCCCGACGGCGTTCGCCGTGATGCTGCCATGCGCGTGGTCACCGTGCGTGCGGACCCGGGAAAGTCACAGCCCGATCACCCGGGTCGTGCGGAAGAAACGATCGACGCGGCGGCGATCTGGGTACCCGGCACACACCGAACAGGCAGTTCCGCCACCGGAAGGAAGAACCCTTGAGCGACCTCCCGATCCTCGCCGTCACCCTCGGCGATCCCGTGGGCATCGGCCCGGAGATCACCCTGAAGACCCTCGCCGAGCCCGAGTCGCTCCAGCTCGCGCGCGGGTTCGCGGTGGGTGACGCCATCGTGCTGGAACGCCTGGTCCGGCACCTGGGCCTGCACCTGGAGGTCAACCCGATCGCGACGGTCGCCGACGCGCGCTTCACCACCGGCGTGATCGACGTGCTCAACCTCGGCGTGGTCCGGGAGGACCTGCCGTGGGGCGAGGTGAACGCGACCGCGGGCGCCGCGGCGGTCGGGGCGATCGAGGTCGCCACCCGGCTCGCGCTGGCCGGCGAGGTCGACGCGATCGTGACCGCGCCGATCACCAAGGAGGCCATCTGGGCCGCGGGCTCGCAGCACCTCGGGCACACCGAAATGCTCGGCGAGCTGACCGGGTCGACCCGGTTCACCACGATGTTCTGGGTGTCCGGGTTGAAGATCTTCTTCGCCACCCGGCACCTCTCCCTGCGCCAGGCGATCGACCAGATCACGCGGGAAAACATCGAGTACGCGATCCGCGAGGCGTACACCGCGCTCGAAGTGTTCGGCACGGAGAAACCGAGGCTGGCGGTGGCGGCGCTGAACCCGCACGGCGGCGAGAACGGCGAGTTCGGTGACGAAGAGATCATCGCGATCACCCCCGCGGTGGCCGCCGCGCGGGTCGCCGGGCTCGACGTCGTCGGCCCCATCCCGGCGGACTCCGTGTTCCACCAAGGGATCCAGGGCCGGTTCGACGGCGTGCTCTCGCTCTACCACGACCAGGGGCACATCGCGTCGAAGACGTACGACTTCGACGGCACGGTGTCGGTGACGGTCGGCCTGCCGATCCTGCGCACGTCGGTCGACCACGGCACGGCGTTCGACATCGCCGGCACCGGCCGGGCGTCGCACAACACCATGCGGGCGGCGTTCAAGGCCGCGGCGACCCTGGCGCCGTACGCGCGGAAACTGCCCGTCGTCTACCCACCGGGCCGGTGACGACCCGGCGCGCGCAGGTGCCACGCATCTCACCCGATCGGGTGGTCCCGGGGGCGACTGTGCCGTCCGTCGATTCCCGGCTGGGCCAGGCGTTTCATCGCCGCCGGACCCCGTCGGTGCTCGACGTCCGGTTCCCGTCGAGCGTCGAGAGCGGAGGGGTGCTGCCCGCCGGTCCGCCGGAAACTGTCGGTGGTGCCGCGCATGATGGGTGACGTGGCAGCTGACGTTCTCGACCTCTTCTCCCCCGCGACCCGGGACTGGTTCGCGGGGGCCTTCGCCGCGCCCACCGCGGCGCAGGAAGGGGCCTGGCGGGCCGCGCACGCGGGCGAGCACGCCCTCGTCGTCGCGCCGACCGGGTCCGGCAAGACGCTGTCCGCGTTCCTCTGGGCGCTGGACCGGCTCTCGGTGGAACCGCCACCGGCGGAAGCGACGAAACGCTGCCGCATCCTCTACGTCTCGCCGCTGAAGGCCCTGGCGGTCGACGTCCAGCGGAACCTGCGCGCCCCGCTCGCCGGGATCTCGCAGGCCACCCGGCGGCTCGGGCTGCCGGTGCCCCAGATCGAAGTCGGCATGCGCACCGGCGACACCACGGCGGCCGAGCGCCGCACGTTCGGCAAGACCCCGCCGGACGTGCTGGTGACCACGCCGGAGTCGCTGTTCCTCATCCTCACGTCGTCGGCGCGGGAGTCGCTGCGCGGCGTCGAAACCGTGATCGTCGACGAGGTGCACGCGGTCGCCGGCGGCAAGCGCGGCGCGCACCTCGCGCTCTCGCTGGAGCGGCTGGACGCGTTGCTCCCGAAGCCGGCGCAGCGGATCGGCCTGTCCGCGACCGTCCGCCCGGTCGACGAGGTGAGCGCGTTCCTGGCCGGCGGCCGTCCCGTGCGCGTGGTCCAGCCGAAGCCGGCGAAGACCATCGAAGTCCGCGTCGAGGTCCCGGTCGAAGACATGAGCAACCTCGACGCGCCGCGCGGCGGCCCGGCGCCGAGCCCGCTCGACGCGCTGGAATCACTGGAGTCGCTGACCGAGGCGTTCCCACCCGGCAACATCGCGCCGGGTGGCCTGGGCACGCTGGAGGAGATGGCAGGCAACCCCGTGCAGCGGCCGTCGATCTGGCCGGCGGTCGAGGAGCGGGTGCTGAGCCTGATCCGCGACCACCGCTCGACGATCGTCTTCGCCAACTCGCGCCGGCTGACCGAGCGGCTCACCGCCCGGCTGAACGAGCTGGCCACCGAGCAGACGGAGCTCACACCCGCCGACGCGTTCCCCGCGGAAGCCGTCGGGCAGGCCGGGGTGAGCACCGGCGCGCCGCCGGTGATCGCCCGGGCGCACCACGGGTCGATGTCGCGGGAGCAGCGCACGCACGTCGAAGAGGCGCTCAAGTCCGGGCAGCTGCCGTGCGTGGTGGCGACGTCGTCGCTGGAGCTGGGCATCGACATGGGCGCGGTGGACCTGGTGGTGCAGATCGAGGCGCCGCCGACGGTGGCGTCCGGGCTGCAGCGGGTCGGCCGGGCCGGGCACCAGGTCGGCGCGGTGTCGACCGGGGTGATGTTCCCCAAGTTCCGCGGTGACCTCGTCTCCTGCGCGGTGGTCGCGGAGCGGATGGCGACCGGCGCGATCGAGGCGGTGCGCTACCCGCGCAACCCGCTGGACGTCCTGGCACAGCACGTCGTGGCCATGGTCGCGCTCGAACCGTGGACGGTGCCGGACCTGGCGTCGCTGGTGCGGCGCGCGGCCCCGTTCGCCGCGCTGCCGGACGACGCGTTGCACGCGGTGCTCGACATGCTCGCGGGCCGGTACCCGAGCGAGGAGTTCGGCGAGCTGCGGGCGCGGATCACCTGGGACCGCATCAGCGGCGAGCTGCGCGGGCGGCCGGGCGCGCAGCGCCTGGCGGTGACCTCGGGCGGCACGATCCCGGACCGCGGCCTGTTCACCGTGATGACCCCGGGCTCGGACGACAAGCCCGGCTCGCGCGTCGGCGAGTTCGACGAAGAGATGGTGTACGAGTCCCGCGTCGGCGACACCATCCTGCTGGGCACGTCGTCGTGGCGGATCACCGACATCACGCACGACCGCGTCATCGTGGTGCCCGCGCCGGGCGAGCCGGCGCGGATGCCGTTCTGGAAGGGTGACGCGCCGGGCCGTCCGCTGGAACTCGGCCGGGCGCTGGGGAAGTTCGTCCGCGAACTGTCCACATCGGACGATGCGAAAGCCCGCGAGCGGGCCGAGGCGGCGGGGCTGGACGAGCGGGCGTGCGACAACCTCCTCACCTACCTGGCCGAGCAGAAGTCCGCCACCCGGCACGTGCCGAACGACCGGACGATCCTGCTGGAGCGCTACCGCGACGAGCTCGGCGACTGGCGGATCATCCTGCACTCGCCGTTCGGCGCGCAGGTGAACGCGCCGTGGGCGCTGGCGATCGCCGCGCGGCTGCGCGAAAACCGCGGGGTCGACGCGCAGGTGGCGCACTCCGACGACGGCATCGTCCTGCGGCTGCCGGACGCACTGGACGCCGAAGGCGCCGACATCACCATCGGCGCGGACGACGTGCTGCTCGATCCCGAAGAGGTCGAGCAGCTGATCGTCGCCGAGGTGGGCGGCTCGGCCGTGTTCGCGGCGCGGTTCCGCGAGTGCGCGGCGCGGTCGCTGCTGCTGCCGCGACGGGACCCGCGGCGCCGCACCCCGCTGTGGCAGCAACGGCAGCGCGCGTCGCAGCTGCTGTCGGTGGCGGCGAAGTACGAACGGTTCCCGGTCGTGCTGGAGGCGATGCGGGAGGTCCTGCAGGACGTCTACGACGTGGGCGGCCTGCGCGAGCTGATGGCCGACGTCCGTGCCCGCAAGGTCCGGCTGGTGGAGGTCGAGACACCGGCCGCGTCGCCGTTCGCGCGCAGCCTGCTCTTCGGGTACGTCGGGATGTTCCTGTACGAGACCGACGCGCCGCTGGCCGAGCGGCGGGCGGCGGCACTGTCGCTGGATTCGGCGCTGCTGGCCGAACTGCTCGGCACCGAGGCGATCCGCGAGCTGCTCGACCCGGAAGCCGTCCGGGAGGTGGAGCGGTCGCTGCAGCGGCTCGAGCCCGACCGGCACGCGCGGTCGGCCGAGGACGCCGCCGACCTGCTGCGGTTCCTCGGGGACCTGACCGTCGAGGAAGCCGGGGCACGCGGGATCCGGCCGGAGTGGCTGACCGAGCTGGAAGCGGCGCGGCGGGCGATCCGGGTGCGGATCGGCGGCACGGAACGGTTCCTGGCCATCGAGGACGCCGGACGGGTACGGGACGCGCTCGGCACCGCGCTGCCGGTGGGCGTGCCCGAGGCGTTCACCGAACCGGTCGCGGACCCGCTCGGGGACCTGCTGTCGCGGTACGCCCGGAGCCGGGGGCCGTTCGCGGCGGCGGACGCGGCCGCCCGGTTCGGGCTGGGCACGGCGGTCGTCACCGGGCTCCTCGACCGGATGACCGGGGAAGGCCGCCTGGTCCGCGGCGAGCTGAGCCCGGTCGGGCATCCGGACACCCACGGGGTGGGCGTCGAGTACTGCGACTCGGCGGTGCTGCGAAGGCTGCGGCGGGCGTCGCTGGCGAAGCTGCGCGCCGAGGTGGAGCCGGTCGAGCCGGCGGCACTGGGCCGGTTCTTGCCGGCGTGGCACGGGTTCGGCGGGCGCGTCCGGGTGGCACCGACGGCGGACGACGTGCTGTCGGTCGTCGAGCAGCTGGCCGGGGCACCGCTGCCGGCGAGCGCGGTGGAGTCGCTGATCCTGCCCGGGCGGCTGCCGGGCTACTCCCCTGCGCTGCTGGACGAGCTGACGACCGCGGGCGAGGTCACGTGGGCGGGCTGCGGCGCGCTGTCCGGCGGGGACGGCTGGATCGCCCTCGCCCCCACGGACGTCGCCGACCTGCTGCTGCCCGAAGTCGTCGAGGACATCCCGACCGGCCCGCTGCACGAGGCGATCGTGTCCACTTTGGAGGGTGGTGCGCTGTTCTTCCGGCAGCTGGTGGACCGCGCGACCGTCCTGGTGGACAAGGCGCCGGACGACGCCGAAGTCGTGGCCGCGCTGTGGGACCTGGTGTGGGCCGGGCTGGTCACGGGCGACACCCTGGGGCCGCTGCGGGCCCAGGTCGCCGGGCGCGGCGCGCACAAGCCCCGCCGGCAGGCGCCCCGCGGCCGGTACGCACGGCTGCGGGCGGGGCGGCCGCAGATGCCGTCGCGGTCCGGGCCGCCGACCGTCGCCGGGCGGTGGGCGCTGACGCCGGCCCGGGAGACCGACGCGACCCGGCGGGCCCACGCGCGGACCGAGGCGTTCCTGGAGCGCCACGGCGTCCTGACCCGCGGTGCGCTCGACACCGAACGCGTCACCGGCGGGTTCTCCGGGATCTACAAGGTGCTCCGCGGTATGGAGGACACCGGCCAGGTGATCCGCGGCTACGTCGTCGAGGGGCTCGGCGCGGCGCAGTTCGCGGCGAAGGGCGCGGTGGACCGGCTGCGCGCGCTGTCCGGCCCCGGCCGTCCGGCGCCCGGCCGCGCGGTGGTGCTGGCCGCGGCGGACCCGGCCCAGCCCTACGGCGCGGCCCTCCCCTGGCCGGCGGCGACAGGCGACACGAAGCACCGTCCCGCCCGCAAGGCCGGCGCCCTGGCGGTGCTGGTCGACGGCGTGCCGGCGCTCTACGTCGAGCGAGGAGGCCGGTCCCTGCTGAGCTTCACGGAGGAGCGGCAACCCCTGTCGGAGGCGGCCCAGGCGTTGTCGGCGGCAGTCCGGGAGGGCTGGCTGGGCCAGCTGGCCGTCCAGCGCGCGGACGGCGAGCAGGCGCTGACCTCGGAGCTGGCGGAAGTACTGCGGGAGGCGGGTTTCCGGGCGACGCCGTCCGGCCTGCGCCTGCGTGCCTGAGCGCCCGGCCGGCTTCCTGCCGCGACGGCACGCCGCTTCGCGGGCCGTTCGGCCGGGCCTGCTGGTCCGGCGGGTTGCCGATTCACCGACGGGGGCTTTCCGGCCTGGCCTAAGCTGCCAGTCCGACACCGCACGAAGGATGTTCTGCTCATGGCGATGCGCGAACTGCGCTATTTCGGGGACCCGATCCTCAAGTCCGTCTGCGACCCGGTCACCGTGTTCGACGAGAAGCTCGAGGCGCTCGTGCGGGACCTGCTCGACTCGGTGAAACCGGCCGGGCGCGCGGGGCTGGCCGCGCCGCAGATCGGGGTGGGGCTTCGCGTTTTCAGCTACGACGTGGCCGGGCTCACCGGGTACGTCGTCAACCCCGAGCTCGTCGAGCTGTCCGAAGAGACGCACGAGATCGGCGAGGGCTGCCTGTCGGTGCCGGAGCTGTGGTTCCCCACGAAGCGGGCGAAGCACGCGAAGGTGCGGGGCGTCGACGTCCACAACAAACCGATCGAGGTCGAAGGCGAGGACGTGCTGGCGCAGTGCCTGCAGCACGAAACCGACCACCTCGACGGCATTCTCTACCTCGACCGGCTCACCGCCGAGCGCAAGAAGTCCGCCCTGCGTGAAGCGCGGGACAAAGACTGGTTCTGGAAGCGCTGATCCTCGCTCAGGCGGGCAGGAACAAGCGCAGCTTGGCACCATCGTCGACCGCGCGTTCCGTGCGCAGGCCGGCGCGGGCCGCGGTGCGGGGCAGCGCGTCGTCGCCCGCGAGGGCGTTCGCCGTCAGCTCCGTGATGCCCTGAGCCTCCGCGAGGACCGCGAGCCGCGCCAGCAACGCCGTGCCGATTCCCTGCCGCTGCCACGCGTCCTCCACCAGGAGCGAGATCTCGGCGCCGCCCGACATCAACGGGATCAGCTGTCCCAGACCGATCACCTCGCGGCCGAACACGGCGAGGACGCTCGTGCCGCGCGGTGGCACCAGCAACCGGTGCAGCCGTCGGCGTGGCATCGTCCGCACGCCGGTGTGGTAGCGCTGGAAGAGCGTCGCCATCGAGCAGCGGCGGTGCAGCTCGGACACCGCGTCGGCGTCGCCGGGAACGCCCTTGCGCAGGACGATCGCCGCGCCGTCCGGACGGTCGAGGACCACCGGGCCGGCGACGTTCCGCGCCGCCGCGGTGAGCAGCACCACCAGCGCTTCGGCGCGAGTCAGCTCCAGCTGCACGAACGGCGCCCACTGGCGGCGCGCCACCAGTGCGCTGCCGGAGCCCAGCTCGAACACCGCCCGGTGCCCGCTCTCGGTGCGGGCCGGGTTCGCTTCGGCGGCCGGGACGAGCGTGACGACGTCCGCGCCGAGGACGTCCTTCAGCACGTCGGCGAGGCGAGCCGGGTCGTCGACCGCCCGGCGGGCCGCCAGCAGCGTCGACGAAGACGGGTCGACCAGCTCGTGGACGTCCGCGTCGATGATCGCGGTGCATTCGCAGCCCTCGGCGCGGATGGCCTCGGCCAGGTGCCGCCGGGGCAGGCCGGTCGCGGGGCGCAGCACGATCTCGTCGAGCACCCCGCCGGGCACCGGCAGCACGCTCAGGCCGAGGATGTTGCACTCGAGGTCGGCGAGCCGGATGGCGATGCGGGCCAGCGTGCCCGGGTGATCGTGCATCCGGATCCGCACCCGCCACGCCGACGGGGTGGCGGGCTCCTCGACGGCGGCCGTCCGGCCGGGCTGGGGCAACGCTCTGGAGGTCTCCATGCCTCCACGGTGCCCCGCGGTTGTTGCCGCTCCAGGGCGCCGATGTTTCGCGCAGGTCAGCGTTCGACGCGCTCCGGCAACCCCGGCGAAACACTCAGCCACGACCGCAGCTCGGTGGCCGGCGCGACCGGGTCGTCCAGCTGGACGAGGTGGCCCGCACCGGCGACCGGGGTGAAGGTCGCGCCCCGGATGCCCGCGGCGAGCCGCTCGCCGATGGCCGGCGGGATCCACGTGTCCTCGGCACCCCACCGGACGCGCACCGGCAGGTCGACCTCGCCCAGCTGCTCAGCGCTTCGGCGCCCTAGGTCAGCGCGGGGTCAGCACGCAGAACTCGTTGCCTTCCGGGTCCGTCAGTACACGCCACGGAAGCGCGGGACCGTCCAGGTCCGCCGGCGCCGCGCCGGCCGCGATGACCTCCGCCACCGCCGCGGCGTGGTCGGCACCCGCCGGCGGCGCGACGTCGAGGTGCACGCGGTTCTTGACGCGCTTGACGTCGTCGTTGCGGAGGAACTCCAGCCACGGCCCGCGGCCCGAGGGCGCGCGCAGGCCCACCAGCACCTCACCCTCGCGGACCTCGACCGGCCGGCCCGTGACCCGCGCCCAGAAGTCCGCCAGGAGCGCGGGGTCGTGGGCGTCGACCACGATCGAGGCCACCGCCCCCGTCTCCGCGTACCGGTCGCGGGGCTCGAGCACACAGAACTCGTTCCCCTCCGGGTCCGCCAGCACCACCCACGGCACCGCGCCCTGCCCGAGGTCGACCTGGCGGCCGCCCAGCTCCAGGGCGCGCGCCACCAGCTCGGCCTGGTGCGCGGGAGCCGTGCTCGCCAGGTCCAGGTGGATCCGGTTTTTGACCTCCTTGGGTTCCGGAACCGGCACGAAGACGAGATCGAGGTCCCAGCCGTCGGTCTCCGGGGCGCGGACGTCGACCTCGCCGGATTCCTCGACGGCGACGTGCCAGCCGAGCAGCGCGGCCCAGAAGTCCGCCAGGACCCTCGGCCGCGCCGAGTCGATCACGACATTCACCAAGCGCGTGCTCATGCGCCGCAGGCTAGCTGTTATTCCCGACAGCCACCCCCGACAGTTCCGGTTCGGCTTCCCCACCGGCCGGGTCATCGGGTCGCGAGCCGCAGCAGCGCCCAGAGCTGGGCCGCCTGGTCGTGCACTCCCCGCACGGCCACCGAGGTCAGGGACGCGCGGCCCCAGAGCCACAGGTAGATCTGCGCGGGTTTCGCCGTGACGACGTCGTCGGCGTTCTCGGCCTCCTCGGCCGAACAGCGCCACGCTTCCGTGGTCTCCGGTCCGGCCCGCGCGATCCAGCTGTGCGCGCCGGCCCGCACGCCGACCGAGCCCGCTTTCGTGCCGGTCAGCCCGAGCATCGGCAGCTTCTGCCCGAACCACAGGGTCAGCGCTTCGTCGATGCCGTCGAGCGCGAGGTCTTCGGGCACCCCGCGCGATTCCGCGCCCGCGGCCTGCTCGACGTCGACGCGGTGGACGAGCGTCTCGTGCAGCATGCGCCGCCGCCAGAACCCGTACGTCGGGTCCGCCGGCCACCAGGTGTCCGCGCGCTCCTCCGGGTCGTGCGCGGCCAGTTCGTCGAGCAGCTCGGCGAGGCCCGTCTCCAGGAACTCCCGCAGGCTCTGGCCCGGTTCGGGGTCGCGCTGCCAGTCTTCGGGGCTCCGGCCGTCCGCCAGCCGGCGCCGGACCACCCGGTAGAGGCTTCCGACGTGCCGGGCCACCTCGCCGAGCGACCAGCCGGGGCAGGCCGGCACCGGGGCCTCGACCGGCGCCGCGTGCACGGCCTCGGCCAGCACCCGGCCTTCGATCCCCAACGCCGTGAGCAGCCGCCCGGAGTCGACCAGGCCGTGCTCACGCGACATGGGCTTCCCCAGTGATCGGCAGGCCGTGCACCAGGCGGCGGACCAGCTCCAGGAACGGCGTGGCGGCCCGCACCAGCCCCGCGGCCGACTCGGCGGTGACCTTCCCGGTGATCCCGGCCTGCGCGGCGGCGCGTGTGGCCGAGTTGCCCGCGAAGAAGGCGGACCACTCCCGCAGTTCGGGCGCGACGGAGTCGAGCAGGACCCAGGTGCTGGCCGGCCGCGCCCGGCCCCGGTGCGGACGCCCACGGGCGGCGAGCACGGCGGCGGCACCGCGCAGCGCGGCGAGGTAGGCGCCGATGAACCGTTCCGCGGGATCGGTCTCCCACTCGGCCTCGGCGAGCCCGCGCCGCGCCTGCGCGAGCAGGCCGGCCGCCACCGGCGGAGCGGGCGGGCGCACGGCCATGGGGAGCAGGGACTGGTCAGGCTCGGTGCCGGCGGCCGGCGGACGCGGCGGCAGCTGGGGCTGGCCGGACACTGTCTCGGCGGCGGACGAGCGCGGCGACATCGGCGGCTGAGGCTGGTCAGACTCCAGCTCGGCAGCGGAACGGCACGGCGGCATCGGCAGCTCGGGCTGCCGCGAATCCACCACCGGAGCCGAGGCCGGCGAGTGCCGCCGGGGGCGGACGTGGTGGGTTCCGGCCGCCGCCGGGGTCACCGGCGGGCGCAGCGACATGGGCAGCTGTGGCTGCCCCGGATCCGTGGGGGACACGACCTTGACGGACATGGCGACCCTCCTCCTGCGCGGGGTGAGCCCGATCGGGGGCCCGGTGCCGAGACGCTTCCCCCGTCCCGGTACCGGGCACCTGACCGGTGCGCGCTCACCGATGTCGAACGCCTGTTCGAACAATTTCCAGAGTAACCCCCGACCCGGCGTCCGCTCAACCCCACCGGGCGATCCCGGACGTGGTGCGGGACACCAGGTCGGTGGCGTGATCTCATAGGTTCATGAGTTCGCTGGACCACCCCGCCGTCGCCAAGGTGGCGGCCGCGCTGGCCGAAGCCGGGCAGCACGCCGCCGCCGAAGGCATCCGCGTGCTGCCCGCCGAGGTCCGGACCGCCGCTCAGGCGGCCGAAGCGCTCGGCGTGCCCGTGGGGGCCATCGCCAACAGCCTCATCTTCCGCTTGGGGTCCGACAAAAACGCGCTCCTCGCGCTGACCTCCGGCGCCCACCGCGCCGACCCGGCCACCCTCGCCCGGCTGGCCGGCGCCGAGATCGGCAAGGCCGACGCCGACTTCGTCCGGACGCACACCGGCCAGCCGATCGGCGGGGTCGCCCCCACCGGGCACCCGCGGCCGTTGCCGACGCTCGTCGACACCGCGCTGCGGGACCACGACATCGTCTGGGCCGCCGCCGGGCATCCGAAGACCGTCTACCCCACCACCTTCGCCGGGCTGGTGGCCTTGACCGGGGGCACCCCCGGCGCGCTCGGCGGCGCGGAGGAGGATGGACAGCCGTGACCGCGATGCCCGCCGGCTACTCCCGCTACGTCCAGCTCTCGTCGGACGAGTTCCGCGCACGCCTGCCCGAAGCGCTCGACATCTACGTCCGGGCGATGCGGTACCCGGCCGGCACCGCCGAGCAGCGCGCGCCGATGTGGCTCACCCACGCGCTGCGTGAGGGCTGGCGCTGCATGGCCGCCCTCGACGCCGACGACGTCCTGCTCGGTGTCGCCTACGGGTACCGCGGGCGGGCCGGGCAGTGGTGGCACGAGCAGGTGCGCCACGGCCTGAGCCGCCGGTCCGGGCCCGCCGAGGCCGACCGCTGGCTGTCGGACTACTTCGAGCTGACCGAGATCCACGTCCGGCCCGAGAACCAGGGCCACCAGATCGGCGAGGACCTGCTGCGGGGCCTGCTCAATGGCGTGCCGAGCGCGAACGTGCTGCTCTCGACGCCCGAGGGCACCAGCCGGGCGTGGAAGCTCTACCGCCGCACCGGGTTCGTCGACGTCCTGCGCGACTACCACTTCGCCGGCGACCCGCGGCCGTTCGCGATCCTGGGGCGCGCACTGCCCCTCGAACCGCGCTGAACCTTCAGCGCGGCTCCGGGCGCCAGTAGCCGACCACGAGCGCCGCGACCAGCACGGCGGCGCCGCACCACGCCGTGACGCTCAGCCGCTCGCCGAACAGGACCGCGGACAGCATCGCCGCCGTCAGCGGCTCGAGCACCGCCGCCAGCGCGCCCAGGAGCGGGTGCGCGTTGGTCAGGCCACGCAGGTACGCGGCGTAGGCGAGCGCGGTCGGCACCGCGCCGAGGTAGCACGTCACGAGGAGGACGTCCGCGTGCAGCGGCAGCGCCATGCCGGACCAGCTCGCCACGGGGGTGAGCAGCAGGCCACCGGCCAGGCAGCCGAACGCCGTCGTGGACAGCGGTTCCAGGCCCTCGACCGGCTTGGCGGTGAGCAAGGTGAGGGTGGCGAAGCCGGCCGCCGCGAGCAGCGCGAAGCCGAGCCCGGCGAGGGAGGTCGCTTCGCCCGGTGACCAGCGGAGCAACACCAGGCCGGCGAGGGTGCCGGCCAGCGAGACCAGCGTCCAGCGGTGCGGTTTCCGCCGCCCGGCGAGGGTGACCACGACAGGCGCGGCCCCGATGGTGGTCATGGTCGCGACGCTCACCGAGCTCAGCGCGACGGCGGCGAAGTAGCTCGCCTGGAACAGGGCGAACAGCCCGCCGACGGCGATGATGCGCTTCGCCGCTTCTGCCGTGCGCGGGAGGGTGACGCCTTTGAGGAGGACGAAGAGGGTCGCCGCGGCGCCGCCGACGAGCAGCCGGTAAGCGGCGACGGCGAGCGGGTGAAGGCCGGCGAGGTCGCCGAGCAGCGAGCCGGCGAGACCGCCGGTGCCCCACAGGACACCGGCGAGAACGAGCGCGGCCGACGAACGGGCGCGCGTGGGTGTGGCGATGGACATCGGAAGAACGCTCCTGCGTCGAAGGAAAAGGGAGTTCGACGACGCGGGGCGGTGCGCAAGACAAATCAGCCGCGGGCCTTGAAGACCACGCGGCTAGGGACCACCCCGCTCAGGCGCGAGGCGGTGGGGTGACGAGGAAGATCCGGTGCACGAGAGGAAACCTAGCGGTCAGAGCGGGTGGACGCGACGGGTTTTCCCCAGGCCCGCCGGGTTGTGGACAACTGCGCTCCGGAGCACTCGCCAAACGACATGAACGACTCTTTCCTGTCGTCGGACGAGATGAACGAGTCGTTCACGACATCGCAGCGGCGAACCGCCACGCACTCCGGCGAGAGCCCTGCCGGGGAGGGTGGGGGCCGGCCTCCGGCGGCGAGGCCCCGGCCCACACCTCAGTCCAGCTGGGAAAGCTGTTCCCGCAGCGTGTCCAGCCCCATGCCGCCCAGCTTCAGCGCCTCCGTGTGGAAGTGCTTGATGTCGAACGACTTCCCGGCCCGAACCTGGGCCTCCGCGCGCGCCGCCAGCCAGAGGCGCTCGCCGATCTTGTACGCCGGGGCCTGGCCCGGCCAGCCCAGGTAGCGGTCGATCTCGTCGTGGACGTGGGCCGGGTCCGTGATCGTGCGGCTCAGCACGAACTCCAGGCCCAGCTCCGGCGTCCAGCGCTCGCCCTCGTGGAAGCCGGTCCCGGACGGGATCGCAAGCTCCAGGTGCATGCCCAGGTCGACGATCACCCGGGCCGCGCGGAACAGCTGCTCCGAAAGCATGCCCAGCAGGTCGCCGTCGTCCGCGAGGTAGCCCAGTTCCTGCATCAGGCGCTCCGCGTACAGGGCCCAGCCCTCCGCGTGGCCCGACGTGAACGCCATCATCCGCTGGTACTTGTTCAGCCCGTCCGACTGGTCCACCGCCGTCGCGATCTGGAGGTGGTGGCCCGGGGCTCCTTCGTGGTAGACGGTGCTCGTCTCGCGCCACGTGACGAACTCGTCGCGGCCTGCGGGCAGGGACCACCACATCCGGCCCGGACGGCTGAAGTCCTCGCTCGGGCCCGTGTAGTACGCGCCGACGCCGCCGCCCGGCGGGGCGATCTTGCACTCCAGGGCCATCACGCGGTCGGAGATGTCGAAGTGCTTGCCGCGCAACGACTCCAGCGCCTGGTCGGACAGGCGCTGCATCCACGCCTCGAACTCGGCGCGGCCGCGGACGCGGTAGCGCGGGTCGGCGTCCAGCACCGCCGCGGCTTCCGCGGGGGTCGCGCCCGCCTTGACGCGGTTCGCGACGGCGCGCATCTCCTCCTCGATCCGGGCGAACTCCGCCCAGCCCCATTCGTAGGCCTCGCGCAGGTCCAGCGTGGCGCCGACGAAGTACCGCGACCACAGGCGGTAGACGTCCTCGCCGACGGCGTCCTTGACCGGGGCCTTCGGTGCCAGCTCGGCACGCAGGAACCCGGCGAACTCCGCGTACGCCTCGTCAGCGGCGCGAGCACCGTGCGCGAGGTCCGACTTCAGCGCTTCGCCCTGAGAAGACGCGCCGCCGACGAGCCCGGTGAAGAACCCCGTCTCCTCCTTCAGGCCTGCCCACGTCTCGCACTGCTCCGCCACCTTCGCGACCTGACGCAGCGCCGCGACGCGTCCCGCGTCGGCCGCCGAAAGCAGGCCGCTGCGGACGCCGGCCAGTGCTTTCGGCACCTCGCCGAGCCGGGTCGCGACGACCGACCAGTCGTGCTCGGTCTCGAGCGGCATCAGGTCGAACACCATCCGCAGCTCCTGCACAGGGCTGGCGATGACGTTCAGGCTCGCGACGTCGAGGCCGGCCTCGTGGATCTCCAGCTCCAGGCCGACGCGCTCGGTGAACACGGCCTTGGCGGCGCGTTCGGCGGCGTCCCGCGGTTCGGCGGCGGTGACGGCGGCGTGCGCCCGCGCGGCCAGCCCGGCGCGCTCGGCGAACCCGGCCGCCGAGTAGTCGGTCAGCCGGTGGTCGTGCCCGGCGATGCCCTGCGCGGTCGCCGCGACGGGGTCCGCGGCCGCGTAGTCGTCGACGTAGCGGTCGCAGATCCCGTGCACGCCCTCGGAAGCAGTAGAAGCCATGCGCCGCACGCTACCGGGCCACCGGTAGCCAGTGGTACGTACTTAAGCACGGGCTGGGACGAGGCCCAGCCGGGCGATCACCTCGCGCGTCGCCTTCGACCGGTTGAACGTGTAGAAGTGCAGGCTCGGCACGCCCTCGCCGATCAGCCTCTCGCACAGCTCGGTGGTGACGTCGATGCCCGCGGCGCGGAACGCCTTGGGGTCGTCGGCCAGCGGCTCGAGCCGGTCGAGCAGCTTCCGCGGGGCCGGCGCGCCGGACAGCTTGATCGTCGTCTGCAGGGTCCGCATCGTCGTCAGCGGCATCACACCGGGCAGCACCGGGATGTCGCAGCCGGTCGCGGCGACCCGGTCGCGCAGCCGCAGGAAGTCCTCGGCGTCGTGGAACAGCTGGGCGATCGCGAAGTCCGCGCCCGCCCGCAGCTTGCGGACCAGGTACTTCGTGTCGGTCTCCAGGTCCGGCGAGCGCGGGTGGCCGTAGGTGTACGCCGACACGCCGACGCAGAAGTCGCCCAGCTCGCGCACCAGCTGCACCAGCTCTTCGGCGTAGGTCAGGCCCTCCGGGTGCGGGACCCATTCGCCGTAGACGTCGCCCGGCGGGTCGCCGCGCAGCGCGAGGATGTTGCGGACGCCGACCGAGGCGTACCAGCCGATCACGTTGCGCAGCTCGGCGACGGAGTGGTTGACCGCGGTCAGGTGCGCCATCGGCACCAGCGTCGTCTCGGTCGCGACGCGGGCGATGCTGCGGATCGTGCCGTCGCGGCTGGAGCCGCCGGCGCCGTAGGTGATGGACATGTAGGCCGGGTCGTACGGCTCGAGCTCCCGGACGGCCTTCCACAGGACGGCCTCGTCCGCCGTGTCCCGGGGTGGGAAGAACTCGATGGAGAACTTCGGCCCGTCTCCGCTCAACCGCTCGATCACCGACGTCATAAACGCATGTTAAGGGTGCCGGGGCCTAAACTGGGTACGGGAGTGAGCGATGAGGGACGACGCGAGCTGGGACGAGGACGTGCGCCTCGCGGTCTTTCGCGCCTTCGCCGCCCACGGCCGCGCGCCGAGCGCCCCGGAGCTGGCCGACGCGGCGGGCGGGTCGCTCGCCGTCGCCAAGCAGGCGCTGCACCGCCTGGCCGACGCCCACCACCTGGTCCTCGACGAGTGCGAGCACGTCGTGCTGGCGCACCCGTTCGCCGCGAAGTCGCTCGGCTTCTCCGTGATGGGCTCGCACACGCTGTGGTGGGGCGGCTGCGCGTGGGACTCGTTCGCCATCCCCCACCTGGTCGACGGCGAGCCGGAGGTGCTCGTCGCGACCCGCTGTCCCGGGTGCGGGCAGCCGCACGCGCTGGTGGTGAACCGGACCGAGCCGCCCGAGGGCACCCAGGTGGCGCACTTCCTCGTGGCCGCCGCGCGGATGTGGGACGACGTGCTGCACACGTGCGGGAACCAGCGGCTCTTCTGCTGCGAGTCCTGTGTGGACGCCTGGCTGGCGGAAACCGGGCAGGCCAAGGGGTCCGTGCTGGACCTCGTCACGCTCTGGCGGCTCGCGCGCGGCTGGTACGAGGGCAGGCTCGAACGCGGTTACCGGCGGCGCGAGCCGGGCAGCGCGGCCGCCTACTTCGCCGAAACGGGCCTGACCGGGCCGTTCTGGGCGGCCGCGGCGGGAGTCTGATTCGCCACATCCGGGTGCCCCGGCGGCCCGGGCGCCCGCGGGTTCGGCGAGTATTACGACCATGAGTGCGCCCGTTCCCGACGCCGACCTGCCCGCCCACGTCGAGCGCGCGCTGGCCGGATTCCTCGGCCGGGCGAGCGCCGAAATCCTCGGGACCGAGCCGACCGTGGCCGCCGGGATCGACGCGCTGAGCGGGTTCGTGCTGAACGGCGGCAAGCGGTTGCGCCCGACGTTCGCGTGGTGGGGCTGGCGCGGCGCGGGCGGCGACCCGGCGGGCCCGGACGCCGAAGGTGTCCTGCAGGCGGTGTCCAGCCTCGAGCTGATCCAGGCGTGCGCGCTGATCCACGACGACCTGATCGACTCCTCCGACTCCCGCCGCGGCTTCCCGACCGTGCACATCGCGGGCGCGAAGCTGCACGCGGACCGGGGCTGGCTCGGTTCGCCGGCGACGTTCGGCCTGGCCACCGCCGTGCTGGTCGGCGACCTGGCGCTGGCCTGGGCGGACGACATGTTCGCCGACGCCCCGCTGCCGGCCGGGACGCTCGCCGCCGCGCGCCCGGCCTGGCGCGCGATGCGCACCGAGGTACTGGCCGGGCAGTACCTCGACGTCCGGACGCAGGCGACCGGGGACGCCTCCGTCGAGGCCGCGCTCAAGATCGACAAGCTGAAGACGGCCGCCTACACCGTGCAGCGGCCGCTGCACCTGGGCGCCGCGCTCGGCGGCGCCTCCCCCGAGCTGATCGCCACGCTGCTGGAGTTCGGCGGCGAAGTGGGCGTCGCCTTCCAGCTGCGCGACGACCTGCTGGGCGTGTTCGGCGACCCGTCGGTGACCGGCAAGCCCGCCGGCGACGACCTGCGGGAAGGCAAGCGCACCCTGCTGGTCGCGCTCGGCCTGCGGCTCGCCGCGGAAAAGGGCGAGCGGGCCGCGGCCACCGTGATCGCGGACGCGATCGGCGACGCGGCCCTGTCCGACGAGGGTGTCGAGACCGTCCGGATGGCCTTGCAGCAGGTCGGCGCGGTCGAGGCGGTCGAGCGGCGGATCGACGAGCTGACGACGGCGGCGATGGCCGCCCTCGAGCGCGCGCACCTGGCCGAGCCGGCGCCCGAGGCACTGACCGGGCTCGTCGTCAAGGCCACCCAGCGGACGTACTGACGTGCGGACGATCAGGAGGTCCGCCGGGGCCGCCGACCACGTCGTCGTGATCGGGGCCGGGCTGGCCGGGCTTTCGGCGACCCTGCACCTGCTCGGCGCGGGACGGCAGGTCACGCTGCTGGAGCAGGCGGACGTCCCGGGCGGGCGGGCCGGGCAGCGGAGCTTCGACGGCAACGCCGTGGACACCGGCGCGAGCGTGCTCACCATGCCGGAACTGCTGGCGGAGGCGTTCGCCGCGGTCGGCGAGTCCCTGGCGAAGAACCTGCGCCTGACGAGGCTCGACCCGGCGTACCGGGCGCGGTTCGCCGACGGCTCCACGCTGGCGCTGCACACCGACGGCGAAGCGATGGAGACCGAGATCCGCGCCTTCGCCGGTGCCCGCGAAGCGGCCGGCTACCGGGCGCTGCGGCGCTGGCTGACCGAGCTGTACACCGTGCAGAAGGACCACTTCCTGGCGGCGAACTTCGACTCGCCGCTCGACCTCGCCCGCCCCGAGCTGGCGAAGCTCGCCGCGCTGGGCGGGTTCGGCCGGCTCGGCCCGCGCGTCGGCCGCTACCTGCTCGACGAGCGCGTCCGGCGGCTCTTCACCTTCCAAGCGCTCTACGCGGGTCTCGACCCGGCCCGGGCGATCGGCGCGTACGGCGTCATCGCCTACATGGACACCGTCGGCGGCGTCTACTACCCCGAAGGCGGGATGGGCGAGATCGGCCGGGCGATGACCGGTGCCGCCGCACGGGCGGGCGCGGACGTGCGCTTCGGCACCGAAGCCGCCTGGCTGGAGCGGGTCGACCAGCGGGTGCGCGCGGTCCGCACGCGCTCGGGCGAACGCATCGCGTGCGACGCCGTCGTGCTGGCCACCGAGCTGGGTGCCGCGTACCGCCTCCTCGGGGCGAAGCCCCGGCGACCGGTACCGCTGCGCTACTCGCCGTCCGCCGTGGTCCTGCACGGCCGCACCACGAAAGCGTGGGACCTCGGGCACCACACGATCTTCTTCGGCGATGCCTGGGAGCGGACGTTCGCGGAGATCATCCGCGAAGGGAAGCTCATGAGCGACCCGTCGCTGCTGGTCACGCGGCCGACGGCGACGGACCCGGGGCTGGCCGGCCGGGGTGGCGAGATCGTCTCGGTGCTCGCGCCCGCCCCCAACCTGCGTCGCGGGCCGATCGACTGGGCCCGCGTTCGCGGGCCGTACCGCGAAGAGCTGCTTCGCACGCTGGAGGCACGCGGGCTGACCGGCTTCGGCGACGAGTTCACCGTCGACGAGACGATCACCCCGGCGGACTGGGCGGTGCGCGGGCTGACGGCCGGGACGCCGTTCTCGCTGGCGCACACGTTTGCGCAGACCGGTCCCTTCCGGCCGGCGAACCTGGTGCGCGTGGCGGGCAACGCGGTGCTGGCCGGCTGCGGCACGACCCCGGGTGTCGGCATCCCGCCGGTGCTCATCTCCGGACGACTGGCAGCGGAAAGGATCACCGGCCGGTGAACGAACTCGACGCCGCGGGCATCACCGAACCTGCCCTGCGCGCCGCCTACACCCGGTGCCGCCGCATCAACGCGCACTACGGGCGCACGTTCTTCCTGGCCACGCGGCTGCTGCCGGCCCGGGCGCGGCCGGCCGCGCACACGCTGTACGGGTTCGCGCGGATGGCCGACGAACTGGTCGACAACCCGTCGCCGGGCAGCGAGCCGGCGGTCGAGCTGGACCGCGTCGCGGCCATGGTCGACGTCGTCTTCGACGGCGGGACCCCGGACGATCCGGTGCTGGTGGCGCTGTCGGACACGGTGCGCCGGTACGGCCTCTCGCGGGAGCTGTTCGACGCGTTCCTGAAGTCGATGCGGGCGGACCTCAAGCCCGTCGAGTACACGACGTTCGCGGAGCTGGGCGAGTACATGTACGGCTCGGCCGCGGTGATCGGGCTGCAGATGCTGCCGGTGTTCGGCACCGTCGGGCCGCTCGCCGAGGCCGAAGCGGGCGCGGTCGCCCTCGGCGAGGCGTTCCAGCTGACGAACTTCCTGCGCGACGTCGGCGAGGACCTCGACCGCGGGCGGCTCTACCTGCCGAGCGCGGAACTGGCCGCGTTCGGTGTCTCGCGGGAGCTGCTGGAGCGGCGCCGCCCCGACCCGCGGATCCGCGCGGCGCTGGCGTACTTCGTGGCGCGGACGCGGGCGGTGTACCGGCGGGCCGAAGCCGGCGTGGCCTTGCTGCGCCCCGAATCGCGGCCGTGCGTGCGGACGGCGTTGACGCTGTACGAAGGGATCCTCGACGAGATCGTCGCGCTGGACTACGACGTCCTGACGCGGCGGGCGGTGGTCCCGAAGCGGCGCAGGCTGGTAGTCGCACTACCCCCCTTGGCCACGATGTGGGCGAGCGAGACGTTCCGCGGCGGTCGTAGGCTGCGATCATGACCGAACGACGTATCCGGATCGGCCTGCAGCTCCAGCCGCAGCACGCCGACTACGACTCCATCCGGCGCACCGCGTCGGCCGCCGAGGACCTCGGCGCCGACATCGTCTTCAACTGGGACCACTTCTACCCGCTGTACGGCGAGCCCGAGGGCAAGCACTTCGAGTGCTGGACGATGCTCGGCGCGTGGGCGGAGTCGACGTCCCGGGTGGAGATCGGCGCGCTCGTCACGTGCAACAGCTACCGCAACCCCGAACTGCTGGCCGACATGGCCCGCACGGTCGACCACATCTCCGGCGGCCGGCTCATCCTCGGCATCGGCTCCGGCTGGTTCGAGAAGGACTACGACGAGTACGGCTACGAGTTCGGCACCGCGGGCGGCCGCCTCGACGACCTGGCGGAGTCCCTCCCCCGCATCGAGTCGCGCCTGGGCAAGCTGAACCCGGCGCCGACCCGCAAGATCCCGGTGCTCATCGGCGGTGGCGGCGAGAAGAAGACGCTGAAGCTCGTCGCGAAGCACGGCGACATCTGGCACGGCTTCGGTGACCCGGAGGTCGTCGGCCGCAAGGTGAAGATCCTCGACCAGCACTGCGCGGACGTCGGCCGCGACCCGGCCGAGATCGAGCGCTCGTGCGGTGTGCAGGGCGAGCCGGACGAACTGGGCCCGAAGCTCCTCGACCTGGGCGTCACGACGTTCACGGTCGGCGTGGGCGGCCCGGACTACGACCTGGGCGCCCTCCAGAAGTGGCTCGCCTGGCGCGACAAGACCCAGAGCTGAGCTTGATCCGTGAATGGCACATTGAGGGACTCTAAGTCCCTCAATGTGCCATTCACGGCTTTTGGGCCCGGTACGCGGCGACGCGTTCGCGGGTGGCTCAGCGGGGCGAGCAGTAGCCTCAAGGACAGCTTCAGGGTCCTGGTGCGCAACGCGCCGCCGAGTCGGGCGACGGTCTCCTGCGCCGGCATCGGGATGGTCACGGTCTGTTACCCCCTGATGGGGGCGGCCCACCTGCGCGGCCCTGAGCGACGGCGTCGGCTGCTCACCGCCGCGGCCGTCCAGGCAGCCGCCGCGGTGACCTGTTTGCGCAGGTCAGAACGCCATCGCCTGCGCGCGCCGCTTGACCTCGGTGCCGTGGTTGCTGCGCAGCGCGTTGATCGGGGTGCTTCCCGGCAGCGTGTCGTCGGCCGTGAACAGCCACCGCAGCATCTCCGTCCGGCTGTACCCGGAGTCGGCGAGCACGGTGATCGTCCCGGTCAGGCCCTTGACGACGCCGTCCTTGACGAAGAAGTCGCCGGGCACGCACAGTTCGCCGCGGCGCCGGACCGCGATCAGCTGCCCGTCGCGCAGCATCTGCCGGACCTTGTTGCTCGACGTCCCGAGGACGTCCGCCACCGCCTGCAACGGGAGGACCGCGATGGCGGTGTCGAGGATGTCTTCGGCGACAGGAATCCCACTCACAGGTGACACTGTGCCACATTCCGTCCCCTCACCCGCTAGTGCGCACGGGTGACCCGCGAGGTCTCCTCCACCAACCGTGTCGGGTTCCGTACGATCCATACTCGTGACACGCACCCACCCCAGCCTGGCCGGCACGCTTCTGGAGCGGCGCTACCGGGTGGACCGGCTGCTCGCCCACGGCGGAATGTCTTCCGTCTACCGGGGGACGGACACCCGGCTGGACCGTCCGGTCGCGATCAAGATCATGGACCCGCGCTTCGCGGACGACCGGTCGTTCGTGGACCGGTTCGTGCGGGAGGCCCAGTCCGCGGCGCAGCTGCACCACCCGCACGTCGTGGCGGTGCACGACCAGGGGTTCGACCTGCCGCAGGGTGCGGAGTCGGGGCTGGCGTTCCTGGTGATGGAGCTGGTCGACGGCGGGACGCTGCGTGACCTGCTGGACGAGAAGGGCCCGCTGGACGTCGCGCTGGCGCTGAGCGTGGCCGAGCCCGTGCTGTCGGCGCTGGCCGCCGCGCACCGGGCGGGGCTGGTGCACCGCGACGTGAAGCCGGAGAACGTGCTGATCGGCCGGGCCGGGCCGCACACCGGCGGCGTCGTGAAGGTCGCCGACTTCGGCCTGGTGCGGGCCGTGGCGAGCGCGGGCACGACGAGCTCGAGCGTCATCCTCGGCACGGTCGCCTACCTGTCGCCGGAGCAGGTCGCGACCGGCGCGGCCTCTTCGCGCGGCGACGTCTACTCGGCCGGGATCCTGCTCTACGAAATGCTCACCGGCCGGGTGCCCTACACCGGCGACACGGCGATCTCGGTGGCCTACCGGCACGTGAACGACGACGTGCCGCGCCCGAGCGAGCTGCGCCCGGACCTCCCGCCGGCCCTGGACGACCTGATCACCCGCGCGACCCGGCGGGACCCGGACCTGCGCCCGGCCGACGCCGGCGACTTCCTGACCGAGCTGACGGCGGTGCGCGCGCAGCTGGGGCTGCTGCCGGTGACCGTGCCGGTCCCGGTTTCGCACGGCCAGGGCGACCTCGCCGACACCGAGCGGACGCTGCCGCGGATCCCCCAGGTGCTGCCGGACTCCGCGAAGACGATGCCGGTGCACCGGCCCAACCCGACGCAGGCGCTGAGCCACCCGGGCACCCCGCCACCGGGCGTGCCCGTGGGCGGTGCGGTGCCGCCGGTGCGGCCGGTCCCGCGGCGGCGGAGCCAGGCGGAACCGGAGAAACCGAAGGACAACCGGAAGCGGATCGCCCTGATCGCCGCCGCGGTGCTGCTGTTCGGCGGGCTGATCACGGCGTTCGCGTTCATGCTCACCGACGGCGGCGGCGACAAGACCGCGACCGTGCCGAAGCTCGCCGGCCTGAACCAGGCCGCGGCCGGGGACGCGCTGCGGGCGGTGAAGCTGAACCCGCAGTTCAGCCAGGAGTTCGACAACACGGTCCCGTCGAACACCGTGCTGCGCGCCACTCCGGCGGAGGGCACGCGGCTGGCGCCGAACTCCACCGTGTCGGTCGTGCTGTCGAAGGGCCGCCCGACGGTGCCGGACATCCGGCCGGGCACCGCGCTCGCCGACGCCGAGCAGGCGATCAAGGCGTCCCAGCTGACGCCGGTCCGCGGGACCGACGACTTCGATCCCGAGGTCCCGCAGGGCGCCGTCATCCGCACGAGCCCGTCGGCGGGCAGCCAGCTGACCATCGGCGGCCAGGTCACGATCATCGTGTCGAAGGGCCCGATCCCGCTGCCGCCGGTCCCGGACGTCACCGGCCGGTCCAAGGACGAGGCGTTCCAGCTGCTGCAGCAGGCCGGCTTCGAGCCGTTCCAGGCGGGCGAGGAGTTCAAGCAGGACGTCCCGGGCGGCGCCGTCACCCGGACCGACCCGCCGGCGAACACGCAGCCGAAGGCGAAACGGATCGGCGTCTTCGTCAACAACGCGGTCCAGGTGCCGGACGTGCGGTTCAAGTCGTTCGGCGACGCGCAGAAGATCCTCGAGCAGGCCGGGCTGAAGGCCGACCGCGACGGCGGCCGCGGCCATGGTGGCGGCGGGTTCGACTTCGTCTTCGAGCAGGACCCGCAGCCGGGCTCGTTCGTGGCGAAGGGCTCGAAGGTCAAGTTGAAGGGCTTCGGGAATTGATCGGCAGCCGTGGCCGTGTCACCGGCACGATCGGCCCCGGCCTCATCGGTGAGGTGCTGCTGAACGTCCGGGGCGGCACGGAGGCGTTCTACGCCTATCCGGCCGACCCGGACGAGACCTTCTCCTCCGGCACCCAGGTGCTCGTGGTCGACTTCGAACCCCCGCGGACGGTTTACGTCGAGCGGTGGCAACCCCTGAGCCGCTGACGGCGTAGAAGGGGCACCAACACACGCACAACAGAAAAAGAGCGAGGGGGTCGGTGCCATGAGTCTCGTGGAAATCCTGCTGTATTCGGCGGGTGGGCTCGTCGTCGTGCTGTTCGTGATCTTCGGGATCCTGCGGTTGCTGTACAAGGTCGCGGAACCGAACGAAGCGCTGATCATCTCCGGGCTCGGCGTCCGGGTCGACCGCGCGGACACGGCGGACAGCCTGGGCTTCAAGATCATCACCGGCCGTGGGGTGAACGTCCTGCCCGGCTTCCAGACCGCGCGGCGGCTGTCGCTGGACACCCGCGGCGTCAACCTGCAGGTCTCCTGCGTGACCAAGCAGGGCCTGCCGGTCACCGTGCGGGCCGTCGTGATCTACAAGGTCGGGGACGACTTCGCGTCGATCGCCAACGCCGCCCGCCGGTTCCTGGACCAGCAGAAGGGCATGAACGACACGATCCACGAACTCTTCTCCGGGCACCTGCGCTCGATCGTGGGCGGGCTGACCATCGAGGAGATGATCCACAACCGGGACGCGCTCACCGGCGAGGTGCGCCAGTCCTCGGCCACGGAGATGATCAAGCTGGGGCTGATCGTGGACTCGCTGCAGATCCAGGAGATCGACGACGAGTCCGGCTACATCCTCAACCTCGGCAAGCCGCACGCCGCGGCGATCGCCGCGTCTGCCCGGATCGCCGAAGCCCAGCGTGACCAGGAGGCCGCCGAGGTCGAGCAGGTCTCGGCCGCGAAGAAGGCCGCCGCGGTGCGCGAGAGCCAGATCCAGCAGGCCGGCTACCAGGCCGAGGTGGACGAGGCGCGGGCGAAGATGTCCCAGTCGGGCCCCCTGGCCGAGGCGACCGCGCGCCAGGAGGTCGTCGTCCAGGAGACGCGCGCCGCCGAGCTGGAGGCGGCGCTGGCCGAGCAGCGCCTGCAGTCGCAGGTCCGCAAGCCGGCCGACGCGAAGGCGTACGACACCCGGACGACAGCTGACGCGGCTCGTGACGCTTCGATCGCCAAGGCCCAGGCCGAGGCGAGGGAGACCGAACTGCGGGCCGCGGCGGACGCGACGCGCGTGAAGACGGCCGCCGAGGCCGAGGCCCAGGCCACCAAGGCCCGTGCCGAGGCGATGGCGGGCGCGACCCGGGCGACCGGTGAGGCCGAGGCCGCCGCGGCCAAGGCCCGCGGTCTCGCCGAGGCGGAGGCCGCGAAGGCGAAGGGGCTCGCCGAAGCGGAGTCGGCCCGGGCGAAGGGTCTGGCCGAAGCGGACGCGATCAAGGCCCGCGCGGCGGCGCTGGCGGAGAACCAGGAAGCCGTCGTCGCGCAGCAGCTGGCCGAGCGCTGGCCGGAGATCGTCGAGGCCGGCGCGAGCGCGTTCGGCAACATCGACCACATGGTCGTGCTCAACGGCGCCGACGGCATGTCCGACATGTTCGCCAAGGCGCTGTCGCTCGGCGGAACCGGCCTCGGCCTGGCCCGCCAGCTGATGGACGCCATGGGCAAGCCGGCGGAGAAGGAGCTCGACGAGGCCGCCCGGCGCAACGGTGAGCTGAAGCTCAGCGACTGATCCGTCACGGTCAGTGTACGGCCTCTGTGTCCCGGATCACAGGGCACAGAGGCCGTACCCCCGAACGGGGGCGGAAATTCCCGCTCGCTTGTCCTACCGTGGGCGCATGGTGCCGGACCGTGCGTCGCGGGCCGTCCGATGAGCTTCTTCACCGGCGGTCCCCGTGAGCGTCCCCTGTTCCCCGTGCCGGAGCAGGAGCTTTACGCGTTCAACGGCCGGCACTGGACGGACCCCCCGCGCGAGCACATCGTCCCGGCCGTGCTGCCGTGGGCGCAGCCGCTGGGCCGCTCCGAACGCACGGTGATCGCGCTGCGGGCCATCGAGGTGTGGCCGGAGGCGCTGACACTGCGCGTCACGGTGTACTCCCGGGAGAGCCTGGTGGAGAACCCCGCCGAGGGGCTGATCGACCACCGGCGGAAGCCCGACTACAACGGGCTGCTCATCGGCGTGCTCTACGCCGACGGCAGCCGGGCGAGCTCCGAGACGATCTCGGTGCCGTCCGCGTCCGAGCCGGAGGACCCGGTCCTGCGGGCGCAACCGGTCGGCGGCACGCGGTTCGCCGTCGACCACGAGATCTTCCTGTGGCCGCTCCCCTCGGCCGGCCCGCTGAAGCTGGTCGTGCAGTGGAAGGACCGCGAGATCCCGGAGACGCGGACGACGCTCGACGGCGGCGCGATCCGCGCCGCGTCGAAGGACGCCGCGGAAATCTGGCCGGGACTCGGCAAGCGGCAGGCGAACGGCCTGCCGGTCCGCCGCGTCGGAAAGCAGGTCGCGCTCACCCCCGATTGGGGGACAGCGGTGGTCCGTGCGGAAGAACCCGAGCATGCTCCAGGTGATTGAGTCCCGTTTTTGATCTGTGAGCCGGGGCACCGCGGCCCGGGGTATCTCGAATGGATGAACGGGGTGGGTCGTTAGCGTCGTGGAAACACTTCGACCACCCGCTCGTCACGTCGGGCTGGTGCAGTGGGTTTCCTCCCTTCCGACGCACGTGGCCGTGCGCCCCCGCGAAACCCGGAAAGGTCGCCCATGGCAGGCTCGCCGCTCAGCGCACTCGATGTCGCTTTCCTTTGCCTGGAAAGCGAAACCTCTCCGATGCACATGGGGGCGGTGGTCACCTTCACCGCCCGTGGCGCGGTCGATCCCGTCGCGTTGACCGCGTTGCTCGCCGAGCGCGCCGCCCGCCTGCCGAAGCTGCGCCAGCGGGCGCGGGCCGAGCTGTTCCCGCCGGGCTCGGCCAGCTGGGCCGAGGACCCGGGATTTGTTGCGGCCGAACACATTCACCACGTGACGCTGAGCTCCCTGTACGAGCCGGACCCGCTCACGGCGTATGCGTCGCGGTGGATCGCCGAGCCGCTGGACACGTCCCGGCCGTTGTGGCAGCTGACCCTGGTCACCGGGCTGCCGGACGGGAAGTTCGCGCTGCTGCTGAAACTGCACCACGCGCTCACCGACGGCGCGGGGGCGTACGCGGTCGCGGCCGGCCTGCTCGACGGCGTCAAGCTGCCGGAACAGATCTCCGCGCCGTCCCGGCCGATCCCGGCCCCACGCTCCACTTTGGACACGGTGAAGGGCGCGCTGGGCACGGTGTGGGGCCAGGCGAACGAGGCCGCGGGGATCGCGTCGTCGGTGGTGCGGGCCGCGCGTCCGCCGCTCTCGCCGGTGTCGGCGCCGCTGTCCGCCGAGCGGCGGCTCGGGTTCGCGCGGCTGCCGCTGACGGAGCTGCGCCAGGTGCGCCGGACCCACGGCGGCACGACCAACGACGTCGTCCTGGCGGTGCTGGCCGGCGCGCTGCGCGAGTGGCTGGTGAACCGTGGGCAGCGCGCCGACGGCCGCACCCTGCGCGCGCTGATCCCGGTGAGCGTGCGCGGGCGGGCGGCCGATCAGCTCGGCGGCAACAAGCTGTCGGGTTACCTGTGCGACCTGCCGGTCGGCGAGGACGACCCGGTCGAGCGGCTCCGGCTGGTGCGCCAGGCGATGACCCGCAACAAGGCGGCGGGCCCCGGCCGCGGCGCGGGGGCGTTGCCGCTGCTCGCCGACCGCGTCCCGCCGCTGCTGCACCGGCTGGGCACGCGCACCGCGGGCCTCGCCGCGCCGATGCTGTTCGACCTGGTGATCACGACGGTCCCGGTGCCCCCGGCCCGGCTGTCCCTCGGCGGCGCCCGGCTGGCGGCGGTCTACCCGTTCGTGCCGCTGGCCCCGCGCCACGCGGTCGGCATCGCGGTCGCCTCCTACCGCGAGTCCGTCCACATCGGACTCCAGGCCAACGGCGAAGCGGTCCCGGACGTCGGCTCACTGCGGGACGCGGTGCTCAAGTCGGCGGCCCGGCTGCTGGACGCTTCTTAAGCGTCCCTGACCGCCGCCTCGATCAGCGCCTGCGCCGCCCAGCGCATCACCTCCGTGGCCTCCTCCGGCTCCAGGTGGCAGGCATCCCGGGTGACGATCAGCGCCTCGACGCCGTAGACGAGCATCAGGGCCATCGTCAGCCGCCGGTGCGCCTCGGGCGGCAGCACGCCGTCGAGCGGCTCGAGGACCTGCCGCGTCATCCGGATGCGGGTCTCCCCGCGCACCGGCGTTTCGGCCGAGCCGCCGCCCTGGGAGAACCAGCGGTCGAGGTTGGCCCGGACCAGGCCGCGCCAGGACGGCTCGTCGCCGAACTGCAGCTCGGCGATGTAGCGGATCACCGCGTCCATCCGCGCCACCGGATCTTCCCCGGTCTCTTCCAGCAGCCCGCCGACGTGGAGGTGCTGCCCCGATCGCTCGGCCAGCGCGGCCCAGAGCGTCTGCGGGCTGGGGAAGTAGCGGTAGGCCGTCGCGGTGGACACCATCGCCGCCTCCGCCACCTCGGCCACCGTCAACGGGCGCCCGTCCTTGACCATGCCGGCCGCCGCCTCGAGCAGCGCGGTCCGGGTGCGCTGTTTCTGGTTGTCGCGGCTCATCGTGGGAAAATCTCCTTGACATGAGAAGTCTTTCTCATGACGATAGCATCATCACAGGAGGGGGAAACACATGACACCGGAAGAGATGGACAAGATCCTCGGCGCGCACTTCGCGGCCGAAGCGGCCCACGACCTCGACGCGATCCTCGAGACGCTCAGCGATGACGTCGTGCACGACGCGGTCGGGTTCCCCGTGGAGGAACTGCGGGACCCCGAGGCGATCCGCGACCGCTACCGGCACCTGTTCGCGGCGATGCTGGACGAGCGGATCGAACCGGTCTCGCGGCTCTACGGCGAGAACTTCCTCGTCGACGAAGCCAAGGTCACCTGCCGGACCGGCGAAGGGTTCCCGGGTGCGCCCGCCGGACAGCGGGTGACCTTCCGGTTGCTGCACGTCTGCGAGTTCCGCGACGGCCGGATCAGCCGCGAGAACGTCTGGCAGGGCCCGCCGATCCTTGACAACCGGGGTGCCGCCCCGGGGCCCCGAACCGATGTCCCGGTCGGCGGGTGACCACCGTCGTCCTGGCCGGCGCTCACCCGCCGGCCCTTCGCGTGGCCACCACCGGCGTGACGGTGGTGGCCACGGCGGAAACCGGCGCCGCGGCCCTCGATGCCGTGCGCCGCCACCGCCCCGACGTCCTCGTGCTCGACCTCGCGCTGGGCGTGGACGTGGCGGCCGGTGCAGGCGTGCCGGTGCTGGTGTTCACCGCTTCGGCCGACGACGCCGCGCTCGCCGGTGCCCTGCGCGCCGGGGTGCGCGGCTTTCTGCCCGCCGACGCCGATCCGGCCGACGTCGTGCGCGCGGTGCACAACGTCGCCGCCGGTGCGGCCGTGTTCGGCGACGGCATCGCGGACCGGATTCCGCGGCTGCTGCTGTCCCCTGCCCCGCTGCCGGACCTCGGTCCGCGGGACCGGGAGATCCTCGCATTGGCCGCGGGCGGCGTCACGGACACGGCGATCGCGCGCCGCCTGGGGATCGCCCCCAAGACGGTGCGCAACCGGGTGTCGGTGATCAGCCTGAAACTGGGGACCAGGGGCCGCGCGGAGGCGATCACCCTGGCCCGCACCGCCGGCCTGGCGCCGGCGTAAGGCCTCAGCCGCGGAGCATCTCCGCGACCAGGAACGCCAGCTCCAGCGACTGCTGCGTGTTCAGCCGCGGGTCGCAGGCCGTCTCGTAGCGGCCCGACAGGTCGACGTCCGAGATCTCCTGGGCGCCGCCCAGGCACTCCGTGACGTCCTCGCCCGTCAGCTCCACGTGGATGCCGCCCGGGTAGGTGCCCAGCTTGTTGTGCACCTCGAAGAAGCCCTGGACCTCGTCGACGATCCGGTCGAAGTGGCGGGTCTTGTACCCGGTGGACGACTCGTGGGTGTTGCCGTGCATCGGGTCGCACTGCCAGATGACCTTGTGCCCGGACGCCTCGACCTTCTCGATGATCGCCGGGAGCACCTCGCGGACCTTGCCGTTGCCCATCCGCGCGATGAGCGTCAGGCGGCCCGGTTCGTTGCGCGGGTCGAGCCGCTCGACGTACTCCAGCGCCTGCTCGGGCGTGGTCGTCGGGCCGATCTTCAACCCGATCGGGTTGGCCAGCAGCTCGGCGAACGCGATGTGCGCGCCGTCCAGCTGGCGGGTGCGCTCGCCGACCCAGAGGAAGTGCGACGACAGGTTGTACAGCTTCGGGTTGGCGGCGTCGGCGTTGTCGAGACGCAGCATCGAACGCTCGTAGTCGAGCAGCAGCGCCTCGTGGCTGGCGAAGATCTCGGTCGACTGCAGCGACGTGTCGGTGACGCCGCAGGCCGACATGAACCGCAGGCCGCGGTCGATCTCGTTGGCCAGCGACTCGAAGCGCTGCGCGGCCGGCGACGCCGACACGAAGTCCTTGTTCCAGTCGTGCACCTGGTGCAGGTCGGCCATGCCGGCGGCGGTGAGCGCGCGGACCAGGTTCATCGCCGCGCCCGCGTTCGCGTACGCGCGGATCATCCGGCCGGGGTCCGGCACGCGCAGCTCGGGCTTCGCGACCAGCGAGTTGATGATGTCGCCGCGGTACACCTGCAGGCCCAGCGCGTCCGTCGCGGCCGAACGCGGCTTCGCGTACTGGCCCGCGATGCGGCCGACCTTGACCACCGGGAGGCTCGCGCCGTAGGTCAGCACGACCGCCATCTGCAGGAGCGTGCGCAGGTTGGCGCGGATGTGCGGCTCGGTGTTCGACTCGAACGTCTCCGCGCAGTCGCCGCCCTGGAGGAGGAAGGCCTCGCCGCGGGCGACCATCGCCAGCCGGCTCTTCAGCCGGTCGATCTCGGCCGGGACGGTGATAGGCGGCACGCTCTCCAGCACGCCGCGGACCCGGCGGGTCGCCTCGGGGTCGGGCCACTCCGGCTGCTGCGCCGCCGGGCGGGCCAGCGCCTGGTCGAGCCGCTCGCGCAGGGCGGGCGGGAGCGGCGGCAGCTCGGGCAGCGTGTCGACGGGGACGTCCACAGTCCAGTTCACGAAGACCAGGATAAGGTTCGCCCCGTGCTCCGCGTCGCCCGGTTGGCCACCGAGGTCATGGCCCCCTGGGTGTGGGTCCTCACACTGCCCCTCGCCGTCGCCTGGTCCGCCACCGCCCACCGGCCGCTCCCCGCACTGGGCTGGGGACTGCTGATCGCCGTCACCGGCTCGCTGCTCCCGATGGCCCTGATCGTCCGCGGGGCGAAACAGGGCAAGTGGGACGGCCACCACGTGACGAACCGGGCCGGGCGCCGCGTCCCCCTGCTGTTCGCCGGCGTGTCGCTCGGCCTGGGCTTCGCCGGATTGCTGGCCGGAGGCGCGCCCGCGCCGCTGATCGCGCTGGCCGCGTCGATGCTGGCGAGCCTCGTGGTCGCGGTCGCGATCACGTTCGGCGCGAAGTTCAAGATCTCGCTGCACGCCGCGGTCGCTTCGGCCGCCGTCGTGGTGCTGACGCTGACGTACGGGCCGTGGGCACTGCTGCTCACCCTGCTGGTCGCCTGGGTGGCGTGGTCGCGCGTGCGGCTGCGCGACCACACCACCCCGGAGGTGCTGGCCGGGCTGCTGATGGGCGTCGTCGTCGGCGGTGGCGGCTACTGGGCGCTGCTCACCGCCTTGAGCTGAGGCCGGGTTGGCAGGACCCGTCGGCCGCGGGGAAGACCCCGTCACGCAAATAGCGCAGCACCACTTCGTTGCCGCAAGCGTTTTCCCGGGTGAAGACGCCGTGCCCGCCGGCGTCGACGGTCACCATCCGCGCGCGGGCCCCGAACGCCTTCCGCGTTTCCCGCGCTCCCGAAAGCGGCGTCGCCGGGTCGCGCAGGTTCTGCACCAGCAGGACGTTCGCCGGGCCGGGGCCACCGACGCGTACCGGCGGTTCCGCGCGCTCGACGGGCCAGAACGCGCACGGGTTCACGTTCGCCGCGGCCGGGCCGAACATCGGGTGCGGCGCCCGTTCGCGTTCGACCGCGCGCTGGTAGTAACCGACCTGCTCGGGCCAGTTCGCGTCGTTGCAGATCACCTGGAGCTGCAGCGCGGCGTGGTTGTCGCCGTCGAGCGGGCCGACAGTGTTGTTCTCGGCCCGCGCGGTACCCGCCCATTCCGCGGCGAGGGCGGGGAAACGCGCGTCGTCGTAGAGCCCGTTCCACGTGTCGGAGCGGAACTCCGGCCCGCGGACGGCGGCGAGCTCGAAGAACCTCGCCGTCACCGCCGCCGGGGTCCGCCCCAGGTGGTAGACGTCGTCGCGCTGGGCCGCCCACGCGGCGAAGTCGGGGAACCGGTCGTCGAACCCTTCGGCGAAGCGCTGGTTTCCGCGAACGTCCAGGCCGCGCGGGCCGAGGACGCTGTCGAGCACGATCCGGTCGCCGCGGCCGGGGAACATCGACGCGTACGCCGCGCCGAGGTAGCTGCCGTACGAGACGCCGTAGTAGGAGATCTTCTTCTCCCCCAGCGCTTCCCGGATCCGGTCCAGGTCACGGGCGGTGTTCGCGGTCGTCATGTGCGGCAGCAGGTCCTTTGTGGACGCCTGGCCGCACTTCTCCGCCACGGCACGCGCCTTCGCGGCGGTGGCGGCGACGTCGGCGGGCCCGTTCGCGTACGGGCCGAGCACGGCGCCGCGCTCCTCCGAAGTCGTCATGCCGCACGTCACCGGCGTGCTGTAGGTGGTGCCGCGCGGGTCGAAGCCGATGACGTCGTAGGCGTCCGGCAGGCCGGAGCCGCCCATCCGCTGCAGCAGCTGGGCGGGCATGGCGAGGCCCGGACTGCCCGGGCCACCGGGGTTCATCAGCAGTACGCCGCGTCGTTTGCCGGGGGTTCCGGCGTGGCGGGAAAGCGTGAGTTCGATCGTGCGCTCCGGGTGCGCGTAGTCGAGCGGCACGCGCAGGGTGGCGCATTCGAGCCCGGCCGTCGGCGACGGCGACAGGCCGTAGCCGGGGCACGGGGTCGTCCACTTCAGGGACGGCTGGGCCGCGTGCGCCGGGACGCCGCCGAGCAGCGGCAGGAAAGCCAGCAGGACCAAGGTTTTTCGCATGCTCCGAGCCTGCCGTGGCGGGACCGCGTGGACGTCAGCCCAGGGGCCGGAACCACGGCTCCACCCCTGGGCTGACGAGGGTCACGCGGCTTGCGCGCGGTTGTACAGGTTCTGCGCGTCGATGCCGAAGTACGGCCCGAACATGTAGCCCGGCAGGAAGTTGTAGCCGAAGCTGTTCACCGAGGCCTGCACTCCGGCGCCGGTGCCCTCGTTGAAGGACAGGAACCACGGCCCGCCGCTGGAGCCACCGGTCATGGTGCAGCTCATGCCGTGGTCCTTGGTCAGCAGGAAGTCGGTGAACGTGGTGCCGCTGCAGTAGATCAGCTTCGTGCCGTCGTAAGGCGACGCGGCCGGGTAGCCGAAGGTGTACATGCTCTGGTTCTTCGGCTGGTTGAACGCGATGCCCTGGGCGCCGACGACGTCAGTGAGCCGCTGGGAGTTGAGCGGGTTCACCACGGCCATGCCGACGTCGTAGTTGATGTCCTCACTGGCTTCCCACTGCGGCGTGGTGAGCGTGGTCTTCGCCGTCCACTGGCCGTAGGGGGCGTTGCCGTTGTTGTAGCCGGGCACGAAGACCCACTGGGTGTGCCAGGTGCCCTGGTACTTCACGCAGTGCCCGGCGGTGACGACCACGCTACCGTTGGTGCTGGTGACGGCGTCGCCGGAGCAGGACGCTTTCTGGCCGTTGAAGAGGAAGAACACGCGGCCGGCGGTCTGGGTGACTTTACCGCCGCCGGTCCAGGCACCCCCGCCGTTCGGGATGCTCCGGATGATCGCGCTCTTGCCCTGTGCGACGTCCTTCGGCGTGAAGGCCGGGCTCTTCACGAGCGAGTCCATCGGGACGGCCGCCCGCATGGCATCGGGCGTCCAGAAGGGTTTCGGCGCGGCCTGGGCGGGCGTCCCGACCAGGGCGAACGCGAGAGAGAGGACGGCGGTGACCACCGCGGCCCGGAGTTTCGTGTGCTTCAAGACGCCCCACCTTCCGCAGAAGTGAATCGTCGCAAAGGCGACACAACCCCTCGAAAGTAATTGTCCGTGCACACACCGCACAGCCGCCGTCTGGCGTAACGCTCCGGAAAGCCGTGAAGGCCACCTTGCGGAACTTGAAGTTCCGCAAGGTGGCCTTCACGAACCTTGGCGGGTCAGACGACGGCGAGGGGCAAAGCCGTCGGGTGCACCGGGGCCGGGAGGTCCGACGCCCCGGTCAGGAACGCGTCGACGGCGTTGGCCACCGACCGGCCTTCCGCGATCGCCCAGACCACGAGCGACGCGCCGCGGTGGGCGTCGCCGCAGACGAACACGCCCGGCGTCTCGGTCTGCCAGTCCGCGCCGCACGACAGCGTGCCGCGGCGCGTCAGGGAAAGGCCGAGGCCGTCCAGCAGCGGCATCTCCTCGACGCCTTCGAAGCCGATCGCCAGCAGGACCAGGTCGGCGGGCAGCGTCTCGACCTCGTCGTTGACCGGGATGACCTCGCGACGGCCGGTCGCCGGGTCCTTCTGGACCTTGACCTGCTGCAGCTCGAGCGCCTTGACGCGGCCGTTCTCGTCGCCGACGAACCGCTTGACCGCGACCGCGAACTTCCGCTCACCCGCCTCCTCGTGCGCCGGGTAGGTGCGGAGGATGTACGGCCAGGTCGGCCACGGCGACCGCTCGTCGTCCCTTGTGGACGGCGGCGTCGGGTACTGGTCGAGCTGGGTCACCGACAGCGCGCCCTGGCGGGTCGCCGTTCCGTAGGAGTCGGCGCCGGTGTCGCCGCCGCCGATGATGACGACGTGCTTGCCCTTCGCGTCGACCGACGGCGGGCCGTCGCCCTCGACGAACTTGTTGGCCGGCACCAGGTGCTCCATCGCCAGGTGGACGCCGGCCAGCTCGCGGCCCGGCGTCGTCGTGTCGTCGCGGCCGCGCAGGGCGCCGACCGCGAGCACGACGGCGTCGTAGTGCGCGCGCAGGTCCTCTACCGAAAGGTCGACGCCGACCTCGCAGCCGGTGACGAACCGGGTGCCTTCCCTGCGCAGCTGCGCCAGGCGCCGGTCGAGGACCTTCTTCTCCATCTTGAACTCGGGGATGCCGTAGCGCAGCAGCCCGCCGAGGCGGTCGTCGCGTTCGAACACGGTGACCTCGTGCCCGGCGCGGGTCAGCTGCTGGGCGGCGGCCAGGCCGGCCGGGCCGGACCCGACCACGGCGACCCGTCGTCCACTGGACACTTCGGACACCTGCGCCTGGACGAAGCCCGCTTCCCAGGACTGGTCGGCGATCGTCTGCTCGACGCGCTTGATCGACACCGGCCCGCCGGACAGCGGCGAGACGGACAGGACACAGCCCGCCTCGCACGGCGCCGGGCACAGCTTCCCGGTGAACTCGGGGAAGTTGTTGGTGGCGTGCAGCCGGTCGCTCGCCGCGGCCCAGTCGCCGCGGCGGACCAGGTCGTTCCACTCCGGGATCAGGTTGCCCAGCGGGCAGCCGGAACCGCCGGAGTGGCAGAACGGGATACCGCAGTCCATGCAGCGCGACGCCTGCTTGCGCACCTTTCCGTTGCGCTCGGCCGGGTCGACGTCCGCGTAGACCTCGCCCCAGGTCGCGAGCCGTTCCTCTTTGGACTTCTTCTTCGGCTCTTCGCGGTCGTACTTCAGGAAACCGGTCGGGTCAGCCACGAGCGGCCTCCATGATCGCCTCGTCGACGTCGCGGCCGGCGGCCCGAGCCGCCTTCGCCGCGTCCAGAACCCGCTGGTAGTCGCGTGGCATCACCTTCGTGAACACCACGGAGCGGCGCGGCCAGTCGCCGAGCAGCGAGGCCGCCACCGCGGAGCGGGTGAGATCGTAGTGCTGTTGCACGGTTTTCTTGAGCCACGCCAGGTCGTCGGCGGTCGGCCGCAGGAGGTCAACCATGTCCTGGTTGACCTTCTTGCGGTCGACGTCGAGCACGAAGGCGATGCCGCCGGACATGCCGGCCGCCAGGTTCCGGCCGGTCGGGCCGAGCACCACCGCGCGGCCGCCGGTCATGTACTCGAAGGCGTGGTCGCCGACGCCCTCGGCGACGACCGTGGCGCCGGAGTTGCGGACGCAGAAGCGTTCGCCGACCTGGCCGCGCAGGAAGATCTCGCCGCCGGTCGCGCCGTAGGCGATCGTGTTGCCCGCGATCGTCTGCGCTTCGGCGGCGAAGGTCGCCTGCGGGTCGGGGCGGACGACGATCCGGCCGCCGGACAGGCCCTTGCCGACGTAGTCGTTGGCGTCGCCGACCATGTCGAGGGTGATGCCACGCGGCAGGAACGCGCCGAGCGACTGGCCCGCCGACCCGGTGAGGGTGACGTGGATGGTGCCTTCGGGCAGACCTTCCCCGCCGTAGCGGCGGGTGATCTCCGAGCCGAGCAGCGTGCCGACGGTCCGGTTGACGTTGCGCACCGGCAGCTCGATGTTCACCTGGTGCGCGTCTTCCAGCGCCGCCTCGGCGAGCTGGATGAGCGTGCGGTCCAGAGCGTGCTCGAGGCCGTGGTCCTGACCGCGGGTGCGCCGCTTCGCGCCGCCGTACGGGGTCTCCGTAGGCATCTCGAAGATCGGCGCCAGGTCCAGACCGGACGCCTTCCAGTGGTCGACGGCCTCGTCGGTGTTCAGCAGCTCGGCGTGCCCGATGGCCTCGTCGAGCGTGCGGAAACCCAGCTGGGCAAGCGTTTCGCGGACTTCTTCGGCGACGAACTCGAAGAAGTTGACGACGTGCTCGACCTGGCCGGTGTAGCGCTTGCGCAGTTCGGGGCTCTGCGTGGCGACGCCGACCGGGCAGGTGTCGAGGTGGCAGACGCGCATCATGATGCAGCCCGCGACGACGAGGGGGGCCGTCGCGAAGCCGTACTCCTCGGCGCCGAGCAGCGCCGCGATGACGACGTCGCGCCCGGTCTTCATGGCGCCGTCCACCTGCACGGTGATCCGGTCGCGCAAGCCGTTGAGCAGCAACGTCTGCTGGGTCTCGGCGAGGCCGATCTCCCACGGCGTGCCCGCGTGCTTGAGCGAGTTCATCGGGGACGCGCCGGTGCCGCCGTCGTGACCCGAGATGAGCACGACGTCCGCGTGGGCCTTGGACACGCCGGCCGCGACCGTGCCGACACCGAGTGAGGACACCAGCTTCACGTGGATGCGGGCGTGCTCGTTGGCGTTCTTGAGGTCGTGGATCAGCTGCGCCAGGTCCTCGATGGAGTAGATGTCGTGGTGCGGCGGCGGGGAAATCAGCCCCACGCCCGGCGTCGAGTGCCGGGTCCGCGCGATCCACGGGTACACCTTGTTCGGCGGCAGCTGACCGCCTTCGCCGGGCTTCGCGCCCTGCGCCATCTTGATCTGGATGTCGTCGGCGTTCACCAGGTACTCGCTCGTCACGCCGAAGCGACCCGAAGCGACCTGCTTGATCGCGCTGCGCCGCTCGGGGTCGTAGAGCCGCTCGGGGTCCTCGCCGCCCTCACCCGTGTTGGAGCGGCCGCCGATGCGGTTCATCGCGATGGCCAGGGTTTCGTGCGCCTCGGCCGAGATCGAGCCGTACGACATCGCACCGGTGTTGAAGCGCTTGAAGATCGCTTCGGCGGGCTCGACCTCGTCGAGCGGCACCGGCTCGCGGGCACCTTCCTTGAACGAGAACAGCCCGCGCAGCGTGCCGCCCTCGCGGTAGAGGCGGTGCACCTCGTCGGTGTACTTGCGGTACACCTCTGCGCGGCCGGTCTTGGACGCGTGCTGCAGCAGGAACACCGTCTCCGGCGTGAACAGGTGCAGTTCGCCCTCGCGGCGGTAGGCGTACTCGCCGCCGGTGTCGAGTCCACGGTGGACGCGCTCGGTCGGGTTGTCCGGGTAGGCGCGGCGGTGGCGCACGGCCACCTCTTCGGCGAGCACGGTCAGGCCGACGCCGCCGAGCTTCGACGACGTCCCGGTGAAGTACTCGTCGAGCATGTCCTGGGCCAGACCGAGGGATTCGAAGGCCTGGGCGGCGGTGTACGCGCCGACCGTCGAGATACCCATCTTGGACATGATCTTCAGGACGCCCTTGACCAGCGCCTGCACGTAGTTCCGGATCGCCTTGGCCGGCTCGATCCCGGTGACCGCGCCCTGCCCGATCATGTCTTCGATGGTTTCGAAGGCGAGGTACGGGTTCACCGCGGCGGCGCCGTACCCGAGCAGCAGCGCGATGTGGTGCACCTCGCGGGCGTCGCCGGACTCGACGACCAGCGCGACGCGCAGGCGTTCCTTGGTGCGGACCAGGTGGTGGTGCACCGCGGAAACCAGCAGCAGCGACGGGATCGGCGCCATCCGGTGGTCGGAGTCGCGGTCGGACAGCACGAGCGTGCGCGCGCCGGCCGCGATCGCTTCGGACGCCTCACGCCGGACGCGCTCGATCGCGCCCGCGAGCGCTTCCGCGCCACCGTCCACTTCATACAGTCCGGAAAGGACACTGCAGGCGAAGCCGGGGAGGTCGCCGTCGTCGTTGATGTGGATGAGCTTGGCGAGCTCGTCGTTGTCGATGACCGGGTACGGCAGCTTCAGGTGCCGGCAGGACGCCGGTCCGGGGGCCAGGAGGTTGCGCTCCGGGCCCATGATCCGCGCCATGCAGGTGACGAGCTCCTCGCGGATCGCGTCCAGCGGCGGGTTCGTCACCTGGGCGAAGTTCTGCTTGAAGTAGTCGTAGAGCAACCGGGACCGCTTCGACAGCACCGCGGGCGGGGTGTCCGTGCCCATCGAGCCGAGCGGCTCGGCGCCCTTTTCGGCCATCGGCGCGAGCAGGATCTTCAGCTCTTCTTCGGTGTAGCCGAAGGAAAGCTGACGGCGCAGCACCGAGTCGTGGCTCTGCACGACGTGGTCGCGGTCGGGCAGCTCGGCGATCTTCAGCAGGCCCGCGTGCAGCCAGGCGTCGTACGGCGACTCGACGGCCAGCGCGGACTTGACCTCTTCGTCGTCGACGATCCGGCCGGCCTCGGTGTCGACCAGGAACATCTTGCCGGGCTTGAGCCGCCCCTTGGCGACGACGTCCTTCGGAGCGACGTCCAGCACGCCGGCCTCGCTGGCGAGCACGACACGGTCGTCGGCCGTGCGCCACCAGCGGGCCGGGCGCAGGCCGTTGCGGTCCAGGACCGCCCCGACCAGACTGCCGTCGGTGAAGGTGACGCAGGCCGGGCCGTCCCACGGTTCCATCAGGCTGGCGTGGAACTGGTAGAAGGCGCGACGCTCGGGCTTCATGGTGATGTGGTTCTCCCACGCCTCCGGGATCATCATCAGCACCGCGTGCGGCAGCGACCGGCCGCCGAGGTGCAGCAGCTCGAGCACCTCGTCGAAAGACGCCGAGTCCGACGCGTCCGGCGAGCAGATCGGGAACAACCGCGAAAGGTCGCCGGAGATGACGTCGGATTCCAGCAGCGCCTCGCGGGCCCGCATGCGGTTGCGGTTGCCGCGGATGGTGTTGATCTCGCCGTTGTGGGCCACGAACCGGAACGGGTGCGCCAGCGGCCACGACGGGAAAGTGTTGGTGGAGAAGCGGGAGTGCACCAGCGCGATGGCGCTTTCCAGCCGCTCGTCGCGCAGGTCGGCGAAGAACGCGGGCAGCTGCTCCGGCGTCACCATGCCCTTGTAGACGATCGTCCGCGAGGACAGCGACGGGAAGTACGTGCCGCAGCCGGCGTTCACGCTCTCGTTCTCGACGCGCTTGCGCAGGCAGAACGCGAGCCTGTCCAGCTCCAGACCGGATTTTCCCTCACCCGTCACGAAGAGCATGGCGAAGTGCGGCATGACCGAGCGGGCGGTCGGGCCGATGTCGGCGCGGTCGGCGTCGACCGGGACCTCGCGCCAGCCGAGGACCTCGAGGCCCTCTTCGACGGCGATGCGTTCGGCCAGCCCGACGGCTTTGCGGCGCTGTTCGGTGTCTTCGGGCAGGAAAGCGATACCGGCGGCGTAGGTGTGGTGGCCTTGCTCGTCGGGTTCGGGCAGCGCGAAACCGGCTTCGGCCCGCAACAGCGCATCGGGCAGCTGCAGCAGGATGCCGGCGCCGTCGCCGCTGGTGGGCTCGGCACCCGCGGCGCCGCGATGGTCCAGGTTGGTCAGCGCGGCCAGGCCGTCGGTGACGATGCCGTGGGAGCGGCGCCCGCGGATGTCGGCCACCATGGCCACACCGCAGGAGTCCTGTTCGGTCTCCGGATCGTAGAGACCCTGCTTGCCGGGAATGGCGGAGAAGATCATGAAGGGACCTCCTTCGTCGTCTTGTCGTGCGGGGCCGGGCTACCGGCCGGGGAGCGCACGGGACGACGATGGCCCGCTTCGTTAGCGCGACTTTAACACCTGGGAAACACGCCAGCAGCACTTCGGAGCGCCCCGGACGGCGTCGGACGGTAACGATCTGGCTGTGCGGAACGACATAGTTCCTGATGGGTTCCCGGTAGTTCGGTCCGCTAAGTATACGGCCCGGAAACGCCGGTCAAGCCTACCGTGACATGGTCGACTTGCTGTGTCCCCGGTCACTAGAACGTGTTACATTTCGCCGCATGATCCTCGATCGGTTCAAGCTCACCGACCAGGTCGCGGTGGTCACCGGCGCCGGACGCGGGATCGGCGCGGCCACCGCCGTGGCGCTCGCCGAAGCGGGCGCAGACGTGGTCATCGCCTCCCGCACCGAGTCCCAGCTCAAGGAAGTCGCCTCGCGCGTTTCCGACGCGGGCCGCCGGGCGTTCCCGGTTCCCGTCGACCTCTCCTCCCCCGAAGCGGCGGCGGCACTGGCCGCGGCGGCGGTGTCGGAGTTCGGCCGCCTCGACCTGGTGGTCAACAACGTCGGCGGCACGTACCCGCGGCCGTTGCTGGAGTCGACCGTGGACTTCATGGAGGAAGCGTTCCGCTTCAACGTCGCGACGGCCCACGCGCTGACGGTGGCGGCGGCGCCCTCCCTGGTGGAGACGGGCGGCTCGGTAGTCAACATCTCGTCGGTGATGGGCCGCGTGGCAGGCCGCGGCTTCGCGGCGTACGGAACGGCGAAGGCGGCCCTGGTCCACTACACGCGGTTGGCAGCGGCGGACCTGGCGCCGAAGGTGCGGGTGAACGCGATCTCGGTGGGTTCGGTGGCGACGTCGGCCCTGGAGATCGTGGTCGGCAACCCGGAGCTTCGCTCGAAGATGGAGTCGGCGACGCCGCTGAAGCGGATCGGCGAGGCCGAGCACATCGCGGCGACGGTGGTGTTCCTGGCGTCCCAGGCCGGCGGGTACATCACGGGCAAGATCATCGAGGTCGACGGCGGCCTCCAGACGCCGAACCTCGAACTCGGCCTGCCGGACCTCTGATCCAGGGTCTCCGACGTCATGAACGACTCTTTCATGACGTCGGAGGTCATGAAAGAGTCGTTCATGACGCTGGAGCCGGCGGTCAGCTCTCGTCGGTCTTTTTCGGCTCCTCGGCCGGCGCGTCCGCAGCAGGCTTCTCCGCGGAGGCCGGGGCATCGGCCGCCACCTTCGCGTGCTCCGGCTCGTCTGCGGCAACGGGCTCGGGCTCGTCGGCGACTGCGGAACCGGCCTCCGAAGCCTCGGGCTCCTCCGCGGCCACCGGAACCTCGTCCGGTCCCACGGCGTCCTTGCTCACCAGCGTCTCCGGCGCCTCCCGCGGCCCCCGCCGGCCGGCGGCCACGAAGTACACCACCGCGGCGAGGAACAGCAGGATCGACGTCCACACGTTCACCCGCAGCCCGAGGATGTGGTTCGCGGTGTCCGTCCGCATCATCTCGATCCAGCCGCGGCCCACCGTGTACCCGGCGACGTACAGCGCGAACGCCCGCCCGTGCCCGAGCGTGAAGCGACGGTCCGCCCACACCACCAGCAGCGCGACCAGCAGGTTCCAGAGCAGCTCGTAGAGGAACGTCGGGTGGACCGGGCTCTCCGGCAGCGGGATGTGCCCCGTCGCGACGCCGTTCAGCAGGTTGTCCGGGTCCTCCGGGTTGAAGCGCTGGTAGACCTCCAGGCCCCACGGCAGGTCCGTGTGCGCGCCGTACAGCTCCTGGTTGAAGTAGTTGCCGATGCGGCCGATGGCCTGCGCGACGACGATGCCGGGGGCGACCGCGTCCGCCATCGCCGGCAGCGGGATGCCCCGGCGGCGGCAGGCGATGAGCGCCCCCACCGCGCCGAGGGCGATCGCGCCCCAGATGCCGAGGCCGCCGTCCCAGATCGCGAACGCGTTCCACGGGTTGCGGCCCTCGGTGAAGTACAGCTCGGGGTCGGTGATCACGTGGTACAACCGGCCGCCGACCAGGCCGAACGGCACGGCGAACACGGCCATGTCGATCACCGTGCCCTTGGTGCCGCCGCGGGCGGCCCAGCGCCGCTCGCCCCACCAGATCGCCACGATGATGCCGGCGATGATGCACAGGGCGTACGCGCGGATCGGGATCGGCCCCAGATGCCAGACCCCACGGTCGGGGCTGGGGATCGTCGCGAGGTAGGCGCTTATCACGCGGCCACCGTAGCGCTAGGCCGCCGGTACCTCCAAGGCGGCCAGGTAGCCCGCCACCAGCGCGTGCGCGACCTGGGTGACGGCCTCGTCGCGCGGGAGGAACCGCTCGTCGTGCAGGCTCGGCACGCCCGCCGTGTCGCCGAGGCCGACGAACATCATCAGCCCGCGGGTTCCGCCGCCGCAGTAGTGGGCGAAGTCGTCGGCGCCGAACGACCGGAACATGTCGTCCACGACGAAGCCCGCGTGACGCAGCCAATGCTGCGCGCCCTCCGCCAGCCCGGGGTCGTTGTCCAGCACCGGCTCGCAGGGACTGATCTCCAGTTCGGCGGTACAGCCGTGGGCCCGCGCGGTGCCGTGCACGATGTCCGCGAGTGTTTCCAGGGCGCGATCACGGTCCTTCGCGCGCATCAGGCGCAGCGAGCCGAACGCGCTCGCGCTGTTCGGGACGACGTTGGCCGCGGCGCCGCCCTGGATGCGGCCGATCGAGCAGACCGCGCCGAACACCGGGTCGATCCGGCGCGACGCGAGCTGCTGCAGGCTCACGACCAGCTGCGACAGCGCCAGGATCGGGTCGCGCAGCAGGTGCGGGTAGCCGGCGTGGCCGCCTTGGCCATGCATGGTCACCTCGAACTCGTCGGTGGAGGCGTTCACCGGGCCGGGCGTCGCGGACACCATGCCGTGCGTGATCCGCGGCTGCACGTGCGCGCCGATCACCGTGTCCACCCCGCATTCGGCCAGCACCCCGGACTCGACGACGTCGAGCGCGCCGGGCGGGGACGTCTCCTCACGCGGCTGCAGCAGTGCCAGGATCGGCCGCGGCACGCCGACGCGCCGCGCGGCCCGGCACACGGCGACCAGCGCGGCGAGGTGGACGTCGTGGCCGCACGCGTGCATCAGGTCGTTCCCGGACGCCCACGGCACGCCGGTGCCCTCCAGCACCGGGAGGGCGTCGAGCTCGGCCCGCAGCGCCACGGCCGGCCCGTCGGACGCGCCGGGCAGCCGGATCGCGCGGCCGGTCTTGGCGACGCGGACGCCGTCGCCCGCGCCGAGCGCGGCGGCCACCAGGCGGGCGGTGTCCTCCTCGTCGCCGGAACCGCGGGGGTCGGCGTGCACGGTGTGCCGGAGCTCGACGGCGGCGGGCAGTTCGTCGGCGATCGCCCGCGTCCACCGGGTCCACAGTTCACTCACACGTGCTCCAAGCGGTAGATCCTCTTCGCGTTCTCGTGTCCCACCAAAGCACACAGCCGGACAGCGTCCTTTTCGGACACCGCGCCGGCGTCGAGCGCGGCGCGCGCGAAGTCCGACAAACCCTGCCGGAACAGGGCCGTGCCCAGGTGGTACAGCTCGGCCAGGCCGAAGGCGTCGGTCGAGAAGAGCACCTTCCCGAACGGCGCGATCTCCAGGAGCTCGGCCAGGACGGCCGGCGCCCGGAACCCCGCGTTGTGCGTGACGAGACCGGCGTCGACGAACACGTGCTCGAAGACCTGCGCCAGATACGCGGCATTGCGGTGGAACGGGTAGTTGTGCAGCAGGAGGATCGGGACGCCGCGGTCGCGGGTCGCCCGCAGCAGCCCGGTGAGCAGCAGCGGGTCGCAGCGGTGCAGGTCCACGTCGGAGTCGCCGTAGCCGACGTGGAACTGCACGGGCAGGCCGAGGTCGAGGCCGGTGAACACGAGGTGCCGGTGCAGCACCTCGTCGGCCAGCCGGGTGCCGCCCCCGGCGAGCCACCGCCCGGCCGCGGCCTCGACTTCGGACGGCGACGGCCGCTCCCCCGCCAGGCCAAGGCCGACGCGGTAGGCCGCGATCGACTTGAGCCCGACGGCCCGTTCCGCCCGTTTCCCCAGCTCGTCGGCGAAAGCGTCGGCGAAGCCGGCCGCGGTCGTTCCCCGGATCACCGCTTCGGCGACCTGCTCCAGCCGGACGACGTCGTACGCGCGGGCACCCGCCAGCTCGGCGAACTCGGCGGTCGTGGTCAGCGAGTCCGGCAGGAACCCGCCGTCCAGCAGGAAATCGGTCGTCCCGGTGGCCCGCAGGAACCGCCGGGCCACCTCCGCCGCGCCGAGGGCGGCACGGCGTTCGAGGTAGGCCTCGGCCGGGGCGTGCTTCGGCAGGTCCAGCACGGGCGCGCAGCGTTCGCGCACGGCCAGCCCGATGAGCGAGTCGAACAGGCTCGTGCCCAGCGGCGACGGCGCGTCGGCTTCGGTCAGCATCGCCTCGAAGCCCGCGCGGGTGACGTCCCGGGTCACGACGCCGTGGCAGTGGTGGTCCACCAGCGGCAGGTCCGAGACGAACGGAAGCAGTCCGGTCATGCGCCTCCGTCCACACTCGTCAGCCTCTCCCCCACCCTACGAGCGTAGGCGGGCGCGGCCAGCACCAAGATCACCCCGAGCGCCAGTACGGCCCCGGCCACCACCGGGAACCACCGCGCCGGGCCTTCGGCGGGATACGGCACGACGTTGACGTACACGGTGTACCCGAGCACGGCGAGCGCGCCGCCCGACGCTCCAAGCTGCCCTCGAACAGCTGGCGGTGACCTGCTCGATCCGGAAGATCCTCATCTGGACCTTGGTTATCGTGCCCATCGCGTTGACCATCATCGGCATTGTGCTGGCCTTCGTGCTGCACGTGCCCGTAGATGATCACGGCGTCGCCCACTGACTAGCGCGCGTTGGCGACCATGTCGGTGTAGGACTCAGTGACCGCGTCATCCTCGGCAACGCCGAGGCTGTCCAGGACGGCGCGGACCGATGCGAGCGCAGCCTTCAGGTCGTCCGGCTCGGCCATGGTCTCCAGCTCGATGAACGTCTGGCCGTCCAGCTCCGGGATCGTCACGACGGTGGCGAGCAGGTCGCGGTCGTCGGCGGTCAACCGGTAGTTGTCGCAGTGCTTCTCCAGTGAGATCAGCTTGACCAGTCCGAGGCCTTCGAAGATCGTGTTCATCACGTCCGGGTCAGCCACCGTGGTCTCGTGCTCCGGCTTGGACCGGGACGCCTCGTCCACCGGCGGCTCCTTGTAGGTGAGCACGACGCGCCGCTCTTCGCCGGTCGTGATGGTGCGAACCCGCAGCTCGTAGCCGTCTCGGTCCATCGAGTGATCCGGCCGGTCGTAATAGGTGTCTGCATAGACGCTGTGCTCGGCCTCGGCCCGTTCGGCGAGCTTGGCCCGCACGCGCTCGGGCTCGCGGACGACGGCGGTCAGCTCGGCCTCGACGGACACAGCGGGCTCCTCTCAGACGACGCGGCGCGCGGTGCGCCGCAGCTCCTCCGTGAACCTATGGAACCCGCGGTGCAATGCGCCATGCGGCGAGCCGGTGAGCTTGTACATCGGCGAGGTGTGGCCCTCGTGGCTCTCGCCGAAGGCGGAGAGGAACAGGGTGGCGTCGAGCCCGATCAGCCGCCAGGTGGGCAGGATGTCGTAGACGTGGGCCTCGATGTCGGCGCCCTCGGTCGCGAGGTCCCGCAGCCGCTCGATCGACAGGCGGATACCGGCGGCGAAGCTGCCGTAGGTCTCGCCGATCTCGTCGGCCCGGCGGTGGGCGGCCTCGCCGTCGGGGTCGAGCAGCAGCACGCGGACGGCAGTGGTCCGCTGGCGGATGCGCGAGCGCAGCAGTGAGTCGTTCATGCCGATGATCCCGAGTCCGCGCACGGCGAGGATCTCGACGGCGGTGGCTTCGTGGGCGCGTTGCTCGATCTCGGCGCGGGCGCTGGACTGCGACGGGTAGACCGCGAGGATCTCGGCCCGGCCGCTGGCGCTCAGGTGGTCAAGACCGGCGGGATGCTGGGGAGCGAGGCCGAGGAGCATTCGGGCGTCGTCGGGCATCTCCAGGCCGTCGGCGATGCGTTCGAACAGCTCCAGCGTGGTGACGGTGCGGCTGGCGCGCAGGATCTCTGACACCCGCCCCTGGAGAACGCCGATGGCGACGGCGATGCGGCTCTGGCTGGCGCCGGTGTACTGCTGCACCGAACGCAGCAGGGCTCCGATGTCGCGAGTCTTGAGGGCTAGGCGGACCTCAGGCCGCTGCCAGGCCCAGTCCGGCAGCGCGAGCGGGCCGCCTTTGCGGGTCAGAGCGTTCATCTCACGATGGTACATCTCACCGTGAGATACCCAGCTTGGTATTGGTTCCACACTTTCCGCGACCGACGATTGGATCATGGGGCAGGAGCCGGGCACGGCAATCTCGGGCGAGGCCGCGGAGCCGGCGCGACCGCAGACGATGATCGACGAGATGACCCCGGAGGACTGGGCCAATGCGAAGGAACTGCTGGCCCGCTTCGACGCAGAGCGGGGTACGCGATGAGTGCCGTGATCTACATCGACCCGGCGGCTATCCACCCCGTTATCAACGGCGTGTGGCACCGCGCTCGACTACGCGGCATCCCACCACCGGGCCAGGGCATCACCATGTTGTGCGGAGCATCGGCCGCCGCCTCGTTTGAACCAAGTACCCAACGTGGCGTGCCGACGATGTGCCCTCGGTGCGATTCGATCTACCGGCAGGAGCACGGCATCCCGCAACAGCACACGCGGCAGAGCTGCTGAAGCAACCTGGTCGGTGCATGGTGTTTGCCGATGAGCCGAAGGTGACCGACTGGCTGAGTGCGTGGTTCGCACTCGGGTCCGGGGTGATCGCCTTCCTCGCCTTGGTGGCCGCGTCAATAGCGGTGTGGGCAACGATCCAGACGAACGGAAGCAGTCCGGTCATGCGCCTCCGTCCACACTCGTCAGCCTCTCCCCCACCCTACGAGCGTAGGCGGGCGCGGCCAGCACCAAGATCACCCCGAGCGCCAGTACGGCCCCGGCCACCACCGGGAACCACCGCGCCGGGCCTTCGGCGGGATACGGCACGACGTTGACGTACACGGTGTACCCGAGCACGGCGAGCGCGCCGATCGGGAACACGAGGTGCCACCTCGGAACGCGCATCCGGCGCTTCACGAACAGCAGCAGGATCGCGCCGATCGTCGTGAGCAGGTAGATGACCAGCAGGACGAGCGTGCCGATCGAGCCGGACCAGGCGAAGGTGTCCGACGCGGTCGCGCCGAAGAACGCCGCGCACACCACGATGATCAGCGCCGCGGCGGCGGTCACGGCCGTGACCGCGGTGACCGGCGTGCCGCGGGTGGACGTCCGGCCGACGCCGCGGCCGCCGACGGCGTCGCGTCCGAGGGCGAACAACAGCCGCGAACCGCCGACGACGCAGGCGAGGCAGCAGCCGAACGCGCTGATCGCGGCGCCGGCGCTGATGACGTCACCGGCCCACGCGCCGGCGTACCGGCTGCCGAGGTCGCCGAGCAGGGACGGCGAGTCGTGGAACGCGGCCGCGTCGGTGCCGAAGGCCATCATCTCGACCGCGGTGACCACGACGAAGTACACGCCGCCGAAGATCGCCGTGCCGAGGATCGCGCGCGGGATGGTGCGCTCCGGGTCGTGGGTTTCCTCGCCGAGCGTGGCGGCGGCTTCGAACCCGGCGAAGGACAGGAACCCGAAGACCGCGCCGAGGAACACCCCGGACAGCCCGGTTTCCGGGACGAAGACGTCCATCGTGAACCGCGCGCCACCGGGTGCGCCGCCGGCGAGGAGGCGCACCAGGATCACCACGGTGACCAGCAGGATCACCGCGATGGTCGCGCCTTCGACGGCGAGCAGCGTGCTCGTGCCGCGGCGCGCGGGCACCACGGACAGCAGCCAGGCGCCGGCCAGCGCGACGGCGGTGAGCACGAACGGGCCCCACGACGGCGGGTCCGGCCAGATGCCTGTCTGCGCGAGGAAAGCGGTACCGAGCGTGCCCGCCGCCGAGCTCGTGACGACCGCGTAGAACGTGTACGTGCCGAGGAGGCCGATGCCGGAGACGACCCCCGCGCGCGGGCCGAGCGTCGCGCCGACGAAGGCGTACACCGAGCCGGCGTGCTGGTAGTACTGGCAGAGCTTGACGAAGCCGTACGCGACGAGCAGCACCCCGACCGCCGAGAGCAGAAAGGCGAGCGGGACGGCGCGGCCGGCGGCGGCCGCGGTCTGCTGCGGGTTGATGTTGGCGGCCATGCTCGGGGCCATCAACGCGACGGACAGGCCGACGGCCTGCCAGACGGAGAGGGAGCGGCGCAGACCTGGACGGGTTTCGACGGTGTCTGACACGATCTTCACCTCTTTCTCAGGCGAGAAGACATCAGTGAACATCGATGGGGGCGGGATGAGCCAGCTCGATCGGGCAGAGCTAGCACAACAAGGTGCTATCAGGGCGGACGGCCTGCGCGCCGCCGGCGTCGAGCTCGTCGCGTTGACCTTCGTGGACAACAGCGGCATCGCGCGGGTGAAGGCGGTGCCGGTGGACCGGCTGTGGTCGGCGGCGGCGTGGGGTGTCGGCGCGTCGAACTCGTTCGACTTCTTCCTGGCCACCGACGACATCGTCGGCGGCACGCATTCCCGCGGCCCGGTCGGCGACCTGCGGCTGCACCCGGACCTCGACGCGCTCGTGCCGCTGGCCGCGCAGCCGGGCTGGGCGTGGGCGCCGGTGTGGCGGTACGACCAGGAAGGCGAGCCGCACCCGCAGGACGCGCGGGCGCTGGCGGCGAGAGCGACGGCCCGGCTCGCGGCTCGCGGCTACAACGTCCGGACGGCGTTCGAGATCGAGTGGGTGATCACGGCGGCGGACGCGCCCGACGACCCGCGTTCGGCGGCGCCGGGCCCGGCCTACGGCTACGCGCGGCTTTCGTCGCAGGCGGCCTACCTGCGTGCCCTGGTGTCCGCGCTGGCCGCGCAGGGCGTCGCGGTGGAACAGATCCACCCCGAATACGCGTCCGGGCAGTTCGAGCTGTCCGTGGCGGCCGGCGATCCGGTGCGTGCGGCCGACGTCGCGGTGCTGACGCGGGAGACGATCCGGACGGTCAGCGGGCGGCACGGGTTGCGCGCGTCGTTCACGCCGAAGTTCGCGCCGGACGGCGTCGGCAACGGCGGTCACGTCCACCTGAGCCTCTGGGACGGCGACCGCAACCTGTGCGCGGGCGGCGGCGGCCGGTTCGGGCTCACGGAGACGGCCGAAGCGTTCGGCGCCGGGATCTTCTCCCGGCTGCCGGCGCTGCTGGCGATCGGCGCGCCTTCGGTGGTCAGCTACCTGCGGCTCGAACCGCACCACTGGGCCGGGGTGTTCCACGCCTGGGGCCTCGAAAACCGCGAGGCCCCGCTGCGGCTCGTGCAGGGCCCGGCCGGGCAGCGCGACCGGGCGGCGAACTTCGAGGTCAAGTGCTTCGACCTGACCGCGAACCCGTACCTGGTGGTGGCGGCGCTGCTGGTCGCGGGCCTGGCCGGCCTGGATTCCGGGGCGAGCCTGCCGGAACCGGTGGACGTCGACCCGGGCACGCTCCCCTCGGCGTCGCGGCTGCCGGCGACACTGGCCGAAGCGGTGACGGCGTTCGAAGCGGACTCGGCGTTGACCGCGGCTTTCGGGCCCGAGCTGGCCACCACGCTGATGGACGTCCGCCGTGGCGAGATCGACCGGCTCGGTGCCCTGCCGCCTTCGGAACTGTGCGCCGTGATGCGGTACCTACATTGACCGGAGAGCCTGGGCGACCTCGGTGCGCAGCTGCGGGAGCTTCGCGTAGAGGCGGTCACCGGGGCATTCGGTGTTGTAGTAGTCGCGGTGGCCCTTGATCTCCGCGACCGGGATGCCGTACTGGCGGCAGATGTAGGCGCTCAGGAGGACGAGCGACGCCCACTGCGACTGGGGCGGCTCGACGCTGGTGTAGAGGCCTTCGTTCTCGATGCCGATGGCGTTGGTGTTCTGGCCCGGGCAGTGCGCGCCCTGGATCATGGTGGTGCGGCCGCGCACGGTGCTGAGGCTGCCGTGGCGGCCTTCCATGCGGTAGCCGCCGCGGCTGACGGTGAAGTGCTGGCCGGTGTCGGACCAGCCGTTGTTGTCGATGTGGTCGTGCTGGGTGTCGCGGGCGATCTGGAAGGCCTGGGCCAGCGAGTAGTCGGTGGTGTTGGCGCTGGCGATGTGGTGGATGAGGATCCGGTTGGCGGGGTGGTCGAGCGTGGTGAGCGCGTCGGCGGGCGGCCGCGCACCCCACTCGTCGCAGTTGTAGATCCGCGGCTCGGTGGCGGCTTGTGCCGCACCGGGGAGCACAAGCCCGGCGGCTCCGGCGACGGCGAGGCCCGCGGCGCCGCGGAGGAAGGTCCGGCGCGGGAGGTGTCCAAGGTCGAAGTCCATGGCCCGGACTGTGCCGGTAGCGCGTACAGGTTTCGTACAAACGCTTTCAGAGCGACGCGCTACCGCCGTTGCGAGCCCGAAAAGCCGTGAATGGCACATTGAGGGACTTAGAGTCCCTCAATGTGCCATTCACGGACTTGGGAAAGTTCAGGCGGGGGTGACAGCCCTGCGCACGCCGTCAGCCAGCTCCGCCGACAGGCGGCGGACGCCTTCCGCACCTTCGGCGGCCGCCGTCACGAGGGCCGAGCCCACGATCACCGCGTCCGCGAAGGACGCCACCTGGGCCGCCTGGTCGCCCGAGCGGACGCCCAGGCCGACGCCGATCGGCAACGACGTGTGGGCTCGCGTGCGGCGGACCAGTTCCTCCGCGCCCGCGCCGACCTGATCGCGGGCGCCTGTCACGCCCATCACCGCGGTCGCGTACACGAAGCCCGATGCCGCCGAAACCGTCCGGGCGATCCGCTCCTCCGACGACGACGGCGCCACCAGGAAGATCCGGTCCAAGCCATGCTCGTCGGAGGCCGCCATCCACGCGCCGGCCTCGTCCGGGATCAGGTCCGGCGTGATCAAGCCGAGGCCGCCAGCCGAAGCGAGGTCGCGGGCGAAGCGGTCCACGCCGTAGCGGTTCACCGGGTTCCAGTACGTCATCACCACCGCGCGGCCGCCGCGTGCCACCACCGACTCGACCACCTCGAACAGGTGCTTCAGCCGGAACCCGTTGTCCAGTGCGGTCACCGAGGCGGCCTGGATCGTCGGGCCGTCCATCACCGGGTCGGAGTACGGGACGCCGACCTCGATCAGGTCCGCGCCGCCGTCGACGCACGCCGCGATCAGGTCCTTCGATCCGTCGACCGTCGGGAAGCCCGCCGGGAGGTAGCCGATCAGCGCGCCGCGCCCCTCGGCCCGCGTCGCGGCGAAGAGGTCGTCCAGCCCGCTCATTCGTTCACCAGTCCGAACCACTTGGCCGCCGTGTCCATGTCCTTGTCGCCGCGACCCGACAGGTTGACCACGATCAACCCCTCCGGGCCCAGCTCGCGGCCCAGGTCCAGCGCGCCGGCCAGCGCGTGCGCCGACTCGATCGCCGGGATGATGCCCTCGGTGCGGGACAGCAGCTTGAACGCGTCCATCGCCTGGGCGTCGGTGATCGGGCGGTACTCGGCGCGGCCGGTGTCCTTCAGCCACGCGTGCTCCGGGCCGACGCCCGGGTAGTCGAGCCCGGCCGAGATCGAGTGGGACTCGACCGTCTGGCCGTCCTCGTCCTGCAGCAGGTACGTCATCGCGCCGTGCAGGTTGCCCGGGGTGCCCTTGGTCAGGGTCGCGCCGTGGCGGTTGCCCTCGATGCCCTCGCCGCCCGGCTCCAGGCCGACCAGCCGCACGGACGGGTCGTCGTAGAACCCGGAGAAGATGCCGATCGCGTTCGACCCGCCGCCGACGCACGCCGCGACGACGTCGGGCAGGCGCCCGGCCTGCTCCAGGATCTGCTCGCGGGCCTCGGTGCCGATGACGTGGTGGAAGTTGCGCACCATGGTCGGGAACGGCGCGGGCCCGGCGGCCGTGCCGAAGAGGTAGTGCGTCGTGTCGGCGTTGGTGACCCAGTCGCGCAGCGCCTCGTTGATCGCGTCCTTCAGCGTCCGCGAGCCGGTCTTGACCGGGATCACCTCGGCGCCGAGCAGCTTCATGCGAGCCACGTTCAGCGACTGGCGCTCGGTGTCGACCTCGCCCATGTAGACGACGCAGTCGAGGTCGAGCAGCGCGCACGCGGTGGCCGTCGCGACGCCGTGCTGGCCCGCGCCGGTCTCGGCGATGACGCGCTTCTTGCCCATCCGCTTGGTGAGCAGCGCCTGGCCCAGCACGTTGTTGATCTTGTGAGAGCCGGTGTGGTTCAGGTCCTCGCGCTTGAGGAACACCCGAGCGCCGCCGGCGTGCTCACCGAAGCGCTTGGCCTCGGTGAGCAGCGACGGCCGACCCGCGTAGTCCTTCAGCAGGCGGTTGAACTCGTTCAGGAACTCCGGGTCGTGCCGGGCCTTGTCGTACTCGGTGGCGACCTCGTCGACGACGCCGATCAGCGCCTCCGGCATGAACCGGCCGCCGTACGGGCCGTAGTAGCCGCGCTCGTCCGGATCGTGCTTGCCATGCTCTTCCGTCACCGTGACGGCCTCGGGCACGCGGGGTGGGAACCGGCCGTGACCAGCTTGATCAGGGCACCCTTCGGGTCGCCGGACGCGACGAGCCCCTCGCCGACCAGCACCGCGTCGGCGCCGTGACCGGCGTAGGACATCAGGTCGCCCGGGCCGCGGACGCCGGACTCGGCGACCTTGTAGACGTCCATCGGCAGGCCGGGGGCCAGCCGCGAGAAGACGTCGCGGTCCACCTCGAGGGTGTGCAGGTTGCGCGCGTTGACGCCGATGACCTTGGCGCCCGCCTCGAGGGCCTTGTCGGCCTCCTCGGCGTTGTGGATCTCCACCAGCGCGGTCATCCCGAGCGACTCGACGCGGTCGAGCAGCGAGACGAGCGCGTTCTGCTCCAGCGCGGCGACGATCAGCAGCACCATGTCGGCGCCGTGCAGGCGGGCCTCGTGCACCTGGTAGGGGCTGACGATGAAGTCCTTGCGCAGGATCGGGGTGTCCACGGCCGCGCGCACGGCGTCGAGGTCGGCCAGCGAACCGCCGAAGCGGCGCTGCTCGGTCAGCACGCTGATCACGCGCGCGCCGCCGTCTTCGTAGTCCTTCGCCAGCGCGGCCGGGTCGGGGATGTCGGCCAGGTCGCCCTTGGAGGGGCTGCGCCGCTTCACCTCGGCGATCACGCCGATGCCGGATTCGCGCAGGGCGGACATCACGTCGCGGGGCGCCGGGGCGGCGGCCGCGCGGATCTTCAGCTGGTCGAACGGCAGCGCGGATTCCCGCACGGCGAGGTCTTCCCGCACGCCGGCGACGATGTCTTCGAGCACGCTCACCGGGCGCCCCCGCCCAGGCACATGCTCACGGATTCATTCGCAAGGTCGCTCACAAAAACCTTCCCCTTCCCGCCGAAACGATGCTAACCCCCGCATCCGAGACGCCCGGTTCCGGGTGTGCGCGTTACTCCGAATGCCCACCCCGGCGGTCCGTGGGATCTTCCCCTTCGGACAAGGCCTCCCACAGCTCGGCGTCCGGATCTCGCACTTTCTTCCGGGTGGCCGGGGTGGCGTACTTCGCGCCGAGCCGGGCGCTCCGGCCGGCGGTCTTGACCGCTGCCAACCCGCCGGCGGCGACGAGAATTCCCCCGAGCACGGCCAGGCCGCGCCCGAGCAGCATCTGGGTCACCGGCAGCCCGTCGGCGTAGCCGCCGAAGCGGACACCGTCGATTCCGGCCCAGACGGCGGCGAGCCCGGCCAGCGCCAGCACGACGCCGAGCACGCGCCGTGCCCAGCCCCCGGTGGCCACCAGCCCGGCCACGCCGGCCAGGGCGAGCAGCGCCAGCGGCACGAGCGCCGTCGCCCGCTGCTCGCCGGTCTCGCGGTAGAGCACCGTCCCCCGCACGCCGCCGTCGCGGAACTCGGCGAACCACGTCAGCCGTGACGCTCCCCACAGGGCCGCGGCGCCCAGCAGCAGGGCGACCACGATCATCCACAGTGGACGGCGGGCCGGCGTGTCAGACATGGGCGCTGTCCGCGGCCGGGTCGAGTGCGCCCGCCGCCACCATCGTCTGCGCGGCGGCGACGGCCGAGAGCACGGTCCTGGCCTTGTTCAGCGACTCGGTGTCCTCGTAGTCCGGCACCGAGTCGGCGACCACCCCGCCCCCGGCCTGGACGTGCGCGATGCCGTCCTTGACCAGCGCCGTGCGGATCGCGATCGCCGTGTCGGCGTCGCCGGCGAAGTCGAGGTAGCCGACGACCCCGCCGTACAGCGCGCGGCGGACCGGCTCGAGCTCCTCGATCAGCTCCATCGCGCGGACCTTCGGCGCGCCGGACAGCGTCCCGGCCGGGAAGCACGCCGTGACCGCGTCGAACGCCGTCTTGCCGTCGGCCAGCTCACCGGTGACGGTCGACACGATGTGCATCACGTGGCTGTACCGCTCGATCTGGAAGAAGTCGACGACGCGCACGGTGCCCGGCTTGCAGACCTTGCCGAGGTCGTTGCGGCCGAGGTCGACCAGCATGAGGTGCTCGGCTCGCTCCTTGTCGTCGGCGAGGAGGTCCTTGGCCAGCTGGGCGTCCTCTTCGGGGTCGGCGCCGCGCCAGCGGGTGCCCGCGATCGGGTGCGTGGTCGCGCGGCCGTCCCGCACGGTGACCAGGGACTCGGGGCTGGAGCCGACGATGTCGAAGCCCTCGAGCCGCAGCAGGTACATGTACGGGCTCGGGTTGGACGTCCGGAGCACGCGGTAGATGTCGATCGCGTCGGCCGCGGTCGGGATCTCGAACCGTTGCGACGGCACGATCTGGAACGCTTCGCCGGCCTTGATCGCCTCCACGGCCTTCTCGACCGCGGCGTGGAAGTCTTCCTTCGACCGCTTCCGGACGAACTCGGGCGCGGGCCGGTCGAACGCGGCGACGGTCGCGGGCGCGGGCACCTGCAGCTGCTCGGTCATCGCGCTCAGGCGGGCGACGGCGTCGTCGTAGGCCGCGTCCACGCGCTCGGACGAGTCGTCCCAGTTGACGGCGTTCGCGATGAGCGTGACCGTGCCTTCGTGGTGGTCGAACGCCGCCAGGTCGGTGGCCAGGAGCATGGTCAGCTCGGGGATGTCGAGGTCGCGCTCGGCCAGCTCGGGCAGCTTTTCCAGCCAGCGCACGGCGTCGTAGCCGATGTAGCCGACCATGCCGCCGGTCAGCGGCGGCAATCCGGGCAGCGGCTCGGTGTGCAACGCTTCGATCGTTTCACGCAGCACTTCCAGGGGGTTTCCCTCGCTCGGCAGGCCGACCGGCGGGGTGCCGGTCCAGACCGCTCGGCCGTCACGGACGGTGAGCGCGGCCGGGCTGCGGACGCCGATGAACGACCAGCGGGTCCAGGACGCGCCGTTTTCCGCGGACTCGAACAGGAAGGTGCCGGGCCGGTCGGCGGCGAGCTTGCGGTAGACCCCGATCGGCGTCTCGCCGTCGGCGAGGACCCGGCGCACGACCGGGATCACGCGGCGGCTCTCGGCGAGGGCGCGGAAGTCCTCACGGGACGGGCTGACCGAGCCGGGGCCGGACGGACCGGCGGATGCGCTGACCATGCGGCTCATTGTGCCGCCCCGGCCGATCGCGGCCACGCCGGGCCTGAATTCAATGAATGTTGAATTCAGGCTGCGCGTGGGTCATGATGGAGCCGTGAGCACCACGGACAACACCGAGACTACTGCCCGCCGCCGGGGGCGGCGGCCCGCCGGGCAGGACACCCGCACCGCGCTGATCGAAGCCGCGCGGGCCGTGTTCGCCGAAAACGGCTACGACGGTGCGACCGTGCGTGCCATCGCCACCCGCGCCGGGGTCGACGCGGCGATGGTCAACCACTGGTTCGGCGGCAAGGAGGGCCTGTTCGCGAAGGCCGTGCTCCAGCTGCCGTTCGATCCGCTGGAACTGCAGTCGGCCCTGCGCGACGGCCCCGACGACGAGCTGGGCGAACGGATCGTCCGCACCTTCCTCACCCGCTGGGACGGCGCCGGCGGCGATGTCTTCCAGGCCCTCGTCCGCAGCATCACCGGCCACGAGCAGGCCGGGCAGGTGCTGCGCGACTTCTTCCAGAAGTTCTTCACGGGACTGATCACGTCGGTCGGCTCCGACCGGATCCCGCTGCGCATGACGCTCTGCGCCTCCCAGCTCGTGGGCATGGGCATGATCCGCTACGTCGCGAAGTTCGGGCCGATGACCACGGCGGAGGTCGAGACGCTGGTGGTGGCGGTGGCGCCGACCCTGCAGCGCTACATCAGCGGCGAAATCGGCTGAACCACCCCGGTGGGGGTCCGGCTCGGTCAGGGCTTCGGCAGCCACCGGTAGGTCTCGGCGCGCACCCCGAACACCACCGGCTTCTCGCGCAGGGGCGGCTTGGGCGGGATGAGCACCGTCATCGCGGGCCCGGACCCCGCGACGAGAGCAGGCAGCCCGGGCAGTTCCCCGAGAGCCCGCACGGCACTCCCGGCCTCCCATGGCCGGAGATCGATGCGGCTGCCGTCGGCGAACCGCACGGCGACGCTGCGCGGCAGTCGTGTCCTACTTGTCGTGGTGATCGTCACCGTCGCCGTGCGCCAGCCGGTCCGGCGGGCGGCGTCCGCCTGCCTGGCGCGGGCGAAAGTCCAGTAACCGGGGACACCGGTGACGGTCAGGACCGCGATCATGGGCAGGACGAGCCCGGAGAACAGCAGGACCGCGGCGACCAGCACCCCGAGGACAGTGGAGAACACCAGCCACCGGAGGCTCGTGTCCAGCATGGCCGTGCCGCGGGCCGCCCACTGCGGCTCGTCCGGCTCCCTCGGTGGCAACCAGTCCCCCATGCCCCGAGCGTAACGGCCTATCGCCGGACCGTCCGGGGTCCGCGGGGCTGGACCGGCACCGCGTGCGAGCGCCCGTCCCGGCTCACAAGGACCACCATGTCCAGGCCCGTGCCACCGACCAGGACCGGCACGTCGTCGAACTCGTTCCGCAGCGAGTACGTCCGCCACGACAGCACGCCACGGAGTCCGAGCCGGCTGCCGTCTTCGAAGCGCGCGGTCAGCTGCCGCAGCGCCCAGAAGCCGTCCACCGTTCCCGGGTGCCAGCCCGTCTCCGCCACCGCGCGGTACCGCCGCTGCCAGCCACGGGCCACGACGGCGAAGCGGGCAGTCCCCACGGCCGACGCCAGCAGCAGGACGAGACCGAGGAAGTAACCGAACTGGTCGTGGTTGGCTTCCTCGGTGGTCCGGACCCGGTCGGGGTCGGCCGGGTCGTAGACGACGGTGACGAGGTCGCCCGGCCGGTAGTCCCGGTCGGAGCCGCGGTCGATCCCGGCCGTGCGATCGGTGCCGCCGGCGGCGAAGCGCACCACCATCGACACGCCGCCCTTGGCGTGCTGCCGGACGCTCACCACGACTCCGGGCACCCGCGTTCCGTGCGCCAGGAGCTCGTCCGCCGCGGTGTTCTCCGCGTGGAACGACATCACCCCGAGCGGCGCCAGCACCGCGCAGATCGCGCAGATCGCCCACGCGCGGCGGCCGGCCGTCCGCAGGACCGCCGTGTCACCCGGAACGTCCGGTGTGGACGGCAGCCACAGCGGTGTCTTCGCCTTCAGCCTGCCGATCGCGGCACCCGCGGCACGGACGCGCCGCGTGGTCAAGGCCGCGATCGCCAGTGGCACACCGATGTAGGCGAAGTCGAGCAGCAGCTCGCCGTCGGCCACCACGTAGTCCGGCGAGAGCAGCGACCACGTGGTGCCCGTGACGAAGAACGCGCAAACGAACCAGAAGAAGCCGCTGACGACGAGCCACCCCGTCCGGCGGCGCCGGAACCGCTGCAGCTCCCAGTACTCGCGCAGGTCGCCTGCCCCCAGGTTCATCGGCCGAGCCTAGGGCAACGGCCGCCGGAGGGGAACGCGGTCAGCGCGCGAGCAGCAGCGCGATCAGCGCCAGCGCGCCGGGAACCACCTGGACGAACAGGATCCGCTTGCTGGCCGTCGCGGCGCCGTACAGGCCCGCGACGATCACGCACACGATCCCGTACAGCTTCAGCTGGAACCCGGTCGGGTCACTCGCGATGAGGCCCCACACCAGCGCGAGCGCGAGGAAGCCGTTGTACAGCCCCTGGTTCGCGGCGAGCGTCTTGGTCTCCTCCGCGAACTCCTTCGTCGTGCCGAAGCCGGCACGGGCGCGCGGGGTCGTCCACAGGAACATCTCCAGGACGACGATGTAGAGGTGGATCAGGGCGACGAGCCCGACCAGGATGTCGGCGACGATGGTCACGCGTGCTCTTTCTCATCGGCCAGGAGCAGGCGCTCCTCGGTGTCGAAACAGGTGTGCGTGCCGGTGTGACAAGCCGGGCCGGTCTGATCGACGCGCAGCAGGACTGTATCCCCGTCGCAATCGATCCGCACCTCGCGAACGTGCTGGTAGTGCCCGGACGTCTCACCCTTGACCCACAGCTTCTGCCGGCTGCGGGACCAGTACGTGCCGCGGCGGGTGGCCAGGGTGGCGGAGAGCGCGTCGTCGTTCATCCAGGCCATCATCAGCACGTCCGAAGTGGCGTGCTCGACGACGACCGCGGCGATCAGGCCGTCGGCGTTGCGCTTGAGGCGCGCCGAGACGGCCGGGTCGAGGCTCATGCTTGCGCTCCCAGGATGTGCCGCTTGAGCGGCATCGAGTTCAGCAGGACGAACGCGTAGCCGTAGCCCGCGAAGGACAGGCCGGAGAACAGCTTGTTCCACCACAGTGCCGCGGCGAGCAGCAGGAACATGTGCAGCAGCGCGAACACCACGACGACGACCAGACCGCCGATGCGCGCGCTGCCGAGCTTCAGCGCGAGCCCGGTCGTCACGACGGCGCCGAGGATCAGCGCGAGCGCCGGCATCCGGAAGATCGCCAGGCCGGAACCGGCGCTCAGCACCGGGATCAAGTCGAGCAGCGCCCACGCGACCGGCAGCCCGACCAGCAGGGCGGCGACGACCTTCACCTCGACGGGTGCCTGCCAGGACCTCATCGGACCTCGACCCCGCCGTCGCGCAGCGCGGTCTTGACGTCGCCGATCTTCAGCTGTCCGAAGTGGAACACGCTGGCCGCGAGCACCGCGTCCGCGCCGGTCCGGACCGCGGGCAGGAAGTGCTCGACCGCGCCCGCTCCGCCGCTGGCGATCACCGGGACCCGCACGGCCTTGCGCACCAACCCGATGAGCTCCAGGTCGAAGCCGTTCTTCGTGCCGTCGGCGTCCATGGAGTTCAGCAGGATCTCGCCGACGCCCAGCTCCTCGCCGCGCGCGGCCCACTCGACGGCGTCGATGCCGGTGCCGCGGCGGCCGCCGTGGGTGGTGACCTCGAACCCGGACGCCGTCGGCTCGCCGCCCTCGGGCACGCGGCGCGCGTCGACCGACAGCACGATGCACTGGGCACCGAACCTTCTCGATGCTTCGCTGAGGAATCCGGGCCGCGCGATGGCGGCGGTGTTGATGCTCACCTTGTCCGCCCCGGTGCGCAGGAGCCGGTTGACGTCGTCGTTGCTGCGGACGCCGCCGCCGACGGTGAGCGGGATGAAGACCTGCTCGGCGGTGCGGCGGACCACGTCGTAGGTGGTTTCGCGGTCGCCTGAGGACGCCGTGACGTCGAGGAACGTCAGCTCGTCGGCCCCCTCGGCGTCGTAACGCCGGGCCAGCTCGACCGGGTCGCCGGCGTCGCGGAGGCCGGCGAAGTTGACACCCTTCACGACCCGGCCCGCGTCGACGTCGAGACAGGGGATCACCCGCACCGCGACAGACATGGTCACCAGCGTAGTCAAGGGAGCTCTAAGCTCGGGCAATGGCACGGGCGGGACGGCGGCCTGGGCAGACCGAGACGCGCGAGAAGATCCTCGACGCGGCGCGGCACCGGTTCGCCGAGCTGGGGTACGACGGCGCGACGGTCCGCGGGATCGCCGCCGACGCGGGCGTGAACGCGGCCCTGCTGCACCACTTCTTCGGCGGCAAGCAGGAGCTGTTCGCGGCGGCGATGAACCTGCCGGTGAACCCGGCGTCCCTGGTGGCGTCGATCCTGGCGGGCCCGAGAGAATCGCTGGGCGAACGCCTGGTGCGGGCGTTCCTGGCGGTCTGGGCGGCACCGGAGGGACGCACGCCCTTCATCGCGATGCTGCGCGCCGCGGCGACGAACGAGCAGGTCGCGCTGATGATGCGCCAGTTCATCGAGCGCACGGTGCTAGCCGAGGTCGCCCGGGCGCTGGACGTCCCGCGGGTCCGGGTCACCGGGATCGCGGCGCAGATGATCGGGGTGGCGCTGCTGCGGTACGTGATCAAGCTGCCTCCGCTGGTCCAGGCCTCCGACGACGAGATCGTGGAGATGCTCGCCCCGGTGGCGCAGTACTACCTCGCGCCGCCGCCTGCCTGAGCCTGCTCATCACGGCGCGTTCACTCCCCGGCCACCCGATTCGTCTAGTTTGCGCCCGTGCGCAGACTCCTCCCGGTGGCCGTGGCCGCCGTCTCCGTGCTGGCCGCCGTCCCCGCTTCCGCCGCGCCCTGCGATCCGTCGCCGGTGGCCCAGACGCAGGCGTTCGTCGACGACGCCGGTGCGTCCCCGGCGAACGCCGACGCCGACGACCCGGCCATCTGGGTCCACCCGCGCGACCCCGGGCGCAGCGTCGTCATCGGCACGCTCAAGGAGGGCGGGCTCGCCGCGTTCGACCTGGACGGGCACACCCTGCAGCTGGTCCCCGCCGGGCCGAAGGGGCGGTTCAACAACGTCGACGTCGTCGGTGACCTGGCCGTCGTCAGTGACCGCGGCCGCGACCGGATCCGGGTCTACCGGATCGACCCCGACGGCGCCCACGTCCTGACCGACGTCACCGACCCGGCCGCGGCGCCGGTGTTCTCGGCTCCGGGGTCTTCGGAGTCCGAAGTGGACAGTCAGCGGACGGCGTACGGCCTCGCGGCGGGCCGCGACCCGCGCACCGGCGTCCGGTGGGTGGCGGTGACCCGGCGGCACGAGACGCGGGTGGCGCTGCTGCGGCTGGTGGACCGGCCCGGCGGCACGGTCGGCACGGCACCGGTCGCCACCGTGGACTTGCCCGCGTCCTTCCGGCTGCCGGACGGCAAGACCTGGGCACCGTGCGAGAAACCCGGCGAAGGACCGCAGCTGGAAGGCTCGGTGCTCGACGGCCGGGTGCTCTACACCGCCCAGGAGGACGTCGGGATCTGGCGGATCCCGCTCACGCCGGGCGGCTTCGGGCGGCCCGAGCTGATCGACCGCGTGCGGTCCTACGGCGTCCCGCAGCGCTGGGATCCCGCCACCGGGGAGTGCGTGCCGGACGGCGCCGACCCGGGTTTCGGCGGCCGGTGGCTCACCGCGGACGCCGAGGGCCTGGCGCTGGCGGACGGCACGCTGTTCGCGTCCAGCCAGGGCGACTCGCGCTTCGTCGTGTACGGCCACCGCACGCGTGACCTGCGGATCGTCGCGGGCCGCGGCACGGACTCGGTCGAGCACTCCGACGGCTCGGCGATCACCACGGCGTCGCTGGGCCGCCGCTTCCCGCACGGCCTCCTGGTCGTCCACGACGGCGAGCGCCGCCCGGCCGCCGGCGACCTCCCGACCACGGGTTTCGCGTTCGTCCGGCTCGAGGACGTCATCCCGCGCTGAAAATTTCCGATCCGCGTGCAGCGGTCCGGCCCCCTCGCGCGTCCATGGGGTGGGTGACGGAAGGGACGTGCGTGGGTTTCGAAGATTTCGTGGCGGAGCGGCTGGACGGGCTGCTCCGCTACGCCACCGTCCTGACGAACGATCCGCACCTCGCGCAGGACATCGTCCAGGACGTGCTCCTGCGCGCCCAGCAGCGCTGGGACGCCATCGCCGCCCCGCCGACCTACGTGCGGCGGATGGTCACCAACGAGTACCTGTCGTGGCGGCGGCGGGCCGTGCGGCGCATGGTGCCGAGCAGCCACGACGTCCTGGACGCGCTGAGCCCGCCGTCGGCCGACCCGGCCACCGCCTACGACGAGCGCGACGCGATGCTCGGCCTCCTGGCCACGCTGCCCCGCAAGCAGCGCGCGGCGATCGTGCTGCGCTACTACGAGAGCTACTCCGACGCCGAGATCGCCGCGGTCCTGCGCTGCGGCGTGTCCACCGTGCGCAGCCAGATCTCCCGCGCCCTGGCCACCCTGCGCCAGGCCCCGCACCCCACGGTCCTGACCACCGGAGCCCCCGAATGACCCGCAGCGAGCACGAGACCGAGACGCTGATCCGGGAGAGCCTGGACCGCCTCGCCGCCCGCGCGCCGGACGGTCACGCGGTGCGCGACGCGCTCGCCCGCGCCGGGCGGAAACGGCGGCCGGCGACCCGGCTGGCCCTGGTCGCCGCCGCGGTGGTCGCGCTGGTCGTCGGCGTCGTCACCGGCACGCAGCTGCTCGCCACGCCCGACCTGGTGCCCGCCGCGAGCCGCCCGGTGCTCGGCTACAGCCCCGGCTGGCTGCCCGACGACTTCACCGAGCAGTACCGCGAGGGCGGCCCCGGCACCGCGCCGCAGGTCCGGCGGTGGTTCGCCGGGCCGGCGGAGATCACGCTGTCGGCGTACTCGCCCGTCGACCCCGCGTGGTCGCAGACCGCGCTGAAAATCGCGTCGCTCGGGGACCAGATCCTGGTGCGCGGCCGGGTCGCCATGGTCACCGGCGACACCGGGTCGGCCGCGCTCCTGACCTGGCTCGCCGACGAAACGCACGTGCTGACCGCCCACGTCTCCGGCGTCCCGGACGCCCGCGCGGTGGCGCTGCGCGTCGCCGAGTCCGTCACCGCCGAGCCGGTCGGCGTCCGCGGCGAGCTGCGGTTCGGCCCGCTCCCGGCGGGACTGGCCGAACGTTCGGCCGCGGTCCGGGGCACGAGCCCGGACGACGGCTCGACCGAACTGACGGCTTCGGCCCCGGGCGGGCCGCCGGTCCGGGCCGCCGTCGGCGCGAGCTCCCCCGCCGTGAACGGCGCCGCGCCCGTCACGGTGCGGGGCGGCCAGGGGTTCTTCCTGCCCCCGGCGGACGGCAAGGACGCGACGGTCGCGGTCCGGCTGCCGTCCGGACGCTGGCTGACGGTGTCGGGCGCGCAGCCGGAAGCCGTGCTGGCCGCCGTCGCGAACGGCGTCCAGCTCGACCCCACGCCCGACTACCGCTGGCTCGGCCGGGCTACCAGCTGACCGTCGGGAACCAGATGATCCCGAGCCTGCCGAGCACGCGGACGTCCCAGTAGAGCAGCGTGAAGGTGCCGCCGACGAGCAGCGCCGCGCCGGTCACGGTCGCGATCCGGGCCGGCTTCGCGGCCAGCCAGCGCTGCACGCGCCCGCCCGTGGCGTGCGTCAGGACGAGGAACAGCACCGCCATGACGACGATGTTGCCGACCGACTGGAGCGCGAACGCGGCGGCGCCGTACAGGACGTTGTGCTGCTCCGCGGCGCTGCGGAACATGATCCGGAAGAGCGGGTACGGCCGTCCGATGAGGAACCCGCCGATGAGCGCGCCCATCAGGACCAGCGGCGCGGCCGGGTGGCGGCGGACGAACCCGGCGAACGGGTTGCGGAGGATGCCGAGCGCGATCAGGCCCATCACCAGGAAGACCAGGCCGACGACGCCGAAGGCGACCATCGACTGGACGCTGCGCGGGGACAGCCCGGTGGTCTTCGCGGTGGAGAACTGCGGCATCCGGGTGCCGACGAGCGCGACGATCACGCCGTAGACCACCGACACGGTGAGCATGCCCGCGGCGATCCAGCCGAGCGGCTTGAGCGTGGTGGCGAACCGCCGTTTTTCGCCGGCCTGGCCGCCGACCAGCGGCGCGACCGCCCCGAAGGCGGCGATGTTGCACGCGGTGAACGAACCCGCGAGCCCGGAGACGAACGCGAACAGCGTCCCGGCGAGGACCCCGCTGATCGGGGTGGCCTTCGCGTCGTAGCCGAGGAGCCCGTTCGCGACGCTGTCACCGATCACGGAGTCGACGAAGGGCGCCGACCAGATCGCGGTCAGCACGAAGCCGGCGAGAACCGCGACGACGGCGATCGCGGTACGGCGCGCGGGATAGGGTCCCGCGCCGAAGAAGCTCGCTTGCGGGTGAACCGGTAGTTCGTGTGCGACGGCCATCGAATATCCCTCCAGTGGCGGAGCCCCCGTACCGAAAAGCGTTTCAGATGTGGACGTCGAAACGCTTCGGCCGGGCGTGTGGGATTCGCGGGCGAACGGCCTAGGTAGTTTTCACGCCGAACACGGTGGCCTTCCGCAATGCTCCGTCCGGCGGCACGAAGACGCCTGCGTCCACAGTGGACTCCCCGGCCGGCGCGGATCGGCGGGGCCTGGCCCACCGGCGAAAGCAGGGCCGAACCCCTTGACCCGGATTCTTGACGGGCGCAGAATTAAACGTATGACTAATTCAGCCCTGCGGGTCGCCGGCCTGCGGGTCCGGCGCGGCGGCCGGCCGGTGGTGCGGGACGTGAGCTTCGAGGTGCCGCGCGGCACCGTCGCCGGGCTGCTCGGCCCGAGCGGCTGCGGCAAGACCACGCTGATGCGGGCGGTCGTCGGCGTGCAGATCGTCGAAGGCGGCACCGTCACCGTGCTCGGCCTGCCCGCCGGCAGCCCGCCGCTGCGACGCCGGATCGGGTACGCGACGCAGAATCCCGCGATCTACGCCGACCTGACCGTCCGGGAGGCCCTGCGGTACTTCGCCGCGGTGCTGCGCGCGCCGGCGTCCGATGTGGACAGAGTCATCGCCGAGGTGGGGCTGGCCGACCACGCCGGGAAGCTCGTCGGCTCGCTCTCCGGCGGGCAGCACAGCCGCGCGAACCTCGCCGTCGCCCTGCTCGGCACGCCGGAACTGCTGGTGCTCGACGAGCCGACCGTCGGGCTCGACCCGGTACTGCGCGACGAGCTGTGGGCACTGTTCCGCCGGCTCGCCGAGGGCGGCGCCACGCTGCTGGTGTCCAGCCACGTCATGGACGAAGCGGCGCGCTGCGACCGTCTCCTGCTCATGCGCGAAGGCGTCCTCCTCGCCGACGACGCGCCCCTCGCGCTGAGGGAGCGCACCGGGACCCCCGACCTCGAGCAGGCGTTCCTCCACCTCGTGAAGGCGGCATCATGAAGGCGGCATCGTGAACCCCGCGCTGACCCTCGCCACCACCCGGCGCATCCTGACGCAGCTGCGGCACGACCCGCGCACCGTCGTGATGCTGGTGCTGGTGCCGACGCTGCTGATGGTCCTGCTGCGCTACGTGTTCAACTCGACGCTGGTGTTCAGCCACGTCGCGCCCGCGCTGCTCGGCGTGTTCCCCTTCCTGATCATGTTCCTCATCGCCTCGATCACGACGTTGCGCGAGCGGACGACGGCGACCCTCGAACGCCTGATGACGCTGCCGATCGGACGGCTCGACCTGCTCTTCGGCTACGCGCTGGCGTTCGGCGCGATCGCCGTCGTCCAGGTCGCGGTCGCGGCGGGCGTCTCGCTGTGGTGGCTCGGCCTCGACCTGGCGGGCTCGGTGGCGATGCTGCTGCTGATCGCCCTGCTCGACGCGCTGCTGGGGATGGCGCTCGGGCTGTTCGTCAGCGCGTTCGCGCGCACCGAGTTCCAGGCCGTGCAGTTCATGCCGGTGTTCGTGCTGCCGCAGATCCTGCTGTGCGGGCTGTTCGTGCCGCGCGCGGACATGGGCTGGCTGCTGCGGTGGCTGTCGGACGTGATGCCGCTGTCCTACGCGGTCGAGGCGCTGAACCGGGTGACGGCGTCGGCCACGATCGACGCGGTGATCCTGCGCGACCTGGTGGTCGTCGCCTGCTGCGCGCTGCTGGCGCTGATGCTCGGCGCGGCGACGCTGCGGCGGCGGACGCCGTGACTACCGTGGGCGCATGGCATCCGAAACGGACCGGCTCGCCGCCGAGCGCTACGTCGTCCTGACCACGTTCCGCCGCGACGGGCGTGCCGTGCCGACCCCCATCTGGGTGGCCGGCGACGGCGGCGAGCTCGTGCTGTGGTCGGAGCGCAAGGCCGGGAAGGTCAAGCGCATCCGCAACAGCGGCCGGGTGGAAGTCCAGGCCAGCGACTTCCGCGGGCAGAAGACGCACGGCGCCGTCGTCACCGGGCAGGCCCGGCTGCTCGACGCCGAAGGGACCGAACGGGTCCGGAAGGTGATCGCCCGCAAGTACGGCCTCGTCGGGCGCGTCACGATGTTCTTCTCGAAGCTGCGCGGCCCCGCGGACCGGACGGTCGCGATCGCGGTCAAACTCGACGGCTGAAGCTGCGGAAGCCGCGTCTCAGGTAGTTCGGCAGCGCGTTCGGGTGGTCGAGCGACGAGGTGTGCAGCCAGACGCGCCGCGCGCCGGGCAACGTCCACGCGTCGGCGACGACGAGGGTGAGCGCGTAGCCGCCGAGTCCTTTGCCGACGAACTCCGGCAGCAGGCCGAAGGTGGTGATCTCGACGTCGCCACCGGGCTGCGGCTCGAAGTCGGCGGCGCCGGCGACCTCGCCGCGGTACTCGACGAGCCGGTACCGCCGCGCCGGTTCGGCGAACCAGCGTTCCCACTCGCCGCCGGTCCGGGACGCGCTCGGCCACCGGTACGGCGTCCCGATCCGGACGTGCAGATCTTCGATCCCCGGCCCCGGTTCCGCGGCCCGCAGCGCGAGGCCGTCGACGACGGGCGCGGGGTTGAGCTGATCGGCGGCGGTCATTTCGAGCTCGGTGACGATCTCCTCCACCCGCGGCAACCTACGACTCCCGCGGACCGCTGTCAGCCGCTTTTCGGCGTCAAGCGGCGGCGCGCAGGACGGCCGCCAAGGCGGCCGAGTCGTGGTCCGGTCCGCAGCCTTCCACGATGACCAGGTCACCGGGGATGTGATCGGCTCGCATCCGCAGGATCTCCCGGTACGCGGGCGAGCCGTACCACTCGTGCGCCGCGGCGAGGTCCGGGAACTCGATGAGCACGAGCCCGCCGGGCCATTCGCCCTCCATCACCCGCACCGGTGCGCCGTGCACGAGGAACTTGCCGCCGTACGGATCGAGCGTCGCCTGGATGCGCTCCAGGTACCGGAACACCTCGTCCGGCAGCACGGCGGGCGGGCGCAGGTGGGCGAGTCCGTAGGCGGTCATGGCAGTCCTTTCGTCGTCCTGAAAGGAATGCTGGCCCGTCGGCGGCGTCGAGTCGATTACGCCGGAGGTAATGCCGGCTGCGCGGCCGGCAGACGCCTCGATCGAGGCGTCAAGCTAACGGCCCCGCGTCGCCTTGCGGATTTCCTCCGAAGCTTCCCGGTAAGCCGGTGCGGCGCGGGCGAAGTAGTCGAACAGCACCTCCTGCTGCTCCGGCGAATACCCGCCGATGACCTCGGCGATGCGGCCGCGGGCCGGGCCGACGATCCGCTCGACCCCGGCGAGCGCGTCCGGCACCGGTTCGACCAGCACCTTGCGCCGGTCGGCCGGGTCGGCGGCGCGGCGGACGTAGCCGGCGCGCTCGAGCCGGTCGATCAGCCTGGTCGTCGCGCCGGTGGTGAGCCCGGTGCGCGTGGACAGCTCGCCCGACGTCAACGGCCCTTCGAGGTCGAGCAGGCTGAGCGCGTACCACTCGGTCGCGTGCAGCCCGGCCGCTTCGGCGCCGGCCAGGCCGTGGAGGCCCACCGCGTCCAGGTATCGCCGGAAAACCACGTGCCGTTCACTTGCCACTTCGTCGTCCTCCTGCCTAATATCTGCATGTGTGCAGATACTGCACACGAGAAGCCAAGTATAGGAGACGACCATGATGACCACCGACCGGACGACCGTCACCGCCGTTCTCGGCTCGCTCGCGGACGCCTGGGACCGCGGGGACGCCGACGCCTACGGCGCGCACTTCACCGACGACGCCACGTACGTGACCTTCGTCGGCACGCGGTACTCCGGCCGCGAAGACATCGCCGGCAGTCACGGCGTCCTGTTCGAGAAGTTCCTCAAAGGCACCAAGCTCGCGCACGAGGTCCTGGACGTGCGGTTCCTCGGCGCGGACGTCGCGATCGTGAGCACCTGCGGCGACACCTACAAGGGCGCCCGGCCGGGCAAGCTCGCCAAGGTCCAGACGTACACGCTGGTCCGCGACGACGAACGCTGGCTCGTCGCCGCGTTCCACAACACCCAGCGCAAGCCGCTGCTGGAGCGGATCTCGTTCGCGTTCGCCCCGGAAACGAAGCCGAAGCAGTGAAGGCACTGGTGACGGGGGCGAGCGCGGGCATCGGCCGGGCGCTCGCCACGACGCTGGCCGCGACGGGCACGTGCTGGCGCTGTGCCCGGACGTCACCGCGACCGAAGCGCAAACCGCTGGAGACGTCCCGTCGTGGCTGGTGCAGACGCCGGACGAAGTCGCGGCCCGCGCACTCCGCGCGGTTCGGGACCGCGAGGGCCCCACCGTCGTCTCCGGACGGCGGAACGCCGTGCTCACCGGCCTGCTGCCCCGGCGGACCGCGGTGTCCCTGCTCGGCTAGACCTTCGCGACCGCGGCGAGAGCCTCGGGCAGGGTGAACGCGCCGGCGTAGAGCGCCTTGCCGACGATGGACCCCTCGACGCCGTCGGCGGCCAGGCCGGCCAGTGCGACGAGGTCGTCCACACTGGACACCCCGCCGGAGGCGATCACCGGCGCGTCGGTGCGGGCGACGACGTCCCGCAGCAGGTCGAGGTTCGGGCCGCGCAGTGTGCCGTCCTTGCTGACGTCAGTGACGACGTAGCGGGACGCGCCGTCGCGGTCCAGCCGCTCGAGGACCTCCCACAGGTCGCCGCCGTCGGAGGTCCAGCCGCGGGCCGAAAGCCGGTGGCCGGCCTCGGTGATCCGCACGTCGAGGCCGATCGCGACGCGGTCGCCGTACTCGCCGATCACCCGCGCGGTCCACTCCGGGTCCTCGAGCGCGGCGGTGCCGAGGTTGACCCGGCGGGCGCCGGTGGCCAGCGCGGCCCGCAGCGACGCGTCGTCGCGGATGCCGCCCGACAGCTCGACCTGGACGTCGAGCTTGCCGACGACCTCGGCGAGCAGCTCCCGGTTGCTGCCCTTGCCGAAGGCGGCGTCGAGGTCCACCAGGTGGATCCACTCGGCGCCGTCGCGCTGCCACTGGAACGCGGCCTCCAGCGGGCTGCCATAGGAGGTCTCGGTGCCGGCCTCGCCCTGGACGAGTCGCACGGCCTGGCCATCGGCCACATCAACGGCGGGAAGCAGCGTGAAAGTCACGCCGGTAACTCTAAGGCGGAGACGCGCGTCACCCGGTCAGAGGGTCGCCAGCCAATTGCGCAGCAGGTGGGCCCCGGCGTCGCCGGACTTCTCCGGGTGGAACTGGGTGGCCCACAGCGGCCCGTTCTCCACCGCGGCGACGAAGTCCTCGCCGTGGTTCGCCCAGGTGACCTTCGGCTCCTGGCCGGCCAGGCCGTCGAGCTCCCACTTGCGCGCGGCGTAGGAGTGCACGAAGTAGAACCGCTCGTCCGGGTCGAGGCCGGCGAACAGCTGCGAGCCCTCCGGCGCGCGGACGGTGTTCCAGCCCATGTGCGGCAGGACGTCGGCGTGCAGCCGGTCGACGACGCCGGGCCACTCCCCCGTGCCGTCGGTCTCCTCGCCGTGCTCGACGCCGCGGGAGAAGAGGATCTGCATGCCGACGCAGATGCCGAGCACCGGACGGCCGCCGGCGAGGCGCTTGCCGATGATCCGGTGGCCCTTCACCTCCAGCAGCCCCGCCATGCACGCGGAGTACGCGCCGACGCCGGGCACGACCAGGCCGCCGGCTTCGATCGCGGCATGCGGGTCGGCGGTGACCTCGACTTCGGCCCCGGCGCGCGCCACGGCGCGTTCGGCGGAGCGGAGGTTGCCGGAACCGTAGTCGAGGATCACCACACGAGACACGCCACCCAGCGTAGCCGCAGCGCTCAGCGGCGCTCGAACGAATAGACGTCCGTCACGGTGTTGCACGGTGACGGCGGCACGACCTCGACGCGCAGCACGCCGGCGTCGTAGTCGACGCCTTCCGGGGTGAAGGTGCCGGTGCAGGTGCTGACCAGCGGGACCTGGCCGATTTCGCGCACCTTCGCCGTGACGTCCCGGCCGGTCAGCGGGCGGGCGAGGTCGATCTGCAGGAGCTGCAGGTTGGTCGGGTACAGGTCGTTGTACGGGTCGCTCGTCGCACAGATCAGGCGGGTCAGGCCGACGAAGTCGCAGCCCTGGGCGCTGCGGATGTGGTGGTCGAGGTGGATGCGGGCGGCGACGGGCAGGTCGCCGGCCGTTTTCGGGCCGCGCGGGTTGAGGAACGGCGCCGGGGAGACGGAGAGGCGGTCGATCTCGCCGAGCGGGCCGGAGACCAGCCACTGGCCGTCGGGCGTGACGGCGACCTGCGCGTTGGCGTTGACCGCGGGCTCGTCGGGCTGCAGCGGGTGGACGAACTCCGTTGCCGTCCCGTCGGGCTTGGTGACCAGGTACATCTTCGTGGCCGGCGCCGGGGTGCGGGTGTCCTGGTAGACGTCGAAGAGGTAGCCGCGCAGCGAGTCCGGGTCGCCGACGTGACCCCAGCCCTCGTCCTTGAGCGGCTGGGGAATGGTGGCGCCGTTGCGGTAGACGAGCTCGGGGGCGTGGCCGGGCAGCCGGAGCGTCGTGAGGCCTTCGCCGCTGATCCGGTTCTCCACGGTGGTGTGCCCGGTCCGGCGCCAGCCCGCTTCGTGCGCCGTGGCGACGCCGGTCGCGGCGAGCAGGGTGGCGGTGGTCAGAGCGAGCAGACTGGCCGCGCGCATAGAGGGCTCCTCGGAAGTAGAGGCCTTGGCGGCGGCCACGCGATTCTGCCACGCGGGGCGGATCGGCCGGAAGAATCTTGGAGAAGGTCGTTTGGGCATCCCGCTCGCTGGGTATCAAGTCACCCGATCGTGTGGCTTCAGCGCGCACGTGCGGACGCCAGGGAGGCGAAGATGGCCGAGGACGATCTGCTGTCCCAGATGCTGCACGCCTGGCGTGAAGACATCGAGAGCGTGCCGTTTCCGCAGTTCAGCGAGCTGCTGATCCCGCGCCAGCAGACCCGGCCGCGGTACACGCCGAGCGCGTCTGCTGCCCGCGTGACGAACGCCACGCGGAGAACAGACGCCTGACTGTGGTTTCCTGCGGGGACCGCATCGCCGCGTTCCCCGGGAGCCCTCATGAGCCGCACCCCTGATCCGCACGACTTCCTCGACCTCGACGCCGGGCTCGCCGAGGAGGAACGCGCCATCCGCGACGCCGTCCGCGCGTACGCGAAGGACCAGCTGCTGGACCACGTCGCGGACTGGTACGAAACGGGCGCGCTGCCCGCCGCCGAGCTGGCGAAGGGCTTCGGCTCGCTCGGCCTGCTCGGCATGCACCTGGAGGGCTACGGCTGCGCCGGCACCAGCGCGGTCGCGTACGGCATCGCGTGCCGCGAGCTCGAGGCCGTCGACTCGGGGCTGCGGAGCTTCGTCTCGGTGCAGGGTTCGCTGGCGATGTACGCGATCCACAAGTGGGGCAGCGAGGAACACCGCCAGGAGTGGCTGCCACGGATGGCCACCGGCGACGCGCTGGGCTGCTTCGGCCTGACCGAGCCGGACGCGGGCAGCGACCCGGGCTCGATGCGGACGCGCGCGGCGCGCGACGGGTCCGACTGGGTGCTTTCGGGCACGAAGATGTGGATCACCAACGGAACCGTCGCCGACGTCGCGGTCGTCTGGGCGCAGACCGACGACGGAATCCGCGGGTTCGTCGTCCCGACGTCGGCGCCGGGGTTCACCGCCAACGAGGTCAAGCACAAGCTCTCGCTGCGGGCGTCCCTGACCGCGGAGCTGGTGCTGGACGGCGTCCGGCTGCCTTCGTCGGCGGCGTTCCCCGAGGTCCGGGGGCTGCGCGGGCCGCTGTCCTGCCTGAACGAAGCTCGCTACGGGATCCTGTTCGGCGTCGTCGGCGCGGCGCGCGCGTGTTACGAAGCCGCGTTGGAGTACACGCTTTCGCGCTCGCAGTTCGGCAAGCCGCTGGCCGGGTTCCAGCTGACCCAGCGGAAGCTGGCCGACCTGGTCGTCGAGGTCAACCGCGCCGGCCTGGTGGCGCTTCGGATCGGCCAGCTGAAGGACGCCGGGCAGCTGCACCACAACCACGTCAGCTTCGGGAAGATGGCGAACGTGCGGTCGGCGCTGGACGTGGCGCGAACGGCCCGTTCGATGCTCGGCGCCAACGGGATTTCGCTGGAGTACCCGGTGATGCGGCACATGGCGAACCTGGAGACGGTGCTGACGTACGAGGGCACCGAGGAGATGCACGCGCTGTCGCTGGGGCAGGCCGTCACGGGGCTGGCCGCGTTCCGCTGATCGTTTTTGTCGGTGGTGGCCGGTAGCTTCCGCTCCCATGACGTTCACCGATTTCGAAACCGTGGTGGAGCTGCGGCGCTACACACTGCACCCGGGCCGGCGCGACGAGCTGATCGAGCTGTTCGAGCGCGAGTTCGTCGAGCCGCAGGAGGCGGCGGGCGCGCACCTGTTCGGGCTGTTCCGGTCCCGGGCGGCGCCGGACGAGTTCGTCTGGCTGAGGGGTTTCCGGTCCCTCGCGGAACGCAAGGCGGCCCTGGAGGAGTTCTACTCCGGCCCGGTGTGGCGCCGTTTCCGGGACACGGCGAACGCGACGATGATCGGCTCGGACAACGTCCTGCTGCTGCGCCCGGTCCGGAGCGGGCTCGCTTCGCCACCTCCAGGCGCGGGCGTGTACGTGACGGTTTCTTCTCTGTCGCCCCCGCCGGAGTCGGCGTTCGCGGCGTTCGAGACCGAGCCATCTCCGAACAACTTCCCGCAGCTGCCGGTCCGGACGGACGGCCCGTTCTCGGTGTGGTTCAGCCGTGAGCCGGGCGGGTTGGAGCTGGCGCCGACCGCGCGGTCACTGATCCGGTGAGAGGAGTCCCATGAGCCCTTCGGGGTAGAGGATCTTGCTGCCGTCGCGGAAGCCGGCGAGGTCGACCCAGCACGCGGTGGCGGGCTCGTCGATGATCTTCATTTCGTCGCGCTCGTAGAAGCTCGGGTCCACGAAGACGGCTTCGTAGAGAAAGGCGATCTCGTGCCCAGCAGTACCCCGCCAGGTGAAGACGTTCTCGAGCACGCCGAGCCGTTCGCCGACTTCGATCTCGGCGCCGAGTTCTTCGCCGAACTCGCGCTTGAGCGCGTCCTTGCTGCTCTCGCCGAACTCGACCCCACCCCCGAGCGGCCGGTAGTAGGTCTCGTCCTTGACTTCGTCGCGCCCTTCGAAGACGAGTAGTGAGTCGCCGCGCCGGATGACCGCCAACGTGAGCGGCCTGATCGTGAACCCCATGCCGGCCACGCTATCGGCCCGCGGCTCCCGAAGCACGACCCAGCCGAGCCAGCCCGCACCGCAGGCGAGGAGCACCCCGAGGGCCAGCCAGGCCCACCCGGCGCCGAACACCCCGGCCACGGCGACCACAGCGATCCCCACGGCGGGCACCGCCCAGGGCGAAACCCCCACCTCGCCACCTCTCCCCGGCTTGTCGACTGAGCCTGAATGCTGGCCTAACATGGTCGAATCCTGGAGGGCGGGGTGAGGCTGGATGCGAAGACTTCGACTCGTCCTCGTCCTGGCTCTCCTGGCCGCAGCCGCCGACAAGTTCCCTCCTCTCGGGCCTCCCGGTGAAGACGAGGGTCCCGGAAGCAAGATATGCCCGCAGTGCGGGACGGGTGTGCTCCGCAAGGAGGGCCGGTGGGCGTTCTGCCCGGTATGCAAGAAGATCATCGGTCGCTGGAAATAGCTCGTGCCCGGACCGTCGATTCCTGATGCCCTCGCCGGCCTCGGCGCCCAGATCGGGCAGTACTTCAGTGTCGTCAGCCTGGTTCCCTCCTTCTTCCTGACCATGTGGACGACCGCGCTGGTCACCAGCGGAAGCTGGGGATCCGGTGTACCGGACCTTCGCAAGATGGTGCAGGGCATCGGCGGGCTGAACCTGAGTGGCGCCGCTTGGCTGCTTCTGACGGCAATCGTTTTCGCACTCTTCCTGCATCCGCTGCAGGTCGGCCTGACGAGGCTGATGGAGGGCTACTGGGGCAGCTCTCCGCTTTCCCGGCAGCTCCTGCGCATGCGGATCACCCGTCACCGGAAGCGTCGCGCGGGCCTTTACGAACTCCGGAACAAACTCGAGAACCGGCGGGACGACTACCTTCTGAAACTCTTGCGCGAGGAGTACTACGCCAAGCTGTCCAACGGCTCCCCGCAGGCGGAAGACCCCGACGACTGGGACGAGCGACAGCGAAAGTTCAGTCTCACAACACGCCTTTTGGACGATGACGCCCACCCGGTCAGCGGGTTGCACGCAGCAGCCGCGTCGATCCCGGCCGCGCTCGGCGACTACCCGAGCGCAGCCAGGGTGATGCCGACCAGGTTCGGCAATGTCCTGCGCCAGGCGGAGGACACAATCGGCGACCATTACGGGCTCAAGGCCATCAGAACGACACCCCACCTCGCTCTCGTGTCCCCCGAACTGCACTTGAACTATTTGCAGGACACCCGTCAGCAAATGGACACAGCCGTGCGGCTCTGCGCGACCGCACTGGCCGCCACGGCGGAAAGCCTGCTCTTCCTCGCCACCGATGGCTGGTGGCTGCTCGTCGCCCTGGCCCCGTACCTCCTCGCGTACCTGTCCTACCGCGCCTCGGTAGCTGCCGCGCGCGAGTACACGGGCATGATCCAAACCCTTCTGGACCTCAACCGCTTCAGGCTCTACGAAAACCTTCACCTGAAGCTTCCCCGGGACACCGATGAGGAGCGCAAGAACAACGTCAAGCTGATGAGCCTGCTCTCCGGCAACGACGAGGTGAACCTGCGTTATCGGCACCCGGCCGCCGATACCCCCAGCACCGGCGACGCCACTCCTACTCCCCCAAAAACTCCCTGATCGACAACCCCAGCGACCCCGCGTCCAGCCCGTGCGCCAGGTCGTGGTCCGCGATTTCGCCGTAGGTCCGGACCTCGGTGTCGCGCCGCACTCCCAGCGACTTCAGCCGGTGGGGCACGTCCGAAAGGGTCTCGCCGACCCAGTGGGCCGACGTCCCGGCCAGGTACGGCTCCACGAGCACGACCGAGGCGGACGCGGAAAGCACCGCCGACCGCAGGCCCGCCGCGTCGAACGGGCGGATCGTCGACGCGTACAGCACCGTGACGTCCAGGCCCGCCGTCGCCCGCAGCACCCGGTCCAGTACCGGGCCGACGGCCACCACGACTCCGCGCGAACCCTGCCGCAGGCGCGTGAAGCCGACCCCCAGGTGCGGGGAAGCGTTCTCCTGCGCGGAAAGGCGCAGGTAAACCCGCCCGTCACCGGGGATCGACTCCAGCAGCAGCCGCCGCGCCTCGTCCGGGTGACCCGGCGCGTGCACCGTCCAGCCCGGCAGCGAATCGATCAGGGCGACGTCGCCCGGGGACTGGTGCGTGCGGCCCGCCGTCGACATGTCGTACGACGCGCCCCACGACACCAGGACGCCGCCCACCTCCTGGTGCGAAAAGTCGAGCTTGATCTGCTCGAAGGCACGCTCGACCAGGAACGACGGGAACGTGTGCACGATCGGCCGCAGGCCCGCGAGCGCCAGCCCGGCGCCCGTGCTGACCAGCAGCTGCTCGCGGATCCCGACGTTGAGCACGCGGTCCGGGTGCCGCCGCGCGACCCCGGCCAGCTGCGCGGCCGAGATGTCGGCCAGCACGACGGCGACGTCCGGGTCGGCGTCGATGATCTCTTCGGTGGTGGCGAGGAACGTTTCCCGCATCGGCAGCACGGTTTCAGCCCTTCGGTTCGACGACGGCGACCACGGCCAGCGGCCGGCCGGGGTGGGCGGTGGTGAAGGCGTCGTACAGCTCGCCGTGATCGCGGCCGGACACCGTGCGCGTCTCCCAGCCTTCGACGGCGAAGCGGCGGGCGATCCCGCCCGGCCAGCCGCGCGTCGACGACTGGTTGTCGACCACCACCGTGGTCAGGTTTTCGAGGCCGGCCCGCGCCGCGACGACGATCGCTTCGTGGTTCGAGCCTTCGTCCAGCTCGGCGTCGCCGACGAGCGTCACGACCTTGGCGTCCGTCAGGCCGCGGGCCCGCAGGCCGAACGCGGTGCCGAGCGCGATCGGGAGGCCGTGGCCGAGGGAGCCGCTGGAGATCTCGACACCGGGGATCCGCCGCCGGTCGGGGTGATAACCGAGCCGCGACACCGGGTCGGACCAGGTCGGCAGCTCGGCTTCGGAGATGAACCCCTTCACGGTGAGCACGGCGTAGTACGCCATCGGGCCATGCCCTTTGGACAGCAGGAAGCGGTCACGGCCGGCTTCGCGGAAGTTGTCCGGCGTGATGTCGAGCACCCGGTCGTAGAGCACCCACAGAACGTCCAAAGTGGACTCCGCGGCGGCGCTGTGCTTTTCGTCGCCGGTCATCAGCGAAATCAGCCGCGGCAGGTCCGCGTAGCCGGGTTCGATCACAGTGGTCATGACACGACCATGCAACCTCGACCAAACTCGAAGTCAAGGATAGTCTGACCTGGTGACCAGGCTCGCTGACCATCTCAGCATCGGACAGGTGGCGGAACGCAGCGGGGTTCCGCACACGGCACTGCGGTTCTACGAGGAGAAGGGGCTGATCGGTTCGGAGCGGTCGGCGGGCAACCAGCGCCGCTATTCCCGCTCGGTGCTGCGCCGGATCGCGTTCATCCGCGCCGCGCAACGCGTCGGCCTTTCGCTCGAAGACATCAGCTCGGCGCTGGAGACGCTGCCGGTGGACCACGCCCCGACGAAAGCCGACTGGGCACGCCTGTCCCGAGACTGGCAGCACGAGCTCGACGCGCGGATCGACGCCCTGCAACGCCTCCGGGACCGGCTCACCGGCTGCGTCGGCTGCGGATGCCTTTCCCTGCGCAGCTGCGCGCTCTACAACAACGACGACGAGCTGGCCCGCTTCGGGCCGGGAGCGAGCAAACTGCGTCCCGCGGTCGAAGGCGGCATTTAACCGGTTGCCCGCGGCGGGAGGTCACACGTTCCAGGTGAGCGCGAACGAAGTCTGACTGACAGCAACAGTCCCCCCGACCTACCTCTCCCCCTTCACACGAGATCCGCCCCCAATCACGCGAGATCCGGGTCCCGTCACGCGAGATCCGGGCACAATCACGCCGGTCTCGTGATCAAAGGGGAATCACGTGTGATTGGGGAGGCATCACTCGTGATCAGAAGGCCGACACGGGGGTTCGGCGGCGGGGGCGGCCGAGGAGGCGGCGGCCGACGTCGAGGAGTTCCGCGCGGAGTTCGTCGTCGCCGAGGGCGGCCAGGTCCGGGGAGCCGCCGGCCATCGCGATGCCGGTCACGGCCACCAGCGCGTTGACGCGGGCCGTCGTGTCCGGGTCGGGGCCGGAAAGGATGCCGAGCAGTACGCGGCCGAAGTCCTCCGTGCCGCCGTGCGCGGACTTCTCGATCGCGCGGGCGATGCCCGGGTCGCTCGAAAACAGCGCCACCAGCGCGCGGTGCCGGATCACCAGGTCGACGAACCCTTCGAGCAGCAGGTCCACCTGCGCGCCGCGCCGCCTCTGCGCCGCCGCCCGGCGCACCAGCTCGTCCAGATCACGGATGCCCGGCTCGGCCACCGCCTCGGTGATCTCCGCCTTCGTCTTGAAGTGGTAGTAGACGGCGGCCTTGGTGATCCCCAGCGCGTCGGCGATCATCTGCAGCGAAGTGCCCTCGACCCCGTGTTCGGTGAACAGGCGCAGCGCGGTCCGCAGCAGTCGGGTCCGGGTGTCCTCGGCCGGGCCGGCGGTCATTCTTCCTCCTCATTGAGCCGTCGGAGCCTACGTCACGGCTTGTCGATCGGCAAACCGAGTTACTTGCCGAACGACAAGGGGGCGACCTTGCTGTTCGGCAAGTCACATACTTGCCGATCGGCTTGGAGTTCCCTTGTCGATCGGCTAGCGTGGAGCTCACTTGACGGAGTGCATGGACCCCGTTCGGGCGAAACGGAGCTGACTCGTGGCGACCTTCCTGTACCGGCTCGGCCGGTTTTCCTTCCGGCGGAGAGCGCTGGTCGCGGCCGTCTGGGCGGCCGTCCTGGTGGCGCTCGGGCTGGGCGCGCTGACGCTGTCGGGCCAGCTGTCGAACTCGGTGACGATCCCCGGCACCGAGTCACAGCGGGCGATCGACCTGCTCACCGAGAAGTTTCCGCAGGCCAACGCCGGTGGGGCCACCGCACGCGTGGCGATCGAGGCCCCGGCCGGGACCACCGTGACCGACGCCAAGGGCAAGGCCGCCGTCGAGGCCCTGGTCGCGCAGCTGAAGACGGCGCCGAAGGTCTCGGCCGTGGTCGACCCGTTCCAGGCGCGGTCGATCTCACCCGATCAGCGTGTCGCGCTCGCCCAGGTCAGTTACGGAGCGAAGGCGTACGAGCTCACGGACGGAGACCGCCAGGCGCTGCTGGACACCGCGAACGCCGGCCGCGCCGCCGGGTTCAACGTCGAGTTCGGCGGCGACGCCGTGCAGGGCGCGCCCGCGACCGGCGCCACCGAGGGCCTGGGTGTCGCGGTCGCCGCCGTCGTGCTGGTCATCACGTTCGGCTCACTGCTCGCGGCCGGGATTCCGCTGCTCACCGCCCTGATCGGCGTCGGCACCGGGATGGCGGGCATCTTCCTCGCCTCCGGATTCCTCGAGCTGAACTCGAACACGCCGGTCCTGGCGCTGATGATCGGCCTGGCCGTCGGCATCGACTACGCGCTGTTCATCGTGTCGCGCTACCGCCACGAGCTGGGCATCGGCCGCGATCCCGAAGAAGCCGCCGGACGCGCGGCGGGCACTGCCGGGTCCGCCGTGGTCTTCGCCGGGCTGACCGTCATCATCGCCTTGGCCGGCCTCACCGTGATCGGCATCCCGTTCCTCGGCCAGATGGGCGTCGCCGCGGCGGTGACCGTCGCGATCGCCGTGGTCATCGCGCTGACGCTGCTGCCCGCCATCCTCGGCTTCGCCGGGTCCCGGGTCGCCGGCGACCGCATCCGGCTGCGGCGCAAGCCGGTCGAACCGACGCACGGCGAGCGCTGGGCGCGGTTCGTCGCCCGCCACCGGATCCCGGTGCTGCTCGTCGCGCTGGCCGGCCTGACCGTCGTCGCGCTGCCCGCGCTCGGCATGCAGCTGGGCCTGCCCAACGACAGCACCGCCGCGCCGGAGTCGACGCAGCACAAGGCGTACGAAATCGTCAGCCGCAGCTTCGGCGAAGGCGCGAACGGGCCGCTGCTGGTCGTCGTCGACATCGGCGCGAGCACCAACCGCCAGGCCGCGCTCGGCCAGGCCGCGGCCGACATCCAGAAGCTGCCCGACGTCGCCGCCGTCACCCCGCCGCGCGTCAACCAGACCGGTGACACGGCGTTGCTCACGGTGATTCCGAAGAGCGGGCCGAGCAGCACCCAGACCGAGGACCTCGTCGCGGCGATCCGCACCGAGTCGGGTGTGCTGGAGAACACGACGAGCGCGAAGCTGGCCGTCACCGGACAGACCGCGGCGAACATCGACGTCTCCGCGAAGCTGTCGGACGCGATGCTGCCGTACCTCGCGCTGATCGTCGGGCTGGCGTTCGTGCTGCTGATGCTGGTGTTCCGCTCGGTCGTGGTGCCGCTGAAGGCGACGATCGGTTTCCTCGGCTCGGTCGCGGCGACGTTCGGCGCGGTGGTCGCGGTGTTCCAGTGGGGCTGGCTCACGGATCTCCTGGGCGTCGAGTCGACCGGGCCGATCATGAGCATGCTGCCGATCCTGCTGATCGGCGTGCTGTTCGGGCTGGCGATGGACTACCAGGTGTTCCTGGTGACGCGGATGCGTGAGGAGCACGTGCACGGCGCCGAGCCGCAGGAGGCGATGGTCACCGGCTTCCGGCACGGGGCGCGGGTCGTCGTCGCGGCGGCGCTGATCATGATCAGCGTGTTCGCCGGGTTCGTGCTCGCCGAGTCGTCGCTGATCCAGTCGATCGGCTTCGCGCTGGCGTTCGGCGTGCTGGTGGACGCGTTCGTGGTCCGCATGACGCTGGTCCCGGCGGTGATGTCCCTGCTCGGCCGCGGCGCGTGGTGGCTGCCGAAGTGGCTCGACCGCATCCTGCCGGACGTCGACGTCGAGGGCGAGAAGCTGACGAAGCAGCTCGACGACGCCCCTGGTGACGACGGCCGGGAACTGGTCGGCGCAAGCCGCTAGCCAAGGTCCGTGAATGGCACATTGAGGGACTCTAAGTCCCTCAATGTGCCATTCACGGCTTTCAGCTCGAGAACCAGAAGATCGCGCCGCCGATGGCCAGCAGGGCGGCGAGGCCGAGTACCGCCGCCATGAACTTCGCCGTCTTCCACGTCGAGTAGACGCCGCCCACCAGGAAGCCGCCCAGGGCCAGCAGGAGCACTCCGACGACTCCGCTGCTCACAGGACGCCCTTCGTCGAGGGGATGCCGGCCGCGCGGGGGTCCGGCTCCGTTGCCGCGCGCAGCGCCCGGGCCACCGCCTTGTACTCCGCCTCCGCGATGTGGTGCGGGTCGCGGCCGTGGATCACCCTTACGTGCAACGCGATCTGCGCGTGGAACGACAGCGAGTCGAACACGTGGCGCGTCAGGACGAACGGGTAGTTGCCGCCGATCGTGAACGTGGTGAACTGCTCCGGCTCGCCCACGTGCACGCAGTACGGCCGGCCCGACACGTCGATCGCCGCGTGCGCCAGGGTTTCGTCCATCGGGATCCACGCGTCGCCGAACCGGCGGATGCCGCTCTTGTCGCCCAGGGCCTGGCGGATGGCCTGGCCCAGCACGATCGCCGTGTCCTCCACCGTGTGGTGGGCGTCGATGTGGACGTCGCCGGTGGCCTCGACCTTCAGGTTCAGCGAGCCGTGCACGCCGAACGCCGTCAGCATGTGGTCGTAGAACGGCACGCCGGTCGAGATCTCGACCTCGCCCGTACCGTCGAGGTCCAGCTGGACGAAGATCGAGGACTCCTTGGTGGTCCGTTCGACCTTGCCGATGCGGGTCATCGCGAGACTTCCTTACTCGCCTCGAGGAAGGCGTCGTTCTCTTCCGGGGTGCCGATGCTGACGCGCAGGTGACCCGGGATGCCCGGGTCGCGGATCAGCACCCCGCGGTCCAAATAGGACTGCCAGGCAGCGTGCGTGTCCGAAAAACGTCCGAAGAGGACGAAGTTCGAGTCGCTCGGTACCGGGTCGTAACCCAGGCCCGCCAACGCCTCCACTACGCGGTCGCGTTCGGCGGCCAGCTTGTGCACGCTGTCCAAAGTGGCGTCCGCGTGCCGCAGCGCCGCCCGGGCCGCTGCCTGCGTCAGCCGCGAAAGGTGGTACGGCAGGCGCACCAGCTGCAGCGCGTCGACCACCGCCGGCGCCGCCGCCAGGTAGCCGAGCCGGCCGCCCGCGAACGCGAACGCCTTGCTCATCGTGCGCGAGACGATCAGCCGCGCAGGGTAGTCCGCCAGCAGCTCGACCGCGCTCGGCTGCGACGAGAACTCCGCGTATGCCTCGTCGACGACGACGATCCCGGTCGCCGCGTCGAGCACCGTGCGCAGCTCGGAAAGCGGGATCGAGCCACCGGTCGGGTTGTTCGGGCTGGTGACGAACACGACGTCCGGACGCCGTTCGAGGATCACCGACGCCGCCGCGGCCGTGTCGAGCGTGAAGTCGTCGCGGCGCGGCGCCGGGACCCACTCGGTGCGCGTGCCGGACGCGATGATCGGGTGCATCGAGTACGACGGCTCGAAGCCGAGCGCGCTGCGCCCGGGACCGCCGAACGCCTGCAGGATCTGCTGCAGCACCTCGTTGGACCCGTTGGCGGCCCAGACGTTCGCCTCCGACAGCACCACCCGCGTCGACACGCTCAGGTAGTCGGCCAGGTCCTGGCGCAACGCCACCGCGTCGCGGTCCGGGTAGCGGTGCAGCTCGGCGGCCTCCGCACGGACCGCCTCCGCGACGTCCTCGACCAGTTCGGGCGGCGGCGGGTACGGGTTTTCGTTGGTGTTGAGCCGGACCGGGACGTCCAGCTGCGGCGCGCCGTACGGAGACTTGCCGCGCAGGTCGTCCCGCAGCGGCAGTGCGTCCAGGGTGACCTCTTCGCCGATCGTCATCAGACCGAACCTCCGAAGCGCGCGGCGACGGCTTCGCCGTGTGCGGGCAGGTCCTCGGCGTCGGCCAGCGCGACGACGCGGCCGGCGACCTCGCGCAGCGCCTCTTCCGAGTAGTCCACGACGTGGATGCCCTTGAGGAAGCTCTGCACCGACAGGCCCGAGGAGTGGCGGGCGAACCCGCCGGTGGGCAGCACGTGGTTGGACCCGGCGCAGTAGTCGCCGAGCGAAACCGGGGCGTACGCGCCGACGAAGATCGCGCCCGCGTTGCGGACCCGGGCCGCGACTTCGTGCGCGTCCGCCGTCTGGATCTCCAGGTGCTCGGCGGCGTAGGCGTCGACGACCCGCAGCCCGTCGTCCACTGTGGACACCAGGATGATGCCGGACTGCTTGCCGCCCAGCGCTTCGGCGACCCGCGAACTGTGCTTCGTCGCCGCGACGCGGTTCACCAGCTCCTTGTCGACGGCGTCGGCCAGCTCGGCCGACGTCGTCACCAGGACGCTCGCGGCGAGCGGGTCGTGCTCGGCCTGGCTGATCAGGTCGGCGGCGACGTGCGCCGGGTCGGCCGTCTCGTCGGCGAGGATGGCGATCTCGGTGGGCCCGGCCTCGGCGTCGATGCCGATCAGGCCGCGCAGCAGCCGCTTCGCCGCGGTGAGGTAGATGTTGCCCGGCCCGGTGACGGTGTCGACCGGCGCGAGCTCGGCGCCGTCGGTGTCCGTGCCGCCATACGCCATCAGCGCGACGGCCTGCGCGCCGCCCGCCGCCCACACCTCGTCGACGCCGAGCAGCTCGGCCGCGGCGAGGATGGTCGGGTGCGGCAGGCCGTCGAACGCGGCCTGCGGCGGCGAGCAGACGACCAGCGAGCCGACGCCCGCGATCTGCGCCGGGACGACGTTCATCACCACGGTCGACGGGTACACCGCCAGCCCGCCCGGCGCGTACAGCCCGACGCGCTCGACCGGCACCCACTTCTCGGTCACCGTGCCGCCTTCGACGACCGTGGTCGTCACGTCGGTGCGGCGCTGCTCGGCGTGCACCTTCCGGGCGCGGGTGATCGACTCCTCCAGCGCGGCGCGCACGGCCGGGTCGAGCCGCTCCAGCGCCTGCGTCAGTTCGGCCCGCGGGACGCGCACGGCGCCGGGACGGACCTTGTCGAACTTCTCGGTGTACTCGAGGACGGCTTCGACACCGCGGTCGCGGACCGCCTCGACCACCGGACGCACGTGATGCAGCGCCGCGTCCACGTCGTATTCGGCGCGGGGGAGCGTCGCGCGCAGTTCGGCGGCGGTCGGGACCTGCCCGCGCAGGTCGGTGCGGTTCAACATGCCCCCAGGGTACGAGGTCACGCCGAACGGGTTTTCAGCGATACTCCTTCGTGCGGCAGAGTGACAGCCGATCCCAGAATGCAGGAGGCAGCGGTGGCGCGAATCGCGTTGTGCCAGGTCAGCTCGGGTGACGATCCGGAGGCGAACCTGAAACTGGTTCGCTCCGGGGTGGAAGCCGCGGTGGCGGGCGGCGCGCGGATCGTCGTGTTCCCCGAGGCGACGATGGCGCGCTTCGGGCGTCCGCTGGAGCCGGTCGCGGAGTCCCTCGACGGGCCGTGGGCGTCGGCGGTGGCCGCGGTCGCCGCGGAGCACGGCGTGCTGGTCGTGGCCGGCATGTTCACCCCCGCGGACGAGGGCCGCGTGCGCAACACGCTGCTGGTCACCGGCGCCGGGCACCACCTCGGCTACGACAAGATCCACCTCTACGACGCGTTCGGCTTCGCCGAGTCCGACACGGTCGCCCCGGGCACCGCGCCGGTGACGTTCGAGCACGACGGCATCGTGTACGGCGTCGCTACCTGCTACGACGTGCGCTTCCCGGAGCTGTTCCGCGCGCTGGCCGACGACGGTGCCGACGTCGTGCTGCTGCCGGCGTCGTGGGGTGCGGGGACGGGCAAGCGGGAGCAGTGGGAGGTCCTGGTGCGGGCCCGGGCCCTCGATTCGGGCTGCTGGGTGCTGGCCTGCGGCCAGGCCAACCCGGCGGCGACGGGCGTCGAGGTCAATCCGAAGGCCCCGACGGGAATCGGATATTCGCTGGCCGCGGACGGCTTCGGCCGCGTGCCGGCGGCGGCGGGGGCCGAGCCGGAGATGCTGCTGATCGACGTGGACCCGGCAGTGTCCGCTCAGGCCCGCACGGCCACCGGTGCCCTGGCCAACCGCCGCCTCTGAGCCCGTAACTCGCGTGATCCGGGCCGGATCTCGCGTGATTGAGGCCGGAACTCGCGAGTTCCGGCCTCAATCACGCGAGTTACGGCTTCAGACACGCGAGTTACGGCTAGCGGAGCAGGCCTTCGCGGATCGCGACGCGGACGAACCCCGCGCGGCGGCGCTCGCCGGTCTTGTCGCGGATACGGTCCAGGTAGGACCGGACCGTGCGGACGCTGATGTTGAGGATCTCGGCGACGTCGACGTCCCGCTCCCCCGCCGCCACCAGCCGCAGCACCTGCTTTTCCCGTTCCGACAACACGATTTTCGGCCCCGCGTGCCGCTCTTCGCTGTCCTGGATGATCATCCCGGCCAGCGTCGGCGAGACGTACGCGTTGTCGTCGGCGATCGTGCGGATCGCACGCAGGAGCTCGTCGCCGTCGACGTCCTTGGACAGGAAGCCCTTCGCGCCCGCCTGCATCGCGCCGAGGACCTCCGGCTGCTCCGCGTGCGCGGACACCACCAGCACCTTGTGCCCCATCTGCCCCACTTCCAGGACCGCGGCCGCGTCCTGGACGCCGCGCAGCTTGAGGTCGAGGACGACGACGCTGCCCGCCGGCTGGTCCTGGACCGCGAACCGGGCCACCGAGTCGGCGACCGCCCCGAGCCGGATGTCCGGGGCCTCGGTGAGCACGCGGGTCAGCGCGTACCGGTAGAGCGGGTGGTCCTCGATCACGCCGACGTGGATGCTCCGGGCGGCGGTCACTTGCGGCCGCCGCGCCGGGGGTCCGTGCCGCCGATCAGGCCGCGCCGGATGGCCTCCTTGACCAGGCCCGGCCGCCGCCGTTCACCGGTCTTGTCGCGGATCCGGTCGAGGTAGCCGCGCACGGTGCGGACGCCGATGCCGAGGATCAACGCGATGTCGACGTCGCGCTCCCCCGCCGCCACCAGCCGCAGCACCTGCTCTTCACGCGGGGACAGCTCGACTTCGGCCGACGTGGCGGGCCGGTCGGCGTTGTCCTTCATGATCATCCCGGCGACGACGGCGGAGACGTACGCGCCGCCGTCGGCGACCGTCTTGATCGCGATCAGCAGCTCGTCCGCGTCGACGTCCTTCGAGAGGAACCCGCGCGCTCCCGCGGCGATCGCGCCGAGCACGACCTCCGGCTCCGCCTGGGCGGAGACGACGAGCACGTGGTGGCCGAGTTCGCAGACCTCCAGCACCGCCGCCGCGCCCGCCACGCCCGGGAGGCCGAGGTCGAGCAGGACCACGCTGCCCGGCGGCTGCCGGTGGACGTGGAAGCGGGCGACCGAGTCGACCACCGCGCCGAGTTCGACGAAACCGGCTTCGGCCAGTACCCGCTCCACGGAGACGCGGTACAGCGGGTGGTCTTCGATCACCGCGACGCGGACCCGCCCCTGGCCCACCGCGTCGCCGGTCGAACGCTCTTCTGTCATGTGCACGACTTTCACCCCGTTCCACCCGACGGAGCCGGCTGCCCGGCCGTGGCCGGGTCCAGCGCGGGGCCCGTCGGCACCAATGCCAGCAAACTACCTGCGATCGGCGGCCTGGCGGCTCCTCCGTAGCCGAGCGAGGCCAAAGCCTGCGCGTTCACCACCGGGTACTTCCGGCCGGTGTCGGTCACCAGGTAAGTCGTGACCGAGCCGGATTCGACGACGACGGCTCCCCCCGACGGGGGAACGAAGACCTCGTCCGCCACCCGTGCTTCGGTCCGGGTGGCGACCTGGATTGCCCTGGCGCCAACGGGAAGCGGGAATTCGGCCGAAACGAGCAAGCGGTTGCCCTGAACGCACAGCGCCACGGAATTCCCGGTGATCGGCGCCTTGCCGGGGATGCGGTCGGGGTAGGCCGCCGGGTCGGCGCCACCGGCCCGCGGCGCGGCGACCTTCGGCACCGCGGCGACGTCCGCCGCGCGGACCTCCACCGGCGCGGGCGGCCCGGGGTAGGCCGCGGCGTTGGCCGCCGTCGTCACGAGCAGGCTCGCCTCGGTCTGCCCGACCGGCTCGAGCCCGTCGGCGCGGACGAGGTAGTACGACGTCGCCGTGCCGGGCGCGGCCATCGCGTCCACGACGGCGAGGACTTCGCCGACGCGGGTGCCGCGGCCGCCCACCGCGGGGCCCGGGTCGCCGGCGCCGCCGACCGGCAGCGCGGCGAGGTCGCGTCCCGCCGGGACGGTGTCGATCCACCGCGCGGACACCGCGATCGTCGGGTAGCTGTCGAACTGCAGCGCGGTCGCGGCCTCGTCGCTCAGCTTGTAGCGCCGCCCGCCGGCGAGCAGGAACCGCTCTCCCCGCGGCAGCCGGACGATCACGCCCTGGTCGCGTGGCAGCTCGACGCCGGACGCGGGCGCGGCCAGCAGCACGGCGGTGCGTGGCTCCTCCGACGCGGGGGCGTCCTGGGTGGTGCGGCTGCAGCTCGTCCAGGCGGCGGCGGCGAGCGCGCCCCGCGCGGGCACCGAGTCGGGCGCGCCGGGGATGCCGATCGGGGTGCCGCGGCCCGCCTTGCCGAGGTTCGCCGAGGACACCGACACGGTCGCGTCGCCGTTGCCGCCGGCCAGCAGCCGCGCGGACGCGTAGTTGAGCACCGGGTGCAGCACGCCGTCGGCGCCGAGCACGAACCGCGCGCCGGTGCCCTCCTCGACGATCACCTTGCCGCCGGCCAGCCAGTCCTTGCCGCCGGCAGGGTTCAGCAGGCCGATGACGCCGAAGACGGCGGTGACGAGCAGGGCCGCCGCGAGCCCCAGCGCCGTGCCCAGGACGAGACGGCGGCTGGGCGAGACGGGGTGGTTGGCGTCGGCGGCGACGAGCGCGGAAACGAGCCTGCGGCGGAGGAACTGGTACGCCTGGATCTGATCCCGCTGCGTCCACACGCTGCTGTGCCCCCGGTGTGCGTCGACCTCCCGAGTGCCCGATGCTAGGCACCGGATTCACCCCGGGCGAGGGTAATTTTTACGCCCACACCACATCTGGGGAGGCAGTAGCGTCGCAGGCTCGGGGGAAAGACTCGGGGAAAGGGGAGCCCGTGTCCGTCGATACCGCCGTTCGCCCGGCACCGTCCCGGCCCGCCGCCACAGTGCTGCCCTGGCTGCTGCCGGTCCGGCCGCTGCAGGCCGCCGTCTGGGAGATCGCCGCGCTCGCCGTCCTGCTCGCGTGGCTGCTCGACGGCGTCACGCAGCCCGTGCGGATCGGCGTCGCCGCGGGGGCGGGGCTGGTCGTGCTGGCGACGTCGGTGCGGTTCGCCGGACGGCACCTCGCGGGCTGGACGCTGACGTGGACGGCGTACCGGCTGCGACGTCACGACACCCGCCGCGACAGCCCGGACCCGCTGCACCGCGTGGCCGGGCCGGTGAAGGTGCGCCAGCACGTCGACCGCGCGGGCAACCGCTTCGGCGTCGCGGAGGTCGACGGCGGGTGGAGCACTCTCGTGCGCCTGACCCCGGGGTCTGCCTCGGGCGCGTCGCTGGTGGACGTCCTGCACGCGGCTTACCGGCGCACGGACGTCCCGCTGGCGTCGGCGCAGCTGCTGACGTGGGCCATCCCGCGCGGCGAGCAGGTGCTGCGGGTGCGGTGGCTGGCGGTGCGGTACCGGCCGGATCTCGCGCCCGTCGCGGCGCTGGCCCGCGGCGGCGGCGAGCTGGGCGCGCTGCGCAGCACGGCGTCGGCGGCGTTGAGCCTGATGGGCGCGCTGGCCGAGGCGGGCTACCAGAGCACGGTCCTGGAGGCGGGGGAACTCGCGAAGGAGCTTCGGGTGGCGTTGGGCGTCCAGGGGGCCGCCGGCGGCGCTCCCGACCGCTGGCGGTCCTGGACCTGGGGCAACGCGGCGCAGGTGTGCTTCACCCCGCGTTCGCCGCGGGTTGTGGACTTTTCCGTGCCCGGCGCGGCTTTCACGGCCACGTCGTACACGCTGACGCGGACGCCCGGCGGGCGGGAGAAGGCCGAGGTGACGATCCGCGTCGGGGCCCGGCCGGGTTCGCCGGCGCCGGCACCGCGGATTCCGGTGGTCCCGCTGCACGGGCGGCACGAAGCCGCGGTCCGGAAAACGCTCCCCCTGGCGCTCGACTCCTGAAGTCCGTGAATGGCACATTGAGGGACTCTAAGTCCCTCAATGTGCCATTCACGGACTCGGGAACCGCGTCAGCCGCGGACGGCTTCGTAGACCCCCGCGATCATGCCGACGAACGGGACCAGCGAGAGCAGGACCAGGAACTCCGAGACGTCCAGCAGCCTTGACCAGTAAGGGGAACGCAGCCCGCGCGCCACCCGCGTCGCGTACACCAGGCAGAGCACCGCAGCCAGGACAACCGCGCAGCCCGCCGCGAAAACGGCCGTGCGGTTTCCCGACGCGACCAGCCACCCCCCGGCGCACACCAGGGCGAGGACACCGAAGCCGACCAGGACCAGGCGTTGCGCGCGGCCCGCGTACGACCGGGACCGCAGGATCCACGCCACGCCCAGCACAGCCGCCAGGCCCGCTTCCCACGGCCCGCCCGAAGAGAGCACGACGGACGCGCCGAGCACCACCAGTCCCAGCGCCACCAGCAACCCCGTCAAGACCGCCTGCGCGCGGGACGTCCGGCCGATCAGCTCGGTGCCCAGTGACGGCTGTTCGTCCGCGCGGAACGCCGCCATGTCGTCCGGGACCCGTGGCAGCGGCAGGCGGGCCAGGCGCAACGCCAGCATCGGCGCGACCGCCGCCAAGGCCGTGCCCAGTACCGCGGCGACCGCGGCCGCCGGCAACGGGGAAACGCCCGCCAGGAGCACGACCCCGGAAGTGATCGCGCCGAAGCCGGCCGCGCCGGTGATCGCCACGAACCACGGCAGGCGGTCGGCCACCGAGAGCGCCGCCAGGACGCCGTACACCGTCACCGCCGCGAAGCCCGCCGAAAGCGGCCCGGCCGACAGCGAGAACAGCGGATGCGGTGGCAGCACCGACATGCCCGCCAGCAGCGCGACGCCGACTCCGGCCAGGGAACCGGCCGCGCCCGCCTCGGCGTCGCCGTATGCGCGGCTCAACGCGCCGCCGCCGAGCAGCAGAAGCAAAGCCAGCAGCCCGGTCCCGATCGGCGCCAGGACGCTGCCGGATGCCGCGGCCTGCACGAGGAGACCGCCCGCCAGCAGCAGCACGACCGCGGCCACCAGCCCGGACCGCCGCGCCACCGAAGGGCCCCAGCCGCCGTCGGCGTCGGCGACGCTGGCGATCGAGTCGACGACGTCGTCGAACAGCAGCGGACCCCGCGGGCGCTCCCGCGGGGTCAGGTGCAGCACTTCGCCGTCGCGGATCTGGGCGGCCGCGACGCTGAGTCCCAACGCGAGGGGTGCTCCGCCCAGCCGCGAAAGCACCCAGCCGGGATGCTCGGCCGACGCCTGCCCGGACGCTCCGGCGAGCCGCACGAGCTGCGGCACCAGCTCGGCGAACGTCGACTGCTGCGGCAGGGCGACGTCGACGCGGGCCCGGGGCGTCACCACCGTCACCCGGCGGGTCGTACCCGTCAGAGACGCCGTCATCAGACGTCTTTCGCGGCCGCGATCACCGGGGCGAACTTGGCGCTGGAAGCCTCGGCGAGCTTCTGCAGCCCGGCGTTCACCGCCTCGAGGACGATCTCCGAGAGGTTGCGGGCGTCGTACTCGCGGATCGCGCGCGGGTCGATGTCGATGGAGGTGAACCGGCCGTCGCCGCGGAGGGCGACGGTGACCTCGTTCTGCCGCGAGTGCGCCTTGATCTCCATCGCCTCGACCGTGCGCTGGATCCGCTGGACCTCTTCGGTCTGCTTGCGCACCTGCGCCAGCAATTCGTCCATGTCCGGCACCGCGTACGGATCGGTCACTGTGGTGTCCCTTCGTGCTGGCGGACGTGGAGGCTGCCCACGAACGCTTGGAAACCGGGGGAGAGCCGCCGCGCGGTCGCGGGCGCGGCCGTGCAGGCGAGCTCGAGCACCAGCCGGTCCTCCGGCGTGGCGCCGGGGACCGTCAGGTGCACCTGGGTCTGGATCAGCTCGGTGCCTTCGCCGGTGCGCAGGCGCAGCAGCTGCATGACGCCGGGCGCGGCCGGGTCGCCGACGTCGCGGCGGCTCAGCACGTCGAGCCCGGCGGACGTCCGGGCGAGGCGTTCGACGGCCTCATCGGCGATGGCGTCGACCGACGCGTTGTCGGGCCGCTGCCGCACGCTCACGGTGATGTTCGGTGTGAACTCCTCGCCCGGCACGGGATGCACGGCGACGAACACCGCGCCCGAATCGCCCGGGTCGACCGCGGTCCAGCCGTCCGGGATGACGAAGTCGAGGGGAAGGGTCATCACAACCCCACATACGAAACGGCGTCGTCCCAAGCGGACTCGACGGCGTCGGCGGCGTCATGGGCGGCGTGGTTGACCGCGTCGACCGCGGCGCCGCCGTACTCGCCGATCGTGTGCCCGAGCTTGGGCAGGTCGATGTCGATCTTGGCGCCGACGCCCGCGCCGACGCCGAGTGCCGCGCCCACCTTGAAGTTCACCTTGAGGTGCCCGGCGTCGTAGACGGCCTGGGCGTCGAGCTGCGCGCCGACGCCGTACTGGAGTGTGCCGTTCGCGCCGACGCCGATGCCGGCGACGTCCGCGGCGACTTCGCCCTCGACCTTCCCACCGGCGAAGACGTTGGCGTGCGCACCGACACCGTGTGCGCCGATCGTGCCGGACGCGCTCACCTCGCCGCCCGCGAACACCGTGCCCTTGGCGTGGGCTTCGGCGACGCCCCACTCCTTCTTGCCTTCCAGCTCACCGTGCAGCGCGGCGAGTTCGGCGTGCCCGGACGCGCCGGCGTCCCAGCCCTTCGACGTCACCTTCCCGTCGTACTCCGGCGAGAACCCGTCCTGCTCGTGCTGGAACTTGTAGTAGGTGATCTCGGTGTTGCGGCCGATCTTGTCCTTCAGGTGTTCGGCTTCCGGCTGCCCGAACGGCGTGTCCGCCTTCTTCGGTGCGCGGGTGCCTTCGAGGCCGTCCCAGGTGAGCTTCTTCCAGCCGGAGTTGCCGAACCACGACGGCGCGGTCCGCGGCCGCTTCCGGCCGTCCATCGGTTCGCCGTTGAGCCAGTGCAGCGGGCCGCGCGCCCACTTGCCCAGCTCGTGCTCGAGCCGTCCGACGCCTTCGGGCGGGAACAGCTCGGCGAGCGCGTCGGAGAACTCCTCGACGACCTGGCGAGCCGCTTCGACGCTCTCTTCCCCGAGCTGCCGCGCGGCCTGGATGAACGCGCCGACCGAACCGGAGCTCACCGCGCGGGCCTGGGCGGTGAGCTGGGCGGCGTACTGGTCGAACTGCGCGATCACCGAGTCGACGGCGGCCTCCGCCGACCGGACGAGCAGGGCCGCCGTCGCGAGCCGGTTCGCCTGGTCGTCGAGTTTCGTGGCGGTGCCGGCGAGTTCCCCGCCGAGTTCGGCCGCCGCGGTGGCGAACGCGGTGTAGGCGTCGCCGTCCCAGTCCGCGTGCAGGGTCTTCGCGGCGGCATCGACCTCGCCGGCCTTCCGCGAAACCGTCGCAGCCTGGGCCGAGACCCGCCGCGAAGCCGCGCTCAGCGCACCGGGATCACCGGTGACGCGCCGGCGGCACTCGGTCAGGACACGCCGATAGCCGGACAGCACCGCGCTGACCACCCCGGAAGCGTCCACCGCGCCACCCATCGGCTAGTTCCCGGCCGCGTCGTAGCCGACGTGCTGGCTGAAGTGCCTGCCGTTGTAGTCCATCGCGATGTCGAGGTCGAAGTCCTGGCCGCCCGGAGCCTCCACAGTGGACTCACCGGTGGTGAGGTTCGTGTGGATGACGACCTCGTCGGCGTGCGCCGGCGCGGGAATCGAGGCGACCGCCGGCGTCGTCGTCGCGGGGTGGTCGACGGGGATCCAGCTGTTGCTTCCGTTGCCACTGGAACCGCCGCCGGAGCCCGGCGAAGAGCCGGCGAGCGCGGGCGGGGTGTAGTCGGTGAACGAAGGCTGCTGCGGGATCCCTCCCCCGCTCCCTCCCGCCACCGCCTGCTGTCCCGACGGGCTTGCCACCGGCGCCGGGGTCTGCGGCGCGCGGACCGGGGTGTTCCCGATCGCGGGCGTCGTCGCGCCCCCATCGCCGGAGCCGTGGTGGAAGAGCTTCTCGATCTCGCCGATGACCTGCGCGAGCGTGGTGACCTGCTGGGCGAGGTCGACCGCGCCAAGCGCCTTGAGCAGGGCGCCGATCGCGGTGATGAACGCCCGCAGCGACGCGCTCGTCGCTGTCGACAAAGCGACCGCCGCGCCGTAGGTCCACCAGTTCGACATCAGCGCGGCGACCGTCGGGTTCACCGCGGCGACCACCGCGCGGTAGGCCTCCTGCGCGGTCTTGATCAGCGTGCCGGACACGCCGAGCAGCTCGGCGCCCTTCTCCACGACGTTGATGATCTTCGTGAGCTGGTCGAGCGACTCGCTGATCTTCTTCAGCGCCGACTCGCTCGCCGCGCCCGACCAGATCTTCCCGAGCTGGTCGGCCGCCTTCGTCAGCTCGTTGTACATGCTCAGGAACTGCTCGGCCTTCTTGACCAGGTCCACCACGTGCTTCGCGATCTGCTCCGGCTGACCGGTGACGATCTGCGGCAGGACGGTGATCGGCCCGCCCGAAGACGCGGTCGCGTCCATCGCGCTCGAGTTCGGGAAAGTCAGCATCGGAGGACCTCACAGTGATCTTGAGTGCGGCGGAGTTCTTGGGGCACAGGACGGTCAGACGACGGAAGCGGGCCGGTACACGCTGACCTTCGCCAGCCCGCTGAAGCGGGCGTCGAGGAGCCCGTGGTTGTAGAGGCGGCCGCCGTCTCCGGCGACGCCGATGACCGGGTTCCGGTCGGAGAACAGCAGCGGCTCCACGACCACGACGTCGCCGCTGTGCACCCCGCCGGGCACGTCGGAAAACGTGCGCGCGGTCCCCGCGTAGACCTCGATCAGCCCGACGCGCGCCTGGTTGCCGGCGTCGCCGGCGAGCCAGTCGTTGAAGTCGGCGACGCCGTGGAACCGCGCGTCGGTGATCGGGTGGTCGCCGAGCATGCCGAGCCGCGCGTCGCCCAGGTAACGCAGCACGTTCCCGACCGACGACGGCTCGCCGTGCGCGCCCGCGCTGTCGTTGATGGCCAGGGTGGCGAGCTCCGAAGCGTGCGAGCTCCCCCAGATCGACGACGCGGGACTCGCCGGAGCGTGCCCGCCGCCGTAGCCCGCGGCGACGTCGTGGTCGGCCGCCTGGTAGGCGTCCGCGCCGGCCTTGACGAGCCCGTTGACCTGCTGGAGCAGCTGCAGGAGCGTGCGGACGGCGGTGACCTGGCCGGAGTGCAGGGCCGCGTTCGCGGCGGCCACCGCGCTGCCGAAGCTCGCGAACGACATCGGCTGGACGACGAGCCGTTCCAGGTCGGCGACGGCGTTGATGCCGTGGGCGATGATGCCGCCGACGTTCCCGACGGCAGAGCGCATCGCCTCGGGCTCGGCCCGGTACTCGCCGGCCATGGCTCTCCTTCCGAGGGTGGCTTGCTCGGCTGAGCGTAAGTTCGGCCCCGGAAGCGGGCGGACGGCAAAAGTACCCACCGCGGACGCGCGGTAAGTGGCCAAAATACCGGTCAGACCGCCCCCGAACTGGAGCAGCCTGTTCAGATGAGCCTGCCGTCCGAGCGACCGAGCGAGATCGTGCTGCAGTCCCCGCCGATGCTCCCGAAGAGCTCGTCCGGCGGGATGATGCAGCTGATGATGTTCCTGCCGATGATGCTCGGCATGGGCGCGATGTCGTTCGTCTACATCGGACGTGACGGCGGCGTGATGACGTGGATCTTCGGCGCGTTGTTCGTCTGCGCCATGGGCGGCATGGTCGTGATGTCGCTGGGCCGCGGCGGGATGGCGAAGAAGGCGCAGATCAACGACGAGCGCCGCGACTACCAGCGCTACCTTTCCGGGCTGCGGACCCAGGTCCGGGACATCGCGGACGGCCAGCGCGCGGCGATGACCGCCGTCCAGCCCGACCCGGCCGACCTGTGGGCCTACGTCGAAACCGGCAAGCTGTGGGACCGGCGGCACGGCGACGGTCACTTCGCGCAGGTGCGCGCGGGCACCGGGCCGCAGCGGCTGGCGACGCCGTTGAAAGCACCGCAGACCGTGCCGCTGGAGGACCTCGACCCGGTGTCCTCCACCAGCCTCAAGCACTTCATCCGCACCTACTCGACGGTGGACGGGCTGCCGGTCGCGTTGTCGCTGCGATCGTTCGCCGCGGTCACCGTGGCCGGGCGGCGGCCGGACGTGCTGGGCCTGGTGCGGGCGCTGCTGTGCCAGCTCGTCACCTTCCACTCCCCCGCCGACCTGCGGATCGCGGTGTGCGTGCCGCCGGACCGCCGTCACGACTGGGAGTGGGCGAAGTGGCTGCCGCACGCGACGGCGGCCGCCGCCACCGACGCCGTCGGCTCGCGGCGGCTGGCCGCCGAATCGGCGGCCGGGCTGGCCGAGCTGCTCGGCGCGGACCTCGGCGAACGCCCCGCGTTCAGCCGCCGCGCGGCCGGGCTCGACCTGCCGCACCTGGTGGTGGTCGTCGACGGCGGCGCCGCCCACGACGAGCCCCGGCTGATCGGCGAGGACGGCAGGCTCGGCGTCACGGTGCTCGAGATCGGTCAGGAGCACCCGCGGACGTTCTCGACCGAACGGCTGCTGAGCCTGCACACCGCACCGGACTCGCTCGGCATGGTCGTCGGCGACGCCGGCGAGCAGCGGCTCGGGTTCCTCGGCCGCCCCGACACCCTCGACCGCGGCGCCGCGGAAGCCCTCGCGAGGATGCTGACGCCGTTGCACACGCCCGCGGCCGTCGTCGGCGAGAAGCCGATGTCGGCGACGTTCGGGCTGGCCGGCCTGCTCGGCATCGGCGACCCGCGCGACACCGACACCGCCGTGACGTGGGCGCCGCGCGCGGCCCGCGACCGGCTGCGGATCCCGCTCGGCGTCAACCCGGAAGGCCGCCCGGTCGAGCTGGACCTCAAGGAGTCGGCCGAGGGCGGGATGGGCCCGCACGGCCTGGTCATCGGCGCGACCGGGTCGGGCAAGAGCGAGCTGCTGCGGACGCTGGTGACGGCGCTGGCCGTGATGCACTCGTCGGAGACGCTCAACCTGGCGCTCATCGACTTCAAGGGCGGCGCGACGTTCGCCGGGATGACCGGGCTGCCGCACACGTGCGCCGTCATCACCAACCTGTCCGACGACCTCGCGCTGGTCGACCGGATGGCCGACGCGCTCAACGGCGAGCTGCTGCGGCGGCAGGAACTGCTGCACGCGGCCGGGAACTACGCGTCGGTGCGGGACTACGAGAAGGCGCGTGCGGACGGCGCGCCGCTCGAGCCGCTGCCGTCGCTGCTGGTGATCATCGACGAGTTCAGCGAGCTGCTGTCCTCGCGCCCGGAGTTCATCGACCTGTTCGTCGCGATCGGGCGGCTCGGGCGGTCGCTGGGCATCCACCTGCTGCTGGCGTCACAGCGGCTGGAAGAAGGACGGCTGCGCGGCCTCGACTCCCACCTGTCGTACCGGATCGGGCTGCGGACGTTCTCCGCGGCCGAAAGCCGGGCCGTGCTGGGCGTCGCCGACGCCTACCACCTGCCGCCGGTGCCGGGGTCGGCGTACCTGAAGTCCGACACCGAAACGCTGATCCGGCTCAAGGCGGCCTACGTCTCCGGCGAGCTGCCGCCGCGGAGCACGGTCGTGCGCGAGGACGGGCAGGAGCTGGGCGTCCTGCCGTTTTCCCTGGCCCCGGTGGAAATCCCGGTGACGACCGAGGTCTCTCCGGCTCCTTCGGCGGAGGGTACCGGCGAGACGATCATCGGCGCGATGCTGTCGCGTTTGGAGGGCCGCGGGCCGGCCGCGCACCAGATCTGGCTGCCGCCGCTGGCCGAACCGCCGACGCTGGACCAGCTCCTGCCGCCGCTGGGCGAAGACGCGGCACGCGGCCTGTGCCCGCTCGGCTGGGGCGGCAACGGGAAGCTGACGATCCCGGTGGCGCTGGTGGACAAGCCGTTCGAACAGCGCCGCGACCTGCTGTGGGCCGACTTCTCCGGCGCGGCCGGGCACGCGCTGATCGTCGGCGCGCCGCAGAGCGGGAAGTCGACGCTGATGAAGGACATCGCGGGCATGCTCGCGCTGACGCACACCCCGGCCGAGGTGCAGATCTTCGTGCTGGACATGGGCGGTGGCGCGCTGGCGCCGATCGCCGGGCTGCCGCACGTGTCGGGCTACGCCACCCGCCGCGACGCGCAGCGCTGCCGCCGCGTCGTGGCCGAGCTGACGACGTTGCTGGAGCAGCGCGAGGAGTTCTTCGCCGCGCAAGGGATCGAGTCGATGGCGACGTTCCGCGCGCGCCGTGCGGAGTTCACCGAGAGCACCGACGGCCGCGAATTCGGCGACGTGTTCCTCCTGGTGGACAACTGGACCACGATCCGCCAGGAGTTCGAACAGCTGGAGGAGCAGATCACCGGGCTGGCCGCGCGCGGGCTCGGGTTCGGCATCCACGTGGTCGTCTCGCTCAACCAGTGGATCGGCGTCCGCGCCCAGCTGCGCGACGCCATCGGGACCCGGTTCGAGCTGCGGCTGGGTGACCCGATGGACTCGTCGATCGACCGCAAGGTCGCGGTCAACGTCCCCGCGGACCGCCCCGGACGCGGCCTGACCGCCGACAAGCTGCACTTCCTCGCGGCGCTCCCGCGCATCGACGGCGACCAGCGCCCGGAGACGGCCGGCGCGGGCGGCGTCGACCTGACGCGCCGGATCTCGGACGCCTGGAAGGGCCCGCGTGCGCCCCAGGTCCGTCTCCTGCCGCCCGAAGTGCCTTTGGACACGTTGCCCGCGGCGCCTTCGCGCCAGGTCACGCTGGGCATCGCGGAGTCGACGTTGCGCCCGGTGCACCTGGACTTCGCGGCGGACCCGCACTTCGTGGCCTTCGGCGACGTCGAGTCCGGCAAGAGCTCGCTGCTGCGCGCGCTGGCTCACGGCATCACGACGGCGTACACCCCGGAGGAGGCGGCGATCATCGTCGCGGACTACCGCCGTGGCCTGCTCGGCGCGGTACCGGAGCCGCACCTGCTGGGGTACGCGGGCACCGAAGCGAAGCTGACGGACCTGATCGGCGAGTGCGCCCAAGCGATGCGCAACCGGCTGCCCGGGCCTTCGGTGACGCCGGAGCAGCTGCGCAACCGCTCGTGGTGGCGCGGACCGGAGCTGTTCGTCCTGGTCGACGACTACGAACTGGTGGCGACGGTCGGGCGCAACCCGCTGCAGCCGCTGATGGAGTTCCTGCCGCAGGCCCGGGACATCGGCCTGCACCTGGTGATCGTCCGCGGATCCGGCGGCGCCGGGCGGGCGTTGTTCGAGCCGGTGCTGCAACGGTTGCGGGAGCTGGGGTCCCCGGGGCTGATCATGTCGGGGACGAAGGACGAAGGCGCGCTGCTGGCGGACGTCAAGCCGTCGCAGCAGCCACCGGGCCGCGGAACGCTGGTGTCCCGGCGGCACGGCACCGGTCTGGTCCAGGTCGCCTGGACCAAACCCGCGGAATCGTGAGGGTTGCTCAGGAAAGCATCCACTCCTGTGGCTCGCTACCCGCGCGACGTTCCATCAGCAGGCAGAACTCCCAGGACCGCGGCCCGAGCGCCGCCAGATCGACGTTGTCGGCACGGGCGTTCTGGACCTCTTCGAGGAACCCGGTCGTCATGGCCTCCCGCGCGGCCGGAGTCCCCCCGGCGACGACCTCCTCGACCGCGGCCAAGACTGCCCGCCACTCTTCCGGGTCCAGCCCGCCCGCGGCGCGGGCGAAGGTCGAGCCGAGGTGCCCCAACCGCACGATCAGCGGCAGTTCACCGAAGTCGGGGTCGACACCGTCGCCGTCGCCGGACCAGCCGAGCACCTGAGCCCGATCGGCGTCGGCCAGCACTTCACTGACCCTCACGACGGCTTCGACGGCTTCCGGCACTCCGATCACATCCCCTTCCACGCCTTCTGTATAGGGCTGCTCAGACTTTGGTTTCGCGGCGGCATGAGACGGGGCTTGTTCAGGTTGCCTGGACCAAGCCTACGGATTACTGAGCCGCGATCACCGCCGCTCCAGTTCCCAACTGGCCAGCAGCACCCGCCACCGTTCGTTGATCATCTCAGGCTCCGCGATCGGATTCATGTCGGGGTTGAAGTACTCAAGGATGTCCCGGGTCTCGGTGAAGGAGATCCCGGCTTCCTCCTGCAGGATCAGCAGGAACCGGCCGGGTGAGAGTTTTCCTTCGGCGCGCCTCTTCAGGTGTTCGAGAAGGTCGAGGAACGGAATCCCCGCGACGACCATGGCGTGCAGTTCGGACTCTTCACTCGGCATGGCGTTCTCCTACGGACGCGAAAACTCAGGCTCGACATTGGTATAGTGACCGTATTCACCCGTGAGCTTACTCGTATCCACCTTGACGACGGTCAGACCATACTTGGCGCACTGCCGGCCGGTCCAGGTGTTAGCCGCCGCCTGTTCGTACGTCATGCCATTCCTGAGGTTCAGGTTGAACTCGTCGAGGTTGCTCGGCATCGACGGCACCCACTTCCCACTGAACGCTCGGACATTCTCCGGACCGAAGGCCCTCATGACCTGGGCGAACATGGTTGAGCCGCTCGGCGACAACGCCCCCTTTTCGATGGCCATCTTCATGACCCCGTCGTTCAGGTCGGCCATGACAAGGCCGCCGTCGTCTCCGTAGAAACGGACATACGAGTTGCACGCTGGATCGTTTGCGTTGTGCACCAGCACAGGCACATCGCCCGCCATCACGTAATACGTGTGCACCGCGTTGACGGTCAGGTTGTACGTCCTCGTGGCACCGGGGTGACGGTGATTGGACACGACGATCGCCTGTCCGTCGCCGGCCGTGTCGAGGAGTTGGCCGGGCGCAAGACTCGCCGCCTCGCTCCATGCGCGTGCCGTGGCGTTCCAGTACAGGTGTTTCGCTGTTGATTCGATGGTCTTCGTGCCGCGACTCGTGCCGATGGTGAGGCTGGTGAAGTCCTCGTCGTGGTCGGTTACGTGCACGGCTTCGACGAGATGCCGTTCCGGCACCGAACCAGGATCGGCGCCGGCGACGTGGTCACCCACTTCGATGTCCTCGATCGGCTTGGCGCGCCCATCAGCCATCAACACCTGAGAGCCCGCCACGAAGCTGTTACCGGCACACGTCGGGAACCGGTTTTCGTACTCCCGCGCGGCCTTGGCCAACTCGGCGCGCTGGATATCGGCCTGGAGCGCCATCTCCTGCACCTTGCCCAACTCGGCTGTGGCCTCGGCCGCAGCGGCGTTGAACAGCCCCTCACCGCGAGCCAGCGCCTCGGCCATGACCGCCGTCAGTTCCCGGGCTCCCCTCAAACCGAGTTCCGATTCAGCGTTGCCCAGGAAGGACGCCAGATCGCACTCGGGACACATCAGTGCCAGCAGACCCGCGAGCACGAGGCCGGTGACCGACTGACCGAGTTCCGAGTCCCCGTACGGCGCCGGGCCGGGCATGAACTCGGCGTTGAGCAGATTGCGGGAATCGAGGCAGTTGGCGAGCTCCACGGTGCCGGGCTCGTTCAGCTGACGGCACAGTTCCTGCAGGTGACCGATGATGCGCTGCTGGTCGGCGGGCGTGCCACTGAACAGCTTGATGCAGTCCTCGGTGTTCAGTGACTGCGTCACCCAGGCGGCTCGGTTGTTGCAGTCCCAAGTCCGCTGGTTGATCGCGTTCTGCTTCTCCAGCTTGGCCTTGTCGGCGACGCCTTGCCATGCCTCCTTGGCCAGGGCAGCGGCTTCCTGTGCGCCCTTGCCCGCTTCAAGCGCCGCGCTGTACGCGATGCCGGCCGAGATGGCCGCATCCGATGCGTAACCGGCGGCGGCAGACGCCGACCTCTGAGCCCAGGCCGCCGAAGCGGTCGCCTTGTCCGCCGAGATCGACGCCGACTTCGCTGCTGCGGCCGCCGTATTCGCCGACGCCTGAGCCTGTTGCGCCGACGTAGCGGCTTGGTTGGCGGCGTCACGAGCCTGATTGGCGTATGTGGTGGCTTGAGCTGCCGCGGCCTCCGCCTGGTCAGCGTAACCCTGGGCTTCCTGTGCTTTGTCCCGCGCCCGGGCGGCCGCCGCCTGCGCGTCGTTCGCGTCATGCGTCGCCGTCGCGGCGGCGGCCGCCGCCTGGGCGAGCAGGCCATCGATCGCCGCGTTGTGCGCCGCGGTGTTCTGGTCGCGCCGGGCCGCGGTGAACTGGCCGACCGTCAGGAACTCGTGCCGCAGCGTCGGCGGGCCGTCGATCGCGGCTTGCGCCGCCGCCATGACCTCGCGGGTGCCCGCGGTCCGCGCAGTTGCCATGATCTGGTTGACCTTCAGGTCTTCGTCGGAGTTCAGCGCGGTGTACTGCCCGGCGTCAAGGAACGCCCGCAGCGCCTGGTCGGTGTTCTGGTCCAGAGCTCGCTGCGCCTGCTGCACCACGACCGTCCGGCCCGCCGTTCGGGCCGCGGCCATGAGCTGGTTGACCTGCAGCGAATCGTCGGTCATCCGGCCCGGGTAGTCCCGGCTGCGCAGGAAATCCCGGACGGCGGCGTCCGAGCCGGCCAGCGCGTTCGCCGCCGCGGCCTTGAACCCCTCGGTGCCGGTTTCGCTCAGATCGCCGAGGATGACCCGGTCGTCCTGGCCCGCGGCCGCCGCCAGGCCGGACGTCATGAAGTCGACGACCTGGTCGTCCGAAGCGGTCAGTGCCGCAGTGGACGCGGCTTTCGTCCACGGACCACCGGCACCGGCCAGGTGGAGCGCGACCTTCCTGGCATCGGCGAGCACGGTCGCACGGCCGGTGCCCACGGCGGTTGCTTCCGCGATCAGCCGGTTCGTCTCCGCGTCCCACGTGCTGGCCTGGTCAAGATCCCACCGCGGCGGAATCGTCCGGTTGGCGTACTCGTCAAGAGCAGCCTTCGCCGCGTCGTCGGCCTGCTGCCCGGCCAACGCGATACGGTCGTCATCCGCCTTGCGCGCGTTCTGCGCGATCTGCGCGGCCTGGTTGGACGCATTCACCGCCGCCGTCGCCGCCGCCGTAGCGGCATTCGCGTGCTGGGTCGCCTGCTCCGCTGCGTTCGCTGCATTGCCCGCATGGGCGGCCGCGTCGAGGGCGGCCAGTTCAGCGTTGTGCGCGTCTGTCGCGGCCGCATCTGCGGCAGCGGCAGCCTGGCCGGCGGCCTCGGATGCCTGATGCGCCCACGATTGGGACGCGTTGGCCGCGGCGGTGGCGCGATCAGCCTGCGCCCGGGCACGGGCCGCGGCGGCCTTCGCCTGCCGAGCGTCCGCACCCGCCGCGGCCGAGTTGTTCGCGGCATCAGTGGCCGCGTCGGCCGCTATCCGGGATTGCGCCGCCGCGTCCTTGGCCAGACCGCCCGCCGTTTCCGCTTGCTGAGACACGGTTCTCGCGGAAGCCGCAGCGTCTCGCGCGGAAGCCGCGCTCACTGACGCGTCGTGCGCGACCTGCGCGGCTTGCTTGGCGGCGGCGACCTTGTCCCTGTCGCCAATCGCCAGCGCGGCCGCGTCGTACGCGCGAGAAGCAGCTTGGCCGGCCTGAGACGCCGCGGTGGCGGCACGCGCCGCGGCGACCGCAGCGGTGTGCGCCGCGTTCGACGCCGCATTCGAGGCCGTGACCGCCTGCCGCGCGGTCATCGCGGCTTGGTCAGCGGCGTAGGCCGCGCGAGCCGCCGCATCCGTGGCTTGCTCGACGTGCCCCTGGGCGGCCGCCGCCGCGTCCTTCGCGGCCTGGGCCGCCTTCTGCGCCGCAGCCGCCTCGGTCACGGCGAGATCGGACTGACGTTTGGCCACATCGGTTTCGGTCGCAGCTTGCTGCGCGGCGGCCTTTGCCGTCGCGGTCAGCTGGGTGATCGAGGTAGTTTCGGCGTCACGTGACTGCGCCACCGGCAGGTCGATGGCCAGGAACTGGTTCAGCGCGTCGAGAGAGTTCACGTCAAGCACCTGCTGCGCGACCTTCTTCACCTCAGGCCCGCCGGCCGCCATGATCTGGTTTACCTTGAGTTCCTGGTCGATCCGGAACGGAACCTGCCAACCGCCGTCCAGGAATGCCCGAAGCGCGTCTTCTGCGTTGGCGTCAAGCGCCTTCTGCGCCGCCTTCTTGACTTGCGGGCCACCAGCGGCCATCACCTGGTTCACCCGCAGATTGAGATCGATGCCGTGAGGAGTAACCCATCCGGTGTCGAGGAACGTGTTCAGCGCGGCGTCGGTGTTGGCGTCCAGCGCCTGCTGAGCCGCGTTCCTCGTAGCTGGGCCGCCAATCGCCATCAGCTGGTTGACCTGGACGTCGAGATCGATCGAGGCGTCGAGGTCTTTCTGCGTGGTGAGGAATCGCGTGATGTCGGCGTCCGTGCCGACCAGTGCGGCCGCGGCGTCGCGTTTGGTTGCCGGGCCGCCGAATTGCCAGAGGCGGACGACCTTCGCGCGGTCGCGCTCGGGCGATGCGGCCACCGTCGCGGCGGCTCGCGGTGTTGCCTGGGCTTGCGGAAGCGTGGACATGCCGCCGGTCAGGGATACGGTCAAAATCGTGACCAGGGCAGCACGAAACCGCCGCCTCACCGCGCGCATTTTTTGGATTCCCCCCTGCTGGACCCTCAAAAACGAGGCCTCGGGCCCCATTTTCCCAGCTCGAACGTTAACAACCCGGAGACTTCTCCTCAACGGCCAAATGGCCGTGATCAACGTCACAACGGATGCTCACCATTGATGCCCTAGCCTCACGACGTCGGGCAGCCTCACGCGGAAATGTCCGATTTGCGGCTAATGTCGGCTTGAATAATCAATTATCAGGGGGAATTCATGCGCGCGCTTTATCGAGCGATTCTCGTCGCTGCGACCGCGGGCATCGCAGGAATCACCGGGGTCGTCGCGGCGCAGGGATCCGAGACCGGGGCGGCAGACCAGCAACCGTCCGCCGTCGAAGACTTCTCCTACCCCGGTGCGGCAAAGATCCTCACCGACGACAACGTGCAGCTCATCAGCGGCGACGGGCATATCGTGTACGCACAGTGCCCGAGCGGGCAGGACACCGTCGGCGTGATCCAGGTGACGACAACGGAACTGGTTGGCTCGTCACACAACGGCCACGTCTGTTTCAAGGTCCTGGGTACCAGCGGCGAGCTGACCCTGAAAATCCCGGCCGTCTACTCCATCCGCTCTGACGGCCTGTCACCCACCGGACAGGGACACAAGCTCAAAGCCTCACTGACCACCGACGCAGGCGTGCACTCGAACGTCGACATCCCGTCCTACGGAACCACGCAGGTCGGTGTCGGAGCGGACCCGAGCGGCAATCCCACCACGCTGCTCGAACTGGTCGCCACGTCCTGACGTCGTCTGCGGCGCGGTCGGTTCCGCGCCGCAGAACCGATGCTGTTCCAGAGAGGGGGAACCTCATGATTCAGCGCACCAGACGTGCCGCGGCGCTCGCCGCGGCCATGCTCATCGGTGGTCTGGTGACCACCGTCCCGGCCCACGCCGTCTCCGGTGGTACCACCGGGACCTCCGGGTTCGCCGCCAAGATCACCGCCGACGGTCGTGCCTGCAGCGGAGCACTCGTCGAGCCGACGCTCGTCTTGACTGCCGCCAGCTGCTTCCCTGAGAACCCACAGGGCGGCGTCCCGGCCAAACCGACCACGGTCACCGTCGGCCGAGCCGACCTTGCGACCACCGCCGGACACGTCGCGAAGGTCGTCAATGTGATCACGCGAACCGATCGCGACGTGGCATTGGCAAGGCTCGACAGCACAATCACCGATGTCACACCTCTGCCGCTCAGTACTGCCGCGGGGACTCCGGGAGTGTCCGAGAGCCTGTCGCTCGCCGGCTGGGGCCGGACCGCCGACGAGTGGGTCCCGAACCAGGTGCACGCCGCGACGTTCACCCCGTCGGCCAATACCGCGACGACCCTGTCACTGACCGGCGCGAACGGCGCGGACGCCTGTCAGGGCGACGCAGGCGCGCCGATCGTCCGCCAGAACGGCACCGTGGCCGCCGTCGTCACCACGTCCTGGCAGCATGGCTGTCTTGCGGAGGCGGAAACCCGGCAGGGTACGACCGGTGCCCGGGTCGACGACCTCAGCGGCTGGATCCGCAGCCAGGCGATCATCGGCACCGCGAAGGCGGTCGGCCACGGCGTCACGCTGTCCTGGACTCCGCTGGCTGCTTCCGACGATGCGACCTACTCCATCTATGCCAGCTTCACCGGTCCGGCGACCAACAGCGCGGCGCAGCTCATCGGTACCACGAAGGCGACCACGTTCCTGCATTCGGCCACGGCCCGCAAAACGTGGTCATACCTGGTGGTGGCCTCGGCCGGTGCGGCGAGCCCGCAGTTCACCGCCACCACCGGCGCGCGGTCGCTGACCGACTTCACCGGTGATGGCAAGGGTGACATCGCCACCTTCGTCCGCGGCACCGACGGCCACGTCTACGTCGCGGCTTCCGACGGGAGCAAGTTCGTCGGCAACAGCGTGTCGTGGCACGACCGGTTCTCGATCGGTGCCGAGATTCCCCTGTCCGGTGACTTCAACGGGGATGGCAAAGCCGACGTGGCGACCTTCAGCCGCGGCAGCGCCGCCGACGTCTACGTGGCACTCTCCGACGGGACGAAGTTCGACGGGAACGGCGTGCTGTGGGACGACTACTTCGCCGCCAACAGCGAAATCCCCGCCATCGGGGACTTCAACGGCGACGGCAAAGACGACATCGCCACCTTCACCCTCGGCACAACCGGTGACGTCTACGTCGCCCTCTCCGACGGCACCAAGTTCGGCGCCAGCTCGGTATGGCACGGCGACTTCGGGTTCAACGCCGAACTGCCCTACATCGGCGACTTCAACGGCGACGGCAAAGACGACATCGCCGTCTTCACCCGCGGCACCGGCGGCGACGTCTACGTCGCGCTCTCCGATGGCACCAAGTTCGTCGGCAACAGCGTGAAATGGCACGACAACTTCGCCTTCAACGACGAAATCCCCGCCATCGGGGACTTCAACGGCGACGGCAAAGACGACATCGCCACCTTCACCCGCGGCACCACCTCCGACGTCTACGTCGCCACCTCCGACGGCACCAAGTTCGTGGGCAACAGTGTCAAGTGGCATGACCACTTCGCGGCGGGCAGCGAAATCCCCGCCGTCGGCGACTTCACCGGCGACGGCAAAGACGACATCGCCACCTTCACCCGCGGCACCACCTCCGACGTCTACGTCGCCACCTCCGACGGCACCAAATTCGTCGGGGACAGCCTCAAATGGCACGACGCCTTCGCCTACAACAGCGAAGTCCCGGCGCCACGAGCGATCACCGTCCTGTAGAACCGACGGGTCCGGGCTGGAAGTCTCCCGGCCCGGACCCGTCTCCCGAGGCAAGTAAGCTCGCGCCCAGCGGCGGATGATCATCCCGGGCCGCGCACTTCGCCCCTTGGGCACGAGGAGCTTCCTGCAGATGAGCACGACCGTCGCCGACGAGTCGCCCGTCGAACTCACCACGCCCAGCCGCCACCGGCCTCGAGCCTGGAACTGGCTCGTGCTGGGACTCACCGTCGCCGTGTTCGCCGTGCTCGCCTGGAACCGGCGGTGGATAAGCGACGACGGCCTGATCGTCCTGCGCACCGTCCGCCAGATCCTCGCCGGCAACGGACCCGTGTACAACGCCGGCGAACGAGTCGAATCCAACACCAGCACCCTCTGGACCTACCTGCTGGCCGCGTTCGGCTGGATCCCCGGGCTGCGCCTCGAATGGCTCGCCGTGCTCCTCAGCCTGTTCTGCGCCACCGGTGGCCTGTCCCTCGCCCTCGACGGCACCCGCCGCCTCACCGGCTCCACGCTCGTCGCGCCGCCGGCGCGCTCGTACTCATCGCCCTGCCGCCGTTCCGCGACTTCGCCACCTCCGGCCTCGAAACCGGCCTGATCACCCTCTGGCTGGGCACCACCTGGTGGCTGCTCGTCCGCCACGCGCGCCACACACCCGCCGCCCCGGTCTGGGTCACCGCACTGGTGATCGGCCTGGGCGTGCTCGTCCGGCCGGACCTGGCCCTGTTCAGCGCCTTCCCCGGCGCCGGACTACTGGTCCTGGAATGGCGAGGCTGGCGCCCCGCCCTGCGGTGGGTGGCCACGGCCGCCGCCCTGCCCGTCGCCTACCAGATCTTCCGGATGGGCTACTACGGCCTGCTCACCCCCAACACCGCCCTCGTCAAAGAAGCATCCGACGCCCTGTGGGACCACGGCTGGGACTACCTCACCGACTTCGCGACCCCCTACTACCTGTGGATCCCCCCTCATTCTCTGCGCGCTCCTCGCCGGGCTGTGCCTATGGCACACCAGGATCGACCGCGCGATCGCGACCGTCGTGGCCGTGCCCCTGCTCGGCGGGGTCGCCCTGGCCCTCTACGTCATCCGCGTCGGCGGCGACTTCATGCACGGACGAATGCTGCTACCCGCACTGTTCAGCCTCCTGCCCGTCATGGTCGTCCGGCTCACCAAAACCACGATCCTGCCGGTCATCGCCCTCGGCATCTGGGCCGTCATCGCCGGAACATGGCTGCGCACCGGCTACACCACCGCCGACAAGCCCATGGACCAGATCCGGCGCATCGCCGACGAACGCGCCAGCTACGTCGCCGCCAGCCACCACGAACACCCCATCCTCGCCGAAGACTTCGACGAATTCACCGCCGTCACCGCCCCCTCAACACCATCCTCTCCACCCGGCCGGAACCCGCGGTCCTCGTCCAGACCGAACAAGGCGAATGGCACCGCTACCCCACCACCAACGGCCGCACCGTCTCCAGCTTCTACAACATCGGCGGCCCCGGCATGCTCCTGCCGCTGGACATGTGGGTCCACGACCCCATCGGCCTCGCCAACCCCATCGCCGCGCACACCACCCCCCTGCCCGGCCGCCGCATCGGCCACAACAAATACGCCCCCAGCGCCTGGGAAGCCGCCGTACAGGCCCGCGAAACCCCAGCCGAACTCACCCGCTACGGCGACTTCAACCCCGACGCCATCGAGGCCATCCGCGGCATCTTCGCCTGCCCACCCAACCGCGAAATGCTCGACTCCGTGCAGGCACCCCTCACCTTCGACCGGTTCTGGCACAACCTCCTCCACGCCGCCGGACGCACCGGCCTCCGCTACGACCACGCCCCCCCCCCCGCAACGCCCAACACTGCGACTGACCCGGGCTTCGGGAACCGGTTACCGGCTTCGACGGCGGGGAACGCTGGTATCCCGGCGACCCAGTGGAGTCAGTCCCAGGAACGCGCGACCTCCACGAGCTCACCGACGAACTCGCGGACGGCCTCGCCGTCCGGGCCCGGGAACCGGGCCGCCACGGCCGGCGCCAGCGGGCCACGGATCAGGTCCAGGACCTCTTGCCGCTGCGCCGACGTCAGGTCGCCGAGGTCGAAGGTGCGGAAGCCGTGGGTGGAAGCCGCCCGGAACCGTTCCGCGACGTCCTCGTCGGTGACCGCCTCGGCTAGGTGGTCCAGGACCCAATAGTAGACACCGCTGGACGCGATCCACCACTCCGGCGAGCCGGTCAGCATCAGGTTCCCCGACATCACAACCCTTCCGTCGCGGCAATCACGGCGCAGCCGGGCTCGCACACCTCATCGCGCGGGTCCGGTCAGCTCGGCGGCGAAGTGGTAGTAACACACCGCGCGGTGCTTGCCTTCGTTCCACGTCGACGTCGTCGGGGTCACCACCTGGACGCGGACGCCGGACAGCGGACGAGCGCCGGCCTCGCACCGGGCCAGGGTGTCCGGGTAGACCCGGGCGATGTCGGGCATCGGGCCTTCGCCCAGCGGGAGCACTTCGAACGCCTCTCCGTTGTGCCGTTCGGTGCAGGACGCACTCAGCACGTCGGTGTCGCCCGAAGCCGGCGGGGACCAGAAGCACTGGCCTGCCGTGAGATCGAGTCCATGGACCACACCGTCGGGCAGGTGTCCCCCGGCTTCGCGCCGCTGCTGCCACCACGCCGTCCCGGTGCCGATCTGGTAGGCGAGCACGCCCATCCAGCCGGCGAAGGCCACCAGCCCGCAGATCACCAGCACCGTTCCACGCTCCCGGCGTTTCCTGATCCGGTGGATCGCGACGGCGCCGACCACCGGGGCGATCAGCCCACCGAGCAAACCGGACACGAGCGTCGCGATCGCGTAGCGGCTGACCGGCTGACGGCGGAGTTCGGCGCGCATCAGCTCGTCGAACAGTTCGGGATCGTGCTGTGGTGCTGACATGCTCCACCCTCGTGGCATCGGCTCGCGGAAACGCCGGTGCGGCGAACGGAAGGGTTCGAAGCCGGCCCGGCTCAGCAGGGTATCCGGAGATTGGCGCAGTCCGTGACCCGCCACTCTTCCCGGCAGATTCCGGAAAGGGCGGCGGCCCGGTTCACGGCAGTACGGAGTGCACCGGAAGCCAGCTCGAAACTGTGGCGGCCGACTCTCCGTCCTCGAGGTGCTCCCGCAGGTCGAGCGAGAGCCAGATGAGCTGCTTGAGTTTCCGCAGGCGCAGGATCTCCGGCTTGGGCAGCCCCGTCCACCCGGGGGCGAGCCGCGTCGCCTCGGCCAGCCGGTCCGGCGTGACCTCGGCGATCACCTGCCGCACGACCCGGTCGGCGGCGAGCGGGGAGTCCGGCAGCGAAAGTCCCGAAGCGGCCAGCGCGGACGCCAGCCCTAGCCGGCGGGTCAGCACTTCGTGCCGGCCCATCAGTCCCCTTTCCTCGAGGAAGGAAAGCACTTCACCGGCCGACCGGAGAAACCGGCCGGCGTCGGCCGCGGGCAACCGCTCCCCGGCATCTTCCGGATGCCGGAGCCGGCTCACCAGCGGCATCGTCAACGCCTGGACCACGCCCAGCCACGCGCTTTCCCCGGCGCCCGCCGGCAACCGGCCACCGGCTTCCCACCAGCCGAAGCGTTCCGCCGGCGACAGCGCGTCCAGATCCGCGACATCGGCGACCATCAGAAGTGGATCCCCACCTTCCCGAACGTGACCCGGCGCTGAACTGGACATGGCACCCGGCGGCGACGCCTCCGGTCGTGCAGTTCCGGGAAGGGCGGCGGCGGCGGTTCACGGCCATCCGGCGTACACCGGCCGACCGGACGTCAAGGCTTGCCGACGACCGGGTACTCCGCCTCGATCGCGGACAGCGCGTCCAGGATCCCCGGCAGTTCGGACTGGTCGAGATCACCGACGCGGAAGGACAGCTTGTTGCCCGTCCCGTGCCCGTCGATGGCCAGCCCTTCGACCTCCACCTGCCCGGATTTGGCCACGGTGACGGTCAGGTCGAGCCAGTCCTCCATGGACTTCAAGCGTGCGACGCCGCCGAAGTCGTCGTACGCCTTCGACAGCTCTTCCCGGAAGCCGCGCAGCTCCTCGGCCCGCAACCCGGCGGGCACCCGGGCGGTGAACCCGCCCACGGCGACGTCGACCGGGCTGAAGAGCCAGTTGCCGTCCCAGAAGTCGGTGGCACCGATGTGCATCCGGCCCACCACCGTGATGACGACGCGGTCACCGGTCTTCGACCCGATGGTCACCGATGACGTCTCGTCGCCGTCGCCGAAATCACTCACTGCAAGATCACCGTCACCCCTGTCGTTGAGGATGACCTTAACGCGGCCCGTGGAACCCGGATTGGCGATCTCCGCTTCGACTACGGACGGCGGCACGCCGCGCGGGGCGGGGTAGTTGTCCTTGTAGAACTCCTTGTACTTCTCGGGGTCCTTGAGCTTGTCACCCTGGGCCGCGACCCGGCGGTTGAACCTCGCCTCCAGCTCGGCCATCACCTCGGCTGTCCGGGGCGCCATCCGTTCCAGGGCGTGTTCGGTGAACCACCGGCCGTTGCTGCTCGTGTCCGAAACGGCGAGGGCGCTGGCCCGGTTGTCCTGCTCGGTGGCGGAGGCCAGCCCGGCGTGCAGGAACTGCTTCAAGCCCGTTTCGTTGCTGCTCAGGGCCGAGGCCGCCGCGGTCTGGGTCCGGGGTCCGCCGCTCTGCACGAGCTGGACCGCGGCCTTACGGATGTCCTGTACGGCCGGGGCAGTACCGGGACCAGCCCGTTCAACGGCCAGACCGGCCCGGTGCTGCGCTGGTACCGCTACTCCGACAACACCGGAACGTGGGCGCCGTCGGGTCCGGACCGCATGGGGGTCACCATCGGTTCGGGCTGGAACACGGAGATCCACGTGACGTCCGCGCCGGATTCCTGCAAGCTGAGCGGCTGACACGGCCCGCTCCCGGGGCGCGCGTCCCGGAGCGGGTTACCGACTTCGGTAGGTTCCGAAAATCCTTCACGGCTCTTACGTTGGGCTGGTCGTCCCGTTCGGGACGGATATCCGGATCACCTGGGCCGAAGGGCATTTACATGCGAATGTCGAGGGCTGTTGCCGCGGTGGGGGCTGCCGCCGCGGCGCTGAGTCTGGTCTCAGCGGGGGTTGCGGACGCCCAGCAGGACATCATCGGCGGGAGCACGGTCTCCTCCGCGCCGTGGGGCGCCCAGATCTACTGGAACAACGTGACGACGTACGGCGGTTTCGAGTGCTCGGGGACGATCATCGCCCCGCAGTGGGTGCTCACCGCCCAGCACTGCCTGAACTCGCCGGGGATGCACGTCAAGGTCGGCAACGTGACGCTCCAGCAGGGCACGAACGCCACCGTCGACCAGCAGAAGGCGTCGCCCAACGGCGACATCGCGCTGCTGCACCTGACGACGGCGGTGAACACGACGTACATGAAGCTCGGCACCGGCAACCCGCCGACCGGGTCGACCAACCAGATCTACGGCTGGGGCCGCACGCAGGGCAGCAGCCCGCCGTCGAGCACCCTCAAGACCGCCAACGTGCGCGTGACGGGCCTCAGCTCGGACGCCTTCGGCGGCACGGCGATCGCCAGCAAGGGCGTCAACGGCTCGGCGTGGCACGGCGACTCGGGCGGCCCGGAGCTCTACAACGGCGTCCAGGTCGGGGTGTGCTCGACGGGCAGCAACTCCGGTTCGAACACGCAGGGCACGCAGAACTACGCGAGCATCGCCTCGAGCCGCAGCTGGATCCGCACCACCGCCGGCGTCTGAGGTTCGCTTCCGGTTCGTGAAGGCCACCTTGAGGAACTTGTAGTTCGGCAAGGTGGCCTTCACGAACTTTCAGTCCATAATGGACGCGCGGAGTGCTGCCTTGTCCGGCTTGCCCGAGGGGGCCACGGGGATCGACGGGACCACGCTGAACCGCGCCGGGACCGCCGCCTCCCCCAGCTCGGTCGCGACCGCCTTCCGCAACGAGCCGAAGTCCGGCTCCCGGCCCGGAACCGGGACGACGAACGCGTGCGCCGCCTCTCCGGTCAGCGAGTCCGGCACCGCCACGACGTAGGCCTGGTCGACGTCCGGGTGCGCCGCGATCGCCCGCTCGATCGGGCCGGTGTAGTGGATGATCGCGTTGACGATCACGACGTCTCGCGCGCGGCCGGACAGGTGCAGGTACCCGCCGGTGTCGACGAAACCGAGGTCCTGGGTCCGCACCCAGCCGTCACGCAGCACCTCCGCCGTCGCCGCGGGATCCCGCCAGTAGCCCGCGAACGCCGACGGCGTGCGGACCCAGACCTCGCCGTCGCGGACGTCGATTTCGACGGTGTCACAAGCCTTCCCGACCGAGCCGACGCCCTCGCCGGCCCGGCAGATGGTCAGCATGCCGGTCTCGGTCTGCCCGTACGCGTGGTGCATCGCGGGCCCGATCCGCTCGGCCGCCTCGGCGAGCGTGTGCGGCGGCACCGGCGAACCGGCCACGATCAACGTCCGCGGCCCGCCCAGCTCGACCTCCGAGCCGCGTAGCACGTCGAGGATCTGGTGCAGCCGCGGCACGGTCGTCAGCGCCGCCGTGATCCCCAGCCGCGGCAGCACCCACGGGAAGTCCGGGAGCTCCTCGGGGATCACCGCGGTGCCGCCCGCGAACAGGCACACCGCCAGCTGCTCGACCATCACCGCGCTCGCCAGCGACCCGAACAGCAGGAACCGCCCGAACCCCGCCCCCAGCCGCTCGTGGGCCGAACCCGGGACCGGCGGCCGCCACACCCGGCCTTCGGTCAGCGCGCGGTAGTCGTACGCGACCCCCTTCGGGACGCCGGTGCTGCCGCTGGTGAACACGACCGTCGCGATGTCGCCGGGCTGCCCCCTCGGCACCGGCTCCGCGTACGCCGCCGACAGCAGATCCCCCACCGGCAGCACCGGCACCCCGGCTTCCCACGGCTCGTCGGTGATCAGCACGTCGACGTCACCGAGGATGTGCCGCAGCTGGGCCTCCGGCAGCCCGGCCCGCACGGCGACCGCGCGGGCGCCGAGCACGTGCGCCGCCACCAGCGCGGCGAACCCCTCCGGCGTGACGCCGGTGGCGATGCCGACGCCGTCACCCGGGCCGAGCCCGGCGGCCCGCAGGCCGGCGGCGAACCGGCCGATCAGCTCCCGCAGCTCGCCGCGGGTCGTCACCCGCGACCCGCGTTCGAACGCCGGAACCCCCGGGGCGCGGCGCAGCTCGTCCAGCAGTGCCTGCGGGTGGACCATCTCGACCGCCTTTCGCCGGGGGTCCCGGTCTACCGGGCGGATCTCAGAATTTCGGCAGAAACCGGCGGACGCGGTGCGCGCTGGGCCTGCCGGCCAGATCGGCACGTTGACGAGCGTGCGATCATCGACCAGCAACCCCAGCAGCGACGTCGCGCACAGCACCCCCATCGCCCCGGCGAGCACCACCGGCGGGCGGTGCCACGACCGGCGCGTGACCAGCGGATTTCCGTTGTCTGCCATGGCATACAGCCTGGCGCCGCCGAGGCCTGCGGGCACTGGAGCGCGCCCCCGTCCGCCGGGTGGAGCGGGCCCTGCCGCCGCGCTGTGGGTAATAGTGCCGTCAGTGCGACCGGCAGTTGTGCCGTTTGACCACACAGGCCTCTTTTCTAGCGTGACTTTCACACCGCGCGGACCACCGCGCCAGGCGAATTCGCTTCAGGAAGGAGGTGGCCCGTCGATGTCCAGTCCGGGATTCCAGGCAGATTCCGCTGCCATGACGCGCGCCGTCCAGGGTTTCGAGGAAACCGCGACGAACGCCAAGTCCACGATGGCCAGCTTGGAGTCCGAGCTGACCGAGGCCCTGCGCAACTACAAGGGTGACCAGGCCGTCGCGTTCTGGGACCTCCAGCGGCGGCTGCAGGAGAAGATGACCGTGGCGGTGAAGGAGCTCGACACCATGTCGCAGCTCGTCCACACCAGCCACCAGAACTACGGCCGCGGCGACGCCGACGTCCACCAGAGCTTCCAGGGGGTCGGCAACTCCCTCGAGGGCTCGGGCGTGATCCCCCGCCTCAACCCCTGACCCGAGAGGACGCCCACCATGGCCGACGTCGTCGAAATCAACTTCGCCGCGCTGCAGCACAGCTCGGCATCCCTGGCCGCCAAGGCCAAGGCGCTGACCTCGCAGCTGGAGCAGCTGCACCAGAACCTGCAGCCCATCACCGCGACCTGGTACGCCTCCGGCAGCTCCGCCGGTGACGCGGCCCGCCAGTCGGAGACCCGGCTGCGCCAGGCCACCGCGGACATCGTCGCCATCATCGCGCAGTTCGGCGGCAAGGTCGGCGAGGCCCACGACCTCCAGCAGTCGCTGGAGAACCGCAACCAGGGGCTGTTCGCGGGCTGATCCGCGCCCAGACGCCGGTCGGCCAGTGCGGGAACCCCCCGCTCGCACCGGCCGACCGGCTTTCCCTTCCGCGTTCGTGCGACAAGAGAGCCGGGATCCGATGCACGACCAGTCGTACTACGTCCACCTGCAGTCGCTGAAGGACTTCGTGCGGGAGCTGGAGACCCAGATCCACGCGATGGCGAAACCGAACGACTTCCTGCTCACCCTCGGCGAGGAGCCGCTGTTGTTCGGCGAGTTCGGCGAGGCCGGGTCGCTGGCCGACGCCCACCGCGCCGCCGTCTCGGAGATGCAGGGCCTGCTCGACCAGGTCCGCAGCGCGATCGGGTTCGCCCAGGACGTCACCACCACGGTCGCCGACGGTTACCAGAACGCCGACCAGGTGGTGGCCGGGGACCTGCACGCTTCGGGGGCCGTCACCGGCCTGCTCGACCCGGTGCTCGGCCTGCTCGGCTCGGGTGACAGCGACGGGAGCCACAAGGGATGACGAACACCGCGCACACGAACTTCGCCGCGTACAGCCACCAGCAGCTGTACGCGATGCTTCAGGCGGGCGACCCGAACAGCGCGCGGCACGCCGCCGACAAGTGGAAGTCCGCCGCGTTGCACCTGCACGAGCAGGCCCACAACCTGAACTCGGAGCTGACCGAGTTCAAGGAGCAGTGGACCGGGGGCGCGGCCGAGCAGTACCAGCGGATGATCGTCGACCTCGCGAACGGCATCTCCAAGGTGGCGCAGACCGCCGAGGGGATGAACGTGATGCTCGGCGACGCCGCCGACGCGCTGGTGAAGGCCAAGAAGGAGATGCCGCCGCCGGTCGCGGTGCCGGACGTCTCGCCCGCCGACGTCGCGCTCGCGGTGAACCCGCCGCTGCTGCCGCCGGACGCTTCGCCCGCCGTCGTGCAGGCCGCGGCGCAGCAGCGCCAGCAGGCCATCGCGAACGTCGAGGCGCAGCAGAGCGCCGCGAACGCCGCGGGATCGGCGCACGGCAAGGCCGTCGTAGTCATGACCGAGCTGGCCGGCGAGTACACGGTCGCCGAGGAGTCGATCCCGGCGTCGCCGAACGCGGTCCCGGTACCCACGACCCCGCCCGCCGGTGGTGGCGCGGGGAGCGTCGGATCGCCCGGGCTCGTCGGCAACGGCATGTCCGGTCCCGGCGTCATCGTCACGCCGTCGGACGGGCACCCGCTGCCTTCGACGAACATGCCGCGGCCGCCGGGGACCACGGTCCCGACGTCGAACCCGCTGTTCGGCGACATGTTCACCGCCGGGCTCGCCGCGGCTTCGGCCGCCGCGTTCGGCCGGTTCGGCTCGATCATGCCGAAGGTCCCGTCGTGGGCGACCGGCAAGGATCCCAAGGACAAGAAGGACGAACCGGCCGGCACGAAGCTCGGCGGCGGTGCCGGCGTCGAAGGCGGGGCCGGGGGCGGCATCCCGATCGGCGGCGGCGAGGCGCCGTCGCTCGGCGGCGGCGTCCCGGGCGGCGGTGGCGGTCTCGCGATCGGCGGCGGCGCCGAGGCACCCGCGGCGCACTCCGGCCTGGCCGGCGACGGCGGCGCGGGCAACGCGCTCAGCGGACTCGCCGGCGGTGCGGCCGGAGCCGCGGGCGCGGCCGCCGCCAAGGGCGCGATGCCGATGATGCCCATGATGCCGATGGGCATGGGCGGCGGCGGCGAGATGGGCTCCGGACGGCGGATCCCCGCCTGGCTGGTGGAGACGGAGAACGTCTGGGGGCAGTCGGCCCCGGTCGCGCCGCCGGTGATCGGCGAAGAGCCGGACGCGTACTGAGGGGAGTGGCCCGGTGACGGCTGCTGGATACCGCGTGGCCCCCGCCCGCCTCGACACGGCGGCGGGGCAGTTCGGCTCACGCGCCGACGTGCTTTCCCCGGTTCAGTCCGCGGTGGCGGCTTCGAAGGTCCCCGCCACGGCGTTCGGCCAGGTGAGCGAGTCCGCCGCGGCGGCGAAGACGTTCGAAAAGACCATGACCGAGCTGGCCTCCGAACTCGAGTCCCACCTCACCCGGCTCCGAAAAATCCAAAGTGGACTGACAACGTCCGCGGCCGGCTACCGCAGCGCCGACGCCCAGGTCGCGGCAATGTACCGAGCCCTGTCCCGCGAGATCGGTCTCCCATCACGCGAGTTCCGTCCCCGATCACGCGAATCCCGGCCCTGATCACGCCAACCGACCCTCCAGGTAAGCGAGTCGTCCGTCCAGGTACGCGAGTCGTCCGTCCAGGTACGCGAGTTCGCCGTTCCGGTACGCCGAACTCGCGTGTTCAGAGACGGAACTCGCGTGATCGGGCCCGTATCTCGCGTGATCGGAGGGTCGGTTACGGGGTGAAGCGGGAGGGGCGCCAGCCCCGGCGGCGGGCGCGGCGGACCGCCGCCACCGTCACTCCGGCGGCTGCCGCGAGAGCCACGCCGGCCAGCGCGATCACGCCCGCCGCGACGTCCGGCGGATGGGGTGCGGGGGCCGCGGCCGGGACCACCGCAGGCGCCGAGGGAGGCGCGGCAGCCGCGCCGGGACCGGCGACGTCGGCGGGCAGGGTCGAGGAAACCGCCGCGTAGGCGTCCAGGACTCCCCAGCCCAGACGCGGGTCGTGGCCGCCGGCAGGCGGGCGGTGGGCGGTGAGCGTGAGCCGGGTGACGACCTGGTCGCCGGTCAGGTCCGGGTGGTAGGCCCGCACCAGGGCCGCGACGCCCGCGACGTACGCCGCCGCGAGCCCCGGGTCGGTGACCGGCCAGCGGTGCGCGACCGCGCCGCCCGCCCCGGCCGACGTGCTGACCAGGTCCGCGCCGGGCGCGGCGACGCCGACGTAGTCCCCCGCTTCGGTCTGCACCGGCTCGCCCGCCGCGTTCACCGAGCCGACGGCCAGGACGCCGGACGTCGCCGTCGGGTACGTCCGCGCGCCCTGCTGGGTCGCCGACGCCGCCGAGACGACCACCGCCCCGGCCGCCCGGGCCCGGGAAATCGCCCCGGACAACGCCGGGCTGTCGGAAACCGCGGGGACGGCGATCAAAACCACGCGCGCTTGCCGGTCCACCGCCGTGTCGATCGCGTCGGCCAGCGCGCCGGGGTCGCCGTCGCCGGACGGCGTCGAGCGGATCGGCAGCAGGTGCGCGCCGGGCGCGACCCCGGCGAACGTCGTCGACGGATCCGGTTGCGCGCCGACGATCCCGGCCGCGATCGTGCCGCGGCCGTCGCAGTCGGACCGCTCGGTACCGGCCCCGCCTTCGAGCTGCCCGGGCGCGAACTGGCCGTTCTGCCCGTCGACGCCGGTGCCGAGCACGGCCACCAGCTGGCCCTCACCCCGCGTCAACGGCCAAAGCCGCGCGGGGTCGATCAGGCGCTGCCCCCACGGGACGGCGCCGCCGTACGTGCCGGACGGGTTCGCACACTGTGCTTGCGGAGAAGCGGCAGCGGACGCGGACAGGCCGAGCGCGACGAGGCCCGCGACCGTGAGCGCCGCCGGAACCCGCACCCGATCCTCCCCGGGAAACCCCAGAACGGAAACAACTTCCGCCAGTTTACCCGGGAAAGGCCGTTCAGCGAAGGTCCATGCCCAGATCCAACGCCGGCGAAGAATGGGTCAGCCCACCCACCGAAAGATAGTCCACACCGGACTCGGCGTAGGCCCTACCACGGTCGAGGGTGAGCCCACCAGAGGATTCCAGCCGCGTCTTCGGCGAGACTTCGTCGCGACGCGCCACCGCCTGGCGGCACTCTTCGGGGGTGAAGTTGTCCAGCAGCACCTCGTCCGCCGCGGCGGCGAGCGCTTCTTCCAGCTGCGCGAGCGTGTCGACCTCGACCTCACAAGCCAGTTCCGGCGCGTGCGCCCGGGCCGCGGCGAGCGCCGCCGTCACCGAACCGGCGGCGACGACGTGGTTGTCCTTGATCAGCACCGCGTCGCCCAGCCCCAGCCGGTGGTTCACGCCGCCACCGCGGCGGACGGCGTACTTCTGCAGCAGCCGCAGCCCCGGCAACGTCTTGCGGGAGTCCCGGATCGCACACCCGGTACCGTCCACTTCGGACACCCACGCGGCCGTCGCGGTCGCCACCCCGGAGAGGTGGCACAGCAGGTTCAACGCCGTGCGCTCGGCGGTCAGCAGCCCGCGGACCGGGCCGCACAGCACCAGCGCCGGCTCCCCCGCGACCAGCCGCTCGCCGTCTTCGCGCCCGGCCAGCACCTCGTACCCCGGCCCCAGCACCACGTCGAACACGGCGAGCGCGACCGGCAGCCCGGCGATCACACCGGTGGCGCGCGGAGTCAGCTCCGCCACCGCGGTCGCGGAAGCGGGCACGGTCGACGCCGTCGTCGCGTCCGGCCCGTACCGCAGGTCCTCGCCGAGCGCCGTGGTGACCACGCGCTCGACGTCGTCGACGTCCAGCCCGGAGGCGGCGATCAGGCGGCGGACCGGTTCGGAGATCGGGAACGTCATGCCACGCCCTCCAGGGGGATCGGGCCGGCCAGCACGGGCTGGCCGGACGGGCTGAGCCGGATGTGCTGGCTGCGCCGCCAGCCGTCGTCGCGCGTCGGGAAGTCGGACCGCACGTGGCAGCCGCGCGACTCGGTGCGCCGGACGGCCGCGGCGAGCAGCGCCTGCGCCACCACCGTCAGCGCCGCGTCCTCCACCGCCGCGTGCGTCCACAAGGGACTGTCCTGAACGGACAGATCGAGCACCGAACCGGCCGCCGCGAGCCCGTCGGCGTCGCGGCCGATCGCGGCGTACCGGCTCATCACGCGCTGCAGCGAATCGCGCTCGGCGGTGGGTGCGGTGGTCCACGACGGCAGCCGCCCGCGCGAAGGATCGGCCAGCAGCCCGGCCGCGAGGTCCGCCGCGACGGCCTCCGCGACACGCTGCCCGACGACCAGCCCTTCGAGCAAGCTGTTGGACGCCAAGCGGTTCGCGCCGTGCAGGCCGGTCCGCGCGACTTCGCCGGCGGCGTAGAGCCCGGCCACCGACGAGCGTCCGTCCACAGTGGTCACCACGCCGCCGCACGAGAAGTGCGCCGCCGGCGTCACCGGGATCGGGTCGACGGCCGGGTCGAGGCCCAGCGCCGCGCACGCGGCGAACACCGTCGGAAACCGCCGGGCGAACCCGGCGATCGACGTCGCGTCGAGGAAGACGTGGTCGCCGACGCCGCCCGGCGCCGTCGCCATCCGGCGCGTGATCGCCGCCGACACGACGTCGCGCGGCGCGAGGTCGCCGAGCGGGTGCACCCCGTGCATCACCGGCAGGCCGGCGCCGTCGACCAGCGTCGCGCCCTCGCCGCGCACCGCCTCGGTGACCAGCGGGCAGCGGCCCCGCGCCCCCGGCGTGTAGAGCACGGTGGGGTGGAACTGGACGAACTCGATGTCGGCCACGGTCGCGCCGGCCCGCAACGCGAGCGCGAGCCCGTCACCGGTGGCGATCTCCGGGTTCGACGTCGCCTGGTAGAGCTGCCCGATCCCGCCGCTGGCCACCAGCACGGCCGAAGCCCGGACCACCCCGGGCACGCCGTGGCGGTCCAGCACGGTGACCCCGGCCACCCGCCCGCCCGGCGTGCGCAGCGCGTCGACGGCGATGTGGTGCTCCAGCACCGGCACCCCCGCCTGCCCGGCCTGCGCGACCAGGGCGCGTTCGACCTCGGCGCCGGTCGCGTCGCCGCCCGCGTGGATCACGCGGAACGCGCTGTGCCCGCCCTCGCGGCCCCGCGCGAGCAACCCGGAAGCCGCGACGTCGAACTTCGCGCCGTCCGCCCGCAGCCGGGCGACCGCGGCCGGGCCGCCGTCGATGATCGAGCGGGCCGCCACCTCGTCACACAGGCCCGCACCCGCGGTGAAGGTGTCCTCGGCGTGCTTCGCGACGGAGTCGTCGAGGTCGTGCTGGTCCGCCAGGACCACCGCGACGCCGCCCTGGGCCCAGCGCGTGTTGCCGTCCGTGACGGCCGCCTTGGTCACCACCAGGACGTGCAGCCCGAGGGCCTGTGCGCGCAGCGCCGCGGTCAGGCCGGCGACGCCGCTGCCGATCACGACCAGGTCGGCCCGAGCTTCCCAGACCGGGGTTTTCGCCCGTGGGTCATTAACCGGCGGCGTCATTCGCCGCCGCCGGGCTGCCCGATCTCGATCATCCGCCGCACCGAGGCGCGGGCCTTCGCGGCCGTCTCGAGATCGACGTGGACCTCGTCGAGGCCCTCACGCAGGCAGCGCAGCAGCGCGGCGGGCGTGATCATCTTCATGTACCGGCAGGACGCGCGGTCGTTCACCGCGCGGAAGTCGATGCCCGGCGCGGCCTTGCGGAGCTGGTGGATCATGCCGATCTCGGTGGCCACCAGCACCGTCTTGGCCTTGGTGTCGCGGGCCTCGTGGACCATGTCGCCGGTCGAGAGGATCTTGACCCGGTCCGGCGCCACGGCACCCTCGCCCGCCAGGTACAGCGCCGACGTCGCGCAGCCGCACTCCGGGTGGATGAACAGGTCGGCGTCCGGCTCCTCGGCCGCGCGGGCGGCCAGCTCGGCGCCGTTGATGCCCGCGTGGACGTGGCACTCCCCGGCCCAGATGTGCATGTTCTCCCGGCCGGTCACGCGCTTGACGTGGGCGCCGAGGAACTGGTCCGGAAGGAAGAGAACCTCCTGGTCAGCGGGGATGGAGGCGACGACGTCGACCGCGTTGGACGACGTGCAGCAGATGTCGGTCTCGGCCTTCACCTCGGCTGTGGTGTTGACGTAGGAGACGACCACCGCGCCCGGGTGCTCGGCCTTCCAGGCCCGCAGCTGGGCGCCGGTGATGGAGTCGGCGAGGGAGCAGCCGGCCCGCGCGTCCGGGATCAGGACGGTCTTCTCCGGCGAGAGGATCTTCGCGGTCTCGGCCATGAAGTGCACGCCGCAGAAGACGATGGTGGACGCGTCGCTGCTCGCCGCGATGCGGCTCAGCGCCAGCGAGTCGCCGGTGTGGTCGGCGATGTCCTGGATCTCCGGGACCTGGTAGTTGTGCGCGAGCAGGACCGCGTCGCGCTGCTTCGCCAGGCGCCGCACCTCCTCCGCCCAGGCCGCGTTCGCCTCGACCCCGCCGAACGGGGTGAGGCCTTCCGGAACCAACGTGGTGGTCATCTGGCCCTCCTGGACCTGTCTCCGGTTTTCGCCTTATAATCGAAAACCGTGCGAAGTCATCTTAACACCCAGACCCCCCTCGCCCACGAGGTTCTGGGAGCGGTCCTGCAAGTGCGCTCGGACACACTCCGGGTGCTGCTGTGGCGGCGCGCGCTCGACCCGCACCTCGGCCGCTGGTCCCTGCCCGGCGGCCGGCTGCGCCCCGACGAGGACGTCGAGACGTCGATCCGGCGCCAGCTCGCCGAGAAGGTGGACGTCCGCCAGCTCAAGCACGTCGAGCAGCTCGCGGTGTTCAGTGACCCGCACCGGGTGCCGGGGCCGCGTGTCGTCGCGACGGCGTTCCTCGGGCTGGTCCCCTCCGACGTCGACCCCGAGGTGCCGGAGGACACGGAGTGGCACGACATCGCGAAGCTGCCGCGCACGGCGTTCGACCACGAGGCGATCGTGCTGCGCGCCCGCGACCGGCTGCGTTCGAAACTCTGTTACACCAACCTCGGCTTCGCACTGGCCCCCGAGGAATTCACGATTTCCGCCCTGCGCGGGCTGTATTCGGCGGCGCTGGGCTACCGCGTTTCGGCGACCAACCTCCAGCGCGTCCTGTCCCGGCGCGGCCTGCTGCTCCCCACCGGCCACACGGCCGCCCCGGGCCGCTCCGGCGGCCGGCCGGCGGCGCTGTTCTCCTTCGCCGGCAAGGGCATGCAGATCACCGACCCGTTCGCCGTGTTCAGGCCACCGAACCGGTGACCCACCCGGTATTCCGGGGGTTCGGGTGGCGGAGCCCCCGACCCGGGGCGAAGCCCCGGTTGTCACCGCTTCCGGGGGGCCAGGTGGCCGAGCCCTGGCCGGCACCGTGCTGCGCCCGGCCCGTTCTCCCCTTACGGTGGACGCGTGAGCGAGCCGGAACCGGAAAGTGAAGCGACGACGACGATCCTGCCGTTGTTCCCGCTGCAGACCGTGCTGCTGCCCGGCACCAAGCTCCCGCTGCACATCTTCGAACCGCGGTACCGGCAGCTGACCGCGGACCTGGTCGGCGGGACCGTGCCGGGCCGCGAATTCGGCGTGGTCGCCCTGCGGTCGTCACTGACCCGCGAAGTACGTGGTCTGGACCAGTTGCACGAGGTCGGCTGCAGCACGGTGCTCCGCGAGGCGAAACGCCTGCCGGACGGCCGTTTCGACGTCGTGACGGAGGCCCGGCGCCGCTTCCGCCTGCGCGACCTCGACTGCGTTTCGGCGCCGTACCTGATCGCGTCGGTGGAGTGGGTCGACGACGACCCGGTGGCCCCGTCCGGCGACATGGCCGAGAGCCTGGCGGCCGTGGCCCGCGCGGCCCACCGCCGCTACTGCGAAACGGCGTGGCGCAGCGACGACTGGAACACCCCCGACGCGGACACCACGCTCACCGAACTGGCCTACGCGCTGGCGGCGGACTGCCTGCTGCCACTGGAGGACCGCCAGCGGCTGCTGGAGGAACGCCACCCGCTACGCCGCCTCCGCATCGCGTGCCGGCTCCTGACCCGGGAGGCGGGCTTCCTGAACACGCTGGGCGCGGTGCCGCTACCCCCGGGCGAGCTCACCGACCTCAGCCGCCCGGCCAGCTTGAACTGACGCCGACGCCGCGTGGCGCCTTGACGTGCGCGGGAGCGGCGGGGGAGGTCTGGGCGGTGCGCAGGTCATGCCTCAGCGTGCCGGACCCGTCCGGAGAGCTTGTTTCCGGAGTCCGGCCCCACAGAGCAGGCCCCACCCGTCCCTGGGGGCTGACCCCGGTCCAGTCTATCGGCCCCCACCGGCGAAACCCGCGGCGAAGCGAGAATCCGGCGGAGTTGTCCACAACCGGGGCCCCCTGGGGACAATCAGGCGCCGGCCTCCGAACCGTTGCCGTTGCCGAACTTGTTCCACACCTTGCCCGCCGCGTCCGACACCGCTTCACCCACATCGCTGAACACCTTCGTCAGCGGGTCGGCCGACGAGTTCCACGAGTCCTTGTACGACTTGGCCGCCGACTTCAGGTCGTCCTTCCAGTCCGACGACGGCGCGTCGTCGTCGCGGCGCGGGTAGTCGCCCGCCAGGATCGAGCGGTACTCCTCCGACGCGGCCCACCTCTGCAGCTGCGCCGCGCGGACCACCGCGAACGGGTGCGTCTCCGTCTCGACGAACTTGAGCTTGAGGAAGCTGTCGCGGATGTCGTCGACGGACTCGTACTCGGTCGCCTGCTGGAGGAACGACGGGACGTCGATGCGGGCCGGGTCGATGCCGCCGGCGACCTGGATCTGGGCGCGCAGCGCCGCCGTCGGGTCCTGGCCGCACAGCAGTCCCGCGCGGTCGCACGACAGCTCGGCCTTGCGGAACCACTCGCGCAGCGCCGCGATGATCGCGCGGATGCCGAGCGCGCTGACCGGCGTCCACGACATCGACAGCTGCAGGCTGATCAGGCGGACCATGATCGTGCGGTAGACCGCGTGCCCGGACAGCACGTGCCCCATTTCGTGCCCGAGCGCGAACCGCAGCGACTCGTGGCTCATCAGCTCGACGAGCCCGGTGCTGACCCGGATGAACGGCTCGTCCATGCCGACCGCCGACGCCTGGATGCGCGGGTCCTGGTAGACGAACACGTTCGGCACCGACGGCAGGTCGAGCGTCTCGGCGCACTCGTGCCGCAGCCGGTCGATCTCCGGGTACTGCTTCGGCCCGACGCGGATCGACGACGCGAGCGCCATCAGCCGCTCACCGCGTTCGTTGTAGAAGCCCGAAACGGCCTTGACGACCTGGGCGAAGCCCGGCACCGCGCGCAGCGTGGCGAGCGCGCCACGGTCCGCCGGGTGCTCGTAGGCGCGTGGGCTGAGGCCGGGAAAGCGGACAGCGTGGTGCCGCGAGACCTCGATGTCTTCGGTCATTGGTGGATCCCCCTGTAGTCGAGGTCACCACTTTAGGGGGAAACCGCTCAGCCGAGGCGGCGACCCAGGTCATCTCGGCCGTTCCAGGTGGCCAAGAGGCTGTAGGTGACCGACACGCCGAGCGGGCCGGTCAGCAGCACCCACCACGATTCCAGGCGCGGCGCGAGCTCGATCACCGAACCGACCGCGGGCGGGCTGGAGATGGCGTAGTGGCTGTTCGCCCAGCCGACGCCCAGCAGCATGGCCAGGCCGCTCGCGAGCGCGACGCCGAGCACGGCGGCGAGGAACACGACCGGCCCGCGCCGTTCGCGCAGCAGCCAGACGACGACGCCGACGACGATCCCGAGGCCGAGCGCCAGGAACCCGAAGACGGCCAGGTCGTCGAAGCGGTGCCAGCTCTCCAGTTCCAGGGCGCCCTGGGTGCCGTCGGCGGCGAGGATGCGCACCCGCTCCGGCGGCGCGAGCCGCGACCACGCGAAGGCGAGCGGGAAGCTCAGCAGGCTCAGGGTCCCGAGCACGCTGATGGCGGGCAGCAGATCGGCCTTGACGACGACGCGGGGCCGCCGCTCCCGGACCAGCACGGGTACCGACCACGGCCCGGCCACGGCCGACGGCCGGTGCGCGGGTCCCGACGACTCACTCACCCGGACTCCCTCCTGCGACGTTGCCACCGAGCGTAACCGGTCGGTGCGTGACGGGCGTCAGCCGCTCGCCGTGTCGCGACGCCGGACGTCAGGAAAGAGTCGTTCACTGCGCCGGACGTCAGGAAAGAGTCGTTCATGACGTCCTCGCCGCCGACCTCAGCCGCTGGCCGTCTCGCCGTGGCGGCTGCACCGAGCGGTCCAGCCGAGCGGGCTCACCTGGACGACCAACCGCCGCGCGCAGTACGTGCAGTACCGCGGCGGTTCCAGCGCCGTCCTCGGGTTGTGACACACCGGATGGTCCGCACCCCCCGCGGACGGCTGTCCACAATGGACACAGTACGACGCGGAAACCGAAGCGTCAGAGGCTGTCACTGAGGGCCTTGATGGGCATCTTGAGCTCGTCCAGCATCTCCAGGTCAGCCGATGCCGGACGGCCCAGGTTCGTCAGGTAGTTGCCGACGATGATCGCGTTGATCCCGCCGAGCATGCCCTGCTCCGCACCGAGGTCGCCGAGCGTCAGCTCACGGCCGCCGGCGAAGCGCAGCATCGTGCGCGGCATCGCGAGCCGGAACGCCGCCACCGTCCGCAGCGCGTCGCGGCCCTCCACGATTTCGTAGTTTTCGTACGGCGTTCCCGGCTGCGGGATGAGGAAGTTCATCGGCACCTCGTGCGGGTTCAGCTCGGCCAGCTGCACCGCGAACTCCGCGCGCTGCTCGACCGTCTCCCCCATGCCGATGATGCCGCCGCAGCAGACCTCCATGCCCGCGTCGGCCACCATCCGCAGCGTGTCCCAGCGTTCCTCCCACGTGTGCGTCGTCACGACCGACGGGAAGTGCGAACGCGCCGTCTCGAGGTTGTGGTTGTAGCGGTGGACGCCCATGTCGACGAGCTCGTCGACCTGCTCCTGCGTCAGCATGCCCAGCGAGCACGCGATCTGGATGTCGTTCCCGTCCTCGCGGATGGCGCGAACGCCCTCGCGGACCTGCGAGAGCAGCCAGTTCCCCGGCGTGGGCACCGATCGCGTCCGCCAGAGTGTCCAGATAGGACGGATCCGGTGGGGTGCCGAAGCCTGACGGCGGCGCGGGCACGAAGACCTGCTCGGGCAGGACGCCGCGCCACAGCGCGTGCATGCCGCCCTCGGGGTCGCACACGCTCATCGGCGTGAACGTGTCGCCGTGGTAGCCGCCGCGCCAGGTGAGCAGCTTCCGTTTCCCGGCCAGCCCGCGCGAACGCTGGTACTGCAGGCACATCTTCGCGGCGACCTCGACCGACACCGACCCGGAGTCGCAGAGGAAGACGTGCTCCAGGCCGTCCGGCGTCAGGTCGGCCAGTGTCTTGGCGAGGGTGATCGCCGGTTCGTGCGTCAGGCCGCCGAACATGACGTGGCTCATCCGCCCGGCCTGCGCGGCGAGCGCGGCGTCGAGCACCGGGTGCCGGTAGCCGTGGATGGCCGACCACCACGACGACATCCCGTCCACGAGCTCACGGCCGTCGGCGAGCTTCAGCCGCACCCCGCTCGCCTCGGTGACCAGCAGCGAGGGCACCTTCGCCGGCATCGGCGCGTACGGGTGCCACACGTGCTGGGCATCGAGGGCGAGCAGGCCGGCGGAGTCCATCCGCCGACCCTAGCCGCTCAGCGCAACCGGACCGGGAGTGCCTCCAGGCCGTGGACCAGCGAACTCTGCCGGTACGCCAGCTCGTCCGGCTTCGCGTCCAGCGCCAGGTCCGGGAACCGCGCCAGCAGGCCGCCGAGGGCGATCTCGGCCTCCAGCCGGGCCAGGGGTGCCCCGACGCAGTAGTGGATGCCGTGCCCGAACGCCAGGTGGCCGCCCGCCGCGCGGGTGATGTCCAGCCGGTCCGGCTCCGGGAAGCGCTCCGCGTCCCGGTTCGCGCCCAGCAGCGAGACGAGCACGAACTCGCCCGCCGGGATCGTCACGCCGCCGGCCTCCACCGGCTCGGCGGTGAACCGCAGCGTGGCCAGGTGGATCGGGCCGTCGAAGCGGAGGAACTCCTCGACCGCGCCGGGCAGCAGCGCCGGCTCCGCGCGCAGCCGGGCCAGCTGCTCCGGCTCGCGCAGCAGCGCCAGCACGCCGTTGGCGATCAGGTTGACCGTCGTCTCGTGCCCGGCGACCAGCAGCAGGAACGCCATCGACACCAGCTCCGGCTCGGACAGCGAGTCGCCGTCGTCGCTCGCGTGCACCAGGTCCGACAGCAGGTCCTCGGCCGGTTCGGCGCGTTTCTGCGCGATCAGGCCGGTGAGGTAGCCGAACATGCTCTGCGCCGCGTTCTGCACATCCTCCGGCCGCACCGCCGCGCTCAGCAGCGTCTTGGACCAGCCGGAGAACTCCGTGCGGTCCTCCTCGCGCACGCCGAGCAGCTCGCAGATCACCGTGATCGGCAGCGGCGCGGCGAACGACGGCACCAGGTCGGCCCGCTCCTGCCCGGCCAGCGCGTCGAGCAGCTCGGCGGTGATCTCTTCGACCCGCGGCCGCAGCCGGGCCACGGTCCGGCCGGTGAACGCCTTGTTCACGAGCTTCCGCAGCCGCGTGTGGTCCGGCGGGTCGGAGTTGAGCATGTGCCAGCTCAGGTCCTGGCCCAGGCCGTTCTGCAGGGCCTCGGGCGGCAGCTTCGCCTCGAACAGCTCACGGATGCCCTGGCTGTTCTTCCGCAGCCGCGGATCGGCCAGCAGCGCCCGCGCCTCCGCGAACCCGGTGACCAGGTAGCACGGCAGCCCGCGCGGTGGCAGCCGCACCCGGCGCACGGAACCGCCCGCCCGCAACAGCTCCGCGAACAGGTGTGCGTCCTGCGCGAAGTCTTCCGCCACCTCGACGATTTCGTCGGTCGTCATGCCATCCCCAGTTTCTCGCCGCGTCAGCGCTCGGCGAGTGCCGCCACCACGCGCTCGGTCACGTCCTGCCAGTATGCCCGTTGTTCCTCGCGTTCTTCCGCGTCGGCGAGCCATTCCTGGTGGAACCGCAGCGTGGTCTTGGCACCCGAGCCGCTCAGCCGCACCTGCACGGTGGAGTCGTGGTCCCAGTCGCTCGGCCGCCACGTGAGCCGGACCCGGTCGCCGGCCACGAAGCTGCGGATCTCGCCGACCGTGCCGTTCGCCGTTTCGTACTCCGCGCCCGCCTCGCGCGGCAGCTCTGCCCCGGGCCCCAGCCAGACCGCGACACCCTCGCGGCTGACCAGGAAGTCCCAGACCATCGCGGCGGGGTACGGCAAAGTCCGTGAAACGCCGATGTTCCACCCCACATCGGCCGTCTTCCCCGTTGAAGAAGTCATGTCCCCATCTTCCCACCGGGGTATGACAAAACCGCCCACCGGTCCGGGTGGAGGATGGGAACCCGTGCGCTACCGTCCGATTTCCCCCGCCGTCCTGGCCGAAGAACTGGCCGGCCGCATCGACGCGCTCCCCGGGCGGATCGCGGTCGCCGTCGACGGCGCGGCCGGGGCGACGGAAACGAAGGAACTCGCCGACGCCCTCGTCGACCCGCTGCGGCTGCGTGGCCGCGCGACCCTGCGCGTCTCCGCGGGCGACTTCCTGCGTCCCGCGTCGCTGCGGTTCGAGCACGGCCGCACCAACCCCGATGCCCGCTACACCGACTGGCTCGACCTCGGCGCGCTCCGCCGCGAAGTCCTCGATCCGCTGAAGGGGTCCGGCGAAGTCCTGCCGTCGCTGTGGGACCCCGAACGCGACCGCGCGACCCGCGCCGAGCGGGTGCCGCTCCCCGACGGCGGCGTCGTGCTGGTCGACGGCGAACTGCTGCTCGGCGCGGGTCTGGCGTTCGACCTGGCCGTGCACCTGTGGCTCTCCCCCGCCGCCCTGCGCCGGCGCGTGCCGGACGCGTGGGCCGTCCCGGCCTACGAGCGTTACGAGGCGGAAGCCGATCCCGGCTCGCTCGCCGACGTAGTCGTGCGCGTCGACGATCCGCGGCACCCGGCGCTCCACACGCCGTGACGGCTCAGCGGACCGCGGCCACCGGGTCGCCGTCCAGCAGGCCGGACAGCCGCCGCGCCATGACGTCCCACCGCCAGTTCGCGGTCACCCAGGCCCGCCCGGCCTCGCCCATCCGCCGCGCGCGCACCGGGTCGGCGAGCAGGCTGACGAGCGTCTCGGCGAGCTGGCCGGTGTCCCGGCCCTCGACGACGTGCCCGGTGACCTCGTCGAGCACCGCTTCGGGCGCCCCGCCGGAGTTGCCAGCCACCACCGGCAGGCCGGTCGCCGAGGCCTCCAGGTAGACGATGCCGAGCCCTTCGACGTCGAGGCCCTTGCCCCGGGTGCGGGCCGGCATCGCGAAGATGTCGCCCACCGCGTAATGCGCCGGCAGCTCGGCCCACGGCACCGACCCGGTGAGCACGACGTCGCGCTCCAGCCCCAGCTCGGCGACCAGCTCGGTGAGCTTCTTGCGGTAGGGACCGCCGCCGACGATCAGCAGCGCCGCGTCCGGGACCCGCTCGAGGATCTTCGGCAGCGCGCGGATCAGCTGGTCCTGGCCCTTGCGCGGGACCAGCCGCGACACGCACACGATCGTCGGCCGGTCGCCGAGGCCGTGCCGGGCGCGGATCTCCGCGCGGGCGGCCGGATCCGGCCGGAACACCTCGGTGTCCACCCCGGACGGCAGCAGCTCCAGCCCGGCCATCGGGCCGAACGCGGCGGCGAACCGGCCGCGGGTGTACCGGCTGACGTAGGTGACGACGTCCACGGTGTCGCCGATGCGCCGCAGCGCCTGCCGCGAACCGGGGAGCATCGACCAGCCGACCTCGTGGCCGTGGGTCGACGCCACGACGCGCCGGGCCCCGGCCCGGCGCAGCGGCTGCCCCAGCAGCGCGAGCGGGGCGGCCGCGCCGAACCAGACGGCTTCGCAGTCTCGCGCGCGCATGATCTGCTTCGCCCGGCGAAGGACGTCAGGCGTCGGCAGCATCAGCGACGTCGGATGCCGGACGACCTCGAACGGCGCCTCCGCGTCGAACTCCTCGTGCGACCCCGTCCGCGACTCCCACGACGGCGCGTAGACGACCAGGTCGTCCGCCGGCAGCCGGGTGGCGAGGGAGTTCAGGTAGTTCTGGATCCCCCCGGGCCGGGGCGGGAAGTCGTTGGTCACGAGCAGGGTCTTGAGCACGCCCCAGAGGCTAGCGGGGGCCACCTGTTCGTTCGGGGGTCCGGGTGGCGAAGCCCCCGGACCGAGGCGGAGCCTCGGCTGACACGGACGCCGAAGGGGCGGCACCGCGTGTGCGGTACCGCCCCTTCGGGGTGCTCTGCTTCGGGGTTACGCCGTCGGGCGGCGCGCTCCCGCGTACTGGCTCTGCAGCGGCGAGATCTTCACGACGTCACCGGTGTCGGGCGCGTGGACCATCTGGCCGTTGCCGATGTACATGCCGACGTGCGAAACGGGCGAGTAGTAGAACACGAGGTCGCCCGGCTGCAGCTGATCGCGCGGCACCGCGGCGCCGAACGTCGACTGCTCCCGGCTGGTGCGCGGCAGGGTGAGCCCCGCCTGCCCGTAGGCCCACAGCATCAGGCCCGAGCAGTCGAACACGGTCGGCCCGCTGGCGCCGTACTTGTACGGGCTGCCGAGCTTGCTCAGCGCCATGTTCAGCGCCGTCTGGGCCGCCGCGGTGGGGGCCTTGATGTTGGCCGGGGGTGTCGCGCCGCGGTCGCGCTGAGCGGCCTTGTCCGAGGCGCTCAGGTTCTTGTTGGCCGCCTCGAGCTGGTCGATCTGGTCGTTGAGGGACTTCTGCTTGGCCTTGATGTCCTCGGTCAGCTTGGCGGCCGCGTCACGGGCGTCCTGCGCGCGCTTCGCGGCGTCGGCGGCCTTGTTGGTGGCGTCGGTGGCCTGCTGGAAGGCGCCGGTGAGGTTGCCCATCGCGGCGTTCTTGCCGGTCGCGATGACCTCGAGCGCCGAAGAGCGGTCCAGGAAGTCCTGAGTGGAAGTACCGGCCAGCAGGGCCGACAGCTTGTTGAGCTGGACGCCGCTGGTGAACGAGGCACCGGCGAACTTGTCGACCTGGACCTGGTACTTCTTCTCGTTTTCGGCGGCCTTCGCGGCCTGGTCCTTCGCCGCGTTGACGTCGGTGGTGGCCTTGTCGAGCTCGCCCTGCTTCTTGCTCAGGTCGTCCTGAGCCGAAAGCAGGTCTTCGTTGAGCTTCTCGGCTTGCGCCGCGAGGTCGCGGTACTTGGCGAGGGCGTCGGAGCCGGTGGGAGGGGCTTGGAGGGCGGGGACGGGGGCGGCGATGGCCGTCGGCTGGGCCAAGGTGACGAGGGTGATCACCGAAACCGCTGCGAGGGCACCTGACACCACGCGCCTGACTGGATGCGACTGCACGGTCGCGCGGGTCTCCTTTGCGTCTCGGCCGCCGACGGGGACCGGAGCACGAAGAGGCCGGGGAGTCCTCTTCGCCGCTGTCCCCACCACACGCGCCGTCCGCTTGGGGACGAGCAGTGCTGCAACAGATAAAGCTGCAACTGTCAAACGTGTGGTGGTTCCGGTTCCCAGCTTCCCGACAAAGCTGTTTCCGGCGGCGATCTCGCGTCGCCGCCTCATCGGCGGCCGGGGGCCACGAGATCTCGGACAGGTTACGAAAAGACCGCCACCACGTCCACCACCTCTCCGCCAAAAACTGTGCGTGACGCCGTTAAACACCATCGGACCAGGGAGGGAGGAAACGTGTGATGGGCGTTACACGCTGGGGTTTCTCCGAGCCCGTTTCGACTACCGACCGTTCATCTGATCCGATCGACCATTCGGCGCGCCGACACGAAACGGGCGAGTCAGGCGGTGCGGCGGACCGGTTCTTCGACCAAGCGCAGCCGCGGCACCATTCCCGCTTCGGCCAGCGCGTCGACGGCGCGGCGCTCGTCGGCGTCCCACACCACCACCGGCGGCGCGCCGAGCAGCACGCTCACCGCGCAGTCGTGGCACGAGATGCCACGCACCACACAGCGGTCGCAATCGACCACCAGGTTCTCGATGTCCGAAACCGCGATGTGCGAGACGTCCACCGCGGACAGGTCGGGGGTGTCACTCACGTGGTCCTCCTCACGCCGGAAACTGACTTGGGGAGGACGGTAGGCGCCACCACCGACAATTTCGTGCGAGTCAGACCCGGGAGAGGCGGCTGACCAGCACCGCGGCGGGCGTCGGATGGGCCCCACCGCCGCGCACCGAGTCCGCGACCGCGCGGTCGGACGTCGCGACGACCATGGGCCGCCCCGCCGGCTCGGCCGCGACCAGGTTGCGGATCACGTCGTCGGCGAGGACCCCGCGGTCGGAGAACAGCACCCGCACCCCGCGCGGCGACGAAGCCGGGACCGACAGCACACCGGCGCCGTCGAAAACGACGGTGACCTCGGCCGACGTGCGCGCGGCCAGCGCGGACAGCTGGTGGACCAGCCGGTCGCGCTGGTCGGCGAGGGCGAGCTCGGGATAGCCGGTCTTGGTGACGTTGTAGCCGTCGACGATCAGGTGCACGTTGGGCAGCGCCAGGTAGCGGTCCAGGGTGGACACGTCGGCGATCTTGCCGCCCTGACCGGTGCCGGAGCTGGCCCCGCGGACCATGTCCGCGGGACGGGCACCGCGCGCGCCGAGGGCGAGTTCACGGCGGAGACCGTTGACAGCGCCGTCGATGGTGTCGATGAGCAGGGCGAGCCGCACCTCGTCGGCCTGCCGGGCCTCACGGGCGGACTGGCGGGCGATCTCGGCGTCGGAGACGGCCCGTTCGGCGCGGGCGCGCTCGCTGGCGACGCGCTGGCGCTCCCGCTCGAGCTGGGCGGCGAGGGCGGCGATCTCGACCGCTCGGGCGGCGGAGCCGCGTTCGGCCTCGGCGGACGCCGCTTCGACCGCGTCACGGGCCTGGCGCAGCTGGACGCCTTGCTCGCGAAGGCGCTTCAGGAGCTTCTCGACTTCGCCTTCACGCTCGCCGCGGGCGTTCTCGGCGGTGTTCTTCGCCTCGGCGAGTTCGGCGCGGACCTGCGCGAGTTCGGCTTCGAGCCGCTGGGTGCGGGCGAGCGCGGCGTCGCGTTCGGCGCGGAGGGCGTTCTCCTCGGCGTTCCTGGCCACCAGCCGGACGCGCCCGGCGGCCCCGGACTCCCCGAGCAGGACGGCCGCGGCCGCCGCGGCCACGGAGTCGGCGGCGTTGGGGTCGAGGACGTCGGTGCGGTGTTCGCGGAGCCATTCGATGACGGCCGTGCGGAACTGGGAGGACTCGCCGAGGGCGGCGAGCAGGGCGGCGCCGCCGAGCTTCGCGCGCTTGGCGGGGGCGAACTTGGCGACGGGCCGCAGCTGGCGGGGGACGTCGGTGCTCGGCAGCTTGGCGACGGCGGCCGCGGCGAGCTCGGCGATGCGGTCGCGGACCGGTTCGGGCAGGACGGGCCAGGTGGCGGGTTCAGGCCGGCCGGCCTGGTCGTCGGCGTCCTCGGCCTGCTCGGGGCGCGACGCGACACCCGAGGGACCGGCGGGGTCCCCGGGCGGCTCCGGCACGAGCGGCTGCGGGTGCATTGGTCCAGGGTAGGCCCCACCCCTGCATCCCGCCCCGCGCGCCACACGGACCACACCCCGACCAGGGGATCCGGCCACCGGCACCCGAGGCCGGCGGCACCGGCCGTGAATGGCACATCGAGGGACTTGAAGTCCCTCGATGTGCCATTCACGGACCTCCGGTCGCCCGCGCCGGGCAAAACTGTCGGTGCGTCCCTCTAGGGTCTCGCTCATGCGTTCGGTCCAGGCACAGCTCGCGTTCGACGAGCTCGGCACTCCGTTGCGGGACACCACCTTCGTCGTCTTCGACCTCGAAACGACCGGGGCTCCCCCCGGGCCGTCGGGGATCACGGAGATCGGCGCGGTGAAGGTGCGCGGCGGCGAAGTACTGGGCGAGTTCGCGACGCTGGTGAACCCGGGCATGGTGATCCCGCCGCAGATCGTGTCGCTGACCGGCATCACGCAGGCGATGGTCTACGACGCGCCGCCGATCGAGGAGGTGCTGCCGGCGTTCCTCGAGTTCATCGAGGGCGCGGTGCTGGTGGCGCACAACTCGGGGTTCGACACGTCGCACATGCGGGCGGCGTGCGAGGGCCACGGGTACGTGTGGCCGAAGCCGACCGTGGTGTGCACGGTCCGGCTGGCGCGGCGGATCGTCCCGCGGGACGAGGTGGGCCGGTACAACCTGACGGCGCTGGCGCTGCTGTTCGGGGCGAGGACCCGGCCGACGCACCGGGCGCTGGACGACGCGCGCGCGACGGTCGACGTGCTGCACGGCCTGCTGGAGCGGGTCGGGAACCTGGGCGTGCACTCGCTCGAAGAGCTGATGGGGTACCTGCCGGAGGTGACCGTCGCCCAGCGGGCGAAGCGGCACCTGGCCGCGGACCTGCCGTCGGCACCCGGCGTCTACCTGTTCAAGGGGCCGAAGGACGAGGTGCTGTACGTCGGCACGGCGAAGGACCTGCGCCGCCGGGTGCGGACGTACTTCACGGGCTCGGAGGGGCGGAGCCGGATCCGCGAGATGGTCGCGCTGGCGGAGCGCGTCGACCACGTGGTGTGCGCGCACGCGCTGGAGGCCGAGGTGCGGGAGCTGCGGCTGATCGCGGCGCACCGGCCCGCCTACAACCGGCGGTCGAAGAACCGGCACCAGGGCTGGTGGATCGGGCTGACGGACGAGGCGTTCCCGCGGTTGTCGGTGGTGCGGCTGCCGCGACCGGGCGTGCTCGGCCCGTTCCGCAACCAGGCGGACGCGCGGACGACGGCGGACACCCTGGCCGGGGCGTCGGGCCTGCGGACGTGCACGCAGCGGATCTCGCCGCGCTCGCCGAACGGGACACCGTGCGTGCTGGCGGAGCTGGGGCGGTGCGGGGCGCCGTGCGCCGGCAGGCAGAGCGTGGAGGAGTACGGGCCGGCGGTCGAGTCGGTGTCGGGGCTGATCGCGGGGCTGGACGGCCGTCCCCTGCACACCGCGGCCGCGCACGTCGAGCGGCTGGCGGCGGGCCGGCACTTCGAGCAGGCGGCGCGGCACCGCGACGAGCTGGCGGGCCTGATCCGCGCGCTGGGACGGGCACACCGGCAGGCGTCGCTGGCGTCGATCGGCGAGCTGATCGCGGCGGGTCCCGACGGCGCGGGCGGCTGGGAGCTGGCGGTGATCCGCTACGGCAGGCTCGCCTCGGCGGGCGTCGCGCGGCGCGGGGTGCCGCCGATGCCGGTGGTGGAGACGCTGGTGGCGTCGGCGGAGACGGTCCTGCCGGAGCCGGGCCCCTTGCACGGCGCGCCGCCGGAGGAGGTGGGGGTGCTGCTGCGCTGGCTGGCCCGCCCGGGTGTTCGCCTGGTCCGCACGACCCGCCCCTGGGCCGAGCCGGCGGCGGTGGCGGGCTGGCAGGGCTGGCTGAACCTGGTGGCGGACGCCCACTCCCTGGAACACGTCGGCTGAACCCAGGAACGGCGCCTCAAGGGGCGGCTGGCGTACCCGGAGGGCCGGTTCGCGTGCCGGCCGTCCGAGTGCGTGAGGCGGGGGTACTGGGCCGGGTCAGGCGACCGAGTGGTCCAGGGCGTCGAGGAGCCAGGTGTGCGTGATGCCCATCGGGGCCGGATCGCCGGTGACCTCGCCCGCCAGGTGCCAGTAGCGGCGCAGCCGGGGGTGGCGGTCGGGCGCGGTGCGGTGGCTCAGCGCGCGCCGGAACTCCGGGGTGTCGCCCGTGCCGAGCGCGGCCGCGTGGGCCGTCACGAACCGGTCGAGCGCCGGGCCGGGCGACGGCCGTGCCCCGGCCGCCACCTGCGGGAACGCCAGCTGGCACGCCGCGCCGACTTCGGCGTGGAGGACCCCGAGGTCGGCGATGCGGTCGTGGCCGGCCAGCGTGCTCGCCTTCAGGTGGGTGGCCAGCCGGGTGTCCGCGGCGAGCGCCACCAGCTCGGCGTACGCGACCACCTGCGCCGTCGTGGGCTGGTCCGGCGGCTCCGGCGCGCCGACGTCCAGGAACATGCTCGCCGTGTCCGGCGGGATCGGGCCGGTGGTCATCGGGTGCCAGAGGCGGACGAGGGTCTCGTGTGCTGCCGCCCCGTCCTGCACCGCGGACAGCAGCTCGAGCCGCGTGGCGCGGTCGGCAGGGGGCGTCTCCTCGACGGCGCGAAGCACCGAGCGCCGCCAGGCCAGCGTCGCCAGCTCGCGGTCGAGCGCGGCCCGCTCGGCGGCCACGGCGTCATCGAGGGAACACCGGCCTTCGAGGACGCCGGTGATCGAACGCAGGCCCAGCCCGAGCCCCCGCAGCCGGCGCACGAGGTTCAGCCGGTCGACCGCCGCCCGCTCGAACCGGCGGTGGCCACCGACGCTACGCGCAGGCTCCAGCAGTCCCTCGTCGCAGTAGAAACGGATCGTGCGGACGGGCACGCCGGTCCGGCTCGCCAGCTCACCGATCCCGAGTGTGTCTCCGGTCACCTTTCGTCGAACCTCCAGCCGGGTGGAGTTCCTACGGTACGGCCATGGACAACGCGAGACTCGCCGAGGGGCTCCACGAACACACCGCCGGATTCGCCTACGCGGCAACGCAAGCCGACCCGGACACCCTCGTCCCCACCTGCCCGGAGTGGCCGCTGCGGGTGCTGACCGGTCACATCGGCCAGGCCCACCGCTGGGCCGCCGGCATCGTCCGGTCCGGCCCGTCGCCGGTCCCGGACCCGTTCGACGCCGACCCCGGCTCCCCCGAGAAATGGTCCGACTGGCTGCTCCAGGGCGCCGCGGAGCTCGAAGAAGCGGTCCGCGCTTCCGGCGAAACTCCGGTGTGGACGTTCTTCGGCCCCCAGCCGGCCCGGTTCTGGCTGCGCCGGATGCTCCACGACACCACCGTCCACCACGCCGACGCGGCACTCGCCACGGGCACCGCCTTCACCGTCGCGCCGGACCACGCGGCCGACGCGATCAGCGAGTGGCTGGAGCTGCTGGCCAACCCGGTCACGGCGAGCCTCAGGCCCGGCTTCGCCGAACTGCGCGGCACCGGCCAGACCCTCCGGCTGGCCCCGGACGACGGCCCGGGCTGGCTGGTCCACCGCACCCCCGGCGGCGTGCGGTGGACGCGGGACGGCGAACCCGCGGACGTCACGCTGGCCGGTCCGGTGGAAGACCTCCTGCTCGTGCTGACCCGGCGCCTGCCCGCGGACCGCGTCACGGTCACCGGCGACCACGCCCTCGCCGAGCACTGGCTGGCACACACCGCGGCGTAGGGCTCACTAGGATCGCGGGCGACACCCGAAGACGAGTCTTGGAGGACCCAGGTGATCACCGCGATCGTGCTGATCCAGGTAGAGGCGGACGCGATCCCGGACGCGGCGCAGGCGATCGCCGACATCGAGGGCGTCGGCGAGGTCTACTCGTGCGCCGGGGACGTCGACCTCATCGCCACCGTGAAGGTCTCCGCGCACGAAGAGCTGGCCGACCTGATCCCCGGCCGGATCGGCAAGGTGCCGGGGGTGCTGGACACCGTCACGCACATCGCGTTCCGGTCGTACTCCCGCGCCGACACGGAGTCGGCCTTCGCGATCGGCGTCGAGGACTGACCGAGGTCCTCCAACGCCCCATACGTCAAGCCGCTGAACGCCGAAACCGCCCTCCGCGACTTCCGGAGGGCGGCTTCGGCGTCAACTGCTAGTGCTCGGAGCGCTTGGCGGCCTCGGCCGTCTCGATGCTCTCGAACTCGCCCGGCTCGCCCTGGGTGACCGAGTGGCCGTTGCCGTGCCCGTCGCCGTGAGCCCGCTGCAACGCGGTGGTCTCCTCGGCGGGGTCCGGCGACCAGAACGTGCCCGGAACGGCCTGCCCGGCCGAGCCCAGCTTGTTCATCTTCTTCGGCACGGACGCGCCCTGGTACTCGAGCGGGATCGCGTGGCCGTGGCTGTCGACACCGGCGAGCGGCTGGTGGATCTCGATGAACTCACCGTGCGGCAGCCGCTTGATGATGCCCGTCTCGACGCCGTGCTCCAGCACCTCGCGGTCGGCCCGCTGCAAGCCCAGGCAGAGGCGGTAGGTGAGGTAGTACGCGATCGGCGGCACGATCAGCACGCCGATGCGGCCCGCCCACGTCGTCGCGTTCAGGGAGATGTCGAAGCTGTCGGCGATGATGTCGTTGAAGCCCGACAGCTCGATGACCATGAAGAAGCCCAGCGCCATCGCGCCCAGCGCCGTGCGGACCGGGGCGTCACGGGGCCGCTGGAGCAGGTTGTGGTGCGCGGTGTCCTTGGACAGCTTCCGCTCGATGAACGGGTAGGCCAGCAGCAGGCCGATCAGGAGCGGCATGCCGACCGCGCCGGGGAAGAACACCGCCGGGATCGTGTAGTTCCCGAGGTAGACCTCCCACGCCGGCCAGATCCGGAGCATGCCGTCGGCCCAGGCCATGTACCAGTCGGGCTGCGAACCCGCCGACACCTGCGCCGGGTTGTACGGGCCGAAGTTCCACACCGGGTTGATCTGGAACAGGCCCGACATCAGCGCCAGCACGCCGATGACCAGCGTGAAGAACGCCCCGCCCTTGAGCGCGAAGTACGGCATGATCCGGACGCCGACGACGTTGGTCTCCTTGCGGCGCACGCCCGGGAACTGCGTGTGCTTCTGGTACCAGACCAGCGCCAGGTGCGCCCCGACCAGGGCGAGCATGATGCCCGGCAGCAGCAGGATGTGCAGCGTGTACAGGCGCGGGATGATCACGTCGCCGGGGAACTCCCCGCCGAACAGCGCCCAGTGGATCCAGGTGCCCATGACAGGCACCGAGAGCACGATGCCCGACAGCGTCGCGCGGATACCGGTGCCCGACAGCAGGTCGTCCGGCAGGGAGTAGCCGAAGAAGCCCTCGAAGCAGCCCAGGATCAGCAGCAGGCCACCGATCACCCAGTTCGCCTCACGCGGCCGCCGGAACGCGCCGGTGAAGAAGATGCGCAGCATGTGCACGGCCATCGACGCGACGAAGATCAGCGCGGCCCAGTGGTGCAGCTGCCGCATGAACAGGCCGCCGCGGACGTCGAACGAGATGTCCAGCGTCGTGCGGAACGCCTGGGACATCTCCAGGCCCTGCATGTTCTTGAAGCTGCCGTGGTAGACGACCTCCTGCATGGAGGGGTCGAAGAACAGCGTCAGGTACACACCGGTGAGCAGCAGGATGATGAAGCTGTAGAGCGCGATCTCGCCCAGCAGGAACGACCAGTGGGTCGGGAACACCTTGTTCATCTGGTGCCGCAGGCCCTTGGCCAGGTGGTACCGCTGGTCGGCGTTGTTCGCGGCCTCGCCCACGTGCCGCTCCACGGCGCTCGACCCCTTGGTCGGCGTGGTGAGTGAACTCATGACTTACGCTCCCAAAAGGCCGGACCGATGGCCTCGATGAAGTCGCCTCGCGCGATCAAGTATCCCTCTTCGTCCACCGTGATCGGTAGCTGGGCCAGCGGCCGCGTCGCCGGGCCGAAGATCGGCTTGGCGTAGTGGAGCGCGTCGAACTGCGACTGGTGGCACGGGCACAGGATGCGGTTGGTCCGCTGCTCGTACAGGGAGGTCGGGCAGCCGACGTGGCTGCAGATCTTCGTGTACGCGTAGTAGTCGCCGAAGTTGAAGTCCTCCTGGCCGGCCCGCTTGACCACGTTGGCGGCGTCGGTCGAGCGCAGGCGGATCAGCATGACCGGGTTGTCGACGCGGGTCAGCGCCTTGGCCAGCGCCTCCGGGTCGTCCTTCTCGGAGTCGCGGTACGGGAAGACCGTTTCCATCGCGCCGGCGTCGAGGTCCTCGGCCTTGACCAGGCTGGCCTTCTCGCCCTTTTCGAGGGGCTTGCCGGTGTTGCGGCGCAGGTAGACCTTCTCGCCGGGGAAGTTGGGCTTCCAGCCGGTGTGCCACAGCGAGTCGCGGGACTCGCTGTCCTTCCACGGGTTCTTGATGAACGACGCGATCGGCAGCGCGGCGGCCGCGAGACCCAGCGCGCCCGCACCGGCGATCGCCGAGCGCTTGATCAGCGACCGGCGGGCGATGGTGCTGCGGCTCCCGGCGTCGGCCAGGTGCGCGAGGATCGTCGCGCGGTCGACCTCGGCCGACCCCTCGCCGTCGTTGTCGCTCCGCTGCTGCACCGCGACCTCGGCGGGCACGAACTTCTTCGTGTACAGGATCACGCCGATGCCGAGGCCGAGGATGGACAGGCCGAGCGTGATGCCGAGCATCGGGGTGTAGAGGCTGTACCAGAAGTGGCCGCTCTCGTTGTCCGGCGCCTCGTACTTCCACGGCCACCAGATCAGCGAAACGACGAACCCGAGCCCGGCCAGCGCGGACAGCGCGAACCAGAACGCGACCAGGCGCTCCGCCCGCTTCTCCGCCCGGGTGCCCTCCACGGGCCACGGGGTCGGGTACTCGACGATCTCGACGCCGTCGAGCGCCCCACCCAGCTTGACCAGCTGGTCACGGTCCATCTCAGCCAGCTCCGCCTCCGTCGGCGGCTTCGGCCCCTCGGCACTCATGCCTTCGATCCAATCCACAACGTCACGCCGATCAGCGCGGCGATCCCGACGATGAAGGCGATGACGCCCTCCGAAGCGGGGCCGACCCCGCCGAGGCCGTTACCACCCGGGTCATTGTTGCCGTCCGACACCGACTTCACGTAGGCGACGATGTCCTTCTTCTCCTCCGGCGACAGCTGCCGGTCGGAGAACTTCGGCATGTTCTGCGGGCCAGTGAGCATGGCCGTGTAGATCTGCTCTTCGCTGGCCGGGTCCAGGTTCGGCGCGTACTTGCCGGCCGACAGCGCGCCGCCGCGGCCGGTGAAGTTGTGGCACGACGCGCAGTTGAGGCGGAACAGCTCGCCACCGCGGGCCGGGTCGTCGCCGCGGAGGGCCTCGCCCTTCTCGGCGGGCCGCTGGACGCCGCCGCCGTGCGCCTGGATGTAGGCGCCGACCGCGTCGATCTCGGCCTCGGTCAGCTTCGGCGGCTTCCGCTCGATCTGCGCCTCCTGGCGCGCGGCGGGCATCCGGCCCGAAGAAGTCTGGAAGTACACCGCGGCGTCACCGATGCCGATCAGGCTCGGCCCGCGGTCCTTCACACCCTCGAGGTTCGCGCCGTGGCAGGCGATGCAGGTGTTGTTGTAGACCTGCTCGCCGAGACGCAGCTGCGCCGGCGTGCCCTGGGCCTGCGCGGTCTGCGGCTCCGGGGCGAACACGGCGTACAGGGCGCCGGCGCCCACCAGCGCGATGCCGAGCGCGAGCAGGCCGGCGAACCGCCTCCGCAGCTTCGACCGCGCGCGGTACCGGCGCTCCGAGGTTTTGGTGCTGGTGGTCATCTTGCGGCAACCCTTGCTGTCAGTTCAGGCCGATGGTGAAGGTGGTGGCGGCTGGGGGTGAGCCCCTCACGGCAGGAGGTAGATCACACCGAACAGGCCGACCCACACGATGTCGACGAAGTGCCAGTAGTAGGACACGACGATCGCCGACGTGGCCTGGGCGGGCGTGAACTTGCTCAGTTTCGTGCGGATGAGCAGGTACACGAAGGCGATGAGCCCGCCGATGACGTGCAGGCCGTGGAAGCCGGTCGCGAGGTAGAAGACCGTGCCGAACGGGCCGGACGGGATCGTCATGCCCTCTTCGACCAGGTTGTGGTACTCGTTGGCCTGGCCACCGACGAAGATCGCGCCCATGATCAACGTGATGATGTACCAGCGGCGCAGCCCGTAGACATCGCCGCGCTCGGCGGCGAACACGCCGAACTGGCAGGTCAGCGAGGACAGCACGAGGATCACGGTGAACGGGATCGCGTACAGCACGTTGAGTTCGAACTTCTCGCCGTGCAGCGGCGGCGGCCACTGGCCGGTCGCGTTCTGCGCCTTGACGGTGAAGAACATCGCGAACAGTCCGGCGAAGAACATCAGCTCGCTGGAAAGCCACACGATGGTGCCGACACTGACCATGTTCGGCCGGTTCAGCGAGTGGACCCGCTGACTGATGGTGGGAGCTGCCGTTGTCACGCGTCGCATTATGTCCTCTCGCACCACCGCTCCGCCGGGTGGGTCCACGGCGGGTCGTCTGCGTAACCGATCACACCGGATGCCCGGGAAGGTGAGAGCTACTCATGGGTTTACTCGACCGCCTGCTTGACCTGGTCAAGAAGCGGGAAACGCCCGGTCTGACCGCTGAGACGCCGGGATTGAAGATCGTCGCCGAGGCCTTCGACCCGGTCGTCGCGGACTCCGCGGTCCTGGCCGGTTCACCCACCTGGGTCAGCACGGCACCGGCCGTCCTGCGGCACCACCTGCTGCTCCCACCGGACCGGCTCGAGGAGGCGGCGTCGATCCTCGCCCAGGACGGCTATGAGCTGCGGGAACAGACCCCTTCGGAGGACTTGGCGCGAGTGCTCGCGGTCCGCGTCCAGGTGCTCGACGCCCTGCACTGCGCCCAGGAACGGTCGCGGATGGCGGGCCTGGCGCAGCGGCTGGGCGGCGACGCGCTGGGCTGGGACGCGCTCCAGCCGGAGGCGCCCGCGTGATGTCGGTCTCGGCCGATACGATCGGCTCAGACGTGCAGTAGCGAGACGGAGGCGTGCCTGATGGGCGAGCGGTCGATGCGGGTCCTGGTGTTCAGCCACAAGGCGGAGGTGCGCGAGGCGATCGTGAACGCGGTCGGCCGCCGGCCCGCCGCGGACCTGGCGCGCGTGGACTACGTCGAGGCGGACGGCATCGCCGACGTGCTGTCCGAGGTGGACGCCGGGAACGTCGACCTGGCGATCCTCGACGGCGAGGCGCAGCCGACCGGCGGCATCGGCCTCTGCCGCCAGCTCAAGAGTGAAATCGCCGAGTGTCCCCCGATCGTGATCGCGGTGCGGCGCAAGGACGACCGGTGGCTGGCCACCTGGTCGCAGGCGGACGCCGTGCTGGTGCACCCGCTGGACCCGCTGACCGCCGCGGAGACCGTCGCCGACGTGCTGCGCGCGCGACGGGTCCCCGTCGTGAACGGCTGAGCCGGTGACCACCCCGGTCCCCCGCACCTGGCCACCCCTGCTCAAGCAGCTCATCGCGGGCGCCGACCTCTCCGCGGAGGACACGGCGTGGGCGATGGACCAGATCATGAGCGGCGCGGCGAGCCCGGCCCGGATCGCCGGGTTCGCGGTGGCGCTGCGCGCCAAGGGCGAGACGCCCGAGGAGATCGCCGGGATGGCGGCCACGATGCTGGCGCACGCCCGGCGGGTGGAGCTGGACCGCCCGGCGGTCGACATCGTCGGCACCGGCGGCGACGGCTCCAACTCGGTGAACATCTCGACGATGGCGGCGATCGTCACGGCGGCGGCCGGCGCGCCGGTGGCCAAGCACGGCAACCGCAGCGCGTCGTCGAAGTCGGGCGCGGCGGACGTGCTGGAAACGCTCGGCGTGCGGATCAGCCTGCCGCCGGAGGACGTGCAGCGCAGCCTGACCGAGGTCGGCATCGGGTTCTTCCTGGCGTCGGCGTTCCACCCGGCACTGCGGCACGCCGGCCCGGTGCGCAGCGAGCTCGGCATTCCCACGACGTTCAACCTGCTCGGCCCGCTGACCAACCCGGCCCAGCCGGGTGCCGCGCTGATCGGCTGCGCGTACCAGGACAAGACGTGGGTGCTGGCGGAGACGTTCGCCCGCCGCGGCACGCGTGCCCTGGTGGTCCGCGGCGACGACGGCCTCGACGAGATCACCACGACGACGACGTCGACGGTGCTGGTGGTCTCCGGCGGCACGGTCACCGAACGCACCCTCGACCCCGCCGGGCTGGGCATCCCCCGCGCGACGGCCGAGGACCTGCGCGGCGGCGACGCGGCGGCGAACGCCGAGGTCGTCCGCGACCTGGTGGGCGGCAAGCCGGGCCCGGTCCGCGACGCGGTCCTGATCAACGCGGCGGCCGCGTTGGCGGCTTTCACGGGCTTCTCGGAGACCCTCGAGGACGACCTCCGCACCGGCTTGACCCGGGCGGCCGAAGCCATCGACTCGGGAGCCGCGGCCGCGCTCCTGGACCGCTGGATCGCCTTCACCTGACCCGTAACCCGCGTGTTCCGAGCCGGAACTCGCGTGACTGAACCCGGATCTCGCGTGATTGAGGCCGGAACTCGCGAGTTCCGGCCTCAATCACGCGGGTTACGTCCCCGATCACGCGAGTCACGGGTCTGATCACGTTTGCCGGGCCGGTTCCGGGCGGGTTTCCGGAGCCGGACGGCGGCCGCGTTGCGGGGCCAGTGCGGCGGCGAGGACCGCGAGCATGCCCAGTGCTTCCGGCCAGCCGGGGCGGTGGCCGTAGAAGGCGATGTCGACCAGCACGGCGACCACCGGGTAGACGTAGGAGAGCAGCGCCACCGTCGTGGTGGGTCGTCCTACCGGGCCGCGTTCCGGGGCTGAAACGTCATGAACGACTCTTTCCTGTCGTCGGATGACAGGAAAGAGTCGTTCATGGCGTCACGGGCACCCTCGAACACGAAACCGGCCGCCGCACCGAAGTGCGACGGCCGGTCCGGAAAGCTCGGGTCAGTCGTGCGACGGGCCCGTGTGGTACTCGAACACCAGTCCGCCGATCGTGATGAGCAGCGCGACCAGCGCGATGACCAGCAGCCAGATGTGGAAGAACGCCAGCGCGACGGCGGCGAGGGCGGCGGTGGCCGCCATGCCGATCGGCCAGTAGCTGCCCGGGCTGAAGAAGCCCAGCTCGCCCGCGCCGTCGCTGATTTCCGCGTCCTCGCGGTCCTCCGGACGCGGTTCGATGCGGCGGGCGACGAACTGCATGTAGCTGCCCGCCAGGAAGGCCAGCCCGCCGGTCAGGATCAGCGCGACGATGCCCACCGGCTCGGGCCTGCCACCGAAGTCGGAATCCAGCACGGCCCACGCCCAGTACGCGGCCGCCATGAGCACGGCGAAGCCCGCCACGATGAAGAAAATCCGCGCTTCGACCTTCATGGTCTTTCCCTACTCCTGTTGTCGCTTCCGGGCGTCAGTTCGACGCGGTCCGCGCCGTGCGGTCGGTGTTGAACGGCTGGGTGGTCACCGCGTGCGGGGTGCACAGCTCGCCACAGTTCATCTTCGCCAGCGCCTCGGCCGCGGTGAACGTCTGGCCGGTGGCCGGGTTCATCTGCTTGCGCAGCGCGATGTACTGGTCGAACTTGTCCGCCGACAGCGCTCGGACCTCGAAGTTCATCACCGAGTGGTAAGTACCGCACAGCTCCGCGCACCGGCCGACGAAGGAGCCTTCGCGGTCGATCTTGTTCTGGAACGAGCTGTCCTGGTTGTTCTTGTCCGGGTTCGGGAAGACGTCCCGCTTGAAGTGGAACTCCGGGACCCAGAAGGAGTGGATGACGTCGGTGGAGACCAGGTCGTACTGGATGGTCTTGCCGACCGGGAGCACCAGCAGCGGGATCTCGCCGGATGAGCCGACCGTGCTGACCTGCCCGCCACCGTTCGGCTTCGCCGCGTTGGCGTCCTCGTACTTGAACTCCCAGTTCCACTGGAAGGCGACGATCTGGACCTTGACGTCCGGGTTGTCGACCTTCTTGAGGACATCCGTCTGCGTCATGTACGTGAAGACGAACAGCACCACGACCATGATCGTCGGGACGACGACGGTGAACATCTCGAGCGGGATGTTGTACTGGAACTGCCGGGGCAGCTCCTCCGGCTCGCCGTCGGCGGTCTTCTTCTTGCGGTGGAACGTCGCGGTCCAGAAGATCAGGCCCCACACGATGACGCCGACGACCAGCGCGGCGACCACGGTCCAGGTCCACAGCGTGCGCATCTCGTCGGCCTGCTGCGTGACGCCGACCGGCCAGCCGAACCGCAGGATCTCGTCGCCGGAGCAGCCCGTCGCGGTCAACGCGACCAGCACGGCCAGCGCGGCTACGCGCACGGTCCGCTTCCCCAGGGTGCGCTCGGGTTGTCCCACTGCGCCTCGCCCTTTCACCCAGAGCCTCCTACGACCGATCTTCGTGACAGGCGGAGCCTAGCCGAGTTGGCACGCTCCGCTGACCAAGGGGTAACCGACGACGCGAGTGTTACTCGCCACCAGGGTCCCGGCATACTGGGCCCTTCCCAGCCCGATGACGCCCTGAAGGTGTGTGAGTACCCGTGTGCGGCCTGCTTGGACTGATCTGCGCGACCGAGACCGGCGCGGCGAACGCGCGTGAAGCCGTCGGCGCGGCCATGCGCTGCCAGCGCCACCGCGGGCCCGACGAGCAGGACACCTGGGCCGACGCCGAAGTCGTCTACGGCTTCAACCGCCTCGCCTTCATCGACGTCGAGCACGCGCACCAGCCGCTGGTCTGGGGTCCGCCGGAGGCGCCGGGCCGCTACACGATGAACTTCAACGGCGAGATCTACAACTACCTCGAGCTGCGCGCGGAACTGGCCGAAAAGCACGGCGCGAAGTTCGAGACCGAGGGCGACGGCGAAGCCATCGTCGCCGGCTTCCACTACCTGGGCGCCGACTGGGTCAAGCGGCTGCGCGGGATGTTCGCCTTCATGATCTGGGACTCGCAGGAGAAGGTCGTCTTCGGCGCGCGGGACCCGTTCGGGATCAAGCCGCTGTACTACGCGGCCGGGTCCGGCGGGGTGGCGTTCTCCAGCGAGAAGAAGAGCCTGCTGGAGCTGACCGGCGTCCTCGGCGTCGGCCAGGAGCTGGACCGCACGGCCCTGCAGCACTACCTGGTGCTGCAGTACGTGCCCGAGCCCGAGTCGCTGCACACGGCGATCCGGCGCGTCGAGTCCGGCACGTCGTTCGAGGTCGCTCCCGGCGGTGAGGTGAAGTTCACCCGCTACTTCCACCCGCAGTTCGCGGCGAAGCCGGTCAACGGGCCCGCCGAGGCCGAGGAGCTGTACCAGCGCATCGCCGACGTGATGCGCGACTCGGTCGGCAAGCACATGATCTCCGACCCGGACGTCACCGTGGGTGCCTTCCTGTCGGGCGGCATCGACTCCACGGCCACCTGCACGCTGGCCAAGGAGCACAACCCGAACCTGATCGCGTTCACCACCGGGTTCGAGCGCGAGGGCTACTCCGAGGTCGACGTCGCCGCCGAGACGGCCGCCGCGATCGGCGTGAAGCACGTGGTCCGCACGGTGTCGGCGGACGAGATGATGGAGCTGCTGCCGCTCATCGTCTGGTACCTCGACGACCCGGTGGCCGACCCGGCGCTGGTCCCGCTGTGGTTCATCGCCCGCGAAGCCCGCAAGCACGTCAAGGCGGTGCTCTCGGGCGAGGGCGCGGACGAGCTGTTCGGCGGCTACACCGTCTACAACGAGCCGATCTCGCTGGCGCCGTTCGAGAAGATCCCGGGCGGCGTGCGGAAGCTGCTGGGCAAGGTCTCCACGAAGATCCCGGAGGGCACCCGCGGCAAGGACCTGCTGCGCCGCGGCGCGCTGCCGCTGGAGGACCGCTACTACGGCAACGCCCGCAACTTCCGCGACAACCAGCTGCGCGCGGTCCTGCGCACCTACCGGGAAGGCGTCGGCTTCAAGGACGTCACGGCGCAGTGGTACGACGTCTCCCGCGGCTGGGACCCGGTGGCCCGGATGCAGCACGTCGACCTCTACACGTGGCTGCGCGGCGACATCCTGGTCAAGGCCGACAAGGTCACCATGGCGAACTCGCTCGAGCTGCGGGTGCCGTTCCTCGACCCCGAGGTGTTCGAGGTCGCCGCGAGCATCCCGCTGGACCAGAAGCTCACGCACGGCACCACGAAGTACGCGCTGCGCCAGGCGCTCGCGAAGATCATCCCGGCGCACGTGCTGAACCGGCGCAAGCTCGGCTTCCCGGTGCCGATCCGGCTGTGGCTGCGCAACGAGATGTACGACTGGGCCAAGGGCATCATCAACGACTCGAAGACCGACGAGCTGCTGGACAAGAAAGCCGTCCTCGCGATGCTGGACGAGCACAAGGAGGGCCAGCTGGACCGCAGCCGCCAGCTGTGGGCGCTGCTGGTGTTCATGCTGTGGCACGGCATCTTCGTCGAGCACCGCATCAAGCCCGAGATCCCGGAGCCGGTGTACCCGGTCAAGCTCTGACCCCGGCGTAAAAGCCGTGAAGGCCACCTTCAGGAACTTGAAGTTCCTGAAGGTGGCCTTCACGGCTTTTACGGGACCTAGGCGGCGGGCAGGACCACCGAGATCTCCTCCGCCGCGTCCGGGCCGAAGGCCTCGCCGATGCGGGCCAGTGCCTCGGCGCGGTCGAACGTCCACTCCTGCGTGCCGACCGTCTCCAGCACCAATACCGCGATCAGCGAGCCGAGCTGGGCGGCGCGCTCGACGGCGAGGCCGCCGTCGAGGCCGGCCAGGAAGCCCGCGCGGAAGCCGTCGCCGACGCCGGTCGGGTCGGCCTTGGCGCGCTCGGGGACCGCGCCGATCTGCAGCGCGACGCCGTCGGCGCCGACGATCTCGACACCCTTCTCCCCCAGCGTCGTGATCCGCATGGCGACCTGGCCGAGGACGTCGGCCTCGGTCCAGCCGGTCTTCTGGAGCAGCAGCTCCCACTCGTAGTCGTTGCTGAACAGGTACTTCGCGCCGGCGACGAACTCGCGCGCCTGCTCGCCCGTCATCCTGGCCAGCTGCTGCGACGGGTCGACCGCGAAGGCGTACCCGCGCTGCCGGCACTCCTCGGCGTGGCGGACCATGCCCTCGGGGTCGTCCGGGCTGATCAGCACCAGGCTCAGCTCGCCCACGCGCTCGGCGATCGGCTGCAGCTCGATGTTGCGGGATTCCGCCATCGCGCCGGCGTAGAACGTCGCGATCTGGCAGAGGTCCTCGTCGGTCGTGCAGACGAACCGCGCGGTGTGCGCGACCTCGGAGACGTGCACTCCGGACGTGTCCACACCGTGGCGCTCCAGCCAGGAGCGGTAGTCGGCGAAGTCGGCACCCACGGCACCCACGAGCACCGGCTGGACGCCGAGGACGCCGAGACCGAACGCGATGTTCGCGCCGATGCCGCCGCGCCGGACCACGAGGTCGTCGGCGAGGAAGCTCAGCGAGACCCGGTGCAGCTGCTCGGCGACCAGCTGTTCGGCGAACCTGCCCGGGAAATGCATGAGGTGGTCGGTCGCGATACTGCCGGACACCGCGATCCTGGCCCTGTCTGCCACCGGCTGCTCCTTCGTGTTCGGCCTCACGGCAAAAGGCGCGAAGTTACCCCCGGGTCATGACCCATCCGGGTAGTTCGCGCGTACCACCCGACACTACCGGCTGGTACTCCTTCTCCAGTCGAGTCGCGATCAATACCGTTACGAATCGTGAACGCCGTCACCGAACCCGAAACCCTGTCCGAGCTGATCGCCGACTGCGCGCTCATCCCGGCAACGCTGCAGGCCGAGAGCCTGCCGCTGCCCCGTGTCACGGCCAAGCCGTGGCAAGTCGACGAAGCGTGCCACGCCCAGGTGGCGGAGCTCGACGCCTACGTCTGAGAATTTCCGGACCAGGGAATTTTCCGGAGCAAGCGAAAGGCCCCGCCTCCTCGTCGGAGGGCGGGGCCTTTTCGGGTGACTCGGTGCGCCGAGACTCAGTGGAACGAGTCGCCGCAGGCGCAGGAGCCGGTGGCGTTCGGGTTGTCGATCGTGAAGCCCTGCTTCTCGATCGTGTCCACGAAGTCGATGACGGCTTCCGAGACGTACGGCGCGCTCATCCGGTCCACGGCGACCTTCATGCCGTCGAAGTCGCGGAACAGGTCACCGTCGAGCGTGCGCTCGTCGAAGAACAGCTGGTAGCGCAGGCCCGCGCAGCCACCCGGCTGGACGGCGATGCGCAGGTGCATGTCGTCGCGGCCTTCCTGCTCGAGCAGGGCCTTCGCCTTGGCGGCCGCGGCGTCGGTCAACGTGACGCCGTGGGTCTCCTCGGCGGTCTCGGCCTGCGTCGCGCCGACGTGCTCAGCGGTCGTCATGGCACTCCCTCTAGGTTCGAACTCGCTACGGACACTCCTCGTGCTGACGTGTTCAACACGCGGGAAGTCCGATCTGTTCCCCTGCCATCGTCGCACATGGATCGCCCTGGTGAACGGCGGCGTGACGCCTGCAATACCCTGGTGAGGTGAGGTTCCTGCGCCGAAGCACCACAGACACCGCCGCCGAAGAGCCGGAGACGACGGATGCCGCCGACGTCAGCGGCAAGGCGTTCACGCCCGGTAAGGGCAAGGCTACGCCGAAGCGCCGCGAAGCGGAGGCGAAGCGACGCGGCCCGGTGGCCCCGCCGCCCACCACCATGCGCGAGGCGATGAAGCGCAACAAGGAACTGCGCAAGGCCAACCCGCAGAGCAAGGAAGAGCGCAAGGCGGCCGCGAAGGCCCGCCGCGACGCCATGATGCGGGGTGACGACAGCGCCCTGCCGGTGCGCGACCGCGGGCCGGTCAAGGCGTACGTCCGCGACCTGGTCGACAGCCGGCGCAACCTCCTCGGCCTGTTCATGCCGCTGGCCATCGTGGTGTTCCTGACGCTGCTGGTGCCGCTGCCCCAGGTGCAGACGTACGTCACGATGCTGTGCACGGCGATGCTGCTGGTGATGGCGATCGAGGGGTTCGTGAACGGCCGCAAGATCGTGAAGCTGGCGCGGGAGAAGTTCCCGAAGGAGACGGTGGCCGGCCGGACGATCGGCATGTACGCGTTCGTCCGGGCGTCCCAGATCCGGCCGCTGCGGGTACCGAAGCCGCGGCTGAAGCCGGGCGACCCGATCCCGAACTGAGCAGTTTCCGAGAAGCCGGGCGAAACGCGTGTTTCGCCCGGCTTCTCGCTGCTTGCGGCCGGAGTCACCGTCGAGTCGTTAGCAAAGCAAACGATTACCGCCTAGGCTGGCGCCATGGAGTTTCGTCGTCTCGGCCGTAGCGGCCTCAACGTCAGTGAGATCTCGTACGGGAACTGGCTCACCCACGGTTCCCAGGTCGAGGAGGACCAGGCCCACGCCTGCATCAAGGCGGCGCTGGACGCCGGCATCACCACCTTCGACACCGCCGACGCCTACGCCAACACCGCCGCCGAGTCCGTGCTCGGGCGCGGGCTAAAGGGCCAGCGGCGCGAAAGCCTGGAGATCTTCACCAAGGTCTACTGGCCCACCGGTCCCAAGGGCCCCAACGACAAGGGCCTTTCGCGCAAGCACGTCATCGAGTCCGCGAACGCGTCCCTGAAGCGGCTCGGCACCGACTACCTCGACCTCTACCAGGCGCACCGGTTCGACCGGACCGTGCCGCTGGAAGAGACCATGCTCGCCTTCGCCGACCTGGTGCGCCAAGGCAAGGTGCTCTATGTCGGCGTCTCCGAGTGGACCGCCGACCAGATCACGCGGGGCGCGGCGCTGGCCCGGGAGCTGCGGGTCCCGCTCGTGTCGAACCAGCCGCAGTACAACATGCTCTGGCGCGTCATCGAAGACCAGGTCGTCCCGGCCTCCGAGCGCGAGGGGCTGAGCCAGATCGTCTGGTCGCCGATCGCGCAGGGCGTGCTCACCGGCAAGTACAAGCCCGGTCAGGAGTACCCCGCCGGTTCGCGGGCCACCGACGAGAAGGGCGGCGCGAACATGGTCGCCCGCTTCCTCGACGAGAACGTCCTCAAGCGCGTCGCCGAGCTCGAACCCCTCGCCAAGGACGCGGGCCTGTCGATGGCTCAGCTCGCCGTCGCGTGGGTGCTGCAGAACCCGAACGTCGCGTCCGCGATCATCGGCGCCTCGCGGCCCGAGCAGGTGCACGACAACGTCAAGGCCGCCGGCAAGAAGCTCGACGCCGACCTGCTGACGGCCATCGACGACGTCCTCGGCGACGTCGTCGAGCGCGACGCCGGCCTGACCAAGAGCCCCTGACGCCAAGGCCGTGAATGGCACATCGAGGGACTTGAAGTCCCTCGATGTGCCATTCACGGCTTTCAGTCCTGGGTGATCCGCGCCTGGTAGGGGACGTCGAGGTCGAACGCGTCCTCGGGGGCCATCCGGGGCTCGAGCCCGAACCCGCGCAGGAGGCGGCCGGCCCCGGCCAGCCGATCGCCTCCGCGCCCCGGCACGCGCGACGGCGTCAGACCGTGCGAGACGAGCAGGCTTTCGACGTCGTCGATCAACCGGTACGGGTCGTACTCACCCACGGACCCAGGTCTTCCCGGTGATCCGCTCGTAGACCTCGGTGTAGCGCCGCCGCGTCTGCTCGACGATGTCCGCCGGGATCTCCGGCCCGGGCGGGGTCTGGTCCCAGCCCGTGCTCCGCGACCAGTCCCGCACGAACTGCTTGTCGAAGGCGTGCTGCGGGCGGCCCGGCTCCCACTCGCCGGCGGGCCAGAACCGCGAGGAATCCGACGTCAGGACCTCGTCGCCGAGGGTCAGCGTGCCGTCGGCGTCGAAGCCGAACTCCAGCTTGGTGTCGGCGATGATGACGCCCTGGGCCAGGGCATGTTCGGCGCCCTTCGTGTAGATCTCGAGCGTGAGGTCGCGAAGCCGCTTCGCGGTGTCCTCGCCGATTTCGTTCAGCACCTCGTCGAAGGTCATGAACTCGTCGTGGCCGGTGTCGGAGATCTTCGTCGTGGGCGTGAAGATCGGCTCCGGCAGCTTGTCGCCCTCGACCAGGCCCGGCGGCAGCGCGACGCCCGAGATCTTCCCGTCGCGCTGGTACTCCCGCAGGCCGAGGCCGGCGAGGTAGCCGCGCGCGATGCACTCGACCTGGACCATCTTCAGCGGCTTGCAGCGCATCGCGCGCCCGGCGAACTCCGCCGGCACGTCGGTGGTCGACACGACGTGGTTCGGGACGACGTCGCGCATCCGCTCGAACCACCACGCGGACAGCTGGTTGAGCAGCTTGCCCTTGTCCGGGATCGGCGTCGGCAGCGAGACGTCGTAGACCGAGACCCGGTCGGACGCGACCAGCAGGATGTCCCCGCCGTCGAGTTCGTACAGGTCGCGGACCTTGCCCGCGTGGATGTGCTTCATTCGCCGTCCTCAGTCGTGTACTCGTAGAAAACCCAGTGGTCGGGCAAGGCGGCGGACTCACCGTACTCGACGACCGTCCCGGCGGCCGCCAGGAAGGTGCTCCGGCCGAGCAGCACCGGCGATCCCGCCGGCAGCCCCAGCTCAGCGGCCTCCTCCGCGCCCGCGCGGCCCGCCGCGTGCCGTTCCTGCGTGGTCGCGATCTTCGTGCCGAGCCGGGCCGCCGCGTGGGCTGCGGTGCCCTCGACGATCCGCTCCGGCACCAGCAGCGCCGGCGCCTTGGCCGACAGCGCGCCGTCGAACCACGACGTCGACGTCGACAGCGGCCGGGAGTCCGGCCCGTAGGTGGTTCGGCAGCGGCGGATCGCCGGGGCGCCTTCCTCCAGGCCCAGCGCGGCCGCGGCGCGTTCGGACGCCGGTTCGAGGCCGGCCGACCGGATCACGGCGTAGTGGCCGGGCGGGTAGATCCGGCCCGTCCGGGCCGTGGCCGTGGTGCGATCACGAGCTGTGCGGTGCAGGCCGCCGCGGTCGACGACCGTGCCGACGCCGCGCACCGGGCGCACGAGGCCCTGCGAGCGGAGGGTGGCCAGCACCTTGGTGGCCGTTGCCATCGCGACGGCCCAGGTGCGGGCGATTTCGCGGGCGGACGGCACCGAGTCGCCCTCCTGCAGCCGGCCGGACAGGATGTCGTCACGGATCCGGCCCGCGATCTGCAGGTACGGCGGCTCAGGACGGTCGAGGGTGGGCAAGGCGGCTCCTCACAGGGACAACACGCACAAGTGTTCTAGCACGCCGGAGGGTGACACACAAAGGCCTGTTCAGAACCACCCAGGTGTACTAGTACACACACTGGACTGTGTTCTAGTGCACAAGCTACCCTCGAAAGTGTGTCCCCGCCCACATCGCACAGCGGCTCCAGCGGCCAGGGCCTCGAGGAACTCCTCGAGGAACTCCGGCGCCGCAACTGGGTGCTGCACCTGTTCGGCGGCCGCGAGGCGCCGGAGATCTACGCGGCGGTGCACCGGTGGCCGACCTGCGCGGACGTCATCATCCTCCGCGACGAACACCGGGCCAGCGCCTACCGGGTACCGACCTTCCCGGGCACGGACGTGTTCAGCCCGCGGGTGGTCACCTGGCAGTACCACGCCACCCCCGTCTGGACGCTGCGGGCGGTCCTCACCCTGGCGGAGCCCGGCACCCCGGGCGCGCCGCTGCAGGCGCTGCGCCCGCAGCCCGGCTGTCACGTCCCGGCCGAGCTGCGGCACGACGTCACCATCCGGCCGACGAACATCACGCCCGAGCCGGACCGGGAGGGGGACGACGGCGGCCCGCCCGCGTGCGCCTAGCCGTTCGCGGGCTCAGCGGGCGAGCAGCCGCTCCGCGGCCACCAGGTCGTGGGGGTAGGTGATCTTGAGGTTCTCGGGAGCCCCCGGGACCCAGCGGATCGGCAGGGAGGAGAACCGCTCCATGCACGACGAAGTGTCCGTACCCACGAAGCCTTCGCGCTCGGCCTTCTCGTAGGCCTCGAGCAGCGGTCCCGCCCGGAAGCCCTGAGGCGTCTGGACGCGGATCGCGCCGGGCACCTGGGCGACCAGGTGCCCGGCATCCACCCCGAAGACGTCGTCCGCGGCCAGGCCCGGCACAGCCCCCCCGTCCTCGCGTGTCCGGGCCAAAACCGCACCGATCAGCTCGGGGTGGACCAGCGGCCGGGCCGCGTCGTGCAGCAGCACGGCGTCGACCCGGCCGCCTGCAATTCTCGGGGCGAGGTGGCGCAGCGCGTTCAGCTCGGACGCCTGGCGCGTGTCGCCGCCGTACACGATCTCGATGCCATCGCCGGCCACTTCTTCGGCGAGTTCCCGATCCTGCGGCCGGATGACGAGCACGAGCACGCCGATCCCCGGGACGCGCCGGAAGGCGTCCAGCGACCAGGCGACCACGCGCCGGCCCGCCAGGGGCAGGTAGACCTTGTTCAGCTTCGCGCCGACGCGGGTCCCCGCGCCACTGGCCAGCACCACCGCGGCCGCCGTCGTCTCCACGAGCCGCGAGACTACCGGCCACCCCTGCCCGGTAGGTTGGCCACAGCGTTGCCGTGCCAGAGAAAGGGCCAGGTGTGGAGCCGGAAAACATCGAGTTCCCCGAGATCACCCCGCCCGACGACCACGCCCGGTCCGCGGCGATCGCGCTGCACGGCAAGCTCGTCAAGCCCGCCGGTTCGCTGGGGCGGCTCGAAGAGCTGGGCGTCTGGATCGCCGCCTGCCAGGGGCAGTCGCCGCCGCGGCCGTTCACCCGGCCGCGCGTCGTCGTCTTCGCCGGGGACCACGGCATTGCCGCGAAGGGCGTCTCCGCCTATCCCGCCGAGGTCACCGCGCAGCTGCTGGGCACCATGCTCACCGGTGGGGCCGCGATCAACGTCCTGGCCGCCGCCGCGGGCGCGAGCGTGCGCGTCGTCGACCTGGCCGTCGACACCGAAGCCCCGGCGACCCGCTCGATCGGCGAGTTCAAGGTCCGCCGCGGCTCCGGCTCCATCGACGTCGAAGACGCGCTGACCGCCGACGAAGCCAAGGCCGCCGTCCGCGCCGGGATCGCGATCGCCGACGCCGAGGTCGACGGCGGTGCCGACCTGCTGATCCCCGGCGACCTCGGGATCGGCAACAGCACGCCGGCGTCGGTGCTCGTCGCGGCGCTGACCGGCAGCGAGCCGGTCGCCGTCGTCGGCCGCGGGTCCGGCATCGACGACGACGCCTGGATGCGCAAGGCCACCGCGGTGCGCGACGCGCTGCGCCGGGCCCGCGCGGTGCTGGCCGACCCCGTCGGCCTCCTGCGCACCACGGCCGGCGCGGACATCGCCGCGATGGCCGGCTTCCTCGCCCAGGCCGCGGCCCGCCGGACGCCGGTGATCCTGGACGGCCTGGTGACGTGCGCCGCGGCGCTCGTCGCCGAAGACCTCGCCCCGGGCGCGCGCCGCTGGTGGGTGGCGGGCCAGCGGACGGCCGAACCCGCCCACGCCCTCGCCCTGGAGCACCTCGACCTCGGCCCGCTGCTGGAGCTGGACGTCCGCCTGGGCGAAGGCACCGGCGCGGTCACGGCGCTGCCGCTGCTGATGATGGCCGCCCGCGTCCTCGCCGAAACGGCCACCCACGACCAAGCCGGGGTTTCCGGCCCGCTGATCGCCGCGCCGGCCTCCTGACCCTGAAAGCCGTGAATGGCACATTGAGGGACTCTAAGTCCCTCAATGTGCCATTCACGGCTTTTCCGCTAAACGCTCAGCCGAGCTTGACCATCCAGTGGTCGGCGTCGGGGCGGGTGCCGTCCTGGATGCCCGTCAGCTCTTCGCGCAGCTTCATCGTCAGGGCGCCCGGCTGCCCGTCGGCGATCGTGAACTCGCCGTTCGCGTGCTTGACGTGCCCGACCGGGGTGATCACCGCCGCGGTGCCGCAGGCGAACGTCTCGGTCAGCTCACCGGACGCCGCCGCCTTCTCCCACTCGTCGGTGGAGATCCGGCGCTCCTCGACCTTGTACCCGAGCCGCGAAGCCAGCTGCAGCAACGACTTGCGCGTGACGCCGGGCAGCAGCGAACCCGTCAGCTCCGGCGTCACCAGCCGGGCGTTCTCGCCGGAACCGAAGACGAAGAACAGGTTCATCCCGCCCATCTCCTCGACCCAGCGCCGCTCGACCGCGTCGAGCCAGACCACCTGGTCGCAGCCCTTTTCGACGGCCTGTGCCTGCGCCACGAACGACGCCGCGTAGTTGCCGGCGCACTTGGCCGCGCCGGTGCCGCCGGGGGCCGCGCGGACGTACTCGGTGGACAGCCAGACGCTGACCGGCTTGACCCCGCCCGAGAAGTACGACCCGGCCGGGGACGCGATGACCGTGTACACGTAGTCGGCGGCCGGGCTGTTGACGCCGAGCCCGGTGGACGTCGAGATCATGAACGGGCGCAGGTACAGCGAATCACCCTGCCGGGTGGGCACCCACCGGCTGTCGACGGCAACGAGCTCCCGAAGCGACTCGATGAAGACGTCTTCGGGCAGCTGCGGCATGGCGAGCCGCTCGGCCGACTGCCGGAACCGGGTGGCGTTGGCGTCCGGGCGAAACGACGCGATCGAGCCGTCCGGCTGGCGGTAGGCCTTGAGGCCCTCGAAGATCGCCTGGCCGTAGTGCAGCACCGAAGTCGCCGGGTCGAGCGTGAAGGGGGCGTACGGACCGACCTGCGCGTCGTGCCAGCCCTGCGCCTTCGACCACTTCACGGTCACCATGTGATCGGTGAAGTACACCCCGAACCCGGGGGCGGCGAGTACCTCCGCGACACGGTCCGCGCTCGCAGGACTCGGGTGCGGGACATGGGCGAACTGTGTCGTGGTCGTCATGGCTAGACGATACCGCTTGGTCGGAGGCGCGTTAGTCGGACGTCCTTGTGTTCCGGGCATCCCGCAGCGCCGCCGTGACCGCTCTAGTATGGCGCTGTGACCTACCACTCCACTGAGCCGGTCCCCCGGCCCAAGACCACCGGCGCCGACGTCAAGACGTTCGTCGCCGCGGTGCTGCTGACCTTCGGCGTCGGCCTGCTCGGCATGGTCGGCTGGGCCGTGCTGGACAGCGGCTTCGGCGGCTTCCTCGGCCTGGTCGGGGGCGTCTTCGGCGTCGTGTGGTGGCGGAAGATCCACGGCAAGGCGTTCCCGAAGGTGCTCCCGACGAAGTCGGTGGTGATCCTCGCGGTCGTCAACGCCGTGCTGGCGCTGATCCTTCTCCTGACCGCGGGCTGAGCGAGGCCGGCAGGCCGGGCGGCAGCTCGGGCGCCGGCCAGCCGGGGTCCGGGCGGAAGTCGGTGTCGGTCCCGTCGAACGGGTAGGCGCCGCGTTCGGCCAGCGCGCCGATCCGCTCGCCCTCCGCGCGCAGCCGGTCGAACTGCTCGAGCGTCAGACGCCCGACCTCGAGTGCGGCCTCGGCCTCGTCCTCGTCGTCCCAGCGCCAGCTGCCGTCGCGCTCGACGACGACGTCGAGGACGCCGTCGATCCGGTCGACCGCGCCCGGCGTCCGGCCCAGCGGGATCTCCAGGTTGACGTACCAGTTCTTGAACCGGCCTTCGAGGTCGAAGAACCACCAGACCGAAGACCACTCGTCTTCGGGAATCCGGCGCAGCGTCGACGCACCGTGCCAGAAGTCCGGCACCGCCACCCGCGGGATGCGGAACCGCTGGTCCAGTGGGGCCTCCCGCATCAGGCGACCGTCGGCGAGCCTGCTGCCGATGATCGGCGTGCCCGCCGGCAGCCAGGCGAGCAGGACGCGGCCGTCGTCTTCGAGGACGCGCAGCGGGTGGACCTGGCCGATCGAGCCGTCGGGGCGGTGGAACCGTTCGGCCACGGTCTCCCCCGGCCGCCAGCGTCGATCACTCACGGGTCCCACTGTACCTGCGCGTGCGTACGCCCAGTAGCAGCTCGGTCACGGTCGCCAGGCCGGCTACGACGAGCACGGGCAGCACCGGCAGCAGGTACGCGGCCACCACGGCGGCGATGCGCGCCACGATCCCGGGCACTCCCGTCCGCACCCGGACGTCACTGCCGGCAACCAGCGCGGGAACGACGGTCGCGACCACCGCGACGGCCGTGAGCAGCGGCTGCAGGGCGTCCGCGTCGGCGGCGGACAGCAGATCCCGCAGCGAGGTCGGGGACAGCCCCAGCCGGACCGCGCCGAGCTGGTACAGCGCGGCGAAGGCCACCAGCACGGCGACCCCGCCGAGCAGCAGCACCCGCCACCCGGCGTTCTCGCGTCGCCAGGCGCGCAGGAACGGGAGGAAGACCACCGCGGCGACGAGCACACCCGCGAAGTCCGGGGGCCGGAGGCCGCCGCCGACGGTCGCCACCGGCGGCACCGCGACGCACACCGCGATCAGCCCGAGACCCGCGAGGAGCAGCAGCGCGCCGGTGATCCGTACGACGATCGTCGGGATCTTCAGCCCGGCGAACCCCGCGCCGGTCACCACGACGACGAACGCCGCGGCGGCCGCCGCCCGGTGCTCCGGGAAGACGTAGGCCCCGAACGCGATCGCGTAGACCGTCACCTCGGCCAGCCGTGCGACGGCGACGACGACCCGGTCCACCAGGGCATCCCCCGGTGCCGGCACCCGCGCCGTCACCCCGGCGGCCACCGCCGCCAGCACCAGACCGGCGAGCAGCCACCAGCCCGCGCCCGCCGCCCCGGCCGCCAGCGCGACCAGCAGCCCGCCGCCCAGCCGCACGCGGCCCTCCCTCTCCCTGTGTTCACCCGTGGTTCCGTCGTCATTAGCATGGCTCACGATCCCGGCCGGGCCGGTGCCCGGTACCACAGAGAAAACGCGCGAGGAGCCAGAAGTGACCGTGCCTAAGCTCGCCCTGTCCGACAACACCGGGGAGGCACTGGCCAAAACGCGCGCCGACGTGGTCGTCATCGGCACTCTCGCCGGCGAGGGCGGCCCGGTCCTCGCCCCCGGCGCGGCCGCCGTGGACGCCGCCTTCGACGGCCGCCTCGCCGGCCTGCTCGCCACCCTCGGTGCGAGCGGCAAGGCCGAAGAGGTCGTCAAGATCCCGACGCTGGGCAAGCTCCCGGCGCCCGTCGTGCTCGCCGTCGGCCTGGGCAAGGAAGGTGCCGCCGTCACCGCCGAGCAGGTCCGCCGCGCCGCGGGCGCCGCCGGCCGCGCGCTGGCCGGCACCGACCGCGCGTTCGTCACGCTGTCCGAGCTCGACCTGCAGGCCGCCGTCGAGGGCACGATCCTCGGCTCCTACGTCTTCACCGCCTACCGCTCCGAAAAGGGCGACGCCCCGGTCGCGAAGGCCGACTTCGCGACCCCGGGAACTGGCACTGCCGGGACCGCCCGCGAGCACAAGGCGACCCTGAAGGCGGCCAGCACCATCGCCGAGGCCGTCATCACCGCGCGCGACCTGATCAACACCCCGCCGAACGACCTGTACCCGGCCTCCTTCGCCGACCGCGCGAAGAAGCTGGCCGAGGACAACGGCCTCGAGTTCGAGGTGCTCGACGAGAAGGCCCTCAAGCGCAAGGGCTTCGGCGGCATCCTCGGCGTCGGCGGCGGCTCGTCCCGCCCGCCGCGGCTGCTGCGCCTGGCGTACAAGCCGGCCAAGGCGGGCAAGAAGGTCGCGCTGGTCGGCAAGGGCATCACGTTCGACTCGGGCGGCATCTCGATCAAGCCCGCCGCGAACATGGACCACATGACCTCGGACATGTCCGGCGCGGCCGGCGTGCTCGCTTCGGTCGTGCTGGCCGCGAAGCTGAAGTACCCCCTCGAGGTCGTCGCGCACATCCCGCTGGCGGAGAACCTGCCGTCGGGGACGTCGTACCGGCCGGGTGACGTGCTGACCATGTACGGCGGCAAGACCGTCGAGGTGCTCAACACCGACGCCGAGGGACGGCTCGTGCTGGTCGACGCGATGGTGCGCGCCGCCGAGGAGAACCCGGACTACCTGATCGAGACCTCGACGCTGACCGGCGCCCAGGTCGTCGCGCTCGGCAACCGGACCGCCGGCGTGATGGGCTCGGACGAGTTCCGCGACCGCGTCGCGGCGATCATGCAGGCCGGCGGCGAGAACGGCTGGCCGATGCCGCTGCCGGAGGAACTGCGCGCCGACCTCGACTCGCGCCTGGCCGACCTGGCCAACGTGACGGGTCACCGCTGGGGCGGCATGCTGGCCGCCGGGATCTTCCTGCGCGAGTTCGTCGCCGACGGTCTCGACTGGGTCCACATCGACATCGCGGGCCCGTCGTTCAACACCGGTTCGCCGTGGGGCTACACCGGCAAGGGCGGCACCGGGGTCCCGGTCCGGACGATCGCCGCGGTGCTGGCCGACATCGCCGCCAACGGCTGACCCACCACTGTCTTGAATGACTCATTCAGGACCTCCGAGGTCCTGAATGAGTCATTCAAGACGATCGGGCGGCAGTGATCCCTTTGCCGGTTTCGGTGTGATCTGCGACACCGTACCGTGGCCGGGTGACGACCGAGCCGGTTGAGCGCGACTCCCCCGCCGCGATCGCCGCCGAGCACGACGAAGAACGGCCCGCGCGCACCCTCTCCCGTGTTCCCGACCGGGTCGTCTACGTCGTCGCGCTCGCCGTGGCGGTGCTGGTGCTCAAGCAGGTGTTCTTCCCGTTCGCCAAGGGCAACCAGTTCTACCTCGTGCTCTTCCTCGGCGTGACGCTGCCGCTGGTGTTCCTCTGCTACCGCCCGCGGCTGCGCGGCCGCGACGACCCGGGCTGGATCGACTGGGCCCTGGCCGTCCTGGCCCTCGCCGTCGGCCTCTACCCCGTGCTCACCGGCTACGACGACTTCCTGAACCGCCAGGGCATCCTGTCCCCGCCGGACATCGTGGCCGGCGCGCTGCTGCTCGTGCTGATCCTCGAAGCCACGCGCCGCACGACCGGGCTCGTGCTGCCGATCGTCTGCCTGCTCTTCCTGGCCTACGCCTACTACGGCGGCTACCTCCCGCAGAACTGGGGCATCGCGCACGCGGGCATCGACTTCAGCCAGATCGTCAACGCGCTCTTCAACGACGCCAGCGGCTTCTACGGCACCCCGCTGGACGTCGCGGGCAGCTACATCGTGCTGTTCACGCTCTACGGCGCGGTGCTCAACGCCTCCGGCGCCGGGCAGTTCTTCGTGGACATCTCCTTCGCCGCGTTCCGGAAGTCCCGGACCGCGCCGGGCCGGACCACCGTCCTGTCGGGCTTCCTGCTCGGGACGGTGTCGGGTTCGGGCACGGCGACCGCCGTCAGCCTCGGCTCGATCACCTGGCCGATCCTCAAGAAAGCCCGCTACCCCAAGGAAAACGCGGGCGGCCTGCTGGCCGCGTCGGGGATCGGGGCCATCCTCTCGCCACCCACGCTCGGCGCCGCCGCGTTCATCATCGCCGAATACCTGCAGACGTCGTACCTGCAAGTGCTGGTCTGGGCGACCGTGCCGACGCTGCTGTACTACCTCGGCATCGTGTTCGCGATGGAGGCCGACGCGCGGCGGTTCGAGGCCGAGGCCGTCGACGTCCCGCACGGCGATCCGTGGAAGCTCCTGCTGCGCGGCGGTTACCACTTCCTGTCGCTGGCGATCATCGTCGTGTTCCTCGCCCTGGACATCCCGCCGTTCGCCGCGGTCGTCTACGCCACCGGCGTCGCCGCGCTCTTCGCGCTGGTCGCCCGCCGCCGTGACGTCAGGGGCTGGGCGAAGGACATGGTCGACGCGCTTTCGGCCGGGGTGCGCGGGGCGCTGCCGGTGATCGCGGTGTGCGCGGCGGCCGGGGTGATCACCTCGACCATCACCAAGACCGGGCTGGGCCTCGAACTCGCGGACGCGCTGGTGGAGCTGGCCGGCGCACTCACCGACAACGGCACGGTGATCCTGATCCTGACCGTGCTGCTCTCGGCGATCGCCGTCGGCGTGCTGGGGCTCGCGGTGCCGGTCACGGCGAGCTTCATCATCGCCTGGGTCGTCATCGGCCCGGCGCTGGAGTCCCTGGGCGTCGCCGACGCCGAACGCGCGATGTTCATCTTCTACTACGCCGTGTTGTCCGAGGTCACGCCGCCGACCGCGCTCGCCGCGGTGGCTTCGGCGGCGATCACCGGCGGCTCGGTGCTCGGCACCATGTGGCAGTGCTGGAAGTACACGCTCCCGGCGTTCCTGGTGCCGATCGCGTTCGTGCTCACCGACAACGGCGCCGCGCTGCTGCTGCAGTCCGACGCGCTGACCGTCGTCTGGGTGGCGGCGGTCTCCGCGGTGGCCGTCGCCGCGCTGGCGGTGGTGACCGGCGGCTGGCTCTTCGGGCCGGTCACCACGGGAGTGCGCCTGCTGTTCGTGCCCACCGCCCTGTGCCTGCTCTACCTGGAGCCGGTACCGATCGCGATCGGCGCCGTGTGCGGCGCCGCCGCCCTGGGAACCCACGCCGTGATCAAGAGGAGGACAGCATGAAACGCGCAGTCGCCGCCGTCGTGGTGCTCGCACTGGCCGTCACCGGCTGCGGCGGGAAACAGCAGACCGACCAGGCCGCGCCCGGCGGGGCGCAGTCCTGCGAAGCGGGCGAAGGCCGGATCACCATCGCCACCGGCAACAGCGGCGGCGTCTACTACGTGCTGGGCGGCGGGCTGGCCCAGCTGATCAGCAACACCACGAAGCTGCGCGCGACGGCGGCGGAGACCGGCGCGTCGGTGCAGAACATCCAGCAGCTGGTGGCCGGCAACTACGACGTCGCGTTCTCGCTGGCGGACACCGCGGCGGACGCGGTGAACGGCAAGGGATCCTTTGACGGCAAGCCGCAGAAGATCCAGGCGCTGACCCGGATCTACCCGAACTCGACGCAGGTCCTGGTCCGTACGGACGCCGGTATCACCAGCATCGCGGACATGAAGGGCAAGCGGATCTCGACCGGCTCGCCGAAGTCGGGCACCGAGGTGATCGCGAACCGCCTGCTGCAGGCGGCGGGACTCAAGCCGGAGTCCGACGTCCAGGCGCAGCGGCTGGACCTGGCCAAGACCGCGGACGGCATGAAGGCGGGCACCCTCGACGGGCTCGTCTGGTCCGGCGGCCTGCCGACCGCGCAGATCACCGACCTCACCACGGCGCTCAAGGACAAGGTGAAGTTCCTCGACGTCACGCCGCTGCTGCCGAAGCTGAAGGAGGTCAACCCGGTCTACGACCAGGGCGTGCTCCCGAAGGCCGCGTACGCCCAGCCGTCGGACGTGCCGACAGTCGTGGTGCCCAACCTGCTGCTCGTGCGCGAGGACTTCCCGGCGGGCAACGCGTGCGCGATCACGAAACTGATCTTCGACAAGCAGGCGGAGCTGGCGAAGGTGCACCCCGCGGCGAAGGAGATCTCGAAGCAGCTGGCGACCCAGACCGGCCCCGTGCCGCTGCACCCGGGGGCGAAGCAGGCTCTCGGCTAGGGTCGGGGCGTGGACGCCGGTGAGTACCTCGAGGCGGCGGTCCGCGACGTCCTGACCGCGGCCGAACCGCGCGTCGACGACCAGGTGGGGTACGCCGCCCTGCTGCTCGCGGTCGCCGGCGCTCTCGACGAGGCCGACCGGCTGGTCACGCAGTGGCAGGCCCGGACGGAGCGCCCGGTGGACGCCCTGGCCGCGGACCCGGTGCGGGCCCGCGCGTGGGCGATGCTCTTCGAAGCCCGGGGTGCGCGTCCGGGCTGGGCCGAGGGCCTGCCCCCGCTCGACGTCGATGCCGAGGAGCGCGCGCACACGGCTGCCCTGCGCCGTCCGGTCTCCGATCTCGACGGCGTTCTCCCGCCGGGCCCGGTCTCCGAGGTGATCAAGCACGTCACGCCGTCGCGCCCGGACCGGGTCCGCACCGCACTGGCCGACCGTGACCTGGCTCTTTGGGCTTCACTGGCCGGACCACGCCCGGACGTCGCCGCGCTCGCCGCCACGCGCGCGCTGGCCCCCGCGCTGGTGGCGGGCGCGGACCCCCTTGGCCTGCGCGACTGGGCTCCGACCTGCGCGGGCGCCCTGATCGCGGCGCTGCACGAGCGGTACCCGCCCGGCCTCGGCAGCTGGCCCGAGCTGATCACCGAGATCACGCGGCTGCGCGGCGCGGAACCGGGGCCCGGGCCGCTCCTGCACCGCCGGGCCGCTCTCCCACCCCCGGCATCGGAAGCGGCGATCCGCTCGGCGGAGCTGCGGCTGGGCATCGAGCTGCCCGCCGACCACCGCGAGTTCCTGCGGACGTGCGACGGCCTGCCCGCCGACGTGGTCTTCCCGCGCCTGCTCGGCACGGCGGACCTGCGCACCGAGGACGGCGTGGTGGTGCTGTCGGACCCGGCGGTGCTGCTGCTGTCGGCGGGGCACGTGGTCGAGGTCGACCCGGTCCTCGGCACGACGGTCCACGCGTCCTTCCGGGCGGCGCTGGTCAAGCACGCCACGCTGCTCGCCCAGGCCAGCTAGGTTGGACCCGGTGACCATCCTCACCGCGGAGAAGATCACCCCGGAAAACGTCGCCGCCGCGTGCCAGCTGGCCGTCGAACCGCACCAGAAGGACTTCGTCGCGCCCGTCGCCGTCTCGCTCGCCGAGGCCTACACACAGCCGGAAATCGCCTGGCCACGCCTGATCCTCGCCGACGGCCAGCCGGCGGCGTTCGTGATGGGCGGCTTCGACCCGGACGCCGAGCTCGACTTCTTCCGCTGCGGGGTCTGGCGCCTGAACGTCGGCGCGGGCGTCCAGGGCCGCGGCTACGGCCGGTTCGCCGTCGAAACCGTCCTCGAAGAAGCCCGAAGACGCGGCCAGAAGGCGGCGACGGTGCTGTGGCTCCCGGCCGAGGGCGGGCCCGAGGACTTCTACCTCAAGCTGGGCTTCCGCCCCACCGGCCAGACGTTCAACGGCGAGGTCGTCGGCCGGATCGAGCTTTAGACCTGGCCGCGTTTCTTCCGCTCGGTGTACTCGCGCATGCGCTTCGGGTAGCCGACGCGCGCGACCTCGTACACCGGGATCGACCGGCGGTGGCCGAACTGCTGCGCGGCCTCCAGGCTTCCGATGCGCCGGCGCGTCCATTCGCCGTCATGGGCGATCAACACCACAGTGGCCTCGGTGACGTTCGTCTTCGGTTCCACATAGGCTTCGACGCCGCGCCGGGAACCCGCCCACTCGTCGAGATGGCGGGTGTCCTCGGAGCTGGCTTTCCGCAGCGTACCGGCCCGTTGCCCACCCTTGGCCCGCCTGCGCAGCGAGTCGAAGAGACCCACCTCGACCACCCTCCCTCACGAGACTTCCACCCCTCATTATCCCGGTGTCCGCGTGTGGTCGGCGTCGCACACCCGGCTAGCTCGCAGCCTCGTCCGGCGTAGTGACAAGATGGCGAGTGTCGCGCGCGCGGTTATACCCGGCGCGGGCGGCACCAGAGCATCACCCCACTGCTTGCCGAGGAGTTAATGAAGTGACCGACACCTCCGCCGACCTCGTGATCCTGGGAGGCGGATCGGGCGGCTACGCCGCGGCGTTCCGCGCGGCCGAGCTGGGCCTTTCCGTCACGCTGATCGAGAAGGACAAGCTGGGCGGGACCTGCCTCCACCGGGGCTGCATCCCGACCAAGGCCCTGCTCCACGCCGCCGAGGTCGCCGACGAGACCCGGGAAGCCGAAGCGGTCGGCGTCAAGGCCGTCTTCGAGGGCATCGACATCGCCGGGGTCAACAAGTACAAGGACGGGATCGTCGCCCGCCTGTACAAGGGCCTGCAGGGCCTGGCCAAGGCGCACAAGGTGAACCTCGTCGAGGGCAGCGGCACGTTCGTCGGCGGCACGACCGTCGAGGTGGACGGCACCCGCCACACCGGCAAGAACGTCATCCTCGCCACCGGCTCGTACTCGCGCACGCTGCCCGGCCTGGAGCTCGGCGGCCGCATCATCGCCAGCGAGCAGGCACTGGCCCTCGACTACGTCCCCAAGAAGGTCGTGGTGCTCGGCGGCGGTGTCATCGGTGTCGAGTTCGCCAGCGTCTGGGCCTCCTTCGGCGTGGACGTCACGATCGTCGAGGCCCTGCCGCGGCTGGTCCCGAACGAGGACGAGTTCGCGTCCAAGCAGCTCGAGCGCGCTTTCCGCCGCCGCAAGATCGCCTTCAAGACCGGCGTGCGGTTCACCGGCGCGAAGCAGGACGACAACGGCGTGAGCGTTTCGCTGGAGTCGGGCGAGACCATCGAGGCCGACCTGCTGCTGGTCGCCGTCGGCCGCGGGCCGAACTCGGCCGGCCACGGCTACGAGGAGGCGGGCGTCAAGATCGAGCGCGGCTTCGTCCTCACCGACGAGCGGCTGCGCACCAACCTGCCGAACGTGTACGCCGTCGGCGACATCGTCCCCGGCCTGCAGCTCGCGCACCGCGGCTTCCAGCAGGGCATCTTCGTCGCCGAGGAGATCGCCGGGCAGAACCCGCGCGTGATCGACGAGAGCGGCATCCCGCGGGTCACCTACTCCCACCCGGAGGTCGCGTCGGTCGGGCTGACCGAATCGCAGGCGAAGGACAAGTACGGCTCCGACGTCACGACGTTCACCTACGACCTCGGCGGCAACGGAAAGAGCCAGATCCTCAAGACCTCCGGCGGGGTCAAGCTGGTCAAGGCCCCGGACGGCCCGGTCGTGGGCGTCCACATGGTCGGCGACCGCGTCGGCGAGCTGATCGGCGAAGCGCAGCTGATCTACAGCTGGGAAGCTTTCCCCGAAGACGTCGCGCCGCTCATCCACGCCCACCCCACCCAGACCGAGGCCCTCGGTGAAGCGTTCCTCGCCCTCGCGGGGAAGCCGCTGCACGTGCACAGCTGACGTCCCACCAGCAGAATCCAGACCACGCAGAACTTGGAAGAGGAGTCAGCGAACGATGGCCTACTCCGTCACATTGCCGGAGCTCGGGGAGAGCGTCACCGAAGGCACCGTCACCCGGTGGCTTAAGCAGGAGGGCGACACCGTCGAGGTCGACGAGCCGTTGCTCGAGATCTCGACCGACAAGGTCGACACCGAGGTCCCCTCCCCGGTGGCGGGCACGGTCGTGAAGATCAGCGCCCAGGAGGACGAGACCGTCGAGGTCGGCGGCGAGCTCGCCGTCATCGACGACGGGTCCGGCGGCGTCCCCGAGTCCGAATCCGACACAGCCCCCGCGCAGGAAGAGCAGAAGTCCGAACCCGAACCGGAGCCGGAACCCGAGCCGCAGGCTCAGGCCGCCGAGGAGAGCGCGCCGAGCAAGCCGGACACCGCGCCGGCCGCGGGCGGCGAAGGCACCGAGGTGAAGCTGCCCGAACTGGGCGAGAGCGTCACCGAGGGCACCGTCACGCGCTGGCTGAAGCAGGTCGGCGACTCGGTCGAGGTCGACGAGCCGCTGCTCGAGATCTCCACCGACAAGGTCGACACCGAGGTGCCGTCGCCGGTGGCGGGCACGGTCCTGGAGATCCGCGCGGGCGAGGACGAGACCGTCGAGGTCGGCGGCGTCCTGGCCGTGATCGGTGACGCGAACGCGGCGCCGAAGGCGGAGTCCAAGCCCGAGCCGGAGCCGGAACCCAAGCCGGAGCCGAAGCCCGAGCCGGTCCAGGAGGCCAAGCCCAAGCCGGAACCGAAGCCCGAGCCGCAGGCCGCGCCCGCGGCGAAGGCGGCCGAGGCGGCTCCGGCCGCCGAGGCGAAGGACGGTTCGGCGGACGGCCCGTACGTCACGCCGCTGGTCCGCAAGCTGGCGTCGGAGCACGGCATCGACCTCGCGTCGCTGACCGGCAGCGGCGTCGGCGGCCGGATCCGCAAGCAGGACGTCCTGGCCGCGGCCGAGGAGAAGCAGAAGGCCGCCGCCGCACCGGCGCCGGCTGCTGCCGCTCCGGCCGCGGCTGCCGCCCCGTCGGCGCCCGCCGCGCGTCCCGCGCCCGCGGTGTCGCCGGAGCTCGCCGCGCTGCGCGGCACCGTGCAGAAGGCCAGCCGGATCCGTCAGATCACGGCCACCAAGACCCGCGAGTCGCTGCAGATCGCCGCGCAGCTCACGCAGGTCCAGGAGGTCGACGTCACGAAGATCGCCAAGCTGCGCCAGCGGGCGAAGGCGGGCTTCAAGGAGCGCGAGGGCGTCAACCTGACGTTCCTGCCGTTCTTCGCGAAGGCCACGGTCGAGGCGCTCAAGCAGCACCCGAACGTCAACGCGTCCTACAACGAGGACACGAAGGAGATCACCTACCACGGCGCCGTGCACCTGGGCATCGCGGTGGACACCGAGCGCGGCCTGCTCTCGGTCGTGATCCACGACGCGGGCGAGCTGAGCCTGGCCGGTCTCGCGCACCGGATCGCCGACCTGGCGGGCCGCGCGCGGGCGGGCCAGATCAAGCCGGACGAGCTGTCCGGTGGCACCTTCTCGATCACGAACATCGGCAGCGTCGGCGCGCTGTTCGACACGCCGATCATCGTGCAGCCGCAGTCGGGCATCCTCGGCACGGGCGCGGTCGTCAAGCGCCCGGTCGTGGTCGCGGACGCCGACGGCAACGACACGATCGCCGTCCGGTCGATGGCGTACCTGCCGCTGACCTACGACCACCGCCTGGTGGACGGGGCCGACGCGGGCCGCTTCCTGACGACGATCAAGCAGCGTCTGGAAGAGGGCAACTTCGAGAGCGAGCTCGGCCTCTGAGCCGCTGAACGCCGCTGAAGGCCACCACCGGGTCACCCTGGTGGTGGCCTTCGGCGCATCCGGGAGCAGGCGGCGATGACCTGGTTCGCGGAGCACCACGACGAGTTCGGCCTGGCGATCCTGTCCGACGTCCCCGCTTTCGCGCGGGACCTGGGCGTGCGCCCGCGACCCTGATGGGCCACGATCGAAGCATGCGAGTACTGATCGCCGGGGCGAGCGGCTTGATCGGGTCGGCGCTGGGCGAACGCCTGCGTCGCGACGGCCACGAGGTCCGCCGGCTGGTGCGGCGTGAAGCGCGCGAAGGCGGCGAGTTCCGGTGGGATCCGCCGTCGGGCACCATCGCGAGCGGCGCGTTCGAGGGCGTGGACGCCGTCGTCAACCTGGGCGGCAAGCCGCTGTTCCCCGGCCGGTGGAGCGCGATGCGCAAGCAGCAGCTCACCGACAGCCGGGTCGAGCCGACCGAGGTGCTCGCCGAAGCCGTCGCCGAGCACAGCGTCGGGGTGCTCGTCAACGCGTCCGGGGTGACCTACTACGGCGACGCCGGATCATCCATTGTGGACGAGTCGGCGCCGCGGGGCCGGGGTTTCCTCCCCGAGTTGTGCGAAGCCTGGGAAGCCGCGACGGCGGCAGCCGGAGACGCGCGTGTCGTGAAGCTTCGGAGCGGGCTGGTGCTTTCGGCGCGGGGCGGGTTGTACGCCACCCTGCGTCCGCTCTTCCGGCTGGCCCTCGGCGGGCGGCTCGGCAACGGCCGCCAGTACATGCCGTGGATCGCCCTCGAGGACGAGGTCGGCGCGATCGTCCACGTCCTGACGCACAACGATGTCTCCGGCCCGGTGAACCTGACCGGCCCGGCCGCGGTGACGAACGCCGAGTTCACCCGCGCCGTCGGCCGGGCGGTACACCGGCCCGCGCCGTGGTGGGTGCCCGGGATCGCGCTGAAGGCTGTGCTCGGCCAGGCTGCCGAGGAGATGGCGCTGTTCAGCGTGCGGGCCGTGCCGGCGGCACTGGAACGGTCCGGCTACCAGTTCCGGCACCGGACCCTGGACAGCGCGCTCGCCGCGGCATGAGTGTCCGGCTGCAGCGCTGGCTCGTCGTCGGCGCGGTGTTCTCCGCCGCGTTCGTCCTGCTCGGCCTGAGCGTCGCGCGGCAGCCGCTGGCTCTCGACGTCGCGGTCTCGAAAGTGCTTCACGGCGTGTACGCCGAGCCGCTCGGCCGGGTCGCGCAGGCCGGCAGCGACGTCCTCGGCCCGGTGCTCCCCTACATCCTCGGCTTCGCGCTGCTCGCGCTGGCGCTGCGTCACCGGGAGCACTTCGGCCTGTGCGTCCGGCTGGCCGCCGTGCTGCTGCTGTGCCGGCTGACGAGCCTGGTGTTCAAGCCGATCTTCCTGCGGGAACGCCCTCGTGACTACCCGGACCTGAGCTACCCGAGCGGGCACGTCGTGTCGGTGGCCAGCACGGGGTTCGTCTTGCTCCTGCTGTGCGCGTGGCTGTGGCCGCGGCTGGTCCGCCGCGTCGCGGTGGCGGTCGCCGTCGCGGTCGTGCTGTCCGCCGCCTGCCGGGTCGTGCTCGGGGTCCACTGGGTCACCGACACGATCGGAGCAGTGCTGGCCGTGACCGGTGTCGGGCTGCTCTCAGCGTGCGCCTTGCGGCTGCTTCCGCCGGGTGACGGGCGTAGCCTCGACGGGTGAGTTCTTCCCTGACCTCCTGCCGCGCCGGCACCGAGCCCGTCGACGTCCGCGAACTCGGCACGATCGACTACACCGAAGCCTGGGAGCTGCAGCGGCGTCACCTCGCCGCCCGCGCCGACGGCACCGCGCCGGACACCATGCTCCTGCTGCAGCACCCGTCGGTGTACACCGCGGGCAAGCGCACCGAGGCCGCCGACCGGCCGGTGGACGGCACCCCGGTGATCGACGTCGACCGCGGCGGCAAGATCACCTGGCACGGTCCCGGCCAGCTGGTCGGCTACCCGATCGTGAAGCTCGGCGACCCGATCGACGTCGTGCACTACGTGCGGCGGCTGGAGGAAGCGCTGATCCACGTGTGCGACCAGCTGGGCGTGACGAGCGGCCGCGTGGAAGGCCGCAGCGGGGTGTGGATCCCGGCCGACGACCGCGGCATCGAGCGCAAGATCGCGGCGATCGGCATCCGCGTCCAGCGCGGCGTGACGATGCACGGCTTCGAGCTGAACTGCAACGCGGACCTGAAGGCGTTCGACACCATCGTCCCGTGCGGCATCCGCGACGCGGGCGTGACGTCGCTGTCCTACGAGCTGCAGCGGGACGTCACGGTCGAAGCGGTCCTGCCCCTGGCCCGCGACGCGGTCCTGGCGGCCCTCGAGGGCGAACTCCCGGTGAGCGAGGACCGCTGGCTCACCCGCCCCGAGGCCCCGCAGGCCGCAGGCGTCACCTTCGCCCTCCAGAACTGAAGTCCGTGAATGGCACATTGAGGGACTCTAAGTCCCTCAATGTGCCATTCACGGCTTTCGTGCTCCGGAACTGTCGGACCGTTCCCGTAGCGTGGAAAACGGGGCTGCTCAGTCCAGCTGCGGTGCGACCTCGGCGGCGATGAGCTCGAGCTGGTCGAGGTCCGAGAGGTCCAGCAGCTGCAGGTAGACCCGCGTGATCCCGGTCTTCTCCCGCCATTGCCCGATCCGGTCGACGACCTCGGCGGGTGTCCCGGCCAGGCCGTTCGCCCGCAGCTCGTCGACGTCACGCCCGATCACCGAAGCCCGCTGCGCGACCTCCGCGTCGGAGCGGCCGACGCCGATGACCAGCGCCACCGAGCGCAGGATCTCCTTCGGGTCGCGGCCGATCTCCTCCGCCGCCGCCTCGACCCGGGCGAACTGCGCGGCCGCGCTGTCGGCGTCCGCGAAGGGCAGGTTGAACTCGTCGGCGAACCGCGCGGCCAGCGCCGGGGTGCGCTTCTTGCCCCCGCCGCCGATGATCACCGGCGGCGCCGGGTGCTGCGCCGGCTTCGGCAGCGCCGGCGACTCCGAAAGCGTGTAGTACTCGCCCTTGAAGGAGTACGTCGAGCCTACCGGCGTCTTCCACAGCCCGGTGACGATCTCGAGCTGCTCGGCGTAGCGGTCGAAGCGTTCCTTCAGCGGCGGCAGCGTCAGGCCGTACGCCTCGTGCTCGGCGTCGTACCAGCCGGAGCCGAGGCCGAACTCGACGCGGCCGCCGGACATCTGGTCGACCTGCGCCACGGAGATGGCCAGCGGGCCCGGGTGCCGGAACGTCGCCGCGGTGACGAGCGTGCCGAGCCGGATCCGGCTGGTCTCGCGGGCCAGGCCGGCGAGGGTGATCCAAGCGTCGGTCGGGCCGGGCAGGCCGTCGGCCGAGCCCATCTTCAGGTAGTGGTCGCTGCGGAAGAAGGCGTCGTACCCGGCGGCTTCGGTCGCCTTCGCGACACGCAGCAGGTCGTCGTAGCTGGCCCCTTGCTGGGGCTCGGTGAAGATCCTCAAGTCCACGAAGATCAGCCTATAGAGACATCGGGCTCGGTGCGCCGCAGCCGTACCAGCATGCGGACGATCACGTCCTCGATCTCGGCGCCGACCTTCTTCGGGTCGGGCGAACTGGCGATTTCGGTCGCCGCGCTCGACAACGCGCCGAACAGCAGCCGGGCGGTGACCTCCACCGGGACCGGCTCGACCTCCCCCGCGTCGATCAGCGACTGCAGGCCGGAGCGCACGAGCCCGAAGCTGCACCGCTCCTCGGCCTCGCGCCAGCGTTCCCAGCCCATCACCACCGGCGCCTCGTGGATGGCAATCCGCTGGTAGGCGGGGTCGAGGCAGGAGCGGATGAACGCGTTGAGCCCGCCGAGCGCCCGTTCCCACGGCGTGCCCTCGCCGGTCATGATCTTGTCGAGCCGGTCGTAGACGAGGCTTTCGACCTGCTCGAACGCGGCTTCGAACAACGCCTGCTTGCCGCTGAAGTGGTGGTACAGCGCGCCTTTGGTCACCCGGGCGCGTTTGGCGATCTCGTCGAGCGAGGTACCCGCGTAACCGCGTTTGGTGAACAGTTCGACCGCGCTGTCGACCAGCGCGGACCGGGTCGACTCGGAGTAGTCGAGTCGTCTGGACCTCATTGTCGCCACCTTCACAACCTTACGCCCGGAGCATCTCTCCATACCCATGGTATGTTCGCCGTGTCAGGTCCGTACCGGGAGTATGCCGCAAACCCGCAGTATGACCCGGACCACGGAAGGGGAGCCCCACGATGAGCTGGACCGACTTCTACCGACGTCAGGAAATCCTCGAAGCCGCCGTGCGCCTGGCCGCACGGAACCCGGGCGTGCCACTGCCGCTCGAAGAGGTGCCCGGTGCCGAAGAGCACTTCGGCACCGAGGAGAACCTCCTCACCGCCTTGCAGTACCAGTGGACACGCACGCTGAGCGGACGCCTGCGCACCGAGGTCATCGACCCGGACGACGCCGACGGCCTCGGCGACCACGTCGACGCCGTCACCCGCGCTTGGCGCGCCGCCGTCGACGAGCACGCGGACCTGCGTGCGGTCCTCGACGGCGCCCGCGAGCGGCACGCGTCGCTGCGCCGGATGCACGAAGGCGAGCTGCGGATGCTCGCCGTCACGGCCGGGCTGGCCGACCCGCGCGAACCGGCCGAAGAGATCGTCAAGGTGGGCCACGCCCTCGAAGCGCTGCTGCGCACGAGCCGCGAACCCGTCCGTCGCCGTCCGGTGATGGGACATCTGCGGCGGCTGCTCGCGCCCAGTGCTTGATTGGCACTGCGACGCGAAGCGTCTCCGTTGAGGGCGGTGGCGGGGGCATGGATGGAGGGGTTAGGTAAGCGCATGACGCGTTGGAGCGAAGCCGACATCGCCGGCCAGACCGGCCGGACCGTCCTGGTCACCGGGGCGAACTCCGGTCTGGGCCTGCGTACCGCCGAAGTGCTCGCGGGCAAGGGGGCCCGCGTGCTCCTCGCCTGCCGCTCCGCCGAACGCGGCGCGAAAGCCCTCGACCAGGTCCGCGCAGCCGCCGCGGGCGCCGCACCCGAGCTCATCCCGCTGGACCTGAGCGAGCTCGCGTCGGTGCGCGCGGCGGCCGTGTCGGTGCGGGAACTCACCGGCGACGCGCTGGACGCGCTGGTCAACAACGCCGGCGTGATGGCGACCGCCCGCGGCCGCACCGCCGACGGATTCGAGCTGCAGTTCGGCACCAACCACCTCGGGCACGCGGCGCTGACCTGGCTGCTGCTGCCCGCCCTGCGCGGCGGACAGCACGCCCGCGTCGTCTCGCTGTCGAGCATCGCCGCCACCGGCGCCCGGATCGACCTCGAAGACCCCAACAGCGAGCACCGCCGCTACAACCCGGCCACGGCGTACGGGCAGTCGAAGCTCGCCAACCAGGTGTTCGCCGTCGAACTCGACCGGCGGCTGCGTGCGGCGGGCGACGACGTCCTCAGCGTCGCCGCGCACCCCGGGTATACCGCGACCGGCCTCGGCGGCGGCATGGCGCGGTCGTACACCAACCCGGTCCTCCGCTCGGTCATCGCCGGCGGCCACCGGATCGGCGAGGCCCTGTTCGCCCAGAACGTCCGCCAGGGCGCGCTGCCGCAGCTGTACGCGGCCACCGCGGACGACGTCGCGGGCGGCGACTACGTCGTCCCCGGCGGCCTCGGCGGGTTGCGCGGCAGCCCGGTCAAAACGCGCCCGCTGCCCGCCGCGCGCAGCGAGTCGCTGGGGGCGGGCCTGTGGGACGTCACCGCGAAGCTGACCGGCATCACCCCCGATCCCGCGTAGCCCGGACGGGCGTACGGTTGAAGCCGTGAGTGCTGCGCCTGAAGGCCGGAAGCTGCTGCGTCTCGAGGTTCGCAACAGTGAGACGCCGATCGAGAAGAAGCCGCCGTGGATCAAGACGCGGGTGCGGATGGGGCCGGAGTTCACCGAGCTCAAGGGTCTCGTGCGCCGCGAAGGACTCCACACGGTGTGCGAAGAAGCCGGTTGTCCCAACATTTACGAATGCTGGGAAGACCGTGAGGCCACGTTCCTGATCGGCGGTGACCAGTGCACCCGCCGGTGTGACTTCTGCCAGATCGACACCGGGAAACCGGCGGCTCTGGACACTTCCGAGCCGCGGAAGGTCGCGGAGTCGGTGCAGGCGATGGGTTTGCGGTATTCGACGGTGACCGGTGTGGCGCGGGATGACCTGCCTGATGGTGGGGCGTGGCTGTATGCGGAAACTGTCCGGCAGATTCATGCGTTGAACCCGGGTACGGGTGTGGAGTTGTTGATTCCGGACTTCAACGCCGATCCCGCGCAGCTGGCTGAGGTTTTCGGGTCGCGGCCGGAGGTTCTTGCGCACAACGTGGAAACAGTTCCGCGGATTTTCAAGCGGATCCGCCCCGGTTTCCGTTACGCGCGGTCTCTGGAAGTGATCACCGCGGCGCGTGCGGCCGGTTTGGTGACGAAGTCGAATCTGATCCTGGGCATGGGTGAGACGCCCGATGAGGTGGCTCCGGCGATGCGGGACCTGGTCAATGCCGGGTGCGAGATCTTGACGATTACGCAGTACTTGCGGCCTTCGCCGCGGCACCACCCGGTGGACCGGTGGGCCAAGCCGGAGGAATTCGTCGAACACTCGAAGGCGGCGGAGGCGATGGGCTTCGCCGGGGTCATGGCCGGACCACTGGTCCGGTCGTCGTACCGCGCCGGACGTCTGTACGCCCAGACGAAGGCCCACCGCGGCGAGATCCTCCCGGAAAACCTGCGGCACCTCGCGACCGAAGGTCCCGCCGCCCAGGAAGCCGCGTCGCTGCTGGCGCGGTGACCCAGGTCACTCCACCATCCTTAAAGGATCGGTAAAGTGGGCCGCATGGCCCTGGTTTCGGACCTTCTCACCTGGTTGCAAGGACTCCCGGAACCGGGGCTCGTCGCGGCGACCGGCGGCCTGGTGTTCGCCGAATGCACGATCGGGCTGGGTTTCGTGGCCCCGGGCGAATCCGGGCTGCTCATCGCCGCGACGACGGCGAACACCGTCCCGCGATTCCTGGTGCTGTGGACGGTCGTGACCCTCTGCGCGACGGCGGGCGACGCGCTCGGCTATCTCATCGGCCGCCGCTTCGGGCCGCGGCTGCGTGAGACGAAGCTGATCCGCAAGTACGGCCTCGACGGCTGGGACAAGGCCACCGCGGTCCTCGAACGTCGCGGCGCCTGGGCGGTGTTCTTCGCCCGGTTCCTGCCGGTGATCCGGACACTCACCCCGGCCGCGGCAGGCACGGCCGGCCTCCCGTTCCGCAAGTTCCTGCCGGCCGCCGCGGCGGGCGCGTTCTGCTGGTCGCTGGTCCACATCGGCATCGGCGCCGCGCTGGGCGAAGCCGCCAAGCGCATCGAAGGCGCCCTCAACACGGGCGGCTTGGTCGCGGTCGGCCTGCTCGCCGCGACCGGCGTATTCTTCCTGCTGCGGCTCAAGAAGCGCAAGGCTCTCGCCGGGCCCGGGCCCGGGCGTGAGCCCGAACGCGTGCCCTGACAGGCGCCCGACCTGCGGACTTACTACATTCGGCGCTATGAGTCTCGCGGATCTCCCCCGGCCGGTCGGCTTCGTCCTCGGCGGAGGCGGCAGCCTCGGCGCCATGCAGGTCGGCATGCTGCGCGCCCTGACCGAGGCCGGGCTTTCGCCGGACCTCGTGACGGGCACGTCGGTCGGCTCGCTCAACGCGGCCGTGCTGGCCCTGTCCGGCGGCGACGCGCTCGCGCGGCTGCACGGCATCTGGGCGCACATGACGCGCGACGAGGCGTTCCCCGGCGGTGTGCTGAGCCGCGTGCGGACGCTGACGCAGAGCAAGACGCACCTGTTCCCCAACACCGGCCTGGCGAGGATCATCGCCGACCACCTCGGCGCTGAGACCCGCTTCGAGGACCTCGCGCTGCCGCTCGGCGTCGTCACGACGCAGGTGGAAACGGCCGAGCCGCTGCTGATCCGGTCCGGGCGCCTGCTCGAGCCGCTCCTGGCCAGCTGCGCGATCCCGGGGATCTTCCCGCCGGTGGAGCACGAGGGAAAGCTGCTGTACGACGGCGGGCTCGTCGCGAACGTGCCGATGCGGCAGGCGCTCGCCATGGGCGCGAAGTCGCTGGTGGTGCTCGACTGCGCGTTCCCCGGGAAGCTGCCGGGCGCGCCGCGGACGTTCGCCGAGGTGATGATGTTCACCGCGATGATCAGCATGCGGAACCAGGCCGTGCTGGAAGCGCCCCTGGCCGCCGCGCAGGCGCCGGTGCTGTACCTGCCGGGACCGGCGCCGGTGCGTGTGAACCCCCTCGATTTCGGGCACACGGAAGCACTGGCTGAACAGGCGTACACGGCGGCGCGGGAGTACCTCGACGAGCTTTCCGTGAGCGGGCCGGGGCTGTACGGCGCCCCGGGGCTCGTCATGACGTGATCCGCGTCACGCCGATGCACCGATCCGCCGGTAAGGACGTCATCGCTATCGCGTAGTTTTGATGACGAATGCCCGCCGATCCCAATTCCCCAAAAAGAGACAATATGCTCCCCAAGAAGATTTTACTTTCGGTGGCCGGAATCCTCGCCGGAGCACTGCTGCTTTCCGCCTGCTCGTCCGGTGACGACGGTGGTTCGCCCGCCGGCGGGGCACCGGAGTCGGGGTCCGCCTCGCCGTCCGCGACACCGGTCGCGGTGACGTTCGATCCCGCGGGCGGCACGGGTGTGAACCCCGCGACGCCGATCGTCGTCAAGGCGGCCAACGGGAAGCTCCTCGACGTCACGGTGACCAACACCGGCAAGGGGAAGACGGTCGCCGGCAAGCTCGCGAGCGACGGGTCGAGCTGGACGTCGAGCGAGCCACTCGGCTACGGCGCGACGTACAAGATCGTCGCGCACGCCCAGGGCGCCAACGGGCAGCCGATCGAGCAGGACAACCAGATCAGCACGATCGCGCCGAAGAAGCAGGCGAACGCCAACCTGATCCCGGCGCCGTCCGCGGTGGCGAGCACGGGCGTCGGCGTGGGGCAGCCCATCGTGTTCAGCTTCGGCAAGGTCGCCGTCAAGAACAAGGCGGCGGTCGAGAAGGCCCTCACGGTCGAGTCGACGCCGAAGCAGGACGGCAGCTGGTACTGGATCGACGACTCGAACGTCCACTACCGGCCCAAGGAGTACTGGAAGGCCGGCACGACCCTGAAGGTGACGGCGAAGATCTACGGCGTCGACTTCGGCGGCGGCGTCTTCGGCGCCGAGGACCGGACCGAGACGTACAAGGTGCACGATTCCTGGATCGCGAAGGCGGACGGGAACAGCGAGCAGATGCAGATCTTCCACAACGGCGCCATGGTCAAGTCGATGCCGATCTCGATGGGCAAGGACGCGACGCCGACACATCTGGGCGCGCACGTCATTTCGGACAAACAGGCGAACTACACGATGGACTCGTGCACCTACGGCGTCTGCCCGCCTGACCCGAAGGCCTACCGCTCGAACGAGAAGTTTTCGGAGCGGATTTCCAACGACGGCGAGTTCGTCCACGAGAACCCGAACAGCGTGGGCCAGCAGGGCAGTTCGAACGTGTCGCACGGGTGCATCAACCTGAACGACGCGAACGCCCAGTGGTTCTTCCAGAACATGGGCCTGGGCGACGTCGTGGAGGTCACCAACTCCGGTGGCCCGCAGCTCCCGGTGTGGGACCTGTACGGCGACTGGACGAAGTCCTGGGCGGACTGGCAGGCCGGCTCGGCCATCAAGTAACCACTCGTCCCGTCCATCGGGGGTCAGGAGCTTCGCTCCTGACCCCCTTCTTCTTGCCCAGCCCCTTTCGAACACCCAAACCGCCCCGCCAGGCCCACGAGTCGACCCTCCAATCACGCGAGATGCCCCTTCAATCACGTGAGTTCCGGCCTCAATCACGCGAGTTGCGGTTCTGATCACGTGAGTTCCGGGCCGGCTCACACCGCACGCGAGCGACAGGAGGCATCACGTGTGATCCGGGAGCCATCACGCGTGATGGGAGGGACGACACTGTGCCGGCCTGGGCCCGCGTCAGCGTGACCCGGGGCGGGATTCGCGTGACTGGGGCCGGGACTCGCGTGATTGACGGCGGAACTCGCCGCCAGGACCGCCCCGACTCGCATACCCGAACGTGGGAATGCAGAAAGGGCCTGGGCCGGGAGACTTACGTCTCGACCGGGCCCAGGCCCTTTCTCCAAAATAAGTTCGGCGGTGTCCTACTCTCCCACAACCCTTCGGTTGCAGTACCATCGGCGCTGTCAGGCTTAGCTTCCGGGTTCGGAATGGGACCGGGCGTTTCCCTGACGCTAAAACCACCGAAACACTCCGAAACAACACACCCTCTGGGGTGGTGTTTCAGAACCGTAGAGTGGATGCGCAACATCTTCGTAGGCAAGTCCTCGGCCTATTAGTACCAGTCAACTCGACAACACATTACTGTGCTTCCATTTCTGGCCTATCAACCCAATGGTCTGTTGGGGGCCTTAACCCACAAAGGGGTGGGATACCTCATCTTGGAACAGGCTTCCCGCTTAGATGCCTTCAGCGGTTATCCCTTCCGAACGTGGCCAACCAGCCATGCCCTTGGCAGAACAACTGGCACACCAGAGGTTCGTCCGTCCCGGTCCTCTCGTACTAGGGACAGCCTTCCTCAAGTATCCTACGCGCGCGGCGGATAGGGACCGAACTGTCTCACGACGTTCTAAACCCAGCTCGCGTGCCGCTTTAATGGGCGAACAGCCCAACCCTTGGGACCTACTCCGGCCCCAGGATGCGACGAGCCGACATCGAGGTGCCAAACCATGCCGTCGATATGGACTCTTGGGCAAGATCAGCCTGTTATCCCCGGGGTACCTTTTATCCGTTGAGCGACACCCCTTCCACCAGGAGGTGCCGGATCACTAGTCCCGACTTTCGTCCCTGCTCGACATGTCTGTCTCACAGTCAAGCTCCCTTGTGCACTTGCACTCAACACCTGATTGCCAACCAGGCTGAGGGAACCTTTGGGCGCCTCCGTTACTCTTTAGGAGGCAACCGCCCCAGTTAAACTACCCATCAGGCACTGTCCCTGAACCAGATCATGGCCCGAGGTTCAGATTCCCAATTCGACCAGAGTGGTATTTCAACAACGACTCCACAACAACTAGCGTTGCCGCTTCACAGTCTCCCACCTATCCTACACAAGCCGAACCGAAAACCAATACCAAACTATAGTAAAGGTCCCGGGGTCTTTCCGTCCTGCCGCGCGTAACGAGCATCTTTACTCGTAGTGCAATTTCGCCGGGCCTGTGGTTGAGACAGCCGGAAAGTCGTTACGCCATTCGTGCAGGTCGGAACTTACCCGACAAGGAATTTCGCTACCTTAGGATGGTTATAGTTACCACCGCCGTTTACTGGCGCTTAAATTCTCAGCTTCACCCCCGAAGGGATTAACCGGTCCTCTTAACGTTCCAGCACCGGGCAGGCGTCAGTCCATATACATCGTCTTGCGACTTCGCATGGACCTGTGTTTTTAGTAAACAGTCGCTTTCCGCTGGTCTCTGCGGCCACCCACCCCTAGCCCGTAAAGGACTTCAGGATGTTTGGCCCCCCTTCTCCCGAAGTTACGGGGGCATTTTGCCGAGTTCCTTAACCACAGTTCACCCGATCGCCTTGGTATTCTCTACCTGACCACCTGTGTTGGTTTGGGGTACGGGCCGTGCATGCACTCACTAGAGGCTTTTCTCGGCAGCATAGGATCACTCTACTTCACCTCAAACGGCTACGCATCACGTCTCAGCCTCATGAAACACGGATTTGCCTATGTTCCGGCCTACACGCTTACACCAGGACAACCATCGCCTGGCGGAGCTACCTTCCTGCGTCACCCCATCGCTTGACTACTACGAAATCAGATCCCACGCTCCACACACAAACCTCCATCCGAAGACTTCAGCTCATGGCTTTGGGTGGTTAGTATCAAACGCCTCGTCATGGGCGCACATGCTCGGGTACGGGAATATCAACCCGTTGTCCATCGACTACGCCTGTCGGCCTCGCCTTAGGTCCCGACTTACCCTGGGCGGATTAGCCTGGCCCAGGAACCCTTGGTCATCCGGCGGCAGAGTTTCTCACTCTGCATTCGCTACTCATGCCTGCATTCTCACTCCCACACCCTCCACGACTGGCTTCCGCCGCCGCTTCCCCGGATGCAGGACGCTCCCCTACCCATCCACACCACTAGACAAGGACTTCAAGAGTCCAAGCCGATGTATTGCATGAATGACACAGCTTCGGCGGTGTGCTTAAGCCCCGCTACATTGTCGGCGCAGGACCACTTGACCAGTGAGCTATTACGCACTCTTTCAAGGGTGGCTGCTTCTAAGCCAACCTCCTGGTTGTCTGGGCAATCCCACATCCTTTCCCACTGAGCACACACTTAGGGGCCTTAGCTGGTGTTCTGGGCTGTTTCCCTCTCGACGACGAAGCTTATCCCCCGCCGTCTCACTGCCGTACTCTAACACCACGGTATTCGGAGTTTGGTTGATTTCGGTAACCCGGTAAGGCCCCTAGACCATCCAGTAGCTCTACCCCCGTGGAGAAACATACGACGCTGCACCTAAATGCATTTCGGGGAGAACCAGCTATCACGGAGTTTGATTGGCCTTTCACCCCTACCCACAGCTCATCCCCTCAGTTTTCAACCTAAGTGGGTTCGGGCCTCCACGACGTCTTACCGTCGCTTCACCCTGGCCATGGGTAGATCACTCCGCTTCGGGTCTAGACCACGCGACTACAGACGCCCTATTCAGACTCGCTTTCGCTACGGCTACCCCACACGGGTTAACCTCGCCACGCAGCACTAACTCGCAGGCTCATTCTTCAAAAGGCACGCCATCACCCAACAAAGCAGGCTCTGACGGCTTGTAGGCACACGGTTTCAGGTACTCTTTCACTCCCCTCCCGGGGTACTTTTCATCTTTCCCTCACGGTACTAGTCCGCTATCGGTCTTCAGGAAGTATTTAGGCTTACCGGGTGGTCCCGGCAGATTCACAGCAAATTCCACGAGCTCGCTGCTACTCGGGAACACCACCAAGGTCCTTGAAACTGGTTTTCGCGTACGGGGCTCTCACCCACTCCGGCCCGCCATCCCAAGCGGTTCCACTAACCAGCACAACAACCCGAAGAGATGTCAGTCTCCTCAAGGCGGGTCCCACAACACCGACCACACAACCCCTGACAGGTATCACATGCAATCGGTTTAGCCTCTTCCGCTTTCGCTCGCCACTACTCACGGAATCACGGTTGTTTTCTCTTCCTGCGGGTACTGAGATGTTTCACTTCCCCGCGTTCCCTCCACACACCCTATATATTCAGGTGCGGGTAACACCACATCACTGGTGCTGGGTTTCCCCATTCGGAAATCCTCGGATCACAGCTCGGTTGACAGCTCCCCGAGGCTTATCGCAGCCTCCTACGTCCTTCATCGGCTCCTGAAGCCAAGACATCCACCATGTGCCCTTAACAACTTGACCACAAAGATGCTCGCATCCACTCTACAGTTCTCAAACACCACACCAGAAACAAACTACGTTTCAGGGCTGTGTAAGCCCTGAGGCGTGTTGCCTCAGGACCCAACAGTGTGCACAGCGAACAACCCACCACCCAGCTCCACGACCGGGGTTCCACGCGAAGCAAGCTCCGCAGTACTAGCCGGCGGTATCACAACCGCGGTGAGCCATAACCAGTAGTTCCACGATTCCTTGAGCAACCGGAACAAGCACACATTCGGCACTTGAGTCCCAGCCACCCCACCAGGTTGATCCGGGTATCCCGGCCTGATGGATGTGTTGTGCTCCTTAGAAAGGAGGTGATCCAGCCGCACCTTCCGGTACGGCTACCTTGTTACGACTTCGTCCCAATCGCCAGTCCCACCTTCGACCACTCCCTCCCCTTACGAGGTTGGGCCATGGGCTTCGGGTGTTACCGACTTTCATGACGTGACGGGCGGTGTGTACAAGGCCCGGGAACGTATTCACCGCAGCGTTGCTGATCTGCGATTACTAGCGACTCCGACTTCACGCAGTCGAGTTGCAGACTGCGATCCGAACTGAGACCGGCTTTAAGGGATTCGCTCCACCTCGCGGTATCGCAGCCCTCTGTACCAGCCATTGTAGCATGTGTGAAGCCCTGGACATAAGGGGCATGATGACTTGACGTCATCCCCACCTTCCTCCGAGTTGACCCCGGCAGTCTCCCACGAGTCCCCGCCATAACGCGCTGGCAACGTAGGATAAGGGTTGCGCTCGTTGCGGGACTTAACCCAACATCTCACGACACGAGCTGACGACAGCCATGCACCACCTGTACACCAACCACAAGGGAAGCCCCATCTCTGAGGATGTCTGGCGCATGTCAAGCCCAGGTAAGGTTCTTCGCGTTGCATCGAATTAATCCACATGCTCCGCCGCTTGTGCGGGCCCCCGTCAATTCCTTTGAGTTTTAGCCTTGCGGCCGTACTCCCCAGGCGGGGTGCTTAATGCGTTAGCTACGGCACGGACAACGTGGATGTCGCCCACACCTAGCACCCACCGTTTACAGCGTGGACTACCAGGGTATCTAATCCTGTTCGCTCCCCACGCTTTCGCTCCTCAGCGTCAGTATCGGCCCAGAGACCCGCCTTCGCCACCGGTGTTCCTCCTGATATCTGCGCATTTCACCGCTACACCAGGAATTCCAGTCTCCCCTACCGAACTCAAGTCTGCCCGTATCGACCGCACGCTCCACGTTAAGCGTGGAGATTTCACGGCCGACGCGACAAACCGCCTACGAGCTCTTTACGCCCAATAAATCCGGACAACGCTCGCACCCTACGTATTACCGCGGCTGCTGGCACGTAGTTAGCCGGTGCTTCTTATCCAGGTACCGTCACTTGCGCTTCGTCCCTGGCGAAAGAGGTTTACAACCCGAAGGCCGTCATCCCTCACGCGGCGTCGCTGCATCAGGCTTTCGCCCATTGTGCAATATTCCCCACTGCTGCCTCCCGTAGGAGTCTGGGCCGTGTCTCAGTCCCAGTGTGGCCGGTCACCCTCTCAGGCCGGCTACCCGTCGTCGCCTTGGTAGGCCACTACCCCACCAACAAGCTGATAGGCCGCGGGTTCATCCTGCACCGCCAGAACTTTCAACAACCCCCCATGCGAGAAGTTGTGATATCCGGTATTAGACCCCGTTTCCAAGGCTTATCCCAGAGTGCAGGGCAGATTACCCACGTGTTACTCACCCGTTCGCCACTCATCACCACCCGAAAGCGGATCAGCGTTCGACTTGCATGTGTTAAGCACGCCGCCAGCGTTCGTCCTGAGCCAGGATCAAACTCTCCAACAATGAACAGTTTAATCGAGGCAAATTAATGCTCTCAAAGGAACCTCATACGAGGTTTCAAAACATAAGCTCTACTGGCTTAGTTCACTAGCACACTGTTGAGTTCTCAAGCAACACACTTCGGACCGCCGCGCCGCAAAGCGCCTTGGTCTTCGGCTATTGTTTCAAGCTTTGTTCCAGGGATACCACCCTGGTTCGGGATCACCCACTCTACCACGAGATCGTGGGAGCTTGGTTCGTGTTCCCGGCGGCCACCCGGTTTCCCTGGCGACTTGGAGAACTTTACATGCCCCCGAAACCCCCTTGCACAGGGGGGTACCTTTTATCGCGCCAGGCCCCTGACCTGCACCGATCCCCCGGCTGGCGCCCCGTGGGTCGCGACCACCGTCAGTGCGACGAGCGCCGCCGCGAGCCCGGCGGCGACGTGGATCGGCGCCGGCGTGAACGACGCGGTTACGACGAGCACCGCGGTCACCGGGAAGCCGATGGCGATCGGGCGGCATTCGTTGGTCGGGCCGATGTGCAGCAGCCACACGCTCAGCAGGAAGACCGCGACCGGGACCGTGGTCGCCAGCGCCGCGGCGACACCGCCGATGCCGTGGAGCGTGCCCGTGTCGTACCCGACCGCCATCTCGAGCCCCGCGCCGACGGCCGCCGCGGACGCGAAGATCAGGTAGTGGCCGTAGCCCCAGCTCATCGACGTGAACATGCTCGGGCGGCGGACGAGCCGCGCGTGGCCCGGCTGGTCGAAGTACAGCCACCACATGGCGAACACGAGCACCAGGCCGGCCGCCGCGAGGCCGACGAGGCTCCCGACGTGCTCCCCGCCGGACACGCCCTCCTTGATCGCGTTGGTCGCGCTCAGGATCGTCTCGCCGAGCACGATCAGCGTGAACAGGCCGTACCGCTCGGCGATGTGGTGCGGGTGCCACGTCGTCCGCGCGCTGCGCTCGGCGACCACCGGCACCGCGAGCTCGCAGAGCACCACGGCCACGAACGTCACGACGGCGGTCGACGCCGGCAGGAACAGCCGGGCGATCCAGAGCACCTCGCAGAACGCGATCCCGGCGGCGAACCGCAGCGCGGCGGGCCTGGCCTCGGGCGCGGAGCGCGCCGCCCGCAGCCACTGCCCGACCAGCGACAGCCGCATCAGGACGTAGCCGGCGACGATCACGCGGAAGTCGCCCTCGAACGCGCTGCTCACCCCGGCCGCGATGGTCAGCCCGCCGGCGATCTGCACGAGCGTGGCCAGCCGGTAGGGGACGTCGTCGGTGTCGAAGGCCGAGGCGAACCAGCTGAAGTTCAGCCAGCCCCACCAGATCGCGAAGAACACCATCGCGAACGACGACACGCCGTGCGCGGCGTGCCCCTCGGCCAGCGCGTGGTGCAGCGACGCGGCGGCCTGGCCGACGGCGACCACGAAACACAAGTCGAAGAGCAGCTCGAGCGGCGTCGCGACGCGGTGTCCCTCACCCCGGTCGCGGGAGCGCATCGGCCGGTACCAAACCCGCGCGCGCAACGGCTGCTCGGTCATCGGGACTCCCCGCGTCGGCCTCGGACGGACGCCGACCATCCCAGCATGATCAGGGCGGGAGCGGCAGGCGTGACACGAAGTAAGACGGGCAGGCCCGGTTCCCCCTCACCCGGGCCCACCCGCTGCCGTCACGCGCCGGCGGTCACCGATGGGCAACCCTTCCGTGAGCGCCGGGCGGTCCCCCGCGGACGCCGACACTCACTGGATGGAAGGTGACCGAGTGTGTCCATTCCCTCGAACTCCGGACGCTTCGATCGCTCAAGCCGGTCACCCCATCCCCGGGTGGCCGACCGATTTGCCACTGTCGGTAGCTAAAGCCGCGCAGTGAAGGCTCCATAAGATCTACCCGGTCGCTCTGCGTAGCACCAGTGCCTTTCCGTGCTCGTCACCCGTTTGGAGCATCGCGAATTTGCCCAAAGTAGTGTCTCAGCCCCGGTGGACGTCCGCCGCCGATGTCTCGGCCGCCCGCTCTTCGCGGTCCGCTTCGGAAGCCCGGTGGCGCCGCGCGCGGAGCTCGGCGATCGCCAGGGCCAGCGCCCCGCACGTCAGGACGGCCGCGCAGCTGAGCGCGATGGTGAGCGCCGGGGCGAAGCCGAGCCCGGCGCCGACGACCGCGCCGTACACCGAGGCGAGCAGGGCGGTGCCGATCGCCGTGCCGAGCCGCTGCCCGGTCTGCAGCGCGCCGCCGGCGACACCGGCCAGCCGGATCGGCACGCACTCCAGCGTCAACGTCGTGTTCGGCGAGATCATCATCCCGCCGCCCACCCCCGCGAACAGCAGCGGCAGCGCGAAAGCCCACCCGGACGCCGACGGCGGGACCAGCCGGGCGAGCAGCGCGACGACCAGCAACCCCACCACGACCATGCCCAGCCCGGTGACGGTGAGCCGCCTGCCGAAGCGGGGCACCAGCCGCCCGGCGATGGCCGCGGACACCGCCGAGCCGAGCGCGAACGGCGTCACGGACAGGCCGGACTGCAGTGGCGAATAGCCGAGGCCCTGCTGGAAGTACATCGCGAAGACCAGCCAGATCCCGGCGAACCCGCAGAAGTAGAGCGCGCCGATCGCCGCGCCGGTGGCGTACCCCGGCGTGCCGGTGAACAGCCGGGTGTCCAGCAGCGGCGACCGGCCGCGCCGGACGACCGAGTGCTCCCAGCGCACGAACGCGGCCCCGAAGACGAGCGCGACGACGAACAGCCACCACAGCCGCGTGATGCCGCCGGAGTCGGATTCGACCACCGGAAGCAGCACGCCGAGGACGGCGACCGCGAGCAGCGCGATCCCGGCGAAGTCGATCTCCGAGGAGATCTTGAGCTGCTTCTTCTCGCTGCGCGGCAGCATCCGCAGCGCCAGGACGAACGCGAGGACGCCGATCGGGACGTTGACGTAGAACACCCAGCGCCAGCCGTCCTGCGCCCCGAAGACGGCGATGATGAAGCCGCCGAGGATCGGGCCGACCGCCGTCGAGATCCCGACTACCGCGCCGAACATCCCGAACGCGCGGCCGCGCTCGGCGCCGCGGAAGAGGTCCTGGATCAGGCCGGTGTTCTGCGGGGTGAGCATGCCGGCCGCCAGGCCCTGGGCGAGGCGGGCGAGCACCAGCGTCGTCTCGTTCGGGGCCGCGCCGGCCAGCGCGCTGGTGACGACGAACGCGGCGAGGGCGCCGAGGAACATGTTCCGGCGGCCGAACGCGTCGCCGAGGCGGCCGCCGGTGACCAGGACCAGGCCGAACGCCAGCGCGTAGCCGGAGACGACCCAGCGGATCCCGCCGCTGCTCGCGTGCAGCCCGGACTGCATCGACGGGAGGGCGACGTTGACGATGCTGACGTCGAGCAGGCCCATGAACCCGGCGGTGAGGGAGACGGCAAGCGCTTTCCAGCGGCGGGGATCGGGTTCGTACGTCATCGTGTCCAGCAAAACACAAAGGGCGGGATCCGCGCGCGTTGTCCCGCGCGCGGATCTCCCCATCAGGTGCTGGCGGTGATGCCGCGGATGCCCTTCAGCTCCCCGATCAGCATCGAGCTGACCTTCACCGGGTAGTCGTGGAGGGCGAACACCGTCTGGTTCCGCCCCACCAGCTTGAGGTGGACCATCGTTTCGCCCTTGTGCGCCAGCAGCGTGGACCGCAGCTCGCTCACCACCGACTGGTCGATCTTCTCCGCCGCCGCGAGCAGCACCAGCGGCGGCTCGTCGTCGCCGTTGCCGGTGCCGACCTCCGACAGGTCGAGCGTGGCCAGGCCACCGCCGAAGATCGACATCTTGTCTTCGCGCCAGTTGACCCGGCCCTTGACCAGGACCGCGTTGTCCTCGATCAGCTCACCCGAGAAAAGCGCGTACGACTTGGGGAAGAACAGCACCTCGAGCGAAGCGTCCATGTCCTCGACCGTGCAGATCGCCCAGGGCTCACCCTTCTTGTTGACCCGCCGCTCGAGCGAGGTGATCAGCCCGGAGATCACCAGCTCACCTTCCTTCGGCGGATCGTTGAGGATGCTCGCGATCGGCTTCGGGGCGTGCTTGCGCAGGATCCGCTCGGCGCCGTCCAGCGGGTGCGCCGAGACGTACAGGCCGAGCATCTCGCGCTCGTAGGCCAGCAGCTGCTTGCGCGGGTACTCCTCCTCACCGAACTTCAGGTGGGCGAGCGGTGACGAGGCCACCGCGTCCTCGTCGTCCCCGCCGAAGCCGAACAGGTCAAACTGGCCCATCGCCTCCTGGCGCTTGAGCGGGACGACGGCTTCGACCGCGTCCTCGTGAACCTGGATCATCGACAGCCGCGTGTGGCCGAGGGAGTCGAACCCGCCCGCCTTGATCAGCGACTCGATGACCCGCTTGTTGCAGGCCACGAGCTCGGACTTGTCGAGGAAGTCGACGAAGGAGGCGTACTTGCCCTTCTCCTCGCGGGTCTTGATGATCGACTCGACGACGTTCGCGCCGACGTTGCGGACCGCACCCAGGCCGAAGCGGATGTCCTCCCCCACGGCCGCGAAGCGCAGGGCCGATTCGTTGACGTCCGGCGGCAGCACCTTGATGCCGAGCCGGCGGCACTCGGACAGGTAGACCGCCGACTTGTCCTTGTTGTCGCCGACCGACGTGAGCAGGGCGGCCATGTACTCGGCCCGGAAGTTCGCCTTGAGGTAGGCGGTCCAGTACGAGATCAGGCCGTACGCGGCCGCGTGGCTCTTGTTGAACGCGTACCCGGCGAACGGGAGGATCGTGTCCCAGAGCGCCTTGATAGCCTCGGGCGAGAAGCCGCCGGGCCGCAGGTCACTGGCCCGCATGCCGGCCTCGAAGCCCTCGTACTCCTTGTCGAGGACTTCCTTCTTCTTCTTGCCCATCGCGCGGCGAAGCACGTCCGCGCGCCCCATCGTGTACCCGGCCACCTTCTGGCCGATGTGCATGATCTGCTCTTGGTACACGATCAGGCCGTAGGTGTCGGCCAGGATCTCCCGCAGCGGCTCGTCGAGCTCCGGGTGGATCGGCTTGACCTTCTGCCGGTTGTTCTTGCGGTCGGCGTAGTCGTTGTGCGCGTTCATGCCCATCGGGCCGGGGCGGTACAGCGCGCCGACCGCGACGATGTCGTCGAACACCGTGGGCTCCATGCGCCGCAGCAGGTCGCGCATGGGGCCGCCGTCCAGCTGGAACACGCCGAGCGTGTCGCCGCGGGCCAGCAGCTTGTACGTCTCCGGGTCGTCCATGCCGAGCCGGTCGAGGTCGATGTCGACCCCGCGGTTGGTCTTGATGTTGTCGATCGCGTCACCGATGACGGTGAGGTTGCGCAGGCCGAGGAAGTCCATCTTCAGCAGGCCGATGGCCTCGCACGACGGGTAGTCCCAGCCGGTGATGATCGAGCCGTCGTCGCGCTGCCACAGCGGGATCGCGTCGGTCAGCGGGTCGCAGGACATGATGACCGCGCAGGCGTGGACGCCGGCGTTGCGGATCAGGCCCTCGAGGCCGCGGGCGGTCTCGAAGATCGTCTTGCACTCTTCGTCGGTCTCGACGAGCGCGCGGACCTCGGCGGCCTCGCCGTAGCGCTCGTGCTTCGAGTCGACGATGCCCGAGAGCGGGATGTCCTTCGCCATGATCGGCGGCGGCAGCGCCTTGGAGATCTTGTCCGCGATCGCGTACCCCGGCTGGCCGAAGTGGACCCGCGCGCTGTCCTTGATCGCCGCCTTGGTCTTGATCGTGCCGAAGGTGATGACCTGGGCGACCTTGTCCGCGCCGTACTTGTCGGTCGCGTACCGGATCATCTCGCCGCGACGGCGGTCGTCGAAGTCGATGTCGATGTCGGGCATCGAGACGCGCTCGGGGTTCAGGAACCGCTCGAACAGCAGCTTCTGCGGGATCGGGTCCAGGTTGGTGATACCGAGGACGTACGCGACCAGCGAACCGGCGGCCGAACCACGGCCGGGGCCGACCCGGATGCCGACCTTGCGGGCGTAGCTGATGAGGTCGGCGACGATCAGGAAGTAGGCCGGGAAGCCCTTCCCGATGATGACGTCGAGCTCGATCTCGATGCGCTCGTTGTAGTACTCGTCCGGCACGCCGTCCGGGAAGCGCCACTTGAGGCCGCGCTGGACCTCTTCGCGCAGCCAGCCGCCCTGGTCGTAGCCCTCCGGCACCTCGAAGAACGGCAGCCGGTCCTTGTGCGAGTAGACGTCTTCGTAGGACTCGACGCGCTCGGCGATCAGCAGCGTGTTGTCGGACGCGCCCGGGACCTCCTTGTCCCAGTACTCGCGCATGTCGGCGGCGGACTTGAGGTAGTAGCCGTTGCCGTCGAACTTGAACCGGGTCGGGTCGTTGAGCGTCTTGCCCGACTGGACGGCCAGCAGCGCGCTGTGCGTGTCGGCCTGCTCCTTGACGACGTAGTGCGAGTCGTTGGTCGCGATCGGCTTGAGGTCGAGCAGGCGGCCGACCTCCAGCAGGCCCTCGCGGACCGACCGCTCGATCGGCAGGCCGTGGTCCATCAGCTCGAGGAAGAAGTTGTCCGCGCCGAAGATGTCCTTGTAGTCGGACGCGGCCTGGATCGCCGCTTCCTTCTGGCCCAGCCGCAGCCGGGTCTGCACCTCGCCCGACGGGCAGCCGGTGGTGGCGATGATGCCGGTGCTGTTCTCCGAGATGAGCTCACGGTCCATCCGGGGCTTGCGGTAGTAGCCCTGCATGCTGGCCAGCGAGGACAGCTTGAAGAGGTTCCGCAGCCCGGTGGCGTTCTGCGCGAGCATCGTCATGTGGGTGTAGGCACCGGCGCCCGAGACGTCGCCGCCCTCGCCCAGCTCGTCGGAGCCGCGCTGGTTCGACTGGCCCCAGAAGACCGGCTTCTTGTGGAACCGGCTCTCCGGGGCGATGTAGGCCTCGATGCCGATGATCGGCTTGAGGCCGTGCTTCTTCGACTGCTGGTAGAACTCGTCGCCGCCGTACATGTTGCCGTGGTCGGTCATGCCGACCGCGGGCATGCCGAGGCGCGCCGCCTCCGCGAAGAGGGGACCGATCTTCGCCGCACCGTCGAGCATCGAGTACTCGGTGTGGACGTGCAGGTGGACGAAGGAATCGTTCGACACCAGCGAAAACCTCCCCTAGGTCAGGCGGACCGGCGCGCCCGGGTCTCCCACCTTATCCCGCACTCGCCGGGCTCGATTGTGCGCCTCCGGAGCCCGCACCGGCGGGCACGACTCGCCCCCTCTTCGGCGGAAACGATCACGACACGCGCCGCTGCCGGGCGGTCACGCGGGGACGCCGGCGGAGGGTGAGCTGAGCCACAGACGCCGCTTCTCGCGTTGACACCGGGAGCACCGGGACCGAGCATTCCCGCCATGAACCTGTCTGACAGCCAGACAGCCGGACAAGGTGGTCCTCGCCGGGTGAGCGCCATGGAAGCCGTGCTGGCCCACCTGCGTGCCTCGATCGAGCGCGGCGAGTACGCCGTCGGCGAGAAGCTTCCCTCCGAAGCGGCCCTGAGCAGGGAGTTCGAGGTCAGCCGGTCGGTGCTCCGGGAGGCCCTCCGCGGTCTGCAGGCGCTCGGCATGACCGAGTCGAAGACCGGCAAGGGCACCTTCGTCACCGCGACCGGCCCGGCCGAGAACCCCACCTTCGGGCCCTACTCGGCCCGCGATCTCATCGAGGTGCGGCGGCACGTCGAGATCCCCGTCGCCGGGTACGCGGCCGTCCGCCGCAGCCAGGACGACCTCGACCTGCTCGCCCACCTCCTCGACCGGATGGACGCCGAGACCGACAACACGGCCTGGGTCGCGCTCGACTCGCTCTTCCACATCACCATCGCCCAGGCCTCGGGCAACCCGGTGTTCGGGAAGGTGATCGAGGAGATCCGGGACGCGCTCGCCCGCCAGTCCGCCTTCCTCAACCAGCTCGGCGACCGGCGCCGCCAGTCGAACATCGAGCACCGGGAGATCGTGACCGCGATCGCCGACGGCTCGGAGACCGCCGCCGTCGAAGCCATGACGGCGCACCTCACGCACGTCGAAACCACTCTGACCAGCATCGTGAACGGGGACCAGTGACCGAACAGACCATCACGGCCACCACCGCGGATGCGGGCGACGCCGGCTACCACAAGGCCCTCAAGTCCCGGCACGTGAACATGATCGCCATCGGCGGGGCGATCGGCACCGGTCTCTTCCTCGGCGCGGGCGGGCGGCTCGCCCAGGCCGGGCCGGCGCTGGCGATCGTCTACGGCGTCTGCGGGCTCTTCGCCTTCTTCGTCGTCCGCGCGCTCGGCGAACTGATCCTGCACCGGCCCTCCAGTGGAGCCTTCGTCTCCTACGCCCGCGAGTTCATGGGCGAGAAGGGCGCGTACGTCGCCGGCTGGATGCACTTCCTGAACTGGTCGACCACCGGCATCGCCGACATCACGGCGATCGCGCTGTACGCGCACTTCTGGTCGTTCTTCTCGCCGATCCCGCAGTGGGTGCTCGCGCTGATCGCGCTCGCCGTCGTCCTGACGCTGAACATGGTGTCGGTGAAGCTGTTCGGCGAGATGGAGTTCTGGTTCGCGATCATCAAGGTCGCCGCGCTCGTGCTGTTCATGGTGATCGGCATCTTCCTGCTGGTGACGCAGACGCCGATCGACGGCGTCGCGGGTGGCCCGCAGCTGATCGCCGACCACGGCGGGATCTTCCCGTCCGGGCTGCTGCCGATGGTGCTGATCGTGCAGGGCGTGGTGTTCGCCTACGCCTCGGTCGAGCTGGTCGGCGTCGCCGCGGGCGAGACCGAGAACCCGGAGAAGATCATGCCGAAGGCGATCAACTCCATCATGTGGCGCATCCTGGTCTTCTACGTCGGCTCGGTCGTGCTGCTGGCGATGCTGCTGCCGTGGAGCTCCTACACCAAGGACCAGAGCCCGTTCGTCACCGTGCTCTCGTACCTGGGCGTGCCCGCGGCGGACAGCGTGATGAACCTGGTGGTGCTCACCGCGGCGCTGTCCAGCCTGAACTCCGGCCTGTACTCGACCGGGCGCATCCTGCGGTCGATGGCGGTGGCGGGCTCGGCGCCGAAGTTCACCGGCGTGATGAACCGCAACCACGTGCCCTACGGCGGGATCCTGCTCACCGCGGCCGTCTGCGTGCTCGGCGTCGGGCTCAACTACCTGGTGCCGAAGGAGGCCTTCGACATCGTGCTGAACTTCGCCGCGATCGGCATCCTCGCCACCTGGGCCATCATCGTGCTCTGCCACCTGCTGTTCGTGCGCCGGGCGAAGCGCGACGGCCTCGAGCGGCCGGCGTTCCGGCTGCCGTTCTCGCCCTACACGGAGATCGCGACGCTGGTGTTCCTCGCCGCCGTCGTCGTCCTGATGGGCTTCGACGAGACCGGCCGGATCACCCTGCTGGCGCTGCCCGCCATCGTCGTCGCCCTGGTCGCCGGCTGGTTCGCGGTGCGCAAGCGGATCGACATGCGCGAGTTCGACGAGGCCGGGCTGTGAGCCACGAACCCCTGGCCGAACTGGTCCGCGACGGCATGGTCGAGGGCGTCCACCACGGCTCGGCCGTGGTGCTCGCCCCCGACGGCACCACGCTGTTCGCGGCAGGCGACGTCGACGCCGCGATGTACCCGCGGTCGACGGCGAAGCCGCTGCAGGCGACGGCGATGGCGCGGCTCGGCCTGCGCCTGTCCCCCGCCGGGTTCGCGATCGCCGCGGCCAGCCACTCGGGCGAACCGATGCACCTCGACGCCGCTCTCGAAGTCCTCGACGGCCGGTCCCCCGACCGTCTGGGCAACCCCGTGGACTTCCCGTTCGACCCGGTCGAGCGCGACCGCTGGATCGCGACCGGCCGCGCCCCGGGCCGCCTGGCGCACAACTGTTCCGGCAAGCACGCGGCGATGCTCGCGACCTGCGAGCTGAACGGCTGGGCCACCGAGGGCTACCTCGACCCGGCCCACCCGCTGCAGCGCGCGATCGCGGCCACCGTCGAGGACCTGACCGGCCGCGGTATCGCGCGGGTCGCCGTCGACGGCTGTGGCGCGCCGCTCTTCGCGACGACGCTGCGCGGGCTCGCGACGGCCGTGTCGAAGATCGCGACGGCCGCGCCGGGCACGCCGGATGCCCTGGTCGCCGACGGGATCCGGCGGCACCCGGAACTGGTCGGCGGCAGCCGCCGCGACGTCACCGCCGTCATGCGCGCGGTGCCCGGGCTGATCGCGAAGGACGGCTTCGAAGCCGTCCAGGTCGCCGCGCTGCCGGACGGCACGGCGATCGCGTTCAAGATCGCCGACGGCGGGGACCGGGCCCGGGTGCCCGTGCTCGCCGCGGCGCTGAAGCTGTGCGGGGTGGACGCGATGGAAAGCCCGGAAAACCTTCGTGTGACCGGAAAACTGGCTGAAGCACTGACCGTGGGGAGCCTGCGATGACCACCCGCCGCGAACACGACCTGCTGGGCGACAGGGACGTCCCCGCCGACGCGTACTGGGGCGTGCACACCGCCCGCGCCCGGGACAACTTCCCGATCACGGGCACCACGATCGCCGCGTACCCGCACCTGGTCGAGGCACTGGCCTCGGTCAAGGAGGCCGCGGCCCGCGCCAACGCCGAACTGGGCCTGCTCGAACCCCGGATCGCGGACGCGATCACCGCGGCCTGCCGGGAAATCCGCGAAGGCGCGCTGCACGGCGAGTTCGTCGTCGACGTCATCCAGGGCGGCGCCGGGACGTCGACCAACATGAACGCCAACGAGGTCATCGCGAACCGCGCGCTCGAGCTGCTCGGGCACGCCAAGGGCGACTACCACGTCGTGCACCCCAACGAGCACGTCAACCTCTCGCAGTCGACGAACGACGCGTACCCGACGGCGGTGAACGTCGCGACGATCATCGCCGTGCGCCAGCTGTCCGAAGCGATGATCGTGCTGGAGAAGGCGTTCGCGGCCAAGGCCGTCGAGTTCCACGACGTGCTGAAGATGGGCCGGACGCAGCTGCAGGACGCCGTGCCGATGACCCTCGGCCAGGAGTTCGGCACCTACGCGGTGATGCTCGGCGAGGACCGGCAGCGGCTGCACGAAGCCGTCGCCCTGCTGCACGAGATCAACCTCGGCGCGACCGCCATCGGCACCGGCCTCAACGCCGCGCCGGGCTACGCCGAAGCCGCGTGCCGTCACCTGCGCGAGATCACCGGGCTGCCGGTCGTCACCGCGGCGGATCTTGTGGAAGCCACCCAGGACTGCGGCGCGTTCGTGCACCTTTCCGGTGTCCTCAAGCGGATCGCGGTCAAACTCTCCAAGAGCTGCAACGACCTGCGGCTGCTGTCCTCGGGCCCGCGCGCCGGGCTGAACGAGATCAACCTGCCGCCGGTGCAGGCCGGGTCGTCGATCATGCCCGGCAAGATCAACCCGGTGATCCCCGAGGTGGTCAACCAGGTCGCGTTCGAGGTGATCGGCAACGACGTCACCGTGACGATGGCGGCCGAAGCCGGCCAGCTGCAGCTCAACGCGTTCGAGCCGATCATCCTGCACGCGCTTTCGGAGAGCATCACGCACCTGGGCGCGGCCTGCCGGACACTCGCTTCGAAGTGTGTCGAAGGGATCACCGCGAACATCGACGTCATGCGCGCCTACGTCGAGAACTCGATCGGCCTGGTGACGGCGCTGAACCCGAGCATCGGCTACGCGGCGGCGACGGAGATCGCGAAGGAGGCGCTGGCCACCGGACGGGGCGTCGCCGAACTCGTCGTCGAAAAGGGCCTGATCCCGGCCGAGGAGCTGGCGAAGCTGCTGCGTCCGGAAACCCTCGCCCGGGCGAACTGAGGTACCGTCGGATCCGGAAGGACCTACTCCACTTCGGAAGGCGGGCGCCCGTGCTGGACCGACTTGTCGACAAGCTGCTCGGACTCCCGCCCGCCGAAGGCCCGAAACCGGTCGTGACGCGCGACCTCGCCGTGCCGATGCCGGACGGCGTCACGCTGCTGGCCGACCGGTACGCCCCGGCCGGGACGACGTCGGCGCCGGTGGTGCTGATCCGCACGCCGTACGGGCGGAAGGGGCTGCTGTCGAAGCTGTTCGGCGACACGTTCGCCCGGCACGGCCTGCAGACGGTCATCCAGAGCACCCGCGGCTCGTTCGGCTCCGGCGGCGAGTTCCGGCCCTTTCACCTCGAGCGCGAGGACGGCGTCGCCACCGCCGAGTGGCTGCGGGCCCAGCCGTGGTGCGACGGCAGCCTCGGCATGGCGGGCGCCAGCTACCTCGGGCACACGCAGTGGGCGATCGGGCCGTACCTCGACCCGCCACTGGCCGCGATGTGCCTCGGTGTGACGGCCTCGGAGTTCGTCTCGACGTTCTACCCGGGCGGCGTGCTCGCGGCGGACAACATGGTGTCGTGGTCGGCGATGATCGGCCGGCAGGAAGAGCGGTTCGCCGCCCTGCCGAACCCGGTGCAGAAGCGCAAGACGCGGCGCGCGATGGCGCACCTGCCGATCAGCGGCGCCGACGTCGCCGCGATCGGGCGGCCGGTGCAGTTCCTCCAGGACATCACCGGGCACTTCGTGCCCGACGACGACTACTGGGCGATGTCCGACCACAGCGCTGAAGTCGCGAAGCTCGACGTGCCGGTGTCGATGGTCACGGGCTGGTACGACCTGTTCATCCGCGGGCAGCTGCGCGACTTCCGGACGCTGGCCGAGGCGGGCAAGGCGCCGCGGATCACCATCGGGCCGTGGGCGCACGGCGAGCCCGCGAGCATGAAGCCGATGATCTCCGACCAGCTCGGCTTCCTGCGCGCGCACCTGCTCGGCGACCGCACGTTCCTGCAGCGGGCGCCGGTCCGGCTGTTCCTCCAGGGCGCCGGCACGTGGCTGGACTTCGAGTCGTGGCCGCCACCGTCGACCGCGACGGCGGCGCACCTGCGGCCGATCGGCGGCCTCGGCGAGACCGTCGGCCAGGAGGCGCGCCCGACGGCGTTCACCTTCGACCCGGCCGACCCGACCCCGGCAGTCGGCGGGCCGCTGCTGACGGGTGAGTGGAAGCAGCGCGACAACCAGGAGGTCGAGGCGCGGCCGGACGTGCTGGTGTTCACCGGCGAGCCGCTGCCGTCGGACCTCGACGTCATCGGCGAAGTGACGGCGACGGTGCACGTGCGCACCGAGCTGGGGCACGCGGACGTCTACGTCCGGCTCTGCGACGTCGATTCCGGCGGTGTCTCCCGCAACGTGACCGACGGGATCCTGCGGCTGCGCCCGGGCTTCCCCGCGGCCGGCGAGGACGGCGTGGTCACGGCGGAGGTGACGCTCGACCCGACGGCGTACCGCTTCCGCCGCGGCCACCGGCTGCGCGTCCAGGTGGCGGGCGGCGCGTTCCCCCGCTTCGCGCGCAACCACAGCACGGGCGAACCGGTCACGTCGGCGGTGGACGGGAAGCCGAACCGCTTCGAGGTGTTCCACGACGCGACCCGGCCGTCCCGGATCACGCTGCCGGTCTTCAGCAGCTGACACCCGGAGGGCGCCACTTTCACGTGAAAGTGGCGCCCTCCGGGTTCAGAGCGGAACCGTGCGGTGGTGGCTGGTCACCCGGCCGTCGTCGTGCAGGACGTGGAGCAGCAGAGCCGGCGGGCGGTCGAACTCCAGCGGGCCGCCGTCGGCCCAGCCGCGGTCCGCGCCCGGTTCGACCGGGAGCAGTGAGCCCGACACCACGCCGGGCGCGATGCGCAGCGGCACCCCGGCGAACGTCGTCGACGCGCCGGTGTGCACGTGCCCGGCCAGCAGCGCCTTCACCCGCGGGCGCCGCTTCAGCACCGAAGCCAGCCGGTCCTCGCCGGACTGGCGGATCGCGTCCACCAGCGGGACGCCGACCTCGACCGGCGGGTGGTGGAACGCGACGATCGCCGGGCCGTCGCCGCCGGAAAGCACGCCGTCGAGCCAATCGAGCGTTTCGTCGGCCAGGAATCCCGCGCCGCGGCCCGGGATCGTCGAGTCGCACAGCGCGAACAGCACACCGCCGACCTCCTGAGCGAGGTCGATGGGTGCGTCGGACGCCGGCAGGTCGAGCAGGCCCGTGCGGAAGGGAGCGCGGACGTCGTGGTTGCCCGGGCACACCAGCACCGGCGCCGGGTACTTCAGCAGCGCGGCGGCGCGCGCGTACTCCCCGGCCGTGCCGTGGTCGGCGATGTCGCCGGTGACGACGACGGCGTCGACCGGTGCCGCGAACCCGCTCAGGTAGCCCATCACGGCGGCGACGCGGTCTTCCGCCCGCGAACCGCCGTCGAGGTGCAGGTCGCTCAGGTGCGCGATGATCATTTCCCGTCCGTCCCCAGGTACGCCAGCGCCTTGACCCAGTTGGCGACGAGCACCGCGGACGCGGTGGCCAGGTCGCCGTCCCGCAGCGCCGCGGCGATCCGGCGGTGCTCGCCGATGCTCTCCGCGGCGTGACCGTCGCCGGCGAAGTAGGCCGACTCGTACCGCTTGAGCAGCGGCTTGGTCTGCTCGATCAGCCGCAGCAGGTGTGGGTTCGGGCAGCGGGACAGCAGCAGCGCGTGCCACCGGTCGTCCAATGTGGACAGATCACCGCCGTCCGCGAGCACCATTTCGGCGGCGACGGCGTCAAGCGCGTCCGGCAGCCCGGCGAGCTCCAGCGGCGACGTCCAGCGCAGGGCGAGGGCCTCGAGCTCGGCCACCAGCGGGTAGAGCCGGCGCGCCTCGTCCGGGTCGAACGGCGGCACCAGGAACCCGCGGCCGGGCGCGGAGACCAGCAGGCCGCGGTCGGCCAGCCCGATCAGCGCCTCCCGCAGCGGCGTCCGGCTGACGCCCAGCTCGCGAGCCAGGTGCACCTCGTTGACGCGGGCGCCGGCGGCGAGCCGCCGGTCGAGCACGCGGGCGGTGATCTGCTCGAGGAGATCGCTGCGCAGCGGGGTCCGGGCCATGCCCGGCAGTATTGCATACAGAAGAGAGCTACTGTATTCAGTTGCTATGAGCTTCGACGTCGAACGCGCACGCCGTGAGACCCCCGGCTGCGCCGAGGTGACCCACTTCAACAACGCCGGCGCCGCGCTGCCTCCCGCTGTCGTGACCGACACCGTCGTCTCCTACCTGCGGCGCGAGGCGCTGATCGGCGGGTACGAAGCGGCCGCGGAAGCGGCGGACCGCCTGGACGCGGTGTACGCGTCCGTGGCCCGGCTGCTCGGCGCCGAACCGGACGACATCGCGCTCACCGATAACGCCACGCGATCGTGGCAAGCGGTGTTCTACGCGCTGCCGTTCGCCGCGGGAGACCGGATCCTCACCTCGCGCGCGGAGTACGCCAGCAACGCCATCGCGTTCCTGCAGGTCGCCCGGCGCACCGGCGCGGTCGTCGAGGTGGTCGGCGACGACGAATCGGGGCAGCTGGACGTCGAAGAGCTGCGGCGGCGGGTCGACGGCGACGTCAAGCTGATCGCCGTCAGCCACGTGCCCACCCAGGGCGGGCTGGTCAACCCGGCCGAGGAGATCGGCGCGGTCGCCGAAGCGGCGGGCATCCCGTTCCTGCTCGACGCGTGCCAGTCGGCGGGCCAGCTCGACCTCGACGTCACGCGCCTCAAGTGCGACGCGCTGTCCGGGACCGGCCGCAAGTACGTGCGCGGGCCGCGCGGCACCGGGTTCCTCTACGTGCACCCGCGGCTGCGCGAACGGCTGGAGCCGGCGATGCTCGACCTGCACTCGGCGAGCTGGGAGGCGCCGACGGAGTACGTCGTCGACCCGACCGCCAAGCGCTTCGAGGTGTGGGAGCGCGACTTCGCGAACGTGCTGGGCCTCGGCGCCGCCATCGACTACGCGCTCGAGTGGGGCCTGCCGTCCATCGAAGCGCGCGTGGCGTCCTTGGCCGCGACGCTGCGGAGCCGGCTCGCCGAAGCCGGTGCGCGCGTGCACGACGTCGGCGCCCGCAAGTGCGGCCTCGTCACCTTCAGCATCGACGGCACCCCGGCCGCGGAGATCAAGGCACGGCTCGCCGAGGCGAACATCAACACGTCGGTGTCGTACCGGACTTCGGCCCAGTACGACTTCACCGCGCGCGCCCTGCCGGACATGGTCCGGGCGTCGGTGCACTACTACAACACCGAGGACGAGATCGACCTGCTGATGCGGCAGATCGAGAAGCTGTGACATCCGGGGCTCCGCCACCCGGAACCCCCGAAAGCATTAGAAGGCGTTCACGCCGGCCAGCTCGGCGGACACCGTCCAGAGGCGTTCGGCGAGCACGGGGTCGACCGCGTAGTCCTTCACACCGGTGCGCGTGCCGTCGGCGGGAGCGGGCTCGGCGACGTCGCAGTCCTCGAGGTAGACGCCGCCGAGGCCGTCGAGCTGCGGTGAAACCGCGGCCCAGACCTGCGTCGCGGCGCCCTGCTCCGGCGTCTTCGCGCCGCCGGTGACCTGACCGGAATCGTCGACCATGCCGGCGTCGATCAGCTCCTGACGGTCCAGATGGCGCACGAGGTCGGTGAGGATCCGGCCCGGGTGCAGGGCGAACGCGCGGACGCGGTCGCGGGCCAGCTTGTCGAGCTGCACCGCGAAGAGGACGTTCGCCGTCTTCGCCTGGCCGTACGCGAGCCACTTGTCATACCCACGCTCGAAGTTCAGGTCGTCGAAGCGGACGGGACCGTAGTGGTGGCCGCGCGAGGACACCGAAAGGACACGCGCGCCGGGGTTGATGGCCGGCCAGAGCCGGTTCACCAGGGCGAAGTGCCCGAGGTGGTTGGTCGCGAACTGCGCCTCCCAGCCCGGCCCGACGCGGGTCTCCGGCAACGCCATGATCCCGGCGCTGCCGATGAAGATGTCGATCCCCCGCCCCGAAGCGAGAAATCGTTCGGCGAAGGCGCGGACGCTGCCGAGATCGGCGAGATCCAGCTCGTCGATCTCGACGTTTTCGAAGCTCTGCAACGCTTCTTCCGCCGTGACGCGACGGCGGGCCGGGACGACGACGTGCGCACCCGCGCCCGCCAGGGCCCGCGTGGTCTCCAGGCCGATGCCCGAATAGCCGCCGGTGACGATGGCGAGCTTGCCCGTCAGGTCGATCCCCGCCACGACCTCGGCCGCGGTGGTCCCGGCCCCGAACCCGGAGCCGATCTTGTGCTGTGCGGTGGTCATGCTCCGACGTTAGGACCTGGAGCGCGCTCCAGCGCAAGGATCAGTCCTTGAGCAGCTGCCGCGCGATCACGAGCTTCTGGATCTCGCTGGTGCCTTCGTAAATCCGGAACAGCCGCGCGTCGCGGTAGATCCGCTCGACCGTCACCCCGCGGATGTAGCCCATGCCGCCGTGGACCTGCACCGCGCGGTCGGCGACGCGGCCGAGCATCTCGGTGCAGAACAGTTTCGCCGACGACGGCCCGAGCTTGCGGTCCTCGCCCGAGTCGTACTTCGCGGCGGCGTCGTGCACCATCGCGCGGCCGGCCGCGAGCTCGGCGTGCGACTCCGCGAGCAACGCCTGCACCAGCTGGTACTCGCCGATCACCCGGCCGCCCTGGCGAGCCGTCCGCGCGTACTCGACGGCTTCGGCCAGCGCCCGTTCGGCCATGCCGACGCACAGTGCCGCGATGTGCAGCCTGCCGCGGGCGAGCGAGGCCATCGCGATGCCGAACCCCTGGCCCTCCTCGCCGACGAGCGCGCCGGCGGACAGCTCGACGTCGTCGAAGACCACCTCCGACGTCCACGCGCCGGCCTGGCCCATCTTGGCGTCGTGCGGGCCGACGGTGACGCCGTCCGCGCCCGCGGGCACCAGGAACGCCGAAATGCCGCGGCTGCCGGTGCTTTCCGGGTCGGTGCGCGCGAAGGTGACGAACACTTCGGCGAGCGGCGCGTTGGTGATGAACCGCTTGGTGCCCGAAAGGCGGTAGCGGTCGCCGTCGCGGACCGCGCGGCTGGTGAGACCGCCCGGGTCCGAGCCCGCCTCGGCCTCGGTGAGCGCGAACGACGCGATCGCCTGCCCCGCGGCCAGCCGCGGCAGCCAGCGGGTGCGCTGGTCCGGCGTCCCGTAGTGCACGATCGCCTGGCCGGCGATGCCGTTGTTGGTGCCGAACAACGACCGGAACGCGGGCGTGGTGTGGCCGAGCTCGACAGCCAGCCGGACGTCTTCGGCCATGCCGAGGCCCAGCCCGCCGTACTCCTCCGGCAGCGCCCAGCCGAACAACCCGAGTTCGGCGGCCTTTTCCCGGATTCCGGCGGGGATCTCGTCACGCTCGTCGATCTCCGCCTCGCGCGGCACGACCTCCTTGCGCACGAACTCCCGCACCGCGCCGAGCACCTGCCCGAAAAGCTCCGCGTCCATGGGCGCACGCTACCCGGAACACTGCCCCCAAGGGCACGCCCGGACGCGGTAGCTTGGGCCGATGCGCAAGCCGATCACCGTCGTCATGGCCGCCCTCGCCGCGGTCCTGGTGCTGCCCTCGACCGCGTCCGCCACGCCCGGCAGCGGCGTCACCGGCACGATCCTGGCCCAGAAGACCGTCGGGCACACCGACTACACGCTGCGGGAGGTCACCATCCAGCCCGGCGGCTACACCGGCTGGCACTTCCACGACGGCACGCTCTACGCGTACGTGAAGGCCGGAACGCTGACGCACAACCTGGCCGATTGCAGCATCGACGGCATCTTCGGCACCGGACGGGCGTTCACCGAGAAAGCCGATCAGGTGCACATCGGCCGCAACCTCGGGTCGACGCCGCTGGTGCTCGAAGTCCTTTACGTGCTCCCGGCGGGGAGCCCGCTGTCGGAGGACGCCCCGGACCCCGGCTGTGGTTTCCAGGTCGGTTTCTAGCTCGATAACCAGCCCGCGGCGTCCAGCCGGTACGCCGCGGGGCCGACGACCGTGCGCAGGTCGGCCTCGAGCGCGCTGATCCGCTCGGCGCCGACCGCGCGTACCCACTCCGCGCGCAGGTCGTCGAAGATGTCCGCCGACTTCCTGAGCGCGTCGACGCCGTGCGCGGTGAGCCGCACGATCTTGCGGCGCGCGTCGGCGGGGTCGTCGGCGCGCTCGGCGTACCCGAGCGCCTCCAGCCGTTCGACGGTCTTGCCCGCCGCCTGCTTGGAGACGCCGAGGCGGCGCCCGATCTCCGACGCCGTAGCGCCGTGGACGCCGACCGCCTGCATGGCGAAGCCGTACGACGGCCGGACGTCCGGGTGTCCGCGGCGCGCGAGCTCGGCGTGGAGGCGGTCGATGAGCGTGCGGAAGCCGCCGAAGAGCAGGAAGGGCAGCTCGTACCCAGGCGTGTCGGTCATGACCCCTTGCCAAATTCGACAACCAGGTTTACGGTTTCGACAACCACGTTGTCGATCCTACCTGAGGAGTCACCTTGTTCGCCGATCACACCCCGGAGTCTGCACCCCCGGCCGCGCGCCCCGCGATGACGGCCACCGCGAAGAAGTTCGGCCGCGTGCCGTCCGCCGTCGCCCGGCTGGCGACCTCACCGGAACTGCTCAACGGCTTCCTCAAGCTCAGCGCGATCTTCGAAGCCACGACCCTGACGGCGCTGGAACGCGAAGTGCTGATCATGACCGTGGCCGCGCGCAACGAGTGCCACCTCTGCGTGGCGATGCACACGGCCACGCTGACCCGCCTGTCCGCCTCCCCGGAACTGGTGGCGGCGCTGCGGGCGGAGTCCCCGCTCCCGGAGCCGCGGCTGGAGGCGCTGCGCGTCTTCGTCCACGCGGTCATGGACACCAGGGGCGAGGTCCCGGCCGAGCAGCTGGCGGCGTTCACCGGCGCCGGCTACACCGAACGGAACGCCTTGGAGGTGGTGCTGGGGATCGGGACGTACACGCTGTCGACGTTCGCGAACCGGCTCACCCGCGCGCCGCTCGACGAGGTCTTCGCCGAGCACGCCTGGCACGCGGCGTGAGTCCGGTCACCGGGGGACGACGGTCCGGCCGTTCGCGTCACCTTCGACGAGGGCCCGGTAGGCCTCGGCGACGACCGCGACCGGCGTCCCGCGGCCGCCGTCCTCCCCCATCGCCTCGAGGGTTTCACTGATCCAGCCAGGGCTGACGACGTTGATCCGCAAGCCGCGCGGCAGCTCCACGGCGGCCGACCGGACGAACCCTTCGAGCCCGGCGTTGACGAGCGCGCCGAGCCCGCTGCCGGCGATCGGCTCGGTAAAGGTCCCGCCGGTGAGCGTGATCGAGCCGCCGCCGGTCAGGTGCTCCGCGGCCCGCCGGGCGAGGGCGACCTGGCCGAGCAGCTTGCCACGCAGGTCTTCGAGCGCCTGCTCGCCGGTCAACGCGGCGAGGGGCCGCAGCGGCACGTTGGCGGCGCAGCACACGACGGCGTCGGCCGGGTCGTCGAACAGCGCGTCGAACGACGCGGGATCCGTCAGGTCGGCCCGGATCGCGGAGGTCCGCGAGACGGGCACGACCGCGTGGCGTGGTTCGAGGGCGGCGACGACGGCTCGTCCGACCAAGCCGGTGGCGCCCAGCACGATGATCTTCACGGCTTCGACGCTAGTGATCCCGGCAACCCGAAAAAAAATTCCGGCCCCGTGTCCGGTCCTCCCCCGCGGCTCCGACCTCCTCGTGAACGAACCCACGATGAAGGAGTCGAAATGGACATGCCGGCCGGACGGCGGGAGTGGCTGGGGCTGACGGTGCTCGTCCTGCCCACCCTGCTCGTCGCGATGGACATGACCTCGCTGTTCCTCGCCCTGCCGCAGCTGAGCGCGGATCTCGGCGCGAGCGGCACCGAGCAGCTGTGGATCACCGACAGCTACGGCTTCGTCGTCGCCGGCTTCGTGATCACCATGGGCACGCTCGGCGACCGGATCGGGCGACGGCGGCTGCTGCTCGTCGGCGGGGGCGCCTTCGGGGCCCTCTCCGTGGTGGCCGCGTTCTCGACCAGCCCGGAGATGCTCATCGTCGTCCGCGGGGCGCTCGGCGTCGCGGGGGCAACGCTGATGCCGTCGACGCTCGCCCTGATTACGAACATGTTCCGCGACGCGAAGCAGCGCGGGAAGGCCATCTCGATCTGGGCGACCTGCCAGTTCGCGGGCGGCGCGGCGGGCCCGGTGTTCGCCGGCTTCCTGCTGCAGCACTTCCGGTGGGGCTCGGTGTTCCTGGTCGCCGTCCCGGCCGTGGTCGTCCTGCTCGCCGCCGGCCCGTTCCTGCTGCCGGAGTTCCGCGCGCCGTCGTCCGGACGGCTCGACTTCGCCGGCGTCGCGCTGTCGCTGGCCGCCGTGCTGCTGATCGTGTTCGGCCTCAAGCAGCTGACTACTGGCTCGCTGACGCTGCCGCTCGCGGCGATCGCAGCCGGGACGCTGCTGGGAGTGGTCTTCGTCCGCCGCCAGCTGACGACGGCCTCGCCGCTGCTGGACCTGCGGCTGTTCCGCAACCGGCCGTTCACCGCCGTGCTGGTGGCGCTGGTGTTCGCCGGCGTGGCGATGGCGGGCGTCGGCCTGATGGTCACGCAGTACCTGCAGAGCGTCCTCGGCTACTCGCCGCTGGTCTCGGCCGTGCTGTTCGCGCCGATGGGCCTCGGCGTGGCGGTGGGGACGATGACGGCACCGGCGCTGACCCGGTTCATGGCACCGGCCACGGCGATCGCGGGTGGGCTGGCGCTCTCCGCGGCCGGCAGCCTGCTGCTGGTCTTCACCAGCGGCCCCGCGCTGGTCATGGTGGCCATCGCGGTGCTGACGCTGGGCACGGGCCCGCTGTTCGCGCTGGGCATCGGCCTGGTCATGGGCTCGGTGCCGCCGGAGCGGGCCGGTTCGGCGGCATCGATGGCGGACACGGGCAACTACCTCGGCGGATCCCTGGGCCTGGCCCTGATCGGCCTGACCGCGGCGGCGGTCTACCGCGGGGTCTTCCCGGCGGGCACCACCCTGGCCGCCGACGTCACCCACCCGGCGGTGGCGGACCAGGCGAAGGAGGCGTTCACGAGCGCGCTGAACGTCACGGGCGTGATCGCGGCGGTGCTGTTCGCGGGGCTGGCCGTGCTGGTGACGACGATGCGCCGCACGGAGGCCGTCGCACCCGAACCGGCGATGGCGGCCTGAAAGCGAAACGAACACGCCGGCGACCAGGAAGCGGCGTCCGACGGGCTACCACCTTCAAAGACAGCCGGCGGGCGCTTCCAGGTGGAACGTGACACCAGCCCGCTGAACAGCCAAGATTGGGGTCGGGGGCGATCATGGCGGGTGTCGAGGAGCTGGCGGCAGCCGTTCGCACGGCGCTCGGCAAGCTGTCCACCGCCAAGCTCACCGAAGCCGCCGGCCTGCTCGGCGAGGCCATGCAGGCCCTCGCGCAGACTGGCTCACGGCAGCACGAGATACAGAACGCCATCTCGGGGCTCAACGCTGCCGAGCAGGGGCTTGGCGACGCGACGAACGTGGTCGGAAAGGTCAACGCCACGCTTACCGGCTACCTCGAGCGGATCGGAGCGACAACATCGCCCGAGGACACCGTCAGCCCAGCCAGTTCGCCGGCGCGGCTGCTCCGTGAGAAGGGCCTCCCGCAACGTGGGGACGTCACCACCACGGCCGACGTCGAACAAAAGATCGCCGCCCGGATGGTGCGCGAAGGACGCAAACACGTGGACCTCGTCCTGAACAACGACCCTGCCGCGGCGTGTTCGGGTGTGACACCCTCCTGCCGGTTATCCTCCCCAAGGGGTACTCACTCACCGTGCACGCCCCGAACTACCGCAAGACGTTCACCGGAGGCAAGTAACGTGGTCACGCTGGAAGTCTGGTACGACCAGGAGCCGGAGAACGACTACTCCGAGGGCGACCCGGCCATCCTGGTGAGCACCGCTGACGAACTGGACGCGCTCATCCAGCGTATGCAGGCCGACAGCAAGGACCAGCCAGTACCGCCGATGGCCGAGTGCTCGGTATCCGGCGATCCGAGCTGTGGGGTGTTCTACCTGGGCGTCGGGCAGGAGAAGGGCCTTGTCGTCTTCGTGACACCCGTGGCCGCGCAGACCGTGGGCGATCCGAGCCTTACCGGTGAAGTCATCTACGACTACATGGCGCATGTGCGGGAGATCCCGGCCCAGTACGAGGTGCCCATGGAACAGGTGCGAGCTGCGGCGCTGGCGTTCTTGGAGCGAGAAGAGCTGCCGTCAGGGGTGTAGGGCAAGCTGTTGCCCTTGCCGGCTCTCAGCTAGCGAGTAGACCCTGTCCGAAGCGCTCGACAGCCCGCGCGGTGCGGGCAACGTCTTCCAGACGGCGTTCGACGACGTCAGGGGCGGTCTGGGCGGCGAAACAACAAAACCCGATCCGGTGAGGAAGTCACCGGATCGGGTTGGAACAAGCGTGGTTTGGTGGGCGCAGTTGAGGAGTTTGCCCACCCATCGCACCAGGTTCAACGACTGCTGAAATTGGCCGCGAGCTGGCCGGAGCCGCAGGCGTCTGCGGACGAGCCTGTCAGACACTTGACGCACCGGCAGCTGCGAACAGCCCGTCAGCTTCGCCCGGAAGAGGTCGACCGGCTCATCGAAGAGTTCCGCACCGGAGCCTCGATTCGCGAACTGGCCCATACATACCGCGTGTACCGAACGACGATCGGGCAACACCTTCGCGCTCGCGGCATCGACACCCGACCGTTCACCTTCCTGCCCGAGGACGTCGAAGACGCCTCCCAGCTCTACCGGGACGGATGGACACTCGATCAGGTCGCGCTCAAATACCAGGTCGGCAACGAGACGATTCGCGCCCGACTGGTCGCGAATGGGGTCACGATGCGGCCACGAGGACGACACTCAAGGCGATAGCGCATGCGCTATCGAGCGCTTGCCGCGCCGCAGCTGATGGCTATGCGATAATTGCACGATGAAGGACGAGCTCTTACGCGAGGTGTTGAAGTTTTACGGATCGTCTCCGGACTTCAATGGTCTCTACCTCACCGGCGAGGATCGGGCGAGGAAGAGTGCCGCGGTAGAGCTGGTACGCGAGAGCATGGTCCAGGTGGTCTCCCAGGAGGACTACCTAAATCCGCACATTCGACCTTGGCCGTCCGAGCGCAGTATCGAGCAGCAGGTTGCTTCGATCGATTCTCTGACTTCTGATGGCTATGGGCTATGCCTATACCCCACCCCCGTCGCCCTCAAGAAGCATCGGCCAACAAGGCGTCACACTGGCCAGCCTTTCCGGCAGGCGATGGCCAAAGGTCGTGGAACTCTGGAACTCGCCTACTTCAGGTTCGACGTACGTACTTGAACAGTACCGCAATGACCCTCGGTTCTCATTCGACTTCTATGACTTCGGAGCTCGAGTGTCGACAAGCGATGAAGTCTACCTCGACAGCAGCGAGCCAGAACACGACAAGACGGGTATGCAGCATATTGGATTCGCCTACGACATTTCAAAGTATGACGCCGCCGACCCGGACTCGCCGATAATTCGTCGCGTCTGTGCATTCTATGGCGATCTTGCCAAGTTGACCCCAATACATCAGCAGCGTTGGAAAACGTATCAGGTTCCGGAGGAAGGTCTCCAGCCTCACCCGGCGTGGTGGCGGCAGCAGATGGGAGGCTGACCGGACGGTATCGGGCCATTTGCGCGAATCTTCTTCGAGCTTCGGAACCTTAACGAGCTTCATCAACGCGCGTTCGGCAAGCCCCTGCTGAAGACGACTGAGCGGCCGGGTGACTTCGGCTGGATTCTGCGCCCGTCTCAGGCAGAGTGGGACAACTTCGTTCATCAGCTCGACAAGCTCTTATCCGAGAACCTTCGTCATGACGGCCTAGACTTGCCAGAGGTTCCACGCACTGACGAACACGGCGCGAACATGGGTACTCTCAGCAGACTTGGCATATTGCTGACGACACGCGATGTTCCTGAAGACGCCGTACGCCGAGTATTGAAGCCTTTCCGCGAGGTGCGACAGGCACGCCAAAGGCCAGCTCACACACTCCGCAAGAACATCACCGATCAGACTTTTGTACACAAGCAGATCGATTTGCTCCGACAGGTTGGCAACAGCCTCCAATCACTACGAGAGTTCTGGCAATCTCACCCTGATAACGAAGACTGGCAACCCGAGCATGAGCCACCCGAGAAGCTCTATCGCATGTGAGCCCGTCGGCACCGAGTTCGCTATTCGCTAAGTATCTGAGTGGCGCGCAGGAAGACGTCACCGTTTTGGGCCGCATGCTGGCGCTTGCGTTTCAGCAGCTCGGGAAATGCGATCCGTCCATCAAGAGCCATCATCAGGTCCGAGCCGTCCATCAGCAGCAAGGCAGGCCGCTGACCGTCGGTCGCGAGCTCTATGGCGCTGGGCTGAAACCCCATCATTGAGACGAACAAGCCTAGCGTATTGTCGAGCTTACGATTGACCTTTCCGGAGAAGACGTCCAGGTCTGCGAGTGGCGTCAAATCTTTGTGCCACTTTGCTTCCAACAAGTACTCAACACCTTGAAACGTGAAGGCGCCGTCGATCTGTTCTCCATAAACACGAAATGAACCCTTCGCGTCGATGTCATACAGAGCAAATAGCTCATTTAGGAACTTCTCAAGCGAGTAACCTCGACGCTGCGCCTCTTGACCTGTGATCGTTATGAAATCTTGGCGAAGCTCCACGAGCTTATCTGCCATAGCGCGTGCATTCTCGTCTTTTGCTCGTTCAGCCTCCCGGCGCCGAGCAGCTTCGTCCTGGTCGTTCCTGAACTTCCGATAGGGGCTCGACTTGCTTACGGAGGACGGCAAGAGCCTCGACCGCGTCGCTATACTTCTTTACGCCATCTTCAAGGGTCTTGAGGTGCCGGGGGTCGTCAACTTCCGCAACCGCGAGGAGCAAGTTCAGCAGCAGATCGAAGTACTTGTGCTGGTCGGCCGCAAGGAGGTCAACGAGTTGCGCGACGATCTCGCGCTTATACGCCGTCCAGTCCAGCCGCGCGACCAACACGCGATCGCCAAGGCAGGCATTAAGAAAGGCGCGGAGATCGTTCTTGTACCAAAACGTTAGGCGCAGCGCCTCTTTGAGAGGATGCAGCACCGCTGGGTTGATACGTTTCGTCATAGTCGGATTATACTACGCGCGCCTATCAGGTGCTCCGGATCATATATGGGAATTCGAGATTGTCTCGCAGCTTGCAGGTAAGGAGTTTACCCGGCAATCCACAGTTCTTCTGCCCACTGTTGGCCATCCCATCTGACTATCCGCTTTGGGTTGGCAGGATCGTGGTACCACCCTGGTGGAGGTGCTGCCATTGGTTGTGCTGCCGCAGCAGCGCTCGTCGCCCGCGCCTCGGCTTGTTGCCTGCGCTTCTCTCGTCGTGCTGTAAATTCAAGGTTGATTTGATGCATAGTATCACTCATCGAGTTTATGTGGGCCACCAGGGAAGGGTAATCGGTCCAGTCAATTGGCATTTCTTGTTTTTCTTTAATCTTCTTGTTGAGGAGAGGTTCAATACTTCTCAGAATCTGGTTTAGCTCGGACTCTGAATGATATTGATATGGGCGGTCGTTCACGAGAACCACCTCCGCCGTATCGGTTGCCTTCGCCCGCTGGTCTTGCCGAGTAGTCGCAGCTAGACAGCGGCGTGTTTCACCCGCCACGGGGTGACGACTCAGGGAAGGGTGGCGTGAACAACTACCTACGGCCGTACATGGTCGCGCGCAACTGGTGAGCTGGTTGGCTAAGCCCTATCGAGCTCAATCATCAGCGAGTCATACACCGGCGCATCGTTAAACGGCTGCAACCGCCCGAAGCGCTGCCACCCCCACGACAAGTAGGCGGTGCGGGCCGGGACGTTGTCGGGCTTGACGAGCAAGGTGGCTCGTTCCTCGGGGCGGTCGGCTAGGAGCGCGTCGTGGAGCTGCCCGGCGTAGCCGCGTCGCTGGTGAACGGGGAGCACCATCAGCTGCGTGACGGCGAAGGTGCGCTTGCCATCCTCTTCGAGCGCGCCGGGCGGGACGTCGCCCTGGAAGCCGCGCCACCAGGCGGAACCCTTCGGCAGGGTGTAGCCCAGCGTGTAACCAATGAGGTCATCGCCGAGCCAGCCCGTGACCAGGGCGAAGCCCGGCCACTTGGCATAGCTCTCCAGCCGCTGCCAGTAGCGCTCGGGCGAGAAGAACGGGTCCGACAGCAGATCGGCGTAGACCTCCGTATAAACCGCGATAAGCAGATCGCGCAGCTCATGCATCCCGGCAGCGTCGTGATGGCGCAGGGTGAGCGGCGGCGCAGCGATCATACCGCGATCATAGTGGCGTAGCGCTCCTGAAGCGCCTGAACGCCGGGCGCGCCAGGGTACGCCTCCAGCGAGTCCATGACCCGGCCCAGCTCCAAGCTGACGCGCCAGCTGTCGAGCCCATCTGCGATGGTGTCGAGCACATCTTCGGCGGCTTCGGTTGCCCCGTCGATGGCTCCGGCCAGCACACGAGCGGCGGCCAACCGGACCCGGTAGAGCGCGATGTTGCGGGCGAAGCCGTCGCCGTATCCGGCAATAGCCTGCTCTAGGAGCTGCTCAGCGCGAGCCGACTTGCCGACTTCCACCGCGCAGGTGGCCTCCACCGCGTCGATCTCCATCGGGCTCATGAAAGCCGCCCACGGGGCGGCCTCCTCACCGCGGTCGGCATCAAGGGCTTTGCGGGCACGGGAGATAGCGGCTTGAGCGTCGCTGTAGTCGTCGCTGCGGGCGTTGGCGACGGCCAGGTGCAGCAGCGGGACGGCAGTCATGCGCGAGGACGGCCCCAACCGACGGACGGCGTCCTCGGCAGCCCCGGAGAAGCGCAGGCCTTCGCGGGGACGGCCGACGAGATTGCTGTGGAAGCCCAGCCCGGCGAGCGCGCGGGTTTCAATCTCGGGATCGCCGGCCTGGCGGGAGATGGTCAAGGCTTCAGTGAAGCTTGTACGAGCGACATCGTGCCGTCCGGCGTCACAAGCCAGCCAGCCGGTGCGGATGTGCAGGTTGCCGGTGGCGGCGAGCAGCGCGTGCCCGACGCCGGTGGTGTAACGACCCTGCTCCAGCATCACCGCGGCTTCCTGGGCGGTAGCGGCTCCGGCCCGCCAGAGCGTCTCGCCGCCGTGCCGGTGATCGAGGTTGCAGAGCCGGTCCGTGGTGCGTTCCAAGCGCCGCACGTCGGCCATGCCAATCTGGCCGAAGGCTTCAACCCCGAGGCCTGAGGCGGCGGTAGTGGCGACACCCCACTTCATGAGCGTCCGTCGCTTCATAGGGTCGGACGCTACCTCCGCCTCCATGAGTTCGCCGTCTTGCTCGGTGTCGGCAGACGGCGCAGGTGGGGTCTGCCCTTCGGCCAGCAGTACTTCCAGCTGCTCGCGGCTGACCCCCAGCAGTTTCGCCAGCTTCGGGCGCTTGAACGGGAGCGGCTCAGACCGGCCACGCTCCCAGTGCCCGACAGTGGCGGGGTCGACGTTCAAGGCGTACGCCAGTGACTCTTGGGTGTAGTAGGCCGCCTTACGTGCCCGGATGAGCCGGGTTCGTCGGCCGCCCATGATCGTCTCCTGTCGTTACGCCGTGCGGTCGACACATTACCGCAGGTCAGACGGCCGAACGCAAGATCTGCGCCGCATCCGGGTCAGATCGTCGCCCTGGTGGGTCCGGTGGCGGCCCGGAAAAGTCGGTTCCGGTATCCCGGCGGCCGGTTGACCACCTCTTCTGTGCCTCCGAGGTCACGGGCGAACTCCCGCACGCACTACCCGTTCCCCCGCGAAGTCCTGGCCGCCGGAATACCACCCACGACCGGCAACAACCCAGGACGAGACCCATGACGACCTCAGCGCTCCTGCAGCTTCCCGAGACGGCGGAGCCGGCCCCGGCGGCCCGGCTGGCTTACGGCTACATGCGGGTTCCGGCCCATGTCCCGGACCACAAGGTGCGGCACCTCGAGCAGACTGTGATCCGGTTTGCGCAAAGCCACGGGCTGACCTTCGCGGGGTTCTTCTTCGAGTTCCACTGTGGCTCGCGGGAGGCGTTCGACGAGCTGGCGGCCGAACTGGTGCACACGGGCGCGAGGCACGTAGTGGTGCCGAGTCTGCGGCACCTGGCACTCCACGCGCAGCTGCAAGCGGCGATGTGCGCATATCTGGAGGAGTTTGCGGGAGCGGAAGTGCTGGCGCTGCGACACCCGGGAGCCCGACGGACGGAGCAGCGTCGCCTGCCGGCCGGGGCGGGGGCACCGGCATGAGCAGGACGTTTGCCGCCACCCATGACACGGTGCTGCCGGACCCCTTGCGGGTGCATCTGCTGTGTCTGCTGCGCGACGCGCAGTGGTGCCGGTTCACCTTCTTGTGCCAGGCCACGGGGGTGAGCCAGGACCGGCTTAAGCGCCAGTTCTTCGCGCTACGAACAGCCGGGTACGTCGATACGCGGCGCGGCGTCGGGCAAGAGGGCTGGGCGCGGCTGACGGAGCACGGCATTCGCCAGCGTGACGCCTACCTGGCGCGGCTCGCCGGCTTGGCCGAACGGGCGGCAGTCCAGATAGCCCAAGATCAGCACGAACAGCCGGACTGGTTCGCGCCGGTGAGCCCGGCATGACACCGGAGACGGCGGAACTCATAACCAGCCTCGGCAGCGTGCACCGGGCCGTGCCTACGGTCGTCCGGGAGCTGGCCACCGGGACCATGCCCCCAGAGCGACAGCGGCAATTCGCCGGGCTCCTGGCGGAGCTGGCCGATGTGGTGGCAGCCCACGCCGGAGAACCGGCGGCGAGCGAGACACCCATGGCCTTGGCTGACCGGCTGGCGTTGTCCGGTCGTCAGCTGATGGCGGTGGGTGCGCGGCTGCGAGCGGGGACGATGTCGCGGGACCGACTCCAGGAGGTCAGCGGGTGGCTGGCCGCGCTCGGTGACGTTGTGGGGTTGTACGCCGAGCAACTGCCCGCGTCGCCCGTCACGCCGAAGCAAGTCAACCAACCCGAGCCACCGCCGGACGCGCCGCCCGAAGCGTGAACGGCGGGGCACTGGCGGTGCTCGTGGTCGTGGCGGTACCCGTGGTGCTGGTCGCGGGGATCGTGTTGCACGATGCTCGGCACAACCGCCGGGTGCGGGCGGACCGGAGCCACACGGTGGCCGGGATTCGGGAACGCGTCGCTGCCGAGTGGGCCGAGGCCGAGGCGGCCAGCGCGCCCACAGAAGTACTGCCCCGGGTTCAGCCGGCCCCGGCGGACCTGCCCACAGCGCCCCTGCGGTCGGTACTGCCCCGGCGGCCCCGGCTGTACGTTCAGCGCGCCGAGCCACACCGCCAGCCGTCGCGCCCGCAACCACCGTCCCGGTTCACGGTGCCAGACCGCACCGCTATGCAGCGCGTCTTGGACGGCCTGCGCCAGCTGCCCGAGCGACCGCCACCACCGCCGAGCTGGCCGAGGCGCGACGCGGACTCGTCCTCGTCACCCCGCGCGGGCAGTGATAGCAAGCCGTTGAACAGCCAGTATGGACACTGGGGGCGATCATGGCGGGAGTGACGGAGCTAGTGGCAGCCGTACGCACGGCGCTGGGCAAGCTGTCCACCGCCAGCCTGACGCAAGCCGCCAGCCTGCTCGAAGAAGCCGCCCAAGCCTTGAGCCAGACCGGCTCACAGCAGCCGGAGATGACGCAGGCTGTTGGTGGCCTGAGCACCGCCGCGCAGGGCGCGAGCGAGATAGCCGGTCTGGTGGGTCGCGCCAGCGGAGCGCTGAGCGGCTATCTCGAACGCCTCGGAGCCACCAACCCGCCGGACGGAGGCGGCGACCCGGCTGGGACGCCGACACAGCCACCAGCTGCCGCCGCGCCGGCCTCGGCGGTGCCGGATGGCCAGCGGCTCACCCGGGAACAAGCCGAAGCCCTCCAAGCCGGGCTGCCGCCGCCGGTGGTCGCCAACTCGGGTGTCAAGACCCACGGGCAATGGGTTGACGAGCACGGCCAGGCGCACCCGATAGCCAGCGGGCGGGACGAGGACTCGGCGCGGGCATGGGCCATCTTGCAAGAGCGCGGCATTCCGGTACCAGCGGAGACGACGCGGGTATCGGACGTAGAGCAGAAGCTGGCCGCCCGCATGGTGCACGAAGGACGGAAGCACTTGGATGTGGCACTCAATAACCGGCCCTGTAAGGGTCCGTACGGGTGTGACACCTTGGTGCCGGTTATCCTGCCGGACGGCTATTCCATGACGGTACACGCACCGCGGTACCGCAAGACGTTTACCGGAGGAGCGAAGCCGTGGTGACGCTGGAAGTCTGGTACAACCAGGAGCCGGAAAACGACTACGCCGAAGGCGACCCGCCCATTCTGGTGAGCACGGCCGCCGAACTCGACGCCCTGATTGCCCGAGTGCAGGCCGACACGAAAGGGATGCCCGTCCCCTCGATGGTGGAGTGCTCCGTACAAGGCGACCCGCGACGCGGGGTGTTTGATATGGGGATTGGTCAGGAGACAGGCTTCGTTATGTTTATGACTCCGCGCTCGGCGCACACCGTGGGCGACGCCAGTCTGACGGGTAAGGTTGTCTATGACTACATGGGCAATGCCAGCGAGATACCGGCGAGCTACGAGGTGCCGCTAACTGAGGCGCGGCGGGTGGCGGTGGCTTTTTTGGAACGGGAGGAATTGCCGTAAATCAAGTGCTGGCAAGAGTGACTAACTGCATAGATGCACTCAAGCGAAAAGTCGCCCGACCTCCAGAGGAGGCCGAGCGTTGGGTTGATCCGGCCACAGATGCAGCCAGATTGTGTGGTAGGACTGATGTCAGTTAGCCTCCGCCTTCGACTTAGCAACACCTCCTTTTCAGGATTTTGGACACCAACCTGCGTGGGGGTGCACTGGTCAGGGTTGTAGCGGGGACAGGATTTGAACCTGCGACCTCTGGGAAGTCGTCCCAGCGAGCTACCGAGCTGCTCTACCCCGCGTCTGAAAATAATCATGACTGGAAGCCAAATGATTGATGCGCAGGCAGTGTAAAGAATCAATTTCAATAGTTCTTTACATCAGACCTCGAAAGACTGGCGGCAATGCCAACCGCGCGGCCGCATTATAAGCGATCACGAAAAGTTGTTCAAGTGCAACAAGGGCGAAAGTATCACCAGCGAAGCACTACCAATCCCAATCTATCCCGTAGCAGAGATCGGTGCGAACATGCCGCCAACTCTCGCTAATATGCCGTGAGCCGTCATGTTGACAGGCGACTTGGCGTCGATTTTCCCGGCTCAATGCGGAAAAATAATTCCGCTCACTGAATGTCCAGTATTCCTTAGGGACTTCATGGGCATTGTGTCGTACCAGGGCATTCACTACGAAGGCAAGCACACACCGCTCATCGAGCCGGAGACGTGGCTGGCGATCCAAGACATCTTGGCGGCGCACGCCCACCTCGGCGAGAAGGACCGCAAGCACACGCACTATCTGCGCAGCACGATCTACTGCGCCGACTGCGGGGGCCGGTTGGTCTACTCGATTTACGTCGGTAACGGCGGCGCTTACACGTACTACGTGTGCGTCAAGAAGAAGACCAAGACGAGCAACTGCCGCCGCCCAGCCGTGAGGCTGGAGCGTATCGAGGAGGGCATTGCCCGGTTCTACGAGCGGTTCGAGGTGAGCGCGGCTCACGTCGAACAGATCCGCGCCGGCGTGCGAGCGCTGCTGACTGCCGACCAGGAGGAGGCACGCCGCCACGCGACTCAGGCGGTCAAACGCAAAACAACAGGCGACGGACGAGCGACAGAAGCTGCTCCGCGCGCACTATGCGGGCACATCCCGGAGGACGTGCTCGGCTCGGAGATGAAGCGGCTGACGCGGACGCTCGCCGAGGCGGACGCACTGATTGCCGCAGCACAAACCTCCACGGCTGAGGTCGAGGGCACCCTCGAAGCGGCCTTGGCGGCGGCGGGGCGGTGTCACCGGGCCTATGCCACAGCACCGGAGCCTGTCCGGCGGCAAATCAATCAGGGCTTCTTCGTGAAGCTGTTCATTGGGCAAGACGGCTCGGTGGTGCGGGTTGAGCTGACGGAGCCGTTTGCCGCGCTCCTCGCCCAGGAGTTGTCGGTGCGGTTGGCGGACGCACGCGGCACTGGCGGACTGTCCCGCGCGGCCCAGACGGCCGGAGACGAGCCCGGAGATTCACCCGATGGGACGCATCCGGGCGAGCAGAGACGGGCGACGAGCGGCCGACGCGGCGCGCGCCGTGGCGATACGGAAAGTGATAATGACGTCACACCTAGCAACGTTTTTTCATTTGCTAACGGTGTGCAAGACGAGTACTTGGTGGGCGCAGCAGGGTTCGAACCTGCGACCGCTCGGGTGTAAACCGAGTGCTCTTCCGCTGAGCTATGCGCCCTCAGGCGGCGGCTCCCGCTCGGTGAGGGGAGCCGCCGCCCGGAGACATCAGGCCAGTTCGGCCACGGCCTTCTTCCAGCCCTGCTGGTCGCGGGCCTCGCCCGGCGCGTTGACCTCGGCGAACTTGACCACACCGGAGGTGTCGATCAGGAACGTGCCGCGCACCGCCAGGCCGGCCTGCTCGTTGAACACGCCGTACGCACGAGCCACCTCGCCGTGCGGCCAGAAGTCCGACAGCAGCGGGAACTGGTAGCCCTCCTTCTCGGCCCACGCCTTGAGCGAGAACGGCGTGTCGACCGAGACGCCCAGTACCTGGACGCCCTTGTTGTCGTAGTCCGCGAACTCGTCACGGAGCTGGCACAGCTCGCCGGTGCAGATGCCGCTGAACGCGAACGGGTAGAAGACCAGCAGAACCGGCTTGTCACCCCGGAACGACGACAGCTGGACCGGCTGCTTGTTGTAGTCGTTGAGCGTGAAGTCAGGGGCCTCAGAACCGACCTCGACGGTCATACCGCGTTTCCTCTCCCGAACGGACACGTGCCTGCGAGGACAACCCTATCGTGTCCGGCGAGGCCGGTTCAGCGCTGCTTCGACTTCGACTTCGGCGACACCAGCCTGGTGCCGATCCAGTTCGGGCCGACGCTCATGTTGGCGGTCTGGGCCAACCCGACGACAGGCACCGCTTCGGCGATCTCGCTCGGCTCGACGTGCCCGGGCTGTCCCGTCTTCGGGGTGAGCACCCAGATCACGCCGGTCTCCTCCAGGGGGCCCCGGGCGTCGATGAGCGCGTCGCCGAGGTCGCCGTCGTCCTGGCGCCACCACAGCAGCACCACGTCGATGACCTCGTCGGCTTCCTCGTCGAGGATGTCCCCGCCGATCTGCTCCTCGATCGCCGCGCGGAGGTCGTCGTCGACGTCCTCGTCCCAGCCGATCTCCTGGACCACCATCTCGGGCTTGATGCCGAGCCTTTCGGCGACGCTGCTCTGATCAGCGTCTCCCGCGGCGACCACTGCTTTCACTCCTCCAACTACGACGGAGCGTGGCGTCGCCCCTCTCGGAGAGGGTACGGCTTCGCCACACTCGGCTACCCGGTTGCCGATAGCGAACACTGGTGCGGCTCCGCGCGCAACCGTCCACACCGGATCTTTGACAAGTCGTGTCGCAGGATACGGCCCGCGGGGGACATCCCGCGACGGCGTTTCGGGTACCTCCGGGGACCGGTCTGCCACCCCGCCGGGACCCGTCCCCTAGGGTAGGGAGGAAGAAAACGCGCGCGCGATACACCGCGCGCCGGGAGTGGCTCGACCGGGTCGGCCCATGTTACCGCCAAGTAGCGGTGCGGAAGCCGGGACGGAAGACGACGATGGAGAGTCGTACACCCCACGCGTACGAGCACCACCGGCTACAACTTTTCGCAAGGAGACCCCTTGGCCCCGCAGAACGACGGCGCCTCCGGCAAGGAGACCCCGGCACGCGTACGCGTCATCCGTGACGGATTGGCGGCGCACCTGCCCGACATCGACCCGGAGGAGACCGCCGAGTGGCTGGACTCCTTCGACGAGGCTCTGGCGAGGGGCGGTCAGCAGCGGGCCCGTTACCTGATGCTGCGCATCCTCGAGCGGGCCCGGGAACGGAACGTCGGCGTCCCGGCCCTGACCTCGACGGACTACGTCAACACCATCCCCACCGAAAACGAGCCCTGGTTCCCCGGCGACGAGGAGATCGAGCGCCGCTACCGCGCCTACATCCGCTGGAACGCGGCGATCATGGTGCACCGGGCGCAGCGCCCGGGCGTCGGCGTCGGCGGGCACATCTCGACCTACGCGTCCTCGGCCGCGCTGTACGAGGTGGGTTTCAACCACTTCTTCCGCGGCAAGGACCACTCCGGCGGCGGCGACCAGATCTACATCCAGGGCCACGCCTCCCCCGGCATCTACGCCCGCGCGTTCCTCGAGGGCCGGCTCTCGGAGTCGCAGCTCGACGGCTTCCGCCAGGAGTTCAGCCACGCCGGCGAGGGCGGCGGCCTGCCGTCGTACCCGCACCCGCGGCTGATGCCGGAGTTCTGGGAGAACCCGACGGTGTCCATGGGCCTCGGCCCGATGAACGCCATCTACCAGGCGCGGTTCAACCGCTACCTGCGCGACCGCGGCATCAAGAACACCGACGACCAGCACATCTGGGCGTTCCTCGGCGACGGCGAGATGGACGAGGCCGAGTCGCGGGGGCTCATCCACGTCGCGGCCGGCGAGGGCCTCGACAATCTCACCTTCGTGATCAACTGCAACCTGCAGCGGCTCGACGGCCCGGTGCGCGGCAACGGCAAGATCATCCAGGAGCTGGAGTCGTACTTCCGCGGCGCCGGCTGGAACGTCATCAAGGTGATCTGGGGCCGCGAGTGGGACTCGCTGCTGCACGCCGACCGCGACGGCGCGCTGGTCAACCTGATGAACGTCACCCCGGACGGTGACTACCAGACGTACAAGGCCAACGACGGCGCCTTCGTCCGCGAGCACTTCTTCGGCCGCGACCCGCGGACGAAGGACCTGGTCAAGGACCTCTCCGACGCCGACATCTGGAACCTCAAGCGCGGCGGCCACGACTACCGCAAGGTGCACGCGGCCTACAAGGCGGCGCTGGAGCACCACGGCCAGCCGACGGTGATCCTGGCCCACACCATCAAGGGCTACGGCCTGGGCCCGGCGTTCGAGGGCCGCAACGCCACGCACCAGATGAAGAAGCTCACCCTCGACGACCTGAAGCTGTTCCGCGACTCGCAGCGGATCCCGATCAGCGACGAGGAGCTGGAGCGCAACCCGAAGCTGCCGCCGTACTACCACCCGGGCGCGAACTCGCCCGAGATCGAGTACATGATCGGCCGCCGCAAGGCGCTCGGCGGGTTCCTGCCGGAACGCCGCCCGAAGGCCGCGAAGGCGCTGGTCCTGCCCGGCGACAAGGTCTACGAGGGCATCCGGAAGGGCTCCGGCAAGCAGGAGGTCGCCACGACGATGGCGTTCGTCCGGCTGGTCCGCGAGCTGGCCAAGGACTCCGAGATCGGCAAGCGCGTCGTCCCGATCATCCCGGACGAGGCCCGCACCTTCGGCCTCGACTCGATGTTCCCGACGGCCAAGATCTACAACCCGCACGGCCAGACGTACACGTCGGTCGACGCGAGCCTGATGCTGGCCTACAAGGAGTCCGAGAAGGGCCAGCTGCTGCACGAGGGCATCAACGAGGCGGGCTCGACCGCGTCGTTCACCGCCGTCGGCACCTCGTACGCGACGCACGGCGAGCCGATGATCCCGATCTACATCTTCTACTCGATGTTCGGGTTCCAGCGGACCGGTGACGGCCTGTACGCCGCCGCCGACCAGATGGCCCGCGGGTTCGTCATCGGCGCCACCGCCGGCCGCACCACCCTGACGGGTGAGGGTCTGCAGCACGCGGACGGGCACTCGCTGCTGCTGGCGGCGACCAACCCGGCCGCGGTGGCCTACGACCCGGCGTGGTCGTTCGAGATCGCGCACATCGTGAGGGACGGCCTCCGCCGGATGTACGGCGAGACCGGCCCGGACGGCAACGGCGAGAACGTCTTCTACTACATGACGATCTACAACGAGCCGTACCAGCAGCCCGCCGAGCCGGAGAACCTCGACGTCGACGGCCTGCTCAAGGGCTTGTACAAGTACGCCGACGCGCCGTCGGGCGACGGCCCGGAGGTCCAGATCCTGGTCTCCGGCGTCACGATGCCGGACGCGCTGAAGGCCCAGAAGATGCTGGCCGAGGAGTGGGGCGTGCGGGCGGCCGTGTGGTCGGCCACGTCGTGGACGGAGCTGCGGCGCGAAGCCGTCGAGATCGACCACGACAACCTGCTCTACCCGGGCAGCGAGCCGCGCGTGCCGTACGTCACAGAGGCGCTTTCGGGCTCGAACGGCCCGGTCGTGGCGGTGTCGGACTGGATGCGCGCGGTGCCGGACCTGATCCGCCCATACGTGCCGACCGACATGCTGACGCTGGGCACCGACGGGTTCGGCTTCTCCGACACCCGGCCGGCGGCGCGGCGGAAGTTCCTGGTCGACGCCGAGTCGATCACCGTCGGCGCGCTGTCGATCCTCGCCAAGCGCGGCGAGGTCGACCAGGCGAAGGTGCTCGATGCGGCGACGAAGTACCGGCTCGACGACATCACGGCCGCCGGGCCGCAGACGTCGGATTCCGGGAACGCCTGACCTCGCGTCGGAGAAACAATGCTAGGTTCGGGACCCGGCAGACATCCGATGTCTGCCGGGTCCCGTTGCGTGTAGGGAGTTGATGAAGGTGACCAAGCGCCGACTGCCGAAGCCGGACGAGCTGAAGCAGATCCTGCGGCCGAAGCCGATCGTGCTGAACCCGACGGACCGGCGGCTGGCGAACGCGCACACCATCGCCGACCTGCGGATGATCGCGCGCAAGCGGACCCCGCGGGCGGCGTTCGACTACACCGACGGTGCGGCCGAGCTCGAGGACAGCCTGCTGCGCGCCCGCCAGGCGTACCGCCGCGTCGAGTTCCACCCGAACGTGCTGCGCGGGGTGTCCGATGTGGACACCTCACGGGAGATCCTCGGCAAGACCTCGGCACTGCCGTTCGCCTTCGCCCCCACCGGGTTCACCCGGATGATGCAGCACGAGGGCGAGAGCGCGGTCGCGCGCGTCGCCGAGCGCAACGGCATCCCGGTCGGGCTCTCGACGATGGCGACGACGTCGATCGAGGACCTGGCGGCGGCCGCGCCGGGCGCCCGCAAGTGGTTCCAGCTCTACGTCTGGCGCGACCACGGCGCCGGGGAAGATCTGATGAATCGTGCGTGGGAGCACGGCTACGACACGCTCATGCTGACCGTGGACACGCCGGTCGCGGGGGCCCGGCTGCGGGACGTCCGCAACGGGCTGACCATCCCGCCGGCGCTCACGCTCAAGACGTTCCTCGACGGCGCGACGCACCCGGCGTGGTGGTTCAACCTGCTCACCACCGAGCCCCTGACGTTCGCTTCGCTCAACCAGTTCGGCGGCACGGTGGCCGAGCTGCTGAACAAGCTGTTCGACCCGACGCTGAACTACGACGACCTCGACTGGGTGCGCCGCACCTGGCCGGGGAAGCTCGTGGTCAAGGGCGTCCAGAGCGTCGACGACGCGCGCGACGTCGTGAAGCACGGCGCCGACGCGGTCCTGCTGTCCAACCACGGCGGCCGCCAGCTGGACCGCGCGCCGACGCCCCTGGAACTGCTCCCGGCGGTGCTGGACGAGGTCCAGGGCGGCGCGGAGATCTGGATCGACACGGGCATCCTCTCGGGCGGCGACATCGTGGCGGCGATCGCCCGCGGCGCGAACGCGGTGCTGGTCGGCCGCGCGTTCCTGTACGGCCTGATGGCCGGCGGCGAGCGCGGCGTCCAGCGCAGCGTCGACATCCTGCGCACCGAACTGGTCCGCACGATGCAGCTGCTCGGCGTCCGCACCCTCGCCGACCTCACCCCGTCACACGCCACCCTCCGCTGAACGGCGGGGCTCAGGGCTCAGCTGGTCGCCGGCGTGACCTTGCGGGCTTCGAGGCGGTTGGCCGAGCGGTTCCAGCTCCACCAGCCGTGCACGACGAGCCCGGCGAAGACGATGTAGACCGCGGCGGAGAAGTACAGCCCGGACGAGATCTGCAGCGGCACGCCGATCGCGTCGACGACCAGCCAGACGAGCCAGAACTCGACGAGCCCCGCCCCTTGCGCGCCGAAGGCCACCAGCGTCCCGACGAAGATCGCGGCGTCCGGCCAGGGCGCCCATGACGCGTTCAGGGCGTCGAGGACCAGCGCCATCACGGTGGTGCCGGCGGCGAAGGCGCCGAGCATGGCCAGCCGTTCGGCGAGCCGCCCCTTCCGCACGACGACGCCGAACACCGGGTCCTTGCGGCGCGTCCAGGCCCACCAGCCGTAGAGGGAGATGGCGAGGATCGCGACCTGCCGTGCGGCGAGCCCGCCGAGGTGGGCCGAGACGTAGACGGCGAACAGCAGCACAGTGGCCCCGACCTGCACGGGCCACGTCCACAGGGTGCGACGCTGCGCGAGGAACACGACGGCCAGCGCGAACACCTGCCCGGCGAGCTCCGCGATCGAAATCCACTGGCCCAGCACGGTGATCCCGTGGTGCAGGAGGAAGTCCACGGCACGCCCCTTTCGTCCTACGGCTCCCAACATGCTCCGTGACGGACGCATTCCCCAGGGACTGTGAGCGGCGGAACATCCCGGAGTGTGGGACGGGCCCGGCGGCTTCCCCGTCCGCCGGGCCCGTCCTGGACGCCCGCTCAGATCTGGGGGCGCGGGGTCCCGACCGGCGGCGTCGGGGTGCTGTCGGCCATCGCGCGCGGGGCCGCCGGGCCCGCGCCCATCTCGCCCGTGCGCTGGGCCGGGGTCTCCAGCTGGTGCTCCATGTTCGCGATCCAGCCGCGCCAGCGGTCCTGGGCAGGCTTGATCAGGCCGCCGCCGAAGCCGACCACGATCACGCCGCCGATCGTCGCCAGGACCGCGATCAGCACCGGGCCGGTGATCGCCGTCGCGATGTTCACCTGGCCGAGCGCCGCGATGATGCCGAACGCCATGATCAGCCAGTAGGCCGCCAGCGAAAGCGGGCGCGCCGCCCCGCGGCCGGACAACGCGGACGCGACCACGTCCCGTGCCACCTTCGCGATCGCCGCCGCCACCACGACGAGCACCAGCGCCACCACGATCCGCGGCAGGAACGCGATGATGTCGTTGAGCAGCTGGCTCACCGGGTTGGTCGGCCCGAACACGCCGAACGCCAGCTGCAGCGCGATCAGCAGAATGAAGTAGTAGACCAATTTGACGAGGATCCCGGTCGCGTCGATCTTCTGCTGGCCGACCTTTCCGCTCAGCCCGGTCCGCTCGACCAGTTTCCCGAAACCGGCTTTCCCGAGCACGAGCGCCAGCCCTTTCGAGACGGCTTTCGCGATCAGCCAGCCGATCAGCAGGATGATCAGGAATCCCACGAGTTTCGGGACGAACGTGGCCACCATGGCCCACGCCTGCCCGAGCCCGTCCTTCAGTTGCTCGCCCATATCGGCTCCCTCCACGGATTTGCACCGGATCGTCGATCAAGTACCCAGGTGCGGCAACTCGTGCGCCCCACGATCGAGTGAGACGACTGGCGCGCGAAGATCACCCGTGGCCATACTGGTTCTACCGGTGGGGACCGGGGAGACGAGGCCGTCCGGCGCAGCGTAAACCGCAAGCGCCGGGCGGCCTCGAGCATTCTCGGCAGTAACGGCGGGAAACGTCAGGCGGCGCGCAGGGCGTCGCGGAGTTTCACCTTCGCGCCGGTGCGCATGACCGCATTCCGGTAGATCCGCGCGGCGAGCCAGATCAGCCCCGGAATCAGCAGCACCACCAGCCCCACGGACACCACCGCTTCCCAAACGGGCACTCCGCCCATCGCCAGCCGCATCGGCATCAGCGTCGGCGAAAACACCGGAATCACGGAAAGCACTTCGACGAACGTGTTGCCCGGATCCGACGGCAGCACGGAAATGCCGATCACGTAACCGGCGATCACGAACATCAGCGCGGGCATCACCGCGCCGCCGACGTCTTCCTGGCGCGAAACCAGCGCGCCGAGCGCGGCGAACACGATCGAGTACATGAAGAACCCGAGCAGGTACCACACGACCAGCCAGACGACGGTGCCCACGGCCGCCGAGACGGAAATGGTGAGCACATTCGTCGCCAGCCCGGCGACGACTCCGCCGATCCCGATCACGAGCATCTGGATCAGCCCGACCACGCCGATGCCGAGCACCTTCCCGGCCATCAGCTGCCACGGCTTGATCGTCGACAGCAGCAGCTCGACCACCCGCGACGTCTTCTCCTCGACCACGCCCTGCGCGACGGTCTGGCCGTTGATCATCAGCGAGAGGTAGATCAGGATGCCGGCGACGATGCCCAGCACCAGCTGCTGGCCGTTGTAGTCGTACGGCTGCTCCAGCGGCGGGTCTTCGACGAACTTCGCCGACGCGATCGCGGCCTGGAACTGCGCCGGGTTCCCGCCCAGCGCGGTGATCTGCTGGTTGAGCGCCACCTGCTGGGACAGCAGCTGCAGGACGTTCGCGAGCTTGCCGTCGAGGTCCTTCTTCACCTGGACGTGCACGCTCTTGCCGTCGCCGGTGAGCAGCGCGTCGAGCGAGCCGTCGGCCAGCTTCGCGCGCCCGGCGGCCTCGTCGGCGACCTGCACCGTCTCGATCTTCTCGTCGACCGCCTGGCCGCCGGCCTTCAGCGGCGCGGCCAGCGGAGCGGTCGCCGAGGTGTAGCCGACGGTCGCGTCGGCGCCGCCCCCGCCGGAGATCAGCTTGATCACGACGATGCCGACCACGATCAGCAGCAGCATGATCACCGTGCTGACGCGGAACGCCTTGGACTTCACGCGGGTGCTGATTTCGCGGGAGGCCACCAGCCCCACGGCGGCAGTGGGGCTCATCCGGACGTCCGGAACCGGGGCGCTCACGCGTGGACCTCCTCGGTGACGACGGAGCGGAACAGGTCGGCCAGCGACGGCTGCTCGCGCGCGAACTCGCGCACCGGCCCGGTGGCCAGCGCGGCCTTGAGCACGGCCTGGTCGTCGGCGCCCTCGCCCAGCTCGACCTCGGTCACCGGGCCGGTCCGGCCGAGCACCTTCACCCCGGGCAGGCCGTCGGCCCACCCGTCGGCGGCCTCGGGGACGTCGACCCGCAGCCGCACCGCTCCGCCCGCGCGCAGCTCGTCGACCGTGCCGACGGCCACCATCTGTCCACTGCGGACGATCCCGACCCGGTCGCAGAGCCGCTCCACCAAGTCGAGCTGGTGGCTGGAGAACACGACCGGCACGCCCTCGGCGGCCTTTTCCTTGAGCACCTGGCTCATCACGTCGACCGCGACCGGGTCGAGGCCGGAGAACGGCTCGTCGAGCACCAGGATCCGCGGCTCGTGCACCAGCGCCGCGGCCAGCTGGACGCGCTGCTGGTTGCCGAGGCTGAGCTTCTGCACCTCGTCGTCGCGGCGGCCGGCGACGCCGAGCCGTTCGGTCCAGGCGTCCGCCGACGACCGCGCGTCGGCGGCGGACATGCCGTGCAGCCGCGCGAGGTACGTCAGCTGCTCGGCCACCTTCATCTTCGGGTAAAGCCCGCGCTCTTCGGGCATGTACCCGATGTGGCGGCGCGTTTCGTGCGTCACCGGCACGCCGTCGTAGCGGACTTCGCCGGCGTCGGCGGAAAGCACGCCGAGCGCGATCCGCATGGTCGTGGTCTTGCCGGCGCCGTTGCTTCCGACGAATCCGAACAATTCGCCCGGCCGGACGTCGAATGTCATTTCGCGCAGGGCGACGACATCGCCGTAGCGTTTGGAGATCGCGTCGATCTCTAACCCGGTCATCCCGGTCCCCCGTTCCTGTGTGGCCCCGATCCTAGGCAGTCCGTACACGCACTGACTACTGTCGCGCGTTGCCGCGAGGGGCTACGAAAGTTGCGGGCACGTAGGATCGCGTCCGCCATGGATGGAACCACCGCCCCGCGCCGGGTGCCGAAGCACCACGGACTGTCCGCGAAGACGCTTCGGCAGCTCGAACGCGCCTCCGGCAGCCTGGCGAGCGCGAGCATCGCGGTGATGGAGCGGCGGCTGCCGTGGTTCGCCCGGCTGCCCGCCGACCAGCGCGCGAGCGTCCTGCTGATCACCCAGGCCGGGGCCGCCGGCTTCGTTTCCTGGCTGCGGGACTCCAAGGAAGCCCTGAAGCTCACGACCGAGGCCTTCCGCGACGCGCCGGCCGAGCTGTCCCGGTGGGTCAGCCTGCGCCAGGCGGTCGGCATGGTGCGGCTCGCCATCGAGGTGTTCGAAGAACAACTGCCCGAGTTCGCCGCGAACGAGGCGGAACGCGCGGCGCTGATCGAGGGAATCCTGCGCTACGGCCGGGAAATCGCGTTCGCGGCGGCGAACTCGTACGCCGCCGCGGCGGAGGCGCGCGGCGCGTGGGACGCCCGGCTCGAGGCGCTGGTCGTCGACGGCATCGTCCGCGGCGACGCCGAGGAGTCGGTGCTCTCGCGGGCCACGGCGCTGGGCTGGGAGCCCTCCGCGGCCGCCACGGTGCTGGTCGGCAACCCGCCGTCGGAGGACCCGCCGACGATCGTGTTCGAGGTCCGCAGCCGCGCCGCCCGCGTGGGCCGCCCGGTACTGCTGTCGGTGCAGGGCTCCCGGCTGGTGGTCGTGGTGGGCGGGCCGACCGACGGCGGTGTGAAGGAGCGGGAGATCCTGGCCCGGATGTCGGTGGCGTTCGCCGAAGGCCCGGTCGTCGCCGGTCCGACGGTGCCGACCCTGGCCGAGGCCCACCACAGCGCGACGGAGGCGCTCTCGGGGCTGCGGGCGGTGGTCGGCTGGCCGGGCGCGCCCCGGCCGGTCCGGTCGGCGGACCTGCTGCCCGAGCGCGCGCTGTCCGGGGACGCGGAGGCGGAACGCCTGCTGGTGGACACGATCGCGCGGCCGCTGGAAGAGGCAGGCCCGACCCTGCAGCGCACGGTCGAGGCGTACCTCGAGAGCGGCGGTGTGCTGGAGACGTGCGCCAAGACGCTGTTCGTCCACCCGAACACGGTCCGGTACCGGCTGCGGAAGGCGGCGGACCTGACGGGCTGCCAGCCGACCGACCCGCGCGACGCCCTGGTGCTGCGGATCGCGCTGACCGTCGGGCGGCTGGCGCGGGCCCGCGGACTTTGGTGACCGGAGGATGTCGAGAACGCGCCGCCGGCTCCGTCCCCGGAGCACGAGCGGCCGCCGGGGCCGCGTGACGCGGGAGAACACATGACGATCAAGCGGATGGACAACGTCGGCGTCGTCGTCGACGACCTCGCGGCGGTGACCGCGTTCTTCGTCGCTCTCGGCCTGGAGCTCGAGGGCGAAGCCACGGTCGGCGGACCGGAGGTGGACGTCCTCGTCGGTCTCGAGGGGGTGCGGTGCGACATGGCCGTGGTGCGGACGCCGGACGGCCACGGGCGCCTCGAGCTGATGAAGTTCCACGCGCCGGCGGCCCCCGCCGCCGCCGAGCGGGACGCGCCGGTCAACGCCTTCGGTCTCCGTCGCATCATGTTCGCCGTCGAGGACATCGAGGCCGTCCTCGCCCGGGTGCGCCCGCACGGCACCGAACCCGTGGGCGAACTGGTGCAGTACGGGGACAGCCACCGGCTCTGCTACCTCCGCGGCCCCGAAGGCATCATCGTCGCGCTGGCCGAGAAGCTCCGCTGAACCCCCGTCCCCGCTTCGAAAGGACGTCACCATGGCCGTCGCCGACGACCTCGACCGCGCCACCGACTCCACCGACTCGCAGTGGGCCTGGGTCGCCGAGCAGACCCGCACGTACCTGGACTCGGGTGGCACCGAGGGACACGAGTCGAACGGCGTGCACACCCTGATCCTTGCCACGACCGGCCGCCGGACCGGCGTGCCCCGGCGAACCTGCCTGATCTACGGCACGTCGGGGGACGACTTCGTTGTCGTCGCGTCCAAGGGCGGCGCCGACGAGGACCCGGCGTGGTTCCAGAACCTCCTGGCGGAGCCGAGCGTCGGCGTCCAGGCCGGCACCCGCCGGTTCACCGCCCGCGCCCGGGTCGCGTCGCCGGCCGAGCGCGAGTCCCTCTGGCCGAAAATGGTGGGCGTCTTCCCGCTCTACGCGGAGTACGAGCGGAAGACGGACCGCGTGATCCCGGTCGTCCTGCTCACCCCGCAGGACCGAACCTTGCCGAGACGGCCGTCACGTGATGGACTTAACAGCGAAAGGTGATTGAACCCGACAAGGCATCCGGGTTACGCGCGAGGTTATCCGGCGCGTCTTTGGAGGTTTCCGACAAAGACGCCGCACAGACACTGTGAGCGTCGGCATCCCGGAAAACACCCTCTCCCGTGTTGTCTAGGAGGGTGACAGCAGCAGTCCTCGCTCCCGGTCAGGGGTCCCAGGCCCCCGGCATGTTCACGCCCTGGCTCGACCTCGACGGCGCGCGCGAGCGCGTCGCCCAGTGGTCCGACCGCGCGGGGCTCGACCTGCTCCGCCTCGGCACCGAGGCGGACGCCGACGAGATCCAGGACACCGCGATCGCGCAGCCGCTGATCGTCGCCCTGTCGCTGCTCACCTTCGAGCACCTCCAGGCCACCGCGCCGGTGCCCGCGGACGCCCCGGTCGCCGGTCACTCCGTCGGCGAGCTCGCCGCGGCCGCGATCGCCGGGGTGCTGAAGCCGGAAGACGCCGTCGCGCTCGCCGCCGTCCGCGGCGCCGAGATGGCGAAGGCGTGCGCGCTGGAACCGACGTCGATGGCCGCGGTCATGCTCGGGGACCCCGAGCAGGTCGTCGCGTGGCTCGAAGAGCAGGGCCTGACCGCCGCGAACCGCAACGGCGCCGGGCAGATCGTCGCCTCCGGCGCCGCCGACGCGATCGCGAAGATCGTCGCCGAGCCCCTGGAAGGCACGAAGATCCGCGCCCTCAAGGTGGCCGGTGCGTTCCACACGCAGTACATGGCGCCCGCCGAAGAGGCGTTGCGCGCCCATGCCGCCGAACTGACTCCGGCAGACCCGGCCCGCCCGCTGCTGTCGAACGCGGACGGCGCCGTCGTCACCAGCGGGGCCGAGTACCTCCGGCGGCTGGTTTCGCAGGTCACCCGGTCGGTCCGCTGGGACCTGACGATGGACGGCCTGGTCTCCCTCGGCGTCACCCGCACCGTTGAACTCGCGCCCGCGGGCACCCTGACCGGCCTGGTCAAGCGGCAGCTCAAGGGCGTCGTCACCACTACCACCGCGCTGAAGACGCCTGCCGAGCTGGCGGCGCTGCGCCAGGAGGACGCCTCGTGACCGACCGACCCACCCTGAGCCTCACCACCGGCTCCCGCGGCAGCCGCGTGCTGGGCATCGGCAGCTACCAGCCCGCGAAGATCGTCACGAACGACGACCTGTCGCAGGTCATGGAAACCAACGACGAGTGGATCCAGTCCCGGGTCGGGATCGTCGAGCGCCGGTTCGCCGAGAAGGACGAGCTGCTCACCGACATGGCTGTCGCCGCCGGCACCGCCGCGCTGGCGGACGCCGGGGTCGACCCGTCCGAAGTGGACACGGTGATCCTGCCGAACTGCACGATGCCGACGCTCATCCCGAACGCCGCCGCGCAGGTCGCCGCCCGGATCGGCATCCCGAGCCCCGGCGCGTTCGACCTCAACGCCGCCTGCGCCGGGTTCTGCTACGGCCTCGGCGTCGCCTCGGACCTGATCCGGGCCGGTTCGGCGAAGAAGGTCCTGGTCATCGGCGCCGAGAAGCTCACCGACTCGGTCGACCCGATCGACCGGGCCAACGCGATCATCTTCGCCGACGGCGCGGGCGCCGCGGTGGTCGGCGCGTCCGACGAGCCGGAGATCGGCCCGGTGTCCTGGGGCAGCGCGGGCGACCTGGTCGATCTGATCTACATGCGCGACGAGAAGTACATCTACCAGGAGGGCCAGTCGGTCTTCCGGTGGGCGACGACGCAGATCGCGCCGATCGCGCTGGGCGCGCTGGAGGCCGCCGGGCTCAAGCCGTCCGATGTGGACGTGCTGATCCCGCACCAGGCGAACCTGCGCATCGTCGAGGCGATCGCGAAGAAGCTGCGGGCCAACGGCGCCCGCGACGACATGGTCGTCGCCGACGACATCAAGTACTCCGGCAACACGTCGTCGGCGTCCATCCCCCTCGCGCTGGACCACATGCGCAAGGCCGGGACGGCGAAGGCCGGTGACCTGGTGCTCGCGGTCGGGTTCGGCGCGGGCCTGTCCTACGCCGGGCAGGCGTTCGTCTGCCCCTGATCACCGTTACGCTCCCCGCGGGCACTCGCCCACGGGAAACCAGACCCCAGAAAGACCGAGAAGGGAACAACCCCCATGGCTGACAACGCTGAGATCCTCGCCGGCCTCGCCGAGATCGTCGAAGAGGTCGCCGGTGTGGCTCAGGACGACGTCACCGCCGAGAAGTCGTTCGTGGACGACCTGGACATCGACTCGCTGTCGATGGTCGAGATCGCCGTGCAGGCCGAGGACAAGTTCGGCGTCAAGATCCCGGACGACGAGCTCGCCAACCTGAAGACCGTGGGCGACGCGGTGAACTACGTGTCGGCCAACTCGAAGTAAGTCCTCTTCCCTCCTTGAGGAGACTCCCATGAGCAACATCGACGTCGTGATCACCGGTCTCGGCGCCACCACACCGCTCGGCGGGGACGTGACGTCCACCTGGGACGGTCTGCTGGCCGGGCGGAGCGGGGTTCGCGCGATCGAGGCCGACTGGGTCGAGGAGCTGCAGCTACCGGTCAAGATCGGCGGTCAGCTGGCCGTCGATCCCTCGGAAGTCCTCCCGCGGGTGCAGGCCCGCCGGCTGGACCGCTGCGAGCAGGTCGCGCTGATCGCCGCCCGGCAGGCGTGGGCCGACGCCGGATACACCGAGCCGACCGACGAGCACACCGACGTCGACCCCGACCGCCTCGGCGTGTCGATCGGCACCGGCATCGGCGGCCCGGTCACCCTGCTCACCCAGAACGACCTGTTGCACCAGCAGGGTCTCCGCAAGGTGTCGCCGCTGACCGTGCCGATGCTGATGCCGAACGGCCCGGCCGCGCACGTGGGCATCGACCTCAAGGCGCGGGCCGGGGTGCACTCCCCGGCCTCGGCCTGTGCCTCGGGTGCCGAGGGCATCGCGAGCGGGGTGGAGATGATCCGCTCCGGGCGCGCCGACGTCGTGATCGCGGGGGGCGCCGAAGCGTGCATCCACCCGATCACGCTGGCCGGGTTCGCCCAGGCCCGCACGGTGTCCACGCGCAACGACGACCCGGCGAGCGCGTCGCGGCCGTTCGACTCCAGCCGCGACGGCTTCGTCCTCGGCGAGGGCTCCGGCGTGGTCATCCTGGAGCGCGCGGACCTGGCGAAGGCCCGCGGGGCGCGCATCTACGCCACGGTCGCCGGGCACGGCATCACCTCGGACGCCTACCACATCACCGGCAACCACCCCGAGGGCATCGGCCAGATCGCGGCGATGCGCGCGGCCATGAAGATGGCCGGCGTGACGCCCGCGGACGTCGGGCACGTGAACGCCCACGCGACGTCCACTGTGGTCGGTGACATCGGCGAGGCGGCGGCGATCCGCAACGCGGTCGGCGACCACGCGATCGTGACGGCGCCGAAGGGCTCGCTCGGCCACCTCGTCGGCGGGGCCGGCGCGGTCGAGGGGATCATCACGGTCCTGTCGCTCTACCACGGTCTCGTGCCGGCCACCCGGAACCTGACCGACCTGGACCCGCGGGTGCAGCTGGACGTCGTCGCGGGCGAACCCCGCAAGGTCGAGCTGACCGCGGCGATCAGCAACTCGTTCGGCTTCGGCGGTCACAACACCGCGCTGCTGTTCACCGTGGCCTGATGGCGTGAAAAAGGGGGGCCCGGCTTCGGCCGGGCCCCCCTTCAGCATTTTTCGTGCTCGGGCGGGGGTCCGCCGTCGACGGTGTCGATCCTCAAGGCGGACTTTTCGACGATCATCGGCATCACGAGCCGCCACTTGATACAGGGCTCCCGGAAGAACGGCGGGCCGTCCTCAGCCTTCTGCTCGCTGGTGAACCCGACGAGGACCCGCAGCGACGTGCCCGAGCCTCGCTCGATCCGGTAGACCAGTGCGTCACTGTCCTTCGTGGAGCGAATGCCGGCCAGCCAGTCGTCGGGCGGCTGCTGGGCCACCCGGTCCGCGGTGACCACGGCCCTCCACTGCTGGTACTTCTTGAAGTTGATGGCGTCGAAGTACGTCTGCAGGACTTGGCGGACGGCTTCGGCCTGCGGGTGCGCCCGCGCGTCGTCGGTCATCTTGACCACGTTCGCGGCGCCCTGTTCGCCGTTGCCCGCCGAGGACGGCGTCGACGCGGCCGAGGAGGTGTCGTCGGCGGGCTGGTCCGGACGGCGGTAGAGCTCGCGCGCGAGCAGGCCGCCACCGACGGTCACGGACAGCACCACGACCACGACGGGCACCAGCCAGCGCTGGCGAGAGCTGGGGGCGGGGGTGGTCACGCCCGAAAGCGTACCGGCCCCCGTCCCGCCGCTAGCCGACCTGGTGCAGCCAGGTCACCGGCGCGCCGTCGCCGGCGTGCCGGAAGGGCTCGAGCGCCTCGTCCCAGCTCGCGGCCAGGAGTTCGTCGAGCTTGTGTGCGAGGGACTCACCCCCGCGAGTCATGCTGACGAGGGCGCGCAGCTGGTCTTCGCCCACCACGATGTCGCCGTTGGCGCTGGTCCGGCCGTGCCACAGGCCGAGCCCGGGCGCGAAGCAGAACCGCTCGCCGTCGACGCCCGCGCTGGGCTCTTCGGTGACCTCGAACCGAATCATCGGCCACGCCTTGAGCGCGGCCGCCAGTTTGGCGCCGGTGCCCGCGGGCGCGCGCCAACCGCATTCGGCGCGAAGCTGACCCGGACTGGCCGGCTGCGCCGTCCACTTCAGGTCAACGCGGGCACCCAGGGTGCCCGAAATGGCCCACTCGACGTGCGGACATACCGCAGACGGCGACGAGTGGACGTACACCACACCTCGGGTGCTGCCACGGGTGCTCACTGCTACCTCCGCTTGTTGCTCGACGAGGGACGTCTTCCCCTACGCCCTACTTCGAGCTGCAGCGCGGCCTCAGTGCGGCTCCCGAATGCCGCCTCCGATGCGTTGTAGCACATTCTGCACCCCAACCGTGCTGTTTGGCCACACGAACACCACAAGTCACCCGGCGCCCCACTTTCGGAGGGCACGCGGCCGAGTCGTCCCCGTGTCGCACGGTGGATACGGCCGCGGGCGCTAGCGTGATGACCCGGAACGACGAGCGGAAAGGGGTTTTCGGTGCGACTGGTGCGCCTGGAGCGGCAGCAGTCCCGGGTCGCCGACGACGTCCGGGCGGCACTGGCGTCCCTGGGCCGCGGCAGCACCGTCATCGGCGGGATCGCTCTGGTGGGCGTCGGCTCGGTGACGGAGCGCCCGATCGAGGCGGTGGTCCTGCTGCCCCACGGCGTGATCATCGTGATCGGCGTCGACCTGCCGGATCCGGCGCTGCGGCTGGAAGCACCGCTGGGCGCGGAGTGGAAGGCGGACGGCTGGCCGTTGGTCGCCGACGACGACGCGGTCAACCCCGCCACCGAAGCCCTGGACATCTCCCAGGCGTGCGAGCGGCGCATCGCCGCCCTGGTCCCGGGGACGGCCCCGGTGGGGACGATCATCGCGGTGGGGCCGTACGTGGAGACGGTGGACCAGCCGGCGGGCGACCTGGCAGGCCCGGTCCGCGTACTGCACCCGACCCCGACGACGATGCTGGCGGCAACGGTCTCGCTGGCGACGGCCCACCGGCCGCGATCGGTGGACCAGGTCAGGGCCCTGATCCGCGGGCTGGCGCCGTCGGCACCGGAGTTTTCGGACGAGGTGCTGATCGGCGAGGGCTTCAGCCGGTTGACGGACGACTCGCCACCGGAGTCCCTTTGGGACAGTCCACCCCCGGCCCAGCCTGCGCCGGTCGGTTCGGCAGCGAGTTCGGCGGCGGCTTCGGCCAGTTCCAGTGCGGCTGCGGCAGCCTCAACCGCAACTGACCCGGCGGCCGCCCCAGCCCCGGCGGATTCCAGCGGAACAGCGGCGGCATCGGTCGGCCCATCCGCACCCGACTCGGCCACTGCCACTGCCACATCCGCGGCTACCGCATCGACCACCACCGACCCCGCTGCCCAGTTCGCGACGACCGCGACTTCGGCGGCCGCGGAGTCGGCCGTGGTGAGCGAGACCGAACCCCCGGTCCCCGCCGAACCGCCGACCGCGCCCCCGGAGCCCGCCGCCGAACCGGAGCCGGACCTCCCCTCTGCCGCCGGCGAGGAAGCACTCGCCGAGTCCGCACGCACCGAAGTCCTTCCCGCCCAAGGCGAGCCCCGTCGCCCTGCCGAAACCCCGGCGCGGTCCGTGTTCCCCAGCGCCGAAACCCCGCCACCGCTCTTCCCGGGCACAGCCCGGCCCGCTGACGAAGACACCGAGCGAACCGAAACCCTGGGCTCCCCCACTGAGCCCCCGCTGCCCTTCCCCAAACCGAGACCGCAACCGGAACCCGCCGCCGCGGCCTCGCGGACCGTCCGCTGGCTGCCGCTCGGGGCGATCGGGTTGCTCGTCGTCCTGGTCGTCGCCGCGATCGCCGTGGCCACCACCGGGGACGGGACCGCCGCCGCTCCGCCGCCCGGTCCGGTCAGCCGGCCGCCGTCCACCGTCTCCAGCAGCGCCGCTCCCGTCAAGAGCCTGCAGTTCGCCCTGCGCGCCGCCGGCGGGGACCAGCGCTGCGCGTCGCACGCCTTCGGGGACGCCCAGGCCAGCCTGCAGCAGACCAGCTGCTCGGGCGTGCGGCGGGCGAGCTACGCCGCGACCGTCGACGGCCACGCCGCCGCCGTCACCATCGGGATCGTCGAATTCCCCGACGCCGGTCACGCTGCCGCCTTCAAGGCCATCGCCGACACCCCGGGCGGCGGCGGGATCCTCGATCTCGCCGCCGAGACCGGCAAGTGGGGCGCCACCGCACCGCGCTTCGAGAACGCCGCCTACGCCAGCAAGCTCGACGGCACCTCGGTGCGGCTGGTGCTGGCGGTGTGGGCGCCGGGACCGTCCACTCCGGACGATCCCGGCCTGGTCCGGGCCGCGAAGGCGGCCCTGGACCTGCCCGCGCAGTGACTCAGAGCCCGTAGGCCTCGAGCAGCCGCAGCCACACCTCGCTGATCGTCGGGAACGACGGCACCGCGTGCCACAGCCGGTCCAGGGGCACCTCGCCGACGATCGCGACCGTCGCCGAGTGCACCAGCTCCGCGACGTCCTGGCCGACGAACGTCACGCCGAGCAGCACGTTCCGCTCGGTGTCGACGACCATCCGGGCCTTGCCGGTGTAGCCGTCCGCGTGCAGTGACGAGCCCGCCACCGCGATGTCGATGTCGACGACGCGGTCCGCCGACCCCGGCCGCGCGTCCGCCAGGCCGACCGCCGCGACCTCCGGGTCGGTGAACACCACCTGCGGCACCGCGTGGTGGTCGGCCGTCGCGGTGAAGGGGCTCCACGGCGCTGTCGACACCGGCGTACCGGCGGCCAGCGCGGCCACCGTGTCGCCCGCCGCGCGGGCGCCGTACTTGCCCTGGTGGGTCAGCGGGGCGCGGCCCGTGACGTCGCCGGCCGCGAACAGCCAGTCACCGTCCACTGCGGACACCCGGCCGGTGTCGTCGACCTCCAGCGCCCGGCCGGGCTCGATCCCGAGGGTCTCCAGGCCGAGCCCGGCGGTCGCCGGACGGCGGCCGGTCGCCACCAGGAACTCGTCGACGACGAGCGTCGAACCGTCCTTCAGCGTCAGCTCCGTCCCGGCAGCACCCGCGGCGACCCGCGAAACGCCCGACTCCGCGTGCACCTGGACACCGGCTTCGCGCAGCCCCGCCAGCACCAGGTCACCGGCGAATTCGGCGTTGCGCGGCAGCGGCCGCGGACCGGTGATCACCAGGTGGACCTCCGACCCGAGCGAAGCGAACGCCTGCGCCATCTCGACGCCGACCACGCCGCCGCCGAGGACGCCGAGCCGGGCCGGCACCGCCGACGCCGACGTCGCTTCCCGCGAACCCCACGGCCGGATCGTGTCGAGCCCGTCGATCGGCGGCGTGCTCGGCACGCTGCCGGTGCAGACGATCACCGCGTGCCGCGCGGTCAGCACGCGGTCGCCGCCGACGGTCACTTCCCGCTCACCGGTGATTTCCCCGTGCCCGCGAACCGGTTCGATGCCCGCGCCGCGCGCCCAGTCGACCTGCCCCGAGTCGTCGCCCTTGCCGGTGAACCAGTCGCGGCGCGCGAACACCGCCGCCGGGTCGATCCGGTCGCCGACCGGCACGCCCGGCACCCGTTTGGCGGCGGCGAGGAGATTTCCCGGCCGCAGCAACGCCTTGCTCGGGATGCAGGCCCAATAGGAGCACTCGCCGCCGAAGCGTTCGTGCTCGACGAGGGCGACCTTCAGGCCTCCGCGGGCCGCCCGTTCGGCGGCCACCTCCCCCACCGGACCCGCACCGATCACCACTACGTCAAAAGTCTGTCCAGACATGGGTTCAGGTCACACCACTACGCGGGATCACGCAAGCCAACGCTATCCTCGTGCTGAGAAGCTGCAAGTTATCGGCGGCACCGGGTGCCGTCGGGCCCGGTGCGCGCGAATACCACGTTCGAGCACGGGAGGTTTGTCGTGGCCAAGAACACGGCTGTGCAGGTGCTGGATGATCTGACCGGCGAGCCCGCGGGAGAGACCGTCGGGTTCGGCCTGGATGGCATCGACTACGACATCGACCTCTCCTTCGCCAACGCCGAGGCGTTGCGCGGATTCCTGCAGCGGTACGCCGACGCCGGCCGTCGCACCGGCGGCCGCAAGAACCGCCCGCGGCTCGTCCCGGGCGCGAAGCTGCCACGAGCCAAGGCGACGGCGAAGACGGCGAAGCCGGTCGCCGGCCGCGCGGCCGCGAAGAAGGCCGAGCCCGTCAGAACCCCGGCGCCGAAGCCCGCCGCGAAGGCCAAGGCCACCACGGCGAAGGAGACCCCGGCCAAGGCCACTCGCGCGAAGGCCACGGCGAAGGCGGAGCCCGCGAAGACCACCCGGGTCCGCAAGGTGGCGGAACCGAAGAAGGCCACCCCCGCGTCCACGCGCAAGGTGCCCACCGTCACGTTCTCCGCGGCCGAGTAGGTCCACACCGGACAGAGGTGCCAGGAGGGGCACCTTCATGGCTTTTGACGCCATGAAGGTGCCCCTCATGGCGTACGGGGTCAGGCCGCGCGCTGGGCGCCGTCCGCGTGCCAGGAGGGGTAGCGGTAGCGGGTGTGCAGCAACGCCCGCTGCCGCGCCAGTTCCGCCGCCGACGGCGGCCTCGGCACCAGCGTCCCGAGCAGCTGCGACGCCGCCGCCCGCACCGCCGCCTCGACCGCCGGGAAGCCGGGCCGCAGGCCGTGCTCGGCCAGTGACGCCACCGGGCTGCGGTGGGAGTCGAGCGGCCGCGGGTCCGGCGGCGCGCTCGTCAGGTAGCGGCCGACGAGCCCGGCGGACGTCTCGACCAGCAGCGTCGAGTGGGCCAGCAGCCCGGTCTTCGTGCGGAACACGGCGAAACCACACAGCTTGGCGTCGCCGACGAACAACCCGCGGTCGCCGATCCGCGGCACCAGCCCGAGCTGGTCGACGGCGGCGCTCATCACCTGGCCGAGCGCTTCCAGGGGCCGGTCGGCCGGACCGGGCAAGACCAAAGTCACGTTCAGGTTGCCCGGGTCGTGGAACACCGTGCCGCCGCCGCTGGCCCGGCGCAGCACCGGGACGCGGTCGCGGGCGCACTCGTCGACGCGCACCTCGCGCGCGATCCGCTGCCCGCGGCCCACCACGACACACACGGGGTTGCGCCAGAGCCACAGCACCGGTGACCCGGGCGCGACCCGGAGGAGTGCTTCGTCGAACGCCAGGTTTTCGGCCGGGTCCGTGAACGCGGCACGGACGTCCGACCCCGTCGTCATAGCGCTTTGAGTTCCTCCACGATCTCGCCCACCGACGACTTGGCGTCCCCGAAGAGCATGCTGGTCTTCGGATCGTAGAACAGGTCGTTGTCGATGCCGGCGAACCCGGAGCTCATCCCGCGTTTCAAGACGATCACGGACCGGCTTTCGTTGACCTTGAGGATCGGCATCCCGTAGATCGGTGAGCTCGGGTCGGTCTGCGCGGCCGGGTTCGTGACGTCGTTCGCGCCGATCACCAGCGCGACGTCGGTCTGGGCGAACTCGGAGTTGATCTCGTCCATCTCCTTGAGCTGCTCGTACGGCACGTCGGCCTCGGCGAGCAGCACGTTCATGTGCCCCGGCATCCGGCCGGCCACCGGGTGGATCGCGTAGGCGACCGTGATGCCCTTCTTCTCCAGCAGCTTCGCCATCTCGCGGACGGTGTGCTGCGCCTGCGCCACGGCCATCCCGTACCCGGGCACGACGACGACCTTGCTGGCGTAAGCCATCTGGATCGCGGTGTCGGCCGCGCTCGTCGAACGCACCGGCCGGGCTTCCTTCGTCCCGCCACCGGCCGCTACCGGGGGTCCGCCGCCGAAGCCGCCCGCGACGATCGCCGGGATGGACCGGTTCATCGCCTTGGCCATCAGGTTGGTCAGGATCGAACCGGACGCGCCGACGATCATGCCGGCCACGATCAGCGCGGTGTTGTCCAGCGCCAGGCCCATCGCCGCGGCCGAGAGCCCGGTGAAGGCGTTGAGCAGCGAGATGACCACCGGCATGTCCGCGCCGCCGATCGGCAGGACGACGGTGAGGCCGAGGATGCCCGCCGCGACGAGCAGCCCGATGATCAGCAGCTCGTTGCCGCCGCCGGCGATGATGACGACGGCACACACGACCGCGATCAGCAGGAGCAGCGCGTTGACCGGCTGCTGCAGCTTGCCCATGGTGACCGGGCGGCCGCTGATCAGCTCCTGCAGCTTGCCGAACGCGACGTTCGAGCCCCAGAACGAGATCGACCCGATGATCGCGGCGAACAGCGACGCGATCGCGATGTAGGCAGGTTCGTGCGCGTAACCGTCGGTGGAGTTGAACTCGACCCACGCGATGAGCGCGACCGCGCCGCCGCCGACGCCGTTGAACAGCGCCACCATCTGCGGCATCGCGGTCATCTTGACCTTGCGCGCCGACGGGACGCCGACGAGCGCGCCGATCGCGACGCCGAGGACGATGAGCAGCCAGTTGCCCATGCCCGGGGTCAGCAGGGTGGCGATGACGGCGACGCCCATGCCGACCGCGGCGATCCAGTTGCCGCGGACCGCGGTGCGCGGACCGGTCAGGCCCATCAGGCCGTAGATGAAGAGGGCGAACGCGACGATGTAGAGGATCGCGACGAAGTCGGTCACTTCTCGTCCTCCTCACCGGGAGCGGGTTTCTTGGCCTTGAACATCGACAGCATCCGGTCGGTGACGAGGAACCCGCCCACGACGTTGATCGTGCCGAAGGCGATGGCGATCACCAGCAGGATCTTGTTGAACACGCCGTCGACGCCGAGGCCGAGCACGACCAGGCCGCCGAGCAGCACGATGCCGTGGATGGCGTTGGTGCCGGACATCAGCGGCGTGTGCAGGGTGTTGGGCACCTTCGAGATGACGGCGAAGCCGACGAACCCGGCGAGTACCAGCACCGCGAGGTTCTGCACGAGCGGGCTCACGCGACACTCCCTTCGCGCCCGGCCACGCAGGCACCGGCGACGATCTCGTCCTCGAAGTTCAGCTCCAGCGCGCCTTCCTTCGTCACCAGGAGCTCCAGCAGCTCGGTGACGTTGCGGGCGTACAGCTCGCTGGCGTGCGAAGGCATGTCGGCGGGCAGGTTCAGCGGGGCGGAGATGGTGACGTCGTGCTCCACGACGTCCTCCCCCGGTTTGGTCAGCTCGCAGTTGCCGCCGGTCTCGCCGGCCAGGTCGACGACGACCGAGCCGGGTGGCATGCCCTTGACCGCGTCCGCGGTGACCAGCGTCGGCGCCTTGCGGCCCGGCACCAGCGCGGTAGTGATCACGACGTCGAACTTCGTGATGGCTTCGGTGAGCCGCCGCTGCTGTTCCTCGCGCTCCTCGGCCGTCAGCTCGCGGGCGTACCCGCCTTCGCCGACCGCCTCGATGCCGAGGTCGAGGAACTGCGCGCCGAGTGACTTGACCTGCTCGCCGACCTCGGGCCGGACGTCGTAGCCGGTGGTCTGCGCGCCGAGCCGTTTCGCCGTGGCCAGCGCCTGCAGCCCGGCGACGCCGGCCCCGAGCACCAGCACCTTCGCCGGCGGAACCGTGCCGGCCGCGGTGGTGAGCATCGGGAAGAACCGCGGGAGCTTCTGCGCGGCGAGCAACACCGCGCGGTAGCCGCCGATGCTGGCCTGCGACGACAGCGCGTCCATCGCCTGCGCCCGGGAGATCCGCGGGACCGCCTCCATCGCGAAGGCGCGTAAGCCCGCTTCTTCGAGCTTCGCGAGCCCTTCCGGGTTGCCACGGGGATCGAGGAAGCCGACGAGCACGGTGCCCCGGCTCAGCTTCGCGATTTCCCCGGGCGTGGGCGGGTTGACCTTGACGACGATCGGCGCGCCCCACGCGTCGCCGAGTTCGGCGCCCGCCTGGGTGTACACGTCGTCACTCAGGTACGCCCCGGCCCCGGCGCCCGGCTCGACGACGACGCGCAGCCCGCGCTGCACGAGCCGCCCGACCAGTTTGGGCACCATGGCCACCCGCCGCTCCCCAGGGCGTGATTCGGCCACCACACCCACGGTGAGCTGCTGACTCTGTTCGCTGTCCGCCACACGACCTCCTCATCGGCGAGGCACGATCCGAGGGTTGTACCACGCCGGACCGACAGTCCCCAGTGACGTGGGTCGCAAGTCCCGCCGGTTTGCCGGAAGATACGAGCGCCGAGGAGGAAACGTTCAGCTCGATTTCCAGTGCGGGACGCCGAGCAGGACCAGACGCAGCCGTTTTTCCGCCGTTCCGGTGATTTTCCCGTCTTCACCAGGGCGGGCTTCCAGCAGTTCGACAATCGTCGTGAGCATCACGGAAACGATCAAGTCGGCCAGCATGTGCAGGTCTTCGGTGCTCCACTCGCGCAGCTTCGGGAACCGGGCGAGGTCGATGGCGAGGTCGCCGGAGAACAGGCGCAGTTCGACGCCGATCGCCTGGGCGAGCGGGCCGCCGGCGTACCGCTCGCGGGTCAGGAACCGGAAATGGTCCTCGTGCACCCGGACGAATTGGTGCAGCGTCGTCACCGACGCGCTGATCATCCCCTGGTAGGTGTCCGGATCCGTGCGGGCGGAGCGGATCATGCCGCGCAGCGTGCGCGTCGCCTCTTCGACGAGGGCGACGCCCAGGTCCTCCATCGAGGCGAAGTGCCGGTAGAAGGCCGTCGGGACGATGCCGGCGCCTTTCGCGACCTCGCGCAGGGAAAGCGTGGCGAACGGGCGGTCGGCCAGGAGTTCGAGGGCCGTGTCCAGCAACGTCTGCCGGGTGCGCAGTTTGCGCTCTTGGCGGCTCACCGGCGTCAGTGGTTCGGACACGGGTTCCAGCGTACGGATGTCCACCGCGTTGCTCACGTCACATCCTCGGGGTCTCGCGTTGACAGGACGTCTACTCCTGCAGTGCACTATTGAGTGTACAAGCGTTCACTGTAATCGAGGAGGTCCCCGATGACGGCGCTCATCCCCCGGCGGGTGCGCGGCCTCGCCTCGCTGGCCGAGGCACTGCTGACGCCGCACGGGATGGACCGGTACCTGGAGCTCGTCGACCCGATGCTGGTCCGCCGCGAGATCCGCGGGCTGGTCACGGCGGTGCGCAAGCAGACGCCCGACAGCGTCACGCTCACCGTGAAGCCCAGCCGCGCGTGGCCCGGCTTCACGGCCGGCCAGTACGTCCGCCTGCAGGTGGAGATCGACGGCGTGCGGCGCACGCGCTGCTACTCGCCGTGCGGTTCGCAGTACGACGGCGAGCTGGAGTTCACGATCAAGGAGCAGGGCCTGGTCTCCGGGCACCTGAACCGCGCGATCGGCGTCGGCTCGGTCGTCAATCTGTCCACTCCGGACGGCGGGTTCACGGTGCCCGCCACCCGGCCGGATCGTGTGCTGCTGGTCAGCGGCGGCAGCGGCGTCACGCCGGTGCTCGCCATGGCGCGCACCCTGGTCGCGGAGGGCCACCCGGGCGAGATCGTGTTCCTGCACTACTCGAACGGCCCGGCCGACGCGCTGTACCGCACCGAGCTGGCCGAGCTCGCCGCCCGGCACCCCGGGCTGCGGGTGGTGCACGCGTACACCCACTCGAAGGGCGGCGACCTCACCGGGTTCTTCGCGCCGGAGCACTTGGAGCGGGTCGCGCCGTGGTACCGCGACGCTGAAGCGTTCGTCTGCGGCCCGAAGCCGCTGATGGACGCCGTGCGGGAACAGCTGGGTGAACGCGTGCACACCGAAGAGTTCACGCCGCCGGCGCTGACCTTCGACACGGCGAACGCCGAAGGCCAGGTCCGCTTCAAGCGCAGCGGCCGCGAGTGCGCGAACTCGGGGAAGCCGTTGCTGGAGCAGGCCGAGGAAGCCGGGCTGTCGCCGGAGCACGGCTGCCGGATGGGCATCTGCTTCTCCTGCACGCAGCTGAAGACCGCGGGGCGCGTCCGCAACGCGAAGACGGGCGAGATCTCCGGCGAAGAAGACGAAGAAATCCAGCTCTGCATCTCCGTCCCGGTCGGGGACGTCGAGATCGACGCTTAGGGAGTTTCACCATGACCGGTCTGCAGGACCGCCTGACCCCGGAACAGGTCGAGGAATTCGGCCGCGAGCTCGACGCGCTGCGGCAGCGGATCGTCGACGACCTGGGCCAGGAAGACGTCGACTACATCCACGACATCATCAAGAAGCAGCGCGGCCTGGAGGTCGCCGGGCGGGCGTTGCTGTTCGCCGGGTTCTTCCCGCCGGCCTGGCTCGCCGGCGTCGGCGCGCTGTCGCTGGCCAAGATCCTCGACAACATGGAGATCGGCCACAACGTCATGCACGGCCAGTACGACTGGACGCGCGACCCGGCGCTGAGCTCGCAGCGCTTCGAGTGGGACACCGTGGCGCCGGCGGAGAACTGGCGGCACTCCCACAACTACATCCACCACACGTACACGAACATCCTCGACAAGGACCGCGACGTCGGTTACGGCATCCTGCGGATGGACGACGCCCAGAAGTGGCACCCGTACTACCTCGGCAACCCGGTGTACGCGACGCTGCTGGCGCTCTTCTTCCAGTGGGGCGTCATGCTGCACGACCTCGAGATCGAGAACGTCGTCAAGGGCGAGCGCACGTGGGCCGAGAACGCGCCGGTGCTGCGTCGCATCCTGCGGAAGGCGGGACGGCAGATCGGCAAGGACTACGTCCTGTTCCCGCTGCTGACCGGGCCGCTGGCACCGCTGACGTTCCTCGGCAACGCGACCGCGAACCTGACCCGCAACCTGTGGGCGTTCGCGATCATCTTCTGCGGCCACTTCCCGGCCGACGTCGAGAGTTTCACGGAGGACGAGACCGCGGAAGAGACGCGCGGTCAGTGGTACCTGCGCCAGATCCTCGGTTCGGCGAACATCAGCGGCAGCCCGCTGTTCCACATCATGAGCGGGAACCTGTCGCACCAGATCGAGCACCACCTGTTCCCGGACATCCCGGCGCGCCGCTACCCGCAGATCGCCGGCGAGGTGCGCGCGATCTGCGAGAAGTACGGCCTGCCGTACCACACGGGCCCGCTGCACAAGCAGCTCTGGTCGGTGGCGAAGAAGATCGTCAAGCTGGCTCTCCCGCAGAGTTCGCCCGCGCCGACTACCGTGGAACCCGACCGGCAGCTCCGAGCAGCGTGAGGGTGACATGGTGGGTCAGTTCGAACGGGAGAAGGACACCCTGCAGGTGATCACCGAATCGGCCGCGACGCACGTCGGCAACATCGCGAGCATCATCACCGGGGCGATCCGCGACATCGCCCGCGAGACGGGTGACTGGCTCACCGACGTGATCGAGATGCGCGAAGCCGCGCAAAAGGCCCGGGACGACGACCCGGACACTCTCTGATCCGGGGGCGGGGCGGACCACGGTCCATCCCGCCCCTCCGGATGTCACCAGGGGACGACACCCTCGTGGAAGACGGGGGGGGGCGCCCCCGCGGGCCCGTCGCCGAAAACAAGCCGGCGCACTCCACGCGGCATTCGCGAAGCACGGCGGCTTCCCCGATCCGCAGTAGGGGGAAAACCGGATGGGCGCGCCCGCCGAACCCGGCGAGACTGGAGCGGTGACCAGCCTCGACCTGCCGCCTCCCCACCCGCTGCGCCGCGTGTTCGGCCCGCTCGCCACGCGGGACTTCTTCGCCGAGTACCTCTGGCTCTGGCTCTCCGCGCCGCTGACCGTGTTCGCCCTGATCAGCTTCCTGGTCGTGCTCGCCATCGGCGTCTGGCTGACGCCGGTCCTGCTCGGGTTCCTGGTCCTCGCGGGCGCCGTCTTCTACGCCCGCGGCCTCGGCGCCGCGCACCGGCGGCTCGCTCGAGGGCTGCTCGGCGTGAGCGTGCCCGTCCCGGGCCGTCCCCAGCTCAAGCCCGGGCTGTGGAGCTGGGTCAAAGCCCGCGTCGGCGATGCGGCGGGCTGGCGCGCGGCCGGTTACCTGCTGCTGCGTCTCCCGCTCAGCCTCGCCGGGTTGTTCACGGTCTTCACCGCGACGCTCTACGGCTTTGCCGCGACGACCTACTCGTTCTTCTGGTACCCGCTGGGCGAACGGCAGCTGCCGGTCTTCGACATCCACGCCGAGAGCTGGCTGGGCGCGCTCGCCTCGTCCGCGTCCGGGCTGCTGGTCCTCGTCGCCCTGCCGTGGGCGGTCCACGCCTTCACCGCGCTCGACCGGCTGCTGATCGTCGGCCTGCTCGGCGAGCGCGTGCTGTCCGAACGCGTCCGCGACCTCGAGGCGAGCCGCGCGACGGCGGTCGAGGACGCCGCCCTGCGCTTGCGGCGCATCGAACGCGACCTGCACGACGGCGCCCAGGCCCAGCTCGTGGCGCTCGCGATGAAACTCGGCCTGGCCAAGGACGAGCTGGCGGACGTCGACCTTCCCGAGGTCGAACAGCTGGTCACCGCCGCGCACGCCAACGCGAAGCAGGCACTGACCGAGCTGCGCGACCTCGCCCGCGGTATCCACCCGGCCGCTCTGGACGCCGGTCTCGACGTCGCCCTCGCCACGCTGGTCGCGACGTCGGGGATCGACGCGCGGGTCACCGTCGACCTGCCGCGCCGCCCGCCGCCGTCACTGGAGACGATCGTCTACTTCAGCGCCGCCGAGCTGCTCACGAACGCCGCGAAGCACGGCGGGACGACCCTGGTCGAAGTCGCCGAAGAGCGGGACGTCCTGTGGCTGCGGGTCCGCGACAACGGCCGAGGTGGCGCGCGGATCGTGCCGGGCGGCGGGCTGGCCGGCGTCGCCGAACGGCTGCGGACGGTCGACGGTGAGTTGGCCGTCACGAGCCCGCGGGGCGGTCCGACCGAAGTGACCGCGCGGGTGCCGCTGCCCCGCTAGGGTCGCCTCATGCGGATCGTCATCGCGGAGGACTCCACCATCCTGCGCCAGGGCCTCTTCGAGCTGCTGACTTTCCGCGGCCATGAGGTCGTCGCCGCGGTGAAGGACGCCGACGCGCTGCGAGCCGCGGTCGACGACCACACCCCCGACGTGTCCATTGTGGACATCCGGATGCCGCCGACCCACACCGACGAGGGCCTGCGGGCGGCGATCGCGCTCCGCCGCGAGCTTCCGGGCTGCGCGATCCTGCTGTTCTCCCAGTACGTCGAGACGAAGTACGCGGCCCAGCTGCTGGCCGGCCGCGCGGGCGGCGTCGGGTACCTCCTGAAGGACCGCGTCGCCGAGGTGTCGGACTTCCTCGACGCGCTGCGCCGGGTAGCGGACGGCGAAACGGTGCTCGACCCCGAGGTCGTCCGCCAGCTGTTCTCGGCCACGCGCCGGACCGACGCACTCGGCGGGCTGACTCCGCGCGAGCGCGAAGTGCTGGGCCTGATGGCGGAAGGCCGGTCGAACTCCGCCGTCGCCGCGAAGCTGTTCCTGTCCGCCGGTTCGGTCGAGAAGTACGTGTCGTCGATCTTCGGCAAGCTCGGCCTGCCACCGTCCGAAGGGGACAATCGCCGGGTGCTGGCGGTGTTGCGCTACCTGGACTCCTGAGCCCGTGGCTCCCTAGGCTGGGGCACATGTACTCCACCGAGATCGAGGTCCGCACCGGCTCCGGAGCCGTCGTCCACGACCTCACCCACGAGGCCGAAGCGTTCCTGCGCCACGCCGACGCGGCCGACGGGCTGCTGCACGTCTGGGTCCCGCACGCCACCGCCGGCCTGGCGATCCTCGAGACCGGCGCCGGCAGCGACGAGGACCTGCTGACCGCGCTCGACGAGCTGCTCCCCCGCGACGGCCGCTGGCGGCACCGGCACGGGAGCCCGGGTCACGGCCGTGACCACGTGCTCCCGGCGCTGGTGCCGCCCTACGCGACGATCCCGGTGCTCGGCGGCGTGCTGGCGCTGGGTACCTGGCAGTCGATCTGCCTAGTGGACACCAACCTCGACAACCCGGTCCGCAAGGTGCGGTTCAGCCTCCTGGCGGGCTGAGGCACCCGGCCACAGCGTCACCAGCAGGCCCGCGGCCAGGAGGGCGCCGAGCACCCAGAGCCCGGTCGTGACGTCGGGCGCGCCCGGCACGCCCTGCAGCAGGCTGCGCAGGCCTTCCGTGGCGAAGCGGAACGGCGTCCACGACCACAGCAGCGCGCGATAGGCCGGGTTCAGCAGCTCCGGCACCTGCCCGGCCACCGCGGGCGCGACCAGGTACAGCGGGCCGAGGACGGCCATCGCACGCAGGCCGAGCAGGCGCAGCAGCCCGGCTTGCAGGGCCGCGAACGCCGTCGCGGCGAGGAAGACGAACCCGAGGACGCCGGCGTCCAGCGGCAGCGCGGAGTCCCACAGCGCGAAGAACCCGGCCACCACCGCCGTGACGAGCACGCCGATGCCGATGACCTGCAGGAACCGTTCGCCGGCGCCGACCGTGCGGCCGGTGCGCTTGGCGAGCTGCGGCAGCGCCAGGCCCGCGACGAGCGCGCCGATCCAGGCCAGGGCGCTCGCGGCCAGGGGCGCGACCCGGCCGGCGAGGCTCACCGGGTGCAGCACCTCCTGCTTGGGCGCGCCGGCGAGCGCGGACGCGGCGCCGGTCAGCGCCTGCTGCGCGACCTGGGTGCCCGCCGGGTTGACCGCGCCCGACGTCACGACCGTCGCGGACGGTCCCGGCGCGAGTTCGAGCACGCCGTAGACCTTCTTGTCCTCCAGCAGTTTCCGCGCTTCGGCCGGGGTCGTGACGGTCCAGGCGAGCTGGCCGCCGCCGTGCGCGGCCAGGCGCTGGGCGATCTCCGGCGGCCCGGCGACGGCGACCGGGACGCCGTCCGGCGCGACGGTGGCCTGCGCGCCGAAGGTGAGGAATCCGAGCACCACCGCCACCAGCGCGCCGGCCAGGGCGGCGACCAGGGCGAGCACCCCGGCGGGGCGCCGGGCAGGACTGGTCATGAGAGCCTCCAGTTATTCGTCGCTTGTTGAATTCATGCCCAAGGTACGACTCGGCTCCCAGAAAGTCAACGCTTGTTGAATAAGACCCCCGGTAACCTCGATCCCGTGACGAAGACGCGCCTGGTGCTCTGGGACATCGACCACACGCTGGTGGACTTCACCGAACTGGGCTCCGCCTGGTACTCGGCCGCGTTCACCGCCGCGACCGGGGAAACCCTGCGCGTGCACCCGGTTTTCGGCGGCCGCACGGAGCTGGCCACGACGACCGACCTGCTCACCGCGAACGGCCTGGAGGCCGCGCGGGAGACGATCGACGCGCTGTTCAAAGCCCTGGTGGCGGAGTCGGAACGGGCGGCACACCGCTTCCCGGCCGAGGCCCGCGTGCTGCCGGGCGCGGCCGAAGCGCTGACCGCGTTCGCCGGGCACGACGGCGTCGTCCAGACGCTCGTCACCGGCAACCTCCCGGAGATCTCGCGGCACAAGCTCGCGGCGTTCGGCCTGCACGAGTACCTGGACCTGGAGATCGGCGGCTACGGCACGCTCTCGGTGCACCGCCCGGACCTGGTCCCCCACGCGGTGGAGCTGGCGTCGGCCAAGCACGGCACGGAGTTCGACGCCGCCGCGGTGGTCGTCATCGGCGACACCCCGAACGACGTCAAGGCGGCGCTGGACAACGGCGCGGTCTCCGTCGCGGTGGCCACCGGCCACTTCTCCGCCGACGAGCTGCGGGCGGCGGGGGCGCACATCGTGCTGCCGGACCTGGCCGACACCGACGCCGTCCGGGCCGCCGTCCTCGGCTGAGCACATCCTCCTTGGGAGGGGGATGACCCTCAGTCGAAAGGACGATTCCCCTAGGGGAAATCTCGTTCTGGTGCCCGATGTTGCCTCGGACGGGAACTCGCAAGACTCTTCCCATGACCGAAACAGCGCCGGCGGTCGAGCCCGCCGCAGGGGGACGCGTCCGCGGCACCGTCGCGGTGCTCAGGCAGCGGCTGCCGTTCACCAGCAGCGTCACGCTCGCCATGCTCGTGCTGGCTGTCGCGAGTGGAGCGCTCTGGAACGCGGCCGAAGACCGGGCGGCTTACCCGTTCGTCGCCTACGGGCTGCCGTCGCTGGAGGCGGGCCGGTGGTGGACCATGCTCACCGGGCCGTTCTTCGCCGTCATCCCGTGGTACTACCTCCCGATGGTCGGCAGCTTCGCGCTCTGCGCCGGCTTCGCCGAGTGGCAGCTGGGGACGCGGCGCGCGATGGCGGTGACCATCGGCGGCCAGTTCGCCTCGGTGCTCGTCGCGGTCCAGTTCCTCGCGCTGAGCCGCAACTCCGGCTGGCTGTGGGCCGAGCGGGTCGCGGGCAGCCTCGACGTCGGGTTCTCCGGCGGCGCGCTCGCCGCGGTGGCGGTCGCCAGCGCGACGCTGCGGCCGCCGTGGGCGCTGCGGCTGCGCGCCGGGCTGTGCGTGTACGCCGGAGTCGCGATCGTCTACGTCGGCACCCTGGCCGACCTCGTGCACTTCTTCGCGCTGCTGCTGGCGATCCCGCTCGGGCGGCGTCTGGTGGGGACGCGGCGGGCGACCGACACGGCGGGCCCGAACCTGCGGGAGTGGCGGCTGCTGACCGTCGCCGGCCTGCTGCTGCTCACCATCGCCGAGATCGTGATGTACCTGGTGCCCGGCGACGGCCCGTTCGGCTCGACCGAAGGCGTTTCGCTCTCGGGGCCGGAGCTGGCGATCCTGGTCCTGCTGGTGGTGCCGATGCTCAACGGGCTGCGCAAGGGCGGCCGCGTCGCGTGGCGCTGGGCCGTCGCGCTGTCGGCTTTCGTGACGCTGCAAGGGCTCGCCGTCGCCACGGTCATCGGGCTGGCCGACGTGTTCGGCGGAGACTACGACACCGCGGGCCTTCCGCTGTTCTTCGTGGACAATCTCCTGTGGACGGTCGAGCTGGTCGTCCTGATCGCCGCGCGGCACGCCTTCCGCGTGCCGTCGCGACGCCGGCTGCGGCGCCACGCGCAGGGTCCGGGGCCGGCGCTGGCCCGCACCTTGCTGGACCGCCACGGCGGCAGCACGCTGTCGTGGATGACGACCTGGCCGCGCAACACCTACTTCGTCCGCGAAGACGGCCGTTCGTACCTCGCCTACCGGCGGCACGCGGGGGTCGCGGTCGCCCTCGGCGACCCGATCGCGCCGGACGGCACGGCGGCTGCCACCGTCACCGAATTCACCGTGATGTGCGAGAACTCCGGCCTGGTGCCGTGCGTGTTCTCGGCGACCGAGGCCACCGTCGCGGCGACAGGCGAGCTGGGCTGGCAGCACGTCCAGGTGGCCGAGGACAACGTGCTCGACCTCGACGGCCTGGAGTTCCGCGGCAAGGCGTGGCAGGACGTCCGGTCGGCGCTGAACAAGGCCGCCAAACAGGAGATCGACTTCCGGCTGGTTCGCTTGGCCGACCAGCCGGAACCCATCCTCGCCCAGGTCCGGGCGCTGTCGGAGGAGTGGATGTCCGGCAAGGCGATGCCGGAGATGGGGTTCACCCTCGGCGGTCTCGACGAGGCGATGGACCCGGCCACCCGGGTCGGCCTGGCGGTCGACGCGGAGGGCACGGTCCACGGCGTGACGTCGTGGCTGCCGGTGTACACGGGCGCGGGCAAGGTCGGCGGCTGGACACTGGACGTCATGCGCCGCAGCGCGCACGGTTTCCGCCCGGTGATGGAGTTCCTGATCGCGTCGGCGTGCCTGGCGTTCCGCGAGGAGGGCGCGCGGTTCGTGTCGCTGTCGGGCGCCCCGCTGGCGCGCAGCGACTCCGATGCCCCGGCGCGTTCGGTGGACCGGGTGCTGGAGTCGCTGGGCCGGGTCATGGAGCCGTACTACGGTTTCCGGTCGCTGCACGCGTTCAAGGCGAAGTTCCAGCCGCGGCACGTCCCGCTGTACCTGGCTTTCCGCGACGAAGCCGACCTTCCGCGCATCGGGCTGGCGCTGAGCCGGGCGTACCTGCCCGACGTCCGGCTGCGGCAGCTGGCGAAGCTGGTCAGTAGCTCTCGGGCACGCTGATCGACTGGGGGAACCAGATCTTTCGACGCTTGATAACGTTCGCTTCTTTCTCGATGAGGGTGCCGTCCGCCAACCGAAGCCAGTGGCAGTTCCGAGAGTCGGTGAAGGCAAGCATGACTCCCGGAAATGCACTCATCCCACGCCAGCCTGGGCGAACCGGCATCCGCCACTTGCCTGGCGGAAGCGTGGCGTACAGGAACTCGTCCGGCTCAATGTCTTCGTGTCGGTGTATGTACGAGCCGTGCATCGGCAAGCCCTTGATGATGTCGAACGACACCACGACATGGTTGATCGCTTCCGAATTCGAATTGGAAACGATCATGAACACGTCGACTTCCGACCCATCGGGAAGGTAGGTATTGGGTTCGGCGTTCTCGATCCAGGCGGTGACCTTCGCGGCCTGTTCCTGCCGCTCGCGCTGTTCGCGTTTCGTCCGGTCCGCCCGCGCGACCCGCCCGTCCCGGATGGCGATCCACAGGGCGACGACGACGGCGCCGATCGTGCCGATGCCCCCGACCCACTGGCCGGAGGCACCCCACCAGTTGGGATCCCGCGGCTGGACGAGCCAGATCCACAGCCGTGCCAGCAAAGGTCCGAACAGGAGCACGAACCCCGCGACGGCCAGCACCCCGAACGCTCCGATCCGGATCCGCCCGAGCCGTCTGTCCGCATCCCCGCTCATGGGGTCACAGCCTGCCGAAGTCCGGCGGTCAGCGGTAGGTCGTCGGCGGCGGAGTGGTCGTGCTGCGGTCCTTCGCCGGGACGAACCGGTAGCTCCGCACGATCCGCACCAGGTCGTCCCGCACCGAAGGCCCGCCGCGGTCGCTGTCCGCGTACGCCACCACCACGCCGGACGTACCCGAATCACCACCGAAAGCCATCGCCGCCACCAGCGCGTGCCGGGCCACGCACTCCCCCGTCTCCGCCGGTGTCACCTCGGCGACCACGACCCTGGCGGGGGTCGCGGTGCCGTCGGCCTTCGTGACCTGCGCGTCCGTACCCGGGCCCACCTGCGGTGTCCCGCCATACGCGCCCGCCGCCACATCCGTCGCGGCCTTGCGCGCCGCCGCGTCCGGGTCGGCCAAGGGCTCCGTCGTGACGCCCGCGCCGCCGAGGTCCTTGGTGCTGCAGAAATTCCTGCCCAGGAACGCGCTCGTGATCAGCCTGATCCCGTGCTCGTCCCAGCCGTGCTGCGTGCCCGGGGCCGGTGCCCAGTTCGGCGGGACGTCGTAGGCGTACGCGCCGTCGCGACCCGCCACGGACTGCCAGCCCGCGACCGCGGGAGGGACCGTCACCCGCGGCGAAGGCGTCACCACCGGCGTCGAAGGCGGCGGCGAAGAGGACGCCGGGTGCGGCCTGCCGACGCCCAGCGCGTTGAGCACACCGGCGACCAGGGCGATGAATGCCAGCCCGAACCACGGCGCCCGCCGCCACTTCAGCGGCTTCGGTCTCGGGCTGATCCGCTTCGGCCGGGCGCGCGGCGCGTCCGCGGGTTCGTAACCGCCGAACCCGCGAAGCGCCGCGTTGTCCTCGTACCCCGGCTTTGCGTCTTCGCGGCGCCGGGAGAACCGGCCCATCAGGACCGGACGAGCTTGACCAGGTGCTCGACGATGGCGTCGACCGCGATCTCCTCGCGCTCGCCGGTTCGCCGGTCCTTGACCTCGACGACGCCGTTGGCCAGGCCGCGCCCGACCACCAGGATGGTCGGGACGCCGACCAGCTCGGCGTCGGCGAACTTGACGCCGGGCGACGCCTTGCGGTCGTCGAGGATGACCTCGATGCCCGCCGCGTCCAGGTCGGCGGCGATCTTCTCGGCGCCGGCCGCGACCGCCTCGTCCTTGCCCGCGATGACGATGTGCACGTCGAACGGCGAAACGACGCGCGGCCAGATCAGCCCCAGGTCGTCGTGGTTCTGCTCGGCGAGCACGCCGACCAGCCGCGAGACGCCGACGCCGTAGGAGCCCATCGTGATCCTGATCGGCTTCGAGTCGGGGCCGAGCGCGTCGACCTCGAACGCGTCGGTGTACTTGCGGCCGAGCTGGAAGATGTGCCCGATCTCGATGCCGCGCGCGGCGACGAGGGTGCCGTGCCCGTCCGGCGACGCGTCGCCCTCGCGGACCTCGGCGGCCTCGATGGTGCCGTCCGGGATGAAGTCGCGGCCGGCGAGGAGGTCGACGACGTGGTGGTCGACCTTGTCGGCGCCGGTGACCCAGGCGGTGCCGGGGGCGATCCGGGGGTCGGCGAGGTAGCGCACGCCGTTGTCCTGCAGCGCCTTCGGGCCGATGTAGCCCTTGACCAGGAACGGGTTCTTCGCGAAGTCGGCCTCGTCGAGCAGCGCGACCTCGGCGGGCTCCAGGGACGCTTCGAGGCGCTTCATGTCCACTTCGCGGTCACCCGGGACCGCGACGCAGACCAGGTCCCACTCCTTCGCGCCCGGCTGACGCGTCTTGAGCATGACGTTCTTCAGCGTGTCCGCCGCCGTGAACGTGCGGCCCAGGCCGGCGGTGTTGAGGAAGTTGACCAGGGTTTCGATGGTCGGCGTGTTCGGCGTGTGGTGTACCTGCGCGTCGGGGCGGCCCTCGACGGGCTGCGCGGCCGGCGCGGGCGTGACGACGGCTTCGACGTTCGCCGCGTAGCCCGACTCGGTGCTGCGGACGTAGGTGTCCTCACCCGTCTCGGCGACCGCGAGGAACTCTTCGGACGCCGAGCCGCCCATGGCGCCCGACGTCGCCTTCACGACGACGTATTCGAGGCCGAGCCGGTCGAACAGCTTCACGTAGGCGTCGCGGTGGGCCTGGTAGGAGCGCGCCAGGCCGTCGTCGTCGAGGTCGAAGGAGTAGGAGTCCTTCATGACGAACTCGCGGCCGCGCAGGATGCCGGCGCGGGGGCGCGCCTCGTCGCGGTACTTCGTCTGGATCTGGTACAGCGTGACCGGGTAGTCGCGGTAGGAGTTGTACTCGCCCTTCACGGTGAGCGCGAACAGCTCCTCGTGCGTCGGGCCGAGGAGGTAGTCGGCGCCCTTGCGGTCCTTCAGGCGGAAGAGGCCGTCGCCGTACTCCGTCCAGCGGCCGGTGGCCTCGTAGGGCTCCCTCGGCAGCAGCGCGGGGAACTGGATCTCCTGCGCGCCGATGGCGTTCATCTCCTCGCGCACGACGGCCTCGATGCGGCGCAGGACCCGCAGGCCCAGCGGCAGCCACGAGTACCCGCCCGGGGCGACCCGGCGGACATAGCCGGCGCGTACCAGGAGCCGGTGGCTCGGTACCTCGGCGTCCGCCGGGTCCTCGCGCAACGTGCGAAGGAACAACGACGAAGTCCTGGTGATCACTGCGGGGCTCCCTGCGCCGGGCGGGTGTGAAAGTCCCGCTCAGGGTAGTCAATCGCCGCGCCGTGACTCCAACGGGTTATTCGTGGCCCGTTTTTGTCGGTGGTGCCCGCTAGCTTCGGGGGCATGGCGATCCGCATGGGCATGATCACGATCGACTGCGCCGACCCGCAGGGGCTGGCGGAGTTCTGGACAGCAGCGCTGGGCACGAAGGTGGCGAACGACTACGGCGAGTTCGTGATGCTCGCGGCTCCGGAGGGCGGGCTCCCGCTGGGGCTGCAGCGCGTCCCGGAGCCCCGGGCGGGCAAGAACCGCGTCCACGTCGACTTCGGCGGCGACGATCGCGGGGCGGAGGTGAAACGGCTGGTCGGACTGGGGGCCAAGGAGGTGGCCGAGCACCAGGTGCCGGGGCTGGCGTGGACGGTGCTGACCGATCCGGAGGGGAACGAGTTCTGCGTGTCGGCGCGGGAGGGCTGAGCACCCGGACCATTGCCTGACCGCCACCAAGGCTCGACGCACCTGGTCGTCGACCTGCCGGGCTGCTACGCGGGTAGAAAGGCGGCATGAGCGCTCGCGTACTGCTGCCGTGGACCGACATCGACGTGCCGGAGGGGCTGGAGGCCGCCTACTACGACGGCGTCAAGCCCCCGCCGGCCGGCCTCGGCGGAGTCGAGTTCTACGTGCTGCCGTACGACCGAGGGCCGGAACCGCCGAAGCTGATCGACCAGCTGCCGTCGCTGCGGGCGGTGCAGTCGCTGTCCGCCGGGGTCGAGGCCCTCGTGCCGCTGCTGCCGGCGGGCGTGCGGCTGGCGAACGGGCGCGGGTTGCACGACCTGAGCGTCGCCGAGCACGCCCTCGCGCTGATCCACGCGTCGCAGCGGGACCTGCCCCGCTGGTTCGCGCAGCAGTCGAGGGGTGAATGGGCGCGCGAGCACACGCGGTCGCTCGCCGACAGCCGGGTGCTCCTGGTCGGGTACGGCTCGATCGGGCAGGCGATCGAACGCCAGCTCGTCGCCGCGGAAGCGCTGGTCACGAGGGTGGCGAGCCGTCCCCGCCCGGAGGAGGACGTCCACGGCGTCGCCGAGCTGCGCGAGCTGCTGCCCGAAGCCGACATCCTGGTGCTGATCCTGCCGGACAACCCCGCGACCCGAGGGCTGATCGGCCCGGCCGAGCTGGCCGCCCTCCCCGACGACGCCCTGGTGGTCAACGTCGGCCGCGGCACGGCGATCGACACGGACGCTCTCGTCGCCGAGACCCGCACCGGACGGCTGCGCGCGGGTCTCGACGTGATGGACCCGGAACCCCTGCCCGCCAACCATCCACTGTGGACAGTCCCGGGCGTGATCATCACCCCGCACATCGCGGGCGGGTCGGCGTCGTTCTACCCGCGCGCGAAGAAACTCGCGACGGAGCAGCTGCGGAGGTACGCGAAGGGTGAGGAGCTGCTCAACCTCGTGGTGAACTGACGGCGGCGGCCGCGCTCCGGGCCCGGGTGTCCCGGATCCCGGCGGCTCGATCAAGCTTCACCTCGGCACACTCCGGCTGGCCGCTGTCGCTCGGCTTGCGCCGGACCGTGTCCCTTACGCCGAGGCCTCCCGGGCTATCGCGCGACCTCCCGAAGCAGGGCCCGGGTGTCGTCTTCACTCAACGCTTTGCCGGCCAAGACCTGAGCCTGACGCCGGTAGCCGCGGACAACATCCGCGTCGTTGAGGAACGCGGTGGCATGGGAGCTTTCCAAGTGCACGATGGCCGGTAGAGTGCCGAACTCGTAGACCACGAAAGGGCCGACAAGCCCGGGGTGATAGCCAATGTTCCGCGGCACTATTCGCAACGAGACATTGCGCAGCCCGGCCATCTCGATCAGATGGTCGATCTGGTCGGACATGATGTCGACGCTGCCGATCTGCTCACGGATCGCCATTTCGCCGAGGAATGCGGTCAGCCGGACCGGCTCGGGCTTCACCAGGATCCGCTGGCGGTCCAATCGCGCCACCAACATGGCATCCGCCTGCTCCAGGCCGATTTCGACATTGCTCAGCACGTCGCGGGCATAGTCCGGCGTCTGCAGGATTCCCGGCAGAATCGCGAGCGACCACATCGTGATGCGGGTGGCGGTGCGCTCGTACTCGACGATGCCGCTCAGCGCGGGCGGCAGATCCGACGGGTTCGAGTCCAGCCAGTTGTCGTCCCTGGCGTGCCTGGCCAGGCGCATCATGCGGTCGTAGGTCGCGTCGTCGACCCGCAGCGCGCCGAGCAGCCGGGCCACGTCTTCCGGGCCGGGAACCCGTTGTCCCTTTTCCCACGCCGACAACAACTGCGGCAGAATGCGCACCATCCGGGCGAGTTCGCGAAGTCCTTCACCTCTCGCCACACGCACTTCGCGCAACGAAGCGGCCAGTGCTCGCGAACCGGGGGAAGCGGAAGTCGGCTTCATGACGTGATGGTACGAAGGCCGTCCATTCCCCGATCGGCGGTGGGGCGTCCCAATTTCAGGACAGCACGTACACGTGCCATTCGTCGTCGACGCGATAACCGCACCGTTCGTAAACACCCAGGGCCCGGTGCGCATTGTCGACGTCGACGTTGAGGGCCGACCGGTCGAATCCGGCGTCCTTCGCCGCCCGGAGCGTGTGCCCCAGCAGCCCCGACGCGACGCCGCGGCCGCGCAGCGCCTCCCGCGTTCCCACCCAGCTGGCGTAGTGCTCGCGGATGCCCGTCGCCTCGGCTTCGGACTCGTAGAAGTGGCTCAGCACGAACGCGAGGACTTTGTCGCCGTCGAGGACGAGGAACGACACGTCCGGCCGGAAGTCCTTCGAGCCGGTGACCAGGTGGCGCCAGGCGCCGGGCTGGTAGATCGTGCTGCCCCAGTGGCCGGCGAAGGTGTCGTTGCGGGCGTCGAGCACCGCGAGGTCGTACTTGAAGTCGAAGGGCACCGCTTCGAAGCCGTCCGGCAGCGGGGGCTGCGGCGGCAGGTCGGCGAGGCCGACGCGCATGGTCACCATCGTCCGGTCGTGCGTGTAGCCCGCGCCGCCGAGGACGCCGGCGATCCAGCGCTCGTTCTGGTGGAGGCCGTGGTGCAGTTCGAGCGGCGCGCCCGGGAAGGTGCGCTCGTGGACCTCGCGGCTCGTGCGCGCGAACCACTCGACGAGGTGAGTGCCGACGGCGTCGTCCCGGTGCTCCGGGTGCACGATCGACTGGAGCCGGATCATGTGCACCGGCTCGGCGGCGTCGCGGCGGCGGACCAGGCCGTAGCCGATGAGCCGGTCGCCCGCGAAGGCGCCGACGGTGGCGCGGGCCAGGTCGATGTTGGGACCTTCGAGCTCTTCACGGAGGTCGTCCGCGCTGAAGTGCTCACCCGTCCGGTCGACTTCCTCGGCCGCCGCGTACAGCCGGGTGAGGGCGGGGACGTCGCCGAGGGTCAGCGGGCGCCAGGTCAGGTCCATGCGGGGAGGCTAGGCCGGACGGCGGCGTCCCCGCACCCCGATTTACGCTCGGGGCGTGCTGGTGCTCCTCCCCCCTTCCGAGACCAAGGCCGACGGCGGCCGCGGCGGCCCGCTCGACCTGGGCGCGCTGTCGTTCCCCGAGCTGAACCCGACCCGGGCGAAGCTCGCCGACGCGCTGGTTGCACTGGCGGCCGACGTCCCGGCCGGCATCGCGGCCCTGGGCCTCACCGAGCGGCAGGCGGGGGAGGTGACGCGCAACGCTCAGCTGTGGTCGTCACCGACGATGCCGGCACTGCGCCGCTACACCGGCGTCCTCTACGACGCGCTCGACGTCCAGAGCTTCACGAAGGCCGGCCTGGAGAAGGCCCACCGGCGGCTGGCGGTGACGTCATCACTGTTCGGCGTGGTCTCGGCAACCGACCCGATCCCGGCGTACCGGCTTTCGGGCGGCAATTCGCTGCCCGCGCTCGGGACGGTCCGAGGCCTGTGGAAGCCGGTCCTCGAGCCGGTGCTGCAGGCGGTCGAGGGCCTGGTGGTGGACCTGCGTTCGGGCACGTACTCGGCATTCGCCAAGCTCCGCCCGGACGCGGTGACGGTCCGGGTGGTGACGGAGAACGCCCGCGGCGAGCGCGTGACGGTCAGCCACTTCAACAAGGCGTACAAAGGCCGCCTGGCCCACGTACTGGCGGCGACACGCGCCGAGCCGTCCACTGTGGACCAGCTGGTGAAGGTGATCACGAAAGCGGGCCTCACGGTCGAACGCACCGGCGAGCACGCACTGGAACTGGTCACCGAGGGCTGACAAACCCTGCGAAGCGCAGCCCCCGCCCTTCCCGGGGGGCGTCCCCAGGTCCAGTCTATCGGCCCTGACCTGCAAAAACGGGTCGTCGGGAAATCTGTGGACAACTCCGGTCCCGGCCGGGCCGGGACCAGCGGCCGGGCCGGCCGGAGCGGGGGCCTGTGGACAACGGATTTGACATCCGGCTCAAAACCGGTCCGGGGCGAACGGACTCAGGTCGAAGCCCGGATCCTCGCCCAGCGCCATCGCCGCGACGAGCTTCCCCGCGAACGGCGCGTTCGTCAGCCCGCCCGCGCCGAAGCCCGTCGACACCGCCAGGCCCGGGCGGAGCAGGCCCAGGATCGGCAACCCGTCCGGCGTGCCCGGGCGGAAGCCCACCCGCGTCTCCGTGAGGGTCGCGTCCGCGAGGCCGGGCGCCACCGTCAACGCGTTCTCCAGCACTTCACGCTGCCCCGCGACGGTGACGCGATAATCGAAGCCCGATTCCGCCTCGCGGGTCGCGCCCGCCACGACACGGCCGCCGCCGAAGGCCAGCAGGTAGTGGCTGGTGCGTGGCAGGACCACCGGCCATGCCGCCGTGTCCGTGTCCGTGTCCGGGAGGTCGAAGTGGCTGATCTGGCCGCGGTGGGGCGTCACCGGCAGGTCGATGCCCAGCGGCGCCAGCAGTTCGCGGCTCCACGCGCCGGCCGCGACGACGACGCTGTCCGCTTCCAGGGGACCGTCCGGGCTCACCACCGTGCCGTCGGCCCGGAACGCGACCTCGCCCTCCACGAACTTCGCGCCCCGGCGCTCGGCGGCGGACAACAGCGCGCGGCGCAGGAGGTGCCCGTCGACCCGGCCCGCGCCGGCCAGGTGCACCGCGCCCAGCCCGGGCGCCAGCGCCGGGAACAGCTCGCGGGCCTGCGCCGGGTCGAGCCGCCGCACCTCGCCGATCTCCGGTGCGTCCGCCGCTCGCGATGCCAGCCGTTCCTGGGCCTCGGCCAGCTCGGCGTCGTCCGCCGACACGATCATTCCGCCGACGACCTCGAACGACGAATCCGCCAGTTCGGCCGTGAACTCGCGGTAGTACCGGCCGGCGGCCGCCGCGAGCGGGTACAGCGCGTCTTCCCAGCGGGACGTCCACGGGCTGACGATGCCGGCGCCCGCCTCCGTCGCCGTTCCCGGCCGCGCCGCGTCCGCCACGACCACTTCCGCGCCGCGGGCCGCCAGGTGCCAGGCCGTCGCCGCGCCGCCGATCCCGCTTCCGATCACGAGCACTCGCATGCTTCCCACCCTGCCCGAAAATGCCGCGCCCGGGCCAACGGGATGCGCCGCGCGCGCAGCCGGCCGGCCGTATGCTGCGCGCCATGCCGAGCCGTGCCGAGCGGTATGTCGCCCATCTCGACACCCTTACCGGGACCACCGCGCCGCGATTGCAACCCATCCCGTCGACCCACGCCAGGCTCGACGACGTGATCGCGCTCGTCTACGCCGACGAACCCGAACCGCGGTACCTGACCGGCGCGACCTACGGCCTCTCCCTGGCCGACCACCCGGACTGGCACGGCGTGAAGCCGGAGCTGTGGATCAGCGTCCGGTCCGACGACCCCGTGTGGGCATTGGCGATCGGCTACCTCGCCGAGCAGCTGCGCGGCACCTGCCCGTTCGTCTACGGCGACACGATCGACTTCGGGCAGCCGATCGCGCCGGATTCCGCCATGACGGCGTTCGCCGTCTCGGCGCCCGCGGGCCTCGATGCGCACCAGTACACGCTGATCGACATCGGTGGCGCGCCGATCAGCATCGCCGGCTGCTACCCGGTGCACGACACCGAGCGGAAGTACATCCGCGAGCACGGCATCGACGCGTTCTGGCAGCTGGACTGGGACCTCTACGACGTCCGCCGCGCACCGGTGGTCTAGACACGAGGCCGCACGAGTTCACCGACAGCGGTCACGAACGCCTCGGCGTCCAGGTCGTCGTCCCAAGATGCCTGCAGCAGCAGCCCCTGGTAGATGGCGACGAGCACGCGGATCAAGGCTTCCGGCGCCACCTCCCCGAACGCCTCGAGCTGGTCGTCCACGCCCTGCCGCGCGAGGGCGCGGATCCGGGGCTCGCGGACGGTCTCGGCCCACGCCTGCATCCCGAGGTTCCGCTGCCGCGCCGCATCGGGGTCCGCGATGGCCCGCAGGAGGCCGAGGTAGGCGGCGAGGGGATCGCTCGCGGTCCCGAGGCCGGCCGACCGGGCTGTGTGCCATTCCTCGACGATCGCGAGGATCATCTCCTCCTTGCCGGTGAAGTACCGATAGATCAGCCCAGCGGAGAGACCGGACTCCTTGACGATGTCCTGCATCGACGTGCGATGGAAACCGTTGCGGGCGAAGCAGCCGGCCGCGGCGTCGAGAATCTGCCGGCGGCGGTTCGTCAGGTGCTCGGCGCTGACTTTGGGCATCTACCGGACCACCGCCCACGCGATCCGGTAGAAGCCGGCGGCGGGCTCGTCCCGGTGGTAGCGGGCGGCTGCTTCCTTCGCGGACAGGTCGCCCTCGAGGTCGAGGCCACGTTCGGCCAGGTAGCCGGGCACGTCGGCGGGGTGGAGGCCGAATGTCCACGGCTCGCCGGCCTTTTCGACCTCCCGGTGCCACGCGGTGTCCGCGCCGAGCGCTGCACGGTCGACGTAGGTGAAGATGATCCTGCTGCCCTGAGCCACAATCGTGGTCAGGTCGCGGGGGGTCGCATCGACGGCCTGCTCGGTGAGGTAGTTGGTGACGCCCTCCCAGATGACCACGGTGCGCCGGGCGGGGATGCCGTCGAGGGCCACGGCGAGGCTTTCGGAGTTCAGATCGACCGGAACGTAGTGGACGTGCGGGCGGTGGGAGATGTGCTGCCGCTTGGCCCGCTGGGTGGCCGGGTGATCGACCTCGTAAGTGGGCGGCATCCCGGGGATGCGGTGGGCACGGCTGTCGTAGCCGGCGCCGAGCAGGAGGACCTGTTCCGGTTCGGCCTCGGCGAGGAGATCGTCGATCAGCCGGGTGCGGGCGACGGCGGACGTGCGGGGGCCGCCCGGGTAGCGGTGGTCGATGAGCCGTGCGATGCCCTGGCCGAGGGGCGGCACCCTGGCGGCCAGCACGAGCCAGCGGTAGCGGGCGGACAGGAACCGGATGGCGTGTTCGTCGGCGAAGAGCCGGTCGCGGCGCCGGGTCTCGAGGGCGCGGAAGAGAGCGACGTGCTCGGCGGTGCGGCTGGCAGTGCGCATGCGGCCAGCATAGTGAATGAACGTTCGTTTTCAAGAGGTGCTCGCGCTCGTTCGCTGGTCTCGGCGGATCCGAAGGTTCAGCCGCGGTACGCGGCCGTCGCGAGCCGGGCGAACGACCGCACCAGCGGGGTGGCGGCCTTCCATGCCACCACCACGGGGTTCGGTGCCAGGTCGAGCAGCGGCACCACGACCAGCTCACCAGGCGGCCGGTGGCCGAGCGGCATCAGCCCGACCGTGCCGTTCCAGAGCACGGCCTGCAGGCATTCCTGGACCGCACGCACCACCGGCCCTTCACGGGGTTCGCCGCCGTGCCAGTAGGACTGCCAGAGCGGATCGGTGCCGTCCGGGAACCGGAACCAGCGCCGGCCGGCCAGGTCGGCCAGCTCCAGGTGGTCGCGGCCGGCCAGCGGGTCGTCGGCGCGCAGCACCGCGCCCACCGGATCGGTGCGCAGCCGGTGCACCGTCAGACCGGTCTCGTCGAACGGCCCGCGGGTCAGGGCGACGTCGACCAGCCCGGCGCGCAACCCGCACGTCGGGTCGGTCAGGTCGGCGTCGCGGACGCGGACTTCGACGTCCGGGTGCCGCCTGCGGTAGGCGTCGGCGAGCCGCGTCGCGCCCGGGTCGGCGCCGTCGCCCAGGATGCCGACGGTGAGGGTGGCCGCGCCCGCCGCCGCGGCCACGCGCACGCGCGCCCGGTCGGCCTGGTCGAGCAGCGTCCGCGCCTCGTCCAGCAGCGCCGCCCCAGCCGGGGTCAGCGTGACGCCCGCGGCGGAGCGGAGCAGCAGTTCGGCACCGACGTCGGCCTCCAGCTGCTTGATCGCCCGGCTCAGCGGCGGCTGGCTCATGTGCAGCCGCACGGCGGCCCGGCCGAAGTGGAGTTCTTCGGCGACGGCGACGAAGTACCGAAGCGTGCGCAGCTCCATGACCGGCGACGATATTCGCCCGGTATCGGCACCACCGAACCGGTCTTGGACGGCCGCGGCCGGACGGCGGTGAAATCGGGGCATGACCGAACTGACCGATCCCGCCGTGCACGTCGGCGGCGCCCGGGAGATCGCCCCGGACCTGCTGGTGATCCCGAACGACCGCGTCGACCTGGTGCCCAACATCGGGGTGGTGGCGGGCACGGAGGCCGTCCTGGTCGTCGACACGGGCATCGGCACCGCGAACGCGTCCCAGGTGCTCGCCTTCGCGTCGGAGGTGGCGAAGGGCCGCCGCCTGTACCTGACCACGACGCACTTCCACCCGGAGCACGCGTTCGGCGCCCAGGTGTTCGCCGGCGAGGCCACGTACCTGGTCAACCGCGGCCAGGCCGACGACCTCGTCACCAAGGGCCCGGGTTATCTGGAGATGTTCCGCGGCCTGGGCGAGCCGATCGCCCGCCGCCTCGAGGGCGTCCGGCTGCCCACCCCGGACGTGGTCTACGACGGCGAGTACGCGCTCGACCTCGGCGGCCGGACCGTCCGGCTGCGCCCCACCGGCCGCGGCCACACGAAGGGCGACCAGGTCGTCGAGATCCCGGACGCCGGCGTGCTGTTCACCGGCGACCTGGCCGAGACCGGGCAGTTCGCGATCTTCCCGTGGTTCCCGCCGCACGACACCGACGTCTCGGGCGTCGGCTGGCTGGCGGTCCTCGACCGGCTGACCGCCGCCGGGCACCAGGTGGTGGTCCCCGGGCACGGAGAGGTCGGTGGCGGGGCGGTGCTCACCGACGTCCGTGACTACCTGCGGGAACTGCGGGACGAGACTTGGCACCGGCGGGACTCGGCGATGGGCGTGGACGAAATCACCGCCGAGGTCCGTTCGCTGCTCCTCGAGCGCCACCCGGAGTGGGCCGGACGGGAGTGGATCGAGCCGGGCGTCGCGTGTCTGTGCACCGAACACGACGCCTGACCCGGATCACCCGGCGCCGAGGACCGCCATAGCCGCGTTGTGGCCGGGAATACCGCTTACACCACCTCCTCTCGCAGCTCCCGCACCACAGAGCAGGATGCGCTCGTGCGGCGTCTCCACGCCCCAGCGGCCGGCCTGGGCCGGGTCCTCCGCGAAGGGCCAGGAGAGGTCCCGGTGGAAGATGTGCCCCGCCGGCAGACCCAGCTCGGCTTCCAGGTCCACCGGGGTTTTGGCTTCCACACAGGGTTTTCCGTCCGGCCCGGACAGCAGGCAGTCCTCGATCGGCTCGGCCAGCACGCTGTTCAGCGAAGCCAGCGTCGCGCTCAACGCCGCTTCGCGTGCCTCCTCGTTGCGCCCCTCGAAGAGACGGGCCGGCATGTGCAGGCCGAACAGGGTGAGCGTGTGCGTGCCGGCCGCGCGTTCGGCCGGGCCGAGGATCGACGGATCCGTCAACGAGTGGCAATAGATTTCGCACGGCGGCAGCGCGGGGATCCTTCCCGCCGCCGCCTCGCGGTACGCCGCCTCCAGCTGGGTGAAGGTCTCGTTGACGTGGAAGGTGCCACCGAACGCCTCGGCCGGGTCGACGTCCGGGTCACGCAGCCTCGGCAGCCGCGTCAGCACCATGTTCACCTTCAATTGCGCGCCTTCCGGGCGTTCCGCCGGTTCTTCGCCCAGCAGCCGCGCGAGCGTCGCCGGCGCGACGTTCGCCAGGACGTGCCCGGCCCGGACGACGAGTTCGGCGTCGTCACGCCGATAGCGCACCTCGCCGTCCGGGTCGACCGAGAGCACCTCCGCATCGGTCACCAGGCGCGCGCCCGCCGCGGCGGCCACCGCCGCTAGCGAACGGGTGACCGCGCCCATGCCGCCGACCGGGACGTCCCAGTCGCCGGTGCCGTTGCCGATCACGTGGTAGAGGAGGCACCGGTTCTGCCGCAGGTCCTCGCTGTCCGCCGGGGCGAACGTGCCGATCAGCGCGTCGGTGAGCACCACGCCGCGCACAGTGTCGTCGCCGAACCACGACATGAGCGCTTCGCCGATCGGCCGTTCGAACAGCAGGGACCACGCCTCGGCGTCGCCGAGGCGTGCACGGAAGTCCACTTCGGACAGCAGTGGTTCGGTGAGCGTGCCGAACGCGCGCCCGGCGACGCGCCCGGTCAGCTCGTAGAACCGCTGCCACGCCGAGAAGTCCGATGTGGACCCGGTGACCGCCCGGAACGACGCCGCCGTCCGGCCGGCGTCGCCCGTGTCGACAAGGAGACCGGAGCCGCCCGACGGGGTGTAGGACGACATCCGGCGCCGTCGCAGCTCCACGTCGAGGCCGAGGTCGGCCACGATCTTCTTCGGCAGCAGGCTGACCAGGTACGAGTAGCGCGAAAGCCGGACGTCCACGCCCTCGAACGCGCGGAACGAGACGGCGGCGCCACCGGTCTCACTCCGCCGTTCGAGCACGAGCACCGACCGGCCCGCCCGCGCCAGGTACGCGGCCGCCACCAGGCCGTTGTGCCCACCGCCGACGATCACCACGTCGTAGCTGTTCATCCGCCCCTCCTGAGTTCTGCCTGCCCGTTCATCGTGACCACGCCGCCGGGCCGAATTCAAGGAAACGTCACGAACGGACCGTTCGCGCTATTCGGTTGCGCGGTCCCGGATCGGTCCGGCAAGCTGGACCCGTCCGGCAGGGAGCCGGTGTGTGCGACACAGCAGGGAGGTGCCTGACGTGATGACTGTCCGGGCCCTCTCGCGCCCGCACCCACTCGCCCCCCGGCGCTGACCACGCGCCCGGTGGGGCATCCCTGACCAAGGAGAAACCCACCAGTGCGCCAGCACGACTTCGAAGACTCCGACCTGTTCGACGAACAACCGTCCCGCCACCGCGAAGCGCGTTCGCGGCGGCGCGGGCGGCTCGACGAACCCGAACCCACGCGCAGCGGCCGGCTGACCGAAGGCGAACGCGTCCGCCTCGCGAAGCTGCGCGATGACGCCTACACCGAACGCCTGCTGCCCGACGGCGCCGACCGCTGGTCCACCTGGGACGACGCCGAGCACGGCCCGCTCCCCCGGCCGGACTGGGTCGTCACCGAGCTCGCCGCAGTCGACACCGACCTCGGCGTGCTCAAGACCGGCAAGGAGGCCGACGTCCACCTGCTGCGGCGGGGCCTGCCCGGCACTCCCGGCACCCTGCTCGCGGCGAAGCGCTACCGCAGCGACGAACACAAGCTGTTCCACCGCGACGCGGGCTACCTCGAAGGACGGCGGATGCGCCGGTCCCGCGAGATGCGCGCGATCGAGCACCGCACGACGTTCGGCCGCAACCTCATCGCCGAACAGTGGGCCGTCGCGGAGTTCGCCGCGCTGAGTCGCTTGTGGACGCTCGGCGCGCCGGTCCCGTACCCGGTGCAGCGCGAGGGGACGGAACTGCTGCTCGAGTTCCTCGGCGAGGACGACGGCTCGGCCGCACCCCGCCTGGCCCAGGTCCGCCCGGACCCGGGCGAGCTGAAGGACCTGTGGTTCCAGGCCACCGCGGCGCTCGAGCTGCTCGCCTCCGAGGGGCTCGCGCACGGCGACCTCTCGGCGTACAACCTGCTGGTGCACCGCGGCCGGCTGATGGTGATCGACCTGCCCCAGGTCGTCGACGTCGTCGCCAACCCCGGCGGTGTCGAGTTCCTGGCGCGGGACGTGCGCAACCTGGCCGGCTGGTTCCACGGCCGCGGCCTCGGTGAGCACGTCACGAATACCGGAGAACTGCTGGCAGAGCTGGTATCCACCGCCGGGATCGGGTGAATCCGGGGGCGGCGCCGCGGCTGTGGCGTACGACACGGCTGCGACGCCGCCCACAACCGGTGACCTCGATGAGCAGTTCCAGCTCCGGCTCGGGTACAGTAAGCACAGACCGCAACCGGCGGCGTGGATGAGTTGGTGTCCGTCGCCTCCAGAGCCACCGATCGGCTCGCGGTGATCCGTAAACCAAGCGGCGCGCAGTGTCGGCAAGCGATGACACGGTGTGCCGGGGTCCGTCCCTGTGAACGCCCATCGCACACCATCTTGCCTTGCCTGCGCGCGGGCAGCCCGGGCCTCCCTTGCGACGAACCACGTCCGAGAGGCATTTGTGACCGTCACGTTCAACTCCGGCCCTTCCTCGACGTCCGCTCACGCGGGCCGTCCCGACCGCAAGCCGCGCACCCGCCCGGCCGGCGGGGACATGCTGCGCGACGACGCGGTCGAGCTTGTGGCCACCAAGACCTTCGCCGAGCTGGGCCTGCCGGAGCCGCTGCTCCGCGCGCTCAGCGAGGCGGGCATCAACAGCCCGTTCCCGATCCAGTCCGCGACCATCCCGGACGCCCTGGCCGGCCGCGACGTGCTGGGCCGCGCCCAGACCGGCTCCGGCAAGACCCTCGCCTTCGGCCTGGCCATGCTGGCCCGGCTCGCCGACGGCAAGGCCCGTCCGAAGCGCCCCCGCGCGCTGATCCTCGTCCCGACCCGCGAGCTGGCCATGCAGGTCGCCGACTCGCTGACCCCGCTGGCCAAGTCGCTCGGCCTGTGGTGCCGCACGGCCGTCGGCGGCATGGCCTTCGCCCGCCAGGCCGACGCGCTGTCCCGCGGCGTCGACCTGCTGATCGCCACGCCGGGCCGGCTGTCGGACCACGTCCGCCAGGGCACCGCGCACCTGGGCGACTGCAACTTCATCGCCCTCGACGAGGCCGACCAGATGGCGGACATGGGCTTCATGCCGCAGGTCCGCGAGATCATGGACCTCACGCCGCCGGGCGGGCAGCGGCTGCTGTTCTCGGCGACGCTCGACGGTGACGTCAACCGCCTGGTCAAGCAGTACCTGAGCGACCCGGTGACGCACTCGGTCGCGCCGTCGACCGCCAGCGTGACGACCATGGACCACCACGTGCTCCAGGTCTCGCACCAGGACAAGCAGGACGTCATCGTCCAGATCGGCGCCCGCGAGGGCCGCACGATCATGTTCGTGCGCACCAAGCACCACGTCGACCGTCTCGCCGAGCGGCTGCGCGAGCAGGGCGTGAACGCGGCGGCGCTGCACGGTGGGAAGACGCAGGGACAGCGCAACCGCGTCCTCGCCGACTTCAAGGAAGGCCACACCCCGGTGCTGGTCGCGACGGACGTCGCGGCTCGCGGCATCCACGTCGACGACATCTCGCTGGTGCTGCACGTCGACCCGGCGGCCGACCACAAGGACTACCTGCACCGCGCGGGCCGCACGGCACGCGCCGGGGCGTCCGGGGTCGTCGTCACGGTGGTCACCAACGACCAGCGCCGGATGGTCCGCCGGCTGACCGACCGCGCCGGCGTGCGCGCCGAGTCGACCACGGTCCGCCCGGGCGACGCCGAGCTGTCCCGCATCACCGGCGCCAAGGAGCCCAGCGGCGAGCCGGTCGTCGAGCGGCGGCGCGAAAGCCCGCGTCGCGGTGGCGGCGGTTACCGCGGCGGCGAGCGCGGCGGCGGCTACAGCCGCGGTGGCGAGCGCAGCCACACCGGCGGCGACCGTGACCGTGGCGGCGAGCGCGGCGGCGACCGCGGTGGTTACCGCGGCGGCGACCGCGAAGGCCGTCCCGGCGGCTTCGGCGGCCGCGGCCGTCAGCCCCGGTCGGGCAACGGCGGTGGCTACGGCCGCCCGAGCCGTGGCCCGCGTCGCGGCTACGACAGCTGATCGTCCTCTTCGGAAGCCCCGGACCGCCTGGTCCGGGGCTTCCGGCGTTTCCGGGCCCGCTTCGCGGCCGCGCGAAGTCCGGATGGGAGACTGCGGGACGTGACTACGCCGCCGACGCCCCCGCCCGACGAGGTTTTCGACTGGCTCGACATCGAGGCGGAGAAGCGCGCGAACGCGGGACTCGTGCGGCAGCTGCGGCCGCGTCCGGCCCGGGCCGACGAGCTGGACCTGGCGGGCAATGACTACCTCGGGCTGGCCCGCGACAAGCGCGTCGCCGGGGCCTCCGCGGCCGCCGCGCTGCGCTGGGGCGCGGGTTCGACCGGATCCCGGCTGGTCACCGGATCGACCGAGCTGCACACCGAACTGGAGCTGGAGCTCGCCCGGTTCTGCGGCGCGCAGGCAGCGCTCGTGTTCTCCTCCGGTTTCACCGCGAACCTCGGCGCGGTGACGGCGCTGTCCGGGTCCGAATCCGCGATCGTCACCGACAAGTACATCCACGCGTCGCTGATCGAGGGCTGCCGGCTGTCGCGGGCCGACGTCGCCGCGGTCGCGCACTCGACGCCGTCGGCGATCGAGCACGCGCTGGCGACCCGGCGCAAGCCGCGGGCGCTGGTGGTGACCGACTCGGTGTTCTCGGTCGACGGCGACCTCGCGCCGCTCGGCGAGCTGGCCGGGATCTGCCGTTCGCACGGCGCGGCGCTGCTGGTGGACGACGCGCACGGCTTCGGCGTCCTCGGCGAGGGTGGCCGGGGCGCGGTCCACGCGGCCGGGCTGTCGAGCGCACCCGACGTCGTCACGACGTTGACGCTGTCGAAGTCCCTCGGCGCCCAGGGCGGCGCGGTGGTGGGGCCGCGTCGCGTGATCAAGCACCTCGTGGACACGGCTCGCAGCTTCATCTTCGACACCGCTCTGGCGCCCGCGAGCGCCGCGGCCGCCTTGGCCGCGTTGCACGCGCTGAAGGAGGAGCCGGGTCTGGCGGAGAAGGTGGTCGAGAACGCGGGCAACCTGGCGATGTCGCTGAAGGCGGCCGGGTTGAAGGCGAGCCTGCCGGACGCCGCCGTCATCTCGGTCCAGGCGCCGTCCGCGGAGGCGGCGGTCGCGTGGGCCGCGGCTTGTGCCGAACAGGGCATCCGCGTCGGGTGCTTCCGGCCGCCGTCGGTGCCGGACGGGATCTCGCGGCTGCGGCTGACCGCGCGGGCCGACCTCACGGAGTCCGATGTGGACCGTGCGGTGAAGGTGATCACCGCGACGGCGCCGCGGGGTGCGCTCGCCTGAGCCATACCCGGAGGGTCGGCTCGCGTGATCCTGTGCCGTTCTCGCGTGATCCGGGGCGGGATTCGCGTGATTGAAGGCGGAACTCGCGTGATTGAGCGCGGAACTCGCGTGATTGAGGGGACGACACGGCCTAGTGCGGGAGGCGGCGCATTTTAATGTGGGGGATTCCGTCTTCGTCGATGTACTCCGGGCCTTCCGCGACGAAGCCGTAGCGGGCGTAGAAGCCCTGGACGTATGTCTGGGCCTCGAGGACGTACTCGCCGGGGACCGTCAGGGCCGCGTCCATCAGCCCGGCCGCCAGGCCCCGGCCGCGCGCCTGCGCGGCCGTGACCACGCGGCCGATGCGGCGGACGCCGTCCGGGTCGAGCAGGACCCGCAGGTACGCCGTGACGCCGGTGTCCTCCTCGAACCACAGGTGCCGGGTGTCCGGCCGCAGATCGTGGCCGTCGACGTCGAGGTACGCGGCCTTCTGCTCCACGACGAAGACTTCGGCGCGCAGGCGGAGGATTTCGTGCAGCTGGGCAGCGGTCAGCTCGGGACCGGTCGCGTCGTGCAGAGTCGGCATACCCCTGCCTAGCACGCTCAGCCGAGCAGGCGGGGGGTGGCCTGGGTTTTGATGTCGTCCGCGTACGCCGAGACGCGCGTGTAGACGCCCGGCTTGCCCGCCTTGGCGCAGCCTTCACCGAAAGAGACAATCCCGATCAGCGTGTCGCCCACGACGAGCGGGCCGCCGGAGTCGCCCTGGCAGGCGTCGACGCCGCCCTCGGCGTACCCCGCGCACACCATGCTCCGCTGGTCGTAGACGGTGTAGTCGGAGCGGCATTCACTGTCCGAGACCACCGGGACCTGGGCGCTGCGGAGGTAGTCGGAGCGGGCGCCGCCGTCGGCGATGCGGCCCCAGCCGAGCACGGTCGCCTGAGTGCCCTTGTTGTACAACCCCGCGTCACCGCTTTCGGGCAGCTTCGCGGGCCGGTAGCCGAGCTGGCCGCGGACGGTCAGCACCGCGACGTCGCCGCCCTGGGTCGGGTCGCTGTAGCCCTGGCTGATCCAGACCTTCGAGACGCCGAGGGCCTCGCCGTCGCTGGTGCGCTTGTCCTCCCGGCCGGCCACCACGCGGATCTCCTGCTTCGCCACCGCTTTGGCGCAGTGTGCCGCCGTCGCCACCGCCGTGGAGCTGACGATCACCGCACCGCAGAACTGGTTGCCGCCCGCGTCGGTCAGGTACACCGCGTACGGGTGGTCGGCGAGGGACGCCTGGTTGCCGCCGACGATCCGGGGCTGGTTGGCGGAGGCCTGCTCCGCCGACGCCGTGCCGACCACGACCGGAACGGCCACCGCCGCGACCGCCAGGAGCGCGCCGCACGCGAGCAGCAGGGATCGGCGGGACTTCACGGACATGGGTCTTCCCCTTTTCGACGCGGCACAGGGCAAAGCACCCGGCAGTCAGACGACTCCGGTGCGTGAACGAGTGGCCCTGAATACCCTAATCCGAGTGGGCCCGAAACGGTGTCACTGGAACGGGTGGACTCCGCGGTCACCCACCGCTTCTGCCAAGCTGGCCGGATGCGGCGGAGAGCGGCGACGGCGGCGTGGGCGCTTCTGCCCCTCACCCTGACCGCGTGCTCGCCGGAAGTCCCGTCGGCGCCGCAACCGGCCCCTTCGGTCACGACCACGACGAGAGTCGGCACCCCGCCGGCGACGACGTCGAGCGCGCCGGCCGTCACCTGGCAGGTGGGCACCCGTCCGCTCCCCCGCCGTCCCGACGGCTTCGGCGAGATCGAACCGACGCCACCCGAACTGGTGAACCGGGCACTTCCGACAAAAGACCTCCTGCCACCGCCGGCCGGCGACCACTACGCCGCGACGATCGCCGCCGTGCCCGCCGACGTCCTCGCGCGCAGCACGTGGCGGCCCGCCTGCCCGGTCAAGGCCACCGACCTCCGCTACCTGACGCTGTCCTTCTGGGGTTTCGACGGCCGCGCGCACACCGGCGAAATGCTGGTGAACGCCTCCGGCGCGGCGGGGATCGCCAAGGTGTTCGGGATGCTCTTCGCGGCCCGGTTCCCGCTGGAAGAGATGCGCGTGACCAGCGCGAGCGAGCTCACCGCGCCGCCGACCGGCGACGGCAACACGACCAGCGCGTTCGTCTGCCGCCCGGCGCGGGGCCGGACGACGTGGTCGGCGCACGCGTACGGGCTCGCCGTGGACGTCGACCCGTTCTGCAACCCCTACACCCAGGGCGACCTCGTGCTGCCCGAGCTGGCCTCGGCCTACGTCGACCGCTCGCGCGTCCGGCCGGGCATGGTCCTGGCCGGCGACGCGACCGTGCGCGCGTTCGCGGCGATCGGGTGGAGCTGGGGCGGGAACTGGCACAGCCCGACCGACCGGATGCACTTCACCGCCACCGGCCACTGACCGCGTAATACGACGTTAAGCACAACCAGGAACACCCGCCCTCTCAGCGAGGTTGGCTAGGGTGAATCGATCGGACCCGGACCCGCGGAGGATGCAGTGCCCCACTACGACCTGGTGATCGTCGGGACGGGATCGGGGAACTCCATCCTCGGCCCGGACTTCGCCGGCAAGAAGACGGCGATCGTGGAGAAGGGCACCTTCGGCGGCACCTGCCTCAACGTCGGGTGCATCCCGACGAAGATGTTCGTGTACGCCGCCGATGTCGCGTACACGCCTTCGCACAGTTCGAAGTACGGCGTCGACGAAGAGCTGAAGGGCGTGCGCTGGCGCGACATCCGCGACCGCATCTTCGGCCGGATCGACCCGATCGCCGCGGGCGGCGCCGAGTACCGCCGCAGCCACGAAGACAACGCGAACGTCGACGTCTACGAAGGCACCGGCCGTTTCACCGGGCACAAGGAGCTGCGCGTCAGCTTCGCCGACGGGCGCCCCGACGAGGTGCTGAGCGCCGACCGATTCGTGCTCGCCGCGGGCGGGCGCCCGGTGATCCCCGAGATCCCCGGCCTGGACGCCGTCGACTACCACACCTCCGACACGGTGATGCGGCTCGACGAGCTGCCCGAGCGGATCGTCATCCTCGGCGGCGGGTACATCGCCGCGGAGTTCGCGCACGTCTTCGCCTCCTTCGGCGTCCACGTCACGCTGGTCAACCGGTCCGGGCGGCTGCTGCGCTCGGAGGACGACGACGTCAGCGAGCGCTTCACCGAGCTGGCTTCGGAACGCTTCGACGTCCGGCTGGACCGCAAGACCGTACGGGCGCGCAAGACCGACAGTGGCGTCGCGCTCGATCTCGAAGGGCCGCAGGGCGCCGAGACCGTCGAGGGCGACCTGCTGCTGATCGCCACCGGCCGCAAGCCGAATTCGGATCTGCTGGACGTCGCCGCCACCGGTGTGACCACATTGGACAGTGGGCACGTCGTGGTGGACGACTACCAGGAGACCGCGGTCGAGGGCATCTACGCGCTCGGCGACCTTTCCTCGCCGCACGAGCTGAAGCACGTCGCGAACCACGAAGCGCGCGTGGTGCAGCACAACCTCCTGCACCCGGGCGAGCGGATCACCGCCGACCACCGGTTCGTGCCGCACGCGGTCTTCACCCACCCGCAGGTGGCGTCGGTCGGGCTCACCGAGCGGAAGGCCCGCGCGCTGGGTGTGTCCTATGTGGTCTCGAAGCAGGACTACGCGGGGATCGCCTACGGCTGGGCGATGGAGGACACCACGGGCTTCGCGAAGCTGCTGGCCGACCCGGCGACCGGGCAGCTGCTCGGCGCGCACATCATCGGGCCACAGGCGTCATCGGTGATCCAGCCGCTCATCCAGGCGATGAGCTTCGGCCTCGACGCCCGGAGCATGGCGCGCGGCCAGTACTGGATCCACCCCGCGATGCCGGAGCTGATCGAGAACGCCCTGCTCAACCTGCCCCTGGACTGAGCCACAAGTTCGTGAAGGCCACCTTGAGGAACTTGAAGTTCCTGAAGGTGGCCTTCACGGCTTTCAGACGAAGCGGTGGCGGCCGGCCAGCACGCCGAACACGACCTGGACCAGCAGCAGGCCGAGCAGCATCGCCAGCGGGACGGTCCAGCCGCCCGCGACGTCGTGCAGCAGGCCGAACAGGAACGGCCCGAGCGCGGCGAAGAGGTAGCCGAAGCCCTGCGCCATCCCGGACAGCCGGGCGGTGTCCGCGCCGGTCCGCGCGCGCAGCGCGATCACGGTCAGGGCCAGTGAGAACACGCTCATCCCCAGCCCGACGAGGATGCTCCAGAGCAGCGGCGACCACGCCGGGGCCAGCATCAGCCCGGCCGTCCCGGCGAAGCCGAACACGCCCAGCCCTGCGATCCACGGCCCCTGCCCGCGCTGCCGGGCCGCCATCGGCGCGACGACCAGGCTGATCGGCACCGCGATCAGCGAGACCAGGCCGAACAGCAGCCCGGCGTCGCCGCGCGACACGCCCGCGTCCATCAGCACCTGCGGGAACCAGCCCATCGCCGCGTACGCGTAGAACGCCTGCAGGCCGAAGAAGACGGTGACGACCCAGGCCAGCCGGTTGCGCAGCAGCGACCGTCCGGCTTCGGCGGCGCCGGCGTGACGCGGTGCCCGGCCGGTGCCGCGGGCTGCGAGAATCCACGCCAGCAGTGCGACGACGGCCAGCACCGCCCAGCCACCCAGTGCCGGGCGCCAGCCGCCGAACGCGTCGCCGAGCCGCGGGGTCACCGCCGACCCGAGCGCGCCGCCGCCCTGCAGCGCGGCGGTGTAGACGCCGGTCAGCACGCCGATCCGGGCCGGGAAGGAGTCCTTGATGACCACTGGGACGAGCACGTTGATCAGGGCGATCCCGGCGGTGGCGACGAGCGTTCCGCCGAGCACCACGGCCGGGCCGTCGAGCACGCGCAGCGCGAGCCCGGCCGCCAGCGCGGCAAGTGCGATCGCGATGGCGGCGCCGATCCCGGCCCGGCGGGCGAGCAGCGGCGCGGCCAGGCCGGCACCGGCGAAGCAGAGCGTGGGCAACGTCGTGAGCATGCCCGCCCAGACCACGGACGCGCCCAGGTCCGCGCGCATTTCGGCGAGCATCGGGCCGACCCCGGTGATGGCCGGGCGCAGGTTGAGGGCGGTCAGGACCACGGCGACGGTGAGCAGCGCCCCGGCCGCGACCACGCCCGGCGTCCGCGTGGCGACGACGCCGTCCAGCTCGGGTTCACGGTGTTCGACGCGCATGGCGGTACTATCGCATACATAGGATGATTGGATGAAGGGATAAATCCTGTGCCTCTGGCCACCCCCCGGCGAGCAGGCCTCGTCGACCAGGTCATCGAGCAGCTGCGGACCGCGGTCACGCAGGGCGAATGGCCGATCGGCGAACGCATCCCGACCGAGACCGAGCTCGTCGAGCAGCTCGGCGTCGGGCGCAACACCGTCCGCGAGGCCGTGCGCGCGCTCGCGCACACCGGGATCCTCGAGGTCCGGCAGGGCGACGGCACCTACGTGCGCGCGACCAGCGAGGTGTCCGGGGCGATCCGCCGGCTGTGCGGGCCGGAACTGCGCGAAGTCCTGCAGGTCCGGCGCACCCTGGAGGTCGAAGGCGCCCGGCTGGCCGCGGCTTCGCGCACCGACGACGAGGTCGCCGAGCTGAGGGCACTCCTGGCTCGCCGCAACCGCGAGCAGCGCGACGGGCGCTGGGAGGACTTCGCGCGGACCGACGCCGACTTCCACCTGGCGGTCGTGCGTGCCGGGCACAACGGGCTGCTCACCGAGCTCTACCGCGGGCTGACCGAGGTCATCACGGCCAGCGTCGCGGCGACGTCGAGCATCACGCCGGGCGTCGGCTACGTGCCCGAGATCGGCCACGAAGGCCTCGCCGACGCCATCGCCGACCGCGATCCCGACCGGGCCGCGGCCGAAGCGTGCGGCTTCCTGGACGAGCTCCTGGACCGCATCGAACGCGCCTGACCGCACCCGCCCCGTGCGCCCCCATGTGGCATTGGGTGCGTTGAACGCAACCCACGCCTCATTGGGGCGTTTGACCGGCACCGCGGCTGAGCTGCGAATTCGCCGCGATGGCACCACTGGTGACCCCTAAGGGTGCCATTTCAGGGTTGTCGTGGTGCCACGATGGCGCCATAGTTGTGCCATGGACCTGACGCCCTTCGTAGACGAACTCCGCCGGGAGCTCGCGGTCGCCGCCGAGGCGGCGGGCGAGGAGGCCGTCGCCCTCGCCGAGCGGCTCACCGCGCCGCTCGAGTCGGCGATCCGGCTCACCCTGCTCGACGCCCTTTCGGCCGCGGCCGACGAGATCACCCGCGACCTCGCGCCCGGCTCCGTCGAAGTCCGCCTCCGCCGCCGTGACGCCGAGTTCGCGGTCGCGCTCCCCACGACAACCGAGCCTGCCCTCCAGGAGGAGGAGCCGCCACCCCTGCCCGAGGCCGACGACGGCGCCGTCGCGCGGATCAACCTGCGGCTGCCCGAGCAGCTCAAGCAACGCGTCGAGGAGGCCGCGAGCCGCGACCGGCTCTCGACCAACGCCTGGCTCGTCCGGGCCGCGAACGCCGCGCTCGGCCCCGACAAGAGCGCCACGCGGCGCCGCTCGCTCTACGGCGACAAGTACACCGGCTGGGTCCGCTAGACCCGGCCGCTCCGGCCAGCAAGAACACCCCAAGGCACCCCAGGAGGGCACCGCCATGCCATTTTTCGCCACCCCCGAGCCGATCACGGCCACTCTCGACTTCAGCGTCGCCGACGTCCGGATCGTCGCCGGCGACCGCGCCGAAACCACCGTCGAGGTCGAGCCGGCCGACCCGGGCGACACCGAGGACGTCAAAGCCGCCGCCAAGACCCGCGTCGAGTTCACCGACGGCGAACTGCTGGTCAAGGGCCCGAAGTACACCCACAAGCTGTGGGGCAAGGGCGGCGCGCTGCACGTCGTGGTCGAGCTGCCCGCCGGTTCGCGGCTCAAGGGCACCTCCGCGATGGGCGACTTCCGCGTCAGCGGCCGCATCGGCGACAGCCGCCTCAAGACGTCCATGGGCAACATCGACGTCGGCGAGACCGGCCGGATCGAGGCGAGCACGGCGATGGGCGACGTCACCGTCGACCGGGCCACGGGCCACGCCGAGGTCGGCACCGGCTCCGGCGACGTGCGGATCCGCGAGATCGACGGGACCGCCGTGCTCAAGAACTCCAACGGCGAGACCCGCGTCGGCGAGGTGACCGGGGACCTGCGGGTCAGCACCGCCAACGGCGACATCCTGGTCGACGTCGCACACACGGGCGTCGACGCGAAGACCGCCGCCGGCGACATCCGGATCGGCCAGGTCGTGCGCGACGCGGTCGTCCTCGAAACCGCGGTCGGCGAGATCGAGGTCGGCATCCGCGAGGGCAGCGCCGCGTGGCTGGTCCTCAACACCGTCACCGGCACCGTGCACAACACGCTCACCGCGGCCGACGGCCCCGGCGGGACCGACGAGACCGTCGAGGTCCGTGCTCGCTCCACCACCGGCGACATCGTCATCCGCCGGGCCTGAAGACTCCACAAGACAAGGGGAAGATCCATGGCAGACGCCATCGTGGCCGAGGGGCTCGTCAAGAAGTACGGCACCGTCACCGCGCTCGACGGGATGTCGCTGAGCGTGCCCGAAGGCACCGTGCTCGGCGTGCTCGGGCCGAACGGTGCCGGGAAGACCACCACCGTCCAGATCCTCACGACACTGCAGAAGCCGGACGCGGGCCGGGCGACCGTCGCCGGGTTCGACGTCGTGAAGGACGCGCACGAACTGCGTTCGCACATCGGTGCTTCGGGGCAGTACGCCGCCGTCGACCCGGAACTGACCGGCGCCGAGAACCTCGAGATGGTCGGCAGGCTCTACCACCTGGGCACCAAGCGCGCCAAGGCCCGCGGCCGGGAGCTGCTGGCCCGGTTCAGCCTCGGCGACGCCGCCGACCGGCCGGTGAAGGGCTACTCCGGGGGCATGCGGCGCCGGCTCGACCTGGCCGGCGCGCTCGTGGCCAACCCGCCGGTGCTGTTCCTCGACGAGCCCACCACCGGGCTCGACCCGCGGGCCCGCACCGAGCTGTGGGACGTCATCACCGAGCTGGTCGCGGGCGGCACGACGCTGCTGCTCACCACGCAGTACCTGGAGGAGGCCGACCGGCTGGCCGACAGCATCGCCGTCGTCGACCACGGCCGCGTGATCGCCCGCGGCACCGCCGACGAGCTCAAGGACCTCGTGGGCGGCGAGCGGATCGAGCTGACCGTCGGCACCCACGCCGACGTCGGCGTCGCGCGGGCCACGCTCGCCCGGCTGGCCAGCGGCGAGCCGCAGGCCGAAGGCTTCCGGCTCACCGTGCCCGTGTCCCACGGCGCGAAAGCGCTTACCGAAGCGCTGGCCCTGCTCGCCGCGGAAGGCGTCGACGTCCGCGACGTCGGCGTCCGGCGCCCCACCCTCGACGACGTTTTCCTCACCCTGACCGGCCACGAGACGGCCGAACCCGCGAAGGAGGCCGTGTGATGAACGCGGTGCAGCTCGCCGTGACCGACGGCGTCACCATCACCAAGCGCAACTCGATCAAGATCTTCCGGTCGCTGGACCTGCTCGGGTCCCTCGTGTTCACGCCGGTGATGTTCGTGCTGCTCTTCGGCTTCGTGTTCGGCAGCGTGATCGACGTCCCCGGCCTGTCGTACCGCGAGTTCATGCTGCCGGGGATCTTCACCCTCGCGGTGGCCATGGGCGGCATCGTCACCGGCTACGGGCTGACCGACGACCTGCAGAAGGGCATCATCGACCGGTTCCGCTCACTGCCGATGTCGCCCGCCGCCGTGCTGATCGGGCGGACGACCGCCGACCTCATCCTCAGCACGGCGAGCCTGCTCATCATGGGCCTCGTCGGCCTGCTGGTCGGCTGGCGCATCCACACCGGCGTCCTCGAAACGCTCGGCGGGGTCGCCCTGCTGCTCGCCTTCTCCTACGCGCTGTCGTGGGTGATGGGCACGCTCGGCCTGGCGGTGCGCAAACCCGAGGTGTTCAACAACGTGTCGATGGTCGTGGTCTTCCCGCTCACCTTCCTGGCCAACACGTTCGTCGACAGCGGGCGGCTGCCCACGCCGCTGCGGGCGATCGCGGACTGGAACCCGGTCTCGGCGGTCACGCAGGCGGCGCGGGAGCTGTTCGGCAACACCAGCGCCGCGATGCCGACGCGCGACGTCTGGCCGATGCAGCACGCCGCCCTCGCGTCGGTGCTGTGGATCGCGCTGCTGCTGGCGATCTTCGTGCCGCTTTCGGTGCGCTGCTACAAGAAGGCCACCAGTCACTGACGCTCAGGGCAGCGTGAGGATCTCGCTGCCGTCGGCCGTCACCACAAGGGTGTGCTCGAACTGGGCCGTCCACTTCTTGTCCTTCGTGGTGACGGTCCAGTCGTCGGCCCAGATGTCGTAGTCGATGGTGCCCAGGGTGATCATCGGCTCGATCGTGAAGGTCATGCCCTCCTCGATGATCGTGTCGACGGAGGGCTCTTCGTAGTGCAGGACCGTCGGCGGCGTGTGGAACGCGGGGCCGACGCCGTGGCCGGTGAAGTCGCGGACCACGCCGTAGCCGAAGCGCTTCGCGTACGCCTCGATGACCCGGCCGATCACGTTGAGCTGGCGGCCCGGCCGGACCGCCTTGATCGCCCGCAGCGTCGCCTCGCGGGTGCGCTCCACCAGCAGGCGCGCCTCCTCGGAGACGTCGCCGGCCAGGAAGGTCGCGTTCGTGTCGCCGTGCACGCCGCCGATGTAGGCGGTGACGTCGATGTTGCAGATGTCACCGTCCTCGATCACCGTCGAGTCCGGGATGCCGTGGCAGATCACCTCGTTCAGCGAGGTGCAGCACGACTTCGGGAACCGGCGGTAGCCCAGCGTCGAGGGGTAGGCGTGGTGGTCGAGCAGGAACTCGTGCACCACCTTGTCGATGTCGTCCGTGGTGGCGCCCGGCTTGACGGCCTTGCCGCCTTCCTCCAGGGCCTGCGCCGCGATGCGGCTCGCGATCCGCATCGCCTCGATCACCTCGGGCGTGCGCACGCCGTTGCCGGTGTCCCGCTTCGGCGCCGGCTTGTCCACGTACTCGGGACGGGCGATGGAACTGGGGACGTCACGGCGCGGCGTCTGGACGCCGGGAACGAGCGCGGCACGAACGGACATGCCTCCACCTTACGACGGCCCGGTCAGCCGATCCCCGCCAGGAACCGGTGCGCGGCCTGCACCGCCGGTTTGGACGAGCCGGCGTCGGTCAGGAGCACGGCGAACGCCAGGTCACCGCGGTAGCCGGCGAACCAGCCGTGCGCGCGGGAGCCGTCACCGAACTGGGCGGTCCCGGTCTTGCCCGCGACGTCGGGCAGGTCGCGCAGGCCCGTCGCGGTACCCACCGCGACGACGTCCCGCATCATGCCGCGCAGCGCGTCGAGGACCTGCCGCGACGGCGCGTCGCCGACGTTCTCGGCGGTCGACGGCATCCCCTTGACGATCGACGGCGCCGGCACCTTCCCCGCCTGCACGGTCGCCGCGACCAGGGCCATGCCGAACGGGCTGGCCACCACCGTGCCCTGGCCGAAGCCGTCCTCCGCGCGCTGCACGGCCGAGTCGCCGGCCGGGACGCCGCCGGTGACCGTGGTCAGGCCGGGGACCACGAAGTCGGCGCCGAGCCCGAAGGACCGGGCGGCGTCGGTGAGCGCCGACGCCGGAAGACCGGCGGCGAGCCGGGCGAAGGTCGTGTTGCAGGACCGCGCGAACGCCGTCTTCAGCGGCACCCGGCCGAGGTCGAACCGGCCTTCGTTCGGCACGACGCGGTTCTCGATCGCCGTGGTGCCGGGGCAGTCCACCGGGCTGCCGGGCTCGACGTCCCCCGTCGACAGCGCGGCCGCCGCCGTGACGATCTTGAACGTCGACCCCGGCGGGTAGCGCCCGGACAGGGCCACCGGGCCTTCGTCGTCGGCGGCGTCGTTCTGCGCCACGGCGAGGATGTCGCCGCTCGACGGCTGGATCGCCACCAGCGCGGCCGGGTGGATCTCGGTCTCGAGCGCCTTTTCGGCGGCGGCCTGGATCCGCGCGCTCAGCGTGCTGGTGATGGCGGGCCCGGGCCGCGGCGGCTCCGCCCGCAGCTCCGACACCTCGCCGCCGGTGACGTCCCGGGTGACGATCCGCCAGCCCGCCGCCCCGGCCAGCTCCTGCTCGACCAGCGCGCGGATGGCCGCCAGGACCTGCCGCCCGGACCCGCGGGTCACCGGCAGCAGCCGCTCCTGGCTGGCGAACCGGACGCCGGGCAGGTCGTAGATCACCGGCTTGACCTGGTGGTACTCCCCGGCGCGCAGGGTGATCACCGGGTAGGCGTCGCCGGGCTTGGTCTTGTTCATCCCGTCGAGCACCGACCGGCCGGTGACCGATGGTTCGAACCGGTGCAGCGCCTTGGCCAGCGACCCGGCGACCGCGCTCGGGTTGCCGGTCTTCTGCGGGTCGACCACCACGCCGATCACGGTCTGCGGGCGCATCAGCGGCACGCCGTCGCGGTCGAGCACCGGCGCCGTCTCCGGCAGCTGCGGCAGCAGGCCGATGGTCTGGCCGACCGTCAGCTGCGGGTGCACGACCGTCGGCTGCCAGTGCACCTGCCAGCCGTGCTCGGCCGCCCGCAGCTGGACGTCGGCGCGGTAGGACCAGGTGCGGCCGTGCGACAGGTGCCAGGTGAGCCGGTAGCCCGCGGTGACGACGTCGCCGTCCGGCTGTTTCACCTCTTCTTCGTCCGCTTCGAGGGATTCGGGGTCGAGCGCCCCGCGGACCTGCGAGAGCACGGTCCTGGCGGCGTCCGGCGAGTCGGTGTCCGCCGCCGCGGCGGCGATGTCCCCGGACGCGAAGGCGTCGAGGAAGGCGGAGAGGGTGTCATCGGGCCCACCGCCCGAGCACCCGGCCGTGGTCGCGGCGGCGAGCAGCAGCACCGCGAGCGCACCGCGGCGTCGACGTGCACTCATGGCGGGATAGTGCCTGGTCAGCGGGTTGGCCGCGGGCTGAAACGCCGCCACGGAAGAGTGGCCGGCGTCTCCTTAGAACAGCACTGTCGCGTACTGGCCGACCTGCTTGAACCCGATCTTGCGGTACGCCGCGAGGGCGGGGGTGTTGAAAGCGTTGACGTAGAGGCTCGCGGTCCGGCCGAGGCCGCGGACGAGCCGGTGCACCACCGCGGCCGTGCCGGCGGTGCCGAGCCCATCGCCCCGGCGTTCGGGGTGCACCCAGACGCCCTGGATCTGCCCGACGGTCGCCGACATCGCCCCGATCTCGGCCTTGAACACGACCTCGCCGTTTTCGAACCGGGCGAACGCGCGCCCGGCGCCGATCAGCTCCGTCACCCGGGCGCGGTAGCTCGCGCCGCCGTCGCCGCTGCGCGGGTCGACGCCGACCTCTTCGATGAACATGGCGACGGCCGCGGGCAGGTACCGCTCGAGCTCGTCCGGCCGGACCGCGCGCACCAGCGGATCGGCGGCGACCAGCGGCATCGCGTCGAGGGCCATCAGCGGCTGGTCGCCGCGGACCTCCCGGGCCGGGCCCCACTCGTCTTCGAGCTCGTCCCAGAGCCCGAGGACCTGCTCGGCCGGGCCGACGAGGGAGGAACACGTCCGCTGCCGCCGCAGCGCGCGGTCGGCGAAGGAGCGGAGGGCGGGCGCGTTGCCGCGCAGCGGGATGAGGTTGGGCCCGGAAAAGCACAGCCCTTGGAGCCGCCCGGCGCGGACCGGGCGGCTGTCGGCGGCCCAGAGCTCACCACCGAGCCGCCACGGATCAAGGCCCGCAGCCTCGACCCGGGCGCTGACCATGCAGCTGCCCACCGGGTCGGCGGCGAGCGCGGCACGGACCGCCGGATAGTCCCGATCATCGAGCAGCCGTGCACCTGCAAGCCGCAACACGGGCTCCAGGGTGCCAGATCCGGCTCCTAAACGGAACGCAAGGCTTTCGACACGCTGAGATGAAGCGCCCAGGTCGGAGCTTCCGGGCAGGATGGGACGTATGCAGCGGTACACGTACAAGGTCGTCGAAGTCCGGGAGAAGCTGCTCGGGGGCAAGATGTCCGGCGGAAAGCTCGAGAAGCTGCTCAACGAGCACGCCGCGGACGGGTGGCAGCTGAAGGCCATCACCTCGGCGGAGGTGAAAGGCCGCGTCGGCCCGGGCGGGGTCGAAGGACTGCTGGTCACGTTCGAACGGCCGGCGGAGTAGCCCGGTGGTCCGTGAATGGCACATTCACGGACTTGAAGTCCCTCGATGTGCCATTCACGGCCTTCCGGCCGTCAGGGTGCGCCGCGGTAGGTGCCGATCGTCCAGGAGTTGCCCTCCGGGTCGCGGAGGCTGAACGTGTGCGAGCCGTAGTCCGTGTCGGTCGGCTCCGCCGTGATCTCCGCGCCCGCCTGCCGGGCCCGCGCGTGGATTTCGTCCACTTTGTCCGATACGACGTAGACCGCGCCGGCGCCGGGTTTCATCGCGTCGTGGACGCCGTCCGGCGGGCGGACGCTGCCCAGCATCACCGCGCCGCCTTCGGGCCACCGCAGCTCCGCGTGCGCGACGAGGTCGCCTTCGGGCACCACCAGCGTCTCGGTGAAGCCGAGGACGTCGACCAGGAAACGGATCGCCGCCGGGGCGTCGGCGTAGCGGAGGGCGGGCCACACGTTCGGTTCAGGAGTCATGCCCGGGAGTCTTGCCCCGCCGCCACCTCCTCGTCTTGGAGGAACGGGAGCTCCTCGGCGATCCACGTCCCCGGCGTGCACCCCGCCAGCGCACGCCACTCGTTGGTCAGGTGCGCCTGGTCGTAGAACCCGCACTCGGCGGCCACCGACGCCAGGCCGAGCCGGCCACCGCGCAGCAACCGGCCCGCCCGCTCGAACCGCAGGACCCGCGCCGCCTGCTTCGGGGCCAGGCCCAGCTCCGCCCGGAACCGCTCCCCCAGGTGCCGGCGGCTCCAGCCGACCTCGCCCGCCAGGTCCGCGACGCGCACCCGCCCGTCCGCGCCACGCATCCGGCGCCACGCCTCCCCCACCTCCGGTGGTGACGCCACCGGCTCCACGGCCCGGGCGGCCAGCACGTCGTCGAGCAGCGCGAACCGCTCGCCCCAGGCCGGCAGCTCCCGCAAGCGGTCCGGCAGCGTCCCCAGGCCGAACTCGGCCAGGTCCGCGACCTCGCCGCTCAGCTCCGCCGCCGTGACGCCGAACAGGGTCCGCACGCCCAGCGGGTCCAGCTCCAGCTGCAGCCCTTCCTGCACGCGGTCCTGCCGGATCAGCACCGCGCTCGTGTGCAGCCCGCCGACGAGTCCCTGCAGGCTGCGCCCGGCCATCCGCACCGGCCCGGCCAGGCTGATGACGAGCGTCACATGCCGGGACGGCAGCCCGCGGTGGACGGCCAGCGTGACGTCGTCCTGCGCGTACCCGACATAGCGCGTGACCAGGGGCCGCACCACCGGGTGCGGCTGCCGGACGGCCCAGGTCACGCTCACGAATGCGAGCGTAATCGTCACCACCGACAGTTCCCGCGTCTGCTAACACGGACAGTGGTCCCCACCGCGGAAGGAACTCTCGATGACGATCCAGGAGCAGGCGCAGCAGCTGGAGCTGCTCGCCGACCAGGTACCCACCGGCATCGCGCTCGCCACGAAGAGCGACCTCGAAGACCTGCAGGCCCAGGTGCTCGGCTTGCTCGGGGAGACGTCCACCGCGACTTCGATCCAGGGCGCGATCCAGCTGGCGTCACAGCAGATCGACGAGGTGGCGGCCGCGCTGGAGAACGTCCGCCTGCAGATCCGCGACGCCGCCCAGCACCACCTGCAGGGCTAGCCGCCCAAGTCCGTGAAGGCCACCTTCAGGAACTTGAAGTTCCTGAAGGTGGCCTTCACGGACTTGCGGAAACTCAGCCGGCGGTGACGACCGGGGCGCCCTCGCCGAGGGCCTCGCCCGCCTCTTCGGCGATGCGCATGGCCTCTTCGATGAGCGTCTCGACGATCGCGTGCTCGGGCACGGTCTTGATGACCTCGCCCTTGACGAAGATCTGGCCCTTGCCGTTGCCGGAAGCGACACCGAGGTCGGCCTCGCGGGCCTCGCCCGGGCCGTTGACGACGCAGCCCATGACGGCCACGCGCAGCGGGATCTCCATGCCCTCGAGCCCGGCGGTGACCTGCTCGGCGAGGGTGTAGACGTCCACCTGCGCGCGCCCGCACGACGGGCACGACACGATCTCCAGCTTGCGCTGCTTGAGGTTCAGCGACTGCAGGATCTGGATGCCGACCTTGACCTCTTCGACCGGCGGCGCGGACAGCGAGACGCGGATCGTGTCGCCGATGCCCTGGCGCAGCAGCGCGCCGAACGCGACGGCCGACTTGATCGTGCCCTGGAACGCCGGGCCGGCCTCGGTGACGCCGAGGTGCAGCGGGTAGTCGCACTGCTCGGCGAGGAGCTCGTACGCGCGCACCATGACCACCGGGTCGTTGTGCTTCACCGAGATCTTGATGTCGTGGAAGTCGTGCTCGGCGAACAGCGACGCCTCCCACAGCGCCGACTCGGCCAGCGCCTCCGGCGTCGCCTTGCCGTACTTGTCCATGATCCGCTTGTCCAGCGAGCCGGCGTTGACGCCGATCCGGATCGGCGTGCCGTGGTCCTTCGCGGCCTGCGCGATCTCCTTGACCTGGTCGTCGAACTTCCGGATGTTGCCCGGGTTGACGCGCACCGCCGCGCAGCCGGCCTCGATCGCCGCGAAGACGTACTTCGGCTGGAAGTGGATGTCGGCGATCACCGGGATCTGCGACTTCTTCGCGATCGCCGGCAGCGCCTCGGCGTCGTCGGCCGACGGGCAGGCGACCCGCACGATGTCGCAGCCCGCGGCGGTCAGCTCGGCGATCTGCTGCAGGGTCGCGTTGACGTCGGAGGTGAGCGTCGTCGTCATCGACTGGACGGAGATCGGGAAGTCGCTGCCGACACCGACCGAGCCCACCTGGAGCTGGCGGGTCTTGCGGCGCTCGGACAGGACGGGCGGGGGCAGGGCGGGCATACCGAGTGCGACGGTCACGGCTTCCAGCGTACCTACCCCTAGTGGGCCACCTTCACCATGTCAACCGTCACGGTGAGCAGCATTACGGACGGTGTGAACCGCCACGGAGGGGCCGGAACCCCTCCGGGGCGGCTCACTACTGCAGACGGATCGGGTTGACGATGTCCGCCGTCACGGTGAGCAGGGTCACGGCGCCACCGACGAGTACCAGGGCCATCGTGATCCCGGACAGCTTCGTGTAGTCCACTGGGCCGCCGGCCGCCGGCCGCCTTGCCGCGCAGCCCGCGGATCCAGTCGCGGACACGCTCGTACCAGACCACCGCGATGTGCCCGCCGTCGAGCGGCAGAAGCGGCAGCAGGTTGAACACGCCGATGAAGAAGTTCAAGCTCGCCAGCAGCAAGAAGAACAGGATCCAGATGCCCTGCTCGACGGCCTCGCCGCCGAGCCGGCTCGCGCCGACGACGCTGACCGGGGTGTTCGGGTCGCGCTCGCCGCCGAAGATCGCGGTGACCACGGCGGGGATCCGCTCGGGGAACTGGACGAGCCGCTGCGCCGTCTCGGCGAACATCGAGCCGGTGAAGCCCAACGTGGCACCGATCGCGGAAACCGGGCCGTACTGGACGGTCAACGGCAGCTGTTTCGGCGAGGCGCCGATCATGCCGACCTCCTTGGTCCCGGACGGGGTCCAGCGCTTCACCTTCGGCACGTCGACGACGAGCCACAGCTGCTCGGCGCCACGCTGCACCTCGAACACCGTCCGGCCGCTGGTGGCCTGCACGGCGGCGAGCATGTCGTCCCAGGTCGAGACCGGTTTTCCGCCGACCGCGAGTACCTTGTCGCCAGCTCGCAGCCCGGCCTCCGCCGCCGGGGCCGGTGCGCCCGCCGGGCAGGCGGTGTTGGCCTGGGCCTGGACCTGTTCCTTCGTCGCGGCCGAGCGGGCGCAGGAAGTCGAGTCCAGCACCGGCCGGGTCGGGGCGGCGGCCGCCGGGTTCGGCAGGCCCATGGTCAGGGCCATCAGGTAGAGGACCACGAAACCCAGGATGAAGTGGGTGATCGACCCGGCCGACATCACGACGGTGCGCTTCCAGGTCTTGAACCGCCACATCGCGCGCGGCGCCTCGTCCGGGGTGACCTCGTCGAGGGCGGTCATGCCGGCGATGTCGCAGAACCCGCCGAGCGGGATCCACTTGAGGCCGTATTCGGTCTCGCCGCGACGCCAGGAGAACACTGTGGGCCCGAAGCCCACGAAGTACCGGCGGACCTTCATGCCGAAGGCCTTCGCGGTGACCATGTGCCCAGCCTCGTGCAACGCCACGGAGACACAGATCCCCAGCGCGAACAGCACGATGCCGATGATGTAGGCGAGCACCCGCTACTTCCCCTCGATGATCGACCCTGCCCGGGCGCGAGCCCAGCGCTCGGCCGCGAGTACGTCTTCGACGTCGCGTGGTTCGCGACGCCATTCGTCGGCGGCTCCCACCACCTCGGAAACAGTGTCCACTATCGACGTGAAGCCGGTGTTCTGCGCGAGGAAAGCGGAGACGAGCTCCTCGTTCGCGGCGTTGTACACCGCGGGCAGGCAGCCGCCGGTGGTGCCGCAGTGCCGAGCCAGCTCGACGGCCGGGAAGGCCTCGTCGTCCAGCGGCTCGAACGTCCAGGTGGCGGCCTTGTCCCAGGTGCAGGCGGGGGCGGCGTCAGGGACACGGTCGGGCCAGTGCAGCGCCAGCGCGATCGGCAGCCGCATGTCGGGCGGGCTCGCCTGGGCGATCGTCGAGCCGTCGGCGAAAGTCACCATCGAGTGCACGATCGACTGCGGGTGCACGGTGACGTCGATCTTCTCCGGCGCGATGTCGAACAGCAGCGCGGCCTCGATCAGCTCCAGGCCCTTGTTGACCAGGGTGGCGGAGTTGATCGTGATGAGCGGGCCCATGGACCAGGTCGGGTGCGCCATGGCCTGCTCGACGGTGACCCCGGCCAGCTCGGCGCGCTTGCGGCCGCGGAACGGGCCGCCGGAGGCGGTGAGCACGAGCCGGGCGACCTCGCTGCGGTGCCCGGCGCGCAGGGCCTGCGCGATGGCGGAGTGCTCGGAGTCGACGGGCACGAGCTGTCCCGGCTTGGCCGCGGCGAGGACCAGCGGCCCGCCGGCGATGAGCGACTCCTTGTTGGCCAGGGCGAGCGTGGCGCCCGTGGCAAGCGCCCGCAACGTCGGCTCGAGGCCGCGCGAGCCCGGGAGCGCGTTGAGGACGGTGTCGACCTTCACGGCGTCGATCAGCTCGGTAACGGCGTCGGAGCCGGCGAAGAGCCGCGGGAGCTTGAACTCGCCCTGGGCGTAGCCGCGCTGCTGCGCCTCGGCGTACAGCGCGAGCTGTACGTCTTCGGCGGCCGTGGCCCTGGTCACGGCGACGGCCTCGACACCGTGGGCGAGTGCCTGCGCGGCGAGGGCGGCCGGATCGGCCCCGCCCGCGGCGATCCCGGCCACCCGGAAGAGGTGCGGGTTGCGCGCGGCGACGTCGAGGGCCTGCACGCCGATGGACCCGGTCGAGCCGAGCACGAGAACGCTTCGCGAGGTAGTCATCGCCGGTCATTGTCGCGCGGGGCGTCTCCTCGGCGCACCCGGAGGTGTGGGATCATCGGCGGGTCCGAGGTTCACGGGGTTTGAGGAGTTCATCGTGGCAGGCAAGGCGGTCGAGAAGAGGCGGCCCGAGGTCGACCCGCGCGACGAGCCGTCCGCGGCCTGGGGCTGGCACGGCTCGTTCCCGAAGGCCACCCGCATCGCCGGCTGGGTCAGCGCGATCATCCTGCTGGTGATGATCAAGGGCAACCACGAGAACAACACCGAGAACGTCTGGCTGGTCGGCCTGGCGCTGTTCCTCGTCCTGCTGCTCGTGCTGGACATCCGCAAGCGGCGCACGGCCTGGCGCAAGTAGTTCGTTACCCGCTAACGTCCCCGGCATGAAGCTGCGCTGGGGCCTGGCTGTGCTTTCCGTTTTGGGCGCTTTGGTGGTGCCCGCTGCTCCGGCCTCGGCTTCGGTGCCGTGGGTTCAGTGCTCGTTCACACCGACCCCGGACAACCCGGCGGCGCGGCCCGTCGTGCGTCCGCTGCCGTTCGCTTCGACCCGCGGGACCGTCGACGTGACGTTCCGGTTCAACTACGGGCCGGTGACGGTGCGGCTGAACCGCGCCGGTGCTGCTCCTTGCGCGGTGCACAACATGGTTTCGCTGATTCTGCAGCGGTTCTACGACCGGTCCCAGTGCTGGCGCCTTTCCAACTCCGCTCGGCTTGGTGTTCTGCAGTGCGGAGACATCTACGAGGTCGAAAAGGGCGGGCCGGGGTACAAGTTCCCGGACGAGGCTTCGGGGGCGGAGACCTATCCGCGCGGGACCGTGGCCATGGGGAACCAGGGGCCCGGGACCAACGGGTCGGAGTTCTTCATCGTGCATTCGTTCGCGAACATCCCGGCGAACTACTCGGTGATGGGGCGCGTGATCCGGGGGATGTCCGCCATCGATCGGATGGTCGAGGACGGGATCATCCCCACCGACCCGAATGGGCCGCTGGACGGGGCGCCGGCCCACCCGGTGAAGATCCAGCGCGCCACGGTCGGCTGGTAGATCCGCCCGCCGACGGAAAAAGCCGGGTGCCACCCGGCACCCGGCTTCTCGAAACCGGTCTAGCGTTCGCTCGACGGTGACACCAATTCGCTCGGCCCGCCGCCCGACTCCCCGGCCACCGCGGCCAGCTCTTCACCCACCGACTCGGCGTCCGCGGGGCGGGCGTCCTTCGTCAGCAGGGATGCCACCGCGCCGATCAGGCAGACCACGATCGCGAAGCCGAACGCCACCGCCAAGCCCGACTGGAACGGGCCCGAGATCAGGTTCGGGAAGAAGCTGCGGCCCGTCAGGAACGCCGCCTGGTCCGGCGGCAGCGCCGAAAGCTGACCGCCCAGGAGCTGCTGGATCGGGTTGTAGCCCAGGAACGCCGCGAACAGCACCGCCACCGCCGGGAGGTTGGCGATCTGCGAAGCCGCCGCCGCGGGGACGCCGTGTTCCGTCAGACCCTGGCTCATCGTCGAAGGCAGGCTCGAAGACAGACCCGCGATGATCAGGCTGAAGAAGAAGCCGATCGACAGGACCATCGCCGCGTTCTGGAACGTCGTCATCATGCCCGCGCCGGAGCCGCGTGAGTCCGCCGGCAGGCTGTTCATCACCTCGGCGCGGTTCGGCGAGGAGAACATGCCCATGCCGATGCCGTTGATCAGCAGGATCCCCGCAAACGCCCAGTAGTCGAAGTTCACCGGCAGGATGATCAGCAGCAGGAACGTGATCGCGGTGATGAGCAGGCCGCTCGAGGCGAGCAGGCGGCTGCCGATGCGGTCGGCGAGGATGCCCGACGTCGGCGCGGCCAGCAGGAAGCCGACCGTCATCGGCAGCATGTAGATGCCCGCCCACAGCGGTGTCTGCTCGAACGTGTAGCCGTGCTGCGGCAGCCAGATGCCCTGCAGCCAGATGATCAGGATGAACTGGAGCCCGCCGCGGCCGAGCGACGCCGTCAGGTTCGCGACGTTGCCCCAGGTGAACGACCTGATCCGGAACAGCGACAGCCGGAACAGCGGGTTGTCGACCTTCGACTCGATGATCACGAACGCGACCAGGACCGCGAACCCGCCGATCAGGCAGCTCAGCACGAACGGGCTGCCCCAGCCGGTCGGCGACGAGCCGTACGGCTGGATGCCGTAGGTGATCCCGATCAGCACCGCGATCAGGCCCACCGCGAAGGTGATGTTGCCCCACCAGTCCATCCGCGCGTGCTTGCGGATGCCGGTGTCGTGCAGCTTGAGGTACGCCCAGATCGTGCCGATGACGCCGAACGGCACCGAGACCAGGAAGATCAGGTTCCAGTCGATCGGGGCCAGCACCCCGCCGACGACCAGGCCGAGGAACGAGCCCGCGATCGCCGCGACGCCGTTCATGCCGAGCGCGAGGCCGCGCTGGTTGGCCGGGAAGGCGTCGGTCAGGATCGCCGAGGAGTTCGCCATCAGGAAGGCGCCGCCGACGCCCTGCACGATCCGCCAGCCGATCAGCCACAACGCGGCCGCGTCGCCGTCGAACCACGTGATGGCCAGCATGACCGAAGAAACGGTGAAGACGGCGAAGCCGAGGTTGTACATCCTCGCGCGGCCGTACATGTCGCCGAGCCTGCCGAAGCTCACCACCAGCACCGCGGTGACCACGAGGAAGCCCATGATCATCCACAGCAGGTAGCTGGTGTTGGCCGGTTCCAGGGGGTTGATGCCGATGCCCTTGAAGATGTCGGGCAGCGCGATCAGCACGATCGAGGAGTTGATCGTGGCGATCAGCATGCCCAGCGTCGTGTTGGACAGCGCGATCCACTTGTACCGCGGCCCCAGTTCCGCGATCGAATACGTCCGGCGTTCCGCCACTGTGCAACCCTTCCGTTCATGTCCCTTAGCTAGGCTAAGCAACTTGGTTGCGGATGGCAATCAATGGCGCGGAACACGTGGGAGAGCATGGTCACAGTGGCTTGACTGTCCTTTGAGGACTATTTACCAGGCTCGCCGGAACGCGACGCGGCTGTGGACAACCCCGTCGCGCGGGCCGGGAACTGCCGGTGCTTGCCGGTAACGTTGAAACCGGGGGTCCCCCGCGCCGCCCGCGGTCAGCGCAGCAGCTTTCCCAGCAGCGCGACACCCTCCGAAATCTCCGTCGCCGTCCGCGCGGCGTAGCCCAGGACCAGCCCCGGAGACCCCGGGAGCTGGCGGTGCCACGACAGCGGCTGCACCTTCACCCCGTCCGCCAGCGCGGCCGCCGCCAGGGCGACGTCGTCCACCTCGCCGCCGAACGTGATCGTCAGGTGCAGCCCCGCCGCCGCGCCGTGGACCACCGCCGACGGCAGTGACTCCGCCAGGGCACGGATCATCGCGTCGCGGCGGCGGCGGTGGCGGGCCCGCACCACCCGCAGCTGCCGCTCCAGCTCACCCGTCTCCATGAGCCGGGCCAGCACCAGCTGCGGCAGCACCCCGTTGCCGAGGTCCGCGAACCGCTTCGCGGCCACGAGGTCGTCCCGGAACCGCGGGGGCGCGAGCAGCCAGCCGATGCGCAACGCCGGGGCCAGCAGCTTCGAAACGCTGCCCAGGTAACACACTTCGGGCAGCATCGACCGGACCGCGGGCACCGGCGCGCGGTCGTAGCGGTGCTCGGCGTCGTAGTCGTCCTCGACGACGATGCCGCCGTCGGCCGCCCAGCGCATCAGGTCGCGGCGGCGCTCGCCGCCCAGCACCACGCCCATCGGGAACTGGTGGGCCGGCGTCAGCAGCACGGCCGGCGCCCTCAGTTCGGCGACGCGCAGGCCGTCGTCGTCCACTTCGACCGGTGGTGTCGCCAGGCCGCAGTGGTTCAGGTGCTGCCGGGCGCCGAGCGAACTCGGGTCCTCCACCGCCATTTCGGTGACACCGCGCCGCCTCAGCACGTCCCCGAGCAGCGTCAGCGCCTGCGCGACCCCGGCCACGACAATGATCTCGCCCGGGTCGGCCCTGATCCCGCGGCTGCGCGCCAGCCAGTGCGACACCGCCCGCCGCATCGCCGGCGCCCCGCGCGGATCGCCGTAACCGAACTGCGACGGCTCGAGCTCGTCCAGCACCGAGCGTTCCGCCCGCAGCCAGGCCGCCCGCGGGAACGCCGTCAGGTCCGGCACACCGGGGGTGAGGTCGATCCGGGCCGGGGCCGCGCGGATCGCGTCGAAGATGCCGGGACCGGGCGAGGGCGTGATCACCTTCGCCGGCGAAGCAACGGAGACCGGGTCGGGCGGCACCACCGGCGCGGCGACCACGACGGTGCCGGCCCGGCCGCGGCCAGCGGCGTGGCCGTCGTCGACCAGCCGCTGGTAGGCCTCGGTGACCACGCCCCGCGACACGCGCAGGTCGGCGGCGAGCACCCGGGACGCGGGCAGCCGCCCGCCGACCGGGAGCCTGCCGTCGGCGACCGCCGCGCGCAGCTGCCCGGCGAGCCAGTCCGCGAGCCCGCCCGGCGGCGCCTCGCGGACGTCCAGCTGGAGGAAGTCCGACCCTATGGACCCCTCGGGACGCAAGGTTTTGGCTCTGTCCATCGGGCCATTGTCGCATCACGCTGGGGCCATGGACACCGGTTACGTGCACGGATACGCCGAACCCGAAGCCCGCCGCCTCGGCGACCAGGCCGACACCCTGGCCGAGCTGCTGCACGCGGGGACGGCCTACCCGGCCGGCAGCCGCGTGCTGGAGGCCGGCTGCGGCGTCGGCGCCCAGACCGTCCACCTCGTGGCCCGCAGCCCCGGCGCGCACCTGACCGCCGTCGACGTCTCCGCCGCGTCCCTCGCCCAGGCGCGGAAGCGGGCCAGGACCGTCGAATTCCGGCAAGCCGACCTGTTCGACCTCGACGGCGAGTACGACCACGTCTTCGTCTGCTTCGTGCTGGAACACCTGCCGGAGCCGGAGAAAGCCCTGGCGCACCTGCGAACCCTGCTGCGGCCGGGCGGCACGATCACGGTGATCGAAGGCGACCACGGCTCGGCGTTCCACCACCCGCGCAGCGAGTACGCCCAGGCCGCCATCGACTGCCTCGTCCGCCTGCAGGCCGACGCCGGCGGCGACGCGCTCATCGGACGGCGCCTGTACCCGCTGCTCACCGGCGCCGGGTTCGACGGAGTGTCGGTCGAGCCCCGGACCGTCTACGCCGACGCGTCCCGGCCCGGCCTTGTCACCGGGTTCACCCGCGACACCTTCACCGCGATGGTCGAAGGCGTCGGCGAAACCGCCGTCGCCCGCGGGCTCGCCACCGCGGACGGCTGGGCGCGCGGAGTCGCCGACCTCCACCGCACAGGCGCCGGAGACGGGACCTTCCACTACACGTTCTTCAAGGCCACCGGGAGAAAGTCATGATCACCTGGCACCCGCGGCTCGCCGGCTGCACCGACATCGTCGACCGGGATCGCCAGCGGGTCGAAAGCGACATCGCCGCTCTTGAACGCCCCTACCCCACGACGCGGTCCAAGGCCGCCAAGTGGTTCCGGACCCGGGTCGCGCCGGGCACGCATTCCCCGGCGTAGCAGGCCAACGCGCGTTCCCAGTGCTCGCGCGCGGCGTCCGGGTCGCCGAGTCCACAGTGGACTTCGCCGAGCCCGCAGTAAGCGCGCCCCTGCTCGGGGAGGCAGCCCGTCTTCTTCGCCACCGCAAGGGCTTCGCGGTGGTACCTGAGCGCATCCGACGAAGCGCCGCGTGCGGCGCAAAGGGCACCCAGGCTGTTGAGCACGCGGGATTCCACGCCCCGGTCGCCGCATTCGCGGGCCAGGCTCAGCGCCTCTTCGAGGTGCCGGGCCGCTTCCGCGTGCCGGCCCTGGGCCAGCCGGACGTCGCCCAGGTGCTTCAGCGCGACACTGCGGTTCGTCGGGCTTCCCGTCTCCTGCGCGATTTCCAGCGCCCGCTCCAGGTGCGCCGCGGCTTCCGCGTGCCGGCCGCGCGCGTGCTCGACGTCGCCGAGGATGCCCAGCGCGTACCCTTCGCTCACCCGCACGCCCATCGCGCGCAGGTGCGCAAGCCCTTCCTCCAGGGCCCGGACCGCTTCGTCGTGGCGTCCCAGTGCCGACAACGCGTCGCCCATGTTGACCAGCGCGTAGCCCTCGCTGGTGCGGTCGGCGGTGTCCCGGGCCAGGGCGAGTGCCGCTTCGAAGTGACCGATCGCTTCGCCGTACCGGCCGATGCCGCGACACGAACAGCCGAGCACCACCAGGACCAGGCCTTCGCTGGTGCGGTCGCCCGTCCGCCGGGCCAGCTCGAGCGCCTCCGCCGAGTACCCGATCCCTTCGGCGAACCGGCCCAGGGCGCGGCAGACCAGGCCGAGGGTGTTGACCGCGTGGATCTCGGTCCGCCGGTCGCCGGTCTCGCGGGCGAGGACGAGCGCCTCCTCCAGGTAGCGCAGCGCTTCCCGCGACCGGCCGACGCGCCAGTGGCCGAGCGCGATGAGGATCAGCGGCTCGGCCTCGGCGGCCCGGTCGCCGGCGTAGTGGGCCAGCGCCGACGCGTGCGTGTGCAGCACCAGCGCTTCCTCGTGGTAGCCGCCGACGTCGAGGTAGTGCCACAGGATCCCGGACAGCAGCCGCAGGTGCTCCGGCCACCCGTGCCGCGTCGCGTGCGCGGCCACCGCGAGGAGGTTGCGGCGCTCGGCCTCCAGCCACGCCTGCGCGTCGATCACCTTGACGCCGGGTTCCGGCACCCGCGGGCGCAGGTGCCGTTCCTGCGGCAGGACGACGTCCATGGCCTGCGCCGCCGACCGGACGTAGAAGTCGAACAGCCGCTCCTGCGCCGCGTGGCTTTCCTCCGCGTCGGCGGCCGCCAGCTCGGCGGCGTAGACGCGCAGCAGGTCGTGCAGCTGGACGCGGTCGTCGCCGGTCCGCTGCGCGAGGTGGGCCCGCACCAGCGTGCCGGCCAGCCGTTCCGCCTCGGGCAGGGGCACGCCGGCGAGCGCGGCGAGCGCGGCCGGCGTCAGGTCGCGGCCCGGGTGCAGGCCGCAGAGCCGGAACACGCGCGCGGCGTCGGATGCCAGGTGGTGGTACGACCACGAGAACACGGCACGGACCGCGGTCAGCGGGTCGCCGCCGCCGTCGAGCAGGTCGAGCCGCCGCCGTTCGTCGGCCAGCTCCGCCGAGAGCTCGGCGAGGCGCTCCCCCGGCCGGCCGAGCGCCAGCTCCGCGACCAGCCGCAGGGCCAGTGGCAGCCGGGCGGCGTACCCGATCAGTGCCGAGGTGGCCTCGGGTTCGTCGTCGACGCGCCGGCCGAGCAGCGCGCGCAGCAGGTCGCGGGCTTCGGTCCCGGTGAGCAGGTCGACGAGCACGCGGCGGGCGCCGTGGCGGGCGACCAGGCCCGGCAGCGCGTCCCGGCTGGTCACCAGCACCAGGCACGACGCCGAGCCGGGCAGCAGCGGGCGGACCTGCCCGACCGAACCCGCGTTGTCGAGCACCAGCAGCATCCGGCGGCCGGTGAGCGCGGTGCGGAACTTCGCGGCGCGCTCGTCCGGCTCGGCGGGGATGTCGGCGCCGTCGACGCCGAGGGCGCGCAGGAACCCGGACAACGCGTCACCCGGCTCCACCGGCCGGACCGTGCCGTAGCCGTGCAGGTCGAGGTAGAGCTGCCCGTCCGGGAACGCGGCGGGCGAGCGCTGCGCCCAGTGCACGCCGAGCGCGGTCTTGCCGACCCCGCCGGTGCCGGACAGGACGGCGATCCGCGCGCCGGTGTCGTCTTCGGCGCGGTGCAGCAGAGCGTCCAGCTCGGCCAGCTGCGCCGCGCGGCCGCGGAACCCGGGGACGTCCGCGGGCAGCTGCGCCGGCACCCGGGACGGCGGCTCCGGGGCGGCGAAGTCCTGCCGCAGCACCTGCCGCTGGGCCGCGCGCAGCTCGGGTCCCGGTTCGATGCCCAGCTCGCCGGCCAGCCGGCGGCGCACGTCCTCGAACACGTCCAGTGCGGCGGCCTGGCGCCCGGACGCGGCGAGCGCCAGCATCAGCTTGGCGTGCGCGGCCTCGCCGAGCGGCTCCTCGGCGGTCAGCGCCCGCAGCCGCACCGCCGCGTCCTCGGGGTCCGCGGTGCCGGCGTAGGCCAGGACCGTCTTGGCGTGCCGCATCGCCAGCGCCAGCCGGACGGGATGCTGCCGGAGCCGTTCGACGTCGGCGAGCGCGGGCCCGCGCCACAGGTCCAGGGCCGCGCGATAGCCCGGCGGCTCCCGGCTCAGCAGCGCCTCGAACTCCAGGAGGTCCAGCTCGGCTTTGCCGGCGGAAAGCCGGTAGCCGCCCTTGTCGGTGGCGATGAGGTCGGCGGGCCGCAGCGCCCGCCGCAGCCGCGCGACGTAGGTGTGGAGCAGCTCCAGGCACGATGGCGGCGGTTCGTCCCAGATGACGTCGACGAGGTCTTCCCGCCGGACGGTCCGGTTCGGCTGCAGGGCCAGCAACGCCAGCAGCAGGCGCTGTTTCTCCGCGCCGATCTCGACCGGCTCGGCCCCGCGCGCCACGGTGAGCGGTCCCAGGACACCGATCCGCACCGGCTCCGGCGGGGCTTCGGCAAGCGCTTCCCGCAGCCGCCGCTCGGTCTCCGGGCGGGGCCGCCGGACGCTGCCGAGCTCGGCGTTGCGCACCGCGCGCAGGCTCAGTCCGGCGCGTTCGGCGAGCTGGGCCTGGGTGAGGCCGGCGAGCCCGCGCCGCTCTCGCAGCCAGCCGGCGAACGACAGGCCTTCCTCCACAGACGTCCTCTCCCGCGTACCCCCGCGGAACGTACCCCTCAAGCATCACGATCGTGCCGCCGGAGATGTACCACCGAACGGCGAAGATAACCGTTTCCGCAGGTGCGGACGGTGACGACGGCGGGTTGAGGCGGTACAGGCGCTCGTCCACCGCCGTTTCCTAGGCTTTCCCGCGTCCGGTGGTGGCGAGGGGTTCGAGGGAGCAGCCGTCGCTTGGGGTACGACGGCTGCGCCCGGACATTCACACGCCGAAGCGCTCCAGCAGCGCGCGTACCGCGGCCGGGTCCTCGACGTGGGCGTTGTGACCGAGACCGGCGAGCGTGACCGCGTCCGGATCGAGCGCCCGCAGCTGGTCCGGACGGCTCATCGGGTCGTTTTCGCCCGCCGCCAGCACGACCGGGCACCGCGCCGCGGCGAGCAGCGCGGGCATGTCCGGCGCGCCGACGCCGAACGCGGCCGGGTCCATCGCCAGGCGCCAGCCCTCCTCGGTCTCGCGCAGCCCGGCCGGGTCGGCGGGCGCGATCCCGAGCAGCCCGGACACCTTCAGGTAGGCCTGCTCGGCGTCTTCCCGCGTCTCGAACACCCGGGCCGGCCGGGCCGCGAACGACGCCGCGCGGCCCAGGTCGTCCTGGCTCCACTCGACCTTCACCCCGAGCGCCAGCACGCCTTCGACCTCGACGTCGTACCGGCCGGAGGCCAGTTCCAGCGCGACCACCCCACCGAGCGAGTGCCCGGCGGCGATCAGCGGCCCGCCCGGCGGCAGCGCCCGCGCGACCGCCGCGGCGAGCGTCGCGAAGCTGTAGTGCGGCAGCGGCGAGGACAAGCCGTGGCCGGGGAGGTCGGGCACCAGGACGCGCCGGTCGAGCGCCACGGAGAAGTGGGCCCAGACGGCGCCGGTCGCACCCAGGCCGTGCAGGAGGAGGACGGCCGGTTCGCCCTGGCCGCCGGTGCGCATGTTGAGCGTGTCCATCGCAGCAGCCTCCCCTACGACGGCCGCGCGCGGCTAGGGCGAAGACCGTCGACGATGACCGTCACGACCGTGGGCGCGCGCTTGTCCCACTCCGGCCCGGGAATCCGCGACAACGCGCCCAGAAGCAGGATGACGTCGGCGGCGTCGACCTCTTCGCGCACTTCGCCGGCGGCCTTTCCCCGGTCGAGCAGCAGCTCCAGCGCTTCGTCGAGCCGGTGGTGCTGGCCGGCGTAGAGGTCCTGCCACGCCGACGCCTCGATCGCCGCCATGACACCGCGTTTGACGCGCGCGTACTCGACCAGCCGGTCGAGCCACCCGGTGAGCGCCCGGAGCGGGGGATGCTCCGCCAGCAGCGGCGCCACGGCGTCGACCAGCTCGGTCAGCTCGTGGCGGTACACCTCCGCGAGCAGGTGCTCGCGGGTCGGGAAGTGGCGGTAGAGCGTGCCCTGTCCCACCCCGGCCGCCTTGGCGACCAGATGCAGCTTCAGGTCGTCCACCGCGCCGTTGGACCTGCTCAGTTCGGCCCGCGCGGCCTCCACGATGCGGTCGCGGTTGGCGACCGCGTCCGACCGGCGCTCACGGCTCACGAAGACGCCCCTTTTTCATAAGCGGACAACTGTCCGGTACAGTGCGATTAAACGGACAGTTGTCAACTTAGTCGAGGAGAGCCTCATGAGCAGCATGGACAAGGTCGTCGCCATCACCGGAGCCAGCAGCGGGATCGGCGCGGCCACCGCGCGGGAGCTGGCGGCCCGTGGCGCGGCCGTCGTGCTCGGCGCGCGCCGCACCGACCGGCTCGACGCGCTCGTCGCGGACATCCGGTCCGCGGGCGGCCGCGCGGACCTGGTGGAAACCGACGTCACCCGGCGCGCCGACCTCGAGCGGCTGGTCGCGCTGGCCGTGGACCGGTACGGCCGCCTCGACGTGCTGGTGGCCAACGCCGGCGTCGCCCGGATCGCGCCCGTCGCCGCCCTCGACGTCGACGACTGGGACGCGATGATCGACGTCAACCTGCGCGGGGTCCTCCACGGCATCGCCGCCGCGCTGCCGGTGTTCCGCGAGCGGGGCCACGGGCACTTCGTGACCACCGTGTCGACGTCGGGCCTCAAGATCGTCCCCGGCCAAGCCGTCTACGCCGGGACCAAGAACGCCGTCCGCACGCTGCTGGAGGCGCTGCGCCAGGAGTCCACCGACGGCGTGCTCCGCACGACGTCCATCTCCCCGGGGTACGTCCGCACCGAGCTCGTCGACTACGTCAGCGACCCCGAGCAGCGCGAGCAGGCCCAGCAGGCCATGGCCGACCTCGGCATCAGCCCCGACGCCGTGGCGCGCGCCATCGCGTTCGCGATCGAGCAGCCCGACGACGTCGAAATCGGCGACCTCACCATCCGGCCCACCCGGCAGGGCTGAGCGGCTAGGGTCGGTTCGTGGGGATCACCGATCCGGACACCTACATGCGGGGCGTCCCGTACGAGGAGCTGGCGCGGCTGCGGCGCGAGTCGCCGGTGGTGCGCGTCGACGATTTCTGGGCGGTGCTGCGCCACGCCGACGTGCGGCGGGTGCTGCGCGACCCCGCGCTGTTCTCCTCGCAGCTCGGCGGGACGCAGATCCGCGACGCCGCCGACCTCGCGTACGTGCGCCGGATGATGCTCAACATGGACCCGCCGGAGCACGGCAGGCTGCGCGGGCTGCTCACCAAGGCGTTCACCCCGCGCGCGGTCGCGAAGCTGACTTCGCAGATCGAGAGCCGGGCGCGGAGCCTCGTCGCCGAGGTCGCCGATCGAGGCGAGTGCGACTTCGCGCAGGTGGCCGCCGATCTGCCGCTGCGCACGCTGGCCGCGGTGTTCGGCGTGCCGGAACAAGACCGGCGGCTGATGTACGACTGGAGCAACCGCGTGATCGGCTACCAGGACGCCGAGTACGCGGTCAGCGCGACCGTCTCCCCCGCCGAGGTGACCGGCCTGGCGCGGGCCGCCCTCGCCGTCCGGCCGTCCCCCGGCCCGGACGGCGCGATGCCGGATCCGCGGACCCGCGCGGGGATGCCGGACCTCTACGCGTACGCGAACGCACTCGGCGAGTACAAGCGTTCGCATCCCGGCGACGACGTGATGAGCGCGTTGATGCGGAACGTCGGCGACGACGGCGCCCGCGTCTCACTCGCCGAGTTCGAGAACCTGTTCTGGCTGTTTTCCGTGGCGGGCAACGAAACCCTCCGCAACGGCCTGCCCGGCGGGCTGCTCGCGCTGCTGTCGCACCCCGAGCAGTACCGGCGGCTCAGGGAAGACCGGTCCCTGCTGCCGTCGGCGGTCGAAGAGATGCTGCGCTGGTGGACGCCGGTCATGCACTTCCGGCGCACCGCCGTCGCCGGCGTCCGGCTGTCCGATGTGGACATCCGGGCCGGCGACAAGGTGGTGGTCTGGTTTACCGGGGCCAACCGGGATCCGGAGGTGTTCGAGGACCCGGACGTCTTCGACATCGCCCGCACGCCGAACGATCACCTGACCTTCGGCCACGGCCCGCACTTCTGCCTCGGCGCGCAGCTGGCGCGGGTCCAGCTGCGGGCGATGTTCGCCGCGGTGCTCGACCTGCCCGGCTTCATGGAACTCGCCGGGGAACCGGTGCGGCTGCGGTCGAACTTCCAGAACGGCCTCAAGTCGCTGCCGATCCGGTGGGCCCGCTGATGGAGATCCGCGAGCTGCGGGCGTTCGTCGCGGTCGTCGAAGCCGGGGCGATGTCCAAGGCGGCGCGGCGGCTGCACGTGAGCCAGCCGGCGCTGTCCCAGACGATCACCGCGCTGGAACGCCGCCTCGGCGTCCGGCTGCTGGTGCGCACGAGTACGGGCGTCCAGGTCACGGACGCCGGGACGACGTTGCTGGGCGAAGCGCGCGCGGTACTGGCGCGCCACGACCAGGCGCTCGCCGCGATGGCCCGGCACACGGAGACCGGCGGCGGCGTGCTGCGCGTCGGCGTCCCGCTGGAGCTGCCGCCCGAGCTGCTGCCGTCGGCGCTCGCCCGGCTGGGGGAAACGCGGGTGCAGGCGCGGCACCTGTCGTCGGTGGCGCAGGTCGCCGCGCTGCGGGCGGGCGAGCTGGACGTCGGGCTGGTCCGCGAACGCCCGGCCGGGCCCGACCTGGACGCGGTGCTCGTCGTGGAGGAGAACGTGGGCGTCCTGCTGGCGGCGGATCTCGCGGAGAAGCTCGGCTCGCCGGTCCGGCTGGAGGAGCTGGCCGGGCTGGACTGGTTCGCCTTCCCCCGCGCGGGGAGCCCGGCGTGGTACGACGAGCTGGCGGCGATCCTGCGCAGCCACGGCCTCGACGTCGGTCCCGACGTCCCGGAGGAGCAGCGGCTGATCGTCGAGCTGAAGATCCCGGCGGTCAGCGCGGGCACGGCCTACGCGTTCGCGCCACCCGAGTGGCCGTACCCGCTGCCGGACTCGGTGCGGTGGCGGCCGCTGGCCGGGAATCCGCTCGTGCGGCGGACCTGGGCCGTGTGGCCGGCGAACTCGCACCGCCGCGACCTCGCGGAGTTCGTCGCGGCACTGGAAGACCATCGGCGGGACGAATCGCGGGCATAAGCAGTGCCGAACGCGATCCCGGAAGTCTCTTGTGGCGGCCTCGCTTGAACCCTTCGACCGGGAGACACCCGGGTCGCGAAGGAGTTGAACGATGAGTGCAGAACTGTCCGGGTCGACGGCATTGGTGACCGGCGGGACGAGCGGGATCGGCCGCGCGACGGCGATCGCGCTGGCCGGGCTCGGGGCGCACGTCGTGCTGTCCGGGCGGGACGCCGGACGCGGCGCCGAGGTCGTCGAAAACATCCGCGTGGCGGGCGGGAAGGCCGACTTCGTCGCGGCCGGCCTGACGGACGCGTCGTCGGCGCGGGAGCTGGCGGCGCGGGCCCGTGAGCTGGGCGGGCCCATCGACGTGCTGGTGAACAACGCCGGGATCTTCCCCACCGGCCCCACTGCGGACCTCTCCGAAACGGACTTCGACCGCGTGTACGCGATCAACGTGAAGGTACCGTTCTTCCTCGTCGCCGAGCTGGCGCCGGAGATGGCCGCCCGCGGGCACGGCGCGATCGTCAACGTGTCCACGATGGTCGCGGCGAGGGGCATGCCGGGCATGGCGCTCTACGGCTCGTCGAAGGCGGCGATCGAGCTGATGACGAAGGCGTGGGCGGCGGAGTTCGGGCCGTCCGGCGTGCGGGTCAACGCGGTCAGCCCGGGCCCGACGCGCACCGAAGGCACGGCCGCCTTCGGCGACGGCCTGGACGCGCTGGCCGCGAACGGCCCGGCCGGCCGGGTGGCCGCACCGGAGGAGATCGCCGCGGCGATCGCGTTCCTCGTGGCGGGCGGTTCGAGCTTCGTCCAGGGCGCGATCCTCCCGGTGGACGGCGGCCGGCTGGCGGTCTGAGCCCGACCGGGACCGCGTCACCGCAGGACGGTGACGTTGTCCCGGGCTCGCCTGCTGGAACTGCCGATCGCCTCGGTGGACGCGTAACACGGCGCGATTGATCACCGACTCCTGCGAGTACACCCGACGGGAAGGTGGCACCACGTGGGCCTCATCCGGAAGTCCCTGATGATCAGCACGGGCGGGCTCGTCCGCGGCAGCAGCAAGAAGCAGCGCGTCGCCAAGAAGTCCCTGCGTGAGCTCCAGGCACAAACCAGGCTTCAGCAGCAAGCGCTCGCACAGCAGGCGGTTTCCCCTGCCGCGCAGCCGCCCGCGCCCGCCGGGCCGCCGGCAGGCTGGTACCCGTCGCCGACGCAGCAGGGCGCGACACAGTGGTGGGACGGCGTCCGATGGACTGAGCACTTCAGACCGGCGTCCTAGCCCCGTCCGAGGCGCCGGAGCGTCCTAGGGTGGCGTCATGGCAGTCCACCTTCTCGTGACCACAACCACCCCGGACCGCGACTCCGGCGCGAAGCTCGCCGGCTCAGCGGTGGCCGCTCGCCTGGCGGCCACAGCACAGGTGACCGGCCCGGTCGCGTCGTTCTTCTGGCACCTCGGCGAGCAGGGCGAGGGCGAGGAGTGGAACGTGACGTTCAAGACCACGGACGCCCGCTACGCCGAACTGGAAGCGCACATCGTCGAGCAGCACCCGTGGAGCAAGCCGGAGGTGACCGCCGTCGAGCTCGTGCGCGGCTCCGCCGACTACCTGCAGTGGGTCGAGGCGTCGACGAACTCGGACGCTTAGGCGCCCAGCCGGGCCAGCAGGTCGCCGACCATCGGCGTTGACCGGTACCCCGCCAGCTGGCGGGCTACCGCCTGAATCCGGGCCGCCGGGCGTACCGAGCTGACTCCAGCGGCCAGGTCCGCGGCACGCGCGAGGGTCGCGGCGGCCTGCTCGACCTCGCACGAGTCGGCGGCCAGCGCGGTCCCGCTCTGCGCGGTCGCGGTCTGCTGGTACGCGGCGTAGGCCAGCGCGTTCCCGGCGAGGTCGAGCGCACCGGCCTCCTCGGCGGCTTTCCGGCTGTCGCTGTAGAGCCGCTGGGCGAGTGCGTTCTGGCCATGGTCGAATGCTGCCCAACCGGCCTGCTGCTGTTGCTCGGCAAGCAGTGCCCGCAGCTGCTGGCCGAGCTCGATCGTGTGGCTGGATTCGCGGAGCAGCCGCTGCGTGAAATCGACCTCGGCCGAGTACACCGGGAAGGTCTCGGCGCCGCCCAAGACGTTGTCGAGACGACGGAGCCGGGCTGTTCGGCGGCGCAACTCGTCGATGTCGGATTGCCCGATCCGGCGCGCAGTCGGTTGTTCCGTGCGAGCCGGCGGAATTGCCAGAGCGGCCATTGCTCCGATGAATTCACGCCGCTGCACTGTCTCTCCCGTCTTCGCCTTCCGCTGTTCCGCACGAGTCGCCATGACCGCACGACGAATTCCCTGCACGTCGATCTCGAAAGTCGCGGCCATGTGCTTCTGCCAGAACGGCGTCGGCAATCGCCGCTCACACTCCCATCGCGATACTTCGTTGCGGGTGACGGGCTGCCCCGAGATCTCGGAAAGTACCTCGGCCTGATCGGCTTGGGAACGACCGGTGGCCGCGCGCTGGTTCCGGAGCAGTGCGCCGATTCCTTGCTGCTCCACTCGGTACTCCCTCGGTTCGCACCCGACAAGTGCTCATCATCGCTCTGGCCCCCAGTTCTGGCCACCCTCTGCGAATGGCCCCCGTACCGGGCTCCTCCTACCAGGCATTATCGCTCATAGCCTCAATAGCGTGACAGCGTGCAATGGCGAGAAGGCTCCCGTAGACGGAGACGACAAGTGCGACCGGGTTCCTCTTCAGGACCGAGCCGACGGTCGAGACACCCTCTCCGGGTCGTCACGCCCTGACGAGCAGCCGTTCCGGCCAGTGTCCCAGCTGCGGCCGGACGAGCTGGCGGAGGCGGCTGCCGAAGTGCGGCGGCGATGGCCGCGGATCAACCGGTACGCGCCGTGACCGCGCTCGACGACCGGCCGCGGGCCACCGCGCCGGGTGACTGGTGGGAGTGGCACGGGTTCGTCGACGGCCTCGCGCACCTCTACCAGCACACCCAGCTCGCCCTTGACTGGCCACCGCTGGTGTACCCGGCCTGTGAGCAACACCGGTCAGTCCCTTTCGGCCACGACCGGCCGAGCGTCACTCCGCATCCGGTGCGGACGCACCCGGACCGCGTGTGCCCCGGTTGCCTCAGCCAGACCGGCCCCACCGCCCCGGAGGTGCCACGTGCCCGCCGATGACACCGCAGGAGTAGCCGAAGCCCTACCACGTCCGTGACGTGCCCGAGCTCGCGCAGAAGCTCGCGGTCGGCTTCTGGATCGCCTTCCGGCACGAGCACCACGGCGACGTGCGATCTGGACACCTGAACAACGGCACTACGCGAGGCGCGCGAGCAGAGCGACGTGGTTGAGCGGGTCGTCACGATCCCCCGCGAGGACCTGGCGGTCGTGTTCAACGCCGAGAAGGCGGCGGAGTCGGGGCCGGTGCGCGGCCACGGTCGGCTTGCCGGGCGCACCGGCCCCGGACTCAACCGGCAGGCGACAGAGCTGCGTTTCCTGATCTTCCAGCTGCCGCACTAGCGCTCCGGCCAGCGCATTGGCCGACTCCAACTGCCCATGCACTGACTCAGAGGACGGCCGATGCCGCAGCCGCGTAACCCAGCCGGACCAGGACCGACGAGGCCGGGACCAGGCAAGGACAGGCCCAACTCGCCCACGCGCGACAACCCGGGCCCGCAACCCCGTCCCGTCCAGCCGCCGCCTCCGAGGCGTTAGGAGAAGCCGATGCCCAAAAGGGCGAGATCTCGTCGGCGTGACCGACGTAGCTGCCTCGCCGGAGGCCAGGAAGGGAACGTGGCCTTCGGCTCAGCGGGAAGCTATCCCCCACGCCAGCCGACCGGCCCGGCCCGACCGGGCGGTAGCTACCGGTCAACCCGATTCTGGTGGCGGCAGCACCCGCCAGGAGGATCGCAGGACCCACCGAAGCATGAGGACGGGAGCTAGTATCGGGCCATGCGGTCGACCCGGGAAATGCGCAAGCTGGCGGCGGTACTCCTCGCGGGAACTGCCGAAGCACGCTTCTACGGCGACGATCTGCGCCGCGCAACGCACGTACACAGGAGAAGGCTGTACCCGCTGTTGACGCTGCTGCTCGAACGCGGCTGGCTCACCGACGGGTGGGACGGGCCGGCACCTGCCGAGCCCAAGCGCTACTTCGTGTTGACCGATGTCGGTCGGCGCGAACTGGCCAGGCCGTAGTCGTCCCAGACGGCGGTAAAGGCCCATTTCCGCGTGACGCGGGAATTCCAACGCTACGGCATTGGCGCGGAGCCGTCGTCGTCTCGTGGCCGGCCACCGGCGATCACCACGTCGGGTGCGCCGGCGGCGATCTTCGCCTCCATCCGGGCGAAGTCCCAGGCGTCGGCAAGGTCGAGCCCGACGGGCTGGATCACGAACCGCAGCTGATCCTTCCAGTCGAACCGCCGGAAGAGCGGGGCTCTCGCACAGGTAGTTCGCGTCCGCCACGAACCGGCGGTAACGACGGTGGATCGGGCAGGTGTTGTCACCGCAGGAAGATGACGCCCTCCCGCGGCCGCTCGTCCACCGTCAGCGAGAACACGTCCGGACGGGCGTAGTGCCCCGAGACGTCGAGGCTCTTGCGCGCGGCCACGATCTCGTCGAGGTCGATTTCCGCGGTCAGCAAGCCCGCCGCGTCCCGCAACGGACCCGCCAGCACCTCCCCGAGCGGGCCGACGATCACGCTGCCGCCCTGGAACGGGTCGTCGCCCGAAGACTCGTACGGGCACGCCGAAATCACGAAACAGCGACCTTCGTCGGCGATGTGGCGCATCGACGCCTGCCAGACGTCACGGTCGTCCGCCGTCGGGGCGCACCAGATCTCCACGCCCTTCGCGTACATCGCCGCGCGCAGCAGCGGCATGTGGTTCTCCCAGCAGATCGCCGCGCCCGCCAGGCCCGCGGCCGTCGGCACCACCGGCAGCGTCGAGCCGTCGCCGCGGCCCCAGAACACGCGTTCCCGCGCGGTGGGTACCAGCTTGCGGTGCTTGCCCACCAGACCTCGCTCCGGGTCGAGGAACACCGCGGTGCTGTACAGCGTCGAACCGTCGCGCTCGATGACGCCCACCACCAGCGTCGCGCCGGTCCGGGACGCGAGCGCGGCCAGCGCCGTCGTTTCCGAGCCCGGCACCGTGACCGCCGCGTGGAAGTACTCGACGAACGGCTCCCGGCCCGGATAACCGCCGAGCACCGCCTCCGGCAGGACCACCAAGGAGGCCCCTCGGATCTCGTCCTCGAAGGCCAGCACCTGCGCGAGCGGGACGCCGGTCGCGATCTGGAGCGCGGCGACGACCGTCATCCGCGGACCGGCCACGGCACCACCGCCGACGTCCGCCGCTGGTAGTCGGCGTACTCGGGGTACCGAGACTTCGTGATGCTCTCGGTGAAGCGCGTCGAGCCGACGAACAACAGCGTCAGCAGGACCGCACCGATGACTGTCCACTGAAGACCGCCGGCGACGACGCCGAACGCGGCGACCGCCCACCACTGCGCCTGCTCGAAGAAGAAGTTCGGGTGCCGCGAGTAACGGAACAGCCCCGTCTGCAGGAACCGGGTCGGCGCGCGGCCCGCGTGCTTCTCCCGGTGGAACGCCCACTGCTGCTGGTCGGCGACCGTCTCCCCCACCAGGAACGCGGAGAACACCACCGCGACGACGACGTCCCCCAAGCCGAACGAGCCCTGGTGCTCCAACGCCGTGTACGCGGGCAGCGTGATCAGCAGGAGGATCGCGTTCTGGTAGAGCGAAATGAAGAAGAAGTTGAACAGCTGGAACTGCCACGGCGCCAGCCGCTCGCGCAGCACCGCCCACCGGTAGTCCTCGCCGCCGGGCGCGTAGCCACCCTTGCGGGCGAAGTTGAACGTCAGCCGCGCGCCCCACAGCGTGACCAGCGCGAACATGACGTCGAGCCGGAGGTCGGCGAACCCGGCGGCGCCGGCGAAGATCCCCACGTAGGCCACCGGCACGATCGACCAGATCCGGTCGACCCAGGAGTACTCCCTGGTCAGCACCGAGACCAGCCAGGTGCCGAGCGTGACCCCGGCGAAGACGTACAGGCAGACCCGCAGCGCGTCCATGACCACACCTTAGGACCTAGGATCGGCGCCGTGCCGTATTCGTTCCTCAGCCACCTCGACTGCTCCCGGACCGGCGAGCGTTTCGACGCCGACGCCGTCCGAGGGCTCTCCCCGGCCGGCGCGCCGCTGCTGGCGCGGTACGACCTCGACGGCGTCCGCGAAGCCGTGACACCGAAGGAGATCGCCGGGCGGGAACCGACGCTGTGGCGCTACCACGAGGTGCTGCCGGTGCGTTCGCCCGAGAACGTCGTGAGCCTCGGCGAAGGCATGACGCCGTTGCTGCGGCTGCCGCGCTACGGCCGTGAGCTGGGGCTGTCCCGGCTGTGGATGAAGGACGAAGGCCTGGTGCCGACCGGCACGTTCAAGGCGCGCGGGGCCGCGGTCGGCGTCTCGCGGGCGGCCGAGCTGGGTGTGCGCGGGATCGCGATGCCGACGAACGGCAACGCGGGTGCGGCGTGGGCGTTGTACGCGGCCCGCGCGGGGCTGACAAGCCTGGTCGCGATGCCGGCCGACGCGCCGGCGATCACCATGCGCGAGTGCGTCGCCGCCGGCGCGGAGCTGTACCGGGTGGACGGTCTCATCGGCGACGCGGGCAAGCTCGTCGCCGCGGCGGTGAAGCGGCGTGAAGGCGTCCAGGACGTCTCGACGCTGAAGGAGCCGTACCGCATCGAGGGCAAGAAGACGATGGGGTACGAGATCGCCGAACAGTTCGGCTGGCGGCTGCCCGACGTCATCCTCTATCCCACCGGCGGCGGCGTCGGCATCATCGGGATTTACAAGGCCTTACTGGAAATGCGGGAGCTGGGCTGGGTTTCCGGGCCGCTGCCGCGGCTGGTGGCGGTGCAGGCCACCGGGTGCGCGCCGATCATCACGGCGTTCTCGCGCGGTGAGCGGGAAAGCACGCCGTTCCCGGACGCCCGGACGGTCGCCTTCGGCATCACCGTGCCCAAGGCGTTGGGCGACTTCCTGGTGCTCGACGCGGTGTACGCGACCGGCGGCGCCGCGGTCGCCGTCACCGACGGGGAACTCCTTGCCGCGCAACGGGAACTCGCCGAGCGCGAAGGCGCCTTCGTCTGCCCGGAGGGCGGGGCGTGCTTCGCCGCCCTTCGCCACCTTCGCGAGTCCGGATGGCTGGAAGGCGACGAAGACGTCGTCGTGCTCAACACCGGCGCCGGGATCAAGTACCCGGAGACGGTTTCGCTCGACGTGCCTTTGCTGCCGAAGGACGGCGAGATTCCCTAGAGGACAGAGCGGACCGTTTCGGGGTCGCGGGCGACGACCGTCGTGCCGTCGTCGGCCGTGATGATCGGCCGCTGGATCAGCTTCGGGTACTCGGCCAGGGCGTCGATCCAGCGGGAGCGGTCTTCGGGCGTGCGCCCCCACGTCTTCAGGCCGAGGTCCTTCGCGATCGGCTCGGCCGTGCGCGTGATGTCCCACGGCTCGAGGCCGAGGCGCTTCAGGACGTTTTCGAGCTCCGCCGCGGTCGGCGGGTCCTCGAGGTAGCGGCGCACGGTGTAGTCCGCGCCCGCCTCCTCCAGCATCGACACCGCGGACCGGCACTTCGCGCACGCCGGGTTGATCCAGATCTCCACGGCGGCAGCTTACCGCGATGGTTTTGGAGCACGCGTTCTGTTACTGTCGCGGCATGCCTCGCCCTCGCGTCCACGACCTCGACGCGCTGCTCGACGTCGCCGAGCGGCTCGTCGCTTCCTCGGCGGATGTGACTGTGCGTGGCCTGGCGGCGGCCGCGGGCGTGCCGAACGGGACGATCTATCACGCGTTCGGTTCGCTGAGCGCAGTGCTGGCCAGGGCGTGGCTGCGCGCGGCGACGGCGTTCCTCGACCTGCAGACCTCACTGGTGGACCAGGCCTCCTCGCCGGTGGAGGCCGTCGTCGCGGCGGCGGACACGCCCGCGGTGTTCGCCTCCCTGCGTCCCGACGGGGCACGGATGCTGCTCGCGGTGAAGGGAGACCGGCTCTTCGGGCCCGAACTGCCCGACGAGCTCGCGGAGGCCCTGCACGCGGTCGACAAGCGGCTCGTCGCACTGCTCGTCCGGCTCGCCCGGCAGCTGTGGGACCGCGGGGACGGCCTGGCCGTCGAGGTGATCACGACGTGCGTCGTCGACCTGCCGACCGCGTTCTTCCGGCGTGACATCACCGATCCACTGGTGCGGGAAAGGCTGGCCGCCGCCGTGCGGGCCGTGCTGACCGTGCCCCCTCGAGAAAAGGACCGACCGTGACCGTTTCCGTGCTTGACCTGGGCGACGACGAAAACCGGTTCTCACCGGACTGGCTGCAGCGCGTTCATTCCTTTTTGGACGGTGTCGAGGGCGCGCTGGTGACCACCGGTGGCGGCAAGTTCTACTCGAACGGCCTCGACCTCGAATGGCTGACGGCCCACAGTGACCAGGCGTCTCCGTACGTCGCTGACGTGCAGGAGCTGTTCGCGCGGGTGCTGACGCTGCCGGTCCCGACGGTCGCGGCGATCAACGGCCACGCGTTCGGCGCGGGCGCGATGCTGGCGATGGCACACGACTTCCGCGTGATGCGGTCCGACCGCGGCTACTTCTGCTTCCCGGAAGCGGACATCAACATCCCGTTCACGCCGGGGATGGCGGCGCTGATCCAGGGCAAGCTGACGCCGTCCGCGGCGATCGCGTCGATGACGACGGGACGGCGCTTCGGCGGGCCGGAAGCGGCAGAGATCGGGCTGGTGGACGAGATCGCGGCCGAGGGCGACGTGGTGAAGGTGGCGAGCGAGCGGGTCCGGGCCCTGGCGGGCAAGGACCGCGGCACGCTGGGCGCGATCAAGGCGACGATGTTCGCCCCGGCCGTGGCGGCACTGCGCGCGAAGTAGACCTCCGGCCCCCGGTATCCAGCTTACCGGCGCCCACCGACATTCTGCCCGGCCTGACGTCCGTGAATGGCACATCGCGAGACTCAGAGTCCCTCAATGTGCCATTCACGGACCTGCGCACCCCCCGCTTGAGGTTCGTGATGGCCACCTTGAGGAACTTGAAGTTCCTCAAGGTGGCCATCACGAACTTGCGCACTCGGTGAGGCGGCGGCGCAGGTGGGCGCGTTCGGGTTCGGTGCCCGCGAGAGCCAGGGCCTCCTGGTAGGCCACGGCCGCTTCGGAAGTACGGCCGAGGCGGGACAGCAGGTCGCCCCGCGCCGCCGGGAACGGGCTGTACCCCCGCAACCGCGGCTCGTCCGCCAGTGAGTCCAGCAGGGCCAGACCCGCCGCCGGGCCGTCGCGCATCGCCACCGCGACCGCCCGGTTCAGCTCCACCACCGGTGACGGCGCCAGCCCGCGCAGCACGTCGTAGAGCGCCACCACCTGCGGCCAGTCCGTGCTCGCCACGTCCGGTGCCTCGTCGTGCAGGGCCGCGATCGCCGCCTGGACGCCGTACCACCCGGGCGGGCCGCCGGACAACGCGGCCACCACCAGCGCCGCCCCCTCCTCGATCATCGCGCGGTCCCAGCGGCCGCGGTCCTGGTCGTCGAGCAGGACCAGGTCGCCGTCCGGGCCGGTGCGGGCGTCGCGGCGGGCGTGGATCAGCAGCATCAGCGCCAGCAGGCCCGCCACCTCCCGCTCCCCCGGCAGCAGCCGCCGCAGGATCCTGGCCAGCCGGATCGCCTCCTCGGCCAGGTCGAGCCGCTGCAGGTCCGGCCCCGAACTGGCCGCGTACCCCTCGGTGAAGATCGAGTAGACGACCTGGAGCACGCCCGGCAGCCGGCCGGGCAGCTCGTCGGCCTCCGGCACCCGGAACGGGATCCGCAGCGTGCGGATCCGGCTCTTCGCCCGCACGATCCGCTTCCCCATCGTCGCGCTGGGCACCAGGAACGCCCGCGCCACCTCCGGCGTGGTCAGCCCGGCGAGGCAGCGCAACGTCAGTGCCGCACGGTCCTCCGCGGACAGCGCCGGGTGGGCGCAGGTGAAGAACAACTGGAGCCGCTCGTCCGGCAGCTCGCCGTCCGGGGACGGTGGGGCGGGCGCCGCGCGCTCGGCCTCGACCTGCAGCACCGCGAGCCGGGCCGCGTAGGCCTGGTCGCGGCGCAACCGGTCGACGGCCTTGCGCCGCGCCGTCGTCATCAGCCAGGCGCCCGGCTTCGGCGGCACGCCCTCCGCGGGCCAGCGCACCAGCGCGGCTTCGATCGCCTCCGACGTCACCTCCTCGGCCAGGTCGAGGTCGCCGAACCGCCGGACGAGCGCGGCGAGCAACAGCCCGCGCTCCTCCCGGAACACCTCCTCCAGTGTCAGCCGGGGCTCCGCCCCGGGCCGGGGGCTCTGCCACCCGGAACCCCCGAAATCCCCGGTCGACGCGGCCACCCGCCCCACCGCGCGGTCAGCCTTCGAAGTCGGCGAGCGGCCGCACGACGATCGAACCGCCGTCTCGGGCGCCCGGGCAGCGCGCCGCCCAGTCGAGCGCGACGTCGAAGTCCGGCACGTCCAGGACGAAGTAGCCGCCGAGCACTTCGCGGGACTCGGCGAACGGCCCGTCGGTGACGATCCGCTCGCCGTCCTCGGTCACGCGGACCGCGGCGGCCGTGGTGAAGTCGGCGAGCGCGTTCCCGCCGACGTGGACGCCGGCCTCCTTGAGCGCCTTGTCGAACAGCATCCAGTCCTCGGGCGTGCTGCAGCCCGTGGGCGCGCCGTCGGCGTCGAGCGCGGCGTTGATCAGCATCAGGTACTTCATCGGATCCTCCGGTGGCTCGGTTGCCGTACGCCACGACTACGAACGGCGGCCGGTCCCTTGGACACCCTCGCCGAAGATTTTCGCATGTAAAGAAAGTTTGACACGATGTCTGGTTTGTTTTACCTTGATGAGGTGCCCCAAGAAGAGAAGCGCGCCTGGATCCTCGGGGTCGCCGCGATAGTGAGCTACGCGGCGTACCTGGTGGTGATCCTCGGCCGGGCCGGCGAGCGACCGCTGGCCGAAGTCCCTTACGTCGCAACGCTGCTTTGGACGGTCGGCGCGTCGATCGTCGCGTCGATCGTGCTGAGCATCCTCGCCGCGGTGATTTCGAAGGACGGCGGAAAGGACCAGCGCGACCGCGAGATCGGCCGGTTCGGCGAGTACGTCGGCCACTCGTTCGTCGTCATCGGCGCCGTCGCCGCGCTGCTGCTGGCGATGGCACGGGCCCCCCATTTCTGGATCGCCAACGCCGTGTACCTGGCGTTCACGCTGTCGGCGATCCTCGGGTCGATCGCCCGGATCTTCGCCTACCGGCGGGGTTTCCAGCCGTGGTGAAACCGACCCGCGTCACCAACTCGCTCCGCACCCTCCGGTTCACGCACGGCCGGCTGACCCAGGCCGAGCTCGCCGACCGGATCGGCGTCACCCGCCAGACCGTCATCGCCATCGAGCAGGGCCGCTACTCGCCTTCGCTGGAGATGGCGTTCCAGATCGCGCACGTGTTCGGGGTTCCGCTCGAAGACGTGTTCCAGTACCCGGAGGAGTCCTCGTGAAAGCCCTCGTCCAAGACCGCTACGGAAATCCTGACGTCCTCGCGCTGCGGGACATCGCGAGACCGGCGCCCGGAGCCGGCGAGGTCGTCGTGCGGGTGCACGCGGCCGGCGTCGACCCGGGCGTCTGGCACCTGACCACCGGCCGGCCGTACCTGGTGCGCCTGCTAGGGTTCGGCCTGCGCGTGCCGAAGAACCCGGTGCGGGGCCTCGACTTCGCGGGCACGGTCGAGGAGATCGGCGACGGCGTCACCACGGTCCGGCCGGGTGACGAGGTGTTCGGCGAGTGTGCCGGCGCGTTCGCCGAGTACGCCGTCGCGAAGGCGGACCGGGTCGCGCCGAAACCGGCCCGGCTCTCGTTCGGGCAAGCGGCGGCTGTCGCGATCTCCGGCTGCACCGCCCTGCAGGGCCTGCGCGACGCCGGGCGCGTCCAGCCGGGCCAGTCCGTCCTCGTGATCGGCGCGGCGGGCGGCGTCGGGTCGTTCGCGGTGCAACTGGCCAAGACCTTCGGCGCCGAAGTCACGGCGGTGTGCAGCACGGCCAAGACGGACCTGGTCCGCACGCTCGGGGCGGACCACGTCGTCGACTACACCCGCGAGGACTTCACCGGGCGGCGGTACGACCTCATCCTGGACACTGCGGGCATGCGTCGCCTGGCCCACCTCCGGCGGGCGCTGGAGCCGGGCGGCACGCTGGTGATCGTCGGTGGCGAGACCGGCGGCCGGTGGCTGGGCGGCGTCCAGCGGGCGGCCGGGGCGGCGCTGCTGAGCCCGTTCGTGCGGCACCGGCTGCGGGGGCTCGTCTCCGCCGTCCGCGGCGCGGACCTCGAGGTGCTGCGCGAGACGATCGAGGCCGGCGGGCTCACGCCGGTGCTCGACCGGACCTACCCGCTGGCCGACGCCGCGGCCGCGATCGACTACCTCCACAAAGGACACTCGGCGGGCAAGGTCGTGCTCACGCCCTGAAGCCGCGGTCCTTCAGCCGCTTGATCCGGTCGATGTGGGCCGGGTGGCTGGCCAGCAGCCGCGCCCGCAGCCGCCGCTCGTCGCCGCGGTGCAGCGTGATCCATTCCTTGAGCAGCGCGATCAGCTCCGGGCCGTACCCCAGCCGCGCGGCCATCAGGTCGGCCCGGTACTCGCCGAGCCGTTTCGACCAGGCGAGCACCGGGCCGAGCAGCGGAGCCAGGAGCAGCCACGGGTCGAGGAAGGCGAGGGCGGTGAGGATGCCCAGCGTCAGCAGCACGGTGACGAGCACGGCCACCGGCCGCCCGAAGGGCGCGAACGCACGGCCGACGTACGGTACGACCAGCGCGAGCAGCCGGACGAGGCGGGCGAGGATCCGGGCCGGCAGCTCCAGCCACCAGACGAACAGCGAAATCCGGGTGTGGCCGGCGAGGTGGTGGCCGAGTTCGTGCGCGAGGATCGCCGCCAGGCCCGGCGGCGGGAGGTCGAGCGCGGTCCGCGTCACCGCGACCGTCCGGCCGCCCGCCGCGAAGGCGTTGAGCTCGCGCGACCGGTCGACCCACAGGCGGTAGCGGCCGCCGTCCACGCCCGCCGCCGCGCACACGGCCTGCCAGCTCGGGGTGAGCCGCGCCAGCTCCCGCGCCGTCGGCGACCGCAGGCCGAACACCAGCGGCAGCAGGAAGTACTCGAAGGCGGGTACGAAGGTGATCCCGCCGGCCGGCACCCAGCCGGCCGGCACCACCCAGAAGTACGCGGGCCAGACGAGCTTCCCGAGCAGGGCGAGCACCAGCAGGCCACTGGCGACGAGGGGCACGGCGAGCACAACGGCCAGCACCGCGGAGAGATCGGGCGACGACCGCCCGCGCTCGACCTCGCTCAAGTCCGCTCCCCCGCACCTGGTGGCCGGCAGCAGAACCACCTTGGCCCGCGGTGTGCCGGAACACAACGCCCCTCCACCGAACGGCGGCGCGTCAGCGGAAGGCGGCCGCGTGCGCCTCGGCCCACCGGGCGAACGTGCCGGCCGGCCGGCCGGTCAGCTCGGCCACCGCCGGGTGGACCGTCGCCTCGTCGAGCGTCCCGCCGACGTAGAAGTCCCAGAACGCTTCGACGTACTCGCGCGGCATGCTCGCTTCGAGCTCGGCGCGCGTCTCGTCGTTCGTCAGGCCGACGACGCGGAGGTCCCGGCCGAGCACCTCGGCCAGCACGGCGACCTGCTCCGCCGGCCGCATCGCGACCGGCCCGGTCAGTTCGTGGATCCGTCCCTCGTGACCGCCCGCGAGCGCGAGGGCCGCCACCGCCGCGATGTCGGCGGGGTCGATGCACGCGGCCTCGACGTCGGGGAACTGGACGCGCACCGTGTCGCCTTCACGCAGTTGCGGCAGCCAGCGCAGGGCGTTCGACATGAACGCGCGCGGCCGCAGGAACGTCCAGCCCAGTCCCGACTCGCGCACCGCCCGTTCGGCCAGCGTCATGTACCGCGAGACCGCGTTGTCCAGGTTCTCGAGCGCGGCGGAACCGCCGGACAGCAGCACGATCCGCCGCACGCCCGCGTCACGCGCCCTGGCCAGCATGCCCGGCGTGTCCTCGTAGCCGGGCAGCAGGAAAACCCCTTCGACGCCCTTGAGCGCGTCGTCGAGGGTGCCGGGATCGTTGAGGTCGCCCACGGCGGCCTCGGCACCGTCCGGCAGCTCGGCGTCCGGCCGGCGCACCAGCGCCCGGACCGGCGCCCCCGCCCCGGCGAGTGCCGAAACCACTTCCGCGCCGACGTTGCCGGTGGCGCCGGTGACCAGGAACATCGCTCTACCCCCAGAGTCTCGTTCCCGGCCAGCCTAGCGCCACCGGCCGCCGTCACGCCTGAGCCTGGGCCTCGATGTCCTCGAACTCGACGACCTGGCGGATCTCGACCTCGATTTCGGAGTCGAACAGCTCGACGTACCGCTTGGCGAACTCGACGGCCTCGGCCCGGTCCGCCGCGTTGATCAGCGCGAACCCGCCGATGACCTCCTTGGCCTCGGCGAACGGGCCGTCGGTGACGCGGATCGCCGCGCCGCGCGGCTTGCGGACCAGCGCGCCCTTGTCCGTCTTGTGCACGCCCTCCGCCGTGATCAGGATGCCCTTCTCCACGGACTCCTGGATGAACGCCCCCATCGTCTCGATGAACTCCGGGCTGGGGTTCCACGCCTGCGGGTCGCGCTCGTCGATCCGGTGCATCATGAGAAAACGCATGGTCCTGCTCCCTGGTCTTCCTGGCCGGGGTCCGGTTCCTTCCGGACGCGATGACCGGCCTTCACCCCCGCGTCGATCGGCCGCGAACGGCTCTCGACATTTCTCCGGGACATTTTCCCGGGCGGAGTACTGTGACGCGCATCACCCGGAGGAAAGGTCCCGGAATGGCTGTCCTGCTCGCTGTCGGCACGCGCAAGGGTCTGTGGCTGGCGACCGGCACAGACGACCGGACGAGCTGGGAGGTGACCGGGCCGCACCACCCCATGACCGACGTGTACGCGGTCGGCATCGACACGCGCCGCGCCACGCCCCGGCTGCTGGCCGGGGTCACCAGCGAGCACTTCGGGCCGAGCGTGGCCACCAGCGACGACCTGGGCGCGACCTGGCAAGAACCCGGCCACGCCCCGATCTCGTTCCCGCCGGACACCGGCGAATCCCTCGCCAGGGCGTGGCAGCTCGCGCCCGGCCCGGCGAGCGAGCCGGACGTCGTCTACGCCGGCACCGAGCCGTCCGCCCTGTTCCGCTCCACCGACGGCGGCCGCACCTACGAGCTGGTCCGCGGCCTGTGGGACCACCCGCACCGGGAGCACTGGACACCCGGGGGCGGCGGCAAGGCGATCCACACCGTGCTCCCCCATCCGAGCGAGCCCGGCCGGATCACCGTGGCGATGTCGACCGGCGGCGTCTACCGCTCCGCGGACGGCGGCGAGTCCTGGCAGGCGAGCAACACCGGCATCAAGGCCGTCCACGTGCCCGACCCGTACCCCGAATACGGCCAGTGCGTGCACAAGGTCGCCACGCACCCGGACGAGCCGGACCGCTTCTTCGCGCAGGTCCACCACGGCGTCTACCGCAGCGACGACGCCGGCGCGACCTGGCAGTCCATCGCCGGCGGCCTGCCCAGCGACTTCGGCTTCCCGATGGTCGTCCACCCGCACCGGCCCGAGGTGATCTACACGTTCCCGCTGGTCGCGGACGCGATGCGGTTCCCGCCGGACGGCCGGTGCCGGGTGTACCGCAGCCAGGACGCCGGGAAGTCGTGGGAGGCGCTGGGGACGGGCCTGCCGGACGGGTACTGGGCCGGCGTCATGCGGGACGCGATGTGCACCGACGACGCCGACCCGGCCGGGGTGTACTTCGGCTCGCGGACCGGCGACGTCTACGCCAGCCGCGACGAGGGCGACAGCTGGCAGCTCGTCGCGGCGCACCTGCCCGACGTGCTGTGCGTCCGCGCCGCGAGGGTGTGAGACGTGCGGATCACCGTGCTGCTGCCCGGGACGCTGCGGGAGAAGGCCGGCGGCGAGTCCCGGCTGGACGTCGAGGTCGGCGAGCCGGCCACGCTGGGCGCCCTGCTCGACGCGCTCGCGCAGCGGTACCCGGCGCTGGAGCGAAGGCTGCGCGACGAACAGGCGGGGCTGCGCCGGTACGTCAACTTCTACGTCGACGGCGAGGAATGCCGCCATCGCGGCGGCGCCGCGGCCGTGCTCCGCGACGCCGCCGAGGTGCAGATCATCCCGTCGGTCGCGGGAGGCTGAGCTCGTCGAACAGCCCCGCCGCCCGGTCGGCCGTCGCGGCCGCCCGGCGGCCGGTGCTGAGCAGCGCCAGGGCGAGGAGGCCGGCGCCGAGCCCGGCGACCAGCCACCACACGCCGGCCGCGCTGCCCGCTCCCGTCCCCGCGATCGTCCCGGCGACCGCGACACCCAGCGTGGTGCCGGTCTGCCGGCCGGCCGACGCCAGCGACGAGGCCAGCCCCGCCATCGAGCCCGGCATCCCGGAAACCGCGGTGTTGGTGATCGGCGGGTTCACCGTGCCGAGGAAGACACCGAACAGCACGAAGGTCGCGAGCACGACGGGCAGCGGCGTGACCGGCCCGAGCCCCGCCGACGCGGCGCCGCCGACCGCGAGCGAGACCCCGGCGACGACGAGCGGCAGTCGCGGCCCGCGCGTGCCGACCAGCCTTCCGACCCTCGGGGACAGGGCCACGACGAGCACGCCGACCGGCAGCAGGCACAACCCCGCCGAAAGCGCCGTCATGCCCCGGACGTCCTGCAGGTACTGCGTGGTGACGAAGAGGAACGCGCCGAACCCGCACAGCGAGAACAGCGCCATCACGATCGCCCCGCTGAACGAGACACTGCGGAACAGGCGCAGTTCCAGCAGCGGGTCGGCGCGGCGGGGTTCGCAGGCGAGGATGCCCAGCACGCCCAGCCCGGCCAGGGCGAGCAGGCCGAGGGTCCACGGCGACGTCCAGCCCAGCCACCGCGCCTCGACGATGGCTTCGACGACGCTGCCGAGCACGACGACCACCAGCACCTGCCCCACCGGGTCGAACCGGCGCGCCCGGAGCGCCCGGGACTCCGGCACGAACAGCGCGGTGGCGACCAGCGCGGCGACGACGATCGGGACGTTGACCCAGAAGACGGCGCGCCAGCCGAAGCCGTCGACGAGCGCGCCGCCGAGGATCGGCCCGAGCGCCAGCGCCAGGCCGGACATCGAGCCGAACACGCCGATGGCGCGGGCGCGTTCGGCCGGGACCGGGAAGGTGGTCGCGACGATGGCCATCGCGACCGGGTTGAGCATGGTGCCGCCGGCGGCCTGCACCGCGCGGGCCGCGATCAGCCAGCCGATGCCGGGGGCCAGGCTGCACAGCAGCGACCCGAGACCGAAGGCGGCCAGGCCGCACTGGAAGACGCGCTTGCGGCCGAACCGGTCGGCGGCCGAACCGCCGAGCACGAGGAAAGCCGCCAGGACCAGCGTGTAGGCGTCGACCGTCCACTGCAGGCCGGAGACGGAGGCGCCCAGGTCGCGGCGGATCGACGGCAGCGCGACGGTGACGATGGAGATGTCCATCACCACGACGACGATGCTGGCGCAGCAGATCGCGAGCACGAGCGCCGGGCGGTGCGTAGTCGGAACGTTCATGGATTCGACGCTAAGATTTAGAGCGTGCTCGAAGTCAAGCCGATCCCCGCGGAGGGGCTGACCATCGCGGACGCGGCGCGCCGCACCGGGGTCAGCGCGCACACGCTGCGCTACTACGAACGAGCGGGCCTGGTGGTGACCCGGGTCGACCGCACCAGCGGCGGCCGGCGGCGCTACCGGAAGCTGGACCTGGAGTGGATCAAGGTCTGCACCAAGCTGCGGGCCACGGGGATGCCGATCAGGACGATCCGCCGGTACGCGGACCTGGTCGCCGCGGGCCGCGGCAACGAGCCGGAACGGCTGGCGCTGCTGGAGGAGCACCGCGCGGAGGTGCTGGCCCGGCTGGCCGAGCTGCACGAGAACCTGGAGCTGATCGACCACAAGATCGGCGTGTACCGCGGCCGCCTGGAAGCGGGCGACGCGGACGGCCTCTGGGCTCCCGCCGAACCGCGCTGACCCGCACGGCTGTTACGGCGGCCGGGCCGGGCGCGATTCCCTCAGGAGGGGCCCGGTTCGGAGGTGCGGGATGACGACCGAGGTGGCGACGTTCTGCCCGCTGTGCGTGTCCCGCTGCGGCGCCACCGCGACGGTCGACGACGGGCGCCTGCTGGCGCTTCGTCCGCTGCCCGGCCATCCGACGGGCGGGGCGATCTGCGTCAAGGGCAAGGCGGCGCCGGAAATCGTCGCGCACCCCGGCCGGCTGCTGCACCCCCTGCGCCGGACCGCCCCGAAGGGCGCGGCCGACCCGGGCTGGGAGCGCCTCGGCTGGGACGAAGCGCTGGCCACCATCGCCGCACGGCTGACGGCGATCGCCGCGGAGTCGGGACCGGAAGCGGTGGTGTTCGGCACCGCCTCACCCTCGACGTCGGCCATGTCGGACTCGGTCGACTGGCTGATGCGGCTCCGGCGGGCCTTCGGCAGCCCCAACCTGCTCACCTACATGGAGCTGTGTGGCTGGGGCCGCCACCTGGCGACCACGTACACCTGGGGCGAACCGGTGCCGGGGGCCTACCTGCCCGACCTCGGCAACGCCGGCTGCGTCCTCTACTGGGGGTACAACCCGTCGGTGTCCCGGCTCGCGCACGCGACCGCGACCACGGCCGCGCTGCGGCGGGGCGCGAAGCTCGTCGTGGTCGACCCCCGCCGGGCCGGCCTGGCGAGCAAGGCGGACCACTGGCTGCGCGTCCGCCCGGGCACGGACGGGGCGCTCGCGCTGGCGATCACGCACGTGATGATCGAGAACGGCTGGTACGACACCGAGTTCGTCGAGCGCTGGACCAACGCGTCATGGCAGGTCCGTGCCGACACCGGCGAGCTGCTGGCACCGGGCGCGGCCCCGCCGGACGACGTGCCCACGCGCCGGGTCTGGGACCTGATCGTCGACGAGTGCGCGAGGTTCGCCCCCGAGGTGGCCGAGCAGGTCACCGGCGTGCCCGCCGGGCAGATCACCGCCGCGGCCCGGCTGCTCTGGGAAGCGCGTCCGGTGGCGTTCTACACGTGGAGCGGGCTCGAACAGCAGAGCAACGCGACCCAGACCGTGCGGGCCATCGGCCAGCTGTACGCGCTCACGGGGTGCCTGGACGTGCCGGGCGGGAACGTCCTGTTCACGCCGGTACCGGCCAACCCGGTCGACGGGGCGCAGCTGCTCTCGCCCGAGCAGCGGGCCAAGGCCATCGGCGTCCGGGAGCGGCCGCTCGGCCCGGCGCGGTTCGAGTTCGTCACCGGCGAGGACTTCTACCGGGCGGCGTTGGACGGCGTGCCGTACCGGGCCCGGGCGCTGGTCAACTTCGGCGCCAACCTGGTGATGGCCCACGGCGACAGCGCGCGGGGCCGGGACGCGCTCGGCGCACTGGACTTCTTCGTGCACACGGACCTGTTCATGAGCCCGACCGCGGAGCAGGCGGACATCGTCCTGCCCGCGACGAGCGCGTGGGAAGCCGAGGCGTTGCGGATCGGCTTCGAGACCGGCCAGGACGCGCAGGCGACCGTCCAGCTGCGGCGGCCGCTGGTCGCCCCGCGCGGGGAAGCGCGTCCGGACCTGCGGATCATCTTCGACCTGGCGGTCGCGCTCGGCCTGGGCGAGCTGTTCTTCGGCGGCGACATCGAGGCGGCCTGGCGGCACCAGCTCGCTCCCAGCGGCGTCGGCCTCGAGCAGCTGAGGGCCACTCCGGAGGGAGTCCGCCTGCCGCTGGAGACGGTCCACCGCAAGTACGAACGGCGTGGCTTCCGGACGCCGTCGGGTGTGGTCGAGCTGTATTCCGAGAAGCTGCGCGAGCAGGGGTACCCGCCGCTGCCGACGTACGACGAGCCGTCGCTCAGCCCGCGTTCCCGGCCGGACCTGGCGGCCCGCTACCCGCTGATCCTGACGTGCGCCAAGTCGTTGTTCTTCTGCGAAACCCAGCACCGAGAGATCACGAGCCTCCGCAAGTCGGCACCAGACCCGCAGGTCGAGCTGCACCCCGAAACGGCGGCGGCCCGCGGCATCGCGGCCGGCGACTGGGTACGGCTGGAGACGCCCAAGGGAAGCATCCGCGCCCGGGCCAAGTTCAACGTCAACCTGGACCCGGGAGTGGTGTGCGGCCAGCACGGCTGGTGGCAGCCGGCGTCCGAGCTCGGCCAGCCGGGCTACCCCGCCGTCGGCGAGGGCAGCGCCAACCTGAACCTCGTGCTGAGCCAGGGACCGAGTGACCCGATCAGCGGCAGCTCACCGCTGCGCGCCTCGCTCTGCGAAATCAGGCCGGACCACGGCTGAGCGCTTTCGGCCGAAGTACCCCGGCGAGGCGATTTCAGGCAGTCAAACGCGCGCGCAGAGCGGCGAATTCGGCATCGGACAGTCCGTTGCCGAGGAGGTAGTCCGGCATCGTCAACGACGCGATCGTGGAGGCCAGCGATGCCTCGATGGTGGTGTTGCGGGTGGCGAGAAGCTCTGTCACGGCAGCGAGTTGGTCGCGGGCCCCGAGTTCGTCGTACCGCTGCTTCATCCGCTGGTAGGTAAGCAGGTAGTCGGCGATGATCTCCTCCGGCGCCGCTCCGGCCAGGGCGAGCAACACGAGAGCCAGCAGCCCGGTCCGGTCCTTGCCGCCGGCGCAGTGGAACACCACGCACCCCGGAGCGGCGTCGGCGATCGCACGCACGGCAGCGACGATCGGCTCGGGGTGTTCGACGAGCATCGCCGGGTAGTACAGCGGCGAGCCCAAGTTGTCGATCCCCGTCCAGTGCTCGTAAAACGGTGTGCCGACGGGGTCGAGCGGCACGTTCACAGTGGCGATCCCGGCCGGCCGCGGCGCGTGGTCCGGTTCGCCCTCGTCCGCGTCGCGCAGGTCGACGACGGCGGACCCCGTACGCCCAGGCCGCACCCCACCCGGCGGCACTCAACCGCGTCGGCGCCTCCATCCGGACCACCGCCCGCGGCCTGATCCAGCCCAGTCCGCCGAGATCACGGACGTTGACGCACCCGTCCCAGGTCAGCTCCCGGCCATTTCCGCCCGCGATCGCCATCTCCCCAGCCTAGGGGCGTCCCCGGCTGAGCCCCACCGCTGCGCGACGCCGCAGGGAGCACGCCTGTCGCGCACAACAGTGGGAGCATCACCGCGCGGTCGGCAGCTTCTCAATGATGATCCGGGTGTTCGGCCAGCTCACCGCCCCGCCCTCGGTCCGGCTGAACGGGCCGCCCAGCACATCCGGCGGGCGGGGAACCGCCTCCGGCGACCCGCTGGGTATGGCGGGGTCCGTGACGATTTCCACGACTCGGTAGTCGGCGGGCAACCGGCCTTGCTCGGCAGCCCGGAGGATGCGGGTCATGTTCGGGTTCACGCCGCGCATACCGGGAGTGACTTCGGCCCTCCCCTGGATGATGATGCGCCCGCCGGGCCGGATCGCCTGCCCGACCGTGCCGACGTCCACGTCGTAGCCACGAGGGTTATTGATGATCAACGCGTCCTGGCCTCGCAACGATGTCGGTGGCGGCCGGGTGGCGTCCCACTCCGTGACGCCAGGCCGGGGCCGGATGTCGCTGCGGGTCAGATCGACCAGATCGCGGTCGACCAGCGTCAGATCGCCGCGGCCAGGCTCAGGGGGCAGGCCCAGCGGCGCGTCCTGCGGTCCGGCGCCGACGTCCAGGACGCGGGCCGGCTGCCCGTTCGGCCGGGCGGGAACGCTCACCAGTGGCCCATCCGCGGAGAACGTGAAGTCGTCCGGGACCTGGAAATCGGGCGGAAGCCCGCCACCGCCGGTCGACGACACGGTCGCCCGGGGGCTGCCGGTCTCCAGGTCGGTGACCTCGATCCGATACGGCCCGGCCATCGCCTCGGCGCGTTGCGCGGCCCCTCCGGCTTCACCACCGGCACGGAAGATGCGTACGCTTTGCACACTGATCCCCACGAGGTTGAGCGCGCTCAACGCCATCGCCACCGCACCCATTACCTTCAGCCCGTCAGCGGCCTCCTGCTGCTCCGGGTCGAGCACGGTCGATCCGGCTCCGAGTGACAGCGTTTGGCCCTGCTCATAGGCGGCGTACCCGGAGACGAGACCGTACCCGGCGAGACCGGCGTCCATCGCCATCCCCAGCGGTGCCGTGGGCGGGAATACCGTGAGCAGCAAAGCCAGTACCGTTGCGGCGCCGACGATCACGGCTTCCGCCTCGGCGTCCGACTGGGCCCGGGCGATCTCCCCGCGGACACAGCCCTGCACGTCCTCCTCCGCGGTCGGCAGGAGCTCACGCAACACCGGTCGAGGCACCAGATAGTCGAAGCCCGGCGCGCGACACTGCCGAGCCAGAACAAGGAAGTTGTTGCGGCGCAGAAGAATCAGCTCGCGGATCCGGGCGACCACCTGGTGCGGGCCGCCGCCCGCCATGGTGTCGATGATGTCGCTGGGCAACACTTTGAACCCGTCGTCGCCGAGCTGATGAACGAAGTGGGGCAGCTGGTCGAGCAGCGACGACTCTTGCCGAACCCCGGGGAACGCGGCCAGCCGGGGATCGGATACGGCGTCCCCCCGAGCCGCCGGGCCAAGCGGTGGCTCCGGCGTGGGCGACGTGTGTTCGGCGGCGACGTGCTGTTCGAACTGTGTCATGAGATCGGGCGAGTAGCCGGACGGATCTTGATGGAACCGGCCGATCGCGTTGTTCATCTCGTGGCAGTACTGGCACCCGCCACCAATCTGGCCGGTCGCGACCCGTTGCTCAACCTGCCGGGCATACGGGTTGGTCATGTGGCTGCGCCGCTCCAACGCCGGCAGCCCTTGGCCGAGCGACGCATGGGCGATCAGGTGGCGTTCCTGCTCGTCCTCTGCCTGCTGCATCACCTGGCCGGGGGTCAGCTGGGTGTCCAGGTAGGCCTGCCACTCCCCGAGTGCCTGTTCGTTGCCTTCCAGCCGGATCGCGGCCGCCTGGCACACCACATGCTTGAAGTGTTCGAGCCGGCTGTTCAAGTTTGCCGCGTACGCCTGAGCGTCCTCCACGTCCGCGCTCATCTGGTCGCGACGGATCGCGGCCTGCGCGAACATGTCCTCTGACCACGGAGTACCGGACACGTCGTGCGGGTACTGGGCCGCGTCCTGGCGGAAGCGGTTCGCGTTGTCGATTTCCTGCCGCTTCGCCTGGAGCTCCTGCGTCATGCGGGACAGCTCCAGGTTCAGTGCCTCGTAGCCCTGCTCGGCCGTGAGCCGACGCAACCGCTCGCGCACCGCCGGGTCCGGCAGCGCACTCACGCCGTACAGGCTCGTCCCCTCCACCGGCGGTTGTGTTCCCGGCCCGGTGACACCAGCGTCCACGGGAGTGGCCACCCCGGCGTCGGTCATCGGCTGGCGCATTATCGCCGGTAGGCGACCAGCGCCGAGATTCCTGCTGACGGCGGCGTTCCCGGCGCTCGACTGAAGGCTCAGGAACGTTGCCACTTCGGGCCGCGTGACGTTCGTGGTGGCGTGCTGATCGCTCTCCGCCATCTCATTTGTTCGCGTATCCGACGACGCCCGTTGTCTGCCGCCCATGTCCAGCCCTCCGAGGCCAGCTTTGCGATTTTCGCCGGCTTCGTCAATCGACCAATACGTTGGTCCGGGCCGGGAACGGCTTTGTGACCGCACGTCCGTGATCGAGTGGCATTTGAGATCCGGTGAATCGCGGCCACCACGCTTTGGCCGGCCGGCAGCTCGCCCATGCTGTCCACGCGGAAAGGCACACCGACCGCAATGCGACTCCTACGAATCACGGAGCGGCCAGAGCCTCGGTGGGAGTCATCCGCGACGCGCGAACCGCCGGGTAGAGCCCCGCCAGCACGCCGATCGCCAGCGCGGCTCCGGCGCCTCCCCCCACCGCGGCCGGGGGAATGACCGCCGGCCACCCCTGGACCACCGCGTAACCGCCCGCGCCCAGGACGCCGAGCGTGACGCCGGCGAAGCCGCCGAGCAGGCACAGCGCGACGGACTCGGCGAGGAACTGGCCGCGGATCTGGCCGCGCGTACTGCCCAGCGCGCGCCGCAGGCCGATCTCCCGTTTGCGCTCCATCACCGAGATCACCATCGTGTTGGCGACGCCCACTCCGCCGACCAGCAGCGCCACCCCGGCCAGGCCGAGGAACAGCCCGGAGAACGCCGTCTCGGTGATCCGCTTGGCGGCCAGCGCGTCCGAGGGACGGCTGACCTCGACGCGGGCCGGGTTTTCCGGGAACAGCGTGGCGGCCAGGACCCGGCGCACGTTCTCCACCTCGGGCTCGGCCGACCGCACGAAGACGGTCGTCGGGTGCCCGTCGAAGCCCAGCCACTGGCGGGCCGCGCCCCAGCCGACCAGCACGGACCGCTCGACGTCCGGCGCGAGCGGTGCGGGCGCGAGGATGCCGGCCACCACGAACCACCGGTCGCCGATCCATACCGTCGGTGCCCGCGAGCCGAGCTCGGTGATGCCGAGCCGGGTCGCGGCCTTGTCCCCCAGCACCACCACCGGCAAGCCGGACGTGCCTTTGGTGAGGTAACGGCCGGACGAGACCTGCGCGCCGATGGCCGGCAGCAGGTCGGGCCGCGCCGCGAGCACGGTCAGGCCCGACCCCTGCTCGGGCGGGATGCGGTCGGTGCGCCGGACGCTCGCGTGCGTGTTGGCGACGGCGCTGGCCAGCTCCACCGGCCCGATCCGCGCCGCCATCACCGCGGCGGCCTCCGGCACCGCCGGCAGCTGCTGCGTAACCGGGTCGAACGTCGCCTGGGCCCGCAACAGGTTCGTGCCGAGTTCGGACAGCTGACGGTCCAGGGCCACCCGGCTCGACGCCGGGATGCCCGACACCACGATGATCGTCGCGATCCCGATCGAGATCCCCAGCGCCGACAGCACCGCCCGCACCGGGCGGCTGCGCAACCCGGACAGCCCGAGTCCCACCACATCGAGGAGGCCGAGCCGGACGTTCTTCACGACAGGACTCCGATCGTCCGCCGGGAATCGGCGCGGACGCGGCCGTCGCGCAGTTCGATCCGGCGCGGCATCGAGGCGGCGATCTCGCGGTCATGAGTGATGACCGCGATGGTCGCGCCCGCCTGGTTGAGCGTGCGGAGCAGTTCCAGGATCGTGTGGCCGGTGACGGTGTCGAGGGCGCCGGTGGGTTCGTCCGCGAGCACGATGGCCGGGTCGCGGGCCAGGGCGCGGGCGATGGCGACGCGCTGGCGTTCGCCGCCGGACAGCTCGTGGGGCCGGTGCCCGGTGCGGTGTCCGAGACCGACGCGGGCCAGTGCGTCCATGGCCAGGGCGCGGCGACGGCGCCGGGGCACCCCCGCGTAGAGCATCCCGGTCATCACGTTCTCCGCGGCGGACAACCCGTCGGAAAGGTGGAACTGCTGGAACACGAAGCCGATCCGGCGGGCCCGCAGCGCCGACAGGCCGCGGTCGGACAGCCGCGAGACGTCCTGGCCGTCGACCTCGAGGGTGCCGCCGCTCGGCCGGTCGAGCGTGCCCATCAGGTGCAGCAGGGTCGACTTGCCGGAACCGGACGGGCCGGCGATGGCCAGCAGTTCGCCCGGCCACACCGACAACGACACGTCGTCGAGCGCGCGCACGTCACCGGCGTAGACCTTGCTGACGTTGCGCAACGACAGCACCGGGGTCATGAAGCCCTCACCACGCGCAGGCCTTCGGTCAGGCCGGTTCCGCTGACCTCGACGAGGTCTCCGGCGAACATCCCCGTCCGCACGGCGACCAGCCGGGTGCCGCCGCGTTCGGCGACCTGCACGGCGTATCCGCCCTCGCCGAGGGCGAGCAACGCGGTGACCGGCACCGCCAGCACCCCCGTCCGGCTCTGGCCGGGGAGCTTCACCTGCACCTGCCCCGAATCCATCGAGGCAGCCGCGTTCTGGTCGTCGATGGTGATGGTCGCGATCTGCTTGGGCGTCCCGGTTTCCGTGCCCTGGCCCTGGGGTGCCGGGGCGAGGGTGGTCACCACGCCCGTGGTCTGCGCTCCGCCCGGCAGCACCAGCGTGACCTTGGCGCCGGGTTTCGCGGCGGCGACGTCGAGCTGCGCCGGGTCGATCTGAGCCGTGACCGACTTGCCCACACCGGTGTAACCGAACAGTTCCGCGGCCGCCGACGCGCCGGGCTGGGCCTTCAGCGCATCGATCCGGACGGCGGAGGGCAGGACCACGGCGTCACCCACGTCGAGGAAGCCGGTCTCGTCCATGCCGTTCGCCTTCTGCCAGCGCTTCAGGGCGGCTTCGGTGTCCGGGGTGAACTTGTCGCCCTTGGCGTCGACGCGATATCCGAACGCGCGCAGGTTGGTCAGCAGCTCCCGCACATCCGGGCCGGGCGTCACGGTCACGTCCAGCTTGCGGTACAACGGCGTGCTGCCGAGCAGCAGCGGCACCGGTTTGGCGTCCACTGTGTACAGTTTCTTGCCCGCCCCGATCACCGTTCCGGGCGCGGGTAGCCAGGTCAGCGTGCCCGCCCGGCGGCCGGTGAACGTCACCGGCTGGCCGTAGCCGATGGTTCCGCTGACGGTGACGGACGTGCTGAGGTCGGTCTTGCGGACCTCCACGGTGTCCGCGGCCGCCGGCGCGGCCGCTGGCGGCGCGGGCGGCGGTTCGGCGAGCCTGCTGTACACGAGCACCCCGCCCGCACCGGTGACCAGCAGCGCGGCCAGCGCGGGCACCAGCCACTTCTTCATCGGCCCCCGCCGGAGGACAGTTCCTTCTCGCACCGGGGAGTCAGGTTGAGGCCCTTGGTGATCGAGTCCTGGTCGTTGTCCTTGCCGCCGAACTCGATCGCGGTTCGATCGTCGCCCGGCTTGACCGGCGACTCCTCGACCAACCGCACGCCCTTGGCGCGCAGGCACAGCACCATCTTGTGGAGGAAGTCGGCGGCCTGGGGGTTGGCGGTGTCGTACTCCCACGGTGGCAACGGTTTCTTGCCCACGCAGGCAGCCTCGGCCGCCGCCTCCTTCGCGGGGTCCGGCCGGCCAGGCACGGCTCCCGTCCCCGAACCCGCTCCCGTTCCCTTATGGGGCAGGCCGTTCTCGCCCAGGCACCGGTCGTAGGCGTCGTAAAGCTGGGCGCTCTCTTCCGGCGTCATGTCCAGCCGCTCCCGCGGCCGGGCCGCCGCGGTGCTCCCGTTCGCTGCCGAGGACGGCGTCGCGGCAGCCTGGGAGGTCTGGAGGGTGGCCACCTTCTGCTCGGGCGGCGGTGGCGTCGAGCACCCGGCCATGAGCACGGCGGCGGTGATCGCAGCGAGGTACCGCAGGGGTCTCATGCCGCAGAGAATGCCCGGGAAATGTGAAGGACCTGTTGTGACGCCGTTCAGGTTCCTTCTCCCGGCAGCCGGATGGTGAACGTCGTTCCCGCACCGGCGGCACTGGCCACCGTCACGCTCCCGCCGTGCGCCTCGACGAGGTGCTTGACGATCGCGAGCCCCAGGCCGCGACCGCCGGTGGCGCGGCTGCGGGAGCGGTCCGCCCGCCAGAACCGGTCGAACACGTGCGGCAGGTCTTCCGGCGCGATCCCGGACCCCGTGTCGCTGACCTGCACCACGACTTCGTCGCCCGAGCGCAGGCCCCGCAGCACGATCCGGCCGCCCGGCGGCGTGTGCTGGATGGCATTGGCCACCAGGTTGCCCACGGCCTGCCGCAGCCGGACCGGATCGGCGGTCAGCTGCAACACCCCGGACGTCTCCACTTCCAGGTCCGTCGGGTGGGCCGCGGCGACCTGCCGGAGCAGCTCGCCGGCGTCCATCGGTTCGGGCCGGAGGCGGAACTCGCCCGCGTCCGCCGAGGCCAGTTCCTGCAGGTCGTCGACCAGTTGCTGGAGCACGAGCGTCTCCTCCAGCAGGGACTCCACCAGCGCCGGGTCCAGGTCCGCGACGCCGTCCTGCGCGGCGACGAGCCAGCCGCGGATGGTGCCCAGCGGGGTGCGCAGCTCGTGCGACACGTCGCTGACCAGGTCCTTGCGCTGCTTTTCGGTGCGCGCCAGGTGTTCGGACATCTGGTTGAACGCCTCGGCCAGCTCCGCGATCTCCCAGCGCGCCGACACCTCGGCACGGGCCGACCGATCCCCGGCCCGCATCCGCTGGGTCGCGGCCGTCAGCACCCGCAACGGCCGGAGCACGCGTCCCGCGAGCAGGACGCTCATGCCGACCGTCAGCACGAGGATCACCAGGGCCGCCGCGAAGATCCGCACCGCCCCGGCGGCGGGCAGCCCGACCACGGTCGGCGCGTCCGGCGGCGCGCTGACGAACAGCAGGGCCGCCGGCGCGACGTACGGCGTGAGCTGGATCCGCCTGCTCACGCCGAGACATTCGAAGAACACCTGCCGGTCGGCGCCCGCTTCGGCGGGCTGGAGCCCGCCGTCCGGGGTCAGGGCCGCCTGGTACGCACGTTGCCCACGGTCCTTCAGGCAGCCGCCCAGGTATTCGTTCAGCACCTGCAGCGCGACCTTCTCGGTCAGCGTCGGGCCGGCCATGTCCGCGGGGCAGCGACCGCCCTGGCCCGCCCGGAGGTAGGACCGGCCGCTCTCGGACGTGGCGATCTCGGCGGACAGCCCGTCCGCGGTCAGGCAGCCCGCTTGTTTCTCCACGATCGCCCGGACCGCGTCACGTTCGGGCGGCAGCAACCGGAACGGCCCGACCGCCCGCGGGTCGATGCGGTCGTCGGGTGTCTTCGGCGCCAGCGTCACGTCGACGGCCAGCGGGTCGGCCACGGCGGACGGCTGCGCGGGCAGCGGCGGGTCGTCCGGCCCGAACGCCCCGGCGATCGGCACCCGGTTGCCGGTGGTGAGCCCGATCCGCAGCCCGGTTCGCCGGCCCAGATCCGCGAGGACCGGCGCCACCCCCGTCCAGCTCGGGTGGGTCGCGCCGTAGGCCAGCACGCCGTCGTAGATCCGGGCTACGCTCGCCCGGTTCTCCCCCTGGGCGGCGCGCAACGTGCCGGTGGTGCTCTGCACGGACAGCCACGCGGTCGCGCCGATCGAGCACACCGCGACCAGCGTGGTCCCGGCGAGCAGGCGCAGGCGCAGGCCGCGGCGGCGCGGCTCAGTCGTCCGCACGGCCGTCGACGACCTTGTAGCCGATGCCGTAGACGGTCCGCAGGTACCGCGGGCCGGCCGGGTCGGCCTCGATCTTCTTCCGCAGGTTGCGCACGTGCACGTCGATGGTCCGCTCGGTGATGAACCCGTCCAGGCCGTAGGCGTGCTCGAGCAGCTGGGCCCGGCTGAACACCTGACCGGGCGCGGCCGTGAGGGTCGCGAGGATCCGGAACTCGGCCGGGGTGCACGCCACGAGCCGGTCACCGATCCGCACCTCGTGCCTCAGCACGTCCAGAGACAGGTCGCCCACCCGCAACGGCGGGGCGGCGGTCCCGGTCGCGGGGCGGGTCCGCCGCAGCAGGGCCCGCACCCTGGCCATGAGCTCCCGCGGGTCGTAGGGCTTGGTGAGGTAGTCGTCGGCGCCCAGGTCGAAGCCGAGCAGCTTGTCTTCGGCGCCGGCCCTGGCCGTGACCATCAGCACCGGCAGGTCGTACTCGCGCCGCAGCACGCGGCAGACGTCCAGCCCGTCGACACCGGGCATCATCACGTCGAGCACGAGAAGGTCCGGCGGCTGACGGCGAACCTCGTCGATCGCCGAACGGCCGTCGGACACCACCAGCACGGTATGCCGTTCGTGGCTCAGGTAGCGGCGGACCAGCTCGGCCTGTTTGGGATCATCCTCGGCCACCAGCACGTAGGCACACACGGGCCCATCATGCCCGGCGGTGGGAGGTCCGGAGATCAGTCCGGCAAAGCCGAGGCCCGGCAGAAGCGGCTGACCGCGCCGGCCGGAGCAGGCCCCAGCCATCACAAGGTCACAGTTCACTACCCGTAGTAACGGTCAAGTCGGACATGGCGACTACCGGAAACCAGGGCGCCAGTACGTGAGGAGCCGACATGACACGCGGAGCAGCGATCGGCGGATCGATCACCTTCATCAGCGTGATCGGGCTGCCCCTGCTGCTCGCGGACCACACGTGGCGGTGGAACGAAATCGCCGCGTTGTGCGTGGCCGCCTTCATCGGCGCCGGCCTCGTCGTCTTCTTCTGGCTGGCCGCAATCGCCGATTCCGGACCGCCTCGACCGGCCAGACCAGTCGAGACTCGAACCCCCATTGTCTTCATGCTGGCGGCGGCCGGCGGGATCTGGCTCGCTCTGTTCATCGTCATTTCGGTCTTCACAGCTCTGCTTGACGGACTTGCCTCTTTCGCCGAAGCAAGTTACTGGGAGGCTTGGGCTTTCGTCCTCGCGATGTTCTTGGTCGTGTTCACGGTGGCCGGCTACCTCGAAGTCACGCAGGCGGCTGTGCGGCACCGCGCGCAGAAAAAACGTGCACGGAGACGGTCGCGGCCACGTGATATCGCCGTGCTCGGCGATGCCGGCCGCGCCGCACGACAGCTGTGGCACAAGGCACTGACCAAGCTGGCGCGACGACGCATCGCGCTACGGCTGCCGCTCATCTTGGTCGCGGCCACGGTCGCCGCCATGTCCGCGGGCAAGGGACTCGGCGGAGTCGCCCGCCTGGTCGTCGTCGCCCTGGCCGCATTCCTGCTGCTGTGGACGATGGTGTCCGCGATCCGAGCCGACTGGGGAAATCCGCTCTTGCTGGTCGTCCGGGTGACCGGCGGCGTGGATGGAATCGCGATCACCGGCGGCCAGGTGCCGGGAATCGGTTCGGTTGCGACGTCGGTCGTACAAAACGGCACAGCGAGGACACTCGATGTCGACGTTCGGGCCGCCTCCTTCCTGCGCCCTGACGGGACCCTGGTGTCCTGCCCGCACTGGCGCGGGAAACAGAAGGTCGGCGTCCGGCGTGCGGTACTGCGCCAGGTCATCGAAGGCGAACGATGCGTGCTGCTGTGTTCGGGCAACGGCGTCGCTTTGGACATGCTCGGCCATTTCACATCCAAGCTCGAGGCGCGGAAAAGGCCTGCCGGAGGCGGCGAAAAATGAACGACGCACAAAAGGTCGAAGCCAAGGCCGCCGCGCCGCCGCAGGAGACGTCCCAGGGCCCGGTGACGGTTCCGGACCGGCCGATCACCTGTGCGACCGAGGATCGGCTCGGGTTCGCCGCCTATGCCGGGGTGTTCACCGCCTACTTTCTGCATCACGACACGCCGACCCCGCTCACCCTGGCGGTCAGCGGGCCGTGGGGATCCGGCAAGACATCACTCGCGTGGCTGATCGACGAGCGGCTGAAGGTCACGGAGAACTGGCGCGGTCGCTGGTTCGAAGAACCGCTGACGTGCCGGTTCAACGCGTGGCATCACGCCGACGCACCCAACATCGGGGTGGCTCTCGCCGCGCACGTCGGCCGGCTCCTGGGACCGGAACGGCATCTCTGGCTACGCGCCCTCCAACCGTTGCCCACGACCATGCTGAGCCCCAGCCGCCGCTGGTGGCGGCGGATCTGGCAGGGAATGGCCGGCGTCTTCCTGGCCCTCGCCGGGCTGATGGCTCTGGTATGGCTGTTTCCCGCGCTGCACGACAAGATGGGCCCGATCGGCGCTGTGCCGGCGCACGCGACGAACCCGGTGGTGCTGGCCGCAGCGGGATCAGCGCTGCTCGCTCTGGCCACGCGCGCCTACAAGGCCGCCGGCCTGCTGGGCAGCTATCTGGAGACACCGCAGGCACTCGCGGCCAAAGGCTCGATCGCCGAGGTGCGCGCGCATCTCGGCGTCCTGGTGCGGCAGGCGTTGCGACAACGCCCCGGCGGCAAAGCCACTCGACGGCTGGTGATCTTCATCGACGACCTCGAACGATGCCCGGGCGACAAAGCGCTCGGGCTCTGCGAGGTCGTCTCGCAACTGCTGGACCATCCTGGGGTGATCGTGGTGCTGATCTCCGATCTCGCCCCATTGGCCGCGGCGGCCGCCACCCGGTACCAGGAAGCCGACACGGGCGTACCCGCCGCCGTACTCGGTCAGCGCTATCTGGACAAGCTGATCAACATGCGCTTCAACCTGCCGCCGTTGAGCACCGCGTCGGTCCGGCGGCTGTTCGACAATGAGCCCACGGTGGGAGGCCCCTGATGGAATCCAGTGTCGCGGAGATGGTCACCGCAGCGGTGCGGACCGTCGACAAGTTCTCGGTGTGGAGGTCCGCGTTCGAACGGGCGACGAGAGTGGCGGTCTCAGGCGGCATGGCGTTCGTATTCCTGTCCGCTGCCGACTTGATCTCCGCAACGACCGTTTGGGCAGCGCCACTTGTGGCGGCAATGGCGGCCTTCCTGAGTTCTGTGTCGACAAGGCTCATGGGGGCCGAGTACAAGGGGTCCGCAGGGTCAGTGGCGTTCTTTTTCGCGCTGCGAACGGCAATATACGTCGCGCCGCCGTCAATTCTCGTGGTCACGATCTGGCCTGCGTTCACGTCCGGCTCCTTGGCGCAGGCGCTGGCGGTCGGCGGTTCTGCCGGCGTGCTCGCGCTGTCTGGTGAATTCGCCGCCGTGGCGTTGGACCAGGGCGGTAGCGTCGTAGCGCAGGAAGTGAGGTCGAAAGCCGCCGAGGAAGCGGTGCTCGCCACCGAAGGCCCCGACCAGGTGGACACCGACGGGTCCGACGTGTCCGCAGTCCAGGTAGACGCACAGCTCGCCTACCGCTACCAGCGTGCCCGCCAGGACGCCGAAGACGAGGTACGGAGCTACCTGCCCGCCAACCCCCGCACGGCCAAGCGCATGGTCAACCACATCTCACTCGGCATCGCCATCGCCGAGCAGCGCGGCTTGTTCGACAGTCCCACGATCACCCGGCAGCATCTTCGCAAGTGGATCGGAATCTCGGAGCAGTGGCCGGCACTCGCCACCGCACTCACCGCGGCACCCGAGCGCATCGCCGACCTGGAGAAGGCCGGCCTGCCCGAACTGCGGAGGCTCATCGACGAACTCGCTCCCGGGACCCTGTGTTCGGACGAGCTTCGGCTACGGCTGAAAGAGGGTGTGCCACTCGGTGACATACTGCCCCAGCTGGTCCAATTCGAGCTCCGGCTGACCGAACCCCCCGGATTGCGCAACCCCTCAACCGAATCGGAGCCTCATGGTTGAGCCCAGGCAGCCGCACCGGGGTTCGGCACTCCCGGTGACGACAGGGAGTACCGGACGGTCAGCGGTCAAGCCACGGACCGGCCGCGGTGTGCCGGACAATTTCGGGTAAGCGTGGCAGCGGGCCACCCTCCGGGCCGACCGCGAAAACCGGCAGCCGAACGAATTCCCGGCTGCCGGTTTTCGATTTCCCCGGATCAGGGGTGGTAGATCTCCTTGACCGTGGTGATCTGGTCGTCGCCGTTCACGCTGATCCACGCGAGCACCGAGCCGCCGTCCTTCAGGTGCTGGAGCAGCCGGTCCTGGCTGCACGGCCCGTTGCCGTAGCCCTGGGCGTCGATGGTGACCGATTCGCCGGGACACAGGGACGCCGCGCTGAGCACCGTGCCGCCCTGCTGCAGCGGAAGCCGGTAGGTCTTGCCGTCGACCGGCACGTACTGGCTGTTGTCCGGACCGCCGTCCTGGCGGATGACCAGCTGGAAGCGGACCATCTGCACACCGGCGTCGTACCCGGTGAACAGCACCGTCTGCGTGGTGTTCGGGAACTTGCGGACGGGCGCCTTGCCGGCTCCGGCCGAGGGCCTGGTCTCCAGCTGCAGGGAGTTGTCGGGCACGCCACAGACCACCGCGCCCTGGCTGCCCGCGGAGCCCGCCTGGCGGGCGCAGGTCCACTTCCCCTGGACGTCGAGGACCCGCTCGCCCGGGCCTTCGGCCTGCGGCAGCTTCTGGTAGTACTCGGTGATCACGGTGAACGCCTCGGTGCAGTCCGGCGTGGTGCCGTCGGTGGCGGCCACCGCGATCAGGTCCATCTTCGGCCGCCCGGGTGCGCCGACCTGGCCGCCGTACTTGCTGCAGTCGACGTCGCCGTTCGACCCGGCACCGGACCCCGCGGTGCCGGAACCTCCGCTGGCCGCCCCCAGGCCGCCCCCTTCCGGCACCTGCTCCGCGACCGCCGTCGCCGTCTCGTTTTTCACCGGGGAACCATTGCCCGCGACACCGTTCCCGCTGCACGCGGAAAGCAGCGCGGTCGCGGCGAACGCCCCGGCAATCATGGCGATTTTGATTGTCTTCTTCGCGGTGAATTCCATCTCAGCGCCCCTCTCGCAGCCCTTTTTTGAGGCTTTGTCTCCGAAGACGCCAGAAACGGAATCAGGTTGTTCATGGGTGCCGTCGTACCGCAGCGTTGCCCGAAAGTCCGGCCCGGCCTGTCCTCACGGGCAGAACTCGGCCGGGCTTCGCAACCCGCGCCATCGACGGTGACGTGCCCTGGAAGCCGGATCAGGAAGTCCGGCTGAAGTCCTTGACAGGCTCGATCAGCGGTCGAGCCACGGAGCGAGCAGCTTCTCCAGATCGGCGTCCGACAACGCCCGCGGCCCGCCGTGGAACTCGTGCCACCGCGACGCGTCACACGCCGCCGTGTACTCCACCTCGAACGCGCGCATCAGCACGTACATGAACGTCACCGAGCTGAACCGCTCACCCAGCAACGTCCGCGCCTCGCGGGCGACCTCGGTTGCACCACGGCCGCACACATCCGCGAGCCGAAGCTCCTCCGCAGCCGGGTCCAGCAGGCTGGGGGCATACATCACGACGAACTCTCCATCACTGAAAGGGAAACTCAGCCTTCGGCAGCAAGCTGCCCACAGGCGGCGGCGATCTCCTGGCCGCGGGTGTCCCGCACGGTGCACGCTACTCCGCCGGCGTTGACCAGCCGCACGAACTCCCGCTCCACCGGCTTCGGCGACGCGTCCCACTTCGAACCCGGCGTCGGGTTCAGCGGAATCACGTTCACGTGCACCAGCTGCCCCAGGTGCTTCCGCAGCCGCTTCGCCAGCAGCTCGGCCCGCCACGGCTGGTCGTTGATGTCCCGGATCAACGCGTACTCAATGGACACCCGGCGCCCAGAGGTGTCCGCGTAGTACCGAGCGGCGGACAGAACCTCGTCCACCGACCAGCGCTCGTTCACCGGCACCAGCGTGTCGCGCAGCTCGTCATCCGGCGTGTGCAGCGAAACCGCCAGCCGCACCTGCATCTTCTCGTCCGCCAGCTTCCGGATCGCCGGCGCCAGGCCCACGGTCGACACCGTCACCGAACGCTGCCCGATACCGAGCCCACCGGGCGCGGGATCCGTGATCCGGCGCACCGCGGCCACCACGCGCTTGTAGTTGGCCAGCGGCTCGCCCATGCCCATGAAGACGATGTTGGACAGCCGCCCGGGGCCGCCGGGCATCGTGCCGTCGCGCATGACCGCCGCCGCCGAGCGGACCTGGTCCACGATCTCCGCCGTCGACAGGTTGCGGTCCAGGCCGCCCTGGCCGGTCGCGCAGAACGGGCACGCCATGCCGCAGCCCGCCTGGCTCGAGATGCACAGCGTCGCGCGGTCCGGATAGCGCATCAGGACGCTCTCCAGGAGCGTGCCGTCGTGCGCTCGCCACAGCGTCTTGCGGGTCGCGCCGTTGTCGGCCTGCAGGGCGCGGACCTCCGTCAGCAGCGTCGGCATCAGATCGGAGACGAGCCGATCACGCGAAGCCGCCGGGATGTCCGTCATCTCCGCCGGGTCGACCGTCAGGCGCGAGAAGTAGTGGTTCGACAGCTGCTTCGCGCGGAACGGCTTCTCCCCCAGCTCGGCCACCGCGGCGGCGCGCTCGGCCACCGACAGGTCGGCGAGGTGGCGCGGCGGCAGGCCGCGCTTGGGGGCGTCGAAGACGAGCGGAAGGGCAGTCATAACCGAGCCAGTGTCCCACGCGTCCACCAGCGGTGCCCGGGCCGCCCTCGCCGGGTGTACCCCAGGTCACGAAGCCCGCCTGTGCTGGCCCCGGAGCCAGGCCCGGGTTCACCCGGAGGGATGATCCACGGTGAAACCGGACGGGACGTCCGTGGTCCGACGAAAGAGGTGAGCCGTGTTCTTCCGGCACAGCGTCCTGGCCGTCGCGGTGGCCCTGAGTGTGGCCCTGAGTGCCGCCGCCTGCACGTCGCCCGCGGAACAAGCGCAGCCGGCGAAGCCCGCCGGCCCGCAGATCGTCGTCGGGACCATGCGCGTGAACCTGCCGGTGGGCGCGACCTACACCTCGCACAGCCAGGACGGCCTGCTGGACGGCTGCGTCGCCGAGGGAACCGCCGTCTGCGAAGCGCGGCTCCTGGACCTGCGTACCTCGGACCCCGGCGCACCCATCAACCTCCCGAGCACGAAGCGGCCGTTCGGCTGGTACACCGGCACCGACGCGCCGACGTGCATCACCGCCGCTTCGCCGCCCGGGCAGGCCGCGGTCGCCACCGGCAGCACCCTCCTCGAATCCGGGTTCGCGCCGATCGGGCCCAAGAAGGCCGAGTACTCCCGCTGGAAGGTCACCTGCGAGAACACCGCGCAGAACAACCAGGTCCGGATGTGGTGGCTGCCGACGAGCAAGATCCTCGTCCTCGAGTACGGGGCCTTCCCCGGCTGGGACGCCAAGATGGACACGCTGCTCGCCGGCGCGACCTTCGGCTAGGCCACCACGTCGAGAGCGGCCCGGATGATCGCGTCGGTGTCGATCCCGTGGTAGCGGTAGACGTCCTCGAGCGAGCCCGACTGGCCGAAGCGCGTGACGCCCAGCGCGGCCGCCGGGACCCGGTTGATCCCGGCGAGGAACGCCAGCGTGTGCGGGTGGCCGTCGAGCACCGTGACCAGCGGCCGGGCCCGCGCCGCCGGGAAGACCTGGTCGAGGATCCACGACTCGGCGCTCCCCCGGCCCGTCCGCGCCTGCACGGCGTCGAACAGCAGGCCCGGGCTGGTCACGCACACGACGTCGGCCTCGACGCCGACCTGGGCCAGGCGCTCGGCCGCCGCCAAGGTGTCCGGCACCAGCGCGCCCATCGCCGCCAGCGTCACCGCCGGTTCCGCCGCGCGCCGCAGCAGGTACGCGCCCGCCACGACCTGGCGGCGACGGCGTTCGCGCGCGGCCGGGTCCGCGGGCACCGCCGCGAGGGTCTGGTCGACCGGGCGGGTCGAGAGCCGGAAGTACGACGAGGTCCCGTCCGGCTTGCCGAGCCGGCCGAGCGCGGCCAGCAGCGTCCACTCGGTATCGATCGCGAACGCCGGTTCGTAGCTGACGCAGCCGGGCTGCTCGATGCCGATCGAGGGGGTGGTGATCGACTGGTGCGCGCCGCCTTCCGGGGCGAGCGTGACGCCGGAGGGCGTGCCGATCAGGATCGACTGGCCGCCCGCGTAGATGCCGAACGACCACGGCTCCAGGGCGCGTTCGACGAACGGGTCGTACATCACGCCGATCGGCAGCAGCGGCTCGCCCCACCGGCTCCAGGTCGCACCGAGCTCGCCCAGCAGGCCGACCAGGTTCGTCTCGGCGATACCGAGTTCGACGTGCTGGCCGGTCGGCTTCTCGCGCCAGTGCATGATCGTCTCGGGGTCGTCCTCGAACCAGTCCCGGCGCTCGGTCGCCGACCAGACGCCCACCTTGTTGACCCAGCCGCCGAGGTTGGTCGTCGAGCTGACGTCGGGGCTGACCGTCACAACACGCTTCGCCGCTTCGGGCGCTTCGCGCGTCAGGTCGAGCAGGACGCGTCCCAACGCCGCTTGCGTCGTCGCGGTCCCTGACGGCGTACGCCCGATGTCGACGGGCAGGTCCACCGAAGGCGCTGTTGGCACGTCCGGACGGCGAAGGCGCGAAGCAACGTCAGCGCACAACTCGGCTTCGGGGGTGCCGGATGCGAAGCGCTGCCACGGCGCAGCGAGGTCCGTGCCGAGCGAAACCGCCAGCTCTTCCATCTGCGAAACGGTCAGCAGCGAAGAGTGGTTCTGCGGATGCCCCTGCGTCGGCAGGCCCTTGCCCTTGACGGTGTAGCAGAAGATCACCGTCGGCCGGCTGTCCGAGATGGACGCGAAGACCTCGTCGAGCGAGCCTAGGTCGTGGCCGCCGAGGTTCCGGATCGCGGCCAGCAGCGTCTCGTCGTCCAGCGACGCGACGAGCCCGGCCAGCGCGGCGTCGCCCGCGGGCAGCCGGTCGCGCACCTGGGCGGCGTCGCAGCGCAGGAGCCGCTGGTACTCGGGGTTCGGCATCGCGTCGATGCGGGCGCGCAGCTCGGCGCCGCCGGGCCGGGTGAACAGCTCTTCCAGGAGCCGCCCGTACTTCAGCGTCAGCACCTGCCAGCCCGCGGCGCCGAACATGCCCTGCAGCCGCCCGGCGGCGATGTTCGGCACGACGCGGTCGAGCGACTGGCGGTTGAGGTCGACGATCCAGACGATCTCGCCGAGCTCGGCGACGGCCGGGTCGAGGATGGCCTCCCAGATCGCGCCCTCGTCCAGCTCGGCGTCGCCGACCAGCGAGTACTGCCGGCCGGTCCCGGCCGAAGAGCCGCGGGTCGTCAGGTAGCGGCGGGCCAGCGCACCCCAGATCGGCGCGGTCGCGCCGATGCCGACCGACCCGGTCGAGTAGTCCACCGGGTCGGGATCCTTGGCACGGCTCGGGTAGCTCTGCAGCCCGCCGAACTCGCGCAGCGTCGGCAGGTATTCCTCGTCCAGCTCGCCGAGCAGGTAGTTGATCGCGTGCAGCACGGGCGACGCGTGCGGCTTGACCGAGACGCGGTCCTCGGGCCGCAGGTGCCGGAACCACAGCGACGTCATGATCGAGACCAGCGACGCGCACGACGCCTGGTGCCCGCCGACCTTGAGCCCGGACGGGTTCGGCCGGACCCGGTTGGCCTGGTGCACGATCGCCGTGGCGAGCCACAGGACCCGCTGCTCGATCGCGGTGAGCACCGGCGCGGTCACGGGGACCTGAGTCATCGTCGACACCTTTCGTGCAGGAAGCGCCCACCAGGACAGCACTGGTGACCGCATCGCACAACCGATGCCGCCGAAAGTGCGCAGAATGCGCAGCGGATCCGGCGGGCTCAGTCCTCCGGCTGCGCAGAATGCTCGCGCCGCAGCAGGGGTGTCAGGCGGTACGGGACGAGCTCCCGCATGACGAGCGAGATGTTCGTCCGCTCCACCCCGGGCGAGGCGAGAATGCGGCCGGCGACGCGGTAGAGGTCGTCGGCGTCGACGGCGACGACCTGGACCATCAGGTCGCTCGCCCCGGTCAGCCCGCACACCTCGGTCACCTCGGGGATCGCCGCCAGGGCCGCCCCGATCTCGGCGAGGCGACGCTGGTCGACCTGCGCGTTGACGAACGCCCGTAGCGGATAGCCCAGCCGCGCCGGGTCGATGCGGCGTTCGAACGACCTGAGCACACCGCGCTGCTCCAGCCGCACGAGCCGGGCCTGCACGGTGTTGCGGGACAGGCCCAGCCGCTCGGCCAGCGCGACCGCGGTGGACCGCGGGTCCTCGCCCAGCGCCTGGAGCAGGCGCGCGTCGATCTCGTCGATGGTTTCCGGCACGCACCGATCTTCCCAGGTGACCGGCGTCACTCGAGACCGGTTGCAATACGACTGCTTCCGATATATCGTGAACGTGTCGCAACAGTTCGAGAAAGGACAACGACATGCGTAGGCAACGACACCCCTTCGCCCAGGAACATGGGCGCACCCCTTTCGGGCCCTTCGGTGGTTTCGGCGAGTTCCCCCCGGGCTTCGGCCCCGGTGGACGCGGTCGCGGCCACGGTCCGGGCCGCCGCGGTCACGGCGGACGGCGCAGCCGCCGCGGTGACGTCCGCGCGGCGATCCTGGCGCTGCTCGCCGAGCAGCCCCGGCACGGCTACGAGATCATCCGCGAGATCGGCGAGCGCTCCGGCGGCTTCTGGCGACCGAGCCCCGGCTCGGTGTACCCGACGCTGCAGCTGCTGGCCGACGAAGGCCTGGTCATCAGCAAGGACGAGCACGGCAAGAAGCTGTTCGAGCTGACCGACGCCGGCCGCGCCGCCGCGGAGCAGCAGGACGCCACCCCGCCGTGGGAGCAGATCGCACAGGACGTCGACCCGGTCGAGATCGGGCTCGTCAAGGCGGGCAAGAACCTGGCCGCCGCCGTCGTGCAGATCATGCGCGCGGGCAACGAAAGCCAGCAGGCCCGCGCGGCCGAAGTGCTCAACGACGCCCGGCGCTCGCTCTACGGCATCCTCGGCGAGGACGAGGACGAGTCCTCCGCGCCCGAAGAAGCAGCCGAGTGACCTGGCAGGACGAGGCCGGTGGGCTTGACCCGCGCGTGGACGCGGTAGCCCACCGGCAGCGTCAGGTCGGTCTCGCGATTCCCGTTACGCTGCAAGGACTCCGCGATCGCCTGTTCGGCGACCGGCTTGCTGAACTCGATCTTCAGCACCGCTTCGAGGTCCGCGGCGGTCGCGAAACGCCACTCGGTGGCGACGCGGTGGCAGCCGAACCCGGCGCGGGCGAAGAACCGTTCCACGGCCGCCGGATCGTAGTGCGGTAGGTCGGCGCGCATCCAGCGGCCGTAGGGCTCACTGGTCACGTCGAGGTCGACGATCAGGATCGCGCCGCCCGGCCGCAGCACCCGCTCGGCCTCCGCCAGCCCCGGCTCGCACCCGGGCCCGAAGAAGTAGGCCGTGCGCGCGTGCACGACGTCGACGCTCGCGCTGCGGACCGGCAGCCGTTGGGCCCGGCCGTGCCGGATGTCCACGTTCGACAGGTCCTTCACGCGCTCCAGCGCACTGCGCACCAGGGGTTGGTGCGGCTCCACCCCGAGCACCGAACGCGCGTCACGAGCGAAGACGGGCAGGTGGAACCCGTCGCCGCAGCCGACGTCCAGGACGTCCCGGCCGGCCCAGTCGTACACCTGGCGCAGGACGCGCCAGATCTCGCCGCCGCTGTCCTGCGCCCGGTTCTCCCGTTCGTAATCGGCCTGGTAGTACCAGATGTTCGGACTCGGCACGACCTCCGTGCGCCGCGACGACCACCGCACCCGCTGCTCCTTCCGGGGCCTCATCGCCGGGAGTGATCTTCCGACGGCGAAATCTTGGCGGAAACCACACTGACTACGCCTAGAATTCGGTGGGTCTCGGGAGGAGCACCACATGGCATTCGGCCCGTCCAGTACCCCGTCCCCGGTCCCGGCCGGAATCCCGTGCTGGATCGAGCTGGCCTGCCGGGAGCAGGCCGTGGCGGAGGGATTCTACGGTGCCCTCTTCGGCTGGGACTACACCACTCAGCGGGACCCGGCGACGTCCGACGGGCGCTACGCCATCGCGACCCTCAACAACCTCCCGGTCGGCGGGCTCTACCGCGCCGCGCAGGGCTCCCCGCTGGGCTGGATGCCGCACATTTCGGTCCCCCACACCGCGAGCGCGGCCGAATGGGTGGAGCACCTCGGCGGGCGGATCACCCTCGGGCCGGTGCCACTCCCGGACCGCGGCACGATCCTGCACGCCTTCGACGCGTGCGGCGCGCCGGTGGTGTTCTGGGAGGTGCCGCCGAACTGGGAGTTCGTCACCGGGATCCCCAACACCTTCAGCGGCGCGGACCTCAACACCCACGACGGCGTCGCGGCGGATCACTTCTACACCAAGCTGTTCACGTACGCGAGCCACCAGATCGGCGACGGCGAGGCCCTCGACTACGTCGAATGGCTCATCGAACACGAGCCGGTGCTGTACCGGTACGTGATGGGGTCGGAGTACAGCCTCGATACCCCGCCGCACTGGCTCGTGTACTTCGACATCGACCCGGCCCGCGGCGTCGACGCGGTCGCCGGGGAATCGCTCATGCACGGCGGCACCGTGGTGATCCAGCCCTACGACACGCCGTTCGGCCGGATGTCGATCCTCGCCGACCCCGAGGGCGCGGTCTTCGCGGTGATCGACCACTCGCGCATCGCCGAAGGCTGGGGCCGCGCGGAGGTCGACGACCCGTACGACGACTAGACCGGCACGAACGCCGAAAGCAGCAGCCAGGACACGACGGCCGAAGGCAGCAGCGAGTCGAGGCGGTCCATGATCCCGCCGTGCCCGGGCAGCAGCGTGCCCATGTCCTTGACGCCGAGGTCGCGCTTGATCAGCGACTCGACGAGGTCGCCCAGGGTCGCGGTCAGCACGATCGCGACACCGAAGATCACGCCCTGCCAGACGTGGCCGTCCAGGAGGAGACTCAGCGTCAGCGCGCCGGCGACGACGCCGCCGATCACCGAACCCGCGAAGCCTTCCCAGGTCTTCTTCGGGCTGATGGTGGGCGCCATCGGGTGCTTGCCGCCGAGCACGCCGGCGATGTAGCCACCGGTGTCCGAGGCGACGACGCCGATCAGGAAGGTCAGGACGCGCCCGACGCCGTCCTGCGGCGGGACGAGCATCGCCGCGAACGCGCCGAACAGCGGTAGATAGGCGGCAGCGAAGGTGGACGCGCTGATGTCGCGCAGGTAGCCCTTCGCCCCGCCGGGCAAGCGCCACAGCAGGCAGGCGAGGACGGTGAGGACGAAGGCGGTGAGCGCACCTTCCCGGCCGAACGGCCAGGCGAGCCAGATCATCGCCTGCCCGCCGACGAGCACCGGGATCATCGCGACCCGGGTGTCGGCGACCCGGCGCAGCACCCCGGCGAATTCGAAGGTGCCGACCGCGATCGCGATCGCGATGATCCCGATGAACAGGAAGCGCACGGTGAGCAGGGAAACGATGATCGCGGCGCCGAGCAGCAGCGCAACGCCGATGGCCGCGGGCAGGTTCCGGCCGGCCTTGGATGCCTTCTTGGCCTCCGACGCCGGTTCCGCGGCCGCCGAAACTCCGGCCGCGGTGCCCTTCACGGAAGGCATTCCGGCTGCCGCGCCCGGGGTCGCCGGGCCGGCCGGCGTGTCCGCCGCGGCGGTTCCGGCGGCCGACAACCGGCTCGCTTCACCGGTGCCCGAGGTCTCCGGCGCGGCCGGCGTCCCCGTAGCCCGGCCGGTTTCCGAGGTCGCCGAAGTCCCGACCGGGGTCTCCGGCGCGGCCGGCGTTTCCGCCACCCGGCCGGTTCCCGGGAACTCCGGCGTGGCCGGGATGCCGGCGTCACCCGGCTCCGGCGTCCCGGGCGTGGCCGCCGGGTGTTCTCCGGTGGCGTCCACCCGGTCCTCGCGTTCCTCGCTCACCTGTGCCATCAGACCTCGAGCAGCTCGGCTTCCTTGTGCTTGACCAGCTCGTCGACCTTGTGCGAGTACGTGTCGGTGAGGTTCTGCAACTCCTTTTCCGCGCGCACGACCTCGTCTTCGCCCGCTTCGCCGTCCTTGCCGATGCGGTCGAGCTCTTCCTTGGCCTTGCGGCGGATGCTGCGAATGGTCACCCGCGCATCCTCACCCTTGCTCTTGGCGACCTTGACCATCTCCTTGCGCCGCTCCTCGGTGAGCTGCGGGATGACGATCCGGATCACATTGCCGTCGTTGCTCGGGTTGACCCCGAGGTCGGACTCGCGGATGGCCTTTTCGATCGCGACGAGCTGGGTCTGGTCGTACGGCTTGATCAGCGCCATCCGCGCCTCCGGCACGTTCACGCTGGCCAGCTGGTTCAGCGGGGTCGGCGCGCCGTAGTACTCGACCACGATGCGCGAGAACATCGACGGGGTGGCCCGGCCGGTGCGCACCGACGTCAGATCATCCTTGGCGACGGACACCGCTTTTTCCATCTTCTCCTCGGCATCGAGGAGGGTCTCGTCGATCACGGCTACTCCCGTTGTTGTGATGGGTGACGCTTGCTGATCCCAGCAGGTCTAGGCCGGCACCCCGGCAGTCGGGGTGCTGACCAACGTGCCGATTCTTTCACCACTCACCGCGCGAGCGATGTTCCCCTCGGTGAGCAGGTTGAACACGATGATCGGCATGTTGTTGTCCATGCAGAGGCTGAACGCCGTCGCGTCGGCGACCTTGAGGTCCCGCTCCAGCACCTCGCGGTGGGTGATCTCGCGGAACATCTCGGCGGTGGGGTCGGCCTTCGGGTCCGCGGTGTAGACGCCGTCGACGGCCTTCGCCATCAGCACGGCCTCGCAGCCCAGCTCGAGCGCCCGCTGCGCGGCCGCGGTGTCGGTCGAGAAGTACGGCATGCCGACCCCGGCGCCGAAGATCACGACGCGGCCCTTCTCCAGGTGCCGCTCGGCGCGGCGCGGGATGTAGGGCTCGGCGACCTGGCCCATCGTGATGGCGGTCTGCACGCGCGTGGGCAGGCCTTCCTTCTCCAGGAAGTCCTGCAGCGCGAGGCAGTTCATCACGGTGCCCAGCATCGCCATGTAGTCGGCGCGGTCGCGGTCCATGCCGCGCTGCGACAGCTCCGCGCCGCGGAAGTAGTTGCCGCCGCCGATCACGACCGCGACCTGGACGCCGGTGCGGGCGACGTCGGCGATCTGCTGCGCGACCGAGTGGACGACATCCGGATCGACGCCGATAGAACCACCGCCGAACATCTCGCCGCCCAGTTTCAGCAGCACCCGCCGGTAGCCACCTTCGACCCGGTCACCCATCTATCGTCGCCTCCTGTGCTCGGCCGCCTCCGTGGGAGGGAGTACGTCGGCGGCTGCCCCTCGACCTGATTTCTTCATCCTCAGACCTGACAGTGCCCCGTCCCCGATGGACGGAGACGGGGCACTGGGTGAAACCTACGCCCGGGCCTGGCCTCAGGCCTGGCCGACCTCGAAGCGCGCGAACTTGGTCAGCGTCACGCCGGCCTCGTCGAGCAGGGCCTTGACGGTCTTCTTGTTGTCCTTGACCGACGGCTGCTCGAGCAGGACGTTGTCCTTGTAGTAGGCGTTGACCTTGCCCTCGATGATCTTCGACATGGCCTGCTCGGGCTTGCCCTCTTCACGAGCGGTCTTCTCGGCGATGGAGCGCTCGTTCTCGACGATCTCGGCGGGCACCTCGTCGCGGGTCAGGTACTTCGCGCGCAGCGCGGCGACCTGCATGGCTGCCCCGCGGGCGGCCTCGGCGTCGTCACCGGTGAACTCGACGAGCACGCCGACGGCCGGCGGCAGGTCGGAGCCGCGGCGGTGCAGGTAGGTCGCCGTCTGGCCCTCGAAGGCCACGACGCGGCGCAGCTCGAGCTTCTCGCCGATGCGGGCCGACATCTCCTGGACGACCTCGTTGACGGTCTTGCCGTCGAGCTCGGCACCCTTGAGCGCCTCGACGTCGGAGGTCTTGAGGGTCTTCGCGACCTCGACGATCTTCGCGGCGAGCGCCTGGAAGTCGGCGTTCTTCGCGACGAAGTCGGTCTCGGAGTCGAGCTCGATGAGGACGCCGCCGTCACCGGTGACCAGGCCCTCGGCGGTGGCGCGCTCGGCGCGCTTGCCGACGTCCTTGGCACCCTTGATGCGGAGGAACTCGACGGCCTTGTCGAAGTCGCCGGCGTTCTCCTCGAGGGCCTTCTTGCAGTCCATCATGCCGGCGCCGGTCATCTCGCGCAGGCGCTTCACGTCAGCGGCGGTGTAGTTCGCCATTCTGGTAAATCCGTCCTTTGCAGGAAATCTGTGGGTTGCTACGCCCGTGCGGCCGGGCCACGGGGGCACGGCCGCACGGACGGTGGAGCATCAGGAGGAGGCGGTCGCCTGCTCGGGAGCGGCCTCGACCGGGGCCGCCTCGGCCGGGGCCGCCTCGACGGCAGCGGCGGCTTCGGTCGCGTCGGCGGCGGCGGTCTCGGAGCCGGCGAGCAGCTCCTTCTCCCACTCGGCCAGCGGCTCGTCCGCGGCGACGCCCGGCTCCGGCTTGGAGTCGGCCGAAGCACCGTTGCGGCTGGAGCGCGCCATCAAACCGGCGGCCGCGGCCTCGGCTACGACCTTGGTCAGCAGCGCGGCCGAGCGGATCGCGTCGTCGTTGCCCGGAATCGGGTAGTCGACCTCGTCCGGGTCGCAGTTGGTGTCCAGGATCGCGACGACCGGGATGTTCAGCTTGCGAGCCTCGCCGACGGCGATGTGCTCCTTCTTCGTGTCGACGATCCACACCGCGCTCGGCACCTTCGCCATGTCGCGGATACCGCCGAGGGTCTTCTCGAGCTTGTCCTTCTCGCGGGTCAGCGTCAGGATCTCGCGCTTGGTGAGACCTTCGAAGCCGCCGGTCTGCTCCCGCGACTCGAGCTCCTTGAGGCGGAGGAGACGCTTGTGCACGGTCTGGAAGTTGGTCAGCATGCCGCCGAGCCAGCGCTGGTTGACGTAGGGCATGCCCACGCGCGCGGCCTCGTTGGCGATGGCTTCCTGCGCCTGCTTCTTGGTGCCGACGAACATGATCGTGCCACCGTGCGCGACGGTTTCCTTGATGAACTCGAAGGCACGGTCGATGTAGGTCAGCGTCTGCTGCAGGTCGATGATGTAGATGCCGTTGCGCTCGGTGAAGATGTAGCGCTTCATCTTCGGGTTCCACCGACGGGTCTGGTGCCCGAAGTGCACGCCGCTGTCGAGCAGCTGCTTCATGGTGACGACGGCCATTGCCGGAATCACACCTCTTCTGTGTAGTGCGCGCCCTGCTTCCGCGGACGCGCTGCTCGGTTTTGTCGCTCGCGACCGGGTGGCCGCTCGCCCTGGTGCCCGTGGCGGCGTCCGGACCCGGAGGTTGGTGAGGACCCCAGGGACCGCCGGACACCGTGCGATTCGCCCGGTCGGTGATGCTCGAAAACCGGGGGACGCGCACGTGCACGCGAAGTCAGCCCGCTCACGCGGACCGCGCACAAGATTCTACCCCCTGCCACCAGCCCCTCCCCCACCGGCGGCCGATCGAGGACCGAGTTGTCCACATGCGGTCCGGTTGTCCACAGATTCGGCGACGGGCCGCCACGCGGCCGCGGAGTACCGCAGGCTGGAGCCATGGAGTCGATCAGTCGTCGCCGGCGCCGGGTGCCGGGGTGGTTCGTGACCGTGGTTGCCCTGGTCATGGGGGCATTCGGGAGTGTAGGAGGTGGAGTTGTGGCCGCTCGGAGCACGGCGGTGCCGGCGGCTTGGGCGGAGGGGCTCGGGCCGCCGCAGTCCCCACGGCAGCCATGGACAGGCGGGCTGGCGCCCCCGATGCCGGGCTCCCGGCCGGCCTTGCCGTCGGCGAGTGGACCGGCACCCCCGACAGCCGGCTCCCTGCCGGCCTTGCCCCGGACGAGCGAGCCGGCACCGGCCCTCGGCCTCTCGCCGACCGAACCGGCCGGGCAATGGTCCACCGCGCTCATGGCCGCGCCGGACTGGCTGCCCTCGGTCGCGGGCGCCCCCTGGACAGGCGGCGCCCGAGCCGCACCGCAACCGCGGCTGTCCTGGCCCTTGTCACCCGTTCCGGTGGTCATGAAGTACTTCGACGCCCCCGAAACGCCCTATGGCGCGGGGCACCGAGGGGTCGATCTGGCCGCCGTGCCCGGGCAGGAAGTACTGGCCGCGGACGCGGGCGTGGTCGTGTTCGCCGGGGTGGTGGCCGGGCGGCCCGTCATCTCCGTCGACCACGACGGCGGGCTCCGCACCACCTACGAGCCCGTCGCGCCGCAGGTGGGCGTGGGTGCGCAGGTCTACCGGGGCCAGGTGCTCGGCACCGTCCTCGCCGGGCACCCCGGCTGCCTGGTGGCGGCCTGCCTGCACTGGGGCGTGCGGCGGGGCGAGGAGTACGTCGATCCCCTGGCGCTGACCGGCGAGGTCGGTGAATACCGGCTCAAGCCGTGGGGAGGTGGTCCGTGATCAGCTGCCGGTCTGCTCGACCAGCTTGGCGCGCAGCCGCATGACCGCCCGCGTGTGCAGCTGGCTGACCCGCGACTCGGTGACGCCGAGGACCTTGCCGATCTCGGCGAGGGTCAGGCTCTCGAAGTAGTAGAGGCTGACCACGATCTTGTCGCGCTCGCTGAGCTGCGCGATGGCCTGCGCGAGCTGGCGCCGGTTGTCCTGGTCGACGAGCACCGCGACCGGGTCGACGGCGTCGTCGTCGGGCAGCGTGTCGACCAGCGAGCCGCTGTCCTTGCCCGCGGCGACCAGGTCCTCCAGCGCGACGACGCTGGTGAGCTGCAGCTGGCCGTAGAAGTCGCGCAGGTCGTCGAGGCCGATGCCGAGTTCGGCGGCGAGCTCGGCGTCGGTCGGGGTGCGGTGCAGGCGGGCGCCGAGGCGTTCCATCGCGCGCTCGGCTTCCTTGGCCTTGCTGCGGACGGCGCGCGGAACCCAGTCCTGGGAACGGAGGTCGTCGAGGATCGCGCCGCGGATGCGCTGCATCGCGTAGGTCTCGAAGCGCAGGCCGCGCTCGGGGTCGAACTTCTCGATGGCGTCGACGAGCCCGAAGATGCCGGACTGGACGAGATCACCGACGTCGATGTGGGTCGGCAGCCCGGTGCCGACCCGGCCGGCGACGTACTTGACCAGCGGGGCGTAGTGCAGCACGAGCCGATCGCGCGACGCCTGGTCGGGGCTGTCGGCGAACTGCTGCCACAGCGCCGCGATCCCGGCGTCGACGTCGTAGCCGGCGCGGGTTTCCGCGGGCGCGGCGGCCTCACCGTGAGTGGTCACTCCGGCGGCATCGGTCACGTGCGGTCCTGCGGTCATTGCACAGTCGTTCTCGGCATGCGGCTCAGTGTTGTCTCCGTGCTCGTGCGGATGCGCGTGCGCCGCCGGGCCCGCTGGTGACGACCCCGGCGAGCCTCCCCGGACCGCCTCAGGCCCTGGGGTGCGCTCGGTCATGGATCGCTTTCAACCGGTCGACGGTCACATGAGTGTAGAGCTGCGTCGTGGCAAGCGTAGCGTGACCAAGCAGTTCCTGAACGCTCCTGAGATCGGCACCCCCTTCCAGCAGATGCGTGGCGGCCGAATGGCGCAGGCCGTGAGGCCCCATGTCGGCCGCTCCGGGCACCGCCGTGACGGCGTCGTGGACCACGCGCCGCACCGTCCTCGGGTCGACACGTTTGCCCCGCACACCGAGGAAAAGTGCGGATTCGGCGCTGTCACCTCCGGATTCCGCGACGATCTTCGCCCGCCCCTCGTCGATCCAGCCGGCCAGCGCCTCTGCCGCCGGAACGCCGAACGGGACCACGCGTTCCTTGCCGCCCTTGCCGAGCACCGTCACGACACGACGGGAGAAGTCGGCGCCGCCGACGTCCAGTCCGCACAACTCGGACACGCGGATCCCGGTCGCGTAGAGGAGCTCGACCATCGCGCGATCACGCAGGGCGACCGGATCCCGTTGCGCCGCCCCGGCCGCCGACGCCCGCATGACCTCTTCCGCCTGCCCGGCGCGCAGTACCCCGGGCAGGGTGCGGTGCGCCCGCGGAGCGGCGAGCCGTCCGCCCGGATCGGTGGCCAGCACGCCGGTGCGGTGCGCCCAGGCGGTGAAGGTCCGGGCCGAGGCGGCCCGCCGGGCGAGCGTCGTGCGGCTCGCCCCGCCGGACTGCTGCACGGCGAGCCACGCCCGCAGCCGCGCGAGGTCCAGTTCCGCGAGCCCGCCCCCGCCGTCCACGACGAACCCGAGCAACGAGACCGCATCGCCGACGTACGCGCGGACGGTGTGCGCGGACAAGCCACGTTCGAGCCCGAGGTGCCGTTCGTAGCCGGTGACGACGGCCTGCACGGGCCCGGGCAGCGCGGTCCGGAGCGCGCGCAGGTCGGGTCGGCGGGGCCGGCCGGAGCGTGGTGACGGCATGACTGTCACGCTGCGCGAACAACGGCCACCGGTCAAGGATCGCCACGCGGGCCCACCGGACCGGCCGAACACCATCGACGTTTTCGCCGGGAATTCGTGGCGTTCACGCGCTGTCCCTTCGTCGTCGCCAGCCCGCTTCCCCGCGGACGGCGAATCCGTCGATCTCCAGCGCCGGCAGCAGTGCCCGCACCCGCCGCAGCGGGATGCCGGATTCGGCCGCGATCTCGGCGTCGGACCGGTCCGCGCGCACAGCGAGTGCTTCGTAGGCCCGCAAAGCCTCCGGCCCCAGCCGGTCGGTGGGCCGTTTCGGCCGGGCTGCCACGTCCTCGGCGGCGCCGAAGCGACCGACGGTTTCGAGCACCTGGTCGACGGTCGAGACCAGCGTCGCCCGCGCATCGCGGATCAGGTCGTGACAGCCGACCGACATCCCGGACGAGACCGGTCCCGGCAACGCCATCACGACCTTGCCGAGGGCACCGGCGGTGCCGGCGGTGTTGCGGGCACCGCTGCGCCGTCCCGCCTCGACCACCAAGGTGCCCTCGGTGAGGGCGGCGATGAGCCGGTTGCGGACGAGGAAGCGATGCCGCGCGGGCGGGGTGCCGGGCGGGTATTCGCTGACGACCGCGCCGCCGGAGCGGACGATCCGCTTCAGCAGGCCCACGTGCCCCGCCGGATAGCCGGCGTCGACAGCGCAGCCCAGCACGGCGACAGTCACGCCGTCGGCGGCGAGCGCGCCTCGGTGCGCAGCGCCGTCGATGCCGTAGGCGGCGCCGGAGAACACCGGCACACGGCGGGAGGCCAGCCCGTACGCGAACTCGGCGGCGTGGTGTTCGCCGTACTCGGTCGCCGCGCGAGCACCGACCACGGCCACGGCCCGATCGGCGGCATCGCCGAGCGCGGCATCGCCGGCGACCCACAAAGCCAGCGGAGGCACGGCCTCGGCCACCCCTCGCCGGGCGGCGAGGTCCAGGGCGAGCAACGGCCAGGCCGGCCACTCGTCGTCTTCGGGGACGACGAGCCGGGCATCCGCCGCGGCGGCCCGGGCGAAGTCCTGGGCGACGAGGTCGTACTCCCGGCGGGCTTCGGTCGCCTTCAGCACCTCAGGCGGGCAATCGCCGCGACGCACCCGCCCGGCAGCCTCGACCGGCCCGTGTGCGGCCACGAAGGCGACGAGCGACGGCGCCGGTGGCTCGGCTACGCGCAGCAGGTAGGCGCGGGCCTGCCGCAGCTCATCGGCACTCACGCCGCCACCCGTTCGCGGAAGGCCAGGGCTGAGCTGACCTGTTCGGTGCCTGGGCGGGCCTCACCGTCCAGATCGGCCAGAGTCCACGCGATGCGCAAGCAGCGATCGGCGCCCCGGCCGCTCAGCGCACCGCGGTCCATTGCGCGGTCCAACAGGACTGTCGCGTCGGCGGGCAGGGCGAACTGGCGCCGCAGTGCCGGTCCGGGAACGTCCGAGTTGGACAGCCACCCGTGTTCACGCCACCGCCGCCTGGCACGTTCGCGAGCGATGAGCACTCGTTCGCGAACGGTTTCCGACGACTCCGCTGTTCCGTGGTCATGAGCGCTGATCGCGCTCAGTGGTCGCAGACGGACCCGCAGGTCGACCCGGTCGAGCAACGGCCCGGAGAGTCTGCCGAGGTAGCGACGGCGGGCGGTCGGCGAGCACACGCAGTCGGCGTCTTTCGGCGGCGCGCATGCGCACGGGTTGGTGGCCAGCACGAGCTGGAACCGCGCCGGGTAGGTGATCGAGCCCTTGACCCTGGCGATGCGCACCTCACCCTCTTCGAGCACGGTACGCAGTGACTCGAGGCACTGGGCACCGAACTCACAAACCTCGTCGAGGAAGAGCACGCCACGGTGAGCCCGGCTGATCGCGCCGGGTGAGGCGATCCCGCTACCGCCGCCGATCAGCGCCGCGATGGAGATCGAATAGTGCGGAGCGACGAACGGCGGCACGGTGATCAAGGGCGACGCCTTGGACAACGAGCCGTCGACCGAGTGAACGGCCGTCACTTCCAATGACTCCTCGGACGACAAGGGCGGCAACAGGCCAGGCAAGCGCCTTGCCAGCATTGTCTTTCCGACACCGGGCGGCCCGGTGAGCAAAAGGTGGTGCCCGCCTGCCGCAGCGACCTCCAGGGCCCAGCGTGCCTCCGGCTGGCCGACGACGTCGGCCAGATCCGGTACTTCCGGGGCCGACGCCGGCGCGGGAGGCTCCGGAGGCACCAACTCGGTTTCGCCCGTCAGCCACGCCACCAGGTCGCGGAGGTGGGGCGCACCCGCGACTTCGATGCCGTCCACGAGTGCCGCCTCGACGAGGGAGTCCGCGGGCACGACGGCTCGTCCATAACCGGCGGCACGAGCCGCCAGCAGACCCGGGAGAACGCCGCGGACCGGCCGGATCCGGCCGTCCAAGGCCAGTTCGCCGAGCAACACCGTGCCGAGCAGCCGCGTCGCCGGAACAGCGCCCGAAGCCGCAAGGACGGCCGCCGCGATCCCGAGGTCGTAGGCAGACCCCATCTTCGGCAGGTTCGCCGGAGACAGACCGAGCGTCACCTTGCCGTCGGGCCAAGGCTGCCCCGAGTTCCGGACAGCTGAGCGAACGCGGTCCTTCGCCTCGCGCAGGCCCGCGTCGGGTAGGCCTACGAGGGTGACCCGGCTCAACCCGCCTCCGAGGTCCGCCTCGATTTCGATGACCCGGCCGTCGACGCCGAGGAGAGCTGCCGACCACGCCTTCGCGATGGGCATCAGAACGCCGCCTCGAAGTGCTGCAAGCGCGGGCTGGTGCCGGGCTCGGCGAGGATCGCGACGACGTCGTAGCGGACGGGGCACCAGCCGAGGCGAAACTCGCGCAGCCACCGTTGCGCGGCTCGACGTACCCGCCCGGCTTTTTCTTCGGTGACAGTCTCGGACAGCAGCCCGAATTCCGTTCCGGACCGCGTCTTGACCTCACAGAAAATGACGCGCGCGCGGTCGGTGACGACCAGGTCGATCTCACCCTCACGGCACCGCCAGTTACGGCTCAGCAGGACCAAGCCGCGGTCCTGCAGATATCGGGCGGCCAAATCCTCGCCCCAGGCGCCGAAGTCACGGCGGTGTGTTGCGAGCTGCTCGGTGCCCGTCATCGTTCGCCCCCCTTGCTGGCTCTCACCGGTTACCGGGGCGGTCCCCGACGATCACGGTGCGTATGCGATCAACGGTGCCAGCGGACGTCGCGGACAGACCAGCCCGAAATCGTCGGCCTGTGGACAACTAGGGGGATGTGGACAATCTGCCCACACGAAGCCAGCTTGCCCTGAATTTGTCAGTGCGCTGTGGTAGGGCTCGGCGAAGGGTGAAAAGCACCGCGCCGGCTCGTCCTTGGGGACGGGCCGGCGCGGGTGGGACCTGGCTCAGCCCGAGAACGGGCCGTCTTCGGGGAGGCGCAGGTCGGGCTTGTCGAGCTCCTCGACGTTGACGTCCTTGAACGTGATCACCCGGACGTGCTTGACGAAGCGGGCCGGGCGGTACATGTCCCATACCCAGGCGTCCGACATGCGGACCTCGAAGTACACCTCGCCACCGCCGTCGCGGACCTGGACGTCCACCGCGTTGGCCAGGTAGAACCGCCGCTCGGTCTCCACCACGTACGAGAACTGACCCACTATGTCGCGGTACTCGCGGTACAGCGAGAGCTCCATCTCGGTCTCGTACTTCTCGAGATCCTCTGCGCTCATGAAATCCGCGCCCCTCCTCGGGATCGTGCTGGGGATCGTGCTGCTGCTCCGCCGGCGGAGCGTTCATTGTGACCCACACCCGCGGCCGAGGCATGCAGCGGCAGGCTGAGTTGCGGTTCGAGTGCTTCGTCGAGGACCGCGGCCAGACTCGCGTCCGCTCCGGTTTCCATGGCTTTTTCCAGCGCCGCGTAGGTCAGCACGACCGGCCGCGCCGGGCGCAGGCCGTGCTTGACGGCCACCGTCGCGACGTTCGTGTACGACCAGCGGTGGACGTCGCTGGGGCCGTGCTCGCGCAGTGCCGCCAGGTGGTCGGACGTGCTGTAACCCTTGTGCACGTCGAAACCGTAGTGCGGCAAGTCGTCGTGGTAGCCCGCCATGATGCGGTCACGCGTCACCTTCGCCAGCACCGACGCGGCCGCGATGCAGGCCACCGAGCGGTCGCCCTTGATCACCGCCGTGTTCGGGGCGGTGAGGCCCGGGACCCGGAAGCCGTCGGTGAGGATGTAGCCCGGCGGCACGCGCAACGCCGCCGCGGCGCGGCGCATGCCCTCCAGGTTCATCACCCGGATGCCGTAGAGGTCGACCTCGGCCGTCGGGATGACGATCACCGAGTAGTCGACGGCCCGGGCGAGGACCAGGTCGTAGACCCGGTCGCGCGCCTTCGCCGTCATCAGCTTGGAATCCGTCAGCTCGGTGAGCTTCGCCGCGTCGCCCTGCTTCAGCACGCAGGCCGCGACCACCAGCGGCCCCGCGCACGCCCCGGCGCCGGCTTCGTCCACACCGGCGACCGGGCCGAGGCCACGGCGGTCGAGCGCGCCCTGCAACCCCCAGAAGAGGTCGCCGCGCACCACGGCCCGCGGTGGCCGGATCGGCTCGGCCGCGGTGAGGGGAACGGGAACTGTCAAGGCTGGATCACCCGTCTGCCGACAAGGATCGGGTGGCTAGGGTTTCCGCCCGGCCGCCCGGCGCAGTCCGGACTTGAGCTTGCGCCCCAAGAACAACGCCGGCCAGGCCGCCGCGATCCCGGCGCCGAGCGGAAGGCCGCTCTGCCAGGCCGGCGCACCCAGGGCCACCGGCTGGGCCGACGCCTGCGGGTTGTGGTCGGTGATCCCGCCCCACCGGCTCGGCGGCAGGACGATGATCCGTGCCTTGCCGATGATGTTGTCCACGGGGACCGCGCCGTTCACGCCGCCGCCGCCCTGGAACCGGGAGTCGTCGGAGTTGTTCCGGTTGTCGCCCTGCACCCAGACCATCCCGGCCGGGATCTTGACCGGCTCGAAGGTCCGCTGCTCCTGGTTCGCCGGGTTGTCCCAGTAGATGTACGGCTCGTCGAGTGCCTTGCCGTCCACGATCATGCGGCCCTGCGGGTCGCAGCACTGGACGGTCTGGCCGCCGACCGCGATCACCCGCTTGACGAAGTCGCGCTCGTCCGGCGGGGCGAACCCGACCAGCGAGCCGAGGCCCTGCAGGCCGCGGACGACGATGTTGCTCGACTCCTGCGGTGCGATCTCGTTGTTGATCCACGCCGGCGGGCCCTTGAACACGACCACGTCGCCCGGGGAGGGCTCGGTGAAGTCGTACGTGACCCGGTCGACAAGGATCCGGTCGCCGGTGCACCCGGGACACCCGTGCAGGGTGGCCTCCATGGAACCCGAGGGGATCATGAAGACTTTCGCGAGGAATGTCTGGATCAGGATCGTGAGCACCAGGGCGATCACGAGCAGAATCGGCAGTTCCTTCCAGAACGACCGTTTCTTGGCGGGCTTGGCTCGCCGCCTGCGGGATCCCCCGCGCTCCTCGGAGCGGGACAGCCTGGGCTTGTCCTCTTCGGAGCGATCGGGGTCATCCTCAGCAGCGTTCTGGGACACGGGTTCGGCCACGTCGTCAGGCTACCGGTAACCGGGTTGTGACTCAGTTAGCCGAAGCCGTCTCGCGGTTCTCGCGACGCTCCTTGATCTTGGCCTTCTTGCCGCGCAAGTCGCGCAGGTAGTACAGCTTCGCGCGCCGCACGTCACCGCGCTTGTGGACCTCGACCTGAGCAATGTTCGGCGAGTGCACCGGGAAGGTGCGCTCCACGCCGACGCCGAAGGACACCTTGCGAACGGTGAAGGTCTCCCGGATGCCGCCGCCCTGACGGCGGATCACGACGCCCTGGAAGACCTGGTTGCGCTCGCGGTTGCCCTCGATGACGCGGACGTGCACCTTGAGCGTGTCGCCCGGGCGGAAGTCCGGGATGTCGGAACGCAGCGACTGCTTGTCCAGCGCGTCCAGGGTGTTCATCGGTGGTCCGTCCTCGTCTTCGTATGGCTTGCGTACAGATCCCGGCGCGCAACGGAACCGCTGCGGGCGACCAGGGGGCTGTTGGTGGGCTTTACTCGCGCCCACGGCACCGGTCAAGTTTACAGACCGGGATCGGGCCGGGCGAACCGGCCCTAGGCCTGCTCGGGATCCAAGCCCTCCAGGACCCCGCGATCGTGCTTGTCGAGACTACCTTCCGGCAGCGCCGCCAGGAGATCGGGTCGGCGGCGGGCCGTGCGCTCGAGGGCCTGGTCACGCCGCCAGCGGTCGATCAGCGCGTGGTTTCCGGACCGCAGGACGTCGGGCACCGCCAGGTCCCGCCACACCTCCGGGCGCGTGTAGCTCGGCCCTTCGAGCAGGCCGTCGGAGAAGGAGTCCTCGGCAGCCGAACGCGCGTTGCCGAGCACCCCGGGCAGCAGCCGGACGACGGCCTCGACGATGACCAGCACCGCCGCTTCGCCGCCGACCAGCACGTAGTCGCCGATCGACACCTCGTCGACCGGCATGCGACGCGCCGCGTCGTCGACGACCCGCTGGTCGATGCCCTCGTACCGGCCGCAGGCGAACACCAGGTGCTTCTCCGCCGCGTAGGCGTGGGCCAGCTCCTGGGTGAACGGCCTGCCCGCCGGCGTCGGCACGACGAGCCGCGTCTCGGGACGGCAGACGTCGTCCAGCGCCGGGCCCCAGATCTGCGGCTTCATCACCATGCCGGGGCCGCCGCCGTACGGCGCGTCGTCGACCGCGCGGTGCACGTCGTGCGTCCACTCGCGCAGGTCGTGCACGCCGACCTCGATCAGGCCGCGGTCGATCGCCCGGCCCAGCAGCGCGGCGCGCAGCGGGTCGAGGTATTCGGGGAAGATCGTGACGACGTCGATCCGCATCTCAGGCGTCCAGGAGCCCTTCCGGCGGGTCGAGCACGACCCGGCCGCCCGCGACGTCCACCGTGGGGACGATCGCGTAGACGAACGGCACCAGCACCTCGCGGCCGTCGACGTCGAGCTCCAGGAGCTCGCCGGCGGGCGAGTGGACGATTTCGACCACCTTGCCCACGACGGTGCCGTCCACCAGCTCGGCCCGCAGGCCGGCCAGCTCGTGGTCGTAGAACTCGTCGGGGTCCGACGTCGGCGGCAGCGTGTCGGTGTCGGCGAGCAGGAGGGCGCCCCGCAGCGTCTCGGCGACGTCGCGCGTGAGGACCTCCTCGAAACGCACCAGCAGCCGCCCGCTGTGTTCGCGGGCGGCTGCGATGGTGAGTTCCCTCTTGCTGCCGTCACGCAGCTTCGTCGTGACGGCCGCACCGATCTTGAACCGCTCGCCCGGCGAGTCCGTGCGCACGTCCACGGCGAGTTCACCGCGGATGCCGTGCGCCTTCGCGATGCGGCCGATCACTACGACGTTCATCCTGACCGTTTCGAATCCGACACAGGGGCTCAGCGGTCCGTGTCGACGACGTCCACGCGGACGCCGCGGCCACCGATGCCGCCCATGACGGTGCGCAGGGCGGTCGCCGTGCGACCGCCCCGGCCGATCACCTTGCCGAGGTCGTCGGGGTGCACGTGCACCTCGAGCGTGCGGCCACGGCGCGTGGTCAGCAGCTCGACCCGGACCTCGTCCGGGTTGTCGACGATCCCGCGCACCAGGTGCTCGAGGGAGTCCGCGAGGAAACTCACTCGGACTTCTCGCCCTCAGCAGCCTCTGCCTTCTCGGCCTCGGCCTTCTTCGGGGCGGACTTCTTCTTCGGCGTGGTGGCCTCGGTGGAGGGCTCCTCGCCGGCCGCGGCGAGCGCCGCGTTGAACAGGTCCTGCTTGGACGGCTTCGGCTCGGCCACCTTCAGGGTGCCCTCGGCGCCCGGCAGACCCTTGAACTTCTGCCAGTCACCGGTGATCTCCAGCAGGCGCTGGACCGGCTCGGTCGGCTGCGCGCCGACGTTCAGCCAGTACTGGGCGCGCTCGGAGACGACCTCGATCAGGCTCGGCTCTTCCTTCGGGTGGTACTTGCCGATCGTCTCGATGGCCTTGCCGTCCCGGCGGGTGCGCGCGTCGGCGACGATGATGCGGTAGTACGGCGCACGGATCTTGCCGAGGCGCTGCAGCTTGATCTTGACGGCCACGGGTGTGGGTACTCCTCGTATCTCTCTGATGCTGGGGTGGGCACTCGCGATCCGAGTGGGGACACGGACGCGGGCACCCGAAGGTCAGGAGCTTTCGCACGGTGAGAGGGTCCGGCGGAAGCAAGCAGTGTGCCATTCTGCCAGACGGCGCTCCCGGGACCGGAAACAGGCCTAGAAAGAGGTCACTCCGAGCGCCCCGAGCAGGATGGTGAGCGCCGGGAGGAAGTTGTTCACCTGGTGCGCGACGATGCTGCCCGGCAGGCGGCCGGTGACCAGCCGCGCCAGGCCGATCGGCACCGCGATGACCAGCAGCAACGTCGTCCGCAGCGGCTCCAGGTGGCTGGCCGCGAACACCGCCGTGGACAGCAGGAACGCCGCGACGCGGCCCCAGCGCTCGCTGCGCCACTGCAACTGCTCCGCGGCTCCCCAGAGGAGGCCGCGGTAGATGATCTCTTCGCAGATCGGGCCGAGCAGCCAGAGGTAGACGAACATCACCAAGGCCGCCGACACCGACATCGTGCGGTCCTCGACCAGCGCGCTGATCGCCGACGTCGCGTGGGCGTTGCCGACCAGCTGCGTCCAGAGGTAGGCGCCGAGGGTGGTGAAGACGAGCCCCACGCAGCCGTACCGGAAGCCGGTCTTGACGTCGGCCCAGCGCCACTCGAGCCGCAGGTCGGCCACCGGCCCGTTGCCGCGCACGTAGGTGACCAGCACGGCGACCCCGGCCGCGATCATCGTCGGCAGCATCGTGCCGAGCAGCACGACGCGCATCGGCAGCGGGCCGGGATCGGTGTCGCCGACGAGCACGGACACGAAGGCCGCGGACGCCAGCAGGGTCGCCTCGACGAGCAGGAACGCCCCGAAGCCCCATCGGTGGCGCGGCGGGGACGGGAGGAAGGCGGTCGCGGCGGGCTCCTCCGGTTCGGGGAACGGCGTCGCGTCGGGAGCCGGGTCCCGAGGCTGGGAAGTGGTCACGCCTTGCCCTCCGCGTCGCTCGGCTCCTGCCTCGAGCCTAGCCGCCGGGATGTGATCTCACAGTATCCGTCCCGCTACTGTCCATCAATCTGCGCAACGTCCAATGCGTCCACTGCGCATGTCTAGTGCGCGACGAACAGCAGGACCGCGGGCGGCAGGTTGTTGGCCGCGTGGGCGATCACGCCCGCGCTGACCCGGCCGGACAGGTGGCGGGCCAGTCCCATCGCGATGCCCTGGCCGAACAGGGCGATCGTGCGGGTCGGCTCGCCGTGCAGCTGGGCGAACACCAGCGACGTGAGCAGGAGCACCACCCACGGCGGGATCCGGTGGAACGACAGCGCGTTCCACAGCGTGCCGCGGACCAGCAGTTCCTCGGTGATCGGCGCGCCGGCGATGACGATCACCGCGGCGAGCACCAGCCACACCGTGTCGCCGTCGAAGGTGTCGGCGAGGTCGGTCAGCGGGCTGTCCGAGACGTCGTCGGCGCCGTAGACCGCGATCAGCACCAGGTTGAGCAGGTAGCCGACGACCAGCGCGAGCACCCCGCACGCGAGGCCGATCCGGACGTCGCGCCAGGTCGGCTTGAGGCCGAAGTCGGCACGCAGCCCTTCGCCCCAGCGCCACGACGCCGCCGCCGGGCCGAGGCCGAGCAGCAGGTTGGGCACGAACGCCAGGATCAGGAGCGGGCCGATGTCGCGCAGCTCCAGGGGGTCGAACTCGCCGACGTTGCGGTTGACCGCGGCGGCGATGATCAGGTTGGCCAGGTAGTAGCCGGCGATCCCCGCGAAGAACGCCACGAAACACCAGTGCGCGCCCAGCACGCGCCGTGCACCGTCGTCGTCCGTCACGGGCCCCACGCTAAAGTGCCGACCCCGCAAGGAAATCAGCGGGGGTCACGCGTACACGACACCGCCGAGCACGATGTGCGAGGGATGCCGGAGGACATCCAGGTCCGCGCGCGGGTCGCTCGGGTAGACGAGCAGGTCGGCGGGCGCGCCGTCGGCGATACCGGGGTGGCCCAGCCAGTCTCGGGCCGCCCAGGACGCGCTCGCGAGGGCCTGCTCCCGGGTCATGCCGGCGCGGTGGAGCGCCTCGATCTCGTCGACGAGCCTGCCGTGTTCGACCAGGCCACCGGCGTCGCTGCCCGCGTAGACGCGTACGCCCGCCTCGATGGCGGAAGCGACCATCTCGCCGACGCCGGCGTGCAGCGCCCGCATGTGGTCCGCGTACACCGGGTACTTGCCCGCTTTGTCGGCGATGCCCGGGAAGTTCTCGATGTTGATCAGCGTGGGCACGAGCGCGATGTCGTGGCGCGCCAGCTCGGCCAGCTGGCCGGCGCTCAGGCCGGTGCCGTGTTCCAGGCAGTCGATGCCGGACGCGATCAGCCCGGGCATCGCGGCTTCGCCGAACACGTGCGCGGTGACGCGGGCGCCGTGGTCGTGCGCGACCTTGACGGCTTCGGTCAGGACGTCGTCCGGCCACAGCGGCGCGAGGTCGCCCACCCCGCGATCGATCCAGTCTCCGACGAGCTTGACCCAGCCGTCGCCGTCGCGGGTCTGCTCGGCGACGGCGTCCGGCAGCTGCGCCGGGTCCTCCAGCTCAAGGCCGAGACCGGGGATGTAGCGCTTGGCCAGGGCGAGGTGCCGCCCGGAGCGGATGATCGCCGGCGGGTCGGCCCGCCGCTGCAGCGGCCGGACGTCGATCGGCAGGCCGCAGTCGCGGATCAGCAGGGTGCCCGCGTCACGGTCGGCCACGGCTTGCGCGGCCGCTTCCTCCAGCGAGACGGGGCCGCCGACGCCGATGCCGGGGTGACAGTGCGCGTCGACCAGGCCGGGCACGAGGAAGACGTCCCGGCCGAGCGTCTCGGCGCCAGGCACCGGCTCGAACGAGATCCGGCCGCCGGTGATCCACAGTTCCCCCGGCTCGCCGCCGGGCAGGATCACCCCGGCGGCGTGGAGCGCGGTGCTCAATTGTCCTTGGGGTTCTTCGGCAGCTTGAACTTCGTCGGGTCGAAGCCCGGGACTTCGTTCATGCCGCCGAGCTGCGACAGGTCGGGCATCCCGCCGGGCAGCTGCCCGCCGGGAGGCAGCATCGGCATGCCGCCCGGGCTGAAACCTCCAGGGAGTGCGCCGCGGACCTTGGGCTGCGTCGGGCCGCGCCCGCCCTTCTTGCCCTTCTTGCCCTTGCGGGACTTCGAGCCGCCCCCGCCGCCGAAGCCGAACCGGCCCGCCATCTGAGCCATCATCTTGCGGGCTTCGAAGAACCGGTTGACCAGGTCGTTAACCTCGCGGACGGTGACGCCGGAGCCGTTGGCGATGCGCAGCCGGCGCGAACCGTTGATCATCTTCGGGTCCGCGCGCTCGGCAGGCGTCATGCCGCGGATGATCGCCTGCAGCCGGTCCAGGTGCTTGTCGTCGACCTGGGCCAGCTGGTCCTTCATCTGGCCCGCGCCAGGGAGCATGCCGAGCAGGTTGCCGATCGGGCCCATCTTGCGGACCGCCAGCATCTGCTCGAGGAAGTCCTCCAGGGTGAGCTGGCCGCTCGACAGCTTCTCCGCGGCCTTCTCTGCCTGCTGCTGGTCGAAGGCCTGCTCGGCGTGCTCGATCAGGGTGAGCACGTCACCCATGCCGAGGATCCGTGACGCCATCCGGTCCGGGTGGAAGGTGTCGAAGTCCTCGAGCTTCTCGCCGTTGGAGGCGAACAGGATCGGCTGGCCGGTGACCTCGCGGACGCTCAGCGCGGCACCACCGCGGGCGTCGCCGTCGAGCTTGGTCAGCACGACGCCGGTGAAGCCGACGCCGTCGCGGAACGCCTCGGCCGTCGTCACGGCGTCCTGGCCGATCATCGCGTCGACGACGAACAGGACCTCGTCCGGCTCGACCGCGTCGCGGATGTCGGCGGCCTGCTTCATCAGCTCTTCGTCGACACCCAGGCGGCCCGCGGTGTCGACCACGACGACGTCGTGCTGCGCGTGCTTGGCCTCGGCGATGGCGCGGCGGGCGACGTCGACCGGGTCGCCGACGCCGTTGCCGGGCTGTGCTGATGCACCGGTCGCTGTCGCGCCCGGATGTGGAGCGAAGACTGTGACCCCGGCTCGCTCGCCGACGACCTGCAGCTGCGTGACGGCGTTCGGGCGCTGGAGGTCGCAGGCGACCAGCATCGGCGCGTGGCCCTGCTTCTTCAGCCACAGCGCGAGCTTGCCGGCGAGCGTCGTCTTACCGGCACCTTGCAGACCGGCGAGCATGATCACGGTCGGCGGCGTCTTGGCCAGGCTGAGCCGGCGCGTCTCGCCGCCGAGGATGCCGACGAGCTCCTCGTTGACGATCTTGATGACCTGCTGCGCGGGGTTGAGCGCCTGCGAGACCTCGGCGCCCTTCGCCCGTTCCTTGATCCTCGCGATGAAGGTCTTGACCACGCCGAGGGCCACGTCGGCCTCCAGCAGCGCGATGCGGATCTCGCGCGCGGTGGCGTCGATGTCGGCGTCGGACAGCTTGCCCTTGCGCGTGAGCGTCTGCAGGGCGGCGGTGAGCCGATCGGAGAGGGTGTCGAACACGGGTGTGCACGCTCCAGCTGGGTCGATGGTGGCGCGCCGGACTCGGCCGGCTTTGTCAAGGGTAGTCGCTCCGGGTCCCCCGCCTCGCGGGTATGCAAAAGTCGCGCACGCGATTAGTACACATAGGTGTACTACTAAGCGCGCGATCCACCGGGTAAAGCCTGGTCAAAATTCGAAAATCAGTGGTCAGACCCGCGAGATTCGGTAAACATGCGTGTATGACTTCCGCGACCAAACCCCGGCCGTCGCTCGCCGAACCGGCCACCGACGCCGACGAGCCGGTCCCGCTGCGGCGGATCGCCGGCCTGTTCCGCCCGCACCGCGGGCCCATGACCGCGCTGTTCGCGCTGATCGTCCTGCAGGCCGGCCTCGGCGTCGTCTCGCCGTTCCTGCTGCGCGAGATCCTCGACGACGCCCTGCCCCACCGGAACACGCTGCTGATCAGCCTGCTGGCCGCCGGGATGATCGTCTGCGCGGCCGGCAGCGGTTCCCTCGGCGTCGCCACGACCGGGTTGTCCAACACCATCGGGCAGCGGGTCATGAACGAGCTGCGCGTCTCGGTCTACGGCCACCTGCAGCGGATGTCGCTCGGCTTCTTCACGCGGACGAAGAGCGGCGAAGTGCTCTCGCGGGTCTTCAACGACATCGGCGGCGTCGACAACGTGATCACCACGACCGCCGGGTCGGTGGTGCAGAACGCGACCACGACGATCGCCATCACGGTGGCGCTGGTCCTGCTCGACTGGCAGCTCGCGGCGCTCTCGCTGGTCGCCGTCCCGCTGTTCCTGCTGTTCACGCTGCGGCTGGGCAAGAAGCGGCGGAACCTGGCCCGCGGCCGGACCCGGCGGATGGCCCGGCTGACGACGATGGTCGAGGAGTCCCTGTCGGTCACCGGCGTCCTGCTCGCCAAGACGATGGGCAACGAACGCGCGATGCGCGAACGCTTCGGCGCGGAGTCACGGGAGATCGCGTCGCTGGAACGGGCCGCCGCGCTGGCCGGGCGGTGGCAGACCGCGTCGCGGGCGATGAGCCTCACCGTGATCCCGGCGCTGGTCTACTGGATCGCCGGGCTGGCGCTCGCGGGCGGCGCGTCGCCGATCTCGCTCGGCACCGTGGTGGCCTTCACCAGCATGCTGAACCGGCTGGTCGCGCCGGCCACCGCGATGCAGACGATCGGGCAGAACGTGGCGACGTCGAAGGCGCTGTTCGGCCGCATCTTCGAAGTGCTCGACCTGCCGGTGGAGATCGCGGACAAGCCGGGAGCGCGAGTGCTGGAGGTGCGCCGCGGCGACGTCTCGATGCGAGGCGTCTCCTTCCGCTACGACGAAGACGGGCCGCTGACGCTTCGCGAGATCGACCTCGACGTGCCCGCCGGGACCACGACGGCCCTCGTCGGCTCGACCGGCTCGGGCAAGACGACGCTCGCGTATCTGGTGGCGCGGCTGTACGAAGCGAGCGAAGGGTCGGTGAAGATCGACGGCGTCGACGTCCGGGACGTCACCCTCGCCTCGCTCGCCGCCGGCGTCGGGATGGTGTCGCAGGAGACGTACCTCTTCCACGACACCGTCCGGGAGAACCTGCGCTTCGCGAAGCCGGACGCGACCGACGAGGAGATCGAGGCCGCCGCGAAGGCCGCGCACATCCACGACACCCTCGCCGGGCTGCCCGAGGGCTACGACACCGTCGTCGGCCAGCGGGGTTACCGGTTCTCCGGCGGCGAGAAGCAGCGGATGGCGATCGCGCGGATCCTGCTGCGCAACCCGCCGGTGCTCATCCTCGACGAAGCGACCAGCGCGCTCGACACGCGCACGGAACGTTCGGTGCAGGCCGAGCTCGACCGGCTCGCCGCGGGCCGCACGACCCTGACGATCGCGCACCGGCTGTCCACTGTGGAGCACGCGGACCAGATCGTGGTGCTGCACGAGGGCCGGATCGCCGAGCGCGGGACGCACGAGGAGCTGCTGGCGCGCGACGGGCGTTATGCCCGGCTGGTCAGCGGAACCGCCTACGGTGCCGATCATTACTAATCCGACCACAGCCACGGCCGAATGGCTTCGTAGCAACGGTTACGTGCTGTGTGGGGGGTCGGCCTACTTTTGGCCGGATCAGTAATCTGGGGGCCATGCACTCCGAACCCGACGTCGCCGCACCGGTCAGCGCGGACCCCGAGCTGGCGGACCTGGCCCGGCGGGTGCGCGAAGGCGTCGGGCGGGTGAGCTGGCGGATGCGGGCCGAGGCCGGCCAGGGCAGCCCCGGCCCGGCGGTGCTCGCGGTGCTGAGCCGGCTCTACCGGGCGGGCACGCAGACGCCGACCGAGCTGGCCACGGCGGAACGGCTGCAGCCGCAGTCCCTGACGCGGATCCTGGCGTCGCTCACCGGGCGCGGGCTGGTCACGCGCACGCCCGACCCCGGCGACGGCCGCCGCTCCCGGGTCAGCATCACCCCCGAAGGCCTGGCAGTGCTGCGCGAATACAGCGTGCAGCGCGAGCGCTGGCTGGCGGGTTCGCTGGAGTCGGCGCTCTCGCCGACCGAGCGGCAGCTGCTCAGGCTGGCCGCCGACCTGCTGCTCCGGGTCGCGGACGCCTGAGTCCGGGCCGCCGATGTCATGAACGAGTCGTTCACCTCGTCCGGCGACAGGAACGAGTCGTTCATGACGTCCGGACGCCTGAAGGCTGCCGCGGAGACCCCTCGATCCCTCCGCGGCAGCCTTCAAGACGCCCCTTCCGCACCGCCTCCCCGCGATGCGGCGCGGGTTCCGGAACGGGCCGCTCCTCCGCCGGCCCGCCCCGGAACCCTGGTGCCAGGACGGCTCACCTCCCCAGGGGCCGTCCGGACTTCCCCCCTCACCAGCGGTCCGGTACCCGCTGGCAGAACGAAGTCTGCCGCGCCACACCCCTGGCCAGCAGTGGGAGAACCCTCAATTACCCGTGGGTAGTAATACTCAGCCGGACGTCTTCGTCCGCCCACGGCTGCGCGTCGCAGCCCGCTTCGCCGTCGTACGCGCCTTCGCCGCCCTCGACGCGGCGGCCTTGGCCTTGGCGACGGACGCGTTGCGCGCGTCTTCGGCTTCGGCGGCGCTCTCCTGCAACGCCGCCAGCAGCCGCGTGACGCCTTCGGCCTGCTCGGCGGCCGTCGGCTGGACGACCTCTTCCCCGTCGATCTTCGCCTGGACCAGCGCTTCGAACGCTTCGCGGTACCGGTCCGGGTAGCGGCCGGGGTCGAACTCGCCGGTCAGCTCCTCGACGAGCTGCACCGCCCGCCGCAGCTCGCCCGGCCGGATGTCGACGTCGGCGTGCCGGAACGGGAAGTCCGGCGTGCGCACCTCGTCCGGCCACAGCATCGTCTCCAGCACGAGCACCTGGTCGCGCACGCGCAACGCGCCCAGCGTCTCGCGGCGGCGCAGTGCGACGGCGACCAGCGCGATCCGCCCCGACTGCTGGAGTGCCTCGCTGAAGAGCACGTACGGCTTCGTGCCCGGCGGTTCGGGTTCGAGGTAGTAGCTCTTCGCGAACCAGATCGGGTCGACGTCGGCGAGCGGCGCGAACCCGCGGATGGCGATCGTGCGGCCCGGCATCGGGAGCGACGCCAGCTCGTGGTCGGACAGCAGGACGACGTCGCCGCCGGGGACGGGGTAGCCGCGGACCATCTCCGCGGGCGGCACCTCGGCGCCGTCGACCTCGCACACGCGCTTGACCCGGACGCGGCCGCCGTCGGTTTCGTGCACCTGGCGCAGCGGGAGCTCCCGCTCCTCGGTCGCGCTGTACGCCTTCACCGGAATGGCGTAACCACCGAACCCGATCGTGCCCGTCCACACCGCGCGCATCCGTGCCACCTCCGCAGTTCCAGGCTAGACAGCAGCCCCGGCGGACCGACAGCTACAAACGGGTGTCAGGCGCGACGGATTCGCTCACACATTCGAACGACGGGGTGACCTCGTCGAGCGCCTCCGCCGAACAGCGGGAGGCGATGGCCGCCGCGCGGAGCACCTCCTTGACCACCTGGACGTCCAGCGCCGGGGCGGCGGCGAGCGCGTCCGAACCGCCTTCGATACGGGCGACGAGGCCGGCGAGCGCGTGGGAGATGGCTTCCTGGCCGGCCACGAGCTGGGCGACGACGTCGGTGAGCTCGGCGGTCGTGGCGCCCGGGCCACCGCAGCGCAGGCCGGCGGCGAGCTCCTCGGCGCAGGTCCGCAGGTGGGTGGCGACAACCGTCGGCGGCAGCGTCAGCCGATCGTGCATCACTCACCCCTCAGGCCGGTCGGAGCAGCCATAGTGCCACCGCACGCGCCGTGACCGGACACGACACACCGCCGCTCACATATTTGACCGATCGTTCTCGATAACGCTAGGGTTTCGGTCATGTCCCGGGTCAAGGAGTTCGACGTCGGCGAAGCCTGCGACGGCGCCCTCACGCTCTTCCGGCGCCAGGGGTACGAGGCGACATCGGTCAGCGACCTCGTCACGCACCTCGGGATCGCCAAGGCCAGCCTGTATGCCACCTTCGGCACGAAGCACGACCTCTACGTGACAGCGTTGAAGCGCTACGCGGAGCGAGCCGACGCGCGGGTGGTGGCCCAGCTGTCGGAGCCGGGGTCCGGCGTGGCCGCGGTGCGCCGGCTCTTCGACGGGTACGTGGCGGAAATCCTCGGCGACGAAACGAGGATGGGCTGCTTCGTCGTCAACGCGGCGATCGAACTGCTCCCCCACGACCCCGAGGTCGCCCGGCTGGTGGAACGCAGCTGGGACACTCTCGAAATCGCCCTCACCATGGCGTTGGAACGCGCCAAGGCCGAGGGCGAGCTCCCCGGCGGGAGCGACCCGGCGACGCTGGCGCGGTTCCTGCTCACCGTGCTCCAAGGGCTGCGCGTCCTGGGCAAGGGCGCCGACGCGGCGAGCCGGGTGCACGCGGCCGTCTCGCAGGCCATGCGCGTCCTTATTCAAGAATGATCGGACCAGAAAGAAGGTCACCCATGGGGGCAAGGTTCACCGGCAAGGTCGTCCTGGTGACGGGCGGCGGCTCGGGCATCGGCCGGGCGACGGCGGCGGCGTTCGCGGCCGAAGGCGCGACCGTGGTCGTCGCCGGACGAGACGAGCAGCGGCTCGCGTCGGCGGTGGCGACGCGAGCGCGGTGACCGTCGACGTGACCGGCTCCGGCGACGTCGCCCGGATGGTGGAGACGGTCGTCGCGCGGCACGGCGGACTGCACGTCGCGTTCAACAACGCGGGCATCCTCGGCGAACCCGCGCCGGTCGCCGACCTGGCCGAGGACGTCTTCGACGCCGTCGTCGGGACGAACCTCACCGGCACCTGGCTGTGCCTGAAGCACGAGATCGCGCACATGCGGGCTCACGGCGGCGGCGCGATCGTCAACATGGCGTCGAACATCGGCGCGCACGGCAGGCTCCCGCGCCTGGCGGCCTACGCGGCGTCGAAGGCGGCGGTGAGCGCCCTGACCAGGGCGGCGGCGCGCGACCACATCGCCGAGGGCGTCCGCATCAACGCCGTCAGCCCGGGCGCCACCGACACGGACATGTCGCGCCGGCCCGGCGAGACGGACGCGGACCGGGCCGCCCGGCTCAAGGACGCGATCCCGCTGGGCCGGGTGGGCGCCACCGCCGAAGTCGCCGCCGCCGTGCTGTGGCTCGCTTCGGACGAAGCGGCTTTCACCGTGGGGCACGACCTGGTGGTCGACGGCGGCGCGACCGCCTGAGCGACCCCCACCCGGTCCGGTTTTCGGCGGATCACCAGCCGATCTTCGCGGTTTCAGGAATCACGGTTGCGCATGGCGGCCCCCTTTCTCGATCCGGCGCCGTTTTGATGTCCTCGGCCCCGGCGGTCGACTATTCTTCTGGTCGACCTTCGGGATATGTCCGGGCATCCATGCGGGGGCGCAGTGCGGTGAGTATGGGCAACGGTTCCGCGGCCGGCCAATCCGGCCGGCGGCTCCCTGCTCGGTTCAGGCCGCGCGAGTGGGCGCTTTGGCGCCGGCGCCGCTCCCTGATCGCCTACTGCTTCCTCGTCGAGACCATTGCGGCGGCCGCCACGGTGGCGACGTCGATCACCACGCCGCCGTCATGGCACGACGCCGGGCTCCTCGGCTTGCTCGTGGCGCTGGGCATCGCGCAGGCCGAGCTGGGCCGCGAGGTCGAGCGGATGCGCCGGCGCGTCCACGGTCCCCCGTACATCAACATGACGTCGGTGTGGACGTTCGCCGGCGTCCTGCTGCTGCCCCCGGCGCTCGTCGCCGTGCTCGTCGCCGTCCTCTACGCGCACCTGGCCGCCCGCAGCTGGTACCGGCTGCGTCAGGTTCCGCCGTTCCGCACGATCCTCAACGCGACCCTGGTCGTCCTCACCTGCTATTCGGCGGCCTTCGTGCTCGCGCGGCTCGGCGTCGGCGACATGGCGACCGCGCTGACGTCGGGCGGACGTGGCGTCGCGGCCGTCGCGCTCGCCGCGCTGACGTACTTCGTCGTCGCGGCGATCACGATCATCCCGGCGCTGACGATCACGACACGCTCGGTCAAAGAGCTCTTCGGCGGTCTCGGCGACAACCTCCTCGAAGCCGCGACGCTCTGCCTGGGCATGCTCACGGCGCTGGCGCTGGCGACGCTGCCCGCGCTCGCCGTCGCGATCCTGCCGCCGCTGCTGGTGCTGCACCGCGCGGTGCTGATCAAGCAGCTGGAGATCGCCGCGACGACCGACGAGAAGACCGGCCTGTTCAACACGACCGGGTGGCATCTGCTCGCTTCGCGCGAACTGGCGAGGGCGCAGCGCGCCACGCGGAGCACGTTCGGCGTGCTGATGATCGACCTGGACCACTTCAAGCTGATCAACGACGAGCACGGTCACCTGGCGGGCGACGAGGTGCTGCGCGCGGTCGCGGCGGCGATCAAGAGCGCGGTCCGCGACTACGACTCGGTCGGGCGCTTCGGCGGCGAGGAGTTCGTGGTCCTGCTCCCCGACATCGGCCCGGCGGCGGTGCTGGCGGTGGCCGAGCGCATCCGGTCGGCGATCGAGGTGCTGAAGGTGGAGTACTCCGACGGCCGCGAGGTCCGCGTCATCGAGGGTCTCTCGGCTTCGATCGGGGTGGCGACCTACCCCGACGGCGGCACGGCCGTCGACCGGCTGCTGCAGGCCGCCGACCGGGCCCTGTACCGGGCCAAGGACGCGGGCCGCAACCAGGTGGTCGACGGCACCGCGACCGCCTGATCCTCCCGGAAACTTCGCCCTGACCAGGCAACTTGTCAAATTTGCTCGGCCGAGCTAAATTTTGCTCATGCGAGCAAGAACGTTCACCGAGTCCGGCCGGCGAGCCCAGATCGTGCGGGCGGCGATCGAAGTGATCGCCGAAGCCGGCTACCTCAAGGCGTCGTTCAGCCGGATCGCGAAGCACGCCGGCCTGTCGAGCACCGGGATGATCAGCTACCACTTCGCTGGCAAGGACGACCTCGTCGCCGCCTGCGTCACCGAGATCGAAGAGGTCACCGGGGCGTTCATGCAGCCGCGCATCGACGCCGCCGCCGGCCACGTCGCGCAGCTGCGCGCCTACGTCGAAGCGAACGTCGAACTCGTCGGCGAGCACTCGGCCGAGGTCCGGGCCCTGATCGACCTCGTGAAGAACGCGGGCTCGCAGAGCGCTGCGGTCAACGGGCGGCTCGCGCTGTTCGAAGAGCACTTCCGCACCGGGCAGGCCGCCGGCGTCTTCGGCTCCTTCGACGCCCGGACCGCGGCACTCTCCTTCACCGCCGGTCTCGACGCCGTGGTCGCGACCGCGGCCGCCGCCGGGACCGGACCCACCGAGCTCGCACGCCTCGGCCGCGAGCTCGCCGACCTGTACGTGCGGGCGACCGCACCCGAAGCCACCGGGGGATCGAAATGATGACCGAAGCGAAGACCGAACCCGACGCCGGCCTGCGCCGGCTCGTCCGCGCCAACGTGCTGGCCGTCGTGTTCGAGGTGGTCGTGCCGATGGCGTTGTTCTACGGCCTGCGCGCCGCGGGCGTGAGCCAGTGGTGGGCGCTGATGGCCGGCGTCCTGGTGGCCGCGCCGTACGTGCTGTGGACCATCGTCCGCAACCGCAGGATCGACCTCGTCGCGCTCGTCACGCTGAGCGTCCTGGTGCTGTCGGTCGTGCTCGGCCTGCTCTCGGACGACCCGCGCACGCTGGTGATCCGCGAAGGGTGGACCGCGGCGCTGGGCGGTGTGTTCGGCGCGTGGATGCTGGTCTCGGTGTTCGTCGGCCACCCGGCGCAGCTGACGCTGGGCCGCACGATCGCCGAGGTCAAGCGCGGTGCCGACGGGGCGGCCGCGTGGGCGGGCCGCTGGGAGAGCGACGCCCGGTTCCGGCGCGGCCTGCGGATCAACACGGCCGCCTGGGGCGCGGTGCTGCTGGCCGGCGCGGTGCTGCACATCGTGCTCGTCTACACACTGCCGATCGACCTCATCGCGCTGGTCACCAACGTGGCGTGGTTCGGCTCGCTGGCCGTGCTGATCGCCTGGCACGTCTGGTACATCCGCAAGGAGAACCTCGATGCCTGACGTCGTGGTCGCGGGGGCGGGCCCCACCGGCCTGCTGACCGCGTTCGAACTGGAACGCGCCGGGCTCGACGTGCTGGTCCTGGAGCGCGACGCGGAGCAGGCCACGCAGTCGAAGGCCCTCGCCCTGCAGCCCCGGTCGGTGGAGGTCCTGGCCGACCGCGGCCTGCTCCCGGCGATCGAGCCGTCCGTGCAGGCGAAGCTGCCCGCCGGGCACTTCTCGGGCCTCCCGATCGGCTACGCCGACCTGCCGACGCGCTTCCCGTACCAGCTCGGCGTGGAACAGGCGCACGTCGCGGCGGCGATCGAGGCGCGGCTGCGCACGCCGGTGGTGCGCGACGCCGCCGTCACCGCCGTCTCGCAGGACGACGAGGGCGTCACGGTCACCGCGGGCAGGCGGACGCACCGGGCCGGGTGGCTGGTCGCCGCCGACGGCGGGCACAGCACGGTCCGGACGCTGCTGGGCGCCGCGTTCCCCGGCACCTCGGCGCGGGTCTCGCTGGTCGTCGCCGACGTCACGCTTTCCGCCAAACCCGCCGGCGTGGCCGACGGCTGGCAGCTGCCGTCCCAGGGCTCGGGGTACCTCCTGCCGCTGTCCGGCGGCCGCTTCCGCACGGTCGTCTTCGGCGAGGAGCAGCAACGGCTGGGCCGCGACGAGCCGGTCACGGCCGGCGAAGTGCAGCGGGCCCTGACCGCCGCGCACGGACCGGGGATTCTCGTGGGAGAGGTGCTCTGGGCGTCGCGGTTCGGCGACGCCTCCCGGCAGCTGGAGCGCTACCGCCACGGCCGCGTGCTGTTCGCGGGCGACGCCGCGCACATCCACCTGCCGGTCGGCGGCCAGGGACTCAACCTCGGGCTGCAGGACGCGGTGAACCTCGGCTGGAAGCTGGCGGCGACGATCCGCGGCACCGCACCGGACGGCTTGCTCGACAGCTACCACGACGAACGCCACCCGATCGCGGCGCGCGTGCTGGTCAGCACCCGCGCGCAGGCGGTGCTCGGCGTGCCCGACCCGGACGCGGCGGCCGTCCGGGCGGTCTTCACCGAGCTGCTGGCCGTCCCCGAGGCCCGGCGCGCCGTCGCCATGGAGCTTTCGGGACTCGGGATCACCTACCCCGGCACCACCGGCCGCGCGACCGGCGTCCCGGCCGCTCCCGACGGCCGCGCGGTGCTGGTCGGCGCGACCGTGCCGGCGGGGTGGGCCGGACGGGTCGAGGGCCGGCTGGGGGCGGCACCTCGGCTCGTCCGGCCCGATGGCTACGTGGCCTGGCACGGCGGCCCCGGCCTGGAAGACGCGCTCCACCGCTGGTTCGGCCTGCCCGCCCCCGAAAAGCCGTGAATGGCACATTGAGAGACTTAGAGTCCCTCAATGTGCCATTCACGGCTTTGGGTCAGGAAGCCGCGGCCAGGACCGCCTGCTCCACCTCGCGGCGCCAGCCCGGCTCGATGCGGCCGCTGCGCGGGGTCACCGCGAACGAGTCCACCACCGCACCGCCCAGTGTCGAGACCTTGGCCCAGCGGACCTCCGCGTCGCAGCGGCGCAACGCCCCCGCCACCCGGAACAGCAGGCCGATGCGGTCGGCGGCGCGCAGTTCGAGGACCACCGTTTCGGGGCCGGTCGTCTCGTCGTCGAACCAGAGGATCTTCGGGGCGACCGGGGCCGCGGCCGGCGAGCTGTAGTCACGTTCCTTCGCCGCCAGGCGCTGGGTGAGCGGGAGGGTGCCCGCGACCGCGCGGGCGAACTGCTCGCGCAGCAGCGTCGCGTCCGGCAGCGAGCCGAACTTCGGTGACGCCGTGAACACCCCCGCGCGGCCGCCGTCGTGGCCGCGCAGGACCGCCGAGTGCACCTCCATCGAGTTCAGCGCCAGCACGCCGGCCGCGGGAGCCAGCAGCTCCGCGCGGGCCGGGACGGCCAGCAGGACCGTGACGACCTTGCCGTGCGAGCTGATCCGGATCTCGCCGTTGCCCGACGCCACGGCCTGGGCGACGAGCTCGCGCTGTTCGTCGTCCATCGGCTCCGGCGCGGTGAACCCCTTGCCGCGCAAGACTTCTTCGCAGCCGGAGGCGAGCTCGGCGAGCAGCCGGGCCTTCCAGTCCGTCCAGACGCCGGGGCCGGTGGCCAGCGAGTCGGCCTGCGTCAGCGCGTGCAGCAGCTCGACCAGGACGATGTCGCTGTCCAGGGTCTTCACCACCCGCGCCACCGTGGCCGGTTCGCTGATGTCGCGCCGCGTCGCGGTGTGCGGCAGCAGCAGGTGGTGGCGGACCATCGCCGACACCGTCGCGGCGTCGGCCGGGCTCAGGCCCAGCCGGGTCGCGACCTGCGCGGAGATCTTGGCGCCCAGCTCCGAGTGGTCGGCGTCGCGGCCCTTGCCGATGTCGTGCAGCAGCGCGCCGATCAGCAGCAGGTCCGGCCGCGGCACCGTGGTGGTCAGCTTGGCGGCCTCGACGCAGGTGCGCACGAGGTGCCGGTCGACCGTCCACTGGTGCACCGGCGAGCGCGGCGGCAGGTCGCGGACCGCGCCCCACTCGGGGAACAGCCGCGCCCACAGCCCGGTCCGGTCGAGCGACTCGACCGCGTCGACCAGGCCCTCGCCCGCGCCCAGCAGCTCCACGAGGGCGTTCAACGCCTCCGCCGGCCACGGCGCGCGCAGCTCAGGCGCCGATTCCGCCAGTGCCTTGAGCGTGCCGAGCGCGATCGGCTTGCCGGTCCGCGCCGACGCCGCGGCGACCCGCAGCAGCAACGCCGGATCCTTCGCCGGGACGGCGTCGCGGGCCAGCGCGACCTCGTTGCCGTGCAGCACCACGTTTTCGGCGAGCGGCGTCCGGGCCGGGCGCCGCCCGAAGCGCGTCTTCGGCGGATCCACAGTGGACCGGAGCGCGACGTCGAGCGCGTAGGCGATCGTGCGGCCCGCCCCGGAAAGCTTGCGGGCCAAGGTGAACCGGTCGCCGAAGCCCAGTTCGGCGGCGACCAGCTCGGCCTCCGGCGCGGACAGGACGTCCCGTTCACGCCGGATTTCGCGCCGCAGCTCGGTGCGGACGTCGAGCAGGAGCTCCTTCGCTTCCAGGAGCTCCTCACCCGGACGCGCGGTGAGCTGCGCCGCGGCCAGCGCCTCCAGGACGGCGAAGTCCCGCAGCCCGCCCCGGCCGTGCTTGAGGTCCGGTTCGGCGGACTGCGCGATCTCCCCGCTGCGGGCCCAGCGCTGCCGGACCGACGCCGTCATGTCCGGGATCAGCTTGCGCCCGGTACGGCGCCACTGGTCGCGCGCCGCCGCGACCAGGCGGCCGCTCAGCTCGGCGTCGCCGGCGAGGTGCCGGGCATCGAGCAGCCCCATGGCCACGCGAAGGTCCTCCGAAGCGACCTTCAGTGCTTCGCCGGGCGTGCGGACCGAATGGTCCAGCCCGACTTTCGCGTCCCACAAGGGATACCAGAGCGCGTCCGCGATCTCACCGACGCCGCTGTTGCCGTTGTGCACCAGCAGCAGGTCGAGATCGGAGAACGGCACCAGCTCCCGGCGGCCGAGCCCGCCCACGGCGACCAGCGCGACACCCGGTTCCGCGGTGTCGACGCCGGCCGCCGAGGCTCCCCTGCCCAGCCAGAACTCGTAGAGGTCGACCAGGGCCGCCCGCAGTGCGGACGCCCCCAGCCTCCCGTGCCTGCCCTCGAGCAATCGCTCGGTGGCCTTGTTCAGTTCGCCCCCGTCGGCCATCCCAGACGCCTATAGCGCGTCCGTGCCGCGCTCACCCGTCCGTACCCGGATGACGGTCTCCACCGGCGTCACCCAGATCTTGCCGTCACCGATCTTGCCGGTGTGCGCGGCCGTGGTGACGGCGTCGAGCACCTTCTCCACGTTGGTGTCGTCGGTGACGACCTCGATCTTCAGCTTGGCCACGAAGTCCACCGAGTACTCCGCACCGCGGTAGACCTCGGTGTGGCCCTTCTGCCTGCCGTAGCCCTGGACCTCGCTGACCGTCATGCCCAGCACGCCCAGCTGCTCCAGCGCGGCGCGGACATCGTCGAGCGTGAACGGCTTCACAATCGCCGTGATGAGCTTCATGCCTTGCTCTCCTCGAGTTTCGCGTTGCCGGTGGCGGACTTGACCGGGATCGTCGTCGGCTGGCCGATGCCGCCGCTGGACCCGGTGAAGTCATACGCGCTCTCCGCGTGCTGGGCCTCGTCGATGCCGCTGATCTCGTCCTCGGTGCTGACGCGGAAGCCGCCGGCCTTCTTGATCACGAAGCCGATGATGAAGGACAGCACGAACGAGTACGCGAGCACCGCACCGGCGGCCGCGGCCTGACGCCCCAGCTGGGTGAACCCGCCGCCGTAGAACAGGCCGTCGGCGCCGAGGGAGTTGACGCTGGTGGTGCCGAAGAAGCCGATCAGCAGGGTGCCGACGATGCCGCCGACCAGGTGGACGCCCACGACGTCGAGCGAGTCGTCGAAGCCGAACTTGAACTTGAGCGAGATGGCGAGCGCGCAGAGCACACCGGCGACGAGCCCGATCGCGATGGCCCCGAGCGGGCTCACGAAACCACACGCCGGGGTGATGGCGACCAGGCCGGCGACCGCGCCGGAAGCCGCGCCGAGGGTGGTCGGCTTGCCGAACTTGAGCTGCTCCACGATCAGCCAGCCCAGAACCGCTGCGGCAGTGGCGACGGTGGTGTTGGTGAACGCGACGGCGGCGAGGTCGTTGGCGGCCAGCGCCGAGCCGGCGTTGAAGCCGTACCAGCCGAACCACAGCAGGGACGCGCCGAGCAGCACGAACGGCACGTTGTGCGGGCGGCCGGTGTCCTTCGGCCAGCCCTTGCGCTTGCCGAGCACGATGGCGAGGGCGAGGCCCGCGGCACCGGCGTTGATGTGGACCGCGGTACCACCGGCGAAGTCGAGTGCCTTGAGGTTGTTGGCGATCCAGCCGCCGACGGCGTTCTCGCCGACGAAGCCGTTGAACGAGAACACCCAGTGCGCGACCGGGAAGTACACGACCGTCACCCAGACGACGACGAACAGCGTCCAGCCCCAGAACTTCGCGCGGTCGGCGATGGCGCCGGAGATCAGCGCGGGGGTGATGATCGCGAACATCAGCTGGAACATGACGAACGCGAGCACCGGCAGCGCGTCCGAACCGGGCCAGGCGACCGCCGGGCTCGAACTGGTGGCGGCGACCGCGAAGCCGGCGAGCTTCCCGAAGGTGTTCTCGAGGCCGGCGAAGTGGAAGTTACCGACGAAACCTCCGAAGGCGTCGTCGCCGAAGGACATCGAGAAGCCGTACAGGGCCCACAGCACCCCCACGACGGCCAGCGCGATGAAGTTCATCATCAGCATGTTCAAGACGCTCTTCGCGCGGACCATGCCGCCATAGAAGAACGCCAGTCCTGGGGTCATGAGCATGACCAGCGCGGCGCTGGCCAGTACCCATGCGGTGTCTCCTGCGTTCAGCACATCGTCCTCCCGTGCCCTGGGTTGGTGCGATGGCAGTTTTGGCTCGCGGTGTTTCACGGGGCGGCTCGCGAGGTTTCGCCCGCGTGAACTGTCCGCGCCCGGTTGTTACGGGCAGGTTTCCCAGGACCCGTGGTGGAGTGTCCGGTTGTGAAACGTCGTGGTCGAATATCCCCATGACACCGACTGACCCCGGGAATGACCCACTGCCACCCCGGGTCATCGACGCCCTGCGATGTTCGGTCTGCGGTGACCCGATCGGGCTAGCGGGGCGCACCCTGCGTTGCGCGAACAGCCACTCTTTCGATCTAGCGCGCCAGGGTTACGTGAACTTGTTGCACGCGCGAATCCCGGCCGGGACGGCGGACACCGCGCCGATGGTCGCGGCGCGCGCGGACTTCCTGGCGTCGGGTGCCTACGGGCCGCTGGCGGACGAGCTGGCCCGCGTGTGCGCGGAGGCCGACGGCCTGGTCATCGACGCGGGCGCGGGCACGGGGTACTACCTCGCGCGGGTGCTGGACGCGGCTCCGGCGCCCTACGGGCTCGCGCTGGACGTCTCGGCGGTGGCGTTGCGCCGCGCGGCCCGGGCGCACCCGCGGCTGGGCGCGGCGGTGTGGAACCTGTGGGAGCCGTGGCCGGTGGGCGACGGCGTGGCATCGGTCGTGCTGAACGTCTTCGCGCCGCGCAACGGGCCGGAGTTCCACCGCGTCCTGCGGCCCGGCGGCCTGCTGGTCGTGGCGGCCCCGGCCCCGGACCACCTCCGCGAGCTGGGCGACCTGGTGCTCGCCGTCGACGAGCGCAAGGACGAGCGGCTGGACGGCACTCTTGGCGAGTACTTCACGCGCACGGACCGCACGGAGGTCCGGCGCGCGGTGGAGCTGACGCCGCGGCAGGTGCGCCAGGCGGTCGAGATGGGCCCGGCCGCGTTCCACCTCGATCGCGGCGGCCGCCGGGAGCGCCTGGACGCGCTGCACGAGGCGCAGGTCGTCACGGTGTCGTTCACGGTGTCGGCCTACCGGCGCCGCTGAACTTTTCCCGCGGGCCGTGAATGGCACATTGACGGACATAGAGTCCCTCAATGTGCCATTCACGGCACGATCCGACCGGCGGCGCCGAGTCTGGAAGGCTGGACCGGTGAAGCCCGACTGGACGGCCCCCGCGACCCGGCTCGCGGACGCGGAGTGGGTGCGGGCCCGCATCGGCGGCGCGGCGAAGCTCTACGGCTGCGCCGCGCCTGAGGTGCTGGGGACGATCTGGTGGTACTCGCTGTCGTCGGTGCTGGTGGCGCCGGCGGCGGAGAGCCTGGTGGCGGGACGACCGGTCGACCCGTCGCTGGACGCCATGGAACTCGATCTCGTCGCCGACGGGCGGTTCCTCGGCGCCCGGTCCACTCGTCCGCTCGCCGGTGGCCTCCCCGAGCTGGGCGCCGCCCTCCGCGCCGCCCTCGGCACCGCGATCGCCACCATCGCCGCCGTCAGCGGGGCACGGGAGCGCGCGCTGGGCGCGATCGCCACCGACTCCCTCGGCAACCGGCTGCTGTGGACCCCCGATCCGGAGCGCGCGATGGCCCTCGCCGAACCCCTCGTCGCCGCGATCGACCTCGGCTTGCCGAAACCCCGCTTCGTGCGCGTCGGCCGCACCCCCGCCGTACGCCGTGCCTCCTGCTGCCTGATCTACGAAGTCGGCAACCCCAAGTGCGTGAGCTGCCCGCGTCAAACACCCGCCGAGCGCGAAGCCCGCCTGAGGGCCGCCCTGGGCTAAAGAACCGCCAGCTCCAACGCCGCGAGCCGCTCCGGGTTCGCGATCACCTCGATGCCCGTGATGCGGTCGCCGTCGACCTGGAACGCCAGGACCACCGCCAGCCGCCCCTCGCGGACCATGAGCAGGCCCGGTGCGCCGTCGACCAGGGCCAGTTCGCTCACGCGGGCCCGCTCGGACGCCAGGATCGCGCCGCGGCGCACGCTCTCGACGCCGCGCAGCACGATCGGGGCCGGGCTCGGGCCGACGAACCGGTCGGCGTGCAGCACCACGTCCGGGTCCAGCAGGGCGAGCAGCGCTTCGAAGTCGCCGCAGCGTGACGCGGCCAGGAACGCTTCGACGACCTTGCGCCGCCGGGGCAGGTCCGCGTCCGGTGCCGCACCGCCCTTGACGCGGCGGCGGGCGCGGCTCGCGAGCTGCCGGGCCGCGGCCGGGGTCTTGCCGATCACCGGCGCGATCTCGTCGAACGGCACCGCGAACATGTCGTGCAGCACGAACGCGACCCGCTCGGCCGGCCCCAGCGCGTCGAGCACCACCAGCAGCGCCTGCCCGACCGAGTCGGCCAGCTCGGCCTCCTGGCCGGGGTCGCGGCGGTCGTCGTCCGGCTCGGGCCGCCCGTCCAGGGGCTCCTCGCGGTGGTTGCGGCGCGTGCGGAGCAGGGAAAGGCACAGCCGGGCGACCACGGTCGTCAGCCACGCGCCGACGTTCTCGATCTCGCCGGCGCCGGCGCGGTGGAACCGCAGCCAGGCCTCCTGGACGGCGTCGTCGGCTTCGCTCGCCGAACCCAGCATCCGGTAGGCGACCGCCCGCAGCCGCGGCCGCTCCCGCTCGAACCGCTCGGTCAGCGCGTCCACTGTGTCCCGTTCCTTCCGCCCGCCAGTCGTAGCAGTAGACCCCGCGGCGGCCGCGGATGTGACCGGAACGGAAGTGATCTCAGTCATCCGCCGCCCGGCGCAGGGCGGCGGACAGCAGCGCCACGGGTTCGGGCACCGGTCCCGGCAGCCGCGCGAGCACCACGCGCCGCCGTTCCGACGGCCCGCCGCGCACCGCCACCACCCGCACTCCCGGCGGAACCGCCTCGGCCAGCGACGCGGGCAACGTGGTCAGCCCGCACCCGGCGGCGACCAGGCGCAGCTTGGCCAGCCAGTCGCGGGCGGTGTGGGCGATCTCGGGCCGCTCGTCGAGCCCGGGCCACACGCCCATCAGGGTGGCCTCCTCCGCCGACGGCCCGGCGATCCAGCGCTGCCCACGCAGGTCCGCCACGTCGGCCTCGCCGGCACCGGCCAGCGGGTGACCGGCGGGCACCGCGAGGCAGAGGCTGCGTTCGGCGAGCGTCTCCACCCGCAGCGCCGGCGTCTCGGCGTCCGGCGGCCGGAACGGCGGGGCCGAACCGAGCACGGCCAGATCGACCGTGCCCGCGCGCAGCGCCCGGACGAGGACCGGCGTGGTGCCCTCCCGGGTGACGACGGTGACGGCGGGGTGCGTGCGCCGCAGCTCGGCGACCGCGCGCGGCACGAGCACCGCGCCCGCGCTGGGGTACCAGCCCAGCCGCACCGTCCCGGCTTCGGCGGGCAGCCCCGCCAGTTCACGGCCCGCGGCGTCGATCTCGTCGAGCACCGCGATCGCCCGCCGCAGCACGACGTTCCCGGCGGCGGTGAGGCGCACGCCGTCGGGCCGCCGCTCCAGCACCGGCGTCCCCGCCGCTCGCTCGAGCGACGCCATCTGCCGCGACACCGCGGACTGCGTGTAACCCAGTGCCGCCGCGGCCGCGGTGAGGGTGCCGCGTTCGGCGACCTCGCGGAACACGCGCAGGGCGACCAGGGAGACGTCACCGAAGTCCATGACGACTACGCATACCAGGCTTGCCGGATTCTCGCTTTTCGCATGCCCACGCCGGACTTTAGCGTGCGGGTATGACACGCATCGCTTTGGTGACCGGGGCCAACCAGGGCCTCGGCTTCGCTCTCGTCCGCGGTCTGGCCGCCCGGCTGGCTCCCGAAGACCTCGTCCTGCTCACCGGCCGCGACACCGGGCGGGTCACGGCCGCCGCCGCCCGCGTCACCGCCGACCCCGCGACGCGCAGCCGGGTCGAAGGCCGCGTCCTCGACGTCTCCGACCCGGCCGCCGTCGCTCGCCTCGCCGGGGAACTCGGCGCCGTGGACATCGTGCTCTCCAACGCCATCGGCCCGCTCGACCCGGGCCGCCCGCAGGCTGAGCAGGCCGACGTCTTCCTCGACGTCGCGAACGGCGGCACCCACGCCGTGCTCCGGTCGTTCGGGCCGGTCCTGCGGGCGGGCGGCAGGCTGATCGTCGTCGCCAGCTCGCTCGGCGCCCTCGGCCACCTGCCCGAGGCGCTGCGACCGCGGTTCGACGGCGTCCCCCTCGACGACGTCGAGAAGGCGGTCGAAGACTGGCGTTCGGCGATCCACGACGGAACCGCGCGGGAGCGGGGCTGGCCGGAGTGGATCAACGCGCCGTCCAAGGTCGCGCAGGTCGCGGCGGTGCGCGCGGTGGCGGCCGGACGCCGCGAGGCCGACGTCGCCGCCGGGACCCTGGTCGCCGCGGTCTGCCCGGGCCTGGTCGACACCCGCGCGTCACGCCCCTGGTTCAGCGACTTCAGCCAGGCACAGACCCCCGATGAGGCGGCGCGGGCGGTGCTGGACCTGGTGTTCGCCGGCCTCGACCCGGCGACCTACGGCGAGCTGGTCCGGTTCGGCCGCGTGCTGCCCTGGCACAGTGGCGCCCCGGCGGCCTGAGCCGTCAGAGCACGCAGAACTCGTTGCCCTCCGGATCGGCCATCACGAAGTGGTCGGGACGGCCGTCGAGCTCGTGCCGGTCCAGCACCGCCGCGCCCGCCGCGGTGAGCCGCGCGACCGCCTCGACGACCCGCTCCCAGCGCGTCTCCCACGGCACGTCCCGGCCGCCGCCGGCCTGGACGTCCAGGTGGAGACGGTTCTTCGCGATCTTCGACTCGGGCACCTTGAGGAAGCTGAGGCTCGGCAGGGCGCCCTCCGGATCGGAGAGGTACGCGCCGTCGCCCCACTCCGCCTCGGGCACGTCGTGGTCGGCGAACCACGCTTCCCAGCTCGCGAACCCCGCCGGAGGCGGCCGCTCGATGTAGCCGAGGGCCACCGCCCAGAACCTGGCCAGCACGCGAGGTTCCGCGCAGTCGATCGTCACGCTCCAGCGCACTGTCACGGGCTGGAGCGTAACCCCCGCCCACGCCCTGGGAGGCGTGTCATCCGGGGGACGATGCGGTTACCGTGGCCTCCGATGAGCGAACGCAGCTGGGGCTTCCGCACCCGCGCCCTGCACGCGGGCGGCACCCCCGATCCGGCGACCGGCGCGCGGGCCGTGCCGATCTACCAGACCACGAGCTTCGTCTTCGAGGACGCGGCCGACGCGGCCAGCCTGTTCGCGCTGCAGAAGTACGGCAACGTCTACAGCCGCATCGGGAACCCGACCGTCGCCGCGTTCGAGGAGCGGATCGCCAGCCTCGAAGGCGCCATCGGCGGCGTCGCCACCGCGAGCGGGCAGGCCGCGGAGTTCCTCACCTTCAGCGCGCTCACCGAGGCGGGCGACCACATCGTGTCCGCGAGCGGCCTCTACGGCGGCACGGTCACCCAGCTGACCGGCACGCTCCGGCGGTTCGGCGTCGAGACGACGTTCGTCAGCGGCGGCATCGACGGCTACGCCGCGGCGATCACCGGACGGACGCGGCTGCTCTACACCGAAGTGATCGGCAACCCCGGCGGCGCCATCGCCGACCTCGCGGCACTGGCGGATCTCGCGCACGCCCACGACATCCCGCTGGTGGTCGACGCGACGCTGGCGACACCGTACCTGTGCCGGCCGATCGAGCACGGCGCCGACATCGTGCTGCACTCGGCGACGAAGTTCCTCGGCGGCCACGGGACGACGCTCGGCGGGATCATCGTCGAGTCCGGGAAGTTCGACTGGGGCAACGGGAAGTTCCCGCGGATGACCGAGACCGTCGACAGCTACGGCGGCCTCAGGTACTGGGAGAACTTCGGCGAGTACGCGTTCTGCACCCGGCTGCGCGCCGAGCAGCTGCGGGACATCGGCGCTGCCCTTTCGCCGCACTCGGCTTTCCTGCTGCTGCAAGGGGTCGAGACACTCCCCCAGCGGATGGACGCCCACGTCGCAGGAGCCCGCGCGGTCGCCGAGTACCTCGAAGCGGACCCGCGTGTGACCTGGGTGTCCTACGCCGGGCTGCCGTCGCACCCGCACTACGACCTCGCGAAGAAGTACCTGCCCGCCGGGCCCGGCGCGGTCTTCTCCTTCGGCATCGACGGCGGCCGGGCCGCGGGCGGGAAGTTCGTCGAATCGGTCGAACTGCTGTCGCACCTGGCGAACGTCGGGGACGCGCGGACGCTCGTGATCCACCCGGCGTCGACGACGCACGCGCAGCTGTCCGCGGAACAGCTCGCCGCCGCGGGCGCCGGCCCGGACCTGATCCGGCTGTCGATCGGGCTGGAGGACGTCGACGACATCCTCTGGGACGTCGACCAGGCGCTGGGCAAGGCGGTCGCCGGATGACGCACGACGTCGGCGCGGTCGAGCGGCGCGCGATCCTGAACCGGACGAAGTCGGTGACGCTGGTCGGCGCCTCCGCCAACCCAGCGCGGCCCAGCTACTTCGTCGCGACGTACCTGCTTTCCTCGACGCGCTACGAAATCAACTTCGTCAACCCGCGCCTGGACACACTCTTCGGCAAGCCGGTGTACGCCTCCCTCAAGGACGTCCCGGGCGAACCGGACCTGGTCAGCGTGTTCCGTAAGCGCGACGACCTGCCTCAGGTGGCCGAAGAGGTGATCGACGCCGGCGCGCGGACGCTGTGGCTGCAGCTCGGCCTGTGGCACGAGCCGGTGGCTCGCCGGGCGGCCGACGCCGGGCTGGACGTCGTGATGAACCGGTGCGTGAAGATCGAGCACGCGCGCTTCGCCGGCGGGCTGCACCTGGCCGGGTTCAACACCGGCGTGATCAGCTCCCGGCGGCAGTCGGCGCCTTAGGACATATATCGCTTGCGGCGGGTTCCGGGGTGCCGGACGATGGGCCGCCGATGCCGGGACCTGCACGAACGGGTGATTCGTGTTCGATGTGATCATTGCCGGGTGCGGGCCGACCGGCGCGCTGCTGGCCGCCGAACTGCGGCTGCACGACGTGCGGGTGCTCGTTCTGGAGAAGGAAACCGAGCCCGGGTCGTTCGTCCGCGTGGTGAGCCTGCACATGCGCAGTCTCGAGCTGATGGCGATGCGCGGGCTGCTGGACCGCCTTCTCGAACACGGAAGGCGGCGGCCGGTCGGCGGGATCTTCGCCGCCATCCCCCGACCCGCGCCCGAGGACCTGGATTCCGCGTACCCCTACCTGCTGGGCATCCCGCAGCCGGTCGTCAACCACCTCCTCGAGGACCATGCGACCGAACTGGGTGCGCAGGTCCGGCGAGGGTGTGCGGTGGCCGGTTTCGAGCAGGACGACGAGGGGGTGACCGTCGAACTGGCCGGCGGGGAGCGGCTGCGGTCGCGCTATTTCGTCGGCTGTGACGGCGCGCGCAGCACGGTGCGCAAACTGCTCGGCGTCGGCTTCCCCGGCGAGCCTTCGCGGACCGAAACGTTGATGGGCGAGCTGAAAGCAACTGCGTCGCCGGAGGAGATCGCCGCCAAGGTGCGCGAAATCCGCGAGACGCATCAGCAATTCTGGCTCAGGCCCTTCGGCGAAGGGGTCTACAGCGTCGTGGTCCCGGCCGCGGAAGTGAGCGATCGCGCGGAACCGCCGTCCCTCGAGGATTTCCGGCAGCAGTTGCGTGCCATCGCCGGAACCGATTTCGGCGTGCATTCCCCGCGCTGGCTGTCCCGTTTCGGCGATGCCACGCGGCTGGCCGAGCGGTACCGGATCGGACGGGTGCTGCTGGCCGGCGACGCGGCGCACATCCACCCGCCCGCCGGCGGCCAGGGCCTCAACCTCGGTGTCCAGGACGCGGTCAACCTCGGCTGGAAGCTGGCCGCACAGGTCCGTGGCCGGGCGCCGGAAACCTTGCTGGACACCTACCACGCCGAACGCCACCCGGTCGCCGAAGCCGTCCTCGACAACACCCGTGCCCAGGTGGAACTGTCGTCCGCCGAGCCGGGCGCGCGGGCCGTGCGCAGGCTGCTCACCGAGTTGATGGACTTCGACGAGGTCAACCGGTACCTGATCGGGCAGATCACCGCGATCGACATCCGCTACGACTTCGGCGAAGGCCCGGGCCTGCCCGGCCGCCGCCTGCGCGACGTCGACCTGACCGGGGGCCGCCTCTACGACCGGTTGCGTCGGGGCCGCGGCCTGGTCCTCGACCGCACCGGACGGCTGACCGCCGAGGGCTGGGCGGACCGGGTCGACCTCCTCGCCGACCCCGCCGCGGACGTGGACGTCCCGGCGCTCCTGCTCCGCCCCGACGGCTATGTCGCCTGGATCGGCGAGCACCAGCGGGAGCTGGACGACCACCTCGCCCGCTGGTTCGGTGAGCCCGGCAAGCAGCCGAATTCAACGTGATCCACATCACTAATCAATGCGGTAACACCGGTCCTTCGGACTCGATGGATCACCCGATGGGGGAGTCCGGCCCGTAGTCCGCAAAGGGAACCACGGCGATTTCGTCGCCGGGAGCACGGATTGGGTCGAATGGAGTAAGCAGGGGAGGGAAAAGGGGCAGTCGATCGCTGCGCGTTTTCGCGTGCGGCGGTGTGCCCGGGCATCGGAAACCCCCAGTTCGTCCGAAGACACGTCACTGAGGGAGATTCGATGCCACGCTCACTCCGGAAGGCGGGAGCGGTCCTGGCCGCGCTGACGGCCACCGGTTTGCTGACCGCCCCCGCTGCCCACGCCCTCACCGGCGGCAGCCCCGTCGCCGACGGCACCTACGCCTTCACCGCCCAGATCAGCGGAGCCCACGGCTGCACCGGCGCGCTGGTCGCCCCGCAGTGGGTCCTCACCGCGGCCGCCTGCTTCGGCCCGGCGCCACTGCCCGCCGGCCCGCCCGCGACGCCGTACACGGCGACCGTCGGCCGCGCCGACCTGACCGGCACCGCCGGGCACACCGTCAAGATCACCACCCTGGTACCCGCCACCGACCGCGACGCGGTGCTGGCCAAGCTGGCCCTGCCGATCGTCGACATCGATCCCGTTCCGCTGGCCACCCGGGCCCCGGCCACCGGAGACGTCCTGCGCGTCGGCGGCTACGGCCGCACCGCCGACAAGTGGGTGCCGGACCGGCTGAGCACGGCGTTGTTCAGCGTGAGCGGCGTCAACGGCGCGGCACTGGCCGTCACCGCGGTCACCGGAGACGCCACCACCTGCATGGGCGACGCCGGCGGCCCGGCGCTGCGGGAGAACGGGACGCAGGTCGAACTGGCGGCGATCAGCGCCCGGTCGTGGCAGCACGGCTGCTTCGGCTCCACGGAAACGCGTCAGGGCACCACGGAGACCCGCGTCGACGATCTCGGCGCGTGGGTGAGCCAGGTGACCGCCCCGGTCGCCGCGGCGATCGCCGGCAAGGCCAGCGGGCAGTGCCTCGACCAGGACTGGACCGACGGCCAGGAACACCCCACGGTCAACGCGTGGCAGTGCTGGACCCCGACCTCGGACAACCAGAAGTGGACGGCCACCTGGACCGCCCGCGACACCGTCCAGATCGTGAATTCCCTCTCGGGCAAGTGCCTGGACCAGGACTACACGGGCGGCCAGCCGCACCCGCCTGTCAACGCCTGGCAGTGCTGGACCCCGCCCGCGGGCAACCAGCAGTGGATCGTCCAGCCGCACTACGACGACGGCACCGTGACGCTGGTCAACAAGCTCAGCGGGCAGTGCCTCGACCAGGACTACACGAACGGCCAGCCGCACCCCGCGATCAACGCGTGGCAGTGCTGGACCACGAACCAGCCCAACCAGCGCTGGATCCTCAACTGACCCTGCGGCTAACGGCTGTCGTGAGTGGTAAGTCGGCTTACAACCGACTTGCCACTCACGACCCCAGGGGAGAGCGGAAGCCTGACGTGCGGCCGTGAGAGGCTGGCGGCATGGCCAAACCGACCCCGCTGCAGTTCCGGAACATCCTCGTCGCCGTCCTGGCGGCGGCGGGCTTCGTCTGGAGCATCGTGGCCGGCCTGCCGTGGTGGGTGAGCGCGATCGTCGGCTGCGCGTGCGTCCTGTCGCTGGCGTCGGCCTACCTCAACCGCCCCGACGCCGGCTAACGCGTCTTGGCGAACCGGGCCTTGAGGTTCGCGCGGCCCGCTTCGGTCAGCCCGCCGAACAGCCGCAGCCTCGCCAGCCCGCCGTCCGGGTAGATGTCGAGGCGGGCCTCCGTGACCTCCGGGGCGTCCTTCAGCGCGAAACGGTGACGCGTGTCCGGCTGCAGGCGTGTCTTCGGCAGCAGGTCGACCCACTCGCCGTAGGTGCCGCGGCCGCTGACCGACGCCCAGCCGGGCGCGTTGCCCTTGAGGTTGCTCGTGTCCAGCTCGACGAAGCGGACGATGCCCGCGCCGGCCAGGCGCAGCGTCACCCAGTCGTTGCCGTCGTCGCGGCGGCGGGCCGTCTCCCAGCCTTCGGCCTGGTGCGCGGCCAGGCCGGGCGAGAGGATGTTGTTCGGCGAGGAGTAGAACCGGTTGCTGCACCCGGTGACGAGCGCGCCGTTCTGCAGCGCCGCCAGGTCGAGCGCGTCCAGGTCGAGCAGGTCCGGGTCGGGGATCGGGGCGCCGTGCACGCGCAGGCGGGCGACGCCGCCGTCCGGGTGCTGGGTCAGCCGGACGTGCGTGTACCGCCGCGAGCCGTTGACCGTGTGGAAGTTCTCGGTGTGACCGGCCGCCGGGGCGTGGTCGACGAGGACGTCCCAGTCCGCTTCGGACAGTTCCGCCGCGCTCGGGTAGCCCCCGACCGTCGTCGCCTCGACCGAGACGAACGGCGGGTAGTTCCCCTTGAAGAACGCCGTGTCGACGATGACGCCGGTGACCGTGCCGGCCAGCCCGAGCCGCAGGATCGCCTGGTCGTCGCCCGGTTCGCGGTGGCGGCGGGTCTCCCAGCCGTCGTAGACCTGTCCCTTGGGCCCGAACGTCTCGGCGCGGTGCGCGGGTGTCCAGGGGTTGACGAGGTTCTCCTTCTCGGCGAACAGCTCGTCGGTCGCCCACATTACCGTCCCGCCGAAGCGGCGTGACGCGAGGTCGGGCAGTTCTGTCCATTCGGGACGGTCGGACACGGCGGCCTCCATCTCAGCATTCTCCCCGGATCAGCAACGCGCCGCGGGGCTCGTCGCCGGTGATTTCGGCGCCCCGCAGCCACGTGGAGCGCACGACACCGGCGAGCGGGCGCCGGTCGTAGGCGCTGACCGGGTTGCGGTGCTTCAGTTTCGCGACGTCGACCACGAACGCCTCGTCCGGCGCGAAGACGCAGAAATCGGCGTCGTAGCCGGGCGCCAGGTGGCCCTTGCGGCGCATCCCGGCCTGCGCGGCCGGGCGCTCGGCCATCCAGCGGACGACGTCGGTGAGCGCGAACCCGCGCTGCCGCGCCTGCGTCCAGATCGCCGGGAGACCGAGCTGCAGGCTCGAAATCCCGCCCCAGGCCTCACCGAAGTCGCCACTGTCGAACCGTTTCAGCTCCGGCGTGCACGGCGAGTGGTCGCTGACGATCGTGTCGATCACGCCGTCCGCGAGCCCCTGCCACAGCTGCTCGCGGTTGGCCGCCTCGCGGATCGGCGGGCAGCACTTGAACTGCGTCGCGCCGTCGCGGATCTCCTCGGCGACGAAGCTGAGGTAGTGCGGGCAGGTCTCCGCCGTCAAGGCCACGCCGTCCCGGCGCGCCTCGGCGATCAGCGGCAGAGCGTCCGAAGAGGACAGGTGCAGGATGTGCGCGCGGGCGTCGTTCCGGCGGGCCGCGTCGATCACATGCGAGATCGCGAGGTTCTCCGCCTGACGCGGCCGGGAGCGAAGAAAGTCGACATAGCGACCACCGTGCGGCTCGGGGGCGTCGTCGATCTCGTGCGCGTCTTCGGCGTGGACGATCATCAGCGCGTCGAAGGAACTCAGCTCCCGCAACGCTTCGTCCAGCCCGTCCGGGTCGAGGGGCGGGAACTCGTCGACGCCGGAGTGCAGCAGGAAGCACTTGAAGCCGAACACCCCGGCTTCGTGCAGGCCGCGCAGCTCGGCGGCGTTGCCCGGGATCGCGCCGCCCCAGAAGCCGACGTCGACGTGCACCCGGCCGGCCGCCGCCTTGCGCTTGACCTCCAGGGCCGCGACGTCGACGGTCGGCGGCAGGCTGTTGAGCGGCATGTCCACGATCGTGGTCACCCCGCCGGCCGCGGCCGCGCGGGTCGCCGTCTCGAAGCCCTCCCACTCGGCGCGGCCGGGATCGTTGACGTGGACGTGCGTGTCGACGAGCCCGGGCAGCAGCACGACGTCGTCGCCGAGGTCGAGGACGCGGTCCCCGGACAGCCGGGTGCCGCCGGGTTCGACCGCGACGATCCGGCCGCCGTCGACGCCGACGGTCGCCGGGACCTCGCCCTCGGCCGTCACGGCCCGGGCGGCGCGCACCACAAGATCCATCCGAAACCCTTCGTCGGGAAGATTGACACCGCCGATTTCACAGACCGGAAAGACGGTTTCGCACAACGACACTAACCACGGCGCGCGCCGCTCGTCAACGACGGACATCACGCGTTACGGTCATCTTCGTGCGGCTTGAGGCGGAGTTCACCAGCGAACCGTTCCACGGGGAGGGTTCGCCGCCCGAGCACGCCGTCGCCGCCCGCGACGCCGCCACGGAAGCCGGGCTGGACACCGATTTCGGGCCACTGGGGACGCTGGCTCGCGGCGAAGCGAAGGAACTGCTCGACGCCCTGCCGGCGATCGCGAAGGCCGCCCTGGAAGGTGGCGCCACGCGGGTCACACTGCAGCTGCGCCGGGCCGACGAGCCGGGGAGCGCGCCCGTCGTCGAACTGAACGACGCGCTGGCCCGGCTCATCGCCGACGTCGAGCGGGAACTGGGCGCCAAGCTGGGCGAACTCGACCGCGCGGGCAAGCAGCGGGCGGTGCGGCTACTGCGTGAACGCGGCGCCTTCGGCCTGCGGAAATCGGTGTCGTCGGTGGCCGACGCGCTGGGGGTCACGCGGTTCACCGTCTACAACTACCTCAACCGGGAAGCCGACTGACCAGGCGTTTCAACAAAATGTTGACGGAACTCGGAGGTCGACGTACGGTCAGCCCGTGCTGCTCACCGACTTCAACACCACCGACGTCCGGCCACTGCTGGCGGAATGCCTCGCCGTGCCCCGGTGGGTCGACGCCGTGCTGGCCGGGCGCCCGTACGCCGATCTCGACGCGCTGAAGGCCGCCGCGGACCTGCCGTTGACCAGCGACGAGATCCGGCAGGCGATGGCCGCACACCCGCGGATCGGCGAGAAACCGGCGAGCGGCTGGGCGCGCTCCGAACAGTCCGGTGTGGACAATGCGGACGTGTTCGCCGTGGCGAACGCCGAGTACGAAGCCAAGTTCGGCCACGTGTACCTGGTCTGCGCGAGCGGCCGCAGCGGCGAGGAGCTGCTGAAGATCCTGCGTGAGCGGCTGGCCAACGACCCCGCGACCGAGCTGGCCGTCGCGGGCCGCGAGCTGCTGAAGATCGCCGAACTCCGACTCGCGAAAGCGGTGACCGCGTGAGCCTCGTGACCACCCACGTCCTCGACACGGCTGCCGGGCGCCCCGCGGCCGGAATCGCCGTCCGCTTCGAGACCGCCGAGGGGAAGCCGATCGCCGAGGGCCGCACCGACGACGACGGCCGCGTCCGCGACCTCGGCCCCGAAACCCTGGCACCCGGCCTGTACCGGCTGGTCTTCGCGACCGGCGCGTACCTGGGCCCGGACGCGTTCTTCCCGGAGGTCGCGCTCGCCTTCCGGATCACCGACGGGACCGCGCACCACCACGTGCCGCTCCTGCTCAGCCCGTTCGCCTATTCGACCTACCGAGGGAGCTGACCGTGGGCATCACCCTGGGCCCCAACCAGTACGGCAAGGCGGAGGTCCGCCTGGTGACGGTGCGCCGCGACGGCCCGGTGCACCACCTGAAGGACCTGACCGTGTCGACGTCACTGCGCGGCGAGCTGGCCGCGACGCATCTGACCGGCGACAACGCCGGCGTGCTGGCGACGGACACGCAGAAGAACACCGTGTACGCCTTCGCGAAGGAGGCGCCCGTCGGCGAGATCGAGGACTTCGGCCTGCGCCTGGCCCGCCACTTCGTCGGCACCCAGGAGAACATCACCGGCGCCCGCGTCAAGATCGACGAGCACGGCTGGAACCGGATCCCGGTCGACGGCGAGCCGCACGACCACGCGTTCAGCCGCGCGGGCGACGAGCGGCGCACGACAGCGGTGACGATCCGGGACGGCCGCGCCTGGATCGTGTCCGGGGTGGACGGCCTGACCCTGCTCAAGTCGACCGGCTCGGAGTTCCACGGGTTCCCCCGCGACGAGTACACGACGCTGGCGGAGACCGCCGACCGCATCCTGGCAACGGCCGTCACGGCCCGCTGGCGCTACCAGGGCGAGGACATCGACTGGGCTTCTTCACACCGCGAAATCAGGCGGTTGATGCTGGAGACGTTCGCGACGAAGCACAGCCTTTCGCTGCAGCAGACGCTGTACGCGATGGGCTCGTCGGTGCTGGAGGCACGGCCCGAGGTCGCGGAGGTGCGGCTTTCGCTGCCGAACAAGCACCACTTTCTGGTGGACCTGAGCCCGTTCGGGCTGAAGAACGAGAACGAGGTGTTCTACGCGGCGGACCGGCCGTACGGGTTGATCGAGGGAACGGTCCTGCGCGACGACGCCGAGGACGCCGGGCCGGCCTGGGATCTCCACTAGCCGGACCGCTCCTCCCAGCAGCCCGACCCGCCCGGGCAGTGGCCCTGCGCCGGAATGCGTGGCGGCCGCCGCGGCGATGTCATGAACGACCCTTTCACCTCGTCCGACGAGGTGAAAGGGTCGTTCAAGTGGTCTGGCGAGCCGCTGACTCGGCCGCTTCACCGCCGACAGCCGGGCGGGACCGGGACCGTGGTTCCGAAGGTCGCGAATGAGTCATTGGGGACCTCACACGCCCCGAATGAGGCATTCGCGACCCCAGTGGGCAGCCCGCGGCCACGTTTCGACCGTGGAGCACACCCCGGCCTCGACGTAGGGGCCAAGCCGAAGCAGCCCCACCCTCCCGGGCAGGGTTCCGGCAAAGTCGCGCCCGGCTCGCGGCTCGCAAGAGGTCTTGAATGACTCATTCAGGTCTTCGGAGGTCCTGAATGAGTCATTCAAGACACCGCGGCAGCAGCGGCAGCCACGCACGCCGACGATGAGCCTGGGCCCTGCCCCACGCGCCACCCGTCCCGGAAACTTCCCCCGCCCTCCCTGGGGGGCGTGCCCAAGTCCAGTCTATCGGGGCCTCCCGACGAGAAGCCGGAAAAGGCCATTGCGGGGCCGGGTTGTCCACATCGCGGCGAGGCTGTGGACAACCCGGATCGAGCTAGGTAGATCGCTCTATCATCGGACGCGTGGCAGGGACCAAGGAACGCATCATGGCCGCCGGCGCCGAGTTGTTCCGGCGCAACGGCTACGCCGGTACCGGGCTGAAGCAGATCGTGAGCGAGGCCAACGCACCCTTCGGGTCGCTGTACCACTTCTTCCCCGGTGGCAAGGAACAGCTCGGCGAGGAGGTCATCCGCACCTCCGGGCTCGCCTACATCGCGCTGTTCGACCTCTTCATCGCGCCCGCCGAAGACGTCATCAGCGGCATCGAAGCCTTCTTCGCCGCCGGGATCGCCACCCTCGAAGCCACCGGCTACGTCGAGGGCTGCCCGATCGCGACCGTTGCTCTCGAGGTCGCCGCCACCAACGAACCTCTCCGGAAAGCCACCGCCGACGTCTTCACCGCGTGGATCGACGCCGGGACCGAGAAGTTCGCGCGCTTCGGCCTCGAAACGGCGGCCGCCCGGACGCTCACCATCACCGCCGTCAACAACCTCGAAGGCGCCTTCGTGCTCTGCCGCTCGCTGCGGGACACCGAAGCGATGGCCGTCGCGGGCGCTGCGACCGTTGACGTCGCGCGTCGGCTTCTCAACGAGAACGCACAACTTTAGTCGGGAATCCAACACAAATCCCCAAGATGGCGCTTGACCGCGCAGCAACCGACACGGATGCTGCGCAGCGAGAAGTGGTCTAGTCCTCCTGCCTCACACCGCCGTCCGGTTGGAGCCGCCATGCGCCGAGTCCTCGCCACCGCAGCAGCCGCCATAGCCACCGTAGGAATCTTCAGCCCACCTGCCGAAGCCCTCGAGAACGGCCTCGCCCGGACACCGCCGATGGGCTGGAACACCTGGAACACCTTCGAGTGCGACATCAACGAGACGCTCGTCAAGCAGACCACCGACCTCATGGTCAGCTCCGGGATGCGCGACCGCGGCTACACCTACGTCAACCTCGACGACTGCTGGATGACCAAGTCCCGTGACAGCAACGGCAACCTCGTCGCCGATCCCGCGAAGTTCCCCAGCGGCCTGCAGGCCCTCGGCGACTACATCCACGCGCGGGGCATGAAGTTCGGCATCTACGAAAGCGCGGGCACCGAAACCTGCCAGCACTACCCGGGCAGCCTCGGCCACGAACAGGCCGACGCCGACATCTTCGCGAGCTGGGGCGTCGACTACCTCAAGTACGACAACTGCGGCAGCCCGGCCAACGAGACCCAGCAGGACTACATCCGCCGCTACTCCGCGATGCGCGACGCGCTGAAGGCCACCAGCCGCCCGATCGCCTACAGCATCTGCGAGTGGGGGAACTTCTCGCCGTCGACCTGGGCGCCGGACGTCGGCAACCTGTGGCGCACCACCGGCGACATCACCAACAACTGGGGCAGCATCGACTCGATCTACCACCAGAACGCCGGGCTCGCGTCCGCCGCCAAGCCCGGTGCCTGGAACGACCCCGACATGCTCGAAGTCGGCGACGGCATGGACTTCCAGGAGGACCGCGCCCACTTCACGCTCTGGGCCGCGATGGCCGCGCCGCTCATCGCGGGCGCCGACCTCCGCTCTGCCAGCGTCGCCACCTTCTCGACCTACCTCAACGGAGACGTCATCGCCGTCGACCAGGACCCGCTCGGCAAGCAGGCCCGGCGCATCGCCACCGGCGGCGGTCTGGACGTCCTGGCGAAGCCGCTGCAGAACGGGGATGTCGCCGTGGTGCTGTTCAACGAGAACGGCACCACGAAGACCGTCTCGACGACGGCCGCCGCGGCCGGGCTGCCCGCCGCGTCGAGCTACCGGCTGACCAACCTGTGGTCGAAGGAACTCACCACCAGCACCGGCACGATCAGCGCGGACGTCCCGTCGCACAGCACCGTGATCTACCGCGTCACGCCCGGGTCGGGCAGCAGCATCGGCACCGCGCACCCGGTTCAGGGCGCGTCCTCCTCGCGCTGCATCGACGTCAACGGCGGCTCGCCGACAGCCGGCGCCAAGGTCGACATCTGGGACTGCGACGGCGGCGCGAACCAGTCGTGGACGTTCACCGGCGCCGGTGAGCTGACGGCGGATGGCCTCTGCCTCGACGCCAGCGAGGGCGGCACCGCGGCCGGGACGAAGCTCATCGCCTGGACGTGCCACGGCGGCGCGAACCAGCAGTTCAAGCTCAACCCCGACGGCTCCATCACCGGCACCCAGTCCGGCCTGTGCGTCGACGTCACCGGCGGCGACAAGCCCGCCGGCAACGTCAACGGCGTCCAGCTCGAACTGTGGGGCTGCAACGACGACGCCAACCAGAACTGGCAGCTCAAGGGCTGATTCAGGTGCCCGTGAGGTGCTCCGGCCGGACCGGGACGCGGGTGAGCGCGAGCCCGGTCGCGGCGCGGATCGCCGCCACGATCGCCGGGGTCGACGAGATCGTCGGCGGCTCGCCGACCCCGCGCAGGCCGTACGGCGCGTGCGGATCGGGGCGTTCGAGGACGTCGATGGTCATCGGCGGCATGTCGAGGACCGTCGGGATCAGGTAGTCGGTGAAGGAGGGGTTCCGGATCTTCCCGCCGGAGGTCTGGATCTCCTCCATCACCGCGAGCCCCAGGCCCTGCGCCGAGCCGCCCTGGATCTGGCCCAGCACGGCCTGGGGGTTCAGCGCCTTGCCGACGTCCTGGGCGCAGTCCAGCGCGACCACCTTCACCAGGCCCAGTTCCGTGTCCACGTCCACGACCGCCCGGTGCGCGGCGAACGCGTACTGCACGTGCGCGTTCCCTTGCCCCGTCTCGGGATCCACCGGGGCCGTCGGCCGGTGCCGCCACTCCACGACCTCGTCGTAGACGTCGTCGCCCAGGACGTCCACCAGGTCGGCGAGCACCTGGCCGTCGGCCGCGACGAGCTTGCCGCCGAGGACGCGCACCCGCTGGTCGAACCGCGACAGCAGCCGTGCCCGCACCGCCGCGCACGCGGCCTGCACGGCACCGCCGGTGACGTAGGTCTGGCGCGACGCCGACGTCGAGCCGCCGTTGCCGATCGAGGTGTCCATCGGCAGGATCGTCACCTGCTCGACACCCAGCTCGGTGCGCACGATCTGCTGCATGATCGTCACCAGGCCCTGCCCGACCTCGCAGGCCGCGGTGTGCACGGTCGCGGCCGCCTCCCCGCCGACCAGCTGCAGCCGCACCCGCGCGGTCGAGTAGTCGTCGAAGCCTTCGGAGAAGCAGACGTTCTTGATCCCGACGGCGTACCCGACGCCGCGGACGACGCCTTCGCCGTGGGTCGTGTTGGAGACGCCGCCCGGCATGTGCCGCAGGTCGAACGGCCGCTCCGGGGGCATCGGCATCTCCCGCACGCGGGCCAGCAGCTCGGCGACCGGCGCTTCCGCGTCGACGACCTGGCCGGTCGGCATGAGGTCGCCCTCGCTCATCGCGTTGCGGACGCGGATGTCGACAGGATCCAGTCCACAGGCGACCGCCAGCTTGTCCATTTGCGACTCGTAGCCGAATGCCGCCTGCACCGCGCCGAATCCGCGCATCGCGCCACACGGCGGGTTGTTTGTATACACTCCCCAGCAGTTCACCGAAATACTGTCTACTGCATACGGTCCGACGCCCAGGGTCGCGGCGTTCGCCACCACTGCTCCCGTTGAAGACGCGTACGCGCCTCCGTCGAGGTACAGCCGCGTCTTCACGTAGACGAGACGGCCGTCCTGAGTGGCGCCGTGCTCGTAGTACATCTTCGCGGGGTGGCGGTGGACGTGGCCGTAGAAGGACTCTTCGCGGTTGTAGACCATCTTCACCGGCTTGCCGGTGTGCAGGGCCAGCAGGCACGCGTGCACCTGCATCGACAGGTCTTCCCGGCCGCCGAACGCACCGCCGACGCCGCCGAGGGTCAGCCGCACCTTCTCGATCGGGAGCCCCAGAGCGGCGACGATCTGCTGCTGGTCGACGTGCAGCCACTGCGTCGCGACGTACAGGTCGACGCCGCCTTCGGTGTCCGGCACGGCCAGCCCGGACTCCGGCCCGAGGAAGGCCTGGTCCTGCATGCCGACCTCGTAGACACCGGAGACGACGACGTCGGCGGCGACGTCCTGCGGGCCGCGGCGGATCTTCACGTGCCGGACGACATTGCCGCCTCCGTGCAGCGAAGGCCCTTCGCCCGCGACAGCCGCTTCGGAGTCAGTAATCGGCGAAAGCACTTCGTAGGAAACGACGATCCGCTTCATCGCGCGACGCGCGGTCTCCGGGTGGTCGGCGGCGACCAGCGCCACCGGCTCCCCCTGGTACCGGACGACGTCGTCCGCGAGCACCGGCTGGTCGGCGTGCTCGAGGCCGTAGCGGTTGACGCCGGGGACGTCCTCGTGCGTCAGCACCGCGTAGACCCCGGGCACGGCAAGAGCTTCCGCGATGTCGATGCCGGTGATCCGGGCGTACGGGTGCGGGCTGCGCAGCGTCACGCCCCACACCATGTCCTCGTGCCACAGGTCCGAGGAGTAGGCGAACTCGCCGCGGACCTTCACCGTGGCGTCGGGACGCCGCGGCGAAGCACCGACGCCGCCGGCCGTCTGCGTGGTGGTGACGGAAGTGGTCATCGGCCCTCCCTCAGCCGGGCGCTCGCGGCGGCCAGCTCGCGGGCGATCGTGGACTCGTCGGCTTCGCGCAGCGTGCCGTCCTCGACGACGGCCTTGCCGCCGACGAACAGGCGCCGCAGCGGCGGCGTGGTGCCGAGGACCAGCGCCGCGACCGGGTCGGTGATGCCCGCGTAGTTCAGCCCGGTCAGGTCCCAGACGGCGAGGTCGGCGAGCTTCCCGGGTTCGAGCGAGCCCAGGTCGTCCACGCGGCCGAGGCAGCGGGCGCCGCCCATCGTGCCCATCCACAGCGCTTCGCGCGTGGTCAGGCCGCGTGGCCCGCCGCGCTGGCGGGCCTGCAGCAACGCCTGGTGCAGCTCCTCGCCCAGGCCACCGGACTCGTTGGACGCGGCACCGTCGGCGCCCAGGCCGACCGCGACCCCGGCGTCGAGGAGATCGCGGACCGGGGCGATGCCGGCGCCGATGCGGCCGTTGGACGTCGGGCAGTGCGCCGACCCGGTGCCGGTGGCGCCGAACCGGCGGATCGCTTCGGGCGCGAGGTGGATGGTGTGGGCGAGCCAGACGTCGTCGGCGAGCCAGCCGAGCTTGTCGGCGTACTCGGCGGGCGTGCAGCCGACTTCGGCGAGGCACTGCCGCTCTTCGTCGTCGGTCTCCGCGAGGTGGGTGTGCAGGCGGACGCCTTTACGCCGCGCCAGCTCGGCCGCGCCGGACATCAGCCGTTCGGTGACCGAGAACGGCGAGCAGGGTCCCGCGGCGATCTGCAGGTGGGCGCCGGGCGAATCGTCGTGGAAGCGATCGATCGCCGCCTCCGTGCCGGTCAGCGCGTCTTCGGTCGTCTCGACGAGGTTGTCCGGCGGCAGGCCGCCGTCGGACTCGCCGCGGTCCATCGACCCGCGCACTACGTGCAGCCGGACGCCGATCCGCTGGCGAGCCGCGGCCAGCGCCGCGACCTGGTCGCCGCCGTCGCGCGGGAAGACGTAGTGGTGGTCGGCGACCGTGGTGCAGCCGGTCAGGGCCAGCCGCGCCATCCCGGCGGTGCCGGCGGCGTGCGTGATCCCGTCGTCGAGACGGCCCCAGACCGGGTAGAGCGCCACCAGCCACTCGAAAAGCGTGTGGTCGGCGGCCATGCCGCGGGTGGCCCACTGGTAGAGATGGTGGTGGGTGTTGATCAGGCCGGGCGTGACCAGGCAGCCTTCGGCATCGACGCGCTCGTCGAACTCGCCGGTGTAGACGCCTTCGCCGACTTCGGCGATCCGGTCGTTCTCGATGACGACGTGCCCGCTCGCGTACTCCTCGCCGCTGACCGTGGCGATCGCCGCGTTGGCGATGAGCGTCTTCATGCGACACCATCCTTCGCGGCCGCGCGCACCGCGTCGAGGATCTTCTCGTAGCCGGTGCACCGGCAGAGGTTGCCGGCCAGTGCCTCGCGGATCTCCTCGTCACTCGGATCGGGGACGCGGTTCAGCAGGTCGTGCGCGGCGACGACCAGACCCGGCGTGCAGAAGCCGCACTGCACCGCACCCGCGTCCACAAAGGACTGCTGGACCGGGTCGAGGGTGTCGCCGTCGGCCAGCCCCTCGACCGTGCGCACCGCACGGCCCTCGGCCTGCCCGGCCGCGACCAGGCAGGCGCACACCGGGACGTCGTCGAGGTAGACCGTGCAGGACCCGCATTCACCCTGCTCACAGGCGTTCTTCGAGCCCGGCAGGCCCAGCCGCTCACGCAGCACGTAGAGCAGGCTTTCGCCTTCCCAGACGTCGTCCGCCTGCCGGTTTTCGCCGTTGATCACGACATTCAGGCGCATGCGCGCTCCCCCGTCCGGTGTTCGTCCCAGGCCCAGGTCAAGGTCCGCCGCGCGAGTACCCCCAGGGCGTGCTTCCGATACGCGGCACTGCCCCGGACGTCGTCGATCGGCGACGCGGCTTCGCCCACCAGGTCGCCGAAGCGGCGTTTCAGCGAGTCCGGCAGCGGCTCGGACGACGTCCACGGCAGCTCGGCCGCCAGGAACTGCTCAGCCGCCGGTGCCCGGCGCGGGGTCGGGGCGGCGGACCCGATCGCCGCGCCCACCTCGCCGTCGCGGAGGGACAGGGCGAAGGAGCAGACCGCGATGACCATCGCGTTGCGCGTCCCGACCTTGGCGAACTGCTGCGGGCCGGCGTCCGCGGGCAGGTGGACGGCGGTGATCAGCTCGTCCGGGGCGAGCGCGTGGCGTTTCACGCCGACGTAGAAATCCTCCGCGCGGAGGAGCCGGGTCCCCCGCACGGAGGCGGCCTCGATCCGCGCGTCCAGGACGAGCAGCACCGGATGGGTGTCGCCGGCGGGCGAGGCGGCGCCGAGGTTGCCGCCGACCGTGCCGCGGTTGCGGATCTGCGGCGACCCGACCGTGCGGGACGCCATGGCCAGGGCCGGGAGAGATTCACCCAGTTCAGCGATGACCCGGGTGTACGGGACGCCCGCGCCGAGCCGGACCGTGCCGTCCGATGTGGACCACTCCGCCAGCTCGCCCACCCGGGTGAGGTCGAGCAGCGCCTCGGGGCGCCGGTGGTCGAAATTGAGCTCGACCATGACGTCGGTGCCGCCGGCGATCGGCACCGCGTCCGGCCGCTCGGCCTTGAGGGCCAGGGCCTCGGCGAGCGTCGCGGGGCGCAGGAACTCCACTGGTTGCTCCTTCGTGAGGGCGATAGACCAGTAGACGCCGGATCACGGCCGCGCGGCAACGGCGCCACGCATGAAACGCCCCGGAGCGGAACCGGGGGCGTTTGTGCTTTCCTACAAGCCTGATGACGACCGTGAAAACTCTCCTGGGCCTGCCGGGGCTGCGGCTGCGCCCGCGGGCCGGGGCCGAGCTGCTCGACCGGACGGTGACCCGCATCTACGTCACGGAGCTGCCCGACCCCGGACGCTACCTTTCGGCCGGTGAGCTGGTGCTTTCCGGCCTGCTCTGGTGGCGCGAACCGGGTGACGCCGAGCCGTTCGTGGCCGCGCTGGCCCGGTCGGGCGCGGCGGCGCTGGCCGCGTCCGGCGCCGACTCGGGCGGCATCCCGGACGACGTGGTCTCCGCCTGCGCGCGGCACCGCATCCCGCTGCTGGAAGTGCCCGCCGACCTGTCGTTCTCGGTGATCACCGAGCAGGTGGTGCTGGCGCTGGCGGCCGCGTCCGACAGCGCGCGCAAACGTTTGCTGGCCGCCGCGGAGGCACCCGTCGAGACGCTGCTGGAGCGTGCTTCGGCGGAGCTCGGGCTGCCGTGCTGGGTGCTGTCGGCGTTCGGCCGGGTGGTCGCGGGCACGACACCGCTGCCGATGCCCGCCGTCGAGGTCGTCCGGCGCCACGCGGGCCGGGAACCCGGGCCCCTGACCGTGGTCCCGGTCGAAGGGCGGCACGCCGTGCCGTGGCTGATCGCCCTCGGCGGGCCGCTGAGCACCGCGCAGGCCGAACTGGCCGAGGAGCTCGCCGGGCTCGTGGGGGTCACGCGAGCGCGTGCCACGCAGCCTGAAGCCGAGCTGCCCGGCGAAGTGCGCGTTGTCGCGTTGCGGACCGAAGGCAGCGACGAGAGCCGGGACGTCCTGCGGGAGCTGCTCCCCGGAGGAACCCTGATCGAGTCCACCGGGGACACGTCGTATGCGGCGACCGGGCGATGGCCGGACTCGGCGACCGGCGAACTGTCCACCGCGGAACCGTTGCTGCGGGCGAACCGGATCCTTTGCGGCGTCAGCGATCCCGCACCGCGGGCCGAGGGCCGGGAGATCGCGCGGTACGCACTGGAAGCGGCGGCCCGGCGCGCGGGCCGCGTCGCGGTCGTCGAGGCCGGCGACGTGGCCGCGCACCGGCTGCTGCTGGCCGGCGCCCCGGACGGGCTGCGCGCGGCGCTGCGCCGCCGGGTGCTCGGGCCGCTGCTCGCCTACGACGCCGAGCAGCACACGGACCTGGTGCGCACGGTCCGGGTGTTCCTCGAGTGCTCGGGCTCGCCGACGCGGGCGGCGAAGGCCCTGCACGTCCACGTCAACACGCTGCGCTACCGCATCGGCCGGGCGGGCGAGCTGCTGGGCGCGGACCTGACCGAGTTCACCGACCAGCTCGACGTCTACCTCGCCTTGCGCGCCGGCGACCAGCCGGGCGGCTGAACGAGGGCCGGGGTCAGGCCGCGACCGGCACGGCTCCCTCCAGGGTCTCGCGCATCTTGTCGCGGTCCAGCTGGCCTTCGGACTTCGCCACCACGAACGTCGCGACGCAGTTGCCGAGCAGGTTGACGAACACGCGCATCGAGTCCATCAGGCGGTCCGCGCCCAGCAGCAGGGCCACGCCCGCCACCGGGAACGCGCCGATCGCGGCGGCCGTCGCCGACAGCGCGAGGAAGCTCGAGCCCGGGACGCCCGCCATGCCCTTCGACGTCAGCATCAGGATCAGCACCGCCAGCAGCTGCTGGCCGAGTGACATCTCCACGCCGAACGCCTGTGCCAGGAACACGGTGCTGATCGAGAGGTAGATCGTCGCGCCGTCGAGGTTGAACGAGTACCCGGTCGGGATGACCAGCCCGGTCGCCGCGCGCGAGCAGCCCGCCTCGGTCAGCTTGCCCATGATCCGCGGCATCACCGACTCGGTCGACGCCGTGCCGAGCGCCAGCAGGAACTCCTCCCGGGCGTAGCGGAGGAACTTCCAGACCGAAACCCCGGCGTAGAACCGGGAAATCGCGGCGAGGACCAGCGTGAAGAGCACGGCCGCGCCGTAGCAGGCGGCGATCAGCTTCGCGTAGGTGCCCAAAGTGGACAGCCCGTACTGGCCGATGATGAAGGCCATCGCGCCGAACGCGCCCAGCGGCGCGACCCGCATGATCCAGCCCATCACCTTGAAGATGACCTTCTGCACCTGGTCGACGAAGTCCAGCACCAGCGGTGCCCGCTCCCGCCCGATCGCGGCCAGCGCCACGCCGAAGAACACCGCGAACACGAGCACCTGCAGCAGCTGGTTCTGCGCGAACGCGTTCACGACGCTGTCCGGGATGGTGTGCAGCAGGAAGTCGCCGGCCGACGGCAGCTGCCCGCCCTTCGTCTGGCCCGCCACGGCCTTCGGGTCGAGGGTCGCCGGGTTGATGTCCAGCCCGGCGCCGGGGCGGAAGACGTTCGCCACGACCAGGCCGAACAGCAACGCGAACGTCGTGACGACCTCGAAGTAGATGATCGCCTTGAGCCCGATTCGTCCGACCGCTTTGATGTCGCCGACGGCCGCGATCCCGGTCACCACGACACAGAAGATCAGCGGCGCGATGATCATCTTGATCAGCCGGATGAACCCGTCGCCGACCGGTTTGAGCTGCGCACCCAAGGACGGCCAGAAGTGCCCGACGAGCACCCCGGCCACGACCGCCACCAGCAGCTGCACGAACAGGGACGTCCACCAGCGCTTCTTGTTCTCCGCCATGGCGGGACCCTAGGCATCGGATGTTCCAGCGGTGTTAACGCTCGCAGTGACGTACCCGACGCCGGGAAAGGTCACTGCGGCAGACTGGTGCCGTGGGCAAGCGCAAGCAGGTTCGCGTCGGCCCGCCGCCGACGACGGTCGAAGGATTCGGCGACGCGCTGCTCGCCGCCACCCCGGGCGACGCCGACCGGCTGGCGCCCGGTTTCACGCTGCCGGCCGAACTCGCCGAAGCCGCGGACCGGACCGGCCGGCAGCTGATCGGCCGGGCGTGCCGGGGTGGCTGGCTGCCCGAAGATCTCCATCAAGCCGCGCGACGCCGCCTCGACGAGTTCGCCGGCTCCTACCTGCTCGACACGCTCGCCGCCTACGCCGGGCAGTTCACCGCCGTGCACCCGGACTGGCAAGAGCAGCTCGAAGCTGCGGGCGCCGTCCGCTGGTGGACGGAGACCGAGCCGCACCTGCCGCAGTGGGCGGCGAAGCACATCCTGACGCCGTCCGAAGCCGTCGCGGCGGTCATCGAAGCCTTCGGCCTGCTGAAGACACTGCCGCCGGTGACCGTCGTTCTGCCCGCTCCGGGGACCCCGCTGGAGCGTCCGGTGCGGCACCACGTCGACGAAAAGAAGCTGAGCCGGGTCCGTGCGCTGCTCGCCAAGGCCGAGTCGAGCTCGTTCCCGGAGGAGGCCGAGGCCCTTTCGGCGAAGGCGCAGGAGCTGATGACCCGCCACGCACTCGACCGCGTGCTGGTCGAGGCCGGCGAGGCCGCGCCCGACCGGCCCGCGGCCCGCCGGATCTGGCTCGACACGCCGTACACCGACGCCAAGTCGCTGCTGGTCCACGTGGTCGCGACGGCCAACCGCTGCCGCGCGGTCTTCGACCCGCGCTGGGAATTCGTCACCGTCATCGGCGACGAGGACGACCTGGACTCGGTCGCGCTGCTGACGACGTCGCTGCTCGTCCAGGCGACGCGGGCGATGATCACCGACCCGGCCGGCCGATCCCGGGATTTCCGGAAGTCCTTCCTCGTCTCCTACGCCGCCCGGATCGGCGAGCGGCTCGAGAAGGCGGCGGAAGCGACGATCGCCCAAGAGCCGGAATTGCTGCCGGTGCTGGCTTCGCACGAGAAGCAGGTGGCAGCGACGTTCACCGAGCTGTTCCCCGAAGTGGTGAGCAAATCGGTGACCGTGCGCAGCCACGAAGGCTGGGGCGCGGGCCGCGAGGCCGCCGACCGCGCCCGCCTCGGTGAGTGACCCTCACGCGAGCCGGAGCGCGTACTTCTCCAGCTCCGGACGGCCGAACGCCAGCTCACTCTCGTCCAGCGCCCCGCAGTCGAGACCACGCAGCAGGTACACCGCCAGCGCCTGCGCCGTCGCCGGTTCGTCCAGCACGCCTCCGGACGTCTTCTCCGCGTACGCGCGCAACCGGTCCACCGCTTCCGGGAACCCTGAGCGGTAGAACGTGTAGGTCGCCGCGAAGCGGGTCGGCAGCTGGTGCGGGTGGAGGTCCCAGCCCTGGTAGAAGCCGCGCTCCAGGGAGCGGCGCACCAGGCGCAGGTGTTCCGCCCACGCCGAGGGCAGCGCGTCGCCGATCGGGAGGCGGTTGGTCGAGCCGTCCGAGAGCCGGACGCCCGTGCCCGCCGCCGCGACCTGCATCAGTCCCTTGGCCAGGTCGGCTGCCGGGTGCTCCATGCTCTGGTACGCCGCCGCGATGCCGAGGCCCGCGCTGTAGTCGTAGGTTCCGTAGTGCAGTCCCGAACACCGGCCCGCGGCGGCCTGCACGATCCGCGCCACCGAGAGCGTCCCATCGACGTCCACAATGGACTGAGCCGTCTCGATCTGGACCTCGAAGCGCAGCGTGTTTCCGGGCAGGCCATACGCGGATTCCAAGCGCGCCAGGACTTCCGCGGCCACCGAGACCTGCTCGACCGCCGTCACCTTGGGCAGCGTGACGACGAACCCGGGCGGCAGCGGCCCGTTCTCCAGCAACCCGGTGAGGAACAGGTCCAGCGTGCGGATCCCCCGCCGGCGCGTCGCCGCTTCGAAGCTCTTGAAGCGGATGCCGCAGAACGGCGTCCCGCCGGTCGTCGCCAGGGTCTGCCCGGCGGCCAGGGCGGCGGCGTCCTCGACGTCGTCCGGCACCCGGCCGTAGCCGTCCTCGAAGTCGATCCGCAGGTCCTCGATCGGCTCGGTGAGCAGCTTGGCCCGCACGCGTTCGTAGACGTCCGCGTCGGCGCCGAGCAGATCGCCGTGCTCGATGAAGACCCGCATCGCCTGCTTGCCCCAGTCGGCGACCAGGCGCGTCTTGTACCGCGACGCCGGGACGTACACCGTGTGCACCGGCTGCCGTCCCGGGCGTTCCCCGGGGTACGACGCCGCGACGCGCGCGTCGGCCTCGGCCAGGCGCGCGTCGGCGGCGTCGTAGACGTCCTCGGGAAGCCGCACTACTTGATCCGCTCGTACGCGGGCAGCGTCAGGAAGTCGGGGAACTCGTCAGCCAGTGCGACCTGCTCGAACAGCTCCACGGCCGGCTCCAGCAGCTCCGGCTTGAGCTCGCCCGCCAGCTCGCCGCGGACGTCCGCCAGCACGCCGCGCACCAGCTCCGCCGTGACCGTGTCGCCACTGTCCAAAGTGGTCCCGTTCTTGACCCACTGCCAGATCTGCGAGCGCGAGATCTCGGCGGTGGCCGCGTCCTCCATCAGGTTGTGGATGGCCGCCGCGCCGTTGCCGCCCAGCCAGGACGCGATGTAGCGGACGCCGACGTCGACGGCGGCGCGCAGACCCGCCGCCGTCGCCCCACCCGGCGTCGAAGCGACGTCGAGCAGCTGGTCGGCGGTGACGCTGACCTCGTCGCGGGTGCGGTCGAGCTGGTTCGGCTTCTCGCCGAGGACCTGGTCGAACTCCTCCTTGCACAGCTCGACCATGCCCGGGTGCGCGACCCACGAGCCGTCGAAGCCGTCGCCGGCCTCGCGCGACTTGTCCGCGTGGACCTTCTCGAAAGCGCCCTTGTTGGTCTCGGGGTCCTTGCTCGGGATGAACGCGGCCATGCCGCCGATCGCGAACGCGCCGCGCTTGTGGCAGGTGCGCACCAGCAGCTCGGTGTAGGCGCGCATGAACGGCGCGGTCATGGTGACGGAGTTGCGGTCCGGCAGCACGAACTTCTCGCCCGCGTCACGGAAGTACTTGATGACGCTGAACAGGTAGTCCCAGCGGCCTGCGTTGAGGCCGGACGCGTGCTCGCGCAGCTCGTAGAGGATTTCCTCCATCTCGAACGCGGCCGGGATGGTCTCGATCAGCACGGTGGCGCGGACGGTGCCGTGCTCGATGCCGAGGGTCTTCTCGGCGTGGGTGAAGACGTCGTTCCAGAGCCGCGCTTCGAGGTGGCTCTCCATCTTCGGCAGGTAGTAGTACGGGCCCTTGCCGCGCTCGATCAGCTCGGCGGCGTTGTGGAAGAAGTGCAGGCCGAAGTCGACGAGCGCGCCGACGCCCTCGCGGCCGCCGAAGGTGAGGTGGCTCTCGGGCAGGTGCCAGCCGCGCGGGCGGACCACGATGGTGGCGTGCTCGACGCCGTCCTTGAGCGCGTAGCTCTTGCCGCCGCTTTCGAGGGTGATCGTCTCGCGCACGGCGTCGTACAGGTTGACCTGGCCGGACACGACGTTCGCCCAGTGCGGCGTGTTGGCGTCTTCGAGGTCGGCGAGCCAGACCTTCGCGCCGGAGTTGAGCGCGTTGATGGTCATCTTGCGGTCGGTCGGCCCGGTGATCTCGACGCGGCGGTCTCGCAAAGCTTCCGGAGCGCCGGCGACCTTCCAGTCGCCTTCGCGGATCTCCTTGGTCTCGGGCAGGAAGTCGAGCCTGCCGGTGGTCCGGGCCTCTTCGCGGCGCTTGCCGCGCGCCTGGAGCAGCTCGTCGCGGCGGCCGGCGAAGGCGTCGTGCAGGCCGGCGAGGAACTCGAGCGCCGCCGGCGTGAGGATCTCGTCGCCGCGCTCGACCGGGTCGCCCAGCACCTGGACTTCAGAAGACATGGGGAAACACCTCGAGGGTTCGGATCTTTGGATAACGGCCCTACGGTTTTCTACCAGCCGGACTATAGTTTCTGCATAGCGGAAGCTCAACGCCGACGTAAGGAGGGCCACCGTGCCGGCGGAGAAGAACGGTCGCGACGGCGGCGTCCAATCCCTGCAGCGTGCCTTCGAGCTGCTGGAACACCTCGCGGACACCGGCGGCGAAGCCAGCCTGTCCGAGCTGGCGACGCTGTCCGGGCTGCCGATGCCGACCATCCACCGGCTCATCCGCACCCTGGTCGACCTCGGGTACGTCCGCCAGAACACCAACCGCCGCTACGCGCTGGGAGCGCGCCTGATCAGGCTGGGCGAGAACGCCAGCATGCAGTTCGGCGCGTGGGCGCGGCCGTTGCTGGCGGAGCTGGTCGAGGAGGTCGGCGAGACGGCCAACCTGGCGGTCTTGGAGCGCGACGAAGTCGTGTACGTGGCCCAGGTGCCTTCGAAGCACTCGATGCGCATGTTCACCGAGGTCGGACGGCGCCTGCTGCCGCACGGCACCGGGGTGGGCAAGGCGATGCTGGCGCACCTGCCCGCCGCCGAGGTGCGCGAGCTGCTCGGCCGCACGGGGATGCCCGCGTACACCGAGCACACGTTCACCGACCCGGACGCGCTGGCCGTGGAACTCTCGCGAATCGCTTCGCAGGGGTATGCCCTGGATGAAGCGGAGCAGGAGCTGGGGGTCCGGTGCGTCGCGGTGGCGGTGCCGGGGGCGCCGGTGCCGGCCGCGGTGTCGGTGTCCGGGCCGTCGGGGCGGCTGACCGCCGAGGCGGTGGCGCACATCGCCCCGGCGGTGCGGCGGGTGGCGGACGCTCTGGGGACGAGCCTCTCCCGGGCGGCGTTATCAGTGTGACTCGGAGTGATATCCCACTACTTAAGGTGACCCACTGGTGCTGTCGGCTTGGCGGTCGCCGGTAGAGTACGCGGCATGGCAAGCCTCGAAGATCTCGAAGCCCGCGTGACCGCGTTGGAGGAACAGGTGCGTCAGTCCCGGCAGGACGCCACCGCGGCTCGCGTACTCGCCGGCGCGGCGGACCGGGACGTCTCCGAGTTCAAGCAGCTCTTGAACGCCCTGATCAGGACGACGGGCGCCCTGCGCGAGACCCAGGTCGAAGACCACCGGGACATCGCGACCCTCAAGACCGATGTCGCCGGCCTCAAGACCGAGGTCGGCAGCCTCAGGGCAGAGATGCAAAGCGGGTTCACCAAGGTGAACATCGGCATGGAGCAGATCAGCCGGTTGCTTCAGCAGGTCGTCGAAAAGGACTGACCTCACTTCAACTCCCCGGCCAGCAGGTCCATCAGCAGCCCGTCGTGCCAGGTGCCGTCCGCTCCTCGCTCGTAGTCGCGAAGCACGCCGACCGGCCGGAATCCCACCTTCGTGTACACCCGGATCGCGGTCTCGTTGGCCGCCGCCGGGTCGATCGTCAGGCGGTGATGGCCCTGCTCGAACAGGTGCCGGGCCAGCGCCCGGATCGCGTCCGTGCCGACGCCGCGGCCGTGGAAATCCGGGTGCACCGCGATGTCGATCCCCGCGTGGCGGTACTGCGGGTCCAGCTCCTCGCAACTCTGGATCAGCCCCACGACCACGCCGTCGTGTTCGATGACGTAGCAGCAGAAGCCGTCCTCGACGGCATACACGCCTTCGGTTTCCGTGTCCGGCGAACCCCACCAGCGGGCGACCCCCGGGGTGGCCAGGATTTCGTGCGCACGGACGCGATCCGCTGCGCCGATCGGACGCAGTCGCACCCGATCGCCGTGAATGACGGTCATTTTCGTTCCTCTCTCGTAGCGAATGACGGCTTCGGGGCGTCTGATACGAGGAGGGGCACGAGCGGACGTGCGTCAACCGGGCATGCCCGGATTCTGCGCCGGCCCGCGTCCGCTCGTCATCCGATTTTCGCCGGAGGGAAGGCCGATGGACTCCTACACCGGCGGTGCGCTGGCCTGGCTCGCCCAGGGCGCCGCCTCGAACCTCTTGGAACGGCTCGTCGACCGGGCACTCGACGGCCCGCCGCAGCTGCCCGCCTGGCCGCGGCCGGGCCGGACGCCCGCGGGGACGGCCGAGATCTCCGTGCGCCAGCACCTGACCACCAAGGTGCGCACGCCGGTGATCCTCACGCTCCAAGAGGCCGGCGGCCGCACCGGCACGGTGTTCTCCGTCATGCTGGGCCACACCACCCGCGTCGCCCTGCCGGGCGGCGACTACTTCGGTGCGGCGATGGTCGTCGACCCGCTGCGGCGCCGGGGCCCGACCTTGCAGGGCATCGGCTGGGCCCGGCTGACGGTCGCGGCACACCGGACGTCGCCGGTCGTCATCCCGGCCCAGCGGCCCACGGCACCGGTCCTGCTGGGCCTCGGCCTGCGCAAACCCGACGGGACACCGCTCTTCCGGCTCTAGCGGGAATTTCAGGCGAGACCGGCTGCGACTGGTCCACGAAGCGGCCGATCACTTAGCCGAGGAGGGCGTCCACGAAGGCACCCGGCTCGAACGGCGCCAGGTCGTCCGGGCCTTCGCCCAGCCCGACCAGCTTCACCGGCACCCCCAGCTCCTTCTGGACCTGGAACACGATGCCGCCCTTGGCGGTGCCGTCCAGCTTCGTCAGGACGATGCCCGTGACGTCGATGACCTCGGCGAACACGCGGGCCTGCATCAGCCCGTTCTGGCCCGTGGTCGCGTCGAGGACCAGCAGCACCTCGTCGACCTTCGCCTGCTTCTCGACGACGCGCTTGACCTTGCCCAGCTCGTCCATCAGGCCCGTCTTCGTGTGCAGCCGGCCCGCGGTGTCGATCAGGACCGCGTCGACGCCGGTGTCCACGCCGCGCTTGACCGCGTCGAACGCGACCGCCGCCGGGTCCGCGCCCTCCTTGCCGCGCACGACTTCGGCGCCGACGCGCTCGCCCCATGTCTGCAGCTGGTCGGCCGCCGCCGCGCGGAACGTGTCCGCCGCGCCCAGCACCACCGACTTGTCCTGGGCGACCAGGACCCGGGCGAGCTTGCCCGTGGTCGTCGTCTTGCCCGTGCCGTTGACACCCGCGATCAGCACCACCGCGGGCTGCTTCTTGCCGTCGACGATGTGCGGCAGCGCCCGCACCGCGCGCTCGCTATCGGTGGACAGCTGCGCCGTGAGCACCTCGTGCAGCACTACGCGCGCCTCGGCCGACGACCGCACCGCGCGCCGGGAAAGCTCGTCACGCAGCCGCTCGACGAGCTGGGTCGTGGTGGCCGCGCCCAGGTCGGCCATCAGCAGCGTGTCTTCGACGTCCTGCCAGGAGTCCTCGTCGAGGTCACCGGCGCCGAGGAGGCCGAGCAGGCTCGTCCCGAACACCGACCGCGACTTCGACAGCCGGCCGCGCAGCCGCTCGAGGCGGCCGGCCGCGGGGTCGATCTCCTCGGTGACGGGGGCGGCCGCGGGCTCTTCCGGCAGTTTGACGTCGCGCACCGTGCGCTGCGGTGAGTCGCGCGGCACGGCCGCGTCGTCGCCCACCGCGGGCTGGCCGTCGGTCTCCGGCCGGTCCTCGACGGGGTGCTCGGGAGCCTCGGTCGTGCCACCGGGCGCGAGCGCGATGCCCCCGCTGGCCGCGTACGAGCCGCCCTTCGGTTTCTCCTCGACCTCGCGCTGGGCGTCCAGGCTGATCCGCCGCCTGCGCGCGACCAGCAGGCCGGTCACCAGCAGGGCGACCAGGACGACGACGGCGACGACTACGAACAGGAACCAGGTGCTCGACACCGGCCCATCCTTTCATCCGCGTCCCCGCCCGCCGGACACCCCGTCCACCCAGGCAATTCGTCACGACGTAGGTCCCGATTGGGGCAAGACTTCACCACGTGGGTTGCGTCACACCGGGTGCTGCACTAAACCCCTCCGGATGGGGATACGCGCCGACCACGGCTACCGGGTGATCGGGCTGATCTCGGGCACGTCGGTCGACGGCATCGACGTGGCCGCGGCCGACCTGCACGCGGAGGACGGCACGGTCGTGCTGACGCCGCTCGGCGAGCTCGACGTCCCCTACCCCGAACCGCTGCGCGAAGCCCTGCTCGCCGCACTGCCGCCGAACCCGTGCACCGCGGGCGAGCTGACGCGGCTCGACACCGGCGTCGGCCAGGCGTTCGCCGACGCGGCCGTGCGGGGCGCCGGAGAACTGGCCGGCGGACGCGGGGACCTGGTCGCGTCGCTGGGGCAGACGGTCTTCCACTGGGTGGAGGACGGCCACGTCCGCGGCACCCTGCAGCTCGGCCAGCCCGCCTGGATCGCCGAGCGCACCGGGCTGCCGGTGTGCGCCGACCTGCGGGCCCGCGACGTCGCCGCGGGCGGCCACGGCGCTCCCCTGGCGAGCACACTCGACCAGCTGTGGCTGCGCGGCCTGGCCGAGGACACCGGCCACCCGGTCGCCGCGCTCAACCTCGGCGGCATCGCGAACATCACCGTCGTCACCGCGGGCGAGCCGGCGATCGCCTACGACACCGGGCCCGCCAACGCGCTGCTCGACCTCGCGGCCCACCGCGTCACCGGGCGGCGCACCGACGTCGACGGTCAGCTCGCCCTCGGCGGGTCGGTGCGCCCGGACCTGCTGGGCAGGCTGCTCGCCGACCCGTACTTCGCCGCCGCGCCCCCGAAGTCCACCGGCAAGGAGCACTTCAACGCGCCCTACCTCGACGCCGCCCTCGCCGGCGTCGGCCCGGTCGATCCCGCCGACCTGCTGGCGACGCTGACCGAGCTGACCGCGGTGACCGTCGCCGGCCAGTGCGTGCGCCACGGCGTCACCACGGTCATCGCTTCCGGCGGCGGCGTCGCGAACCCGGCGCTGATGTCGGCTCTGACCCGTGCCCTGCCCACAGTGCCCAATACGGTGCTCAAGACCAGCGACGACCTCGGCCTGCCCGGTGCCGGCAAGGAGGCGTACCTCACCGCGCTGCTCGGCTGGCTCACCTGGTGCGGCGTGCCCGGTACGGTGCCGTCGGCGACGGGCGCCCGCGGGCCGCGCCTGCTCGGCGCGCTGGTCCCGGGCGCCGGGCCCCTGATCCTTCCCGCCCCGCTGGGGGGCACCGTGACACGGTTGCGAGTCGCGGAGAAGGCCGGATAGGACGGTAGGAGAGATCCATGCGCGGTGTTGACCTCGCCATCATCGTGATCTACCTGGCGGCGATGCCGCTGATAGGCGTGCTCGTCGGCCGGAAGCAACGGTCGGCGGCCGACTACTTCGTCGGCGAGCGCAGCCTCCCGTGGGGCGCGGTGATGCTGTCGGTGGTGGCCACGGAGACCTCGACGCTGACCGTGATCAGCACGCCCGGGCTGGTCTTCGGCAACGCGTTCCTGTTCCTGCAGCTGGCCTTCGGCTACATCATCGGCCGGACCATCGCCGCGTTCGTGCTGCTGCCGCGCTACTTCCGGGGCAACCTCGTCAGCGCGTACGCCTTCCTCGGGAAGCGGTTCGGCTCCGGGCTGCAGGGCACCGCGTCGGTGACGTTCGTGATCACGCGGCTGCTCGCCGAGGGCGTGCGCCTCTTCGCCGGCGCGATCCCGATCAAGGTGATCCTGGGGCACTACAACATCCACCTGGACTACTGGGTGATCGTGGTGATCCTGACCGCGCTGACGCTGATCTACGCCTACATCGGCGGGATCAAGGCGGTCGTCTGGGTCGACGTCATCCAGCTGTCGCTGTACCTCGGCGGCGCCGCGGTGGCCGCGATCGTGCTGCTCAACAAGCTGCCCGCCGGCTGGGCGTCGCAGGCGTCCGCGGACGGCAAGTTCATGCTCGTCGACTTCACGAAGAACCTGCTGACCAGCCCGTACGCCTTCGTGACGGCGGTGCTCGGCGGCGCGGCGCTGTCGATGGCCTCGCACGGCGCCGACCAGCTGATCGCGCAGCGGCTGATGGCCACGCGCAGCCTGCGCGACGGCCAGAAGGCGCTCATCGGCAGCGGCATCATCGTCACCATCCAGTTCGCGCTGTTCCTGCTGGTCGGGGCGATGCTGTGGGTGTTCAACGGCCGCAAGACGGTCGCGCAGCTCGGCCTGCAGAGCCCGGACGACGTGTTCTCGCGGTTCATCATCGACGACCTGCCGGCCGGCGTCTCGGGCCTGCTCATCGCCGGTGTCCTCGCCTCGACCATGGGCGCTTTGGCCTCGGCGCTCAACGCGCTTTCGACGTCCACCGTGGCCGACCTCTACCAGCGGTTCACCAAACGTTCACCGGAAGACTCGAAGCTGCTGCGACACGGTCGCATGTGGACACTGATCTGGGCGGTCGTGTTCGCGGTGTTCGCGTCGCTGTTCTCCACCACGAAGAACTCGGTGATCGAGCTCGGCCTGGCCATCACCGGCTACACCTACGGCGCGCTGCTGGGCTCGTTCCTGCTGGGCCTGCTGATCAAGAAGGCGCGGCAGGCGGACGCGATCGTCGCGTTCGTCGTCACGGTCGTGGTGATGGCGTTCGTCATCCTCGGCGTGAAGTTCAGCGCGAAGACCGGTGGCCTGATCGGCGTCGACTTCAGCAAGGCGGGCGGGGATCGCGTGGCACTCGCCTACCCGTGGTACACGCTGCTCGGCGTGGTGATCACGCTGGTCGTCGGGGGTCTGCTGGCCCTGCGGCACCGGACGCCGGACCCGAAGGCCGCCGAGGCCGAAGCCGCGGGCGAAACGGAAGAGGTCGCCGCCGCCTGATCCTTCTGAACCGTTTCCGGCGGCCTCCCGTGTTGGATTGCGGGAGCCCGCCGGAAAGCGGCGGGAGGAAATCGAAGGTGGGAACATGAAACGGATGACGGTGGCGCTCGCGATCGGCGCCCTGCTGGTCGGCGGCGCGGCGACGGCTTCGGCCACCCCGGCGGCAGCGAAGGTCCCGGACACGATCAAGGTCCCCGACGGCAACCGCCCGCTGGCCACCTACTACGGCGAGGGCGTGCAGATCTACGGCTGCACGAACGGCGCGTGGACGCTGATCCAGCCCGCCGCGGTGCTGTCGAAACACGGCCACCCGGTGGCCATCCACAGCAAGGGCCCGGTGTGGACGTCCACTGTGGACGGCAGCACGGTCGGTGCGGCGGCCGTCGCCAACGCACCGAAGGACGGCGCGGTCCCGCAGCTGCTGCTCAAGGCGAACCTCAACACCGGAGACGGGGTCTTCGGCAAGGTGACGTACATCCAGCGCCTCAACACCCGCGGCGGCGTGGCCCCGGCGGGGGCGTGCACGGCCGGGGCGCAGACGGCGGTGAAGTATTCCGCGGACTACGCCTTCTGGGTCGCCGGATAAGCGGATGTGACACCCCTCCCGCTCCCGTAGCCTGGGTGCGGGAGGGATCACATGGGGTTTTTCATCGGCATCGGTGTGGTGCTCGCCGTGGTGCTCGTCATCGCGCTGATCTTGGACCGGTCCGACCGCAAACGCGGCGTCAAACGCGGCATGATCACCCCGCGCGGGCGCCGGGCACGGATCGACGACGCTCAGTGGATGGGCAGCGACCTCAGGACCTACGAGCCGCGGGCCCGGCCGGACGACCGGGCGCCGCGCGAAGACGAGATGTGAGCTCTCAGCCGACCGCGACCGGTTCGTCCTCGGCCGTGCGCAAGCGCTGCGAGATCACCTTCGTGATGCCGTCGCCCTGCATGCTCACGCCGTAGAGCGCGTCGGCGATCTCCATGGTCGGCTTCTGGTGGGTGATGATGATCAGCTGCGACGAGTCGCGCAGCTGCTCCAGCAGCCCGATCAGCCGGCGCATGTTGGTGTCGTCCAGCGCGGCCTCGACCTCGTCCATGACGTAGAAGGGGGACGGCCGGGCCCGGAAGATCGCGACCAGCATGCCCACCGCGACCAGCGACTTCTCGCCACCGGAGAGCAGGGACAGCCGCTTCACCTTCTTGCCCGGCGGCCGCGCTTCGACGTCGACGCCGGTGCTCAGCATGTCGTCCGGTTCGGTGAGGACCATCCGGCCCTCGCCGCCCGGGAAGAGCACGCTGAACACCGTTTCGAACTCGCGGGCCACGTCCTCGTACGCCGAGGCGAAGACCTCGAGGATCTTCTCGTCGACCTGCTTGATGACCGCTTCGAGGTCCTTGCGGGTGTCCTTGAGGTCTTCCAGCTGCGTGGAGAGGAACTTGTACCGCTCCTCCAGCGCCGCGAACTCCTCCAGCGCCAGCGGGTTCACCTTGCCCAGCAACGACAGGTCCTTCTCGGCGCGCTTGGCGCGGCGGGCCTGGGTGTCGCGGTCGTAGGGCATGGGCGGCGGCGGCGTGACGTCTTCGCCGCGGTCCTTGGCCGCCTCGTACTCGGCCATCTCGCCCGCGCTCGGCGGGACCGGGACGTCCGGGCCGTACTCGCGGACGAGGTCCGCCAGCCCCATGCCGAAGTCCTCGGCGATCTTGGCTTCCAGGGTCTCCAGCCGCAGCCGCTGTTCGGCGCGCAGCACCTCGTCGCGGTGGACGGCGTCGGTCAGCTTCTCCAGCTCGCCGGTGAGCTCGCGGACCTTGGCGCGGACGCCGGTCAATGCCTGCTCGCGGCTCTGCCGGCGAGCCTGGACCTGGTCGCGTTCGGTGGCCGCGCGCTGGACCGACTGCTCGATGCGCTCCAGCGCGATCTCGCCGCCGTCGACGACGGCGTTGGCGATCTCGGCACCGCGCTTGCGGGCCGTGGCGGCGCGTTCGGCGCGTTCGCGGGCCTGCTGCTCGGCGTGGGCGGCGCGGCGGAGGCCTTCGGCCTTGCCCGCGATGCTGCGTGCCCGCTCCTCGGCGGTGCGCTGCGCGAGCCGCGCTTCCATCTCTTCCTGCCGGACGACGGCCAGCTCTTCGACGGCCTGGTCGCGCTCGGCGGTGTCCGGGTCGTCCTCGACCGGCTGCTCGGCGACGGCGGCGAGCCGTTCCTCCAGCTCGGCGAGCTGGGCGAGGGCCTGGACGCGGCTCTGCTCGACCTTCGCGCGCTGCCCGCTGAACCGTTCGACCTCGGCCTGCGCCTGGCGGGCGGCCTGCTGCATCCGGTTGAGCCGCTCCGACGAGCGGGCCTTGCGGACCTTCGCCTCGCCCAGAGCGTCCTTGGCTTGCGACACCTCTTCGCGGCGCGCCTGCTGCTCGGCGCGGGCGCCTTCCAGCTCGGCCGCGTACCGCTCCAGCGACCGCTCGGCCAGGCGGAGCCGCTCCCCCGCCTCGTCGACGGCGGCCTGGACCTCGATCACGCTCTCGCGCTTGCCGGAGCCACCGATCGCCCAGCGGGCACCGAAGACGTCACCCTCGGCGGTGACCGCCCGGACTTCGGGGTGGACCGCGACGAGGTGGCGGGCGGCGTCCAGGTCGCGGACCAACGCCAGCTTGTCGAGGGCTTGCTCGACGGCGGGACGCAGCTGCGCGGGGGCCGTGACGACCTCACGCGCCCAGCGCGCGCCTTCCGGCAGCGACGGCCACGAATAGATGTCCACAGTGGACTCCGGACCGCCGAGCAGGATGCCCGCGCGACCGGAATCGGTGTCCTTCAAGTACTTCAGCGCACGAAGAGCGTCTTCGCCGCCGGTGACGGCGACCGCATCGGCCACCGGGCCGAGGGCAGCGGCCAGCGCGACCTCGTACCCCGGCTCGACGGTGAGGAGCGCGGCGACCGAGCCGAGCAGGCCCGGCAGCTCGTGGGACGCGCCGAGCAGCGCGCCCGCGCCGTCCTTGCGCTTGAGGCCCATGGACAGCGCCTCGACGCGCGCCTTCTCCGACGCGATCTCGCGCTCGGCGGCGCGTTCGGCCTTGACCAGCTCTTCGACGCGCGCCTTCGCGGCGTTGTTGGCCTCGACCGCGCGGTCGTGGTGGTCCATCAGGCCGGCGTCGTCGGACTCTTCGACCCCGCCCTCGGCCTTGGCCATCTCCAGTTCTTCGACGGCGATCTCGGCGCGCTCGGCGGCTTCTTCGAGCGAGACGCTGAGGCGGTCGATCTCGTCGGAGGTGGCGCCGTTCTTGCTGCGCAGGGCCTCGACCTGGCCGGTCAGCTTGGCCATGCCCTCGCGGCGGTCGGCGATGGCGCGGACGGCGGCCCAGTGCGCACGTTCGGCGGCCTGGACGCGTTGTTCGAGGTCTTCGCGCCGCAGCACGGTCTGGGCGAGCAGCTCCCGGGCCTCCATGACGGCCTCGTTGAGCTCTTCCTCCTGCTCGGCGACGCGCTCGGCCTCTTCGAGGAGCTCTTCGGGGTCGCGGCCGCCGGTGGTCGTCGAGACGTCGGCGGAGAGGTGCCGCTGGCGCTCGATCGCGAGGCGGACGGTGCCGCGCAGGCGCTCGGCCAGCGCGGACAGCTTGTACCAGGTCTCCTGGGCGGTCTGCAGCAGCGGCGCGTCCTCGGCGAGCGAGGCTTCCAGCTCGGCTTCTTCGGCGGAGACGATCTCGAGGTGCTGCTCGACCTCGGCGCGGCGCTGGCGGGCCGTCTTCTCGTCGGCCTCCTCACGCGCGAGCGCGTCGCGCTGGGTGACCAGGTCGTCGGCCAGCAGCCGCAGGCGGGAGTCGCGCAGCTCGGACTGGACCGACTGGGCCTTGCGGGCGATCTCGGCCTGCTTGCCCAGCGGCTTGAGCTGACGGCGCAGCTCGGTGGTGAGGTCGCCGAGACGGTCGAGGTTGCCCTGCATGTTGGCCAGCTTGCGCAGGGTCTGTTCCTTGCGCTTGCGGTGCTTGAGGACGCCGGCGGCCTCTTCGATGAAGGCGCGGCGCTCTTCGGGCTTGGACTCGAGGATCGCCGCCAGCTGGCCCTGCCCGACGATGACGTGCATCTCGCGGCCGATGCCGGAGTCGGACAGCAGTTCCTGGACGTCCATCAGGCGGCAGCGGTCGCCGTTGATCTCGTACTCGCTCGCGCCGTCGCGGAACATCCGGCGGGTGATCGACACCTCGGAGTACTCGATGGGGAGCGCGCCGTCGGCGTTGTCGATGGTGAGGGTGACCTCGGCGCGGCCGAGCGGGGCGCGGCCCGCGGTGCCGGCGAAGATGACGTCCTCCATCTTGCCGCCGCGCAGGTCCTTGGCGCCCTGGGTGCCCATGACCCAGCGCAGCGCGTCCAGCACGTTCGACTTGCCGGAGCCGTTCGGCCCGACCACGCAGGTGATCCCGGGCTCGAAGCGCAGCGTGGTGGCCGAAGCGAAGGACTTGAAGCCCTTGAGCGTCAGGCTTTTCAGGTGCACTTGGTGCTGACCCCTCTGGCCGCGATTACTGGCGAATCAATCGTCCCAGGCTACCTGGGGGTACCCGCCCCCCGCCGGACGCGCCCCCTCCTCGGCGCGCCTAGCACACCGGGACGCGCCTCAGCAACACCATGAACCCCACGGGCCCCGGACGGCCTACCGCTCGACGAAGCCGGAAAGTCCCCCTTTCGGGTCGGACCAGCGCTCGGCCACGTGCTCCACACTTCCGGGTGATTCTCCCGACCGTAACGCGGCCAACAGCCGCTGACAGTGGTCTCGACTACCCTCCGCTATCACTTCGACACGCCCGTCGGCCAGGTTGCTCGCGCTCCCGACCAGGCCGAGCTCCAGCGCGCGGCTGCGTGTCCACCAGCGGAAACCGACGCCCTGGACCCGGCCGCGCACCCACGCCGTCAGCCGGGTGTGGGTTTCTTCCTCACTCACGTCGTTCCTCCCTTCCGGGTCAACCGAGCGCGCACAGTAACGGATCAAGCCCACTACCTGGGCGAATACCCGCACGCCGGTGATAACCTCCCGCCGAGGTCGGTCCCCCGCCGTGGCTTTGCCCGATTCACGACCTCGCCCGCGCCTCCCCGTACTCCCCAAGGAGCCCTGTATGCCCCGCCCCGACGGAGCAGATTCGAGCTCGCGCGTCACCAGGATCGACACCGCGCCGCCCAAGAGCAGCAAACCGAACCGCGCCGGGTACGTCGTGCTCGGGGTGGCCGGGCTGGTCGTCGCGACCGCGTTCGCCGCCGTGGCCGAACTCGCCGGGCCCGCCCCCGCCACCACCGCGGGCGGCACCGGAGGCCCCGGTGGCCAGGGCACGGCCCCGGCCGGGGTGCAGACGCTGCCGGCGAGCCCGTCGTCCAGCGGCCCGTCGACCTCCAGCGGGGCGCCGACCACGTCGAGCCCCACGTCGTCGAGCGCCCCGACGACCGTCGTGTCGGTGAGCCCGGACGGCAAGACGACCACCACGGTCGTCACGCAGGCTTCGCCGCCGCCCCCGCCACCACGCAACGACACCGGCGACAACCCGCCGCCCGTGCACTCGTCGGTGACTCCTCCGCCCAGCAAGACGCCGACACCCACGCCCACGCCGACCCCGACCCCCACGTCGAGCGAGCCCACGCCGACGACCACGGCCGGCGGCGGCTCCAGCTCGGCGGGCGCCCCCTCGTCGAGCGCTACCGGGACCAGCACCACGGCGTAGGCCCAAACAGCGCCGATCAGGCCGGCTCGGCCGCCTTCTGGTGCTAGGGGCGGCGCCGCAGCCGGTGGGCGAACAACGCCCACAGGTAGACCGTCAGCAGGGCACCGGCGCCGGCCGCCGCCACGCGCAGCCACTTCGCCCACCCGGCGTCGCCCTCGAAAGCGGTCAAGAGCCAGCCGAACGCACCGAAGGTCGCACCCACCGCCAGCGTCAGCACGATCACCTGCGGGATGCGCTCACCGCCGAGCAGCCATGTTTTCGACCCGTCCATGTCCCTGAAGTACCCAGCCAGGGCACCGGCTAGACCTCGAAGCGGTACCCCATCCCCGGCTCGGTCAGCAGGTGCCGGGGCCGCGAGGGCTCCGGCTCCAGCTTGCGCCGCAGCTGGGCCAGGTACACCCGCAGGTAGTGCGACTCCGTCTCGTACGACGGGCCCCACACCTCGTGCAGGAGCTGCTTCTGCGCCACCAGCCGGCCGCGGTTGCGGACCAGCAGCTCCAGCACGCCCCACTCCGTCTTCGTCAGGTGGACTTCCTCGCCGTCGTGGCGGCGGACCCTCTTCGCCGCCAGATCCACGCTGAACGACGACGTGTCCACCACCGCGTCCGCGTCATCGGCGCCGGTCACCGCGGACCGGCGGACCGCCGCCCGGAGCCGGGCCAGCAGCTCGTCCATGCCGAACGGCTTCGTCACGTAGTCGTCGGCGCCCGCGTCGAGGGCCTCGACCTTGTCCGAGGAGTCGACGCGGGCCGACAGCACGATGATCGGGACCGTCGTCCAGCCGCGCAGGCCGGCGATCACCTCGGTGCCGTCGAGGTCGGGCAGGCCGAGGTCGAGCACGACGACGTCGGGCCTGGTCTCGGCGACCGCCTTGAGCGCGGCCGTGCCGTCGTGCGCGGTGATCACCTTGTAGCCGCGGGCGGTCAGGTTGATCCGCAGTGCCCGCACGATCTGCGGCTCGTCGTCCACCACCAGCACGGTGGCGCCCGGGTCGCTCATCGCACCCCCTCCTCGACTTCTTCGTGGCTGACACTGTGCTCGGGCAGGGAAACCACGATCGTGAGCCCTCCGCCCGGCGTGTCCTCGGCGCGGATCGTGCCGCCCATCGCCTCGGCGAACCCCTTCGCGACGGACAGCCCGAGCCCGACGCCGGGGGTCGTGTCCCGGTCGCCGCCGAGGCGCTGGAACGGTGCGAACGCCGAGTCCGCGGCCCCCTTGCGCAGCCCCTTGCCGTGGTCGACGATCCGCAGTTCGACCCGGCCGGAGTGCGCGCTGGCCCGCGCGGAAACCGGTGCCCCGCCGTGGCGCAGGGCGTTGTCCAGCACGTTCGCCACCACACGTTCCAGCAGGCCGGGGTCGGCGAGCACCGACGGCAGCTGGTCGTCGATCGCGACCTGCACCGCGTCCGAACCATCCACATTGGACAACGCGTGGGCGACGACCTCGTCGTACCCGACCGGGCGCAGGTGCGGCTTCACCGCGCCGGTGGCCAGCCGCGAGGAGTCCAGGAGGTTGTCGATGAGCCCGGCGAGCCGGTCGGCCGACAGCTCGATCGCCTCCATCAGCTCCGCCGTGTCGTCTTCGGACAGTTCGAGGTCGGCGGCGCGCAGGCTGCCGATCGACGCCTTGATCGACGTCAGCGGCGTGCGCAGGTCGTGCCCGACCGCGGAAAGCAGTGTCGTGCGCAGCTCGGTGGCTTCGGCCTTGCGCTCGGCGCGGGCCGCGGCGGCCGCCGCGCGCTGTTGCCGCAGGGCCAGCAGGGCCTGCCCGGCCACGGCTTCCAGCACCCGCCGGTCCGCGGCCGGGAGCGCCCGCCCGCGCAGGGTCAGGTGCACGTCGGCGGTGACGGCGATGTCGACGTCGGCCTCGTCCGGGTCGGCGCACGGGTGCTCCCCCGCGGTCGCCACGCACTGCCACTCCCCGTCCTGCTTTTCCAGCAGCGTCACCGACGTCAGCACGAAGTTCTCACGGACCTTCTGCAGCAGCCGCTCGATCGGGTTCGAGTGGGTCAGCACCGTCCGCGCGTAGGACGCCAGCAGCGCCGCCTCGGTCCGCGCCACCGCTGCCTGCGCGGCCCGGCGCGCGGCCTGGTCGACGACCAGCGCGACGAGCACCGCGACCACGACCATCGCGATCAGCGTCACGAGGTTCTGCGGGGTGTGCACGTTGAGCGTGTACAGCGGCGGGGTGAAGAAGAAGTTGAGCAGCCCGGCGCCGAGCACGGCCGCGACCAGCGCCGGGCCGAGGCCGCCGACCAGGGCGACGATCACCGTGGCCAGCACGTAGGAGATCACGTCGGTGGCGAAGTCGAGCCCGCTCGGTACGAAGACGCCGATCAGGGTGACCAGCACCGGCAGCGCGATGCCCAGCACCCAGCCCACGACCAGCCGTGAGAGGCCCAGCGGGCTCGCGGCCAACCCGGCCCGCAGGCGGCCGCCCGCTTGCGCGTGGGTGACCATGTGCACGTCGATCGGCCCCGATCGCCGGACCACCGAAGCGCCGATGCCCTCGTCGAACAGCCGGGCCACGCGGGAGCGGCGCGAGGTCCCGATCACCAGCTGGGTCGCGTTGACCCCGCGGGCGAAGTCCAGCAGGGCGGCCGGCACGTCGTCGCCGACGACCGTGTGGAACGTCGCCCCCACCTCCTCGGCGAGCTTGCGGCAGCGAGCCAGCCCGGATGGCCCGATCCCGGCCAGGCCGTCCCCGCGCAGGATGTGCACCACCTGCAGCTCGGCGCCGGCGCGGGTGGCGATCCGGCTGGCTCGGCGGATGAGCGTCTCGCTCTCCGGGCCGCCGGTGATCGAGACGACGACGCGTTCGCGGGCTTCCCACGTGTCGGTGATCCGCTGCTCGGCGCGGTAGCGCTGCAGGGCGACGTCGACCTGGTCGGCCACCCAGAGCAGCGCCAGTTCGCGCAGCGCGGTGAGGTTGCCGGGGCGGAAGTAGTTGCCGAGCGCGGCGTCGATCCGCTCGGCCGGGTAGACGTTGCCGTGGGCGAGCCGCCGCCGCAGGGCCTCCGGGGTGATGTCGACCAGCTCCAGCTGCTCGGCGCGGCGGACGACCTCGTCCGGCACGGTCTCGTGCTGGGTGACGCCGGTGATCCGCTCGACGACGTCGTTGAGGCTCTGCAGGTGCTGCACGTTGACCGTGGAGAGCACGTCGATGCCGGCCTCGAGCAGAGTGTCCACGTCCTGCCAGCGCTTGGCGTTGCGCGAACCCGGCACGTTGGTGTGCGCGAGCTCGTCGACGACCGCGACTTCGGGCGCGCGGGCCAGGACGGCGTCGAGGTCCATCTCCTCGAACTCGCGGCCGCGGTGCCCGGCGCGCCGCCGCGGGACGACCTCCAGGCCGTCGAGCAGCTCGGCGGTCCGGGTCCGGCCGTGCGTCTCCACCAGGCCGACGACGACGTCGGTGCCGCGGTCGAGGCGCCGCCGGGCTTCGCCGAGCATGGCGAAGGTCTTGCCGACGCCCGGAGCCGCGCCGAGGTAGATCCTCAGCTCCCCTCGGCGCGGCTTGGGCACGTTCTCGGTGGTCACGCTGTCAGTGTGCCCCTCCGGCCGCGGCGCGCACGGCCAAGTCGAGCGGGAGCAAGCCGGCCACAGGCACCTCTCAGGACAGGTCACCGGATCGGTGACCGGGACCCGTTCACTGTGCCGTCCTGGGAGCCGTCGCGGGGGCCGGCTGACGACGCCTTGATGCGTTCCTGACACCCGTTTACGCCGTCTTGACGGCCCGGTGGCAGCGGTCACGCAAGCGTTTGCCGGTTTCTCACCGCAGGTAGTTGGTCAGTGACTCATGCCACAACGAGTGACCGAACAAGTGCGGAACGTGCAATTCGGGCAGACAAGGTCTTCGGGTCGTGTTACACCTGGGTTACCAATAGTTGTATCGGCTAAGCAAATCTTTGGGAGAGGGGTTCCCCTATGTGCGGTATCGCCGGCTGGGTTTCCTACGACGCCGACCTCACCCGCCGCCAGGACGTCGTCGACGCCATGACGGGGACGATGGCCTGCCGGGGGCCGGACGACTCGGGGACCTGGGTGCGCCGCCACGTCGCGCTCGGTCACCGGCGGCTGGCCATCATCGACCTGCCCGGCGGCCGCCAGCCGATGGCGGTCCACACGCCGCGCGGCGACATCGCGATGGTCTACAGCGGTGAGACCTACAACTTCACCGAACTGAAGGCCGAACTGACGAAGCTGGGCCACACCTGGGAAACCGACAGCGACACCGAAGTGGTGCTGCACGGCTACCTGCAGTGGGGCGACGAGGTCGTCGACCACCTCAACGGCATGTACGCCTTCGCGATCTGGGACGAGCGCGACGACCGGCTCGTCATGATCCGCGACCGGATGGGCATCAAGCCGTTCTACTACTACCCCACGGCCGACGGCGTCCTGTTCGGCTCCGAGCCGAAGGCGATCCTCGCCAACCCGCTGGCGCGGAAGGTCGTCGACACCGACGGGCTGCGCGAGCTGATGGCGTTCACCAAGCAGCCCGGCTGGTCGCTGTGGAAGGGCATGGAAGAGGTCAGGCCGGGCACGATCGTCACCGTGTCCCGCGAAGGCGTCCGGACCCGCACGTACTGGAAGCTGGACGCGAAGCAGCACACCGACGACCAGGAGACGACGGTCGCCCGCGTGCGCGAGCTGATGACCGACATCGTGCACCGGCAGCTCGTCGCCGACGTCCCCCGCTGCGTGCTGCTCTCGGGTGGTTTGGACTCCAGCGCCGTCACGGGCCTGGCCGCGGCCCGGCTCGCTTCTCAGGGTGAGCAGCTGCGGACGTTCTCCGTCGACTTCTTCGGCCAGGAGGAGAACTTCAAGCCGGACGAGATGCGCGACACCGCGGACTCGCCGTTCGTGCGCGATGTCGCCTCACTGGTGGGATCCGCCCACCAGGACGTAGTGCTGAACCCGGCCGAGCTGACCGACCCCGAGGTGCGGCGCGCGGTGCTGCGGGCGCGGGACATCCCGGCCGGCCTCGGCGACATGGACACGTCGCTGTACCTGCTGTTCAAGGCGATCCGCGGCGAGTCGACGGTGGCGCTGTCGGGCGAGTCGGCCGACGAGGTGTTCGGCGGCTACCGCTGGTTCTTCGACGAGGCCGCGGTCAACGCGGACATGTTCCCCTGGATCGCCTTCCGCACCGCGATGATGACCGACCGGACGTCGATCTACACGCCCGAGCTGATGGCGAAGATGGACCTGGAGGCCTACCTGCGGGACGAGTACCGCTCCGCGGTCGCCTCCGTTGAACACCTGGACGGCGAGTCCGCGGTCGAGGCCCGGATGCGGACGATCTGCCACCTGCACCTGACCCGGTTCGTGCGGATGCTCCTGGACCGCAAGGACCGCGCGTCGATGGCGGTGGGCCTGGAGGTCCGCGTCCCGTTCTGCGACCACCGGCTGGTCGAGTACGTGTACAACACGCCGTGGTCGCTGAAGACGTTCGACGGCCGCGAGAAGAGCCTGCTGCGGCACGCCACTTCGCACGTCCTGCCGGAGTCGGTGGCCCAGCGGGTCAAGAGCCCGTACCCGTCGACGCAGGACCCGGGCTACGCGGCGGCGTTGCAGCAGCAGGCCAAGGAGGTCCTGGCCGAGCCCGGCCACGCGGTGTTCGACCTGGTCGACCGGTCGTGGGCGCACCGGGTGTCCGAAGCGGACCCGACGACCATGGACCCGGCGGCCCGGGTCGGCCTGGACCGCCTGCTGGACCTGTACCACTGGCTCGAGATGTACACCCCGGAGCTGCAGCTCGCCTGACGCGCCGGACTTGACCTCGAGCGCCCTCGAGGTTCCATGCTGAGCGGCATGAAGGTGCTGTTGTTCGGCCGCAACCCGGCCACGGTCTCGAGGGTGACGGCGGCGCTGGCCCGCCTGGGTGCGTACGAGGCCCTGGTACTGGGCGCGGGGGTGGTGGGTTCCCTCCGGGAACGGCTCACGGCCGCGACTGTGCGGCACGGGGTGGTTTGGGTGCAGGGGCCGCACATCCTCCCCGAGCGGGACGCGCTGGAGTACGTGCGAACCGAGATCCTGCCCAGACTGGGCCGACTCGCGTGACGGGAACCGGAACTCGCGTGATCAGGCCCGTAACTCGCGTGATCAGAGCCGTAACTCGCGAGTTCCGGCCTCAATCACGCGAGTTCCGGGCCGAATCACGCGAGTTCCGGCTAGCGGCGGACCTCTGCCAGCTGGACCGGACGGCGTTCCCGGCGTGACACTTCGCAAGCTTCGGCGATGTAGAACGCTTCGAGCGCGTTGGCCGCGACGCACGGCGAAGGTGCCCGGCCCGCGACGACGTCGAGGAACGCTCGCAGCTCCGTCGTGTACGCCGGGCGGAAGCGCTCCATGAACCCCGGGTACGCCGGGCCCGGCAGCGGCGCCACGCCCGGCTCCACCGACCGCAGCGGCGCCCGGTCGTCCAGGCCCACGACGACCCCCGAGACCGAGCCCAGCACGTCGAGACGCACGTCGTAGCCCGCGCCGTTGTAGCGGGTCAGCGACACCGTCGCCAGGGTGCCGTCGTCCAGGGTCAGCGTCGCCGCCGCCGTGTCGACGTCGCCCGCGTCGACGAAGAACCGCTCGCCGCGGTTGGCGCCGACCGCGTACACCTCGGTGACCTCGCGGCCGCTGACCCAGCGGACGATGTCGAAGTCGTGCACGCCGCAGTCGCGGAACAGCCCGCCCGAGTGCGCCACGTACTCCGCCGGCGGGGGCGCCGGGTCGAACGTCGTCGCGCGCAGCGTGTGCAGCCAGCCCAGCTCGCCCGACGCGACGGCCGCCCGCGCCGCCGCGTAGCCCGCGTCGAACCGGCGCTGGAAGCCGATCTGGACCGGGACGTCCGACGCGTCGATCCGGTCGATGACGGCCAGGGTGCCGGGGATGTCCGCGGCCACCGGCTTCTCGCAGAACACCGGGATGCCCGCGTCGACCGCGGCGATGATCAGGCCGGGGTGCGCGTCCGTGGCCGCCGTGACGACCAGGCCGTCCAGTCCCGCGGCGAACAGCTCGTCGAGGGACATCGATTCGACGCCGAGCTTCGCGGCCGCAGCCGCGGCTCGCGCGGTGTCGACGTCGGCCACGACGACCGACTCGACCTCCTCGAAGCCCTTCAGCGTCTCCGCGTGCGCGGTGCCGATCCGGCCGGTGCCCGCCAATCCCAACCTCATCGTGCAGCTCCTCCTGTCTGAGAAAACCCGGCAGTGGTCGCCCGGACCACCAGAGACGGGTGCAGCAGGTGCCGGACCGGCTCCGTGCGTTCCCCGCGGACGCGCTCGATCAGCGCTTCGAAGGCCAGCCGCGCCATGTCCTTGCGCGGCTGGTCGATCGTGGTCAGGGAAAGGTGCCGCAGCGCGGCGAGCGAGGTGTTGTCGTAGCCGACGACCGAAACGTCCTCGGGCACGCGCAGCCCGGCCTCCTCCAGCGCCGAGATCGCCCCCACGGCGTTGAAGTCGTTGCCGGAAACCAAGCCCGTCGGCAGCTCCGCACGCGAGTACGCGGCCAGCAGCTCCCGCACGGCCTTCTCGCCCCCGATGTCGGTGTGCTCGCTGCGCACGACGATCGGCTCGAGACCGTGCCGCCGCATCGCCGACTCGAAGCCGCGCCGCCGCTGCGCCGCTCCGGCCGCGCCGCCGCCGTCGAGGTGGGCGATGCGCCGGTGCCCGAGGCCGACCAGGTGGTCGACGGCCAGTGCGGACCCCGCCTCGCCGTCGTCGTTCACCGTGTCCACTGTGGACGCACGGGCCGTCCGGGAGACCAGGACGACCGGGCACTGCCGGGCCGCGACCTGGATCGCCGAGGCCGGGACGACCGGGGAGAGCAGGATGATCCCGGCCGGGCGGAAGGAAAGCAGGTTGTGCAGGGCGTTCCACTCACGCGTGGGACTGCGGCCACCGGTGTTGAGGATCAGGTCGAACCCCGCCGCCTGCGCGGCGGTGTCCAGCTCTTCGACGATGTCGGCGAAGAAGGCGTTGCGCAGGTCGTTGACCATCACGCCGAGCACCGTCGACGTGCGGCTGGCCAGCGACCGCGCCATCACGTGCGGCTGGTAGCCGAGTTCCTCGGCCGCGCGCAACACGGCCGCGCGGCGGGCGTCGGAGACCTTCGGTGAATTGTTCATCACCAGGGAGACCAGCGCGCGGGAAACTCCCGCCCGTTCGGCGACGTCCTCCATCGTCGGACGCACCATGCACACCTCCCCTGATCACCGGAAACTCGGCCTTGACTTTGCTGTGACGGACGCTACAAGATTAGAGCGCTCTAATCAATAGAGCGCTCCAACGGACCAACGGAGGCCCCTTGTGACAGCGACGATCCGCGTGGCCGCCGCCCCGATCTCCTGGGGCGTCTGCGAAGTCCCGGGCTGGGGCCGGGTGCTGGACGCGGCGACCGTGCTCGGCGAGATGGCGGCGCTCGGCGTCCAGGCCACCGAGCTGGGGCCACCCGGGTACCTCCCCCGCGACCCCGCCGAGCTGCGGGAGCTGCTGACCGGATACGACCTGACACTCGTCGGCGGCTTCCTCGCCGTCGTCCTCCACGAAAACCAGGAGAACGCGCTCAAGGAAGCGGAAGAATCCGCCGCGCTCTTCGCCGCCTGCGGGGGTGACGTCCTCGTGCTGGCCGCCGCGACCGGGCTCGACGGCTACGACGACCGCCCGAAGCTCGGCGATGCCGAATGGGCGACGCTCGTCGGCACCGCGGGCATGATCCGCGACATCGCCGCCGCCCACGGCCTGCGCACCGTGCTGCACCCGCACGTCGGGACGCACGTGGAGCAGCAGGCCGAGGTCGAGCGCTTCCTCGCCGATTCCGATCTCGGCTTGTGCCTCGACACCGGGCACCTGATGATCGGCGGGACGGATCCGGTCGAGCTGGCGAAGCGGTATCCCGAACGGGTAGGGCACGTGCATCTGAAGGACGTCCGAGAAGACCTGGCGGCCGAGGTCCGCGCGGGCAGGCTCGGCTACACCGACGCGGTCGGGCGGGGCATCTACACCCCGCTCGGCGAGGGGGATGTGGACGTGGCGTCGATGGTGCGCTCCGTCCAGGCGGCCGGCTACGACGGCTGGTACGTCCTCGAACAGGACACCGCCCTCGGCGAGGAGAGCCCCGACGACCTACCCCGGCGGGACACCGAACGCAGCCTGGCCCACCTCGCGAAGATCATCGACTCCCTCTGAACCCTGGTCCCAAAGGAGTGACTGTGTTCTCTTTCCGGAAACTGGCCGTGGCGGCCGCGATCACCGCCACCGGGCTGGTGCTCGCCGCCTGCAGCGGCCCCACCGCCGACAACTCGAAGAGCAGCAGCTCCGGTTCCCCGTCCGCGGCGGCCCCGAGTTCGGGCGGCCCGTTGAAGGTCGCCGTCGTCACGCACGGCAGCGCCGGTGACGCCTTCTGGAACGTCGTGAAGAACGGCGCCGAGCAGGCGGGCAAGGACCTGAACGTCGGCGTCGACTACTTCTCCGACGGCGACCCGAGCAACCAGGCCCGGCTGATCGACAACGCCGTCGCGCAGAAGGTCGGCGGCCTGGTCGTGTCGATGGCGAACCCGCAGGCCCTGCAGACGTCGATCCAGAACGCCGTCAAGGCCGGCATCCCGGTCATCACGATCAACTCCGGTGAGGACTTCAGCGCCCAGTTCGGCGCCATCGCCCACGTCGGCCAGAGCGAGGGCCTCGCCGGCCAGGGCGCCGGCCAGCGGCTCAAGGCGGCCGGCAAGACGAAGCTGCTGTGCGTCATCCACGAGGCCGGCAACATCGGCCAGAACCAGCGTTGCGACGGCGCGAAGCAGGCCTTCGGCAACGTCACCACGCTGCAGGTCGACATCTCCAACCCGACCGACGCGCAGTCGCGGATCCGCGGCGCGCTGCAGTCCGACCCGTCGATCGACGCGGTGCTGGCGCTGAACTCGCAGGTCGCGGCCCGCGCGGTGAGCGCGGCGAAGGAAGCGAGCTCGAAGGCCCAGGTCGCCACGTTCGACCTCAACGCCGACGTCGTCGCGGCCATCAAGGACGGCACCATCCTCTTCGCCGTCGACCAGCAGCAGTACGAGCAGGGCTACCTGCCGATCGTGTTCCTCAAGCTGTACAAGGAAAACGGCAACACCATCGGCGGCGGCCACCCGGTGCAGACCGGCCCCGGCTTCGTCGATAAGACCAACATCGACACGGTGGCCCCCTACGCGCAGCGCGGCACGCGATGACCGCAGCGTCTTCTGGGGCCGAGCCCCAGACCCCAGCCGGGGGGCAAGCCCCCCTGGACCCCCCAAAAGCGGGTGTAATCCAGGCACACCCCGACGAGCGCGTCGCCAAGAAAGGGCTGACCGACCGGCTGGTCGTCCGCCCCGAAATCGGCGCGCTCCTCGGCGCGGTGCTGGTCTTCGTCTTCTTCTCCGTGGTCACCGGCCAGTTCCTCAGCCCGCTGGGCGTGGCGACCTGGCTCGACGACTCGTCGACCCTGGGCATCATGGCCGTCGTGGTCGCGCTGCTCATGGTCGGCGGCGAGTTCGACCTGTCGGCCGGCGTGATGACGGCGTCGACGTCGCTGGTCACGGCGATCCTGGCGACGCAGGCGGGCTGGAACGTCTGGCTCGCGCTGTTCGCGTCGCTGGTCTTCGCGCTCGGCGTCGGCGCGTTCAACGGCTGGCTGGTGATGAAGACCGGGCTGCCCAGCTTCATCGTCACGCTGGGGTCGTTCCTGGCCCTGCAGGGACTCAACCTCGGCGTGACGCGGCTGGTCACCAACACCGTCCAGGTGTCGGGCATGCGCTCGACCAGCGGGTACGAGTCGGCCGGCGGGCTGTTCGCGTCCACGTTCGACATCGGCGGCACGGAGTTCCAGTCGTCGATCGTGTGGTGGATCGTCGTCACGGCGATCGCCGCGTGGCTGCTGGTGCGGACCCGGTTCGGCAACTGGATCTTCGCGGTCGGCGGGTCGCAGGTGTCGGCCCGCTCGGTCGGCGTGCCGGTGGTGCGCACGAAGATCCTGCTGTTCATGGGCACCGCGCTCGGCGCGTGGCTGGTCGGCTCGATCAACATCCTGCGGTTCGCCAGCGTGCAGGCGAACCAGGGCATCGGGCTGGAGTTCCAGTACATCATCGCGGCGGTGATCGGCGGCTGCCTGCTGACCGGCGGTTTCGGTTCGGCGGTGGGCGCGGCGATCGGCGCGCTGATCTTCGGCATGGCGCGCCAGGGCATCGTGTTCGCGCAGTGGAACAGCGACTGGTTCATGCTGTTCCTCGGCGTCATGCTGCTGGCCGCGGTCCTGGTCAACAATGCCTTCCGGCGCCGCGCGGAGAGGGTACGCCGATGAGGCTGTATCAATCTAAAGAGCTTCTCTCAGTCCGCTCCATCGGGAAGACGTACGGCAGCGTGATCGCGCTGCGCGATGTGTCCACTGTGGTCAACGCGGGCGAGGTGACCTGCGTGCTCGGCGACAACGGCGCCGGGAAGTCCACGCTGATCAAGATCCTGGCCGGCGTGCACCAGCACGACCGGGGCGAGTTCCTCGTGGAGGGCGAGCCGGTGCGGTTCGCCTCGCCCCGCGAGGCCCTGGACCGCGGCATCGCGACCGTGTACCAGGACCTCGCCGTGGTGCCGCTGATGAGTGTCTGGCGGAACTTCTTCCTCGGCTCGGAGCCGACGACCGGGTTCGGCCCGTTCAAGATGCTCGACCGGAAGAAGGGCCGCGAGACGACCAAGAAGGCGCTGTCCGACATGGGCATCGACCTGCGGGACGTCGAGCAGCCGGTCGGGACGCTCTCGGGCGGTGAACGCCAGTGCGTCGCGATCGCGCGGGCGGTGTACTTCGGCGCGAAGGTGCTGATCCTCGACGAGCCGACGGCTGCGTTGGGCGTCAAGCAGGCCGGGGTCGTGCTGAAGTACGTCGCTCAGGCGCGTGACCGCGGCCTCGGCGTCGTGCTCATCACGCACAACCCGCACCACGCCTACCCGGTCGCCGACCGGTTCCTGCTGCTCAAGCGGGGTGCCGCGCTCGGGCACTACGAGAAGTCCGACATCGACATCAACGAACTGACCCGGCAGATGGCGGGCGGTGCGGAACTGGAAGCCCTGGAACACGAGCTGCGGCAGGTGGAGAAGGCGTGACGCTCGAAGCACTGACGATCGGCCGGGTCGGGGTGGACCTCTACCCGGAGCAGAGCGGCGTCCCCTTGGCCGGCGTCAGCACGTTCGCGAAGTCGCTCGGCGGGACCGCGACCAACGTCGCGGTCGCCGCCGCGCGGCTCGGCCGGTCGACAGCGGTGCTGACCAAGGTCGGCCCGGACGGCTTCGGCGACTACGTCCGGCAGGCTCTCGACGGCTTCGGCGTCTCACCGGACTTCGTGGGCACCTCGCCGGACCTGCAGACACCGGTCGTGTTCTGCGAGCTGAACCCGCCCGCGGACCCGCCGCTGCTGTTCTACCGCTCCCCGATCGCCCCCGACCTCACGCTCACCGACGACGACGTGCCCTGGGACGTCGTCGGGTCGGTGCCGCTGCTGTGGGTCACCGGCACCGGCGTCTCCGCCGAACCCGCGCGGACGACCCAGCGCAAGATCCTCGAGGCCCGCGGGCGGCGGGAACACACCGTCCTGGACCTGGACTACCGGCCGATGTTCTGGCCTTCGGTCGACGAGGCCCGCGAAGAGATCGGCGGCATGCTCGACCACGTCACGGTCGCGGTCGGCAACCGGGCCGAGGTGGAGGTCGCCGTCGGCACCGCCGACCCGGACACGGCCGCGGACCGGATGCTCGAACGCGGGCTGCGCCTGGCGGTGATCAAGAAGGGCGCGGAAGGTGTCCTCGTGGCGACTCCGGACGGCCGCTGGACGGTGTCGCCGCAACGCGTCGAGGTCGTCTGCGGGCTCGGCGCCGGCGACGGTTTCGGCGGCGCCCTGATCCACGGGCTGCTGTCGGGCTGGGACCCGGTGCGCATCGCGGAGTACGCGAACGCGGCGGGCGCGCTCGTCGCGTCCCGGCTGGCCTGCGCCGACGCCATGCCGACGCCCGGGGAGATCGAGGAGCTGCTGTGATCCTCACCGACGAGCGCTGGCGGGAACTGCTCGAAACGCGCGCCACGAACCCGGGCGCGATCCGGCAGGCGTACGCGACCCGCAAACGCCGTTCGAAGCTGCTGTCCGACAACGGGACGCTGTTCCTGGTCGCGGCCGACCACCCGGCCCGGGGCGCCCTGTCCGTCGGCGAGGACCCCCTCGCCATGGCCGACCGGCGGACGCTGCTCGAACGGCTGCTCGTCGCGCTGGCCAACCCGGCCGTCGACGGCATCCTCGGCACGCCCGACGTCGTCGAGGAACTGCTGCTGCTCGGCGCGCTGCACGACAAGGTCGTCTTCGGCTCGATGAACCGCGGCGGTCTGGCCGGCGCGGACTGGGAGATCGACGACCGGTTCACCGGCTACGACGCCCGGACGCTGGTCGACTGCGGGCTCGACGGCGGCAAGATGCTGCTGCGGCTCGTCGGCTCCGACCCGGGCACGATCCCGACCTTGCAGGCCTGCGCGGACGCCGTCACCGAGCTGGCCGCCTACGGGCTGGTGGCGATGGTCGAGCCGCTGCCCTACCTCCGGGACAACGGGAAGCTCGTGCTGCAGAAGGACCCCGTGTCGCTGGCGCGGGCCGTCACGGTCGCGTCCGGCCTCGGGACGACGTCAGCGCACACCTGGCTGAAGCTGCCGTCCACCGACTCGCCCGAAGTCCTGGGCGCGACGACGCTGCCGGTGGTCGTGCTCGGCGGCATGCCGTCCGGCGACACCGCCGCCGACCTCGCGTCGTGGGGCCGGACGCTGCGCCACGACGTCGTACGCGGCCTGGTCGTCGGCCGCACCCTGCTCTACCCGCCCGGCGGCGACGTCGGCGCCGCCGTGGAAGCCGCCGCGAAGGTCTTGGAGGCCGCGAAGTGAGCACGAGGTACTCTTTCCCGCCGAGTGCGCGTGGACACAGCAAGCTGCACCGTCCACTCGGGACACTCTCCGACGACACGGACCCGGTCCGGCTGACTCCGGACAGCGCGGGCTGGACGTACACCGGGCTGCGCGTTCTCTCGCTGGCCCCGGGCGAGGTGCGGATCCTGCACACCGGCGAGTTCGAGGCGTTCGTACTGCCGCTCTCCGGCTCGGCGACCGTCCGGGTCGACGGGCAGGTCTTCGAGCTGGCCGGACGCTCGTCCGTCTTCGCCCGCGTGACGGACTTCGCGTACGTGCCCCGGGATGCCGAAGTCGAGTTGTCGACAGTGGACGGTCTTGAGGTCGCGTTGCCGATGGCCCGCTGCACGCGTCGTCTCGAGGCGCGGTACGGGCCGGCCGAAGGCGTCCCGGTCGAGGTGCGCGGTGCCGGGCAGGCGACGCGGCAGGTGACCAACTTCGGCGTGCCCGGGGTGTGGGACCACGCCGACAAGCTCAACGCGTGCGAGCTGATCACGCCGGGTGGCAACTGGTCGTCGTACCCGCCGCACAAGCACGACGAGGCGACCGAGTGCGAGGTCGTCAACGAGGAGATCTACTACTTCCGCATCGCCGGCCGGGACGGCGTGACGCCGTCCCGCGAAGGCTTCGGCCTGCACCGGACCTACACCGCGGACGGCGACCTGGACGAGGACGTCGCGGTGCGCGACCACGACGTCTTCCTGATCCCGCGCGGCTACCACGGCCCGTGCGTCGCCGCGCCGGGTTACCCGATGTACTACCTGAACGTCCTGGCCGGCCCGGCCGGCGAGCGGTCCATGGCGTTCTGCGACGACCCGGCACACGGCTGGGTCCGCGACACGTGGGCGACGCAGGACCTCGACCCGCGATGCCCGGTCACGAGTCACGAAGGGCGTGTTCTATGACCACCTTCAGGGGTCCGGGGGCAGAGCCCCCGGCCGGGGTGCGGGGGCTCGGCCCCCGCAAGACACAGCAGCTGACGACGGCTCAAGCGCTGGTCCGCTGGCTGCTGGCCCAGCGGTCGGAAACCCTCGACGGACGCGAAGTCCCGCTGTTTCCCGGGGTGTTCGCGATCTTCGGGCACGGCAACGTCCTCGGCCTCGGCACCGCGCTGGAGGAACACCGCGGGGACATCCCGGTCTGGCGCGGGCACACCGAGCAGGGCATGGCCCTGGCGGCGGTCGGCTACGCGAAGGCCACGCACCGGCGGCAGGTCGGCGTCGTGACGTCGTCGATCGGGCCGGGCGCGCTGAACATGGTCACCGCGGCCGGGGTCGCGCACGCGAACCGGCTGCCGGTGCTGCTGCTGCCCGGAGACACGTTCACCAGCCGGGCGCCGGACCCGGTGCTGCAGCAGGTGGAGAACTTCGGGGACGCGACCGCGACGGTGAACGACGCGTTCCGCGCGGTCTCGCGCTACTTCGACCGGATCACCCGGCCCGAGCAGCTGCTCTCGACGTTGCCGCAGGTCGCGCGGGTGCTCACCGATCCGGCCGACGCCGGCCCGGTGACCCTGGCCCTGCCGCAGGACGTCCAGGCGGAGACGTACGACTTCCCGGAGGCGTTGTTCGAGCCGGTGACGCACCGGCCGCCGCGCCCGCGGCCGGACCGGCGTTCGGTCACCGAAGCGGCCGGGATCCTGCGTGCCGCGAAACGGCCGCTGATGGTGCTCGGCGGCGGTGTCCGGTACTCGGGCGCCGGGCAGCGCGCGCTCGACTTCGCGGAGCGCCACGGGATTCCTCTGGTGGAGACGACCGCGGGCCGCACGCTGGTGCCGCACACGCATCCGCTGCACGCGGGGCCGCTGGGCGTCACCGGCTCGACGTCGGCGAACGCCGTCGCGGCCGCGGCGGACGTCGTGCTCGCGGTCGGGACGCGGCTGCAGGACTTCACGACGGCGTCGTGGACGGTGTTCTCCCCCGGCGTCCGCCTGGTGGCGCTCAACGCGGCCCGGTTCGACGCGGTCAAGCACGGTGCGCTGTCGGTCGCCGGAGACGCCGACGCGGGCCTGACGGACCTCGCCGCCCAGCTGGAAAGCTGGCGGGTCGACCCGGCGTGGACCGCGCGGCCGGCGGCCGAGCGTGCTTCCTGGGACGCGCACATCGACTCGCTGCGGTCGGCTGCCTCCGAGCTGCCGGCGTATGCGCAGGTCGTCGGGGTGGTGAACGACCTTTCCGCGCCGGACGACTACGTCATGACGGCGTCCGGCGGGCTGCCCGGCGAGCTGATCGGCGGCTGGCGCGGGTCCGGCTCGGTCTCGATGGACGTCGAGTACGGCTTTTCGTGCATGGGTTACGAGCTGGCGGGCGCGTGGGGCGCGGCGATCGCCCATCCGGGTCTCGTCACGACACTGCTGGGCGACGGCTCGTACCTGATGCTGAACTCGGAGCTGTTCTCGGCCGCGTTCGCGGGTCACCCGTTCGTCGCCGTCGTGTGCGACAACGACGGGTACGCGGTGATCGCGCGGCTCCAGGAGGGCCAGGGCGGCAAGCCGTTCAACAACTTCTACGCCGACTGCACGACGTCGCACGCTTCGCCACCGCGAGTGGATTTCGCCCGCCACGCGGAGTCGCTGGGCTGCCTGGTGTTCTCGGCGTCCACAGTGGACTCTCTCCGGGAGGCGTACGCCGAAGCCCGCAAGGCGGCGGTGGCCGAGCGTCGTCCGGCGGTGGTCGTGGTGAAGACGCAGCCGTCGACGTGGACCGAAGCCGGGGCCTGGTGGGAAGTCGGGGTGCCGGAGCACCTCGCGGGCCGGGACGGGTACGAGCGGGCCAAGTCAGGCCAGGTGCGCTACCTCGGGTCCTGACCCGCGGGGGCGCCCCCCGTTTTCCACGCTACCGCAGGGCACCGACATTTCCGGCCGGTGTCCGCACCCGCGGCCACAGCGTGAACCCGCTCGGCTTGAGCGTCAGCGATTCGACGATCTTCAGCTCGTACTGCGGATCGACGTCGAAGTCGTAGCGCTGCAGGACGGTCCCGAGGGCCAGTACCGCTTCGTGCAGCGCGAACTGGCGGCCGATGCAGGCGCGCTCGCCCGTCCCGAACGGCTTGTACGCCTGCGCCGGCCGCTTCTTCACCGCGGCGGGCTCGAACCGGTCCGGGTCGAACACCTCGGGATCGGCCCAGACCGCGGGATCGCGGTGGAGCAGCGGGAGCGGCACGACCACCCAGTCGCCCTTGCGCATCCGGTACTTCCCGCCCAGGACGACGTCTTCGCGCGCCTGGCGTGAATAACCCGGCGCCGTCGGCCAGAGCCGCATCGCCTCGTCGAGCACGCGGCGCACGTAACGCAGCTTCGCGACGTCGGAGAACGCCGGCTCGCGGCCGCCCCACACCGCGTCGACCTCGGCGCGGGCCTTCGCCAGCAGCTCGGGGTGGCGGGTCAGGTAGTACAGGGCGAACGACAGCGCGCCGGACGTCGTCTCGTGGCCGGCGACGACGAACGTGATCGCCTGGTTGCGGATGTTCACCGGGTCCAGCCGCTCGCCCGTCACCGGGTGGCCTTCGGTGAGCATCAGGCCGAGCAGGTCACGGCTCTCCTCGCCGCCGCGGCGGCGCCCGGCGATGACCTCGTCGACCAGGTTCGTCATGGTCGCGATGTCGGCCCGGTTCTGCGCGGCCGACCCGGCGAACGCGCGCCGGACGAACGGCAGCTTGGCGTTCTGCAGCTGCGCGTACCGCAGCGCGCGGATCATAGCCGTGACGAACGGGTGCGGCTCGGCGCGTTCGAAGGAGCCGAACCGGTAGCCGAACCCGGCCCGGCCGATCGTCTCCAGGGTCAGCCGGGTCATGTCGGCGGAGACGTCGACCGGCCCGCTCGCCGCGTCCCAGGCCGCCACGAGCTCGCGGGCGGCCTCCAGCATCACCGGGTGGTAGCGGCGCATCGCCTCCGCGGAGAAGGCCGGCTGCAGGACGTCGTGCGCGAGCCGCCAGTTCGGCTCGTGCGTGTGCGCGGTGAACAGGCCGTCGCCGCCGAGCGCGCGCAGGTTCTCGACGCCCATGCCGACGTGCTTGCCGAACTTCGTCTCGTCGTTCAGCTCGGTGACCAGGCCGACGCCGGAGACGAGGACGACCTCGATGTCGAAGAACTTGCGGCTGAAGATCGGCCCGAGCCGCTTGCCGAGGCGCACGGTGTCCTGCAGTGGCGTGCGGGGGTTCGCCCCGAGCAGGTCGCCGGCCACCGGCAGGCGGCCCGGGCGGTGCGGAATCCCGGTGGTGTCCACGGCAGCTCCCTATTGAACCCGAATCCAATAGGGTTACGATCCCGCGCTACTGAACCCGTGTCAAGTAAGCTCAGGAGATGCGGACGAGGCTGAGCACCGAGCGGCGGCGCGAGCAGCTCCTGGCCATCGGCGCCGGCTTGTTCGCGCAGCGGCCGTACGACGAGGTGTGGATCGACGAGGTCGCCGAGATCGCGCAGGTCTCTCGCGGCCTGCTGTACCACTACTTCCCGACCAAGAAGGACTTCTTCGCGGAGATCGTCCGCGGCCAGCGCGACCAGCTCCTGGAGATGAGCGCGCCCGACCCGGCGCTGCCCGTGGCCGAGCAGCTGCGGGCCGGGCTCGACGTCTACCTGGAGTTCGCGCGCACCCACCCCGACGGCTACCGGATCGTGCACCGTGCCGCCGGCGGCGCCGACGGGGAGATCCGGGAGATCCGCGAGGCGGGGATGACCGCTAACGCCGGCCGCATCCTGGCCGCGCTCGGCGAGCTGACCACCGTCACCGAGACGACGCGGGTGGCCGTCCGCGGCTGGCTGATGTTCGTCGCCACGGTGATCCTCGACTGGCTCGACCAGCCGAAGATCACCCAGGACGAGCTGCGAGACCTCTGTGTCCGGACGTTGTTCGCGGCGGTGGACGTCACCCCGTGACGGCCGGCGACACGGCGTCCCCGCGAAGTTTCCGCGGCGCGCCGGACCCGTCCGCCGGAACCGCCCAGACGGCGTTCTCCAGTCCGTAGAGGACGGTGTGGTCGTCCTGCCAGAGCGCCTGGTCGTCGACGCTGCGGGTCTCGGCCAGCGTGGTCTCCCGCAGGCTCGCCAGGTCCAGTACCGAGAGCCGCCAGACGCCTTCGCCGGCCTTCTTCTTGAAGGCGACGCGCTTGCCGTCCGGGGACAGCGACGGGCATTCGACGTTCTCCCTGACCGTCTTACCGCGATAACGCGCGTAGTCGGCTTCGACGAGGTACGTCCTGCCCTTGCTGCCCAGGGTGACGTAGAAGCGCTTGCCGTCGGAGGCGAAGGTGATGCCCCAGTAGTTGACGTCGGAGGCGAAGTAGCGGTCGCCGCCGACGAACACCGGCAGCTCCTCGATCGTCTTGACGAGCCGTCCGGATTCGAGGTCGTAGAGCCCCGCGCGGGTCGAGAAGCCGGTTTGCGCGTACGAATCACCGGTGACGAAGAGCGTCCAGTAGACGCGCTTGCCGTCCGGCGACACCCGCGCGCGGCTCGGCGTGCCCGGGAGCGTCTCGGTGTGGCGGACGCCGAGGTGCTCGTCGAGGACGAGGACGTCGGTCACCGCCGGGAGCGTGCCCGGCTTCACGGCCACGCACACCGCGGTCTGCTTCGCGACCGCGAACCGGTCGCACTTCAGGCCACTGAGCTGCGGTTTCGCCTGGGTGTCGGCCAGGGGGACGGCGCCGATGCGGCCGGTGGCGGTGTCGTGGAACAGCAACTGGCCGGGCGCGAGAGTCAGCTGCGCGGCGGGCTCGGCGTCCGCGGTGCCGTGGCGGGCGCTGACCGTGTACGTGACGGCGGCGATCAGGAGCGCCGTGCCGGTGAAGGCGAGGACGAGTTTCTTCACGGGCGCACCGGTTTCGCGAACGCGGCGGCCAGCGCGACGGCGGCCAGGCAGACCGCCGCGACGAGCACCGCGGGCCGCAGGTCCCACAGCGTCCACGCCAGTCCGAAGAGGACGGACGAGAACATCCGGGCCACGGCCTGCCCGGTCTGGACGACGGCCATCCCGGTGGCCCGGAGATCACGCGGGATGAGCGGACCGGCGGCGCCCATCAGGACGCCGTCGGTGGCCGCGTAGAACACGCCGTGCAGGCCGAGCGCGACGACGGCGAGCCAGAGCCCCGCCCGCGGACCGCAGAGCAGCACCAGCGCCACGACGAGCGCGGCGTGCCCGCCGAGGAACACCGGCCAGCGGCCGGCCCGGTCGGCGAGCCTGCCGAGCGGCACGGCCAGCAGCAGGTAGACCCCGGCGGTGCCCAGCGGCAGCAACGGGAAGAACGTCGCCGCGATCTCCCACCGGCGCTGGAGGACGAGGTAGACGAACGAGTCGCCGACGGTCACCAGGCCGAGCAGGGCCGCCCACAGCGTCACGCGCCGGAAGTCCTGGTGTTTCAGGAGACCGAACACAGCTCGCGCGGAGACGGCTGCGCGGTCGACCGCGCCGGGACGGTCGCGGACGAACAGGACCAGGAGGAGCACGGCGATCGCCGCGACGCAGAAGCTGGTGAAGAACACGCTCGGATAGCTGCCGAGGCTCAGGGCGAGGACCGCCATCGCCACCAGCGGGCCGAGGAACGCCCCGACCGTGTCGAGCGCGCGGTGCACGCCGAACGACCGGCCGAGCGCGTCCGGTTCGCTGCTGAGGGAGATCAGCGCGTCGCGCGGGGCGGTGCGCATCCCCTTCCCGGTGCGGTCGGCGGCGAGGACGACGCCGATCGCGGTGACCGACGAGCCGGCCGCGACCAGGCCGAGCTTGCACACCGCGGACAAGCCGTACCCGAACCCGGCGACCGCCTTGAGCCGCCGCCACCGGTCGGCGAGGTGCCCGCCGAGCACCCGCACGACCGCCGTGGCGCCCGCGTAGAGGCCGTCGAGCAGGCCGAACTGCAGCGGGTTCAGGCCGAGGCCGAGCACCAGGTAGAGCGGGAGGACGGCGGTGACCATCTCCGACGAGACGTCGGTGACCAGGCTGACCACGCCGAGGGCCACGACGTTGGCGGACACCCGTTTCAGCGCGGGTTTCCGGTCGGTCCCGGCCGCCAGGTCCGAGGTACGGCTTGCCGCGATGTACATGCCCGGGCCTACTGGTGGCAGGTGTAGGTCGGGCTGCTGTCGAGGACCTTGCCGTCGACCCCGATGAACTGCGTCTGGAACGACGTGTCCGTCATCGACAGCTTCAGGACGCCGAAGGTCTTCAGCAGCTTGGCGGTCGTCGGGTGGGCCGACTTCAGGTCGTACAGGCCGGCGCCGCCGGAACCGCCGACGATCTCGACGGGACCACTCGCGTCGGCCTTGCCGTCGGCGTTCTGCGGCACGAACCGCTCGTAGTCGTGGTCGTGACCGTTGAGGACGAGGTCGGCCTTGTTCGCCGTCAGGAGGTTCCACAGCTCGGTGCTGTCGGTGTTGTCACCGTGGTCGCCGGAGCTCCACCGCGGGTGGTGGTAGTACGCGGCGACGCAGCCCTTGGTGTTGTCGGCCAGGTCCTGCTTCAGCCAGGTGACCTGGGGCGGCTCGGCGAACTCGTCGTGGGTGACGAAGTCGTTGGAGTCGAGGGCGATGAAGTGCCAGTTGCCCATCTCCCAGCTGTAGTACCGCTGGCCATGGGGCTTGGCGATGGCGCCGAAGTACTGGTCGTAGCCCGTGAACCCGGAGTAGGACTCGTGGTTGCCCGGGATCGGGTGGGTGATGCTCTTGAACTTGCCCCAGGTCTTGTCGTAGTAGTTCTTGAAGTCGGCCAGGGTGGGCTCGTCGTACTGGTTGTCGCCCATGGTGATCACGCCCGCGGGGGCCATGTTTTCGACGAGCTTCGCGGTCTTGGGGTGGACGCAGCCGGAGCTGCTCGCGGTGCACTGTTCGGCGATGTCTCCGGCGGCGGCGAGGACGAAGCTCGTCCCGCTGCCCGCCTTGGTCTTCACGGTGATCGGCGTGCTTGCCGGCGACGTGTTGCCCGCGGCGTCGCGCGCGCGGACGGCGTAGGTGTAGGCGGTGTCCGGCGCGAGCCCGGTGTCGGTGTAGGACGGTGCCGTGCTGGTCGTGACGGCCGTGCCGTTGCGGAGGATGTCGTACCCGGCGACGCCGACGTTGTCGGTCGCGGCGTTCCAGGTCAGCGCGACACTCGTGGCAGTCGTCGTGCCCGCGGCGAAGCCGGTCGGCGTGGTCGGGGCCTGGGTGTCGCCCGAGGAGTCCGTGGTGCCGAAGACCTGCATCTCCCAGAAGGAGTAGCCGTAGCCGGTGCCGCGGGTGACGCCCACGAAACGGACGTACCGGCCGTGGGCGTTGAGGCCGCCGAGGTCGTCGAGCTTGCCGTCGCCGGTGTCGACGGTGGCGGCCGTGGTGAACGACGTGCCGTCGTCGGAGACCTCGATCCGGTACTTCTTGGCGTAAGCGGCTTCCCAGTTGAGGAGCACGCGGTGGATCGTGGCGGCCTGGCCGAGGTCGATCCGCAGCCACTGCGGGTCGGCGCCTTCGGCACTGGCCCAGCGGGTGGTGGTGCTGCCGTCGACGGCCTTGGCGCCGGCGTACGAGGAGCTCTCGACGGTCGACGTGGCAACGGGTTTTCCCTGCGACAGCAGGACATCGGCGGCCTGCGGGGTGGCGGCCGCGGCGATCGCCGAGGGCAGCAGCACCACGGCGGCGATCACCGGGGTGAGTCGGGCAAGAGGTCGTAGTCGTGTCGAAGGCACGTCGCGCTCCTTACGGGCCTGGCGGTGGCTGGTGGGCTGCGGCGTCGGGTCAACGTTCGACAAACAGTTAAGAAAGTTTCCTAACTATTCGGACTGTAACGACGTGCCGTTCCGGATGACAAGACTTGTCTTGCCCTTGAATCGGTCAAGAGGGTGAGTTTTTCACGATTTCCGCTGCTCAGCGCGTGTGCCGTTGAGCGGGCTACTGCCCCGCGGCGCGGGACTCAGCTCGAGCGGGGCGGCGCCTGCAGACCGGAGAAGATCGTGGCGATCAGGCGTCGCCCTTGCGCGGCGCCGTCGTCGTTGTTCGCGACGCGCCAGAGGAAGCTCATGAGCATGATGATGTCGGCGGGGTCGTGCCCGGCCGCGATGCTGCCTTCGGCCACGCACGCGTCGACGAGCTTCTTGACGGCCGCGGTGGTGGGCGCCCACGAGGCACTGATGAGCTCCTGGGCCGCGGCGCCGTGCAGCGCGTCGCCGAGCCCGTGCTTGATGCGGATGTAGGCCGACAGGATCTCGAACCACTCGACGAAGGCGGCCTTCGCGGACGAATGGCGGGCCAGCACGTCGTCGGCGGTGGTCGTCAGGCGTTCGATGTCGTGCTGGTAGGCCGCGAGGATCAGGTCTTCGCGCGTCGGGAAGTGGCGGTAGAGGGTGCCGGCTCCGACACCGGCGCGTTTGGCGACCTCGCTCAGCGGTACCAGGGGGTTCCGCGCGAACAGCTCGTGAGCGGCCTCGATGATCGCGACCCGGTTGCGCGCGGCGGCCTTGCGCTGGGTGCCGTACGTCCCGTCTGTCATGCCCCGATCATGCCTCATCTTTGACATGCGGAGAATCCTCCGCTAGTTTCGGTGTTACATCCGGAGCATCCTCCGCGAGTTACGGTCAGGAGACCCTGTCATGCGTTACGTGAAGCTCGGCACCACCGGCCTGGACGTCTCGCCCATCGCGATCGGCGCGATGACCTACGGCGAACCCGACCGCGGCCACCCCGTCTGGTCCCTCGGCGAAGAGCAGGCCCGCCCCCTGATCAAGCACGCCCTGGACGTGGGCATCAATTTCTTCGACACCGCGAACATGTACTCGAATGGGTCCAGCGAGGAGATCCTGGGCCGCGCGCTCAGGGACTTCGCCGACCGCGACGACGTCGTGATCGCCACGAAGCTGCGCCATCCGATGCGCCCCGGCCCCAACGGGAAAGGCTTGTCCCGCAAGGCGATCATGACCGAAGTCGACCATTCGCTGCGGCGGCTCGGCACGGACTACATCGACCTCTACCAGATCCACCGCAACGACCACGCGACGCCGCTGGAAGAGACCCTCGAGGCACTCAGCGACCTGGTCAAGGCCGGCAAGGTGCGCTACCTGGGCGCGTCGTCGATGTTCGCTTGGGAGTTCGCCAAGGCCCTGCACCTGCAGAAGCAGCACGGCTGGGCCCGGTTCGCGTCCATGCAGGACCACTACAACCTGCTCGCCCGCGAGGAAGAACGCGAGATGATCCCGCTGTGCCTGGACGAAGGCGTCGGCACGATCATCTGGAGTCCGCTGGCCCGCGGCCGCCTCGCTCGCGCCTGGGACGACGCGAAGTCGACCGCCCGCTCCGGCACCGACGGGGCTTACGCGGACATGCTGTACTCGCCCGCGGAAGAGGCGTCGAACCGCGCGATCGTCGACGCGGTCGGCAAGGTCGCGGCCGCGCACGGCGTGAGCCGCGCGTCCATCGCCCTGGCGTGGCTGCACCGCCAGCCGGTCGTCACCGCCCCGCTGGTCGGCGCCGGTTCGACCCGGCAGATCGACGACGCGGTCGCGTCGCTGGACGTCGAACTCACCGACTCGGACGTGCACGCGCTTAGCGCCCCCTACACGCCACGGTACGACTGGCAGGGCGTCTCGGACGAAGCGACCATGACGGCGATCCGTGCCCGCGTACCGGGAATGGCCCTGACGTGACGGTTTTTCCGGTGCGACACAAGGGAAACGGTCTCCCCCGGAAGATCACCCGATTCAGCGATGGTGTTCGCACAGATGTTCGGTAGCTTTGGTCGTATGCCTCTTGCCACTCTCGTCTTCGCCTTCCGGCGAAGACCCTCAGCGCTCCGAACGCAGCAGCTTCCGGATCTCCGTCACCGCGGCGCGGCCGGCCCGGTTGGCTCCGACCGTGCTCGCCGACGGCCCGTACCCGACCAGGTGCAGGCGCGGCTCGAGCACCACGAGCGTGCCGTCCATGCGGATCCCGCCACCGGGTCCGCGGACGTGCAGCGGCGCGAGGTGGTCGATCGCCGCGCGGAAGCCGGTGGCCCAGAGGATCACGTCGGCGTCGAACCGCTCACCGTCAGGCCAGACGACACCTTCGGGCGTGATGCGTTCGAACATCGGCCGCCGGTCGAGGATCCCGGCGGCGCGGGCGGCCCGCACTTCCGGCGTCACGGCCAGATCGGTCACGCTGACAACGCTTTCGGGCGGCAGCCCGGCCCGCACCCGCTCGTCGACCTTGGCGACGACATTGCGTCCCCAGTTCTCGCTGAAGGGCTCGTCACGCCACACGGGCGGCCGGCGCGTGACCCAGGCCGTCGCGCGGGCGAGCTGCGCGAACTCCATGAGCAGCTGAACGGCGGAGGCCCCACCTCCGACCACGACCACGCGCCTGCCGCGGAAGTCTTCGGGTCCGGTGTAGTCGGCGGTGTGCAGCTGACGCCCGGCGAAGGTCTCCTGGCCGGGGTAGCGCGGCCAGAAAGGACGGTCCCAGGTCCCGGTGGCGCTGATGACGGCACGCGCGGCCCAGGACTCGGCCGGGCTGGAGACGACCAGCCGCTCCCCCGCCCGCGTCACCGACTGGACGTCGACGGGCCGGAGCACCGGGAGGTCGTAAACGCTTTCGAAGCGCGCGAAGTATTCGGAAACGACTTCGGAGGCGGGACGCGTCGCATCCGGAGTGCCGAAAGCCATGCCGGGCAGGTCATGGATGCCATGAACCTTCCCGAGAACCAGCGACGGCCACCGGTACTGCCAGGCACCCCCGGCCCGCTTCCCGTGATCGAGCACGACGAACCCGCTCCGGTTGGCGAACCCGGCCCGCCGAAGGTGATAGGCGGCGGACAGCCCGGCCTGCCCGGCCCCGATCACCACCACATCCGTCTCGTGATCCGCGCCGCTCATACGAAGTGCAACGACCGGCGCGGCGGCGTATTTCGCGCCCTGCATCACAGCGGCACAGCTGCGGACGGTTGCCCCTCACCCCACACACCAGATCGACCTTCGATCGATCAGACCCGCGCTCCAACGCCTCACCCGCACAGCTACCGCGGCCCGATACAGCACCGCCCCGAACCGCCTCTCACACCGCAACCCGGTTGCGACCGGCTTCCTTGGCGCGATACAGCGCCGCGTCGGCCGCACGGAGGACGTCGTCGAGGGCCAGGCCCGCGTCCGGATGCCGCGCGACCCCGATCGACACCGAAAGGCCACTCACCCGGACCGTCCCGGTACCCGTCGAGATCACCACGTTCAGCTCGCCCACCGCCACCCGCACCCGCTCGGCGATGGCGAGCACGTCGGCGCGGCCGATGCCCGGCAGCAGCACCACGAACTCCTCACCGCCGAACCGGCCCACCGTGTCGCCCTGGCGCACCGAACCGGAGATCGCCACCGCGACGGCCGCCAGCACGTCGTCGCCGGTCAGGTGACCGTAGGTGTCGTTGATCCGCTTGAAGTGGTCCAGGTCGATCATCAGCACCGCGAAGCCCCCGTCGGTGCCGCGGCGCTGCGCGCGGGCGTGCTCGCGCACCGCGGATTCGTGCCAGCCCGCGGTGTTGAGCAACCCGGTCTTCTCGTCGGTGACGGCCGCCACCTGCAGCTGCTGCTTCAGCAGCAGGTAGCGGTGCAGAAGCAGCAAGGGCGCCACGACGAACAGCACGAGCACCGGCTGCTCGACCAGCGCGAGGGCGGCGAGCCCGCCGAGACAGAGGGTCGCCAGCTCGAACGCGTTGTCTTCCCACGTCCCGACGAGGTCGGCCACCGAACGCTGGCTGGTGTACAGGTAGATGCCGGCTGCCACGAGGCCGACGTTCACCAGCTCGAACACCGCGGCCGCCAGGCAGAGCGCGAACAACCCGCGCGGCGTCTGCAACGGCGTCCCGTGCAGACCCAAGACCGCGAGAACGGAGGAAGCAGCGAAGCAGGAGAGCATCGCCCAAGCGGTACTCGCGACGAAACGGTGAGCGGGCCGCGTACGGACCTGTCGCCACACTCGCACCCACAGGTGCGTGTAGAGCACGACGGCCAGCAGCGCCACCCAAGCCGGCGGCAGCAGGACGACCCCGGCGAGGTACCAGACGGAGGTGACGTTGATGTGCGTCTGCCCGCTCATCCACCGGCGCAACCGTTCGATGCGGCGCGACATCTCGGCCTGGGCCACCCCGAGGGCGACCAGCACGGCGAACCACACCGGACGCACCGATCCGCCGAACCCGGTGGCCAAGGCAGTCCCGGTCGCGACGACGGCGAGCAGTTCGCAGCCGAGGGCGTAAGGGATCCAGCGGGTCTTGGCACCGGCCCACATCGCCCACCGCACAGGCCAGCCCGGCCAGGCGGAAATCGCTTCCCGGCGCACGGCGGCCTGCGCTCTCAAGAGCCGAGGCCACAGACGTGACGAACCGGCATCGTGACGTACCCCTTGCGCGAAGTTCGGCCGACCAAGTGGCCCAGCGTAGCCGTTCCGGCGAGCTGCGTCGCCGGTCCGGGGGAATTGCCGGCAGCACACCTGCTCGAAGACCCGCACAGAGTAGATCAGCCCAGCTCAGCGGCCCACTGATAGCTCACCGAAGGAGGCACGCCAGATCGACCACCGGCGCGGATCAGCTCACTTGCGCAACGCGCGCGGATCAATTCACTTGCGCAACGCGCGAACGATCGCCACCAACCCGACCAACGCGGCGATCCCGATCAGCACCGGAGCCACCCGCTTGAGCACCGACTGGCCCGCGTAGTCGAGCAAGTCGATCGCTTCGGTCTCCGGGGGTGCCGGGACACTGTGCAGCGCCGGCCGGTCCGCGGCGGGCTTGGCCTTCGGCTCCGTGTTGATCTCCGCCGTGGTCGGGGCCTTCACCGCCGGCTCGGGCTTGGCGACCGGCTCGGCCGTGGCCGTCGGTTCGGTCGTCGGCGCGGCCGGATCCGGCACCGGCTTCGCGGCCACTCGCTTCTCCGAGACCGGCTTCTCCGAGACCTGCTGCTCCGAAACCTGCTGCTCCGGGGCCAGCTTGCCCGACAGGCACCCCGCGAACGTGTCCAGGATCTTGCCGCCCACCTCGCTGATCAGGCCGCGGCCGAACTGGGCCGGCTTGCCCGTGATCGCCAGGTCCGTCGCCACCGATCCGTGGGTTCCGCCGTCGGCCTCCGTCAACGTCAACGTCACCGTCGCAGCCGCCGTGCCCGATCCGCGGGAGTCCTTGCCCGAGGCCTTGATCGTGACCTTGTGCGCGGCTTCGTCCTTCTCCAGGAATTCGCCGTTTCCCTTGTACAGCAAGGAAATCGGCCCGAGCTTGACCTTCACCGTCCCGCTGAACTTGTCCCCTTCGACCTTGGTCAGCGTGGCGCCCGGCATGCACGGCGCGACACGCTCGGGGTCGACGACCGCCTGCCAGACCTCGCCGATCGGAGCCGGGACGGTGAATTCGTGGTCGAGCCGCACGGGCCGACCTCCTCTCTGCCAGTCCTGAGGTGTCCGGTGCCCACCCTAGCCGCCGCCGGGACGGCGGCCAGGGGGACGAACCGGCTCCTCAGGCCCCGGCTGCCGCGGCGATCGCGCGGCCGGTCAGCACACGGGCCAGGTGACGGCGGTATTCGACGTCGGCGTTGCTGTCGACCGGCGGATTCGTGCCCTCCGCCGCGTGCGAAGCCGCCGCCGCGATCGAGTCCGCCGAGGCCTGGACGCCGACCAGCGCCGCTTCGACGCCCGAGGCGCGGACCGGTGTCGAGCCCATGTTCGTCAGCGCGACCCGGGCCTCCTCGATGACACCCGCCTCGGTGCGGACGGTGACCGCTACCGCGACCATCGACCACGCCTGGGCGACCCGGTTGAACTTCTCGTAGTGCGCCCGCCACCCGGTGTGCTTGGGTACGCGGACCTCGACCAGCAGCTCGTCCGGGGCCAGCGCGGTGGTGAACAGGTCGCGGAAGAAGTCCGCGGCCGGCACCGTGCGGCGCCCCGACGGCCCGGCCACCACCAGCGAAGCGTCCAGCGCGAGCACCGGCGCCAGCAGGTCGCCTGCCGGGTCGGCGTGCGCGATCGCGCCGCCGAGGGTGCCGCGGTGGCGGATCTGCGGGTCGGCCACCGTGTCCGTCGCTTCTTTGAGCAACGCCGCGTGCGAAGCCACCAAGGCGTCCCGCTGGACGTCGTAGTGCGTCGTCATCGCGCCGATCACCAGCGTGTCGCCCTCCTCGCGGACGCCGCGCAGTTCGGCGACGCGCCCGAGGTCGACCAGCGTGGTCGGTGCGGCGAGCCGCATCCGGAGCACCGGCAGCAGGCTCTGCCCGCCGGCCAGGACCTTGGCGTCCTCGCCCGCCGACGCCAGCGCCTGTACCGCCTCGTCCACTGTGGACGGACGGACGTAGTCGAAGGAAGCCGGGATCACTGCGCACCTCCGGTCGCGTCGATCGAACCGAGGCCGCCACCGGCTTCGCCGCGGCCGGGGCCGCCCGCGTCGGTGGTGCCGTGCTGGATGGCGTGCCACACCCGCATCGGCGTCAACGGCATCTCGATGTCGTTGACGCCGAACTGCCGCACCGCGTCGACCACCGCGTTGACCACCGCCGGGGTGGACGCGATCGTGCCCGCTTCGCCGACGCCCTTGGCGCCGAGCGGGTTCGTCGTCGACGGCGTTTCCGTGCGGTCGGTGGTGAACGACGGCAGGTCGGCCGCCGAGGGCAGCAGGTAGTCGGCGAACGTGCCGGTAGTGAGCGTGCCGCTCTCGTCGTGCTCGGTGCCCTCGAACAGCGCTTGCGCGATGCCCTGCGCGAGTCCGCCGTGCACCTGGCCCTCGACGATCAGCGGGTTCACCGCGACGCCGACGTCGTCGACGCAGACGTACGAACGCAGCTTGATCCGGCCGGTCTCGGTGTCCACCTCGGCCGCGCACAGGTGCGTGCCGTGCGGGAACGAGAAGTTCTCCGGGTCGAACGTCGCGTCCGAGTCGAGCGACGGCTCGACCCCGTCGGGCAGGTTGTGCGCGAAGAACGTCGCGAGTGCGACGTCGCCCATGGTCGTCGACGTGTCGGTGCCCTTCACGGTGAACTTGCCGCCGGCGAACTCGAGGTCGTCCTCGGCGCACTCGAGCAGGTGCGCCGCGATCGGCTTGGCCTTCGCGACGACTTTCTCCGCGGCCTTGATGACGGCGATCCCGCCGACCACCAGCGACCGCGAACCGTAGGTGTCCAGGCCTTTGTGCGACGACTGGGTGTCGCCGTGCAGGATCTCGACGTCCTCGAAAGCGACACCCAGCTGGTCGGCGACGATCTGGCTCCACGCCGTCTCGTGGCCCTGGCCGTGCGCCGACGCGCCGGTCGTGACCTCGACCTTGCCGGTGGGCAGCATCCGGATCGACGCGTATTCCCAGCCGCCGGCGCCGTAGGCGAGCGAGCCGAGCACCCGAGACGGCGCGAGGCCGCACATCTCGGTGAACGTCGAAATGCCGATGCCGAGCTGGACCTTGTCCTTCGACGCGCGACGCTCCCGCTGCTCGGCGCGCAGGCCGTCGTAGTCGAAGAGCTGCTTGGCCTTCTCGGTGGCGGCCTCGTAGTTGCCGGAGTCGTAGGTCAGCCCGCACACCGTGGTGAACGGGAACTCCTCGTGCTTGATCCAGTTCTTCTCGCGCAGTTCCATCGGGTCGACGCCGAGCTCGGCGGCCAGCTCGTCCATGATCCGCTCGATCGCGAACGTCGCTTCCGGGCGCCCGGCGCCGCGGTAGGCGTCGGTCAGCGTCGTCGTCGTGTACACGTTGGTGCACGCGAAGTGGTACGCCGGGATCTTGTAGATCGCGTTGAACATGAACGCGCCGAGGATCGGCACGCCCGGGCCGACGAGGCCGTTGTACGCGCCGAGGTTGGCGAGCAGCTCGACCTTGAGGCCGGTGACCTGGCCGTCGCGGGTCGCCGAAATGGTGATGTCCTGGATCTGGTCGCGGCCGTGGTGCGCGGCGAGCATCGTCTCCGACCGCGTCTCGTTCCACTTGACCGGCTTGCCGAGCTTCCGCGCGATGAGCAGTGCCATCATCTCTTCGGGCAGGACGCCGATCTTGCCGCCGAAGCCGCCGCCGACATCCGGGGCGATCACGCGCAGCTTGTGCTCGGGGATGCCGAGCGTCAGCGCCGACATCACGCGCAGGATGTGCGGGATCTGCGTGGCCGACCACACGGTGATCTGGGCGCTGGTCGGGTCGACGACGCAGGCCCGCGGCTCCATGAAGGCCGGGACCAGCCGCTGCTGGCGGAAGCGCCGCTTGAGCACGACCTCCGACGAGCTGATCGCGTCCTCGACGTTCCCGCCGGTGCCCGCTTCGGCGGAGTCGAACTTCCAGACCGCGTTCGTGTTGGTGCCGAGGTCCTCGTGGACCAGCGCGGCGCCGTCGGCGATGGCGGCTTCCATGTCGAGGATGACCGGCAGCTCGTCGTATTCGACGTCGATTTCCTCGAGCGCGTCGTGCGCCTCGGCCGACGACCGCGCGACGACGACCGCGACGCCCTCACCGGCGAAGTTGACCGTGCCGGCGGCGAGCACCGGGCGGCGCGGCGCCTTCATGTCCGGCGTGATCGGCCACGCGCAGGGCATGCCGACCGAGCCGTCCGGGTCGAGGTCCTCGGCGGTGTAGACGGCGATGACGCCGGGCGCGCCCTTCGCCGCCGACGTGTCGATCGAGACGATCTTGGCGTGCGCGAACGGGCTGCGCAGCACCGCCAGGTGCAGCAGGCCAGGCAGCGTGATGTTGTCGGTCCAGCGGGTGCGGCCGGTGATCAGCCGCTCGTCCTCCTTGCGGCGGCGGGACTTCCCGACCTCCGGTTCGATCGTGGCGGTCATCAGTCACCACCCACGCCGACGTGCTTGTTCTCGGCGATCCGCTCGGCTTCGGGGCCGGCGCCGGGGCTCATCTGCTTCGCGGCGTCCCGGACCGCGCGGACGATGTTCTGGTAGCCGGTGCAGCGGCAGAGGTTGCCTTCGAGGCCCTCGCGGACGGCGTGCTCGTCCGGGTCGGGGTTGTCGGCCAGCAGGTCGATCGACTGCATGATCATCCCCGGCGTGCAGAACCCGCACTGCAGCGCGTGGTTGTCGTGGAAGGCCTGCTGCACCGGGTGCAGCTTGCCGTCGCGGGCGAGACCTTCGATGGTGGTGACCTCGCAGCCGTCGGCCTGCACGGCCAGCACGGAGCAGGACTTCACGCTGTGCCCGTCCAGGTGGACGGTGCACGCGCCACAGTTGCTGGTGTCGCAGCCGACGACGGTGCCGACCTTGCCGAGCCGCTCCCGCAGGTAGTGCACGAGCAGGGTGCGGGGTTCGACTTCGTCGGTGTACTTCGTCCCGTCGACGGTGACGGTGATGCGCATCAGGCCTCCAAAAGCCGGTTCGGGAACGGCCTGCCCGACAGTGATCGGGCTCACAATCCCCGAGCGTGCTACGCGACCTTCACGCCGACAAGCCCTGATGTCACACGTTCAACTATCGATTCCGCAGATACGCGGCAATCACCGCATCGACGCCGAATGTGCGGAGATCCAGATGGGTGAACTTTTGTGGCCCGTCGGGATGCTCAGCCGTGAATCCTCCCCGACAGCTCCGCGAGCCGTTGGCCGCCGCCTCCCCAGCGGAGCGCGATGATCTCCGCGGCGATCGACACCGCCGTCTCCTCCGGCGTGCGCGCGCCCAGGTCGAGGCCGATGGGCGAAGCCAGCTTTTCCAGCTCCGCCTCGGTGATCCCCGCCTCGCGCAGGCGCGCGAAGCGGTCGTCGTGGGTCTTGCGGGAGCCCATCGCGCCGACGTAGCCGACGTCCAGGCGCAGCGCGACCTCCAGCAGCGGCACGTCGAACTTGGGGTCGTGGGTGAGCACCGCGATCGCCGTGCGCCGGTCGATGCGGCCGGCGTCGGCCTCCGCCCGCAAGTAGCGGTGCGGCCAGTCGACGACGACGTCGTGCGCGTCCGGGAACCGGCTGGTGGTGGCGAACACCGGCCGCGCGTCGCAGACCGTGACCTGGTAACCGAGGTAGGCGCCCATGCGCGCCATCGCGGCGGCGAAGTCGATCGCGCCGAAGACCAGGAGCCGGGGCGGCGGCTCGAAGGAGTTGACGAACACCGCCATCCCCTCGCCGCGGCGCTGCCCGTCCGGGCCGTAGTGCAGCGTGCCGGTGCGGCCGCTGGCCAGCAGGCCGCGCGCGTCGTCGGCCACGGCGTCGTCCATCCGCGACGACCCCAGCGAGCCCGCCGTCCGGTCCGGCCACACGATCATGTGCTCGCCGACCAGGCCTTCGCGCTCGTGCTCGATGACCGTGACGACCGCGACCGGCTCGCCGCCGCGCACCGACGCGACAACGTCGCCGAGCTCCGGCATCGACTGGCGGTCGACCGCCTCGACGTAGATGTCGATGATCCCGCCGCAGGTCAAACCCACCGCGAAGGCGTCGTCGTCGGTGACGCCGTAGCGCTGCAGCACCGGTCTCCGTTCGGCGACGACCTCCTGCGCCAGCTCGTAGACCGCGCCTTCGACACAGCCGCCGGACACGCTGCCCGCGACGGTGCCGTCCCCGGCGACGACCATCGCGGCGCCGGGCGCGCGCGGCGCCGAGGAAAAGGTGGCGACCACGGTGCCGAGCCCGACGGTCTCCCCCGCCGACCAGCGCCGGAACACGTCGTCCAGTACGTCACGCATCGGAAATCTCCCCGAGCAGTCGTTCCAAAGTGGCCAGGGTGTGCCCGGCCAGCAGCCGGTCGATGTGGGGCAGCGCGGCCACGATGCCCGATTGGACCGGCGCGTACCCCGCGCGGCCGGCGTGCGGATTCACCCAGAATACGGCGTGTGCGAGCCGGCGCAGCCGGGCCAGCTGTTCGCCGAGCAGAGCGGTGTCGCCGCGTTCCCAGCCGTCGGAGAACACGGTGACCACAGCGCGGCGCGCCACGCCGCGCTGTCCCCAGCGGTCGAGGAAGGCCCGCAGCGTCTCGCCGAGCCGGGTGCCGCCGGCGAAGTCCGGCACCGCCGAGCCCGCGGCGAGCATCGCGCGTTCCGGGTCGCGCTGGCGCAGCTGGCGCGACACCCGGGTCAGCCGCGTGCCGAGCGTGAACACCTCGACGGCCTGCGGCGCGGACCGCGTGAGGACGTGCGCGAACCGCAGCAAAGCGTCGGCGTACGGGCTCATCGACCCCGAGACGTCGATGAGCAGCACGACCCGCCGGGGCCGCGAGCCGCGCCGGACGTGGGCGAGCCGGACCGGTTCGCCGCCGCCGGCCAGCATCGCGCGCAGCGTCCGCGACGGGTCGAGCTTGCCGCGCCGCGCCGGCGTCCGCCGGACCGCGGGACGGCTGGGAGGCGCCGGCCGGAGGGTGGCGAGCAGCTCGCGGAGGTGTTCGCGTTCGGCGGTGGTCAGCGCGGCGAGGTCGCGGTGGCGCAGCACCTCTTGGGCACTCGCGGCGACCTTCAGCTGCTCGTGACCGTCACCGCCCTCGGCGTCGCCGCCTTCCGCGGCGACCAGGGGCGCGATCCGGGCCTGCTTCGGAACTGCGGCCTTCGCGCGCCGCGGGGCCGGCGGCTCGAGGGAAAACCACTGGCTGAAGGCCTCTTCGTAGTACGGCAGGTCGTCCGGGCTCGAACACAACGTCAGCCGGCCGGCCCAGTACAGCTGCGTGGGCTCGGCGACGTCGATCTCGGCGACGGCCGCCAGGTACGCCTGCACGCGGCGTGCGTCGCAGGCGACACCGGCTTCGCGCAGCGCGGCGGCGAACCCGGCGTAGCCGGCGACGGGGTCGGCGGCGGTGGTCATGCCTCCATTGTGCGCGCATTCGTGCCGCGCTGTCGGTGTCACTGTCACTGTCGGTGTCCCGGCGAGGAGTCGAACCTCGGACCTCGGCGTTCGTGTCATCTGGGGTCAAACCCCAGACCCCAGCCGGGGGCAAGCCCCCTGGACCCCCGAAAGCGGGGGTAACGCCGCGCTCTGTCCTGCTGAGCTACCGGGACGGGGCGGTCCGCGCACACACCCCTCCCCGGGCGGGCGCGCAGACCGCGCTCTTCGCCGCAGCCGACCCAAGGTAGCGGCGGGTGGGCGCGAAGAGCCTTCGGAAAAGAAACGGAGTTTCAGCGAACGGCGCAGGAGATCGTGCCGCGGCGGTTCCGGTATCGGGTCACGATCTCCTCCTCTCGGTGGTCTCGTCGGCTGTGCTGGGAAAAGAATGCCCCAGCCCGTGAGGCGGGGCAACGCAATTAAAAGCGCCCGCCTCGGAAGTCCTTTGTGGACCTCCGTGGCGGGCGCTTTCGCGGCTCGGCCTCAGGCAGCGACCTTCATGCCCGGCTGGATGTTCGCGCAGCCACGCAGCCCGGCCGTCTTGTTCAGCTCCAGGATCGGCGGCAGCGTCTTCTGCGCGTACGCCTGGAGTTCCGCGAGCTTCGCGTCGTCGACCAGGTCGCGGCGGACGTGGTAGCTGACCCAGTTGCGGGAGTCCACGGTCATGTCGCCGATCCGCGGGTTCAGGAAGATCGTCGCGTAGTCGCGCTCGAACCGCGGGTCCTGGTTGAACTGCAGCGTGGTGATCCACGAGCCGATGAACGTGATCAGCTCGGGCTTGGCCTGGGTGAAGACGTAGTCGCGCAGGCCCTGCATGTCGGCGCGGTGCAGGTAGTCGGCGATCGGCTTGTCACCGAGGCCGGCCAGGTCGAGCACCCGGATCCGGCTGCCCAGCGACGTCCCGCCGAGGTCGATGAGGCCGACCTGGGCGGTATCGGGCAGCTTCAGGAGGTCCGCGAAGCCGTTGATGGCCTGGGCGTCGCGCTCGGCGACGATACAAAACGCCGTCTTGACGTTGGCGCGGTAGCTCTTGCCCTGGTCGTAGAGCCCGCTGACCGAGCTGACCAGCGCCACCACGAGCAGGCAGGCGAGCACGATCCGGCCACGCAACCGGGCCGCGGCCAGCGCCTCGACGACCACGATCGCGCCGCCGAACGCGCCGAGCGTCCAGACCGGGGTGGCGAACCGCAGCTGCCCCATCCAGTCGAACTCGAGCACGATGTAGGCGACCACGGTGAGCCCGAACGGCGCCAGCAACGCGATCAGGCCGGTGCGCAGCCGCGACGGCCGGACCAGCAGCATCACCAGGCACGCGACGGCGACCGCGACGACCAGCCAGCCCACGTAGGACACGATCTCGCCGGGCCGGGCGAGGTCGTCGAGGGTCGGCGGCTCCTGCCCCTTCGCGACGGCGGTGTTGGGCACCAGCCGGCCGAACTCGAACCACCGGAAGATCACGTACGCGCCGTATGGCACGGCGAACCCGGCGACGGAGACGACGACGGCGCGGATGCTGCGGCCGAGCAGCTCCCGCTTGAGGAACAACGTGACGACGATCGGGTAGGCGCCGGCGTAGATGATCCCGTCGGGCCTGGTCAGCGCGGCCAGCATGGCGATCAGCCCGGCGCCGACGGCGACCTGGTTGTCGAGGAGCCTGCCGCTCTGGACCGCCCGCAGGATCAGCACCGCGAGCGCGGCGACCGTGAGCGCGTAGAAGGAGTTCTCGAGGCCGGAAAAGCACCAGATGACGAACGACGGGATCGCGGCGAGCGAGGCACCGGCGACGAAGGTGATCAGGGCCGGGCGACGGCTGAGGGTCTTCGCGCCGAAGTAGAAGAGGACGAGGATGCCGGCGCAGCAGGCCAGCGCGAGCGCCTTCGGGAAGAGGATCTGGTCGTTGACGCCGAAGAGCGTGCCGTGGTCGAACAGGCCGACGAGCTTCCCGAGGGCGAGCAGGATCATCCAGGTCGGGTTGGAGTACCCCTCGACCGGCGCGGCGCCGGGCTGGAGCACCGGCCCGAAGCCGTCGGCGACGTTGCGCGAGTAGGCGAACGTGATGGCCGCGTCGTCGATCAGCCAGCGGCCGTAGAGCGACGCGTGCGCGGCGATCAGCGCGGTGCCGCCGAGCACCGCGGCCACGGCGGCTAGCTTGCCCCGCCACCCGCGCCGGGCGGTCGTCGTCCCGGCCGGTCCCGGCCGATCCGGCTCCGCCTCGGACGGCGGTCTCGTCTCCGTCGTCTCCGCCACGCTCATCCGCAGGTTCCTCCCCCGCTTCGCAACACCCGGCACCCCGACCGGGTGGTCAGGCGAACAGGGCATCGAGTTTGGCCCTGACCCGGTCGAGGTCTTCGCTGTATTTAAGGACGGCCCCGAGCGTCCGCGCCGCCGTTGCCGCGTCCAGCTCGTCACGCCGCAGAGTCAAGAGAGCCCTCGCCCAATCGAGTGACTCCGCTACTCCCGGTGGTTTCAGCAGGTCCATTTCGCGGAGCCGATGCACCGCTTCAGCGATCTGCCGAGCCAGAACTTCACCTATTTGCGGAATCCTACGGCGCAGGATCGTGATCTCCCGCACCAGGTCCGGGTGTTCGAGCCAATGGTAGAGGCACCGCCGTTTGAGGGCGTCATGCACCTCCCGGGTCCGGTTCGAGGTCAGTACCACCAACGGGGGGTGCTCGGCGCGGACCTCGCCGTATTCGGGGATGGTCACGGCGTGTTCGTCGAGCAGTTGCAGGAGGAAGGCTTCGAACTCGTCGTCGGCGCGGTCGATCTCGTCGACCAGCAGCACGCACGGCGCGGTGATCAGGGCCTGCAGCAGCGGCCGGGCCAGCAGGAAGCGCTCGGTGTAGAGCGAGCGCTCGGCGGTCTCGACGTCGACGTGCCCGTCACCGGCGGCCTCCAGCGCGCGCAGGTGCAGGAGCTGCCGCGGGAAGTCCCACTCGTAGAGGGCCTGGGCGGCGTCGATGCCCTCGTGGCACTGGAGGCGGATGAGCGGCCAGCCCAGCGCGGTGGCCAGCGCGAGGGCGAGTGACGTCTTGCCGGTGCCCGGTTCGCCCTCGCAGAACAGCGGCCGGCCCATCCGCAGGGCGAGGAACCCGGCGGTCGCGAGCCCGTCGTCGGCGAGGTAGCCGGTCACGTCGAGCGCGGCGGCGAGTTCTTCGGGCGAGTCCATCACGGTGTCGATCGTAGGCGGCGCGGAAGCCGGGGTGCGGGTCACCGGCCGGGCAGGTCGGCCCGCCGATCGACGTCCCGGCCGCTGCCGAGGTCACCGCACTCGACGAGCCGGAGGTCGGTGCGGGTGGCGAGCCAGTCGCGGGCGCCCCGGTCGCCGTGGGCGGTGTCGGCGATTTCGGCCCACCAGCGCCGGCCGAGCAGGACGGGGTGGCCGGGGACGCCGTCGTAGGCCGCGCGAGCGACGGTCTCGGTGGACGCGCCGGCGGCAACGCGGGCGAGGATGCCGGGGCCGACCCAGGGCAAGTCGACGAGGTGAACGAGCGCGGCGACAGGGCCTTCGGTGGTCTCGAGCGCGGCCAGGCCGGCTTTCAGGGAAGCGCCCATGCCGGTCTCCCAGTCCTCGGCTCGGACAGCTTGGGCGGGGTCGGGCAGGAGCGCGGCCACCTCGCCGGCGGCAGCACCGACGACGACGCGGATCGGGGCGCAGCCCGCCTCGGCGAGGGTGCGCAGGGCGCGGAGAACGAGAGGTTCCCCGTCGAGTTCGGCGAGGGCCTTCGGGCCCCCGAACCGGCGGCCCGCTCCGGCGGCGAGCAGGAGCCCGGCGACCGCCGGGGCGCCGGGGGTTGGCGGGGCGGTCATGGGCACGGGCCGACGGGTGTGGGGCTGAGGTCACCGGCCGCGGGTGGTTCCGGCCGGTCAGCCATGGGCGCGGCTCGGAGCGCCGACCGCCAGGTCCGCTTCGATCGCGCGGGCCGTCTCCAGCAGCGGGGGGACCAGGTTCTTCTCCACCGACTCCGCTGTCGTGCGGCTTGCGTGCGTCGAGAGGTTGACCGCCGCCACCACGCGGCCCTTGCGGTTGTGGATCGGGGCCGCCACCGAGCGGAGGCCTTCCTCCAGCTCCTGGTCGACCATCGCCCAGCCCTGGGTGGTGACCTTGGCCAGCTCCGCGCGCAGACGGCCCGGTGCGGTGACCGTGCGTTCGGTCAGGCGGTCGAGGCTCGCCACCACGAAGTACGCCTCCAGCTCCGCGTCGCTGAGCCCCGCCAGCAGCACGTGCCCCATCGATGTCGCGTACGCCGGGAAGCGGGTGCCCACGTTGATGCTGACCGTCATGATGCGGGACACCGCCACCCGCGCCACGTAGACGATGTCGGTGCCCTCCAGCACCGAGACCGAGCTCGACTCGTGCACGTCCGCGGACAGGCGCTCCAGGTGCGGCTGCGCCACCTCCGGCAGCGTCATGCTCGACAGGTACGAATACCCCAGCTCCAGCACCCGGGCCGTGAGCGAGAAGTACTTGCCGTCGGTGCGGACGTAGCCGAGGTCGGTCAGGGTCAGCAGGAACCGCCGCGCCGCCGCGCGGGTGAGGCCCGTCGCGCGGGCGACGTCGCTCAGGGTCAGCTCCGCCGCGCCCGCGTGGAACGCCTTGATCACGGCCAGCCCGCGCTCCAGCGACTGCACGTGGTGGGCACCGCGGTGCGCCGGCTCGCTGTCCAGCTCGGCTTCGATGGGCCTCCCCGAGTCCATGCCCGGCACCTTATCCGGCGTCGGCGGGCAGGGCGCTCGGCTCGCCGAGCTCGGCGAGGGTGCGCTGCGCGATGGCGAACGCCGCGTTCGCCGCCGGTGCCCCGGCGTAGACCGCCGTGTGCAGGAGGACCTCGCCGATCTCCGCCGCCGTCAGGCCGTTGCGGACCGCGGCCCGCACGTGCATCGCCAGCTCGTTGTGCGCGTGCAGCGCGGTGAGCGCCGCCAGCGTCACGCAGCTGCGCGTCCGGCGGTCGAGGCCGTCACGGGCCCACACCGAACCCCAGGCGCCCTCGGTGATGTAGTCCTGGAACGGGCGGCTGAACTCCGTGGTGCCCGCCACCGCGCCGTCGACGTGCTCGTCGCCGAGCACCTCGCGCCGCACCTTCATGCCGTCCTCGTGCCGGTTCGTCAAGTTCGCTCCAAGTGTTCGAGGATCAGCCGGGTGAACTCCGCGGGCTGCTCGTAGCTGCCCAGGTGCGAGGCGTTCGCCACCACTTCCAGCCGCGCGCCGGGGATGGCCTCGGCGATCGGGCGGGAGTGCTCCTCCGGCGACGTGGCCAGGTCGTCGGCGCCGGCGATGACCAGCGTCGGCGCGGTGATCTTCGGCAACGCGTCCAGCTGGTCCATCCGCCCGATGAGCTCGCAGCACGCCGCGTACCCCTCGGCCGGGACCGCGGCGATCATCGCCCGCAGGAACTCCGCGACGTCCGGGTGGCTCTTCGCGTACGGCTCCGTCAGCCACCGGCCGACCCCGGCTTCCGCGACCGACGCCGTGCCTTCCGCGCGAACCTTGCGGGCGCGCTCCACCCACATCGACTGCGGGCCCAGCTTCGCCGACGTGCAGCACAGCACCAGGCTCGCGATCCGGTCCGGAACGTGCACGCCGAGCCACATGACGGTCATCCCGCCGAGCGACAGCCCGGCCAGGTGGGCGCGCTCGACCTCCAGGTCGTCGAGCAGGGCCACGACGTCGGCGCCGAGGTCCTCCAGCCGGTACGGCGGGGGCGGCACCGGTGATCCGCCGTGGCCACGGGTGTCATAGCGCACCACCCGGTAGCCGCGTTCGACCAGCGGCGCGACCTGCGGCTCCCACATGCGCAGGTCGCTGCCCAGCGAGCCGGCCAAGACCACGACCGGGCCGTCCTCCGGGCCCTCGACCACGCGGTGCACGCGCACGGCGCCCACGCGTCCACCTCCGTTCACAGCGCGAAGAACACCGTCTCGCCGTCGCCCTGGAGGCGCACGTCGAAGCGGTAGCCGTCGTCGGTCTTCGTGGCGATCAGCGTGCCGCGCCGCTCCCCGGGAACCGTCGCCAGCACCGGGTCCCCGGAGTTGTCCTGGTCGTCGAAGTAGATCCGCGTGACGACCCGGTTCAGCAGGCCGCGCGCGAACACCGACACGTCGATGTGCCGCGCCTGCGGGGCACCACCCTCGCCGGGCACCACACCCGGCAGCAGGGTGAGGATCCCGTAGGTCCCGTCGGGATTCGTCGGGCAGCGGCCGAAGCCGCGGAACTCGCCGGCCGCCTCGCCGCGCGGGTCGTCGGGGTGGCGGAACCCGCCCTGGGGGTCGGCCTGCCAGGTCTCGATCATGGCGTCCGGGACCGGGTCGCCGTTGCCGTCGCGGACCGTGCCGCGGATCCAGAACGCGCCGGGGGTGCCTTCGGGCACGACGTGCGGGCCGTCGGGCCAGGGCAGCCCGATCGACAGGTACGGGCCGACGGTCTGCGAAGGGGTGGGCAGCAGCCTGGGCATCAGTCTTCGTCCTCTTCCTCTTCGAACACCGACGCGTCGCGCCCGCGCAGCACGATGTCGAACTGGTACCCGAGCGCCCACTCGGCCTGGGTGGTCTCGTGGTCGTAGCGCGAGACCATCCGCTGCCGGGCCTGCTCGTCCGGGATGGAGTTGAAGATCGGGTCCTGGGAGAACAGCGGGTCGTCCGGGAAGTACATCTGGGTGACCAGCCGCTGGGTGAACGCCGAGCCGAACACCGAGAAGTGGATGTGCGCGGGGCGCCAGGCGTTGTCGTGGTTCTTCCACGGGTACGCCCCGGGCTTGATGGTGGTGAAGGTGTAGCGGCCGTCGCTGTCGGTCAGGGTGCGCCCGACGCCGTCGAAGTTCAGGTCGAGCGGCGACGGCCAGCGGTCGCCGGTGTGCCGGTAGCGGCCGCCCGCGTTGGCCTGCCAGATCTCGACGAGCGAGTCGCGCACCGGCCGGCCGTCGCCGTCGAGCAGCCGTCCGGTGACGATGATCCGCTGTCCCTGCGGTTCACCCGCGTGCTGCCGGGTGAGGTCGTTGTCGTGTTCGCCGAGCCGGCCGGGCCCGAGCAGCGGGCCGGTGACCTCGGTGAGCATCTGCGGGAGCAGCACCAGTTCCTGCTTCGGGTGCCGAAGCGCCGTGGAGCCGTAGCCGCTGAAGTCGAGGGGCGGGTGCGTGCCTTCGGGGTCTTCCCCGTAGCGCGGCAGCTTGAATTCGGTCGGAGTGGCCACGGTTCTCTCCCTTATCGGCCTTCGAGGACGACGGCCAGCCCCTGGCCGACGCCGATGCAGATGGCGGCGAGTCCCCAGCCCCCGCCGCGGCGGTGCAGGTCGTGCGCCAGAGTGCCGAGGATCCGGCCGCCGGACGCGCCGAGCGGGTGCCCGATGGCGATCGCGCCGCCGTGGGTGTTCACGATCTCCGGGTCGAGCTTCTTCCAGTCGCGCAGGCAGGCCAGCGACTGCGCGGCGAAGGCTTCGTTGAGCTCCACCGCGGCCAGGTCGTCCCAGCCGATGCCGGCCCGCTCCAGCGCGATCTCCGCGGCGCGCACCGGGCCGATGCCGAAGACGTCCGGGTCGACGCCGGCCGCGCCGCGGCCGGCGATCCGGGCGAGCGGGGCCTTGCCCAGCCGGCTCGCGGCGGCTTCGTCACCGAGCAGGAGCGCCGAGGCGCCGTCGTTCAGCGGGGACGCGTTGCCGGCGGTGACGGTGCCGTTTTCCTTGCGGAAGACGGGCTTCAGCTTGGCCAGCTTCCCGGGGCTGGAATCGGGCCGGATGCCTTCGTCGCGGGCCAGGTCCACGCCGTCGACCGGCACCACCAGGTCGTCGTAGAAGCCCTCGTCCCACGCCTTCGCCGCGTTCACGTGGCTGCGCGCCGCGAAGGCGTCCTGCTCGTCGCGGCCGATGCCGTAACGCTCCGCGAGCTGCTCGGTGGACTCGCCCAGCGAGATCGTCCACTGCGACGGCATCGCCGGGTTCACCATGCGCCAGCCGAGCGCGGTGTTGTACAGGGTCTGGTTGCCGGTGGGAAACGCCTTCTCCGGCTTCGGCATGACCAGCGGCGAGCGGGTCATCGACTCGACGCCCCCGGCGACGACCAGCGACGCGTCGCCGACCTGGATCGCCCGGCTGGCCTGCATCACCGCGTCGAGACCGGAGCCGCAGAGGCGGTTCACGGTGCTGCCGGGGACGCTCGTGGGCCAGCCGGCCAGCAGGGCGGCCATGCGGGCCACGTTGCGGTTGTCCTCGCCCGCGCCGTTCGCGTCCCCGAGGGTGACCTCGTCCACTGTGGACGGATCGAGGTCGTTGCGGGACTGCAGGGCCTTGAGGACCCCGGCCGCGAGGTCGTCCGGACGGACGCCGGCCAGCGCGCCACCGTAGCGGCCGAACGGGGTGCGGATCGCGTCGAGGACGTAGACGTCGGTCATGCGCTCGCCTTCTCGAGGTCTCGCAGGAGCGTCAGTTCCTGCTCCGTGGGGGCCGGGGTGGCCTTCAGGTCGTCCGACACCTTCAGTTTCCACCCCGTCGCCTTGATCGCCCGCTCCAGCTCGACGCCCGGGTGCAGCTCGGTGAGCGTCAGCTCGGCCGTCTCCGGGTCGGGGCGCAGCAGGCCCAGGTCGGTCACCACCAGCGTCGGGCCCCGGCCCGGGAGGCCGAGGCGCTCGCGGTCGCCCTTGCCGGTGCCGTGACCGAACGACGTCACGAAGTCCACCTTCTCGACGAACGCCCGGGAACTCTGGCGCAGCACGACGAACACCTCACCACAGGAAGCCGCGATCTCCGGGGCACCGCCCGCGCCGGGCAGCCGGACCTTCGGGTCACGGTAGTCCGAACCGATCACCGTGGTGTTGATGTTGCCGAACTTGTCCAGCTGGGCGGCGCCGAGGAAGCCGACGTCGATGCGGCCGGGCTGGAGCCAGTAGTTGAACACCTCCGGCACGCTGATCACGGTGTCCGCGGTGTCGGCCAGTTCGCCGTCCCCGATCGACAGCGGCAGCCGCGACGGTTTCGCGCCCAGGCAGCCGGATTCGTAGATCAGCGTGAGGTTCGGGGCGTGCGCGCGGCGCGCGAGGTTGGCCGCCTTGCTCGGCAGCCCGATGCCGACGAAGCAGGACATGCCGTCACCGAGCGCGCGGGCCGCCGCGACGCTCATCATCTCGTCCGCGGTGTACTCCGCGCTCATGCCTTCACCCCGGTCAGGTCGTTCAGCCACTTCGTGAACTCGTCGCGGTCGCGGCCCACCTCGTCCCACGCCTGGTAGGCCGCGTTGTCACGCTCGTAGTAACCGGCCGCGTACGACGGCTTCGCGCCGCCCGGGACCTCGGCCACCGCCGTGACCACCCAGGCCGGGAGCACGACCGCGCCCGGGCGGGGTTCCAGCTCGTCGACGACTTCTTCGACCGTCACCAAAGACCGCTTCGCGGCCAGCACCGCTTCCTTCTGGACGCCGGTGATGCCCCACATCTGGACGTTGCCGCCGCGGTCCGCGCGCTGCGCGTGGACGATCGTGACGTCCGGGTTCAGCGCCGGCACCGCGGTGAGCCGTTCGCCGGTGAACGGGCAGGTGATCGGTTTGATCGTGTCGGTCTGCGCCGGGAGATCGGTGCCCGTGTAGCCGCGCAGCACCGCGAAGGGCAGGCCGGACGCGCCGGCGACGTACCGGTTGGCCATGCCCGCGTGGCTGTGTTCCTCGATCTCCAGCGGCACCGGCCAGTCGTGCTGGACCGCGTCGCGGAACCGGTGCAACGACCCGACACCGGGGTTGCCGCCCCACGAGAAGATCAGCTTGCGGGCGCAGCCCGCGCCGATCAGCTGGTCGTAGACGATGTCCGGGGTCATCCGCACGAGCGTGAGATCCCGGCGGCGTTGCCGGATGATCTCCTGCCCGGCCGCGACCGGGATGAGGTGCGTGAAGCCCTCGAGCGCGACGGTGTCCCCATCGCGCACCAGCCGGGCCACGGCCTCCTCCAGCGACAGCAGCTCCGCCATCACGCCCTCCGATTGTTCGCATCACGCACACTCGTTCTGAAACCGAACATAGCATGGTCGCCGGGGCGCCGACCAGACGTCTTCCACCCAATGGATGACGAGCGCAGGAAGAAGGGGACTTTTCCCGCCGTTCGCACGGAAAAGTCCCCTTCGAGGAAGGCTCAGCAGGCTGTCTCGGCGGCTCTTCGGAGGTGATCGTTGCGGAGCCGGATGAGCCGGGGCAGGTACCAGCCGAGCACGGTCCGCTCGGCGATCGTCCCGAGCGGACCGAACGGAGCGGCGAAGTCGATGACGTCACGCATGACCGTGCCGCCGTTGCCGTCCGGCTCGAAGTGGTGGGCGTGGTGCCAGCGTGCGAACGGCCCCGTGACCTGCTCGTCGACGAAGTAACCAGGCGGCTCGCAGGCGCTGATGCGGGAGGTCATCCGCCAGCGCACCCCGAAGTGCGTGGCCTCCCAGGTGACGGTGTCGCCGAGCCGCATCCGCCCGGAGGTGACACCGCCGATGACGCGCTCACCGGATCCGGCCATCGAAGCGGTGTGCACTTCGACCTCCAGGGAGAGGTCGAAGACTCGCCGCGGAAGCGCCGCCATGCCGGTGATGACCTCGAAGCGCGTCATGCGGCGACCTTACGGCGCGACCGGACCGAGACAGGACGATCAGCCGCTGCCGGACACGAACAGGCTCTGGACGGCGACCGCGGCGGCACCCCGCGCCCACTCCTCGAACGGCAGCGGCCGGATGACCAGGCCGCACCGGGCGGCGCTCCCGAACGCCTGGGCCGCGAAGGTCCGGCGGATCCGCTCCTCGAACAGGTCGTAGGTGGCGACACCTTCGCCGGAGACCACCACGCGCTCCGGGCCGAACAGGTTGACCAGCGCGGCCAGCCCCAGGCCGATCGCGTGGCCCGCGGCGGCGAAGACCTCCCGCAGCGGCTCGTCACCACCACGAGCGCGGGTGACGGCATCGTCCATGGACAGTGAGGCTTCGCCGGTGACGAGCCGGGCACGCGTCAGGATCGCTTCGGTGGACGCGATCGCCTCGACGCAGCCTCGCCCGCCGCAGTGGCACGACGGCCCGCCGTCAAGAACCGGGACGTGCCCGATCTCGCCCGCGACGCCGTGGGCGCCGCGGACCAGCGCGCCGTTCACCACGAGCGCGCTGCCGATGCCCGTCCCCACCGTGACCAGCGCGAACGACGACGCGCCGACGCCTTCGCCGAACCACTGCTCGGCGACGGCGAGGGCCTTGACGTCGTTCTCCAACGTCGTCGTCAGGCCGGTGGCGTCGTCGAGCAGTTCGGCCAGCGGAACGTCTCGCCAGCCGAGGAACGGCGAGTACCGGACCACCCCCGAAGCGCGGTCGACGTCGCCGGACACCGCGACGCCGAGGCAGTGAGCACGCTCGCGGAGGTTGCCGGCGTCCAGGAGCTCACCGACCAGATCGGCCAGCGCCCGCACGACGTGATCGACGTCATGGCCGGTCAGCGCGTGGCGGGCACTGGCGCGGACGTCGGCGCGCAGGTCGGTGACCACGCCGATCAGGTCGTCGCCGGTGATCTTGACGCCGGCGAAGTACTCGCGGTCCGGGCGGATGGCCAGGGGATTCGCGGGACGGCCGGCGCCGGGGGCGGTCCGGCCGCCGGAAGCGAGTTCTTCGAGGTAGCCGGCTTCGATGAACGGCCGGGCGGCCTTGGTGACCGCGGCCGAGGAAAGCCCGGTGCGGCGGGCGACGTCGACGCGGGAGACCGGGCCTTCGGTCAGGACCGTGGTGAACACGGTCGCTGCCGCCGGGCTGGTGATCGGTGCCCTTGCCGGTGCACTGCGACGCATGGCCCGAAGGGTAGGGGTCATTAATTAACTTCGTCAAGAATTTATTTTTCGCGCGCCGGTCTCTACGCTCACGGGCATGTCGCTCGTGGATCACGACCCCGAACACCGGCTCTGGCTGCTGCGCACCCCCGAGAGCTCGTACGCCTTCCGGCTGGACGCCGACGACCGCCCGCGGCACGTGCACTGGGGCCCGCCGCTGACCCTGGCCCAGGCCACGCAGGTCGCCGCGCGCCGCAACCCGGCCGACAGCAGCTTCGACGAACCCGGCGACGAGCGGCAGGAACTGCCGGCCGAGGGCGGCGCGTTCTTCGGCGCCGCGGCATTGGCCGTGCGGTACGAGGACGGGACGTCGGCGCTGGAGTGGCATTACGAGGACTTCACGGTCGAAGACGACGCGCTCGTCGTCCGGCTCACGGACCGGCACTACCCCCTCGAACTCTCGCTGCACTACCGCGTCCGCGGCGACGTCGTCGAACGCCGGACGACCCTGCGCAACACCGGCGAAGTCCCGGTTTCCCTGCTCCGCACGGATTCGGCGGCGTGGACGCTCCCCCGGCGCGACAGCGCGCGGCTGAGCCGGACGTCCGGCGCGTGGAGTGCCGAGTACGGCGTGCTGCGCGAACCGCTCCCGGTCGGCGAGACCACGCTCACCAGCCGCCGCGGCACCTCCAGTCACCAAGTCAACCCCTGGGTGATGCTCGACGCGGGCGACGCGACGGAAACCGCGGGCGAGGTGTGGTCCACCGCGCTGGCCTGGAGCGGCAGCTGGCGGATCACCGTCGAGCACACCCACACCGGCCGCGTCACGTGGACCGGCGGGTTCGGGCACGAGCACGTCGGCTGGCGGCTGCGGCCCGGTGAGACGTGGGAGACGCCGGTGTTCGCCGGGCTCTACGCGGCCGACGGCTTCGGCGGCACCAGCCGGCGCTGGCACGCCTACGTCCGGGAGTTCGTCCAGCCGCATCCCGGCGAGCTGCGGCCGATCGTCTACAACTCCTGGGAAGCGACCGGCTGGGACGTCGACGAGCGGACCGAGACCGAACTCGCGGCGGCGGCCGCGGAACTGGGCGCCGAGCTGTTCGTCATGGACGACGGCTGGTTCGGCGCCCGCACCGGCGACGCCGCCGGGCTCGGCGACTGGACCCCCAACGAACAGCGCTTCCCGGCCGGGCTGCGGCCGCTGGCCGACGCCGTCCACGCGCACGGCATGCGGTTCGGGCTGTGGGTCGAACCCGAAATGGTCAACCCCGACAGCGACCTCTACCGCGCGCACCCCGACTGGGTGCTGCACATGGCGAACCGCGAGCGGACGACGCTGCGGAACCAGCTCGTGCTGAACTTCGCGCGGCCCGACGTCGCGGACTGGGCGCACAAGTGGCTCGACCGGCTGATCGGCGACCACGGCGTCGACTACCTCAAGTGGGACATGAACCGCGCGTTCACCGAGGCGGGCTGGCCCGCGGCGGGTTCCGAGGCGTCGCGGTTGTGGGTCGACCACGTGCACGCGGTGTACCGGATCCTCGACCGGCTGCGGGCGGACCATCCGAACCTGCGGATCCAGGGCTGTGCGGGCGGCGGCGGGCGCACCGACCTCGGCATCCTCGCGCGCACCGACGAGATCTGGGCGTCCGACAACACCGACGCCGCCGACCGGATCTCCATCCAGCACGGCTACGGCCAGTTCTACCCGGCGGGCACGATGTCGGCCTGGGTGACCGACAGCCCGAACCCCGCCACGCGCCGGGAGACGCCGCTGGGCTTCCGCTTCCACGTGGCGATGGCCGGGGTGCTCGGCCTGGGCGGCGACCTGCCGCGCTGGAGCGCCGGGGAACTCGCCGAGGCGGCGGCGCTGGTGGCGCTGTACAAGGAGATCCGGCCCGTGGTGCAGCACGGCGCGTTGTACCGGCTGGCGGATCCGGCGGTTTCGGCGCTGACCGCGGTGCAGTACGTGCTGGACGGCGAAGCCGTCGTCTTCTTCTGGCGGCGGCCCACGGAGTTCGCGCGCCCGTTCACGCCGCCGCGCCTGCAGGGCCTCGAGCCGGCGGGCCGGTACCGCGACCAGGACGGCGTCGTGCACGACGGCGCGGTGCTGATGAGCCACGGCCTCACCGTGGACTTCCCGGGCAGCGGGTACGCGAGCGCGGTGGTGCGGCTGACGCGAGTGGGCTGAATTGTCGGTGCCGTGACCTAGGCTGTCGGAGTGGCCAAGATCGTGGTGACCCGCTGGATTCCCGACGACGCGGTGAAGCTGCTCGCGGAGGTGGGCGATGTCGAAGTGTCGCCCGCCGACCGCCCGTTGACGCGCGCGGAACTGCACGAGTTCGTGGCCGGTGCGGACGCCGTGGTCGGCATGCTGCACGACCGGCTCGACGGCGCGCTGGCCGACGCCGCCGGCCCGGGGCTCAAGGTCGTCGCGAACGTCGCGGTCGGGTACGACAACGTCGACGTCCCGGCCCTCGCCGGACGCGGGATCGTCGTCACGAACACGCCGGGCGTCCTCACCGACGCCACCGCCGACCTGGCCTTCGGCCTGCTGCTCGCCGTCACGCGGCGCCTCGGCGAAGGGGAACGGCTGCTGCGCTCGCGCACGCCGTGGTCGTTCCACCTGGGCTTCCTGCTCGGTGCCGGGCTGCAGGGCAAGACGCTCGGCATCGTCGGGTTCGGGCAGATCGGGCGGGCGATGGCGAAACGGGCCGAAGCGTTCGGCATGTCGATCGTCTACACAGGACGGTCGAAACAGGACACCGGCGCGGAGTTCGTGTCGTTCGAGGAGCTGCTGGCCCGGGCGGACGTCGTTTCGCTGCACTGCCCGCTGACGCCCGAGACGCGGCACCTCGTCGACGCCGCCGCGTTGCGGGCCATGAAACCCGGCGCCTACCTGGTGAACACGACACGCGGCCCGGTCGTCGACGAAGCCGCGCTGGCCGACGCGCTCGAAGCCGGGGAGATCGCCGGTGCCGCACTCGACGTGTTCGAAAAGGAACCCGAGGTCGAACCGCGCCTGCTCGCCCGCGACGACGTCGTGCTCAGCCCGCACCTCGGGTCCGCGACGGTCGAGACCCGCACCGCGATGGCCGTGCTGGCCGCCCGCAACGTCGTGGCGGTGCTCGCCGGGCGTCCCCCGCTGACGGAGGTGAAGCCGTGACCCGTGTCGTCATCGCGCCCGACAAGTTCAAGGGCAGTCTCACCGCGGTCGAGGCCGCGGAGGCGATCGCGCTCGGCGTGCGGGATGCCTTGCCGGACGCGGAAATCGTCACCTGCCCGGTCGCCGACGGCGGCGAAGGCACGTTGGACGTGCTGGAAGCCGCGGGCGCCCGGATCGTCCGGCTGACGGTCCGCGGCCCGCTCGAGGAAGCGGTCACCGCGCGGTACGCCGTGCTGGACGGCACCGCGTACATCGAATCAGCGCGCGCGTGCGGCATCGAATTCGTCGAGCCGAGCCCCGCGACGGCACTGGCCGCGCACACCTGGGGTGTCGGCGAACTGCTCTCGGACGCGCTGATCCACGGCGCGAACCGTCTTGTCCTGACGGTCGGCGGCACCGCCAGCACCGATGGCGGCGCCGGGATGCTGGGCGCGCTCGGCGGGGGTGTCCTGGACGCGTTCGGCGCGCCGGTAGGGCTCGGCGGCGGCACGCTCACGCGGGTCGCTTCGGCCGAGCTGACGCCGGTGCGGGACCGGCTGGACGGCGTGCCCGTCGCCGTCGCGACCGACGTCACGAACCCGCTGCTGGGCCCTTCGGGGGCGGCGGCGGTGTTCGGGCCGCAGAAGGGCGCGGGGCCTTCCGAGGTGGCGTTGCTCGACGAAGCACTGGGCCGGTGGGCGCACGCGTTGCAGGTGGGCGGAGCACCGGACGTCAGCCGGGTGCCGGGCGCCGGAGCCGGCGGCGGGGTCGCGGCCGCCGCGATCGCCCTCGGCGCGACGGTCGAATCCGGGTTCGACCTCATCGCCGGGCTGACCGGGGTCGACGCGGCCTTGGCGGGCGCCGACCTCGTCATCACCGGCGAGGGATCGCTGGACGAGCAGAGCCTGAACGGCAAGGCCCCGGCCGGGATCGCGGACCGGGCGCGGCTCCGCGGGATCCCGCTGCTGGCTTTGGCGGGCCGGATCCAGCTCGGCGAAGCCGGGTTGGCCCGGCTCGGCGTGGTGGGGAGCAGCGCGTTGATCGACCACGCGCCCTCACTCGACCACGCGCGGGCCCACGCGGCGGAACTGCTGCGGGCGCGGGCCGCGGAACTCGTCCGGGAATGGCGGTCCCGCCAGCGGCCTCGAAGGTCGTGAACGACTCGTTCCTGTCGTCGGACGAGGTGAACGAGTCTTTCACGACGCGCGGCCGCCCGGTCCCGCGAGCGAACGGACCTTCCACCCCCCGAGGAGCGAAAGGCCCGTCCGCCGCGGTCAGCTCGTGTGCTGCGGCAGCACGGCGAAGGCGACTCCGCCGGCTTCGTCCTCTTGGACGTCGAGCACCTTGTCGTCGAGCAGCGCCGCCGCCTGGGGTTCGAGGAACACCTTCGGCCCTTCCTCGGCACCCAGCACGCTGTCACCCTCCGCCGGTTCGGGGGCGACCGACAGCGCCAGCTGGGCGCTTTCGCCGTCGGCGTTCTGGACGGCCAGGCGGAGCCCGGCGTCCCCTTCCCCCTGGCTGGTCAGTGCGGTGATCGCCTCGGCGGCGGCTTCGGTCACGGTCAGCATCTACGGCCTTCCCTTCGTCGCGGTCCGATGCACGCCCCACGCTAGGGGCGCCCGAACGGACGCGCAGTGTGAGCGGATCAGCCGCGCCGGGCCGCGCGAATGGCGTCGGCCACCGATCCGCCGGCGTAGTCCGCCCGCTCGCCCGGATCCGGGTCCGCGTGCCGGTGCGGCACGTCGTCGTCCGGGACTACCTGCTCGAAATCCGGCGGCGCGTCCTCGATCGTCTCGTCGAGCTCGGCCGCCGGCGTCGCCGCGAGCGGGCGTTCCGGCACCGGCTCCGGCTCGGTGTCGGGCTCCTCTTCGGCCAGGCGCTGCCGGAGCGGCTCGCCTTCGCGGACCTCGCTGGGTGTGGTGCCGAACCGGTTCGCGGCACTCCAGTGCTCGGGCGGCTCGATGCCCTCTTCCAGCGGATCCACGCGCAGGTCGTCCTCGTCCAGCGCCTCGCTGGGGCTCAGGCTTTGCGATTCGGCCGAGTCTCGGTCACTCACGGGCTGTCTCCTGGCGCGTCGGAAGTGTCATCCCCGGTGAGCTACCCGCGGGGTCGGGGCACCGAAACCCCACGGTGTCGCGGGAATCACATTTCTTCAACCGATTTAACACATTCACAAGTTTGTGAACGCAAGGTAGGTTGGGATCATGGCCACCACCAGGTGCGCACCGGACCACCCGCTGCTCGCCACCGACCCGGACCGGCACCACGAGCTCGGCACGCACGCCGCGTGGTACGTCGTCGCCGGCGTGGTGACGACCGGCGTCCAGGCCGTCCTGTTCCTCCTCCTGCGCGACGACCTCGGCTCCCAGGTGGCGAACCTGGTCGCGATCGCGGTCACCACGGCCGGCAACACCGAGTTCCACCGCCGCGTCACCTTCGCCGGACGGCCCAGCAACGCCGGGAAGCGCCACCTCCAGGACGTGCTCACCTTTGCCTTCTACGCCGGGTACGGCTCGGCCGTGCTGGCCCTCCTCGACGCCGTCGTCGACCGGCCGACGTCGTGGGAGGAGACCGGCACGCTGCTGCTGGCCAGCCTGGTCGGCGGGTTCGTGCGGTTCGCCGTGCTGCGGTGGTGGGTGTTCGCGCACCGCGCCGAACCGGCCACGGCCGCCCACACCGGCTAGCGTCTGCGGGCGTGGCCTCGCACGACTCCGAACCGGACGACTCCCCACCGCACGACATCAAGCCCCACGCGGGCGGCAGCGAACCGGACTACCGCTTCACGCTGGCGAACGAACGCACCTTCCTCGCCTGGCTGCGGACCGCGCTGGGTCTGCTCGCGGGCGGCGTGGCGGTGCACCAGCTGGTGCCGTCGCCGGCCGTGGCGAGCGCCGTGCTCGCCGCGTTGTGCGTCGTGCTGGCCGCGGTCCTGGCCGCGACCGCGTACCCCCGGTGGCGGCGGGTGCAGATCGCGATGCGGGCCGGCGAGCCCCTGCCGCGCAGCCTGATGATCCTGGTGCTGACCGGCGGGCTGCTGGTCCTGATCGTCGCCGCGGCCGTGCTGCTGGTGGTCTCGTGAGCGAGCCGGGCGGGCGATCCTCGCCCGGATGGCTACGGACCGCACACACCGTGGCACCGGCCGGGCACGCCTCCCCGGGCCGCCCACAGCCCGGCCCAGGCCATCGCGCCCGGCCCGCTCGTCGTCGACGAATACCGCGCGTTCGCGATTATCGCGACGTCAGAAGTACCGTCATCGACTCTCGGATCCGGCTGTGACCGCGCCCGCGGGGGCCCAGGCCGAGCGCACCGGGCTCGCCTGGCGGCGGACCGCCCTCGCCTCCGCCGCCTGCACCGTACTTCTTCTGCACTCCGCCGCCCAGCGCCATTGGGGTGCTGCTTTCGTCCCCGTCCTGCTGTCCGCGAGCACATCGGCCCTGCTCGCGGCGGTTGCGGTGCGCCGCGAACGAGCCTTGCGGACCGGCCGCCCGGTGGCCATGAGCCCGACACTGCCCGCAATCACGTCGCTGGCAGTGACCGTGACCGCCGCTTCCGTGGCCATCTTCCACTGACGAGTGAAGTCGGCACATCCTGAAAGCGATTAATCGCAATGTGCACGGCAGGGTCGCGGTAGCATCACGGTCGCTCCTGCTAACGGGGTATTGGTCGTTGAAATCTGGACTGACCCACCCAGAGGTGCTTACGATTACCCAGCGTCGCACGGACCGCAGATCAGCCCGGGACTCCCGGAGTATCTGCGATGGAACAGTTACGGAGTGTTGAACCCCCGGCAGCGACGGTCGAGGGTCGGCCGGGGAGACGACTCATGACAGCACCGCCGAGGACCACCGAAGAATCCACTTCCGTCGATCGCGATTATCGCACTCCGGAGTCATTGCCCCGGCCCAGCGGGCGGCTCACCAAGGAGGACCTGGACCCCCTCGTCAAGGATGCGGGCGAGGGCAACCCGGCCGCCATCCACTCCCTGCTCCAGATGATCGAGCCGGTGGTGGTCCGCTACTGCCGGGCCCGGATGGGCGGCCGTGACCTGTCGTACCTGTCGGCCGACGACGTCGCCCAGGAAGTCTGCCTCGCCGTGCTCAAGGCCCTCCCCGACTACCAGGACCGCGGCGGCTCCTTCCTCTACCTCGTCCACGCGATCGCCGCGAACAAGGTCGCCGACGCCTACCGCGCCGTCGCCCGCGACCGCTCCGAGCCCGTCCCCGAGCTCCCGGAGCGCCCGCTGGTCGCCGGCAACGAGCCGGAGACCCACGCGCTGCACCTCGACCTCGGCGCCCGCCTCGGCAAGCTGCTCGCGTCGCTGCCGCGCGTGCAGCAGGAGATCCTCACCCTGCGCATCGCGGTCGGCTTTTCGGCCACCGAGACCGCCGAGGCGCTCGGGATCTCCCCGGGCAACGTGCGCGTGACGCAGCACCGGGCGCTGACCCGGCTGCGCGGCATGATCCACGACGACGAGTTCTGAGAGGCCACCCCAGCGGCGGGCGGGGACCCCTCTTTTACCCCCTGGGAGAGGGGTTCCCGCCCGCATCCAAGCCGTAGGTCCGGGCGGCGTTGTGCTCGAAGACGGCCAGCCGTTCGGCGTCCGACAGCGAGCCGGTCAGCGCCACCGCCGCGTCGAGCACCACCTCGTAGGACGCGGCCAGCTCGCACACCGGCCAGTCCGAGCCGAACAGCAGGCGATCCGGGCCGAACACCTCCAGCACGTGGTCGGTGTACCGGCGCAGGTGCCCGACCTCCCACGCCGTCCAGTCCGCCTCCGTGACCAGCCCGGACAGCTTGCACACGACGTTCTCGCGCGCGGCCAGCGCGGCCACCCCGGACGCCCACGGCTCCCAGCCGCCCGCCGCGATCGGGGGCTTCGCCGCGTGGTCCAGGACCAGCCGCAGCTCCGGCAGCCGCAGCGCCACTTCGGTCGCCGCGGGCAGCTGTGCCGGGCGAACCAGCAGGTCGTACGCCAGCCCCGCCGACGCCACCGTGCTCAGCCCGGCCATGATCTCCGGACGCAGCAGCCAGTCGTCGTCCGGCTCGTTCTCCACCTGGTGCCGGATCCCGGCCAGCGGGCCCCGCGAAGCCAGCTCGGCCAGGCGGCCGGCGACGTCGGGGGCCGCCAGGTCCACCCAGCCGACCACGCCCGCGATCACCGGCTCCGCCACCGCCGTCGCGAGGAACTCCGCCGTCTCCTCCTCCGACGACACCGTCTGCACCAGGACGGTCGCGTGCACGCCGGCCGCCGTCGTCACCGCGCGCAGGTCGTCCACCGTGTACGGGCGGCGCACCGGGTCGAGGGCCTTCCCCGCCATCCACGGGTACTCCCGCCGCGACGGGTCCCACAGGTGGTGGTGCGCGTCGATCACGACGTTCCTCCGGCGATGACGACGTCGGCACGCAGCAACCCCGCGTCGATCAGTTCCTTCCAGAGCTGGAGCGGCACCACGGCCCGCGCCCGCCGCGCGTTGACGCTCACCTGGTCCGGATCGTGCGCGCCGACGACCACCGACGCCACCGCGGGGTGCGCGATCGGCAGGGCCAGCGCCGCTTCCGGCAGCTCGACGCCGTGCCGCGCGCAGATCGCCGCGATCCGCCCGGCCCGCTCGACCAGCTCCGACGGCGCTTCGGCGTAGTCGTAGACGCGGCCCGGCTCGGCCGTGGCGAGGATGCCGCCGTTGAACGCGCCGCCGGCCACCACCGTCACGCCGCGCTCGGCACACAGGGGGAACAGCTCGTCCAGCGCCGGCTGGTCGAGCAGCGTGTACCGGCCGGCCACCAGCAGGACGTCCAGGTCGGTACGACGGACGAACTCGGCGAGCATCGGCGTCTGGTTCATCCCGGCCCCGAAGGCGCCGATCACGCCCTCCTCCCGCAGCCGGTGCAGAGCCGGGAAGGCGCCGCTCAGCGCCTCTTCGAAGTGTTCGTCGGGATCGTGGACGTACACGACGTCGACGCGGTCGAGTCCCAGCCTCGTCAGGCTGTCGTCCAGGGACCGCAGGACGCCGTCGCGGGTGAAGTCCCAGCGGCGCTTGTACGCGGCGGGGACCGCGAACCCCTGGTCGTCCCGCTCGCCGGCGCCGCCCGGGTTCGGCTCCAGCACGCGCCCGACCTTCGTCGAGAGCACGAACTCGTCCCGCGGGTACGAGCGCAGCGCAGCGCCGAGCCGGGTCTCCGACAGGCCGAGGCCGTAGTGCGGCGCGGTGTCGAAGTAGCGGACGCCCTCGTCCCACGCGCGCCGCACGGTCGCCGCGGCGGTCTCGTCGCTGATCGCGTGGTAGAGGTTGCCCAGCTGCGCACAGCCGAGCCCCAGGGGGGACAGGGAGAGTTCCAACGCCGTCACTCCTTCACCGGAAGTTCCCAGACCAGTCCGATGCCGGTGTCGTCGCCGGAGTAGTCGTCCTCGACAGCCAGCAGCTCAGCCATTCTGGCCTGCCACGGCACGTTGGCGGAATGGTCCCGCAGTGCCGCGCGCATCGCCGCGTAGTCGTCGACTTCGAGGACGTGGAAGAGGTCGAGACCGTTACGCCAGATCCGCCAGGTGTGGACGCCGGCTTCGCGCAGCGCGGCGTCCAGCTCGGGCGGGATGACCGCGTGGACGGCCTCGTACTCGGCCTCCTTGCCGGGCTTCAGTTTGGTGTGCAGAGCCACCACTCTTTTGGAGACACTGTGTGGTGTGCGCGGGTGGGTCATGGCCCCTCCTTTGCCGGGACATGGCACGCTGGGGACTAACACCGAAACATCCGAGGTCTGCTGCAGGGAGGGCGCACTCGATGCCCGTCACCGATGTCGCGATCGACAAGATCAAGGACATGATCATCTCCGGCGAGCTGGCACCGGGCGACCGGCTGCCGAAGGAGGCCGAGCTGGCCCAGCGGCTCGGGCTCTCGCGCAGTTCCCTGCGGGAGGCCGTGAAGGCGTTGTGCCTGATCCGCGTGCTGGACGTCCGCCAGGGCGACGGCACGTACGTCACCAGCCTCGAGCCGAACCTGCTGCTCGACGCGATGACGTTCGTGGTCGACTTCCACCGCGACGACACCGTGCTGGACTTCCTGGCCGTGCGGCGGATCCTCGAGCCCGCGGCGACCGCGCTGGCCGCGTTGCACATGAGCGACGACGACATCGCCGAGCTGGGCACGCTGCTCGGTGAGCTGGAGGATTCGCCGACCGTCGAGGCGCTGGTGGCCAACGACCTGCAGTTCCACCGCAAGATCGCCGACGGCTCCGGCAACCCCGTGCTCTGCTCGCTGCTGGACAGCCTGTCCGGGCCGACCGCCCGCGCCCGGATCTGGCGCGGCCTCACACAGGAGGGCGCGGTCGCGAAGACCCGCGAACAGCACACGGCGATCTACGAGGCCATCGCCGCGCGCGAGCCGGAGCTGGCGCGCTCGTGGGCGACCGTGCACGTCGCGGGCGTGGAGCAGTGGCTGCGCAACGCCCTCGGCACCGCGGACGACCCCACGGCCCCCGACGAACCCGCTGCCGAAGCCTCCTGACACCACACCTCCCTCGCGTAGTCCGTGAATGGCACATTGAGGGACTCTAAGTCCCTCAATGTGCCATTCACGGACCTTCGAACGTCGGATGATCACGGGGTGGGCGGGGATCAGGTTTGGGGTTTGCCGCCCGCGTAGCGGGCGATGATCAGCGCGACCAGGATGATGGCGCCGTAGATCGCCCCCTGCCACTCCGCCGTGACGTGCGCGTAGTTGAGCAGGCTCGACACCGACGACAGCAGCAGGACGCCGGTGAGGGCGCCGACCAGCGTGCCCTTGCCGCCGTCGAGCGAGACGCCACCGATCACCGCTGCCGCGAACACCTGAAGGATCATGCCGGATCCCTGGTTCGCGCCCAAGGCCCCGACGTAACCGGTGTACGCGAGCCCGCCGATAGCGGCGAGGATCCCCGCGACGACGAACACCGCCCACGCGATCCGGTCGACACGCACACCCGCCGCCCGGGCGGCTTCGCGGTTGCCGCCGATCGCGTACAGCGCGCGGCCGACGCGGTGGTAGCGCAGCACCCAGCCGGCGACCGCGAACAGCGCCGCGGCCAGCCACACCGACATCGGCAGCCCGAGGAACGTCGTCGTCGCCAGGTCGGTGAAGGAGTCCGGCAGGTTGAACAGCGTCTTGCCCTTGGTCGAACCCACCTGGACACCGCGGAGCACGGTGAGCATGGCGAGGGTGACGATGAAGGCGTTCAGCTTCAGCTTCACGATCAGGAAGCCGTTGACGAACCCGACGAGCGCGCCGCACAGCGGGATGACCAGCAGGCCGATCGCCGCCGGCAGTTCGACGCCGAAGCCCGCCGACGCCACCGGGATGACGACCATCGCGCCGAGTGCCGGCGCCAGGCCCATCGTCGATTCCAGCGACAGGTCGAACTTCCCGGTGATCAGCACCAGCGATTCGCCCAGCACGACCAGCGAGAGCGCGGCCGACGCGGTCAGGATGCTGACGATGTTGCTCCAGCCGACGAAGGTGTCGTCGACCAGACCGCCGATGAGGAACACCACGACCAGCGCGGGCAGCAGCGCCAGTTCACGCAGCCAGACGGCTTTGCGGCGCCGGGGTGGGGCGGGCAGCTCCGTCTGCGGAGAGGTCATCACGTCGGTCACGAAAGCTCGACTCCTTCGATGTCGGCCACGAGGTCGCCGTCGGACCACCCGGCCTGGTGCTCGGCGACCACGGCCCCGGCGCGCAGCACCAGGACCCGGTCGCTCAGGCGCAGGTCGTCCAGCTCGTCGCTGACGATCAGCACCGCCTTGCCTTCCGCGCGCACCCGGTCCACGACCGCGAGCAGCGCCTCCTTCGACTTCACGTCCACGCCGGCGGTCGGGTTGATCAGCACGACCACCCGCGGGTCGCCGATCAGCGCCCGGGCCAGCACGACCTTCTGCTGGTTGCCGCCGGACAGGTCCGACACCGGCTGCTCGGCGCCGGCGGCCACGATGTCGTAGTCCTTCAGCGCCTGCGACGCACGCGCGTGCCGCTTCCCCGGCGAAGCGATCCCGCCGCGGCCCAGCTTGTCCAAAATGGACATCGTGGTGTTGTCCGCGATCGAGTGCGCCAGTATCAGGCCTTCGTGGTGCCGGTCGCGCGGCACGCAGCCGATCCCGGCCCGCAACGCCGCCGGGATGTCGCCCGGCGGCAGCGGCGAGCCGTCGACGCGGATCGTGCCCGCGGACGGCGTCCGCAGGCCGTAGACCGTCTCGGCGACCTGGTGCTTCCCGCTGGCGTTGCTGCCCGCGAGCCCGACGACCTCCCCGCGGCGCAGGCGGAAGGAGACGTCACGGAAGCTGTCGCCGGACAGCCCGTCGACCGCGAGGATCTCCGCGGCATCGTCGTCGAGGGCCTCGCGGGAAGCGGCGTCACGGACCGACAGACCACCCGGCTCGCCGGTCATCGCGTCGACCAGCTGGGCTCGGCCGACCTCGGACACCGGCGCGGTGAGGATGTGCTTCGCGTCGCGAAGGACCGTGACGGCCTGGCACACCTCGTACACCTCGTGCAGGTGGTGCGAGATGAACAGGAACGTCACCCCGCCCGCCTGCATCTGGCGCATCCGCTCGAAGAGCCGCTCGATGGCCTGGCTGTCCAGCTGCGCGGTCGGCTCGTCGAGGACGATGAACCGGGCGCCGTAGGACAGCGCGCGGGCGATCTCGACGAACTGCCGGTCCTCGACCGAGAGGTCCCCGGCCGCGGTGTCGACGTCGACGTGGACGTCCCACGAGTCGAGCAGCTCGCGGGCCTTGCGCCGCAGCGTCTTCCAGCCGATCGCGAACCCGCCGCCCGCCTGCCGGTTGAGGAACAGGTTCTCGGCGACGGTGAGCTGCGGGACGACCATCGCGTGCTGGTACACGCAGGCGACGCGCGCCTTCCAGTCGTCCTGCTTGGACAAGGGCGGGGCCGGCTCGCCGCCGAACTCGACGTGCCCGGTGTCCGTGGTGGACAGGCCGGTGAGGATGGAGACGAGCGTCGACTTGCCGGCCCCGTTGCGCCCGACGAGCGCGTGTGACTCGCCGGGGTGCACGGTGAGGCTGACGTCGTGCAGCGCCACGGTCGGGCCGTAGCGCTTTCCGACACCTACGGCGCTGACCACCGGGACGGCGGATTCGCCGGCGGGCAGCGCGGTCACAGGTTGTTCCCCCACAGGGCCTTGTCGTCCACGTTGGCCTTGGTGATGACGGGCGCGGGCAGCTGGTCCTCGAGGATGCCGGGGCTGATCTCGACGATGGTGCTGTCGTGGTCGGTCGGGCCCGGCTTGAACGTCTCGCCCGCCATGGCCTTCTTCAGCCAGTACAGGCCGTACTTCGCGTACGCGTCGGCCGGCTGGGACACCGTGGCGTCCAGTTCGCCGGCGCGGATCGCGGCCAGCTCCTGCGGGATGCCGTCGTTGGACACGAGCACGATGTGCTTCGGGTCCCCGACCGGGAAGAACAGGTTCTTGCGCTTGAGCGCCTGCTCGGTCGGGGCCAGGTAGACGCCGCCGGCCTGCATGTAGACGCCCTTGATGTCCGGGTTCGCGGTCAGCATGCTGTCCAGGCCGGAGGACGCCTTGTCGGCCTTCCACTCGGCCGGGATCTCCAGCACCTGGATGCCGGGGTACTTGGACTTCATGCAGTCGCGGAAGGCTTCCGAGCGATCGCGGCCGTTGACCGACGCGAGGTCACCCATGATCTGCACGACCTTGCCGGACTTGACCTTCTCGCCGATCGCTTCGCACGCCTTGGTGCCGTAGGCCTTGTTGTCGGCCCGCACGACCATGGCGACCTTGCCGCTCTCGGGGGCGACGTCGACCGCGACCACCGGCACGCCCTTGTTCTCCGCCTGCTTGAGCCCGGCGACGATGGCGGCCGAGTCCAGCGGCGTCACGACCAGGCCCTTGACGCCCTGGTTGAGGAACGTCCCGATGTCGGTGATCAGCTTCGCGGGGTCGCTGTCGGCGTTGACCGTCGGGAGGACGTCGACGCCCTCTTCCGTGGCCATCTTCGGCACGTAGTTGTTGTAGGCCTGCCAGAACGGCGAGGTCAGCAGCGGCAGCGTCGCGCCGACCTTGCCGCCCGCGTTGCCACCGCCCGCGGCGGGCGCCGACGCGTTGTCCTTTGTGGACCCACAGGCGGCCAGTACCAGGCCGCAGACGGTGGCCGTGACGGCCACCTGGATCACCCTGTTTTCGAATAACGCAGCGCGCACAGCATCCTCCTTGATGACGGCGGGGAATCAAGTCTTCTAGTCGTGGTGAACCGGGCCGCGAGGACGCAGGCCGTACATGCCGCCGTCGACCGCGAGCGCGGTGCCGGTGGTCGAGGCGGAGAGGGGACTGGCGAGGTAGACGATGGCGTTCGCGACCTCGTCGGCGGTGACCAGCCGGCCCATCGGCTGGCGCGCCGCGAGGGCCGCGCGTTCGGCCGCCGGGTCATCGGCGGCGTCGAGCAGCCGGCCCACCCAGGGGGTGTCCGCCGTTCCGGGGCACACGCAGTTGACGCGGATCCGGTCGGGCAGGTGGTCGGTCGCCATGGCCAGGGTCAGCGAGAGCACCGCACCCTTGGTGGCCGAGTAGAGCGCGCGGTTGGGCAGGCCGGCCCAGGCCGCGATGGAGCACGTGTTGACGATCGCCGCGGACGGCGAGTTCCTGAGGTGCGGCACCGCGGCGCGGGCGAGCCGGACCATGCCGACGACGTTGACGTCGAACACGCGGTGCCATTCGTCGTCGCCGTTGGCCGTGACATCGCCCTGCGCGCCGATCCCGGCGTTGTTGACCAGGATGTCGAGGCGCCCGAAGCGTTCCACGACGGCGTCGATTGCTTCTCGGACTTCGTCATCGGAAGAGACGTCGCAGCGGAAGCCGTCATCGCCCGGCTTCAGGTCGAGGACTGCCACCTGTGCGCCGCGTTCGGCCAGCAATGTCGCAGCCGCCTTGCCGATCCCCGAGGCGCCTCCGGTGACGGCGGCCACCAGGCCCTCGAATTCACTCACTTGCGGTCTCCGTCCACTCGGGACCGTCCGGGAACCGGAAGCGGCGCAGCGTCGCGTCGTGCATGCGCGCGGAGAACCCGGGGGCGGTCGGGGCGAGGTACCGGCCGTGCTCGACGACGGCCGGGTCGGTGAAGTGCTCGTGCAGGTGGTCGACCCACTCGATGGACCGGTCCGCGTCGGTGCCGGACACCGCCACGAAGTCGAACATCGACAGGTGACGCACGAGCTCGCAGAGGCCGACGCCGCCGGCGTGCGGGCACACCGGCACGCCGAACTTCGCCGCCAGCAGCAGGATCGCCAGGTTCTCGTTGAACCCGCCGACGCGGGCCGCGTCCAGCTGCAGCACCGAAATCGCGTTCGCCTGCAGCAGCTGCTTGAAGACCACGCGGTTCTGGACGTGCTCGCCGGTGGCGATCTTGATCGGCGCGAGGGCCTTCGCGATCGCCGCGTGCCCGAGGATGTCGTCCGGCGAGGTCGGCTCTTCGATCCAGTACGGGTCGAACGGCGCCAGCGCGGTCATCCAGGTGACCGCGGCCGAGACGTCCCAGCGCTGGTTGGCGTCGACGGCGATCCGGACGTCCGGGCCGACGGTCTCGCGGGCGAGCTTCATCCGCCGGACGTCGTCCTCGAGGTTGCCGCCGACCTTGAGCTTGATCATCTCGAAGCCGTCGGCGACGGCTTGTTCGGCCAGCCGGACGAGCTTCGCGTCCGCGTACCCGAGCCAGCCGGGTGACGTGCTGTAGGCGCGGTAGCCGTTCGCTTCGAGCTGCTTTGTGCGTTCGGCGCGGCCGGGTTCCGCCCGGCGGAGGATCTCCAGGGCTTCAGTCTCGGTGAGGGCGTCCGAGAGGTAGCGGAAGTCGACCAGGCTGACGAGTTCTTCGGGGGTCATGCGGGCCGCGAACTGCCAGACCGGAAGGCCGGCGCAGCGCGCGGCGAGGTCCCAGGCGGCGTTGACGACCGCGCCGACCGCCATGTGCGCCACGCCCTTTTCCGGGCCCAGCCAGCGGAACTGCGAGTCGCCGACGAGGGTGCGCGAAAGGTCGCCAAGCGCGGCCGCGTCCTCCGGGATCTCCCGGCCGACGACGTGCGGCGCGAGCGCGCGGATGGCGGCGGCCTGGACGTCGTTGCCGCGGCCGATGGTGAACGCGAGCCCGTAGCCGTCCGGGCCGCCGTCGGCGTGCAGCACGACGTAGGCGGCGGAGTAGTCCGGGTCCGGGTTCATGGCGTCCGAGCCGTCCAGCTCCCGGGAGGTGGGGAACCGGACGTCCAGCACCTCCATGCCGATGATCTTCGCCATGGTCAGGCCTGCCTCGCGGTCTGGCGCTGCCGTCCGAGGCCGTCGATCTCCAGCTCGATGACGTCGCCGTCGCGCAGGTAGGGCTTGGGGTCGGGCTGCCCGAGGGCGACGCCTTCGGGAGTGCCGGTGTTGATGAGGTCGCCGGGCCGCAGCACCATCACCTGGCTCAGGTGGTGGATGATCTCGGCGACGGTGAAGATCATGTCCTTGGTGGTCGAGTCCTGCTTCTTCTCGCCGTTGATCCACAGCCGCAGGCCGAGGTCCTGCGGGTCGGGCACCTCGCTCGCCGGGACCAGGGCCGGGCCGAGCGGGTTGAAGTTCTCGCAGGACTTGCCCTTGTCCCACTGGGCGGTGCGGAACTGCAGCTCACGCTCGGAGACGTCGTTCGAGACGACGTACCCGGCGACGTACCCGAGAGCTTCGTCGACGCTGTCGAGGTAGCGGGCGGTCTTGCCGATGACGACGCCGAGCTCGACCTCCCAGTCGGTGCTGACCGACCCGCGCGGGATGAGGACGTCGTCGCCGGGGCCGACCACGACGTCCGGCGCCTTCATGAAGACGACGGGTTCGGTGGGCGGCGTCGCGCCGGTCTCCTCGGCGTGGCGGCGGTAGTTCATGCCGATGCAGACGACCTTGCCGGGCTGGGTGATGGGCGCGCCGACGCGCAGGCCGGTTTCCGACGACTTCGGCAGCTCCCCGGCAGCGAGCGCGGCGGCCGCGCGCGCGACCCCGTCCGCGGCGAGGAAGCCACCGTCGATGTCGGCGGTCAGCCCGCCCAGCTCGTAGGTCGTGCCGTCGTCGGCACGCGCGAACGGACGCTCACTTCCCGGCTCCCCGAGGCGCACTAGCTGCACTGATATTCCCTTCGCCCACACCGACCAGACATCCGATGTATATCGCAGTCGTGACCGCCAATCCAGAGTCTTCGCCGAATCGGGCGTAAATTGATCGGATCAGTACCGGTTCACCGCGCGGGTGACCACGGGGTGTCACCGATCACAGCCGGAATAGCCCCGGCTACTCCGTCGCTGGTCCGGATCAGGGACAGGAGGACGCGGGTGACCACCACGGCGGAACGTACCGCGCCGGGCAGGCGGGCGCGGCTGAAGTTCGTCCTGGTCCTGGGTGGGCTCACGGCCTTCGGGCCGCTGTCGATCGACATGTACCTGCCCGCGCTGCCGCGGATGGCGCAGGACCTGCACGCCGCGGACGCCACGGTCCAGCTGACACTCAGCGCGTTCATCGTGGGACTGGCGCTGGGCCAGCTCGTGCTGGGTCCGCTGTCGGACTCGCTGGGACGCCGCCGGCCGTTGCTGGCGGGGCTCGCGTTGTACGTCGTGGGTTCGGTGCTGTGCGCGGTCAGCCCCGACGCCTGGTTGCTGGTCGCCGCACGGCTCGTGCAGTCCCTGGGCGCGGCCGCGGGCATCGTGATCGCCCGGGCGACGGTGCGCGACCTGTTCTCCGGCACGGCGATGACGAAGTTCTTCTCGACGTTGATGCTGGTCAGCGGCCTGGCCCCGATCCTGGCCCCGCTGCTCGGCGGCCAGCTGCTGAACTGGACGTCCTGGCGCGGGGTGTTCGTCGTGCTGACGGCGTTCGGGGCGTTGCTGCTGGCCGTGGTGGCCTTCTTCCTGCCGGAGCCTTCTCCGGTTCGCTCACCCCTGCGGCTCGGCCAGGTGATGCGCACGTACGCGCGCCTGGCGCTGGACCGGTCGTTCGCGGGCTACGCGCTGGCGTCGGGACTGCTGTTCGCGTCGATGTTCGCCTACATCTCGGGGTCGTCGTTCGCGCTGCAGGGCGTGTACGGGCTCAGCCCGCAGGCGTACAGCGTGGTGTTCGGGGTCAACGGCGTCGGCATCGTGCTGGCGGGCCAGCTCAACGGCCGTCTGGCCGGCCGGGTGCCCGAGCGCGTTCTGCTGCTTTCCGGCCTGCTGCTGGGTGTGTTCGGCGGGGCTTCGGTCTTGGTTTCGGTGTTGTTCCGGGCTCCGTTGGTCGTGCTGCTGGTGTCGTTGTTCCTGCTGGTGTCGAGCATCGGCCTGGTGATGCCGAACGCGAGCTCCCTGGCGCTGGCGTCGCACGCGCGGTCCGCCGGGGCGGCATCGGCGTTGCTGGGAGTGCTGCAGTTCGTGGTGGGCGCGGTGGCAACGCCGTTGGTCGGCCTCGGCGGCCCGGGAACGGCGCTGCCGATGGCGGCGACCATGGCGGGGTTCGCGGTGTTGGCGTTGGCGGCTTTCCTGGTCCTGGCGCGGGAAGTCACGCCAGCGACGCCAGATCCGCCGTCTTGAGCTGTTCCGCGGTCACCGTCGCGCGACCGTCCACCAAGGCCCCGAGGGCATCCCCGTCGTCCCACATGTTCACGTTCATCGCCGCCGCCACCCGGCCTTCGCGCAGCCAGAACGCCGTGAACTCCCGGGACGCCAGGTCGCCGCGGACGACCAGCTCGTCCGATGCCGGGTCCGCCAGGCCGCGGTATTCGCAGCCCAGCTCGTACTGGTCGGTGAAGAAGTACGGCGAGGCGAGGAACGGTTCGTTCTCCCCCAGCAGGTTCCGCGCCACGTGCGCGCCCTGGTCCTTCGCGTTCGCCCAGTGCTCCACGCGGATACGCCGTCCGTAGCGCGGGTGGAAGTGGGCCGCGATGTCGCCGACCGCGTATACGTCCGGGGCCGCCGTGCGCAGGCTCGCGTCCACCGCCACCCCGCCGTCGTCCGACAGCTCCAGGCCCGCCGCGTGGGCCAGCTCCACCCGGGGTGCCGCGCCGACCGCGACCAGGACCACGTCCGCCGTCAGCTCCTCTCCCCCGGCGAGACGGACTCCGCGGACGCCGTCCGGGCCGCCCGTGATCTCCGCGACCTGCTCGCCCAGGCGCCAGTGGACGCCCTTTTCCGCGTGCAGGTCCCGGAACACCCCGCCGACCGTCTCGCCGACGACGTTGGCCAGCGGCACCCGCACCGGGTCGACGACCGTCACGTCCGCGTCGTGCGTCCGTGCCGCCGCGGCCGCTTCGGAGCCGATCCAGCCCGCGCCGACGATCACCACCCGCTCCGCCGCGGTGAACGCCGACCGCAGCTTGAGCGCGTCGTCGAGAGTGCGCAGCGTGTAGAGCCCGGGGAGGTCGCCGCCGGGGACCGGCAACGTCCGCGGCCGGGAACCGGTCGCCAGCACCAGCCGGTCGAACCGGTGCTCGCCGCCCGCGTCGTCGAGCACCAGCCGCGCGCCCAGTTCGATCCGGGTGGCCGTGACGCCCGGGGTGAACCGGATGTTGTGCTCGCCGTAGTACTTCTCCTCGTGGACCCAGTCGGGCTCGTCGGTGTTGCCCAGCAGCACGCCCTTCGACAGCGGTGGCAGCTCGTACGGGCGGCGCGGATCGGAGCCCATCAGCAGGACTTCGCCGGGGTAGCCGCGTTCGCGCAGAGCGGCGGCGGCGGACGCCCCGCCCAGGCCCGCACCGACGACGACGATCTTCCGCGGCTCCGCCATCCCAGACGACATCCCAAACCTCCCACGACGACGAGTCGGTGCGGACGGTACTCCCGAACCGGCCGCGCCACGACCGGGAGATACGCCGGAAATCCGCGAAGCGCAAGAGAAAACCCGCGAGTAGGCAGATCGGGTGAACGCGCGTCATAGCGCCGCCGGGCGCCGCTCCCACCCTCGCACGAAGCACGACCACGACAAGGGAATCGGAGGGCGGCGACCATGAGTCGGGGCGAGTGGTCGATCGGCTGCCGGGATCTGGCCGGCAGGCGCAGGGACGTGACGGTGTTCGTCAGCAACGACAAGGTGGTGCTGGTCGCGCCGCCGGGCGAAGCGGCCGTGCTGGGCCCGCTCGACGTCGGACGGCTGCGGGCCGCCCTGCGGGACGCCGTCGTCGCGACGGCCGATGAAGAAGAAAGCTGACAACTACCGTTCCTACTTTTCAGTAGGTTGGAGTCGGGCCCGACGGAAGGGACCGGCCATGACGACCTACTTCGTGACGGGCGCGACGGGATTCGTCGGGAAACGCCTGGTCGCCCGCCTGTTGCGGCGGCCGGAGACGTCCGCGGTGTCACCACCCAGGGCCTGCAGACCGACACCCCGCGCTTCTCCGCGTATCTGGCTTCGAAGGCGGCGCTGGAGGAGTTCGGGCTGACGGCCGGACGCGAGACGCTCTCGGACGGCGTCACGTTCACCTCGGTGCGGATGCCGCGGCTCGCCCGCTTCGCCGCGCACCTCGCCTACCGGGCGGTGCAGGAGTCCGCCCCGGAGACCCGCGGCCTGCCCCGCCCGCCCGCGCCGGCGCCGGTCGCGGCGGCGGTGACCCGCCTGTTCTGGCGCCGTCGTGCTTGATCGCCGCGAATTCCGCCGAAACACTGGCACTGGGCCAACGGTACTTCTACCCTCGCGCGAGTCCCGTACACCGCGTACGGGCGTGAACTGGGGAGTTCGGAATGCCGGAAACCACCACTGGGGAACAACGCGCCGTGGCCGAGGAAACGGCCGAGATCGGCACCGCCCGGCACACCTCCGGGTGACGACAAGTCCGTGAAGGCCACCTTCCGGAACTCTATGTTCCTCAAGGTGGCCTTCACGAACTTCGGGCGGGGCCGGTGGTGCGGTTCGCGCCGGTGACCGGTCCGGCCGCTACCATCGCTTCCCGGGTGTGATCGAGAGCGGAAAGGCGGACGGGGCGTGGACGTGGCGAGTCCTGCGCAGACCGCCACCGCGCCGGACCCGGCTCCCGCGAAACCGGTGAGGCCGCTGCTGCGCTGGAGCATGCACGCCTGCTGGGTGCTGCTGCTCGCGCTGGCCACCGAACTGCGCGTCGGCCGCTTCGGCTTCCACCCCTCCGACCAGGGGTTCATCCTCGCTCAGGCGTGGCGCGTGCTGCACGGCGAAGTCCCGCACGCCGACATCATCTCCGCCCGCCCGCTCGGGTCCGCCGTCCTGCACATCGCCGACTACGCGCTGCCGATGCCGCTGTTCTTCGGGTCGAGCTTCCTGGCCATGATCGAGATCATCGTGGCGACGATCGCGTTCGCCACGCTCGTCACGCGCCGCCGGGTGCTGGACTGGGGCCCGGGCATGACGGCGATGGTCGCGGCGGCGTCGCTCATCAACCTCAACGCCTTCCCGCTGATGGCCTGGCACACCATCGACGGCATCGCGCTGACCGCGTGCGGTGCCTGGGCGCTGGACGCCGGTTTGAGCGGCAGGTGCAGCGGCCACGCGCTCGCCCGCCGCGGCGGGCTGGTGCTGCTCGGCTGCGCGGTGCTCGTCAAGCAGAGCTTCGCGCCGGCCGCGGTGATCGGCGTCGTCTGGCTGCTGCTCCACCCGGCGACACGGGCGGGCACGCGACGCGCGCTGCGGCTGGTCCTCGACCTCCTCGCGCTGGCCGCGCCCGGGCTGGCGTACGTGACGTGGGTGAGCCTGGGCGGCGGCTTCGCCGAGATGGTCGAGCAGCTCACCGGCGGGTTGCCCGCCTACGGCGAACGGCTGCTCGGGCTGTGGCTCGACGATCCGGAGGCGCTGACCAGGCCGCCGGTGCGCGGACTGGGCTTCTTCGCCGCGATCGCCGTGGTGCTGCTGGCCGTCCGGCTGCCCGGTGACCGGCTCGGCGCGGCCGGGCGGGCGGCGTCGTGGGTGCTGGTGCTCGCCGGCGCGGCCGCGATCGTCTGGACCGTCGTCGACGGTGGGTTCACCGGCTCCACGCGCTGGGCGGACGTGCTGTGGTGGATCGTCGTGGTGAGCGTGCCGGTGAACGCGGCCGTGCGGCGGAAAGTGCCGTGGGCCGGGCTGCTGGTGCTCGCCACCGGCTTCATGATCAGCCTGTCGTGGGGCAACGACACGCCGACGCTGCTCACCGGCACGCTCGCGCTGACGTCGTTGCTGCTGCTCGGCCAGGTGGTGCCGCCGCGGCCCCGGCCGCCGCGGCGCTGGGTGACCGCGACGGCCGGACTGACCTTGGTGGCAGTCTGCGGCTGGGCCGTCGTGGCCCGCCACGACCAGGCGGCCTACCTCGACGTCGGCCACGACCGGCTGACCGAGGATCTCGGCGCGGTCACCCCGGCGATGTCCGGCATCCGCACGAACCCGTCGACGTTCACCTTCGTCCGGCAGATCCGCGACTGCCTGGACCGCTTCCCGGCCGCACGGACGGCGATCCTGCCGGACAGCCCGTTCGCCTACCCCGCGTTCGGCCTGCGCAACCCGTTCCCCCTCGAATGGCCGCTGCCGCTGGAGATCGTCGGCGACGCGCCCGAGCGCATGCTCGCGACGGCGGACGAGCTGAACCGCGAAGGCGGCTACCTGGTCCTGTTCCAGACGGACTCGTACCGGATGCTCGCGACGGGCGGCCCGGTCCCGGAGTCGATCCCGGCCGACACACCGGTGTTCGACTTCTTGGGCCTGGAGAAGGCGATCCAGGCCCGGCTGACGGGCCGCGTCGTCACCTGCGGCAGCTTCGTCGGCAAGTACGCCCCCTGACTCAGGAAGCGCGTCCTGCCTCGGTGAGCGCGGCGAACGCCTCGATCAGGACCCGCGGGACGTCCTCGTCGGCCACGCCGGCGAGGAGCTCGCCGAACTCGGCGCCCTCGGCCCCCACCTCGGCGCTGCGGGGGAACATGGCCTCCTCGTACCCTGCGAGCGCGGCTTCGACGTCGCCGCGGTGCGCGGCGAGGGCCAGGCCGAGTTCGGCGCCGTCGAGCATGGCCAGGTTGGCGCCTTCGCCGTTGGCCGGCATGACATGGGCCGCGTCGCCGATCAGCGTCACCCCCGGCACCCGCTCCCACCGGTGCCCGATCGGCAAGGTGTAGAGCGGTCGCAGGACGGGCGCGGTGTCGCCCTCGGTGATGAGCGCGGTGAGTTCCGGGGCCCAGCCGTCGAACTCCGCCGCGACCCGGGCGGTGGCCGCGGCGGGATCGGTGAAGTCGATGGCGGCGAACCAGTCGAGCGACCGGGTGAGCGACACGTAGACGTGCAGCATGTCCCCGCTCTCCCGGTGGGCGTGGATTTCCTTGCCCGAGGCCGGCGCCATGAGCGAGCCGCCCCCGACCGTCTTGCCGGCCACGGGGTGGCGGGTGCCGGCGTCGAACAGGTAGATCTCGACGAAGGCTTCGCCGACGTATTCGGGTTTCGCCGCCGTCAGCAGGGGCCGGACCCGCGACCACGCGCCGTCCGCACCGACCAGCAGGCCGGTGACGACGGTGCCGCCGTCGGCGAAGGTCACCTCGTGCCGGCCGTCGCCGAGGGTCCGGGCACCGGTCACCTTGTGTCCCCAGTGGACAGTGCCGTCCGGGAGCGCGTCGAGCAGCATCCGCCGCAGGTCGCCGCGCTGCACCTCCGGGCGCCCGCCCGTGCCGTCGTCGGCTTTCTCGGCCAGCACGGTCCCGTCCCGGCCGAGGACCCGCATCGCCTGCCTGCCCTCCAGGACCAGGCCGCGGAACTCGTCCAACAGGCCGGCCGCCTCGACGGCGAGCTGGCCGTTGTAGTCGTGGATGTCGAGCATCCCGCCCTGCGTCCGCGCCTTCGGGGACGGCTCGGCTTCGTAGACCGTGGCCGGAATCCCGTGGACGTGCAGGACGCGGGCGAGGGTGAGGCCGCCGAGACCGGCGCCGATGATCGTGACTGGGGTGTGCATCCGTTGCTCCTTCGATCGCGTGACAACCGAAGGGTGGCGGCGGCTCCTGCCGCGAGCCGCACACGGCGCTGGTAGAGCGCCGGCGGCGGCTGTCAGTCGGCCACCAGGTCGTCCGGGCTTCCGCTCGCCAGCCCGGCCAGGACGTCGAGCGCCGCGGAGAGCGTTTCCACCGGCGGGGCCGACACCGCGATCCGCACGGCGTTCGGCGCGTGCCCCGGCAGCACCGCGAACGCCGCCGCCGGGGACAGGGCGATCCCGCGGCGCGCCGCGGCCGCGACGAACGTCTCCGCCCGCCACCGCTCCGGCAGCTCCCACCAGCGGTGGTACGACGCCGCGTCGCCGCGCAGTCCCGGCAGCTTCTCCGCGACCACCGACGCCCGCGCGGCCGCGTCACGGCGTTTGGCGGCTTCGACCTCCGCGAGGGTGCCGGTCACGATCCACTGCGTCGCCGCTTCGACGGCGAAACGCGACGCGGCCCAGCCGCCCGAACGCACCGACGACGCGAGCCGCGCGGTCCAAGCCGGTGGCGGCACGAGGAACCCCGCCGTCAGCCCGGGGGCGACCCGCTTGGACAGGCTGTCGACGAAGACTGTCCGCTCCGGCGCGTACGCGGCGAAGGGGCGGACGTCGTCCCGCAGGAACGTGTAGATGCCGTCCTCGATCACCGGCAGGTCCAGGCGGGCGACGACCTCGGCGAGCGCGGCGCGGCGTGCCGGGGGCATCGTCGTGCCGAGCGGGTTGTGCAGGGTCGGCTGGACGTACAGCGCGCGCACCGGCCCGGCCGCGGCCAGCGCCTCGGGCACCAGGCCGGACTCGTCCGTCTCGATCGGCACGAGTTCCACGGCGAGCCGCGCGGCCAGGGCCTTCACCACCGGGTACGTCAGCGACTCCACCGCGAGCCGCTCCCCCACCGGCACGAACGCGGCGATCGCGGCCGCGATGGCCTGCCTGCCGTTGCCGGTGAACAGGATCGCCGCCGGGTCCGGCCGCCAGCCGCCGCGGGCGAGCAGCGCGGCCACCGCCGTCCGGGCCACCGGGGTGCCCGCGGCGCCGATCGGGTGCAGGGCCGCGGTGAGGACGTCCTCGCGCAGCAACGGTTCCAGCGCGCGGGCCAGCCGCGCGGATTCCCCCGGCAGGACGGCGAAGTTGAGTTCGAGGTCGACGCGCGCGTCGCCGGGCTCGGCGAGAGCCGGTTCGGGCGGCCGCTTCGCGGCGCGGACGAACGTGCCGCGGCCGACTTCCCCGACGGCCAGACCGCGCCGGACGAGTTCGCCGTAGACGCGGGCGGCGGTGGAGTTCGCGACGCCGCGCTCCCGCGCGAACCGGCGCTGCGGCGGCAGCCGGTCGCCGGGCCGGAGACGGCCGGCCTCGATGTCGGCGGCAAGGGCGTCCGCGACGACGCGGTAGTCGTCCATGTCCACCTTCCGCCTTCGGTTCCGGTGAGCATGATCGCACCTCAGCGGGGTCGGCCTCATGCGCCCCGATGTGGCATTGGGTGCGTTTGGGCCGAGCCTCAAGCCGGGCGGGAAAGCCGGGCCGGGTCCAGGGCCGCCGCCAGCTCCGGGTCCGGCGCGCCTGTCACGAAGTCCGTCACCAGGCGCCCGGTCGCCGGGCCCGGCTAGATTGGGTTCGGAGGTGCCATGACCGACAAGACCTGGGCCGAAATCGACGACTACCTCAACAGCGCGTTGCTCGCCCCCGATCCGGTGCTCGACGACGCGCTCGCCGACTCGGCCGCCGCCGGGCTGCCGTCGATCGCCGTCGCGCCCAACCAGGGCAAGCTGCTGCACCTGCTGGCCCGCATGGCGGGCGCGCGGACGATCCTCGAGATCGGCACGCTCGGCGGGTACAGCACGATCTGGCTTGCTCGCGCGCTCCCGCCCGGCGGCAAGCTGGTGACCTGCGAATACGATCCGAAGCACGCCGAAGTCGCGAAGGCGAACCTGGCGCGGGCGGGGTTCGGCGATGACGTCGCCGACATCCGCGTCGGCGCCGCACTGGACACGCTCCCGGCGCTGTCCGGGCCGTTCGACTTCGTGTTCATCGACGCCGACAAGGTCAACCTCGCGAACTACGTGCGCGCCGCGCTGGAGCTGGCGCGGCCGGGCACGACGATCGTGGTCGACAACGTCGTCCGCCAAGGCCACGTGACGGACGCCGGCAGCACCGACCCGAACGTCCGGGGCGCGCGGGAGATGTTCGACCTGCTCGCCGCCGAGCCGCGGCTGGACGCGACGGCCGTGCAGACCGTGGGCGCCAAGGGGCACGACGGGTTCGTGCTGGCCCTGGTGCGCTGACCGCTCACCGCCGCCCCACCGGTGGGCGGCCGGCGGCCAGTGGCCGGACCGGCAGCCCCCGGTGGGCGGCGACCATGAACCCGCGCCAGATGTCGGCCGGGACGACGTCGCCGGTCAGCTTCGCGCCGCCTGCGTCCTTCAGCAGCCGGTCGTCGTCGGAGCCGGCCCAGACCGCCGTGACCAGCTGCGGGGTGTAGCCGACGGCCCAGGCGTCCTGGTTGTCCGGGCCGATGCCGTGCTCGGCCTCGCCGGTGCGCAGCGCCGCCGGGCGGCCGTCCGGGAGGACGCTGTCCAGCGTGCCGGTGACGTCGGCGGCGACGCGGCGGCTCAGGTCGCCGTCTTCGCCGAACGCCGGCTGCGCGGTGTCCGGGTGTTCCCAGACGACCTCGCCGCTCTGGTTCCGCACCTTCGCCACCAGATGCGGGGTGGCGCGGCGGCCGTCCGCGGCGAAGGTCCCGTACGCGCCCATCACGTCCAGCGGCCGCAGCGCGTACCGGCCGGCCGCGATGCCCGCACCGATCAGGAAGCCGTCCTTCTCCCGCAGGGTCGGCACGCCGTCCACGGTTTCCGGGATGCCGGCCTGCCGCGCGGTTTCGCTCAGCGCGTCCGGGCCGACCTTTTTCGCCATCGCGATGAACGGGGTGATCGCGTGCGACACCATCGCCTTGCGCGGGGTGCACTTCGGGCCGCAGACGTCCGGGTACTGGAAGTTCTCGCCGAGGAACTCCACCTTCGCCGGGGACGGGATCGGCTGGTCCGGGCCGTAGCCCTGGCGCAGGGCCGCGGCGAGGGTGAACGGGGAGAACGCCGAGCCGAGCGCGTGCGGCGTGCCCGCGTAGTCGCGGACGCCCTGGTCACCGCCGTAGTAGGCGCGGACGGCGCCGGTCTTCGGGTCGGCCGCGACGAGAGCGCCGCGGAACTCCTTCGGCTCGCGCTTCAGCCTGTCCAGCAACGCCTTCCTCGCGACGTCCTGCATCCCGCGGTCCAGGGTCGTCTCGACCGTCATGGTGCCCTGCTGGAGCCGGGCGAGCGGGAAGCCGTCCTGGTCGAGCTCGGCCAGGACCTGCTGCTTGACGTGGAATTCGTCGTAGGTGACGCGGCCCGCGCGGGTCTCCGACGGCGGCTGGATCTCGGTGCCGGGGTAGGCCATCGGTTCGCCGCCCTTCACGTATCCGCGGACGGCGAGCTTGTCGCGGACGTACTGCCAGCGCCGCGAAGCGTGGATGTCGCCGGAGGCGGCCGGGTCGTGCACCGACGGCGACTGGATCATCCCGGCGAGGAAGGCGGCTTCGCTCCAGGTGATCGAATCGTCGAGCTTCTTGCCGAAATACGCGTTCATCGCCGCGGGCCCGAACGTGCCGCGGCCGAAGGAGATGATGTTGACGTAGCTTTCGAAGATCTGTTCCTTGCTTTGTTCCTGGGTGATCTTCGTGGCCAGCACCAGCTCGGCGAATTTGCGCCCGAGCGTCGCGTCGGCGTCTCCGGTGGACTTCTTGATGTACTGCTGGGTGATCCCCGAGCCGCCGCCGACCCCGGTGAGGAACGCGCGGCCGATGCCGGTGGGGTCGAAGCCCTGGTTGTCCCAGAACGTGGGGTCCTCGGTGGCGATGATCGCGTCCCGCAGCTTCGCGGGCACCTTCGAGTAGGGCACGAACAGCCGGTCGCCGTCCGCGGGAAGCACCTTGAGCAGCTCGGATCCGTCCGAGTACTGCAGGATGACGGTCTTGTCGAGCCCGGCCAGGACGTCCTGCGGGCTGCGGACGTCGAGCACGAGGTAGGCGACCCAGAAAGCGATCAGCGGAACGCCGACGAGCGTGCCGGCCGTCCAGCCCGCGACGCGGCGAAAGCGCCGCCGACGGCGGCGGCGCGAGGTGTCCGGCTTTCGGTCTTCTTCCTCCGGCGCAATGGTCACGAATGAGTGACGGCCGGACGGGTGAAAAGGTTCTGTGGAGAATTGACGAGGTTGTTCGAATCCTGTGAAGAGGCCGGCGCGCCGTCGTCAGGCCAGGAACGCGCGCAGCAGCGAGGCCGTGCCTTCGATGTGCTCCGCCATCGCCTGCCGGGCGGCGGGCGCGTCGCCGGCGAGGATCGCGTCGACGATCGCCTCGTGCTGGGTGTTCGAATGGCCGAGGTTGGGCGGGAGCAGCGGGATCCGGTCGAGCAGCTGGTTGACGCGCGAGCGGGCGTCGGCCATCGCCGTGGTCAGCGAGCCGGACGCGGTCACCTCGGCGATGGCCAGGTGCAGCCGGGAGTCCTTGCGGCGGTAGTCGTCGAGGTCGGCGCTCGCGGCCTCGGCGAGCGTGCCGGTGAGGTGCTGCCGGTCGGCCGGGCTGAGCGATCGCGCGGCGGCCATCTCCGCGGCGCCCGTCTCGAGGACGTAGCGCAGGCTCAGCGCGTCCTCCAGCGCGACGGAGTCGACCTTGCCGCCGGGTGACCGCTCGGGCCCGGGCAGGCTTTCGTTCACGAACGTGCCGCCGTACCGACCCCGCCGTGACTCCACGTAACCGGCATCGGAGAGCGCGCGAATGGCTTCGCGCAACGTGACCCGGCTGACGCCGAGCCGCTCGGCGAGCTCGCGCTCCGAGGGCAGCCGCTCCCCCGCGCCGACCACGCCGAGCCGGATCGCCTGCAGCAGCCGCTCGACGGTTTCCTCGAAGGCGTTGCCCGTCCGGACCGGCCGGAACAGCGCTTCACCGGCATTCACCACCGAGGTCGACTCCATCCCGCGAGTCTAGGCCGAGTTCCGGGGGTGCCGGTCACCCTGTGTTCGCCGCACGGAAAACCAGTGGCAGACAACGACCACACTCGGCGACGATGGGACCACGACACCGAACATCGACGCAGGGGGCGATCCGGTGCACTTCTTGATGGCCGAGGACCTGGTCCACGAGCGCGAGACCGAACTCCACCACGGCGTGCGCAACCGGCCGCCGGGCCGGGCGAATCCTCGCCGCCGCACGGGCAGCAGACGGCAACAGCTGGGCTGGACCCTGGTGGAGGTCGGCCTGAGGCTGGCGACCGAACCGGAGGAGCCCGGCGTCAGCACTCGATGACGTTCACCGCCAGGCCGCCGCGGGCGGTCTCCTTGTACTTCACGCTCATGTCCGCGCCCGTCTCGCGCATCGTCTTGATCGCCTTGTCCAGGGTCACCACGTGGCTCCCGTCGCCGCGCATGGCCATCCTTGCCGCGTGGATGGCCTTCGACGCGCCGACCGCGTTGCGCTCGATGCACGGGATCTGGACCAGGCCGCCGACCGGGTCGCACGTCAGGCCGAGGTGGTGTTCCACGCCGATCTCCGCCGCGTTCTCCACCTGGGCCGGGGTGCCGCCGAGGACTTCGGTCAGGGCCGCCGCCGCCATCGCCGAGGCCGAGCCGACCTCGCCCTGGCAGCCGACCTCGGCGCCGGAGATCGAGCCCGTCTGCTTGAGGATCGAGCCGATCGCGCCCGCGGTGAGCAGGAACGTCACGATGCCGTCGTCCGACGAGTGCCGGATGAACCGCTGGTAGTAGTGCAGCACGGCGGGGATGATGCCGGCGGCGCCGTTGGTCGGGGCCGTCACCACTCGGCCGCCCGCGGCGTTCTCCTCGTTGACCGCCAGCGCGTACAGGCTGACCCAGTCCATCGCGTACAGCGGGTCGTCCGCGCCGTCCTCGGCCAGGAGCTTCTCGTGCAGCGCCTTCGCGCGTCGCGGCACCTTCAGGCCGCCCGGCAGGACTCCTTCGTGCGAGCAGCCGTTGCGGACACACTCGGCCATGACCGCCCAGATCGCCAGGAGCCCGTCGCGGACCTCCTCACGCGAACGCCACGACAGCTCGTTCGCCATCATGATCTCGCTGATCGGCAGCCCCGTCGACGCGCAGTGCCCGAGCAGGTCGGCGCCCGTGCGGAACGGGTACGGCACCGGCGTCGCGTCCTCGACGAACACCGCGTCCGTCTCGTACGACTCGTCGCGGACGAAACCGCCGCCGACCGAGTAGTACGTCCGCTCCCGCAGCAGTCCACCGGCCGCGTCGAACGCGCGGAAGATCATGCCGTTCGGGTGTGCCGGCAACGACTTGCGCCGGTGCATCGTGAGGTCGGTGTCCTCGGTGAACGCGATCTCGTTTGTGCCGGCCAGAAGCAGTCGCCCGGACTCACGGATCTGGGCGATGCGCACCGGCACGGTGTCGGTGTCGATCTCTTCGGGACGCGAACCCGAAAGTCCGAGCAGGACGGCTTTGTCGCTGCCGTGGCCGAAGCCGGTCGCGCCGAGTGAACCGAACAGTTCGGCCTGGACCCGGGCGGTCGCGGCGAGATCGTCGCCGAGTCCGTCCACAAAGGTCCGTGCCGCCCGCATCGGCCCGACGGTGTGGGAGCTCGACGGGCCGATGCCGATGGAAAACAGGTCGAAGACGCTGATCGCCATTGATCCGCCCCTTCCTATCGCGCCAGCAGGGAGCTGGCTTCTTGCGCGGCCGGGCCCTGGTCGGCGAGGTGCTGCAGGTTCTCCGGCAGCTCCTCCCCACGGTAGCCCTTGGTCTGCGCGTAGAGCCGTCCCGCGCGGTACGACGACCGCACCAGCGGCCCCGCCATCACGCCCGCGAAGCCCATCGCCTCAGCAGCCTGAGAATGCACGACGAACTCCTCCGGCTTCACCCAGCGGTCCACCGGGTGGTGCCGCGGTGACGGTCGCAGGTACTGCGTGATCGTCAAGATCTCGCACCCCGCATCCACCAGATCCTGCATCGCCGGCGCCACCTCGTCGGGCGTCTCACCCATACCCAGAATGAGGTTCGACTTCGTGACCAGGCCGAACTCACGCGCCTTGGTGATGACCTCGAGCGACCGCGCGTAGCGGAAGCCGGGACGGATCCGCTTGAAGATCCGCGGCACCGTTTCCACGTTGTGGGCAAGGACTTCCGGCCGCGACCCGAAGACCTCGGCCAGCTGCGCCGGGTCCGCGTTGAAGTCCGGAATCAGCAGTTCCACGCCGGTACCGGGGTTCAAGTCGTGGATCTGCCGGACGGTCTCGGCGTACAGCCACGCGCCACCATCAGCCAAGTCATCCCGAGCCACGCCCGTGACCGTCGAATACCGCAGCCCCATGGCCTGAACGGACTCCGCGACCTTCCGCGGCTCCGAAGTGTCCAACGCAGCGGGCTTACCCGTATCGATCTGGCAGAAATCGCACCGGCGGGTGCACTGGTCACCGCCGATCAGGAACGTGGCCTCACGGTCTTCCCAGCATTCGTAAATGTTGGGACAACCGGCTTCTTCGCACACCGTGTGGAGTCCTTCGCGGCGCACGAGACCCTTGAGCTCGGTGAACTCCGGCCCCATCCGCACCCGCGTCTTGATCCACGACGGCTTCTTCTCGATCGGCGTCTCACTGTTGCGAACCTCGAGACGCAACAGCTTCCGGCCCTCGGGCTGCGCGCTCATCGCGACAGGCCCGCGTACAACGGGTGCTTCGCCGCGAGGGTCTCGACGCGGTCGCGGAGCTTGGAACGCACCGCGTCGTCGAAGCCCGGCTTCAGGGCTTCCGCGATGATGTCGGCGACCTCGGCGAAGTCGTCCGCGCCGAAGCCGCGGGTCGCCAGCGCCGGGGTGCCGATCCGCAGGCCGGAGGTGACCATCGGCGGGCGCGGGTCGAACGGGACGGCGTTGCGGTTGACCGTGATGCCGACCTCGTGCAGCCGGTCCTCGGCCTGCTGACCGTCCAGAGTGGACTGAACGAGGTCGACCAGGACGAGGTGGACGTCGGTGCCGCCGGTCAGCACGCGCACCCCCGCCGCGGCACAGTCCGCCTGCGACAGCCGCGCGGCGATGATCCGCGAGCCCTCCAGGGTGCGCTGCTGGCGCTCGCGGAACTCGTCGCTCGCGGCGATCTTCAGCGCGACGGCCTTGGCCGCGATGACGTGCTCCAGCGGCCCGCCCTGCTGGCCGGGGAACACCGCCGAGTTGATCTTCTTCGCGAGTTCCTCGCGGCAGAGAATGAGTCCGCCGCGCGGGCCGCCGAGGGTCTTGTGCGTGGTCGTGGTGACGATGTCGGCGTGCGGCACCGGCGACGGGTGCAGCCCGGCCGCGACCAGCCCGGCGAAGTGCGCCATGTCCACCATCAGGCGGGCGTCGACGAGGTCCGCGATGCGGCGGAACTCGGCGAAGTCCAGCTGACGCGGGTACGCCGACCAGCCGGCGATGATCAGCTTCGGCCGGTGCTCGACCGCCAGCCGCTCGATCTCGGCCAGGTCGACGATCCCGGTCTCTTTGTCGACGTGGTAGGCGACGACGTTGTACAGCTTGCCCGAGAAATTGATCTTCATCCCGTGCGTCAGGTGGCCGCCGTGCGCCAGGTCGAGGCCGAGGATCGTGTCGCCCGGCTTGAGCACCGCGAACATCGCGGCCGCGTTGGCCTGCGCGCCCGAGTGCGGCTGGACGTTGGCGTGCTCGGCGCCGAACAGGGCCTTCGCGCGGTCGATGGCGAGCTGCTCGACGACGTCGACGTGCTCGCAGCCGCCGTAGTAGCGGCGGCCCGGGTAGCCCTCGGCGTACTTGTTGGTCAGCACCGAGCCCTGCGCCTCGAGCACGCCCACCGGGGCGAAGTTCTCGGACGCGATCATCTCCAGGGTGGACTGCTGGCGGGTCAGCTCGTCGGCGACGGCCGCGGCGACCTCGGGGTCGACTTCGGACAGAGGCGAGTCGAAGGTCGTCATCAGTTCTCCTGGGTGAGCGCGGCGTACGCGGCGGCGTGGAGCAGTTCGGGCACGTCGCCGGTCAGACGCACCTTCAGGAGCCATCCTTCGGTGTACGGGTCGGAGTTGATGACCTCGGGGGTGTCCGATGTGGTGCCGTTCACCTCGACGACCTCGCCGGAGACCGGCGCGTACAGCTCGCTGACCGACTTGGTCGACTCGACCTCGCCGAACACCTCGCCCGCGGTGATGGTCGAGCCGGCCTCGGGCAGCTGGACGAACACGATGTCACCGAGCGACTCCGCGGCGAACGCCGTGATGCCGACGGTGGCGATGCCGTCCTCGACCTTCAGCCACTCGTGTTCCTTCGTGTACTGCAGGTTCTCGGGGATGCTCACAGGGGAAGTCCTTTACGCGCGGGAGTAGAAGGGCAGGGCGACGACCTCGACGGGCTCGATCCGGCCGCGGATGTCGACGGACAGCTCGGTACCGGGCTCGGCGTACGCCCGATCGACGTACGCCATGGCGATCGGGTAACCCAGCGTGGGCGACAGCGCGCCGCTGGTGACCTCGCCGATCTCCTTGCCGTCCGCCAGGACGGTGTAGCCGTGCCGGGGAGCGCGACGGCCCGCGCCCCGCAAGCCGACCCGCACCCGCTGGACGTCTTCCTTGGACCGCTCTTCCAGCGCCGCACGGCCGACGAAGTCGCCCGGCTTCTCGAACTTGACGACCCGCCCGAGCCCCGCCTCGAACGGGCTCTGGTCAAGCGTGAGTTCGTTGCCGTACAACGGCATCCCGGCTTCCAGCCGCAGCGTGTCGCGGCAGGCGAGACCCGCCGCGACAAAGCCGTGCGGCTCGCCCGCTTCCATGAGCAGACGCCACAACGCCGGCGCCGCGTCGGCGTCGACGAACAGCTCGAAGCCGTCCTCGCCGGTGTAGCCGGTGCGGGCGAGCAGGACGTCGTGGCCCTTCACGGACGCCGGGACGCTGGCGTAGTACTTCAGGGCCGCCAGATCGGCGTCGGTGACGGCAGCGAGGATCGCCGCGGCGTTCGGGCCCTGGACGGCGATCAGCGCGGTGGTCTCGGACCGGTCGTCCACGACGGCGTCGAAGCCCGCGACGCGCTCGGCGAGGGCGTCCGCGACGACCTTCGCGTTGCCCGCGTTCGCCACCACCAGGTAGTGCTCGTCGGCCAGGCGGTAGACGACCAGGTCGTCCAGGACACCGCCGTCGGCGTCGCAGATCATCGTGTAGCGCGCCCGGCCCGGCTTGACCCCGGTGAGGTTGCCGACCAGCGCGAAGTCCAGGACGTCGGCCGCCTGCTTGCCGGTGACGTGGATCTCGGCCATGTGCGAGAGGTCGAACAGCCCGGCCGCCTCGCGGACGGCCTTGTGCTCGGCCAGCTCGCTGGCGTAGCGGACCGGCATCGACCAGCCGGCGAAGTCGGTGAACAGCGCACCGAGTCCCTTGTGGACTCCGTGCAGGGAGGTTTCCTTGGACATCTCAGCCTTCGTACGCGTTCAGGGGCGGGCAGGAGCACACGAGGTTACGGTCGCCGCGGGCGCCGTCGATGCGACGCACCGGGGGCCAGTATTTGTTCTTCCGCGAAACACCCGCCGGGTACACGGCCAGCTCGCGGTCGTAGCGCTTGTCCCACTCCCCGACCAGCGTCTCCGCGGTGTGCGGGGCGCCCCGCAACGGCGACTCCTCCGCGCTCCAATGGTTCGCTGCAACATGGTCGATCTCGGCGCGAATCGCGATCATCGCGGCGATGAACCGGTCGATCTCGCCCAGGTCTTCCGACTCGGTCGGCTCGACCATCAGCGTGCCCGCGACCGGGAACGACATCGTCGGCGCGTGGAAGCCGTAGTCGATGAGCCGCTTGGCGACGTCGTCGACCGTCACGCCGGTCTCCTTGGTGATCTGCCGCAGGTCGAGGATGCACTCGTGCGCCACCAGGCCGTCCTGGCCCGTGTAGAGCACCGGGTAGTGCGGGGCCAGCCGCGAGGCGACGTAGTTCGCGGCCAGCACGGCGACCTTCGTGGCCGCGGTCAGGCCGGGCGCGCCCATCATCCGGACGTAGGCCCAGGAGATCGGCAGGATCGACGCCGAGCCGTAGGGCGCGCCGCTGATCGGGCCGACGCCGGTCTCGGGCCCGGCCGCGGCCAGCAGCGGGTGGTTCGGCAGGTAGGGCGCGAGGTGCGCGCGCACCGCGACCGGGCCGACACCGGGACCGCCGCCGCCGTGCGGGATGCAGAACGTCTTGTGCAGGTTCAGGTGCGAGACGTCGCCGCCGAACTCGCCCGGCTTGGCCAGGCCGAGCAGGGCGTTGAGGTTCGCGCCGTCGACGTACACCTGGCCGCCGCCGTCGTGGACGATCTTGGCCAGCTCGTCGATGTCGTGCTCGTACACGCCGTGCGTGGACGGGTACGTCACCATGATCGCCGCCAGCGTGTCGCGGTGGTCGTCCACTTTGGACTTCAGGTCGTCGAGGTCGACGTTGCCTTCGCCGGTGCACTTGACCACGACGACGCGCATCCCGGCGAGCACCGCGGACGCGGCGTTCGTGCCGTGCGCGGACGACGGGATCAGGCAGACGTCCCGGCCCTCGTCGCCGTTGGCGCGGTGATACGCGCGGATGGCCAGGAGCCCGGCGAGTTCGCCCTGGCTGCCCGCGTTGGGCTGCAGCGACACCTTGTCGTAACCGGTGACCTCGGCCAGCCACTCCGCGAGCTGCCCCACGAGCGTGTGGTAGCCCGAAGCGTCTTCGGCCGGCGCGAACGGGTGGATGCCGGCGAACTCGCGCCAGCTGATCGGCTCCATCTCGGTGGTGGCGTTGAGCTTCATCGTGCAGGAGCCGAGCGGGATCATGCCGCGGTCGAGCGCGTAGTCCTGGTCGGACAGACGGCGCAGGTAGCGCAGCATCGCCGTCTCGGAGCGGTGGGTACCGAAGACCTCGTGGCCCATGAAGCCGCTCTCGCGGGCCAGGCCGTTCGGCAGCGCGACGCCGTCGGTGACCTCGTCCTCGACACCGAACGCGCGCAGGACCTTCGCGGTGATCGCCGGGGTGCTGACCTCGTCGAAGGCGACGCGCACGTGGTCGGCGTCGACGTGACCGAGGTTGATCCCGGCTTCGCGGGCGGCCGCGTGGACCTCGGCGGCCTGGCCGGGCACGTGCGCGACGACGGTGTCGAAGAAGGACTCGTGGACGACCTCGACGCCGGTCTTGCGCAGCGCGTCGGCGAAGCCCGCGGCGAGGCCGTGGACGCGCTGGGCGATCTTCTTCAGGCCGTCGGGACCGTGGTAGACCGCGTACATCGCGGCGAGCACGGCCGGGAGGACCTGCGCGGTGCAGATGTTGGACGTCGCCTTCTCGCGGCGGATGTGCTGCTCACGCGTCTGCAGCGCCAGCCGATAGGCCGGGTTGCCGTCGGCGTCGACCGAAACGCCGACCAGGCGCCCGGGCAGCGACCGCTCGAGCCCGGCCCGGACGGCCATGTACCCGGCGTGCGGACCGCCGTAGCCGAGCGGGACGCCGAAGCGCTGGGTGGACCCCGCGGCGACGTCGGCGCCGAACTCGCCGGGCGAGGTGATCAGCGTCAGCGCGAGGAGGTCGGCGGCGACGGTGTACAACGCGCCCGCGGCCTTCGCCGACTCCGAAATCGCCTGGTAGAAACCGCGGCCACGCAGCACACCGGACGCGCCGGGGTACTGGACGACGACGCCGAAGAACTCGTCCGGCAGGCCGGTCAGCAGGTCGCGGACCTCGACCTCGATGCCCAGGGCTTCGACGCGCGTCCGCACCACGGCGATGGTCTGCGGCAGGCACTCGGCGTCGAGCACGACCTTGTTCGACTTCGACTTGGACGCGCGGCGCATCAGCGTGACGGCCTCGGCGACGGCGGTCGACTCGTCGAGCAGGGACGCGTTCGCGGTGGCCAGGCCGGTCAGGTCGGCGACCATGGTCTGGAAGTTGAGGAGCGCTTCGAGCCGTCCCTGGGAGATTTCCGGCTGGTAGGGCGTGTACGCCGTGTACCAGGCCGGGTTCTCGAGGACGTTGCGGCGGATGACGCCGGGCGTCACGGTGTCGGAGTAGCCGAGGCCGATCATCTGCGTCATCGGGCGGTTGCGCGCGGCGAGGGCACGCAGCTCCGCGGTGGCCTCCTCTTCGGACGCGGCGGGCGGGAGCCGCAGGTCACGGGTGGCGCGGATGGCGCTCGGCACGGCGGCGCCGACGAGGGCGTCCAGGCTGCCGTAACCGCACTCGGCCAGCATCTTCGCGCGTTCGGCCTCGGACGGGCCGATGTGGCGGGCGTCGAACTGCGTAGAAGTGATCGGGAGCTCCTCGGGCCGGGCACCGGGCACAACGGTGCGCTGGGAACTCCCCCTCTGTCATGGCACCTGAGAGTTTCACCGCGCTGCTGGGAGAAGACACAGTGCGGCTTTCACCTTGGGTGAGACGCGGGTGCGCCTGCTTTCCAGAGTGGCCTCGCGCGAAGCGGTAGCGGGTACCTGAGAGATTCCGGGGAGTTTGCTCCTTCGGTGCCCCACCACGTTCGTGAGGGCTCTCCCGCCTCGGCTCGACGGCCCGATCTGCAGTTGTGCGGGCTACGGTACCCGCCGCTTCCGAGGTCCGTCCACCTCACCCGGCCAACACCACACCCCCCTCGACCGGCTCTCGACCCTGCTCCGGACGTCATGAACGACTCGTTCATGACGCCGGACGACAGGAAAGGGTCGTTCATGACGTTCCGGCGACCCGGCGGACGACCTGGCCGGCCAGCGGCGGTGGGCGGCGGACCCGGCCGGAGGGCAGGACCAGGCGTTTCAACGGGCCGCCCAGAGGCACCGGCGGGTGCCCCGCGCCCAGCAGGACCTGCTCGACGATCTGCTCCGCGTGCCACGCCACCGAGTCGTTGAGCCGGTCCAGCGAAGGACGGTCGCCGTCGAAGACGTCCTCGTCGGCGAGCGTCACTTCGTAGTACGCGCAGCCTGGCGGGAGCCCGGCCGAGACCGCCTCCTCGATCGCGCGTGCGCCGGCCAAGGCGTCGGCGAACCCCGCTTCGAGCAGCGCCTCGCGGTAGATCCGCGCCGCGCGGGCGCGCATGCGGGGCCCGTAGCGGACCACGACCGGGAGCCGCCCGGTCAGGTCGGGCACGGCCAGGCCGTGCAGCAGCATGATCGGCGGGACCGAGTGCACCAGCCGCGGCGCGGGCTCGGCCAGCTCCCGCGCGGTGATCCGGACCCGGTCGGCCATCGCGTCGGGGAGGCCGAAGTAGCGGAAGTCGACGTTGCCGAACCCGAGGCCGTCGGCGACCAGCGACGCCAGCAGCTCGCCGTATCCCCAGATCGGCGACAGCACCACCACCGGCGGTGCGGCAACGATCGGCGAAGGCGACGGCGGCCGCGTCGCCTCCTGCTCGGGCACCTGGATCACCAGCCGGGGCGGCTCGTGCCAGTCGTGCACCTCGGCGACCCGCCAGTACAGCCCCAGCGGCCGCCACAGCTCGCCGAGGACATCGTGCTCGATGATGCGGCGCACCTCGGCGTCGTCGTAGGGCAGGTCCCGCGGCGCCACGATCCCGACGTAGTGGTGGTAGGTGATGCGGATCTCGTCGCCGCGGGTGGCCGACCGGATCCGGATCTCCCAGTCGATCGGCGACGCGGCGATGGCGTTCGCCACCTGCGTGCCGGGCGAGGAGTAGACCAGCACGGTGGCCTGGCGGAGGAACTGCCCGGCCTGGTCGATGCCCTCCCGCAGCGCCTTCGCCGCCTGCGCGACGTGCACCGGTGACGCCAGCGAGCCGGGCAGCACCCCGGCGACGCGCAGCAGCTCGGCCTCGCCGAGGCCGGTCACCTCGGCGAGCTGGGCCCAGTGGTCGAAGACGGTCACCTTCGGCGCGTGCCGGTGCTCGATCCAGCTGCGCAGCGTCGACGTCGGCACGCCGATGCGGCGCGCGGCCTCGTCGAGGGACAGCCCCCGCGCCCGGATGCCGGCCCGGACCGCTTCCGCCCACTCGTCGGCGCGCCAGTGCGTCACCTCACAAAGCTAACGAAACCGGCTAGCTTTGCGCAGGGACGAATCGCCCACGAGCGCCCGACGCTGTGACCATGACCACCACCATCGTCGCCCTGACCCTGATCGTCGGCGTGCTGACCTTCGCCGCCGGCGCCTTCCTGGCCTCCGAAGTCGCCACCCGGGTGCTCCGCCGCCGTGAAGCGCTCCTCTCGGAAGAACGCAAGCGGCTCAACGCCGCCTGGAAGTTCCTGAGGGAGGTCTACGGCGTCAAGACGCGCCGTTAGAGCGGGGTGACGTACGCGCCGGAGATACCGCCGTCGACGAGGAACTGCGACGCCGTGATGAAGCTGGCGTCGTCGCTGGCCAGGAAGGCGACCGCGGCCGCGATCTCCGCCGGCTCGGCGAACCGGCCGACCGGCACGTGCACCAGCCGCCGCGCGGCGCGTTCCGGGTCCTTGGCGAACAGCTCCTTGAGCAGCGGGGTGTTCACCGGTCCCGGGCACAGCGCGTTGACGCGGATGTTCTCCCGCGCGAACTGCACGCCGAGCTCGCGGCTCATCGCGAGCACGCCGCCTTTGGACGCGGTGTAGGAGATCTGCGACGTCGCCGCGCCCATCACCGCGACGAACGACGCCGTGTTGATGATCGAGCCCCGGCCCTGGCGCTGCATGTGCGGCAGGACGGCCTTGCAGCACAGGTAGACCGAGGTCAGGTTGACCCGCTGGACCTTCTCCCAGGCCTCGATGCCGGTGGTGAGGATGGAGTCGTCTTCGGGCGGGGAGATTCCGGCGTTGTTGAACGCGACGTCGACCGAGCCGAACTGCTCGACCGTGGTGTGGAACAGGTTCTCCACCTGCTCGGCGTCGGTGACGTCGGTCTGGACGAACGCGCCGCCGATCTCGTCGGCGACCGCCTTGCCCTCGACCGGCGACAGGTCGGCGATGACGACCTTCGCGCCTTCGCTCGCCAGGCGGCGGGCCGAGGCGAGCCCGATGCCGCTCGCGCCGCCGGTGATGACCGCGACGCGGCCTTCGAAACGCTGGACCATTACTCCTCCGTGCTCAGAAAGACGTTCTTGGTTTCGGTGAACGCCGCCGCGGCGTCGGGGCCCAGCTCGCGGCCGAGGCCGGACTGCTTGAAGCCGCCGAACGGCGTCCAGTAGCGCACCGAAGAGTGCGAGTTCACCGAGAGGTTGCCGGCTTCGACGCCACGCGCGACCCGGAACGCGCGGCCGGCGTCGCGAGTCCAGATCGACCCGGACAGGCCGTACTCGGTCGCGTTGGCCATCCGGATCGCGTCGGCCTCGTCCGTGAACGGCACGACGGCGACGACCGGGCCGAAGACCTCCTCCGCCGCGGCGGGGTGCCGCAGGTCGGGCGGGGTGAGGACGGTCGGCGGGAACCAGTAGCCCGGCCCGGCGGGTGCGCTGCCGCGGAACGCGACCGGCGCGTCGTCCGGCACGTAGCTCGCGACCTTCTCGCGGTGCGCGGCCGAGATCAGCGGGCCCATCTCGGTCTTCTCGTCGGCGGGGTCGCCGACGACCACGCCGTGCACCGCGGGCTCCAGGAGCTCCATGAACCGCTCGTACGCGCTCGCCTGCACCAGGATCAGCGACCGCGCGCAGCAGTCCTGGCCGGCGTTGTCGAAGACGCCGTAGGGTGCGGTCGCCGCGGCTTTCTCCAGGTCGGAGTCGGCGAAGACGATGTTCGCGTTCTTGCCGCCGAGCTCCAGCGTCACGCGCTTCACCCGCGCCGCGCAGCCCGCCATGATCTGCTTGCCGACCTCGGTGGAGCCGGTGAAGACGACCTTCCGCACGGCCGGGTGGCCGACGAACCGCTGCCCGACCACGGATCCCTTGCCGGGCAGCACCTGGAAGACGTCTTCCGGGATGCCGGCTTCGCGCGCCAGTTCGGCCAGCCTGATGGCGGTCAACGGCGTCAGCTCGGCGGGCTTGAGGACGACGGTGTTCCCGGCGGCGAGCGCGGGCGCGAAGCCCCAGCCGGCGATCGGCATCGGGAAGTTCCACGGCACGATCACGCCGACTACCCCCAGGGGCTCCTGGAAGGTGACGTTGATCCCGCCCGGCACCGGGATCTGCTTGCCGATCAGGCGTTCCGGCGCCGCGGAGTAGTAGTTGAGCACGTCGCGGACGTTGCCCGCTTCCCAGCGAGCGTTGCCGATGGTGTGCCCGGAGTTCTCGACCTCGAGCCGCGCGAGGTGCTCGATGTCGGCCTCGACGGCGTCGGCGAAGCGCCGCAGCAGGCGCGCGCGGTCGCCGGGGGTGACGTCGCGCCACGCCGGGAACGCCGCCTGGGCGCGGGCGATGGCCGCGTCGGTCTCCTCGGCGCTCGTCAGCGGAACCGTCCGCACCACCTCCTCGGTGGCGGGGTTCCGGACGTCGAACGTGGTCATCACTTCTCCTTGCTCGCTTCGACGAGAGCCTGGAACAGCCGGACGTCGTCGCTGTCCTGCTCGGGGTGCCACTGGACGCCCAGCGTGAACTCGCCGGGCACTTCCGCGGCTTCGACGGTGCCGTCGGCGGCCCAGCCGACTGCTTCCAGGCCGGCGCCGAGCCGATCGATCGCCTGGTGGTGGTAGCACAGGGTCTTGGTTTCGGGGCCGAGGATCGACGCCGCCCGGCTGCCGTCGGCGAGCGTGACCGTGCCCCGGCCGAACGTCGCGGGGGCGGGCTGGTGCTCGGTGGTGCCCGCGGACTCGGGCAGGTGCTGGGCGAGCGTGCCGCCGAGGGCGACGCTCATCACCTGCAGGCCGCGGCACACGCCGAGGACCGGCTTGCCCGCCTTGCGCGCGGCTTCGAACAGGCCGAACTCGAAGGCGTCGCGCTCCGGCCGGGTGTAGGTGGCCGGGTGGGGTTCCTCGCCGTAGCGCGCGGGCTCGACGTCGGCGCCGCCCGTGAGCACCAGCGCGTCCACAGTGGACATCAGCCGGCCGTACCCGTCGGACACCGGCGGGAGCAGCACCGGGATGCCGCCCGCCGCGACGACGCAGTCGACGTAGACCCGGTGCAGCAGCACGGCTTCGGTGTCCCAGACGCCGAACCTGGCGGGCTCCAGGTAGCTCGTGAGGCCGATGACGGGCCGGTCGTCAGAGTCGTTCGAAGCCACGGATCAGCTCCCAGTCGGTGACGGCGGCGTTGTACGCGTCCACCTCGATCTTCGCCGCGTTCAGGTAGTGCTCGACGACGTCTTCGCCGAACGCCGAACGCGCCAGCTCGCTGCCGACCAGGGCCGCGGCGGCCTCGGGCAGGGTGGTCGGCACGGTGCCGCGGTCGGAGTTGTAGGCGTTGCCCGTGAAGGGTTCCTCCAGCTCCAGCTCGTTCTCGATGCCGTGGAGGCCGGCCGCGATCAGCGCGGCGACGGCGAGGTACGGGTTGACGTCGCCCCCGGGCACGCGGTTTTCGACGCGCAGCGACTCGCCGTGGCCGACGACGCGCAGCGCGCAGGTGCGGTTGTCGGTGCCCCAGGCGATCGCGGTCGGCGCGAAGCTGCCGGGCACGAACCGCTTGTAGGAGTTGATGTTCGGGGCGAAGAAGTACGTCAGCTCGTGCAGCCCGGCGAGCTGGCCGGCGAGGAAGTGCTCCATCAGCTTCGAGAAGCCGTGCTCGCTGTCCCCCGCCAGGACGGCGCGGCCCTCGGCCGAGCGCAGGCTGATGTGGATGTGGCAGGAGTTGCCCTCGCGCTCGTTGTACTTCGCCATGAAGGTGAGGCTCTTGCCCTCCTGCGCGGCGATCTCCTTGGCACCGTTCTTGTAGACGCCGTGGTTGTCGCACGTGCTCAGCGCGTCCGTGTAGCGGAAGGCGATCTCCTGCTGGCCGGGGTTGCACTCGCCCTTGGCGGACTCCGGGTAGAGCCCGGCGCCGGCCATCTCGTTGCGGATGCGGCGCAGCAGCGGCTCCAGCCGGGCGGTGCCGAGCATCGAGTAGTCGACGTTGTACTGGTTGGCGGGCTTGAGGCCGTGGTAGCGCTTGTCCCAGGCGGCTTCGTAGGTGTCGTCGAAGACGATGAACTCGAGCTCGGTGCCGACGAAGGCGGCGAGCCCGCGTTCGGCGAGGCGGTCGAGCTGGCGGCGCAGGATCTGCCGCGGCGACACCGAGACCGGGCCGCCCTGCACGCGCTCGACGTCGGCCAGGACCAGCGCGGTGCCCTCCTGCCAGGGGATCTCCCGCAGCGTCTCGAGGTCGGGGCGCAGCACGAAGTCGCCGTAGCCGCTGTCCCACGAAGAGAGCGCGTAGCCGTCGACGGTGTTCATGTCGACGTCGACGGCCAGGAGGTAGTTGCAGGCTTCGGTGGCGTGGCTGACGACCTCGTCCAGGAAGAACTCCGCCGAGCAGCGTTTGCCCTGCAGCCTGCCCTGCATGTCCGTCAGCGCGACGAGCACGGTGTCGATCGTGCCCGCGTCCACGCGCGCCCGGAGTTCGTCGAGCGTGAGCATGCCTCGCCTGCGTGCCATCCGTCGCCCCAAAGGTTTGGTATGAATCCTTTGCGGGTCCTTCCTACCCGGTGAGGTAGGCTAGGTCAACCCGAGAAAAGGTATTTTTCTGAGCCATTGCGATCGTGGCTGAATTGTCCGGGTTGCCCGGCTGAGAAGAGTCTGTGAATTCGCCCGCGCGGGAGGAAACCAGGGCGCTCGCACGTTGAAGGGGGCAAGAGAGGTGAGATCGATGACCACAGCATTCACGCAGCAGACCACGATCGGACAGCAGCAGGCCCGGCCCCAGCTGCCGACCCTGCCCACCGGCTGGCCGATCGGTTCGTACGAGTCCTACGAGCAGGCACAGCGCGCGGTCGACCACCTCGCGGGCACCGACTTCCCCGTCACCGACGTCACGATCGTGGGCGTGGAGCCGCTGCTCGTCGAGCGGATCGCGGGCAAGATGTCCTGGGGCAAGGTCCTCGGCAGCGCGGCGACGTCCGGCGCCATGTTCGGCCTGTTCCTCGGTCTGGTGCTCAGCCTGCTGAACCCGGGCGCCGGACTGGTCCCGATCGCGATCGGCCTCGTCGCCGGCCTCGGGTTCAACCTGCTCTTCGGCGCGCTGGGCTACGCGGTGAACCGCAACAAGCGCGGGTTCATCTCGCAGAGCCAGCTGGTCGCCCGCCGCTACGACGTCCTGTCCCAGCCCCGCAACGCCGAGAAGGGCCGCGCGCTGCTGGCGGACCTGGCGGCGCGCAGCGCTTTCGGCCACTGACGCTGTCGCTCGGAAGGCCGCCTTGGGAGTCCCCGGGGCGGCCTTCGCCATGTCCGGGGGTTGCGAGCAGGCCCCCGATTCCACGCTACCGATGAGGACCGACAGTTCCCGGGCCCTGTGGACAACCCGGGGCACCCGCCCGAGGCCCCAGGGCCCCGGCAAGGTCGTTTCTGCAGTTCAGAGGCTGATGTGCGTGGCGACCACTGCTGCTGCGGTGTCTTGAATGACTCATTCAGGTCTTCGGAGGTCTTGAATGAGTCATTCGGGACGTGCGAGGTCCCCAATGACTCATTCAAGACCTTCGGAACCACGGCCCCGCCCGGCTGACGGCGGTGAAGCGGCCGAATCGGCGACTCGCCAGACCACTTGAACGACCCTTTCACCTCGTCCGACGAGGTGAAAGGGTCGTTCACGACATCGCCGCGGCGACCGCCACGCACTCCGGCAAGGGGCCGAGTCCGGGCTCGACCAAGACAACCCAGGCGCACCCGCCGAGGACCCGGGAAACCGTCGGTGCCTGCCGGTAGCGTGGAAATCGGGGGCTGCTCAGGTGCCGGAGGAGACCGCCGGCGCGTCCGGGATCTCCGCCGGGTCCGGTGCTTGCGGCGGGCGGCCCGAACGCAGCACCTCACCCCACCGGGCCCGGTCGTAGCGCGCCGGCGGCGTCGAATCCAGGAACTCGCGCAGGATCTCCAGGAACCGCGCCGGATCCGAGCGGTGCGGGAAGTGGCCCGCCCCCTCGAACAGCACCAGCCGGCTGCCCGGCATCGCCCGGTGCGCGCGCTGCGCGTGGCCGCTCGGCACCACCCGGTCGTCCGTCCCCCACACCAGCAGCGTCGGGATTCCCTCGGTCAGGTAGCACCGGTCGAGCATGTTCACGACCTGCCCGCGCCAGTCGACCACCGAGCGCAACGTGCGCAGGAACGCCGACCGCGTGCTCGGCTCGAGCAGCCGGACATAACGGGTGAGCACGTAGTCGAGGTCCGGGCCCAGCCCCAGCCCTTCGGACACCCGCAGCAGCTCGGCGAAGCCGCGCAGGACCGTCAGCGCCGGCCGCGTCCCGAGCAAGGGCAGCATCAGGCCCGCGCCCGGCGCGGCGGCCAGCCGCAGCAGCGGGTGCACGCTCGCCCCGACCCCGCCCGAGCCGACCAGGACCAGCCGTTCGCAGCGTTCCGGGAACTGGTAGGCGAACTGCATCGCGACGCCGCCGCCGAGCGAATGCCCGACCACGGTGACCCGGTCGACGTCGAGCGTGGTCAGCAGGTCCCGCATGCCGCACGCGTAGGCGGCGACCGAGTAGTCCGCGCGCGGCTTGGCCGATGCGCCGTGGCCGAGCAGGTCGGGCGCGATCACCGTGAAGTCGGCCGCCAGCGACGCCAGCAGATCCAGCCACGTCGACGAGTCGTCGCCGATGCCGTGCAGGAACAGCAGAGCCGGTCCGCGCCCGGCCATCCGGTAGGCGCGCTCGTACCCGTGGACGACCCGTGTGCGCGGGGCGAAGACGTCCGCCCCGACCTCCGTGAGTGACGGCACCCACACAGCTCAACACGCCCGCGTTCGCGCGACGTTTCGCGGACGTTCGGATCGGGTGAACGCCAGGAGCGGCCCCAGGCCTCCACTCCTGGCGTCCGTTCCCCTCGCTTACCTCGTCGGCGTCGGCGAGGCCGGTGCCGGCGTGGACGACGGCACCGTCACCTTCGGGATCGCGGCGCTGAACGGCACACCCGCGTCCTCACGGCACGCCGCGCGGTAGCCGTTGTAGCCGTTGTAGTTGCCCTGGTCGTCGGTGACGCCCTGCTCGATCTTCGGCCGGGGGAACCGGTTGTCCGCGCCGATCTTCTGCCAGCTGCCGCTCGCGCGCTCACAGCCGTAGCGGGTCAGCGTGATCGGCCTGCCCTCTTCGTCGTAGAGGTAGACCTCGGTCAGCGGCTTGCCTTCACCGTCGAAGGCGTAGACGTTCTCGATCGAGCGGCCGCCGTAGTTCAGCTGGTCGTTGCCGTAGTGGTCTTCCGCCGGGTAATAGGACGGCGAGCCGACGTAGGTCCGGTCGCGGGGGAGGAGGTCCGCCACGGCACCGAACCCGCCGAGCACGCTCCCGACGGCGAACGCCGAAACCGGCACGGCCAGCCACAGCAGCCGCCGGTCGCGGCGCACCCGCGGACCGGCCCACACGATCGCGGCCCCCACCAGGAGCAGGAACGGCACCAGCAGCACCGCGCTCCGCTGCCGCACCATGAGCAGCAGCCCGAACGCGATCAGCGCCAACGCGCACAGCACCCACCACGCCGGCTTCAGCGAAGCGAGGTAGCGCAGCAGCTTGCCGGCCTCGTCCTGCTCGCGCCCCTTGGCCAGCGCAGCACGCAGCCACGCCACCTCCGGCAGCGCCAGCACCGGCGCGACACCGCCACGCAGCATCAGCACCAGGCTGACGGCGAACACCGGCGCCACCAGCAGCAGGCCCGCCAGGACCTCGACCCGGCCGGCGGCCGCGACGCCGAACGCGAGCAGCGCGAGAGCCAGCGCGCTCACCAAAAGGCCCCACAACGCGATCCGCGGTTTCGCCAGGCCGGGCGCGGTCGCCGCGATCACCTGCGTCGTGCCCTCCCCTTCCGGCGGGTACCCGCCGGACGCGCGCAGCTCGGCGGCGTAGCTTTCGGGCGTGCCGAGCCGTTCGATCAGGGCCTCGACGCGGGCGCCCTCCCCCAGCTCGGCCTCCAGCTCCGCCAGATGCGGGCGGACGTCCTCGAGGATCTCCTCGACCTCGCTCGCGGGCAGGTCGGCGAGCGCGGTGCGGACCCGCGCCAGATAAACCCGCACGGCGGTCGGCTTGTCGCTCATGCTGCCTCTCCCAAAAGCACGTTCATCGTCGAAGCGAAGCTCTGCCAGGTTTTGCCGGACTCCGCCAGGCGCGCGCGGCCCGGCTCGTTCAGGCTGTAGTACTTGCGGTGGGGCCCCTCCTCGCTGGGCACCACGTACGAGGTGAGCAAGCCGGCCTTGTACAGCCTGCGCAACGTCCCGTACACCGACGCGTCCCCCACCTCGTCCAGGCCGGCGCTCCTGAGTCTTCGCAGGACGTCGTACCCGTAGCCGTCCTCCTCGCGGAGCACCGCGAGGACGGCGAGATCGAGCACACCCTTGAGCAGCTGACTGATCTCCACTGCACCCTCCAGTCTTACGCATGGGACGGTACCACGCATTGCACAGTAGTGCGCACGGCAGAGGGCCGTTCATCAGGCATGCTCTGCACAGAATCTGGTTGAGGAGTGGGCGATGGATCTGGTGAAGACGGACTTTCAGGTGCTCGACGAGCGCTTCGCACGCGTCAACGGCGACGAGTGGATGCAGCGCCTGCACACCGGCTGCCGCTGGACCGAGGGACCGGTGTACTTCCCGGCCGGCCGGTACCTGGTGTTCAGCGACATCCCGAACGACCGCACGCTGCGCTGGGACGAGACGACCGGCCGGGTCGGGGTGTTCCGGCAGCCGTCGAACTACGCGAACGGCCACACAGCTGACCGCCGGGGACGCCTGGTCAGCTGCGAGCAGGGCCTCCGCCGGGTGACGCGCACCGAGCACGACGGCTCGATCACGGTGCTGGCCGACGCGTATCAGGGAAAGCGGTTGAACAGCCCGAACGACGTCGTCGAGCACTCGGACGGGTCGATCTGGTTCACCGACCCGAGCTACGGCATCGACAGCGACTACGAGGGCTACCGCGCGGAGAGCGAGATCGGCGGGTGTCACGTGTACCGCGTCGACCCGTCGGGCGAGGTGCGGATCGTCGCCGACGACTTCTCGCGCCCGAACGGGCTGGCGTTTTCGGCCGACGAGTCACTGCTGTACATCGCCGACACCCGGCAGGACCCGAGCCACCTCCGCGTGTTCGGCGTCCGCGAAAACGGCACGCTGACGGGCGGCGAGATCTTCGCGACGAGCGACAAGGGCGGCTTCGACGGAGTCCGCGTCGACAGCGAAGGCCAGGTCTGGGCCGCGGCCCACGACGGCCTGCACTGCTTCGCCCCCGACGGAACCCGGATCGGCAAGCTCCTGATCCCGGAGATCTGCTCGAACTTCACGTTCGGCGGCGCACGGGGGAACGAGCTGTTCATCACGGCGTCGAGTTCGCTGTACACGCTGAGGGTGACGGTCAACGGCGCCCGCTACCCACGCTGACGGCACCGCGCCGGCTTGAAGTGCCGTGAATGGCACATTGAGGGACTCTACGTCCCTCAATGTGCCATTCACGGACTTGAGACCTGGGGAGCTGCGGAGGCGGCGGCCCGCACCCTCTCGACCACCGTCTCGCGCCGCCAGGCCCGGCTGACCCGGACCAGCCAGGCCGCTTCCGTCTCGACGTCCGCGTCCGGCAACGGGTCCGGGGGCGGCTCCCCCGGCTCGAACCGCCGTCCCGCCCGGCCCGCTTCGATCGCCGCCGCCAGGGTCACGGCTTCCACCGTGGCCGCCACGTCGGCTTCGCGAACCCCCGCGCCGCGCGCCGCGGCCGCCGCGCGAGCGGGGAGGCCGGGGTCGAAGTGGGCTCGCAGGGCGAGGTGGCCGTCGCGGATTTCGATGACCCGGCGGTACAGCGCGAACTCCGCGCCACCCGCCAGCTCGCGGCCCGGATCGAGCGCGATGCCCGGCACCGCCGCGCGCAATGCCGTCCACAGTGGCTCGATGCGGCGGTAGGCGCGGTACGCGCGGACCCGGCCGAGCACCGACGAGACCGCCGGCGACCACGCGCTGAGCGTCGCCCCGGTGGCGACGAAACCGATCGTCGCCGCGGCGAGCACGGACGACGGCAGGTCCTCACGGGCGCCGATGCGGGCGGTCGCGGCAAGCTGCCGGACGTCGTCGACGTCCCAGAACGTCCACACGAAAGCCGTGCCCACCCCGGCGACCAGCAGCCACAGCCCGGCGCGCAGCGGCCCCGGCTCCGCGTGCCACGCGCTGCGGACGAACACCGCGAACAGCAGGCCGAGGCTGACCAGGCTGTAGAGCAGGAACAGGACCTTGTCGGCGAGGGCGAACGGCACCGTGCCGGGCGAGAACAGCGTGTCGTCGCCGACGCGCTTCGGTTCGGACAGCGCGAAAAACACCGCGAGCAGCACCATCGTCGCTCCGGTGAACAACGCGTGCGGCACCGGCCTCGCGCGTTCGCCCCGCCACATCGACTGCGTGAAAGCGACGGCGAAGCCGATCGCCGCCAGCTTCAGCTCGTCACCGGCCAGGGTCAGCACCCACTCGGCCACCGGGCCCGGGCCGGCCAGGGCCGCCATCGCCGGCGTCAACACCAGGATGCCGGTGGCGATGCAGATGCCGAACCCGGCCAGGAGCCACATCGTGCGCGCGGGCTGACTGTGCCGGGCCTCGATCAGCTTGTACCCGAACCCGGCGAAGCCCACCACGCACAGGTGGTAGGCCAGCGTCTCGATCACGGCGAACGACGGCGAGTCCGGCCGCCGAACACCGAGTCGAAGCGCCGTACGCCGTCCGGGACGCCGGGCCCGGGTTCGCGCGGTTCTTCGGGCCGTACGACGCGTTGCGCGAGCAGGCTCGCGACCAGCTCGGCTTCGCGTTCCTCGACCTCGGTGTAGGTGGTGCGGCCGAGCACCCGCCGGACGAGCTCGGGCGAAAGGTGCGGCATCAGCTGCCGCCCGGCCGCGGCGTCGATGGCCACACCGTCGGCGCCGGCGTCGGCGCCGGTGTGGCCGCAGAGCAGGTGCCCGACCTCGTGCAGCAGGATGTGCCGCCGGTGCAGCGCGGTCGTGTTCGCCGGGTAGAGGATGTAGTCGGCGCGTTCGGTGCTCATCAGCAACCCGCACGGCGCGCCCTCGGGAGCGCTGACAGGCATCAGTTCGATGGGGCGGCCGCGTTCGGCGGCCAGGCCGGCGACGAACGCCTCGGCATCGAAGGGTTCGGGCAGGCTGACGCCGTCGGCGACCTGACGCGCCCGCTCCCACAGCGTGCGGCTCGATCGCCGCCGCCACGATGGTCGCGCCACTTCAGAACTCCCTCACCACGCGTCGGCCGAACGGCCCCGGCCGGTTCAACGCGGCGGGCGCCGCGGGGATACGCGGCGGGGCCGAGAAAAGCCGCACGGAGGTAGCGCGCGGACTCGCCGCGCTTGGTCCCCTGCCCGCCGCGGGATCGGCCCGGTTCCGCCCCACTGCCGCGAAAGGCCGGGGCGTTGTTCGCCGGCAGCGTGCCGCCACCTCAGTTCTCCTTCTTCGCCCCGCCGCGACCGGCCTCCCTCCGGGCGATGGCGTCGATCATGTCGCTGATCGTGTCGAGACCGTCGGCCGACAGGGTCACCGCGCGCAAGGCGAGGTCCCGGACGCCGGCGTCGCGCAGCGCGCCCAGCAAGGCCAGTTCTTCGGCGATCTTCGTGCTCTGCTCGTCGTCGAAGAAGTATGCCGGAGGCACTCCGAAGAACTGCGCCAGTGCTTCGAGGTGGCGCTTGGTCGGGTTGTCCCGGCGGCCCGTGCGCAGCTGCCACAGGTAGGTCGTCGAAAAGCTTTCGCCGGTGGCCTCACGGCAGGCCTTCGCGACCTCTTCGTTGCTGTACGGCTCCCGATCGGGCCTGCGGACCACGTGGAACAGCCGGTCGATCTTGTCGGCCAGCGTCGACTTGCCGGGCTCCTTGACCACGATGCACTCCCTCAGCTACCAGGCGTATTCATCCTAGCTGAAAGGCGAACACCATTTATCAACGCGAGTTCGCCCTCGGCCGCGGCTGGCAGCGTGGACACGAGAACGACGAACGGTTCATGAACGGCTCCCGCCGGATCGCCGTGCCGCACCGGGAGCACGGCATGCCCTCCTGGCCGTACGCGTCCAAGGACCGGTCGAAGTACCCCGACTGCCCGTTGACGTTGACGTACAACGCGTCGAACGACGTGCCGCCCGCGCCCAGTGCCGCGTTCATCACGTCCGACGCCGCCGACAGCAGCTCGCGCCCCTTCGCCGTGGTCAGCTTTTCGGTCGGCCGGGACCAGTGCAGGCGAGCGCGCCACAGCGCTTCGTCGGCGTAGATGTTGCCGATGCCCGAAACCAGCGTCTGGTCCAGCAGCGCCCGCTTGACCTCGGTGCGCCGGGAGCGCAGCGCGCGCACGGCCGCGTCGAGGTCGAACGCCGGGTCCATCGGGTCACGCGCGATGTGCGCGATCGTGTCCGGCAGCAGCACGTCGTCGCCGACGTCGTGCAGGTCGTCGAGCGCCAGGCCGCCGAACGTCCGCTGGTCGACGAAGCGCAGCTCCGGCCCGTCGTCGTCGAAGCGCAGCCGCACCCGCAGGTGCTTCTCGTCCGGCGCGTCCTCCGGCTGGACGAGCATCTGCCCGCTCATGCCGAGGTGGGCCAGCAGCGCCTCCTTGTCGGACAGCTCGAGCCACAGGTACTTGCCGCGGCGCCGCGCCGCCTCGACGCGGGTGCCGGTGAGCCGCTGCGTGAAGTCCTCCGCGCCGAGCGCGTGCCGGCGGATGGCGCGCGGGTGCAGGACCTCCGCCTCGCGGATGGTCCGGCCCGCGATGTGCACCTGCAGGCCCAGGCGGACGACTTCGACCTCGGGGAGTTCGGGCATACCGCCATTGTGCCCGCCGGGTACGACACTTCTCGAAAAGGCGCTGCTACGGGGCAGAGGGGCCGACGTCCGCCTTCGTCAGCGGGACCCGCGTCGCGCCGGAAGCGAAGTACTCGTCCGCGCCGACGTCGAAGGTGCCGGTGCGGGCCTGCAGGTCGAAGTCCTTCGCGGCGTACGAGTACGACCCGGCACCCGCGTCGATCGCCGGGCTGCCGGACGCCAGCCGGTAGAGCCCGGCGGCGTCCTCGACCAGCTTGGGGTCGACGTTCCGCGACGGAATCCCCGCCGTGCCGCCGAAGGTGATGTTGCCCTCGTACTTGACCGTCGACCCGCTCGGCATCGTCACGAGCGTGCCGGAGGTGCCCTTCACGATGTTGTTCGCGACCACGCAGTCCTTCGGCTTGAAGTCGCCGCCGTCGCCGTCGATGACGCTGTGGGAACCCAGCACCGTGTTGTAGGCGACCGTCACGCGGTCCGGCCGGTCGTGCAGCTTGCTCGTCGGCCCGCTGTCGGCTTCGTTGCCGGAGCCGAACACGATCGCGCGGTCGCCGCTGTTGGCCACGTAATTGTTGACGATCTTGTGGTCGTTCCCGTGGAAGCGGATGCCCGAACCGAACAGCAGATTGCCCTCGACCACGCTGCGGTTGCCGTGGCGCAGCACGATGTAGCCCCGGCTGTCGCGGATCGTGTTGTAGCGCACCACGTTGTCCGACGACTTGACGGAGATCGCCTCGCTGTCGCCGTCGGCCTTCTCGAAGAGGTTGTACTCCAGCACGGCGTGCGCCGCGTACGACTGGTGGTTGCTCAGCCCGAGCCGGATCGACTCGCCGCCGTTCGACCCCGAGAACTGGTGGTTGTAGAAGTAGTTGTGGTGCACGTGGACGCGCTGCGCCATGGCGTCGGACGGCCCGAGGACCTGCAGGAACACGCCCTGGCTGGTGCGGTTCTGGAAGACGTTGCGGTCGACCTCGGTGTCGTCGCCGTTCACCGTGACCCAGTTGCCGTCGCTCGTGAGCTGGAAGTCGTTGCGGGACAAGCGGTTGTGCGACGCACCGGCGGGAACGCTCAGCGACGCGCCGTTGCGGAACTTGAAGCCCTGCAGCACGACGTTCGAGACGCCGCTCGCGAAGGCGAACGTCTTCGAGCCGGTGATCGTCGCCTTGCCGACGTGCTCGGCGGTGACCGTGACCGGCGCCGACGTGGCGCCGGACCGCTTGATCGTCAGCGTCGAGCCCGCGGAGTAGGAGCCGTCGGCCAAGGCGATCGTGTCACCCGGGTTCGCCTTGTCCAGCGCGGACTGCAGCGCCGAAAGCGAAGTCACCCGGATCTGCGCGGCCGACGCCGGCGGTCCGGGCACGACGACGAGCGCCGCCGCGATCAGGGGAACGAAGAACAGACGCATCCGCCAAACCTCTCAGTGAGCACCGGGCGGCGGATGTCCACACGCTACTGAGCGGTCCGGCGAAACGTCAACGGAGGTTCCCGCTGATCAGGACTCGGGATCGGCCTTCTTCTTCGCGTCGAGTTCGGCGGACAGCGAGCGCCAGGCCGTCTCGGCGGCCTTCTGCTCCGCTTCCTTCTTCGTCGACCCGGTGCCGTCGCCGAGCGGACGGCCGGCGACGAGCACCGTGGCCGTGAACTCCTTGCGGTGGTCCGGCCCGGTGTCCTCGACCTTGTACTCGGGCACGCCGAGACCGGCCGACGCGGTCAGCTCCTGCAGGCTCGTCTTCCAGTCGAGCCCGGCCCCGCGCAGCGGCGCTTCGGCGAGCAGGCCGTCGAAGAGGTGGTGCACGAGCTTGCGCGCGATCTCGATGCCGTGCGCGAGATAGACGGCACCGATCACCGCTTCCAGGCCGTCGGCGAGGATGCTCGCCTTGTCCCGGCCGCCGGTGAGCTCTTCGCCCTTGCCCAGCAGCAGGTGTGCCCCGAGACCGCCGTCGCCGAGCCCGCGCGCCACCCGCGCCAGTGCGTGCATGTTGACGACACTGGCGCGAAGCTTCGCGAGCTGACCTTCGGGCAGATCGGGATGCGTGGTGTACAGGTGATCGGTGACGACGAGGCCGAGCACGGCGTCACCGAGGAACTCCAGCCGCTCGTTCGGCGGCAGACCCCCGTTTTCGTACGCGTACGAACGGTGCGTCAGCGAAAGCCGGAGCAGCTCGGGGTCGAGTGTGACCCCGAGCGCTTCGAGCAACGGCGCCGGATCGGCTGGTGGTCCCCCGGGCGTCTTGCCCCCCATGTCGGCTACCCGATCAGGCGGGCTCGACGACCTGGCGGCCGTTGTGCTGGCCGCACGACGGGCACGCGATGTGCTGGAGCTTCGGCTGCTTGCAGGCGCGGTTGGAGCAGGGCACCAGCTGCACCGGAGCCGCCTTCCACTGACTGCGGCGGGAGCGCGTGTTGGATCGCGACATCTTCCGCTTCGGGACGGCCACGAGTAGATCTCCTTATGACGGTCTGCTCGCGGTGCGAGCGAACTTTCTCACCGGATCGAGCTGGACGCTCGTCAGGCTTGCTCTTTTCAGCTGGGCCCTTGCGCAGGCGTTTCGCCCGCGTTCTCGTCGAAGCGCTCGACCAGTGCGGCCCACCGAGGGTCTATCTTCTCATGCCCGTGTCCGGGCTCGAGATCGGCCCACTTGACGCCGCACTCGATGCAGAGGCCGGCGCAGTCTTCGGTGCACAGCGGGGCCAGCGGCAGGGCCAGCACGACGGCGTCGCGGACAATGGGTTCGAGGTCGATCCGGTCGTCGACCAGCCGGGGGATCTCGTCCTCGTCGGTGGTCTCCTCGGTGGCCGACCCCGGGTAGGCGAACAGCTCCTGGACCTCGACCTCGACCTTCTCGGTGAGCGGGTCGAGGCAACGCGCGCAGGCACCCTTCGCGATGGCCTTCGCGGTGCCGCTGACCAGCACGCCTTCGACGACGGACTCGAGCAGCAGGTCGAGTTCCAGCTCGGAGCCGGCTTCGATGGTGATGACATCGGGGACGCCTAGGGGCGTCTCCACCGGCACGCTGCGCTGGACGGCGCGGCTCAGGCCGGCGTGACGGCCGAGCTCACGGGTGTCGATCACCCAGGGGCTGCGGTCGTCGAGCTGGGGGGTCTTGTTCTCGGACATCCAGTCCAGGGTACGCACTGGTCGCCACCCCTTTTGAGCTGGACCCTCGCAGCCTCGGTGCCGGCGGGCGCGGGGGTGGTGCCGCCGCGGTGTCTTGAATGACTCATTCAGGTCTTCGGAGGTCCTGAATGAGTCATTCAAGACCTCCGGCGAGCCGAGGGAGAGCCGGCCAAGCCGGCGAGATTCGTGTCACACCTGGTAGTCGTACAGGGTCGGGCGGCCGCCTGAGCTGGGCAGGTTTGCCGGGGAGCGCAGGTGGTTGCGGCCCGAATCGACCGTTCGCAGTGTGGTCGCCAGCAGCTCCGAGAACTCCGCCAGCTTGCCGTCGACGTAGGCGTCGCAGTCCGCACGCTGGCGGTCGGCCTCCGCGTGGGCCTCGTCGACGATGCGGGCCGACTCGGCGTGGGCCGCCTGGACGACCTCCGTCTGCGCCACCAGGCGGGCCTGCTCCGCGCGGCCTTCGTCGATCGCGCGGTCGTACGCGTCGCGGCCGGCCTGGATCATGCGCTCGGACTCCCCGCGTGAGCGGTCGGTCAGGTTCTGGTACTCGGCCTGGCCCGCCGCGACCGTGCGGTCGGCCTGGTCGTGCGCGTCGGCGAGCATCTGCTCAGCGCGGGCGCGCGCGTCGGCGAGGATGCGCTCGGCTTCGTCGGTGGCGTCGGCGATCGCGCGCTCGGCCTCGGCGTTCGCGCCGACGACCGTCTCGCTCGCCTCCTTGCGGGCGGCGTGGATCAGGTCGTCGCGCTTGTCGAGGACGTCCTGGGCGTCGTCGATCTCCGCCGGCAGCGCGTCGCGCACGTCGTCGAGGAGTTCGAGCACGTCGCCGCGGGGCACCACGCAGCTGGACGTCATCGGGACGCCGCGCGCCTCCTCGACGATGGTGACGAGCTCGTCGAGCGCCTCGAAAACCCGGTACACGGCCACTCCAATCCCCTGTCGCTGGGAACCAGTCTGCCCTCATCCGGCGCCGAAGCGGTGAACGCGACCGGCGCCGGGCGTGTCCCTCCGGCGGAAGCGCCCGGGGCCGGTCGCAAGATCAGGAATTCAGGTCGATCCGCTTGAAGGTCGCGTAGTGGTCGGGCGTGTAGGCCAGCTCGCCCGCCTTGCCGGAGATGACGCGGTCGTTCGTGCCGACGGCGAACAGCTGATAGTACCCGGACGCGCAGGACGGCAGCACGCCTTCCCGGTTCTCGTACGTCGTGCCGGTCGAAGCGCCGCTCCGGACGTTGTCGACGACTGTGCGAGCCGCCGACGACAGCTGGGAGTAGCCGATCTTCGCCAGGCCCGACAGGTCGCCACAGGTGTGCGTCGAACCGCCGCCGACGTCGATGACCTTGAACGTCGCGTAGTGGTCGCCGGTGTAGAAGTACTCGCCGGCGCTGCCCGTCACGATGCGGCGCGTGCCGCGGGTGCTCGAGCCCGGCGTCGGCACCGTGTACTCGTGGTAGTAGCCCGACGCGCAGGCCGGGAGGACGCCTTCCCGGTTGTCGAAGACGACGCCGTCGTTCTTCGGGTACGGGAACGGGCCGCCCTTCTGGATCAGGTTGTACGTCGTCGTCGCTTCGGCCGGGAGCGCCGAAAGCGTCGTGTGCGAGAAGCCCGAGAGGTTCCCGCAGGCGTTCTGGGCGGCGACAGCGGGTGCCGCCGTCACCGCTTCGGCGGCGGTGACACCGGCGAACAGCGTGGCCAGGAGCGCGAAGAGGACAGCGACCAGGCGTGATCGGTAGTTGGTCATTTTCGGACCGTAACCCGATCGGATGATCATCGGGGGACGGGAACGTGAACTCCGGCCCGGCCGGACGCAAGTCCCGACGAAGGAAGGGGGCCGAACGACGGGAACCGGACAACCCGGCGTCCCGTGTGGAGGGTCAGCGCCCGAGCTTCGGGAACTTCGCCGAGAGCCGCTCGTAGACGATCGGCGGCACGAGGTGCTCGATGTCGCCGCCGAGCGCGGCGACCTCCTTGACCAGCGAGCTGGACACGAACCCGTACGCCGGGTTGTTCGCCATCAGCAGCGTTTCGACGCCGGTGAGCTCGCGGTTCATCTGCGCCATCTGCAGCTCGTAGTCGAAGTCGCTGACCGAGCGCAGGCCCTTGGCGACCGCCACGATGCCGTGGTCGCGGCAGTAGTCGACCAGCAGGCCCTCCCACGAGTCGACCCGCACGTTCGGCAGCTTCCCGGTGATCTCGCGCAGCATCTCCAGGCGCTCCTCGATCTCGAAGAGGCCCTTCTTGCTCTTGTTCACCCCCACCGCGACGACGACCTCGTCGAACAGGCGGCTCGCCCGCTCGATGATGTCGAGGTGCCCGTTGGTGGCCGGATCGTAGGAACCGGGACAGACCGCACGCCGCATGGCGCGGACGCTACCGTGCCGAACCCGGTCCCCGCCGCGTGGCTCACGCCACAGGCGCGTATTCGGCCCAGAAAACGGCCGTGTCGCCGTACTTCTTTTCGCGCGAGGGCTCGAAGCCCGGCGGCCACTCGGGCGAGCCGTCGCGGGCCGCCCGCTCGATCACCACCAGCGCGCTCCCGCCCAGCCAGCCGCCCGCCGCCAGCGCGGCGAGCACCGAGCCGAGCGCGGCCGCGCCGACGGCGTACGGCGGGTCGGCGAGGACGAGGTCGAACGGAGCGGGCGCGGGCGCGGCGACCACCGCCTCGACCTGCCCGGCCCGGACCGTGCCGCCCAGCCCCAGCGCCGCGACGTTGCCGCGCAGGACGTCCACCGCGCGCCGGTCGGACTCCACGAACAGGGCGTCCGCCGCGCCGCGGGACAGCGCTTCGAGACCGAGGGCGCCGGACCCGGCGTAGAGGTCGAGGACGTGCGCGCCGGCCAGCTCGCCCGCCGTCTCCAGGGCGTTGAACAGGGCTTCCCGCACGCGTTCCGACGTCGGCCGGGTGCCCTTCGGCGGCACCTTGAGCCGCCGCCCGCCCGCCGTCCCGGCCACGATCCTCGTCACCCCCCGATTGTGGGGGGACGGCGCGCGCCACACATGACCGGGACATTGGTGTCCCCGCCGGAGCCAACGCGTAGAGTCGTTCTTCGCCCTCGGAGGCGATCCAGAAGCTGTCAAGGAGCCATGCGTGTCGGAACCTCGGGTCAGACGGGCCGAGATCGCCATCGAACAAGCCCACGTCGATCGCGTGTACACCCGTCTGGACGAACTGCGTGCCCAAGCCGAGGCCATGCGCACCAAGGGCTACGAAATCGGCCAAGGGGCGCAGCGCGAGGCGATCTTCGAGCAGGCGTCGATGCTGTTCGAGCGCGACATGATGGTCTACCACGCCAACCAGACGCTCCAGTCGCTCGACGCCGAGTACGAGGGGCTCGTCTTCGGCAGGCTCGACGACCGCGAGGGAGAACGCACCTACGTCGGCAGGCTGGGCATCCGCGACGCCGAGTTCGACAACCTCGTCACGGACTGGCGCGCGCCGGCCGCGGCGGCGTTCTACCAGGCCACCGCCGAAGAACCGATGGACGTCGTGCGGCGGCGCGTGATCCGCTGCTCGGGCCAGAACGTCCTGGACGTCGACGACGACGTCCTGATCGCCGACGCCGTGCCCGAGGACATGCAGATCGTCGGCGAAGGCGCGCTGATGGCCGCGCTGGGGCGCTCGCGCGGCGAGAAGATGCGCGACATCGTCGCGACCATCCAGAAGGAGCAGGACGAGGTGATCCGGGCGCCGTGGCGCGGGGTCACCGAGATCACCGGCGGGCCAGGCACCGGCAAGACGGCCGTCGCGCTGCACCGCGCCGCCTACCTGCTGTACCGCTACCGCCGCCAGCTCGGCGGGGCCGGCGTGCTCGTGATCGGGCCGTCGGGCGTGTTCACCAGCTACATCTCGCGCGTTCTCCCCTCGATGGGGGAAACGAACGTCGAGCTGCGGGCGCTCGGCGAGGTCCTCGACGGCCTGGAGGCGACGCGCCAGGACGCGGCGCCGCTCGCCGCCGTCAAGGGGTCACTGCGGATGCGGAAGGTGCTGCTGCGGGCGCTGCGCGACACGCCGCCGGGCGCGCCGGAAGAGATGCGGATCGTCTACCGCGGCGAAGTGCTGAAGCTGTCGGCGCGCGACCTGGAGAAGGTGCGCCGCAAGGCCCACACGCAGGGCGCGCCGCCGAACCGGTCGCGGATCCGGGCGGCCGAGCTGCTGCTCGACGCGCTGGCGGCGAAGGCCGAGGAGTACGCGAAGGCCGACGGCAAGCAGCTCGACCGCGCCGAGCTGATCACCGACCTCGGCGAGCGGATCGACTTCCACCGGTTCCTGGTGGTGTGGTGGCCGGTGCTGTACCCGGCGCAGATCCTGAAGTGGCTGGGCGAAGAGAAGCGGCTGGCTTCGGTGGCGAAGGGCGTGCTGAACCGGCAGGAGATCTCGATGCTGGCCGCGGACTTCGCGGACCGGTCGCGGGGCTGGTCGATCGCGGACGTGGCGTTGCTGGACGAGCTGCGGGTGCTGATCGGGCCGCCGCCGAAGCGCAAGCGGCGCCAGATGATCGAGGTCGAACCGGAGCGGTCCGGCGGCACGCCGACGCGGCCGGAGCACTACGACGAGTACTCGCACGTGGTCGTCGACGAGTCGCAGGACCTTTCGCCGATGCAGTGGCGGATGGTGGGCCGGCGCGGGAAGTACGCGAGCTGGACGGTGGTCGGCGACCCGGTGCAGAGCTCCTGGCCGGACCCGGCGGAGGCGGCTTCGGCGCGCGACCAGGCGTTCGGGGTGAAGACGGCCCGGCGGCGGTTCACGCTGCGGACGAACTACCGGAACTCGGCGGAGATCTTCGACCTGGCGGCGAAGGTGGTGGCCGGGCACGCCGAAGCCGGCGATCTGCCGGTGGCGGTCCGTCGCACCGGGGTGGCGCCGGAGGTCCGCCCGGTGGAGGCAACCGGCCTGGCGGCGGCGACGCAGGCGGCGGTGAAGGAGCTGCTGGGCGCGGTCGAAGGCACGGTCGGCGTGATCACGGCGATGGACCGGGTGCCGGAGGTCGGGGGCTGGCTGTCGGGCCAGGCGGACGAGCGGCTGAAGGTCGTGGGCAGCCTGGATTCGAAAGGCCTGGAGTACGACGCGGTGGTGCTGGTGGAGCCGGTGGATCTGATCAGCGAGTCGACGACGGGCCGCCGGGTGCTGTACGTGGCGCTGACCCGGGCTACGCAGCAGCTGACGGTCCTGGCCTCGGACCCGGACTGGATCCCGACGGCTTGAGGTGGGTTGTCCACAGGCCGGCCGTGTTGTGGACAACTCCGGCCTCGGCCGCGGTTTTCCGGCTTTTCGTCAGGCGCGCCCGATACGCTGGAAGCGGGGCCGCCCCCCAGGGAGGGCGGGGGATGTTTTCCGCCGGAGTGCCGATCGCGGAACCACGAAATGCTGAAGGGCTCCTTCGAGGGGCGGGGGGCGGGTTCCCGTGCCCTGGAAGGAGCCCTTCAGACCCCCGGCGAAGTGAACGTCTGACCGCATGTCTAGTGGACAAACGTTGTTCGGTGTCCGCGCGGCGGCACCGAACAACAACGCCGAACAACTTCAGGGGCAGGGTGGGGTGTAGCCGAGGCCGGGGAGGCTCGCCGTCCACTCGGCTTCCGTGATCTCGGGTGACGTCACCGCGCAGATTCGTTCGGCCGCCCGGTCAGGATCGGTTTCCGACAACCGTACCGTCCCGTCCGCGACCGCGCTCACCAACGTGTGGCCGTCCGGGGCGTACCGGACGTCGTAGACGCGGTCCATTTCCTCGAGCAGGACCGCGTACGGCTCGAAGCGGGTGGCGTCCCACAGCCGGACCGTGCGGTCGTAGCTGCCGGACGCCAGGGTCCGGCCGTCGCCGCTGAAGGACACTCCCATGACGTTGTCCGTGTGCCCCGTCAGCACCGCCACCGCGTGCGCCGCGGCGGGGGCGGTGACGTCCCAGACGCGGACCGTGCGGTCGGCGCTTCCGGTGGCGACCTTCCCGCCGTCGGGGCTGAAGGCGATCGAGAAGATCGTGTCGGTGTGCCCTTCGAGTTTCGCGAGCGGCCGCGGGGCCCGGGGCGCCGAGACGTCCCAGAGCCGGGCGGTGTGGTCCCAGCTCGCGCTGGCGAGGGTGCGGCCGTCGGGGCTGAAGGCGAGCGCGTGGACGTCGTCGGCGTGGCCCTCGAGCTTGGCGATCTCGACCGGCCGGGTGCGGTCGGCGAGGTCCCAGAGCCGGACCGTGTGCCCGTCGCCCGCGGTCGCGAGGATCCGGCCGTCCGGGCTGAACGCGACCGCGTCGATGTCGTCGTGGGACCGGTTGAACACCACCGGCGGCCCCGGGTGGGCCGGGTCGGTGATGTCCCGCAGCGTCATCGTGTGGTCCCAGCTGCCGGTGGCCAGCGTCCGGCCGTCCGGGCTGATCGCGACGCCGCAGACCGGGTCGTCGAAGCCGCCGATCGTGGCGAGGGGGCGCGGCGAGCCCGCTACGGCCAGGTCGCGCAGCCGCACGACCTGGTCGTAGCCGCCGGTGGCGAGCAGCTTGCCGTCCGGGCGGAAGGCGGCGTGGCACGTCTTGGCCGTGTGCACGGGGACCGCCGGCCCCGGCAGGTCCCACAGCCGGGCGGTCTGGTCGTCGCTCGCCGTGGCGAGGGTGCGGCCGTCGTGGGTGAACACCGCCGAGACGACCGCGCCGGTCTGCCCGGCCAGTGACGCCAGCTGGCGCGGTTTCCGCGGATCGGCGACGTCCCAGAGCCGGGCGGTGCGGTCGAAACCGGTGGTGGCGAGGGTGTGCCCGTCGGCGGTGAACGCGACCGAGCGCACGATCGCCTTGTGCGCGGTGAGCACGGAAAGCTGCGCCGGGTGGGCCGGGTCGGTGATGTCCCACAGCCGCGCGGTCTGGTCCTGGCTCGCCGTCGCGAGGGTGTTCCCGCCGGGGTTGAACGCGACCGAGTGCACGACGTCGGTGTGCCCGGCCGCGATACCGAGCTGACGCCGCGAAGCGACGTCCCAGACGCGCGCGGTCTTGTCGGCCGACGCGGAGGCGAGCAGCCGGCCGTCGGCGCTGAAGGCGAGGTTGTTGACGTACGAGGTGTGCCCCGTCAGCTCCCCCACCGGCCGCGGGCGGGCGGCGTCGGCGGTGTCGTACAGCCGGATCGTGCCGGCGACGTCGGCGGTCGCCAGCAGCGGCCCGGCCGGGCTGAAGGCGACGGCGTAGGACTTGCCCGAGTGGCGTTCGACGACCACGCCCGGACCCGGCCGGGCCGGGTCGGAGACGTCCCAGACGCGGACGGTGCCGTCGAAGCCCGCGGTGGCGACCGTCCGGCCGTCGGCCGAGAAGGCGACGTTGTTGACGTTGCCGGCGTGCCCGGCGAGAACACCCAGCGGCACCGGGTGGTGCTGGTCGTGGACGTCCCAGAGCCGGGCCGTGCCGTCCCAGCTGGCCGTGGCGAGGACCTGCCCGTCCGGGCGGAGCGCGACCGTGTTGACCCGGCCGGTGTGCCCGGTGAGCCGCGTCGCGTACGGCGTCGCGAACATGATGAGCACGCTGCTGCGGGCTTCGGGGCTCGGATCCAGGCGGTACGCGGCGAGCGCGAGCTGGGCCGCCAGCGCGGGGTTGGTGCCGCGCATCTCCTGCGCCTGGCCGGCCAGCTTCTGGGCGAGCGCGCTGTTGCGCTGGTCGGTGGCCGTGGTCTGGGCGCGCACGGCGTAGACGGTGGCCGTCACGGCGAAGACCAGCAGCACCGCGAGCAACGCGACCAGCTGCCGCAGGCGCCGGGAGCGGCGGCGGTCGCGCTCCTGTTCGGCGTGCTCGACGCCGAGGCTGGCGTCGAGGAACCGCCGTTCCCGCCGCGACAGCGCGGAGTCCTGCCGCGCGGCCCACTCCCGTGCGATGGCCAGCCGGGTGCCGCGGTAGAGCCAGCCGGGATCTTCCTCGACGGACTCCCACGCGTCGGTCGCTTCGGTGAGCTGGCGGTGCACGCGCAGCCCTTCGCGGTCCTCGGTGAGCCACTCGCGCAGCCGGGGCCAGCCACGGATGAGGGCTTCGTGGGTGATCTCGATGCCGGTGTCGTCGAGGGTGACCAGCCGGGCCGCGGCCAGCTCGCCGAGCACGACGGCGGTGTCTTCTTCCTCGGTGTCGATCTCGGAACGGCTGATCCGGCGCTTGGTGTCTTCGGTGCCTTCGCCGAGCGCGGTCATCCGGAGGAAGATCTGCCGCGCGAGCCGCTGCTGACGCACCGACAGCTTCGCGAAGGTGGCTTCGGACGTCTGCGCGATGGCCCGCTCGATGCCGCCGGTCGACTCGTACGCGGTCAGGGTGAGCGTGGTGCCGCGGCGCCGCCGCCACGTCTCCAGCAGCGCGTGTGAGAGCAGCGGCAGCACGCCGGGCTGGCCGGTGGCGTCCGCGACGAGCCGGGAGACCAGGGCGTTCTCGACGCGGTACCCGGCGTCGACGGCCGGTCGCGAGATCGCCTGCCGCAGCTCCTCGGTGGTCATCGGGCCGACGAGGACCTGGGCGTCCTGCAGGACGTCGGCAAGGTCCGCGTGGCGCGCGCAGTGGGTGTAGAAGTCGGTGCGGATGCCGAGCACCACCCGGGTCCGGCTGCCCGGTTCGGCGGCCGCGGTGACGAGCGCGTCGAGGAACTGCGCGCGCTCCGGGTCGTCCTGGCAGAGCGTGAACACCTCCTCGAACTGGTCCACGACCAGCACGAGGTCCTCGTCGCCGCCGTCGGCCAGCCGGCGGGCGGCGAGCCCGAGGTTGCGCGGGTGCGCGGCGAAGTCGTCGAGCAGGGCGCCGGGCGCGACGCCGAGCGCGGCGGCGAACTTGACCGCGCACTCCTCCAGCGGCCGGGCGCCCGGGGTGAGCAGCACGGCGGGCCCCTTGACCGACGGCAGCAGGCCGGCCCGCAGCAAGGACGACTTGCCCGAGCCGGACGCGCCCAGAACGGCGAGAAAGCGTTGTCTTCCCAACCGCCCGACGAGCTTTTCGACCAGCCGTTCCCGCCCGAAGAACCGGCCCGCGTCGGCCGGGGTGAAAGCGGCCAGGCCGGCATAGGGCGGAATTTCCCCGGGTTGTGGTTCGGGCGGTGAATCGGCACCGTCCCCGCGCGATTCGTCGGCGACGGCGTGCCAGCGCTCTTCCCATTCCCCCGGCTCCCCGCCGCAGGCCCGGACGTAGGCCAGGGTGACGGCCAAGCTGGGGAGTTTCCGCCCGCCGGCGGCTTCGGAGAGCGTGCCCGCCGAGTAGTGCGCGCGCCGCCCGAGCTCCCGGTAGGTCGGATTCCCGGCGCTCTCGCGCAAACGCCGGAGATCGGCGGCGAATTCGGTAAGCAGATCGTCCCTGGGATCCAAGGGTCGCTCCGGACGCGGCACCCGTCCTCCTGTTTCTCTTTTCCCGGCTCGCCCACCGTAGCCAATGACGAGCGATCAGGTGGCCGAATCCAGCCGTCGGCGAACCGCTTCCCGGTCGACACCCAGTTCCGCGAGCAGATCGGCCGCCGGGTCGGGCGGCGTCAGCTCGACCAGCACCCGCAGCAACCGCGCCGGATCACGCGGCCGCGGCGTCCCGCGGATCGCCTCGTTGACGACCGCGCGCGCACTGGACGTGAACGCCCCCAGCGTCAGCTTCCCGCGCCGCGACGGAACTTCGGCCGGGCGGAGACCTTCCACATCGATGCCGAGCGCTGTCAGGGCCGCCCGGTCCAGGCGGTCCAGTGCCGCGCGGGCGTCGGCCAAGCCGGTGCCGAGCGCGAGTGCGCTGCCCGGGTCGTGCAGCAGGCCCAGCAGCAGGTGTTCCGTGCCGAGCCGCCGGTCGCCGCGGCGGCGTGACTCTTCCAGGGCCGCGGTCAGCACCGCGGCGAACGGGCTCTTCGCGATCAGCCGGTCGAGCACCGTGGCCTCACTTCCCGTACTTCGCGTGCACGGACTGCCGGGCGACACCGAGCGCGTCGCCGATCTGCTCCCACGACCAGCCACGCTCGCGTGCGTGCGCGACGGCCGCCGCTTCGACCTGCTCGGCGAGCCGGTGCAGGGCGCCCACCGCCCGCAGCGCCACGGCCGGGTCCGTTTCCGAGACGCGTCCCGAAAGCTCTTCCGCTTCCATGGTGTGTCAGTCTAGCCTGACACTCTCGTCAGTTTGAACTGACACGAAGGAGGGACGTCATGGAGGTCGCGGTGATCGGAGCGGGCCCGGTGGGCCTGATGCTGGCGGCGGAGCTGCGGCTCGGCGGCGCGAAGGTGGTGGTCCTGGACCGGCGGACCGAACCGGACCGGCGGCCGCGGGCGAACGGGCTCGGCGGCCGGATCGTCGAGCAGCTGGACCACCGGGGACTCCTCGACCGGTTCCGGGCCGAGGCGACGTTCGCCGGCCCCTTCCCCGGCTTCCCGTTCGGGCCGGTCCCCCTCGGCTTCTCCGGGTTGGACGCGCCGCCGCGCGGGCTCATGCTGCAGCAGCCGCGGATGGAGGCCCTCCTGGCCGAGCGCGCGACCGAGCTCGGCGCCGAAATCCGGCGCGGTCACGAACTGGTGGACCTCGGCACCGTCCGCGGCCCGGACGGCGAGTACCGCATCGAGCCGCGGTACGTCGCCGGCTGCGACGGCGCCCACAGCCGCGTCCGCGAGCTGGCCGGCATCGGCTTCCCCGGCACCACCGGCGACGAGCTGATGCGCCTCGGGCACTTCCGGGCGGACGTGGACCTCTTCGCCACGGTGGCGGGACTGGAGCGCGGCTGGAACCGCCGTCCCGGCGGCCGGGTGCTGGTGACTTCGCTGACGCCGGGCATCGTGATCGCCGGCGTCCGGGAGGTGACGCCGGAGCCACCCGGCGAGCCGACGCTCGAGGAGTTCCGCGACGCCGTCCGGCGGGTCCTCGGCACCGATCTCCCGCTCGGCGAGCCGCTCTGGCTGTCGCGGACGGCGAGTTCGGCGAGGCTCGCCGAGCGGTACCGGACCGGAGGCGTGCTGCTGGCAGGCGACGCCGCGCATCTCTTCCCCGCCGGTGGGTCTTCGCTCAACGTCGGGCTGCTCGACGCGGTCAACCTCGGCTGGAAGCTCGCCGCCGTCGTCCGCGGGCGCTCACCGGAGTCCCTGCTCGACAGCTACCACGCCGAGCGGCACCCGGTCGCGGCGCGGACGTTGACGCAGACCCGTGTCCAGGCCCTCCTCGACCGCCTGACCGGCGAGGACGGCGACGCCCTGCGGACGCTCTTCGGCGAGCTGGCCGCGCTTCCGGAGGCGACCCGGCACCTGGCCGGGCTGCTGCGGGACACCGACGAGCTGCCGTACGTCCCCGACCTGCCGCTGACCGTCGGCGGCCGGGCCACGCGCGTGGCCGAGGTCATGCGCGCGGCGCGGCCCGTCCTGTTCGACTTCGCCGACCGCGCGGACCTGCGCGAGTGTGCGGGCGCGGACGTGAAGATCGTCACGGCGGAGTGCCCGGAAGCGTCGGCCGACGCGCTTTTCGTGCGCCCGGACGGCGTCGTGACGTGGTGCGGCGGTGATCCGGCGTCGCTGCGGGAAGCAATCGCGGCACCGGGGCGTTGACCCCGGTTGTGAGCTCACTGCCTGACGTGCCGCTGTCCGTGCTCGACCTGTCCCCCGTTTCGGAGGGGAACACCGTCGGCGAGACACTGCGCAACACCCTGGACCTCGCCCGCGCCGCGGAACGGCTGGGCTACCACCGCTACTGGCTGGCCGAGCACCACAACATGCCCGGCATCGCCAGCTCCGCCACCGCCGTGCTGATCGGGCACGTCGCCGACGCCACCGAGCGGATCCGCGTCGGGTCGGGCGGGATCATGCTGCCCAACCACGCGCCGCTGGTCGTCGCCGAGCAGTTCGGCACCCTGGAGGCGTTCCACCCGGGCCGGATCGACCTCGGCATCGGCCGCGCGCCCGGCACCGACCAGCGCACCGCGCTGGCGCTGCGGGGTCCGGGCGGGCTGTCCGCGGAGAACTTCCCGGAGCACCTGCAGGAGCTGATCGGCTACTTCACCCATTCGGAGGCACGTGGGGTCAACGCCGTGGTGGCCGAGGGCAACCAGCCGCCGGTGTGGCTGCTCGGCTCGAGCGGCTTCAGCGCCCAGCTCGCCGGGCGGCTCGGGCTGCCGTTCTCCTTCGCGCACCACTTCGCCGCCGACAACACCATCCCGGCCGTGCAGCTGTACCGGGAGAACTTCCGGCCGGGGGTGCTCGACGAGCCGTACGTGATGCTCGGCGTGTCCGTGGTCGCCGCCGAAACGGACGAGCGCGCCCGCTTCCTGGCCGGGCCCAGCGGCCTGACGTTCCTCAGCCTCCGCCGCGGCCGCCCGATCGCGCTGCCGACGCCGGAAGAGGCCGCGGAGTACCCGTACACCGAGATGGACCGCGCGTTCCTGGCCGAGCGCTTCGGCTCCAGCATCGTCGGCTCGCCGGAAACCGTCCAAAAGGGACTCGAACAGCTCCTGGCCGACACCGGCGCGAACGAGCTGATGGTCACGACGATGGTCCACGGCCACGCCGACCGCGTCCGCTCCTACGAACTCCTCGCCGCCCTCAAGTCCTGACCGTGCCCGAAGGGTCGACACTCGTGATTGAGAGGTCGACACTCGTGATTGAGGGGTCGACACGGCGCCGCCCAAGCTCTCGCGGCGTGTCGTCCTCCTGATCACGTGTGTCGGCTCTCTGATCACGCGTGTCGACCCTCCTGGCACGCTTGCCGGGTGGGGGAATTGACACGGGGGTGGAGATTGTCAACGAGCTGTTCGGCCGGGAGGGGAGTTTCTCCTCCTCCGCTGACAACAAGATCGGGTCCGTTTGTCAGCAACGCACAAGAAATGGGGGGTTACCAGCCCGTGACCCCGTGATCCTGCTCAAGTTCTTGTCTCCCGCCAAGGCCGTCGTTAGCGTACCGACCAGTAGGAAACGGCACGGTGTTTCCCCGAGACCGTGAATGGCCGATAATTGTTACCCCATTCGGACCATTTCCCTTTAGTCAACTCGGGTGAATTCGGCCTGCCGCCGAAACCGCTGGAGGCACACGAATGGCCGAACGGACGACGACGTCGTCGTTCCCGGGGGCGGCCGCACTGCGGCAGACCGGCCGGCTCTACGGGCTGGGCCTCGACGTCGTCCGGCTGACCTTCCGGCGCCCGTTCCAGGTGCGCGAGCTGATCCAGCAGTTCTGGTTCATCGCGAGCGTGTCCATCCTGCCGACGGCGCTGGTCTCGATCCCGTTCGGCGCGGTGATCGCGCTGCACATCGGCTCGCTGACGACGCAGATCGGCGCGCAGTCGTTCACCGGCGCGGCGAGCGTGCTCGCGATCATCCAGCAGGCCAGCCCGATCGTCACGGCGTTGCTCATCGCCGGCGCGGGCGGCAGCGCGATGTGCGCGGACCTCGGCTCCCGCACCATCCGCGAAGAGATCGACGCCATGGAGGTCCTCGGCGTCTCGCCGGTCCAGCGGCTGATCGTGCCGCGGGTGCTCGCCGCGATGGGCGTCGCGGTCTTCCTCAACGGCATGGTGAGCGTCGTCGGCGTGCTCGGCGGCTACTTCTTCAACGTGGTCATGCAGCACGGCACCCCGGGCGCCTACCTGGCCAGCTTCTCCGCGCTGGCCCAGCTGCCCGACCTCTGGATCAGCGAGATCAAGGCCCTCATCTTCGGTTTCGTCGCCGGGGTCGTCGCCTCCTACCGCGGGCTCAACCCCAAGGGCGGCCCGAAGGGCGTGGGCGACGCGGTCAACCAGTCCGTGGTCATCACGTTCCTGCTGCTGTTCGTGCTGAACCTGATCCTGACCACCGTCTACCTGCAACTCGTGCCGCCCAAGGGGAGCTGAAGTGACGACGACGGAAGTGCCCACCCGCGGCACCCGCGTGCGCGAGGCCGTCGACCGCCGGTTCGGCTTCCTCGACACCCTCGGCGACCAGATCCTGTTCTTCCTGCGCGCGATCGCCTGGACGCCGCGGGCCCTGCGCCGCTACCTGCGCGAGGTCGTCCGCCTGCTGGCCGAAGTCAGCTTCGGCAGCGGCGCGCTCGCCGTCATCGGCGGCACGATCGGCGTGATGATCGGGATGACCGTCGCCACCGGGACGGTCGTCGGCCTGCAGGGCTACTCGGCGCTCAACCAGGTCGGCACGGCGGCGTTCGCCGGGTTCGTCTCCGCCTACTTCAACACGCGCGAGATCGCGCCGCTGGTGAGTGGCCTCGCGCTGTCCGCCACCGTCGGCTGCGGCTTCACCGCGCAGCTCGGCGCGATGCGGATCTCCGAGGAGATCGACGCGCTGGAGGTCATGGGCATCCCCAGCGTCCCGTACCTGGTGACGACGCGGGTGATCGCCGGCTTCCTCGCCGTCATCCCGCTCTACGCCATCGGGCTGCTGTCGAGCTACCTCGCCTCGCGGGAAGTCACCGTGTTGTTCTTCGGCCAGTCCGCGGGCACCTACGACCACTACTTCCTGCTGTTCCTGCCACCCGGCGACGTGCTGTGGTCGTTCGGGAAGGTCCTGGTGTTCAGCGTCGTGGTGGTCCTGGCGCACTGCTACTACGGCTTCCGCGCAAGCGGCGGCCCGGCCGGCGTCGGTGTCGCGGTGGGCCGCGCGGTCCGCACCGCGATCGTCGCGATCAGTGTCCTCGACTTCTTCCTGTCCCTGGCGATCTGGGGCGCGACGACGACCGTGCAGGTGGCCGGATGAGACGCGAAACCCGCCACAAGGCCGGGGTCCGCACCGCGGGCGTGCTGTTCCTGGTCGTGATGGGCGTCCTCGTGACGCTGTCCATCAAGGTGTACGACAAGGACTTCGTCAGCACGGTCCCGGTGACGCTCAAGGCGAGCCGCATCGGCAACCAGCTCTCCCCCGGCGGCCAGGTCAAGGCCCGAGGTGTGCTCGTCGGGGAGATCCGGGGCGTCCGGGCGACACCGCAGGGCGCCGAGATAGCGCTTGCGCTCGAGCCGGACAAGGTGGACATGCTCCCCCGCGACGTCTCCGCGCTGCTCGTGCCGAAGACGCTGTTCGGCGAACGCTACGTCCAGCTGTCCATCCCGGACGGAACGCGGGGCCCGCATCTCGCGGCCGGTGACACGATCGAGCAGGACCGGTCGGCGAACGCGGTCGAGCTGGAACGCGTCTTCGACAATCTGCTGCCGATCCTGAAAGCGGTCCAGCCGCAGAAGCTGGCGACGACGCTGACCGCGGTTTCGACGGCCCTTCAGGGACGCGGCGAGCAGCTCGGGAAGACGATCGACACGGCCGCGGCCTACCTGAAGGACTTCAACCCGAATGTCCCGCAGCTGACCTCGGACCTGCGTGACCTCGCCAAGGTTTCCCGCCTGTACGGCGACATCGCCCCCGACCTCCTGGACGCGCTCACCGCCTCCGCCGTCACACTCGGCACGGTCAAGGAGAAGCAGGCGGACCTGGCCGGGGTGTACCAGCAGGTGACGTCGTCGTCCCAGGAGGTCACCACCTTCCTGGCCAACAACCGGAACAACCTGATCTCCCTGGCCGCCGACAGCCGCGCGCCGCTGGAGATCGCGGCCAAGTACTCCCCGAGCTTCGCCTGCACCCTGGGCGCGCTCAACGCTTTGAAGGGCGCCATGGACAAGGTCCTCGGGGCGGGCACGAACGAACCGGGCGTGCACGCCGACGTCGCGGTGACCACCAACAGCGGCAAGTACCTGCCCGGCAAGGACGACCCGCGGTTCACCGGCGGCGGCGAGCCGCGCTGCTACCCCTCCGGCGTCGCCCCCACCACGGGCACCGCCGCGGTGGCACCCGGCAACGCCGGGCACCCCCTGCTCACCGGCGGCCAGGGCGACCTCGGCGTCGCGAACTCGCCGCAGGAACAACAGCTGCTGGCCACGCTGGTCGCCCCGTCGATCGGGGTGCCGACGGCCCAGGTCCCGGACTGGAGCAGCGTGCTCGTCGGCCCGCTCTACCGCGGCACGGAGGTGAAGCTCAAGTGAGGAATGTCGCCGGCCCGCTGATCAAGAGCATCATCTTCATCGCCGTCACCGCACTCGCCACGGTCCTGCTGGCCATTTCCATCACGAACTCCAGCGTCGGCGCGGGTGAGCCGTACTCGGCGAAGTTCCTGGACGCCACTTCGCTCAACGTCGGCGACGACGTGCGCATCTCCGGCGTCCGCGTCGGCCAGGTGGAGTCGCTGGAGATCAGCGACCACAACCGCGCGCTCGTCCGGTTCTCCCTCGACTCCGGACGGCGGCTGCCCGCCGACGTCCACGCGGTCATCAAGTACCGCAACCTGGTCGGCCAGCGCTACATCGCCCTCGAACGCGGCGCCGCCGGCACCCGGGACCAGCTGCCCGAAGGCGGGGAAATCCCCATGGACCGCACGACGCCCGCCCTGGACCTCACCGACCTGTTCAACGGCTTCAAGCCGCTGTTCCAGGCGCTGTCGCCGAACGACGTCAACGAGCTCTCCGGCGAAATCGTCCAGGTGCTGCAGGGCGAGGGCGGCACCGTCGAAAGCCTGCTGCAGCACACCGGTTCGCTGACCACCACCCTCGCCGGGCGCGACAAGGTGATCGGCGAGGTGATCGGGAACCTCAACTCGGTGCTCAAGACCGTCAACGGCAAGGGCGACGCGCTGGCGAACCTCGTGTCGACCCTGCGGCAGCTGGTGTCCGGCCTGGCCGGCGACCGCGCCGCGATCGGCGACGCGATCAGCGGGATCGGCACCCTCACGCAGTCCACCGCCGGGCTGTTCGAGCAGGCCCGCCCGCCGCTGAAGGACAGCATCGCCGGGCTGCGGGGCGTCGCCGGCAACCTGGCCCAGAACCAGTCCGATGTAGACAGTTTCCTGACCAACCTCCCGGTCAAGTTCAACGAGATCGGCCGGACCGCCTCCTACGGATCGTGGATGAACTTCTTCCTCTGCCGCGCGGTGCTGGAAACCTCACCGCCCCGCGGTGTGATCGTCCCGACGCCGAGGTGTGAGTCGTGAAGTCCTTCAAGGAACGCAACCCGGTCGTCCTGGGCGTGATCGGCAGCGTCGCGCTGGCCGCGCTGCTGACCGTCACGCTCAACTACGACAACCTGCCGATCGTCGGCGGCGGCACCACGTACGAGGCCGAGTTCTCCGAGGGCGCCGGCCTGCAGCCGGAAGACGAGGTCCGGATCGCCGGCATCAAGGTCGGCGAGATCCGCGACGTCGCGCTGGCCGACGACCACGTCCTGGTCACCTTCCGCGTGAAGAACGCCTGGATCGGCGACCGCACGTCCGCCGAGATCAAGATCAAGACGTTGCTGGGCCGGAAGTTCCTCGCGCTGAACCCGACCGGTGACGGCGTCCAGAACCCGGACCAGCCGATCCCGCGCACCCGGACCGTCACGCCCTACGACGTCACCGACGCCTTCAACGGCCTGGCCGACACGGTCGGCGCCATCGACACGAAACAGCTCGCGGACAGCTTCACCACGCTGTCCGACACCTTCCGGAACTCCCCCGAGCACGTCCGCACCGCGCTCGACGGGCTCAGCCAGTTGTCCAAGACGGTGTCCAGCCGGGACAGCCAGATCGCCGAGCTGCTGGCCAACGCGCGGAAGCTGACCACGACGCTGGCGAACTCGAACGACGACTTCGAGAAGCTGATCGACGACGGGAACCTGTTGCTGACCGAACTGAACCGCCGTCGCGACGCGATCCACGACCTGCTGACCGGGTCCGCCCGGCTGGCCGGCCAGCTCCGCGGCCTGGTCGCGGACAACTCGGCCCAGCTCAAGCCCGCGCTCGAGTCCCTGAACCAGGTCACCGACCTGCTGAAACGGCAGAACGACAACCTGGCCAAGGGCCTGCAGCTGGCCGGGCCGTACTTCCGGGTGCTCACCAACTCGACCGGCAACGGCCACTGGATCGACGCCTACCTCTGCGGGCTGCTGCCCGAGAACCACGACCCCTGCACCCCGCCGAAGAACCCGGGAGGCGCCAAGTGAGCGCGCTGACCACGACCCGCACCGGCGTTCTGGTGAGCCGGTTCGTCGCCGCCGCGATCCTGCTCGCCCTCGTCGCCACGGCGGCGCTGTGGTGGGTGTTCTCCGGCTCCGGCCAGCACCACGTCACGGCGTTCTTCACCCGCGCGGTCGGCGTCTACCCCGGCTCGGACGTCCGCGTGCTCGGCGTCCGGATCGGCCAGGTCGACGCGGTCACCCCGCGCGGCGAGCAGGTGCAGGTCGACATGTCCGTCGACGGCTCGGTCGGGATCGCCGAAGACACGACGCTGCTGGTGATCGCGCCCAGCGTCGTCGCCGACCGCTACCTCCAGTTCGCGAAGCCGGCCCGCGGCGGGCCGCGGCTGCCCGACGGCGCGTTGATCCCGGTCCAGCGCACCGCCACCCCGGTGGAGCTCGACCAGCTCTACGCCAGCTTGGACACACTGACGAAGGCGCTCGGCCCGAACGGCGCCAACTCCCAGGGCGCGCTGTCCGACCTGCTGAAGACCGGGGCGCAGAACCTGCAGGGCAACGGCCACGCGTTCAACGACAGCGTGCGCAACTTCGCGCAGCTGGCGCGGACGCTGGCCGGGAACTCGGGCGACCTGTTCGGCACCGTCGACCAGCTCCAGCAGTTCACGACCATGCTGGCCACCAACGACCAGCAGGTCTCCAACGTCAACCAGCAGCTCTCGCAGATCTCGGGCACGTTGGCCGCCAACAGCGGGGAGCTCGCGCAGGCCCTCGACGGCCTCGGCCGCGCGCTCGCCGACGTCCAGGCGTTCATCCGGGACAACCGCGGCGCGCTCAAGGCCAATGTGGACAACCTGGTGACGACCACGCGGACGCTCGTCGAGCAGCGCGAGTCGCTGGCGAACACGCTCGACTCCGTGCCGCTGGCGGTGACGAACGTGCTCCAGTCCGTCGACCCGGCCACCGGGCGGCTGCTCGGCCGCGGTGACCTCGACTACTACCTTCAGCAGTCGCTGCCGTTGCCAGTCACCGGTGACGTCTACACCAACGGGGGGCAGTGATGAAGCGCGTGCTGACCCTCGTGGCCGTCGGGTGCCTGATCGCGGGCTGCTCGGGCGAGTTCAAGGGCGTCTACGACCTGCCCCTGCCCGGCGGCGCCGACGTCGGCGACCACCCGTACTCGGTGACCGTGCAGTTCGCCGACGTGCTCGACCTCGTGCCGCAGGCCGCGGTGAAGGTCGGCGACGTCCCGGTGGGCCGGGTGCGGGAGGTCCGGCTGGGCGGGGACGGCTGGACGGCCGAAACGGTCCTGGAAGTCAACGGCGACGTCGTGCTGCCGGCGAACGCCGTCGCGCGGCTGCGGCAGTCCAGCCTGCTCGGCGAGAAGTTCGTCGAGCTGGCCCCGCCGGACGATCAAGCGCAGAACGCCGGCAACGGGCGGCTGGCGAACGGCTCCACGATCACCCTGGCCCGGACCAACCGCAACCCCGAATTCGAAGAGATCTTCGGCGCGCTTTCGCTGCTGCTCAACGGCGGCGGCATCGGCCAGCTGCAGACCATCAACCGCGAGCTGTCGAAGGTGATGGACGGCAACGAGGCGCAGATCCGCTCGTTCCTGTCCGGCGTCGACACCCTGATGACCGACCTGGACGCCCACCGCTCGGACATCACCGAAGCGCTCGACGGCCTGAACCGGCTCTCGGCGACCCTCGCCAACCGCCACGAGCAGGTCTCCGGCGCGCTCACCGACCTCACCCCCGGCCTGCAGGCGCTGTCCGACCAGCGCACCCAGCTCGTCACCATGCTGCAGGCACTGGACAACCTTTCGACGGTCGCCACCGACGTCGTCGACCGCAGCCGCGACGACATGGTCGCCGACCTGCGCGCGCTGGCCCCGATCCTCGGCCAGCTCGCCAAGGCCGGCGCCGACCTGCCGAAGTCGCTGCAGATGCTGCCGACCTTCCCGTTCCCCGACTCGGTGCTGGCGGCGGTGAAGGGTGACTACATCAACGCGTACGTGTCGATGATCCCGGCGCCCGGCGTGCCGCTGCCCAAGCCCGGCGAAGGTGTTCCGCCGGGGCTGCCGCCCCTTCCGCTGCCGAGCAGCGCCGCCCGCGCCTCCGGAGGCAGCTGATGCTGACGAACAGAGTACGGATCCAGGTCGTCCTGTTCGTCGTGATCGCGCTGGCCACGACGGCGTTCGTCGGCGCGAGCTACGCCGGGCTGGGCCGGCTGCTGGGCTCCGGCAGCTACACGGTGAAGCTGGAGCTAGCCGAAGGCGGCGGCCTGTTCACCAACGGCGAGGTGACCTACCGGGGCGTGGCCGTCGGCCGGGTCGGCGAGCTGCGGCTCACCGTCACCGGCATGGAGGCGGACCTGCTGATCAACGACGGCGCCCCGCCGATCCCGGCGAACTCCCGGGCGGTGGTGGCGAACCGGTCCGCGGTCGGCGAGCAGTACGTCGACCTGCAGCCGCGCACGGCCGACGCGCCCTACCTGGCCGGTGGCTCGGTCATCCAGCGCGAGTCGACCACGCTGCCGCTGCCGGTGAACAGCCTGCTGACCGACCTCGACTCGTTCACCGCGTCCGTGCCGACCCAGGACCTGCGCACGGTGGTGAACGAGCTCGACGACGCGTTGCGCGGCGCGGGCCCGGACCTGCAGACGCTGATGGACACGGCGACGACGTTCACGCAGGAGGCGAGCAGCCACCTGCCGCAGACGTCGAAGCTGATCGGCGACGGCGCGACGGTGCTGCGCACCCAGGTCGACTCCTCGGCGGAGTGGCGCTCGTTCAGCAGCAACGCTCGCGTCTTCGCCCAGCAGCTGGCGAAGTCGGACGGCGACCTGCGCCGGCTGATCACCTCCGCGCCGCCCGCGGCGACGGAGCTGAGCAGCCTGCTGAAGGAGAACGACCCCGGCCTGCCGATCCTGCTGGCCAACCTGCTGACGACGTCCCGGGTGTTCGCCACCCGCACGGCCGCGGAGGAGCAGCTGCTGTCCGACGCGCCGCGCGCGGTGGCCGCCGTCGACTCGGCGCTGGACCACCAGAACAACCGGCTGCGGATGGGGCTGGTGCTGAACTTCAACGACCCGCCGCCGTGCCTGCAGGGCTACGAAGGCACCCCGCACCGGCCGAGCACGGACCTGACGCCGTTGCCGTTCAACACGGACGCGGCCTGCACGCTGCCGTACGGGAACGAAAGCTCGGTGCGCGGCACGCAGAACGGGCCTCACCCGCCGGTGCCGGCGCCGGCCCTGCCGGGCGGCCTGACCGGACCGCTCGGGATCGGCGAGCAGGCGACGTCGACGAGCCTCGAGGAGATGCTGTGGCTGCGGTGAAGCTGAAGCACGGGGCGGTGGCGCTCGCGGCGGCGGCCGCGGTGTTCGCGGGCTGGTCGGGCTACTCGTGGTACGCGGCCGCCAACGCTTCTTCGGTGACGTACGGGGTGGCCCGCGACGACGCGCTGACCAGCGGCCGCACGCTGGTGGCGGAGCTGAGCAGCCTGGACTACCACGACGTGAACGGCGGCCTGGGCCGCTGGCTGTCGGCGTCGACGGGCCCGCTGCACGACCAGCTGGCCCGAACGGACGAAACGACGAAGAAGACCCTGGCGGCGAACGCGACGGTGGCGACGGGCCGCGTCCTGGACGCGGCACTGAGTGAACTGGACGAGCACGCGGGGACGGCGAAGATGCTGGCCTCGGTGGAGATCACGATGGCGAAGCAGGGAACGGCCCCGGCGGTCAAGCGCAACCGCTTCGCGGCGGCGTTGAGCAGGACGCCGGACGGGTGGAAGCTCAGCGCGCTGGACCAGCTGCCGGTGGGTGCCCGATGAGCCGCGCGGACATCGTTTCGGAAGAGAGCACCGCCATCCCCGTGGAAGCAGCCGCCAACGGCGACGAGGCCGGGACCGAAGGCCTGACCGGGCCCGCTTCGGCCGAAGCCGAGACCAGCGGCGAGGCTGCCGAAACCGAGTCCGGCGAAGTCACCCCGGACCCCGGCGAGACCGAGACCGAGGCCGAAGCTGCCCAGCCCACCCGGCCCCGACCCGCCTGGCGCAGCCTTCCTGCGCTCCTCCTGGCCGCCGCCGTGCTGCTGACCGGCGCAGGCGTCTGGTTCACCCTCGAAGCCCGGTCCGCCGCGTCGACCCCCGCCGCCGCCAACCTCGCGCTCACCGACGTCGGGGCGACCGCCGACGTCACCTCCGCCGTCACCATCGCGATGAACCAGATCTTCTCCTATTCCTATGACCGGACCGACGTCACCGAAAAGGCCGCCGCGGCGGTGCTGCGCGGGACCGCCAAGGACTCCTACGACAAGCTCTTCGCCGAAGTGCGGCAGAAGGCACCGGAGCAGAAACTCGTCCTCACTTCCCGCGTTTCGGCAATCGCCGTGCAAGAACTCCGGAATGGTCACGCGCGGTTACTCGTCTTTCTCGACCAATCAGCCGTCCGAGCCGACAACAATGCGACCGACAGTGCCGCGGCACAGCTTTCGGTGACCGCGGAGCACACCGACGGCCACTGGGTCGTCACCGCACTCGAACCACGCTGAACCGTCCGCACGAATCGCACACTTCACCGTTTCCGGGAAAACCCGGAAGCGGCCGAGAAAACGCAAAAGGAGGACACCCATGTCCGTGGCAACGCAGCTGAAGAGACTGGCCGTGCTCACGTCGGCGGCGGCCGTCGTACTCGGCGGGGTCGCCGTGACGCCGGCTTCGGCCGACGTCATCGAAATCCCCGTGTCCTACAGCGTCAACGGCACCACCACGGTGAAGAAGACCGGCAGCAGCATGAAGCTCGGCCCCGGCACGCTCCAGGGCAACCTGATCATCGACGACCAGACCGGCTCCGTCGGCCTCAGCGCGAACCTGACGCTGCCGCCGTCGCAGGCCGACTTTTCGCTGGTCTCCGGCCTGTTCCGGGTCAAGGCGACGGTTAAGGTCGTCCCGCTCGGACCGGCCACCGGCACCATCGCCGACGGCACCCTGACCACGCATGCCAAGGCGAACATGGAGATCTCCGACATCTACTTCGGCATCCTCAGCCCGCCGACCATCCCGCTGCCGACCCTGCCCGGCGCCTGCCGGACGAAGACCCCGGTCGAGCTGAACCTGGTCGCCCCGAACATCGACATCACCTCGCCGACCATCACCATCGGCGCCACGTACACGATTCCGGAGTTCAACAACTGCTTCATCGCCGACCTCGCGCTCGGCGCCCTGGTTTCCGGACCGGGCAACACGATTTCGCTCGATCTGACCGCCCCGCAGAGCTGACCCACCGGGTGGCGGGCGCACTGCCCGCCACCCGTCCGCTCAGCAGAGCGCGCCGGGATCCTCTTTCAGCCCGAAGCTGTCGTTGTCCCCGGCCGAGACCGCGAGCACCGGCCCGCAGACGCCGTCCAACGTCGACTCGCCGACGAAGTTGGCGCCCCAGGCGATGATGTCGCCGTTGGTCTTGAAGGCCAGGTTGTGGTTGAACCCGGCGTCGATGCCGGCGACGTCGGACAGGGCCGCGTCCGGGACGGTTGTCTGCTGGTTGTTGTTCTGGCCCCACGCGTAGACACGGCCGTCCTTGAGCGCCAGGCTGTGGTTGAACCCGGCGGAGATCGCCGTGACCCCCGAGGACAGTCCAGCCGGGACGGTCGTCTGGCCGTAGGCGTTGCTGCCCCAGGCCAGCACCCCGCCGTTCTTGAGGACGAGGTTGTGGTCGCCCCCGGCGGAAATCGCAGTCACCCCGGACTGCGCGGCCGCGGGCACGTCGGTCCGCGTCCCCCAGCTCACCACCTGCCCGCCCTGCTTCAGGGCCAGGCTGTGCATGTTGGACGTCGAGATCGCGATGACGCCACTGCTCACCGAGGCCGGCAGAGTCGTTTGGCCGTACCAGTTGTTGCCCCAGGCGATGACCTTGCCGTTCTTGAGGGCGAGCTCGTGCCCCCAGCCGGAGGAGATCTGACTGACCCCGGACTTCGCGTCGGCGGGGACCACGTTGGCGCTCCAGTTGTTCGCGCCCCAGGCGAAGACCACGCCGCTCTGCAGGGCCAGCACGGTCGTGCTGCCCGCCGACACGGCGGAGACCCCGGACAGCACGTTCGACGGTGGGACCGTAATGGCGTAGTCCTGCTTCCCCCACCCGATCACACCGCCGATGGTGGCCGCGGACGCGGGTGATGCGCACAGTGACAGGGCCAGCGCCGCCGAGACCGTCAATGCGGCTCCCCTGAGCGATACCCGTTCACATCGTGAAGTAAGCGGCACGGTAGCCTCCTTTCTCCAGTTTCGTTATCCACGATTGCTTCGGCAAGATCGTGAATGGTAGACCGTTCCCGGCACCGTTCGGCCGCGCGGTGGTTCTTTGTCAAGATCCGACAAGGCTTCCGCCGGACCTGCGCGCGCCGGGACAAGAAACCCGAGCCGTCCCGATGCGGCGGACTGACGATGCCACAAAGTCTTGTTCCGTACTGAACCCGCGAGTAGCCTCATTCTCGGCAGATGGACCTCCACCTCGCACGTCGGTGAATTCACGTCCCGCCGCTCGGGGCAATGGGGGCGGGCGAACGTGATCGGAGAGCAACGACGGCGAGCAATCGATCAGCCAAAGCCGAGACTGTACTGAATCAAAGGAGATGGGTATGTCCCGACTCAGCAGGCTGTCCGCCGGAATCGCGACCACCGCTACCGCCGTCGGCGCCATCGCGGTGCTCACCGCCGGCACCGCGGCCGCCGCCACGGTCACCTATACCGCCGGTGGCACCACGCCCCTGACCTACACCTGCTCGTTCCCGGGCATCACGCCGCAGCCGGTCCTCGTCACCTCGCACCTGGACGCCGAGGACAGCGTCGCGGCGGGCGGCACCCTCACCCCGGCCAACGTGGGCGGCTCCGCGACGATCAGCGCCGGTGTCCACGCGCTGCTCACCGCGGTCGGCTACGACGGCATCCGCGGCGTCGCCAGCGTGCCGGTGACGGCGGCGTCGGGCACGCTGTCGCAGCCGGCGGCCACCGGGCTCAGCATCCCGGAGACCATCTACCCGGCGGGTGGCCCGATCACGGTGAACATCTCGCAGGTCGCGACGTCCTCCGTGCCGACCTACACCGCGCCGGCGACGGCGGGCACCGACACGCTGTCGATGGGCACTCCGGTGGCGGCGAGCGTCGAGTTCCACAAGAAGGCCACCAACACCTGGTCGCCGTGGGCGATGAACTGCAACCTGAAGGTCACCAACCCGGCGCAGAACACCGCGTTCAGCCCGAGCATCACCGTCTCCTGACGCCGGTTCCCGGTGCGGGTCCCCTCGCGAGAGGGGCCCGCGCCGGGTTCAGTCTTTCCGCACCACCGAACACACAGGGAAACCGATGTCACGTCGAGTCCGGCCCCGCTCCGTCACGGTGACCGCGCTGGCGGCCGCCGGCCTGCTGTCCGCGGCGAACGGCGCACTGACGGGGGTCGGTTCGGCCGCTCCCGGTCCCGCCGTCCCGCCGGACACCCAGGCGAGCACGTCGGTTTCGGTGCACTGCCCGTTCGCCGACCCGCTCGGCCCGCGTGCGCTCACCGTCGAGACGACGGCGACGCTGCCCGCGCAGGCGAAGGCCGGCACGTCGGCGACGATCGGCGCCTACGCCGTCAAGCTGAGCCTCCCCCGCGAAGTCGCGCTCTCGTTCCTGCCCGCCGGCGCCACCACCGGTGCGCTGCGCGGAACGGTGCAGCTCGACCTCGCCGTCCACCAGGACGACCGCTCGGACAAGGTCCCGGTCTCCCTCGTCGTGGCCCCGACCCCGCTGCCGGAGACCGGTGACGTCGTCCTGACCGCGACCGGCACCGTGCCGGAGATCGCGATCAACACCATCGGCGCCGTCACGTTCGACGTCACCGCGCCGACCCTCACGCTCGAAGCCGTCCCGGCTTCCGACGCGCCCCCGGCCACCACGGCGCCGCCGAAGGTCGCGTGCACGCTCGACGAGGGCCAGCAGGCCACGCTGGGCAAGATCATGGTGCTGCCGAAGGTGACACCGGGCACCGAGCAGAAGCAGCCGGCCGCCCTCGGCGGCATGAAGACCATGGACGAAGAGCCGCCCCCCAACGTGTACACCCAGCCGCTCGGCCTGGTCAGCGTGATCTCGAACTCGACGGTCAAGAAGCTGGGCGCCACCGTCGTCTCCACCCCGTCCTTCATCGTCAACGGGTTCATCAACGTGAACGTCGACACCGCCGACGCGTGGATCACCGGCGCGACCGCGTTCAGCCCGGTCACCGTGTCGTTCCTCGGCTTCGGGTTCGTACCGGTGAGCGCGACGGTCGAGTTCCTTCCGGTCGACTACCAGAACTCCAGGATGATCGCGGTGACCGGCGCCCTGTACACCGACGAGGTCACCCAGCTCGCTTCCATGCGCGCGACGGTGCAAGTCAAGGCCCGGATGAGCCACGCGGAGATCAACGGCGTCCCGCTCGACCTCGGTCCCGACTGCGTGACGAAGGACCCGGTGCAGCTCAAGGTGAGCGGGCCGTACGACCCGTTCGAGCCGGGCGGCAGAGGCCACGTCGACACCAGGGAGGCAGGTGGCTTCACGTTGCCGGGCTTCTCGGGCTGCAGCACCGGCGGACAGGACCTGAACCCGCTGCTCGAGGGAATGAGCTCGGGCCCGGGCAACCAGGCCGACATCTACCTCTACAACCTCCTGGGCTGCGAGACACCCGACCCCGCCGACTGTCCGCCCCTCACCAACCCGCCGGGTTCGGGGCCTTCCGCCGCGGCCGCGGCAGCGCAGAAGGCGGCGACAAAGCCGAGGTAGAACGAGGCGCACCTGGAGGGCACATGAACATCCGCCGTTTCCTGACGACGGCCGCCGTGACGATCCTCGTCCTCGCCGGAACCGCCGGACCGGCCCGGGCGGACACGACGTTCAGCTCGCTTCCCGGTGTGCTCTACCTCTGTTCGTTCCCGGGTGTTCCGCCCCAGCAGGTGACCGCGGTGGAAGAGTTCACCGGCCCGGGCTCCGTCCCGGCCGGCGAAAGCTTCTCGATCACCACTATCTCCGGGACGATCTTCCTCGGCAATGGCACGCGCAGCCTGATGCGGGCCGTCGGCTACGACGGCGTCCGCGGCAGCGGGATGATCCCGGTGACCGCGTCGAACGCCTCCCCGAACTCGAGCGACAGCGGCTTCGTCTGGGAGCAGATCTGGCCCCCGCTCACCGGGACGATCGAGTTCTACGCCGGCTCCCAGTCGTTCGTGGCAGGCGCCCCCGGCACGATCGTGTTCAAGATGGGCACGCCATTCTCCCTGGCGCTGCAGTTCCACAAGGCTTCCAACAACACCTGGACGTCGTGGATCATGAACTGCAACCTCAAGGTGACCAGCCCTGCGCAGAACACCGCGTTCACACCGGCCCTGCCGGTGACCTGACCGGAGCAGCGACCCAAGCTCCGACGGCAGCCAGCAGGCCGCGGGCGAACGGGTCCGGGAGCCGGTCGCCGTCCTGCTCGAAATCGGCGGATGCCTTCCGCGCGGCCGCCACGGCAGTCCCGAGGGCGTGCGGCGGAAGTGCCCCGGCCGTCAGGCCCGGCACCGCGAGCAGCTCGGGCAACGCCGAGACCCGGCCGTCGAGCAGATCGGGCAGCGTGGTGTCGAGCCGGGTCCGGTCGCCCCGCAGGGCCAGGACGTCTTCGATGCGGAGGAACAGCCTGCCCAAGGTCGCGCCGCAGGCCCGGAACGCCTCGGCGTCCGCGCCGCCGAGGGCCGCGCCGATGCGCAGCGGGAACTCGAACAGCGAGGCGAAGACCGCTTCCGCGCCTGCCCCGGTCGTCACGACGGCGGCCCGCAGCGAGGTCAGCTCGCCCAGCCAGTCCGAAAAGGACCAGGCGAGTCCTGGCGCCGCCGCCGCGATCAGCCGCGACGCCTGGCCCAGCAGGTAGTCACCGGCGAGCACGGTCGTCGCGGACTCCCAGTCGACACCGCGCACCTCCCGCGGGGTGGCGGCGGGACCGACGAAAGCCAGCGTGCCGAGCGTCGCGAGCTCGATGGCCGCGGCGACGGACGCGGCCCCGCGCGCCGGGCCGTCGCGACCGGCCACGAGGGCCGCGAAGAACCCGATCGCGGGCCGCAGCAGCAGTCTTTCCGCCCGGTCGACGGTGAACATCCGGGCCAGGAACGGCCAGTCACCCCGGACGACCGACAGGCACACTTCGTCGCAGGCCGCGAGGAAGGGCAGTACCCGGGCCCGGGTGGCGGCCGGCAGCTCCAGGGGTTCGGCTCCGGCGAGTGCGGACACGCCTTCGGGCAGCACCACGGCCCGGCGTCCCTTCGCGTAGAAGGAGTGCTCACTGCCCGCGCCGGCCGCGAGCACGCGCCAGGTGAGGTGGTACCGGCGGGCCGTGTGCCGCGCCGTCTCGAAGTAGCCGACGAACGCGGCCGCCAGCGACCGCTCGTATTCCCGGCGAGCGGCCGCCGGGTCGTCCCGCGCGCCCAGGATGGCCCGCGCGGCCAGCCGTCCCGATTGGACGGCCCCGCTCAGCCCCTCGCCGGTGAACGGGTTGGCCAGGCCCGCGGCGTCGCCCACCCGCAGCCCGCCGGGGCCGGCCACCGAACCGGGACTGAACCCGCACGACAGCGGCCCGGACGCCATCGGGCCGTCCGGGACGCAGTCCCGCACGCGGGGGTCGAGTTCGGCCAGGGCCTCGACCGCCTCGGCCATCAGCTCACCGGCCGGCACGGCGTCCAGTGCCGACGCGCCGATCGTGCACCCGCCCGGCACCGGGGCGAGCCAGGCACAGCGGGGACGCCCTCGCGGGTCGTCCGCGGGCGGAGCGAGCAACCTGAGCACGACCCGGTCTCCGGCAACGGGTCCGGTGAACCTCCGCGCACAGCTCACCCCGGTACCGGCGGTGTGTCCCGCGCCGCCGGCCAGCACGACGTGCGAGGCGTCCGGCACCGTCGGCCGGTAGTCGGCGCCGCACCGGACGGCGTGTTCTCGCAGGGTTTCCCGGAGGACCGAACTGTCCACGACGGCGTACCCGGCTTCGGGAACGGCGTGCGAGGTGCCGGCGTCGAAGGCGATCGTCACCGGGTGGACCGGCCAGTCGTCGACGGCCACCCCGATCGAGCGCAGGATGTCCCGCGCCGGGCTGCTGAGCAGGACGTCGTATCCCGGCCCGGGGTCTTCACGCCCGGCCAGCACGACGGGCATCCCGCCGCGCGCCAGCACCGCGGCGGTCACCGCACCGGCCGGTCCGGCACCGACGACGACGGCGTGGCTCAAGAGCGGCTCGCTTCGAGCATCCCGGCCAGCGCGCGGCGCGCGTGACCGTCCGGTGTGCGGCTCAGCGCGGTCGTGGCGTGTCCGAAGTGGACACCGGCGAGGGTGCGCGCGGCGCGCAGCCCGCCGTGGGCGGTGACCAGCTCCCGCACCCGCGGCAGGTCGCTGCCCGAGAACGACGGCGCGAGCAGGAACCGGCCCAGTTCTCCCGTGGTGTCCGCGCGCAGGGCGGCCAGCGTCGGCGCGCCGAACAGGCCGAGCAGGTGGTCGGTGCCGGCCGGCTTGTCGTCGCCCGCGGCTTCGAGGTCGAGGCAGTCGTCGAGCACCTGGAAGGCGATTCCCCATTCCGCGCCGAACTCGGCGAGCGCCGCGACGACCGCGCTGTCCACTCCGGACTCCACGGCGCCGAGCAGGCAGCACAGCCGGAACAGCACACCGGTCTTGCGCCGCACGAGGTCCACGTAGTCCGGCAAGGACAACGCCGTGTCGAAGCCGCGTTCGACGTCGAGCAGCTCGCCGTGGGCCAGTTCGGCCACCGTCCGGTTCACCGCCGTGGCGACGCCCTCGCCGAGGTCGGCCGCCTCGGTCCCGGCGGCCGAGAGGCAGGCCAGGCCGGCGAGCACGGCCAGTTCCGGCCCCGCGGCCCGGTGTACCGCGGGCCCGCCGCGCCGGACCGTCGCCCGGTCGATCACGTCGTCGTGCACCAGCGAAGCCAGGTGCACCAGTTCGACGACCGCACCGAGCCGCGCCACCCGCCCGGCGTCGCCCCGGCCGAACCCGGCGCAGGCGGTGAGCAGCCGCGACCGCAGGAGCTTGCCGGGCCGGTCGACAAGCCCGCCGACGGCGTCGCGCAGCGGTGCGGAAAGCCCGCCGACGAGCCGGGCGAGGTGGTATCGGACCGGATCCGCGGCCGTGGTCACCGGGAAGAGAACCCGAAGGTCTCGTCGACCTCGAGCCCCGGGATCTGCCGCAGCGCCGCCACCACTCGCTGGTACACCGCCAAATCGTTCATGGAGTCCAGCAGCTGAGTGCGCGTGAAGCCGGCCGAGGGCGCGATCACGTCGTCGAAGATCACCCACATCGCCTGCTTTTCGGCCACGGTGACCAGTTCGGGCGACAGCCCCGCGAAGACCGCGCGGATGTCGTCCACGTTCTCCTGCGTGAGCTGGACGGTCGAGCCAGGGTCGCCGAGCAGGCCGATGACGAGGCCGCGGTACTTGTCGTAATATCGCCGCGCCTCGGCCTTCTCCTCCGGGCTGACGGTCGCCACGGTGAGCCGGTTCACGGCGACGTCGAGGTTCTGGTACACGAGCCGGACGACGAGGTTGCCGACGAGGCTCTGCCCGAAGAACTCGTCCCTGGCCTGGTCGACATAGCCGTTGTCGTTCGCCAGCGGCAGGTCGTACAACGCCCCGGCCGCGCCGAGCATCCGGCACGCGATCGCCGGCATCGGCGTGTAGGTCCTGCCGTTGCCGCCTTCGCACACGACTGCCCCGGAGTCGCCGACGAGCGAAAACCGCTGCGCGTAGATCAGATCGGTGAACTGGTAGCCGTCGACGAACACGGTCGCGGTCGTGTCCAGCACGACGCTCGACGTGTAGCCCGAACTGCGGCCGACTTTCTCGATCCGGCGGCCCTCGACCGCGGCCGCGGTCGAACCCGGGGTGAGCAGTTCGACGTCCAGCTGCGCCAGCACGGTGTCGATCTTGGCCATGAAGGTGCCGCCGTGCGCGCTGGCGAGGAAGGCGAGCCCGACCGCCGGGTGGGTCGGGGAAATCGGCGCCATCAGGTTGCGCGCCACCGTCGAGCTGACGCCGATGCCGGGCTCCAGCTGGGCGATCGCGGCGTCGGCGCTGTTCGGCACCCCCCTGACGAGCGGGATGGCCCGCTTGAACCGGGCGACGGTGTTGCCGGCGTCCGCGCCGCCGTCGAGCGGCGCGGGCTGCACGATCGCGGCGCCCGGCGCGGCGGCGCTGTACTTCTCGAGTGCGGCGAAGTTCGCCAGGACGTGGTTGGCCGAAAGAACGCAGATCGAACCATCGGTGCGGTCGCGGACCAGGCAGCCGAGGGTGCCCAGGGTGCCGTCCGCGAGCGAGCCGACGCTGCCGCCCTGCAGCGGGGGCCGGAGCCGTTCCGCGATCGGCGCCGGCGCGGCTGCCCTGGCGGTGGCGCCGGAGAACCGGAACTCCCCCGTCTCGACGACGTCCACGCCGTGCCCGCCGACCGTCGACGGCAACAGCCGACTCCGGGACACCAAGGCGGCACGGCGTTTCTTGCGAACGAGGGCGATCACGACCGGTTCCCCGGTGAGCTCACCCCCGCGAGTGCGGAATCCTTTGGCGACGCCCACGACGTTCGGGTCGGCGAGGTACCCGTCGGCCAGCCGGGCCTTCGCTTCGTCGAGCGCGGCCGCCGTTCTCGTGTCCATGTGCACGGTCAGCGCACCTCGATCGTCGCGACCGGGGGAACCGGGGTGTTGGGGGTGAGCGTGATCAGGCTGGTGATCGATGTGCTCGCCCCGCTGTCCTTGAACAACGTGACGGCTCCCTGCACGGGAGTCTCCGCTTCGATCTTCATCGTGCCGGGGTTGCGGACCGCGGGCAGCTGGGGCGTTCCGGTCACGGTGGCAGTTCCGGTGAGGACGGTCTCGACCCCGGTGGTGGGCACCGTGACGCGCGGGAAGACGATCGTCACCGGCACCCGGCCGGAAAGGCCCCTGGCGTCGGTCACCACCGCCGTACCGGTGACCGTCGCGGTCACCGAGCTGTATCCAGCGCTCCGGACGATCAGGGGGAAGCTCGGGTGGCTGATCGCCTGCACGATGACCGGGCCGAGAGTCACGGACGTTCCGTAGCCGACGACCGCGGGAATCCCGGAGACTATCCTCGTCCGGAACGGCTGTGGGCTGATTCCGGGCGCAGAGGCCCGCCAGACGAGTTCGGCGAAATCGCCGGCGGCTGCGACGCCGACCGGCGCGGCGGCACCGGCCGCGAGCACGGCCGCGCCACGCAGCGCGGTGCGTCTTTTGAACGCGGGTTCCATCGTGACTCCCCCTCGGAATCGTCCTTTTCGGAGGTTAACCACAAAATCGAAAGGCAGACAAGGAAGTTCTCCGACTTCATCGGATCACGACAAATCCCGGTGGGCCGAACGGCCGATTGATCACCACTTCACCGCGATGTTACGTTGGTACGGATCGGGTGTTTTGCCCGCCCGATCGCCATGAGGGGGAGGCAATGATGTCGCGGCTTCGCGTCCTGTTGTGCGGTGCGCTGGCTGCCGTGGCCTTCTTCGGCGCAAACGAGATTCCGCTTGCTTCAGCGTCCACATTGGACTTTTCGACGCTCGCCGCCACGGCCGATCCCGCCACCACCGCGCGGAAACTCGTGCGACGGCTGGCCGGCAAGGACCCGCGAGCGGCGGTGCGGGCCGACGCCTGGGTGGCGTGGGCCGACGAGGACGACGACGTCGTCTTCGAGTTCCTCGACCACGGGCTGGCCGCGGCCGAACAACGCGCGGCGGAGACCGCCGCGGTCAACACGGACTTCTGCCGCCGGGTAATCCTCACCTACACCGCGACCTACGCACCCGAGGTCAACGCGGCCGCGCAGCGTGCCCTGCTGGGCACCGACCCGGATCGGGAGCTGTTCGTCCGCCAGGGATTCGCCGCCGCGGAGCAGCGTGACCGGCTCGCCAGGGAGGCGGACGGCAGCCAGCAGGAAGCCCTCGCCGAAGCGGACCGCCACTACGTCCGCACGCTGGCCACGCACGATCCCGGGGCACAGGTCCGCGCCGCTGCCGCCTGGGCCACCCGGCCCGGTGCCACCGACGCGGACGTCGTCGAGTTCTTCGCCTACGGCTGGGCGACCGGCGCGGAACTCGACCTGGAGGCACACCGCCTGCGTGACGCCGAGCAGGAGGCCCGCTGGCTTGCCACGGTCCGGCAGCTGCTCGTCGACGCGCGGGAGGCGGAGCAGGCCGCGCTCGACGCCGCCGGGGAAATCGCGGTCCAGTTGCGGGAAGCCGCGGCTCGGGCTTGGCAACGGGTCGGCGAGCGGACTTCGGCGCCCCGCGTCGCGTGGGCGGATGCCGAGCAGGTCGCCCGCGACCAGGCCGCGAACTGGGCGGCCGTGGCCGCTGCCGCGCAGGCCGCGACCGGGCCGAACTGGCGGGCCGTGCGCGATGCGGCCGATCCCACGCGGGCCGCGTGGGCGGCCGAACAGGACTGGGCGGCCGAGCAGTCCCGGTTCTGGGCCGGCGTGCTGGGCCAAGCCGTCGACGGGGAAACGCGGATGCGGAATTCACTCCCCTGATAAGCGCTTTCTTCTTTTTTCGTCCCACCCCTCACGGAGGACGCGGAAATGCCGCACAGATTCGTCACGAAGGTGTTCGCGCTCTTGCTGGCGTTCACCGTGTTCACCACGACCGACGTCGAAGCGGTCACCCCGGCGCCCGCCGCGGTCACCGCCGACGAACCGCCACCCACCGGGGCGCGTCCGATTCCGCACACCGAATACCCGGGCTGGGACGGCGAGACCGGGACGGGCGAGCCGCTCGACCCGCGGCTGTGGAAGCTGGTCTCCGACATCGCCCAGCTCTCCGAAGAACCCGAGGTCCGCGCGGCGGCGCAGGCCGCGCTGGACGCCGGGACCGAGGACGCGATCTGGGAGTTCCTCGACACCGGTGAGGTCGAAGCGCAGCAACGCGCGCAGGCCCGTCGCAACGAGACGGCCCGGCTGAACCGCGAAGCCGTCCTGAACCTCCGCGGCACCGGCGGCCCGATCTTCAACGCCGAGGTCGAGCGGGTGCTGGCCGGATCGGACGCCGACCGCGCCGCCTTCCTCGACTACGGCCGGGGCATCGCCACCGAACGGGACGAGCGCACCCGGCGCAACGCCCAGGCCCGCGCCGACGAGCTGCGGGCGCGGGTGACCGCCCTGTCCGGCTCGGCCGGCCCGGAGGTCAAGCTCGCCGCACAGCAGGCCCTGGCGGCCGGGGACGCGGCGATCGTGGCGTTCTTCAACGGCGGCTACCTCGCGGCCGCGCAACGGGACGCCGCGGCACGTGAGCAGTACCTGAAGGACCTCGAAGAACGGAACAAGGCCGCCGAGGCGGCGAGCGACCTCGCCCAGCGCGCGGCCCGCGCGTCGCGAGCCCGGCAGAACCTGCTGGTCGCGAACGGCCGGGGCATCCGGTCGTTGCAGCGCGCGGCGAACGCGATGGTCTCGGCGGGCACCGCGGCCCGCCAGGCCGCTCAGATCCTGGCGGCGAACACCGCGGGCGGCCACCACTCCCCCGGGTCGTTCAGCCTGGTCCGCCAGGAGGTCCAGCGGCAGCTGGACTTCGCCGGGCAGGCGGCGTCCGAGGCACAGAGCGCCTCCGTCGCGGCAACTGCCGAAGCGAACATCCTGATCGAGGTGGGCCTGCCCTACGGCGCCGACTGGGCCCGCTTGGCCCAGGGCATGTCCTCGGCCGCGCAGGCGGCGGTGCTCGCGAGCCAGACCGCGCAGCACGCCGTCGAGGCGACGACGGCCACGGACGCGGCCATCGGCCACCAGGACGAAGCCTCCGCCCGGGCGGAGGAAGCCCGGCAGTGGCGGCTGCACGCCGACGAGCACGCCCGCCAGGCCGCGGCCTTGGCCGCGGCGGCCGCCGACCAGGCCAAGGCGGCCAAGGACGCCGCCGAGCGCGCGAACCAGGCCCGGTTGGCCGCCCAGGCGGCCCGTGACCAAGCCTGGCAGGACCTGCAACGCACCTACGACTCCCTCCACGCGGCGGAGCAGGAAGCGGACAAGGCCCGGACGGCCCGCATGGAGGCGGAACGCCGACGCGACGAGGCGGCCCGCTACCGCGCGCAGGCCGACCAGGCCGCGGCCGAGGCGCGCAAAGCGCGGGGCGAGGCGGAGGCGAAGAAGCGTGAAGCCGCCGCCTACCTGGCGCGCGCCCGAGCTCAGGAGGACATCGCCGCCGGCTGCGAAGACACCGCCCGGCGGGAGGAGTCGAACGCCGAGACCGCGCGTGACCTGGCGTGGAAGGCACAGCGCGAGGGGGACGCCGCCGAGGCCCGCGCCCAGGCGCTCGAAGCGTCCGCGGCCGCGGCGCGGGGAACCGAGCAGGAAGCACCCGCCTGGGCCGCGGCCCGGGAAGCTCGCGCCGACGCGGGCGCCGCGGCAAGCGCCGCCGTCGCCGCGCGGGACGCCGCCAACCGGGCGACCGGCGCCGCCGCGCGGGCCCGTGAAGCGGCGACCAAGGCCACCGCGGCCGCCGCCGCGTCCCGTGCCGCGGCGCAAGAAGCGGAGAACGCCGCGGCGAACGCGGATCTTGCCGCGGACAACACCGAATCCGCCGCGGCCGCCACCCACGTGTCCGCCACCCGCGCGAACGCCGCGGCCGCCACCGCGACGGCGGAAGAGGTCAAGGCCGCGGCCAACGCCCGCAACGCCGCCGCGCTCGCCGAGCAGGCGACGGAGCAAGCGCGGCTGGCGACGGTCGCCGCCACCAGAGCCGGGCAGAACGCCGGCGAGTCGTTCCGCGAAGCCGTCTCCGCCACGACCCAGGCCGGTCTCGCCGGCCGCGCCGCGCTGGCCGCACGAACGTCGTCGGCCGCCATCACGGCACCGGCGAACACGGCGATCGTCGTGGTCGCCCCCTTCACCGGAGCCGACCTCGACGCCGACTTCGTCGCCGAAGTGGCGGCCCAGGCGCAAGCCGCGGGAGACGAGCAGGCACAGGCCGCGCAGACCCGGGCGGACGAGGCCAAGTCGGCCGCCACCCAAGCCCAGCAGGCGGCCGACAACGCCGCCGCCGACACGAAGGCGGCGTTCCAAGCGGCGGCCAACGCGGCGAAGTCGGCATCGCAGGCCGCGCAGTCGGTGGCGGAGGCGGCGCGAGCCGCAGCCAACGCGGCGTCGGTGGCGGACCTCGCCCGGGGCGCGGCGGACATGGCCAACGGCTACGACGCCCAAGCGCACCAGAACGCGGTGAAGGCCCGGCAAAAGGCGAACGAAGCGAGTGCCGACGCGGCGATCGCGGGTCTGGCCGCGGACGCCGCCGAAGGCCAGGCCGCCGCGGCGCGCGGCGCGGCCACCCAGGCGGAAACGGACGCGGCGGCGGCTCACGCAGCGGCTGCGCAGGCCGAGACTTACGCAGCCGAAGCCGCCGCGGCGGCGGAACGGGCGAGGGCCCACGCCCAGGAGACGTCGAACGCGGCCCAGCGGGCCCGCGACGCCGCGGCCGACGCGCAGCGTGCGGCCGACCAAGCCGAGAAGGACCAACGGCAACGGGACGCCGAGATCCAGCAGGCCAAGGCGATGGTGCTGGCCGGCTGCCTGCCCGGCCTTTCGGTCGAGGACATCGACGAGCTCGTCGCCGAACCGGACAGCGAAGCAGCCCTGACGGAGTACCGCACTGCCCAGCAGGGCTGCATGAACGGCGAGGACGTCGTCAGCTTCCTCGCCGAGGTCGGTGGCGAGGTGCTCCTCGAGTACATCGGGATCCCCGACTTCAAGCGATGTCTCGGCTCCGGGAACATCGAGGCCTGCCTCTGGAGTGTCGTCAACGTCGTCGGGCTGGTTCTGCCGTTCGTCAAGGGCAAAGCGATCGTCAAGGCGATCACGGCCGTGATCGTGAACTTCGGCAAGTACCTCGCCAAGTCCGAGAAGATCGCGCGGCTGGCCGAAAAGATGACCGTTCTGCTCGACCAGCTGCGGCGGGTCTGCCGGGTCGGCGGCCGGCTCGCGGCGAGCCGGGCTTCCACCAGCCAGGTTGCCGCGGAGTTCTTCATCTGCCTCCCGTTGCGGAACAGGCTGCCGGAGCGATTGGCGGACGAGCTGCAGCAGGCGCGGGAGCTCGGTGTCGGGCCGATCGAACTCGGCACCCCGAAGTTCCGGGATCTGATCGGGGCTGGCGCGATCACAGTGAAGTGGGCGGTGCTGCTGGACGGTCGGCTTGTCGTGATACCCAAGTACGTGGGTACGGTCGAGCTCAAGCATCCGGTGCTCAGCGGCGGCGCGGACGTCCTCTCCGCCGGCGAAGCGACCATCAGCGGAGGCGGGCCCGGCGTGTTCGGGCTCGACATCAACCCGACCAGCGGCCACTACAGGACACCGCGAAGCGGCTCACGGGGACGGGGATACATGAAGATCGCCAGAGATGCCTTCGAAGCCTTCGGGGTGTACTTCCCGTGATCCCCTCCCTGAACGAACTCAAGGTGATGAGCTTCCGGGACCTGGTGGACCGGCTGTCCCGGATCCACGTCGAGGAGCTGACCGCGACCGACCCGGAGGTGCTCGCCGACGCGGAGTGGACGTTGGCCGGCGAGCTGTTCCGCGAGGGGCTCGTCGCGCACTGCCGGGAACTCGGCGAAGCCGACTGGGCCCGCTGCGACGAGGTCGCCGCAAACCTGTTTGCGTGGACGGAAACCTTCGGCGGGCTGTCCCACGCGAGTGTCACCGCCGACCGGTTCCACCTTTCCGCGAGTCTCCTGCTCGAGGTCGGGCCGCGCCCGGGGCTCGCGCTGCTGTCGCCCGGACGGCTGGTGGCCGATTTCGTCGCCGAACTCCCCTGGCCCCCCGCGGAAGCCCGGCGCACGGTCGCGAGGTGGCACGGCGAACCCGACCTCGGCGAGCTCCGGCGGCTCGCCGCGCCGATGGTCCTTGTCAGCCAGCTGGACCGGATCGCACACCTGCTGCCGCCGTCCCCGGACCGGGACAGCTACCGGGAATGGAAAGACCTCTGGCAGAGCCTGTCCTGAACCCGGCCACACCACCACCACGAGCAACCCGGCTGGTCCGGCTGGGAAGTCCGCGATCCGGCCGAGGAACAGGAGACACCGTGAGAGCACTTGCCGTCCTGGCCGTCGCCGTCGTGACGGCGTCGGCGTTCACCGTTCCGGTCACCGCCACGGCCGCTTCCGCGGCGCCCGCGGCCACGGCAGCCGCCGAAGTCCCACCCGTCGCCAGCGAGTCCGAGAAACTCCGCGCGGCGAGGACCCTCGGCATCGTGCCGACCGACGCCATGATGCTCCTGCGGGACAAGGAGTTCGTCATCGCGCTCTGGCGGCAGGCCACCGGCCCCGAAGTCCGGGCCTCGGCGCAACTCGCCTTCGCCGGCCCCGAGCTCGCCTGTACCGAGTGGATCAAGTCCGGAATCCTCTCGGCGAACGAACGGGACCAGGCTCAGCAGATGCGGGACGCCGAAGCCGCGCGGGTCGCCCGGGAGGCCAAGGAGCAGGCCGCCATCGTCGTCGGGATCGCTCCCGAATCCGAGCTGGTGATCCAGAGCGACCGGGACTTCATCTACCAGATCACCCAACGGGCGGCCGGGGCCCGGGTCAAGGCCGCCGCGCTCGTCGCGTTCGGGGCGCCCGCCGCCGCGCAGAAGGAGTTCATCGCCAACGGTGCCCGCGCCGCGCACGCACAGGACCAGCAGGACGCCATCGACGCCAAGACACAGGCCACCGAAGCCGAGAAAGCCCGCGAAGCCGCCGAAGGCGCCCGCGGCCGGGCCGTCACCGTGGTGCGGGTGGTCCCCACGCCGGAGATCGTGAGCCTGCCCGACGACGACATCCTCCGCGTCATCGCCGACGGTGCGCGGCCGGGCAGCGAAATCGAAAAAGCCGCCGTCACGGCGTTGCGCAGCCGCGTCCGGGCGGACTGGAAGCGCTTCATCGACACCGGCGTCTACGAGGCCAACTGGCGGGACGTCGCTGCCGTGCTGGCTCAGAAGGCCGAGACGGACCGGGCGCTGGTCGACGAGATCCGGCACAAGGCCGTCGTGGGCGGCATCCAGCCGCGGCTGGCGCGCGCCGCCGAGCGGGCTCTCGCCGAAGGGGTCGCCGCTGTCCAAGCTTTCCTCGACCAAGGGCAGTACGAGACGCTGACGCAGTCGTTCAGCCGCAACGCCATCAACGGCAACATCGCCGGGCAGTACCTGCGCGAGACCGCCGACGGCGTGGTCGTCAAGCCCGGGTCCGCGGAGCCCGCGCCGGGTGAGGGGCTCGACGCGACCTGGCGGGTCGTCGCCGGGCAAGCCGGCGAGGGCTGCTTCTCGCTGGAGTCGCCCGCGAAACCGAACCACTACCTCGCGCGGTACTACGACGGCAAGAAGACACAGGTCGCCGTGCTGCCCACCGACGGGACCGTCGACTTCGGCTGGAACGCCACCTGGTGCGTCGACAACATCCTGCCCGGGGCCGGGGTGACCCTCAGGGGCGGCGCCGACTTTCTGACCCGGCAGGCCGACGGCCGGGCCGGGCTCGGCGTCGAGTTCTACTGGTGGGTCACCGAACCGCTGCCGGACTCCACCGAGATCACGGTCAACTGGCTGAACAAGTACCTGCCCGACTACGACCCCTACACCGACCTGCTGGTCTCGCCGCTGCGCCCGGAGCAGATCGACGGAGCCGTGCGGTACCGGGACTTCCAGCGCCGGAGCGCACCCGGGCAGGTCGCCTTCCGCAGTTACTGGAGCCGCGGCGGCGCGGTGCACCCGCTCACGACCGGACGCGGCACCGCGTGCGCGTCGCCGGAGATCCTGGCCGTGTACCTGCGCCTCGGCGGGCATCCCGTACTCGGGGTGCCGGTCACCGACGAGGCCTGCACATCCGACAAGGCGGGCCGGTTCGTGAACTTCGCGGGCGGCGGCTCGATCTATTCGGTCGACCGCGCCGGCGCGCACGCCGTCTTCGGCGCGATCCGCACCAAATGGCTCTCCCTCGGCGGGGAGAAATCCACGCTCGGCTACCCGACCTCCGACGAGGTCGCCATCCCCGGCGGCCGCCGCAGCACGTTCGAACGCGGCCGCATCGACTACGACACCGCCACCGGCGTGGCGACCGTGTACCCGGCGAGCTGAAGGAGCCGACGATGACAGGCAGAACCCGGCTGGGACTGGCGGCGGGCGCCGCGGCCCTCGCGCTGCTCGGGACCGTGGCCCCGGCCCTCGCGCCGCGGGCGGAAGCCGCGGTCACGGCGGACACGCCGCGCAGCGCCACCCAGGACGACAAAGTCCAGGCCGCACAGGAGATCGGCGTGGTCGCGAGCCCCGACCTGCTGATCCTGACCGACCGGAACTTCGTGTTCGCGTTGTGGCAGCGGGCGACCGGCACCGAGGTGCGGGCGTCGGCCGAACTCGCCTACGCCGGCACCCAGCCGGAATGGACGCAGTGGATCAAGACCGGGGTCCGCGACGCCAACGCCCGTGACCAAGCCCGGATCCTGCGCGACGACGCGGCGGCGCGGGCCGCCCGCGAGGCCAAGCAGCGGGCGGCGCTGGTCAACAAGATCGAGCCGTCGCAGGTCCTGCTCATCCAGAGCGACCAGGAGTTCGCCTTCGCCATGTGGGAGCACGCTTCCGGGCCGAAGCTGAAGGCCGCGGCACTGGCCGCCTACCAGGGCGACGCCGCCGCCCAAAAGAACTTCATCCTCACCGGGATCTTCACCGCCCGCGCGGCCGACCTGCAGGACCTGATCGACGCCGACACCACGAAGAGTGCCGAGCAGAAGGCGGCCGACGCGGCACGGGACGCCCGGATCCTGGCCGCCGCGGTGGTCGCCATCGAGCCCACCGCGGGCCAGCTGGTGGAGCCGGACGTGAACTTCGTGCTGGACCTCTGGCAGGCGGCGAAGGCGGGCACCGAGGTGCGGGCCGCGGCCGAACGGGCGCTGCGGACGATGGACACCGCACAGCTGCGGGCCTACATCGGCACCGGCATCCACAGCGCGAACCTGCAGGACTGGTTCACCTGGATCCGGAAGAAGGGCGAAGCGGACCGGCGGCTGCTGTTCGAGCTGCGGACGCGTGCCGAGCAGAGCCGGGTGCACCCCGCGCTCGTCGCCGGGGCGAACGCCGCCATGGCCGGCACCGACAACGACGTCGAACAGTTCCTGCGCCTGGGCCAGTACGAGGACGCGGCCCTCGTCCAGTCCCTCCGCTCGCAGAGCCCCGGTGCGCCGGGCTGGTACCTGCGCGGCCTGACCGACGCCGTCGTCGGCGCGGGCGCCGGAACCGACACGGCTTGGCGGGTCGTTCCCGGCAAGGCCGACGCGAGCTGTCACTCCTTCGAATCGGTGGCCCACCCCGAGTACTACCTGCGGCAGCAGGGCCTGCGGGTCGTGCTCGCCGCGTCCGACGGCACCGACGGGTTCCACGCGGACGCGACCTGGTGCTCGAAGGCCGGGTTGTCGGGCACCGGCGTCACGCTGGAGTCCTACAGCGCCCGGGGAAGGTTCCTGCGCCAGTACACCACCCAGGTCTGGGCGGCGGACACCGGCGGCAGCCACCCCTACGACAGCCCGAACGGCTACGCCGCGGACGCTTCCTGGCAGGCCGACGTCCCGTGACCGCCCGCGGTGGCCGGGGCCCGCGTGGTCCCGGCTACCGCGGCGTCCACTGTGGATGGCTGCCACCCGACCGCGGTGACGGCAGCAGTTCGCTGACCGGGTACCGCAGCGGCAGTGGCGCTGCCCCCGCGCGCAACGCCAGCTCCATCTCGAACCGCGCCGCCGGGTCGCGGAGGCTGTCGCCGAACGTGGCCTGCAGCTGGCGCATGCGGTAGCGGACCGTCTGGGGGTGGACGCTCAGGCGCTCCGCGATCTCCACCACGTTGCCCTGGCTGTCCAGCCACGCCCGCAGCGTCTCCAGCAGCCGCTCCTGCTGCTTGCCCGTCATGTCCGCCAGCGGGGCGAACAGGCGGTGGCGCAGCGTGCCGACCAGGCCCGTGTCGGAGTTGACCAGCAGTGTCGCCAGGTGCTCCTCGGCCCGCAGCACCGGGCGCGGCGTCAGCACGCCCCGCTCGGCCAGCTGCAGCGCGTTCCGGGCCCAGCGCAAGGAATCCGCGACCGACGCCAGCGCGACGCACGGGCCGATCGAGAGCCGGCAGTCCGGCAGCGCCACCTGCAGCGACGCCAGCCGCGCGCCGCTCAGTTCGCCGGGGACGACCAGCTTCGGGTCGGCCGTGTCGAGCTCGGCGAGGACGTCCGCGTCCAGTCCGGCGTGCCGGCGGGCCGGGGCGACGCCGCCCGCCGGGTGGACCGCCACCGGCGTCGCGTCCACCGGCACCGGCCAGCCGATCAGCTGGGCCAGCTCGGCGATCGCCTTGGGTGACGCGGGCGGCGTCTCGAGGATCAGGTGCAGCAGCTTGCGGCGCCAGGTGTCCAGCGCTCCCGCCGTGCGCGCCTTCGCTTCCAGGTAGCCGTCGAGCGCGACGGACGCGAGCTCGTCCATGAACGCCAGCATCGCGTCGGCCAGCTGGGACATCACCGCCGACGAGAGCCCGCTGCGCCGGCCGACGCGCATGATCCGCCGCCACGACACCCGCGCGCCGACCCGGTACGCCGACTGCAGCGTGTCGAGGCTGCGGCCTTCGCGCATTTCGTTCTGTCCCAGGCGGTGGTGCACCTCGTGGGACTGCTCCTTGGACACCGTCGGGTCGGCGATCTGCGCGACGAACAGCGTGATCGCGTATTCGACGCCGGCCCGGATCGACTTGCCGTAGGGGCCGTCGAGCGGGCGGGCGTAGGCGGGGATGGTCGCGCGGATCTCGTCGACGATCTCGGCCGCGAGGCTGGCCAGCTCGGGACGCAGGATGTCGGCGAGCTTCCGAGGCAGTGCGGCGGGTGGCGGCGCAGCGTGATCGAATCCGCGCTCCACCGACATCGCAGCTCCTTCGCTCCGCCCCGGGATTCCGGCCGCTCGCACGCGAGCGGCACCCCGCGCCTGGTGCGGGGTGGCTCCGGACACATCGAAAAAGTAGCGCCGAACGTGTCACCCTTTCGGAGGGAAACCGCTTTCTTGTCATCTTCTTGACAATTTTTCACGGGCCGGACTGCCGAAGGGTGACAAGGAGGCCGCCGACTGCACCTGATCATGCGTACGAACGGACGAACCTCCAACGACCCGCCCGCGGTGCGGTTACGGCCGGCTTCTTGTATCGTGTGGTTGATACAAGCGAGGAGGTCCGGCATGCCGTGGGACAACGTGCTCGGCGTCGCCCTGATCATGGGCCTGGTCGGCCTGGCGATCCTGATCGTGCTCTGGCCGGGCGAGAAACAAGGCAGGCGACTGCTGAAGCGGTGGGGCGTGCCCGACCCGGACGACGCCGAGGTCGCGCTCGCCGTCCGGTACCTGAAGCGGCGCCGGTTCTGGTACCCGTGGCTGTTCCTGGCGATCCCGCCGCTGCTCGACCGGACAGCCGGCTCGCTGTTCACCACGCTGATGCTCGGCGGCCTGATCGCCGAACTGCTGGCGCAGCGGCCGTCGCGCGGCCCGCGCCGCGAAGCCGTGCTGGTCCGGCGCACGCTGCTGGACCTGGTCCCGGGGTGGGCGCTGGGGCTGAGCGTGCTCGCCGCCACCGGCTCGATCGTCACCCTCGCCGTCGCCGGACGCTGGACGTCGCTCGCGGTCGCGGCGGGCGCGTTCGTGGTCGCGTGGGCGATCGCCCTGCTCGCGCTGCGCCGCCCCGCCGTCGGCGGCCGGGCCGACCTGGCGCTGCGCTGCCGCAGCGCCCGCGTGGCCATCGGGCTGGGCATCGCCACCTGCGCGGCGGCCGCCGGGCCGGTCCAGACCTTCGGTGCCTTCCTGACCGTGGTGCTCGGGTTGGTGGTGTTCCTGGCCGTGGTGGCCCCGGTGAAACGGCTGCCGACGCCCGCGTGAAGATCGTCGTCGACACCGAGAACGGGCTGGCGCCCTGGCGGCAGGTGCACGACCAGGTGGTCCACGCGATCACGACGGGCGCGCTGCCCGAGGGGACGCGGCTGCCGCCGATCCGCCAGCTGGCGCGGGACCTCGGGCTGGCGTCGGGAACGGTGGCGCGGGCGTACCGCGAACTGGAGGCGGCGGGCTGGGTGGCGACGGCCCGTGCGCGCGGCACGGTGGTGACGATCCCGTCCGGCCGCCCGGACCGCGCGGCCCTGCTGCGCACCGCGGCCGCGGACTTCGCGGCCCAGGCCCACGACCTCGGCGCCGGCCTCGACGACGCCCTGGACGCGGTCCGCGCCGCCTACCCGGTGCACGAAAGTCCGTGATGGCCACCTTGAGGAACTTCAAGTTCCTCAAGGTGGCCATCACGGACTTGGGGCGACGGGCCGGCGGGGGGAGAGGAGGCGGCCGATCGCGGCGATCACCGGTTCCAGGACCTCGACCTCGCGGGGCGTGCCCACGCACTCCGTGATCCCCGCGCCGACGACGGCGTATCCGGAAAGGGCGTCGAGGGCCGCCACCAGCTGAGGGATCGTCCAGCCGCCGGGCTCCGGGTAGTTGAGTCCCGGGAACTCCGACGGGTCCAGGACGTCCAGGTCCACGTGCACGTACAGCTTCTCCACGCCCGTCAAGGCTTCGACCGGCGTGACCACCAGGCCGCCATCGACCGCCGCCTGTTCCGCTGGGTCGAACACGCGGGCTCCGGCCAGCGCCACGTTCCCCGGCGTCAGTGCCGGATCCGCCGCGAACTCCGGGTCGCCTTCGCCGAACAGGGACCGCAGCACCATGCCGTGGAACGCCCCCGACGGCGACGAATCCGGCGTGTTCAGGTCCGGGTGAGCGTCGAACCACACGACGCCCAGCCCGGGTCCGTACCGGTAGCGGGCCACGCCGATCGGCACCAGCTCGACGCCGCAGTCGCCGCCGATCGTCAGCACCGGGCCGCCCGGGGCCTCCAGGGCCGCCAGCTGCGCCACCCGGTTCGGCCCGGTCAGCACCGCACGGGACGCGATGCCACGGTCCACTTCGGACACCGCGTGCGTCTGCCGGACGTAGTGCACCGGCCGGCTGAGCACGTGCCCGGCCAGCTCCGCGAGCGCCACACAGCCGTCCGGCAGCTCCGTCGCGCGCGGCCCCACCGCGCCCTGCCGTTGCGGTACCGCGTTGATCAGCATCCGCCGAGCGTATCGCGGGACAGCGACGTCATGAACGACTCTTTCATGACGTCGGACGTCATGAAAGAGTCGTTCATGGCATCCGGGCTACTCCAGGACCAGCAGAAGGTCGCCGCCTTCGACCTGCTGGACGGCGGTGATCGCCCGCCGCCCGACCGTGCCGCCGGTGGACGCCGTGATCGACGCCTCCATCTTCATCGCCTCGATCGTCGCGACCGTCGCCCCGGCTTCGACCGTGTCGCCCTCGGCGACCTGCAGCGTCACCACACCCGCGAACGGCGCCGCGACCTGCTTCGGGTTGCCCTTCTCGGCCTTCTCCGTCGCCGGGATGTCCGAGGCGATCGAGCGGTCGCGGATCTGGATCGGCCGCAGCTGGCCGTTCAGCGTCGACATCACCGTGCGCACGCCACGCTCGTCGGCCTCGCCGATCGCCTCCAGCTCGATGAGCAGCCGCACGCCCGGCTCGAGATCGACCGGGTACTCCTCCCCCGGCCGCAGCCCGTAGAAGAAGTCCTTGCTGGGCAGCACCGACGTGTCGCCGTAGGCCTCGCGGTGTGCCTCGAACTCCTTGGTCGGGCCGGGGAACAGCAGCCGGTTGAGCGTCCGGCGCGGTTCCGCGGCGAGCGCGGAACGGTCCTCTTCGGACAGTTCGACGACCGGCTTGGCGGCTGCGCGGCCCTCGAGGGCCTTGGTGCGGAACGGCTCCGGCCAGCCGCCCGGCGGGTCGCCGAGCTCGCCGCGCAGGAAGCCGATCACCGAGTCGGGGATGTCGAACTTGTTCGGCTCGGCCTCGAAGTCGGCCGGCGAGACGCCCGCGCCGACCAGGTGCAGCGCGAGGTCGCCGACGACCTTGGACGACGGCGTCACCTTCACCAGGTGGCCGAGGATCTTGTCGGCCGCGGCGTACATCGCCTCGATGTCCTCGAACCGGTCGCCCAGGCCCAGCGCGATGGCCTGGGTACGCAGGTTCGACAGCTGCCCGCCGGGGATTTCGTGGTGGTAGACGCGCCCGGTCGGCGACGCGAGCCCGGCCTCGAACGGCGCGTAGATCTTGCGCACGCTCTCCCAGTACGGCTCCAGGTCGCCGATCGCGTCCAGGCTCAGCCCGGTCGTGCGGTCGGAGTGGTCGGTGGCCGCCACGATCGACGACAGCGACGGCTGCGACGTCGTGCCCGCCATCGACGACACCGCGCCGTCGACGGCGTCCGCGCCCGCGTTGATCGCCGCGAGGTAGGTGGCCAGCTGGCCGCCCGCGGTGTCGTGGGTGTGGATGTGCACCGGCAGGTCGAACTCCTTGCGCAGCGCGGTGACCAGCTTCGTCGCCGCGGGCGCGCGCAGCAGCCCGGCCATGTCCTTGATCGCCAGGACGTGCGCCCCGGCGCCGACGATCTGCTCGGCCAGCTTGAGGTAGTAGTCGAGCGTGTAGAGCTTCTCGGCCGGGTCCGACAGGTCCGAGGTGTAGCAGAGCGCCACCTCGGCGACGGCGGTTCCGGTCTCGCGCACGGCTTCGATGGCCGGGCGCATCTGCTCGACGTCGTTGAGCGCGTCGAAGATCCGGAAGATGTCGATGCCGGTCTTCGTCGCCTCCTGGACGAAGGCGGTGGTCACCTCGGTCGGGTACGGCGTGTACCCGACGGTGTTGCGCCCGCGCAGCAGCATCTGGAGGCAGATGTTCGGCACGGCCTGGCGCAGCGCGGCCAGCCGCTCCCACGGGTCCTCGGCGAGGAACCGCAGCGCGACGTCGTAGGTCGCGCCGCCCCAGCACTCCAGGGACAGCAGCTGCGGCAGGGTGTTCGCGACGACCGGCGCCGCGGCGAGGAGGTCCTTCGACCGGACGCGCGTGGCGAGCAGCGACTGGTGCGCGTCGCGGAACGTCGTGTCGGTGACGCCGATGTGCGGCGACTTCCGCAACCACTCCGCGAACCCGGCCGGGCCGAGTTCGACGAGCTTCTGCTTCGAGCCCGGCGCCGGCTGGGCGTCCTTGGGCAGCTTCGGCAGCTTGAGCGTGGCGTCCGGCGTCTTCGGGCGCTCGCCGTGCGGCTTGTTGACCGTCTGGTCGGCGAGGTAGGTCAGCAGCCGCGTGCCGCGGTCGGCGGAGTGCCGCGCGGTGAGCAGGTGCGGGCGCTCCTCGATGAACGACGTCGTGACGCGGCCGGCGCGGAAGTCCGGGTCGTCGAGAACCGCCTGCAGGAACGGGATGTTCGTCGCGACGCCGCGGATCCGGAACTCGGCGACGGCGCGGCGCGCGCGGCCGACGGCGGTCTTGAAGTCGCGGCCGCGGCAGGTGAGCTTGACCAGCAGCGAGTCGAAGTGGGCGCTGATCTCGGTACCGGAGAAGGCGGTGCCGCCGTCGAGCCGGATGCCCGAGCCGCCCGGCGAGCGGTAGGCGGAGATCATCCCGATGTCCGGGCGGAAGCCGTTGGCCGGGTCCTCGGTGGTGATGCGGCACTGCAGCGCGAAGCCGCGCAGGTAGATCCGGTCCTGGCTCAGGCCGAGGTCGTCGAGGGTCTCGCCGGAGGCGATCCGCAGCTGCGACTGCACGAGGTCGACGTCGGTGACCTCTTCGGTGACCGTGTGCTCGACCTGGATGCGCGGGTTCATCTCGATGAAGACGTGCCTGCCCTGCTTGTCGAGCAGGAACTCGACGGTGCCCGCGTTGCGGTAGCCGATCTGCCGGGCGAACTTGACCGCGTCCGCGCAGATGCGGTCGCGCAGCTCGGGGTCGAGGTTCGGCGCCGGGGCCAGCTCGACGACCTTCTGGTGGCGCCGCTGCACCGAGCAGTCGCGCTCGAAGAGGTGGATGACGTTGCCCGCGCCGTCGGCGAGGATCTGCACTTCGATGTGCCGCGGCTCGACGACGGCCTTCTCGAGGAAGACGGTCGGGTCGCCGAAGGCGGACTCGGCCTCGCGCGCGGCGGCCTCGATGGACTCGCGCAGCAGGGCGGGGTCTTCGACGCGGCGCATGCCGCGCCCGCCACCACCGGCGACGGCCTTGACGAAGATGGGAAAGCCCAGGTCCTCGGCCGCCGCGACGAGCGCGTCGACGTCGCTGGAGGGTTCGGACGACCCGAGCACGGGCACGCCGGCTTCGCGCGCGGCCTTGACCGCGCGGGCCTTGTTCCCGGTGAGCTCGAGGATGTCGGCGCTCGGCCCGACGAAGGTGATGCCCGCTTCTTCGCACGCGCGCGCGAGGTCGGGGTTCTCCGAAAGGAAGCCGTAACCGGGGTAGACGGCGTCGGCCCCGGCCTTCTTCGCCGCCGCGACGATCTCGTCGACCGAGAGGTAGGCGCGCACGGGGTGACCGGGTTCGCCGATCTCGTACGCCTCGTCGGCCTTCAGCCGGTGCAGCGAGTTGCGGTCTTCGTGCGGAAACACGGCGACCGTCCCCGCACCGAGTTCGTAGCCGGCGCGGAACGCCCGGATCGCGATCTCCCCGCGGTTGGCCACCAGAACCTTGCGGAACATGCCCGGTCCTTCCCTCTTGGATCGGTAAGTCAACGCACGTTACCCGGTTCTTCCCGCTCTCCGGGAGTTCAGTACCAGGTGATGGACATCATGCGCCGCGGCGGGGTTCGCCCGGGACTCGGCTGGGCAGCTTTTCAGGATCCCGCCGTCAGGTAGAGCAGCCGGTTGGCGGTGCCGTCCGGGACACCCTTGAGCACGTCCGGGGTCGCCGCTCGCACCAGGGCCTCGTCGACCTGGGCGGGCGTCGCGTCGGGATGCTGGGCGCGGTACAGCGCGGCCGCGCCGGCCGCGAACGCCGCCGCCATCGAGGTGCCGGACTCCGGGCTCGCGCCGGTGCCGCCGGCGACCGGGCCGGGGACGTCGACGCCGGGGGCGTACAGGTCGACGTCCTCACCGAAGTTCGACGCCTTGTCCGGCCGGTCCTGGTCGTCGGTGGCCCCGACGGTCAGCGCCTCGGCCACCCGCCCCGGCGAGTACCCGCTCGCGTCGGCCGTCTCACTGCCGGCGGGCACGGCGACGGGCACCACGGTGGCGAGCCGCCGCACGGCCGCGTCGAGCCGGTCGTTCGGCACCCCGCCGATGCCGAGGACGGCGACCGCGGGCTGCTGGGCGTTCTGCGCGACCCAGTCGATCCCGGCGATGATCTGGTCGGTGGCGCCACCGCCGTCCTTGTCGAGAACGCGCACGGGCACGATCTGCGCGCCCTTCGCGACGCCGTAGTCCTTGCCCGCGGCGAGGCCGGCGAGGCGGGTGCCGTGGCCGTTGGTGTCGGCGGTGTCGGAGCCGCCGTTCAGGAAGTCCCGCCCGGGCGCGACCCGGCCCTGGAAGTCGGGGTGCCTGGCGTCGACGCCGCTGTCGATCACGTAGATGGTGACGCCCGAGGCGTCGGTGGCGTAGTGGTAGGCGTGGTCGAGGCCGGTGCGCTGGTCGATCCGGTCCAGCCCCCAGCTCGGCGGATCGGGCTGCACCCCGCCGGCCGCGACGGCCGGGGTCTGCCCGGCGAGCACGAGCGCCACTGCCGCTGTCACGGGAAGCATCCTCATGATCGTCGTGGTACCCCGGGAGTGACGGGGTGACAACTCAGGGCTGTCGCCCGATCGGCTGATTCCGGGCCTGAACGGCCAGAACGACGGTGTCGGCCGCCAGCAGCACGAGGGCCACCGTGGCAATCGCCTGCCCGGTCAGGGACAGGGAAGCCTCCTCCCAGCAGGCGGTGAACGTCGGCGCCAGCACACCCAGCAGGCCGGCGGTCCCCGTGGCCAGCACGGCACAGCCGACCGCGCGCGGCCGGAGCACCACGGCGACGACGGGCACGGACACGGCCAGCAAAGCACCGAGCAGGAAGTAGACCGTCGCCCGGCCACCGTCGCTGGAGTCGTAGGTGGTCAGGTCGCCGAGCTGGACGACCCAGCCGGTAGCGGCCGTCACGCCGAGCAGGATCGCCGCCCACGCCGGCCGGCCGCGCACCCACCCGGCGCCCAGCGCGACCGCGGGGCTCCGCCAGAGCGCCGCCAGCGCGCACACCGCCGCGACCAGCCAGGCGACGTGCGCGAGCAGTTCGAAGGTGTAGCCGGCTTTCAGCTCGGTGTCGCCGTGCTGCGAGAGCGCGATCGCCTCGCCGAGGAAGCGCAGCAGCCCGAAAAGCGCGGCGAGACCGGTCCCGAACAGCAGCGCGGGACCGGTGCGCGACCTCGTCCCCGGCGCCAGTGTCAGGATCCCGGCGAGCAGGGCGCACGCGGCCATGACCAGGACGAAGACGTCCATGCCGGGCCGGTACTGGCCCAAGGAGTACCCGTAACGGTAGGTCAGCGGCAGCCCGGCCAACGCGAGCACCGCGCCGGCGACCGCGAGCAGGCCGGCGAACCCGCCGACCGGATCCACCTGTCCGGCGGCGGATTCCCGCGTCCCGGGTCCCGCGGCGGCTGGTCCGGGGTCCGGCGCGGGCCCACGCTCCGCTCCGGCGACCACGGGCCCGGTGGAGCGCCCCAATGTGGCATTGGGTGCGTCCAGCGCACCCAATGCCACATTGGGGCGTTTGGGCACCTCCTCAGCCGCCGCCGGCTTCGCCACAGGTTCAGAGGGAGGCGCAGAGCCGGGTTCCGGTCCGGCCACCACGATCGGCGCGGTCCCGGCTTCCGCAGCCGGCACGGGCTCGGCTTCCGGGGCGGCCACCGGCTCCGGGACCGGGAGTGCCTCGATCTCCACCGCGACCACCACGTCCCCGGTCGGGCCGGTCACCACGACGTTGCCGCGCCGCGTTCCCGGCTCCCCGGCCGTGGCCGCCAGGTCCGCTCCCGAATCCGTCGCCGTCACCCGGATCCACGAGTGCGAAGCCTCGAACCGCACTTCCCGCGCCACCGGGGGCCCCAGCGTGCGGAGCGGAGCCGAAGCGCGCGAACCAGCCGGTGCCGAGAGCCGCAGCGCCGCGGCATCGACCCGCACCACCGCGAAGCCCAGTGCGTCCGAGGCCGCCGCCGCGACGTGCTCGATGTCCGTCGAGGCCATCAGCTTCAACGCTTCGAACGCGCCCAACGCCACCGGCAGGTTGTCGCTCGCCAAGCGGCGGCGCAGTTCCGCCACCGCGCCCAGGCGCGTGAACGGGTTCTCCGCCGCGATCGCCGCCGACAGGTCGGCCGGGATCGGGGACGGCTTGATCCGGCGCCGCCCGCTCTTCGCCAGGTACAGCTCGCCCTGCATCTCGATGTCGCGGCTCGGTGTCTGCTTCGGGTTGCGCTCGCGAACCCGGTCGAACAGGTACTCGTACAGCTCGCCCAGCGCGATCCAGCCGTCCTCGTCGCGGTCGGCCTCGCCCGTGCGCAGGCCCTCCACCAGCGCCGACGTGAACACCGACGGCTGGGCCGGCTCGTCCGAGGCCAGCTTCGCGCCCTCGAAGGCGTACTCGATCGAGTTCGACGCCGTGATGACCGCCCGGCCGCGGCCGCCGCGGAAACTGTCCAGCACGTTCGCGTCGCCCGACGACCGCACCGCCACGCCCTGCCCGAACGCCCCGCCGTAGCAGCAGTCCAGCAGCAGGACGATGCTGCGCGAGCGGCTCTGCCGGATGCACTGCTGCACGAAGTCCGCGGGCACGGCCGTCGACCGGAGCCGGTCGGGCCGGGTGTTGCGGGCGGCGAAGTACAGCCCGCCCGAGTCGTCCTTGAGGCCGTGGCACGAGAAGTGCAGCAGCAGGACGTCGTCGGGCCTGCCCTCGGCGCAGAGGTCCTCGATCTCCGCCTCCACGACGTGGGCGGTCTCGTTGCGGACGACCCGGACGTCGAAGTCGCTGATGGTCCGGTCGGCCAGGACGCCGGCCAGGGCGTCGGCGTCCGCCGCGGGCGAGCCCAGCCGCTGGAGTCCCGCGTTGTCGTACTCGCCGTTGGCGACGATCAGCGCCCGCCTCCGCCCGGCCATACCGGTAGGAAACGCCCACGCCGGGCACTACGGCAATCGGCCGAACGGGCGCACCTACCCGGCAACGCCCTGGTAAATCGTTTCCTGCTTCTCCAGGCAGACGACGGCGTCGAAGGCGGCGGCCACGTCCACCGCGGGCGTCAGGTGCGCGTGCCGGATGCCCGCCGCCGCGGGGCGCGTGACCAGGCACGGCGCCTGATCCGCGACGGCTGCCTCGACGCTGCCTTCCGCCGGTTCCCCGAGGGCCTGCTCGAACATCCGGAACCCGAGCGGCGAAGCCGGGTCGGGCTCCAGGCCGGTCGTCGTCCCGGAAACCGCCGTGAGCGCCAGCGCGAAATAGCGATCACCCAGTTCCGCGGCCAGGTGCGTCCCCGCCGACGGCACCGTCATGCCGGGCATCGGCGAGAACGGCACGCGCTGGAGGTGTCCGTTGTGGAGCATCAGGACGATCTTCTCGCCGGGGAACTGCCGCCGCAGCAGCCGCACGGTGGCCGCCATGTACGTGTCCCGCGACGAGCTCTGCGGCTCGGGCGCGCGCCCCGCCATCAGCGCGTCGAGCTCCCGCAGGTACAGGTCGACGCGCAGGGCACCCTCCGCGTGGTGCGCGGCGACTTCGCCGTACACGGGCGCCAGCGACTCCACGTGTCCTTTGAGGACGGTCAAGGCCGTCGTCGCCGCGTCCCGCGCTTCGACGCTCATCGCCCCATAGCGCCCCGGCGCGATCGCACTGCTGACCGAGGCGTAGGGCTCGCACACGGAAAGAGCATTGTCCACAAGAGACGCGTTGGCCGGATCCACGCGCAGGATCTCCGAACGCAGCGCTTGCAACGCGGGCACCGGCGAACCCGCCGAACTCGGCACGTCGAGCCCGGAGAACCGGACGCCGCGGCCGCGCAGCCAGGTCAGCATCTCGTGCACCTCGGCCGAGTCGCCCAGGCCGAAGGTGAAGCCGTCCCGGGCGATGTCGGCGACGTCGCCGTCGCCACCCCGCAGCCAGTCGTCGACCAGGTGCCCCTCGGGAAACCCGCCTTCGAACCCGAGGACGGTGAACCCGCACTCGGTGACGAGGTGGCGCAGAAGGCGGTCGCGCAGCACGCCGAACTCGCGGATGTGATGGTTGTTCTCGCCGATGGCGACGACCTCGGCGTCGCCGATCAGGTCCGCGATCGCGGTGACGGAGATCGGGTCGGGTTCTGGCATACTGAGCACACTAACGCAACAGGAGTAGCAGTTGGCAACCGAGATTTCCGGGACGCAGCGCCCGGGCGGCCGCACCGAGCGGACCCGCCTCGCCGCGCTCGACGCCACCCTCGAGCTGCTCGGCGAACGCGGGTACGCGGAGCTGACCGTCGAGGCGGTCGCCGAACGCTCGGGTGTGCACAAGACGACGCTGTACCGCCGCTGGGAGTCCGCCGAAGGCCTGGTCGCGGCGGCCCTGCTGATGGGCGCCGAGCAGGAGTGGGCCGTGCCGGACACCGGCTCCCTCGAAGGCGACCTGCGCGCCGTCAACCTGGAACTGGTGCGCTACTTCACCACCCCGGGCGAGCGCGAGCTGCCCACGGCGTCCATCTCGGCCGCGTTCCTCTCCCCGCGCGCGGCCGAGGCCCTGCGCGAGTTCTACGTCGACCGCCACGCCCGTTCGGCGGCCGCCGTCGTCCGGGCGGTCGAGCGCGGCGAAGTCCCACCCGGCACCGATCCGGTGGAAGCGGTGCGCGTGGCCTGCGGGCCGATCTTCTACCGCCTGTTCGTGTCCCGGGAAGGCGTGACGACGGCGGACGCGGGAGTCGCCGCCGCCGCGGCCGCCGCGGCCGCGAAAGCCGGCGTGTTCACGGCAACGAACGGCGGTACCGCATCTCCTCCAGCGTGACGCGCCCGTCGTCGATCGTCTCGGTCTGGCAGGCGCCGTCGTCCACCCAGCCTTGCCGGACGTAGAAGGCCTTCGCCCGCTCGTTCGTCGCCAGCACCCACAGGACGGCGCTGTCGCCGGGGAGCTCTTCGACGACCCGGTCGTGCAGCAGCCGGCCGAGTCCCCGTCCCCAGTACTCCGGCCGCAGGTAGAGCGCGTAGAGCTGCCCGGGGCCGAAGGCCGCGAACCCGGCGATGTCGCCGCCGTCCTCGACGACCAGGACCCGGCCCGGGATGGCGGGATCCCCGATGCGCCGGGCCCATGACGCCGCGCGCGACTCGGCCGAGAGACGGGCCAGGAACTCCTCGGGCAGCAGCCCCGCGTACGCCGCCTGCCAAGAAGCCACGTGGATCTCGCCGATCGCCGGGGCGTCGGCCACCGTGGCGGCGCGGATGGCGTTCAACTCTTCTCCAGATACTCCGCGCGGTCGACGTCGACGACGTCGGCGACCATGAGCGCCAGGCCGCGGTACTTCTTCAGCTCCGGGTCCTGTTCGACGATCTCCTGCGCGCTGGTCCGCGACGCGGCGATGACGTCCTCGTCGCGCAGCAGCGACAGCAGCTTGAGCGTGGACCGCTTCCCGGACTGCGCGGCGCCGAGAATGTCGCCTTCACGCCGCAGTTCGAGGTCCAACCGGGACAGTTCGAAGCCGTCGGTGGTCGATTCGACCGCCGCCAGCCGCTCGCGCGTCGCCGTGCCGTCGAGGGTCTCGGTGACGAGCAGGCACAGCCCCGGCACGCTGCCGCGGCCGACGCGGCCGCGCAGCTGGTGCAGCTGGCTGACGCCGAACCGGTCGGCGTCCATGATCACCATCGCGGTCGCGTTCGGCACGTTGACGCCGACTTCGATCACCGTGGTGGCCACGAGGACGTCGAGCTTTCCCGCCGAAAACGCCCGCATCACGGCGTCCTTGTCGTCGGGCGGCATCCGGCCGTGCAGCACGCCGATCTTCAGGCCCTGCAGCGGTCCGTTTTCCAGATCGGGCGCGACCTCCAGGACGGCAAGGGGCGGCCGCTTGTCGCTCTTGTCCGACGGCGGCTCGTCGCCGATCCGCGGGCACACGACGTAGGCCTGGTGGCCCTTGCCGACCTCTTCCCGGACCCGCTGCCAGATCCGCTCGAACCAGGCGGGTTTTTCGGCGACCGGCACCACGGTCGTCTTGATCGGCGACCGTCCGACCGGCATCTCGCGCAGCGCGGACACCTCCAGGTCGCCGTACACGGTCATCGCGACCGTGCGCGGGATCGGCGTCGCGGTCATGACGAGCACGTGCGGGCTGGTGTCGCCCGCCCCGCGGGTGCGCAGCGCGTCCCGCTGCTCGACGCCGAAGCGGTGCTGCTCGTCGACGACGGCGAGGCCGAGGTCGGCGAACTCGACGTGGTCCTGGATCAGCGCGTGCGTGCCGACGACGATGCCGGCTTCCCCGCTGACGATCTCCAGCAGCGACTTCTTGCGTTCCTTCGCGCCCATCGACCCGGTGAGCAGCGTGACCTTGGTGGCGTTCTCCGCCGCGCCGAGCTCCCCCGCCTGGCCGAGGTCGCCGAGCATTTCGCGCAGCGACCGCGCGTGCTGCGCGGCGAGGACCTCGGTCGGCGCGAGCATCGCGGCCTGCCGCCCGTTGTCGACGACCTGCAGCATCGCCCGCAGCGCGACGACCGTCTTGCCGGACCCGACCTCGCCCTGCAGCAGCCGGTTCATCGGGTGCTCCGAGGCCAGGTCGGCGGCGATCTCGTCGCCGATCCCGCGCTGGCCCGCGGTGAGGTCGAAGGGCAGCCGCTTGTCGAAGGCGTCCATCAGGCCGCCGCTGACGTGCGGGTTCGCCTTCGCCGGACGTGAGATGGCCGAGTACCGCCGCTGCGCGAAGATCAGCTGGACGGCCAAGGCCTCGTCCCACTTGAGCCGTTTCTTCGAGGCCTCCAGGTGCGCCCAGTTCTCCGGGCGGTGGATGCCGCGCAGGGCGGTGTCGAGGTCGGAGAGGCGGTGCAGGCGCCGCAGGTCCGCGGGCATCGGGTCCTCGTCGACCTCGAGGACGTCGAGCACCTGGCGCACGCACTTGCCGATCGACCACGACGGCATGCCCTGCGCCGCCGGGTAGACCGGGATGATCGCAGCGAGGAAGTCGTCCATCGCCTCGTCCGCGTTCTCCGCGTCCAGGAGCTCGTACTCGGGGTTGGTCAGCTGCAGGGTGTCGCGGAAGGCGGAGACCTTGCCGGCGAACAGCCCGGTCTTGCCGGGGACCAGGTCCTTCTCGCGCCACGCCTGGTTGAAGAAGGCGCAGGTGAGCCGGCGTTTCCCGTCGGTGATCACCATGTCGAGGATGGTCCCGTTGCGGGACTTCATCCGGCGCTTGCTCACCTTCTCGATCCGCGCCATCACCGTGGCGTGCTCGCCCAGTTCGAGGCCCGCGATGTCGGTGAGCTCGCCGCGCTCGGCGTAGCGGCGCGGGTAGTGGCGCAGCAGGTCGCTGACCGTCTCGATGTCCAACGCCGTGGCGAGCGCCTTCGCCGTCTTGGCGCCCAGCAGCAACGGCAGCTTGTCGCGCAACCCGGCCATTCGCTATTCGACTCCCATCAGCAGCACGGCGTCGGCCTGGCCACTGGCGTAGCCGGCCAGCTCCACCTCCGGGTGCTCCACCCGCAGCTGCTCCGCGAGCTCTTCGGCGACCCCGGGCGGGGCGTCGGCGCCGCTCAGCACCGTCACCAGCTCCCCGCCGAGCGCCAGCATCCGGTTCAGCACCTTCATCGCGGCCGCGACCAGGTTCGTCTCCGACGCGGGCGCCGGCTCGATCAGCACCACCTCGTCGTCGACCAGGCCGACCACGTCGCCGGATTGGGCCCGGCCCACCCAGGTTAGCGACTCCTCCTGCGCGATCCGCAGTTCGCCACGCCTGGTCGCGGCGGCCGCTTCGGCCATCGCGACGACGTCGTCGTTGGTGCGGCGGCCGGCGTCGTGCACCGCGAGGGCGGCCATGACCTGCACCGGCGACGCGCACGGGATGACGACGACGTCCCGGTCGGCGGCCATCGCGTGCCCGGCCGCGGTGTCGGCCGCGGCGGTCAGCGCGACACTGCCCGGCAGCACGGTGACGTGCCGCCCCGCGGCCTCGTTGAGCAGGCCGATCATGTCCTCGACACTCGGCGTCCCGCCTTCGGGCACGGCCAGCACCGGGATGCTCTCGGCCCGCAGCAGCTCGGCCAGCGCGCCGCCGTGGACGACGGCGACGACCGTGCGGTCGATCCCGCCGCCAGGCTCGATCGGCGTCGGCGTGAGCAGCGGTTCGACCCGGATCCGGCGCGGACGGCCCAGCGCGAGCCCCGCCTCGATGGCGGCGCCGATGTCGGCGCAGTGGACGTGCACGGCGTGGCTGCCGGAGCCGTCGCCGGCCACGGTGACGCTGTCGCCGAGGCCGCTCAGCTCCTTGCGCAGGGTCGGCAGGCTCACCTCGTCGACGCCGTCGAGGAGGTACATGACCTCCCAGGCGTAGGCCTCGGTTTGGGGAGCGGCGTGGACTTCGAGGGGGTGTTCCTGCTCGATGGGGGCGCCGGTGAGCACGCCGACCAGCGCGTCGAGCACGGCGACGAGACCGCGTGCCCCGGCGTCGACGACCCCGGCCCTGGCCAGCGCGGGCAGTTGCTCGGGCGTCTTCTCGAGGGCGTGCGCGGCTTCCTTCGCGGCCTTCCTCGCGACTTCGCCGAGCGGCTCGATATCCCCGCGGACGGCGGTGGCGACGGCGTGCAGGACGGTCAGGATGGTCCCGGCGACCGGGCGGCTGACGGCGCCGGTGGCGACCTCGTCGGCGCGGCCGAGCGCCCTGGCCAGCCACGGGCCGTCGAGCTGGTCGGTGTCGGCGGCGTCGGCCAGCCCGCGCACCACCTGGGAGAGGATCACGCCGGAGTTGCCCTTGGCCGAGGCGACCGCGCCCCGCGCGAGGATCTTCAGTGCGTCGGCGGCGTTCTCCGGGCTCGTTTTCCCCAGTTCCGCGGCCGCGCCGGTCATCGTGAAAAGCATGTTGGAGCCGGTGTCGGAGTCGGCGACGGGGTAGACGTTGATCTCGTCGATGGCCGGCCGCAGGCTCGCGAGGCTGTGCACACAGCCCTTCGCCCACGCCGAAACCGCCGCCGCGTCCAGCACCCGCACCCCGTAACCTCCTGACCCGGTCCTCCGGCAGCGTATCGACCCGGTGCGGAACCGCGCGAAGCCAGTAGTTACTATGGTCGAGTTGCCCAGTCCGTCTGGGCTCATCTCTATGACCCAGATCCAAAGGAGTTCGACGTGGCTGCCGTGTGCGACGTCTGTGGCAAGGGACCCGGCTTCGGCAAGTCGGTCTCGCACTCCCACCGCCGTACCAACCGCCGGTGGAACCCGAACATCCAGACCGTCCACGCCAAGGTGGGTGTGTCCCAGCGCAAGCGCCTGAACGTGTGCACCTCGTGCATCAAGGCGGGCAAGGTCGTTCGCGGCTGAGACGAAATTTCGGGGTGGCGAGTGCTCGTGGAGAGCACTCGCCATTTTTTCGTCCCGGCCAAAGTTCGTGATGGCCACCTTGAGGAACTTTAAGTTCCTCAAGGTGGCCATCACGAACTTGCCTACTTGAGGAAGTCGGTCAGCAGTCCGCGGAGGGTTTCCGGGAACTGCAGGACGCCGTGGTCCTGGCCGGCGAGGGTCTCGTGGCGGGCGCCCGGGATCGCGGCCGTCACCGCCCGGGCCGTCGCGGCGAACCAGGACGGGCTCTCGCTGCCGTCGATGACCAGCGCCGGCGTCGAGATCCGGGCCAGGCGGTCCGCCGGGAGACGGCCGCCCGGGCCGACGATCGTCAGGTCGTACGGCAGCGTGTGCGCCAGCGCCGTGAACCAGCCCCAGACCGGGTCCGCCTTCATCCCGTCGATCAGCTCCGCCGGGGTGTCCGCGCCCTCGACCAGGAAGAGCCGGACGGCCTCGTCGCGGTCGCCCGCCTCGATCGCGGCGCGCACGCGGTCCACGAGATCGTCCGCGGACGACGTGCGGTCCGCCACGGTGTACGGCGGCTCGTACGCCACCAGCTTGTCGATCCCCAGACCGGCCGCGCCCGCCTCCAGGGCCAGGATCGCGCCCGACGAGTGGCCGAACACCGACGCCGTCCCGCCCACCTGCGCGATCAGCGCCGCGATGTCCTCGATCTCACGCTCGACCGCGTACGGCGAAGTGTCACCCGAGTCCCCACGCCCGCGGCGGTCGTAAACGATCGTCGTGAAGTCGCCTGCCAGCACCTCGGCCAGACCCACCACGGTCGTCCGGTCGTTGAACGCGCCGCCGATCAGGATCACCGGCGGGCCGTCGCCGCGCTGCTCGAAGAAGATGGACGTGCCGTCGACCGATGTGACGTTCATGGTTTCCTCCAAAGGTTCACCCCTCAGTCGGAGCCGTCACGCCGATCCGGACACCGATCGTCAGGGAAGTTTCCAGTCGACGGGCTGGGCCCCCTGGTCGGCGAGCAGCTGGTTGGCCCGGCTGAACGGCCGCGACCCGAAGAAGCCGTTGTGCGCCGAGAGCGGGCTGGGGTGTGCCGACTCGATGCACGGGACATCGCCCAGCATCGGCCGCAGGTTGCGCGCGTTGCGGCCCCACAGGATCGCCACCATCGGCTCGGACCGCGCCGCGAGGGCCTTGATCGCCTGCTCGGTGACGTCTTCCCAGCCCTTGCCCTGGTGCGAGTTCGACTTGCCGGGCTGGACCGTCAGCGCCCTGTTGAGCAGCAGCACGCCCTGGTCGGCCCACGGCGTCAGGTCGCCGTTCGACGGCAGCGGGTGGCCGAGGTCCTCGGTGTACTCCTTGTAGATGTTGACCAGGCTCTTCGGGATCGGCCGGACGTCCGGCGCCACCGAAAAGCTCAGGCCCACCGCGTGCCCGGGCGTCGGGTACGGGTCCTGCCCGACGATCAGCACGCGCACGTCGTGGAACGGCTGCTGGAACGCCCGCAGCACGTGTTCACCCGCCGGCAGGTAGGTCCGGCCCGCGGCGATCTCCGCGCGGAGGAACTCCCCCATCGCGGCGACCTGCGGCGCCACCGGTTCGAGGGCTTTCGCCCAGCCTGCCTCGACGATGTCCTGCAGCGGTCGTGCGGTCACGGCGCGCAAGCCTACCGGGCGTGGCCGACGTCACCCGAGCGGGTCGAGCCGCCGCAGCTCGGTCCGGAACCGGCGCGCCCGCTCGACGTAGGAATCCACCACGAGCGCGATGTCCTCCGGGCCGAACGACGTGTTCTCCCGCGTCTTCCCCGGCACGCCCAGCGCGATTTCCCCGGTCTTGACGTGTGAGCCGTACGACAGGACCGCGCCCGCGCCGACCATGCCGCCGTCCTCGATCACCGAGCCGTTCAGCACCACCGAACCGGACGCGATCAGGCAGCCCGTGCCGATCGTCGCGCCCTCGATGTGCACGGCGTGGCCGACCGCCGACGACGGGCCGAGGATCGTCGGGTGGCGTTTCGTGCAGTGCACGACACAGCCGTCCTGGATGTTCGAGCGCTCGCCGATCTCGATGTACCCGTGGTCGCCGCGCAGTACCGTCTGCGGCCACACCGACGCGTGGGCGCCGATCCGGACGTCGCCGATCACCGTCGCATCGGGGTGGACGTAGGCGTCGGGGTGGATCGTCGGCTCGAGGGAGCCGAGTGCGTAGATCGGCATGCCGCCTCCGGGGTGACTGCGGTTTCACGTGCCGTGCGATTGGATCACGGCATCGCCGCGAACCGGAACGCCAGTACCGGGAGCACGGGCCTCGTGCTCCTGCTCGTCGTGCTGACCTGGCTGCTCAGCCTGCCGGTGGTCTCGCCTGCGCTGGCGAACGGCCTGGCCGGGACCCCGCCGATGGGCTGGAACAGCTGGAACCAGGTCCGCTGCTACGACCTCACCGAAGACGTCGTCAAGAAGGCCGCCGACGCGCTCGCCGACACCGGCCTGCGTGACGCGGGTTACCACTACGTCGTCGTCGACGACTGCTGGCAAGCGCCGCGGCGCGCCGCCGACGGCTCGCTGCAGGGGGACCCGAAGCGGTTCCCGCACGGCATCGCCGACCTCGCCGACTACGTCCACTCGCGCGGCCTGCTCTTCGGCATCTACGCCGTGCCCGGCAGCCGGACCTGCGCCATGGCGAACGACGCCTACCCCGCGTCCGGCATCGGCTCGCTCGGCCACGAGCGCCAGGACGCCGAGACGTTCGACCGCTGGGGCGTCGACTACCTCAAGTACGACTGGTGCGACGCCGACACCGTCGACGGCCTCGACCGGAAAGCGGCGTTCGAGAAGATGCGCGACGAGCTCGCCGCGCTGCCCCGCCCGATGGTCTACGCCATTTCCGAATACGGCGTCTCGAGCCCGTGGACCTGGGCGCGGCCGGTGGCGAACCTGTGGCGGACCACCTACGACCTGACCCCGACCTGGGACTCCGTGCTCGCCACGATCGACCGGCAGGCCGCCGTCGCCGTCCACAGTGGCTCGCCCGGTGGCTGGAACGACCCGGACATGCTGCAGGTCGGCAACGGCACGCTGACCGCCGACGAGGCCCGCGCGCACTTCAGCGTCTGGGCCGTGCTCAACGCACCGCTGTTCGCCGGCACCGATCCGGCGAAGCTGAGCGACGCCGATCTGGCGACGCTGGGCAACGGGGAAGCGATCGCCGTCGACCAGGACTTCGCGGGCGGCCAGGGGCGGCAGCTCGACGCGGGCCCCGGCTACCAGGTGTGGGGAAAACCCTTGAGCGACGGGGGTTTCGCGGTGGTGCTGCTCAACACCGGCGGCACCACCGCGACCGTCTCCGCGGCGATCCCGGGCGCGTGGCACGTCCGGGACCTGTGGGCACACCGGGACGCCGGAACCGCGGTGTCGGCGGCTCTGCGCCCGCATCAGGCGGCCCTGCTGAAGCTCACCCCTCGGTGAGGTCCTTGCCGAAGCAGCGGCTTTCCGGCTCGTTCCGGTAGACGCCGAACTTCGGGATCTCGACGTAGCCCGAAGACGTGTAGAGCGCGATCGCCTCCGGCTGCTTCGTCCCGGTCTCCAGGACCGCGCGCTTGCGGCCGGAAAGCGCCGCGGTGCGTTCCAGTTCGAACAGGATCATCCGCGCGAACCCGCGGCCGCGCGCCGAATCGGAGACGTACATCCGCTTGAATTCGGCGTCGCCCGGCTGGAAGGCCGGCTCGGGGCCGTCGTGGGCGCGCCACGCCCCGCAGGCGACCGCTTCCTCGCCCTGGTAGCCGACGAGGAACAGGCCCTGCGGCGGATCGAAGTCCGCCGGGCTCATCGGGGTGGCGTCCTCGCCGCCGTAGCGCTCGACGTAGACCTGCTGCACCGCGGCCACGAGCTTGGCCGCGTCGGGGTGGTCGTAGGGGACCGGAACGATTCTCACGCTTCCCGAGCCTAGATCAGCGCCAGTGCGTCCATCCGCCTTCTCGGGAAAATGGCTTGCCGTCCACGGTGATCCCGGAGTCGGCCATCGTGGCGACGCCGATCGTGCGCCAGCCGTCGGGGAGTTCGGTGAACGGCGGGAAGGTGGCGACCAGGGCGTGGTCTTCGCCGCCGGTGAGCACCCAGCCCAGGGGGTCGGCGCCGAGGGCGGCGCCGACCTCGGTGAGCCGGGCGGGGATGTCGAGGTCGGCGGTGCGGACGTCGATGCCGACGCCGGACGCTTCGCCGATGTGGCCGAGGTCGGCGAGCAGGCCGTCGGAGACGTCGATCATCGCCGTGGCCCCGGCGAGCGCTGCGCGTGGGCCGGCTTCGTACGGCGGTTCCGGGCAGCGCTGCGCGTTGACGACGCCGACCGGGGACCGGAAGCCGCGGCCGAGCACGGCCAGCCCGGCGGCCGCCCAGCCGAGCCGTCCGTTCACCGCGAGGACGTCACCCGGCCGGGCGCCCGAACGCGTCACCGGCTCGCGGTCGCCGAGGTCGCCCAGCGCCGTGACACTGATCACGAGCTGGTCGGCGCGCACCATGTCGCCACCGGAGACGCCGATGCCGGCGCGTTCGGCCTCGGCCCACATGCCGTCGGCGAGTCCGGTGACGACTTCCCGCGGGGTGTCGGGCGGGCAGGCGAGGCCGACCAGGACGGTGGTCGGGGTGGCGCCCATGGCGGCGATGTCGGCCAGGTTGACCGCGACGGCCTTGCGCCCGACGTGCTCGGGCGTGGACCAGTCGAGCCGGAAGTGGACGCCCTGGACGAGCACGTCGGTGGTGGCGACCACGCGGCCGTCGGGAGCGGCGACGACGGCGGCGTCGTCGCCCGGGCCGAGCAGCGTGCCCGGCGGCTGGCGCCGTCCTTCGGTGACGGCGCGGATGAGCGCGAACTCGCCGGTCTCGGCGACCGTTCCGTCGTTCGGTGACACCGGTCACCTCTGCTTTCTCTACCGGGACAAAGATCGATCACCGATAGTCGGATGCCCTATGTTTTTCCCTGAGCTGGCGATACGTTGCTGATGACGTTCCTACCTTGAGAGACAAGATCCCGACGAAAGGGCGCGCCGTGGTCCACGCATACATCCTCATCCAGACCGAGGTCGGCAAGGCGGCCGCGGTGGCTGCCGAGATCTCCAGCATCCCGGGTGTGACCAGCTCGGAGGATGTCACCGGACCGTACGACGTCATCGTCCGCGCGGCCGCCGACAACGTCGACCAGCTCGGACAGCTCGTGGTCGCGAAGGTGCAGAACGTGGAAGGCATCACACGGACGCTGACCTGCCCGGTCGTCCACCTCTGAGCTTCAGTAGGTTCCGGGAGTGCCCGACTCCGACACCGGCGCCCCGCCCAGGGTGGTGCTCGTCACCGCCGCGGCGCTCGCCGTGGCTCTCGCGGTCGCCGTCGTCGTGTTCGCCCTGACCAAGGGTTCCGAGCCACCGGAGACGGGGCCGCTGGCGCTCGTCCCCGTCCCGGCGCCCGCCGCGGGTTCGCCCGCGTGCACGGCGTTGCTGGGCGCGGCGCCCACCGAACTGACGTCGAACGGCACCCGGCTGAAACTCCGCGAGCTGGCCACCCCGGCCCCGCCCGCGACGATGGCGTGGGGCGAACCGGACTCGCTGGTGCTGCGCTGCGGCCTGAACCGGCCGCCGGAGCTGACGCCGTCGGCCCAGCTGCGCCTGGTGAACAAGGTCCAGTGGCTGCAGGTCCCCGGCGAAGGCGCGTCGACGTGGTACGTCGTGGACCGTGAGGTGTACGCGGCGCTCACCGTGCCGGACAGCGCGGGGACCGGCCCGCTGCAGGAAATCTCGGACGCGGTGGCCGCGAACCTCCCCGCCCGCCCGTTGCGATTCTCCTGAAGGTCCGTGAATGGCACATTGAGGGACTTGAAGTCCTTCAATGTGCCATTCACGGACCAAGCACCGCATGGTCCACATTGGACGTTGTCAGCGCAGCAGTGAGACCAGTGCCGGCAGCGCCGCCACCAAGGCCTCCCGCGAACACCCGGCGTACCCGATCGCCACTCCGTGCGCCGACGGCGTTCCCGCGAAGTGCCGCGCCAGCCCGTCCAGCCGGATGCCGCGCCGTTCCGCCGCCTCGATCACCGCGACCTCGACCGCGGCCGACGGGAACGGCACCACCAGGTGCGCGCCCGCGTCGTCGCCGCGGACCGGGATGCCCGCCCCCGAGAGCGCACCCGCCAGCAGGGTCCGCCGCTCCGCCATTTCCCGGCGCAGCTTCCGCAGGTGGCGGCCCAGATCGCCGTTCCGCGCGAATTCGTACAGCACGCGCTGCCCGGCCGGCGACGGCCGCGTTCCGGTCAGGTCGCGGTAGGCCAGCACCGCCGACGTGATCGCCTCCGGTGCCACCATCCAGCCCGCGCCCAGCGTCGGCGTGAGGATCTTGCTCGTGGTCCCCAGGTGCGCCACGACGTCCGGGGCCAGCGCGGCCAGCATCGGCAGCGGTGCGACGTCGAAGCGGAGCTCGCCGTCGTAGTCGTCCTCGATGACGAGCATCCCGTCGGACCGCGCGCGCTCCACCAGCTCGACGCGGCGGGCCGCGCTCAGCCTGCTGCCCATCGGGTACTGGTGCGCCGGCGAGCAGTACACCGCCCGCGCGCCGGCCGGGATCTCCCCCGGCCGCAGCCCTTCCTCGTCGACCGGCACGCCGACGACCCGCATCCCCGCCCGCAGGAACGCCTGCACCGCGCGCTGGTAGCCGGGCTCTTCGACAGCGACGACGTCGCCGCGTCGCAGCACCGCGGCGGCCAGCTCCACGACCGCGGCCGTCGTCCCGCCGGTGGCCAGGACCGACCCGGCGGCCAGCCCGCGGTGGCGTAGCAGGTGCTCCGACACCGCCGCGCGGTACTCCGGCAGCCCCGCGCGGTGGGCGCGGACCAGCGGATCCGGGTCGGCCGCCGCACGCCAGGCGCGCCGCCAGGCCGCGCGGTCCAGCCCGGCGGCCCACGGCGTGCCGGGCCCCAGGTCGAGCAGCGGTGAGATCTCGGCCTCCGCGCCCGGCACCGGACCGGGCACGGGGACTTCCGAGGCCGACAGCGTCGGCGGGGTGGTGACGTAGGTGCCGGAGCCGTGCCGCCCGGCGATCCAGCCCTCGGCGTGGAGCTGCTCGTAAGCCGCCGACGTCACCGTGCGGCTGACGCCGAGCCGACCGGCCAGGGCCCGCGTCGACGGGAGCCGGTCGCCGCCGCGCAGGTGCCCGGACGCCGCGGCCTCGCGCAGCGCATCGGCCAGCTGGACGGCCAGGGGCGTGACGGCCTCGCGGTCGAGGCTGACCGGGAGCGCGGTGTCGGCGTGGGACACGGGACCTCCTCAAGTGGACTTCCCGAGTGTACGAGAAGTGGCCGTTTTCCGAGGCCACTGCCGCGGGAGACGCTGGTCGCATGCTCTCCCCCACGCCCCGCACGACGCTCGGCCGCAAGAAGCACCGCGCGGTGACCGACCGCTCAGCCCTCCACGCCGTCCTGGACGAAGGCCTGATCTGCCACCTCGGGATCGTCCGCGACGGCGTGCCGCTGGTCCTGCCGACCGGCTACGGCCGCGACGGCGACACGCTCTACCTGCACGGCTCGACCGGCGCGGCCAGCCTCCGCGCGGCGACCCAGGACGTCGACGTCTGCGTGACGGTGACGCTCCTCGACGGCATCGTCTACTCGCGCTCGGTGAACAACCACTCGATGAACTACCGCAGCGCCGTGGTCTTCGGCACCGCGAAGCCGGTCGTCGAACCCGAAGCGAAGCTGCACGGCCTGAAGGTGCTCACCGACCACCTCGCGCCCGGCTCGTGGGAGCACGCGCGCGAGGTCAACGCGAAGGAGTTCGCCGCGGTCAGCGTCCTCGCGCTGGACCTGGCGGAGGCGTCGGTGAAGATGCGTGCCGAGGGCCCGGACGACGAACCGGACGACGTCGGCGCGGACACCGCCTGGGCCGGCGTGCTGCCGGTGCGGACGGTCTTCGGCGCACCCGAGCCGTCAGCGGACCTCTCCCCCGGCTGGACGCCGCCGCCGCACGTCACGGGACGAGCGGCAACCGCACGGTGAAGACGGTCCGGCCCGGCCGCGAATCGACGCCGACCGTGCCGCCGTGGGCCGTCACCAAGGACTGGACCACCGACAGCCCGAGCCCGGTGCCGCCGTTGCCGCGCGTGCGCGAATCGTCGACGCGGAAGAAGCGGTCGAAGATCCGCTCCTGAACGGACGGCGCGATGCCGGGCCCGGTGTCGGCGACCCGGACGACGGCTTCGGCGCCCTCGACCGTCACGGCGACGTGCACCGAGGTCCCGGGCGGGGTGTGCACGGCCGCGTTGGCCAGCAGGTTGTCCAGGACCTGCCGCAGCCGCACCGGGTCGGCGTCCACCGGCGCCGCCGCCAGGTCCGACGTCAGGGGATGGTCGGGCCGGCCGGCGGCGAACGCGTCGGCCGCGTCGCCGGCCAGCTCGGCCAGGTCGGTGCGCTCGGGCCGCAACGGCGTTTCGGCGGCCCGCGCGTCGAGCCGGGCCAGCAGGAGGAGGTCGTCGACGAGCACGCTCATCCGCGCCGTCTCCTCGCGGATCTTCGCCAGGTGCGCTTCCCGCTCCTCGGGCTCGTTCGCCGCCGCGTAGCGGAAGAGGTCGGCGTACCCGCGGATCGACGTCAGCGGGGTCCGCAGCTCGTGCGAGGCGTCCGCGACGAACCGGCGCAGCCGCTCGTTCGCCTCGGTCTTCGCGGCCAGCGACGTGTCGATGTGGGCCAGCATCACGTTGAACGCCGTCCGCAGCTCTTCGACCTCGGCGCCGCCACCGGTGCCGGCCGCGCGCACCGGCAGGTCCGGGTTCGCCGTGAGGTCGTGGGAGGCGATGTCGTGCGCTGTCCCCGCCATGTCCGCCAGCGGTCGCAGGCCACGGCGCAGCACCAGCCGTCCGACAACCAGGAGCACGGCCAGCGCGAGCGCGAACGCGCCAGCCTCGACCCCGACCAGCTGCTGGACGGTGTTGTCGAGATCCCGCTGCGGCGCGGCGCTCACGAGCACCGAATCCGTGTCGACCGGGCACGCCCGCACCCGGTACGGCTCGCCGCCGCGCAGGTACAGGGTGCGGGTGACGTCGCCGTTCAGCCCCTCCGCGGCGATCTTCGCCAGCTGCTGGGCGTCTTCGGGCGGCTTGCCGCCCGAAGACGGCGTCGCGACGCCGTCCTGCACCTTGTACAGCTCCGAGTACCAGGAGTAGACCGACTGCGGCGAGCCGTGCGTCTCGCGCAACATCGGCAGCTGCGTGTTCTGGCTCTTGGACAGCTGCTCGTCGAGCCGCCGGTCGAGGTAGCCGTGCATGATCCCGACCGTCGTGACGCCGACGGCCGCGAACACCACGAGCGCGAGCGCGCCGAGGCCGAGCGTGATCCGGGTGCCCAGCCGCGTGCGCTGCCAGGCCCCGTACCACCGGGTGAAGAAGCCCTTCACCGGTGGGCCGGGCGCACGACGTAGCCGACGCCGCGCACGGTGTGGATCAGCGGTTCGCCGTCACCCGCGTCGACCTTGCGGCGCAAGTGCGAGATGACCAGTTCGACCACATTGGACCGGCCGCCGAAGTCGTACTCCCAGACGTGGTCCAGGATCTGCGCCTTGGTCAGCACCGCGGGCGAGCGGCGCATCAGGTAGCGCAGCAGCTCGTACTCGGTCGGGGTCAGCTCGGCGAGCCGCTCGCCGCGGCGGACCTCGCGGGTGTCCTCGTCCAGGGTCAGGTCGCCGACCCGCAGCACGGCCCCGCGCGCTTCGGGCTGGTGCGCGACGCCCGAACTGCGCCGTAGCACCGCCCGCAGCCGCGCCATCAGCTCCTCGACGGAAAACGGTTTCACGAGGTAGTCGTCACCCCCGCGGGTGAGCCCGGCGATCCGGTCGGCCGTCGCGTCCTTCGCCGTGAGGAAGACCACGGGCACCGCGTTCCCGTTCTCCCGCAGGCGATCGAGCACGGTGAAGCCGTCGAGGTCGGGCAGCATCAGGTCGAGCACGACGATGTCCGGCCCGAACTCCGCGGCCCGGCTCAGCGCGGCCTGCCCGGACCCGGCCGTGACCGCCTGCCAGCCTTCGTACCGGGCGACGGTCGCGACGAGATCGGCGATGTGCGGCTCGTCGTCGACGACGAGCAGGCGCACGGGTTCGGAGGTCGGCACCCCGTCATCTTCTCCCGCGGCGGGCCACCGGGCGAGGCGGTGGGGCGGGCCGACAGGAATCCGACAGCGGGCACCCAGCCTCGCCACAGGCTGCGCGGTGAGGCTGGCCTTCGTGAACCGAACCGAAGGGGAATCCGTGTGAGCAGCATGACGCAGACCGCCGAGGCCGCGCGCCCGGCGATCCGCCCCCGGATCGCCGCGAAATCCGGCCTCTTCCTCTTCCTCGGCGCCAACGTGGCCGCCGTCACCGTCCTGTTCGTGCAGGCCGGAGTCTCGCAGAACGTGCTGATCACGATCGGCAGGCTCGCCGGGCTGTACGGCGCCCTGTCGATGGCGTTCCAGCTGCTGCTGGTGGCCCGGCTGCCCTGGCTGGACCGCCGGCTCGGGATGGACCGGCTGACCACGTGGCACCGCTGGACCGGCTTCACGATCCTCTGGACCCTGCTGGCGCACCTGGTGTTCATCACCATGGGCTACGCGGAGGTCTCGAACAAGGGGGTCGTCGACGAACTGGTCGAGATGGCGAACACCCTCGAAGGGATCCTGCGGGCGCTGGTCGCCTTCGCCGTGATCCTCATCGTCGGTGCTGCCTCGGCGAAGTTCGCACGCAAGCGGCTCGCCTACGAGACGTGGCACTTCATCCACCTCTACACCTACGCCGCGATCGTGCTGGCGTTCACGCACCAGATCGCGCTGGGCCAGTCGTTCGCCGGCTCGGAGCAGGCGAAGGCGTACTGGTGGACGCTCTGGCTCGGGGCGGGCGCCACCGTGCTCGCCGGGCGCGTCGTCCTGCCGATGTGGCGGAACCTGCGTCACCAGCTGCGCGTCACGGCGGTGGTTTCCGAGTCCCCGGACGTCGTTTCGGTCTACATGACCGGCAAGCACCTGGACAAGATGCCGGTCAAGGCGGGCCAGTTCTTCCTGTGGCGGTTCCTCACGAAGGACCGCTGGTGGCAGGCCAACCCCTTCTCGATCTCGGCCGCGCCGGACGGCCGCACCCTGCGGCTGACCGCGAAGGCCCTCGGCGACTCCAGCGCCGGGCTGCGCAACCTCCGGGTCGGCACCCGGGTGTTCGCCGAAGGCCCGTACGGCGCCTTCACGACGATCCACCAGCGGCGGCCCAACGCGCTGCTCGTGGCGGGCGGCGTCGGCATCACCCCGATCCGCGCGCTGCTGGAGGACATCGACGGCCACGTCGTCGTGCTGTACCGGGTGCGTTCCCAGGCCGACGCGGTACTGCTGCCCGAGCTGAACGGGCTGGCCAAGGCCCGCGGCGCCGTCGTGAGTGTCCTCACCGGACCGGACCAGGCAGTGGGCCCGCGCGGTGTGATGCTCGGCCCGGCCAACCTGCACATGATGGTGCCGGACGTGCACGAGCGGGACGTGTTCGTCTGCGGTCCACCGGGGATGACGTCGGCGGTGCTGCGCAGCCTGCGCGAGCTGAAGGTGCCGAACGCCCAGGTCCACGCCGAACGCTTCAGCCTTGCGGCTTAGGGGGATCGCTGTGAAGAAGACCATTTTCGTCGTCGCGCTGTCGATCGCCGGGTTCATCGCGGTCTGGCGGTTCGAGCCCGGCCCAGTGCACAACACCGCCGCCGTCGCCCAGGCGCCACCCCCGGTCGTCACCGCACCGGTCACCTCGGCCGCTCCGACAACCACACCGGCCGCTCCGTCCACTTCGGCCGGTCAGCCTGCTCCCTCTACTTCGGACAGTCCGTCCGCACGGGACACTCCTGACGAGACGGTGACCACGCAGGGCAGCGCCGAGTCCAGCCAGTACGGCACCGTGCAGGTGCAGGTGACGTTCACCGGCTCGCGGATCGCCGTCATCACGCTGCTGCAGGCCCCGGACGGCGGGCGGTCGCTCACCGCTCTCCCGAAGCTGCAGCAAGAAGCGATCAAGGCGCAGAGCGCGAACATCGACACAGTGACCGGCGCGACCGAGACGAGCGAGTCGTACAAGACATCCCTGCAAGCCGCGATCGATGCGAAAGGCAAACGATGACCAACCGCGTCGAACAGGTGATGGGCCTGCCGATCTCCCTCGACCTGCGTGACGAAGGTGACTTCGCCGAGGTCGTCGACGACGTCTTCGCGTGGTTCCGCGACGTCGACGCCCGGTTCAGCCCGTTCAAAGAGGACAGTGAGGTCAGCCGCTACGACCGCGGCGAGCTGACGGCCGCCGAGCTGAGCGAGGACCTCCTGGAGGTGCTGGAGCTCTGCGCGTACTACGAGCAGCTCTCCGGCGGCGCGTTCCGCGCGCGGCTGCCCGGACGCGGCCTCGACCCGTGCGCGGTCGTGAAGGGCTGGGCGGTGCAGCGCGCCGCCGACATGCTGAAGGCCGAAGGCGCGACGACGTTCTGCCTCAACGCCGGCGGCGACGTCGTCACGGCGGGCGAGCCGGAGCCCGGCCGCCCGTGGCGGGTCGGGGTGCGCCACCCCGAACAGCCCCTCGCCGTGTGCGCGGTGCTGGAGTCGCGCAACGGCGCCATCGCGACGTCGGCGGCGTACGAGCGCGGCTCGCACATCCTCGACGGCCGGTCCGGCGCCCCGGCGACCGGGCTGATGAGCGTCACCGTCGTGGCCAGGGACCTGGTCACCGCGGACGCGCTGGCCACCGCGGCGTTCGCCATGGGCCCGGAGGGCATCACGTGGGCGGCCGACCGGCCGGACTGCGAGATCCTCGTCGTCGACGACAGCCGCCGGGTGCACCGGACGGCGGGGCTGGCGCTGGCGTCGTAAATCGGTTCGCCCTTATCGGGTGGCTCGGCCAGACTCGGCGGCACCCGTCCTTGAGGAGTGCCATGCCGTCGTCCGTCCTGCACGTTTCCGTCGACTGCGCCGACCCGTACAAGCTGTGCCAGTTCTGGAGCCAGGTCACCGGGAAGCCGATCCCGGAGGAGGACCAGCCGGGCGACGACGAGACCGGCATCCAGCTCGAAGGCGGGATCGACATGCTGTTCCTGCGCGTACCGGAGCCGAAGACGGTGAAGAACCGGCTCCACGTGTGCCTGCAGCCGGACATCCCGCGCGACGAGGAGGTCGAGCGGATCCTCGGCCTCGGCGCGACGCTGGTGAACGACCAGCGCAAACCCGACGGCACCGGCTGGGCCGTGCTCGCCGACCCCGAAGGCAACGAGTTCTGCGTGCTGCGCAGCGCGGCCGAACGTGCGGCGACGTCGTGACGGACTCGTTCGCCGTCGGCTTCGCCGTCAACAAGGCCAACTGGGACGAACGCGCGGTGCTGCACGCGGCATCGCCGGACTACGACTTCGCCCGGTACGCCGCGGACCCGGCCCACCTGAGCGGCGTCGTGCGGTTCGACCGGCCACGCCTGGGCGACCTCACCGGGCTGCGCGCGGTGCACCTGCAGTGCCACATCGGCACGGACACGGTGTCGCTGTCCCGGCTCGGCGCGTCCGTGACGGGCTTGGACTTCTCGGGCGCGGCGCTGGCCGAAGCCCGGCGCTTCGCGGCGGCGGCGGGCGCTTCGATCGACTTCCACGAGGCGAACGTCCACGACGCCGTCGAGGTGCTGGGCGCCGAGCGGTTCGACCTGGTCTACACCGGGATCGGCGCCCTGTGCTGGCTCCCGTCCGCCGCGCGCTGGGCGTCGGTCGTCGCCGGCCTGCTGAAGCCGGGCGGACGGCTCTTCATCCGCGAAGGCCATCCGATGCTGGGGACGCTCGACGAAAACGATCCGCCGGTGCCGCGGTACTCGTACTTCGAGCACGCCGAGCCGCTGGTCTTCGACGACCCCGGGACGTACGTCACCGTCGACCGGCCGCTGGAGCACAGCGTCACCCACTCCTGGAACCACTCGCTGGGCGAGATCATCACGGCCCTGCTGGACCACGGGCTGGCCGTAACCGGTTTCACCGAGCACGACAGCGTGCCGTGGAACGCGCTGCCCGGGCAGATGGTGCTCGACGAGGCCACCGGCGAATGGCGGCTGAAGGACACGCCGTCGCGGCTCGCGGCGAGCTACACGCTCCAGGCGGTCAAGGCCGGCTGAATAGGGTGGCCGCATGCCTTTGATCGCGGTGGCCACCCTCGGCGGCACCATTTCGATGGCCCCGGCCGACGCCGGCGGCGGTGCTGTCCCCCGGCTCGGCGCGGCCGACCTGCTCGGCGGGCTCGGCGACCTGCCGATGGACGTCCTGGCGGAGACGCTGGCCGGGATCGGCAGCGCGTCGCTGGACTTCGCGACGCTCCTGCGCTGCCTCGAGTGGGGCCTGCGGCAGGACGCCGACGGGTTCGTCGTCGTCCAGGGCACGGACACCCTCGAGGAGACAGCGTACTTCCTCGACCTGGGCTGGCCGTCGGAGATCCCGGTGGTGGTCACCGGGGCGATGCGCAACGCCGGCCTGTTCAGCCCGGACGGCCCGGCGAATCTGCGCAACGCCCTCACGGTGGCGGCCGATCCGCGCAGCCGCGGCCGCGGTGTGCTGGTGACGCTCAACGACGACGTCCACGCGGCGCGCTGGGTGCGGAAGGCGCACTCGAGCCGGCTCGACGCGTTCTCGTCGGCGCCCTCGGGACCGCTGGGCATGGTCGTCGAGAACGCCGTGCACTACTTCCACCCGTCGCCGCCTCGCCTGCCGGGGCTCACGGGTGTGGACTTCGGCGGCCTGGTCCCGGTGGTCGAAGCCGGCCTGGACGACTCGGGCGCGATGCTCTCGCACGTCGCTTCGCAGCCGGACGTGCGCGGGGTCGTGATCGCGGCCACCGGTGCGGGGCACGTGTCGTCAGGCACGGCCGACGTGATCGGGCGGCTGGCGCCGTCGTTGCCGGTCGTGGTCGCTTCGCGGACGGGAGCGGGCCCGACGCTGCGCTCGACGTACGGCTTCCACGGCTCGGAGTCGAGCTTGATCGCGATGGGCGCGACGATGGCGGGCTGGCTGGACGCGCGCAAGGCCCGCATCCTGCTCCACACCCTGCTGGCGACCGGCGCGACCCGCGCCGACATCGAACGCGAGTTCCGTCTGCGCGGCGACCTGGACTGACCTCGCCGAAGTCCGTGAATGGCACATCGAGGGACTTGAATTGACGCTGCGGCGCGTCAGCGCCTCCGTTGAGGGTGGTGGTGGGGGCATGGATGGACCGTGAATGTGCCATTCACGGACTTGCGCCGGTCAGTCCAGGACCGGGCCGCCCAGGGCGTCCAGGTGGTAGGGACGCATCGCGCGGCCCGCGTCGCGGTAGACGTGGACCGAGACCGCCGGGTCCGGGCCCTCGTTGCGCACCTCGTGCACGTACCCCGGCCCGAAGACCCGCGACTGCCCCGCGGAGAGCGCGTGCAGTTCGGTGACCGCGCGGCCGCCCGGCGCCCGGCGCGCGACGGCCTCGGTGAGGTGCCCGCTGACCACGGTGAACGCGCCGCTGGCGAACGCGTGGTCGTGCAGGTCGGTGCGCTGGCCGGGCAGCCAGCCCATCAGCCACACCTCCTGCTGCTCGTCCTTCGACACGAGCGTCGCGAAGCGCTCTTCGGGGTCGTAACGCAGCAGGTGGCGCCAGCGGTCGCGGTCGGCGGCGACCTCCAGCGCGACGCGCACGGGGTGGCGCAGCGCGGGGTTCTCGGGACGCAGCAGGGTGTTGTCCGGAACGGCGAACATGAGGGTCCTCACGGAAGAAAAGGGGTGTCGAGCTGGGCCGGGGCGGGGTTCACCGACAACAGCGACACGCGCGCACGCTCGCGCCGAGGCCCATGGGGACCCTCGACCCGGACATGACGTACGCGAACATGCGAATAGAGTCCCAGCCGCATCCCGCCCGGTCAAGACGTCCCACCTGCCGGGAGATCAGGACCACTCGTGTTTCTGCGACCGTCCCAGCAGCTCGGCCCCGGCCTGCCGCGGGTCGACGCCCTCGTGGCAGACGCGGTGCATGGCGTCGGTGATCGGCATGTCGACACCGAGGCTCTGGGCGAGGGCCCGGATCGACGAGCACGACATGACGCCCTCGGCGACCTGCCCGCCGGCCGCCGCCTGCGCCTGCGCCAGCGTCTCGCCCCGGCCGAGCCGCTCCCCGAAGGTGCGGTTGCGCGAAAGCGGCGACGAGCAGGTCGCGACCAGGTCGCCGACCCCGGCGAGCCCGGCGAAGGTGAGCGGGTCGGCACCCAGTTTCGCGCCGAGCCGGGCCATCTCGGCCAGGCCGCGGGTGATGAGCGTCGCCATGGTGTTCGTGCCGAGCCCGAGGCCGGCGGCCATCCCGGTGCTGAGCGCGATGACGTTCTTGCACGCGCCGCCGAGCTCGCAGCCGACGACGTCGGTGTTCGTGTACGGGCGGAAGTAGGAGTTGGCGCAGGCACGCTGGATCGCGACGGCGCGTTCGTGGTCGGCGCAGGCCAGCACGGAAGCGGACGGCTGGCCGGCGGCGATCTCCTTGGCCAGGTTCGGGCCGGTGACGACGACGACCTCGCCGGAGTCGATCCCGACGATCTCGCCGATCACCTCGCTCATCCGCTTGAGCGTGCCGAGCTCCACGCCCTTGGCCAGGCTGACGAGGATCGCGTCGGGCGGCAGCAGGCCGCGCCACGCCGTCAGGTTCGCCCGCAGGCTCTGGCTGGGCACGGCCAGGACCACGGCTTCGGCCTTGTCCAGGGCCTTCGCGGCGTCGCTGGTGGCGGTGATGTTCTCCGGCAGCGCGATGCCGGGCAGGTACGCGCTGTTGGTGTGCCGCTCCCGGATGTCCTCGGCGACCTGCTCGCGGCGCGCCCACATCGTGACGTCACGGCCGGCGTCGCCGAGCACCTTGGCGAAGGCGGTGCCCCACGAACCGGCACCGAGCACGGTGACCCGTTGCACATCGGCGCGCATCAGACGGGGTCCCCCGGCTTCGCCGACGGCGGTTCCTCGTGCCGGATCTCGCCGAGCAGCCGGGTCACGTCGTCCATCATGATCTTGGTGACTTCCCGCAGCTTCGACGCGCTGCGCGTGTTGCCGCCGCGGTAGGCGGACAGGTCGAGCGGGTCACCGACGGAGTGGGTGATCGTCTTGCGCGGGAAGGGGGTGAACTTCTTCGCGTAGCCGTCGAAGATCTGGCTGGTGCCCCAGCGGGCGACCGGGATGATCGGGACGTCGTTCTGCAGCGCGAGCCGGGCGGCGCCGGTGAAGGACTCCTTCGGCCAGCCCGCCGGGTCCCTGGTGATGGTGCCTTCGGGGTAGATGACGACGATCTTGCCGTCCTGCAGCGCCTGGTGAGCGGCCTTGAGACTGTCCCCGGCGGCGGTCGACCCGCGCGAAACGGGGATCTGCCCGGACCCGGAGACGATCGGGCCGAGGATCGGCGCGCGATTCAGGCTCTCCTTGTAGAGAAACCGCGGGACGCGCTTCTGCCGGTGCACGAAGACTGCATCGACGGCAGGGTCGAGGTGCGAGATGTGGTTCATGACGAGCAGCGCGGGCCCCTGCCGGGGGATCTTCTCGGCCCCGACGTACACCCGCCGGGCGACGATCGCCGTCAGCGGATAGAACAGTACGGCGGCGAGCCCCACCCAAAAGCCGCCCTTTTCACGCCGGGCCACGATCTCCTCCTCCACAGCTGACGTCCGCCCCAGATCCTGCCGCGCCGGGGTCAGCGCGGTCCAGGGAGGGTCGGTTGAGCCTGGCCAGGAGCAGTTCGGGCCCACCTCCGACGACCTCGCGGGGCACTTCCGCCCGGTCGAGAAGCCCACCGCCCGCTCTCCCAAGGCAGGGCCAGGACTCGGCCGCCGCGGCGATGTCATGAACGACCCTTTCACCTCGTCGGACGAGGTGAAAGGGTCGTTCAAGTGGTCGGGCGAGTCGCCGGCTCGACCGCTTCACCGCCGTCAGCCGGGCGGGGCCGTGGTTCCGAAGGTCTTGAATGACTCATTCAGGACCTCCGAAGACCTGAATGAGTCATTCAAGACACCGCGGCAGCAGCGGCAGATCGCCAGAGCCGGACGACTTGCCACACAGCCCGCCCCACACAGCCCGCCCCACACAGCCCACACACACAACCCGCCCTCCCAAGGGGGCCGCCATCCCCCAACGGGGCACCCCCGAATTCGACGCTAGCGCCCGGACCCGACAAAACCCCGCCCCGGACCCCACCGGCCCCGCAGTTGTCCACAACACCCGTCGCCTGTGGACAACTCCGTCCGGCCGGCCGCACCCGCCGCGCCTTTCCGGTAAAGATGGACGGGTGGACGTGGATCTGGTCGTGCCGATGAAACACCCCCGCGACGGCAAGTCGCGGCTGCGTGGTGCCGTCGAGACGGGCCGGCACGCCGGGCTGGTCCTGGCGCTCGCCGCCGACACGCTCGCCGCCGTCGTCTCGGCCGGGCGCGTCCGGCGGGTGCTGCTCGTCGCGGCCGATCCGCTGGCCGTCGCCGAACTGGGCGAACTCGGGGTCGAGATCGTCGCCGAGTCCGGCGAAAGGACCCTCAACGCCGCCTTCCGCCACGGCGAAGCCCTGCTGAAAGCCGACGATCCGGCCGCCGTCGTGGGCGCGCTCCAGGGCGATCTTCCCGCCCTGCGCGCCAGCGACCTGACGGCTGCCCTGACCGAAGCAGCCGGGCGGAGAGCCTTCGTCGCCGATCGCCAGGGCACCGGCACCACCCTGCTGCTGTCCGCGCCCGGCGCGCCCCTCTCCCCGGAATTCGGGCCCGGCTCGGCCCGGAAGCACGCGGCGTCGGGGGCGATTCCCCTCGGCCAGGCCCTGCCGACCCTGCGCAGTGACGTCGACACTCCGGATGATCTCGCCCACGTCCGTGTGCTCGGTGTCGGAAAACACACCGCCGCCCACCTCGGCGAACAGCCCGGGGTATCGCGTTGAGCTGTTCATCTGACCTTCACCACGGCCTGCGCAATCCGGCGTGCCTTAGTGAAGAATGGGGGCCGTGAGCACAGACGACGGCAGCACACCCGCACCGCGGAGGCGACGGAACCCGGCGAACGGATCTTCGGAGACGGCGAAGAAGACGGCCGCCCGATCGAGCACGGCCAAACCGGCCACCGCCAAACCGGCCGCGGCCAAGAAGGTCCCGTCGAAGTCGACCGCGCGCGACACCGCCGCCCGTGCCACCGCCGGCAAGGCCAGAACCCGCAAGACCACCTCGGCGGCCACCACCCCGGCGACGACGCGGCGCCGCAGCGCCACCCACGGCAACCCGCGCGGCGCCGAGGAGTTCCGTGCCGTGCCGTCGGCGCCACCCGCTGTCACCGCCGCGCCGACCGCCGTCGAGACGCTGCCGGACGACCGGTACTTCAACCGCGAGCTCTCGTGGCAGGACTTCAACGCCCGCGTGCTCGCGCTGGCCGAGGACGAGTCGCAGCCGCTGCTGGAGCGGACCAAGTTCCTCGCCATCTTCGCGTCCAATCTGGACGAGTTCTACATGGTCCGGGTCGCCGGCCTGAAGCGCCGCGACGAGACCGGCCTGCTGGTGCGCAGCGCGGACGGGCTCACCCCGCGTGAGCAGCTGGACTACATCTCCAAGCGCAACCAGGACCTGGTCGAGCGGCAGACCGGCGCGTTCGAGAAGCACCTGCGCCCGCAGCTGGCCGAGCACGACATCCGGATCGTCGGCTGGACCGACCTGTCCGGCGCCGACCAGCTGCGGCTGTCGAGCTACTTCTCCGAGCAGATCTTCCCGGTGCTGACGCCGCTGGCCGTCGACCCCGCGCACCCGTTCCCCTACATCTCCGGCCTTTCGCTCAACCTGGCCGTCACGGTCCGCGACCCGGAGGGCGGCACCGAGCGCTTCGCCAGGGTGAAGGTGCCGAGCAACGTGCCGCGGCTGATGCGCGTCGAGAACGAGCGCACGAGCCGCACAGCGACGTTCCTGCCGCTCGAAGAACTCATCTCGGCGCATCTCGGCGAGCTGTTCACCGGGATGGACGTCACCGAGCACCACGTCTTCCGCGTCACCCGCAACGCCGACTTCGAGGTCGACGAGGACCGCGACGAGGACCTCCTGCAGGCGCTCGAGCGCGAGCTGGCGCAGCGCCGGTTCGGCCCGCCGGTGCGCCTCGAGGTCGCGCAGGACATGAGCGAGCACATGCTCGAGCTGCTGCTGCGCGAGCTGGACGTCGACCCGGCCGACGTCGTCGAGGTGCCCGGGCTGCTCGACCTGACCTGCCTGCACCAGCTGTCCGGTGTGGACCGCAAAGAGCTCAAGGACCGGCCGTTCGTCCCGGCGACGCACCCGGCGTTCGGCGAGCGCGAGACGCCGAAGAGCGTCTTCGCGACACTGCGCGAGGGTGACGTGCTGGTGCACCACCCGTACGACTCGTTCTCGACCAGCGTGCAGCGGTTCATCGAGCAGGCGGCGGCCGACTCGAAGGTCCTCGCGATCAAGCAGACGCTGTACCGGACGTCGGGCGACTCCCCGATCGTCGACGCGCTGATCGACGCCGCCGAGGCGGGCAAGCAGGTCGTCGCGCTGGTCGAGATCAAGGCGCGGTTCGACGAGCAGGCCAACATCACCTGGGCGCGGACGCTGGAGCGCGCGGGCGTGCACGTCGTGTACGGCCTCGTCGGGCTGAAGACGCACTGCAAGGTGTCGATGATCGTGCGCCAGGAGGGCTCGACCATCCGCCGGTACTGCCACATCGGCACCGGCAACTACAACCCGAAGACCGCGCGGCTCTACGAGGACATCGGCCTGTTCACCGCCGACCCGAGCATCGGCGCGGACGTCACGGACCTGTTCAACGTGCTGACCGGCTACTCGCGGCAGGACACCTACCGGACGATCCTGACCTCGCCGCACGGGATCCGCCGCGGCATCGTGCGCGCGATCGGCGAGGAGATCGAGCTGGCCAGGGCCGGGCAGCAGGCCGGGATCCGGATCAAGTGCAACTCGCTCGTCGACGAGCAGATCATCGACGCGCTCTACCACGCGTCGCAGGCCGGCGTGCCGGTCGAGATCGTCGTGCGCGGAATCTGCACGCTGAAGCCCGGCGTCGAAGGGCTTTCCGAGAACATCCACGTCCGGTCGATCCTCGGCCGGTTCCTGGAGCACTCGCGCGTCTTCCACTTCCGCGCCGGCGGCACGCACTGGATCGGCAGCGCGGACATGATGCACCGGAACCTGGACCGGCGGATCGAGGCGCTGGTGCGGGTGAAGGACCCGAAGCTCACGGCGCAGCTCGACAACATCTTCGATTCGGCGCTGGATCCGGAGACGCGGTGCTGGGTGCTGACCGCGAGCGGCGAATGGACGCCGTTCCCGGCGGGCGGTTCGCGCGTGCGGGACCACCAGGCCGAACTGGCGAAGCTGCACGGGGCCGCCGGATGACCCATGAGGTACGGGCGGCCGGCGCGGTGCTGTGGCGTCGCGCCGGGCGGGCGACGGAGGTCGCCCTGGTGCACCGCCCGCGCTACGACGACTGGTCGTTGCCGAAGGGAAAGCTCGATCCGGGCGAGACGATCGCCGAGGCCGCGGTGCGCGAGGTGCGGGAAGAGACCGGGTTCACCGCGATCCTCGGCCGGTACCTGGCCCGGACGGCGTACCCGGTGCCGTCGCGGCACGGCTCCGGGACGGTGCCGAAAACGGTCGACTACTTCACCGCGGAAGCGGTGTCCGGCAAGTTCGAGGCGAACGACGAGGTCGACGAGCTGCGCTGGCTGGAGCCCACGGCGGCGGAGAAAGCGCTGACGCGGCCGGACGACGTGCGGGTGCTGCGGGCCTTCTGCGAGCTGCCGGTGGGCCTGACGACGGTGCTGCTGGTGCGGCACGCGAAGGCGGGCAAGCGGGACGCGTGGACGGGCGACGACGATCTGCGGCCGTTGTCGGAGGCGGGGCTGCGGCAGGCGGCGGCGTTGCGGCGGGTGCTGGCGTTGTTCGGGCCGGACCGGGTGTTGTCGGCGCCGCGGCTGCGGTGCGTGCAGACGGTGCACGGCGTCGCGGAGGACGCCGGCGGCGAGGTGCGGCACGAGCCGTTGTTGTCGGAAGAAGGCTACTGGCCCGATCCGGTGCTGGGCTTGGCGCGCTTGCTGGCGCTGGCAGGCGACGGCGGGACGCCGGTGGTGTGCAGCCAGGGCGGCGTGATCCCGGACCTCGTGAGCGCGCTGGCGGACCGCGACGGCGTCGAGCTTTCGGCGGCGCGCGGCGGCGTGGTGCCGAGCAAGAAGGGCTCGTTCTGGGTCCTGTCGTTCCGCCCGCCGACGGCCGAGGAAGGCCCCCTGCTCCTGGCGGCGGACTACCACCCGAGCGCGCTCCCGGCCCCCTCCCCCAGCCGCCACTGAGCCGGCCGTCCACACCCCGCCGTCACGAGACAGCGTCCTGACAGTCGATCTTGGTGTACTTGTCCCGGGTCCCGCTGGGCTGCGCCGGGCTAGGGGTACGGCGCATCCCCGGGCGAGGGCCCTTCTGTCGGCACTGTGGCCAGCAGGGCTTGGATCTCCGTCACGCGGGGGTCTCCGAGGCGCTGGCTGACCGTCAGTGCCTCGGCCCAGTGTCCACCTGCCTCGGCAGTGCGTCCGGTGCGGTGTTTGAGGCGGCCGAGGGTGATGCGGACGTCGATGGTGCCGTAGTCGGCGTCGAGTTCCTTCAGTTCGGCGAGCGCCTCGACGCCCGCCCTCTCCGCTTCGTCGTGCCTGCCGGCTCCGGCGAGGGCTTCGGCGACGTTTCCGAGGGCCAGTGCCGCGTGGTAGCGGTCGCCGAGTTCGGCGAACTCCTTGTGGGCCGCTTGGGCGGCTTCGGCCGCGTGGTCGTAGTCGTGGAGGCCGATGCGGCTGGCGCTGACGTTGAGGAGTGCGTGGGGGACGAACGTGCGCTGGCCGTGGTCGCGGGCGAGGCGGACGGCTTGGAGCGCGTGACGTTCGGCTTCGGCGTATTCGGCTCGGACGTAGTAGGCGCCGGCGAGGTTGGAGAGGATCGCCACCGTCAGCGCGGTGCCCTCGCCGGTCTCGGAGGCGGCGCGGGCTTCCTCGAGCGCTTCGAGTGCCTTGTCGGGCTGGAGGGTGCGCAGGTAGGCGGAGCCGAGGTTGTTGGCGCTGTACTGGAGGCCGGTGCTGTCGCCGGCGTCGCGGGTGGCGGTGACGGCCGTGCTCGCGGTGGTGATCCAGTCGTCGCGGTCGTGGCGTTCGGCGAAGAAACCACGCAGGAGCCACGCGAGTTTCCAGGCGTGCGCGGTCCAGCCGCGGCCGGCGGCGATGCCGACGAGCGCGGTGAGGGCCGGGCGTTCGGTGGTGTACCAGGTGGTCGTCTGTTCGTGCTGGGTGAAACGGACGGCGGGCAGCGGCGCCGGGTCGAGGGTGATGTCTTCGGTGAGCAGGTCGGGGCGGACCAGCTTGTTCGCTTCGGCGACGGTGGCGAGGTACCAGTCGAGGAGCCGCCGCAGGGCCGCGGCGCGTTCGGCCGGCGTCGTTTCGGTTTCGACGAGTTCGGCGGCGTAGACGCGCAGCAGGTCGTGGAACTGGTAGCGGTCGGTGCCGGGCTGGTTGAGCAGGTGCGCGGCGGCGAGCTGGTCGGCGAGTTCACGGCCCTCGCGCACCTCGACGCCGGCGAGCGCGGCGGCCGAAGACAGGCTGAAGCCGTGCCCCGGATGAAGGCCGAGCAGACGGAAGAAGCGGGCGGCGGCCGGGCGCAGCGCCTTGTAGGACCACGAGAACGCGGCGCGCAGGTCGGTGCCGGCGTCCTCCGGATCGCGCAGGGTGTCGAGCCGCAGCCGCTGGTCGCGCAGTTCTTCGACGATTCCGGCGAGCGAGACACCGGAAAACCGGGAGGCGCGTTCCCCGGCGAGGGCCAGCGCCAGCGGCAGCCGGCCGCAGAGCTGGACGAGCTCGGCGACCGCACCGGGCTCGGCGGCGAGACGCTGCGGGCCGACGCTGCCGGCGAGCAACGCGGTGGCGTCGCGGTCGTCGAAGGAGCGCAAGGCGATGCGGCGGGCGCCATCGCGGGCGACGAGACCGCGCAGCTGGTTGCGGCTGGTCACGACGACGAGGTTGCCGGTCCCGGGCAGCAGCGGGCGAACCTGGTCGGCGTCGCGGGCGTTGTCGAGCAGCATGAGGGTGCGGCTGCCGGCCAGCCTGCTGCGCAGCAGCGCCGAGCGTTCCTCCACTGTGGAAGGCAGGGCCTCGGCCAGGACGCCGAGGGCGCGCAGGAAGCCGGCCAGCGCGACGTCCGGTGTGACGGGGGTGTCCGCGGAGTGGCCGCGCAGGTCGAGGAACAGCTGGCCGCCGGGGAAGCGGTCGCGGACGCGGTGGGACCAGTGCACGGCCAGCGACGTCTTCCCGATACCGGCCGTCCCTTCGATGACGACGATGCCGGAGGCCCCGCCCGGCGGCAGCCGGTCCAGTTCGGCGAGTTCCGGGCCGCGGCCGGTGAACCCGGCGACGTCGAAGGGAAGCTGCCGCGGAACGGTGTGGACGGCGGGCCCGGCGTCCACGGCGAGCAGTTCGGCGTGCAGGCGGCGTAACCCTTCGCCTGGTTCGACGCCCAGTTCGTCGGCCAGCAACGCGCGAAGCCCGGCGTAGCGGGCCAGCGCTTCGGCGCGGCGTCCGGAGCGGGCGAGGGCTCGGACCAGCCGTTCCCACAACGACTCCCGCAGCGGGTGCTGGGCGACGAGGTCGGTCAGCTCGGCGATGAGCCGCGCGTCGGGGACGAGCCCGGCATCGAGGTCGATGCGCTGTTCCACGGCGAAGAGGTAGCGCTCGGTCAGCAGCGGCCCCCATTCCGCGGTGAGGGCGGGCGATCCCACGCCTTCGAGCGGAGCGCCGCCCCAGGTGGCGAGCGCGGTGGTGAGCAGTTCCCGGCGGCGGGCGGCGTCCGTCGTGGCCGCGGCCTGGTCGAGGGTGCGGAGGAACCGCAGGGCGTCCACCCGGGACGGGTCGACGACCAGCCGGTAGCCGTCCGGTTCGGTGACGACGGTTTCCTCGCCGCAGAGCCGGCGCAGCCGCATGACGTAGGTCTGGAGGCTGCCCCGGATGTGCGCGGGCGGCGTTTCGCCCCACACCCCGCGGGCGAGGACGTCGATCGACACCAGGCGGCCGGCGGCCAGCGCGAGGGTCGCGAGCAGCGCGCGCTGGCGGGAACTGGTCAGCACGACCGGCGAACCGTCGACGAGCACCTGGAACGGGCCGAGTAGCCGGATGTCGATGGTGGTCGCCCCCAGGTTCGCCTCGCGCACCGCCGGCCCCGCCGGACGCGGGCCCCGAGGAAGGCAGCGTGGCATCACTCGGCCGGGCGCTCAAGCGAGTTCGGTAAATTCGGCGGAACCGCTTTCGGGCGCGGGGGTTCCGCCGTGCGGGTGGTATACGGGTCTCCTCCGGGCGGCGGTCCTCGGCTTTGGGTGACTTCTCCGCGCCCATCACTTCACGCCCCGGACGGCCGGTTCGCGTATCCGGATAGTCGGCTCGCGCACCGGGATGGTCGGTTCGCGGACCGGGACGATCGTTCGCGGGCCAACCACCTCGGCACGCGAGCAGACCGTCTGGGCACGCGAGCCGACCGCGTGGTTACGCCGACAACCGTCTCGGTGCGGCTGATCAGGTACGCGGGGCGCGAGAACAACTCTTCCGGGTCTGCGGATCGCTTCCGGCCCGGAGACGCGGCAGGGCCCCGCGCAAACTCCGCGGGGGCCCCTGCCGAAAAACTACTCGCCTAGCGGCGGGTCGCCCGCCAGGGGGACCCCCGGATTTCACGTTACCGCAGGGGTCCGACAGTTTTGGGCGAGTCAGTTTGGGCGAGTCAGTCCTTCTTCGCCGCCGTCGAGGTCCGCCTGGCCGGGGTCTTCGCGGCCGTGGTGGTCTTGGCCGCCGTGGTCCTCCGGGCCGTGGTCGTCTTCGCAGCCGTCGTCTTGGCCGCAGTCGACTTCGCAGCCGTCGTGGTCTTCGCGGCCGTCGGCTTCGCCGCAGTCGTGGACTTCGCCGCTGTCGCCCTCGGAGCCGCCTTCGACCGCGTCGTGGTGGACTTCGCCGCCGTCGCCTTCGGGGCCGGCTTGGCCGCCGTCGCCCTCGTGGTCGCCGGCTTCGCCGCGGTCGCCCTGGTCGCCGGCTTCGCCGCCGTCGTCCTCGTGGTCGCCGGCTTCGCCGCCGTCGCGCGGGTGCGCGTCGTCGTCGAGCGCGTGGTCGCGGGCTTCGCCGCGGCCGTGCGGGATGCCGTCGCCGTCGCCGCCGTGCGGGTGCCCGTCGTGGCGCGCTTGACCGGCGTCGCCTTGGGCAGCTTCTTCGCGCCGGAGATCACGTCCTTGAAGGTGGTCCCGGCGCGGAAAGCCGGCACGTTGGTCTTCTTGACCCGCACCGCCTCGCCGGTCCGCGGGTTCCGGGCCGTCCGCGCGGCGCGGGCGCGCTTCTCGAACACCCCGAAGCCGGTGATGTTGACCTTTTCACCCTTGTTGACCGTCCGGATGATGATGTCGACCAGACCGTCGACCGCCTCGGAAGCGGCCTTCTTGTCGCCCAGGCGCTCCGTCAGCGCCTCGATCAGCTGGGCCTTGTTGGCCATTCCAGTCCTCCAAGAAGGAAGTACCCGTCCACGGCCGTGACGGCCGACACTGCACACGGTATTACCAAGGCAGCACAAATTCCAAACGGCATGCGGAACTTTCCCTTGTACCGGGAAGGGTTCCGCCTCGCGCAACGCCCCGGGTAAAAGGGGCCGCGGAGGGCCGTCCGGTCTCTGTCGGAGCAACCCGAAAGGGGCGGGAATCCCTTGCCACGCAAGCGATCCCGCCCCGGAGTCGGGTCAGCCGGCGGCCACCGGCGTGGTGGTCGGCTTCCAGGACGGACGGCCCGCCTCGAACGCGTCGATCTCACTGGCATGGCGCAACGTGAGCGCGATGTCGTCGAGACCTTCCAGGAGCCGCCAGCGGACGTAGTCGTCGATCTGGAACGGCGCGGTGAAGTCCTTGGCCCGCACGGTCTTGGTCTCGAGGTCGACCGTGACCTCGGTGCCCGGCTCGTTCTCGAGCAGCTTCCAGAGCAGCTCGACGTCGTGCTGCTCGCACTGGGCGGCCACCAGGCCGCCCTTGCCGGAGTTACCGCGGAAGATGTCGGCGAACCGGGCGGAGATGACGGCCTTGAAGCCGTAGTCCATCAGCGCCCAGACGGCGTGCTCGCGGGAGGAACCGGTTCCGAAGTCCGGGCCCGCGACGAGCACGCTCCCGTTCTTGAACGGTTCCTGGTTGAGGATGAAGTCCTCGTCACCGCGCCAGGCGGCGAACAGGCCGTCCTCGAAGCCCGTCCGGGTCACCCGCTTGAGGTAGACCGCCGGGATGATCTGGTCGGTGTCCACGTTGGACCGGCGCAGCGGGACGCCGACGCCGGTGTGCTGGGTGAACGGTTCCATGGCTGTAGCTCCTCGGGTGGGTCAGCGGGCGACGGTCAGCAGGTCTTCCGGCGACGAAAGCGTGCCGCGGACGGCCGTCGCGGCGGCCACGAGCGGCGAGACCAGGTGCGTCCGGCCCCCCTTGCCCTGCCGTCCCTCGAAGTTGCGGTTCGACGTCGACGCGCTGCGCTCGCCCGGCTTCAGCTGGTCCGGGTTCATGCCGAGGCACATCGAGCAGCCGGCCTGGCGCCATTCCGCGCCCGCCTCGGTGAAGACCTGGTCGAGACCCTCGGCTTCGGCGGCCTTGCGGACCCGCATCGAGCCGGGAACCACCAGCATCCGGACCGAGTCCGCCACTTTCCGACCACGCAGCACCTCGGCGGCGGCCCGCAGGTCCTCGATCCGGCCGTTGGTGCAGGAGCCGAGGAAGACGGTGTCGACCGCGATCTCCCGCAGCGGCGTGCCCGGCTTCAGGTCCATGTAGGACAGGGCTTTTTCAGCGGCGATGCGGTCGTTCTCGTCCGGGATGAGCTCCGGGTCGGGCACCTCGGCGCCCAGCGGGAGGCCCTGGCCGGGGTTGGTGCCCCAGGTGACGAACGGCGTCAGCGCGCCCGCGTCGAGGTGCACTTCGGCGTCGAACTCGGCGCCGTCGTCGGTGCGCAGCTGCCGCCAGTTTTCGACCGCCGCGTCCCAGTCGGCGCCCTGCGGAGCGTGCGGGCGGCCCTTCAGGTACTCGAACGTCGTCTCGTCGGGGGCGATCATCCCGGCGCGGGCGCCGGCCTCGATCGACATGTTGCAGACAGTCATCCGGGCCTCCATCGAGAGGGCCTCGATGGCCGAGCCGCGGTACTCCAGGATGTAGCCCTGGCCGCCGCCGGTGCCGATCTTGGCGATCACGGCGAGGATGACGTCCTTCGCCGTGACGCCGGAGCGCAGCTCACCATCGACGGTGATCGCCATCGTCTTGAATGGACGCAGCGGCAGCGTCTGGGTGGCCATGACGTGCTCGACCTCGGACGTGCCGATGCCGAAGGCGATGGCGCCGAACGCGCCGTGCGTGGAGGTGTGGCTGTCGCCGCAGACCACGGTCATGCCGGGCTGGGTCAGGCCGAGCTGCGGGCCGATGACGTGCACGATGCCCTGCTCGGCGTCCCCCATCGGGTGCAGCCGGACACCGAACTCCTTGCAGTTGCGGCGAAGGGTGTCGACCTGGGTGCGCGAGACCGGATCGGCGATGGGGAGCTCGATGTCGACGGTCGGGACGTTGTGGTCCTCGGTCGCGATGGTGAGGTCGGGGCGGCGCAACGGCCGCCCGGCCAGCCGGAGGCCGTCGAAGGCCTGCGGGCTGGTCACTTCGTGCACCAGGTGGAGGTCGATGTAGAGCAGGTCCGGTTCGGCGCCTTCGCCTCGGCGCACGAGGTGGCTTTCCCACACCTTCTCCGCCAGCGTGCGGGCCTTGCCGGTCGGGCTGGTCATCTCCGGCTCCTTCCACGGTTCGACGTCGGAACTCGGGCGCGCACCTGCGGAACGGGATGCGAGCCGCGAAGGGAAGGCGCAGCTCGAGTTCGGGGTTTCCCAGATGCTGGACTTCCCAAAGTGCGGGACGCTAGTATCGGGTCGTGGGACAGCATAGCGGTATCGGAGTACTGGACAAAGCAGTGGCCGTCCTGCAGGCGGTCGCGGACGACCCCTGCGGCCTCGCGGAACTGTGCACGCGGACCGGCCTGCCCCGGGCCACCGCGCATCGGCTCGCGGTCGGCCTGGAGGTGCATCGGCTGCTGCGCCGCGGTCCGGACGGGCGCTGGCGCCCCGGTACCGCGCTGGCCGAGCTGGCCGGCGGCTCGACGGACCCCCTGCTCGACGCGGCCGGGGTCGTGCTGCCCAAGCTGCGGGACGTCACCGGCGAAAGCGTGCAGCTGTACCGGCGTGACGGCGTCCAGCGCGTGTGCGTCGCGACGGCGGAGCCGCCGAGCGGGCTGCGTGACACGGTGCCCGTCGGCTCGCGGCTGCCCATGACGGCCGGTTCGGGCGCGAAGGTGCTCGCGGCGTGGGCCGATCCGCACACGCAGCGCACGATCCTGGCGGACGCCGTCTTCGGCGAGCGGACGCTCCTGGAAGTGCGCCGGCGGGGCTGGGCGCAGAGCGTCGCCGAGCGCGAGCCGGGCGTGGCGAGCATCTCGGCGCCGGTGCGGGACTCCGCGGGCACGGTGGTGGCGGCGGTGTCGGTGTCGGGCCCGATCGAGCGCATCGGCCGCAAGCCGGGCGCCCGCTGGGCGGCGGACCTCCTCGCCGCGGCGGACGCCCTGCAGGAACGGCTGTGACACCCGCTTCGTGACCTCGCCGACGCCGGGGTGCCCCCGTTCGGGGGAACCTCGCGAAAGTCGCGTATTCGGTGACGCCGGTCACGTCTCCTAGAGGTCAGCACCAAACCGAGGGGGACGACCATGGTGAACAGAAGGGCATTGGCGATGCTGCGGGCGGTCGGCGCCGGGCGGGCCGAGCTGACCTGCAGCTGCGAGCCGGACCTGCGGGTCGACGGCCTGCCGTGCTGCGACCAGGCGACGGCGCACGACCTGGCGCGGGCCGGGCTGATCCGGCCGGTACAGGGCGCGATCGTGGCCGTCGGGCAATGGACGCGCGCGGAGCTGACCGACGAAGGCCTGCGCGAACTGGGCGGGACGCTCGCCGCGGCTTGAAGACCGGAAAGTTCGTGAAGGCCACCTTGCGGAACTTGAAGTTCCTCAAGGTGGCCTTCACGAACATCGGGCAGCGGGTCAGCGCCGGGTGAGGGGCGCCTGGAGTGGCAGGGAGCGTGACGAGTCGCCGACCTGCAGCGTGAACCCGCCGCGCACCGGCTTCCACGCGTGGCTCGCCGTGTCCCAGACCGAGAAGTCGCGGGTGTCGAGCCGGATCGTCACCCGCTGGGACTGCCCCGGCGCCAGCGAAACCCGCTCGAAGCCCTTGAGCTGCCGCGGCGGCTCCCCCGCGGCCGCCGGGAAACCCAGGTAGAGCTGGGCGACCTCGGCCCCGGCCCGGTGGCCGGTGTTGCGCACCGTGAACGTCGCCGTCGCGCCGTCGCCGGTGTTCCGCACCGACAGCCCCGAGAACGCGAACGTCGTGTACGACAGGCCGTGGCCGAACGGGAACAGCGGCGCGCGGCCCTGCGCGTCGAACCACCGGTAGCCGATCTGCAGGCCCTCCGAATACGTGGCGACGCCGTCGACGCCGGGGAACTGCGCCGGCGTGTTCGCCGGGGTGTCCGCGTCCGCCGCCGGGAACGTGATCGGCAGCTTCGCCGACGGGTTGACGTCGCCGAAGAGCACCGCCGCCACCGCCGCGCCGTCCTGCTGGCCGGGGTACCACGCCTGGAGGATCGCGGGCACGCGGGACGCCCACGGCATCAGCACCGGCCCGCCGCTCTTCACCACGACCACGGTGCGCGGGTTGGCTGCGGCGACGGCCGTCACCAAGGCGTCCTGGTTGCCGTCCAGGGCGAGGCTCGGCCGGTCCTTGCCCTCGGCCTCGTTGTCCCCGACCATCACGACGCTGACGTCCGCACCCCGCGCCAGCTCGGCGGCCCGCGCCGGGTCACTGCCGTCGTCGAGGGTCACCGAAGCACCGGGAACGCGCTGCCGGAGCCCCGGCAAAGGGTCCACTGTGGACGTCGGGATGACCGCGGAGCTGCCCCCGCCGCCGGTCTTGGCCTTGGTGGCGAACGGCCCGATGAGGGCGATCGACCGCACCGCGGGATCGAGCGGGAGCTGGGCGTGTTCGTTGCGCAGCAGCACCATGCCCCGTTCGGCGAACTGCTTCGCGGCGGCGTCGTGCTCCGCGGTGGGTAGCGGGGTGAGCACCGGCGGGTGGTCGAACTGCCCGAAGGCGAAGATCGTGCGGAAGCGCGGCAGCAGCAGCTCGTCGACGCGCTGTTCGGTCACCTGCCCGGCGAGCACGGCCTGCTTCAGCTTCTCGCCGTACCAGGTGCCGTCGATCATCTCGAGGTTCATGCCCGCGTTCGCCGACCCGATGGTGCTGTGGGCGGCACCCCAGTCGGACTGGACGAACCCCTGGAAGCCCCAGTCGGCACGCAGCTTGTCCTGCAGCAACGCGGGGTTCTCGCACGTGAAGACGCCGTTGATCTTCGGGTAGGCGCACATCACCGAGCCCGCGCGGCCTTCGGTGACCGCCTGCTCGAAGTGCGGCAGGTAGATCTCGTTGAGCGTCCGCTCGTCGATGCGCTCGTCGACGTTGTGGCGGCTCGTCTCCTGGTTGTTCGCCGCGTAGTGCTTGACCTCGGCGATCGTGCCGTTTTCCTGGATGCCGCGGATGTCGGCGGCGGCCAGCGCCCCGGCGAGCACCGGGTCCTCGCCCATCCCCTCGAACGTCCGGCCGTTGCGCGGGACGCGGGCCATGTTGATGTCGGGCCCTTCGGAGACGTTGTGCGCGAGCGCGCGGGTCTCGTCGCCGATCAGGCGGCCGTACCGGCGCGCGAGGCCGGTGTCGAACGTCGACGCCAGCGCCATGGTCGCCGGCAGCGCGGTCGCCGGTTTCTGCGGTTTGTCGTCGGCCGGGCCCATGCCGGCCGGGCCGTTGGCGATCCGGAAGCCGGGCACGCCCAGCCGCGGGATGGGCGGCACGAACCGCTGGTGCTCGGCGTCGGGCTGCAGGTGCAGCTGGGAGATCTTCTCGTCGAGGGTCATCGCCGCGATGAGCTCGGCGGCCCGGCGGCCGGGTGACTCGCGGGCGTCGCGCCAGGGTTGCGCCTCCGCCACCGCCGGTGCCGCCAGCGACAAACCCAAGACCACGACGAGAACCAGGGGGCTGTTGCGCATCGAGTCTCCCTCGTCAAAACGGGAGCCCAAGCTAACGCATACGTGACTGGCAATCATAGATTCGACATTTGTTCACGTACATGAATTTCCCGGCGAGTCCAACCATTTCCCCGGCTCAGGCGTGGAGTGGGTACCGAACGGGAGGGGACGAACAATGGTCAAGAAAACCCTGATCGGCCTAATGGTCGCGGGTGCGGCCACGCTGGGGGTGGCCGCACCGGCGAGCGCGGCCGAAGTCAGCTGGGGGCTGACCCAGCACGTGGAGCCGGGCGGCCAGGTCGACGCGGAGACCCACGCGGCACTCAGCGGCTGCAGCCCGGCGACGCCGGTGACGTCGGCGGGGTTCACGACTCCGCTGAAGTGGACCGAAGGCGGCAACTGGGGCCGCGCCGGCGGCCACACCACGGCGATCAAGAACCCCGGCCGCTACACCGCGAAGTTCACGTGCTCGGACGGGCGCGTGGCCACCGGCTCGTTCGTCATCCTGGGCACTCCACTGCCGTCCAGGACGGCCAAGCCGAAGCCGCCGGCCACCTCGAAGCCCGCGAAGCCGCAGGTCGCGGTCAAGCCGGCGGGGGCGCCGCAGACCGGTGACGGCTCAGTGGACTGACCATCCACAAAGGACAGCTCGCCCCAGCCTGGCGTCTTGAATGACTCATTCAGGGCCTCGGAGGTCCTGAATGAGTCATTCAAGACGGCTCAGCGCGCCGCGGCCAGGCGCAGTGCCCGGTACACGAACTGCTGGTCCCCCAGCCGGTGCCGCAGGTCGCGCTCCAGGCCGGCGATCGGGTAGAGGTTCTGCGGCGCCCGCGAGTCCTTGTACGGCACCGACGCGAACCGGCCCAGCACGGACTGCGTGAGGTTCGCCAGCGCGGCGACCTCGGGCCGGCCGAGGTGCGGTGCCGCCTCCACCCGGACGACCCCCGACCACGGCGGGCCGCCGGCCGACGGCAGGCGCAGGTACCACGAGTGCCGGACCCACGTCGTGCCCATCAGGAACACCGGCGTGCGCTGGTGCGGGCCGAGCCTGCCGACCATCGCGTTGAGCTCGCCGGGCAGGTACGTCGTCTGGTGGCTCTTGATGAACCCGACGGCCCGCGGCAGGTGCGTGCGGCCGCTCAGCGGGCCGTCCACCACCAGCAGGTCGTCGCCGACGTGCCCGGCGATCGCCTTCCGGGCTTCGGTCGCCGTGTCCAGCTCGGATTCGGCCAGCTGCTCCTGCAACGCCGACGACAGCACCACCGCCAGCGGCTTGTCCTCCTTGGCCGTCGCGCGGAACGCCCGGTAGACGCCCGCCGGGGTCACGATGTCGTCGGCCTCGGGAGCGACCGTGAACAGCCCGCGCCGCACGTCGGTGCCGACGACGTGCGCCCGGCCCGCGCAGCAGCAGACCACCCCGGCGGCGTAGGACGCGCAGATCCCGATGGACGCGGAGTTCGCCGCGCCCGGGTCGTCGATCCAGACGCGGGCGTCGATCCGGCGGACGCCGTCGACGAACAACACGGCCTCGGGCGGCGAAACCGGCGAAGGGTCGATCGGGGCCCATTCGGCCGCCGGGACCTCGACGTCGAGCTCGACCTCGGCGCCCGACCGGGCCAGCTCCTCGGCCTCCATCGAGCTGCCGTAGCCCGGGTCCCAGGCGTCGATGCTGAAGTGCATCCCGGCGACCGCGGTCACGCGCCCTCCCTGGCGATGTGCGAGCCGGTGCCGTCGCGGGTGACCAGGAACCGCACCGGGACGCGCTCGGCGAGCGCGGGCACGTGCGTGATCACCCCGACCATCCGCGAGCCGGTGGCGGCGAGGTTCTCCAAAGTGGACGCCACGACGTCGAGGGTAGCTTCGTCGAGCGTCCCGAAGCCCTCGTCGAGGAAGATCGACTCCAAGCGTGTCGCGCCCTCTGCGGCCATTGCGCCCAGCTGCGACGACAACGCGAGGGCCAGGGCGAGCGACGCCTGGAACGTCTCGCCGCCGGACAGGGTCTTCACCGGGCGCCGGGCGTCGGCCTCGTTGTGGTCCACCACCAGGAAGTCGCCCTTGTCGTGGGTCAGCTCGAACTGGCCGCCCGAGAGTTCCAGCAGCGACGCCGACGCTTCGGCGACCAGCGTGTCGAGGGCCCCGGCGATGAGCCAGCGCGGGAACTTGTCCGAGCGCAGGAGATCCGCGAGCAGCCGCGCGACCTGCGCTTCGGACTCCGCGGCCGCGATGTCGCCGCGCAGGCCGGCCACGCGCGCGACGCGGCGCTTCATCTCCGTGTGGTCGGCTTCCGCGCGGGCCCGTGCGGTGGCGACGGCCACCGGAACCCGGTCTCGCACGGGGCCCGGCTCCAGGGGGACTTCGAGCGCGGTGACGTCGTCGGCGACGGCGCGTTCGGCGGCCAGCAACGCTTCGGCGGCTTCGCTCTCCGCGGTCTTCGCGACGGCCAGGCTCTCCCGGTGAGTGTTCGCCTGCGCGGCCGCCCAGTCCGTCAACGCGGCCCAGGCGCCAAGGAGGCTTTCGCCGTCGATGGGCGGGGCACCGAGGCCGACCAGCGGGTCGCGCGCCCGGAACAGCTTCTGCCGTTCGGCGTCGACCTGTTCGGTCATGCGCTCCTGGGCTTCCACGGCCTGTTTCGCGGCCGCGCGCGCGGTGCGCAGGTCCGCGTCCGCCTTCTTCGCGGCTTCTTCCAGAGAAGCGACCTCCGCGAGCTGTCCGGCGACCACGTCGGCGGAAGGCGCGTCGGCGAGCACCGTGGCCAGTTCGCCGTGGCGGCGCCGGGACGTCGTCAACGTTGTGTCCGCCGACTGCTCGGCCAGGCCCGCGTCGACCGCGCGAGCCCGCCGCTGCTCGGCGTTCCGCTCGGCGGCCGCCAGGTCGTCCGCCGCGACGACGGCTTCTTTACCCGCGGCTTCGGCGGCCGCTTCGAGCGCGGCCAGCGTCGTCCGCCACTTCTCGAGCGCGGAAGCCGCCCAGGCGGTGAGCCGCTGCCAGCCCGCCGGGACGTCGTCGCCGTCGATCGCCGGTGCGCCCAGCTCCACCAGCGGATCGCGCGCCGCGCGCAGCGCTTCCCGGGCCGCCGCGAACGACTTCTCGACGACGTCGGCCTCGTGCTGGGCCGCCACGCGTTCGGCGCGGACCGCCGCCAGTTCCTTGTCGGCGGCGTTCGCGGTCTCGGCGACGCGGGTGCGGCCGTCGATCGTCGCGGACAGCCACTCGCCCCGCTCGCGCACGGCGGTGACGAGTTCCGCGTAGTCCTGTTCGGAGAAGGAAGCCTCGACCGGCCGCCGCAGCACCGCCGACTCCGGCGGGCCGTCGACCTCGGCGAGCACCGCACGCAGTTCCTCCGCCTGGGCGGCCGCCGACGCGGCCGAGTCGGCGTCACGGTCCACGGCCCGTTCCAGCTTGCGCAGCGCGGACTCGGCCCCGGCGCGGTCGCGTTCGGCGCGGTCGAGGCGTTCGCGGGCCTCGGCCAGGTGGGCGTGCCCGCCCGCGTCGGGCAGCGCCGGGACTTCCTGCTCGCACACCGGGCACGGGTGGCCGACGGCGAGCCCGGCCCGCAGGCTCAATGCCTGCCCGGCTCGTTCGGCTTCGGTCACAGCCGTCTTCGCGGCGGTGACTTCGGCGTCAGCGCGGGCGAAGGCGCTTCGCGCCGCTTCGACTTCCTTTCGGTGCGCGGCCTGCTCGGGCGCGGCCTTCCGCTGCGCTTCGCACAAAGCGTAGAGCGTGCGGGCGTCGGAGCGCGCGGCCGCGAGCGGAGCGACGTCCGGTTGTGCCGCCAACGCAGCCCGTGCCTCGGCATCGGCGGCTTCGGCCGCGCTGAGGCGGGCAGCCGCGTCCGCCGTGCGCTTCGCCACCCGCGCCGCTTCCGCGGTCAGGTCCCCGAGATCCGACGGCGGCCGCAACCCGGCCAGCCGGTCGCGATCCTGACGGGCGCGCGCCGCTTCGGCGGTCGCCTCCTCGGCGGCGCGGGCCGTCTTGTCCCGGGTCGCCCGGGCCGTTTCGGCGACGGAAACGGCTTCGGTCACGGCCGCGGCGGCGGCCGCCTTCTCGGCCGACGCCGTCTTCGCGGCCTCTTCCAGCCCCGGGAGGGCCTTCTCGATTTCGACGAGTTCCGCGCGCGCGGACCTGATCCGTTCCAGCTCGGCGCGGCCGGGCGCGGCGGCCAGCGCGGCACGAGCCGTTTCGTCCGCCGTTTCGGCTTTTTCCCGCCCGGCCCGCGCGGCCGTCGCCGCGTCCGCCGCGGCCCGGCGCCGGGTTTCGAGATCTTCGACGCCGTCCGGGCGCTCCAGCGCGTCGAGGACGCTCAGCTCTTTCGTCAGCGTGGCGAAGCGTTGCCGCGCGTCGTCGTGCGCGCGGATCGCGTCGTTCAGCCCTGGCAGGGCCGCGTTCACCCGCGCGTCCAGGTCCGCGAGCGCCGTCATCCGCGCGGCCAGTTCTTCGACGGCTTTCCCGGTGGCGTCGGCGTAGCTGCCGAGCTGTTCGGTGAGGACGGCGGCACGCTGCTTCTGCTGCTCCGCCGTCACGCCGGCGCGACGGCCGACGCGCTCGTAGACCTCCAGGCCCAGCAGCTTGATGAGGATCTTCTGCCGGTCGGCGGCCTTCGCGTGCAGGAACTCCGCGAAGTCGCCCTGGGGCAGCGCCACGCAGGTGCAGAAGTGCTTGAACGTCAACCCGAGCAGGCGTTCGACCGCCGGGGTGACCTCGGAGTCCGCGGCGACCGCCTCGGCGTCGTCCTCGGGGCCGCCGGGCGCGGTGGGGTCGGCGAGCCGTTCCAGGCGCACGTTCTTGACGCTGACCGTGGGTTTCTTCCCGCCGCCGCGCCGGACTTCCCGCACGACGTGGTACCGCGCGCCGCCGGCGTCGAAGACCAGCCGCACGGTGGCGCGGTTGGTCGTCGGGGCGAGCGCGGGCGCGACAAGGCCTTCGTGGTCCCAGCGCGCGACAGAACCGTACAGAGCGAAGGTGAGCGCGTCGATCACGGTGCTCTTCCCCGCGCCGGTCGGCCCGACGAGCGCGAAGTAGTCCGTTTCCTCGAAGCTGACTTCGGTCTTCTCGCGGAAGGACGCGAAGCCGGTCATCTCCAGCAGCACTGGCCGCATGTCACACCCCGCTCGTCTCTTCGTCGTGCAGCCGCGCGAAGAGCGCCTGCACGCGCTTGTCCTCGACGGTTCGCTCCGCGCAGTAGCTCGCGAACAGCTCCCCCGGCGAACGGTCCGCGACCGCGCGGTCGCCGCCCGACGTCGTCACCGGCGCGGCGAACTCCGGGTCGATGCGGATTTCCAGGGCGTTCGGCAGGGCTTCCTGGATCTCCTCCCGCAGCCCCGCCCTGGTCGCTTCGCGGACGTAGACGCGGAGGTAGTCCTCGCCGAACTCGTCGGCCCGGCCGACGAGTTCGGCCACCGTGCCGTGGACCGTCCGCAGCTTCCGCCCCGCGGTCAGCGGGAGGTCGGTGATCTTCGCCGGCGTCGTCGGCGTCACTTCCACCGACAGCACGACGCTGGTGTTGTCCTGCTCGCCGAAGTCGACGGCGAACGGCGAACCGCTGTAGTGCACCGGGCACGCGGCGGGCAGCGACTGGCGCCGGTGCAGGTGGCCCAGCGCCACGTAGTGCGGTTCGGCGCCGAACGCCGTGGCGGGCACGTGGTACTCGAAGATGGACTGCGCCGCGCGTTCCCCGCCGCCCATCGCCCCACCGGTCACCGTCAGGTGGGCCATGACGAGGTTCACCGCGCCATCGGTGAACCCGGACTTGAGGTGGTCCAGGATGTCCCGCACACGCTGGTCGTACTGGCCGACGTTGTCCGCCGGCGTCCCGGCGAGCAGCTCGGCGGCGCGGACCGCGTAGCGCTGGGAAAGGAACGGCAGCACGGCGACGTTGACGCGTTCCCCCGTCGAACGGGCGTCGAACGAGTGGACGCCGCCGTCGTGCACCGGCCGCGGATCGCCGGTGAGCTGGATGCCCGCGGCCTTGAGCAGCGGCCGGTACGCCTCGAACGTCGCGGCGTGGTCGTGGTTCCCGGCGATCGCGATCACCTCGGCACCGGTTTCGCGGAGCGCCATCAGGGCCCGCACCACGAGTTCCTGCGCGGCCGCGGACGGCGCCGACGTCTCGTACAGGTCACCCGCGACGAGGATCGCGTCGAACTGCTCGTCCCGCGCGATCCGGACGATCTCGCCGAGCACGGCCCGCTGCTCGTCGAGGCGGTTGCGGCCCTTGAGCGTCTTGCCGATGTGCCAGTCGGAGGTGTGCAGGAACTTCACGCGGCTTCCTTCCGTTTCGGTAGCGGGCGAAGACGGGCTCAGAACGGAGGCGGGTCGTCGTCGAACGGGTCGGCGCCGCGCGTGGGCAGGCCGGCGAAGGGATCGCTTTTCTTCGATGTGGCCGTGGCCGACGGGATCTGGCCGGCCTCGGAAAGACGCGTGGCCCAGGCGGGAAAGGGGAAGCCGACGGCGATCGGCACCGGGATCTCCGGCTGGCTCACGAACATCGTGCCCGGCGTCGCGAGCGTCGCGCGGACCCGCTGGCTGGCCGGGAGGAAGCCGTACTCGGGGCGCGAAGCCTCCGCGGCGTCGAGGCGGCCGACGATGCGGACCGAGCTGTTGCTGACGATCCGGCGCTCGACCTCGCTGGCGGTCTGCTGCGCACCGATGAGGATGACGCCGAGGGAACGGCCGCGCTCGGCGATGTCCAGCAGCACCTCCTTGATGGGGCTGCTGCCTTCGCGCGGCGCGTACTTGTTGAGCTCGTCCAGCATGGTGAACAGCAGCCCGCCGGGGCCGGCCGCTTCCTTGCGCGCGGTCTCCGCGGAGAGCGTCACGCCGACGACGAACCGCTGCGCACGCTCGACGAGGTTGTGGATGTCCACCACGGTCACCTGCTGGTTCTCCGTGGACAGGCTGCGCGCGGGGTGGTCGGCGAGATCGCCGCGGATCAGGCCGTTGAGCGCGCGCTGGCTCGACCGCAGGCGCCGGATGAACGCGTTGACCGTGCCCGCGCCGGTGACCGCACCCGCCCAGCTCGCCCGGGTTTCCTCGTCGGTGACCCGCTCGCAGATGACGTCGACGAGCTCGGCGTAGGTGCGGCACAGGACGCCGTCGACGTTGGCGGCGCCGTCCTTGCCCGCCGGGGTGCTGTCCAGCCGCAGGCGGTTCGCGACCTGGTGGATGACCATCGTGTACTGGTTGCGCTCGTCCTCGGCGTCGGCGAAGACGTACGGCAGCAGGTCCTTGGCGCAGAACTCGGCGATGGTCCACCAGAACGCGCCGACGCCCGAGGTCCGCCCGGTGACGTAAGGCTTCCCCGTGGTGTCCGACGGCGTCGGCGGCGCGTAGAAGCCGACGGACGCGAACGGCTCCGCGGGCAGGCCCAGCTTGGCGTACTCGGCCTTGAGCTTTTCGTCGAGGTGGACGTTCGGGGTGTCGAGGAACAGCAGGTCCTCGCCCTTGACCGAGAAGACGAGGGCCTTGGCGTTGTGGGCGTTCGGCAGGGCGCCGCCGCGGAAGATCGAGTGCAGCAGGAACAACGCGAACGACGTCTTGGTGGCCACGCCGGAGACGCCGCTGATGCTGACGTGCGCGCCGCGGGTGCCGTCGAGGAAGTCCATGTTGAGGTAGACGGGTTCGCCGTCCCGGCCCAGGCCGACCGCCACCTGGCGGGTCATGTTGTCGAAGTACAGCGCCTGCGCGCGATCCTCTCCCACGGCGCGCTGGACGACGGCCCCCGGCCGCGGCGGCACATAGCATTCGGGCTCGACGCGGGTGGTGGCGATCTCGGCGATCTCCTGCACCTGCGCGGGCAGGACGCCGTCGGAGATCAGGAAGACGTCGCTGCCGAAGCTGGCTCCCTCGTGCCGCGCGCTCACCTGCGTCACGACGCCGTAGGAGGTGACTTCGCCGAGCCCTGGCAGTTCCCGCCGGGTCACGACGACGTCGTCGAGCTGCAGATAGGCTTCCGGGTCGATGGCCACGCAGAACTGCAGCGGCGTCGAATCCTCGGTGCCTGCCACCCGTCCGACCACGGTGGTGAGCGTCTCCTGGTCCACAGTTCTCCCTGTCCGCCCGGCGCTTCCTCCGGCCGCAGACTAGCTCGCCGGACCGACAGTCCCGCGCCCAACACGGCCGTTGTGGCTGCTGTGACGCCCGGGGCCGCGGCGGGCCCCGGCTGCGCCGAACGAGTGAGTTCACCCTTCGGGGAAGATCTTTCGCCTCCCGCAGGCATTCCGGGGGACCCTCGCGGCGGGCGGCACCGGTTGCGCCGCAACGCCGGTCCGGCCGCGCCCGGCTCACCGCGTCCCGCTTCCGCCTGGCTCCACGGCGAAGCGGCGCCGGCGGGTGCCCTCCGGGCGGGCCGCGATCCGCCGCCGCTGCGCGGGATCGGGCCCGGTGTGGGCTCGGACACCGCTCCGACACCCCGGATCGGCGTGTCGGCCGAAAAGTTCTCCGGAGGGGCCTCGGGTCCTATATGGACGACCACTGTGGACGGCGCGGTCAGTGCGTTTTGCCTGCTCAGGGCGGTGCCGAGGATCTGGTTTGCGTTCCCGCGGGCGTCCGGCAAGGGCCTCTCAGGGGGCGGAACCCGCCCCCGTACAAGGAAATATTTCGACCCCCAGTTGGATTTTGTGCGGTATTGGTAATACCGTGTGCAGTGTCGGCCGAGATGGGCCGTGACTAGTAGTTCCACTATGGAGGACTGGAATGACGAACAAGGCCCAGCTGATCGAGGCGCTGTCGGAGCGCCTGGGCGACAAGAAGGTGGCTTCGCAGGCCGTTGACGGTCTGGTGGACATCATCATCCGGACGGTCAACAAGGGCGAAAAGGTCAACATCACCGGCTTCGGGGTGTTCGAGAAGCGCGCCCGCGCCGCTCGCACCGCGCGCAACCCGCGCACCGGTGAGGCCGTGCGCGTGAAGAAGACCAACGTGCCCGCCTTCCGTGCCGGCACCACGTTCAAGGACGTCATCTCCGGCACCAAGAAGCTGCCCAAGGCGACACCGGTCAAGCGCGCCACCGCGGCCACCACCAGCACGCGGGCGACGGCCACCAAGACCGCCGCCGCGGCCGCTCCGGCCAAGGCCACGACTTCGCGGGCGACCACCACGCGGGCCGCGGCCGCCAAGCCGGCCACCACGCGGGCGACGACCACGCGGACCCGCGCCACCGCGGCGAAGCCGGCCGCCAAGGCCCCCGCGACCAAGGCGACCGCCACGAAGGCGGCCCCGAAGACCACGGCGGCCAAGGCCACCACGGCGAAGGCGACCACCACGCGGGCCAAGACCGCCGCCGCCAAGCCGGCCGCGACCAAGACCGCCGCGGCCAAGAAGCCGGCCGCCGCCAAGGCCCCGGCCAAGCGCACGTCGGCTGCCAAGAAGAAGTAGCACCAGTTCCATCTCCCAGAAGGGCCCCGCACCAGCCTGGTGCGGGGCCCTTCGGCATTCCGGGGCCGGTGGCCGCTGCCGGACTCCCTGCGCACGACCAACAGTTCAGCCGGGCACCCAGCGTCCGCTCGACGCCGGGCACGAGCGCCCCAATGTGGCGTTGGTTGCGTCCGGCGCACCGAACGCCACATTGGGTGCTGGACGCACCGAACGCCACATCGGGGCGCTTCTCCGGGCCGCCGGTTCCCCGGGCCGCGGCTTCCCCAGGACACGGCCTCATCGGCGCCATACGGCCGTTCCCTCCCCAGCCCGGCCCGGGAACCACGCTTGAACGCCGTTCTCCGCTCCTCGACCGGCAGAGCGCCCGGAACCGGTCCCGGCCCAGGTTCCCCCGCGGAAGAATTCCCCGGCGGCTCCTCAATGGCTCATTCACGGCGCCCACTCATTGGGGTGAACACCGGCCGGGCTGTTTCCGCCGGGAATCACCGGCGCCCTCGCCACCGGCACCGGGAGGCCGACGGTTGCGTTCCCGCCTTCCGGGGTAGCCGTTCCTGTGAGAAAGCTGTGTGACGACCTCGGCAAGGAGTGGCGATGACCGCGAACGAAAACTCCCCGGAAGACCCCGAAGCGGATCTCGCCCGGAGCCGGCAGCAGATCAAGGAGGCGAAAGAGGCCGCGAAGGAGGTCGAGCTGGCCGATGCCGCCGACGAGGCGCCGGCCACGGATCCGCCCTACCACCACGGTGAGCAGGGCTCCACGCCCTCGGGGACCTGAGCCGCGTTTACTCCTTTTAGCCCGCCCGGCCGGTCCTTTCCGGACCGGCCGGGCCACCCGCCGTTCCGCGAGAGCGGTGGGAAATTGCCGTACCTATCCTCGGGTGGATACACTCCACCGAAGAACGCCGACCATTGTGCAACTTGTCACACGTCGCGTTCCCCGGACGCACATCCAACTGAGGAGCATTCACGTGGCCCAGAAAGTCCTCGTCGAGATCCTGGACGACATCGACGGCAGCACCGCCGCGCAGACCGTTCAGTTCGGTCTCGACGGCGTCACCTACGAAATCGACCTGTCGGACGAGAACGCCGCCGCCCTGCGCGACGAACTGGCCCGCTTCATCGCGGCCGGCCGTCGCATCGGTGGCCGGAAGGTCCGGGTCGCCACCGGCCAGTCCACCACGACCAGCACGACCGACCGCGAGCGCAACCAGCAGATCCGCGCCTGGGCCAACTCGAACGGCTACGAGGTCTCCGAGCGGGGACGCCTTTCCTCCGAGGTGATCGCCGCCTACGAGCAGGCCCAGGTCGAGGAAGCCGAAGCGCCCATCGCGCCGCGCAAGCGTGCCCCGCGCAAGAAGGTCGCCGCCGCGAAGAAGTAACGCGGTGGCCGGAAGATCGCTGGGGGAAGATCACGGCAGCCGGTCCGTTGGCGGCCAGGGCTGAAACCCTCGCCGCCAACGGAGGCCGGTGCCTTCGTGCCCGACATCACAACCGTCGTCCGCCTCCGCGAAGTTCGTGAAGATTTCCGCGGATTTCCCCGCGCGGCGGAATCACCCGCGCAGGGCCGGCCCGATCCACCGGCGGACGAGGGCCCGCAGCCCGTCGTCGGTGAGCGCCGGCGCCGACGGGTACTGCAGGAACGACATGAAGAGCCGCATCAGGACTTCGGCGAGGCCCCGCAGGTCGTCTTCGGTCGTGATGCCGGCGCCCGCCCAGTCGACCGGCACGTTGCGGAGGATCCGCGCGCCGAACGAAAAGGCCAAGGGTGAAATGACCCCGTCGGTGAAGAAGTCGGCTTCGCCCGCCTGCAGCAGAAGACCCAGGTGGGGCTCACCGGGGACCGTCCGGACGGCGTAGACCACCGACTCGACCGCGGCTTCGGCGGCGCTGCCGAACGTGGCCAGGTGACGTTCCATCCGCCCGGCGAACTCTTCGACGCCGGCCAGGGCGACGGCGCGGAGGATGTCTTTCAGGCTGGGGAAGTAGCGGTAGACGGTCTGCCGGGTCACGCCGGCCTCGGCGGCGACGTCGGACAGGCTGGTCTTGGCCAGCCCGACGCGGTCGAGGCACGCCGTCGCCGCGTCGACGATCCGGCGGCGTGCCTCGTCTTCCGTGCCGGGCGGGTTGCCCTGCCATCCGTGGTGCCCCATGCGCTCCATCTTCCCCGAGCACGGCCGTTCAGGCCGGGGCAGGGGCCTTGGCGTGGGCCTCGCGGTACAGCGCGACCAGCAGCAGGCCGGCCCCTGCGAAGCAGGCGAGCGCGTAGAGCCCGCTGCCGATCGGGGTGCCGTCACCGGTGACGCCGTCGTGGGCGGCGAAGTACGCCGGGAGGGCGCCGATCCAGCACACCGCCATCCCGCCGAGGTACAGGGCCGGGTAGAACCGGGCGAAGGCGGACAACGGCTCGGCCGGCCCGTGGTCCGGGGATCGCAGGTGCGAGACGACGATCCCGGCGCCGGCCAGCCAGACCAGAGCCAGCTCGACGCCGAGGATCCACGCCCGCGCGGAGGTGCTCGTGCCGGCCAGGCTCGACGGGATGCCGGCGAGCGCCATGGCCGGCGGGGTGAGGACGCCGGCCGCCAAGGTGCGCCACACCAGCGGCCACCCGCGTCGCGGACCGCCGTCCGCCGCCGGGCCGCCGGTCAGGCGCACGACCAGGTACGTCATCGCCGCCATCGAAACGGAAGCGAACAGCAGCATGCTGGTCATCGGCACCGACGCCAGCGCGGGATGGTTGACGACGTCGTTGCCCGGGTTCCAGGCCCACCACTTCAGCTGCGGGCCGAGCTGGTCGAAGACCTCGTAGAACACCTGGCAGGCGAAGGCGACGGCGACCGAGCCGGTCAGCGCGCCGCGCCGCCGGAAGATCCCGAACGACCGCACGAGCTCGTAGGCGAGCTGGCTGAACGCCGGGTAGAACGCCACGATGTAGAGCGGCAGCCGGTCCGCCATGAACTGCACGGTGAACCGGTTGTGGGCGAAGATGAAGCCGTAGATCCGGTCGAGGCCGAACCACTCCGGGAAGTACAGCGGCGGTTCGGTGACGAAGAGGTAGACCAGCGAGGCGAACCACAGCGCCAGGTTGACCGGGTCGCCCGCGCGGTACCGGCGAACGGCGTGCACCAGCGCGAAAACCGCGCCGCCGACGACGAGCACCTCCAGCAGGGGCATCGTCCAGCCGGCGAGCGCCCACGGCGGACGGACGGACACCACCGGCGCGACGTCGTGGCAGTCGAAGCCGAGGCCGCGGGTGACGGCGTCGGCCTGCGGTCCGCATCCGGCGCTCACCGCGCGGCCGCCGTCGTCTCGGTGCTTTCGCGAGCGCCGGGTGAGTAGTCCGTGGCCGGCGGTTCGGCCTGCGGGTCGAACCCGAAGGGGACGCGGTGCTTGCCCAGTGCCGCCCGGACGCGGTAGCGCACGAGCCCGGCGAGCACGCGCGGGTTGCGCATCATGTCCCCCAGCGACTCGTCGAGGTTGAACACCTTGGCGAAGTGCTCGTCGACCACGTCGTACTCCCGGGCGGCCCCCACGACGAGACTGAACGCCGGGCCGGACACGGCTTCGACGAGGCGGCGCCGCCACTCCGGCAGCCGCTCGGTGCCCACCGCGCACGCGTAACCCTGGTCCCTCGCCATCGCCAAGCGCCACGGCACGCGGAGCAGCTTGCGCTGCGCGGCGAAGAATCGCGCGGAGAACTTCGCGTCGAGCCGTCCGGCGCGGGCGAGGTGGTCGCGCAGCAACAGGGCCGAAGCCGCCGCCGAGCTGATCCCCTGTGCGTAGAAGGGGTTGAACGCGCAGATCGAGTCGCCGACGAACACCAGGCCGGCCGGCGGGGTGCGGAGACGGTCGTAGCGCCGCCACTTGTTGCCGGTCGACCGGGTCAGGTGGACTTCCGAGACGGGCGCGCACCGGTCCATCGCGGCGGCGAACAACGGCGTCCGCACCCGGCGTGCCGTCTCGACGAACGCTTCGGTGTTACGGGGCATTTCGAGACCCCACGAGCCCATGCACGCGATGGCGCGGTTGCCTTCGATCGGGAAGAAGTTGACCAGGAACTCGTGTTCGGCGGGGTGTTCGCCCTTGTCCGGGGTCGGCATGATCACCAGGTGCCGCCACCACCAGGACGCGGGCCGCCGCGCCGGCGCGGGCAGGTCGTACCAGCGCGAGGTGTAGGTCACCTTCGCGTCGAGCGTCTGGATTTCGGGCCGGGGCCAGCCCGCCGCCGCCAGCCAGTCGCCCACCGAGGACCCACGGCCCAGCGCGTCCACGACGAAGTCGGCTTCGATGTGCTCGTCGCCGGTCGAAGCGGTGAAATCGACCCCGGTGACGCCGCCGCCCGCCGTGCCGCCGCCCCGCGTGGACAGGCCGGTGACCGTGACCCCTTCGCGGACGACCACGTTGGCCAGTCCCCGCACCTTGTCCCGCAGCACGCGCTCGATGAGGATCCGCGAGCCGTAGACCATGGTCATCGACCCGCGCTTGCGGGCCGACCACCCCTCGCCGTCGAGGTAGGCGGCGTCCATGGACGGCATCAGGTGCAGCCCGCCGGCGGCGATGAGGTCGTCCTCGAACCCGGGGAAGAGCGCCCCGATCGCGCGCCGTCCCGAGTTCAGCAGGAAGTGCGGGTGCTTGCTCTGCGGCACGCCGCGGCGGTGCTCGGCGCCGGCCGGGAGCTCGTCGCGTTCCAGGACCAGCACCCGGTCGAAGTGCCCGGCGAGCGCCCCGGCGGCGCACAGACCGGCGGCACTGCCCCCGAGGACGACGGCGGTCTTGCCGAGCCGCATGCGGACCAACTCCCCACGTCATTCATACAAAGAGACATCGAATGTATGAATGACAGGACCCGCGTGTCAAGGGACCGGCCGCGCCCGGCGGCGGCACTGTCCACAGTGGATGATCGTCAGGGAGCCCCGGCGCCCGCCGCCCGCGGCACCGAGGCCAGACATCGGACACACGGCATTCCCGCGATGGAGTCGAGCAGATCCGTCGCCTCCCGGGCCAGCGGATCACCGCACAGGGTTCTCAGCACCAGCGGAACCGGCTTGCCCGCGGGCAGGGCGACGAAATGGACCTGCCGGTCGCGTTCCCCCACCCGGCGGCCGTCGGCGCGGGGAACGCCGAGCCGGATCCGGGCGGCGACGACGCGGCAGTTTCGGGCGCGGTGTTCGGCGGACATGACGTTTCTCATTCCTCGATAGGGCAAGCGAGCCTGGTCGGCGAGGGCGGTCAGCGGAAAGAGCACCAGCTTGCGTTCGTCGGGCGTAAGCGGGGACTCCTTCTCGGCGGTGTCGAACACCGCGCATGGTGGTTCACCTTTTGCTTCTGCGTCCGCGTGGTCCGCTCACCCCTGACGGCGAGTTTCGCGGCTTTTCGCCGGCCGGTCAGCCCCGCGGCTTCCCGGCACCGATCCGGGCGAGACCCGGCGGAAGAATGAATCGCATGTCGTGCACTCCATGAAAGGGGACGTGGGCGGACGACCGGCCCGCGTGAAATCCCAACTTAGCGGTTCGATCAGCAGGGTGCGCACGGCTGCGGCCGAGCGATCCGGCACCGCCGGACCGGCCGGTACCCCACCCGAAAGCACCAAGGTGTCACACTTTCGCGACAGTGGCCTGCACCTTTGGCGTACCGCGCCACACCATCGGTGCCATCCGGCGGACACGCCGCTCACCGCAACGGCGTAGCGACCACTCCTCCCTCGGCAGCACTCGGCCGAAAACGGGAAATATTCCGTTCCGCGACGGAATATGCAGACCACGACGGCACACCTGTCGGCATCTGCACACGCACGTGCAGCTTCGCGCGCAACACGCCATTCGGGTGAAAACTTCCCACGTATCGGCAGCAATTCGTCCCGCTCGCTTGCCATCGGAATATTCAGGATCTAAGGCTGAATAAGTCACATATTCGAACCTTTCGCTTCCGCTTGACACAGGGGGAGACATGGACATCCGCAGCTACGACCCGATGGCCGCCGGGGACGCGTTCGACACGACCGGCTGGCAGCGGAGCGCACTGTGCGGCCCCGACCAGGGCGACTGCGTCGAGCTCAACTTCAGCCGGCCCGGCCTGGTCGCGCTCAGGGACACGAAGCTGGCCGACGGCCCGGTCCTCGTGTTCACCACGGCCGAGTGGGACTCCTTCACCGGCGGCCTGGACCGGGGCGGCTTCCGGCGGGGGTGATCCCGGCCGGGTCGCACCCGGTGGGGTGGATTTCCGGCGCCCGGCCAGGGGAAGCGCGGCCGCGCGGCCAACTCACCGTGCTTCTCCGGCTGCCCTTCCTACTATCATCGGGCACCATCCCTCCCGATTGGACGACCTGAAGTGGCGCGGGCGCCCTCCTCCTCACCGGACGACAACGAGCTGCGCAAGCAGCTCGGCCTCCGGGTCCGCGACCTGCGCCGCCGAGCCGGGTTGACCCAGACGGCACTGGCCGAACGGGTCACGTACCACCAGAGCGTGATCTCCCGGCTGGAGAAGGGGTACAAAGGCAGCTCGAGCGTCCTCGAAAAGGTCATCACGGCCCTCGAGGCCACGCCCGCGGAGGAAGCCGAACTCCGCCGGATGAACGCCGTCAACGAGCGCGGGCGGGAGGAACGCGACCGGCACCTGATCGACTCCGGCGCGCCGTGGTTCCGCCGGATCCTGCGGTGCGAACCGTCCGCGACCACGATCCTGAGCTGGACCGGCGAGCGCCTGAAGGGCCTCCTGCAGGCCGAGAGCTACATGATCGCGCAGTTCTCCGAACACGACGTCGACGACATCGCCAACGCGGTCACCGAGCGGGCGGCCCGCACGATCAGGGCCTTCACGGAGAATCCCGGGTGCCGGTACGAATTCCTGATCAGCGAAAGCGCGGTCGAACGGCTCGTCCAGTGCGAAACCGTGAACAAGTACGTCGCCGTCGACCAGCTCAAGCATCTGCTCGCCCTTTCCGACCGGAATCCGAACATCGACATCCGCGTGGTCCCGTACGCCCGCCGCCTGCACGTCAATCCCGATTTCACGATCATGGAGTTCGCGGAACCGGAACCGCCGCTCGGCTACAGCGATCTCCTGGGCACCCTGGTGACGACCGATCCCGGCGGATTGGACATCGATCACCTCTACGAATCCTGGAACCGCCTGCGCGAATCCGCGCTCGGCACCGGACAGGCACGCGAAGTCCTCGAAAAAGCACTCGACCGGTGCCAGGGGTCACCCTGATGCCGCCTGCACCGGGCAAACGGCCCGAATAAGATGATCCGACCACACACGCCACGGGGAGCGGAACAGTGACGACTGCGGACAGCGAACCATTTCCCCCGGCCGGCGTCGACCTCAGCCAGCCCAGCGTCGCCCGGATCTACGACTACTTCCTCGGCGGCGACACCAACTGGGAAATCGATCGCCAATTCGCCGAACAACTGCTCGGCAAGTTCCCGATCCTGCGCCCGATCGCCCGGTCCAACCGGCTGTTCCTCCACCGGCTCGTCCGGCACCTCACGAAACTGGGGATCCGGCAGTTCGTCGACCTCGGGTCCGGCGTGCCGACAATGGGGCACGCCCACGAGGTCGCGGACCAGGTGGCTCCCGGCGAGGTGCGCGTCGCCTACGTCGACCACGAACCGGTCGCCGTCGCGCACTCCCGCAGCCTGCTGCGCCAGTACGGCGACGAAGACCGGCACACCGCCATCCACGGGGACCTGCGCGATCCCGGGCGGCTGTGGGAAAGGATCGCGGAAACCGGCGTCATCGACCTGGACCGGCCGGTCGCGCTCCTGATGATCGCGGTGCTCCACATCCAGCAGCTGCCGTCCCCGGACAGCCCCGAATCCGCCGATCTCGGGCCCCGGCTCGTCGCGACCTACCGCGACCTGCTGGCCCCCGGTTCGTACCTGGGCATTTCGCACGTCACGAGCGAAGGAATACCGGACGAGTTCGCCGGGATGCTGGAGAACATCAAGACCATGTACGACGGGGCGGGCAACCCGGTCATCTGGCGGACGCGGCAGCAGATCCGCGAACTGTTCGGCGACTTCCGGATGATCGAGCCCGGCCTGACCTGGACACCGCTGTGGCACCCCGAAGAAGCGACGGTCACCGACGAGACACCGGATCTCGGCGAGGCGAGCGAAGCCATCGTCCTCGCCGGGGCGGCGAAGAAGGAGTAGCGGCTGCCGCTCGGGGCCGGCCCCGAGCGGCAGGTCGCCTCACGCGACGGCGGTGCCCTCGAGCTCGACCAGCTGACCGGGGATCGCCAGCCGGGTCACCCCGAGCATCGTGGTGGCCGGGGCCACCCCGGCGGCGCCCAGCCGCGCCGCCAGCACGCCGTAGTGCGGGAACAGCAGGTCGACGTCGGTGGTGTAGACGTTCAGCCGGACGAGGTTCGCCAGTGACATGCCGGCCTCGCCGAGCACGGCCTCCAGGTTGGCGAGGCTCAGCGCCAGCTGTGCCGCCATGTCGCCGTCGTGCTCGGGCTTGCCGTCGCCGTTCATCGCGGTCTGCCCGGAGCAGTACAGGGTCCGGGTGGGCCCGGAGACGAGCTCGCCCTGGTTGAACCCCATCTCCAGCGACCACGTCACCGGGTTGACCGCGGTTCGTTCCACTGCCACTTCAGCTCCATTCGGTTCATCGGGTACCTGCGGGGAGCCTCTCGGCGAATCACGACATCCTGTGTCGGGTATTCGCTAGGGTTTCGCCATGCGCGCCGACCGGCTGGTCTCGCTGGTGCTCCTGCTGCGTCAGCGTGGCCGGCTGACCGCGGACGCCCTGGCCCGCGAGCTGGAGGTCTCCACCCGGACCGTGCTTCGCGACATCGAGGCGCTGTCCGCGGCCGGCGTCCCGGTCTACGCCGAACGCGGCAGGCACGGCGGTTTCGCGTTGCTGCCCGGGTTCCGGACCGAGCTCACCGGGCTGAACCACGACGAGGCGCTGGCCTTGCTGACCGCCGGATCCGGACGTGGCGAGCAGGTGTTCGGCCTCGGCTCGGCGCTCGCGTCGGCCATGCGCAAGGTGCTCGACGCGCTGCCCGAAGGGCACCGGGCCACCGCGAACGACGCGGCCCAGCGGTTCCTCGTCGAACCGGAGACCGACCTGCTTTCCCGCCGCGCGGTCACCGAAGAGCTGCCCGGCACGACGATGCTCGCGGTCCGGCGCGCGGTGCTCGCCGGGCACAAGCTCCGCATCCACTACGCCGCAACGGACCAGGAACCCCGCTGGCGCACGGTGGACCCGATCGGCCTGGTCACCGTCCGCGAACGGACGTACCTGCTGGCGACGAGATCCGGCGAGGACCGCACCTACCGGCTGTCGCGGGTGCTGGCCGCCGAAGACCTCCCCGAACCGGCCGAGCGGCCGAACCGGGTCGACCTGGCCCGGATCTGGCACCGGCGCTGCGCCCGGTTCCTCGCCGACGGCCACCTCACCGTGCTCGTCCGGGTGCACCCGGACCGGCGGGAGGACCTGCTGAACACCGCGGTGGCCGTCCGCGCCGAGGAACCGGACACCGGCGGCGGGCTGCGGCTGGAGGTGACGTTCCAGGATTCCCGGCACGCCGAGTGGGCACTGTGGCAGCTCGGCACGGACGCGGAAGCCCTGGCCCCGGCGTCGCTGCGGACCGCCCTGCGCGACCGCGCCGCCGCGATCGCCGCCCGCTACGGGGATTCGCCCCGGGAGTCCGTCGCCCGGGCAGCGGGCTGAGAACGCCCGCGACCAGAAGTGTCCACAAGGGACTGACAGGTCGGGTGGTCCACGGCCTTGGTCCGGCGGCGAGGCCTTGGCCGAAGTGTCCACAATGCGCTCTGGACGGCCTCCGTACCGAGAGGCGCTTCGGACGAAGAGCACCCGGCCCGGCTTGGCAGGCTCGTCTCCAGCCGGATCACGGTCGAACCGCCCGTTGATCACTTGTCCAAGACGGCTCAAGCCGCGGAAAGGATCTCCGACGCCGTGGCATCTGGACAGCAGAAAACGGGATCGACCTCGGTCAGTCCCGCTGGGGTGAGAGCTGTTGTACCCCCGATGGGATTCGAACCCACGCTACCGGCGTGAGAGGCCGGCGTCCTAGGCCGCTAGACGACGGGGGCTTAGGATCTTCCCTGGTTTCCCAGGGGCTTTTCTGTTTTTCTTGCTGGAGAGAACTTACCAGAGGCGATTTCTCGCCCCGCAGGGGGGTCACTCTCCGCAGCTGGGGTACCAGGACTCGAACCTAGACTAACTGGACCAGAACCAGTCGTGCTGCCAATTACACCATACCCCAGTGAGGTACCGCTCCGGCTGGCCGGTTCAGCACCGCACGAGGAGAAATACTAGAGCACGCCGTTCCGGACGGTGAACGCGGGGGTGCCCGTGCTGCGCTGGGCGGGGACCCCGATCGTGGCGTACTCCGAAACCAGCAGCTCAGGCAGCTCGGCGAGGCCGGCGACGGTGCGGACGCCTTCGGGCGCGCGCTCGCCGATGCCGTCGCGGTCGAGCCACACCGCGCCGAGGCCGGCGTCGCGGGCGCCGATCGCGTCGGTGTCCAGTTTGTCCCCCACGTGAACCGCCTGGTCAGGGGCGCAGCCCATGCCCAGGCAGACCGTGTGGAACATCACCGGGTCGGGTTTCGCCACTCCCAGCTCGCCGGCGATGGCGACGTGGTCGAAGAACGGGGCCAGGCCCAGGTCGGCAATCTTCTTCCGCTGGTGGGCGCCCGAGGCGTTCGTGACGGCGGCCAAGGTCAGCCCGGCCGCGCGCAGCCACTCCAGGCACGGGACGACGTCGTCGAACAGTTGCCAGGAGTGGTCGAGCAGCTCTCTTCGGCGGCGCTCGAAGGAGCTGACCTGCTCGGCGTCGGCGAGGATGCCGAGTTCGGCGAGGAAGCAGTCGGTGCGCCGCTGGTGCATGGTCGCGTAGTCGAGCTCACCGGCGACGACCAGGGCGACGTGCTCTTCGGTGATCAGGTCCCACAACGGCCACAGATCGCCGCGGCCGGTGAGGATGTGGAGGCTGCGGCGGATCGCGGCGGTGCAGTCGATCAAGGTGTCGTCGATGTCCAGGCACACCAGCCGGAGCTCGGGCGGTGCCCAGGGCTCGGACGCCGCCGCGGCGGGCGGGGCGATTCGCGAAGGGGTCCGGGGTGCCAGGGCGAAATCCACCCAGTGAGGCTAGGGCAACCGCCGCGTTCGCGACGCTGCCAAAGAGGTGATTGCCACTCGCCTGTTCCGGCGCATCGGCTCTACTCCCAGTTGGCGAACCGTCTTCTTTCGGTTATCCGGCCACGGCGCGGCTCCTTCGGCGCGCACCGCGGCAGAAGGTTCGGCGACGGCACGATCTGATCCGAAACCGTTGCGGCGAAAGGTCAATCCGTCTGTCCACATCGGTGGGTCGGCACCCCGGAGCCGACGCCCGCCCCCGAGGTCGAAGAGATCCGGCGAACGGTCGCGTTTGGACGGTTTCTCGCCACCGGCCCGCCGCGAAACGCGGACGAAACACACGAAACACGGACGGACCACCGGGCACCCCGTCCGTCGCCCGATCAGCGTATCTCTCGCCACATCGCTTGACGCCGCCCCAGCGGGGGTGCATTCTCAGCTTATTCAACAAGCGATGAATAAGGGAGATGGTCGAGATGACCGAGCGCACGAGCTGCGTCGTCATCGGTGGCGGGCCGGCCGGGATGGTCACGGGACTTCTGCTGGCCCGGGCCGGCGTCGAGGTGACGGTGCTGGAGAAGCACGCCGACTTCCTGCGTGACTTCCGCGGCGACACGGTCCACCCGTCGACGCTCACCCTGCTCGACGAGCTGGGCCTCGGCGAGAAGTTCCACGCGCTGCCGCACAGCGAGCTGAGCGCGGCGGGCTTCCCGATGGAGGACGGCGAGATGATGAAGCTCGCCGACTTCACCCGGCTGAAGGTCGCGCACCCCTACATCGCGATGGTGCCGCAGTGGGACTTCCTCGACCTGCTCGCCGAAAGCGCCCGGAAAGAGCCGACCTTCGTCCTGCGGACGGAGACCGAGTGCACCGGTCTGGTCCGCGAGCACGGCCGGGTGGCCGGTGTCACCTACCGCACGGTGGCCGGTGAGACCGGCGAAGTCCGCGCCGACCTGGTCATCGCCGCGGACGGCCGGTGGTCACTGGCACGGCGCGAAGCCGGTCTCGTACCGCGCGAGTACGACTGCCCGTTCGACGTCTGGTGGTTCCGGCTCTCGCGGGCCGACGGCAACGGAGGCGGCACGCTGATGCCGAGGATGCACGACCGCCGGTTCGCCGTGCCGCTCCCCCGGCCCGGCTTCTTCCAGGTCGCCTACCTCAGCCCGAAGGGCGACGACCTGCGCAAGCAGGGCATCGAGGCGTTCCGGCACAACGTCACGCAGATCTGCCCCGAGTTCGCCGACCGGGTGCACGAACTGGAGTCGATGGACGACGTCAAGTTCCTCGACGTGCGGCTCAACCTGCTGCGCCGGTGGCACGTCGACGGGCTGCTCTGCATCGGCGACGCGGCGCACGCGATGTCGCCGATCGGCGGGGTCGGCATCAACCTGGCGGTGCAGGACGCGGTCGCGGCGGCGACGCTGCTGGCCGAACCGCTGCGGCGGGGCCGTCCCTCGGAGGCGGACCTGGCGAAGGTGCGCTCGCGCCGGCTGGCGCCGACGCTCCTGGTGCAGGGCCTGCAGCGGCTGCTGCACCGGACCGTGATGCGCGCGGTGATGGCGGGCAAGCGCAACGGCCCGCCGGCACCGATGATCAAGCTGTTCGCGCGGTTCCCGAAGCTCTCGTACTTCCCCGCGCGGCTGCTGGGTCTCGGCCTGCGCCCCGAGCACGCGCCGGCGTTCGCCCGCCGCCCGATGGAGCCGGCGGGCCGCTGAAAGCCGTGAAGGCCACCTTCAGGAACTTGTAGTTCCTGAAGGTGGCCTTCACGAATTACGGGTCAGACGCTTTCGACCGGGTTGGTCAGGGTGCCGATGCCTTCGATGGTGATCGAGACGCTCTGGCCGCCCTCGATCGGGCCGACGCCCTCCGGGGTGCCGGTGAGGATGACGTCGCCGGGCAGCAGCGTCATGACCCCGGAGACGAACTCGACGAGCTCGGGGATCTTGTGGACGAGGTCCGAAGTGCGGCCGTCCTGCTTCAGTTCGCCGTCGACTTCGGACCTCAGCGTCAGGTCGGACGCGTCGAGCGACGTCTCGATCCACGGCCCGAGCGGGCAGAAGGTGTCGAAGCCCTTCGCGCGGCCCCACTGGCCGTCGGACTTCTGCAGGTCGCGGGCGCTGACGTCGTTGGCGACGGTGTAGCCGAGGATCGCGCTCGCGGCGCGGGCCGCGGGGACGTTCTTGACCGGCTGGCCGATGACGATGGCGAGCTCGCCCTCGAAGTCGACGCGGCCGACGCCGGACGGGCGGCGGATGGGCGCGTTCGGGCCGACGACCGTGGTCGACGGCTTGAGGAACAGCATCGGCGCGGCGGGCACCTCGTTGCCGAACTCGGCCGCGTGCTTGGCGTAGTTGCGGCCGACGGCGATCACCTTGGACGGCAGGATCGGCGCGAGCAGCCGGACGTCGGCCAGCGGCCACCGCTTGCCGGTGAAGTTGGGCTGGCCGAACGGGTGCTCGGCGATCTCCAGGACCTGGGCGTCGTCACCGTCCCCTTCGACCGAAGCGAACGCGACACCACCGGGATGAGCAATTCGGGCTAGGCGCACGCGGTCAGTCTACGTGCGCCCACCCAACGGCCTTCGGGGGTTCCGGGTGGCGGAGCCCCCGGCCCGGGCCGAAGGCCCGGATGTCACTGTGACTCAGGCCACGGTCGTGCTCTTGTGCACGAGCGCGTCGCACAGGGCGAGCCAGCTGGCCTCGACGATGTTCCCGTGGACCCCGACGGTGGTCCACTCGCGTTCGCCGTCGGTGCTTTCGACCAGCACGCGCGTCACCGCGTCGGTCCCCGGGTGCCCCTGGAGGATCCGGACCTTGTAGTCGGCCAGCTCCACACTGTCCAACCAGGACAAGTGCGGGCTCAGCGCCTTCCGCAGGGCGGCGTCGAGGGCGTGCACCGGGCCGATGCCCTCGGCGGTGGCGATGACGCGCTGCCCGCGGACGTGCACCTTGACCGTCGCCTCGGCCATGACCTCGCCGTCCGGGCGGTGGTCGAGCACCACGCGGTAGGACTCGAGCTCGAACGGCGATTCGACCGGGACATCGGCTTCCTGGCGCAGCAGGAGCTCGAGGGAGGCGTCGGCGGCTTCGAAGGACCAGCCTTCCGCCTCGAGCCGCTTGACCTTCGTGATCGCGCTCGTCAGCGCCTCGGGCCGGCCGGCCAGGTCGACCCCGAGCTCACGTCCCTTGAGCTCGAGGCTGGCCCGGCCGGCCATCTCGGTGACCAGTACCCGCATGTCGTTGCCGACGGAAGACGGATCGATGTGGTTGTACAACAACGGATCCACCTTGATCGCGCTCGCGTGCAGTCCCGCCTTGTGAGCGAAAGCCGACGCCCCTACGTAAGCCTGGTGGGAGTAGGGGGCGAGGTTGGCGATTTCGGCAAGGGCATGGGAGACCCGGGTGAGCTCGGCGCCGCCTCCGGTCGGGAGGACGTCCATGCCGAGCTTGGTCACCAGGTTTCCCGTCACGGCGAAGAGGTCGGCGTTGCCGGCCCGCTCCCCGTAACCGTTGGCGGTGCACTGGACGTGCGTCGCGCCGGCCTGCACCGCGGCGACGGAGTTCGCCACGGCGCAGGAAGTGTCGTCCTGACAGTGGATCCCGAGGCGGAACCCGGTCTTGTCCTTGATCGTCCGGACGGTCTCGGCGAGCCCGAGCGGCAGCTGGCCGCCGTTGGTGTCGCAGAGCACGAGGACATCGGCGCCGGCGTGGGCGGCCGCGTCGAGGACCTTGAGGGACGTCTCGGGAGAGTTGGCGTAACCGTCGAAGAAGTGCTCGGCGTCGAGGAAGACCCGCCGCCCTTCGTTCGTCAGGAACTCGACGGTGTCCCGGACCATGGCACAGGCCTCGTCGACGTCGACGCGGAGAGCGCGTTCGATGTGCCTGAGGTCGGACTTGGCGACGAGGGTGATGACCGGCGCCTCGCTGTCGAGCAGCGCCCGGACCTGCGGATCGGCGTCGGCGGTGGTGCCGGCCTTGCGAGTCGCCCCGAAAGCGACGAGGGCCGCGTGCTTCAGGTTGAGCTCGCCCTTCGCGGCGCGGGCGAAGAATTCGGTGTCCTTGGGAAGCGCCCCGGGCCAGCCGCCTTCGATGAACCCGACACCGAGCTCGTCCAGCAGCCGCGCGACGGCGAGCTTGTCCTGGACGGAGTAGGAGATGCCCTCCCGCTGCGCACCGTCGCGCAGGGTGGTGTCGTAGAGGTGGAAGGCGTCGCCGAGCGGGGTATCGGCGGGCTCCGTGCGGGTCACGGTCTTCTCCTAGCGTTTCAAGGCAACAAAAAAACCTCCCGCATGGGTGCGAGAGGTTGCGCGCCGGGGGCTCTTGTGGAGCTATCGTCCGGCGCGCTCGTCGATAATGATCGCGAAGCTGGTCACGGTCGCATCATGCCACAGCACCGGCGGCCACGTCCAGAACCTGGGCGAAGCTCCCACCATCCGGGAAACCCCCACCAACCATGCCCCACCGCTCCCTGGGGGCTGACCCCGGTCCAGTCTATCGGCGGCAACCGACAGAACCGGCCGAAAAGCCGTTCGGCAGCGAAGTTGTCCACATCGCGGCGGGGCTGTGGACAAGTCGGGCCGGCGGCACAGTTCCGAGGTCTTGAATGACTCATTCAGGTCTTCGGAGGTCCTGAATGAGTCATTCAAGACCTCCGGCCCAGCGGCACCCGGCACCCGGCACGAAAAAGCCCCGCACCCGAGCAACGGGTGCGGGGCTTCTCCGGAAAATCAGCCCGTGCGGACGTTGGACGAAACCAAAGCCGCCAGCCGGTCACCGATCGCCGTCGTGGCGCCCGGCGAAGACTGGTCCCGGGTGGCCAGGTCGAACGCCACCGACGCCTCGATCCGCCGGGCCGATTCCTTCTGGCCCAGGTGGTCCAGCAGCAGCGCCACGGACAGCACCGCCGCCGTCGGGTCCGCGAGCCCCTGGCCCGCGATGTCCGGCGCCGAGCCGTGGACCGGCTCGAACATGCTCGGGTTGCGGCGGGTCATGTCCAGGTTGCCGCTGGCCGCGAGGCCGATTCCGCCCGTCACCGCCGCCGCGAGGTCGGTGATGATGTCGCCGAACAGGTTGTCCGTCACGATCACGTCGAACCGGGACGGGTCCGTCACCAGGTGGATCGTCGCCGCGTCCACATGCGAATACGCGACCGTCACGTCCGGGTGCTCCAGCGAAACCTCTTCGACGATGCGCGACCACAGCGACCCGGCGAACGAGAGCACGTTGGTCTTGTGCACCAGCGTCAGGTGCTTGCGCGGCCGGGCCTCGGCGCGGCTGAACGCGTCCGCCACCACGCGCCGGACGCCGAACGCCGTGTTGACGCTGACCTCCGTCGCGATTTCGTGCTCGGTGTCCTTGCGGATCAGGCCACCAGTACCCGCGTACGGGCCTTCGGTGCCTTCGCGCACGACGACCATGTCGACGTCACCCGCGTCGGCCAGCGGTCCCCGGACACCCGGGTACAGCCGCGCCGGGCGCAGGTTGACGTGGTGGTCCATTTCGAACCGCAGGCGCAGCAGCAAGCCGCGCTCGAGGATTCCGCTCGGCACCGACGGGTCACCGACCGCGCCCAGCAGGATCGCGTCGTGCTGGCGGAGCTCGCCGAGGACCGACTCGGGGAGCAGCTCGCCGGTCGAGTGCCATCGCGCGGCGCCGAGGTCGTAGTTCGTGATCTCCGCCGTCGGTACTACCTCGCCGAGTACCTTCAGCGCCTCGGAGACCACCTCGGGCCCGATCCCGTCACCTGGGATCACCGCGAGCCGCATCCACACACCTCCGTCGACCGGACCATCGACCGCACCGATGGCCCACCGCAACAAAACGCCAGCAGCCGGAAGGTTACCGGCCGTAGACAAACGGCCGTAGCCGCACCACCCTTATGCCGCATCCTCCCGCAGGGTGAGACACCCGATCGGGGGAACGCGAGAGGGGCGCTCCCCGCGGAAATCCGCGGCGAGCGCCCCTGGTCCTGCGTCAATCGATCTTGCCGCCCGTCAGTGGTGACCTGCCCCGATCGGCTGACGGTCGTTCCCCGGCCGGGCGTCCTCCACCTTGACCACGTTCGCCCGGTTGCCCGCCGCGTTGTGGTGCTCGATGGCCAGCAGCCCGAGGGCGTTGTCGGCCGCGGCCGACGTCGCGTTCCGGGTCACGACCAGCGCCGTGCCCGGCTTCGCGACGTAGCCCAGGGCGGCGTCGCCACCACCCTGCACCGCGTAGCCCGGCGCGAGCGCGTCGAACGAGAGCGGCGTGCCGACGTAGTCGATCAGCCCGTTCGTCGTGCCCGGCGCGACGTAGAAGCCGCTGACGCCCACCGTGTAGGAGATGCGGTGGGTGTCGGCGTTCGCGTCGATGCCGAGTGCCGAGAGGGAAACCGGCAGCGTGATCACGTTCGTGTCGAACACGTTGGTGTCGACGTCGCCGAGCTGGCCGTTGACCGCCTGGACGTCGACGGTCGGGAAGCCCGGCTTCAGCGCGACCGTGTTGGCCAGGAGGACGTCGGTCGCCGTCGCCTTGGTCACGTAGGTCTCGAAGTCCGGCTGCCCGTCCCCGGTGGTGTCGATGTCGACGAACGGCGACGTGTTGCTGCCGATGTTCGCCCAGTCGCCCCAGGTGGACAGGCCGAACGCGAGCATCGCGTTCTCCGGCTCGCCCTGGGCCTTCGCCAGCGGAGCGGTCGACGCCGCACCGATGTAACGGAGGTCGCCGCCCTTGGCCGTCTTGTTCAGCGTGCAGTCGGTGACCACGTCCGCGTCGCACTCGGGCAGCTGCGGGGACTCCGCCTGCAGCTCGAGCACGCTGATCAGCGAGCGGTACCGCTGCGCGCCGGCGCCCTGGTCGACACCCTTGCCGCCGAGGTTCAGCACGGCCTGGGTGGCGTCGGACGGGAACTTCACCGACGGCGGCGTCGAAATCGTCGAAACCGGCTTGGGTGCGGCGTAGACCGAAACCCGCAGCGGCACCTTGGCCCCGCTGACCGGAGTGAAGGCGACGCGGCCGGAGGCGTCCGCGACGAACTGCCGGGCCAGGCCGGCCTGGGTGGCCGCCATGGTCGGGTCCATCACCTTGCGCAGCGCCTTCGGGTCGGTGATCTTCAGGGTCACCTTCACCTTGGCGGTGCCGCGCGCGCTCAGCTTCACCGACTGCTTGTCCACTGTGTACTCGACACCCGGCAGCGCGTTGACCGCCTGGTAGGCCACGGTGTACTCGGCGGGCGTGACACCCTTGTTGACCAGCTTGATCGTCTTGGACAGGGTCACCGGCCCGGCCGCCTCGACCGTGCCGAAGCTGACGCTCACCGCGCCCGGGTCGTCCACGACGTAGGCGAGCACCTGGTTGTCCAGCGCGGCCTTCGCGTCGATCCGGCCGCTGCCGACGCGCTGCGGCGCGTAGGTGTGGCCCTTGCCGTCGGAGACGTCGTGGCCGGCGGTGTCGATGACCGACGCCTTGACGTCCTCGACCGACCAGTCCGGGTGCGCCTGGCGGACCAGCGCGGTGATGCCCGCGGTGTGCGGAGCGGCCATCGACGTGCCCGAAAGCACGGTCCGGCCGTTGCCGCTGCCGCGGAACGCCGAGGTGATCGTGTCACCCGGCGCGGCGACGTCCGGCTTGAGCGCCGGGCCGCGGGTGCCGCGCGAGGTGAACGAGCTCGGGGTGTCCACGATCGTCTTGTCGGAGGTCTGGATCGAGGCGCGGCCGGTGCCGAAGAGCCGGACCTGCAGCGTGCCGGCGTTCAGGGCCGGGCGCAGCGGAGCCGTCGCGGAGCCGGTGAACTGGAACACCGGGATCGCCGCGTTGCCCGCGATGCCCGCACTGAAGTGCTCCAAAGTGGACGACAGCAGCGCGCCCTTCGCCCCGGCCGCCTGGGCGTTGTTCGACCGTGCCGCCGAACCGCAGGCGCGGGTCGAGTCGTTGTCGTCCCACTCCAGCCAGACGAACTTGCCGGCGGCCTTCGCCTTGTCCTCGGCGGAGTACGGCGCACAGCCCGCGGCGTTCGCCGCCGACAGCTTGACGACCGGCGCGGCGAGGTCGAGGGTGTCGTAGCCGGTGTAGTTCTGGCTGTACTGCCCGGTCTTCTGGCCCGCGACGCCCGCGGGCGCCTTGACCTCGGCGGCGTCGCGCAGGACGCCCGCGTCCCGCGTGCTGGCCACGGTCAGCGCCTCGGGGGTGTTGCCCGGGGAGCCGGCGATGTCGTTGATGTCGCCGCCGTTGCCCGCGGAGATCACCGGCAGCACGTTGTTCGCGGCGAGCTTGCGCACGAACAGCGAGTCCGGGTCGTCCGGCGCGCCGAAGTCGGAGCCGAGCGAGAGGTTGACGATGTCGAGGTGGTCGGTGAAGTCGCCGTCGCCGTCCGGGTCGAGCGCCCAGTCCAGTGCCTGCGAGGTGACGTTCGTCGACCCCGTGCAGCCGAACACCTTGATCGCGTAGAGCAGCGACTTCGGCGCCGTGCCCGGGCCGATCTGCATCGCGTCGACCTTCTTGGCGTCCAGCTTCTTGTAGTCGCCCTTGAAGGTCTTGCCGTCGGCGGTGATGCCGAAGCCGCCGATGGTGCCGGCGACGTGCGTGCCGTGCTCGCCGCAGGCCAGCGGGTTCGGGTCCGGCTTCGGGGTGGTCTTGCCGGCCGTCGCGGCGTCGTAGTCGTTGCCGACGAGGTCGGTGCCGCCGACCACCTTGGCGCTCGGGAACAGCGGCGTCGGCTTGGTGCTGTCGACGCTCTTGTAGGCGGCCTGCGTGCCCGGGCCGCCGAAGTCGGCGTGGGTGTAGTCGATGCCGTCGTCGATGACGCCGACGCGGACGCCGTCGCCGAACTTGCCGGTCTGCTGCCAGGCGGCGAGGGTGTTGGTCAGCTGCTCGGCGCTGGCGTTGGTCCGGGTCTTCGGCACGACCGTGCGCACCGCGACGACGTCCGCCCGCTTCGCGACTTCGCGCAGCTTCGCGGCGTCGGCGGTGACGACCACGCCGGGAACGGCGTTGGCGGTCTGGGTGACGACCTGCGGCTGGGCATCGGCCGCGCGCAGCTGGCCGAGGACGGAGTCCACCGCGGCGGCGGTGTCGGCCTTCGCGGCGCGGGCGGCCCGCTTCGCCTGGTCCTTGCCCTGCGGCTCCGCGGCGGTGAACGCGTCGACGGCCGGCTTCTTGGCCAGTTCGACGAACGCGGTGACCCGGCCCTGCGCGGCCCCCAGACGCGGCGACAGCTTGCCCTGCAGCCGCGCGTCGTCGATCTTGGCCGGTGCGACGCCGTCGGCGAGCGGCGCATCCGCCGCGCTCGCGACCGGCGCCCCGAGCGCGGCCGCCAGCACGACGGCGAAGGCCGCCGTCGTGGCGCGCGCGGGTAGGCGGGATCTGCTCATGAGTCGGCCCCTTACTCGAGGTCTGGACCCGAACCTGCCTGCCGCTCCTGACACCCCCGACGGTGAAGCGCGGCACAGCGCCGTGCCCTTCGACGACGCGTGGTTCGACCTCGCGCAAAGGAACCTAATGCCCCAAAACACCTACTTCCGTAGGCAAAGAAGTCCGTTATGTGAATGTGATTGCACGCGAAAGCCCCCTCTCCGAGGTGGCGAGGGGGCTTTCGCGTGCGAGAGGAATCAGGTGAAGTCCACCGCGCGGATCGTGTGCGCCCCGACCGAAGCGCCGATCGGGTCCAGCAGGTGGGCGTCGATGTGGCGGTCGACGCGCAGCAGCATCACCGCGTCGGAGCCGTCGGTGGTCTGGCTGATCTGCGCGGCCTCGATGTTGATGCCCGCCTCGCCGAGCAGCGTCCCGACGCGGCCCATCACGCCCGGGCGGTCCGCGTACTCGACCAGCAGCACGGTGCCTTCGGCGCGCAGGTCGAACCCGCGGCCGTTGACCTCGACCAGCTTCTCGGCCTCGTCCTTGCCGGTGACCGAGCCCGACACGGTGAGCGTCGCGCCGTCGGCGTACACCGCGCGCACGGTGACCAGGCTGCGGAACTTGGGGCTCTCGGGTTCGGTCACCAGCTCGACCTGCACGCCCAGCTTCTCCGCCAGCTGCGGCGCGTTGACGAACGTGACCTGGTCCTCGACCACGCCGGTGAACACCCCGCGCAGCGCGGCGAGCTGCAGCACGCTGGTGTCCTCGCTGGTCAGCTCGCCCTTGACCTGCACGGTCACCGACGTCGGCGCCTTCGGGTTCAGCGCGGTGAGCAGGGTGCCGAGCTTCTGGACCAGCGACAGGTACGGGCGGACGTGTTCGCCCACCGCGCCGCCGCCGGAGACGTTCACCGCGTCCGGCACGAACTCGCCGCGCAGGGCCAGCAGCACCGACTTCGCGACGTCGGTGCCCGCGCGGTCCTGCGCCTCGGCCGTCGAAGCGCCCAGGTGCGGCGTCACGACGACGTTCTCCAGCTCGAACAGCGGGCTGGACGTGGTCGGCTCGGAGACGAAGACGTCGACGCCGGCGCCGCCGACGTGACCCGAGCGCAGCGCGTCGGCCAGGTCCTGCTCGACGATCAGCCCGCCACGGGCGGCGTTCACGATGATGACGCCCGGCTTGGTCTTCTTCAGCGCCTCGGCGTCGATGAGGCCCTTGGTCTCCGGCGTCTTCGGCAGGTGGATGGAGATGGCGTCGGCGCGGCGCAGCAGCTCGTCGAGCGTGACGAGCTCGATGCCCAGCTGCGCGGCGCGCGCGGCCGAGACGTAGGGGTCGTAGGCGATGAGCTTGGTTTCGAAGGCGGCGAGACGCTGGGCGAACAGCTGCCCGATCTTGCCGAGGCCCACGACACCGATCGTCTTGCCCTGCAGCTCGACGCCGGAGAACGAGCTGCGCTTCCACTCGCCGCCGCGGAGGCTCTGGTCGGCGGCCGGGACCCGGCGCGCGACCGAAAGCAGCAGGGCGACGGCGTGCTCGGCGGCGGAGACGATGTTCGACGTCGGCGCGTTGACGACCAGGACGCCGCGCTCGGTGGCGGCGGGCACCACGACGTTGTCCAGCCCGACGCCGGCACGGGCGACGACCTTGAGCTGGGTGGTGGCGCCGAAGACCTCGGCGTCGACCTGGGTGGCGGAGCGGACCAGGAGCGCGTCGGCGCTCTTCACCGCCTCGAGCAGCGCGGACCGGTCCGTGCCGTCGACGTGCCGGACCTCCACCTCGTCACCGAAGACACTCAGCACGGAGGGGGCGAGCTTCTCCGCGATGAGGACGACGGGCTTATTGGGCTTGCTCACGATGCGGCTCCCACTATCTGGTCACTTCCAGAACGTTCCATGTGTCGACAGACGGTCTCAGCACGCCGTTGTGCCCCGGTCGAGCCGGAGTTTAACGCGCAGGAGCGCCCGGTGGCTTCCCCCCGTGTTAACTCGCCCGTAATCCCTCGAAAACAAGAGCCAGGAGGCGTTGCATGCCCCCGGGACCGGGCAGGTGGCCGCCCGCCCAGGATGCCGCGTGCAGCAACAAAAGCAGCTCCTGCGCGGTGACGTCGGCGCGAAGCTCACCGGCCTGTTTCGCACGTTCCACCAGATGGGAACCCCACTCGCGCATCGTGTGGCACGACGCGTACAAACGGGATGATTCGTCGTTCAGCGCGTCGGCGGTGAGCTCGACCAGGCCGCGGAACGTGCCGGTGGCGTCCCCGAGCCCGGCCAGCCAGGAGTGCAGGGCGTTCAGCGGCTCGGGATGGGTGAGCAGTTCGCGGGCCCGCTCGGCCTGCGCGTCGAAGCGAGCACGCAGGAGCGTCTCGAGCAGTGCGTCGCGCGTCGGGAAGTGCCGGTAGAGCGTGCCGATGCCGACTCCGGCGCGGCGCGCGATGTCTTCCAGTGACGCCTCGACGCCGTGCTCGGCGAAGGAGCGTTGCGCCTCTTCGAGGAGGCGTTCGTAGTTGCGGCGGGCGTCCGCGCGCATCGGTTTCACATCGGTCATCGCCACTCGAACCTTACCGGGTAGCCAATCGGAGGCTGCCTCCGTATATTGACCGGAGGCAGCCTCAGCTTACTGGAGGGATCGAGGATGACCCTGATCGAAGACACCCGCGCACGGCTCGGCGCGGTCGGCGCCTGGTTGCCGAGCGCACCCCTGGCCCCACCCCCGGACGTCGAACGCGCGGCGACGCGGCGGCTCGCCGAAGCCGGCTACCGCTCGGCCTGGAGCGGCGAAGGACCCGGCACCCGCGAGGTGTTCGCGCACTTCGGCGACCTGCTCGCGTCGGTGCCGGACGTCGTGCTCGGCACCGGCATCGCGAACCTGTGGGCCCGGCGCGGGACGACCGCGCACAAGGGCGGCGCGACGCTCGCCCATGCTCACCCCGGCCGGTTCGTGCTCGGCATCGGCGTCGGGCACGCGTTCCAGGCGGCGAAGCTGGGCGAGGACTACCGCCCGATCGACCGCATGCGGGACTATCTGTCCGAAATGGACACCTCCGCGGCCGAAAGCCCCGCGCCCGTGGCGTTTCCGCGCGTGCTGGCCGCGGTCGGCCCGAAGATGCTGGCCCTGTCCCGTGACCACGCCGACGGCGCGCATCCGTTCGCCCAGCCGGTCTCGCACACGCCGTACGCCCGGGAGATCCTCGGGCCGGACAAGCTGCTGATCCCGCAGCAGACGGTGCTGCTCGGCAGCCGCGAGGACGCTCGCGAGAGCGTGTGGCGCCGGGTGGCGCAGTCACGGCAGTACAGCGTCACGGTGTACCTGGCGGGCTGGAAACGGCTCGGCTACACCGAGGCCGACATCGCCGGGCCGAGCGACCGGTTCGTCGACGACCTCGTCCTCTGGGGTGACGCGGCGACCATCGCGAAGCGGCTCGACGAACTCCGGGACGCGGGCGCGGACCACGTGCTGCTGACGCCGTCGGCGGCCACGTTCGAATCCACTGTGGACATACTGGCCGAACTGGCCCCGGAGGTGACCCGATGAGCGTCGGGATCTGGCGGTTCTTCGACGGCGCCCCGATCGGCGCGGTCCGCGAAACGGCCGCGGAGGTGGAGGAACTGGGCTTCGACGCGCTCTGGTTCGGCGAATACGCCGGCCGGGACGCCTTCACGCAGGCGGCCCTGATCCTGGCGGCGACCTCCCGGCTCACCGTGGCCACGGGCATCGCGCGGTTCGACCGCCGCGCGCCGATCACGGCGGAGGCGGCGACCCGGGCGCTCGGCGAGGCGTACCCGGGCCGGTTCACCGTCGGCCTCGGCGGGCACTTCCCGGGCGCGCGGCCGATTTCGGCGATGCGCGAGTACCTCGAGGGGATGGACACGGCCGAACTGCCCGCCCTGCCACCGCCGTCGCCGCGGCCCCGGCGGCTGATCGCGGCGCTCGGGCCCCGGGCGCTCGACCTGGCGGCCGAACGGACGGACGGCGCGCACCCGTACTTCGTCCCGCCGGAGCACACGGCGATGGCCCGCGAACGGCTCGGCCCGGGCAAGTACCTGGCCGTCGAGCAAGCGGTGATCCTGGACGCTTCACCGGACGCCGCCCGCGAACACGTCGGCCTCTACGTCCGGCAGGCCCCGCACCACCAGGCGAACCTGCGCCGCCTCGGCTTCACCGACGACGACCTCGCCGACGGCGGCAGCGACCGCCTGGTCGACGCCATCGTCGCGACCGGCGAACAGGCGGCGGCCGACCGGATCCAGGCCCACCTCGACGCGGGCGCCGACCACGTCTGCGTCCAGGTCCTGGCCCGAACCCCGAAGTCCTACGGCCTCCTGGCCGACCTCCTCCCGTGACGAAACCCGGATCTCGCGTGACCAGACCCGTAACTCGTGTGATCGAGGCCGTAACTCGTGAGTTCCGGCTCCGATCACGTGAGTTCCGGCTTCGATCACGCGAGATCTGGCGGGAAGCACGCGAGATCCGGGTTCGGCGGTAGGGTGACGGGGCGCGGTTGAGGGCCGCGCCCCGTCCGCGGAAAGGGCCGAGCCCACCCCTGCAGTACCGCACCACCAGCTCCGCACCTTCTTTCCTGCCCGGTGCCGGCGGACCACGGGCGACGAGGGAAGGAGGCACCATGGGCACGCTGCCCGCGAAACCCAGCCTGGACCAGCTGCGCAAGCGCGCGAAGGACCTCGCGCGCCGAAGCCGTGAAGCTGTCCGAAGCACAGTACCGGATCGCCCGCGAGCACGGCTTCCCGAGCTGGCCGAAGCTGCAGGCGTACGTCCGGCGCGTCACCGAACACGGCGAACGCCTGCAGCACCCGTACCACCAGGACGTCGGTTACTACGCCGAGCGCGCGCTCGGACTGCTCGCCTCCGCCGAGGACGAGACGCCCGGCGCGCGCGAGCCGTTCGACCGCTGGGGACAGCCGCTCACCCGGGACGGCGCCCGCGCGGTCGTCGCCCGGGAGCACGGTTTCGGTTCCTGGAAAGGACTTCGCGACCACGTCAAGTCCCTTGTAGACAGTGGCGAGCCGTTCGCGCGTGCGTACCGGGCCGTCGAAGACCGGGATCCGGGGAAACTCGAGTTACTCCTCGACGAATTCCCCGGGCTGGTCACCGCCCGCGGCACCAACGGCAACGACCTGCTCGGCATGGCCGGCGCGACCTGCGACGAACGGCTCAGCCGGATCCTGCTCGACCACGGCGCCGACCCGTCGCGCGGCAACGTCCACGGCTGGACGCCCCTGCACCAGGCCGCCTACAGCAACCTGCCGCTCCTGCTCGACTTGCTCCTGGAAGCGGGCGCACCGGTCGACGTCCCGGCCCGGGGTGACGGCGGCACTCCCCTGGTCGTCGCCCTGTTCTGGGGCCACCGCGAAGCGGCGGAGAAACTGGCGGAATACAGCCGGGCCCCGGGGAACCTGCGCGTCGCGGCCGGGCTCGGCGACGCGGACCTCCTCGACGAGCTGCTCCGGCCGGGCCACCCGGCCACCGGTGCGCACCGGGGTTTCTACCGGCCGCACAGCGGTTTCCCGCGCCGGCAGCCGACGGACGACCCCGCCGAAGTCAAGAACGAAGCCCTGGCCTGGGCGGCACGCAACGACCGCGTCGACGCGCTGAGAACCCTCGTCGCCCGGGGCGCCGAGGTGAACGCCGACGTCTACCGCGGCACCGCGCTGGCGTGGGCGGCCGCGCAAGGCAAGCTCGACGCCGTCCGGACGCTCCTCGACCTCGGCGCCGACGTGAACCACCCCGGCACGTTCGGCGGCCCGAACCACGGCGAAGGCGCCACGGCGCTGCACCTGGCCGCGCAGTCCGGGCACCTCGACGTCATCCGCGCCCTCGTCGAAAGCGGTGCCGACCGCGAAGCCCGGGACGGGATCTTCCACAGCACCCCGGAGACGTGGGCCGACGTGTGCGGGCAGCCGGCCGCGCGAGACCTCTTGCAAACCTTGTAGACAACCGGAGTCTGTAGTCCGTATCGTCGCAGGCGGACTTCAGACTCCGTTTTGCCACTGGGAGGACCCATGACTTCACCCCGCGACGTGTTCGCCGCGCTGTCCGACGGCATCAGCGAAGGACGGTGGGACGAGCTTTCCGCGCTCTACGCCGAAGACGCCGTCGTCGAACACCCCCAGGCCGTGCCGCGGCCGGGCCGCATCACCGGCCGCGCCGCGGTCCACGAACGGTTCACCAGCGCCCTCGCCGGGGCCCTGCGGCTCAAGCGCAAGAACGTCGTCGTCCACGAGACGACCGACCCCGAGGTGATCGTCGCCGAATACGACTACGACGCCGAGTCGGTGGAGACCGGCCGGACCACGCCGACGGCCAACATCCAGGTGCTGCGCGTCCGCGACGGCCTGATCGTCCACACCCGCGACTACCACGACTACCTGCGGCTCGCCGCGATCCGCGACGGCGTCGACCAGCTGGTCAAGGCCTACGAGCAGGCGCCGCCGCGCGAGTTGTCGCCGATCGGACCACGAACGTCGAGCGACCCGAAGAGCCGGCGCGGGGTGTTCGAGCGGCTCGTCTACGGCGTGTGCGACAAGGCCGGCCCGCACCTGGCGGAGCTGTACGCCGAGCCCACCCACGTCACGCACCCGTTCCTGCCGGGTTCGGCCGTCGTGCGCACGCGCGAGGAGCTGCGGACGCACTTCGGGCAGGCCGCGGCCATGGGCGTCGACTTCGAGATCGCCGACCTCGTCACGTACGAGGGCACGGACCCGGAGATCCTGATCGCCGAGTTCGCCTACCAGGGCAGCTACGGCGGCCGCACGGTCCGGATCGCCAACATCTTCGCCATGCGGATCTCGGGCGGCCTGGTCGTCGAATCCCGCGACTACGGCGACCACCTCGGCATCGCCGGCGACCTCGGCAAGATCCCCGAGCTGGCGGCGAAGCTCTAAGCCTCCGCGGCGAGGTCCTCGGGCAGGTCGAACTCGCCGTCACGGACGCCCTTCACGAACGCGTCCCACTCCGCCGGGGTGAAGACCAGGACGACGCCGTCCGGCTTCGACGACTGCCGCATCGCGGTGTAGGTGACACCGTCGGTGTGCTCGATGAAGGCGTACTCGACGCAGTCGTCGAGCGTGACGCCCTCGGGCTCGGCCCGGATCCACTCGGCCTTGCTGAAGTCCAGGTGGTGCCGGATGTGCGCCTTGTCGTCGACCGGCTGATCAGTCATGTCACCAGCGTAGCGACCCGGGCACCGAACGCACTGAAGGGGACGCCGTGCGGCGTCCCCTTCAGCGTGTTACCGAACTGTGTTGCCGAACTGTGTTGTCGAAAAATGGTCAGGCGGTCTCGGTGATCGGCCGGTCCACCCACGACATCAGGTCGCGCAGCTTCTTGCCGGTCGCCTCGATCGGGTGCTGGTTGCCCTGCTCCTCGAGCTTGGTGAAGTTCGGCCGACCGGCCTCGTCCTCGGCGACCCATTCGCGGGCGAACGTGCCGTCCTGGATCTCGCCGAGGATCTTCTTCATTTCTTCCTTGACCGCCGGCGAGATGACGCGCGGGCCGCGGGTCAGGTCGCCGTACTCGGCGGTGTCGGAGATCGAGTAGCGCTGGCGCGCGATGCCGCCCTCGTACATGAGGTCGACGATCAGCTTCAGCTCGTGCAGCACCTCGAAGTAGGCGATCTCCGGGGCGTAGCCGGCCTCGGTGAGCACCTCGAAGCCGGTTTGCACCAACGCGGACGCGCCACCGCAGAGCACGGCCTGCTCGCCGAAGAGGTCGGTCTCGGTCTCCTCGGTGAACGTCGTCTTGATGACGCCGGCGCGGGCGCCACCGATGGCGGCCGCGTAGGAGAGGGCGAGCGCCTGGGCGTTGCCGGAGGCGTCCTGCTCCACGGCGATGAGCGCCGGGACGCCCTTGCCGTCGACGAACTGGCGGCGGACCAGGTGGCCCGGGCCCTTCGGTGCGACCATCGCGACGTCGACGTTCGCCGGCGGCTTGATCAGGTCGTAGCGGATGTTGAAGCCGTGCCCGAAGAAGAGGGCGTCGCCGTCCTTGAGGTTCGGCGCGATGTCCTGCTCGTAGATGTGACGCTGCTTGGTGTCCGGCGCCAGGATCATGATCAGGTCGGCTTCGGCCGACGCCTCGGCCGGGGTGAGCACGCGCAGGCCCTGCTCCTCGGCCTTCGCCCGCGACTTGGACCCCTCGGGCAGGCCGATGCGGACGTCGACGCCGGAGTCGCGCAGGCTCAGCGAGTGGGCGTGGCCCTGGCTGCCGTAGCCGATGACAGCGACCTTGCGCCCCTGGATGATCGAGAGGTCGGCGTCGTCGTCGTAAAAAATTTCCACTGCCATGGGGGTTACTGCTTCCTTTCCTGACTTACAAAGTTTTATCGCGGCGAAGTTGCGGTGATCGAGCGGGCGCCACGGCCCACCGCGACCATGCCCGACTGCACCAGCTCGCGGATGCCATACGGCTCCAGCATCCGCAGCAACGCACCGATCTTGTCGGACGTCCCGGTGGCCTCGACGGTGAGTGCCTCCGGAGAGACGTCCACCACCTTGGCCCGGAAGAGCTGGACGGTTTCGAGGACCTGGCTGCGCACGGTGTTGTCGGCGCGAACCTTCACGAGCAGCAGTTCACGCTGCACGGCGGTCGACTGTTCCAGCTCGACGATCTTGATCACGTTGACCAGCTTGTTGAGCTGCTTCGTCACCTGTTCGAGCGGTAGCTCTTCCACGGCGACCACGATCGTCATGCGGGACACCTCGGGGTTTTCCGTGGGCCCGACGGCGAGGGACTCGATGTTGAACCCGCGGCGGGAGAACAGGCCCGAGACGCGCGCGAGCACACCGGGCTTGTTCTCGACCAGGACACTCAGCGTGTGGACGCTCATCGTCAGCGCTCACCTTCCGCAGTGGAGTCGGCTGCTTCCACCGAAACCTCGTCGTCGTCGAACAGCGGCCGGATGCCCCGGACCGCCATGATCTCGTCGTTGCCGGTGCCGGCCGCGACCATCGGCCACACCTGGGCATCCTTCCCCACGACGAAGTCGATCACGACGGGGCGGTCGTTGATTTCCATCGCGCGGCGGATGGTGGCGTCGACGTCTTCCTTCGTTTCGCACCGCAGGCCGGCGCAGCCCAGCGCCTCGGCCAGCAGGACGAAGTCCGGGATGCGGTGCTTGTGCGTCCCGAGGTCGGTGTTGGAGTACCGCTCCGCGTAGAACAGGTTCTGCCACTGCCGGACCATGCCGAGGTTGCCGTTGTTGATCACAGCGACCTTGATCGGCGCGCCCTCGATGGCGCAGGTGGCCAGCTCCTGGTTGGTCATCTGGAAGCAGCCGTCGCCGTCGATCGCCCACACGGCCTTGTCCGGGACCCCGAACTGCGCGCCCATCGCGGCGGGCACCGCGTAGCCCATGGTGCCGAGGCCGCCGGAGTTGATCCAGGTGCGCGGGTTCTCGTACTTGACGAACTGCGCGGCCCACATCTGGTGCTGGCCGACGCCGGCGGCGTAGACGGCGTCCGGGCCGACGAGCCGGCCGATCCGCTCGATGACGTACTGCGGCGACAGCGAGCCGTCGTCGGGCCACTCGTACCCGGCCGGGTAGTTCGTGCGCCAGCCGTCGGCCTGGGTCCACCAGTCGGCGAGGTCGGGCTTTTCACCATGGTCGAACTCCGCCTTCACGGCGGTGATCAGCTCGCCGATGATCTCCTTGCAGTCGCCCACGATCGGGACGTCCGCCTTGCGGTTCTTGGAGATCTCGGCCGGGTCGATGTCGGCGTGCACGATCGCGGCGTCCGGCGCGAACGACTCCAGCTGGCCGGTGACCCGGTCGTCGAACCGGGCGCCGAGCGCGATCAGCAGGTCGGCGCGCTGCATCGCGGCGACCGCGGCGACCGAGCCGTGCATGCCCGGCATGCCGAGGTGCTGCGGGTGCGAGTCGGGGAACGCGCCGCGCGCCATCAGCGTGGTGACGACCGGGATGTTCGTCAGCTCGGCGAGCTGCTTCAGCTGCTCGTGCGCCTCGGCCTTGATCACGCCACCGCCGACGTAGAGCACCGGACGTCGCGACTTAGCGATCAGCTTCGCGGCTTCGCGGACCTGCTTGCCGTGCGGGCGCAGCGTGGGGCGGTAGCCCGGCAGCCGCAGCTCGGTCGGCCAGGAGAACGAGGTCATCTCCTGCAGCACGTCCTTGGGGATGTCCACCAGGACCGGGCCGGGTCGGCCCGTGGACGCCAGGTGGAACGCCTCGGCGATGGTCCGCGGGATGTCCGCGGGGTCCGTGACGAGGAAGTTGTGCTTCGTGATCGGCATGGTGATGCCGCAGATGTCGGCTTCCTGGAACGCGTCGGTGCCGATCAGCGCGCGCGACTGCTGGCCGGTGATGGCCACGACCGGGACGGAGTCCATGTTGGCGTCGGCGAGCGGGGTGACCAGGTTGGTCGCGCCCGGGCCCGACGTGGCCATGCAGACGCCGACCTTGCCGGTGGCCTGCGCGTAGCCGGTGGCCGCGTGGCCGGCGCCCTGCTCGTGGCGGACCAGGATGTGGCGGACCTTCGTCGAGTCGAGCAGGGGGTCGTAGGCGGGCAGGATGGTGCCGCCCGGAATGCCGAAGACCACCTCGGCGCCGACCGCCTCGAGCGAGCGCACGAGCGACTGGGCGCCGGTGACGCGCACCGGCGTTCCCGCCGGTGGCGTCGGCTTCGGACGTGCTCCGGGCGTTCCGGGCGTCGGCCCGGGTTTCGCGTCGCTGCGCGACGTGGCACTGGTCATCGGATCTGCCTCGTGGGTCTCGGTGTCACTCGTTCGGGTCGGTTTTGTGCGGTGGGGCCAGGAATCTCTTCCCTTGGGCAACAAAAAACCCTCGCCGACCGTAAGGTCGCACGAGGGTCGCGCGTCGACGCAGCGGAAAGTCTTCCCTAAGCGTCGACGCGCTTGGGAAGTACGAGGCCGGTCAGCGGTGTCACGGCGATGACGCTAGACCGAACGCCGCTCGGGTGTCAACTCTGCGGGACGGCGCGTCCGCATACTGGACACCTTCGCGGCGCACGTCACGCCCGCGCGACCCGGGTCCGAGCCGGTCCGCGCAGCGGTGCACCATTTCCGCGTGGCCGAAAAACAGCAGGACGAAGGCCGGAAGGCCGTCTTCCGCATCCCCCGCACGTCGTTCATGGCGATCGCCCTCCTGACGATCTGCGTGACGCCCATCGCGCTCGGGGAGATCCCGTACCTGGAGTGGCTCTACCTCTTCCCGATCGCGCTGGCGGTGTTCGTGGTCCGCACCCGGACCGTCGCCACCCGCGACGGGCTGGCGATCCGCACGATGTTCGGCAAGCGGGACGTGCCGTGGTCGGCGTTGAAGGGGCTCGCGATCACCAAGAAGGCCCGCGTGCAGGCGGTGCTGAAGGACGACACGAAGGTGCCGCTGCCGACCGTGCGGACCCGGCACCTGCCGGTGCTGTCGCTGGTGAGCGACGGGCTGGTAGCGGACCCGAGCGGGCAGCTGAGCGCCGAGGACATCCAGCCCGGGGCGTCCGAGACCTCGGCCGGCGAGTAACCCGGGCCCCGCCCCGCCACCACCCTCGGCGGACGGGCTTCGCCCGACAGCGTAAATTGGTAGGACCAGTTTCGCTGGCCACCCTTTGACCTGGGAGTTCCCGTGCCGCCTCTCCGTTCCCGGACCACGACCCACGGCCGCAACGCGGCGGGCGCGCGCTCGCTCTGGCGCGCCACCGGCATGACCGACAGCGACTTCGGCAAGCCGATCGTGGCGATCGCCAACTCCTACACCCAGTTCGTGCCCGGCCACGTGCACCTGAAGGACCTCGGCGAGATCGTCGCCGGCGCGGTCAAGGAAGCCGGCGGCGTCGCCCGCGAGTTCCACACGATCGCCGTCGACGACGGCATCGCCATGGGTCACTCCGGCATGCTCTACTCGCTGCCTTCGCGCGAGATCATCGCCGACTCGGTGGAGTACATGGTCAACGCGCACCAGGCCGACGCGCTGGTGTGCATCTCCAACTGCGACAAGATCACCCCGGGAATGCTCAACGCGGCGATGCGGCTGAACATCCCGGTGGTCTTCGTCTCCGGCGGCCCGATGGAGGCCGGCAAGGCGGTCGTCGTGGGCGGCGTCGCGCAGGCGCCGACCGACCTGATCACCGCGATCGCGGCGTCGGCGAGCCCGGAGGTCGACGAGGACGGGCTGGACATCGTCGAGCGCTCGGCGTGCCCGACCTGCGGTTCGTGCTCCGGCATGTTCACCGCGAACTCGATGAACTGCCTCACCGAGGCGCTGGGTCTCTCGCTGCCGGGCAACGGCTCCACGCTGGCGACGCACGCGGCGCGGCGGGCGCTGTTCGAGGAGGCCGGGCGCACGGTCGTCGAGCTGTGCAAGCGCTGGTACGAAAACGACGACGCCTCGGCCCTGCCGCGCTCGATCGCGTCGAAGGCGGCGTTCGAGAACGCGATGGCGCTGGACATGGCGATGGGCGGCTCGACGAACACGGTGCTGCACGTCCTCGCCGCGGCGCAGGAGGGCGAGGTCGACTTCACGATCGCGGACATCGACGCGATCGGCCGCCGCGTGCCGTGCCTGTCCAAGGTCGCGCCGAACTCCGACTACCACATGGAGGACGTCCACCGGGCCGGCGGCATCCCCGCCATCCTCGGCGAGCTGTACCGCGGCGGCCTGCTGAACACCGACGTGTGGTCGGTGCACTCTCCCGATCTGGAGTCGTGGCTCGCCACCTGGGACATCCGGGCTTCATCGCCTTCCGCCGTGGCTCTCGAGCTGTTCCACGCCGCACCCGGCGGAGTCCGCACGACAAAGGCGTTCTCGACGTCGAACCGCTGGTCCTCTTTGGACACCGACGCGGCGGGCGGCTGCATCCGCGACGTCGAGCACGCGTACACGAAGGACGGCGGCCTGGCGATCCTGCGCGGCAACCTCGCGGAGAACGGCGCGGTGATCAAGGCCGCGGGCATCGACGAGGACCTGTGGCACTTCGAGGGCCCGGCGCGGGTGCTGGAGAGCCAGGAGGAGGCGGTGTCGGCGATCCTCAAGAAGGAGATCCAGCCGGGCGAGGTGCTGGTGATCCGCTACGAGGGCCCGGCGGGCGGCCCGGGCATGCAGGAGATGCTGCACCCGACGGCGTTCCTCAAGGGTTCGGGCCTCGGCAAGAAGTGCGCCCTGATCACCGACGGCCGCTTTTCCGGCGGCTCGTCCGGAATCTCGGTGGGCCACATCTCCCCCGAGGCGGCGGCGGGCGGCCTGATCGCCCTGGTGGAGAACGGCGACAGGATTCTCTTGGACATCCACGAGCGACGCCTGGAACTGCTGGTCGACGAGCCGATCCTGGCCGAGCGCCGCGCGAAGACGGAGGCGTCCGAGCGGCCGTGGCAGCCGAAGGACCGCCAGCGCCCGGTGACGGCGGCACTGCGGGCCTACGCCCGGATGGCGACGTCGGCGGACACCGGTGCGGTCCGCGACGTGAACAAGTAGTCCTGGCTCAAGCCGAGAAGGCCGTCCCGGTCAGCGGGGCGGCCTTCCCGGCGTTCAGGACTTCGGCCGCGCAGGCCATCCCCCGGCTTCAGCGCGGCTTTCGGGCATCCCCGGACCCCCCAACCACGAGGGGGACCCCCGATTTCAACGTTACCGGAGGCCACCGACAATTCCGGATCCGCGCGAGCGACTTGTCCACAGGGCACGTCCGGACCGCGGTGTTGTCCCCAGGCCCTAACGCGTCAGGACGATGACCACCACCGCGGCCGCGGCGGCCAGCAGCAGCGAGACCAGCCCGAGCGGCAGCGGCCGCTTCCGCCACGGCGTGTTCCGCTCCAGCGAGATCGGCCCGGAGCCGGTGAACAGCAGGCTCAGCGCCGACGCCGCGAGCAGCAGCTCGAACTCGAAACCCTGCCCCTGCCCCTCGAAGAACCCGCCGTGGAACTTCGCGTACACGGCGTTGGCGGCGACCCCGAGCAAGCCCGCCGCCGCCAGCGGCGTGAACAGCCCGACGATCACCAGCACCCCACCGCCGAGCTCGGTGATGCCCGTGATCCATGACAGCAACGTCGTCTGCTTGTGGTAGCCGAACGTCTCCAGCATCCGCGCGAACCCGCCGATGCCCGGCCCGCCGAACAGGCCGAACAGGTGCTGGAGACCGTGTGCGCCCATGGTCGCGCCGAGCGCCAGTCGCAGGACCAGCAGCCCTAGGCCGAGCCCGCCCTGGCGCGGGGAGTCGTCCGACCGATCGTCCTCGACGCCCGACAGGAGGCTGGTGGGCTGCTGCGAAAAGTCGTCTCCACTGCTCACGGGCGAAGGTTAGGGGATATGGGCTGACCTGGCGAGCCGCCGCGCTAGTACTCCCCGCGCACCAGGTTGTCCGGCAGCTCGCCGCCGGCGTACCGGGCGATTTCCGCCGCCGCGACGGCGTACGAACGGCTTCGCGCCCCACGCACGGCCCCGCCGACATGTGGCGTCATGACCAGGCCCGGCACCGTCCACAGCGGGTGCCCGGGAGGCGGTGGTTCGGGATCGGTGACGTCGAGGGCGGCACGCAGCCGGCCCGTGGTCAGTTCGGCGACCAGGGCGTCGGTGACCACGACGGCGCCACGCGAAGCGTTGACCAGGACCGCGCCGTCGCGCATCTCGGCCAGGAACTCCGCGTCGACCATCCCGCGGGTGCGCGAGGTCAGCGGCACCATCAGCACCACGACGTCGTGCAGGCCCAGCAGCCCGGGCAGCTCGCGCACACCGTGCACGCCTTCCCGCGCGTTCATGGCCACCATCGTGCACCGCGCCTCGAACGGTTCGAGCCGGCGCCGCAGGTGCTGCCCGAGGTCGCCGGCGCCGATGACGAGCACCCGCTTGCCCTGCAGCGTGTCCGCCGTCTGCCGCTCCCACCGGCCTTCGCGCCGCGCCGCGGCGAAGACGTCCAGCTTCCGGTACGTCGACAGCAGCACCGCCACGACCCACTCGGCGGTGCTCCCGCCCTGCACGCCCCGGCAAATGGACAGCAGGACGCCGTCGGGCACCTTGCCGACCCAGTCGTCGGCACCGGCGGACAGCAGCTGGATCAGCCTGAGGTTCGGCAGGGCGCGCCACAGCTCGTCGCCCGGCGGGTGCTTGCCGGGGATGAGCACCTCGGCCTTCGCGGCCTCCACCGGCACCGGCTCGCCCCACTGGTAGCGCACCGGCAGGACCCGCGGGACCTCGGCGAGCACGGTCATGCCCTCGTCGTCGGGCACCAGCACGGTCAGCGTCATGATCCCCAACGTAATCGAGGAGTACTCACCCATGGTTCACGCACCGGCCCCTAGGCTGGGGGATCATGCGCACTCGGTACCGCTCGGCCCTGCTGGCGATCCTGGCCTGCGGCGTCCTGCTGCCCGCGGGGTGCGCGCGGTTCGACGACACCGCGGCGGGCCAGACGTTCAGTCCCGCGCCCGTGCCGAGCCCCGAGTCGCCGCCCGAGGTCCGGGGCCCCGGCGAGGACTCCGGCGGCGACGGCAAGCAGGTGCAGCCCGGGTCTCCGGCCACGACGGTGCCGCCGCCTCAGGGCTGCAAGGACTTCAACCAGTCGGTGATCGCGACCTGCCTGGACACCGTCGCGGCGGTGGCCGGCCTGCCGGGTGACGGCTCGACGCCGAGCGCGCTGGCCGGCGAGCGCAAGAGCGGCCGGGTCCTGCTCGCGACCGCGGGCAAGGACGCGACGGAGTTCGCGAAGCTCGACGTCCAGGCGGCCGGCGACGGCGGCCTGACGGGGCTCGCGCTTTCGCCGTCGTACGTCGAGGACCAGCTGGTGTTCGCGTACGTGACGACGGCGACGGACAACCGGGTCGTGCGGTTCGCCAAGGGCCAGCCCGCGAAGCCGGTGCTCACCGGCATCCCGAAGGGCGCGACCGGCAACCGCGGCACGATCAGCGCCGACAACCGCGGCGCGTTGCTCGTCGCGACCGGCGACGCGGGCAACCCGGACGCCGCCGCCGACCCGAACTCGCTCGCCGGGAAGGTGCTGCGGATCGACACGTCCGGCAAGGCCGCGGCGGGCAACCCGAACGGCGCGCTGGCGGTGGCGGCCGGGCTGCACGCCCCGGGCGGGCTGTGCGCGTCCGCCGACGGCGGCCGCGTCTGGGTCACCGACCGGCTCGCCGACAAGGACGCCCTTTACCGGGTGCAGGCGGGCCAGCCGCTGTCGACGCCGGCGTGGACGTGGCCGGACAAACCGGGCGTCGCGGGTTGCGCCGACTTCGTCGACGCGAACGGCTCGCTCTCGGTCGGCACGTCGCTGGCCGGCAACCTGCAGAACCTGCCGGTGACGGCGGAGGGCGCGATCAGCGGCAAGCCGACCGTGAGCCTCGACGGCAAGACGGGCAAGCCACCGTCGACGTTCGGGCGGCTCGCCGGGATGAGCATGATCAACCCGCAGATGGCGGTGGCGGGCACGGTCAACAAGGACGGCGGCACCCCGATCTCGAGCGACGACCGGGTGGTGCTGATCACCCCGGCCACCTCCGGCGGCGGAAACGGCAAGGACTGACCCGGCGGATACCTGGGTTGCCGGATAACGGCCACGCCGGGATCAGCCTGCTTCCACCAGCTCGGCCGCACCGAGCCTGACCAGGGGATGGTCAGAATCCGACCGACCATCCCCGGTCGCCGAGCCGGTCAGCTCAGCGGCTTCAGCTCCACCCGGCGCCCCTCCGCCGACGACGTCAACCCGGCCTCCGCGAGCTGCAGCCCCCGGGCGGCCGAGAAGAAGTCGTAGCGGTGTTGCCGTCCGGCGACCACGTCCCGCACGAACTCCTCCCACTGCGCCTTGAAGCCGTTGTCGAAGTCGGTGTTGTCCGGGACTTCCTGCCACTGGTCGCGGAACGGCTCGGTCGCCGGCAGGTCCGGGTTCCACACCGGCTTCGGCGTCGCCGAGCGGTGCTGGACCCGGCAGCGCCGCAGCCCGGCGACCGCGCTGCCTTCGGTGCCGTCGACCTGGAACTCGACCAGCTCGTCGCGGAAGACCCGCGTCGACCACGACGAGTTGATCTGCGCGATCGTCCCCGACTCCAGTTCGAAGATGCCGTACGCGGCGTCGTCCGCTGTCGCCGCGTACGCCTCGCCCTGTTCGTCCCAGCGGCGCGGGATGTGCGTCACCGCCTTCGCCGTCACCGCCGAAACGCGGCCGAAGAGGTTCTCGAGCACGTAGTTCCAGTGGCAGAACATGTCGAGCACGATCCCGCCGCCGTCCTCGGCGCGGTAGTTCCAGCTCGGGCGCTGTGCCTCCTGCCAGTCCCCCTCGAACACCCAGTAGCCGAACTCGCCGCGCACCGACAGGATCCGCCCGAAGAACCCGCCGTCGATCAGCCGTCGCAGCTTCCGCAGGCCGGGCAGGAACAGCTTGTCGTGCACGACGCCGTGGCAGATCCCGGCGTCCCGTGCGAGCCCAGCCAGCTCCAGCGCCGCCTGCAGCGTCTCGGAGAGGGGCTTCTCGGCGTAGACGTGCTTGCCCGCGGCGATCGCCGCCCGCACCGACGGCTCGCGCGCCGACGTCAGCTGCGCGTCGAAGTAGATCTGGACGTCGGGCAGCGCGGAGTCGGCGTCGGTGGTCCACGCCGTCAGGCCGTGCCGGTCGGCGAGGTCCTTGAGCTTCGCGGCGTTACGTCCGGCGAGGATCGGTTCGAGCTGCACGCGGCTGCCGTCGGGGAGGAGGACGCCCCCCTGCTCGCGGATCGCCAGGACCGACCGGAGCAGGTGCTGCCGGTAGCCCATCCGGCCCGTCACCCCGTTGAGCAACACCCCGATGCTGGACTGGTTCATCTCTGGCGGCCTTCCTGGTCGATGGTTCGTGCCTCGCCGGGTGGTGAGACCACACCCGGTATGTCGTATTCCGCGCGGCGTCCGCACATGCCGTAGCCGTCCGGGTTCGACGGCGTCGCGACCCGGACCCCGGACTGCTCGAGATGGCTCCCGTCGCCGCCGGCGAGCGCCTTCAGATGCGCGCCGGTGAGCTCCGCGGCCTTCAGCGCCCCGGCCCGCCAGCGCGGTACCCACTCTGCAACCTTCGGCGCGACGAGCGCGACGGCCGCGCGGTGGAACGCCCGCAACGGTTCGGGATCGCCGTCGCGCAAGGCGTCGCGCAGCGGCAGATAGCCGCGAACGGCCAGGTCACGGCGTTGCCGCGCGGCCTCGTCGGTTTTCGGCAACGCCGCGGCCTCGGCGTAGGCGGCCGCGTCGGCGAGCACGTCGGGCGGGAACGTGAACACGGCGTCCCCCGCCTCCGGCAGCCCGCTGTTCTGCATCAGGACCGTGACGCGCAGGCCGTCGTCCTGCACCATCCGGTGCACGGTGCCCGGCGCGAACCACGCGATCACGCCGGCTTCCAGGGGCGTCTCCGCGTAGCCGCCGACGCTCAGCGTCTGGACGGCACCCCGGCCGCCGGTCACGACATAGGCCTCGGTGCAGGCGAGGTGGACGTGCGGGCTGCCGCCGCAGACGCCGTCCTCCGCCGCCCAGTCGTAGGCGCGCAGGTGCGAGACGCCGATGCCACCCGGGAGCGGGAATTCGTTCATGACCATCCGTGCCCGTCGAGGTAGCGGGTCACCCGGTCGCGGTCCCAGGCCCCGTCGGCGACGACGATCCGATAGCGGTAGGTGAAGCTCTCCCCCGGCGGCAGGGCGAACTCTTCGAAGAACGCCCACGAGAAGGCGACCATGGGCGTGTCCTGGGAACGGACGAACCAGTGCGACTCGTGGATCGCCTTGTCGTTCTCGGGCGCGTGCGCGAAGACGAGCGTCGAATGCGCGTCGACGTCGTCGTGCTCGCCGACGAACGCGAGCCACGGCGCCTGCGCGCCCATCATCTCCTCGCCCTCGATGTCACCGGGCCCGAGCACCCGGCCACCGCCGAAGTCCCGGGGCCCCCGCCAGTGCAGGCCGGTGTAGCCGGCGAGTTCGCGGCCGGCGGTGGTCGGGCTGCCGAACTCGAGCGGGGTGTCACGGATGTTGGTCAGCTCGATCCCCCAGTCGAGCGTCCAGGCCCCGTGGTCCGGATCGGCCGAGTGGACGGCGACGTCGCGCCGCTCCCGCGCCCACTCGTCGCCGCCGTTGGCGACCCAGGTCAGCTGTTCGGTGAAGCCCAGCCGGTCGCGGCCGACGGCGAAGTGGACGAACTCGTCGTGCCGCATCGAGCCGATGCGGTCGGGCAGCTCCTGGTACCAGTCGCCGGGGACGTAGGTGTGGCCGCCCCAGAAGTTCTGGCCAGACAGGTGGCTCGACGTCATCTGCAGACCCTTGTGCCACCGGTGATCGGAAGGCCGGTAGCCGCTGACATTCCGCCCGCCGAGCGTGCGAAGGGGGTGGACGTAGGGCTTGCGGGACTCGAAGGCCACCGGATCGGGCTTGTACACATAGGACATCAGCCGGACGCCGCCCGCCTCGACGGCGACGTATTCGCCGTGCCGGTGGGTCACCGTGATCTCCGCGCTCACGCTCCTGCTCCCGTCTCGGCACCGGCCATGGACCGGTAGAAGGCATCGCCCGGGCCGATCTCCCCGCGGTGCACACCGACCCCGGTGGACGCGGACTTGTAGAGCGCGGCGACGAACTCCAGCACCCGCCGCCCGTCGTCCCCGCTGCACGGCGGCCGTTGCCCGGCCCGGTAGGCGGCGAGGACCGGCGTGAAGGCGGCAGCGTGCGAGCTGGGAACGTCGTCCGCCGGTGTGTGCCAGCGCGCCGCCGCACCTTCGGCGACGTGCGGCGCCGGGGTGTAGCGCCAGTCCTTGACGCCGTACCCGTAGAGGTGGGTCAGCTCGGCGGTGGCGTGCTCGCAGTCGATCCGGATCCGGCTCACCTCGTCCGGCGACAGGACACTGTTGACGACGGTCGCGAGCGCGCCCGACTCGAACCGGACGACCGCGGTGGAGACGTCCTCGGTCTCGACGTCGTGCACCAGCCGCGCGGTCATAGCGCGCACCTCGGCCCACTCGCCGATCAAGTGGAACAGCAGGTCCATCTGGTGGATGCCGTGGCCCATGGCCGGCCCGCCGCCCTCGGTCTCCCACCGCCCCCGCCACGGGACCGCGTAGTAGGCGGCATCGCGGTACCAGGTGGTCTGGCAGTGCGCGACGAGCGGACGGCCGAGTTCCCCGTCCGCGAGCAGGGTCCGGAAGTGTGTGGCGGAGGACCCGAACCTCTGCTGGAACACGAAGGACGCGTACGGCCCACCGTCTCGTTCGGCGGCGACCATCTCGTCGTATTCGGCGAGTGACCGGCACGGCGGCTTCTCGCACCAGACCCAGGCGCCGCTCTCGAGCACCTTCTTGGTCTGCTCGACGTGCAGGCCCGGCGGCGTGCAGATCGAGACGAGGTCCGGTTCCTGCTCGGCAAGCAGGGTGTCGAGATCGCGGTAGGGCTTGGCCTGCCCGGTCTCGGCGCAGAAGGCCCGGACGCGGGTCTCGTCGACATCCGCGGCGGCCACGATGTCGACATCCTCGTGGTGGGCCTGGTAGGCGGCCCGGTGACTGTCCGCGATAGCCCCGGTTCCGACGACGGCGACCCGCAGACGCTTTCCCTGAGCCAACCCGGCTCTCCTTCCTCGGCGACAACGCCCCCGCAGCGGCGATCGACGCCCTCCTCCACCTCGCACGACGGCGATCCACGCGGCGAGCTGCGCCCCTCCGACCGTTCCAGAAAGCGCTTTCTCATGCAACGGCCGACCGCGATGTCAACGTTGTCAACGGCGTCGATCAACCGGACGGACGACTCAGCCGCCCCGCTGACGGACACAACGGGGAGTCACCATCCCCGCACCGAAACTCACGATCGGTAAGCCCTTACCGAACTCACCGAGCACACTGGCCCACGGGCCCGGCGGTCAGCGGCTCTTGCTGCGGGGTGCCCGTTTCCGCGGCTGCCGGCTTTCGGCGCGCATCGTCCGCATGTCCAGGAAAGCGGCAACGCCCGAAACGACGGCGGCGAACAACCCGAGGAACCGGCCGAAGCCGGGCTCGACGGCGATGCCGGCGGCCTCGAAGATGCCGCGCTGGTCGGCGTCGAACTCCCAGTCGAGGGTGACCCAGCCCAGCGCCATCAGCAGCAGCGACGCCGCGGCGACCACCAGCCACAGGTGCGGCAGGCCGCTGACCCGCAGGTTACGGATTCGCCCGAAGACGACCACGGCCAGCCCGGCCAGCAGCAACGGCAGCGGCGGGCACCACGCGAAGAAGCTCGAGTGCCACGCGTCACGGACGACGTCGCTGTGCGGCAACGTCGAGAGGACGACCTCGATGTCCGGTTTGTTGGTGCTCAGCGTGGTCCACGGCAGGAACGTCGAACCCAGCGCGAGCAGCCCGGCCGCCAGGCCGAGCCACTCGCGCCAGGTGACGCTTTTGACGGAGAACGGCTGTGTCATGGAAACGGTCAGGACCCGACGCGCTCGATGATCAGCTCGCGGACCCGCTTGGCGTCGGCCTGCCCCTTGGTCGCCTTCATGACCGCGCCGACGATGGCGCCGGCCGCGGCCACCTTGCCACCGCGGATCTTGTCCGCGACGTCCGGCTGCGCCGCCAGGGCCTCGTCGATCGCCGCGAGCAGCGCCGAGTCGTCCGAGACGACCTTGAGCCCCCGCTTCTCGACGACCTCGCGCGGCTCGCCCTCGCCAGCGAGCACTCCCTGGACGACTTCCTTCGCCAGCTTGTTCGTCAGCTCACCGGACGTGACCAGCCCGATCACCTCGGCCACCTGGGCCGGGGTGATCGTCAGCTCGGCCAGCTCGACCTCGCGGGCGTTGGCCTCCTGGGCGAGGGTGTTGACCCACCAGCCACGGGCCTCGTCCGGCGACGCGCCGGCCTCGACGGTGGCCGCGACGAGGTCGACAGCGCCGACGTTCAGCAGGTCACGCAGGGCTTCGTCGGAAAGCGACCACTCCTGCTGGATCCGCTTCCGCCGCTCCGAAGGCATCTCCGGCAGCGTCCCGCGCAGCTCCTCGACCCATTCGCGCGACGGCGCGATCGGGACCAGGTCGGGCTCCGGGAAGTACCGGTAGTCCTCCGCGGTCTCCTTCGTGCGGCCGGCCGACGTGGTGCCGTCGGTCTCCTGGAAGTGCCGCGTCTCCTGCTTGATCGAGCCGCCCTCGGCGAGGATCGCCGCCTGCCGCGTCATCTCGTAGCGAACGGCGCGCTCGACGCTGCGCAGCGAGTTGACGTTCTTCGTCTCGGTGCGGGTGCCGAACTCGGTCGCGTCCTTCGCCATCAGCGAAACGTTCGCGTCGCACCGCAGCGAGCCCTGGTCCATCCGGACATCGGACACATCGAGCGCGCGAAGCAGGTCACGCAGCGCGCTCACGTACGCCCGCGCGACCTCGGGAGCCCGCGAGCCGGTGCCTTCGATCGGCTTGGTGACGATCTCGATCAGCGGCACGCCGGCCCGGTTGTAGTCGAGCAGCGAGTGCTCGGCGCCGTGGATCCGGCCGGTGGCGCCACCGACGTGCAGCGACTTGCCGGTGTCCTCCTCCATGTGCGCGCGCTCGATCTCCACGCGCACGACCTCGCCGTCGTCGAGCGTGACGTCGAGGTAGCCGTTGAAGGCGATCGGCTCGTCGTACTGCGACGTCTGGAAGTTCTTCGGCATGTCCGGGTAGAAGTAGTTCTTCCGGGCGAACCGGCACCACTCGGCGATCTCGCAGTGCAGCGCGAGCCCGATCCGGATCGCACCCTCGACGGCCTTGCCGTTGAGAGCCGGCAGCGCCCCGGGCAGGCCGAGGCAGGTCGGGCAGACCTTCGTGTTGGGTTCGCCGCCGAACTCGTTCGCGCAGCCGCAGAACATCTTCGTGTTCGTGTTCAGCTCGACGTGCACCTCGAGCCCGAGCACGGGGTCGAACCGCTCGATGACGTCGGCGTAGTCCATCAACTCGGCCACGGCAGTCACTTCGTTCCTCCCAGCTCCGGGACCTTGTGGATGAGCGCCCCGCCGGCGGCGGCGTCGCGGGCGGCCTCGTAGGCGGCGCCGACCCGGTAGAGCCGGTCGTCGGCGAGCGCCGGGGTCATGATCTGCAGGCCGACCGGCAGCCCGTCCTCGTCGGACAAGCCGCTCGGCACGCTCATGGCGGCGTTGCCGGCCAGGTTCGACGGGATCGTGCACAGGTCGGCGAGGTACATCGCCATCGGGTCGTCGACGCGTTCGCCGATCTTGAACGCCGTCGTGGGCGTCGTCGGCGACACGAGGACGTCGACCTGCTGGAAGGCGGCGTCGAAGTCGCGCGTGATGAGCGTGCGCACCTTCTGCGCCGAGCCGTAGTAGGCGTCGTAGTAGCCGGACGACAACGCGTACGTGCCGAGCATGATGCGCCGCTTGACCTCGGCGCCGAAGCCCTTCTCACGCGTCAGCGACATGACCTCTTCGGCGCTGTGCGTGCCGTCGTCGGCGACGCGCAGGCCGTAGCGCATGGCGTCGAACCGCGCGAGGTTCGACGAGCACTCGCTCGGCGCGATCAGGTAGTACGCGGGCAGCGCGTAGACGAAATGCGGACACGAGACCTCGACGACCTCGGCGCCGAGGGCACGCAGCTGCTCGACCGCGGCCTGGAAGGACCGCTCCACGCCGGCCTGGTAGCCGTCGCCGCCGAACTCCTTGACGACGCCGACCTTGACGCCCTTCAGGTCACCCGTCATGCCCTGCCGGGCCGCGGCGACCACCGGCGGCACCGGCGCGTCGATGGAGGTCGAGTCCCGCGGGTCGTACCCGGCGATGACCTCGTGCAGGAGTGCGGCGTCGAGCACCGTCCGCGCGCAGGGCCCGGCCTGGTCGAGCGAAGACGAAAAAGCGACAAGGCCGTAGCGCGAGACGCCACCGTAGGTCGGCTTCACGCCGACGGTGCCGGTGACGGAGCCGGGCTGCCGGATCGAACCGCCGGTGTCGGTCCCGATGGCAATGGCGGCCTCGAACGCCGCGATCGACGCCGACGAGCCACCGCCCGACCCGCCCGGGATGCGGGCGTGGTCCCACGGGTTGTGCGTCGGGCCATACGCCGAGTTCTCGGTCGACGAGCCCATGGCGAACTCGTCCATGTTCGTCTTGCCGAGGATGACGACACCGGCCTCGCGCAGCTTGCGCGTCACGGTCGCGTCGTACGGCGGGATCCAGCCTTCGAGCGTTTTCGAACCACAGGTCGTCGGCACGCCCTCGGTGGTCAGGACGTCCTTGAGCGCGAGCGGCACGCCGGCCAGCGCCGACGCGGGCGCGTTGCCGCCGGCGAGGCCCTCGTCGACGGCCTTGGCCGCGGCCAGCGCACCCTCGGTGTCGACGTGCAGGAACGCGTGGATGTGATCGTCGACCTCGGCAATCCGGTCCAGGTGCGCCTGCGTGACCTCGACCGCGGAGACCTCGCGCGTGTGGATCTTCTCCGCCAGCTCCGCGGCGGTCAGCTTGATGAGCTCGGTCACTGCTCTTCCCCCAGAATCCGCGGCACCCGGAACCGCCCGTCCTCAGCGGCCGGCGCACCGGCCAGCGCCTGCCGCTGCGAGAGCCCGGGGACGACGACGTCCTGTCGGAAGACGTTCGTCAGCGGCACGGCGTGCGACGTCGGCGGCACCTCGTCGGCGGCGACCTCGCTCACCTTGGCCACCGAATCCAGGATCTGGTCGAGCTGGCCGGCGAAGACGTCGATTTCGTCGTCGGTCACGGCCAGCCTGGCCAGCTTCGCGAGGTGCGCGACCTCGTCTCGGGAAATGTTGGGCACGCGGGTGACTCCCGGGTTGTGCTGTGCGGGTTGTCTCGGAAGCTGCAAGTCTATGGTGGCGACGCGGGCGGACTCGACTGGGTTACGCCCGGCGCAGGTCGGCTGCCGTCCGGCGACGCTCGCATCCCGCCCGGCGGACAGTGGGTCCCGCGAGCCGGGTGGGTCTGTCACAATCGGCGACCGGCATCAAGCGTCCCACGGCAAGGCTGGGACGCCAGAGGTGAGAGGGGCGCGTGGTGTCGTTCCTGATCCGGGTCATCCTTCCGGACAGCCCGGGGACCCTCGGCGCGGTCGCCACGGCCCTCGGCACGGTAGGCGCCGACATCCTCAGCGTGGACGTCGTCGAACGCGGCACGGGCGTCGCCGTCGACGACCTGGTGGTCGAGCTGCCGTCGGGCCGGCTGCCCGACGCGCTGATCACGGCAGCGGAGAGCGTCGAAGGCGTCGAAGTGGACGCGGTCCGTCCCTACGCGGGCGTGCTCGACACGCACCGTGAACTAGAACTCGTCGAAGAGATCGCCGCGCAGCCGAAGAGCGGTCTCGGCATCCTGGCGGAGGGCGTCCCGCGGATCGTGCGGGCCGGTTGGGCGATGATCGTCGAACACGCCGAAACCGGCGCGGTCCGGCTGGCGTCGTCCAGCGCGGCGCCGGAGACGCCGATCACCGATCTGCCCTGGCTGCCGCTCGAACGCGCGACGGTCCTCGACGGCGAGGAAGACTGGATCCCGGAGACGTGGAAAGAGCTCGGCACGGAGCTGGCCGCGACCCCGCTCGGCAAACCGGGCAAAGCGCTCCTGGTGGCCCGTCCCGGCGGCCCGGCCTTCCGCGCGGCCGAGGTTGCCCGGCTCACCCACCTGGCCGGGATCGTCGCGGTCGTCCTTGACGGCTGACACGTAGTCGGACTAAGGGAGAAGCTTGTCCCTTAGTCCGACAAATCCCAGGTCAGACGTCGATCTGATAGGCGATCAGGGTGATGTGCGGAAGCACCTGCCAGTCCCGCTCGGCCAGGCGCGTGAAGCCGAGCCGCTCGTAGAGCCGGTGCGCGCTGCGCATCCCTTCCTGGCTGCTCAGCACGACCCTGCGCGCGCCCAGCGCCCGCGCGCGGTCGAGCACGGCCCTGGTCAAGGCCTCACCGATGCCACGGCCGCGCGCCGACGGTGCCACCGCGAGCATCCGGAACTCCAGCTCGCCCGGTCGCGAAACCTCGGCGTAGTCGGATTCCGGACGCACGACGGTCACGGTGCCGAGTACCTCCCCCGTCTCGTCGACGGCCACGAGCACCTCGGCCTGCTGGACCCGCCGCGCGACATCACGCAGCTCTACGTCGTATCCGATGCCGGCAACCAAGTGACCGTCGGCGTCGTAGGCCTGCACCGTGACCTCACCCGCCGCGGCATACTCCTCGGGCCGGGGCGGCCGGATCTCGACATCACTCATCCGCTCCCCCAGGTTCTTCGTCGGCAGTCTCGTCGTCGGCCGGCAGCGCCGCCTCCCGCGCCGCCTCGGGACCCTGCTCCAAGAGGACGCGGAAGCCGGCTTCGTCGAGCACCGGCACCTTGAGCTGCATCGCCTTGTCGTACTTCGAACCAGGCGAATCGCCGACGACGACGAAAGCGGTTTTCTTCGAGACCGACCCGGCGGCCTTGCCTCCGCGGGCCATGATGACCTCCTTGGCTTCGTCGCGGGAGAAGCCGTCGAGCGAGCCCGTCACCACGATCGAGAGGCCTTCGAGGTTGCGCGGGATCGACTCGTCACGCTCATCTTCCATCCGCACGCCGGCGCGTCGCCACTTTTCGACGATCTCGCGGTGCCAGCCCACCTCGAACCATTCCTGCGTCGCGCGGGCAATGGTCGGGCCGACGCCGTCGACGTCCGCCAGCTCCTCCTCGGTGGCCTGCTCGATCCGCTCGATCGAGCCGAACTCCCTGGCCAGCGCCTGCGCCGCGGTCGGCCCGACGTGCCGGATCGACAGGGCGACCAGCACCTTCCACAACGGCCGGTCCTTGGCCGCATCGAGGTTGGCGAGCAGCTTTCGCGCGTTCGCCGACAACTCGCCCGCCTTGGTGCGGAACAGCTCGACCTCGGCGAGGCTGTCCTCGTTCAGGTCGAAGACGTCGCCCTCGTCGGCGACCACCCGCGCGTCGAGCAGGGCGACAGCCGCCTCGTACCCGAGGACTTCGATGTCGAAGGCGCCACGCCCGGCCAGGTGGAAGAGCCGCTCCCGCAGCTGCGCGGGACAGAACCGGGTGTTCGGGCAGCGGATGTCCTTGTCGCCTTCCTTCTGGTAGGCGAGTTCGGTGCCGCATTCCGGGCAGTGGGTGGGCATGACGAACTCGCGTTCGTCGCCGGTGCGCGCGTCGACCACCGGTCCGAGGACTTCGGGGATGACGTCGCCGGCCTTCCGGATGACGATCCGATCGCCGATGAGCACGCCCTTGCGCTTGACCTCCTCCTGGTTGTGGAGGGTGGCCCTGGCCACGGTCGATCCGGCGACCGTGACCGGCTCGGTGACCGCGAACGGCGTCACCCGCCCGGTCCGCCCGACACCGACCTGGATGTCCAGCAGCGTGGTGATCGCCTCTTCCGGCGGGTACTTGTACGCGATCGCCCACCGCGGCGCGCGCGACGTCGTGCCCAGCCGCCGCTGCAACGCCACCTGATCGACCTTGATGACCACGCCGTCGATCTCGTGCTCGGCGTCGTGCCGGTGCTCACCCCAGTAGGCGATGTGGCCGGTGAGCTCGTCGGCCGACGTCAGGACCTTGCTGTGCGGCGACACCGGCAGCCCCCACGCGGCCAGCGCGTCATAGGCCTCCGACTGGCGCTGCGGCTCGAAGCCCTCGCGCTTGCCGAGGCCATGGCAGATCAGCCGCAGCCGCCGCTCGCGAGTGATCTTGGGATCCTTCTGCCGCAGCGAGCCGGCCGCGGTGTTGCGCGGGTTCGCATACGGCGGCTTTCCGGCTTCGACCATCTTGGCATTCAGCTCGAGGAAGTCCTCGACGCGGAAGAAGACCTCGCCGCGCACCTCGACCAGGGCGGGCACCGGGAACTGGTCGGTGCCGGTCAGCGTCAGCGGTACCTGGTCGAGCGTGCGGACGTTGAGCGTGACGTCCTCGCCCGTCCGGCCGTCACCCCGGGTGAGCGCCCGGGTGAGATGACCGTTCTCGTAGAGGAGGTTGATCGCCAAGCCGTCGATCTTCAGCTCGGCGAGGAACTCGGTCCGCCCGACCTCCTTCTCGACACGCTCCACCCAGGCCAGGAACTCGTCCTGGTCGAACACGTTGTCCAGGCTGAGCATGCGCTCGAGGTGGTCGTGCGCGGTGAATTCGGTCGAGAAGGTGCCCCCGACGCGCTGGGTCGGCGAATCGGGGGTGACCAGCGCCGGATGCGCTTCCTCGATGCGTTGCAGCTCGCCGAGCAGCTCGTCGAACTGCCCGTCGGAGATGATCGGCGAGTCCAGGACGTAGTAGCGGAACTGGTGGTCACGCAGTTCCTCGGCAAGGGCGCCGTGCCGCTCACGCACGCCGGCCGGGACGTCGGTGACGTCCTCGGCCGCGACCGGGGCATCGACCGCCGCAACCTGGTCCTGGGGAAGTTCGGTGCTGCTCACGGTTGGTAACCCTAGCCGGAGGCACCGACATTTTCGTCCGGTCCGCTGCCCAGTCCGCGGACCAGTTCACGGAGCTCCAGAAGAGTGATCGCACCGGCCGGCTCGGCCTCCGCGGTCTCGACGCGCCGTAGCCGTTCGGCGGCGAGCCGTTCACCCAGTGTCGCGTCGAGAGGCAAGAACGTCATGGTTTGCCGGGTGGCTTCGTCGAGGTCGCCGAACCCCGGGTGGAAGACGGCGACGTCGACCACGTGCTCGTCGTCGTCCACCTGGACGACGACCCGGACATCGGCCAGCGCGATCCGGTGCTCGCCGAGGTTGACCGTGACCTCGGTCGGATCGGGCACCGGCGGGACCGAGTCGTGGTACTCCCAGATAGCGTCGTCCGGCGGGCCGGCGGCCCGCCACGCGTCGGTGAACGGCCGCAGGTCCGGGTCCTCCTGACCGGTCACGACCAGGGCGTAGATCGCCTGGTGGCCACGCTCGAGCGAGAAGTGCAACCGCGGGTGCAGCGCCTCGACGAGCTGGCAGAGCTCATGCTCGACGCGATGCGGCTCGCCCTCGCCCAGCGCCGCGCTGACCATCGGGAGCAGATCGAACCAGCTGTGCCAGAACGCCTCCGCGGCGGCCGCCGGGTTCTCCGGCACCTGCTGCTCGGGCCAGGCGGTCCGCGGGTCAGGCGGGTCGGCGACGGTGTTCTTGCGGCGGAACAGGCGCATGGTCAGGAAAGGTCCTCGTTCGGTCGGCTACCCGACACGCTACTGGCCGGCCGGAACGGACGTAGACCTGTTGCCGGATTTCGGTCACCAGCCTTCCGGCGGCTCCACGAAGGCCTTGCCGAGATCACGGGTCAACGCGAGCGCACGACGCATCCATTCCGGCGTCGCACCGGCGAGGCCGCAGGCGGGTGTGGGCACGGCCCGTTCGGCGAGGACGCTGCGGTTGAAGCCGAGCCGGTCGGCCAGCCGGAACACCGGCTCACCGATGTCCTTCAAGGTCGGCGGAGACCCGGGAGCCGTTGCCGGAACCGCGCCCAGGAACAGCGTCGCCCCGCCGTCCCATACTTCGCCGATCTCGTCAAGGAATGCGGCGGACGCACCACCGAGCGCGGCGAGATCGAACGCCACGGCATCCGCGCCGGCCTCGCGCAGCAGGCCGAGTGGCGGTTTCGCGGCGCAACAATGCAGGACTACCGGATGGCCGGTGATCCGCCGGGCGCCCTCGATCACGGTGGTGAGCAGCTGACGGGCCTCAGGCGCCGGAACCGCCGGGACGGTCCCGTAGCCGGACGGCGTCGACAGATCACCGGCCAGCACCGCAGGCAACGACGGCTCGTCGAACTGGACGACGACCGGCGCTCCGGTCCTCGCCTGCACTTCCGCGACGTGTTCGGCGAGGCCGTCCAACAGGGACGACGTGAAGTCTCGCAGCGCGCCGCGATCGGTCATCACCCGATGGCCACGGGGCAGCTCGATCCCGGCACCGAGCGTCCACGGCCCCGCCAGCTGAACCTTGAAGACCGGAGGGGTGACCCCAGCTTTTTCCCGCGCTTCTTGCACCGCGTCGAGATCCCAGCGAAGCAGGTCGACGGCCCGGCGGTGCTCGTGCCCGGGCCGATCCACGACGCGATAACCGCTGGGCACGACGTCGACGGCCAGGTCGACCAGCAGCGCGGCGGTCCGGCCGAGCATGTCCGCCCCGACGCCGCGGCCCGGCAGTTCGGGCAGATGGGGGAAGTCGGGCAGCTCGCCGAACACGACTGCCGCCGCCTCCGCGGGATCGGTATCCGGCATCGAGCCGATCGCTGTCGCGGCACCACTGGGCCAAAGTCGCTCACTCACGACCCCCGATTCTGGTCGACCGGCCACCGACGGCGGCGACCGGGCTGCCGCACCAGGCCACCGGGATGCGGACATTCACCGCATTTCCGTTTGGAGGCACCACGAACAGGTCTCCGCGGATAGGCTGATCCGCCATGACGAGTTCGCCACCACAACCGGGCTGGTATCCCGACGCGCGGGATCCCCGTCTGCACCGATGGTGGGACGGCCAGGGCTGGACCGACAACACCCGGCCGGCCTACCAGTCCGCACCACCGAGCGACTCCGAGCCGATCGAGCTGGACATCGAGCGCCCCCACGACCCGGCCCGGATCCAGGACCAGGTCAACCGCGCGACACGCGGCCGCGGAGGGGCGCGCAACGGCGGCGGAACTCTGTTCACCGAACCGGTCCTGGTGGTCAACCAGCGCGCCAAGCTGATCGAGATGGCCAACGAGTTCGGCGTCTTCGACCAGCACGGGAACCGGCTGGGCGGGGTCGTCGAGGTCGGCCAGAGCACGCTGAAGAAGGCGATCCGGCTCCTCACCAGCTACGACCAGTTCCTGACCCACAAGTTCGAGGTCCGCGACGCCAACCACAGCACCGTCCTCAAGGTCACCCGGCCCGCGAAGGTGTTCAAGTCGCGGTTCCTCGTCACGAGGGCCGACGAGACCCCGATCGGCGAAATCGTCCAGGAGAACGTCTTCGGGAAGATCCGGTTCGGCTTCGTCGTCGACGGCCGCCCGGTCGGCGGGATCTTCGCCGAGAACTGGCGTGCCTGGAACTTCTCGATTCGCGACCACGCCGGCACCGAGGTCGCCCGGGTGACCAAGACGTGGGGCGGATTCCTCAAAGCCGCCTTCACCACGGCGGACAACTACGTCGTGGAGATCCCCAACCCGCTTCCGGATCCGCTCGCCAGCATGGTGGTCGCCGCGGCCCTCACGATCGACACCGCCCTGAAACAGGACACCGACTGATCGAGTGACCGGCGTCTCATCTTCTCCAGGTGGACAGCGGGCCCGGCACGGCTCAGGGTGAAGAAAGGCCGGGACGCCGCAGTCTCGCCGGGACGGAGGTCACCGTGGAACCGTTGCCGGAAAGCAGCGACAGGAACTGGACCGAGCCCGGGATCTACGAGGTCTCCGCCGGTGTCTACCGGATTCCGTTGCCCTTGCCCAACGACGCCCTGCGTGCGGTCAACGTCTACGCGGTCACCGACGGCGAGAAGCTGGTCTTGGTCGACTCCGGCTGGGCACTGGCGGTGGCCCGGCAGCAGCTCGCGAACGCCCTCGGCGGGATCGGCGCCGAGCTCGCCGACGTCAGCGAGTTCCTGGTCACCCACGTGCACCGTGACCACTATTCGCAAGCTGTGGTCCTCCGCCGCGAATTCGGCTCGAAGATCGCCCTGGGCCAGGACGAAGAGCCGTCGCTCAAAGCCTCGGGCAATCCCGACCGCCTGCCCATGGAGGCACAGGTCGATCTGTTGTTCCAGGCCGGCGCCGGCGACGTCGTCGAAGCGCTGGCTCGCGAGTTCGGCACGAACCGGCGGCACACGGAAGCCGACCTCTGGGAAGCGCCCGACGAATGGCTGACATCGGGCCGGCGGCCGATCCTGCCCGGACGCGAGTTCGAGGTCGTCGCCACGCCCGGGCACACCGCGGGACATGTCGTCTTCGTCGATGCCACCGCCGACCTGTTGTTCTCCGGTGACCACGTGCTGCCGCACATCACGCCTTCGATCGGATTCCAGCCCGTGCCGGCTGAGTTGCCGCTCAACGACTTCATCGGCTCGCTGCGCCTGGTGCGCGCAATGCCGGATCGCCGCCTGCTTCCCGCGCACGGACCAGTGGCCGAAAGTGTGCATACCCGGGTCGACGAGCTGCTGGAACATCATCGGCAACGACTCGAGACGACGGGCTCCCAGATCGCGGCCGGCGCGAGCACCGCGTACGAAGTCGCGCACCGGATCGGCTGGACCCGCCGCAACCGCAAGCTGTCCGAAATGGACTCGTTCAACCAGATGCTGGCGGTGCTGGAAACCGCGGCCCACCTCGACCTGCTGGTATCGCAAGGGAAACTGAACGCCCAGGTCGTCGACAGGGTTCGGCATTACACGATGGTCTGAAGGACACACAGCGAGCCACCGTGGGCAGCAGCTCGCGGCAGTTACGATCGTCGCCCCGCTTCCTGCATACTGGGCGCAATGGATGTCATCAGACGTGCCCGGGCAACGGACATCGAGGCGCTCGTACGCCTGTTCGGCGCACCGGGGGAGCCGCTGGCAGCCGCGCTCGGCGAACTCATGAATACCCCTCACGTGACGCTCGTCGTAGCCGAGGACGACAACGGTGTCGCCGGCACCGCACAACTGACCGTGTTGCGGGGCCTCGCATGGGAAGGCGCCACCCGTGGACTGCTGGAGGGCATCCGCGCCGCCCGGCGCGGCGTGACGAGCGCGCTCCTGACGTGGGGCATCGACGAAGCCCGCCGGCGAGGTTGCACCCGCCTGCACTTGGATTCCGGCCTCGCCCGCGGTGACCTGCAAGACTTCTACGCACGCTTCGGCTTCGAACACAGCTACCAAGGATTCACCCGAGCCCTGTGATACTGGCGCCGTGACCGGCTACACCATTCGCAGGGCACGACGTCACGACATCGGCGCGATCGTGCACATGCTGGCAGACGACCAACTCGGCGCGACCCGGGACGATCCCGGCAACCTCGATCCGTACTTGCGCGCCTTCGACCAAATCGACTCGGACCCGAATCAGCTCCTGGTGGTTGCCGTCTCCGAGGACGAGCCAGTCGGAACCTTGCAGCTGACGATCATTCCCGGCCTGGCCCGACGTGGCTCGCTTCGCGGGCAGATCGAGGCCGTGCGAATCCGCGCCGATCACCGGGGCTCCGGGCTCGGCACCGGCATCATGGAGTGGGCGATCGACGAGTCGCGACGACGCGGGTGCTCCCTCGTGCAACTCACGTCGGACATCTCCAGGACGGAAGCGCACCGATTCTACGAGCGCCTCGGATTCGCACCGAGCCACACGGGATTCAAGCTCAAGCTCTGAGCACCGATGTCGCCGGCTCACCGCCGGATCAAGTCTGTCCATTTCGGACACTTCTCTTGCCAAACCTCCTCCCGGGACAGCAACGTGGACGCCCACGCACGCGAACAATTCCCAATGAATGGGGGCACGTCAAGTCCCGATGGGCGCGAACGGACCGTTCGCTCCCTTCTACCACCCTTTCCATCGAATCCCGGTGACTTTCCTCGTGGGCCGCCGTACGGTCGGACTCATGGCACCTTCACAACCAGCCCACAAGCTTGTCCCTGCAACTGACACCGACTACAACCTCCCATTCATGCTGCAATCGGTCCGGGCCGAGCCGGACACGTTGCAGCGCATGAAAGACGACCAGGTCATCGATCTCATCCGCGACACCGACGCCGAGATTTCCAAGCTGCAAGCCCTTCAGCTGAGAGCGATCGCCGACCTGAGCGTGCGTCGGAGACGGGCGCCCAGCGCGTCTTCGGAAGTAGCGTTGGCCTTGTCGATAACGGAACACCGTGCCAGCGCGATCGTTTCCGCGGCCAACGCCTTGATCGCGCGTCTCCCGCGCATGCTCAATCTCATGGACGACGGCAGACTCGACCTCTATCGCGCCATGAAGGTCACGGATGCGACGGCATGGCTGTCAGGAGATCATGTAAGCGTCGTCGATGCGGCGCTCGAGGACCGGGTTTCGGGCCGGAACGCCACCCAGGTCCGCCGGGCCGCGGCTTACGCAGCGGCGAAGGTCGATCCGGAAGGTGCCGCGCTCCGCACTGAGCGAAAGTTCGTCGAGCGGCGATTCACCTTGCACCACCAGGACACCGGCGTGACCCATTTGTCGGTTAACAACGCACCCACCGAGAAGGCGACCGCCGCCTACGCCCGCATCGACCGGGCCGCTCGAGCGTTGAAGACGCCGGACGAGCCGCGAACACTGGACCAGCTCCGGGCGGACGTGGCCATGGATCTGCTGCTCAGCGGGACGGGTGGACCGAACGAACGCACCGAGGTGTTCCTGCACATCGATCTGGCCACCTACCTCAACCTCAACGAATCCCCTGCAGCCCTGGCCGGTCGCGGCCCCATCGCGGCCGCAGTCGCCCGCCACATCATCGGCGGACCCGACACGACGCTGCGACGGGTCCTCACCGACCCACGCACTGGCCAGGCGATCGAGCTTTCTCCGACGCGCTACCCGCTCAAGGCGGACGAGTTCATCCGGGTCCGAGACCAGGAGTGCCGGCAACCCGGTTGCACGCGGCCCGCACAGAATTGCGGGATCGAAGCGACTCGAACGAAGGGCGCGGCCGAAGGAACCGAAGATCAGCCGGTCACCTACTGCTCGCGGCACCGCAGGCTGAAGGGGCAGCCTGGCTGGGACTACGAGGTCACCTCAGACGGCACTGTGAACGTCGCGACGCCTGCCGGACAGGTGCATTCGACAGCGCCACCGTCGCTGAACCCGGCTCGCCGGCGGCCTAACCGAATCCTCAAGACGCCACGAAATTGACCGGTGGTCAGCGGGTACCGGAGATCTTCGCACTGCCCAAGACGACGTCCCCAGCTTCGGGATCCGGGCGATAGAGCACGACGACCTGGCCCGGGGCGACGCCCCGCAGCGGCTCACGCAGGTGCACTGTCATGGTGTCGGAGTCCACGTCGGCGACCGCATCGACGATGCCGCCGTGGGCCCTGACCTGCACGATGCACTCGGTCGGCTCGGTCAGGGGCCGGCCGCTGGGCCAGATCGCGCGATCAGCATCGATCACCTTGACGCCGAGCCCGGACGCGGAACCGACCTTTACCGAGCCCGACACCGGTTCGAGCGACAAGACGTACCGGGGACGGCCGTCCGGCGCCGGGGCGTGGATCCCCAGGCCCTTGCGCTGACCGACCGTGAACCCGTGCACCCCGGTGTGCTGTCCGAGGACCGCACCAGTCTCGGCGTCCACGAGCTCGCCGGGACGCTGTCCCAGCCGGTTCTCCAGGAACTTTTTGGTGTCGCCGTCAGGAATGAAGCAGATGTCGTGACTGTCCGGCTTGTTGGCGACGGACAGGCCTCGCCGCTCCGCCTCGGCTCGCACGTCGGTCTTCCACGAGTCGCCGAGGGGGAACATGGCGTGGCTGAGCTGCTCCGCCGTGAGGGAGGCGAGGACGTACGACTGGTCCTTGCCGCTGTCCGCACTGCGACGCAGCTCAGGCACACCGTCTACCACCGAGAGGCGCGCATAGTGACCTGTCGCGACGGCGTCGAATCCGAGCGCCATCGCCTTTTCGAGAAGTGCTTCGAACTTGATCTTCTCGTTGCACGTGACGCACGGATTAGGGGTGCGTCCGGCGGCGTACTCGCCGACGAAGGTCTCGACGACCTCTTCGGTGAAGCGCTCGGCGAAATCCCAGATGTAGAAAGGAATCCCGAGGATGTCAGCGACCCGCCGGGCGTCGTGGGAGTCTTCGATCGTGCAACATCCGCGCGAGCCGGTCCGCAAGGTCCCCGGTTTGGCCGACAGCGCCAGATGCACGCCGACGACATCGTGCCCGGCGTCGACCGCACGTGCCGCGGCGACCGCCGAGTCGACTCCTCCGCTCATCGCGGCCAAAACCCGCATTGCCTCACACCTCTTGCTTCTGGGTCTGCTTGCGCATTCCGGCGAGTCCGGCCTGCCGGGCTCGCATGACGACGCCACCGATCTCGGCAGCCACTGCCGCAATGTCCGCGGCGGTGGACGTGTGGCCGAGAGAGAAACGAAGGGAGCCACGGGCGGCTGCCGGGTCGGCGCCCATGGCGAGCAGTACGTGGCTCGGCTCGGCGACACCTGCCGTGCAGGCGGACCCGGTCGAACACTCGATGCCCTTGGCGTCAAGCAGCATCAGTAGGCTGTCGCCGGCACACCCGGGGAATGTGAAGTGGGCGTGGCTGGGCAGCCGCTCGCCGTCTCCGCCGTTGAGAACGGCGTCGGGTACTTCGCGCTGGATAACCTCGATCAGCCCATCGCGGAGATCCTCGACGCGCTTCGCGTATTCATCACGGGCCGCGACGCTGGTTCTGACAGCAGCCGCGAAACCCACGATCGCGGGGACGTCCAGGGTGCCAGAACGGACGTTGCGTTCCTGACCTCCGCCATGCAAAAGGGGCACGCAGGTCACATCGCGTCCCAGCAAAAGTGCGCCCACGCCGAATGGGCCGCCGAGCTTGTGTCCGGTGAGGGTGAGCGCAGCGGCGCCGCTGGCCGCGAAGTCGACCGGGATGGCACCGACAGCCTGAACCGCGTCGGTGTGGAAAGGGACATCGAACTCCGCACAGACCGCAGCGAGGTCAGCGATCGGATTGATCGTGCCGACCTCGTTGTTCGCCCACATCACGGTCGCCATCGCCACGGTTTCGGGATCCGCGGCGATGGCGGCACGGAGGACCTCAGGCGAGACCCGCCCCGCACCGTCCACGTCGAGGAGAACGACCTCGGCACCGCAGTGAGCTTCGAGCCATTCGACGGTGTCGAGCACAGCGTGGTGCTCCGCGGCCCCGCACAGAATGCGACGACGCTGCTCCTGCTCCTCCTGGCGGGCCCAGTAGATGCCCTTGATCGCGAGATTGTCACTCTCGGTGCCACCGCCAGTGAAGATCACTTCGGAGGGACGAGCGCCAAGAGCTTCAGCGATGGTTTCGCGGGCTTCCTCGACCATCCGCCGGGCCCGGCGGCCCGAAGAATGCAGGGCGGAGGCGTTGCCCACGGTGGACAGCGCCTCGGTCATCGCCGCTATGGCTTCCGGCAACATCGGAGTGGTCGCCGCGTGGTCGAGATAGGTCATCGCCTCTTCAGGGTAGTCCGCTCCGGCGCGTGACGAAGCCCACCCTGGTCCTCGAAGTGGGCTGTCACACCTTTGACGGCCATCGTCCGGTCAGCCGGACGCCCAGCATCGCGAGCGCGACCAAGGCCATCGTGAGCAGGGCCATCGCCGGCGAGGGGTCGAGAACCGAACCGACCACACCGAGCAGGACACCGCCCAAGCCGATGAGCAGCGCTGAGCCCACCCAGTCCGCGAGCTGCATTGCCGAGGTGTTGAACCCGCGCTCACCTTCCGGCGAGTAGCGGAGCAGCAGGACGGAGATCGCGGGCATCGCGATGCCCATGCCGGCACCGCCCATGGCGCAGGCCACGAACGCCGGCCAGCCGGGGAACCACGGTTGCGACACCAGGCCGAAGCCGGCGAGACCGACCGCGACCAGCCAGAACCCGGTGCGCAGGGATGCCTCCCTTGACCAGCTGAGGTAGCGGCCTTGCGCTGCCGAGGCCGCGGACCAGCCCAAGGCCGTGATCGTCAGCGGCAGGCCGGCAAGAGCCGGGCTGTAGCCGTGGACCGCGCTCATCGTCAGAGGCAAGTACGCCTCCATCCCCGCGTAAGCCCCGGCAATCAGGGCGCGAGCGGCTACGACCGTCGGCAGGCCGGGGCGGGAGGTCAACGTCCCGACCGGCAGCAGCGTCCGCAGGGCGTACCCCAGGGCCACGAGCCCCACCGTGCCGTAGCCGAGAGCCAGGAGCGACTGGTGCTGGGCCGCCCAGGTCAATGCCGCGACTCCCAGCGCGACGATGATCGCTTGGGGGACGCTCGCGCGGCGACCGCCCGTGGCTGGCGTGTGAGCCGGCAAGCGCCGGACGACCACGACCAGCATGATCACGCCGACCACCACCAGCGGGACCAGGCCGAGGAAGACCCAACGCCAGCCGGCACTGACAGTCACGACTCCGGCGACCGAAGGCCCGATGACCGCGGGCAGGACCCAGGCGGCGGCGTTCGCGGCGTAGATCACCGGGCGTTCGTGGTCGGTGAACGTCAGTGCGATCAGGAGCGAGACCGAAACCAGGAGCAGCCCGGAGCCGAAGCCCTGCAGTGCGCGGCCGAAGAGGAAGACCGGCATTCCACCCGCCGTCCCGGCGACGATCAGACCAGCCGCGAACAGCGCTGGTCCCGTGAGCAATGCCGGCGCAGGGCCGCGGCGGTCGCCGATCCGGCCGGACAGCACCGTCGCGACCACACTCGAAATCAGAAAGATCGTGAACGGCCACGAATAGAGTGACAGTCCGTGGAGGTCGGCGACCAGGGTCGGCATCGCCGTCGCGACGCCCATGTTCTCGAACGCGACCAACGTGACCACGAGCAGCAGCGCGACCGTGGTCAGCCGGTGTTCCGGACTCCAGAGCACACTTCGGCGACGAGGTGCCGAGTCGATCGTCGATGCCATGATCAGCAGCCTGCACTCTCCAGCACAGTGGAGGTCAAGCTGGTCAGGCCGAGCGGCGCGCCACCGGCTCGAGTGGCAGGTCGCGGACCAGCGCGGCGGCCTCGCCGCATGAGCTGACGTCCAGCTTGTCCAGGATGTTGCGGACGTGGAACTTGACCGTATGCTCGCTGAGCTGCAGATGTTCGGCGATCTGCCGGTTGCGCAGGCCTTGGGCGATGCCTGACAGGACCTCGAGCTCGCGCGGGTTGAGCCGGTCGAGAGGACGCAGCTCCGGCGGTTCGGCCACGCCGAGCGGGAGGACGGCGGTGATCGTCGTGCCCCAGCCGGGGACCGCGTCGACCTCCCAGTGGCCGCCGAGCGTCGTGAGCCGGTCGGTCAGGCCTCTGGCCGGGATCGCGTCGGCGACCTCGGGGCTGTCGTCGCGGACCGTGATCCGCAGGACCGATCCGTCCAGCCGCCAGGAGGCCCGCAGTCGCGTGGTCGCCGGACGGCCCACGGCGGCGAGCACGAGGCCGCGAGTCAGGGTCCGCGCGGTGTGCGCGATGTCCTGCGGCAGGGACGCGTCGCCGACCGGGTCGACGAGGTCGACGTCGACCTCGGTGTGCCGTACCAGGTCCGCGAGCTGGGTCTTGAGTACTGCGAAGGCCGCCTCCGCCTGTTCTGAGGACACGGCGTGGTCGCGGTCGACGACACCTTTGAGGTCGAGCAGCGCGCCGGCGGCGAGGTCGACCGCGGTACGGCGGGCGCCGACGTCGGAGAGCCGTCCGGAGCGCAGCACAGCCAGGATCGTGGCCAGGGTCGTCGCGTGAGCCTGGCCGAGGTCGGTGATCACCTGGGCTCGCGCCGAAGCCGCGGCGAGGCTCCCGGCCAGGATGTCCGGGCTCGGGTCCGTCGCGCGCCGGCCGGCGTCCGTGCTGAGGATGTGCCACAGCTGAGCGGCCAGCTCCAGCTCGGCCGACGGCGGCTCCGCGTCCTCGGGCACCACCGCGAGCACGGCGCCCCTGCCGACGACCGGCGCCGACGCCAGCAGGACGAGACGGCGCTCGACGCCGCCGAGCACGCCGTCCACCACCAGAGCCTTGCCCGGCTCGCTGCGGTCGCCCAGGTGCTGGAGCTCGATGCTCGTCACGGCGCGGGCGATCGCCTCGTCCCCGACGACCTTGAGCGGGCTGCGGGGGCAGTCCCCTGTCTGCATCGCGGCAGCGCGGTGCGGGATCAGCTTTCCCAGCTCGGCGGAGAACCGGCTGAGCAGCTGGGGCCGCGGCGCCGACAGCGTCCGCTCGACGACGTCCAGCACGTGTCGCGGATCCGACCAGGAAGCGTCCATGGCGTCCAACGTAGGCGGGTCCACGATCCGGCGGCCTGCTCGTCCGGCTAGTGAACACTGCTCGTCCGGGCGGTTCGGCGGGGCCGCCGGGCGAGTTGACTCGCCGGGGAGGACATTCGACCATGCAAGTCCCCCACGAAGGAGCGCAGAGAAATCATGCGAGCGATCACCTTCTCCGCTTACGGCGGACCGGACGTCCTGCAGCTGTCCGAGGTGCCGGTCCCGGAGCCCGGCCCCGGGCAGGTGCGGCTGAGCGTCCGGGTCGCCGGGGTGAACCCGATCGACTGGAAGATCCGCAGCGGCGCCATGCAGCAGAACCTCCAGGCCCCCTTCCAGCAAATCCCCGGTCTGGAGGTCGCCGGGGTCGTCGACGCCGTCGGTGAGGGCGCGGACTTCGCCGTGGGCGACGACGTGTTCGGCTGGTCCGAAACCGGCGCCTACGCCGAGTACGCGTTGGCGAAGACGGTCGCGCCGAAGCCGGCGGCCCTTTCCTGGGCGGACGCGGCGGCGGTGCCGGTCGCCGGAGAGACGGCGCTTCGCGCTCTCGGACTACTCGGTGTCCGCGAGGGCGAAACGCTGCTGATCCACGGCGCCAGCGGCACCGTGGGCCGGTTCGCCGCTCAACTCGCCGTCGCGCGGGGCCTGACCGTCATCGGCACCGGCGGGAGCCGGAGCCTCAACGACCTGAAGTCGCTGGGCGTCGTTCCCGTGCTCTACGGCGACGGCTGGCTGGAGCGCGTCCGCGAGGTCGTGTCCGGGCCGGTCGACGCCGTTTTCGACGCCGCCGGCCGCGGTGTGCTGCCGGCGTCGGTCGAGCTGCGGGGCACGAAGGACCGGATCATCACCATCGCCGACGGCGCCGCTTTCGAGCTGGGCATCCCGTTCACCAGCATGGGTGAGCAGACGCGCGAAGTGCTGACCGAAATCGCCGGCTGGGTCACCGAGCGCGGGGTCCGCGTCGCGCAGGGCAGGAGCTATCCGCTCGCCGAGGCGGCCGCGGCGCAGGTCGAAAGCGAGGGTGGGCACCCCGGCGGGAAGCTGACGATCGCCGTCGGCTGAGCGTCGCGGATGTCCGCGGGACGCGGGCCGCTGCGCCGTTCAGTCTGGGCGAGCGCAGCGGGTTGCGTGCACTTTCTTCGGCTGGTTGATCTGAGGCCGAGCGGTCTTGGTGGCTCCTCGAAGGGCTGACCGGCACCGAACGCTCTCGGGCGGGCAGCTGCCCGAACACGTCGTGACCACGTCGAACAGCTCGACTCGCTCGGTAGACGTTCGGCAAGGCCTCGGCTGAACGGGACCCGACCCCCCGCCCGGAGAGCAAGCCGAAGTCAACCCGGGCCTGTCGCCGGATCGCGGCGACAGGGCCCGGATCACTTCGCGGGAGGCGAAGCCAGTGGCGCCTTCTGCCCTCGTGGGGCCCGGCGTCGTTGCTGGACCGGGATCTGCACCGTGCCCAGTGCGGAGTGGACGGCCGCTTCGGCGAGGGCAGCCAGTTCGCGGCGGTTCTCCGCGCGGCCCGGGGCGATCTCCGGGCAGACGTGGATCTCCAGCACCAGGCCGCGCAAAGCCGCGACCCGGCGCAGCGAAGCGATCAACGACTCCGGGCCGATGAACGCCGGACGGCTGGTCTCGCGGCCGTCGGCGAGGCGATACCTCAGTGCGATCGGGCGTACGGGGACGCCGCCGTCGATGGCCGCCTGGAACGTCGCCGTCGTGAAGCGGCCAGACGCCAAGCCGCACCACGTGGTGCCCTCCGGCGTCACGCTCACCAGCGAACCCGTGCGCAGCGCCGCAGCCAGCTCGGCCATCGTGGCGGGCAGCGTCGTCAGACGCTCCCGGTCCAGGAAGATGCTGCCGCCGCGGCGGACCAGGCCGCCCAGCACCGGCCAGCCCGCGATCTCCTTCTTGGCCAGCGCGCGCATCGGGCGGAGCGCGTTGATCGCCACGATGTCCAGCCACGAGATGTGGTTGTTGACCACCAGGGCACCACGGCCGGCCGGGGCGGTCAGGAAATCGGCGCCACCCCGGATGTCCAGCCGGACGCCGAACGCGCGCAGGGCGCCGCGGAAGATCAGCCGGAGCAGCCGCTCCCGGCCCGGCGTCACCAGCAGCAACGGCGTCGACAGCAGCGCCGCGAGAACGGCGAAGACCGCCGCTGTGAAACGCAGGATCCTGCGTGGGAGGCCGACAACCGGGTCGTCGGCGGTGAGGCAGCCGTCGCCGCACGGCGAGGACGGCATCCAGGCGTGGCTCATAGCTGGACCCCGAGGAAGAACCTCAGGTACCGCTCGTCGACGTTGTGCAGGTCCAGCACGACGAAGAAGTCCGCGACGCCGAAGTCGGCGTCGAGCGCCGGCGGCCCGTAGGCCTTGGCGCCGAGCCGGACATAGCCCTTGATCAGCGGCGGCAAGGTGGCCCGTGCCGGACGCTCGATGCCGGACGACTCCCAGGGGATCAGGGGCGAGACGCGGGTGGCCTCGTCCGAATAGTGCTTGGTGCGCAGGACGTCCCACACACCGGCGGCGAAGGAGCCGCCTTCCACCAGGGGGACGGAGGCGCAGCCGGCGAGGTAGCGGTGGCCGGAGAGCAGCATGTAGCGGGCGATACCGGCCCAGACCAGGCTGACGACAGCGCCGCTGCGGTGGTCCGGGTGCACGCACGACCGGCCGGTTTCGACCAGGGACGGCCGGAGCCCATCCAAAGCGCTCAGGTCGAATTCGCTGTCGGCGTACAGCTTCCCGGCCTGGGCGGCGCGCTCCGGTGGCAGCATCCGGTAGCAGCCGACGATGTCGCCGGTGTTGTCGTCGCGGACCACCAGGTGATCGCAGAACTCGTCGAACTCGTCGACGTCGAGACCGGCGATCGGCGAGTGCAGCCGCGCGCCCATCTCCTCGGCGAAAACCCGGTGACGCAGTTTTTGCGCGGCGACCACTTCTTCGTTCGCGTGGGCGACGAGAAGGGAGTACCGGGGAGCGTCCGCGGCGAGCTCGGCACCCGCCTGATCAGTGCTGACGAGGAGCTGTGACGTCGTCATGGTCAAGGTTTACCTGCGCGGAGGAAGCCGCGGAGAGTGCCATCCGATGACCGATTAGTGCACGTTCAGTTAATTGCGGGTTCTCAGGCTCCTCTCAGGTCCGGAGAACGCACGAAGGGCCTTCCGGGAGGTCCCGGAAGGCCCTTCTGAAGGCTGGGAATCAGCCCTTGCGCTTCGCGACCGCTTCGGTCAGCTGCGGCGCGACGTTGAACAGGTCGCCGACGATGCCGAAGTCGGCGATCTCGAAGATCGGCGCCTCCGCGTCCTTGTTGACGGCGATGATCGTCTTCGACGTCTGCATGCCGGCGCGGTGCTGGATCGCCCCGGAGATGCCGAGCGCGATGTACAGCTGCGGCGACACGGTCTTGCCGGTCTGGCCCACCTGGAACTGCGCCGGGTAGTAGCCGGAGTCGACGGCGGCGCGCGAGGCGCCGACGGCCGCGCCGAGCGAGTCGGCCAGCTTCTCGACGACGTCGAACTTCTCCGCCGAACCCACGCCGCGGCCACCGGAGACCACGATCGAGGCCTCGGTCAGCTCGGGACGGTCACCGCCGGTGACCGGCTCGACGCCGGTGATGCGCGTCGCCTTCGCCGCGTCGACGGCGGGGAGCTCGACGGTCTCCTCGGCCGCCGCGCCCTCGGCAGGCTCGGCCTCGACCGCGCCCGGGCGGATGGAGACGACCGGCGCGCCCTTCGCGGACTTGGACTTGACCGAGAACGCGCCACCGAAGATGGACTGGTCGATGATGCCGTCGCTGTTGACGCCCACGGCGTCGTAGATCAGGCCGGAGCCCAGGCGCACGGCCAGGCGGGCCGCCACCTCCTTGCCCTCGCCGCTGGCGGTGACCAGGACGGCGGCCGGGGACGCCTGCTGCGCCAGCGCGGCGAGCACGTCGACCTTGGGCGTGACCAGGTAGTTCGCGGCGTCGTCGCCTTCCGCGACATACACCTTGGCGGCGCCGTGCGAGGCCAGCGCCTGCTTCGCCTTGGCGGCGGTGCCGGTCGGGCCGACGACGACGGCCGACGGCTCACCGAGCGCGCGGGCGGCGGTCAGCAGCTCGAGCGTGACCTTCTTGACCTCACCGTCGACGTGGTCGACGAGGACGAGTACTTCAGCCATGGTTCTAACTTCCTCCTCGAAGAGCCGTTGTCAGATGAGCTTCTGGCCGACCAGGTACTCGGCGACCTTGGTGCCGCCGTCGCCCTCGTCTTCGACCTTCTCGCCGGCGGTGCGCGGCGGCTTGGGCGAGGATTCGGTCACGGTCGACCACGCGTTGGCGAGGCCGACCTCGCCCGCGTCGATGCCCAGGTCGGCGATGGTGAACGTCTCGACCGGCTTCTTCTTCGCGGCCATGATGCCCTTGAACGACGGGTAGCGCGGCTCGTTGATCTTCTCGCCGACGCTCACCACCGCGGGCAGGGTCGCCTCGAGACGGGTGAGGCCGTCCTCGGTCTCGCGGACGGCCTTGATGGTCGTGCCCTCGACCGTGACCTCGCGCGCGTAGGTGACCTGCGGCAGTCCGAGCAGTTCGGCGAGGATCGCCGGGATGGCGCCGCCGCGGCCGTCGGAGGACTCGTTGCCGGCGATGATCAGGTCGAAGCCTTCGACCTTCGAGATCGCGGCGGCGAGCACCTTGGCGGTGGCGATCGCGTCGGAGCCGTGCAGTGCCGCGTCGGACACGTGGATGGCCTTGTCGGCGCCCATGGACAGGGCCTTGCGGATGGCGTCGGTCGCGCGGTCCGGGCCGACCGAGATCACGGTGACCTCGCCCTCGCCGGCTTCCTTGATCTTCAGCGCCTCTTCGACGGCCTTCTCGTTGATCTCGTCGAGCACGGCGTCGGCGGATTCGCGGTCAAGGGTGTGGTCGGACCCGTTGAGCTTCCGCTCCGAGTAGGTGTCCGGTACCTGCTTGACCAGGACGACGATGTTGGTCATGGGTCTGCTTCGACCTCCCGGTTCGTGGCCCGCGGACGACCACGGGACAGTGCTCTACTGGCCGGTAGATTAGGGCCAATCGGGGCGCAGGACCCGTCGAGGTGACGCCATTCACCTGGATGAGCAATTTACCGGAACGATCGTCCCAGTAGTTGACCGGTTACCTCACCCGAAACACCGTTCGTCCGATCGGACCAACCACGGCCTACTACCGGTAGGTCGATAAGGGTTAGCCTCCGGCACCATGCCCGCGCGCATCGCCGTCATCACCGACTCGAGCTCCTGCCTTCCCGGCCCCGTCGCCGCCCGCTGGGCCATCGGGGTCGTCCAGATCCAGCTGAACCTGGGCAGCCACTTCGACGACGAAAACCGGTTCGACCGCGGCGAGGTGATCGACGCGATGAGAGCGGGGCAGACGATCACCACCGCGCCCCCGGACCCGGGGGCGTTCTTCTGGACCTACCAGGAAGCGGCGGCCTCGGGCGCGACCGCCATCGTCAGCATCCACATCTCCGGCCGCATGTCCGACACCGTCCGGGCGGCGCGGGAGGCCGCCCAGCAGGTCCGCATCCCGGTGCACATCCTGGACAGCCGCACCACCGGGATGAGCCTGGGCTTCGCCGCGGTGTCCGCGGCACGCGCGGCCGCGGCCGGCGCGGACGCCGGGCGCGTCATCGAAGCCGCCGAACGCCGGTGCACCACGAGCACCGAGTTCATCTACGTCGACACGCTGGAGTACCTCCGCCGGGGCGGCCGGATCGGCGCCGCGCAGGCGATGCTCGGCAGCGCGTTTTCGATCAAGCCGCTGCTCACGGTCAAGGACGGCGAGGTCGCGCCGCTGGCCCGCGTCCCCGGCACGCGGCGGGCGCTGGCCAAGATGGTGGACCTCGCGGTGAAGAAGTCCGGCGGTTTCCGCGCCGACATCGCCGTCACCCGGTTCGGCGCCAGCGACCACGACCTCGAGATCGGCAGGCAGATCGAACGCCGGGTGCCCGCCATGGCCGAGAGCATGGTCGTCGAAGCGAGCACGGTCATCGGTGCGCACCTCGGGCCCGGTTCGCTCGGCATCACGGTATCGCCGGTGGGCTGACCCGCCGTCCGGGAAGCAGCAGGAGCGCCAGCGGCAGCACTACTCCGAGCCCGGTCGACGCGACGATGAGGATCTGGTCGATCCGCTCGAAGTGCGAGACGTGGCCGAGGTGGTAGCCGAAGTGCGGCACGCCGAACAGCAGTGCCGAGACGGCGGCGAGCCGCGCGACCGCTGTGGTGCCGATCACGGCGGCTCCGATCAGCAGGGCCGCGAGCCCCAGGTTGAGGCCGCCGAAGTCGCGCAGAAGGTGCTCGTTGAACGCGCCGTCCATCGACACCCAGCCCGCGCGGAAGCCGGGAAAGTCCTGGTAGAACCCGGTGGGCGACACCAGTGGCCAAATTCCGACCACGGCCTCGACCAAGCCGAAGACGACGAGCAGTACGCGGGTGATGGTCCGTTGCATGACCACGGAACGAGACGGCGGGGCCGGGCGTGACACCCGCTAGGGTCGCGGAGGTGACCACCCCAGCCACCCGGGCCGAGGCGCTGCACCTGACCGGCGAACGAACCGTCCCCGGCATCGCCGAGGAGAACTATTGGTTCCGTCGTCACGAAGCCGCGTACGTCGCCCTGCTCCCCCACTGCGCAGACGCGACAGTGCTCGAGGCCGGCTGCGGCGAGGGCTACGGAGCCGGGCTCCTGGCCACCACGGCCCACCGGGTGCTCGCGCTGGACTACGACGTCCTGACCACCGAGCACGTCGCCCGCCGCTACCCCGAAATCGACGTCGCGCGAGCGAACCTCGCGTTCCTCCCGGTGCGGGACGGCGTGGTCGACGTCGTGGCCAACTTCCAGGTCATCGAGCATTTGTGGGATCAGGACGGCTTCCTGGCGGAGTGCCACCGGGTGCTGAAGCCGGGTGGCCGGCTTTTGGTCACGACGCCGAACCGGCTGACCTTCACCCCGGACAGCGACACGCCGCTGAACCCGTTCCACACCCGGGAGCTGGCGCCGTCGGAGCTGGCGGAGCTGCTCACCAACGCCGGCTTCGGCGTCGAGACCTTGCACGGGCTGCGCCACGGCGACGCCGTGCGTGCCCTCGACGAGCGGTACGGCGGTTCGATCATCGACGCCCAGCTCGACGTCGTCATGGGTGAGCTGCCCGGGCAGGCCGTCTGGCCGGCGGCGCTGCTCGCCGACGTCGCCGCGATCGAGGCCACGGGGTTCGAGATCCACGGCGACGACATCGACGCGAGCCTCGACCTGGTCGCCGTGGCGGTGCGCCGATGACGGACTACGAGGGGACGTTCTGCGCCGTCCTGCACAGCCACCTGCCGTGGCTGCCGCACCACGGCAGCTGGCCGGTCGGCGAGGAATGGCTCTACCAGGCGTGGGCGCATTCCTACCTGCCGATGGTCGACCTCCTCGAACGGTTCGCCGCCGAAGGCCGCCGTGACGTGCTGACGCTCGGCGTGACGCCGGTGCTCGCCGCGCAGCTCGACGACCCGTACAGCATCCGCGCCTTCCACGACTGGCTCGGCCACTGGCAGCTGCGCGCCCAGCACGCGTCGACGCTGTGGCGCGGTGACCCGATCCTGCGTGAGCTCGCCGCGGCCGAACACCGGACCGCGGTCCGCGCGGCCGAAGAACTCGGCACCCGGTGGCGGCACGGCTTCGCCCCCATCCTGCGGTCGTTGGTCGACAAATCGACGATCGAGCTGCTCAGTGGCCCGCTGGCGCACCCGTTCCAGCCGCTGCTCGACCCGCGGGTGCGCGAGTTCGCGCTGAACGCGGGGCTCGCCGACACAGCCCTGCGGCTCGGGTCACGGCCCGAGGGGATCTGGGCACCGGAATGCGGCTACGCGCCTGGCATGGAAAACGACTACGCGGCCGCCGGCGTGCGGCGGTTCCTGGTCGACGGCCCTTCGCTGCGCGGGGCGACCTGGGCCGCGCGGCCGGTCGGCGGCACCGACGTCCTCGCCTTCGGCCGGGATCTCGAGGTCACCTACCGGGTGTGGTCCCCGAAGGCCGGCTATCCCGGCCACGCCGCCTACCGCGACTTCCACACCTGGGCGCACGAGGTGGGGCTCAAGGCGTCGCGGGTCACCGGCAAGACGGTCGAGCCGCAGGACAAGGCGCCCTACGACCCGGCGCTCGCCGCGGACGTGCTGGGGCTGCACGTCAAGGACTTCGTCGAGACTGTCGTGACGCGGTTGCGTTCGTTGAAGGCGCAACACGGCCGCGAGGCGCTCGTGGTCGCCGCTTACGACACGGAACTGTTCGGGCACTGGTGGCACGAAGGACCGGCCTGGCTGGAAGGCGTGCTGCGCGCGCTGCCCGAAGCCGGAGTGCGGGTCACGACGTTGAAGGGCGCGATGGAAGCCGGCCACGTCGGCGAGCCGATCGATCTGCCTTCGTCGTCGTGGGGCTCCGGCAAGGACTGGCGTGTTTGGGACGGCGAGCAGGTCAAGGACATGGTCGACGCCAACGCGGCGTTGCAGGAGCGGCTCCTCGGCCTCGTCGCCGGATTGGACACCACGGCCCGGGACACCGTTGCCGACCAGGCCGTGGCCGAAGCGATGCTGGCGCTGGAGAGCGACTGGGCGTTTATGGTCACGAAGGACTCCGCCGCGGACTACGCGCGGCGCCGCGCCCAGGTGCACACCGAGCGGTTCGACGCGCTGGCCGGGCTGCTGCGCCGTGGCGACCGCGCGCGAGCCGAAGAGCTCGCCGCCGCCTACCGCGCCGACGACGGACCGTTCGGGCACCTCGACGCCCGGGCGCTGAAGCACGACTGAAAGGGGACACATCCTCATGGGGATCCACGAAATCCCGGTCAAGACGCTCGACGGGCAGGACAGCTCGCTGGGGTCGCTGGCCGGCCAGGCGCTGCTCGTGGTCAATGTCGCGTCGAAATGCGGCCTGACCCCGCAGTATTCCGGCCTCGAGCGGCTGCAGGAACGCTTCGGCGGCCAGGGCTTCTCCGTCGTCGGATTTCCGTGTAACCAGTTCGCCGGGCAGGAACCGGGCAGCGCGGAGGAGATCCAGACGTTCTGCTCGACGACCTACGGCGTCACGTTCCCGCTGTTTCAGAAGATCGACGTCAACGGCGAAGACCGGCACCCGCTCTACGCGGAGCTGACCAAGACGGCCGACGCCGACGGCGCCGCGGGCGACGTCCAGTGGAACTTCGAGAAGTTCCTCGTCGGCGCCGACGGCGAGGTCCTGGCGCGGTTCCGGCCGCGCACCGAGCCGGAGGACGAGATGGTCGTCAAGGCCATCGAAGCCGCGCTGCCGTCCTGACCGGGACCTGCGATTCGCCCGCGGAGAGACCGATTGCCGGGGCGGCTCGGACCGCCCCGGCGCGGTTCCGTCGACAGCCACTGACGACCGCCTGGTGATCAGCATCACATTCAGCCAGGATGTCCGTGGTGGGCCACCACGGGCCCGTCGACCTTTTCCGACTCGCGAGTAACCTCTGCGCATGCGTGTGCTGATGCTGTCCTGGGAGTACCCGCCAGTGGCCATCGGCGGCCTGGCCCGGCACGTGCACGCGCTCGCCACCCACCTGTCCCGACAGGGCCACGAGGTCGTGGTGCTCTGCCGGCACGCCGCGGGCACCGACGCCGGGACGCACCCGCGCACCGACCGCGTCGTCGAGGGCGTGCGGATCATCCGGGTCGCCGAGGACCCGATGCACGTGACCTTCGAACGCGACCTTGTCGCCTGGACACTGGCCATGGGGCACGCCATGATCCGCGCCGCGCAGGACCTGCTGCGCACCTGGCAGCCCGACGTCGTCCACGCGCACGACTGGCTCGTCGCGCATCCGGCCATCGCGATCGCCGAGGCCGCCCGGGTGCCGCTGATCGGCACGATCCACGCGACCGAGGCAGGGCGGCACTCCGGCTGGCTGTCGCACCCGCTGAACCAGCAGGTTCACTCGGTCGAGTGGTGGCTGGCGAACCGCGCCGACGCGCTGATCACCTGCTCGCAGGCCATGCGCCGGGAGGTCGCGCACCTCTTCGAGGTCGAGGCCGACGACGTCACCGTGATCCACAACGGCATCGAGGAACGCGGCTGGCAGGTGCCGGCCGCGGAGATCGCGCACGCCCGCGAGGTCTACAGCCCGGCCGGGGCTCCGCTGTTGCTCTATTTCGGACGACTCGAGTGGGAGAAGGGCGTGCAGGACCTGCTGGCCGCGCTCCCCCGCATCCGGCGCCGTCATCCCGGCACGCGCGTGGTCGTCGCCGGAAAAGGACGACACTTCGACGAGCTCGTCGAGCAGTCGCGGAAGCTGCGGGTGCGGCGCGCCGTCGACTTCGTCGGGCACCTGTCCGATCGCGATCTGCGGGCGGCGCTGGCCGCGGCCGACGCCGTGGTGCTGCCCAGCCGGTACGAGCCGTTCGGGATCGTCGCGCTGGAGGCCGCCGCGGCGAAGGCGCCCCTCGTGGCGTCGACGGCCGGTGGGCTCGGCGAGGTCGTGGTGCACGGCGAGACAGGCCTGGCATTCAGCCCCGGCGATGTCGCCGCGCTGGCCGACGCCGTGACGACGGTGCTCTCCGACGCGGACGCCGCGGCCGAGCGGGCGCGGGCCGCGCAGTCCCGGCTGGCCGCGGACTTCGACTGGGGCCGGATCGCCGAAGCGACCGCCGCGGTCTATCGGCGGACGAAGCCGGGCGAGCCGGTCGAACTGCCCCGGCCCAAGATCGCCACCGGCAACGCCTTCGAACCGGTCCCGGCCGAAATCCCGGAAGTGTAGGCGGACGCTCGCTCAGAAGTGGCAGGGCCGGACGCAGTCCGGACCGGCCGGGACGGTCGTGGTCGTGATTCCGTCCACGGCGAACGCTAGCGAAAACACGACGAAGAAGGTGGCGACGGCAGCTCTCAACCTGCTGGTCATGGGGACTCCTCGGGGAACGGCGGCGCGATCGGCGCCTCGCAGCGAGCATCCGCGCCGCCTCCCGGGGAAACAATAAGCGGAACAGCAGGGGCCGGTACGTATTCGCCTTCCGTGATCGGTTCGTCCGGTTCACCGGGTTCCGGTCAGGAGGCGGACCCGGACCCGCTCGCGCAGCGGTCCGTGCGGGGCCACCGCGTCCCGGACGCGCTCGGTGAACGCCGGCCTCGCCTCCGGCGCGGGCAGCCGGTCCGGGCTCATCGCCGAAAAAACGCCACCGACGATTTCCTCGACGGTCAGCGGCGCGGAGTACTCGACGACTCGCGCGTCCACGGCGTAGCCGGCGACGGCCAGGGCGTCCGCGTACCGCTTCTGGCTCGCCTCGTCCGTGCCGCAGGTCCGGTGCACCGGGGTGCCGAGATAAGCGGCGAGGACCTCCCGCAGCGCGGCCGACCACGCACTGCTCTGCAGCCACAGCGGCTCGCCGTTGGTCACCACCGCGACACCGCCGCCGAGACGCAGCAGCGGGCGGACCGCCGCGAACAGCCGCTCGTGGTCCATCCAGTGCAACGCCTGCGCCACCGTCACCGCGGCCAGCCGGCCGGGCCCCAAGACCGCGGCCAGCGCGCCGACGCCGGTGTCCGCGCCGAGCAGCCAGCGGACATTCGGCTCGTCGGTCGCGAGACGGGCTTGAGCGAGCATCGCCGGTTCCGGATCCATGCCGAGCACCGCTCCGGCGCGGGGCGCGAGCACCCGCGTGAGCTGGCCGGTGCCGCACCCGAGGTCGAGCACGACGTCGTCGCGGGTCAGTGCGAAGGCCCTGGTCAGTTCTTCGGCCACTTCGGGCGGGTAGCCGCGCCGGAACTTCTGGTAGTACTCGCTCACTTCGCCGCCGAACGCCGATGCCGTCATGCCCCGAGCCTGCCCACGGCACGCAGCGGCCGGGTGTGGTTCCGCGGAGAGCGGACTCAGAAGATCGGCAGCAGGACGCCGTGTTCCGGCTCCGGGCGCGGGCCGAAGATCCGGCGGTCGGCTTCGTCGATCGGGACGTCGTTGATGCTCGCCTCACGCCGGCGCATCAGGCCTTCGTCGCTGAACTCCCACAGTTCGTTGCCGTAGCTGCGGAACCATTGCCCGCCGGCGGTCCGGGACTCGTACTGGAACCGGACGCCGATGCGGTTGCCGCGAAAGCCCCATAGTTCCTTGCGCAAGGCGTAGTCCAGCTCACGCGCCCATTTCTCGGTGAGGAACTCGACGATCTGCGCGCGCCCGACGACGTGGCGGTCGCGGTTCCGCCACACCGAATCCTCGGTGTACGCGAGCGCGACGCGCTCTGGGTCGCGCGTGTTCCACGCGTCTTCCGCGGCCTGGACCTTCTGCCGGGCGGTGTCTTCGTCGAACGGCGGGAACGGCGGGCGCGGGGTCATGACGGGCTCCTTCCGGACGCCGAGAACGTGCGTTCTCAGCTGATGCCGCTAGACTAGAGAACGATCATTCTCAGCGCCAGGGCAGGTGACATGAATTCCACCGAGGCGACCAGCCGGCTGCTGGAGGCCGCCGAAGACCTCTTCTACGCCCACGGCGTGCAAGCGGTCGGGATGGACGCCGTCCGCGAACGTTCCGGCGTCTCGCTCAAGCGGCTCTACCAGTGCTTCCCGGCGAAGAACGACCTGGTCGAGGCCTACCTCCTGCGCCGGGACGAGCGTTGGCGCGGGTCGTTGCGCGAATTCGTCCACGCCCGCGGCGACGACCCGCTCGCCGTGTTCGACTGGCTGAGGAGCTGGTTCGCCGAGCCGGGCTTCCGCGGCTGCGCGTTCGTCAACTCCTTCGGTGAGTTCGGCGAGCCCGCGCCGGGGATCGCCATCGCGATCCGCAAGCACAAGGACGAGGTCCGGGCCTACCTGCGTGGTCTCGTTCCCGGCCAAAACCTCGCCGACCAGCTGTTCTCCCTGATGGAAGGCGCCACCGTGCTCGCCGCGATCACCGGCGACCCCGGCGAAGCGGACACGGCCCGCGAAGCAGCGAAGGTCCTGCTGGCCGCTCAGGGGTAGAGCGTCAGCCCCGGATCGAGCGCGACCTCCGCCAGCTGGCCGAGGCTCAGTGGCGGCGACGGCATGTCCGGCGCGTCACCCAGATTCGCGTCCCTGGCGGTGTTCTGGGCCTCGACGATGACGCCGGTGCCGTCGGGCTTGGCGACGTTCACCCGGCTGACCGTGGGCCCGCTCGCCATGGTGAACGTTTCCTCGACGATCGTCTCGCCGTGCGGTCCGGTCCGGCGGTGGCACGAGCCCTGCGTGTCCGCGGGTGCCGGGCCGCACTCGGTCGCCGGGGAGGCGTTGCCGCCGAGCCGGGTGACGACGGCCCAGACGTTGCCCTTGTGCGCCTTTTCCGTGGTCGAGGCCGCGGCCATGAAGTAGTCCTCGCCGCCGCTGCACACGCCGCCGTCCTGCGGCACCAGCGCGGAAAAGACGTGGAAGAAGGACAGCGGCCCGTGCTGGGTGCCCTTCGGGTACTGCCCCAGCGTGTGGACGCCCAGCGTCGTGCCCGCGGCGACGCGCTGCCGGACGGCGTCGGTGAGCACCGTCGTCAGCCGGTCCGCCACCACGTTCGCTTTCTCGCGGAGCGGTGCCGTGGTCGGCCGCGGGGCGAGCCTGCACGCATCGGACGACGGGGGCGGCGGCGCCGCTCCCGTCGGCGCCGCTCCCGGCTGCACCACGCTCGGCGCGGGACCGCCCGGGGCGAGGACGAGCACCGCGCCGGCGGCCACCGCCGCGACGCTCGCGCCCGCGGCGGTCCACGGGTTCACGACGCGGCGCACCCGCGCCCGGCGGCGTTCGCGGTCCAGGACCTCCTCGACGTCCACTGTGGACGGTGGCACGACGCCGATCGCCGCGTCGAACTGTTCCCTGCTCATTTTCCCTCCATCAGCTCTGGCTCGCGGCGACGAGCGCGCGTAGCGAGTCGAGCCCGCGCGCGGTCTGGCTCTTCACGGTTCCGGGCGAACACTCGAGGATCTCGGCGGTCTCCTCGATGGACAGGTCGCAGTAGTAGCGCAGCACCACCGCGGCCCGGCGCCGCGGCGGCAGCGCGTCGAGCAGCTCCAGCAGGCCGAGCCGTTCCACGACGTCGTCGGTGGGCAGCACCGACGGCTCCGGCAGCGTCTCCGCCGGCTCCTCCCGCCGCCACGCCCTGGCCTTCTCGTCCAGCCAAGTCCGCACGAGGATCCGGCGGACGTAGGCGTCGAGGTGCTCCACCTGCCGGGCCCGCGACCAGTGCCGGTAGAGCTTGCCGATCGTGATCGACACGAGGTCGTCGGCGAGATGCCAGTCCCGGCACAGGAGGTAGGCCGTGCGGCGCATGACCTCCATCCGGGCCGTGACGTAGTCGCGGTACCCCGCCTCTTCCGACCGTTTCACCAGTTCCTCCTCGTCGCCCCCACACCTGTCGAACGGGGCTGGCGGGCGCGGGGGTTGCCCGGAGATCGAAATCCGGGCAACCCGCCGCCGCTCGGAGCCCGTTCCACGAACCGGGGGACAGACAGGGAGGAACCATTCCATGAGGAAACCGATCACCGCGGTCATCGCGGTGACCTTGGCCGCGGGCGTGCTCACCGCACCCGGCGCGGCGGCCGCCCCGGCGGGCGGACCGGCGGGCGGACCAGCGGGGACGCCGAGCCGGATCACGCTGGTCACCGGCGACCAGGTGCTGGTCGGCGGCACCGATGTCCGGGTGCTGCCCGCCCGCCGGGACCGCCCCGTGCCGTTCCAGCAGTACGTCCGGCGCGGCGACCATTACGTCCTCCCCGGCGACGCCGCCGGGCTGGTCCGCGCCGGACGGCTCGACGAGCAGCTGTTCAACGTCACCGGCCTGCTGCGCCAGGGCTACGACGACGCCCGCACACCGCACGTGCCGCTGCTGGTCCGCCAGGCGGGCTCAGCGGTCGCCGCCCGGACCGGCGTGGCCGCCCGGCCGGCCGCGCTCGGCTACACCGCGCTCGACGAGCCCAAATCCGGCGCCGCGGCGTTCTGGAACCGGCTCACCACGGAACCCGCCACGCTCGCGGCCGGCACCGCGAAGGTGTGGCTCAACGCGAAGGTGAACGCGAGCCTCGACCAGAGCGTGCCGCAGATCGGCGCCCCCGCGGCGTGGCAGGCGGGCCTGACCGGCCGCGGCGTGACCGTCGCGGTGCTCGACACCGGCATCGCCACCGCCCACCCGGACTTCGCCGGCCGCGTGGGCCCCAGCAAGGACTTCACCGGCAAGGGCAGCGTCGAGGACGGCGCCGGGCACGGCACGCACGTCGCCTCGACGATCGCCGGCTCCGGCGCGGCGTCAGGCGGGAAGTACCGGGGTGTGGCGCCCGACGCGACCCTGGCCGTCGGCAAGGTCCTCGACGACTCCGGCCACGGCACGTTCGACTCGGTCCTGGCCGGCATGCAGTGGGCCGCGACCGAGGCGCACGCCCGCGTCGTGAACATGAGCCTCGGCAGCAGCCCGTCGGACGGGACCGATCCGGTGTCCGAGGCCGTGAACACCCTGACCCGCGACCACGGGACGCTGTTCGTCATCGCCGCGGGCAACTCCGGCCAGGACGAAACCGTCGAGAGCCCGGCGGCGGCCGACGCAGCGCTCGCCGTGGCCAGCGTGTCCAAGAAGGACGTCCTGAGCCCGTTCTCCAGCCGCGGCCCCCGCCCCGGCGACGGCGCCGCCAAGCCGGACATCGCGGCTCCCGGCGAGTCGATCACCGCGGCGCGCCCGGCCGGGATCCCGCCGGAGGGCGAACCCGTCGGCGACGGCTACCAGACCCTGAACGGCACGTCGATGGCGACGCCGCACGTCGCGGGCTCGGCCGCGATCCTGGCCCAGCAGCACGCCGACTGGCCGGCGGAGCGGCTCAAGGCGGCCCTGACCAGCAGCGCGACGCCCATCGACGCCGGACCGGCCGCCGTCGGGACCGGCCGCGTCGACGTAGCCCGCGCGACGACCACGCCGGTCACCGCCACCGGCGGAGCGTCGGCGTACCTCCCCTGGCCCAACCACGGGCTGACCAAGAAGGCCACGGTCACCTGGTACAACTCCGGCCCCACACCGGTCACGCTGGCGCTCTCCACCGACCTCGGCGGCCTGGTCACTTTTCCGACGACCGTGACGGTGCCCGCGGGCGGCAGCACCCCCGTGGAACTCACGTTCGCCGCCCAGGACGGTGCTCCGGGCACCCACTCCGGCATCCTCACCGCCCGCGGGGACGGCGGCGTCAGCACCCGGACCGCGCTGTCGGTCCGGCAGGAGGGGGAGATGTACGACCTGACCATCGGCCTGCTCGACCGCGACGGCAAGCCGTGGGCGCCGACCGGCTACCCGCCGGTGGCGATCATCGACCTCGACACCGGCTCGTTGACCAACGCCGGGCCGGGCACCTACCGGCTGCCGCGCGGCCGGTACGCCGTGCACAGCATCATCGAGACGCCGCGGCCTGGTCAGGAGCCGTCGTACAGCTTCATCAGCCTGCCGGAACTGGCGCTCGACCACGACGTCACGCAGACTCTCGACGCGCGCGACGGCAAGCCGATGTCGCTCGAGCCGGACAACCCCGCGGCGCGCGGCGGCACGTACCGAGTCGACCTGCTCAACCGGGTCACCGCCTGCGCCTGCGTCTTCGCGGACAGCACGGACCTCGACCCGCGCTTCCACGAGGCCTTCGCCGCGACGGTGCCGGGGACCTCGTCGGCCACCTTCGCCTTCAGCCAGGAGCGCCGGGCCACCGAACCGGACCTGGAACTGACCGCGGACGACGGGAAGCCGTTCGCGATCCGGGGCATGTGGCTGGAGTCGACCGCGCCGGCCGGCAGCAGCACGCTGCCGGTGGTGTCCGGTGGGGCCGGCACCCCGGAGGACCTGGCCAGGATCGACGCCCAGGGCAAGCTGGTGGTCATCCAGCTGCCGGTGGACACGTCGGTCATCGAGGCCTATCAGCGGCTCGCGAACGTCGAGCACGCCGGGGCGAAGCTCGGCCTGGTCTCCGTCTCGGGCGACGCGGCCGCGGCCACGGTGCTCGGCGGCGGTATCCCGACGCTGACCATGCCGACGATCTCGAGCGGGGTGTCGGTGACCGGACAGCGCCTGGCGGAGCTGGCGAAGAAGGGCGGCGCTTCGGCGACGGTGGTCAGCCGTCCATCGCCGAATTTCCGCTACGAACTCGGCGACGGCGTCGAGCGGGCGGTGACGGCGGCCCGCGTGCAGCGGCCGAAGACGCGTGACCTCGCCGAGGTGCGCACCGCCTACCACGACAACGTCCCCTCGACCATCCGTTACGTCGCCGGGCGCGAGTTCTTCGGCCGGATGGTCGGCTACGGCTACACCGAACTCGTCGCCGACCAGCAGGAACGCACCGAGTACTACTCCCCCGGCCGGTGGGAGACGATGTGGACCGCCAGTCACTTCGGGGAGCTGACGGAGCGGCTCGACCTCGCCGCGGGCCGCAAGTACCAGCTCGCGTGGAACAAGGCCGTGGCCGGGCCGTCGTTGCGCGGGCTGACCGTGACCCACACCGGCGAGCAGCCGCGACCGTGGGCGTGGCGCAAGGACGGCGTCTTCGACATGTGGCTGCCGCTGTTCGGCGACGCCGCCGGACGGCCGCGCACGGCCGAGCCGGCCGCCGGGGACACCGGTTCGATGAGTCTCTCGAAGGACGGCGTCGCGATTCCCGTGTCACCGGACGAGCCGGGCCGGGCCTCGATCCCGGTGCCGGACGCCGACGGCGCGTACCGGCTCACCGCGGACGTCCACCGGCACGCCGACTGGTGGCCACTGTGGACGGACGTGTCGGCGGAGTGGGGCTTCCGCTCGTCGGCCGCCGCGGACGGCAAGGCCCTGCCGCTGCTCACCGCCCGGTTCGACCCGGCGGTCGACCTCCGCAACCGCGCGCCCGGCAACTGCGTCCTGACGTTCCCGGCCTACGTGGAGCGCCAAGGCGGTGGGGTCGGCAGCAAGCTCGCCGTCGAGACGTCCACGGACGACGGGCACACCTGGCAGCCCGCGCCAGTTCTGCGGACCGGCGATCACTGGACCGTCGTGGTGCGGAACCCGGCGAGCGGTTTCGTCTCGCTGCGGGCGAGCGCGTCGGACAACGACGGGAACACCGTGCGGCAGACGGTGATCCGGGCCTACGCGATCTCCTGACGCGGAAATGAACCGGTCCGGTGACGGGGAGCCGCCGTCACCGGACCGGTCCGGACCACACCATCCCAATCAGTGTGGATCCGGCCGCCCCTCGTCAGGTAGGGGCGACCGGGGCCCCTGCTACCGGGCGTCCGTGAGGTACCGCGCGTAGGCACCCGTGGTGAGGAAGCTCGGCAGCTTCTCGCCCAGCGCGGTTTCGGTGAAGATCTCGTACGCGTCGTCAAGGCGGTTGCCCGCACCCAGCTCGGCGCGCACCGACGCGAGTTCGTCGTTCAGGAACTCGACCGCCAGCTCGTGGGTCAGCGCCGTGCCGTCCTCGAGCTTCGTGCCGTTGCGGATCCACTGCCACACCTGGCAGCGCGCGATTTCCGCGGTGGCGGCGTCCTCCATCAGGTTGTGGATCGCCGCCGCGCCGGTGCCGCGCAGCCACGCGTCGACGTACCGCAGCGCGACGTTGATGTTCGCGCGCACGCCCGCCTCGGTGACCTCACCGCCGGCGCTGGCCACGTCCAGGAGGTCTTCGGCGGTGACATGGACGTCTTCGCGCAGCTTGCCGAGCTGGTTGGGCCAGCCGCCGAGCACGTTGTCGAAGACCTCGCGGCAGATCGGGACCAAGCCGGGGTGCGCGACCCACGAGCCGTCGAAACCGTCGCCGGCCTCGCGTTCCTTGTCCGCGCGGACCTTCTCGGCCGCGGTCGCGTTGACCTCGGGGTCCTTGCTCGGGATGAACGCGGCCATGCCGCCGATGGCGTGCGCGCCGCGCCGGTGGCAGGTGCGCACCAGCAGCTCGGTGTAGGCGCGCATGAACGGCACGGTCATGGTGACCTGCGCGCGGTCCGGCAGCACGAAGTCGGCGCCGTGCGCGGCGAAGTTCTTGATCATGCTGAAGATGTAGTCCCAGCGACCGGCGTTCAGTCCGGCGGCGTGCTCACGCAGCTCGTAAAGGATTTCGTCCATCTCGAACGCGGCGGTGATCGTCTCGATCAGCACGGTGGCGCGGATGGTGCCGCGTGGGATGCCCAGCTCGCGCTGCGCCAGCAGGAAGACGTCGTTCCAGAGCCGCGCTTCGAGGTGATTCTCCAGCTTCGGCAGGTAGAAGTACGGGCCGACGCCGCGGGCGAGCAGCTGGCGCGCGTTGTGGAAGAAGAACAGCCCGAAATCGACCAGGCTCGCCGACACCGGACGGCCGTCGATGCGGATGTGCTTCTCCACCAGGTGCCAGCCGCGGGGCCGCGCGACGATCGTCGCGGGGTCGTCGCCGATCGTGTAGTGCTTGCCCGCCGACGTGCTCTTTCCCGCGGAGGCGGCATTGGACACGGCCTCGGTGGTGAAGTCGATGTTGCGGCGGATCGCGTCGAACAGGTTGAGCTGGCCGTCGATGACGTTGTGCCACGTCGGCGACGTCGCGTCCTCGAAATCCGCCAGCCACACCTTCGCGCCGGAGTTCAGCGCGTTGACCGTCATCTTGCGGTCGGTCGGGCCGGTGATCTCGACGCGGCGGTCCTCCAGGCCCGGTGCAGTCGGGGCGACGTGCCACGACTCGTCGTCTCGGATCCGGCTGGTCTCCGGCAGGAAGCCGAGCGGCTTCTCCCCCGACTGCAGTTCCTCGCGCCGCACGCGGCGGGCGTCGAGCAGCTCGCGCCGGCGGCCGGCGAACGTGTTGTCCAGCTTGGCCAGGAAGTCGAGTGCCGCCGGGGTCAGGATCTCCGCGAACCGGCCCTCGACCGGGCCGGTGACCTCGATGCGGTAGTTCAGCCGATCAACCATGGTGTGCCTCCGCGAGCTGTGGGCGGGGAAGGAAGAAGGGGAGGGTCGCGGCCTGACGACGGAGGGGGGTGCCGTCGTCAGGCCGCGGCCGGGGTCAGTGGAACTGCGCTTCCTCGGTGGAGCCCTTGAGCGCGGTGGTCGAGCTCTCCGGGTTCAGCGCGGTGGCGATCTTGTCGAAGTAGCCGGTGCCGACCTCACGCTGGTGCTTGGTCGCGGTGTAGCCACGGCTCTCCGAAGCGAACTCGCGCTCCTGCAGGTCGACGTAGGCGGTCATGCCCTCGCGGGCGTAGCCGTGCGCCAGGTCGAACATCGAGTAGTTCAGCGCGTGGAAGCCGGCCAGGGTGATGAACTGGAACTTGTAGCCCATGTGGCCGAGCTCGCGCTGGAACTTCGCGATCGTCGCGTCGTCCAGGTGCTTCTTCCAGTTGAACGACGGCGAGCAGTTGTAGGCCAGCATCTGGTCCGGGAACTTCGCCTTGATCGCCTCGGCGTACTTGCGCGCCACCTCGAGGTCCGGCTCGGAGGTCTCCATCCAAAGCAGGTCCGCGTACTGGGCGTAGGCCAGGCCGCGCTCGATGCACGGCTGGATGCCGTTGGTGACCTCGTAGAAGCCCTCGGCGGTGCGGCCGCCGGTGAGGAACTGCCGGTCGCGCTCGTCGACGTCGCTGGTCAGCAGCGTCGCGGCCTGCGCGTCGGTGCGGGCGACGATCAGCGACGGCACGTTCAGCACGTCCGCGGCGAGGCGCGCGGCGTTCAGCGTGCGCTCGTGCTGCTTGGTCGGGATCAGCACCTTGCCGCCGAGGTGACCACACTTCTTCTCGGACGCGAGCTGGTCTTCCCAGTGCACGCCCGCGGCGCCGGCCGCGATCATGCCCTTCATCAGCTCGAACGCGTTGAGCGGACCACCGAAGCCGGCCTCGGCGTCGGCGACGATCGGGGCGTACCAGTCAATAACATCACTGCCGGTGTTGGCGCTGTTGAATCCTTCAGCCCAGCTGATCTGGTCGGCGCGGCCCAGCGCGTTGTTGATCCGGCGGACCACGGCCGGCACCGAGTTGGCCGGGTAGAGGCTCTGGTCGGGGTAGGTCTGGCCGGACAGGTTGGCGTCGGCCGCGACCTGCCAGCCGGACAGGTAGATGGCCTGCAGGCCCGCGCGGACCTGCTGGACGGCCTGGTTGCCGGTGAGCGCGCCGAGCGCGTGGATGTAGTCCTCGGTGTGCAGCAGGTCCCACAGCTTCTCCGCGCCGCGGCGGCCCAGGGTGTGCTCCTCGACCACGCTGCCGCGCAGCTTGACGACGTCCTCAGCCGAGTAGGAGCGCTGCACGCCCGCCCAGCGGGGGTCGCTCGCCCACTGCGCGGCCAGCTCCGCGGCCGCCTGCTTGGCCTGTTCCGTCATCGGACTCTCCCGGTGTTGCGAAGTTTGCGATTGCTCGCCTTGCATGACCAGACCCTGACACGCCAGCGAAAACGAGGTCCAGTTGGCGAATTTGCCAATTTGTGCGAAGAGTCCGTACGCTCTTTGCAAAGGTTGCGAATCGACTGATTCGCAAGTGGTCAAGAATCTGCGTTCTTGACCGTTCACGTAACCGTTCAGGACCGGAAACCTTCCGGAAAGGAGGGCACGAATGGAGAAGACTTTCGCCGGCGCGCGGTTGCGGCACCTCCGCGAAAGCCGCTCGATGAGCCAGGCCGACCTGGCCCGTGTGCTGGAGATCTCACCCAGCTACCTCAACCAGATCGAGCACAACTCGCGCCCGCTGACCGTGCCCGTCCTGATGCGGATCACGCAGGCGTTCGGCGTCGACACCGAGTTCTTCGCCAACAACGACACGTCCCGGCTGGTCGCCGATGTCAAGGAAGCGCTGCTCGACGAGGTGCTCGGCATCGACGTCACGACCGGCGAGCTCAACGAGCTGGCGTCCAACCTGCCGGCGATCGCCCAGGCACTGGTCAAGCTGCACCGCAGCTACCGCAACGCCGTCGAAAACACCGCCGCGCTGACCACGGAAAACGGCCTGGGCCTGCACGGCAGCGCCGCCGCGCCGCTGCCGCACGAGGAGGTCCGCGACTTCTTCTACGAGCGCGAGAACCATGTCGCCGAACTGGACGAACGCGCCGAGAAGATGGCCGCGGACATCCCGCTGCGGCGCGGCCAGGTGCTGGGCGCCCTGAAGGAACGCCTTTCGCAGCGCTACGGCGTCGACGTGACCAGCGAGGGCATCGACGAATCCGCCGGCCAGCAGCACCGCTACGAGCCGGCCACCCGGGTGCTGCGGCTGGCGCCGAGCCTGCGGGTCGGGCAGCAGGCGTTCCGGATGGCCTCCCAGATCGCGCTGCTGGAGTACGACGACCTGATCACCGAGCTCGCCGACTCGTGGGCGTTCTCCGGCCCGGCCGCCCGGTCGCTCGCCCGCGTCGGCCTGGCGAACTACTTCGCCGGGGCGCTGATCCTCCCCTACGGCCCGTTCCTCGCCTCGGCCGAACGGTTCCGCTACGACATCGAGCGGCTGTGCGACCACTACGGCGTCGGTTTCGAGACGATCTGCCACCGGCTGTCCACGCTGCAGCGGCCCAAGCAGCGCGCGGTGCCGTTCTCGTTCGTGCGGGTGGACCGGGCCGGGAACATGTCGAAGCGGCAGTCCGCGGCCGGGTTCCACTTCTCCCGCGTGGGCGGCGCTTGCCCGCTGTGGAACATCTACGAGGCGTTCACCCAGCCGGGCAAGATCCTCACCCAGATCGCGACGCTGCCCGACGGCAAGAGCTACTTCTGGGTCGCGCGCACGGTGTCGCGCAACATCGGCGGCTACGGCAGCCCCGGCAAGACGTTCACCGTCGGCCTGGGCTGCGAGCTGCGGCACGCCGGGCGGCTCGTCTACTCGACCGGTCTCGACCTGGACGAGCCCGCCGCGGCGACCCCGATCGGCATGGGCTGCAAAGTCTGCGAACGCCCGGCGTGCTCACAGCGCGCGTTCCCGACGATCGGCAAGCAGCTCACCGTCGACGAGAACACCAGCACCTTCGTCCCCTATCCGGCGGTGCCGAAGAGCTGATCACCCGATCACGTGCGTGGTCCACTTCTTCTCGTCCGGGCCGAGCACCGTGATCCTGCTCAGGAGCTCCTTCGCGGTGACGCCCCCGATCTTCGGCTGGTTGAACGAGACGCAGGCCTTCAGCCCGTTCTTCGTCACGCACTCCGGTTCGCCGAGGCCGTCCGTGGGGCCGCCGGGGGGCGAGACGTTGATCGTCGCCAGCGCGCCGTCCGACGAGTACTGCAGCACCAGCCGCCACGGGACGCCGTCCTGGTCCGGGCGGCGCGTCAGGTAACCGTCGCTGAGCCGGAACGAGTCCGGCAGGCTCGAGATGCGCAGCGGCAGCGGCACCGCCTTGTTCCCGAACCGCACGTCGGCGGCGACCCGCGTCAGGACCTGCTGCAGGTCCGGGACCGCGAGGTAGTACGCGTGCAGCTCGGCCCACTGGCCGGTCGGCACCGGCCAGCGCAGGTAGCTCTGGCCGTGGTTCAGCGGGTCGTTCGCGTCGGTCGTCAGCCAGTAGCCGTCGCTGCCGCCGACCCGGACCGGGATCCGCGTCGGCTGTCCGCCCAGGTCGCGCGGGACGGGCGGTTCCTTGTCGTGGATCGACAACCAGATCATCGGGGGCAGCTCGCCGCGGCCGATGGCCAGCGTGGTGTCGCCGTGCGCGCCGACGGCGTACTCGACGCCCGTGATCTGCTCCGGCAGCCAGGCGAAGCTCGCCCTCGCCACGATCGGGTCGCCGAAGGGCGCCGGCACGACGGTCGCGGGGCTCGGTGCGGGCGCCACGGCCACCGGCGCGGGTGCTGCGGACGGCCGGAACACCGACACCGCCGTCACCCCGCCGGCCGCCACCACCGCGGCAGAGCCCACGACCAGCGCGGTGGTCCGCACGCGACGACGGCGTCCCCCGATCCGGCGAGCACGGTCGACGTCGATCCGGGGCGGCGGCGCGGGCGCGTCGGCCAGGTCCTTCAGCATCGTGGTCAGTTCGTGGTCGGTCATGGTCGTCCCTCCGGAATGCTGACGGGCTCGCGCAGCAGCTCGCGCAGCGTGTCGACGGCCTTCGCGGTCTGGCTCTTGACGGTGCCTTCGGAGCAGCCCAGCGCCCGCGCGGCGTCCGCGACCGGCAGGTCGCAGAAGTACCGCAGGACGACCGTGGCGCGCTGCCGCGCCGGCAGACGTTCCAGCGCGGCGCGCAGGTCGAGGGCCAGTTCGACGTCCGAGCCGGGGGCGGGTGGGTCCTGGTCGTTTTGGCGCAAATCCACGCGCCGCCACCACGACGTCCGCTGCTCCGCCAGGAACGTGTTGACCAGCGTGCGGCGGGCGTACCCATCCAGGTTGTCCGCCCGCCTGGCGCGATGCCAGTTCGTGTACAGGCGGGTGATCGCGGACTGGACCAGGTCGTCGGCCCGGTGCCAGTCGCCGCAGAGCAAGTACGCCACCTTGCGCAGCCAAGCCGCCCTCGTGGTCACGTACTCGGTGAAGCCGCCGTCCATCGGCGCCCCCCATCTTGTCGTCACCCCTTTGATGCGCCCGGGAGCCCGGGCGGTTGCCCGCGACACCCGAGTCGTAGATTCACCGGGGTGCACGACATCGACACGGTGACCGCGGCGACGATCGAAAAGGCCGCCGAGCGGCTGGCCGGGGTGGTGACCAGGACGCCGCTGGAACCGAGCGCCCGGCTGTCGGCCCGCGTGGACGCCCGGGTCTGGGTGAAACGCGAGGACCTCCAGACGGTCCGGTCGTACAAGATCCGGGGTGCCTACAACTTCCTCGTCCAGCTCGACGAGCCGACCCGCGAGCTCGGCGTCGTCTGCGCCAGCGCGGGCAACCACGCCCAGGGCGTCGCGTACGCGTGCCGGCGGCTCGGCGCGAACGGCCGCGTGTACGTCCCTGGCACCACGCCGCGGCAGAAGCGGGAACGCATCGCCACGCTCGGTGGCGCGCACATCGAGGTCATCGTCGTCGGCGAAACGTACGAAGACGCCTTCGCCGCGGCCAACGAGGACGCCCAGCGCACCGGCGCGACGCTGGTGCCCGCGTTCGACGACGTCCGCACGGTCGCCGGCCAGGGCACGGTCGCCCTGGAGGTCGTCGAGCAGCTGGGCTTCGTCCCGGACGTCGTGATCGTCCCGGTCGGCGGCGGCGGGCTGCTCGCCGGCGTGGGCAGCTGGCTGCGCGAGCGGCACCAGGGGGTCCGGATCGTCGGCGTCGAACCCGCGGGCGCGGCCTGCCTGGCCGCGGCCCTCGAGGCCGGCCACCCGGTGCGGCTGCCCGAGCTCGACTCGTTCGTCGACGGCGCCGCCGTGCGCGAGGCCGGCGCGGTGACGTACCCGCTGATCCGCGAAAGCGGCGCCGAGCTGACCGCGGTCGCCGAGGGCGCGGTGTGCACCGAGATGCTGGCGATGTACCAGTCCGACGGGATCATCGCCGAGCCGGCGGGGGCGCTCGCGGCGGCGGCGCTCGGCACGGTCGTCGACGTCGAGCCCGGCCAGACGGTCGTCTGCCTGATCTCCGGTGGCAACAACGACGTCAGCCGCTACAGCGAGATCCTCGAACGCTCGCTGATGCACGAAGGGCTGAAGCACTACTTCCTGGTCGGCTTCCCGCAGGAGCCCGGCGCGCTGCGGCGGTTCCTCGAGCAGGTCCTCGGGCCCGAGGACGACATCACCCGCTTCGAGTACGTCAAGCGCACCAACCGCGAGATGGGCCCGGCGCTGGTCGGCGTGGAGATCGCCCGGCCGGCCGACCTCCCGGGACTGCTGGCCCGGATGGACGCGAGCCCCCTGCAAGTCGAGCGGATCGAGCCCGGCAGCCCCCTGTTCCACTTCCTGCTGTGAGGACGTGGTCCACTAGTCGGATGGTGAAGGTCGACGGGGTCCGCAGTGTCGAGGCGTTGCGCGAAAAAGTCCACGAGGGTGCGGAGCCCGAGTACCTGCTGTTCTACGGCCACACGCCGTCGAAGTCGGGACGGGTGACGGCGAGCTGCCTGAGCCAGTGGTGGCTCGACCCGTTCGAGGCCGGCGGTGTCGTCTACCCGACCGCCGAGCACTACATGATGGCCGGCAAGGCGGAGCTGTTCGGTGACCACGAGAAGGCCGAGCTGATCCGGCAGACCCCCGACCCGAAGGCGGCGAAGGTGCTCGGCCGCGAAGTCGCCGACTACGACGCCGCGACCTGGGAACGGCACCGGTTCGACATCGTCGTCGACGGCAACCTGGCCAAGTTCCGCGCCCACCGCGACCTGCGCCGGTTCCTGCTCGGCACCGGCGACGCCGTGCTCGTCGAGGCGTCCAAGAAGGACCTCGTCTGGGGCACCGGGCTCGCCCGCGAGGAGAAGAACGCGACCAAGCCGGACTACTGGCGCGGGCTGAACCTGCTCGGCTTCGCGCTGATGGAGGTCCGCGAGCAGCTGCGGGCCCGGTAGCAGCGGGAAGTCAGGGACAGTCGGAGTCGCCGCCGCTCCGCTCGACGCAGTGCGCCGGCTCCGGCGGCGGTGGCGGTGGCGGGCCGGGATGGGTCTGGGCCCACCGGACCGCCGCCACCACGGCGACCACGACGACGACGCTCCCGTAGAACCAGGTCCAGCCCCATCGCCGCGTGGTCGCCGAAACGACCACGCCGGCGACCGGGATGCCCGCGCCGAGCCAGGACGCCCACCGGAAGGTGCCGCTCGCCGCCGCGGGGTCGCCGGGCCCCAGTCCCATGCCGCCCGCCGTCAGCGCGCCCTGGACGAACATCAGCGGAACGACGACCAGCCACGTCACCGCCCCCACGGCGAGCAGGGCGGACACGGCCACGTCCCGGAAGTCGCGCCACACGGGTCAGCCGCCCGGGCATTCGTTGGTGCCGCCGCTGTGCTCGACGCAGTGGCCGAGGAACCCGAGCAGCACCAGGAACGGGACGACGAGCAGCAGGACCACGGCGAACAACGCGAGCACAGCCGACGTCAGGACGGCCCGGTTCTCCCCCACCGGGCCAGTATGGCCGCCCGCTACTGGTCGCCGAGCGTCTTTTGGAGCGCTTTGTTGGCCTTCCGCGCCATGTCCGCGACAGCCTCGCGACGCGCGGCGTCGGCCGCGTAGTCGTCCTCGCGGTTGCGGACCACCCGGGCCGGCGCGCCGACCGCGATCGAGTAGTCCGGAATGTCACCACGGACGACCGAGTGCGCGCCCAGCACGCTGCCGCGGCCGATGCGGGTGCCCTTCAGCACGCTGACCTTGGTGCCGAGCCAGGTGTCCGGCCCGATCCGCACCGGCGACTTCACGATGCCCTGGTCCTTGATCGGCACGTGGATGTCCGAAATGACGTGATCGAAGTCACAGATGTACACCCAGTCGGCGACCAGCGTGGCCGCGCCGAGCTCGATGTCGAGGTAGCAGTTGATGACGTTCTGGCGGCCGAACACGGACTTGTCGCCGATCCGCAACGATCCCTCGTGACAACGGATCGCGTTGCCGTCGCCGATGTGGACCCAGCGGCCGATCTCCAGCCGCCCGTACCCGGGGCGGCAGTGGATCTCGACGTCTTTGCCGAGGAAGAGCATCCCCCGCAGGATGATGTGCGGGTTGGCCAGCCGGAACTTGAGCAGCCGGTAGTACCGGACCAGGTACCAGGGCGTGTACGCGCGGTTGCGCAGTACCCAGCGCAGCGAGTCGGCGGTCAGGAACTTCGCCTGCCGCGGGTCGCGGCGAGCGCTGCGCCAGGCCCGCACCCGCGACAGCGCGGGCGCACCCCACATCGACGTCATGCCCGTGACCGTAACCTGTGTGCGGGACGGGTTCGCAGGCAAGGGGAGCTGGATGGGCACGAAGCTGATCATCGACACCGACCCGGGCGTCGACGACGCGCTGGCGATCGCGCTGGCGGCGCTGTCCCCGGACGTCGACCTGCTCGGCGTGACGTCGGTTTTCGGCAACGTCCCGCTGGAGCGCACGACGTCCAACGCGCGGCGCCTGCTGGAGCTGTTCGGCCGCGCCGACGTGGCCGTGGCGGCCGGGGCTACGCGGCCGCTGGTGTACTCCAAGCCGCGTGACGCGAAAGCGGTCCACGGCGGTGACGGCCTGTCGGGCCACTCCTCCACGCTGCCCGAGTCGACCCGGCCCCTCGACGAGCGCGACGCCGTCCGCCTGATGCTGGACATCCTCGAAGCGTCGGACGAGCCGGTGACCATCGCGCCGATCGGGCCGCTGACGAACATCGCCGCGCTGCTCGCGGCGCACCCGGGCGCGGCGGCGAAGATCGCGCGGCTGGTGATCATGGGCGGTGGGGTGACGTTCGGCAACAGCACGACCGCCGCCGAGTTCAACATCTGGAGCGACCCCGAAGCGGCACGCCGCGTGCTGGTGGAGGAGGACGTCCCGGTCGTGCTGGTGCCGCTGGACCTGACGCACCGCTGCGCCGTCGACGGCGAGTGGCTGGCGAAGCTCGCGGCGTCGGGGCCGGTCGGCGCCACGCTCGAAGGACTGACGTCGACCTACCGGCAGCACTACACGCGCGTGTTCGGCGAAGACCGGATGGTCATGCACGACGCGGTCGCGGTCGCCGAGGCGATCTCGCCGGGCATCCTGCGCACCGAGACCTACCGCGTCGACGTCGACTGCGGGCTGGGCCCGGCCCGCGGGCAGACCCTGGTCGACCGGCGACGGCTCGGCGAAGACGATCCGCAGTTCGTGCCCGGCCGGCCGATCGAGGTGGCCGTGGACACCGATCTCGACGGCCTGCGCGGCTTCGTCCTCGACCGGCTGACCGGGGCCGCCCGGTGAGCGAGGAGCCCGAGGGCGTCCTGGAGGAGACGGCCGGAGAACCCCGTCGCCGCAAGCCCGTGGTGGTGATCGCCGCCGTGGTCGTCGTCGCGGCCGCGCTGGTGACCGGCGTCCTGCTCGCGCCGAAGCAGCAGGAAACCACGAACGCCGCCGCGACGGTCACGTCGACGCCGCCCAAGTCGCCGACGAGCACGCCACGGACCTCGCCGCAGACCGCAGCGCCGGCCTCGGCGCCGCCGAAGGTGCCGGATGCGAGCGAGTTCGACGCGTGGGCGTCCAAGACCAGCCAGTGGCTCGACGTCCCGCTGCGCGCGATGGTCGGCTACGCGAAGGCGACGACGAAACTCGGCAAGGACGTCCCCGGGTGTCACCTTTCGTGGGTCACGCTGGCCGCGGTCGGAAAAGTGACGACGGATCACGGCCGGGCGCAGGGCGGGCAGCTCGGCACCACCGGCGTGCTGGACAAGCCGCTCGGCACGATCGAGGTGCGCGACTTCTACAACAAGGTCGTTTCCACGGCGAACGCGGCCGGGCCGATGCAGCTGTCCCCGGCGATCTGGGGGAAGTACCAGGCGAGCGCGTCGGGCGGGAAGCCCGATGTCCAAAATATCGACGACGCCGCGTTGACCACCGGCCGCGCGCTCTGCGCCGACGGTCACGACCTGTCCCAGGGCCAGGTGTGGTGGAACTCGGTCAGCGCGCTGCAGCCGGCGCCGCTGTTCCTGCACCGCACGCTGGCCACGGTGAACGTCTACGGCACGGTCGGCCAGGGCTCGGCGGCGCCGAACGCGGCGGTGCTGAGCGCAGTGAACTTCGCCATCGACAAGATCGGCCTCCCCTACATCTGGGGCGGCAACGGCACCGGCGGCAACGACCCGGGCTTCGACTGCTCGGGCTTGACGACGGCGGCGTACGGAAGCGCCGGCGTCAAGCTGATGCGCACGGCCGACACGCAGTTCCGGAGCGTCCCGCACGTGACCGACCCGCAGCTGGGCGACCTGATCTTCTACGGCGAGCCGGCGACGAAGATCCACCACGTCGGCCTCTACATCGGCAACCAGCAGATGATCGATGCGCCGCAGACCGGCCAGGCGGTGCAGGTCCACTCGTACCGCAGGGACGGCGACGACTACGCGGGGGCGGGCCGTCCGACGAATTAGGCTTTATTGCAGCTGACGCAACATCGGCCGTGATTCGATGTCGCTTGTTCTTGCCGGTCAGTACGCGTTGCAGTGGGGACCCGCTGGCCGGGTCACGTGTCACGTCGGGCACACAATTGGCTGTGCGCGAACTCCGCACTCGTGGCAAGGGTTCCGGTCAGGTTCGGCTCAACTCCGGCCGGTGCGGGTCGATTGCTTCTCGTCGTAGTCGAGGCGTGCCTGTTCGACCTCGCCCAGGTTGACGGACCATTCGGCGAGTGTTGCGAACAGCGGTGCCAGGCTGCGTCCCAGTTCGCTGATCTCGTACTCCACCCGGGGTGGGACCTCCGGGTAGTAGGTGCGGCAGACGAGCCCGTCGCGTTCCAGTTGCCGTAGCCGCTGGGTCAGCACCTTGGGCGTGATCGTGGTGATGCGGCGTTCCAGCTCCACGAACCGGTGCCGCCCGTACTCGTTGAGCGTCCACAGAATCGGTGTGGTCCACCGGCTGAAGACGATGTCGACCACCGGGGCGATCGGGCACGCCTGCTCCGGAGCGACCTCAGTTGTGGTCTCGGTCACTGCAACCGTCACTTTCCTATAGGTACCTACTAGCTCCTCGACAGTAGCTTGACCGGGTCCGCAGAAGAAAGCCAGACAGGAGACCGAACATGATCGTGGTGACGGGAGCTACGGGGAATGTCGGGCGACCGCTCGTGCAGGCCCTCATTGAGGCAGGCGAGCCAGTGACAGTCGTTTCCCGAAGGGGGATCGACGTACCGGCGCAAGTCCGGTTTCACCAGGCCGACCTGACCGAGCCGGAAAGCCTCAAGCCCGCCCTCCACGGAGCCGAAGCGCTGTTCCTGCTGACCTCGCCCGACTTCATGGCGAACGGCAATCTCAATGACGTCGTCGATGTCGTGCGGGCAGCCGGCACCCGGCGAGTCGTTCTGCTGTCCTCCCAAGGCGTGGGCTCTGGGCGCCACCCGTCGAATCTGGAAGACGCCGTCAAACAGTCAGGTCTGGAATGGACGATGCTGCGGCCGGGCAACTTCAGCTCCAACGCGCTCGTGTGGGCGGAGATGGTCCGCGCGCAACGGATGGTCGCGGCGCCGTTCGGTGACGTCGCACTGCCGGCCATCGACCCGGCCGACATCGCCGAGGTCGCCGCCATCGCGCTGCGCGAGCCAGGCCACGGGGGCAACATCTACACGCTGACCGGGCCGGTACCGATCTCACCCCGGCAGCAGGCCGCTGCGATCGGGGACGCACTGGGCGAGCCGGTGCGCTTCGTTGAACAGAGCCGCGCGGAAGCGCGGAACCAGATGCTGGGATACATGCCCGAGCCGGTCGTGGAGGCCACCCTTGGCGCCCTCGGCACACCGTCCGCCGTCGAGCAGCGCGTCAGCCCCGATGTCGAGCGGCTCCTCGGCCGCCCGCCTCGCGCCTTCGCCGAATGGGCGGCACGCACCATCACGGCCTTCAAGTGACCCGTCGGCCTCCACTTGCCGGCCTCGGCCGAAGCGGACTCCGATGATCCGAAATGACGCCGCTCGACGTGGCGCAACTCCACCAGTTGCTTGAGCCCGGCTCACCTTTCCTGCGCCGCCCGGTGGACGACGTCGAGCCGGGCCAGCTCGTCGGGCGTGAGCCGGAGGGCCCCGGCGGCCATGTTGTCCTCGAGGTGGTCCGGGGTTCCGGTGCCGGGGATGACGAGCACGTGCGGTCCCCGGTGCAGCGCCCAGGCGAGACGGACCCGCACCGGGCCGGCGCCGTGCGCCCGGGCGATGGCGAGGACTTCCTCGGGCTCGTCGCCACCGGCGCCCGCCTCGCGCCCGGCGCCGGCGATCGCGAAGAAAGGCACGAACGCGACACCCTGCTCGCCGCAGCTGACGAGGAGCGCGTCCTGGTTCCTCCGGTAACCCAGGCCGTACGCGTTCTGCACGCACACCACCGGCGCTACGGCCTGCGCTTGCGCGAGGTGCTCGGGCCGCGCATTGGAGATGCCGAGGTGCCGGATCAGGCCTGCTTGCCGCAGCCCGGCCAGCACCGCGAAGTGCTCGGTGATCGAATCGAGCCCGCCGACCCGGAGATTGACCAGGTCCAGGTGGTCGCGGCCGAGCTGACGCAGGTTCTCTTCGACCTGCCCGCGCAGTTGCCGCGGGGTGGCCATGGGCAGCCATTCACCGGACGAGTCGCGGGCCGGGCCCACCTTGGTGGCGATGACCAGGTCGTCCGGGTAGTGCGCGAGCGCGCGGTTGATCAGCTCGTTGGCCGAACGCAGCGACGAGAAGTAGAACGCCGCCGTGTCGATGTGGTTCACGCCGAGTTCGACGGCGCGGCGCAGCACGGCGATCGCCTGGTCCCGGTCGCGTGGGACGGCGCCGGGAGCGAACGCCTGACCCTGCTGCGGCAATCGCATCGCGCCGAAGCCGATGCGGTTGACCGTCAGGTCACCGAGCGTCCAGGTACCGGCGGTGTCCGCGGCGAAGGTCACGAACGGAGTCTGGCACGGACGCGTTCTCCCCGAGGCGGACCGCCTCAGGCCGGGCCGGCGAGACCGATCAGGTTGCCTTCCGGGTTGGCGAAGTGGGCGACCACCAGGTCCCCGTGATCCGGACCGACCCGCCGACGTTGAACGCCCTGCTGGAAACGCCGTCGGACCTCGGCGCCGCGATCACCGGCGGCCGTGTCGAAATCGACGGCGACCGCGAAGCCGTCCGGCGGCTCCTGCGCGAACGGGAGGAATGACCGCTCGGGCGAAGTCCGGTCCTCACCGCGTGAACGCGGCTTCCCGCACCCGCAGCGAAGGCGCGAGAAACAGAATCCCGAAAGTGACCACGACCGCCGACGACAGCGCCCAGTGCAGGCCGACGCGGGTGGCGAGCGCCCCGACCAGCACCGGCTCGACCAGGAAGCCCAAGTACCCGCAGGCCGCGACGGCAGCGACCGCCCGGCCCGGTGCGTCCGCCTGCTTCCGGCTCGCCACGCTCCACGCGATCGGCACGATCCCGGCCACGCCGAGCCCGACCACCGCGAAGCCGAACACCGCCGCGAGCGGCCACGGCGCGGCGAGGACCACGGCGAATCCCAGCACCGCGACGATGGTCGCCACGCGGACGAACCGCACCGCGCCCGTCCGCGCCACGACGCGGTCGGCCACCAGGCGGACCGCGATCATCGTCCCCGAGAAGGCGAAGTAGCCGAGCGAGGCGAGCGCGGGCGCCGCGCCGGTGACGTCGGCGAGGTACACCGCGCTCCAGCTGTTGACCGCGCCTTCGGCGACGAACCCGCAGAACGCGATCACGCCCAGCGGCACCAGCGCCCGGCTCGGCCACGCGAACGCCGCGTCGCCCTGGCCGCGGTCGGCGCCGGTGAGGAACCGGGTCCGCGCCGCCCACAGCGCGAGCGCGAGCAGGACCGCGCCGGCGACCGGGAAGTGCACGGACACCGGGACTCCCGTGGCCTCCATCAGCGCGTCGACGCCCGAACCCGCGAGGCCGCCGATGTTCCAGAAGGCGTGGAAGCCGGCGAAGATCGGGCGCCCGTAGCCGTCCTCGACGCGGGCCGCGTGCGCGTTCATCGCGACGTCGAGCAGGCTGTTGCCCACCCCGAGCACGACGAGCGCAGCGACGAACACCGGCGCCGCCCACGCGAACGCCACCACCGGCAGCCCGGCGCACAAGACGACCGCGCCCAGCACGACGGCCGCGCGGCTGCCGATCCGGGCGAGCAGCGCCCCCGCGCCCAGCAGCGCCAGCACCGACCCGGCGGCGAGGCCGAACAGGCCGGTCGCCAGTTCGCCCGTGCTCAGCCCGAGCTGCTCCTGCACCGCAGGCACCCGGGCCAGCCAGGTCGCGAACGCCGCGCCGCACACCGCGAACACGACCGAAACGCCCGTGCGGGCCCGCTTCAGCTCCCCAGTCACCCGGCCACCCTACGGATCTTCCGCCCTCCCGCGATGACTGTCCAGGTCCGGGTGCCGTGTCAGGGTCCTGACAGCCGCAGCATGTGTAAGGTTCCTGTCATGAGTGAACCCCCGACCGGCGATCGGCCCGGCTACTTGATCAAACGTGCCCAGCAGGCGTTGAACCAAGCCTGCACCGATCGGCTGCGCCCCGTCGAGTTGTCGATGTCGCAGTACGCCGTGCTGCGGGCGCTCGACGACCACCCTGGTGCGTCGTCGGCCGAACTGGCCCGGATCACCTTCGTCACGCGGCAGTCGCTGCGAGACGTCCTGGGCGGCCTGCGGTCGGCCGGGCTGGTCACCGTCGCCGAGCAGGCCGCCACCGGTCGCGCGCGGCCGGTGGCGTTGACGCCGCCGGGCCGAGCGAAGCTGCGGGCCGCCGAGGACCTCGTCACCGAGGTCGAAACTCGGATGCTCGGCGACCTGTCGGCCGACCAGCGGCGCTATCTGGCGGACCTGCTGCGCACCTGCGTCGACAACCTGGCTTGACGGTCGTCGTATAGTCGGTTCCGACTAATAGGGAGCGACCAGTGCCACGCAAGATTCGCAACACCCTCGCCTTGGCCCTGCTCGGCCTGTTGCTGGAACGCCCGATGCACCCGTACGAAATGGCGTCCACGCTGCGCGAGCGGTACAAGGACTCGACGTTCAAGATCAACCCGGGCTCGCTCTACGACACGGTGGAGTCGCTGGCGAAGCACCGCTGGATCGAGCCCGTCGAAACGGTCCGGGAGGGCAACCGGCCGGAGCGGACCGTCTACGCGCACACCGAACTCGGCCGCCAGGAGTTCATCGCCTGGCTCGACGAACTGGTCCGCGAGCCGGTGGCGGAGTACCCGAAGTTCGTCGCGGCCGTGAGCTACCTCGGCGCGCTCGGCCCGGAACGCGCCGCCGACGCGCTGGAGGAACGCGCGCGCCACCTCGCCGAACGCATCGACGGCGCGGACACGGCGCTGGCCGACACCGTCGGCAAGGGGGCGCCCCGGCTGTTCATGATCGAGGTCGAGTTCGTCCGGCACGCCTGGCGGGCCGAACTCGACTGGGCCAGCCGCACCGCCGCCGAAATCCGGTCCGGCTCCCTGCCCTGGCCCGAACACTTCTGAGGGGAAGACCCGTGCCCGAAACCGATGTCCTCATCGCCGGCGCCGGCCCCGCCGGCCTGCTGCTCGCCGCGGAGCTCGCGCTGGCCGGGGTCCGCACCACGATCGTCGAACGCCACCCCGAGCGCCCGCCGTACTGCCGCGGCTTCAACCTCAACGCGCGCTCGCTGGACCTGCTGGCCCGCCGGGGGCTGGCCGGCGGACTGGTCGCCGAGGGCCACCGGGTGCCCCACGCGCCGGTCACCGGCCTGCCCGGGCCGCTGCTGCTCGCGGACGCGGCGACGGACCACCCGTTCTCCCTGGGCATCCCGCAGACCCGCGTGGAGGAGGTCCTGGAGGCGCGGGCTCTCGACCTCGGCGCCGAAATCCTGCGCGGGCACGAACTGCGGTCGTTCACCCAGGACGGCGACGGCGTCACGTCCGTTGTCCACAATGGACATTTTCGGTCCCGGTACCTCGCGGGGTGCGACGGTGGGCGCAGCACCGTGCGCAAGCAGGCGGGCATCGGCTTCCCCGGCGTCGACGCGCGTTGGTTCGCACTGCTCGGCGACGTCGAATGCGATCTGCCTTACGGGCCAGTCGCCGGGCAGGACGGCCGGAGCTTGTTCGTCATCCCACGGCCCGGGTACGTCCGGATCGTCGTCCGGGAGGACGACCCGCCCGCGGACAAGGACACCCCGGTCACGCTGGACCGGCTCCAGGCGCAGGTGGACGCCGTGCTGGGCCGGCACGTCGAACTGCGGGCACCCCGCTGGCTGAGCCGGTTCGGCGACGCGGCGCGGCTGGCCGAGCGGTACCGCGCGGGCCGGGTGCTGCTGGCGGGCGACGCGGCGCACATCCACCCGCCGGCCGGGGCGATCGGCGTGAACGTCGCCCTCGACGACGCGTTCAACCTGGGCTGGAAGCTCGCGGCGACGGTGCTCGGCACGGCGTCCGCGGGCCTCCTCGACACCTACCACGAGGAGCGGCACGCGGCGGGCGAGCGGATCCTGGCGAACACGCGGGCGCAGGTGGCGCTCGAAGAGGCCGGCGCGGAGCCGTGGGCCGACTTGATGCGCCGCGTCGCCGCGCACCCGGCGGGCAACCGCGCGCTCGCCGAGATCATCACCGGACTGGACGCCTGCTACGAGCCGGCCGGGCACCCGTGGCTGGGCCGCTTGGCGCCGGACGTGCCGTTGACGGTTTCCGGGACCGAAACGCACCTGGCCGCGCTGCTGCGTTCCGGGCGGCCGGTGCTGCTGGACCTGACGGGCACCTTCGCGTCGTGGTCGACGGCGATCGACGTGGTCGCCGCGTCGAGTCCGTCCACTTCGGACGTCGATGCGGTGCTGCTGCGGCCGGACGGGCATGTCGCTTGGGCCGGCACGCCGGGCTCGGGTGCTGCGGGGCTGGCGGAGGCGGTGCGTCGATGGGTCGGCGATGTTCCGGTTCCGGCCTCCGGCTGAGCCGGGTTCAGCTCGGGCGGTCCAGGACCGCCCGCTGCTCGACCCGGCCGTCCAAGGTGAACTTGCTGTGCGGGGTGAAGCCGAGCTTCTCCACCACTCGTGCCGACGCCTTGTTCACCGGTTCGTACACCGCCAGCAGCCGGTCCGCCCAGCCGGCCTCGAAGGCTTTGTCGCGCACCGCCGCCGTTGCTTCCGTCGCGTAGCCGTGGCCCCAGCCCGACGGGGCTATCCACCAGCCCATTTCCACCGCCGGGAGGCCGAGGCCCGACTCCGTTGCGCTGCGGCGGACCAGGGACACCACGCCGTCGAAGGAACCCGGTGCCGTTGATACCGCGAACCAGCCGAAGCCGTGCTCAGCCCAATGCGAGAGCGTTGCCTCGTGCTTGGCGCGCGTGTACTCGCGGGTCCACGGCTCGCCCGTGCCCACGTACCGGACCGTCTCCGGGATCTGGGCAATCGCGAACAGGCCGTCGAAGAAGTCTTCGGACCACGCGTGCAGCGTGAGCCGTTCCGTGGTGATCAGCACCGCGTCCAGTCTAGTGTTCGCCCAGCAGCACGGCGATGCCGTCGAGCTGGCGGCGCAGGCCGAACTCGAAGGCCTCGTCGAGGTCGACGTCCTCGAGGCCGGTCAGCACCTCCGCGAGCACCGGGAACCGGCCCGATTCCAGGTAGCCGGCGAGCAGGGCCATGTCCGACGCGAGCCGCTGATCACCCGTGATGCCGGTGTCCTGTTCGGCCTGCACCTCGAACGCGTTGCTCACCGCCAGCCCGCCGACCCAGCCGTTGAGCGTCATCACCACCTGCAGCTTCACCCGCCGCTTCAGCCCGGTGCCGGCCAGCGCGCGCAGCGACCAGTCGACCAGCCGCAGCCCGGCCGCCAGTACCGGCGGCCGGACCAGCGAATTCAGCAGGATCGGCGCGAGCCACGGGTGGCGCCGGTAGGCCAGCCACTGCGCACGGCCGGCCAGCTCGAGCCGCGGCCGCCACTGCGCCGGGCCCGGTTCCGGCAGCTCCGCCTCCCCGAGCGCCACGTCGGCCATCAGCCGGAGCAGCTCGTCCTTGTCCGGCACGTGCCGGTACAGCGCCATCGGCCCGACGCCCAGCTCGGCGGCGAGCCGTCGCATCGACAGCGCGGCAATGCCTTCGGCGTCGGCCAGCGCGATGGCCGCGCGCACCAGGGCTTCCCGGCCGAGCGGCGGCTTGACCGGCGTCCGGTCGGCGACGACCGTGCCGCTGCCCGGCACCGCGCGCACCCAGCCCTGCTCGCCCAGCGCGGACAGCGCTTTCGCCGCCGTCGCCATCGCGACGCCGAACTCGCGCACCAGCGCGCGGGTCGACGGCACGCGGTCACCCGGCCGCAGCTCCCCCGCGGCGATCCGGCGGCGCAGGTCCGCGGCGATCCGCTGGTACGGCGCTTCGGCCACGAACCCCTCCATCCGTACTAGAACAGTTGGCAGGCAGACCTAGAACGGTTTCAGGGTAGTCCCCCATTACTCAGCGGAAGGATTGCCGTTCGACGACACCGTTCATACGGTTCGAATACACCGTACGAACGAGGGGGAAGCGTGACGACCATCGACCAGCCGGCACCTCAGGTCCGGCACCCGAAACCGTGGTGGCGACGCCCGTGGGTCTTCCCGCTGGGGCTGCTCGTCGCGGTGTTCCTGGTGTATTCGCTCCCGCCCTACCTCGGGCTGGACCCGGCGCGGTCGCGGATCCCGGCCCCCACCGGCTGGTACTACCCCGTCCTCGTCACGCACATCGGCTTCGCGACGATCGCGATGGTCACCTGCGCCCTGCAGATCTGGCCGTGGCTGCGGCAGAAACACCCGGCACTGCACCGCCGCACCGGGCGCGTCTACGTGTTCGCCGGTGCGATCCCGGCGTCGATCGCGGGGTTCACCATCGCGCTCACGGCACCGTTCGGGCCGGTCGGCGCCGTGTCGAACGTCCTGCTCGCGACGCTCTGGTTCGGCTGCACCGTGCAGGGCTACCGGATGGCGCGGGCCCGCCGGTTCGGCGATCACCGCCGCTGGATGGTCCGCAGCTTCGCGCTGTGCATGTCGATCATCAGCAACCGGATCTGGGGCGTGGTGTGGGCGATCGTCCTCGCCCCGCAGGTGGACACCACCTTCGGCGGCAGCGAACTGGCGATGGGCCAGGCGATCGCCGGGATCACGACGTGGACCGGCTGGGTCGTCCCGCTCCTGGCGGCGGAGTGGTGGCTGACGCGGAGCCGGGGACGCAAACCGGCCTGACGGGTTCCCGGTCAGCGGGGTACCCCGATCGGCCTATGGTCCGGACCATATTAATGGTCTATACCAATCATGACCGGAACCCCGTCGTCGTGGAGGTTTCCCCATGCGTCTCCGTTCCCTGCTCGCCACTCTGGCCGGCGTCACCCTGCTGAGCACCGGGCTCGCCGCCCCCGCCGGCGCCGCGGCCGGCTCGCCGATCCCGGTCGGGCCCTACGTCGACATGGGCGCCTGGCCGACACCCAGCCTGTCGGGAATGTCCGCCGCGAGCGGCGTCAAGGGCTTCACGCTCGCGTTCGTCAACTCCTACGGCTGCAAGGCCAGCTGGTTCGGCGCCTACGACCCGCGCACGGCGTGGCAGAAGGACGAGATCACCAAGATCCGCAACGCCGGCGGGGACGTCAAGATCTCCTTCGGCGGCGCGTCCGGCATCGAGCTGGCACAGGCGTGCACCACGTCCGCGCAGGTCGCGGCCGAGTACGACGCCGTCGTCAAGGCGTACGGCCTGAAGTACGCCGACTTCGACATCGAAGGCGCGGCCGTCGCCGATCCTGCGTCGATCGCGCGCCGGTCCCAAGCCTTGAAGACACTCCAAACCAACAACCCCGGCTTGAAGATCTCGCTGACGCTGCCGGTGCTGCCGAACGGCCTCGACGCGAACGGGCTCAACGTCGTCAAGGCGGCCAAGAACGCCGGCGTGAACCTCGACCTGGTGAACATCATGGCCATGGACTACTACCAGGGCGCCGGCGACCAGGGCGCGAAGGCGATCTCGGCGGCCAAGGCGACGCAGGCGCAGCTGAAGTCGCTGTACGGGCTGAGCGACGCGGCGGCGTGGAAGAAGGTCGGCGTGACGCCGATGATCGGCGTCAACGACTCGCAGAACGAGATCTTCTACCAGAAGGACGCGAAGGCGCTGGTCGCCTTCGCCAAGACCGTCCACCTGGGCATGCTGTCGTTCTGGGAGCAGGGCCGCGACGCCAACGCGTGCACCGGCGCGCTCTACAAGTGCACCAACGTGCCGCAGTCGAAGTACGAGTTCGCGAAGATCTTCGCCGGCTACACCGGGTGAGTCACCACCGGGCGGCGTCCGCGAGCAGTGCGTCCCGCACGGCCGCCGGGCCCGCCCGGCACGGCTCGGTCCGCGTCACCGCGAAGAGCGTGTTGATCGGCGGCTCCTCGGGCTCCAGCAGCGCGACCAGCTCGCCGGACGCCAGCTCGTCCGCGCAGAGGTACCGCGGGAGGACGCTGACGCCGAAGCCGGCCAGCACGCACGTCAGGACCGCGCGCAGGTCCGGGACGACGACCGCGGGCCCGGACGGCGGCCGCCCGCCCAGCACCGCACGCCAGTAGCGGCGGATGATCGGCAGGTCCTCGGCGTAGGCCACGAGCGGCGCCGTCCTGGGGTCGCCGTCGAAGCCGTGGCGGGCGACCAGGACGAACTCCTCGTCGGTCAACGGCGTCGCCGTGAACCCGCGGCCGCGGGGCCGGATCGTGGAGACCACCAGGTCGAACCGCCGCTGGACGAGGCCCGCGAGCAGGTCGTCGGCCAGTCCGAACGTCACCCTCAGCCGCAGCCCGGACGCCACCAGGCCACTCAACGCGGGCAGCACCCGCACGGTGGTCAGCTCGGCCGGGCCGGCCAGGTGCACCGGTGCCGCGAACGGGTCCGCCGGGCCCAGCGCGACCTCGGACAGCGCGTCCACGTGCGGAGCGACCCGGGCGGCCAGCTCGTCGGCCGCCGGGGTCGGGGTGACGCCCCGGGCGCGGCGGACGAACAGCTGCCGCCCTAACTGGTCCTCCAAGGCCCTGACCTGCGCGGTCACCGTCGGCTGGGACAACCCCAGCGCCGGCGCCGCGCCGGTCAGCGAACCTGCCCGGTGGACGGCCAGGAACGTCCTCAGCAGGTCGAGGTCCAGCTCAGTCCTCGACCAGCTCGATGTCCACGACGTTCGGGTAGAAGGCGACGTGGTCCTTGATCGGCGCCACCGCGTCGTAGGGCTTCTCGTACGTCCAGATCGCGTTCTCGGCCTTCACGTCACCGGCGTTCAGGCTGTAGTAGCCGGCCTCACCCTTGTACGGGCAGTACGTCTCGTGGCCGGTCCGCTCCAGCACCGCGGAGTCGACGTCCGCCAGCGGGATGTACTGGACCGCCGGGTACGTCGATTCCTGCAGGGTGAGCGCGTTGCGGCTGTCGGCGACGACGCGCCCGCCGGCCTTGACCACCACGCGGGCCTTCGTCGGCTCGACGGTGATCGGGTGGTCCGGGCCCGGCTGCAGAACCTGCTTCGCCATGTCAGCTCCCTAAGAGTCCTGTGTTCTTGTTCCAGCACGCCGGGAGCGTCGGTTATTCCGGCTCGAGGCCGCTCGTCGTCCGTTCGGCACGGCAGAGGAAGGCCACCGGCGATCGCCCGATCCGCGTCAGCACCACCGACGCTTCCGCGGCGCCCCGGGGCTTCAGCCGGCGCCGCAGTGCGTCCGGGTCGACGTCCAGCCCCCGCACGAGGATTTCCAGCCGCCCGACGTCGTGTCGCTTGAGAACGGCCTTCAACGCCTTCTCGCTGTAGGGCCCTTGCTCCAGAATCCGGAAGGCCCGCACACCCGGCGGCGGGGTGTCCCCGGTCAGGTACGCGATGCGCTCGTCCAGCTGCCACAGCCCGTGCCGCGCCGCGTAGTGCCGGACCAGCCCGGCTCGCACGACGGCGCCGTCGGGGTCGACGATCCACTCCCCCGGCTCGCGCTCGGGCAGGTCGTCCGGTTCGGCGTCGGTGACCGTCCACTGTGTCCCGTCCGAACGCAGGACCGTGGCACGCCGGGTGACGCCGTCGCCGAGGCCGCGCCAGAGGCAGGACTCGCGCACCTGGCCGTCCAGGGACACCAGTTCGACCTCGTCCGCCCACGGTGTGAGCGCGAAGTCGAGGCCGGGCGCGCACTTGATCGCCAGCTGACGTCCGGGGTGGGCGTCGACGAGTCCGTCCAGGGGCGGGGCGAAGTCGGCGGGTTTCCACGCCCTGCGTCCGGCGGAGTCGCGGCGGGCCGGATCGGCGACGACGACACCGGAGCGGCTCACCGGGCGCAGCGCGTCGGCGCGCGCGAGCCCGAACGCGACTCCCGCGGCGAGCCCGTTGTGGCGAGCCATTTCCAGCCGCACCGGGTCCACATCGGATCCGAGGGCGCGCCGCGCCACGCGTGCGATCTCGACGAGGTCCGCGCCGACCGAGCACGTGACGTCGTGGACGTCGAGCCCGGTCAGGCGCGCCGCCCGGTGCCGCGCCACGATCGACGCGCTCGCCTGCTGAAGCGCGTCGGAGGTGAAGAGCCAGTCCACACCGGACAGCTTGCCGACGGCTTTCCGGCGCAGCAGCACAGTTTCCAGCACCGCGGCCGCGTACTCCTCGCCCACGAGGCGACGGACGGCGGCGACGGACGCGATGTGATCGGTCAGCGGCAGTGCCGAAACCTCGGCGAGCGCCGCCGCACCCGCGCCGGAGCGCAGGTAAGCGACGTCGCCGAGGCTGAACGAATAACCCAACTCAGGACGGCCGCTTGGTCCCGGTGATCATGACGTTGTAGAACAGCTCGCGCGGCAGGATCTTCGACAGCACCTTCTTGTCCACAGCGGACAGCCGCAGCCACAGCTTGTAGGCGAACAGCCGCCAGCGGACGGTCAGCTTCTCCTGCGGCACCGCGGCCTCGAACGTCCGGATCGGCCAGCCCGCGAGCGCCGCGGCGAACTCCTCGGTGACCGCGTGGACGTCCTGCGCGCCGGCCCCGCGAGCCCACGTCTCCAGCTCCGAGGGATCGAAGGTGTGGATGTCGACGACGGCTTCCAGCGCGGCTGCGCGCGACGACTCGTCGAGCTCCTCCTGCGGACGGCGCCAGCCGCTCAGCGCGGGCAGCTTCGTCACGCGGGTCGTCAGGAACCAGGTGAACTGGCCGAGCTTGCGGGCGTAGAAGTCGCCCACCTTGGTCGGTTCGCCCGCGAAGACGAACCGGCCGCCCGGCTTGAGCACGCGCAGCACCTCGCGGAACGCCGCCTGGACGTCCGGGATGTGGTGCAGCACCGCGTGCCCGACCACCAGGTCGAAGGTGTTGTCGTCGTAGGGGATGCGCTCGGCGTCGGCGACCCGGCCGTCGACGTCGAGGCCGAGCTTCTCCGCGTTGCGCAGCGCGACCTGCACCATGCCGGGCGACAGGTCGGTGACCGAGCCCTTCTTGGCGACGCCGCCCTGCATCAGGTTCAGCAGGAAGAAGCCGGTGCCGCTGCCCAGCTCCATCGCGTGCTGGTAGGGCTGGCCGTCCTCGCCCGCGACGGCGTTGAACACGTCGGTGGCGTAGGAGATGCAGCGCTCGTCGTACGAGATCGACCACTTCTCGTCGTAGGTGCCGGCTTCCCAGTCGTGGTAAAGCACGTTCGCCAGCTTGGGGTCGGCCCAGGCCGCCTGGACCTCTTCGGCGGTGGCGTGCGGGTTCGGGGCCGGGTCGTTCACGTCGGTCAAGGCGTCATTTCCCTTCGAAAGTGGCCTTGCCGGGCCCGTTTTCGATGAACGACTTCATGCCGTTCTTCTGGTCTTCGGTCGCCCAGAGGGCGGCGAACAGGTGCGATTCGAGCTTGAGCCCGTTCGCGAGGTCGGTGTCGAGACCGCCGTCGATGGCCGCCTTCGCCGCGCGCAGCGCGATCGCCGGGCCGCTGGCGAACTGCGAGGCCCATTTGTGCGCGGCCGCGTAGACGTCGTCCGGGGCGACGACCTGGTCGACGATCCCGAGCTGCAGCGCCTCTTCGGCCTTGACGAACCGTCCGGTGTAGACGATGTCCTTGGTCTTGCTCGGGCCGATCAGCCGGGCCAGGCGCTGGGTGCCGCCCGCGCCGGGGATGACGCCGAGCTGGATCTCGGGCTGGCCGACCTTGACGTTGTCGCCGGCGACCCGCCAGTCCGCGGCCAGGGCCAGCTCCAGGCCGCCGCCGAGGGCGTACCCGGTGATGGCGGCGACGACCGGCTTCGGGATGTTCGCGATGGCGGCGACCGTGCCGGTGAGGGTGGCGCCGAACTTCGCGATCTCCGGGTAGGTGCGAGCGGCCATCTCCTTGATGTCCGCGCCACCGGCGAAGGTCTTCTCGCCGCCGTAGAGGATCACCGCGCGGACGTCGTCACGCTCGGACACCTCCTTCGCGAGCTCGGCGAATTCGGCGGTGACCTGGGCGTTCAGGGCGTTGACCGGAGGCCGGTCGAGCCGGATCGTGCCGACTCCGTCCTTGACCTCCAGCGATACGAACTCTCCCACGCCCATTCCTCCTCGGTTGACGAATCGCCTTCGCCTCGAACCACTCTTTACCGGTGAGAGGCCATTCAGCAGAGCCTACCCACCGGTAAGCGTCAGCTTAGCGACGGCGGGCGAAGAAGCGATCGCCGGAGCGCTCCAGCACGAGGTCCTGGTCGAACGTCTTCGACAGGTTTTCGCTGGTGATGACGTCGTCGACCAGGCCGGACACCACCGCGTGGCCGTCGCGCAGCAGCAGCGCGTGGGTGAATCCCGGCGGGATCTCCTCCACGTGGTGGGTGACCAGTACGAGCGCCGGCGCGTCCGGGTCGAGGGCCAGCTCGGACAGCCGGGCGACCAGGTCTTCGCGGCCGCCGAGGTCGAGGCCGGCGGCCGGCTCGTCGAGCAGCAGCATCTCGGGGTCGGTCATCAGCGAGCGGGCGATCAGGGCCCGCTTGCGCTCGCCCTCGGACAGGGTGCCGAAAGTGCGCTCGGCGAGCTGGCCGATGCCCATCGCTTCGAGCAGTTCGGTCGCGCGGGCGGTGTCGAGGGTGTCGTATTCCTCACGCCAGCGGCCGAGCACGGCGTACCCGGCGCTGACCACGACGTCCTTGACCAGCTCGTCGCCCGGCACGCGCTGGGCGATGGCCGCGGAGGTGAACCCGATGCGGGGGCGCAGGTCGAAGATGTTGACCCGGCCGATCCGCTCGCCGAGCAGGTCGACCTCGCCGGTGGTCGGGTGCAGTTCGGCCGCGGCGAGGCGCAGCAGGGTGGTCTTGCCCGCGCCGTTCGGGCCGAGCACCACCCAGCGCTCGTCCAGTTCGACGGTCCAGTCGAGGCCGGCGAGGAGGTCGTTGGTCCCCCGGCGGACGCCGACACCGGCCATCCGGACCACGAGGTCGTCAAGTTCGCTGGGCTGGATCGGCTCGCTCACGAGGCCCATTCTGTCTGCCGTCGCGCGCGCGTGCGCACCCGCCCGGGTGAGACCGCGAACGGGCAGGTCGGAGCGTTCCACGAGGTGGAACGCCGCGGGCAGTACGGCCGGGTTGTGGCAGGATTCCCGCCATGTCCGCCGACGCGCCCGTGCCCCCGGTGACCCGGGGCTCGTTCTGGCGCCGTCGCGCGATCGACCTGCTCCTCGTCGCTTCGGCCGGGTGTACGCGGGCGCGGCTCCGCTGATCCCTCGCGTCCTCTTCCGGCGCGTGCGGTGCCGCGCTGTCCCGGCGTCCGATTCCCCTTCGCGTCCGAGGAGCACCCGCGTTGACCACGTCCATCGTCCGGCCGTCCGTCGAGATCCACCCGCAGCTGACCGACCCGCTGCTGCCCGAGCTGCTGCACCCTTCGCGGCTGCTCTGGACCCCGCGTGAGCTGGCCGACCTGACCAGCACCGTCACCACCGAGCTGACCGCGGGCCTGCGGGGCATCCTGCGGTTCGACGAAGACCGCCGCTGGTGGGCCCGGCTGGCCCTGACCGACGGCGTCGAGCTGTGGCTGCTGTCGTGGCTGCCCGGCCAGCGCACGAAGCCACACGACCACGGCGGCGCGTCCGGCTCGTTCACGGTCCTGCAGGGCGAGCTCGGCGAGGAGTACCGCTACCCGGGCGGCCCGATCCGGCGCCGTACGCACGTCACCGGCGAAGCCATCGGCTTCGGCGCGGGCCGCGCCCACCAGGTCACCGGAATCGGCGACCAGCCCGCGGCGAGCGTCCACGCGTACTCGCCGCCGCTGGTGTCGACGCGGGAGTACACCTCGCTCGCCGACGTTCCGGCGGAGATCCCGCCGCTGCCCGCTATCGTCCACGGATGAGCGCCATCGATTCTTTCTTGACGCAGGCCCGGTCCGGCCTGCACCGGGTCGGCCCGGCGCGCGCCCTCGAGCTGCAGGAAGCGGGCGCGCTGCTCGTCGACATCCGGCCGTTCGCGAACCGGCAGGCCGAGGGCGAGATCCCGGGCGCGGTGATCGTCGAGCGGATCCACCTGGAGTGGCGGCTGGCCCCGGACAGCGAGTGGCGGCTTCCGCCGGTGACCCCGGAGTCGACGGTGATCGTGCTGTGCAACGAGGGGTACTCGTCGAGCTTGGCGGCGGCGGACCTGCAACGGCTGGGGCTGCGCAACGCGACGGATCTCGAAGGCGGGTTCCGTGCCTGGGCCGCCGCCGGCCTGCCCGTGCAGACCGGCGGCAGCCCAGCGGTGCCTTAGGCCAGTGCCGGTGCGACCTGCGAGGCGAACAGGTCGATGCCCGAGCGGTCGTACGCCGCCTCCGGGAAGTTGAAGATCGCGTACGACATGCCCAGCTCGCCCATCGCCGCGAGCTTCTCGGTGACCTGCTCGGGCGTGCCCGTGGTCGGGCTGCTGACGAAGACACCGTGCCAGCGCTCGGCCGCGTCCGCCGGGGCGTACTTCTCCAGGTGGGACTTCAGCCAGGCCAGTTTGTCCTGGACGTCCTTTTCGGTCTCGCCGATCACCACGTTGTGGTTGGCCGACCGGACGATCGCGTCGAAGTCGGTGCCGACGTCCTTGCAGTGCGCGGCGAGGATCTCCGACTTGCGGGTGAACGTCTCCGGGTCGGCGGCGAAGTTCGTGTACTTCGCGTACTTCGCGGCGATCCGGAGCGTCTTCTTCTCGCCGCCGCCGGCGATCCACAGCGGGAGGCCGCCTTCCTGCGGCGGCAGCGGGCGCAGGATGGCACCGTCCGTCCGGTAGTGCTTGCCGTCCAAAGTGGACGTTCCGGTGGTCCAGAGGTCGCGCATGATCCGCACGCCCTCGTCGAGCTGGCCGAGCCGCTCGCCGGCGCCCGGGAAGCCGTAACCGTAGGCGCGCCACTCGTGCTCGTACCAGCCGGCGCCGATGCCCATCTCGACGCGGCCGCCCGAGATCGTGTCCGCGGTCGCGGCCACCTTCGCCAGGTAGGCCGGGTTGCGGTACCCCATGCAGGTGCACATCTGGCCGAGGCGCACGGTCTCCGTCGCGGCGGCGAACGCCGAGATCAGTGACCAGGCCTCGTGCGTGGCTTCCTCGGTCGGGACCGGCACCGTGTGGAAGTGGTCGTAGACCCAGATCGATTCGAAGGGCCCTGCCTCCGCGTGTTTCGCGAGGCCGAGCATGGTCTTCCAGTGGTCCGCGGGATCGATGCCGGCGAGGTCGAGGCGCCAGCCCTGCGGGACGAACATTCCGAAGCGCATGCGTTCAACTTAACGCCGCCGGAAGCCACACGCGTCGTGATTTCCGGCTGGAGCGACTCCAGGTCAGGACCCTCGCGCGAAGAAGTCCAAGACCGCGTCGGAGAGATCCTGCACGTACCGCGGGTCGCCGAACCGCGGCACCCGGCGCTCGTCCGACAGCGCGCGCTCCGGTGCCGCGGTAACCGGAACGGAAACGGGCTCGGGCAACGCTGTGCGGATCGCTTCGAACCCGCGCGCGGCCTCGCGCCACGCCGTTTCGAGGCACTCGGCGGCCTCGACGCGCTGCTGTTCCAGCCGGGCGAGGGCGTCGGACGCCGTCTCGTACCGTCGGCGGGCGGCCAGCTCGGCCAGGATCCGGACATAGTTCTCCGCGGCGCCCGCCGCCGCTTCGTAAGCCGCCGCGCCCGTCCGGCACTGCTTGGCCACTTGGTCGCGCAGCTCGCCGTAGGCGTCGGCTGCCCGGCCGGCCCAGCCTTCGGGCGCCACCGACCGCAGGTCGGACGCCAGCTCGTCCAGCATCTCCGCGATGTCGGCGAGCCGGACCGCCTCGTCCTGCAGCAGCTTGATCGTCCCCGGCGACCACGTCCGGTCCGGTCCCATGTCCCCCTCGCTCAGTCCGCCGTGCCGGGTTCGGAGGCGAGCCGCTCGAGCCGCTCGCGGACCTCGTCCTGGTAGTCCACGTAGCGGCGGGCCGCCGTCTCCAGCCGCTCGCCGAGCCCTTCGATGTCGGACAGCAGGATCTTGGTCGCGGCGGACGACGCTCGCTGCAGGTCTTCCAGCGCCGCCGCGAGCAGCGCGTCGCCGACGAGCTCGGGCCGGGCCGAATACCGCAGTGCCGCCCGGTCGCGGGCGTCCCGCGCCAGCGAGCCGAGCCAGCTCGCGGCGGCACTCAGCCTGGCGGGATCGGCTTCGTAGCCGTTCATTCGTGGCAGGTCCTTGTCGTCAGCGGCGGACGGTGATCGACCTGGCGAGCAGGAAATGGGGCAGCGCCTGCGACTCGGCGGCCCCCGTGGCCCGCCGGCTGCTCGGGTTGACGAGGATGCCGGCGGGCTCCGGCCGCACGAGCGCAGTGCCCACGAGCTCCCGTCCCTTGCGGACGATCTCCGCAGGCCACGGCGCGCCCGTGACCGCGCGGTATTCGGCCAGCCTGGCCGGGGTGTCGAAAACGCAGACCCACGAGCCCCGCGGCCCGAGCGCGACGGGCACCGGGTCGCCGTCCGGACCGGTCGGGACGCACCAGGTGCGAGCGGCGAACGCACTGACGAAGCCGGGGTCCGGGAAAGCGTCTTCCGGCGGCGGCCCGCTTTCGCGCCGATCGGATTCCTCAGTCGCCGGGCTCGGCTCGAACCGGCGTTCCGCCCGCCGGACATCGTCGGGCGAGAGCACCGGCTGCAGCCCACCGAGGCTTTTCGCCAGCGCCTTCTGGAACGGCTCGAGCCACCGGTCGCACGTCCGTGGCGAAGGAGCGCCGGACAGGTTCTTCAGCCGGTCGCCCTTGTTGCCGGCCAGCGGCCGGGATTCCGTGTTGTACGCGGCCCGCACGATCTGTTCGAGCTTCGGCCGGTTCACCTGGTCGAGCACCGCCTCGAGCCGCAGGAACACGATCGCGGCCACCCGGCACGGCGGGTCGTCGTCGGCGATGTGCCAGACCCGCCGCAGGTCGGGGCCGAGATCGCCGTGGAGGTCGAGCCGCCGGACCCCGTCGCCCTTCTGCAGGCTCGCGGCGGCGTCGGCGGCGCGCCCGACCGCGGCGGCGGGCTTCCCACCACCGTTCCCAGGCCGCGTCGTGCCGATCATCGCCCTCCCCCTACCCCTATCGAAGTGAGCATCATAAAGGACCGATCCCCCATTCGTGCAACGCGTGTTCGGTGCCGCGGACAACGAAGATAAATCGGTCTGACCTGCGGTTTTGCCAATTCCATGACATTTCCCGGACAGCGGCGGCGCGGCTTTCGCCATGACGGGTTTTCCCGTCACGGCAAACCGTACGTCCGTTCCCTGACTTGTTCCTGACCGAAAGCGCTGATCACGAGCCCGGAATGGGCCGGTGTGCCTACGGTGGATTTCGGCGGCCGCACCGGAAGCGGCCCACGAACCCGGGGAGAACCATGGAGAACACCCTGATCGTCCTGGTCACCGCGCTCGCCTTCCTGGCGGGCGTCCTGACCGCGACGATGGCGACCACCTGGTGGGCGCGAAACCGCTACAGCGAGGTGCGCCGCGGGACGGCGTGCGGGCGTCCGGGCACCTGCTGCCGCACCGCGACGCGCTGGTGAGCCGGGCGGGCGCTAGGCCAGGACGACGCGGGCGAGCTCCGCCGGCGCCGCCAGCAGGCCGTGCTTCGGGAGCACCCGGACCGTGTAGCCGATCGACCCCGGCCGCGGGAGCTTCAGGCGGGCCGCGAACGCGCCGATGCCGTCGGCGGTCATCGGGACCGTCACCGTGTCGCGCAGCTCGTCGTCGTCGCCGACGCGGCCGACCACCGCCTGGATGTCCACTTCGGACGGATCAAGGCCGGCCAGGTCGATGCGGGCCCTGATCGTCACCTCGGTGCCGACGACCAGGCGCTCGGACGCCTCCACCAGCAGCTCCGAGTCGAAGATCCGCAGCCGCGGCCACGACACCTCGAGCTTGGTGCGGTAGTCCGCCAGCGACAGGGCGCCGCGGTAGGCGTCACCGGTCGCCGCCGCGACCATCCGGGATGCCGGGAGGTAGCCGTTGTCGACGTACTCGCGGACCATCCGGGACGCCTGGACCCGCGGGCCCAGCGTCTCCAGTGTGTGCCACACCATCGACAGCCAGCCAGTGGGCACGCCGCCGTCCGAGCGGTCGTAGAACAGCGGCGCGATCTGCTGGCCGAGCAGCTCGTACAGCGCCGCGGCCTCGAGGTCGTCGCGGCGCAGGGGATCGGCGACGCCGTCGGCGGTCGGGATCGCCCAGCCGTTGCTGCCGTCGTAGCACTCGTCCCACCAGCCGTCGCGGATCGACAGGTTCAGCCCGCCGTTCAGCGCCGACTTCATCCCCGACGTCCCGCACGCTTCCAGCGGCCGCACCGGGTTGTTCAGCCAGACGTCGCAGCCTCGGTAGAGGTACCGCGCCATCGACATGTCGTAGTCGGGCAAGAAGACGATCCGGTGCCGCACGTCCGCGCCGTCGACGAACCGGACGATCTGCTGGATCAGCTGCTTGCCGTTGTCGTCGGCCGGGTGGGACTTGCCGGCGACGACGACCTGGATCGGCCGGTCCTCGTGCAACAGCAGCGTGCGCAGCCGGTCCGGGTCGCGCAGCATCAGCGTCAGCCGCTTGTACGTCGGGACGCGCCGGGCGAACCCGACGGTCAGCACGTCCGGGTCGAACACGGAGTCCACCCAGCCCAGCTCCAGCGGTGACGCGCCGCGCTGCAGCCAGGCCGCGCGCACCCGGCGCCGCACCTCGTGGACCAGCTTCTCGCGCAGCTCGCGCCGCAGCTCCCACAGCTGGGCGTCGGAAACGCCGTCGCGCAGCGGCCCCTCGCCGACGTCGAGCCCCCACTCGCGCCCGAGCAGCGTGCTCAGTTCGCGAGCGACCCACGTCGGGCCGTGGACGCCGTTCGTCACCGACGAGATCGGCACCTCGTCGTGGTCGAATCCGGGCCACAGCCGGGAGAACATCTTGCGCGTGACGCGCCCGTGCAGCTGCGACACGCCGTTCGCGCGCTGCGCCAGCCGCAGGCCCATGTGCGCCATGTTGAACAGGCCGGGGTTGTCCTCGGCGCCGAGGGCGAGCACGCGCCGCGGGTCGATGTCCGGCACCAGCCTGCCGTCGTTGAAGTAGCGCTGCACCAGGTCCACCGGGAACCGGTCGATGCCGGCGCTGACCGGGGTGTGCGTGGTGAACAGCGTCCCGGCCCGGACCGCGGGCATGGCTTCGTCGAACGCGAGGCCGTCGGCCTGGACGATCTCGCGGGCCCGCTCCAGCCCGAGGAAGCCCGCGTGCCCCTCGTTCGTGTGAAACACCATCGGCTGCGGGTGGCCGGTCAGCTCGCAGTACTTCCGGACCGCGCGGAACCCGCCGATGCCGGCCAGGATCTCCTGCCGCAGCCGGTGGTCGGCGTCGCCGCCGTAGAGCCGGTCGGTGACGCCGCGCAGGTCTTCGTCGTTGGCCTCGGTGTCGGTGTCGAGCAGCAGCAGCGGCACCCGCCCGACGCGGGCCTGCCAGATCTGCGCGCACAGCTCGCGCCCGCCCGGCATCGCGACGCCGATCAGCACCGGCCGCCCGCCGGCGGTCAGCAGCTCCAGCGGGAACGCGTTCGGGTCGATCACCGGGTAGTGCTCGACCTGCCAGCCGTCGAGCGACAGCGACTGCCGGAAGTAGCCGTTGCGGTAGAGCAGCCCGACGCCGATCATCGGCACGCCCAGGTCGGACGCGGCCTTGAGGTGGTCGCCTGCCAGGACGCCGAGGCCGCCGGAGTAGTTCGGCAGGGCTTCGGTGACGCCGAACTCCATGGAGAAGTAGGCGACGGCGGGCGGGAGGTCGTCGTCCCGTTGCTGGTACCAGCGCGGCTCCGACAAGTACCTGTCGAGGTCCTCGGCCGCGGCTCTCGCGCGTTCGAGGAAGTCGTCGTCGACGGCGAGCTCGTCGAGCCGGGCGGGCGGCAGCGCGGTGAGCATCCGCAGCGGGTCGCGCACGGCGTTGAACAGCTCGGCGTCCATCGACGCGAACAGGTCGCGCGTCGGCGGGTGCCACGTCCAGCGCAGGTTGGTGGCCAGCGCGCCCAGTCCGGACAGGGACTCCGGGAGGCTGGCGCGAACGGTGAACCGGCGGACTGCACGCATGGGAAGCGACGATATCGGGCTGCGGCCCGCGCTGCGCAGGGACTAGTTCGGGGATAACGCGCACGCCCCGCGTAAGCCCTGGGTAGGGTCCTGCCGTCGGGTACGGGTGGGCACGAGAGCGAGTGAACGAAGATGATCCCAGGGGGAGGACGGCGCGCGCTGGTCGCGTTGCTCGCGGTTGCGGCCGTGGCCGTGAGCGGGTGCAGCGGGAAGGGTGGTTCCGGGCCGGTCAAAGACACCGGTGCCGGGTCCGTCGCCGGGCTGGCGGTGACGCACTTCGAGAGCGGCCTCAAGCCGGACGCGCCGACGCCGCAGATCGACGTCCGCAACGCCGCGGGCACCGAGGACGACAAGCTCGCCACCGCCGCGATCGACGACGTCCAGACGTACTGGGGCGAGCGGCTGCCCGCCGACTTCGGGCAGCAGTTCGAGCCGGTGAAGTCGCTGCTGTCCTACGACTCGCAGACCGACACCGAACAGACCGGCTGCGGCAGCGTGAAGAAGCTCGTCAACGCGTTCTACTGCGCGGCCGACGACTCGGTGGCCTGGGACCGCGGCGTGCTGCTGCCGATGCTGCGCCAGCGGTTCGGCCCGATGTCCGTGGTCGTCGTGCTGGCGCACGAGTTCGGCCACGCGGTCCAGTACCGGCTCGGCGACAAGGCCGGGCTGACCAAGAGCACCCCGACCGTGGTCAAGGAGCAGCAGGCCGACTGCTTCGCCGGCGGCTACTTCCGCTGGGTCGCCGAGGACAAGAGCAAGTACTACCGGGTGTCGACGTCCGAGGGCCTGAACCAGGTGATGGCCGCGATGTTCCTGATCCGCGACCAGGCGGGCACCAGCGGCGCCGACCGCGGCGCGCACGGCACGGCGTTCGACCGCACGTACGCGTTCCAGGCCGGGTTCGAGAAGGGCCCCAAGGAGTGCGCGGGGATGACCACGGAGAACGTCAAGGCGCGGCTCACCGAGCGCCCGTTCGACAAGGGCGACAAGGGCAAGGGCGACGCGAAGTTCGACGGCAAGACCGTCGACCTGCTGAAGAAGAGCCTTGACGAGGCGTTCCAGCGGGCCGGGGTGGCCGGGCCGGCGATCACCGACGGCGGCAGCTGCCAGACCACGCCGCCGGCCTCGTACTGCCCGAACGACAACACCGTGAGCATCGACATGGCCAAGCTGGCCCAGCTCGCCCAGCCGATCGACCGCGCGGCCGAGATGAAGGGCGAGGACCCGGGCGGCATGGGTGACTTCGCGGCGTTCTCCGAGGTCGCTTCGCGGTACGCGCTGGGCATCCAGAAGGGCGTCGGCGCGTCGATCGACAACGCCAACGCGGGCCTGCGCACGGCCTGCCTGGTGGGTGCGTGGGCGGCGTTCACCAACCGCCCGGGCGACCTGCGCCTGTCGGCGGGTGACCTCGACGAGGCCATCGCGGACCTCCTGCAGCCGGAGAGCCTCGTGTCGGCGGACGTCAACGGGAAGCGCCCGGACAGCGGTTTCGACCGGGTCGAGTCGCTGCGCCGCGGTTACCTCGAAGGCTCGTCGGTCTGCTCGAAGCAGTACGCCTGAGCTGTGCGAAGGCCCTCGCCCGGTGGTCCGGGTGAGGGCCTTCGCGCTGTTCAGAGACTCCGCGCTGTTCAGAGACCCCGTGCGGTGATGTCGCCGACGCTGGTGCTCGCGTGGATGGCGAGCTGGGCGGTGCCGCCGGCGTTCCGGAGCGAGTTGCGGATCCGGCCGTGGGAGGTGCCCGCGTCCAGGGACGCCGAGACGCCGGCGGCGGCGCCGACCTCGACCTCGCCGGCGTCGGTGCGCAGCACGACCGCGCCGCGGACCGCCTCGGCGACGCGGATGTCGCCCTTGCGGGTGCGGATCTCCGCGGGGCCGGTCACTCGGGCGATCGAGACGTCACCGGCGGCCGTGGTGAGGCGGGCGCTCGTGGTCTCGTCGAGGGTGATCGCACCGTGGTCGCTCTCGACGACGACGTCGCCGAGCCGTCCGGTGGTCCGCAGTTCGGCGCTGGCCGCCTTCACCTCGACGCGGGATCCGGCGGGCAGGTGGACCGTCACGTCGACGGTTCCGGAGGGGCCGAAGTACTGGTTCTTCGCCGAGGCTTCGACCCGCAGGACGCCGTCGCGGTACTCGACTGTCGTCTGCTCGGCGACCTTCACGTCGCGGCTCTTCGAGGCGTCCGCGGGGACGATCTCGACGGTGGTGTCGGCCCGGTCGGCGGCGACCAGGTGGATGCGTCCCGCCGGGATGGCGACGACGGCGGAGATCGGGGCGGGAGTGGTGAAGGTGGTCATGGCTGGTGTCTCCTGAGTGGTTGCCGGTCTGTTGGAAACCACCTTCGTCGGCCCGCCTGACACGGCCCGGTCACCGGGCTGACGCGGCCACTGACACGCGAAAGGCCCCCACCCGAAGGCAGGGGCCGTTGGCTTGGGCTCTAGAAGAGGGCGCTGGCCAGATCGCGGCGGGCCTTCATCACGCGCTCGTCGACCGGGTCGAAGAGGTCGAACAACGCGACCAGGTGCTCGCGGACCTTGTTGCGGTCCTCGCCCGCCGTGCGGCGGACCACGTCGATCAGGCGCTTGAACCCGGCTTCCACCTGGTTCTCCGCGATCTCGAGGTCGGCCGCGTCGAGCTGGGCCGTCAGGTCGGACGGGTCGGCGTCGGCCTTCGCGCGGGCATCGGGGTCCGCCTTCTCCGCGCGGGCGGTGAACTTCACCTGGGCCAGCGCGTTCTTCGCCAGCTCGTTGGCCGGTTCGACGTCGAGGATGCGCTCGTACGCGGCCTGCGCGGCGGCGAAGTCGCCCCGCTCGAAGGCCTCTTCCGCTTCGGTGAAGCGCGGGTCCTCCGGCTCCTCGACCGCACCGCCCGCCGCCGCGTCACGGATCCCCGGCAGCTTGTCGCGCAGGGCGTCGAGCAGCGAGTTGATCCACTTGCGGATCTCCGGCTCGGGCAGCGCGCCGGAGAAGGCGTCGACCGGCTGGCCGCCGGCGATCGCGACGATCGTCGGGATGGACTGGGCGCCGAACAGCTGCGCGATCCGCGGGTTGGCGTCGACGTCGACCTTCGCGACGACCCACGCGCCACCGGACTCGGCCGCCAACCGCTCCAGCACCGGGGACAGCTGCTTGCACGGGCCGCACCACTCGGCCCACAGGTCGACGACCACCAGCTGGTGCAGGGACCGCTCCACGACCTCGGCCTGGAAGGTCGCCTCGGTGACGTCGATCACGGCCTCGCCCGACGGCGGCGGTCCGTCGCCCGAGGGGGCAGGGGGGCCCGCGGAAGGGGCCGGCTGCTTGCGCGCCGCTTCGGCGCGGGCCTTGAGCGCGGACAAGTCGACCGCGCCGGACAGGGCGGCGGACAGGGCCGCTGACTTCGCTGCAGATCCGCGTGGTTGGGTCACGGTTCCATCCTGGCACGCGTGCCGGAGCGTTTCACCGGGTGTCCATCCCGAGCGGCGTTGCCCGCTTGGCAGGACGGCGCCGCTGGGGCAGGCTCGGCGGGTGCACATCAGGCGTGACGTGAAGGTCGGCCTGTCGATCGCGGCGGCCGCCGCCTGGATCGGCGCGGTGACGCTGCTCATCGTGCACGAACCGGACCCGGGTGCGGCCTCCCCCGCCGAACTGCGCGACCGGCTCACCGCGGCGCTCGGCGCCCGCGACTCCGACGCGCTCGCCGGCCTGCTCGACTACCCCGGCTCCGGCGGCGGCGACTTCGCGAAGAACTACGTCGGCGCGCTGGCCGGCCACGGCGTCCACGACGTGCACGTCGAGCTGGGCCCGGACGCGGCCGCACCGACCCGCGCGACGATCGCGGGCACCCTCGCCGACGGCCGGCCGTTCAGCTACCCCCTGGCGGTGACGACCGAAGACGGCCGCTGGACGATCGCCTTCACCCCGCCTCTCCCCTGACCCGCTTGAGACTCAGGCGTCGCGGAGGTGGGCTTCGATGCGGTCGACCTTCGCTTCCAGCTGGCCCTCGAAACCAGGGCGGATGTCGGCCTTCAGGACCAGGCCGACGCGGGCCGAGCCTTCGCCCGCGGCCTCGACCGCGCGCTTGACGACGTCCATGACTTGATCCCACTCGCCTTCGACGTTCGTGAACATCGCGTTGGTCGAGTTGGGCAGCCCGGACTCGCGGACCACCTTCACCGCGCGGGCGACGGCTTCGCTGACGCCGCCGTCGGGATCCCCGCCGGACGGGCTGACACTGAACGCGACGATCATGCTCGGAAGTCCCTTCTTCGGTGTTCTTTCCGCCGGTCGTGCGACACCCGCCGGTACCCGCTGGTAACTTCGCGTGTCATGAACCGTCCGCTGCCGTTCGACCCGATCGCCCGCGCGGCCCGGCTGTGGGAGGACCGCATCGGGCCCTCCGGGACCATGGCCGCGGTGACCGGGGTGATGCGGGTCCAGCAGATCATCCAGTCCGCGGTGGACGGCGCGCTCAAGCCGCACGGCCTGACCTTCGCCCGGTACGAAGCGCTGGTGCTGCTCACCTTCGCCCGCAGCGCCAGCCTGCCGATGCGGGTGATGGGCGAGCGGCTCCAGCTGCACCCCACCAGTGTCACCAACATAGTCGACCGGCTGGAGCGCGACGGGCTCGTGAAGCGCGTCCCGCACCCGACCGACCGCCGCACGACGCTCGTGGAGATCACCACCGAAGGCCGGACGCGCCGCGAGGCCGCGACCGAAGCCGTCACCGCGATCGACTTCGGGCTGAACGGGCTGACCGAGCGGCAGACCGAGCAGCTGACGGACCTGCTGACGAAGGTGCGCCGCGCCGCGGGGGACTTCACGGAGTAAGCGTTCCGTCCGCAGGGGAGCAGGGAACAGGGAACAGGGAGCAAGAAAAAGGCCCGCGCCGGAAGCGCGGGCCTTTCTCACGTCTTGGGAATCAGGCGGCGACGGGTTCCTTCACCTGGAACAGGCCGACGCCACCGTGGGACAGCCGCTGCGGGCCGTCGAGCTTGCCGTTGCGCAGCGCCCACTTCTCGAACAGCCACGTGAACAGCGGCGGGATGCTGGCGAGGAGCGCCAGGACCAGCGTCTTCGGGCGCCAGCCGAGCGGCTTCGCGACGGACAGGGAGGTCACCACGTAGAGGACGAAGATCACGCCGTGCACCATGCCGAGGACGGGAACGCCGCCTTCGTGAGAGGAGTGGACGACGTACTTGAGGAACATCCCGACCAGCAGCCCGGCCCAGGACAGGGCTTCGGCTACTGCGGCCACGCGGAACACTAGAGCGGCCTTGCTGGACACTTCTTCCTCCTGTGGGGTCTCACCACGTTGGTTCGTGACATGACAAACGTCCGACTGCACCGTCCAAGGCGGACTGCCTGTGGACGTCAACGGCGCTGTCGGACGTGCGGATACCAGTGTGAGGCGTGACGGCGCTCACCGGAACACCGGGGCCCGTGACGATGCTCACGGCCGTGGTCCACTGTGGTCTGGACCACGGCCGCAAGCGTCGGCCGTTACCCGGCGCAGGGCGAAGGCGGCGCGGACGACGGTGACGTCGCCCACGTCGCCTCCGCGGCGTCCGCGGTGAGGGAAAACTGCAGCGTGGCGCCGTGCTTCAGCTGATCGAAGCCGACGTACACGCGGTCGCTCGGCTTCGCGCCGACCTTGAGTCCCGAGACGTACTGCAGCTTCGCGCCGTCCGCGCCCGGCGCCTGGATCGTGACGTCCCGCCCGTTCTCCAGGTGCAGGACGGATTTCGCGAATCGCGGAGCGTTGAGCACGAAGTTCCCAGTCCCTGGGACGGCGGGATAGAGGCCGAGGGCGCTGAAGACGTACCAGGCCGACATGGTGCCGAGGTCGTCGTTCCCGGTGACGCCGTTGGGCGCGTTGGTGAACAGCGTGTGCGCCGCCCGCACGACCGTCGACGTCTTCGACGGCTGCCCGGTGAGCGCGTACATCCACGGCGAGTGCAGGTCCGGCTCGTTGTTGGGGTTGTAGCGGAACTGGTCGTAGTAGTCGTACGGGCCGACGACCCAGTTCTCGCGCACCGCCGTCGCCGGATTCTTCACCAGTTCGTCGTAGGCGAAGAAATCGTCCAGACGCTTGCCGGTGGCCGCCGGGCCGCCCATCCGGTCGACGAGCCCGGGCACGTCCTGCTGGACCAGCCACTGGTACTGCCAGGCCGTGCCCTCGTGGAAGCCGTCCTGACTCTGCGGGCTGTACGGCTTGTCGGCGGGCGTGAACCACGCGCCGCCGAGGACCTTCGGGCGGAAGAAGCCGGTGAAACCGCGGTCGGTCAGGCTTTCGTCCCACAACGTCCGGTACGTCCGGCCTTTTGCGGCCAGCGCCGCCGCGTCGTCCTTCTTGCCGAGTGCGGCCGCCATGACCGACAGCGAACAGTCACCGAGCGCGTACTCGAGGGTGGCCGACGCGCCGTGGTTCGGGTCGGTGTCCTGGCCTTTCTTCGGGAAGTCCGGGTCGTACTGGACGAACCCGTCCTTCTGGTAGCTCGCGTTGCCCGAGCGCCCCTGGAACGGCGACGACGCGGGCGGGATCTCGCGCGAGTTCTGCAGCAGCGCCTGGTACGCGTGCATCTCCTCGCCAGACAGCGCGCCGAAGCGCCACAGGTCGACCAGGAACGGCGTGACCGGGTCGCCGGTCATCGTGTTCGTCTCCTGGCTCGCGTACGCCCATCGCGGCAGCCAACCGCCCTGGTCGTGGATGGCGAGGATGCTCTTCGCGATGTCCTTCGCGCGGCTGGGCCGCAGCAGAGCCAGGAGCTGGTTCTGCGAGCGGTAGGTGTCCCACAGCGAGAAGAAGTCGTAATACGTCCAGCCGACCGCGCGGTGGATCTTCTTGTCGAAGCCGTAGTAGCGCCCGTCGGCGTCGTTGGCCGTCAGCGGCTGCAGCAGCGCGTGGTAGAGGGAGGTGGAGAAGACCGTGCGGTCGTCCGGCGTGCCACCCTTGATGTCCACAGTGGACAGCTCACGCCGCCAGGTGCGTTGCACGGCGTCTTTGGCCGCGTCGAACGACCGGACGCGCTCGGCCGCCAGGTTCACGCGGGGTCCGGCCGCGTCCACCTGGGAGATCGCGGTGGTCGCCGTGACCTGGCCACCACCCGCGAAGGTCAGCCACGCGCCACGCAGGCCCGCGCCACCTTCGGAGGAACGGGAGCCGGGCGTGCCGCCGGTCGGCGACCACGTGCCGAACGTCTTGAACGGCTTGTCGAACTTCGTCGTGAAGTACGTCGTGTACGGCTTGCCGCCGCAGAACGCCTGGGACTCCACAGTGCCCTCGACGGTCCGGTCGTCGACCACGCGGATGCTGCTGCCTGTCACCGGCTCCTTGTCGTTCGCCTGCCCGACGTTGACGAAAACGTTGGCATCACCGGGTTTCGTGAAGGTATACCGCTCGACACCGGCGCGGGTCGCCGCGGTCGTCTCGACGTCGACGCCGCCGTAGCCGGTCAGGTGGACCTTGTAGTAGCCGGGTTTGCCGACTTCGCCGTCGTGGGTGAACGGCGAGGCGTACTGCTTCTGGTCGAAGGTGGCCGGGCGAGCCGTGTCGAACGCCTTGCCCGGGCCCACTTCCCCGGTCGTCGGCAGGGTCGAGACCAGGCCGCCCTGCTCCCAGCAGCCCGCGCCGGACAGGAAGAAGTGCCCGAAGCCGCGGATCGCGGTGTCGGTGTAGCGGTAGCCGGCGTAGTGCGAGGTGATCGGGCTGACCTGCGTCATCCCGAACGGCGCCGAGGCACCCGGGAACGTGTTGCCCTCGTCCTGCGTGCCGATGAACGTGTTGACGGCCTCAAGGGCATCGCCACCGGCCGCGACTGCGACGGCGGGACTCACCCCGGTCGCCACCACGGCGAGCGCCAGCGCACCCGCCAAAACCTTGCTGCTCACAGCTTTCCTCCCTGGAAAGCCGTGAATGGCACATTGAGGGACTTGAATTCCCTCAATGTGCCATTCACGGACTTGGAACTACGCGCCGACGGCGATCGCGAAAACGTGCAGGGCGCCGCCGCTGACATTCGAAGGCAGCGTCACGCTCGCCACGGTCTTGCCCGCATCGAGGGTGATCGGGTTGGTACCGAACACCATCGTGCGGATCTGCTGCGGGTCGCCGCCCGAGGCGTTGCGGTACGGCGTGGACAGCACGATCCGGTTGCCGAACGACGGCTGCGCGTTCCCGCCGCCGAGGGTCCAGTCGGAGAACCCGATGGTGGCGGTGGACCTGCTGCCGTCGGTGTAGGTGACCGTCAGCGTGCCGGACGCGTTGCCGTTCGACGCCGAGCCGAGCAGCGCGAGCCGTCCGGAGCCGCTCACGTTCACCGTCTGCCCGGAAGCGATCACGTTGTCCGGGTCGCCGGCCGGGAACGACGGCCAGGTGAACCCGAGACCGTCACTGGTGACCGTCGCGCCCGGGGCGGCCCCGGCCGCGGCCAGCGCGTCGGCGGAGTAGCTCCAGCCGCCGCCGTCGAAGTTCGCCGCGGTGGGCTTCGAGTCGGGCGAAATGCCGGCGTTGTTCACCGTGGCCGGCCAGCTGTTCGGCTGGGCCACGAGCACGGTCAGCACGGCCTGCGAAGAGGCCACGCCGGGCGCGGAGAACGTCACCGGGATGCGGCGCGGGCCGTCGGCCAGCCCCGCGGGGACCGAAACCGTCAGCTCCACCTGGGCTTTGCCCGCGGCGGGCACGGCGATGCCGCCGGTCGCCGGGGCCAGCGTGATCCCGTCCGCGCTGCCCGCCGAGTACGTCCAGGTCCGGGCCGTACCCGAGAGGTCCTGGACGCCGACCGAGACCTTGGACGTCGACCCCGACGGCGTCACCGCCCGCGCCGGGTTCACGAACGACAGGCTCGGCTTCTCCTGGTCGCGGAAGGACGGCGGCGCGTCGGCCGGCGCGCTGCCCCACGCGGTCGGGGCCGCCGACAGCGTGTAGTCCAGGGTGCCGCCCGTGGACACCAGAGCCTCCGGCATCCACGCCTTCGCCGCGGCCCCGCCGTTGACCTTCAGGCCCGCGATGTAGTCGCCGGTCCCGGACGTCGTGACGGTGATCTTCTTGCCCGCGCCGGTGGTCAGCACGGCCTTCGGGAACAGCGGCGTGTTGAGCACGAACTCGGCGCGGCCCGGGATCTCCGGGTAGATGCCGAGCGCGGCCCAGACGTACCACGACGACATCTGGCCGAGGTCGTCGTTGCCGATCAGGCCTTCGGGACGCGGGTTGTACAGCTCGTTCATCGAGCGCCGGACGATCGACTGCGTCTTGGCCGGCGCGCCCGCGTAGGAGTACACCCACGGCGCGTTCGAGTTCGGCTCGTTGCCCATGAACGCGTACGGCAGCTGCGTACCCGCGTTGAGCTGGGTGAAGAAGGTGTCCAACCGGGACTGGGCCGCGGTGCTGCCGCCGAACGCGGTGACCAGGCCACCGAGGTCGTAGGGCACCATCCAGTCGTACTGGGCGCCGTTGCCCTCGACCCAGCCCTCGGAACTCGCTGGGTCGTACGTGCCGGCGAAGGAGCCATCGGCGTTGCGCGGCTGCAGGTGGCCGGTGCCCGGGTTGTAGAGGTTCTGCCAGTTCTGCGCGCGCTTCATGAACGTCGTGTACGTCGCGGAGTCGCCGATCCGCTTGGCGAACTGGGCGATGGCGAAGTCCGCGCTGGTGTACTCGAGGGTGTCGGCACCGGCGCCCGGGACGTACCCGAGGGTCTGGTAGTCCTCGAGGCCCGGCCGCTCGGTGTAGCCCTGCGTCGGCTGCGTGGCGCCCTTGATCATGAGCAGCAACGCCTTCTGGGCGTCGAAGTCACGCGCGCCGAACGCGTACGCGCCGGCCACGATGATGTGGTACGGGTCGCCGTTCATCACGCCGGTGTAGTCGTTGGCGACCGTCCAGCGGTCCCACGAGCCGCCCTGCTCCGCGTAGGCCATCATCGACCGGACGATGTCGGAGGTCTCCTTCGGCGCGATCGTCGCCAGCAGCGGGGTCTCGGAACGGTAGATGTCCCAGCCGGAGAAGTTGGTGTACATCGCGTGGCCCTTGTCGGCCTTGTGGATGCGGCCGTCGAAGCCGGGGTACTGACCGTCCACGTCGGAGAAGACGTTCGGCTGGATCAGCGAGTGGTACAGCGACGTGTAGAACGTCGTCTGGTGCTCGTCGGAACCGCCGGTGACGGCGATCTTGCCGAGCTGGTCGTTCCACGCCTTCCGCGCGGCCGCGGCGACCGTGTCGAACGGCTTCTTGGTGTTCTCGGCCTTGAGGTTCGCCTTCGCGCCGTCAACGGACACAAAGGACAGTCCCACCTGGACGTTCACCTGCGCGCCGTTGAGGTTCGCGAAGGTGACGTACCCGCCGCTGCCCGGGCCGGACACGGTGGTGTCCTGCGGCTTCGCCTTGGCCGGGCGCGCGATCGACGCGCCGACGCCGTTGGGCTGCGCGACCTTCGCCTTGGCCCCGCCGGTCTCGGCGGCCTTGTTCGGGGTCACGGCACCGTTCTTCCAGGTGCCGATCGACGCGAACGGCGTGTCGAACTTCGCCGAGAAGTAGACGCGGTAGCTGTTGCGTGCCCCGCAGAACCGGCCGCTGGTCGCCCAGCCGCTGATGGTGTCCTTGCCGATGGTGATCGACGCGTCGTCGGTGCCGTTGACCGAGCCGGACGTGTTGACCAGCAACGTCGAGGACGCCCCCGCCGGGTAGGTCAGGCGGGCCGAGCCGGTGCGCTGGGTCGCGCTCAGCTCGACCTTCGCGCCGCTGTCGAGGGTGACGTCGTAGGCGCCCGCCGTCGCGTGTTCGTTGGTGTGCGAGAACTTGGACGTGTAGTGGGACGGGTCCGTGGCCGGGGACGTCGTCACTTCACCGACATAAGGGATGAACGGGATGTCCTCATAGGTCGAGCAGCCCGCGCCCGAAAGGTGCGTCAGGCTGAACCCGGTCAGGGCGTTGTCGTCGTAGAAGTAGCCGCCGGGCTGGGACTTCACCGTGTCCGGGCTCCACTGGACCATGCCGAACGGCACGACCGCCCCCGGGAACGTGTTGCCGGCACCGCCCCCGGTGCCGTGGTCGGCCCCGCCGGGCCGGGTGCCCACGAAGGGGTTGACCCACTTCGCGTAGTCGGTGCTGGTTGCTGCCACAGCGGGCACAGCGGGAGCCACCGCCGCGGTCACCGCCAGGGTCAGGAAGGTCAAACCGGCTCTTAAGCGCGCTCGCGCCATGGCCATCGCCTCTCCACCTCGTCAGCGCGACCAGAAACGGTGTCATGACAACCTTGTCGCGCAGTCGGTCGAACCGGGTCACCTTGGGCAGCGGCTCACCAAGCCGTCAAGGGTGTGGTCAAGACCTGTCCACTTCCGGACAGGGTGCTCAGCCGTCTGTCCTACGACGCCGGTAGCCGAATCGGCACAATCCGCGTTCGGGGCGTTGACAAGCCCGGGGGACGTGGCGTTCAATCCCCGTCACTATGACAACGTTGTCTCCTCTCGGCCGGGACTCCGGCAGCACGCGCACCGCGAGCAGACGAGCCACGATGAGCGACGTGGCCCGGCTGGCGGGCGTGAGCATCAAGACCGTGTCCCGCGTGGTCAACGACGAACCGGCCGTGCACCCGGACACCGCCGAGCGGGTCATGGCGGCCATCGAGCAGCTGGGGTTCCGGCGGAACCTGGGCGCGCGCAACCTGCGCCGCGGGTCCACCACCGGCACCATCGGGCTGATCGTCGAGGACGTCGGCAACCCCTTCTACTCCGAGCTGAACCGCGCGGTCGAACGCATCGCGACGTCGTTCGGGCGCCAGGTGCTCACCGGCTCGTCCGAGGAGAACTCCGACCGCGAGCGCGAGCTCGTGCTGGAGTTCTGCGCGCGGCGGGTGGACGGAATCCTCGTCGTCCCGGCCGGTCTCCAGCATGGCTACCTGGTGCCGGAGATGCGCGCGGGCACGCCGGTGGTGTTCATCGACCGCCCGGCCGGCGACATCGTGGCCGACACGGTCCTGGTCGACAACCTCGGCGGCACCGTCGAAGCCGTCACGCACCTGGCGAAGCACGGGCACCGGCGGATCGCGTTCCTCGGCGACAGCCCGGACATCTTCACCGCGGCCGAGCGCCTGCGCGGGTTCCGCGAAGGCTGCGTGCGCAACGGCATCTCCTACGACGAGTCCCTGGTCTCGATGGGGACACCGACGCCGGAGTCGATCGGCCACGCCGTCAAGCGGCTGCTGCACGGCCCGGACCCGGCCACCGCGGTGATCGCCGGCAACAACCGGATCGCCGTGCACCTGCTGCGCACGCTGGCCCACGCCGACAAGCGCCCGGCGATGGTGGGCTTCGACGACTTCGAGCTGGCGGACCTGCTGAACCCGCCGGTCACCGTGGTCGCGCACGACGTGAGCGCGCTGGGCCACGCCGCGGCCGAGCTGCTCTTCGCCCGCGTCCAAGGAGACCAGTCCCCGCCGAGAAAGGTAGTCCTGCCCGTGCATCTCGTCGCCCGCGGTTCCGGTGAGGCCGCCCCGTGACCCTCGAACCGATCCGGCTGCCCGCCAACCAGCCGCCGCAGTTCTACCGCGGGGGCGACGCCATCGCGGCACTGCGCGGCGCATCGCCGGACAAGAAGTCCGGTCCGGAGGACTGGGTCGCTTCGGCGACCACGATGTTCGGCCGGGAGACCACCGGGCTGACCCGGCTGCCGGACGGCGCCTGGCTGCGCGACGCCGTCGAGGCGAACGCGAACGGCTGGCTCGGCGCGAAGCACGTCGAGGCACTCGGGACGTCGACCGGGCTGCTGGTGAAGCTGCTCGACGCGGGCCAGCGGCTGCCCGTGCACTTCCACCCGGACGACGCGTTCGCGAAACGGCACTTCGACTCCCACTTCGGCAAGACCGAGGCGTGGATCGTCGTGGGCACCTACGGCGACGACCCGCGCGTCTACCCGGGTTTCAAGGAGACGCTGTCGAAGGCGACGGTGTCCGAGTGGACGCGCGAGCAAGATGTCCCGAGCATGCTGGGCGCGTTGAACAGCATCCCGGTGTCCGCCGGCGACACCGTCTACATCCCGGCCGGGCTGCCGCACGCGATCGGCGAGGGCGTGTTCGTCGTCGAACTGCAGCAGCCGACCGACTTCTCGCTCACCATCGAGTGGCGGGACTTCCTCGCGTCGCCGGAGAAGGGCCACCTCGGGATCGGCTTCGACACCGCGATCGAGGCCCTCGACACCTCCGGCTGGGACGTTGAACGTCTCGAGACCATCATCAAGCGCACCGCGGGCGACCCCGCGGCCACGGTGGACCTCCTGGCCGGCGGATCGGAGCGGTTCTTCCGAGCCGAACAGCTGCGTACGGACAAGCTGACAACGTTGTCACTCGACCCGTCATTCGCGGTCCTGGTCGTCCTCGACGGCGAAGGCACCCTGCGCACCGAGCACGGCGGCGAACACGCGCTGACGAAGGGCGACACCTACGTCGTCCCGTTCGACGCCGGCCAGACCGAGCTGTCCGGCACCGCGACGGTGATCCGCTGCCGCCCGCCGGCGCCGGAAGAGAGGCACCGATGAGCGAAATCCTCCTGGACGCGGTCGAGGTGACCAAGCACTACGGATCCGTCGAAGCCCTGCGGGGCGCGTCGTTCCAGGCCCGCGCCGGCGAAGTGACGGCGTTGATCGGCGACAACGGCGCCGGGAAGTCCACTTTGGTCAAATGCCTCTCCGGCGCGGAGCAGCCGATGTCGGGGAAGATCCTCCTCGACGGCGCCGAGGTGCACTTCGACTCGCCGACCACCGCGCGGCGCCTGGGTATCGAGACCGTCTACCAGGACCTCGCCGTCGCACCCGAGCTCGACCCGGCGGCGAACCTGTTCCTCGGCCGCGAAATCCACCGCAAGGGCATCCTCGGCAAGCTCGGCATGCTCGACAAGAACGAGATGCGGCGGCGGGCCGTCGAAGAGTTCCAGCGGCTCGGCGTGACGCTGCAGAGCACCGACGTCCCGATCGGCTCGCTGTCCGGCGGCCAGCGCCAGAGCGTCGCGGTCGCGCGTTCGGTCGTGTGGGCGTCGAAGGTCGTGTTCATGGACGAGCCGACGGCGGCGCTCGGCGTCGTACAGCGCGAGCGCGTGCTCGACGTCATCAAGAAGGTGCGCGACAAGGGCATCGCCGTCGTGCTGATCAGCCACAACATGCCCGAGGTGCTGTCGGTCGCCGACCGCGTCGAGGTGCTGCGGCTGGGCAAGCGCGTCGCCCGGTTCACCGGCTCGGACACGAAGCTCGAAGACCTCGTCGCCGCGATGACCGGCGCGCTCGTCCAAGAGGAGGCCGCGTGACCGTGTCCACTCCCCGGAAGGACATCCAGGAATCCCCCGAGGCGGGCTTCGGCAAGCGGCCGCTGGGCAAACGCCTGGTCGAGGCCAACACGTTCTGGATCGGGCTGGTCCTGCTGGCCCTGGTCGTGCTGTTCAGCGTGATCGCGCCGGACACCTTCCCGACGCTGTTCACCTTCCAGACGCTGTTCATCGAGTCCTCCGTCCTGCTCATCCTTTCCGTCGGCATGACGTTCGTGATCATCACGTCGGGCATCGACCTCTCGGTCGGCTCGGTGCTGATCCTCTCCGGCATGGTCGGGGGCAAGACGATGGAGGCGTTGTCCGGCGGCGACGCGTCGCAGGCGGGCTGGGGCGTGATCGTCGTCGGGCTCGTGGTCGCCGTGGTCACCGGCACGATCTGGGGCCTGATCAACGGCGCCCTCGTCGCGCTGGCGAAGCTCCCGCCGCTGATCGTCACGCTCGGCACCATGGGCGCTTCCCTGGCCACCGCCTACCTGCTCAACGGCGGCTCGGACCTGCGCACCGTGCCGGCCGCCCTCACCCGGACCCTCGGCTACGGCACGTCCTTCGGCGTCGTGCCGAACCTGGTGATCGTGGCGATCGTGATCACCGTGATCGGGGCGTGGCTGCTGCGGACGACGAAGTTCGGCCGGTACACGTTCGCGGTGGGCTCCAACGCCGAGGGCGCGCGCCGGGTCGGCATCGGCGTCACCGCCCACCTGCTGAAGGTGTACACGCTCACGGGTTTCCTGGCCGGGATCGCCGGGTTCCTGTCGCTGGCCTACTACAACTCGACGACCATCTCCGGGCACACCACCGACAACCTCAACGCCATCGCCGCGGTCGTGATGGGCGGCACCAGCCTCTTCGGCGGCGTCGGCACGATCCTGGGCACGGTGATCGGGGTGTTCATCCCCGCGGTGCTGCGCAAGGGCTTCAACATCATCCACGTCCAGGACTTCTGGCAGATGTTCATCGTCAGCTGGGTCCTGATCGCCGCGGTCTGGTTCGACCAGCGGCGCCGCCGTCGCCGCAACTCCCGCTGATTTCCCCGAGTACGAAGAGGTGCTTACGAATGAAGCTGACCAAGACTCTCACCGCCATGGGTGCCGCGGTCTCCGCCGCCGCCCTGCTCACCGCGTGCGGGTCCGGCACGGTCGGGCAGACCGGGTCCGGTGACTCGGCCAAGCCGGTCGGCGGCAAGAAGCTGGCGCTGATCCCCGGCGTGCAGGCCGAGCCGTTCTACATCTCGCTGCAGTGCGGTGCGGAGGCCGAGGCGAAGAAGCTCGGCTACGAGCTGACCACGCAGGCACCGCAGAAGTTCGACGCTCCCCTGCAGACCCAGCTGGTCAACGCCCTCGGCTCGAACCCGCCGGCGGCGTTGCTCATCGCGCCGACCGACGACACGGCGATGCTCGCGCCGATCCAGCAGGTCAAGGCCCGCGGCGCCAAGATCGTCGAGGTCGACACCGCGCTCAAGGACACGAGCGTGGCCGCGTCGTCCGTCTCGTCCGACAACACCGCGGGCGGGAAGCTCGCGGCGCAGACGATGGCGAAGCTCGCGGCCGGCAAGAGCGGCTCGGTCCTGGTGCTCGACACGATCGCCGGCACGTCGACCACGGCCGCCCGCGCCAAGGGCTTCGAAGACGAGCTGAAGAACACCCCGAACCTGAAGTCGATCGGCGTCCAGTTCACCCAGAACGAGCCCGACCAGGCCGCGGCCAAGGTGACGGCCGCCCTGTCGTCGACCCCGGACCTCGTCGGCATCTTCGCGACCAACCTCAACACCGGCGAAGGCGCGGCGACCGGCCTGCGCAACGCGGGCAAGGTCGGCGCGGTCAACCTGATCGGCTTCGACGCCAGCCCGTCCGAGGTCGAAGGCCTGAAGAACGGCCAGTACCAGGCCCTGATCGCCCAGGACCCGGCGTCGATCGGCACTCAGGGCGTCCAGCAGGCCGTCGCGGACGTCGAGGGCAAGGCGGTGACGCGGAACCTGACCGCGCAGCTGCACTCGATCACCAAAGCCGACATGGACGCCAACTCGCAGTACTTCTACAAGCAGAGCTGCTGACCGCCCGCGGAGCCGCACTCGCGTGGTGCGGCTCCGTCCGTCAGCGCCCTATGAGAGCTGTGCGTCTCGATCGCTACCCGCTTCACCAGGGCTTTTCACCGCCCGTAGTCGGTTACTACCGGTTACCGCGGTGAGGGAACCGCTCACCGCAGGGCCCGTTCCCCCGATCCGGTGTCTGGCGTCACACTCACTTGCACATGCAGATGCATCAGCACCTGCATGATCGCAGGGAGGGTGCGATGAACTACGAGCGGCCGGCGATGCACCGGACGATCTTCGCCGTGGACGTCGAGGGCTACGGCGACCAGCACAGGACGACCCCACACCGCCTGGCGTTGCGCGACGGGCTGTACCGCGCGCTGTCCCGGGCGTTCGACGACGCCGGCGTCCCCTGGACGGACTGCCAGGACCAGGACTGCGGCGACGGCGTCTTCGTCCTCGCCCCACCGGAGATCCCGAAAGGGCCCTTCGTCGAGTTCCTGCCCACCGCCCTCGCCGTGGCGCTGCACCGGCACAACCGGACGCACCCCGCCGGGGCGCGGATCCGGCTGCGGATGGCACTGCACGCGGGCGAGGTCGCCTACGACGACCACGGCGTCACCGCACCGGCGATCAACCAGGTGTTCCGGCTCCTGGCGGCCCCGCCGCTGAAGCAGGCGCTCAAGTCCTCGAACGGCGTGCTCGCGCTGATCACGTCGGCGTGGTTCTTCGACGAGGTCGTGCGGCACAGCGAGGGACTCGACCCGACGACCTTCCGGCCGGTGCGGGTGGCGGTGAAGGAGACCCGCACGACCGGTTGGGTCTCCCTGCCCGACCGGCCGTACCCGGCCGACGCGAGCCTCCTGGCCGAGGAGCCGCCGCCCGCCCCGGTGACGGCGATGGACGACTACCGCATCTGGCGCTGGTTCCGCCGCCACGCCCAGGTGCTGACCGACCGGGAGGACGCGGCTTGGCCGTAGGATCTGTTCCCCTGGACACCGCTGCCGAGGGGAGGCCGCTCACCGTGCACCTGCGCCCGGCGTCCCGCGCCGACCCGCTGCCGGTGCTCGCCGCCGCCCGCCGGATCACCGACGACCTGCGCGACGGCCTGTCCGGCACTCGCGCCCGCCGCGCCGCGCATCGCCTGCGCCGGCTGTTCGGCTTCCCCGGCCTCGGCCTCACCGACCTGTCCGGCGCACTGCTGTGGTCCGGACGGCCGGGGCCCGACGACGCCGTCGCTTCGGTGCTCGAAGGCGTGTTGCACACCGAGGAACCCGGCTCCGCGCCGGACGTCCTCGGGCTGCCGCTGCACGTCCGCGACGAACTCGCCGGGGCGCTGCTGGTCGTGGGCGACGTCCGGGACGCGGTCGCGGGCGAGGCCGCGGACCTCGTCGTCCAGGCCCTCGAACGAGCCCGGCTCGAGGCGTCGGCGGAACAGGCCGCGCAGGCCGAACTGCGGGCGCTGCGGGCGGAGATGTCCCCGCACTTCGTCTACAACGCGCTCACGGTCATCGCGTCGCTGGTGCGCTCGGACCCCGACCGGGCCCGCGACCTCATGCTCGACTTCGCCGACTACACCCGCTACAGCCTCGCCCGGCACGGCGAATACACCGTCGTCGCCGAGGAGTTCCGCGCGATCGAGACGTACCTGGCGCTGCAGAAGGCGGTGCTCGGCGAACGGCTGCGCGTCCAGGTGCGGGTCGCGCCGGAGATCCTCGCCGTCGCCGTCCCGTACCTCGTGCTGGAACCCCTGGTGGAGAACGCGATCCGGCACGGCATCGAGCCGCGGTCGGGCACCGGGCAGGTCCACGTGCACGGCCAGGCGGAAGGGAACGACTGCGTGATCTTCGTCGAGGACGACGGGGTCGGCATGGATCCGAAGCGGGCGGCGGACCTCCTCGCCGGCCGCGTCGGGGAGGACGACCCGGCCGGTCTCGGACTGGCCAATGTGGACAGACGGTTGCGGGACGTCTACGGCGCCTGGTACGGCCTCACGGTGGAGACCGAGGTCGGCGCGGGCACCCGGGTCGTCGTGCGGGTGCCGCGGTTCCAGCCGGGGGTGCTGCCGTGACCGGCCTGCGCGTCCTCGCCGTCGACGACCTGCCACCGGCCCTGGACGAGCTCTGCCGCATGCTCGGCGAAGCGCCCGATGTCGGCGAAGTCGTCGGCGCGGCCGACGCGCTGAAGGCATTGAAGCTGCTGCAGGCCGACCGCTTCGACGCGGTGTTCCTCGACATCTCGATGCCGGGCCTCGACGGTCTCGAACTCGCGTCCCTGCTGGCGAAGCTGAGCGAGCCGCCGGTGATCGTGTTCGTCACGGCGCACGACGGGCACGCGGTGGCGGCATACGGAATCGGCGCCGTCGACTACCTGCTCAAACCGGTCCGCGCCGAACGGCTTTCGGCGGCGTTGGCGAAGGTGCGGCGGATGGCGGCACCGGCGTCGCGCCCGACCCCGGACGCGATGGCCGCGCTCCCGGTCGAGTCGGGCGGACGCACCCGGTACGTCCGCCGCGACGACGTCCTGTTCGTCGAGGCCCACGGCGACTACGTCCGGCTGCACACCCGCGGCGGCGTGCACCTGGTGCGGATGCCGATCTCGCGGCTCGAGGAGTACTGGGAGGGCACCGGATTCAGCCGGGTCCACCGCGGGTTCCTGGTGGCGGTGGGAGCGGTACTGGAGCTGCGCAGCGACACCGCGGGCGGCCTGCTGGCCCACACCGAGGCCGGCGACGTCCCGGTCAGCCGGCGCCACGCCCGCGACCTGCGCGACAGGTTGCTGGAAGCCGCCCAGCGCGGCCAGCTCGGCCCGGGCGCGCGATGAGCAAGATCCGCCGTGTGGCCGTGACCAGCCCGCAAACCCGGCTCGCGCACGCACGGCGCCGGTCACGCGGCCGCTGGCGCCAGACGCGGCTGCCCGCGGGCGACACCCAGCGCGCCACGGCGCTGTACCGCGCGCAACGACGTCACGGCGTGCCCGCGCTGGCGCTGATGTTCGCGCTGCTGCTCGGCCTGCCCGGGATCTTCGCGGCGTTCCCCGGCCTGGACTCCGTGCGGCTGCTGGGGATTCCGCTGTCGTGGCTGATGCTGGCGGTCCTGCCGTACCCGGCGATGGCCCTGCTGGCCCGCTGGCAGCTCCGCCGCGCCGAACGCCTCGAGGACGACCAGTGACCTCCGAGTCCGTGAATGGCACATTGAGGGACTTGACGTCCCTCAATGTGCCATTCACGGACTTCGATGGCAGGACCGGCTAGTGGGAGTCGCGCTCGCTGTCGCACCGGTCGTGCTCGTGACGCTGCTCATCGGCGTCCGCGGGGTCGCCGCGATGCGCACGACGTCGGACTTCCTCGTGGCGTCCCGGCGGATCTCGCCGCTGGTGAACTCGGCCGCCGTCTCGGGCGAGTACCTCAGCGCCGCGTCGTTCCTCGGCATCGCCGGGCTCGTCGTCAAGGACGGCATCGGCGCGCTCTGGTACCCGGTCGGCTTCACCGCCGGCTACATCGCGATGCTCGTGCTCGTCGCCGCGCCGATGCGGCGGTCGGGCGCGCTGACCGTCCCCGACTTCGCCGAAGCCCGGCTCAACTCCCCCGCGCTGCGCCGCCTCGCCGCCGTCGTCGTGCTCGTGATCGGCACCATCTACGTCGTACCGCAGTTCCGCACCGCCGGCCTGGTGCTCGCCGCGGTCGGCGGCACCCCGTACTGGGTCGGCGTGGTGGTGGCCGGTGCCGCGGTCAGCGTCACCCTGGCCCTCGGCGGCATGCGCGCGGCGACGTACGTGCAGGCGTTCCAGTTCGTCCTGAAGCTGCTGCTGTTCCTCGTCCCGGCGATCTGGCTGGTGCTGCAGGCCGGCGCGGTCAACCGGACCGACGCGCTCAACCCCGTCGAGTTCACCCACTTCGCCCGCGAGACCCCGGTGCGGTTCGAGGTCGACGTCACCATGGAGATCCGCGAACCGACCCCCGTCCGGCGCAACGGCGTCGTCGAAACCCTGCCGCCGGGCGAATTCACCGCGCGCAGCCAGGACGAGGTCAGGTTCGCCACGGGCGCGGCCGTCCCGGCGGTCCGCGGCGGCGCCGCGCTCGGCGGCCCGGACTGGCGGCGCCCGCTGCTCGACCTCGGCGACCAGGGCTACCCGCTGCTCGGCACGTGGGCCGTCCTGGTCGCGACCATGCTCGGCACGATGGGCCTCCCGCACGTCCTCATGCGCTTCCACACCAGCCCGGACGGCCGCGCCGCGCGCCGCACCGCCGCGATCACGGTCGCGCTGCTCGGCGTCTTCTACCTCTTCCCCGGCGTCTACGGCGTGCTCGGGCGGGTCCTCGTCCCCGGGCTGTACCTCTCCGGCGCGACCGACACCGTGGTCGTCGCGCTTCCGTACCAAGTGGACAGTGGCTGGGCCGGCGGCCTGTTCACGGCGCTGCTGACGGCCGGCGCGTTCGCGGCGTTCCTGGCGACGTCGCTCGGCCTGCTGCTGGTGATGTCCGGCGCGATCGCCCACGACCTCGTGCCCGGCGAGCTGCGGCGGCTGCGGATCGCCGTGTTCGGCGTCGCCGGGGTGATGGTGCTGCTGGCGCTGCGCTCGGCAGAGCTCGACGCCGGCGTCCTGGTCACGTGGGGCTTCACCGTCGCCGCGTCGACGTTCTGCCCGCTGCTCGTGCTCGGCATCTGGTGGCCGCGGCTGACCGCGACCGGCGGGATCGCCGGGGTGCTGACCGGGCTGGTCGCGTCGTCCGGCTCGATCCTGTTCGCCCTCGCCGGGCCGCCGCTGCGCGGCTGGGTGGCGATCTTGGTGCAGCAACCGGCACCCTGGTCGGTACCCTTGGCGTTCGGCGCAATGGCGCTGGTCTCGTTGCGGGGCAGGCCACCCGCCTGGTCGACGGCGGCGATGCTGCGCCTCCACCTGGACGAACCCCGTTTGACGGGACCGCGCGACCGTTCGTCAACCGTTCGTCGTCTGACCCGGCTGTTGAGCCGCTGATTCTTCACGCGAGCCTCACGCGTCCCTACGGTGTCACAGGTCACTTTCCGCAACGTCGCAGGGAGCAGCGATGAGCACGACGGACACCGGCGGGCCCCCGGACACGTCAGAAACCATCTGGGAACGCGCGCACGAAAGCACCGAGTTCCGCGAGCTGCGCAGCCGCCTGCGCCGGTTCGTCTTCCCGATGACGGCGGTGTTCCTGCTCTGGTATCTGCTGTACGTGCTCCTCGCGGACTACGCGCACGGCTTCATGAGCACAAAGGTGTTCGGCAACATCAACGTCGGCCTGATCTTCGGCCTGCTGCAGTTCGTCTCGACGTTCGTGATCACCGGGCTGTACGTCCGGTACGCCAACCGGAAGCTCGACCCGGTCGCGGAGAAGATCCGTGAGGACATCGAAGGCGACTCTGCGAAGGAGCAGGCATGACGAACATCGCCGCGGGTGTGGAAGGCAGCAGCCCGCTCCTCAACATCATCATCTTCGCCGCCTTCGTGGTCATCACCTTGGTGATCGTGTTCCGCGCCAGCCGCAACACGAAGACGGCTTCGGACTACTACGCCGCCGGCCGCGCGTTCACCGGCCCGCAGAACGGCATCGCCATCTCGGGTGACTACCTGTCGGCGGCGTCGTTCCTCGGCATCGCCGGCGCGATCGCCATCAACGGTTACGACGGCTTCCTCTACTCCATCGGCTTCCTGGTCGCCTGGCTCGTCGCGCTGCTGCTGGTCGCGGAACTGCTGCGCAACACCGGCAAGTTCACGATGGGCGACGTCCTGGCGTTCCGGATGAAGCAGCGGCCGGTGCGGGCCGCGGCCGCGACGTCGACGCTGATCGTGTCGTTCTTCTACCTGCTCGCGCAGATGGCGGGCGCCGGCGGTCTCGTCGCGCTGCTGCTCGGCGTCGAAGGCAAGGGCGCGCAGGCACTGGTGATCGCCGTGGTCGGCGTGATCATGATCGCCTACGTCCTGATCGGCGGCATGAAGGGCACCACCTGGGTGCAGATCATCAAGGCCGCGCTGCTGATCATCGGCGCGCTCGTGATCACCCTGTGGGTGCTCGGCAAGTACGGCTTCAACTTCTCCCAGCTGCTGCAGGCCGCCGTCGACAAGGCGGGCAAGGCCGGGCAGACGCTGCTCGGCCCGGGCAAGCAGTACGGCGCCACCGGAACGTCGAAGCTGGACTTCCTCTCCCTCGGCATCGCGCTGGTGCTGGGCACGGCGGGCCTGCCGCACGTCCTGATGCGCTTCTACACCGTGCCGACGGCCCGCGACGCGCGCCGCTCGGTGGTCTGGGCAATCGTGCTGATCGGCGTGTTCTACCTGTTCACACTGGTGCTCGGCTACGGCGCCGGTGCGCTGGTCGGACCGGACACGATCAAGAAGGCGCCGGGCGGGGTCAACTCCGCGGCTCCGCTGCTCGCGCTCGAACTGGGCGGGCCGGTGCTGCTGGGCCTGATCTCCGCGGTCGCCTTCGCGACGATCCTCGCGGTGGTCGCCGGCCTGACGATCACGGCGTCGGCGTCCTTCGCCCACGACGTCTACGCGAACGTCGTCAAGCGCGGCAAGACGTCGCCGGACTCGGAGGTCAAGGTCGCCCGGATCACCGCGGTGGTGATCGGCGCCCTCGCCATCGGTGGCGGCATCCTGGCCAACGGGCAGAACGTCGCGTTCCTGGTCGCGCTGGCCTTCGCGGTCGCGGCCTCGGCGAACCTGCCGACGATCCTCTACTCGCTGTTCTGGAAGCGGTTCAACACCCAGGGCGCGCTGTGGTCGATCTACGGCGGCCTGGCCATCACGATCGTGCTGATCGTGTTCTCGCCCGCGGTGTCGGGCAAGAGCACGTCGATGATCAAGACCGCGGACTTCGCCTGGTTCCCGCTGAGCAACCCGGGCATCGTGTCGATCCCGGCCGCGTTCATCCTGGGCTGGCTGGGCACGGTCCTGTCCAAGGAGCACGACGAGAAGAAGTACGCCGAGATGGAGGTCCGCTCCCTCACCGGCGCGGGCGCCGAAAAGGCGGTCGTTCACTAGCGCACCGACCCCGAAGGCCGTCGCGAGGGTGTTCCCGATCCCCTCGCGACGGCCTTCGGCCATTCCCCGGTCAGTACGGGAGCCGGCCTTCGGCGACACCGGTGACGGCCGCCTCGAACTGCTTCCGGACGTACTGCCAGAGGCCGCCACCCAGCGAAATCCTCGCCACCCCCAGTGCGGCGAGGCCTTCCAGACCCGGGCTGTCCGGCCAAGCGGCCGCGTTGACGGCCCCACCGACCCCCCGCACGAACTCCGCGATGAGTTCGGGCGTGCGCAGGTGGATCGGGTAAACGCAGTCGGCGCCGGCCCCGAAGTAGGCCTGCGCCCTGGCAATACCGGCTTCGAGCGCTTCACGGGCGTCGGCTCCCCGGAAGGAGTCGACGCGCGCGTTGATCACCAAGCCGTCCCCCGCCGCGGCACGCAGGGCGGCGATCCGCTCCGCCTGCCGGGCGACCGGCCGGACCTCGCCGGTGGCGTGGTCGGTGTCCTCGAAGTTGCAGCCGGCCGCGCCCGCGTCGAGCAGCCGGCCCGCCAGCTCGGCGCCGGACAGGCCGTAGCCCGACTCCGCGTCGACGGTGACCGGGACGCCGACCGCCTTCGCGATCCGCGCGGCGGCGGCGAACATCTCGTCGGCGGGCGCCGCCTCGCCGTCGGGGAACCCGAGCGCGGCCGCGACGGCGACCGAGCTGGTCGCCACCGCCGGGAACCCGGCGGCCTCGACGAGCTTCGCGGTGTCGGCGTCCCAGACGTTCGGCAGCACCAGCGGCCTGCCCGGGACGTGCAGCGCCTTGAGCGCGGCGGCGGTCACTCGTCCCGCTTCGGCAGCGGCGTGTGGCTGGTGATGGTCATCCGGTTCCAGCTGTTGATCGCGATGATCTCCCACGCGACCGCGCGGTACTGGTCTTCGGTGAACACCTTCGCCGCCTGCTCGTAGACGTCGTCGGGCACCGCCTGCGTCGCGGACAGCTTGGTCATCGCCTCGGTGAGGGCCAGTGCGGCCTGCTCCTGCTCGGTGAACAGGCCGGTCTCGCGCCAGCCGTCGAGCACGAACAGCCGCCGCGGCGACTCGCCCAGCTCGAGCGCGTCGCGGGTGTGCATGTCGAGGCAGTACGCGCAGCCGTTGAGCTGCGACGCGCGGGTCTTCACCAGCTCCAGGAGTTTCGGGTCGAGCCCGGCGTTGGCCCCGGCTTTGTTCACCTCGGCCTGCAGGCCGGCCATCGCCTGGTAGAGCTCGGGCGCGCCCCCGAGTCCGATGCGCTTGGTCATGCCGTTCACGCTAGCGGCGACTGGACCACGGGTATGGTCCAGTCACATGACGGATTCGTGGTCCAGTTCGGGGCTCGACGTCCACCTCGGCTGGCAGCCCTCGACGGGCCGCAGCGGGCTCGTGGCGGCGATCCGCGCGGCGATCCGGGAGGGCCGGTGGCAGCCGGGCGCGGCGGTGCCGTCGACCCGCGCATTGGCGCACGACCTGGGCGTCGCCCGCGGAACGGTCACCCGCGTGTACGCCGACCTCGCCGCCGAGGGCTACCTGCGCACGGCCCAGGGCGCGCCGACCAGGGTGGCGACGGCGGGCTCGCTCCCCCAGTCCGCGCCCCGGCAGGCGCCGCGCGACCCGGCGCCGCGCTGGGACCTGCGCCCGGGCCGCCCGGACCTGACGGCGTTCCCCCGGCATGCCTGGATCACCGCCACCCGGCGGGCCCTGCTGCGGACGCCGGCGGCGGCGTTCGGCTACGAGTCGGAACTGGGCGCGCCGGAACTGCGGGACACCCTCGCCGGCTACCTCGCCCGCGCCCGCGGAGTGGTCGCCGACCCGGCGCGGATCGTGGTGTGTCACGGGTATTCACACGCCGTCGCGGTGGTGTCCCGGGCGCTTGCCGGCCTGGGCGTCGGCGAAATGGCGTTCGAAAACCCTTCCCTGGCCACGTACCGCTCGATCGCGGCGGCACAGGGACCGCGGGTCGTCGGCGTTCCGGTCGACGAGCACGGGATCGACGTGTCCGCTTTGGACAGTCCGGCGGCGGTCGTGACGGCGGCGCACCAGTACCCCACCGGCGTCACGCTGGCCCCGCCCCGGCGGGCGGCGCTGGCCCGCTGGGCGAGCGAATCGGGCGCGTTCGTGCTGGAAGACGACTACGACGGCGAGTTCCGCTTCGACCGCCAGCAGGTCGGAGCGCTGCAGGCGCTGGCGCCGGAGCGGGTGGTGTACGCGGGCACGGCGAGCAAGACCCTGGCCCCGTCGCTGCGGCTGGCGTGGCTGGTGCTGCCGCGGACCCTGGTCGAACCGGTCCGCGCCGCGATGGCCGACAGCGGTTCACGCCCGGCGCTGCTGAATCAGCTGGCACTGGCCGAGCTGATCGACTCGGGCGCCTACGACCAGCACGTCCGCCGCAGCCGCGCGGAGTACCGCTCCCGCCGCGCCCGTCTCCTGGCGGCGTTGCCGGACTCGGTGCGGCCGTACGGCATCGCGGCGGGCCTGCACCTGCTGCTGACCCTGCCCCCGGACGGTCCCTCGGAGGCAACGGCCCTGGCGGCCTGCCGCCGCCGCTCGATCGGCATCGAGGGCCTGGGCAGCTACTGGATGACCCCGGACTGCCCGGGCGGCCTGATCGTCGGCTACGCGGCAACCCCGAAACACGCCTTCGCCGGCGCAACCCAGCATCTGGTGGAAGCCCTCTGGGAAATCACCGCCTGACCCACCCACTCCCGCCCCCAATCACACAAGTCCCGCCCCCAATCACGCGAGTCCCGCCCCCAATCACGCGAGTCCCGCCCCCAATCACACGAGCCGACCGCCCAGGCACACGAGCCGACCCTCCAATCACGCGAGTCGACCCTCCAATCACGCGTAATGCCCTTCCCATCACACGCGATGGCCGCGGGCCACCCTCAGCGGGTGGCCCGCGATCACCGTCAGAACCAGCAGTCCGGCCGGACGCGGAGCAGTTCCGTCCGCAGCACCGGCGTGCCGTCGACCGGCGCCGGGTCCTCCGCGGTCGGCTGGATCCCGCCGGCGGCAACCTTGTCGAGCGTCTTCAGCCCCTCGGCGCCGACCGTGCCGAACACCGTGTAGTTGGGCCGCAGCGCGGAATCGCCGTACACCACGAAGAACTGCGAACCGTTGGTGTCCGGCCCCGCGTTGGCCATCGCGAGCAGTCCTCGCGCGTACACCCGCCGCGCACCGGTCGGGTCGGTCGGCGCCGGCGGCAGGTCCACCGGCAGCTCGTCCTTGTACTTGTACCCCGGCCCGCCTTCGCCGGTCGCGGTCGGGTCGCCGCACTGCAGGACCTTCAGCGTCGGGTACGCGGTGAGCCGGTGGCACACCGTGTGATCGTAGAACCGGTGGCGCGCCAGGTGCAGGAAGCTCTGCACGGTGCACGGCGCCTTCGCGCGGTCGAGCCGCAGCGGAAGCGCGCCCTGGCTGGTCGGGATCGCGACGTCGACCTTGCCGTGGCCCGGCGTGTGCCGCGGGTCGGGTGGCAGCGGCACCGGCCGGGCGGGCGGTTCGTCGGGGGTTTCGGTGTACTGGCACGGCCCGTGAGTCGTCTTCGGCGGAGCGTCGGCCGCCGTGGCGACGCCGTTGCCCGCCACGAACAACGCGCCCGCCGCCAGCGCGGTGACGAGTGTTTTCTTCATCCTGCACGCCCTCCCAGTGATCGCCCGGTTCCGGAGCGCCCCGCAGTCTAGGCCCCGCCACCGACAGCCAGAACCGGCGAAAGTCGCCTGTGTCAGCCCATCGGGTGAACTCGGACGCGGGCCCCCCGGAAACTGTCGTACCCCCGGCGCACGATGGTCATCACGCGGCAAACCCGCCGCACACGAGGGAGGGCATCATGGCGTTTCAGCGAGGAACCGTTGCCGTGGCAAGGTTTCTGCTCGTACGGCTCGCGTCGGCGGTCCGGGCCGTATTAACCTCGCAGGTCCGCGATCAGTTCCTCGGCGGCGGCGAACGGATCGATCTCCCGGGCCACCACCCGCTCGGCCACCCCGGCCAGCCGTCCCCCGCCGCGCAGGTCCGCCAGCTCGGCCCGCAGCCGCCGCACGGCGATGGCCTCGACTTCGTCGCGCGCCCGGGCCGCCCGGCGCCGCGCCAGCTCGTCGTGCGCCACCAGCCAGTCATGGTGCGAGGACAGGGCCTTCACGAGCTCGTCGATGCCCTCGCCCTTCGCCGCGACGGTCCGCACGATCGGCTGGCGCCAGGCGGCTCCCCGGATCTCCCGGCGGGCCAGCGCGATCATCTGCTTGAGGTCGTGCACCGTCGCGTCGGCGCCCTCGCGGTCGGCCTTGTTGACGACGAAGACGTCGGCGATCTCGAGCACGCCGGCCTTCGCGGCCTGGATACCGTCGCCCATCCCCGGCGCGAGCAGCACCACCGTGGTGTCGGCCAGTTTCACGACGTCCACTTCGGACTGTCCGACGCCGACGGTCTCGATCAGCACGATGTCGAAGCCGGCGGCGTCGAGCACGCGCACCGCCTGCGGGGTCGCCCACGACAGCCCGCCGAGGTGCCCGCGCGTGGCCATCGAGCGGATGAACACTCCCGGATCGGTGGCGTGCTCGGTCATCCGGATCCGGTCGCCGAGCAGCGCACCGCCGGAAAACGGCGAAGACGGGTCGATCGCCAGGACACCGACCCGCTTGCCCTCCGCGCGCAACGCGGTGAGCAGCGCCGAAGTCGAGGTCGACTTGCCGACGCCGGGTGGCCCGGTGAGCCCGACGACCCGGGCCCGCCCGGTGTGCGGGGTCAGCGCCCGCGCGATCTCGGCGACGCGGGGGTGGGCGTCCTCGACGAGCGACAGCAGCCGCGCGACGGCACGGGGCTGCCCGTCCCGCGCGCGGCCGACGAGGTCGTCGAGGTCGAGTGGGCCGGCCACTTACGCGGACGGCACCCGCAGCAGCAGCGCGTCGCCCTGGCCGCCGCCACCGCACAGCGCGGCCGCGCCGAGCCCGCCACCGCGGCGGCGCAGTTCGTGGATGAGGTGCACGGCGAGCCGCGCGCCGGAGGCACCGATCGGGTGGCCGAGCGCGATGGCACCGCCGTTGACGTTGACCTTCTCGGGGTCGAGGCCGAGCTTCTCGGTGGAGACCAGCCCGACCGCGGCGAAGGCCTCGTTGATCTCGACGAGGTCGAGCGCGCCGGCGGTCAGGTTCGCCTTCGCCAGCGCGGCGAGGATGGCGTTCGACGGCTGCTCGTGCAGGCTCGCGTCGGGCCCGGCGACGACACCGTGCGCGCCGATCTCGGCGAGCGGTGTGATGCCGAGTTCCTCGGCCTTCGCCCTGCTGGCCACGACGACCGCGGCGGCGCCGTCGGAGATCTGCGAGGCCGAGCCCGCGGTGATGGTGCCATCGGAGGCGAAGGCGGGACGCAGCTTCGCGAGGCTCTCGGCGGTCGTTTCGGCGCGGACGCCTTCGTCGGTGTCGAAGACGACCGGGTCGCCCTTGCGCTGCGGGATGGAGACCGGCGCGATCTCGTCGGCGAAGTAGCCGTTCTTGATCGCCTCGGCGGCACGCTGGTGGGAGCGCGCGGAGAAGGCGTCCTGTTGCTCGCGGGTGACGCCGTAGCGGGCGTTGTACTTCTCCGTCGAGGAGCCCATGGCGACCTGGTCGAACGCGCAGAAGAGACCGTCGTAGGCCATGTGGTCGACGAGCGTGGTGTCGCCGTACTTGAAGCCGGAGCGGGACTTCGGCAGCAGGTGCGGCGCCTGGGTCATCGACTCCTGGCCGCCGGCGACGACGAGGTCGAACTCACCGGCGCGGATGAGCTGGTCGGCGAGCGCGATGGCGTCGAGGCCGGAGAGGCAGACCTTGTTGATCGTCAGCGCGGGCACGCTCATCGGGATGCCCGCGGCGACCGCGGCCTGGCGGGCCGGGATCTGGCCGGCGCCGGCGGTCAGCACCTGGCCCATGATCGTGTACTGCACCGCGTCCGGGGAGACCCCGGCGCGTTCGAGGGCCGCCTTGATCGCGACCCCGCCCAGCTGAGCCCCCGTGAAGTCCTTGAGGGAGCCCAGCAGGCGCCCGATCGGCGTACGGGCGGCACCCAGGATCACGGAACCGGACACGGCGTCCTCCAAGCATCGGCGCATGGGCAGTTTTGCCGACCATACCCGGGAGCAGGGCTTCTTGATGGAGCCAGTGTGAGGCGGGGCACGCGACGATTCCGGCTCGGCGCGGCGCGCGGGCCCCCTATCCTGCCTCCATGAATGACGCCCTGCGGCCGTTCGTGACGGCCATCGACCACGTCGGCATCGCGGTCCCGGACCTCGACGCGGCCATCGAGTTCCACCGCGCGCACTTCGGCCTCGAAGTCGCGCACGAGGAGGTGAACGAGGAGCAGGGGGTGCGGGAGGCGATGCTGCGCGCGCCCGGCACGGCGGGCACCGAGACGCAGATCCAGTTGCTGGCACCGTTGCGCGAAGACTCGGCGATCGGCAAGTTCCTGGCCAAGAGCGGCCCCGGGCTGCAGCAGCTGGCGTACCGCGTGTCCGATGTGGACGCCGCGGCGGCGGCCCTGCGCGAACAGGGCTTGCGCCTGCTGTACGAGGAGGCGAAACGGGGAACGTCGAACAGCCGGGTGAACTTCGTCCACCCGAAGGACGCCGGCGGCGTCCTGGTGGAGCTGGTGGAGCCGGCGAAGGACGGCGCCCCGCACTGAGCGCGGCCGGCCCGTTCCGGCGCAAGGGTTCCGGCGTGACGAAACCGAACGCCGGTGCCGGGAACCGGGCGGGTGCCCCGAGGGGATACCTGCCGAGCGCACCTCGGACGCCGGCCCACCTGGCGGGCTAGGCGGGTGCCGCCTTGGCGGACAGCGCGTCGGCGATGAAGGTCAGCTCGCCGTCGAACTCGGCGGGCAGGTCGTCTTCCGAGTGCCGGGCCGTGGCGTGGCGGTGGCTGACCGCGCGGGCCAGCAGGCCGGACGCCCGCTCGACGTCGGCCGGCGGGAGCCCGCCGCCGGTGGCCGCCACGATCACCGCGCGGACCTGCCGGACGAGGACCTGGAAGCGTTCGTGGAGGGCGTCGCGGACGACGTGGTGGGTGTCGGCCTCGCGCCACAGGAGGTGGGAGAGGCCGAGAGACCGGCTGAAGCGGTGGTCGAGTTCGCGGACGAGCCGCCGCAGGCTGCCCACGAGGTCGCCGGGGACGACGACCACGGCCGGCTCGATGCGCTCGTCGGGCAGCCGCTCGACGAGCGCGGTGAGCAGATCCGACTTGTGCCGGAAGTAGTAGTGCACCAGCCCCTTCGGCACCCCGGCCCGCTCGGCGATGCGGGAGGTCGGGGTGGCGTCGAAGCCGGACTCGGCGAAGAGCGCCTCGGCGGCGCAGAGAATGCGCTCCTTCGCCGAATCCTCGGTCATTCCGGTGCCTCCTGGTGCGTCAGTGCTGGCCTGCCGTGCGGTGGGCGGCGTTCGCGACCGGCATCGCCGCCGCGCCGGCGATGACCGTCAGCACGCCGGCGATCCAGGACGTCCAGGACGCGCCGTTGAACTCGGTGTAGCTCATCACCCACGGCGCGATGAAGAGCAGCACGCCGAGCGCGATCTGGACGCCTTCGCCGTAGACCATGCCCGGCATCGCCAGCGAGACGAGGCCGTCGAGAGCGATCAAGGCACCCAGGACGACCATCGTCCACATCGCGGTCGTGTCCGTGCTCAGCCAAAGGGGTGAAAGAGCGGCGACCACCCCGATGACGACCTCGGCCCAATCGTGGGGCCGGGTCCATGCGCGCGTAGAGACTTCACTCATTCGTGCTCACCTCCGTCGGTGAAACTGCTGGCCGGGTGGGTGTACCCGGTTTCAATGATCCGCTTGACTGGCCAGCCGGTCAAGATATCCGGGTCACAGTTCGGCGTGTGAGGGTGCCGCTCGTCTCGTACAGTTGTGGGCGCGTGTTACCGGCGGGTAATTTCTGGCGCCAACGCCGTTGACCCCCATCTCCGCGGAGGAACCGATGACGCAGCTCGGCGAGATCCAGCAGGCCATCTTGAACGGCGAGTCCGCCGCGGTCGGCTCGTTGCCCGTGCCCGAGAGCTACCGCGGGGTGACCGTGCGCGCGGACGAGGTCGACATGTTCGAAGGCCTCGAGAGCCGGGACAAGGACCCCCGCAAGTCCCTGCACGTCGACGAGGTCCCCGTCCCGGAGCTGGGCCCCGGCGAGGCGCTGGTCGCCGTGATGGCGAGCGCCATCAACTACAACACCGTGTGGACGTCGATCTTCGAGCCGATCCCCACGTTCAAGTTCCTCAAGAAGTACGGGAAGCTCTCGCCGCTGGCCAAGCGGCACGACCTGCCCTACCACGTCGTCGGCTCCGACCTGGCCGGCGTCGTGCTGCGGACCGGCGTCGGCGTGCACAACTGGAAGCCGGGCGACGAGGTCGTCGCGCACTGCCTGAACGTCGAGCTCGAAAGCCCGGACGGGCACAACGACACGATGCTCGACACCGAGCAGCGGATCTGGGGCTTCGAGACGAACTTCGGCGGGCTCGCCGAGATCGCGCTGGTCAAGGCCAACCAGCTGATGCCGAAGCCGGACCACCTGACCTGGGAAGAGGCCGCCTCCCCCGGCCTGGTCAACTCGACCGCCTACCGCCAGCTCGTCTCGCGCAACGGCGCGGACATGAAGCAGGGTGACGTCGTCCTGATCTGGGGCGCCTCGGGCGGCCTCGGCTCCTACGCGACGCAGTACGCGCTGAACGGCGGCGCGATCCCGGTGTGCGTCGTGTCCAGCCCGGAGAAGGCGGCGATCTGCCGGAAGCTCGGCGCCGAGCTGATCATCGACCGCAGCGCCGAGGACTACAAGTTCTGGAAGAGCGACACCGAGCAGGACCCGAAGGAATGGCAGCGCTTCGGCGCGAAGATCCGCGAGCTGACCGGCGGCGAGGACCCGGACATCGTGTTCGAGCACCCGGGCCGGGAGACGTTCGGCGCGTCCGTCTACGCCGCGCGCAAGGGCGGCACGATCGTCACGTGCGCGTCGACCTCGGGATACATGCACCAGTACGACAACCGCTACCTGTGGATGAACCTGAAGCGGATCATCGGCTCCCACTTCGCGAACTACCGCGAGTCCTGGGAGGCGAACCGGCTGATCGCGAAGGGGCTGATCCACCCGACGCTCTCCAAGACCTACCCGCTCGAGGAGACCGGGCAGGCCGCGCTGGACGTGCACCGCAACGCCCACCAGGGCAAGGTCGGCGTGCTCGCGCTCGCCCCGCAAGAAGGCCTCGGCGTCCGCAACGAGGAGAAGCGCGCGAAGCACCTCGACGCGATCAACGCGTTCCGCGGCGCTTGAGCCGCGAAGGCGCCGGGAGCGGTCGCGCTCCCGGCGTCGGAAATCGCCGAAGAGCAGCGGAAATCCGCCAGTTCCCTTCACCGCGGCAGACGGCGCGTTCGGCGCACGGCCCGGGTGCTCACCCTTCCGTGACCGGACTGCGACTACGGTAGGGCCATGAGCCTTGGCGATGAACGGGAGCTTGTGCCGCTGGGAGCCGGCTTCGACGTAGCGAAGCGCGGGTACAGCCGAGCGCAGGTCGACGAGCACCTCGAACGGCTGGACGCCGACCTGAAGATGCTCACCGCGGATCGGGACGCCGCCATCGCGCAGGCCGGCGACCTGGCCCGGCAGCTGGAGATCTCCCGCGGCGAGATCGCGGACCTGCGCGGGCAGGTCGACCGGCTGGCCCAGCCGCCGACGAGCGTCGAAGGCCTGTCCGAGCGGCTGCAGCGGATGCTGCGCCTGGCTCAGGACGAGTCGGCCGACACCCGCGCTCGCGCCGAAGCCGAGGCCGGGCACATCCGGGCCAAGGCGGAGACGGACGCGAGCGCCATGCGCGCCCGGTACGAGCAGCTGCTCACCGAACTCGACCTGCGGCGCAAGGAGATGGAGGCGGAGCACCGCAAGGTGCTCGAAGACGCCCGCGCGCAGGCCAAGGAGATCACCGACAAGGCCGAGGCGGAGCGCAAGCGGCTCGACACCGAGTCCTCGGACCGCCGCACGAAGGTCGAAGAGGACTTCGAGATCGCGATGGCCTCGCGCCGCACCGAGGCGATGCGGGTGCTGGCCGAGCAGGAGGCGGCGAGCAAGGCCGAAGCCGCGCGGCGCGTCCAGGAGGCCACGCAGGACGCCGCCGACATCCGCGCGAAGGTCCTCGAAGAGGAGAAGGCCGCCAGGGCCGACATCGACCGCCGCCAGCGGGAATCGGTCGCGGAGGCGAACAAGCGCCGCCAGGACTCGATCACCGAGGCGAACGCCCGGCTCGCGGAGGCGGCCGACGAGGCGCGGCGCCGCGTGACGGCGGCGACCGAGGAGTCGAACCGGCGGATCACCCAGGCGAACGAGCGGGTCGACGCGCTGCGGAAGGTGCGCGGCGGGCTGGCCGAGCAGGTGCGCTCGGCGCGGGCGGTGCTGGCCGAGGCGCACACCGTCCTCGGCGACGACGTGAAGGTCCCCGCGGACATCACGGCCGACCTGACCGCGGACCGGACCGGCAAGACCGGCCAGGACCAGAAGCCCGGGGACGACACCGAGAAGACGGTCCGGGTGACCGACGTCGAAGAGACGATCCGGATCCGCGCCGCCGACGTGCCGAAGCCCAAGCCCGGTACCCGGCCCGGGACCAAGCCCGCCCCCACAGCGTCCCCCAAAGCAGCGCCGAAGCCGGCTCCGCGGCCGAGCGGAGCGCAGAAAGCGACTGGCGAGTAACCTTCCACCCGACACGGGCGCGGACGAGCCTGCGCGGCCGGCACCGGCCGGCCATCGTCCCTGCTCACGCGGGATAACCTGGAGGTTTTGCGCATGGGTGCGGCATATCGGACCGTGGTGGTGGGCACGGACGGCTCGGAGTCCTCGTTCGCGGCGGTGGACCGGGCGGCGGCGGTGGCCGGTGACGCGGGCGCGACGCTCGTCATCGCGTGTGCGTACTACCCGGCCAGCCAGTCCGACGTCGACAAGGCCCAGGACGCCCTCGGCGAAGAGGCGTACCAGGTCGTCGGCTCGGCACCGGCCGAAGACACCCTGCAGTCGGCCCGGGACCGCGCGGCACGCGCGGGAGCCGAGAAGATCGACACGGTCGCGATGAAGGGCGACCCGGTCGACTCGCTGCGCAAGGTCGTGCGCGAGCGCGAGGCCGACCTGCTGGTGGTCGGGAACCGGGGGCTGAACACGATCGCCGGCCGCATCCTGGGCTCGGTGCCGTCGGAGGTCGCCCGCAAGTCCGGTGTGGACGTGCTGATCGTCCACACGACCTGACGTGGTCGATTCGAGCGAAGAGCTCCAGCAGCGGCTCGAACGCGTCCTGCTCGGCGGCAGGCGGAAGTACACCCGGCTCGAGGTGGCGGAGAAGGCCGGCGTGCCCGACGACCGGTCACGCCGCCTCTGGCGCGCCCTGGGCTTCGCGACGGTGCGCGACGACGAGGTGGTCTTCACCGACGCGGACGTCGAGGCGATGCGGACCGCGGACCAGCTGGTCCAGTCGGGGCTGATCGACCCGAGCATCGAGGTGTCGGTGACGCGCGCGCTCGGCCAGCACCTGTCGCGGCTGGCCGAGTGGCAGGTCGACATGCTGTGGGCGCTGATCACCGAGCAGCCGGAGCTGGGTGGCAGTGAGCGGCAGATCGCCCGGCTGGTGGACCGGTTGCTGCCGGAGCTGGAGCGGGTGCAGAACTTCGTCTGGCGGCGCCACCTGGCCGCGTACGCGGGACGCGCGCTGGCCGCGCCGGACGAGCACCTCGAAACCCGCACCCAGGTGGTCGGCTTCGTCGACATGGTGGGCTACACGCGGCTGACGCGCCAGATCGACGAAGAAGAGCTGAGCCGCGTGCTCGACGCGTTCGAGACGCTGGCGACGGAGGTGATCGCCGAGCACCACGGCCGGGTGGTGAAGATGATCGGCGACGAGGTCCTGTTCGTCGCCGACGCGCCGGTCGACGCGGCGGAGATAGCGCTGACGCTGACCGAACGCACCTCGGCGGACGAGAACCTGCCTTCGGTCCGCGCGGGCATGGCCTCGGGCCGGATCTTGTCGCGCTTCGGCGACGTCTACGGCTCGGTGGTGAACTTGGCGGCCCGCCTGACGTCGGTGGCCCGCCCTGGCACGATCCTGGTCGATCGCGAGCTGGCGGCGGAGCTGTCGGAGGAGAAGGCGTACGAGCTGAGGCCCCGCAGGCCGGTGACGGTCCGGGGCTACAACCGCCTCCGCCCGGCAGCGTTGCGGCGGGCCCGGGAAGCGCCGACGGGCATGTTCGCGAGTTCCCAGCAACTGGCGGCGGAGATGCTGGGCCTCACCGAGCCCGTATCCAGGAATGCCGAAGGCGCCGAGGAGGAAACCGCATCGGCAGCCGAGCCCTCGGACGCCACCCGTTCCGGCAAGTCTTCCGACGCCGTCCCTCGCCTCCGCGGCAGGCGGCGTCGGCGCGTCCTCTGACGGTTACCGAGGGGTTTCCCGTTACCTGCCCGTGCAGTCAACAGGAAACTCCTTGTCGCCGGAATGTGAAGGACAAATCCTGGACGAGAACCGAGCCAAGCTCGTTTTGCATTCCGTCTCCCGACGCCGTCTGCCAGCTCCGGACGAAGCATCGGGCCGAAGGTCCCCCTGTTGGCGCAGGGGGACTTTCACATCCTTCGCCCGGTCTCGGGCCTCCGACCACCGCGGGATACCCGACGGCGGACGTCCCGTTTCTCGTTTCGCGCTGAGCGAGCAACAAGAAACTTCTTGCCGGACGGTACTGCCGGACGAATCCTGGACAACAACCGGACGCAGGCCTTCTCGCATTCGGTTTTCGATGCGGTCTGCCGTTTCCGGGCGAAGCATCGAGACGCAGTTCCTTCTGTTGGCGCGGAGGGGTCTGTACCGCCTTCACGTCGATCGACTCCGCTCTCAGGCCCCCGAGGGCTGGCCAAGACGATGGTGCGCGTTGCATCATGGAGCCGCCTGAGCGACCTCGGAGGCCCGGTAGCGCCAACTGCCGGGCAGCACGGACCAGCCGACCAGCCCGGGCGAGAAGCCTTCGTCCGGAGCTGAGCAGAAGTGCGGTGGTGTCCGATGATTCACGGGTTCCTTCTCCCCACGATCGGCATGTCCTGGCCGCGGCCGGATCGTCGATGGCGCGAGAAGCCCATCGATGGACGCTGCTGAGCCCGAGCGAGGGCCGATGCCCGATTTCGGGACGGAGCTGAAACGCCGGCGCACGTCGGCAGGGATGTCGCTCACCGGCCTGGCCGCGGCGGTCCACTTCACCAAGGGCTATCTCAGCAAGGTCGAGAACGGCAAAGTCCGGGTGAACCGAGATCTCGCGAAGTCCTGCGACCAAGCCCTCGACGCACGCGGTGAGCTGCTCGCCCTCGTGCCTGAGAACACGCCGCGTGCAGCTCTACAAGCGAGACTGCCGGCCGCAGACCTCACACGTGAGCCCGATGACGCCCCGGTGGTGATCGGAACAGCGGCGTTGGCGATCATGGGAGAGCTGCTCAAGCAGTACCGGGGACTCGCTCGTATCGCGGCACCGCGGCTGGTGGCCCCCGCCGTTCGCGACCTGGCTCTCCGCCTGCAACAGCACCTCGGCCGACGGGACGAAACTGTCAGTGTGCTCGCCGCCCGAGCTGCCGAGCTCGCCGGATGGATCGAGCAGGAGATCGGCGACGTGCGCGCGGCACGTCAGTGGACCGTCCAGTCGGGAGAGCTCGCCCGAGCGGCCGGACGGGACGATCTCGTCGGCTTCGCTCACCTGCGACTGGCCGATATCGCGCTCGAAGCCGAGGAGCACGAGTCCGCGCTCGCGCACGTCGTGACCGCCGGGCGGTGGTTCGAGGCAGGCGATCCTTGGCTGCGGGGCCTGCTGGCCATCCGGGAAGCTCGGGTTCACGCGCTGAGGAAAGACCCCGCCGGCCTCCGGGCTGCGCTGACCTCGGTGGAGTGCATGCCCACCGGCAATGTCGGCGAGTACGGCGAGGACAGCAGCCTCGACGCCGAAGTCCACCGCGCGGTCACCGAAGGGTGGGCGCTGTTCGAACTGGGCGACGGTTCTCCGGCCACTTCACGCGCTCTCCAGGAAGCGCTGGAGACGGTACCGATGGACAACCCGCGGTGGCGTCATCGGGTACAGGCGCGGCTGGCTCTGGCCCAAGCCGAAGCGGGCGACGTCGACGCAGCAAGTGCGCACGTCATCAGCCTGGCCGACGACGCACGCGTGCTCGAATCCGCTACCGCCCAGCTGGACCTGCGCCGGTTGCGTACCGCTCTGGGAAAGGGGAACGGCAAGAAGGTCGACGAGGTCCGTGCTCTCCTCGCAGAGCCGCTGGGGCCCGGCCGGGATCCGGCCCGGGGATGGTGAATCCCATGGCCGAACCCGGCACGTCAGAGCTGCCGACAGGCATCTGCGCTCTCATCGGGTACGTCGTCAGTGGCAAAACGCGAACCGAGAACCTGCTGCGCCTGATCAAGGCCGCCACCCTCTCGGTCATCAGTGTGCTGCTCGTCGTCTCGATCATCGCCGGCAGCGTGCCGGCGGCCACGGGCCACGTCGCCGGTGGTCTGGCCTTGCTCGCGGGAGCTGTCACGTCTCCCGTCGTGGGCGGACTGAGCTGGAAGGGTTTCATCCGTCTGCGCGCCGCCCTTCAGCGACGCAAGCACTTCAGGCGTCGAAGTCGACCGTGAGTGTCTCCGAGACCGGGTACGACTGGCACGTCAGGACGAAGCCCGCCGCCACCTCCGCCTTCTCCAGGGCGAAGTTCCGTCGCAGGTCGACCTTGCCCTCCGTCACCCTGGCCCGGCAGGTTCCGCACACCCCGCCCTTGCAGGCGAACGGCAGGTCCGGGCGGAACTTCTGCGCGCCGTCCAGCACCGACGTCGACCGGGGCAGCGTCATCGGTGTCGAACGGCCGTCCAGGACCAGCGTCACTTCCGAAGACTCACCCGAAACCGCCGGGTCGAGATGCTCCACCGGGGCCGGTGGCGTGTCCACGTAGAACAGCTCCTGGTGCACCCGCGACTCCGGTACCCCCAGGGACGTCAAGAGGTCCCTGGCTCCGGAAACCATCTCGAACGGGCCGCACAGCCACCAGTGGTCCACGGAAGCCGCCGGCACCAAAGAGGAAAACAGCGCCCGCAGCTTCGGGACGTCCAGGCGGCCCGTGAACAGCTCCGCCTCCCGCGGCTCCCGGGACAGCACGTGGATCAGCTCCAGCCGCGACGGCGCGCTGTCCTTCAGGTCCGCCAGCTCGTCCGCGAACATCACCGTGTCCGTGCGGCGGTTGCCGTACAGCACCGTCACCGTCGCCGTCGAAAACCGGAGCAGCGAGGACACGATCGACAGCACCGGGGTGATGCCCGAGCCCGCCGCGATCAGGACGTGGTGGCCGCCCGAGGCCAGGTCCGGGGTGAACGAACCCGTCGGCGGGGCCACCTCGATCGTGTCGCCGACGCCGACCTCGCTCACCAGCCACGACGAGAACAGGCCGTCCGGCACCAGCCGCACGCCGACCCGGGGTGGCGCGCCCGACGGGGCGCAGATCGAGTACGACCGGCGCTCGTCGCGGCCGTCGATCGATCGCCGCAGCGTCAGCGATTGCCCCGGCTTGAAGTCGAATTCGGAGGCCAGGGAAGAAGGCACGTCGAACGTCACCGCGACCGCGTCGTCGCACAGCCGCTCGACCCCCGCCACCGTCAGCTCGTGGAACCGCGCCACCTCAGATCTCCTTGACGTGCTCGAACGGCTCGAGACACGCGCGGCAGCGCCGAAGCGCCTTGCACGCCGTCGCGCCGAAACGGGACTGCTCTTCGGTGTCCGCGGAACCGCAGTGCGGACACGACACAAGCGTGACCGGCGCCGACAGCGTCAGCGGGATCGGGCCTGACCGCCGCGGCGCCGCGGCCGGTGGGGCGATGCCGGCCGCGGCCAGCTTTTCCCGCCCCGACAAGGAAATCCAGTCCGATGTCCACGCCGGCGACAGCTGCGTCCGGATCTCGACGTCCGAGTAGCCCGCCGCGAGCAGCGCGTGCTCCAGGTCGTCGCGCATGGTGTCCATCGCCGGGCAGCCCGTGTACGTCGGCGTGATCGCGACGACCACGCGCCCCTCGGACTCGGACACCGAGCGCAGCACGCCCAGGTCCGCCAGCGTCAGCATCGGCAGCTCGGGGTCGGTGACCGTGGCGGCCACGGCCTCGGCGGTCACCATTTCGCGTCCGGCATCGCCCGGGCCACGCTCTGCAGCTCCGCCAGCAGGAACCCCAGCTGCTCGGTGTGGACGCCGTCGCGGCCCGTCCGGCCCGACACCCCGGCCAGCTCACCCGACGACGGCCGCGCCAGCGAAGCCGCGGCGAGGGCCTGGTCCAGCACCGCGTCGAACTCTGGCCGCAGGGACGCCGCGTCCACGAGTTCCAGCGAGTGCGCGCGGAACAGCTCCCCCACGTACGGCCAGACCGCGTCGAGCCCCTCCTGCATCCGCGAGTGCGACAACGGCGTGCCGTCGCCGAGGCGGACCAGCCACTGCGCCGCGTAGTCGCGGTGGTAGGTCACCTCCTTGACGCCCTTGTCCGCGATCGCCGCCAGCACCGGGTCCACCGACGAAACCAGCCGCTGGAGCAGCGCCAGCCGCCACGTCGAGAACACGAACAGCCGCGCGATCAGGTGCCCGAAGTGCCCGCCGCCCAGCTCCGCGAGCCGGACGTTGCGGAACTCGTTCTCCATGCGCCCGAACGCGTAGGAGTCCTCCGAGCGACCGGAGCCGTCGGCCTTGCCGGCCCGGGCCAGCAGCAGCCGCGCCTGGCCGAGCAGGTCGAGGGCGATGTTCGCGATGGCGACCTCGTCCTCCAGCTCCGGCGCGTTGGTGCACCACTCCTGGAGCCGGTGGGAGAAGATCAGCGCGTCGTCGCCCAGCATCAGGCAGTAGGCCGACAGCCGCGCACCGTCCACACCGGACGGTACCGAGGTGTCCACTCCGGACAGCGAGTCTTCGAAGCCGGTGCCGAACGCCCAGCGGGCGTCGTTCTCCTCGGTGATGGCCTCGTACACGTTGTCGAAACTCATATGTGCGGCACCTCCTCGGGAATGTCGTAGAACGTCGGGTGCCGGTACACCTTGTCGCCGCTGGGCGCGAAGAACGGGTCCTTCTCGTCCGGCGACGACGCCGTGATGTCCGAGGCGCGCACCACCCAGATCGACACGCCCTCGTTGCGGCGCGTGTAGAGGTCACGCGCGTGGTGCAGCGCCATCTGGTCGTCGGCCGCGTGCAGCGACCCGACGTGCACGTGGTTCAGCCCGCGCTTGCCTCGGACGAACACCTCGTACAGCGGCCAGTCGTGCTTGATCGGGCCCGGGGCGGCGGGGACGCCTTCCAGCGGGACGGCGCCGTGGCCGCCTTCGGCCGTCAAGTCGGTCACTTGCGCTCCTTCTTTCCGGCGTGCGCGACGGCGGCTTCCCGCACCCACGCGCCCTCTTCGTGGGCCCGGCGCCGGTGCGCGATCCGCGAAGCGTTGCAGGGCCCGTTGCCCTTCAGGACGTTCTTGAACTCGTCCCAGTCCACCGCGCCGAAGTCGTAGTGCCCGCGCTCGGCGTTCCAGCGCAGCTCGGGGTCCGGGAAGGTGACGCCGAGGGCTTCGGCCTGCGGCACCGACATGTCGACGAAGCGCTGCCGCAGCTCGTCGTTGGTGTGGCGCTTGACCTTCCACGCCATCGACTGCGCGGTGTTCGGCGAATCGGCGTCCGGCGGCCCGAACATCATCAGCGACGGCCACCACCAGCGGTTCACGGCCTCCTGGACCATCTCTCGCTGTTGCGAAGTCCCGCGCATCATCGTCATCAGCAGCTCGTAGCCCTGCCGCTGGTGGAAGGACTCCTCCTTGCAGATCCGGATCATCGCCCGCGCGTACGGCCCGTACGACGACCGGCACAGCGGCACCTGGTTGCAGATCGCCGCGCCGTCGACCAGCCAGCCGATCACGCCGACGTCGGCGAAGGTCAGCGTCGGGTAGTTGAAGATCGACGAGTACTTCTGGCGTCCGGTGATCAGCTTGTCGGTGAGGTCCGCCCGGTCCGCACCCAGTGTCGCCGCGGCCGAGTACAGGTAGAGCCCGTGGCCGGCTTCGTCCTGCACCTTGGCCAGCAGGATCGCCTTGCGCCGCAGCGACGGCGCCCGCGTGATCCAGTTGCCCTCCGGCTGCATCCCGATGATCTCCGAGTGCGCGTGCTGCGCGATCTGCCGGATCATCGTCTTGCGGTAGCCGTCGGGCACCCAGTCGCGCGGCTCGATCCGCTGATCACGCTCGATCGTCGCCTCGAAGTGTTCTTGGAGCTGTGTCCCATCCAAGGTCACGGCTGCTCCTTCGAAACCAGGGTCAGGACGTCGTACTTGGCGACGGACTCGCCCGCGGCGTTCGTGACGCCGGCGTCCCAGCGGACCTCGCCGTACTCCTGGTCGATCCGCGGGGTGATCTGCTTCGCGGTCAACGTGACCGTCAGCGAGTCCCCGACCTTGACCGGGGTGAGGAACCGCAGGTTCTCCAGGCCGTAGTTGGCCAGCACCGGGCCCGGCTCGGGCGAGACGAACAACCCTGCCGCAAACGAGACGACCAGGTAGCCGTGCGCGACGATCCCGCCGAACAGCGGGTTGGCCGCTGCGGCTTCTGGGTCGGTGTGCGCGTAGAAGGTGTCGCCGGTGAACTCGGCGAAGTGGTCGATGTCCTCCTGCGTGACCGTGCGCGGCCCGGCGACGACGGAGTCACCGATCTTCAGCTCGGCCAGGGACTTCCGGAACGGGTGGACGCCTTCGGCGCGCGGCGCGCCGGCGACCCAGCGGCCGGTGACGGCGCTCAAGACGGCAGGCGAACCCTGCACTGCGGTGCGCTGCATGTGGTGCAGCACGCCGCGGATGCCGCCCATCTCCTCGCCGCCGCCCGCGCGGCCCGGGCCACCGTGGACCAGCTGCGGCATCGGCGAACCGTGCCCGGTGGACTCCTTCGCGTCCTCGGCGTCGAGCACGAGCAGCCGTCCGTGGAACGGCGCCGCGCCGAGGACGACCTCGCGCACGAACTCCTTGTCCGCCGACACCACGGACCCGGCCAGGCTGCCGCCGCCGCGCGCGGCGAAGTCGACGACCTGCTCGGTCGACGTGTACGGCATGAGCGTCGAGACCGGCCCGAACGCCTCCACCTCGTGCGGCTCGGAGCGTTCGGGGTCGGCCTTGAGCAGCACCGGCGAGATGAAGGCGCCGCGCTCGGCGTCGGCGTCGACCACCGAGACGTTTTCCGGGTCGCCGAACACGACGCTCCCGGCGTCCAGCAGCGCCTTGAGCGACCGCCGGACCTCTTCGCGCTGCTCCAGGCTGGCCAGCGCGCCCATCCGGACGCCTTCCGACGCCGGGTTGCCGACCGTCACCTTCGCGAGCCGTTCGGACGCGGCCGCGGCGACCTCGTCGAGCAGCTCCGCCGGGACGAACGCGCGGCGGATCGCGGTGCACTTCTGCCCCGCCTTGACCGTCATCTCGGTGACGAGCTGCTTGACGAACAGGTCGAACTCCGTCGTCCCGCGCACCGCGTCCGGGCCGAGGATCGAGCAGTTCAGCGAGTCCGCCTCGGCGTTGAACCGCACGGAGTTCCGCACGATCGCCGGGTGCGCCCGCAGCTTCTGGGCGGTCGAAGCCGACCCGGTGAACGACACCAGGTCCTGCGCGGTGACGTGGTCGAGGAGGTCGCCGACGCTGCCCGCGACGAACTGCAGCGCACCCTCCGGCAGGATGCCCGACTCGATGATCAGCTCGGCCAGCCGCGCGGTCAGGTACGCCGTCGAGCTCGCGGGCTTGACCAGGCTCGGCACCCCGGCGAGGAACGCCGGGGCGAACTTCTCCAACGGCCCCCACACCGGGAAGTTGAACGCGTTGATCTGGACGGCGACGCCCCGCAGCGGCGTCGCGATGTGCTGCGCGACGAACGTGCCCCCGCGCGAGAGCGGCTCGACGTTGCCCTCGACATAGACCGTGTCGTTCGGCAGCTCGCGCTTGCCCTTGGAGGCGTAGCTGAACAGGACGCCGATGCCGCCGTCGATGTCGAACTTCGAGTCACCGAGGGTGGCACCCGTGCGAGCGGAGAGTGCGTACAGCTCGTCGCGGTGCTCACGCAGGTGCGAGGCCAGGGCCTTGAGCAGGGCCGCACGCTGGTGGAAGGTCAGCTCCCGCAGCGCCGGGCCGCCGACCCGGCGGCCGTACTCGAGGGCGGCCGCGAAGTCGACCCCCGCCGACGAGATCCGGGCGACCTCCTCGCCGCTGGCCGCGTCGTGCAGCGGGACACCCTCGTCCGCCGCCGTGTGCCAGCTCCCGGAGACGTAGCTGCGCAGCAGTGCCATCAGGTCCCTCTCGCCGAATTACCTACCGGACGTTCAGTTAATCGCATGGTAACCGCCGGGCCCGAAGATCGGAAGAGCCGGACGCTTGACACCGGCACCGACCACTGCCTTTACTGAGCGGCACCGCGAGGTGACCGTCCATTCGGTCAGTGGGGACGGAGCAGGAATGACCAACGCCGCGCACACCATGTTCGCCGCCGACGAGGCGTCGCGCGCGCTGGGCATCGAACTCGTCGAAGCCCGCGACGGCCGGGCGGTGGCGACCATGACGATCACCCGGGCGATGGTCAACGGCCACGACATCGCGCACGGCGGGTACGTCTTCCTCCTCGCCGACACCGCGTTCGCCTGCGCCTGCAACACCCACGGCCCGGTGACGGTCGCGGCGGGCGCGGAGATCTCCTTCGTCGCCGCCGGGCGGCTCGGCGACCACCTCGTCGCGACGGCCGCCGAGCGCACCCGCTACGGCCGCAACGGCATCTACGACGTCACCGTGCACCGGGAGACCCCCGGCGGCCCCGAGGTCGTCGCCGAATTCCGCGGCCGCAGCCGCGTCCTCTCCGCGAAACGGGACGAAGCATGATCGAGACGGACATCAGCGCCGACGAGCTGGCCGTACTGCAGCTCGAGCGTCTGCAATGGACACTCAAGCACGCTTACACGAACGTTCCCGCGTACCGGAAGAAGTTCGACGCGGCCGGCGTCCACCCCGGCGACTGCAAGGAACTCGCCGACCTGGCGAAGTTCCCGTTCACCACCAAGCAGGACCTGCGCGAGAACTACCCGTTCGGGATGTTCGCCGTGCCGCAGGACCAGGTGCGCCGCATCCATGCCTCGAGCGGGACGACCGGCAAGGCCACCGTCGTCGGCTACACCGAGCAGGACCTCGACACCTGGGCGACGGTGATGGCCCGGTCGATCCACGCCGCGGGCGGGCGGCCGGGGCACAAGGTGCACGTCGCCTACGGCTACGGCCTGTTCACCGGCGGCCTCGGCGCGCACTACGGCGCCGAGAAGCTGGGCTGCACCGTGATCCCGGCGTCCGGCGGGATGACCGCGCGGCAGGTGCAGCTGATCACCGACTTCCGGCCCGAGATCATCATGGTCACGCCGTCGTACATGCTGACGCTGCTCGACGAGTTCGAACGACAGGGCGTCGACCCGCGTTCTTCTTCCCTGAAGATCGGCATCTTCGGCGCCGAGCCGTGGACCGAGCAGATGCGCACCGAGATCGAGGAGCGCCTGGACCTCGACGCCGTCGACATCTACGGGCTGTCCGAGGTGATGGGCCCGGGCGTCGCGCAGGAGTGCGTCGAGACGAAGGACGGCCTGCACATCTGGGAGGACCACTTCTACCCCGAGGTGATCGACCCGTACTCCGAGGAGGTCCTGGGCGGCGGCGAGACCGGCGAGCTGGTGTTCACGTCGCTGACCAAGCAGGCGCTGCCGATCATCCGCTACCGCACCCGCGACCTGACCGAGCTGAACCCGGGGACCGCGCGGCCGGCGTTCCGGCGGATGGCCAAGGTCACCGGCCGCACCGACGACCTGATCATCCTGCGCGGGGTCAACGTCTTCCCGACGCAGATCGAGGAGATCGTGCTGCGGACCGCCGGGCTGAGCCCGCACTTCCAGCTCGTCCGGTCCACGCGGGGACGGCTCGACCACCTGACCGTGCGGGTGGAGGCACGTCACGACGCTTCCGGCGACGACCGGCAGCGCGCGGCCGCCGAGCTGGTCGCCGCCGTGAAGGACGGCGTCGGCGTCACGGTGTCGGCGGAGGTCGTGGACCCCGACACCCTCGAGCGGTCCATGGGGAAGATGCGGCGGATCATCGACCAGCGGGAGACGCCGTGACGACACCGCGCCGCGGGCGCCCCGGCTACGACCTCGAATCACTGCTGCAGGTGGCGGTGAAGCTGTTCAACGAGCGCGGCTACGACGGCACGAGCATGGAGGACCTCTCCCGCAAGCTCGGCATCACGAAGTCGGCGATCTACCACCACGTGCCCAGCAAAGAGGAACTGCTGCGGCTGGCGGTCGACCGGGCTCTGGACGGGCTGTTCGAGGTCGCGTCCGAGACGGCCCGGCTCGACGGGCGCGCGATCGACCGGCTGGAGCACCTGGTGCGCGGCAGCGTGCTGGTGCTCGCCGACCGCCTGCCGTTCGTGACGCTGCTGCTTCGCGTGCGCGGCAACACGAAGGTGGAGCGGGCGGCACTGGCGCGACGGCGCGAATTCGACCGCCTGGTGACGGACCTGGTGAAGCAGGCCGAAGCGGAGGGCGACGTCCGCCCCGACGTCGATCCGGCGGTGACCGCGCGGCTGGTCTTCGGCATGGTCAACTCGCTGGTCGAGTGGTACAAGCCGCGGCGCGGATCGGCGGCGGCCGAGGTCGCGGACGCGGTCTGCAAGGTGGCGTTCGAGGGCCTGCGCACCGGCTCCTGAGCGAGAAGCGGTGCTGCGGCGGCGTCCTGAATGACTCATTCAAGACCTCCCACGTCCTGAATGAGTCATTCAGGACCTCCCGGACCGCCGAGCCGCGGCGGGTCAGTCCTCCGCGGTCTGCGGCGGCCGGCCCGCCTGCCACAGCAGGGCCGAACGCAGCTGCTCGATGAGCCGTTCGTCGTCCGCTTCGGACGGGTCGACGCCCAGCGGAATCCAGCGCTCGGAGACCTTGGCCCCCTGGTCGTAGCTGGTGATCACGATGCCCGAGTAGGACAGCGACTCTTCGTCCGCGCAGTCGCCGTCGGGCAGGGGCTCGTCCGCTTCGAAACCGTCGTCGAAGCTGACGTGGCGATGCTGCAGGCGGACGCTCACCCAGCGTCCCGCCCGCCGGATCGGCGCGTCTTCTCCGGTCATCTGCTCCTGCCCCCAGTCGCGGGTCCCTGCCGTCTCGTCGCATCCGGGTGCCGGGAAGTTACCGGCCGGTTGTTCCGGTTGCGTAACGACAAAGGTTGGCGCGAAACACCGCGCGCCCGCCACCGGAGTCACTCTTTTGACATCGGGTCAACTACTTGTTGACAGCGTGCCGGTCCCCCGCGAGGCTGAGCGGATGACCAGTGGGACCCGGCCGCGGCGCCGCCGGCTCGAACCGGCCGAGCGGCGCGCGGAGATCCTCGCCGCGGCCCGGCACCTGTTCGGCGCCGGCAGCTACGCGTCGGTGTCCACTTCGGACATCGCCGAGGCGGCCGGGGTGGCGCGCCCGCTGATCAACCACTACTTCGGCGGGAAGCGCGAGCTGTACCTGGAAGTGGTGCGGCAGATGATGATCGTGCCCGCGCCGGTCACCGAAGCGCTGCCGGACACCACGATGGAGCAGCGCCTGGCGATCGGCGTCGAACGGTGGATCGAAGTCGTCGACCGCAACCGCGACGCGTGGCTGACCGTGATCGGGCCGGAGGCGGCCGGGCGCGACCCCGAGATCGAGCGGATCATGCTGGAGGCCGACGAGATCGCGGCCGACCGGGTTCTGGAAGCCGCCCTGATGACCGGCGTGACCGAGGGGCGCGAAGAGCTGCGCGCGATGATCCGGTCGTTCGGCGGGATGCTGCGGGCGGCGTCGCGCGAATGGCTGATCCGCGGCACACTGGACCGCGCGGCGCTGCGCACCTTCCTCACCGATTCGATCCTCAACCTGCTCAAGGTCACCTACCCGGCGGTGCTTGCCGAGCGGCGCGGAAGCGACGGGCGAACGCCGCCGGCGTCAGCCCGGTCCAGCGCTTGAACGCGTGGATGAAGCTCGACGCCTCGGCGTACCCGAGCCGGTAGGCGACGTCCTCGACCGACAGCGCGCCCGTGTCGAGCAGCTCTTCGGCGAGCGTGTGACGCACCTCGTCGACCAGCGCGCGGTAGCTCGTGCCGGCTTCGGTCAGGCGGCGGCGCAAGGTCCGCGTGCTGAGCGAAAGCCGGCGGGCGATCTCGTCCATCCCGGCGTCGACGCCCCCGAGCCGGACCAGGCGTTCCCTGACCTGCTGGGAGATCCCCGAACGCTGCCGCCGGCGCGCGACGAGCGCGTCGCACTGAGCGGCGCACAGGGCGACGGTCTGGTCGTTGGCCTGCGGCAGCGGCCGGGTCAGCAGCGCCGGGTCGAGCGTCGCGCGGCAGGCGTCGGCGCCGAACCGGGGCCGCAGCCCGAACGTCGTCTCGTAGGCGTCCATTGCGGACGGATCGTGCCGGAACCCCAGGTCCTCCAGCGTGATCTCGGGCAGCAGGTCGCGCATGACGGTGAAAATCGCGGCCAGGTCGCGCAGCACGAGGAAGCGGGCGACGTCGGCGGGCACGCGGCTGTCGTCGAGCTCCAGCGTCAGCCGGTCGTCCCGCAGCTCGACGTGCGGGATGCAAAAGGCGAAGCTGAGGTCGAAGTAGCGCAGGGCGAACAGCATCGCGTCGCGCAGCGTCGGGCTGCTGATGCAGGCGAAGCCGAAGATGCCGAAGGTGCTGACGCGGTAGCGGCGCCCGAGCTCCAGCGCCGTCGCGTCCGAACCGTCCAGTCCGGCCAGCGCGCGGACGACGGCCAGCTCCTGACGCGCGTCGACCTGGACGGCCGGGTCGGCGAGGAGCTCCGGCGAGAGCGTCGTCGCGGCGAGCAGCTGCCCGGCGGGGAGGCCGCGTTCGGCGGCGAACCGGGTCATCAGCTCGATGCTCGCGGTGCCGCGGGGGAAGTCCCAGTCCCCGACGGCGGGCGCGGCGAGCTCGGCCATGGCCGGAAGTATGGATCAGGTGCTTCCGCCGGGCAATCGAGGACCGGAACTGTCCTGGGTGATCGTTAGGGTGACGACGTGCAGACCTTGAGCCGAAGGGCCCTGAACCGCGCGATGCTGGAGCGCCAGCTGCTGCTGAGCCACGCGAAGATGTCCGCCTTCGACGCGGTGGAGCACCTGGCCGGGCTCCAGGCACAGGCGCCGTTCCCGCCGTACTACGCGCTGTGGGCGCGGTTGGCGTCGTTCCAGCCGTCGGATCTGGCGTCGTTGCTCGAGAACCGGCAGGTGGTGCGGATCGCGCTGATGCGCGGCACGGTCCACCTGGTGACGGCGGCGGACGCGCTGGCGTGGCGCCCGGTGGTGCAGGGACTGTACGACCGCGACCTCAAGCAGAACGCGCTGCACGCCCACGAGCTGGCCGGGCTGGACCACGACGCGATCGCCGAAGCGGCGCGGAAACTGCTTCTCCGCGGGCCGATGCCGGGTATCGCGCTGGGCGCCGAGCTGACGCAGCGCTGGCCGGACGTCCCGAAGGCATCGTTGACGCACCTCGCCCGGGCCCGGCTGCCGCTGGTGCAGACCCCGCCCCGGGCGATCTGGGGCAAAGCCGGGCAGACGACGTACGCGTGCCTGGACGAGTGGGTGGGCGCGTCGCTCTCGCCGCCTTCGCCCGCTTCGCTGATTTCGCGGTACCTACGAGCCTTCGGGCCGGCGTCGGTGGCGGACGTCCAGACGTGGGCGGGCATCACCCGGCTGGGCGAGGTGGCGGCTTCGATGGAGTTGCGCCGCTACCGCGACCCGGACGGCCGGGAGCTGCTGGACCTGCCGGAGCTGACGGTGCCCGGCGAGGACGTCCCGACCCCGCCGCGGCTGCTGGGGCCGTTCGACCAGACGATCCTGTCGTACGCGGACCGCACCCGGGTGATCTCCGACGACTACCGGAAGCGGGTGATCTCGCAGAACGGCCTGGTCAAGGGGACGCTGCTGGTGGGCGGGTACGTGCGCGGCTTCTGGGAGCTGAAGAAAGACCGCAAGGCGGCGACGGTGGAGCTGTCGCCGTTAGAGAAGCTGCCGAAGAAGGAGCTGGCGGCGCTGGAGAGCGCGGCCGGGCGGCTGGTCAGCTGGGCGGAGCCGGCTGCGGAGACCCGGGAGGTCCGGGTGCTGCCGGTGGACTGAAGCCCCGTCCCGCCCGGCTGGCCGGAAATCTCGATCGGGTGACCGATCGTCCCCTGGTGTCACACCTTCTCGGTCCGTAGCTTTTTCCGCATGAGTAGTTCGGCGAAGGGCCCCTCGGTGCTGATCGTGGGCACCGGGTTCGGCGGCATCGGGACGGCGATCGAGCTGAAGCGCGCCGGGTTCGGCGACTTCACGATCCTGGAGCGCGCCGACGGGCCCGGTGGGGTCTGGCGGGACAACACCTACCCCGGAGCCGCGTGTGACATCCCGTCGCCGCTCTACTCGTTCTCCTTCGAGCCGAACCCGCGCTGGCCGAAGCGGTTCTCGCACCAGCCCGACATCCTGGCCTACCTGCGGCGCGTCATCGCGAAGCACGGTCTCGAGCCGCACATCCGGTACGGCGCCGAGGTCACCGGGGCCGCGTTCGACGAGGGCACCGGCACCTGGCGGGTCGCCACCAAGAACGGCGAGACGTTCGAGGCCGACGTCTTCGTCCCCGCGGTCGGCCAGCTGTCCAGGCCGGTCCTGCCCGACATCCCGGGCCGTGAGCGCTTCGCGGGCGACGCCTTCCACTCGGCACAGTGGGACCACGGCGCCGAGCTGGCCGGGAAGCGCGTCGCCGTCGTCGGGACCGGGGCCAGCGCCATCCAATTCGTGCCCGAGCTGCAGAAGCGCGCGAAACACGTCACGGTCTTCCAGCGCACGCCGCCGTACATCATGGCGAAGTCCGATCCGAGCTACCGGCGGTGGCAGCACTGGCTGTTCGAGCACCTGCCGCCCACGCAGCTGCCCGGCCGCCTGCGGATCTTCCTGCTGGCCGAGTACGCGACGTACGCGATGACGCGCCACCCGCTGCTGGCCAAGGTGTTCGAGCTGCGGACCGCGCAGCTCCGGCGCCGCCACCTCAAGGATCCGGAGCTGCGGGCGAAGCTGAAGCCGGCGTATCCGCTGGGCTGCAAGCGGATCCTCTTCAGCAACGACTACCTGCCCACGCTCGCCCAGCCGAACGTCGACGTCGAGACGCGCCGGATCCGCGAAATCACCCCGAACGGCGTGCGGGTCGAGGACGGGACCGAGCTCGAGGCGGACGTCCTGGTGTACGGCACCGGCTTCGCCGCGACGGACTTCCTCGGCCGGATCGAGGTGCGCGGCCTGGGCGGCCGGTCGCTGCGGGACGCCTGGTCCGGCGGCGCGCGGGCGTACCTGGGCATCACCGTGCCCGGCTTCCCGAACCTGTTCTGCGTCTACGGGCCGAACACGAACCTCGGCGCCGGCTCCATCATCTACATGATCGAACGCCAGGCCCGCTACGTCCGGCAGGCGGTGGAGCAGCTCGCCCGGCCCGGAGTGTCCTCTTTGGACGTCCGGCCGGAGGTCGAACAGCGCTACGACGCCGAGGTGCAGGCACGGCTGGGCCACAGCGTCTGGAGCGCCTGCACGAGCTGGTACCGCCAGGCCGACGGCCGCGTGACGACCAACTGGCCGGGCCTGGTCACCGAGTACGACCGCCGGACCCGGCGGCTCGACGTCGCGGACTACCGGGTGGCGTGAGGCCCTCCCGGCCGCGCTTCCGGGAGGGCCTCTTCAGCACACGGTCAGGGCAGGCCGGCGAGCCCGGCCGAGACCGCGTTGGCGAACGCGTACCCCTGCGACGCGTCCCAGTTGATCGACCACGTCATCGCGCCGCGGATCGACGGGTACGTCGCCGACGGCTTGAAGCTGCCGCACGACGTTCCGCGGGCCAGGCAGTTCAGCGCCGACACCGTGTTCGACGGCGCCTGATAGCCGCCGCCGGCCGCCTGGGACGAGGCCGGCAGGCCGAGGCCCACCTGGTCCGCCCGCAGGCCGCCCTGCAGCTGGATGCAGGCCAGCGCCGTCAGGAAGTCGACCGTGCCCTGCGAGTAGACGTTGCCGTTGCAGCCGTTCATCGAACCGGAGTTGTAGTACTGCATGTTGACGATCGTCAGGATGTCCTTGATGTTCAGCGCGAGCTGGAAGTAGCCGCCGGCCGTGGATTGCATGTCGATCGTCTGCGGCGCCATCGTGATCACCTTGCCGCCGCCGTTGTAGATGCTCCGCAGCGCCTGGCCCATGTACGTGGCGTTGATGCCGTTCTCCAGGTCGATGTCGACGCCGTCGAAGCCGTAGTTCGCGATCAGCGACTTCACGCTGGTGGCGAAGTTGGTGGCCGACGAAGAGTCCGTGACGCTGATCGTGCCGTTCTGGCCGCCGACCGAGATGATCACCTTCTGGCCGCGCGCCTGGACCGTCCTGACGTCGGCCTTGAACTGCGCGTCGGTGTAGCCGCCGAGCTGCGAAGACAGGCCCGAGTCGAGCGTGAAGCTCACTGCGCCGGGCGTACCGGTGGCGTCCGCGAACGACACCGCGATGACGTTGTACTTCGTGGGCACGTCCGCCAGCTTCAGCGCCTTGGCGCCGTTGTAGAAGTTCTGCCAGTAGCCGGTCAGGACGTGTTTCGGCAGGTCACCCTGGGTCGGCGGCGGCGTGGTCGTCGTCGGCGGGGTCGTGGTGGTCGTCGGCGGGGTGGTGGGCGTGGTCGGCGTCGTCGAGGGCGGGGTGCCCGGGCCGTCGAGGCTGACGTCGTCGGCGTAGTACGCCGGCTGGGCGTACCAGCCGTGCAGGTACACCGTCAGCGACGTGCTCGAGCCGGTGGTGAAGCTCAGCGACAGCTGCTGGTAGCCGCTGGTGCCGGGCGTCCACGTGCTGGTCGTCGCCGAGCCGGAAACGCCCAGGTAGACGTAGCTGCCCTGGACCCAGGCCGACAGCTGGTACGCCGTGTTCGGCGAGACGGTGAGCGTCTGCGAGCACTGCGCGTTGTCCGACGACGTCGGCGCCACGTTCAGGGCGCGGCTCCCGCTGTGCACGGGGCTGCTCACCACGGACGGCGTGGCGGTGCACGTCCAGCCCGTGGTGCCGGCCTCGAAGCCGGGGTTGGCCAGGATGTTCGCCGCCGAAGCGCTGCCGGCGAGCACGAAGGTCACACCGAGACAGAGTGCAACCACGGATAGTAACGACAACAGGGCGAAGCGAGCCTTGGGGACCATGGGACCTCCACAAACCAGTGAGGCAGGTCACCACAAAATGGACTAGACCAATCTGATTGTCAAGGAGCCCCATCCGAAAGTCGGGGCGGCGGAAACGGCAGAATGGGACGATCGGATCCAGGCCAATCGGGAGCGTGTTGCAGTGAGCGTGTCGGTCGAGCAGAAGATCGCCGAAGAACTGGGCGTGCGCGAAGGACAGGTCAAGGCCGCCGTCGACCTGCTCGACGGCGGGTCGACCGTGCCGTTCATCGCGCGCTACCGCAAGGAAGTCACCGGCATGCTCGACGACGCGCAGCTGCGCACGCTCGAGGAACGGCTGCGCTACCTGCGGGAACTCGAGGAGCGACGGCTCGCCGTGCTCGAGTCGATCCGGAGCCAGGGCAAGCTCGACGACGCCCTCGAGGCCCAGATCCTGGCCGCCGACACGAAGTCGCGGCTCGAGGACATCTACCTCCCGTACAAGCCGAAGCGGCGCACGAAGGCCATGATCGCGCGCGAAGCGGGTCTCGAGCCGCTGGCCGACGGCCTGCTCAACGACCCGGCGACCGATCCGCACGCCGCCGCGGCGGTGTTCGTCGACGCCGACAAGGGCGTCGCGGACGCACAGGCCGCCCTCGACGGCGCCCGCGCGATCCTCGTCGAGCGCTTCGCCGAGGACGCCGACCTCATCGGCGAGCTGCGGGAGAAGATGTGGGGCCAGGGGCACCTGGTGGCCAAGGTCCGCTCCGGCAAGGAGGAGGAAGGCGCCAAGTTCTCGGACTACTTCGACTTCTCCGAGCCCTACACCAAGCTCCCCTCGCACCGCATCCTCGCGATGCTTCGCGGCGAGAAGGAGGAGGTCCTCGACCTCACGATGGCGCCCGAGGAGCCCACCGACGAACCCCAGGTCGGGCCGACCGAGTACGAGCACCGCATCGCCGCGAAGTTCGGCATCGCGCAGCAGGGGCGCCCGGGCGACAAGTGGCTCGGCGACACCGTGCGCTGGGCGTGGCGCACCAAGATCCTCCTGCACCTGGGCATCGACCTGCGCATGCGGCTGCGCCAGGCGGCCGAGGACGACGCCGTGCGCGTGTTCGCGTCCAACCTCCGCGACCTGCTGCTCGCCGCGCCGGCCGGCACCCGCGCCACGATGGGCCTCGACCCGGGCTTCCGCACCGGCGTCAAGGTGGCGGTCGTGGACGCGACCGGCAAGGTCGTCGACACCCACGTCATCTACCCGCACCAGCCGGCGAACAAGTGGGACCAGTCGATCGCCGAGCTCGCGGCGCTGTGCGCGCGGCACAAGGTCGAGCTGATCTCGATCGGCAACGGGACGGCGTCGCGCGAGACCGACAAGCTCGCGATCGAGCTGATCAAGAAGCACCCTTCGCTGAACCTGACGAAGGCCGTCGTGTCCGAGGCGGGCGCTTCGGTGTACTCGGCGTCGGCGTTCGCTTCGCAGGAGCTGCCGAGCATGGACGTCTCGCTGCGCGGCGCGGTTTCGATCGCTCGGCGGCTGCAGGACCCGCTGGCCGAGCTGGTGAAGATCGACCCGAAGTCGATCGGCGTCGGGCAGTACCAGCACGACCTGTCCGAGGTCTCGCTGTCGCGCTCGCTCGACGCGGTGGTCGAAGACTGCGTGAACGCGGTCGGCGTGGACGTCAACACCGCGTCCGCGCCGCTGCTGACCCGCGTTTCGGGCATCACGACGGGGCTGGCGGAGAACATCGTGACGCACCGCGACACGAACGGGCCGTTCCGGTCTCGGACCGCGCTGAAGGAGGTCGCGCGGCTCGGCCCGAAGGCGTTCGAGCAGTGCGCGGGCTTCCTGCGCATCCCGGACGGCGACGACCCGCTCGACTCGTCGGCGGTGCACCCGGAGGCGTACCCGGTGGTGCGGCGGATCCTGTCGACGACCGGGACCGACCTGCGCGCGTTGATCGGCAACACGCGGACGCTGTCGTCTCTTCGCCCCGGTGATTTCGTCGACGACACGTTCGGCCTCCCGACGGTGACGGACATCCTGGCGGAGCTGGACAAGCCGGGCCGCGACCCCCGCCCGGCGTTCAAGACGGCGACGTTCGCGGAGGGCGTGGAAAAGATCTCGGACCTCAAGCCGGGCATGCGGCTGGAGGGCGTGGTGACGAACGTGGCGGCGTTCGGCGCGTTCATCGACGTCGGCGTGCACCAGGACGGCCTGGCGCACGTTTCGGCGCTGTCGAAGAACTTTGTGAAGGACCCGCGCGAGGTCGTGAAGCCCGGGGACATCGTGAAGGTGAAGGTCCTCGACGTCGACGTGCCGCGGAAGCGGATTTCGCTGACGCTGCGCCTGGACGACGAGCCGGGAGCCGCGTCTTCGCGCGGCGGCGAGCGGCGTGACCGCGGCCAGGGCGGCGGTCAGGGTGGCGGCCAGGGTGGCGGCCAGCGCCGTGGTGGCGGTAGTGGCGGCGGTGACCGGCGCGGCGGTAGCGGTGGCGGCGGCAAGGACCGCGGCGGCAACGCCAGCGGGTCGATGGCCGAGGCGCTTCGCCGGGCCGGCTTCGGCAAGTAGGTTGTCCACAGGCCGGCGGAGATGTGGACAACTCCGCCGGCCGGCGGCTTTTCGGCCGGGTTCGTCAGTGGGGGCCGATAGACTGGACTTGGGCACGCCCCCCAGGGCGGGTGGGGGCCGCCAGGTGAGACGGGCGGGGCCCGGCAAAGTTGCGCCCGGTTCGCCCTCTGCGGTCAGCGCAGCGCGAAGAGACCGGCCGCGAACAACGCCACCGGCACCACCGCCGCGGCCGCGCTGATCAGCCCGTGGCCGCCGCGCCAGCCCACCGGGGACGCGTCGAGCACCATGCGGCGCAGCAACGCCGCCTCCAGCACCGCCGTCAGCAGGAACCCGAAGCCCACGCTGAAGATCGCCGCCGCGCCGACGAAGAACAGGCCCGAGGTCGACGCCGCGCCCAGTGGTGCCGCGATCTCCCAGCGCACCAGTCCCGCGGATGCCGCGAGCAGCGCCAGCAGCAGCACGAACGCGACCAGGAAGCCGATCCGCGCCGTCGTCTGGTGCTGGGCTCGCGTGAACAGCCAGAATCCCGCGTCGAGCGCCGCCACGATCACCGCGAGCACCAGGAACCCCGCACGGAACGTCAGCATCCGCTCACCCTAGCGAGGCGGGACCTGGCTCATGATCGCCGTCGGGTGGCCGTCCGGGTCGGTGAAGAACGCCATCCACTCCTCCGCCCCCGACTCGTGCCGGAAGATCAGGTGCGGCGCGCCCAGGAACTCCACACCCCGCGAACGCAACTCGTCGTAGACGGCGTCGATGTCCGGAACGCGGAAGTACAGCACCGACTCCGCACCCTTCGGCTCGCCGGCGGTCAGGAACAGCCGGATGCCGTCGCAGTCGAAGAACGCCAGGTCGCCGAATGTGTATAAATGCGAGAGACCGAGCACGTCGCCGTAGAAGACCTTCGCCCGGCCGAGATCCGCGACCGTCCGCGAAACCTGCCCGATCGGTCCCAGCACCGCTGCCTCCTCACGCGTCCGGCCGGCGAGCGCGCTGTCCGCCGGGGCGCCGCGCCAGGCGCGCAGCTCGGCCCGCCCGGTGAGGCCGAGCTTGCGGACGGCGTTGCCGACGTGGAACTTGACGGCGTCCTGGCTGGTGCCGCGCCGCCGCGCGATCTCGCGGTTGGTCAGGCCGTGGCGGACCGCGTCGACCACCCGCCACTCGGCGGGGGTCAGCCGGTCCGGGTGCCGTGGCCTGCCGCGCTCGCCCACGCGCCGACGATAGCCGCGGAACCGCCGAATTACCCTCCCCCGGCGAACCGCACCTCGACACTGCCCAGCGCGCCGAAGTCCGCCACCACGTGGCCGCCCGCACGGATCGGGCACGGCGGGGTCGCCGTCCCCGTCGTCACGACATCGCCCGGGCGCAACGAGCGGCCGTGGCGGGACAGCTCCATCGCCAGCCAGTGCAGGGCCAGACGCGGGTCGCCCAGCACCAGGCTTCCGCTGCCCCGGGCGAACTCCGCGCCGTCGGCGTGCAGGACCACCGGCTGCCGGGGCAGGTCGTGGTCGCGCCAGCCCGGGACCGCCCGGCCCTCGAGGAACCGGCCCGCGCAGGCGACGTCGGCCAGCAGCTGCGGGCCTCCCACGTGCTGGTGGTCGGTGTAGCGGCTGTCCGGCATTTCCAGGGCCAGGAACATCGTGTCGACCGCGTCGAGCATCGCCGTCAGCGACGGCGACGGCCCCGGATCGGCCTTGAGCCGGAACGCGAACTCGGGTTCGGCCACGCCCATGGTCATCGTGTCCGCCGGCACCGGCGCGCCCTCGACGTGGTGGAACCGCTCGAACAGCGCGCCCGCCAGCGGGCCGGGGACGTCGAGGTACTGCCGGGCGTACACGGTGGTTGCCGCGATCTTCCAGCCGGACACCGGCCCGGCCAGCTCGGCGAGCGCCGCCTGCGCGGCCATGCCCTCGGCGAGGTCGTGCGGGCGGGCGTCGGGCGGAAGACCGTCGAGACGTTTCCCGGTCTGCCACGCGTCCCAGATCAGCTCCGCCGCCCGCTCCCGGTTCACACCCGTGATCTTGCCAACCGGAACACCGGGTGTCGATCGGCTTCCACGGCGAAGGCCTCGGCCGGGTCGGTCAGCTTCGCGTCGAAGAACGGCGCCGTCACCGGGATCTTGCGGACGTACGCGCGCAGCACCGGGCCGGCCGTCGCGGCGTCGGCCTCCTCGACCTCCCACGTCTCGCGCCGGCGGCCGCGCCACAACCGGGCGGTGGCGTCGACGCGGAGGTTGTGCACCCAGCCGACCTGCCCGTACGGCGACACGAGCCAGCGGTCGCCACCGACTTCGACGACGTTGACCGGAGTGGTGCGGTCGGCGCCGGAGCGCCGCCCGCGCGTGGTCAGCAGCCACCCGGTGCTCCCCGCGATCGGGATGCCGCGTTCCAGGAACGCCGTCACCAGGACGTTCGCGGCTTTCCGCATGATCCCCAGCCGGTACTTCCTCGCCATCACGGGTGCATAGCGTAGACCCCGGAAAGCGCGCGGACGCGCGCCCAGACGTTCTCGAAGCGCTCCGCGTCCACCACCGGCTTGCGCAGCGCGGCCAGGGCGATCGCCTGCTGGGCCTCGGTCGAGCTCGCCTTGCCGTTGAGGTCCACCGCCGCGACGCTGAAGTCCTGCACCAGCACCGCGAAGATCTGGTCGACGACCTCGTCGTCCAGGCCGGTGATGCGGGCCTGCTCCAGGATCAGCTGGCCGTACACGATCAGGGTGAACAGTTCGGTGAGCGCGAGCCCGAAGTCGAGGTCGGCCTGCTGCGCCTCGTCCGGCGCCGCTTCGGTGAGCAGCTTGACCAGCGAGCCGGCCTGCTCGGTGAACAGCGCGACGTTCGGGATGTGCGCCGCTTCGGCGTAGGCGGTCTTCCAGTCGTGGAAGCGGACCTTCGACAGGCCGCGCGCCGGGCCCTGGCGGAAGAGGAACTCGTCGTCCGCGGCGTCGGTGCGGGTGCCGACCGGGGCGTACTCCTGCGGCGCGAACAGGTAGTTCGGCATGAACTTCGCGATCAGCGCGAGGTTGACGGCCACCGTGCCTTCGAGCTTCGGCAGGCCGTCGATGTCGTTCTTGGACATCGCCAGGTAGGTGTCGGCCTCGAAGCCCTTGGCGGCCACGACGTCGGCGACCAGGCCGATCACCTTCTGCGCCTCGGTGGTCACCTTCATCTTGGTGATCGGGTTGAACAGCAGGTAGCGCCGGTCGTCCGGGCCGGCGCTGCGGAAGTAGTCGACGGCGCGGTCGGAGAACAGCTTCATCGCGGTCAGCCGCGCGTAGGCCTCGACGAACTCGCGGCGGACGTGCGGGAAGTTCGTCACGGGCTTGCCGTACAGCACGCGGTTGTGCGCGTGCGTGATGGCCTCGTACAGCGAGTGCGTCGCCATGCCGATGCCGCCGAAGCAGAGGTTGAACTTGCCGATGTTGACGGTGTTCAGCGCGGCGCTGAAGGCTTCGGCGCCGACGTGGAGGATGTCGTCGGCGTGCACCGGGTAGTCCTCGAGCCGGAACTCGGCGACGTACATCTGGGACGGCACGACGTTCTTGACCACGTGGTAGTCCGGGTGCTCGGAGTCGGCGTAGAAGAAGACGTACTGGTCGGGGCCCGCGACGCCGTCGATGCGGCCGAACACCGAGACCGTGCGCGCACAGTTGCCGTTGCCGATGTAGTACTTGGAGCCGGTGGCGCGGTAGCCGTCGCCGTCCTTCGTGAGCACCATGCCGGAGGAGTAGATGTCGGCGCCGTGGTCCTTTTCGGACAGTCCGAACGCGCCGACGCCGCCGGCGTCCAGGGCGTCGGCCGCGCGCTTGCGGGCGACGTCGTTGCCGCTCTGCCACACCGGGCCGAGGCCCAGGATCGTGACCTGCCACGGGTACCAGTAGTTCAGCCCGTAGAACCCGAGGATTTCCGACAGCGCCGCGACGCGGCCGGTGTCCCAGCGCTTGTCCGGGTTGCCCCCGGCGTTCGCGGCCGGCGTCAGGAAGGTCGAGAACAGGCCTTCCTTGCCGGCGAACTCGATGAAGTCCGCGTAGAAGGTGCGGTTGTGGTAGTCCTCGGTGAGCTTCGCCTTGCCACGCTGTTCGAACCAGTCGATGGTGGCCCGGAGCAGCCGGCGCGTCTCCGCGTCGAAGTGGGCCGGGTCGTACTCGTGCGGGTTCAGCAGCATGGAACTCCTCCTTGATTACCGACCGGTAACTTAGCAAGGCGGTCCGAGTGCGGGCAATCTCACTGGGGGTACGTCACTCCTTCCCGCTATACTGATCATGCGGGCCGCTCAGTTCTGCCTCGGCCCGCTGTTGTTGTCGACTACCACGCGCCGCGGCCGTACGTAGGTCTGCGCCGGGCAGGACAACCCTTCTCAGGTTATGGAGACCAGGGCGTTCAGCGCGCCCACAAGCACTTATGAGCACTTTTCTCGAACTTGGCCTGCCCGCCCCGCTGGTGACCGCACTGGCCGCCCAGGGCGTCACCGAGCCTTTCCCGATCCAGGCGGCGACCCTGCCGCACACCCTCGCCGGGCGCGACGTGCTGGGGCGCGGCCGCACCGGCTCCGGCAAGACGTACGGCTTCGTGCTGCCCGTGCTGGCGCGCCTCGCCGCGGGCCCGACGCGGCGCAAGCCCGGCCGTCCCCGCGCGCTGATCCTGGCGCCGACGCGCGAGCTTGCGACGCAGATCGAGGCCTCGATCCTGCCGCTGGCGAAGCCGCTGGGCCTCAAGACGACGACCATCTTCGGCGGGGTCAGCGCGAACCCGCAGATCACCCGGCTGCGTGACGGCGTCGACATCGTCGTCGCCTGCCCCGGCCGGCTCGCCGACCACATGCGCTCCGGGCACGTGAAACTCGACGCCATCGAGATCACCGTGCTGGACGAGGCCGACCACATGGCCGACCTGGGCTTCCTGCCCGAGGTCCGGCGGATCATGGACCAGACGCCGTCGCGCGGGCAGCGGATGCTGTTCTCCGCGACGCTGGACAACGGCGTCGACGTGCTGGTCAAGCGCTTCATGAACGACCCGATCACGCACAGCGTCGACTCGGCCCAGTCGCCGGTGTCGACGATGGACCACCACGTCCTGCACCTGGAGGAGACCCACCGGCTGCAGGTGCTGGTCGACCTGACCGCCGCGCCGGGCCGCACGCTGGTGTTCACGCGGACCAAGAGCCGCGCGAAGGCACTGACGCGAAAGCTGGTGGCGTCCGGCGTCCCGGCCGTCGAGCTGCACGGCAACCTGGGGCAGAACGCGCGGACGCGCAACCTCGAGGCGTTCTCCTCGGGGACGGCGAAGACGCTGGTGGCCACGGACATCGCGGCCCGCGGCATCCACGTCGACGACGTCCGGCTGGTCATCCACGCCGACCCGCCGGTCGAGCACAAGGCGTACCTGCACCGCTCGGGCCGCACGGCGCGCGCCGGGGCCTCGGGCACGGTCGTGACGCTGATGACCGACGCGCAGGTCCGCGACGTGCGCGACCTCACGCGCAAGGCGGGCATCAAGCCGACGACCACCCAGCTCGGCCCGGGACACCCGCTGCTGGCGGAGCTGGCCCCCGGCGAGCGTTCGTTCACGGCGTCACCGAAGCGGCCTCCGGTGGACAACCGCCCGAAGAAGGTTTCCGCCACGGGCTCGGCCCCGGGTGGCGGCCGCGGCCGCCGGGGAGGCCCCGCCACGCCGAAGGAGAACCGCGGCGGCCAGCGCGCCCGGGCGAACGGTCAGGCGCGCCGCGACGAGCAGCCGCAGCGTTCGGCCGACGCCGGCCGTGGCGGTTCGGGAGCCAACCGCCGATCGGGCGGCGCGGCCGGCGCGGGCAAGACGGGCGGCACCGGGCGCTCGGGCGCCCCGGCGGCGACGGGCAACCGCCGCAGCGGCGCGGCGGCTTTCTCGGCCGGTACTCGCGCGGGCGGTCGACGCCCGCGCTGAGCGGGCTCCGGCACGCAGGACCTGCGAAGGGCCGGATGGGTCAGCCTCTGACCCATCCGGCCCTTCGCCGTTCCAAGCGTAGCCGCAGGCACCGCCACGCGCCGATGATCGGCGCCGCGGAAGCGGCTTCGACATCCAGGCGCGAAACTTCTAGAGCGACGAAGTCAGCCCGCGGGCCCGCAGGACGGCGCGCTCCAGCGGGCGGAACACCGCCAGCTCGATCCCCACGCCGACCAGCAGGATCAGGAAGATCGCCGCGATCACCGTCTCCATGCTGTTGAACGACGAACCCTGGTTCAGGTACGCGCCGAGCCCGACACCCAGCTGGGGCGACAGCGCGATCAGCTCGGCCGCCATCAGCGACCGCCACGAGAACGCCCAGCCCTGCTTCAGCCCGGCCAGGAAACCCGGCAGCGCGGCGGGCAGCAGGATGTGCCGCGCCGAGGACAGCCGGTTCGCGCCCATCACCTGGCCGACGCGCGGCAGGATCGGCGGGATCTGGTCGATGCCGGACACCAGGCCGTTCGCGATCGACGGCACCGAGCCGAGCAGCACCACGAAGTAGATGGCCGCGTCGTTGATCCCGAACCACAGGATCGCCGCCGGCACCCAGGCCACCGACGGCAGGCTCTGCAGCCCGGTCAGCAGCGGCCCGATCGCCGCCCGCACCACGCGGACCTTAGCCACGACCAGGCCCAGCGGGGTGCCGATGAGCACACCGGCGAGGAAGCCGAGCGCGGCGCGGTGCACGGACGTCCAGACGAAGCCGAACACCTGGCCGTCGACGACGATGTCCCAGAACTCGCCCCACACCGCCGCCGGTGACGGCAGCTGCGACTCCGGCCAGAAGGCGGCGGCCCAGAGGATCTGCCAGACGACGATCAGCAGGACCAGCGCGCCCAGCGGAGGCAGGAAGCCCCAAGCGAAGCGTTTCCAGAACCCCGGGCGGCGGTCGCCAACAGGGGCGTCCAGCGAATCCAGTCCGGCGCCGACCGCGTCCAGGTCGACGTCAGCACCGCCGCCCCCGGGGGTCTGGGGGTTCGACCCCCGGGCAGCAGAGTCAAGCTGCGGCATGGGTGCTGATCACCTCACGCAGGTGCCCGGTGATTTCCTCGGTCAGCTCAGCTGCGTCGGCCAGCGGCACGTCCGTCCACTCGCGCACGACCCGGCCGGGCCGTGACGACAGCAGCACCACGCGCTGGCCGAGCCGGACCGCCTCGCGCACGTCGTGCGTCACGAACAGCACGGACGTGCCCGTGCTGCGGTAGACGCGCAGCAGCTCGCCCTGCAGGACGTCGCGGGTGATGGCGTCGAGCGCGGCGAACGGCTCGTCCATCAGCAGGAGCGACTGTTCCGGGTCGCCGCCGACGCGCAGGGTCGCGGCCAGGGCGCGGGCCAGCGCGACGCGCTGCCGCATGCCGCCGGACAGCTCGTGCGGCCGCTTGCCGCCCGCGCCGTTCAGGCGGACCAGGTCCAGCAGCTCGGCGGCCTTTTCGCGGCGCTCGGCCCGGCCGAATCCGGCCAGCCGCAGCGGCAGCTCGACGTTGCGGGCCGCGGTCAGCCACGGCATCAGCGCGGCTTCCTGGAACATCACCGCCGGCCGGGAGGTGTTCAGCGTGATCTCCCCCGCCGACGGCGCGTCCAGCCCGGCGACCAGGTTCAGCAGCGTGCTCTTGCCGCAGCCGGAGGCGCCGAGCAGGCAGACGAACTCGCCGGGCGCGACCGTCAGGTCCACGCCGTCCAGCGCGACGACCGCGCGGCCGGCCGTGCCGAACGTCTTGCGGACGCCGTCGAGCCGGACCGCGGTCGCGCCGGTGAAACTGGACCGGCCGGTCGGGAGGGTCGTGGTCATCGCTGACTGCCTCTCACTTGGTCAGTTCGGGAGCTACGACGGCGGGCAGGTTCTGCGCCTTGAGCACCTCGTTCAGCGGGCCGAAGTCGGCGAAGCCCTTCAGCGCCACTGCCGATTTCACCACGCCGGCCGTCACCGAGTCCTGCGCGAGCTGCGGGAATTCGGCGGCGATGGGGTCGGTGGTCAGCTCGATGCCGGAGAACGCACGGTCCAGGACCGCCGCACTCAGGGTACTGCCGGCCAGCTCCTTGAGTGCGCCGTTGACCACGGTCTTCGCCTCCGCCGGGTTGGCCTTCGCCCAGTCGATCGCGGCCAGCTGGCCCTTGAGGAGCGCGCGGACGGTGTCCGGGTGCTGCTGCAGGAACTCGCTGCGCACGATGACGACGGTGCTCGGGAAGCGGCCGCCCGGCCACAGCGTCTTCTCGTCGACCAGGACCTTCGCGCCGGCGTCGAGGACCAGCCGCGACGCCCACGGCTCGGGCAGCCAGCCGCCGTCGACCTCGCCCTTCTTGAAGGCGTCGAGCGTCTTCGGGTTGTCGAGGTTGGTGATCTTGACCTGGCCGGTCAGCTGCTTGCCGGCGAGAAACTTCTTGAGCGCGACGTCCTGGGTGTTGGCCAGCTGCGGGGTCGCGATGTTCTTGCCCTTGAGCCCCTCGACGCTGGTGATGTCCGGTTTGACGACCAGCTGCGCGCCACCCGAAACGGCGCCGGAGACCAGCTGGATGGCGCCCTTGGACTTGGTGAAGGCGTTGATCGCCGGGCCGGAGCCGATGAAAGCGACGTCGAGGGAGCCGCCCAGCAGGGCGTTGACCTCTTCGGGGCCGGCGTTGAAGGTCTGGGTGGTGAGCTTGGTCGAGCCGAGCTCGTTCTTGAAGAAGTCCTTCTTGACGCCGATCAGCGCGGGCGCGTGCGTGACGTTGGGGAAGAACCCGACCCGGACCTCGCCGGCGGCCCCCTGGTTCGCGGCCGGCGCGGCGCTGCTGTCGGCGCGCGAACAGCCCGCGAGCAGGCCCACGACGGTCAGGGCGGCCAACGCCGAGGCCAGGGTTCTCCGGGAGGTGCGCACGTCAGCATCGCCTTTCGTCGGTGTCGGGGCGAGGTTCGCACGGTCACCCACTCAGGCGCATAGCCATCCGCATCCCGGGAATCCTGGTGAGATTTCTTGACATCGGCGGCCGGGGCGCTTACAGGCCGTCTTCGAAGAAAGTCGCCGGCACGGACAACCGCTCGCGTCACCCGAACGTGGTAAAGGATGACCACCGATTCGGGAGGGAAGACATGACGAGCACCGCACAGCGACGCGGCCAGGGGGCCGCAGGCGTCCGCGTGGCGCTGTTCGTGCTGTTCATCGGGCTGGGCCAGGCGTCGTTCGAGTGGCTCCGGTCACTCGGCATGGACGCGGTGACGGGCGTGGTCGTCTGGGCGATCCCGGTCGTCACCGGGGCGGCGGTGGCCCTGGTGCTGTGGATGGCGTCGGACCGCGCGTTCGCACTGCGCAACTGGCTGCCGGTGGCGGTGAGCATCCCGGTCTACGTGGGCGGCGGCTTCGGCCTGGCCACCGGCACGGCAAGCCTGGTGGCTTCGATCGTCAGCGGCGTGGGCCTGGGCATCGCGGCCGTGGTGGGGGCCGGGCTGTACCGGTCCCACCGGCAGAACGCCGAGGCGCGCCAGTAGGACAGAGTTGTAGCTGCCGTGGTGTCTTGAATGACTCATTCAGGACCTCGGAAGACCTGAATGAGTCATTCAAGACACCACAGCAGCTGCCTTTCGCGTGCTCGCGCAGGCCTCCCACGACCGGACTCAGCGGCGAAGCAGGAGCGAGACGTCGCCGAATTCGTGCCACAGGTACCGCTCCTCCACCGCCGCGTCGTACGCGCGCTGGACCACCTCCGCGCCCGTCACCGCTTGCAGTAACAGCAGGTGGGACGCGTCCGGCGCGTGCAGGCCCGTGATGATGCCGTCCGCCACCCTGGCCGGGCGGTCCGGGCCCAGCACCAGGTTCGTCCAGCCCTCGGCCGCCCGGACCATGCCGTGCGCGGAGGCCGCCGACTCCAGGGCTCGGGCCGCTGTCGTGCCCACCGCTATCACCCGGCCGCCGCGGGCGCGGACCCAGGCGACCAGCGCCGCCGTCGGGGGCGGTACGCGGAACCGCTCCGGCTGGGGTGGCTCGCCCGCCTCCGGGGACGACACCCCGGTGTGCAGCAGCAGCGGCGCGAACAGCACTCCGTCGGTGACCAGGCGTGTCACCAGCTCCGTCGTGAACGGGCGGGCCGCCGAGGGCATCTCCGCGCTGCCCGGCTCGCGGGCGAACACCGTCTGGTAGTCCGCGAGCGGCCACGCCCGGGGGACGTAGCCGTAGCGGATCGGGCGGCCGGCCGCCGCCAGGAACCCCGGGACCGGTCCCTCGACCGCCACCTCCGCCCGCCACAGCCGCCGGTCCCCCGGGGCGGCCGGCGCCAGCAACGTCAGTGACGCGCCCCTGGGCAGCTCCAGGTGCTCCCCCGGCCGGCCGTCGAGCAGCGGGCCGCCCGGGGCGCGCAGCTCGACCACCCACGAACCGTCGTCGAGTGACGTCGAGAAGTGGACGACGACCGGACGTCCGCCGCGGATGGCGTCGACCGCCGCCGGGAGGGTTCCGGACGTGTTGACCACCAGCAGGTCACCCGGCCGCAGGTGCTCGCCCAGCGAAGCGAACACCGTGTGGTGCACGCCCGACGGCGAGGCGACCAGCAGGCGGACTTCGTCGCGCGCCAGGCCGCGAGCTTCCGGCGGCGCCGACGCCGACAGCTCGTCCGGCAGCTCGAACCGGACGTTCATCCCGCCGCCAGGAGGTCGGCCGCGCGATAGCGGCCGCTGGGTGGGCGCTCGTCGAGCAGCCTGAGGAACGCCGGGACCGCGGACGACGGCAGCGGCCGGTCCGAGATGTCCTCGCCGGGGAACGCGCGCTGGTGCATCGCCGTGCGCAGGTCGCCCGGGTCGACCGCGTACACGGCCAGGTCCGGCTGTTCCACGCCGAGGACGGCGGTGAGCTGGTCTAGCGCCGCCTTCGCGGAGCCGTAGCCGCCCCAGCCTTCGTACGGCTCGACGGCGGCGTCCGAGCTGATGCCGATCACGATGCCCCGCGCCGCCGTCAAGGCGGGCAGCAGCAGCTGGGTCAGCGCGAGCGGCGCGAAGACGTTCACGCGGTAGACGTTTTCCAGCTCCGCCAAGGGATACCGCGCCAGCGGCGGCAGCGGGCTGACGCCGAGCGAGCTGGCGTTGTTGACGAGCAGGTCGAGCTCGGCGCCGGCGACAGCAGCCAGTGCGGCGCGGTGGGCCGGGTCGGCGACGTCGCCGGAGACGGCGGTGAAGCCGATCTCGCGAGCCGCCGAATCCAGCGCGGCCGCGTCCCGGCCGTCGCCGACGACCGTCCACTGGCGACTCACCAGGGCCGCCGCGAGCGCGCGGCCCAGACCGGCGGACGCCCCGGTGATCAGTGCGGTGGGCATGGTTCCTCCTTCGAGGGGTACCACACCATCGTGAAACCTCTACATTACTCGAGGTCAACCGGAGACCGGCCGCGAAGCAGGAAATACGCTGCCGGCGAAACGACGAGCCCGACGTAGTACGCGAGGTCGGCGCCGTGCAGGGCCGCGGCGACCGGTCCGGTGTAGAGGGACGTGTTCATGAACGGCACCGCCGCGCCGAAGCCAGCCACGAACGCCACCACCGCCGCCCAGGGGCGGACGGGGACCGAAGCCAGGACGTCCACCCGGCGCCCGCCGCGGGTCCGCGCGAGCCAGTCCGGGACGACGACGCCGAGGAACGGCGGGATCCAGTAGCTGACGAACAGGAGCACGTTCTGGAACTTCGCCGCGAGCTCGCCGCTGTGCATCCAGAGGATCAGCGCGAACGCGAGCACGGTGACGACCACCGCCGACACCGGGCGCCGCAGCCGGACGCCCACGGTCTGCAGGGCCAGCGAGCCGCTGTAGTCGTTCATCGCGTTCGACGACACCGCCGCCAGCGCGATCACCGCCAGCGCCAGCGCACCCAGGAACCCGCCGCCGAGCAGGTCCGCGACGCCCTTCGCCGTCTGGTCGCCCAGCGACGTCCCCAACGCGAGCCCGAGACCTTCGCCGATCGCGTACGACGCCGTCAGCCCGAGCAGCGTCGCCCAGAAGACCGACCGCGACGACGTCCGGTGCGGCAGGTAGCGGCTGAAGTCCGACGCGTAGGGCGCCCACGAGATCGCCAGCGACAACGTGATCGTCGTGAACAGCACGACGCCGCCCGCCAGGTCGGCGCCGGACGCGGTGTCCGCGGTGGCGATCGGGTGTCCGGAAAGGACTTTCACCGCCAGCGCGGCGAACGCGAGCACCAGCAGCACGCTCATCACCGCCTGGACGCGGTGGATCAGGGCGTAGCCGAAGACGCCGAGGGCGCACTGCAGCACCAGCACGATCAGCACCGCCACCCAGAACGGCAGCCCGGTCAGCTCCGCGAGGGCCTCGCCGCCGAACAGGCCGACCAGCGCGTCCCAGGCGATCGAGCCGAGCCACTGCACCAGCCCCGGCAGCACCACCCCGCCGCCGAACGGCAGCCGGGCGAGCGGCAGCTGCCCGGTGCCGGTGCGCGGGCCCCAGGTGGACAGGTACGCGACCGGCAGCGAGCCGAGGACAGTGCCGGCGAGCATCGCGGCCAGCCCCGTCCAGAAGCCCAGGCCGAGCGTCGCGGCGAGGGTGCCGGTGAACACGGCCGTCATCGTCAGGTTGGGCGCGAACCACACGCTGAACAGCCGCCACGGACGCCCGAAGCGGTTGTCCTCCGGGACCGGCCTGATGCCGTGGGTTTCGATCGCCAGATCCCGCCCGCCGGTGGGCATCCGCCCGCCGAAGACCTCGGCGTCCAGACCGCGTCCGCTCATGTCCTGCCTCCCGTCCGAACCCTGTTCACCCTAAAGCGCGGCCGCCCGGTGTAACGCGACGGCCCGAACGGGCGAATCATGGTTAGCCGTTGCCGGAACGCCGCCCGATCCCGCCAGGTGCCACCCGGCTGCCCGAGCGCGCGTCCGCGAAGCACACCGGGAGGGGTTGCGTGGTTGCGGTGCAGCACCCCCGGACACTCGTGATGACCGGCCTGCTGACCGCCGGTTTCGCGCTCGGCGTCACCGCGCTGACGCTGAAGGCGGCCGAGGGCACCCACTCCGCGCTCGACACCGCGCTCAGCACCACGACCGGGTTCCTGTTCCTGCTCGCGGGCGCGGTCGCGCACGTGCGACGGCCGGCGAACCCGATCGGCGTGCTCATCGCGCTCGTCGGCCTCGCGCTGTTCCTCGAAGACCTGCAGTTCACGCGGAACCCGCTGCTGTACACGATCGCCGTACCGCTGCGCGCCGCGTCCAGCCCGGTGATCGCGCACCTCGTGCTCGCGTTCCCGCACGGACGGCTCCGGTCGCGGTGGGAACGCCTGCTCGTGGCCGCGGCCTACCTGGTGGTACTCGGCTCGGGCGTGGCCGGCCTGCTGGCCGACGACGACCCGCGCAACCTGGTGGCGATCTCGTCCGCCGCGGCCGATGGCGCCTTCGCCCACCGCGTGCTGGACTTCGTCGCGACGGCGACCAGCGCCGGTGTGGTCGTCGTGCTGCTCTACCGGTGGCTGACCGGGCGGCTGCCGCAGCGGCGGCTGCTGTCGCCGGTGATCGCCATCGCGTTGTCCGGCGCGCTGACGTCCGGCGTGGGCACGGCACTCGGCGACGGGAACCCGCTTTCCGAGCCGCTGCTGCAGGCGTACCGGATCCTGTTCTGCCTGTGGCCCCTGGCGTTCCTGTTCGGGGTGCTGCGCGCCCGGGTCGGCAACGCCGAGATGCTCCGGCTGCTGCTGGAACGCGACGGCACCGGGCTGGCCGCGCTGGTGCAGGACGACGAGGTGTGGAAGGACAGCCGGTCGATCGACGCGCTCGACGCCGCGGCCGGGCTGGTGCTGGACAACCAGCGGCTCACCGCCGAGCTGGAGCAGCGGCTGGCCGAGGTGCGGGCGTCGCGGGCGCGGCTGGTCGCGGCGGGCGACGAGGAGCGCCGCCGTCTGGAGCGGGACCTGCACGACGGCGCCCAGCAGCGGCTGGTCAGCGTCGTGCTGCTGCTGCGGCTGGCGGACCGCCGGTACGGCGCCGAGCTGCCCACCGAGGTCCGGGCCCTGATCGGCGGCGCGGTCGACGAGCTGCAGACGGCGATCACCGAACTGCGGGAGCTGGCGCGCGGCATCCGGCCGGCGATCCTCACCGAAGCGGGCCTGGCCGCGGCGGTCCGGTCGCTGGCCGCCCGCATCCCGATGGAGGTGGGGCTGTCGGTCGGCACCGTGCCGCGCCTCGACGCGGCGGTGGAGGCGACGGCGTACTTCGTGACGTCGGAGGCGTTGACGAACGCCCTCAAGCACGCCCAGACCGACCGCGTCGACGTCCGGATCGCGGTGGCGGGCGCCGAGCTGCGGGTGGAGGTGACGGACCGGGGCGCGGGCGGCGCGGACGTCGAGGGCGGCACGGGACTCGCCGGGCTGCGCGACCGGGTCCAGGCCCTCGGCGGCGAGCTCGGGGTGCGAAGCGGCCCGGACGGCACCACCGTGTGCGCGGTGATCCCCCTGGCCGGAAAGCCGTGAAGGCCACCTTCAGGAACTTGTAGTTCCTGAAGGTGGCCTTCACGGACTTGGGACTACTTGGGACTAGACGAGCAGCAGGAACAGCCAGCCGTTGGGCGTGCCGAGGCCGGTCACGTCGTCGTAGCCGGGGGTGGTGTGGATGGTCAGGCCCTGGTAGTCCAGGGTGCGGACCGAGTGGAGCAGGCCGGCCGAAGCGTCGACGGCGTTCGCGTAGTCGACACGAGCCACGGCGGCGTCCACGTGCTTCACGTCGCTGATCGCCGGGGTACGGGAGGTCAGCTTGTAGATCACGGGGTTGATGAAGCCGTGGTGGAAGTGGTCGAAGCTGTCGGCCACCGCCATGATGCCGGCGAACACCGGCGACGCGAGGCTCGTGCCGCCGATCCGGTACTGGTCGTAGTAGGCGCCGTCCGGGAAGGTCTGCGTCTGGCCGACCAGGAAGCCGGTGTTCGGGTCGCCGACCGCGGAGATGTCCGGGACGACGCGGCCCTTGTTGTTGCCGGTCTGGTTCTTCTTCGCCAGCGCGTCCGGCACGACGCCCTTCTGGTAGAAGGGCTGCGGGAACAGCCGGCTCGTGCCACCACCGGAACCGCTGGTGTAGTTGGCCGGGCCGTAGACGCCGTTGGTCAGCAGCGACTTGCTGGTCTCCCAGCCGGTCTCGAAGATCCGCTTGCCGTCCTTGCCGATCGCGATGGACGTGCCGCCGACCGCGGTGATCCACGGCGCGGAGGCGGAGAAGTCCGGCGACGGCGTGCCGAGGCGCGCGACCTCGTCACCGTTGTCGCCCGAGGAGAAGTAGACGCCGATGCCTTCGAGCACCGCCTGCAGCGAGATCTGGTTGAACACCTTGACCTCGTCGGCCGGGATGTCCTCGCCGGTGTCGCCGTAGGAGTTCGACACGATGTCGGCCTTGTGGCCGGCGATCACGTAGTTCAGCGCCACGTCGAGGGCGTTGTCCTCGCAGGACTCCCCGCCGACGTACAGGATGTCGGCGCCCGGCGCGAGACCGTGGGCGGCCTCGACGTCGAGGGTCTCCTCGCCGTACCAGCCCGCCGCGTCGCACTGGTCCGGCGGCTCGAGGACCGGGTTCGCCGGGAAGACGTGCTGCTTGAACTGGCTCTGCTTCAGCGGGTGCTGCGGGTCGTTCTTCTTCGCGTACGTGCTCGCGTCCGAGTAGATGGTCGGCGAGGCGAACGCGTCCACGATGGCGATCGTGGTGCCCTTGCCGTCGGCGCCGACCTTGTCGACGCCGTAGGCCGAACGCAGCTGCGCCGGGGTGTAGCCGCAGGGCGCGTACGGCAGCTGCTTGCCGTTGTAGGCGGGATCGGTGGTGTCGATCTTCTCGCCGTAGTAGGCACTGCACGGCCGCGCGTTGCGGAACCCGGGGCCGGGCGGGACGTCCGACGGCGTACCCGAGCCGGTCGCGTGGTCCGGCTTGAACAGGTTGGTCGCCTGGTCGACGCCGACGACGCCGAGCACGTCGCCGGCCAGGTTCGCGGGCACCGACAGGTTCTTGTCGGCGGCACGCAGCGTCTGGCCCTTGACCCGGTACTTGCCCAGGTCGACGGCGAACGCCTGCTCCGTCTGGCCGGCGGTGCCGGTGGCTTCGACGTAGGCGCGGTTCGACGGCACCTCGCCGATGCTGAAGCCGTTGCCGGTCAGCCACGACTTCACGGCGTTCACGGTCGCGTCACTGGCGGCGAACCGGTCACGCACCTGATCGGGGTTCAGGAATTGCCGGTAGGTCGGGCTGTCCGGGTCGGAAACGGCCTGGGCCAGCGCCTCGGCACCGGCGTTGTCGCGCTGGTTCAGGTAAACCCGGAAGCTCAGCTTCGCCGCGGGCGCGGTGTCGGCGACCTTCGCCTGCGCGTTCGCCCACAACGGGTGCGACTGCGGAATGTCCTGACGCCCCTGCGCCGACGCCGTCGCCGGCAGGGCGGCGGTGAGGCCACCCACCACCGCGAGCGAAAGGAGCAGGGTGGAGCTTCTTCGCACAGAAATCTCCCTCTCGAATGCGGCCCCCAGAAAACGGGCCTGGAACACCGGGTGAGACTAGAACGGCGTTCCGCTCGCGGGGAAGTACTTGCGGAACCGTTATCTCGACGCATATTCACCGGTGGTACGGAAATCCGGTTTGTCACACGGAAAATGCGAGGAATAATCCTCGATGTACGATACGTCCGGTTCGCTCCCGTATTGCGGAACAAGCGAGACCGGCCGACGCCACCTACGAAAGTCGGTCGCTCCGTCCACTCGGGACAGTCGGAACAGTGACCCCAGCCAGGCGGCTGTCCACGGCGGCCGGCGCGAACACCGCCTCCACCACCATGGTGACCGCCCCGCCGATCGCTTCGCCGCGGCCGCCGATTTCGACGCGCAGGCTCTGCGTCGCGCGCGGCAGCGCCCGCCGGTAGAGCACCTCGCGGACGCCGGCCACGAAGTGCGGCTCGGCGAGGTCGCCGGCGATCACCAGCACCCCGGGGTTGACCACGCAGACCAGGGTGGCGAGCACCTCCCCCACCTCGCGGCCGGCGAACTCGGCGAGCCGCACCGCGGCCGGTTCGCCGGCCACGATGCGGTCGCGGACCCCCGAGCCCGACGTCGTCGGCAGGCCCAGCTCCGTCAGGCGCGCGGCCAGCGCGCCACCGCCGGCGACGGCCGCGAGGCAGCCGAGCGAACCGCACGCGCAGCGGGCTTCGGGATACCCGGGCAGCCGGATGTGCCCGATGTCGCCCGCCCCGCCGTCGACACCGCGGTACACCTCGCCGCCGAGGACCAGCCCGGCGCCGATCCCGGTGGACACCTTGACCACGACCAGCGCGGCCGTGTCCGGGTACCGGGCACGGTGCTCGCCGAGCGCCATCAGGTTCGCGTCGTTGTCGGCCAGCACCGGGACGCCGAAGCGGGCGCCGAGGTGAGCGTCGATCGCGTAGCCGTCCCAGCCGGGCATGATCGGCGGCTGCTTGACGCGGTTGCCCTCGACCGGGCCCGGCACGGAGACGCCCACGCCGCAGACCGGCCGGTCTGCCTCGGCCAGCATCGCCGCGAACCACTCCGCGATCCGGCCGAGCACGGGCTCCGGGCCGTCGGCGACGCGCAGGGCGCCCGCGCGGTGCGCCAGCCGCCGTCCCGCCAGGTCGGTGAGCGCGGCCTCGGCGTGCGTCGTGTCGATGCTCGCGGCGAGGACCACGGCGTGCCGGTCGTCGAACCGCAGCTGCCGCGCGGGACGGCCGCCGGTCGAGTCCTCCTGGCCTCCCTCGGCGAGCAGGCCCGCCGACTGGAGCTGCTCGAGACGCGCGGTCAGCGTCGAGCGCGACAGCCCGCTGCGCGTCTGGAGCGCCTTCCGCGTGGTCGCCTCACCCGTACGGACCAGTCGCAGCAGCTCCCCGGCACTGGTCGGCGTCGTCATCCAGCCTCTTTTGCTCATTGACAAGACATAAGTTGGAGATAGATTGGACATATGAACGTAACATGGGGGCGCGCCGCCGACGTCCTGGCGGGCAACTGGCTCGGCTCGTCGACCGTGCCTTCGCGGGGGCTCTACCCCCACCAGTGGAGCTGGGACTCCGCCTTCATCGCGTTCGGCCTGCGCCACCTGGCCCCCGAGCGCGCGCGGCGTGAGCTGCTGACCCTGTTCTCCGCCCAGTGGCGCGACGGCCGCGTGCCGCACATCCTCTTCAACCCGGACACCCCGCCCGAGGCGTACTTCCCCGGCCCGTCCTTCTGGCACGCCGGACGGACGTCGGGCCTCATCCAGCCGCCGGTGCACGCACGGGCGGTGCTGGCCGTGCACGAGGCCGAACCCGACCACGTGTTCCTCGCGACGCTGTACCCGAAGCTGCGGGCCTGGCACGAGTACCTGCGGACCCAGCGCGACGCGGGCGGGCGCGGGCTCGTGGCGATCGTGCACCCGTGGGAGTCGGGGATGGACAACAGCCCGGCGTGGGACGGGCCGCTGTCGGCCGTCACGCCGTCGACCGGGTTCGTCCGCCGCGACCTGCAGCACGGCGCCGCCGCGGACCGGCCGAGCGACGACGACTACGGCCGGTACGTGCGGCTCGCCGCGGACTACCGGGACAGCGGCTACCGGGACTTCGGCGATTTCGTCGTGGAGGACCCGGGCTTCAACGCCTTGCTGGCCGACGCCGAGCTGGCGCTGGCCGAGATCGCCGCGATCCTCGGCCTGCCGGCGGCCGCCGCCGCCCATCGCGAGGCCGCGGCACGCGTCGCGAAGGCGTTGCAGGACACGTTGTGGGACAGCACTTCCGGCTGGTTCTTCGCCCGGAACGTCCGGACCGGCGCGCTGACCCCCGAGTACACGTGCGCGGGCCTGCTGCCGCTGGTGCTGCCGGACCTGGCGGTCGCCCCCGCCCTGCTGGCGACGGCGACCGGCCCGCGCTTCCGGCTCGGCCGGGTGCACGGCGTCCCGAGCTACGACCTGACGGCCCCGGACTTCGACCCGGGCCGCTACTGGCGCGGGCCGTCGTGGTTCAACGTCGGCTGGCTGGTCCGCCAGGGCCTGCTGCGGCACGGCGAGCACGCCCTCGCCTCACGGCTGGCGGACGACCTCGCCGACACAGCGGCCCGGACGGACTTCGCCGAGTACTGCGACCCGCTGACCGGCGCCGGCCACGGCACGCGGTCCTTCAGCTGGACCGCGGCCCTGACCGTCGACCTCCTCGCTCAGCCGGCCGCGGTCGCGTAGTCCGAACCCAGCCAGGTCTCGTCGATCCGCAGGCGCTTGTACCGCGAGCTGTCGCTCGAGGCCGCGTACGTGCTGGTCACCTGCAGCCGGACGTACCGGGCCGTCACCGCGGAGAGGTCGGCGAACTGGACGCCGCGGTGGCTCGGCAGCGTCCCGGACTTCACCGCGCTGCCCCAGTCCTTGCCGTCGCTGGAGACGAACACCTTGTACGCCTTGATCCGCGCGGACTGCTCGGAGTCCGACCGGGCGTAGCTGACCGAGTCCTCGCGCTGGTTGATCCCGACGTACTGCACCTTCTTCGCCGAGCCGAGGTCGAAGTCGAGGTTGACCGGCAGGGTCTTGCCGTTGTCGAAGTAGGTGAGGTAGTCGCCGTCGCTGGCGGACTGTCCACCGTGGCCACTCGCCGACGCGCTCGCCTTGAGCGTCACGGTCTTCGGGTCGTAGGTGCCGGTACGGCCCGACGTCTCCACCTTGAACACCGTGTCGTAGGTGTCCCAGCCGGACAGCCCGGTCAGGGTCAGGCTGCCGCCGCCCTGGCTGAAGGCGATCGCCGCGCCGGTGCGGAGGTTCGTCACCCGGCGGACGCGGTAGCCGTTGTCGCGGATCTTCAGCGTCGACGTCGACGGTTTGGTCAGGACGTGGACGTACTGCGATTCGCCCTTGATGGTGATGACGCCGTGCGCGCCGTCGTTCCAGAAGCCCGGCTGCATGCCGCCGTACATGTACCCGGCGCCTTCGGTGCCGCCGAGGGACTCCCAGATCGCGTCCAGGTAGGTGTTCGCGAAGTTGTTGAACGCTTCCTGGTTCGACGGGAACTTCCCGTTCACCATCGCCGTCTCGGCCATCAGGGACTTGATCGACGAGCCCGAGTTGGTCACCAGACGTCCGATGTTGAGCATCTTGTTCACCGACGAGTTGGAGCCGCCGTACCACCACGAGCCGCTGTCGGGGAGCTTGAAGCACGCCTCGGTGAGCCGCGGCATCGCCGTGTACGTCGCCTGCGGGTAGTCGTAGGACGGGGACATGCCGGTCTTCTGCTCGTTGCTGATCGTGTCCATGATCGGCGTGTCTTCGTTGTTGTTGCTCAGCAGATAGTCCGGCCGCTGCTGGTAGATCTGCTGGTAGAGGTCGTGGGACTCCCAGTAGGCGTTGTCGTTGTCGATCCAGAACCCGCCGAGGTCGGGGTAGTTCTTCATGACCTCGAAGAAGTTGTCGTAGCTGAACTGGCCGAAGCCGCTCTGGCTGTCGAGGTCGACGTCCTTGCCCTTGTACTTGGAGTAGCCGGACGAGTCGAGCCACTCGTGGCCGCCCTCGTCGTGCCACTGGGCGTCGTTGGTCATGTAGAGGATGACCTTGAGGCCCTGGGGTTTCGCCGCGGCGATCAGCTCGCCGAGGAAGTCCCGCTTGGTGGTACAGCTGCCGGGGATCTTCGACGGCCAGGCCCGCGAGTAGCCCAGGCGGCTGTGGAAGGAGGCGAGCACGAGGTACGACGCGTGCAGCTTCTTGGCCTCGTTGACCCAGTAGGCGGGACTCCACCCGCCGTCGGTGATCGCCTTCTCCCAGGCGCTGCAACTGGTGTAGCCGGGTGACGTGCGCATGCCCCAGTGCAGGAACAACCCGGCCTGGCTGTCGCGCAGCCACTGCTGGGAGGGCTTCTGCAGGTCGGCCGACGCCGGTGCGGCGACGAGCCCGGACACCACCAGCATCGACGCCGCGGCGACGAGCACCCGGCGCAGGAACTTGGCTGACATGAACGACCTCCAGTGGTCTGGTCCACTCGGTGGTGTACTCCTGCCGTCGCGGCCCGGTCAAGACTTAGATCCGACCTTTCCGCCGCGTTTCGCTGGCCGGTACATCGAAGGGGCCGCCATTCGGGTTAAATATCTGATATATGAGACGAGAGATCCGATCTCTCTTGACTGCGGGTCGGCGGGGCGAGTAGATGTTCTCCCCAGAGAGCGCTTTCGCTCCAAGACCATCGCTCCGGCGACACGGGTAGCACGCCGCGCCCCCCAGAGCTGGTCGGGATGCCGACGGACGGCGGATCGGCATCCCGGCCACCCACTCCCGCGTCGCGGGGCCAGCGCACGAAAGGGACGACGATGTCCGAGCACCCCCTTCGCCCGACCCGGCGCGCGGTCCTGGCCGGCACCCTCGGCGCCCTGGGCGCCCTCGCCGCGGCAGGCCCCCTCGCGCGCGCGGCGGACCGGCTTCCCCCGATCGGTGGCACGGCTCCGGCGGACTGGTCCCGCGCCGTGATCGACTCGACGATGAAGCGCTACACGCCGGACAAGATCGGCGGGTGGGGCTACACCCTCGGGCTGTACCTCTACGGCCAGTACCTGTTCTACAAGCGCACCGGCGAGAAGAAGTACCTCGACTACATCATCGCGTGGTACGACCGGTTCATCACCGACAGCGGCATCTCGAACAGCTTCACCAACCTCGATTCGATGCGTTCGTGCCAGATGCTGCCACTGCTGTACGCGGAGACCGGCCGCAAGAAGTACAAGACGGCCGCCGACCAGCTGCGCAAGCGGTTCCCGTCCTACCCGAGGACGTCCGACGGCGGCATGTTCCACGCCACCAGCAAGGTCGGCCAGCTGTGGGGCGACGGCGTCTACATGGCCCAGCCGTTCCTCGCGCTCTACGGCGCCGCGTTCAACGACGGCGCGTACTGCTTCGAGGAGTCCGCGAAGAACCTCGTCGTCTACTTCAGCCACCTGCGCGAACCGGCGAAGGGCCTGCTGTACCACGCTTACGACGAGGACGGCTCCGAGTCGTGGGCGTCCGGGACCGGGCACCACTCGAAGTACCACTGGGCCCGCGCGATCGGCTGGTTCGGCATGGCCACCATCGACATCCTCGAGGTGCTCCCGGCGAACCACCCGCGCCGGGCGGCGCTGATCGAGATCGTCCAGTTCCTGGCCGCGGGCTACCAGCGGTACCAGGACGCCTCGACCGGCCGCTGGTACCAGGTCGTCGACCGCGGCGGCGACTCGAAGAACTGGCTCGAGACGTCGGCGTCGTCGATGTACACGTTCACGATGGCCCGCGGCGTCCAGCGCGGCTACCTGCCGGCGTCCTACCAGGCAGTGGCGGACAAGGGCTACGCCGGCGTGCTGAAGAAGATCTCCCTCGACTCGGACGGCCTGACGAAGATCACCGACATCTGCGAAGGCACCAACGTCGGCGACCTGTCCTACTACTACGCCCGCGCCCGCAAGACCAACGACTTCCACGGCCTCGGCGCGTTCCTCATCATGAACGAGCAGTACATGCACTGACCCCTCCCGCGCCGCACAAGGGGCCCCGGCCGACCGGCCGGGGCCCCTTCGTCCGTGCGGAAACCCGTATCTCGCGTGATGGAGACCGGAACTCGCGTGATTGAAGCCGGAACTCGCGAGTTACGGCTCTGATCACGCGAGTTCCGGCTCTGATCACGCTGGTTACGGGAAACTCAGCAGGTTGAGGTGGAGTCCGAGGTGGTGATGCGGAGGGTTCCGCCTGATGTTGTTGCCGAGTTCTTGACGCAGTAGCCCGTCACCGACTGGAAGCCGATGTCGAACGGGCTCTTCGAGCCCTTCTCCGCCGTGAAGTGGTCGAACGTGATGTCGGAGCTGTTGTTGACGATGCTCGCCGGACGGCCGTCGTCCTTGCCGAACTCCACCGAGCTGTCCACGAACTTGATGCCCGACGCGTAGTGCAGGTACCAGCCGTACGACGGGCGGGTGCCGATGCTCTTCGGGTTGTAGTCCGTCGCGGTGTTGCTCGGCACGCCGGTGCCCATGGTGCCGTTGCCGCCGGGCACCGTCAGGTGCACGCCGGTGAACGTGACGTCGGCGACGCGGTGGCCGCTGTCCGCGCCCCAGATCGTGGGGCTGAAGTTGCTGCCGGTGTGCGTGCCCGTGATGTTGTCGAACGTGACGCCGCTGATCGAGCCGACGCCGGGGCTGTTCCCGCAGCGTTTCCGCGTGCCGATCTTCATCATGATCGGCGAATACGTGCCGGACATGGTGATGTTGCGGTAGTGCACGTCGGAAATCTTCGCGCCGTCCATCGAGACGATCCCGATGCCCGATTTGTGCGCGCCGGTGATCGTGATGTCCGAGAACTGGTAGCCGGTGAAGTCACCGCACGTCTCGGAGCCGAACATCAGCGCGTTGCAGCACTTCGCCGACAGTTTCGCGTTGTTCACCGTGACGTTCCCGTTCGGCAGTTTCGCCCCGAGCGCGTAGTCGCTCTTGAACACCAGTGCGTCGTCGTTCGCCGCGATCGAAGCGTTCGTGATCGTGACGTTGGTGGTGCTGATGATGTTCCAGCCGTCGCGGTCGCTCGCCGTGTCGATGGTCAGGTGGTCCGACACGACGTTCGTGCAGCCGTTGATCAGCGCCGCGAAGTGCCCGCCGCGGCGCAGCTTGATCCCGGACAGCGTCAGCCCGTCACACCGGGTGAGGGACAGGATCTTGTCGGCCTCGCCGGACTTCGGGTTGCCGGTGATGAGGTTGCCGCCGCCGTCGATCGTGCCGGCGCCGGTGAAGCCGATGTTCGTCAGCTTGTCGCCGGAGAACATCGCGTTGTGGAAGTGGCTGTGGCCGTAGTCCTGATAGTTGTCCCACTGGTTCGACTCGGGTTTGTCGTAACTGTCCGCACTCGACCCGGTGATCGTCGCGCCCGCGTCGAGCTGGATCGTCACATTGCTCTTGAGGTGGACGGTGTTGGCCGACTTGTAGGTGCCGGAGGTGAACCGGACGGTGCCGCCGCCCGCCGCGTTGGCCGCCGTGACGGCCTTGTCGATGGCGGAGGAATCGTTGGCCGACCCGTTTCCCTTGGCGCCGTAGTCCTTGACGTCGTAAACGCCGCCGGGCGCCGCGGCGGTGGCGACCCCGGCGCCGGTTACCACCAGCCCCGCCACCGCGAAGGAGATCAGCAGGAATTTCGCTTGCACCGTTGCAACCGCCTTGTCATGGAATCGAAAAATCTCGGCATGACGGCGGAGCACTCAGATTACGAGCGTCCGGAGCGGACTGTCAAGATCGCCGCGGTGACAAAGGAAAACGCTTTTCGCGCGAAAGCCCAGGAGACCCGCGCCACCCCCAGTCGGACGCGGGTCCCCCGGTGTTCGGGGGTGGCTGGATCCGCGGCGGCGGTCCGGCGGGGCACCGCGAGCCCGCCGGCTCGGGGTGTCCTATCAGGATTTTGGCAGTCTACCTTCGCCGGGCCCGGGGTTCCCGTGTGATTTTCATGGTCCGGCCGGGAATCCGGCATGATCGGCGCGCCTCAGCCGAACCCTACGCCGGACGACAGCAGGGTGAACGCCCGTTCGGCCGCCTCGACGGCGCCGGAGAACCGCTGCCGCGCCGGGACGCCGTCCGCGACCGCCGCCATGTTCGCCGTGGCGAGCGTCCGCCGGACGGCGGCGATCTGCGCGGCCGCGAGACCCGCGTCCGGCTCGGCGACCCCGGCCTCGGCGAGCGCGGCGGCCAGCGCCGACTCGCCCGCGGAGGTGAACTCCGCCAGCCTCGCCGCCAGCGCCGGGGTCCGGGTGACCAGCCGGAACACCGCGAGGACGGCCGGGGCGTCGCACAGCCCGGTCACCGGTTCACGCTCGGCGAGACCACGCAGGAACGCCTCCCGCAGCGCGGCCAGCGCCCCCTGCCCGGGACGCCGGGCGCGGACGACGTCGGCCGCGTCGGTCTCGTGGTCGGCGAACCGGTGCAGCACCAGGTCCTCCTTGGTCGGGAAGTAGGCGAAGAGCGTCCGCTTGGACACTTCGGCCACCCGCGCCACTTCGGCGACCCCGACGGCGTCGAACCCGCGCTCGAGGAAGAGTTCGATCGCCGCCGTCGAGATCGCCGCCCGCGTGCGGAGCTTCTTGCGCTCCCGCAGGCCCAGTTCATCGGTCACGTCACGCAGCGTAGCGCCCAGCCCTCGGACCGGCCGTCAGCCACGCTTAGCCGCTTGCCCTGAGTAGCCGACGGCGCCGCGCCGCAGCGCACGTGTGCGCCTAGACACTCCGAATGGATCTATCCCGTCAGGTCCGAGCGGCCCTAGCATCCGCTGTATGGGGGAACTCTTCGGGCAGGTTGAGACCACCTCGCTGACCATCCGCGTGCTCGGACCGCTGGAGGTCACGGCCGCCGGGCAGGTGATCGCGCTCGGCGGTCCGAAGCCCCGGCTGCTGCTGGCCGCGCTGGCGTTGCAGCCGAACGTCGTCGTGTCGACCGACGTGCTGGTGGAAGTGCTGTGGCCACAGGCGGCGCCGCGGTCGGCCGCGGCGAACATCCGCACGTACGTCCATTCGCTGCGGAGACGGTTCGCCGAGATCGACCCCGCGCTGGGCGAGCGGATCAGCAGCCGGGCCTCCGGCTACCTGCTCACCGCGGCGCCGGAAGAACTGGACCACCTCGCCTTCACCGCCTTGGCCGGTGAAGCGCAGGAAGTACTCGACGGCGGCGAAGCCGAGGGCGCACTCAAACTCCTCGACCGGGCCGACGCGCTGTGGCGCGGCGAAGTCCTCGAAGGGCTGCCGCACGACCACAGCTGGGGCGCGACCGTCGCCCGGCTCGCCGAACTCCGGCTTTCCGTGCAGGAACAACGCCTGAAGGCACGCATCGGCCTCGGCCGGTGCGGCGAGGCCGTCGCCGAGCTGCGCGGGCTGGTCACCGAACACCCGCTGCGCGAGGAGCTGTGGGCGCAGCTGATCGTCGCGCTGCGTGCCGCCGGCCGGACCACGGACGCCATCGAGGCGTACGAGTCGGCCGAGCGGGTCCTTCGCGAAGAGCTCGACGCCGAACCGGGTGCCCGGCTGCGCGAGCTGCGCGCGACGCTGGTGCCGGAGAGCGTCCTCGCCCCGCGCCCCGCCGAAGTCGCGGTCTGCCAGCTGCCCCTCGACCTGCCGGACTTCACCGGCCGCGACGACGTGATCGGCGAGGTCGTCGGCCTGATGCGGGAACGCGCGAACTCGGGGACGCCCGCCGTCATCGTGCTTTCGGGCGCTCCCGGCGTCGGCAAGTCCGCGATCGCCATCCGGGTCGCGCACGCGGTCCGCGACGACTTCCCCGACGGCCAGCTGCACGTCGACCTGGCCGGCACCTCGTCGTCGCCGCGGGCGCCGATGGGCGTGCTGGCCGAGCTGCTGCACGCGCTGGGTGTCCCCGACGCCGGCCTGCCGCGGGAGCTCGCCGAGCGGTCGGCGCTGCTGCGGTCGCGGCTGGCCGGACGGCGGATGTGCGTCGTGCTCGACGACGCCGGCAGCGCCGCCCAGGTGCGGCCGCTGCTGCCCGGCGCCGGTGCCTGCGCGGTCCTGCTGACCAGCCGCATCCGGCTGCCCGGGCTCGCCGGGGCGACGCCGGTCGACGTCGACCTGCTGCCGGAGGTCGAGGCCGCGCGGCTGCTGGAGGGCATCGTCGGTGCCGATCGGGTGGCCGCCGAGCCGGAGAGCGCCGCGGCGATCCTGCGCCAGTGCGGGCACCTGCCGCTGGCGATCCGGGTGGCCGGCGCGAAGCTGACGAACCGGCCGGGCTGGACGCTGCGGCTGCTGGCCGGCCGGCTGCACGACGAACGCCGCCGGCTCGACGAGCTGCGCGTCGGCGACCTCGCCGTCCGGGCGAGCGTGACGCTGTCCTACGACCTGCTGCCGATGTCGGCGGCCACCGCGTTCCGCGGGCTCGGGCTGCTCGGACCGGTCCAGTTCCCGGCGTGGGCGGTCGCTTCCGTGCTGGGCCGCCGCGACGCCGACGAGGTGCTCGACGTGCTGGTCGACGGTCATCTCGTCGAGCTCGTCGGCTCCGACTCGGCCGGGCAGCCGCGTTACCGCCTCCACGATCTGCTGCGCGTGTACGCGGTCGAGCTCGCGGAGCGGAGTGACGCGGCGAAGACGCGCGCCGGCCTGCGGCGGGTGCTGGAGGGCTACCTGGCGCTGGCGCTCGAAGCCGCGCGCCGGATGCCCCTGCACTTCTTCGGGATGTACCGCGACGACGAGCTGCCGCGCCCGGCGGTCCCCGCCGACGTGCTGCCCGACGACCCGGCCGCGTGGTTCGCGGCCGAGCGGCACACCAGCGTCGCGGCGGTTTCGCTCGCCGCCGAGCACGGCTTCGACGACCTGGCCTGGCAGCTGGCGTCGGCGCTGACGCCGTACTTCGACCTTCGCGGGCACCAGGACGACTGGCACAGCACGCACACCATCGCGCTCGCCGCGGCCCGCCGGACCGGCTCGCTGCGTGCCGAGGCGATCGTGCAGCGCAACGTCGGCCAGTACCTGCTCTACCAGGACGACTACGCCGAGTCCCGGGTGGCGTTCGAGGAGTCGAAGGCGTTGTTCGAGCGCGTCGGCGACGTCCAGGGCGTCGCCATCGCGCTCACCGGCCTCGCCACGATCCTGCGCATCGACGGCGAGGACGACCTGGCGCTCGACCACTGCCACGAGGCACTGAAGCTGTTCGACGAAGCCGGCGACCAGCACGGCGAAGCGGTGGCGCGCATCGGCGCCGGCGCGGTCTGGATGTCACGCGGCTGCTACGCGGCGGCGAAGCGCTGGTTCACCGACGCGCTGGAGCTGTCGGCGGAGATCGGCGACCGGCACCGCGAGGCGCACGCGTTCAAGCGGCTGGCGCTGCTGCACCAGCACCAGGGCAACCTGGCCGCGGCGCGCGAGCACGTCGACCGGTCGATCGCGATCTTCACCGAGCTGGGCGACGACCACTGCGTCGGTTACGCCAACCAGAACCTCGGCGAGCTGTGCCTGCACAGCGGCGACTTCGCGCACGCGCAGCTGCTGCTGGTCAACTCCCTGTCGGTGCACCGCCGCAACGGCGACCGGCGGTCGGAGGCGGAGGTGTCCCAGCTGCTCGGCGAGCTGCACCGGGCCCTCTCGCAGCCCGAGCGGTCCCGCGACTATTCCGAGCGGGCGCTGGCGATCTGGCACGAGCTGTCGGCTCCGCCGAAGGAACCGCTGACCCTCGCCGAGGAGCCGCCGCACATCGTCTCCGCCTGACGCACAAACTGCTTGTACGGATCATGTACGCCGTCCGGTCAGTCTTTCGCCACGTTCGAGTGAACGAGTGCGAGAGGAGAACCGGGGATGATCCGGATCAAGAAGACCGGCCGTGTGACCGCGGCGGTCCTGGCCGCCGGGGCGGTGACGGCGCTGGCCGGAGCCCCCGCCCAGGCCGCGACCACGAACAGCTGGACCGCAGACGTGTCCACTGTGGACAACGACGACGTCAACGTCGCCGCCGCGAGCGGGACACTGACCCTGGCCGACGCCGCCTGGCACAGAACCGCCCGGGTGTTCGCCGGCAGCGAGGGCAGCCTGACCACCGCCGGGCACGAGCTGGGCTCGCCGTCGAACCGCGTCAGCGCGGAACTGAACCTCGACACCCCGAAGGGCACTTCGGTCGACGTCGACGTCCGCGGCCGGACCGGCGCGAACGACTGGACCGAGTGGACGCCCGCGGGCACCGCGCTGAAGAGCACCGTGAGCGAGGTGCAGGTGCGGATCAGCCTGCACAGCACCACCGACGGCGTGCGGCCCACGGTCAAGAGCGTCGCGCTCAGCGCCGACAGCGTCCCGCAGGCCAACGCGCTGGCCGCCTCGACCGCGCTGACCTACAAGATCTACGCCACCCGCGAAGGCCTGACCGGGCAGACGACCGCCAACGGCCACGTCATCACCAGCCGCGACCACTTCGTCGCGCTGCCGTCCGGGCGCGCGCTGTCCGGCAAGGGCTCCGGCACCTACACCGTGCGCGTCTGCAAGACCGACGGCAGCCGCTGCGAGTACGCCCCGGTGTGGGACGTCGGCCCGTGGAACACCAAGGACGACTACTGGAACCCGGCCTCGGTGCGCGCCGAGTACAAGGACCTCCCCCAGGGCCAGCCGGAGGCGTACGCCGCCTACCACAACAACTACAACGGCGGTAAGGACGACCTCGGCTACAAGGTCGGCAACCCGGCAGGCATCGACCTCGCCGACGGCGTCTTCTACGACGGGCTCGGCATGTCGGACAACGGCAACGTGAACGTCACCTACCTGTGGACCGGCTCCGACAAGACCGGCGTGATCAGCACCGCCGGCGACCCGATGAACGTCCGGGCGAGCGCGAGCACGTCGGCCGCCATCAAGGGCCTCGCGGCGAACTACGCCAAGGTCAACATCGAGTGCTACGTCGAGGGTGACACCGTCACCGGCAAGTTCGGCACCGGCAACATCTGGGACCGGATCGGCCCGAACAACTACGTCTCGGACACCTACGTCCAGACCGGCTCCGACGACCCGGTGGCGCCGCACTGCTGAGCCCCGGCTCGAGTGCACCACGAGCATCGCGTGGTCGACTGCCCTCACCCGCGATAACAGCGAAGGCCCGGCATTCCCGCCGGGCCTTCGCCCATTCGCGGACCATTCCGCTCACCGGCACACGAATTCACAACCATGAACAAAAGTCCGCCGGGTGTACAACCGCGCGCTGATCGTGCGAAAATTCCGGGCACTTTCCCCACACGGAATGGCGGGCACCTGTGAGCATTACCCGGAGAACCTTGCTGACGACCGCGGCCGGTGCCGCGGCGGCGGTGAGCGCCAGTACCTCCACGGCCGCTTCAGCGGCCGGCCCCGATGCCGCCGACCAGGCATCGGCCACCCGGACGCTCCGCCAAGCGGCCGACTACGCGGTGACCAAGCTCCGCGCGGTGGCACCCGGTGTCACCGCGTTTCCGGTCGGCACGAAGTTCGAGAAATGGACCTATTCACAAAACGGTGACTGGGTCGGCGGATTCTGGCCGGGACAGTTGTGGCTGGCCTGGCTGCACAGCGGCGAGGAACAATTCAAGACCCTCGCGCTGGCGTCCGCGGAGAAACTCGCACCACGCCGGACCGACACCGGCACGCACGACCTCGGATTCCTCTTCTACCCCTCATGGGTGACCGCCTGGCGGCTCACCGGCGACGACAAGTGGAAGGACGGCGCGGTGCAGGCCGCGTCGTCGCTGATCCAGCGCTACAACCCGGCGGGGAAGTTCATCCGGGCCTGGGGCGCGCTCGACGACCCGAAGAACGCGGGCCGCGTCATCATGGACACGATGATGAACCTCGACCTGCTGGCGTTCGCGAGCCGGCAGACCGGGGACCCGCGGTACCTGGACATCGCCGTCGCGCACGCGAAGACGGCCCAGCGGTACTTCCCGCGTCCGGACGGATCGACGCCGCACGTGTTCGACTTCGACCCCGTCACCGGCGCGCCGGTCGGGCCCGGCACCGTGCAGGGCTACAGCCCGGCGTCGTGCTGGTCGCGCGGACAGGCTTGGGGCGTCTACGGGTTCACGACGATCCACCGCCGCACCGGGGACCCGGAGTTCCTGACCACGGCCCGGCGCCTGGCCGACTTCGCGCTGTCCCGGCTGACCTCGGACCACGTGCCGGTCTGGGACTACCTGGCACCCCAGGCCCCGGACGACGTCAAGGACGCCTCCGCCGGGGTGATCATGGCGTGCGGCCTGCTGGACCTGGCGGAGCTCACGCACCGCCCGCACTACCGGGAGAGCGCGCTGCGGATCCTCACCGGGGTGTCGCGGACGTGCCTGACCACGAAGTCCGCCCGGGCCGAGGCGAGCGTCGCGCGCTGCACCCGCAACCGGCCGAACGAGGACGGCGTCGAGGTGTCGCTCCCCTACGCCGACTACTACCTGCTGGAAGGCATCCTGCGGGTGCTCGACCGGCGGAAGGCCGACCGCGCGATCGACCTTTCGAGCGTGTAGCGGCCGCCGGGGAGGCCGCCACCTCCCCGGACGCGGTCAGTGGTGGTGGGCGTGCACTTTGGCGTGGCCGAGGCCGCGCCCGATCATCGCCTTGTTCACCGGCACCGTGACCACGAACGCGATCGCCAGCGAGAGGGCCAGCGACAGCCAGAAGAGCAGGCTGGCCAGGCCGGCGTCCATCGCCCCGGGAATCGCCACGACCACGGTGTTGTCGATCAGCTCCATCACGGCGATCGACACGGTGTCCGCGGCCAGCGCGACCTTGAACGCCGCCGCCGGCCCCAGGCCCGACTTCAGCACGCCCCGCATGGTCAGGGCGTAGCCGAAGACGAAGGCCAGCACGATCGACAGGACCACCGTCGCCGCGTTGTGCAGGCCGAACGCCGTGCCCAGCACCATGCCGAGCACCTCACCGATGGCACAGCCGGTCAGGCAGTGCAGAGTCGCCTGGATCGCCGTCGCCCACGAAGCCCCGTGCTGTTCGCTCATGCCGGCGACTATACCCCTCGGGGGTATTCGGGTCACGTCTCCCGCGTCACCCGTGTTCATCACTTCCGGTATCAACGCTCGTCACTCAGCGTGGCCGACACCGCCATCCAGCGCATTTCCCGGAAAAGGCCGCGGAGCAGAACTCACTTCCGTAACCCTTTGCGCACATCCCGTTGACCACAGTTACGCGGGGCCCTACGTTCGCCCTTGGTCTCCACCGTGCGCAGACCGTCCGACAGTCCTGAGGAATGGGTGCGATGCGAGGGCCGACGAAGACCTTCCGGCTGGTCGCGACGCTGCTGCTGGGTGCGGTGCTCGCGCTCGGCGGCTGCTCGGACCAGCGGGGCGGCGCCCCGGCGCCGACGTCGCCGACCCGGATCGCGTTCGTGCCCAAGATCGGCGGCATCCCGTACTTCGACGCGATGGACACCGGTGGGCGCGAGGCGGCGAAACAGCTGGGCGTGGAGTGGACCACGACCGGCCCCGGGAACGTCGACCCGGCCGCGCAGGTGAAGATCGTGCGCGACCTGATCGCGAAGAAGGTCGACGTCATCGTCGTGGCGCCCAACGACCCGGCCGTGCTCGCGCAGGTGATCGCCGAAGCGCGGGCGAAGGGCATCCACGTGCTGACCTCGGACACCGACGCGCCGGGCACGCAGCGCGAGGTGTTCGTCAACCAGGCCAGTGCCCAGGGCATCGGCACCGCGGTCGTCGACGCGCTGATGGCGAAGACCGGCGGCACCGGCCAGTACGCGATCGTCTCCTGCGGCCCGGCGGCGGCGAACCTCAACTCGTGGATCGCCGTCCAGAAGGAGTACGCGGCCGACCGCTACCCGAAGGCCCAGCTCGTCGAGACCGTGTACGCGGGCGAGGACCAGGACACCGCGACGAACCTGGCCAAGGGCATCATGGCCGGCCACCCCGGCCTGACCGGGCTGATCGGCGAGTGCACGACGTCGGCGCCGGGGGTCGCGAAAGCCGTGCGCGACGAGCAGAAGATCGGCCAGGTGTTCACCGTCGGTGTCGGCACGCCGCAGGCGATCAAGCCGTTCCTGCTCGACGGCTCGTGCTCGCAGTCGGTGCTGTGGAACGTCGAGTCGCTGGGCTACCTGACCGCGTGGACGGCCAAGCAGGTCGCCGACGGCAAGCCACTCCAGGCCGTCAACAAGGTGAGCCTGGAGTTGCCGGCGGTGAAGTACGACACCGCGTCGAAGACCGTCCTGCTGGGCGATCCGCTGCTCATCACCACCGACAACGTCGACCAGTTCAAGTACTAGCGCACGTCGATCGTCACCGTCGCGGTGCTCGTCGCCGCCGGGAGCCGCGTCGTGTCGACGACGAGGTACTCGCCGTCGTCCTGGCGGCCGTCCGGCAGCGTCTTCGGGTGCAGCGCGTACGGCGGCGCCGCGTTCGTCACGCCGTCGATGCCGAAGTCGTTGTCGTTGCTGACCACGACGGTCCGGCCGCCGTCGGTCGTCGCGACGCCTTCGACCTTGTCGTGGCCGAAGAAACCGCCGCTCGGGTCCAGTGTGGACACGAGGGCGCCCAGGTCCACGTGGAGCTTCTTGGCCACCGGCGTGATCCCGGCCGCGGCGAGGTCCTTCAGTGCCTCGGCCGTGGTGTCCTTGCCGACGTAGGCGTCGATGCTCTTCCCCGCGACGAGCAGCCCGCCCTTGCCGGCGTCGTAGCCGGCCGCTCGCGGGCCGACGTCGGTGGCACCGGACAGGTCGATCTCGAAGAGTTTCTTGAAGGCACCCGGTTCGGGTTTGCCGTCCCGCTCGTCCACCAGGAACCGCGTCGCCGACAACGCGGTGATCTCGCTGACCGCAGTGCTCGTCGTGGCCGGGTCCTCGAGCAGGTAGAGGTACTCGTGCGTGGCGCGGGTCCGCAGGTCGACGGTGACGATCCGCAGCGTCGTGACGTTGCCCGGCTTCTTCGTCAGGTCCGGCTGCTGCAACGCCGACTGCATCACGCCGACCAGCGTCCGGCCGTCCGGGGTGAGCGCGAGGCCTTCCATGCCCTTGTTCGGCACCCGGTAGTGCAACTCGGCCGGCAGTGAGCCGTCGAACGGCGAGAGGCGCTCGAGCGCGCGGCCGTCCCGCCCGAAGTGCGTGATGAACGGGCCGTATTCGTCGGACACCCAGAACGTGCCGTCGCAGAGGGCGACCATACCTTCGGGGTCGTAGCCGTACGGCGACGCGGGCAGCGGGTTCCCCTTCAGGTCGACGATCTTCTCGCCGGTGCTCGCCAGCGTGCTGACCTGGCCGTTGTACGGCGTGCCGTCCGCCGCGCGCAGCGGGATCGTCTTCTCCAGCACGGCTTTGCCGCCGCGGAGCCGGAACTTCCCGATCGCCGGGGTGAAGCCGGGCAGCGGCTCGATCTTGCCGCCGCCGGGCGCGTCGACGTTCGGGCCGCGGTCGGTGAGGCCGTAGAACTCGTCGCGCTCGCCGGGCACGGGAGTGAGCGCCGAGCCGTAGGCACCGGCCTTGATCTCGACACCGCCGATCGTGGCCAGGGGTGGCAGGTCGGTCGGGTAGAGCTCGACCGCGTCGGAAACGGTGTAGGTGAAGGTGTCCCGGCCGGTGAAGCCGGGCGCCGGGGTGTAGCGGAACGTCCCGTCGGCACCGATCGTGACGGTCCCGTGCGCGGCGGCGGTGTGCCGGACGACGGCGGCGGCGCCCCGGTCGTTGCCGAGCACCCGGCCCCGCAGCGGCTGCCCCGCACGGACCCGGTAGTGGTCGTCGGCCGCCCGGAGGCCGTGACCGTGGGCCGCGGCCGGCCCCGCGGCAGCCAGCGGCAGGGCCAGAACTCCGGCCACGAGGGCGATTCGTACCCGCTTCATCCGTTTCTCCTCCTCCGGCGCGGCGGCGCGCCGGAGGAGGAGTCTGGGTGGCCGAGATGGACAGCGCCCGTCTTCGAGGAGGCCGGGGCGTTAACGGTGCCGGCGCACGTGGGCGACCGCGCCGCCGCCGAGGACCAGGATCAGCGCCGTCAGTCCCCAGCGGCGTTTCTCCTGGGTCCGGCGGCCGGTGTCCTGGGCCACCGGCTGGGGTTTCCGCGGCGGGCGCGCGTGCCGTGACGTCGCCGGGGCCGGCGGCGGGGGCGTCACCGACGGTGGCGGCGTGAGCGTCGGTGTTGGCGTCGGTGTTGGCGTCGGTGTAGTTGTCGGAGGCAGGACGACCGGCCGTTCCACCGGCGGCGGCTGCGGGGGCGGAGGCGGCTCCGGCGAAGGTGACGGTGCCGGTGTGGTCGGTGCTGGTGTCGGCGACGCTGCCGGTGTGGTCGGTGACGGCGACGGCGGCGGCGATGGGGACAGGGACGGTGGTTCCCGAGGCGAAGGCAGCGGCGGGGGTTCCTCGGGGTAGCACCCGGCCGCGTCACTGCTCGCCAGCGGCAGCCCGGTCGCGACCTCGGCGGCGGGGCCCGAGCCGTCGCGGGGCAGCCGATACGTGACGCTGCGGTGCCCGTCGCGGTTGGCCGTGGCGTAGATCGCGCCGGGCCCGAGCGCGACCGATCCGTACGCGCCGCCCTCGGGGAAACGTTCCCCGGGCACCGGCTCGACCTTCCCGGTCGCCGGGTCGAGCGTGACGACCGAGCCGGCGCCGCGAGTGGTCGTCGAAACGCCGTAGAGGAGGCCGTCCGCCGGGTCGTAGGCGAAGTCGTCGACGCCGGCCGCGAGCGACACCGGCCGCAACGCCGTCCGGTGCACGACCCGCAGGTAGTCCGCGCTCGCCGGGTCGATGTCCACTGTGTACAGATCGCTGTCCTGCCGCACGTACCAGCGGTTGCCGTCGATCGCGCCGGCCGTGGCGCCGGTGACCAGGCTCCACACCGGGCGCCGCGCGCCCGCGCGGCCGATCACGCCCAGGTCGGTGACCGTGCCGGCGGCGTCGATCCGCACCGCGTGCGCGCCGTGGTCGTACCGGCCGCGGCGGGTGCCGTCCGCGACGCCGTAGACGACGTCCTGCCGGGCGGAGTACCCCATCGCGTTGATCCAGTACCCGGCCTCGGTCACCCGCTGCGTGACACCGCTGGGCAGCGAGACCAGCCGCAACGTCGTCGGGGCGTGGTCGCGTTCGGTTTCCGCCTGCAGGACCGTGCACGAGTCCGGCTCCTGGGCCGCCGCGGTCCTCGACGCCGGGGACTCGAGCCGGCCCGTCGTGGCCAGCAGCGCCGAAACCGCCGCGGCCACGCCGAAAACCGCCGCCCAGCGAGCCCGCGTGCCGGTCAAGCCAGCCTTTCCAGCGCCGAGGTGAACGCCTCGGCGGGCACCTTCGCGCCGCCGCTGAACGGGTTCTGCAGCTCGTGGATGGCGAACAGCAGCAACGTGATCGTGCCGGCCAGCGTGGACACGATGATGATGTGCGCGATCAGCCGGGTGCCGCCGAAGAGGTTGGGCAGCAGGATCGCGGTGATCAGGCTGCCGAGGATCAGCGCGAACCAGACGACCGCGCCGACCCCGTCGCCGCCGGAGTCCGCCAGCCGCTGCTGGCGGGCCTGGTAGACCGCCCAGAGCTGGTTGCTCGCCTCGGTCTTGCGGTCGATCTGCCAGTCGCCGTCGGTCGGCGCGGCCGCCACCGCCTGGCGCATCTGGTCGAGCTGCCGCCAGCCCGTGGCCGGTATCGGGCCGCCGTCGGCCAGGCGCGGCCACTCCTGGTCCTCGACCGTCCGCGCGTAGGCGACGGCGAGCTGGTGCACCCGGTCCTTTGTCTCCGCCGGCAGCGCGTCGGCCGCCCAGGTGGCCGCGACCAGGCTGTCGGCCTCGGTCCGCGCGTCCTGGCTCGCGGCGCTCACCGAGTCGAAGAGCGAGATGAGCACGAACGCGACCAGGACCGCGTGCAGCCCGCCGACGATGGTGAACACCTGGCCCGCCGCGTCGTTGTTGGCGGGCCTGCCTTCGCCGTCCCGGCCGAAGCGGCGGACCAGGTAGGCGATCCCGCCACCGGCCAGCGCCGCGCCGGCCACCCACAGACTGCCGGCCACGAAGATGTTCAATCCAGGTCCTTTCGCCCGCGAGCCGCGGGAAGTGTCACCCGGCGCATTCCGTCACCGGGAACCGTCAAGTTAGCCATCCGTTGACCGACGTACAACCGCAATTGCGGAATTCATCCGGGTGGCCGTATCGCGACTCCGGGAATCGCCGGTTCGGCGCAGTTCCGGGCGGCATGACCACTCCCACCATTCCTGGCTGCGACCGGGGAAGTCCGCCTCGAGCTGGGATCCTCCCGACCGGGTGACGGCCGGGAACACGCGGTGACCACTTCTTTCCCCGATGCGGCCAAATGATCAATAACGAACCGGCGATCATCGTCCTGACCCGATCGTGTCATTGTGCCGCCGAACGCTGTTGCTATGTTGATTTCGCGGGATCGCGAAATCCGCGAATTCCAGGAAATAGCAGCTCATGACCGGCGCGCCCGCGGGGGCGCGTGCCGACGCGAATGAATGGGTGGTTCTCGCTGTGACTGTCACCGACCCGGTGGATTCCGTGAACGCGGACGAGCAGACGCTGTCGAGCCTGAGCCGGGCCGCGGCCCGGACCCTGGCGACGACGACCAAGTCGGTTCCGCAGATGCAGGGCATCTCCTCGCGGTGGCTGCTGAAGCTGCTGTCCTGGGTGGAGGTCTCCGGCGGCGCGTACCGGGTGAACCGGCGACTGAGCTACGCGGTCGGCGACGGCCGGGTCACGTTCACCTCCACCGGCGCCCAGGTCCGGGTCATCCCGCCGGAACTGGGCGAGCTGGCGCCGTTGCGGGGGTTCGACGACGAAGAGGTCCTCACCGAGCTGGCCGGCCGGTTCACCCAGCACGAGTACGAGCCGGGCGACGCCCTGGTGGAGTTCGGAAGCCAGGCCGACCACGTGTTCCTGCTCGCCCACGGCAAGATCAGCAAGATCGGCACCGGCGCCTACGGCGACCAGGTCGTGCTGGGCACGCTCGCCGACGGCGACCACTTCGGGGAGAACGCGCTCGTCCACGGGGACGGGATCTGGGAGTTCACCGCCAAGGCCGTCACCGCCTGCACCGTGCTTTCCCTGCCTCGCCAGGCGTTCGAAGACGTCGTGGCCCGGTCCGAAGCCCTGCGGGCACACCTGGACGGCTACCTGGCGCTCGGCTCGGCGGCCAGCAACGACCACGGCGAGGCGGAGATCTCCCTGGCGTCGGGGCACGACGGGGAGCCGGTGCTGCCGGGCACGTTCGTCGACTACGAGGCCAGGCCGCGGGAGTACGAGCTGTCCGTGGCGCAGACGGTGCTGCGCGTCCATTCGCGCGTCGCCGACCTCTACAACCAGCCGATGAACCAGATCGAGCAGCAGCTGCGGCTGACCGTCGAAGCACTGCGGGAACGCCAGGAACACGAGCTGATCAACAACGCCGGCTTCGGCCTGCTGCACAACGCCGACTTCGCGCAGCGCATCCCCACCCGCACCGGTCCGCCGACCCCGGACGACCTCGACGAGCTGCTCTCGCTGGTGTGGAAGGACCCCGGGTTCTTCCTCGCCCACCCCAAGACGATCGCCGCGTTCGGCCGGGAATGCACGAAGGCCGGCGTCTACCCCGACGCCGTCGACCTCGGCGGGCACCACGTCCCGGCGTGGCGCGGGGTGCCGATCCTGCCGTGCAACAAGATCCCCGTCACCGAGACCCGCACCAGCTCGGTCCTGCTGATGCGCACCGGCGAGGAAGCCCAGGGCGTGGTCGGGCTGCACCAGACCGGCCTGCCGGACGAGTACCAGCCGGGGCTGAACGTGCGGTTCATGGGCATCAACGAGCAGGCCGTCATCTCCTACCTCGTCTCCGCCTACTACTCCGCGGCCGTGCTGGTGCCCGACGCCCTCGCGGTCCTGGAGGCCGCCGAGCTCGGCCGGGAGGAGTGATGCCCGAGCCCGCCACCCCGCCCCGCAAGCCGGACGCGCCCGGCCGCCCGCTGTGTCCTGTGGGGGCCGAGCCCCCACACCCCGCGCCGGGGGCCCTGCCCCCGGACCCCCGAACTGCAGGTGGATTACCCGCGTCCGCCTTCGGGCCGACCGGGCTCGGCACGGCCGCCGCCCGGGTCGTGCCGAGGCCCGCGGGCACCCGTCCTCCCGAAGCACCCGAACCCGATCGGCGCGTGAATCCTTGACAGTCACCGAAGAAACATCCGTGCAGCTGTCGCTGAGCGTGAGAGCGGCACGGACCCTCACCACGACGACCAAGTCACTGCCGCAGATGCGCGGCATCACCACCCGCTGGCTGCTGTCCCAGCTGCCCTGGGTCGACGTCCCCGCCGGCAGCTACCGGGTCAACCGGCGCCTGACCTATACCGTGGGCGACGGCAAGGTGAGCTTCTACAACACCGGCGCCCGCGTGCAGGTCGTGCCCGCCGAACTCACCGAACTCGCCCTGCTCCGCGGATTCGGCGACGAACAGGCGCTGAGCGCGTTGGCCGGCGCCTTCGAACAACGCGAATACGAACCCGGCGCGACGCTCTTCACCGAGGGCACGCCCGTGGACACGCTGGTGCTCATCGCCCACGGCAAGGTGACCCGTCACGGCACCGGCGAGTACGGCGACGAGGTCCACCTCGGCACCGCCACCGACGGCGACCACTTCGGCGAGGAACTCCTCGGCCACGACACCGGCACCTGGGCGTTCACCGCCCGGGCCGCCACCCGCGTCGTCGCGCTGGTGCTGCCCGCCGCGGCGTACGCACGTCTCAACGGCCGGTCCGAAGCGCTTCGCACCCACGTCGCGGAAGCGCTTACACGGCCGCGGAAACCGGCGAACAAGGCCGGCGAGGCGAGCGTCGACCTGGCCGCCGGGCACGACGGGGAGCCGCTCCTGCCGGGCACCTACGTCGACTACGACCCGTCGCCGCGCGAGTACGACCTGGCCGTGGCGCAGACCGTGCTGCGGGTGCACAACCGCGTCACCGACCTCTACAACCAGCCGATGAACCAGCTCGAACAGCAGCTGCGGCTGACCGTGGAAGCACTGCGGGAACGGCAGGAACACGAGCTGGTGAACAACACCGAGTTCGGGCTGCTGCACAACGCCGACCTCAAGCACCGGCTCACCACCCGCACCGGCCCGCCGTCCCCGCTCGACCTGGACGACCTGCTCAGCCGCCGCCGCAAGACGCGGTTCTTCCTCGCCCACCCGCGGGCCATCGCGGCGTTCGGCCGGGAGTGCACCGCCCGGGGCGTGTACCCCGCCCCCACCGTCCTGGACGGCAAACGCGTCGCCGCCTGGCGCGGGGTGCCGATCCTGCCGTGCGACAAGATCCCCGTCAGCGCGGCGGGGACGACGTCGATCCTCGCCATGCGGACCGGCGAAGACGACGCCGGGGTGATCGGCCTGCGCCCGAAAGCGCTGCCCGACGAGTACCAGCCCGGGCTGAACGTCCGCTTCATGGGCACCGACGAACGCGCGGTGACCTCGTACCTGGTCAGCGCGTACCACTCCGCCGCCGTCCTCGTCCCGGACGCGCTCGGGGTGCTCGACGACGTCGAGATCGGCCGCTCATGACGACCATGAACGCGCGCACCGCGGCCCGGCCCCTCGCCGACGTCCTCGCCTGGAGCCGCGGGTTGGTCGACCCGGCGCTGCGCACCGCCGCCGAGCGGCTGCCCGAGGCGATGCGGCGGATCGCCGCCTACCACTTCGGCTGGGCGGACACCCACGGGCGGCCGTCGCCGGGCGGCGGCGGCAAGGCGTTGCGGCCGGCCCTGGTGCTGTTGTGCGCGGAAGCCGCGGGCGGTGACGCCGCGGACGCCGTCCCGGCCGCCGTCGCGGTCGAGCTGGTGCACAACTTCTCGTTGCTGCACGACGACGTCATGGACGGCGACACGACCCGGCGGCACCGCGCGACGGCGTGGACGGTGTTCGGCACCGGGCCGGCGGTGCTCGCCGGGGACGCGTTGCTGAGCCTGGCGTTCGAGGTGCTGGCGCCGGGCGGGGCGCCGAACACGCGGCTGCTGTCGTCCGCGGTGCTGGCCCTGCTCGAGGGACAGGCCGCGGACCTGGACTTCGAGCAGCGCGACGACGTCACCCCCGGCGAGTGCGTGCGGATGGCGGAGGGCAAGACGGCCGCGCTGCTGGGCGCGGCGTGCACGCTCGGGGCGGCCGGTGACGACCGGTTCGGCGCGTTCGGGCGAGCGGTCGGGCTGGCGTTCCAGCACATCGACGACCTGCTCGGCATCTGGGGAGACCCGGCCGTCACCGGCAAGCCGGTGTACTCGGACCTGCAGAACCGCAAGAAGTCCCTGCCGGTGGTGACGGCGCTGAGTTCGGGCACGGACGCGGGCGCGGACCTGGCCGCGCTCTACGCCCGGCGCGAGCCTCTCGACGAAGCGTCGCTGGCCCGCGCGGCCTCGCTCGTGGAAGCCGCGGGCGGACGTCAATGGAGCCAAGCCCAGGCGGAAGCGTTACTGGCCAAGGCACTGCGCGACCTCACCGCGGCGAACCCGGTCCCCCGCGCGGCCGCCGAACTGGCGGCCTTGGCCCGCCTGATCACCACCCGCACCCACTGAACCCCGTGACGGAAGCGCCAACTCGCGTGATCAGAACGCCAACTCGCGTGATTGGAGGGTCGACACACTGCGGCAGGCTCGGTGTCGCCGTGTCGACCCTTCAATCACGCGTGTCGACTCCCTGATCACGCGTGTTGACCGCTCAATCACGCCAGTTACGGGTTACTTGCCGGGGCGGGTGAGGCCGGTTTTGTCCGCGCCGAGGCTCAGGATGTTCTTGTCCGTGTCCTGGAGGGCCTTGGTGACCTGGGCGGACTTCGGGGATGTCGACAAGTCGATCAGACGGATCGGGGCGTCGAGCTTGATCAGGGTCGGGATGTACTCGGCTTTGTCGACTTTCCAGCGGTCGCCGTCGCGGACGAAGCGGAAACGGGCCGCCGCGCCTTCCTCCGTGTCGCCGCGGGGGTCGGAGTGACGGGCGACGCTGTTGCCGAGGCCGTAGGCCACCCACTTTTCGCCGATCTTCTCGAACGGCTGGACCACGTGCGCGTGGTGGCCGACGATCAGGTCGATGTCGTCCGACGCCAGGAGTTTCTTGGCCTGCGACCGCTGTTCCGCCGTCGGGTCGTGCTGGTACTCGACGCCCCAGTGCAGGCTCGCGATGACTACCTGCGCCCCGGCTTCACGAGCCTTGCGAGCCGCGGCGAGGACGTCGTCGACGTCGATCTGGTTGGCCAGCCACGGTTTCCCGGCCGGCACCTTGATCCCGTTGAAGCCGAAGGCATACGACACCTGCGCGACCTTGACGCCGTGGACGTCGAGGATCAGCGGCTTCGCGGCCTCGGCGGCCGACCGCGCCGAGCCGGTGTGCTTGACGCCGGCGTCGTCGAGCTTGTCCAGGGTCCGCTTCACCCCGTCGGCGCCCTGGTCGATGGTGTGGTTGGACGACGTCGAGCAGGTGTCGTAGCCGGTGTCCTTGATCGCGTCGGCGATCTCCGGCGGCGCGCTGAACGACGGATACCCGCTGTAGGGCCCGCCTTCCGGCGCCAGCGGCGTCTCGAGGTGGCAGATCCCCAGGTCGGCGCCGGAGATCAGCGGCTTGATCCCGGCCAGCAGCGGCCGGTAGTCGATCTTCCCGTGGCCGTCGGCCTCGGCCTGCTCGGTGAGCGCCGGGTGGATCAGGACGTCGCCGGTGGCAACGACGCTGAAGGACCCGTCGGGCGCGTCGGGCGCCGCGGCGGACGACGACTCCGCCGTCTCCGGGAACGGCGTCGGCGCGGGACCTTGCTGCGGCGGGCTGCTGCAGGCGGCCGCCAGGACGGCGACGCCGGCGAGCGCGGCGACGCGGTGCTTCGTCATCGGACCCCCTCCTGACGTGGTCCGGCCATCCTGCCAGCCGGACGAATCCGGCAAGGACACCCGTCCCGCTGATCGACAAGACCCGATCGACCAATCGCACCACAGTCGACAACACCGATCAGAACATTCCCACTGGACAAAACCGGTCAACACGCAGGACAGCGACGGAAAAATACGATAATTGACGACGTCTCCGTACCTACGATGTCACGGAGAGTAGGTCTCGCTCCGCTAACTGCCGGGCCACCGCGCCTTGACGCTCCACGAATGGGTGTTTTGTAATACGAGTCACTTCGCGGTACCCGACCCGCACCACCCGACCTCGGCCCCCATGGGAGCACTCGATGTCCACATACCCGCACAGGTTCCGCACCTGGAGCGTTGTTGGTTGTTGTTTGATTTCCGGTGTCCTGATGGCCTCCTGCTCCTCGGGCAAGACTGATACATCTGCGCCCCAGCAGCAGGCGCCGTCGAACGGCAAGATCACCCTGTACTACCTGCAGAAACAGGGTGACCAGCAGTACTTCGTCGAGCAGGCGCAGGGCGCGCAGGAGAAGGCGAAGGAGCTCGGCGTCGAGCTGAAGGTCGTCAACCTCGGCCAGGACGCCAACAAGGCGATCACCGAACTGGACGCCGCGGTCGCCCAAGGCGCCAACGGCGTCGCGATCGTCGTCCCGGACCAGGCCATCGGCCCGCAGGTGATCGACAAGGCCAAGAGCGCCGGCATCCCGCTGATCGCCTCCGACGACGTCATCAAGGACGGCACGGGCGCGAAGGCGCCGTTCGTCGGCTTCAACGGCAGCCAGATGGGCGACTCGGTCGGCACCGAGGCCGGGAAGCTGTTCAAGGCCGCGAACTGGACCGCCGCCGACACGAAGATCATCAGCGCCTACAAGCAGGATCTGACCGTCTGCACCGACCGCGTCAACGCCTCGAAGAGCGCGTTCTCGAAGGCCGCCGGCGCGGACGTCCAGGTGATCAACGTCGGCACCGACAACTCCCCCGTCGACGCGCAGAACCGCTCCGGCGCGGTGATCGGCTCCAACCCGGGCGTGAAGCACTGGGTCGTCTGGGGCTGCAACGACGAGAACGAGACCGGCGTCGTGACCGCGCTGGCCAACTCCGGCGTGCAGGCGAACAACATCATCGGCGTCGGGCTCGGCGCCTACCTCACCTGCAAGGACTGGGCGGCGGGCAAGGACACCGGCAACAAGGCCGCGCTCTACATCTCCGGCGCCGAGGTCGGCCGCTCGGCCATCCAAGTGCTCGTCGACAAGGTGAAGAACGGCAAGGCACTGCCCGCGGAGACGATCGCCAAGACCACGATCGTCAACAAGGACAACTACAAGCAGGCCGGCGTCAACTGCACCTGACCGCAACTCCCGGGACCGGCACTTTCCCGTGAAAGTGCCGGTTCCGCCGCCGTACGGAAGGGACACCATGTCCGGCTCTCCTCCCGCGCTGGCCGTCGAGGGCATCGGCAAGCGCTTCTCCGGCGTCACCGCCCTCGACGACGTCTCGCTGGAGTTCCGCTCCGGCGAAGTCCTGGCTCTGATGGGCGAGAACGGCGCCGGCAAGTCGACGCTCCTGCGCGTGCTGTCCGGCGACCAGGGCCCCGACGACGGCCGGCTCCTCCTGGACGGCACCGAAGTCACCTTCGACACCCCGCGCGCGGCGATGGCCGCCGGGGTGCGCGTGATCTATCAGGAACCCGAGATCATCCCGCACGTTTCGGTGGCGGAGAACGTCTTCGTCGGAGAACTCCCCGCGAAGGCGCGCGTCTTCAACCGCCGCACGCTCATGAAGGCCACGCACGACGCGCTCGTCGAGTACGGCTTCGAAGGCGTGCTCAACCCGGCGACGCTCGGCGCCGCGCTGTCCGCCGCACAGCGTCAGCTCGTCGAGATCCTGCGCGTGCTCACCGCGGCCACGCCACCGCGCGTGATCGCGTTCGACGAACCGACGTCGTCGCTGTCGGAGCACGAGGTGGAGGCGTTGTTCCGGCTGATCGGGCGGCTGCGCGACAGCGGCGTCGCGGTCGTCTACGTCTCGCACCGGATGAAGGAGATCTTCCAGCTCGCGGACCGCGTCGCCGTGCTGCGCGACGGCAAGCTCGTCGGCGTCCAGCAGGTCGCGGAGACCGACGAGCCCGGCCTGGTGCGGATGATGATCGGCCGTGACCTCTCGGCGCTGGAACGCCGCACCACTCAGGACACCGGCGAAGTCGTCCTGAAGCTGGCCGACGTCACGACCGACGACGTCACCGGCATCTCGCTGCAGGTCCGCGCGGGCGAGGTCGTCTGCCTGGCCGGGCTGGTCGGCGCCGGACGTTCGGAGTTGGCCCGCGCGATCGTCGGCGACCTGCCGATCCGGTCGGGCACGGTCGAACTCGACGGCAAACGGCTGCGCGCGCACAACCCCGGCGACGCCGTGAAGGCGGGCATCGGCTTCGCGCCCGAAGAGCGCAAGACGGACGCGCTGCTCATGCAGCGGTCCGTCCGCGACAACATCTCCATCTCGGTGCTGGACCGGCTTCGCCGCTTCCGCGTCGTGAAGCGCGCGAAGGAACGCGCGCTCGTCGAGGAGTACGTACGCGAGCTTCGCGTGCGGACGCCGTCCATGGAACAGGAAGTCCGCAAGCTGTCCGGCGGCAACCAGCAGAAGGCCGTCCTCGCCCGCTGGCTCGCGCGGCGGCCGAAACTGCTGATCCTCGACGAGCCGACGCGCGGGGTCGACGTCGGCGCGAAGGCCGAGATCTACCGGATCATCGACGGCCTCGCCGCCGAGGGCATCGCGCTGCTGGTCATCTCCTCCGACCTGCCCGAGGTGCTGACGCTGGCCGACCGCATCCTCGTGATGCGGGCGGGACGTCTCGCGGGCGAGCTCGGCCGCGAGGAAGCGACCGAGGAAGCCGTGCTGACCCTCGCCATCCCCGAAACCGAACCAGCCGTGGAAGAAGCCCAGGAGATCGGCGCATGAGTGAGCTTGCGAACGAATCATTCAACACAGCGCTTGCCGCTCAGGCCGCACCGAGCGTCAGCGAGGTCGGCGCATGAGTACCCCCACCAAGGAAACTTCGGCCCCCGCCGCGCCGCCCCAGCCGTCGGCCGCGCGCCGCGTGCTGACCGGCATCGGCGTGCAGAACTCCAGCCTGATCATCACGCTCATCGCGCTCGTCATCCTGCTGAGCGTGCTGAACGAGAACTTCTTCCGCACCAACAACCTGCTGCTCATCGGCAGCGCGATCACCATCATGGGGCTGCTGGCCCTGGTCCAGACCCTGGTGATCATCCTGGGCGCGCTGGACATCTCGGTCGGCTCGATGGCCGGGCTCGCCTCGGTCATCTCGGCGATGGTGTTCACCTCGACCGGCAACGCCGAGGTGGGCATCCTCGCCGCGGTCGGCGTCGGCATCCTGTGCGGCCTGGTCAACGGCATGATCATCATTTTCGGCCGGGTCAACCCGGTGGTCGCGACGCTGGCCATGCTCGCCACCTACAAGGGCATCGCGCAGGTCATCTCCGACGGCAAGGCGCAGGGCTACACCGGCGGCGACGACTTGTTCATCTTCCTGGCCAAGGGCGCGATCGCGGGCCTGCCGTCGCTGGTGTGGGTATTCCTGATCGTCGCGGCACTGCTGCACTTCCTGCTCAAGTACACCGACATCGGCCGCAACGTCTACGCCATCGGCGGCAACGACACCGCCGCGCGGCTGGCCGGCATCAACATCAACCGGTACATCATCGGCGTGTACGCGCTGGTCGGTGTGGTCGCGGCGATCGCGGGCGTGCTGATCACCGCCCGCACCGGCTCCGGCCAGCCGACGTCCGGCTCCGAGGGCCTGGAGCTGCAGGCGGTCACCGGCGCCGCGCTCGGCGGCACGATGCTCAAGGGCGGCCGCGGATCGATCATTTCGACCGTGCTCGCGGTGATCATCCTGGGCGTGCTCGACAACGGCATGTCCGGGCTGGGCATCAACCCGTTCTGGCAGAACGTCGCCCACGGCGCCCTGCTGGTGATCGCGGTCGTGCTGCAGCAGCTGCGCAGCGGGGAACGGCGCGTCGGCCTGCCCGAGTAGCGGTGCGGAACCTCCACGCGCGCATCGTCGACGAACTGGGCAGGCTGATCGTCGAAGGCGTCCTCGGGGACGGGCAGCCGCTCGTCCCCGAGGAGCTCGGCCGCCGGTTTTCGGCGTCCCGCACGGTGGTCCGCGAAGCGTTGCGCGTGCTCGAGTCCAAGGGCATGGTCACCGCGCGCCCGCGGGTCGGGACCTGGACGCTGCCGCCGGAGGCGTGGGACGCGATCGACCCGGACGTCATCGCCTGGCGCGTCGGCGGTCCGGACGGCCGCGAGCACTTGCGCGAGCTGTTCGAACTGCGGCTGGCGATCGAACCGCAGGCGGCGCGGATGGCCGCGAAGCACCGGCGTCCCGACGAGCTCGCGGCGATGGCCGCGGCGTACGCGCTGATGACCGACGCCGCCGACACCGCGGCCTTCCGGGCCGCCGACGCGCGGTTCCACGCGGCGCTGGTCCGCGCCTCGGGGAACGCGCTGATCGCCCAGCTGCAGGTGCCGGTGGTGGCGGCCCTGCGGGCACAGGGCGAACCTGCGGACACGCTCGTCGCGCATTCCCGCGTGCTGACGCTGGTGCTGGCGAAGAACGCCGACGGCGCCGAGTCCGCGGCCCGCCGATTGCTGGAAACCGTTGCAGCGTACCGCTGATCGGTACCTTGACACGTCCACCGGGACGCGCTTCACTCGCTGCGGATGACCGCCGCCATGACGTGCTGAGGAGGACGCTTTCATGCGTTTCCCGGGAATTCGTGGTTTCGGCGTGCTCGCGGCCGCGGCGTTGGCAAGCGGGCTGCTGCCGGCGACAGTGGCGATGGCGGCACCAGCTGAATGCGCCGTCTCGGACGAAATGGTCGCCGCGGGCAACTACTGGGTCGCCAACGGGACGAACCTCGCCGCGCCGGACTGGCAGAACGCGACGTTCCACGTCGGCAACCTCGCGCTGGTCCGGACCACCGGCCAGTCGAACCACAAGACACTGCCCTGGGCGCAGGCGAACAACTACCAGCTGCCCGCCGATCCGAAGCGGCCGTTCTTCCCGGACAACCAGGCCGCCGGCGAGGCGTACCTCGACCTGTACACGTACTTCCACCCGGAAATCTCGCTCGAATCGATCCGCACGCGGATCAAGGACGAGGTCGCCTCCGTCCAAGCGGGACACCGCGACTACTGGAACTACGTCGACGCGCTGAACATGGCGATGCCGTCGTTCGCCCGGATGAGCCTGATCGACCACGATCCGTCCTATTTGGACGCCATGCAGCAGCTCTTCTCGTACTCCGAGCACAAGCTGTTCAACGAATTCACGGGCCTGTGGTACCGCGACGCGCGGTTCAAGGGCTCGGGCGTGTTCTGGTCACGCGGCAACGGCTGGGCCCTGGCGGCGCTGACGAAGGTCCTGCAGGTCCTCCCGGCGGACGACCCGCGGCGGCCGGAGTACCTGCGGGTGTTCAAGAAGATGGCGTCCACGCTGGCTCTGGTCCAGCGCCGCGACGGCTTCTGGAACTCCGACCTGCTGAACCCGTGGGACCACGGCGGCCCGGAGTCCAGCGGCACGGCGTTCTTCACGTTCGGCATCGGCTGGGGCGTCAACGCGGGCATCCTCGACGCCACCCGGTTCCGCCCGGTGGTCGACAAGGCGTGGACGGCGCTGTCGGCCAAGGCCCTGCAGCCGAGCGGCCTGGTCGGCTACGTCCAGCCGGTCGGCGACCGTCCGGCCACGGCGAAGCCGGCGGACACCGCGGCCTACGGCGTGGGCGCGTTCCTGCTGGCGGGTCAGCAGGTGGCGAAGCTCCAGGGCTGTTCGGCCTCGTGAGCCGGAGGGGGCTTCCGGCGCGGGAAGCCCCCTTCAGTCCGTCAGCAGCTGCGTCAGGTCGGCGACGATCCACTCGGCGCCCAGGCCCGCCGCCACGAAGTCGGCCGCCGGTTCGATGCCGCTGAGCACCGCCACGAACGCCACCGACCGGGCCGACGCCACGCGGAAGTCGCGGATGCTGTCTCCGATGTAGACCAGTTCCTCGCGCGCGTAACCGGCGCGGTCCAGGTGCTCGACGACGACGTCGAGCGCCCGCGGATCCGGTTTGTGGAACGGGGTTTCCTCGTGGCCGTGGATCCACGCGAAGTACGGCGTGAGGCCAACGGCGTCCAGGTCCTGCGTGATCAGCGCGCGGCTGCTGGACGTGAGGATCTCCATCCGCGTCCCCCGGGCGGCCAGCCGCGCGAGCAGTTCGGGCGCGCCCTTCGTGGGCCGGGGGCGGTTGACGCGCATCGCGAGCCGGTAGCGCCGGACGAAAGCGCCCGGATCGACGGACGGCACGATCGTCGCGACGAACCGGTCGAACGGGAGTCCCCACGCCGCGACGATGGTTTCGGCGGTGAGCGTGACGCCGAACGTCCGGGCGGTCCTGATCAGCAGCCGCCAGCGGGTCCGCGCGGTGGCGAGCACGGTGTCGTCGCAGTCGAAGATCACCGCCGGTGCGCGCCGGACCAGCTCGGCCGCTTCCCACGACACGGACCACCCCCTCGGCGACACGGCTACCCAGAATGTCACACCCGGCCGGTCGATGCTCACTTCAGGCAGTCGCCGGGGTCGCCGCGGCGCAGGGCCGGATCCGCCTGCTCGAACGTCCTCGCCACACCCGGGCCGCTCGAGCGGGTCTCGAACCGGACCGTCACGCGGCCGTGGCCGGCGCCCTGGACCCAGCCGGTGCCGAACTCCTCGTGCACGACGTCGTCGCCCTGGCGCCACGTCGACGGCGGTGGTGCGGCGGCCGGCGCCGCGGAGACCACCGTCGAGGACACCGAAGGGGCGGCCAGGCTGAACAGCGCGTCCTGGTGCGGTACCGAAAGCCCGCTGTAGGCGACGCCCGCCAGCCGGATGCCGCCGAACTCCGCCGGGTCGAGCAGCAGCCGCTCGGCGGTCGCGGCCAGCTCGGCCAGGTCGTCGGTCGGGGCGGAGATCGTCTCCGAACGGGTCACCGTGTGCATGTCGGTGTGCCGCAGCTTGATCACCACCGTCCGGGCGACGCGCTCGGCCTTGAGCAGCCGCTGGTGCGCGCCGGCGGCGATGCGGCGCACCTCCGTCCGCAGCGTGGCCAGGTCGATGATGTCGATGTCGAACGTCGTTTCGGCGCTGACCTGCTTGGTTTCGGCGCGGCCCGCCACCGGGCGGTCGTCGGCGCCGGTCGCGAGCCGCCGCAGGTCGCGGCCGACCACGCCGCCGAGCGTGGCGACGGCGTCCTGTTCGGACAGTGCCGCCAGCTGCCCGAGCGTCTGGACGCCGATGAACCGCAGCTTGCCTTCGGCGACCGGGCCGATGCCCCACAGCGCGCGCACCGGCAGTGGCGCGAGGAACTCCCGTTCGGTGCCCTGCGGCACGACCAGCAGCCCATCCGGTTTGGCCTCGTCGGAGGCGATCTTCGCGATCTGCTTGCCGTTGCCCGCGCCGATCGACGCCACCAGGCCGGTTTCCGCGAGGATCCGCGCGCGCAACGAAGCGCAGAACTCCGTCACCGCGTCGAAGGACGCGTCGACGAGCTGCGGCGGCTCGGCGAAAGCCTCGTCGAGGGAGATCTTCTCGAGCACCGGCGCGACCGCCGTGACGGCGGCGAAGACGTCCTGGCTGAGCCGCTCGTACACGCGGAACCGTGGCGGCACGATCACGCCGTTGGCCGGGAGCAGCCGCCGTGCCTGGGACATCGGCATCGCCGAGCGGATGCCGAAGACCCGGGACTCGTAGCTCGCGCCGGCGACGACGCCGCGTGGCCCGGTGCCGCCGACGAGCACCGGGCGCCCGGCCAGTGTCGGGCGGGTGAGCTGCTCGGCCGAGGCGTAGAAGGCGTCCAGGTCGAGGTGGATCACCCAGCGGGCCACGTCAGTCCCCGCCGGTGGCGTCCAGCAGCTGGTGCAGCGCCTTGGTGTAGCTCTCGAACGCGGCCCGGCCGGCCGCGGTCAGCCGGACCAGGGTGACCGGCGTGCGGTGCTCGTAGGCCTTGGTGATCTCGACGTACTCGGCGTCCTCGAGCTTCCGCAGGTGCGTCGAGAGGTTGCCGGCCGTCATGTCCAGGAGCTGCTGCAGCCGCGGGAAGGTGATCTGGTCGCCGGTGCGCAGCCCGGCGAGCGCGACGGTGACCCGCAGCCGCGCCTGGGCGTGGATGACGGGGTCCAGCTGCGGCAGTTCGTTCATCGACCGGTCTTCTCGCGCACGAAGTAGACGATCGCGCCGAGCAGGAACCCGCCGCCCCCGCAGACGGTGAGCACGAGGAAGTTCGCCGGGTACCCGACCAGCACGCTCAGCGCGGCCGACACGATCATCCACGCGCCGAGGCCGTACATCAGCCTGTCCTGCCACACCATGCCGCCCGCCAGGTACATCACGCCGGTCAGCAGCAGCCACGTGCCGGTCCACAGCAGCGACACCTGATCGACCGACAGCGCCTGGAACCGCGTGATCCGGATGTCGACGACCATCAGCCCGATCGAGGAGAGCGCCCAGCCGTAGCCGTACATCGCGCCGACCGTCCGCGACGGGCCGCGGATCCCCCGGCCGGAGCGGATGCTGGTGTAGGTCGTGTAGGCGACGGCGCCGAGGAACAGCAGCGGGACGACGATGCCGCCGGCGACCCAGCCGGGCACGTCCACGCCGGGCAGCGTCGTGACGTACGTGAAGCCCCAGCCGACGATCCAGGCGAGGGCCCAGGCGGCGAGCATCCGCGCCGGGCCCCCGCCCAGTTCCCGGCGGGTCCGCCGGTTCTGCTGGGCGATCAGGTTCAGCGATTCCGCCGCCGACAACGGTTCGTCGTCCACCTTTTTCGCCCTCCTCCCGTGCAGACCCCTCAACGCTGCACGGAAGATACTCTGCCATTCGTTGCCGATCCGACCACAGTCACGGCCTGATCGGCCCGTATCAACAGTCGCGTCCCGCTCGGGTGCCGGCCTGCTTTTGGCCGGATCGGCAACAGGCATTCACAGCCGGGCCGTGTCCAGCCGGAACCGGCGCACCACGATCAGGGCGGGCACGACCAGCCAGCCCGCCAGGACGATCGTCGCGACCCACGTCCCGGAGGTGTGGGTCAGCGGGTCGAGGCCGACGCGGCGCAGCCAGTAGGTCGGCATGAAGTGCGCCAGCGTCGACATCCAGCCGGGCAGGAACTCCAGCGGGATCCACAGCCCGCCGAGCAGGCCCAGCGGCATCATCAGCGCGCCGGTGACCGCGCCGACCGTGTCGCCCTTCCCGAACAGGCCGATGGCCAGGCCGAGGACGGCGAACGGCAGGGTGGCCGCCCACAGGAAGACCAGCAGCCTGCCCCACTCGGCCAAGGTCAGCGGCTCGCCGCGCAGGAAGCCGACGAAGAAGATCGCCAGCAGCACCGGCAGGGCGACGGCCATCGCCGAAGCGACCTTGACGACCAGGTAGCCGGGCCCGCGCATCGGCGTGAGCCTCAGCTGCCGCTGCCAGCCGTCGGTGCGTTCCTGGGCCACCCGGGTGCCGGTGAACAGCGCGCCGCCGCTGGCGCCGTACGCGGCCATGCCGACCATCGTCTGCGTGCTCGAGTGCAGGCCGCCGGGCAGGATCGCGTCACCCCAGATGGCACCGAACAGCAGATACATCGCCACCGGCATGCCGATGGTGAAGATCGTGAACTGGGGACTGCGGAGGATCCGCTTGATCTCCAGGCTCAGGTAGGTGGTGTTCACGCGGCTGCCTCCTCGGCGGTCAGCGCCAGGAAAGCCTCTTCGAGGCCGAGCGCGGTGATTTCGATGTCGGCCGCCAGCGGGTGCCGCGCCAGCAGGGCGCGGATCGCGGCGTCGGAGTCGGCGCAGGCGAGTTCGGCTCGGCCGGCGCGCAGCTGGACGCTGGTGACGCCGGGGAGCGCTGCCAGGTCGGCCTCGGTGGCTCCCGGCACGGCGGCCTTGAGCACCCGCCCGGACACGGCGGCCCGCACCTCGGCGACCGCGCCGTCGGCGACGATGGCGCCGTGCCGCATCAGCACGACGCGGTCGGCGTAGTCCTCGGCTTCGGCGAGGTAGTGCGTCGCGAACAGGACGGTCCGGCCGGCGGCGGCGAACTCGCGGATGGCCGCCCAGAACGCCCGCCTGCCGTCGACGTCCATCGCGGCGGTGGGTTCGTCGAGCACGAGCAGCCGCGGGTCGCCGGCCAGCGCGAGCGCGAACCGGACGCGCTGCCGTTCGCCGCCGGAAAGCTTGCCGCAGCGGCGTTTCACGAGGTGGCCGAGGCCCGCGCGGGCGATCACCTCGCTCGCGGGCAGCGGGTGGGCGTGCGTCGAGACGACCAGGCCGACGATCTCGCCGACGGTGACGTCCGGCAGCAGCGCGCCGTTCTGCATCATCGCGCCGACGACGCCCCGGTCGACGGCTTCGCGCGGGGTGCCGCCGGCGACGGTGATCTCCCCCGCGTCCGGTTCGGTCAGGCCGAGCAGCATGTCGACGGTGGTCGACTTGCCCGCGCCGTTCGGCCCGAGCAGCGCGACGACCTCGCCGGGCGCGACATCGACGGACACGCCGTCGACCGCCGTGACCCGGCCGAACCGCTTGGTCAGGCCGTGGAGCGCGAACGCCGGTCCCCCAGTCATGGCGCCTCCTTCCGTTCGTGGACTTTGCAGCGCAAAGTCGCTGCGAACTTTGTAACACAAACTTCGCTCGGATTCAAAGTGCACCGCGACGAAAACGGGGTGCCGGACTACGCGCCCGACACCCCGTTTCAGCGGTTACCGCAGGTCAGCCGGCGAACCGCCCGGCGACGAGACCGCTGTCGGCACGAGCCGCGGCCGCCGTCGGCGCCGATGGCGTCGATGGCGTCGGCTGCGGCAGCGGGGCGCACTCGACGTCGGCCGTGCGGCCCGGCTTGCGGGCCGGGAGCGCGCCTGTCGCCAGGTAGTCGGCGATCTTGTTGTCGACGCAGGCGTTGCCGCGCGGGGTGATCGCGTGGCTGGTGCCACCCGGCTCCGCGATCAGCGACGCGCCCGGGAAGCGGCTGCGGACCTCGAGGCTGCCTTCGTACGGCGTGGCCGCGTCGAGCGTCTCGTCGATCATCAGGACGCTCGGCACGCCCCGGCCGTCGACCTTCGTCGGCTTGCCCGCCTTCGCCGGCCAGTACAGGCAGGGCGCGTTGAACCACGCGTTCTGCCACGTGAAGTACGGCGCCTTGGCGAAGGTCTGCCAGTTGTCGCGCTTCCACTGGTGCCAGCTCTGCGGCCACTGGACGTCGGTGCACTGCACGGCGAGGTACACGGCGTAGCCGTTGTCGTCTCCGCGGCCGCCGAAGGCCTCGAAGAGCGTCTTCCAGTTCTGCCAGTCACCCTTGTTGACGAACCGGGAGAGCGCGTCGCCCAGGAGTGTCCACCGCAGCTGGTAGTACGAAGCCTGCTGGATGACGTCGAGGATCTCGTCCGGCCCGATCACGCCGCCGGCGGGGTTGAACGACGCCTTGAGCAGCTGCTCGTTGACGACCCGCCGCACCGCGGCCTGCGTCTTGCCGAGGTGGTAGACGTCGTCGTGCTGGGCGACCCAGCCGAACCAGATGAGGATGTTCTTGTCGAAGGCGACGTCCTGGTCGAGGTTGTCGCCGTACCAGACGCCGCGCGGGTCGACCGTGGAGTCGAGCACCATCCGGCGCACGTTCTGCGGGAACAGCGTGCCGTAGACCTGGCCGAGGTAGGTGCCGTAGGAGTAGCCGTAGAAGTTCAGCTGCTGCCGGCCCAGCGCCTTCCGGATGGAGTCCATGTCCTTGACCGTGTCGGTCGTCTTCATGTTCTCCAGCAGGGCGCGCGAGTTGTTCTTCGCGCACGCCTCGGCGTACCCCTTGGACCGGTCGAGCCAGGTCCGCTCCAGCTGCGGGGTGAACGGCACGTACTGCGGCCGGTTGTAGTCCATGTAGTTCGGGTCGCAGCTCAGCGCGGGCTTGCTGGAGCCGACGCCGCGCGGGTCGAAGCCGACCCAGTCGTAGGCGTCACCGGCGTGGTTGGGCACGCGTGGGCCGCGGGTGGCCAGCAGCAGCCCGGAGCCGCCGGGGCCGCCCGGGTTGGTCAGCATGACCCCCTGGTACTGCGCGTCCGGGACCTTGTGCTTGACGCGGCTGACGGCGAGCTGGACCTGCTCACCGGCCGGCTTGCGGTAGTCGAGCGGCACCGCGAGGTACCCGCATTCGGCGCCGGCGGCGACCAGAGTGGGGTTGGTGCACGGTCCCCAGGCGATCGTCGCCAAGGCCGCGGGCGCGGCGGTCGCGGCCGGTGCGGCCACGAGCGCGGACGCCACCGCGGCGGCGGCCACCACGGCGAAAACGGCACGTCTCACTGTTTTCTCCCCTTTCGGCTCCTGCATCGAGCGGGTGAACCCTAGTCCCGCACGCGGCTTCCGGGGACGGCAAACGGCGGTCCAGCCTCGAATGCCCTACGAAAGGTGGAAACCGTCCCTATTTGGACTGCCGGGCCAGCAGGAACAGCCCCCGGCCGAGAAAGGCGGCCGAGAAAGAACGCGAAAAGCACCAGGAGCAGGACGAAGATCCAGCCGTTCGCGACACCGCCGACGAGGACCACGACATCAGGACGGCAAGCACCCCCGCCTGGATGAAAGGAACCTTCGGGTCGGCCAGGGCCCGCGCGTCACCGCCGGGCGCGGTCAGCCGCCGCAGTGCCGGGTCGGTGTACGCCTCGGTCGCGATCAGCAGCGCGTGTCGGCTAGCCATGCCGCTGGACGAAGGCCTCGATCAGCTGCCGGCGCTCGGCCGACGTCGCCCGTTCCAGCTCGACGGTGTCACCGTCGATCGTCACCTTGATCTTGTGCCGGCCGCCCTGCCTGCCGAGCCACTCGCGCAGGGTCTCGACGAGCCCCGGGAACACGCCGCCGGCCGCGCTGAACGCCACCATCAGCGACCCGATCGTCACCGGGTCCGCGGCCTTCGCTCCCGGCGGAAGCTCGCCCGGGACCGGCAGCACGTCGACGTCGAGCTCACCCAGCTCGGCGCGCAGCCGGCGGGCGAGCAGGTCGAGCTCTTCGGCGTCCGCCTCGCCGTCCGCTTCAAGCCGCACCAGGGCCTGGTGCGTGTCCGGTTCGCTCATGTGCGCCACTGTGCGCCCGGACGGCCGCACGGACAAGGTCCGTTCGGGCACGCCTCAGGCGCGGATCTCGTTGAGGTAGTTGTAGATCGTGTACCGGGTGACGTCGAGCCGCCCGGCCAGGTGGTCGACCGCGTCCTTGATGAGGAAATAACCGGCTTCGTCGAGTTCCCGTACGACAGCGGCCTTGTGCCGTTTCTTCATCAGGTCCACCGGGATTCCCGCCTTCGCGACCGCACGGTCGACGAGGAACCGCTGGAGGCTGTCGACGTCCGGGGGGAAAGTCTCCGGCTCGCCGTTGCCGCCAACGGAAGCGGCCGTGTCGACGCTGTTGACGCACAGACAGCCCACCGCGACCCCGTCGGCGTCACGCAGGAACAGCGTCGACGAGCGGATGGGGCGGCCGTCGGGGCCGTGCGTGCGGTAGTTCGTCAGGTCCTGGGTGGTGCCGCGGCGGACCAGGCCGAGCAGCAGGTCGGTCATCGGGCCGCCGACGCTACGGCCGGTCAGGTCACCCGCGATGGCGACGATCGAGTCCGGCAGCCGGCTCAGGTCGTGCAGCAGCACCTCGTTGCCCGGCCCGAGCATCGCCGCCAGCCCCGGGATCGCCGGGACCAGCGCGGTGAGCACCTCGTGCGTCGTCGCGCCGGCGGCCGGGACGACCAGCGGTTCGCGTGGCTTGGTCAACGTCTCGAGCGCTTCCCGGAGCAACTCCGCGCAAGTCGTCTCGGCAGTCGACGCGTGCGGGGAGAGCCGGACGTGCTCGGGCCGCACGGTCGCCGCGATCCCCGCGTTCGTCAACGCCGCGCCGACCTGCTCGGCGGGGTGGCCGGGCAGGGTGAACGCCAGGATCCCGGCCCGCCGGTCCACCGCCGAGACGACCTCCGCGCCACAGGCGGCCAGCACCTCTTCGAACTCGCCCAGCCGCTCGGCGATGCGCGCCGCGATGGCGCCGACCCCGGCCTCCTCGACCAGCTCCAGTGCCTCGGCGAACGCGCCGGACGTGACCGGGCTGAGGTTGGAGAGCGACCAGGCCTGGGCGGTCGTGTCCGGCGGGTGGATCTCGTCGTCGAACAGGCCGGGGTCGCGGGCGCCGGTCCAGCCGGACAGCACGGGATCCATCCGTTCCAGGGCGCGGTCGGACAACACGGCGAAGCCGGTTCCCCAGCCCGCGCGCAGCCACTTCTGACCGCCGGCGACCAGGACGTCGGCGACTTCCCAGGGCTCGTCGGCCACGCCGAAGCCCTGGATGGCGTCGACGACCAGCAGCCGGTCGCCGACGACCTCGCGCAGGGCCGCCAGGTCGGCGCGGTAGCCGGTGCGGAAGTCGACCGCGCTGACGCTCACCGTGGTGATCTCCGGCGTCAACGCCGCCGCCACCCGCCCGGGGGTGACGTAACCGCCGGTCAGCCGGCGGACACGCAGGCGCCCAGCCTGTTCGGCGCGGGCCCACGGGTAGGTGTTGGCCGGGAACTCCGCCGCCGGCACCAGGACTTCGCCAACGCTGTGGAACGCGGCCTGGAACAGGCCCAGACTGGTGTGCGGGAGCAGCACGGTGTGGTCGGTGTCCGAACCGGACAGCCGGGCCGCGGCGGCCTTGGCCCGGACCTCCTGCCGCATCAGCTCGTCCACAGTGGACGGACCGGCCGTGGTGGCCCGGTGCAGCAGCGCGGCCGTCGTGTCGAGGACCGCGTGCGACGGCGGGCCGAAGCGGGCGAAGTCGAGGTAGCCGGCGGGCTCGTCGAACTGGAGCAGGTACCGGGGCGAAATCCGCGTCACGCGAGGATCCTCGCCAGGAACTGCCGGGTGCGGTCGTGCTTCGGCGCGCTCAGCACCTCCGACGGCGGACCGGTCTCGACGACGGCGCCGTCGGCCAGGAACACCACCTCGTCGGCGGCCTCCGCGGCGAAGCTCATTTCGTGCGTCACGACGACCATCGTCATCCCCTCCCCCGCCAACGTACTCATGACCTCGAGGACCTCGCCGACCAGCTCCGGATCGAGGGCCGACGTCGGCTCGTCGAACAGCATCAGTTTCGGCTTCATCGCCAGCGACCGGGCGATCGCGACGCGTTGCTGCTGCCCGCCGGACAGCTGCGCCGGGTAGGCGTCACCGCGATGCCCGAGGCCCACCCGATCCAGCAATTCGAGGCCCTGCTTGCGGGCAGCGTCCGGTTTGACGCCGAGTACCCGGATCGGGCCCTCGACGACGTTCTCCAGGGCCGTCCGGTGCGCGAAGAGGTTGAACCGCTGGAACACCATGCCGATGTCACGGCGCTGGCGGGCGACCTCGCGTTCGCGCAGTTCGTACAGTTTTCCACCGCGCTGCCGGAAGCCGATCGGCTCGCCGTCGACCCAGATCTGGCCGGCGTCGATGGTCTCCAGGTGGTTGATGCAGCGCAGGAACGTGCTCTTCCCGGCGCCGGACGGGCCGAGCAGGCAGACGACCTGTCCCTTGTGGACTTCGAGGTCGATCCCGCCGAGGACTTCGGTGTGACCGTAGGACTTCCGGACGCCGACGGCGCGCAGCAGCGGCTCAGACACGGGCACTCCTCACCAGCGGCACGCCGCGCAACGCCTTGCCCGCGCGGGCGAGCGGCCCGCGGTCCAGCTGATCAGGGTTGCCGAACGCGCGTTCCAGGTAGTGCTGGCCGACGCCGGCGACGGTCACCACGACCATGTACCAGACGGCCGCGGCCAGCAGCGTCTCCATCACCAGGAGGTTGTTGGACGAGATGTTGTTGGCCGCGTGGATCAGCTCGGTCACGCCGATCACCGACGCCATCGACGTGCCCTTGAGCATGTTGATGAAGTCGTTGCCGGTGGGCGGGATGATCACGCGCATGGCCTGCGGCAGCACCACCCGGCGCAGCGTCGCCGCCGGCGTCATGCCGATCGACTTCGCCGCCTCGGCCTGCCCGCTGTCGACGCTGTTCAGCCCGGCCCGGACGATCTCGGCCATGTACGCGCTTTCGTTGAGTGCCAGGCCGAGGAACGCGGCGGTGAACGCGCTGATCAGCACGTTCGTCTGCTCGTGGACGAGGAACGGGATGTCGATCACCGGGAAGACGAGCGCCAGGTTGTACCAGAGCAGGATCTGCAGCAGCACGGGCAAGCCGCGGAAGATCCAGATGTACCCGGCGGCGAACCACCGGGCGACCGGGTTGGCGCTGCGCCGCAGCAGGGCGATGACGATGCCGAGCACGATCGCGACGGCCTGCGACAGCACGGCCAGCACGACGGTGTTGAGCAGGCCGGTCGCCATGATGCGGTAGAAGACGAAGTCGGGGACCTGGTTCCACGCGATCTGCGCGTTGCCGAGCGCGATACCCAGCAACACGAGCAGCGCGAGGATTATCCCGGCGGCGACCCAGCGGCCCCAGTGCCTCAGCCTGACGATGGGAAGCGGTTCAGGACCCGCCATTGACCGCGGCCTCCTTGATCGCGCCCTGCTCGACGCCCCAGGCCTGGAGGATCTTGCCGTAGGTGCCGTCGGTGATCAGGGCCTGCAGCGCCTTCTGCACGGAGTCCCGCAACGCCGTGTTGGCCTTGTTGACGCCGATACCGTACGGGCCGCCGTCGATCGGCTCGCCGGGGACGACCTCGAAGAACTTGCCCTCGCCCGCCGTCCGCGAGATGTAGACGGCGCTGGGCAGGTCGTTGAGGATGGCCTGCACGCGGCCGGTGCGCAGCTGGTTCTGGTTCTGGTTGTCGCTGTCGGTCGCGGTGACGGTGACCGCGGGCTTCCCGGCTTGGGTGCACTTGGTGCTCTGCTCGGCGGCGAACTTCTGGTGGCTGGTGCCCTGCACGACGGCGACGTTCTTGCCGCAGAGCGTGTCCGGCCCGGTGATGCCGTCCGGGTTGCCCTTGCGGATCATGATCGTGATGCCCGAGGTGAAGTAGTCGACGAAGTCGATCTGGGCCTGGCGGGCCTTGGTGTCGTTCATCCCGGCCATGGTCAGGTCGATGCGGCCGGACTGGAGGCTGGTGATGAGCGAGCCGAACGCCATGTCCTGGTGGGTCACGGTGACGCCGAGCTTGGCGGCGATCGCCTTGGCGAGGTCGACCTCGTAGCCGATCGGGGTCTTGCCGTCGGCGGCGTAGAAGTTGTTGGGCGCGGACTGCAGGTTCGAGGCCAGGCGCAGGCCCGCCTGCTTGACGGTGTCCGGCAGAGCCGCGTTGAGCTGGGCGTCCTTCTGCACGCCCTGGACGATGGCGGCGGTGTCCGGGATGCCCGAAGCGGGCGCGCCGGCGGCCTGCGACGTCCCGCCCGCACCGTCCGGACCGCCACCACAAGCCGTCACCAGCACGGCGACGCTCGCGAGCAACACTCCCGCCTGCACAACACGAGAACGGGACATAACGGACCTCCACAGTTCGACTGGCCGGAACGCTACAACTCAGTGTTGAAGAGGTCAACCATGTGTTGAAATCGCGATTCGGTGCTAACTTCGCGCCATGAGCCTGCGGATCGGCGTCCTGGGGGCGGCTCGCATCGCCCCCGCTGCCTTGATCAAGCCCGCCGCATCGAACGCCGACGTCGAGGTCGTGGCCGTCGCGGCCCGGTCCCCGGAGCGGGCGCAAGCGTTTGCGACCAAGCACGGCGTGCCACGGGTGCATTCGTCCTACGAAGCACTGCTCGCCGACCCGGACATCGACGCGGTCTACAACCCACTGCCGAACGGCCTGCACGGACGCTGGACCCGGGCCGCTCTCGAGGCGGGCAAGCACGTGCTGTGCGAGAAGCCGTTCACGGCCAACGCGGCGGAGGCGCGGGAGATCGCCGGCTTGGCCGCCGGTTCGGACCGCGTGGTGATGGAGGCGTTCCACTACCGCTACCACCCCCTATCCCTGCGGGTCGAGGAGATCGTGGCGTCGGGCGAGCTGGGTTCGCTTCAGCGGGTCGAGACCGCGTTGTGCTTCCCGCTGCCCAAGTTCTCGGACATCCGCTACAACTACGACCTGGCGGGCGGCGCGACGATGGACGCGGGCTGCTACGCGGTCCACATGGCCCGCATCTTCGGCGGCGAGACCCCTTCGGTCGTTTCGGCTTCGGCGAAGCTGCGCTCACCCCGGGTCGACCGGGCGATGACGGCGGAGCTCGCGTACCCGTCCGGCCACACGGGCCGGATCGAGTGCTCGATGTGGTCGTCCTCGCTGCTCAAGATCAGCGCGAAGGTGATCGGCTCACGCGGCTCGCTGGCGGTGCTGAACCCGGTGGGCCCGCAGGCCTACCACCGGCTTTCCGTCCGGGTCGGCGAAACGCGGCGCACGGAGAAGTTCCCGCGCCGGGCGTCGTACGCGTACCAGCTGGACGCGTTCGCGGCGGCGGTGCTGAAGGGCGAGCCGGTCAAGACGTCGGCGGCGGACGCGGTGGAGACGATGACGGTGATCGACGAGATCTACCGCGCCGCGGGGCTCCCACTGCGCGAACCCAGCTGAGCCCGCCGGGCACACTCTTTTCCGATGTTCGTGAAGGCCACCTTGAGGAACTTGTAGTTCCTCAAGGTGGCCTTCACGAACTTTGCCCTACGCGGCCACGTAGTTGCCGGTCAGGATGAGCAGGACCTGGACCGTGATGCCTGTTCCGTAGTAGTCCGTCGCGTCCGGGGACCACGTCGAGATCGCCGTCCACAGCTTGTCCAGCCACGCCTGACTGCCCGGGTCCGTCATCGCCGCCACCGCGAACGGGGCCGTGAAGCACGGGTGCTGACCGCTTTCGGTCTTCGAGCCCGCCAGCGAGTAGCCGCTCTGGATCTTCGCCGGGTCGCCGCCCGTGGCCGACTTGATCCACGTGTTCATCTTGCGGACCTGCGACACCGCCGCACTGCCCGAAGCCGAGATCGCGTCCGCGCCGAGACGCCACGGGTCGCGGCAGGCGTTCCAGCTGTACTTGCCGTCGTACGGGCCCTCGAGGAAGTTCGACGGCGCCGGCTTGGGCGTCGAGTTCGTGTTGACCACGAAGTCCGGCAGTAGCCCGGTGTTCGGCGCGTACGACGACTGCAGCTGGCTCACCGCCGTCTCCGCGCGGGTGCGGACGGAGTCCCAGAAGCTGTCACCCGTCGCCGCGGCGAACGCGCGCAGGTGGCCCGGCATCCAGTCCGACGAGCGCGAGCTGTTCTTGTACTTCGAGTCGTCGATGCCCCAGTCGCCGAGCGCGGTGAACTTCGTCGAGCCGCTCACCTCGCTCTTCTTGATCGCGTTGATGATCCGGACGGCTTCGGCCTTGTAGTCGACGGACCCGGCACTGCCCCACTTCTTGTCCGCGATCAACAGGCCGTAGGCGATTTCGAGGTCGCCGTCGGTGGCGGAGTCGCTGCCGTTGACGCTCTTGCACTTCGAATCCTGCTCGGCCGCGTGGAGGTCCTTGTTGTTGACCGACGGGTGCGCCTTCACGAACTTCAGGATCCCGTCGACGATCGAGCGCGCCTGCGGGTCCTTGTCCGCCATCATCGCCGAGATCGTCATGCCGTAGCCCTCGCCCTCGGCGACGAAGGAGTGGTCGGCGTCCTTGGACAGCACGGCGTAGGTGCCGCTGCCGCACTTGGTCGTCAGGAAGTTCTTCTTCCAGAAGTCGTAGTACTTCTGCACCGCGGCATCCTGCGTGGCCTGCGAGACGGAAGGCCGCAGCGTTCCCGGCACGTACGGCGTGCCGGCCGCGGACGCGGCCGTCGGCACGCTCAGCAGCCCCGCGGCGAGCGCGGCCGAAACCACCACCGCGCGGACGACTCTCTTCATGGCTCCTCCGTAAGACATCGTTGACTGCGGCGAAGGTGATCAGAGCCTGACAGAAGGTTCAAGACCAGGTCAAGACTGTTAGGAAACTTTCCTTACTATCACCGTGCGTGGGTCCTCCCGCGGCCCGGGCACCCGGACGGACTAGCGTGGGCACCATGAAGATCGACCTCGACGGCCGCGGCCCGGACTTCCGCGCGTTCTGGACCGAGCGACGGCTGGCCACGCTGACCACGGTCCGCCCGGACGGCACCCCGCACGTCGTCGCGGTCGGCGTGACCGTCGACTTCGAAGCGGGCCTCGCCCGGGTGATCACGTTCGCGCCGTCGGTCAAGGCCCGGCTCGTGCGCGCCGCGGGCGACGGCGGCATCCCGGTCGCCGTCTGCCAGCTCGACGGCCCGAAGTGGTCCACATTGGAGGGACGCGCGGTGCTGCGCGACGACCCGGAGTCCGTGCGGGACGCCGAAAACCGGTACGCCGCCCGCTATCGGCAGCCCAAGCCGAACCCGCAGCGGGTGGTCCTGGAGATCACGGTGACGCGGGTGCTCGGCAACGCCTAGTCCGCACCTGGCTCGCGCGGGAGTGCACCAGCCGCGTGTACTCCCCCAGCAGCGCCGTCAGCTCGCCGTGCTCGCCCGCCGACGCCAGCTGCTGGTGCCCCACGAGCATCGCCATCCCGAGCGCGGTCAGCGTCCGGGCCACGGCGCGGTCGCCGACGATGCCCGCGACCGCCTTGCCGACCGTCCGCAGCCGCGCGGAGTCGACGCGGTTCTGTGCCGCGCGGACGGTCTCGTCGTTCATCGCCCACGCCCGGATCGCGGCCTCGGCCTCGTGGGGCAGCCCGAGCGTGAGGTCCATCAGCGCCGCGAAGTCCGCCGCGGGTCCGCCCGTGCCGAAGCTGCCCTCGTGCAGGATGAGCACCTGCCGGTTCTCCCAATGGTCCAGCAGCTGCTCGACGAACCCCGGCCAGCCGCCGAAGTGGTGGTAGAACGAGCCGCTCGTGACCCCGAGGTCGCGGCACAGCGCGCCGACGTTCAGCCCGGTGAACCCCTGCTCCGCCAGCACCTTGAGCGCGCTGGCGAAGTAGGCCTGCCGGTTCGCCGCCGGCATCAGACGTTCCGGTCCCGGTCCCGCCAGTAGGGTTCACGCAGCGAACGCTTGAGGATCTTGCCGGTCGCGTTGCGCGGCAACGCCTCCACGACGTCGACGCTGCGCGGGCACTTGTAGTGCGCCAAGCGCTCGCGGCAGAACTCCACGATTTTCTCCGCGTCGAGCTGGTCGCCGGCGACGACGGCCTTGACCTGCTCGCCCCACCGGTCGTCCGGGATACCGATCACGGCCACCTCGGCGACGCCGGGGAACTCCGCCACGACCCGCTCGACCTCCGGCGAGTAGACGTTCTCGCCGCCGGTGATGATCATGTCCTTGACGCGGTCTTCGAGGAACAGGAACCCGCCGTCGTCGAGACGCCCGACGTCGCCGGTGCGGACCCAGCCGTCCACGATGGTCTCCGCGGTCGCCTCGGGCTTGCCGAGGTACCCGGCCATCCGCTGCTCGGTGCGGACCCAGACCTCGCCGACCTCGGTGTCCTCCCCGGTGACCGGGTCGGCGATCCGGATGTCCACTCCGGACAGTGCGGTGCCCGCCGAGGCCAGCCGTTCTGGGCGCGTGTCGTCCCGGTGGGCCTCCGGATCCAGCGCGGTGACCGCGCCGGACAGCTCGGTCATGCCGTAGACCTGGGCGAACCTGACGCCCGGCCAGGCGGCGAGCACCGTGCGCAGCAGCGGGAGCGGCATCGGCGAAGCGCCGTAGCAGAGGTACCTCAGCCGGGAGAACGCCGTGAGCGCGGCCTCGCCGGCCTGCGCGATCCCGGCCACGACGGCGGGCACCAGGAAGGCGTGCGTAATCCCGGCCTGCAGCGCCGCGAACAGCGACGCCGCGTCCGGCTCGCGCGTCAGATAGGACGGCTCTCCGTAGAGGAACCCGGAAACCGCGTAACAGCTGCCGCCGACGTGGAACAGCGGCATCGCGACCAGGTTGACGTCGCCGGGACCGATCGGGAACGCGGTCCCGGCGGCGAGGCCGTGCGCGAGGACGCTGCGATGGGTCAGCACCGCCCCCTTCGGGAACCCGGTGGTGCCGCTGGTGTACATGACCAGGACGCCGTCGTCGGTGTCGACGCCGGTCCCGGCGTGCGGCTCGGCGGAAGTCAGGAAGGACTCGTACTCGTCGGCGTCCCCGCCGACGACCACCACGCGTTCGACCGCGGGCAGCCGGTCGCGGATCGCGTCGAGCGCGGGAACCAGCTCGGCGCCGACGAAGACGATCTTCGCCCCGGCGTCCTTGAGCACGTACGCGAGTTCCTCGCCGGAGAGCCGCCAGTTGACCACGGCGTTGGCAGCGCCGATCCCGGCCGCCGCGAAGGTCGTCTCCAGGCAGGCGGGGTGGTTCTTGTCGACGAAGGCGACGCGGTCGCCGCGGGTGATCCCGGCGGCCGTGAGCGCACCCGAAAGCCGCCGGATCCGCTCGTCGAACTCCGCCCAGGTCCACGACCGGTCGCCGAAGATCAGCGCGGTGTCCGCCGGGCGTTCCCGCGCCCAGTGCGCCACGAGCTCACCGAACAGCCGGACCCGGGGGCGGACGTCTTCGGGCATGGGAGTCCCCTTCGGGCCGGCGCTGGACCATAGACCGCACTGTGTCATAGACGCAGTGGCCATAGACTGCTCTATGGTGCGCCACGGCCCGCCGGGCGTCAATACCGGTCAGCGGGACTTTTTTGACCGCACTATCGGGCATATCGCATGCTGTACATGATGTATGACGGACACGGGAGGACTCGGATGACCAGTCGGCGCGACTTCCTCAAGGCCGCGGGCGCGGCGGGCGGCCTGCTGGCCGCCGGCGCGGTGTTCGGACCGGCGAGCGCATCGGCCGCCGACGACCCGTGGGCACGCGTGCCGGAGATCCTCGGCCGGATCACGCCGCCGTCGTTTCCGGACCGGGTGTTCGACATCCGCTCCTACGGCGCGGTCGGCGACAACTCCGCCGACTGCACGCCCGCGTTCAAGGCGGCGATCGCCGCGTGCCACGCCGCCGGCGGCGGCCGCGTCCTGGTGCCCGCCGGGAAGTTCCGCACCGGCAAGATCCATTTGCTGTCCAAAGTGGAGCTTCACGTGCTCGGCACGATCCGCTTCCGCAGCGACGCCGCGTCGTACCTGCCGGTGGTGTTCACCCGCTGGCAAGGCATCGAGTGCCACAACTACTCGCCGTTCCTCTACGCGATCGACCAGACCGACGTCGCGATCACCGGATCCGGCACCATCGACGGCAACGCGGCGGCCGGGCCGTGGTTCGACTTCGACGGCAAACGCGGCCCCGACTGGGATCGGCTGCAGCAGCAGGCGGCCGACGGCGTCCCGGTGGCGCAGCGGGTGTTCGGCGACAAGCACTTCCTCAAGCCGAACCTGATCCAGTTCTACCGCTGCCGCAACGTCCTGGTCGAGGGCGTCGCGCTGCGGAACCCGGCGATGTGGACGGTGCACCCGGTGCTGTGCCGCAACGTCACGGTCCGGAACGTGACGATCTACTCCCGCGGCGCGATGGTCGACGGCGTCGACCCGGAAAGCTGCGCGGACGTGCACATCCACGGCTGCTCGTTCGACACCGGCGACGACGGTACGGTGATCAAGTCCGGCCGCGACACCGACGGCCGCCGCGTCGGCGTGCCGAGTGAGGACATCGTCATCGAGGACAACGACTACTACGGCCGCTGGGGCGCGATCACCGTCGGCAGCGAGATGTCCGGCGGGGTGCGCAACGTCTTCGCGCAGGACAACCGGATCCACGCCGGTTCATCGTACAAGTCGTTCTACGGCGTGTACGTCAAGACGAACCCGCGGCGCGGCGGGGTCGTCTCGGACATCCACGTGCGCCGGCTGACCGGCGGCCCGGTCGACCGCGGCGCGATCTTCGTCGACATGAACTACAGCCTCACCGGCCCGGGCTACGGCCCGATCGTGCAGCCGGTGATCCGCGACATCGAGATCAGTGACGTCCACCTCGACGACTCGCCGTTCGCGCTGAAGATCAGCGGGGCCGAGGAGAGCCCGCTGACCGGGTTCCGCCTGGCGAACAGCTCGTTCACGACCATCGACACCCCGGCGCCGCAGATCAGCAACGCCCGGGACGTCACGCTCTCGAACGTGACGGTGAACGGAAAGCCGGTCTAGCCTTCGAAGCGCAGCCGCGCGGTTTCGATGTCCTCGATGTACCGCTGGGTCCAGCCGCACATGCTGTCGACCGTCGCGCGCAGGCCCTGACCGGGCTCGGTGAGGGTGTACTCGACGCGCGGCGGCACGGTCGGGTACACCTCACGCTGGATCAGGCCGTTGCGCTCCAGCATGCGCAGGTTCTGGGTCAGCATCTTGTGGCTGATGCCCTCGACCTGGTTCCGCAGCTCGCTGAAGCGCAGCGTGCGCTCGCCGAGGGTCTCGATGATCAGGAACGCCCACTTGTTGGCGACGTCGGAGAAGATCTCGCGCGCCAGCGAATCCGCGCGGGAAAGGTCCGTGTCCTGCTTGGTCACCATCAGGTTCCCCTGTCACTGGAAAGTGCGTTCTTCCATGTCAGCGCACACTCTCCTATGGTTCCTGGGTAACCACAAGAGATCACGGAGGAGAACATGGCTGTCACCCTGGTGAACCCCGCTGGGCTGCCCGAAATCGACGTCTACCACCAGGTCGCGGTCGCCGAAGGGACGAAGCTGGTCTTCGTCGCCGGGCAGGTCGCGTGGGGCGCCGACGGCAAGACGATCGGCGAAGGCGACCTCGCCGCGCAGGTCGAGCGGAGTTACCTCAACGTCGGCACCGCACTGGCCGGGGCCGGCGGCTCGTTCGACGACGTCGCGAAACTGACGTTCTACGTCGCCGGCTGGACGCCGGACAAGATGCCCGCGCTGCTGGACGGCATCGCCCGGGCGACCGCGAAGCTGGACACCAAGGCGAGCCCGCCGGCCACGCTGATCGGGGTCGCGGCGCTGGACGTCCCCGAACACCTGGTCGAGATCGAAGCGACCGCGGTTCTCTAACCGAACAACGCCAGCAGTCCCTCGGCCGACCGGACGACCACGTGCGCCGCGGCGCGTTCCGGGTGCGGGCGGTCCGGTCGCTCCGCTTCGTGCCGCCAGCGCCGCAACGCGTCGAGGCCCGCGTCGTAGATCTCGCCCGGGTCCGCGTCCGGTTCCAGCCCGAGGCGGTCCGCCGGCGCCGTGCCCTGGGCGCCCAGCAACCGGACCGCCTCCTCCGCCGGCTCGCCGGACAACGCCGTCCGGCCGCCGCGGATGTCGGCGATCAGGCGCAGTTCACGGAAGTCGTGCGCAGCCGCGGCGAAGCGCTCCACCCGGGACACCAGGCGGTCGCCGCCCGGGCGGGGCTGGGCCGCCAGCAACGCCTCCAGCCGGATGATCGCGGTACGCGCCTTCAGCGCCTCGGCCCGTGCCACGAAACAGCCGGCCAGAGTGTCCCGCAGTTCGCCGAGACCGCTGCGGCGCACCAGTTCCGCCGAGAGCTTGACGCGGTCGTCACAGCCGGTGCGGATCAGCGTGAGGGCCAGCCGGACGCCGAACATCCCGAACCGCACCACCAGCGACCGCCGCGTCTCGACCGGGATCGGGCCCGGGAACGCCGGATCGGTGAACGAGTCCACCGAAAGCACGTGCCGTTCCAGCTCTTCGCGCGGCACCGCGGCGAACGCCGCCAGCAGGTCGAACTCGTCGTCACGCAACGACCGGCCGCCGTACGCCAGCTGCCCGGCGACGGCGATCACGCCCAGGAACCCGGTGCACAGCGGGTCTTCGCGCCACGCGCGCCGCGCGAGTTGCTTCGCGGTCAGCAACGCATCGATCCGGCCCGCGCCGACCTCGTCCGCCCGCGACAGCACCAGCACGGAGTTGACCGCGCTCTGCCGCGCGAACGCCGAGCCGCCCGGCTGGTGCGCCGCCGCGAGCTCGTCCGGCTCGAGGTGGCGGACCAGCCGGACCGTCGCGTCCGGGACGTCGTCGCCCGGGCCGGGATCGTCCAGCAGCACGAGGTCGCGCAGCGCGCGCGTCGGCCATTCGCCCAGCGCGGCGGCGAGCGTCGTCTTCCCCGCCGACGGCGCGCCGGTGAACGCGACGCGCAGGGGCTGCTCCAGCCGGTTCAGGCAGTCGTGCAGGAGCGCCGAAGCACGCGGGTCGTCCCGGTAGAGCCCGGCCGCGGCGTGCAGGAGGTCGCGGACGTCCCGGGTCACGCCGAAAGCTCCCGCCGCTGCTGCCGCCCGGCGATCGTGCCGAGCTCGCCCGCGCGCTGGTGCAGCCCGGCGAGCCGGTCGATCTCACGGCGGATGTGCCCGGTCCGCCGCTCGCGCTCGGCCGTGCCGGCCAGGATCGTCTCGCGTTCGCGCGTCAGCTCGTCGGCGAGTTCTTCGGCCAGCCCGGTGAAGTGGTCGCGCAGCCGTCGTTGCACGACGCGGATCGCGTCGCGGGATTCCTTGCCGAACCGCAGGAAGACGTCGTCGACGTGCCGCTGGGCGGCCTGCTTGGCGACGGCCTGGCGGCGCTGCAGCCGCATCCCGCCCTCGTCCTTGATCGTCTTCGCGGCGAACGCCGCGCCGGCGCCGAGCGAGACCGGGTTGATCAGCGGCAGCCCGGCGAGACTGGTGACCAGGCCGAACATCAGCACACCGCCGTACGACCCGCGCAGCCCGGTGAAGGCCTGCTGCCCGATCTTGAACTTCTCGATCTTCGGCCGCAGGACCTCGTCGAGGTCTTCCACGCCCGAGCCGTCGAGCCGCAGGTCGGGCAGCGCGCGGTCGTACTGGGCGCCGAAGCACGCGGCGACCGCCTGCGCGATCCACTCCGCCCGGTCGGCCAGCCACGTGTAGTTGGTGTCGACGGCCTCGGCCAGCGCGTTGTCCAGCCACGGCGCGAACTCGTCCCACACCTTCGCCGGGTCGCCCTCGTCGAAGGTCCGGTCGATGGTGTTGACGATCTTGCGGGTCCGCTCGCGCAGGTCGTACTCGGCGTCGGACAGCAGGTCGGTGATCTCGTCGGAAAGCAGGTTCTGCCACCGGGTGTTCTGCCGCCGCAGGTCGTCGGCGCGGCGTTGCGCCCGCTGCAGCAGCGCGGCCTGGCCGAGCCCGGCGTCTTGGGCGCCTGCATCAACGCGGTCGCGCAGCGACTCGACCAGTTCGGCGGCGGCGGCGCGCACGCCCACCGCTGCGAGCAGCGCGCGGGACTGCTCGGGCGGCCGCGCGGCCTGCTCGGCGATCCAGCCCAGCAGCTCGGGAAATCCCGAGCGGGCGTTGAGATCCGCGTCACCGGTCTTCGCGGCGGCTTGGCGCACAACGGCCGAAACCGGCAAGACGGGCGCGTCGACTCCCGCTTCGGCGAGCATGCCGCGGTCACGTTCGGCGACCGCGCGCCACCCGGGGCTGGCGTCGATCTTCGTGAGCGCCAACACGACATGCGGGCACCAAGTACGCACATGCCGTGCGAGCGCGAGTTCGGCGGCGCTCAGCGGCGCGGTCGCGTCCGAGACGATGATCACAGCGTCCGCTTCGGCGAGGAAGTCCAGCGCGGCGGCGGTCCGCGGTGACCGCGGGTCACCGACCGGCGGGGTGTCGACCAGGACGAGACCGGCCGAGAGGAGTTCGCGCGGCACACCGACTTCGACCCGGCTGAGCGTGCCGGCGGGCCGGGCGCCGAGCTCGCCGGTGAGCCGTTCGACCGCGACGGGGATCCGTTCGAGGGACCGGCCGACCAGGGTCGCGGCGGGTTCGGGCGAGTAGGTGATTTCCGTGGGCACGGCGGGGGTCGCGGCGTCGCCGACCGCGCACACCGGCGCGTTCAGCACGGCGTTGAGCAGGTATCCCTTGCCCTGTTTGGGGAAGCCGAGCACGCCGAGCCGGGTCTGCCCGGACGGGGCGTCGCGGCGTCTGCGCAGGCGCTCGGCGAGATCGGCGCGGCCGTGCGTGCGGCACGCGTCCAGGGTCTCGTTGAGCACTTCGAGCCAAGCAGGGGCGTTCACAGCCAAGGAGTTTCCCCGGTTCACTCCCCGTACGCACACCGGGTGCCCGTCCCGCGGTCGCACCCAGACCGCGGGACGGGCACCTGTGAGGCGTTCGGGGATCAGTGCCCGATGTGGATGTCGTTGTGCGACGCGATGTCACCGATGTGCAGGTTGCCCAGCGCGTTGTGGCTGATGTCGGAGACGCTGGAGACCACGTCGTGGACGGCCGAGCCGTTGCCGCTGACGACGTCGCCGACCTGGCCCGCGACGTTGTGGTCCACGTTGAGGCCGGTGACGGAGGTCACGGTGTCGGTGACGCCACCGAGGCCGTGGACGGCGTTCGTGACCTCGCCGGTGACGTGCTGCACGTCGAGGTCGCCGGCGCCCTTGAGGATGCCGGAGAAGTCGCCGACGTTGCCCACGACCGAGTTGACGGTGTGGGTGAGGTCACCGCTGACGTCGCCGACGTGCGAGGTGGCCTCGTAGACCGGGGCGGTCGCGTTGTTGGAGACGTTGCCCAGCACGCTCTCGCCGAGGCCGCTGACCTCGCCGACCGCGCCGACGGCGGCGCTGTGGTCGACGTCGGTGACCGAGTACACGAGGTTGCCGGCCACCTGGACCGCGTCCAGGCTCGAGCCGAGGTCGCCCGCGGCACCGAAGGCGCCGGTCGGGTCGCCGGCCAGCGCGGTCACGCCGGCGGCGGTGTTGGTGAGGTCGTTCACGACCGGGAGCGAGCCCACGCCCGCGACGGCGGGCAGGCCGAGGTTGCCGACGACCGGCAGCTCGCCCGTGCCCAGCTCGCCGACGACCGGCAGAGCCGAGGTGGCGGGCAGGCCGAGACCCGAGGTGAGGGCGGTGAGCTGGTCGATCGCACCCTGGATGCCGACCGCGTCGGTGCCGACCGAGGAGAGGTCGCCGACGGCCGGGAGCGCGCCCACGGCCGGGAGGCTGTCGACCGGCACGAAGTCGAGCACCAGCGGGATGACCTCGTGCACGTCGGCGGCGCTGACGTCGCCGAGACCGGCGGCGGCGAGGACGCCCTGCGGGTCCGTCCCGAAGGCCGCCAGCGCGGTCGGGTCGTTGAGCAGGTTGAGGGCGAAGTCGTGCAACGTCTGCACGGAGTCCATGGGGTTTCTCCAGATCCGGTGGTTCGGGGGACGGCAACGGCCGCAAGGACCGGTGCTCCGACATCAAGGTAGGGAGACCGTCCCCCAGCGCACATCGGGGATCACTCCGAGTCGCAGTCTGGTCAGCCGATAGGGGATCGATATGTCATCGTTAGGGAGTTAGGGGCTCAACAGAGACGCGCTCAGTTGGGTTAAATCCCTCCAGACCCTTGCCTGACTAACCCGTTTGGGTGAGGATGCCCCGAGCCCTAGGGGGATTCCCTGCCCCTGTTCGGCCCCACGAGGTGAGGAGGAAGCGCCGTTGCCCTACGTCCTCGGGATCGATGTGGCACAGGGACGGACCCACGCCGCCACCTGCCGGCGTCAAGGCCCCGGCTGGGGCGAGCCCGAACCCCTCTGGCTGGGTGAGCGATCCCCCGCCGCGGCGTCCGCGCTGTTCCTCGACGACGAGGGGTACCTGCTCACCGGCGACGCGGCCGCGCAGGCGGGCGCCGGCGTCCCGTCCCGGCTGCTCACCGGCTTCCACCGGCGGATCGGCGACGACGTGCCGATGCTCGTCGAGGGGGAGCCGTTCCCGCCCGAAACGCTCACCGCCGTGCTCGTCGAAGGGATCGCCGAGCACGCCGCACACCTCTTCGGCGGTGCCCCGCACCACCTGGTGCTCACCCACCCCGGCGACTGGGGCAGCTATCGCCGTGACGTGCTGCGGCGGGCACTGGCCGACGCCGGGTTCCCCGACGTCACGCTGGTCCCGGGCCCGATCGCCGCGCTGGGCGCGCACCTGCCCGTCCCCGGTCCCGGCGCCCAGGTCGCCGGGGTGTGCGAGTTCGGCGCCGACGGCGTGAACGTCACCCTGGCGACGGCGTCCGGCGCGAGCGGCTGGCAGCTCGGCGCGAGCGCCGAGGGCGTGGCACCGGCGGCCGCGCTCAGCACCCTGTTCGCCCTCGCCGGCGCGGCCTCGACGTCGCCGAAGGGCCTCGCCGGAGTGGTCTTCTGCGGCGACGTCCCCCCGCACGCGCTGCCGGCCCGGCCGCCGTGCCCGATGTTCGCGGGACCGGTTCCGCCAGCGACCGCCGCGCTCGGCGCAGCCGCCCTCGCCGCACTGCGCGCCGACGGCCGGGGGACGCCGCAGGAACCCCCCGCCGTCGAAACCACCCTGCTCCCCCAGGTGGACACGCTCGGTGAGCTCGGCGAGCGGCCACCCCGGCCGCCGGTCGAGATCACCCCGTTCGAACTGCCCGAGCGCAGCAGCCCGCTGAACCTGTTCCGGCGCCGGCGCCCCCTCGCCGCGGCGATCCTGGTGCTCGCCGCGGCCGTTTCGGCCGGGGCGATCACCCTCACCGCCCGCGAAGCCAACGCCGGTCCCCCCGCTCCGCCCACCCCCGCCCCGAGCCACTGCGCCCCCTCCGGTGAAGGTCACTGTTGAACACACTGCTCATGCAGGTCCCCCCGCTTCGCACCATCCCCGTGCACCCGGCGGCGCGGCGGCTGCTCGACCGCGTCGCCGCCGAACCGGCCGCGCCGCTGCGGCTCGCCGTCGTCGCCCCCGGCGGGTACGGCAAGAGCGTGCTGCTCGCGGCGCTCGACCGCTGCTACCGGGAGGCGGGCGTCGACGCCGTGCTCGTCGACGACGCCGACCGGCTCGCCCCCGACCAGCTGGAAGAGCTGCTCACCGGCGCGGACGGGCCGATCGTCGTCGCGCACCGGCCGGCCGCGGTGGCACCCGGCTGGACACTGCTGCAGCTCGGCCCGCTCGGCGTCGAAGACATCGCGCAGCTGATGTCCGCGGCTGAAGGGTCGTCGGGGTCGCCCGCCGATCCGGCGGCCGCGGCCGAACTGCACGCCCGCAGCGGCGGCGTGCCGCGGCTGGCCGAGCGCGCGCTGCACGGGCGGCTGGAGGAGTTCCGGCCGGAGCTCGACGAGCTCGACGACGACGTGCTGCGCTACCTGATCGCGGCCGAAGCCGGCGCCGGGCGCAACCTGGACCTGTTGTGCGCACTGCTGGACCGCGACGCCGACCAGCTGCCCGGCATCGTCGACGGCGCCCGCGCGACCGGCCTGCTCGCCCCCGACGACACGCTGCTGCCCCTGGCGGCCGCGGCCGTCCGCGACTTCGGGCCGCCCGCCCGCCGGCTGACCACGGTGCAGCGGCTGGTCGAACTGCAGCTGGCGAACGGGCTCCCGGTGCTCGACCTGGCGCGTTCGCTGCTCGGCACGGGCAGTTCCGGCACGTCCGCGGCGGCCGCGTTCGCCGCGGCCGCGGCCGAAGCGCTGCCGTCCGACGCGCGGCTCGCGACCCGGCTGTTCGAAGCCGCCGCCGAAGCGGGCGACCGCTCCACCGCCGTCACGGCGGGCTGGGCGCGCGCGGCGGCGCTGTCCGGAGACCTCGACACCGCGCTGCGCCTCGGCGACGGAATGCTCGGCGCGGCCGACGCGGAAACCCGCGCGGCGGGGGCGGAAATCGCCGCGACGGTCCTGGCCCACCGCGGCGAACTGGCCCGCAGCGCCGAGCTGTACCACTGGGCGGGCCGAACCGACGCGTTCTCGGCGACGGCAATGGTCGGCACGGGCGACCTCGAAGGCGCCCGGCGTCTCCTGGACTCGCCCACGCCCGGCGTCGCGCCGACGTTGTTCGCGGGCGCGGCGGCCCGGATGGCCCGCGGCATCGTGGATTCGGTGTCCGGCTGCGCGACGGAGACGTTGTCGACGCTCCTCGGCGCGGCGGCGATGCTGGAGCCGGCGCTGGGCGGCACGCTGCTGCCGGACAGCCCGGCCGCGCTGGCCGCGCTCGTCGCCCTGCACACGGGGGAGCTGGCGCTGGCGGAGTCCGTGCTGACCCGGGCGCTGGACGGCCGGATCGGCGGAGATCTCCTGGCGGCCCGGCACCGCCTCCTCCTGGGCTGGGTGGCGATGACGGCGGGCGACCTGGCGACGGCGGCGGAACACCGCGACGCCGTGGCGGGTGTCGCGCTGGAAGCCCGCGACGAGCTGTTCTTCGCGACGCTGGAGCTGGGCTTGGCCCGGCGGGCGAGCGACCTGGTCGGGTTGCAGCGGTCGTGGAACCGCGCGTACCAGGCGTCGATGCGGCAGCAGACGGACTTGTTCACGCTGCTGCCGCTGGGCGAGCTGGCGATCGCCGCGGCCCGCACCGGCGCGTTCGCCAAGCTGTCCGGCCAGCTCGAACGCGCCCACGGCCTCCTGTCCCGCCTCGGCGAGCCTCCCTTGTGGACGGTCTCACTGGTCTGGCACGAGCTCCACGCGGCGATCACGCTGGAGGACGCGGAAGCGGTCAAGGCGCACCTGGCGACGTTGAGCAGCCACGCCCATTGCGGCCGCCACCCGCACGCGCTGGCCATGGCGGCCCAGAGCTGGCTGGCGGTCCTGAGCGGCACATTCGACCCGGCAGTGATCTCGGCAGCGGCGGCGGAGCTGCACGAGCTGGGCCTCCGCTGGGACGCGGCCCGCCTGGCCGGCCAGGCGGCGATCCGGACATCGGATCGGAAAGCGATGGTCCAGCTCCTGGAAGCGGCCCGCCAGTTCCAGGGAACGGCGGCCCGCCGCGAACCCGGAGCGTCGGCGGAACCGGCGGCGGGGACGGGACTGGCGGCGTTGAGCGAACGGGAGCTCGAAGTGGCCAGGCTCGTCGTCGAGGGGCTGACGTACAAGCAGGCGGGCAGCAAGCTGTTCATTTCGGGCAAGACGGTGGAGCACCACATGGCCCGGATCCGCGGAAAGCTGGGGGCCGCCGATCGGCGCGAGCTGCTGGCGACCCTGCGGGAGTTGTTGTCGCGGCCCGACGCTCCCTAGTGGTCTGTCTGTGTTTTGATCTGGTTGAGGGTGTCTCGTCCGCGTTGGACCTTCGTGATGATCTGTTCGGCGGTGGCTTTCCAGATGAAGGGCTTCGGGTCCTTGTTCCAGTGTTCGGCCCAGGTGGTGATCGCGGTGGTGAGGTCGGCGACGCTGGTGAACACGCCTCGGCGGAGGCGTTTGTCGGTGAGTTCTTTGAACCAGCGCTCGACGATGTTGAGCCAGGAACTCGACGTCGGAGTGAAGTGAAGATGCCAGCGGCGACGGTCGCGGTGTCCCAGCCACTTCATGATGGCCGGGGTGGAGTGGGCGGAGAGGTTGTCCAGGACCACGTGGACACCGAGCCCGCGGGGAACGGTTTTGTCGATCTGCTTGAAAAACCGCAGGACATCGGCGCCGGCGTGGCCTTTGTGCAGGTCGGTGACGACTTCGCCGGTGGCGATGTTCATCGCCGCGAACAGGTCGATGGTGCCATGACGTTTGTAGTCATGCGTCATGGTCCCGGCCCGTCCGGGTGTCATCGGCAGCGACGGCTGGGTGCGGTCGAGTGCCTGGCATTGGGTTTTCTCGTCGTAGCTGAACACCACCGCCCTGGCCGGCGGGTTGAGGTAGAGCCCGACGACGTCGAGGAGTTTCTCCTCGAACTGCGGGTCGTTGCTGATCTTGAAGGTGTCGACCTTCCACGGCTTGAGGTTGTGGTCGGCCCAGATCTTCGCCACGGTGTCCTTGCCGATCCCCATCCGTGCGGCCAGGGTGCGGGTGCTCCAGTGTGTCGATCCGTCTTCGGGGCGTTCGTGAAAGGTCAGGCGCAGCACTTCGGCCACGGTGCCGGGTGGGAGCGAGGGTTTGCGGCCTCGGCCTTTCGCGATTACCCCGACTCCGTCGGTGCCGTTCTCAGTGAACCGTTTCCGCCAGCGCCGCACGGTGTCGGAGTCGACCTCGCAGCGCCGCGCGATCTCCTCGTTCGCGACTCCATCACCGGCCCACAGCAACGCTTTGGCCTGTATCACCTGCCGATAGGGCAGGACCGACGAAGACGCCATCTTCGTCAGCTCAGTCCGCTGGGTGTCCGACATCGACAGTGGCGCGGCTGTAATGATCGCCATAACCAACCCTACCGCGACAAATCACCGACACACCACTAGAGCTCCCCCCGCCCTCTCCGGGGGACCGGCCCCGTGTCCAGTGTATCGGGGGTGTCCGGCGAAACGCCGGAAAACGCCTTCGGCGGGGCTGGTTGTCCACATTCCCGCCGGGATGTGGACAACCAGCTCAAGTGCCGTCCCATGTGGGGAAACCTGCGTCAGGCCGCTGCCGTCGTGGCTGTGAAAGTCGCTGCCGGACCGGTGCCGGTGGCCGTTACCGCGGCCACCGTGAACGTGTACGCCGTGGCCGGCTGGAGGCCGTCCACCACTCTCGTCATGCCCTTGATCGTCGGCTGGCTGACCAGGGCGTCGCGGCCCTGGACCGGGATCGTGCGGCCGTCCGACACCGTGATCGTGTAGCCCAGTACCGGGGTGTCGCCCGTGGCCGCCGGAGGGTTCCAGCGGATGGATGCCGCCGTTGCGCTCGGGAGGGCCCGGGCACTCGTCGGCGCCCCCGGGAGTGCGCCCGGCTTCGGGCCCGGTGTCACCGGGGCCGCCGCGAGGGAGGGCTCGCTCGTGCCGTAGGCGTTGCGCGCCGCGACCGTCACCGTGTACGACGTTCCGTTTGTCAGGCCCGAGACCTCCGCGTACGCGCGCTTCGCGAAGTCGGCGGCGGACACCGTCGCCGTGAACGTCCGGCCGTCGCCTGTCGCCGTCACCACGTAGTCCGTGACCGGGGCGTTGTTGAAGGCGAACGTCGGGTTCCAGGTCGCGTACAGCTTGCCGTCGGCCGCGAACGTGCCCACGCGCGACGGTGCTTCGGCCGGTGCGCCTCCGCCGACTCGGCGGGAAAGCAGGCCGCGGTAGGCCGGTTCGAGACCCGCGTTCGTGACGATCGCCGCCGGGGCGTCGGACGGGCGGGCCAGGAGCTTGTTGCCGCGCCAGATCGCGCCTTTGTCGGTCTTGTCGCGGTCGCCCTGCTCCCAGTAGTTGTCCTCGACCAGCGTCGGGTCGTTGTTGCCGAGGTCGTCGCGGTAGTCGACGTGCACCGTGCCGACGTTGAAGTACGCCGTGCGGTACAGGACGTTGCCGCGGACCGTCTCGTACGTGTTGCCGTTGTCGGTGTAGACGGCCTTGCCGAGACCCCACTGGTCGTGCACCACGTTGCCGGTGACCTTCTCGCCGTCATCCAGCGAAGTTCCGGTGATGCCCTGGGTGTAGATGCCGCCACCGTCGTCCAGCATGAGCATGTAGTCGAAGATCAGGTTGTCCGAGACGACGTTGTCGTGCGAGAGGTTCGGCGTCGCCGGCTTCTTGATCTTGTCCGGCCAGCCGCCCCAGCCGACCGAGATCGCCGAGTAGCCGACGTGGTCGATCTGGTTGTGCGAGATGGTGTTCCGCACGGTGTAGCCGTTGACGATGGGCACCCCGCCGTGGAATTCCCGGGGCAGGCCGTAGAGGTGGTTGTCGGTCACCACGACGTCGCGGACGACGTCGGCGTCGGTGTCCGTGACGGGCTTGCCGACGCCGCCGACCTGGACGCCGTTGCCGGAGATGTCGGTGAAGACGTCGCCGCGGACCTGAGATTCCTTGGTGCCGTCGATGAGGTCGAGGCCGGCGCCGCCGAGGTGGGCGAACACGCTGTCACCGAACTCGACGCGCCGGCCGTGCGACACGGAGACGTTCGCGGGCTCCCGCGTCCACGACGCGTAGGGGCAGGTGCCGCCGGGAACGAACTGGCACAGGCCCTGCACCGCCCAGCCGTCGGCACCGGTGATCGTGTAGCCCGCCTGGATTTCCGAAAAGCCTTCCGGTGACGACGGCGTCAGCCACGTCGCGTACGAAAAGCGCAACCCGCGGAAGGCGACGTCGTGGATCGGCGCGGCGGCGGTGCCTCGCGCGTCGACGAGCTTCTCGAGCACCGGCACCTCGACGTCGGCGCGGCGCAGGTCCTGGCCCGGCTTCGGCAGGTAGTAGACGACGCGTGCGGATCGGTCGAGGTACCACTCGCCGGGGGTGTCGAGCAGTTCGAAAGCGTTTTCCGCATAGGTCGGGTGCCGGCCGTTGGTGAGGTCGGCCGGGCCGACCATGTTCACGCTGCGGCCGGGGATGTCCGGGAACAGCACGCGTTTCGTCGAGTTGTCCCAGCACGGCTGGGCCATCGTGATCGTCGTGCCCTCGGCCGCGGCGAGGGGGCAGCGAGGCTCGGTCCACTGACCGAGGCCGTCGCGCTGGATGTTCCAGAGCGCTTCGCCGGCGGTGTAGACGAACTCGATGTCCTTCGGATTCCGCCAGTGCGCCGACGTGTCCGCGCTCGCGGTGTATCCGGTGGCGGTCGCCTTGACGGTCACCGGCAGCGGGCCACGGGCGCGCTGTTCGCGGACGCCGTCGACGTAAAGCTGCCGGGTGTTGTCCAGGCCGGCGGGCGCGGGCGCGGCGAACAACCCGGGACGGCCGGGGACCGGCCGCCAGCCGGTGACCCGCAGGCCGCCGTTCAGCTCGGTGTCGCCGCTGCCCTGCCAGACGACGCGGTGGCCGTTGCCGCCGGAGTCCCGGGCGTCGAGGCGCAGCGGCTGCGCCAGCCGGAAGACGCCGGGGGCGAGGTGCACGGTGAGATCGCGGGTGAGGTGCGGCGCGCGCTGCCGCACGAGGTCGCGCGCCTTGTCGAGGGTCCGCACGGGCAGGCGCGCGGTGCCCGGGGCGTGGTCGGATCCGGCGGGCGAGACGTAGACGTCCCGGCTCGCGGCGTCCGGATCCGCCGCGGCCACCGGGCCGGTTGCGGCGAGCAACGCGCCCGCCCCCAGGAGAACGACCACCGCGGTGCGGCGCCGCTTCGAGCCCCACTTGGTCAGCATGGACGAAACATAGGATCTCTCGCCGCCTATGTCGACAATTTCCCGCTCAGCGGGGCACGAAGTCACCTATTCATCGGATGATGCTCGGCCAGACGTTCAGTGGCGGCTCAGTCGCGGCTCGGGCCGAAGCGTTCCGTGCGGATGCGATGCGGGTCGTGGCCGAGGGCGACGAGGATGTCCGCCACCGTCTCCACGAAACCGGTCGGGCCGCAGACGAAGCAGGTCGCGCCGAACTCCGCCGGCCAGCCCGCCGTGTTGAGCGTGGCCACGTCGATGCGCCGAGGAATGCCCGGGAGTCCTTCGGGGAGCTCACGCGTGTAGACGTACGTGACATCCAGCCCCGCCACCGGCGTGCGCAGTTCCTCGGCGTAGTACAGCTCGGCGGGGGTGCGCAGCGAATAGATCAGCTTGAACGGCGTCCGGACGCCGGCCGCGCGGCGGGCACGGACCATCGCCATGAGCGGCACGATGCCCGAGCCGCCCGCGACGAGCAGCACCGGCTCCGGGTCCGCCGGCCGCCAGACGAACCAGCCGCCGACCGGACCACGGATTTCGACCGGATCGCCGATCGCGTACGGGCCGGCGAGGTGCTCGGACACCTCGCCGCCGGCGACGCGCTGCACCGTCAGCTCCACCCGATCGCCGTCGGACGGCGCGGCGAGCGAATAGCTGCGCTGCGCGCGATAGCCGTCCGCGGCCGTGAGCCGGACGTCGACGTGCTGCCCCGCGAGATGCCCGGGCCAGCCGGGCAGGTCGAAGACGAGCGTGCGCGCCGTCGGCGTCTCGTCACGGAAGCCGGCCAGGCGGGCGACCCGCCAGGCTAGTCGCCCTGATACCGCTGTTCGCGCCATGGATCCCCGTAGTCGTGGTAGCCGGCGTTCTCCCAGAAGCCCGGCTCGTCCCGGGTCTTCAGTTCCAGCCCGCGCACCCACTTCGCGGACTTCCAGAAGTACAGGTGCGGCACGAGCAGCCGCGCCGGGCCGCCGTGCTCGGGGGTGAGCGGCTTGCCGCCGTACTCGTAGGCGACCCAGGCCTGGCCGTCGAGCAGGTCGGCCAGCGGCAGATTCGTCGTGTACCCGCCGTAGGAATGCACCATGACGTAGTCGGCTTCGGTGCCGAGCCCACCGACCAGCGTGTCCACCGAGACACCGCGCCACCGGGTGTCCAGTTTGGACCATTGGGTGACGCAGTGGATGTCAACCGTGGGCTTTTCGCTGGGCAGCGCCATCAGCTCGGCCCAGCTCCAGGCGTGCTTGTCACCCGTCTCGGTGGTGACGGTGAACTCCCACGTCTCGGTGCGCACGCGCGGGGTCGGGCCCGCCGACAGCACCGGGAAGTCCTCGGCCAGGTACTGCCCGGGCGGCAGGCGCGGGTTGCCGCCACGCGCCCGGCCTTGGAATCCCGGTGTCACGACACCCATGCGGCACTCCCCTTCCCGGTCCCGGCGAGCCTACGCCCGGACCCGCGGCCGCAGCGACGTGACGAGCGCCGCAGCCGGTTCGGGTGACACGATCACGCTGGCCGGCTCGGCGTTCGGCGGATCGAGCGCCGAGGGGTCGCTGCCCCGCAGGTTGGCGCGCGGCAGGTGAGTCGCGGCACGTAGTGCGCGCGGGTCGGTGCGCAGCAGGCAAGTCGCGGCGGGTGGGTGCGCAGCACGCGAGTGCGCGGCGGGCGGATGCCCGCCGATGGATGCGCCGCAGCTTGACGGCGCGCTGCGTCGCCGCGGATGGGTCCGCGAACACCGCGCCGGCGCCGTTCGGCCCGGCAGGGTCGGCCCCCGCGCATCCGCACCCTCGGGACACGCCCGCTGCCGCCACCGGCGGCGACCGGTCGTTCGCCGGGCCGGCGGGCGCCGATCCGTGGCCGGTCACCTTCCTCTTCCTCCCCTCCCCTCCCCCCTCCCCCCTCCCCACCCACCCACCACCAGTCGTCGCGGAACAGCCATCAGCCCTTGACGGCGATGGATCTTGCGTGGCATCGGACAGCCCGTCAGGCTGGCGGCAGATCCGATCCCGGAGGGGCCGCCCATGCTCGACGCCGACGATGTCCGGAACGCCGTGCCGATGCCGACCGCCGTCGAGGCGGTGCGGGAGGCGTTCCTCGACCTCGCCGCCGGGCGTTTTGTGGTGCCGCAACGGTTGTCCTTCGGCGGGGGTACGACGCTCGTCATGAGTGCCTGCCACACGCCGTCGTCGACGACCGTTGTGAAGACCCTCAACCTGGCTCCCGGCCGGACGCCGATGATCCTGGGCACGCTCGTGTGGAACACCGCCGCCGGCCAGGTGGTCGCCGACGCCGTCGAGGTCACCACCTTGCGCACGGGCGCCGTGTCCGGCGTCGCCACGGATCTGCTCGCTCCGCCCGGCGCGAGCAGGCTTGCCCTCCTCGGTACCGGCGCGCAGGCCGCCGATCAGGTGCGCGCCGTCGCGGCGGTCCGCCCGGTGCGCAGCTTGGCCGTCTTCGGCCGTGACCGCGAGCGCGCGCAAGCCTTCACGGCTCGGTTGAGCCCGGAGTTCCCCGAAGTGGTGACGCGGGTTGCCCCGTCCGCCGCGGACGCGGTGTCGGACGCCGAGATCGTCTGCTGCGCTACTTCATCCAGTACTCCTCTCTTCCCGGCCGAAGCCTTGCCCGAACGGGTTCACGTCAACGCGATCGGTTCGTACCTGCCGTCGATGCGGGAACTTCCCGCGGAGCTTCTCCGGACGGCGAGCTGCGTCGTGGTGGACCAGGTCGACGCCGCGCTCGAGGAAGCCGGTGAGGTGATCCACGCCGTGGACACCGGGCTCCTCGACCGAGCCGGCCTGCTGGAGCTGGGCCACGCCCTCCGCACGCCTCCGGCGGTGACCGGGCGGACGGTGTTCAAGTCCGTCGGCCTCGCCGTGCAGGACTGGGCCATCGCCCGGCTGCTCGGTGTCGACTGAGCGTGCCCATGTGGTTCCGGAGAGCGAACAGAAGCGGCCGAACGGCGCAATCTGTGGCCGGAAGCGTTTGATCGGTCACCCGTTCCGGGAATTTTCCGGACATGTCTCCTTGGCGAACCACCACCAGACGGAACACGGCCGTGCGGGTCATCACGGCGATCGGCGCGATCTTCGCGGGGATCGAAGTTCTCTACATGATCATGGTGCTGGCCGGTGCCAATGCCGGCAACGCCTTCTTCCAGTTCATCAAGTCACTGGCGGTTCCTCTCGCCTTGTTCTGGCCCGGCTTGTTCCCGGTGGACAGCCCCAGCCTCGCCGTGATCCTCGACTTCGGTCTGGCCGCGGTGTTCTGGCTGGTCGTGACCGGCATCATCGCCCGCTTCGCGGGACGGTGACGGCGGGCGACCCGCTGTCCGCACCCGCCTCGGGAGCCACCCGCCCTCGCCGCCCCCGGTGTCCTTCGGCGACACTGGACGGATGAGCGACGGCGGGTGGTTCGACGGCTGGTCGCCCTGGCCCGAGCTGGCCGGGCTGGCTGGACTGGCAGCGGCCGGGCGTTCGCTGTTCCCGAACGTCCCGGTCACGCCAGCTGCTCTGGCGCGCACGGTCACCGAGCAGCTGGTCGGCCGCAGGCTGACGGCGAACATAGGCGGCTCGAACGTGGGCGACCGCGAAGTCCGCTTCACCCTCGCCGAACTCGACTACCCGGCCGACAGCCTCCGGCTGGCCACCGGCCGTGTCGGCGACGTCCGGATCGTCGCCGAGGACGTCGACTGGCCCGAATCCGACGGCGGCAGCGTTCCGCTGCGCCGGGTCACCGTGATCGCCGAAGACGTCCGCCTCCGCTCGCTGCCCACGCCGGCCGCCATGCCCGCCCGAGTGCGGTTGGGGATCGCCGTGTCCGCGGACGTGCTGCGCGAACGGGTGGCGGCGGTCCGGCCCGGGATCGTCGCGGCCCCGGCCGGGAACGGGCTGCTCCGGATCCGCTGGGCCAAGCACCCGCAGTGGGGCCACCTGACCCTGCGGCCCCAGGTCGCGGACGACGCCGTGGTACTGCTGCCCCAGACCCTCCACATCGGACAGAAGGAACTGCGGGCGCCGAAGCGGTTCCGGCCCATCGAGCTGCCACTGCCGGAACTCCCGCCGGGCATCCGGCTGACGAAAGTCGAGCCGCGGCACGACGAACTCGTGCTGCACGCAATGGCGGAGGAATGGCCGGAACGGCTTTCCCGCATTCCCCTTGCCGACCTGCTGAGCTGGCTGACGACCGCCGCGATAACGTTGACCCTGCCGAAACTCGGTACGCGTTCATGACTTTCCTCCCCTGGTGAGCCGGACACCGATGACGTTACTCGAACGCTCGTTCGAACATCATCACTCACAAGGGTAGAGCCTGAACTCAAGCGTCCCGGTCTCGCAGATAACGCGTATGGTCGGCCTGGCGATCGACCTCGGCGGCGTAGAACCGCTCGGCCACCCGGTGCGCCTCCGTCTCGAGCAAACCCAGCTGTGCCACCAGTTCCCCGCCCGCGCCGGCCCGCCGGGCCGCGAACCACCACGGGAGGTTCAAGTACGTTTCCAGCGACAACGGCAGATCCGTCCGCACCAGGCGGACGACGGCGTGCTGCAGATCGGGATCGGCCGAAAGCCTGGCGGGCTGCGCCAGCAGATCCCGCAACACTTCGGCAACGCGCTCCACTGTGTCCACAGTAGACGGAGGCATCCGGGACGCTTGCGCCGAGACCCGGCGCACCAGCGTCTCCAACGATTCCCGCAGCTCGGCGGACGTGTCGGGCACCAGCCGGACCTTCTCCCCCGGCGCGAGCAGCGCACCGGCGGCGTAAAGGGCCACCACGACGAACGGCCAGAACCCCCCGGTCACCCCGGTCAGGTACAGCACGATGCCGATCAGCCCGCCGACGCAGCCGGCGAGGTTCTTCGTCGAGCCCAGATAGCGCAGCATCATTGGTACCCGCGAATCTCCTGGAACACCTGCGAGAGCCGGACGTTCCGCCCGTCGAACACCTTCCCGCCGGTCCGCGTCGCGACCTGGGTCAGCTCGTCGCCGCTGCCCTCGCCGAACAGCACGGTGAACACCGGTACCTGCTTCATCGCGGGCGGCAGCGAACCGGACGAGGCCAGGAAGTCCGCCAGCGACGAGCCGTTCGCGTTCTCGCCGTCGGTCATCAGGACGATCGAGGTGAACCGGTCGGGATCCTTGGCGGCCAAGGGCTCCAGCACACGGTAGGCCTGGGAAAGGCTGTCGTAGATCGCCGTGCCCCCACCGGCGGTCAGCCCTTCGGCGAACGCCTTGATCCGCCCTAGCTCACCTTCGGGGTTCTGCTCGGGCACGGTGAACGTCTGCGGTGCCCCGGGAACGGTGTTGAACGGCAGCATCGTCACCTCCTCCCGGCTCCGGAACCGCCGGAACCGGCCGGTGAGCGAGCCGTCCGCGCCCGTCAGCCCGGCCAGCGCGGTGCGCAGCGCGGCGATCCGGTCGCCTTCCATCGACCCGGACGTGTCGAGCACGTAGAGCGTCCGCGAAGGACGGCGGATCTTGTCGAAGTAGGCCGCCAGGAGCGCGTCGACAGCCTGTCGCGTTGCGGGGAAGGGCAACTCGACGAGGTCGTGCTGCGAGAACTGCGGCCCCAGCGCCACGCCGGGCACCACCGGACGTCGCTGGGTGGTCTCCATGATGCGTTTCTGGGTCTCCGGCGTCCGCAGGTAGTCCGACAGCCGCTGATGCGCCGAACGCGCGTCGGAATTGGCGTCCGCCAGCAGGGAAAGCGGGTAGTCGGCCGTCACGACGCCGTCGCTCGGGTAGATCAACGTCAGCGGCTCCGGCAGCTTCCCGGACGCGTTCGCCGAGAGCAGCACGGACTCGTAGTTGACCAGCCCGTCGACCTTCTGCCCAGGGTCCTGGCCGGTGGCGCGGCGGGTGTACGCATCGGACAGCCAGCCCGAGGAGCCCGCCGAAAGCGCCTGCGCGCTGAAGAACTGCGTCAGCTGCGGAGTGACCGAAGCGATCTGCTGGGCGTCGATCGCGTTGCCGGCCCCCGCGAGCGCCGACGCGACGCCGACCAGCGCGGAGAACCCGGAGTTCGACGCCGACGGGTCCGTCATCCCGTAGCTGAACGCCTTCTTCCCCGCCTGCGCGGCGATCTCGCCCCAGCCGACCGGCTTGCCTGCCCAGCCCAGCCGCCGGACGACCGACGTCGCGAGCCCGAGCACCACCGGCGAGCTCATGATCTTGACCTGGTTCCCGAGCCGCTTCGCCGCTTCGGGAATGCCTGCCGGATAACGGTTCGAGGAGAACCAGACGGCGTCGTACTTGCCGTCGACGCTGCCGTTCGCCAGCGCTTCGGCGCCTTCCAGCGTTCCGGTGAAGGTGAACTTGACCTTGACACCGGTGGCTTTCGCGGCGTCGTCGAGCACCGGCTGCATGTCCGCGAGCTCGCTGCCCGCGAGGATCCGCAACGTCCCCGGCTCGGGGTCCCCCAACGGGGTGGAGGAAGAGTCGGAACAGCCGGCCAGCAACGACACACAGAGAGCGAACGCCCCCAGCTTCCTGATCATGAGTCCCCCTCGTGCGAACGGCGCAGGTGGTCTTCGGCGCGGCGGATCTCGCCGGACAGCGACTCGACGGTGGCCGCCATCGTGCGGACGGCGTCGGCACGGAACCCGTCGATCGCGTCGATCGAGGCGTAGACCCGGTCGAAGGACTGGCGGATCGTCTCGGTCGCGACGGCCGGATCGCTGCTCGCCTTGCGGATCTCGGCGGACTGCAACGTCAGCAGCTCCGAGTTCACCCGGATCAGCCCGTCGGTGGTCGCCTGCAGCGCCGCCACCTCGTCGAGGACGTCACGCTGGCTCGCCAAAGCGCCGCTGACCAGCAACGCGACCCGCAGCGCGGCCACGGTCGTCGACACCGCCCGCTCGACGCCGCGGATCAGCTCGTCGTTGTTCTTGCGCACCAGGTCCAGCGCGAGATAGCCCTGCGCGCTGACCGCGAGCTGGGTCAGCAGGTCCTGGTGGCGTTGCCGGATCGGGTACAGCACGTCACCGCGCAACGCGTTGGCACGCGCGGGATCCGTCAGGTCGAAAACCCCGGCCTGCGCCTCGATAGCGCCGTCGACGGCCTCGGCGAAGGCGGCCGCTTCGGCGAGCTTGCCCATGACCTTCCACAGCCGCTCGCGCTCGCCCTTGATCGCGGCGTTGTCGCGACGCAGGACGTCCTGGCGGCCGCGGAGGTCGACGACCAGCGCGTTGACCGGCTCGTTCGCCGCGCGGTACCGGTCCAGGGCGCGCTTCGCGCCCGCCGCGACCGGGAACATCCCGAGCAGCTTCCGTCCCGTCAACGGCAGTTTCGCCGGGTCCAGCTCGGCGACCGTGCGGCGCAGGCTCGTGAGGCTCGTCGTGACCCCGTCCTGCGGGGACGCCGCGCTGCGCAGGGACCGGTCGAGCATCGACCCCGCGACACCGGCCGCGGCCCGCATGTCGGCCTCGCCGACGGCCAGCAGGTCGTCAAGGAGGTCGGTGAACTCCGGCGAGCGAACATCCAGGGCTTCGAGCCGCGAGGCGAAGGCGTCGGCGCGGACGGCGACTTCCGATCGGGTGTCCTCGCTGAGCGTGATGAGCCCGGCGGCGCGCTCGGCGGGGATCGCGGTGACCGGCTCGGGCGGGGTGAGCGAGAAGTCCATGTCAGTACTGCTTGCCGACGGCGTCGAGCAGCCGCTCGAGGGTTTCGAACGTCGGCGGTTCGATGGCGTCCACGAGGTCAGCGGGCGCGTGCGCCGGCGCGGCGACCTCCGCGAACACCTTCGGGTCGTTCGTGCGGAAGCCGAACGTCGCGGCGAGGCGGCCCAGTTCGGGGTCGGTCGCGAGGAGCTGTCCCACCTTGTCGCCGTCTGCCGAAAGCGGGACCAGCGTGTGCTTCGAGTACACCGTCGGCGCGGTGTAGAGCATCCGCATGTCCGGCCGGATCGAGCCGTCGCCGCGCACCACCCGCCCGACGTACTGCGACTCGTAGATCAACGCCAGCGGCGTCTTGCCCATCCCCGCCGAGAGGTAGTCCTCGAACGGCCCTTCGGTGCTGTTCTGCGTGTACCCCTGGTCTAGGAACAGCTTCGTCACCGACGGCAGCACCTTCGCCTCCTGCTCCGGCGTGCTGACGACGGCGTTCCCGTTGGCCACGAAGGAAACGATCGACAGGTACATCGCCGCGGAGTTCGACTCACGCGGGTCGGTCGTGGTGACCAGGACGTTCTTGCGGGCCGGGTAGGCGGTGTTGCCGGGCAGCTGGTCCCAGCGCGTCCCCGCCTTCGCCAGCTCCAGGTACTTCGCGATGTCGAGGACGTCGTAGTCGCCGGCGCCCTTGTGCACCACGCCGTTCGCCCGCAGCAACGCCACGAGCGGCTCGAAGGTCGCGATCGCCATCGGTGACTGGAACGGCGTGTACACCGTGGTCACCTTGCGGTCGCGCTGGATCTTCTGCGCGGCCGGCGACGACGACGGGAACGCGAACGCGTACTTCCCGAGGTCGACGGTCGTCGCGATCTGCCGCGAGCCGGCGGTGTCCACTTCGACCTTCAGGCCGTGCCGTGCGAAGGCGTCGACGACGCGCTGGTCGGTGAAGAACGGCTGCTTCTCGGAACCGATGACGCCCCGCACGGTCGTGACGTCCTGCTTGGAGTCGTCGCCCCAGATGATCACGGCCGCGACGGCCAGCAGGAGCACGACGGCCAGTCCGATCGACACCCGGCGTTTCACGTGCCACTCCCCTCGACGGCCCTTGTGGACCTTCGCCCATTTGACGCGGGAGCGAGCCGGTTCGAAGTGAACAGCAGGTGAATGAACGGTCTCAGGTCACCGGGAACCAGGTCCCGGACGCCCATTCCGTGTCGCCCCAGGCCTTTCGCTCGTCCGCCCGTGGGTCGAGCACCAGATCCGTGTCTTCCCGGAAAACCAGCACCGGACGCAGTTCCGGGCCGTACGGAGGCCATTCGGGGCCGTCGGCGTCCACGACGCCGTCGCGGATGAACCGCACCCAGCAGCGGTGGATCAGCAAAGCCGCGCGCTCGCGCTTCGGGTTCACGTCGGTCGCCTGTGCGTACAGCGGCAGCGGCGTCTTCCACGCCATCGTGGTCTCGGTGCCGTGGCCGCCGTCGAGCTGCTCGGGCACGCCGGGCGCGGCGATGTCGATGCGGTAGCGGTAGACGGGCGCGTGCGCGGACTGCGCGTCGGCGAGCCGTTGCGTCGGGATGCCGTACCGTTCGTCGCCCATCGCGGCGATCTTCGCGGTCTGCAGGTCGGGAACCCGGCGAAGATACGTCTCGAGAAGCCGCGAAGCGCCTTCTTCGCCGAGGATGCTCGCGAGCACATCGGAAGCGGGAGCCGTCGCGACGTCGTCGCCGAGCATCATCGCGTACGTACTGCCTTCGTTGCTGTTGTTGCCGATCAGCAGCGGGATCCCGGCCGCGCCGCCCCGGCGGATCGGCTCGATTGGCACCTCCGGCAGCACCCGGGGGTGCAACGTCGGCCGCCAAAGCCACAGCGCCTGGAAACCGGTCAGGACGCGTTCCTGCGCCTCGACGAACTCCTTGGCCGGAACCGCCCGCAAAGCACGCATGTCGTGGCAGCCGGCTTCGTCGAGGAGGCGCCGGGCCAGCGCCGTCCCGGCTTCGGGCGTCGCGACGTGGTCGGCACCGCCGCTGCTGCTGATCGCCTGGGCGAACAGCCCGGCGCCCAGCGGGCTGCCCATCAGGTTTCCCACGCTCTTCGCGCCCGCCGAGACGCCGTAGACGGTGATCCGCGCGGGATCCCCGCCGAACGCGGAAACGTTGCGGCGCACCCACTTCAAAGCCTCGACCTGGTCGAGCAGACCGCACACCCCGGCGTCCGCTTCGGACTCGCCGAAGATCCCGGCGAGGTGGAGGAAGCCGAGCGAGCCGAGCCGGTAGTTGATCGTGACGACGACGATCCCGGCGCGCGCGAACTCGTCGCCGTCACCCAGCTGCTCGCCGTGGCCGACACGGTAGCCGCCGCCGTGCAGCCAGAACAACACCGGCCAGCCGCCCTCGGGCACGGGCCCGTCGGGTGCGCAGACGTTGAGGTACAGGCAATCCTCGTCGCACACGGCGGCCGGGTTCATCGGGTCCGGCGACTGCGTCGCGTGCGGGCCGTACTCGGTCACGACGTGCACCCCGCCCGACGGCGACGGCGGCCGCGGCGCCTTCCACCGCAGCTCGCCGACCGGCGGGCGGGCGTACGGGATCCCGCGCCAGACGCGGACGCCGTCACCCGCCAGCCCCACCAGCGCCCCGAGTTCGGTCGTGACCGTCGGGACGGAACCCATCAGAGCGAGGCCTGCTCGACCGTCGGCAGGCAGACCTCGAAGCGGGTGTTCCCCGGCTCGGACTCGACGCGCAGGTCACCCTGGTGGCGTTCGACGACGATCTTCCACGAGATGTCCAGGCCCAGCCCGGTGCCCTCGCCGACCGGCTTGGTCGTGAAGAACGGCTCGAAGATCCGCGGCTTGATGTCCTCGGGGATGCCGGGGCCGGTGTCGCCGATCTCGACGCGCACCTGATCGTTCTGGCCCCAGGTGCGCAGCGTCAGCGTGCCCTCGCCCTTCATCGCGCCGAGGGCGTTGTCGATGACGTTCGTCCAGACCTGGTTCAGCTCGGCCGGGTAGGCCGGGATCTTCGGCAGGGTGCGGTCGTACTCCTTGACGACGCGGATCCCGGGGCCGATCTTGCCCGCGAGCATGACGAGCGTGGAGTCGAGCCCGTCGTGGACGTCGACCCACTGGTGCGGCGCCCGGTCCATCTGGGAGTACTGCTTGGCCTTGCCGACCAGCGCGGAGATGCGCGTCGTCGAATCCTCGATCTCACCCATCAGCATCTCGGTCTCGAGCGCGTAGGCGAGCCAGCGGACGGCGCCTTCGATGAAGGTGTCGCCGACCTGCTCCAGGACGTTGTCCAGGTCCGACGTGGTGAGCCCGGCGCGGACGTAGATGTCGGCGAGGTCCCAGCCGCCGTCGATGCCGCGGTCGTCGAACCAGTCGCCGATCTCGTCCTCGCGGTCGGCCTGCTGCATCGCGGTCAGCTTCTCCGCCTGCGCGACCTGCTTGACCAGGCGTTCCTGGACGTCGATGAGCTGGTAGAGCAGCTCCGGCTCGATGTCCTTCTTCGCCAGGAAGGCGAGCTTGTGCCGCATCCCGGCGACGCGTTCGCGCAGGGCGGACGTCGCCCGGACGGCGGCCGCGGCCGGGTTGTTCAGCTCGTGCGTCAGGCCCGCCGAGAGTTCGCCGAGGGCGAGCAGGCGGCGGCGCGAGCCGATCACGGTGTCGCTGTTGCGCCAGCCGAGGTACATGCCTTCCAGCAGGTGGGTCGCCATCGGGAACCACTTGCGGAACTCGACGGAGAACTCCTTCGACGGCAGCGTGAGCAGCGTGACGTCGGACAGGGCCCGGACCGTCGTACCGAACCGGTGCTCGCCCTCCTGGTGCACGAAGAACTGCGTCGCGCCGAAGTAGGCGCCGCGCTGGTCGGACCGGTTGGTCTCCACCTCGGTGCCGCTGACCAGGCGCGTCATCCGGATCGCGCCGCCCAGCAGGACGTAGAAGCAGGACGCTTCGCCGCCCTCGCTGATGATCGTCGAGTCGCCTTCGTACTCCTCGAGCACGGCGTTGCCGGCGACCCAGTCGAGCTGTTCTTCGGAAAGGTGTTCGAACAGGAAGAGCCCGCGAAGCTCTTCCCGCGGCAGTGCGCTCATTGTTCCTCCAGGTACCGGTGTACCAGCGTCACGGCCATCGCGCCCTCGCCGACCGCGGACGCCACCCGCTTGACCGACTGGGACCGCACGTCACCGGCCACGAACACGCCGGGGATCGACGACTCGAGGTAGTGCGGATCACGGTCGAGCGGCCACCTGGCCGGCCGCTGCCCGGCCGACAGCAGGTCGGGGCCGGTGCACACGAAGCCGTGCTCGTCGCGGTGGATGTCCTCGCCGAGCCAGTCGGTGCGCGGGGCGGCGCCGATGAAGATGAACAGGTGCCCGCTCTCGACCGTCTCGGTGACGCCGTTCTCGCACAGCGTGATCCGCTCGAGGTGGCCGTCACCGTGGACCTGCTTGACCGTGGTGTGCGTGCGGACGTGGATGTTCTCGATGCCGGCGATCTGCTCGATCAGGTAGTGCGACATCGACGTCTCCAGGGACGCGCCGCGCACCAGGATCGTCACGTCGCTGGCGTGCCGGGAGAAGAACACCGCGGCCTGCCCGGCGGAGTTGGCGCCGCCGACGATGTAGACGTGCTCGCCCTTGCACTCGGGCGCCTCGGTCGCGGCCGAGCCGTAGTAGACGCCGCGGCCGCTCAGCTCCTCGATGCCCTCGGCGTCCAGGGCGCGGTAGTTGACACCGCTGGCGAGGATCACCGAGTGCGCGGCGATCTCGCTGCCGTCGCCGAAGGTGATCACCCGCGACGAGCCGCGGGCCTCGAGGCCGACGACGTCGCGCGCGGTCAGCACCTCGGCGCCGAACTTCTGCGCCTGGCGCCGCGCCCGGTCGGTCAGCTGCGCGCCGGAAACGCCGTCCGGGAAACCGAGGTAGTTCTCGATGCGCGAACTCGTGCCGGCCTGCCCGCCGGTGGCCTTTTTCTCGACGAGCACCGTGCGCAGGCCTTCGGACGCGCCGTACACCGCGGCGCCGAGGCCGGCGGGTCCGCCGCCGATCACGACGAGGTCGTAGAACTCCTGCGCCGGGCGGGTCGACAAGCCGACCGCGTCGGCGATCTCGCCGCCGGTCGGCTGCTTGAGGACGGTCCCGTCCGGGGTGACGACCACCGGGATGTCCTTTTCCGTGGCCTCCGCGGCCTGCAGGATCCGAGCGCCTTCGTCGTCGTCGACGGAGTACCAGCGGTACGGAACCGCGTTGCGGGCGAGGAAGTCGCGCAGGTGGAACGACGGCGAGTTGTACCGGTGGCCGATGAGCTTGACCTCTTCGACCGGCTTGTCGCCGACGGCTTTCCACGTCTCGACCAGCGCGTCGATCACCGGGTAGAGCTTCTCCTCCGGCGGGTCCCACGGCTTGAGCAAATAGTGGTCGACGTCGACGACGTTGATCGCCTGGATCGCGGCGTCGGTGTCGGCGTAGGCGGTCAGCAGGGCGCGGCGGGCGTGCGGGAACAGGTCCATCGCCTTCTCGAGGAAGGCGATCCCGTCCATCTGCGGCATCCGGTAGTCGGCGAGGATCGCCGCGACGGCGTCGCCGCGCAGCTTGATCTCGCGCAGCGCGTCGAGGGCGTCGGCGCCGGAGTCGGCGCGGATGACGCGGTAGTCCTTCCCGTAGCGCCGCCGCAGGTCGCGGGCGACCGAGCGGGACACGGCGGGATCGTCGTCGACGGTCATCAGGATCGGCTGGCTCACGAATGCAGCCTACGGCGCCCGGTGCCCCGCCGGGGAGGAACGCCTTTTCGGCACCTGGACCCGCTCCAGGTCCTCGGCCACCACGATCTCCCCGTCGAATTCGGCTTTCGCCTCCTCCAGGAACCGCGCGGGATCGGGGTAGCGCTGCGAGAAGTGGGTCAGCACGAGCTGCCGGACACCGCTTTCCGCGGCGACACGCGCGGCCTGCCGCGCGGTCAGGTGACCGAAGTCCTCGGCGAGCCGGGTGTCCTCGGCGAGGAACGTCGCCTCGATCACGAGCATGTCGGCGTTTTCGCTGAGGGCGTACACCGCGTCGCACAGCCGGGTGTCCATCACGAACGCGAACCGCTGGCCGCGCCGCAGCTCGCTGACGTCCTCGAGGCTGGTGTCCCCGAGGCGGCCCGCGCGCTGCAACCGGCCGACGTCCGGCCCGGTGATGCCGCGTTCGCGGAGCCGCTCGGGCAGCATGGTCCGGCCGTCCGGCTCGACCAGGCGGTAGCCGAACGCTTCGACCGGGTGACTCAGCCGCCGCGCTTCGAGAGCCACCTTCCCGGTGACGATCGGGCCGTCCTCGGCGATCGGGTGTTCCCGCAGGTCCGCCTGCTCGTAGAACGATGTCGCGTGCCGCATCCGCTCGAAGTAGTGCGCGCCGGACGCCGGGAAGTGGGCGTGGACCGGGTGCGCCACCTTGTCCAGCGACAGCCGCTGGATCACCCCGGGCAGGCCGAGGCTGTGGTCGCCGTGGAAGTGCGTGACGCAGATCCGCGTGATGTCCGTGGCGGCGACGCCGGCCCGCAGCATCTGCCGTTGCGTGCCTTCGCCGGGGTCGAAGAGGATCCCCTCGCCGTCCCAGCGGAGGAGGTAGCCGTTCTGGTTGCGGTGGCGTGTGGGCACCTGGCTCGCGGTGCCCAGCACCACCAGTTCGCGGGTCGACACCCCCGCACGGTACTCACGCGGCGGGCGTGGTGTCCGCCAGTTTGCGGAGCCGGAAGGCCAGCACCAGCAGCACGATCCCGTAGAGCAGCGCGTAGATCCCGACGAGCAGCGCGATGCCGTACGCGCCGGCGATCGGGTTGATCACGATGAGGATGCCCGCGAGCACCGAGATCGCGCCGGCCGCGATGAGGAACGCCTCGCCCTGGATCTGCTTGCGCAGCCGGATCGCCGCGGCGATCTCGGCGATCCCCGTGACGATCGCCCACAGGCCGACCAGCAGGGCCAGCAGGAGCACCGTGATCCCCGGCCAGACCAGCACCAGGACGCCGGCGACGATGCCGAGCGCGCCGAGGATGCCGTAGGCCGCGCGGTGTCCGGCGTCGCCCGGGCGGAAGGCCTGCATCAGGCCGCCGATGCCGTCGACGATCGCGTACACGCCGTACAGGATCGCGAGGACGAGCACGGTGGCGCCGGGCCAGATCAGCGCGAAGAGGCCGAAGAGCACGGCGAACCCGCCGCGGACGGCCACCAGCGGCGCCGCTTTGCGGGGTTCGACGACGGAGAACGCTGCGAAGGAGGTCATGAGTCGCTCCTCGGTGTCGGGACACCCAGTATCGCGGCGGCTACCCCCGGTTGGCTTCCCGAACCCCCCGTTCGGGCGTATCCACAAAGGACCGGCGTGCGCCGTGGCCGCCACCACGGCGCACGCCGGTTGCTCAGGGGTAACTCACCAGGTTGACCGGCTTGGTCCCGGACGGGGTCGTCGCGCCGGCGGTGGTGATCACGTGCGTGATCGTGCCCTGGCCGGCATGGGATCACCACGTTCGGGCCGGAGTCGGGCCCGCTCGTCGTCACGGGCGTCAGCAGGAAGGACTGGGCGGCGGTGCCGTTGCAGGCGTACTGCTGGAGTTGCACGGAATCGGCGGCGGAGGCACCGGGCACTTCCCGCTGTTGCGGCTGGCGAAGTGGTAGCGGCCGTTCCCCTCGTCGACCGCCTGCCATTGTGCGAAACCTCCTCCGCCGCGTCCGCGGCGTTCATCGAGCAGAGGCGTGCCCGGCCTGGGGGTAGACGCGGCGTAACGGGCGGAGACCTCGGTGTCACAACCGCGCAAAATGTAACGGCGGCCACATCACGGGTCAATACACGGCTAAAAATAAGGCATAAACATGCAGGTCACGGACTCTGCGTTGCCGTGGGGACCCCCGCGCGAAGGGGGTCTTGGCGGGGTGTAATGTATGGACACACGAGATGCGGAGTTCCACTTCGCCTCGGGGCTATGGCGCAGCTGGTAGCGCACCTCACTGGCAGTGAGGGGGTCAGGGGTTCGAGTCCCCTTAGCTCCACTCTCTCGCAGAACCCCTTCGATCACGCCGTTCCGGCAGCTCGGAGGGGTTTCTTCGTATCCGGGATCGATCTTGAGTGATCCCGCCAGCGGTGATAGGGGCACCCACATCTGCTCGAACGCGTTTGGCCGGCGGGCCCGTCCGCGGTCGGCTCTTAACTGCCGATGTCAGCTTCGGCCCCTTCGGGTATGGGCTGCGGGTGGCCTTCTGCCAACGGCGCTGTAGATCGGCCAGCAACCGCGTCTCCACCTCCGGCGCCACATGCGAGTAGACCTCCACTACCCGGTTCGGCAGGTGATGCCCCAGCCGGCGGGCCTGTGCGATCTCCGGCGCTCCCCGGCGATCAGCCACGTCTTGTGACTGTGCCGCAAGCCGTGGAATGTCAACCCGGGCTGGACCGCATACAGCCGCACCCCCGCCTTACCGCCACCGCCGTCGATCGCCGGGCGCAGCACCCGCCGGTCCCTCGACCATCGCCCGCGCATCCGAGAACGCCAAACTTATGGCTGACGATCCCACCCCCGTCGTTGCTTTACGATCGGTCGCACCGGACGCCGCCCATCACGTTGCGGACCAAGTCACGGGCAAAGTCGTCGGTGAGCAAGTCGGCCCGGGCCATCAACCGGTACAGGCATGCGCCCCACAGTTGTTCCATCAATGTGTCGAGGTTGACGTCGGCGCGAACCTGACCTCGGCGCTGAGCCGTCTGCAGTGCGGCGCGGCCCACAGCGCGGCGCGGGTCGGCATAGACCCGACGGAACGCTTTGACCAGCTCAGGGTCTGTCTGCGCCTCGCCGATCAACTCGGCGACTACTCTCCCGGCGGGGGTGTCACGAAGCAAGCGCACATAGGTCAAAAGCTGTGTCGTGAGGTCGGCCTCGATGTCGCCGGTGTCCGGAACGGCGAGCATGTCGTCGACCTTCGACGCGTAGCCCTCCAAGGCGAGCGCTCCTTTGGACGGCCACCACTTGTAGATGGTCATTTTGCTGGTTCCGGCTATCGCGGCGACCCGCTCGATGGTGAAGGCGGCCATGCCCTCGGCGAGCAGCAGGCGTCCGGCCGCGTCGAGGATGTCTGTGCGTACCTGCTGCGCTGGGCGGCGTCCACGGCCCCGCCGCACTGCGTCCGGCAGCGTGGGACCTGGGCCGGCAGGCGTTGCGCCGGGACGGCGAGGGTTATCCGTATCCCTGCCGAGGTCGCCGCTTGACATGAGATCATTATCGCACGTACTTTTATGGACGCCGCGTCCACATCTTGTGGTCACATAGATGCAGCACCAGAATTTGATCATGGAACTGGAGTAGATCTATGAGTGACGATTGGGGTCCTCCGGTCGCACCCGACGACCCGAGCCGGCGGCTGACGATCGTTCACCCGGACGATCCCGGCCTGGAGCATCTGGGTGTCGTCGACGGCAACTACACCGTGCTGGTGACCGCGCAGGACACCGCAGGCCGGTACGCCCTGATGGACATGCTGATACCGCCCGGCGGCGGGCCGCCACTGCACCGGCACGACTTCGAAGAGATGTTCCACGTTCTCGAGGGCGAGGTCGTCTTCACCTTCCGCGGGGAGAATCGGTCGTCAGCGCGGGAATGACGGTGAACATCCCCGCCCGGGCGCCGCACCACTTCACCAACCAGTCGACGCAGGATGCTCGTCTGCTGTGCATGGTCAGCCCTCCCGGCCTCGAGCAGTACTTCGCGGCATTCGGCGACCCGCTACCGAGCCGAACCACCCCGGCACCGACATTCACCCGCGAGGAAGTGCAACGGCGAGTCGCCGAACTGGCGCCGGCAGCACGCCGCCACCGCATCGAGAACCTTCCCCCTGAAGACTGACCCATCCAGGATCGGACACTCTCGTGCAACATCTGCCGGAGCAATTCACGAAACACTCAGTCGTCGTCAACGGCGCCCGCATCGCCGTCGCCGTCGGCGGCACCGGGAAACCTGTGCTGCTCCTGCACGGCTGGCCCCAAACCGCCGACGCGTGGAACAAGGTCATGGGCCCCCTCGCCGCGCGCGGTTGGAAGGTAATCGCTCCCGACTTGCGGGGGACCGGTGACTCCGCACGCGCCACCAGCGGTTACGCCAAAGACGACCAAGCCGAAGACATGAGGCAGTTGCTGGAACGCCTGGACATCTCGACGCCAGTGCGACTCATAGGACACGACATCGGCGGCATGGTGGCCTTCAGTTTTGCCCGGCTGCATCCTGAACGCGTCGCCCGGCTGGTGCTCATCGACTTGGCGATTCCGGGCTACGGCCTGGAACAAGCGATGGACGTCGCCCACGGAGGAAAGTTCCACTTCGGGCTCTTCATGACGCCCGACGTTCCAGAAATGCTTCTCGACGGCCGCGAGCGGAACTTTTTCAAGTGGTGGTTCGATCACCTTTCAAAGGCACCTTCCAACGACGAGAGCGTTGACGCCGCCACCGCGGCATACCGCGGGCGTGCAAGCCTCACCGCCGGCTTCGCGCACTACCGCACTTTACTTGCAGACGGGCAGGCCAACCGCAGCTGGGGAGACGCAGGCGGGATCCTATCGATGCCGGTCCTGGCTGTCGGTGGCGAGCACAATGCCGGCACAAGACTGGCCGACGCGCTGAAACCGGTCGCCATGGACCTCACTCCCATCGTGATCGCCGGCAGCGGTCACTTCGTACCCGAAGAGCAGCCCAAGCGACTCCTGGCGGTCCTCGACTCCTTCCTCGGAGATCCGGAGGTCCCACACGGATGAAGGAGCAGGGGTGAACGACTTCAACAATCAGATGTCAACGAATTTCGCGCCAACAACGGCCATGTAGCGAGACTTTGCCGATTCTTCGCCCGAGCCGCCGCTAAAAGTTCGGGACATTTCGCGGCTTCAACGCGTCACGAAGGGACGGAAAGATGGTCGATGTCACGGTCGAACCGCGCGAGATCGAAATCATCACCCGAAACGGCGATACGGTCCGCGCCGACGTCTACCTACCGGCGGGCGGCACCGCACCTTTTCCCGTCCTGCTGGGTGCCTCTCCTTACCAAAAAGCGTTACGCCATCTTCCCGCCGCTCCGCCGGTTTTCCCCTTTATCGAATACGGTCCGATGCAGCTGTATCTCGATCAGGGTTACGCGTACGTCGCCATGGATGTGCCGGGCACGGGGCGTTCAACCGGAACGTGGGACCCGGTCTCGCGAGCCGAAGGCGAAGCAATCCACGATGTGATCGAGCACATCGCCACTCTCGACTGGGCCGGTCGTATCGGCATGATCGGAATGTCGTATTATTGCTGGAGCCAGTGGAACGCCGCCCGCACCCGCCCACCGCACCTCGCCACGATCGTCGCGTTCGACGGCGCGACTGACATGTACCGCGACTGGATGTATCAGGGCGGAATCCCGATCCAGGGCTTCCTCAACAGCTGGCTCTACGGATCAGTGCTGCTGCAGCACCACGGCAACGGGCTGCCGATCGCCGACAACGGGCGCGGCGACTTCATCAATGACATCTATCAGCACCCGTTCGACGACGAATGGCAGCGCCGACGATCACCGTTCTGGGAACTCGACCAGGTCGATATCCCTGTGTTTTCGATCGGTGCATGGGGTAAGGCCTCGCTACACCTGCGCGGCAACTTCGAGGGCTATCGCCGAGTGCGGGGCCCGAAACGCCTCCTCATCACCGGCGCCCAGACCTTCGCCGAGACTCAGCGCCTGTTCTTCGATGAAGACTTCCACCGCGCCGAACTTCTTCCGTGGTACGACTACCACCTCAAAGGCTCCGACAACACCGTGATGGAAGGTCCGCCCGCCCGGTTCTTTGTGCAGGGCGAGCAGAAAATCGGCCATGCCACCGACTGGCCTCCACCAGAGGCCGCCGTCGCGGAGTTATTTCTGTCCGCCGAACACAGCGGTAGTCAGACATCACTCAACGACGGCCTGCTGACCGACGAACCGCCGTCCAGCGGCGGAGGCGCCACGAGCTGGAGTTATCCTGATCCGGTGTGGATGGCCGGCGTCACCACCTTCGACAGCCAAGGCGTGCCGCATCACACGCGGCGAGTGGTCACCTACACCACCGAACCGTTCCAACATGACCGTGAGTTCACAGGTCAAGGCGTACTTCACCTCTTTGCCTCATCCGACCAGAACGACATGGACGTCATGGTCAAACTGTCGCTGCTGCCCTCGGAGGCAGTGCCGTCACCGGTCGTCCGCGTCAGTCAAGGCTGGCTTCGCGCCTCGCATCGCGCCGAAGACCCAGCTCTCACCACGGAGATGCGGCCATTCCTGCGCCACGACAAGCCGGATCCGATCGATCCTGGCCGCGTCTACGAGCTGCGCATCGAGCTCCTGCCCATGTCTGTACTTGTTCGCGCCGGGGACCGGCTACGCCTTGAAATCTCCAACTGGGAGTCCTCGATCACGGAAGCACCGATGACTCACTGGTACGGCCAAAAGGTTGGCACGGACACCTACCACCACAACGACGTTCACCCGTCCCGCCTGCGTCTGCATGAACGGCAACGCATTGCCACTGTCCAACAGCTTTCATAAGGCAATCCCCGGATCTGGAACCACTCCTCAATCGCATTGGAGCCGTCATGCCCCTGCAATTGTTCACTCCGCAGGACTCCGCGATCCTGTTGATCGACCACCAGGTCGGTACCATGTCGTGGATTCGCTCGGACGCGATCGACAATGTCAAGGCCGCTGCCTTCGCCCTGGCCAAGGCGGCGGTCGCCCTGGACCTGCCACTGATCCTCACGTCATCTCAGGAAGATCACTTCCAAGGCCCGCTGCAGCCCGAGTTCGAGACGATCGCCCCCAAGCAGTACCAAAACCGGATTCGGCGTACCGGCGTGGTCAACGCCTGGGAGGACCCGGCGTTCGCTGCTGCGGTCAAGGACACCGGCCGCCGCAATCTCATCATCGCAGGTGTCACCAACGACGTCTGCACGGTCTACCCGACGCTCTCCGCTCTCGACGAGGGCTATCAGGTCCAGGCCGTTGCCGACGCCGGGGGATCCATCACCAAACTCGCCGACGATGCCGCCTTGCGCCGCATGGAAAAGGCCGGCGCCATCATCACATCCACCACCATGACCCTGACTGAACTCGCCCGCAACTGGGCGTCAGACGCCGGGCAGAAACTCCTTCCGATCCTCGGCGAACTTCTGCCCCACTGATCAGAGGTGCAGCCCACGGCGAAAGCTTTTCTTGAGAAAGAAGGCGCAATGAGCGCACAGCCAACCGGCACGATCGCCGTCTTCGGCGCAACCGGACAACAAGGCGGGGCGGTCGTCGACGCGCTGCTGTCACGAGGGGCATCGGTACGGGCTCTGGTTCGAAGCCCCGAGTCCGATCGGGCGCGTGAGCTGGCCGGCCGAGGTGTCGAGCTCGCACGAATCGACATCGACGATGCCGCGTCGTTGGTTGCAGCGCTGCGCGAGGTCGACGCATTGTTCTTCATGACCACGCCGGCGGGCCGTGCTCTGGCCGACATCGAGGGCGAGACGAGCCAGGGCGTTGCTCTCGTGGACGCGGCGACGGCCGCACGGGTGCCGCACGTGGTCTACAGCTCGGTGGGTGGCGCGGACCGCAACTCGGGAGTTCCGCACTTCGAGTCGAAACGCCGCGTCGAGGAGCACCTCGAGCGGTCCGGGCTGCGGGTGACATACGTACGCCCGGTGGCGTTCATGGAGAACTTTTCGTTGCGGCCTACCGTCGATAACGGAGAGATCGTATTCCGGCTTCCGCTACCTGACCACGTCCCACTGCAGCTCATTGCCGTCCGCGACATCGGCGAGATCGCCGCCGCGCTGTTGTTGGAGCACGCCAAGACGCCCAACGGCGCGATCGAGGTCGCAGGCGACGTACGGACCGGCAGCCAGATGGCGGCCGCGTTCGGCGAGCACGCCGGCCTGCCAGCGCGGTACGAAGCTCTCCCACTGGCCGTGCTCGGCGGCAGCGAGGACGCGCAAGCAATGTTCCGGTGGTTCGCCGAAACATCCGCCTACCAAGCCGACCTCGACGAGGTACGGGCCATCCATCCCGACGCCTGGGACATGCCTACGTGGCTTCGGGCGACCGGCTGGACCCCACGGCCCCCGGAGCGCTAAACCTGCCGGGCGACTCACACCCGTTGGGCATTGACCGGCTCACCGATGCCCACAGGCGCGGCGCTTGGCTGCCGCCGCAGCCCTGTGTGGCGATCTCTCGGTAAAGGTTCTGCCTTGAGGCAGCCTCTGTCGAATCGCCGCACCGGATAGTTCTTGACCCAGCCGACAAAGCTCAGCAGAACTTGTGACCCTAGGTGAGATATGACTGCTCTGGCGAACGGCGGCCCAGCACAGACTCGGGACATGACAGGTGCACTCGAGATTCCGCGGACCCTGGACCGGCTCACCGACGACGGCCGCCTACGCGAGGCATTCGAGGCCTACGGGATGTTCCTGGTCGACTCACTGCACCGGCTCGCCGGCGCCGCCGAGCCGGACACCGCCGGCCGCCGGACCGCCGCCCCGCCGGACAGCATCCTCAGCCGGCTCAGCCCCCGCGAACGCGACGTGCTGGCACTGATGGCTCAGGGTCTGGGCAACTCCGCCATCGCCGCCGAACTGTTCATCAGCGACGGCGGCGTCACAAACACATCCGCAACATCTTCGCCAAGCTCGGTCTGGCACCCGACGACCGGGCCGACCGGCGGGTCACCGCGGTGCTGCGTTACCTCAGGGAGACCGCCCCGGCCGGGGCCTGGACAGATCCGGCTCGGCCCGGGAAACCCCAGGCCGAGCCGGATGATGTTGTCAGGAGCAGGCCACATCGGCGGCCGGCAGCTTGCCGGCGCTGAAGTACGCGTCCAGGGCGCCGATCGCGCACGCGTTCGGCTTCGGGTGGATCAGCACACCGTGGCCGCCCGCGTCGACGGTGACCAGCACCGCGTCCGAGCCCATCGCCCGGCGCATGCCCTGGGCGCCGCGCAGCGGAGTGGACGGGTCGCGGTCGTTCTGCAGGATCAGCACGTTGCGCTTGCCGATCGGCTTCACTTCCGGTGCCCGCTCGACCGGCTGCACCGCCCATGCCGAGCACGGCGCGAAGTTGGCCGGAGCACCGGCGGTCAACGGGTACGCGACCCGGTCGGCCGCGACGTTGCGGGCGTACGTCGTGACGTCCCGCGGCCACGCCTGGTCGCCGCAGCTGAACGCCCAGCCGATCGAGAACAGGTTGTCCTGCGGGACGTTCGCAAGCGAGCCATGTGCGACCAGGTCGTTGGCCATCCCGGCCAGGAACGCACGGTCGGCCGAGGTGGCGCGACCCGCGGCGGCGTCACCGGCCGACTGCCACAGCTGCGCCATCGGCGGCACCGGTGCGCCGGCGGTCGGGAGCAGGGCGGCGTCGTTGTAGGACAGCTGCCAGGTGAACAACCGCAGGAAGTTGCCGTTGATCGGGGCCTTCGTCTCGGCCAGCCGGACCGGATGACGGTCGAGCTTGTCGGCCAGCGCCAGGTAGTTCTTCCGGACCTGCCGCGCGGTCGTGCCGAGATGCACGGTGCCGGCGTTGCCGACGCCGAACTTGGCCAGGTCGGGCCAGCGGTCCTCCATCGCGAAGCTGAACGACCGGAAGTCGTCGTAGCCCTGCTTGTCCGGGTCCACCGAGCTGTCGATCACCATCCGGTCGATGGTCTGCGGGAACAGCGCCCGGTAGATCGAGCCCAGGCGCGTACCCCAGGAGATGCCGTAGTAAGAGACCGTGCGCTCACCGAGCGCCCGTCGCATGCCGTCCATGTCGCGGGCGACGTTCGCGGTGGTGATGTACGGCGACCGCAGCCAGTGCCATGATGCGGCGCGAAGGAGAGGGGGTATGTGATCTCATACCGAAACCCTAGAAACGACGGTGGCCGGGACCGACCCAGCTGGCTGCCCAAATCTTGGGTAGCCAGCTGGATGGACAACCTCGCCCGGCCGGCGGCCGTCGGTCAGAGACTCTGGCCGCCGGAGAGGTCAATGACGCTGCCGGTCGCCCACTGAGCGCCGTCGACTGGTGATCACCACCGTGCCCGTCCGCACCCACCCAACAACCCCGCCACGTCCTACGGACTGGTCACCTCGTAGCGCTTCCCACGGCGGTAGCCGTGGCTCGGATGTTCATCGAGGACACCCCCTTGACCGCCTACCAACTAGAAGGTAGAAATTGTCACGTGACCACGACAGCGGATCGGATCCTGGACAGCGCTCAGACACTGGTGCAGGTTCGGGGGTACAACGGCTTCTCCTACGCCGACATCAGTGCCGAGCTGTCCATCACGAAGCCGAGCATCCACCACCACTTCCCCACCAAAGCCGCACTGGCCGAGGCCCTGATCGCACGCTATCGGGAACGGTTCGCCGTAGCGCGAAAGGACGTCGACGACGACGCGGCAGGCGCACGGCAGCGCCTGGTGGGTTATGCCGGGCTGTACGCCGAGACCTTCGCCCAAGGCGGCCGCATCTGCCTCTGCGGCGTCTTCGCCGTGGACGCGGAGAGCCTGCCCGTTCAGGTACGGCAGGCGACGGACGCGTTCTTCGCCGATCAGCGGCAATGGGTGGCCGGCGTGCTGGCCGAGGCGGGCATGCCCGCCACCCGGACCGGTGCGGCGGCCGAGGCTTACCTGGCGTCCCTGGAGGGAGCACTGCTCCTGGCCCGCGCTCACGGGCAGCCGGACGGCGCCGCTGGACAGGATCGGGATGTGGTCCGGTCGGTGGCGGCGACCTTGGTCGACGCTCTGCTCTGAAAACGCACCACCGAAGGCCGCCGCGCGTGGCACCGCGGCGCCCTTTTGCATGACCAATCAACCTTCCAACTAGTAGGTAGTCAGATGAGGAGAACCACCATGGGACAGGACTTCACTGGTCGCAAGCTCGTCGTAGTCGGCGGTAGCAGCGGCATGGGCCGTCAGATCGCCGAGGACGTCGTCAGCCGCGGCGGCAGCGCGGTCGTCATCGGTTCCCGCCTCGAGCGGGTCGAGAAGACCGTGGCCGACCTGGCTACCCGCGGACAGGCGTGGGGCATCACCGCCGACCTGCGCGATCCCGCCGAGGTGAGGCGGGTGCGCGAGGAACTGGCCGACCAGCACGCTGACACGACGTTGCTGGTCAACGCAGCCGGCGTGTTCAGGCCGCTGCCGTTCCTCGAACACACCCCCGCCGACTACGACGCCTACCTGGACCTGAACAAGGCCACCTTCCTGATCACCCAGACCGTGGCGCAGAACATGGTGAACAGCGGCCACGGTGGCGCCATCGTCAACATCGGCAGCATGTGGGCGAAGCAGGCCATCGCCGCGACCCCGTCCTCGGCGTACTCGATGGCCAAGGCCGGCCTGCACACCCTGACCCAGCACCTCGCCCTGGAGCTGGCCGCCCACAAGATCAGGGTCAACGCCATCTCCCCGGCCGTGGTAGCCACGCCCATCTACGAGGGCTTCATCCCACCGGCCGAGATCGACACCGTCCTGGCGGGATTCAACGACTTCCACCCGATCGGCCGGATCGGCACCACCGAGGACGTCTCCGCCGTGGCCACCTTCCTCCTCTCCGACCAGGCCGGCTGGGTCACCGGCGCGATCTGGGACGTCGACGGCGGCGTCACGGCAGGCCGAAACCAGTAGCCACCGAGGCGCAGCCAGGCCTGTACGGGTTTCACGGTTCGGAGCCCGTGCAGGCCCTCGCCCCCTTGAGTGCCCAGCACCTCACCCACCACAAGCACAACTGCGGATACCACCGGCTCGAGACCAGCCGAACGTCCGCTCATGGCCGCTGGTCGGGCCTACGTCCGGCGAGTCACCGACCGTGCTACAGCCGCCTGGTGGTGACCAAGGAGCTTCCGTGGACCGCGTCCACCTGCTCACGCCCGGCTTTGGTGAACCCGAGCTTCTCCAGCACGCGGCGGGAGGCAGTGTTCCACTCCCACACCGTGGCCCACAAACGTCCGTACCCGGCCGACCTGGCCCACTCCACCACAGCCATCGCAGCCTCCGTCGCGTAGCCACGCCCCCAAGTCCGACGCAGCAGCTCGAATACCAACTCCGGTTCTCCCTCGAATCTCCGCCCGTCATCGATCAGCCCGCAATAGCCGATCACGTCACCGGTGGCCTTCCGCTCGACCGCCAGCAACCCAGCCGACGACCGGCCCGCACGAATCGCCTGCTCGAGCTCCGCAACAGTGGGATGGCCGGCAGCATCGATCCGCCGATGCGGCGGCACTCGCGGATCACGTTCGAACCACAACTCGCGCTGCACAGCCGCCTCGGCCACCCGCCACGGCCGCAGCAGCAGACGATCGGTCTCGAGCACGCCCTCAAGTCCCGCGGTCTCTCCAGCTGCCATGAGAACAATCTCCCACGCACACGTCCGGTCATGTGACGTCGTCAGATAGGCCTTCGCCTCCGATTCGGTGAACACATCGGCTTGATGTATCCGGCGGCGATGACCACGCAACGCCGCATCTTGACGTCGAGTGGTCACCAGCGTCCTGCCAAATGCTGTGACGGGTCGCCACAATCCAGTCAGGTCGCCCGGACTTCGCAGGTCGTCCAGCACGACCAGCCAGCGCACATCCGTGGCGGCCAGCCACTCCAGAAGGCGTCGCGCACTTGGCATGGCCGCGTTGGACGAGTCGGTCCGGGATCGGCTGGCTGCCGATGGCAGTCTGTTTGAGGTTTACCACCCCGAAATGGAGCAGGTGCACGTCCGTAGCGCCGCACGGTTGACCGAGATCCTGGACGCCGGTGGCCGGCCCGGCCGTGATCGTGTCGGCAAGGCTGGAGCGGACGCCGCCTGGTTGATTGTGCAGCACGCGATCAGTGATCCTGCCCTGCAGCGGCGTGCCCTTGAACTGCTCAGGGCGGCAGGCGATGTGGACCTGTCCAGGTGGCCATGCTTGACGACCGAATCCGTAGCTTCGAGGGCCAGCCTCAGCTGTACGGGACACAGTTCGACTGGGACGAGAACGGCGAACTCAACCCCAAGCCGATGGACGATCCCGAGCTGGTCGACCGGCGGCGGGCCGAACTGGGACTGCCGCTGATGGCGGACGCCATCGCTCGAATGCGCGCGTCGCTCGACGAACCGGCACCGTCCGATCTTGCGCAACGCCGGGCAGAGCAAGGCGCATGGGCTCGCCGCGTCGGCTGGCGTCAGCACCCTTCGTGAGAGTGGGCTGACAGCGCTGGTTGCGTGCGGCCAGGAACACCGTCAACGCCGATTCGGACGGGATCTGCAAGTCACGAAGCAGCCTGGCGAGTCGAGGGCGTAGGCGGTCTCGAGCTCGACCGCTAAAGATCGAATAACCTCACTCCCACCTGGCTCCGGAAGGTAGACCGGCTCTTAACTGCGAAAACGGCCTTAACTAAGTGGTTGCGCGGTGTTCGATCGGTTGGCGCGGCCTCAGACCGTACGCGCAGACGGACCAGAATGGCGTCGCTGCTATCGCACCGTCGCGCACCCTTGTGGCTATTGTGGACAGATCCAGCCGATCATCAATGCGCCATCGACGCCACCCAGGACTTATGCGCGCACTGCTAACACCTCCCGACCGCCACCTGATGGGTGACCGGCTGGTGCGCTGCCACGTCGACTCAGAGGAGTTGGCGGCAGTATTGGCCATGCAACAGGGTAACGCCGTTCGTGGTCGAAAGGGACAGGTTCGAGCACGCGTACGTAACCCGGTCAGAGGTCCGGGTCACCGTGCCCGGACCGCCGGCGGCCGGTCCAGTACACCCACTGCCGAGAACGGGTTGAGCCACCAACATCGGGAAGTACGCCACGCTCACGCAGTCATAGTGCACGCTGTCGGCGTACGCTGGTCCAGCAACTATCACTCCGATCGCCAGCGACACCGCGGCGAGCAACACAGGCGCGCACAGTCGTCTCATGTTCTTCAGTCTGGCGAGCCGACACCTACCTGCCAACCGCCGCCACGGTGACCCGTCGCCCAGGACGGGAGGAACATTCTGAGCAACAGATTCGAAGATCCATGTAGGGCGGTTTTTTCGTTATGCCGGATCTAGAGTTTCGTCAGGAAGAAGTTCAGCTACCGGTCGGTAGTTGGGGCAAAACTGGGGCACCGCGCCGACGGCGGCGAAATGGGGTCACGAAAAGTGCCCCAGTAGCGTCCCCCGAACAGGCGCATCACCAAAGGTTCTCTGAGGGTAACTGGTCAGGTCGTTTCCGGGGTGTGTTTGCCCCCGTGAGATGATCTTGTTGTGCAGGCCGGGGATGGGCGTCCGTCGTATGACGAGCTTGCCGCCCTGGTGGTGCGGCAGGCGGCGGTGATCGAGGAGTTGCGGGTTGAGGTCGCTGCTTTGCGGGCCGAGAACGCTGAACTCCGGCGGCAGTTGGGGCAGAACAGCCGGAACTCGTCGAAGCCACCGTCATCGGATTCGCCGTTTGTGAAGCCGGCGCCGAAGTCGTTGCGGCGCAGGAGCGGCCGCAAGCCGGGCGGGCAGTCCGGGCATCCGGGGTCGACGCTGGCGCAGGTCACCGATCCGCATGAGCGAGTGCGGCATGAGCCCGGTCCTTGTTCCGGTTGTGGTGCGGATCTGGCCTTCGCGGCGGAGGTCGGGGTGGAGCGGCGGCAGGTGTTCGATCTGCCGCCGATCACGGTGCGGGTGACCGAGCACCAGCTCATCGCGCGCCGCTGTGAGTGTGGGACCACCACCTGCGGCGCAGCGCCGGCTGGGGTGACGGCGCCGGTGCAGTACGGGCCGCGGATCACCGCGATCGTCCTCTATCTGTATGTCGGGCAGTTCCTGTCGAAGAAACGCACCGCGACCGCGTTGGCTGAGCTGTTCGGTACCCCGATCTCGCAGGGCACGGTGGCAGCGATGACCGCACGCGCCGCCGACGGGTTGACCGACTTCCTGACCCGTCTGCGTGACCTGATTGCAGCGGCCGCAGTGGCCGGGTTCGACGAGACCGGGCTTCGCGTCGCCGGGACGCTGCACTGGGTGCACTGCGCCCGCACTGAGAAGTACACCCTGATCACGTGTCACCCCAAACGCGGCCGCGCGGGTATCGACGACGCCGGTGTGCTCGGTCGGTTCCGTGGGGTCGCCGTGCACGACGCGTGGGCACCGTATGACACCTACCTCGATGCCGACCATCAACTCTGCTGTGCCCACGCGCTGCGCGAATTGCAGGCCGTGACCGAAACCGTGCCGCCGGAGAGCCCATGGTGCTGGGCAACCCAGGTCGCTGACGCGCTCGTCGCGATGCAACACCTGGTGGCCGAGGCGATCGCCGCCGGTGCCGACGCGGTGGATGCCGACGCGCTGACCATCCAGATCCGCCGCTACCGTTCCGCCGCCCAGGTCGGGATCACCCAGACCGCCGATCGAGTGGATGCGCTGGCGTGCAAGCACAACGCACTCGCCCGCAGACTGATCAACCGGCAAGACGACTACCTCCGCTTCACCACCGACTGGCGGATCCCCGCCGACAACAACGGCTCCGAACGTGACATTCGCATGATCAAGCTGCGGCAGAAGATCTCCGGCTGCCTCCGTACCCTCGCCGGAGCCGGGCAGTTCTGCGCCATACGCAGCTACCTATCCACCGCAGCCAAACACGGCCACCACTTCTTCGACACCCTCGTCACACTCGCCGAGGGAAACCCCTGGCTGCCCGCAATTCCATGACCTGACCAGTTACCTCTGAGGCAGCGCCTTCGCGGCGTCGGCCACATGTCCCGCCACCAACCTGCGCCACCCTCGACGCGGTTGGCCGCGTATCACTGCCGTCCTGTCTCCCCGGACGCGGTCGAACGGAGTTAGCAGCGACCACGACCCGTCGCGCACTCCGAGGACGCCATGCAAACCGATGACCCACTTCGGCAGTCCGACGCCGAACCGCTCGGGCGACCAAGGCAGTCCGAGCCCAACGACTCCCCCGCCGGCACCACAGGCCAGCTCCTCTACACACCGGCCGCTGCAGCCGAGCGGCTGACCATCGGCGAGTCCTGGCTCCGCCGCAAAGCCGGCCAACGCCTCATCCCCTGCACCTTCGTCGGCAAGTACCTTCGCTTCACCGACGAGGACCTCCGCGCGATCGTCGCCGCCGGCAGCCGCGGACCGAACCACCGAGGCCAGGCTCCCAGTCGGCCCGCCCGACGCCGCCGAACCCGTCGCTAGCCCCGATCCGGTCGCACAACGAGGTTCTTCGTCGAATCAGCTTCCTCTCTGTCGCCTATGGAGCGGTCCTGGACACGCACCACCACGCGACCCCCTCACCACACCACAGGGAGGGGATCGGGCGAAGCGGCGACCGAGGGGCCGGTGAACCCGCCACCGGACAGCGGTTCGTAGGGCTCGAACGCGTGGGCGGGATCAGCCCGGGAGGTGGCCTGGCCGGTGCCGGTCGTGGAGAGGGCGATGCCGAGTCCGAACCTCGCTGACAGGCCGATCAACCGGCGGCGGTTCAGTCCGCCCTCCGGCCGAGTTGGCTGTCTCCGGGCACGACGGTTGGAAGGATGCATGAGCGGTCCCCTTCGCAGACGGGTTTGACAACGCTCGAAACCCGGACAGCGGGCAGCAATCCGCTGTCCGGTTCGCTACAGGGTGGTCGGCGGCGCGGCAGCCGGCTGGCCCGCCAACACCACAAAAAGCCCGCGCCCGGATGACGCGGCCCCCCTTGCCTGGCAGCTCTATCGTTGTCTGACCGGCGGTGAATCCGGCAGCGTGGCCGGGCGAGCCGTCCCAGCGTCACCTGTGGTCGGCCATTCGGCGGGACAGTGGGTGCCGGGGGCCGGCGTGTGGAGGGTGAGCAGGTAGGTGTCGACTGCCGCACGCACGCAGGAACTGAGCCGGTAAGTGCCGTGTCCGGTGCCGTCGTAGGCAAGAAGGGTGGACGTCGGCAGTTGAGCGGCGACGGACCGCGCCCACTGGTACGGGGTGGCCACGTCATGGATGCTGTTGGTCATCAGGATCGGAGGTGCCTGAGTGACATGGAGCCGGTGTTGGGGGTTGTTCACCTGACCGCTCCAGCCCAGACATCCGGTGAGCTGGGTGTAGAACGGGCTGAGACGCGTGTGCGGGGCGACGACCTCTGACCGTTTCCGGTACGCCGACAGGGCGGCAAAGCTGTCGACCTCGTTCCATTTCCAGTCACCGCACCAGATAGGCAGTTCACTGCGGGCTCCCGGATCCTGCGACTGGGCGCGAAGCGACCCGGGAGTGCCGTCGGCGAGCGACTTGAGCCAGTCCGCCAGCTCGGGCCACCCAGCCGGGTCGTACATGAAGGGGTACAGGACCTCCTCACGGAGCTGGGCGACCGACAGGGCGTAGCTGCTGCCGGGACGGGTCAGCTTCCCCGCAGTCGCCTTGGCGTAGAGATCGTCCCAGAGGGCCAGCACGTCGCGGTTGTGCAGCGAGCAGGCAGGGGTGCGCCGGCACCAGGCCGCGAAGTCGGTGAAGGAGTCCTCGAACGCCTGGTTCTGGGGGACGAGGAAACCCATGGTGTCCACACTGTGGTCCAGATTGGAATCCAAGGCCAACGCGCGCAGGTGCTCACCGAACAGTTCGGCGTACTGCTGGCCGATCTGGGTGCCGTAGGACTTGCCGTAGTAGCTGATCTTGTCCTCGCCCAGTGCGTGCCGCAGAGCGTCCACGTCCCGTACCACACTGGTCGTGTCAGCGTGATCGGCCAAGGGTCCGCTGTACTGCACACAACTGCGGCCCAAGCGGTCGTTGTGATCGAGCATGCCGCGGTAGTCCGGCTCGGTTTCCGGATAGAAATTGACCCAGTCGTTCAGCACGGCATCGTCGCAGGTGAGCTGGGCACTGCGTGCCACGCCACGCGGATCGAACCCGACGACGTCGAAGTTGTCCGTGAGGGACTGCGACATGACGTGGTTTTCGATGATGTCGGTCGCGAAGTCGACCCCGGAACCACCCGGCCCACCGGGGTTGACGATGAGCACGCCCTTGCGCTGCTGGGGTTTGGCGGCTTTCCCCCGAACGACGGAGATCGGTGTCGTCGGCCCGGCGGGTACGCTCCAGTCGATCGGCATCGGCACGGTCGCGCAGTCCAGCGCCGGGTGTGCGTCGCATGCCTGCCAGTGAATGGACGAAGCCGGACGGGCCACCCCCGTAGGCGTGGCCCCAGGTGTCACCGCTACAGCTGGATTGGCCACGCCGACGAGGGCTATCACTGCTCCCACCGTCACCGTCATGCCGTTCAGTCGCCCCATGTTAATCCCTTCTGCCATTACATTGCCATTCATCGGGATGACGCCTGATCGTCTTGGATGGTTGCGCGACTGCCCGGAATGACGGCGCGAATTGCGCTTTTGGCCAAACTCGATCCACCCATGAATCGGCCGTTTCGACCGACTGGAAGCGCTAACTGCAAAGCCTTGCGCGCGCCTCGCCGGTGATCGAGGGTGAATTCACGTCGACCACTTATCCTGCTTGTTCGGGCAGGCGCCGGAGGAGCGCCCACCACGACGGCGGCCCTCCTTGGCCACGGCCAGGAACAACGCACGCTCCCGCCCGGCAAGCCCCAGCGCGTCCGCCAGCACCTCTGCAGAACGCTGCTGAGCCGCCTGCGCGCGACCACGCTCCAGCTCCCGCAGCGCGCGCACGCTGACCCCCGACGCCTCGGCCAGCTGCGCCTGGCTCAGACCCGCCGCACGCCGACAGCTCAACAGGAGCTTCCCGAACGGTGACTGCCGCTCACCCGTTTCGTCCACAACCTCCACCCGACCGGCAGAACTAACCGGCACAGAAGCTGCCCCCACGGAATCTTGCACTTTCCCTCCCCATACGGTCTTCCGGACACATGTCGTCATCCACGGCCCGGCCGGCCGGCCGCTCGCTGCCCGGCCGGCGACGCCGGCCACACATCCGCGTGGAGTCTGCGCAGCCGATCCGCTCGTCCGGGTGGGCCTGCTCGCCGAACTCCGGAAAAGTGTCGGCATCGAACTGGTCGACGAGCAAGCCGAGGCAGACGTCGTGGTGGTAGCCGCCGAACACGGCCTGCGGGACATGCTGACCTCCACCACCCGGCTCGTGCTGGTCGCGGACCAGCCGCGGCAGGCAGAACTGCTGGCCGCGGTCGAACACGGCCTGACCGTGCTCGTACCACTTTCGGAAGCCACCACCGCCTGGCTGCTGCAGGCGCCACTGGGGTGGTGGGTGTGCGCCATCCGGGACTCGAATCCCAAACCCGCTGGTTAAGTGGGCCTTTTTGGCTGGTCGGCGCGGCTTTGGTGGGCCCGGCGCCCGCCCAGGAGCGAGTGCCGGGTCCACTCTGGTCGGCCTTGTGGGCCGGTCAGTTTCCCGCTGGAACGGTCCCCGCCTGGTCGGTGATGGCGGTGCGGACCGAACTGTAGGCGGCCACGGTGTTGGCTTTGATGCCTTCGATCCCCCCTTCGCCTCCTGGCATGAGCAGGGTCGTCCGTTCCCCGATGAACTCGCCGGTGTCGCAATCGACGATGATCTCGTAGAGATAGCCACCGTCCGGGGGTGTGACACCCAGGGCGACGCCCTTGCGGCCGTCCAGATTCGCCACCTGTGCGGTGATCTTCAGCCCGGGGATCTTGGCCACCGCGCGGTACACCGCTTCCTTGAGATCGGCGGGTACGACACCGGTCTTCAGCAGATCGGCCGCGAGTGTCAGCACACCTCCGCCGCGGGGCTTGTTCACCAGATAGGGATCTTTGAGCATGAGGTCGTAGAGCTGTTGCGGGTCGCGGGGCAAGTCGGCCAGCTGCTGCTTGGTGGGTGCGCCCCATTTGCCGGCGCCCCGACCGGCGAAGATCAACGCTTTCTCGGGGAACTGGCCACCCCGCGCGCGCCACTCACCGGACTGACGGATTTCGTTCACGTTCTGGCCCTCGGTGGTGGTGGCGGTTTGCTCGTTGCCCAGCAGCCACTGCTTGTTCCCCGTCTGCCCGATCTTGAGCAGCCATTCACTGTCGAAGTCGCTCGGCTGCCAGGTCTGCTTCAACTCTTCGGCGAGGAAAGCGAACTGGCGCTCCTTGCTGGCGACCATGTACCAGCCGCGGGTCTCGGTGTACCGGAATTTCCCTGCGGGAATGGGCGCCTCGCCCGTGACATGGATCATGTCGGCCGCTTTGTCCAGGGCCTGCTGCACCGACGCGAATTTCACCGCCGGCACCGACGACGTCGACTGGGCCGAGGGGGCACCGTGGTCTCCGCCGGTGCTCGCCACGGTGGCGCCGACGGCAACGACCACTACCGCGGCGGCCGCCGCGCTGAGCCACCAGCGCCGTCCGGCGGGGAGCCCTGGCTTTCGTGCCGGCTCGGTCACTGGGTCGGTGTCGGTCACCAGGGTGTCCCTTCCTTCGAGTGAGCGTACTGCGTTCAACAGTGTGTTTCGTGCCTCGGCCAGGGGCTGCCGGTTGGCGAGTTCGCCGGGGCGCATCAAGATCAGCCCTTCGTCCAGCTCTTCGTCGGTCCACAAGCGGTGGACGTTGTCCTCAGTCATCGGCCTGTACTCCTTCCTCATCGCGCGCGGAGCTGGGTGCCGCGGAAGCCCTCAGCAAGCGCCGGGTCCGGTGCAGGCGGGAGCGCACAGTGCCGGCGGGAACACCGAGCGTCTCGCCGATCTCGGTCGGCGTCAGTTCCGCCCAACTGGTCAGCAGCAGCACGTCCAGATCGTTCGGCGAGAGTTCCGCCAACGCCCTAGCCAGGTGCTGCACCCGGGTCTGCGCGTCGATCCGTTCGGCCACCCGATCGGCATGCCCGTGCACAACCCGTCTGCTGTGCTCGTGCGCGGCCAGGTGCAACTGCTTGCGTTGGGCAGCGACCTCGTTGCGGACCTCCGTACGCAGTAGGTTTGTCGCGATACCGAACAGCCAGGACCGGGCGCTTCCTCGCTCGGCGTCGTAGCGGTCGCGCTGCTGCAACGCGGTCAGGAACGTCTCGCTGAGCAGGTCACCGGCGATGTCGGCACCGATCCTCCCGACCAGATAGCGGTGCAGGACCGCGGCGTGCTCGTCGAACAGACGCCGGAAAGTCTCCTCGAGATCACCGCGACGCAGGTCAGGCCGATCACCACCGCTTGCCGGAGTTGATTGCCGCGTCATAGTCACAACAAGTATTGGGTTTGCGCGGCGGTAGCGTTGCACGCGACCGGGTCTCCGAAGTGGGTCACCCACGTATCCGCCTTCTGGTGGTCGGCGTTCGATCGAGGAGCCATCCGGTCACCGACTCGGGCTGCCGAGAAGATGGGGGTGGCGAGCCAGATCGGACACGGTTCTGGTGCTGGCCGGACGGCGGACGGAGGTGCCGGAAGGGTGCGCGCTCGCGAACCGATCTCGATCACCCAAGCGGAGTACGTCGATCTGCCCACGTGCAAGAAGAACTGCTCCAGCTCGGGCCTCGTCGGCGCCTCGGCGGACGTCCAGTACACCTTGGCCTGTTCATCAACCACTGTGCCGATGTTCCCCGAGACCGTTCTCCGGCGTGGTGGCTTCCAGTACGCGGGCGGGGCGCCGGCCGCGCCTGCGTCCGGACCGGTACAGCCTGGTCAGCAGCAGCACCGTCAGCGCGAGGCAGTCCGCGCCGATCACCCCCGCCACGGCCAGCACCGGGCCGAGCTCGTCGCGCGAAGTCACGCCGGGCGTCGGGCGGGACGACGGCGGCGGGCCTGCCGCTGCCGCCCTCCTCGGGGAGCACGGCGGTCACCACGGACAGCGGGTTCACCGTGCCCCAGCCCAGCGCCGGGTCCGGCAGTTGCGCGGCCGGATGCGTCGCGCGGCCAGCCCGACCAGCCCCTGGAGTACCGCCAGGGGATCGGTGCCGGATGCCGGGCGCGTCGACCCCGCGCCGACGGGCGCGGCGGGCGGGGTTGCACCGGCGCAGGCCGCGGTGCCGTACTCGTCGTTCGCGAGGTTACCGCTGCTGATCAGCTCCAGCACTTCGATCGCCTTGCTCGGCCGGAGCTGCCGGATACCGCTGCCGTGGTTGTCCCGGACCGTGCACCCCTTCGCGGTGACGGCTTCACCGGTCTCCAGCAGGATCCCGTCGGCGGAGCCGCCGGAGAACTCGGAGTCGAGCACACTGCCGGACGCGCCTTCGGCGAACGTGCAGCCCGCGCCTTTGCTTTCCTGGACCCGGCAGCGTGTCATCGACAGGTCCGCATCCGAGCCCGCGTGCACCCCCTCCTTGCCTGACCGGAAGAGCTGGCTGTCGGACAGCGACAGTGCCGCGTCCGCCACCCGGACAGCGGCTTCGGCGACGTCGCGCGTGTTCAGCCCGCCGACCGACGGCCGCGCCGCACCCGACACGGCCAGCCCCATCCCGCCGCCGTCGATCTCGACGTGCTCCAGCCTGCCTCGGACACTCGAATCGCTTGATTCGGCCGTCCTGTCATGCCGCCGAATGCGCCTCGGCAAGCGGCGCTCGGTCGCCCAACACGGGGACCGGCCGCGCGGCTGACACAGGTCGTAGGTGCAGGTTCAGGCTGCACGGCGCAGCTCGACTTGATGCTGTTCGACTGCCTCCAGCCCACGGTCGTGTGCCACCCGAACCATTGTTCGAACCAAACACCGGCGGTCCTCTCACCAATTCTACTGGGGCACAGCTGGGGCAAACCCCCTGTCACAACTGCACTGAAAAATCCGTGCACTCGTCAAGAAGTGGGGCCGTAGCGGCTTGTCGTCGTCGCCACGCTTGCGCTCGTCGCCGTGCTGGAAACGTCCTCGGCCGAAGGCGAGGCGCCAGTGGCCAGCGGCGACGTGGACATAGTCGAGGTGGCCATCCGGCGTTCGACGTACGGACTCGCCATGACCGCACCGACCTCGATGCCGTCGATTCGGAGTTCGACTCGACCGGCCAACGTCCCCGCGCCGGGATAAGCGACCAGGCTGAACCCCCGGCCGACGCGCGCCTCGATGACAGCGATGGCACCGCAGGCGAGCGGGGGCTACAGCGTGACGGTGCGCGGCGTGCCCACAGCACCGCGGGCGTGCTTGGACCTGGTCTCAAAACTCGGCGTGTCGCTAGGTGAACCAACGGCCCGCCCCTGGCTCCGCACCGCCCGCCTGTGGGCCCGGCCGACGGACCGCGAGGTCTGTCAGAGAGACTGGGGGCCAGTGCCCGCCCTCTCGACCTGGAGTCATTGATGCCGCAAGGGACCGTCCGTTGGTTCGACGCCGAACGGGGTTTCGGCTTCCTCGCGCCCGAGGACGGCTCGCCGGACGTGTTCGTGCACGCCTCCGAGATCGTCGGGGACGGCGGCGCGAAACTGCTCCGCGAGGGTCAGGCCGTCGTGTTCGAGGTCGGCGAGAACGACCGCGGGCCCCAGGCGCTGCGCGTTCGCGTCACCGCCGATGCGGCCACCGGCAGCGCCGTGGGCCTGCTCGGCACCATCAACTGGTACGAGCCGGGCAAGGGGTACGGCTTCGCGTCGCCGGACGGCGGCGGCGCCGACATCTTCGTGCACAGCTCCGCCATCGTGACCGGCGGCGTGGTCACCGAGGGGCAGCGGGTGGCCTTCCTGATCGTCGAAGGCGAGCGCGGCCCGCAGGCCGGGCACGTGATCCCGCTGGGGGCAGGGGCCGGCTCACCCGCTGCGGCTGGTATCGCGGACGGTGCCGACGGCACGGTGGCCTGGTACGACGAGGACAAGGGCTTCGGCTTCATCAACCCCGACTCCGGCGCCGGGGACGTCTTCGTTCACGCCCGGGCCCTGGCCGAGGGGCTGACGTGGCTCGCGGAGGGCGACCGCGTCGCCTACGAGGTGGCCAGTGGAGACAAGGGCCCGCAGGCCCGCGACGTGCACCTGGTCCGGGGCGCCGAGCCCCAGACGGCGCCGCAGCGGTCGGCACCTGCCGCGGCCGCAGGGCCGGCGGCGCGGGACGTGCCCGTACGAGGCGGCGAGGGCGTCGTCGCGCGCTACGACGACGACCGCGGCTTCGGCTTCATCACCCCGGACGCAGGCGGCGACGATCTCTTCGCCCACGCGTCCGTGATCATGGGGTCGGAACCGCTGCAGAAGGGTGACCGGGTCCGGTACACGGTGCGTCAGAGCGACCGGGGCCCGCAGGCCGACCGCATCGAACGCCTCTGAAGAGGCGGCCCCACCGATGGCTGATCACTTCCCGACGAGAGTGCTCGTTCATCCCCGTCGATGGTGCCGTCAGCAACGCGGCTGCAGCCTCCTCCAGGAGATCGATCTCCCTCGTGGTGACGGGGGCCCCGTCCCGACCCGAGGACCTGCTCCGCGCTCAGAAGCTCACCAGTCACCTCCACCCAACGACACAGAGCTACCGATGTATCCCAAACGAGTGAACGGATGCGTTAGACCTGGTCGCTGAGCTCGATCTTTATGAGCCGGCGGACGTTGATCACGGTGCAGGCCAGCGTGAGTAGCGCCAGCGTGGTGCGTTCGGTCCGGTCGTAGCGCAGCCCGAGGCGTTTGAACCGCAGCAGCCAGGAGGATGGGTCGGCCGCGCAGCGACGTGCCAGCTGTGGGCTGGTCCTTTTCCGCGCGGCCTCCCGCCGAACCGGACTTGATGGTTTCCCGATCATCCGGCTCTCCAGTGACTACTGCGTGAGTGGTGCGGCCGGTTGTCCCGTGTGGATCTGGTCGTGGCAGGAGGCGCAGACTACGAGGGTCTTGCGTCGCCGGTTCGCCATCGCTTTGGCCCACAAGGGTTGTAGTGGCCCGGGTTCGCCGAGGTCTGCGAGCGTGCGGACGTGGTGGACCTGAACGTCGCCCGTTCGCTGGCATATCTCGCAGGTATCCGCGAGAAGCCGTGACACGAGCTCCTTGTGCGGATAGTCGACCCGGACCGGCTGACGATCGATGACCGTCGCCGTTTTCTGCCGGTGGAGTGGTGTTTCGCCGAACCGTGCGACCAGCGGCTGCCTGCCATCGCGCTCGATGCGTGCCTCGAAGCAGGTGCGCGGCCCGTGCGGTGTCTGAATTTTGGCTTTGTGTTTGGTCGCCATCTTCGACATCGACGAGCGGTGCGTGCCTGCCGGGGTCTTGAGCATGGAAGTCTCCATGACCCAGCGCAGCCGGCGGAGCCGGTAAACGTCCCCGGCGAGCAGGTCAGGGCCTTCTGCTTGGCGGGTTGGCCGCGGCGCAGGTAAGGGGCGGACTTGGCCTTGATCACCGTCAGAGGGACACGGAGGGCGACCTGCCCGTTGACGCGTCGGTAACGGCCGGTCTTCTTCGTGTCGTTGTGCTGGACGGTGATCTCGTAGCCGAGGAACCGGGCCGCGCCTGTGCGGGCGTGGGTGATCAGCGTCTTGTCCTGGGAGAGTTCGAGCTTGAGTTCGTCACCCAGGAACGCCGCCAACGCGCCCTCGGCAAACTCACCCCGGTCGAGTTTCAGGCCAGCTACACGACCGCACCAGCGGCTTGAAGAACAGTCGACTCCGGTGTCAACCGAAGTCTGGGCAGACCCGAAACCTGCGACGATGTTCCTTAGGTGATTCCAAAGTTGGGTGAAAGTCCCGCTGAAGTGCAGTTGGTGTGATGGGGGCCGGCACCGGATGGGCCGGTGCCCCGCATCGAGCGAGGACACACATGGGGATTCGGATCAGACTTGTCGCTGCTGCCATTGTGGCTAGCCTGACGGCGGTGACCGGCGCGGCCGCCGCGTCGGCAGCGGCTCCGGCGGCTCCGTCGTCGGCACAGCCCGACCACAAGAAGGACGACGGCAAGAAGAACGACGAGCAGTTCGCCAAAGTCGCCGCGAGCTTGCACGTGACGGTCAAGCAGCTGACCACCGCCTTGGACAACCTGAAACACGCTCTGGTCAACGGAACCGACAAGACCACGGCCATCGCCGCGTTCGCCAAGCAACTGGGGATCACGGTTGCCCGTGCGGAAAAGGTGCTGGAGGCACTGTCCGGTAAACCCGGACCCGGCAAACCCGTTCCCGGTAAGGAGGCGGGCGTTCCGGCCGAGGTGGTCAAGCTGCTGGCCGCCGAGCTGAAGATCAGCGAAGACCGGGCCCGGCAGGTGTTCAAGGACCTCGACAAGGTCGGCGGCAAGGGCGACGACGTCACCAAGGATCCGGTGTTCATCGCCATCGCCAAGGGCCTGGGGACCACCCCGCAGCGGCTGCTGGACGGGCTGCGCAAGGTGAAGGAGGAGTTCGCCAAGAAGGAGGGCGGCAAGCCCAAGGACGGGGCGCCGAGCGGGAAGTGATCCTCTCCGCTGGTGTGTCCGGGCCGGCCAACGGCCGGTCCGGACACCGTGGTGTGCTCCATACTGGGCGCGTGCGTGTACTGGTAGTCGATGACGACGAGGCCGTCCGCCGCTCGCTGGAGCATGCGCTGCGCCGGGACGGCTATCAGGTGTCCCTCGCGGCCGACGGCGTGCAGGCGCTGGACGAGCTCGGCCGGTCGCGGCCCGAGGTGATCGTGCTGGACGTGCTGGTTCCCGAACCGAACGGCCTGGAGATCTGCCGACGGCTGCGCCGCCGTGGCGACCAGACGCCGATTCTCATGCTCACCGCGCGCGACCTGGTCGAGGACCGCGTCGCCGGGCTGGACGCGGGCGCCGACGACTACCTGGTCAAGCCGTTCGCGCTGGACGAGCTGCGGGCACGGCTGCGAGCCCTGCTGCGGCGCAGCGGCGCGGTCCAGGAGGTGCTGCGGTTCGCCGGCATCGAGATGGACACCACCACCTGCCGGGTGCAGCGGAACGGACGGGCGATCGAGCTGACTCGCACCGAGTACTCGCTGCTGGAGTTGTTCCTGCGCCACCCACAGCGCGTGCTGAGCCGCGAGCTGATCTTCGAATCGGTGTGGGGCTACGACTTCGGGCCCGCATCCAACCAGCTGTGGGTCTACATCTCCTACCTGCGCGGAAAACTGGAGTCCGCCGGTGAGCCCCGGCTGATCCAGACCGTGCGCGGCCTGGGATACGTGTTACGGGAAGAACCATGACCTTGCGCACCAGGGTTGGCCTCGCGGGTGGACTTGTCGTGCTGCTGGCGCTCGCCGTGGCGTCGTTGGTGGTCTACCCGGCCGTGCAGTCGATCATGCGTCAACAGGTCGACGCGTCGCTGAAGCAGAGCATCAGCGAGGGTGATTCCCTCGCCCGCCAGCTCAAGCAGAAGGTCGCCGAGTCCGGCGACAAGATCCCCATCGACGAGCCGGTCGAACTGGGCAGCATGCTGGTCCAGTTCGTCGGCGGCCCGGTGTATCCCGGCTCGAACCAGGCCTTCGTCGAGATCACCCAACGGGACGCGGACGTCGCCAACGGCACGCAGCCCGCGTACTTCCAGGACACGACCTACAACGGCGTCGAATACCGCCTCCTCACCTCCGGGATGGGCAAGCCGCCGGGTGGACTGATGCGGGTCGCCCAGCGGCAGGACGACCAGACCGCCATCCTGGCCTCGCTGGCAGCGTTGCTGGTCGCGCTGACACTCGGGGGCGGTCTGGTGGCCGCGGTGACCGCGCGGCTCGCGGCGCGCCGGGTGCTGCGGCCGGTCCAGCAGCTCACCCGGACCGTCGAGCACATCACCGCGACCCACGACCTGACCGCGCCCGTGGACCACCTGACCGGACGTGACGAGATCGGCCACCTCGGTCAGGCTTTCGCCGCCATGACAACTGCTTTGGACGCGTCCATGCGGACACAGCGGCAACTGGTCGCCGACGCCTCACACGAGCTGCGCACCCCGCTGACCAGCCTCACCACCAACCTCGAACTGCTCGCCGACGGCGACGGCCTGCGCGCGCCCGAGGCCCCGGCGCTCGTGCAGGACGCGATCGGCCAGGCACGGGAACTGCGGTCGTTGATCAACAACCTGGTCGACCTCGCCCGTTACGGCAAAAACACCGCCCGCACCGAGGACACCCGGCTCGACCTGGTGGCGAAGACCGTGATCGCCAAGGCCGCCACGCGAACCTCAGCCCCTCGGTTCACCTCCGCCCTGACCCCGTGCCTCGTGCACGTCGACCCGGACGCGATCGAGCGGGCCATCGGCAATCTCGTGGACAACGCGGTGAAGTGGAGCCCACCCGACGGCGAGATCACGATCACCGTGACCGATGGCGAGTTCTCGATCACCGATGAAGGCCCCGGTATCCCCGCGGCCGACCTGCCGTTCGTGTTCGACCGGTTCTACCGCTCCACCCAGGCCCGGTCGATGCCCGGATCCGGGCTGGGCCTGGCGATCGTGCGCCAGGTGGTGGAGACCCACGGCGGGCAGGTCGCCGCCGAACCGCTGGACCACGGCCTGCGCATGCGGTTCCACCTGCCGGTCGTGCCCGACTGAGCGGGATCAGAGCTGGGACGCGCCGCTGTCCACCGGGAACTCGGCGCCGGTGATGTAGGTGGCATCGAAAGCCAGGAAGACCACCGCCGTCGCAACCTCACGGGGTCCCTGAACCGCAGCATGGGGTTGTTCGCGGTCATCGGCGCCCGGGATGCGCGGCGGCGGCGGTCGACATCGACGTCTCCAGGATGCCGGTGTCGATCGGGCCGGGGCTAATGCCCTCACGCAGCAGCGGGACGAGCTTCCGCACGGTGAAGTAGGTGCCCCCGGCGTTGATCGTGAACCGATCGTCCTACCCCTGCTCGGACAGCAACGCCACATCGCCACGGACAGCCACCGCACTGTCCCCGAGCGTTCGTGCGCGGCAACGACCCGTGGCACACCGCCGCGTTCGTGGTTTCGCGGGTGCGCAGGTCGCGCTCGCTCTGGCTGCTGACCACCCAACCAAGCCGGTGCGGACTGACGTCCGCGACCACCCATCGCCACCCCGTCCAGCGCCGGCCACCCCCGCCAGGTGCCGGCTCCATGACCGCGACTGCCCACCCCTTCGACACCACGCCACCAGCCTATGGGAGGGCCACGGGCGGCATCCGGTAGCCGGGCAGCCAATTTCACAGACTGCCGCTTCCTGCGCTCGCTCATGGGCAGCCGATGAGAGAGCGACCCCGCCGATCACCTCGACCGAGCCTGGCCCGGCTGCGGTCGTGCCACCAGTAGACAAGAAGCCGATGAGGGGGCGTTCGTCCAGGTTCGAGCGGCTCGACCGTGCTCCCTGACCGCAATTGTCGAGTCCGACAGCAACGCCCACCAGGCCGTTGATCCGCATGTTCGTCCTGAGAGGCCCTTCTCGACATTCGGGCCGAGCAATGACTGATCCGCCGTTGGTGACGCTGCGGCGTGAACCGATGAGCCGGTACCGCCGCTTCCCGCGGCAGTACCGGCTGTGGCCGGGCTACTCCCAGCACCCGATGCAGTCGGGCCGCGACACCGGCTCGGCCGGCTGTGCCGCGGCCGCCGGGGCGACCACCAGGACCGCCGCCGCGACCACAATCCCGGCGAGCGTGAGGATCTTCTTCATTTCTCCCCCTTTTTGTGAACAGCTGAAGCACGAGTATGCCCGGGCCGAGCGGCTCCCAACCCGCCGAGCCGATGCTCCACCCGTTCGCGCTCTTCGTCCCGGCCCTGGCCCCGGTACAGTTCTAGAGCTTCCTGCCACGCTTCGCGCGCCTCGCCGGTCCGTCCGAGGGCAGCGTGTGAAAGGCCGAGACGGTCGAGCGTTTCGGCGGACGCCGGGACGTGGCCGAGACCGCGTCGGAGGGTGAGCGCCCGTCCGTGCAGCCGGATGGCCTCGTTGCCCGCGTCGTGTTCGAGGCGGGCAAGCCGGTCGAGGCTCTCGGCCTCCCCCGCGGCGTTGCCGTGGTCGCGATGCAGAGTCAGGGCAACGTCGAAGTGGCCGCGGGCGGCGTCGTGGTCGCCGAGGTGGGCGGCGTGCCGGCCCACAGCGTTGTGGCCGTGGGCCGTGCACACCGGCAGGCCGAGGCCCTCGAACAGGCGCAACGCCCCGATGGCGTGAGCCAGCGCCAGCTCGTCGTCGTGCCCCTCCAGCGTCCGGGCGAGGGACTGGTGGGCGTGGCCCAGTTCGTAGCGGTCGTCGTGGTCTCCGGCGAGACCGACGGCGTGCCGCAGGTGCCGGACCGACTCCTCGCGCCGTCCCAACGCGGCGCACGCGCGCCCAAGGTGCCGGCGGGCGATGAGCGCGGGAGCCGGGCCCGGCAGCGACGTCGCAGCGTCGACCGCGGCCCGCCATCCCGCAAGACGGTCGTGGCGGTGGCCTCGCCGCTGGCGGGCCGTGTCGGTCGACAGGGCCAGCCACCACACAGTCTTGTGCCAGTCCCGGCTCGCGACGGCTTCCTGAACGGCGAGCAGGGTGGCGCGCTCGGCTTCGAACCAGACCATGGCGGCCTCGGCACCGGACAGCTCGAGGACGTACGGACCGGGCTCGGGCGGAGTGAGGTCGACGGGTCCGCGATGTGTGTCCAGCAGCAGACCGGCGTGGTAGGCGGTGTGGGCGCAGAAACCGAGGACCCGGCGCACGGCCGCGTCCCGCACGCCGCCGGGCAGCGTCCGTGCGGTTTCGGCCGCGTACGCGCGGACCAGGTCGTGCATCCGGTAGCGGCCGTCCGGGTCATGCTCGAGTAGTGACATCTGCTCGAGGCCGCGCAGCACGGCCCGGGCTCGTGCCAGCGGCAACCCCGTCAGGTTCGCCGCAGTGACCAGGGCGGTGTCCGGCCCCGGCGCAAGAGCCAGCAATCCGAACACGGTGGCCTGGTCGTCGGTCAGCGCGGCGTACGACCAGGACAGCACTGCGGGCAGGCTCGCGGCCGGGTCGTCGTCGGCCAGGCCGTCCAGGCCCACCTCCCGCAGTTCCCCGACCAGGGCGGACAGCCGCGCCCCAGCCCGGCCTGCCAGCACGCTCAACGCCAGCGGCAGGCCACCGCAGAGGCCCACCAGTTCGTCGACCGCCTCCCGCTCGGCGTCGACCCGGGCGGCACCAAGCCGGGCGGCCAGCAGCTCGCGAGCGTCCGCCATAGGAAGGACGCCCAGCGCAACGCTGCGGGCGTCGTGCGCCGCGACCAGGCCCGCGAGCCCGTTGCGGCTGGTCACGACCACGGCGCACGACGCACCGCCGGGCAGCAGCGGCACGACCTGATCGGTGCCGGCGGCGTTGTCCAGCACCACGAGCAGCCGCTTGCCCGCAGTCAAGGTTCGGAACAACGCCGACCGGCCGTGCAGGTCCGGCGGAATCGAATCCGGCTCGACACCGAGCGCGGCGAGGAAGCCGAAGAGCGCCGCGGCCGGGGTCATCGGTGCGCCGGCGCCGAAGCCGCCGAGGTCGGCGAAGAGCTGGCCATCCGGGAACCGGTCGAGCCGGCGGTGCGCCCAGTGCAGGGCCAGCCAGGTCTTGCCGAGCCCGCCGGTGCCTCGGACAACGGCGAGCATCATCGTGCCGCTCGCCCTCGCGGCGTCCAGTGTGGCGTCGAGCCGGCGTACGTCGTCGGCGCGACCCGCGAACGACGCGGGCGCGGCGCGAAGCTCGTGCGGAACGGATCGCGATGGTGGGCTCTGCCGGTCGGGCTTGGTGGTCAGGAGCCGGCAGTGCAGTTCCTGCAGCGCGGGGCCGGGGTCGGTCCCCAGCTCCTCGGCGAGGCGGGCGCGAACCCGCTGGTAGTGGTTCAGCGCCTCGGCGGTCCGCCCAGCCTGGTGCAGCGCCAGGAGGTACTGGCCTGCGGTGCGTTCGTCCAGCGGATGCGCCTCGGCGTGCGCCGCGAGCTCGTCCACGGCTTCCTCCCCGAGCCCGAGCCCGAGCCGGAGCCGCGCGTCGGCGAGGTCCTGCGCCGTGGCCAGCCGTTCCCGCTCGAGTCGCTCGCGTTCGGCTTCGGCCCATTCGCCGGTCAGCCCGGTCAGCGCTTCTCCTTGCCACAGGTCCACCGCTTCGGTCAGCAGCGCCGTCGCACGTTCCTCGTCGGCGCGGGCGTTCGCTCGCAGTTCACGGCACCGGAAGAGGTCCACTGTGGACACTTGGGGCTCGGTCACCAGGACGTAGCCGCCGGAGCGGCGGGTGAGGCTGACTCCGTCGGCGCCCGCCAGCGCCGCCCGCAACCGCGAGATGTAGCCGTGCAGAGTGGTCCGTGTGCGCGGCGTCGCGTCGGCACCCCAGACGCGCTCGACCAGCCGGTCCGCGCGCACCACCTGACCCACCTCGAGCGCCAGCACCGCCAGGACACACCGCTGCCGCGGGGTGCCGAGGTCGACCGGACGCCCGTTCACGAGCACGTCGACCTCGCCCAGCAACCGCACCACCGTGCTCATGGGCCGCCCCCTCGACAAGACCACGTCCCAGGGTAGCCGATGCGTCTCCGCTCGAGAGCCGTCAACGACCGCTGACCAGGCATTACAAGCTCGCCTGCAGAAATGCTGACGAACGGCCGGGCACGATCACCGGCGATGTCGGCCCAAGCCGGCACGGAAGGGGAGAGTGACGATGAACAGACTGAAGCGACGGCTCGCGTCGGCGGTCGCGGCCTCCGGGATCGTGGCGACCGCGGTGCTCGGCGGAGCGGCCACCGCGTCCGCGACCGACGCCCAGCCGGGTACTCCGCAGGGGAACTACTGCCTTCAGGCCCTCGAGGGCGGGCCTGCGAAATGCTTCGCCTCCGAGCAGGCGCTGGAGTCCCACCAGGCGGCCGCCGCCATCACTCCGCTGCTCACCGTGTTCGACGACGTCAACTACACCGGCGGGTACAAGAACTACTACCGCACTGACGGCCGGGCTTACTGCGACGACGACGTCACAGTCAACGAGGCGTCCTCCGGCGACCTGAGCAAGGACTTCTTCTCCACCGGCTCCACCGTGAACAAGGACATCACCTCGTTCGTCATCAAGGCCTACTCCTACTGCGTGGTCACGGTCTTCGACCAGACCGGGTTTCTCGGCAACCACCCCGTGCCGAAGGCCAGCAACTGTCCTGACATGAGGACTTGCTTCGCCAGTGGGAGTTGGAACAACAAGGTACGGTCGCTCGCCGTCACATAGCCGCCAGAGTCAGGCGTCCAGAATGGGTGCGGGAATCACGGGATAGAAAGCAGCACCGACGGTGACCGTCAACGGGATGCGTTCACCGGTAGGCGCTGTGATGCGGAACGCTCGGATGCGTTCGGCGATCGCCGGTGTCCGGCGTCTCGGCAGGTTCGAGGGGCCGGTGCCCTGCCGGGGTCCGGGCACCGGCGCGTCACTCGACTCGGTCGATCGTCGGTCCGAGGCGTCATTCCGGCCGCGGCAGGCCCTCCACCCCGGCACCTACGCGACCTGTGTGTTCACCGCCGCCACCGCGAGATGCCTACCACCGTCTCGAGCCGCGGCGTCCACCGTGCCGACGCCAGCGTGGTGCCATCCGATCGAATGCGCCAACGTGGCGCTCACGCCCGGCAACGCCGCCGCGCTGCAGCGCGCGCAGGACCGGCCCGAGAACGCCCTGGCCGATCCTGCGTCGCTTCCCACTCTGCCGGCACACCGCCTGCGGCGCCGCCAACACGACATCGCCTGGCTGCTCGCCAGCACATCCATGCCAACTGGACCTCGCCTGCGCCCAGACCCAACGCCTGACACTCGAAAACGATCAGCTCCGCGAACTGGCCCACGTCACGGCACGCGTCATCCCCGCTCCACCAGAATCAATACCGGGTCATCGCCGCAGAGCAGGTGTCTTGCCAAGTGCGCGCTCCGCCCACACCACCCACTGAACTTTCCTCAACCCTTGCCTGTACCTCGCTACATATGCTTACCTTACGCCGTAAGGCAGAGAAGGTGTGAAGAGGTCTCGTATGAAGGCTGCGGTGCACACCAGGTACGGCCCGCCGGAGGTCGTTCGGATCCGCGAGGTGGACAGGCCGGCGGTCGGGGACCGGGACGTGCTCGTCCGGGTGCACGCGACGACGGTGAACCGGACGGACTGCGCCTACCGGGCGGCCAGGCCCTTCTTCATGCGACTGCTCACCGGCATCGCCCGGCCTCGGCGGACGATCATGGGAACCGAGTTCGCCGGGGAGGTCGAGGCGGTCGGCCGTGGTGTCACGTCCTTCTCGGTCGGCGACCGGGTGTTCGGGTACAACGAGGGCGCGTTCGGCGCGCATGCCGAGTACCTGCCGGTGCCGGAGGACGGGTCGATCGCGACCGTGCCGGCGGGCGTGACCTTCGAGCAGGCCGCTCCCGGTACCGAGGGGGCGCACTACGCGCTCGCGTGCATCAGGCACGCGGGGACCCGGGCCGGACAGGACGTCCTCGTCTACGGCGCGACCGGTGGGATCGGCTCGGCGGCCGTGCAGTTGCTGAAGAGTCTCGACGTCACCGTGACCGCAGTGTGTGCCACGGAGAGCCTGGCGCTGGTGAAACACCTGGGCGCGGACCGGGTCGTCGACTACACGGCAGGGGACTTCACCGAGGACGAGCAGACCTACGACGCGGTGTTCGACGCGGTGGGCAAGAGCACGTTCGGCCGCTGCAGACGACTGCTCAAACCCGGTGGCGTATATCTGTCCTCGGAGCTGGGGCCCTGGGGTCAGAACCTCATCTTGGCATTGGTCACTCCGCTGCTGCGCGGCAGAAGGGTGAAGTTCGCGTTCCCGCGGGACAACCAGGCCATCGTTCGCCACCTGCGAGAGCTGATCGAGTCCGGGGACTTCACGCCGGTCATCGACCGTCGGTATGCACTGGACCAGATCGTCGATGCCTACCGGTATGTGGAGACCGGGCAGAAAATCGGCAACGTCGTGATCACCGTCGCGCAGGTGGACTGACCGACGGCGTCGCGGACAGCCCCTTGCCAACGGCCACAATGAACGGCTGCGCAATACCGCCGTACCGACTTTCCTTCTCCTTGAGATATGAGGCGTTCCACCTCAGCCAGCAAGCGAACTTCGGCATCGACGTTCTCCACGGCATCGAGACCTTCGCCGGCACCGACCGTGAAGGTCACGTCGAAGACCGAGGTCCGGAATCGGAACAGCGTATCCAGCCGTCCGCTTGCCGCCTCGCAACTTCCCATCCAGGCCACTGCAAAGGAGAAGTGACCGAGGATGATTTCGGCTGGCTGTCGACGAGCCCACTGGGTGAAGCCGCCTGCGTGACCATGGTGAAAACGACGGACGTCGACGCCGTGGTGCGCGGCTTCGGCGGGGTCGCAGGCGAGGCCCGAACCATCCCGTCCGCGGAAGCGGGGAACGACCTCGACGGGGCGTATGCGGTCGCCGTGGTCCGTCGGGGCCAGTACGTCATCGCGGTCGAAGTCAACGGCTTTCAGGGCTCGCGGCCCGAGGTTCTGCGCCGGGTGTCGCGGCTCGGTGAAACCGTGAGCGCCTTCTGGAACGTCGAGGCTTTGACCCGGTTCAGCTACGCCGTCGACGGCCGCGTCAAAACGGCCTTCGAAGCCGGCGCCGACTCGTGGAAAACAGGCCAACCGGCACGGCATGTGGACCTGTATGTACCTAGTGTCGCGCGTCGCAAGTTGTTTGGCGCTCGGGCCGCTGGAGTCAGGGCGCTCGCTCAGCCCCGGCGAGGCTCGCCGGCCCCGGCCAAAGGTCTTGAATGACTCATTCAGGACCTCCGAAGACCTGAATGAGTCATTCAGGACGCTCGCCCTCGCAGCCGCGCTGTCAACGAATTTACGGCGCGACACACTAGCTGGGAACATTCGTTTGCAGGCGGACATGGCCAGGTCACCAGGGTCGGTGGCCGGCTGGGGCTCGGGCGAAGCGGAGCATCGTGCTCAGGCCAGCGTGGTCGGATCGGCGAGTTTGGCCTCCAGGTCGGCGACACGGCGGTCTTGGAAGCGCAGGTTGGAGCGGGCGGCTGTCAGGCGTTCCTCCAGGGTGCGGTTGTCGGTGATGAGCTGGCGGACGCGTTGCTTGAGGGTGGTGTTCTCGGTGGTGATCCGCTGGATGGCCTCTTCGGTCCATTTGGCTTGCAGGTCGCGGATCTGGCCGAGGAGTTCGCCGATGCGGGTGCGCTGGGTGAGGATCTCCGCGTTGGCGGCCTTGAGGGCGTCCTCGGCGTTGAACGCCCTCTCCCGCCAGGTCCCCTCCTGTTGCCACCTGCTGCTTCTGTGGGGGGTGCAGGTACTCCCGGAGCCGGGTCAGTGAACGAGTTGGGTGCCGGTCGCCGCGAGCGCGGCGTTTATTGGGTAGTAGTAGCTGTTGACGGTATCGCCGCCGGAAAGCAGGCCCTGCGGCATGGACCTGCTGATGTACGGACCGCCGGAGTCGCCGTGGTCGGACCGGACGTCGGTAAGCACCATGCCGGTCACGGTGCCTTCCGGATAGCGCACGGTCTGGTTCTTGGCCTGGATCGTGCCACAGGTCCAGCCGGTGGTGGAACCGGACTTGCACACCGAAGTGCCGACCGGGAGGTCGCTGGGAGGGCCTACACGCTGGCCCGTGTTGATCCGGCCGACCGGGGTCCAGTCGCTGTTGACCTGCACGTACGCGTAGTCATCGCCAGGGAAGCGGTAAGTGGAGAACGAGCCCATGGCGGCATGGTTGTAGCCGGACACCGCACCGCCGCCGGTGAGCGCCGCGCAGTGGCCCGCGGTGAGGAAGCCGCCGTTCACCGCAAATCCAACTGAGCAGCGGGCCGAACCGCCGATATAGTAGGCGTCGCCACCGAGCACGTCGTAATACGGCTTGGGTGCGGCCGGGGTTTCCGCCACGGCTACCGCCGCAGTGTCCACACCGGACTGTCGGACGAACGCGTCCGCGGCGCTCCGTTGTCCGGTCAGGACACGCAAGGTGATCCGGTTGTTCACGGTGTCGATTCCCCAGCCGGTGACGGCCTTGGGCGCGGCCTTCTCGCGGGCGTTGAACGTCTGCACGATCGAGTCGAGCTGGCGTGCGCTGAACCGGACGACCTGTGCTTCGGCGCCGGCCGCGCGTATCCGGTCGACGAGCGCCGGATCGGTTACCGCGACCCGGGACTTGCCGGTCGCCGCGTCGAAGCTGGTACCGCTGATACGCTCGCCGAGCGCCTTCTCCAGCACCGCGCTGACCTTGGTCGCGGCGTCTTCGCTCGCGAACCGGACGAGCACTTGGCCGTGAGTGAGGCCGAGGTCGCGCTGCATCGCCGCGACCATCTCGGAATTCGGTAGGGCTGCCTCAGCCGACGGGACGTCTGCGAAAGTCGCTGCCACCACCGTGACAGCGGTTGCGGCAGCGATGAGTTTCATGGCTTTCATGCTTCTCCTCGTGTTCGGATCCCCCTGCTCAGCGGCGGCGACGCCCGTGCAGAAGGGCGTCGCGCCCGCCCCGGCCGAAGCGGCGGGTGTCGGCCGCGAAGCAGCCAACGAAGGATTCGACTGGGACCTGACAGTGGCCAGGAAAGGCCAGTTTTTACAGAAACTAGTCCTCCGATCACTATTTTGCTCTAACTTACTATTGGCCGAGCAGCAATCGTTGTGAGATGCTTTAATTTCGGCGAAGGTGCTCCACGGAACACGCTAGCAGGATAGCTTTGGATTGTCACTCGTCCGTTCAGTCGAATCAGTTGGGCTAGCAGTGCGGGAGTGCGCTTGATCTGCGCTTATGGTTCACTTCTGTTGATTCTTCGGTTTTGTCGAAACATTAGGTATGTTGAATTTGTCCCGCTGGGACGGGCAATTTCAGGAATGCCCGGCGACGGATTTCTTTGGCGGGGTGAACTATGAGGAGGGAACGAACACTATGCACACCAATGCCCGCCATCGCGCCTGACCGTCGTGCGCCCTGCCGGCCGTCCCGCAATGACCGTGACCCGCACCGAGAAGTCGATCGTGATCGCCCTGGCCGGGGGCCTCGACCTGTCCGACCTTCCCCGGCTTCGCCGGCTCGTGCCGGGCGAACTCTGATTGTGGCCCGTAGCCCCGCGCGTGGACCTGACCGCCGTGTCCTTCTACTCGGCCCGCGTCCTGGACCTGCTGGGCGCACAGGCCAAGCACGCACACCGGCCCGGAGTGAAGTTCGCGCTGGTCGCCCGGCAGCGCGCGATCCTCCGCCCGCTGGCCCTGCGGGGTCTCGACCGCACGATCCCGGTCCTTCGCCCGTCCCGGTAGCGTTTCCGGGCACGCGGCTGCGACGGGCACCCGGCTAGTACTACAGGGCTAGATCTGATCGCACGGCTCACCGACGGTTGCCGTCATGTCACCGCATCCGCTCATGCCGCAGAGCGTGCGTCCCGGCGAGCCGCTCTCTGCGGCACCTCAACCCGGGAAAAGCCCTCAAACGACGCCGCTCATGAGAGTGGGCTGGCTACACGGCCTTGCTCGGCGTTGTAGTGCTCCGTGGCTCCAAGCCCCGTGTCGCTTGCCGGGTGCGCAGGATGTTCGATCCAGCACGGCCATTTCTCTCACTAATTTTACTGGGGCACTGACAGTGAGGGGGTCAGGGGTTCGAGTCCCCTTAGCTCCACATCGAGACGAACCCCTTCGTTTCAGCCGTACCGGCTGGTCGGAGGGGTTTTCTGCATTCCCGCTTCGATCTTCAGTGATCGTCTTACGGCGTGATCTTGTGCTCATGCTGGGGCAAAACTGGAGCACTACCCCACCCTCGGCGCCGCAGCGGTGCGGTGTTCCCGCCGGTCTCGGCTCGCTGGCGGGTGACCTCCGCCGTGGCGAAGAGGGGACAACCGGCGCCACCCGCCCCCTGTCGACCACACTCGGTGACGGCGTTGGCGACTCTGCCGGCGGGGACCGCAGACGTGTCGTGGGAAAGCGAGCCAGATCCGGGTGAGGCGGGCGAGGAAGGCGACGCACTACTGACGGGGCGTCGGGTCGAATGGTCGTATAGCGTCGACGCCGCGGCAGCAGGCGATAACCGGGCCGTCCGGTCAGGCCCGGTTCAGTTGCCACTGCTGGTTGGCCCCACCGTTGGCGGCCCACTGCACGACCTGCGCCCCGTCACTCGTCGCCGCACCGTTGACGTCCGCCACCAGTCCGCTGTCGTGGCTGACGATGGTGTAGTAGCCGTTGCCGGTGGACCGCAGGTACCACATCTGGTTGGTGCCGCCGTTGGCCGTCCACTGCTGCAGTTGCAGCCCGGCCGTGCTGCTGTTGGCGTTGACGTCGAGCACCTTTCCGCTCGGGACGTACTGGAGGGTGTAGGAGCCGTCGGAGGTCGTGGCGACGGTCCAAGTGGCGGTGCCGCTCTGCTGGACCACCTTGGCACCGTCCGCGGTGGAGTTGCCCGCGACAGCGAGCGGCTTGCCGCTGTTGCGGTTGACGATGCGGTAAGTGCCCGGTGCGGGTCCGTCTCCGCCGCCTCCGGCGAGGTTGAAGTACTCCACCGCGTCGGTGAAGACGGGGATACCGGACTTCGTGGTCGACAGCTGCAGGTACACGCGGTTGCCGGTGGCCGGGGTGGTGAAGGACACCGGCTGGGTGACCCGCGAGCCGAGCGGGACGGTCAGGGTCGTGCTTCCGGACGCGACGACCGCGCCGTCCGGCGCGTCGAGCCGCGCCGTCCAGGTGAAACCCACCGAAGTGTCGGCGAAGTCGTCGTTGAAGACGGTGATGGTGCGGGTGACCGTGGCGTTCCGGGCGTAGCTGGGCACGGCCTGCGGCAGGGGGAAGGTGCCGTTGGCGTCCGAAGCGCCGGAGGCCGACCAGAACGGCAGGTCGACCGCGGCCACCGGGTTGAACGCCGCCTGCACGCGCTGGATCTGCGGGTTGCTCCAGGGGTCCGGGAGGTTGTCCGCGCCGTAGATGGGGTGACCGCCCTCCTCCGGGGTGAAGTCGGTGGTCCGCACTCCGGGCACGACACCGGCCCAGGCGGACAGCAGCGTGTACGGACGCAGGTCGGTGGCGTTCTTGCCGCGCTTGGCCAGGGTTGCCGTGGCGAACCACTCGAAGCCCTGCTTGTTGTTGCAGGCCGGCCAGATGTACTCGCCCTCGCCGTCGGGCCGCCCGTTCCCGGTTTTCAGGCCCTCCCCGTACCTGCCGAAGCCGTCGACATAGTGCGGGATCACCGCGAAGTTGGCGTAAGTCATCCCGGGATACCCGTTGAGATTCCCGTCGACGCCCACCTCGGCAATGACCGGCCGGGTGCCATCGTTGCCGTTGATCGCCGCGTACAGGTCCTTCTCGAACTGTTCGGAATCCTGGCCGCTCTGGTTCGGCTCGTTGGCCTGGCTCCAGCGGATGACCGCGGGGTGGTTGCGGTCGCGCAGGACCAGCGCACGGGCGTGGTTGACCATGTTGTCGTGCCCGGCGATCCAATCCTGCTTGCCGGAGGAGCCGCGAATCGCGGTCTCGCCGATGACCATCAGGCCCATCTCGTCGGCGACGTCGAGCATGTACGGGCTGGCCGGCTCCTGGTGGATCCGCACGACGTTGTAGTTGAGCCGCTGGTAGTTGTCGACCGCCTGCGGCCAGCCGCCGTCGCCGGGCGACGGGGGCAGGAAGCCGGGCAGGGTGTCGTAAGCGTCGCCCTTGCCGCCGTTGTTGATCCGGTCGTAGTCGGCACCCTGGAGGTTGTCGCCGCGGAAGTTCACGCGCACGCCGTTGAGGTAGTAGTAGTCACCGTTCTGGGTGGCCTCCCGGAACCCGAACCGGTAGGTGGCGTCGCTGGTGTGCCCGTCATCGGCGACGGCCTGCACCGTCAGCCCGTGCAGCTGCGCCCGGTACCCCGGCCGGTACGGCACGTTGGGCCACCAGTACGAGGTGCTGTCGAGGTTCCACGCGACCGGCCCGACGGTCACGGTCGCGGTCGAGTGGGCCGCCACGGTGACCGTACGGCTGGGCAGTTCCGGATAGCTGAAAGCCGTTCCGTTGCCGGACGACAGCGACCCGGTCAACGTCACCGACCGGGAACTGCCCGACGTGTTGCGCACCGACACGTCGTAGCTCAACGTCTTGTTCGCCACCGACGTACGCACGAATGTGTCGCTGACGGACACCGCCGGGTACGTCCGCAGGAACGCGGACCGGAAGATCCCCTGCGGTACCGCCTCGGACCAGTCGGCGGCGTCGGGCACCAGGTACCGGCCGTTGGATGCCTTCAACGCGCCGCGGCCCTTCACGGCGACGCTGATCGTGTGGGTGCTACCGGGGGCCGCGTAGGCGGTGATGTCGAAATTCGACGGCGTGAACGACGTGGTCTGCGTCGCCACCACCCGGCCGTCGACCGACAGCGTCGCCTGGTGATTGACTGCCCCGAACTCGATCCACGTCGACTGCGGCTGACCCGAGTCGGGCACGGTGATGGTGCGCGAGTACACCGCCTCGTTCACGTCGGTGAAGCCCTGCTTGTACCAGCCGCCGCCGGGCACGGTGATCGAGGTCGCCCCCCGACCCGTCGGCGTGAAACTCCACGTCCCGGCCAGGTCGACCGAGGCGATCGCGGCGGCGCCGGCAGCTGCGGCCGCGACGGCCGGCTGTGGTGCGACGGCCGGCTGTCCTGCGGCGGCGGGTTGTACCGTGCCGATGATCGCGAGGAGTGTGGCGCCGGCCAGCGCTGCGCGGGCAAGGCGCTGGGATAGCGTGCGAGGGCGGTTCTGACGCATCAAGAAACCCCTTTCGCGGGTGTCGCGTCTACGGGGATACACCGATCATCGGACCCATCGTCACTACCCGCCGGGGCCGCCAAAAGGGAGATGTCCACTATGGACTCGTCTACCGGCTCCATGCCCGCGGAGCAGGGCATCGGTCGGTAAGCAATCGTGTTCGAACCGGTTCGACCGAACGATAAGCGGGGTCGGCTTGTGGTGTCAAACATGTCTATGGCTTGCGACGAAAGAAGAGCGCGATCCCGTGAAACTTTCAAAGCCGCGACTGGGTGCCCCGCCGTCGGCGGTCCACTGGACGACCTGTGCCCCGTCGTTGGTTGCGGCGCCGAAGACGCGGTGTGGAGCCGGGACGCTGGCCCGAATACACTCCGACCGACCCTGGGCGCCGGCCGCCGGCGCGAAGACTCGGGTGCGGCCTGACCGTGGTCGACGCCACGGCCCTCGATGATCGGCGGCGGCCACCGCATCGAGAACACCAGGGCGTGCACGGTCCTCGGACAGTGCACGCCCTGATGTTCAGAGGTTGGTGTCAGCGTTTCCAGCCGTCAGCGCAGAAACTCGAGCAGCAGCGCGGTGAGCTCCCGCGGTCGTTCTTCGGTGAGCCAGTGGCCGGTGTCGGCCATTACTCGGGTCTCGACGTTCGAGGCGTAGCCCTTCCACTGTGTACCGACGGCACTGCTCAGCGCCTCTTCGCCACCGACAGCCAGGACCGGCATCTTCAATAGCCCCGCCTCACGGAACTTCTCGTTCTGGGCAATGTCGGTGTGCAGCGCTTGGTACATGTCCATCCACGCCTTGAACCGGCCGGGCTCGCGGAGGTATCGGGCGTAGAACTCGTAGTCGCCGGTGTCAAACGCGCTGTCCACCGCCAGGTACTGCTCGATGAACCCCTTGACCAGGTCACGCTCGTGCCCACGGACCAGGTCCTGAGCGAAGTCCTTCTGGAAGAATCCCAGGTGCCACGTCGAAAGCTGACCCTCCGGAGGGAAGGCCGGGAACGTGTAGAGGGACCGGTCGGGGATGGGCCCCTCCATCACCACCATCCTGCTGACCTCGGTGGGCCACATCGCGGCGTAAGGGTAGGCAATCCACGCGCCGATGTCGTGAGCCACGATCTGGATGCCCTTGTCGAGGTTGAGGTGGGCGAGCAGCGTGTGCACGTCGTTGGCCAACTGTGTCGTGTCGTAGCCGGTCTCCGGAACCGAGGAGTCACCGGTTCCACGAAGGTCGACAGCGATCACGGTGTGGTTCTTGGCGAGGGCCTGGAGTTGCGGCTCCCACTCGGCGGACGTCTGCGGAAAGCCGTGCAGAAGAACGACCGGTGCGCCGCTGCCTCCACGGAGGTAGTGCATCCGGAAACCGTTCACCCACGCGTAATTCGACTGGTAGCCGATCGGCGGCCGGTGCGACGATTCGGTGGTCCGGGTGGCGGCGCTCGACACGGCAGCCGGCTCCGGCCGGGAGGTCACGGCGGCATCGGCCGAGACCAGGCCGGCCCCCACGACAGCGGTGGCCGCCGTGACGACGGCAACGATCGCCCTGGTCAGTACCGTCATTCTCGTTCTCATTTTCTCCCCTGAAGGTGTGGTCGGCTGGTTGCGGATGCCCGGCCGGGCCCGAGTCCGCGGTCGGTCAGCAGTTGACGGCGGCCATGTTGGCTTCGTCGTAGCGGTCACCGGCGGCCGGCTCCAGGTTGTTCAGCCGGGCGACCTGGGCCTCGGTGAGTTCGATGCCGTCGGCGGCGGTGTTTTCCTCCAGCCGGTCGATGCGTGTGGTGCCGGGGATGGGGGCGATGTCGTCGCCCTGGGCGAGCAGCCAGGCGAGGGCGACCTGTGCGGGTGTGGCCTCTGCTTCGGCGGCGACGGCGGTGACCTCGTCGACGATGCGCAGGTTGAGTTCGAGGTTGCCGCCGGTGAATCGCGGGTTGGTGCGGCGCCAATCGTCGGCGTCGAGGCCGTCCAGCGAGCGGATGTTGCCGGTGAGGAACCCGTGGCCGAGCGGCGAGTACGGGACGAGGCCCACGCCGAGCTCTCGCAGGACCGGCAGAACCTCCGTTTCCGGGTCGCGGGTCCACAGCGAGTACTCGGATTGCACCGCGGCGAGCGGGTGCACGGCGTGCGCGCGCCGGATCGTCGTGGGACCTGCCTCGGACAGGCCGATGTGGCGGACCTTGCCCTCGGCAACCAGGTCGGCCAGGGCTCCGACGGTGTCCTCGATCGGGGTGTCCTGATCGACGCGGTGCTGGTAGAAGAGGTCGATGTGGTCGGTGCCCAGGCGCCGCAGCGATCCCTCGACGGCGCCCCGGATGGAGGCCGGGGTGCTGTCCGGGCCGGGGCGCCCGGTGTGCGAGACGAGGCCGAACTTGGTGGCCAGCACGACTGCGTCCCGGCGCCCCTTGATGGCTCGGCCGACCAGCTCTTCGTTGACGAAGGGGCCGTAAACCTCGGCGGTGTCGATGTGGGTGACGCCGAGGTCCAGGGCGTGCCGGATCGTGCGGATCGACTGATCGTCCAGCCGGCCGGCTCCGGTGTAGAAGTCCGACATCCCCATCGCGCCGAGACCGATGCGGGAGATCTCCAGCCCTCCGAGCGAGGCGGTTTTCATCCTGATGTCCTCTTTCTGATGTGAGGTCGACTGCTTTAAGTTCCGATCGGTACAGAACGCTAGCACATCAGGACCGCTCGGTACTAAAGTCAGCCGCGACGAGAGACAGTGGCTCTGGAGCGAGGAGGGCACCGCCATGGGTGGTTCGGGGAGCACAGCGTTCGGCCGCCCCCGGGAGTTCGACATCGACGAGGCGCTGGAGCGCGCCATGCAGGTGTTCTGGGCTCGGGGCTACGACGGCACGAGCCTGACGGATCTGACCGGTGCCATGGGAATCACCAAGTCGAGCATGTATGCCGCTTTCGGCAACAAGGAGCAGCTCTTCCGAAAGGCAGTGAAGCGCTACGCCGAGGGCCCCGCCTCCTACGCAACGCGCGCCCTGCACGAGTCCACGGCACGAGGGGTGGCCGAGGCGTTCCTTCGCGGAGCCGTCCGGACCACGACATCCCCCGGCGCCCCCGCCGGGTGCCTGTCCGTTCAGGGCGCACTGGCGCTGAGCGAGCAGGGCCGCCCGGCGCACGATGTGCTCGTCGACTGGCGCAACGATGCGGGCGTACGGCTCGAGGAGCGCTTCCGGCGGGCGGTCGACGAGGGCGACCTCGGGCCGGACGCCGATCCGAGGCGTCTCGCCCGGTTCATCATGACGATGGGATTCGGCATCGCGGTCCAGGCCGCGAACGGCCTGGGGACCGCCGAACTCGATGAGATCGCCGCCACCGCGCTGCTCGCCTGGCCGGGTTAGCGCCCCCGCACGTCATAGCCGGCGAAGATGAAGCGAAAGGAAGGCGATGGGAGAAGCCGGAAAACGGCCGGCCGGTGTCGGGATCGTGGGCCTGAGCGCGTCGGGAGGATGGGCGTCCGGAGCACACCTGCCCGCGCTTTCGGCCGTCGACGGCCTGGAACTGACCGCTCTGGCGACGAGTCCAGCAGCTCGCGGAGGACGAGAACGTCGACCTGGTGGTCGTCGCGGTCCAGGTGCCCAGGCATCGCGAGCTGATCTTGCCCGTGCTGGCGGCGGGAGTACCGGTGCTCAGCGAGTGGCCGTTCGCCGTCGATTTGGCGAGGCCGAAGAACTGCACCGAGCCGCCCGGGACGCGTACCTTCATCGGACTCCAAGGGCGTTCCTCACCCGCCGCCTGCATACCTTGGCGCACGCCTACGCGGCGATCCGCAACGATCTCACCCACGGCACCGCGACCGCCCCGGACTTCACCCACGCCGTCAAACGTCACCGGCTCCTGGACGCGATCGGCCGGTCCGCCGCCGAGGGACGACGAGTGTCTCTCCCCAGCCTCTGACAAGGAAACCAAGAACAACACCGTCACACCGAACCCGATCCCGGTAGCACACAGGCGCGCCTGGGCCGGAGTCCCCTTAGCTCCACCGTGACGAAACGCCGCCCACCGGATCCGAAGATCCAGGTAGGGCGGTTTTCGTTGCCGGATCTCGAGTTTCGTCAACAGGAAGTTCAGCTACCGGCTGGCAGCTGGGGCAAAACTGGGGCACCTGCCAGACGGCGGCGAAATGGGGTCACCAAAAGTGCCCCGGCAGCGTCCCCCGGACAGGTAGCGGCTCAGCGTCGCTCCGCAGCCGGCCATGGTTCGCTACCTCGCCGTCACCGAGGTGCGGAGGCGGCCGAACCAGGGGGCGATCGAGCGCTTGTACCCCTCAGGCATCCGCAGCCCGCGCACTTCGTGCTCGGCGAACTCGCAACCCGGCTGTGCTCGTGACTGAGGACGGGCGCCGCGGACGAGGTGGACGTGCAGCCGTAGGTCACGATGAACACGTCCTTCTTCGCCACCGTGATGTGGTAGACCCAGGGTTCAACCTCGGTGACCTGGACTGTGCCGCTCGGCGGACTCAAGGGTAGAGGCCTGCCCGGAAGGTGAACGAGACGAGTTGTGCCCGGTCACGGGCGCCGACCTTCGTCATGGCCCGCACCACGTGCGTCTTCACGGTGAACGGTGACACGAACATCTGGGCCGCGATCTCGTCGTTGCCGAGACCGCCGGCGACGAGAATGACCATTTCGCGTTCCCTGGGTGTCAGGGCGCCGAAGAGTCGCAGCAGGTCCTTGTCGATTACCGGGGGTGGGCTGTCGGTCATGTGCCCGATGAGCGCGGCTGTCGCGGCGGCGGACAGGGCACCGCCGCCGCCGACGACCTCGGTGATTCCGGTGACGAGTTCGGCGGGGCTCACGGTCTTGCTCAGGAAACCGTTGGCGCCTGCGCGAAGGGCGGCGAGAACGATGTCGTCCTGGTCGAAAGTGGTCAGAACGATCACGCGGAGCTTTTCCGGTGGGTGTTCTTCGCGGATCCGGCGGGTGGCTTCGACACCGTCGATGCCGGGCATCCGGATGTCCATCAGCACCAGGTCGACGGGGTGGTCTCGGAGGAAAGGGACGACCTGGAGTCCATCGGAGAGGTCGCCCACCACGACGAGACTCGGGTCGAGCAGGAGGATCGCTCGGATACCGGCCCTGACGTCGGCCTGGTCGTCGACGATCAGAATCTTCGTCATCAGACGCCTCCCAGGGGGCTGAAGTCCGCGCTGACCCGGAATCGCCCGCCGTTGCTGTCGATCGTCAGCTGCCCGCTGGAGGACTCGACGCGTTCGCGCATCCCGACGAGGCCGAGTCCGCTGCCCGAGCCGGAACCCCGGTGTGATTGACCGACGCGGTTCTCCACGGTGACGCGGATTCTGCCGTCGTGCTCGCGCACATCCACCGTTGCCGTTCCCTCGCCGTGCCGGTAGGCGTTCGTCAGTGCTTCTTGGACAACCCGGTAGACCGTCACGCCGATGCTGGGCTCCACGAAACCGCCGGGGATGTCGATGGAGGGGTGGACGTCGAGGCCAATGCTCTCGAACGAGGCGATAAGTCCTTGCAGGCCGCTGAGCGCTGGGGCCGGGCGGAGCGCCTCGTCGTCGGAGATGTCGTCCCCGCGGCGGAGGAGGGCGAGGATCCGTTGCGTTTCGACGACGACGGAGCGGGCGCTGGACCTGGCTGAGACGAGGGCCTGCCGGGACGATTCGGCGTCTTCGGGCAGGCCGATCTCCGCGACGCCGAGATGCAGGCTCAGCATCGCGACTTGGTGGCCGATGATGTCGTGGAGGTCTCGGGCGATGCGGAGCCGTTCTTCGGTCACTCGCCGGGTGGCTTCGATCTCCCGGGTGGCGATGGCGCTTTCGGCCCGTTCCTCGAGGGCCCACCAGTGGTCTCGATGGATGTGGAGCGCGCCGCCTGTCGCACCTCCCGCAATGGCCGAGAAGAGGGCGGCGGCTCCGACGATCGCGCCGCCGCGGAATCCGCCCAGCGTCATGAACGCCCCCAGGAAGAACACCGCCACGATGACGGTTCCGGCCAGCGGCTGCCTTCCCCTGAGGGTGACCGAGAACAGCACGAGCACCGCCATCATCCACACCGACAGGGGGTCATGGCCCACGGCCGTGACGGCGAAGGAGGCCGCGCTCGTCACGACCAGTCCGGCCCACGGTTTCCACCAGGAGAGGGCGACGCCACTGCCGGCCAGGAGTACGGAAAGGGCCGTCGGCCAGTCCGATCCCCTCAGCAGCACTGCCACGATCTGACCGGTGAACACCAGCGCGGCCACTGAATACGCGACGAAGTGCAGCACCTCGGGGCGGCGGACCCACAGGGGCGCCGCGGGCCTGCCTTGATTGTTCCGCGCTGCGACCATGACCTGATTCTCGTGCACGCGCGCCTCGACGGCGTACTTCGAATGAGGTAGACGGCGGACCTCATTCGATCGAGGTGGCGGGCAAACCTACTTCGTTCGAAGTACGTGGCCCCCCTCGATCGATCCTAGTGTCCTGAGCGGGGCAATCGCCTCACCCCGTCACGATCACGCAGGGACACCCCATGGCTCAGACCACCGCACCTTCGACCACGACGACCCCCTCCGGGCTCCGATCGCTCTACCTGATCAGGGTCGTCTTCTCCCTGATCTGGGTGGCACTCGTCTTCACGACCTCCACCGCGCTCGTGCCGGCGGACCGGCCCACCGTGATCGCGGCCGTGCTGCTCGTCATATACCCGCTGTGGGACGTCATCGCCACGCTCCTCGAGCGTCGCATGGCCGGCACAGGCTCCACGAACCGCGTCGGTGTCATCAACATCGCTCTCGGCCTCGCCGCCACCGCCGGGATGCTCGTCGCCGTTTTCTCCACCCTCGGCACGGCCCTTCTCGTCTTCGGCATCTGGGCCCTGCTCTCCGGAGCGATCCAGCTCGTCGTAGCGATGCGACGCCGGCGCACCGTCGGCGCCCAGTGGCCCATGATCATCAGTGGTGGACTGTCCGTTCTCGCCGGTGCGTCCTTCGCTGCCATGTCCGCCTCGGCGACGAGCGGCCTCTCCGCGCTCGCCGGTTACTCGGCCGTCGGTGCCTTCTGGTTCCTTGTCTCCGTCGTCGCACTGAGCCGCCGACGCGCTCAGAGTGTCTAGGCGCAGGCGAGCCTGCACCTTCGCTTCCGAGCGGACCCGGCACGGCGAGACCTCGAGGGTATGTACTGACAGGTGTCTGCCTCGGGCGGGCACGGCCCCTGATGCTGGTGGCATGACGAAAAAGAGCGTTCCGATCACCGTCTTCGCCCGTACGACGGCCGGCCCCGCCCACACCCACCGGGTCATCGTGCCGATCGACCTCGCCCAGGTGTTCAAGCCGTGGGGACCGTTCCCCGGCGTCGCGGAGGTGCGCGACCAGACCGGCACCTGGGACCGGCCGGGGACCTCGCGCCAGACCTGGTTCACCGACGGCTCCAAGGCCGACGAGCGGCTCACCGAGGTCGTGGACGGACACGGGTTCGCCTACGAGCTCAGCGGCTTCACCAACGTGCTGGCCAAGCTGGTCTCCGGGGTGCGTGGCGAGTGGTCGTTCCTCCCCGACGGCACCGGCACGTCGATCCGGTGGACCTACGACTTCCAGCCGCTGCCCGGTCGCCGTTGGATCGTCGCCGGGCCGTTCAAGCCGCTCTGGACCCGCTACATGCGCGCCGCGCTCGCCCGGACGGTGACCGTGGTGCAGGACACGCCCGGTGCGATCATGGGGGAGTGAGCGACCTGAGCTTCGGTGCCCTGGTGCGCGGCTGGCGCGACCGCCTCGACCCGGCCGATGCCGGCTACGCCCGGTCGGCTCGCCGGCGCGCCCCCGGCCTGCGCCGCGAGGAGCTCGCCGAGCTCGCCGGCCTTTCCCACGAGTACGTGCTGCGGCTGGAGCAGAGCCGGGCCACCAACCCGTCCGTCCAGGTGGTCTCGGCCCTGGCCCGCGCGCTGCGGCTCTCCCCTGCCGAACGCGACCAGCTCTTCCGCGCCGCGGGCCTGCTCGCGCCCCGCGACCAGACCGTCGGCACCCACGTGCCACCGAGCATCCGCCGCCTCGTCGACCGCCTCGGCGATCTCCCGATCGGCGTGTTCGCCGCTGATTGGAGCCTGCTGTGGTGGAACGACATGTGGACGGCTTTGCACGGCGATCCGTCCGGCCTGCCGGCCGCCGAACGCAACCTCGCCCGCGCCCTCTTCGGCACGGGCGAGGGTCGCTGGCACCTGCGGCCGGTCACCTCGACAGCCGGACCGTACGCTTTCGAGACCGCGATCGTCGCGGACCTGCGCGAAGCGGTCTCCCGCTACCCGGCCGACCCGGAACTGGTGGCGCTCGTGGACGGCTTGCGGGCGGCCTCACCCTTCTTCGGTGAGCTGTGGCCGGGGGCGGGCATGGGACAGCTCACCGGCGATCTCAAGACGATCAGCCATCCCGAGCTGGGTGACGTCACCCTGGACTGCGACGTGCTGACCGTGCCCGGCGTCGACCTGCGCATCGTCACCTACACGGCAGCCCCGGGAACCAGCGGCGCCGGCCAGCTCGACCTCCTGCGTGCGTCCCGGCTCAGCGACGCCCGCTGACGACCGGGCCGCCCAGGCAACCGGGCCGGCGACACCAGTTCGTCGAACAGGTCGCGCTGCCGGCGACGAACCGTTCCCCTCGTGGCGGCGGCGCCGCTCCCCTGCCCGGGCGGCAGCGCGAACGCGGTCACGACCGGCCCCACGAGTGCGTGGTAGCCGAGGTGAGCAGCTGCACGGACGTCCCGGCCGTGACGAACCCGAGAGCCGGGGATACGCCGCTCCCGCCCCGGCTCGCCCGCGAGGTGCCGTGTCCATGATCCGACGGTAATCGAGGCGGGATCGGCGGCACCATCGTGCAGCCATCCGGATCGGTGCGGTAGCAGGCACCACCACGAAGTCGGAACCACGGGCTACTGATCTTGGCCGGTTTCCGCGGCAGGGTTTCGCCGCAGGGCTGCCCGGCACCGGCGTCGGCGGCAGCACCACGACGTTCGGTGGAGGAGTTTCATGACCGTTCAGACGATGCCCCGGCCACGCGCGGCGACGTCGCCGGGTGCTCGGACCAGGTGGGTGCCCGGCGTGCTGGGCGCGGTGGCGGCGGGCATGGTGCCGTGGGTGTTCGTGCTGGGCCGGACCCTGCCCGAGACCACCCAGGTGCGGCACTGGCCGGCCGTGTGGATCGGACTCGACCTGGCCATCGCGCTCGGCTGCGCGGCCACCGCGCGGTGGTACCACCGGGGCGATGCCCGCGCCCGCCTGTCGGCATCGGCGGTCGCGGCACTCACGGGGATGGACGCCTGGTTCGACGTCCTGACCGCCCGGCCCGGCACTGAACTCACCCAGGCCGTCGTCTGCGCGGTTCCGGAACTGACCCTGGCCGGACTGTGTACCTGGCTCGCCCTGCGCGAAACGGAAAGGCTGTCCTGAAAACGACAACGTCCGCGGCTGGGGCGGTAGGCGTTTTCGCCGCCATGACGTGCGTTCCAGGAACAGCCGAGGCCGTTGTCGGCGGCGCTGTCAGGCCCGGGACGCTCCGAGGAACCGCAGCACAGCCAGGACGCGGCGGTGGTCCGCGTCCACCACGGGCAGGTCAAGCTTGGCGAAGATGTTGTTGATGTGCTTCGCCACGGCGCTCTCGCTGACCACCAGAGCCTGCGCGATGCCGGCGTTGGAGCGCCCCTCGGCCATCAGGCCGAGCACCTCCCGTTCGCGGGGGGTCAGCCGCGCGAGCGGGTCGCTGTCGCGCCGCAGCAGCAACTGGGCGACGACCTGCGGGTCCAGGGCCGTGCCGCCGTCCGCCACTCGCCGGACCGCCGCCACGAAGTCGGCGACATCGGCCACCCGCTGCTTGAGCAGGTAGCCCACACCGCTGGTGTGCGCAGACAGCAGGTCGGCCGCGTACCGCTCCTCCACGTACTGCGAAAGCAGCACCACCGGCGTCCCCGGCCAGCGCCGGCGGATCTCCATCGCCGCCCGCACCCCCTCGTCGGTGAAGCCGGGCGGCATCCGGACGTCGATCAAGGCGAGTTCGGGCCGGTGCTCCGCCACTGCCGCCAACAGCCCCTCCGCGTCGCCGGCTTCCGCGGTGACCTGGAACCCGCCCATCTCCAGCACCTTGACCAGGCCGACCCGCAACAACACCGAATCCTCGGCGATCACCGCGCGCACGGCAGCTCCGCGGTGATGGTGGTGGGCCCGCCGACGGGGCTGCTGACGTGGAAGGCCCCGTCGAGGGAGCCGACCCGCTTGGCCAGCCCGGTCAGCCCCGTGCCGGCGGCGGCGTCGGCACCGCCCAGCCCGTCGTCGGTGACGCGCACTCGCAGCACCTCGCCGACCTGACGGACGATCACCTCCGCACGCATCGCGTTGGCGTGCTTCGTCGCATTGGTCAGCGCCTCGGAGATCACGAAGTACGCGACCGACTCCACGGTGGGCGTCACCCGCTCCTCCAGATCGACCCGCAGCCGCACCGGCAGGGGTGTGCGGGCAGCCAGCCCGGACAACGCCGCGTCCAGACCCCGGTCTTCGAGCACGGCCGGGTGCAGCCCCCGCACCAGGTCGTTGAGTTCGGCGATCGCCTCCTTCGCCTCCAGGTGCGCGCTCGCGATCACCTCGCGGGCATCACCCGGCAGGTCCGGGCGGGTGGCCATGGCCAGGCCCAGGTTGACCGCGAGGGACACCAACCGCTGCTGGGTGCCGTCGTGCAGGTCGCGCTCGATCCGGCGGCGCTCCGCGTCGACGGCTTCGATCAAGCCGGTCCGGCTCACGGCCAGCTGATCGACCCGCTCCTGGAGCCGCTGCGCCCGGCTGGGCCCGAGCAGGCCCACCGCCAGCCGCGCCTCGGCGCGGGCTACTGCCCGCGCGGTCCAGGGCAGGGCGCACAGGAGGAGGAGTCCGGCCGCTGTGTAAGCCGGCAGCTGGGTCAGGTAGCCGAACCAGTCCTGGCGGATTCCGGTGGGCAGCGCCCATGACCAGGCGTAGGCGGTGGCGCCCGCCAGGCACGCCGCTGCCACCGCGAGCACCAGCAGCTCCAGCAGCGCGAGCAACGGGCCCAGCAGGAGGTGGTAGCCGATCGTGCGCCAAGGCCGCGTCGCCGCGAGCCACCGGGCGGCCGAGGCCCACATCCGTTGTTCCGGCGCGGTGGGGGTGCGCCGGGGGACGTCCACACCGATGAGCACCCGGTAGCGAGCCCGCTGAACGGCCGTCAGCACCGGGGTGCCGAGCAGGACCAGGGCGGCCGACACGGAAACCGCAAGGAGCCAGTTCCCCGTCCTGGTGGTGGTCGCCTCCGCCCAGGACCACACGGGCACCAGCGCCAGGTGCGGCAGCACACCAGCGGCAAGAAAGCCGGTGTCCCGCCGCGCCCGGAGGACCGTGCGTCTCAGTCCGGCTGGAATCGTCATGGCACGACGCTAGGGCACCGCAGGAGGACGGTGCCATGAAACCTGCACCCGGTCTCATGGTGAACCTGGTACCAGCTGTGACACCGCAGGTGACTCTCGTAGCGGCGGTTGCCGGCGGGCCGCCAACCGCGGGTCCTCCTCGGTCGCGTCCGAAGAGGACCCGCGGGATTCAGTGGGGCAGGACGAGGTGGTCGGCGATGGCGTACAGCTCCGCCTGTGCGCCGGCACCCGCGACGGCGATCGGCGCGTCGTGGACGGCCTTGAGGATCCAGAGCGTGCGGTAACCGTTCTCGTCCAGGTAGCGCGTCGCGTGTCCCTGGACCGGTTGCCCCGCGGTGCCGCGCACCTGGCCGGCCTCGTCGATGCGGACCTGGACCGGCGGCAGGGTGCTGCACGTGCCCACCGAGTAGCTCGTGCGCTGACCGCTCGGGCCGCCCTTCTCGACGTCGAACGTGCACATCCGCAGGCCGTCGGGCAGCTTGCCGAGGCCGAACGCCGGGGTGACGGTGGTCTTGCCCGGGAAGGTGACGTTCTCCGCGACGCGGCGGCCCGCGTCGATCAGTTGCTGCGCCACCGCCGTGCTGCCCGGCTGCGCGGCCACGTTGACGTACAAGGAGCCGCCATCGGGGTGGGTCAGGTACACCTCATAACCGCCCGGGCCGCCGGAGTGCGAGCTCTCCACGCCGGCCCGCCCGCCGATGGTGACGGGCCGGCCCGGACCGGACTTGAAGGTGGCCTGCTCGACCGGCATCATCCGCATTTCCTGCACGTCCACCAGCAGGACCTGACGCCCGGACGTGACGGTCAGCATGTACTCGCCGCCGTACACCGGCTTGTCGGGGTTCGCCGCGCTGCCACCGATGTTGATCCGGCGCGCGAGGTAGTCGGCCTTGCCGGGCGGCAGCCAGCCGAGCGAGTAAGGCATGGTCAGCTCCGCGATGGCCGCCTCGGCCGGTGCCTCGACGGCGGCCGGACCGCTGGTCTGGCCGGTGCCCGTGGCCACCTGGCTGTCGGGCGCGGGCCGGTTCAGCGCGACGACGGCGACCGCGGCCAGGACGAGCAGGACCACCCCGGCGGCGGCCGCGAGCGGACGGCTCACCACGGCGCGCCCGCGGTCGAGGCGCTGACGCGTGGCCGCCAGCACCTGGTCGCTGTCGGGGGCGTCCTGCTCGTGGGCGGTGAAGGTGTCCTTGATCAGGTTCTCGATGTCCATCAGCTCTCCTTGGCCTGGGCCATCCGGTCGATGCTCAGGCCGTGTCGCAGGGTCGTCAGGGCTTTGCGGGCGTGGGCCCGCACGGTGGCCTGGGCGCAGCCGAGCAGGTCGGCGATGTCGGCGTCGGCGAGCTGCTCGTAGTACCGGAGCACCACGACCGCACGCTGGCGCCGGGGCAACCGCGCCAGGCGCTGCCACATGTCCTCGCGTGCCGCGTGGTCGGACGCGAAGTCATCCGGCCGCGCCTCGTCCGGCGGGTCGCCCACCGCGATCAGCCGCGCCGACCGGCTGCGCCGCCAGGACAGGTGGTCGTTGGTCACCATCCGCAGGACATAACGGTCGGGGTGCTCGGCGTCGCTGACCCGTGACCACCGTCGGTACACCTTGACCAGCACGTCCTGCACCAGGTCAGCGGCCTGCTCCCGGTCCCCGGTCAGCATCGTCGCGTAACGCAGCAACCGCGGCAGGTGCGCCCGGACGAAGTCCTCGTAGTCAGCCATCACTAGGAAGACTGCTGCCGCGCACGATCCGTGTACCTCCACGCAGAACTTCCTTGCGAACCCGCGCACGACGAACGGCCCCCGGAGGGGTGCTCCGCGCGGAAGGCGGCGCGCATCATCCGCGTCAGCGCGGCTCTCGCCCGCAGCTGCGCGAGATCGTCCCAGCGGAAGTCAGGGGTCAGGCGGCCGGGCACGGCCCTACCGCGTGCGGCGGTTATGTGCCGGCCCGCTCGATCGGCGAACCGCCGCGACACCCCGAACTGCCCTCAGCCGTTCGGGACGGCGATGTATTCGAAGACGGAACCGTCCGGATGCCTTGCCACCAGCCGTTCCCCGTTGGGCCCGGCCGACGGCCCCTCGATGATCTCGCCGCCGGCCAGTTCGATGTCCCGGACGACAGGTGCGACGTCGAACACGAGGATGGTCGCGGTCCGATCGGTGTAGCCCTCGGCACCTTCCGCCCGCAGCAGCAGGAAAGGGCCGACACTGGCCAGTTTCACGGGCCCGTGACCGAACTTCTGCACCTCCTCGGCACCGGAAAGTGCCTGGTAGAGCGGGATGGCCTTGTCCAGGTCGTCCACCACGACCCTCGCCAGTACCTTCGCGATGTTGGGCACTGCTGCTCCTGCCATCGTGGACGCGCTACCAGGTGACCGGCAGCGAATGGACGCCGTAGGTCACATTGGACCGGCGGTAGGACACCTCGTCGAAGCCGATCGCCGGCTTCAGCGACGGGAACCTCTTCAGCAAGGCGGGAAACGCGACCTCCATCTCCATCCTGGCGAGAGGCAGGCCCACGCAGTGGTGGATGCCGTATCCATAGGCGAGGTGGGTCCGTGGCGGCCGGTCGAAGTCCAGCTCGTCCGGTCGCACGAACCTGGCCGGGTCGCGGTTCGCCGAAGGCAGCGACACGAGCACCTGCTCGCCACGGCGGATCACCGTCCCGTTGACCAGCACGTCGGCGGTGGCCGTGCGTATCTCGCCGTGGTGCGGAATGCAGACGTACCGGACCAGTTCGTCCACAGCGGATCCGACGATCGCCGGATCGTCGCGGAGCCGGGCGAGTTGCGCGGGGTGGCGCAGCAGGGCCAAGGTGCCGATACCGAGCATGTTGGCCGTGGTCTCGTGGCCGGCGACCAGCAACAGGTTGCCGATCCCCACGAGCTCTTCGTCGGTCACCTCCGAGCCGTACCGCCGGATCACCCTCCCCAGCAGGTTGTCGCCGGGATCGGCCCTGGTGGCCACCACATGAGCGCGCATCCCGGCGCGCAGCGCGTCCCGGGCCGGGATCAGGGTCTCGAGGCTCGACATGACGTCGGTCATGATCCTGGTCAGGGCGGCGAAGTCGAACCCGTCCGCGTCAAGGCCGAGCAGTTCGCAGATGAGCATCGAGGGCACCGGAAGGGCGAACAAGGCGACCAGGTCGACCGGCGGTCCGGCGGCGGCCATCGCGTCGAGCCGCTCCTCGACGATTTCGGTGAATCTCGGCCGCAGGGCGCGCATGCGCTGTTCGGTGAACTCGCCCGCGATCATGCGCCGCAGCCGGGTGTGCTCCGGCGGATCGCATTCGATGAACGTCCCCGGTTGCTGCGATCGCAGCTCGTCGGCCAACGTCCGGTCCTCCGGCTTCGGCAGCACGATCCCGAGCGGTGTCAGCTCACTGCTGAACCGGGCGTCGCCGAGCACTTGGCGTGCGTCGTCGAACCGGGTGATGAGCCAGACCTCATCGCCGCCGTTGATCGACACCCGTGACACCGGCCGCGTGGCGCGGAGCTCGGCGAATTCGGGATCCGGGTCGAACGGGCATCCCGCGGCACGCCGGTACGGCAGCGGCAGGGTGTCGGCCGCGGTCACGGGAGGTCGTTCCCGGGTCCGGCTTCCGGCACCTGCACGGTCCAGTGGCAGCTGCGCTCGCCCAGCTCGTGCGCCACCGTGACGCCGAGCTTGTCCGCCGTCCGGTGATGCAGATCGACGCAGTATTCGCACGGTCGCCGCAGGGTCAGTTCGACGCCCTGTGCCTGCGCGCGCTCGCGGTAGTCATAGATCCCGCAGCGGCGGACGGCGAGCGAAGTGCTGCGCGGCTCGTCGGTCCGGACCGTATCGGAGCCGTAGACGTCGAGCATGGTGGCGAGCCCGGTCAGCAGATCACGCGCGCGGCCGGCCGGGTCCTCGATGCGGTTGAGCATGGCCTCGGAGTTGATGGTGGCCACCCTGTCGGTCCACGCGGGCAGCCCGTCGGCGCCGAGGTACTTCTCGATCGCCGCCTGTGTCCGGAAGTAGACGCCGAGGACGAACTGGGCCTTCTCCGCGTCGGTCATGGCGATTCCGGGGTCGGGAGAGCTCATCGGACTCCTTCTGTCAGGGGGATCGCCGGCCGCAAACCGGTGGTGGCTTCGATCTCGGCGAGCGAGACGCGGACGACCTCCGCGATGGGCGGAGGAAGCCGGTCGGTCATGGCGCGGTCGTCCAGATCGACCAGTCGTGAGAGTTTCCAGCCGAGGTACGAACCGAGGGAAGCCAGCGGCGGCAGCGCCGGGACCGTCCGTACGGAAAGGTGGTGGCCGTCGAACAGGCCGGCCAGCCGCCGTCGTACCGCGTCGAGGCCGGGCGCCTCCGGTTCGCGATCGGTGGTGAGCAGGCATACGACATCGGGGCCACGAAGGACGAGCATGTAGTTGAGGACGGTGAAGTGCCGTGCTTCGGGGCTGTTTTCCGACCACAACACCGATTCCACGTCCTCCTGGCGGACACCGTCGCCGCCGAGGCGCATGACGTCGTGTACGCGCCCCAGGGTCCGCACCACCGGGAGTGCCACCCCGCACGGGCAGGGTGTCCCGGTCACCTCGACCAGGTCACCGGTCCGGTAGCGCAGCAGGGGACGTGCGCGCAGGTCGAGACAGGTGACCACCAGTTCGCCTTCGTCGTGATCGCCACGGACCGGCCGGATCCCCTGGGCGTCGGCCAGCTCGAACAGGTAGCTCTGCACCTGGAGGTGCAACCTGCCCTGCTCACAGGTGGCCGCCGTCGTGCCCGTCTCCGATGAGCCGAAGCTGCCCACGAAGGCTTTCGCCCCCGTCAGCCGCTCCAGGTGCCGCAGCAGCGACGGGCCGGCCTGCTCGGCCATGAGCAGCAGCCGGCGGAATCGGGGCAGCGGCTCTCCGTGCCGGTACGCGAAATGCAGCATCTCCAGCAGGCGCGAAGGGGAACCCACGTATGTGCTGACCGAGAGTTCACGCAGCAACCGCAGGATCCGGGTGTAGTCGCCGGTGACGTTGTCGACCCACAAGCGGAGCGAGAGCACGCCCAGGTACTCCATCACCTTTTCGAACTGGTACCCGGCCGGCGCGAACGGGCCGTTGATCAGGATCAGTGCGGAGTCCGCCGGGGTGAGCACCCGGCGCCACATCTCGCCGATGTTGATCGTGTTCGCGGCGAGGTCGTCCAGTGCTTTGGGCGCGGCCACCGGGTCGCCGGTGGTTCCCGAGGATTCGTAGTAGTGCAGGAACTCGCCTATCGGGCGGGTGAACACCGCACTCGAGCCGGACCGGAACTCCGCCTGACCGAGGACAGCGAGTTCAGCCAGCATCTTCTCGACAAAGGCCGCCGGCTCGTCCGCCCGTGCCCGCACCACGGTCTCCTCGTCGCGCCAACCGGCGAGTGCACTTCCGAACTGCCGGGAATCCGCGGCGGCGACCAGCGTTCGAATGAGTTTGTCCGCGTGCAAGGCGGGAAGATCCTCTTCGCCCGCGTGGACACGGCGGACAGCAGCGATCTGACGGTCCACGAAATCCGCATAGTCGGCGCGTACTTTCCCGTCACTGAACAGCAAGCGAACTCCATTTGTCGCCGACGGAAACGCTCAACCCATTGCCGTTTCCCGAGTCTTTCAGATTTGCGCACGCCATTGTCGAGCACTGGGAACGTCAAGAAAGATACAAAGAATCGACTGACCCAAAATGTATGATTCCACCCTGCGTGGCCATTGCACTCTATCGCCGGCCGTGGCCGGGACGCACCAAAAAGGACCAGCAACCGACCAGAAGTGCCCGTTTTCCTTGCCAAGCTTGCCCGTCCGGACTTCGTCACACGACACTACTTCGCACCTCAACGCGGGAGGTGCTCGACGGCGCGTCACGGCGTCAACACCGCGGACCCCGGCTCAGGCGTTGACGTAGGCGAGCACGGCCAGCACCCGCCGGTGGCCGCTGTCGCTGGTGGGCAGGCCCAGCTTGCGGAAGATGTTGCCGATGTGCTTGGTCACCGCGCGTTCGGTGACGACCAGGTCCCTGGCGATCGAAAGGTTGTCGTGGCCCTGCGCCATGAGGTGCAGCACCTCCTGCTCCCGGGCGGTGAGGCTGTCCAGCGGGTCACGCTTGTTCATCAGCTGGGCCACCACCTCGGGATCGAGCGCGGTGCCCCCGGTCGCGACGCGCTCGAGTGCGTCCAGGAACTCCTCGACCCGGCCGACCCGGTCCTTGAGCAGGTAGCCCGTCCCGGCCGCGCCGGTCGCCAGCAGTTCCTTCGCGTAGGCCTGCTCCACGTACTGGGACAGCACCAGCACCGGCAGCCCGGGAAGGTGCTCGCGGGCCGCGATCGCCGCGCGCAGGCCTTCGTCGCGGAAGGTCGGGGGCATCCGGACGTCGAGGACCGCGATGTCCGGCCGGTGCTTCAGCAGCGTCGGAAGGATCTCCGGGCCGCTGGCCGCGATCCCCACGATCTCGTGCCCCGCGCTCTTGACCAGCAGCGAGATCCCCTCCCGCAGGAGTGCGTTGTCCTCGGCGAGCACTATGCGCATGGCAGCAGTACCTCGATCGTCGTTCCCACGTTCACCGGACTGTCGATCCGGGCGGTTCCGTCCAGCGCCGCGACCCGGCGCCGGATGCCGGACAACCCGCTGCCGCCTTCGGCATCGGCGCCGCCCTGGCCGTCGTCGCGGACCGTGACGCGCAGGCTCTGCCCGTCGCCGTCGAGGATCACTTCGGCGTGTGCGGCCGTGCTGTGCTTGGTGACGTTGGTCAGCGACTCGGCGACGACGAAGTATGCCGCCGCCTCGATCGCCGCCGGTGGCCGGGGCAGGTCGTCGGGCACGCGGACGGTGACCGGGATGCGCTGCCCGCCGGCCAGTGCGTGGACGGCACCGCTCAGTCCCCGGTCGGCGAGGATCGGCGGGTAGATGCCGCGGATGATTTCGCGGAGGGTGCCCAGGGAGTCCTCGATCCCCGTCCTGGCGTCCTTGAGCAACGCCGTCGCCGGGCTCTCCGGGTCGGTCCCCAGGGTGCGTTCGGCGAGGCCGATCCGCACCGCGACGGCGACCAGCTGGGCCTGGATCCCGTCGTGCAGGTCGCGCTCGATGCGACGCAGTTCGGCGCCGTGCGACTCCAGCGCCTCGGCCCTGGTCCGGGTGAGGGTCTCGACCTGCTGGGCCAGCACCTCGGCGTCGCTCGGCCCGAGCAGCGAACGCGCGAGCCGGAGCTGGCCGCGGGCGACCAGCGGCACCAGCCAGATCACCGCGGCGGCGTACGTCGCCGCCTGCAGCAGCGGCAGCGTGAGCGCCTCCGGCCAGGTCTCGATCCGGATGAGCATCCCGGTGAAGCTGCCCGGCGGGAACAGCCGCCAATACGCGGGTGTCAGCGCGCTCGTCACGATCGCGAGCCACAACGCGGTGCCGGTCACGCCGAAGAAGGTGCCCGCGAATCCGTGCACGACCATCCAGAGCAGGTCGCGCCAGGTGGCCGGGTCCCGGACCGCGCGCCACCGGCTGCCGTCCTCGACGTGGGTGGCCTCCGGCAGGCGGTACCCGAGGTGCCGCCCGGCCCGCTCCCGTTCGAGCCCGGCCAGCGCCCGCACCGGCTTGGCCGCCGCCGGCACGAAGGGCAGCAGCACCACCAGCAGTGGCGCGACGAACACGCCGGCCAGGGCGGGCAGCGCGGTCTGCAGCCCGGATGCCAGCACCGCGGTCGCGCCGGTGCTGCGTCTGATCGCTGTCCTCATCGCCGCTCCCCTGGCCTGCGGTGCCGTGTCCGCACCCTACTGAACCCCCCGAGGGGGTGTAGCTGGCTACACCCCTGGTTCGGGATTCCAGCCCCGTGTGCCGCGCCCCGCCCGCTCATAGCGTCTGGATCACCAGATTCCAGGGGAAAGGAAACCGGCCATGACAGCGGTCGCGAACGGGCTCGAATACGCGGTGCGGATGGAGTCCGTGGCGAAGACCTACGGCAAGGGCGACGCCGCCGTGACCGCGCTCAAGGACGTGACCCTCGGCCTGCGGCGCGGGAGCTTCACGGCGATCATGGGCCCGTCCGGGTCGGGCAAGAGCACTTTCCTGCACTGCGCCGCAGGCCTGGACCGGCCCACCTCGGGCCGCATCATGCTGGGCGACACCGAGCTGACCGGGCGCCGCGAGTCCGAGCTGACCGCGTTGCGGCGGGAGCGGATCGGCTTCGTCTTCCAGTCCTACAACCTCCTGGACGCGCTCACGGTCGAGCAGAACATCGTGCTCCCGCTGCGCCTGGGCAACCAGCGGTTCGACCCGGTGTTCCTCGCCGAGGTCGTCCGGTCGGTCGAGCTGGACGTCCCCCTCGACCGCCGTCCGAGCAAGCTTTCCGGCGGCCAGCAGCAACGCGTCGCGATCGCCCGTGCCCTGGTCACCCGGCCCGAGGTGGTGTTCCTCGACGAGCCGACAGGCGCGCTGGACACCCGCACCGCGCGGCAGGTGCTCGGCACCCTGCGCCAGACGGTGGACCGGTGGGGCCAGACGGCGCTGATGGTCACGCACGACCCGGTCGCGGCCTCCTACGCGGACACCGTGGTGTTCCTCGCCGACGGCCGGATCGTCGGCGAGCTGACCGGCGCGGACCCGGAGCGGATCGCCCAGCGCATGACCCACCTCGGGGAGTGGTGATGAGCATGTTCGCCTTGGCCTGGCAGACGATCCGCGCGCGCCGGACGGCGTTCGCCGCCGCGTTCGTCGCGGTGTTCGCCGGTTCCGCCTTGATCACCGCGAGCGGCGTCCTGCTCGAATCCGGGCTGCGCTCGGGAATCCCGCCGCAGCGCTACGCCGCCGCCGCGGTGGTCGTCACCGCGGAGCAGACACTGTCCACAGGGGACGAACCCGGCCAGCGGTTCGCCGAGCGCGTTCCGCTGCCCGTCGCCCGCGCCGCCGGCATCGCCCGGGTGCCCGGGGTCGCAGCGGTCGTGCCCGATGTCAGCGTGCGGGCGGCCCTGCGCGGGCCGGCCGGATCGGCTCCGCTCGTCGCCCACGGATGGTCGTCGACGCGGCTCGGTGCCGGCACGCTCACCGGTGGCCGGGCGCCGGAGCGGCCCGACGAGGTCGTGCTCGACGCCGGGCGCGTCGGCGATGTCGCCGAAGTGACGGTCGGCGGGATCGCGTCGTCGTACCGGGTGGTCGGCACCATCGCGGCCGGGCAGCCGTCGGCGTTCTTCACCGACGAACAGGCCCGAGTCGTCGCCGGCCGGCCGGACGTGGTCGACGCCGTCGCCGTGCTGGCCGCGCCCGGCGTCGACGAAACGGACCTCTCCCCGCGGATCGGCGCGGCCGTGCCAGGGGTGGCGACGGCCACCGGCGACGACCGGGCCGCGGCCGAGTTCCTCGACGTCGGTGCGGCACGCTCGTTCTTGACGGTCGTCGCGGCCTCGTTCGGCGGGACGATGTTCATGGTCGTCCTGCTGGTCGTCGCCAGCACCCTCGGCCTGGCCATCCAGCAGCGCCGTCGCGAGTTCGCCCTCCTGCGGGCGATCGCGGCGGGGCCGGGGCACATCTACCGGCTGATCGGCATCGAGTCCGCCCTGGTGTCGGCGGTGGCGGCCGTACTCGGCGTCGGCCCCGGAGTCGCCCTGAGCCTGTGGTTGCACGGCGTGTTCGTCCGCTACGGCTCGATCCCCGCGGGCTTCGGGTTCGTGATCGGCCCGCTCCCGATCGTCGCCGCGGTCGTCGGGTCCGTGCTGTCCGCGGTCGCGGCCGGCCTGATCGCCGGCCGCCGCGCGGCGCGGATCAGCCCGGTCGACGCGCTGGGCGAAGCCGCCGTCGAACCGCCCAAGCTCGGCCGCGGGCGGGTGCTCACAGGCTGGGTGCTCGCGATCGCCGGGACCGTGGCGGGCATCGCGCTCCCGCTGGTGATCAGCGGAACGGCCGGGACAGCCGGCGCGGCGTCGTCGGCGCTGCTGCTGGTCGTCGCCATCGCGCTGCTCGGCCCGCGGCTGCTCACCGCGACCTCGTCGGTGCTCGGCGCGCTCGGGCTGCGCCACGGGTCCACCGGGTTCCTCGCCGGGGCCAACACCCGCGCCCGCTCCCGGCGGCTCGGTGCCGCGACCACCCCGCTGATCATGGGCGTGACGCTGGCGGCGGCGCAGATCTTCACCGTCACGACGACCGCCGCCGCGGCGCGGCACCAGACCGAGACCGGCCTGCTCGCCGACCAGGTGCTCGTGGCCGACGGCGGCATCGCCCCCGCGGTAGCTGACGCTGTCCGGCGAGCGCCGGGGGTGACCGCGGCGGTTTCCGTGGTGCGAACGCAGGTTCTGGTCACTGCGCAGATGTTCGGTGAGCCGATGACCGAGGGCTACTCCGCGCAGGGCGTCACACCGGACGGGCTCGGCCGGGTCATGCACCTCGACGTGCGCCGGGGCAGCCTGGACGGGCTCACCGGAGACGCCGTCGCCGTGAGCGAGAACGCGGCCGGCACGTTCGGGGTGAACCTCGGCGGGACGATCTCGATGCGGCTCGGCGACGGCACTCCCCACAACGCCCGCGTCGTCGCGATCTACGGCAGCGGCCTCGGGTTCGGTGACCTGACGCTGCCGCACGACGCCGTCGCCGGGCACACCACGAGCGGGCTCGACGACGAGATCCTGGTCGCGGGTGCGCCGGGAGCCGATTTCCTGCGGGCGTACCCGGAAATCCGCGTCACCGACCGGAAGTCGTTCGCGACGGCGCAGAACGACGCCGCGGGCGCGCAGTCCACGGTGAACCTGCTGCTCAACCTCGTGCTGATCGCCTTCATCGCGATCGCGGTGGTGAACATCCTGGTCCTGGCCACCGCCGCCCGGATCCGCGAGTTCGCGCTGCTGCGGCTGGTCGGGGCGAAACCCCGCCAGGTCCGCGCCATGACGCGGCGCGAAGCGGCCGTCGTCGTCGTGGCCGCGGTCGTGCTCGGCTCGCTGGCCGCGCTGCCGCCGCTGGTCGGGATCAGCCTCAGCCTGACCGGCGCCGCCATCCCCGCCGTGCCGCCGCTGGTCTACCTCGGCATCGTCGCGGCCGCCGCCCTCCTCGGCTGGGGCGCCATCGCGATTCCCACCCGGTTCGCTCTTCGCCCGGCCGCCGTCGCGGCCATGCGCGTCGGCGAATAACCGTCCACATCAGACACTCGAGAAAGGATCGTCGTGGCAGTTCCGCAGAAAACCGCACCGCACAGCGGAATCCGTGGCCTGATCGCCCGGAACCCGCTCGTCAGCTTCTTCACCCTCGCGTTCGCACTCAGCTGGATCGCGTGGACGCCGTACATCCTGGGCAAGACCGGCCTCGGCGTGGAGCCGGACTTCGACTTCCCGAAGATCCTGGGCACGACCCAGCTGCTCGGCGTGCTGCCCGGCGCCTACCTCGGCCCGATCCTGGCGGCGTTCATCGTCACCGCGGCCGCCCACGGCCGCCCGGGCCTGCGGCGCTGGGCCGGCCGGTTGCTGAAGTGGAACGTGAACTGGCGCTGGTACGCCGGCTCGATCCTCGGCGTGCCGGCGGCGCTCGTCGTGACGAGCTTCGTGCTCAACGGCGGTGACATCCACCTCCCGAGCGCGATGGTGTTCGTGGCCCTGGTCCCCGGCCTGGTGCTGCAACTGGTCACGACGGGCCTCGCCGAAGAGCCCGGCTGGCGTGACTTCGCCCTGCCCCACCTGCAGCCCAAGTTCGGGCCGCTGCGCGGCACGCTCATCCTCGGGCCGCTGTGGGGCCTGTGGCACGTGCCGCTGTTCTTCTCCGAGTGGGGCCACTGGCCGGAGGTGACCGTGTGGACGATCGTCGAGTTCATCGCCACCACGACCCTCTTCAGCATCCTGATGACGTGGGTGTTCAACCGGAGCGGCGAAAGCCTGCCGATCGCGATGCTGGTGCACACCAGCGTCAACAACACCATGTCGATCGCGTGGACGGAGCTCTTCCCCAGCACGACCGTCGACGACATCGCGCTGACGTTCCTGGTCTCGTCGGGTGTGGCCGCCGCAGTGGTCGTCATCGCCACCCGAGGCCGGCTCGGGTACCGGAGCCCCGAAGTACCGGCGTCCGCCCCGGCATTGCCGGGCCGGTAACCATTGACCGTGAGAGAAGCCCTGGCCGGGTCCGGCCAGGGCTTCTCTCACGTTCGCGAGTCGACGGCGGAGCGGAACCCGGGCGCCTCGCCGAGATCCCGGCCCGGCCTACGACGGAAGGGCGGCCTCCGCGATCGACTGCAACGACGTCCGCAGGGCCCGCAGGCTCCGATCACCGAGCCCGGCGAGCAGCGTGGTCATCACGTCCTCGACAAGGGCGTTGCAGCGACGCACGAGCTCGTCCCCCGCCGGCGTGATCCGGTGCAGAATCGCCTTACCGGCACCCGGCCGGCGTTCGAGCAACCCTCGCTGTTCGAGGCGCGCGACCACCGCCCCCGCCGACTGATCGGACTGGCCGATGAACAGGGCCAGCGCGTGGGTCGAGGAATCGGGCTCGGCCGCGACGGCGTACAGCATGCCCCACTGCGGCAACGTCAGCCCCACCTCGGCGAGCGCGGCTTCACAGGCCAGCTGCTTGCGCAACTGCGCCCGCCGCAACAGCATCGCGACATCGACACCACTGGGCACGTTCCGATCAGCCGCCATCCCGCCAGCATATAACAACACGTATATGAGGATCGGGAGAAGCTCCGCCGCCTGTCACGAAAGTGCCACCACGCACCGGCAGGACCCGGCCACATGACTGATCCGGATCCGATCGGCCGCGGTGAACACCTCCGGGCCGGTTGCGCCGAAGTCCACGCCGATGCTTTCGTGGCCGACATCGGTCACCACGCCGCGGCGTACGAGGGACCACCCGGTCACCGGATCCGGCTCGCCGAACACGAGCACCCGGTCGCCGGTGCCGAAGTGGCGCCGGCGGTCAGCGTCGAGGTCGCTCGTGACCGCGGTGAAAGCCTTCTGGACCGTCGAGAGTTCGGCACCCAACGCCGCAGCCAGGCGGACGGGCGCGTTCGCGGCGTCGGCGATCGACGTGGCGCGGGATGCCAGTTCGGAGCCGGGCCGGTCCGGCGAAGCCCTCACCCGCGATCCAGGGAAGACCAGAAGCGGGTGAGAACCCGGGCGCCACGGCCGGGATCGTGCGTCATCCACCAGTGCCCGAGTCCATCGAGGGCCTGCACCCGGGCACCGGCCCGGCGAGCGGCGCGGCGACGCTGCTCGACCGTCCCGACCGCGTGGTCCTCCGTGGCGAGCAACGCGAGTCCCGGCCGCCGCGCCGCCCGTTCCAGGCCCCGGCCGAGGTCGGCCATCCGCGGTTGCGCGGCCGAGGCGTAGAGCGCGAGCACGGTCCGGCCCATCACCTCGTCCTGACCCCTGGCCACCTTCCCGGCCACCGCCTCACTCATCCCCCGCTCGACGAGCGTCGCGATCCGCTGGTCGAGAGGCGCGCCGAACCGGGCGGCCACATCGGCTTCTCCCGCTCCCGGCGTCTGCCACCGCCGGGCGAGCTCGTGCCAGACGTAGCCGGGGTCGAAGATCCCGATCGAGTCACTCACCCAGCTGCGCACGAGGTCGGGGCGGCTCATCACCACGGTGAGCACGTGCCCGCCGCCCCAGTCGTGGCCCACCAGGTCGACGGGCGCGGCCAAGCCCGCCAGCTCGCCGATCAGCCAGTCGCGATAGTCGCCGACGGTCGCGCCGAACCCGGGCGGCACCGGCGCGCCGAACCCGGGCGGGGACAGGCAAATCAAGCTCCGACGAGCCGCGCCGGCCCCCTCCAGCTCGGCGAGCAGCGGGTCCCAGACCGCCGCCGTCTCGGGATTGCCGTGCACGAAGACCGCGGTCATCAGGCCGGCGATCCGAGTGGCGCGGTCGGCTGCAGAACCGATTCCACCAGCGCTTCGCTGCGAAAATGGGACACCGCCTGGTAGTCGGGGTCACGGATCATGTCGGCGAAGGCCTGCCGGCTCGGGTAGCGGACCAAGACCACCATGTCCCAGGCCTGGCCGGCCTCGGCGACCAGAGCGCGCCCACCGTCGCCCAGGTAGTCCACCTGCACGCCGTACCGCGCGTTGATCGCCGGGCCGAGCGCCTCGGCGTAGCGCTGGTAGCTCTCGCGGCCACCGTCCGGGCGGAACCGCAACAGGTTCAGCATCACCACGGGACCGCCGGGATCCTCGGTCAGCAGGGCATCCAGCGCGTGCTCGTCGATCTCGATCATCGAAATCCTCCGTTCAGGCAGTACGGCCAGCCTGGCATACTTGTTGGTCGACTGGCAAGTATGTTGTAGAATCGCTCTCATGACCACTACCCGTCGTACCCAGCAGCAGCGCCGCGACCAGGCCGAAGCCGCGTTGCTGGGCGCCGCCGCCGAACTCGTCGTCGAACAGGGCGTGCGCTCGCTGACGCTGGCGCGCGTGGGTGAGCGCGCCGGGTACAGCCGCGGCCTGGTCACTCATCACTTCGGGTCCAAGCAGGTACTCCTCGAACGCCTGGCTCGCGCGACGCAGACCGGATTCGTGCCCGGGCTCGGTGGCCTGTCACCTGGTCTGGACCGGCTCCTGCGGCTGATCGACGGGTACGTCGGAGCGCTCGGCGGAGTGGGTGTGCTGAACCGGGCGTTCCTGCTGCTGTGGGCCGAGGCGGCCACGGCGTCGGAGCTGGCCCCGATCTTCCGCGAGCGGGACGAGGCGTTTCGCGCCGACCTGCGCGAAGACGTCGCCGCGGGAATCGACGACGGCACCATCCGGCCCGACGTCGAACCCGGCGAGGTGGCGATCGCCGTCGTCGGGCAACTCCGGGGAATCGGGCTGCAGCGACTTCTCGATTCGAAAGCCGTCGACACCGAACGGTTGCGGCGGTCGGTCACCGAGTACTGGCATCGGACGCTGAGCCGATCCCACGCTTGACCACCGGTGATTGCCGCTGCCGTCGCGGCTCGCGTCGTCGGTGGTCTTGCGTCCGGGCCGGTGTGGATGATGTGGTGGGGTGGACTCCGAGTGGTCGGGGGTGGCGGTGGACGGTGTGGCGTTGGAACCGGGCGATGTGCTGGCGGCGGCCGAGACCGCCCCGCCCGTCGAATCTGTCGAGGTCGTCGCGCGCGACCTGGCGAAGCGGTTCGGTGCCTTCGACGTGTCCTTCCTCCTGGTCGACCTCATCGAGGAACACCTGGTCCGGCTGACCTCGACCGCGCAGGACCCGGACGGGCGCGCCCCCGAGCCGGTCGATCTGCCGGGCAGCGTCTACGAGCGAGTGCTGCGCACCCAGCAGCCGTGGCAGGAGCCGAACGACGGCGGGGTGCGGGCGGTGCTGCCGGTGACCAACCGCGGCGACTGCGTCGGCGTCCTCGAGGTCACCGTGCCCATCTGCGACGACGCGGTGCTGGTCCAGCTGGGCCACGCCGCCCACGCGCTGGCCTACGTCATCGTCACCGACCGCCGCTTCACCGACCGCTACCACACCGGCCGGCGCACCACCCCGATGAGCCTGGCCGCGGAAATCCAGCACCAGCTGCTGCCCTCGGCGTCCTGCTGCGAGGCAGCCCAGTTCACCATCGCCGGCGCCCTGGTGCCCGCCGACGACATCGGCGGCGACACCTACGACTACTCCCTCGACCGCGAAACCCTGCACCTGTCGATCACCGACGCCGCCGGGCACGACGTGGCCTCGGCACTGACCGCGACCCTGCTGGTCGGCGCGCTGCGCGGGGCCCGTCGAGCCGGTCGCGACCTGGCAGAACAGGCGCAGCAAGCCAACCGGGCGCTGCTCGACCACGGCGGCGAGGTGGCACTGGCGACCGGGCTGCTGCTGCGCGTCGGCCTGCAAACGGGCCGGGTCGAGCTGGTGAACGCCGGACATCCCCCACCACTGCTGCTGCGCGACGGTGTGGTGGGGCCGATCGAGCTGGAATCGGATCTGCTTTTCGGCGTCCGCCCGTACCGGTACCGGGTGCAACGGCTGGATCTGCGTCCCGGTGACCGGCTGGTGCTGCTCACCGACGGCATGTTCGAACGCGCCGCCGCCGGCGCCGACCTGCCCGCTCTGGTCCGCCGGACCGCCGGGCTGCACACCAGAGAGCTGGTGCGGGCCGCGACCAGTGCGGTGACGCACGCCTGCCGCGGTCACCTGCAGGACGACGCCACCGTGCTGTGCCTGGACTGGCACGGGACCGAGCGCACCGAACGCCTGGCCGACAACGGCGCCGACACGGAGACCGCCTCGCCCGCCTAGCCGGGAAGGGTCCAGGTCAGGGTGACGGTGGTGCCGTTGTCCCGGTGGATGGTCGAGGTGTGGTCGGCCAAGGCGTCGATCAGCAGATGGCCGCGCCCTCGCAGCGTGTCGGTGACGTCCGGGGCCTTCCAGGTGCCGTAGTCGGTGACGGTCACCGTCACCTCGCCGCGGTGACGTTCGCCGTGCACCTCCAGGCCGCCGGGCCGTGGGTGGTCGCGGTAGGCGTGTTCGACGGAGTTGGACATCGCCTCGTAGCTGGCCAGGACCAGATCTTCGTGGCGCTCGACGCTCATGCCCAGTCCCGCCGCCCACCGGGTCAGGCCGCTGCGCAGTCCGGCGAGCTGGTCGACGGTGGCGTCGGCACGTTGGTGGAATTCGGCCGCCGGGGGGTCGACGCGGCGGTGGACGTGGATGAGCGCGATGTCGTCGTCGTGGCGGCCGAGGGTGAGCTCGGAGATCAGCTCGTCCCATGCCGTCTCCAGGTCGGCCGCGCCGAGCACCCGGCCGATTCCCTCCAGCAGCCATTCGATGCCGACGGTCAGGTCGCGGGTGCGGCTTTCGACCAGGCCGTCGGTGTAGAGCACCAAGTCCACCCCGGGCGGGAACGGCGTCGTCCGTTCGGGGAACTCGGCGCCCACGCCCAGCGGTTGGGCCAGTGCTTCCCCGATCTGGTGGGTTTCGCCCTGCGGCTCGACGAGGATGGCCGGGAGGTGGCCGGCGTTGGCGTAGGTGAGGATGCGCCGCCCGGGGTCGTGCACGGCGTAGAAGCACGTGACGAAGCCGGCTTCGGCCAGTCCGGCGGTCAGCTGGGAGACGTTGCGCAGAACCTCGGACGGACGCAGTTCGAGCAGGGCGTAGGACCGGATGGCGATGCGGACCTGGCCCATGATGGTCGCGGCGGTGACACCGTGGCCGACGACATCACCGATGACGAAGGCGGTGGCGCCGGAGGTGAGCGGGATGACGTCGAACCAGTCGCCGCCGATCTTGCTGCCGGTCGCCGCCGGCAGGTACCGCGTCACCACGTCCGCCCCCGCGACCTCGGGGACGTCCGGCAGCATGCTGCGGGACAACTCGGTGACCAGGGTGCGTTCGCGCTCGTACAGCCGCGCGTTGTCCAGGGCGATGGCGGCGTAGCGGGCGATGCCTTCGGCGAGGAACTCGTGGCGCGCGGTGAACCGATCCGGCTGCGGGTGGCCGAAGAAGAAGCCGCCCAGTACCTCTTCGGTCGTCGGGCTGATCACCGGGACGGCGAGGTAGCTGCACACCGGCAGGTGACCTTCGGGCATCCCGTAGTACGGCGCGTTCCGGCCGAAGCGGGTGTCCTGGGTGATGTCGGCACTGCGGAAGGTGCCGGCACCGTCGAACGTGGGAGCGAACACCTCGTTGTTGCGGGGCATCGGGAACCGGGAGAACGCCTCCCGCGGCACCCCGGAGATCGTGTACCCGGTGTAGGACTCGCCCAGTTCGTCGACCAGGTTGTAGAAGAACGCGCCGAACGCGGCTCCGGTCGCTTTCGTGGCCGCGTCGGTCGCGTTCTGCACCATCCGGTCTCGGTCGAGCTGAGCGGTCAGTTCGCGGCCCACCGAGTGCACCAGGTCCAGGACCGACGCTTCGGCGCGCAGTTCCCGGACCAGCCCGGCGACCGGGCCGGTCACCAGGCCGGCGCCCTCCACGAGAGTCCGGTGGCGGTGGCCGACCGGGTCGGTGGCGAACATCAGCACGCCCTGTCCACGGCTGACGACGCCCACGGCCGCGGACACCGGCACCCCGGGCAGCAGCTCCTCCAGCACCGCAGTGCCGGGAACGACCACGGCCAGGCCGTCGTCCGGGTCACCGTCCATCAGGCGGTGCAGCTGAGCGTCGTCCAGCTGGTGTGTCCCGACGTCGAGCGGGTCACCGTCGCGGCCGACGAAAGCGCCGCGCAACGCGTCGATCAGCTCATCGAATCCGCTGTGGCCGGTCACACACGATCCAGCGCGGCCGAGAGCGTCGGAACGATCACCAGTTCGTCGGCCAGCCGCGTGAGCTCGAGCGGACGCAAAGTGACCCGCCCCGTGGCCACGACCCGCACTGCCGTCGACGCGGCGAGGCGATGGGCCCGCACCAGTTCCGCCATCCCCGCGGATGCCAAGAAGTCGACCTCGGTCAGGTCGATGACCAACACCGGCGGGGCCAGCCGCCGCGCGCGTTCGACGAGCTGACGGACCTTCGGCGCCAGAGTGAGATCGAGAGCTCCGGTTACCCGCAGGACAAGCGCGTCGCCCAGCGTTTCGAGTTTCACTCCGTCCGCCGCGCCACCGGCATTCCCCACACCATCCGTCTCGAACATGCCGCAATTCTGCCTCGACCTCACGGCAGGTGCTGAGCAGATCTCCCTGCGCCCGGGCCGGAACCGACCCTCTCAGCCGAGTTCGAAGCGGACTTCGACGGTGGTGCCGGATGGCGCGGTGTGCACGCGGACCAAGTCGACGAGGTGGTTGACCAGCAGCAGCCCGCGACCCCGCACCTGGCCGGGCACTTCCGGCAGGCGCCCCGCGAGCGGGTCCGCGATGTGTCCCCGATCGCGGACCTGGCAGACCAGCTGCCCACCGCCCAGACCCAGCAGAACCGTCGCGTCACCGCGCGCGTGCTCGACACTGTTGGACGCCAGCTCCGTCACGACGAGCACGACGTCGTGGGCGCGGTCCTCGGCCAGACCGGCGCGGACGGCCGTCTCCTCGACGAACTTGCGCAGCTCGCGCAGTCCGTTCGGGGCGACCACCAGCATGGCGGCGTCCGCCGGCTCCGGAAGTTCGCGGTTGTAGTCGGCGACCACGTCGTCGGGCGAGTACGCGCCGCTCGCTCGCCACTCACCCGCGCCGTCCACCAGCCACGGATGCGTCCGGACGGCGTCCGCCAGCGCGACCGGCCCCAGGGACGCCGTGTCATAGGGACACAAGATCGTCACCCACCGGCCGGCGAAGGCGTGGTTGATCAGGGCCTCGTGCTGCGCGCACGCCGGGTATTCCGCCTCGGACCGCCCGGCCCAGACCGGCTCGCCGATGATCCGCACGTGGACGGCGGGGTGCGCGTCGGCGAACGCCCGCAGGACACCCGGGATGATCCGGCCCGGGTTGCGTCCGACCTGGGTCATGTCCAGCAGGTGCACCCGGTCGGCAGCAGCCCCGAGCTCGCGTCGCAGCAGCTCGAGGTTGGCCGGCGGCACCGCCACGGCCACCGGCTCCCCCATCGCCAGCGCCCCGGTGACGAACGGCACCGTACCGGCGAGGTACTCCGCCGGCGTGCCGTAGAACAACGCCGGGTGCACGAAAGAGCACTCGGCCGACACGGGCATCAGCTACGCGGCTTCGTCGGCGCACGACCCGCTGACAGCATGGACATGAGGCGACCATACGCCCCCACGAGCCGGGTGGTCCCCCACGCGGACGGCTCACGGCCGACGGTGATCACCGGGCACGTGCGCTCTTCTCGCGGAGTGGTGCGCTGACGTCGTGCAGGTGCTGCAGGACGTAGTAGTAGGTCTTCAGCAGCCCACACTGGGCGTAGTCGATCCCGTGGTCGGCGCAGAACTGGCGCACCAAAGGTTGCGCGCGGCGCAGGTTGACGCGCGGCATGCTGGGGAACAGGTGGTGCTCGATCTGGTGGTTGAGCCCGCCGAGCGTGAAGTCGACCCACCGGCCGCCGCGGATGTTGCGGCTGGTGAGGACCTGTTTGCGCAGGAAGTCGAGCTTGGTCTTGTCGGTGAAGGTGGGCATGCCCTTGTGCCCCGGCGCGAACGAACATCCCATGTAGACGCCCCACAGCCCTTGGTGCACGGCGATGAACGCGATCGCCACCGGCGGGGACAACACCACGAACACCGCACCGAGGTACACCACGAAGTGCGCGACCAGCGACACCGCCTCCAGGCGGCGGGCTTTGACCTTTCCGCGCCACACGGCATCGATGCCGGCCCAGTGCAGGCTCAGCCCTTCCAGGAACAACAACGGAAAGAACAACCACGCCTGGTGCTTCGACGTCCAGCGCACGAACCCGCTCTTCTCCGCCGACTGCCCCCGGGTGAAGGCGAGCAGCGGGATGTCGATGTCGGGATCGTCGCCTTCGTGGTTGGGATTGGCGTGGTGCCGGCTGTGCTTGCCCATCCACCAGCCGTAGCTCATGCCGACGACGGCCCCGAGGGCATAGCCGGCACGGTCGTTCGCCCGTCCGCTGCGGAAGATCTGGTTGTGCCCCGCGTCGTGGCCGAGAAACGCCACCTGGGCGAACATCACCGCGAAGAAGACCGCCGTGACCAGCTGCCACCACGAGTCGCCCAGCAGCGCGAACGCCACGCACCCGCCGGCCAGCGCGAGCAGGGTGAGACTGATTTTCACCGCATAGTAACCGTAGCGACGGTCAAGCAGACCTTCACTCCGCACGAGGCGAATCAGCTCACCGAAGTCGTTACGCGACGTCGCGCGGGCGCCCGCGTCGGCGTTCGCCGGAGACACAACCATCGAAGTCCTTCCCCAAATCCTGCGCCACCGGGAGTTGGGGCGACCACTTGCCACTGCTTGACGGAGATTCCCCCAAGCGCTTGCACTAAACCAGATCGAGCCGGCGGTGTGACAGGAGACCCAGCCCGGCCCCACCGCCGCGGCCGCTCAGGTCCGGGGGTAGCCGCTGAGGGCGCTTCGAACCGCGCTGCGCCGATCGGCCGCCCGGCACGCCGATCGGCCGCCCTCTAGCGTGACGGGCATGGAGCACTCCGAACTCGACACCCGAACCCTCGAGCGCGGCCTGGGCGAGTACGTGCGCGCGGTCGCGGCCGCGGTCGGCGTCCCGGACGAGAGCACCACGGTGGAGATCAGCGACACGGCCACCGCCTACCTCGGGCTGCCCCGGCGGTGGCTCGACCGGCCCGACCACGACGTCATGCTGGTGTGGAGCGAACGGCGGGGGTGGTCGCTCGCGGTGGAAACCGAGCCTGCCGAAGATCCGGTCGTCATCGCGCGCCATGGCGGTGACGACCTCGTGCCGAGCCCGGGCGCGGTCGCGCGGTTCGTCGCCGACGCCGCCGCCGGGCACCACACCGGCGAGGAGGGGCCCGCCCCGGCGACCGTGACGACCCGCAAGTCGCTGACCGAGCGGCTGAGGCCCTACCTCCGCTCTCGGTGACCGGAAACACCGAGGGGTCGTGATCGGCAGCGAGGCACCCCGGCGTGGGCCGAGGCCCGGCGAGCGTGTCCAGGGGCCCGCGCTCAGGCGCCGAGGCGGCTGTAGATCCGGCTGGCCATGGTCGCGGCGAGCTGGTGCAGCTTGTCGGTGGGGTCGAGCTGGGCGTACTGGCCCAGCAGTTCGGCCACGGCGTAAGCCTCGGTGCCCGACAGCAAGGCGACGCAGCGTTCCCGGCGACCTCGATCGATCAGCCGGGTGAGGGCGCCGGCGTAGTCCTCGCGGTTGCGCACCGCGGCGAGTTCGAACGGCTCCTGCCCCGCGACCTGATCACTCATCGCACTGTCCTCTCCTGTCCGTGCGCTCCGGGGCGTCCCCCAGAGCGTTGACCTGCGAACTCCGCGAGGTGGAGGTACCTCGTTCGGGTCACGCGGTAAATCTATGGCGGCCGGAGTAGACATTCGGAGCTGGGTGTGTGTAGAGTCCTCCTCGTACCGAGAGAGACAACGTCAAGCAGGCGCGGGAGAGGACGTAACTACCCGCGAAGTGAGACAAGCGGTCAGGCAGGACGGGGCCAATCAGTGAACAGGTCTCGACTGGTGACCGAAGCTGTGCCCGGGACCGGGTTGTGAAGATGAAGTCAGAGGTAACGGTCCCGGTGAAGTGAAGTAGTGCAAGGCGTGGGCGGAGTTCGAGTGCCCGCGGAGCAAAGTAGTACGCAGTAGTCAGCTAGTCCGCAGTATCAGCAGTACCCGTAGTTGATAGATCGCAGTAAGCAGTGAAAGACAGCCAGGTGGCCGGGGCCGATCAAGGTAAGGGGTTCCGGGCAGTGGCCCGCGGTATCACGCGTGCTGGGGCCGATCGGTGAAAGGGTTCCGGCCGGTGATGACCGCAGAAGCAGTACGCAGCAAGAAGGAAACACCGGAAAGAAGGGAAAGGGCACATCATTGGATCGCCCGCAGCGGCTGGGCAGTAGCGCCGCGCGGGTACCGCAGTCCCATCGGATTGGTAGGTGGTTCTCGGTTACGAATCAGCGATCCCCGCGTCATCGGCCTCGGTGCCGGACGCGAGTGCAGGAAGCCGACGGTCGCGTCGGTTGACAATGGTGAAACCCAACCCCTGGGACCCCGGGTGCCGCGCGCGGCACCCGGGGTCCCTTGTGATGTGGAGGTCGCATGATCCCTGCCCAATACGACCCGGCCGCACCCAGGCCGGCCGGCAAGTTCGACGACGAGCACTACCCCGGCTACACCATGGGCCGGGCCGCGGAAATGCTCGGCACCACGCAGAACTTCCTGCGCAGCCTCGACGAAGCCGGTTTGATCGAGCCACAGCGCTCCGCCGGCGGGCACCGGCGCTACTCCCGCCACCAGTTGCGCATCGCCGCGCGGGTACGGCAACTCGTCGACGAAGGCACCGCCATCGACGCCGCGTGCCGCATCATCTCCCTCGAAGACCAGCTCCACGAAGCCCGGCTACGCAACACCAGTCCCCAACCCGCCGCCGGCTGAGCCGCGAGGTGTACCGCCGAGGTCTCGCGGGCGGTACACCTCGATCGCTCACTCCGGATCCGGCCGGGCGGTCAAGCTCCGCACGCCCGAACTGAAGACCGCCACCAGCGGCACAGCGAGCAAGGCGCCGACGACGCCCGCGACGACGAGCCCGGCAGCGAGCGCGAGGACGACGGCCAGCGGGTGCAGCCGGACCGCCCGCCCGAGCAGCAGTGGTTGCAGCACATGGCTTTCGACCTGCATCACGCCGACCACGACGGCGAGCACGATGACGGCCGACCATGCGCCGTGGGTCACCAGGGCCACGAGGACGGCGACCGCGCCGGCGATCACCGAGCCGATGACCGGGACGAACGCGCCGAGGAAGACCAGCGTGCTCAACGGGGCGGCCAGCGGGACTCCGATGATCACCAGCCCGAGGCCGATGCCGGCGGCGTCGACGAACGCGACGGCCGCCGTGCCGCGGATGTAGTGCGCCAGGGTGGTGAACCCGCTGCGCCCGGCGACGTCGACGCGATCGCGCAGGCGCGCCGGCACGGCCCGCAGCACGAACACCCAGATCGCCCGCCCCTGGGCGAGGAAGAAGATCAGGCAGAACACCACCAGCAGCAACTCGGCGAGCAGCTCGCCCACGGTCACCGCCGTGGTGAGCGCCCCCGAGGCGATCACCGACTTGTTCCGGCCGAGCATGGCGGTCAGGTTGCCGAGCATCTCGTCGAGCTGGCCCTGGCTCAGGTGCAGCGGCCCGGCGCGCAGCCAGGCGTGCAGGTCCGTCACGCTCGCCGTGACCTGATCGATCAGCCCGGGCATACCCGCGGTGACAGTGATGACCACGAACGTGACAACGCCGCCGGCCAGCGCGATGCCCACGACGAGCACGATCGCGGTGGCGAGCCCGCGTGGGACCTTCCTGCGCGTCAGCCAGGAAACGGCAGGCGAGAAGAGACCGGCCAGCAACAGGGCGACAGCGACGGGGACCACCACGGACGCCAGCTTGACGGCCAGGAAGCCCACGACGGTCAGGGCACCCGCGACGACCAGCGCGCGCCAGCAGACGGCGGCCGCGACCCGGAGTCCGTGGGGAACCGCGGACAGGACCTCCTCGGAGGAGTCCCTCTCCCGGCTCACCGGCTGATCGGTTGTCATGCGTGTCGGCCTTTCCGTGATGTCGCCACTCGTCCGGCAAGGACGTGGCCTGCTCCAGCGTGCCCGGGACGTCACGCCGCCGCCGGGCGGGGATTCCCGGCCGGCGTCGCGGCCAACCGGTTCCCGGCCGGCGCCGGTCCGGTTGCCGTCCCGGCCAGTATCGGCCAACCGGCGTCGGTCTCTTCCGTGTTCCGCGGGGCGTGGGGATCACGTAGTGTGCTATCGCCTGTGCACGGCCTCTTTGAACAGGAGACGACATGCAGTTCGCAAGCGAAGAACGACAGGGGCCGCGGCAAGTGAAGGTCGTCGACCGTGACGATATCGGCTTGGTCGTCGACGAAGGCAAAAGCTTCGGCTCCGGCAACGCCCATGTCTACTGTGTCGGCATCCATTTCCCCGCCACCGGGGAAGTGAGGTTCTACGACAAGAGCAAGGTCACGACGGTCTGACGTCGCGACACCAAGCGACGCGGTTGCCCCGCGGAACAATTCGGTGTACACGCCGGCTCGGCAGGCAGGCTGCAGGAACATGTCGTCCGGCGCACCCCTGCCCGCTGACCGCCGGCCACCGGAACACTGCCGGCTCGCCACCGCCGCGAACTAGCTTCCGCGTAAGGGAACTCCACGCCACGCACGACGTGCCGGCGCGGAATTCTTTACGGAGGAGGGACAAATGCGAGCAAGAAAACTGCTGACCGTGGTGGCCGTGGTCGTCGGTGTCACGACGGGAGAGGTCGTGGCGGCCGGTTCGGCGGGCGCGGCGAGCTCCGGCACCGATGTCCGGGCCGGCACTTTCCAGCTGATGAACATCACGACCAACCTGTGTGCCGGCCCGTCGGTCAAGCCGGAGACCGGCAGACAGGTGGTACAGCGGCGCTGTACGGGCCTGCCGGCCACGTTGTGGGCGGCACAACCGGTTCCGGAGTCGATCAACACCCTGCTCGTCAACCAGGACACCGGTCTGTGCATGGACCTGATCGACGGGACCGGTGACGACCTGCCGGTCGTGCAGGCGCCCTGTTCTCCCAAGCTGGTCAGCCAGCAGTGGCAGTTCGTGACACGCGAGGTTCCCAACCGGGTCAAGATCGTGAACGCGAAGCTCGGGCAGTGCCTCGAAGTCGAGAACGGTGAGGCGCCGGTCGGCGCACCGGTCCAGGTGTCGGCTTGCGTCTTCTCGGCCCGCCACCAGATATGGCAGACGGGTGCGGTTTCCGCGACGTGAAGGACTGAGTTCCGGCCGTCCACCGCCGGCGTGGACCGCCTCGGCGGCCCACGCCGGGCACGGTCGAGCCACCTCGACGACGATCAGGGTCTCGCGCACCGGGAATCGGCCAGGCTCAGCTCCCGCCTCCGGCCGGCTGGTGGCCGCGGGAGGTACGTTGCCACGTCGGGCTCACCGGCCAGCACCGCCGCCTCCAGCCGCCGTAGCTCCGGCCCGGGTTCGACGCCGAACTCCTCGACGAGCACCGACCGCACCCGCCGGTAGGTCCGCAACGCGTCCGCCTGCCTGCCGGACCGGTGCAACGCGACCATCAGCAGCTCCCACAGCCGCTCCCGCGACGGATACCGGCCCACCAACCGCTCGATCTCCCCCACGGCATCGGCGTGCCGGCCGGCCATGAGCAGGGCCGTGACCGTCTGCTCCTCCGCCAACGCCCTCGCCTCACACAGCCGGGTGAGCTCGGCGACGGCCCAGCCGGCCACCGCGCAGTCCGCGAGGGGATCACCCCGCCACAACGCGAGCCCCGCCTCGAGCCGCACGTGCGCCTCCGCACCGTCGCCCCGGTCCAGTGCCGCGCACCCAGCCCGGACGTGCTCGGCGAACCGGTGCGTGTCGACCTGCGCCGGATCGACCTCGAGCACGTAACCGGGCTCCCTGGTCACCAGCACACCGCCGAGCCCGGCTCCCGACAGCGCCTTGCGCACCTGCGCGATGTGCCCCTGCAGCGTCTTCGTGGCCGTCGCCGGCGCGTCGTCGCCCCACAACGCGTCGATCAACGACGAACGCGACACCAACCGCCCGGGCCGCAACGCGAGCAGCGCGAACACCGACCGGCGCCGCCCACCGGCGAACGACACACTGCCGCGAGACCCGACGACCTCCAACGGCCCGAGCAGACGCAAGTCGGCATACATGAATTCCCCACCCGTGGTCGGCACACTCGACGCACTGCTCATCGTCACAAAGCCCGTCGACAATCCATCGACAGCTGCCGTCAGCGGCCGGCCCGGAAACCGCCCGGCGCGACGCCGAACTGGCGCTTGAACGCGTGCGAGAACGCGAACGGTGAGGCGTAACCGACGTTCGCGGCGATCGACGGCAAGGGCAGGTCCGTGTCCTGGAGCAGGCGCGCCGCCGTCGTCAGCCGCCACCAGGTCAAGTACGCCATGGGCGGCTGACCCGTCAGCGCCGTGAACCGGCGGGCCAGGGTCGCCCGGGACAAGCCCACCCGGGCGGCCAGGTCCTCGATCCGCCACGGCGCTTCGGGATGCTCGTGCAGGGCTTCCAGCGCGGCGGCGATTTCGGGGTCTCGCAGCGCCTGCGGCCAGCCCGTGCCCGGGTGGCCGTCCAGCCACGCGCGGATCAGGTAGACCAGCAGCAGGTCCAGCAGGCCGGTGAGGACCGTGGCCGAGCCCGGCCGCCGGTCGCTCACCTCGCCGCCGAGCAGGTCGATGGCCGCGCGCAGTTCGGGCTGCCGCCCGATCTCGGCGGGCAGGTGCACCACCTCCGGCAGGCTCGCGAGCAGGGGGTGCCGCCGCGGGTGGGCCAGCCGGTACTTGCCGCACAGGAACTCGGTCCGGCCGTCCGGCTCGGCCACCGCCGTTTCGAACGGCACCGCGCCGGCCGCGTCCGGCGCCGAGGACAGGGTGTGCGCGCCGCCGTGCGGGACCAGGACCGCGTCGCCGGGGCCGAGCGCCACCGGCGTCCCGCCGTCCGGGAGCAGCCAGCCGCTGCCGCGCAGCAGCACGTGGAAGCCCGCGCCCTCGTACGGCGCGAAGCGGTAGCACCACGTCGAACCGGCCTGGAGGCGGTTCGACGTGGGCTGCCCGACCCGCACCGCGGCGATCGCGTCACTCAGCACGTCCATCAACTCATCGTACCTCTGAGACGATCACACATCAGAACGAGCAATTTACGCATTGGAACACTCACAACCTCCTTCTAACGTGGAGTCATGCACATCGGTGAAGTCGAAGTCGTGAAGGTCGCCGAGTGGCAGGGCGAGATCGCCCCGGTGCGGTCCATCCTCCCCGGCAGCCCGCCCCGGCTCTGGACGGACAACGCCGCCTGGCTCGTGCCCGACCACTGGGACCCGGAGACCGGCGGCTACCGCGGCGCCATTCAGACCTGGATCCTCCGCAGCGAAGGCCGGGTGATCCTGGTCGACACCGGTGTCGGCAACGACCGGAACCGGCCGCAGATCCCCCTGTTCGACCACCTGGCGACGCCGTTCCTCGACCGGCTCGCCGCGGCCGGCGTCCGGCCGGAGGACGTCGACGTCGTCGTCAACACGCACATCCACTACGACCACGTCGGCTGGAACACCGAGCTGCGCAACGGCGAATGGGTGCCCACCTTCCCCCACGCCACCTACCTGATTCCCCGCGTCGACCAGGTGTACTTCGATCCGCGCAACGCCCACCGCCGCCCCGCTCCCCGCACCGAACACGAGCAGCTTCGCCGTGAAGGCAGCCTGCTCGTCTACGCCGACAGCGTCGCCCCGGTGCTCGGCCGGGCCGTGCTGTGGGAGGGCAGCCACCGCATCGACCGGAACCTGACGCTCGAACCCGCGCCCGGCCACACCCCGGGCTCGTCGGTCCTGCGCGTGTCGTCCGGCGCGGACAGCGCGGTGTTCGTCGGGGACCTGCTGCACAGCCCGGTGCAGATCCTGGCGCCGGAGCACAGCAGCTGCTTCTGCGAAGACCCGCGGCAGGCCACCACCACCCGGCTCGGTGTCCTCGAACGCGCCGCGGACAACGGCGAACTCGTCGTTCCCGCCCACTTCGGCGGACCGGGTGCGGCCGAAGTCCGCCGGGACGGCAGCCGGTTCGCCGTCAGCATGGCTTCGAGTTCGGTCACGGGTCAGCCGCCGACGCGAAGCTGCCGCCGCTGAGCGGCGTTGACGACGTGCGACCAGATGGGTCCCAGTGCGTCCGGCAGGGTCGCGGTCCGCCACTGGTGCGGCGCAACCGTGTCGAGCAGGTCGGTGGTCTCCGGCTCACGGTCGCGGGCTCGCCGGAGCATCGGGGCATTCGCACCCGAGTACGCGCGGATGCCGGCCAGAAAGAGCAGGTTGGCGACGATCAGCCACCGGCCGTCCACGCCGATCGGATCGGGGCCGGGCTGATCGTCCGACGGGTCCGGCGCTACGAACCGAACCCGTCCCACGCCGGTGAATTCGCACGCCGCCGCACACATCGCGCACGGGCGGTGGGAGCTCCACAGTGTGGTCGTGGACAGATCCGCGCTGGTGGCGACGCGGGCCAACGCGTTCATTTCCGCATGAGCGATCGGGCTGCCCTGCAACCGGTCATCACCACCGGGCGGGTCATACGCCCGGTTACGGCCTTCCGCGACCACGTCACCGCCGGAGCCGATCACCACGGCGCCGACCGGCAGGCCGCCGGCGACCAAAGACCGATGAGCGAGCTCCAGGCTCCGCGTGACACCCGGACCGGCGTCATGCCATGCAGCGATCGAGTCCACAGTCACAGCCCGGCATCATGGCACGCCGAACACGCCAGGACCCACTGGTTCGCAGCGGGATCACCGCCGGGACACCACCGGGCCGACCGCGACGAGGAGCCGCCGGAGCTCGCGCCGTTCCTGTTTGCCGAGCTTGCCCAGGACCCGGTCCTCGGCCTCGGCCACCTCGGGGTCGAGGCGCGCGAGCAGGGTCACGCCCTCGCGCGTCAACGTGGCGGGCAACGACCTCCCGGATGACACGGTGGCGGGTCGCGTCACCAGACCACGATCCTGCAGCTCGCGAATCACCTTGTTCATCGCCTGGGGCGACACCTGGGCCTCGCGGGCCAGCTGGGCATTGGACTTCGGCGCCTGCGCCAGCATCCGCAGGCAGAGGTACTCGGGCGCCGCCAGCTCCGCCGGCTCGAGCACGGTGGCGGCCACCTCGGCGCGCAGGGCCGCGGTGACCCGGTGCAGCAGGTAGCCGAGTGGCTCGTCCCGGAAGGTTTCCATGTCAACCATGTTGACATATATCAACCTGGTTGACATGCTGGGGTGCATGACGAACTCAGCCGGCGACGCACTGTTCGAATCCGCCTATCGTGGCCAGGCTCCCGAAATGGGGCCGGGCCTCCGGCCGCCGTGGAGCATCGGCGAACCGCAACCCGAGATCGCCGCGCTCATCGACACGGGCGCCTTCCACGGCGAGGTCCTCGACGCCGGCTGTGGAGAGGGCGCGACGTCGCTTTACCTCGCCGAGCGGGGCTACACGACCGTCGGTCTGGACCAGTCGCCGACCGCGATCACGCTCGCGCGCGCCGACGCCGCCCAGCGCGGCTTGCTCAACGCCGGCTTCGCGGTCGCCGACATCAGCACGTTCACCGGCTACGACGGCCGTTTCGGCACCATTGTCGACAGCACCTTGTTCCACTCGATGCCGGTCGAGCTGCGCCGCGGATATCAGGAATCGATCGTGCGCGCCGCGGCGCCCGGCGCGTCCTATTTCGTGCTGGTGTTCGACAGCGCGACCGTGCCCTCGGGCAAGGTCAACCCGGTCTCCGCGCAGGAACTGCGGGAAGTGGTCGGCGCGTACTGGACGATCGACGAGATCCGGCCCGCCCGCATCCACGCCAACGTCCCCGAAAACTTCCCCGACTTCGCGGACTTCGCCGGCAGCGACATCCGAGACGAGGCCAACGGCCGCAAGTCAACACCCGCCTGGCTGCTGTCGGCGCACTTGTCCTGACAGTGACGTCGTGCCGAGAGGCTGTCCGCCGGGACGGCTCATCGACGCGGCCGGGCGGTCCACGACGCGGGCCGCGCACCGGGAGGGCGCCTCGACCGCGGTGCCGGGCAGCGGCGCGCGTCGTCGGTTCGTGTCGTCGTGGGTTGCGCCGCTCGGAGCTCACCCCGGACCGCCCTGGCGAAGATGCGTCGGGTGGTCTCGGTCGGGGGCGCGTCCAGGTCGTGCCGCAGCCGTCGCACGCACATCCGGTGCCAGTTGCGCACCTGACCGAGTTCGCCGCGCCTGGCGTGCAGGACCATCAGCGTCTGGTACACCTCCTCGTGGTACGGGTCGATGTCCAGGATCCGGTGGCACAGCTCGATGGCTTCGGCATAGTCACCCCGCCGCAGCGCGTCGGCGCGCAAGCAGGTCAGTGCGTAAAGCGCCCTGGTCCGGTAGTACTCCCGCTGCTCCTCGACCCAGTCCCCGGTCTCCCCGGCCAGGAAGTCACCGGCGTACAGCTGCGCGGCCCGCCGGTAGCAGGCCACGGCCTCGGCTCGCGCGCCCTGTGACTCCGCGGCGTGGGCTTCGCGCATGGCACTGTCGAACCGGTCGACGTCCAGCCACAGATCGGTCGCGTTGAGCTGGTAACCGTGCGCGCGGCAGACGATCTCGACCGGCCGGTGTCCCGGTGCCTGGTCGAGCGTCCGGCGGACGGCGTGCACCGCCACCTTCAGCGAACTCGTCGACGGTGACCACGCGCCACCCGGCCACAACGTCTCGAACAGCTTCTCCCGCCGGACGATCCGGCCACGGTTCAGCAGCAGGTACTGGAAGAGGTTGCGCGCTTTGCCCGCGTGCCAGCTGATCACCGGCTCGCCGGCCAGGGACACCTCGAAAGCGCCGAAACACCGGACCACGACCGCGGTATCATTGTCCCGACCACGCAGGCCCGTTGACTCCGTATCGTCGTCTTGCATGATGTCATTCCCCTCAGACCGCCGAGAACCGATACCCCCGTGAACGATTCCACGCTAGGTGGCCGTGATCCGCCGCTCAATCCCCGGCCCGCCAAGGAGGAACCAGCTCGGGACGATGGTCGCGCGGGCATGTCACGAACGTCGTAGCCCGCTTTCCGCCTCCGGCAATGTCCTCCCCGCTTTTCCTCACCGAGAATCTCCATTGTTCGTGACATTCCGAGGGATACCCGGCCGAACGGAGGTGCCGATGACGTCGACGACCATGCCGAGTGGTTCGTTCAATTTTCCTTCAGCCCGGTCCGCCTGCACTGTGCTGCTGCGCCGGCTCCGCCTCGCGTGGCGGGAGGCGCGGCCCGTGGTCCAGCTCATCTTCCTGCTCCGGTTCGCCGCGGGCGCGGCGCTCGGGGTGGCCGGCAGCGTGTACGGAGCGGTGAACAGACCCGCGCTCCTCCTGGCCGCGCTCGGCTGGCTCGCGACGACGTGGGCCGTCTACCTGCTGAACGGCGTCGCGGACGTCGTCGAAGACCGCGCCAACGGGCAGGCGCGCCCCATCGCGCGGGGCGAACTGTCCCGGCGGCCGGCGGTCGCGATCGTCTGGGCGTTGTCGGTGGCCGCGCTCGTGTTCGCGGCGGCGGTGTCGTCGACCCAGGTCCTGTTGACCGCTGCGATGCTCGGGGTCGGCTGGGCCTACTCGCTGGGGCCGTGGCCGCTGAAGGCGAACCTGGCCGGGTTCGTCGCGGCGGTGACCGCGCTGGGCGTGCTCACCTACCTGGCCGGCTGGTCGGCGGCCGGCGGCGGGCGGGTGACCGAACCGGTGTTCCTCTTCGGGCTCATGATGTCCCTGTGGATGGGACTCGGCGGATCGACCAAGGACCTCGCCGACGCGAAAGGCGATCGGCTGGCCGGCCGGAAGACCCTGCCGGTCCTTCTCGGTGATCGCCGGGCGCGCGCGGTGATGGCGATCGCGGCGAGCGCGGTCGGCTGGACGTTCGCCGTTCTGTGCGCGATTCGGGGGAATGGAATACTCCCCGCGGCCGTAGTGGTGCTCGCCGGTTCGGCAGCGCTTTCCGGCACGGTGCTCACGTCGTCGAGCCGCGGCTCCCGGTCCGCGCAACGCCGTCCTTATCGCGTGTTCATGGTGACCCAGTACTGCGCCCATCTCGCGCTGTTCGGTTGCCTTGGGCTGACTTCGCCGTTGTGAGACAATTCCCGGTGTGGCCGATGAGGACGTGATGTTCCCCGCCGCCATCCGGCGGGAGACCGTGCGCTCGTTCCATGATCACCTGCAGGCGGCGGGCAATCGCCTGGCCGATGTCCCGGAGGCCACCGCCCAGTTGCTGCGCCAGGCGGAATCCGTCCTCGAGGACGTCGAAACCGCGATCGCGGGCACCCCGCCGCCCGCGGACGAGGGGGAACGGCTCAGCGCGGAGATCGGCGCCAGCCGGGCCAGCCGGGGCGTGCACCCGATCGAGTCGGCCCACGCCGCGGTGACGATGTACCGGGTCCTGCTTCCGGTGGTGCTGGAGCGGACCCGGCTGCGCGACCGGGAAGAGACCGCGCTGCTCACCGCCGCCGGCGCGCTGCAGGAGTCGATCATGCACCGGGTCGGGATCGGCGCGGTGTCCTACGCCAGCTTCCTGCTCGGCAAGGTGAACCACTCGCACCGCGACGAACGGCGCCGGATCGGCCGGGAGCTGCACGACCGCGCCGCCCATTCGGTCGGCGTGGCCCTGCAGGACCTCGAGCTGTACGACGTCTACGCCGACACGGACCCGATCCGCGCCCGGGCGCGGATCGGCACCGCCCGCACCGCGTTGCGCGAAGCCCTCGACTCGATCCGCGGCCTCGCCAGGGAACTGCGGGAGTCCGCGGTCGAGATCGGCGGCCTCGCGAAGGCGCTCGACGACTACGTGGCCACCCGGGTCCCGTCGTGCATTCGCACCACGGTGTCGGTGACCGGCGACGAGCACCTGCCGGACGAGGTGTGCGAGGAGCTGTACATCGTCCTCCGCGAAGCCATCCGGAACGTCGTGCTGCATTCGGGCGCGCGCACGCTGGAGGTGACCGTCACGGTGGCCGACGCGGCGGTGCACGCGACCGTGCGGGACGACGGGCGGGGGTTCGACCTCGCCGCCGCGCTCGCCGCGCGGTCGGGTGTCGGGCTGTCGTCCATGCGTGAGCGGCTCGAGCTCCTGGGGGGCACGTTTTCGATCACCGCCACCCCGGACGTGGGAACGGAGATCTCGATCGTGGTCACCCACCTCGGAGCTCATCGATGACCGGCGCGCGCGAGCCGAAGGTCACCATCGTCGTCGCCGACGACCACACCCTGTTCCGCCAGGGGCTGCGCGAGCTGCTGTCGACGGATCCGGAGTTCGACGTCATCGGCGAGGCCGCCCACGGGGACGAGGTCGTCACGCTCGTCCAGCGGCACCGGCCGAACGTCCTGCTGCTCGACGTCGAGATGCCCGGGCCCGGCGCGAAGGCGGTGATCGAGCGGGTCCGGCGGACGTCCCCCGACACGGCCGTGGTCATCCTGACCATGCACGACGCGCCCGCGCTCGTGCGCGAACTGCTGGACTACGGCGCGGCCGCCTACCTGGTGAAGAGCATCGCCCGCGACGAGCTCATCGCCGCGATCCGGTCGGTGAGCCGCACCAGGGACAACGTGCTGCTGTCGATCCCGCGCGCGACGATGGAGTCGCTCGAGCGGCAGCAGGAGCAGCGAACCCTGCTGTCCGAACGGGAGCTGGAGGTCCTGCGGCTGGTCGCCGCGGCGATGAGCAACGCGCAGATCGCCTCGCGCCTGTTCATCAGCGAGGGCACCGTGAAACGGCACCTCACCAACATCTACGGCAAGCTGGGTGCGGTGTCCCGCGTCGACGCGATCAAGAAGGCGGTCCAGGCCCGGCTCATCGAGGGCCTCGACTACTGACCGAGTGTCCACTGAGGACTCACACATAACCGTGGCGTAGCCGTCGCCTGTCATTCTCCGGGTATCGAAAACCCTCGACATCACCGGAGGTTCCGATGGCAGCGATGTGGGTCGACTCGGCACCCCAGCCGTGTCCGCGCTGTGCGCGGTCGACGGTGCTGGCCACGTTGCGGTGGCGGCGGCAGTGGGTGCACGTGGGCACCTGGCGGCCCGAGTGCGAGCGAAGTCCCGCACCGGCGGTTTCGGGCGGTGCCCTCGCCGCGGCAACCAAGTGACGCACGAAAGACGAAATCCCCGGCCACCAGGTGGCCGGGGATTTCTCGCTTTGTCGCTTCAGGACGCGAGCCGGAACCGGAAGTTCCGGAACAACTCCGTCTCGGCGCGGTCCCGTCCTCGCAACCGCAGGGCGTAGCTGACCAGCGCGTGGTCCAGCATGGAGAGCCGGTTCCCTTCTTCCCGGCCGCCGTCGGACAGGTGGTCGACGACCCAGGCCACGGCCGAGCGGCCGCCGTACCGGGCCGACGGCACGTAGAGCCGGTCCACCGCACCGATCTCGCCCAGCATGTTCAGCGCGTAGCTGAACGGGTAGGGACGGTTGGCCCGGTCCAGGTCGGTCCGGTCCAGATCGGGGTAGGAGCCGGCCAGGCGGTCCAGCCCCCGTGCGGTGATCAGGTCCGGCCGGCCGGTCACCATGGCCGTCTCGATCATGTAGGGGTAGGCGATCCCGTTGCGGAAGAAGTTCGCGCCGGGATCGGCCTGATCCCACTGCCCCAGCACGTCTTCCACGAAGGCGTCCAGGTCCGGCACCTCCGCGGACAGGCGGCCCAGGTTGTGCAGCGCCACGAGGTAGTACAGCGCCATGTGGGTCCGCTCCACCGGGTCGATGCGGCCCAGGAGGTCCTTCGCCTCCGCCAGCCGGTCCTTCCGGTAGGTCAGGTACTCGGCGCGACCGGACATCGCGATGGCGTTCAGCATGGTCAGCAGCGGGTAGATCTTCCCGAACGCTTCGGTCATCGGCTGCGGGAAAGCCGGCGGGAGGTTCAGCTCGTCCGCGCGGTCGAGGTGGTCCAGGACCTCCTTCAGGTAGTCCCGGGGTCCGTCGAAGAGGTACCGGTCGTACCCGAGCAGCGAGACCACCGAGAGCAGCATGGATCCGCCGCGCCCGCGGAAGAAGGGCGCGGGGATCCGTTCCAGGAGGTCCAGCGCCTCGCGGACGTGGTCGCGTTCGCCGGTGACCAGCCGGTCCGCCAGGCCCAGCTGCCCGAGAGCGAGGAAGACCGCCGTACACGCGGAAAGCCGCTCGTAGTCGCCGTGCCGTCCGCTGTTCTCGTCCTTGATCCGGTCCGGCCGGATCTGGTCGGTCGCGGCGAGGATCTCCGCCGGGAAGTCCATCCACTCGTTGACCAGCAGCTTGTGGTCCAGGCCGAGCTTGGCGAACGCGTCCATCAGGATGCTGCCCGCCGTGACGCGGTAGTAGGGGTTCTCCTCCGACCGCACCGCGTCCACAATGGACCCGACCGCCGAGCCGACGTCGACCCGCGAAAAGTCCGCGGCCGGGTCCGCCACGTTCAGGATCAGGTCCGCCAGCAGCCGGGAGAACAGCGTGTAGGAGTTGGCCGGCGGTACCTTGGCCGCCAGCAGGTCGAACGTGTGCCGGATCCGTTCGGCGGCGACGGGGTCGTAGCCGATGGGGTACTGGCCGAGCCCGATGCCGCGCACCATGCGGCTCCACGGCGTCGCGATCATGCGGGACTCGGTGGTGAGGTCGTCCAGTCCTGCCACCGGCAGGGCCGGCGATGCACTGGTCATGGGTCAGCCCTCCTCCTTCTGCCGGGCGTGCGGGTGCCCGGTGGTGTGCCGTGCGTTGACCGCCGGTCGGGTGCTCGGTCGCGGCGAGCGGGGAGTGTGCTGTCCGGGCACCACGCGACGACGGGTGTGCCCGGCGGACGTCGTGCGCCGGTGCGGACGCTCCAGGTGAGCCAGCGACGGCACCGGCACCCCCAGGAACTCCGTCCGCTCGCCGGTCAGCAGCTGCAGCGCCCAGTTCAGCCACTTGACGCCCTCGCAGTAGATCGCCACCGGCCGGCGCTGCGCCTGGTAGGTGTCGGTCAACGTCCCGTCCAGCTCCGACTGGAAGTGGAACGGCGGCATGGCCGTGAAGTGGGTGCCCATCATGAAGACGAACCGGATGAGCCAGTAGGGATCCTTGAGCTGGCGCGATTCCGGGTCGTCCCGGTGCACGGCCGCCATCACGGTGGCGAAGTAGTCCTCCATCCCGCGCGGCGCGGCCGGGTCGACGTCTTCACCCCGGGCCACCACGTCCCGCACCCCGTAGGACTTCTGGTACGGGTTCCCCGCCACGAAACCGATGTCGACCCGGGGCGTCCGGCCCGCGCCGGTCCTGACCCGCAGGGTGAACTGCTCGTAGTGGATCTCGTCGTAGTGGCCGATGGAGTTGTGCCACGGCTTGTTGTCGTACATCGCGTCGTCGCGCGTGTCCCGGCCGTCGCTCTTGAAGCCGATCGCCCGCGGGTCCAGGAACCGGATCCCGACGGACTCCGCCGTGATCGCCGCCAGCGCCGCGTCGATCTCCTCGCGGGGAGCGCCCTGCTCGATCAGCCACTGGGCGTGCAGCAGCGGTACGGAGTTCTCGACCTTGATGTTCTCGGTGTTCGTGTCGCCCATCACCAGGGAGTGGAACCGCGGCTCCAGGATCCGGAGGTACTCCGGGTGCGCCCGGAACCGGGCCAGCAGCGCCGGCGCGTTGAGGTAGCTGACGCCGTCGATGACGATCCGCTCGGTGTCGAGCAGCTCCGGGGTGAAGGTGCGCGGCGCCGTGCGCCGGCACAGGGCCAGCCGGTCCTCGATCTTCCGGAAGTACGAGACGTCCAGGGTCTCGCCCGGCGCCGGGACGCGGTTCACCGTGTGCACTTCCCGGTTCAGCACCCGGAAGATCTGCTCGTAGAGGCGGGCGACCACCGCCGGGGGCGGCGAGTTCCGCTCGACGAACCGGCTCACCTCCTCACCCGGGACGTAGCTCATCTCGTAGATGACTTCCTTGCGAGTGGTCGTGCCGTCCGTCCGCAGGTGCGGCGGAACCGGGATGACCCGCTCCTGGATGTCGTACACCTCGGGGAAGTACCGGCGCACGGACTCCGGCAGGGCCTGCAGGTACTCCGCCTGCTTCCGGGCCTTCGCGAACGGCGGCAGCATCACGCCCCGGCCGTCCGGGTTCCAGCTGACCGTGGTCAGCGCCTCGCTCAGGACCTTGCGGACGGTGGTCCGGTCTTCGCCGTCCTTGCGCAGGAAGATCGTCATGGACTCGCTGCCGCCGTTGCCGAAGCCCAGGACGCGTTCGCCGATCTCGAGGTAGGCGTTGACGGTCCCGCTGAGCACCCGGCGGCTCTGGGCGTAGCGCAGCACCTTCTCGTTCTCCACGGTCATGGACAGGAGGCAGTGGTCCTCGAACTCGTCCAGCGCCGCGTTGACGCCCGTCGTCCGGACCTCGGCCGGAGAGGAGATGGAGATGACGTCGGCCCGGTGTGGCCCGGCGTCGACCCCTTCGAATGCGGATCCGAGCGCCAGGATCCGGCAGTTCCCGTTGAGGTGGATCCGCCGGGGTCCGGTGTCGAGAGCGCCGTCGAGGAAGACGCCGCGAGTGGCGGCCGCGACGTCCTTGGCGGACCACAGCGGGACGCCCGCCGGGGAGACGAGGGGCAACTCGGGAGAGGTCAGCGAGGACACCACGCGGTCCAGGGCGGCCTCCAGGTCGAGCCCCGTGCCGAATTCCCGGTACAGGTCGTGGAGGGCCACGACGTCGGCCGGCGGCGCCGCGCCCGACGCCGCCAGGGCCGCCAGCCAGCCCACCGGGTCGCTTCCCTCGAGGTAGCAGTCGTTCTGCCGGAACAGCGCCGGCCGGTCGTGGCGGAGCGCCTGGAAGAGGGCCTGCTGCCGCGGGATGGCCGCTTGGCTGTGGTAGGCGAGCCGGTCGAAGTGGACGACCACGACCTCGTGCCGCCCGGTCGTGGCGAGCTTCCGGTCGGTGACGCGGCCCGCCCGGTCGACCAGCCTGAGCTCGGTGTAGACCTCGCCCGGCCGGTCGCCGGTGAGCTCCTTCTTCAACCGCGCCCGCAGCACCAGCTCGCCGTCGCCGGCGTCGATGTCCGCGCGGTGCCGGTGGGTGTGCTGGAAGACCTCGAGGAGTTCGTAGAAGGCCGGTGCGGCGTCCCGCCTGGCGCGGAACATCTCTTCGGTGATGACACGCCGCATGTTCTGGAAGAGGTACTCCTCGCCGAACCGATTGCCCGATGTCAGCCGGAAGAGGTCGCGGAGCGTGTCGAGGTGCCGGTCGTCGAGGCGGTCGCCCGACTCGCGCAGCTTCTCCAGCTGGGCCAGCAGGACGTCGACCTGCTTGACCACGCGGAGCACCGGGTCCGTCGGGTCCCCGGTGTAGGCGGTCACGGGTGCGGCGATGTCGTTGTCATTCAGCAGTTGCACGGATTTCTCCCCCAGTCCCAGCTCCACCACCAGCTCGGGGTGGAGGTCCGCCAGCGTCGCCGCGGTCTCCCGCGACGCCATGACTTCGTCGGTGATCGCGAGGATGCCGGTGCGGACGTCCTCGGCCGTGGTGAGCAGCCCGGCACCGTGGTTCGAGACCACCGGGGTGTGCGGCGCGTGGAACACGATGCCCTTCGCGTCCAGGAACCGGCCGAGTGCTTCGCGTACGCCGCCCATCCGGCCGGAATGGGCCAGGAAGTTCGTCGGTTTCTTCAGCTCCTCCGCCCGCACCGCGGGGAACCGGGCCATGAGCTCGTCGAAATCCGCTTTGACGCCGCGGCGGACGTACACGTTCGTCTGCCGGTCCGAATAGAACTTGTGGATTTCGACATCGACCTTCGGGAACTCCTTCCCGATTTCACCGAGGGTGCCGGCGAGTTCTCCGGGGTCCCCCTTCAGGGCGACGACGTGGAACGGTTCGGGGACCAGTTGCCGGCCGCGCAGTGATTCCGGGAGGTACGCGGCGACCTCGCGGGCGACCGGTTCGTCGGGAACCGCCCCTTCGGCGGCCACCAGCATCAGCGGCGTGAAAACCCGCGCGATCTCGACGCCGTCGCCGACGGACAGCGCCCCGCTCGCCACGGCCGACGTGATGATCCCGAAGCTCTCCCCGGTGTAGGCCACGAAGTGCAGGGGGACCCCGCTCTTCGCCGCCGTGTCCCGCAGGTGGGCTTCCAGTGCCAGGCTGTGCACCAGGATCGCCGCGCCGAGGAAAGCCTGCTGCGCCAGTCTTTCCGCCGGCAGGTTCTCCGGGATCAGCAGGAGCTTCTCCGGGCGGCCGGGGACGCCGAACGCCTGCGCGGCCTGCCGGTAGACCTCGCGCACTGCCGGGCTCCCGGAATCCAGCAGGTGACGGCCGAGGTCCTGGTACGCGGCGCGGCTGCCCAGACCGGGGAAGACGCCGGCGACGGGGTGCTGCCGGGATCCCGGCGCGCGTTTCCGCGTGGGGGGATCGGTGCGCCCGCAGAACGGGAGCACGGTCGAACGTGAACGGGAAGGAACCACTTTCATCGCCTCTCCCTGAGTTGTCCGGAGTTTGTCCTCGACGGGAAACGGGAACCGTCGCACTACCGCCCGACGGTGTCGCGTGGTATCGAAAGTAGGAGCGCCGGGCATCGGGCTCAAGCGAGTCAGCGCTGGTAGAGCCGATGAGACAGGCCGCACTGTTACGAAGGTCGTAGTGACGATTACACCTACGTAGGCGGTGCCCGTTCCGGTGTCCGCCTACGCTGAAGCCGAGGTCATTCACCCACGAGGCGTGCACAGTTGAATGGAGGGTAGTCATGCCTATCGGGCTTCTCGCCTTGGCGCTGGGAGGCTTCGGCATCGGGCTGACCGAGTTCGGGATCGTGGGTCTGCTTCCCGAGGTGGCGGCGGACTTCGGGGTCACCGAGCCGGTGGCCGGGTACCTGGTCTCGGGTTACGCGCTCAGCGTCGCGTTCGGCGCGATCGCGCTGACCCTGGCGATCACCCGGTTCGACCGGAAGAAGGTACTGCTCGGGCTGATGGTCCTGTTCATCGCGGGCAACCTGATCTCGGCGGTCGCGCCGGTCTACTCGGTGATGCTGCTCGGCCGGATCGTCGCGGCCCTGTGTCACGGCGCGTTCTTCAGCGTCGGCGCGGTGGTCGCGTCGGAGATGGTCCCGGAGAACCGGAAGGCGAGCGCGATCGCGTTGATGTTCGGCGGCCTGACCGTGGCCAACGTGCTCGGCGTCCCGCTCGGCACGCTGCTGGGCCAGCAGCTGGGCTGGCGTTCGACGTTCTGGGCGATCACGGTCATCGGCGTCGTCACCTTGGCCGGCATCTGGCTGCTGGTTCCGCAGCCGGAGCCCGTCGGCCGGACGAGCCTGCGCGGCGAGCTCGGCGTGTTCCGCCGGCCCCAGGTCTGGATCTCGGCGGCGATCACCGTGCTGTCCTACGGCGGCATGTTCGGCGCGTTCACCTACATCGCCTTCACGCTCACCGAGGTCAGCGGCTTCGCCACCACCACCGTGCCCTGGCTGCTGGTGCTGTTCGGGGTCGGCATGTTCGCCGGCAACTTCCTCGGCGGCAAGGCGGCGGACCGGGCACTGGACAAGTCACTGCTCGTGATCTTCACCCTGCTCACGGCGGTGCTGGCGGTGTTCGCGCTGACCGCGCACAGCCAGGTCCTGACGATCATCTCGCTGTTCTTGATGGGCACCGTCGGCCTGGCCGCCGCGCCCGGCCTGCAGCTGCGGATCATGCGCTACGCCGAGGACGCGCCGACGATGGCCTCCGGCGCCAACATCGCGGCCTTCAACATCGGCAACGCGCTCGGCGCCTGGCTCGGTGGCCTGGCCCTGGCCGCCGGACTCGGGTTCGTCTCGCCGCTGTGGGTCGGCGCCGCGGTCAACGTCGTGGGCCTGGCCGTCCTGATCGCCGGATCGGCGGCGGCGCGCCGGCACCACCGGCACCTCACGGAGACGTCGCAGGAAACTCGCCACGCCGTCACCACCTGACGCCGTCCGCACACCGAGCCGGACGCCCGCTCCCCGGCAGGGAGCGGGCGTCCTGGCGCGCACGAGGCTCGCCGCACATCGAACTCGCGGGCGGGGCGGGGATCAGCCGGCTCGGACCCCTGCCTCGTTCCCTTGTGCCTGGCCGATCAGCCGATCATCACAGCGGGATCGCGGGTGCTCGGCGGGGGCTCGTAGTCGTGCCCGAAATTCCACCGGGCCATGCCGTCGCTGCAGCTCCCGGTGGTCACGTGGCTGCCGTATCCCCACCCGATGTCGCGGAGGCAGCCGCCGAAGGCGACCGAAACGCCGGCAGCTCGCCCGCAGCCTGATCGCTGCCGGGTGGTCAGGCGCCAAGGCGGCTGTAGAGCCGGCTGGCCAGGGACGCGGCGAGCCGGTTCAACGCACCCAGCGGATCGAGCTGCGCGAACTGCCCGAGCAGCTCCGCCGCCGCGTAGGCCTCGGCTTCCGACAGCAGCGCCGCGCACCGCTCGCGCCGTCCCCGCTCCAGCAACCGCGTCAAGGCTTCGGCGTACTCGCCCATGTCCCGTACCCCGACCAGGCCGTACCGCTCACCGAGCGGATCCTCCGTGACCTCGTCACTCATGGTCGTGCACCCCCTTCCTCCACCGTCCGTCCGACACGCCGCAGAAAATCTATGGTGGCTGGAGTAGACATCCCCCAGCGGGTGTGTGTAGTGTTCTTCTCGTAGCGAGAGAGACAACGTCAAGCAGGCGCGGGAGAGGACGTAACTACCCGCGAGGTGAGACAAGACGGTCAGGCAGTGCGGAGCCGATCTGGGAACAAGGTTTCGGCTGGTGACCGGGAGCAGTACTCCGGGACCGGGTTGTGAAGAGGTTTGACCAGGTAGTACCGGTCCGGAGCGGAAGTGCAGGAAGCGGGCGGAGCACGTGCGCCCGTGAAGATCAGCAGTTGTGGTTGTTGTTCGTGCAGTTCAGTTGTTTGCAGTTCAGGTGCAGGACCGGTCAGGTGGCCGGGGCCGATCAGTGGACAGGGCTCCGGGCAGTGACCAGCGACGTCAGCGTGCTGGGACCGATCAGTGGAAAGGGTTCCGGTCGTGACGCTCGCAGCAGGTGAAGTAGAAGTACCCAGTAAGTGGAAAACACAGGAGAGAAGGGATCGGGAGCATCATTGGATCGCCCGCAGCGGCTGGGTAGCGCCGCGCGGGTGCCGCAGTCCCATCGAGTTCGGAGGTGGTGCTCGGTCACGAATGAGCGATCCCCGCGGATGCCGGCTTTCGGCCGGACGCGGGTGCAGGACGCCGGCGGTCGCGCCGGTTGACAATGGTGAAACCCAACCCTTGAGGACCCCGGGTGCCGTCGCGGCACCCGGGGTCCTTTGTGATGTGGAGGTGGAATGATTCCTGACCAAGAAGGACCGGCCACGCCGAGCGGGGCCGGCAAGTTCGACGACGAGCACTACCCCGGCTACACCATGGGCCGGGCCGCGGACATGCTCGGTACCACCCAGGGGTTCCTGCGCAGCCTCGACGAGGCCGGCCTGATCACCCCGGAACGCTCCAGCGGCGGGCACCGCCGCTACACCCGGCACCAGCTGCGCCTGGCCGCCCGCGTGCGGGAACTGGTCGATGGGGGCACCGCCGTCGACGCCGCCTGCCGCATCGTCACCCTCGAAGACCAGCTCCACGAAGCCCAGCGCCTCAACCGATCCCAGCGCCTCGACACCGTCGACTGACTCGGCACGCGGCATCCACGCCGCGTGCCGATATCGTCGCCGGCCCTCGCCCTGATCGGTTCACCCGTCGTCGCGGCCTGGCCGGCCACCTCTCGCGCCAGGGCAGGTCAGCGCCCCGGTCCATTTCCGAATCTTATTCATATTCTCGGAGATCTCGCCGACGCGTAGCACGCCGGACTTCCTTCGAAAACCTTCCCGTTACATCTTGACGCCGCCGACGCCGTCGTTCACAGTCCTCGTGGTGCGTTCAGTCGCACCGCTGAACCACTCCCCCGTCCCTCATACCCCTTGCCTGGATTGCCGTCGGAAGTGTTAGCGCTAACAACTCCTCGCCTGGACTGTTGTGTCCGTGCGTGGGTGTCGTCGGGATCCGCAGCGTTGCGGCCCCTCCTGGAAGGAAAGATGCTCATGTCGGTTGGGTTTGCGAGGACCGCGAGGCGGCGTCGCCGGTGGCAGTCCGGGTTGGCGACCGCGGCGGTCATGACGGTTGCGGGCGGGCTGCTCACGGTGGCCCCCACCTCGGCGTCGGCCGCCACTGTGGACACCAGCGCCTGGTACGTGCTGCTGAACCGCAACAGCGGTAAGGCCCTCGACGTCAACGGTGCGTCCACCGCCGATGGCGCCGGCCTCATCCAGTGGACCCGCACCAATACCACCAACCAGCAGTTCCAGTTCGTGGACGCCGGCGGCGGCAACTACAAGCTGCGCGCGCGGCACTCCGGCAAGCTCGCCGACGTGCAGGGCGCCTCGACCGCCGACGGCGCCCCCGTGGTGCAGTGGACCGACAACGGCGGGGCCAACCAGCAGTTCAGCCTCGCCGACTCCGACAGCGGGTACGTCCGGTTGGTCAACCGCAACAGCGGCAAGGCCCTCGACGTGCAGGGCGCCTCGACCGCCGACGGCGCCAGCGTGGTGCAGGCGAGCAGTGCGGCCGGCAACGATCAACAGTGGCAGCTCGTCCAGGTCGACGGGGGCAGCGGCACCGGCACCTGCGCGCTGCCGTCGACGTACCGCTGGTCGTCGACCGGCCCGCTGGCGAACCCGAAGTCCGGGTGGGTCTCGCTCAAGGACTTCACCAACGTCGTCTACAACGGCAAGCACGTCGTCTACGCCACGACGCACGACACCGGGACGAACTGGAAGTCCACGAGCTTCACCCCCTTCACGAACTGGTCCGACATGGCCACCGCGAGCCAGAACTCGATGTCCTTCGGAGCCATCGCGCCGACGCTGTTCTACTTCGCCCCGAAGAACATCTGGGTGCTCGCCTACCAGTGGGGCGGGCCGGCCTTCTCCTACCGCACCTCGAGCGACCCCACCAACCCCAACAGCTGGTCCTCACCGCAGACGCTGTTCACGGGCAGCCTCCCCAGCGGGGCCCCGATCGACCAGACCCTCATCGGCGACGACACGAACATGTACCTGTTCTTCGCCGACGACAACGGCAACATCTACCGCGCCACCATGCCCATCGGGAACTTCCCGGGCAGCTTCGGCGCGAGCTACACGAAGATCATGAGCGACACTCCCCTCAACCTGTTCGAAGCACCCGAGGTCTACAAGATCCAGGGCCAGAACCAGTACCTCATGATCGTCGAGGCGCGGGGGACGAACGAGCGGCGCTTCTTCCGCTCGTTCACGGCCACGAGCCTGGGCGGCACGTGGACCCCGCAGGCCGCGACCGAGAGCAATCCCTTCGCGGGCAAGGCCAACAGCGGCGCCACCTGGACCAACGACGTCAGCCACGGTGACCTGGTCCGCACCAACCCGGACCAGACCAAGACCGTCGACCCCTGCAACCTGCAGTTCCTCTACCAAGGACGCGACCCCGGCTCCGACGGCACCGACTACGGCCTCCTGCCGTACAAGCCGGGTGTGCTGACGCTGCAGCGTTGACCCGGTGAGTGACGCAGGGCGGGCTCGGTGCAAGCCGAGCCCGCCCGCTCGCGCGGAAACCCGGACGGTGGTCTTCGGCTAGGGTGACCGCGTGCGGATCCGGGCAAGCGCGCTCATCCGGGGTGTCGGCGGGCGACCCGCCGTGCTCGTCGAACTGCTCCTTCTGCTGCTTTGGTTTCTGCTCTTCGCGCGTCTCGATGCCGCTGTGGGCAAGGACTTCGCGGCCGCCACCGCCAACGCGCTGGCCCTCCAGTCCACCGAACACGCGATACACATCGACATCGAACGCAGCGTAAACGGCCGGCTGGCCGGAAATCCGGTTCTGTGTCAGCCGGCGGTGTACCTGTACCGGCTGTACTACGTCGTCGTCGCCGGTGTGCTGGTGTGGGTGTTCGTCCGGCACGCCGGCGTCTACCGCCAGGCCCGCCGGACGATGGTCGCGATGATGGCCCTCGTCCTGCCGGTCTACTGGGCGGTGCCGATGTCGCCACCGCGGTTCGCGCTGCCGGGCGCCGTCGACGTCGTTGCCCGGTACGACTTCCTGCACCTGGAGAGCTGGACGCGGCCCACCCACTACACGGCCATGCCCAGCATGCACGTCGGCTGGTCGCTGTGGTGCGCGTACGCCGTGTGGTCCGCGCTGCGGGGCACGCATCCGCGCCTGGCACTGTTGGCGTGGTTGTTCCCGCTGCTCATGGCGGCCGACGTGCTCGCCACGGGGAACCACTACGTGCTCGACATCGCGGGCAGCGTCACGCTGCTGGCCGTCTCCGTCGTCGCCGCGTCGCTGTGGGGCCACCGTCACTCACGGGACACGTGCCGCACCACCACGCCGACCAGCCTGTCCCGCGGCACGAACCCGTAGTGCCGGGAGTCCCAGCTGGCCGGCCGGTTGTCACCCAGGACGACGGTGCAGCCGGGCGGCACCACCGTGCCGGCGAGGCCGTGGACGTCCGGGTCGGCCCAGCTCGGCGGCATGCGGTCGCCGGATACCGCCACGACGCGTTTGAGCAGCATCTACCCCCGTCGGCGCTCCGCTCGGCAACCGCGGGTAGCGCAGCAGGGCTACCTGGCCACGCCGTGGGCGGCGGGTCCGGCGCACCAGGACCCGGTCGCCGGACCGCAGTCCCGGTGCCATGCTCGAACCGTCCACTGTGGTCAGGATCAGGCCGCGGCGGACAACGACGGCGCAGCCGGCAGTCCGGCGGCCGGCAGTCCGGCGAGGACGAGCCCTTTCACGGCACGGTCTGGTAGCCGAGCTGGACCTGCACGAAGGACGCCGCCTCGGCGCGGCTGCGGACGACCCGAAGCATGTCCTGCCACCGGGGCGCCCGCCATCGCGAGTTGCCCCGGTCTCCTCACCGGGGCAACCCGTCCACCACCCACGGTAACCGGACTCGGAAACCCTCCGGCTCAATCCTCGATGACCGGCCTGACCGGGGAGAGGAACGGATCCAACCGCTCGTGAAGTTCACCACGCGCCATGACTCGCACCCGGAAAGCGCCGGGACCTGGCGGAGTATCCATGTCGTCCGACCGTTCGTACAACATGCCCCAGGACCCGGGGAAACGCCGAGCGACGTACTCCAAGAGCTCGGTCAGTTCGCGCTCTTCATCCCGACGTCGGTTCGGCACACCGTTCACCAGCAGGAAGTGCAGACCGTTGAATACCTTCAGCTCCGCTTCGCCCGAAGACCAGTCGATGCCGGATATCTTCACACGAAGCTCGGCCAACAGGCCGTCAAATTTCTCCTCCTCGATTTCCTCCGGAGTTTCCGCAAGCCCGAACCAGCCATGAAATTCATACAATCAAATCACCCGAGCGGTCCGATGTCGACAACGTAGTTGACACCATACCGCTCCCCGTACTCCGCCAGCTTTGCGATCACCTCGGGATCCGGCGGTCCTGCGAAGTGGAAGTAGGGAGTTCGGCCGGCCCGGATGGCGAACGCGAACGTACTCTTGGCCTGCTTGCGCCAAGAACTGCCGATCTGAAGCCCGGCCGGCTTGCTTTCCGCTATATAGGTGTCGCTGACCACGTCGATCTCCCGGCCCTTGGGGTCGTTGGCGAACTTGACCCGAGAGACACCACCAATCTTCTCCGCCAATGCGTCGGCGGCCGGATCCGGTTTGTTGTTCTTGATGAGAGCGCCCAGTCCACCATTGATACAGCCGTTTCCATCGTCGTTGTGCACAAGGACCGGCACACCACCGGCCTCGACATAGTACGTGTGCACGCTGTTGATGGTGAGGTTGTACGTACTGCCGCTACCGACGTAACGACGGTTCCCGACGACGGCGACGTGACCGCCGTGAGGGCTGTCGAGCTGCGTACCGGCGGCCAGCGCCGCGGCGGGCGTCCAGGCGTGAGCGGTGGTGTCCCAGAACAGGTGGTAGGCAGTGACGGTGATGCGCGCGGAGCCCTGTGGGGTGGCCACGGTGACATCGTCGAAGTCGGTGTCATCAGCGGTGACGTGCACCGCGTCGACGGGGTGCTGCTGGAGCACCGGGCTCCCGGGCTCGGCGTTGGCGACGCGGTCTCCCGTCCTGACGTCCTCGATGGGCTTGCTCGTACCGTCCGCCATCAGCACACGAGTACCCGCCGCGAAACTGTTGCCCCGGCAGATGATCCCGCCGATGTCTTCGGCACTTTCGGTTATCTCGGCGAACTCTGCATCAGTTTCCAGGGCCAGCCGTTCCATCTGACCGAGTTCGGCGTTGATTTCGGCGCCGAGGACCTCGAAGGCGCTTTTGCCTTCGGCCATGGCTTCCGCGATCGCGGCCGATGTCTCGAGACCGTCGACTGCTCCGAGTTCGGCACCGGCGCCTCCGAGCAGTGCGAGGACGTCGCAGATGCCTTCGCAGGCTGCAGTGAGGAGGGTGATGCCGATGAACAGGAAGATGTCGTTGACCGGGTCCCCTCCGCCGTTAGGCAGGCCGTCGGGGTACCGGGCTTGGAAGTTGGCGTTGAAGAGGTTGTACGGCTGTAGACACAGGTTCTCCTTCAAGCCGCTGCCGTGGGGATTGAGCTGGTGGCAGAGATCCTGCAAGTGGTGCAGGATGCGGTCCTTGTCCGCCTGGGTGCCGGTGAGCAGGAGAATGCAGTCTTCGGTGCTGTAGCCGGCCAGTGACGACGCAGGTCGCATTGCGGGCTGACACGCTTGCTTGCGCTGTTCGATGACCTGTTGCTTCTCGGTCTCGACCTTCCTGGCAACCGCTTCCCAGGCGGCGTGTGCGGCATCAGAAGCTTCTTTGGCGCTCTTGCCGGCATCGACGGCGGCGTTGTACGCATCGTGCGCGTATTTCGCCGCGTCGCGGGCATATCCCGCAGCATCCGCCGCCGAGTGGGCGGCACTGGCCGCGGAGCGGCCGGCCCTGTCGGCGGCGGCGGTCGCGGAGGCCGCGGCCGAGGCGGCCGTGTTCGCCGACGCCTGCGCCTGCTGCGCGGACGCGGCGGCACGGTCGGCGGCGGCCTGGGCCTGGTTGGCGGCATCGGCGGCCCGAGTGGCGGCGATGCCGGCTTCGTCGGCGTAGTGCGTTGCCTCCTCGGCGGAGTTGCGGGCGCGCGCCGCGGCGGCCTGGGCTTCGTTGGCGTCGTGGGCGGCACTGGCCGCGGCGCTGGTGGCTTGCGCGAGCAGGCTCTCGACAGCGTTGTTGTGCGCGGCGGTGTTCTGATCCCGTCGGGCCGCGGTGAACTGGCCGACGGCCAGGAATTCGCGCGTCAGCGTCGGCGGACCGTCCAATGCGGCCTGTGCGCCTGCGACAACCTCACGAGCCCCGGCCGCGCGGGCGGCCGACTGAACCTGGGCGACCTTCACCTTGTCGTCGATCTGCAGGGAAACGTATTGCTCGGTGTCGAGGAAGTCGCGCAACGCCTTGTCGGTCCCGGCGTCCAGCGCGGTTTGGCCGTGCTGGACGACCACGGTGCGGCCGGCCGCCCTCGCCGCGGACATGATCTGGCTGACCTGCAGGGTGTCATCCTGCAACCGGCCCGGGTAGTCGCGGCTTCTCAGGAAGTTCCGCACGTCGGTGTCGGAGCCGGCGAGCGCGGTGGTGGCGGCCGTCTTGAAGCCGGCTGTCCCGGCGTCGGAAAGCTGCTTGAGGATGACGCGGTCGTCCTGCCCCGCGGCCGCGTTCAGGCCGGTGGTGATGAAGTCGACGACTTCGTCGTCGGTCGCGGCGACCGCGGTGAGCGATGCTGCCTTGACCCAGGAACCACCGGTGTCCGCCAGCTTCAGCGCGACCTTGCGCGCGTCACTGATCACGGTGGCGCGCGCGGTGCCTGGGGCGGTCGCTTCGGCGATGAGGCGGTTGGTCTCCGCGTCCCAGATGCTGGCCTGGTCCAGGTCCCATCGCGGCGTGATCCGCCGAGCGGCGTACGCCGCCGAGGCCGCGAAGGCCGCGTCGTCGGCCTGCTGCCCGGCCAGCGCGATCCGGTCGTCGTCGGCTTTGCCCGCCACCTGGGCGATCTGCGACGCCTGCTGTGCCGCCGTCCCTGCCGTCGTCGCCGCTGCCGTCGCGGCATTGGCGTGGTCGGTGGCCTTCCGGGCCGCATCGGCCGCGTTCCCGGCGAAGACCGCCGCGTCGGCGGCGGCGTTGGCGGCCGCCGTGGCGTTGGCCGCGGCGGCGTCGGCGGCATCCGCGGCCTGGCCCGCGGCGGTCCCGGCCTGATCCGCCCACGACTGGCTTGCCTGAGCCGCGGCAACGGCGCGCGCGGCCTGTGCCCGCGCCTTGGCCGCGGCGGCCTGTGCCTGCCGGGCGTCGGCGCCGGCGGCCGCGGAGGCATTCGCCGCGTCCGTCGCCGCCTGCGCCGCCGTGCGCGACTGGTTCGCCGCGTCGGTGGCTGCCTGCCCGGCGACCTTGGCCTGCTGTGAGGCTGTCCGGGCGGACCGTGCGGCATCGGCCGCTGTCGTCGCGCTCTGAGCCGCGTCCCGGGCGGTCTGGGCTGCCGCGTTGGCATCCGCCGCCTTTGTCCTGTCGCCCAGCGCCGCGGCGGCGGCATCGTAAGCGTGGGACGCGGCCTTGCCTGCTTGCGAGGCGGCGGTCGCGGCTCGCGACGCGGCGACTGCCGCGGTGTGCGCGGCGGCGGTAGCGGCGTTGGCCGCGCCGATCGCCCGGCGCGCGGTGATCGCGGCCTGGTCGGCGGCGTATGCGGCACGGTTCGCGGCATCCGTGGCCTCACCGGCGTTTCCCTGCGCCGCTGCGGCCGCATCCTTCGCTTGCTGAGCCGCCTTCTGCGCGGCCGCGGCCTCGGTAACGGCTCGGTCCGATTCCGCCTTCGCCTGCTGCGTCTGAGTCGCTGCTTGTTCCGAAGCGGCTTTGGCCGTCGCCACGAGCTGGGCGATGGAAGCGGTTTCCGCGTCCCGCGCTTGTGCGACGGGCAAGTCGATGGTCAGGAACTGGTTCAACGCGTCGAGGGTCCCCGCGTCCAGAGCTTGTTGACCTGCCCGCTTCACCTCGGGGCCGCCGGCCGACCGCGCGCGGCTGACCTTCACCGTCTGGTCGATCTCGAACGGAACCTGCCACCCGGAATCGAGGAACGTCTTGAGCGCGTCGTCGGTACCGGCGTCGAGTGCCTGCTGTCCCGCTTTCCTGACTTCCGCGCCACCAGCCGACATCACCTGGCTGACACGCAGGCTGAGGTCAACCCCGTGCGGCGTTTCCCAGCCGGCATCCAAGAACGTCTTCAGCGCGTCGTCGGTGCCCGCGTCCAACGCCTGCTGGCCGGCCGAGCGGGTCGCCGGGCCACCGGCGGACATCATCCGGCTGACTTGCACGCTCCGGTCGATGGATACATCGGTGTCTTTCAGCGTGGTCAGGAACCTGGTCACGTCCGCGTCCGTGCCCAGCAAGGCCAGTTCGGCATCGCGCTTCGTGGCCGGGCCGCCGACTCGCCACAGCAGTGCCACTCGCGCCCGATCCGAGCCGGCCGCCGAGGACGACGTGGTCTGCGCCAGTGCCGGTCTGGCGGGAGAAGCGACCGCGGAGGCAACCGGGACGGCGACGCCCCCGGCAGCCAGCGCAACGGTCATCGTCATTGTCAGGGCAGCACGAAACCCGAGTCTTGCCGCACGCATCTGAGTCCCCCTCGATCGACCGGCGCGAAAATTCGCCCCGACGTAAATCGCGCGTCAGAACATTTACCGGGCACCCCCAGAACGGTCAACCGCCATTGTGACGTGATCGAGATCACAATGCCAACTCCGGCATAGGCTGCCTAATCTCGCGCTGCCCACATCATTTCGCCATCAGTGTCCAGATTGGGCGATACGTCGGCTTTTTGTCATCTTGAAGGGGGAGTCCATGCGCCGGTTGAACCGGATTTTTCTCAGCACCGCGGCTGTCGCGGTCATCACCGCGGCCACGACGAGCATCGCGGTCGTCCCGGCCCACGGTGCCGCGGCAGCGGACGAGCCGCCACCCGTCGTGGAGGACTACAGCTACCCGGGAGCGGACGTGATCTTCGCGAACGACCTCGTGCAGCTGATCAGCGGCGACGGCCACATTCTCTACAAGCCGTGCCCTGCGGCCGAAGCACCGGGGCTGATCATCGTGCGAAGCAACGACCTCATCGGCTCACGGCGCAACGGCAGGGTCTGCTTCGAGGTCACCGGCGCAGTCGGCCACCTGACGCTGAAGATTCCGAACGTCTACGCCGTTCGAGGCGACGGCACCACGACGACCGCCGGCCACAAGCTCAGGGCCGAGCTGACCACCAACGCCGGCGCGCACTCGTCGGTGGACGTCGACCCGAACTTCGACACGGAAGTCGGCATCGCCGCCACCCCGCCCGGCGACCCGACCACACTGCTGCAATTGGACGCATCACGCTGAGCCGGCTGCCACGTTTTCGCGGCCGCAAGCACACCGACGTCCCTTTCCCGAACGGAGAACTTCTGCAGACAAGAGGCCACTGAGGTCTCCGTGGCGCTTGTCCGACGGGACGAATAGAGAAACCGACGGGCCGGGGCCTTTCCCGGCCCGTCGGCCCGTTTCGCGAAAGGCGATGTCCTCGTCCATGGCCAGGACGTCGACACTCACGGACGCAGGCTTGCAGATCCCGTTCGACGAACCGTGCCACGGTCGGCGCCCGGGAACGGCGGGGCGATTCAGCCCGGCTGGTCCAGTCGTTCGAGCCACCGATCGAGCAACGCAGTCTCGGCCGGCTCCAGGTTCTCCGTGCCACTAAGGGAAAGCCGGTAGCGCAGCTGCCGCGCGGCCGCGCCGACGGGGTCGGGGCCCGGCCGGGTGTCCGCGTCGGTGAGGACCGCCGCGAAGACCGCGTCTCGGGCGCGCTCCGACAACGCCGGGTCGTCGTAGAGGGCCGGCTGGGCGATACGGCCGAGGGCCACCCCCACGTTCGCCGACAAGATCAGCTGGGCCGCCTGACGTGGTGTCGTGCGCAAGGCCCCAGCGGCGGCGCATCGCACCAGCGTTGCCTCCAGCAACTCCAGGATGCGCCGGTGCGCCGTCGACGCCGCCTGAGGGCGGGGGGCGAACATCAGCTGGTACAGCGCCGGGTTCCGGTCCGCGAACGACATGTGGTCGGCCCAGCCCACGTGCAGGTCGGCCACCGGGTCGTCGGTGACCTCCAGGGCCTGCTTGCGCCGGGCGTACCGGTCGAAGCCCGCGTCGGCCACCGCGTCCAGCAGGCCGCGCTTGTCCCCGAAGAGCCGGTAGAGGACCGGCTGTGTCACGCCCACTTCTTCGCACACCGCGCGAGTCGCGATGTCGCCGTCCGCGGAGCCCGCCAGTTGCCGCTCGGCCGTCTCGACCAGCGCCGTACGTACCGTGACGTCGTCGGCCGGGCCTACCGCACCGCGACGGCGACGACGGGCCGTCTCTGTCTCAGACACCATGAATCGATGATACGACACCGCGCTAGCGTCGATTCGGGCTCCGTGCTACGGTCGTCGTATCGTCGAAACGAACGATGAATATCACCGCTACTGGAGCAAGGGAACGACATGCCTTTCGCCAACCTGAAGGTTCCGGCCGACACCCTGACGCCGGAGTCGAAGAAGAAGCTCATCGACGCCGTCACCGACGCCTACGCCGATATCTACGGTGAACGGGCCCGCGCGACGACGCTCGTGCTCGTCGACGAAATCGCCGATGGTGGTTGGGGCGTGGGCGGGAACGTCCTGACCGCCGAGATGCTCGGCCGCAGCTGATCCGGCTTACTTCGCCAGAGTGCCGCTGACGTATAGCATGTCGCCCATGCGGACGTCGTCGTCGCCCAGGGGTGGCAGGTCGTTGGCGGCGAGCAGGTCCCGGATCGTGCTTCCGTTCAGCACCCAGCCGCGGTCGGCGAGGTAGGGAGCGGCTTCGTTGCGCTCGCCGTAATAGCGCAGCTTCGCCATGTCGGTGTCGAAACTCCGCGCACGCCAGCGTTCGGAAATGCCGCGCAGGCGGTCCTTCGTCCTGTCCTCGTCGCCCGGCCGTGGGTTGGGCCTGCTTTCCGTGGCCAGCCTGCTTCCCGGCGCGCTGAGTTCGGTGATGGTGTCCAGCAGGCGGTCCTGCGCCTCGGGCGGCAGGTAGCCCAGCAGGCCTTCGGCGCTCCACGCGGCCGGACGACCCGGGTCGAACCCGGCGCTGCGCAGGGCGCCGGGCCAGTCGTCGCGCAGGTCGGCCGCGACCACCCTTCGGTCGGCGGTGGGCTCGGCGCCCAGTTCGGCCAGCGCGCGCGTCTTGAATTCGACGACGCGCGGCTGGTCGACCTCGTACACCACCGTCCCGGCCGGCCAGGGCAGCCGGTACGCGCGGGAATCCAGCCCCGAAGCCAGGATCACGACCTGCGCGATGCCCGCGTTCGCCGCTTCGAGGAAGAACTCGTCGTAGAACTTGGTCCGGATCTTCGCCACGTCGATCCAGACCTGCTCGACCAGGTCGCCGGGCGGGACTTCGCCGCTCGCCAGCCGGGTCAGGAGGTCGACGCCGACCGCCCGGACGAGCGGTTCGGCGAACGGGTCGTCGATCAGCCGCCGGTCCGTGCGGGTCGCGATCGCACGGGCCGCCGCCGCCATGGTGGCCGTCGCGCCGACGCTGGACGCCAGATCCCAGGTGTCGCCCTCGTGCCTGGTCGAAGTCATGCTCTCTCCGGCTTTCTCCGGACTCACACGGACGAAACGCTACCGCCGCTCCGAGGAGTTCATCCGCATCCTCAAAGACTTATGGGCGAACGATCCGGCCGAGTTCCGGGGCTGCTTCTACCGGATCCACGACTTCGACATCAACCCCAAACCCCTCGCCGTGCCGTAAACCAGACCTGCTCAACCGGCTTGAGCGCCGTCAGCACGGCTGTCGGTGTGCCCGTCGGGCTGGGCCGGGGTGTACACCGGCTGGAGGAACAGGCTGCCGTACCGGTCGCCCTGGGACGTGGTGAGCGCTTCGGGCCGGGGTTCCTCGGCGACCGGGTGGCTGAACAAGTTGTCCACTGTGGAATTACTGATGGAGGTTCCTTTCGCGGGTGCCACCGGTTCAGGGCAGCCTTGAGGAGGTGGTGCGCGACGCCGGGACGACCGGTCGCGGCTGATCACCGTCGAAGTGCCGGACGGTCCGTGATAGGGCGGGTCACGCGTCAACGGCCACCACTTGCCCACGAAGCTTCTCGGACGCCCCCAGCTTACACGCCCAGGAGGCCGTGGAAGAACGTCCGGACGTCCGCGGCGAACAGGTCCGGCACCTCCATCGCGGCGAAGTGGCCGCCGCGGTCGAACTCCGACCAGTGCCTGATGTCGTACCGCCGCTCGGCCAGCGGGCGCACCGGCAGCGTGATGTCGTGCGCGAACACCGCCACTCCCACCGGGACCGGGCACGGCTGGGCGGCTCGCGGGGCGTCGTGGTGCAGCCGCGCCGAAGACGCCGCCGTGGCGGTCAGCCAGTACAGCGAAACGTCGGTGAGCAGCCGGTCGTCGCTGATTCCCGCCCGGGGGTCCGTCCACTGGGCGAAGCGCTCGGCGATCCAGACCAGCTGGCCGACCGGCGAGTCGGTCAGCGCGTAGCCGATCGTCTGCGGCGTCAGGGCCTGCAAGGCCTGGTACGGCGGCCGGTTCGCCATCAGCTGCCGGACCTTCGCCAGCCGGGCTTCGTCCGCTTCGGACAGTTCGACGCCGGCGTCCGGGTCCGGCCGCGTCGGCAGGAAGTTCACGTGCACGCCGACGACCTGCCCGGGAGCCACCGCGCCGAGCGCCAGCGAGATGCCCGACCCGAAGTCGCCGCCCTGCGCGCCGTAGCGGTCGTAGCCGAGGCGGCGCATCAGCTCGGCCCACGCCCGCGCGATCCGGGCGACGTCCCAGCCGCGCTCGTGCGTCGGCCCGGAGAAGCCGTACCCCGGGATCGACGGGATCACCAGGTGGAAGTCGCGCGACAGCGGCTCGATCACGTCGGTGAACTCCAGGAACGACCCGGGCCAGCCGTGGGTGAGGATCAGCGGGAGCGCGTCCGGGTTCGCCGACCGGACGTGGACGAAGTGGATGTTCTGGCCGTCGATCTCGGTGGTGAAGTGCGGGAGCTCGTTGAGGGCGGCTTCCTGCTCGCGCCAGTCGTAGCGGGTGTGCCAGTGGCCGGCCAGCTCCTTCAGCCGCGCCAGTGGGAAGCCGTAGTCCCATCCGGCGCCGGCCACTTCGCCGGGCCAGCGGGTGCGGGCGAGCCGGTCGTGCAAGTCGTCGAGGTCGGCCTGCGGGATGTCGATGCGGAACGGCTCGATCATGGTCCTGGCTCCTTACCGTTGGTACGACCAACGATAGCAGGATCGTTGGGCTTGCCAACGAATATCTGCCCACGTGTGGGTGATCTATCGCACTCGTTCGAGGTCCGGTCGATGCGCCTACGCCGGCTGTATCATCTCCGTCGATGAGCTGGGCGGGGTGGAAAGTGCGGTTGCGGGAGGTCCGCCCGGCGGACCGGCGCACCCTGACCGGGTTCGACCGGGACTCCGCCCGCGTCCGCGATCCGCAGGTCGGCGGCTACCGCCACTGGGCGACGCACCGCAGCGGCGCGGACGGCTCCGGCGACGACTTCCACTTCGCGATCGAGACACTGCACAACCGGACGCTGGTCGGGTCGGTCTGGGTCCAGGCCGACCCGGCTTCCGGGCGGTTCAGCTACGGCATCGGGATCGGGCCGCAGCACCGCCGCTGCGGTTACGCCGCCGACGCCGTCACGACCCTGCTCGCGGTCATGTTCGAGCTGCGCGGCTACCGCAAGTGCGAGGTCAGCGTCAACGGCGGCAACTTCGCCTCGCTGGCCCTCCACGGCGAGCTGGGCTTCCGCGAAGAGGGCAGGACGCGCGACACCGAACTGCTCCGCGGGGCGATCCGGTATCCGGTGCTGATGGGGCTGACCGCGGACCGGTTCGCGGAGCACCGGCCGGCGTTCCTCGCCGCCCGCGGTCCCGTCCGGCCCTCGCGAGGACGGCATTGGCGCACATCGCGGCGCGGACGGCACTGGCGCGCCGAACACCTGCGACGTCTTCCCCGGCCGACCAGCTGAAGGTGCTCTGCGGTCGCGGCGGGGTGTCCCGGCTTCACCGCGCGAAGGCGGCCACCGGTCCCGGCGCCGGAGACGCCGCCGGGGTGAACGAAACGATCACCGGGTCCGGCCGGTCGCCGATCCGGGCCTCCACCCGGCGCAACAGACCCGCCGTGTCCAGCCAGTACCGGACCCGGGCCGCCTTCGTCGTGTCCTGGGGGTGGGCCGGCTGGGGTCCGTCGATGACGTCGACCGGGGTCTCGTCCACCGTGTCGGTGCGGACCCACCTGGCCGAGCTCTGCCGGAGCAGCTGGACGTTGTCCGGGCGGTCCGCGCCCAGCCCGAGCAGGAGACGCAGGGCCGTGTCCAGCTCCGGGCCCTGCTGGAGCGGCCGGTACTGCCACCGGTCCGCGGGCGGCGGGTCGGTCGCCGCCTGGCCCGGGCCGCCGCGGAAGGCCACCGCGGAGGGCGTCCACTGCAGCAGTCCGGCGGACGCGTCGTCGTGGCGGCCGTCGGTGCTCATCTCCGCGTAGCCCAGACGCTCGACGAAGTTCACCCGTCCGTGCAAGGCGATCCGGCCGGCGCCGGTCGGCACCGTGGCCGTGAAGTTCTCCGTCCGGAACCGGTAGTTCGCGAACCGGGCCAGCGCCAGCCGCTCGGCCTCCGCCGTGGACAGCGGCCGGGGCTGCGGGTCGGCTCCACACGCCGCCACCAGCAGCACCGCGGCCAGCGCCGCCAAGCGCTTCACGGCTTGACCCCGGCGTGCTCGGCCAGCAGCGCGAGCGGCGGCACGGGGTAACTGCCGAGGTCGACCGGCCCCGGCAGGCCACGCGCGGGCCGCGGGGGCGCCGTCGCCGCGTCCGGCAGGTCCGGCTGCCCGGGCGGCGCGGCCACGTCCGGGAACGGCACGCCGCGGGGCGCCGGAGGCAGGACGAGCCGCACCCCGGCGGCCTGGGCGGGACGCGCCGGGCAGGCCATCGTCCCGGCGAGGCCGGCCGGGGCGGTGCTCGTCAGGACGTTGTCCTGCAGGCAGTTGCCGCTCCCCGGGGCCCGGTCCGAAGCGGCGTAGACGACGTCGACGCCGTTGCCGGAGAGCACGTTGCCGACCAGCCGGTTGTCCGACGGCGCCAGGTCCTCGGCCGAGGCCAGCGCGATCCCGGCGCCGGGGTTGCCGGTGACCAGGTTGCGGGCCAGCAGGTTCCGGGTGCCGCCGGCGATGCCGATGCCCACGCCGAACCCGCCGTCGGCCTGCGCCGGACTGCCCGGCTGGGCGTTCGCCGCCACCAGGTTGCCGACGATCGCGGCATCCCGCTGCGGCACGAACGCCTCCTGGTAGTCCGAGTTGGTGGAAAGGCCCACCCGGTTGCCGACGAACCGGTTGCCTGCCACGGCCATCAGCCCGGACGCGTTCGTGCCCTCGTAGCCCACCGCGTTGCGTTCGGCGACGTTCCCGCGGACCGCGATGTCGCACGGGTTGCACTGGCCGACGTAGAACCCGGAGTCCGCGCTGCCGGAGGCGTAGCTGTGCTCGATCAGCCCGTGCTGGGAGTCGAACGCGTAAACCCCGTACAGCCCGTTGTTGCTCGCCGTCACGTACGAGACGCGGAAACCCTGCACCGGCGGGAACTTCGCCGGGTCGAGCCGGGTGTAGCCGTCGCTGCCCCTGGCCAGTCCCCCGGTCTCGTCGGCCATGCCGGTGACGAGGACGCCGTTGAGGACGTGGTCGCGGACGGTCAGGTTTTCCACCGCGACACCCGGCGCGGTGACCACGATCCCGTTGGCCCGGCGCACTTCGCCGTCGAACACCACCCGGTTCCGGTCGGTGCCGCGCAGCACGAGGTCGGGCACGGTGATCCGCACCGACTCGCGATACACGCCCGGGGAGACGAGCACCAGGTCGCCCGGCCGCGCGGAGTCCACGGCCTGCTGGACGGTCGGCGCGTCCTGCGGGACCCGGATGGTCGCGGTCCCGGCGGCGTCCGGCCGGAACGACCGGTCGGCGGAAGCGCAGCCGGCGACGGCCAGCGCGCAGAGCAGGAGGACGGGAAGCGCACGCACGGCGAAACCATAGGAGGGATCCGCGCCGCACAGCCCTAACGACGCGAAATGCCACCTGGTGGAGTGACAACCACCGGCTCCGCGGCGGCGAGGCGGCACAATCCGCGCGTGGTCACTCCTCCCCCCTTGTCCCGCCGGGCGGTGCTGCTCGGCGCCGGTGCCGCCGGCCTGCTGTCCGCCTGTTCCGCCCCGGCCGCCGCCTCCGATCCGGGAGTGGTGGACGTCTTCGGCGCGCAGCAGGCCGGGATCGCCCGGCCCGCGCCGCCCCAGCGGCACGTCGACCTGTCCGTCTGGGACGTTCCCCCCGGGATCCGCCTCAGTGCTCTGCTGGCCACGCTCGGGCGGCGGGCGGCGGCGTTGTGCGCGGGCGGGCAACTCGCGGACCTCCCGCCCGCCCGGCTGACCGTCACGGCCGGGCTCGGCCCGCGGATCGTCGCGGCCGCCGGCCCGGACCTGCCCGGCGCGCAGGACCTCCCGGTGTTCCCCGGCGACGACGTCGAGGACCGGCACCGCGGCGGCGATCTCCTGCTCCAGGTGTGCGCGGACGAGCCGCTCGTCGCCGCGCTCGCGGTGACCGAGCTGACGGCCGGCATCGGGATGACCCCGCGGTGGCGGAAAACCGGTTTTCGCGGACCGTCCGCATCGGACGGTTCCGCGCGCAACGTGCTCGGCTTCGCCGACGGCATCGTGCTGCCCAAGACCGACGTCGAACTGGCCGCCGACGTGTGGCTCGACGGCCCGCCCGCGGTCCGCGGCGGCACGATCGCGGTCGTGCGGTCGATGCGGCTGGACACCGCGGCCTTCCACGCGCTGCCGGTGACGCGGCAGGAGCAGGTCATCGGGCGCCGCAAGGCGACCGCGGAACCGTTGTCCGGCCCCGAACTCGACCTGGGGGCCAAAACCCCGGACGGCGAGTACCTCATCCCGGCCGACGCGCACATCCGGCGTGCCCACCCGCTCACCGTCGGCGCCGGAGTCATGCTGCGGCGGTCGTACAACTCCGAAGAGGGTTTGCTGTTCATCTCGTTCCAGAAGGAACTGCGCACCTTCGTGGCCACCCAGCACCGGATGAGCGAAGGCGACGCACTCCTGCGCTACGCGACGCCGACCGCGTCGGCCACTTTCCTGATCCTGCCCGGCTTCAGCGCCGACGTCCCGCTCGGCCAGGCTCTGCTCCACGCAAGTTCGTGAAGGCCACCTTGAGGAACTACAAGTTCCTCAAGGTGGCCTTCACGAACAGTCAGCTCCGGCGAGCCCGGCGCGCGGCCAGCAGCGCCGCGATGCCGGCGGCCACGGCCAGACCGCCGAGGCCCAGGAGCCAGAACCCCGGGAAACCGGTGCTGGCCAACGGGCCCTTCTTCGGCGGGGTGACCGGAGCCGGGGCCGGGGCGGCAAGCAGACCGGCGTCCGCACCCAGGTCTTCGCGCTTCGCCGGGCCGACGGAGAGCACCGGGGTGCACCCGTCGGACGGCTGGGCGTCGGAGTCCCGCGTGTCGTCGGTGCCCACGTCCGGCTGGGTCAGCTTGCGGCCGCCGGTGTCGAAGCAGACCTTGTACCCGCCGTCGGGAAGGTTGTCGAACAGGTACTTCCCGCCGCTGTCGGTCTTCGTGGACGCCAGCTGCTTGCCGGTGCCGTCCTTCAGCACCACCGGCACGTCCGGCACGCCCGGCTCACCCGGGTCCTGCAGTCCGTTGCCGTTGCGGTCGAGCCACACGAAGTCGCCGATGCGGTTTGTGGGTTCGGCCAGGCCCGCGTCGAGGGTGAGGTTCTCCCGCTTGCCCACGCCGAGGGTGACCACCGGCGTGCACCCGGTCGCCAGGCCGGCGTCGGAGTCCTTGGTGTCGTCCCCGGCGTCCGGCTTGGTCCACTGCCGGCCGGCGTACTTGCCCGTCAGCTTCGAACGGTCGAAGCACACCTGGTACGACCCGTCCGGCAGGTTGTCGAACGAGTACTTCCCGTCGGGCCCGGTGCTCGTGCCGGCGAGTTGCTTGCCGTTGCCGTCCTTCAGCACCACCGGCACGTCCGGCACACCCGGCTCACCGGCGTCCTGCAAGCCGTTGCGGTTCAGGTCGGCCCACACGAAGTCGCCGAGGCGGTTCGGCGGCGAAACCAGGCCCGCGTCCAGAGTCAGGTTCTCGCGGGCACCCAGGCCGAGCTTCACGACCGGCGTGCACCCGGTCGCCGGGTCGGCGTCCGAGTCCTTTCCGTCGTCCCCGGCGCCGGCCTTGGTCAGCTTGTAGTCGGCCACCGGTGCCGGCAGGTGCGCGATGTCGAAGCACACCTGGTACGACCCGTCGGACAGGTTGTCGAACAGGTACTTCCCGCCACCGTCGGTCTTCGTCGTGGCCAGCTGCTTGCCCGAACCGTCCTTCAAGACGACCGGCACGTCCGGCACACCCGGCTCACCCGCGTCCTGCAACCCGTTCCCGTTGACGTCCTTCCACACGAAGTCGCCGAGGCGGTTCCTGGGTTCGACCAGACCCGCGTCCAGGGTCGGGTTCTCGCGGGCACCCGGACCGAGCTTCACCACCGGAGTGCACCCGGTGCCCGGGTCGGCGTCGGAATCCTTCCCGTCGTCACCCGCGTCCGGCTTGGTCCACTGCCAGTCGGCGTAGTCCGCCGGCAGCTTGGTCCCGTCGAAGCACACCTGGTACGACCCGTCCGGCAGGTTGTCGAACAGGTACTTCCCGCCACCGTCGGTCTTCGTCGTGGCCAGCTGCTTGCCCGAGCCGTCCTTCAGCACCACCGGCACGTCCGGCACCCCCGGCTCACCGGCGTCCTGCAGCCCGTTCCCGTTCAGATCGCCCCACACGAAGTCACCGAGCCGGTTCGGCGGCGTGACCAGGCCCGCGTCGAGGGTCAGGTTTTCGCGGGCATCCGGACCGAGCTTCACGACCGGGGTGCACCCGGTCGCCGGGTCGGCGTCGGAATCCTTCCCGTCGTCGCCGGCGTCCCGCTTGGTCAGCTGGTAGCCGGCCACCGGTGCCGGCAGGTGCGCGATGTCGAAGCACACCTGGTACGACCCGTCGGACAGGTTGTCGAACAGGTACTTCCCGCCACCGTCCGTCTTCGTTGTGGCCAGCTGCTTGCCCGAGCCGTCCTTCAGCACCACCGGCACGTCCGGCACACCCGGCTCACCGGCGTCCTGCAGCCCGTTGCCGTTGGTGTCGAGCCAGACGAAGTCGCCGACCCGGTTGCGCGGCTCGACCAGGCCCGCGTCCAGGGTCAGGTCCTCCGGGTGGTCGACCCCGAGCGTCGTGACCGGCGTGCACCCGGTCGCGGTGTCCGCGTCGGAATCCTTCCCGTCCTCCCCGGCGTCCCGCTTCGTCCACTGCCAGTCCTCGTAGTCCGGAGGCAGCTTGGCGCGGTCGAAGCACACCTGGTACGCGCCGTCGGGCAGCTTGTCGAACAGGTACTTCCCGTCCTGGCCCGTCTTCGTCTTGGCGATCTCCTTGCCGGCGCCGTCCTTCAGCACGACCGGCACGTTCGGCACGCCCGGCTCACCCGGGTCCTGCAGGCCGTTGCCGTTCTTGTCGGCCCACACGAAGTCCCCGAGCCGGTCCGGCGGCCGGATCCCGGCGTCGAGGGTGGGGTCCTCGTGCTTGCCCGGGCCGAGCGTCGTCACCTGGATGCACCCGGTGGGCGGGTCGGCGTCGGAGTCCTTGCCGTCCTCGCCCGCGTTCGGCTTGGTCCACAGCCAATCCGCGTAGTCCGCCGTCAGCTTCGAACGGTCGAAGCACACCTGGTAGGACCCGTCCGGCAGGTTGTCGAACAGGTACTTCCCGTCCTGGCCCGTCTTCGTGGTGGCGAGCTGCTTGCCCGAGCCGTCCTTGAGCACGACGGGCACGTTCGGCACGCCCGGCTCACCCGGGTCCTGCAGGCCGTTGCGGTTCACGTCGGCCCACACGAAGTCCCCGAGCCGGTTCGCCGCGGCGGTCAGGCCGGCGTCGACCGTGTGGTCCACCGAGCCCGCCGGGCCCATCGTCACCTTGACGACGCCCGTGGCCGGGTCGGGATCGGAGTCGATCGTCGCGTTGCCGCCTGCCTTCTGGACCGTCCACTTGATACTCGACAACGGTGGCGCGCCCGGCAGGGCACCGGTGTCGATGCCCGAGTAGTCGAACTTGACCGTGTAACAGGTGCCGGCCTTGAGCCCGTCCGCCGCGCCGAAGTAGTACTCGCCGTTGGCGCCGGTCGTCTTGGTCGCCAGTGCCGCGCCCTTGCCGTCGCAGGGCAGCAGCACCACCTTCGCCCCGGCCACCGCGGGCTCGGCCGGGTCCTGGACGCCGTTCGCGTTGGTGTCGAACCACACCCGGTTGCCCAGCTGGACCGGCGCGTTGTCGCACAGCGCCTCCAGGTCGGCCAGGCCGTTGGCCTTGGCCCACCCTTCGGTCTTCGAATCGTTGATCAGGTAGCTGTTCGGGTAGTTGTCGGCCATCATCGTGCCCTGGGCCCGGTCGAACCAGCCAATGCCGCCGGTGTTGATGTCCGTCGGGTCCATCACCGTCGCGGGCATCCGCGCGGCCGGGTAGACCACGGCGATACCGCCCTGCGCGGTTTCGTTGTGCGGCTTGCCGATCGAGGCGCTGCTGAAGTACTCACCGGGGTAGTACTCGACGACGTCGGTCGGCTCGCCGCCGCCGTTGGCCGCCGCGCTGTTGTTGTTGGGACAGCCCGAAGTGCCTTCCCAGACATAGCCGCCGGCCTGCTTGCAGACGCGGTTGAGGTCGCCGCCGCTGACGGTGTCGTACTTGTCGGGCGACCCGGCGGACGGCGGCATGTCGTGGCCGCCCTGGTCGGCGAACCGGTCCCGGAACCCGAGCACGAGGTCGCCGCCCGCCTCGGCGCGGATGTCGGTGAGCAGCGGTTCCGCGTGGGCCAGCAGGTGGCCGCCCTGCGGCGCGGGCGGCTGGTAGGTTGCCTGCCACGGGTTCCAGTGGTCGGTGTTGCTGCCCCACCACAGTGTGTCGCCGCGCTTGTAGTCCAGCTTGTGGTCGACGAGCACCGGGCCGAACGTGCCCGCGGCCGGGTCGAAGGTCCGGACCACCACGCGCATGTCGGCGGTCTTCTGCGTCGATTCGCCGGAGCACACCCCACCGACGAAGACGGCGCCGTCGTGCACACCGAGACCGCCCGGCCGCCAGTCACCGGCCGCGGAGCAGTCCGGGTTCGGGATCGCGTAGCTCGCCTTCGGCGCGGCCGCGGTCGCGCCGGTAGCGTCGTAGAGGTAGAGCTTGCGGTCGACCAGGTTCACCACGAACAGCGTCGTGCCGTCCTCGCTGATGCGCATCGCGCCGAGGCTCTCCTTGCCCACCACGTCGGCGAACGGCCCGTCGAAGTTCGTCTGCATGGCGTGCGCGGTGCTGCCGGCGCCGGGCACCTTGGTGAACAGCTTGGTGCTCTTGGCCGCGGTGTCCGTCACGTAGATGCCGCCGGTCCCGCCGGGGCCGTAGGCGGTGGCCCGCTTGGCGAACGCGCTGGAGAAGACGCGCTTGTCCTGCTTGCGGTACGCGATGCCGTAGACCGTCCCGGTGTCACCCTGGGTGGCCAGCGCGGTGGGGGCGGTCGCGGTCCCCCGCGCGGTGAACGGGAAGCTCACCAGCGAGCGGGCCTTGGGGTCGATCCCGGGCGCGATGCCGTTGCGCTGGCAGGCGGTGACGAGTGCCGGGTTGTCCTGGCAGTAGTCGGCGGGGTTCCACACCCCCATCGTCAGGTCGGCCTTCTTGCCCCCGGAGACGTCGACGAACGCGGTGAGGCTGCTCAGCCCCCCGCCCGCCGGGGCCGGCTTCAGGTACGGCATCGACGCGGGGACGCTCGCCTCGACGCGGTACTTCCCGCCGGCCAGCCCGGCGGTGGCCAGCTTGACGGTGCCGTCTCCGCCGGTGGTCCCGGCGGTCGTGCCGCCCGCGGGGTCGGTGGCCTTGACCGGGATCCCGGCCACCCCGGTCTCCAGCGCGGGCTCGTAGCTGCCGTTGCCGTTGAGGTCACGGACGACCCGGACGGTCAGAGTGCCGTCGGAGGCGTCCGCGGCAGCCGGCCGGGCCGGCACCGCCAACGGGAACACCGTCGAAGCGAGCAGGAGCACCGCCCCGAAAGCAGTCAGTCTCTTCAAGTCTCACTCCACAAGCCGGGCCCTCGACGGCCACTGTCCAATGCAGACGGTTGTGGGTGAGTTTAAAAGCCGGGCAGAGTGAGCCACCCGGTGAAGCCGGGTGAATGAATGACCGGATCACGTGACTTCAAACCCCACGATCGAGTGAGATGTCGCCCACCGACGGGGTTAGAGGCGGCCGCGACGCCACCGGACCGGGAGGCCCGAAGGCCTCCCGGTCCGGTGGGCGATCAGCCGTCGGACTCTGCCGACGGGAGGTAGGCACCCGGCACCTGGTCCGGGGCGTACACCTGCGGCTCACCCGGGTAGGGCAGCTGCCAGCCGTGCGTCTGGTACCACGTGAAGTGGTTCATCTGCGCGGGGTTGGCGTAGTCGGCGACGGCGTCCGGGCCGGTGAGACGCTGGTGCGTCGTCCACTCCTGCCACTGCGCCGCCACGTGCTGCTTGTCCGCGGGCACCGCCGACGACGGGACCGGCGCGGCGGCCGGGTTCGGCGGCGCGGGGGTGTCCGCGCCACAGGACGGCTGGGTCGCCAGGCCCGCCGTCAGGGAGGTCCGGTTGGGGACCGCCGTGAACGGCGTGTAGTCCGGCTTCGGCGTGAACGCCGCGCTCATCGGCGTCGCCGCGCTGTCCTTCTGGTTCATCGGGTGAACGCCAAGGATCTGCTCGATCGTGCGGACCATCGTGATCTGCGAGTAGTAGTGGCTGTCGACGACGCCGTGCTGGGCGTACGGGCTGATGATCTGCACCGGCGCCCGGTGCCCGTCGACGTGGTCCAGACCCGCCTGGGAGTCGTCCTCGACGACGAAGATCGCGGAGTCCTTCCAGTACCGGCTGTGCGAGATCTCGTCGACGATCCGGCCGACCGCGAGGTCGTTGTCGGCGACCTGGGCGGCCGCGTTCGGCGGGCCGCCGGTGTGGTCGCTGGACAGCCAGAACATGTTCAGGTTCGCCGGCCCGTGCTTCTCGAAGTCGTCCTTCCAGATCTGGTACCGGTAGGTGTCCGGAACCGACGTGTCGAACTTCGGGAAGGCCGGCACCGAAACGTCGTTCAGCGACGGGATCGGCGACGACGACACCAGCGGGTACGCGCTCGGTTCGCCGGTCGCGGCCATGTTCTTGGCGTCGCAGTAGAGGTTCTGCCAGCTCGCGCCGTCCGGCTTGGTCAGGAACTGCTGGAACTCGCCGAAGTCCCGCACCGACTTCCCGGCCGCCTGCGCGCCGGTCCAGAGGAACCCGGTGCTCTGGTGGCCGAGCGCGTCGTCCTCGGTGTCGTAACTGCGCAGGTACTCGCCCGCCGAAGACTCGGTGTACTCCGGGTTGTCGGCCTGCATCAGCCAGTTGTGGCCTTCGGCGGAGTTCGTGCCGATGTCGTAGGTGTTGTCGTACAACCCGAACTGCTTCTCCAGCGCGTGCTGGTTCGGCGTGACGTTCTCGCCGAACTGCGTCACCGACGGGTCGCCGTTGCCCCGCGGATCGTCGCCGAAGACCTGGTCGTAGGTCCGGTTCTCCTTGACCAGCAGGAAGACGTGCTTGATCGTCGACGGGTCGCCGAGCCGCGCCGGGACCGGCACCGGGGTCCGGTGGCCGTAGTCGTTCGCCACCTGGACCGAGCCCGGGGTCCAGCCGTTCTGCCGGAAGACCTTCGCCGTGTACCCGCGGATCGCGAAGTCGTCCGGCAGCCGGAACTTCTGCACGCTCGACGTCGTGTCGTGGGTGCCGTGCCCGGCCGCCGTCGTCGGGCGGCGGGCGTCGATCCCGCGGGTGTTGGAGACCACGACGTCCTTGCCGGCCGTGGTGATCGCCGTCGGGAAGTAGTCCGTGGGCAGCAGGCCGACGTAGCTCACCGGCGCCTGCGCCCACCAGTAGCGGTAGACGGCGACCGCGTTGGCGCGGCCGAGCGTCACCAGCAGGTGGCCGTCGTCGGTCAGCGTCACGCCGTCCGGCTCGTACCCGACCGACGCCTCCGGCCACGGCTGCGTCGCGATGGTCTGGACGACCTTGTCGCGCGCGGTGTCGATGACCGAGACCGAGTTGCTCGCGGTGTTGGTGACGAACAGCGTGCCGTTCTTCGCGTACACCGCGGTCGGGTGCAGGCCGACGTCGATGCTCCCCGGCGCGGCGGCCGGGTGCGCGAGGTCGATGACGCTGACCGTGCCGCTGGTCGTCGCGCCGGTGAACCGGCTGGCCGGCACCTGGGTGTTGTAGGAGTTCAGCGTCGGCTCGCCGGGACGCGCCGGGCGGCCGCCTTCGTTGCTGACGTAGAGCTTGTTCCCGAGGCGGACCAGGTCACGCGGCGCGTTGCCGACGGCCCAGCTCTGCTTGATCGCGCCGGTCGCCGCGTCGAGGGCGACGACGCGGTTCTGGCCGTTGACGGCGGAGTACACAGTGGACCCGTCGGGCGAAAACACCGCCTGCGCCACCAGCGCGTGCTTCGGCCCGTCCGCCGGGATCTTGACGGCCACCGGGGCCGCGACCGTCCCGTCGGGGTTCACCGTGAACCGCGTGTACCCGTCGGTTTGCGCGAGCCACAGCGACTTGCCGTCCGGCGAGTACGAGGGGCCTTCCTGGCCCACGTCGTTGCCGGGGATGCGCAGGTTCGCCGTCGCGGAGTTGCCGACGAGCTGCTGCACCTTCCAGTTCTTCAGGTCGACGACGGTGAGCGCTATCCCGCCGTCGGCGGTCAGCGCGGCGAGGTGGCTGCCGTCCGGGCTGGCCGAGGACGCCATGATCTTGCCGCCCGGCACGACGAGCCGGTCGCCGATGGGGTCGATGTACTGGTCGGCGGCGACGACCTGGCCCTGGCCGGTGACCTGGCCGACCTGGTCGTGCCCGAACTGCTGCGTCGACGCGACCCCGACCCCGGTGCCGGTGGCGACCAGCACGAGCGTGGCGGAACCGGCGGTCGCGAAGCGGAACCGGTGCCGGACGCGGCGGTCCTTCCCGGCCCGCCGTCTGCGGCGTGCTACCTGCATGGGGCTCATCCCTTCGTGGAGGAGAGCAGCTCGACGTTGGCGTCGAACTGCCAGAGCGGGTTGGGCTGGTCCCCCGCCGGGGTCCGTACCTGGAAGTAGCCGTTCACTTCCTTCGGCCCGTCGCCGTCGGCGACGTACCGCCCGTCCGAGGTGACGTCGAGCTGGTAGATGGCGGTCCCGGTGGCGTCGACGCCGGGAAGGTGCCAGGAGACGACGCACCGCCAGTCGTTCCCCGGCCCTTCGGCCGCGATCAGGCCGTCGCCCTTGGTGCACGCGGCCGTGGCCGCCAGCCGCGCCTCGGTGACGTCGGGGCGGCCGAGCTGCGCGGTCTGGAGGCGGTAGAGGTGGGCGAACGCCGTCGCGACCGACCGCTGCACCTTGTCCTGGTCGATCCCGGACCCCAGGGACGGCGTCGCGGCGGCGATGATCCCGGCCGTCACGGCGAAGAGCGCGACCAAGGGCAGCGCGGCGAGCGTCCGGCGCCCCGAGCCGTCGTGGGCCGAGTTGGTGAAGTCCCGCCGGACGAACAGCAGGTACGCGAGCGTCGTCGCGGCCACGGCCCACGCCAGGCCGACGCCCACGCCGACGAGCAGCGGGCCGAGCTGGCCGGGATCGGTGAACAGGCCGTTCCACGCGATGAAGGCGTAACTGGGCAGAGCGAGGCGGACGGCGACCGGCAGCGGCAGCAGCTGGGCGAGCGCCATCGCCAGCGCGACGACGGCGGGCAGCAGCAGCCCCATCGGCGAGCGTCCCCCGAGGACGGACCCGAGCAGCCCGAGTGCGGCCAGGGCCAGGGTCGGGGCGAGCACGCAGACCCAGGCGAGCAGGACCCGCCCGGCGGCGTCGCCGGGAGTGAGCAGGTGGCCGTCGAAGCCGACCAGGGCCCGGTTCCCGGCGGTGAGGAGGCCGCCGGCGGTGCTGGAGACGGCCATCCCGGCGACGAGCACGAGCAGGACGGTGAGGCTGGCCAGGGCCTTCGCGGTGAAGAGCCGGCTCGCGGACCGGACAGCCACCAGCAGGTGCCGCCAGGTGCCCAGCCGGTCTTCGGCGGCGAACACGTCCCCGGCGACGACGGAGGTGAGCAGCGGCAGGGCGTAGGTGCCCGCGAAGCCGAGCATCACCAGCGGCCCGGCCCAGCCGGTCGCGTTCATCCAGCGACCGAAGAGGGTGTCGACGGGCAGCGAGCTCTGTTCGCTGACGGCCGCGACGAAGATCGCGGGAGCCAGCCAGCAGGCGAGGATGAGCAGGCGGATGCGCCAGGTGGCGAAGAGCTTGACCAGCTCGAACCGGTAGGTGCGCCCGAGGGGAACGGGCCGGGCGACGGCGGTGGTCATCGGGTGCTCCCCTGTTCGGTGAGAGCCAGGAACGCGGCTTCCAGCGGCGACACCACCGGCGCCAGCTCGCGCACCGCGACACCGTCCCGCCCCAGCCGCAGCACCAGTTCGTCGAGCGCGGGAACGAGCGCCCGCACGACCACTCCCTCGGCATCCCGTGGCGCGTCGACGAGCTTGATCCCCCGCGTATCCGCGATCACCCGCCGGGCGGCGGCCGGGTCGGAGGTGCGCAGCCGGTACGCGAGCTCGCCGTTCTCCGCCGACAGCTTGGCGAGCGGGCCGGTGAAGACCACGCGGCCGGTCGCGAGGATCGTCACCTCCGCGCACAGTGCCTCGAGGTCGTCCATCCGGTGGCTGGACAGCACCACCGCGGTGCCGGCCGCGGCGAGGCGGCCGAGGACGCCGTGGACGTGCTTCTTGCCCGCCGGGTCCAGGCCGTTCGCCGGCTCGTCGAGCACCAGCAGCCGCGGCTCGGTGAGCAGGGCCGCGGCGAGGCCGAGCCGCTGGCGCATGCCGAGGGAGAAGCCGCGCACCCGGTCGTCGGCGACGTCGGCGAGCCCGACCTCTTCGAGCACGTCACCGACGACGTGGCCGCCGAGCCTGGCCAGCGCGGCGAGGTTCTGCCGGGCGGTGAGCGAGGGGTAGAGGCCGGGGCCGTCCACGAACCCCGCGACGCCGGCGGGCGCGGCGAGCGCCCGCCCGACCGGCGTGCCGAGGATCTCCAGCCGGCCTTCGTCGGCGACGGCGAGGCTCAGCAGCAGGCCGAGCAGGGTCGTCTTGCCGGCGCCGTTCGGGCCCGCCAGCCCGTGGATCTGCCCGGCCGCCACGTCCAGGTCGACGCCGTCGAGCGCGACGACGTCCCCGAAGCACTTGGTGATCCCGCGCGCTCTCACTGCCAAGGGTGCGTCCATGGGTCCCTTCCGTTCCCGGCCTGCGCGGAGAAACTTAGGTACCGCAAGTGACGGCGGCGGGCGCGTCGAGTGAACTGACGCGGAACGGGAGCCGACCGGCCGTGGCCGGACCGGTGAAATGTCCGGGTTGCGCGCTGGTTAACCCTCGCCTTGCCTTGACGCGGATGCCCTCACGAGGATCAGCGCGGCGGCCGCGCCAGCCCGTGCCCCACGGCGTAGCGCGTCGCCTGGACGCGGTTGCGCACGCCGATCTTGGCGAACGCGTTGTTGATGTGCGTCTTGACCGTCGCCTCGCCGATGAACAGCTCGGCCGCGATCTCCCCGTTGCTCAGCCCGGCGGCGATCAGGCCGAGCACCTCGGCCTCCCGCGCGGTGAGCCCGCCCGGCAGGCCTTCCTTGCGCGGCAGGCCTTTCACCACCGGGTCGGCCGCGCCGGGCAGGAGGCTCGCGACCTGGCTCGACACGCCGGCGCCGAACGTCAGCTGCCCGGCCGCCACGGCTCGCAGCGCGACACCGATCTCGCCGCGGCCCGCGTCCTTCGTCAGGAACCCCCGTGCCCCGGCGGCCAGCGCGCCGGCGATCGGCTCGTCGTCCGAACCGGTCGTCAGCACCACGACGGCGACGTCCGGGTGGTTCCCGGTGATCCGCCGGGTCGCTTCGACCCCGCCCAGGACGGGCGTGTTCAGGTCCATCAGCACGACGTCGACCCGGTCGAGCCGCCGGAGGAGTTCGAGGGCCTGCGCGCCGTCCGCCGCCGAGCCGGCGACCTCGACGTCTTCGAGGAGGCCCATCAGCGCGACCAGGCCGTCCCGCACGGCCTCCCGGTCGTCCACGACGATCACCCTGATGGCCCGCGGCTCCCCCATGGTCCCCCTTCCGCCCTTGCCCGGGGCAGGCTATCCGGAACAAGGACAATGGCGGGATGCTGACCCCCGAGCAAGTGAAGACCCACTGGTGGCGCGGGGCGCTCGTGGTGACGGCGGTGACCATCGCCGCCGCGTTCGCACGGGAAGCGCCGTTCGCGGCGGTGTTCGCCCTGGTCCCCGTCCTCCTGTGGTGCTCACTGGCGCGGTCGCCCCGGAACGGGGTGGTCGTCGGGCTGGTCTTGCTGGCGCTGCTGGCCTGGTTCGTGGTTCCGCGCGAACTGGACCTGTCCGGACCCTGGGTGCCGGCGAAGATCGAGGTCTACTGGCTCTACACGACGCTGGCGGCGGTGGTGTGCGCGATCGGCGCCCGGCGCGGCGCCGGCCGGCTGACGGCGCTGGTGGTCGCCGGGTTCGTCGTCACCGGCGGCGTCCTGTTCTCCGAATGGGAGGCCCCGCCCGGCGACGAAGGCGTGTCACCCGGCCCCGCACAGCTGCGGATCGTCGAGAGCATCGGCTGCGGTTCCGGCAACTGCTGGCGGGAAATGGCCGTCACCGGCGACTACGCCGCCGACGTCCTGCGCGCGCACCTCACGGCCCGCGACTTCATCCCCGCGCCGTCGGCCGGCGACCGGAGGATCGAACGGTTCTGCCGCGACACGGGGCTTCTGGTGACCCACACGGTGTGCGCGGATCTCTATACCTTCACTGAAACCTCGGCGCGCGTCGACTGGTACGTGAACTAGGAAAGGTGGTGCGGCGGCACCGGAACCGCCGCACCACCGCTCCTGTCAGCCTGGGGCGACCGCCCGCCCGGTCTGCGGCGAGATCATCCCCGAGCACAACCCGCGGCTGCTCAGCGTCTGGGCGATCCGGGGAATCGCGGCCAGGGTGTTGGCCGGCCATTCGTGCATCAGGATGACCTGCCCGTTCGTGAGCCGGGCGTTGGCCGCGACGATCGCGTCGACGCTCGCGTTGTTCCAGTCTCCCGAGTCGACGTCCCAGATGATCTGCCGGAGGCCGTACTTCGCCTCCACCGCCTGGACTGTCGCGTTCGTTTCGCCGTACGGCGGGCGGAACAGCCGGGGCGTGCCGCCGCCGGCCGCCGAGATCGCCTGCTGGGTCCGGGAAATCTCGGAGTCCACCTGCGCCTGGCTCTGCTGGGTCAGGTGCGGGTGGGTGTAACTGTGGTTGCCCACCCACATGCCGGCGGAGACCTCGGCACGGACCTGGGCCGGGTACGCGGCCGCGTACTGGCCCTCGTTGAACATGGTGGCCCGCAACCCGTTCTGCCGCAGCGCGTTCAGCAGGGCCGGGGTGTGGGCGTTCGACGGCCCGTCGTCGAAGGTGAGACCGACGTACCCGTTGCACGTCGCGGCGTGCGCCGGGGTGACGGCGACGGTCCCCGCCACGGCCATCGCCGCCACGGCCATCGCGGCGGCGGCCGGCAAGGTGCTGCGAGGTCGCATGGTCAGCCCACCGTCAGGTTGGAGTTGCCGCTGCTCTGGTAACCCTCCGTCGCAAGGATCATGTAGTAGTTGAAGCTGCCGAGCCGCATGCCGGCGCGGGCCCAGGCGTCGAAGTGGTTGCCGGTGGTGATGGTGCCGCCGGTCCGCCGCTGCTGCCGCACGCTCCAGTACTGGTTGAAGGTCTTGTTCCCTTCGACGGACGGCGCGTTGTAGCGGGTGGTCATATAGATGTCGTAGGTGCCGCCGTCGCTGGTCACGGTGCCCTTGTAGGTCCCGGTCGGCCGCCAGCTGCCCCAGTTGTCGACGATGTAGTACTCGACGAGCGGGTTGGACGTCCAGCCGTAGAGCGACAGGTAGCTGTTGCCGGAGGGGTTGAAGCTGCCGGAGTAGTTCACGTTCCGGCGGCTGCCGTTGCTCCAGCCCTTGCCGGCGACGAAGTTGTTGACGTTGCTCCAGTTCGTGCGGTAGTTGCCGCCGGAGCCGAGCGTCATGGAGACCGAGCCGCCACCGGCGGACCAGAACGAGTAGTAATACCCGTTGTTGGTGCCGGTCTGGTTGGTGGTGATGACGGTATCGGCTCGCGCCACCCCGGGCACCAACGCGGCGATCACCGCGAGCGCGGCCCCACCGGCGAACACCCTGAAGCGGTTCTTGGTACGCATTCTTCCTCCTCGTCGAGGCCTGGCGTCGGAGAAAGCATGTGATCACCGAGGGCGGCGGGGCAATCACTTTCGGAAAGTTTCGACCGGGGTGACGGGAAGTGCCGCGGCTGCTGCGCGGGTCAGGCGGAGCGGTCCCGCCGGGCGCGGCGCAGACCGCGCCGCCGGATGACCGCCGGCGCGGGGACGAGCCGGATCCACGCCGCCGCCGGTCCGGCACCGCTCGCGACGGAGACGGCTCGGTAGTCCTCGGCCCGGGCGCGCTCACTGTGCCTGACGACCTCACCGAAGAACCAGTCCGAGGCGATCACCGCCAGCACCGCCGCGGCGTCCGCCAGCGCCCGCTTCAGCTCCGGCGCGTCCACCAGCTGCTGGGCGTGCAGGATCGACGAGCCGGTCACGCCGTGCTCGTCGGAGGACACCTCGCCGGCGTGCAGTGCCAGCCTGAGCCGGAACCGTTCCGGCGCCGGATGAACCTCGTTGTGAATCGCCAGTTCGTCGGCGAGTGCGCCGACAAGCAAATCGGCGAACAGAGTCTTGGGGATTTCCGCGGGGGCCAGCACGAGCACGCCGTCGCCCAGATCCGAATAGCGACAGGCGCCCCACGGAATGCCGGCGGTGGCGAATGCCCGTTCCAATGATCGATACATCCCCTGCCGGACTCGCAGCTGATTCGGATTCAGGCGTCTGCCGAACGCTTCGACGTCCACGACGACCACGGTGCAGTGCGCGGTGTCCAGCTCGACGCTGCCCTGCCAATCCACCGCCCTCGCCCCGTGCAGGGGCGCGATCCCGACGGCGCCGGTCCGCACGCGCTCGGACGCGCGCGTCCGGCCTCCAGGCCGGGGCAGCGGCGGCCTCGCCGCTTCGGGATCGGGCATCGGGGGTTCCTTTGCCGAGAATCAGCCGATCGAGCGCGCGTCGGGATGTGGCGCAGTGCGCTCGTGTCCTATCCTCAGCGTAGTCAACCGAACGGGATGCCGGGAGCACACTGGTAGCATCGTTCGGTTACCGTAACCACGCAACGTCCCGTCCCCATCGCAGCTGCGCCTGCCCTTGCAGAAGGTCGTGAACATGGGTGTCCCGAGCCGGACGACGACCTGGCCTGCACCTGGCCACATCGGACGCTAGCGGAGCGCCGACGTGTCAGCGCCCCAGTCTCCCGTCGTCGCCTCGTGGGAGCTCGCGCTCCGGCTGAAACGGCGTCGTGAGCAACTGGGCGTCGAGGTCAGGACCATCACCGAAACACTGGGTTTCACCCGCAATTACTGGTCCGCCGTCGAAAACGAACGCAAGATCCTTTCCCAAGAAAGCCTCGCCAGGATAATCGAGCTGTTCGAATTCGACGACGAGGAGAAAGAAGAACTATTGGCCCTGCGCACTGCGGCCAAGGAACGCGGCTGGTGGACACGGTACTCTGCACTTTTCGACAACGAGATCCAACGACTGTACGGATTGGAACAAGGCGCCCGAGGAATCCGCGATTACGAAAATCTGCTGATTCCCGGCCTGCTCCAGACCGCCGACTACACGAGGGCGATCATGATGCCCGACGTGACCATGCGCCCGGTCGAGGTCGACCAGCGCGTGGAGGTCCGACTGCGCCGCCAAGCCCGTCTCCTGGACGAAAACGATGCGTTTACCTTCACGGCGGTCATCAGCGAAGCGAGTCTACGCCAGCAAATCGGCGGCCCGCGTGTACTGCGGGATCAGCTCAGGCACCTCGCGACCCTGATCGAGCGATATCCGTCCAAGTTGGACATCCGGGTTATCCCGTTCACCGCAACGGCGTGCGGCCTCTTCGGCGGAGCCACCGTCGTCCTCATCGACTTCGACAACCCGCAACTGCCCACCCTGGCTTGGCAGGAGACTGTCACCAGCTGGGGCATCATCGACGACCCGACGCAGGTCAGGAACCTTACGACCACGTTCGAGGACGCCTACCGGCTCGCCCTCGGCAAGGACGCGACCCTGGAGAAGGTCGACAACTGCATCAGAGAGTTGAGTTGACCTCGCCGCAAACACGCCACGCGGACATCATAGAGCAAGGGGACTCACACCGGTAGGGTACCGGACACGCCGGCTGGCCCTCGACAAGAGGGCCAGCCGGTGACTTTTGTTACCCTAACAGCAAGGAAATCGATTACCGTGGAATTCATGGCCACCAATTCGCGCATCCTCACCGGGTGGTTCAAAAGCAGCTATTCGAATGCCGGCGGAAGCTGCGTCGAAACCAGGTTCACCACGGATGCCACGTTGGTCCGGGACAGCAAGGACCGCCGCCCCGACTCCCCGGTCATCGAATTCGCCCCCGCGGCCTGGACATCATTCCTCGCCATCATGACACGGGACGATTCCTGAGCTCGAACACCTGAGGCGCGCGGACGAGGGTGCGACCACAAACCCTCGTCCCGGCCTCCGGCACACCACCCCCCGCCCATCGTCCCCCGCAGGAGGTCGTCCCTGCGCGGGGTTTGCCGTCGTGCCCGAAAAGCCAGAACATCCATGAGAATGCCCCGCACCCAAGCCGAGGAGCTCACGTGGACAAGTTCTGTTCCTACACCGCCGCGTCCCACCGTTCCGACTGGTTCAAGAGCAGCCACTCGAATGCGAGTGGCAGCTGTGTGGAAGTTCGTTTCGCCTCCGGCTGCGCCGCCGTCCGGGACAGCAAGAACCGCTGCGCCGACTCGCCTGTCATCGAGTTTCCGCCCGCATCCTGGACGTCCTTCCTGCGCGCCGTAGGACGTCTGACGTCGAGTCAGTAAGTCAAAGCCGGGTGAGGGAGACACCGGGCACCCTCACCCGGCCGTCCGGCGCCGCGCTCCTTCGCCCGGTCCCAGCAGGCGAACCCAGCCCCAGGCCGCGGTTTCCTTCTCCTGGACCCGTACCTGACGGAACAGGTCCGGCCTGCTGACCGGGCTGTGGCGGATGATCTCGTCGTAGAACCACGCCGACGCGATCACCGCGAGGTCCCCGCCCGCGTGCGCCGCCGCGTTCGCCATCACCCGCGAATGAAGCAGGCGGAACGTGTGCACGATCGCCGCCCCGGCTGTGCCGTGCACGTCGTAACTCACCTCTCCCGCGTGGAGGGCCACGCGCAACCGGATGCGTTCCGGACGCCGGTGGGAAGCGTTGTGGACGGCCAGCGATGCCGTGAGCTCACCCGGCAGCACCTCGCTGAACACGGCCTTCGGATAGCCTGCCGGCACCAGGACGAGCACGCCGTCGCCCAGGTCGGCCCAATGGCAGTCCTCCCATTCCACTCCGCCGGCCAGCAGCGCCTGCTGGGCCACGTGATAAAGGCCCGCCCGCTGCGCCAGCCGGTGCATCGTCGTCCGGTCGGGCGCGGAAAATCCCTCGATGACGAGCGCCAGAATGGTGTGGTGCACCGGATCCGTCACCGGCTCGGCCGGGCTGCACGGCACCGGGCGCTGCCGCAGCCATCCGGTCCAGTCCCTCCACGACATTCCGACCTCCCTCCACCGGGCCACTCGGGCCGGGATGATCGTGAACGGCGGTGGTTGACGCTTCGGTTGCCGGTTGCTGGACAAATTCTTGACAGCCGGTTGACCTGCGCTGAACCGCGGTGCTCCGCGGGTTACTGTGCTGGTCGAGAAAGTCCTTGCCGGCAGGCCAGGGGTGGACGAGGAAGCCCGATGGAGTTCCGGATCCTCGGGGCCGTCGAGCTCCGGCTCGGCGACCGGGAAGTCGCGCTCGGGCGCGCGAAAGAACGTTCGCTGCTGGGTGTGCTGATGCTCAACCACGGCAAGGTGGTCAGCCTCGGCACGGTCACCGAAGCGCTCTGGGACGACAACCCGCCCGCCCACGCGAAGAAAGACCTCCAGGCCTATGTCAGCCGGCTGCGGGCCGCGCTGCGCGGGTACGGCGTGTCGGCGCGGATCGTCACCCAGCGCGGCGGCTACCTCTTCTTGCCCGGGGACGAAGAACTCGATTACGCACGGTTCAAAGCCCTCGTCCGCGACAGCGGGATAGCGCGACGGGCCGGGCGGCTGGACGAGGCCGCGGCCGCCCTGCGGGAAGCGATGGACCTGTGGCGTGGGCCCGTCGTCGAAGACCTCGGCACTCTCTGGATGGAACGCAAGCGCGAAGACCTCGACCGCTACGACCGCGTCGCCGGGTACCAGGCGTTGTGCGCCGTCGAACTCGAACGCGGCCGCTTCCGCGAGGTGCTGCGGATCCTCGACTTCGCGATGGTCGAGCACGAATTCGACACCGATTACATCGGGCAGCGGCTGATCGCGCTCGACGGGCTGGGCCACTACGAAGAATTCGACGCCTACTGGAAAGAAGTCTACGACCGCTCCGCCCGGTCGTTCGGTACCGGGCCCGCCCGCGAACTGCAGGAACTGCACCGGCGGCTGCTGCAGTCCCGGGACGCGCTGGCCCCGGCGGACCTCCACCGCACCCAGGCCGCCCTGCGCGCCCTGCCGCCCGCTCAGCTGCCGTCCCGGGTCAGCGGATTCGTCGGTCGCTCCGACGATCTCGCCCGGCTCGACGAGCTGCTCCTGCGCTCCCGCGTCGGCGGCTCGCCGGCGACGCTGATCGTCGCCATCACCGGCCCGGCCGGGGTCGGCAAGACCGAGCTGGGACTGTGCTGGGCGCACGGCATCCGGGAACAGTTCCCCCACGGCCAGCTGCACGCGGACCTCTCCGGCCACGGCAGCGGCCCGCCGCGCGATCCGCGCGACATCCTCGGCGAGTTCCTCGACGCCCTGGGCGTCACGGCGCCGGCGATGCCCGCGAGCCTGAGCGCCCGGACGGCGATGCTGCGCACGCTGCTCGACGACAGCCGGGCGCTTTTCTTCCTCGACAACGCGCGGGATTCCGGGCAAGTCGTGCCCTTGCTGCCGGGCAGCGCCCAGTGCGTTGTCGTGGTGACCAGCCGGCACCGGCTGAGCGACCTCGTGACCCACCACGGCGCCTACCGGCTGGAGGTCGCGCGGTTCACCGAGACCGAGGCGGCCCGGCTCCTCGCCGGGCTGCTGCCGGACCCGGCGGTCGCGCTTCCCGAGCCGGCCACGGTCGTCGCGCTCACCGGGGGGACCCCGCAAGCCATCCGCACCCTCGCCGAGCTCCTGCCCGGCTCCGGGGAACCACCGAGCCTCGCCGAGCTGCTCCTGGCCGGAGAACTCGCGTCGGGAACGATCCTCACCTCGATACTGTGGTCCTGTGACGCGCTGGGCCCGCACGCCGCCCAGCTGTTCCGTTCACTCGCCCTCCACGTCGAGTCCGGCATCGGCGCGGAAGCGGTGCACGCCCTCGACGGGACCGACGCCGAAACCACCCGCGGCGCGCTCGCCGAACTGGGCGCCCGATACCTGGTCAGCAGGGAAAACGGCCGGTTCCGGATGGACGCGCTCACCCGGGCGGCCGGCGAACGCCTCGCGCTCGCGCAAGATCCGCCGGCCGACCGCTCGCGGGCGCAGGCGCGGCTGCTCGACTGGTACATCGCCCGGGTCGGGGAGGCCGCCGAAGCCCTGGCGCCGAGCCGGTGGCGCATCGCGGATCCGGCCCGTCACCTTCCCGGCTTCGCCGAGGCCAAGACGTTCCTCACCGATGAGGAGGCGTACCTGGCCGCCGCGATCCACCGCGCGGCCGGCAGTGACCTCGCCCGGGCGGTGACCCTGCTGCGGCTGCTCCGGCCGCACCTCGATTTCGCGGGCAGCGGGTGGCGCGAAGCCGCCCAAGCCGTCTTGCTGGCCGCCCGCGCCGCGAACGACCTCGGCGCCGAAGGCCAGGCCCTGACCACCTTGGCGCGCGTTCACGGGGCACTCGGCGATCCGATGGCCGCCGAGGAATCGCTCCAGCTCGCGATCACGATCTTCCGCATCACGCGCGACGACCGGTCGTCGGCCGAAGTCCTGCTCCTGCTCGCCCGCCACGCGGAGGACTCCGGCGATCCGGCCTACGCCGAGTCGTGCCTGCGCCAGGCCCTGGAACTCCAGGCCGGCCTGAACGAACCCGCCCAATGCGCGGCGGTGCACGGCGAACTCGGCGCCCACCTTCGCCGAAGGGAACGGCTCGAGGAGGCGGCGGGGCACCTTTCCGAGGCGAAACTGCTGTACACCGAGCTCGAAGACCACCGGCGGCACGCCGCCATGGCGCTGGAGCTCGGTCTCCTGAGCCGCCGGGCCGGCCGGACGACGGAGGCCATCCGCTTCCTGACCGAGGCGGTCACGTTGCACGACCGCCACCCCGCGGACCACGGGCGGACGCTGGCCGCGCTGGTCGAGCTGAGCGAGGCCAGCTGCGACGCCGGCGAACACGGTGACGTCCTGCTGTACGCCCGGAAAGCACTCGGCATCTCCCGCTCGTCCGCCGACCGCGGCCAGGCCGTCCGCGCGCTGGTGGCCTTGGTTCGGTCCCTCGCGGCCACGGGGCGGCAGGCCGAAGCGTGGAACGAGTCCCGCCAGACCATCGCGCTCGTCGCCGAACTCGACGGGCCCCTGCACGACCACGTCCGCACCCAGTTCGGCCGGCTCGGGCTCTGGCCCGCGGGACTCGATCCGTGAATCCCGGCTACTCGTGCACGCCGATCGCGTCGATCGGCCGGGCCCGCAGCGTCACCCGTGTCGCCACCCCGATCGCCACCATCCCGAGCAGTGCCGCGCCGCCGATGATTCCGAAGTAGACGGACGGTGGTCCCGCCGGAACGACGTTGCCGCGCAGGCCGATGTTGAGCAGTCCCAACGGCACCAGGGCCACCAGCGTCCCCAGTGCCATGGCGATCCCCACCGTGACAAGTGCCTCGAGCCGCATCATGCGGGTCACCTGACGACGCGTCGTTCCGACCAGGCGCAGCAACGCGAACTCCCGGCTTCGCTGCGCGGTCGTCAGGACCAGCGTGTTGGCCACGGAAATCGCCAGGTACCCGACGATGACGCCGGCCGCCACCAGGTTGAGGTAGAACTGCACCTGCCGTTCGCCGCCTTCCGGGGCGGCCGATGCCGGTGCTGTGAGCGCCAGGCCCGGGTAGGGCAGCGCCCGCAACGCCGTGGCCACCGCGGCCGCGTCGGCGCCCGGCTGGCGCCGGACCAGGACCGAGTCGTCCAGCCGGCCGCCGATGTGCTCGCGGGCCAGCGCGACCGGCAGCACGAAGTCGCCGAACGCCAGGTCGTGCGTGTACGTCGCCACCAGCCGCAGCTTCGCCGGGACGCCGTCGCCGAAGTAGAACTCGACCTCGTCGCCGAGCTTCTTGTCCAGCCAATCCGCTTCCGAACGGCTCAGTGCCACGGTGTCGCCGGTCAGGTCGGTGAGTTTCCCGGCGTCGACGCCCAGTTCGAGGGCGCCGCCCGCCTGCTCGGCCGCCAGGCCCTGGGCCGGTGTCCGCTGGACCTCGACGCTGTCGCCCAGCTTGCTCGCGGTGATCACGGACGTGCGCACCACCGGCGTCGCCGCCGCCACGCCGGGCACCCGCCGGGCCGCCTCCGCGACCTCCGGGGAGACGCCGCCCGGGCCCGCGAGCACGTAGTCGGCGGTCGTCGACCGCGCGGTCTGCTGCTCGGCGGCCGCCGAGGCGGCCAGCGGGCCGTAGAACGTGGCGAGGGCGAACGCCACCGCGAGCATCAGCGGCGTCACCGCCGCGGCGACGCGCCGGGCGTTGGCGTGGGCGTTCGCGCCCGCCAGGTAGCCGCTGATCCGCCACACCCGCGCCAGCGCCGGCGCGAGGAACCGCACCACCAGCCCGGTCACCTGCGGGCCCACCACGGCCAGCCCGACGACGACGACCAGCGTCGCCATCGAGGACGCCGCGGCCGCGATGTCGCCGCGGAGGAACAGCGGGACCAGCGCGCCGCCGAAGCCGGCGAGCACCAGGCCCCAGCCGGTGAGCAGCCGGCCGCGGCCGAGTTCGCGCCGCTCCACGGCGGCCTCCCCGAGCGCCTCGACCGGCCGGATCGACGACGGCCGCCGCGACGCCGCCCAGGCCGCCAGCCGGGCCGCGCCCAGGCCGAGCAGCACCGCGGCGAGCAGCGGCAGCGGGCTGATCGCCAGCCCGAAGTCGGCCGGGATCACGCCGATGGCGGCGAACGCGTCCCGCAGCCCGGAGGCCACCGCCAGGCCCAGCGCACTGCCCAGCACGCCCGCGACCAGCGCGATCAGCGTCGTCTCGGTGCCGATGAGCTTGCGGATCTGCTTCGGCGTGGCCGCGACCGCACGCAGCAGCGCGAACTCCCGGCGGCGCTGGTTGATGGTCAGGGCCAGGGTGCTCGCCACCACGAACACCGCGACCAGCAACGCGAAGCCGCCGAACGAACCGGCGATCGTCAGCAGCAGCGTGCGCGTCTGGCTGACGTCGAGGAACTCGACGCTGCTGCGCTCGACGCCCGTGGTGACCTCAGCGCCGTCCGCGACCGCCCGCACCCGGCCGGCCAGGGTCTCCGGCGTCACGCCGGGGCCGGCGAGGACGCCGATCGCGCGCGCCCGGCCGGGCTGCCCGGCCAGCGCCGCGGCCCGTTCCGGGGTGAAGAACAACGCCGACTGGCGCGGCACGCTGTCGACGACGCCGCTCACCTTGAACGTCGCCGGCACCGACCGGGTCGTGATCCGCACCTGCCCGCCGATGCCGACGCCGGCCCGGCGCGCCAGGTCGGCGTCCAGCACGACCTCGCCGGCGGCCGCGGGTGCCTCGCCCCCGCGCAGGGTGAACGGCGCCAGCACGGCCGCGTCCCAGTTGTGGCCGAGGGACCCGCTTCCGCCGAGCAGCTGCCCGTCGCGGGCCACGACCTGCGCGGGGAAGCTCTGCTCCACCACCGCGGAACGCACCCCGGGCACCGAGGCGATCCGCCCGGCCAGCGCGGCCGGGACCGAAGGCTGCTCGCCGACCTGCTCGAAGGAAAGCGCGTCGGCACCTGGGGGCCGGACGGTCTGGGCGCCGCCGACGACGACGGCCGCGGCGGCGTACCGCTGCGTGGGGACGCCGGCCCGCAGGCCGGACTCCATGAGGACCCCGCACGCCGCCACCAGGGCGGTGCCGCACAGGATCGCGATGAACGCGCCGGCGAACCCGCCGAGCCGGCTCCGGATCGTCTGCCAGGCCAGGGTCAGCACGGTCACCACTCCCCGAGGTGCGTCATCCGCTCCGCCACCCGCTCGGGGGTGGGGTGCGGGAGGTGGCCGGCCAGCTTGCCGTCGGCCAGGAACAGGACGCTGTGCGCGGCCGAGGCCGCGACGGGGTCGTGGGTGACCATCAGGACGGTCTGCCCCATCCCCTCGACGATCGCGCGGAGCAGGTCCAGCACCTGCCGCGCGGTGCGGGTGTCGAGCGCGCCGGTCGGCTCGTCGGCCAGCACCACCTCGGGCCGGGTGACGAGCGCCCGCGCGATCGCGACGCGCTGCTGCTGCCCGCCGGACAGCTCCGCCGGGCGGTGTTCCAGCCGCTTCGCGATCCCGACGCCGTCGACGATCTCCCGCAGCCACCGCGGGTCCGGCTTGACGCCGGCCAGCCGCAGCGGCAGCGTGACGTTCTGCAGCACGTTCAGCGACGGCAGCAGGTTGTAGGCCTGGAAGACGAACCCGATCCGGGTGCGCCGCAGCCGGGTCAGCTCGTTTTCCTTCAGCCTGCCGATCTCGGTGCCGCCGAGCAGCACCCGCCCCGCCGTCGGCCGGTCGAGACCGGCCGCGCAGTGCAGGAAGGTGCTCTTCCCCGAGCCGGACGGCCCCATCACCGCGGTGAACGTCCCCCGCGCCACCCCCGCCGACACCCCGTCCAGCGCGGTGACCGCGCCGTCGCCGGAGCCGTACACCTTCCGCACCTCGGTCAGCTCCAGCGCGTATGCGCTCGCTGTGGTCATCTCTGTCCCCTTAAAACTCATCCTTGCGTCGTAAGGAAAACTAGGTCGGTGCGGCCGCGCGTTCGATCCCGTGGAGGGGTGGATCGGGGGTAGCGCCAGCACCACCACGGTGGTGGGGTGGGACACTGCCGTGATGACGACCCGCCTGCGCGAGTGCTGGTCGGCGGTTCGCTACCTCGTGGTCGGCGCCGGCACGTCGCTGCTGTCGCTGTTCGCCCTCGCCGGGCTGTTCGCCGTCCTGCTGCTGTGCCCGGTCGGCATCGGGATCCCGTCACTGGCGCCGATGATCCGGCTGTCGCGGTGGCCGGTCGGGGCCGACCGCCGCCGGGCCGCGCGGAAGCTCGGCGAACCGATCCCCGAGCCGTACCGGGACGGCTCCCCGCTCAAGGACCCGGCCACCCGCCGCGACCTCGCGTGGCTCGCGATCCACGCCGCGACCGGGTTGATCATCGGCGCGCTGGCCTTCGGCCTGCCGCTGGGCGCGGTCCAGCAGGTCATCACGGTCTTCGTCTGGCCGCTGGTCCCCGGCGGGATCGAAGGCTCGCTCGGGATCGTGGTGGATTCCTGGCCACGGGCCGCGCTGGACCTGCTGGTGGCCGCCGCCATGGTCGCGGCGACGCTGCAGCTGCCGCGCGTCGCCTGGTGGCAGGCCCGCACCGCCCGGAAGCTGCTCGCCCCCGCCCCCGGCGTCGTGCTGGCGGACCGGGTCGCCGAGCTGACCGCGACCCGCGCCGCCGCGCTGGAGGCGCACGGGGCCGAGCTGCGGCGCATCGAGCGTGACCTGCACGACGGCACGCAGGCGCGGATCGCGGCGGTCGTCCTGCAGCTGGGCATTGCCGGCCAGCTGTACGACCGCGATCCGGCCACCGTGCGCGACCTGCTGGTCAAGGCGCAGGACACCGCGACCGACGCGCTGGCCGAGCTGCGCACGGTGGTGCGCAGCATCCACCCGCCGCTGCTGAGCGAGCGCGGCCTGGCCGGGGCGGTGCGCGCGCTCGCCGAGCGCAGCCCGGTGCCGGCCACGGTCGACGTCGCCGCCGAGACCGGCCGCCCGGCCGCCGTCGAGGCGGCCGCGTACTTCGTCGTCGCGGAGGCGCTGGCCAACGTGACCAAGCACGCCGACGCGTCCCAAGTGGACATCACGCTCGGCGGGACGGCTTCGGTGCTGTGCCTGGAAATCCGCGACGACGGCCGCGGCGGCGCCGACGAGTCGCGCGGCAGCGGGCTCGCCGGGATCCGCCGCCGCGCCGAAGCCTTCGACGGAACCCTGACCCTGACCAGCCCACCCGGTGGGCCGACCGTGCTGCGAGTGGAGCTGCCATGCGGGTCGTGATCGCCGAGGACGACGCGCTGCTGCGCGAAGGCCTCGCCCTGCTGCTGAAGACGGCGGGCATCGAAGTGGCCGCCGCGTTCGACAACGCCGAGGACTTCCTGGCGTTCATCGAGGGCGACCGGCCCGACGCGGTGGTGATGGACGTCCGCATGCCCCCGACCCACCGCGACGAGGGCCTGCGCGCGGCCGTGCGCGCTCGCGAGATCCACCCGGCCCTGCCGGTGCTGGTGCTGTCGGCGCACGTGGAGACGAGCTACGCGGTCGAGTTGCTCGCCGACGGCGTCGGCGGCGTCGGCTACCTGCTCAAGGAGCGCGTCGGCAAGGTCGAGCGGTTCCTGGACGCGCTCCAGCGGGTCGCGAAGGGTGGCACGGCGATGGACCCCGAGGTGATCGGCCGGCTGATGGGCCGCCGCCGCACCGCGGATCCCTTGGCGTCGTTGACCGCCCGGGAGCGCGAAGTACTGGGGCTGATGGCGGAGGGCTACAACAACAGCACGATCGCCGAGCTCCTGGTGGTCAGCGACGGCGCCGTGCTCAAGCACATCCGGAACATCTTCGCGAAACTCGGCCTGCCGTCCGACGAAGGCGCCGGGCACCGGCGAGTGCTGGCAGTACTGGCCTACCTCGGCCGCGACGCGGGCTAGCACGGGGCTCGCGGTCAAAGCCGTGAATGGCACATTGAGGGACTTGAAGTCCCTCAATGTGCCATTCACGGCTTTCCGGGTGAGCGCGTACAACGTCCACTAAGGACGGAGGCTGCGCAGCATGAGGTCGGCGAAGTGGCCGGCCACCTGCTCCCCCGACAGCTCGCCTTCGACGTGGTACCACATGCCCAGCCGATGGATGGCGCCGAAGTGGTAGTTGATGACGAGGTCGGCCGGGACGTCGGCGCGGAAGACGCCGGTGCGCTGGCCTTCGGAGACGAGGTCCCGCACCCGCTCGTGGTACGTGCGCCGCTCGGCGCGCACCTGGACCTGTTTGGACTTTTCCAGCAGCGGGAACGACTGGAAGAACACGGTTGCCGCGTCGAGGTCGGCGATGCTCGTCACCACGACGTCGGCGATGATCGCGTGCAGCCGTTCCGCCAGCGGGAGGTCCGATTCGGCGATCGTCTCCATGCGCCGGGTCTGCATCCGCAGCATGGCCGCGTAGATCTCGAAGAGCAGGTCGTCCTTGGACTCGAAGTAGTGGTACAGCCCGCCTTTGGTCACACCGGCCACTTCGACGATTTCGCGGACCGTGGTGGCCTCGAACCCCTTCTCCGCGAACAGGCGCACCGCCGCCCGCACGACCTTCTCCCTGACCGTCATGTCGTCACCCTATTCGAGTGAGCGGGGCGGGCCGGGCCCGCCACGAGCCCGGCCCGATCCTCACTTGCCCTGCGGGTTCACCTGCTCCGGAGTGGCGCGCTCACCGGTGTACGGCGTGATCGCGCCGGTGCCCCGGTCGGTGACGGCCGGTGGCTGGAGCACCGTCGTCGTGGTGTCCGGGTTGATCTTGAACACGTACGCGCCGGTGTAGCCGGAGTGCGAGTCCTTCGAGAACCCGAACGGTGTCAGCCCGGGCCCCTTGAGGGCGCCGGAGCTCATCGCGTCGACGAGCTTCTGCCGCGTCGGGTCCGGGCCCGCCGCCTTCAGCGCCTGCGCGAACGTGTAGGCCAGCACCATGCCGTAGAACAGCGTGTTGGTGAGCTGCTCCTTCGGGATGTACTTGTCGTGGATGCCCTTGAAGTAGGCGACCCAGGGGTCCGAAGTCAGCGCGACGTCCGGCAGGTAGCCGGTGCCGATCAGGCCGGCCAGCAGCTGCGCGCTGGAGACGCTGGCGCCGCCGCGCCGGGCGAAGTCCTGTAACAGCCCGGACAGCGTCGCCGGGTCCGCGCCGATGCTGCTGACGACGAACTGCGGGTGGTAGCCGATCTTCGCCGCGGACAGGATGGCGAGCGCGGTGAACGCCGGGATGCACTCGCAGACGACGACCTCGGCGCCCGCCGCCTTGAGCGCGGACAGCTGCGGCGTGACGTCGGTGTTGGCGGTGTCGTAACCCTGCCGGACGACGGTCTGGTCCTTGAGGAACTGGTCGAGCCCGGCCTGGGTGTCCCGTCCGATGTCGTCGTTCTGGGTGAAGTACCCGATCTTCTTGCCGGCGAAGGTGTCCTTGACGTACTTGCCCTGGATCTTGCCTTCGCGGGCGTAGTCCACCTGGTACCCGAAAGTCATCGGCGCCTTCTGCGGGTTGTCCCAGGCGAGCGCGCCCGACGACACCAGCACGTCCGGCACGCCTTCGGAGTTGAGGTAGTCGACCACTTTGGAGTGCGTCGGCGTGCCGAGCCCGCCGACGATCGCGAACACCTTGTCCTGCAGCACGAGCTTCTTGACGACCTCGACGGTCCTCGTCGGGTTGTAGCCGTCGTCCTCGACGCGGTAGTCGATCTTGCGGCCGTTGACCCCGCCGCCGTCGTTGATCGCCTGGAACACCGCGCGGGCCCCGACGGAGATCCGGCTGTACCCGGGCGCGGCCGGGCCGGTGAGCGGCTGGTGGGTGCCGATGACGACGGCGTCCTTCGTGACGCCGACGGCCGAGTCGGCGGTCTTCGCGCCACCGCCGTCGCTTTCGCCCGCGCCGCCGCACGCGGTCAGTACCAAGGCGAGGGCGGCGAAACCCGCGCCGTACCTAGTGCTTCTCATCGTTCTCCTTTGCTCGGCGGATCGAGGTCAGAGAAGTGCCCAGTCTTCGGAAGCCACCCTGGATGCCGCGCGGGAAGGCGAGCACGACGACGATGAGGATCACGCCGTACACCGCCAGCGGGAGGTTGTTGGCCACGTCGGTGTTCAGGTGCAGAGCGTCGGCGAGGTCCTCGGACCAGGCCTGGAAGTAGACGAGCGCGACCGCGCCCCACAGCGCGCCCCACAGGGACCCGAGCCCGCCCAGCACCACGGCCGCCAGCAGGCTCAGCGACAGCGCCGGGGTGAACGACCCGGGCGCGGCGGTGCCGAGCAGGAACGCCTGCAGGCCACCGGCGAGCCCACCGCAGACCGCGCTGACCAGGAACGCGAGGATCTTCGTGCGCCCCACGGCGATCCCGCCGAGCGCGGCGGCGACCTCGTCGTCGCGGACCGCGCGGAACTCGCGGCCGAGCCGGCCGCGGACGATGTTCACCACCAGCACCAGCGCGATGAGCACGCTGAGCCAGACGATCCAGGTCTGCCAGCGCAGCTCGGGAACGGCCACTCCGGACGGTCTGCTGTGGACGGTGAAGCTCAGTCCGTTGCTGCCGCCGAGGAAGTCCGGGAACCGGCGGGTCAGCGCGGGCAGGCCGACGGCCAGGGCGAGCGTCGCCCCGGCCAGGTACGGGCCGCGCAACCGGGCCGCGGCGGCGCCCGCCAGCAACCCGGCGAGCCCGCCGGCGGCCGAGGCCAGCAGCAGGTCGGCCCACAGCGGGAACGACGGCACCCGGCGCACCAGCAACGCGACCGTGTAGGCGCCGATGAACATGAACGCGCCGTGCCCCAGGGAAACCTGGCCGGTGAGGCCGGTGAGCAGCGTCAGCCCGGCCACCGCGATCAGGTAGTAGCCGATCGTCGCGATCCGCAGGTTGGTGAACTCGTCGGTGACCAGGGTCAGCGCGACGACGACGGCGAACGCGCCCAGCGCGGCCAGCGCGTGGACCAGCAGCGGCGGCAGTGCCCGGCGCCGCTTCGGTGTTTCCACCGGGGTTTCCGGGAGCTCGGTGCGCACGCTCATACCCGCCTCACCTTGGCCCGGCCGAACAGTCCGCTCGGCCGCAGCGTCAGCACGACCACCAGGATCGCGAGCGCGGCGATCGTCACCAGCTCCGGTCCGAGGTAACCGGACACATAGGACAGTCCGACGCCGAGGACGAACCCGCCGGCGATGGTGCCCAGCGGGTTGTCGAGGCCGCCGAGCACCGCCGCGGTGAGCGCGTAGACGAAGACGCCGTCCAGCACGTTCGGGAAGAGGAACGGCGGCGTGGCGAGCAGCCCGGCCAGCGAGCCGACGCCGGCGGCCAGCCCCCAGCCGAAGGTGAGCATCAGCCCGACCCGCACGCCCAGTGTGCGTGCCACGTCGGGGGCGAACGCGGCCGCGCGCATCCGCAGGCCCAGCGGCGTGTACTTGAACACCACCAGCACGAGCGCGGCGATGGCGAGCACCACCAGCACCACGAACAGGTCGTTGGCGGAGAACCGGCCGCGGAAGTCGAAGGCGTACGGGAACGCCAGCGGCTCGTTGGACCAGATCATGCCCGCGACCGCCTGCAGCACCAGCAGGAGCCCGAGGGTGACGATGATCGAGCTCAGCTCGGAGCGGTGCCGCAGCGGCCGGATCAGCAGCCGTTCGGTGGCGACGCCCAGCACCGTCCCGGCGGCGATCGCGACGGCGAAGCCGAGCCAGTAACTGCCGGAGGACTTGGTGACCGAGTAGGCGAGGTACGTCGAAATCAGGGCGAGCGCGGGCTGCGCGAAGTTCACCACCCTGGTGGCCCGGTAGATGATGACCAGCGCGAGCCCGAGTGCCGCGTACACCGCGCCGGCCGAGATCCCGCCGAGGGTCAGGTCGAAGAAGTCCTGCATATCGGACCGGTCACCTCCTGGTGAGGGGAAGTCAGAAACCGAGGTAGGCGTGGCGGAGGCCGTCGTCGGCCAGCAGTTCCGCCGCGGTGTCGACCGCCACGACGCGGCCGAGCGCGAGGACGTACCCGCGGTCGGCGATGGACAACGCGCTGTGCGCGTTCTGTTCGACGAGCACGACGGTGAGCCCGGTCGAGGCCCGCAGGTCCCGCAGGATTCCCATGATGCGGGCGGTGATCAGCGGGGCCAGCCCCAGCGACGGTTCGTCCAGCAGCAGCAACGCCGGACGGCTCATCAGGGCGCGGCCGATGGCCAGCATCTGCCGCTCGCCGCCCGAGAGCGTCGAGGCGGGTTTCGCCGAACGTTCTTCCAGCGGCGGGAAAAGCTCGTACACCTCGGTGCGCGCGACCGCGCGGTCGGCGCGGTCACGCCGCCACAGCGCGCCCAGCCGGAGGTTCTCGTCGACGGTCAGCTCGGTGATCACGCCGCCGCCCTCGGGCACGTGCGAGATCCCGCCGCGCGCGATGCGGTCCGGCGCCAGGCCGGTGAGTTCCCGGCCGTTCCAGGCGATCCGGCCGCCGCGGGCGGGCTGCAGGCCGCTGATCGTGCGCAGCAGCGTCGTCTTGCCGGCGCCGTTCGCGCCGAGCACGGCGGTGATCCCGCCGCGCTCGACCGTGATGCCGACGCCGTCGAGCGCGCGGACCGCGCCGTAGGCCACGGAAAGCTCCTCGATCTCAAGCACCGGGCGCCTCCTCGGCGGGGTCACCCAGGTAGGCCTCGGCCACGCGGGGGTCGGCCTGGATCTCGGCCGGGGTGCCCGCCGCGATCACCTCGCCGAAGTTCAGCACCACCACGCGGTCGCAGACCTGCATGACGAAGTCCATGTGGTGTTCGACGAGGACGATCGCCATGTGCCGCCGCAGGGCCAGGATCAACGTCGAGAGCTCGGCGAGTTCGGCGGCCGAGAGCCCGCTCGCGGGTTCGTCGAGCAGCAGCAGGTCCGGGTCCGCCACCAGCGCCCGCGCGAGCGCGACGCGTTTCCTTACGCCATAAGGAAGAACGCCGGGCAGCCGGTCGGCGAGGTCGTCGATCCCGAGCTCGCCGAGCGTTTCGCGGGCGCGGGCGGCCAACGCGGCTTCGTCGCGCGCCGAACGGCCGGCTCCGGCCAGGGCCGGCAGCACGCCGGTCCGGGCGTGGCGGCCCGCCCCGGCCATCACGTTCTCCAGCACGGTCAGCCCGGGGAACAGGCCGAGACCCTGGAGGGTCCGGACGATCCCGAGCCGGGCGAGGTGTTCGGTGCGGTGCCGCACGAGGGGTTCTCCCCGCCACAGCACGCGGCCCGCCTGCGGCCGCACGAACCCGCAGACGACGTTGAACAGCGTGGTCTTGCCGGCGCCGTTGGGCCCGATGACGCCGACGACGGTGCCGGCGTCGACGCTCAGCCGGACGTCGTGCAACGCGGTGAGGCCACCGAAGCGCACGGTCAGGCCGTCGACCACAAGCAGGTCCTCGCCGGGCAGTGCCTCACCAAGAGGTGTCATCGATGACTCCTGTCTCAGCAGGTGGACCAACCCGTACCGCGCGGTCGGTATGAAGAGGGTGGGCTGCGACGGCGGTCGTGTCAAGGTGCGAACCGCCGAAACCGGACGCGCGGTTACCCGGTCCGAAAATTTCACGAAGGCCACCCGGCGGGGAAAGTCCTTACGGCACAAAGAAGGGCGGGTGCGCGTTCGCGCACCCGCCCTTCGCGGCCCGTCCTCCGCTCAGCCGGTCCCGGCCTGCGGGGCGATCATCGAGGAGGCGTCGATCTTGGTCTGGACAACATCCAGCTGCTGCAGCAGGTCCGGCACCCGCTGGATGCGGCGGGCGTCCAGGGTGGACCCGAAGGCCGGCATCACCATCAGGCCCGCGATGTCCTGGTCCACCCGGGCGTTGCGGACGACCAGGGGTTCGATCCGGGCCCGGTCCACCGCGGCGCGGGTGGCGTTGAGCATCGCGCGCTGGAAGGCCCGCACCGTCTTCGGGTGCTCCTGGGCCCACTTGGCGGTGGCGCCGTAGCCGGTGAGCGGGAACGCCTGCGTGCTGCCGCTGGCCGCGTCGACCACGGGGTACGCCCCGGCGGTCTTGGCGGCCTGGGTGAGGAACGGCTCCGGCTGGTAGGCCGCGTCGACCCGGCCCTGCGCAAGCGCGGCGCCCATTTCGGGCAGCGGCATCGGGACCCACTGCACCTTGTCGGTCGCGACGCCGTGGTCACGCATGACCGACCGGGTGAGCACGTCCGAAGCCGCGTTCTTCGAGCTGATGGCGATCCGCTTGCCGCCCAGGTCGTTCACGGTCTTCACCGGCGAGTTCGGCACGGTGACGATCTCGTTGCTGCGCGGGCTCGCCGAGGTGGCGTCGCTGACCAGCTTCACGTCCGCGGTTCCGCTGCTCTTCGCCAGGAAGAACAGGGTGTAGGTGGACAGCGCGAGGTCGTCCTGGCCGTTCGTCATCCGGGTCAGCGTCTCCTGGCCGCTGGCGCCGACGTCGGTCTGCACGTCGAGACCCTCGGCCTTGAAGTACCCGCCTTCCTGGGCGAGCCACAGGGTGGCGAGGTCGACGGCGGGGAAGATCGCGACGCGGATCGACGGCTTTTCGACGTCGCCGGCGGCCGCGGAACGGCTCGGCTGACTGCACGCGCTCAGCAGTGCGGCGACGACGAGAGCGAGCGCGGCGAGCCGGCGGGGCGAGGCGCGATGGGGCATAGCTCTCCTGGAGAAAGAATCTTTCGATCACGGAATCCGGCTCGTCGAGCCGTGATTCGCCGGACTGTAGATGACGATTTCCGGGTCCGCAAATACGTTGCCGAGAAATACGTCACAGCATGGTCACGCGAAAGAGTGACGGGCGCGCGAACGGTGACCCACTGACAGGAGTGGTTGGACCAAGGAAACAAACCCACTGGAATGTCCTCGTTCCGGTGATCTCGCCACCGCAGGTGACCGGGGTCCCGACCGCCGTAACAGCGCGGATTCGCGGCGCGACTGGCTGATGTGACCTCCACCCCGGACGAACCGGACCCCGCCGAAGAACTGAGGAAACTGATCGAAAACTCCGCACCGGAGGACGATTGGCGGCACGTGGAAACGGCCGTCGTCCACCGAAGCGACGACGTCTACAAAACCGCGACGATATGGTTCGTCCCCACCGGTGGCGACGACGGAAAACTGATTCTCGTCGCCCAGTCCTGGTCACCACGGCCGGGCCACTCCGGATTCCACCTGCGGCCCGGCGCGAGCCAATGGACGTGCGAGGACGCCGCGATCGGCGAACTCCACCGGCTCCTTTCCGCCCGGTTCGGCACGCCGTCCGGCACGGCAGAGCCGCAAACCGAGCCGGACGCGCCGCTTTCGGCGGTCATCCGGAAGGTCCAAACGGGCGAAGCCGACGCAGGCCAATTGGCCCAGCTGGCCGAAGCACTGGCGGAAGCCCCGCACGCGGCGGAGATCCTGGCCGCGCACGGCGCCGGGCAGGTGCTGCTCGACGGCATCCAGGCCGCGAAACAACGGGACGTGATCACGGCGCTTTCCGACGTCGTCCGGGATCCGGCCGCCAAGGAGAACGATTTCCAGCGGATCCTCGAGGAAAGCTGGTGGATGTTCGGCGGCCGCTTCGTCGACAAGACGAAACGCCGGCTACTGGCCGTCATGACCCAGCTGGACGTCCCGCTGATCCGGGCCGACGGCGCGCTCCACGTCGTCGAGCTGAAACGGGCCTGCATCCGGGATCTCATCATCCCGTACCGCAAATTCTTCGTGGTCGGCCCCGAGGTGAACAAAGCCGTCGGCCAAACCCTCAACTACCTGCGCGAGCTGGACGAGGAACGCAACAGCATCAAGCAGAAACTGGGCATCGAGTGCCGTCGCGCGTTCGCGACGGTGGTCATCGGCCACCCCGGACACGTCGGCGACCCCGAGGTCCGCGAGCACGTCCCGGAGACGCTCCGGACCTACAACGCGCACCTCAGCCGCGTCGAGGTGATCACCTACGCCGACCTCATCCAGGGCGCCGAGAAGGCCCTCGAGCTGGCGCCGTCCCCGGCCGGCTGACGCACCGGCTCAGTTCGCGGCCGGCCCGCCGCCCGCGACGAAACAGGACTGGACGGACGAGAGCGCGCGTCAGAGTCATGGCCGGACCACGCGCCAGTTGTAACAGTGCTTACAGATCCACGACGATCGCACCTGAGCGCAGCTTTCACGTGAAAGCTACCTAGCGCGGCGACTCCTCCGTCACCGGCTCCCGCACGGCCATGGCGGAGATCAGGTAGGCCGAACGCAGGACGGCGTCGCGCAGCAGGGCGGCGCTGTCCTGCGTCCGCGCCGGGGCGAGCACGAACCCGGCGCCCGTGTGCTCACCCCAGCCGGTCATCACCTGCGGGTCGCCGAACCCGCGGATCGGGCACGGCAGCGGCGGCGCCACCGGCACGTGCGCGTCGCTCATCAGCAGGCTCACGTCGGCGCGTTCCGCCTGCTCGGGCACCGCCCGCGCGACCCGGGCGGGTGGTGCCTGGTGCGCCACGACGAGTGCCCGCGGGACCCCCAGCCCCGCGGCCACCCGCCGCTGCGCCAGGCGGTACGCGACGAGCGCGCCGAGCCCGGCACCGAACAGGACGTGCGGGCGGGCGAGGACGGCGGCCAGCTCCGCGGACAAGGACTCCACCAGCAGCCACATGTCCCGGTACGGGTGCTCGTCACGGCGCTCGCCGCGGCCCGGCAGCTCGACGACCTGCACCGAGATCCGCGGATCGCGCCAGGCCCGGTAGCGGCCCGCGGCTTCGCCCGCGTCCGGGAAACAGACGAACAACAAGCGGTCCGCGTCGTCCCTGTCCACCCATGGCCTCCCTTCCGTCACGTCCGGGGATAGGGTCGGTGACGGCACTTCCGTTCCGCTTCGGTCCGCCTTCCGGGGGGCAACACGTGCGCTACCGCCTGCTCGGACCCGTCACGGTCCTCCACGACACGGGCCCGGTCCGTCCCGGCGGCCAGAAGCAGACGTCCGTGCTGGCCGCGCTCTTGCTGAACCCGAACCGCGTGGTCAGCGAAGACCGGCTCATCGACCTGACCTGGGGCGAGAACGCGCCGCCGAGCGTCCGCGGGCGGCTGCAGGTGCACATCTCCGAACTGCGGAAGCTCCTCGGCCGCGACGTCATCGTGCGGCGCGCGCCCGGGTACGTCATCGAGGTCGCGTCCGGCGACCGGGACCTCGACGTGTTCGACGACGAGGTCGCCAAGGCCAGGGCCACCGCCGGGCCGGCCGCCGTCGCGCACCTGCGGGCCGCGCTGGCGCTGTGGGACGGCAGCCCGCTCGGCGGGGCGAGCGAGGAGCTGACCGGGCGCGAAGGCCCGGCACTGGCCGAACGCCGGCTCGTCGTGCTGGAGGAGCTGTACGAGCAGGAGCTGGCTTCGGGACGGCACGGCGAAGTGGTCGGCGAGCTGCGGCAGCTCGTCGACGAACACCCGTTCCGCGAGCGGCTGCGGGCCGCGCTGATGCTCGCGCTGCACCGCTGCGGCCGCAGTGCGGAAGCGCTGGAGACATACACGCGCGCACACGACCTGCTGGTGGACGAGCTGGGCATCGAACCCGGCCAGGCCCTGCAGGACCTGCGGCTGCGGATCCTGCGTGGCGAAGACGAACCCGCGCCGGCCCCGGTCGCGCCGCGGCCCGCCGAACTGCCGCTGGATGTCCGGGGGTTCGCCGGCCGGGCGCCGGAGCTGGCCGCGCTCGACGAACCCGGCGACGTCTGGGTGATCACGGGCACCGCCGGCGTCGGCAAGACCGCGCTGGCCGTGCACTGGGCCCACACCGCGCGGGAGCGCTACCCCGACGGCCAGCTGTACGTGAACCTGCGCGGCTTCGACGCCGACGACGAGCCGCTCACCCCCGCCGCCGCGCTCGCCCAGCTGCTGCGGACCCTCGGCGTCGACCTGCGGGACGTGCCGCCGGGCGTCGACGACCAGAGCAAGCTCTACCGGTCGCTGCTGGCCGACCGGCAGGCGCTGGTGGTGCTGGACAACGCCCGTGACGCCGCCCAGGTGCTGCCGCTGCTGCCGTCGTCCGGCCGGGTGCTGGTGACCAGCCGCCACCGGCTCGACGAGCTCGTCGCCCGCACCGGCGCGCGGTCGCTGGGCCTCACGCAGCTGCGTGAGGAGGACTCACTGGCGCTGCTGACCGCCCTGCTCGGCGAGCGGGCCGCCGGCGAGCGGGGCGAGCTGGCGGAGCTGGCCCGCCTGTGCGGGCACCACCCGCTGGCCCTGCGGATCGCCGCGGCGAACACCGGCGTCGCCGGCATCGGCGAGCTGGTCGACGAGCTGCGCGGCGACCCGCTGGCCCAGCTCGGCTTCGACGGGTCCGGGGAAAGCGCCGTCGCCAAGGCGTTTTCGGTGTCCTACCAGGCGCTGCCGCCGGTGCTGCGGCACGCGTTCCGGCTGCTCGCGCTGGTGCCGGGGGCCGACTTCACGGCGGTCGCGGCGGCGGCCCTGCTGGCGGTGCCCGCCGAGGAGGCGACCCGGCGGCTGCGCGGGCTGATCGCGGCGAACCTCCTCGAGGCGCACGCGCCCCGCCGTTACCGGTTCCACGACCTCGCCCGGCGCTACGCCGAGAAGTGCGTCTCCGCCGATGAGGACGAGTCCGCGCGGGACGCGGCGTGGGAGCGGCTGTTCACCGGCTACTGCGCGGCGGCGGACGCGGCGGTCGCCCTGCTCGGCGCGCGGATCGTGGCGCTCCCCCGCGAAGACGCGCCGTCGGCGCCGAGCCCGGTCGTCTTCGGCGGCGCGGCCGAAGCCGTGGCCTGGCTGGACGTCGAGGTGCCGAACCTGTCGGCCGCGCTCCGGCAGGCCGCGACGCGCGGGCCGTACCCCGGCGCCTGGTACCTCGCCGACGCGTTGCGGCGGTTCTTCCACGACCACGGCCGTCGCGCGGAATGGCTCGAGCTGGCCCCGATCGTGCTCCGCGCGGCGCAGGAGCGCGGTGCCCAGCCCGCCGAAGCCCTCGTGCACCTGTCCATCGGCGGCGCGTACTTCCGCGAAGGCCAGCACGAAGCGGGCATCCGGCACTCGGAGAAGGCGGTGCTCGCCAGCCGGGCGTGCGGCTGGCGGCAGTGCGAGGCCACAGCCGTCGCGAACCTCGGGGCGATGCTGGAGTGGACCGGCAGGCTGGCGGAGGCCGTCGAACACAGCCGGCGGGCGATCCAGCTGTTCCGCGAGCTGGCCAACCGCTCGGGCGAAGCACTCGCGCTGAACTCGCTGAGCTGCCACTACCGGCAGCTGGGCCGGCTGGAGCAGGCCGAAGACTGCCTGGTCGAGGCGATCGCGCTGGCCCGCAAGGAGGACCTCGCGTTCTGGGAGGCCGCGAACCTCGCCGACCTCGGCTGGGTGCTGCTCGCCACGGGACGGCTGGCCGACGCGGGGGACGTCCTCGACCAGGCGTTGCGGGCCTTCCGCGACCTGGGCTCCAGCTTCGGCGAGGCCACCGCGCTGAACGCGGTGAGCGCCCTGCAGGTCGCCCGCGGGGAGCACGTCGCGGCGGTGGCGACGGCGGAGGCGGCACTGGACTGCGTCCGCCGCGACGGCGACCGGCAGGTCGAGGCCGCCGCGCTGATCGCGCTGGGCCGGGCGTTGGAGGCCCGGGGTGACCTCGGCGCCGCGGAGCGCGTCCTGCGCGAGGCCAGGGAACTGACCGCGGAGTCGGGACTGCGGGGCCAGCTGGCGGAGGCGTCCGCGACACTCTCGCGGGTCCTCGCCGCCGGCGGCCGCGTGGGCGAAGCCGGCGAACACGCGCGGACGGCGCTCGACGCGGCCCGGGCGGGCGGGTTCCGCGTGGTCGAGGCGGAGGCCCTGCTGGGGCTGGCCGCGGTCGAGGCCGCGGCGGGCCGGTCGAGGCTCGCCGACGGCACGGCCCGCGAGTCCCGCGCCCGCTACCAGGCTGTCGGGCACGTCACAGGCGAAGCCTTCGCCGAGCGCTTCCTGGCCCGGTTGGCCGATCGCGCGACAGGCTGACCCACCGGCGGGTGTCACTCCCACCCCGCGGCGCGACATACTGGAGAGATGCCCCGTCCGAAACACGTTGCCGCGAGCGATCTGCGCCTTCCGGACGCGCTGCAGCCGGGGCGGCCGAAGGGCGACCAGCTCCGCGAAATCCTGGAAAGCGTCGCGACGGAGGCGGGTCCCGGCAGGCTGATGCCGTCGGAACGGTTCCTCGCCGAGCACTTCGGGGTCGCCCGCGGCACCGTCCGGCAGGAGATCAACCGGCTCGTCGCGGACGGCGTCCTGTACCGCCAGCACGGCACCGCGACGTTCACCGCGGAACGCCAGGCGGCGCACATCGACATGCTGACCTCGTTCACCGAGGACATGCAGGCCCGCGGCGTGGTGCCGAAGACGAAGGTGCTGCACGCCGAAGTCGAGAGCGCGGGCCCGCGCATCGCGGGACGGCTCAACGTGCCCCCCGGCGCCCGGGTGTTCCGGCTCGAACGGCTCCGCTTCGTCGAGAACGAGCCGTTCGCGGTCGAGCGCACCAACCTGTCCGTGGACCGGTTCCCGGGCATCGAGCTGTTCGACTGGGAAACGGAGTCCCTGCACCGCACGATCGAGGAACGCTGGGGCGTGCACGCGGAGTGGAACGACACGGCGATTTCGGCGGTGCTGCCGAACTCGGGTGACGCCGCCCTGCTCGGCATCGAGGCCACCCAGCCGTGCCTGATCATCGAAGGCACGCTGCACGACCAGAGCGGCGGCGTCATCGAGGCGGGCCGGTCCCTCTACCGCGCGGACCGCTACACCGTCTTCACCCAGGCACGGCGCAGCCCGGCCTAGGCCCCCCGAGCCGGGACCGAATCACACCGGCCGGTGTGATGGTGGGCCCGCAGCTGCTTCAGGCAGTGCTCCACCAGCACGTCCGCGGCCTCCGGGCGGAACAGCGTCACGTAGGACTCGTAAATGCCCTCCCGGTGGCCCGCGGCGTCGGGCAGGTACCCGAGGTAGCCGTCGGTGTAGCCGATCACCCGCGTGTGCCGGAACGGGCTGCCCTGCCGGATCCGCAGCCCCAGCGACGCGAACAGCTCGAACGGCGTGTGCAGCCAGGCGATCTCCCCGAGCGACACCACCGTGACCGGCACTTCGGCACAGCCGGCGGGCGGGTTGCTGGCCGCCATCACGGCGAGCATCGCGCACCCTTCGTACCGGGTCTGCGCGATCCGGACGGCCGGGTGGTCCTCGCCGTGGCTCGCCAGTTCACGCTGCCACTCGGCCTCGGCCGCCTCCCGCAGCTCGACGCTGTCCTCCAGGGACGGCACGTCCCGGTAGGGCAGGTGCAGCGCGGAGCGGGTCAGCCGGACCGGGCCGGTCGCCGCCGGTGACGACGGTGCCCCCGCCTCGGCGAGGGTGCGCGCGATCGACGTCGCGAGGTGCCCGCCGAGCGTGCGGACCTCCTCGTGGTTGCGGCCGCGCCGCACGAACCGGGAGCTGGCGTCCCCCGCCGCGCCCTGCAGGAAGGCCGCGACCGGCTGCCCGACCAGCGTGGCCAGCTCGCGGCGCGTCGCGCCCGGCCAGTCCGCCGACCAGGCGAGGTTGTCGGGGCCCAGCACGGTCGGGTGGCTGGCGTAGTCGAACAGCAGCGCGGCCGGGGAGCCGTCGTCGCGGCGCAGTTCGAGCACCCCGAACGACGTGTCGTGCGGCCCGTCCGGCCGGTAGCGGTTGCCGCCGACGGCTTGGGTCGAACCCGCGTGCCAGCGGGCGCGGACCCGCCCGCGGCAGGCGCGCAGCCGCAACGCGGCGCCGGTGACCTTCTCCGCCATGCGGCCGACCAGCCCGGGGTCGCGCTGCCCCGGCAGCCCGGGGTGCAGCGGCCCGGTCCAGCCCTCGGGGCCGGAATGCGTGTGCGACGCGCAGACGAGCACCCGCTCCGGGCCGATGCCCACCGCCGCGGCGACGGCGTCGGCCAGGGTGCTGGTGAGGCCGGCGTCGACCGCCAGCGCGTCCAGCGCCACCCACAGCACGCCGGGATCGTCCTCGGTGGACAGCCAGATCAGCGACGCCTCGAGGTCGTCGTGCGTGCCGGTCGCGACGCCGTGCCGGGCCAGGTAGCCGCCGAGCGGGTGCCCGGGTCCCGGCGTGATCCGGACGTCCTGCGCGGCGAGCATCAGCGCGGCGGTCACCAGGTCGATTCCAGGACGTCGACGACGCCGTCGCGGCCGGCGGCGCGAGCCACCCCGGCCAGCTCGGTGACGTCGCCGGTCGTGTGCAGCAGGACTTCCAGCAGCATCGGCAGGTTCAGCCCCGACACCAGCTCCAGGCGCGGGCGCGTGGCGGGCGCGGCGGCGAGCGCGCGGACGGTGTTGAACGGCGAGCCGCCGTGCAGGTCGGCGAGGACGAGCACCTCGGCGGCGTCGCCGGCCAGGGCGAGCACGTGAGCGCCGAACTCGTCCGGGCTCTCGTGCGGACCCAGCTCGCAAATCTTCAGCCGCGCCTGCGGGCCGAGGATCATCTCGGCGGCTTCCCCCACGCCGGAGGGCAGGCGGCCGTGCCCGGCGAGGATGATCGGAACGGTCATGGCGGACTCCTACTGTGCCGATTGTTCCCGATCCGGCCACAGTCACGGCCGAATGGCTTCGTAGCAACGGTTACGTGCCGCTCGGGGGGCGGCCTCCTTTTGGCCGCATCAGGAACTCTTCGCCGGGGCGGGCACGAACCAGCCGAGCCACCCCAGGACGACCCCGGCGACGACGACGATGGCGATGACCCAGACCGGCCGCAGCCGGGCCTTGACCGTCAACAGGTAGACCCCGGCGGTGACCAGCACCGGGAGCAGGAAGGGCAGCAGCTCGTCGAGCCGGTCCTGGATGGCGACCGACTGCGTCACCGGCTTCCCCTGGACCGTGGTGGTCTGCCGGTAGGTCAGCGTGGTGACCACCTTGACGATCGACGGGATGAACCCGCCGAGCACGACGAACCCCAGCACGGTCGCGCCCTGCGCGACGCGGGCGAGCGCGCCGGCGGCGAGGTGCCCGGCCAGCCGCTTGCCTTCGCGGTAGGCGAACCCGAACTGCCAGCGCCGCACGAGCGCGTACGGGACCAGCACCATCACCGCGGCGAACGCCGGGCCGAGCCAGTTGCCCTGCAGCGCCCACGACGCGCCCATGGTGAAGATGATGCTGTTGTACAGCGCGAAGACGACGGTGTCGCCGATGCCGGCCATCGGCCCCATCAGTGCGACCTTGGTGCTCGCGGCCGACTTCGGCGTGCCGGCCTCCTCGAGCGCGACCGTGGAGCCGAGGATCAGCGGGCCGCCGACCAGCACCGAGGTGTTGAAGAACTGGAGGTGCCGCTGCAGCCCGGCGGTGTAGTCGGCCTTGTCCGGGTACAGCTTGCGCAGCACCGGTTCCATCGAGTACGCGAACCCGAGCGCCTGCATCCGTTCGTAGTTCCAGGAGATCTGGCTCGACCAGAAGTACCGGCGGAACGCGCGGCGCAGGTCCTGTCTGGTCAGCCGGGGATCGGCGGCGGACTTTTCCTCGGCAGCGTTCGCGGCCTCGGGCACCACGAGCACGGGCTCGTCGCGCTTGAGCGTCACGAACAGCATCGCGACCGCGACGCCGACCAGCGCGATGCCCAGGACCGGCAGGTGCAGGTAGGCGAACCCGACGAACCCGATCAGCAGCAGGTACCAGTACTTCGACAGCTCCATCATGCCGAGCAGCAGCGCGAACCCGACGGCGGGCAGCAGCGACCCGGCCAGGGTCATGCCCTGGACGAACCCCGCGGGGATGCTCGCGGTGATGTCCTTGACCAGCCCGCCGGACGCGGCGAGCGCGGCGAGGAACGTCGGGATGGCGCGCACCGCGACCCACGGGACCAGGCTGACCCAGTGGATCATCGCGAGGCCGCGCGCGTTGCCGTCGGCGGCGTAGCCGTCGGCCCGGTGCACCAGCGCGGTGGTCACCATCTTGCCGACCGGGTCCAGCGCGGCCAGCAGGATCGCCGCCGGCAGCCCGACGCCGATCCCGATCGCGGCCTGCGCGGACACGTCGCCGGCGGCGCCCGCGGCCAGCGCGGTGCCCACGATCGCGCCGGTCTGGTAGTCCGGGATCGTCGCGCCGCCGTAGGTGTAGACGCCCAGCGCCGCCAGCTCCAGCGTCGCGCCGATCAGCAGGCCGAGCAGCGGGTGCCCGGTGATCAGCCCGGCCACCGAGCCGGCGATCAGCGGGCGCTGGGCGTAGATGAGGAACGGGCCGAGCCCGTCGTAGGTGCAGTAGATCGCCCAGATGGTCAGGGCCAACGCGACGAGCATGCGGGGCTAGAGCCCTTTCCGGTCGAGCAACGGGACGAATTCGGTCGGCTTGTCCTGGGGCATCAGCTGGGTGACCAGCGGGATGCCCGCGGCGGCGAGCTTCCGGTAGGCGTCGGCCTCGTCCGCGGTGACCGCGATCGAGCGGGTCACCATGGTGAACGTGGCGCCGGGCCGCGGCGCGACGTTGCCGACGTTGACGACCTCGGGCCGCAGTCCGCCTTCGACGAGGCGGAACGCGTCCTCGGGGTGCTGCGCGATGATCATGACGTCCCGGCCGGCGGGTGCGGCCAGCGCGTCGGCGACCGACAGCACGTCGGTCGGCAGGCCGCGGGCGGCCTGCGGGAGCAGCATCCGCTGCAGGTCGTCGGCGGCGACGTCGTCGTTGCAGACCAGCAGCCGGCGTACGCCGAGCCGCCGGGTCCACGCGACGGTGACCTGACCGTGGATGAGCCGGTTGTCGATCCGGACGTGTTCCCCCGCCATGTGTCTCCTCCCGGCCGGCAAGGAGACATACTGGTTCGTACCAGTATCTGTGTCAATACTGCCCGTGACCGGCCATCCGGACCAACGGCTTCGCGCGGCCGACGGTAGGACCCCTCAGACCTGCCGTCGGCCCGCGAGCGCGAAGCCCCCTCGGTGTTTCCCGGACCCTCCCATAAAGGTATATACCAGTATGGACGGTCGAGATCGACTGTCAAGACCTGCGCCGATGATCGGTCCGAGAAAATTATCGACCGTTCAACCGATCGAAATTTGAAGGATTGCCGAAGGGGCTCCCGGCCCCGAAGATTCCCGGGGAAAGCGCAACCTGGCCCGGCCACCGTCGTTAACCGCTTCGTCAGTTCAGGGGAGGACACCATGCCGGCCGTCAGATCGAACATCGTCCCGCTTCGGCACGCACGCCCGGGAGTGGTGGCGTACGTGAAGAGCCCGGCCGAGTGGTTCGTCGCGAACAGCGGCTGGATCCAGGGCAGCGACGGCGTCGTGCTGATCGACACCTGCGGCACCGAGCAGGCGACACTGGAACTGCTGCGCGACGTCCGCAAGTACGCCGGTGACCAGGCACTCACGGTCGTGATCACCCATGCGCACGGCGAACACCACAACGGCCTCGGCGTCGCTCTCCGCGACGGCGGAACGGCACTGGCCGCGCCAGGCAGCGTCGAGCTGGTCAAGGCGGGTCCGCAGACCTACGGCAACGTCTTCACCTGCACCCGCTGGGGCGTGCTCGAGCCACCGGAGCCGGACGCGGTACGGCCGGTGACCGGCTGGCAGCAGCTCGACCTCGGCGGCGCATCCGCCGACGTGGTGGCCGTGCCGGGCGTCGCGCACACGGCGGGCGACCTGGTGGTGCACGAGCCGCGGTCGGGCACGCTGTTCACCGGCGACCTGGTGTTCATCGGCAGCACACCGGTGGCGGTGCACGGCTCGATCCCGGGCTGGCTCGACGCGCTCGACTGGCTCCAGGACACGTTCCGGCCGCGCACCGTGGTGCCCGGCCACGGCCCGGTGGCGACCCCGGGCCACACCGCGTTCCACGCGATGCGCGTCTACCTGGAGTGGCTGCTGGAGGCGACCGCGCGCCAGTCCGACTTCACGAAGCTGGCGAAGCAGGCGTCGCTGCGGTGGCCGGGATGGCTCAACCCGGAACGGCACGTCGGCAACCTGATGCGCGCGTACGCCGACCAGCACGGCCGCAAGCTCGACGTCGACCTGGCGATCGACGCGGTCCTCGCGGCCGCGGGCGGCCGCATCGACCTCGACTACCTGCTGGACGGCGAACCGGTCCGGCAGATCTCCTAGCCCCCGGACGTCGTGAACGACTCGTTCATGTCATCCGACGTCATCAACGAGTCGTTCACGACGTTGCCACCGGCGCCGGCGCTGGTCAGGAGCCCGCGCCGCCCAGGCTTTCCAGCAGCGTGCGCAGCGTCGCGGCCAGTTCGTCGCGCTCGCCGGCATCCAGCGCGGCCAGGATGCGGTGCTCGGTTTCGACGTGGTCCGGCAGGACCCGGTCGATCAGCTCGCCGCCGGCGCCGGTCAGCTCGACGCGGACCCCGCGGCCGTCCGCCTCGTCCGGGGTGCGCTCGACCAGCCCGCGGGCCTCCAGCTTGTCGAGCCGCTGGGTGACGGCCCCGGACGTGACCATGGCCGAGCGCATCAGCTCGGTCGGGGTCAGCCGGTAGGGCGGCCCGCTGCGGCGCAGGGTCGCGAGGACGTCGAAGGTCGAGCGGTCCAGGCCGTGGCGGGCGAACGTGCGGCGCAGCTCCGCGTCGACCAGCGCGCTCAGCCGACTCAGCCGGCCAATCACCCCCATGGGGGATACGTCGAGGTCGGGACGCTCCGCGTGCCACTGCTCCAGGACCCGGTCCACGTGGTCGGCCATGGCCTCAGCGTAACGGATGCCTTAGCGGTAAGTGAGTAGTAGCGATCTACCTTAGCGCTGAGGTAATCTGCCTTAGTGCTAAACAACCGACTCGCCGTCGTCCTCGTGACCGCCCTGGCCCCCGCGATCTGGGGCACCACCTACCTCGTCACGACCGAGTTCCTGCCGCCCGGCCGCCCGCTGCTCGCCGCGGTGATCCGCGCCCTGCCCGCCGGGCTGCTGCTGGTCGCGCTCACCCGCCGCCTGCCGAAGGGCGACTGGTGGTGGCGCTCGCTCGTGCTCGGCACCCTCAACATCGGCGCCTTCCTGGCCCTGCTGTTCGTCGCCGCCTACCGGCTGCCCGGCGGCGTCGCCGCCACCCTCGGCGCCCTGCAGCCGCTGATCGTCGCGGGCCTGTCCACCGGCCTCCTCGGCGAACGCCTCAACCGCCGGACGGTGCTCGCCGGCCTCGCCGGGGTGCTCGGGGTCAGCCTGCTGGTCCTGCAGTCCGACGCCCGCCTCGACGCGCTCGGCGTCGCCGCCGCGGCCGGCGGCGCGGTCGTGATGGCCACCGGCGTCGTGCTGAGCAAGCGCTGGACGTCCCCCGCCCCGCTGCTGGCGACGACCGGCTGGCAGCTCGTCGCCGGCGGGCTGGTGCTCGTGCCGGTCGCGCTGGCCGTCGAAGGCGCTCCCCCGGCGACGCTGTCCGGCGCGAACCTGGCGGGCTACGGCTACCTCTCGCTGATCGGCGCCGCGCTGGCGTACGCCTTGTGGTTCCGCGGGATCCGCGCGCTGTCCGCGACGCACGTGACGTTCCTCGGCCTGCTGAGCCCGGTCGTCGCGACCCTGCTCGGCTGGCTCGTGCTCGGCCAGCGGCTGACGGCGTGGCAGCTGCTCGGCGCCGCGATCGTGCTCGCCGCCGTCGTGCTCGCCCAGCGGCGCAAGAGGACCGGGCAGTCTTCGACGACCGCTCGCCAGGCCACCGACTCCGCGATGGTTTGAACGACTCGCGTGATCCAGGCCGTACCTCGCGTGATCCAAGACGCAACTGGCGTGATCCAAGCCGTATCCCGCGTGATCAGAGCCGTAACTCGCGAGTTACGGCTTCAATCACGCCAGTTACGGGTTCGATCACGCGAGTTCCGGTTTCCAGCACGCGGGTGTGACGTCGGCCGGGTCATCATGGAACCGTGCGGATCACGGCCTGGTGGGGCGGACTCAGCCCGCGGCGACGCTTGATGCTGAGCTGTGTCGCCGTGGCCGTGGTCGCGGTGGTCGCCGCCGCCGTCGTCGCCACCTCCGGTGCGAAAGCCGCGCCGGAGGCCGGGACACCCGACCAGAACCGGCCCGGCCCGGTGCTGCTCGTGCCCGGTTACGGCGGCGGGCAAGGAGCGCTCGACGAGCTCGCCGCGCGGATCCGGCAGGCCACCGGCCGCACCGCCGAGGTGCTCACCCTCGCCGGGGACGGCACCGGTGACCTGGTGGAACAGGCCACCGTCCTGGCCGCGGCCGTCGAAAGGGCGTACGAACAGGGAGCACCTTCGGTCGACGTCGTCGGATACTCCGCCGGCGGGGTCGTGGCCCGGCTGTGGGTCAGCCGCGAGGGCGGCGCCCACCAGGCCCGCCGGGTGGTGACGCTCGGCGCGCCGATGCACGGCACCGGACTGGCCACGGCGGGCGGCGCGCTCGTCCCGGGCGCGTGCCCTGCCGCGTGCGTCCAGCTCGCGCCGGGCAGCAGCCTCATGCGGGAGCTGACGAAGGAGCCGATCCCGCCGGCCCTGCCGTGGCTGTCGGTCTGGACCGAGCGGGACGAGACGGTCACCCCGCCGGACTCCGCCCGGCTCGACGGCGCCGTCAACGTCGCCCTGCAGCAGGTCTGCCCCGGCAACCAGGCCGCCCACGGCGACCTGCCCACCGACCCGGCCGTCACCGAGCTCGTCCTCCAGGCCCTCGGCACCGGCCCGCTCGAAGCTCCCACGGACTGCCTCAGCTCGTGACGTCCTTCGTCGAGAAGTTCGCCCACGCCGCGCCGAAGAACACCACGATGTAGCCGGCCTGCAGCAGCAGTCCCTGGCCGATGTTGTGCCACAGCACCGGATCGCGGAAGAAGTCGATCCACGACAGCCAGTAGTGCGTCGGCAGGTAGGGCTTCACGGACGCGGCCGCGTCGAGGGCCTCCAGCACCGAGCTGGTGATCAGCACGGCCAGCCCGCCCAGTGCGGCCCCGAGTGCGGAGTCGGTCACCGTCGAGAGGAACACGGTGATCGCGGCGAATCCCAGCATCGACATCACGATGTAGGTCACCGCGCCCAGCAGCCGCAGGCCGAGCGCGGACGAGCTGAGCGACTGCCCCGACAACGACGTGACGCCGGACGGCTGCCCGCCCGGGCCGGCGATGCCCGGGGTGCCGCCGGTGCCGAACAGGAACACCCCGAGCACCAGCGAAGTCAGCACGACGATGACGATCGCCGCGGTCACGTAGACGGCCAGCGCCACCATCTTGGCGCCCAGCAGCCGGGTCCGCCCGACCGGGCGCACCAGCAGGTAGCGGAGGGTGCCGCCGGCGGCCTCGCCCGCGATCGCGTCGCCCGCGACCACCGCGACCGCGATCGGCAGGAACAGCGGCAGCACGAGCGCGAGCGCGGCGGCCGGGTACAGCGCGCCGTCGTTCACCACCGCGGACAGGAACGCCCCGCCCTGCCCGGGCGGCGGCGCGAAGTCGGCCGTCGCCAGGAAGACGCCGACGATCGCGGGCAGCAGGCACAGCAGCAGCACGCTGACCCACACCCGCGGCCGCAGCGCGAGCTTCCGCAGCTCGACGCCGATCATCCGGCCGCCCCGAACCGGTCCGAGCCCGGACCCGTCACGTCGAGGACGACCTGCTCCAGCGTCCGCTGCTCGGCGTGGATGGATGTCACGCGCACCCCGGCTCCGACGAGCAGCGCGTTGAGCGCCGCCGGGTCGCCGTGCCGGATGACCAGCCGGTCGCCGTCGCGGGTCTCGAGCTGCCCGTCGAGGACGGCGGCCGCCGCGGCGGCGTCCGGCGTGCCGACCAGCACCCGGCCGGTCGCCGCCCGCAGCGTGGCCAGGTCCTCCTGGAGCACGAGCCGTCCCCGGTCGACGACGCCGACGCGTGTGCACAGCTGCTCCACCTCGGCCAGCAGGTGACTCGACAGGAACACCGTGGTGCCGCCCGCGTTCAGCGCCACGAGCAGTTCCCGGATCTCCTTGATGCCCTGCGGGTCGAGGCCGTTGGTCGGCTCGTCGAGGATCAGCAGCCGGGGCCGCCGCAGCAGCGCGCCGGCGAGCCCGAGCCGTTGCCGCATGCCGAGCGAGTACGCCTTCACCGGCCGCTGGTCGACCCCGCCGAGCCCCACCTGCTCCAGGGCTTCGTCGATGCGACGGCGTCGCGTGCGCCGGCCGCCGCCGCGCCCGGCGGCGTCGAGCAGCGCCAGGTTCCGCCGTCCGGACAGGTGCGGGTACGCGGCCGGGCTCTCGACGAGCGCACCGACGTCGGGCAGCACTTCGGCGACCCGTTTCGGCACCGGTTTCCCGAGCACTTCGATCTCGCCGGTAGTGGCGTAGACCAGGCCGAGCAGCATCCGGACCAGGGTGGTCTTGCCCGAGCCGTTCGGGCCGAGGAAGCCGTAGCGATCACCTTCGCGGACATCGAGGTCCACCGCGTCGACGGCCACCGTGGTGCCGTACCGCTTGGTCAGCGCGCGCGTGACGATCATCGGCCGCTCCGGCGCAGCCGGGACAGCTCGTCGGCCACCGACTTCAGTACGTCCGGGGTCACCGTCCCGGCCAGCAGGTACGAGCGGCGGGAGACGGCCGAGCGGACGATCGCCAGCGACAACGGCGTGATCGACAGCTGCACCACGGTGCCGGCGGCCAGCTTGACCTGCGTCCCGCCGGCCTTGCCCGCGGCGTCACCGGCCGCCGCGGCGACAGTGCGCGGCACGGCGATCACGGCGAACGACGCGAGCCCGTTGCCGTAGAGCGCGGCACCCTCGATCCCGCCGAAGCCCGGCGACGTCACCGGACGGCCGGCGAGCTTCGCCGGCAACGGCACCTCCCCCATCGCGCCGAGCACACTGGCGACGTCCGGGGCGCTCGCCACGGTGAACCCGGACCCGAGCGCCGGCCGCGGCGCCTCGACGACCGGCGTCGTCTGCGCCAGCTCCCGGAACTCGGTGACGAAGATCGGTGCCCGCTGCCCGCGGGCGGTCAGCTCGACCCGCACGGCCACGCCGGTCGCCGGGTCCGCCCAGACGTCGACCTGCCCGATCGTCGTGTCCGGGTCGGCGGGGACGAGCCGGAGCCCGGACGCGGCGACCCCGGCGACGTTCCGCCCGGGCAGCGCGCTCACTCTGTCGTTGCCGGCGGCGCGGAGGATCCGCCGGGCGAGCTCGGGCGGCAGCAGGTCCCCGGCGCGCGGGAGCCGCACGGCCGGCTCGCCGATCAGCTCGGTCAGCGTGTTGTCGCCGTAGTCCCACGTGTATTCGCCGTCGGGCAACCGGTAGACGTCGTGCTCGCCGGCGGTGCCGAGGATGTCGACGCGGTAGCGGTCGGGTCCGGCGTACCACGCGCGCATCGGCGTCTTCATCGAGAAGAGCGCGGTGACGGAGCCGAGGTTCGGCAGCTCGGGCAGGGCGAGCGAACCGGTGCTTTCGGCGTAACCCTGGTACGGCCGCCCGGCGGAGTCCAGGACGAGGGCGCGCAACCGGGCCGGGTCGGCCGCCGCCCCGGCCGGGGCGAGCGCGGCGACGACCGACGGCGCGGACACGAGCACCACGGCCGCGGCGGCGGCGACCGCCCACCGGCGCCGCTTCTCGTGCCGTACCACCGAGGGCGTCATCCGGCATCACCTCTGCGTCCTTTGTACGCCATGGAAGTCCGGTCCGGGCTATGGTCGGACGGTGACGACCCCCGTTCATGCTGCTGTCCTGAGCTAGTTCCCGCTCCGGTCCTTCGCACACCCCGCACCTCTCGCGGGTTCTTCGTCGTGCCCGCAGCAAGAACGGAAACCCTTCACCCGTGGCTTTTCTCGTCCTGCCCGGCGAACCCGATCGCCGGCTGTTCACCCCGCCGCCGCGCCGCGTCGTCGCCGCCGACGACCGGCTCCCGGCCGACGCCGCCCTCCGCGCGATGTCCTCCGCTACCGCGCTCCTGTGGCTCGGCAGCTACCCGGCCGCGCGGCACCTGCTCGACGCCGTGAACCGGCGGATCCCGCCGCCCCCGCCGGACGATTACCCCCGCTACCGCGCCGACCGGGCCCGCCGGGCCCGGCTGCTCTCCCTGCTGTACGTGCCGCTGGACCCGGGGCACGTCGTCCCGCTGCGCCGGGCCCCGGACGTCCGCACGGCGTGCACCGCGGTCTACGGCCCTCTGGACGTGCCGGCGGCGGTGCCGCTGCGGGAGCTGCTCGGCGTCCTCGGTGCCGCCGAATGGCGTCGCCGGGGCATCGCCGTCCCGGCCCTCGGCGCGCGGATCCACCCGCACTACGGCGTTTTCGCGCCACTGCGGCAGGAATACGTCGACCTCGTCGCGGAAACGCCGTTACCCGGCACGGAACTGGTGTTCGACATCGGCACCGGCTCCGGCGTGCTCGCCGCCGTGCTCGCCCGGCGCGGGGTCGAGCGGCTGGTGGCGACGGACTCCGATCCCCGCGCCGTGGCGTGCGCGGCCGAGAACCTGGCCCGGCTGGGCTTCGGCGCGCGCGCCGAGGTCGTGCGCGCGGACCTGTTCCCGCCCGGCCGGGCGCCGCTGGTGGTGGCGAACCCGCCGTGGCTGCCGGGCCGGCCGCGCACGCCGCTCGACCACGCCGTCTACGACCCGGGCAGCCGGATGCTGCGCGGTTTCCTCGACCGGGCGCGCAGGCACCTGACCCCGGACGGCGAGGCGTGGCTCGTGCTGTCGGACCTCGCCGAGCACCTCGGCCTGCGCACGCGCGCCGCGCTGCTCGGCTGGATCACGGCGGCGGGCCTGCGGGTCGTCGCTCGGACCGAGGCGGTTCCGCGCCATCCCCGCGCGCTCGACCCCGCCGACCCGCTGCACCGGGCCCGGTCCGCCGAAGTGACGTCCCTCTGGCGCCTCAGTCCATAGTGGACAAGAAGCACGCCGATGCCATGAACGACTCTTTCCTGTCTTCTGACGACAGGAAAGAGTCGTTCACCGCATCGCGAAACCCGCCACCGCTTCCACCGCTTCCCGCGTCTCCCGGACGTTGTGGGCGCGGAAGACCGCGGCGCCGGCGTGCGCCGCGATCGCCGTCGCCGCGAGGGTGCCCGTCAGGCGGTCGTGGGCCTCGACGTCCAGGGTCTCGCCGATGAGGTCCTTGTTCGACAGCGCGACCAGCACCGGCCAGCCGGTCGCCACCAGCCGGTCGAAGTGCCGGAGCAGCTCAAGGCCGTGCCGGGTGCTCTTGCCGAAGTCGAAGGTCGGGTCGACGAGCACGCCGCCGCGCGGGACCCCGGCGGCGACGGTCCGCTCGGCCGCGGTGGTCAGCTCGGCGACGACGTCCGCGACGACGTCGTCGTAGCGGGGCCAGAAGGGCCGGTCCGGGGTCGGCGCGGGGTACGGGTCGGTCCGGACCGGCATGCCCCCGACGTGGGAGCAGACGTAGCCCGCGCCGAACTCGGCGGCGATTTCGACCAGCTTCGGGTCGGCGCCCGCCCAGGTGTCGTTGAGCAGGTCGGCACCCGCTTCGCAGACCTGCCTGCCGACCTCGTGCCGCCAGGTGTCGACGCTGATGACCAGCCCCGGGTGGCGGTCGCGCACCTCGGCGACGAACGGCACCACCCGGCGAATCTCCTCGTCGACGTCGACCTCGGGCCCCTCGCCCGCCTTCACCCCGCCGATGTCCACGATGTCGGCACCGGCCGCGACCGCGCGGTCGACGGCGTCCCTGGCCGCGTTCCCGGCGAACGTCGCGCCCTTGTCGTAGAACGAATCCGGCGTGCGGTTGACGATGGCCATCACCAGGGCGCGGTCGCCGGGCATGCGGCGGCCCCGGAAGACCACCTCCGGCCGGTGTGACGTCATGGTCATCACCCTGCCAGGTCACAGCTGGGGCCGGAACGCCGCGTCCGGGCCCACCGGCGGTTATTCTCGGCGCGCAACCGAGCAGGGGGAAACGCATGAGTACGACCAGTGAAGGTCCGGCCCGCAGCGAAGCCGAGTCGATGATCGCCGAGGCCAAGAAGGCCCTGTGGGTGATGGTCGGCCTGCTGGCGGTGCTGTGGCTGCTGCAGATCGTCAACGCCGTCGAAGGGTACGACCTGAGCACGGAGTTCGGCATCGAGCCGCGCGACCCGGCGTCGCTGCCGGAGATCTTCAGCGCGCCGTTGATGCACTCCGGCTGGGCCCACATCGAAGGCAACTCGGGGCCGCTGTTCGTGTTCGGGTTCCTCGCCGCCTACCGCGGGGTGAAGAAGTGGCTCAGCGTGAGCGTGCTGATCATCGTCGCGAGCGGGCTGGGCGTCTGGTTCACCGCGCCGTCGCACTCGATCACCATCGGCGCCAGCGGCCTGGTGTTCGGTTACTTCGGCTACATCATCGTGCGCGGGCTGTTCGACCGGCACCCGATCGACATCGTGATCGGGCTGGTGATGGCATTGTGCTTCGCCTACCAGTTCACGGCGCTGCTGCCCACCGACGAGCGGATCAGCTGGCAGGGACACCTGTTCGGGTTCGTCGGCGGCATCATCGGCGGCTGGCTCTTCCGCGATCGGCGCCCGAAGGCGGTCGCCACCCCGGACGCGGCGACCACCCTGCTCCCCAAGGACTTCAGCTAGGCGGCTCGAGTTCCGCCTCGACGTCGATCCGGACGTACCGGCCGATCACCGCTCGCGGCACCCGCATGCCGAGCGGCGCCCGGTCGAGCGTCCCGGTGGCGCGGACCCGGGTGCCATCCGGGACGACGGTCAGGGTCAGCGGGCACGACGTCCCCCGAAGCCACAGCTCGCCGGTGACTTCCCAGCCGTCGCCGCGCCGCTGGACATCGGCGGCCACGAACGTCATCTCCGGGCGAGCGCCGCTGTCCAGCAGGTTGGGCTTGCGAAGGTCGGCGTCGCGGCGCTCGTTCCGTGTGTCGAGCGTGCCGAGGTCCAGTTCCGCCCGGACGGCCGTCACCTCGCCGTCAGTCACCTCGACAACGCCCGTACGAACGGGAATCGTGCCGCGCACCCGGTTGAAGCCGAAGTTGCGGACCTCGAAGGCCGCCGTCGTCCGTCCACTGAGGACGGTCCACGTCCCGGTGCGGAGCGTGGCCGCCGGGTGCGGGCTCATCGCGCACCCGCCGGCGCCGGCAGGTGCGCGTGCAGCACGCGGTGCAGGTCGACCCGGTCCGCGCCGGGCAGCAGCGCGGGGTCCTCACCGGGCAGCAGCTCGGTGGCCATGATCGCCTCCTGGACGGCTTCGACCGTCGCCAGCGACGCGGTGAACCCGACGATGACCAGGGACCGGTCTTCCGCGATGAGGGCGTAGGTCGTGCCGACGCCCTCGATGCCCCGGACCGCGGGCCAGATGCGCTCGCGCCCCGCGCGCTGCTCGGCGGCCGACTGGTCGGCGCCGCGCGGGCCGTCGAACCAGGTGATCTGGGCGTAGGCGGCCGCGTCCGACGCCGGGTGCACGTCGGCGACCCGGTAGACGCCGGTGTCGAGCCAGGTCGTCCCGGCGGGCTGCCGGGACGCGGCCTCGCCCGCGGCCGCGGCGTCGGGCCAGAAGGTGACGACGGCACCGGCCTGGCCGCCGAGCTGGGTGAGCGTGGCGGCGCCGAGGGCGCCCTCGCCGAGGTCGTGAGTCCCGAGAGGACTCCGGAACTGGTGGATCGTGGCGTGCATCGGACGCTCCTTTTCGCTGGTCAATGCGTTGGGAGCCACTTTCGCCGCGGACCGCGTCCCGGGCATCAGTGCCAGTACGGAGAACGGCGCTGAAACCGGACGCGGAGGGGATACTGCTCGGGTGACGCGCAGCGAACCGTTCGTCGGGCGGGCCGGTGCCGCGGCCGACCTGCGCGCGTGGCTCGCGGCGGCGGCCGAGGGCTCCGGCGCGCTGGTGCTCGTCGGCGGCCCGGCGGGGATCGGCAAGACCCGGCTGGTCGAGACGGTCACGGACCGGGCCGCCGTCTGGGGCCGGTGCGTCGACGACCCCGGCGCCCCGCCGCTGTGGCCGTGGCGGCGGGTGCTGCGGGCGCTGCCGGAGGCGGGCGCGGAGGTTTCCCGGGCGCTGGCTGACCTCGACGGCCGCGACGGCGCCGACCTGGTCGCGGCCCGGTTCCGGTTCGTCGCGGTGGCCGCCGACGCGCTGGTCGACGCGGCCGGCCCGGACGGCCTCGTCGTGGTCCTCGAAGACGTGCACTGGGCCGACGAGGCGTCGCTGCGGCTGTTGCGGCACCTGGCCGGGGAGATCCGCCGCTCCCGGCTCGCCGTGGTCGCGACGTACCGGGACACCGGCTCGGCCGGCCCGCTCTTCGAGGCGCTCCCGGACCTGCTGGGCCGGCCGGGCACGGAAAGCCTCCGCCTGGACCCGCTGACCGAGCCCGACGTCCGCGCCTACCTCGCCGGGATCGGCCGGGCGGGCGTCGACGCCGTCGACGCGTTGCGGCGGTCGGGCGGGAACCCGCTGTACCTCAAGGCGGTGGCGCGGTCCTCGGCGACCGGCGGCGGCGAGGCGGAGCTGCGTCACCTCGTCCGCACCACGGTCGCCGGGCTGGACGCGGGGACGCGCGAGCTGCTGGCGATCGCCTCGGTCCTCGGCGAAGAGGTCGACGCGCACATCGTCGCCGAAGTGGCCGGGCAGCCGGTGGACGACGTCGTCGTCGCGCTCGACCGCGCGGTGCGCGCTCGCGTGCTGCTGCCGGCGGTCGCCGGCTCCCGGCGGTTCGCCCACGCCGTCGTGCGCGACGGGATCTACGCCGACCTCGACCAGGGCGTCCGCGAGGAGCTGCACGCCCGGACGGCGGCCGCGCTGGAGCACCGGGCCGAGCCGGGGGTGGTCGCCGGGCACTGGCTGCGGGCCGCGGCGACGCCGGACGCCCTCGCCCGCGCGGCGGACTGGGCCGAAACGGCGGCGCGGGACGCGACCCGCTCACTCGCCTTCACCGAAGCCGCGCGTTTTCTGGCCCTCGCGCTCGGCAGCCGTCGCCGCGCGGGCACCCCTGACGGGCTCGCCGCCCTGCTCGTCGACCTCGCGACCGCGGAGTACCGGGCGGGCCGGTTCGCCCGCAGCCTGGACCACGCCCGCGAGGCCGCCGGGCTGACGTCCGATCCGATGCTGGCCGCCGCCGCGGCCCTCGTCGTCCGGGACACCGCCGCGCCCGGCCTGTTGCCGGAGATGGCCGCGCTCACGGCGTCCGCGCTGGCCGCGATCGGCCCGGACGGGGACCCGGCGGTGCGGGCGAAGCTGCTCGCGCAGTCGGCCTCGGTGGCGGCCGACTGCGGGAAGACGAGCGAAGCGGCGAAGACCGCCGACGAAGCGCTGTCCCTCGCGGAGCTGTCCGGCGACCAGGAAGCGCGGCTCGACGCCGTCCGCGCCCGGCTGAAGACGCGCCCGAGGGAGCTGCCCCTGGCCGAACGGCTGCGGCTCGGCGCGCTCGCCGTGTCCCTCGGCGGCCCAGGACGGCCGCTCGTGGCGCTGTGGGGGCACAAGTGGCGGATCGACGCGGCGTTCGAGGTCGGCACGATTCCCGCCGTCGACGCCGAGCTGAGCGCGATCTCCGACCTCGCGGCGACGACGCGGCTGCCGCTCGTCCGCTGGCACGAGCTGCGGTTGCGGGCGTCCGTCGCGGCCTACCGCGGCGCGTTCGCCGAGAGCCGCGAGCTGAACCGGCTCGCGAGCGAGCTCGCGGAGGCGGAACTGGGCGAAGACCGGTCCACGGTCGCGATGTCCTTCGCGTTCGCGCAGCAGCTGGCCGACGTGGTCGGCGACCCGGCCGAGCTGCCCGAGGGGTACGGCGAGCTGCTGGCGATCGCGCCGCCGCTGCCGATCACGGTCGTCTCCCGGCCGCTGTGCGCCCTGATCGCCGGCCGCCGCGACGAGGCGCGCGCCGCCTACGACGCCCTGCGCCCGCACCTGCGCGACCCCGACTTCGTCGAGCATCCACCGGGGATCGGCCCGAGTCTCCTGCCGCTGCTGGAAGCGTTCGAGGACCTCGAAACCGCGGAGTGGCTCGCGAAGCGGATGGACGGCGAGCCCCCGATCGGCTCGGGTGGCGCGGGCACCTTCTGCAGCGACTGCTCCAGCAGCTGGGCCGGCCGCCTGGCCGCCCTCCTCGGGCAGCACGCCGAGGCCGTGCCGCTCTTCGAGGAGGCGATCGCATGGGACACGCGGCTCGGCGCCCGGCCCTACGTCGTGCACAACCGCGTCCGGCTGGCGGCCGAGCTGGCCGCGCTGGGGGAACTGCCGCGCGCGGAGACGCTGGCCCGGCAGGCCGCCGACGAAGCCCGGCGGCTCGGCATGCCCCGCTGGGTGCGGAAAGCCACCGAGTTGCTCGACCGGGTGCGCACCGAGGCCGACCCGCTGACCGGCCGCGAACGGGAGATCGTGGCGCTGGTGGCCGGCGCGCTGAGCAACCGCCAGATCGCCCACCGGCTGGTGCTGTCCGAGCGCACGGTGGAAAGCCACGTCCGCAGTGTCCTGGCCAAGCTGGGCCTGGCGAACCGGACGGAGGTGGCGGCGTGGGCACACCGCCGGGGCCTCACGACGGTGCCGACCGGGGCTCCGCCCCGGGCCGGGGGCTCCGCCACCCGGAACCCCCCATGAGCGGGCCGAACGCGAACACCGCCTCGGTGAACTGGTCCGGGTCGAAGTCCATCGCCTGGTGCGCCTGCCCGCGCATCGGCACGACGTCGGCACCGGGGATCCGCTCCGCGACCGCGTCGGCGGCGAGCCGGAGGTAGCCCGGGCTTTCCGTGCCCGCGAACAGCCGGACCGGGACCGCGATCCCGGCCAGCCGCTCGTCGAACACCATCGCTTCGACGACGTCCAGTTCGCGCGGGATCGTGGCCGCCGCGGCCACCCGGGCCTGCCAGACCGGCGTGCCGCGCATCGCCTCGACGGCCGCCGGGGCGAGCCGGAGCGCCTCCCCGAGGAAGATCTCCAGGATCTCCTCCGGATCTTCGGCCGCCTTCATGCGGGCCCGCGCGTCCGGCCCGACGACGAACCCGCCCGGCTCCGGCCGCGGCGGCTCGTAGGCCACGAGCCGGCCGATCGCGTCGGTGATCTGGGCCGCCTCCAGGGCGCACAGGGCACCGTAGGAGTGCGCGACGACGTAGACGTCTCCCCCGGCGGCCTCCGCGACGGCGGCGATGTCCTCGCCTTCCCGCCGGATGCCGTACCTGCCGGCCTCGGCGCGGCTCAGGCCCCGGCCGCGGCGGTCGAGCAGGTGGAGGCGGTAGCGCCGGCCCAGCCGCTCGCGGACCGCGGCCCAGCGGGTGTGGTCCGCGCCGGTGCCGTGGACCAGGACCATCGGCGGCCCGTCGCCGTACGTCTCGAACCCGACGACCGTCCCGTCGGGCGAGGTGACCGATCTCGACATGGCTTCGAGGCTAACGACGAACTACCGCACAGCCCCGGCTCACGCCGAAGACCGCGCGTTCGGGCAGCCTGTGTAGCGCTGTGAGGTCACTATGAGGTCGCTGTGCATCGGGCCGCGCACGCTGCGGATCCGGCGCCGCTGTGGTGATCTGGACCGGTGGCGATCAAGTTTCCCCGCACCGCGCTGACGACCGCGGCGGCGTTGCTGGTCCTGGGGACCGGGCTGGTCCTCGGCACCGGCACGACCGCCGACGACGCCTACGCCGCGGGCGTGCCGGCCCCGGTCACCACCCCGGCACCGGCTCCGGTCACCCCCGCTGCTCCGCCCCCGCCGAAGGCCGCCTCCCCGGTCGGAGCACTGTTCGCGAACGGCAGCCATTTCTGCAGCGCGAGCGTCGTGCACTCCGGCGCCGGCGACCTCGTGCTGACCGCCGCGCACTGCGTCAAGGACGGCATGTCTTTCGCACCGGAGTACCACGACGGTGTCGCGCCACTGGGAATGTGGACGGTGACCGGGGTGGCCGTCGCCGGCGGCTGGACGTCGTCCGCCGACCCGGATCTGGATTTCGCGTTCCTCACCGTCCGGCAGGCCGGAAACGCGAACTCGCTGGAAAGCCTCACGGGCGCGAACGTGCTCGGCACGAACCGCGGATTCGACCACCGGATCACCCTCACGGGCTACCCCGACACGACCGATTCCCCGGTGGTTTGCGAAGGAACCACCACACGTTCCGACACCTACCAAATGCGCGTGGCGTGCCCCGGTTTCCCCGACGGCACCAGCGGCGGGCCGTGGGTGACCGACGGCGCGGTCATCGGCGTCATCGGCGGTTACCAGCTCGGCGGCGACACCCCGGACGTCTCCTACAGTCCCTATTTCGACGACGACATCGCAAAGCTGTACGCGTCGGTCACCGGCTGAAAACGCGAGAACCGGACCCGTGTCCCTGGCGGAAGACACGAGCCCGGTTCACCTCTCGCGAACCCTCAGCAGGTCACGATGAGCCCGGTGAGCGCCGAGCACGTCTTCGACGCGCTGTCGTTGGCGCTGGTGGGATCCTCCGGCGAGCTCGCCGTCCGCACCGCCGTCGTGGTGTACGAACCGAGCGCGAGCAGGCCGCCGTTCACGGAGAACTTGGGCGTCGCGGAAGCGCCACTGGCCAGCGAAGCGACGTCACAGTTCACGGTCCGCGTGCTGCCGACGTGGGTACAGCCGGAGCCGCTCGCGAACGACAGGCCCGCGGGATAGGTGGCCACGACCCGGATTCCGGTCGCCGTGGACGGGCCGTTGTTCGTCACGGTGAGCGTGTAGTCGATGCGCGCGTTCAGCCCGCCGTGCCCGGTCGCGCCCAGCGCGACCTTGACGTCGGCGTAGGTCACCGGGTTGGCGATCGTGATGACCGGGCCGTCGAAGGTCTCGAAGGCGTAGTTGTCGCCGACGAACTGGTGCTGCAGCGTGAACTGCCCCGGCGCCGCGGTGTCCTTGACGCGCAAGGTCCACACCGTGGTCTTCGTGCCGCCCGCCTCGAGGTCGCCGAACGCGGCCCGGTAGCTGCTCCCGGCCTGGAAGCAGCCGACCGCCGTCGTGTTGGTGCAGGACACGATGTCGACGACGTCGACGATCGCGGTCGGAGTGCCGTAAATGGCGCCCTTCGCGAAAGTCACCGTGAAATCGCGGTCGTTGTGAATGGTTTGCGTGACCGTGAATGTCTGTCCCGGCAGCACGGTGGTGGGACTGACTTCGACGGAACTGGTGGGCGTGTCCGCCTGCGCGGCGGGCGCGATTGCGATGAACGCCGTGGCCAGTGCGGCCACCGAGGACAGAATCGTGGTCCGTCGCCAGCTTCTTTGCATAATCGTCATCTCGCTGTTCCGGTCCGGGGAATGCCGCTCTGACAGATGTTGCGTGGTCTTTTGTGGACAGCCGACGCTGATCAGTCGTCGCGTTCCCGGAATTCGTTACCGCCATCCGGACGCGCCGCGGCACCGCCCTCAGGAGGGACGCCAGCGGCCGTTCATCTCACCCGGGCGCGGCGGTGGGCCCGGCAGGTCGGGCCCACCCGCCGACAATCCCTCGACGAGCAGGGCGAGGTACCGGCGCCGCAGCTGCGCGGTGCGCTCCGGGTCGTCGACGCGGATCGCCGCGCAGCACTCGAGGATCATGCCGACGTCCTCGGCGACGGCGTCACTGCGCAGGCGCCCGCTCTCGTGGGCCCGGGCGACCAGGCCCGCCGCCAGCTCGTTGGCCCGGCGGGCGTCGGAGCCCATCTCGGGCGTCGGGGTGAACGTGCCCGCGAGGTGGACGGTCAGCGAGTGCACGTCGGCGTCCACGACCCGGGTGAGGAACCCGGTCAGCGCCGTCCAGCCGTCGGGCTCTTCGGCGGCGATTTCGGCTTCGTCGATGAACCGGCGGAGGCCGTCGTGGCAGAGCCGGCACAGCAGCACCTCCTTGCTGGGGTACCGCCGGTAGAGCGCGCTGATCCCGACCCCGGCACGGTCGGCGACGTGCGAGATCGGCGCCTTCGGGTCCACGAGGAAGACCTGGCGGGCGGCATCGAGGATGACGACATCGTTGCGGGCGGCCTGGCCGCGGCGGCCGGGCAGGGCTGTCTCACTCATGACCCGAGATTAGCACTGGAACGGATCGTTCCGCTCTGGTACAGTTCGGAACGAAGCATTCCGTTCCACTCCGAAGGAGCCAGTCATGACGGTCCCCGCCCTCCGCCCGTTCCGCGCCGAGATCCCCCAGGCCGCCCTGGACGACCTGCAGAACCGCCTGCGCGGCGCGCTGTGGCCGGACGACCTGCCCGCCGAGTACGGCGTCACGAACGAGCGGGTCCGCACGCTGGCCGAGTACTGGCTGGAGAAGTTCGACTGGCGGGCCTTCGAGGCGCGGCTCAACGCGTACCCGCAGTTCCTGACCGAGATCGACGGCGAGACGATCCACTTCCTGCACGTCCGGTCGTCGCGGGAGGACGCGACGCCGCTGGTGCTGACGCACGGCTGGCCGGGCTCGATCGTCGAGTTCCTCGACGTGATCGGCCCGCTGACCGAGCCGGAGCCGGCGGACGAGCCGGCGTTCCACCTGGTCATCCCGTCGCTGCCGGGCTTCGGCTTCTCGGGCCCGGCCCGCTCGGCGGGCTGGGGCACGCACCGCACGGCGGCGGCGTGGACCGAGCTGATGAGCCGTCTCGGCTACGAGTCGTACGGCGCGGTGGGCAACGACGCGGGCTCGATGATCTCGCCGGAGATCGGCAGGCTCGTGCCGGAGAAGGTCGTCGGCGTACACGTCACGCAGCTGTTCTCGTTCCCGTCCGGCGACCCGGCCGAGATGGCGGACCTGAGCGAAGCCGACCAGGCCGGGCTCGCGCGCCTGCAGTGGTTCTACGAGAACATGTTCTCCTTCAACACGCTGCACAGCCAGCAGCCGCACACGCTGGCGTTCGCGCTCGCGGACTCGCCGCTGGGCCTGCTGGCGTGGAACGCCCAGCTGTTCGGCGAGCACCTCGACCCGGAGTTCGTCCTGGCGAACGTGACGCTGTACTGGCTGACCCGCACCGGCGGCTCGTCGATCCGCTTCTACTACGAGGACGCGCACACGGCGGCGCGCCCGGAGGGCCCGACGACGGTCCCGACGGGCCTGGCGATGTTCGCGGGCGACTTCCAGTCGATCCGCCGGTTCGCCGAGCGCGACCACGCGAACATCGTCAGCTGGAACAGCTACGACGTCTCGGCGGGCTCCGGCGGCCCCCGCGACGCGGCGGGCCACTACGCGGCGCACGAGGCCACGGACACCCTGGTGGGCGACATCCGCCGGTTCTTCGCCGGCCTGAACCACGGCTGGCCGCTTCTCGCGTCGGCGCACGAAGCCCTGCGGTCGGCGGTCGCCGGCGTCACGGACTTCTCGGCCCCGACGCCGTGCTCGGAGTGGAACGTCACCCAGGTCCTCCAGCACGCGGCGGGCGACCAGCTCGGCTACGCGGCGGCCATCACGGGCACGGGCGGCCCGGACTTCAACCCGTTCGCCCCGTCCGGCGAGCTCACCGGCCCGGCGGCCGGCTTCCTGGAGCCGACTTTGAAGGCCGCGGCGGCGGCGTTCGCCACGGTGAAGCCGGACGCGGCCGCGGTCCCCACCCCGTTGCCGCAGGGCGCGCTCCCGGCCCCGGTGGCGGTGGGCGCGGCGGCCCTGGACGCGGCGGTGCACGCATGGGACATCGCCGTGGCGAGCGGCCAGGCCTCCCCGCTGACGCCGGAGCTGGCCGAGGCCCTGCTGCCGGTGGCGAAGGAACTGGCGGAACCGCTGCGCGGGTTCGCCTACGCCCCGGCCCTGGAAGGCCCGTCCGACGACGGCGTGGTGCCGTCGCTGCTGCGCTACCTGGGCCGCGACCCCGAGTGGACCGCCTGAGGACCAACGCCGAGTTCGCCGGGGAACCACAACGGTTCCCCGGCAACAGGCATGCGGCACCCCTTGCGGATGGCGGCGCCGCGATGTCATGAACGAGTCGTTCACCTCGTCGGACGACAGGAAAGAGTCGTTCATGACATTCGGCGAGCCGCTGATCGGCAAGGCGGGCACGACTCCGCCGGCCCCCTGCCGACCGGGGCACTCCCTGGTCGCCCACCGCCGATCCTGACTGTCCGCACAGGCCGAGAACCCACATTCGGCGCATGCCGCCGCGCCACACCGCTGGGTACGGTGACCGCATGACGCGCAAGGCGGTTGCGGTGCGGCGGGAGGAGATCGTGCTCGCCGCGCTCGAACAGATCCGGGCCCGGGGTATCGCCGGGGTGCGGGCCGCCGACGTCGCCAAGGCCCTCGACGTCAGCACCGCGCTGATCTTCTACCACTTCGGGACCCTGGAAACGCTCGTCATCGAGGCGTTCCGGCAGGCCGCCGAACGGGACCTCGCGAACCTGCGCGCCGAGCTGGCGCGAGGCGGTCCGGCCGACGCCCGCCTGCGCTCGGTGCTGGCGCTGTACGGGCCGGCCCAGCCCGCAAACGGCTGGAAGCTGTGGATCGAAGCGGGCGCGGCGGCGATGCGCGACTCCCAGCTCCGCGCCGTGCTGCAGCGGCTGGACCTGCGGTGGCGGGACGCCGTCGTCGCGTTGATCGCCGAGGGGGTCGGGGCCGGGGTGTTCCGGTGCCCGGACCCGCACGGCGCGGCGTGGCGGCTGACCGCCCTGCTCGACGGGCTCGCGGTGCAGGTCGTCGCACGCGAGGGCACGGTCACCACCGGCGACTGCGCCCGGTGGGTCGAGCAGGCGATGGCGTACGAGCTCGGCTGTTGACCGGGGAATCAGGAGGGGTGATGACGGAACAGGCCTTGCTCGAAGTGGCGTGGACCGACCCGGTCACCGGGTGCCGTGGCTACCTGGTGATCGACCGGCTCGTCCGCGGCGTGGCCAGCGGGGGCCTGCGGATGCGCCGCGGCTGCACGCTCTTCGAGGTCCGCGGCCTGGCCAGGGGCATGACGCTCAAGGAGGGGCTCAACTACGACCCCGACGGCCGGTACGTGCCGCTGGGCGGCGCCAAGGGCGGCATCGACTTCGACCCGTATGACGAGCGCGCCCGCGACGTCGTCGCCCGCTACCTGGGCGCCATGCGCCCGCTGATCGAGCAGTACTGGACCATGGGCGAGGACCTGGGCCTGCGCCAGGACGTCATCGACGGCGTGATCGCGGAGATCGGCCTGCTCAGCCCGGTGCAGGCGGTCTACCCGCTGCTCGAAGACCGGGAGGCGGCGACCGCCCGGCTGGCGGAGGCGTTCCGGATCGAGGTCGGCGGCCTGGGGCTCGACGAGCTGGTCGGCGGGCTCGGCGTCGCGCAGGCCACGCTGACCGGGCTCGAAATGCTGGGTCTCGACAAGAACGAGAACCGGGCGGTGGTGCAGGGCTTCGGCGCGATGGGCGGTGCGACCGCGCGGTTCCTCGCCGACGCGGGGCTGCGCGTGGTCGGGGTCTCGGACGTGCGCGGGGTCGTCGTCAACCCCGCCGGGCTCGACATCGAAAACCTGCTGCGGCACCGCGACCGCTTCGGCGGGATCGACCGCGACAACCTCAAGCCCGGCGACGAGCTGCTCCCGCCGGAGGCGTGGCTGGACGTGCCGGCCGAGGTCCTCGTCCCGGCGGCGATCTCCTACTGCGTCGACAGCGACAACCAGGCCAAGATCGACGCGAAGCTCATCGTCGAGGCCGCGAACCTGCCGGTCACCCCGGATGCCGAAGAGCTGCTGGACGCCCGCGGCATCCGGGTGGTGCCGGACTTCGTGGCCAATTCGGCGACCAACTCGTGGTGGTGGTGGACCTTGTTCGGCGATGTCGGCGCGGACGCCGGCGAAGCGTTCGGCAAGGTCCGGACCCGCATGATCGGGCTGGTGACCAGCATGTTCGAGGTGGCGACGCTGGACGGCCTGAGCCTTCGCGCCGCGGCCCTGCGGCTGTCGGAGCAGAACCTGGAGGCCATCCAGGCCCGCTTCGGCTGAGGGAACGATTCGTCCCGTTCGGTAGTTGAACGCTCTATGAAACTCGGCATCTACAGCTTCGGCGACCGCGCGCCCGACCCGGGCACCGGCGAGCAGCTCACCGTCGCGCGGACGCTGGCCAACACGCTCGAACGGATCAAGCTCGCCGACGAGCTGGGCCTCGGCTTCTACGGCCTCGGCGAGCACCACCTCGACCAGTACGCCATCTCCAGCCCGGGCACGGTCCTGGCCGCGGCGGCGAGCGTCACCCGGCAGATCACGCTCAGCTCCGCGGTGACCGTGCTGAGCACCGAGGACCCGGTCCGCGTGTACCAGCAGTTCACGACGCTCGACCAGCTCAGCCACGGCCGCGCCGAGCTGCTCGCCGGCCGCGGCTCGTTCACCGAGTCGTTCCCGCTGTTCGGCAACGACCTCGGCGACTACGACGAGCTCTTCGAGGAGAAGCTGGCACTGCTGCTGCGCATCGACCGCGAAGACCCGCTGACCTGGTCCGGCAGGTTCCGCCCGCCACTGGAGAACGCGCGGATCCTGCCCCGGCCGTACGGCGGGCGCCTGCGCATCTCGGTCGGCACCGGCGGCAACCCCGAGTCGTCGATCCGCGCCGGGCTGCTCGGGCTGCCGGTGGTGTACGCGGTGATCGGCGGCCGTCCCGAGCGCTTCGCCCCGCTGGTCGACCTCTACCGCCACGCCGGCGAGGCGGGCGAACAGGACCCCGCGGACCTGCGCGTCACCATGAGCGCGATCGGCTTCATCGCCGAGAAGTCGCAGGACGCCAAGGAGACGTTCTACCCGTACTGGCTCGAGACGATGAAGTACGGTGCCCGCGCCCGCGGCTGGGCGGTCCCGACCCGCGCCGAGTACGACTCCTACACCGACGGCGCCCAGGCGTTGTTCGTCGGGAGCCCCCAGGAGATCGCCGAGCGGCTGATCGAGGTCGGCAAGCTCACCGGCGCGGACCGCTACGCGATGCAGATGGACTGGTCCGGCGTGCCGCACGCGGACGTCATGCGAGCCATCGAACTCCTGGGCACCGAGGTGCTTCCGCTGGTGGAGAAGGAGTTCTAGACGTCGTTCGCGGCGATGTAGCCGAACGTCATCGCCGGGCCGATCGTCGACCCGGCGCCGGCGTAGCTGTGTCCCATCACCGCCGCGCTCGCGTTGCCCGCCGCGTACAGACCGCTGATCACCGAGCCGTCCGGGCGGAGCACGCGCGCCCGGGCGTCCGTGCGCATGCCGCCCTTGGTACCGAGGTCGCCGGGGACGAGCCGCAACGCGTAGTACGGCGCCGCCCGCAGCGGCGCCAGGCAGGAGTTCGGCGACACCGACGGATCCGTGTAGTAGTGGTCGTACGCGCTCGCGCCGCGGTGGTACTCGGTGTCCACACCGGACCGGGCAAAGCCGTTGAATCGGTCCACTGTGGACTTCAACGCGGCCGTCGGCACGCCGATCTGCGCGCCGAGGCCCTGGATCGTCGATGCCTTGAAGACCGCGCCGGCGGAGTACCAGGCGTCCGGGAACGGCAGCAGCGGCGCGATGTCGCGGAACAGGTACCGGTTGCGGTAGTTCTGGTCGACGATCAGCCACGCCGGGATGTCCGGCGCCGACGGGTTCTTGTCGTACATGGTGTGCACGACGTCGCTGTAGGGCGCGGCTTCGTTGACGAACCGCTGCCCGGCCTGGTTGACGATCAGCCCGCCGGGCAGGGTCCGTTCGGCCAGGCAGAAGTACGGGTCGCCGGGGGTCGGGATGGCCGGGCCCCACCAGGCGTCGTCCATCAGGTCGAGGGCGGCGCCGGCGCGCTGCCCGGCGCGGTGGCCGTCGCCGGTGTTCTCCTTCGCGCCGACCGTCCAGTCGGTGCCGATCGGCTGCCGCTGGTACTGCGCGCGCATCGCGGCGTTGTGCTCGAACCCGCCGGAGCCGACGATCACGCCCCGGCGCGCCCGCACCAGCCCCTGCGGCGTCACGACCCCGGTGACCGCGCCGTTTTCGACGTTCAGGTCGACGAGCGGGGTGTTCAGCAGCACCGGGACGTTCGCGCGCTGGAGGCCGACGCGCAGGCCGGCGGCGAGCGACTGCCCCATGGTGAGCGGCTTCTGCCCGGCCAGCGCGGCGGCCGTGCCACGGGCGAGGCACTCGGCGGCGACCGCGGCACCCTTCGCGTTCACCAAGGCGAGGTTCAGCCACTTGTAGTCGGTGCTGAAGACGACCAGCCCGGCCGGCGTCGCGAGGTAGGGCGGGTTCAGGTTCGCCAGTTCGGCGCCGAGCAGCTTGCCGTCGAACTGGTCCGGCTCGATCGACCGGCCGTTCGGCAGGCCGCCCGGCAGCTCCGGGTAGTAGTCGCTGTAGCCCTCCATGAAGCGGAACCGCAGCGGGCTGTTCGCCAGGACGAACGAGATCATGTCGGGGCCGTTGCGCAGGAACGCCTCCTGCCGCGCGGCCGGCACGTCCGGGCCGACGACGGCGGCGAGGTACTGCGCGGCCTTCGCGGGCGTGTCCGGCACACCGGCGGCGAGCAGGACGGGGTTGTTCGGGATCCAGATCCCGGCGCCGGAGCGGGCCGCCGAGCCACCGAACGTCGGCGCCTTCTCGAGCACGACGACGCTCAGCCCGCGCTTGGCCGCCGTCAGCGCCGCGGTCATGCCCGCCGCACCCGAGCCGACCACGACGACGTCGTACTCCCCGACCGGCGGGGCGGCGTTCGCCGCCGGGGCCGTGAGCCCGGACGTCACGGCGAGGCCTACGCCCGCGGCGCTGCCGCGGAGAAGCTGGCGGCGGGTCAGGTCGGCATCCATGGCGCACTCCTCGCTCGCGGAACGGCGAGGTCATGATGTCGGCCGCGGCCAGTAACTGAAACAGGTTCTACCCGCTTGGAGCAGTCGCGGACGCCGCCGTTGCGCCGGTGGCGCCAACCGGTGACGGCATTCGGCGCAGGCTCAGGCCGCCCAGGTCACCGGAACCTCTTCGGGCCCCCGCACCGACAGCGGCGGCCGCCAGGCGATGGTTTCCGCCGGAACGGCCAGGTCCAGGCCGGGCAGCCGGTCGACCAGCGCCCGCAGGGCGATCTCACCCTCCAGCCGGGCCAGCGCCGCGCCGAGGCAGAAGTGGACGCCGTGCCCGAAACCGAGCTGCGGGGCGTCCTTGCGGCGGATGTCGAACGCGGCCACGTCCGGGAACACGTTCTCGTCACGGTTGGCGGCCCCGACGTGCGCCAGCACCGCCTCGCCGCGCCGGACGAGCACTCCGCTCAGCTCGACGTCTTCGAGCGCCACGCGCAGCAGCGACGTGTCGACCGGGCCGTCGAAACGCATGATCTCCTCGACCGCGCCCGGCGTGAGCGCGGGATCGGCGCGCAACGCCGCCAGCTGCTCCGGGTGCCGGCACAGCAGGACGACGCCGGAGGCGATCAGGTTGACCGTCGTCTCGTGGCCGGCGAGCAGCAGCTGCGTGGCGAGGTCGATCAGCTCGGACTCGGTCAACCGGTCGCCGTCCTCGTCGCGGGCGTGCACGAGGACGCTCAAGAAGTCCTCCGTGGGGTGCGAACGCTTCGTCGCCACCAGCGCGGCCATGTCCTCGACGCTGTCCCGCCGTGCCTGCTCGACGTCGGCGGGCGCGTGCTGCATCGGCGTCACGATCACCCGCGACCACTGCCGGAACCGTTCGCGGCCGGCGACGGCCTCCCCCGGACACCCACCTCTGTCCCTTGTGGACATTCGACAAGTTGACGACACCCTCATCTTGTGGCTAAGTTGAGATGAGTCTCAACTTACTCCGAGGAGGTTCTCTTGCCCCCAGTGATCGCTGTCCTGGGCGTCGGCCCCGGGCTCGGCTTGTCGATCGCCCGCCGGTTCGGCCGCGAAGGCTTCACGACGGCGCTGGTCTCGCGCACCGACGCGCGGCACGCGGCCTACCGCGAGTCTCTGCCCGGCGTCACCACGCACACGTACACCGCCGATGTGACCGACGAAGTGCAGCTCAAGGCCGTCCTCGACCGCATCGCGGCGGAAGCAGGCGAGATCGGCACGGTGTACTTCGGACCCGCCGACGCCACGGCCGGCCCGGGCATCACGCCCCTGACCGAAGCCGGCGCTGACACGCTGCGCGCGCCGTTCGAATCCATCGTCCTCCCGGCGGTGAGACTCGTCGAAGCCGTGCTGCCGCGCATGCTGGCACGCGGTTCGGGCTCGCTGCTGTTCGCGGGCGGTCTGAGCGGCAAGTACCCGATGCCGATGCTCGGCAGCCTCGCCCCGGCGTCGGCGGCGCTGCGGATGTACGTCCTGACCTTGCACGCGGCCCTGCGCGAAAAGGGCGTCTACGCCGGGACGCTGACCATCGGCGGCCTGATCGAACGCGGCGACATCCACCGCGTGTTCACCGAGCAGGACCACGGCTTCGCGGTGGGAACGCTGGATCCCGACGACATCGCCGAGAAGGCGTGGTCCCTGCACGCCGCGAGGGACGAAGCCGAAGCCGAGTTCAACGCGATGGCGGCGGTCTAGGCGAGGTAGGAGAGTTCCGGGTGCGCGGCGAGGTAGCGCTCGAGCAGCCGCCGCGCCACCGGCACCGAGCCGACCAGCGGGTGCAGCGCGAACGCCCGCAGCGCCGCCGCCCGCGAACCGGTCGTCGCCGCTTCGATCGTCGCCCGCTCGACGGCCTTGACCGCGGTCACCAGGCCCAGCGCGTGGTCCGGCAGCGTCGCGGCGGCGACCGGGCGGGCACCGTTCGCGTCGACGACGCACGGCACCTCGACGACGGCGTCGGACGGCAGGCCCGGGAGCGCGGAACCGTTGCGGACGTTGAGGATCAGCGTCGTGCGTTCGCCGCCGGACAGGGCACGCATCAGCGCCAAGGCGACCTTCTCGTAGCCGCCCCCTTCGAGATCGTCACGCTCCCCTTCGCGCGTCTCGGCCATGTACGTCGCTTCGCGCTCCAAGCGCGTGCGTTCCCACGAAGCCAGCGAAGGCTCTTCGTAGAATCTGCGCTGCTGCTGCAGCAGCAACGCACCGCGCGATTCCGAACCGGCGGCCTCGCGCGCGAAGTAGTAATAGTGCAGGTATTCGTTCGGCAGGGCACCGAGGGCGCGCAGCCAGTCCGCGCCGAAGAGCTTGCCCTCTTCGAACGACTCCACCGCGGCCGTGTCGGCGAGCAGCCGCGGCAGGACGTCCTCGCCGCCGACGCGGACCGCGCGGAGCCAGCCCAGGTGGTTGAGCCCCGCGTAGTCGAACCACGCCGTCGCCGGGTCGACGCCGAGGGCCAGTGCGACGCGGCGGCACAGCCCGACCGGCGAGTCGCAGATACCGATCACCCGGCCGCCGAGGTGCGCGGCCATCGCCTCGGTGACCATCCCGGCCGGGTTGGTGAAGTTGATGACCCACGCGCGCGGCGCCAGCTCGCCGATCGTCCGCGCGAGGCGGACGGCGACCGGGACCGTCCGGAGCCCGTAGGCGATCCCGCCCGCCCCGGCCGTTTCCTGGCCCAGCACGCCTTCGGCGGACGCGACCTGCTCGTCGAGCTGCCGGCCGCGCAGGCCCCCGACGCGGATGGCGGAGAACACGAAGTCCACATCGGACAGTGCGGTGGCGAGGTCGGTGGTGGTCCGCACGCGCGGCGCGTCGTCCGCTCCGGCGGCTTGCTCGGCGAGGACGCGTTCGATCGCGGCGAGGCGGCCGGCGTCGACGTCGTGCAGGACCAGCTCGGTGACGTCCCGGCCGGTGAGCAGCGCCCCGTGCACGAGCGGCACGCGGAACCCGCCACCGCCGAGGATCGCGAGCTTCACCGCGGCGCCTCGACGCCGGGCGGGAGTCCCCCCATCGAGTGAGGACCGCCCTGCGCCCCGCCGAGGTTCAGCTCGTGCCGCATCCGGCGACGATAGCAGCCGGAAACACGCGATCCCTGGCCGATGGGCGGCAGCTCTTGCGAATCTCGCGCGGCTGACGCACGCTCGGGCCCACCGCCAGCGTGATCGGAATGGAGGCGCCCGTGCCGGCTGAGCCAGCCCCCGACGTCGATGTCTTCCTGTCCGGCCTGCTGTTCTTCGACCTGGTCTTCACCGGGCTCGAACAACCGCCGTCGCCGGGTACGGAGGTGTGGACGGGCGGCATGGGCTCGGGGCCGGGCGGGATCGCGAACTTCGCGGTCGCGCTGAGCCGCCTCGGCCTGCGGACGTCGCTGGCGGCCGCGTTCGGCACCGACGTCTACGGGCGGTACTGCTGGGACGTGCTGGCCCGGCAGGAGCACATCGACCTGTCGCGTTCGCGGCGGTTCCCGGAGTGGCACTCGCCGGTCACGGTCTCGCTGGCCTACGCGGGCGACCGCGCGATGGTCACCCACGGCCACCCGCCGCCCGTCCCGGTCGCGGAGCTGGCCGGCTCGCCGCCGCCGAGCCGCGCGACCGTCGCGCACATCGGCCTCGACACCGCCGACTGGGTCCACACCGCGCACCAGGCGGGCAGCCTGGTGTTCGCCGACGTCGGCTGGGACCCGTCCGAGGCCTGGTCGCCGGCGCTGCTCGAACAGCTGGCGTGCTGCCACGCGTTCCTGCCGAACGACGTCGAAGCCATGCGCTACACCCGCACGGACACGCCGGAGGCGGCGCTGTCCCGGCTCGCCGAGCTGGTCCCGATCGCGGTGATCACCCGCGGCGGCGCGGGCGTCCTGGCGGTCGACGGCACGACCGGTGAGACGGCGGCGGTCCCGGCCCTCCCGGTGGACGTGCTGGACGCGACGGGCGCGGGCGACGTGTTCGGCGCCGGGTTCGTCGCGGCGACGCTGACGGGCTGGCCGCTGGCGGAACGCCTCCGGTTCGCCTGCCTCACGGCGAGCCTGTCGGTCCAGCACTTCGGCGGCGCGCTGGCCGCACCGGGCTGGCACGAGATAGCCGAGTGGCACACCCGGACCCGCCGCCCGGACTACGCGTTCCTGGACGAGGTCCTCCCGGCGGAGACGGTGGCGGGCATCCGCCGCGGACCGGTGACCCTCGGCTTCGGCGACGACAGCTGGCGCTGACCGTTCGCCCGACGAGATGACGCAGGAGTTCGTCGCTCTCGGCACCGCCGTGAAGCCGTTGCGCGCGGACCACCGCATCGCCAAACCCCAGCTCGTGCTGCCCCTGGCCGACTGATGGACGAGCTGGACTTCCACCTGCTGGTGGCGGCCTTGCGCACGGACCGCGCGGGGACCGGAATCGCCCGGCCGGTCCCTCTCGGGGTCCGGCCGGGCTCAACCGGCTGCCGGCCGCGTCCTATCCCACCGCCACCCGCAGGATCTTGTTGTGGCTGTTGTGCGGCGTGCTGTCCTTGTCGCCGTCCACGCTGGTGGCCAGCCACATCTGGCCGTCGGGGGCGGGCTCGACCGTGCGGAGCCTGCCGTACGTGCCGTTGAAGAACGTCTGGAAGTTCGTCAGCGAACTGCCGCTGATCACCGCGCGATAGAGCCGCTGCCCCTTCTGGCACGCGACGTACAGCGCGTCACGGATGATCGTGATGCCGCTGCACGAACCCGAACCCACCGGGTACGTCTTCTTCGGCGCGATGAAGCCGGCGGTGCCGCACGAACCCGACGTCCCTTCACACGAAGGCCAGCCGTAGTTGCCGCCCTTCTGGATCAGGTTCGTCTCGTCCATGATGCTGTTGCCGAACTCCTGCTCCCACAGCCTGCCCTGCGAGTCGAACGCCAGGCCCTGGATGTTCCGGTGCCCGTAGCTCCACACCGCGTTGTGGAACGGGTTGTCCGCCGGGATCGTCCCGTCCGGGTTGATCCGCAGCACCTTTCCGTTGGGGCTGCTGGTGTTCGAGGCGTTCGACCCGTTCTGCGCGTCACCCGTGCCCGCGAAGAGGAACTTGCCGTCCGGGCTGAAGCGCAGCCGCCCGCCGTTGTGGAACTTGTTGCGCGCGATGCCGGTGAGCAGGATCTGCTCGGTGCTCGTGGTCAGCGAGTCGGCCGCCGCGTCGTATTTGATGCGCACGATCCGGTTGTCGTTCGGCGAGGTGTGCATGATGTAGAGCCAGTGGTCCGAGCCGAACGAGATCGGATTGATCTCCAGGCCCGTCAGGCCGCCCTCACCGTCGGTGCTCTGCACGTTCGGCACGAGGCCGATGGTCTTCTTCGCCCCGGTCTTCGGGTTCAAGTGGACGATCGTGTGCGCGTCGCGCTGGTTGTAGAGGATCGTGCCGTCCGGCAGGGTCACCAGGCCCCACACGACGTCGTCGTCCGTCGCGACCTGGGTGGCGCCGCAGACTCCCTGCGACGGCGTGCAGGTCGAACCGCCGGTCGTCGTGACGTCCAGGACCGGCGTGCTCGGTTCGCTGAGGTTGCCGTTCCCGTCGACGGCCCGGACCTGCAGGTGGTAGGCGGTGTTCGGGGTCAGCCCGCCGAGGGTGGTGCTCGCCGTGTCGGACGTCCCGATCTGCGTGCCGGAGTTGTAGATCCGATAGCCGGTGACCGCCACGTCGTCGGTCGACGCGGTCCACGCGAGGCCGATCGAAGTGCTGTTGACCGCGGTGGTGTGCACGTTCCCGGGCACGGACGGCGGCGTGTGGTCGTCGGACGGCGGCGTCTTCACCGCCAGCGTGCCGCTGGCCTGCGACACGTTGCCGGCCGCGTCACGCGCGTTGACGTAGAAGCCGTAGCTGACGTTGGGGCTGAGGTTCGAGCAGGTCGCCGTCAAAGCGCCGGTCGTGCCGGCGCAGAGCTGCCCGTCCCGGTAGATGTCGTAGCCCACGACGCCGACGTTGTCGGTGGCCGCGGTCCACGAGATGGTCGCGCTGGTCGGCGTGACCTCGTCGAGCGTCGGCGTGCCGGGCTGCGACGGCGGGACGACATCGCCGGTCGTGCCGTAGACGCCGAACTCCTGCAGCGAGTAGCCCTTCGACGCGTCAGTGCGGCACCGTTTCGTGCCGTACATCCGCACGTAGCGGCCGGTGCCGTCGAGGGAGGTCAGGTCCTCGACGCCGCCCTTCCCGGCGGTGGTCGCGTAGATCCGCGTCCACGTGACGTGGTCGGCGGAGGTGTCGACCTCGTAGGCCGTGGCGCACGAAGCGTCCCACTGCAGCCGGACCCGGCTGACGTGCACCGCCGCACCGAGGTCGACGTAGATCCACTGCGGATCGACGCCGGCCGCGCTGGCCCAGCGGGTCGCCGAGTCCCCGTCGACCGCGTTCGCCGCCGGACAGCACCCGCCGGCCGACGACGCGGTCACCGGTTTGCCCTGCGACAGCAAGGGATCCGCGGCTTGCGCCGTCCCCGCCGTGGTGATCGTCCCGATGACGAGCGCGGCCACCGCGGCCACGATCGTCCCCACCCGAATCCGTCTGGTCATCCCGTCCTCCACGCAGCCGGTGCGGAGGATCGACAGCGCGACACGACACGCCGCGACTCGCCTCCGCGGAACACTGCCGCCGCGGCTCCCGTCCGCTGTGCGCTCTACTCTGCGCTCGCCCGGGCCCGTCGGTGAACGGCCCGTCGGCACAGGCAGAGGCGGATGCCTGACGACGACGCGGGGTTCTCCGGGTCCGGGACCGACCTGGAGCCAGGGCGATCTCGGGAAAACCCTACGAGCGGAACGTCCGGCCGGTCAACCGGCACCGGCCCGGCTTCCCGCTCACCGGGCAGAGGCGCGAACCCGTTGAGGGAGAAGAAGTTCAGTCCGGCATCACCCGCCCGAGGAAACCCCGGACGTACCCGGCGATGGCGTCCAGGTGCGTCTCCAGCGCGAAGTGCCCCGAGTCGAGCAGGTGGACCTCGGCGTCGGGCAGGTCGCGGGCGTAGGCACGGGCACCGTCGGCGACGAAGATCTCGTCGTTGCCACCCCAGACGGCCAGCAGCGGGACCTGGCCGGTCCGGAAGTACTCGTGGAACTTCGGGTACAGCCCGACGTTGTGGTGGTAGTCGGCGAGCAAGGCCATCTGGATCTCCGCCGCGCCGGGCCGGTCCAGCAGTGCCTGGTCGTGGATCCAGACATCCGGGCTGACCAGCGACGGGTCGAGCACGCCGTCGAGGTACTGCGCCTTCGTGGCTTCGAGGGTGACCATGCCCCGCAGGTCGTCCCCGGTCAGGGTGCCGGCGGCCAGCTTCTGCGGCAGCCCCGCGCCCAGGCCCTCGACGTAGGCGTTGCCGTTCTGCGTGACGATCGCGGTCACCCGCTCCGGGTTCGCGGCCGCGATGCGCAGGCCCACCGGCGCACCGAAGTCCTGGATGTAGAGCGCGAACCGGCCGAGGCCGATCTGGTCGAGCAGGCCGAGGGTGAGTTCGGCGAGGGCGTCGAAGGTGTAGGCGAACTCCTCCACCGAGGGCGCGTCGGACGCGCCCGCGCCCAGGTAGTCCGGCGCGACGACGTGGTAGCGGTCGGCCAGTGCCGGGATGAGGTGCCGGAACATGTGCGAACTCGTCGGAAACCCGTGGAGCAGCACGATCGTGGGCGCCCCGGCGGGTCCGGCCTCCCGGTAGAACAGCCGGTGCCCGGCGACAGTGGCGTAGCGGTGATGCACGGTGACCATGACTTCTCCTCGTCTCTCATGGATATCTATCAATTTATCCATGATATCCGGTAAGCTGTCAACGGATTGGGCAAACTGGGCACGGACTCGGGAGGCGAACGTGGTCACTGCGGCACCCGGCGAGGACGGCTCGCCCGCGCTGGCATTGGTCAACACCTGGCGGCTGAGCACCACCGGCGAGGTCGACGAACTCGCCGAGCCCGGCGACGCCACCGAGTGGCTGCGCCGGCACGACCTCCCGGCAGTCACGCTCGGCCCGGACGACCTGAGCCGCCTGGCCGCCCTCCGCGCCGCAGTCCGCGAACTACTGGCCGCGCTGGCGGAAGAGCGCCCACCGGACACCACCGCCGTCGCGACGGTGAACGCGGCCGCACGCGCCGACGCCGCCGCACCCCAGCTCACCTGGCAGACCGGACCGCTGCGGGAGTGGCACAGCACCCGCCCGGACAGCCTCGACGAAGCCGTGGCATCCCTGGCTCGCGACGCGATCGACGTCGTCAGCGGCGACCTCGGCCGCTTGGTCCGCCCGTGCGAGGCTCACGGCTGCGTCCGGTTCTTCCTCCGCGAGCACGCACGACGCCGCTGGTGCTCCACGACCTGCGGTGACCGGGTCCGCGCGGCCCGGCACCAGCGTTTGGTGGTCGAACAGCGCGAAGCGTCCCAGCAACACCCCTGACCGGCCCGAAGCCGCCGAACGGCGACCTCAGTTCACCTCGAATTCAATCGCCCCTTTCCTCTCTTCGACCGCGGAGCCGTGTCCGCCCTCCGGACGCGATCACTCCGTCGCGAACGCCGCCGAACGGCTCACCTCGGCCCATTCGGCCACCTCCTCCCCGCGAGCACGTTCCGACCGTTGCACCGCCTCGACCGCGTCCGCGCCGAGCAGCAGCCGCAACGGTGGCTTGCCGAGCCGGACCAGGTCGGTGAGGATGCGGGCCGCCCGGGCCGGGTCACCCTGCTGTTTGCCGTCGCTCGCGTCACGCAGCCGGTGCATCTCACCCACCGATGCGTCGTACTCCGGCCGGACCGCGGCCCGTTCCATCGATGCGCCCTGCCAGTCCGTGCGGAACGCGCCCGGTTCGACGATCGTGACCTTGACGCCGAACGGCTTCACCTCCGCGTTGAGCACCTCGGAGAAGCCCTCCACGGCGAACTTCGCCGCCTGGTAGGCGCCGAGGCCCGGCGACCCGCCGACCCGGCCGCCGACCGACGAGAACTGCAGGAAGTGGCCCGAGCCCTGCTCGCGGAACACCGGCAACGCCGCTCGCGTGACGTTGACGACCCCGAAGAAGTTGGCCTCGACCTGTGCCCGGAAGTCTTCCTCGGCCATGTCCTCGATGGGTGCGCTGTTCGCGTAGCCGGCGTTGTTGACCACGACATCGAGGCCGCCGAACTCGCGCACCGCGAACGCGACCGCCTCACGCGCGGCCTCGGCATCCGTGACATCCAGCGCGAACGCGCGAACCGCGGCGCCGAATTCGGCCACCAGGTCTTTCAGCTGCTCCGGCCGGCGCGCGGTGGCGACCACCCGGTCGCCGTCCTCGAGTGCCGCCGCGTCAGCTCCCGCCCGAACCCGCGGGAACTGCCGGTGATCAGCCACGTCTTGCTCATGATGCCCTCTCCCTGGCTCGCCGGCTGGCGGTAACCAACCGGTTGGTTATCTCAGGAAACACCTCGGGGACGGGTTTGTCAACCAACCGGTTAGTTGCTAATCTGGTCGCATGAGAGACGCGGCGGAGACGAAGCGGCGACTGCTGACCGCCGCCACGGAGGAGTTCGCGGAACGGGGCATCGCAGGCGCCCGCGTTGACCGGATCGCGGCCGCCGCCGGGTGCAACAAGGCGATGATCTACTCGTACTTCGGCAGCAAGGACAACCTGTTCGACGCGGTGTTCGGCGAATCGGTCGCACGGTTCGTCCTAGACGTCCCGCTCGACACCGGTGACCTGCCTGGCTACGCCGGAAAGCTGTTCGACCAGTACGAAGAGCGACCGGACGCGCTACGGCTGGCGATCTGGCACCGGCTGGAACGTCCCGAAGGCAAGTGGGTCACCGAGATCGTCCTGGCCAACGAAATCCGGCTGCTCGACATGGAGCGCGCCCAGAAGGAAGGGAGACTGTCCGACCACTACACACCCATGGAACTGCTGGTGCTGATCCAGTCGGTCTCGACGGCGTGGACGACGACGAACTCGGAACTCGGCGTGCGCACCAATATCCCCCGCGAAGAGCGGCGGGCGCTGGTGGTGGACGCGGTCCGGCGGCTGATCGCGGAGCACTGACGAGAGCGGTACGGGCACACCTGGAGCACTGGTCACCCGGCGGCGAACCGGCCGGCGCGTGGCGAACCCGCGGCACCGGCTCGCCGCCGCTCTGGCCAGTCGAACTGTTGGCTAGCCGAACTGTTGGCCAGTCGAACTGTTGGCCAGTCGAACTGTGGCTAGTCGACCAGGGCGCCGCAGCTGACGTTGACCGTGGCTGCCGTCATCGTGCGGGCGCGGTCGGACGCGACGAACGCCGCGACCGCACCGATGTCGGCGAGGGTGGCCGCGCGGCCGAGCATCGTCTTGCCCGTGATGCTGTCCTCGATGGCTTCCCGGCCCGGGAAGCCGGCCGGGAGCGTCTCGGGGATGCCACCCGTCCGGAGCGTCACCGTCCGGATCCCGTGCGGGCCCAGCTCGGCGGCGAGCTGGCGGCGCATCGCCTCGAGCGCGTGGAACGCCACCTGCAGTCCGCCGACGGCGAACTCGCGCACGGGCTCGCCCGCACCACCGAACAGGAGGATCACACCGGACCGTTTTCCGATCATGTGCCGGGCCGCCGCGCGGGCGGTCAGGAACTGGGTGCGCACGGCAGTCACGACCGGCCGTTCGTAGTCCGCGAGCGACATGTCGACCAGCGGCGTGCCCTGGACGTCACCGTGGGCGATGAGGTTGAACGAGATGTCGACACCGCCCCGGGCGGCGACCGCGTCCGCGTGCTCGTCGACCGCGCGCTCGTCGAGGGCGTCGACCTGCGCCGTCTCGGCCGATCCGCCGGCCGCTCGGATGCGCTCGGCGAGTTCGTCCAGCCGGGCGCGCGTGCGACCGGCGAGGAAGACCCTCGCGCCTTCCTCGGCGAAAGCGGTGGCCACAGCCGTGCCGATCCGCCCGGCCGCGCCGTAGACGATCGCGTTCTTGCCTTCGAGCAACGTCATGACTCCTCCGATGTCCGGGGCCGTTCATCGGAGCGTCGAACGGGCGCACCCGAAATCGACACGAAGCACTCAGGCAGGCAGCTTGTTCGGCAGGATCGCGTGTCCGTGGATTTCCTTCGCGACCAGGTATTTCAACGCCGTGTCGGTGAGGTCCGGCGGGACCAGCTGCTGCATCTCGACCTCGATGCCACCCACTTCGAGTGCGTAGACCTTGGCCGGGTTGTTGGTCAGCAGGGTGACTTTTCCGAGACCGAGCTGCTTCAGCAAGGCGGCAGCGTCCTCATAAGAGCGAGTGTCGGCCTTGTAACCCAGAGCCGCGTAGCTGGCGAAGGTGTCGAGATCTTCCTTCTGCGACAGCTGGAGCCCCTTGGCCTTGGCCACCAGGCCGGCACCGCGGCCCTCCTGGTCCAGGTAGACCAGCACGCCGGAGCCGTGCTCGCGGATGATGCGACGGGACTCGCGCAGCTGCCACAGGCAGTCGCAATCGGTCGACTCGAAGACTTCGCCGTAGAGGCAACGGGAATGGACGCGGACCGGACAGCCGTCGGACGGCTCGCCGTACACCGCCGCGCACGGTGGGTTCGCCAGGTCCGCTTCAGCCTCGAGGACGACTGCGCGGAACGCCCCGTCGGCGCCCTCCAGCTGGTGCACCACTGATCCGGTCACGGATTCTCCAGGATTCGGTCGGTCTCGAGGGTGCGCTCGACCTCGTCGCGGCCCGGCATGGACTCGGCGATCTCGTCGAGCGAAGGATTGGTCGCCATCGCCGCGATCGCCCAGCGCAGCGCTTCTTCGCGGCTCCGGCCTGCACCCTCTTGAATGAGTCTTTGGATGAGCGCCGCGGAAAAAGCTTCACGGACGCCCGGTGCGTCGTCGAGCGGGACCGGCGGACCTTCGATGTCTTGGGAGATCACGCTCGATCGGATCTTACAACCGAAACTTTCGATGACGCACACGGCACCCACCCCCAAGGACAACAGGGATCGGGCCAGGTCGTCAACGGTACGCGGACCGTCCGGATCGGACAACAGCCTGCGCAGCTCGCCTTCGCGGCCGACGAGGTAGTCCACTGCGCGAAGGAGCCGGTAGAGCTGCTGCGGGGCTTCACGAGGTGGGGAAGCCTGTAGCAGCACCAAGGGCTTTTCCCGTTGCGCGGTAGCGACCGAGAGCGCCCATTTGATCGTTTCCATCGGTGGTTCGAGCGTGATCAGCACGGCGTCCGCCGCGGCCATCGCCTCCCGCACCCGTGGCGCGCGAAGGTCCTCTCTGGACAGAGAGACCTCGGTTTCGTTCGTCCAGCCGAGGTAACGGGTTTCCCCGGTCTGGCCGACGAGCACCAGCGCACGCGGGTTGGCGACGCCGGGCGTCTCCTTGACGAGGTCGGTCGCCAGACCTTCCTTGCGCATGAACTGCAGCAGGTCCTTGGCCTGGGAGTCGCCGCCGATCGCGGTGACGAGCCGCGCGTCGAGACCCAGGCGGCGCCCGGCCACGGCGAGGTTGAGGCCCTTGCCGCCCGGATGCACGTCGAAGGACGACGCCTGGACGGCCTCGCCGACACCGGGCCACTCCTCGGAAACGACGACGTGGTCGGTCACGGCGCTGCCCACCACGACGATGAGACCCACGGTTTGCCCCCGGGATTCGACGTCGGCAGGCTCGGCGTCGTCGACGCAGCGCTCGGCGAGCACGCCCAGCGTCCGGGCCTCGATCGTGCCGCGCAGGCTCCGGACCGTCGGCGACGGGTGGCCGGGCTCGACGCCGAGCAATGCGTGCAGGGCCCCCCAGCCCTCGGCAAGCGCGCGCCGCCGCTCCCCCAGGTCGTCCGCGTACAGGCGCTCCACCTCGGGGCGTTCGCCCACGCGCGCACGGAGGACACCGAGGGCCAGCGCGGCGTCGGCGATCAGCAGGTCGGCCGGTTCGAGCGCGGCGACGACCGCCGTCACCACGTGGACGATCGCTTCGCCCTCGGACACCCCGGTCTCGCGGATGTGCCGGCGGACGGCGGGCAGTTCGGCGACCAGGCGGACGTCGACCTCGGTGGCGTCGAGGCGCTCGACAGTGAGCCCGCTGCGCGTCCTCAGCTTGAGGAAGACGCTCCGGACGCCTTCGACGTTGGCGTCGTACCTCGCCATCGCCCCAGCCTACCTTTCGCTCGGCACTTGCCTTCTCCTGGTCGGCACTTGCTCGAAGGTGCGGGCACCGCATCGGCGGACGCGGACGGCCGACCTCCCATTGTTGCCCCCGCACGCCGGTGCCCCTCGGGAAGTTAGGCCGTTCGGTGCGTTTGACTGCGGCATCCGGGTCTCGCGTGTGCGTGGAACGGGCGCTTCCCGGCGTCGAGCAGGGAAACCCCTGACGACGACATCGTTTTGTCAATTGACATCGTTACTGGGCAAATGACAACCTGAAGAAGCTCATGGACCCTCGGGAGGTCGTCATGCAGCCTCTGAACCTCTGGTCGACGCGAGTAGCCCGGCCATCGAACACCCTGCTGGGCCTGCGTGGCGCAGCGTCCCCACGCGCCATCGTCAGGCGAGCGGCATTTGCCGGAGCGATTGCCATCAGCCTCGGGGTGAGCGGCTGCGCGCTGCCGACGCGGGCCGTGCGCCCCACCGGCGGCGACCGGGTGGTGGTGGTCGTCAGCGGGACGGCCAACGAGCCGCGGCCGACCGTCACCGACACTGTCCGCGCCGTGCTGCGCGACGCCGCGAACAGCGGGAACGTCTCGCAGCAGGGCTCGGGCAAGAGCAGCGTCGTGCTGGTGTCGGCCGCGGACGGCGGCGATCAGCGCTCGATCGTGCTCACCCCGCGGCGGGCCGACGGGTCGCTGGAGCACGGCCTTTCCCGCCCGGCGCTGATCGACCGGAATGTCACGAGCGCGGTCGACGCCATCGGCGCCACCGTGGCGCACAAGAGCGGGCTCGACCTGCTCGCCGGCATCGCCGACGCCGTCCGCGGCGTGCCCGCCGGGACGCTCGTGGTCCAGAGCAGCGGCTTGAGCACCGGTGGCGCGTTCGACCTGCGGCAGGTCGGGTGGGCGGCCGACCCCGCCGCCATCGCCGCGCGGCTGGCCGCCGCCGGGCAAGTGCCGCGGCTGGACGGCTGGCGCGTGCTCTTCGCCGGGCTCGGTTCGGTGGCCGGCGCCCAGCCGCCGCTGCCGTCGCCGGCCCGCGACCGGCTGGCCGCGTACTGGCAGGCGATCTGCCGGGCGGCCGGCGCGGCGACGTGCGACGTCGACCAGAGCCGGATCCCGGCCGAGCCGTCACGGGCCACCGTGGCGACGCCGGTCGTGCCGGTGCCAGGGGTGACATCGGTGACCGGCCCGCGCGGCGAGGTCACCACCACGGTTTCGGACACCGCGCTCGGCTTCGCCGGGGACTCCGCGGTGCTTTCCGAATCGGCCCGCGACCTGCTGCGGTCGCTCGCGGGCAGCATCACGGCCGGCGGCTCGGAAGCGCCGGTCACCGTCCGCGGCTTCGCGGCCGACCCACCGGGGTCGACCGACGCGGGACGGCGGGAACTGGCGGAGCAGCGAGCGCGTGCCGTCGCCGGCGCGCTCACCGAGGCCGGGGTGACCCAGCGGGCCGACGCCTCCGGCACCGGCACCCAGCCCGGGGTCACCGCGATGACCGGCGGGCGGTTCGACGAAACGGCGGCGGCCCGGATGAGGCGGGTGGAGATCACGTACCAGGGCCCCGGCCCGAGCTCGTAGGAAGACCAGGAGGCACGGCCATGACCAGCACCGACCAAACGCGCAACCTCCCCCTGCCCCAGCCGCGGCCCCGCCGGGAAACCCCCGCCGGCGACCTGCTCCTGGCGCGGGTGCAGGAGCTGAACTACCGCTCCGCCCGGGCGATGGAGGGCCACGTGGTGGGCCCGCACGGCCAGAACCTGACTGTCGGCGAGGCCCAGGCCCGCGCCGAGCTGATCGACCGGCTGATCGAGCTGGAGCAGCTCCGCGGCAGCCAGCGCCACCGCCGTGTCGGCCGGCTGACCCGGATACTGACCCTGCTCACGGTGACCGTGGTCGACCTGCCGATCATGCTTTGGCTGGCCAGCTCGGTGTTCAACGTCGACTGGAGCGACCCGCTGGGGCTGCCGCTGGCGATCAGCGTGGTCATCTCGGTGCTGGCGACCGGCGGCGCGGCGACCGCGCTGCACCACCTGGGCCACAACCAGCGCCAGCACAAGAACACCAAGCGTCAGCTGGACTGGGCGAAGCTGTCCGCCGGCTCGAAGCTCAGCCTGGCCACGGTCGGGCTGCTGGTCGGGCTGATGGGGGTGGTGATGTTCGTCCGGGTCTACACCGAAGGCGTGCTGTCCGGGATGAACGATCTGGCGGTGCTGATGGCGGTGCTGGTCGCGCTGGTCATGGTGATCTCGGCGACGCTGGTGTTCTGGACGGCGTTCCGCGACGGCTCGCTGGAGCAGGACGACCTGCGCCACTACAGCGATTGCGTGCGGCCGTTCCTCGTGGCGAAGCGCGCGTATGAGGACGAGGCCCACGAGCTGAGCTGCCAGTACGACCTGCTGCGGCGGCAGGCGGGACGAGGGGAGACCGGCGCCGACTGACCCGGGCGGGGCGAGTTGTCCACAGGCAGGCTTGCTTGTGGACAACTTCGTCCTGGGATGGCCGAACGGCCGGTTTCGCCGGTTGGGGCCGATAGACTGGACTGGGGACGCCCCCCAGGGCGGGTGGGGGCCGCCAGGACGGGGCCGCCAGGCAGCGTGAGCCAAAGCCCCGCCGACGCCCGTCAGGGTCGGGAGACGCCCATCGGGTTCGGCGCCGGGACCACGCCGCTGTCGAACAACGCTCGGCTCAGCGGCTCCGCCAGCTCCAGAAGCCGCTCGAGGTCGTTGCCCAGTTCCTCCACCGGTGCTGCCGCCAGGCGGTCCGTGTCCTCCTCGATCCGGTGGCGCAACGCCGTTCCCGCTGCTGTCAACCGACCCTCGTCGTCGAGCAGGCCGCGGTGGCGCAGCCTCTGCACCGCCGTCGTCCAGGCTTTGTCGGACCAGCCTCGGTGGGGCTGGACGTCGCCTCGGCCGATCACTCCGTCGCCGATGTGGGTCAGCGTTGTCTCCAGGCCGCTCAATCCCGCGTGGACCGCCGCGAGGACGTGGCCGTCGCCGCGGTGCTCGCGCAGCACCGTTGCCGCCAGCCACAAGCGGCTCCACGATCCCGGCGGCTGCGGGACCGCGGCCCAGCCCGCCGCCAGTGGGCGGCCGTCGCACCCGCACGCCTTCGCCGCCCGCGAGAGCAGTGCGGCCAGCTCCTGGGGGCCGTCCGGCCCCAGGACCCGGCGCAACGCGGCCGAGACCGCGTCGAGCCGGGAGCGGACGACCTCCGCCGGCGAAGCGAACGACCACGCGTCCGGCAGGGCCCGTGTCACCATCTCCGGGGCGAAGCCGAACAGCATCGACGTCGCCGCCGCGGGGCCGACCTCGCCGAGCGGGGCCAGACGGCCCGCGAAGTAGCCCATCCAGTACCCGCGCAGGCCAGCCGCCTTCGCCGCTTCGGCCGTCTCGGGTGCGAAGTAGACGACGGCGTGTAGTGGCTCTACGGCCGCCCACAACCGCCGGGCCGGTGATGCTCCCATCGCGCTCCTCCAGGCGTCCGCGCTGCTGGGAACAATAACTAGCGCGCTCCGTACGCGCCGCCGTTCACGTGGACGACCTGGCCGGTGATGTGGCCCGCGCCCGGTGCGGCCAGGAACTCCACCGTTTCCGCTACCTCCTCCGGGCGGCCTGCCCGCTTGTTCAACGCCACGGCGATCCGCGAGCTCAGCCACTCTTCCGTCAGTGTGCCGTGGAAGAACTCCGTGTCGAGGATGACGCCGGGGGCCACGACGTTGGCCGAACCGGTGTCACCAAGCTGACGCGCCAGGTCCGTGTTCCACGCCTCGATCGCGGCCTTCGCCGCGCCGTACGAGCCGGAGCCCTGCTTCGCCGCGACAGAGCCGAGAGTCACAACCCGCACGTTGTCCGCGAAGCGCGGCTTCAAGGCCGCCGTCACCAGGACGGCTGAGAGGACGTTGGCGTCGAAGTTGGCGTGCCACGCGTCCGCGAGGCCCTGCAGGTCGCGGGGTGCCGGGGCTTCGCGGACCCGGTCGGTGTTGCCGCCCGCGTTGTTGACCAGGACGTCCACCCGCGACGGCAGCTCCGCCAGCGCCGCCTGCACGGCCGCCGGGTCGCTCGCGTCGAAGGCCACCACCCGCGCGCCGATCTTCTCCGCCGCCGCTTCGAGCACGTCCTTGCGGCGCCCGGTGACGGTCACCCGCTCGCCCGCCGCCGCGAACCGGGCGGCGATCGCCAGCCCGATGCCCGTGCCGCCTCCGGTGACCACGATTTCCCGCTGTTCGCTCATGCCGCCATCTTCGCGGAGGAAAGCGCTTACCGGCTCGGTTTTCCCGGCGAGCGGGACACGAAATCCCTGTTCGTTAGGGTACTTTACGAACAAGTCTTGACGGCGGGCCGCCGCGCGGCGAACCTGGACGGACGCCGCAGTCATCGTCCACCCCTTTCTCACGGAGGCAGCATGACCCGGCGTGCGTTCGTGCTCGTGGTGACCCTGTTCCTCGCGTTCGCCGGCGGGCCGGCGGCGAGCGCGGCCACCACGCAGCCGACCTTCCTCACCTTCTACGGCTGGTGGGACAACACCCCGCCCGGCGGCGACATCTCCTACCCGAAGATCCACGACAAGGCAGGCGGCAAGGGCACCTACGCCGACCCGGTCACCTTCGCCACCAGCAGCGACGAACTCAAGCCCGGCACCAAGGTCTGGGTGCCGCGGATGAAGAAGTACTTCATCATGGAGGACGGCTGCGACGAGTGTTCCGACGACTGGAACAGCAAGGGCCCGAACGGCGGTCCCGGCCTGCGGCACATCGACCTCTGGCTCGGCGGCAAGGGCGGCAGCGCCTTCGACGCGATCGACTGCGAAGACGCGCTCACGCACTACAACCCCGACAACACGCCGGTCATGGAACCCGTGGTCGTCGACCCGCCGTCCGACGAACCCTATGACGCGACGCCGATCTTCAACACCAGCACCGGTGAGTGCTACGGCGGCGCGAAGCCGAACACCACGGTCGGCCAGTACCGCAACAACTCCACCGGCACCTGCCTCGAAGCCCCGGGCAGCGGCACGACGTTGAAAGTGGCCGCCTGCACCGGAAGTGCCGCGCAGCGGTTCACCTTCCACGGCGCGTTCCTCGTCATCAACGACAAGTGCGCGGGCATCTCCGGCAGCTCGATCGTGCTCCAGACCTGCACCGGCGGTCCGGCGCAGCAGTGGTCGATCAACCCCGACGGCACCATCTCCGACATCCAGACCAGCAAGAAGTGCTTCCGCGCCTCGGGCACCACGCTCACCGCGGGCAGCTGCTCCGGCACCGCCGCCCGCTGGACGTTCACCGCGGCCGGCGCGTCGGGCCTCAGCGTGTCGCCTTCGTCGGTGTCGGTCGCGCCGGGCGCTTCGGCGACGGCCACCGTGACGTCCGCCGAGGCCGTCACGCTCTCCGCGAGCGGCGCTCCGGCGGGCGTGACCGTGTCCTTCTCCCCCGCGTCGGTGCCGGCGAACGGCACCTCGACCGTCACGGTCGCCGCCGCCGCGACCGCGTCCCCCGGCTCGGCGACGATCACCCTCACCGGCGGCACGAAGACGGCGTCGCTGGGTGTCACGGTGACCGGGACCGGCGGTGGCCCGGAAACCCTGCTGTCGCAGGGCAAGGCCGCGACGGCGTCGTCCACCGAGTCGTCGTCCTACCCGGCGAGCGCCGCCGTGGACGGGAACCTGACGAGCACCCGGTGGGCGTCCAAAGAGGGCGCCGACCCGCAGTGGCTGCGCGTCGACCTCGGCGCGACCGCCTCGATCTCGCACGTCAAGCTGACCTGGGAAGCCGCGTACGGCAAGGGGTACAGCGTCCAGGCCTCCGCCGACGGCACGACCTGGACGACGATCTACACCACTACGACCGGCAACGGCGGCACGGACGACCTCACCGGCCTGGCGGGCAGCGGCCGCTACGTCCGGATGAACGGCGTCACCCGTGGCACGTCGTACGGCTACTCGCTGTACGAGATGCAGGTGTACGGCACGGCCTGAGTTGCCGAACCGGCAACGAAGTTTGCTTTCCCGGGGACGTGCTCCGCATGCTCGGAGTACGTCCCCGAGGAGGAGCCTTGTCCCACACGCACGATCAGCCCATCACCGTCGAGAACCTGCTGAAGCGGGAGTTCTGGGAGGCGCTCTACCAGCGCGACGACCAGATCTGGAGCGGGAACGTCAACGTCAACCTGCGTACCGAGGTCGAAGGACTGAAGCCCGGCCGCGCCCTCGACCTCGGCTGCGGCGAGGGCGGCGACGCGATCTGGCTGGCGAAGCTCGGCTGGACCGTCGACGGCGCCGACATCTCGACCACCGCGCTCGCCCGGGCGGAAGCCGCGGGCAAGGAGGCGGGCGTGGCCGTCCGGTGGCTGCACCGCGACATCCTGACCTGGCGGCCCGAGGACACCTACGACCTGGTTTCCGCGCAGTACATGCACCTTCCGCCGGACCTGCGCCGCGACGTCTTCACCGCGGCCGCCGCGGCGATCCGGCCCGGCGGCTCGCTGCTGGTCGTCGGGCACTCGCCAAAGGCGATGCGGGAGTTCGACGGCCAGAAACCGCCGCAGGAGCTGTACTTCGAGCCCGAGGAGATCACCACCTACCTCGGCGACGCGGCGCAGTGGGTGGTCGAGACGTGCGAGACGCGCGGCGAGGGCCACCACACCGACGCCGTCTACCACGCGAAGCGGCTGGAAGCCTAGAAAGAGCGAAGGCCGCTCACCTCCCCCGACGGCGGTGAGCGGCCTTCGCCGGATTTCAGGCGAGCTCGAGGCCGTACGCCTGCAGTTCGAGGGTCAGCGGGTAGAAGTAGCTGGTCTGGGTGTCGCCGCCGGACAGCGTGCCCAGGCCCTTCGAACCGTCGTACGCCGGGCCGCCGGAGTCGCCGTGGTCGGTGTGCGCGGTGGTGCCGAACTCGTGGTTGAGCACGCCGACGTCGAAGTTGACCGACTCGTCGACCGAGGTCACCTGGCCGCTGCCACCGCCGGTGGTCGAGCCCTGCTTCTGCATCTGCTCGCCGACGGTGGGGGTCGCCGCGCTGGTGATCTGCTGGCCGGTGTTGATCTCACCGGGCCCGGTGCCGTTCGGGCGGGTCAGCAGGCCGGAGTCGGCGCCGGGGCAGTCGCTCTCGACGACCTGCGCGCCGGAGACGTCGCCGCCGGACCAGGTGCCGCCGAGGTTGGTGCAGTGGCCCGCGGTGAGCAGGAACGGCGAACCGCCGCGCGTCACGTTGAAGCCGAGCGAGCAGCGGCCCTGGCTGTTCTGGATCGCGTCACCGTCCTTGATGTACAGCTCCAGCTTGCCGGTGCGGTGCTCGACGCGGACGCTGTCGCCGTACTTCGCGGCGGCCGCGGAGACCTTGCCGGCGGTCTCCTTGCTGGCCGCGTCGTACACCTTCACCACGACCTGGTTGGTCTTGGTGTCGATGCCCCACGCGGTCTGCGGCACGTTCTTCACCGCGTCCAGCTGGTTCTTGACGCCGGTGAGCGCGGCGAAGGTGTGCTTGACCTTCTTCGCGGTGAAGCCGGCGGCCTGCACCTGCCGCATCGCGGCGTCGTCGACGACGTTCACGACGGCCTTGCCGTTCTCGAGGTAGATGCCGCCGGAAGCGGCGCCGAGCGAGTCGGCCACCTGGGTGGCGGCAGTGATGGCGTGGGCCTGCAGTTCCGCGAAGGCCAGCGGGGACGCAGTGGCGGCCGAAGCGCAAACACCGCTGGTCAGCGCGGCTGCCGACAAGACGGCGAAGGTCTTGAGGGCGGTCTTCCGGGGAGTCATCAACTTCCTCCAGGGTTGCCGTTGAAGTCTGTGCCGACACTTTCGTTGCCGGGCAACCAACGCACCACCGACGAAGGTTGGTTAATAACCAAGGGAACCGGACATACCACTCAGATCACCCCGAACGGCCTAACGCCGATACCCCTTCGGCCTACTCACGCGGCCAGCGGACGTGCTCCTCGTAACCCGGGTGCTTCTTCAGGTACCCGACGATGAACGGGCAGACCGGCACGATCGTCCGCCCGTTCGCGACGACGTCGTCGAGCGCGCCCGCCGCCAGGACCTTGCCCAGGCCCTGCCCGGCGAACGCGTCGTCGATCTCGGTGTGGGTGAACACCGTGAGGTCGCCGCGGCGGTCGTACTGCGCGACCCCCGCCAGCTTCTCCCCCGCCCACAGCTCGTAGCGGTCCTCGTCCGGGTTGTCGACCACTCTGGTCTCGTCGCTCATCGGCTCTCCTCGCTCGGGTACGTCCACCATCGTGCGACGGCCGCCCGCCGCGTGCTGACCGGGTCGTGAACCCCGCTGGGCCGGCCGGGGGATGCGTCCGGCCCGTTCGTGTGCAACCGGCCTGCTTCCCTTGGCGGGCACCGGTCTCGTTTGGTTGCCTCACGGGGTGCCTCAACAGCCGTTCGTCCTCCCCGAGTTCTACATGCCCTACCCGGCGCGCCTGAACCCGCACCTGGAGGGCGCGCGCGAGCACAGCAAAGCCTGGGCGCGCGGGATGGACATGATCGACGTGCCACAGCACGGCACGGTGATCTGGACCGAACACGACCTCGACTCTCACGACTACGCGCTGCTCTGCGCCTACACCCACCCCGACGCCGGCGCCGAAGAGCTCGACCTGATCACCGACTGGTACGTCTGGGTCTTCTACTTCGACGACCACTTCCTGGAGCTGTACAAGCGCACCGGCGACATCGACAGCGCGCGGACCTACCTCGACCGGCTCACCCTGTTCATGCCCGCCGAGGGCGAGATCACCGCGACGCCGGAGAACCCGGTCGAGCGCGGCCTCACCGACCTGTGGAACCGCACGGTCCCGCACCGCACGGCCGGCTGGCGGCGCCGGTTCGTCGAGAGCACGAAGGCGCTGCTGGAAGAGTCGCTGTGGGAGCTGGCCAACATCAACGAGGGCCGGCTCGCCAACCCCATCGAATACGTCGAGATGCGGCGGAAGGTCGGCGGCGCGCCGTGGTCGGCGAACCTCGTCGAGCACTCGGTGCACGCCGAGGTGCCTGACGAGATCGCCGCGTCGCGCCCGATGGAGGTCCTGCGCGACTGCTTCGCCGACAGCGTCCACCTCCGCAACGACCTGTTCTCCTACCAGCGCGAGGTCCAGGACGAGGGCGAGCTGTCCAACGGCGTGCTCGTGTTCGAGGAGTTCCTCGGGCTGAGCACCCAGCAGGCGGCCGACGCGGTCAACGACCTGATCACCTCCCGGCTGCACCAGTTCGAGCACACCGCCCTCACCGAAGTGCCCGCGCTGTTCGACGAGCACGGCGTCGACCCGGCCGCGCGCGCGGCGACGTTCGCCTACGTCAAGGGCCTGCAGGACTGGCAGTCCGGCGGGCACGAATGGCACCTGCGGTCCAGCCGGTACATGAACGAGGGCGCCTTGGCCGGCCGCGGCGGCCCGGAGCTGGTCGGCGCGGCCGGCTTCGGGACGTCCGCGGCGCGCATCTTCTCCTCGGTGCTCGCCACCGCGCCGCAACGGCTGCGGGCGTACGGCTCGACGCCGTTCCGCGTGGTCGACGTCCCGCGGCCGTCCGTCGACGTGCCGTTCCCGCTGCGGCTCAGCCCGCACCTGGGCACGTGCCGGGTGCGCAACGTCGACTGGGCGCGGCGCGTGGGTTTTCTCGACGGCGTGGTCTGGGACGAGCGGAAGCTGCGCGCCACCGACCTGCCGCTGTGTGCGGCGGGAATCCATCCCGACGCCACCGCCGACGGGCTCGACGTCACCAGCGACTGGCTGACCTGGGGCACCTACGCCGACGACTACTACCCGGTGGTGTTCGGCGCGACCCGCGACCTCGCGGGCGCGAAGGCGTGCAACCTGCGCTTGTCGGCGTTCATGCCGGTGGACGACTCGCCGATGCCCGCGCCCACGACGGCATTGGAAGCGGGGCTGGCCGACATCTGGCCGCGGACCACGGCCGCCATGACGCCGGAGGCCCGGCGCGAGGTGCGCCAGGCGGTCGACACGATGACGTCGAGCTGGCTCTGGGAGCTGGCGAACCAGGCGCAGAACCGGATCCCGGACCCGATCGACTACGTCGAGATGCGGCGCCGGACGTTCGGCTCGGACCTCACGATGAGCCTCTCCCGGTTCTCGCACGGCCGCTCGGTGCCGCCCGCGCTGTACCGGACCCGGCCGGTGCAGGCCATCGAGCACTCGGCGACGGACGTCGCGTGCCTGATCAACGACCTGTACTCCTACCGCAAGGAGATCCAGTACGAGGGCGAGCTCCACAACGCCGTGCTGGTGGTGCGGAACTTCCTCGACTGCCCGGAAGAGCGCGCGTTCGCCGTGGTCACCGACCTGGTGCACGCCCGGCTGGCGGAGTTCGAGCACGCGGCGGCGATCGAGCTGCCCGCCCTGTTCCGGGACTACGACGTCGCGCCGGACGTGCAGGAGATGCTGCTCGAGTACGTCGGGGAGTTCCGCGACTGGATGGCCGGCATCCTGAACTGGCACGAGAACGTGGGGCGGTACACCGAGACGGAGCTGCGGTACCACCCGGTGGCCGGGTCCGTGCTCGGCGGGCCGACCGGGCTCGGGACGTCCTCGCTGCGGATCTCGTCCCTGCTGCCCGCAGGTCGCTGAGCCGCGTTGCCTGCGCCACTCCGCCGGGCATCCGGGTCCGGCGGAGGCGATACTCGACGGTGTGAGCGGCTTCAACCTGCGTTTCCTCGGCCATTCGACCGTCCGCCTCGAACTCGGTGACCGGGTCGTTCCCGCTCCGGCGGACCGCGCGTGAACTGGACGGATCCGGCCGCCCTCGGGTACCCGGCGGTGTTCGGCGGCGTGCTGCTCGGCTCGATCATCCCGATCGTGCCCACCGGTGCGGTGGTCGGCGCCGCGGCCGCTGTCGCGACCAGCAGCGGCCGGCTGTCCCTGCCGCTGGTGATCGTCCTCTCCGTCCTCGGGGCCTACCTCGGCGACGTCGTGACGTTCGGGATCCCGCGTCTGGGCAGCGAAGCCGCGTTCCGCTGGATCAGCGGGCGCCAGCCCGCCGAACGGCTCGAAAAGGCCCGCGAGCAGTTCACCCGCCGCGGCTGGCAGCTCGTCGTGATCGGCAGGCTCGTCCCGGCCGGGCGGATCCCGGTGCTGCTCGCGGCGGCCGCGTTGAGCTACCCGTGGCGCCGGCTGCTGCCCGCCGCGCTCGTCGCCTGCGTCCTCTGGGCGACCGCATACAGCCTGCTCGGCATCGTCAGCGGAGGCGTCTTCGACTCACCCCTGATCGCGACCCTGCTCGTGACGGTCCTGGTCCTGCTGATCACGGTCCTCACCGCCCTGATCGCTCGCCGGCGGCGCAAAACCAAGGAAGCCCTGTTACGGAGGTAGTTTCGTGAAACTGACGGTGTACGGCGCGGACTGGTGCCCGGACGTGAAGCGCAGCCGCGCGCTGCTCGACCGCGAAGGCGTCGAATACTCCTATGTGGACGTCGAGGCGGACGCGGACGCCGAGCGCCGGGTCCGCGAGCTGCAGGACGGCGCGCGCCGCATCCCGACGATCGTGTGGGAGGACGGCACGTTCCTGGTCGAGCCGTCCGACGAGGAGCTGAGCGGGCGGCTGTGAAACTGCTGCGGGAACTACCGCTCGGCACGCGGGTCGTAGTGCGCTACCGGATCGAGGGCGGCTTCACCGACGCACTCGGGAACCTGGTGGCCCGCGACGAAACGACGTGCACGGTCGACACCCGCCGCGGCCCGGTCGTCGTCGAGTTCGCCGCTGTCACCCTCGCCAAGCCCGTGCCCCCGCCGCCGGTGCGGAAATCCGGTGGCGGCCCTCCGCCCGCTTTGTGACGATCGGAGTCATGTTCGAGGACTTGGTGGCCGAAGCTTCGGCGAAGTCCTCGACGGCTGCCCTTCCCTGCCGCCGCTGATGGTGGCCACCGAGTCGTGGCCGCCGAACGTCGCGAAGGCGTCGGCCCGGTTGCGGCCGGCGGGAGCTGCACGAACTGATCGAGCGGGAGGGCCCGTTCGTCGCCCACACGACCCGGTTCCTCATCGAGGCCCGGAAGCCTTGACGATCGCCGCTTCGACGCCGTCCAGCAGCAGCTCCAAGCCCGCCTCGAACGACAGCCGCGCCTCGCGCTCCAAGTAAGGCTCGTCGGACGGCGCTTCGAACGCGCCCTCGGCACCGAGCCGGGCCACCGTCGGGAACCGGGCCGTCAGATCCGGCGCCAGCTCACCCAGCAGCGCCGAGCGCGCGTACCACCAGTCCTCTTCGGACTGTCCCGTCTCGGTCGCCGCCTGGCGGGACTCCGCCGCCGCCTGGACCGAGCCGCGGACGACGTTGAACAGCGCCGCCACCACCCAGCGCACCCGGGACAACGGCAACCCGGTCGCAGCCAAGACGGAAAGCAGCGTCTCCTGGACGTGGAACTCCCCCGGCCCCAGCGCCGGGCGCGCCGGCGAGACCTGCAGCAGCCACGGGTGCCGCAAGTGCAGGTCCCACAACGAGCTCGCCAAGGCCAACGCCGCCGGGCGCCAGCCATCCGAAACCGGAAAAGACGAAGGCAGCTCCCCCAGCGTCCGGTCGTACATGAGGTCGACCAGCTCGGTCTTGCCCGGCACGTACGTGTACAGCGCCATCGCCGTGCGGCCGAGGCGTTCGCCGACCGATCGCATCGACAGCGCGCCCATGCCCTCGGCGTCCGCTATCTCGATCGCCGCCGCGACGATCGCCTCGACCGACAGGCCCGGTTTGGGGCCCGGGCCGGTGCGCGGCGCGACCACGCGCGGCCCCCACAGCAGTTCCATGGACCGCCGGGCGTCGCCCTGACCCGCGAAGACGACCACCTTGCCGACTCCTTACACCATAAAGTAATGTACGATGGACAATCACTTTACAGCCTAAGCTATCAAGAAGGACGGTATGACCTCACCCAGGCGGGCCGCCGACACCCACGACGTGATCGAGGTCCGGGGCGCCCGGGAGAACAACCTCACCGGCATCGACCTCGACATCCCGAAGCGGCGGCTCACGGTCTTCACCGGCGTCTCCGGCTCCGGCAAGTCGTCCCTGGTCTTCGGCACCATCGCGGCCGAGTCGCAGCGGCTGATCAACGAGACCTACAGCGCCTTCCTCCAGTCGTTCATGCCGAGCCTGTCGCGCCCGGACGTCGACCTGCTGGAGAACCTCAGCGCGGCCATCGTCGTCGACCAGGAACGGATGGGCGCCAACTCACGCTCCACGGTCGGCACCGCGACCGACGCCTACGCGATGCTGCGGATCGCGTACTCGCGGCTCGGCGAACCGTACGTCGGCACGTCCGGCGCGTTCAGCTTCAACCTGCCCGAGGGCATGTGCCCGGCCTGCGAGGGCCTCGGCCGGGTGTCCGACCTCGACGTGCGCGCCCTGCTCGACTTCAACCGCTCGCTCAACGAGGGCGCCGTCCTGGTCCCCGGGTGGGCGCCCGACAACTGGTACGTCCAGATCTACGTGTCCTCCGGCTTCTTCGACCCGGACGCGAAGATCCGCGACTTCACCCCGGAGCAGCTCGACGACCTGCTGCACAAGGGGCCGTGCAAGGTGAAGGTCGGCAAGAACAACCTCACCTACGAAGGCCTCGCGCTGAAGGTCAAACGGCTCTACCTGCAGAAGGACACCGAATCGCTGCAGTCGCACCTGCGGGCGTTCGTCGAGAAGGCGGCCACCTTCAAGACCTGCGGCGAGTGCGGCGGCGCCCGGCTCAACCAGGCCGCGCTGTCGGCGAAGATCGACGGGAAGAACATCGCCGACTGCTCGGCCATGCAGATCAGCGACCTCGCCGAGTTCGTGCGGAACCTCGACGCGCCGTCGATCCGGCCACTGCTGGGCAACCTGCGCGACACCCTCGACTCGCTGGTCGAGATCGGCCTCGGCTACCTCTCGCTCGACCGCGAGTCCGCGACGCTCTCGGGCGGCGAGGCGCAGCGGGTGAAGATGGTGCGCCACCTGGGTTCCAGTCTCACCGACGTCACCTACGTCTTCGACGAGCCGACCGTCGGGCTGCACCCGCACGACATCGAGCGGATGAACAACCTCTTGTTGTGCTTGCGGGACAAGGGGAACACGATCCTGGTCGTCGAGCACAAGCCGGAGACGATCCGGATCGCCGACCACGTCGTCGACCTCGGTCCCGGCGCGGGCGCCGCGGGCGGGCGGCTCTGCTACACCGGGAGCATCGACGGCCTGCGCGCGTCCGGCACGCTCACCGGCCGCCACCTCGACCACCGGGTCACGCTGCGCCCGGAGCCGCGCAAGCCGTCCGGGCACGTCAGGATCACCGGCGCTCGCCTGCACAACTTGCGTGACGTCAGCGTGAACGTCCCCCTCGGCGTGCTGACCGTCGTCACCGGCGTCGCCGGGTCCGGGAAGTCGTCGCTGATCCACGGCTCGCTGGCCCACCGGGACGGCGTCGTCGTGGTCGACCAGTCGGCGATCCGCGGGTCCCGGCGGTCCAACCCGGCGACCTACACCGGCCTGCTCGACCCGATCCGCGCGGCCTTCGCCAAGGCCAACGGCGTCAAGGCGAGCCTGTTCAGCGCCAACTCCGAAGGCGCCTGCCCGAAGTGCAAGGGGCTCGGCGTGATCTACACCGACCTCGCGATGATGGCCGGGGTCGCGTCCGTCTGCGAGGAGTGCGAAGGCAAGCGGTTCACGCCGAAGGTGCTCACGTTCGAGCTGCGCGGCAAGAACTCCGCCGCACCCAAGAACATCAGCGAGGTCCTGGCGATGTCCGTCGCCGAGGCGCGCGAGTTCTTCCCGTCCGGCACCGCGCGGACCGTGCTCGACCGCCTCGCCGACGTCGGCCTCGGCTACCTGACACTCGGGCAGCCGCTGACCACGCTCTCGGGAGGTGAGCGGCAACGGCTCAAGCTGGCGATCCGGATGGCCGAGCACGGCTCGACGTACATCCTCGACGAGCCGACGACCGGCCTGCACCTCGCCGACGTCGACCAGCTCCTGGCGCTGCTGGACCGGATCGTCGACGCGGGCAACACGGTGATCGTCATCGAGCACCACCAGGCCGTGATGGCCCACGCCGACTGGCTCATCGACCTCGGCCCCGGCGCCGGCCACGACGGCGGCCGCGTGGTCTTCGAAGGTACGCCGGCTTCGCTGGTGGCCGACGCCGCCACGCTCACCGCCCGGCATCTGCGCGAATACCTGGGAAAGCCATGAACCCGACCGGCCTGCTCGAAGTCACCGCGGTGCGGCGCGTGACCCCGCGCACCGCGCGCGTCACCTTCACCGGCGACGGCCTCGGCGAGCTGGAGCCGTGGCCGGACCAGCAGCTCAAGCTGCTGGTCCCGCCACCGGGCTGCCCGGTGCGGCTGCCGACGGCGGCGGACGACGACGTCATGCGCTGGTACCAGGCGTTCCTCGCGATCCCCGAGGAAGAGCGGCCGGTGATGCGCAGCTACACCGTGCGCTCGCGGAATCGCGGCACGATCGACGTGGACTTCGTGCTGCACCCCGGTCCGGCGGGCCCGGCCACGGCCTGGGCGTTCCAGGCGGCAGTGGGTGACGTCCTCGGCCGCTACGGCCCGGACCCGGCCTACCGCCGCCCACTGTCCGCAGCGGACACTCTGCTCCTCGCGGGCGATGAGACGGCGATCCCCGCCGTCGCCTCGATCATGTCCGAAGTGGACAGTCCAGCGGTGTTCCTCGAGGTCGAAGACGTGGCGGAGGAGCAGCCGCTGCCCGGCGAGGTGCACTGGCTGCACCGGAACGGCGCCGAGCACGGCAGCCGTCTCCTGGAGGCGGTGCGTGGGGCGGTGCTGCCGGCGGGGTCGGCGGCCTGGCTGGCCGGTGAGGCGTCGACGGTCCGCGCGTTGCGTCGTCACCTCGTCGGCGAGCGCGGCTTACCCAAGGGCGACATCGAGTTCACCGGCTACTGGCGGCGAAAGCTGACCCAGGACGACGCCCCGACGCCGGAAGATCTGGCCGACGCGGCGGAAAAGCTGGGAGACTCGGCCGGGTGGACGGGGAACTGATCGCATCGGGCATCGACCCGGCTTCGGTGGTGACGGCCGGGGAAATCGGCGGGGGTACGTACAACACGGCGGTCCGGCTGAGACTGGCGGACGGGCGGCGGCTGGTGCTCAAGATCGCGCCGACCGCTCCCGGTCTCGCACACGAACACGACCTGCTGGCGACGGAGGCGGAGTACTACCGCCTGGTGCCGGGGCCGCTGCCGTCGGTGGTGGGCGCCGGGCCGGGATTCCTGCTGATGACGGAGGTGCCCGGCGTTCCCTGGCACGGCCGCGAGGTCGCCGATCGTCCGCGGCTGCGGCGGGAGCTCGGCGGGATCGTCGCGGGACTGCACAAGGTGACCGGCGAGGGGTTCGGCTACCCGCAGGATCCCCTGCACCCGACGTGGCCGGCGGCGTTCACGGCGATGGTGGACGCCGTGCTCGCGGGCGCCGTCCGGTACGGGGTGCGTCTGCCGCGGCCGGCCGCGGAGATCGCGCACCTTGTGCGCCGTCACGAGCCACTGCTGGCGCTGGTCGCGACACCGGTCCTGGTGCACTTCGACCTGTGGGACGGCAACATCCTCCTCGACGACGGCCGGGTGTCGGGGATCATCGACGCCGAGCGCGCGTTCTGGGGCGACCCGGTGGCGGAATTCGTCTCCCTGACGCTGTTCCGCGACCTGGACACCGACCTGGTGGCGGGCTACCGCGCGGCCGGCGGCCCGGCGCGGTTCGACGCGCCCGCTCGCCGCCGGCTGGCGTTGTACCGCGTGTACCTGGACCTGATCATGCTGGTGGAGATGGCACCGCGCAAGGACGGCGACGCGGACCGGGCGAGGTTCGTCGCCGAACACCTCGGGAGGGACATCGACGCCCTGCACCGGGCCGTCTGAACTCACACGAAGACGAGTGAGATCAGCTCGTCGACGAACGGCTCCACCAGCTCGGCCCCGGTCCGGTTGAGCACGCTGTGGAACAGGGCCACCCGCCCGTGCGCGCCGACGAACACCACGGCCGCCGCGCGGCCCGGGGTCACCCTCAGCAGGTGGCCGGCTTCGACGCAGCGCTCGAAGCCCGCCGCCAGGCGGTCGATCACGTCCAGCAGCGGGCCTTCCGCGCGGGCGCCGGGATCCGGGCGCGACGCGCCGTTCGCGAGCATCAGCCGGTAATGCCCCGGGTTCTCCATGGCGAACGTGCAGTAAGCGTGAATCTGCGCCCGCACCCGGCCGACGACGTCGGTTTCGCCCAGCGGCTCCTCCGCCGCGCACATCGCGTCGCGCAGCCGCGTGTATTCGTGGTCGAGCAAGCCGCGCACCAATTCCGCACGATCGGAAAAATGCTGGTAGATGCTCGCCGGGGCGATGCCGACCGCGCGCGCCACCCCGCGGATCGTCAGCCCGTCCTCGCCGCCCAGCTCGGCTAGCAGCCGGCCGGCCGCGGCCAGAATCTCCCCGCGCAGCCGTTCCCCTTCGCCCCAGCGGTTCCTCGTTCGGCCGTTTCCGGTTTCGACGTTTTCGGGCACCCACCCATTCATACGCCCGCGCCCGCCGGGCCGGTGTTCCGGGGTCCCCCAACGGGGGGACCCCGGAGCGTCAGTGGTTGTCCACGAACTGCCGGGCGAGCGCTTCGCCGGTGCTCACGGCGTTGGCGTGGCTCTCGATCGGCGTCACCTTCGAATTCTTGAAGAAAAGGTAGGTGACGCCCGAGTCCGTGCCGCCGTTCGACGGGTCCGGGTTGATCCCGAGCGAACTCGCGGTCGCATAGGACGCTTCGCCGATGATGTCGGTCGGCCCGGTGTCACCGACCACGGCGTAGGTCACCTGGTTGTTGTAGATCACCGCCACGACGCCGGCGCCCGCGATGCCGAACTTCCGGTAGTCCCAGGTACTGCTCGGGCTCGGCACGACGACGTACGGCAGTACCGCGGCGTTCAGCGGTTTCCCGTCGGACTGGTGGAACGCCGTGTCGGCCTGGAAGCAGCAGTCGGTGTTCTCGTTGCACTGCGAGGTCCGCTGGCCGTCGCAGTCGATGTCCATGTCGGCCTTCCAGAAGACCGCGTCCGAAAGCCCGCACACCGGGATCGTCCGGCTCGTCTCGGAGTCGGTCTTGTACTTGCCGCTGGAGATCTGGCTGCACGACGTCAGCTTGGCCAGCAGTTCGGACGCGCTCGGCGCCCCACCGCCGCCCCCGGAGTCGCCGACGGTCAGCGAGTCGACGTTCGGGCCGCCGTTCGCGGTCGTCGCGGTCGCCCGGACGGTGTGCGTGCCCGCGGTCAGCGTCACGGACACCGGCGTGGTGGCCCACGTCGTCCAGGCGCCGGTCCCGGCGAACGACGGCGTCGCGACGGTCGTGCCGTCGACGGCGACGGTCATCGGCCGAGCGGTCGTCGTGCCGTTGGCGAACCGCAAGGTCAGCGTCGTGCTGCCGGCGACGGCGACCGAGACCGGCCACTGGACGTAGGAGCCGGTCAGGTTGTCGTAGTTGACGAAGCCGGTGCCGGTGAAGCCGGCGTGGTCGGAGTTGACCGCGCCTTGGGAAATGGTGGCGTTCTCGGCTTCGTAGGTGGTAGTCGCGGCGTTCGCGGCCGCGGGCACGAACGCCGCTGCCAGCAGCGCGCCGACGGCCGCGATCGCCATGGCGATCGCGCGGGGTCTGTACATGATGACCTCCGACAGTTAGGAAAGTTTCCTTACTGTCGGAAAACGCTAAGTCGACATACCGCCACGGTCAATACGAACGGCGCCGGCTCCCGTTGACCGGGAACCCGTTCAGCGGGCCGACACCGTCCGAAGTGGACTCAAGACACCAGCGCCGGGTAGAGCCCGGTCAGGTCGCCGGCCAGCCCGGCGCGCACGTTCCGGCTGATGTCGTCGGCGATCACCTCGAAGCGGCCCTGGGCGACGCCGTCGAGCGCGAGACCCGCCACGATCGCCGGGTCGGCCTTCGGCCCGTCGACGTTCTTGGCCATGTCGGTGTCCATGTAGCCGACGTGCAGCCCGGTCACCAGGGTCTTCTGCGGGGCCAGTTCCAGGCGCAGCGCGTTGGTCAGCGACCAGGCCGCCGCCTTCGCCGCGGAGTACGCCGCGACCTGCGGCGCGGTGAACCAGGAAAGCACGGAGAGCACGTTGAGCACCGCGCCGCCGCCGTTGCGCTCCAGCACGGGCGCGAACTCGCGCGTCACGCCGAGGGTGCCGAAGTAGTGCGTGTCCATCTCCAGCCGGATGTCGTCGAGGGACCCGCCGAGCAGCGACGCCCCGGTGGACGAGCCGGCGTTGTTGACCAGCAGCGTGACGTCTCCGGCGATCGCGGCGGCTTCCCGGATCGACTCGGGGTCGGTGACGTCGAGCTTCAGCGGGACCACCCCGGGCAGGTCGACCGATTCGGGATTCCGCGCGGCGGCGTAGACCTTGGCCGCGCCGCGCTCGAGGAGGGCGGCGGCGAACTGACGGCCGAGCCCCCGGTTGGCTCCGGTGACCAGCGCCACCGCACCCGTGATCTCCATGACGAACTCCTCTCGCATCTGGCTTGCTCGTTGCAAGCTAGCTACGGCCGACCCTACGGCGTAAACTTGCTCGGAGCAAGTCAGCACGAAGGGATCACACGATGAGCCGTCGCATCACGTGGGAGGACGCCTCCTGCCCGATCGCCCGCGCCGCCGACGTCCTCGGCGAGCCGTGGACGCTGCTGATCCTGCGCAACGCCACCGCGGGCACCACCCGGTTCGAGGACTTCCGCGCCCAGCTCGGCATCGCCGACAACGTGCTGACGACCCGGCTGGCCAAGCTCGTCGACCGCGGCCTGCTGACGAAGCTCCCCTACCGCGACGGCGGCCGCACTCGCCACGAGTACCGCCTCACCCAGGCCGGCTCGGACGCGTTGCCGGTGCTGCACGCGCTCGGCGCGTGGGGTGACGCGTACACCGCGACGAAGAGCGAGTACGGCCCGACAGACCTGGTCCACACCCGCTGCGGGCAGCTCACGCGACCGGGCGCCAAGTGCGACAACTGCGGAAAACCACTGGTCAGGGCCGACCTCGCGTGGCGCGGCTCCTGGCTCGGCGAAGGCGAGATCCCGCTGGCGGACCCGGTCGGCTGAGCCAGGCCGCGACGGTCCGTGAATGGCACATCGAGGGACTCTACGTCTCTCAATGTGCCATTCACGGACTTGCGACGGGGCGCCCGCTAGGTTCGGGGCATGCTCACCACGCTGGCCGTCGAGAACTACCGCTCGCTGCGTGATCTGGTGATCCCGCTGTCGGGCCTGACCGTCGTCACCGGACCGAACGGCAGCGGCAAGTCCAGCCTGTACCGGGCGTTGCGGCTGCTGGCGGACGCGTCGCGCAACGGCGCCGTGGCGGCGCTGGCCCGTGAGGGCGGGCTGCCGTCGACGCTGTGGGCCGGGCCGGAGAACGGCGTGCGACGGGGCACTTCGCGGGTTGAGGGCAAGGTGCACACGAAGGCCGTCGGGCTGCGGCTCGGCTTCGCCGGCGACGAGTTCGGCTACGCGCTCGACCTGGGGTTCCCGGTGCCAGGCAAGAAGACGCTGTTCAACCTCGACCCGGAGTTCAAGCGGGAAGCGGTGTGGTCGGGACCGTTCCTGCGGCCGGCCGCGTTGCTCGCGGACCGGGCGGGCCCGTCGGTGCGCACCCGCGTTTCCTCCGGGGCCTGGGGCGAGGACCGGTTCAAGATCCGGTTGACCGACAGCATGCTGAGCGAGTTCTCGGACCCGCGGGCGTGCCCGGAGCTGCTGGTGCTGCGGGAACGCATCCGGTCGTGGCGTTTCTACGACCACTTCCGCACGGACGCCGACGCCCCGGCCCGCCAGTCCCGCATCGGCACCCGCACCCCGGTGCTGTCCCACGACGGCGCCGACCTCGCGGCGGCCCTGCAGACGATCATCGAGGTGGGCCACGCCGAGGGCCTGGCGGAAGTGCTCGACGCGGCGTTCCCCGGCTCGACCTTGGAGGTGCGGCGCTCCGAGGACGGCCTGCTGTCGGTCGAGTTCCGCCAGCACGGCCTGCTACGGCCGCTGTCGGCGGCGGAGCTGTCCGACGGCACGCTGCGGTTCCTCCTGTGGGTGGCGGCCCTGCTGACCCCGCGCCCACCGGAGCTGCTGGTGCTGAACGAGCCGGAGACGAGCCTCCACCCGGACCTCCTGCCGGCCTTGGCGACCTTGATCGCGACGGCGGCGAAGGAGACCCAGCTGGTGGTGGTGTCGCACGCCCGGCCCCTGATCCGCGCACTGGCGGAGGTGACCGACGTGGGCACGGTCGAACTGGAGAAGGAGTACGGCGAGACGAAGGTGGCCGGCCAGGGCCGCCTCGACCGGCCTTCGTGGCACTGGCCGTCCCGCTGACCAAAGCACCCCAATGTGGCATTGGGGCGTTGGGGTCTCAGCGGCCGCCGCGGGTGCTTTCGCGGATCTCCAGAGCGAACGGGGTCTGGATGTCCTGCGGCGGGGACGTCGTGTCTCCGGTGATCCGCCGGTGCACGAGGTCGACCGCCGCCTCCGCCAGCGCCGTCTTGTCCGGCGCGATCGTCGTCAGCGACGGCAGCGAGAATGCGCTCTCTTCGTTGTTGTCGAAACCCACGATCGCCACGTCGTCCGGGACTCGCAGGCCCAGCTCGGCCACCGCCCGCAACGCGCCGACGGCCAGGAGGTCGTTGAAGCAGAACACTCCGTCGGGCGGCGAGTCCAGGGCCAGCAACGACTTCATCGCCGCCGCCCCGACCGACCGGTGCCACTTCTCCGCCGGGGCCACCAAAGCGTCCGAATAGGACAAACCCGCCTCCGACAGCGCCGAACGATAACCGGCCAGCCGCTGGGACGACGTCCCGCGCGCCGGGTTGCGGCCGATCGCCGCGATCCGCGTGCGGCCCAGCGAAGCCAGGTGGGACACCGCCGTCCGGGCGGCCAGGACGTTGTCGATCGCCACGTGATCGAAGGGCACGTCCACCGCGTGCTCGCCCAGCATGACCAGCGGGATCCCGCCCGGATCCGACGGGAAGTCCGCCGCCTCCAGCGCCTCGGGGTGCACCAGGGCACCGTCGACCAGGTGGGGCCCCAAGGACGACAGCGTCTCCCGCTCCCGCTCCCGTGTCCCTTGCGTCTGTTCGATCAGGACGCTCCACCCGCGCTTCTGCGCCGCCGTGATGACCAGCCCCGCCAGCTCGCCGAAGTACGGGATCGACAATTCCGGCACCATCAGCGCGAGGAACCCGGTGCGGCCGCGGCGGAGGTTGCGGGCGCCGATGTTCGGCCGGTACCCGGTCGCCGCCAGGGCTTCCTCGACGCGCCGGCGGTTCTCCGGCTTGACGAAGGCGTAGCCGTTCACGACGTTCGACACCGTCTTCACCGACACTCCGGCGAGCATGGCGACGTCCTTGAGCGTCACGGTCACGAGCGGGTCCCTTCAGAGAGTGAGCACGAAGTGTAGCGAGCGGCTGCCGGTTTACAACGTTGTTCCAACGATGTAAAAAGTACCTCAAGACTCCCGGAGTGAGGCGTATCACTCCGGAGAGTGGGCCCAACGAAGCTGCCCGAGGAGTCGCCGTGCTCTTGTCCTCCCGTCCCCGGCTGGTCCTGGCCACCGCAGCCACCGCGGCCGCCGCCGCGCTGACCCTCACCTCCTGCACGAGCAGGGAAGAAACACCCGCGGCGCCGTCGAGTGGGGGTGGGCCGGCCGCGAGTGCCCAGTCCGCCGCGCCGGCCGCCGACGGCTGCACGCTCGCCAAGACCGGTTACCCCAAGGTCGACCTCAAGACCGCGGTGGTCGGTTTCTCCCAGTCCGAAAAGGAGGCCAACCCGTTCCGGATCGCCGAGACGCAGTCCATTCGCGACGAGGCCGCGAAGCTGGGCATCGGCAAGCTGCTCGTCACCAACGCCCAGAGCGACCTCAACCGCCAGATCAGCGACATCAAGTCGCTGCTCGACCGCGGCGCCCAGCTGCTCGTCGTCGCGCCGCTGAACTCCGACGGCCTCCAGCCCGCGCTCGACGCGGCGAAGGCCAAGAAGGTCCCGGTCGTCACCGTCGACCGCAAGGTGACGTCCCAGCCGTGCGGCGACTACCTGACCTTCATCGGCTCGAACTTCGTCGAGCAGGGCAAACGCGCGGCGCAGGCCATGGCGAAGGCGACCGGCGGCACCGGCAAGGTCGTGATCCTGCTCGGCTCGTCCGGCAACAACGTGACGACCGACCGCACCCAGGGCTTCAAGGACGAGCTGGCGAAGACGCCGGGTCTTTCGGTGGTCGCCGAGCAGACCGGTGAGTTCGACCGCTCCAAGGGCCAGTCCGTGATGGAGCAGCTCGTCCAGAGCCACCCGGACATCACCGCCGTGTACGCCGAAAACGATGAGATGGGCATCGGCGCGGTCAACGCGCTGAAGACCGCAGGCAAGTCGCCGGGCAAGGACGTCAAGGTCGTCTCGATCGACGGCACCCGCAACGCCGTGCAGCTGATCGTCGACGGCAGCTACAACGCCGTGATCGAGTCCAACCCGCGCTTCGGCCCGCTGGCCTTCCAGACGCTGCAGAAGTTCGAGAACGGCGAGCCGATCCCGGCGAGCATCGTCATCACCGACGACCAGTACGACGAGACCAACGCGGCCCAGAAGGTCGGGAACTCGTACAAATGACGGCAGCCACCGAAGTGCTGACCGCACCGGTGCTCGAGGTGACCGGGGTGACCAAGCGGTTCCCCGGCACCCTCGCCCTCGACGACGTCGGCTTCGCGCTGCGGCCGGGCGAGGTGCACGCGCTGGTCGGCGAGAACGGCGCCGGCAAGTCCACGCTGATCAAGGTGCTCACCGGCGTCTACCAGCCCGACGAGGGCGAAGTGCGCCACCTCGGCGAGCCGGTGACGTTCAAGCGGCCGATCGACGCGCAGCGCGCCGGGATCTCCACGATCTACCAGGAGGTCAACCTCGTCCCGCTGATGAGCATCGCCGGCAACGTCTTCCTCGGCCGCGAACCGCGCACGCGCACGGGACTCGTGGACTGGCCGAAGATGCACGCCGACGCCCGCGAGCTGCTCAAGGGCTACGGCGTCGACAACGATGTCAAGCGCCCGCTGCACACGCTCGGCGTCGGCGCGCAGCAGATGGTCGCGCTGGCCCGCGCGGTCTCGACCGACGCGAAGGTCGTCATCATGGACGAGCCGACGTCGTCGCTCGAACCCCGCGAGGTCGAGACGCTGTTCGAGGTACTGAACCGGCTGCACGCCGAAGGCATCGCGATCGTCTACGTCAGCCACCGGATGGACGAGCTGTACCGGGTGTGCGACAGCGTCACCGTGCTGCGCGACGGCCGAGTCGTCCACAGTGGACCGTTGAGGTCCTTGCCGCGCATCGAACTGGTGTCGCTGATGCTCGGCCGGGAGATCCGCCAGATCCGCGAAGAGGGCGTCACGGCGTTCGGCGAGGAACACGACGTCGAGCGCGAGCCGCTGCTCAAGGCCGAAAACCTGTCCGGGATGCGGAAGCTGCACGACGTCTCGGTGAGCATCCGGCCCGGCGAGGTCGTCGGCCTGGCGGGACTGCTCGGCTCCGGCCGCAGCGAGACGGCGCGGGCCATCGTCGGCGCCTTCCCCCTGGCTGGTGGTTCTGTCCTGCTGGCGGGAAAACCGTTGCGAAAAGGCAAGATCAAGGCCGCCATGCGCGCCGGGATCGCGTTGCTGGCCGAGGACCGCAAGACCGACGGGATCATCCCGAACCTGTCCGTCCGCGAGAACATCGTGCTTGCCGCGCTGCCGGCACTGTCGCCGTTCGGCCTGGTCAGCAAGGCCAAGCAGGACCGGATCGTGAAGACCTTCATGGACCGCCTGCGGATCAAGGCCGCGAGCCCCGAGCAGAAGGTGTCGGAGCTGTCCGGCGGCAATCAGCAGAAGGTGCTCCTCGCTCGCTGGCTGGCCACCGGCCCGAAGATCCTGCTGCTCGACGAGCCGACGCGCGGCATCGACGTCGGCGCCAAGGCCGAGGTCCAGGCGCTGATCGACGAACTCGCCCAGGAAGGGCTCGGCGTGCTGCTCATCTCGTCCGAGCTGGAGGAGCTGATCGACGGCTCCGACCGCGTGGTCGTCCTGCGCGACGGCTCGGTCGCCGGCGAGCTGACCGGCGAAGGTATCACCGAGGAAAACATCCTGGCGGCGATAGCGACGGAGGGTGACAACGATGTCCAGCGCCACCCTTGAGCGGGCGAAAGTCACCGCGTGGCTGCAGGACTACGGCGTCTACCTGGCCGTCGTCGTCCTGCTGCTGTTCAACGTCGTGTTCACCGAGAACTTCCTGTCCGCGGCCAACTTCCGCACGCAGCTGGTGCAGGCGGCACCCGTCTGCATCGTCGCACTCGGCATGGCGCTGGTGATCGGCACCGAGGGCATCGACCTGTCGGTCGGCTCGGTGATGTCGATCGCCGCCGCGCTCATCCCGCTGTACCTCGGCGCGGGCCCGCTGACGGCGATCCTCGTCGCCGTCATCGCCGGGATCGTTTCCGGCCTGTTCAGCGGATATCTCGTGGCCTACCTGGGCATCCAGCCGATCATCGCGACCCTCGCCCTGCTCGTCGGCGGCCGCGGGCTGGCCCTGGTGATCGCCCACGGCCAGCTCGTCCAGCTGCACAACCAGGACTTCCTGGCGCTGGGCACCGGCGACGTCCTGGGCGTGCCGATCATGGTGATCGTGGCGGCTGTGCTCGCGGTGCTGGCCGGTCTGGTCGTACAGCGCACGACGTTCGGACGGCACCTGGTCGCGGTGGGCGGCAACCGCGCGGCGAGCACCCTGGCCGGGCTGCCGGTGAAACGCGTGCTCGTCGGCGTCTACGTCATCTCCGGGGCCCTGGCCGCGGTGGCCGGCGTGCTGGCGACGTCGAGGCTGGGCGCCAGCGACCCGAACGACCTCGGCCTGCTGATGGAACTGTCCGCGATCACCGCGGTCGTCGTCGGCGGCACCCCGCTGACCGGCGGCCGGGTCCGCGTGCTCGGCACCGTGTTCGGCGCGCTGCTCATGCAGCTCGTGCACGCCACCCTGATCAAGCACAACCTGCCGGACTCGACCGCGCAGATGGTCCAAGCGGCCATCATCGTCGCCGCGGTCTACGTGGCCCGCGAGCGGAGCAAGCGATGACCACCACTCAGAACGCCGCGTTCGCCGGGGTGCTGCAACGGCAGGGCGCGGCCGTCGTCCTCGTGCTCGGCATCGCCGCCGCGTGGTTCGCCTTCCCGCGCTTCGGGTCCGTGGACAACCTGCGCGACCTGGCGCTGCAGGGTTCCTTCCTGGCGATCATCGCGCTCGGCATGACGTTCGTGATCATCTCCGGCGGCATCGACCTCTCGGTCGGCTCGAACTACGCGCTCGGCGGCGTCTTCGCCGCGTACGGCGCGCAGTACGGGCTGCTCGTCGCGATCGTCCTGCCGCTCGCCGTGTGTTCGCTGATCGGGCTGGTCAACGGCCTGCTCATCGCGCGCACCGGGATGGCGCCGTTCATCGTCACCCTCGCCTCCCTGCTGTTCGCGAGGGGACTCCTGCTCGCGCTGACGTCCGAAGGTGCGACGACGTACAAAGTGGACCCTGGCTCGGCGTTCCTCTGGCTCGGGCAGGGCACGATCTTCGGCATCGGCGTGCCGGTGTACCTGACGCTGATCCTGTTCGCGCTCGGCGGGCTGCTCCTGCGCCGCACCCGGTTCGGCCAGTCCGTGTTCGCCGTCGGCGGCGCCGAACAGTCGGCGTTGCTGATGGGTCTTCCGGTGGCGCGCACCAAGATCACGCTCTACACGCTGAGCGGCGCCCTCGCCGGGTTCGCCGGCGTCCTCACCGCCGCGTACCTGCAGTCCGGTGTCACGGTGATCGGCGTCGGCACCGAGCTCGACGCGATCTCCGTCGTCGTCATCGGTGGCACGCTGCTCACCGGCGGCGCGGGGACGATCGCCGGCACCCTCGTCGGCGTGCTGCTGCGCACGCTGATCCAGAACGTCATCAACCAGATCGGCACCCTCGACTCCAGCTACCAGACGGTGGTGAGCGGGGCCTTCCTGCTTGTCGTCGTGGTGATCCAGCGCCTGCTGGCACGTTCCCGAACCCGCTGAACGGTCCCCTACCAGGAGGTTCGACGATGTTCCGCCCCGCCCGCCTCGCCGCCGCACTGGCGCTGGTCTTCACCGGCCTCGCGGTCCCCGCCGCGAACGCCGAGTCCCCACCACAGTGGCAGCGGCTCACCCCGCCGCTGTCCACCCCGTGGACCAACGACGTCTCCCCCGCCAACGCGCTGCCGGACTACCCGAGACCGCAGCTGACCCGCGACAAGTGGCAGAACCTCAACGGCGTCTGGGAGTTCGCCTCGGCCAAGCCCGGCGAGGCGGCCCCGGTCGGACGTTCGCTGGGAGAGCGCATTCTCGTGCCCTACCCGGTCGAATCCGCGCTGTCCGGGATCATGCGCCACGAAACGCAGATGTGGTACCGCCGCACGTTCCAGCTGCCGCGCGACTGGCGCGGGCAGCGGATCCTGCTGCACTTCCAGGCCGTCGACTACGACGCGACGATCATCGTCAACGGCAAGACCGTTTCGCGGCACACCGGCGGCTACGACAGTTTCTCCGTCGACGTCACGGACGCCTTGACCACCGCGCGCGACCAGGAACTGATCGTCGGCGTCGCCGACCCGAACGACCAGGGCGGGCAGCCGATCGGCAAACAGCGCCAGCCCGGCGACGGCATCTTCTACACGCCGACGTCCGGCATCTGGCAGACCGTCTGGCTGGAACCGGTGGCCACCGCGCACATCGACCGCTTGGACGTGACGCCTGATGTCGCGAGTGGATCGGTCACGGTGAACGCCGTGGTCGGCGGCCCGGTGCGGCAGCGCGTCGAAGCCGTCGCCTACGACCACGGCCGCCCGGTCGGCCGCGTGAGCGGGGACGCGAACAAGCCGTTGAAGCTCAAGGTGGACCGGCCGCACCTGTGGTCGCCGGACGACCCGTTCCTCTACGACCTGCGCGTGCGGCTGTCCACAGGGGACGAGGTCGGCTCGTACTTCGGTATCCGGTCGATCAGCGTCGGCAAGACCGCCGACGGCAAGCAGCGGATGCTGCTCAACGGCAAGTTCGTCATGCAGGTCGGCCCGCTGGACCAGGGGTTCTGGCCGGACGGCATCTACACCGCGCCGACCGACGCGGCGCTGAAGTTCGATCTCCAGCAGGAAAAGGCGCTCGGCTTCAACATGGTGCGCAAGCACATCAAGGTCGAGCCGGACCGCTGGTACTACTACGCCGACAAGCTCGGGCTGATGGTGTGGCAGGACATGCCGGCGATGAAGGACGACGTCGAACCGTCCGCGGCCTCGCGCGTCAATTTCGAGTCCGAGATGCACCGGATGATCGACCAGCACCGCAGCTTCCCGTCGATCGTCACGTGGGTGCCGTTCAACGAGGGCTGGGGCGACTACGAGGTCGGCCGGATCGCCGACCAGGTCAAGGCCTGGGACCCGACACGGCTGGTGAACGCCGAGTCCGGCGTCAACTGCTGCCGCTCCGAACCGGACAGCGGCCGCGGCGACATCTACGACGACCACAGCTACACCGGGCCGGGCACGCCGGTGCAGACCGGCCCGCGCGCGGCGGTCGACGGCGAGTACGGCGGCCTCGGCCTCAAGGTCGCCGGGCACGAGTTCGACGCGGCGGGCAGCTTCGCCTACGAGATGGAACCCGACAGCGCGACGCTGACCCGGCGCTACGGCGAGCTGCAGCAGCGCCTGCTGCTGGTCGCCCAGCGGTGCGGCGTCTCGGCCGGGGTCTACACGCAGACCACCGACGTCGAGAAGGAGGTCAACGGCTTCTTCACCTACGACCGGCAGGTGAAGAAGATGGACTTCGCGGCGGTCCGCGCGGCGAACCTCGCGGTGATCAAGGGCGCCACCGGCACCCCGGTGTCCGGGCCCTCGGTTCCGGCGGGCACACCCGGGATCGACGGCATCGCCGCGTACCCGTTCGACGAAAACGCGGGCACGGTCGCCGCGGACGCGGTCGGCGACCACGACGCGACGCTCGTCGGCGGCGCGTCCTGGACGGCCGGGAAGAGCGGTTCGGCGCTGGCGGTGAACGGCTCGGGCCAGTACGCCGACACCGGTGCCGCCCTGCTGAACACCGAAGGCAGCTACAGCGCGGCGGCGTGGGTGAAGTTCAACGCCGTCGGTGACGGCTTCCAGACCGTGGTGAGCCAGGACGGCGACAGCAACAGTGCGTTCTTCCTGCAGTACTCGGGCGCGGACCACCGGCTGGCGTTCAGCTTCGTGGGCACGCGGGCCCTGGCGCCTGCCGCGCCTGAGCCGAACCGCTGGTACCACCTCGTCGGCGTCCGCGACGCGGCGTCGGGCACGCTCAAGCTGTACGTCGACGGCCAGTTGGCGGCGACGAAGAGCGTCTGCCTCGGCGAGGCGTCGACCGGGCACACGGTGATCGGCCGCGGCAAGTACGGCGGCGGCCCGGTGGACTTCCTGAACGGCGCGGTCGACCAGGTCCACGTCTACGACCGCGCACTGTCCGATTCGGACGTCAATGCCCTGTTCACCAGCGGGAAGTAGTCAAGGCAACCAGTAACGCCCCCTGTGCGTGTGCGATAGCGGTATGGCCGTATTCCACGGCCATCAGGTGCACACGCACAGGGGGTGAGCCTTATGGGCTCTCGAAGATCGATCCTGCCCGCCAGAGCGGGCGTCCTCACCATCGTCACGGCGCTGGTCGCGACCGGCACGGCGGTGCTCACCGCCGGTCCGGCCGCGGCGCAGACGGTGACCGAGACCGCGGCTTCGTCGTGGGCCTACGTCGACTCGGCGGCACCGAAGGCGAGCTTCGTCAACCAGGCCGGGAACGCGCCGGTCGGCGCGCACACCTACGCCGGCGGCACGAAACACGTCTTCAAGTCCTACGTCACTTTCGACATCTCCGCGCTGAAGGGCAACCCGCTCGAGCGGGCGTACCTGAGCACCGGCGAAACCGCCGTCACCGACTGCTCCCACCCGCGCACGACCGAGGTCTGGCTGACCGATTCCGCGAAGAAGCCGACCTGGAACAACCAGCCGGCGGAGCTCGTCAAGGCCACCGGCCCGTACATCGACTCTTCGTGCCCTTCGCGGCAGATCACCTGGACGGTCACCGCGGCGGTCCAGGCCGCGCTCGACGCCGGCCGCACCACGGCGACCTTCGTCCTGCGGCTGCCCGACGACCAGCAGAACGACCTGGCACTCGGCCGTGAGTACGACCCGAAGGCGGTGCTCGGCCTCACCTTCGACAAGACGCCGGGCAAGCCGTCCGGGCTGACCGTCAATTACCAGGCGTGCACGGCGAAGCCCCTCGTGGTCTCGAGCCAGGCGCACCTGACCGCGACGGTTACCGACGGCGACGACTCCTACCTCAACGGGGAGTTCGCTTTCTGGCCGGCCGACGCACCGGACCAGCGCCGGACCGTCGGCAACACGGGCATCGGCGTGGACCAGATCTGGGCCGACGTCGACTCGTACCTCACCGAAGGCGTCACCTACGTCTGGCAGGCGCGGGGCAAGGACTACCAAGGCGTCTTCGGGCCGTGGAGCGCGACCTGCAAGTTCACCACCGACTTCACCCCGCCCAAGGCGGCGCCGGTCATCACGTCGCCCGACTACGCGGCCGAGGCGCCGCCCGGATCCGGCGGCACCGGCGTCCCGGGGACGTTCGTCTTCGACGCCAAGGGGGACAAGGACGTCGTCGGGTTCAAGTGGGACGGTGGCTACGCGGCCGCCGACCGCCGCGGCGGCAAGGCGACCGTGCGCTACGCACCCCGCAGCAGCGGGCCGGTGAGCATCAGCGCGGTGTCGGTCGACGCGGCGGGCAACCAGGGGCCGACCGCCGACTACCGGTTCTGGGTCGCGGACAACCAGCCCGGGGTGACCTGCACGCCGTTCGACGACTACGTCGGCGTGACGCGGACGTGCACCTTCACCCCGTACGGCAGCACCCCGGTCACCGGGTACGTCTACCACCTGGGCAACCAGCCGGAAGACACCGTGGCGGCCGGCCCCGACGGGACGGCGACCGTGCAGGTCACCCCGACCGATCCCCAGCTCACCTACCTCCAGCTGGCCGTGCGGGCCCAGCTCGCCACCGGGTACCTGACCGCGGAGAGCAGCACCGCGGTGTGGAGCGAGCCCGGCGAGCCCGAGGTCGAGTCGCTCACCGCGAACCCGACGCAGGGCCTGCCGGCGCAGTTCCGGGTGCACGCCGCGCTGCCCGGGTCGGTCTCGTTCACCTACCACTGGAACGACGAGGACCTGATCACGGTGCCGCTCGACGCCGACGGCACCGCGACCGTGACGGTCACGCCGAAGACGTCGTCGTGGGGTTCGTTCTACGGCTACACGACGACGGCTTCGGGCCAGAACTCCGGCTGGGGCGGGATGAACGTCTCGGTCGCCTCGAACAAGCCGAAGGTGACGAGCGCGGAGTACCCGGAGGGCGGCGACATGACCGGGGCGGTCGGCGTCCCGGGCACGTTCGTGTTCTCCTCGCCCGTGCCGGGCGCGGTGAGCTACACGTACGACTTCAACAACGGGGTGCACGGCACGGTGGCCGCGGGACCGGACGGCACCGCGAGCGTGGTCTTCACCCCGACGCAGAGCTACATCAACAGCATCTGGGTGACCACGAAGTTCGCCGACGGCACGGTTTCCGAGCAGGGCAGCTACACGTTCTACGTCGCCTACTCTTCGCCGCACTTCTCGTGTGACGCCACCGGGTGGTCGGTGGCGCCGGGGCAGCACATCCAGTGCACCCTGACGCCGGTCCAGGTGAACCTGGCCACCTACGGCTACCGGGTGGACTCCGGCCAGGAGACCACCCTGGCGCCGGGGTCCGACGGCACGGCGACGTTCGCCTTCGACGTGCCCGCGGACGCCCACAGCGGCTCCTACGTCCAGCTTCGGGTGTGGAGCACGAACACCGCCGGCACCAAGTCGGACGAGTCGGGCACCAGCTTCTACGTCTACGTGAACACCGGTGCTTCGGCCCGGGGCGCGACGGCGGTCTGACCCCCCGTGACGGCCACCGCGGCAGCCCGCCGTGGTGGCCGTCACGCTGGACCTGGAGCGCGCTCCAGCCCCTAACGTCGGTTCCGGCAGCGACGAATTGGGGAAAGGAACCCGGCATGACCGACGAGCGCTTCGAACGTGGCCTCAAGACCCTGACCGAGATCGACGGCGAGGGCGGGCAGCGCGTCCTCGACAACCTCGCCGACGTCTCCCCCGCGCTGGCCGAAGCCGTGGTGTCGTGGGGGTTCGGCGAGATCTACTCCCGGCCCGGCCTGCCGCCGCGCGAGCGCCAGCTCGTCACGCTCGGCATGCTCACCGCGCTCGGCGGGTGCGAGCCGCAGCTGGAGGTGCACGTCAACGCGGCGCTCAACGTCGGGCTCACGCCGGCCGAGATCGTCGAGGCGCTGCTGCACTCGGCTGTCTACTGTGGATTCCCGAAGGCACTCAACGCGACCTTCACGGCCAAGAAGGTCTTCGGCGAGCGCGGGCTGCTGCCGGTGACCGCGGACTGAGCTCACCGGCCGCGGGCGACGAGACCGGCCAGCAGGTTCGTGAGCGTCTCCCCGAGCCCGGCCGCGAACACCGGTGGCTCGCCCAGCTCGGCGGCCGCGGCCGCGACAGCCGCCGTCGGGTTGGCGTGGGGCCACGACCCGGACACCAGCACCAGGACACCGCGGGCGAAGTGGCGGGCCCCCTCGGCCGGCAGCTCCGGAATCCGGTCGCGGACCAGGGTCCCGAGCCGCTCGGTGTTCGCGGCCACGCGGCGTTTGAAGCCGCGGGCGAAGTCCACCGGGATGTTGCGCTCCAGCACCGGCGCCGTCGAGCTGATCAGCTCGCACAGCAACGGCCGTTCGGCGAGCGTCCGCGCGATCGTGCCGGCGACTCGTTCTTCCCGCGCGAAGCCGGCTTCCGCCGGGCCGGGCTCGTCGAGCGCCTTCTCGAGGTCGTCGAGCCACGCCGTCCACACGCCGTCGAGGACCTCGAGGAAGATCGCCTCGCGGCTGTCGAAGTACCGGAGCACATTGGACTTCGCGAGCCCGACCTGGCAGCTGAGCTCCCGCAGGCTGATGTCGGCGACCGGCCGCCGGTCGAGCAGCTCCTTCGCGGCCGCGAGGATCGCGGCGCGGCGGGCCTCGACCTGCTCGGGCCGGCGGGCTCGCTGGAATCCGGCGCTCATGGCGCCGACGTTACCGGTCAGTCGGTGGCGGCCTTCGTCCCGCTTTCCCGGCGCGACTTGACGCGGTGGTAGCTCCAGCCCAGCAGCGCGAAGAGGATCACCGACGACAGGATCAGGCTCGATCCGGTGCTCCAGCCGCTGAACGGCAGCGACTTCACCGTGGCCCAGACGATCCCCGCCGCCAGCAGCGCCAGCCCGGCCAGCACCGAGCCGGCGATCCGCAGCGGCGAGGACACGCTGTCCTCGGCCGCCTTCATCGCGCGGTCGCGCACCGGGTCGACGTACCGCTCGAGCGCCGGGAACTCCGACGCCAGCAGCAGCAACCCGGCGAGCACCAGCAGCAGCCCCGGCCCGGGCAGCACGAGCAGCAGCACCCCGACCACCAGCAGGATGGCACCGGCCACCACGACCAGGACCCGCTTCATCCGCTTTCCGAGCCCCACGCGACCACTCCTGTCGTTTCGACCGATTCTTCCCGTCGCGGCCGCTGTCTGCCACTCACCAGAGCCGATACCCGCGTTACGACCACCACTAACGCACAGAGCGTCATCGATCCGAGCCAGATCACGAGACCCGGCCAGACGTGCAGGATCTGCCCGAAGGTGCCCTGGCGCCCGGCGAACACGAAGCTCATCAGCTCCGGGAGCAGCACGAGAGCCAGACCGGGCAGCAGATACGGCAGCAGCCGCAGGCCCGTCCGCCACGGGCTCGTCCGGCGCGCAGCCCATCGTCGCGCGTGGACCACGCCGAGTGCCGCGAGCAGCACCGACAGCAGGATCAGGCCGGCGAGGACCCGGTCCGCGACCACCCCGGCGGGCAGCGCGGGTTCCGGCGAGCCACCCTCCAGCAGCGTCGCCAGCCCCCGCGCCAGCGTTTCGGCGTCGTTGTCCAGCGCCAGGCCGGTGTTGGCGAGCACGGCGACGCCGTAGCCGCCGGGCAGCAGGAGCTGCGCGGCGGTGTGGCTGAACCACTCGCCGGTGTGGGACAGCCGTCCGGGGCTTCCGGCCCGCCAGCCCAGCGCGTAGTCACGACCGGGTGCCGGGGTGTGCGCCAGCGCGACCGAGGACGGCGACAGGGCGCCACCGCCGTCGCGCTGCGCGATCAGCCAGCGTGCCAGGTCCTCCGCGGTGCTCTGCACGCCGTGGCTGCCGCCGGTGAACCAGTCCGCTTCAGGCACCGGGACCTCGAACCCGAAGGCCCGCACGTAGCCCGGCGAGAGATCCGCGGGCGGCTCGTCCACGGTCGTGCTCGACGTCATCCCGAGCGGGGTGAACAGCCGCGTCCGCAGGTACTCCGCGAACGGCTGCCCGGCGACCACCTCGACGATCCGGGCGGCGGCTTCGTAGTTCGGGTTGTGGTAGTGGAACTTCGTCCCCGGCTCGCCGGCGAGCCGCGCGTCACGCAGGCGGGCGACGGCCTCGGCGAGGCTGTGCGGCTGCGGGAGCTTCAGGTCGGGGAACGCGGAGTCGGCCATCCCGGACGTCTGGTCCAGCAGCATCCGGACGGTGATCCGGGCGCCGCGCGGATCGGCGAGCCGGAACTCCGGCAGGTACCGCGTCACCGGCTCGTCGAGCCCGAGCCGGCCGGCCTCGGCCAGCTGCAGCACCGCGAACGCCGTCATGGACTTGCTCAGCGACGCGATCGGCAGCCGGGTCGACGCGGTGATCGGCGTGCCGGCCGCGTCGTGTCCGTAGCCGGCGACGCGGACGACGTCGGCGCCGTGGGTGATGGCAACGGCGGCCCCGGGCAGCCCGGTGTGGTCGAGGTAGGCGCGGACGTAGCCGTCGACGTCCGGCGCGGGCGCCGCCGCGGCAGCGGGGGTCGCGGTGCCGAGCAGCAGGGCCGCGAGCACGAGGAAGAGCCTGGTCATGGGGCAAAACTAGGCAGCGCGCCCGGCCGCTGTCGGCTGCCGGACGACGTCCGCCACCCCCTACTTTCGGCACCTTTCTTGACGGCGTGCCCATTCGGACTTATATTCAACTTATCGGTTGATAAACAGATTGGTTGAGAACTGACATGACGGTCGTCGCCAGCTTCTGCATGTCGCTCGACGGGTACGTGGCACGGCCCGACGACAGCGTCGGACCGCTGTTCGACTGGTACACCGCGGGCGATGTCGAACTGCCGATGGTCGGCTACCCGACCACCTTCCGCGTCGCTCCGGCCAGCGCTTCGTACCTGCGTTCCTTCCTGGAATCGGTGCGCGGTTCTGCTTTTGTGTGCGGTCGTCGCGTGTTCGACTACACCCACGGCTGGGGCGGGAGCCCGCCCGGCGGTGGGCGGGCTTTCGTCGTCACGCACCGGCCGCCGCCTTCCTGGTCCTCCGAGAATCTCGCGCCGTTCACTTTCGTTTCCGATGTCGCGAGCGCTGTCGAGCAGGCCAAGGCCGCCGGGGACGGGACTGTGGGGGTTTCCGGGCCCAGCATCGCCCAGCAGTGCCTGAACCTGGGCCTGCTCGACGAGCTGAGGATCGACCTGGTCCCGGTGTTCCTCGGCGAAGGAGTCCGCTATTTCGAAAACATCGGCTCGGACAAGTCTCCACTGGAACGCGTCGAGGTCGTCGCGGGCGAGGGTGTCACGCACCTGCACTACCGCGTCCACCACTGACGATTCCACAGTGGACATTCCCCGGGTTCGTGAAGGCCACCTTGAGGAACTTAGAGTTCCTCAAGGTGGCCTTCACGAACTTGCGATGAGTGCCTACTCCCCCGCCGAGGCGAGCAGCTGCTCGAAGGGCACGAACTCCGGCCCAGCCGCAACGGCCGGCCGCCCGGCAGCGAGGGAAGCCAGCTCGGCCCCGGCCTTCTCGATCCGCCGCTGCAAGGCACCCTCCCCGCTACCCCAGTCCGACGAAGCCGCATACACACCCGTCGCCACCGGGTCCGCCTTCAGATACCCGAACAACGGCCGCAGCTGATAGTCCAGCACCAGTGAGTGCCTTTCCGTCCCGCCCGTTGCCGCGAGCAGGACCGGCTTGCCCACCAGGGAATCCGCGTCCAGCACGTCGAAGAACGACTTGAACAACCCGCTGTAGCCCGCCGTGAACACCGGCGTCACCGCGATCAGCGCGTCCGCGCCCGTCACCGTTTCGATCGCCGTCCGCAGCTGCGGGCTCGGAAACCCTGTCAGCAGGTTCTTCGTGATGTCCAGCGCTATGTCGCGCAGCTCCACCACCGAAACCGAGACCGGCGACCCGGCCGCGGCGACCGTCGCCGCGGCCAGGCGGTCCGCCAGCAGGCGGGTCGAGGACGGGACCGACAGCCCCGCCGTCACCGCTGCGAGTTTCATACCGAAGCCTCCACCGAAGCCGAAGCTGCCTTCAGCGACTCGTGCGTCGGCGCCTCCGGCACGTGCGCCGGCCGCAGCGAATCGAGTTCCTTGCGCAGCACCGGGATCACCTGCTCGCCCAGCAGGTCCAGCTGCTCCAGCACCGTCTTCAGCGGCAGGCCGGCGTGGTCCATCAGGAACAGCTGACGCTGGTAGTCGCCGAAGTGCTCGCGGAAGGTCAGCGTCTTGTCGATGACCTCCTGCGGGCTGCCGACCGTCAGCGGTGTCTGGTCGGTGAACTCCTCCAGCGACGGCCCGTGCCCGTACACCGGCGCGTTGTCGAAGTACGGCCGGAACTCGCTCCGCGCGTCCTGGGACTTCGGCCTGATGAACGCCTGCCCACCCAGGCCGACGATCGCCTGGTCCGCCGCCCCGTGGCCGTAGTGCTCGTAGCGCTGGCGGTAGAACCCGATCAGCTGCTGGAAGTGGGAGGTCGGCCAGAAGATGTGGTTCGCGAAGAAGCCGTCGCCGTAGTACGCGGCCTGCTCGGCGATCTCCGGGCTGCGGATGGAACCGTGCCAGACGAACGGCGGCACGCCGTCCAGTGGCCGCGGTGTCGACGTGAACCCCTGCAGCGGGGTGCGGAACTTGCCCTCCCAGTCGACCACGTCCTCGCGCCACAGCTTGCGCAGCAGCGCGTAGTTCTCGATGGCCAGCGGGATGCCCTGGCGGATGTCCTGGCCGAACCACGGGTAGACCGGGCCCGTGTTGCCGCGGCCCATCATGAGGTCGACGCGGCCCTCGGCGAGGTGCTGCAGCATCGCGAAGTCCTCGGCGATCTTCACCGGGTCGTTCGTGGTGATCAGCGTCGTCGACGTCGACAGGATGATCTTGGACGTCTGCGCCGCGATGTAGCCCAGCATCGTCGTGGGCGACGACGGGACGAACGGCGGGTTGTGGTGCTCGCCGGTCGCGAAGACGTCGAGGCCGGCCTCCTCCGCCTTGAGCGCGATGCGGACCATCGCCTTGATCCGCTCGTGCTCACTGGGCGTGGTGCCGTTGGTGGGATCGGTCGTGACGTCGCCCACCGTGAAGATTCCGAACTGCATGACCTGCTCCCTTCGCGAGCACCATCTTACATGCACGTTCAACTACTTCCAAGCAAGAGATATTCCGGTCGTCAGGCCCTGGGAAGGCACCGGCTAAGGTCAAGGACATGGACGCGGAGCTCGCTCGGCTGGGTTTGGCAGAACGTTCGGTACGACTACTCGCCGGTCGCGACATCTGGGCCTCGATCACCCCCTTGCTCGCCCCGCGCCGGAACCTGGTGGCCGCCTTCGGTCACGTCGGTCCCGGCGCGGCGGCCCTGCTGCCGTTGCAACCCGGCGACACGCTGATCACGGACGCGAGCCTGGACACGGTGCTGTCCGGCGCGACGAGCCCGCACGCGCTGCTGCACTGGGTCAAGGCGGGCGTGATCGTGCACTCGCTGCGGGGGCTGAACGCGAAGCTGGTGATCGCCGAGGACGACCCGTCGTTCGTCGTGGTCGGCTCGGCCGACGTCAGCGCCGCCGGCCCACGGCAGCTGTTCGAGGCCGTCACGCTCTCCCACGAGCGGCAAACCGTCGAGGAGGCCCAGGAGGCCTGGCTCGAGTGGTGCGACCTCGCGGGCCCCTCGCTGACCGCCGGCGACCTCGAACCGCTGCTGGAGCAGTACGGCGCCGGCAAGCTGGTCACCGCCCGCCCGGCCGCGACCCGGCCCGCCGCCGCGCCCGCCCGGCCGGTGGTGACCAGCCGTCCGGTGACGCCGGTCCGGCCCGCGGCCGCGACGCCGCCGCCCTCCCCGGTGCGCCCTGCCGCTCCCGCACCGTCGCCGGTCCGCCCGGCCGCGCCGCCCGCTTCCCCGGTTCGCCCCGGTGTTCCGGAGAGCCCGGCCGGCAGCACGCCTCCCGCCGTGCCCACGGCCCCCAGCGCGCCGCTGCCCGCCTCCGCCGCCCAACCAGGCCCCGAGCAGCCGGAAGAGCTCGAAATCCCGGACACGGCCACTCCGGCCGCCACCGCGGAACCGGTTGCAGCCGAGCCGGACGCCCCCGAAGACACCGAAGACACCGGAGCCGCCGTGGACACCGACGTGCCCCGGCCGTCGTGGCCGCGACCGGCCGAGCTGTACCTGGTCAGCCTCGTCGAAGGCGGCGAACCGAACGCCGAGGCCGCGTACCGGCTCGAAGAGCTGCAGCGCGAATACACCCACCCGGGCGAGGACGGCGAATCACCGTTCCGCGTCGAGCTGCTCTGGGCCGACGACGGCCAGGGCCAGGACCCGCCGCGCACGCTCCGCGCGGGCGTGCACGTGATCCCCGTCTACAGCCAGAAGCAGGGCCGGCCCCTCGTCGGGTCGCGGATCGAGGCCCCCGGTCTCGTCCTGCAGGCGTACATCGACGAGTTCGCGTACCCCCGCCGTACGTACTGCTACGTCCTGACCCGGCAGTCGGCCGCCAAACCGGCCTTCGGCGACCTCCGGAAGGCCCTCGCCGCGATCGGCGAGAAGCCGAACTTCCGGAACAGCTTCCAGGTCCCGCGGAAGATCGAAGCCCTGCTGGGCCTGTGGCCCGACCTGGGCTACGACCCCCGCTGACGGGCGGCGCACGCCACTCCGGGAACGGGAGCGCGCGGAAACTGTCAGGGTGGGCGGATATCCTGCAGTACGGTGCAGGCCAAGTCCGCACCACCACCAGCACTTTCGCGAGCCACGATCCGGGAGAACGACCCTGTGACTGCCGAGACCTTGTACGGGGCCGACGACCTGACGCATCTCGAGGGTCTCGAAGCCGTCCGCAAACGACCCGGGATGTACATCGGCTCCACCGACAGCCGGGGCATCAACCACCTCTTCTCCGAGGTGGTGGACAACTCCACGGACGAAGGCGTCGCCGGCCACGCGACGAAGGTCGTCGTCACGCTGCACGCCGACGGCAGCGTCCAGGTGGACGACGACGGCCGCGGCATCCCGACCGGCACCCACGCCAAGTCCGGTTTGTCCGGCGTCGAGCTGGTGCTGACGCGCCTGCACGCCGGCGGCAAGTTCGGCGGCTCCGGCTACAAGACCTCCGGTGGCCTGCACGGCGTCGGCGCTTCGGCGGTCAACGCGCTGTCGCACCGCTTCGACGTCACGGTGAAGCAGGACGGCAAGGTCCACCAGATGTCGTTCAAGCACGGCGTCCCTGGCACGTTCGACGCGCCGGGCCCGAAAGCGAAGTTCACCCGCCGGTCCGGGCTGAACCTCACCGGCAAGATGAAGCGCGGCGAGCGCAGCGGCACGTCGATCCGCTACTGGTACGACGCGCGCTACTTCGAGTCCGGCGCGGCGCTCGACGTCGAAGGCGTCCGGGCCAAGCTGCGCAACACCGCCTTCCTCGTCCCGGGCGTCACGTACGTGCTGCGCACCGCGATCGAAGACACGATCAACGAAGAGACCTTCCACTTCCCGCACGGCCTGGTCGACATGGTCGACTTCCTCTCGCCCTCGGGCGAGAAGCCGGTCTGCGGCACGCTGCTGATCACCGGTGAGGGCACGTACAAGGAGAACGCGGCCGACGCCGCCGGCGTCATGCAGTCCAATGTGGAGCGTCACGCCGAGGTCGAGGTGGCGCTGCGCTGGGGCACCGGCTACGAGCGCACGGTCGAGTGCTTCACCAACACGATCCGCAACGTCCACGGCGGCACCCACCGCCGCGGCTTCGACCGCGCGATGGCGAAGGCGGTGCAGGACGCGATCTCCAAGACCCGCGGGCTGCTCAAGCCCAAGGAGGACATGCCGACGATCGAGGACGTCCTCGAGGGCATGACGGCCGTGGTGCACGTCCGGCTGCCGGAACCGCAGTTCACGTCGCAGACCAAGGACGAGCTGTCCACCGCCGGGATCACCCGCGTCCTCCAGGGCATCGTCGACAAGCACGTCAAGGCCTGGACCGAGGATCGCAAGACCAAGTCCGAGGCGAAGGTCGTGCTGCAGAAGGTGGTCGACGCCTCCCGCGTCCGGCTCACCCAGAAGCAGCAGAAGGACGCCGCCCGGCGCAAGACCGCGCTCGAAGGCGCGGCGATGCCGCCGAAGCTGGTCGACTGCCGCACCACCGGCGTCGCCCGCAGCGAGCTGTTCCTGGTCGAGGGCGACAGCGCGCTGGGGTCGGCGCGGATGGCGCGCGTGTCCGAGTACCAGGCGCTGCTCCCGCTGCGCGGCAAGATCCTCAACGTCCAGAAGGCGTCGCTGGGCGACACGCTGAAGAACGCCGAGATCGCGTCGATCGTCCAGGTCCTGGGCGCGGGCACCGGGCGCACGTTCGACCTGACGACGATGCGCTACGGCCGGGTGATCCTGATGGCCGACGCCGACGTCGACGGCTCGCACATCCGCACGCTGCTGATCACGCTGTTCGCGAAGTACATGCGGCCGGTGATCGAGGACGGCCGGCTGTACGCGGCGATGCCGCCGCTGCACAAGCTCGTCACGAAGGGCCGCAACCCGGAGACGCACTTCACCTTCACCCAGCGGGAGATGGAGCAGAAGTTCGCCGAGCTGGAGCGGGCGGGCAAGAGCATCGTCACGCCGGTGCCGCGGTTCAAGGGCCTCGGCGAGATGGACGCCGACGAGCTGTGGGAGACCACGATGAACCCGGCGACGCGCTCGGTCCGCCGCATCACCATGGACGATGCCGAAGCCGCCGAGGGCGCGCTGGAACTGCTGATGGGCGAGAAGGTCGAGCCCCGGCGGAACTGGCTGGTCGCCTCCTCCGACCGGGTCGACCGCGAAGCCATCGACGCCTGAGTTTTTCGTAGCTACCAAGGAGTTCTGCCGTGGCACGCCGCAAGGGCACCACCACCAAGGTCGATCCGAGCGCGTTCGACGCCGCCGGGGCGCAGGTCTTCGAGAACCCGCTGAAGACCGAGATCGAAGACTCCTACCTGGAGTACGCGTACTCGGTCATCCACTCGCGCGCCCTGCCGGACGCGCGGGACGGGCTCAAGCCGGTGCACCGCCGGATCCTGTACTCGATGAACGAGAACGGCTACCGGCCGACGCACGCGTACGTGAAGTCGTCGCGCGTGGTCGGTGACGTGATGGGCAAGTACCACCCGCACGGTGACGTCGCGATCTACGACGCGATGGTGCGGCTGGCGCAGGACTTCTCGCTGAACGTCCCGCTGATCGACGGCCACGGCAACTTCGGTTCGCCCGACGACGGCCCGGCCGCCTCGCGGTACACCGAAGCCCGCATGTCGCCCGAGGCGATGCAGCTGGTCGGCGAGCTCGGCGAGGACACCGTCGACTTCCGGCCGAACTACGACGGTTCGCTCGAAGAGCCGTCCGTGCTGCCGGCGGCGTTCCCGAACCTGCTGGTCAACGGCACGTCCGGGATCGCGGTCGGGATGGCGACCAACATGATCCCGCACAACCTCGGCGAGGTCATCGCCGCGGCGCGGTGGCTGATCACGCACCCGTCCGCGACGCTCGACAAGCTGATGGAGTTCGTGCCAGGGCCCGACCTGCCGACCGGCGGCAAGCTGCTGGGCCTCGACGAGGTGCGCCGCGCCTACGAGACCGGCCGCGGCGTGGTCCGGATGCGCGCGAGCGTCGAGACCGGGCCCCTCGAGGGCAGCCGCGGGCGGCAGGCGATCACCGTCACCGAGCTGCCCTACGGCGTCGGGCCGGAGAAGGTGATCGAGAAGATCACCGACGAGGTCAACAAGTCCAAGCGGCTCACCGGCATCGCCGACGTCAAGGACCTGACCGACCGCGAGAACGGTACGCGGCTGGTCATCGAGTGCAAGGTCGGCGTCAACCCGCAGGCGCTGCTGGCCGACCTCTACCGGCTCACGCCGCTGGAGCAGTCGTTCGGCATCAACAACCTGGTGCTCGTCGACGGCCAGCCGCAGACGCTGGGCCTGAAGGAGCTCCTGGAGGTCTTCCTCCGGCACCGCTACGAGGTCGTCACGCGGCGGACGAAGTACCGGCGCCGCAAGCGCGAAGAGCGGCTGCACCTGGTCGACGGCCTGCTGATCGCGCTGCTGAACATCGACAAGGTGATCCGGCTGATCCGCGAGAGCGAGAACGCCCAGGCCGCGAAGGACGGCCTGATGACGCGCTTCAAGCTCTCGGAGATCCAGGCGACCTACATCCTGGACACGCCGCTGCGCCGGCTGACCAAGTACGACCGGCTGGAACTGGAGTCGGAGCAGGAGCGGCTGCGCGAGGAGATCGCGGAGCTGACCAAGATCCTCGACGACGAGTCGGTGCTGAAGAAGCTCGTCTCGTCGGAGCTGGCGAAGGTCGCGAAGGACTTCACGACCGAGCGCCGCACCGCGCTGATCGACGGCGACCTGAAGGAGGTCCTGGCCGCGTCGAAGCCGTCCGGGCCCCTCGAAGTCGCGGACGACCCGTGCCAGGTGATCCTCTCGGCGACCGGGCTGGTGGCGCGTACCGCGGCCGAGTCCGAAGAAGCGACCGAGACGCGCCGCCGCAACGGCCGCGTGAAGCACGACGCGGTGGCGGCGCTGGTCCACACGACCGCGCGCGGGCAGATCCTGCTGGTGACCAGCCGCGGCCGGGCGTTCAAGACGGACGTGCTTCCGCTGCCGGTGCTGCCCGAGCAGGCCGGCACGGTCTCCCTGCGCGGCGGCATGGCGGCGAAGGAACTGGTGCCGTTGGAGAAGGGCGAGACGGTCGTCGGGATCGCGCCGCTGGGCGAGCAGGCGGCGGGCTCGCCGGGCCTGGCGCTCGGCACCCGGGCCGGCGTCGTGAAGATCTGTTCGCCGGAGTGGCCGGTCCGCTCGGACGAGTTCGAGGTGATCTCGTTGAAGGACGGCGACGAGGTCGTCGGCGCGACATGGCTGGCGGACGGCTCGGAGACGCTGGCGTTCGTGTCGTCGGAGGCGTCACTGCTGAAGTACGCGGCGTCCCTGGTCCGCCCGCAGGGCCTGAAGGGCGGCGGCATGGCCGGCATGAACCTGACCGCGGGCGCGTCGGCGGTGTTCTTCGGCGCGGTCCGCACCGACGACGACGAGCACGGCGAGCCGATGGTGATCACCGCGACGGGCCAGAGCGTGAAGGTGACGCCGTTCAGCGAATACCCGGCGAAGGGCCGCGCGACGGGCGGGGTCCGGGCCCAGCGGTTCCTCAAGGGCGAAACGGCGCTGCGGGTGGCGTGGATCGGCCCGCGCCCGGCGGCTGCGGCGCGCAACGGAGACCCGGTGGAACTGCCGGAGATCGACGTCCGCCGCGACGGCTCGGGCCACGCCCACCCCGGCCCGGACGTGGTGGGTCACCTCATCGAACGCGACTGATCGTGAAGGCCACCTTGAGGAACTTCAAGTTCCTCAAGGTGGCCTTCACGATCCGCTAGGCGACCTTGAACGACTGAGCGGCGCTGCCGCTACAGGCCGCCTGGACCAGCTGGACGCTGTCCGCGGTGGACGAGCCCGGCACGGTCAGGCACTTGCCGCTGTGGCGGGCGACGAAGTGGTAGTACCCGCTGCCTTCCGAGACCGGCTGCCACTGCTGGTTGTTCCCGCCGCTGTAGGACCACAGCTGCAGCCCGGCGTTGTCCGCGGTCGAGACGTCGGTGACGTCGATGACCTCGGCGGCGTTCGTCCGGTTGGTGATCCGGTCGTAGCCGCCGCCGGCCGGAGCGAACTGGTACTGCTGCGCCGCGGTGCCGTTGCAGGTGTACTGCTGGATCACCGTGCCGTTGGCGCTGCCGGCCGCGCGGGCGTCGACGCACTTGCCGGACGCCTTGTTCGTCACCGCGTACCAGGCCGCGGGGTCGATCGTGCCCGGGTCGGTCGGCCCGGTCGAGCCGCCACCGAGCCACTTCAGGCCGTCGAGCACGAACCGGTTCTGGTCGGCGCTCTCGAACGTCGACGACAACGCAGTGTTCGTCTCGTAGTTCATCGCGTTGTGGCCGAAGTTGGCGTAGAGCATCTTGTAGTTCTTGTTCGTCCACGCGATCGGGTAGTAGCCGCTGTACCAGGTCTGGTTCGGGTCGGTACCGATCGGGAACGTGGACTGGTCCATCGACGCGAGGATGGCGATGTTGCTGTTCTGGCGCAGGTCGTTCTGCCACGCGTACCACTCCGACGTCGACGACCGGATCGTCGCCGGCAGGTTCGCCGTCGACGGGTGGGTGCGGTTCTCGATCTTCAGCGTCTCCGGGGTCGGGCCCCACGTGTTCGACGTGAACCGGCCGGTGCCGAGGAAGTCGTTGTGGAACCAGTTCGCGTACGACGGCGTCGAGCTGTCGTTGTAGGCGGTGACGTGGAAGCCGAAGAACCCGCCACCGGCCTGCATGTAGCTCTGGAAGCCCTGGAACTGCGCGGCCGACTGCGGCTGGTCGTCGAAGAACATCACGACGTCGGCGGTGGCCTTGGTGAGGCTCGTGAGCCGGTTCCAGTCGGTCGTCGACGAGTAGGTGTAGCCGTTGGCCGCCGCCTGCTGGGCGAACCAGACTCCTGCTTCCTTTTCGAAGCTGATGTGTGCGGCGTCGTAGGTGCCGCTGTAGAACGCGAGCACCTTGAACGGCGTCGCGGCGTGCGCGGGTTCCCCGGCCGGGCTACCCAGGGCGAGCCCCAGGCAGGCGGCGAAGAACGCCAGGATCCGGATCAGCGGACGGCGGGTTCTCATCGCGGTTTCCTTCCGGCCGGCCTGATGGGTCGAAAATTCACGCCTTGAATTAATACAGGGACATTGGTGTTTGGTCCAGACCTTTGCGGGATCTGGGGTGCCGATCAGCGGGATTCCGGCTTCCGGTCAGGTCCTGACCTGATTCGGTTCTACGGTTCCGCCATGACTCGCGAACACGAAGAACTCCTGGGCCTGCTGACGGAAGTCCGCTCGCGATTGCTGATCCCGGTCCGCGGCCTCACCGACGCCGAAGCGGCCAAGCGCACGACGGTCAGCGAGCTGACCCTGGGCGGCCTGATCCGCCACCTGGCGACGGGCGAGCGCATGTGGCTGCAGGTCCTGCGCAACGCCGACGGCTCGCTGCCGGACGGCATGCTGAACACGGCGCAGTACTCGATGAGCGAGACGCTGTCGCACTGGCTGTCGGCCTACGAGGTCGCGGCGGCGGAAACCGATGCGTACGTGACTTCGCTGCCTTCGCTGGACGTGGAGGTGCAGCTGCCGACAACGCCGTGGTCGCCCCCGGAACCCCGGTTCTGGTCGGCGCGGCGGATCGTCCTGCACCTGATCCACGAAACGGCCCAGCACGCGGGCCACGCGGACATCATCCGGGAATCGCTGGACGGCGCGAACTCCACGGCCCAGCTCGGCGCCTGACCCGAAGCCCGGCACTGTGGACAAGCCGAGCCTCATCGGCCGAGAGCGCCCGGAACTGTCGGTGCCCTCCGGTAGCGTGGAAAACGGGGGCTGCTCAGCGATCCGAGCGCAGCGAAGCCGGGTCGAAGGTCTCCCAGTACGCGTCCTCGTCCTCCGAGGAAGACGAAGGCGCGGGCGCCGGCGATGAAGACCCGAGCCGCTCGGCCCGCAGCCGCTGGAACTCCTCGACCGTCATGCCCGGGTCGTCGTCCTCCGCGCGGGCCGGCGCCGGTACTCCCGTCATCTGCTCGATCATGGCCGTCATGTCCTCGCCGAGCAGCAGCGCGACCTTGTTGTAGCCGTCCTGGGTCGCCTCGCGCATGGCCGCCTGGGCGATCTCCACCACCAAGGGCCCCAGGCGGTCGCCCAGGTCCACCGCCGACGGTGCCAGCCACAGCCGCAGCAGCTTGCCGCGGGCGTCGACGGTGACCTCGACCTGGCCGTCGATGTCGTGGGCCGTGCCGGACGCCGACGCGAGCAGCTCCTCCACCCGGGCCATCGCCTCTTCGCGGGCCCGGGCCTGGGCGATCAGCTGACGAGTCGTGATCACCTCGGTCACCTTCCGTACGAGTAGGTCTCGGCGTCCGGGTCGTCGTCCGGGATCGCCTCGTAGCCCAGGGTTTCCAGCTGCGACGCGTCCACGACCGGAGCCAGCGCGTGGTACATGCGATCACCCGCGCGCCGGGTCGCGCGCTGGGCCAGCTCGAAGATCCGGTCGGCGATCACCGCCGACCCGTGCCGCAGCGCCGACCGGTGGATCGTCACGCCGGTCAGCAGCCCGCCCGGCGCGACCTGGACCTCGATGCCGTCGGCCTCCGCCTTGCCCACCACCGGGCCGGACCGGGCCAGGCGCGCCGAGACCTCCGTGCCCGCGCGCGATGCCTGCTCGGCGATCCGGGCGGAAGCCAGCTCGATGTCGAAGTCAGTCAAGGAATCACCCCGTCGGACGGTAGAAGCCGATGAACGACTGCCCCGCGTTCGTGGTGCGGATCTTGCTGATCTGCACCGGGTCGCCGGCCTCGACCATCTGGCCGTCGCCGATCACCATCGCCACGTGGCCGGACCATACGACGAGGTCGCCGGGCAGCAGCTGGTCGATCGAGGGCACCTCGGCCCCGACCGTCTGCTGCGCCGCCGTCCGCGGCAGCTGCAGCCCCGCGTCCTGGTACGACGTCATCGTCAGCCCGCTGCAGTCCAGGCCGACGCCCCGCGCTGTCCCGCCCCAGACGTACGGCACGCCGAGCTGCGAAAGCGCGTTGCGCACGGCCTTGGCCGCGGTCTCGTTCGGCGCCATGACCTGCTTGCCGCCGGGCAGGTTGATCGCGACGCCCGAGCCGGGCTGCGGCGGGATCGCGACCGGCAGCCGCGGCTTGTGCACGGTGCCGCCGCCACCGCCGCCTCCCCCACCGCCGCCGCCCCCGCCGTCCGAGCCGCCGCCGGAGTAGCCACTGTTGCTGTTGAACGACGAACCGACCTTCGTCGAGGGCGAGGCGGACGAAGCCGACGTCGTCTGCTCGCCGCCGAGCCGGGTGCCGATGTCGGTGAGCTGGTTGATCGTCTGCTCGCTGAACGTCGCGGCCTGGCCGGTCAGCTGACCGATCTTCGTCTGCAGCTTCATCAGGATGTCGCGCGACGCGGCCGCGCGGCTTTCCGGCGGCTGGATGGTCTTCACCGCTTCCAGCGCCTTCATCGACGCCGAAATCTCCTTGATGATCCGGTCGCGGACCTGGTCGTTCTTGATCTCGCCGACGTGCAGCGTCTCGGCCGCCTCGGAGACGGCCTTCTCGATCTCGGCGCTCTCGTCGAGGAGGTCCTGGACCTCTTTCTCCAGGTTCTCCGACGTCGCGGTGGCGCGGTCGGTCGTCGAGCCGGAACTGGCGGAAGCGAGGGTGACGCGCTGGGTGGAGGCGTGGTCGCGGGTCTGCCCCACCGACGTCTGGAGGGCGACGTGGGCGTCCCGCGCGCCGGTGATGGCGGCCGGGTCGTGCCGCAGCTTCCGCGCGAACTGGTTCGTGTGGTCCAGGCCGTGCCGGACGAGCTGGTCGGTGTGCTCGGTCACGCGTCGCCACCGAGCCGCCGGACGACGTCGCCGTGCTCGGCTTCGACCGCCGTGTAGTTGCGGTCGGTCTGCCGAGCGGCTTCGCCGACCTGCCGCCAGCCGCCGCCGACGCGGTGCAGCTTCTCCTGCAGCGCACGCATCCGGCCGCTGTAAGCCCCGGAGAAGCCGGACTCGCCGCCCATTTCCGAGAACCCGTGCCCGTCGAGCGTCACGTGCGGGCCGACGTGCTTCTCGGCCGCGCCCTTGACGTCTTCACCGAGCGGGTCGACTTCACGCGCGTAGCGTGTGTACGCGCCGTCGTCGACGTGAAACCCCGAATGCGAACCGTCCACTGGCCCTCCCTGTCACCGGCGGTGCGACGTGCGCGCGGCACCCCCGGTTCCCCTTTTGCGGAATTCAGCCTAGTCCACGGTCCGTACCCGAGTGGGCGAATTGCCCGGAGTCAGCCGAGGACCTTCTTGAGCCAGTCCGGGTCCTGCCAGGACACGACCGAGCCGTTCGCGGTGACCGTCGGCGTGCCGAAACCGCGCTGCCCGCTGCCGAAGTCCTGCGCCAGCTTCGGGTCGTTTTCGATCTGCTGGAACGCGGCGTCGACCTGCTGGTCGTAGGTGCCGGCGTTGACGGTCTGGGCGAACGCCGGGTCGGTGATCCCGACGTTCTTGCCGAGTTCGATCAGCTGCGTCTTGTCGTAGCCGCGCTTGCCCTCTTCGGGCTGGTTGGCGAACAGCGCGTCGTGGAACTGGAGGAACTTGCCGGCGTCGGCCGCGGCCAGCGCCGCGTTCGCCGAGTCGAGCGAGTAGCCCGGCGGGCTGGAACGCTGGTTGAGCAGCGGCACCATGTGGTAGCGCACCTGCAGCTTGCCGTCGTTGACGGCTTGCTCGATCTCGCTCTTGTACTGCTTCTCGAACTCGCCGCAGATCGGGCACAGGAAGTCGGCGTAGACGTCGATCGAGGCCTTGGCGCCGGTCTTGCCCACGGTGACGACCACGCCGTCGCGCTTCTGCGTGACGCCCGAAGCCGGCGCGCTCGTCGTCTCGCCGGGGTTGATGATCTGCCCCTTGGTTTTGTTCCGGTCCGAGATCGTCCAGAGCACGCCGCCGATGACGAGCGCGGCCACGACGACCACGGCGCCGATCCCGATGATCCACTTCCGCCGGTCGCCGGACGCCCCCCTGGCCTGCGCGACCACCTTCGGACCGGCCTGTGCGGCCTGACGACGCTTCCGAGCGGTCCGCTCAGCTCCACCCACTGTGATCAGTCCCCTTCCGCGATACCCGAGTAGTCGTGTTCGGGCTCGCCCGAGTTCCCGCGACCTCGCGCCAGCCAGCCGTCGATCGACAGCCAGGTGCGCGGCCGCGCCAGCAGCCAGGCGGCCAGCAGCGCGAACCCCGTGTCGCGGAGGATCTCCTGCGGGTACGCCGTCTGCCCCGCCGCCACCTGGCCCCCGCCGCCGAAGCACCCGCAGTCGATGCTCAGGCCGCGCGCCCACGATTGGGCGATCCCGGCGATGAGCACGAGCAGCAGCCCCAGCGCAGCACCGGCGGCCCACCGGGTCGCCAGACCCGCGAGCAGGAACAGCCCGAGCACGAGTTCGACCAGCGGCAGCGCGATGGCCACCACGTTTTCGAGTGCGTCCGGCAGCACGTCGTACGCCTGCACGGCGATCAGCGTCTGCCCGGGATCCGCCAGCTTCAGCGCACCGGAAACGAGCCAGACGGCCGCCAGCCCGAGCCGGGCGAGCGTGCCGACGGTGTTCAGCACGGGTTGGGACGGTCGCACCACACACTTAGGCTATCGGGGGGACCTGAGAACTTCGTGAAGCAGGACAGCGGCGGAGGGAGCGGCTGGATGCGGTGGCGCGCGCTCCTCGGCTCGGCGTTGCTCCTGGTCACGGTGTCGGCGTGCGGGCCGAGCCGGGTCTCGCCCACCGATTCGGTGGTCACCCGGGCGAGTGCCACGGATCACCTGACCATCGGTATCCGGTTCGACTCGCCGGGGCTTTCGGAGCACACCGTGGACGGCCGGTTCGTCGGGTTCGACGTCGATGTCGCCACTTTCGTGGCTTCGGAACTGGGCGTCGCGGCGAAAGACATCACCTGGCGCGAGACGACGTCGGCGACGCGCGAAACGGACCTCACCTCCGGTGCGGTCGACCTGGTCGTGGCGACGTACTCGATCACCGACAAGCGCAAGCAGCTCGTGGCGTTCGCCGGCCCGTACTTCACCACCGGCCAGGACCTGCTGGTCCGCCGGACGTCGGCCGACATCAGCGGCCCGGAGGCGCTCAACGGGCGGCGGCTGTGCTCGGTCACCGGCTCGACGCCGGCCCAGCAGGTGAAGGACAAGTTCGCCCAGGCCGTCCAGCTGGTCGAGTACCCGCGGTACTCCGACTGCGTGACCGCGCTGCTCGCCGGGCAGATCGACGCGGTCACCACGGACGCGGTCATCCTGGCCGGCTACGTCACGCGCGACCCGGAGCTGCTGAAGGTCGTCGGGAAGCCGTTTTCGAAGGAGAACTACGGCATCGGCCTGCGCAAGGGTGACACCCAGGGTGTGTCCGCGGTCGACGACGCGATCCGGAGGATGATCTCCTCCGGTGAATGGCTGCGCTCGCTCAACGCGAACATCGGCCCGTCCGGCTACCAGCTGCCCGCACCCCCCGAGGTCACCCGGAAGTGAAGCTCCCCGACCTGCCGGTCCGGTCCGTGCTGCCCGACGTCGTCGCCGCGCTCGACGCGCACGGCGCCGCGGTACTCGTCGCGCCGCCCGGCACGGGAAAAACGACGCTGGTCCCGCTGGCACTGGCTTCGGCCGGTGAAGGCCGGGTCGTGGTCGCCGAGCCGCGGCGGCTGGCGGCGCGGGCCGCGGCGGCGCGAATGGCGGCGATCCTCGGGGAGCCGGTCGGCGAAACCGTCGGGTACGCCGTGCGCGGCGACCGCAAGGTGTCCTCGCGGACCCGGATCGAGGTGGTGACGTCGGGGCTGCTGGTGCGGCGCGTGCAGGGCGACCCGGAGCTGCCCGGCGTCTCGACGGTCCTGCTCGACGAGTGCCACGAGCGGCACCTGGACGCGGACCTGCTGCTCGCGCTGCTCCTCGACGTCCGCGCCGGGCTGCGCGAGGACCTCCGGCTGCTGGCGACGTCGGCGACGGTCGCGTCCGGACGGCTCGCGGCCCTGCTCGGCGACGCCCCGGTCGTGACGGCGACCGCGCGGACCTACCCGGTGACCTTCTCGTACCTGCCGCCCGCGCGCGGCGAGCGCGTCGAGGCCACGGTGGCGCGCGCGGTGCGGACGGCACTGTCCGAAGGGGACGGTGACGTGCTCGCTTTCCTGCCTGGAGCGGGCGAGATCGCACGGACTTCGGGACTGCTGCGAATGTCTGATGTGGACGTCTTACCGCTGCACGGGAGGCTGTCGGCGGCGCACCAGGACGACGCGCTGCGGCCGCGTGACCGGCGCCGGGTCGTGCTGGCGACGGCGGTGGCGGAGTCGAGCCTGACGGTGCCGGGCGTGCGCGCGGTCGTGGATTCCGGGCTGGCGCGCGTGCCGCGGGTCGACCACCGGCGCGGGCTGCCCGGCCTGGCCACGGTGCGGGTGTCGGCGGCGGTGGCCGCGCAACGTTCCGGCCGCGCGGGCCGGGAGGCGCCCGGGCAGGCTTATCGCTGCTGGGCGCAGCACGAGCAGGCGACGTTGCCGGCGTACCCCGAGCCGGAGATCCGCACGGCCGAGCTGGCCCGGCTGGCCTTGGAGCTGGCGTGCTGGTCGACCCCCGACGGCAGCGGCCTGTCCTGGTGGGACCCGCCGGGCGAGGGCGCGCTGGCGGCGGGGCGGTCGTTGCTGGCGACGCTCGGCGCGACGGACGCTTCGGGAGCGGTCACCCCACGCGGACGGCGGATGGCCGAGCTGGGCCTGCACCCGCGGCTGGCCCGGGCGTTGCTGGACGGCGCTTCGGAAGTGGGCGCCCAGAACGCGGCGGAAGTGGTGGCGCTGCTGGACGCGGGCGGCACGCTGACCGACGTGGAGGCGGAGCTGCGCCGGCTGCGCTCGGCGGGAGACGAGGGCGCGCGCCGCTGGAAACGCGAAGCGCAACGCCTCGCCAAGCTCGTGACCGGCGAAGGAAAGCGGGATCCCGCGCTGGTCGTCGCCCTCGCCCATCCCGAACGGCTCGCCCGGCGCCGTCCGGGCGGCGCTCCCGTCTATCTCATGGCCGGGGGCACCGCGGCCGAGCTCCCGGCCGGCAGCGGGCTCGACGCCGAATGGCTGGCGATCGCCGAAGCCACCCGTGATCCCGGCCGCGCGCACGGCACCATCCGCCTCGCCGCGGCAGCCGACGAGCGCCTGGCCATCCGGGCCGCACCCACCCTTCTGTCCGAAGTGGACGAAGTCACTTGGGACGGCGACGTCGTCGCGCGGCGCGTCCGCAGGCTCGGTGCCATCACCCTGTCCGAGAAGCCGCTCAAGAACGCCGACGTCCGCGACGCTCTCGTGACCGGTCTCCGCGAGAACGGTCTCGGCCTCCTGAAGTGGAGCGAGACCGCGACTCGCCTCCGGGAGCGAATGGCGTTCCTCCACCGGGCACTCGGGAAACCGTGGCCGGCGGTGGACGACGCCACCTTGCTGTCCGATGTGGACAGCTGGCTCAATCTCGGCGGTGCCCGCCGGAAAGCCGATCTCGCCGCCATCGACGCGGGCACGGCGTTGAAGGCCCTCCTTCCCTGGCCGGAAGCCGCCAAGCTGGACGACCTCGCCCCCGACCGCCTCGAAGTCCCGTCGGGCTCCCGCATCCGCGTCGACTACCGCGGCGACCAGCCCGTCCTGGCCGTGAAACTCCAGGAAACCTTCGGCTGGAACGAAACATCGGCGATCGCCGGTGTCCCGGTCGTGCTGCACCTGCTCTCCCCGGCCGGCCGCCCGGCGGCGATCACCGCCGACCTCGGGTCCTTCTGGACGAGCGGCTACCCGGCGGTGCGCGCCGACCTGCGCGGCCGCTACCCGAAGCACCCGTGGCCGGAGGATCCCGCCACCGCCGTCCCGACCCGGCACACCCGCCGCCGCGGCTGACCCGGACTCGGCCCCGATCACCGGTCTGTATCGAAACGGTTCCCTTCGGTAACGTGGAACACCCCCCGCGCGACTTCGATGGGCGGCACGGGGCCCGGGGCACCCGGGCAGAGGGAGGTACGGTGGCGACGGCGAGGGCGGGCGAGCGGCACGGGGTGAGCCGGTGACCCGGGTTTTCCTCAGCTACGCCGAAGAGGACGCCGACGTGGCCGGCCGGGTCGCCGAACGGCTCCGCGCCTCGGGCGCCGAAGTCTTCCGCTGGGAAGATCCCGAAAACCAGGCCGAGCGGTTCGTCGAACGGCTCCAGTCCGAGATCGAAAAGGCCGACGTCTTCGTGGCGCTGATTTCCCCGGCCGCCCTCGCCTCGCCGTGGTGCGCCCGGGAACGCGACGTCGCCTTTCACCGCGAAACCCAGCTGAAACGGCAGTTCGTCTACGTCTTCGAGGTCGTTCCGACGAAAACCGACGGAACCGGGTTCCTGCGCACCTACGCCTGGGTCGACCTGAAGGCACCGGTCGACGACCAGAAACTGCACCGCGCGCTGGCCGTGCTGGAACGGGAACGGCCGGCGCCGTCCGGAGGCGGCACCAACGGGACACCGCCGAACGTCTTCCGCAACCGCACCGACGAGCTCACGCGCATCCGGACCACCCTCGGCACCACCGGCACGGACGACTTCTGGCTGGTCGTCTCCCCGCCGCGGATGGGGAAGTCGTGGTTCCTCCACCGGCTGCTCTGGGAGCTCCAGGAAGGGGACTGGCGCGCCCGGCTGATCGACCTGCGCAACCTCCCCGCCGGCTACCGCGCCGACTGGGCCAAGGTGCTGTGCCAGCTCCTGGACGTGGCCGAACCCGCCGGTTCCTTCACCGAAGACGACCGTTACCGGGCCGCGGCGGTCGTGAGCAACCGCTCGTGCCACCAGCTCTTCCTGCTCGACAGCGCCGAACTGCTGGAACAGCCGGCCGCGCACCAGCTGCGCCGGGAGCTGACGGAGATCTACAAGCTCGTCGGCGACAGCGGCAACGAAAACACCCGGATGAGCGTGGTGGTCGGGACGCGGCGGCAGGACGAATGGCAGGGCTTCCGCAGTTCGGGCGGCTCGTCGGTGCTCTTCCAGGTGCTCCCGCTGACCGAGTTCACCGTCAGCGTCGTCCGGCAGGCCCTGCACGAGTTCAAGCGGAGCTTCGGCGCCGACCGGCTGAACCGCTGGGCCGAAGGGCTCCACCAGCTGAGCGAGGGCCTGCCGGCGCTGCTGGTCAAGGGACTCCAATGGGCGGAGGAGACCGCGTTCATGCGGCTCGCCGACTGCGAAAACGGCCACCAGGGCGTCTTCGACACCGTCGCCCGCCCGTACATCAGCGAAGACCTGCTGGCCGCCGACAGCCTGCTCCCGTTCGGCGGGGATCAGCTCTCCGCCCGCAAGAAGGCGCTCGAGCTGACGTTGCGGGCGATCGTCCCCTACCGCATCTTCACGCAGTCGCACCTGCGCCACCACATCGAGCACGACGTCGAACTCGCGGACGCGCTGCGCGCCGCCGGCTGGGACGAGACCGGGCTGTGGGAGGCGATGAGCCGGACCGCGCTGCTGGCGAGCCCGTCGGAGGAGCTGTGGCAGGTCCTCAACCCGCCCATCCGGCGGCTGCTGTACCGGTACTACCACCCGGACACCCGGGCGCGGCTCGGCGTGCACGTGACGGCACGGGAGTTCTACGAGAAGTGGGCGGTGACGCCCGCCGGCGTCGAACAGGGCGTGGTGCTGATCGAATGCCTGTGGCACGAAGCCACGAAACTCCGGCTGGAAGAGCACCGGGACCTGCGGCCGAAGCTGCTGGCCGCCACGGTCGAGCTGTCGGCCGCGTTCGGCAGGCCGGAACGGTTCGGCCCGGCGGAGTTCAGCCGGTACGTCACCCAGAAGCTGGGCGCCGACTTCGAGTTCGCCTCGCTCCTGCGCTCCGACGAAGGCCTGTTCGACGACGTCGTCCGCACGCTCGGCGAGACCATCTCCGGAGGTGGCTGATGCAGCCGATGCCCGTCACCGACTACGTGCCGCGCCGGGAGGAAGCCGAGCTCCTGGCCGAGGTGGCCCGGGTGCGGTCCACCCGCCACAGCGGCGTCCTGCTGATCTACGGCGTCGGCGGGGTGGGGAAGACGAAGATGGTCCGCGCGCTGGCCCGCCGCGGCGGCCCGGACCGCCACACGCACTGGATCACGCCGATCGACATCGACGACTCCGAGTTCTGGCTGCTGGAGAACCTGCAGCGCGTCGTCGCCGAAGAGCTGGATCCCGAAGCGGTCTTCTTCAGCCCCTTCCTCACCTACCTGTCCCAGCTGCCGCAGTACTCGGCCCGCCGGATCGGCCGGGACACCATCGCCAGCCACCACCGGCGCATGCGCGAGCTGTTCGTGCAGTGCTACACGGACTTCGTCGAGAAGACCGGCGCGACCGTGGTCATCACCCTCGACACCGTCGAGACGATCCGCAGCACGTACCTGCTGATCACCCTCACCCAGTGGATGCGCCGGCTCCCGGCCACCCTGTTCGTCCTGTCGGGACGGCCGGCGACCGGCTGGGGCGGGCGCGACCCCATCCGCGAACACCTCGACGACCCCCGCAACCCGCTCCCGGTGACGGAGATGGAGCTGCACGGCTTCGGCCACGAAGACGCCGTCGGTTTCCTCGACGCGAGCGTGCTCGGCGATTCGCTCACCGCGGAGCAGAAGGAACACCTGGCCGACCTGACGGCGGGACACCCGCTCTGGCTCGCCCTCGCCGTCGACTACCTGCAGAGACGCGATCCGCCGCCGGAAATGGCCGAAGAGGGGCCGTGCGACGGTCCGCTGCGCGAGAACTTCCGGCGCCGCCTGGTCACCCCCTACCGCAGCGCGAACTTCTGGTCGGAGGCGATCAAACGCCTCGCGGTCGTCCGCCACAGCATCGACCAGCGGGTGTGGGGCCGCCTGATGGACGACCAGGACCTCCCCGACGGCGTCGGCGACTGGGACCAGGCGTGGACGGAACTGTGCCGCCGCCCCTGGATCCGCCGCCGGGCCAACGCCCGGTACGTCACCCTGCACGACGCCCTCGCCGAAGAGCTGTGCCTGCGGCTGATCCCGCTGCACGACCTGGACGAAACGTGGCGCCACCAGATGTGGCGGCGGGCGTCCGACGCCTACGAAAGCCTGGTCGGCGCCGAGTACGAGGCCGTGGTGGGCGAGCTTTCCACCGTCTTCGACACCGGCGAGGACCCCGACAACGCCGTGTTCCGCCGGGTCGCGGAGCTGGACATCCGGAAACGCGAGTTCGACCAGCTCCGCACCGCCGCGCTGTACTACCGGCTGCTGAGCGACTTCGAAGGCGGCACCGAGCTGTTCCTCGAGACCTTCAGCACCGCCGCCGCCCAGCACGACCTGCACTTCCAGGAGCTGGCGTGCCACGAGCTCGAGCGGTTCCTGCCGCCGGCTTCGGAAACGGCGCTGCTGGAGGACGCCGTCGGGGTGGTCATCGAGCGGTTCCGCTCCTGGCTGGTCACGACACCGCTGCGGTACCTCGACATCGGGATCAGGATCGCGCAGTTCCTCACCAACAACGCCCAGCCCAGGGCCGCGTTGTCGCTGCTCGACCGGCTGCCGGAGGACCAGGCCGACGCGGACCTGCGGTACCGGCTGGCGAACGAGCGCGGCAACGCCTGGATGGGCATCCCGGGCGAGGTCGAGCTGGCCAAGCACCACTTCGATCTGGCGCTGGAGTACACGGACGGCCTGCCGTCACCGGACCGGGAGCACCGGCGGGCCCAGGCGTACAAGGAACTCGGGTACTACACGAGGAACCTCGGCCGGTGGCAGCAGGCCGACACGTACTACCACTCGGCCTACGAGGTCATCGCCGCCGTCGTCGGCCCCGGCCGTCCGAGCGCCGACCGCGAAGAGCTCGCGTCCATCCAGGCGAACTGGGCGTACCTGCGTGCCCTGCACGGTCAGTACGACGACGCCCGCAACCTGATCGAAGCCGCGATCGCCGTGCGGCGGCGGCTGGGTTCGGACCACCAGCTCGCGGTTTCCTACAGCGTGTCGGGCGAGATCTACCGCTACGAACGCAAGTTCACTCTGGCGTGGAAATCCTATGCCCAGGCGGAGACATGCTTCTCGACTCTGCGTAACTGGCCGTGGATCGGGATGATCCTCCAGGAACAGGCGATCTGCCTCTTCCAGGCCCACCAGTCCGGGTACGAACTGCTCCCCGATCCGGTCACGCAGGCCAAGCAGATCATCCTGCGCTCCCTGGAGATCTGCCGCGACTACGCGATCAGGTGGTACCCCTCCGCTCTCAACCGCGCCGGGCGGATCTTCGGGGACGAAGACCCCGACACGGGTCTCGACTACCTCGACAAGTCGGTCACCGAAGCCACGAGGGTCGCCGACGGCTGGTTCGTCTCGGCCGGCCTCATCGAGTACATGGAGCTCGTCTACGAGGTCTGGACCCGCACCCGGGACCCGCGCTACCGTGCCCTCATCAGATCGCGGGTGGCCGACATCGAGCGCGCGATCGAGGAATACGACTACACCGATCTCGAGGCCCGCTGGGAACTGCTCCAAGGTCACCTGATCCTGCACGACAATCTCGACGGCACCGCGTCGGAGACGCTCGACGACGCCTTGACCCACTATTCCGTGGGTTTCCGCATCCTCGCGGATCGCCGGGTGGGTTCGCACGGCGCCGCCGCCATCGCGAGCGAGTTCGAAAGATTCCACCAGCTCTTCTCGCTGCTCAGCACCGAAACGCAGGTCCGGTGGTACGCCAGATTGCGCGAGGACTGGTCCACGAAAAGCCGATCGACTTCCTTGCTGGCTAGACTCGAACAACTGTACTAAGACCACCCGCGTGTTCCGGGTCGTCCGGCCAGTGAGAGGGTTTCGCGATGCATTCCAGCGACCAGCGCGCTGTCGCACTGTCCGGTTCGGACATTCCGGGAGCGCAGGAGCTGCTCGTCCACAGCTGCGAGGACTGCGCCTGCCCGCCGAGTGGTGGGAGCGCCGTCCGGGCGGCCGCCGAACCACCCGGCGGCCCGCTCGTGCGCGCGCGGGAGATCGTGGAATGCCCGGTCGACGACGAGCACACCGCGTTGTTCAACCCGGACGGGAACGGCGGGGTGCTGATCGTCAACCGGCGGGGACGCGCCCTTCTCGACCTTTTCGCCACACCCCTGGAGTTCGGCGGGATCGCGGCGTCGGGATTCGGCGACGAATCGGCGGAAGCGGCCGTGCGCCACCTTTTCGCGCACGACCTGCTGCACCCCGCGGGCGCACCCCCGGATCCCCGGTTCGCGGAAAGCCGGCAACTGACCGCCTGGCTGCACGTCACGAACAAGTGCAACCTGAAGTGCCCGTACTGCTACGTCAGCAAGTCCGACGACGCCATGACCCGGGACACCGGGCGGGATTCCGTCGACGCCCTCGTCCGCTCGGCGGTCCGGAACGGATTTTCGGCGCTGCGCCTCAAATACGCCGGCGGCGAGGCGAGCCTCAACGCCGACGTCCTGCTGGATCTCCACCAGTACGCGCGGGAACGGTGTGACGCGGCCGGCTTGACGCTCAGCGCGGTCCTGCTCAGCAACGGCGTCGCGATCGGCAGGCGGCTGGCGGCGGCGCTGACCGAGCACGGGATCGCGGTGATGATCTCGCTCGACGGCATCGGCGAGGCCCACGACGCCCAGCGTCCCACGGTGGGCGGGCGGGGGTCGTCGCACCTCGTGCTCCGCACCGTCGGCCGGTTGCTCGAGGCCGGCGTCCGGCCGCACATCTCGATCACCATCACCAGCCGGAACGTCGACGCGGTCGGCCCGGTCGTCCGGTTCGCTCTCGAGCGGGACCTGACCTTCAGCTTCAACTTCTTCCGGGACAACGACTGCTCGTCGGCCGTGGCCGACCTCCAGTACGAAGAGAAGGCGATGCTCGCGGGCCTCGAAGCGGCGTTCGCGGAGATCGAGGAAAACCTGCCCCGGTGGAGCGTCCTGGGGTGCGTGCTGGACCGGGGCCAGCTGCTCGCGCCCCGCCGTCGCGCCTGTGGCGTCGGCGACGACTACGTCGTGATCGACCAGCGCGGCGGAATCGCCAAGTGCCACATGGAAATCGGCGACACGCTCGGCAACGTGCGGACCGTGGACCCGGTGCTGGCCGTCCGCGACGACTCGCGCGGGATCCGGAACCTGCTCGTCGAGGACAAGCAAGGCTGCCGCGACTGCACGTGGCGCCACTGGTGTTCCGGCGGCTGCGCCGCGGCGACCTTCCGCGCCACCGGCCGGTTCGACGTCCGCTCGCCCAACTGCGCCATCTACCGGACCATTTACCCCCAAGCCGTGCGTCTGGAAGGATTGCGGCTGCTCCGGTACGCGGGCCGCTGACCAGTGCGACAGGGAGGTCCGATGGACGACCCGGTTCCCGCCGAGCGCCCCGAACCAGGCCGGGGGCTCGCGATCGCCGACGCCTCCTACGACTGGTACCGGTCGCACGCCATCCGGTCCCGCCGGTGGTACAAGGTGTCCGAGGTGGGGATGCTCGCGCTGTCGGCCAGCATCCCCGTCATCGCCGCGATCAGTGCCACGAGCACGGTGCCCCTGGCGATCATCGGCGCGGTGCTCGTCGTCGGTTCGGGCCTCCGGTCGGTGTTCCACTGGCAGGACAACTACCTGCGCTACAGCACCGCCCGCGAAGCGATCGACGCCGAGCGGCGGCTCTACCACATCGGCGCGGAACCGTACGCCGACGCGGCGACCCGGGAAGAAACCCTCGTCCGGGCCGTGACGCGCATCGAACAGGGCGAGCTGACCACCTGGACGAGAGTGGCCGCGGAAAAACCGCGGACCTGACCCCTGCCGAAAGTCGGGGACGGTCCGCGACCGTCGTCCGATGCCCCCGGTGCCCCGGAAACCGCAGACTCCCGGAGACAGGCGAAACCGGGAGGGGAACCATGATCACGCTTCGAAAACTCACGAAGCGCTACGGGGAGAAGACCGTCGTCGACGCGCTCACCTGCGACGTCGCACCGGGGCAGGTGACCGGGTTTCTCGGCCCCAACGGCGCCGGGAAGTCGACGACCATGCGGATGACCGTCGGGCTCGACCACCCGCAGGACGGCGAAGTCCTGGTCGGCGGGCGGCGTTACGGCGAGCTGCGGCACCCGCTGCGCGAAGTCGGCGCGCTGCTCGACGCCAAGGCCCTGCACCCCGGCCGCGGCGCCGGGAAGCACCTGCTGGCCATGGCGCGCAGCAACGGGATCGCGGCGAGCCGCGTCGAAGAAGTGCTCGCGACCGTCGGGCTCTCCGACGTCGCCGGTAAGCGGGCCGGCCAGTTTTCGCTCGGCATGGGGCAACGGCTGGGGATCGCGGGCGCGCTGCTCGGCGACCCCGGCGTGCTGCTGTTCGACGAGCCGGTCAACGGCCTCGACCCGGACGGCGTCCGCTGGGTGCGGCAGCTGATGCGGTCGCTGGCGGCCGAGGGACGGACGGTGTTCGTCTCGAGCCACCTGATGAGCGAGATGCAGCTGACCGCCGACCACCTGATCGTCATCGGCAAGGGCAGGCTGCTGGCCGACGCGCCGGTCGCGGAGTTCATCGCGGGCAACTCCCGGACCACGGTGTCGGTGCGCGTCCCGGACGATGCCGAACGCTCCTCTTTGGACGCGCGGCTGCGCGCCGGGGGCGGTCTGACGCACCCTGGTGAGCGGGGCGAGCTGGTGGTGGACGGCCTCGACGTCACCCGCGTCGGGGACCTGGTGCACGAACTGGGGATCCGCGTGCACGGCCTCGCCGAGCGGACGGCGTCGCTCGAGCAGGCGTACCTGGAACTGACCGCTTCTTCGGTGGAATACGGGGTTTCGGCATGACTGCTTCTGTCGAGGTGCGTGGCGGCTTGTCCGGAGCGGTGGCCGCGGAGTGGACGAAGTTCTGGTCGGTCCGGGCGACGTGGTGGTGCCTGCTCACGGGCGCCGCGCTGATGCTGGGCTACGGCACGCTGTCGGGCATCGCCCAGCGCTATGGCGACCACCCGGAAGCCGCGAACACGATCGCCCTCGGCGGCGGCTTCTACTTGACGCAGTTCGCCGTGATCGCCCTGGCGACGCTGTTCGTGACGAGCGAGTACGCGGGCGGCGGCATCCGTTCGACGCTGCTGTGGACACCGGTGCGTTCACGGGTGGTCGTGGCGAAGGCGGCGGTGCTGCTGCCGGTGCTGTTCGCGTACGGCGTGCTGCTGGCGTGCGCGGGAATGGCGCTGGCGGCCGCGGTGAAGGACGGCCACGGCCTGCCGACGTCTCCTGAAGCGGCCTTCACGACGGCGTCGGGCATGGGCGGGTACTTCGCGCTGCTGGGACTGCTGTGCACGGGCATCGGCTGGGCCCTGCGCAGCGCGGCGGGGACGCTGGTGTCGGTGATCGTGCTGCTGGTGCCGCTGCCGCTGATCGTGGCGTCGCTGGGGTTGCCGGAGACGGTGCCGTACTTCCCGGGGATCGCCGGGGTCAACGCGATGGTCGAGGCCGGGCAGCCCAACCCGGTCACGATGGCGCCCGCGCCCTATGCGCCTTGGGTGGGCTTGGCGATCTGCGCGGCTTGGACCGCGGCGGCGTTGCTGACGGGGGCGGCGGTCCTGCGCCGCCGCGACGCCTGACGCTCGAGCCGTGCCGTGAATGGCACATTGAGGGACTTGAAGTCTCTCAATGTGCCATTCACGGCTTTGCTGCCGCGTCTCCCCCGGTCAGTCCCGCCTCGTACGCCGTGATCGCCGCCTGGACCCGGTTCTTCACCCCGAGCCGGGTCAGGATCGTGCTCACGTGTGCCTTGACCGTGCCCTCCACGACGAACATCTTCGCCGCGATGTCCGCATTGGACAGTCCGGCGCCGAGCAGCGCCAGCACTTCGCGCTCGCGCGGGGTCAACGCGGCGATCCGTTCGCGGGCCGCGGCGGCGCGGACCAGCTGCCCGCCGGACAGCCGCGCGATCACCCGCTGCGCCACCTTCGGCGAGAGGAACGCGGCCCCGTCGGCGACCGCGCGGATGCCGGCCAGCAGCTCGCGCGGGTCGCCCGACTTCAGCAGGAACCCGCCCGCGCCCAGCCCCAAAGCGCGCTCGATGTAGTCGTCCTCGCCGAACGTCGTCAGCATGATCACGCCGGTGGCGGGCAGCAGCCGCCGGATCTCCGCCGCCGCGCCCAGGCCGTCCAGCCCGGGCATGCGGATGTCCAGCAGCACGACGTCGGGATGTGTGGCGAGTACCTGCGAAACGGCCGAACGACCGTCGGCGGCTTCGGCGACGACCTCGATACCCGGGTCCGCAGCGAGGATCGCCGCCACCCCCGCGCGCATCATCGCTTCGTCGTCGGCCAGCACGACCCTGATCACGTTGCTCCCTCGGCGAACCTGTCCTTGGCGACCAGCTTGCCATCGGCGAAGCACAGGCGGTACGCGGCATAGTCGTTGTCGAGCCACGACCGCCCGGTGCCGTAGTACTCGCACGCGACGCCGGCCACCGGCGGCTGCGGTGGCTCGCCCCGCACCGGGCGGGCGATGCGCTGGCGCTCGGGCAGCCGCGGCGCCACCTCGGCCCGGGACTGCCCGAGCCGCAGCCCGTCGTAGACCGGCCCGGGCAGCTCCGAGGAGTTCCACTCGTAGAGGAACACGATCCCGCTGACCGCGAGAACCGCCCCGAACAACACCAGCGGGACGGCCACCGCCAGGATCAGGCTGCGCCGCACGTCGCGCCGCGCCAGCTCGAGGGCCCGGGCCGACGTCGGCTCCCTGGTCTCGTCATCGGCGGCGGCGTCCGGCGGCTCGACCGGCGCGGCGCCGTGCGGCAGCGTCGCGGTGACGGCGAACCCGCCCTCGTGCGGGCCGGCCCGCAGCGTGCCGCCGGCGAGCCGGACGCGCTCACGCAAGCCGATCAGCCCGACGTGCCCGGACGCGGCCCCGGGCAGCGGCCCGGCGGGTGGCGGCGCGTTGACCACGCTGACGTCGGTCCGCGCGCCGGTACTGGCCACCCGGACCGTCACGGCGGCGCCCGGCGCGTGCTTCGCCACGTTCGTCAAGGCTTCCTGCACGACGCGGTAAGCGGCGCGAGCCACCATCGGCGGTGCCGCAGCCAAGTCCACTGTGGACTCGATGAGCAGGCCGGAGGCCCGGGCGCGCGAGATCAGCTCGCCGGGGTCGCCCTGCACCGGTTCCACCGGCGCGGCGTCCTCGCGCAGCACGCCGATGATCTCCCGCAGCCGCTCGGTGGCGGCCGCGGCACTGGTCCGCAGCTGCGCGGCGGCGTCGCGCTGGGTGTCGTCGAGGCCGCCCGCGACCTCCAGCGCGGCGGCGCGGACCGCGATCAGGCTCAGCTCGTGCCCCAGCGAGTCGTGCATGTCGCTGGCGATCCGCGCGCGCTCGCGCAGCCGCGCCTGCTCGGCGACCAGCCGCTGCCTGCTCTCCATCTCCTCGGCCCGGCGCCAGCCCGTGCGGGCGAGCTCGCCGCGCACGCGGACGTACCGGCCGAGCAGCCACGGCGACAGCCCGGCGAACACCAGGATCGCCACCATCGCGGCCCAGTCCCCGAGGCCGTCGGGCCCGGCGAACAGGGCCAGCGGCAGCCCGAGGACCGTGACGGCGACGCCGATCAGCACGCCCGGCCGGGCCCGGGTCATCCGCAACCCGGCCAGGTAGCTCATCGCGACCAGCACGAACACCACCCAGACCGGCACGTGGTCGCCGTACGGGAACGGCACGGCCAGCGCTCCGGCCAGCGCGATGCCGAGCGAGACGACCGGGTACCGCCGGGCCGTCGCCGTCGACCCGATCACCACGGCGACGCCGCCGGCCAGCTCCCAGTACGACCCGGACCCGACCGTGCCCGTGGCGACGACGAACGCGAGGAACAGCCCGAGAGCGACGTCGAGCACCACCCGCCACTTACGTTTCGTCACCTCTCGCACGGGTCCGAAGCTACAAGCCGTGACAGCGGGCGACCACTGCCGAAAGTCAACGGTTGCTCGAGGTGACGGGTGAGCAGTGCTCTCACTTTGGAGCGCCGCACCCGAGGCGGTTGCGAGCAGTGCTCTCGAAGCTGAGCACCATCCCGGACGCCGACACGGACGGCGGACGTCTCGATGCGCATATCCGCACGGCAGCGGCCCGGGTGTTGCATGATGATCCACCATGGCCGAGCGCACACTCGCCGATCAGTTGGGCGGCTACCTCCCCGAAGGCATCGAAGCCCTCGAAGAGCACGAGCGGCAGGATCTCGCGAACGCCCTGCGGGACGCACGCAGGCGGCAGGCGAAAGCGCTCGCCGAAGCGGGCGAAGAAGGCCTCCGATACGTACCCGCGCCGCTGCGCGGAGTGGTCCGGAAGGCGGTGGGCCTGTGACATCGGAAAAGCGGACCGAGGACTACGCGGCCCGCGCGGAGATCCTCAAGCTGGCCCGCGTCCTCGACGTCGAGCCGGCGCGGCTCGAGTACCTCGCCCGCGTCGACGCCGACGACCTGCAGGCGTTCCGCGAGCAGGTCACCGACACGCTGTTCGACGCGAACGCCGCCGTGCTGCAGCGGATGGCGCTGGCCGCGCGGGTCGTGCCCGTCGGAGTGCTCGCCAAGATCGCCGAGAAAGTGTTCGGCCCGCTGCTGTGCGCCCGGATCGCCGGCCTGGTCGACGTCTCGCGCGGCGTCGAGGTCGCCAAGCGGCTCCACCCGCGGTTCCTCGCCGAGGTCGCCGCGGAGCTCGACCCGCGGCGCGCGAGCGCGATCATCACCCGCATCCCGCTGGACACCGTCCTCGCGGTGGCGGCCGAACTGGCCCGCAAGGAGGACTGGATCACACTCGGCCGGTTCGTCGGGCACCTGCCGGACCCGACCGTCCGGCAGGCGCTGGAGCGGATCGACGACCCGTCGCTGCTGCGGATCGCGTTCGTGCTCGACGACAAGCACCGCGTCGACCACGTCGTCGGCCTGCTGCCGGCCGACCGGCTCGGCAGGCTGGTCACCGCCGCGAGCGCCGACGAAGACCTCTGGACGCCGGCGCTCGACCTCCTGGCCCACCTGGGCGAAGCCCGCCGCGCGACGCTGAAGCCGATGCTCGGCGGGCTGCCCGGGAAGTTCCGGGAACGCGTTCAGGCGACGATCAAGTAGATCCCGTAGCCGACGATCGCCGCGCAGGCGGCGAAGCAGACGACCGCGCCGGCCAGTGGGCCCGTGCCGGAGGCACCGGACTCGCGGGCCGTGTCGCGCTGGGAGAGCCCGACCACCCCGAAGGAGAACAGGCTCGTCAGCACGACGACCGAAGCCAGGGCGACGGCGAAGACGATCCCGAGGGAACCCCAATTGATGTGCACGGCGCTCCTCAGGCGTTGGCCGGCTGCGACACGGCGGATTCGGACGCGTTGACGGAATCGGCGTTGACCGGGTTCCGCTTCGAGGCGAGGTAGATGCCGAGCGCGACGACGACCCCGGCCAGGCCGACCAGCACGGTGCCCCAGGTCCCGAGCGTCGAGATCTCGGCGGCGAGCGCGCCGACGATCGCGGCGGCGGGCAGGGTCAGCGCCCAGGCCAGCACCATCTTGCCCGCGACGCCCCACCGGACCTCGGCGAGCTTGCGGCCCAGGCCGGAGCCGATGATGCCGCCCGAGCAGACGTGCGTGGTGGACAGCGCGAACCCGAGGTGCGCCGAGGTCAGGATGACCGCCGCGGCGCTGGTTTCGGCCGCGAAGCCCTGCGGCGTCTGGATTTCCGTGAGCTTCTTGCCCATCGTCTGGATGATCCGCCAGCCGCCCAGGTAGGTGCCGAGCGCGATCGCGGTGCCCGCGGTCAGGATCACCCAGACCGGCGGGCTCGAGTTCGGCGCGAGCGAGCCGGACGCGATCAGCGTCAGCGTGATGACACCCATGGTCTTCTGCGCGTCGTTCGTGCCGTGCGCGAGCGACACCAGCGACGCCGAGGCGATCTGGCCGGCCTTGAAGGTCCGCCCCACCGTGTCCTGCTTCGCCCGGGCGGTGATCCGGTAGACGAGGAAAGTCCCCAGCGTCGCGACGATCCCGGCGACGATCGGCGAGGCGAGCGCCGGGATGAGCACCTTCTCGACGACCTTCCCGAAGTGGACGGCGTCCGAACCCGAGGCGATCCAGGTGGCGCCGATCAGCCCGCCGAAGAGGGCGTGCGACGAGCTCGACGGCAACCCGATCAGCCAGGTCACGAGGTTCCACACGATGGCACCGACGAGCCCGGCGAAGATGATCACCGGTGTCACCTTGGTGTCGTCGACGATGCCGCCGGAGATCGTCTTCGCGACCTCGACCGAGAGGAACGCGCCGACGAGGTTCAGCACGGCGGACACAGCGACGGCGACTCTCGGCTTGAGCGCTCCGGTCGCGATCGAGGTGGCCATCGCGTTGGCGGTGTCGTGGAAGCCGTTGGTGAAGTCGAAGGCCAGTGCGGCGACGATCACCACCAGCACGATCAGCGAGAAGTCCATGGGCGGCTCTCTTCCGTAGCTGTTGATTAGCAACGCTACTGATCAACTTCGGCCCGTCCGATCCCAGCGGCGTGACGGCTTCCTGAACTCTCGATGAACCGGGGTGAGGAAAACCCCACCCCCGAGCCGGTGGTTCAGCCCAGTGTCCCCACCCGCCCCACCTGAAACGCTCGCAACCGGGCGAAGGGAGCCATGATGACCAAGCTGGGGTGGTCGGTCGCCGCGACGGTGGCGTCGGCGGTGTTGTTCTTTTTCGGCACGGGCTTGGACCCGCTGCCCGAACTCGCGTGGCTGGCGCCGCTGCCGGTCCTGCTGCTCGTTCCGCGCGTCAACGGCGCGATCGCGTTCCTCTGCGCGTTCGTCGCCTACCTCGCGGGCAGTTCCGGGAGCTGGAGCTACTTCTGGCATTCGCTGTCGATCCCCCGCCCCGCCGCGCTCGGGATCCTCGGCGGCAGCGCGCTGCTGTTCGCGGTCTCGGCCGTGCTCTTCCGGCTGCTGGTCCGCCGCGGTCACGGCTTCCTGGCCGCGCTCGCCGCGCCCGCGCTGTGGACCGCCGCGCTCTACGTCGTTTCGCTGCTGAACCCGACCGGCCTCATGGGCACCTTCATGACCACCCAGGCCGACCGGCCGTCGATCGTGCGGCTCGCCGCGGTCACCGGCGGCTGGGGCGTGGAGTTCCTGGTGCTGCTCGTCCCGGCCGCCGTGGCCGCCGCCCTGGCCCCCGGCGTCCGCGCCCGGTCCCGGACGGTCGGGCTGGTCGCCGTCGCCGCGGTCCTGGGTGCGCTCACCTTCGCGAGCATCCCGTCGCTCAACGGCCCCTCGACGCGGGTTGCGCTGATCGCCCCCGCGCAGAGCCGCTGGGCGGTCGACGTCGCCACCCCGGACGGCCAGGCGCTCGTCCAGTCCTATGTGGACCAGATCGGCCGCCTGCCGGACGGCGTGAAAGCCGTGGTGCTCCCGGAAGCCGCCTTTGGCGTGGACCAGGCCGGCCGCCCACGGCTCGTCGAGGCCTTCACGCAGGTCGCCCGCGCGAAGAACCTGGACGTCGTCACCGGCGTCGTCGACACCACCGGAGAGGGCCGGTTCAACGCCACCCTCGCCGTCCCGCCCACCGGAGAACCGGTCGAATACCGCAAGTGGCACAACGGGGACGCGAAGAACATCACGTCCGGCACCGAACTCACCCACTTCGCCGGGATCGGGCTGATGGTGTGCATGGACGTCAACTTCGCCGACCCCAGCCGTGGATACGGCGAAGCCGGCACAGGCCTGGTCCTCATCCCGGCGTCCGACGAAGACGCCGACGGCTGGGTGCACAGCCGCACGGCGCTGATCCGCGGCGTCGAGAACGGCTTCTCGGTGGCGTGGAGCGCCGCCCGCGGCACCCCGATGCTGGCCGACGCCCAGGGACACGTGCTGGCCGAAACCCACACCGGCGACCGCCCGTTCTCGGTGATCGCCGCCGACGTCCCGATCGGCCCCGGAAAGACCCCGTACGCCCGCTTCGGCGACTGGTTCGCCTGGCTCTGCGGCCTGGTCGCGCTGGCCGGGATCGTCACGACGACCCGCAGACCGTCGTTGTCACCCGTCACGACTCTGCCGCGGTGACCCGGACCCCGGCGCGCCACACCGAATGCGTCAGCGGGACCCCGGGCCGGTACGCCAGGTGCGTCACCGAAGGCGCGTCGAGCACGTGGACGTCCGCCCGTGCGCCGGGCCGCAGCACGCCGACGTCGTCGCGGCGCAACGCCTTCGCCCCGCCCGCCGTCGCGGCCCAGACGGCCTCCTCGATCGTCATCCGCATCTGCAGCACCGCCGTCGCGACGCAGAACGCCATCGACGTCGTGTACGAGCTGCCCGGGTTGGCGTTGCTGGCCAGTGCCACCGTCGCGCCCGCGTCGAGCAGCCGCCGGGCCGGGGCCAGGGGCTGGCGGGTCGACAGGTCGCACGCGGGCAGCAAAGTCGCGACCGTCTCGGAAGCCGCCAGCGCCTCGACGTCCGAGTCCGAAAGGTACGTGCAGTGGTCGACGCTCGCCGCGCCGAGTTCCACCGCCAGCCGGACGCCGGGGCCTTCGCCGAGCTGGTTGCCGTGCACGCGCAGGCCGAGCCCGCGCTCGGCGGCGGCCTTCAAGACTCGTGCCGACTGGGCCTCGTCGAACGCGCCGGTCTCGCAGAACACGTCCGCCCAGCGCACGCTTCCCGCTACGGCGTCGAGCATCTCGCCGCAGACAAGGTCCACATAGGACTCGGCATCGGCGCCGGGCGGGACGAGGTGCGCGCCGAGGAACGTCACCTCGTCGGCCACCTCGCCGGCGACCCGGGCGCTTCGGGCTTCGTCCGCGACCGTGAGCCCGTAGCCCGTCTTGGTCTCCAGGCAGGTCGTCCCCTGCCGGGCCGCTTCGCCGACGTGGCGGCGCAGGTTCGCCGCCAGCTGCTCGTCGGACGCCTCCCGCGTCGCGCCGACGGTGATCGCGATGCCGCCTGCCGTGTAGGGCTTTCCGGCCATCCGCGCTTCGAACTCGGCGGTGCGGTCACCGGCGAAGACCAGGTGGGTGTGGCTGTCGACCCAGCCGGGCAGCACCGCGCGGCCGTCGACGTCGACGCGCTCGTCGGCGGCCGGAGCCTGCGCGGTGGCCCCCACCCAGGCGACCTTTCCGTCCTCGACGACCAAGGCGGCCTCGGTCAGCCGGCCCAGCGCCGGGTCGTTGGTGGTGAGTTCGCCGATGCCCGTGATCAGGATTGCCACAGTGCCTCGATCTCCTTCGCCAGAACGGTTTCCGGTCGGTCGACGAGCAGGTGCGTGCCGTCGCGCACGACCTCGCGGCCGGCGACGACGACGTGCCGGACGTCGGCGCCGGATGCCGCGAACAGGATCCCGGACGGCTCGATCCCGGCCGTTCGCACCGAATCCAGGGACACGGTGACGAGGTCCGCGCCCGCCCCCTCGACGAGCCGGCCGACCTCGTCCCACCCGGTCGCCGCGTGGTCCGTGCCCGCTTCGAGAAGTTCTTCCGCGCTGAACCGGCCGCGTTCCTCACTGGCCAGCCGGTCGTCCAGCTCCAGCGCGCGGGTCTCTTCGAACGCGTCGACGACGGCGTTGCTGTCACTGCCGATGCTCAGCCGCACCCCGGCGTCCCGCAGGGCGCGGGCCGGGCCGATGCCGTCGCCGAGGTCGCGTTCGGTGGTCGGGCAGAAGCACGCCCCCACCCGGAACTCGCCGAGCCACCGCACGTCCCGGTCGGTGAGGTGGGTCGCGTGGACCACGGTGAGCCGCTCCTCGAGCACGCCGTTGTCCCACAGCAGCCCGGTCGGGGTGAACCCGGTGGCCGCCTCGCACTGCTCGTTCTCCGCCCGCTGCTCGGACAGGTGGATGTGCAGCGGCCGGTGCCCCGGCACCGCGTTGTCCACTTCGGACAGCTGGTCCTCGGGCACCGCGCGCACCGAATGGATCGCCCCGCCGACCCGGAACAGCTCACCTTCTTTCAGCGCCCCCACCCGGTCCGCCCAGGAATCGGCCGAGCCGTCCGAGAACCGCCGCTGGACCTCGTCCGGCTCGACGCCGATGCCCCCCGCGAGGTAGCACGTGTCGAGCAGCGTGAGCCGGATCCCGGCGTCGGCCGCGGCCTGGCGCAGGGCCTCCCCCATCGCGTTCGGGTCGGCGTACGGCTTCCCGCCGGGCGCGTGGTGCAGGTAGTGGAACTCCCCGACGCTCGTGTACCCGCCGAGCACCATCTCCGCGTACACCCCGCGGGCCAGCCGGTAGTACGTGTCGGGATCGAGCCGGGACGCCAGCGCGTACATTCGCTCGCGCCACGTCCAGAACGTGCCGCGCTCGTGGTGCGTCCGCCCCCGCAGTGCCCGGTGGAAGGCGTGCGAGTGCCCGTTCGCGAAGCCCGGCAGCGTCAGTCCGGTGAGCACAGTGCCGGACCGCGGCGACCCTGGCGTCACGCCTGTGATCCGGCCGTCGGCGACGTCGATCCGCACGCCCGAAGCGATCCCGCCGGGCAACCACGCCTGCTCGCACCAGAAGCTCATCGCGCCAGCCGCTCCAGGGCCGTCACCAGCGCTGAAGCACCGGCTTCGACGTCCTCGGTCTCGGCGAACTCCTCCGGCGAGTGGCTGATTCCGGTCGGGTTGCGCACGTAGAGCATCCCGGCCGGGACGAACCCGGCGAGGATGGCCGCGTCGTGCCCGGCGCCGGTCGGCAGCTCCGGCGGGCCACCGAGCCAGCCGCCCAGTTCGCGGCGGAGGGTGCCGTCGAAGACGACATCGCCGGAGTAGGACTCGCGCGTCACCTCGACCCGGCAGCCCTCCTCCTTCGCCGCCTCCGAGGCCGCCCGGCTGATCTCGGCGACCAGCCCCGGCGTGCCTTCGCCGGGTACCCGCGCGTCCAGCCACAGGTCCACTGTGGACGCGATGACGTTGGTCCCGCCGGGGGTCGGCACGAGCCGGCCGACGGTCGCCCGCGCGTCCGGCACCTTCGCGGCCAGCCGCCGGACGGCCGTGACCGTCGCCGCGGCGGGCAGCATCGGATCCGCGCGGTCGGCGAGCAACGTCGCCCCGGCGTGGTTCCCCTGCCCCGCGAACGAAAACCGCCACCGTCCGTGCGCGATCACCGTGCTGCCGACCGCCACCGGCGCACCGAGGTCGATCAGCCCGCGCCCCTGCTCGACGTGCAGTTCGAGGAACTGCCCGATCCGGTCGAGCCGCTCGGCGTCCGGGCCGATCCGTGCCGGGTCGACGCCTGCCTTCGCGGCCGCCTCGGCGAACGTCACGCCGTCGGCGTCCCGCAGGCTGCGCGCCTTGTCGGCGTCGATCGTGCCGGTGAGCAACCGCGAACCCAGGCACGGGACGCCGAACCGGCCGCCCTCCTCCTCGGCGAACACCACGACGGCGAGCGGCCTGCGCGGCCGGAACCCCTTGGCTTGCAAGGTCTCGACCGCGGCCAGCCCGCTCACGACCCCGAGCGGGCCGTCGAACGCGCCGCCACCCGGCACCGAGTCGAGGTGGCTGCCGGTGACCACGGCGTTGCGCCCCGGCGGCCCCCACCACGCCCAGATGTTGCCGTTGCGGTCGGTTTCGACGTCCAGCCCGAGCCCCAGCGCGCGCTCGACGAACCACTCCCGCAGGTCGTGCTCGGGCGCGTCGAAGGCGTGGCGGGAGTAACCGCCGCGCTTCGGGTCACGCCCGACGTCGGCGATCTCCGCCAGCAGCCCCGAGGCGCTCACTCGGCTTCCCGCATCGGCACCCGCACGCCGCGCTCGTCGGCGACGTCGGCCGCGCGCTCGTAACCGGCATCGACGTGCCGGATGACGCCCATGCCCGGGTCGTTGGTGAGCACCCGCTCCAGCTTCTGCGCGGCCAGCGGCGTCCCGTCGGCGACGCTGACCTGGCCCGCGTGGATGGACCGGCCCATGCCGACGCCGCCACCGTGGTGGATCGACACCCAGCTGGCGCCCGAGGACGTGTTGACCAGCGCGTTGAGCAGCGGCCAGTCGGCGATCGCGTCGGAGCCGTCGGCCATGCCCTCGGTCTCGCGGTACGGCGAGGCGACGCTGCCGGAGTCGAGGTGGTCGCGGCCGATGACGACCGGGGCCTTCAGCTCGCCGCCGGCCACCATCTCGTTGAACCGCAGCCCCGCCAGGTGCCGTTCGCCGTAGCCGAGCCAGCAGATGCGGGCGGGCAGGCCCTGGAACGCCACGCGCTCGCCGGCCAGCTTGATCCAGCGGGCGAGGGATTCGTTCTCCGGGAACAGGTCCAGCATCGCGCGGTCGGTCGCGGCGATGTCCTCGGGGTCACCGGAGAGCGCGGCCCAGCGGAACGGGCCGTTGCCCTCGCAGAACAGCGGCCGGATGTAGGCGGGCACGAAACCCGGGAAGTCGAACGCGCGCTCACAGCCGCCGAGTTTCGCCTCGCCGCGCAGGGAGTTGCCGTAGTCGAAAACCTCGGCGCCGCGATCCAGGAAGCCCAGCATGGCCTCGACGTGGTCGGCCATCGACTCGCGCGAGCGGTCGGTGAACTCGTCGGGCTTCTTGGCCGCGTAGTCGTGCCAGTCGTCGACGCTGACGCCCTTGGGCAGGTACGAAAGCGGGTCGTGCGCCGACGTCTGGTCGGTGACGATGTCGACCTCGACGCCGCGGCGCAGCAGCTCCGGCAGCACCTCGGCGGCATTGCCGACGACGCCGACCGACAGCGGCCGCTTCTCCTGCTTCGCCTTGGTGACGCGGGCGATGGCGTCGTCCAGGTCGTCGGCCACCTCGTCAAGGTAGCGGGTCTCGACGCGGCGGTGCGCGCGCTGCGGGTCGCACTCGATGACCAGCGCCACACCGTCGTTCATGGTCACGGCGAGAGGCTGCGCGCCGCCCATGCCGCCGAGGCCGGCGGTCACGGTGAGGGTGCCTTTCAGGCTTCCGCCGAACTTCTTCTTCGCGACGGCGGCGAACGTCTCGTACGTGCCCTGGAGGATGCCCTGGGTGCCGATGTAGATCCACGAACCCGCGGTCATCTGGCCGTACATGGTCAGGCCCTGCTGCTCGAGGCGACGGAACTCCGGCCAGGTCGCCCAGTCGCCGACCAGGTTCGAGTTCGCGATGAGCACGCGCGGCGCCCACTCGTGCGTGCGGAACACGCCGACGGGCTTGCCTGACTGGACGAGCAGCGTCTCGTCGATGTCCAAAGTGGTCAGTTCGCGCGTGATCGCGTCGAAGCTGGCCCAGTTGCGGGCGGCCTTGCCGGTGCCGCCGTAGACGACGAGGTCCTCGGGCCGTTCGGCGACCTCGGGGTCGAGGTTGTTGTGGAACATCCGCAGCGCGGCTTCGGTCTGCCACGACTTGGCGGTGAGCTGGGTGCCACGGGCGGCACGGACTACGCGGGACATCAGACCTCCAGACGGGCGGCGTCGAGGACGGCGCCGGAGCGGACGAGTTCTTCGGCGGCCGCGATCTCGGGCGCCAGGTGACGGTCGGGGCCGGGGCCGTCGACCTTCGTGCGGAGCAGGTCGCGCACCGCGCCGGTGACCGGCGACGGTTCGAGCGGCGCGCGGAAGTCCAGCGCGCGAGCCGCCGTCAGCAACTCGATGGCCAGCACGGTGGTCAGGCCGTCGACGGCCTTGCGCAGCTTCCGCGCGGCCGACCAGCCCATGGAGACGTGGTCCTCCTGCATGGCGCTGCTCGGGATCGAGTCGACGGACGCGGGCACGGCGAGCCGCTTGAGCTCGCTGACCACGGCGGCCTGCGTGTACTGGGCGATCATGTGACCGGAGTCGACGCCGGGGTCGTGTGCGAGGAACGGCGGCAGGCCGTGCGAACGCGCCTTGTCGAGCATCCGGTCGGTGCGCCGCTCGGCGATGCTGGCGACGTCGGCGACCGGGATGGCCAGGAAGTCCAGCACATACCCGACGGGCGCGCCGTGGAAGTTGCCGTTGGACTCGACGCGGCCGTCGGCGAGGACGACCGGATTGTCCACAGCGGACATGAGCTCGCGCTCGCCGACGAGTTCGGCGTGGGAGAGGCTGTCGCGCGCGGCGCCGTGGACCTGCGGGGTGCACCGCAACGAGTAGGCGTCCTGGACGCGGTTGCAGTCCGGGCCGCGGTGGCTCTCGACGATCTTCGAGCCCTGCAGCGCCTGCCACATCCGGGCGGCGGACTTCGCCTGCCCGGGGTGCGGGCGCAGCGCCTGGAGATCGGCGGCGAACGCGCGGTCGGTGCCGAGCAGGGCTTCGACGCTCATCGCGGCGGTGAGGTCGGCGATGTCGAAGAGCCGGTGCAGGTCGACGGCGGCGAGCAGGAGCATGCCGAGCATGCCGTCGGTGCCGTTGGTGAGCGCGAGGCCCTCCTTCTCGGCGAGGACGACCGGCTCGATGCCGGCCTGCTTCAGCGCTTCTCCCGCGGGTTTGGTCACGCCGTTGTGGACGACTTCGCCTTCGCCCATGAGCGCGAGCGCGACGGCGGCCAGTGGCGCGAGGTCACCGGAGCAGCCGAGCGAGCCGTACTCGTGGACGACCGGGGTGATGTCGGCGTTGAGCAGGGCCGCAAGCGTTTGCGCGGTGCCCGGCCGGACGCCGGTGTAGCCGCTGGCGAGCGTCCGCAACCGCAGCAGCATGAGCGCACGGACGACCTCGGCCTCGACGGCGGGCCCGGCGCCGGCGGCGTGCGACCGGATCAGGCTGCGCTGCAGCGCGGTCCGGCTCTCGACCGGGATGTGACGGGTGGCGAGCGCGCCGAAGCCGGTCGAGACGCCATAGGTGGGCGTGACGGCGTGGGCGAGGTCCTCGATGTGCTGACGCGTCGCGGCGAGGTTCTTCTCGGCCGCGTCGCTGAGCCCGACGGGCGCGTGGCCGCGGACGACGTCGACGACCTGGGCGGCGGTCAGGGGCTCCGGGCCCAGGAGCACTTTTTCCGGCATGGGCCCATTGGACATCGTCCTTCCCGCTGGTGGGCCGCCTGAACGAGTGGTTCTGTCTGGTATCCCAGACTTGGCTACGCTGGCCCCAAGCAGGGGGCGGAGGTGCGTGTGGGCGAGAGCAGTGAGGTTCCGGCGCTGCGCCGCGGGCTGGCCGTGCTGAGCCTGCTGGCGACCCGGCCCGGGCCGGTGACGGCGGCGGCGATCGCCCGGGAGGCGGGTCTCCCCCGGTCGACCACGTATCACCTGCTCAACGAGCTGGAGGCCGCCGGTTTCGTCGTGCACCTGCCCGCGGAACGCCGCTACGGCCTGGGCATCGCGGCGTTCGAGCTGGGCTCGGCGTACCTGCGGCACGACCCGCTCGAGCGGCTGGCCGGCCCGTTGCTCCGCAAGCTCGTCGACCGGGCCGGGCACACCGCGCACCTGGGCGTCCTGCACGGCAACGAGTCGCTGTACCTGATCAAAGAACGTCCGGCGCGCCCGGAGACGCTGGTGACCGAGGTCGGCGTCCGCCTGCCGGCGCAGCTGACGGCGTCCGGCCGCGCGATCCTGCGGCACCTGCCACCGCCGCACGTCCGGGCACTGTTCCCGTCGGCGTCGGCGTTCGTGCTCCGCACCGGCCGTGGTCCCGGCACCCTGGCCGAGCTGCGCCGCACGCTCACCGCGGAGCGCCGTCTCGGCTGGTCGGTCGAAGACGGCCACGTCACGGACGGCTTCGCGTCGGTGGCCTGCCCGGTGTTCGACCACGGCGCCCGCCCGCTGGCGGCGATCAGCGTGACCTTGCGCCACCACTGCGCGGCGGAGCCGTGCGAAGAAACGTGGCCGGAGCTGGCGGCGGAGGTCGCGGCGACGGCCGCCGAGCTGACCACCCGCATCGGCGGCCACCCGGGCTGACCGAGCCCGCTGACGGTCCCGTCAGGACAGTGCTCGATCACGGGCCTGTCGACATCGACAGGAACAGCGAGCTACCCGGCGACGGGGAAGGTGGTCCACGTAAGGGACCTGGTCTGACGCTCAGACGAGCCGCTGCCGCCGGCCGACATCGAGCCCGAGCATGGCAAGCAGCTCAGCGCAGTCCCGGACATCGGAGGAGTGTCCGGCAACGGTGAGAAGAGCCCGATCGTTCTGTTCGGCAAGCCGCTCGGCCTCCTCAGCCCGGATAACCCCCATACGGCTGTCTTCGTCATTGGCGGTGGAGCTGCCATGCTGCCGGGCCCAGGTCATCTGGCACCTACTTCCGACTCCACCGGTGCGGAGCCATGGTCGGAACTCCAGCATGACACTAACAAGAATTTCACTCACAAGTGACCCCCAGCACCAACCCTAGGTAGCAACTCAACCGCGGCCAGCCACCACATCCCAAAACCAACAACCAAAAGGAGGACGGCCCTGACCTGGGCTACGCGGACCGGTCCGCCTGGGCGGCGCTGTGCGCGGCCTGAGCCGGCTGGACGGGCCTGAGCCTGTCCGGTCGCCGGCGTGCGTGGCAGCCGCCGCCGTGGTGTCCTCAATGACTCATTCAGGTCTTCGGAGGTCTTGAATGAGTCATTCAGGACCTCCGGCGAGCCGACCCGCGAACCCGGCGTGACTTTGCCGGAACCCTGGGGGTCCGGGGCGAGGCCCCGGGAGGGGGTCGAGGGGGCGAAGCCCGCCTGGCGGGGGTCTGGGGGTTCGACCCCCGGAAGAACACCCGAGAACGAAGAGAAGGCCCAGCCCCGAAGGGGCGTGGGCCTTCTCGAAGTGGAGGTGCCGGGAATTGAACCCGGGTCCTCTGGCGTATCAACAGGACTTCTCCGTGCGCAGTCCGCTACGTCTCTACTCGGCTCCCTCAATCACGCGAACAAGCTGAGGTGACGAGCCCAGCCACTGTTTGCTTCACGACTGTTCCCCGTGGCCGGGACAGTCGCTGAGCCTCCTAGCTGATGCCGGTACCCGGGCCGGAGGCGAACCCGGGCCGACAGAGTCGCACTCGCTCAGGCGGCGAGGGCGAACTCGCGCTGACTGGAGTCGGCGCTTATTTGGTTGCGATGACGCTTACGGTGGTCTCTCGCCTGCACCGGCACGCTTCTCCTGAATCAACGTCCAAAGTCGAAACCGTTCACCCCCTTGGTGGGATCACAACCTGTCCATCATAACGCCCCCCGCTACCGGGTTAGTCCCGGCGGGTAGGGCCAGCCCTACCGGGAGGATGCCCGCGCGCACCATGTCGGCTGCCCCGGCGAACGGCGATCCTTGGACCATCGTGGGATGAAGGGAGTCCGGTCGTGGTGAGTGAGAGGCGGGATCCGCCGTTCGGCGGTTCGCTGGTGTTCTTGCTGATGAACCTGCCGCTGGGGGTGTCGGCGTTCGCGTTGCTGACGTCGTTCACGGCGACCGGGCTGGGGACCGCGGTGGTGTGGGTGGGCGTGGGCCTGCTCGCGCTCGTCGTCCTCGCGGTGCGGGGGGCCGCGAGGATGGAGCGCGCGCGGGTCTACGCGCTGCTGGACCGGTATGTCGATCTGCCTTATCTGCCGCTGCCTGCGGGCAAGCAGAGCCGGCGGTGGAAGGCGCGGCTGAAGGACCCCTCGACGTGGCGGGACCTGGCCTACTTCTTCCTCCTCTTCCCGCTGGGCATTGTCGAGTTCGTGCTGGTCACGACGTTCTGGGCGACGAGCTTGGCGCTGGCGACGCTGCCGATCTCCTACCGGTGGCTGCCGGGCGGCGCGTACTACTTCCCGTCGGACGACCTGCGGTGGCTGACCGTGGACTCGGCGGTGGAAGCGCTACCGTGGGCGGCGCTGGGGGTGTTGTTCATCGCGTTGTCGGTGGCGCTGACGAAGGCGCTGGCGGGGATGCACGCCCGGGTGGCGAACGCGCTGCTGGGGCCGACCGTGGCGCAGCGCCGCCGGATGGAGCGCTGGTGGGAAGACGTCGAAGAGCAGAACCTGGTGGCGGGATGAGCGAGGCACAGCGGCTGGAGCATCCGCGGCCGCACCCGGCTCGCACGATCGCGTACATGATCGCGAGCTTCGTCTTCCGGCTCCTGCAGTTCGTGCTGATCGTCGTGGGGATCGCCGTGGGGGTCTCGACGGCGGTGGTGTGGGTCGGGTTCCCGATCCTGCTGGCGACGACGAGTTTCGTCCGCTGGTCGGGTGACCGGGAGCGCGCGTGGCTGGGCGTGATGCTGCGGGTTCCGTTGCCGCCGGTGGAGCGGCGTCCGTACGACGGCCTGCCGCTGCTGCGGCGGTGGCTGGTGCGGTTGAGCGACACGACGACGTGGCGGGACCTGGCGTACCTGATGGTGGCGTTCCCGCTGGCGTGCGTGGAGTTCGGGATCGCGATCGCGTCGATCGTGCTGCTGCCGATGGCGATCTGGGTAACGCCGTGGCTGGGCTGGCTGCACGGCGAACTGGGCCTCGCGCTGCTGGGTCCGAACCGCACGAAACGGCTTGAGCAGAAGGCCGACCGGCTGCAGGCTTCGCGGGCGCGGGGCGTCGACGCGGCGGAGGCGGAGCGACGCCGCATCGAGCGTGACCTCCACGACGGCGCTCAGCAGCGGCTGGTGGCGGTCGCGATGAGCCTGGGGCGGGCGAAGTCGAAGTTCGACCAGGACCCGGAGGCGGTGCGGGAGCTGATCGACGAGGCGCATTCGGACGCGAAGCTGGCGGTGTCGGAGCTGCGGGACCTCGCGCGCGGGATCTACCCGGCCGTGCTCGGCGACCGCGGGCTGGACGCGGCCCTGTCGGCGCAGGCGGCGAAGTCGCCGATCCCGGTGGACGTCTCGGTGGACGTCGACCCGCGGCCGCCGGCGGCGGTGGAGACGACGGCGTACTTCATCGTCGGCGAGACGCTGACGAACATCGCGAAGCACTCCGGAGCGTCCGAAGCGATCGTGAAGGTGTGGCGGACCGACGACCAGGTCGTCGTCGAGATCACCGACAACGGCCACGGCGGCGCCGAGGTGCGGCCCGGCGGCGGGCTGGCCGGCCTGGCCGACCGCGCGGCGACGATCGACGGCGTGATCACCGTGGTCAGCCCGGTGGGCGGACCGACCGTAATCCGGGCTGACCTCCCCTGCCAGTGGTGAATAGGCTGGACCCCGTTCATCCACGAGCTTGGGGGCCGGATGCGGGTAGTCATCGCCGAGGACGCCGTGCTGCTGCGGGCCGGGGTGACCCGCCTGCTCGCCGACGAGGGCATCGAGACGGCCGCGGCCGTCGACAACGGGGACGACCTGCTCGGCGCGGTGCTGGAACATCGCCCTGACCTGGCGATCGTCGACGTCCGGATGCCTCCGACGTTCACCGACGAGGGTCTGCGCGCGGCGCTGGCGGCGCGCAAGGAGATCCCGGGGCTGCCGGTGCTGGTGCTTTCGCAGTACGTCGAGGAGTCGTACGCGGTGGAGCTGCTCTCGGGCGGTGCCGGCGGGGTCGGCTACCTGCTGAAGGAACGCGTGGCCGACGTCGCGGACTTCCTCGACGCGGTCCGCCGGGTGGCGGGCGGCGGCACGGCGATCGACCCGGACGTCATCGCCCAGCTGATGGCCCGCGGCCGCCGCAACCCCCTGGATGCCTTGACGGCCCGCGAGTCGGAAGTGCTGGGCCTGATGGCGCAGGGCCTGTCGAACACGGCGATCGCGAACTCGCTGGTGGTCTCCCACGGCGCGGTCGAGAAGCACATCGGCAACATCTTCTCGAAGCTCGGCCTGGAAGCGAGCGCCGAGGAACACCGCCGCGTCCGCGCGGTCCTCACCTACCTCGGCCGCTGAGCGAACTCTCAGTGACCGAAGTACCCGTAGAGTGGACAAAGGGTCACCCGTTCCGCGGGCGGCACCCTCCTGATCGCTCACTTACCATGAGCGAACCCGCCGGAGAGGAGAGCAGATGTCCGACGAATCTCGGTGCGTCCGCTTCTTCGGCGGACCGCTCGACGGCCGCGTCCAGGAGCTCGGCGACGCCGAACCGGTGCCCGGCACCGTCATCCGGCACATCCACCTGCACGGCGGCCCGAAGATCGAGACGCGCTACGAGCTCGGCCTCACCGAGACCGGCTGGGAGTACCGCGTCGCGGCGGCGCAGCACGAACCGGAGCCGGACGGCCTGAGGTAGGGAGAACCCCCGTGTCCGCCGGGGGTGGACAGGACCCCCAAGACGCCGGTCAGCACCGCTGTTTTCCCTGGTCGAGACGACCAGGCTGAACGGCATGCAGACAAGCCAGGGGGTCGCGAGCGGCGGCCGGGACAGGTTTCTCGACGTCGTCCGGGCGGGGGCCATCCTCGCCGTCATCGCCCAGCACTGGATCATGCCGGTGCTGTCCTATTCCGACGGTCACCTCGCGACCGGCAACGCCCTCGCGACGCCCGGCTGGTGGGTCGTGACCTGGTTGTCGCAGGTCATGCCCTTGGTCTTCTTCGCCGGGGGTGCGGCGAACCTGATCTCGTTCCGCCGCGCGGACTCCACGCGAACCTGGCTCTCCGGCCGCATCCGGCGCCTGATGGTGCCGGTGCTGCCGCTGGTGGCCGTCTGGCTGGTCATGCCGGACTTCCTCCGCGGCCTGGGCGTGCCGCCCCAGCCGGTGCAGGTCGCGAGCGCGATCGCCGCGCAGCTGCTGTGGTTCCTCGCGGTGTACGTCCTGGTCGTGCTGCTCACCCCGGTCATGGTCACCGCGCACCGGCGCTGGGGCCTGAAGGTGCCGCTCGTCATGGCGGTCGCGGGGGTGCTCGTCGACTTCGCCCGCTTCAACGACTTCGGTTACGTCGGCTACCTCAACGCCGTGTTCGTCTGGGTCGCGGTGCACCAGCTGGGCTTCCACTACGTCGAAGGCCGCCTCGGCGCGCTGACCCGCCGCGGCGCGCTGACGCTGTCGGCGGCCGGCTTCGGCACCACGGCGCTGCTGGTCGCGTTCGGGCCGTACCCCGCCAGCATGATCGGCATGCCGGGCGCGCCGGTGTCGAACATGAGCCCGCCGACCGTGCTGCTGGCCTTCCTCGCCGTCGGCCAGATCGGCCTGCTGCTCGCCTTCCGCCCGCAGCTCAACGCGCTCGCGGCGCGTCCCGGCGTCGGCGACGCCCTCGGCTGGCTCGGCGCGCGGTTCATGAGCGTCTACCTCTGGCACATGCCGGCGCTGGTCGTCGTCGCGGGCGTGACGGTGTACGGCCTCGGCTACGAGACCCCGGCGCCGGGCACGGTGTTCTGGCTGGTCATGGCGCCCGCGTGGTTCGCGGTGTGCGGGCTGGTGCTGCTCGGCCTGCTGCGGCTGTTCGCGCGGTTCGAGACGCGGCGCGACGCGAGCGAAGTGACGGCGAGCGTGCCGCAGCTGGTGGTGGCCGGGCTGATGATCTCCGGCGGCCTGCTCGGCCTGGCGGCCCACGGGTTCGCCCCGCTCTCGGACGGCCCGCTGCCGTGGGTGGTCCTCGCGACGGCCGGGTTCCTCCTGGCGGGCAAGCAGATCCCGGCGACCGTCCTGGGCACCCGCTTCCTGGGCCGCGCCGTGGCCGTCTCCGAACGCGCCCAGGGCGTCCGCTGACCCTCCACCCAAGTCCGTGAATGGCACATTGAGGGACTTGAAGTCCCTCAATGTGCCATTCACGGCTTTGCCAGGAAGGTCAGGCGTCGAGCAGGCGCAGCGGGGTGTCGTGCAGGACCGCCCGCAGGAACGGCTCCCCCAGGCGATCGTCGGCGGCCGCCCAGCCGGCGATCGCCTGCAGCTGCGTCGCGTACGAGTACGGGATGTTCGGGAAGTCCGTGCCGAGCACCACGCGGTCGGCGAACGCGGCCAGCCGCGCGGTCCAGTCCGGCGGCAGCGGCGACACGGCCTCGGCGAACGGCACCCCGACCATCGTGGTGTCCAGGTGCACCCGCGGGTACTTCGCCATCAGGTCGAACGCCGTCCCGAACTCGGGCATCGCCGCGTGCGCGAGCACCGCCGTCAGCTTCGGGTACCGGGAAAGCACCTCTTCGAACACCGGCAACCCGGTGAAGTCACCCCGCAACGGTCCGTGTCCACAGTGGACGACGACGGGGACGCCGGCGTCGGCCAGCGCGCCCCACACCGGCTTCAGCAGCTCGTCACGCGGGTCGTACGCGCCCACCTGCACGTGCGCCTTGAAGACCCGGGCACCGGCACGCAATGCACCGTCCACAGCGGACCCGGCACCGGATTCCGGATAGAACGTCCCGGTCGGCACCGCATCCGGAACCCGCGACGCGAATTCGAGCGCCCAGGAAGTCAGCCACTCCGCCATCCCCGGCTTGTGCGGGTAGACCAGCGGCGCGAACCGCCGGACGCCCAGCGAGCGCAGGGTCTCCAGCCGGTCCTCTTCGGACGTGCGGTAGTGCACCGGCCACGCCGTGCCGTAGTGCGCCGAGGCGCGGTCGAAGTAGGCCCAGACCTTGTCCATCACCGGCTTCGGCAGGAAGTGGACGTGCAGGTCGACCAGGCCCGGCAGGCCCAGCGACGCCGTCCAGCGCGCGACGTCCGAGTCGGAGGCCGGGCCGGGCGTCACTCCGTGAACCGGCCCTTCAGCGCGCGGCCCATGGCCTTCCTGATGTCCCGGTCCGCGTCGCGCTTGGCCAGCGTCTGCCGCTTGTCGTAGGCCTTCTTGCCCTGAGCCAGGGCGATCTCGACCTTGACCTTGCCGTCCTTGAAGTACATCGACAGCGGCACCAGGGAGAGCCCGCTCTCCTTGGTCTTGCCGATGAGCTTCTCGATCTCCCGCCGGTGCAGCAGCAGCTTCCGGGTGCGCCGCGGCATGTGGTTGGTCCACGTGCCCTGCGTGTACTCCGGGATGTGCACGTTGCGCAGCCACACTTCGCCGTCGTCGACCGTCGCGAACGCGTCCGCCAGTGACGCCTTGCCCTCGCGCAGGCTCTTCACCTCGGTGCCGACGAGCACGAGACCGCACTCGTAGGTGTCGAGGATGGAGTAATCGTGTCGCGCCTTGCGGTTCGACACGATCACCTTCTGGCCACGTTCCTTGGGCATACGACCACTCTACGTGATTTCGGGGACTACCAGCAGCCAGTTTTGAATAGGCACAGCAACCTAGTGCCGGACGTACAGGCGCAGCGTGACGTACCCGGTGATGGCGGAGATCACCACGGACACCCCGAGCAGGATCGGCGCGACCGGGAACAGCAGTTCCAGCGTGGTGATCTTCGGGAAGACGTCACCGGTGAACACCGCGTCGAGGAAGCTCACCTTGGTCAGGACCAGCATGATGATCCCCAGGATCGCACCGACCGCGCCGGCGACCACCGCCTCCAGGAGGAACGGCAGCTGCGTGTACCACCGTGTCGCGCCGACCAGCCGCATGATGCCGACCTCGGTGCGGCGGGTGAACGCGGAGACCTGGATCGTGTTGGCGATCAGCAGCAGCGCGGCGATGGCCATGATGAGCGCGGCGCCGAAGGCCATGTTGCGGACGCCGTTGAAGGCGTTGAACACGCGGTCGAGGAACTTCTTCTGGTCGTCGACCTTCCGCACGCCCGGCTTGCCCGCGTACTGCTGCACGATCGATTCACTGCGGTCCGGGTCCTTCAGCTTCACGTGCAGCGACGCGGGCAGCGACTCGGGACCGGTGAGCGCGATCAGCTCCGGCTGGCTCTCGAAGATCTTCTTGAACCGGGCGAAGGCCTGGTCGCGGTTCTCGAACACGACCGACTCGACGCCGTTGTTGCTCTGCAGGTCCGAGCGCAGCGACTGGCACAGCGCCTGGGTGCAGCTCTTGTCGGTCGCGCTGATGTCGTCGGTGAGGTAGACCGAAACCTCGACGTCGGCGAGGAAGTTGGCCTTCATCTTGTCGATCGTCCGCACGGCGAGGAGGCCGCCGCCGAGCATGGCGAGCGACACGGCCGTGGTCAGCATCATCGCGATGGTCATCGTGACGTTCCGGCGCAGGCCGGTGACTACCTCACTGAAGACGAAACTGGCGCGCATGTCGGGTGCAGGTCCTTGGGGTCGGGGTCGTTGAAGGGCTGCGTCGCTACGGGAACGCGGTCAGCGACCGATGCCGTAGACGCCGCGGGCGTCGTCGCGGATCACCCGGCCGAGCTGCAGCTCGACGACTCGGCGCCGCATGGAGTCCACGATGGAGTGGTCGTGGGTCGCCATCAGGACGGTCGTGCCGGTGCGGTTGATCCGCTCCAGCAGCAGCATGATGTCCTGGCTGGTGTCGGGGTCCAGGTTCCCCGTCGGTTCGTCGGCGAGCAGCACCAGCGGGCGGTTCACGAACGCGCGCGCGATGGCGACGCGCTGCTGCTCACCGCCGGAGAGCTCGTTGGGCAGCCGGTCGGCCTTGCCGTCGAGGCCGACGAGCTCCAGCACCTCGGGGACGACCTTCTTGATGGTCGGCGCGGGCTTGCCGATGACCTCGAGCGCGAACGCGACGTTCTCCGCGACGGTCTTGTTCGCCAGCAGGCGGAAGTCCTGGAACACGCAGCCGATGGTCTGCCGCAGGCGGGGGACCCGGCGGCGGGCCAGCTTGGCGACGTCGAAGTTGGACACCACCACGCGGCCCTTGCTCGGCGTCTCTTCGCGCAGCAGGAGCCGGAGGAAGGTCGACTTCCCCGATCCCGAGGGACCGATGAGGAAGACGAACTCACCCTTGTCGATGTTGACGGACACCCGCTCGAGCGCGGGCCGCGTCGAGGTCTTGTAGACCTTGGAAACCTCTTCGAGCCGGATCACGATTCGGCATACTACCCACCGGGCTCGTGAAGCCCCGGTTGCCCGGTGCACCCGGGTGGAGCAGCGGGTGTTTGCGCACGGTGAGCGGTCGCACAAACACCCACTGCACCGATCAGCCGGTTTGGATACGCCAGCGGATGCCGGCGTCGAGGAAACCGTCGATTTCGCCGTCGAGCACCGCCGACGGGTTGCCGACCTCGAAGTCGGTCCGCAAGTCCTTGACCATCTGGTACGGGTGCAGCACGTAGGAGCGCATCTGGTTGCCCCAGCTGGAGCCGCTGTCCTTGAGCGCGTCCATCTCGGCACGCTCCTCTTCCTTCTTCCGCAGCATCAGCCGGGCCTGGAGGACCTTCAGGGCGGCGGCCTTGTTCTGCAGCTGCGACTTCTCGTTCTGGCAGGAAACGACGATGCCGGTCGGCAGGTGGGTGATGCGCACCGCGGAGTCGGTCGTGTTGACGCTCTGGCCACCGGGGCCCGACGAGCGGTAGACATCGACCCGGATGTCCTTCTCCGCGATGTCGACGTGGTCGACCTCTTCGACCTCGGGCAGCACCTCGACGTGCGCGAACGACGTCTGGCGGCGGCTCTGGTTGTCGAACGGCGAGATCCGGACGAGCCGGTGGGTGCCCTGCTCGACCGAGAGGGTTCCGTAGACGTAGGGGGCGGTCACCTTGAACGTCGCCGACTTGATGCCCGCCTCTTCGGCGTAGGAGATGTCGTAGACGTCGGTCGGGTAGCCGTGGCGCTCCGCCCAGCGCAGGTACATGCGGAGCAGCATCTCGGCGAAGTCGGCCGCGTCGACGCCACCGGCCTCGGAGCGGATGGTGACGACGGCGTTGCGGTTGTCGTACTCGCCCGAGAGCAGGGTGCGGACCTCGAGGCCGTCGATGTCCTTGCCGAGGTCGGCGAGCTCGGCCTCGGCCTCGGCCATGCTGCCGGAGTCACCCTCGGCCTCGGCGAGCTCGTAGAGCACGCCCAGGTCGTCGAGCCGCTGACGCAGCTCGCTGATCCGGCGCAGCTCGCTCTGCCGGTGGGACAGCTGGCTGGTGACCTTCTGGGCCGCCTCCGGGTCGTCCCAGAGGTTCGGGCTCGAAGCCTGCTGTTCCAGGTCGGCCACCTGGGCACGCAGCGCATCCAGGTCCATCACCGACTCGATCTGCGTCAGCTTGCCGGTCAGGTCCCTCAGTGCCGCGTCGAACTCATCACTCACGTTTGTCAAGGTTACGGCAAAACCCACGACCGGTTGCGAGGACCGGTCGTGGGCGCGCGAACCTCAGGCCGCGGGGATGGCGTCGAGCAGCTTCAGCGCGGCCTTGGCCTGCGCCTGGGCGAACTCGGCGACGGCCTTCTCGTACGGCCCATCGGCCGCCTTGGTGGCCGCCCTCGCGTCGTCGAGCTGCTGGCTGTAGCTGGTCCGGGCCGACTCCAGCAGCGACTGGCGCTGCTTGGCAGTCAGCGACCCCGCGTGCACGAGCCGCAGGATGAGCGGGCTGCGCAGGTGGTCGGGGCCGGCCTCGGACGTCAGCCAGGCCTTGAAGGCCTTCTTGCCGGCGGCGGTGATCAGGTACTGCTGGCTGGAGCGCGGGCCCTGCTTGCCGAGCCGGACGAGGCCTTCCTTGGACAGCGCCGGGAGCTCCCGGTACACCTGGCTGCGGGTGACGCTGAAGAAGGCGCCGAAACGCTCACCCGCCCCCGCGACGAGCTGCCCGCCGGTGGCGGGACCGTCGTGGAGCAGACCGAGCAGGGCGGCGGCTGTTGCATTCAATTCGGACACGTCCTCTACATTCCCACTTATCGGCCGCTGTGTCCACAGTGGTCAGCGTATCTGTCCATTGTGGCTAGTGAGATCCCCTCGTTCGGCCCAATGCGACCGGGTCCACTGTGGACCCGGACACGCTGTGCAACCACCAGGGCCACGCTTTGGTCCGAAAAGCCGCACCCTCACCGCCACGGCAACCTCCAGGCAGGTGAGTTCGGCAGGCGGCTTTCCCCGGCTTGGCGCACACCGAACACGCACCGCAACCACACGCAAACAACGGCCGAATCACGGGATTCGTAGAAAATGGCGACCGGCACGGGGGATACCAAGGGATGAAGGGCACTTGGCGGGGGTTTGGGAGTTCGACCCCCATTGCAATGCGAAAGAGGCCGAGTTCGCATATTATGCGAACTCGGCCTCTGCCGTGGTAGCGGGGACAGGATTTGAACCTGCGACCTCTGGGTTATGAGCCCAGCGAGCTACCGAGCTGCTCCACCCCGCGCCGTTGTGGTACTTGAGAAAGATTACACGGTGCTTCCACGGGGTTTACACCGGGGGTCCCCAACCCGGCTGACCAGGCGTTTCGAGCCAGCTGCGGGCTCCACTGAGGACCATCGACAGCCCGTCGTCGAACCGCGCTTCGGCGTCACCCAGCACCGCTTCGCCCGCCGTCTCGCGGTACCGCTCGTCGAACTCGCCCGGCATCGGACGGACAGCCTGCTCCTCGATCACGTAACCGATGACGAAACAGTAGACGGTGAACGTCGCGCGGCTCGCGCGCCGCTCGTCCAGCCCGGACTCGATGCTCCGGCGCAGCGGGTGCTCGCCGATCAGGCTCAGGTCGGCGAGATAGGTCCCGGAGAAGACCTTCCCGCCGTCGCGGTAGGCCAGCATCATGCTGCGCAGCGCGCGGGCGCCGTGCGCGACGGCTTCCCACTCCCCCAGCGACTCCGGCGCCGCCCGCTGCGCCGCGGAATCGCGGTACATCTGCGTCGCCATCTGGTCGAGCAGCTCCTGCTTGTTCTTCACGTGCCAGTAGAGCGCCGGCGCCTTGACGCCGAGGTCGGCGGCGATCAGCCGGAGCGTAAGGCCGTTCAGCCCGACTTCGTTGAGCAGCTTCAGCCCGGATCGCGCGATGTTCTGCCTGGTCAGCGCCATTTCTGCCGATCTCCTCAGGGTTCCGGGATTGACAATTTAACGATGTTAAGGGCATCCTCGGGACAGGTCAATTTAACGTTGTTAAGGAGCTGGGGATGGACGAGCTGACCGCGGAGGTGGTCGTCGCCGGGGCGGGGCCGACGGGGCTGATGCTGGCGAACGAGCTGGCACTGGCCGGAGTGGACGTTCAGGTGCTCGAGCGGATGCACGAGCGGACGGGGTTGTCGAAGGCGCTGAACCTGCAGCCACGCACGGCGGAAATCCTGGATCTGCGAGGTCTGCTGGGCCGGGCGGAGGACCGCTCGTTCGCGACTGTCGCGGACGGACACTTCGCGGTGATCCCGGTGAGCTACACGGGCTGGGACACCCGCCACCCGTACCAGCTGGGTATCCCGCAGGCGGAGGTCGAGGCGGCACTGGAGGAGCGGCTGGCGGAGCAAGGTGTCCGGGTGAGACACGGCCACGAGCTGACGAGCTTCTCCCAGGACCCCACAGGAGTCACGATCACAGCGGGCGACGTCCGTATCAGAGCGGCCTACCTGGTGGGCTGCGACGGAGGCCGCAGCGCGGTGCGCAAGGCGTTGCGCCTGCCGTTCGAAGGAATCGAAGGCCGGGGCCACGGCGTATCAGCGGACGTGCTGTTCGATTCACCCCCACAAGGCGCACCCACGGAGTGGCGCTCGATGGGCAACATGGTGACGTCCCAGAGCCCGGGCAAGTTCGTGGGCGTGATCCCCCTGGGAGAGCCGAACCTGTACCGAGTGAGCTTCGGCGACCGCCTGCACCGCCCCCAAAACCTCAGGGCAGAGGTCACGGAGGAGGAAGTCCGCGCAGCGGTCGAAGAGCGCTTCGGCCCGGAAGCGAAGATCGCAAAGATCCGCTGGGCATCCCGTTTCTCGGACGACAGCCGCCTGGCAGCCAAGTACCGAGTAGACCGAGTCTTCTTGGCGGGCGATGCGGCCCACATCCACTTCCCGGCCGGAGGCCAGGGCCTGAACCTGGGCATCCAGGACGCAATGAACCTGGGCTGGAAACTGGCAGCAGAACTGAGAAACCAAGCCCCGCCAGCCCTCCTGGACACCTACGAGTCAGAGCGCCGCGAAGTGGCAAAGCAGGTCCTGGACAACATAGCGGCCCAAAACGCCCTGGTCCCCCTAACCCCGGACCAGCTGGCCCTACGAGCCCTCTTCCGCGACCTGACAGCGCTTCCAGAAGTCCAGCACCACTTATCAGGAATGATCTCCGGCCTGAACATCAAGTACTCGGCTCCCGCAGGAGCGCACCCTGCGCAGGGATCGCGCTTACCGGACTTCGCACTGGGAGACGGCCACGCAAGCGACGTATTCCACAAAGGAAAGTTCGTCCTACTGACAAAAGAGCCAACCCCACCCCCACACGCAGAGGTAGTAGTAGCCGAAGTCCCAGAACTCCCCTGGCCAGACCTGACGAAGATCCTGGTCCGCCCAGACGGCTACGTAGCATCAACAACAGGCTCGACCAAGGGCTGGCTCGTCTGAGGACGCGACGGGAACCCACCACCCCGAAGCCGGATTGTGACTACGGCCGGTAGCACCGCGTCAAGGCGGGAAAGCGTGCCTTGACCCGGCACTACCGGCCGTGTTCTGGCTTCGTATCGGGGTTGCGGGGAGGGTCTGGGTGGGGTGCCGGTTGCGCTTCAGCGTGCGGCCCGCCCTCACCAACGCAACCACCCGCAGGGGGTCCATGGGCTGCACCAACGCAACCACGCGCAGGGGGGTCCAGGGGCGGCGAAGCCCCCCTGGCGGGGGTCTGGGGGTTCGACCCCCAGGACAAATGCGAAGGAGGGGCGGTTCGCGCTTTCCGCGAACACACCCCTCCCACCTCTGTAGCGGGGACAGGATTTGAACCTGCGACCTCTGGGTTATGAGCCCAGCGAGCTACCGAGCTGCTCCACCCCGCGTCGTGGCACCTACCTTACGCCCTGGTTTCGCCGGGGTGCAAAGCAGGTGCCTCGGAGGTAAGCGACGTCACCTTCCCGGCGGGGTGCTGGGGGGCGGGCTGGTGCCGGGGGCGGCGGTTTTGGCGGCTTCGTAGGCCCTGGCGGCGGCGTCGAGCGCGGCGAGCGCGGCGCCTTGGTCGGTGAAGTTGCCGGATTGCTGGGCGGCTTTGAGTTTGGCGATGGCGGCTTGGATGTCGGCGACGGCCCTGTCGAGGGCCGCGTTGCCGCCACTGGTGTTGGGGGGTGCCGCGGTCGGTGAGGTGGGGGTGGTGGGTGTTGTCGGTGTGGGTTGCCCGGCTTGGGGCGGCGTGGTGGTGGCCTCGCCGGTGCCGGCGCCGAAGACCTGGTCGAGGGCTTCTTGGAGGGTGGCGCCGTAGCCGACCTTGGGTCCGTAGGAGACGAGGACGCGGGCCAGTTGCGGGTAGCTGTTCTGGTTGCGCTGCCGGATGTAGACGGGTTCGACGTAGAGGAAGCCGTCGGCGACCGGGAGGGTGATCAGGTTGCCGTAGATGGGGGTGACGTTGGGGTTGTTGAAGAGGGTGCGGTCCTGGGCGACGCGGGAGTCGCTCTGGAACCGGTTCTGGACTTGGACGGGTCCGTCGACCTGGGTGGCTCCGGTGGCCGCGCTGGGTAGCTGGAGGACGCGGATCTTGCCGTAGTCGCCGGGGTCGGAGGACACGGACATCCAGGACGCGAGGTACTGGCGCTGGAGGCCGGTGAGGGAGCTGGTCAGCTGGAACGTCGACTTGGTCTGGCCGGGGGTGTTGGCGAGGACGTAGTAGCCGGGCTGGTTGGCGGCGCCGGCCGCGGCCGGGTTGGAGCCGCCCTCGGCGGTCGGGTCCTGCGGGACGCTCCAGAAGGCCTGCTGGGAGTAGAACTCCTGCGGGTTGCTGACGTGGTAGCGGGACAGGAGCTCGCGCTGGATCTTGAAGAGGTCTTCGGGGTAGCGGAAGTGGGAGCGCAGGTCCGGGGAGATCTCGGCGCTGGGCTTCACGAGTCCGGGGAAGACCTTCTCCCAGGCGTTGAGGACGGGTTCCTTGTCGTCGATCGAGTACAGGTTGACCGTGCCGTTGAAGGCGTCGACGGTGGCCTTGACCGAGTTGCGGATGTAGTTGATGGAGCTGTTGGCCTGGCGGGCGACGCCGTTGAGCGAGTCGTTGGTGGCTGCGCCGAGCTGGGTCTGCTGGGCGTACGGGAAGTTGTTCAGCGTGGTGTAGCCGTCGACGATCCATTGGATCTTGCCGTCGACGACCGCCGGGTACGGGTCGCCGTCGAGGGTCAGCCACGGCGCGATCTTGCTCACGCGGTCGCGCGGGTCGCGGTTGTACATGATCTTGGAGTTGTCGCCGATGGCGTCGGAGAACAGGATGTTCCGTTCGCCGTACTCGGCGGCGAAGGCGAGGCGGTTGAACCAGTTGTCGATGGCGACGCCGCCGGTGCCCTTGTAGGTGTAGCGGTCGGTGGTGGTGTCGTACTCGCCGGGCGCGTTGCCGGAGGTGCCGCCGACGATGGCGTAGTCGGATTCCGCGGCGGACAGTTCGCCGTAGTAGATGCGGGGTTCCTTGACCTCGATGCCGGTCTGGCCGGGTGTGGGCGCACCGGCGCCCGCCGGGTTCTGCGTGTCGCTGGTGGTGGCGATCGGGTAGCCGCCGTCGGAGTTGGCGTCCTTGACCGCGCGGTCGATGGTGTTGGCGGGCGCGACGACGAAGCCGTTGCCGTGGGTGTAGACGAGGTGCTTGTTGATCCAGCTGGTCTGGTTGCCGGTCAGGCCCTCGGTCTTGATCTCCTTGGCGGCGACGATGTAGTCCTGCGTGACGCCGCCGACGGTGTAGCGGTCGATGTCGAGCTTGGCCGGGAAGCCGTAGAAGTTCTCGCGGCCGACGCGCTGGGTGAAGGTGTCGGAGAGGATGTTCGGGTCCAGCAGCCGGATGTTCGACATGGTGCCGTTGTCGGCCTTGATCTGGTCCGGGGTCGCGGACGAGCTGCCGGTGTAGGGCTGGTACTGGACGCCGGTGAGGCCGTAGGCGCGGCGGGTGGCGTCCATGTTGCGCTGGATGGACGCCGCTTCCTTCTCGTTCGCGTTCGGCTTGACCGAGAACTGGTCGAGGACGGCGGGCCAGGCGACGCCGACGAGGATGCTGGACAGGATCAGCAGCACCAGGGCGATGGCCGGGAGCTGCAGGTTGCGCAGGAAGGCACCGGCGAAGAACGCGATCGCGCAGATCACCGAGATGCACAGCAGGATCAGCTTGGCCGGCAGCACCGCATTGAGGTCGGTGTAGGTGGCGCCGACGAACAGCGGCATGCCGCGGTCGGACAGCAGCAGGTTGTACCGGTCGAAGAAGTACTCGATCGCCTTCAGCAGCACGAAGAGGCCGACGGTGATGGCGAGCTGCGCGCGGGTCGGGCCGGCGAGCTGGCCGCCCTTGCCGGCCAGCCGGATGCCGCCGAAGACGTAGTGGGAGATCAGCGCGCCGAAGAAGGAGATGACGACGGTGATGAACAGCCAGCCGAGGAGCCAGTTGTAGAAGGGGAGGTCGAAGGCGTAGAAGCCGACGTCCTTGCCGAACTCGGGGTCGGTCTGGCCGAACGAGGTGCCGTTGAGGAACAGCTGCACGACCTGCCAGTCGCCCTGGGCGGACAGCCCGGCGATGAGGCCGGTGAGCACCGGGATGCCGACGCCGAACAGGCGGATGCGGGCGACGATCGCGGAGCGGTAGCGCGCCAGCGGGTCGTCGGCGCCCGAGATCGGCACGAACACCGGGCGGCTGCGGTAGGCGATCATCAGGCTGATCGCCAGTGCCCCGCCGACGAGCAGGCCGACGGCGAGGAACAGCACGGCCCGGGTCACCACCTGGGTGGTGAACACCGACCGCGCGCCGACTTCGCCGAACCACAGCCAATCGACGTACGTGTCGAGGAGACGGGCCCCGAGCAACAGCGCCAGCACAATCACCGCGGCGATGATGAGGAGGATCCGGCTCCGCCGGGACAGCTTCGGCAGGCTCACCGGGGGCCGAGTCGCCACGGCACACGCTCCTGTCTTCGTGAACACTTGAGCAGGGGCGCGTGCGCCCCCTGATTCCCTAACTCTACGGATGCCCGGTGGAGTTCCCGGGACCCGCCCAAACCGGACTCGCGACGTCGTCGCGCCGGTCGACCTGACACGATGTGCGCATGGCAGCGAACGAAGCGCGACAGGCCGGCGTGGCCGCGCTCGCCCGTGAGATCGAGGACTTCATGGCCGCGGGTGGCTGGGACCAGCCGCCGCAGCTGTTCGCGCTGGTGCCGACGGCGGCGCTGCTGGACGAGCAGCCGGAGCTGGCCGGCCAGCTGGACCGGGCGAACCCGCTGACGCCGGTGGCCCAGGAAGCGCTGCCGGAGGGCGACCTGGCCGAGGCGCTGGGCCGGATCGCGTGGCCGGATCTGGTCATCGGGTGCGCGCTGGCCCAGGAGATCATCGTGCTGCCGCCGGGCTCGGAGCCGGAGCTGCCGGACGTCGCCGAGGCGGACGCGGAAAGCCTGCGCCGCGCGGCCGCCAACCACCCGCAGCGGACGGAGGCCCGCCTGGTGGCCGCCGTCCTGCGCGACGGCGAAGGCGCCTGCGTGATGCGGCTGCGCGGTATCGGGACGGCGGACGGGACGGACGAGTCGATCGACGAGATCGTGGAAAGCCCGGACCTGGCCCCGAATCTGCTCGAAGCGCTCAAGGCGACGCTGCAGCCCTAGCAGGAGGCCGTCGGGCGCCCCGCCTTGAGGTTGCCCAGCTGGGCGAGCGCGTCGTCCAGTGTGGACACCTTGATGAGGTTGAGCCCGGCCGGCGCGGCGGTCTTGGCTTCGGCGCAGTTGTGCTCGGGCACCAGGAAGTCGGTGGCGCCCGCTTCGCGCGCGCCGACCACCTTGAACGAGATCCCCCCGATCGGGTCGACCTCGCCGGTCTCGGTGATCTCGCCGGTACCGGCGATGTGCCTGCCGCCCGCGAGGTCGCCGGGCTGCAGCCGGTCGATGATGGCGAGGGTGAACATCAGCCCGGCCGACGGGCCTCCGACGTCCTGCAGGGAGATGTTCACGGTGAACGGCGCGTCGGCGCGGTCGACCGCGGTGAGGCCGATGAAGCCCTCCTTGCGGTCGGGGCGCGAGGCGAGCGTGAGCGGCACGGTCCGCTCGGGCTGGCCGTCGGACTGGAAGGTGATCTGGACGGTCTGGCCGGGCAGGGTGCCGGTCAGCGCGGCCCGCACGTCCGCGGCCTCGACGATCTTCTTGCCGTTGACGGTGATCAGCTTGTCGCCCGGGGCGAGCACGTGGTCGGCCGGGCTGCCGGAGACGATCTGCTTCGCCAGCACCTTGATCGGGTAGCCGAGCTTGCGCAGGGCGGCGACCTGGGCGTTCGTCTGCGAGTCCTGCAGCTGCTGGATGTTCTCCTGCTTGACCTGCTCGTTGGTCTCGCCGGGCTTGAAGTACTCCTCGCGCGGCGCGAGCGCGAACCGGCCGCTGGCCCAGAAGCCGAGGCCCTGGAACAGGGTGACGCCGTCGTGCAGGGAGACGGTCGTCATCCGCAGCTCGCCGGTGGTCTGCTGGGTCTCGTGACCGGTGACCTGGATGACCGGGTTGCCCGCCGCGTCGCGACCGAGCGTGTCATAGGTGGGGCCGGGGCTGATCGCCACGAACGGCACCGGCACGATCGAGCCGAGCACCACGAAGATCAGGAACAGCGAGCCGCTGACCACCAGTGTCCAGCCACGGCGGGTCATCCGCCGGGCCTCGCCGGCCGGCTCCGCCGCCGGTTCCGGGGCGCTCTTCGCGGGGGCGGTCTCCTCGGAGGACTTGGTCACGACCGACAGCGTACGGTGACCGCGTTCGCTTCCCGGTGAAGGCCACGCACATGGGTCCGGTTGACGCGCTCGGCGGCCGCTGAGCCGCGTACGGTGGACACATGAGCAATCCCCCGTTCGGCTTCGGACCTTCCGATCCCGACAAACGAGGTGAGAACGACCCCTCGGAAGGCGGGCAGCAGTCCGGCGCCGAGGCCTTCAACCAGCTCGGGCAGATGCTGAGTCAGCTGGGCCAGATGCTCAGCCAGGCCGGCAGCTCCAGCGGGCCGGTGAACTACGACCTCGCCAAGCAGATCGCCCTGCAGACACTGGGCAGTGCCGGCAACACCGGCGAGAGCAAGCTGGGCTTCCGCGGCGGCGACGACGCGAACGCCGCCGTGCGTGACGCGGCCCACCTGGCCGAGCTGTGGCTCGACGCGGCGACGGTGTTCCCGGCGGGCGCGACGTCGACGGTCGCGTGGTCGCCGCGGTCCTGGGTGGAGAAGACGCTCCCGACGTGGCAGCGGCTGTGCGACCCGGTGGCCCAGCAGGTCTCGGGCGCCTGGATGCAGGCGCTGCCGGAGGAGGCCAAGCAGGCCGCCGGCCCGCTGCTGCAGATGATGGGGCAGATGGGCGGGATGGCGTTCGGCTCCCAGCTCGGCAACGCGCTGGCGCAGCTCGCGCAGGAGATGCTGACGGCGTCCGAGATCGGCCTGCCGCTGGCGCCGGCCGGGACGTCGGCGCTGCTGCCGGCGAACATCGAGAAGTTCGCCGAAGGTCTGGAGCTGCCGAACAGCGAAATCCTGGTGTTCCTGGCCGCGCGCGAAGCCGCGCACCAGCGCCTGTTCACGCACGTGCCGTGGCTGCGGCAGCGGCTGCTGGCGACGGTCGAGGAGTTCGCCCACGGCATCACGGTCGACACGTCGGCGCTCGAGTCGCTGGCCGGCCGGATCGACCCGGCGAACCCGGCGAGCATCGAAGAGGCGATGTCGTCCGGCTTGCTGGAGCCCCAGACGACGGAGGAGCAGAAGGCGGCGCTGAACCGCCTGGAGACACTGCTCGCCCTGGTCGAGGGCTGGGTCGACGTGGTGGTGTCGGAAGCGGTCGGCGACCGCCTCCCGGGCGCGGACGCGCTGCGCGAGACGCTGCGCCGCCGCCGCGCGACGGGCGGCCCGGCGGAGCAGACGTTCGCGACGCTGGTCGGCCTGGAGCTGCGCCCTCGCCGGATGCGGGCGGCCTCGGCGCTGTGGAAGCTGGTGGGCGACCGCCACGGCCTCGACAAGCGCGACGGCCTCTGGTCCCACCCGGACCTGATGCCGACGGCCGAGGACCTGGACGAGCCGATCGACTTCGCGGACCGCGTGGGCTCGAGCGGCTCGCTCGACGACCTGGACCCGATCGCCGAGCTGGAGCGCACGGAACGTTCGGAGCGTTCCCAGCGCGAGCAGCAGGACACGCCCCCCGCGGACGACGACACCAAGGGCAACGACACCAAGAGCTGAGCAGTGGACCCGGAGCCGGGCGTCTCGCATCCGCGAGGCGCCCGGCTCCGTTTCCACCACCAGCCCCGCTCCGCCTCCCGGCCCAGCCGCCTGAACACACGTGTCGACCTTCCAGACACGCGAGTCGACCCTCCAATCACGCGAGTCGACTCTCCAAGCACGCGTGTCGTCCGGCTGGGTACGCGCGTCGTCCGCTCAGGTACGCGTGTCGTCCGGCTGGCTGCGCGAGCCGACCTTCCAGGCACGCGAACCGCCCCTTCGCGCACACGTGCCTATCCGTCAAGCCACCCGCGACCCGCCGACCGGCCGTCACCGTGACGTGACGTGACGTGACCGGGGTGGCCCGCACCAGCGGACCACCCCGGTCACCGTCACCCGCTCAGTCCTCGGTGGAGATCCCCCACCCGGCCGCGGCCGACAGCCCCTCGAGGTACCCCATCGCCCGTTCGGTCTTCGGGTACCGCCGCACCAGTGCCCAGAACGCCGCGTCGTGGCCGGGCTCGCGCAGGTGCGCCAGCTCGTGCACCAGCACGTAGTCCAGTACCCATGGCGGGACCTTCCGCAGCCGGTCGCTGACCCGGATGGTCGCGTCGACCGGCGTGCAGGACGCCCACCGCGTGCGCATCGGCGGCACCCAGCGGACGCTCGCCGGCACGGCGGTGCCGGCCAGGTACTTGCCCGACAGCAGCGCGCAGCGCGCCAGCAGGGCTTCGTCCGACGTCTTCGGGGACGCCGGGCGTCGGGGTTCCGAGCGCTGCAGTTTGCGCTCCATCTCGGCGACCCAGTGCTTCTCCTCCGCCCTGGTCATCCGCGCGGGGATGAGCACGACGAGCGTGTCGTCGTTCCAATACGCGGTGACCGTCCGGTGCCGGCGCTGGCTGCGCCGCACTTCGACCTTGTGTCCAGGTGTGTCCGACGGGGGGTTCGTCTCCCCCCGGCCCCTCAGTGAGGGCGTCCGTGCTTCGACCACCCGACCACGGTAAGGCCAGACACCGACAATCCCGAGCGCCTTGAGGTCACAGACCCGAGTTGTCCACAGCCTTCCTCAATTGTGGACAACTCGGCCGTTCCGCCGTCTTCGCGAGCCGGCCCGTCGCCGCCGGGTGCGATCCTGCGGACATGATCCTCTCCACCGCGGACATGCCTCCGGTGCTGCTGCCCACCCACCCCGCCCTGCTCCCGGGCCTGACGGTGCTGGACCGCGGCCCGCGCGAGATCCAGATCGGCCTCGACCCGCGTCACGGCGTGATCGTCGAAAACCTGCCCCCGAACCTGGTCCGGCAGGTGCGCGCCCTCGACGGCAGCCAGGCCGTCGAGCGGCTCCTGCTCGCCGAGAGCGAACACCGCGACCAGCTGCGGACGCTGCTGCGGCAGCTCACCGCGCTCGGCCTGGTCACCGACGCCGGACGGCCCGACAGCCCGGGTCCGCGCGGCGAGACCGGTCTCTGGTCGCTGCGCGCCCGGCACCACCAGGCAGCGTTGACGGACCGGCGGCGCGCCGCCGCGGTCTCGGTGCACGGTGACGGCCGCGTGGCGGTCGCCACCGCCGTCCTGCTGGCCAACGCGGGCGTCGGGCACGTCGACCTGCGGGTGTCCGGCGTGGTGACCGAGCACGACCTCGGCTCGGGCTTCACCGACGCGGACGTCGGACGGCCCCGGCGGGAGGCACTCGCCGCCCTGCTCCACCGGGTCGGCGCCGAGGTCCGCGTCACGCGCCTGCACGACCGCCATCCGGACCTGGCCCTGCTCACCGACGCCGTGGTGCCGGCTCCCGAAGTCGTCGCCGACCTGATGGACGACGGCGTCCCGCACCTGCTGGTGCGCGTCCGCGACGGGACCGGCATCGTCGGTCCGCTGGTGATGCCGGGCCGCAGCTCGTGCCTGCGCTGCGCCGACCTGCACCGGACGGACCTCGACCCGTGCTGGCCACGCGTCGCCGGGCAGCTCGCGGGCCGGCACCAGCGGCCCGACCTCGGCGCGGTCCACGCCTGCGCGTCGCTGGCCGTCGCCCAGGCGATGCGGCTGCTCTCGCCCGCCGAGCCACCACCACCGGCGTGGAACGCCACCCTCGAGATCGACGCCTTCGACGGCCGCATCCGCCACCGCGGCTGGCCGCCACATCCCCGCTGCGGCTGTGGCGCCCGCGCCGTGCTCCAGGAGACGTAACCCACCAAGACGCCGCGAGCAGGCTGCGCGCCGCCGGCGATGCAGGGCAGAATCGCCGGTGTGACCGACTTCCGCGACCCGGCCGATCGTGACACCACGATGCCGCGCAAGGGTGCCGCCCGTACCGCCAAGCTCGCCAGTCTCCCGCTCGGCATCGCCGGCCGGGCGGTCGGCGGGTGGGGCAAGAGGCTCGCGGGCCAAAGCGCGGAGCAGGTGAGCGCGACACTCTCGGCCAAGGCCGCCGAGCAGCTGTTCGAGGTGCTCGGCACGCTCAAGGGCGGGGCAATGAAGTTCGGCCAGGCGCTGAGCGTGTTCGAGGCGGCGGTGCCGGACGACATGGCGAAGCCGTACCGCGAGGCGCTGACGAAGCTGCAGGCAGCCGCGCCGCCGATGCCGGCCCGGCAGACCCACCGGGTGCTCGCCGAGCAGCTGGGCCGCACCTGGAGCAGCCGGTTCGCCTCGTTCGACGACGAACCGTCGGCGGCCGCGAGCATCGGCCAGGTGCACCACGCGGTCTGGCACGACGGCCGCGAGGTCGCCGTCAAGGTGCAGTACCCGGGCGCCGACGAGGCGCTGCGCAGCGACCTGCGGCAGCTGCAGCGGTTCAGCAGGCTGTTCCAGGCGTTCGTGCCCGGCACCGAGGTCAAGCCGCTGCTCGCCGAGCTCGCCGAACGGATGAACGAGGAGCTCGACTACCAGGCCGAGGCCCAGAACCAGCGTGCCTTCGCGAAGGCGTTCGACGGCGACCCCGGCATCCTGGTGCCGCGGGTGGTGGCCAGCGCGCCGAAGGTCGTCGTCACCGAATGGGCGAACGGCACGCCGTTGTCGAAGGTGATCGCGGACGGCGACCGCGAGACCCGGAACCTGGCGGGCCGGCTGCTGGCGGAGTTTCACTACTCCTCCCCCGAGCGCGTCCACCTGCTGCACTCGGACCCGCACCCGGGCAACTTCATGATCACCGCCGACGACAGGCTGTGCGTCATCGACTTCGGCGGCGTCGCCCGGCTGCCCGACGGCATCCCCCGCCACCTGGGCGAGATGACGCGGCTGGCCCTCGACGGCGAGTCCGCCGGGCTGATGCGCCTGCTGCGGGAGAACCGGTTCATCCGCACCGACAGCGACCTGACCGCGGACGAGGTGCTGGCGTACCTGGCGCCGTTCACCGAGCCGCTGGCCGAGCCGACGTTCCACTTCACGCGCCGCTGGATGCAGAAGCAGGCGGGCCGGGTGGGCGACAGCCGCGGCAACGACTTCCGGGTCGGCCGGCTGCTCAACCTGCCGCCCGAGTACCTGATGATCCACCGGGTGACGGCGGGGTCGACGGGCATCCTGTGCCAGCTCGACGCGGAGATCCCGGCCCGCGGCATCGTGGAGCGCTGGCAGCCCGGTTTCGCGGGCTGAGTTGTCCACAGGCGGGGCCGCGAACGGACGGATTCCGCCAAGTTGTCCACAGCCTCGGGAATCGGGGTTCCACCCGGTTGGCCGAGCCGCCATGCTCGAACCATGACCGCTACTCAACGCACCGATCCACTGTCCCTCAGTAATCCCGGCACCTGCGAGGTGATGAGCCTCGAACAGTTGCGCAGGGCCGGGGTGTCCGACCGAAGAACCCGGCGGCTCTGCGGCCCCGGCGGGCCGTGGCGCCGCCTGCACCCCGGCGTCGTCCTGCTGCGCAACACCACCCCGACCCGGCGGCAGCTGCTGCACGCCGCGCTCGGGCGGTACGGCGCGGGGGCGGTGATCACCGGCTCCGACGCGCTGCAGGCCCACGGGGTGAAGTGCCCGGCCGACGGCGAGATCCAGCTACTGGTGCCCGGGCACTGCCGGGTGACCGCCCGCGCCGGCGTCCGAGCGGCACGCACGGCCCGGTTGCCGGACCCGGTGCTGGTCGACGGGCTGCCGTTCGCGCCGCCGGCCCGGGCGGCGCTCGATCTGGCCCGATCGGAACCCGACCCGGCCCGGATCCGGCACCTGCTGACGCTGCCGCTCTACTGGGGCCTGTGCGACCGGCGGGAGCTGCTGGCGGAGCTCGCCGACGGCCCGCAGCGCGGCACGGCAGAGGTCCGGAAGGTGCTCCGCGCCATCGACGAGCGGCCGATCCAAGCCCACGGCCTGGCGACGCGCGTCCTCGACATCGCCCGGCTCCCGCCGCCGATCTGGGACGTGACGATCTGCGACCGGCGCGGCCGCCGCATCGGCGAGGCGGACGCGTGGTGGGACGAGATCGGGCTGGCCTGGCGATACCAGTGCGGCCCGGGCCCCGGCGGCGGCTTCAGCCACCTCGCGCTGGCGGCCACGGGCATCGTCCTGGTGCGCTGCACGGTCCGGCAGCTGCGTCAGGTCCCCCAGGAGGTGGCGCTGGAGCTGGCCCAGGCGTTCGGCGAGGCATCACGCACACCCCGCCCGCGGGTCCACGCGGTCCCGATGACGCCCATCGGCGACGCGGCCTGACGCCTCGCACCCGGCGAACCCGTTGCCATCAACTGCTCAGGAGGACGGATTGATCACCAGTACTCGTCGGGCAGCTTGCCTTCGATGTCGCGCACGTGCTCCCGCGCGCAAGCCGGGCACAGCCACCGAACCGTGCCCCGTTCGCGGGTGGACACCCAGGCGAGCGCCGTAGCCGGGTCGTCGTCCGGGCCACGGGTGCGGCCGCAGCGGGTGCACACCGGCCGTTCCGGGGCGCTCACCGTGACCGTCCACAGTGGATCTCCTTGGCGCCGAACAGGAAGAGATCGTCGCGGTGGCCGAGGAAATCCGGGCTCTGCGGGTCGGTGAGCGAGGCGAGCACGGCACGATCGCCGTCGTCGAGCCACTCCCCGGCTGACTCGGAGAGCCAGCCGACGCGGTGCACGACGTACTCGCGCAGCAGGTCCGAGCCGGGCATCGGGTGGTCGATGAGCGCGCCGAACGACTCGACGTCCTCGAGCCCGGCTTCGCGAAGCGCGCGAGGCCAGTCGTAGGGCATGGCGACGCTGCCCGCGATCCCGGCCCGCATCCGCGCGAACCACTCGCCTCGCGCGGCGAGCAGCCGCTGTTCCAGCCCCGGCCGTCCGACCCCGAGTTCCCAAGGGAGGCACCGTATTTCGAGTCCGCCTTCGGCGATGGCGAGCATTCCGCCCGGCCGCAGGAGCCCGGCCAGCGTGTGCAGCGCGGCCTGCTGATCACCGACGTGGTGCACCACGCCGGAAGCCCAGCCGAGATCGGCCGCGGGTACCTGCCGGGCCAGTTCGGGGTCGGCGAGGTCCGCGGCCAGGCCGACGACTTCGACAGCGCCGGCGGCCGCCTCGGTGACGACCCGCTCCGCCTCGGCCAGCAGCTCCGGCGTGGCATCGACGAGCACCACGGTGCCCCCGCCGCGCCGGGCCAGCTCGCGCGCGAACAGCACGCTCATGCCCCCGGCCCCGCACCCGACGTCGACCACGGTCGGCCGTTCGGCCACCCCGGCGACGAGCCGCCGGGCGACGGGCGCCAGCGCCTCGGCGTCGAGGGCGTCGGCCATGCGCAGCTGGGCGAGGCGATCCGCCCAGCCGATGTCGTCATGGGTGTGTGCGGCCACCCGCCCATTCAACACCAGCCGGCCCGCCGCCGAAGTCATGAACGAGTCGTTCACCGCGTCCGGCGACCTGAACGAGTCGTTCACGACGTGCGGCCGCGGGATAGCCGGGCAACACCGGAACTCGCACCCCACGGCCAGCACGAAGGCCCCCGCCGCCCGAAGGCGGCAGGGGCCCTGCGCTCAGTTCTGGTCCTGGTACCGCTCCGCCCGTCGAGTCGCCCATCGGGCTACTCGCGTCCAGCGGCGTGCCGCACGCGCGCTACCTCGGGCCCGCTGGGCGCGGACCCCCTCCTCCAGATCCCGTATTCGGGCCCTGGACAGTTCTTCATAGAGCAACATCTCGCTGATCTCCTCGATCTCGGTCTTCGTCAACTGCAGTTGCGGACTCATCCGCGCTTCGTAGTCCTTCGCTGTGACCGGTTCGACGCTCATGCGGCGGCGCTCCGGTGATCGCCGCGGGCCTTGGCCGCGGCGGGCTCGACGGCGGCGTTCTTGCGCGGACGGCCACGGGGCCGCTTGCGCGCGATCACGACACCGCGCTCGAAGATCTCGCCACCCCAGACGCCCCACGGCTCACGCCGGGCCAGCGCGCCGGCCAGGCAGGCCTCGCGCACCGGGCAGTCGGCGCACTGCGCCTTGGCGCGCTCGAGCTCGGCCGGGGACTCCGCGAACCACAGGTCCGCGTCGCCGGAACGGCAGGGCAGCGCCACGTCGGGAACGGCGATCGGGTCGAGCAGGTCGGCGAATATTGCCTCACCCGAGGTGTAGGCGATGGCCGAAGACATGGTGGTTCCTCCTTGTGTCGTACGGGTTTTCGGTGGAGTGACGGAGCTGGGCAACGCTGTTCCTCTTGGGTTGTGCAGCCAAAAACACGAAGGCCGCGGATCCGGGGTTTCCGGTTCCGCGGCCTTCGTGAGCCTCGTGTCCTGACTAGGTCAGGAACTTCGCTCCCGTATCGACAACGGAACACGGAACTGCTTGATGGTCGGCAGATCGGCCTGCGGGTACGCGGCGAGAACGCCCTGCGTCCCGAAGACGACGACACCGGTGGCCCAACGCCGCTCGACGCGACGCATGCCACGGATCTCGTGCGCGCTCACGGACACACCAGTGCCCGGGCGCGAAGCGGCCGCGACTTCCGCGGCGCAGGACAGACGGGTGCCCGGATTCGTGAGCGTCACGTTGATGGTCATTTCACCGGCACCTCCTTCTGTACTCTGCACACACGGCCGCCGAGCGGCGCTGCAACGTGGATCCCCAGCCGAGCCCTTCGGGCTCGGTACTGGCAGGTTATTGCCCCCCACCACACCGGGGCAACTCAATTAACGGGAAAATCCTCGAAGTTACGAAGATCGCCCCTGAGCAGCGGGTTCGCCGCGTCGATCATGGCTGCGACGCGGTCAAGTCGGCATCGGCCCAGCCCGGCCGCCCCTCGACGCGGGCACGACGACGCCGGCCCGGAAGCGCTCGCCCCACAGGCTGCCCGAAAGGACCGCCCGATCGGGCACTGCCGAAGCGACGCGACCTCTCCGGCGGACCGGCCAAGCGCCGCCGGAACCAGCCGAGCACCGCGCGGACCCGCCGAGCGCCCTCACGCCCGGCCGCACGAACCGGCCAAGCGCCGTCCGAACCGGCCGGGCGCCGTCAGGACTCCGCCGACGCCCGGACCACGCCGAGGATCTCCGCGCCGAAGCGTTCGAGCTTGGTCGCGCCGATGCCGGAGATCGACACCAGCGCTCCTTCGTCAGCCGGGCGCTGCTCGGCGATGGCCATCAGCGTCGCGTCGGTGAACACGACGAACGCCGGCACCTTCAGCTCGCGAGCCCGGTCGCCGCGCCATGACTTCAGCCGCTCGAGCAGGGCCTCGTCCACCGCGGACGGGCAGCGTCCGCAGCGGCCCAGCTTGACGTCGATGGTCTCCAGCAGCGGCCCGCCGCAGACGCGGCAGCGCGTCTTGACCGGCGTCGACGGCTTCTGCTGGGACCGTGCCGCCCTCGCGGCCGGGTGGTCCTCCGGGACCAGGCCGTACAGGAACCGGCTGCGCCGCCGGTTGCGCCGCCCGCCCGGTGTGCGGGCCAGCGCCCACGACAGCCACAGGTGCTCGCGGGCCCGGGTGACGCCGACGTAGAACAGCCGGCGCTCCTCCTCTATCGCGGCCTCGTCGTCGCCGGCGTGGAGGATCGGCATCGTGCCCTCGGCCAGGCCGACGAGGAACACCGCGTCCCACTCCAGGCCCTTCGCCGCGTGCAGCGATGCCAGCGTCACGCCCTCGACCGTCGGCGGGTGCTGGGCCGCGGCGCGCTGGTCGAGCTCGGCGCAGAACCGCGGCACGTCCGCGTCCTCGACCGTCGCGGCGAGCTCTTCGGCCAGTTCGACGATCGCCAGGAGCGCGTCCCAGCGTTCCTTGGCCGCGCCGCCGGCGGGCGGCGACTCGGTGAGGCCGACTCGCGCGAGCACCGAACGCACCGTCGTGACCAGATCGGAGCTGCCGTCACCGCTCGCCGTGCGCAGCGCGGACATCGCCTGCCGGACCTCCGTCCGGTTGAAGAACCGCTCGCCGCCGCGGACCAGGTACGGGATGCCCGCCTCGGCCAGCGCCGACTCGTAGGCCTCGGACTGCGCGTTCACCCGGTAGAGGACGGCGACCTCGCTCGCCGACACGCCACCGTCCAGCAGCTCACGCACCCGCCGGGCGACGGCCTCGGCCTCGACCGCCTCGTCGTCGAACTCGGCGAAGCGCGGCTCCGGCCCCGGCGGGCGCTGGCCGATCAGCTTCAGCCGCGAACCCGCCGGACGTCCCCGCGCGGCGCCGATCACCCGGTTCGCCAGCGAAACGACCTCGGGCGTCGACCGGTAGTCACGCTCGAGCCGGACGACGGTCGCGTCCGGGTAGCGCCGGGTGAACTCGAGCAGCGGCCGCGGCGACGCGCCGCCGAAGGAGTAGATGGTCTGGTTGGCGTCGCCGACGACGGTCAGGTCGTCGCGGCCGCCGAGCCACGCGTCGAGCAGGCGCTGCTGCAGCGGGGTGACGTCCTGGTACTCGTCGACGACGAAGCAGCGGTACCGGTCGCGGAACTCCTCGGCGACGACGCCGTGTTCCTCCAGCACCGCCGTCGTGTGGAGGAGGAGGTCGTCGAAGTCGAGGACCTGCGCGGCGTTCTTCAGCTCCTCGTAGTTCCGGTAGACCTCGGCGATCTGCGCCGCCGGCGCCGGGATGTCGCGCTGGGCGCGGGCGGTGACGGCCGGGTAGTCGTCCGGGCTGATCAGCGACGCCTTCGCCCACTCGATCTCGCTCGCGAGGTCGCGCAGGACCTCGACCTCGGTGCCGAGCTTGGCCCGGTTCGCGGCCTGGCCGACGTAGCGCAGCTTGTTCTCCAGCAGCTCCCACGGCCGGTCGCCGACCACGCGCGGCCAGAAGTACCGCAGCTGACGGCGGGCGGCGGCGTGGAAGGTCAGTGCCTGCGCGGCGTCGACGCCGAGGCCACGCAGCCGCGTCCGCATCTCCCCCGCGGCCCGCGTCGTGAAGGTGACGGCGAGCACCTGACCGGCGGAAACGTGCCCGGACCGGACGAGGTGGGCGATCCGGTGGGTGATCGTGCGGGTCTTGCCCGTGCCGGCGCCGGCCAGCACGCAGACCGGCCCCCGCGGGGCACTGGCGGCGGCGCGCTGCTCGGGGTCGAGACCATCGAGCAGACGGTTGATGCTCTTGGTGGAAAGTACGCCGGTCACGTCCGGCATCCTCGCAGAGGGGGACGGGGAATCGGGGCAGGGGCACGCGGCCGTATCCTGGTCATATGGCGGGACAGCAGGACAAGGAAGCGGCCAAGCAGGCCAAGAAGGAGAAGCGCGCGGCGAGCAAGGCACGCCGTGGCCAGCTCTTCGAGGCCTTCAAGATGCAGCGCAAGGAAGACCCGTGGCTCATCCCGTGGATGGTCGGCGCGATCCTCGTCGTCGCCGGCCTCCTGTTCGGGATCGGGTTCTTCTTCAAGGCCCAGTGGGTCCTGCTGCCGCTGGGCCTGGTCCTCGGCGGCCTGCTCGCCATGATCATCTTCGGCCGGCGCGTCCAGCGCACGGTCTACTCGAAGGCCGACGGCCAGCCCGGCGCCGCGGCGTGGGCGCTGGAGAACCTGCGCGGCCGCTGGAAGGTGACGCCGACCGTCGCGGCGACGACGCAGCTCGACGCGGTGCACCGGGTCCTCGGCGGCCCCGGCGTGGTGCTGGTCGCCGAAGGCGCGCCGCACCGCGTGAAGACCCTGCTCGCCCAGGAGAAGAAGCGCGTCTCCCGCCTGATCGGCGACACGCCGATCTACGACGTGACGATCGGCCACGAAGACGGCCAGCTCCCGCTCAAGAAGCTCCAGGGCTACCTGATGAAGCTGCCGCGCAACCTCAAGCCCGCCCAGGTCGACGCCCTCGAGGCCAAACTGGCCGCCCTCGGCAACCGCGGCGCGGCGCTGCCGAAGGGCCCGATGCCCGCCGGCGCGAAGATGCGCAACGTCCAGCGGACGATCCGCCGCCGCTGACCCGCTCACGAGAAGGCCCCGTCCGAACCCGGACGGGGCCTTTCTCGTCTCGCGGGGTCAGCGCATCCGGATGACGACGGTGCCGGTCAGCCGGTCGAGCCAGCTGCGGCCGTCGGCGTTGCGGACCGCCGCCGGGATGATGACGAACGTCAGCACCGCCCGGACCAGCGCTCGCGGCGGCCCGACCAGCGCGGCGCCGTCGAGACGGGCGACGCGGATGCCGACGACGCCCATGCCGGGCGTGAAGCCGAAGAAGCCGGCGGAGATCACCGAGATGACCGCCCAGACACCGCCCGACCAGAGGTTGAAGTTCTGCATCGCGACCGGGTCCTGCAGGCTGGGGTGCAGGAAGATGGCCGTGACCAGGGCCGCGACGACGAGGTCGACGATCAGCCCGAGCAGCCGCGCGCCCCCGCTCGCCGCCGAGCCGACGCCCGACTCGGGCAAACCGAACTTCTCACCCGGCCAGCGCGAGCCGTGTTGATCAGTGCCCCGGCCACCGTCGCCGGTGCCGGGCAGCCACTCGCCGGTCCATCTCGCCACCCGTCTAGGGTATGCCGGTGGCGCGGACCACATCCGACCTGGTCGGATACCCGATATCGACCACCCGTTAACACTGGCGAAACATACGGGTGACGGTCGGGCAACACCGCACTTTTAGCGTGAGCCGAAGAGAGCACTGCCGTACGAGCTCGAACGAGAAGGAGTCACCGAGGGTGCCCACTACTCCAGACGATATTCAGCGCCTCATCGCCGACCAGGACGTCGAGGTCGTCGATGTGAGGTTCTGCGACCTGCCCGGCGTGATGCAGCACTTCACCGTCCCCGCGAAGGCGTTCGACAACGACGCCATCGCCGAGGGACTCGCGTTCGACGGCTCCTCGGTGCGCGGCTTCCAGTCCATCCACGAGTCCGACATGCTGCTGCTGCCGGACCTGGACACGGCGCAGATCGACCCGTTCCGCAAGGCGAAGACGCTGTCGATCAACTTCTTCGTGCACGACCCCTTCACGCGCGAGGCGTACAGCCGCGACCCGCGCAACATCGCGCGCAAGGCCGAGCAGTACATCGCCGAGTACGGCGTCGCCGACAGCGTGTACTTCGGCCCCGAAGCCGAGTTCTACATCTTCGACTCGGTCCGTTTCGACTCCGCCGAGCACGCCTCCTTCCACGAGATCGACTCGATCGAGGGCTGGTGGAACACCGGCGCCGACGAGGTCGGCGGCAACCAGGGTTACAAGACGAAGTTCAAGGGCGGCTACTTCCCGGTCCCGCCGGTCGACCACTTCGCCGACCTGCGCGACGACATCGTCCGCAACCTGACGGAATCCGGTTTCGAGATCGAGCGCGCGCACCACGAGGTGGGCACCGCGGGCCAGACCGAGATCAACTACAAGTTCAACACGCTGCTGCACGCCGCCGACGACTTGATGATGTTCAAGTACATCGTCAAGAACACCGTGTTCGCGGCGGGCAAGACGGCGACCTTCATGCCGAAGCCCCTGGCAGGCGACAACGGCTCGGGCATGCACTGCCACCAGTCGCTGTGGAAGGACGGCACGCCGCTGTTCCACGACGAGTCCGGCTACGCGGGTCTGTCCGACACTGCTCGCCACTACATCGGCGGCCTGCTCAAGCACGCCCCGAGCCTGCTCGCCTTCACGAACCCGACGGTGAACTCCTACCACCGCCTGGTCCCGGGCTTCGAGGCGCCGGTTTCGCTGGTCTACTCGCAGCGCAACCGCTCCGCCTGTGTCCGCATCCCGATCACGGGCAACAACCCGAAGGCGAAGCGCGCCGAGTTCCGCTGCCCGGACTCGTCCGGCAACCCGTACCTGGCGTTCGCGGCGATGATGATGGCCGGCCTCGACGGCATCAAGAACAAGATCGAGCCGCCGGAGCCGATCGACAAGGACCTCTACGAGCTTCCGCCGGAGGAGGCCAAGAACGTCCAGACGGTGCCGGGCGACCTCGGCACGGTCCTCGACACGCTGGAAGCGGACCACGACTACCTCCTCGAGGGCGGCGTGTTCACCCCCGACGTGATCGAGACGTGGATCTCGTACAAGCGCGAGAACGAGATCGACCCGCTGCGTCTGCGCCCGCACCCGTACGAGTTCGCCCTGTACTACGACGTGTGATCCGGTAGCAGTCCGGCCCTTGGACACGCCGGCGGCGAGGTGCGAAGAGCCCTCGCCGCCGGCGTTTCTTTTGTCACTCCGCGGTCGACAGCACCTTCAGGTCCGCGCCCGCCGCTTCGAACCTGCCCCGCGGATCCTCGACCAGCTTGCGGCGCTCCAGGTCCATCAGCCCCAGCGTGCAGGTGATCTCCGCGGCCAGCGTCCCGTCGAGCTTCACGATGTTCGAGTCCATCTTGAACGTCTTGCCGCTGCCGAACTTGACGTCGCACGTCACGTCGACCGCGTCGCCGGCGCGCAGCTCTCGGCGGAACACCACGTGCGTTTCCAGCAGGACCGAAGCGAGCTTCGCCTTCCTGAAGCCTTCGAGGCCGCCGGCCGCGTCGAACAGCTCCAGTCTCGAAACCTCGCCGTACGAGTGGTAGACGGCGTGGTTGAGGTGGCCCAGGGTGTCCAGCTCGTAGTGCCGGACCTTGATCCGGGTCCGGAACGGCTCGCGATCGGTCACCCGCCCACTGTAGGTCAGGCCTCGTAGAACAAGTGCTCCACCACGGTGTGCGCCCGCCGCGTGATGCGGCGGTAAGTGTCGAGGAACTCGCCGGGGTCGTCGCCGGCCGACTGGCCGAGCACGCGGGCCACCGCCGCCAGGTCGCGGCCCGAACCGGGGACCTCGTCGACGGCCTTGCCGCGCACGAGCATCCCCGCGTTGCGCACCCGGGTCGCCAGCAACCACGCCTCTCGCAGGGAGTCCGCCTGCGCCTGCTCGGCCAAGCCCGCTTCCGGCAGGCACGCCAGCGCGTCCAGCGTCGACGTCGTCCGCAGCGCCGGGACCGTGTGCGCGTGCTGCAGCTGCAGCAGCTGGACCGTCCACTCGACGTCGGCGAGGCCGCCGCGGCCGAGCTTCGTGTGCCGCGTCGGGTCCGCGCCGCGGGGCATCCGCTCGGTCTCCACGCGGGCCTTGATGCGGCGGACCTCGCGCGCGTCCTTCGCGTCCAAGCCGCCTTCGGGGTAGCGGATCGGGTCGATCATCGCGATGAACCGCGCGCCGAGTTCGTCGTCGCCGGCGATGAACCGGGCCCGCAGCAGCGCCTGTGCCTCCCACACCTCGCCCCACCGCGCGTAGTAGGCGCGGTACGACTCCAGCGTCCGGACCAGCGGCCCGCTGCGCCCCTCCGGCCGCAGGTCGGCGTCGACGACGAGCGCCGGGTCCGAACTCGGCGCGCCCAGCATCTTCCGGACGGTCTCCGCGACCGACGAAGCGAACTTCACGGCATCGGCGTCCGAGACCCCTTCGAACGGCTCGCACACGAAGAGCACGTCGGCGTCGGAGCCGTAGCCGAGTTCGGCGCCGCCGAGCCGGCCCATCCCGATGACGGCGATGTGCGCCGGCGTCCGGCCCAGTTCGGCCTGCCGCTGGCGGAACGCCGCGGCCAGCGCGCCCTGCAGCACCGCCACCCAGACACTGGACAGCGCTTCGCACACCGCGGGCACGTCGAGGAGCCCGAGCAGGTCAGCGCAGGCGATGCGCAGGATTTCGTGCCGCCGCAGCGAACGCGCCGCGGCGACAGCGGCGTTCAACCCGGGCTGACGCCGGACGGCGGCCCGCAACGACGTCGCCACCTCGGCGGGCGTGCGGCCCATCAGCCGGGCCGGGTCGCCGAGCAGCTGCAGCACCTCGGGCGCGCGGACCAGCAGGGCGGGCACCAGCCGCGACGTCCCCAGCAGGAGGGCCAGGTTCTCGACGACCGTGCCTTCGTCGCGCAGCACACGCAGGTACCACGGCGTGTCCTCGAGGGCCTCGGACACCTTCCGGTACGACAGCAGGCCACCGTCGGGATCGGGCGTGTCGGCGAAGAGGCCGAGCAGCACCGGCAGCAGCGCCTGCTGGATCGCGGCGCGGCGCGAGACACCCGAAGTGAGGGCCTTGATGTGCTGGAGCGCGCCGTCGGGCGCGGTGTAGCCGAGCGCGGCCAGCCGGCTGGCCGCCTGCTTGGTGGTCAGCCGCAGGGCCTCGGTCGGCACGTTCGCGACGGACTGCAGCAGCGGCCGGTAGAAGATCTTTTCGTGCAGCCGGCGGACACCCTTGCCGTGCCGCCGGAACTCCGCGAGCAGCGTCTCGCCCTGGCTCTTGCCGCCGCTCGCCTTGATCCCGCTCGCCCTGGCGAGGATGCGCAGTTCGACGGTGTCCGTCGGCGCCGGGAACAGGTGGGTCCGCCGCATCCGGCGTAGCTGCAGCCGGTGCTCGATCATCCGCAGGAACTCGTACGACGCGCCCAGCTCGGCGGCGTCCTGACGACCGACGTACCCGCCTTCGCCAAGGGCCGCGAGCGCGTCCATTGTGGACGGCGAGCGCAGGTCCGCGTCGATCCGGCCGTGCACGAGCTGCAGCAGCTGCACGGCGAACTCGACGTCGCGCAGGCCGCCGCGGCCCAGCTTCAGCTCGCGCTCGGCGTGCTCGGCCGGCACGTGCCCCTCGACGCGGCGCCGCATCTGCTGCACCTCGCCGACGAAGTTCTCCCGGTCGGCCGCCGACCACACCAGCGGCGCCACCATCTCGGCGTACTGGCGGCCGAGTTCGGCGTCGCCCGCCACCGGACGTGCCTTGAGCAGCGCCTGGAACTCCCAGGTCTTCGCCCACTTCTGGTAGTAGCCGTGGTGGCTTTCCACGGTGCGGACCAGCGCGCCGGCTTTGCCTTCGGGACGCAGCGCGGCGTCGACGTCGAAGCACGCCCTCCCGACGACGCGCATCATCGTGCTCGCCAGCCGCGTGGCGGCGCCGAGGTCGTCCTCGCCGACGAAGATGACGTCGACATCGCTGACGTAGTTCAGTTCCCGGCCGCCGCACTTGCCCATGGCGATGATCGCGAGAGTGCCCTCGGCCGAAGCGCCGACCTCGGCTTCGGCGACCACCAGCCCGGCGGCCAGCGCGGCCTCGGCCAGCTCGGTCAGCTGCGCCGCGACTTCGGCGTAGCCCGGGTGATCGAGACCGGCCTCGACGACGTGCCCGAGGTCGGCGGCGGCGATGCCGAGCAGCTGGCCGCGGTAGGCGACCTTGAGCGCCTGCTCGGCTTTGAGCCCGGTCAGCACCGAACCGTCGCCACCCAGCAGAGCCGCGCGCAGGGCTTCCCGGTAGCAGGCGGAGTCGGTGCACTTGTCCCCGATGAGCGAGCGCCAGTGCTCCGGGTTCGCGGCGAGGAAATCGGCCAGCGCGCTGGACGTCCCCAGCACGCTCAGCAACCGGCCGCGGAAGGTGCGGTTCGCGCAGAGCTGTTCCGCGAGTGACGCCCACTCGGTGACGTCGGCCTCGCGGATCCGGTCCAGTCCGCGCAGCGCGAGGTCCGGGTCGGCGGTGCGGGACAGCGCGGAGAGCACGTCGATGGCCGTCGCGACCGGACCGCCGTCGTCCCACCAGCCGGCCGCGCGCAGCTGACCTTCGGCACGGGCATCGGTGAAGCCGTACCTCGCCGCCGAAGCGGTCGTTCGCGCGCGGTCTGCCATCACCGACCACCGTAGCCGGGGAACGTGGCTCAGGCGGCGAGGCGGCCCGGCTCGGTTCCGGCAGGCGTCGGCTCGGGCACGTGGAAGCTGTGCGCGGTGACGGGGTGGCGTCGCGAAAGCAGGTAGATGCCGAGGCCGACGCCGATCCCGGCCACCCCGACGGCGACGGTGCCCGCGGTGCCGAGGGAGGCGACCTTGCCGGAGATCGCGCCGACGATCGCGGCGGCGGGCAGCGTGAACAGCCACGCCACGACCATCCGGCCCGCCATCCGCCAGCGGACCGGCGCGTCCCGCCTGCCGACGCCGGAGCCGACGATGCCGCCGGAGCACACGTGCGTCGTCGACAGCGGGAAGCCCAGCCGCGAGGAGATCAGGATGACCAGCGCCGAGCTCGTCTGGGCGGCGAAGCCCTGCGGGCCCTCGATGTCCGTCAGGCCCTTGCCCAGGGTGTGGGTGATCCGCCAGCCGCCGAGGTAGGTGCCGAGGGCGAGCGCGCACGCGGCGCTGATGATCACCCAGACGGGTGGCGACGCACCCGCCGGGAGGCTGCCTGCGGTGACGAGCGTGAGCGTGATGACGCCCATCGTCTTCTGCGCGTCGTTGGTGCCGTGCGCGAGCGAGACCAGGGAGGCCGAGACGATCTGGCCGACCTTGAACCCGCGCGTGGCCGGGCGGCCGCGCACCAGGAAGCGGTAGACCAGGTAGGTCGCGATCATGGCGACGACACCGGCGATGACCGGGCTCGCCGCGGCGGGGATCAGGACCTTCTCGACGATCTTTCCGAAGTGGACCGAGTCGGCACCGGCCGAAATCCAGGTGGCGCCGATGAGGCCGCCGAAGAGCGCGTGCGAGGAACTCGAAGGCAGCCCGACGAACCACGTCACGAGGTTCCAGACGATCGCGCCGATCAACCCGCCGAAGACGATCGACGGGCCGATCTTCGTGTCGTCCACCAGCCCGCTGGAGATCGTCTTGGCGACCTCCACCGACAGGAAAGCGCCGACCAGGTTCAGGATCGCCGAGATCGCGACCGCCACGCGGGGCTTGAGGGCCCCGGTGGCGATCGACGTCGCCATCGAGTTCGCGGTGTCGTGGAACCCGTTCGTGAAATCGAAAACCAGGGCCGTGACGACGACGACCGCGACCAGCAACGAGGGCTCCACCCCGACCTCCGAACCCTTGTGGGGACTTTTCCCGCAAGGTACCTGACGGGTGCGCTCGGTGTTAACCGGACGTTGCCGGCTGTGACCCTTGTCGTTAAGCCAGCGGCAATGTGCGCTGACTCCCTGCGGCCGGCTCGAGTTCTCCGGCGGCCAGCCGGACGAACCTTTGCGCGAAGGGACGCCACGTCTCCTCGATGTCGGCGTGCACGGTGACCAAGGCGTCGTGCTCGAGTGAGCCGGGCCGGGCGAACTCCGCTACTTCGGGACAATCCGCGGCCCAGCTCTCGACGACGGCGGGCGTCGTCTCGATGTGGAACTGGACACCGTAGACACAACGGCCGAGCCGATAGGCCTGGTGCGTGTAGCGCGGCGCGGACGCGAGCAGCTCGGCACCGGGCGGGAGCCGGGTGATCGCGTCGGTGTGGAACTGGAGGACGTCCTGCATGAGCGGCAGGTCGGCGAACAGCGGGTCGGTCCACGCCGCGTCCTTCTTGGCGACGAGGTACGGGCCGACCTCCGGCCCGTCGGCGCCTTCCTCGACGCGGCCGCCGGTCGCGAGGGCCAGGAGCTGACCGCCGAGACAGATCCCGAGGGTGGGCAGGTTCTTCGCCGCCGCCTTGGCCAGCAGCCGGCGGACGTCGGCCAGCCACGGGTGTTTCGTGTCGTCCTGCGCGCCCATGTCGCCGCCGAGGCAGACGACACCCTGGTAGCCGTCGAGGTCCGCCGGCAGCCCGCCTTCCGGCTGCACGCGGACGTCGAGTTCCGCGCCGGCGTCGGTCAGCCAGTCACCGAGGGGGCCGAGGGGATCCGACGGGTCCGGCTGGATGATCAGCAGTCGTGTCACGCCTTCCAGGGTAGGTCAGCAGGCGCAGCGGATTCCGGGGGCTTTGTCTCCTTCTGTGTCTCCTTCTGTGGGGTAGCCCGCGGCGATCCAGCTGGTGATGCCGCCGGAGAGCCGTTTCACCTTGAAGCCGAGTTCGGCGAGCTTGAGCGCGCCCTTGGTGGCGGCGTTGCACTGGGGGCTCTCGCAGTAGCAGACGTAGACGAGGTTCTTGTCGAGGTGCGCTGTGCTTTCCGGCGTCATCTCGCGGTAGGGCAGGTTGATCGCGCCGGGGATGCGCGCCTGCGCGAAGACCTCGGGCGCGCGAGTCTCGACGACGACGTAGCCATCGGTGCGGCCGGCGTCGAGGTCATGGAGCTCCTCCAGGCCGACGGCCGGCTGAGCTTCACGGAGCTGGGCCGCCGGGTATCGCTGTCCGGCTCGGCATCCTGCGGGTGCTGTGCCGGGACACGGCGGAGCTGGAGGAGCTGGTCGAGAAGGTCCAGCGGTACGGGGAGACGACGACGTCACTGGTGTTGTCGTCGCCGTTGCGCCGGCTCGGCCGGGCTCGGTTTGAGGCCTCACGTGTGATCCGGGAGGCATCACGCGTGATGGGAGGGACGACACTGTGCCGGCCTGGGCCCGCGTCAGCGTGACCCGGGGCGGGATTCGCGTGACTGGGGCCGGGACTCGCGTGATTGACGGCGGAACTCGCCGCCAGGACCGGCCCGACTCGCATACCCGAACGCGGGAACGCAGAAAGGGCCCGGGCCGGGAGACTTGCGTCTCGACCGGGCCCAGGCCCTTTCTCCAAAATAAGTTCGGCGGTGTCCTACTCTCCCACAACCCTTCGGTTGCAGTACCATCGGCGCTGTCAGGCTTAGCTTCCGGGTTCGGAATGGGACCGGGCGTTTCCCTGACGCTAAAACCACCGAAACACTCCGAAACAACACACCCTGAGGTGGTGTTTCAGAACCGTAGAGTGGATGCGCAACATCTTCGTAGGCAAGTCCTCGGCCTATTAGTACCAGTCAACTCGACAACACATTACTGTGCTTCCATTTCTGGCCTATCAACCCAATGGTCTGTTGGGGGCCTTAACCCACAAAGGGGTGGGATACCTCATCTTGGAACAGGCTTCCCGCTTAGATGCCTTCAGCGGTTATCCCTTCCGAACGTGGCCAACCAGCCATGCCCTTGGCAGAACAACTGGCACACCAGAGGTTCGTCCGTCCCGGTCCTCTCGTACTAGGGACAGCCTTCCTCAAGTATCCTACGCGCGCGGCGGATAGGGACCGAACTGTCTCACGACGTTCTAAACCCAGCTCGCGTGCCGCTTTAATGGGCGAACAGCCCAACCCTTGGGACCTACTCCGGCCCCAGGATGCGACGAGCCGACATCGAGGTGCCAAACCATGCCGTCGATATGGACTCTTGGGCAAGATCAGCCTGTTATCCCCGGGGTACCTTTTATCCGTTGAGCGACACCCCTTCCACCAGGAGGTGCCGGATCACTAGTCCCGACTTTCGTCCCTGCTCGACATGTCTGTCTCACAGTCAAGCTCCCTTGTGCACTTGCACTCAACACCTGATTGCCAACCAGGCTGAGGGAACCTTTGGGCGCCTCCGTTACTCTTTAGGAGGCAACCGCCCCAGTTAAACTACCCATCAGGCACTGTCCCTGAACCAGATCATGGCCCGAGGTTCAGATTCCCAATTCGACCAGAGTGGTATTTCAACAACGACTCCACAACAACTAGCGTTGCCGCTTCACAGTCTCCCACCTATCCTACACAAGCCGAACCGAAAACCAATACCAAACTATAGTAAAGGTCCCGGGGTCTTTCCGTCCTGCCGCGCGTAACGAGCATCTTTACTCGTAGTGCAATTTCGCCGGGCCTGTGGTTGAGACAGCCGGAAAGTCGTTACGCCATTCGTGCAGGTCGGAACTTACCCGACAAGGAATTTCGCTACCTTAGGATGGTTATAGTTACCACCGCCGTTTACTGGCGCTTAAATTCTCAGCTTCACCCCCGAAGGGATTAACCGGTCCTCTTAACGTTCCAGCACCGGGCAGGCGTCAGTCCATATACATCGTCTTGCGACTTCGCATGGACCTGTGTTTTTAGTAAACAGTCGCTTTCCGCTGGTCTCTGCGGCCACCCACCCCTAGCCCGTAAAGGACTTCAGGATGTTTGGCCCCCCTTCTCCCGAAGTTACGGGGGCATTTTGCCGAGTTCCTTAACCACAGTTCACCCGATCGCCTTGGTATTCTCTACCTGACCACCTGTGTTGGTTTGGGGTACGGGCCGTGCATGCACTCACTAGAGGCTTTTCTCGGCAGCATAGGATCACTCTACTTCACCTCAAACGGCTACGCATCACGTCTCAGCCTCATGAAACACGGATTTGCCTATGTTCCGGCCTACACGCTTACACCAGGACAACCATCGCCTGGCGGAGCTACCTTCCTGCGTCACCCCATCGCTTGACTACTACGAAATCAGATCCCACGCTCCACACACAAACCTCCATCCGAAGACTTCAGCTCATGGCTTTGGGTGGTTAGTATCAAACGCCTCGTCATGGGCGCACATGCTCGGGTACGGGAATATCAACCCGTTGTCCATCGACTACGCCTGTCGGCCTCGCCTTAGGTCCCGACTTACCCTGGGCGGATTAGCCTGGCCCAGGAACCCTTGGTCATCCGGCGGCAGAGTTTCTCACTCTGCATTCGCTACTCATGCCTGCATTCTCACTCCCACACCCTCCACGACTGGCTTCCGCCGCCGCTTCCCCGGATGCAGGACGCTCCCCTACCCATCCACACCACTAGACAAGGACTTCAAGAGTCCAAGCCGATGTATTGCATGAATGACACAGCTTCGGCGGTGTGCTTAAGCCCCGCTACATTGTCGGCGCAGGACCACTTGACCAGTGAGCTATTACGCACTCTTTCAAGGGTGGCTGCTTCTAAGCCAACCTCCTGGTTGTCTGGGCAATCCCACATCCTTTCCCACTGAGCACACACTTAGGGGCCTTAGCTGGTGTTCTGGGCTGTTTCCCTCTCGACGACGAAGCTTATCCCCCGCCGTCTCACTGCCGTACTCTAACACCACGGTATTCGGAGTTTGGTTGATTTCGGTAACCCGGTAAGGCCCCTAGACCATCCAGTAGCTCTACCCCCGTGGAGAAACATACGACGCTGCACCTAAATGCATTTCGGGGAGAACCAGCTATCACGGAGTTTGATTGGCCTTTCACCCCTACCCACAGCTCATCCCCTCAGTTTTCAACCTAAGTGGGTTCGGGCCTCCACGACGTCTTACCGTCGCTTCACCCTGGCCATGGGTAGATCACTCCGCTTCGGGTCTAGACCACGCGACTACAGACGCCCTATTCAGACTCGCTTTCGCTACGGCTACCCCACACGGGTTAACCTCGCCACGCAGCACTAACTCGCAGGCTCATTCTTCAAAAGGCACGCCATCACCCAACAAAGCAGGCTCTGACGGCTTGTAGGCACACGGTTTCAGGTACTCTTTCACTCCCCTCCCGGGGTACTTTTCATCTTTCCCTCACGGTACTAGTCCGCTATCGGTCTTCAGGAAGTATTTAGGCTTACCGGGTGGTCCCGGCAGATTCACAGCAAATTCCACGAGCTCGCTGCTACTCGGGAACACCACCAAGGTCCTTGNAACTGGTTTTCGCGTACGGGGCTCTCACCCACTCCGGCCCGCCATCCCAAGCGGTTCCACTAACCAGCACAACAACCCGAAGAGATGTCAGTCTCCTCAAGGCGGGTCCCACAACACCGACCACACAACCCCTGACAGGTATCACATGCAATCGGTTTAGCCTCTTCCGCTTTCGCTCGCCACTACTCACGGAATCACGGTTGTTTTCTCTTCCTGCGGGTACTGAGATGTTTCACTTCCCCGCGTTCCCTCCACACACCCTATATATTCAGGTGCGGGTAACACCACATCACTGGTGCTGGGTTTCCCCATTCGGAAATCCTCGGATCACAGCTCGGTTGACAGCTCCCCGAGGCTTATCGCAGCCTCCTACGTCCTTCATCGGCTCCTGAAGCCAAGACATCCACCATGTGCCCTTAACAACTTGACCACAAAGATGCTCGCATCCACTCTACAGTTCTCAAACACCACACCAGAAACAAACTACGTTTCAGGGCTGTGTAAGCCCTGAGGCGTGTTGCCTCAGGACCCAACAGTGTGCACAGCGAACAACCCACCACCCAGCTCCACGACCGGGGTTCCACGCGAAGCAAGCTCCGCAGTACTAGCCGGCGGTATCACAACCGCGGTGAGCCATAACCAGTAGTTCCACGATTCCTTGAGCAACCGGAACAAGCACACATTCGGCACTTGAGTCCCAGCCACCCCACCAGGTTGATCCGGGTATCCCGGCCTGATGGATGTGTTGTGCTCCTTAGAAAGGAGGTGATCCAGCCGCACCTTCCGGTACGGCTACCTTGTTACGACTTCGTCCCAATCGCCAGTCCCACCTTCGACCACTCCCTCCCCTTACGAGGTTGGGCCATGGGCTTCGGGTGTTACCGACTTTCATGACGTGACGGGCGGTGTGTACAAGGCCCGGGAACGTATTCACCGCAGCGTTGCTGATCTGCGATTACTAGCGACTCCGACTTCACGCAGTCGAGTTGCAGACTGCGATCCGAACTGAGACCGGCTTTAAGGGATTCGCTCCACCTCGCGGTATCGCAGCCCTCTGTACCAGCCATTGTAGCATGTGTGAAGCCCTGGACATAAGGGGCATGATGACTTGACGTCATCCCCACCTTCCTCCGAGTTGACCCCGGCAGTCTCCCACGAGTCCCCGCCATAACGCGCTGGCAACGTAGGATAAGGGTTGCGCTCGTTGCGGGACTTAACCCAACATCTCACGACACGAGCTGACGACAGCCATGCACCACCTGTACACCAACCACAAGGGAAGCCCCATCTCTGAGGATGTCTGGCGCATGTCAAGCCCAGGTAAGGTTCTTCGCGTTGCATCGAATTAATCCACATGCTCCGCCGCTTGTGCGGGCCCCCGTCAATTCCTTTGAGTTTTAGCCTTGCGGCCGTACTCCCCAGGCGGGGTGCTTAATGCGTTAGCTACGGCACGGACAACGTGGATGTCGCCCACACCTAGCACCCACCGTTTACAGCGTGGACTACCAGGGTATCTAATCCTGTTCGCTCCCCACGCTTTCGCTCCTCAGCGTCAGTATCGGCCCAGAGACCCGCCTTCGCCACCGGTGTTCCTCCTGATATCTGCGCATTTCACCGCTACACCAGGAATTCCAGTCTCCCCTACCGAACTCAAGTCTGCCCGTATCGACCGCACGCTCCACGTTAAGCGTGGAGATTTCACGGCCGACGCGACAAACCGCCTACGAGCTCTTTACGCCCAATAAATCCGGACAACGCTCGCACCCTACGTATTACCGCGGCTGCTGGCACGTAGTTAGCCGGTGCTTCTTATCCAGGTACCGTCACTTGCGCTTCGTCCCTGGCGAAAGAGGTTTACAACCCGAAGGCCGTCATCCCTCACGCGGCGTCGCTGCATCAGGCTTTCGCCCATTGTGCAATATTCCCCACTGCTGCCTCCCGTAGGAGTCTGGGCCGTGTCTCAGTCCCAGTGTGGCCGGTCACCCTCTCAGGCCGGCTACCCGTCGTCGCCTTGGTAGGCCACTACCCCACCAACAAGCTGATAGGCCGCGGGTTCATCCTGCACCGCCAGAACTTTCAACAACCCCCCATGCGAGAAGTTGTGATATCCGGTATTAGACCCCGTTTCCAAGGCTTATCCCAGAGTGCAGGGCAGATTACCCACGTGTTACTCACCCGTTCGCCACTCATCACCACCCGAAAGCGGATCAGCGTTCGACTTGCATGTGTTAAGCACGCCGCCAGCGTTCGTCCTGAGCCAGGATCAAACTCTCCAACAATGAACAGTTTAATCGAGGCAAATTAATGCTCTCAAAGGAACCTCATACGAGGTTTCAAAACATAAGCTCTACTGGCTTAGTTCACTAGCACACTGTTGAGTTCTCAAGCAACACACTCTGAATCCATCCGCGTTATCCGCGGCTAAATCCTCGGCAGTTGTTCCAAGCGATATTCACAAACTTTTGGTCGAGCATGCCTCAGCCTACGGGTTTAGTCGTAGGGGGTCGGCGGCCGCTCGTGGGCCGACGCTGAACATTACCCGGTCCGATCCGCGGTGTCAACCCGCTCGTCCCGGCCTGGTCTCCGGGGCTTGCGGCCCCGGTGTGACCCGGTGTTCCTGGCGACGAAGAGAAGATTACATGCCCCCGAACCGCCCCAAAACAGGGGGGTCACTTAACGACATCGTCGCAGGTCAGAACGCTTACAGACGGCTACGACGGCCAGGTCGGCAGATACCGGGGCGGGACCCGCGCCGGAGCCACCCGCTCGAAGTCCGCCGCGAGGGCCAGCATCCGGGCGTCGGACCACCGCGCACCCATGAACGAGATCCCCACCGGGAGCGGTCCGGCGAACCCGGCCGGCACGGTCACGTCCGGATAGCCGGCGACCGCGGCCGGGGTCGACGACGGGATCACGTCGTTGTCCCCCACCGCGCAGTCGGTCTTCCACGCCGGCGGGTTGGTCGGCGACGCGATCGCGTCCAGGCGGTACGCGGCCAGGGTCTCGTCGAGCGACCGGCGCGCGAGGTCCGACAGCTCCGCCCGGCCGGCGAGGTAGCCCGGGTCCGACGGCGGAGGCGCGGCCAGTGCCTGCTCGAACAGCTCCTGTCCGGCGAAGCAGGTCCGCTCCAGCGGGTCCGCCCGGTTGTAGGCGATCAGTCCGGCCAGGTTCCGTGGCCCGGCCGGCCGCGTCGCGAGGTACGCGTCGATGTCGCGGTGGAACTCCGTGAGCAGCGCCGGGAACTCCAGCTCCTGCAGCCGCGCCTGGTACGGCAGCGTCACTTCGACGACCGTCGCACCGGCCTTGACCAGGGAGTTCCGCGCCGACGTCATGATCGCTTCGGTGGCCGGGCCGAGCACCGGCAGCCGCCACAGCCCGATCCGCGCGCCGCGCAGGACACCCGGGCGGAGCAGCTTCGCGTAGTCCGTGGGCTGGGTGCGCGGGTACTGCGCGGTCGCCGGGTCCGCGGGGTCCCGTCCTTGGAGCACCGAAAGAGTGAGTGCCACGTCGACGACGTTGCGCGCGATCGGGCCCGCGGTGTCCTGCTCGGCGGAGATCGGCACCACGCCGGTGCGGCTGACCAGGCCGAGGCTCGGTTTGTGACCGACCGTGGCCGTCATTCCGGCGGGGCACACGATCGAACCGTCGGTTTCACTCCCGATGGCGACCTGGGCCAGTGACGCGGCGACACCGGCCGCGGACCCGGCGGACGACCCGCACGGGTTGCGGTCCAGCACGTACGGGTTGTTCGTCTGCCCGCCGACGCCCGACCAGCCGGACGTCGGCTTCGCGGCGCGGAAGTTCGCCCATTCGGAAAGGTTCGCCTTACCGAGGATCACCGCACCGGCCGCGCGAAGCCGGGTGATCAGCGTGGCGTCCTTCGCCGGGCGGCTGCGCAGGGCCCTCGACCCGGCCGTCGTCCATTGGTCACGGGTGTCGACGTTGTCCTTGACCAGCACGGGGATGCCGTCGAGCGGTCCGCGCAGGCGATGCGTACGGCGCCGGGCATCGCTCTCGAGAGCTTGTCCCGGCGAAGACGGGTTGAGTGCCAGGACCGCGTTCACCTTGCCGTCGATCCGGTGCACCCGATCGAGGTACAGGCGGGTCAGCTCGACGGCGCTGAGCCTGCCGGACGCCATCCGCGCCTGCAGCGCCGGGATGTCGGCCGAGTCGAGGTCGAACTTCGAAGCCGGGGAAGACGCCGCGGCGGGGACCGCGGTGACGAGCGTGAAGACGGCGGCCGGCACCAGGAGGAGGGCCGGCCGCCGCTTCATCAGAGCACCGGCAGCAGGGTTCGGAGCTCGTACGGGGTGACCGCGCTGCGGTAGTTGTCCCACTCCACGCGCTTGTTCCGGAGGAAGAAGTCGTAGACGTGCTCCCCGAGGGCTTCCGGCAGGAGCTCGGACGTCTCCATCTCGGCCAGCGCCTCCCCCAGGTTCTGCGGCAGCTGCGAGTACCCGGCGGCGCGCCGTTCGGAGTCGCTCAGCTGCCAGATGTTGTCCTCGGCGGGTGGCGGCAGCTCGTAGCCCTTTTCGATCCCCTTGAGCCCGGCGGCCAGGATGACCGAGTACGCCAGGTACGGGTTGCACGCCGAGTCCAGCGTACGGATCTCCACCCGCCGGGATGACGCCTTTCCGGGTGAATACATCGGGACCCGGACGAGCGCGGAGCGGTTCGCGCGGCCCCACGAGACCGTCGTCGGCGCCTCACTTCCGCTGATCAGGCGCTTGTAGGAGTTCACCCACTGGTTGGTGACCGCCGAGATCTCCTTCGCGTGGTGGAGCACCCCGGCGACGAAGGCCTTGCCGGTCGCCGACAGCTCGTGCGGGTCTTCGGCGTCGTAGAACGCGTTGCGGTCACCCTCGAACAGGCTGACGTGCGTGTGCATCCCCGAACCGGGCTGGTCGGTGAACGGCTTCGGCATGAACGTCGCGCGCACGCCCTGGGTCAGCGCGACCTCCTTGACGACGTAGCGGAACGTCATCACGTTGTCGGCCATCGTCAGCGCGTCGGCGTACCGCAGGTCGATCTCCTGCTGGCCCGGCGCGCCCTCGTGGTGGCTGAACTCGACCGAGATGCCCATCGCCTCGAGGGTCTCGATGGCGTGCCGCCGGAAGTGCGTCGCCGTGGCGTGGCTGGCCTGGTCGAAGTAGCCGCCGTTGTCCGCGGGCTCCGGCTCGCTGCCGTCGTCCGGCATGGTCGAGAGCAGGAAGAACTCGATTTCGGGGTGGACGTAGCACGTGAAGCCCGCTTCGGCGGCCTTCGACAGCTGGCGGCGCAGCACGTGCCGCGGGTCCGCCCACGACGGCGAGCCGTCCGGCATCGCGATGTCGCAGAACATGCGGGCCGAGTAGGGGCCGCCCTCGGGGGTTTCCCAGGGCAGGACCTGGAACGTCGATGGGTCGGGCTTGGCGACCATGTCCGATTCGTAGACCCGGGCGAAGCCCTCGATGGCCGAGCCGTCGAAGCCGATGCCGTCGTTGAAGGCGCCTTCGAGCTCCGCCGGCGCGACCGCGACGGACTTGAGGAACCCCAGCACATCGGTGAACCAGAGACGGACGAAACGGATGTCGCGCTCCTCGAGCGTGCGAAGCACGAATTCCTGCTGGCGATCCATGGCCGCACCCTAACCACAGCGTGTTAACGACATGTTTCGCGACGCGCCGAGGCCGCGGAAGTCACGTCGCGAGTACCGCAACGGGTTTCTTCGCCCGGCTGATGGCCAGCGACGCGGCGGACGCGATGACCGCCAGGACGGCCGCGGAATACCAGGCCAGGGTGTAGTTCCCGAGCTGGTCGCGGACCAGGCCGGCGGCCGACGCGGCGAACGCGGCGCCGAGCTGGTGGCTGGCGAAGACCCAGCCGAAGACGATCGGGCCGGCATCGCCGAACGCGCGGACGCAGAGCGCGACGGTCGGCGGGACCGTGGCCACCCAGTCGAGGCCGTAGAACAGGATGAACGCCCACATGCTCGGCTGCACCGAACCGGTGAACAGCTGCGGCAGCAGCGCCAGCGAGAGCCCGCGCAGGGCGTAGTACACGCCCAGCAGGATCCGCGGGTCGACGCGGTCGGTGAGCCAGCCGGAGAAGATCGTGCCGACGACGTCGAAGACGCCGACCAGGGCCAGCAGGCTCGCCGCGGTCGTCTGCGGCATGCCGTGGTCGTGCGCGGCCGGGACGAAGTGGGTGCCGACCAGGCCGTTCGTCGTCGCGCCGCAGATCGCGAAGCCGACGGCGAGCAGCCAGAACGTCCGCGTGCGGGCGGCCTGGCCCAGCACGGACAGGGCGCGGCGGCCCGAGCCGGTCCTGGGGGCCGGCCGCGCGACCTCGGCGTCGGCGGGCGCGCCGTAGGCGGTGGTGCCGACGTCGGCGGGGTGGTCGCGGATGACCAGCAGGACCACCGGGACGACGGCGAGCGCGGCGATCGCGATCACCAGCGACGCCGTGCGCCAGCCCGAGTCCACCGCGAGGTTCGCGATGAGCGGAAGGAAGATCAGCTGGCCCGTCGCGCCCGCCGCGGTCAGGACGCCGGTGACGACGCCGCGGCTGCGGACGAACCACCGGGCCGCGACCATCGCGGCGAAGCCCATGGCCATCGAGCCGGTGCCCAGGCCGACCAGCACGCCCCAGCACAGCACCAGCTGCCAGCTCGCGGTCATGAACACCGTGCCGCCCGCGCCGAGGGCGATGACGGTCAACGCCGTCGCCGAGACCCGGCGGATGCCGAAGCGTTCCATCAGCGCGGCCGCGAAGGGCGCGAAGAGGCCGAAGAGCACGAGGTTCACCGAGACGGCGGAGCTGATCGTGGCCCGCGACCAGCCGAACTCCTGGTGCAGCGGGTCGATGAGGACGCCGGGGGCGGCACGGAAGCCCGCGGAGGCGAGCAGCGCGACGAAGGCGGCACCGGCGATCAGCCAGGCGCGGTGCAGCTTCGGGGCGGGACGGGTCTCAACAGTCACCCAGGCAGTCTCACCGCGCGCGCGGTGAGACGGAAGTGGCCGGGAGGACATCATCCGCAAGGATCGGGCCAACAGGCGCCGCTCAGTAGGCTCAGGGGATGTCGCGCTTCGCCCTGTTGCTCGTGCTTCTCCTGACGGCCCTGACGGCCGGCTGCACCGGGCTGCCCGACACGCGCGGGCCGTTCCCTCCAGGTGCCGAGCTGGTCAGCGACGCGGCGAAGTCGTTCGCGGCGGTGCGGAGCGTGCACTTCGCGGCGGGCGTCAACGGCGTCCTGCCGGGCTTCCCGCTCCGCCAGATCGAGGGCGACGCGACCCTCGACGACGGCGAGTCCGCGACCGGCACGGCCGACGTCCAGGACGACGACGCCGGCGGCGGGCACACGAAGTTCCGCTTCGCCGTCCAGGGCGGGCACGTCTCGACCGACCTCGGGGCCGGTCCGCTCCCCGACGCGTACGCGGTCAGCACGTTCCTCGGTCCGCACGGCGGGCTGAAGCGGCTGCTCGACAGCGTGACGGACGCCAAACCCGAAGGCCGCGAGAACGTCGACGGCGCGTCCGCGCTGCGGGTCGGCGGCCGGGTGCCGGCCGCCGTGGCGCACAGCGTGCTCGCGCCGGTCGACGCCGACCTCACCGTCAAGGTGTGGGTGTCGGACGCCCTGCCCCGGCGGTTCGTCCGGCTGTGGGTACAGATCCCGCCGCCGGACGACCACCTCAGCCCGGTGATGATCGAGCTTTCGCTCACCAAGCAGCAGGCGTAGCTCCGACATCCGGGGCTTCGCCCCACGCCGGGGGCTCCGCCACCCGGAACCCCCGAAAAGCGGCTCTCGACATCCGGGGCTTCGCCCCAGGCCGGGGGCTCCGCCACCCGGAACCCCCGAAAAGCGGCTACTGCCCCGAGCACCGCGTCCCCTCCGGCGGCACCGTGCCGTCCACGAGGTAGTCCGTGCCCGCCCGGTCCACGCACTTCACGCCCTGCAGGAACACCGTGTGCTGGGTGCCCTCGAAGGTCAGCAACGCGCCCTTCAGGCCCTTCGCCAGGTTGACGCCGGCCTGGTACGGCGTCGCCGGGTCGTTGGTCGTCGAGATGACCAGGGTCTTCGCCAGGCCTTCGACGTTCGGCACGTGCGGCTCCGACGTGTTCGGCACCGGCCAGAACGCGCACGCGTCGCGGGCCGCGCTCGCCGGGCGGCCGTCGTCGAGGAACGGCGCGACCTTCACGTACTGCTCCTGTGCTTTGAGGATGACGTTCGGGTCCGTGACGCGCGGGTCGTCGACGCAGCGGATCGCCGTGAAGGCGTCCTGCGTGGTGCCGTAGCGGCCGTCGGAGCCGCGCTCGTTGTAGATGTCGGCCAGCTTCTCCAGCGTCGCGCCCCGCTGCTGCTTCAGCTCGTTGAGGCCCGAGTTCAGGGCGTCCCAGAGGCTTTCCTGGTAGAGCGCCTGGATGACGCCGGTGGTCGCGTCCTCGTAGGAGAGCTTGCGGCCGTCGCCGACCGGCACCGGGAAGTCGATCAGCGGCCGGACGAGGCTCTGGAAGACCTTGACCGCGGCGCCCGCGTCCTGGCCGAGCGCGCAGTCCTGCTGGGCCGTGCACCACTTCCCGAACTGGGTGAACGCCGTCCCGAAGCCCTGGCCCTGCGCGACCAGCGACTCGACCGCGTCCTGCTCGGGGTCGACCGCGCCGTCGAGGACCATCGCACGGACGTTCTTCGGGAACGCCTCGGCGTAGGTCGACCCGATCCGGGTGCCGTAGGAATAGCCCAAATAGGTGAGCTTTTCGTCGCCGAGAACCGAGCGGAGGACGTCCAGGTCCTTCACGACGTCGCGGGTGCCGACGTTGGCCAGCATCCCCGTGCCGTCTTCGGTGCGCTGGGCGCACTTCGCGGCGAAGTCCTTTTCCTGCGCTTCCTGCTTGAGCACGCCCTTCGGCGAGCCGTCGGTCTCGCTGTCGTCCGCGCGGTCGGCGTCCCGCTCGGAGTCGGTCAGGCAGTGGATCGCCGGCTGGCTCGCGCCGATGCCCCGCGGGTCGAATCCGACCAGGTCGAAGCGCTTGGCGAGGCCCGTGCTCGTGGCCGGCTTGACCAGTCCGGCCGCCGCGACCATGCCCGAGGCACCCGGGCCGCCCGGGTTGACGACCAGCGACCCGATCCGCGCGCCCGCGTCGGCGGCTTTGTGCCGGAGCAGGCCCAGCGTGACGGTGTCGCCCGCCGGTTTCGCGTAGTCCAGCGGCACGGTCAGCCGGGCGCACTGGATGTCTTTCGCCTGGAAGGCCGACCTCGCGTCCTCGGACGTCGCGTAAGGTGCGCAGTCGGCCCAGGTCAGGCTCTGGCCGTAGAACCGCTCCAGCCCCGCGGGCACCGGCCCGGACGGCGGGTGCGACTCGGTGGTCGGCGCGGGCGCGGTCGTGCCGGTGGACGTGCAGGCGGTCAGCGAGGCCGCGAACAGCACGGATGTCGCAATTGCGGTGATCCGGCGGGCCCGGGACCTGGCGCTGGGATGTGGGAACACGGTTGGATCGTCCCATCCGGCCGCGGAACTCGAACGCACCACCGTCGCGTTGGGTGGTGGAGGCCGGTCGAGCGAGAGAGAACGGGAGACCAGGGGTGGCAGCACTGATCAGCCGGGTGGGCAAGAAGCTCCGCCGGATCATCCAGCGGCCGGGCAGCGTCGAGCTGACCCGCTACGAAGCACTGCTGCCCGCGGTCGAGAAGCTCGAAGCCGAGCTCGAGAAGCTCTCCGACGAGGAGCTGACCGAGCGGGCGGGCAAGCTTCGCGAGACGCTGAAGGACACCGCTTTCGGCGACGGCCAGCTGGTCGAGGTGTGCGCGCTGGGCCGCGAGGCCGCGCGGCGGGCACTGGGCGAGCGCGCGTTCGACGTGCAGGTGCTGGGCACGATGGGCCTGCTCTCCAAGCACGTCGTGCAGATGGAGACCGGTGAAGGCAAGACCCTCGCCGGTGCGCTGGCCGCGGCCGGCTACGCGATCCGCGGAAAGCGCGTTCACGTCGTCACCGTCAACGACTACCTGGCGCGACGCGACGCGGAGTGGATGGGCCCGGTCTACACGCTGCTCGGTGTGTCGGTCGGCTGGGTCGAACCGGCGCACTCGCGGGAAGAGCGCAAGGAGGCCTACGCCAAGGACGTCACGTACGGCGCCGTGGCCGAGATCGGCTTCGACGTGCTGCGCGACCGGCTCGTCACCCGGGTCGACGACCTGGTGCAGCCCGCCCCCGAGGTCGCGATCGTCGACGAGGCGGACTCGGTGCTGGTCGACGAGGCCCGCGTCCCGCTGGTGATGGCCGGCTCGATCGACCGCAGCGACGCCGACGAAGAGGTCGCGAAGATCGTCCGGCGGCTGCGGCTCAACCTGCACTACGAGACCGACAGCGAGGGCCGCAACGCCTGGCTGACCGACGCCGGCTCCTCCGTCGTCGCGAAGTCGCTCGGCCTGGAGGTCGACGACCTGTTCAACGAACAGGCCTCCGATCGGCTCGCCGCCGTCAACGTCGCCCTGCACGCCCACGCGCTGCTCACCCGCGACGTCGACTACCTGGTCCGCGACGGCAAGGTGCAGCTCATCAACGCCGCCCGCGGCCGCGTCGCCGAGCTGCAGCGCTGGCCGGACGGCCTCCAGGCCGCCGTCGAGGCGAAGGAGCAGGTCACCGCCACCGACCACGGCGAGATCCTCGACTCGATCACCGTCCAGGCGCTGCTCGCGCGCTACCCCGAGGTGGCAGGCATGACCGGCACCGCGGTCGCCGTCGCCGAGCAGCTGCGGGAGTTCTACGAGCTCGAGGTCGCGGTCATCCCGCCGAACACCCCGAACATCCGCGAGGACCTCCCCGACCGGGTCTTCGCGTCGCCGTCGCAGAAGCTGCGGGCGATCGAGGAGGAGATCCGCACGGTGCACGAGACCGGGCGGCCGATCCTCGTCGGCACCCAGGACGTCGCCGAGTCCGAGGAACTGGCCGAGAAGCTCTCGAAGGTCGACCTCGAGTGCGTCGTGCTCAACGCGCGCAACGACGCCGAAGAGGCCGCGATCATCGCCGAGGCCGGCAAGAAGGGCGCGGTCACCGTGTCCACGCAGATGGCGGGCCGCGGTACCGACATCCGGCTGGGCGGAACCGACGGCGAGAGCCGCGAAGACGTCGTCGAGCTGGGCGGGCTGCACGTCATCGGCACCGCGCGGTACCCGTCGAGCCGGCTCGACGGGCAGCTGCGCGGCCGCTCCGGCCGGCAGGGCGACCCGGGCAGCGCGATCTTCTTCGCGAGCCTGAACGACGAACTCGTGCTGTCGAACGCGCCGGACGTGCCCGAGGGCATCGTCGACGACGAAGAGACCGGCGAGATCACCGACAACGCGGCGCTGCGGCAGCTCAACCACGCCCAGCGCGTCGCCGAGGGCGTCGACCTGGAGATCCACCGGAACACCTGGCGGTACACGCGGCTGATCGAGCGGCAGCGCCACGACCTGCTGGTGCACCGCGACAAGGTGCTTCGCACCGCGTACGCGGCGGACGCGCTGGAGAAGGCGCACCCGGAGAAGTTCGCCGAGCTGAAGGAGAAGCTCGACGACCAGGAGAAGCTGGAGCAGATGTCCCGCGAGGTGCTGCTGTTCCACGTCGACCAGCTCTGGTCCGACCACCTGGCCTACCTCACCGACGTCCGCGAGAGCATCCACCTGCGGGCGCTGGCGCGCGAGACGCCGCTCGACGAGTTCCACCGCGCGGCGATCCCGGAGTTCCACAAGATCATCGCGGAAGCCGACTCCCGAGCGGCGAAGACGCTCGAAGAGGCCGAGCTGACCGACGAGGGCATCGACCTCGGCGACGCCGGCGTCCGGCGGGCGAACACGACGTGGACCTACCTGGTGCACGACAACCCGTTCGACTCGGACTTCGAACAGACCATCAAGAAGGTCCGCAGCATGATCAAGCGGAAGTAGTCCTTCTGCCGTTCGAGGCCCCGCCCGGTTCGCCGGGCGGGGCCTTGGCGTTTCGCCCACATTCGCTCGGCCTGGCGGGTGGCGGTGGGCCAGAATGACGGCATGCCGCAACTGCGCATCGCGCTCGCCCAGGTCAACCCCACCGTCGGCGACCTCGACGGCAACGCCGACCTGCACGTCGAGTGGACCCGCCGGGCCGCCGAAGCCGGCGCCCACGTCGTCGTCTTCCCCGAGATGTCCTTGACCGGCTACCCCGTCGAGGATCTCTCGCTGCGCAAGACCTTCGCCGCGGCCTCCCGGCAGGGCGTCGAGTCGCTCGCGCGTCGCCTCGACGAGGCCGGCTGCGGCGAAGTGCTCACCTACATCGGCTACCTCGACCTCGACGACGTCGGCCCGCGGGACGCCGCCGCGGCGCTCTACCGCGGCGAGGTCGTCGCACGGCAGTTCAAGCACCACCTGCCGAACTACGGCGTCTTCGACGAGCACCGCTGGTTCAAGCCGGGCACCACGCTCGACGTCGTCCGGTTCCACGGGCTCGACATCGGCATGGTCGTCTGCGAGGACATCTGGCAGGACGGCGGGCCGATCTCGGCGCTGGGCCGCGCCGGCGTCGACCTCGTCGTGGCCCCGAACGCGTCGCCGTACGAGCGGTCCAAGGACGAGCAGCGGCTGCCGCTCATCGCCCGGCGGGCCGCCGAAGCCGGAGCGCCTTTGGTTTACGCCAACCAGATCGGCGGGCAGGACGACCTCGTCTTCGACGGCGACTCGCTCGTCGTCGCCGCGGACGGCACGGTGCTGGCGCGCGCGCCACAGTTCGTCGAGCACTTGCTCGTGCTGGACATGGACCTCGCCGCGGGCGGGCACGCCGGTGACGGCGAACTCGAAGGCCTGCACGTCCGGCGCCGCGTGCTGAGCTCGGACCCGCTGCCGGCCTACCCCGCGTCGGCCGAGCCGGTCATCAGCGAGCCGCTGTCGGACGAGGCCGAGGTGTGGCACGCGCTGGTCGTCGGGCTGCGGGACTACGTGCACAAGAACGGGTTCTCGTCGGTCATCTTCGGGTTCTCCGGCGGCATCGACTCGGCGGTCTGCGCGGCGCTGGCGGCGGACGCGCTGGGCGGCGGCAACGTCTACGGCGTCTCGATGCCGTCGAAGTACTCGTCGGGGCATTCGAAGGACGACGCCGCCGACCTGGCGCGGCGGATCGGCGCGCACTACCGGGTCGAGCCCGTCGAGGACATGGTCCGCGTGTACGTCGACCAGCTTTCCCTGACCGGACTGGCCGAGGAGAACATCCAGGCGCGGACGCGGGGCATGCTCCTCATGGCACTGTCCAACCTGGACGGTCACCTGGTGCTGGCGACCGGCAACAAGACCGAGCTCGCCGTCGGGTACTCCACGATCTACGGCGACGCCGTCGGCGCGTTCGCCCCGATCAAGGACGTCTTCAAGACGCACGTCTGGCAGCTGGCCCGGTGGCGCAACGCCGAAGCGGCGAAGAACGGCGAGACCCCGCCGATCCCGGAGAACTCGATCAGCAAGCCGCCGTCGGCCGAGCTGCGGCCGGGCCAGGTGGACACCGACTCGCTGCCGGACTACGCGCTGCTCGACGACATCCTCGACGACTACGTCGAGGGCGACCGCGGGTACGCCGACCTGATCGAGGCCGGGTTCGAGCCGGAGACCATCGACCGCGTGGTGCGGATGGTCGACAAGGCCGAGTACAAGCGGCGCCAGTACCCGCCGGGCACGAAGATCACGTTCAAGGCCTTCGGCCGCGACCGGCGGCTGCCGATGACCAACCTCTGGCGCGAGGGCAAGGCCTGAGGTCCGTGAATGGCACATCGAGGGACTCTACGTCCCTCAATGTGCCATTCACGGCTTTCAGCTCAGGGCGACCTGGCGGCCTTCCGGGGTGCGCAGGGCGGCCGTGAGACCGGCTTTCGCGGCGCGGCGGACCAGGAGTTCCAGGCCGAGCGCGTCGGTCACCGCGAGCACCGAGTCCGGATCCGGGTGGGTGCCGGTGACCATCAGCAGCGGCAGGGACGGCAGGCCGCGCGTGGTCGGGTGCGGGGTGCTGCCCCAGTCGATGAGGAACGGGTGCAGGGTGCCCGGGGCGCTCGGCGGGGTCAGGCGCCAGCGCAGCACTTCGCCGTCTCCGGTCTCGCGGGACATCTCGATCGCGTCGCCCGGGTCGAAGCCGTGCGCGCGAGCCGCGGCGATCGTCGCGTCGATGTCGGGCGTGCGGACCGCCCACGCGACCAGCGCGGGCTCGGTCAGCTCGTCGATCCCGAACGGCCGCGGCCCTGGGGCGTCCGGCTGCGCCGGGTCCGGGCCGATGACCTCCAGGTACATGCCCGCGCCGAGGTCGGCGAGGTGGTTGGCGGTGCCCAGGCCGAGGTGACGGCCGCCGGGTGTGGGCGTGACCCCGGTGAGCGCGGTGACCCGGGCGACGGCCTCGGCGAGGTCCGGCCCGGCGTAGACGAGGTGATCGAGCACGGGCCCATCTTGTCGTACCTCGGTCGTATCGTGACGGGATGACAGTGGGGTTCACGGCGGGGTTCACGGTGTTCGAAACCGCGATCGGGGTCTGCGGGCTCGCGTGGCGCGACGACGTCGTGATCGGGACGTCGCTGCCCGAGGGCAGTGCGGCGCGGACCCGCGCGTGGCTGGTCCGGCGGTTCCCGGACGCCGTCGAGGGGACGCCGCCTCCGCCGGTGCGGGCCGCCGTGGACGGGATCGTGGCGCTGCTGAGCGGCACGCGTCGCGAGCTGGCCTCGGTCGAGCTGGACTTTTCCGGGGTGCCGGAGTTCCACCGCCGCGCGTACGAGATCGCGCGGACGATCCCGCCCGGCAAGACGCTCACCTACGGCGACATCGCGCACCGGCTCGGCCAGCCGGGGTCCGCCCAGGCCGTCGGGCAGGCGATGGGGCACAACCCGTTTCCGATCATCGTGCCGTGCCACCGGGTACTGGCGGCCGGCGGCAAGGACGGCGGGTTCTCGGCGCGGGGCGGGGTCGGGACGAAACGCCGGATGCTCGTGATCGAGGGCGCGCTCGCCGACGAGCCGACGCTGTTCTGAGCCTCGCGGCGTACCCGGAAGGGCATCACGCGTGATTGGCGGGTCGACACGCGTGATTGGCGGGTCGACTCGCGTGATTGGAGGGTCGACACGCGGGGTGGGCGGCCTGCCGGGTGGCAGGCCGCGGGCCGCGGTGGTCAGGCTGGCTGGGACTCCGGGGTCCAGGGCTTGATGAACGGGGTTTCCGGCCAGTCCTCGGCCGCCGCCATCAGGGGCATCGCCGTGCCGCCGTCGACGTGCTCGCGGATGATGTCCGCGTGGCCCGCGTGGCGGGCCGTCTCCTGGATCAGGTGCAGCAGCACCCAGCGGACCGACCAGGCCTCGACGTCCTGGGGGAACCACGGCACGCCCTTCGGCACCGGGACCGCCTGGCCGAGGTCGTCGATCCCCGCGATGACCTCGGCGGTGCGCGCCGCCACCTCGTCGTAGCGCGCCAGGACGCCCTCAAGCGTCTCCTCCGGCCCCAGGCGGTGCGCCGACTGGTATTCCGCCATCGCCTCGCCGAACGGCTTCTGCGGCACCTGGAGCACCGTGTCCATCCAGCCGTTCTCGGTGCTCGCGACGTGCTTGACCAGCCCGCCCACCGACAGCGTGCTCTTCGTCGGCGTGAGTCTCGCCTGTTCGTCCGTCAGCCCGTGTGCCGCCAACCTGAGCACGTACCGCTGCTGCTCCAGGAAGCTCAGCAGCCCGTCACGCTCGTCGGCCACCGGGCGCACGTTTCCCGCCATGTCGATCCTCTCCTCGCCGGACACTGCGGTGATCGTGCCACCCACCACCGACATTCCGGGCGGAAAGACCGGGATCAGGTCCGAGGAGCGTGCCGCGGCGCCGGCTTGACGAAGGCGTACGCCCCGCCCACGGCGTACAGCGTCGCGCGCTCCACCAGCTGGATCCGCGTGAGGACACCCTCGAAGGCGTTCAGCTCCCGGGCGAGGACGACGGCCAGCGAGGTGGCCACCACCACGACCAGCCCGGCGACGGCGAGCCCCCGCCAGCCGGGCGGCCACCACAGGATCAGGCTGACCACCCCGATCACGAGGACGAGACTCAGCAGCGCGGACAGCACCTCGCTGTGCTCCGGGTAGGCGGCCTGGAGCAGCAGCACCAGGCCGAACGCGCTCACCGAGTACGAGCTGAGCCGCGCCGACCACTGGACCGGCCCGAGCCGGTGCAGCGGGGGCCCGGCGAGCACGAACGCGACCCCGGACACCGCGAGCAGGACCCGGAACACCGGCGGCCCGGTCAGCAGCGCCTCGGCCGGGTCCCGCACCGGGGACACCCCGGTGGGCAGGAAGAACTCCAGCAGCCAGCCCGAATAAGCGAGGACGGCCACCCCCATCAGGAGGGCCGAGGCGATCCGAGCCGTGCGCACGAGGCAGAGCGTAAGCGACCGGCCGCGCCACGGCCCGTCGCCGTGACCAGGTCCACCGAGTCGTTATGCCTGCGGTCGGACGAAGGGGAACAGGACCGTCTGGCGGATGGAGGCCCCCGTAAGCATCATCAGCAGCCGGTCGACGCCCAGGCCGAGCCCGCCGGTCGGCGGCATGCCGTGCTCCAGGGCGAGCAGGAAGTCCTCGTCCAGCTCCATCGCCTCGACGTCGCCGCTGGCCGCGCGCAGCGACTGCGCTTCCAGCCGTCGCCGCTGCTCGATCGGGTCGGTCAGCTCGGTGTAGGCCGTGCCGACCTCGGACCCGAACGCGATGAGGTCCCAGCGCTCGGCCAGCAGCGGGTCCACCCGGTGCTGGCGGGTCAGTGGCGAGACGTCGGTCGGGTAGTCGGTGTAGAAGGTCGGCAGCACGGTCGCGCCCTCGACCAGGTGCTCGAACGCCTTGAGCACCAGGTCGCCGTGGCTCGGGTCCTCCCTCACCGGCACTCCCGCGGCGACGCACAGCCGGCGCAGGTCCGCCACCGACGTCCCCGATCCGACCTCCTCGCCGAACACCGCGGAAACGGCTTCGTGCACCGGGACCACCGGCCAGTCGCCGGAGATGTCGTACTCGGCGAGCTTCCCGTCGGCATCCGGCCTCCGCACGACCTGAGCGCCGTACGCCGCTTCGGCCGCGTGCTGGATGAGTTCGCGTGTCAGCACCCGCATCGAGTCGTAGTCCGCGTACGCCTGGTACGCCTCGAGCATCGTGAACTCGGGGTTGTGCGTCGCGTCGACACCTTCGTTGCGGAAGTTGCGGTTGAGCTCGAAGACCCGCTCGACGCCGGCGACGCACAGCCGCTTGAGGTACAGCTCGGGCGCGATCCGCAGGTACATCCGCATGTCGTAGGCGTTGATGTGGGTGACGAACGGCCGGGCGTTGGCGCCGCCGTGGACCGTCTGCAGCATCGGCGTCTCGACCTCGAGGAAGTCGGCGTGGTGCAGCCGGTCGCGCACCGCGCGGACCACGGTGGACCGCAGGCGCAGCATGTTCGTCGAGTCCGGGTTGACGGCGAGGTCGAGGTAGCGCTGCCGCACCCGCGTCTCCGGGTCGGTGAGGCCCTTGCGCTTGTCCGGCAGCGGGTGCAGGCACTTCGCGGTGACCGTCCACTCGTCGACCAGCACCGAGAGCTCGCCCCGCTTCGACGTCACGACCTGGCCGCTGACGCCGACGTGGTCGCCGAGGTCGACGCCGGTCCGCCAGCCGGTGAGGTCCAGCTCGCCCGCCTCGAGCATCAGCTGGATCTCGCCGCTGAAGTCCTTGACGCGGGCGAAGCACAGCCCCCCGAGGATGCGCATGTTCAGCACGCGCCCGGCGATCCGGACGCGGTGCCCGGTGGCCGTGTCCGGGGTGAGGTCACCGAACTTCGCGACGACGTCCCCGATGTGGTCGTCGCGGCGGAACCCGACGCCGTAGGGCTCGATGCCGGCCTCGCGCAGCTTGTCGAGCTTGGCGATGCGGACGCGGACCTGCTCGGGCCGCCGTACCGGCTTCGACGCCGGCGCCGCCGCGGACTCCTCGATCGCCTTCACGCGGGCGACGAAGTCGTCGCCGACCGTCTCCAGCCGCAGCGACCGCGACCGTCCGGTCGGGACGAACCCTTCGAGCGCGCCCGCGACGATGCCGACGCGCGGCAGCCGCCGCGCCGACGAGTAGCAGAGGAACCGCGGTTCCCAGTCCGGCCCGTACTTGGCGTTCGACCGGTACAGCGACTCCAGCTGGAAGAACCGCGAGAACACGCTGAGGATCCCGCGCCAGGCCCGCAGCACCGGGCCCGCGCCGATCCGCTCGCCCTCGGAGAACACCGCGCGGAACATCGCGAAGTTGAGCGAGATCCGCTGCGCGCCGAGGTACTGCGCGGCCGCGACGACCTCGGCGATCATGTACTCGTTGAGGCCGTTTTCGGCGTCGCGGTCGCGGCGCATGAGGTCCAGCGAAAGCCCGCGGCGCCCCCACGGGACGAACGACAACAGCCCGCGCAGCTCACCGCGGGCGTCGTACGCCTCGACCATCACGCTGCGGCCGTCACTGGCGTCGCCGAGCCGGCCCAGCGCCATCGAGAACCCGCGTTCGGTTTCGGCGCCACGCCACGCCTGGGCGCGGGCGAGCAGCTCGGTCATCTCCGGTACGGGGATTTCGCCGTGGCGGCGGACCCGCGAGGTGTAGCCGGCGCGCTGGATGCGTTTGACGGCTTGGCGCACCGAGCGCCGCTCCGGCCCGGCGAGGCTGAACTCGCGGACGTCGAGCACCGCTTCGTCGCCGATTTCCAGGGCACGCAGACCCGCGGCGGTGTAGACCTCGGCGCCGTGCCGGCTGGCGCCGAGCACGCCCGGGGTCCAGCCGTACGTGCGCGTCTCGTCGAGCCACGCGCGGACCGCGTCGGGCCACGCCTCGGGGTCGCCGACCGGGTCGGCGCTGGCGACGCTGGTGCCGCCGAGCACGCGGTAGGTCACCGCCGCGCGGCCGTTCGGCGCGAAGACGACGCTCTTGTCGCGCCGCGTGGCGAAGTAGCCGAGGGAGTCGTCCTCGCCGTATTGGGCGAGGAGCTGGCGCAGACGAAGCTCTTCGCTGTCCGTACGCAGGCCACGGCTGCGTACGCCGCGGAAGAGCATGTACAGCGCTCCGGTGGCGACGGCGGTCGCGCTGAGGTCGAGGAACACGTCCAGCCAGCCGGGTCCCTCGCCGACGCCGATCCGGCGCAGCTGCAGGTTCTCGCCGGTGGCGTGGTTCACGACCCAGGCGAAGCGCTCCCACGTGTCGCCGAGGTGCCCGGGAAACGCTTCCGTCAGCCCCCAGCCGACCAGGATGACGACGGCGAACCCGCCGAACAGCATGGTCAGGCCGTCACGCCAGGCGCTCGGCGCCAGCCGGGCCGGGAACGCGGGGCGCAGCGCGAGCAGGAACACGATCAGGCCGACCGACAGCAGGTCGGCGACGGTGAGCGCCCACACCTGGTTGGGGATGTGCCGCATCTGCTTGGGCCCGAGCACCAGCAGTTCGGGCGACCACAGCAGGGTCGCCTGCAGAGCGAGGGTGATCAGCAGCCCGCCGACCTGGAACAGCACCAGCGTGTACAGCGCGGCCTTCTTGCGACGGCGCAGGGCGCCGCCGAGCACCACCAGCAGCAGGACCATCACCAGGCTCGCGCTGGTCGGCACGCTCAGCGCGGAAAAGGCCATGTCGATGCCGTTGAGGACCCGGCCGTGCGTGCCGTTCGTGAACAGCAGGACCACCGAGAACACGGCGGCCAGCTGCACCACGGTCGCGACGATCCCGCCCGCCTTCGCCTTCCACACGGGGAGGCGGGGACGCGTGCTCGCGAGGTTTCCCATCGTTGCTTTCGTCGCCTTTCACGGCCGATCGGGGGTCATGCCCTCTTCTTGACGTAAGTGAACCCAAGTTGGTTGTCCCCGGACATCAACCTGAAGGCTGACCGGGACTCGTTCTCGGGGGTGTGAAGCTTGTCGCACGAGGTTGGGAGCGGTCCGGGGGCGTGTCACGCTTTGGAACACCCCAGCTCCACGACCCGGGGACCTCATCAAGGCCCCGAGGGAAGGACGGTCGACGACGATGTCTGCCACAGTGCCCTCCGGGGCCGAGCCCCGGACCCCAGCCGGGGGGCAAGCCCCCCTGGACCCCCCGATCGCGAATGGGCCCGCCGAAGAGGCGGCCCCCTACGGCACCGGATCCGCCGCGCCCGCGGCACGGCCGCCGGGCCGGAAAGTCCGCGTCCACCACCTGCGTGAGCTCAAGGAACGCGGCGAACCGTGGCCCATGCTCACCGCCTACGACATGTACACCGCCGCCCTGTTCGACGAGGCCGGGATCCCCGTGCTGCTCGTCGGCGACTCCGCGGCCAACAACGTCTTCGGCTACGACACCTCGCTGCCGGTGACGGTCGACGAGCTCCTGCCCCTGGTCCGGGCGGTCACCCGCTCGGTCAAACGGGCGCTCGTGGTCGCCGACCTGCCGTTCGGCTCGTACCAGCTCTCGCCGCAGCAGGCGCTCGAGACGTCGGTGCGGTTCATGAAGGAGGGCCGCGCGCACGCCGTGAAGCTCGAAGGCGGGCGGCGGTTCGCCGCGCACGTCGAGGCGCTGACGGCGGCGGGCGTGCCGGTGATGGGCCACATCGGGTTCACCCCGCAGAGTGAACACAACCTCGGCGGCTACCGGGTGCAGGGGCGCGGCGAAGCGGCGGACGTGCTGCTCGCCGACGCGCTGGCGCTGCAGGAGGCCGGGGCGTTCGCGGTCGTGATGGAGATGGTGCCCGCCGAAGCCGCGAAGCGCGTCACGGCGGAGCTGAAGATCCCGACGGTCGGCATCGGCGCCGGTCCGGACTGCGACGCGCAGGTGCTCGTCTGGCAGGACATGGCCGGGCTGCGGCGTGGCAAGGCGCCACGGTTCGTCAAGCGCTACGCCGACGTCGCCACGGTGCTGCAGAACGCCGCGACGGCGTTCGCGGAGGACGTCCGGCGTGGCGAGTTCCCGGCGCCGGAACACGCTTTCCACGACTAGGCCGGTCATCGGCGCTTGAACCGTTCCGCGAGCGCCGGGTCGTTCTCCCACCACAAACCGGGCGGCGCCGAAGCGGCTTCGACGTCCAACTGGGCGTCGATCCGCTTCGCGCGCCGCTCGTCGTCGCGGGCCCAGCGGACGAACAGGGCTGCGATGAACGGCAGCCCGGCGACGTCGCCGCCGATCCACAGCACGCCCGCGCCGACGATCTGGTCGGTGCGCGGGTCCGGGCCCCAGCCCGGGTGCGCGGCCGCGTAGTGCGCCGGCGCGAGCAGCGGGCCGAGCCACAGCACCAGGCCGAGCGCGCCGTCGAAGATCACCTCGGTGAACGCGATCCACACCGACACCAGGTGCGGGTCCTCCCGCGGCGTCGGGTCGAGGCCGAGCCGCGTCCAGAAGTACGTGAAACCGGCCAGCACGAGCGCGAGCCGGACCAGGCCGTCCACCACCGAAGACCGCAGCGTGACGTCGTAGAGCGGGGTCAGGTACAGCATCAGCACCGGCGCCACCAGGACGACGGTGACGACCGGCGGGAACGTCAGCGCCCGCGCCACCGGGCCGCGGCCGTGCCGCCGTAGCCACGTCGCCCCCGGGACCGCGTCCAGCAGCAGCCGGATCGGGGCGCCGAGGGCGAGCAGGAGCGGCGTGACCATCAGCAACGTCGTGGTCTGGACCGCGCGGACCCAGAACAGCGTCGTGTCGTAGACCGCGAGCGCCGAGCAGGTGACGAGCACGATCGTCGCGAGGCCGGCGAGGAAGGCCACCGTGCGGCCCGGCGGCCAGTCGCGGCGACGCGCCGCGCGGACGTAGAGCACGCCGAGGACCAGCACGGCGAACACCGCCGGGACGTCGAACGTCCAGGCGGTCAGGAGGCGGTCCGCCGTCAGCGGCACATCACACCGCGAAGAAGATCAAGCTGCCGATTCCGGCGACCACGCAGTAAATGGCGAACGGGGTCAGAGTACGCGTTTCGAAGTATCCGGTGAGGAATCGGACAGAAATGTACGAAGCGACGCCCGCGATGACGCTGCCGACGAGCGCCGGGCCGAGCGACGCGTGGTTCTCCGGGGCGAACAGCGTCGGCATCTTCAGCACGCCCGCGGCCAGGATCACCGGCGTGGCGAGCAGGAACGCGAACCGCGCCGCGTCCTCGTGCCCGAGCCCGCGGCGCAGGCCGGCGACCATCGTGATGCCCGACCGGCTGATGCCCGGCAGCAGCGCGAGGATCTGCGCCGCGCCGATCAGCACCGCCTCGCCGACCCGCAGCTTCGCGAGCCGGACGTCGGTCGCCTCCTCCACGGTCACCGCCCGCATGACCAGGGTTTCCTCGGTCGAAAAGTCCACAGTGTCCGCTTCGTCCGCGGGCTTCTTCCGGGAGAACTTCTCGGCGGCGTACAGGACGCCGCCGTTGAGCGTGAGGAAGATCGCCGCCGGCACCGGTTTGCCGAGGTAGTCGCGCAGCAGGCCCTCGAAGAGCAGGCCGGCCAGCCCGACCGGGATCGTGGCGAGCACGAGCAGCCACGCGAGCCGCTGGTCGGGCGTGCGGACCTCGCGGCGGCGGATCGACGTCCACAGCCCGCCGATGATCCGTACCCAGTCCTTGCGGAAGAACAGGACCAGCGCGAGCGCCGTGGCGACGTGCATCGCCACCAGCACCGCGAGGTACGGCGAATCCTTGCCGATGCTCAGGTCCCGCTGCCACGAGCCGCCGAGCCAGGCGGGCAGCAGGATGCTGTGGCCGAGACTGGACACCGGAAACAATTCCGACACCCCTTGCAAGGCACCGACGACAATCGCCTCGACATAGGTCACCGCGGACATTCCGTGCCTTTCCGTACCTTCTTTTTCGCCACTCCGACACCGGAAAGTACCGGCCTGCGGGTTAGGTCCCGGCAAGGGGCACCGGCACGCTCAGCGTCCTCTCAGTGGATCACCGTGAAGCGTTCACATCCATGAACATCAATCATGTTCTTGACTCACATTCGACTCGTGGCCTAGCGTTTAGCCCGTCGCCGCCACGACGAAGATTCGAACCTCGACGAGGAGGACGGGAATGCGTGTGCGGACTGCCGGCCGTCGTGACCACACCGACGGCGTCGCTTCTCCGAACGCTCCACGCCACCCGGGCGGCTGACGCCCCACTGACCGGGAACCCGCTCAGCCCGGCGGCGGGGGCGGGTTCCCACCTTTCTTGGTCGTCGTCCCGTCGCTCGGCGGCGGGGCGCCGGGACGACGACCAGGTCGCTTGCGGCAAAGTGTCGGGCATGGACGAGCTGTACCCGCCGATCGCCCCGCGCGCCGAAGGGTTCCTGGACGTCGGCGACGGGCACCGGATCCGGTGCCAGGAGGCGGGCAACCCGGCCGGGAAGCCGGTCGTGGTGCTACACGGCGGTCCCGGCAGCGGGATCGCGCCGATGGCGCGCCGGCACTTCGACCCCGAGGGCTACCGGATCGTCCTGTTCGACCAGCGCGGATCGGGCCGGTCGACGCCGGACGCGGGCGATCTCACCGCCAACACGCTGTGGCACCTGGTCTCCGACATGGAGGCGCTGCGCGAGCGGCTCGGCATCGAGCGCTGGCAGCTCTTTGGCGGATCGTGGGGCGCGACGCTGGCCCTCGCCTACGCGCAGACGCACCCTTCGCGGGTCAGCGAGATCATCCTGCGCGGTGTGTTCACCGTGCGGCAGAGCGAGCTGGACTGGATCTACCGCGGCGGGGCCGCGAACCTGTTCCCGCGCGAGTGGGAAGCCTTCCTCGCGCCGATCCCGGCAGCTCTGCGCGACAACCCGCTGGCGGCGTACGCGTCGCTGCTCGACGACCCGTCCGAGGAGGTCCGGCACCGGGCCGCGGTCGCGTGGAGCGTCTGGGAAGGCGCGACGGTTTCCGTACAGCCGCAGGAGTCCTTCGTCCGCCAGTACGCCGAACCGGCGTTCGCGCTGACGTTCGCGCGGCTCGCCGTCCACTACTTCAGCCACGGCGCGTGGCTCGACGAGGGCCGGCTGATCCGCGACGCGGGCAAGCTCGCCGGGATTCCGGGCGTCATCGTGCAGGGCCGCTACGACGCGGTGTGCCCGCCGATCACGGCGTACGAGCTGCACCGGGCGTGGCCCGGTTCGGAGCTGAAGCTGCTCGAAGGCGCCGGGCACGCGGTGACCGACCCGGGCGTGCTCGCCGCCCTCCGCGCGGCGACGGACTCCTTCCGCACGCAGACTTGAGTCAGCCCGGCACCACCCGCCTCACAGGGCGCTCATGACGTGCTTGACGCGGGTGTAGTCCTCCAGTCCGTAGAGCGAGAGGTCCTTGCCGTAGCCGGACTTCTTGAAACCGCCGTGCGGCATCTCGGCGACCAGCGGGATGTGGGTGTTGATCCAGACGCAGCCGAAGTCGAGCTTCGCGGCGACACGCATCGCGCGCTGGTGGTCGCGGGTCCAGACCGACGACGCGAGGCCGTACTGCACGGCGTTCGCGGCCTGCAGCGCCTCGGTCTCGGCGGAGAACCGCTGGACGGTGATGACCGGGCCGAAGATCTCGTTCTGGCTGATCTCGTCGTCCTGGCGGACGCCGGAGACCACGGTGGCCTCGTAGAAGTAGCCTTCGTCGCCGGCCCGGTGTCCACCACAGTGGACGGTCGCATGGGCGGGCAGCCGGTCGACGAACCCGGAGACCTTCTCCAGCTGAGCCGCGTTGCTGAGCGGGCCGTACGCGACGTCTTCGTCGTCGGGCTTGCCGGTCTTGGTGTTCTGGGCCTGCCGGGTGAGCGCGGCGACGAAGGTGTCGTGCACGTCGTCGGCGACCAGCACGCGGGTGGCGGCGGTGCAGTCCTGGCCCGCGTTGAAGTACCCGGCGACGGCGATGGCCTCGGCGGCGGCTTCGAGGTCGGCGTCGCCGAAGACGATGACCGGGGCCTTCCCACCGAGTTCGAGGTGCACGCGCTTGACGTCGTTCGCCGCACTGCGCGCCACTTCGATCCCGGCCCGGACCGAGCCGGTGATCGACACCATCGCCGGGATGTCGTGCTCGACCAGCGCGCGGCCGGTGTCACGGTCGCCGCAGATCACGTTGAACACGCCCGGCGGCAGGATCTCTCCGGCGATCTCGGCGAGCAGCAGCGTCGACGCGGGCGTGGTGTCGGACGGCTTGAGGACGACGGTGTTGCCGGCGGCGAGCGCGGGCGCGATCTTCCAGATGGCCATCAGCAGCGGGTAGTTCCACGGCGTGACCTGGGCACACACGCCGACGGGCTCACGGCGGACGAACGACGTGTGGCCTTCCAGGTACTCGCCGGCGGCCCGGCCTTCGAGCACGCGCGCGGCCCCGGCGAAGAAGCGGACCTGGTCGAGGACCATCGGGATCTCTTCCGACATCGTGAGCGCGATCGGCTTCCCGGTGTTCGCGGACTCGGCGCGGACCAGGTCCTCCGCCCGGGCTTCGAGGGCGTCGGCGATCTTCAGCAGGGCGAGCTGGCGCTGGGCGGGCGTCGTCGCGCGCCAGGTCTCGAACGCGGTCGCGGCGACCTGCAGGGCGTTGTCGACGTCTTCGGGGCCGGCGATCGGCGCGGTGCAGTAGGGGCGTCCGGTGACCGGGTCGGCGATCTCCGCCGTCCGGCCCGACTTGGACTCGACGTACGCGCCGCCGACGTAGTGCTTCAGCTCGTGCACGGTCACTCCTCGGTGCTGACGGGAGTTAAAACATATGACTCCACATGTTTTAGGACAAGGGGATGGGGCAAGATTGGTGCGAACGGGACTCCGCGACCGGCGAGGATCACGATGCGCAAGGGCATGTCGCACAGCGCGCGATCCGCCATGTTCGCCCCGCTCGGCCAGGTCGGGCGGGCGGAGGCGGTGGCGGCGCGGCTGGTCGACGCCATCACGCTCGGCCTGCTCGCCGACCAGGAGCAGCTGCCCAGCGAGGCCGACCTCGCCGCGCAGTTCGGCGTCTCGACCGTGACGGTCCGGGAGGCCCTGGTGGCCCTGCGGCAGCGGGGCCTGGTCGAAACCCGGCGAGGCCGCAGCGGCGGCAGCTTCGTCCGCGCGCCGGCCGACCCGCCGTCGGACGCGTGGCGCTCGCGGTTGCGCGAGGTGTCGCTGTCGGACCTGCGCGACGTCGGGGACCACTACCTCGCGATCGCCGGGGCCGCCGCGAAGCTCGCCGCCGAACGCAGCTCTCCCGAAGACGTCGCCCGGCTGCGGCTGGCGACCGACGACCTCCGCACGGCCAAGGGCGTCGGCTTCACGCGGGCGGAACGGCAGTTCCACCTGGAGGTCGCGGCGGCCGCGCAGTCTCCGCGGCTCACCCACGAAGAGGTCCACCTGCAGAGCGAGCTGGGCGGATTGCTGTGGCTGCCGCTCGGGGCCCACTCCCACGAGGAGCACGCAGCCATCGCCGCCGCGATCGACGCCGCCGACGGCGAGCTGGCCCGCAAGCTCACCGAGGAGCACGTCCTGAGCGCGCTCGACCGGCTCGCAGACGTGCACCTCGGCCTGCTCGCCCCGTAAACTTCGCCCCACTCCGCGCATCGAGGTGAGCACCGTGAACGACACCCGCACGCTGGCCGGCGACGAGGTCGTCGAGCAGGTTTCCGCGTTGGTGGAGGGGGTTTTCGAGCGGCTCGAGCCCGTGCTGGCGGCGGCCGAGTCAGTGCTGGCCGAGTCCCCCGCCGCGGTGGCGCTGCACCGGATCCGGCCGCAGGTCACCGAGGCCCTCGGCGGGCTGGTCGTCGGCGCGGGCTTCGTCAGCGCTCCGCACGTGCTGACCGATTCGGAGTTCGGCTTCGAGTGGTGGATCCGCACCCGGGACGAGCCGCCGTCGCAGCTGTTCATCAGCCTCGACCCGGCCAGCGAGAACTTCCTGGACTACACGCGCCAGTCCTGGTTCACGGTCCCGCGCGACACCGGGCGGCGGCACATCAACGGCCCGTACGTGGATTACCTCTGCACCGACGAGTACACCCTGACGTTCACGATCCCGGTGCTTCGGTCCGGCTCCTTCGCCGGCGTGGTGGGCGCGGACGTCTACGTGCGCGAGTTCGAGCGGGCCGTGCGTCCCCGGCTGCGGTCGCTGGGGCACGGGGCGGCGTTGCTGAACGCGCAGGGCCGGGTGATCGTGTCCAACAGCGTCCGGCAGCCGACGGGCTCACTGGTGCGGGAGGCCGACGTCCCGGCGTGGTGGTCGGCGGGCGCCGAACCGGGGCCGGGCCTGCGGCGCTGCGGGGATTCGCCGATCGTGCTGGTCAGCCGCACGGGGTGATCGTCTCGGATGCCAGGTGATCACGTCTGCAGCGCCACCCAGAGTTCCGCGCGGACGCCCGGGGAGTCCAGGTCACGGCCGAGCAGCTCCTGCGCCTTGGTGATCCGGTTCCGCAGCGTGTGCCGGTGGACGCCGAGGCGCGCGGCGGCGACGTCCCAGTGGCCGTGGTGCTCCAGCCAGCAGCGCAGCGACCCGGCCAGGTCGCCGCGGCCCGTCTCGTCGTGCCGGCGCAGCGGCGCCAGCAAGCCGTGGGCAAACGCTTGCGCCACCACCGGATCGATGAGGGACAGCAGGCCCCGGCCGGTGTGCTCCGCCGCCGAGACGAGGATCTTGTCCTCGGCCTCCGCGGCCCGGGCCGCCAGCTCCGCCTGCTCCAGCCCGGCCGCGAAGTCTTCGGCGGAGACCGGGCCGGCGACGCCGCCGTGCAGGCCGCCGATCCGCAGCGCCGCCTCGGCCACCGCGTCGACCACCTCGCCGGCGCCGAAGACGACCACCGACGAGCCGGATCTGGCCGCGAACACCTCGTCCTCCAGCGCGGCCAGGAGCTTGCGCCGGGCCGCGGGCGGTCCGAGGAACACCAGCACCGACCACGGCGCTCGCGGCGGCTCGCCACCCGTGGTCTCCAGCACCCGCAACGCCAGTCCGGCCTGGCCGCCGGACAGGAGCTCCAGCAGCCCGGTCCGCAGCGCCTGCCGCGCCGCCGCCTGGGCGCGGTCCTGTTCCAGCGCCAGGGAAAGCACCGACACCGCGGTGTTGACGATGTGCCGTCCCGCGGTGTCGAGCGGCGCCTCGGTCCCGACCGCGAGCACGCGCCGCGCGCCGGTGTCCAGGGTCTGCAGCACGACCTCCTGCCCGTCGAGCGAGAAGACCCGCGTGCCGGTGCGAAGCCGTTCCAGCTCTTCTCGCAGCGACGCGCCGTACGCGCGTGCGCTCGCCGGAGCAGCTTCGGTGACGGTGGTGCGTTCGAACAGCAGCACCCAGCCGTCGACCAGATTCGCGAGCTTCCGCACCACCCCCGCCGGACCACTCTTGCCGACCGCCGTGCGGGTCAGGTCCTGCTGGGCCCGCCCGATGCGGACGGTCGTGGCGTACTCGTCCGCCGCCACCGCCCGCGAGATCGCGCGGGTGATCGCGATGAACGGCGTCTTCCGCGGCACCTCCAGCACCGGCAGCCCGACCTCGGCGGCGGTCGCGACCAGGGCCCGCGGGACGTCGTCGTGGCTCAACCCGACGCCGAAGCCGAGCCCGGCGGCCCCCGCATCCACCAGCCGGCGCACGTAGGCCGGTGACGTCGCCTCGTCCAGCGCCAGACCGGTGGTGAGCAGCAGCTCGCCGCCCTCGAGGAAGGCGCGCGGGTCGGTCAGCTCCGTCGGGTGGACCCAGCCGATCGGCCGGTCCAGGACGTCTTCGCCGGTCAGCACCCGCAGCCCGAGCGGGCGGTCGTCGGCCAAGGCGCGCAGGGTGAGTGCCATAACGGCCAATTCTACGCGCTGAATTGTCCGGAATGGCCACCTGACGACTGTCCGGTAACAGCTCATCCTGAGGACGTCCACCGACTTCCCCAGGAGCACGCCGTGACCGCAAGCACCACCGCCGAGCCGCAGGCCCCGGCGCCCCGGCAGCGCACGCTGCGCACCGAGATCCCCGGCCCCGTCTCGCGCGAACTGCAGGAGCGCCGCGCCAACGCCGTCGCCGCCGGGGTCAGCTCGGTGCTGCCCGTCTATGTCACTTCCGCCAGCGGCGGCCTGCTCACCGACGCCGACGGCAACGTGCTGATCGACTTCGGCTCCGGCATCGCGGTGACCAACGTCGGGCACTCCGCGCCCGCGGTCGTCGACCGCGTCCGCAAGCAGGCCTGCTGGTTCACCCACACCTGTTTCATGGTCACGCCGTACGAGGGGTACGTCGAGGTCTGCGAAGCGCTGGCCGAGCTGACGCCGGGCGACCACGCGAAGAAGTCGGTGCTGTTCAACTCCGGCGCCGAAGCGGTCGAGAACGCCGTGAAGATCGCGCGGACGGCGACCGGACGCCAAGCCGTCGTCGTGTTCGACCACGCCTACCACGGCCGCACCAACCTCACCATGGGCATGACCGCGAAGTCCGTGCCCTACAAGCACGGCTTTGGCCCCTTCGCACCCGAGATCTACCGCGTGCCGGGCTCGTACCCCTTCCGCGACGGCCTGCCCGGACCCGAGGCGGCCGCGCTGGCGATCGACCGGATCGAGAAGCAGATCGGCGGCGACCAGGTTGCCGCGGTTGTTCTGGAGCCCATCCAGGGCGAAGGCGGGTTCATCGAGCCCGCGCGCGGCTTCCTGCCCGCCATCGCGGCGTGGTGCCGCGAGAACGGCGTCGTGTACGTCGCCGACGAGGTCCAGACGGGCTTCTGCCGCACCGGCTCGTGGTTCGCCTCCACCGACGAGGACGTGGTGCCGGACCTCATCGCGACGGCCAAGGGCATCGCGGGCGGCCTGCCGCTGTCCGCCGTCACCGGCCGCGCTTCCCTGTTGGACGCGGTCCCGCCGGGTGGTCTCGGCGGCACGTACGGCGGCAACCCGATCGCCTGCGCCGCGGCGCTCGGCTCGATCGAGACCATGAAGGCCGAGGACCTCGCTTCGTCGGCCAAGCGCATCGAAGGCGTCGTCCTCCCGCGGCTGCGGGCGCTGGCTTCGGAGACGGGCGTGATCGGCGACGTCCGCGGGCGCGGCGCGATGCTGGCGGCGGAGTTCGTCAAGCCCGGTTCGGGGGAGCCGGACCCCGGCCTGACCAAGCGCGTCGTGGCGGCCTGTCACCGCGCCGGGGTCGTCGTGCTGACCTGCGGCACCTACGGCAACGTCGTCCGGCTGCTGCCGCCGCTGTCCTTGGCCGACGACCTGCTCGACGAGGGCCTTTCGGTTCTCGAGCACGCTGTCCGCACGGAGGCCCGCGCATGACTTTCCCGTTCTGGGTGGCCGGAAAACCGGTCACCGCCGGCTCGACGGCCGTCGTCCGTCACTCGTACGACGGTTCTCCGGCGGGGTCGCACTTCGTCCCGTCGGCTTCGGACGTCGAGGCTGCGGTGCAGGCCGCGGCCGACGTCGCCGACGAGTTCGCGACGCTGCCCGCGCACGTCCGCGCCGGGGCGTTGGACCACGTGTCCCGTTCCTTGGGCGAGCGGTCCGAAGAGATCGCCGCGCTCATCACGGCGGAGTCCGGCAAGCCGCTGAAGTGGGCGCGCGGCGAGGTCGGCCGCGCGGTGTCGACGTTCCGCTGGTCCGCGGAGGAAGCCCGCCGTTTCTCGGGCGAGCTGCAGCGGCTCGACACGGACCCGGGCGGCACCGGCCGGCTGGCGCTGGTCCGGCGCGTGCCGCGCGGGCCGGTGCTGGGGATCACGCCGTTCAACTTTCCGCTGAACCTGGTGGCGCACAAGGTGGCCCCGGCGATCGCGGTGGGCGCGCCGATCGTGCTCAAGCCTGCGCCGGCGACGCCGCTGACGGCGTTGCTGCTCGGCGAAATCCTGGCTTCGGCGGATCTCCCGGCGGGCTCGTGGTCGATCCTGCCGGTCGACAACGAGACGTCGTCCCGGCTGGTCGAGGACCCGCGGCTGCCGGTGGTGTCGTTCACCGGCTCGGTCCCGGTGGGCTGGGCGATCCGCGACCGCGTGCCGCGCAAGCACGTCGCGCTGGAGCTGGGCGGCAACGGCGCGGTGCTCGTCTGCCCCGATTGGCCTGACCTCGAATTCGCGGCGCAGCGGATCGCGACGTTCGCGATGTACCAAGCGGGCCAGTCGTGCATTTCGGTGCAGCGGGTGTACGCGCACGACTCGGTGTTCGACGCGTTGGCCGAGAAGGTCCTCGCGCAGGTCGGGACTTTGCGCACCGGCGACCCGCGCACGGAGGGCGTGGACGTCGGCCCGCTGATCAACGTCGACGCGGCCGCCCGGGTTTCGTCGTGGATCTCGTCGGCGGTGTCCGCGGGTGGCCGTCTCCTGACGGGCGGTTCCCGGTCGGGCGCGACGGTGGAGCCGACGGTACTGGCGGACGTCCCGGAGGACGCGTCGGTGATGGCCGAGGAGGTCTTCGGGCCGGTGGTCTCGCTGAACCGGGTGTCCTCAGTGGACGAAGGGGTGGCCCGGATCAACGCGTCCCGGTTCGGGTTGCAGGCGGGCGTGTTCACCCGCGACCTTCCGACGGCGTTCGAGGTGTCGGCGGCACTGCGCGTGGGCGGGGTGATCGTGGGTGACGTCCCGAGCTTCCGCGCGGACCAGATGCCGTATGGCGGGGTGAAGGACTCGGGAGTGGGCCGTGAAGGCCCGGCGGCGGCGATGGCGGACTTCACGGAGGAACGTGTCACGGTCCTGACGGGATTGACGCTGTAACCCGTCGCCAAGTCCGTGAATGGCACATTGAGGGACTCTAAGTCCCTGGATGTGCCATTCACGGACTTGCGAGGACTTCTGTCAGCGCGGTGTGGGCCTCGACCAGTGAGGGCCCGTACCAGGTGAGGTGGCGGCCCGAGACCAGGACGTACCGCGCGTCCGGGAAGTGGTCCGGGCCGTCGTCCCCGGTGAACAGGTACGGCTCGTCCGGCAGCACCAGCAGGTCCGCGTCCGCGCTCAGGTGCGCCCGCAGTTCCTCCACGTCCGGGCGTGGGTAGCGCTCTTCCGAATCCGCGTACACGTTCGCCACGCCGACGCGGCGCAGGACGTCGCCCGCGAACGTGTCGCGGCCCAGGACTATCCACGGCTTGCGCCACACCGGGACCACCGCGTGGAACCGCGCCGGCCGGACCTCGCGCCAGGCTTCTTCCGCGGCGACCAGCCACTCCGGCTCTTCGAGTTCGTACGCCTGGGTCAGTATCCGCCGCAGCGACCCCAGCGCGGCCGGCACGGTCGCCGCCGCGGCCATCACCCAGACCGGGATTCCGTTGGCGCGCAGGCGTTCCACGTCCTCCTGGCGGTTCTCCTCGGAGTTGGCCAGCACGAGGTCGGGCGCCAGATCCAGCACCCGGTCGAGTTTCGGGTACTTCGAGCCGCCGACGCGCGGAACGTCCAAACCGGACGGATGCGTGCAGTAGTCCGTCGCGCCGGCCAGGCGGCCGGGCGCGCTCACCTCGACCGCTTCGGTGAGCGACGGCACCAGCGACACCACCCGGGCCGCCGGGCCCGGGAGCGGCACCGGCTCCCCGAGATCGTCGGCGAGGTAAGTCATGCCCGTTCGAACGACACCTTCCGCTTCTCGACGTCGACCGAGGTCAGCCGGACCCCGATCCGCTCCCCCGCGGTCAGCTTCTCCCCCGCGCACTTCGCCATCACCGTCGGGTCCTCGACCAGGATCTCCGCCTTGTTCTCGTCCGCGCGCAGCACCACCGCGCTGAACTCGCCGCCGATGTGCTCGGCCAGCACCCACGCTTCCACCTGGTCGATGCACGCGCGCTCGACCTTCGCGGCGAGGGTGTCCGACGCGCTCATCCGCTCCGGGACGTCCGCCAGCGCCGCCCGCACCCACTCCGGGACGTCGCGGCCGGCCGAGACGGCGAGGCAGATCTCCGTGGCGAACCGGTCGACCAGCCGCCGGATCGGGGCCGTGACGTGCGCGTACGCGCCGCCGATGCCCGCGTGCGTGGTCAGTGCGGGCAGCTCGCCGTCGAACGCCGTGTAGCCCGCGCCGCGCAGTAGCCGTGTCGTGTCGGCGTAGAGCGCCATCGAGGCCGGCTGCCCGGGGTCCAACCGGGACAGGAACTCCGAAACGGTCGCCTTCGGGGCCCACGCGATGTTCAGCGCCTCGGCCGAGCGGCGCAGCCAGTCGACGGCCTCGGGCTCCGGGTCGGGCAGCGTGCGCAGGACGCCGACCCGCGCGTCGAGCATGATCCGCGCCGCGGCCATCCCGGTGAGCAGCGAGATCTCGGCGTTCCACGCGTCGACGGCCGTGCGCGGACGGCGGGCGAGCACCCAGCCGCCGTCCGGGTCGCCGCTGATCTCCTGCTCCGGCAGCTGCAGCTCGACCGCGCCGCGGCGGACGGCCAGTTCGCGCCGCCGCCGTCCCAGCTCGGGCAGCGCGGCCACCGACGGGTGCGGGTGCCCGGCGTCGAGCGCGGCCTGCACGGTCTCGTAGTCGAACTGCTCAGTGGACCGGACCAGCGCGCGACGCACCCGGGTGGCAATCGGCTCGCCCGCTTCGTCGGTTTCGATGGTCCAGAGCACCGCGGGCCGGACCTCGCCGGGCAGCAGGCTCGCCGCGCCTTCGGACAGCACCGGCGGGTGCAGCGGAACGTTCCCGTCGGGCAGGTAGAGCGTCTGCCCGCGCAGGCGCGACTCGCGGTCGAGCGCGCCACCGGGCGGGACGAACGCGGCGAGGTCGGCGATCGCGTAGTGCACCCGGAAACCGCGCGCGGTGCGCTCGACGACCATCGCCTGGTCGAGGTCCTTGGATCCGGGCGGGTCGATGGTGACCAGCGGCAGGTCCGTCGCGTCCTCGCGGGGCTCGGGCGAGGCCAGCGGGTCGAGGACCGCGGCCTCCGCCTCGGCCAGCACCTCGGGCCCGAACGACTCCGGCAGCGAAAACTCGGCACGAAGGGGGCCGAAGTCCCCGCCCGCCGAGTGTGTCCTGATCACGAGGGGAGGCACCCCCCAACCCTAACCCTCACCGGGCCCGGTGATCGCCCGATCGGGCGCGGGCCGGTCGGGTGTACGTTGCCCGGAGCATAATGAAAACCGTCTTCATTGCCAGAAGGGGATCCGAAAAGTGAAGATCGCGTTCGTCGGCAAGGGCGGCAGCGGCAAGACCACGCTGTCGTCGCTGTTCGTGGCGTACCTCGCCGACGCCGGCCTGCCGGTGCTCGCCATCGACGCCGACATCAACCAGCACCTCGCGGTGGCGCTCGGCGCGACCGAAGAGGAAGCGCTCGCCTGGCCGACGCTCGGCGACAACATGACCCTCATCAAGGACTACCTGCGGGGCGACAACCCGCGCATCCCCGACGCGGCGTCGATGATCAAGACGACACCGCCGGGCCGCGGCTCGCGGCTGGTCCGGCCGTTCGAGGACAACCCGGTCTTTTCGGCGTGCTTCCGGCAGCTGGACGGCGTGCGGCTCGGCGTCACCGGGCAGTTCGACGAGGACGACCTGGGCGTCAAGTGCTACCACTCGAAGGTGGGGGCGGCGGAGCTGCTGCTGAACCACATGGTCGACGTCGACGGCGAATACGTCGTGATGGACATGACGGCGGGGGCGGACGCGTTCGCCTCGGGGCTGTTCACGCGGTTCGACGTGACGTTCCTGGTGTGCGAGCCGACGGTGCGGAGCGTGGGGGTGTACCGCCAGTACGCGGACTACGCACGCGACTTCGGCGTGCGGCTGGTGGTGGTCGGCAACAAGGTCACGGACGCCGAAGACGTGGAGTTCCTGCAGGAGCAGGTCGGCGGCGCGCTGCTGGGGTGGATGTCGGCTTCGCGGCACGTACGCGCGGCCGAGCGCGGCGCGGCCCGCCCGATCGCCGAGCTGGAGCCGCGCAACCTGGAGACGCTGAGCTCGATGCGCGCGACGGTCGACGCGGAGCAGCGCGACTGGGCTCGCTACCAGCGTCAAGCGGTCGAGTTCCACCTGCGAAACGCCCGGGCCTGGGCGGGCGCGGACCTCGTTTCGCAGGTGGACCCGGAGTTCGTGCTGAGCCCGCAGCTGGCGGTCCAGTCGTCTTAGTCGTCGTTCCAGGAGGCGTCGGCGGCGTCGGCCTTCCGGGTGCGTTCCCGGGCGATGTCGAGCGCACGGCGCGCGGTGGCTTCGTCCGGGTACGGGCCGAGCAGGTCGACGCTGCGGCTGCGTTCGAGGTGCTCGACCTGGTTGGTGCGGGTGTTGTAGTACCACCCCTGGTCCGGGTTCGGGTCTTTGGCCATGTACCCAGGTTCGCACCCGGCGGCCCGGCTGTCAGCGCTTGTACCGGTACGGGATCTCGGTCGGCTGGCCGGTCGGGCCGAAGTCCTGCGGTTCTTCGGGGTCCTTCTGTTCGGGGTGCTCGTCGAACCAGCCACGCGGAGTACCGCGCGGCGGAGTGGCGGGTTCCTGCCGCGAAGGCTGCGGAAGAGGCGTGTCCCGCCCGGGGAACACCGGCCGCGCGTTGGGCGCGGGGGGTACCGGAGGCATGGTCCCGGGCCCCGGGAAGACCGGACGCGCCGGGGCGGCGTGACGGGCGGGGAACGGCTGGGGGGTCGACTCCGGGCCGGGGAAGACCGGCTTGGCCTGCGGCGGCGGAGACGCGGTCTGGGGCGCAACCGGCGACTGCGGCTGCGAGGTGCCGCCAGGACCCGGCGATGCGGCAGCCGGCTGCGAAGCGGCAGGCGACACCGGCGGCTGCGGAACAGCGGGCTGCTGCGCGGTATCACCAGGCGCCTGCGAAACAACAGTCGGCTGCGAAACGGCCGGAGGTTCCGACGACTGCGAAACGGCAGGCGGCTGCGGCTGCGGGGTTCCGGAATCCTGCGAAGCGGCAGCCGGTTCCGGCGGCTGCGCAACAGCAGGCGGCGCCTGCGGCTGCGAAGCGGCAGCCGGCTGCGACGACACCGCAGGCGGGACCGTCTCCTCAGGCGTCGCAGTAGACAGCTCCGATGCCTGCGCCACGCTGGCCGGCTCCGGCTGCGCAGCGGGCATTCCCCGGGGCGTCGTGGGCGGTCCAGACTGGAACTCCGGCACAACCGGGTGGACCGGATTCTGTTCCGCCGGCGCAGGCGCGGCCGCCTCAGCTTGGTCTGTGTCTGCCGATGGCGGTGCGGCCACCTCAGGCCGGGCCGCCGTCCACGGCGCGAGCGTCTCGGCAGGCTTTGTCCCGGTCTCAGCCGGTGCGATCAACTCAGGCTGGTCCGCAGGCTCAGCGGATTCCGGCCGAGCCGCCTCCGTCGACACCGCCTCGGCTGCGGGCGGCTGCGCTGCTTGCTCTGTACCCGCTTCCCCCACGGCAACGGGTTCGTCGACCGCCGGTGATTCGGCCGTCAACGGTTCCGGGTGCATCTCCTCCGGCTCGTGCTCGACCACGGGCTGTTCCGCGGGCTGCCCGGACACGGGTTCCGTCACCGGAGACCGCGGCTCGTCCTCCGCAGTGGCCGCAGCCGGCTCCGGAGCGGCATGCCGCGGGAAGGACTGCGGCGCCTTGACCGGCCCCGGCGGATCCGATTCGGCCGGCACCGACCATTCCGGCTCCGCCGGCTCGGCGACCGGTGCAGCCGGACCCGAGTCGTGGCGAGGACCAGTCACCGGCGAAGCATCCACGCGAGCCGAAGCCGCACCCGACGGCGACGCAGCCTCTGCCGGCACCCAACCCTGACTCGGCGGTGCGGCTTCCTCCGGACGACCCCACCCCGGCGGCGCCGCCGGGCGTGGCTCGGACGCCGGCGCCAGGTGCTCCGGCGTTCCCGGTACCGACTGCCCCGGTGGTGGGTGGGGCACCGTCCGCCACACCGGTGCCGGGCCGATGTTCATCGGGGCCGGCGCCTGGCCCGGCGCCGGTGGGGCTCCCGGGGGCGGTGGCGAAGGACGAGCTGCCGGCTTCGGGATCGGGTCCAGGCAGGACACCAGCACCGTCGTGTTCAGCGGGTCGTCGACCTTGCGGCCGCTTCGCTCGCGGTAGACCATCTCGCCGTCGGCGTCCATCTCGACCAGGTAGCCCGCCTCCGCGAGCTGCTCCTCGTCGAGGTCCGCCAGTTTCTCGTACCGCGACGGCACGACCCGGTAGACCGGCCACGCCAGCGCGGCGTGCTCCGCGTGGAACTGGGCCAGCAGCGCCGCCATCTGGTGCTGCCACGGCAGCGACATCCCCTCGGCCAGCGAACGCGGCAGCACGACGTACCCCGCGTCGACACCGGGGTACCCCTGGCCCAGCTGGTCGGCGAGCGGGGTGCTGGACGCGGGGCGAGCCGGCTGCCGGGGCGGCTGGGGCGCGCCGAACAGCGCCGCCGGGTCCCGGGGCTCGCCCGCGCCGGCCTTGCCTCGCCTGCCGAATTTCCGTCCCACGTGCTCATCCTCTGCCAGTACGCGGCCACCTGCTCGTGGAAGCGCCGCGACGTCGGGTGAATCGGTTCCGCTGTCGGCCGAACCCGCCGGCCCCTGCTCGTGTCAAGGGTCTCTCACCCATGCTAAACGCCGGGGCGGACCGCCTGCGGTACCAGTTCGCGCTCGTCGAACGAGAAGGCTCGGATGTGGACCGGGACGCCGGTCTGCTGCGCTTCGACGACCTTGTTGTCGCCCAGGTACATCATCACGTGGTGGATGGAGTCGGGATCCGCCGGGTTGGTGGCGAGGAACAGCAGGTCACCGGGCTGCGCCTCGCGCACCGGCAGCAACGCGCCGGCGTGGTACTGGTTGTAGGAGACGCGCGGCAGGATGATCCCGGCCGACTCGTAGGCCCGCAGCATCAGTCCCGAGCAGTCGTACGCGTCCGGCCCTGTGGCGCCCCACACATACGGCTTCCCCTGCTCGCCCAGCGCGAACTTGATCGCCTGCGCGGCCGCCTGGCTCGGCGGCAGCAGGGCGCCCATGCCGGTGCCGCAGCCGACGACGTCGGCGACCTGGCCGACCTTCTCCACCAGCGTGGCCGCCATCGGCTCCCACTTGTGGTAGCGGCTCGGGAAGCCCGATCGCTCGACGGCCTGCGCGGCGTCGCCCGGCAGCTTGTTCTGCCAGTCCGGCACGCCCAGCAGGACGTCGTAGAACTTGTTGACCTCGTAAGTCGGGTCGGTGACCTGCGCCACCGTGCCCCAGCCCATCGACGGGCGCATCTGGAAGATGCCGAGGGAGTCGCGGTCGCCGTAGGTGAGGTTGTGCAGCCCGGACTCGGTCATCCCGGCCTGGATCGCGACCTGCCACGCGCGCGGCGCCAGTGACCGCTGCTTGCCGATCGAGACGATCAGCGCGACGATCCCGCGCTGCTCGTCGTCCAGCTTGGACGCGTCGACCGTGCCGCGCTCGCCCTGGCCGGGCTGGGTCGGCCCGACCGAGGCGTCGCAGCTCATCAGCGACACGCCCCGGGCCTGGGCCTGCTGGTTGTCGATGACGACCTTCGCGGCGACTGCGGTCACGACCAGGGCGCCGATCGCGACGAACACGACCAGTCCCAGCCAGAGCCCCAGGCGCCGCACGGTCAGGTCGCCTGGTCGTAGTCGGCGACCCGCCAGCCGGCGTTGGTGCTCACCACCGTGATGGCCAGCTTCGGGCCGTCGGTCGGGATGGTCAGCTGCACCGAGCTGGAGTACGACGTGCTGACCACCGGCTCACCGGTGACCTTCGTCGCCGGGATGTTCGCCGGGTCGACCGTCGACATCACCGGCAGATACTCGTCGGTGGTGAAGGGTTTCAGCTGCGCGAGCCACTGCGCGGAGGTGATGCCCGCCGGGTGGTCGACCCAGGCCGCGGCCCACTGCTTGGCGACGCGGAGGGCGTCCTCGTTCGGCGGCACCGGGGTGGGCGTGACCAGCGGCGTCGACAGCCGCGTCGGCAGGTTCGACGTCGGCACCGGCGCGGCGACGGCCGGCGGGGTCGTCGAGACGGACGTGGTCGTCCCGGTGCCGGGTGACGCCTTGGCCTGCGGTTTGCCGACCACCTTCGGCAGCACGATGCCGAGCGCGGTGACCAGGATCGCCAGGAACACCAGCGTGCCCATCAGGTGGCGGGGCGAGCGCAGCGGCCAGCCCCACAGGCGGCGGTAGACCGCGGCGCGGCCGCGGTTGGTGCGGATCGGCATCGGTCACCGCCCCATCGCTTGGTCGGTGTCACGGGGTTCTTCGCGGACCTCGATGCCCCGAGACGGCCGGTAGAGCACGAAGACCGGCTTGCCGGCGACGACTTCGGGATCGACGCGGCGCGGCTGGGCACGCGCGCCCGGCGTCCGCGCCGCGTCCGGCGACGGGTAGTCGCTGAAGTTCGATTCCGGAGTACGCAGGTCGGAGGGCACGACAACGGGCTCGGGCTCGTCGCTCCAGCGCCGATCGGCCACCGGCGAGGTGTCGACGCGCCGGCTCTCGTTCCGCGTCGTCGGACGGCCACCCGCCCCGACGACGACGTAGTCGCCAGGGTCGCCGTTGGCCGGGTTGTACTGGCCGAACACCGGGGCACCGGGCCGCCCGCCCGCGGGCAGCGCACCCGCGGAGCCACCGCCTCCCACAGCCCCCGGCCACGCGCCGGACCAGGCCGCGGCCGGGCGCGAGGCGCCGGAGTGGTTGTCGAGGCGCTGGGCGTTGGCGATGATCGTGGCTTCCGGCCGGAACCGGCCACCGCCGACGGTGGCACCCATCGGCCCGCGCTGTTCGCCGTCGACGACGTCGTCGGTGTCGCGCACGTTCTGCCAGAAGTCGTCCTGGGGCGTCGGGCCGTTCTGGCGGCGCTTGAAGCGGGAGAAGATCCCGCCCCCTGGCGACGGCACGGCGGCGCCGACCATGCTGACCGACATTTCGACCATCTGCCACAGCCGCCGCACCGGCCGCCCGACCATGAACAGCAGCACGGTGATGAGCCCGGCGAGGACCATCTGCGTGAGCATGTTCAGCGAGTTGCCGGCGTCGAAGATGGCTTGCAGGAGAAGGGCGTGCACCCCGGCGAGCACCGAGAGCACGACCAGGTTGAAGGCGACCCCGCCGGCGACCTTGAGCACGCGGCGCAGGATCTCCGGGTGCAGCAGGGCGACGAGCCCGATCAGCGGCGCGGTGAGCGCGAAGAGGCGGATGAGGACCTGGGCCAGCAGCACTGACGCTTTCGCCAGCAGCTGGAAGAGCGAGTAGACGAGGGCCTGGCCGAGGGACAGGAACCCCGCGCCGATGCGGCCGCCGGCTTCGCCGGTGAAGTAGCCGGTGGCGGGGCCGAGCTTGGTGGAGATGTCCTTGTAGGCGTTCTTCTTGCCGTCGATGACGGCCTGGTTCCCGTCGTCGCCGTTCACCAGCTGGTTGCGGGTGAACGCCTGGGCGTCGAGCAACGGCTTCCCGTACTGCCCGGCCTGAGGCGCCGACGGCGTGCCGAACTCCCCGCGCAGCCAGTTGTTGTAGACGATCTGCGTGTGGAGCTGGGTCGGCAGGATGTCGCGGACGATCCGGTCGCCGCTCTCGTCGACGAACCCCGCCTGGATGTTCGTGGTGGTCTGGACGATCGCTTTGTCGATCGGATCGAAGTACCGCAGCATCGCCAGTGACGACGCCGCCAGCCACACACCGGCCAGCGCGTAGAGCGCCCGTTTGCTGACCGCGGCCAGGTCACCCCGCCAGATGTTGCGGAACATCATGATGGAGAGGATCAGCGCCACCAGCCCGAACAGCTGGGCGTAGATGTTGTTGTAGACCTTTTCGGCGCCCGACTTCACCGCGTTGTAGATCGGGTTCAGCAAGCCGCCTTCGAGCACCGTGTAGTGCAGCGAGTTCGTAGCGCCGACGATGTTCTTGCCCAGGTTGAACAGCTGGTTGCCACCCCAGGTGTCCAAAGTGGACCCAGGCGGGGTGAGGTTCACCGCCGTGCAGTTGGTCTCGAAGGTGTTCCAGACCATGCCGGCGTAGCCGTAGTCGATGTAGGCGCTGTTCGGCTCGCCGTGGCCCTCCGGCGGATCGATCGCGCCGACCATCCCGGCACCCGGGCGTTCCGGGTTCGGCGCCTCGCCGCACGCCGCCGCGCTGGCCGCGGGGGCCGTGGCGATGGCCTGCAGGCCGAGGACCAGCATGACGGCGAACATGGTGGCCTTCCGGCTCGGCACACGCCGGGCCGGTGGGCCTTGCTTGATGCGGCGCTTAAGCGCGTGCCATGCGGCGGCCAGCGTCAGCAGCACCGCCAACGTCAGCAGGGTGTTCATGCCGCCCCCTCCGCGGTGACCCGCGAGGCCGCGGCGGGAGCGGCTTCAGCGCCGGCGCGGCTGCCCACGGCCCGGTGGCCGGGGCTCGCGCCCCGATCGGCACGCATGCCTCGTTCCCGGGCCGCGTTCATGCGGCGTCCCGGCCGGTGCCGCCCTTTCCTCCGGTTCGGGCGTGCTGTTGCCCGTTCGACGGCTGGACGCCGCCCTCCACCTCGCCTGTCTCCGATGCCAAGGGGTCCGGGGCGCCCAGGAGGTTCTCGTCGGCGAGGCCGACCTCCAGTTCCGCCGCCAGTTCGAAGTCCTGCTCCAGCTCGATGTCGTCCTCCGGAGGCACCGCGACGTAGGGCTTCTTCTCCTCCGTCTTCGGCCGCGCCAGCTCGTGGCCCGGGCGGGGCTTGGCCGCGTCCTTCGAGCCCGGCGTCGTGTCCATGACCGACCGCAGGTGATCCAGGTGCGGGCCCGAGAAGTCGACGCGGATGCGCTCCACGCCCCCGGCGCCGTCGCCGAAGATGAACTGGCGAGGTTCGACGTCCCGCTCCAAGCCGCGCTGTTGCGCGCCCGGGCGGCGGCCCAGCGCCGCGACGACCTGCTCGTAGCCCACGCCCACCGGGACCTTCAGCAGCCGCAGGGCGTCCGCCTGGGCGTCGTCGTCGTCGAGACGGCCGACGAACACCGAGTCCAGCAGGGTCACGAAACCCTGGATCTTCAGGAAGTCCGCCGGGATCTGGGACGACAGCAGGACCCGGACGTTCCACTTCCGCGAGTCACGCGCGAAGCGGTTCATCAGGACACGCCCGGTCGGGACCTCCGACAGGAAGAACGCCTCGTCGATCCAGACGCCCTTGCGCATGTCCTTCGGCTTCTCGTACACCGACCGCTGGGTCAGCCACGCCGCCAGGTTCAGCATCTCGACGCCGAGGGACTCCGCGTCCGTCCAGTACTCGCGGGGGACGCCGTCCTTCGGCAGGGTCAGGCCCGCCATCGTCAGCACCGTCAGGCGGTCGTCACGGGTTTCCGAGTACGGGTCCGCATCCGTCTCCGGGATGAGCAGCGCCATCCGCTCGCGCATTTCGTCGAGGAAGTCCGCGACGACGCCCGCGTGCTCGTGGTGTTCCGAAGAATCCCGCCGGAGCGCATCGATTACCTGGCCGGGATCCGCATCGAAGCGGCCGCCGACCGCGCGGACCGCGCGCAGCAGCACGATCCGCGTCTGCGCCATCCGCGACACCTCGTACGGCAGCACACCGGACAGGACGTCCAGCACCAGACGGCGCCGCGTCGCGCCCGCGAGGGCTTTTTCGCGGCGCCAGGAGCGCTCGGGGTCGTCCTCGTCCATGAAGTGCTCGATGAGCGGCTCGGCGACCACCCGGTACGGGTTCAGAATCCCCGGCTGGGCGTTGAGCAGGTTGATCGGCCGCGCGTACGGCCGCAGTTCCGGCAGGTCGCACAGCCGCGACAACGGGCCGGACGGGTCGAGGATCGTCCAGCTCGCCCCGGCCCGCAGCGTCTTGTAGACGATGCCGCCGCCGAGGAACGACTTACCACCACCCAGGCCCGCCACCATCGCGGTCAGACCGGAGCCGTCGCGGATTTCCTGGGCCATCCACGGGTCCCAGGCCACCGGGCGGCGGGTCGCCGTGCACGTCTCGCCGAGCAGGATGCCGCGGCGGTCGCCGACCTCCGCGGTCGCCGTCGGGACCGCCGAGGACGCCCAGACCACCGAGCCGCGGCGCATGTACGCCGCCGACGCCAGGGGCTCGCCGGGGATGAACTCCCTGGCCAGCGCGTACTGGGCTTCGGGGTGCTCGATGGCGATCTTCGGCTTGTACAGGTCGAGCAGCTGCTGGGCCAGGCGCAGCGCGTCGCGCTCGGTCGGGCCGGACACCGCCAGCCGCCACCAGGACCGCACGCGGGTGGCGAGCGCGGTGAAGCCCGACGTCATCTCGTCGTCGATCTCCAGCACCCGCCCGGCCTGCCGGGACAGCGACTGCGGTGGCTCCAGCTCGTGCTCGTCGGTGTAGTGCTTGACCTGCGAGCGCACCTTGTTCATCTGCCGCTGCAGCTCCCCGGCCACTTCCTCGGGGCGCCGGACGTAGATGCGCGCGGACACCTCGACCGCGGCGGGCAGCCGGTCGGCGTGCTGGATCCACGGGTCGTCGACCTCGGGGATCTGCAGGCCGTGCATCTGCCCGACGGTCAGGATCGCCAGGTGCCGCGAGACGCCGGCGTTGGAGCCGGTTCGGCCGCGGACGGTCACCGTCGGCGCGTACGGCTCGGCGTAGAAGTCGGCGGCGTCGGTGAAGCTGGCCAGGTCCTCCGGCTCCCACGCGGCGCCCGGCACGGCGGGCATGTTCCGCGGCGCGGGCAGGCCCAGCGAACAGGACCGGTGCATCAGCCAGGACATCTCCTCGGCGTGCACCGGACGGCCTTCCAGCCCGGCGCTGCCGATGACCTGGTCGAGGTGCTCGACCTCGGAGTCCAGTGCGGCCAGCTCGGCGTCGACGGCCTCGGGCAGGATCTTGCGCAGCACCGGCGCGGCCCGCTCGACCGCGCGGTCGACCATCCGCCGCGTCTGCACCTGGACGCCGATGTAGACCTCTTTTTCGGCCATCGAGCGGCCCATCAGCTGCTGCTGCTCGCCGATCAGGTAGTCGTCGAACGACAACGCGCCCGGGACGTCGTTGGGGCGGCCGTGGGCGTTGTAGACGTGCGCCTCGGCCCACATCCGGATCGGGTACGGCCGGTTCGTCACGCGCAGGTGCAGCCACCGGCCCTGCAGCTCGGCGTACTGGCCCGCGATGGCCGCGATGAGGTCGCGCCGCTGCGAGTCCGAGCGGAACGACCAGCGCTGCGGCGCGAGCCGATACCAGGCGTAGACCTCGTACCCCGAGCGCACCAGGTGCCCGTCGATGCTTCGCACCGCGATCGACGGGGTATACGCGGGTATGGCCTGCTCACCGGGCAGGCGAGCCTTGTTCCCCGAGCCGTTTCGCGACGCGCGGACCTGCTCGGGCGGTTGCCATCCGCCCGAGTGTGCGTCCCGACCCCGTTTTCCTCGGCTAGCGCCGCGACCGAACAACGACTACCTCCCGGCCCGAGCCGCGTTGCCGCGGTTCCGGCGCGCTCGTGGTGTTCCCTGGGTGATGGCACCCGGCGGCCCGCCGTGGTGCTGGTACTGCCGCCTCCGGCGGTGCTTCGGCAGCGGGCGCTCGGCCCGTACCCGGACGCGGCTGGCGCTGACGGCGCCGCCCGTGCCCGTGGTCACCTCTCTGGGGGTGTTGAGCTCGCGTCCGGCCATCGAAACCACGGTGCCCAGCGGGCGCTCGTGGCTGATCTTGGCCGTCAGCAGCCGGGTGATCACGATGGTGGCGACGAACGCCCACGCCGTCGAGAAGAACCCGAAACTCCACCCCGCCCAGCGTTCGATGCCGAGGACGACGAAGAACGCCGGGATGCCGATGAGCCAGGCGACGTACCGGGCTCTCCAGGGAAAAGTCGCTTTCGGCGGGCCGAGCCACACGGCGTCGACCCGGTAAACCTCGTCATCGGTCCTGATGCGCACGCTGCCCGCCTCAGCCGGTGAACAGGCCGGCGATCCACTGGCCCACGTTCACGCCCGCGCCGCTGACCGCGAGACCGATGATGGCGAGCGCGATCACCACGCCGGCGAGCCGCCGCATGACGCCGGCGTTGTCGCCCTTGCCGCCGCCCAGCCAGAGAAGCAGGAGGGCGACGGACAGCAGCACCAGGGGGATGACGTTGTCGAGCAGCCACTGACGCACGTTTCCCGTGCCCAGTTGACCGCCGGCGGCCAGCGTGTCGAGGGTGGTCAAGGTCATCATCGCGATACTCCCGGTGCGCGGTGGGGGCCGCGCGGTTCTGGCTCAGGCAGTGCTTCGAACAACATCATGGAGGCTACGAGGGGTAGTGGTCAAAGCGCGCAGAGTAGACATCGGCTGGCTCCTCAACCGATGCAGTCCGCACGGCACACGAAAACTCCACGCCCACCATCATCGCGGCAAGGGCCCTCGGGTTGAACCCCGGCCACCCATACTTCTCAGTGTGCTGACGAACTCACCCCAATGCCCGGGATTTGCTCACTGTGGGTACTGGCACTCGAGCCGTTGTGCGGCCCGGAACAGTGTGACACGACACGAACGGCCGCGTCCCACGAGTCCGCTCTGTGACGGCCCCGCGGCCGGTCGGACACCATCTCGATCTTGACCGCCCTCGCTGTCCGTCACAGGGGGCTCAGCACTTCACGCGATTTTCACTACATAGCGTGATCTTGGTCGATCAGGGCCGGCCCAGGGCGAAAACGTCCGCCGGGAAGACGCCGGCCTCGACGACGCGGACGCTGAGACCGCGGCACAGCTCTTCGAGCCGGGCGGTCTTCTCGGGTCCCAGGTGGTCCCACGGCCCCCGCGCGGCCGTCTCGGTGGCGGTCTCGACGCGGTCGCGCTGCGCGAGGCCCGCGTCGGTGAGCGCGCCCTCGGCGTCGAGGAGGCCGCGGTCCTTCAACGCGCTCTCGGCGGCGCTCCACTGCTCGTCGCTCCAGCCGCGGGTGAGCTTCGCGGCGGCGGTGACGAACCCGCGTCCGGTGGCGCCGTGGGTGACGAGCGCTTCGAGCCCGCTGAGCCCTTCGAGCACGAGAGCGGCGATGTGCCCGTCGCCGCGGTGCTCGCGAAGCAGCGTGACGGCGTGCCAGAGAACGAGGTGCGGCTCTCCCGGCCAGGCCAGCCCGGCGTGGGCGGCGTAGAGCGGACGGCCTTCCGCGCGGCACCCCGCCGTGGCTTCGCGGGCGAGTTCGGCGGCCTCGGCGGCTTCGTCGCTCTTGACGTGGTCGCCGAGCAGCCGCGTGAGCGCCTTGCCGACGCCGGCCAGCCGCGCCTCGAGCACCTGCTCGGGCGTCGCCAGGGTCCAGGCCCGCGGGATGGTGCGGGCGACGACCTCGGGGTTGAAGTTGTAGAAGGTGGCGGCGACGACCTCGGGCCCGACGGCCCCCATGGCGGCACTCCGCCCGGCGAAGTACGGCATCCGCCCCGGCCGCAGCCCGGCCCCGGCGAACGCGGCGTCGACCTCCGGCGCGAAGTACACCAGAGCGTGCAAAGAGTCGAAGGCCGCCTTGAACCGCTGCTCGTCACCCGCCATAGCGGCACCCTACTACCGAGTAACCCCGCGGGGGAACCGAAGATCGTCGCACCACAGGGACGGACACGGCTGGGTGCGGACGAGCTGGCATGTAAGCCGGATCCTGTTCCCCGGTCGCCTTGCGGCTTCCGGGGCGACGGCCATCCATCTCGGCCTGCCGTTGCCGGCAGGCTCCAGCGGCCTACCCGCAGGCTCGGACGGGCCGTCCTCGAACGCCTGCGCAGGAGCTCGAGAGCTCCCTCTTGGCCTTGCTCCGGGTGGGGTTTACCTAGCCACCCCGGTCGCCCGGGATGCTGGTGGTCTCTTACACCACCGTTTCACCCTTACCCCGGTCCTCATGAAGCACACGGACCGGGGCGGTCTGTTCTCTGTGGCACTGTCCCGCGGGTCACCCCGGGTTGCCGTTAGCAACCACCCTGCCCTGCGGAGTCCGGACTTTCCTCGGACCGGGTCGCCCCGGCTCGCGACCGCCCTGCCAGCTCGTCCGCAGGCTGGATGGTAGCTCAGTACCCGGCCACGGCCTCGCTGTGGTGGCGGGGCCGGACTTCGGGCGGGGGTTCGGCGGGCGCGGGGTGCTGGCGGGCGAGTTCGGCGGTCCAGTGGAGGACGGCGGCGGGGCTGTCGAGCCCGATCAGGCCGACGAGCTTGCCGTTCCGGACGAAGCCGGTGATCGGGCGGGTGCCGGGGACAGGGGATTCGAGCAGGACGGTGTCGGTGGCGAGCGCGGGCCGGCCGGCGACCTGGATGCGGACGCCGTGTTGTTCGGACCAGTAGCGGGGCACCGGGGTGTAGGCCGGGGAGCCCTGGGGGCCGGCGAGGAGGTTCTGGGCGGCGGCGCGGCTCATTTCGACGGCGTTGAGCCAGTGTTCGTCGCGCTGGGGGGCCGGGTCGAAGCGCAGGTTGGGCCAGCGGGCGACGTCGCCCGCGGCGACGATCGTCGAGGAGCCGACGACGTGGCAGGTGGGCCCGCAGACGACGCCGTCGTCGAGGGGGAGCTTGGCGCCGCGGAGCCAGGAGACGGCCGGGACGCTGCCCACCGCGACGACGACGCAGGCGACTTCGAGGGCGCGGCCGTCGGCGAACTCGAGGCCGACGTGGGTGGGTGCGGGACGCCAGCGGCGGATCGTCGTGCCGAGTTCGAGGTGGACGCCGCGGGCAGTGTGGAGCGCGGTGAGCCAGTCGCCGATGTCGGGGCCGAGGACGTCGGCCAGCAGCGCTCTCGACCGTCCGAAGAGGACGACGTCCCGGTTCATCTCCCGCAGGCTGGACGCGACTTCGCAGCCGATGAAGCCGTCGCCGATCACGGCGACCGGGCCGGGGTTCGAGGCGAGGGCGCGCTGGAGGGCGATCGTGTCGGCGAGGGTGCGGACTACGACCACGCGCGGGTGGCCGTGCGGCGCGCCGGGCATGCGGCGGGGTTCGACGCCGGTGGCGATGATCAGGCCGTCGTAGGGCAGTTCCTCGTCGCGGAGGTGGACGACCTGCTTCTGGGGCGACACCGCCGTGACCGGGGTGTCGAACCGCCATTCCGCGTCGACTTCGAGGGGGTCGGCGAGGAGGGTGTCGGCCCGGCTGACCGCGCCGGTGAGGAGCTGCTTGGACAGGGCCGGGCGGTGGTAGGCGATGCCGGGTTCGGCACCCAGGACGACGACTTCGCCGTCGAAGCCGAGTTCGCGCAGCCGTTCGGCGGCGCGCAGGCCGGCGAGGCCGGCTCCGGCGATGACGATGCGTTCGCTCATCGGGTGGCTCCCAACAGGTGGATGGCTCTCATGGGGCAGGCGCGCGCGGCGGCCTGGATGTTCGGGGCGAGCTGGGCGAGCGGGCGTTTCTCGTACTCGAGCTGCCCGTCCTGGCCGAGCTGGAAGACCTGGGGCGCCTCGGACTGGCAGACGCCGTAGGCGTGGCAGCGGTGGCTGTCGACGTCGACGCGCAGGGTGGCGGGCTCGGCGCCGGGTTCGGCCGGCGGTGCCGTGACCAGCCCGGCGCGGGCGAGGACCCGGGCGGGCAGCACGCGCAGGACCGACAGCAGCACCGGCGGGACGAGCAGCGTGATGCCGGCGAGCCAGACCAGGGCGAGGTGCCCGCTCGAGACGGCGCCGAGCCAGGCGTGCACGGCGAGCAGGCCGATGGCGAGGTAACCGGCCTGGTGGAACCGCAGCCAGCGGCCTTCGCGGGTGCCTCGCCGCAGGCCCGCGGTCACGGACACGGCGATCACGAGCTCGAGGCCGGCGATGCCCAGCGCGTGCCGCGGCGTGCCGTCGTAGAAGGGCAGGAGCAGGTCGGCGACGCCGACCGGGTCGTCCTCCAGGAAGAGGAAGGTCAGCCCGTGCACGGTGCCGAGGGCGAGGGTGAACGCGGCGAGCAGGACGTGCCCGGTGCGGATCGCGTCCTGGCCGCTGAACCGGCGGACCCAGCCGGTGGCGGCGAGGACGCCCCAGGACAGCGTCAGGCACATGCAGAGGTAAGTGAGGCGGCCAGACAGGGTGGCCGCCTCGGCGATCCCGATGTCGTGCGGCGACACCGGGATCAGCGCGGCTGAGGGGGACATGGGGCGGCTTACCTCCGGGTGCGCGGCGCGGTCCTGCCGGGGGTTCCGAGCAGGCGGAGCAGGCCGAACGTGACGACGGCGGCGAACGCCACGAAAACGGCCGCGAGGGCGAAGTCGCCGCCGCCGAGGGTGTCGTCCTCGGTGGCGGAGACGAGCAGGGACGTGGTCTCGGCGAGCCCAGTGCTCTCCAGGAGCGTCAGGTGGCCGAGCGCGGTGTCGACGGCGGTCTGGGCGAACGCGCGGACGTCGTCGTCGCGGGTGCCGGCGCGGACGTCGGAGGCGAGGGCGAAGAGGGTGCCGTACTCGGCGCGGAGCCGGTTGACGTAGGCGCGGTCGAACGCGTCACCGGAGTCCGCGGCGATCTCGCCCGCCCAGGCGCGTTCGGCGTCCGTGGGCTCCCCCGGCAGGGTGACGGCGAGCCGGTCGGCGACCGCGCGGAGGGCGACGTCGAGGCGGGCCTGGTCGTCGGCGATGCGGACGGCGACGGCGCGGACGCGCCGGTTGGTGGCGCGGTCGGCGGCGAGCCTGCTCGACGGCACGGCCCACAGCGTGTGCTGCTTCAGCCGGGTGAGCAGGGTGCGGTCGGTCTGCTGCAGTTCCCCGGCCGACGCCGGGAAAGCACAGCCGAGCACGAACGCGGCCGTGGCGGCCAGCAGTGCCACGAATCGGAGCGGCATCCCCGTTGTCCCTTCGCGAAGAGTCCTCATGGACAGCTACGGTCCGCACCTCTGATCCGGTTCTCACCGTCACCTTTTAGTGACTGTGACGTGTATCACAAGACACATTGTGAACCAACTGATGACGACTGCCGTCGCCTCGGCGGCTAATTGAGTGTGAAAACTGATGCATATGGTCTATTAAGTGATTTTGCGCTACGCTCCGATGACCCCTCGGTCCGCCAGTCAGGTGAGGTTGCGAGCTTTATGGAAGCACTGGGCAGAGAAAGTCGCGGCCAGGTCGGCTACGCCTCGTCCGCCACGGCGCTCGACGTCGACCTCGGCGAGCCCGACGACTTGGTCCCGTTGCTCTACAAGGACTTCCGCGCCACCCTGTTTTCGCAGGTGATGGCCCTGACCAACCACGACCGGCAGTGGACCGAAGACGTGGTGCAAGAGACGATGATCCGCGCGTGGCAGCACTCCGGCACGCTCGAACGCGAGCCCGGAATGCTCCGCGGGTGGCTGCTCACGGTGGCTCGGCGGATCGTCATCGACGGCTGGAGAAACCGCCGGGTCCGCCCGCAGGAGGTCGCCCTGGAGATCCCGGAAAACGCCGAGTCCGCCGACCGCACCGACAGCTCGTTAGCCGCGCTAACGATTTCCCGGGCATTGGTCGAACTCGACGAGAAATACCGTTCCGTCATCTACGAGACGTACCTCGCCGGAAACACCGTTCGGCAGGCGGCCGCAATTCTGGGAATTCCCGAGGGAACGGTGAAATCGCGGTTGTACACCGCGATGCGGCAATTGCGGAAGGCGCTCGGGGAAGTGACGGTGCGATGAGGGGGCGGCACGCCGACGCCGCGGCCTACCGGCTGGGCGTCCTGGACGATCCGGAAGAGTTCGAGGAACACCTTCTCGGCTGCGCCCGCTGCCGGGCCCGGGTCACCGGGTTCGGCCCGGTGGCCGGCGCGCTGGCCGAAGCGGCCCGGCTCGGCTGGCTCCCCCGCGGCGGACCGGCCGGCCGCTACCGGCCTCCCGGCGACGGCGCGGCCGGAAAGCCGTACGCGCACCGTCGGGGCTCGGTGGCCGGCCCGCTGCTGCTGCTCGTGCTGGGGATGGCCGTGACGGCCCTGGGCGTGGCCCGCCCCGTCGCCGGGAAGATCCGGGTCGCATCGGCTGCGTACATCGTCTCCCCTGCTCTGGTGGTGGACCTGCGTCGTGGGGCGCTCTGCCGGCCGTAACGGGTTCCCGGGCGGTTTCCCCAGGTCACCGCGCTCCACTCCCGTGGTGGGCCGGTTTCCAGTAGTCTGCCCGAACCCAACATGAAAGTCCTTACGGTGGATACCGAAGTAAATCCCGAGAACCCCGTCAGCGGGGCTTCGGTACCGAAGCGTCCCGCCCTGCGGCTCCCCGGCCGCGAGCCCGAGCTCAACCGCCTGACCAGCCTCTTCCCCGCCGTTCTCGGCGGCACGGCCGCCAGCGCGGTCCTGGTCGGCGAGTTCGGCATGGGCAAGAGCGCCACGCTCCACGCCGCCGCGGCGCTGGCCGCCGACGCGGGCTTCACCGTCGCGATCGCCACCGGGTCGCGCCTGGAGAGCCACCTGCCCGGCGGGGTCGCCCGTCAGCTGGCCGACGCGCTGGACGACCCGGGCGCACCGAGCCCGCCCGTCACCGAGCTGTGCGGACCGGCCGGCGAGAGCGAAGCGCTCGAACTCTTCTTCCGGATCGTCCGCGAGGCGGCCGGGAAGCGCCCGCTGTTCCTCGGCATCGACAACGTGCACCTGGCCGACGCCTGGTCCCTGCGGTGCCTGGCCTACATCCGCAACCGCGTCGTCGACCTGCCGGTGCTGATCACGCTCACCTCCGTCGTCGGGTATCCCCCGCACCGCGAGGTCGCGCTGCTGGACATCGTGGGGAGCACGCCGGTCAGGATCACGCTGAACGGCGTCGGCGACGCGGCCGCGGCGGGAATCCTCGGCCTCGCGCCCGGGGAGCTCGCCTCGGCCTGCCGCGAGGCGACCGGCGGCAACCCGGTTCTGCTGCAGGCGCTGCGGCCGCGGCTCCTCCCCGGCGTGGACCCGCACGAGCTCGGCTCCTCGCTGATCGGGCAGGTGCTCCACACGCGAATGCAGGAGTTCCCGCACGCTCCGGCGATCCTGGACGCGGCGGCGATCCTCGGCGAGGACGCGGGCTTCGACCTGCTGGCCCGGCTCGCCGACGTCGACGAGCTCGAAGCGCTGCAGGCGATCGACACCATGGTCCGGCTGCACGTGCTGAACAACAGCAGCCAGCCGACGCTCACCTACTCGTTCGTCCGCAACTCCCTGCTGAAGGACATGCCGCAGACCACGCGAGCGGTCAACCACTCCCGGGCCGCGAAGCTGCTGGCGGAGGCGGGCGCGCCGGCCGAGCGCGTCGCCGCCCACCTGCTGGAAGCGACGTCGATCCGGATCCCGTGGGCGGTGGACGTGCTGCGGCTGAGCGCGCGCGACGCCGTGTTCTCCGGGCGGGCCGAGCTGGCCGCGGCGCACCTGCGGCGGGCGCTGGAGGAACGGCTGACGTCCGGGCGCCGGATGGCCGTGCTGCTCCAGCTCGCCCACGCGGAGTTCCAGTTCGACCCGCCCGGCGCGGCGAAGCGGGTGCGGGAGGCCGTCGACACCGTCGGCAACCGCGACACGGCCGCGCACATCGCCTCCGCGATGCTGCTGTCGCTCTGCGGCGGCCAGGACGCCCGGCTCGGGATCAGCGCGGCGGGCCAGATCGCGGCGCGGCTCGACGCCGGCGGCCCGGACGCCGTCTGGCCGCTGTTGTGCATGACCTACCTCGCCGAGGCCGGGAGCAGGCTCGGCCCGCCGCCGGAGTTCCGCGACTTCGAGGAGCAGTGGGCGCCGCTGACCGACCCGGCGGCGCAGCGGAGCCGCTCCGCGCTGCTGGCGCTCGACGCCGTCCGCAGCGGCGAATCGGCGCAGGAGGCGGTCGGGCACTTCGCGGACGCGCTGAGCCAAGCCGGCGACCCCGCCGGGAGCCCCCGGAGGCCGAGCGGCGACGACGGCGAGCTGTTCGAGCAGCACTACTTCTTCACGCTGGCCACCGCGGTCCTGGCGGAGGAGCCGGCGCACGTCGACCGGCTGTGCCGGGTCCTCGACGTCGAGCGCGAACCGTGGGACGTGCACGTGCCGCACGGCGCGCTGCCCACCCTGGCCCGCGGGATCGCGCTGCAGGCCAGCGGGGACCTGCAGCGGGCGAGCGTCCACTTCGAGTCGCTGCTGCGCCGGTTCGACGAGCGCGGCGGGACGACGACCTGCCCGATCGGCGTCCTGTGCGCGGCGAAGCTCGTCGAATGCTGGGTGGACCTGGGCCGGTTCGAGGCGGCGACGTCGTTGCTGGACCGGATGGACTTCGTCGCCAGCCAGGGCCTGTTCACCCACACGTACCTGCTGTACGCGCGGGGCCGCCTGCGCGTCGCGACGGGGTACACGCGCTTCGGCTTCGAGGACCTGCTCAGCTGCGGGCGGCGGCTCGCGCACCACGGCATGCGGTTCCCGGGTTTCGTGCCGTGGCGCGCGCACGCGGCGCGGGCGGCGCTGGCCCTCGGCCAGGCCGACGACGCGGCGCGGCTGGCCGAAGAGGACATCAACGCCTCGGCCCGCTGGGGCGCGGCCCGCCCGCTCGGCACGGCGTTGACGACGCTCGGCCTGGTCCGCGAGGACGACGAAGCCGAGCGGGCGCTGAGCAAGGCGATCACGACGCTGCGGTCGTCACCGGCCCGGCTGCAGCTCGCGACGGCCCAGACCGAGCTGGGCACGCTGCAGGCACGGCACGGCCAGTCCGAAAAGGCCATCGAAACCCTGCGGCAGGCGGTGGAGCTGAGCGAGCACTGCGGAGCCCGCCCCCTGGCCCGCCGAGCGGCGGAGGAGCTGCGCTCGGCCCGGCGCGCGCTGACCCCGGCGAAGGACAACGAGCACGGCCTGACCCGGCAGGAGAACCGCATCGCGGTGATGGCGGCCCAGGGCCTGACCAACCGCGAGATCGCGACGGCGTTGCACCTGACGCGGCGGACGGTGGAGCTGCACCTGTCCGGCGCCTACCGCAAGCTGGGCATCCCGGGACGTGCGGAACTCGGCGGCGCGTTGGCGAAGTCGCAGCGCGGCAGCTGAGTCCGCTTCTGAGTCCACTTCGGACACTGGGCTGAGCTGCCCCCGATTTCCACGCTACCCGGGGGTACCGGCAAAACCGGCCTCCGCGGCGAGCAGGCCCGGGGTCCGGCACGGACGCGGGGCCGGGACTCCGGCAGCGCATGCCCTCGCCGAAGCGTGTCGTGAACGACCCGTTCACCTCGTCCGGCGTCATGAACGAGTCGTTCACGACGTTCGGCGCGCCGAATTGTCGGTGCCTGCCGGTAGCGTGGAAGACGGGGGGGGCGCCCCCGCGGGGTCCGTGCGTCCGAGGTTAGCGTGCACAGGTGAACTTCTGGGCAGGCGCGGGAAGCCTGGTGCTCTTGGCCGGCGTACTGCTCTTCGCGATCGTCCGGCCGCGGGGCTGGCCGGAGGCCGTGGCCGCCGTTCCGGCCGCAGGGCTCGCGCTGCTGCTGGGGCTCGTGCGGCCCGCCGCGGCCGGGCATCGGACCGTGGAAATCCTGCCGACGCTGGGCTTTCTGGCCGCCATCCTCCTTTTGTCCTTTTTGGCCAGTGTGGACGGCGTCTTCTCCTGGCTCGGCAGCCGGCTCGCCGAGGCGTGCCACGGGCGGCCGCGGCGGCTGCTCGTGCTGACCTTCGCCGCCGCGGCCGGGGTCACCGCCATCCTCAGCCTGGACGCCACCGTCGTGCTGCTCACCCCCGTGGTCCTCGCGACCGCGACGAGCCTGGAACTGCCCGCCCGGCCGCACGTCTACGCGTGCGCGCACCTGGCGAACTCCGCGTCGACGCTGCTGCCGGTGTCCAATCTGACCAACCTGCTGGCCTTCGCCGCGTCGGGGCTGACGTTCGCCGGGTTCACCGCGCTCATGGCCCTGCCGTGGCTGGTCACCATCGCCATCGAACTGGTCGTTTTCCTGCGGTTCTTCGCCGTGGACCTCCGCCCGCGGGACACCGCCGAGCCGCGGCAGCACCAGGAGCCGCCGACGTTCGCGCTCGTCATCCTGGCGCTCACCCTCGTCGGGTTCGCGGTGGGCCAGCTCGGGCACGTCGAGCCGGTGTGGATCGCCGCGCTCGCCGCGCTGGTCCTCGGGGTGCGGGCGCTCGCGGGGGGCAAGATCCAGCCGTGGCAGCTGGTCACCGAGGCGGCGCCGCAGCTGTGCCTGTTCGTGCTGGGACTCGCGGTCGTGGTCGAGGCGGTGTCGGAACACGTCCTCGGCGGCCTGCTGCGCGACGTCCTGCCGGCGTCCACCGGCCTGGTCGACCTGCTGCTCGCGGCCGGGGTGGCGGCGCTGCTGGCCAACCTGGTCAACAACCTCCCGGCGACGCTGATCCTGCTGTCGGTGCTGGGCCCGCACCCCGCGCCCGGCGTGCTGCTGGCCGTGCTGCTCGGCGTCAACATCGGCCCGAACGCGAGCTACCTCGGTTCCCTGGCGACGCTGCTCTGGCGCCGCACCCTCCCGGAACACCCGTCGGCCAGGACGTTCCACGCCCTCGGCGCCATCACGACCCCGCTGTGCCTCGCCGCGGCGACCGTCGCCCTCTGGCTCGGCCTCAGCCTGACGACGTAACCCGTAACTCGCGTGATCGAAGCCGTAACTCGCGTGATCGAAGCCGTAACTGGCGAGTTCCGGCCTCGATCACGCTGGTTACGGGTCTGATCACGCGAGTTGCGCGGATCAGCCCGGCATCGCGATCGTCTGGCCCGGCTTCATCGTCGGGCCGCAGTCGTCCAGCGGGCCGCCGAAGCGGTTGGCCGCCACCTCGGGGGCCGTCTTCGCCGCGTAGTCCTGCGCCGCCTTCAGCTTGGCCGGGTCGGTGGCCACGTCGCGGCGGACCCAGTCGCCGTTGCGGAGGCCCTCGATCGGGGAGCTGTAGATCAGCACGTAGTCGCGGTCGAGCCGCGGGTCCAGCGCGATGCCGTTGCCCGCCGCCCACGGACCCCACGAGTGGATGAACGTCGGCTTCACGGTGTCGAACACGTAGTTCCGGAGACCCCGCAGGTCGTTGTCGTGCACCAGGTCGGCGATCGGCTTGTTGACCAGGCCCGCCATGTCGACCAGCTCGAGCCTGCTGGTCATCGACGAGCCGCCGAGGTCCGGCAGCAGCAGCGACGCCTTCGGCAGGCCGAGGATGTCGGCGTAGGTGTTGAAGGTGCGGCCGAACCGGTCGGCCACCAGGCACGCCGTGATGTTCGGGTTGTCCGCGAACTTGTCCGCCGAGGCCGCGAACCCGATGCCCGACGGGACGAACGCGCCCATCAGCACCACGACCACGCCGACGCGCAGCAGCGCCCGCCGGTGGCGCAGGAGCTCACCGGCCGACAGCGTGCCCGCGATGACGGCCAGCGGCCAGATCGGGCTGGCGAACCGGTGCTGGTACATCCAGTCGGCGACCATCACGCCGTACGCGACGACCCCGAGCCCCAGCGGCACCAGCAACGCGATCAGCGGACGCCGCCACGGGGCCTTGACCAGCGCGAACACGATCACCAGCGCCAGCACGACCACGCCGGCCCAGCCCGCGTAGGCGACCAGCTCGAACGGCCGCTTCACGGCGTCGAAGCCGGGCAGGCCCTGCTGCTTCGCCACCGAAGGGTTGGCCAGCAGCCGGCCGAACTCCGCGTGCCGCCAGACGACGTACGCACCGAACGGCACGGCGAACGCCGCCACCGACAGCAGCGCGAACCGGAAGCTCTTCCAGAACAGCCCGGACCGCAGCAGGAACAGCGCGGCCAGCGGGTACGCGCCCGCGTAGATCAGGCCTTCCGGCCGGGTCAGCGCGGCGAAGGCCACGATGACGCCCGCCCCCAGCGCGACCTTCGGCGTCAGCAGCTTGTCCCGCTTCACCGAGACGAACAGCGTCACGCCGAGGGTGACGACCGCGAACGCGAACAGCGAGTTCTCGAGGCCGGACACGACCCAGATGACGTACGACGGGATCGTCGCCAGCGTCAGGCCGACGACCAGCGTCGCGAGCCAGGCGAAGCGGGTGAAGATCTGCTTCGCGGCGATGTAGCAGGCCGTCAGGACGCCGCCGGTGAACAGCAGGCCCAGCGCCTTGGGGAACAGCACGTAGTCCGGGATGCCGAACAGCAGGCCGTGGTCGAAGAGGCCCACGAGCTTGCCGACGCCGAGCAGGACCATCCACGTCGGGTCGGAGAAGCCCTCGACCGGCGGGGCGCCCGGCTGCAGCACCGGGCCGAGGCCGTCGGCGAAGCTGCGGGCGTAGGAGAAGGTGATGGCGGCGTCGTCGACGATCCAGTGGCCGTAGCGGGTGGCGTGGACGGCGACCGCCGCGACACCGGCGAGCACGGCCAGCACCGGCGCGAGCCGCGCGCCCCAGCCCCGCCTGGTCGTGGCGGGTGCGGGGTCCTCGGGGACGTCGCTCGGGGAGGTCTCGGTGAGTGCGCTAGCCGTCATGTCCTCGTCACTGTTCCGCCCGCAGGCATCTGCCGGTGGGATACGCGCGAGCCGGCGCCCCCTGATCGGACCCGGGACCTGGGCCCTCACCGCGGCGACGCGGCCCGAGCCACTGTAGCCAATACCCCATCCGGGGTCGGCCACGCGTCGGCATTGAGCGTGATCCACCCCACACTTTCCTGAATATCACAGCGCCAGTCAGGCCAGGTGCGAGGTGTCGTTGACGAGGCGCACCGAGGCGTTCCCGTCCGGGTAGAACTCGACGATCGACAGGGACGCCAGATCGAGGTGCAGCCGGAACAGCAGCTGCGGGCCGGCGTCGAGCCCCATCCGGAGCAGGGTCTTGATCGGCGTCACGTGGCTGACCAGCACCAACGTCCGCCCCCCGTGCTCGGCGATCAGCTCGTCGCGGGCCTTGCGGACCCGGCGGTGCACGACGTCGAAGCTCTCTCCGCCGGGCGGCGGGACCGAGCTGTCGCCGAGCCACGATCGGTGCAGTTCGGGGTCTCGGTCGGCCGCTTCGGGGAAGGTCAGGCCTTCCCACTCGCCGAAGTCGGTCTCGATGAGGCCGAGGTGGGTCTCGACGCGGCCGCCGAGCGCGTCGGCGACGGCCTGCGCGGTCTGCTTCGTCCGGGTCAGCGGCGAGGAGATGATCGGGACGGCCTCGCCGTCGACGACCAGGCCGTCGGTCGCGGCCAGCCGCTTCGCCGCCGCCGCGGCCTGCGCGCGGCCCAGCTCGGTCAGCGGGACGTCGCCGCGGCCGGAGTAGCGGCGCAGCGCCGACATCTCCGTCTGGCCGTGGCGCAGCAGGAGCAACCGGGTCGGGGTGCCGCTGGCGCCGGTCCAGGCCACCGCCGCGCGGTCGGGTTTCCGGGTCGGCAGCTGCGGTTTCTTCGCGGCGGTTCCGGGTCGGCCGGCGGCGGGCTTGCCGGTCGCCGCGTCCATGGCTTCGTTGGCGAGCCGGTCGGCGTGGGAGTTCTGCGCGCGCGGGATCCACTCGTACCCGACGCGCGAGAACCCGGCGGCCAGTTCCTTGGCGCGCCCGGCGAGCGGCTGCATGTCCGGGTGCTTGATCTTCCAGCGCCCGGACATCTGCTCGACCACGAGCTTCGAGTCCATCCGGACGTCCACAGTGGACGCTCCGACCTCGGCGGCGGCGGTCAGCCCGGCGATCAGGCCGTTGTACTCGGCGACGTTGTTGGTGACGACGCCGAGGCTTTCCTTGCGCTCGGCGAGGACCTGGCCGTCGCTGTCCTTGACGACCGCGCCGTAGCCGGCCGGCCCGGGGTTGCCTCGGGAACCGCCGTCGGCCTCGACTACCACATGCTTTGGGGGGTCCGTGGGGGCGAAGCCCCCCGGGCGGGGTTCGGGGGTTGCACCCCCGGAAACACCGTGCGAAGTCACAGACCCGACTCCATGGTCCGGACCAGGATCGCGCCGCAGTTCTCGCACTGGATGACGTCGTCCTCCGGCGCACCCTTGATCTCGTTGACGGTGTTGCGGTCCAGCTCCAGCTGGCAGGCGCCGCAGCGGCGGGCGCGCAGCAGCGCGGCCCCGATGCCCTTGTGCTCGCGGACCCGTTCGTACAGCTTGAGCAGCGGCTCCGGGAAGCGCAGCAGCAGCTTCGCGCGGTCTTCGTCGCGGCGCGCGCGGGTCGTGTCGAGGTCCTTGAACGCCTCGTCGCGGCGGACGATCGCGGCGGCGACCTCGGTCTCGGCCTTGTCCACCTCGGCGCCGGTGCGCTGCGCGTCCAGGCCGAGGGCCTCGCGCTGCTCCATCAGCTCCAGCAGGTCGTCTTCGAGCGCGCTCTGGCGGCGTTCCAGCGACTGCAGCTCGTGCTCGATGTCGGTCATCTGCTTCGAGTTGACCGACCCGGACGCCAGGAGCTTGCGGTCGCGGTCCTCGCGGGCGCGGACCGACTCGATCTCCTTCTCCTGCCGGGCGATCTCACGGTCGAGGTCGGAGGCGGCGGTCTCCACCGAGACGAGCGCGTCGCGGCGGTCACGGACGGTCTTCTCCCCCGCGTCGATCTCGGCCAGCTCGGGCAGGGTGCGGCGGCGGTGCGCGGTGCGCGAGAGCTCGGCGTCCACCTTGGCGAGCTCGAGCAACTGACGCTGCACGGCGGGTTCGGCCTTCACGGTGCTCCTCTTAATTCGATGTGCGCTCGGCGCGGACGTTCCACGGGTCGGTGCACCGCGTGGAGACGTGAACGTCGACGTTACCCGCAAACGCCTCGGCCACGACCGCCGAGGCTTGCCCGCACCAGGGCCATTCGCTGGCCCAGTGGGTCAGCCCGACCAGTGCGGGCACCGGGCCCCGGCCGGCCAGGTGCTCGCCGGCGGGGTGATGCCGCAGGTCCGCGGTGACGAAGGCGTCGGCACCGGCCGCGGTGGCCTGCTTCAGGTAGGAGTCCCCGGCACCGCCGGACACGGCGACGGTGCGGATCGGGCGGTCTTCGTCGCCGGCCCCGAGCACCCCCGGAACGGTCTCGGGCAGGGCGTCGGCGACGCGCTGGACGAACACCGCGAACGGCTCGGGCTCGGGCAGCTCGCCGAGGCGGCCGATGCCGGTGACGCCGTCGGCGTTCGGCGCGAGCGGCCCGGTCACGCGCAGGCCGATCGCCGTGGCCAGCGCGTCGGAGACGCCGGGGTCGGCGGAGTCGGCGTTGGTGTGCGCGCAGTAGAGGGCGATGCCTTCGCGGATCATCCGGTGCACCAGGGCACCCTTGGCGGAGTCGGCGGGCACGCCGTGCACGCCGCGCAGCAGCAGCGGGTGGTGGGCGACGATCAGCTGCGCACCGAGGTCCGCGGCCTCGTCGACGGTTTCGGCGACGGGGTCGACGCAGAACAGCACGCGCGACACGGGTTCGGCGGGATCGCCGCAGACGAGGCCGACGGCGTCCCACGACTCGGCGAGCGCGGGCGGGTAGGCCTGTTCCAGCACGGAGATGACTTCGGAAAGGGCGGAAGGCGCGGACACCCGGGGATCTTCGCATGTACCGTCCGGAACCATGCGCCTTCGGTCCTTGCTCGTCACGGTGACGGCGGTCCTCGCCGGCTCACTCCTCTTCGCGGTCCCCGCTTCGGCTTCGAGCCCGTCGTTTTCGAGTCCGTCGTTTTCGAGTCCGTCGCTGTGGCGGCTCACCGACCTGGCCGCCCAGCGCGTCCGGATCGCCGACCAGGTGGCCGCGGCCAAGTACGGCACGCCGTCGCCGATCGACGACCCGGCGCGCGAGCAGCAGATCTACGACTCGGTCGCGGCGCGGGCCCCGCAGCTGGGCCTCGACCCGGCGGACGCGGTCCGGTTCTTCCACGCCCAGATCGAGGCGAACAAGGTGGTGCAGCGCGGCCTCTACGCGCGCTGGGACGCGCACCCCGCGGAGGCGCCCACGACCCGCCCCGGCCTCGGGCAGATCCGCCCGGTGATCGACGGGCTGAACACGAGCCTGCTGACCGAGCTGGCGGCGACGATCCCGGTGCGGGCGGCGCGTTCGTGCCCGGCGCACCAGCTGGTGTCCGCGGCTTTCGCGGACGTCGTGCACCATTTCGACGCGCTGCACGCGCACGCCCTCGGCGAAGCGACTTCGGCGACGTGTACGGCCGGTTAGGGGCGCCGCGGCGGCCTCGGGCCGCCGCGGTCGCCGGGGGCGGTCAGTTGCAGTTGCCGCAGCAGCCGCAGCCCTGGCCGGTGCACTTCGAGCAGCACCCGTGCATGATCGCTCTCCTTCCGGTTCGCGTCCTCGCCCGATCGACGCTAAGTGCGCGGCGCGGACCGCGGATACCGCCGAGCGGGCGGGTGACCGGGTGAACCCGGCGGTTACCCATCTGGCCAAAAGCAGGCCGCCCCCCGCGCGGGACGCAGCCGTCGCTGCGGAAGCCTTAGGCCGTGACTGTGGCCGGATTGGTAACAATCGGCACAGTACGCTCGGGACGTGACGCACATCGTCTTCGTCTGTTCCGGCAACATCTGCCGCTCCCCGATGGCCGAGCTGGTGTTCCGGGCCCGGCTCGACGACGCCGGCCTCGGTGACGCCGTGCGCGTGACGAGCGCGGGCACCGGGCCGTGGCACGCCGGGGAGCCCGCCGACAAGCGCGCCCGCGCGACGCTCAAGGCGCACGGCTATCCGACCGCGCACGTCGCCTCCGAGGTGTCGGACGAGGACCTGGCCGCCGACCTCCTGCTGGCCGCCGACGAAGGGCACGCGGAGTTCCTGCGGGCGCGGGCCGGCGACCCGGCGAAGGTGCGGCTGCTGCGGTCGTTCGACCCGGCGGCCCCCGAAGGCGCCGAGGTCCCGGACCCGTACTACGGCGGCGACGACGGCTTCGAAGACGTTCTCGGCATGATCGAGCGCTCGGTGCCCGGTTTGCTGGATTGGGTGCGTTCGCGGGGGTAGAGGTCACAGCCCGCGAAGGCCGCCGGAGGGCACGGGCTACCGTGGTGGGGTGCGGTTGCGGTTCCTGCTCCGGCCCGGGTGGCTGGCTCTGACGGCGGTGGTGTTCACCTTCGCCATCTGCTGCTTCACGCTCCTCGCGCCGTGGCAGTTCAGCCGCAACGCCGAGCGCGAGCAGCAGAACTCCGCGCTCACGACGTCGTTCACCGCCGCTCCGGTGCCGCTGGCGCAGCTGCTGCCGCCGGGGAGTGAGCCCGGTCAGCGCACCGAATGGCACCTCGTCTCGATCACCGGCCAGTACCTGCCGGACAAGGAGGTCGCCGCGCGGCTGCGGACGGTCCAGGGTGAAGGTGCCTACGAAGTGCTGACGCCGCTGCGGACCGCCGACGGCACGGTCGTGCTGATCGACCGGGGTTACGTCCGGCTCGACAGCAAGTCGGGCATGCTGCCGTACGCGCCGCCGCCGGCCGGGATCGTGCAGGTGACCGCGCGGGCGCGGGCGGACGAGACCGACCCGAAGAACCGCGACGCGTTCGCCGACGATTCGACCGGCGGGAAGCTCCAGAGCTACGTCGTCGATTCGCGGGTCGTCGCGCGGGCGGGGAAGCTCGACATCCGGCCCGGGTACTTCCAGCTCGACGTCGGCCAGCCCGGCGTGCTCGACGCGCTGCCGCTGCCGCAGACCGACTCGGGGCCGTTCCTGTCGTACGCGCTGCAGTGGATCGCGTTCGGGACGATGGCGCTGCTCGGCTGGCTGTACTTCACGGTCCGCGAGCTGAAGCCGGGTGGGGCGCTGAACGCTTCCTCCGCTCCTACGCGCCGGAAGTCCGTCTCGGAGATCCTGGCCGAGGACGAGTACGCCGAAAGTGGCCCTCAGAGATAGGCCGGAAATGGCCCTGTAGTGAGGCCACTTGCCTCGCCGATACTCGGGTCATGCTGATCCACCCGTGGGACGCCGCCTCGGACGCCGAGTGGCGCGAGTGGCTGTCCGGACACGACTTCGGCCAGCTCATCGCCGGTGGGGTGGGCCGCGACCTGCCCGTGGTGACACCGGCGCACTTCGCGTTCGACGGCGACCGCACGATCCTCACGCACCTGGCCCGCCCGAACCCGATCTGGCCGTTGCTGGAGGAGCACCCCCGGGCGCTGCTGACGGTGGTCGGCGACCACACCTACATCCGCGCGGACTGGAACACGGCCGCGGACCCCGCCCACGGCGTGCCGACGTCGTACTACGCGACGGTGCAGCTCGAAGGGGACGTGCGCCTGGTCGACGATCCGGCGTCGAAGGCAGCGCTGCTCGACAAGCAGCTGCGGCACTTCGAGCCGGACGGCTCGCGGGCGCCGGTGAGCGCGGCCGAGGCCCCGGACCGGCGGCTGCTGCCGGGGATCCGCGGGATCGAGTTCGCGATCACCGGGGTGCGCGCGAAGTTCAAGTTCGGCGGGAACAAGCCGGCCGAGGACCGGGAGCGGATCGGGGCCCGGCTGGCGGAGCGCGGTGGGCCGCTGGACGAGGAGGCCCTGGCGCAGCTGCGCCGCCGCGGCTGAACGAGCGCTCCCCCGCCCTCCCTGGCACGGTTCCGGCAAAGTCGGCTGCTGCCGCGGTGTCTTGAATGACTCATTCAGGTCTTCGGAGGTCCTGAATGAGTCATTCAAGACCTCAGCGAGTCGCCGATCCGCGAACCGGGCGCGACTTTGCCGACCCCCCGCCCTCCCTGGGGGGCGTCCCCAAGTCCAGTTTACCGGCGGCAGGCGGCAAAACCGCCGGAAAACGAGCTGGGCAGCGCAACTGTCCACATCCGACCGCCCCTGTGGACAACTGCGTTCAGCTCGGGCGGCGCCAAAGGCCCGCGGCCACCGCCAGCACCACCGAAGTGACCCCGGCCAGCCAACCCACGACCCGGGACAGCTCCACCGCCCGCGTCACGTGCCCCGCGTCCGGGTTCCGCCCCACACCCAGCACCGGCAGCTCCGCCACCCCGTGCGGGTACACCGTCCGCCCGCCGACGCGGACCTCCAATGCTCCCGCGAACGCCGCCTCCACGCGGCCCGCGTTCGGGCTCGGGTGGGCGATCGTGTCGCGGCGCCATGCCCGCCACGCGCCGCCCGCCGAGCCGCCGACCACCGGGGCCGCCAGGACCGTCAAGGCGGCTGCCACCCGCGTCGGGACCAGGTGGACCAGTTCGTCGAGGCGGTCGATCGCCCAGTGGCCGCGGCGTCCCGCCCGGGCCCGGCGCAGCAGGCTCACCGCCCGCGCGCCCAGCAGGCCCGGCACCCCCGCCAGCGCGCCCCACACCAGCGGCGCCACGACCGCGTCGGACGTGTTCTCCGCCAACGTCTCCACCGAGGCCCGGGACAGCGCGATCGCGTTCAGCCCGTCGGCGACCCGGGGGTCCAGTTCGGACAGTGTCGAGCGCGCCGGCTCGAAGCGGCACTCCTCGAGGTCGCGGGCCAGCTCCGTGCCCTGCAGCGCCAGGCCCGCCGCGCCGAGGACCGCCCACGTCGTCACCGCCGTCGCCGACGCCTGCACCAGGGGGCGGCCGCGGCCGGCCCGCTCCAGCAGCGCCCCGCCCAGCACCGCCGCGCCGGCGACCAGGACGCCCGAGCGGGGCGGGAGACGGCGGAACGCCGTCACCGGGAGCCGCCGCCGGGGGTCGCCGACGGCGCCGTCGGCCGCCACACCCAGCACCAACCCGATCGCGCGTGCCGCGCTCACCTGTGCCCCCTGGCGTAAGAAAGTCCAGTTCCGCGAGGAGGCTACTCGACCTCGGGCCCGCCCTCGGATACCAGGGCGGCGATCTCGTCCCGCGCCTGGACGACGATGTCGCGCATCGCCCGCTCCGCCCGGTCCGCCTCGCCGGCGGCCACCGCCGCGGCCACCTCCAGGTGCAGCGCGACGGCCTCGGGCTGCGGCTCCGGCGGCATCAGGCCGTGCCCGGTCCGCCCGGTGAGCACCTCCGCGACGACGTCGGACAGCTGCCCGAACATCGAGTTCCGGGACGCGGTCAGCAGCAGGTCGTGGAAGGCGATGTCGAACCCGAGGAACGCCGAGAGGTCGCGCGCGCGGGCCGTCCGCGCCAGCCGCTCCCCCAGCGCGCCGAGGCGGCCGCGCTCCTCCGGCGTCGCGCGCAGGGCCGCGAACCGCGCCGCGCACGGCTCGATCGCCGACCGCAGCTCGTTCAGCGTGGCGAGCGCCGCCGGGCGGGCCGGCCCGTCGAGCTGCCAGCGGATCAGCCGCGGGTCGTAGTGGTTCCACTCCGCAGGCTCACGGACGATCACCCCGACGCGCCGCTTGCTGCTGGTCAGCCGCATCGTCTCGAGCACGCGGACGACCTCGCGGGCCACGGTCCGCGAAGCGCCGAAGCGTTCCTGAAGCTCTTCGGAGCGCAGCACGGTGCCCGGCGCCAGCGATCCGTTCGCGATCGCCGCGCCCAGCGCGTCCAGTACCTGTTCGTGCCTGTCGGTCCCCACACCTCCGAGGCTAACGTCTGATTCGATTAAGTAGTACTTCATCTTGAATAAGTAGTACTTTTGAGTTTCACTCGCCTGGGCACAACGAAGTGGGAGGTGCGGGATGACCGTCATCGTGGTGATGGGGGTGTCAGGCTCCGGGAAGACGACGATCGGCACAGCGCTCGCGCACGCCTTGGACGTCGAATACGCCGAAGCGGACACGTTCCATCCGAAGGCCAACATCGACAAGATGACCGCGGGCACGCCGCTGACCGACGAAGACCGCGCGCCCTGGCTCGAAGCCATCGCCGGCTGGATCCGCGACCACCAGGCCGCCGGCGGCGTCGTGACGTCGTCCGCGCTCAAGCGCCGGTACCGCGACGTCCTGCGCGGCGGCGGCGACGTCTGGTTCGCCCACCTGAACGGCGACCGGGCGCAGCTGGCCGAGCGGATGAAGACCCGCTCCGGCCACTTCATGCCCGTGTCACTCCTGGACTCCCAGCTCGCCGACCTCGAACCCCTCGAACCGGACGAGGCCGGCGCCGTCTTCGACAACACCGGCGGCACTCCGGAAGAGATCACCGAAGCCGTGCTGGCCGCCTTCCGGGAGCACGGGTGAACGCCGTCCTCGCCACCGGCTGGACCGGCCACGACACCCGCCTGATCGCCGCGACCGTCGTCGCGATCGCCGTCATCGTCGTGCTGATCACGAAGGTGAAGCTGCACCCTTTCCTGTCGCTGACGCTCGGCTCGCTCGTGCTCGGCCTGACCGCCGGGATGCCGATCACCGACGTGATCAAGAAGTTCTCCGCCGGGGTCGGCAGCACGGTCGCGTCCGTCGGCATCCTGATCGCCCTCGGCGCGATGCTCGGCAAACTGCTGGCCGACTCCGGCGGCGCCGACCAGATCGTCGACACCGTGCTCGGCAAGGCCCGCGGCGCCGCGCTGCCCTGGGCGATGGCGCTGGTCGCGGCACTGATCGGGCTGCCGATGTTCTTCGAGATCGGGCTCGTCCTGCTCATCCCGGTGGTGCTGCTCGCGGTCAAGCGCACCGGGAAACCGTTGATGCTGCTGGGGATTCCCGCCCTCGCCGGGCTTTCCGTGCTGCACGGGCTCGTCCCGCCGCACCCCGGCCCGCTGGCCGCGGCGGGTGCGTTGAACGCGAACGTCGGGGTCACGCTGGCGTTCGGCCTGCTCGTCGGCATCCCGACGCTGGTCGTCGCGGGCCCGCTGTTCGGCAAGGTCGCGGCGCGGCTGGTGCCGGACGCCGTGGCCCCCGAGCGGCTCATCCCCGAACGCGCCGACACGGACAAGCCGCGGCCGAGCTTCGCCGCGACGTTGACGACTGTGCTGCTACCGGTCGTGCTCATGCTGGCGAAAGCCCTGTCGGACATCCTGCTGGCCAAGGACAACCAGGCCCGGAAGATCTTCGACTTCGCCGGCGACCCGCTGATCGCGCTGCTCGCGGCGGTACTGGTGGGCATGGTGCTGCTCGGCCGCCCGGCCGGGCTGGACCGCGCCAAACTGTCCACTGTGGTCGGTGACTCGCTCGGCCCGATCGCCGGGATCATCCTCATCGTCGGCGCGGGCGGCGGGTTCAAGCAGACGCTCGTCGAGGCCGGCGTCGGGGACGTCATCACCGGCCTGGCCAAGGACGCGCACCTCTCGCCGCTGCTGCTCGGCTGGCTGGTCGCGGTCGCGATCCGGCTGGCGACGGGTTCGGCCACGGTCGCGACGGTCTCCGCGGCCGGCATCGTGGCACCCCTGGCCGCGGACATGGACCCGTCGCACAGCGCGCTGCTGGTGCTCGCGATCGGCGCCGGATCGCTGTTCTTCTCGCACGTCAACGACGCCGGGTTCTGGCTGGTCAAGGAGTACTTCGGACTCTCGGTCGGCCAGACGCTCAAGAGCTGGTCGGTGATGGAGACGCTCATCTCGGTGGTCGCCATCGCGCTGATCCTCCCGCTCTCCCTGGTGGTCTAACTCCAGGTCCGTGAATGGCACATTGAGGGACTTAGAGTCCCTCAATGTGCCATTCACGGCTTTTGGCAGGCGTTGACATGTGACCTTTTGGTCACCTATCTTCGAGGGGTGCAAGACGACCTGGTGTTCAAGGCGCTGGCGGATCCGACCCGCCGGTACCTGCTCGACCTGCTCTTCGAGCGTGACGGCCGCACGCTCACCGAGCTGGAGACCCAGGTGGAGATGACCCGCTTCGGCGTCATGAAGCACCTGAAGCTTCTGGAAGAAGCCGGGCTCGTCATCGCACGCAAGGAAGGCCGCGAGAAGCGGCACTTCCTCAACCCCGTCCCGATCCGCCAGATCCACGACCGGTGGATCGACAAGTACACCGAGCGCCAGGTCACCGCGCTCCTCGATCTCAAGAACGAGCTGGAAGGCGAAGAACCATGACGAACACCGTGCAGGTCCACCGCGTCTACATCAAGGCGACCCCCGAGCGCATCTGGGAGGCCATCACCAAGCCCGAGTGGACCGAGAAGTACGGCTACACCGGCCTCGCCGACTTCGACCTCAAGGTCGGCGGCAAGCACCGCACCCGCCCGACGCAGGCGTTCATCGACGCCGGGCTCACCGGCGACCTCGTCGACGGCGAAGTCCTCGAGGTCGACCCGCCGCGCAAGCTGGTCATCACCTGGAAACTGCTGCTGGGCCCCGAAGAGATGGCCGGTGAGCCGTACACGACACTCACCTACGACATCGAGGCGACGAAGACCGCGGGGACGCGGCTCACCGTCACCCACGACGTCACCGGCGCCCCGCTGACCGCTGAGATGGTCGCAGGCGTGCACGAGGACGTCAACGCCGGCCCGGGCGAGAACGCGGGTGGCGGCTGGGCCTGGATCCTCTCCGATCTCAAGTCCCTGCTGGAGACCGGCGAGACGATCGTCCCGGCGCCGTAAGGGGGTTCGGCGTGACCTGCCTCGCGCCGCTTCGAGGCAGGTCACGCCGGGTCATGCGCGCTGGGTCGCCGCCTTCAGGGCCGCCTTCGCGGCCTCGGTGGCGCCCAGCGTGTCCAGGCCGAACAAAGCCGCGCCGACGACGGGGTTCACGTCGACGACGCGGACCACCGCGCGCGGCGCGACCTTGAGGCACCGGCGCTCGATCTCCGCGATCACCGGCGCGCCGACCCCGGTCAGCACGCCGCCGCCGAGGACGATCTCCGGGGCGTCCGCGGTGAGGTCCAGCTGCCGGAGGATCACCGTCGCGAACACGCTGACCTCCTCGACGAACCGTGTGACGATGTCCTGCGCGACCTCGTCGCCCGCCGCGGCCACCTCGAACAGCAGCGGGCACAGGCCGTGGATCGACGCCGCGTCGATCTCTTCGAAGTGCAGGCCCTGCACGACGTCGAGCAGCGTCGGCTGCCCGAAGTAGCGCGCCACGGCCGAGCGCAGCGCCGTCCGCGGGCCGCGGCCGTCCTCGGCTCGCACGGCCCACCACAGCGCCTCTTCGCCGAGCCGGTAGCCGCCGCCCCAGTCGCCGGAGATCTTTCCCAGCGCGGGAAATCGGTGCACGCGGCCGTCGGGGCCGACGCCGGCGCCGTTGATCCCGGCACCGCAGACGACCGCGACGCCCACCCCCGCGCTGCCCGCCCGGAGCAGCGCGAGGGTGTCGTTGCCGACGGTCAGGGTGTCGCTCCAGCCGCGGGCGGACAGGGCCGCGTGCAGCGTCTCCTCCTCGCGCGGGAAGTCGAGTCCGGCGAGGTAGGCCGACGTGTGGATCGCTTCCGGCCGCGTCCCGAACACGGGGTACGCCGCCAAGACCAGCTCTTCCAGCGCCGCGACGCAGGCCGCGACGCCGATGTTCTGCGGCGACGCGCCGGGGCCACGCGAGGACCCCAGCACGACGCCATCTTCCGAGACCACGAGGACCTCGGTCTTGCTGTTCCCGCCGTCGATGGCGATGACCGCCGCCGACGTACTCTTCCCCGCGGAGGCGGAATTGGACGCGCTCATCCGCGGGCCCAGGGCAGGTACTCGCGGTTGATCTGCACCAGCGAATCGGCCAGGGTGTCGGCCTTGGTGTACTGGCCGACCAGCGGGTGCGCCAGCAGCGCATCGGCCACGCGGTCGCGGCCACCCTTCAGCGCCGCCTCCAGCGCCAGGTACTCGTACGACGTCGTCGCCGCGATGAGCCCGGCGAAGTTCTGCTCGACCGGCGGCTGCGGGATCGGCGCCGCGCCTTTCGAGTCCACAGTGGACCGAGCCTCGATGACCGCGTCGTCCGGCAGGAACGGGAACGTGCCGTCGTTGCGGACGTTCACCACGTGCTCCTCGGCCGGGCCACCCGCGGTCAGCGCGTGCACGAGCTGCACCGCCGCCTCGGAGTAATACGCGCCGCCGCGCTTTTCGAGGGACTCCGGCTTCGTGTTCTGCTCCGGGTCGAGGTAGATCTTCAGCAGTTCTTCCTCGACGTCGGACACGACGTCCGCGCGCGGCCGCTCGGTGCGCTGCTTGGTGACCTGCTCGTCGTGCGCGTAGAAGTACTTCAGGTAGTACGACGGCACGACGTTCATCCGTCGCAGCCACTTCCCGGGCACGCTGACCTCGTGGGACAGGTAGTCCAGGTGCTCCTCGAGCAGCTCGGGCAGCCGGTCGACGCCGTCGACGAGGGCGCCGCGCTCCCAGCTCAGGTGGTTGAGCCCGGTGTGGACGAGCTTGACGTCGTCCGCGCCGACCCCCAGGAGCTTCCCGAACTGGCGCTGCAGGTTGATGGCGACGTTGCACAGGCCCACCGCGCGGTGGCCCTCGTTGAGCAGGGCGCGCGTGACGATGCCGACCGGGTTGGTGAAGTTGACGATCCACGTGTCGTCGCCGGCGATCTTGCGGACGCGGTCGGCGATGTCCAGGACCACCGGCACCGTGCGCAACGCCTTCGCGAGGCCACCCGCGCCGGTCGTCTCCTGGCCGACGCAGCCGCAGGCGTGCGGGAACGTCTCGTCGGACCGTCGGGCCCGCTGCCCGCCGACGCGCAGCTGGATCAGCACGGCGGAAGCGCCGTCGACGCCTTCTTCCAGCGACTGCGTCGTCCGGACCTGCGCGGGGTGGCCGGCGTGCTCCAGCAACCGCCGGCTGAACCCGCCGACGGCCTCGACGCGGTAGGCGTCCGGGTCGACCAGCACGATCTCGTCGACGTCCAAAGTGGACCGGCGGCCGGCGATCCCGTCGATCAGCTCCGGCGTGTAGGTGGACCCGCCACCGACGACTGCCAGTTTCATCCCTTGACCCCCGTGAATGTGATGCCCTTGACGAACGACTTCTGCGCGAACACGAACAGCACGATCACCGGCGCCATGATCAGCGCGGTCGCGGCCATCGTCATGTTCCATTCGACATGGTGCATTCCGCGGAAGGACGCGATCGCCAGCGAAAGCGGCCAGTGGTCCTGGTTCTCGCCGGTGTAGAGCAGCGGGCCGAAGTAGTCGTTCCAGGTGAACAGGAAGCAGAACATCGCGGTGGCCGCGATTCCCGGCTTGGCCATCGGGATGAGCACCCGGTACATCGCCTGGAACTCGTTGCAGCCATCGATCTTCGCCGCTTCGATGTAGTCCTTCGGAATGGTGAGGAAGAACTGCCGCAGCAGGAAGATCGAGAACGCGTCGAAGAAGAAGTACGGCACGATCAGCGGCACCAGCGTGCCGGTGAGGCCCATCCGGACCCACAGGTCGTACAGCGGGACGACGGTGACCTGCGGCGGCAGCAGCATCGCGGCCACGGTCAGCATGAAGAACAGGTTCTGCCCGCGCCACCGCAGTTTCGCCAGCCCGTAGGCCGCCGGGATCGCCGAAAGCAGCGCGCCCACGGTCGCGCACGCCGAATACAGCAGGCTGTTGCCGAAGTACTCCAGCAGCGGCGCCTTCTTGAACACCGTCACGAAGTTCTCGAAGTGCCATTCGCTCGGCCACAGGCTCGCCGTCATCGCCTGGTCGCTCTTCATCACCGCGGTCAGGAACACGAACAGGATCGGCAGCATGAAAATGACGCCGAGGGCGATCCCGATCGCGTGCGTCGCGATGTAGGAGAGCCGCTTGTCCCAGTTGCGCTTGAACCGGACGCGGGGCGGCACGGACACCGGCGGCTTGCGCGCGGTGTCGGACAGCGTGATCATGCCCCCACTCCATTCATGCGGGACACCCGCACCCGGTCGGGGTCATGAACAGGCTGTCGCGAGGGTATGTTCATGCCCCCTCCTCCTGGTGCTGAGTTTTCCGCAACTGCCGCACGAGAATCCACGTGAAGCCCGACGAGACGATGAACAGCAGCACAGCCATCGCGGCCGCGTAACCCATGTTGAAGTAGCGGAAGCCTTGGACGTAGAGCCAGATCGGGTACGTCAGCGTCGAGTTCTGGGGCGCGCCGATGAGCTTCGAGTTGCCGGCGACGTCGGCTGTACCCGCGCTCGCCGAGGCCGCCACGATCGCCTGCGTGAAGAACTGCAGGGCGTAGATGATCGAGTTGACGACGCCGAACAGCAGCACCGGCGAGATCGACGGCAGCGTGACGTGCCAGAACCGGCGGACCGGGCCGGCGCCGTCGAGCTCGGCGGCCTCGTACTGCTCGGTCGGGACGTCCAGCAGGGCGGCCAGGATGATGATCATCAGCTCGCCGGAGCCCCACAGCGCCAGCAGCGTCAGCGCGGGCTTCGACATCGCCGGGCTGTTGAACCAGAGCCCGCCGTCGATGCCGACGAGCCGCAGGAACCGGTTGACCGGGCCGAACTCCGGGTTGAACACGAAGACGAAGGCCAAGGTCGCCGCCGCGGGCGGGGCGAGCGTCGGCAGGTAGCACAGCGTCCGGACCAGGCCGACGCCCGACTTCAGCCGCGAGATCACCGACGCGATGCCGAGGGAGAACACCACCCGGCAGACCGTCAGGACGACCACCAGCCACAGCGTGTTGTACGCGGCCGTGCCGACGAGCGGCTCGGTGGTGAACATCCGGACGTAGTTGTCGAAGCCGATGAACTGCGGCGGGTTGATCAGGTCGTAGCGGGTGAAGGAGTAGTAGACCGTGGCGATCAGCGGGTAGCCGAAGAAGATCAGGAACCCGAGGAACGCCGGGGCCATGAAGAAGAAGACGGTCCGGCGGCGCTTGGCCCGGCGGGCCCCCGCCCGCACCTCGGCAGGTGCGGACGGGGAGCCGTCGGTCTTGACAGGCAGGGCGGTGGACGTCATCCCCCCGCGCCCTTCTGCTTCAGTTCGTCGTTGACCTGTGCGTCGACCTTCGCCAGGCCCGCGGTCAGGTCCGGGATCGAGCCGGCCTGCCACTTCTCGGCGAAGTCGTTGACCGCCTTGAGGTGCGCGTCACCGATCGGGGTGGTCTGGTTGGCCACCAGCTTGCCGCTGTCGTAGATGTCGAGGAACGTCTTGAACTGCGGCTGCAGGTCCAGCTTCGGCGAGGTGAGCGACGCCTTGGTGCTGGGCACGTTCTTCAGGCCGTTGGCCATGTCCACCAGGGTGTCGGTGTCCAGGGTGACCTGCTTGACGAGCTCCCACGCGGCGCCGGGGTTCTTGGCGCCCTTGGGGATCGCGATGATCGTGCCGGTGGTGAAGCCGCCGCCGTAGTGGTCGGCCATCGTGTCGAGCACCGGGAACGGCGCGGTCTGGTACTTGACGTCCGGCGCCTGGTCCTTGAGGAAGGCGGTGCGGAACTCGCCGTCGATGATCATGGCGAGCTTGCCCTTCTGGAAGCCTTGGTCGGCGGAGTATTCGTCACCGAGGCCGGCCTTGAACTTCTCGACCTTGTCGTGGCCGCCGTAGAAGTCGATGAGCTTCTTCTGGAACTCGAACATCTCCTTCCAGCCCGGGTTGGTGGCGAGGTCGGACTTGCCGTCCGGGCCGAGGAAGGACGCGCCGAAGTACTGCGCCCAGTACTGGGCCTGGTTGGCGTAGAACGGCATCGAGGGCAGGAAGCCGGCGACCTTGATCGAGCCGTCCGGGTTGAACTCGGTGAGCTTCTTGGCGGCCTCGAACAGCTCCGACATCGTCTTCGGCGGCGAGGTGACGCCCTTCGCCGCGAACATGCCGGTGTTGTAGTACATCCCGTAGACGTCGGCGAGCATCGGCATCGCGCACCGCTTGCCTTGGTACTCGGTGTAGTTGCGGACGGCGTCCGGGATCTGGTTCAGGTCGATCTTGTCGCGCTCGATGTAGGGCTTGAGGTCCTGGAAGCTGCCGGTCGAGCACCAGGCGCCGAGGTTGTCGGTGTAGAAGGAGATCGCGACGTCGGGTGGGTTGCCACCGCGGATCGACTGGGTGAGCTTGTCGTCGTCCTGGTTGCCCTCGTGCTTGATCTCGATGTTCGGGAACTTCGCCTTGAGCTTGTTGAGCCCCGCGGTGACCACGCCGTATTCGCGGTCGGTGAACTTGGAGTACACGGTGAGCGTGAGCTTGTCGTCCTTGCCGGGCGCGGCGGACGCGTCACCGCCGCTCGGGGCGGCGGCGCCGGAACAGGCGCTGGTCAGCAGGACGGACGCCGCGGCGGCGACCGCTAACAGCGAGCCGCGGCGGATCCGGGTGGTAGGGGGCATGGCCCTCCTCCTCATCGGTTGGGCTACTCGGTCGGGGACGGGTGCTTTCGTCCTCGGGTCTGCGACCCGAGGAGCGTGGGGGTGACGACGCCGAAGACGTCGACTCGGGTGGTGGCCAGCGCGGACTGCAGCGCACCGGCGCGGACGGCGTTGCCCTGCACGGAAGCGCAGCCGACGGGGGTGCGCGGCAGGACCAGTTCGTGCAGCTTTTCCTGCACCAGGGCGGCGAAGTCCTCGCCGCCGGCGCGGCTGGTGTCACCGCAGAGGAGCACGAGCTGCGGGTCGGCGACCGCGACGAGGTTGGCGACGCCGCCCGCGACCCGCTTGGCGAGGTCGTCGAGGAAGGGGTGATCGCGGCCGGTTTTCTCCACGGCTTCCCAGGCGGTTTCGGCTTCGATGCCGTGGGCGGCGGCGAGGCGGCAGATGGCCGGGGAGTCGACGAGGTTGCCGAACCGGGCGCCGGCCACGGGCCAGACGTCACCGGTGTCCACTGTGACCGGATCGGGCACCCGCATCCAGTCGATCTCACCGCCACCGCCGGTCGCGCCACGCAGCAGCCGCCGTCCGATGACGACAGCGCCACCGACGCCTTCGGACAGCCAGACCATGACGAAGTCGTCGACGTCCTGGGCCATCCCGGCGGTCATCTCCTCGACGGCGACGAGGTTGACGTCGTTCTCGATGAGGACGTCGACGCCGAGGTCGTCGCTGAGCTTCTGCGGGACGTCGAAGCCGAGCCAGCCGGGGATGTGCGGCGCCGAGGAGAGCAGGCCGGTCCGCGGATCGAACGCCCCCTGCGCGCCGATCACCACGTGGGCCAGCTGGTTCCGGGTGATCCCCGCTTCCGCGGTGACGTGGTTGAGGGCGTCCCCGAAGGTCCCGACGACGTCGGCGCCTTCGTGGACGGGCAGCGGAGTCCGGTACTCGGCGAGCACGACGCCGGCGACGTCCGCGACGACGAAGTCGGCGACGTGCGGAGTGAGGTCCACGGCGGCGACGAAGGCGAGGCTGCCGTTGGCCGCCCAGAGCTGGGCCCGCGGCCCCCGGCCACCACCCCGGACGCCGGCTTTCACGACGAGGTCGTCCAGCTCGAGCCGGGTGAGGAGCTGTGCGGTGGCGGGCTTGGAGAGCCCGATGGCGAGCTCGAGTTCGGCACGCGTGAGGGGTCCCTCGCGGAGAAGGACCTCGATCGCGGCGCGATCGTTGATCTCGCGCAGCATCCGCGGGCTACCGGCTCGCACTCGTCCCTCCGGACTTAATTAGGATACTTTACAGACGGTTTCCGGGGACTGTAGTGAGCCGGGGCACAGCCGTCAACGGGCCTGAGAAACGGCCGGGTAACGCTTGGGGCGGTGGTAGGCCATCCGGCCGTAACACCGGTGAACGACTTGCGCCGGTGGTCCCGGGCCTGGTCAGGGGTTATCGAGTTGCCGTGGCGAGGATGCTGGAAGGATGGACCCGACCGCCGAAATCCTGGGCTGCCCGGTGCCGATCGCGCGGTTCGTGGCCCGGAGTGAACTCGCCGTGATCGCGCTGCAACACGTGGTCGCGTATCCGGCGGGCTGCAGCCTGACGCTGCACCTGGCGGTTCGCCGCGGCTCTTGGGATGACTCGACGTGGGCCGGCATCGACATGGTCCTCGCGGGCGGGCTCCCGGGCCCGGCCGACGCGAGCTTGCAGTTCCGCGTCGACCGGGGCTCGCTGGTGGAGCTCGGCGGCGGCGCCTCGAGCAACGACCGGTCCTACCGGGGCGAGCGGCAGCTGTGGCTGGCACCGCTGCCGTCGGAGGCGTTCGAATTCGCCGTCGAGTGGCGGAAGGTAGGAATCGAGCGGACCACCATCCGCCTGGATGGGCGAGTTATCGCCGAGGCGGCGAAGGGGGCAGAGCCGTTCTGGCCGTGACTACTCCTCCGCGTCCGCCCAGGCTTTGAGCATCACGCGGGCGATCGACGAGTTCCCCGGCAGGATGATCTCCGCCGCGCCGTCCGCGATCGGCGTCGGCCGCGCGCCCTCGCCCCGCCGCGAGCTGTTCGAGAACGCCTCCCGAACCTCCGCCCGCGACACCCACAGCGCCTCTTCGATCTCCCCGTCGGCGGGAACCAAAGGAGCAGAACGGTCCGCCCGCGCCGTGAAGCCCAGCATGATCGACCGCGGGAACGGCCACGGCTGACTCCCGAGGTACCGGACGTCCGAAACGGCCGCCCCCACCTCCTCGCGGATCTCGCGGACCACGCAAGCCTCCAGCGACTCCCCCGCCTCGACGAACCCGGCCAGCACCGAGTACCGCCCGGCCGGCCAGATCGGCTGGCGGGCCAGCAGGACGTGCGAGCCGTTCGTGCCCTCCAGCGAGTGGACCAGGCAGATCACCGCCGGGTCCGTGCGCGGGTACTCCTCGCGTCCGTCGTTCGTGCACTTGCTCGCCCAGCCGAACTGGGTCAGCTCCGTCGGGTGGCCGCAGCGCGTGCAGAACTTCGACTGGCGACGCCAGAAGCGCAACGCCTGCGCCGTGGTGAAGAGGCCGGCCGACGTGTCGTCCAGAAGGTCGCCGTACCCGCGCAGCTCGACCCAGACCTCGCCGTCCGCGCGCGGGACCTCCTCCACGAAGCCCCAGCTGCCCGCCATCTTCACCGTGTCGGCCTCGCCGGACGGCCCACCCGGCAGCGACCAGTAGTCGACGTCCTGCCACTCGCCCAGGAACACCGCGTCGGGCGGCGGCGCGGTCCCGAAATCGACCGCCTTCCGGAACGCCAGCGTCGACGAGCCTTCGACGACCGGTGTGCGCCCGGTGTCGTCCAGGAGGACGACCCGGGCGTCGGCCCACCGCGACGTCAGTCGCGAGGGATTGGTGCGCAAGCCTTCCTGACGGTCCACTGTGGACCGGGACAACGTCGGCAGGGCACCGAGGGTGAACGGGACGGACATCAGGCCGGCTCGCCCACGACGACGTCGCCGAGGGCCAGCAACTTGTGCTCCAGGACGGCCGCGTCACCGACCACCACGCCCGTGAACCGCTTGGGCGCGAAGTACTTCAACGCCGCTTCCGCGACCTCCTCGGCCGTCACCGCGGCCACCCGCGCCGGGTGCTCGATCAGCCACTCCAGGCCCAGCCCCGTCGAGGCCAGCGCCAGCACCTGCCCGGCCAGCCCGGCCTGCGACGACGTCGAGGTCAGCAGCGAGCCGATCGCGTACTGCCGCACCGACTCCAGCTCGTCGCCCGACGGCGGGACCTGGCCCAGCCGGCCCAGTTCGTAGCGAGTCTCCAGCAGCGCCGGCGCCGTCGCGTCGGTGGCCGTGTCCGCGTCGACGTTGACCACCGCCGTGCCGTCGGTGAACTCGAAGCCGGAGTGCGCGGAGTACGTGTACCCCTTGTTCTCGCGGATGTTCTCCACCAGCCGCGACGAGAAGTACCCGCCGTAGGCCAGGTTCGCCAGCTGCAGCGCGGCGTAACCCGGGTCGGTGCGCGGCACGGTCTCCGCCGACAGCCGGATCTGCGACTGCACCGCGCCGGCCCGCGGCACCAGCAGCACGCTCGGCCCGGTCAGCTCCGGCAGCGGCGGCAACCGGACGGCGGAGCGGTCCGACGCCCAGCCGCCGAGCACCTTCTCCAGGTCGTCGAGCACGCCGGCCGGGTCGAGGTCGCCCACGAGCACCAGCACCGCGCCGCGCGGCAGCACCGACGCCTGGTGCAGCGCGCGGACCTGGTCCGGCGTCACGACGGCGACGTCTTCGGCCTTCGGGACTTCGCGCGTCACCGGGTGGTCGCCGTAGCGGTGCTTCTGCAGGGCCTCGCGCGCGATCGTGCGCGGCTGGGTCCGCGAGACGGCGATCCGCTCGACCAGCCGTTCCTTTTCGCGGGCGATCTCCTCGTCGGCGTACGTCGCTCCGGTGAGGACGTCGCCGAGGACGTCGAGGAACGTCGGCAGCTTGTCGGCCAGCGCGGACCCGGTCAGCACCAGGCGTTCCGGGTCGACGCCGGCGCCGATGTCGCCGCCGATGAGCGCCAGCTCGGTGTCGATCTCGATGCGGTTGCGGCGCGCGGTGCCGGTCAGGATCGTCTCGGCGAGGACCTCGGCGATCGCCGGGTGCAGCGCGTCGTCGCCCGCGAACGGGATCCACAGCCGCGCCTCGACCAGCGGCACGGTCGCCTTGCGCACGGCCACCACGCGCAGGCCGTTCGCAAGCTGGGTGTCCACATGGGACAGATCGGTGGCGGCCCGCTGCTCACCGAGCGGCGGCAGCGGCCGCGGACCCCGCGCGGTGCGGCCGATCTCCTCGGCGCTGCGGTGCGTTGCAGAAGTCACTGCTCGTTGTTCCCTTCCGAAGCGGGCTTGACCACCAGCACGGCGCGCGCGTCCGGGCGCAGCGCCTTCGCCGCCGCCGAAACGGCTTCCGAGGTGACGGCGGACATGCGGTCCGCGAGCTTGTACACCAGCGACGCGTCGCCGTAGAGCAGTTCGAACGAGCCGAGGGCCAGCGTCCGGGACACCAGCCTGTCGTGCTCGGAGTGCAGGCTCGCCGTCCAGCGGGCGGTGACCTTGCGCAGCTCCTCCTCGCTCGGCGGGTTCTCGGCGAGCTTCTCCAGCTCGTCGTCCAGCGCGGCGAGCACGCGTTCGCGGGGCACCTCGTGCGGGTGGATCAGGGTGATGGTGAACGTGTCGGGGTCGCGGGCCTCGAACGGCCCGAACAACCCGGCGCCGGCGCCGATGTCGACGACCAGGGGTTCGCGGTGCACGAGCCGCTGCTGCAGCCGGGAACCGTCGCCGTCGGTGAGCACCCCGGCCAGCACCAGGTACGCCAGGTAGCCGTCGACGTCGTTGATCGGGTCCGGCATCCGGTAGCCGATGCCGAGCGCGGGCAGCGGGGCGTGCGCGTCTTCGATCTCGCCGCGCAGCTCGGTGGTCGGCAGCGGCTCGGCGAAGGACGGCCGCTGCGGCGCCGGCCGGTGCGGGACGTCGCCGAAGTTGTCTTCGATCAGCTTCTTGGCGTTGTCCACCTCGAAGTCACCCGCCACCGTGAGCACGGCGTTCGCCGGGGAGTAGTAGGTGTCGAAGAACGCCGCGCAGTCCTCGACCGTGGCGCTTTCGAGGTCCTCGAAGCCGCCGTAACCGTTGTGCGCGTTGGGGAACGTCGAGTACAGCACCGGCGGCAGGGTGATCCACGGGAACCCGCCGTACGGCCGGTTCAGCACGTTGAGCCGGATCTCCTCCTTGACGACGTCGATCTGGTTCGCCAGGTTCTCCGCCGTCAGCTTGGGCGCGCGCATCCGGTCGGCTTCGAGGAACAGTGCTCGCTCGAGTGCCGCGCTCGGGAGCACCTCGAAGTAGTCGGTGTAGTCCGGGTGCGTGGACCCGTTGAAGGTCCCGCCGCTGGACTGCACGTGCCGGAAGTGCGCGAGTTTCTCCAGGCTCTCGGAGCCCTGGAACATCAGGTGCTCGAAGAGATGGGCGAAACCGGTGCGCCCCTCCGGCTCGGAACGGAAACCCACGTCGTAGTGCACGCTGACGCCGACCACCGGCGCGGTCGCGTCGGGGGCGAGAACCACGCGCAGACCGTTGTCGAGGGTGTATCGGACGAGCTCGGGATCGGCCATGGCCCCACCCTACGACGGGTCGGCGCCCGCGTGCGTCCCGACCGGCGGGTGAGAACGGCTGTGCTGACCGACGGCGTCGAGGAGGCGGCCGCGCCGCGCGGCGGCGAAGGTGCCCGCGAGCGCCGTCGCGAAGGATCCGGCCTGGTCAGGGGTGACGTCGCCGGCGTGCCAGTACACCGGCGGCGGGTGATCGAGTGAGCCGAACGCGGCCACCCACGGCGCTAGTTCGCCCAGAGCGAGCGCGTACGGCAGGCCCCGGGAGAACACCAGTTCGCGCTGCGGCTTCGTCAGCTCCTTCGGCTTGGCGGACGCCAGCTTCTCCGCGACGCCGCGCAGGCGCCGCGCCACGTCGGCGCCTGCCCGCCGCCGCGCGGGCAGAGCGGCCGAGGCGACGGCGGCCGCGACCCCGGCGAGCACGACGATCACGCCGAGCTGGGCGTAGCCGGCCGTCAGCGCCAGCAGGACGGTCAGGAAGAGGCCGTAGAAGACGACCCGGATCCCGGCGCGGCCCAGCTTGCCGAGGCGCTTGCCCGGCGGCCGCGCGAGCCAGCCGCGCCGGACGGCGTCCTCGTACAGCGCGTCCGGTGCGACGCCGACGTGCCGCCGCCGCAGTTCGGCGAGAGTCACCGGCTCGTCCGGAACGACCGCGTCGAAGACGGCCCGCTCGAACGCCGTCAGGTGCTCGTCGACCGGGTTGCGGCGGGCCAGCCGCCAGCCGCCGTCCTCGGCGCTCACCCAGAGGTAGTTGCGGACGGCGAGGTCGAGCACGGTCGCGGCCAGGTCGGCGGCCCCCGGGCAGCCTTGCAGGAGCACACCGACGTGGCCCGGCAGCACACCTTCCGGAGACGCGAACTCACCCGTCGCTTTCACGTGAAAGTGCCCACCTGGGGGCGTCGCTTTCACGTGAAAGCGACGCCTCCGGGCGAGGAGCACCCAGGAGGTCGTTGCCAGCAGGAGCGCGCCGAAGGCTCCCCAGGCCCAGCCGACCGGGGCGGTGAGCACGAACGCGCCGGCGACCGTCTTGGCCGGGACCAGGACTGCGTTGTCGGGAACGGTGCCGGCGGGCAGCTCGACGGTCGCCGTCATCCGCTGCCCCGCGGCGAGGTCCTGCTGGTTGAACCGGGTCAGCCCGGCGTGGTCGATCTGCGCGGCCCCGCACGAGAAGTCCGAATCCGGCGGGCCGGCGAGGCAGTCGACGGCCGTCGGGATCTTCGGCGCCGCGAAGGACGCGCGGACGAACTTCAGCTCGGTGCTCCAGCCGCCGGCCAGCTCCCAGGTGACCCGGCTCCCGGCGACCGCACCGTCCACTGTGTACCGGATGATCGACGTGCCCGCGGTGAGGTGGACGGTGAAGGCGTCCTTGTCCACGTTCGCCGTCCCGCTGCCTTCGAGCACGACGTCGCGGACGCCGTAGACGCGGTCGCGGTGGTGCGGCGCCGGAACCCGCAGCGCGACGCGGCGGTCCATGGTCGTGCCCTGCGGCACCGAGATCGCTTCGGCGACCGACAACGAGCCGTCGCGCTGCACCTTGAGCTGGATCTCGGCGCTCTGCGCCACGGTCGGCAGCGGCGGCTGGTCCGCGGGCGCGGCGACCAGGAAGAGTGCGAGTACCGCCGCGGCGAACACGGTCAGCGGGTCGCCGCGGCGCGGCCGGACTCGGTGAGCAGCCCGTCGAGCGCGGTCAGGAAGGACGGGAAGTGGCTGCCGAACCGGCGCAGGTCGGACTCGGCTTCCATGCCGCCGTACCAGTACAGCCCGGCCGAGCCGTCGGACGCCGGGTTGAGCCCGGCGAACGTGCCGAGCCAGCGTTCGGTGTCGCCCAGGACCACCGCGTACGGCAGCGAGCGGGAGAACACCAGCTCGCGGTCGGCGGGCGGGATGTCGTCGGCTTTCGCGGTGTGCAGGTAGTCGAGCAGCCCGCGGACCTGCCCGGCCAGCACCCGGCCACGCGCGGTGCGGGACGGCAGCAGCGCGGCCGCCGCGGCGACGGCGAGCCCGGCGAGGGCGACGGCGACGCCGAGCAGCGCGTCGCCGACGGTGAAGGTGAGCACGGCGGTGGCGGCCAGCCCGAGCGCGAAGATCCCGGCACCGAGCCAGGTCAGCCGCCCGCGCGCGGTGTCCGGGCGCCGGGAGAACCAGCGCTTGGTGACGACGTCGGCGTACATCGCGTCGCTGATCCGGCGCAGGTCGAGCCCGCCGCGGGCCCGCAGCTGCGACACCAGCACGCTGTCGGTGCCCGCCGGCAGCAGGGTTTCGCAGACGGCACGCTCGAAGTCGTGCAGGTGCTCGTCCGGCGGGTTGCGGCGGGCGATCTGCCAGTCGTGGCCCGGGACTTCCGCGAGCCAGAGGTAGTTGCGGACGGCCAGGTCGACCACGGTGGCGCTGATGTCGACGACGTCGACGGTCTCGTCGACGACGGTGCCGACCTGGCCGGGCAGCACGCCGTCGGGGCTGGCGAAGAAGACGCGGTCGCCGTCGCGCAGGAGGACTTCGACCGGGCCGGTGGCGGTGAGGAGCGCGCCGGCGTCCTGCTTGCGGCGGCGCCAGACGAAGATCCCGCCGGCGACGAGGAACGCGAGCAGGAGGGCGAAGACGATTCCGGTCAGCGGCGTCAGCGCGAAGGCGGTGGCGAGCAGGCCGATGCCGGCGAACTTCGCGTTGGCCGGGGTGGTGTTCGCGGGCAGGCCGACGAGCAGGTCGACGCGGTCGCCGGGCCGGACGTCGTTCTGTTCGAGCCGGACCACGCCCGTGTGGTCGAGTTCGGCGAGGGTGCAGCGCTGGCTCGAGCCGAGCGGCCCGGCGAAACAGTCCACAGGGGACAATTGGGGCGACGGGGCGATGAACGACGCGGTGAGCTTGTCCAGCGGGGCGTCGAAGCCGCTCCCGACCTGCCAGCGGGCCTGCTGGCGGCCGCTCTGGTCGGCGATGGCGCCGTCCACTGTGTACGTGACGGCCGAGGTGCCGCCGGAGAAGGTGAGGACGAGCTGGTCGCCGGTCAATTGGCTGGTGGCGGCGCCTTCGGTCTTGACGTCACGGATCCGGAAGACGCGGTCCTGGTCGTCGCTCGCCGGGACCTTGAGGGGGACGCGGGAGGTGAGCTGCTTGCCACCGGGAACGGTGACCTTCTCGGTGACGGACAGGGTGCCGTCGCGGAGGACCTTCAGGGCGACGTCGGCGACGGTGCCGTCGGCCTGCTGGACGTCCTGCCCGGTGAGCAGCTGGGGTTTCTTGGCCTGGTCGGCGGGCACGTCCGGCAGGACGGGCCCGGCGGAGGGCCCGTCCTCGGCGACGGCGGTCCCGGACGTGACCAGCACGGCCGCGGCGACGGCGGCCGCTGTCACCCATTTCCTCGACACAGCACCACACCCTAGAGCACCCGATCTATGCTGACGCCCGGAACGGCGTGATCAGCGCAGGTACGCCGGTTCTTTCAGGGGAAAACGCACGGGGGGTCCATTTCGATGACGCACGGCCCGCAGGGTCCCGGTCCGCGCGACCCGCGCCGTCCGCTGCCGCCACCCGGGAGGCCGCCGCTGCCGCCACCGGCCGCCCGGCCGCTGCCGCAGGGCCCGGGCGGCGTGCCCGGCCGGCCGGGCCAAGCGCCCGGCGCGTGGCCGACCGGCTCGCCGCAAGGCCCCGGCGCTCCCGGGCGAGGCGGACCCCCACCCGGCGGGTGGCCGGGAGGTCCGGTGGGGCCGCCGCCTCAGCCACCCCGCGGTCCGCAGGGCTTTCCCACCCAAGGTCCGCCGTTCGGCTACCCCGCGCCGCCGCCCGGGCGTGCTCCGCTGCCGCCGCCCGCCGCGGCCGCTCCGGCCGTCTTCACCCCCGGCTATGCCGGGCCGCCCTCCTTCGGGCCGCGCTTCGCTCCCGGCTACACGCCCTACGTCGCCAAGAAGTCGAACGCCGGCGTGATCGTCGCGGTAGCGATCTTCGCGATCGTCGTCGTGACCGGTGGGCTCGTCGCGGCCGTCGCGCTGAGCGGTGGGCAGTCGCGGCACGTCGCCGACGCCGGCTACGCCAGCACCGAGCCCACCGACACCCCCACCTACACCACCGGGGAAACCACCGCCACCACGTCGTCGACCTCCGAAACGACCACCGCGCGCACGACCGAACGCGAAACGCCGACGTCGCAGACCCCGTCCGGGCCCCGCTCGGTCGTGGCCACCGGCGACAACCCGCTGTTCGGCCGCGCGGACTACGGCCTGCAGAACATCCCGTGCTCCCTGAGCCGCTGGGCGGCCGACCAGAGCAGCGCCACGCGGTTCTTCCAGTCCGGCATCGGCTGCCTCGACGCCGCGTGGTCGCGCCTGCTCGGCGCAGTGGACCTGCCGTTCCGGACGCCGAACCTGGCGGTGCCCCAGTCGCTCTCGGAGTCGTCGACGCCGTGCGGCAGCGGCGGCACGACGACCGGCGTCACGCCGTTCTACTGCCCGTCGAACAACACGATCTACCTGCCGATGGACCGGATCGAGATCGACGTGTGGGGCAACCACCCCGGCCCGTACCTGTCGATCCTGGCCCACGAATACGGCCACCACGTGCAGAACCTGGCCGGCATCACCGAGGCGTTCGGCGAAAAGCGCTACGACGCGGGCGCCGACTCGGCGGCGGGCCTGGAGCTGTCACGGCGCATGGAACTCGAGGCGCAGTGCTTCTCGGGGATGTTCCTCGGCTCGTCGTCGATCTCCGGCGGCTCGGTCGACCGCAACATCTACAACGAAGCCTGGAACGCCCAGGACCGCGGCGACGACTACGCCCGCAACGGCAAACGCGACCACGGCAGCGCCAAACACAACATTTCCTGGTGGCAGCACGGCGCCACCAAGAACCGGAACCAGCAGTGCAACACCTGGCTCTCGGCGTCGGCCGACGTCTCATAGCGCGGGTCAGCTCGGCGGGGTGAACGGGTTTTCCGCGGCCACCGGGGTTCCGGACGGCGGCGTCGGCGGGTCCGGCTGCGCCGCGGACGGCCCGGAGTACGACGGCCCCGGGTACTGGGCCGCGGTCGCCGGATAAGCCCCGCCCGGCGCCTGAGCCGCCCCGAAAGCCCGGTACGCCTGGAACGCCCGGGCGTGGTCACGGTTGCGCCGCTCGGCCAGCACCGCCGCCAGGAACGCCCACGGCGGCACCCCGGGCGGCACCTGCGTCCCCAGCGCGTTGCCGACCTGCTGCGCCAGCCCCCAGCCGAGCGCGTGCGACGCCTCCGGGCGCAGCTGGCCGAACCGGCCGAGGAACTGGCGGCTCGCCAGGGCGAGGTCGTCCGGGAGCCGGGTCAGGTCGAGCTGGGCCGCCCAGCCTTCGAGGCCCGGTGGCATGGCGATCGCCGCGTAGCCCGCGCTTTCCGGCACCCGCTCCCGGACCACCAGCGTCCCGGCCAGGAAGTCGCCGACGCGGCGGCCGTCGGACGAGCACAGCGACACGATCACCGCGACCGCGCCGAACAGCCCGAGCGTCCAGAAGTCCACGATGAACCCGGCGAGCCCGCGCACCAGCGCGTGCCGGAACCGGATCGGGCCGCCGTCGACGCGGACGACGCGCAGCCCCACCGCCAGCTTGCCCAGCGACCGGCCGCGCGAGAGCGTCTCGAACACCACCGGGTAGCCGACCATGATCAGCACCAGGAGCACCAGCAGGATGGCCAAGCCGAGCGCTTCGTCGATCTCCGGCAGCGCGATCGCGAGCACCATGAAGGAGCCGAACAGCAGCGCGAACTGGACGAGCACGTCCAGGGCCATCGCCAAGGCCCGGCTGGCGAGCTTGGCGACGCGCAGGTCCAGGACTACGGCTTCGCCGGTGACCAGCTCGGATTCCTCGTGCACGACGCCCAGCGTAACGACGGATAGGGTGGTCCAGTGGATGTGGACGTCTTCGTCGCGGCGCACGCGGCGGAGTGGAACCGGCTCGGCGAGCTGACGGGCCGCGGCGGCAAGCTGACCGGGCCCGAAGCCGACGAGCTGGTGACGCTCTACCAGCGGACCGCGACGCACCTGTCGATCGTCCGGTCGGTCGCGCCGGACCCGGCCTTGGTCGGGCGGCTGTCCGGCCTGGTCGCGCGGGGCCGCTCGGCGGTCTCCGGAGCGCACAACCCGGCCTGGCGCGAGGTCACGCTGTTCTTCACGCGCCGGTTCCCCGCCGCGGTGTACCTGTCGCGGCGCTGGTGGATCCCGGCCGCGCTGGCGTCGATCGCGGTGATGGCGGTGATCGCCGTCTGGGTCGCGCGTGACCCGAACGTGCGCGCGGCGATCGCGACGCCGGACGAGCTGAACGCGCTGACCAAGCCCGGCGGCGAGGCCGAGACCTACTACTCGACCGGGCCGGCGGCGTCGTTCGCGGCGCAGGTGTGGACGAACAACGCGTGGGTGACGGCGACGTGCCTGTTCCTCGGCATCGCGCTGGGCCTGCCGGTGATCGGCGCGCTCTGGCTGAACTCGCTCAACGCCGGCGTCATCATCGGCGCGATGAGCGCGGCGGGCCGCGGCGACGTGATGATCGGGCTCCTGCTGCCGCACGGCCTCCTGGAGCTGACGGCGGTGTTCGTCGCGGCGGGCACCGGCTTGCGGCTCGGCTGGACGGTCGTCGACCCCGGCCGCCGGTCCCGCACCGCGGCGCTGGCCGAGCAGGGCCGGTCAGTCGTGGTCATGGCGCTGGGGCTGGCGTGCGTGCTGTTCGTCTCGGGGGTCATCGAGGCGTTCGTGACGCCGTCGGGCTGGCCGACGTGGATCCGCGTCGGCATCGGCGTGCTCGTCGAAGTGGCGTTCCTGACCTACGTCTTCACGCTCGGCCGCCGCGCCGCGAAGGACGGCGAGGTCGGCGACCTCGCCGCGCGCGACGCCGGAGACGCCCTGCCCGAGTCCGCGTAGCCGTGCGGAAACGGTCGACACGCGTGATCAGGAAGCCGACACGCGTGATTGAGGGGACGACACGGCGCAGGACGGCCGTGTCGTCGCTTCGATCACGCGTGTCGACCCGCTGATCACGCGAGCCGGCTCTTCGATCACAGCCGTCCCGCGGCTTTCAGCGCCAGGTAGCGGTCCGCCAACGCCGGGGGCAGCTCCTCCGGGACCGCGTCCACCACGCCGACGCCGTGGCGCGCCAGCCGTTCGGTCACGCGCAGGCGCTCGGCCACCGTCCGCGAGGCCGACGCCGCGTCGTAGACCGCTTCCGCGTCCTCGCGGCCCGCCAGCATCTCCGCCACCCGCGGGTCCGCCACCGACGCCACGATCAGCTCGTGCCGCGCGGTCAGCGAGCTCAGCACCGGGAACAGCCCTTCCTCCAGCGGCGCCGCGTCCAGCCCCGTCAGCAGGACCACCAGCGCACGGCGGCGGGTCCGCCGGAGCACCTCCGCGACCATCCCCCGCGCGTCCGTCTCGATCAGCGACGGCTCCAGCGGCGCCATCGCGTTCACCAGCGACGTCAGCAGAGCCGCCCCCGACGAGCCCTGCACCGCCGCCCGCAGCCGCCGGTCGTAGGCCAGCAGGTCCACGCGGTCGCCGGCCCGGGAAGCCAGTGCTGCCAGCAACAACGCCGCGTCCATCGCCGCGTCCAGGCGCGGGGCGTCGCCGACCCGGCCCGCCGAAACCCGGCCGGTGTCGAGCACCAGCACGACGTGCCGGTCGCGCTCGGGGCGCCAGGTCCGGACCATGACGTCCGCCGCCCGCGCGGTCGCCCGCCAGTCGATCGACCGGACGTCGTCGCCGATGACGTACTCGCGCAGCGAGTCGAATTCCGTGCCCTGGCCCCGGATCAGCACCGCGTTGCGGCCGTCGAGCTGCTGCAGCCGCGCCAGCCGCGAAGGCAGGTGCTTGCGGCTGTGGAACGGCGGCAGCACGCGCACGGTCCACGGGACCTCGTGCGAACCCTGCCGCGCGGCCAGTCCCAGCGGCCCGGCCGACCGGACCGTCACCCGCGCCGCCATCCGGTCACCGCGCCGGGTCGGACGCAGCGCGGTCACCAAAGCCCGCCGCTCCCCCGGCGGGACGCGCACCGCGTGCCGGTCGGAAGCGCCCGCGCTCGGCGGCCACGCGTCACGCAGCTGCCCGCGCACCGTGCGGCGGCCGGGGTTGGCCACCACCAGCGTCACCTCGCACGGCTCGCCGAGCCGCACCGACGTGTCGCCGGAGCGCGAAAACCGCAGCGGCCGGACGCTTCCGGCCAGCACCAGGTCCACGACGACGAGCACCAGCAGGACGCCGCCGACCGCGAGGATCCCGGTGTCCGACGGCACGAGCAGCCCGACGACCAGCGCGCCGAACAGCGCCAGCAGCCCGAGCCTTCCGGTGAGGGCCATGTCAGCGCGGCACGGGCACGGACGCGAGCACGCGGTCCAGCACGCCGTCCGCGGTGACGCCCTCCAGCTCGGCCTCCGGCCGCACGTCCAGGCGGTGCCGCAAAGCGGGGCGCGCCAAGGCTTTCACGTCGTCGGGGGTCGTGTAGTCGCGCCCGGCGAGCCAGGCCCAGGCCCGCGCGACCGCGAGCAACGCCGTCGCGCCACGCGGTGAGACGCCGATCCGCACCGACGGCAGCTGCCGCGTCGCCCGGCACAGGTCGACGACGTACCCGATCACCTCGGGCCCGACGGTCACGCGCGCCACCGCTTCCCGCGCCGCCGCGAGTTCCGCGGCGCCCGCAACGGATTTCAGCCCCGCCGCGGCCAGGTTGCGCGGGTCGAAGCCCTGCGCGTGCCGCCACAGGATGCCGATCTCGTCCTCACGCGACGGTGTCGGCATCGTCAGCTTCAGCAGGAACCGGTCCAGCTGCGCCTCCGGCAGCGGGTAGGTGCCTTCGTACTCCACCGGGTTCTGCGTGGCGATCACGATGAACGGGTCCGGCAGCGGCCGCGACTTGCCGTCGAGCGAGACCTGCCGCTCCTCCATCGCCTCCAGCAGCGACGACTGCGTCTTCGGCGGCGTCCGGTTGATCTCGTCGGCGAGCAGCAGGTTCGTGAACACCGGCCCTTCGCGGAAGGAGAACTCGCCGCTGTGCGCGTCGTAGACGATCGAGCCGGTGACGTCGCCGGGCATCAGGTCCGGCGTGAACTGCACCCGCGTGGTCTCCAGGTCCAGCGACGCGGCCAGTGCCCGCACCAGCAGCGTCTTCGCCACGCCCGGGACGCCTTCGAGCAGCACGTGCCCCCGGCAGAGCAACGCCAGGATCAGTCCGGTGACCGCGGCGTCGTTGCCGACGACGGCCTTGCCGACCTCGGCGCGCAGCGCGATCAGCGCGTCACGGGCCCCGGTCGCGTTCTCGGTAGCGCTGCTCAAGTTCGTCCTGCCTCTCGTTCCACCCTGTCCAGTTCGCCGGCCAGCCGGACCAGTGCCGGGTCGTCCGGCACCGGCGGGCCGTAGAGGACCGCGCCGACGTCGTTCGCCTGCCGCCCGGTCCGTGCGCTCACCGAGCCCACCAGCGCCGCCGGGTCGGCGTCGCGGGGCAGGCCCAGTGTCGTCCGCAGCCGGCTCCGCGCCGCTTCCCGCAGCGTCTCACCCGCGTGCCCGGCCGCTTTCGCCCGCCGGTACAGCCGGGCGCGGCCCTCGGCGGTTTCGGCCGCGCGGACGACGATCGGCAGCGGCTCGGTGACCACCGGGCCGAGCCGCCGCGCCCGCCACAACGCCAGCAGCGCGACGGCGATGAACGCCTGCGCGGTGCCGTAGTACCAGCCGTCCGGGATGAGCTCGAAGAGCGACTTGCGAGTGTCGTCCAGCCCCGGGTCGTCCGCCGACGGCAGGTACCAGACGAGCTTCGGGTGCGCCCCGAGCAAGCGCAGCGCCAGCGCCGCGTTGCCCTGTTCGGCGAGCCGCGCGTTCGTCAGCGGCGCCGGCGAACCGAGCAGCGTCGTCGTGCCCCCGGCGTCGGCGAGCTGCAGCAGCGTGCCGCCGCCGTCCGCGCCGGGGTAGCACGAACGCGCGCCGGGCGCGGCGTAGCCGATCCCGCCCAGCGTGACGTCGCCCGCCGCGACCGCCGCGGCGACCGTGCACTGCGGGCTCAGGACGGCGGTTTCGCTCTGGCCCGCCTTGCGCACCAGCGGCAGCGAGTCGTGCAGCGTCCGCGCCCCCGGCGTCACCAGGACGACGTCCGCGGCGTGCCCCCGCAGCGCGTCGAGCCGCTTCGCCGGGACCAGGTCCGGCTGGGTGACGAGCAGCGTGGCGCCCGCGCCGATCCCGTCGTCCGCTTCGGCCATCGTGTGCGCGGTCCGGACATCGACGCCCTGGTCTCCCAGGAGCTTCGCGAGCGCGTGCGCGCCGCCGGGTTCGTAGGAGCCGGGTTCGAGCGCGCCGTGCGTCTGCTCCCCGCGGCCGAGCAGGAGCAGGGCACCGGCGGCGAAGATCAGGGCGACGAGGGCGAGCGGGACGCGGGCGCCGCGCCAGATCCGGCGCAGGTCCGGCGAAACAGAGCTCATGCCGCCTCCGCGGGAAAGCGCACGTCGGCGGTGGTGCTCACGAGCCCGCCATGGCGACCGGCCGCTCACGGCGGCAGCGTTCGTCCAGCCCGGTCAGCGCGCGGTACGCCGCTTCGGTGCCTTCACGGCCGCCGTAGTGGACATCGTCGAAGATCCGCGCGCCCTGCCGCAGCTCGTCCGCGACGTTCGGCAGCAGCACCCCGGCTTCGGCGGCGGCTTCGTCGGCCGTCCGGCCCGAGCGGACGTCGAGCAGCGCGCGTTCCTCCAAGGCCCGGACGACGGCGCGGAAGCGGTCTCGGACGGCGTCGCCGTAGCGGCCCGCGGCCGCGGCTTCGGTGGCCGCGCGGCGGTAGTCGTCGGCACTCTGCCGTTTCCCGCCGAAGACGACCCGCTCGGCGCGGGACGCGTGGGCGACCTCGCCGGTGCGCAGCCGGATCACGACCCCGAGCACGATCAGCAGGACGACGAGCAGCAGCAGCCCGAAGGCGCCGCCGGGGACCACCGAAGACACGCTGTTCAGCAGCTTTTCCACCTGCTCGCCGAGCCACTGCGCGGCCTCCTGCAGGAAGCTCGGCCGCGCGTCGCGGTACTTCGGGTCGGACAGCTCCTGGGCTGCCGCGCGCCGCGCACTGTCCCGGTCGATGTCGACCGGGACATCCGTGAGCAGCAGCGTCACCATGCCTGCGGGGGCTGGACCCCGGCCGCGCGCGCCAGCTCGATGTCCATGCCCTCGCGGCGCATCCGCTGGTCGAGGTAGACGATCACGGTGACCAGCGTGACGAACGGGATCGCGATCGTGCCCGAGATGATCTGCCCGGCCGACTGCAGCAGCAGGTCGCCGGTGTTCGGCAGGTACACCTTGCCGGGGTTCATGAACTGGCTGAACAGGCCGGCGCCGGCGTTGAACGGCAGCTGGATGATGCTTTCGAAGAACCCTTGGATGATGTGGGCCAGGAGGAGGATCCCGAGCACCCGCCAGAACGCGCCGGAGACGAGCTTCACCGACCGGGAGAACGCCTGCTTGAACGTCCCGCGTTCGAGCACCAGCGCCGGGGCCACCAGCGCCCAGAACACCCAGGCGAGCACGCCGGGGATGATGCAGAGCATCAGGCCGACCGTGGTGCCCACCGAGTAGACGACCGCCACGCCGAACAGCGGCAGCAGCCGCGGCTGCACTTCGCGCCACGCGACCGCGAAGGAGACTTCGCGGCCCAGCGCGGCCCGGCCCATCACCGCGGCCATCAGGCCGGTGGTGACCGTCATCAGCAGCGCCGAGACCAGCGAGGCCGGGATGGCGACGAGGAAGAGGTCGCCGAGCGCGCCGAACAGGGCGTTCCGCACTTCCGCCTCGGTCGCGGCGGGGCCGAACTCGGCGGTCGAGGCGAGGTCCTGCAGGTCGGCGTACAGGAACTTCTGCGTGAGGAACGTGAGCCCGGCGGTGATCACCGAGATCACCGCGCCGATGCCGAGCACGAGCAACGGGTGACGGCGGATCGCGGTGATCGCGCCGTCGAGGATGTCGCCGATGTTGAGCGGCCGCAGCGCGATCACGCCGGGTTTGCCGAGCCCGTGCGGGCTCCACCGCGGTGCCTGCGCGTACTGCGGGTGCTGCGGGCCGCCGGGGCCACCGTAGGGCGGTTGTCCCGGCGGCGGTCCCGGTGCCTGCCAGCCGGGCGGCGGCGTGGCCTGCTGTCCCGGTGCCTGCCAGCCGGGTGGCGGAGCGGCCGGGGAGTCCGGCGGCTGCCAGCCGCGCGGCGGCGTCGCCGGTGACGCGGCGTGATCTTCAGCCGGCTTCGGTTCACCCGATCCAGGGACGGGAGCCTGGGGGATCCCCTGGCTCGGTGTCGGCGTGTCGGCGCCATCGCCGCCGGGCGCGCCACCGGTGTCTGTCATCGAAGCCCCTCGCCTGCTGTGCCTGCTTGACGACACTCTCTCAGAGCCGGTCACACCCGGCCAGACCTGGGGTGACGTCCGCGCGCCGTGACCGGACGCGCACGGATGGGTGCGAGAGGACCCATTCCCCCGATATGCTGAACGGCGGATCGGGTACCCCCGGTCCGTACCGAGACCCTTCGGGACTGCCTAGATGACGCAACCGCCCCACGGCCAGGTACCGCCTCGCGGAACCGTCCAGCCGCCGCCGGTGCCGGATGCGCAACCGGATCTCCCGTGGCTGGGCCGCCCGCACACCGTGGCCACCGCCCCGCGCCGCCGTTCGCCGGCGGCGGTGATCGGCGTGTGCCTCGGCGCGGTGGCCGTCCTCGTGCTCGGCCTGGTCGCGATCGTGGCGCTCAACCGCACCGAGACGCCGCTGGCCAACGCGAACTTCCGCGACGCCCCGTCGTCCCAGGACGCCCCTCCGCAGCTGCAGCCCGGGGGCGCGGGTGCGCCCGCGTCCGGGCCGCCCAGCCCGTCGGCCTCGCTGTCGGCGCCCAGCGCGACCGGCCCGCAGAAGATCCTCAAGCTCGCCGACCACCCGATCCTGCAGGACCCCAACGCCGGGCTGCAGAACCGCGTCTGCGCGCTGCCGTCCTGGCAGAGCACGCAGGCCGGCGCGGAAGCGTTCTTCACCGCCGCCAGCAAGTGCCTGGACGCCGCGTGGGGACCGTTCCTCCTGGCCTACCACCTGCCGTTCACGCCGCCGGCGCTGCACTTCCCGACCGGCGCGAGCTTCGAGACCGAGTGCGGCACCATCCAGGTCGGCATCGCGACCGCCGCGTACTACTGCGAAAACAACCTGTACGTCCCGTTCCGCGGGCTGCAGACCGACCAGTACGGCAACAACCCCGGCGTCTACCTGGCCCTGTTCGCCCACGAGTACGGCCACCACGTCCAGGAGGTCGCCGGGCTGATGGACGCGGCCTGGCAGAAGATCTACGAGGCCGGCCAGAACAGCCCGGCCGGGCTCGAGATGTCGCGGCGCAAGGAACTGCAGGCCCAGTGCTTCTCGGGGATGTTCCTCGGCGCGCACGTCGACCAGGGCGGCACGATCACCCGCGACATGTACAACAAGGCCTGGAACGACCAGGAGACCCGCGGCGACAACACCTCCCGCAGCCACGACCACGGGACCAACGCGCACTACGCGTCCTGGTGGCGGGCCGGTGCGACGAGCAACCGGATCTCCGACTGCAACACGTTCTCGGCGCCGTCGTCCGAGGTCAGCTGACCTTCGCGGCTTTCGGTCCTGCTGTCCGGGGACGCAGCGGGATGCTCAGCCAGAGGTAGACGAACATCCCGCCGGAGAAGCACGCGAACACCAGCAGCGCGAGCCCGACCGGGCGCCGTGCGTCGGACGAGCCCGTCGACGTGTCCGCGGTGGTGACGGTGACCGCGCCCTGGTCCGGCAGCACGTCCGGCACGATGACTTCGACGCGTTCGCCCTGGCCGTGCCCGCAGCCGTTGAGCCTGCCCTCGTGGCTCTTCCCGGCGACGGTGAACTTGACCGTCTCGACGGCGTCCGGCTTGTCGCACGGCGCCGGCTTGGTCACCTCGGCCTGCACCGGCGCGCCGGCGACGTCGCTGGTGACGCCCAGCAGGCCGGGTCCGGCCAGCCAGGCGAGCAGCACGACGAGCACGCCCGCCGCGGCGGGGATCGCCACCGTGGGCCACTTCAGGGCGAGGGATCGCGGGGGCACTTCGCCATGGTTCCAGATACCGCGCGCAAAACCCAGGTGCCCTGGTCGGGCGTCAGCGCTGCGCTATTTTGTCCGTCTGCGTCACCTTTTTGACGTAGAGGAGCTTGTCGCCGGGCTCGATGGCGTCGGCCTGCGGGGCGTCGACGCGGTAGAGGACGCCGTCGCGGACCACGCCGAGGACGAGGTCCGGCAGGTGCCGCGGCGACCCGCCCTCCTCCGACGGCTCGACCGGCCGCTCGGCGATCGCCAGCCCCGATTCGGGCGTGAGCAGGTCCTCCATGATGTCCACGACCAGCGGCGTCGACGTCGCCATGCCGAGCAGCCGCCCGGCCGTCTCGCTGGAGACGACGACCTGGTTGGCGCCCGACTGCTTGAGCAGGTGGACGTTCTCCGCCTCCCGCACCGACGCGACGATGTGCGCCTTGGGCGCGAGCTCGCGCGCGGTGAGCGTGACGAGCACCGCCGTGTCGTCCCGGTTCGGGGCGACCACGACCGCGCGGGCGTGCTGCACCGCGGCGACGCGCAGGACGTCCGACCGGGTGGCCGAGCCGTGCACGGCGACGAGGCCGAGCGCGCTCGCCGCGTCGAGGGCCTGCTGGTCGGTGTCGACGACGACGATCTGGCCCGGGGCGACGTTCTCGTCGCCGAGCAGCGCGTTGACGGCGGACCGGCCCTTCGTGCCGAACCCGACGACGACCGTGTGGTCGCGCACCTTCGTCCTCCACTTCTGGATCTTGAACGCCTGGCGGGAGCGCTCGGTGAGCACTTCCAGGGTGGTGCCGACCAGGACGATGAGGAAGAGCACCCGCAGCGGGGTGATCACCAGGACGTTCACCAGCCGGGCGGACGACGTGGCGGGCGCGATGTCGCCGTAGCCGGTCGTCGACAGCGAGACGGTGGCGTAGTACAGGCTGTCGAGCAGGGACAGGCCGTCGCCGTTGGTGTCCCGGTAGCCGTCGCGGTCGACATAGACGATGAGCACCGTGGCCAGCAGCGCGAGCAGCGCGCCGATGATCCGCTTGACGATCGAGCGGAGCGGGCTGACCGTCAGCTCGGGCATCCGCAGGATGCCGACGAGCTCGTGGTCCGGCCGATCGGTGAGGCTGCCCAGCGGCAACCGTTTGAGGGCCTTCATGCTGGCTCGTGCCGAGCGTCACTCACGCCCGGAGGATAGCCGAACCGGACACCGCGCCGCCGCGTGAAACGATGAGTTCATGGCAATCTCGCAACGGCCCGCGCACGCCCTCGCCGGCATGCTGGCCCTCGGCGGTCTCATGCACTTCGTGAAGCCGAAGCCGTACGACGCCCAGATCCCTGCGTCGCTCCCAGGCTCCCCGCGGGCCTGGACGTACGCCTCCGGCGTCGCGGAGATCGGCGTCGCCGCCGCGATCGCCGCACCGCGCACCCGCCGCCTCGGCGGCCTGGCCGCGGCACTGCTGTTCGTCGGCATCTTCCCGGCGAACGTGAAGATGGCCGTCGACGCGCAGCGCAAGCAAGCCCCGGCGAAGTTCCGCGCGATCACGCTCGCCCGCCTCCCCCTGCAATGGCCCCTGGTCACGTGGGCCCTGAAGGTCCGCGACAACGCGTAACTCACGTGATCGAACCGCCGACACGCGTGATTGAAGGGTCAACTCGCGTGATTGAAGGGTCGACACGACGCTGAGACCCAAGTCCCGCCGTGTCGTCCCTCCAATCACGCGTGTCGGCTTCCGAATCACGCGTGTCGGCTTGCTGATCACGCTTCGGGGAGGTCGCGGAGGAGGCTGCGGAGGCCTTCCGCGTCGAGGAGGTCGGCCGGGCGGATCGTGCGGTTGGCGCGGACGTAGTGGAACGCCGCGCGGACCCGCTCCACCGGGACGTTCTTCAGCGCCGCCCAGGCCATGCGGTACGCCGCCAGCTGGACCGCCAGTACCGGGAGACGGGACTCCGCCGGGACCGCGCCGGTCTTCCAGTCGACCACCGTCCAGCCGCCGTCGGGGTCGGCGAAGACCGCGTCCATCCGGCCGCGCAAGGTGATGCCTTCGATGTCGGCCGAGAACGAGACCTCCGCCGCCACCGGCACCCGCGGCGCCCACTCGCTCTGCTCGAACTCGGTCCGGAGCTCCTCGAAGTCCGCGTCGGGCGCTTCGCCGAAGTCCGCCGCGCCCGGGAGGTCGTCGATCTCGATGAGCTGGTCGCCGGCGAACCGGCGTTCCAGCCAGCCGTGGAACTCCGTGCCCCGGCGGGCGAAGCTGTTGGGCTCCACCGGAAGCGGACGGCGCAGGTCCGCCGCCAGCCGGCCGGCGTCCTCGGCCAGGGCGACCAGCTGGCTCACCGAAAGCCGCGAAGGCAGCGGGACGCGGTTGACGTGGTCGTCCTTGCGCGCCCACTCTTCCAGCAGGACGTCGGTGTCGGTCGTCCAGCCGTCGGGATCGTCCTCTTCGGACTCTTCCGGTTCTTCGGACTCTTCCGGCTGCGCGGCGAGCGCCTCTGACACCAGCTCCACGCCGGTCTGCATCCCGGTGCGCCGGTCGGCCAAGGGGTCCACCGGCCACCGCGACGCCCGCGAGTCCGACACCAGCGGGTTTTCGTCGTCCTTGGCCGGCTCCGGCGCCCACTCGGCGAGCTGCCCGACACCCGTTTCCCGCAGCACGTCGGCGATCTCCGTCAGGAACTCCGACGGCCCCTTCGCCCGGCTGCTGCTCTCGTTCCACCAGTGCCCGGACACGATCAGCGCGTGCTCGGACCGCGTCAACGCGACGTAGCAGAGCCGCCGCTCCTCCGCCTGCTCCCGCTCGACGAACCCGGCTTCGTGCAGCTCCAGTCCTTCTTGGACTTCCTTGCGGTCGTAGCCCTCGGCGATCCGCAGGTCCGGCAGGTCCTCGGCGTCACCGCGCAACGCGGCGGGCAGCGACGTCGCGGTCCGCAGCCACGACGACGACCGCCGCCGGCCCGGGAACACCTCGTGCACCAGGTGCGGGACGGCGACGACCTTCCATTCGAGCCCCTTCGCCGAGTGCACGGTGAGCACCTGCACCCGGTCCGGGACGACCTCGACCTCGCCCGGGGTGAGCCCGTCCTCGGCGTGCGCGGCGGTGTTCAGGTAGTCCACAAAGGACAGCAACGTCGCCGTCGGCGCCGTCTCGGCGTAGTCGGCGACGACCTCGGCGAACGCGTCCAGGTGCGCGCGTCCCGCGGATCCCGGCCGCGCCAACGATTCGACGTCCAGGAGCATCGTGCGCTCGACGTCGGCGACGAGCTCCGGCAGCGACTGGTCGAGCCGCCGCCGCAGCGCGGCCAGCTCCCAGCCGATCCGCCGGACGCGCTTGTAGCCCTCTTCGGAATACCGCGCCGGGTCCCCGGGCTCGTCGATCGCGTCGATCAGCCCGGCCTGCTCGACGCGTTCCACGACCAGCTCCGGGGTGTCCGGCTTCTCCGGGCTGGACAGTTCCCCGGCCCGCCGCCACAGCGCGGCGACGTCGGCGGCCGCGAGCCGCCAGCGCGCGCCGGTCAGCAGCCGGGCGGCCGCGCTGCCGGACAACGGGTCCGCGAGCACCTTCAACGTCGCGACGAGGTCGGCGACCTCGGGTTCGTCCAGGAGCCCGCCGAGGCCGACGACCTCGACCGGCAGCCCGCGTGCCCGCAGTTCGGCGGCGATCGGGGCCATGTCGGCGCGGCGCCGCACCAGCACCGCGGCGGTCGGCGGTTTCCCGGTCTCTTCCTGGTGGGCGTACCAGCGCCGGGCGAGCGCGTCGGCCACCCACCCGCGTTCGGCGCGGACGTCCGGCAGCAGCGCGCACGCGATGTCCGCGGGCCCGGCACCTTCGCGCGCCCGCAGCCGTTCGACGCCGAGGCCGCGGGCCCGCAGCGGTTCGGCGATCGCGTTGGCGAGGTCGAGGATCTCCGGCGGGTTGCGGAAACTGGTCAGCAGCCCGAAGTCGTGCGCGGGGACGAGCCGTTCGCCGTCGAAGCGCGGGAAGTCCGTGGTGAACCGGGGCAGGTTGGCCGCACTGGCGCCGCGCCAGCCGTAGATCGCCTGCGCGGGGTCGCCGACCGCGGTGACCGGCATCGGCGGGTTCTCGACGCCGCCGAACAGCGCCCGCAGCAGCACGCGCTGGGCGTGCCCGGTGTCCTGGTACTCGTCGAGCAGCACCGCGCCGAAGCGCTCACGCTCACCGCGGACGACCGACGGGTACCCGCTCGCCAGCTGCGCGGCCAGGGACATCTGGTCGGCGAAGTCCAGCGCGCCTTCGTTGCGCTTGCGCCGGTGGTACTCCTCGACCAGCGGCAGCAGCGCGAGCCGGAAGTGCTGCGCCGCCATGACTTCGGTGAGTTTCTGCGGCAGCGCGGCCCGCTGTCCCTTGACGCGCGGCGCGTTCTCGATGACGCGGCACATCCACGTCGTGTACTCGGCGAGCTGTTCGGTGGAGATCAGGTGCTCGCCGAGCTCGCCGGCCAGCTGCAGGACGTCCGCCGTCACCGTCGGCGGGACGCGGTCGGTGTCGAGCTCATTGTCCCATGTGGACACAACGCGGTGCGCGATCTGCCACGACGACGTCTCGGAAAGCAGCCGGACGCCGGGCTGCACGGGCAGCCGCAGCCCGTGCTCGGAGAGCAGCCGCCCGGCGTAGGCGTGGTAGGTGAGCACGGTCGGCTCGCCGGCGACCACCGTGGACCGCAGGCCGCCGGTGGGGTCGAGCCGGTCGAGCAGCCCGGACCCGGCGAGCCGCCGCAGCCGCGCGCGGACACGCTCGCCGAGCTGGCGCGCGGCCTTGCGGGTGAACGTCAAGCCGAGGACGCGGTCGGGGCTGACGATCCCGTTGGCCACCAGCCAGACCACGCGCGCGGCCATGGTTTCGGTCTTGCCGGCCCCGGCCCCGGCGACGACCAGCGACGGCTCGACCGGCGCGGCGATCACGACGGCCTGCTCAGGCGTCGGCCGGTGCAGCCCGAGCGCGTCGGCGAGTTCGGCCGGCTCCACGGGGTTGGCGATGAGGAGCGGGCTCATGCGCCGGCCCCGCGTGGGCTCGCTGAACTCACCAGGTAGTTCACAACCTTGTAGTTCACAACCTTGACGGACGAACTCACTGGTTCGTACACAGGCTGGGCCGCTGAACTCACCGGATAGTCCACAACTCCGCCGACTGAACTCACCAGTTCGTGCAGAACCTGCATGTCTGAACTCACCAGTTCGTACACAAGCCCCCGCCCGCCGGCCCCGGCACCAGCGGGCGGACTCGCCAGTTCGTTCACGGGCCCGGCACCTGACGGCCCTCGGGCCGCAGCGGGCAGCAGCCACGCGCCGGGCAACGGTCGCAGTCCGGGTTCTCCTGGGCCTGGTAGTCCGGACCGGTCGCCGACTCCGCGGCGCCCCGCACCAGGTCCAGCCACTGCTTCCCGCCCACTTCGTCGAGCGGCGGCTGCGCCCGTTCGGTCGACCCGGTCTTGTTGTTGGCCTTCGCGACGTACACCAGCCGCGCGCCGCCCGGCGCGTTCCGGCCTTCGATCGCCCCGAGCAGCACCGCCAGCTGGTACGCCGCCAGCTGCGGGTGCTCCTCCGCGTCCTTGCCGGACACCGGGACCTTGCCGGTCTTGATGTCGACGATCACCGGGCGGCCCTCGCTGTCGAGCTCGACCCGGTCGACGCGCCCGCGCAGCAGCACCCGGACGTCGTCCTCACCGCCGACCGGCAGCTCGACCTCGATGTCCTGCTCGACGCCGGCTTCCTTGAGCTCCGCCCGGCTCTGCTCCAGCCACGTCGTGAAGTTCCGCAGCATCTGCTCGACGCGCCGCCGCTCGCGCCGGGAGAACCACGGCGCTCCCGCGTCGACCCGCACCCAGGCCTCGTCCAGCGCGGCCTGCAGCTCGGCGCCGGTGCTGCCGGACGCCACCGCCTGGGCGAGCCCGTGCACCAGCGTCCCCGTCACCGCCGCCAGCTGCGCCGGGTCGCTGCCGCCGTGCCGCTCGATCATCCAGCGCAGCGGGCACTTCGTCAGGATCTCCACTGTGGACGGTGAGATCCGGATGAGGTCGCCCGGCGGGTGCACCGGCTCGTCGCTGGACGCCGGGAGNAAGCCGTACCACGTCGAAGGGTGCGCGCCGGGTACGCGAGCGTCGGCCAGCCGCGCCAGCTGTTTCGCCGCGCGACGGCGGCGCGCGGGGTCGGCCTTGTCGTCGCAGACGACCTCGCGCAGCTCCCCCACCAGCTCGGCGAGCACCAGCGACCGGCCCGGCGGCTTCATCCGCGAGTCGAGGCCGCCGTCGTCGGCGCCGTTCTCCTCCAGGTCGTCGAGGAACCGCGACGGCTGCTCGTCCTCCCCCGACACCGCCGTGACCAGCAACGTCTGCTTCGCCCGGCTCATCGCGAGGTAGAACAGGCGCCGTTCCTCGGCGAGGATCGGCGCGGTCTGGGAGACGGCGTCGTCGTCGACGCCGGCCATCAGGTCCTTGAGCCGTTCCACGCCCAGCACCGATCCCCGCAGCCGCAGGTCCGGCCAGGCGCCTTCCTGGACACCGGCGACCGCGACGACCGTCCACTCGCGACCGGCGGCGGAGTGGGCGGTGAGCAGCGAGACGCCGTCGGACGGGACGGCGGCCGGCGCCAGGGTGTCGCCCGCGATCCGTTGGGCGCCAAGGTAATCCGCGAAGGAAGCGACGCTCGCGCGGGGCAGCCGGTCGACATAGCGGCCGGCCGCGTCGAACAGCGCCACGACGGCGTCGAGATCACGATCGGCCTGCGCGCCCAGCGATCCGCCGCGCCCGGCCTGCTTGAGCAGCTTCTGCTCCAGCCCGCTTTCCCGCCACAGCTCCCACAGCACCTGCTCGACGCCGTCGCCGCGGGCCACGGCCTGGTGCGTGACGCGCAGCAGGCCGCCGACGCGCCGCACCGGCTCGGCCTCGGCGTCGGCCAGCCCGGCGAGGATGTCCCCGCCGCGCAACGCTTCCACGAGCAGTTCGTCGCTCGACCGCTGCCCGCCGCCGGCCAGTTCCAGCCGGCGCAGGCCGCGCCGCAACCGGCGCAGCGCCAGGGGATCCGCGCCGCCGAGCGCGGACGACAGCAGCATTTCGGCGAGGTCGATGTCAAGGAGTTCGGGCGAAGGCGCGAGCTTCAGCACGGCCAGCAACGGCCGCACCGCCGGCTGGCGGGCCAGCGGCAGCTCCTCGGTGGCCGACCCGATCGGGACGCCGGCCGCGCGCAAAGCCCGTTGCAGCACCAGGAAAGTCCGCGCCGGCGACCGGACGAGCACGGCGATCTCCGACCACGGCACGCCGTCGACGAGGTGCGCGCGGCGGAGCTGGTCGGCGATCCAGCTCGCCTCGGCGGCCGGGGTCGGCATCACGCGGACCCGCACGTTCCCCCCGGAAGCGCCCGGCGGCGGGAGGATCTTGCGGTGCTGCGACGCGCCCGGCAGCGTCGCGCCGATCTTCGCCACCGCCAGGCGGACGGCCGGGGGGAGCCGGTGGGCCGTCGTCAGCGTGACGGTCCGGCTGCCGTCCGGGTCGGCGTCGGCGAACAGGCTCGCGTCGGCGCCGCGGAACGAGAACACGTTCTGGTCGGGGTCGCCGGCGACGACGAACTCGGCGGCGGTGTGCCCGATCACCCGGACCAGGCTGGTCTGCAGCGGGTCGAGGTGGTGGGCGTCGTCGACGAACAGGTGCCGCACGCGCGTGCGCTCGCGTTCGCGCAGCTCGTCGTCGTCCTCCAGGGCGAGCAGCGCGGAGGTGACCAGCTCGGCGGCGTCCAGCGCGGGCGCGCTCGCCACGCCCAGCGCGTTGCCGCCCGCGCCCTGCAGCTGCGTGACCTCTTCGTACTGCGCCCAGAACTGCCCGGCGGCCACCCACTCCTCGCGGCCGCGGCGGCGGCCCAGCTCGGCGAGGTCCTCCGGCCCGAGCCCGCGCTCGGCGGCCCGCATCAGCAGGTCGCGCAGCTCTTCGGCGAAGCCGGGGACCATCAGGGCGGGCCGCAGCTGCTCGGGCCAGTACCCGGCTTCTTCGTCGAGGTCACCGGCCAGGAGCTCACGGACGACGACGTCCTGCTCGGCGCCGGCGAGCAGGCGCGGCGGCGGGAGTTCTCCGGCCATCGCCTCCAGCCGCAGCAGCGAGTAGGCGTAGGAGTGCACGGTGCGCACGAGCGGTTCGCGGACGGTCCGGGGCAGCGGCCGCGCCTGGTCGGGATCGGCGGTGAGCCGCCGCGTGATGTCGGCGCGCAGCGCGTCGGCCGCCTTGCGGGACGTGGTGAGGACGAGCACGCTCTCCGGATCGGCGCCCTCGGCGATCCGGCGGGTGGCGGCCGAGGCCAGCAGCGACGTCTTGCCGGTGCCGGGGCCACCGAGCACGCGGAGGAACCCGCCGGGCGCGGAGAGCACGCGCCGGGCGCCTTCGTCCCAGGTGAACGTGGGTGCGCCCGCGATCGGCGTGCGCACCAGCCGCGCGTCCGCCTGCGCCGTTCGCCTCCCGTTCACCCCGCGATGGAACCACGCCCGCTCCCCCGGGTGGTGCACCGGCACGGCTTAGCGGCGGTGCGTTCGGCGAAGGTGCCGGTGCGTGCGCCGGTCGGCCACAAAAAGTGTCGGTGGTGTCCGGCAGAGTGTCGGTATGGACGACGTTCTGCACGAGCGCGTGCGGGAAATCATCGAGTCCGTGCCGGCCGGCACGGTCGCGACGTACGGCGACATCGCGGCGCTCGCCGGAGCACCCTCACCGCGGATGGTCGGCGCGATCCTGGCCGAGGACGGGCACGACCTGCCGTGGCACCGCATCCTGCGCGCGAACGGCACCCCGGCACCGCACCTGGTGCACGACCAGCTCGAACGGCTGCGCGCGGAAGGCGTGCTGGCGGACGGCCAGCGCGTCGACCTGAGGAAGTACCGCTGGAAACCGGACGGCGAGGCGGACGACGGCCCGGAAGGGCTGTTCTGAACCCCGACGCCGGTGGGGCGTTGAGTGCGCACAACGCCCCACCGACGCGGCGTCCTAGGAGAACCTCGCCATCAGCGGCGTGGGGACGCCCGGGTCCGCGCCGTCCATCGCGCCGGTGGTCCAGAGCGTGCCGGTGCCCGGCACCCTCGTGAGCCCGTACAGGGTGGCGCCGGCGGCTTCCGGCACGGCCGCCCGCCGCCACCTGCCGTCGATTCCCCGGCGGAGAGCGTAGGCGTGGGTGTTGCCCGCCTCGTCGTACTGGTAACCCACCGCCCAGACGTCCCGGCCCACGGTCGTCACCGCGTTGAGCTGGCCTCGCTCGTCCGGGGTCCGCTCGATCACCGCGCCCCACGGCGTCAGGCGGAAGGCCAGCGGCTTGCGGTTGAGGGCACCGCCGGTGGTCGACTCGCCCACCGCCCAGACCTGCCCGTCCGACACCGTGATGGCCCCCACCCTCGCCAACCCCAGACCGGCGGTGGAGGGCAGGGCGATCCGGCGCCAGGCGACTCCGTCCCAGTGCAGGACGAGGGGCGCCACGCCGTCGCCGTCCGCGACCGCGCCGGCCGCCCACACGTCGGCCGGGCCGCTCGCCGCGACCGCGGACAGGTCGCCGTCGGCCAGGCCGGCCGGGAGGGGCACCCGCGTCCAGCGGACGCCGTCCCAGTGCTGGACCATCGGCCTGGTGTGCTCGGCGTCGGCCGTGGAGCCGACCGCCCACGCGTCGGACTCGCCGATGGCCGCCACGCCGTACAGCTGGTGCTGGTCGAGGCCGGGATCGTCGTCGGCGGGCACGGGCGACCACGTCTTCCCGTCCCAGCGTTCGATCAGCGAAATCGTCCGGCCGCGCAGCCACGAGTCGCCCACGGCCCAGATCCGGCCGGGGGCCGAGGCGGCGATCGCGTTCAGGCGGCCGGTCCGGCCGTCGGGCAGCGGCGGGACCGGCACCCGCGACGACGCCTTCCCGTTCCAGTGCCACACCTGCGGCCGGAAGGTGACCTGGGGCTTGCCGTCGACGATCTCCTGGTCGAGGGTGAACCCGGCGGTCCAGACGTCGTGCGCGGACAGCGCCGTCGTCGCCACCAGGTTGCCCGGCTCCGGCGTGAGCGGGACGACCTCCCAGCTCGGCACCGACGGCGCCGCGGCCAAGGCCGCGGACAGCAGGATTTCCGTGATCACAGGTCCCCCAGGTGTTCGACGAGCTTCTGGTTCTTGGTGGCGGAGTAGACGACGGTGCCCGGCGCCATTCCGTCGAGCGCGGCCGTCGTCACCATGCGGTACCCGAGGGTGCGGGAGGTCGCCGGATCGATGACGATCTCCGTGCGCTTTCCGTCGTAGGTGTGGGCGATCGCGACGCCCGGGCGGCCGGCCAGGTCGACCTGGCCGGGGATCCGCGCCACCCCGGGCACCTGGGCGAGCGCCTGGTACAGAGCGGCACGCAGGCCGGGCGGGAGCAGGGCGTCGGCCGAGGTGGCCAGCGCGGTGCCCGCCTTGAAGACCTGCCGGTCACCGTTCGGGCCGTCCTGACCCACCGAGGCCCGCAGGATCGCCAGCAACCGGCCGGGGTCGGTGGGCAGCGACGCCAGGTAGGTGGGCGTGGGGTTGGCCAGGCCGGGCGGGGACGGCACCTCCGCCAGCTTGGGGTGGCTCGACGGTTCGTAGGTGGACGTCGTGACCTTGGTGTAGGCCGTGCCGTACCGGGCCAGCTTCTCCCCGTCCGCCGGCGTGAGCGGGTGCGCGTTGAGACCGCGGGTCGTCCTCATCAGCTTCGGCGCCGTGCCCTCGCCCACCACGCTCCACCGCTCGGTCACGTCTTCGGTGACGTAGTAGGCGAGGCCGTCCAGGCCGGTCGCGGACTGCACGGACACGGCGCGATCCGCGGTGTAGAGGTAACCGCCGTGGCTGAGGTCGAGTGGCGAGGCGTTGGCGACCCGCCGGACGACCAGGTCCACGGTCGCGGGGACGCTGCCGGCCGCGGTGATCGCCTCGGCACCGGCGTCGGGACGAGCCAGGGTCTTGGCAGCGGACGGCGACGGGGAAGCGGTCGTGGTCGTGTGCTCCGGCCACAGGGTGATCGTGGTGGCCGCCGCGGCGGCCACCACCACCGAGGCCGCGACGGCCACGGACACCCCGCGCAGGCGGGCGGGTCGCCCCGCGGTGGCCGTCCTGGCCAGCACCGTCCCGCGGATCCTGGCCAGATCGGCGGGATCCGGCCGGGGTCCGGCGTCGTGGTAGTGCCGCAGCGCCGTGTCGACGACGTCGTGCTCGGTCATGCCGGTCCTTCCAAGGTCGTGATGCCCAGCTCGAGGAGGGCGGCCCGTAGCCGCGTCCTCGCCCGGTTGAGCCGGGACATGACCGTGCCGATGGGGATGTCCAGCGCGGTCGCGATGTCGGCGTAGGTCAGGCCGGCGGCGTACAGGTAGAGCACGTCACGCTGGCGGCGGGAGATCTTGTCCAGCTCGCCGGCCAGTGCCCGGACCGCGGTGTCCGCGTCCGCGCGGGCGACGGCGCGCTCGGCCGCCCCTTCCGCGGCCGTCTCGCCGTGGTGCCGGATCAGCTTGCGGTACCGGGCTTCCGTGGCCCGGTACCGGCGCAGCACGTTGGTGGCGATGCCGTACAGCCATGGCAACGCGCTGGGCTGGGCCGGGTCGAACCGGCCCCGGCGCTCGTAGGCGATGGCGAAGGTGTCGGACACCGCGTCGTCCACGGTCTCCGTGCCGACGCGCCGGGCGCAGTACCGGTAGATCTCCCCGGCGTGCCGGTCGAAGACCGTGCCGAAGTCCGTTCGCGTCCCGGCGAGCAGCGCCGCGTCGGTCGGGGGGTCGGTCGGGGGGTCGGCCGGGGGGTCCGACCCGGGCGACCGGGCCGAAGAGGAGGTATCGGGAACTGTTCGCACACTCCCTCTTCCGGGCCCGGCGCGAATCTATTCCGCCGGCCGGCTCCCGAGGGCCGTGACCAGCAGTTTCACCAAAGCACCCAGCCGCTGCCGCTCCGGCTGCAGGGTCTTGACGCCCGCCTCCTCCAGCGGCGCCGCCGTCACCGGCCCCACGCACGCGCACACCAGCGGCCCGCGCAGCGCGGCCAGCAACTCGTCGAGACGTCCGTAGGACCGGGCCAGCGCCAGGAAGTTCGCCGCCGCCGGGGCGCTCGTGAACGCCAGCGCGCCCAGCTCACCGGCGATGGCCGCGTCGACCAGGTCGTGCACCGGCCGCACGTCCGGCGGGGAGAGCCACCGGTAGGGCTGCACCTGCAGCACCGTCGCCCCGGCCGTGACCAGCGGCGCGGTGTGCTCCGGCAGCGGCGTCCCGTGCAGCTGGACGGCGACCCGCGCGCCGCCGATGTCCGCGGCCGCCAAGGCACCGAAGAGCTCGGCGTTCGATTCCGACTCGGCCGAAAAGGACTCGCGCAACCCGGCGCCGCGGATCGCGCCGACGGCCTTGGGGCCGCGGGCGTGGATCCGGGACTCGCCCAGCGCCGCCACGAGCCGGTCGCGCAGGCCCCAGCCCGCCGCCGCGTCGAGCCAGCCGCGGAACCCCGCGCCCGTCGTGACCACCGTGAACGCCACCGGGGCGGCGAGCACGGCTTCGGTGCCCGCCCGCAGCTCGGGGTCGCTGTCCAGCGGCACGATGGTGATCGTCGGCGCGTGCCGGACCTCGGCGCCGGAGCGTTCGAGGGCCGCGATGAACTCGCCGGCCCGGCGTTCGGCCGTGACGCCGATGGCGATCCCGCTCAGCTCACCCATAGATCGCGCCCATCTCCTCGATCGCTTCGGCCAGCTCCGCCCGCAGGTCCGCCGGTTCGAGGACCTCCAGGTGCGGCCCGAAGCGCAGCAGCTCGCCGATGGCCGGTTCGCCCGGCTCCACCGGCAGCTCCACGGTGAGCCAGCCGTCCGCGTCGGGCTCGTCGCGGCACTCGCGCAAGGCGCGGGCGCCGACAGAACCTGCGTAGAACGGTACGAGAGCCTGCGCGCGCGGCGACAGCCGCACCACCGCCACGCGCGGGAACATCCGGCGTTCGAACTGCTCGGACCACTCCTGCCAGTACCGCGCGAGATCGAACCCGGCGGGCCGCTCGAACACCTCGCCGAGGTCCGTCAGCTCCAGCACCCGCGAGATCCGGTAGGTCCGGTCGGTGCCCTCGCAGCGGCCGGCGAGGTACCAGTTGCCCGCCTTGAGGATCAGCCCCAGCGGCTCGACGTCCCGCTCGACGACCCGCTGCCCCCACCGTTCGTAGCGGATCCGGATCCGGTGCGACGACCAGACGGCGTCGGCGACGGCGGACAGCGCCGGCAGGCTCTCGATGCCCCGGTGCCAGCCCGGGACGTCCAGGTAGAACCGCTCGGCGACGCGGCCGGCCCGGTCTCGCAGCTCCGGCGGCAGCGCGGCGTACAGCTTGAGCTGCGCCGCCGCGAGGACCGTGCCGAGCCCCAGCTCGGCCGCGGCCACGGGCAGCCCGGCCAGCGACAGCGACTGGGCCTCCTCCTCGGTCATCCCGGTGAGCCGGGTCCGGTAGCCGTCGACCAGCCGGTAGCCGCCGGTCCGGCCGCGGTCGGCGTACACCGGGACACCGGACGCCGACAGCGCGTCGATGTCCCGGTAGACCGTGCGCACCGAGACCTCGAGCTCTTCGGCCAGCTCCTCGGCCGTCATCCGGCCGCGGTTCTGCAGCAGCAGGAGGACGGTCAGAAGGCGGCTCGCGCGCATAATCTTCAGTTTGACAGAAATACCTGACACGAGCTGACAGGTATGCCCGGCAGGGTGGTCCCCATGAACGCATTCACCATGAAGAACTGGGACGAGAAGATCGTCAGCGGCACCGAAGGTGGTCCCCGGGTGGCGTACGCGCACGCCACGATGGCGTACAACGGCGTCATCGAGGGTGAATCGATCTGCGACCTTCTGCTGTACTACGCGGGCGAAGGGTACGAAAGCGGCACGACGACGTCGCCGAGCTTCGAGCGCTTCGAGGGCAAGATCGACGGTCGCGAAGGGACGTTCGTCGTACGGCACGAGTACACGTTCGACGCCAAGGGCATCGCCTCGACGTTCGGCGTCGTCCCCGGTTCGGGCACCGGCGCGCTGGCCGGGCTGACCGGCAGCGGCACCGTCGGCGGCGCGATGGGCGAGGAGAAAATGGGCTACACCTTCGAGTACACGTTCTAGGAGTCGCACGTGGACCGTCGCCAGGTACTCGCGTACCGCATCGCCGAGCACGGCCTGCACCGGAAAGCGCGAGACGCGGCCGAACTGGCCGTCGTCCGGGCCGGGCTGCAGGACAGCATGCGCGACACCGCGCTGCTCGCCCTGGTGGCCCGGCTCGACGGCCCGATGTCCCTCGAGGACGACGACCGGCTCGTCCTGGCGTGGACGTTGCGCGGCGCGCCGCACTACCACCTGCGTTCCGACCTGCCCGAGGCGATCCGCGCGCTGGTGCCCCTGGACGACGCGGACGCGCTGGCGCGGATGCTGTGGCAGCGCAAGGAAATGGCGGCGACGGGGCTGTCCGCGCGCGAAGTGGTGTTCACGGCGGCGGCCGCCATCCGGAAGGTCGTCACGAAGCCGATGACGAAGGGCGCTGTTTCGGCGGCAGTCACGAAGGTGCTGCCGCCGTCGTTCTCGCGGTGGTGCCGGGGCTGCAACGCGACGCACATCCAGGAGCAGCTGATGCGCATAGCGACCCCGCACGGCGGCGTCCGCCTGGTCGCGGGCGCGTCCCCGGCGACGCTGGCCCCGCTGGAGGGCCGCGGCAGGCAGCGCCGCACCCCGGACCCGGCGGCCGCGGCGAACGTGGTTTCCGGCTACCTGCGGCTGAACGGCCCGGCGACCCCGGGCGAAGCGGCGGAGTACGTCGGGACGGCTCGGGCGGTCGTCGACCGGACCTGGCCATCGGGGCTGGCATCGGTGAAGGTGGAGGGCAAGGTCCGCTACCTGCCGTCGTCCCGGCTGGCGGCGTTGGAGAACCCACCGGAGCCGGACGTGGTGCGGCTGCTGCCCCCGTGGGACCCGTTCATCCAGGCCCGCGACAAGGCACTGCTGGTACCGGACCCGGCGCGGCGCAAGGAAGTCTGGAAGATGCTGGGCAACCCGGGAGTCCTGCTGGCGGACGGCGACATCGCGGGAACGTGGCGTACGAAGAGCAGCGGCACGAAGCTGACGTTCACGGTGACGACGTTCGACCCGCTGCGCCCGCCGGTCCGGGAGGAAGCGGAAGCCGAGGCGGCGCGGGTCGCGGCGGCGCGGGGGTTCGAGAAGCACACGGTCACCTGGGCGGGCTGAGCCCCCGACCCCGCCGTCGCGAACCTCCCCCACCCTCCCTGGGGGGCGTCCCCAAGTCCAGTCTATCGGCGGGTACCGACGAAAAGTCCGGAAAGGCCGCCGAGACGCCACTCTGTCCACATCACCCGAACGGCTGTGGGCAACCGGATCAAGCGTCCACGGCCAGCCGGTATCCCCGCTTCACCACCGTCTGCACCACCTTCCCGCCCCCCAGCGAAGTCCGCAGCCGCCCGATGGCCGTCTCCACCGCGTGCTCCTCCCCACCCCCGGGTAACGCCGAAATCAGCTCGCGCCGCGAAACCACCCGCCCCGGCGACGCCGCCAACGCTCGCAGCAGCGCCATCGGTGCCGGCGCCACCTCTCGCCACTCACCGTCCACAATGGCTGCTTGGCCGCGTAGCTCGATCGACCTTCCGCCCGCCCGCAACCGCGGCGACCGAGCCACCAACGTCTCCGACACGGTCCTGGCCAATGCGCCGATGCGGGCCCGGTGCGGCTGGACCGTGGGCACCCCCAGTGCCGCCAGCGGTGCCGCCGTGATGGGGCCGACGCACGCCGCCACCACCGGGCCCGACAGCGCCGATACCAGCCCCGGCAGCCGCCCGGTCCGGCGGGCCAGGGCCACCAAAGAAGCCACCGCCGGGGCGCTCGTGAACGGCAGCGCGTGGATCGATCCATCCAGGACGCCGTCCAGCAGCCGGTCCACCGGGCCCGGGTCCACCGGGCCGACCCAGCGGTACACCGAGATCTCGATGACCTCCGCCCCGGCCGCGCGCAGCGTGTCCACGAAGTACGGCAACGGCTCGCCGTGCAGCTGCACCGCGATCCGCATCCCCTCGACCCCCGACGAGAGCAGGTGCTGCAGCAGCTCCGCGTTGCTCTCCGAAGCCGGCGAGTACGACTCCGAAAGCCCTGCCGCGCGAATGGCGCCGGTCACCTTCGGACCGCGCGCCAAGAGTGAAGACGAAGACAAGCGCGAGACCAGCGCGTCCCCCAGCCCCCAGCCCTCGGCCGCCTCCAGCCAGCCGCGGAAGCCGATGCCCGTGGTGGCCACCACGGCGTCGACCGCCGAAGAAAGCAGCCGCGTGGTGGCCTCGTGCAGCTCGGTGTCGTCCGTCAGGGGCACGATCCGGATGGCCGGGCCGTAGCGGACGCTCGCCCCCTTGCGCACCAGCAGCGCGCCGAGCTCGTCAGCCCGGCGCGCCGCGGTGATGCCGATCACGAAACCGGCCAATGGGAGCACATCGCTCACGGGCTCTCCACTTCGACGAGGCCTTCCCGCACGCGCACCTCGTACACCGGGACGGAAACGCCCTCGGCGTCCAGGCACTGTCCACTGTCGAGCGCGAAACGTTCCTTGTAGACCGGCGAAGCCACCACCGGAACGCCGCCCGCGTCGCCGACGATGCCGCGCGAGAGCACCGCCGCGCCGCTGCACGGGTCCCAGTTGGACAGGGCGTACCAGCGGTCACCCGGCAGCCGGAAGATCGCCACCTGCACGCCGCCGTCGAGCAGCGCCGCGACACCCGCGTATTCGGTGACCAAAGCGGCCGAGCAAACCGCCGTCCAGGTTCGTTCGATCGACGTCGTCATCGCCGCACCTCCGGAACTCCCAGCATCACGGGCACTTTCTGCTGTCGCTCCTCGCGGAAGGAGATCGCCGGGTCGGGGGCGCCCGGCGCGTTGACGAAGGAGGTGAACCGGGCCAGCTTCTCCGGGTCCTCCAGGACGCCCTTCCACTCGTCGGCGTAGTTGTCGACGTGCTTGGCCATCGCCGCGTCGAGGTCCTCGCAGATGCCGAGCGAGTCGTCGACGATCACCGCGCGCAGGTGGTCGAGCCCGCCCTCCATCTCCTCGATCCACGGCGCGGTCCGCTGCAGCCGGTCGGCGGTGCGCACGTAGAACATGAGGAACCGGTCGATGGTCCGGATCAGCGTCTCGCTGTCCACATCGGACACGAGCAGCTCGGCGTGCCGCGGCGTCGTGCCGCCGTTGCCGCCGACGTAGAGGTTCCAGCCGTTCTCCGTGGCGATGATGCCGAAGTCCTTGCTCCGCGCTTCGGCGCACTCCCGGGCGCATCCCGACACCGCCGACTTGAGCTTGTGCGGCGAGCGCAGGCCGCGGTAGCGCAGCTCCAGCTCGATCGCCAGCCCGACGCTGTCCTGGACGCCGTAGCGGCACCACGTCGACCCGACGCACGACTTCACCGTGCGCAGCGCCTTGCCGTAGGCGTGCCCGGACTCGAACCCCGCGTCGACGAGCCGGCGCCAGATCAGCGGCAGCTGGTCCACCGTGGCCCCGAAGAGGTCGATCCGCTGACCGCCGGTGATCTTGGTGTACAGCCCGAAGTCGCGCGCCACCTCGCCGATCACGATCAGCTTGTCCGGCGTGATCTCGCCGCCGGGGATCCGCGGCACCACCGAGTACGTGCCGTTGCGCTGCAGGTTCGCCAGGTACCGGTCGTTGGTGTCCTGCAACGTCATCTGCTCGCCGCCGAGCACGTGCCCGTTGCCGAGGGTGGCCAGGATCGACGCCACCGCCGGCTTGCAGATCGCGCAGCCGCTGCCCGTGCCGTACCGGCCGATCAGCTCGCTGAACGTCGTGATCCGGGTGGCCTGGACGATCTCGAACAGCTCCGCGCGCGACTGCGGGAAGTGCTCGCAGACGGCCTTCGACTGCTCGACACCGGCCGCGCTGAGCAGCCTGCCCAGCAGCGGGACGCACGACCCGCAGGCGGTGCCCGCGCGGGTGCACGCCTTGAGCTTCGGGACGGTGTCGCAGCCGTCCTCGTGGATGGCCTGGGTGATCGTGCCCTTGGACACCGCGTTGCACGAGCAGATCTGCGCCGCGTCGGGCAGCGCGTCGACGCCGACCGCGGCACCGCCGCCCGCCGGGGCGAGGATCGCGCCCGGCTCGGCCGGCAGTGGACGCCCGACCAGCGCACGCAACGTGTTGTACTCGGTCGCGTCGCCGACGAGCACGCCACCGAGCAGCGTCTTGCCGTCGTCGGTGACCACGAGCTTCTTGTACGTCCCGGCGACCGCGTCGTTGACGGCGACTTCCAGCGCGCCCTCGGTGGCGGCGTGCGCGTCACCGAAGGAAGCGACGTCGACGCCCATCAGCTTGAGCTTCGTCGACATGTCCGGCTCCGGGAACGTCCCGCTACCGCCGGTGAGCTGCGCGGCGACGATCTCCGCCATCGCGTAGCCGGGCGCCACGATGCCGTACACCTTGCCGTCGACCGCGGCACATTCGCCGATCGCGTAGATCGCCGGGTCGCTGGTGCGGCAGGAGGCGTCGGTGCGGACACCGCCGCGCGGGCCCAGCTCCAGGCCGGACTGCCGGGCGAGGTCGTCCCGCGGCCGGATGCCGGCGGAGAACACGACGAGGTCGACGTCGAGCTCGGTGCCGTTGCCCAGCTTGGCAAGCAACCGCGAGCCGTCGGGCTCGATGGAGCTGGTGGACGTTCCCGTGTGGACGGTGACGTCCAGCGCCGTGATCATCCGGCGGAGCATCGACCCGCCGCCCTCGTCGACCTGCAGCGGCATCAGCCGCGGCGCCATCTCGACGACGTGCGGGGAAAGTCCCATGTCCCGCAACGCCTTCGCGGCCTCCAGCCCGAGCAGGCCACCGCCGATGACGACGGCCGAGCGCCGGCCGCGGCCCGGCTTGTCGACCGCGGCCGCGCGGATCGCGTCGAGGTCCTCGATGGTCCGGTAGACGAAACAGCCGGGCAGGTCGTGCCCGGGCACCGGCGGCACGAACGGCCGCGAGCCGGTGGCCAGCACCAGCGCGTCGTAGGAGACCGAAGCACCGGACGCCGTGGTGACCGTCTTGGCTGCCCGGTCCACCGCGACGACCAGCTCGCCGAGCCGCAGGTCGACGTGCGGGTCGTCCGAGTAGTCCGAGCCCGGGAGGGCGAGCGAAGCCGGGTCCCAGGTGTCCACATAGGAGGTGAGCGCCACCCGGTCGTACGCCGGGCGCAGCTCCTCGGCCAGCACGACGACGCGCCAGGCTCCCTCTGAATCTTCCGCGCGCACCGCCTCCACGAGCCGATGGGCGACCATGCCGTGTCCGGCGACGACCAGGGTGGGCATCTCAGACCTCCGCTCCCGCGAGCGCCAGACCGCGCTCACTCGTGGGCTGTTCGGCGGGCTTGCGCAGGTAGACCGCCCAGGTGACGGCGAAGCACAGCCCGTAGAAGACCAGGAATCCGATGAAGGCGGGCACCCCGCTCTTCGCGTCGGCGAACGACTGCCGGAAGGCCAGGTTGATGAACAGGCCGCCCTCGGCGCCGATCGCACCGGCCAGGCCGATCAACGCGCCGGACAGGCGCCGCGCCTTGAGCAGTTCAGCCGCTTCTTCGGCGCCGTTCGCGATGGCGACCTTCGCCTTGGCGCGGAAGATGGCCGGGATCATCTTGTACGTCGAGCCGTTGCCGATGCCGGTGAGCACGAACAGCACGATGAAGGCGACCGTGAACAGCGTCAGCGACTTCGACGTCGAGGCCAGGATCAGCACGACCGTCGCCAGCGCCATCCCGACGAACGTGAAGAAGGTGATCTTGCCGCCGCCGATGCGGTCGGACAGCCAGCCGCCGGCCGGCCGCGAGATCGAGCCGAGCAGCGGACCGAGGAACGTGACCGCGGCCGCCTGCAGCGGGGTGCGGCCGAACTGGTTCTGCAGCACCAGGCCGAAGGCGAAGCTGTAGCCGATGAACGAGCCGAACGTGCCGACGTAGAGGAACGACATCACCCAGGTGTGCGGGTCCTTGACGACCTCGCGCATCGCCTTGGTGTCGCCCTTCACGGTGGCGAGGTTGTCCATGTAGAAGTACGCGCAGACCGCGGCGATCACGATCAGCGGGATGTAGACGTAGAGCACCAGCCGCGGCGCGGTCGCGCCAGCCGTGCCGATCACCAGAAGGCCGACCAGCTGGATCGCCGCGACGCCGAGGTTGCCGCCACCGGCGTTGAGGCCCAGTGCCCAGCCCTTGTGCTTCTCCGGATAGAAGGTGTTGATGTTCGTCATCGACGACGCGAAGTTGCCGCCGCCGACGCCGCCGAGGGCCGCGACCAGCAGGAACGTGCCGAGCGATGTGCCGGGGTGCAGCACGATCGCGGCCAGCGTGGTCGGGATCAGCAGCAGCACGGCCGACACGACCGTCCAGTTGCGGCCGCCGAACTTCGCCACGGCGAAGGTGTAGGGCAGCCGCATCAGGCCGCCGATCAGCGTCGGCGTCGAGACCAGGAGGAACTTGTCAGCGGGGGAGAAACCGTAGTTCTTGCCCATGAACAGGACGATGACCGACCACAGGGTCCAGATGGAGAAGCCGATGTGCTCGGCGAAGACCGAGAACCAGAGGTTGCGGCGGGCGATCTTCTTGCCCGTGGATTCCCAGAACTCCTCGTTCTCGGGTTCCCAGTGTTCGATCCAGTGCTTTCCTTGGTGGGCCACGGCTTTCTCCTTCGTGCGGCGGTTCGTGGTGGTCATTGCGCGGCGAGCCAGTTCGCGATGCCGCCGACGGTGTCGGTGCACCCGCCGCATCCCGTCGTGGCTCGCGTGGCCCGCGCCAGTGCGGGTGTGTCGGTGGCTCCGGCCTTCCAGGCTTCGATCAGCCGGCCCTTGGTGACGTTGTTGCAGCGGCAGATCACCGCCGCCGCGGGCAGGTCGGCCGGGCTCGCCGCCGGGGTGGAGCCGGTGGGCAGCGCGCGGCCCAGCAGGACGGCGAGCCGGTCGTCGGGCAGCAGCGTGCCGCGGTCGTGGAACTGGGTGATCGTCGCGGCCGCGTCGGGCAGGCCGAGCAGGATCGCCCCGGTGACGCGGTTTTCGCGGACGACGAGCTTGCCGTACCGGCCGCCGGTGGGATCGTTGAACGTCAGCACCTCGACGTCGGCGTCACCGGCCTGCAGCTGGGTCTCGCCCAGCGCGGCGAGGTCGATGCCGCGGGCCTTGAGCCGGGTGACGGCCGTCGTACCGCGGTAGCGGGCGGCCGCGTTCGTGCCGGTCAGGACGTCGGCCAGCACGGACGCCTGCTCCCACGCGGGCTGGATCAGCCCGGCCGGCGCACCGGGGTGACGGGCGCAGTCGCCGAGGGCGTGGATGCGGCCGTCGCTGGTGCGCAGCGTGTCGTCCACGACGATCGCCCCGTCGACGTCCAGGCCGGCTTCCACGGCCAGGCGCGTCTCGGCGCGGACGCCGGCGGCGACGACGACCAGGTCGGCCGGGACGAGGGTGCCGTCGTCGAGCTTGAGCCCGTCGCCGGGCAGGTAGCGGGCGGCGGTGGCGCCGAACTTGAACGTCACGCCCATGTCGGTGAGCTGCCGGGCCAGCACGTGCCCGGCGGCCGGGTCGAGCTGGCGTTCCATGACGTGCCCCAGCGGGTGCACGACGGTCACCTGGTTGCCGCGCCCGGCCAGGCCGCGGGCGGCTTCGAGGCCGAGCAGCCCGCCGCCGAGCACCGCGACCGGCGCGCCGAAACGGGCGGCGTCGAGGATCTTGGCGCAGTCGTCGAGGCTGCGGAACGCGACCACGCCGGGGCCCGCTTCGAGGCCTTCGACCGGCGGGATCCACGGGTTGGCGCCGGTGGCGAGCACGAGCGCGTCATAGTCCACGCATGCCCCGTCGCCGAGTTCGACACAGCGCTTCTCGCGGTCGATGCGGGCGACGTCGACGCCGAGCCGCAGGTCGATGTTGTGCCGCTGGGCCCACTCGTCGTCGTGCAGGCGGACGCTTTCGGCGCTCATCCCGCCCGCGACGACGGCGGACAGCAGCACCCGGTTGTAGGCGGCGTGCTTCTCGGCACCGAGCACGGTCAGCCGGACGCGTTCGGCGATCGGGTCGCGGCGGCGGATCTCGTCGGCCAGCCGGGCACCGGCCATGCCGTACCCGACGATCACGACTTCACGGGGACTCATGCGGCACCATCCACAGTAGACAGGGCAACGGCACACACCTTGAACTCCGGCATCCGGCTGACCGGGTCGAGCGCCGGGTTGGTGAACAGGTTGGCGCGCTGCTCACCGGGGAAGTGGAACGGCAGGAAGACCAGATCGGGCTTGAGACTCTGGACGAACCGCACCTTCGCGACGGTCTCGCCACGCCGGGACCGGATCCTCGCGGGGTCACCTTCTTCGAGGCCGGCGCGCTTGGCGGTGTCCGGGTGGACCTCGACGAACACCTCCGGCACGACGTCGTTGAGCTCGCCGATCAGCCGGGTCTGCGCGCCCGACTGGTAGTGCTGGAGCACGCGGCCGGTGGTGGCCTGCAAGGGGAACTCGTCGTCCGGCACCTCGGCCGGGCCGGTGTGCTCGACCGGCACGAACCGCGCGCGGCCGTCGGGGTGGGCGAACGACTCGAGGAACATCCGCGGGGTGCCGGGGTGATCGTTCTCCGGCACCGGCCAGTGCAGCGCCTCGCCCGCGCGCAACCGGTCGTAGCTGACGCCGGAATAGTCGGCGATCCCGCCCTTCGACGCGATCCGCAGCTCCTCGAACACCGTCTCGGCGTCGGTGGGGAAGCGGCCGTCCGGCTGGCCGAGCCGCTCGGCGAGCCCGTTGAGGACGTCCAGATCGGACCGGACGCCCGGCGGCGCGTCCAGGGCCTTGCGCCGCAGCAGGATCCGGCCTTCGAGGTTGGTGAGAGTGCCGTGCTCCTCGGCCCACTGGGTCACCGGCAGGACGACGTCGGCCATCGCCGCGGTCTCCGACAGCACGAAGTCCGCGACGACCAGGAGATCCAGGGCAGCCAGCCGCTCCTGGACGCGCTGCGAGCGCGGCGCCGAGACGACCACGTTGCTGCCGAACACCATCAGCGCCTTCGGGCCGTTCTCCTGCCCGAGCGCTTCGAGCAGCTCGGTCGCCGAACGGCCGGGGCCGGGCAGGCTGTCCGCGTCGACACCCCACACACCGGCGACGTACTCGCGCGCGGCCGGGTCGTCGAGCTTGCGGTACCCGGGCAGCTGGTCGGCCTTCTGGCCGTGTTCGCGGCCGCCCTGGCCGTTGCCCTGCCCGGTGAGGCAGCCGTAACCGGAGCCGTTCCGGCCCGGCAGGCCGAGGGAAAGCGCGAGGTTGATCCAGGCGCCGACGGTCGCGGTGCCGGTGGCGTGCTGCTCGGTTCCGCGAGCGGTGAGGATGTAGGCGTTGCGCGCGCCGGCGAGCTTCGCCGCGGCGAGGCGCATGTCGGCGGCCGAGACGCCGGTGACGCGCTCGGCGCGTTCCGGCCACCAGCTCGCGGCGATCCGCCACATCTCTTCGAACCCGCTCGTCCGATCGTCCACATAGGACTGTTCGAGGTGGCCGTCGGCGACGACGGCGTGCAGGATGCCCAGCGCCAGCGCGAGGTCCGTGCCCGGCGCGGGCGCCAGGTGCAGGCTCGCCAGCTCGGCGGTCGGGGTGCGCCGCGGATCGACGACGATGAGGTCGGTACCGCGCAGGTGCTGGATGAACGGCGGCATCGTCTCGGCCGGGTTCGCCCCGGCGAGCAGCACGACGTCGGCGTTCTTCAGATCCGTTACGGGGAAAGGCATCCCGCGGTCGGCCCCGAAGGCCTTGATCCCCGCGGCGGCGGCCGAGGACATGCAGAACCGGCCGTTGTAGTCGATCTGCGAGGTCCCGAGCGCGACGCGGGCGAACTTGCCGAGCAGGTACGCCTTCTCGTTGGTCAGCCCGCCGCCACCGAAGATCGCGGTGGCGTCCGGGCCGTGGTTTTCGCGGATTTCGACGAGCCGGCGAGCGACGTGGTCGAGCGCGAAGTCCCAGCTGACGGGCTCGAGTGCGCCGTCCACCCGGATCATCGGGGTGGTCAGCCGCTTCGGGGAGGTGAGCAGGCTGCCGGAGGTCCAGCCCTTCTGGCACAGGCCACCCGCGTTCACCGGGAAGTCCCGCGGCGTCACGCGGGTGCCCTCGAGGCTCATCCCGCACTGCAGCGCGCAGTACGGGCAGTGGGTCTCGACCTGCGGCATCGGGCACCTCCTCGGCGTCTCGGGGTTCCCCTGACGCTAAGGAGGCCGTGTTAACCGGATTCGACCGAATGTTTCAGGCAGTTGACATTGCGGCGATGTTTCCGGCGCCCGGCCGGTGAGATCGCCGTCCACCTGCCGGGACTCGGGAGGTCAGTGGGCCAAAACCGACATGACGCGCGATCGGTGCGACGCCGGTCACAAGCGGCCGAACACCGTGTCGTCCATCCAGGTACGCGTGTCGTCCACACTGGTGTGACAGCGCCTCACAGGACGCCGGACACCTCACGCGCCGCGGCACGCAAGCCGTCCAGTGAGGCCTGCGTCGAACGCGGGTTCAGCGCGTTGGACGCAAGCCGGAACAGCACCGCGCGCAGCAGCAGCTGCGGCCACTCCGGCAGGTGCGCCCAGCGCTCCAGGAGGTCGCGGCCCGCTCCGCCCCAGGCGAGCGCGTCGACCGCGACGATCGCCGCGCCGTACTCGCCCGGCCGGTAGTACGGCACGAAGTCGACGACGCCGGGGATGTCGTCGCCGTCGAACAGCAGCCCGGCCAGCAACTCGCCGTGGGCCACCTGCGCGGGCAGCCGGATCGAGCGACGGGCGCCGGCGAGGACCTCGAACCAGCGGCCGCCCTTCGTCTCTTCCAGAGGGACCTCGAATTCCTCCCAGGCGACGCGGTCGGCGACCGCGTCGACGTCGGTGCGTGCGTCGAGGAAGCCCGGCCGCGGCAGGCCGGTGGTGGCCCGGTGCAGCTTCACCGCCGCCAGCACCGACGCGTCACCGCGGTGCTCGGGCGTGCCGGGGACGAACCGCGACGCCGTCCAGCCGCCGACGATCCAGCGGCCGTCGGTGGACCGGACCGGCTTCGCGACCCGCAGGCCCGGCTCGCGGACGTAGTCGAGCGCGTGGGCGGTCCACAGTGTCCTGACCTTGTCCGTGACCGGCTTGAGCACGAGGTCGCCGCAGCGCCACGCCGTCGAGTCCGGCAGGCGTTCGCCGCCGTCGGCCGGGCCGCCGAAGGCCGCGCAGACGTGCGCCGGAGGACGTTCGAGGGTTGACCGCACGGCCGTGACGTTACCCGGCCGGGTGTTCCCCGATCGAGAAGACGCGCTGGTCACGCACGGTTTTGCCGAGCGCCCGAAATGCCATGAAGGCCACCTTCAGGAACTCTAAGTTCCTCAAGGTGGCCTTCACGAACTACCACTGTCAGTAGGTCGGCAGGCTCGGGTCGATCTGCTTCGCCCAGGCGAGCACGCCGCCGCCGAGGTGGGTCGCGTCCTTGAAGCCGGCCGCGTGCAGCGCGGCGAGCGCCTCCGCGGACCGTGCGCCCGACTTGCAGTGCAGCACGATCGGCTTGTCCTGCGGCAGCTCCGCCAGCGCCTCGCCCGAGAGGATGCGGTCCTTCGGGATCAGCGTCGCGCCCTTGATGTTGACGATCTCGTACTCGTGCGGCTCGCGGACGTCGATCAGCGCGAAGTTCTCGCCGCTGTCGAACTTGGCCTTGAGCTCCGCCGGGGTGATGGTGCTGCCCGACGCCGCCTGCGCGGCCTCGTCCGACACGACACCGCAGAACGCCTCGTAGTCGATCAGCTCGGTGATCTTCGGGGTGTCCGGGTCCTTGCGGATCTTGACCTCGCGGTACTTCATGTCCAGCGCGTCGTAGCTGATCAGGCGGCCGAGCAGCGGCTCGCCGATGCCGGTGAGGAGCTTGATCGCCTCGGTCACCATGATCGAGCCGATGGACGCGCACAGCACGCCCAGCACGCCACCCTCGGCGCAGGAGGGGACCATGCCCGGGGGCGGCGGCTCCGGGTAGAGGTCGCGGTAGTTGAGGCCCTTGCCGTTCGGCGCGTCCTCCCAGAACACGCTGACCTGGCCCTCGAACCGGAAGATCGAACCCCAGACGTACGGCTTGCCCAGCAGCACCGCGGCGTCGTTGACCAGGTAGCGCGTGGCGAAGTTGTCGGTGCCGTCGACGATCAGGTCGTACTGCTCGAAGATCTCGAGCGCGTTCGACGAGTCCAGCCGGTCGGTGTGCAGGTGCACCTTGACCAGCGGGTTGATCTCCGCGATCGACTCCTGCGCGGACGCGGCCTTGAGCTTGCCGACGTCGGACTGGCCGTGGATGACCTGGCGCTGCAGGTTCGACTCGTCGACGACGTCGAAGTCGACGATGCCGAGCGTGCCGACCCCGGCGGCGGCCAGGTACAGCAGCGCGGGGCTGCCGAGCCCGCCGGCGCCGATGACTAGGACCTTCGCGTTCTTCAGCCGCTTCTGCCCGGGCACCCCGACGTCCGGGATGATCAGGTGACGGCTGTACCGGGCCACCTCTTCCTTGGTGAGCTCGGCAGCCGGCTCGACGAGCGGCGGCAGTGCTGACATGGGTCCTCCATCTCGCGCGGATCGCGTCCATCCCACTATGCACAACGCGCGCGGGCAAATAAGCCTTCCCAGGTCCAGATGCTGGGAACTACTGGGGCGTGGGGTTCGGCCAGGAATTGGTCTTGCAGATGCGGCCGTCCTTGGCCACCTTGCCCTTGTCGCCGCCGGGGATGTCGTTGAGCATCGACACGTAGTCGTCGTTGACGCCGAACGACTGCTGCATCATCACCGGCGCCGGCTGGTCGTTGCCGCCGCAGCCGACGTGCTGGTTACCCAGGGCGTGCCCGACCTCGTGGTTGATGGCGTACTGCCGGTACCCGGTCATGTCGGGGCCGTACGCCTTCGCGCCGCGCACCCAGCGGGCCAGGTTGATCAGCACCCGGCCGAGGCTCTTGCGGTAGCAGGAGGCCTCGAACTTGATCTGGAAGCCGCAGGCGTCCGGCCGGTGGGTGGTCTCCGGCGTGGTGAGGCTCACCTTGAACGACGGGTTCGGGAAGTTGCCGTCCACCCGCTGGAACGCGATCTTGCCGTCCCAGGTCCAGCCCTGGGTGGGGTTCGACAGGGTGCCCTGGACGGCCGAGGCGAAGGCGTCGTCACCGGCGTAGCTCGACGGGTCGATGCCGTCCTCGACCTCGACGGTGTACGTGTACAGCTTTCCGGTGCCGATCTTCGGGCCGGTGCCCGGGACGACGTGCCACTGGCCGGTGCCGGCCTGGGTGAACGGGATGCCGTTCGGCAGGTCCGCGGTCGGCACCTTGAGGTCGACCGGCGTGGCCGGGTTCTCCGGGATGGCCTGCTCGCCGTTGCCGTCGATGGCGCCGCCGGAGCCGTCGCCACCCGCCGACTCGACGCCGGACGCGGCGGCGCCGCCGGTGCCGCCCTGCTCGGCGATCGGCTGGGCCGGACTGGTGGCGGTGTTGACCACGACGAGCGCGGTCAGCACGACCAGGATCGGCAGGGCGTAGACGCGCCAGCCGTAGGTCTTGGTGAGCTTCGTGAGGCCGGACTTCGGCGGCGGGTCCTGCTCCCGCTCCGGCTTGTCCGGGACCTGCGGCTTCCACGACGCGCTCAGCGGCTCGGCGCTGGTCCGCCGCCCACCCGGGCGGTAGCGGTCTTCGTCGGCGCGCGGGGCCGGCGTCTTCGACGGGCGGTACTGCCCGGTGCGGGGGTGGTCGGTGTGGTCTCCGGTGGCCGGCGTCCGGCGGGCCGACGCGCGATGGGGCGCGCGCCGATCTTCGCCTCGCGCGTCCTGCTTCACCCGGTCCACCGCACCAGGGTGCCACAGCGCCACCGAACCGTTATCGGCGACTGGCGGATCATCGAGTGACTCACCGTCACTCGATCGGGCTACCAAGTGGCCGCTTCGACGTGCTCCCACATGCCCAGTACGGCCTTCGCGACGACGACCGGGCGTTCCATCTGGGCCACGTGCCCCGTGCGCGGGAGCACGAGCAGCCGGGCCCGCGGGATCGCCCGTGCGGTCCGCACGGCGCGCTTCACGGAGATGACGCGGTCCTCGCGGCCCCAGATGACCAGGGTCGGCGCCTGGACCAGCGGCGCGACCGACCACAGCGACGCCTTCCCGAGCGTCGACCACGCCCGGAAGATGGCGAACGTGCTGCGCGCCATCGCGGGCGCGGCCCAGGCGAACCCGGCGCGGGCGCCGTGTTCCTCGGTCAGCTCGTCGAGCCGGCTCTCGGGGAACCGCGACGGGTCCGCGAAGCACAGCTTGATGACCTGCGCGGCGCGTTCGCGCGGGCCGAGCGCGGCCAGCTGGGCCCGCACCCGCGCACCGACCAGCGGCAGGTAGGCCAGCGCCATCCGCGGGTCCGACAGCCGGCGCGGGTCGGGCCGCCGGTCGGGCACCGCGGGCGAAATGAGCGTCAGCGTTTTCACCAGCTCCGGCTTCTGGGCCGCGACCAGCAGCGCGATCGCCCCGCCCATGGAGTTGCCGAAAAGGTGCACCGGCCCGCCGACGGCTGTGACATCCGGGGCTTCGCCCCGGGCCGGGGGCCGCGCCACCCGGGCCCCCGAAAAGCCGTTTTCGATGTGCCTCGCCACGACGTCCGCGTGAGCCTGGAGTGTGAAGTCGAAGCCCTCCTCCGGCTCGGAGTAGCCGAAGCCGGGCAGGTCGGGCGCGGTGCCGCCGGCGACCGGCGCCAGCAGCGCGGCCAGGTCGGTCCAGTTCGTCGACGAGCCGCCGAGGCCGTGGACGTAGACCGCGGGCACGCCGTCCGGGCCCGGCGTGCGGCGGACGTGGAGCCGGGCGGTGCCCACCTCTTCGAAGGCCGCCGGCCACGGCGGCGGAACCGGGTCGAGCGACGGCAAGGCCCTGCTCGAGAGCGGTACGTGGGTCAGCGGCGGCCGGGCCCGCACGGGGGTCTTCACGAGTCCAGAATGCCCGACCCTTGGCGCGGCACACGTACCGGCGAGTAATCTTCAGGGCGACTTCACGCGGTGGCGACCCCGCCCGTCGAAGAAGCGATGACGGGAGGACGAGCATGACGGAGATGACGCGGCTGCAGCAACGTGGGGTGCGGCTGCCCCGGACCGAGCGCCGGGCCCAGCTCCTCGCCGCGGCGCAGCGGGTCTTCGCCGAGAACGGCTACCACGCCGCCGCGATGGACGAGATCGCCGAGGTCGCGGGCGTCTCGAAGCCGGTGCTGTACCAGCACTTCCCCGGCAAGCTCGACCTGTACATCGCGCTGCTGGAGAGCCACGTCGACGAGCTGGTCAAGCGCGTCCAGAACGCGCTGGACTCGACGACGGAGAACAAGCAGCGCGTCCCGGCGACGGTCGGCGCGTTCTTCGACTTCGTCAGCAACGACGCGGGCGCGTTCCGGATGGTCTTCGAGTCCGACCTGCGCGGCGAGCCGTCGGTCCAGGAAGCGGTCGACCGCGCGACGTCGGCGAGCGTGGACGCGATCACCGAAACGATCACCGCGGACGCGGGCCTCGACGAGGACAAGGCGCGGCTGCTGGCGGTGGGCCTGGTCGGGATGAGCCAGGTCAGCGCCCGCTTCTGGCTGCAGCACCACCAGTCGATGAGCCGCGAGGAAGCCGTCGCCCTGACGGCGAACCTGGCCTGGCGCGGCATCGGCGGCGGCTTCCCCCTCAAGGACTCCTGACCAGGTCCGTGAATGGCACATTGAGGGACTTGAAGTCCCTCAATGTGCCATTCACGGCTTTCGGCTCACCGGCACCCGGGCGAGAGGACGGCCGTCATCGGCCCGCCGGGAGCAGGAAGGACTTGCGCCAGAAGTACTTCCCCGGCAGCCCGACCAGGCCCGATTCCCGCAGGAACGGCATGATCTTCTCCCCGGCCCACGCGATCGTCCCCTGCCAGTGCGGGTTGGTCAGCGCCGCTTCGACGCCGTCGCGCGGCCGGATGCCGACCGCCTTGTAGACGTCCGGGTTGATGAAGGCCCGCGTCACGAAGTACGAGATCAGCGCGATGATGAATTGCTGGTAGGCGATCTCGGCCTTCGACAGCTTCGCCATGCCGCGGGTGACCTCTTCGCGGGCGAAGGTGACGTGCCGGGCTTCCTCGAGCACGTGGATCCGGTTGACCATCCGGACCAGCGGCTGCACGCCTTCGTCGTTCATCTGCTCGCGCTGCAGCCGATCCAGCACTTCCTCGGCGACCAGGATCGCGCCGTAGCGCGCCGGGCCGTAGGAGATGGTCGGCATGAGCTTCGCCAGGCGCCGCAGCCACGGCACCGGGCCGTACGCCGGGCAGCCGATGCGCGACGCCATCCGCGCGAACATCGTCGAGTGCCGGCATTCGTCGGCGATCTCGGTGAGCGCGAACTGGGCGTGCGCGGACGTCGGGTCCTCTTCGTAGACCTCCTTGAGCAGCATCTGCATCAGGAGGATTTCGAACCACAGGCCGGTGGTCGCGACGCTCGCGACCTCGTGTTTGCCCAGCTCGATGCGCTGCTCGGGAGTCAGCTTGTCCCACAGTTCGGTGCCGTAGAGAGAGGAGCGCTCCTCCAGGATGAACCGCTTGCCTTCGACCAGCGGCGCGGTCCAGTCGATGTCGACGTCGGGGTCGTAGAACTTGTTCGCCGACGACTTCAGCAGGCGGTCCGCGGTCTTCTCGCGATCCGGTTCCTTCAGCGTCCGCGTCATCGCCGACACCCCTTTCGCGACATGTAACTTGAGGTAACAGTTACCTGTGCGTAGCATGACTCTCGTGATCGAACGTGTCAAGCGCACCAAGCAGGCCGGCAAGTCCTCCCGAAGCGAGGAGGCGACCGGCGACGCCCGGCGGGACCGCTGGCGCAAGCACCGGATCGCCCGGCGCAAGGAATTCGTCGAGGCGGCGCTGCGGGCGCTCGACACGCACGGCCCCGACCTCGGCATGGAGGACGTCGCCGCGGAGGCCGGCGTCACGAAGCCGGTGCTGTACCGGCACTTCGACGACAAGGCCGACCTGTACGTGGCGCTCGGCCAGCGCGGCACGGAAATCCTCTTCGAGCGGCTGATCCCGGCGATCAACGCCGAGCTGGCGCCGGTGCCGCGGATCCGGATGGCGCTCGACGCGTTCTTCACCGTCATCGAGGAGCACCCGAACCTCTACCGGCTCCTGGCGCACGGCCGGCCGGAGAAGCCGGTCTCGTCGGACGTCGTGGCGGAGGACAAGGAGCTGATCGCGACGGCGCTGACCGCGCTGCTCGGCGACTACATGCGGATGTTCAATATGGACTCCGGCGCGGCCGAGCCGTGGGCGCACGGCATCGTCGGCATGGTCCAGAACACGGGCGAGTGGTGGCTGGACCGCCGGTCGATGAGCCGCGACTCGGTCGTCGAGTACCTGACGCAGATCATCTGGGCGGCCATCGACGGCCTGACCAGGCAGCACGGCGTGGTCGTCGACCCCAACCTGCCCCTGGAAGCCAACAAGGTGGTCCAGCTGGGCCGCGCGAATCCGCTGGAGGAGACGTCATGAGCGAAGACGGTTACAGCGGTCCGGCCACCCTGGTGGTCGACGGCGTCTCGCTGACGGCGACGGTCGAGCTGCGCGGCTACTTCCAGCCGATCGACGGCTATTACCGCTGGTACGGCCGGGTGGCGGTGAACGACGAGCTGACCCGCCTGGCCGGCGGCAAGAAGAAGCCGGTGTCGATCCAGGCCGGCGCCTACTCGGCGACCGGGGAACTTTCCGACCCCGATCCGTGGGGCCGCTACCGCGTCACGGGCACGAGCACGCCGCCGTTCCACGTCCCCACGACCCTCGATGAACTCAACGCCTGAAAGCCGTGAAGGCCACCTTGAGGAACTTGTAGTTCGTCAAGGTGGCCTTCACGGCTTTTGGGCTACGAGTCAGTCGCCGACGCCGAAGCCGACCTTGCGGACGTCGGACGGGGCGATCTCGACGTACGCGATGCGGTCGGACGGGACGATGTACTTGCGCCCCTTCTCGTCGTTGATGCGGAAGAGCCCGTCACCGGCCGTCAGGGCCTCGGCGACCAGCTTCTCCACCTCTTCGGGAGACTGGCCACTGGACACGACCAGCTCGCGCGGCGTGTCCTTGATGCCGATCTTGACCTCCACGTGGGACCTCCGCTGGAAATTCGTAAGGGATGTGCCGGCCAAGGCTAACCGAACCGGCTCGTTCCGGTGGCGCATATCCGCGCCCGACCGCGTCGTCACTTCCGGGTACTCCATCGGGTTCAGCCCAGGCCGAGCGCCTGCATGCGCTTCGTGTGCCCCTGTTGCAACCGCCGGAACAGCGCGGCAATTCCGGAAAGGTCGCCCGAGCCGTTGATGATCAGCTCGGCCAGCCCGTCGCGCTCGGCGACGACGTACTGGGCCTGGGTCAGGGCCTCGCCGAGCAGGCGGCGGCCCCACAGGGCGAGCTTGTCACGGGTCTTGGGGTCGGCTTCGATGCCGGCCGCGACTTCGCGTTCGGCGAACGCGGAGTGGCCGGTGTCGGCGAGCACGGTGAGCACGAGGTCCTTGGTCTCCGGGTCGAGCCAGCTGGCGATCTCCCGGTAGAGGTCGGCGGCCAGCCCGTCGCCGACGTAGGCCTTGACCAGCGATTCCAGCCACGACTTCGGGGGCGTCGAGGCGTGCCAGGCGTCGACCTGGGCCACGAACGGCGCCATCGCGTCCTCGATCTTGACGCTCTGCGCGGCCAGGTGCTGGGCCAGCAGGCCGTAGTGACCGATCTCGGCGGCCGCCATGGTCGCCAGCGCGGCACGCCCGGCCAGGGTGGGGGCGCTGTGCGCGTCCTCCGCCAGCCGGTCGAACGCGGACAGTTCGAGATAGGCGATCACACCCAGAAGGTCGACTACGCCTTCGGAGATCTCTTTCGGCTCGGTCACGGGGGCAGGGTATCGCCGAAGCGCCCGGGCGTGCCGCGACGAGACCGATCACACTGGTTCCGGCGTGCCGGGTAGTGTCGAAAAACTGCTGACCAGGTACACTGGCGTCCGATATCAAGCTTCCGTACGCCATACAGGCGTCGGGAACAGGCAGGTCACGTGGCTTGCCGACGTACTGCAATGTGCGTGCACGCCTCTTCCGGCATTCCCGGGACGGACCGGTTCCGCGCTTGAAGATCAGCGCCAGGGACCAGGGTTTACTCCCGGTCGAGTGTCGAGCGGACCTACGGCTGTGCGCGCTGGTCACGAGAGAGGCGATCACACTGACCGCAGAAATTCCCACAACCGAACAGACCCCCGCCGTCGCGCTGGAACACAGCGAGACCGGCCCGGCCGCGCTCGACACCTCGCACCCGCTTCAGGCGGGCGTCGAGGTCGAGCCCGAAGCCCCGACCTTCGCGTCCTTCGGCGTCAAGCCGGAGATCGTCAAGGCCCTCGTCGAGGCCGGCATCGAGCGGACGTTCGCCATCCAGGAGCTCACCCTGCCCCTGGCCATGGCCGGCGACGACCTCATCGGCCAGGCCCGCACCGGCATGGGCAAGACCCTCGGCTTCGGCGTCCCGCTGCTGCACCGCGTGCAGGTCCCCGGCGACGGCACCCCGCAGGTGCTCGTCGTGGTGCCGACCCGCGAGCTGTGCATCCAGGTCGCCAACGACCTCAAGGGCGCCGGCAAGCACCTCGGCATCCGCACCCTGGCCATCTACGGCGGCCGCCCGTACGAGCCGCAGATCGAGGCCCTGCGCAAGGGCATCGACGTCGTGATCGGCACGCCGGGCCGCCTGCTCGACCTGGCCGAGCAGCAGCACCTGGTGCTCGGCAAGGTCCGCGGCCTGGTGCTCGACGAGGCCGACGAGATGCTCGACCTGGGCTTCCTGCCCGACATCGAGCGCATCCTCCGGATGGTGCCGGACGAGCGGCAGACCATGTTGTTCTCGGCCACCATGCCCGGCCCGATCATCACGCTGGCCCGCACGTTCCTGCGGCAGCCGACGCACATCCGCGCCGAAGAGAACGACGCGAGCGCGATCCACGAGCGCACCACCCAGTTCGTCTACCGGGCGCACTCGATGGACAAGCCCGAGGTTATCGCCCGCGTGCTGCAGGCTCAGGACCGCGGCTTGACGATGATCTTCAGCCGCACCAAGCGCACCGCCCAGAAGGTGGCCGACGACCTGGTGGAGCGCGGTTTCGCCGCGGCCGCCGTGCACGGCGACCTGGGCCAGGGCGCGCGTGAGCAGGCACTGCGCGCGTTCCGCTCCGGCAAGGTCGACGTGCTGGTGGCGACCGACGTCGCGGCCCGTGGCATCGACATCGACGACGTCACGCACGTGATCAACTACCAGTGCCCGGACGACGAGAAGACCTACGTCCACCGCATCGGCCGCACCGGCCGCGCGGGTCGCACCGGTGTCGCGGTCACGCTCGTCGACTGGGACGAGATGCCCCGCTGGAAGCTGATTTCGGACACCCTGGGCCTCGACAAGCCGGAGCCGGTGGAGACGTACTCGTCGTCGCCGCACCTGTTCGAGGACCTGGGCATTCCGGAGGGCACGAAGGGCCGGCTGCCGCTGGCCAACCGCACCCGGGCCGGCCTGGCCGCCGAGGAGGAAGAGGACCTGGGCGGCAAGCGCCGTGGCCCGCGTGGCCGTGGGAAGGCCGACGAGGCTGCCGCTTCGGAAGAAGCGCCGCGCAAGCGCGCCCGGACCCCGCGCAAGCGCACCCGCGGCGGTGCGCACTCGGCCGAGGCGATCGAGACGGCGGACAACGCCGCTGCCGCTTCTCCTGATGAGGCTCCGGCCTCGGAGGGACGCACCCGGTCGCGTCGCCGCACCCGCGGCACCGCGCCGGAGGCGACCGGCCCGGCCACCGAAAAGGAATCGGGCGAGAACGCCGAGCGGCCGGCCCGGCGGCGCCGCCGTCGCCGTCCCGCCGCGACGTCTGATACACCTGCGTCGGCAGACTGAAGCTTCTCCATCGGGGGTTCGGGTACGTGAGCGACGTCGAGAAGGCGGCTGAAAGCGCGCCTGAACCCGAGTACGGCTCCGAAGACGTCCTCGAGGACACTCCCGGGGACGTTTCCGGCGAGGTCACTCCGCCCGCCCCGCGGGTCAAGGCGCGCCGGTCGCCTTGGAACCGCGGGCGGGACCGGGTGCTCGCCGCGCTGATCGCGGTGGCCGTGGTGGCCGTCGCGCTGGTCATCGGCGAGACGAGCGACAGCGCGGCCACCGACCGGAACGAGGCGGCCCCGCCACCGCCGTTGCCCGCGGCGCCGGACAAGGTGCCGGGTTCGATGGCCGAGCTGTGGAGCGCCCCCAGCGGCGCGACGCCGGTCCCGGTGACGGCGGGCGACGCGGTGGCCACCGCGGACGGCGGCGAGGTCGCCACCCGCGACCCGCTGACCGGGAAGATCCGCTGGCACTACACGCGTGACCTGCCGTTGTGCACGGTGAACGAGACGTGGGGCCGGATCAACGCCGTCTACCACAAGAGCCGCAACTGCAGCGAGGTCACGCAGCTCGACCCGGCGACCGGGCGGATCACGGCCCAGCGCAACGGCAACGCCGAGCTGGGCACACAGCTGGTCAGCGACGGCTCGCACGTGACGGCGACGGGCAAGAAGCTCCTCGACACCTGGCGCGACGACCTGGTGAAGAGCGCCGAGTACGGCCAGGTCCCGGCGCTGGTCAACGCGGGCAAGCAGCCCCGTACGGGCTGCACATACGGCACAGTCGCGGCGGCGTCGGGCAAGATCGGCGTGATCGAGCGCTGCCCCGGCGACCCGGCCGACCGCCTGACGGTCTACAAGGCGACGCCGGAGAAGGACGACGAGCCGCAGGTCAGCTTCAGTTCGGTGCTGGCGGGCAAACGGGCCCGCGTGATCGCGATGTCCGGCGACCTGACGGCGGTCGTGCTCCCGGACCAGAAGCTCCTGGTGACCTACAACGGCGACGGTACCCAGCGCGCGGCATACCCCCTGGACGTGCCTGCAGGCGACCTGGCGGCCGACCCGCCGGCGGGCGTCGAGGCGACGACGCAGACGGCCCAGAACGTGTACTGGTTCAGCGGTTCGAAGGTGCTGGCGTTGTCGCGCGACGACCTTGCGCCGCGCTGGACGTTGAGCAGCGCGCAGGGCCCGGGAATCACGTTCGCGCAGCAGCTGGTGGTCCCGATCAAGGGCGGCCTGGCGGTGCTGAACGAGAACGACGGCTCGACGATCCGCACGGTCGGCGTCGACCGCCGCGGCTACACGGGAGTGGTCCGCCTCGGCGCGGCAGGCCCGGTCCTGCTGGAAGAGCGCGGCACCACCCTCACCGCCTTGAAGTAACCCGTGTCGTCCCGCCAATCACACGTGATGCCCGCTTGATCACACGACTTCCGGCCTCGATCACCCGAGTTCCGGCCCCAATCACGCGAGTTACGGGCCCAGTCACGCGAGTTACGGCTCTGATCACGCGGGGCCCGGGCTCGAACGCGCGAGTTCGGCCGTCAACGTGCCGCGCGAACCCGGACTCAGGTGCGTGGAGAGGCATTTCGCGTGATTGAGCGGGCATCTCAGGTGCTGGAACTCGGGACTCGCGTGATTGGAGCCGGAACTCGCGTGATCAGGGGCGGGACTCACGTGAGGGGGTTCGTGGTCAGGTGAGCCAGAAGAGGGTCAGGGCCGAGGCCGTGAACAGCACCACCGCGACACCCGCTCCCACGGCCGGGAGGCCGTTCCGACGGTCCGCGACCCGCTGAGCCAGCACGGCCAGCGCCGCCGCGATCGGGTGGCCGACCAGCAGGACCGGACCCGGACCCGGCGCTCCCGTGTACAGGTCGATTCCCGCCACCACCAGCACCCCGATGGCCAGGACCACGAGTCCTGCCGCCAACGAGCCCGTGAACCCGCGCCACCAGCGGCCGCCGTCCTTCGCCCTGGCCGGAGCTTCCGGCGCGGCGGGCTCCGGTTCGATCAGTTCGGGCTCAGCCCGCTGCTGCGGCGCCGTCTCCGCCCCGGGCGCCTCGGTGGCGTCGGTGGCGTCGGTGGCGTCGGTGGCGTCGGTGGCGAACGGCACCGTGGCCAGTTCGTCGGTGTCCGGTGAAGCCACGTTCCCTCCCGTTCAGGGCGCGAGCAGGTCCCAGGGCTGCGCCTGCGGGGCCGCTTCCTGCCCCGCCGCGCAGCTCGGCCTGAAGTCGCACCAGGCGCAACGCCGGTCCGGGCGGGGCGGGAACAGCACGTCCCCGTCGCCGCCCGCGTCCAGGGTATCCGTGGCCAGCCTGAGGTCTCCGGCGGTCTCGTCGGCGCGTTGCAGGTGCCTGCGCAGGCTCTCCGGCGTGTGCTCCGCCGCCGCGATCGTGCCGCTCGGCAGGTGGTGCAGTTCGACTGTGGTGCACGGCGTCCGCAACGTCCGCGCCGCGGCGACCGCGTACAGCGCAAGTGCCTGTGACGCCCGTGCTTCGTACTCGTCCGGTGGCCGGCGACCCGTCTTGTAGTCGACGATCACCAGTTCGCCGTCGCGCGCGTCGATGCGGTCCGTGCGGCCTTCGATGATCATCGAAGGCCGCTCCCCCGGCGCCGGGCTGACCGGCGCCGACACCCACCGCTCCAGCCCGACCGGGTCGTGGCTGACGTCGTTGTCCTCGACGTACTCCGCCACCCAGCCCTTGGCCCGCGCCCGGTACCGCGCCGCCTGCTCGTCGCTCTCGAAGCCGGCGTCCTTCCAGAACTCGGCCACCAGCGCCATCGCCCGCTGTGGCACCCGCTTGAGCACCGGCAGGTCGAACAGCGCCCGCAGCGCGTTGTGCACCACCGCGCCGAGGGTGCTGTGCGCCCACGGCCCGGTGCGCTGCGGTGTCGGCCGTTGGAGGTATGCGAGCTGGTACCGGCGCGGGCAGTCGTCGAAGGTCGCCAGCCGCGCCGGCGAGACCTTCGTCAGCCGCACCGGTTGCGCGACGCCGAAGTCGAAGCCCATCTGCTCCTTCACGTTCCCCACGCTACGCACCACCACCGACACTTTCCGCACGGCACCCGGAAAGCCGTGAAGGCCACCTTGAGGAACTTGAAGTTCCTCAAGGTGGCCTTCACGAACTACCGCACCACCAGGACCGTGTGGGTGCCGCCGGACACCGTGAGAGGTCCGGCGGCCCGCACCGCGCGGCCGTCCAGCAGGACCAGGCGGCCGGCCGGGACCACCAACGAGCCGGACGTCCCGAGCGGAGCCGTGACCGTCAGCGAAAACACCGAACCCTGCTGCGTCCACGAAGCGGACAACGCGCCCTTCGGCGTCGGCACCGCTCCTCGCGCCCAAGAAACGCCGCCCGGGCTCGGCGCGACCTTCCACGTCGCGAAGCCGGGCGACGTCGGCGAGACGCCCAGCAGCTCGTTCGTCAGCGCCGGGACGACACCGGTCGACCAGCCGTGCGCGGCCGACGTGTAGCCCTGTTCGTAGTGCGAGCCGCCCTCGCCGATGCCTTCCCAGGCCGTGATTCCGGGGTCGTGCGTGGCCATCCAGCCGTACATCCGCTTGATCTGGTCGATCGCGGACGCCGCCTGCCCGCTCCGGAACCTCGCCTGCAGCTCAGGGAACGACGTGAACGCGTACACGCGCTTCGTGCCATCGGACACGAGAGTGTCGTTGTCCATGAACGGGTTCCCGTACGGCAGCGCCCCGGCCGCCAGCCGGGCCAACGCGGAAGCCGCCTGCGACGGCGAAGCGATCCCGGCCAGGATCGCGTGGCTGTTGCCATCCTGGCCGTGGCGCACCGCGCCCGTCGCCGAGTCGAGGTACGCGCCCGCCGCCGGATCCCACAAATAAGCGTTCACAGCCGCGGCCACGCCCGAAGCGCGCGAAAGCCACCGGTCCGCGTCAGCCGCGTGCCCCGTCGCCCGCGCCAAGCCCGCCGCGCCCTGAAGAGCCCGGACGTACAACGCGTTGTAGTACGTCACTTCGCCCGTACGCGGCAGGAACGCGTAGTCGCCGTAACCGCCGGTGCCGTTCAGGCCCTTCGCGAGCAACCCGCGCGAATCGGTGACCGACGGATACCAGCTGTCGAGCGTCTTCACGAGGTGCGAGTAGTACGAAGCCGCGTACGCGGTGTCGCCGGTGTAGAGGACGTAGTCCCAGCTCGACGTCACCCACCAGAGCGGATAGTCGAACAGCGGCAGCGTGTAGTCGTTGATCGAAGCCGGCGGGATCCAGCCGTCCGCGCGCTGGTGGTCGGCCAGGTCGGCGAGGACGTTCCGCGCCGCCGTGCCGTCCTGGTGGGTCAGGTACTGCGTCAGGCCGGACACCGCGACGTCGCCGACGTACGGGTCCCGGTCGCGCTTCGCGCCGTCGTGCAGCACCAGCTTCCCGTCCAGTGACGGCGAGAACGCGCCGCGCGGGTCCACATCGGACTCCCGGAAGGTGTCCATGCCCAGCTCGTTCGTGTAGGACGCGGCGTACCAGTAGCGGTTCAGGTCTTCGTCGGACGACTCGAACCAGCCGCGGTAGGTCGACGGCGTGCCGAGGAACGGCGTGAAGTCGAGCGAGACACCGCTGATCCGCACCTCACCGGACGGCTGGGCCAGCGGTGCGTCCGACGCGAGCGCGTCGAGGCTGATCCGCAGGTAGCGGAAGCCGTGCAAGCCGTCCGCGCACACCTGGGTCCCCGAAACGCAGCCCTTCGTGTCACGCCAGACGGTCGGTGCCGCGGGCACGGCGTACTGGTCGCTGCCCGGCCCGCCGGAGAAGTCCGAACGCGTGAAGTCGGAACGTTCACCCAGGTACTGCTGGGTTTCGGAGAACGACAGCCGCACGCCCGGCCGGTTCGCCGACGCGCCCGCGAAGGCGATCTTCGGATAGCCGGCGACGACCTTGCCGAAGTCGAGCACCGCGACCGGCACCGGCGGATCGGCGACCAGGCCCGGCCAGACCTCGCTGACGCGGCTGAACTCGCCGGACGGGGTGCTCTGGTCCTTCGTCACGGTGATCCGGACCTGCGTGGTGGTCACCGGCCGGTCGAAGGCGACCGCACGCTGCACGGCGGTGTTGCCGCCGACCGTCGCGGCCACCCGCCACGCCCCCGCGTCCAGCACCTCGACCGTGAAGTCCTGCGGCACTCCGTCCACATTGGACAAAATGGTGACGCCGGGGAGGGCGACCGGCGCGGCCGAGGTGATCGTCAGGACGTCCGGGTAGGCGCCGATCGTGTCGTCGTTCCAGAACGTCTCGGTGTTGCCGTCGACGGCGTTGCCGGGGTCGTAGGTCCGCGGCCGGCCGTTCCCGCCGTTGTTCGGCGCGTGGAACGACGACGCGGCGGCCGTGGTCCCCGCCGGCCACGCCGGCTTCGGTGGCGGCGCCTGCCGCTTGAGCGTCGCCACCCCGCGCCCGAGCAGGCCGTTCGGGTTCGTGACGTCGCCGCTGGTGGACAGCACCCGCACCGGCCGGACGTCCCGGTTCGCCGGGGCGACGACGTACTTCTGCCAGCCGGGTGCGGCCGTGGCGGGCGCGGCGGCCATGCCGCTCGCCACCAGGACTGCCACCGGCAGGAACGCTCTGAGCCACTTCATCGAGGCCTCCGCAAGGCGTTTGAATCGTTTCAACCGCTGAGCTGAGCTTCAGGCTGCGGGAGAAGTGCCAACGATGTCAACGAACCCGGCGCATCCTGTCCGGCAGGACAACCCGGGTGGTGGCGTCAGCCGGCGCCGGAGATGAAGCCGCGGACCGAGTTCGCGACGAGCTCGACCGCGATGGCGGCGAGCAGCAGGCCGGCCACCTTGGCCAGCAGCGTGATGCCGCTTTCCTTGATCAGCCGGATGACGAACCCGGAGTAGCGCATGCAGAGGTAGATCACGAGGTGGGTCGTGACGATCGCCAGCGCCAGCGCGATGTACGCGCCGAGGTGGCCGTCCGCCTGCCGGACGAACACGATGGTCGCGGCGATCGCGCCAGGCCCGGCCAGCAGCGGCGTGCCGAGCGGCACGAGCGCGATGTTGACGTCTTCGGCCGCCGTCTCCGGCTCGTGCCCGTTGCCGGTGAGCAGCTGCAGCGAGATGAGCAGGAGCAGCAGCCCGCCGGCGCCCTGCAGCGCCGGGATGCCGATGCCGAGGTAGGCCAGGATCGCCTGGCCAGCGACCGCGAACAGGGTGATGACCAGCAACGACACCAGGACCGCTTGCCGGGCGGCGCGCGCCCGCGTCGCCATCGGCTTGCGGCCGACGAGGCTGAGGAACACCGGCACGGTGCCGGGCGGGTCCATGATGACGACCAACGTGATCGTCGCGCTCATGAAGAGCTTGACGTCGAAGAAGCCGGCGATCGCCATGTCAGCCCTTCACGACCTGGTAGCCAGTCGCGCGCGAAACGAGTTCCTCTAACTGACCGGGGTCGGTGGTGCACTCGCCGAGCGCGATCGTCTTGTTCGTGCCGTGGTAGTCGCTGGACCCGGTGACCAGCAGGCCGAGCTCGCCGGCGAGCTCGCGGGTGCGGGCCCGCGTCGGCGCGTCGTGGTTCGGGTGGTCGGCCTCGACGCCGGTGAGCCCGCGCGCGGCCAGCTCGGCGAGGGTGTCCTCGCTGATGGTGGCGCCACGGCTGAAGGCGAAGGGGTGCGCGATGACCGTGACGCCGCCGGCTGCGACGATCATGTCGATGGCTTCCCCGACCGGCGTGTCGCGCCGGGCGACGTAGTAGCCGCGCCGGGGGCTCAGGTAGTCGGCGAAAGCCTCGTCGACGGACTTGACGAGCCCGGCCCGGACCAGGGCCTGCGCCAGGTGCGGGCGGCCGGGCGGCGAGTCCTCGGGCAGCAGGCCGAAGATCTCGTCGGCGTCGATCGGCAGGCCGTCGGCGGCCATCCGCTCGGCCATCCGGCGCAGCCGCGTGCGGCGCTCGAGCCGCAGCCGGGTCTGCTCGGTGACGACGGCCTCGGACGTCGGGTCGAAGAGGTAGGCGAGCAGGTGGACACTGATCTGCCTGCCCGTCTCGGGGTCGATCGACACCGTGGAGAGCTCGGCGCCGGGAACCAGGGTCAGGCCCGGCGGCACCGCCTCGGAGGCGGGCGCCCAGCCCGCGGTGGTGTCGTGGTCGGTGATCGCGACGACGTCGAGCCCGGCGTTCGCGGCTGCGGCGACGAGCCCGGCCGGCGAGTCGGTGCCGTCGGAAGCGGTGGAGTGGGCGTGCAGGTCGATGCGCATCGTGTCCATTGTCGACGATGCGCTACGTCACACTTACGGCGGGATGACTCAGCCGACGGGCTTCTTGCCGCGGGCCGCACGCTGGGCCTTGATCATCGAGAAGCGTTCGGCCTGCTTCTGCTTGTCGCCGAAGACGAGTTCCGAGATCGTGTCGTAGAACTCTTCGGGGCGCGGGATGTAGTCGATCCGGTTCAGCGCCTGGATCTGACCGGCGGACTCGACCACCATCGTGCCGTAGCCCATCATGCGGCCGTTCGCCGTGCGGACGTAGCTGAGGTCCGTGACCTTGCTGATCGGCATCATCAGCACCTTGGTGGTGAACACGCCGGTGGTCATGACGAACCGCTTGTCCGTGACCACCAGCCGTTCGACCCACCACTCGATCACCACGTAGGCGAACCGCAGGACGACGAGCAGCGCGACGTACCAGAGGATGTTCTGGCCGATGTACAGCGCCGGTGGCAGCAGGTAGGACACCAGGACGCAGACGGCCAGCAGCGCGGCCGCCTCGAAGGTGTCCCAAAGCAGCACCGCCCAGTGGCGGCGGATCCGGATGACCCGCCGCTCGGTGTCGAGGAGGTACTCGTCGGGATCGCGTGGCGCGAACATGGTTCGAGGGTAGCCCCCGATCAGCCCTTGAACACGTTGCTGACGAAGGTGATCACCGATTCGGCCGAGGCACGCAGGAAATGGACGATGTTGCCGACGAGGCCCGCAGCCTGGCCCGGCTGGGCAATGACGAAGAACAGCACCAGCGCGATACCGGCGAGGCCCGCAATCTTCTTCACGTTCACCGTGATCAATCCCGTCTCTTACGGTGACACCGGACAAGTGGCACTTAACTTGTACCGCACTGGCCGAGTACGCGGGAGGTAAGTCCCGCGCTCGGGGCAGCACGCGGTCCGAAGTGTACCGTACGGCTACTCTCCGTGTACAGGACATCCGTTTTCAGTTCGGTCACGTCTACCCTTCGGGCATGACACACCCCGCGAGCACCACGATCCGCTGCGTCGGCGGCATCGCGTTCGACTCACGGGGCCGCTTGCTGCTCATCCGGCGCCTGAACGACCCCGGATCGGGGCTGTGGTCCCTGCCCGGCGGACGCGTGGAACCGGGCGAATCGGACGAAGCGGCCGTGATCAGGGAGCTGCGGGAGGAGACGGGACTGGACGTGATTCCGGGCACAGTGATCGGCACGGTGACGCGCGGGCCGTACGAGATCCACGACTACGCCTGCGTGGTGACCGGCGGGGTTCTCACAGCGGGTGACGACGCGTCGGAGGCGCGTTGGTCCGATGCGGCGGACCTGTCCGCGCTTGAGGCCGGCGGGGAGCTGGTGGATCTGCTTTACGTGACGCTTCGTGACTGGGACGTCCTGCCGCGGGCTTGACCAGCCGAGGCTCGCCAGAGGTCTTGAATGACTCATTCAGGACCTCCGGAGACCTGAATGAGTCATTCAAGACATCGCAGCGGCAGCGGCGGCTGCCCCGCACGCCGCCGGGCAAGGGCTAGAGCGGCAGCCAGGTCATCCGCTGCCCATGCGGCGCGGTCCGCGCCAGGGCATCAGCCTCCGGCTTCCCGTCCTCCCACCGGACCACCCCCAGCGTCGCGAGCCCGTCCGCACCGCCGGAAAGGTCCGACCGCCCGGGCAGCACGAGCTCCAGCCCAGCACCGTAGAACTCCTCCGAAACCCACCACACCGGCCGCGACTCCGCCAGTTCGGCCAACAACGAGACGAACGCCGCACGCCGGTCGGCCGGGAAGTAGGCCAGTGCGTGGCTCGTCACCACCACCAGCGGCCCCTCCAGTGACGCCGCCGCCGCGGGCAGGTCGTCCACGCCGTCGCCCGTGATCAACCGCGGGCGGTGCCGGGTCTGCTCGGCCGCCGCCGTGCGCAGGAGCCTGATGCGGTCCGGCTGGTCCGCCCAGACGCACGCCTCCAGCCACGCCAGCTCGTCCTCGTCCGACAGGTCCACCGGTGCCCGGTCGAGCCCCGCGCGGTCGAGCACGGCCAGCTTCTTCGGCAGCTTGGGCGCCACCGCGCCCGGCGCCAGGTCCAGCGCGCAGTGCAGGCCGACCGCCGCCTTCGCCGGGCCCGCCGTCAGCTGGTCTCCGCCGTCGCACTGGTAGCGGTAGCCGAAGCGGTCCAGGCCCAGCAGCAGCCCCGCGCTGCAGCCCACCTCCAGCAACGACACCTTCCCGCCCGCTTCGCGAGCCGCCCGCGCCACGCCCGGGTACAGCAGCGCCGCCCGGCGGACCTCGTTCGTCTGCGTGTAGCGCGACGAAATCAAGGCCCGGGCCTTCTCGGAACGCTCCAGCAGGAACGACCGGAACAGCGGCCAGGTTTCGGAGTCGACGCCGTCGAAGCCGCCCAGCGACGGGTAGTACCGCGACAGCGGGTGGATCGGGTCCGCCTGCACGAGCCGGTGCGCGGTCGCCATCAGCAGCGTCCCGCGGACCTCGCCGTCGCGGGCCACCGACAGCAGCCCCGCCACGTCGTCGTCCGCCGCCGCCTGCAGCGCCAGGTGCTCGTACAGCGGCGACACCCCGCGCGCCTCGACTTCCGCGAACGTGCGCAGTACGCCCTTGATCCCGTCCAAGTCCATCAGAGCCTCATTCGTGCGGCACCGGCCGGCCCGGCTGCTCCCCGCCGCGAGTCTCCCCGTAGGAGCGCTTCGGCACCATCACCTTCCGCCGGAAGATGCACACGATCGTGCCGTCCTGCTTGTAACCGCGGGTCTCGACGTACACGACGCCCCGGTCGTCCTTGGACTTCGACGGCGTCTTGTCCAGCACCTCGGTCTCGCCGTAGATCGTGTCGCCGTGGAAGGTCGGCTTCACGTGCTTGAGCGACTCGACCTCGAGGTTCGCGATCGCCTTGCCGGAGACGTCGGGCACGGACATCCCGAGCAGCAGCGAATAGACGTAGTTGCCGACGACGACGTTCTTGCCGAAGTCCGTCGACTGCTCCGCGTAGTGCGCGTCGAGGTGCAGCGGGTGGTGGTTCATCGTGATCAGGCAGAAGAGGTGGTCGTCGTATTCGGTGACCGTTTTGCCCGGCCAGTGCTTGTAGACCGCACCGACCTCGAACTCCTCGTAGTACCGACCGAACTGCACTCGTCTCTCCCTGTTCGCGTAACGCCGTGTGAGGCTGGTACGACACGCATCCGTGGTGAGGAGTACCCTCAACCATCGGTGTTCGCGCGTCAACGCGAGCCCCGCCACTGTTGCACCCGGCCCGAAGGAGGTGAGGAACTCGATGAGTAGTGGCGATAGTCCGCTCCCTAGTAGTCCCAGCGTTCCCACCTCAAGGGTCGTCTCCAGGTAGGCCTTCTCTCCCCGGGAACGCTGGTGTGTCGCCGGGCGGACGCATTTCCGCCCCTGGTCAGTCGTCTCGCACGACCACGCACGACACCAGGAGATCCCATGCCTGCCATTCCCTCGCTCGGCGGCCTTCGCGGCCGCGGCAACAAGGGTGCTGTCCCGGTCCGCCCGATTCCGGTGCCGCTGTCCGCGTACGTCGTCGACTGCGCGGTGTACGTCGCCGGTGAGCGCCTGCCCGGCCGCTGGGCCCACTCCGAGGCGATCAAAGAGGTCCGGAAGCGGCACGAGGGGTTCGTCTGGATCGGGCTGCACGAGCCGGACGCCCAGCAGATCCAGGGTGTGGCGGACACGTTCGGGCTGCACGAACTGGCGGTCGAGGACGCGCTCGAAGCGCACCAGCGACCCAAGCTGGAGCGCTACGACGACACGCTGTTCCTGGTGGTCAAGACCGTCCGGTACGTCGAGCACGAGTCGCCGACGACGGCGAACGAGATCGTCGAGACCGGCGAGCTGATGGTGTTCCTCGGCCGTGACTTCGTCATCACCGTGCGGCACGGGAACCACTCGGGGCTGGCGCGGCTGCGCCGCGAGCTGGACGAGGACCCGGAGCGGCTGCAGCTGGGCCCGTCCGCGGTGGTGCACGCGATCACCGACCACGTCGTCGACCACTACCTCGACGTCACCGGCCGGATCGAGAACGACATCGACGAGATGGAGGCGCAGGTCTTCGCGCCCCGCTCGCAGGTCAGTGCCGAGCAGATCTACCTGATGAAGCGGGAGGTCCTCGAGCTGCGCCGGGCGGTGGTGCCCCTGGCGACGCCGATCCAGCGCCTGGCCGAGGGCTACACGCGGCTGGTGCCGGACGAGGTCCGCTCCTACTTCCGCGACGTCGCCGACCACCTCACGACCGTGTCGGAGCGGGTGGCGGCGTTCGACGAACTGCTGTCCACACTGGTCGACGCGACCGTCGCGAAGATCTCCCTGCAGCAGAACACCGACATGCGCAAAATCACGTCGTGGGCGGCGATCATCACCGTGCCGACGATGATCGCCGGCATTTACGGAATGAACTTCGACTATCTGCCCGAGCTGCACTGGAAGTTCGGGTATCCGCTGGTGATCACCGTGATCCTGGCGATCTGCCTGTTGCTGTACCGAATATTCCGGAAGAACGGCTGGCTCTAGGTCCCCCTTTTCTTCCCCACCGTATTCGGAGAATTCGTGATGCCTCGCATGCTGTCCAACCTCAAGTTCTGGGCGCTCACGCTCAGCCTCGTGTGGATCTTCGTCATCACCTTCGTCATCGTCGCCGACCCGGGGTTCGCTCACGGCATGAAGTAGCGCCCGGCGTCGTACCCTGGATCCATGCCGAAAGCGCTGGTGGTCGCCGACGAGGTGGACGAGCGGTTGTGGACCGACGCGGTCCGCGCCCTCTCCGTCGACCTCGTCATCGGCGCCGGCGACCTCCCCTACGACTACCTCGCGTTCCTGGCCAGCGCGCTCGACGCGCCGTGCGTGTTCGTGCCCGGCAACCACGACCCCGACCTGAGCGGCTACACACGCTACGGCGGACTGTCCATAAAGGACGGTTTCCCGACGGCGTGGCCGGGCCCGGCGGGCGGTGTCAACGCCGACGGCCGGATCGTCGACGTCGCCGGGCTGCGGTTCGCCGGGCTCGGCGGTTCGATCCGCTACAACGACGGGCCGAACCAGTGGACGCAGCGCCAGCAGGCCCGCCGGGCCCGCGGCCTGGTGCGGCGCGCGAAGTGGCGGCGGTGGCGCGACGGCCGCGACGTCGACGTGCTGCTGACGCACTCGCCGCCGCTGAACCTCGGCGACCGGCCGGACCCGCCGCACCGCGGGTTCGCGTGCCTGCACTCCACGATCGCCACCCTGCGCCCGAAATGGCTGCTGCACGGGCACATCCACCCCCACGGCGAGCCGGTGCCGGACCGGGTCGCCGGCGAAACCCGGATCCGCAACGTGGTGGGCCACCGGATCATGGAGTTCTCATGAAAGAGACGGGGTTTCCCCGCGCCGACGCGGAGAACGACTTCCTCCGCGCCCGCCGGGGCCAGGTGCTGTCGAGGCTTTCGACGTGGCTGCGCCGCGAGCCCGACGACGTCAACATCATGCTGCCCTTCCACGAGGTCGTGGAGGCGCTCGGCTACCTCGGCGAGCACCGGATCGGGCTGCGGGTGATCAAGCTGGACTCGATCGCGGGCACGGTCGACCGCAGCCGCGACTTCGACCGCCGCTTCCGCCCGACGTCCGCCCGCGTCCGCGAGCGCTGGGAACGCCTGGCGCTGGCCGCCCGCCGCGGCGAGGAGATCCCGCCGATCGAGGTCTACCGCGTCGGCGAGCTGCACTTCATCATCGACGGCCACCACCGGGTGTCGGTCGCGCTGGCGCAGGGACTGTCCACAATAGAGGCTTCGGTGACGGTCGTGAAGACCAAGCTGGACCCGAGCGGCATCCGCCACCGCGGCGACCTGATCGTCAAGGACTACCGCAGGCTGTTCCTGGAGCGCGTCCCGCTGGCCGGCCACGCGCGGGCGTCGGTGATCGTGTCGGACCCGTGGGACTACGCGAAGCTGGGTGAGCACGTGGAGGCGTGGGGTTTCCGGCTGATGCAGGACGAGGGCAAGTTCTGCGACCGGGCGAGCGTGGCGCAGCGGTGGTTCGACGAGGAGTTCGTCCCGGTCGTGGGGATGCTGCGGCAGGCGGGGCTGGTCGGCGACCGGACCGACGCCGAGGCGTACATGTGGGTGGCCGCGGAACGGTACCGGCTGATCCGGACCCACCGGTGGGACGACGAAGTCATCGAGCGGCTGCGCTCCCGCCGGCAGTAGGCACTCACGGCAGGCGGTAGACCACCAGCGTCTGCTCGGGCCGCTCGGCGACGTGGAACGCGGCGTGCGTCATGGTGACGACGCCCAGCCGGGGGTGCCGGAAGCGCTTGTGGCCCGCGTGGCTGAACTGGATGTCGTGCCGCGGCCACCAGTCGCGCACCTCGGGGCTCGCCTCGGTCAGCTCGGCCACGAGCCGGGTCACGCGTGGGTGGCCGGGATGCCGCCCCGCGATCGCCCGCAGCCGGGCCAGGATCGCGCGCGCCTCCCGCTCCCAGTCGAGGAGTACTTCGCGGGCGGCGGGCTCGGTGAACACCCAGCGCACGACGTTGCCGCCCGGTCCGATGCCCCGCAGCAGCTCCGCGGCGGCGTCGTTGTGCGCGAGGACGTCGTAACAGATGCCGGTGACGTACGCGGGGTTGTCGCCCAGCAACGCCGGGACCCCCGCGACCTCGGGCGCGACCTCCTCGGGGGTGTCCTCCTCGGGCGACGTTCCTCCGCCGGCGAGGCGGTGCAGGTGCTCCCGCTCGGCGCCGGTCAGCCGCAGCGCCCGGGCCAGGGAGTCGAGCACCTGGCCGGAGGGGCGGACGTCACGGCCCTGCTCGAGGTAGGTGAGCCAGGTGGCGCTGATGCCGGCCAGCAGGGCCAGTTCCTCGCGGCGCAGCCCGGGGGTCCGGCGGCGCCCGGTGACCGGCAGGCCCGCGTCGGCCGGGGCGACCCGCTCCCGGCGGCTGCGCAGGAACGCGCCCAGCTCGATGTTCATCCTGGAACCTCCAGTACCAGAACAACGCGATTCTGGATACCAGCTTAACGAGCCGCGAGGCTGGCCTCATGCGAGCTTGGACTGTTGCTGCACAAGACGACGACGTACGCCTCTCCGAAGTGCCGGCGCCTGCTCTCCAGGGCGGTGGCGTACTCGTCGAGGTGCTCGCCGCGCACCTCCCGGCGTACACGAAAGCGGTGGTGCGGGGGAACCGCGGTGGCCTGCCGGTCCCCCTGACCCTGGGCCCGTCCTGCGTCGGGCGGGTGACCGGCGTCGCGCCCGACGTGTTCCACGTCGCCCCGGGCGACGTCGTGCTGGACACGGCGCTGCTCGACGCGGGTGGCGGCGACGAGATCCTGGTGGGCTGGGTCGGCCTCGGCGGTTCCGGCACCGGCAGCGAGCGCACGGATCGCATGCGCGCGGTGTGGCGCGACGGCGTCTTCGCCGAGAAAGCGCTCTGCGCCAAGGAGACGCTGATCAAGCTACCCGGCGCGGAGACCTACCCGGACCCGGCCCGGCTGGGGTTCCTGCCGTGGCTCTGCATCGCCGCCTCGGGCCTGCACGCGGCGGGTCCGCTGACCGGCCGCGACGTCGCGGTGATCGGGGCGACGGGCCAGCTGGGCGGCGCGGCGGTGCTGGTGGCGCTGGCGGAAGGCGCGGCGACCGTGACGGCGGTGGGCCGCGACGAGCGGGCGCTCGACCGGCTGGCCGGGCTCGGCTCCCGCGTGCGCGTCCACCGGCTGACCGGCGACCGCGCGACGGACGCGGCGGGCATCGGCCCGGTGGACGTGGCCCTCGACGCCCTCGGCGCCACGCCGGCGGCGGACGCGACCATGGCCGCCTACGACAGCTTGCGGGTGCGCGGCACCCTGGTGCTCATCGGCGGGGTACGCCAGGATCTCCCCATCCCGTACGGCGACCTGATGCACCGCAGGCTCACCCTGCGCGGCTCCTGGATGAGCGACGAAGCGACGGTGACCACGGTGTGGAACCTGGTCCGCTCCGGGCTCCTGGACCTCTCGGCGATCGAGCTGCTGACGGTCGGCCTGGACGACCCGGCGGCCGCCCTCGATCTGGCGGAGCGGACGACGGGCCTCGGCTTCGTGGCACTGGTCCCCTGACCGGTTCTAGAACCCCAATCCGGGTGTCAGTGCCAGCTGCCGCACCTGATCCAGTGTCAGCGTCGGCTCCGGGCGCTGCTTCGGCAGGCGGACGCCCATCTGCTGCAGCACTCCGCTGTTGTTCGACCAGAACTGCACGACCGCGTCCGGCGCGGCCAGTGCCACGCGGTGGGTCAGGACGTCGCCGGAGCGCAACGTCGACAGCCACAGCAGTCCCTGGGGCGTCGGTTCCGTGCGGCAGACGATCTCCTCCGGTTCTTCGCACGGCGGGCCACCCGAGTTGGCGCTGGGCACGATCAGGATGTACACGGACCCGGTCCCCTGGGCGTCGGTCACCCGGACCCCCATGTGGAACAACGCGTCCCGAGGCCGGGGCGAGTCGCCGGCCGGGTCGGCGATCAGGTGGAACGGGTCGTCCGGCGGGGTCTCCCCCGGGATCGTCAACCGGGTGATCTGCGCGTCCGGGGACAGCAACGCGCGCACCGCGCGGCCCACCACGCAGCTGAGCCGATCGACCAGCGCCGCGCGGGTGTCCGACGCCGTCGGGCACGGCGCGCCGGCCACCTGACCCCGGTGCGGCAGGACCACCACCGCCAGCGTCAGCGCGAGGACCACCACCGCCAGCGCCGCCGCCCCCGTGAGCAGGTACCGCCGGCGCGAAAGGCGCGCTGCCGAAAGCACTTCCTCCCCGGACAGGCCGATCGGCGGTTCGCCTTCGGTCACGTACGCCGTCAACACGGACCGGACGTCTTCCATCACGACTCCTCCGTAGTCGGCGCCGGCAGGGCCGCGCGCAAGGCCTCGACCCCGCGGGCCGTCTGGGACTTGACCGTGCCTTCGGCGACGCCGAGCAGTGCCGCGACCTCCGTCACCGGGAGGTCTTCGAGGAACCGCAGCACCACCATCGCGCGCTGGCGAGGCGTCAACCCGGCCAGCGCGCGCTCCACGTCGAGACGCAGCGACGTGTCCCGCCCCGGTGGCGACTCCCAATCCGGCGGGAACGACACCACGTACTCCCGCCCGGACCGCCGCTGCCCGGCGAGGAACAGGTTGAGCAGGATGCGGCGCGCGTACGCGTCGACGGTGTCCGGCCGCACCCGCCGCCAGCGCCGGTACAGCTGGACGAACATGGCCTGGACCAGGTCTTCTGCGCCGTGCCAGTCGCCGCAGAAGGCAAAGGCCACCCGGCGGAACCGCTGGACCCGCGCGGCGAAGTACTCGCTGAAATCGAGGTCTCTCGACGTCGCCACCCTGCTCTCCTTCCCCCGCTCTCCCCTTACTAGTGCGCGGAGGGCCGGAAAGGTTCAAGCGATTGTCCCCCGTGCGAGCTACGCGCGAGTGTCCACCGCGTGGTGACGATTCCCGGCCGCCGGATCCCTAGCGTTCTTCACAGCCGCGGCACGCAGGCCCGCGAGATTCGAAGGAGTTCTTCATGAGGCTGGTCTGGCAGTTCCTGGCCGTCGCCGCGGTCGCCTTCCTCGGTGGTCAGGCCGTCAACGCGGTGGGGAATCCGTGGCTGACGCTCGTCCTCGGGGCCCTGACCGCCGTGCTCGCCGTGCTCGTCTACCGCTGGGTGGTGCGGCGGACCGAGCACCGGCCGGTCACGGAGTTGAGCCGGCCGGGCGCCCGGCTCGCGTTCGGCCGGGGCGCGCTGATCGGGGTCGCGCTGGTCGGGCTCGTCATCGCGAACATCGCCTTGCTCGGCGACTACGAGGTCCGCGGCTGGGGCTCGGTGCCGGCCGCGGTGGGGCTCGTCGGCTTCATGGCCGCCGCCGCGGTGACGGAGGAGCTGCTGTTCCGCGGCGTCCTGTTCCGCATCGTCGAAGAACGCACGGGCACGTGGATCGCCCTGGTGCTGACCGGTGTCCTGTTCGGCCTGGTGCACTTGTTCAACGCGGATGCGTCGCTGTGGGGCGCCGTCGCCATCGCGATCGAGGCCGGTGGCCTGCTGACCTCCGCGTACGTCGCCACCCGCAAGCTGTGGCTCCCGATCGGCCTGCACTTCGGCTGGAACTTCGCCATGGCCGGCATCTTCGGCACGGAGGTCTCGGGCAACGGCACCCCGCAGGGCCTGCTGGACGCCGCGACGTCGGGTTCTGCGGCCGTCACCGGCGGCAAGTTCGGCCCGGAGGGCAGCCTTTACTCGGTGCTGTTCTGCGTCCTGGCGACGGGCGCTTTCCTGTGGCTGGCCCACCGGCGCGGCAATCTGGTGCCCCGCGGCCGCGGCACGGAACAGGCCGACGCGAATACACTTTCCCGGTGATCGATCACCGGCCGGCCCTGGCGCGGTGGCGCCGGCTCGACGTCGTGGTCCGGGACCTCCCGCTCGGGTTGGCGTTCCTGGCGGCGTCGTTCGTGCCGGCGTTCCAGAGCCACGGGACGGAGCTCGGCGGTGTGCCGGCGCGCCCCTTCGACGCGCTGGCCGTCGTGGTGGTCCTCCTCGAATCCCTCCCGCTCGCCGTGCGGCGGCGGTGGCCGGCCCTCTGCCTCACGCTGGTGTCGCTCGGCTTCGCCGTCGACCAGCTCCGCGGCTACCACTCGGTCGCCGGCGCCGCGCTGGCCGTCGCGCTGATGAGCGCGGGCGCCCACCTGGAGCGACGCCGGCGTGTCACCGCATTGCTGTTCTCAGTCGCGTACGTGCCGCTGGCCGTCGTCCTCTTCCGGCTCGGTTCGGAGCCGCCCGCCGAGTTCGTGACGTTCTTCCTGCTGCTGGTGTTCGCGGCGGGGACCGGGTCGTGGCTGCGCGCCACCCGTGCCGCGGAAGCGGGCCGCCGTCGCCGCGTCGCCGAGGACACCCGTGCCACCGAACGCATCCGCATCGCCCGCGAACTCCACGACGTCGTCACCCACCACGTGACGGCGATGGTCGTGCAGGCCGAGGCGGCCCGCTACCTCACCGCCGCGCCCGATCGCCTCGACCAGACGCTGACCGCGATCACCGGCACCGGCCGCCGCGCCATCGCCGACCTGCGCCACCTGCTCGACCTGCTCAACCCCGACCACGGCCCCGGAATCACGCCGCCGCCGGGCGGCCTGCGCACGCTCGTGGAGCACGCCCGCGAGGCCGGGCAGCCGGTGGAGTTCGCCGAGGAGGGCACGGCGGCGGAGTCGGCGGGCAGCGCCGACCTCGTGGCCTACCGGGTCGTACAGGAAGCTCTGACGAACGCCCTCAAGCACGCGCACGGCAGCCGGACGTCGGTCCGGGTCCGCCACGACGAACGGGAGATCGAGGTGGAGGTCGGCACGGACGGCTCCGGTTCGCGGGACGCGTCCCCCGGCGGGAGCGGGCGGGGTCTCGCCGGCCTCCGCGAACGGGTTCGCGTCCTGGGCGGCGACTTCAGCGCGGAGCAGGCCGGCGCGGGTTTCGTCGTCCGGGCACGGATTCCGACGGGGAACCGGTCGTGACCGCGCCGATCCGGGTCCTGGTCTGCGACGACCAGATGCTGATCCGCACCGGGCTCGTCACGATCATCGGCGCGCAACCCGACTTCGAGGTGGTGGGCGAATGCGGGAACGGGCGCGCCGCGGTCGACCTCGCCGGGAAGCTGCGCCCGGACGTCATCGTGATGGACGTGCGCATGCCGGTGCTCGACGGCATCGAAGCCACCCGCCTGCTGGCCGGCGCCGGCGTCCCGCACCCGGTCAAGGTGCTCGTGCTGACGACGTTCAACCTCGACGAGTACGTCTACGAGGCACTGCGCGCGGGGGCGAGCGGGTTCCTGCTCAAGGACGCGCCGCCGGATCAGCTGCTGCACGGGATCCGGACCGTCGCCTCGGGCGCGGCCCTGCTGGACCCGGAAGTGACGCGCCAGCTGGTGGGGCGCCACGCGGCCCGCATCCGGCCCACCGGCACGACACCCGAACTTCGGTTGACGCCTCGCGAACTGGAGGTCCTCCGGCTCATCGCCGACGGCCTTTCGAACGGCGAAATCGCCGCGAGTCTCGTGATCAGCCCGGAAACCGTCAAGACGTTCGTGTCGCGCATCCTCACCAAGCTCGAGCTGCGCGACCGCGTCCAGGCCGTCGTCTACGCCTACCGCCACGGCCTCGTGACGTGAACGGGCCTCCCGGGAGGCCCGTTCACGCAACGGGAACTACATGTGGACGGCGCCCGGCGCCGCTTCGCCCTTCGGGACGCCCGGGCGCAGCAGCAGCGCGCTCAACACCGCGCCCGCCACGAAGATCACGGCGGCCCAGGTGAACGCCGTCGTGTAGCTCTCGATCGACGCTTCGGCCGCGAGCTGCGGGGTCGGGACCTTGCCCGCGACGAAGGCCGTCGCCGCGTTACCGGCGAGCGTCGAGAGCAGTGCCGTGCCGATCGAACCGCCGACCTGCTGCATCGTGTTCACCGCCGCCGACGCGACACCCGCGTCGTGCGCCTCGACGCCGAACGTCGCGACGCTCATCGCCGGCGCCATCGCCAGCCCGATGCCGAAGCCCATCACCAGGAGCGGGCCCAGGACACCGGAGGCGTACGTGCTGTCGAGGCCGATCCCGCTCAACCAGAAGAGGCCGCCGGCGGCGATCGCCATGCCGGTCGGCACCAGCGGCCGGGGGCCGAACCGCGGCAGGAGCACGGCCGTCGCCGACGTGGCGGACAGCATCAGCGTCGCCACCATCGGCAGGAACCCGACGCCGCTCTGGATCGGCGTGAACTGCAGGTTCTGCTGCACGTAGAACGTCAGGAACAGGAAGATCGCGAACATCCCGATGGCGAGCAGGAACATCGCCAGGTACGAGCCGCCGCGGTCCCGGTCGAGCAGCACGCGCAGCGGCAGCAGCGGGTGCTCGACGCGCTGCTGCAGCCACACGAACACGCCCAGCAGCACCACGCCCGCGGTCAGGAAGCCCCAGACCGACACCGCCGACCACGAGTCCGACGCGGCGTTCGCGAAGCCGTAGACCAGGGCGAACAGACCGGCCGACGCCGTCACCGTGCCCGGCAGGTCCAGCTTCGGCCGCGGGCCGCCGTCCTTCTGGTTGCTCAGCAGGATCGAGCTGCCGGCGAACGCGATGACGGCGAAGATGATGTTCACGAACATGCACCAGCGCCAGTCGAGGTACTCGGTGAGCACACCGCCGAGCAGCAGCCCGACCGCCGCGCCGCCACCGCCGATGGCGCCGAAGACGCCGAACGCGCGGCCGCGTTCCTTCGGGTCGGTGAACGTCGTGGTGAGCAGCGAAAGCGTGGCGGGCGCGAGCAGCGCGCCGAACACGCCCTGGGCCGCCCGGGCGACCAGCAGCATTTCGATGTTGGTCGCCGCGCCCCCGAGCGCGGACACCGCGGCGAAGCCGGCCAGGCCGACGAGCAGGGCGTTCTTGCGGCCGAAGACGTCCGCGAGCCGCCCGCCGAGCAGCAGCAGGCTGCCGAACGCGAGCGCATACGCCGTGACGACCCACTGGCGGGCGTCGTTGGAGAAGCCCAGGTCGACCTGGGCGGACGGCAGCGCGATGTTCACGACGGTCGCGTCCAGCACGACCATCAGCTGGGCGATCCCGATCATCACCAGGATCAGCCAGCGTCTGGCGTGGTGGGGGTTCTCGGCGGCGCGCGCGTCCCCCGACGGCGCGACGGCGAGTGTGGACTCGGTCATGGAATGTCCTCACAGAGGGTGATCAAGACACTATGTGGAGTAGATATCTCCCCTTACGCGACCCAAGGTACACAAGAACCGGAGATGGTGCCTCTACTTCAGGGGCTAGACTGGGTGGCATGGCACGGGACGCTGGTCCCGCCGCACCGGCGCGGCCGCTGCGGCGTGACGCTGAACTCAACCGCCGTCGCATCCTCGCGGCGGCCCGCGAAGTGTTCGGCCTGCGCGGGCTCGAGGCCACCCTGGACGACATCGCCCACCACGCCGGCCTCGGCGTCGGCACGGTCTACCGCCGGTTCCCCAGCAAGGAACACCTGGTCGAGGCCATGTTCGCCGAGCGGATGGAAGAAATCGGGGACCTCGCGCAGCAGGCGCTGAAGGCCGAAGACGCGTGGCAGGCGTTCGTCGACTTCACGTGGCAGGCGGCCGAGATGCACTCGGCGGACCGCGGGCTGCGCGAGATCATGCTGTCCAACAAGTTCGGCCACGAGCACGTCGCCGCGGAGAAAGCCCGCATGGTGCCGTTGATCACACAGCTGGTCGACCGGGCCAAGGAAGCGGGCGGCCTGCGACCGGACTTCGCCTCGACGGACATGGCGCTGGTGCACATGATGGTCGGCTCGGTGGTCGAGTTCACGTGCGCGGTCGACCCGGACCTGTGGCGCCGCAGTCTCGCCATGCTGCTCGACGGCCTCCGCGCCCAGCCCGGCAAGCCGTCGGAACTGCCGCACCCCGCGCTCGACGAGCAGGAGATCGACCGGGCGATGTCCTGCTGGCGACCCTGATGGGGTGATCGCCACGGGATCCCGGCACCGCCCTCCCGCCCGGACACTGCTGCCCGCGCGATCATGGCAGACGGGGAGGTGCGCGGGTTGGCGTATTACAGCGTTCCGGCGATCAGGCGGCTCCAGCTCGGGAGAGAGCTGAAGGCCTGGCGGGAACAGGCCGGGCTGACGCTGGAGCAGGCCGGCGGGGATCTCGACCTGTCGAAGAGCACGCTGTCGCGGCTGGAGAAGGGGCAGGGGGCGATTCACCCGCTGCACGCGCGGGCGATGGCCGAGCTGTATCGGGTGCCCGAGGACGATCTCATCCGGCTGGTCGACATCGCCCGGGAAGCGCGGCGGCCCAACCAGAACCGGATCGAGGGGGTCTCAGCCAACAGTTATCCGGCGCTGGAGGCGGAGGCTGTCTCGGTCCGCAACTTCGAGCTGGCGTATGTGCCCGGGCTTCTCCAGACCGAGAGCTTCTCGCGGGCCATTTACGCACACCACGGCACCCGCGAGCGCAACCACAAGCTGCAGGTGCGGATGTGGCGGTGCCAGCGCCTCAAGGGCGACGATCCCCTGCGACTGCACGCGATCGTCGACGAGACCGCGCTTGTTCGGCCGATCGCGGAGAAACATGTTCTGATCGCGCAACTGCTGCACATCGTCGAACTGACCGAGTTGCCCAACGTCACCATCCAGGTGGTGGCCGCCGAAACCGGGCTTTACCGCGGGTTGCGTGGCGCATTTTCGCTGCTCAGCTTCCCGCCCGACACGATCGGCGACCTCGGCTACGTGGACCATGCCGCCGGTGCCCTGCAGTTGGTCAAGCCCGGTCAGCTCGCCGATCTTTCCCGCCGGTTCAAAGACATCGGTAAGCTCGCACTGAGCGAGGCGGAGTCCTGCAATCTCCTACTCCGGCTCGCGGACCGGCTGAGCGAGTAGGAGTGAGCTGTGGAGCGGATGGTCTGGCGCAAGAGCAGCTACAGCGGTGACGAGAACCAAGCCTGCGTCGAGGTTGCCTTCACCTCTCCCGCCGTCGCCATCCGGGACTCCAAGGACCCCGCCGGCCCGCACTTCGCCGTCGGGGCCACCGCTTGGCGCGGCTTCCTCACTTCCGTCACTCGGACGGAATGACCGCCCACAAGATCAGGTAGGCCACGAACTGCGGCCCGGGCAGCAGGCAGGACACCACGGCCAGCAGCCGGACCGTGCCGGGCTTCATGCCGTACCGCTGGGCCAAGCCCGCGCAGACGCCGCCGATCACGCGGCCGTTGCGGGGACGGGACAGCCGTCGTGTGACCGGTGCGCTCATCGTCTTTCCCTTTCCTCGAAGTTCCGATACCACTACTTCACCACCGGAGTACCCGCTTCCGCATCGCTCGCGGGAAGGATCGCTCCCTTAGGGGACGGTAAAGCCGAAAATCGTTCAGCCGACCCGGCGAACCGGGCGGAATCCGGCGGGAAATCCGATGACCTGCGCGTTCTTCTCCCGGTACTGGGTCAATAGTGAGACATGTCCCCGTCAGGGCTGGTTTTTCGGCCCGATGTGGTGATACTTGCACCCCGTGTACCCGCGTTCGAAAACCTTGGTCGTCGCGATGCTCTGCGCCCTGTTCGCTGCTGGATGCGCGAAGACCCAGGCCGCGCCCCAGCAGAGTTCCGGGCCCACCCCGCTGACCGCCTCCGCCGCGCTCGGCGACTTCGGGAGCGTCGACTACTGCAGCCTGCTGAACGTGCCCGACGTGGCGCCCGGCGCGGTCGCCGTCCCGACGTTCGAAAGCTGCCGGGCCGCGGCCGGCCCGCGCACGATCCTCGTCGGGCCGCTGGCGTTCGACTCCGACCCGAACATCAAGCCCTACGCCTACCTCGGGCCGGTGCCCGACGGCGTCGCGATCCAGGAGTCGACGTTCAACGACCACAGCGCGTGCACCCGGGCGATCACCTTCGCCGACGGCACCCGGCTCGACCTGTCGGTCACCGACACCGGCAACGACCAGGCCTCGCGCTGCGGCATCGCGGACGCCACCGTCGGCTCGGCGCTGGCCGCGATCACCGAGAACAAGGTCCGGCGGCTGACGTTCCCGGACCGCTCGTGGGGCCGGGTCGCGCCGTGCGTCCCGCTCGACAGCCACGAGCTCGACGCCGCCGCCGGGCCCGCCAGCCGGCCGACGACCGGCCTGACCGGGCACAGCTGCTACCGCGGCAAGGTCAGCCTCAAGCTGACGGTGGAAACGGTGGAGGCGGCGGACACCCCGCCCGAGACACTGGGCGGCCGCGAGGCCCGTGTCCGCGTCGCGGGCGCGTTCTGCCTGGTCGACACCACTCAGCCGGCACCGGGCCTGCCCGGACGCCGCGAACTGGCGGAGATCAGCGTCGTCGAAACCGCGGGCACGGCGGGCGACGCCACGTGCGCGCTGGCCCGCACGGCGGCGACGTCGATCTTCCCGCGCCTCCCGACTCCCGGAAAGCCGTGAATGGCACATTGTGGGACTTAGAGTCCCTCAATGTGCCATTCACGGACTTGGGTCAGTCCTCGTAGGTGAGGTTCTTGCCGTTCGAGGGGTCGAACAGCTTGATCTTGTCCGCGTCGTACCAGACCTCGAGGTCCGCGTTCTCCGCCGCGGACGACTCCGCCGAAAGGCGAGCCACGATCTGGGACTCCGCGCCTGGCACGTCCGCCGAGCCGCTGTCCGCGGCGAGTTCGGCGAGTTCCGCGGCGGTGGCGGCTTCGCCCTCCAGCGTGAAGTGGGCGAACTTCTCCGAGCCCATCGACTCGAGCACGTCGATGTGCGCGGTGAACGTGCCGCCGCCCGTCTTCTGCCCGGCCTCGACCAGCGCCGCGTCCTCGAAGTGCTCCGGCCGGATGCCGATCAGCAAGTCGCGGGGCGCGTTCGCCTTCTCCACCAGCTGCCGGACGCGGTCCGTCAGCGGCGTCGTCCCCAACGCACTCCGCAGTTCGTTGTTCTCCAGTGTCGCCGGGACGAAGTTCATCGACGGCGAGCCGATGAACCCGGCCACGAACAGGTTCGCCGGGTTGTCGTAGAGGAACTGCGGCGCCCCGACCTGCTGCACGTAGCCGCCGCGCAGCACCACGACCCGGTCGCCCAGGGTCATGGCCTCGGTCTGGTCGTGCGTCACGTACAGCGTCGTCGTGCCGAGCTGCTTCTGGATCTTCGACACCGACGTCCGCATCTGGCCGCGGAGCTTGGCGTCCAGGTTGGACAGTGGCTCGTCCATCAGGAACGCCTTCGGGTTCCGGACGATCGCCCGGCCCATCGCGACGCGCTGCCGCTGGCCACCGGAGAGGTTGGCCGGCTTGCGGTCCAGGTGCTGGGTCAGGTCGAGGATCTTCGCCGCCTCTTCGACCTTCGCCCGCACGGTCTTGTCGTCCACCTTGGCCAGCCGCAGCGGGAAGGCCATGTTCTCGCGGACGCTCATGTGCGGGTACAGCGCGTAGGACTGGAACACCATCGCGATGTCCCGGTCCTTCGGCGCCTTCTCGTTGACGCGCTGCCCGTCGATGCGCAGCTCACCGGAAGTGATGTCCTCCAGCCCGGCCACCATGTTCAGCATGGTCGACTTCCCGCAGCCGGACGGGCCGACCAGGACGAGGAACTCGCCGTCCCCGATCGTCATGTCCACTTCGGACACCGCGAGCGCGCCGTCGGGGTACTTCTTCGACACCTTGTCGAGCACGATCTCTGCCATAGCGCTACCCCTTCACCGCACCGGAGGTCAGCCCCGCCACGATGCGACGCTGGAAGAACAACACGAACACAATGATCGGAATGGTGATCACGACCGCCGCCGCGCTCACCTGCCCGGTCGGGTCCTCGAACTGCGAGGACCCGGTGAAGAACGACAGCGCCGCCGGCACCGTGCGCGACGCCGTGGTCGACGTCAGCGAGATGGCGAACAGGAAGTCGTTCCAGCAGAAGATGAACACCAGGATCGCCGTGGTGAACACGCCCGGCGCGGCCAGCGGCGCGATCACCTTCCGGAAGGCCTGGGCCGGCGTCGCGCCGTCCATCTTCGCCGCTTTTTCCAGCTCCCACGGGATTTCCCGGAAGAACGCCGACAGCGTGTAGATCGACAGCGGCAGCGCGAACGTGATGTAGGGCAGGATCAGCCCCGGCCACGTGTCGAACAACCCGATGTTCCGCTCGATGTTGAACAACGGCGTCACCAGCGACACCTGCGGGAACATCGCGATCAGCAGCGACAGCCCGACGAGCAGCTGCTTGCCGGGGAAGTCGAGCCGGGCGACCGCGTACGCGGCCATCGTGCCCAGCACCACCGCGATCACCGTCGAGATGATCGCGATGCCGATCGAGTTGACCAGCGCCAGCGGGAACTCCGACGTCTGGAAGATGTCCGCGTAGTTCTGCCAGGTCCACGACTGCGGGATGAACGACCCGTCGGTGATCGTGTCCTTGGTCTTGAACGACAGCGAAACCACCCAGAGCACCGGCACCAGCGCGAACACCAGCACGAGGATGTCGACCAGGCCCCACCTGGCCTTGCGGCCCGTCGTGACGGTTCCCATCGTCATCAGCGTTTACCCCCGTCGTCCGAACCCGGTGCGGCCGTGCCGAACACCTTGATGAAGAGGAAGGCGATGATCGCCACCGTGATGAAGATCAGCACCGCCATCGTCGACCCGATGCCGAGGTTGAGGCCTTTGACGAGGTTGTCGTAGGTCTGCATCGACACCGACCCGGTGTCCTGCGCGCCGTTGGTGAGCACGAAGATGTTGTCGAAGATCCGGAAGGCGTCGAGCGTGCGGAACAGCAGCGCCACCAGGATCGCCGGCTTCATCACCGGCAGCATCACCTTCGTGAACCGCTGCCACGCGGTCGCGCCGTCCATCGCCGCGGCCTTGAGCAGGTCCTCGGGCACCAGCGCGAGGCCGGCCATCAGCAGCAGCGCCATGAACGGCGTGGTCTTCCACACCTCGGCGCCGATGATGATGAACAGCGACGGCCACCGGTCGGTCAGCGGTGCCGCGTCGGCCGAGAGGAAGTTCGCCAGGTAACCGGTCTTCGGCGTCCACGCGTAGTACCACGAGAACGCCGCGACGACCGTGACGATGCCGTACGGGATCAGTGCGACGGTGCGGACCACGCCGCGGCCGACGAGCGTCCGGTGCATGATCAGCGCCAGCGCCATGCCGAGCACGAACTCGATCGCCACCGACACGACGGTCAGGAACATCGTGGTGCCGAAGGCTGTCCACCAGTACGAACTGGACAGCACGGCCGCGTAGTTGTCGAAGCCGATGAACTTCTGCTGCGACGGGAACCGCAGGTCGTACCGCTGCAGCGACAACCAGAGCGAGTAGAGGATCGGGTAGCCGGTGACCGCGATCATCACGATGAACGCGGGCGCGCACAGCCACAGCCCGAGCCGCCGCTCGGCCTTCTTCCCTTCGGAGAGAACGGGTTTGCCCTTCTTGGGCGACGTCGCCTCCTCGGCGACCGTGGCCCCTGCGGTGTCGGCCGGGGTCGAGTCCTGGACGGTCACGGGATCACTCCCTTCGACTGGAGCGCGTCACCGAGCTGCTCGCGCAGCTTGGCCGCGGTGGCCTGCGGGTCGATGTCCGACGGCGGCGAAAGGACCTTCGACATGACCGTCGAGGCGTTCTGGTAGGCCGGGGTCAGCGGGCGCACCGCGGCGGTCTTGAGCGCGGCGAGGATCGCGTCGCGCATCGGGTACTTGCTCGCCATGTTCGGGTTGTCGTCCGACGCCGGCTTGCCCGGGTCGAGCGGGACGTCGTTGTGGTACACCGACTCGATGCTCGGCGGCACGCCGTCGTTGATCGCGGAGATCTTCTGGCTTTCCGGGCTGCGCAGGCACAGCGCCGCCTCGAAGGCTTCCGGCTTGTGCTGCGAATAGGTGCTCACGGCCAGGTCGAACCCGCCGATCGTGGTCCGGGCGGGCATCCCGGCCTGGGCCTCCGGGTAGACGGCCCACTTGAAGTGCGAGAGGTCCGCCTTCTTGTCCTTGGCGTAGGCGGCGTAGACGTACGGCCAGTTGAGCTGGAACGCGGCCCGGCCGCGCTGGAACGCCTGCCGGATGTCGTCCTCCTTCATGTTGCTCAGCGACGGGTCGGTGAGCCCCGAAGTCGACACCTTCTTGAGCAGTTCCAACGCCTTCACGGCGCCGTCGTCCATCACGACGGACTTGCCGTCGTCGGACAGGATGTGCCCGCCCAGCGACGCGACCAGCGTGTTGTAGAAGACGACGAGGCCTTCGTACTGCGCGCCGGTGAACACGATCTCGTAGGGCTTGCCCTGCCCCTTGAGCTCCTGGGACTTCTGCATCATCTCGTCCCACGTCTTCGGCGGCGTGGGCGTGACCCGGTCGTCGTACCAGAGCAACTGGACGTTGGTGTTCTTCGTGGCCGCGTAGAGCTTCCCGTTGTGGGTCGCCGTGTCCAACGGCCCCTGCAGGACGCCTTGCGACGCCTCGTCCTTGTTCTGGCCGGTCCACTCCTCGGCCCAGCCCGCCTCGGCGAACTCCGAAACCCACGTGACGTCCAGGCCCAGGATGTCCATGGCGCTGTCGCCCGCGGCCAGCCGGCGCGCCATCTGCAGCCGCTGGTCGTCCGCCCCGCGCGGCAGCTTGTTGTAGACGATCTCGTACTTCCCGGCCGCCTTCACGTTGCAGGCGTCGACAACCTTCTGGAAGTTGTCCTCGGGCGACATGTAGATGTTGATCTTGAGTCCGGAACTCGTTCCGCACCCGGCCAGCATGCCGGTCACCAAAGCCCCTGCCCCCAGCAGGACCGCGGTGCGGCCGGGCGAGCGTCCCCGTTTGCCCGCGCCGATCCTCTTCCCCATCAGGCCTCCTCACCCGCGTGCACGCCGGTTACCGCGGTGCCCGGTGGGCACCGCGACGCGATGAGGCGAACCGCGCCAGCACCCCGACGTGCTAGTGCTCGGGCCGCCGCGCTGGTTGGGCGAGGCCGCCCGACTGGTGTCGGCCAACTTATGCCGGGCGATCACACCCCGCAAGCAGTATCGGTAACGATTCAGCGCACCGCGCGTCGAATCGTGATTTTTCCCTGGTAGAAGGCGGCTTTTTCAGGCATTCGCGGACGGCGGTTTCAGGGCGAGCTTGGCGAGCAGTTCCCGGCCCTGCTCGGCCGAGCGCGGCTGGCACAGGACGTCGTAGCGGCCGGCGACCAGCTGGCTCGCCGACGAGAAGTCCCGCCGTCCCCGCGACATGCTGTACCCGATGGCGGCGAACATCAGCCCGGACAGCACGCCGAGCACCAGCCCGGTCAGCAGCTGGAGCGCGAAGCCCTGGTTGACGAACAGCCCGAGCAGCAGCCCGGCGAAGAGGCCGAACCACGCCCCGGACACCGCGCCGGTGCCGAGGACGCGGCCCCAGCTGAGCTTCCCGATGACACGCTCGACCAGCATCAGGTCGACGCCGACGATCGTGACGTCACCGACGGAAAACTCGCTGTCCGCGAGGAAGTCGACCGCCTGCTGCGCCTCGCCGTAGGTCGCGTACGACCCGATCGGCCAGCCGGTCGGCGGGGTCGGCAGCCGCGGCAGCCCACCGGGCGCCCGGCCCCCGCCAAAGGGACTACTCACCATCATCACCTGCGCACTCGTGGTCCTGGGCGTCCATCTTGTCAAGAACACACCGGCCGTGCGAGCCGCTTACCCCGAAAGGCCCGGCGCGTTTTGTCGACAGAGCGACATTCTCCCGAAGTTCGTGAAGGCCACCTTGAGGAACTTGTAGTTCGGCAAGGTGGCCTTCACGAACTTGCACCGGGTCAGGAGCGGGACTTGTACTCCCGCAGCAGACCGCGGCTGATGATGGTCTTCTGGATCTCGCTGGTGCCCTCGCCGATCAGCAGGAACGGCGCCTCGCGCATGAGCCGCTCGATCTCGTACTCCTTGGAGTACCCGTAGCCGCCGTGGATGCGGAAGGAATCCTGCGTGACCTCCGCGCAGTACTCGGACGCGATGAGCTTCGCCATCCCGGCCTCGACGTCGTTGCGCGCGCCGGAGTCCTTGAGCCGGGCCGCGTTCACCATCATCAGGTGGGCCGCCTCGACCTTGGTCGCCATCTCCGCCAGCTTGAACGCCACGGCCTGGTGCTCGGCGATCGCCTTGCCGAACGTCTTGCGCTGCTGGGCGTACTCCACCGCGAGCTCGAACGCCCGGATCGCGATGCCGCACGCCCGCGCCGCGACGTTCACGCGGCCGACCTCGACACCGTCCATCATGTACGCGAACCCGCGACCCGGGGCCTCGCCGAGGACCATGTCGGCGCCGATCTTGTAACCGTCGAAGACCGCTTCGGTCGTGTCGACGCCCTTGTAGCCCATCTTGTCGATCTTGCCGGGGATGGTCAGCCCGGGCGCCACCTCGCCGAAGCCCTCCGGCTTCTCGACGAGGAACGTCGTCAGGTTCTGGTGCGGCTTCTCCGCGCCTTCGTCGGTCTTGACGAGCAGCGCGATCAGGTTGGACGAGCCGCCGTTGGTCAGCCACATCTTCGAGCCGTCGATGACGTAACCGTCGTCGGTCCTCTTCGCCTTCGTCTTGATCGCGGCGACGTCCGAGCCGAGGTCGGGCTCCGACATCGAGAAGGAGCCGCGGACTTCGCCCGTCGCCATCCGCGGCAAGAAGTGCTGTTTCTGCGCTTCCGTGCCGTGGCGGGAGATCATGTGCGCCACGATGAAGTGCGTGTTGATCACGCCGGACACGCTCATCCAGCCCCGCGCGATCTCCTCGACGACCAGCGCGTAGGTGAGCAGCGACTCGCCGAGCCCGCCGTACTCCTCCGGGATGGTGATCCCGAACAGGCCCATCTCCTTCATGCCCTCGACGATGTCGGCGGGGTAGGTGTCGGCGTGCTCGAGCTCCTGCGCGTGCGGGATGACCTCCTTGTCCACGAACTGGCGGACGGTCGCGAGGATCTCCGACTGCACGTCGGACAGGCCGGCGGTCTGGGCGAGACGGGCCATCACGGCTCCCTTTCCGGAGTACGACGCCGCTCCCGGCGCTGGGTTACCGGTGAGTATGACCCGAAAGCCGCAACCCTGCTATGAGGACGCTCACGCTCCCGGCGGCCACGGTCGGCGGATCTCCCGCCGGCGGCCGCGGGTGGGCGGCTAACGTGGGAGCCCAGCACGCATCGAGGGGACCCGTCATGACCGACCCGTCCGGGGACAAGGACCGTCCGGCCGCCGACCCGGCCGCGGCGTACGACCCGCCGCCGACCGCCGACCCGGCGACCTACGCGCCGGAGAACTACGACCCACCGGCGCCCGATCCGACCGTGTCCGATCCGACGGGGTCCGACACGACCGTGTCCGCCACGGCGGGGTCCGAGACGACGGCGTCCGACATGCCGGCGCCGGGCCCGGCCGTCGACGGCACCACGGCCGCCCGGGACTACCCGGCCGCCCCCGAACAGCCCGGCCACCTGCCGCCCGGCGCGTTCGAGACGCCCGCGGCGCACATCCCGGGCACGCCGTACGCCGCCCCGGGCCAACCGCAGCCGATGTACCAGCCGTCGTTCCCGCAGCCGACCTACCAGCAGCCCTACCCGCCCGCGTACGGACAGCCGTACGTCCCGCCGGCGCCGTACGGGCAGCCGTACCCGGCTTCGCCGCGCGGGCAGGACAACGCGCTCGCGATCGGCGCCCTGGTCTGCTCGATCCTCGGCTTCTGCTCCGGCGTCACCGCGCTCGCCGGGCTGATCATGGGCCACATCGCGCTGAGCAAGACCAACCGCGGCGAAGCGGGCGGCCGCGGGCTGGCCACGGCCGCCGTGATCGTCGGCTACGTCGTCATCGCGCTGTGGATCGGCTTCTTCACCACCCTGATCATCCTCGGCGCCAACGGCTACCTGAACTAGTCCGCCGCCGGCAGCACCGCGTCGCCGGGGCTGCGCGGCGCCGGCGCCGCATGGCCGTTCGCCTCCGGCTTCGCCTCCACGGCTTCGGGTTCCGGCTTGGCAGCGGGCGCTTCGGGAGCGGCCGCCGCCGCGGGCTTCGGCGTCTGCGCGTCCAGGAATCGCAGCAGCTCCACCGGGAACGGCAGCACCAGCGTCGAGTTCTTCTCCGACGACACCTGCACGACCGTCTCCAGCAGCCGCAGCTGCAACGCCGCCGGGGTGTCGGCCATCTGCGCGGCGGCCTGCGAGAGCTTGTACGACGCCTGCAGCTCACCGTCGGCGGAGATGACGCGCGCGCGCCGTTCCCGCTCCGCCTCGGCCTGCCGTGACATCGAGCGCTTCATCGCCTCCGGCAGCGCGACGTCCTTGATCTCGACGCGGTCGATGTGGATGCCCCAGTCCAGTGCCGGGCTGTCGATCATCAGCTCCAGGCCCTCGTTGAGGCGCTCGCGGTTGGAGAGCAGGTCGTCGAGCTCGCTCTTGCCGATGATCGAGCGCAGCGACGTCTGCGCGACCTGGCCGACGGCCGACCGGTAGTCCTGCACGTTGACCGCCGCGACGACCGGGTCGATGACCTTGAAGTAGACGACCGCGTCGACCCGGACCGTGACGTTGTCGCGGGTGATGCCGTCCTGGGCGGGCACCGGCATGGTCACGATCTGCATGTTGACCTTCTGCAGCCGGTCCGCGAACGGCATCAGCACCATCAGGCCGGGTTCCGCGATCCGCGAGCGCACCCGGCCGAACCGGTAGACCAGACCGCGTTCGTACTGCTTGACCACGCGCACACTGGCCGCGAGCCAGGCTCCACCCGCGACGACGACGGCGCTGAGAATCTCCACCACCATGACTGCTCCCGGGGTTTCGTTATCCCGTGAAATCCCAGCGTACGCCCGTGCGGACCCCGACGAAACGCACTGGACACAGCGGCCACGATGGGGTGGTGAACGATCTCCGCGTGCCCCCGCTGTTCGCCGCCCGCGCACCGCGGGTGCTCGGCGCGGAGGCGGTCCCGTGGCTCGCGGCCCTGCCGGGCCTCGCCGCGGAATACGCCCGGGAGTGGGGCCTGACGTTCGAGGGCGAGGCGATGCACGGCTACGTCGGCGTCGCGCAGCCCGCGCGCCGGGCCGACGGCACACCGGTGGTGCTGAAACTGGGCCGGCGCGACGAAGAGTCCGCCGACGAGCCGCTCGCACTGTCCACATGGGCCGGTCAGGGTGCGGTGCTGCTGCTGGAGTCCGCGCCGGACGACGGCGTCCTGCTGCTCGAACGGCTCGACGCCGGGCGCACCCTGGACGACCTCCCGCTGAGCTCGGCGATCCCGCTCATCGGCGACCTGGCGCGGCGCTTGGCCGTCCCCGCGCCGCCGGCGTTGACCCGGAACCTGCGCGCCGAAGCGGCGCGGTTGATCGAAGAGCTCCCTCGGCGCTGGGCCGAGCTCGGCGAACCGTTCGACCGGCGGCACGTCGACGACGCCGTGGCGATCTGCCGCGAACTGGGACCGTCGGCGGGCGCGGAGCTGGTCAACGAGGACCTGCACTTCGAGAACGTCTTGGGCGGCACGCGGGAGCCGTGGCTGGTGATCGACCCGAAACCGCTGTCCGGCGATCTCGAGTGGGGCGTCATCCCGTTGTTCTGGAACCGCTTCACCGAGTCCACACTGGACGAACGGATGGCGCTGATCGTCGCGTCGCAGGGCCTCGACGCCGCGAAGGCGCGGGCCTGGACGCTCGTGCGGGCGGTGCAGAACTGGATCTGGATGCTCGAGGAGTACGAGGAGACAGGAGAAGACAGCGACGACCCGGCCTACGTCACAGTGCCGGAAATCGCTGTCTGGGCGGCCAGCCGATAGTGTCAGCGGCATGGCCGGGGTCACCAGGGTTTTCGCAGCTCAGCTGTCCGGGTTGCCGGTATTCGGCCCCGACGGCGAGTCGATCGGCCGCGTCCGCGACCTGGTCGCCGGGCTGCGGCTGGACGCGCAGCCGCCGCGGATCCTCGGCCTGGTCGTCGAGCTGACCACGCGGCGGCGCGTCTTCGTCCCCATGCTTCGGGTCACCTCGATCGAACCGACCGCCGTGACGCTCGCCACCGGCTCGGTCAACATGCGCCAGTTCACCCAGCGGCCCAACGAGGTCCTGGTGCTCGGCCAGCTGCTCGACGCGCACGCCACGCTGGCCGGCTCGGACACGCGGGTCACCGTCGTCGACGCCGGGATGGAGCCGACCCGCACCCGGGACTGGGTCCTGGCCAAGCTCGCCATCCGGGAGCGGCGCGGGGGCCTGGGCCGCCGCCGGTCGGCGATGCAGGTGCTGCCGTGGCCGGAGGTGGCCGGGCTGGGGCTCACCGACCTCACCGGCCAGCCCCAGGGCGCCGGGCAGCTGCTGATGCTGTTCGACACGATGCGCCCGGCCGACATCGCCGCGACCGTGCGCGACCTGCCGCTCAAGCGGCGGCACGAGGTCGCCGACGCGATGGACGACGAGCGCCTCGCCGACGTCATCGAGGAACTGCCGGACGACGACCAGAAGGAGCTGCTGGCCTACCTGGCCGAGGAGCGCGCGGCCGACGTCCTGGAGGCGATGAACCCCGACGACGCGGCCGACCTGCTGGCCGAGCTCGCGCCGGCCGACCAGAGCCGGCTGCTGGAGCTGATGGAGCCGGAGGAGTCCGCGCCGGTCAGGCGGCTGCTGGAGTACTCGTCCGACACCGCGGGCGGCCTGATGACGCCGGAGCCGGTGGTGCTGACCCCGGACACGACGATCGCCGAAGCACTGGCCCACATCCGCAACGCCGAGCTGCCGCCGGCGCTGGCCAGCATGGTGTTCGTCTGCCGCCCGCCGACCGCGACGCCGACCGGCCGCTACGTCGGCGTCGTCCACTTCCAGCGGCTCCTGCGGGAGCCGCCGGCGGAGCTGGTGGCGAGCGCCGTGGACACCGGGCTCCCGCCGCTGAAACCGGGCGCCTCGCTCGCCGAGGTCACGCGGTACTTCGCGGCTTACAACCTGACCTGCGGACCGGTCATCGACGCCGAGGACCACCTGATCGGCGCGGTGACCGTCGACGACGTCCTCGACCACCTGCTGCCCGAGGACTGGCGCGAGACCGGTCTGCACGACACCTTGGAGGAAGACCGTGCCTGAGCTGACTTCGGGACGGCGGCTCGACCAGCCCCGCGGCCAGAACCGGTTCAGGCTGAACATCGACCCCGACACCTTCGGCCGGCTGTCCGAGCGGCTGGCCCGGTTCCTCGGCACCGGGAAGTACCTGTTCTGGCAGACGATGCTCGTGCTCGTCTGGGTCGTGCTGAACATCACGGCGGTGTCGCTGCAATGGGACCCGTACCCGTTCATCCTGCTCAACCTGGCGTTTTCGACGCAGGCGGCGTACGCGGCACCGCTGATCCTGCTCGCGCAGAACCGCCAGGACGACCGCGACCGCGTTTCTCTGGACGAGGATCGCAACCGCGCGGCGCAGACGAAGGCCGACACGGAGTACCTGGCCCGGGAGCTGGCGGCGCTGCGGCTGGCGATCGGCGAGGTGGCGACGCGCGACTACCTCCGCAGCGAGCTGGACCGGCTCCGCGAGGACCTGTCCATCCAGCCCAGGAAGTCCCGCACTCCTACCGGCTCGTAACATGGACGGGGTGACCAGCACCCAGCAGCTCCCCAGCGTCGACGACGTCCGCAGCGCGCTGAAGAGCGTGCAAGACCCCGAGATCCGGAAACCCATCACGGACCTGGGGATGGTCAAGGACGTGGTCGTCGGTGACGATGGCGTGGTCACGGTCGGGATCTACCTGACGGTGGCGGGCTGCCCCCTGAAAGCGACGCTGACGGCCGACACGCAGGCCGCCGTCTCGAAGCTCCCGGGTGTTTCGAACGTCCGGGTCGAGCTGGACGTGATGAGCGACGAGCAGCGCACGGAGCTGCGGAAGTCCCTGCGCGGCGACGCGGCGGAGCCGGTGATCCCGTTCGCGCAGCCGAGCTCGATGACGCGGGTGTACTGCGTGGCGTCGGGCAAGGGCGGCGTGGGCAAGTCATCGGTGACGGTCAACCTGGCGGCGGCGATGGCCGCGCGCGGCCTCTCGGTGGGTGTCGTGGACGCGGACATCTACGGCCACTCGATCCCCCGCATGCTGGGCGCGCGCGAGAAGCCGACCAAGGTCGACACGATGATCATGCCGCCGCAGGCGCACGGCGTGAAGGTGATCTCGATCGGCATGTTCACCCCGGGCAACACGCCGGTGGTGTGGCGCGGCCCGATGCTGCACCGGGCGTTGCAGCAGTTCCTGGCGGACGTGTTCTGGGGCGACCTGGACATCCTCCTGCTGGACCTCCCCCCGGGCACGGGCGACATCGCGATCTCGGTGGCCCAGCTGATCCCGAACGCGGAGATCCTGGTGGTGACAACCCCCCAGCAGGCGGCGGCCGAGGTCGCGGAGCGGGCGGGCGCGATCGCGCTGCAGACGCGTCAGCGAGTGGCCGGCGTCATCGAGAACATGTCATGGCTGGAGCAGCCCGACGGTTCCCGCCTGGAGCTGTTCGGCGCCGGCGGCGGCCAGACGGTGGCTGATTCGCTGACGAAGTCGATCGGCTCCGAGGTCCCCCTGCTCGGCCAGGTGCCGATGGACCCGAGGGTCGTCGCCCAGGGCGACGCGGGCACACCGATCGTGCTTTCCGACCCGGAGGCGCCGGCTTCGGTGGTGCTGCTGGAAGCGGCGAAGAAGCTTTCGGTCCGAGCGCGCGGGCTGGCCGGGATGATGCTGAACGTGACGCCCGCGGGCCGCTGAGGGCCGGCCGCGCGGCAGCTGCCGCGGTGTCTTGAATGACTCATTCAGGTCTTCGGAGGTCCTGAATGAGTCATTCAAGACCTCTGGCGAGCCGCAACCGGACCGGACTAGGTGGCGTCCGGGTCGATCGGCGGGCGCTCGCCCGGCTTGAGCGGCTCGGGCTGGGACTGCGTCTGGCCTGCCAGGTAGCCGTTCGAGCCGTTGGTCCCGTTCGTCGCCGTGCTGCCGCCGTTCGTGATGCCCTTCAGGCCGAGCGGGTCGGCGTCGCCGTCGAAGAGGTGCTGCGTCACGACCCGTTTCGGGTCGAAGTTGCGCAGCCCGCGCAGGTCTTCCAGCGGCTTGCGCAGCTGGTCGAACTCCGGGCCCATCTCCTCGCGGAGCTGCTCTTTGGCGCCGGTCGCGAAGTCGCGGACCTTCTTCACGCTCTTCGCGAGCCAGGACGCCGCTTCGGGAAGCCGTTCCGGGCCGAGGATGAAGAGACCGGCGATGATGAGGACGAGGATTTCCCCCCATCCGACACTGTCGAACACCCGTCTACCTCCACTCGGAACCTACCCGCCCAGGGTACCCGCCACCCGCCGCGCTCCGGCAGGCCGAACACGGGAACTCAGTCGGAAGCCAGGGTTACGTCCACGACGAAGCTCGCGCCGTCGCGCGCCAGCGACACGGGGACCACTTCGCCGACGTCGTGCGCGCGGACCGCGACCGTCAGTTCCGCGGAGTCGCGGACGAGCCGGTTCCCGATCTTCGTGATCACGTCGCCTTCCTTGATGCCCGCGTTCGCGGCCGGGCCGCCGGGCGCGACGTTCTTCACCTGCGCGCCCATCGTGGCCGAGCCGGCGACCGTCGAGGAAGCGTTGATGCCGATGTCGGCGTGCTGGACCTTGCCGTCCTTGATCAGCGCCTTCGCGATCTTGATCGCGTAGTCGCTCGGGATGGCGAAGCCGATGCCGATGCTGCCGCCGTCCGCGCCGGCCGAGCGGATCGACGAGTTGATGCCGACCAGCGCGCCGGTGGAGTCGACGAGCGCGCCGCCCGAGTTGCCGTGGTTGATGGCGGCGTCGGTCTGGATGGCCTCGTAGGTGACCGGCGGGGCGCCGTTGTCGCCGCCCGCGGTGATCGGCCGGTTCAGCGCGCTGACGATCCCGGCGGTCACCGAGTTCTGCAGCGCCAGCGGCGAGCCGATCGCCATCACGGTGTCGCCGACCTGCAGGTCCGCGGACTTGCCGATCTGCAGCACGGTCGGGTTGGTGACGTTGACCTTCACGACGGCGAGGTCGGTCTTCTGGTCGGCGCCGACGAGCTTGGCCCCGGTGCGGGTGCCGTCGATGAAGACGGCCGTGATCTTGACGCCCGGGTCAGCGGCGGCGGAGGCGATGACGTGCTCGTTGGTGAGGATGTAGCCCTGCGGGTCGATCATCACGCCGGAGCCCTGCTCACCGGAGTCGGCGCCGGGCTTGAACACCTCGAGCGAGACGACGGCGGGGGCGACGCGCTTGGCGATTTCGGCGACCGACCCGGCCGGGCGTTCCTTGCCCACCTCGGCCTCGGAGATCGTGGCGGAGCCGGTGAGCTCGCCGCCGGTGTCGGCGACCCACCAGCCGACGAATCCCCCGGCCGCACCGATGAGCAACGCGACGACACCGAGCAGGCCGAGCGCCTTCGGCTGCACGCGGCGGCCGAACAGCACCTCGGGCAGGCTGAGCAGGGCACCGGGTGGCCGCTTGGCGGGTTTCTCCTCGTCCTCGGCGGGCATCGCGGGCCCGGCGAGGACGGCGGCGGCCCCCGGATCACGCCACGGATCGCCGGTCCCGGTCCACAGGGGCGGTTCGGCGTCCGGCGCATCGCCGGTGGCTTCCCGCGGCCGTTCGAGGAGAACACCTTCGGCCCCCGGCGGCCGCCGGAAAGCCTCGGCGAGCGACTCGGGCGCGGGCGGCGCGAGGTTGACGCCGTTGGCTTTCCGCGGGGTGTAGAGCTTGTCGAATGCGCCGTCGACCCCGTGCGGCCTGCCGAACACGACGGCCTGCGCCGGATCGACAGCCGGCCGCGCGAGCGGCCGCGGACCCAGCCGGTCGGCTTCGTGCGCGCCGGGCTGCTCGGGATTCTCGTTCGGCTCGGTCATCATTCCCCGGTGCAGAAGATCAGGTGGCTGGGCGTGACGATACCCAAGCCCAGTGCTCCGAGTCTGCCGGTCCGCCAGTGAAATGGCTGTTTCTTGGCGAGGCGTGGGTGGGGTCTCACGGAGTTGCCCACAGGGCGGCGGCAATGTGGACAGGTCGGCGGCCTGGGAAGGTGATCAGGGGTTTTCGTCAGTGGGCACCGATAGACTGGACTGGGGACGCCCCCCAGGGAGGGTGGGGGCTGCGTTCGGGGCGAGGGCGCCTCGGGAGCAGCGGCCGCGCCCCGGCGCGAGAGGGCCGGTAGGCGCACGACGAAGGCCGCCGCGAGGATCCCTCACAGCGGCCTTCACAGACCCGCGAAAATCAGCCTCAGCGAATGCCGGCCGGAACCGCGACCGGTGTAGTGGTCGGCGCGATCGAAGTCGGCACCTGGTGCTGGGGTACCGCCATCTGGGCCGGGAGCAGGTTCGCCGGCTGGGGCGCTCCGCCGCCCGTCTCCGGGACTCCGTCTCCGCCGTCCGCGGACGTGCCCACCAGCGCCAGCGCGCTCAGCACCAGCCCGGACACCACTACACCCGCTCCCTGCGCCGCGCGGCGCTTGAAACGGCCGCCGCCCAGGACGTTCGGGGACTGGCCCAGCGGTGCCGACGATCCCAGCGGCGCCACGCCGCCCAGGACGCCCGCGTCGCGCAGGCCCGCGACGCGGTCGGGACGCTGGACCGCGACCAGCTGGCCGTCGGCCGTGATCGCCAGGTTGTCCGGGGTGCTCGGCAGCTCCGTGTGCTGCGGGATGGACTGCAGGCTCGCCAGGAAGCCCGCCGACATCGACGGCGCCGACGCGTGGCGGATCGCTTCCATCGTCTGACGCTGCGCGCGTACTTCGGCCGCGCATGCCGCGCAGCGGGTGATGTGCGATGCCGCGCGGTCGCGGGCGCCGTGCGAGAGCTCGCCGTCGACGAACGCCACCACGACGTCCGGCAACAGGTGCGACTCGGCGAGTCCCCAGCCTCGCGGTGCGGTCATACCGTCACCTTCGCAGATTCCGGTGTGTAAGTGCGCCGACGCTCCAGCGAAGCGCGCAGTGCCTGGCGGCCGCGGTGGATCCGGCTGCGGACGGTGCCCAGCTTGACACTCAGCGTCGCGCCGATCTCCTCGTACGACAGCCCTTCGACGTCACACAGCACGACGGCGGCGCGGAACTCCGGGGGCAGCTCGTCGAGTGCCGCCTGCAGGTCCGGGTCCAGGTGGGTGTCCGAGTAGACCTGCTCGGGGCTCGGGTCGTCGCCTACGATGCGGTCGGTGTCTTCGGGCAGGCCTTCCATCCGCACGCGCGAGCGGCGGCGGGCCATGTCCAGGAACAAGTTGGTGGTGATCCGGTGCAGCCAGCCCTCGAACGTGCCCGGCTTGTACGACGCCAGCGAGCGGAAGACCCGGATGAAGGTCTCCTGCGTCAGGTCCTCGGCGTCGTGCGTGTTGCCGGTCAGGCGGTAGGCGAGCCGGTAGACCCGGTCACCGTGTTCGCGGACGACCTCGTCCCAGGACGGCGGCGTCCAGGCCGCCTCGTCCAAGGTCACGGGCTGAACCGCGACAGCGTCATCGGCAACGGCGTTCTGCATCGCGGGAGCAGGCACCTCCATCTGCGTTTCTCCTGTCTGCTCCACCCAACGCGGGCTGTGGCCACGGTGTTCCCCGTGTGCTCGGATTTCAGTCTCTCCGGACTCCTTATGGTTCTAGTGAGACTGGACTGAGAGCAGGCTGAGAACTTCTTCCCGGGTGCTTACCAGGGAGCCTGCGCGGATTTATCGACAACCAACGCTAACCTCCGTGCGTGAACACGCCCACCCCTGCGGCCGCACCGGCCGATTCCGGGTTCGTCGACGGGTACCTGCCCGACGACGAGGTGCTGTCTTCGGCGCGAGCACGGGCCGAGGACCTGGGCTGCACCCCGCTCAGCGCGGGTGCGGGCGCGACGCTGCGTTTCCTGGCCGCGACGCTGCGTGCGAAGGCGGTCGTCGAGGTCGGCACCGGCGCCGGAGTGAGCGGGCTGAGCCTGCTGCGCGGGATGGCGCCCGACGGCGTGCTGACCTCGATCGACGTCGAACCGGAGTACCAGCGGGCCGCGCGTGCGACGTTCCGCGAGGCCGGGTTCGCGCCGGGCCGCACCCGGCTGATCATCGGCCGGGCGCTCGACGTGCTGCAGCGCCTCACGCCGGGCGGCTACGACCTGGTGTTCGTCGACTCCGCGCACATCGAGTACCCCGGCTGCTACGAGCTGGGCGTGTCGCTGCTGCGGCGCGGCGGAATCATCGCGTTCCACAACGTGCTGGCCGGCGGCCGGGTGATCGACCCGTCCCACCGCGACCCCGAGACCCTCGCCCTGCGCGAGGTGGCGCGCGCTTTCCGCGAGGACGAACGCCTGGTCCCGGCCCTCCTGCCAGTAGGCGGCGGCCTGCTGGTCGCGGCGGCGATCTGAGCAGTTGTCCACAGGCCCGTCGAGTTGTGGACAACTCGCCGTTGGCGGCCGGGTCCGTCGGTGGGTGCCGATAGACTGGACGTGGGGTCGCCCCCCGGGACGGGTGGGGGCTGCGTAGGGGCGGCCGGTTCGCGGGTCGGTGGCTCGCCGGAGGTCTTGAATGACTCATTCAAGACCTCCGAAGACCTGAATGACTCATTCAAGACACCGCGGTAGCGGCGGGGACGGCCTGGCTCAGCCCGCGGTCACCAGCTCGCGCCGTGGCACGCGCACCCGCGTCGCGGCGCCGACCACCGCCACAGCCAGCAGCAGCCACGCCGCGACCACGGCGATCAGCCACGCCCACCCCGCATGGCCGTACACCCATGCTCCGGCCGCGCCGCCCACGCTGCTGCCGAGGTAGTACGACGCCGTGTACGTGCCGCCGACCTGGCCGCGTGCGTCCTCGGGGGCCTCCGCCGCCGCCCAGCCGTTCGCGACCGCGTGCGCCGCGAAGAATGCGCATGTCAGGAGCAGGAATCCGGCGATCACCAGCGGTAACGAGTCGGGCAGGGTCAGCGTCGCGCCGGCCGCTGTCAGCAGCAGTGAGCCGATCAGTGCCCGGCGGCGGCCCACCCGGGCCACCAGGCGTCCGGCCGCGGCCGACGACACCGAACCGGTTGCGTAGGCGAGGAACACCAGCGACGCCACCGCCGGGGACAAGTGCAGCGGATCGCCGGTCAGCCGGAAGCCCGCCGCGTTGTAGAGGGCGACGAACGAACCCATGGCGAGCAGCGCGACGGCGTACTGGGCCAGCAGCACCGGGCGGCGCAGCGCCGTGACCAGGCCGGTCGCCACCGTCCGGAGCCGGACCTTCCTGCGGCTGGTGCCCGGCGGCAGCGTCACAACGGTGATCGCCGAGCACACCGCACCCACCCCCGCGACGACGTACAGCGCGCCGCGCCAGCCGAGCGGTCCGGCGGTGAACCCGCTGGCCAGCCTGCCGAGCATGCCGCCGACCGTGTTGCCCGCGATCATCGCGCCGACCGCCGCGGCGACGCCCGCGCGGCCGAGCCGTTCGGCCAGGTACGCGGCCGCGACCCCGGGGAAGCCGGCGATGGCGATGCCCTGGAGCGCCCGCATGACCAGCAGCGCGGGGTACGTCGGCATCAGCGGCACCAGCAGCCCGAACACGACCGACGCGACGACGGACGTCAGGATCACCGGCCGGCGGCCGACGACCTCGGACAACGCGGCGATCGGCAGGACGGCGATGGCGAGCGCGCCGGTCGCGACGCTGATCGCCAGCGCCGCGCCGCCGGGGTCGAGGTGGTACTGCGCGGCGAGCTGCGGCAGCACCGGCTGCGGGGCGTAGAGCAGGGCGAAGGAGGAGATCCCGGCTGCGGCGACAGCGGTCTTGACTCGGCGCGTGGTCACGCCGTTGAAAGTAAGGAAGGCTAATCAATACGTCTAATGCGCTCGTCTGGAATGATTGATGCGGTGACGTATGACTCACTGTCGGCGCAGGTCGCGCCGCACCTGCCGTTACTCGCCGCGCTGCGGGAGACGAGGAACATCACACGGGCGGCGGAGCTGCTGGGCGTGCCGCAGCCGACCGTGAGCCGCCGTCTCGCGGCGCTGGCCGACGCGCTGGGAGCGCCGCTGACGGTCCCCGACGGCCGCGGCATCCGGCTCACGCGGGCGGCGGAACTCCTGGCGGAGGCGGCTTCACGCGGCCTGGCGGCGGTCGAGAACGGCGTCCGGCTGGCGCGCGAGGAGGTGTCGCCGGAGTCGGGTCACGTCGTGCTCGGGTTCCTGCACCTGCTGGGGCGGTCGCTGGTGCCTTCGCTGCTGCGCGGCCACCGGGCGCGGTATCCGGGTGTGCGGTTCACGCTGGTCCAGGGCTCGCGGCAGGACATGGTCGACCGGCTGGCCGGCGGCGAGCTGGATCTGGCGCTGGTGGCGCCGCTGCCCGCCGTTCCGTCCTTGACCTCGGCGGGCCTGGTGGACGAGGAGATCCTGCTGTCGGTCCCGGCGGGCCACCGCCTGGCGGGGCGGCACTCGGTGCGGGTGGCCGAGCTGGCGGACGAGGAGTTCGTGCTGCTCGAGCAGGGCTACGGGGTGCGGACGCTGACGGACGAGCTCTGCGCGGCGGCGGGCTTCACGCCGAAGATCGCGTTCGAGGGCCAGGAGTCGGACACGGTGCGCGGCCTGGTGGCCGCGGGGCTGGGGGTGGCGTTGCTGCCGCGGTTCGGGCCGGGGACACCGGCGGGCGTGGCGGAGGTGCCGCTGTCGCCGCGGCCGTACCGGACGATCGGCCTGGTGTGGCGGGCCGAGGAGCCGATGACCCCGGCGGTGACCGGCTTCCGCGACCACGTCCTGACGACGGCCGAGGCAAGTCCATGAGGGGCACCCTCATGGACGGGAAAGCCATGAGAGTGCCCCTCATGAATCACCCCAGCGAAGCCGCCAGCTCGACCAGGGTGCGAGCCGCGAAGCCTGTCGCGCCTGGGACCACGTCGTCGTAGTTCTTCTCCGATCGGGCCGGGCCCGCGATGTCCAGGTGCGCCCAGGGCAGACCGGCCGTGAACTCGCGCAGGAACAGCGCCGCCGTGATGCCGCCCGGGCCCGGCGGGGTCTGGCGGACGTCGCCGAACTCGCCGCGGACGTTGTCCGCGTAGTCCTCCACCAACGGCATCCGCCACCACGCCTCGCCCACCCGCGAGCCGGCCGCGGACACCAGCGCGGCCAACGAGTCGTCGGAAGCGAACAGGCCGCCCGTGCGCAGCCCCAGCGAGACCTTCATCGCGCCCGTCAACGTCGCCGCGTCGACCACGTAGTCCGGGGTGAACCGCTCGATGCCGTACACCAACGCGTCGGCCAGGACCATGCGGCCTTCCGCGTCCGTGTTCGCCACCTCGGTCGTCTTGCCGCCGTAGTGGCGGACGATGTCGCCGGGCCGGTACGACGATCCCGAGACGTGGTTCTCCGCCGCCGGCACCAAGGCCGTCACGCGGACCGGCAGCTCCAAAGCGGCGATCGCGCGGGTCGCCGCGATCACCGCCGCGCCGCCCGCCATGTCCGTGCGCATCAGGTGCATGCCGTCGGCCGGCTTGATCGACAGGCCGCCCGTGTCGAACGTGATGCCCTTGCCCACCAGCAGAAGATGCCGGGAAGCCCCCTGCGGCCGGTACGCCAGCTCGATCAGCCGGGGCGGCCGGGCCGAACCGCCGCCCACCGCCAGGATGCCGCCGAAGCCCTGCGCCGCCAGCCACTTCTCGTCCCGGACCGTCACGTCGACAAGCGGGCCGGCCACCCGGGCAGCCGTGTCCGCCAGCCACGCCGGCGTCTTCACGTTGGACGGCGTGTTCGCGAGGTCGCGGGTCAGCGCCGTCGCCGCGGCCAGCTGCGCGGCGCGGGAAACCAGCTCGCCGAACGCCGGGTTCTCGGTCACCAGCCGGACCGTGCGCACCGACGGCTTCGGGTCCTCGCCGGACACCTTGTACCGGTAGCCGCCGAGCAGAAGGCCCAGCGCCAGCTCGGTGACGTGCTCGCCGTCCGCCTCCTCGGGCAGCGCGAGCTGCACCGCGCGGAACGCCTTGCCGCCGTGGTCGACATCGTCGGCCAGGGCCGCGTTCACCGCGCGGACCAGCGCCGCGCCGGTTTTGCGGTACTCCTTCGGCTCACCGCCGCCGAGCCCCGCGACCCAGCGGGGGCCGTCGCCGGGCACCGTCTGGACGGTGCCCGCCTTGCCGCTGATCCGGACGCCCTCGATCTCCAAGGGCTCGACGTCATCGTTGTCGGGAGCCGCCACCAGCCGGGCCGTCGGGACGCCGCGGCGGAGCTCCGCCGCGACCTCGATGTCGAGCAGAGTAGTCGGAACGGGCGGTAGCGGATTACGCACAGTGAGCAACCTTCGGGCGCAGAGGAACCGCGACCCCGGCCTCCGAAGGGAGACCGGGGTGCGACGGAAGGACGGTTCGAGGGGGCCTGCTCAGCCGGTGACCTCCGCCAGCGCGGCGCCGAGGTCCTTCGCTTCTTCCGCAGAGAGTTCGACGACGAGTCGCCCACCACCCTCGAGCGGTACGCGCATCACGAGGCCCCGCCCCTCCTTAGTCACTTCGAGGGGACCATCTCCGGTCCGGGGCTTCATGGCCGCCATAGCGTGCTCCCTCCGTCTCAACCGGCGCGCCCGGGTCGCGCTCGCGTGAAAGCCAGCCGGGTCTGGTGTCCATTGTCCCTCATCAGCGGCCGGGCGCATCAGCGGAGGGGATCTTTTGCCGCCGTATCGGTGCTGGTATGCGGCCCGCGCGAGGTGAAAGACTCTCGGCCGACCGAAGTTTTCCGCGCAAGGAGAAGACGTGACCACATCCGACGTCCTGGTGACCGCCGACGCCGACGGGGTGCGCACCCTCACCCTCAACCGGCCCCAGGCGTACAACTCGCTGACCGTCGAGCTGAAGGAAGCACTGCTCGCGGCGCTGCGCGAGGCGGCGGACGACGAAGGAGTCCGCGCGGTCGTGCTGACCGGTTCCGGCAAGGCGTTCTGCGCCGGCCAGGATTTGAAGGAGCACGTGGGACTGCTGCAAGCGGGTGACCCCGCTCCGCTACACACGGTGAAGGAACACTACAACCCGATCGTCAAGACGATCGTGGAAATGCCGAAGCCGGTCGTCGCGGCGGTCAACGGCACCGCCGCCGGCGCCGGGGCCGCTTTCGCCTACGCCAGCGACCTGCGGATCGCCGCCGAGTCGTCGTCGTTCCTGATGGCGTTCGCCAACGTCGGGCTCGGCCCGGACTCCGGCGCGTCGTGGACGCTGCAGCGGCTGGTCGGCTACGGCCGCGCCGCCGAGCTGATGCTGCTGGCCCGCACCGTCGATTCGGCCGAAGCGCTGCGGCTCGGCCTGGTCGGCGAGGTCGTGCCGGACGAGGAACTGCCGGCCCGCGCCCAGAAGATCGCGGCGAAGCTCGCGGCCGGCCCGACCGTCGCCTACGCGAAGATCAAGGGCGTGCTCAACCTGGCCGCCCAGTCGACGTTCGACGAGGCACTGGCCGCCGAGGACGCCGCCCAGACCGCGCTCGGCGCGACCGCCGACCACACCGAGGCCGTCGAGGCCTTCGTCGGCAAGCGCAAGCCGGCCTTCCAGGGCAAGTGACGTCGTGAGTGAGAAACAGTGTTCTAACACTGTTTCTCACTCACGAGGCCCGGAAGCAGCCCTGGATATGGTCGTCGACCATGCCGGTGGCCTGCATCAGCGCGTAGCAGGTCGTAGGACCGAGGAAGACGAAGCCGCGCTTCTTCAGTTCCTTCGCCATCGCCTTGGACTCGTCCGTGATCGCCGGGACGTCGGCCATCGAGGCAGGCCGCTTGTGCGAAGCGGGCGCGAACGACCACAGCAGCTCGTCCAGCGGCGTGTCGAGCGAAGCGATCGCCTGCGCGTTCTTGATCGCGGCCAGGATCTTCGCCCGGTTCCGCACGATCGACGCGTCCTGCATCAGCCGCTCGACGTCGGCGTCGCCGAACTTCGCCACCTTCGCCGGCTTGAACTGCTTGAACGCCTTCCGGAACGCCTCCCGCTTGCGCAGGATCGTGATCCACGACAGGCCCGACTGGAACGACTCGAGGCACAGCCGTTCGTACAGTTCGTCCTGGCCGTGAAGCGGCACGCCCCACTCTTCGTCGTGGTAGGCCACGTAGTCCGGGGCCGAATTGCCCCAGCTGCACCGCGGAAGGCCGTCGGTGCCGATCAGTTCAGTCATTCCCGCCCACCGAATAGTTCTCCGCGAACCGCGCGAACCGCCGCAGCGACTGGCGCACCCCCAGCACGAACACCGGCCGCGCCACCGGCCAGCCGAGCCTGCCCAGCGGCCCGAACGGCAGCCGCAGGTGCTCGGCCCAGACGAACGTCGAGCGCGTCGCGCCCTTCGGCACCACCTGGAACACGCCGGTGCCCTGGACGACGCTGCCGAGATGCCGCATCGTGCACCGCACCGGCGGCTCCCAGCCGGTGATCTCCATGGTGTCGGTGAAGCCGATGCCGGCCACCCCGGTGAACGCCGCCAGCCGCGACCCGACGCTGCGGCCGTTGCCCTCGACGACCTCGACCTCGGTGCCGAGCATCCACTCGCCCTGACGCGTCCAGTCGGTCAGCGCGAGCCAGGTCGTCCCGGCCGGCGCGCGGACGTCGACCGAGAGCACCAGGTCCGTCACGGGGCACCCTCGGCCGAGCTCTCCCGCTCCCGCTCACGCTGCTCCAGCTCGGCGACGCGGGCGCGCAGCTCGTCGAGCTCGGCGCCGAGCCGCCGCATCACCCAGTCCACTTCGGACATCTTGTAGCCGCGCAAGACCAGCTGGAAGCGGACGTCCTGCAGGTCTTCGCCGGTGATGTCCTCGGCGGGCAGCCGCGTCGGCGAACTGCCCGGAGGCAGCGGGGCGAGCTCCTCACCCCGGCCGAACACCACCGCGGCGAGCAGGAACACCACGGCCGCCACCAGCAGCATGACTACGAGGTAGATCAGCGCGGTCGTCACGCGACGATCGTGGCATACCCGCCCCAGGAACGTCTCGCGAGCACGACGAGCCGGAGGGAAAGCGCCACCCACGCGAGCATCAGGAGCGCGCACGGGACGCTGAGGAACAGCCTCGAGACGTCGACGAAGCCGGTCGCCGCGATCAGCAGCCCGAGCGACCCGAGATTGATGCCCACGGCGACGGCGATCAGCAGCCCGCAGAACCGGGACAGCCGGGTCCCGTCGAGGCGACGGCTGAGCCAGCGGGTGCCGAGCAGCGCGAGCAGGCCGATCACCGGTACGAGGAACACCGAGCCGTGGGAGACGCGCGTGATCACCATGTACCACCCGGGGGACGGCGTCGGCAGCTTCGTCCACGCGCCGAAGGTGAGGATCCGCGCGTAGTCCCACGCGATCTGCATCGCCGGGACGCCGAGGACGAGCTTCCACAGCGTGCGGACGCCACTGAGCATGGCCAGCTCGGCCTGGTAGTCGTGGGCGACGACCGCCGCCGGGCCGAAGTCGGCGACCGCGCGCCGCTCGGCTTCTTCGTCGTTCCACCCGCCGGCACGGTAGGCGTCGGCCGCGTCGTTCAGGCCGTCGCGTGCCTCGCCCAGCAGGTCGGCCTTGAACCGGCCGCAGCCGCGCAGCCTGCGGTCCAGGTCCCCCAGGTACTCGTCGATCATGTGCCCAGCACTCCCCCGATGACCGTGGTGAACTCCCGCCACTCGGTGCGTTCGGCGGCCAGGGCCTGTTCGCCGGAGCCGGTGAGGCGGTAGGTGCGCCGCTTGCGCCCGGACACGACGTCCCACTCGCTGGCCAGCCAGCCGGCCCGCTCGAGCCGGCGCAGCGCCGGGTAGACGGTGCCGGTCGGCAGGTCGAGCGCGCCGTCGCTGCGCAGCTGGAGCGCCTCGATGATCGCGTAGCCGTGCAGTTTCCGGCCATCGAGCACGGCCAGCAGCAAGGCGTCGAGGTGCCCGCGCAAGGTGTCCGGCTTCATGAGTACGCAGTCTACACGTCGCCTAGCTACATGTAGACAGACTACGTGTAGCCTGACTACATGAACGCACTCCCGATCGCGAGACTCCAGTTCGCGACGACGACCTCGTTCCACTTCCTGTTCGTGCTGCTCACCCTGGGCCTGGTCACGCTGGTGGCCGTGATGCAGACGCGCTGGACCGTCGGCGGAAAGCCGGAACTGCTGCGGATGACGCGCTTCTGGGGCCGCCTCTACGTGATCAACTACGCGCTGGGGATCGTCACCGGAATCGTGATGGAGTTCCAGTTCGGGCTGACCTGGACCGGACTGTCCGCCTTCGCGGGCGACGTCTTCGGCGCGCCGCTGGCCATCGAGACGCTGGTCGCGTTCTTCCTCGAGTCGACCTTCCTCGGCCTGTGGATCTTCGGCTTCGGGCGGATGGACAAGTGGCTGCACCTGACGCTGATCTGGCTGGTCACGCTCACCGCGTATGCGTCGGCGCTGTTCATCATGCTGGCGAACTCGTTCCTGCAGAACCCGGTCGGCAGCCACGTCGAAAACGGCACGCTGCGCCTCGACGACTTCGGCGCGTTGTTCGCCAACCCGGCGCTGGTGGCGTCCCTGCCGCACGTCGCCGGCGCGGCGATCGTGACCGGCGGGTTCTTCGTCGTCGGCGTCAGCGCCTGGCACTTCCTCAAGCGCACCACCGAGGTCGAGTTCTTCCGGCGGTCGATGCGCGTCGGCGTGGTGGCGGCGCTGCTCGGCTCGGTCTTCGTGGTCAACCAGGGCTTCGCGCAGTTCGGCGAGCTGAAGATGTACCAGCCGGACAAGCTCGGCGAGAGCGCGGTGGGGGCGCCGCTGGGCGCCATGATCGGGCTCGGGTTCCTCATGTTCGCCTGCGCGATCCTCGGCACGGTGCTGCTGGTCCGGAACCGGATCACCCGGGCGCGGTTCCTGCACTACCTGATGGTCGCGGCGATCCCGTTGCCGTTCCTCGCGGCGATCATGGGCTGGCTGGTGCGCGAACTCGGCCGTCAGCCGTGGCTGGTCTGGGGGAAGCTGCGCACCGCGGACGCGATCGCGGACGTCCCCGCCGGCCAGATCCTGTTCTCCTTCATCGCTTTCACACTGCTGTTCGCCGCGCTCGCGGTCGCCGACTGGGTGCTCATGGCGCGCGTCGCCAAGCGCGGCCCGGACCCGGTCGACGAGCCCGCCGAACTGCCCGTCCTGAGCGGAGTCTGACCGATGGTGACCTTCTGGTGGTGCGTGCTGGGCTTGTTGACCTGCGGGTACTTCGCGCTGGCGGGGTACGACTACGGCGTCGGCATGCTCCTTCCCGGGTTCGAGTCCGGCGAGCGGCGGCGACGGCAGACGCTCGGCGCGCTCGGGCCGTTCTTCCTGGCCAACGAGGTGTGGCTGGTGGCCGCGGTCGGCCTGCTGTTCGGCGCGTTCCCGCACCTGGAGGGCAAGGTGTTCGCCGGGGCGTACGTCCTGGTCGTGACGCTGCTGCTGGGCCTGGTGACGTTCACGGCGTCGATGCAGCTGCGCAGCCGCCGCCCGGACGCCCGGCGCGGCGCCTGGACCGCGGGCATCGTCGGCGGCGCGCTGGTGACGGCGTTGTCCTGGGGCCTGTTCCTCGGCAACCTGATCGTCGGGCTGCCGCTGTCCCCCGACGGCTCGCCTTCGGGAGACGTGCTCGCCCTGTTCTCGCCGTACGCAGTGCTGTGGGGACTCGGGTTCGTCGCCCTGTTCTGCCTCCAGGGCGCGGCGTTCCTGGCCGTGCGCGCGCCGGCCGAACTGACCGGCCGCGCGGCACGGCTGGCTCGCGCCTTCTCGGCGCCGGTCTTCGCCTTCCTCGTCGTCGCCACGGGGTGGGGCTTCTTCGCTCTCGACGGCGTCACCGCGCTCGGCGTCGGCGTGGTGGTGCTGGCCTTCGCGGCCTTCGCCGTCGCTCACCTGGGCCTGACGGTCCGGCGGTACCGGGTGGCGCTCGTCGGTTCGATGGTGCTTTCGGCCTGCCCCGCAATGCTCGCCGGCACGCTGCGGTTCCCCACCGTGCTGGCGTCGTCCGGGTACGCCCTGACCGTCGGCCAGGCGGCGACCGCGCCGGCGACGTTCGCGGTGCTGGCCTGGTTCGCGCCGCCGGCCGTGCTGGTGCTGCTGGTGGTGCAGTGGCTGACCTGGCGCGCGCATCGCCGTCCCGTCGACCAGCACTCGCTGCTGCACTACTAAGGAGACGTCGTGCCCGCGCTACCCGGACTCCGGCGGTATCTCTGCGCGTTGAGCCTGCTCGGCGTGCTCACCGCCGCGGCGGTGCTCCTCCAGGCCGAAGGTCTCGCCACGCTGCTGACCGGCGGCGGGGTTTCGGTCTTCCTGCTCGTGGCGATCGCCGCACGGGTGCTGCTTTCGTGGAGCCACGGCGTCCTGAGTGGACGGTTCGCCGCCACGGTGCGCACCGGGCTGCGACGACGTCTGCTCGAGTCCTCTCCGGACCCCGCCGGCGTCGTCGCGACCCAGGTGACGCGCGGGGTCGACGCGACGGACAGCTACTTGACCGGGTACCTGCCGTCGCTCGTCGTGTCGGTGGTCGTGCCGGTCGCGGTGATCGCGCGGCTGTTCACGACGGACCTGACGTCGGCGCTGGTCGTCACGGGCACGTTACCGCTGATCCCGGTGTTCGCGATCCTCGTCGGCAAGCACACCCGGGCGTCCGTCCAGTGGCAGTTGCTGACGAAGCTGGGCGGGCACTTCCTCGACGTCGTGCGCGGGCTCGGCACGCTGAAGGTGTTCGGGCGGGCGCGGGCCCAGGTGCGGACAGTCCGTTCCCTGGCCGACGCCCACGCCGACGCGACGGTGAAGACGCTGCGGGTCGCGTTCCTTTCGGCGTTGGTGCTGGAACTGGTGGCGACGCTGTCGGTGGCGCTGGTGGCGGTGCCGATCGGGTTCCGGTTGCTGGCCGGGGGCATGGACGCGCGGACGGCGCTGTTGGTGCTGGTCCTGGCGCCGGAGGCCTACCTGCCGCTGCGGGCGGCGGGCGCGAAGTTCCACGCCGCGGAGGAGGGGCTGGCGGCGTTGCGGGAGGCTCTCGCGGTTCCGGTGGTCGCTTCGCGTTCGGGTGCCATTGTTCGCCGCCGGGGCGCGCCTTCGGTGGTCTTGGAACGGGTTTCGGTCTCCTACGGCGGTGTTCTCGCATTGTCCGAAGTGGACCTTTCCGTGCCCGCCGGTTCGAGTGTCGCGCTGGTGGGGCCGAGCGGGTCGGGGAAGAGCACGTTGCTGTCGGTGCTGCTGGGGTTCGTGCCGCCCACTTCGGGGCGGGTGCTGGTGGACGGGGTCGACCTGCGTTCGCTGTCGTCCGCCGGGTGGCTGGCCGACGTGGCCTGGGTCCCGCAGCGGCCGACGTTGTTCCGGGGGTCGCTGGCCGCGAACATCGCCCTTGGCGTCCCGTCGGCGGACATTGCCTCGGCCGCCCGGGCAGCGGCCCTCGATCCGGTGGCGGCGGGGTTGCCGCTGGGGTTCGAGACCCAGGTGGGCGAACTGGGTTCGGTCCTGTCGGCGGGCCAGCGGCAGCGGGTGGGAGTGGCCCGGGCGTTGGCGCGTTCGTCGGCGGGCCTGGTGCTGCTCGACGAGCCGACGGCCCGCCTGGACTCCCGCACGGAAGCGGCGGTGCTCGCAGCGACCCGCCGGCTGCTGCCTGGGCGGACCGCTGTGCTCGTCGCGCATCGGCCGGCGATGGTTTCGCTGGCCGAGCGCGTGGTGGAGCTGCGCGAGGGCCGGGTTCTTAGCGAGGTGGCGGCGTGATGTCAAATCCGTCATCCACAGGGCAGGGCGTGCTGTCGGATTCGCCCGCCACCGGGCGGCAGTTGTCCACAGATCGCCGAGCGGCCCGTTTTTCCGGGCAGGCGCGGCAAAGTCAGCCCGCTCCGCCGGTCGGCGACCCATCCAACGACATGAACGACTCGTTCATGTCATCCGACGAGGTGAACGAGTCGTTCATGACATCGCAGCAGCGACCCCAAAGCACTCCGGCAAATGGACAGGCGCCCCGGCTCAGGCGTAGCGCCCGAACGGAACTGTGGGCTGTGTCCACAAAGGACTTCCTCCGCCTCCTCCGCGCCGCGCTCCTGGGCGCCGGGGCCGAACTCGCCGCTCTCGCCCTCATGGCCACCGCCGCCTGGCTGCTGCTCCGGGCCGCCGAACGGCCTCCGCTTGCCGCGCTCACCCTCGCCATCGTCGCCGTCCGGACTCTCGCTCTCCTCCGCGGCGGCCTGCGGTACGCCGAGCGGCTCGCCGGGCACGAGGTCGTCCTGCGGTGGCTCGGTGCCCTGCGTGGCCGGGTCTACCAGGCCCTGCTGCCCGGGTCCCGGTACTCCGGCGGGGACCTCGTCACCCGGCTCGTGTCCGATGTGGACGCTCTGCAGGACGCCGTGCTGCGGTGGCTGCTGCCCGTGGGGGTCGCCGCGGTCGTCGGGCTCGTCGCCGTCGGGACCACCGCCGTCACGTCGACGCCGGCCGCGCTGGCTCTCGCGGCCGGGCTGGTCGTCGCGGGCGGGCTTCTGCCGTGGCTGGTCGTGCGCGCCACCGGCCAAGCCGCCCGGGAGAGTGCCCCGAAACGCGCCGAACTGGCCGAACGCGCCGTCGAACTCGTCACCGGGCACCGGGAGCTCGTCGCCGCCGGGGCATTCGGCGAAAACCGCGCGCGGGCGGCCGGGGTCGTCGATGACCTCGCCCGTCGCGAACGGGCCACCTCCGCCAAGACCGCCCTGCTCACCGCCGCCGGGGTGCTCGTCCAGCTGCTCACGACCATCGCCGTCGCACTGCTCGCCCACGCCTCGGTGCCGTGGACCGCCGCGCTGGCGCTCGCCGCCATGACGGCCTTCGAGGTCGTGCTCCCGCTGATCGGCGCCGCCCGGCGCGTGCCGGAGATCCGCGCGTCGGCCGCCCGCGTACGAGCCGTGCTGAGCGAACCGGCCCGCCCCGAAGGCACCCGCACTCCGCGAGAAGGACACTTCCGCCTCCGGAACGCCGGCCTGCGGTACCCGGGTCGCGCGCCCGCCCTCCACGCCGTCGACCTCGACCTTCCGCCCGGCAAGCGCGTCGGCGTCCTCGGCTCCAGCGGCGCCGGGAAGACGAGCCTCCTCAACCTCCTGCTCGGCAGCGAAACCCCCACCGAAGGCCAGGTGACCCTCGACGGCCACCCGCTCGCCGAGTACGCCGACCTTTCCCGGGTCATTTCGGGCGCCGAGGCCGACGCCCACGTCTTCCACACGACCGTCCGCGAAAACCTCCTGCTCGCGAAGCCCGACGCGAGCGACGAAGAGCTGAAGGAAGCCTGCGAAACCGCCGGGTTCGACCTGGACCTCGACCGCGACACCGGCCCGGACGGCGAAGCGCTGTCCGGCGGTCAGCGGCAGCGCCTGGTCCTGGCCCGCGCGGTCCTGGCCGCGCCGGAGGTCCTGGTGCTCGACGAGCCCGTCGAAGGCCTCGACCCCGCCCACGGCGACGCCGTCCTGGCCCGCGTCCTCGCGAAGGCGAAAGGCACCGTGGTCCTCGTCACCCACCGGCCCGAGCACCTCGACGGCTTCGACGAGGTCCTCACTCTCGAGGACGGGCGAGTACGTCCCGCATCGGCGGCCGGCCGGCGACCCGGACCTCCGTGACGTCCGGCAGCCACTCCTCGTCGACCTGCACGAACTGCGTGAACGGCGCGTCGGCGGCCGGGACCCCGCAGCGGTCCAGTGCCGTGCCCAGGATCTGCCGGGACATCACGCCCAGCTGCCGCAGCGACCGGTTCCGGTGCTTGCGGACCCCGAGGTTGACCTGCGCGAGCCCGTCGAGGCCGTAGCGCGCCTCGGCGTCGAGCAGCAGCCCGATCTCGACGCCGTACCCGGCGGCGAACGGCACCGATTCGAGGAACTCGCGCGTGCCCGCGTACTCGCCGCCGAGGGGCTGGACCAGCCCGCCGAGCGAGGGGCGCAGCGCCGAAAGCACCGGCCGCGCGAGCAGCTCGGTGACGCGCCCGCCGCCACTGCTCTCCAGCCGCAGCGGACGGCGGTAGAAGCCCTTGACCAGGTGGACGCCGCTTTCGGAGACCAGCGGCCCGAGCAGCGACGGCACGAACGCCGGGTCCGGGTCGACCAGGTCCGAGTCGAGGAAGACGACGAAGTCGCCGCTGGTCGCGGCCAGGGAACGCCACAACACCTCGCCCTTGCCGGGCACCGGCGGCACGTCCGGCAGGACGTCCTCGCGCCGGACCACCCGCGCGCCGGCCGCCTCGGCCGTTTCCACCGTGGCGTCCGTGGAACCCGAATCCATGACCACCAGCTCGTCGACCACCCCGCCGACCAGCGGTCGTATCGACGCGACGACGTCACCGACGGTCCGCTCTTCGTCCAGGGCCGGTAGCACGACCGAAACCGTCCGGTCACCCTTCGCGGCCAGGATGTCCTCGGGCGTCCAACCGGGCTCCTGCCACGTACGCCGCTCGAACCAACTCACGAGTAACGATCGTGCCATGCTGATGGCACCGCTACCGAGGAGGAGGACCAGTTGATCGCGCTGCTTGTCCGGTTCGTACTGGGACCGCTGGTCAGGGCGGTGTACCGGCCCAAGGTGCACGGCGTGGAGAACGTGCCCGCGACGGGCCCGGTGCTCCTGGCCGCCAACCACCGGGCGGCGCTCGACACCGGCGTGATCACGTTCACGACGCCGCGGCAGGTCAAGTTCCTCGGCAAGGCGGAGTACTTCGTCGGCAAGGGCGTCAAGGGCAAGCTGCTCGCCGGGTTGCTCGGCGGCCTCGGGTACGTCCCGGTCGAGCGCGGCAACGCCCAGGCCGGGCTCGCCGCGCTGGAGGCGGCCCGGAAGGTCCTCGACGCGGGCGGCGTCTTCGCGATCTATCCGGAGGGCACCCGCTCGCTGGACGGCCGGCTGCACCGCGGCCACACCGGCGTCGGCGCGCTGGCCCTGGCGACCGGCGCGAAGGTGGTCCCGGTCGCCCTGACCGGCACCGAAAACCTCCAGCCGAAGGGCGCCCGCGTCCCGCGCCCGGCGAAGATCGGCATCACGTTCGGCAAGCCCCTCGACTTCTCCCGCTACGAGGGCCAGGACTACGCGCCGGCGATCCGCCGGTCGGTCACCGACGAGGTGATGTACGCGATCCTGGAGATCTCGGGCCAGGAGTACGTCGACACCTACCACAAGCGCCCGAGCGAAGGCGTCGCCTAGATCCCCGGCGGCTCCTTCGCCCACTTCGGCGGGGCCGGCGGCTCGTACGTCTCGAACCGGTCCAGCAGCGCCGCCGGGTCGGCGTCGGCGAGCAGCAGCTCGCGGTAGGCCTGCTTGACGAACCCCTCGGCCACCATGTGGTCGGCGAACGTCAGCAGCGGCGCGTAGTAGCCGTCGACGTCGACGAGGCCGATCGGCTTGCCGTGCAGGCCGAGCTGCGCCCACGTCCAGACCTCGAACAGCTCTTCCAGGGTGCCCGCGCCGCCGGGCAGCGCGAGGAAGCCGTCGGACAGCGCCGCCATCTTGGCCTTGCGTTCGTGCATGTCCGCGACGACGTGCAGCTCGGTCAGCCCGGCGTGCGCGATCTCGACGCCGGAGAGCGCCTCCGGGATCACGCCGATCACCTCGCCGCCCGCGGCCAGCGCCGCGTCGGCCACGACGCCCATCGTGCCGACGCTCGCACCGCCGTAGACCAGGCCGATGCCGCGCTGGGCCAGCAGCTTGCCGAGCGCGGCCGCCTGCTCGGCGTAGCGCGGCGAAAAGCCCATCGACGAGCCGCAGAACACGCAGATCCGGCGCATCAGTGGGTGTCCTCCCACGCCTGGTAGGACTCCTGCACCACGCGGACGGCGTCGTCGATGTCGTCGGTGACGTGCAGCAGGTCCAGGTCGTGCGGGCTGATCTTGCCCTCGGCCAGCACCGAGCTCTTGATCCACTCGTAGAGCCCGCCCCAGTAGTCGCTGCCGAACAGCACGACCGGGAACTTCGTGACCTTCTTGGTCTGCACCAGCGTCAGCGCCTCGAACAGCTCGTCGAGCGTGCCGAAGCCGCCGGGCAGGCAGATGAAGGCCTGCGAATACTTGATGAACATCGTCTTGCGGGCGAAGAAGTACCGGAAGTTGACGCCGAGATCGACCCACGGGTTCAGGCCCTGCTCGAACGGCAGCTCGATGCCGAGGCCGACGGAGAAGCCGCCGGCTTCGGCCGCGCCCCGGTTGACCGCCTCCATCGCGCCCGGGCCACCGCCGGTCATCACCGCGAACCCGGCGTTGGCCAGCGTGGCGCCGATCTTGCGGCCGAGCTCGTACTCCGGGTTGTCACGCTTGGTGCGCGCCGAGCCGAACACGGTGACCGCGCGGGGCACCTCGGCCAGCGCGCCGAAGCCCTCGACGAACTCGGCCTGGATGCGGAGGACACGCCATGGGTCGGTGTGGACCCAGTCGCTCGGGCCACGCGAGTCCAGGAGCCGCTGGTCGGTGGTGCTGCCCTGGTCGCGGCGGTCGCGGCGGAGCACCACAGGGCCCTTGTGGCGCTCTACCGGGCGTTCGGGGTACTGGCCGTCCGGCCATTCAGACTGTTCACTCACCTCGCCATGCTACGGCGTACCCGCCGGCGAGAAGGCGGGAAGCTCGGTAGAGGTGAGGTCGATGGCGGGCCCGTTACCGGGCCATGAACGCGCATCGCCGGAGAATTCATCCGGACGAGTGCGTCTCTCTTCGCCGTCCGGTCCACTGTGGAGGCGACCGGCACCGATCGCCGAACGACGGGCTCGCCGGCGCAGGCCGAGTCCGCCTCGCAGCCCGTGTCGTCCTCCCCATCACGCATGATGCCCCTCCAATCACGGGCGATGCCCCTCCGGTCACCGAGCTTCGCGTGATCGGAGCCGGAACTCGCGTGATCGGAGCCGGAACTCGCGTGATTGAAGGGGCATCTCGCGTGATTGGGCGGGCATCTCGCGTGATTGAGGGGGCATCACTCGTGATTAGGAGGACGACACGGGTGAGCCAGGGCTGGTTCCTGAGCTGTACTAACGAATCCCGATGATCGAGATCATCCGGCGTTCGGATGGTGTCGCGGACAATCCCTACGAAAGTCGTTCCGGCGCGGAACGCGGTGAGAATCCCCTGTTGCGGCAGGGTTTGCACGATTTGAGCGGTGAATCCGTAACATACTGTTGGTCCGTTCGGCGCCTTGACGCCCGGAACCGTTGATCCTTTACTCGGATGCGTCCGGACGCATACCTCCTGTTCGCACCCCGGACACGTCTCCCCCCTTCCCCCTTACCGGACCTCGATTCTGCCTTCATGGAAGGAAGACCTCGATGACCCATCGTGGGTTCAGCACGGGCTTGGCGGCTGCCGCCGGGCTCGCCATGACGCTCGCGTTACCGGTGACCCCGGCGAGCGCAGCTTCTCAAGCCCAGCCCGCCGCGCCCGAAGTGGCGGCCGCCCGCGCGGCCGACCAGGCCGCTGCCGGCGGTCTCGACGCCCTGCGCCGTGGCCCCGCCGAAGCGTTCCAGCGCGTCGGCCTGACCGCCGGGGGCGCCGGCCTCTTCTACGGCGCCTACCAGCGGACCTACCAGGGCCTGCGGGTCGTGGGCGGGGACGCGGTCGTCGTCGCCGACGGTGCCGGGCGCGTCCGCGGCACCAGCTCCGCGGAGACCGCGCCGATCACCGTCGGGACGCAGGCACTCGTCGACGTCGCGAAGGTCACCGCCACCGCGCGCGCTCAACTGCCCACTGTGGACAGTGTGAGCACGCCGGAGAAGGTGGTGCTGGCCGGGACGAGCCCGAAGCTGGCCTACGAGGTCGTCGTCGCGGGGCGCACCGCCACGGCGCCGAGCAACCTGCACGTCTTCGTCGACGCCGCGACCGGCGCGGTGCTCGACAAGCGGGACGACGTCAAGACGTTCGGCTCCGGATCCAGGCGCCAGGACCGGACCGGCACGGCGAACCTCGCCGGCGCCGGCAACAGCTACTACGCCGGGAACGTCGCCATCGACACGACGCAGTCCGGCAGCACGTACACGATGCGTGACCCGGGCCGCACCGGCATCAGCTGCGGCCGCGAGGGTGGTTCGGTCTACAGTGGACCGGACGACGACTGGGGCAACGGCTCCGGCACCGACCTCGAAACCGGGTGCGTGGACGTGCTCTACAGCGTCCAGACCGAGTGGAAGATGCTCGCCGACTGGCTGGGCCGCAACGGCATCAACGGCAGCGGCACCGGCTACCCGGCTTCCGTGGGCCTGTCCGACGTCAACGCCTACTGGAACGGCTCGTCGACGCACTTCGGCCACTCGCAGGACAACCAGCGCCAGGCCACCTCGATGGACGTCGTCGGCCACGAGTTCGGGCACGGCGTCTTCCAGTTCACCCCGGGCGGTTCCGGTTCGGGCAACGAGACCGGCGGGATGAACGAATCGACCGACGACATCTTCGGCGCGCTCACCGAGGCGTACGCGAACAACGCCAAGGACACCCCGGACTACGAGGTCGGCGAAGGCGTCAACCTCGTCGGCGACGGCCCGATCCGCTACATGTACGACCCGTCGAAGGCCGGCGACCCGAACTGCTACTCGTCGTCGATCCCGAGCACCGAGGTGCACGCCGCGGCCGGCCCGCAGAACCACTGGTTCTACCTGCTGGCGGAGGGCTCGAACCCGGGTGGCGGCAAGCCGGCCAGCCCGACGTGCAACAGCTCGTCGGTCACCGGCATCGGCGTCCAGAAGGCCGGCCAGATCTTCTACAACGGCCTGCTGAAGAAGACCTCGTCGTGGAACCACAAGGCCGCCCGCAAGGCGACCCTCGAAGCCGCGCTCGCGCTCTTCCCGGACAGCTGCACCGAGTTCAACGCCACCAAGGCCGCGTGGAACGCCATCTCCGTCACCGCCGGCACCGGTGAGCCGGTCTGCGGCGGCGACCCGGACTACGCGGTCACGCTGAGCTCGGCGACCGGATTCGTCCGGCCGGGCGGCTCGGCCAGCGTCACGGTGAACACCGAGCTCACCTCGGGCACGGCCCAGTCGATCACGCTGTCCGCCGCCGGCCTGCCCGCCGACGCCACCGCGACGTTCAGCCCGGCGACCGTCCAGGCGGGCGACAGCTCGACGCTGACCATCACGACGTCGTCGACGACCCCGGAAGGCACCGGCCAGATCACCATCACCGCCGACGGGACCGCCACCGACCACACGGCGCAGTACGCGCTGACCGTCGACAGCTCGGTCTGCCCGCCGGTGACCAACTCGACGCGGCTCGACATCCCGGACTACCCGGGAGCGGCAGTGAGCAGCACCAGCACCGTCGCCGGCTGCGCGCGCAACGCGTCCGACACCACCAAGGTCGAGGTGCACATCACCCACACCTACCGTGGTGACCTGGTCCTCGACCTGATCGCCCCGGACGGAACCTCGTACCGCTTGAAGGGCTCCAGCAGCGACTCCGCCGACGACATCGACGCCACCTACACCGTCAACGCCTCCACCGAAGCCGCCAACGGCGACTGGAAACTCCAGATCAAGGACGCGGCCGCCATCGACACCGGCTACCTCTCCTCCTGGACGCTGACCATCTGACCCGTCCCCCAAAGCCGTGAATGGCACATTGAGGGACTTGAAGTCCCTCAATGTGCCATTCACGGCCTTTCCCCTTCCCCATAAGGAACTGGCATGACCTGGAAGACACGACTCGGCGCCGGGGTCACCGCCCTGGCCGCCGTGCTGGGTGCCGTCACCGCGCCGGCGGCCACCGCCGCACCGGCCGTGGCACTCGCCGCGCCGGACATCTCGCTGGCCAACATCAAGGCCCACCTCAACCAGCTGCAGAGCATCGCGACCAGCAACGGCGGGACGCGCTCGGCACGCGGCGGCGGCTACGCGGCCTCGGTGTCCTATGTGGAGAATCTGCTCAAGAACGCCGGGTACACGACGACGCGGCAGACCTGCACCAGCTGTCTCGGGCAGTCGCAGAACCTGATCGCGGAGTGGCCGCAGGGCGACGCGAACCAGGTGATCATGCTCGGCGCGCACCTCGACAGCGTGAGCGCCGGCCCCGGCATCAACGACAACGGCTCGGGCAGCGCGTCGATCCTCGAAGTCGCGCTGACGCTGGCCCGGACGAACCCGGCGATGGCCAAGCGCGTCCGCTTCGGCTGGTGGGCCGACGAGGAGTCCGGCCTGGTCGGTTCGAAGTACTACGTCAACAACCTGCCGAGCGCCGAGCGCACGAAGATCAAGACCTACCTCAACTTCGACATGATCGGCTCCAAGAACTGGGGCTACTTCGTCTACGACGACGTCGCTTCGATCAAGGCGATCTTCGACGAGTACTTCTCCTCGATCGGCATCCCCACCGAAGGCGACAGCGAAGGCGACGGCCGGTCCGACCACGCGTCCTTCAAGAGCGCGGGCATCCCGGTCGGCGGCCTGGCCACCGGCGCCGGCGACATCAAGAGCTCGGCGCAGGCGCAGAAGTGGGGCGGCACCGCGGGTTCGCCGTTCGACAACTGCTACCACCGCGCCTGCGACACGACGGCGAACATCCCGGACGCGCCGCTGGAGAAGAACAGCGACGCCATCGGCTACGCGCTCTGGAAGCTGGCCGTCGACGCGCCGCAGGGCAACGACTTCTCGGTCGCGGTGAACCCGGCCTCGGGGACTGTCCAACCGGGACAGTCGCTCCAGGCCGCGGTGAGCACCACGACGACGTCCGGCTCGGCGCAGTCGATCTCGCTGTCGGCAAGCGGCCTGCCGGCGGGCGCGACGGCGTCGTTCAGCCCGGCGACGATCTCCTCGGGCGGCTCCTCGACGCTGACCATCACGACGTCGTCGAGCACGCCGACCGGCACATTCGGTGTCACGGTGACCGCCGACGGCGCGAACGCCGACCACACGGCGTCGTTCTCGCTCGGTGTCGGCAGTTCGTCGTGCGCCCCGGTGACCACCTCGACGCGGCTGGACATCCCGGACTACCCGGGTGCCGCGGTCAGCAGCACGGCGAACGTCGACTGCGCGCGCAACGCGTCCGGCACCACCAAGGTCGAGGTCCACATCACCCACACCTACCGCGGTGACCTGGTCATCGACCTCGTCGCCCCGGACGGCACGGCGTACCGGCTGAAGAACTCCAGCAGCGACTCGACGCCGAACCTCGACACCACCTACACCGTCAACGCCTCCTCCGAGGCCGCGAACGGCTCCTGGCAGCTCCGCATCCGCGACGCCGGCCCGGCCGACACCGGCTACCTGTCCTCCTGGACGCTCACCGTGTAGCACCAAGTCCGTGAATGGCACATTGAGGGACTTGAAGTCCCTCAATGTGCCATTCACGGCTTTAGCCCCAACGACAGTTGTCTAGACCACCCGTTCGTCGGTAGTCAGGGGTTCCCGCGGCGCTTATGTTGGGCGGACCCGCCGCGTTCGCCCTCAACGACGATGGGAGCCGGTATGAGAACCCGTTGGCTCGGAACCCTTCTGACGGCGTTGCTCGCCGTCCCGCTGTTCGTGGCGGCTCCCGCGCAGGGGGCGGTGCGGGCCGACACGTGCGCGGTGAAGTCGCGGCCCGCCGGGAAGGTCCTCCAGGGATACTGGGAGAACTGGGACGGCGCCGCGAACGGCGTCCACCCCGGGATGGGCTGGGTCCCGATCACCGACAGCCGCCTCGCGCAGCACGGCTACAACGTCGTCAACGCGGCCTTCCCGGTCATCCGCTCCGACGGCACAGTGCTGTGGGAGAACGGGATGGACGCCGGGGTGAAGGTGTCGACGCCCGCCGAGATGTGCGCCGCGAAGGCCGCGGGCGCGACCATCCTGCTGTCCATCGGCGGCGCGGCGGCCGGGATAGACCTGTCTTCGTCGGCGGTGGCCGACAAGTTCGTCGCCACGGTCGTGCCGATCCTCAAGCAGTACAACTTCGACGGGATCGACATCGACATCGAAACCGGGCTGACGAACAGCGGGAACATCAAGACGCTCTCGGCGTCGCAGGCGAACCTGATCCGCATCATCGACGGCGTGCTGGCGAAGATGCCGTCGAACTTCGGGCTCACCATGGCGCCCGAAACCGCGTACGTGACCGGCGGCAGCATCGCCTACGGCTCGATCTGGGGCGCGTACCTGCCGATCATCAAGAAGTACGCGGACAACGGCCGGCTGTGGTGGCTCAACATGCAGTACTACAACGGCTCGATGTACGGCTGCTCCGGCGACTCTTACCAGGCCGGGACCGTGCAGGGCTTCACCGTGCAGACGCAGTGCCTGAACCAGGGCCTGGTCGTGCAGGGCACGACGATCCGCGTCCCCTACGACAAGCAGGTCCCCGGCCTGCCCGCGCAGCCCGGCGCGGGTGGCGGGTACATGTCGCCGAGCCTGGTTTCCCAGGCGTGGCGCTCGGTTCCGGGCCTGAAGGGCCTGATGGACTGGTCGATCAACTGGGACGGCTCGAAGGGCTGGACGTTCGGCAACAACGTGAAATCCCTGCAGGGCCGCTGATCCGAAAGCCGTGAATGGCACATTGAGGGACTTGGAGTCCCTCAATGTGCCATTCACGGACTTGTGCGGTCAGGAGTCCCCGGCCGGGATCGGGTCGTTGTACTCGCCCGGCGGGCCGGCGTACTCGCGGCCGCCGTCCGGGAACGGCCACGGGTTCGGGACGCAGCCGTGCAGCCCGAGCGTCTGCTGCTCCATCACCGGCGCCGGGCGGCCCGGGCCCGGGCACAGCTCGTGGCCCTGGCCCAGCCGGTGGCCGGTTTCGTGGGTGACCATGTACTGGCGGTAGACGTCGATCGGGGCGCCGTAGTTCGGCACGGCGTTGGCCCAGCGGGCGACGTTGAGCACGACGTTGCTGCCGTTGCGGCAAGACGTGTAGCCGTCCGGGGTGCCGCCACACAGCTTGTCGCGGCTGGCCGGGGTGGCCAGGTAGATGGTGAAGTCGGCCATGTCGGCCGGCCCGACCTGCTGCAGCCGCCACTGGCCGCCGCCGGTCCAGCCGCGCGGGTCGCCGAGGATCCCGCGGATCCGCCGGGCGAAGTCGGCGGGCCCGACGCCGTCGATGTCGGTCTCCAGCGCGATCCGGTAGCGCATGAGCCTGCCCTGCGTACCGGCGACCTCGTCGCTGCCCGGCGTGAACATCCACTGGCCGGAGCCGGTCTGCGGGAACGTGATGGCGACCTCGACGGGCGTGGGCTGTATGACGGGCTCGCGTTCGGCGGGCGGCGGCGGGATCGAGGTGGCGTCCGCGATAGCGGTGACGATCGGACCGGCCGCCGGCGCGGCGACGGGCTGTCGTTCTCCACAGGCGGCCACCGCTCCGCACACCGCCACGGCGAGCACGGCGACGGCCGCCGCCCGTCTCGCGCTGTTCGGCATCGGTCCTCCCCTGGTGCACGGTTCCCCAGGGAATACGGCCCGCGACGAGGAAAAGTTGCGGTGACGTCCGACCCCGGAGCGTCACCGCAGCTCAGCACCGCCCAGTGTGACGACCGCCACTGAGCACTCAGGCCAGGAACTTGCGGAGGACGTCGGCGACCTGGCCGATCTCCTCGATCCGGACGTTCTCCTGCTGCGTGTGCGCCAGCGTCGGGTCGCCGGGGCCGAAGTTCACCGCCGGCATGCCGCGCGCCGCGAAGCGCGCGACGTCCGTCCACCCCAGCTTCGCCGCCGCGCGGCCGCCCGCCGCCGCCACCAGCTCCGCCGCCGCCGGCGCGGACAGGCCCGGCAGCGCACCCGGCGAAAGGTCCACAACGGACAGTTCGAATCCGTCGAACACCTCGCGCAGGTGCCGCTCGGCCGCCGCCGGGTCGCGGTCCGGGGCGAACCGGTGGTTGACCGTCAGGACGGCCGCGTCCGGGACGACGTTGCCCGCCACCCCGCCGCCGACCGCCGTCGCCTGCAGGCCCTCGCGGTAGGTCAGGCCGTCGATGTCGACGATCCGCGGCGTGTACTCCGCCAGCCGCCGCAGCGGCTCGGCGAGCGCGTGGATCGCGTTCTCGCCCATCCACGACCGCGCGGTGTGCGCGCGCTTGCCGGAAAACCGCAGCTCGACGCGCATGGTGCCCTGGCAGCCGGCCTCGATCACGCCGTTCGACGGCTCGCCGACGATCGCCAGGTCCCCGGCCAGCCACTCCGGCAGCTCGCGCTCGATCCGGCCGAGGCCGTTCTTGACCGCTTCGACCTCTTCGTTGTCGTAGAAGACGAAGGTGACGTCGTGCTTCGGCTCCGGAAGCGTCGCCGCGAGGTGCAGGAAGACCGCGTCGCCGCCCTTCATGTCGACCGTGCCGAGGCCGTGCAGGAACTCGTCATCGCGCCGCGAAGGGAAGTTGCCGTTCTCCGGCACGGTGTCGAGGTGCCCGGCGAGCACGACCCGCGACGGGCGGCCGAGGTTCGTCCGCGCGAGGACGGCGTCGCCGTTTCGGACGACCTCGAGGTGCGGCGCCTGCTTCTCGAGCGCCTCCTGCACGAGCGCCGCGAGTTCGGCCTCCGACCCGGACACGCTGAAGACGTCCACCAGCGCTGCGGTCAGGTCCACCGGGTCGGCGTGCAGGTCGAGACTCATGCCCGGCACGCTACCGTGAGGGTGTGCGTAGGTTCCCGGTCGCCGTGGGCGGCGCGTTGCTGGTCCTGGTCCTGTCCGGCTGCGGCAACGAGGCGGGCCCGGCCCCCAAGCAGGGCGGCGAGCCCGGCCCGGACGCCCTCCCGACCAAGCTGGACGCGCTGACCGCGGACCAGTGCTACGCGAGCCCGCGCACCCAGCTGCCGAAGGGCTGCGAGAAGTACGTCACCGAGGTCGCCAACGTGCCGGGCGCGGCCCGCAAGCGCGCGGACGACCGCGACCCGCAGCTGGTCGCCGAGGCGGGCGCACTGGAGAAGGCCGTCGCGGAGTTCCGTGGCGCGGGCTGCACCACCGTGCCGTCCCCCGGCGGCCCGTGCTCGCAGGCGCTGGTCGACATCGCCGGGGCGCTCTCGGGCCTGAAGAAGCAGGTAGACGCGCGGCCCACGAGTGGTTGATCCGCGTCACTCCACTACGGTGAAGGCCGTGAGCGAGCAGAGCCCGAACCCCGAAACGACCGGCGCCAGCGGCGTCGGGCTGGCCACCGTCACCCCCGAAGGGACGGTCCTCGACACCTGGTACCCGCACCCCAAGCTGACCGAAGGCGGCACGCCCGGCACCGAGCGGCTCAGCGTCGGCGAGGCCACCGAGCTGCTCGGCGAGGCCGCCGCGGCGCTGCTCGGCCCGGACACCGACCGCGGGGTGGAGGTCGTCGCCGTGCGCACCACGATCGGCAGGCTGGCCGACGCGCCCGCGGACACGCACGACATCTACCTGCGGCTCCACCTGCTCTCGCACCGGCTGGTCCGCCCGCACGGCCAGAACCTCGACGGCCTGTTCGGCCTGCTGGCCAACGTCGTGTGGACCAACCACGGCCCGTGCCCGGTCGAGGGTTTCGAGACGACGCGGCTGCGGCTGCGGGCGCGCGGCCCGGTGACCGTGTACAGCGTCGACAAGTTCCCGCGGATGGTGGACTACGTCATGCCGACGGGCGTCCGGATCGGCGACGCGGACCGCGTGCGGCTCGGCGCGCACCTGGCGTCCGGCACCACCGTGATGCACGAGGGCTTCGTCAACTTCAACGCCGGCACGCTCGGCGCGTCGATGGTCGAGGGCCGGATCTCGGCCGGCGTGGTGGTCGGCGACGGCTCGGACGTCGGCGGCGGCGCGTCGATCATGGGCACGCTGTCGGGCGGCGGCAAGGAGACGATCTCGCTGGGCGAGCGCTGCCTGATCGGCGCGAACGGCGGCGTCGGGATCTCGCTGGGCGACGACTCGGTCGTCGAGGCCGGCCTGTACGTGACGGCGGGGACGAAGGTCGTCGTCGAAGGCAAGGTCGTCAAGGCCCGCGAGCTCAACGGCATCTCGGGCGCGGTCTTCCGCCGCAACTCGGCGACCGGCGCGGTCGAGGTCGTGCCGCGAACCGGCATCGGCGTCGAGCTGAACGCGGCGCTGCACGCCAACGACTGACCTCTGCTTCGTGAAGGCCACCTTGAGGAACTTGTAGTTCCTCAAGGTGGCCTTCACGAACTTTGGGCGAGGCCGAGTTGTTCACCTACCATTCATCTGGTGACCACCGGATCGTTGCCTCGTACTCCCGCTGACCTCGGCCTGCCGGAACTCCCGGTCGAGGCGCGCCCGGCCGATCCCGCGGTCGACCACGTGCGGGCCAAGCTGGACCGGGAGATCCGCGCCCTGCTCGCCCACGAATCCGGCACGCGCTCGGGCGCCGACCCCGAGGACCTGCACCAGATGCGCGTCGCGCTGCGACGGATGCGCAGCGTGCTCAAGCTGTCCGGCACCCTGGTCGGGGACGGCGCCGAGCCGGTGCGCGCGGAGCTGGGCTGGCTCGGCCAATCGCTCGGCGAGGTGCGGGACTACGACGTCCTCATCGGGCACCTGCGCGAGCTCATCGCCGGCTTCGAGGTCCGCGACCAGGCCCCCGGCCACCGTCTCGTGTCCCGGTTCGTCGCCGAACGCGCGACGGCGAAGCGGCGGCTGACCCGGGCGCTGTCCAGTGCCCGCTATTCGACGCTGCTGCGGGAGGTCAGCCTGCTGACCCGGGAGCGCGACGCGGCCGCCGAGGAGGCGGAGCGGCCGCACGACCTGATCGCCGGTCTGGCGAAGCCGCACCGCAAGCTCGCCAAGGCCGTCCGCGCGCTGCCCGCCGACCCGCCGGACGACGACCTGCACGCCCTGCGCATCCACGGCAAGAAGCTCCGCTACGCCGCCGAGCTGGCCCAGACGTCGGCGAAGAAGAAGCAGGCCGAGCGGATCAAGAACCTGCTCAAGGCGACGAAGGACTTCCAGACCGTGCTGGGCGACCACCAGGACGCGGTGATCGCCGCCGAGCGGATGCGCACGGTGCTGGAGTCCGCCAACGGCCCGGTCGGGTTCGTCGCCGGCCGGATCGCCGAGCACGAGCTGGGCCGCCGCGCCGAAGCCCGCGCGATCTGGCGAGACTCCTGGGAGGCGGTCGACGCCGCCGCCAAGGCCCTCCACGCCTGACCTGACCGGACGTCATGAACGACCCTTTCCTGACGTCCGGCGACATGAACGACTCTTTCCTGACGTTCGGAAGCCCTCTCAGGACATCGACCAGACGTAACCGTCCGGGCGGATGAGGACTCGCGCGCCCGGCTGCACGTCGTAAGCCGCGTAGGCGTGGCCACCCTCGTCGACCAGGTCCGTGCCCGTCGCGATGCTGCCCGCCGGGAGGATCCGGTAGCCGGACGTCGGGCCGTCGCCGAAGACCAGCTCGGTGGCGTGCGGGCCGCGGAACAGCTCGAACAGGCGGACGCGCTTGCCGTTCGCGTCCACCAGCGGCGCGTCCGGCGCGCGGTCGCCCGGGCGCAGGGACCCCGTGCCGGCCGGCGACAGCGGGCCGCCGCGGTAGGTGATGTCCAGCTGCTGGGTTTCCTCGCCGCGCCGGTCCGCGTCCTCGTCGCCGTCGACGTACTTCTGCATCAGGCCGGTCGTGATCCCCAGCACGCGGGCCGCGACGGTCCGCCGTTCGATTTCGTAGCTGTCGAGGAGCTCCGGCGAGCCGTCGGCCAGTTTCCAGCCCAGGTTGTAGCCGTCCTGGATGCCGGTGTTCAGCCCCTGGCCCCCGGTCGGCGGGTGGACGTGCGCCGCGTCGCCGGCCAGGAAGACGCGGCCGTCGCGGAACCGCGCCGCGAGCCGCACGTTCGGCCGCCACACCGTCGACCAGGCCAGGTCCGACAGCGTGATGCCGCCGCCGGTGACCGCGTCGAGCCGCGCCTGCACGGCGGGCAACGCCGTCTCGGACTCGAGGTCGCCGTCGCCGAGCGGGGACCCGAACTGGAAGTGCGGGGTGCCCGGCAGCGGGCTGAACATCATGCCCTGCATGGGGTTGTCCGTCGCGCCGAACCGGTGCCCGTATCCGCGGTCGAGGCCGTCGGCCCGGACGTCGCCGAGCAGCATCCGGATCGACTCGTCCGTGGTGCCTTCGAAGGCGATCCCCAGCGCCTTGCGCACGAAGCTCTTGCCGCCGTCGGCGCCGACCAGATACGCCGACCGCACGGTCTCGCCCGTGCTCAGGGTCGCCGTGACGCCGTCGGCGTCCTGCTCGAACCCGGTCAGCGCGGTGTTCAGTTCGACGCGGACGCCGAACTCGGCCAGCCGGTCGCGCAGGATGCCCTCGGTCTGCGACTGACCGAGGAACCACGCGCCCGGGTACGGCGTGTCCGGCGTCGGCTCGAGCACGTCGAACATGAAGCGCTCGTCGACCAGCGTCCCGCCGACGTAGACGCGGGTCGGGACCGGCGCGGCCCCCTGCGCCAGTACCGCGTCGAGCACGCCGAGGTCCTCGAAGACCTCCATCGTGCGGGGCTGGAGCCCGTCGCCGCGTGAGCCGGCGAAGTACGTCTCGGCCTTGTCGATGATCCGCACCGGGACGTCCCGGCGCGCCAGCTCGATGGCCAGCGTCAGCCCGGTCGGTCCCGCCCCCGCGATCAGCACCTGTGTACTCATGTCGCCCTCCCAGTGAATTAGAATTCAGTGAATCTGGATTCAGAATGACGCTGCTAGCGTCCCGTGTCAAGGAGGTGACGGTGAACCGCAAGGAGAAGGCCGCCGAGACCGAGAGCGCGCTCAAGGCCGCGGCCAAGCGCGTCTTCGCCCGGAAGGGCTACCTGAACACGAAGATCACCGACATCACCGCCGAAGCGGGCCGGGCCGCTGGGTCGTTCTACAACCACTTCGCGGGCAAGGAAGAGCTGCTCGAAGCCCTGCTCCAGGACATCGCCGCGTCAGGCGACGAGAGCGCTGACAGCGAAGACCACTTGGCCGACTTCAGCGACCCGACGGCCGTGCGCTGGCACATCAGGCAGTACTGGACCTTCTACCGGGAGAACGCCGCGACCATGCTGGCCCTGCGCCAGGCGGCGATGGTCAGCGAATCGTTCGCCCGCACGGTGGCGAAGTTCGGCGCGACGCAGGCCGCCGACCTCGACGACCACCTCGCGCACATCACCCGTGCCGGCCTGAGCCTGCCGGCGACGCCCGACCGCTGCGGCATGCTCATCTACAACCTCGTCGACTCGTTCGCGGCGACGTGGCTGCACGGCTCGCCGCCGGACTGGACGCCGCCGACCGACGAGGAAGCGATCGAACTGCTCACCCGGTTCGTCTACCGGGGCCTCACCGGCCGCGACTACTGAGTCAGCCGCTGCACGGCGGCGTCGACCCGCTCGTCCGTCGCGGTCAGCGCGACCCGGACGTGATTGCCGCCCTTCGGGCCGTAGAACGAGCCGGGAGCGACGAGGATCCCGCGTTCGGCGAGCCAGGCGAGCGTGGTCTGCGCGTCTTCGTCCCTGGTCGCCCAGAGGTACAGGCCCGCTTCGGAGTGGTCGACGCGGAACCCGTTGTCCCCGAACGCCTTCCGCAGGGCAAGCCGGCGGCGGGCGTAGCGCTCGCGTTGGGCCGCCAGTGCCTCGTCGTCGGTCAGGGCGGCGACCATCGCCTCCTGGACCGGGCGCGGCACGATCATGCCGGCGTGCTTGCGGATCTCCAGCAGCTGCTTGATCAGCCGGGGATCACCGGTCAGGAACCCGGCGCGGTAGCTGGCCAGGTTCGCCGACTTCGACAGCGAGTGCACGGCGATCAGCCCGTCCGGCCGGCCGTCGCAGACGTCCGGGTGCAGGATCGACAGCGGCTCGGTCTCCCAGCCCAGCGCCAGGTAGCACTCGTCGGAGACCACGACGACGTCGCGTTCGCGCGCCCACTCGACGACCTTGCGCAGGTGCTCGACCGGCAGCACCTGGCCGGTCGGGTTGGACGGCGAGTTCAGCCAGATCATCGACGGCCGCTGCGGGCCCAGCGCGGTCAGGCCGTCGGCCCGCAGGATCGACGCGCCCGCCAGGAGCACCCCGACCTCGTACGTCGGGTACGCCAGCTCCGGGATGACGACGACATCACCGGGACCGAAGCCGAGCAGCCGCGGCAGCCAGGCCACGGCTTCCTTCGACCCGATCGTCGGGAGCACGGCGTCCGGCTCGATGCCGGTCACACCGTGCCGGCGGCCGAGCGCGGCGATGGCGGCCGCGCGCAGCGCCGGGGTGCCGTGCGTGGTCGGGTACCCGGGGATCTCCGAGACCGACGCGAGCGCGTCGCGGATGCCGGCCGGGACCGGGTCGACCGGGGTACCGATGGAGAGATCGACGACCCCACCGGGATGCGCCTGCGCCGTGGCCTTGACCTCGGCGAGCGAATCCCAGGGGAAGTCGGGCAGGGCGACGCGGTTCATTCGCCCTGCGGGGGCAGCGCCTTGATGAACGCCGGGTCGTGCGCGGTCTTGCCCACCTTGGACGCGCCGCCGGGCGAGCCCAGCTCGTCGAAGAAGTCGACGTTGGCCTTGGTGTAGTCCGACCAGTTGTCCGGGACGTCGTCCTCGTAGTAGATCGCCTCGACCGGGCAGACCGGCTCGCAGGCGCCGCAGTCGACGCACTCGTCCGGGTGGATGTACAGCATCCGCTCGCCCTCGTAGATGCAGTCCACGGGGCACTCGTCGATACACGCCTTGTCGAGCACGTCGACGCAGGGCTCGGCGATCACGTAGGTCACTGCGCACTCCCGCTTATCTCTGCAAAGACAGTCTCTGCAAACAGCCAGTCGGTCCCGACATTACGCGGCATCGGCACCCGTTCGGTTGGTGAGGCAAGCCTTAGCCATACTCCGGGTATGGCGCTCACCTCTCCCGGCGGCGCGGGGGCGGGGTCGCCCGGGCGTCGCCGGTGATGACGAAACGCGGCTTGGGTGCCTCGTCGGTGTCACTTTCGGGCTTCTTCTCCCCCACGGCCCGGTTGAACCCCTCGGAGATCTCGTCGACGAGCTTCTCGTTGTGCCGCTCGTCCTTGCGCTGGATGCCCACGGCCACCCTCCTGCCGAAATCCGCTCCGCGACTTTCACCGCCTCAGTCACAATCTAGCCGTGAACGCCCCCGAAACGCTCCTGGTCGCCTGCAGCCGAGCCTGGCCACCGCCGGTCGTGGAACACCTGGGCGACTGGCGCCTGCGCTGGGCGGACGGCTTCACCGGCCGCGCGAACAGCGCTCTCGCCGTCGGCGACGCCGGCCGCCCGGTGCCGGAGGCGCTCGAGACGGTGTGTGACTTCGCCCACGATCGGGGGATCACCCCGATGGTGCAGGTGGTCCGTGACAGCCCGGCCGAGCGCGCTATCGCCGCCGAAGGCTGGGTGGAGGCGAAGGGACACCGCCGCGGCCACGAGGTCGTCGTGCTCACCAAGCGCCGCTTTCACGTGAAAGCGACGCCCCCAGGTGGGCGCTTTCACGTGAAAGCGACGCCCCCAGGTGGGCGCTTTCACGTGAAAGTGGCGGACGAGCCGGCGCCGGAGTGGTGGGCGCTCACGCTGGGCTCCGCCGAGGACAGCGCGGCCGCGCGGAGCGTCCTGACCGGCGGGAAGGTCGGCTACGGCGTCGCGACGGTCGACGGCGTCACCGCCGGTGCCGTCCGCGGTGCCGTCGTGGACGGCTGGCTGCACGTCGGCCGCCTGGAGGTCGCCCCCGCCTTCCGCCGCCAGGGGCTCGCGTCCGCGTTGATGGCCGCGGTGCACACCTGGGGCGCGGAACACGGGGCGGACCGCGCGGTGTTGGAAGTCGCGGAGGGCAATTCGGGCGCGCTCGCGCTCTACGCGGGGCTCGGCTACGCCCCGCACCACAGATACCGGTACTGGGTGCCCGCACCCGGCTCGTGCGAGGATTCGACGTCGTGAAGATCGTGGTAATGGTCGGCGGAGTGGGCGGGGCCCGCTTCCTGCTGGGTGTCAAGGCGGCTTTGGGCATGGCACCGGAAGGTGCCTCCGAGTCGGAGCACGAGGTGACGGCGCTGGTCAACACCGGCGACGACGTCTGGATGCACGGGCTGCGGATCTGTCCCGACCTGGACACCTGCATGTACACCCTCGGCGGCGGGATCGACCAGGAACGCGGCTGGGGCCACTCGGGCGAGAGCTGGGTCGTCAAGGAGGAGCTGGCGGCCTACGGCGCCGAGCCGACGTGGTTCGGCCTCGGCGACAAGGACATCGCCACCCACCTGATCCGGTCGCGGATGCTGCGCGCGGGCTACCCGCTGTCGGCGGTGACCGAGGCACTCTGCGACCGCTGGCAGCCCGGCGTCCGGCTGCTGCCGATGTCCGACGACCGCGTCGAGACGCACGTCGTGATCGACGACCCGGAGCAGGACGAGCAGCAGAAGGCCGTCCACTTCCAGGAGTGGTGGGTGCGCTACCGCGCCGAGCCGAAGGCGCACTCGATCGTCGCGGTCGGGGCCGACGAGGCCAAGCCCGCGCCGGGTGTGCTGGAAGCGATCAAGGACGCCGACGCGGTGCTGTTCGCGCCGTCGAACCCGGTCGTTTCGGTGGGCACTGTGCTGGGCGTGCCGGGGGTCCGGGACGCGCTGCGCAAAACGTCCGCCGGCGTCGTCGGGGTGTCGCCGATCATCGGCGGGAAGGCGCTGCGCGGGATGGCCGACGCGTGCCTGACCGCGATCGGCGTCGAGACGTCCGCGGAGGCGGTGGGCCGGCACTACGGCTCGCGCAAGGACGGCGGCGTGCTCGACGGCTGGCTGATCGCCGAGGGCGAGACGGCCGACGTTCCGGGCGTGACCGTCCGCGACGTCCCCCTGCTGATGTCCGATGTGGACGCGACCGCGGCGATGGTCCGTGCCGCCCTGGAACTGGCTGGAGCCCCTGTTGACTGACACCGGTGACCACGCCGCACTCAAGCTGGAGATCCTGCCCGTCACCGGGCTGCCGGAGTTCCGGCCGGGCGACGACCTGACCGGCGCGATCGTGGCCGCCGCGCCCTGGCTGCGCTCCGGCGACGTCCTGGTCGTGACCAGCAAGATCGTCTCGAAGGCCGAGGGCAGGCTCGTGCGCGTGCCGTCGGACCCCGAGGTCCGTGACGCCGAACGCCGCAAGCTCGTCGAGCAGGAGGCCGTGCGGGTCGTCGCGCGGATCGCGCGGACGGTGATCACCCAGAACCACCTCGGGATCGTCCAGGCCGCGTCCGGGATCGACGCGTCCAATGTGGCCGGTGACGAGGTCGCGCTGCTGCCCGCCGACCCGGACGCGTCCGCGCTGGCGCTGCGCAACGGCCTGCGGGAGCGGCTCGGCGTCGAGGTGGCGGTCCTGGTCACGGACACCATGGGCCGGGCCTGGCGGATCGGGCAGACCGACGCCGCGATCGGCGCGTCCGGGCTGCGCGTGCTGCACGCCTACCGCGGGCAGGTCGACGGGCAGGGCAACGAGCTGGCCGTCACCGAGGTCGCCGTCGCCGACGAGCTCGCCGCGGCCGCCGACCTGGTCAAGGGCAAGCTGGGCGGGACGCCGGTCGCGGTCGTCCGCGGGCTCGACATCTTCGACGACGGCTCGACGGCGCGTTCGCTCGTCCGGCCCCTCGAAGAGGACCTCTTCCGGCTCGGCACCGACGAAGCCATCGCCCAGGGCCGCCGGGAAGCCGTCCCGGCCCGGCGGTCCGTGCGGCAGTTCGCGGACGAGCCGGTGGACCCGGCCGCGCTGCGGCGCGCGGTGGGTTCCGCGTTGACCGCGCCCGCACCGCACCACACGCACCCCGTGCGGTTCGTCTGGCTGCGCGACGGCGCGACGCGCAAGCAGCTCCTCGACGCGATGCGCGAATCGTGGCGGGCCGACCTGTCCGGGGACGACTTCACCGAGGAACAGATCGCGAAGCGGCTCAGCCGCGGCGACATCCTGTACCGCGCGCCCGAAGTCGTCATCCCGTTCCTGGTGCCGGACGGCGCGCACACCTACCGCGACGACCGCCGCAACGACTGCGAGAAGACGATGTTCACCGTCGCCGCCGGGGCCGCGGTGCAGGGCCTGCTGGTCGCGCTGGCGGCCGAGGGCCTGGGTTCGTGCTGGATCGGGTCGACGATCTTCGCCGCGGACCTCGTGCGGGACGTCCTGGGCCTCGACGAACGCTGGCAGCCGCTGGGCTCGGTGGCGATCGGCGTGCCGCTTTCGGCCCCCGGACCGCGCGGGCCGGTCTCGCCCGGCGAAGGGCTGCTGGAGCTGTGAGCCTGCACGCGGACGCCGTCGCGACGCTTTCCGCGTGGCGGCCTGCCGGCGCGTCCCAGGAGTCGCTGCGGCAGGCGTTCCTCGGGTTTCTGGCCGCCCGTCCGGACAGTTGCCGGCGGTCGTGCGCGGCCGGGCACCTGACGGCGTCGGCGGTGGTTCTGGACCACACGGGCACGCGGGTGCTGCTCACGCTGCACCCGCGGGTCGGCCGGTGGCTGCAGCTCGGCGGGCACTGCGAGCCTTCCGACGTCTCACTGGCCAGGGCGGCGCTGCGGGAGGCGACCGAGGAGTCCGGCATCGCCGGGCTGCGGATCTCCGCCGAGCCGGTGCACCTGGACGTCCACCCGATCACGTGCTCGCTCGGGGTGCCGACCCGGCACTTCGACGTCCAGTTCGCGGTGCACGCCCCGCCGGGAGCTTCGCCGGTGCGCAGCGCCGAGTCCGACGACCTGCGGTGGTGGCCGGTCGACGCCCTTCCGGCCGGCTCCGAGGATCTGGCCGATCCGGTGAAAGCGGCCGTTCCTGTCGGTGCCGGGCACTAACCTGGAGCGCGGACAGGGAGGGACCACATGGCTACGCAGTTCCCCGAGCGGGTGCACATCCACACCAGCAGCGGCGGTGGCGACGGGGTGTTCGGCTACATCGTCGTCGGCCTGCTGATCCTGGCGATCATCGTGTTCGTCGTCGTGGTGGCGGTGCGGGTGTCGAAGATGCGCCGGGAAGAGGCGATGAAGAACAGCGGGCAGTTCCCGCCGCCGGGCTTCCCGCCGCAGCAGGGTTTCGCGCCGCCGCAGCAAGGATTCCCGGCGCAGCCGGGGTTCCCGGCGTCGCAGCAGGGGTTCCCGCAGCAGGGGTTCCCGCCGTCGCAGCCGATGCCGCAGCAACCCGGATATCCGCCGTCGCAGCCCATGCCGCAGCAGCAGTACACGCCGCAGGGCCCGTACCAGCAGCAGCCGCCGGGTCCGGGAGCGGGTCCGCAGAGCTGGTGATCATCCCCTTCGACAGCAGCTCGCCGGTCCCGCCGTTCGAGCAGGTCCGGTCCGGGCTCGCGACGCGGATCAACGACCGGAGCCTGGCCGTCGGCGCGAAGCTGCCCACGGTCCGGCAGCTCGCGGCCGACCTCGGCATCGCCCCGAACACGGTCGCGCGGGCGTACCGCGAGCTCGAGGAGGCGGGGCTGATCGAGACCCGCGGCCGCGCGGGAAGCTTCGTCGCCGCTTCCGGCGACCAGAGCCGCCGCCGCGCCCAGCAGGCCGCGGCCGAATATGCTGCGCTGACCCGCAAACTAGGCTTGGACGACACGGAAGCGCTGGCAATCGTCCGCGCCGCACTCGACGAGGGAACTGGCTGAATGCTCGGGGTGTCCGCGTTGATGCTGCTGATCGGGCTGGTGGTCATCGCCGGCATCGTCGGGGTGGTGCTGCTCATCGTGAACGCGAGCAAGCCGAAGCAGCCGCCGTACCCGGGCGTGACTCCCCCGGGCTCAAAGCCGTGAATGGCACATTGAGGGACTTGAAGTCCCTCAATGTGCCATTCACGGACTTTGCCCGTCCTCACATGGCGCGGTAGTCACGCAGCTCGATCCGCGGCCCGAACCGCGGGCGCGTGTGCCCGGCCGCCTCGAGGTAACGCACCGCTCGCTGCCGCTGCGGCGCGTACGGCACCAGCAGCTCGGCCATCCCCGCGTCGTCGAGTTTGGTGCCCAGCAAGGCGTTCCCGACCATCGACGGGATGTTGTAGTCACCGAAGCTCACCGCGTCCGGGTCACCCCAGGCGCGCTGGGCGATCTCCGCCGCCGTCCACACCCCGATGCCCGGGACCTGGCGCAACCAGTGACGTCCCGCGAGCCCGCCCAGCTCGACCGCGCGTTCCAGGTGGGGCGCGACGCGGGCCGCGTTGAGCAGGGCCGTCCGGCGCTTGATGTCGACGCCCGCGCGGTGCCAGTGCCAGTCCGGGAGCGACCGCAGCGCCGCCGGCGTCGGCGGCACCCGCAGCCGCTCGGGCGCCGGACCGGGCGGGCGGGAGCCGAACCGGCGGCACAGCTCCGCCCACGAACGGATTGCCTCCTTGCCCGCGACCTTCTGCTCCAGCACGGCGAGCACCAGCCAGTCCCACACCACCCCGGTCGCGCCGAGCCGCAGGCCGGGGTTCGCCCGCCGGGCCCGCGCGACGACGTCGTGGTGCGCGACGAATTCGGAGTCGTCGTCGTTCGCCCCCAGCAAGGCGGGCACGCCGGTGAGCAGGCGATCCTTGCCTTCGCCCCAGGCCGCCGCCTCGACGCGGCCGTCCGGCAGGCGGCGCAGCGCCAGCGTGCCGGGGCCGTCGGGCGTGTTGGACGCGAGCCAGGTGATGCCGCGCTCGTCGGTGAGGATGTTGAGCGACCCGCGGCCGCGCTTCAGCGGACCCAGGACCCGGCCCAGGTCGACTTCGAACGCGGGGCGCCAGTACATCGGCTAAGCGTCGCTCGAGAAGCGGATGGAACCGTCGGGCAGCACGACGTCCGGCCAGACGCGGGCGCCTTCGAGGAGTTCGCAGCCGGCCCCGACGGACACGCCGTCGCCCAGCACCACGCCGCGCAGCACCGCGCCGGCGCCGACGCGCGCGCCGTGCCCGAGCACCGAGCGCTCGACCACCGCGCCCTCCGACACGGCGGCGCCGTCGAACAGCACCGAGCCGTCGATCTTCGCGCGCGAGCCGACCACGGCCGCGACGCCGATCGTCGAACCGCCCGACAGCTGGGCGTCCTCGGCCACGGACGCGCCATCGAGCACCAGGAACTCACCGGGACGGCCGGGCAGCGCCGACGTCGGCGCCACGCCGCGCACCAGGTCGGCGGAGCCGCGCACGAACGCTTCCGGCGTGCCGACGTCCAGCCAGTAGGAGGCATCGACGAACCCCTGGATGTGCGCGCCCTGCTCCAGCAGCCGCGGGAACGTCTCCCGCTCGACCGACACACGGCGTCCCGTCGGGATGGCCTCGATCACCGGGCGGCGGAAGACGTAGCAGCCTGCGTTGATCTGGTCGGTCGGCGGGTTCGGCGTCTTCTCGAGGAACGCCTGAACGCGCCCGGTCTCGTCGGTGGGCACCGACCCGAACCGGCTCGGGTCCGGCACGCGCTGCAGGTGGAGCGTGACGTCGGCGCCCGACTCGCGATGCACCCGCAGCTGCTCGCCCAGGTCCGCGCCCGACAGGATGTCGCCGTTGAAGACGATCACCTGCTCGGCGCGCAGCTTGTCGTACACGTTCCGGATGGCGCCGGCGGTGTCGAGCGGCTCCTCCTCGACGACGTACTCGAGGTCTAGGCCGATCGACTTGCCGTCGCCGAAGTACTCCTCGAACACCTCCGCCCGGTAGCTCGTGCCCAGCACGACGTGCCGGATCCCGGCCTCGCGGATGCGGGAGAACAGGTGGCTCAGGTACGGCGTCCCGGCTGTCGGGAGCATCGGTTTCGGCGCCGAAAGGGTGAGCGGGCGCAGCCGGGTGCCCTTGCCCCCGACCAGCACGACGGCGTCGACATCGACCTCGGACGTCACGGAAATCTCCTCTTTTATCACGCACCGCTGAGCGACAAGCCATGGGAAACCCTGACGGAGGTCGCCTCGAGGGCCTACCCTAGACAGGAAACAGGCGGGCCTTTCCCCAGAGGGCCCCGGGTCAGTCGGGAGGCCGAGGGGATGGACCCCCGCGATCGGGCGGACGCCCTGCTCGCACGAGCCCAGGCGCGCGGTGTGTTCGTAGTGACACCCGACAGCGCGACGTCACCGATGGACTCGTCCAACACCCAGCAGATCCCGCGCGCGCAGATCGACGGGCTGGACCGCAGCAGTGATCCCGACACGACGACGCAGCTGCCGGCGTCGCTGATCGAGGAGAACGACCACCCGCTGGCCGGCGCGGCGCCGACGCGGCGGCTGGAGGTGCCGGGCGGCCGCCGCCCGCAGCAGACGACACCGCTGAGCACGCCAGGGCCGGCGACGCAGGTGACAGCCCCGCTGTCCCGCCGTCCCCAGGCCGAGCCCATCACGAGCCCCCTGAAGGAGCCCGATCCGGAGGACACCGGCCTGGTGCCGACGGTGACGCAGAACAACGGCAAGTCCGACCTTTCGCGCCGGCTCGACGGGATCTAGCGGGTCTCCAGCTTCAGGCGCAGCGCGAGGCCGAGCTTCACGGCGGCCAGCACGGGTTTCCACGCGAGGCCCTGGTGGCGGTCGGCGAGGTAGCGGTAGGCGCTGGCGTGGTGGGCCGCGAGCATCTTCTTCGACGCCTGCGACGTCGAGTGGCCGCCGAGGTGCATCACGCCGGCCGAGGGCACGTAGACGTTCTGCCAGCCCGCCCGGCCCAGCCGGTCGCCGAGGTCGACGTCCTCGAAGTACATGAAGTATCGCGAGTCGAAGCCGCCGACCGAGTCGAAGGCCTCCCGGCGCAGCAGCAGGCACGAGCCGGACAGCCACTCCGCGACGCGCTCGACCGGCGTGCCGCTCTCCTGGCGGTACTGCCGGGTCCACGGGTTGCCGGGCCAGACCTTGCCGAACGCGGCGTGGCCGATGCCGCGGCCGAAGGAGGGCAGCAGCCGCGCCGACGGGTAGACAGCACCGTCGAGCTCGTGGATGAGCGGCCCGAAGGCACCCCCGCGCGGCCACCGCTTCGCGGCGTCGAGCAGCGCGTCGATCGACCCCGGCTCCCATTCGAGGTCGGGGTTGGCGATGACGACCCAGCCGCAGGAGTCGTCGAGCTCGGCGACACCGCGGTTGCAGCCGGTCCCGTAGCCGACGTTCTCCCCGATGCTGAGCAGGTGCACGTTCTCGCGCTTCGCGGCCTTCTCGGGCGCGCCATCGGTGGAGACGGTGTCCGCGACGACCACCCGGACATCGCGGTCAGTGGCCTTCTCGAGGGTGTCGAGGAACCGCTCGAGGGTGTCGCCGGAGAAGTACGTCACGGTGACGACGCCGATCTGGTCGCCGTAGCGGGGATGCTCAGTCACCCGGCCATTGTCCACTCATCACCGAGCGCAACCCCGCCACCCCGCGGCCCGTGACGGAAGGGCCGCCACGCGTGATCAGGAAGCCGACACGCGTGATCAGAGGGTCGACACACCGAGGCACCGCCGTGTCGACCCTCTAATCACGCGAGTTGACCGTCTGGTCACGGGTCAGCGGGTGCGGAGGTGGCGGGACCAGGCCTTGGCGTACGCCTCCCGGTGCCGCTCCGCGGTCGTCGCCCAGGAGAAGTCCTTCGCGCGCTGCTGGGCCGCCGTTGCCAGCTCGGCCCGCCGCGATGGGTCCGCCAGCAGCTCCGAAATCGCCGCCGCCACGTCGCCCGCGCCCACTCCGCAGTACGCCACCGCGTCGCCGCCCACCTCCGGCAGCGACAGCCTGCGCGTCGTCAGCACGCACGCGCCGCACGCCATCGCCTCCAGGACCGGCAGTCCGAAACCCTCGCCCAACGACGGGTAGGCCACGAGCGAAGCGCCGCCGAGGAACCCCGCCAGCGTCCCGAACGGCAGGTACCCCGCCCGGATCACGCGCAGCCGGTGCGGAACCGCGTCCAGGGCCCGCTCGACCTGCGTGTCCCAGCCCGGCTGGCCGGCCAGCACCAACGCCGGCGCGTCACGCTGCCCCGCCACCGCGCGGGCGAACCCCCGGATCAGCGCCGGCACGTTCTTGCGGGGCTCCAGCGCGCCCAGGAAAGCCACGTACGGTGTCCTCCCCAGGCCGACGGCCTCGCGGGCCGCCTCGACCTCGGCTGGGGACGGTGGGTGGAAACGCTCGCTGTCGACGCCGTGGTGAATGACTTCCAGCGAAGCGTGCCGCACCGGGGCGACCCGGGTCAGCTCCGCGGCCGTCGCCGCCGAAGGGACCACGCACACTGTCGCTCGCCGGAGGGCCGTCGCCGTCCACGCGCGGAAGAAGCGGGCCTTCACCGACGAATGCAGGACGGCGTCGGTGAAGAACGTCGCGTCGTGCAGTGTGACCACCGAGGCCGCCGACGTCGCCAGGGGCATCGTGTAGTGCGGCGAGTGGACGACGTCCGCGCCGAGCCGGCGCGCCAGCCGTGGCAGCGTCGCCTGTTCCCAGGTCAGCCGGGCGGTGCGGGTGGTCGTCGTCGGCGACGCGGGCACGACGCGGGAGTGCGGCGCCAGCCGGTCGTAGAGGCCCAGGTCCCGTGGCTGGCAGACGACGGTGATCCGGGCCCCGTCCGCGTCGAGGGCGGCGACGAGCGAATCCACGTACCGGCCGACGCCGCCGCGGTCCGCGGGAACCGCGGTCGCGTCGATCAGCACCCGGGGGTCATCGCTCACCCCTGCAGGGTACGGCGGCGACCCTGCGTCATGGTGGGGAACTGGCAAACCAGGCTCAGTCGTGCGCGCGCCGGTGGATCGCCCACACGGCCTCCGCGGCGCGGCGCCACGTGAAGGCCCGGGCCCGCTCCCGGCCCGCCTTGACCAGCTCCGCCGCCCTCATGGGCGAACCGAGCACCTCACGCAGCGCGGAAGCCAGCGCCGCGGCGTCCCCCCGCGGCACCATGACACCGGCCCCGCCCGCGACCTCGGCCAGCGCCGGGACGTCGGTGTGCACGACCGGCACCCCCGCCGCCATCGCCTCCAGCAGGCCCAGCCCGAACCCCTCGGCGAGGCTCGGCACCGCCAGCACCCTCGCCCGGCGCAACGCGGTCGCCAGCTCGGCGTCCGTCACCTTCCCCAGCACCCGCAGCCGGTCCGCGGGCAGGCCGCGCTCGGCCGCCAGCGCGACCGGGTCGACGCCGCCCCAGCCCGGCTGCCCGGCCAGCACGAGCACCGTGCCTTCCAGTGCCACCACCGCGTCGATCAGTACGTCGATCCCCTTGCGCGGCTCGATCGTCCCGACCGCCAGCACGTACTCCCCGGGCAGGTCCAGTTCGGCCGATCCGGTGGGAACGCGCACGCCGTGCGGCACCACGCGCACCGGGACGTCGACGTCGATCAGCACCGCCAGCTCGTCGGCGACCGCGCGCGTCGGCACGACCAGCCCGGACGCGCGGCGCGCGGCCCGCGCGATCATCGACCGGTGCCAGCTCACCCCGCGCGCGGTCAGCGTCTCGGGGTGGGTCCACGGCACGGTGTCGTGCACGGTCACGCTCAGCGTCCGCCCGGCCGGGGCGCGCGGCGGCGCGAACGGCGTCGGCGCGTGCACCGCATCGCCGCCCGGCCACCAGCGCAGGCCCAGCTGCCAGGCGGCGACCAGCGCCCGCGGCGGGATCCGCAGCACCCGGGGGCCCTCGACACCGTCCAGCCGGGCCGCGCTGACGTCGGCGTGCCGCGCGACGGCGCTGGACACCGTCCAGCCCGGCGGCGCGGACTTCGCGAGGGAGGGGAGCAGTTCGGCCGTGTAGCGCCCGGTGCCACCGGGCACGGGCGCGAGGAGTTGCTCGGCAAGCACGACCAGTTCGGGCACGCGGCTATTGTGCGGGACGTGACCGCGAATCCCGCCACCACGGTGGTAGTCGTGACCTGGCGGGGTGCCGGCCAGGTCACGGCCTGTCTCGACGCGCTCGCCGCGCAGACGCGTCCACATCGGACGCTCGTGGTGGACAACGCCTCCGACGACGGCACCGCCGCCCTGCTCGCGGCCCATCCTTCGCACCCGCAAGTAATCCGCCTGGCCCGCAACACCGGCTACGCGGGCGCCCTCGCGGTCGCCCTCGAAAAGGTCCAGACCCCGCTGATGGCGTGGCTGAACGACGATGCCGAACCGTCACCGGATTGGCTTGCGACACTGGAAGACGCCCTCGAAAAGGCACCGCTGGCCGCCGCCTCGACCTCGCTGCTCGCGCGGCCCGACGGCACTACTCAGTCCGCCGGCGTGCGGCTGACGGCCGACGGCCACGGCGCCGACGTCACCGAGCCCACCGGCGAGGTGTTCGGCTTCTGCGGCGGCGCGGCCCTGCTCCGCGTCGAAGCCCTGCGTGACGTCGGCGGCGTCCCGGCTCAATTTTTCTGTTATTACGAAGACACCGACACGGCTTGGCGGCTGCGGCTGGCCGGGTGGGACGTCGTCGCGGCGCCCGGCGCCCGCGTCCGGCACGCCCACGGCGTCAGCAGCGAACTGGGTTCGGCGCTGTTCCACCACTGGAACGAGCGCAACCGCCTGCTCATGCTGCTGCGCTGCGCACCGCTCGACGTCGCAGTGAAGCAGTTGGCAAGGTTCGCCGTGCTGACCGCGGTGCTGCCACTGCGGCCGAGCCGTCCGGACGCGGCGAACTTCCGGCTCGGCCTGCGCTGCCGGGTGCTGGCCGAAGTGGCCGCACGGCTACCTGCGACGTTGCTCGCCCGCCGCGTGATCACCCGTCGCGCGGCACTCGGCCGAGGCGCGGTCTGGGAAGCATGGGCGGGCCTTTAAGCTTGCGGCACCCGACGAAGGAGCAGGCTTTGGCGCAGGGGGAACCGCAACCGCTCGTCTCGGTGATCGTGGTCAACTACCGCGGCGCCGACGACACGATCACCTGCCTGCGCGCGCTCGCCGAGCACGACTACCCCGAGCTCGAGCTGATCTGCGTCGACAACTCCGACGAGGCCGCGCGCCTCCGCGAAGCCGTCCCCCAGGCCCGCGTGATCGAGGCCGGGCGCAACCTCGGGTTCGCCGGTGGCTGCAACCTCGGCGCGAAGCACGCGAAGGGCACGGTCCTCGGCTTCCTCAACAACGACGCCCGCCCGGCGCCGGGCTGGGTCTCCACCGCGGTCGCCGAGCTGCGCGGGCAACCCCGCGTCGCCGCCGTGGCGAGCAAGGTCCTCGACTGGGACGGCACCGGCACCGACTTCGTCGACGGCGGCCTGACCTGGTTCGGCATGGGCTACAAGCGCCACGCGGGCTTGCCCCTCGAAGACGTCCCGGCCGCCGAGCACGAGGTCGCGAAGGACGTCCTGTTCGGCACCGGCTCGGCGATGTTCGTCCGGGAAAGCGTGTTCGCCGAGCTGGGCGGCTTCGACGAACGGTTCTTCATGTTCTACGAGGACGTCGACCTCGGCTGGCGGCTCAACCTCCGCGGCTGGCGCGTCCGGTACCTCCCCGAGTCGGTGGCCTTCCACCGCCACCACGGCACGATGGCGGCGGTCGACGCGCCGGAGACCGGCCGCGAGACGTTCCTCCTGGAGCGCAACGCCCTGGCGGCGCTGTACAAGAACCTTTCCGACGAGACCCTGGCCCGCGCGCTGCCCGCGGCACTCGCCCTGGCCGTGCGCCGCGCCACCGCCCGCGGCGAGCTGGACGCCACCCAGCTGGACCTCGAACAGGGCGTCGGCCCGATCGAGTCCGGCGACGTCGCGATCCCCCGGAGCACGCTCGCCGGGATCCTCGCCATCGACCAGTTCGTCGAGCAGCTGCCGTCGCTGGCCGGATCCCGCGCGGTCGAGCAGGCCGCCCGCGTCCGGACCGACGCCGACCTGCTTCCCTTGCTGCGCAAGGCGTTGGAGCCGGCCTACCCGCTCCCCCGCTACCTCGCCGCGCACGACATCCTCGTCGAGGCGTTCGGCATCGAGAAGGCCTTCGGGCAGCGCCGGAAGATCCTCGTGCTCACCGGCGACGCGCTCACCGAGCGGATGGCGGGCCCGGCGATCCGCGCCTGGAACATCGCCCTCGCGCTGGCCGCCGAACACGACGTCCACCTCGTCACCACCAACCCCCTCGCCACGCCACCGCCGTCGCCGTTCCGCGTCAGCGCGGGCAAGCACCGCGAGCTGGAGGCGCCGGTCGCCTGGGCCGACATCGTCGTCCTGCAGGGCCACGTGCTCGAACTGGCGCCGTCGCTGAAGAAGGAGCACCGCGGCAAGATCGTCGTCGCCGACCTCTACGACCCGATGCACCTCGAGCTGCTGGAGCAGGGCAAGGGCGTCGCCGACGACAAGCGCGCGGCCGACCTCGCCGGCGTCACCCGCGTCTTGGACGCCCAGCTCGAACGCGGCGACTTCTTCCTCTGCGCGTCCGAGCGGCAGCGCCACTTCTGGCTCGGCCACCTGGCCGCGATGGGCCGGCTTTCCCCGCGCCTCTACGACGCCGACCCGACGACCCAGTCGCTGCTCGCGGTCGTCCCCTTCGGCCTGCCCCCGGAGCCGCCGGTGCGCACCGGGCCGGGCCTGCGGTCGTCGCTGGGCATCGGCGGCACCGACCACGTCGTGCTCTGGGCGGGCGGGGTGTACAGCTGGTTCGACCCGTTGACGCTGGTCCGCGCGATCGACCGGCTGCGCCGCAACCGCGGGGACGTCCGGCTCGTGTTCCTCGGTATGAAGCACCCGAACCCCGAGGTCGCCGAGATGGACATCGGCGCGCGGACGATCCGGCTGGCGGACTCACTGGGCCTGACCGGCAAGCACGTCTACTTCAACGAGCAGTGGGTGCCCTACCACGAGCGCCAGAACTGGCTGCTCGACGCGAACTGCGGCGTCACGACGCACTACGAGCACGTCGAGACGACGTTCGCGTTCCGCACCCGCGTCCTCGACTACCTGTGGGCCGGGCTGCCGATCGTCACCACCGACGGCGACGCCTTCGCCGACCTGGTCCGGGCCGAGCGGCTCGGTGTCGTCGTCCCGGCCGAAGACGACGTGGCTTTGGCCGACGCGCTCGAGAAGGCGTTGTACGACGAGGAGTTCGCCGCGGGCTGCGTCGAGCGGATCGCCGTCGTCGCGCAGCAGTTCGCGTGGCCGGAGGCGCTGAAGCCGCTGGTCGAGTTCTGCCGCGACCCGCGACCGGCGGCCGACCGGCTGCCCGGGTCGGCTGACCTGGTGAGGACGCCGGCCGTGCGCGGCCGGGAGCTGCTGCGGCGGGACGTCGACCTGGTCCGCGAGTACCTCGCGGCGGGCGGGCCCGGCGAGCTGGCGCGGCGCGTCGGCGGCCGGACGCTCAAGGTCGCGAAGCAACGGCTCCGCCGTGGCTAGGTCCCTGCGCGTTCTCCTCGACGGCACCCCGCTCCTCGGCGCGCGCACCGGGATCGGCCGGTACACGGCCGCACTGAGCGAAGAGCTGGTCTCGATCCCCGAAGTGGACACGCGCGCGGTGGCGTTCACGCTGCGCGGGTGGCGGCGGCTGCGGCATGTGCTCCCGTACGGCGCGCAGGCCCGCGGCATACCGGTCGCGGCGCGGCTGCTGCGGATGGCGTGGGTGCGCTCGGACTTCCCGCCGGTGGAGCTGTTCGCCGGCCCGACCGACGTCGTGCACGGCACGAACTTCGTGCTGCCAGGGCGGTTCCGCGCCGCCGGCGTCCAGACGATCCACGACCTGGCCTTTTTCGACAATCCCGAGGAGCTGTCGCCGAGCGACCGCGACCTGCCGGAGCTGGTGCGCCGCGGCGCGCGCCGCGCGGACGTCATCTGCACGCCGACGTCCGCGGTGGCCGACGCGGTGGCGACCCGGCTGGACGTCGACCGCGACAAGATCGTCGTGACGCCGCTGGGCGTGAACCCGGCGTGGTTCACCGCGCGCCCGCCGGACGACGAGCGGCGGGCGCGGCTCGGACTGCCGGCTCGCTACTTGCTGTTCGCCGGGGCAGCCGGGCCGCGGAAGGGCCTGAACTGGCTGGCCCGCGCCCACGAGGCCGCGCCGGATCTGCCGGACCTGGTGTTCGCGGGGCCGGGCCCGTTCCCCCGGGGAGCCCGGCGGTTCCAGACCGGTTATTTGTCCGATGTGGACCTGCGCACGGTCGTGGCCGGCGCGTCGGCGCTGGTGCTGCCCTCGCGCGACGAGGGTTTCGGGCTGCCGGTGCTGGAGGCGATGGCCTCGGACGTCCCGGTGGTCTGCACGGACATCCCGGCCCTGCGCGAGGTGGCGGGCGAGTGCGCGAGCCTGGTCCCGTACGGCGACGTGGACGGCCTGGCGGAGGCGCTGCGCACGGCGGTGACGGACCCGCACGCGGTCGCGACGTCGGCTTCGCGACGGGCCCACGCGGCGAACTTCACGTGGCGCACGTGCGCGGAGCTCACGGTCGGCGCCTACCGCCTCGCCTCCGGCCGCCACTGACCGCTGGTCCAAGTCCGTGAATGGCACATTGAGGGACTTGAAGTCCCTCAATGTGCCATTCACGGACTTTCGGGAACTACTCGGCGGCGAAGTAGGCAGCCAGGGCCTCGTCCCACGGGCGTAGCGGGGTCAGGCCGGCTTCGCACCACGAAGCCGGGGACAGCACCGAGTACGCCGGACGCGCGGCCGGGCGGGGGAACTCCGCCGTCGTGCACGGCTTGACCCTCGCCGGGTCCGCGCCCAGGTGGGTGAAGATCGCGCGCGCGAAGCCGCACCAGGTCACCGAACCCGTGTTCGTGCAGTGCAGGACCCGCCGGGCCGGCCCGTCGCCCGCGGCCACGCGGGAAGCCAGATCCATGAGCCCGGAGGCCAAATCAAAAGTCCATGTAGGACCGCCGACCTGATCGTCCACAACGGACAGCATCTCCCGCGACGACTCCAAGCGGGCGATCGTCTTCACGAAGTTCGCCCCCGACTTGCCGTACAGCCACGAGGTCCGCACCACCCACGACGACGCGCCGGACCCGAGCACCGCGTCCTCGCCGGCCGCCTTCGTGCGGCCGTACGCCGAACGCGGTCCCAGCTCGTCGGAAGGCTCGTACGGCCGGAAGGCGTCGCCCGGGAAGACGTAGTCCGTCGACACGTGGATCAGCGGCACCCGCCGGGCCGCGCACGCCGCCGCGAGCACGCGCGGTCCGTCGGCGTTGACCGCGAACGCGCGTTCCTCGTCGGTTTCCGCCGCGTCGACCGCCGTGTACGCCGCCGCGTTGATCACCACCGGCGCCGAACCCGTCTCGCGTGCCCGGTCGGCCAAGGCGCCGACCGACGCCAGCACCTGACCCGTCAAGGTGACGTCCAGTCCGGCCGAACCCGGAGCCACCACGTCCACCGAAGGGGACGCCAGCGCAGCGAGGTCCCGGCCGAGCTGCCCGGAACCCCCGGGCACGAGCACCGTCAGCCGCACAGGCACTTCCTCTACTTCTTGAGCGCGGCCCGCCCTGCCAGCGGCTCCCACCACGCGCGATTGTCCGTGTACCAGGCCACTGTCGCGGCCAGACCGTCCTCGAAGGACACGCGCGGAGCGTACCCCAGCTCCTCGGTGATCTTGGTGATGTCCACCGAGTACCGGCGGTCGTGACCCTTGCGGTCCTCGACCGGTTCGACGCTGTCCCAGCCCGCGCCGACCGCCTCGAGCAGCTTCTCCGTCAGCTCGCGGTTGGTGAGCTCGGTGCCGCCGCCGATGTTGTAGATCTCGCCGGGGCGGCCCGACTCGGCGACCAGCTGGATGCCGTGGCAGTGGTCGTCCACGTGCAGCCAGTCACGGACGTTGAGCCCGTCGCCGTAGAGCGGCACCTTCCGCCCGTCGAGCAGGTTGGTGACGAACAGCGGGATGACCTTTTCCGGGAACTGGTACGGACCGTAGTTGTTGGAGCACCGCGTGACGCACACCGGCAGCCCGTGGGTGCGGAAGAACGAGCGCGCCACCAGGTCGGACGACGCCTTCGACGCCGAGTACGGCGAGTTCGGCTCCAGCACGTGGTCTTCCGTCCACGATCCGTGCTCGATCGAGCCGTACACCTCGTCGGTGGACACGTGCACGACCTTGCCGACACCGGCTTCCAGGGCCGCCTGCAGCAGGTTCTGCGTGCCGAGCACGTTCGTCAGCACGAAGTCGGCGGCGCCGAGGATCGAGCGGTCCACATGCGACTCGGCGGCGAAGTGCACGACCAGGTCCACGCCGCGCATCACGTCGGCGACCAGCGCGGTGTCGCAGATGTCGCCGCGGACGAACTCGAGCCGCGGGTCGGCGGCGACCGGAGCCAGGTTGGCTTCGTTGCCCGCGTAGGTGAGTTTGTCCAGCACGACCACGTCGGCGTCATCCAGCGCCGGGTACGCGCCGGTCAGCACCTGCCGGACGTAGTGCGACCCGATGAAGCCCGCACCACCGGTGACCAGCACCCGCATAATCCCGCCTTTCCTCACGCCCCGGGCGGGGCCGTTCGCCCCCCAGCCTACGGAGGTCCCACACGGGTCTCAGTAGAGTCTGGTTGGACGCACATGGGTGTGCTGGGGGAAGCACGGGGTTTCACAGGGGAGGAAGCGCGTGACCGAAGAGGCTGCGCCGACCGTCCCGGCGCGGCGAAAGCAAGACACCAGCCACGGCGTCGCGATCTTCGCGCGCCGCGGCGGCAAAGTGGTGGTCTCCCTGCTGTCGGTGGCCGTCCTGGCCCTGGCCTGGTACGGCTGGAACTACATCGGCGACCCGAACACCGGGCTGACCACGACGAACGTCTTCGCCGACACCGAGGCGCACGCGAAACCGCTCGACGGCGCGATCGACATCCTGCTGGTGGGCCAGGACAGCCGCACCGACGCGCAGGGCAACCCGCTGCCCCGCGAGGTGCTGGACATGCTGCACGCCGGCGTTTCCGACGGCGAGCTGAACACCGACACGATGATCCTCGTGCACATCCCCCAGAACGGGAAGCACGCGATCGCGATCTCGTTCCCCCGCGACTCCTGGGTGGAGCTGACCGGCGGCTTCGGCAAGCACAAGCTCAACAGCGCGTTCGTCTACGCGTACACGGACACGTACCGGACGTTGCAGCGCCAGGGCATGACCGACCTCAAGGAGGCCGACGCGCAGGCGAAGGTCGCCGGGCGGAAGAACCTCATCGCCACGCTCGAGAAGTTCATCGGCAAGCCGGGCATGATCGACCGCTACGCCGAGGTCAACCTGGCGAGCTTCTACGAGATCACCAAGTCCATCGGCGGCGTCGAGGTCTGTCTCAAGGGGCCGGTCAAGGAAGTGAAGTCCGGTGTCGACCTGCCGGGCGGGCGCCAGACGATCGAAGGCGTGCAGGCGCTCGCGTTCGTCCGCCAGCGCTACGGCCTGCCGAACTACGACCTCGACCGGATCGCCCGGCAGCAGGCGTTCCTGTCCGGGCTGGCCCGCAAGGTGCTCTCGACCGACGTGCTGACGAGCCCGGTGAAGATCGCCGACCTCGTGTCGGCCGTGAAGAAGTCCGTCGTGCTGTCCCAGGGCTGGGACCTGACCGAGTTCGCCGAGCAGATGCGCGGGCTGACCGGCGGCAACATCGAGTTCCACACCATCCCCACCCTCGGCAACGCGAACATCGGCGGCGCCGACGTGCTGCGCGTCGACCAGGCCCAGGTGGCGGCGGAGGTGGCGCGGCTGACGTCGGACGGCGACACCCCAGCGGCTCCGTCGTCCTCGGCGCAGCTGCCCGGCGCGAAGGCCGTCACGATCGAGCTGTTCGACGGCTCGGGCTCGCCGACGCTGGCCGGCCAGACGCACACCATGCTGCAGGGCAAGGGCTTCACGCTGGCCGCCGACCAGCGGCTGAGCACCCGCAACACCACGGTGGTCCGCTACAACCCGGCCGACGAGTCGGCGCTGGGCCTGGTCAAGCAGGCCCTGGGTACCACGGTCCAGGCCGAGCCGGACCGGGACGTGACCGCCGGGCACGTGCGCGTCCTGCTGGGCAAGGACTTCCGGAGCTCGGCCGCCGGACCGGGTGGCGCGCCCACGTCCACGGCCGTGAAGCCGCCGGTCACCTCGGCCACCTCGGCCGCCCCCGCCGCGCTGCCGATCACGGCGGGCGACGTGCCCTGCGTCAACTAGACTGCGTACGCAGGGTGGCCGGGGAGGTAAACCAGCGTGGAAGACGAGCAGGAAGAGCCGGACGCGGCCGCCGAGACGGTGACTCAGCGCGACGATCCCGAGTGGAAGCCGTCGCCGTTCCCGCGGGTGGCTCCTTCGCCGGCGCGGCGCGCCGGCCGGGTGACCCGCCGGATCGCGGCCGGCCTGGTGTCCCTGCTCGCGCTCGGCGCCAGCGGCTACGCCTACGTCACCAAGGACCAGCTGCAGAGCACGGTCCCGACGACGGACGCGCTCACCCCGCGGGCCGGCGAACCCGCGCCGCCGCCCGCGGACGACGGCGCGGACGACATCCTGCTCGTCGGCAGCGACGCGCGGACGGACGCGCAGGGCAACCCACTGCCGGCGAAGATGCTGCGGCAGCTGCGCACCGAGGCCAACAGCGGCGCGGTGAACACGGACACGGTGATCCTGCTGCGGGTGCCGAAGAACGGCGGCAAGCCGTCGGCGGTCTCGATCCCGCGCGACACGTGGACGACCGTCCCCGGCCGCGGCCAGGCGAAGATCAACTCGGCGTACGGCATCGCGAAGGCGCACTTCGCGCAGGCGTTGCGCGGGCAGGGCGAGCGCGACCAGGCGAAGATCGAGCGCGACTCCGACACCGAGGGCCGCCGGGTCCTGGTGCAGACCGTGCAGGACCTGACACAGGTGCGGATCGACCACTACGCCGAGATCAACCTGCTGGGCTTCTACCTGCTCACCGAGGCGCTCGGCGGGGTCAAGGTGTGCCTGAACCACGCGACCGAGGACAAGGACTCGGGAGCGAACTTCCGCCGCGGCGAGCAGACGGTGTCGGGCGGCGAAGCACTGTCTTTCGTCCGGCAGCGCAAGAACCTGCCGCGCGGCGACCTGGACCGGATCGTGCGGCAGCAGGCGTTCCTGTCGTCGGCGCTGCACCAGCTGCTCTCGGCGGGGACGCTGGCCAGTCCCGGCACGCTCAACGACCTGATGGACGCGGTGCACCGTTCGCTGACCGTGGACCCGGGCCTCGACCTGCTGCAGTTCGCGCAGCAGGCGAAGGGCCTCGCCTCGGGCGACCTGACGTTCGCGACGATCCCGGTGATCACCGCGAACGGCCGCAGCGAGGACGGCCAGAGCATCGTGCAGATCGACCCGAAGGCGGTCCGCGAGGCCGTGGCGAGCTTGGCGGGCCGCACGGCGTCGGCGGCGGCCGGCGCCCCGGGCGGCGGCGGGTCGGGCAGCGGCGGGTCGGGCAGCGGCGCCGCCCCCGACGCGGCGCCGCTGCTCCAGGACTCGCCCGGAGTCCCCTGCGTCAACTGAAGTCGGCGCGGTGGTCCTCCGCCCACTGCCGGAAGGTCCGCGGCGCGTGCCCGGTGACGTCCCGCACGACGTCCGTCACCACCGAGGCCTCCCGCGTCGTCCGCTCCATCGCGCGCAGGATCTCCGGCGGCACCTCGGGCGGCCAGCCCAGTGCCGCCATCCGCCCGGCGGCCTGCTCGGGTGTCAGCTCCTCCACCCGTAGCGGCCTCCCCAGCACGTCCGCGAGGATCGCCGCCTGCTCGCGGAAGCTGATCGGCTCCGGCCCGCTCAGCTGCAGCGCCTCCCCCGCGTGCGAGCCGTCCGCCAGGATCTTCGCCGCGACGTCGCCGATGTCCCGCTCGTGGATGGCGCCGACGCGCGAGTCCGGGTACGGCGTACGGACCACACCCTCGGCGATGTCCGCGCGCCAGCCGAGGGTGTTCGTCGCGAACGAGCCCGGGTTGAGCAGCGTCTCGGCGAACGGCGCGGCGATCAGCGCCTCCTCCACCGCCCGGTGCAGGCGCGCGACGCGGCTCTGCGCGGATCGAGGCTCGAGCGTCGCGCCCGACGACAGCAGCACGACGTGCCGCACGCCGGCCGCTTCGGCCGCCTTCACGAACCCTTCGATCCCCTGCGGCCGCGTGTACAGGAACACCGACGAGACGCCCTCCAGCGCGGCGTCCAGGGTCGACGGATCCTCGAGGTCGGCGCTGACCTTGGCGACTCCGACGTCGAGCGTCGTGACGTCCCGGCTCGCGGCGCGGACGTCCTGACCTGCGGTGACGAGCGCGTCGAGCACGGCACGCCCGACGTTCCCGCGGGCGCCGGTGACGAGAACGGTCATGGAAGACCCCCAGTCCGATATAGCTTTGCTTGCAAAGCAAAGCTACTCAGTTCACTGATCGCGTGTCAACCGGCGAAGCCCGTGGTCCGCGCCTTAGCCTTGTCCCATGAGCCTGACCGACGAGCTGCTGCGGCCGCTGCTGGCCTCGCCCGCCAAACCGTTGATCACCCACTACGACGACCAGCTGGGCAGCCGCGTCGAGCTGTCCGTGGCGACGACCGCCAACTGGGCGGCGAAGACGGCCAACTGGCTGACCGAGGAGTTCGACATCGAACCGGGCGACGCCGTGGCCGTGCAGCTCCCGGCGCACTGGCAGACCGTCGGCGTCCTGCTCGGGGCCTGGTGGTGCGGGGCGCGCGTGGTGACCGAGGGCGCCGGCGCCCGGCTGGCGTTCGTCGGGCCGGACGACCCGGAGCCGACCGGCGCGGCGGCGACCGCCGTCGTGACGCTGGACCCGATGGGCCGCGGGCTGGCCGAGCCGCCGGGCGGCGGCGCGTTCGACTACCTGACGGAGTCACGGGCCGCGGGCGACCAGTACAGCCCGCTCTTCCGGATCCCCGGCGGGACGACGGCCCTCTTCGAGTCCACAGTGGACGAAGTGCTGGCCGAGGCCAGGGCGCGCGCGGCGAAACTGGGCCTCACCGCGGACGACCGCGTGCTGTCCACCCGGGAGTGGGACGGCCCGGAAGGCATCCTCGACGGCCTGCTCGTCCCCCTGGCCGCGGGCGCCCACCTGGTCCACGTGAGCAACGCCGACCCGGCGAAGCTGGCCGCCCGCCGCGACGCCGAACGCACCACGGCCGACCTCCCGGCGTAAAGCCGTGAAGGCCACCTTCAGGAACTTGAAGTTCCTGAAGGTGGCCTTCACGGACTTGAGGTCAGGCGTTCTGGAGTTCGCCGACGCCGGCGTCGCGGCGGGCGCGCTTGCGGCCCCACAGCAGGTGGTCGAGCGAGAGCCGGCCGCCGTTGAAGCCGAGGGCGAGGCCGGCGAGCGCGAGCACCAGGACGAGTTCGTAGCCGCCCTGGCCGGTCAGGCCGTTGTCGATGTGCACCGAGAGCAGCGCGCCGACCGAGATCACGACGTAGCCGATGCCGACGAGCGGCAGCAGGAAGCCGGCGATGAACGCGAGCGAGCCGAGGATCTCGACGGTCATCGCGAAGACCGCGGCGGCCGTGGGCAGCGGGATGCCCGACATTTCGAAGAACTTCGCCGTGCCGCCGATGCCGTTGTTCCACTTCTGGAGCCCGTGCGCGAGGAAGACGACCGCGACGCCGATCCTCCCCAGCAACAGGGCCACGTCCTTGAATCGTCCGAACATCCGGTTTCAGCTCCCAGGTAGGTGAAGTTTCAACTGACCCGGCCCAAAGTAGGGCACCGGGCACCCATCTCGAAGCTCCGGACAGTGATCGACAGGAAACCGACAGGCACCACTCAGCGCTTGTGCGTCCAAGCGGCGGGGAAGCAGTAGACCCCGAACGCGGCGAGCCCCAGGGCCACCACGGTCAGCAGCACGGTGCCGAAGGGCTGGGCGGCGAGCGTCTTGAGCGCCGCGTCCAGGCCGCCCGCCTTGTGCGCGTCGGCGTTGAACCCGGCGATGGCCAGCAGGATCGCGACCACGGCGAGGACGAGACCCTTGGCGAGGTAGCCGGTGGTGCCCAGCCAGCCGACCCAGCGGCGCGACCGGCCCGGCAGCTCGGACGTGTTGAGGTCTTCGAGGAACTTCTGCTTCGCACCCTTGATCCCGGCGGCGATCGCCACCCCCAGGACGGCAGCCGCGACGAGGACGACCAAGGCCGGCCCGGCCGGCAGCGACAGCAGCTTGCCGGTGAACTCCTGCTGCTTCTGGCCGCTCGATCCGCCGCTGCTGCTGCCGGTGGCGAGCCGGAAGGCGGTGAAGCCGAGCACGAGCACGACGACACCGCGGGCGGCGGCGCCGATCCGCTTGCGCGTCCGCTTCCCGCCGCTGACCCACTCGTAGCCGGTGGCGGCCATCAGGAACTGCCACAGCCCGAAGAGGACCAGCCCGATGGCGACGACCCAGAGCAGAACCTGCCCGAACGCCGACGAGCCGATCTGCTCCAGTGCGCCCTTCTGATCCGCCTGCTCACTGCTGCCGAAGGCGACCTGCAGGGCGAGGTAGGCGAGGACAAGGTGTACGACGCCGTAGCAGGCCATGCCGGCCCGGCCGAGCAGTTGCGCGGTGTTGCTCTTCTCGCCTCTTTCGGCGGTGGCCTCTGTCCGGTTCATGCCTTCTGGGTACCCAGCCAGCCCCATGATCCGCTGGGCCGGGTGGCGCAACGTCGTTGCGACGTTGAGCCGATCCCGGGGTGGATCCGCGACCACCCGGCTACCGGCCGTCGCAGGGGACTCGAGCGGGCGCCGCCAGGATGGGACGATCCCGGGGTGGACACGCGGTTGATCGGCTACTGGTCGGACCAGGAGGTCCACCCCGGCTCACCCGAGTACACCGAACTGGGCTTCCGCGCCGACGGTTCGGGCTGGATGTACTGGGCGAGCTGGAGCACGGAGTTCGTCGTCCACCGGTTCGGCTGGCACCTCCCGGCACCGGGCATGCTGATCGGCCGGCTGCACCTGACCGTCGGCGGCGAATGGTCGATGGACGGCGGGGACGTCACGCACCTGGCCGAGTACCGGGAGGAGGTCGACACCGTCGTCGAGCTCGGCTGGGCGATCGGCCCCGGCCCGGAGCTGACCTTGGACCGCCCGCTGGACGACGCACTCGGCGGCCGGCGGTTCCGGCCCGTCGAAGAGGGCGGCACCGATCCGACGCCGGCCGGGGCCTAGGCGGGACGGCGCCGCACCTCGTCGAGGCCGGCCCAGCCGCCGTTGACCGCGAGCAGCGTCAGTACCTGTTCCGCCTGCTCGGCGAACCGGGCGAGGTCCTCGTGCAGCAGGGCCGCGCGCTCGCCGTCGAGCTGGTCGAAGTCGTCGAACCACAGCGAGATGGCCGAGCCGGCCGTGACGGCGAGCCCCTGCGTCAGGCTCAGGAACCCGGGCGACGGCTCATCGGCAGCCGCGCGGTAGGCGGTCTCGATCTCGTCGCACGCGCCCAGCAGGTCACGCAGCTGCCGGACGGCGCCGGCCGGGGTCCCATCCCAGGCGGCGGTCGGCCAGGCGCGATCGGACAGCTCGAGCCACAGCCGCCAGCCGGCGACCAGCTCGGCTTCGTCGTGGGGCGTCCAGGACGCCGGAACCGGCCAGTACATCCTTCGAGGGTGACACCGCGGAAGCCGAAATCCGCCCCGGCGGTGGGTTATGTCTCATGTGGCGAAACTCAGCCCGCCCCAGGGGCCTGACAGCCGGCGTTGACGGCCGACGCCCCCGGCACGGTGGGGCCGGGGGGCGTCGATCGAAGCGGGGGAATCAGCCCTTGAGCAGGGCGCGGGCCATGACGACCTTCTGGATCTGGTTGGTGCCCTCGTAAATCTGCGTGATCTTGGCATCCCGCATCATCCGCTCAACCGGGAAGTCCCGCGTATACCCAGCCCCACCGAAGAGCTGAACAGCATCCGTGGTCACCTCCATGGCGATATCGGACGCATAAGTCTTGGCAGCCGAAGCCATGAACCCAGCCCGCTTGTCCCCCCGCTCGGACGCGGCAGCCGAGGCGTAGACCAGGTGCCGAGCAGCCTCGATCTTCGTCCCCATGTCGGCAATCATGAACTGAACACCCTGGAACTCGGCAATGGACTTACCGAACTGCTTGCGGTCCTTCACGTACGCCACCGCCGCGTCGAGCGCGCCCTGCGCGATGCCCAGCGCCTGCGCGCCGATCGTCGGGCGGGTGTGGTCCAGCGTGCGCAGCGCCGTCTTCAGGCCCGTGCCCGGCTCGCCGATGATGCGGTCCTCGGGGATCGTGCAGTTCTCGAAGTAGATCTCGCGCGTCGGGGAGCCCTTGATGCCGAGCTTCTTCTCCTTCGGGCCCACCGAGAAGCCCGGGTCGTCCTTGTGGACGACGAACGCCGAGATGCCGTTGGCCTTCTTCTCCGCGTCCGGGTCGGTCACGGCCATCACCGTGTACCACGAAGATTCACCCGCGTTGGTGATCCAGCACTTGGTGCCGTTGAGCACCCAGTGGTCACCGTCGAGCCGGGCGCGCGTGCGCATCGACGCGGTGTCCGAGCCCGCCTCGCGCTCCGACAGCGCGTACGACGCCGAAGCCTCGCCCGACGCGATCGACGGGAGCACCAGCTTCTTCACGCTCTCCGAACCGGACAGGATGATCGGCTGGGTGCCGAGCTTGTTCACCGCCGGGATCAGCGACGCCGACGCGTCCACCCGGGCGACCTCTTCGATCACGATGCAGGCGCCCACGGCGTCCGCGCCCTGGCCGTCGTACTCCTCGCCGATGTGGACGGCGTTGAAGCCGGACTTGACCAGGGCGTTGTACGCCTCGATCGGGTAGCGCTCGTTCTCGTCGACCTCGGCCGCGTACGGCGCGATCTCCTTCTCGGACAGAGCCCGGACCGCGGCCCGCAGCTCCTCGTGCTCCTCGGCAAGCTGGTACAGGCCGTCGGTCACTTCCGGTCACCTTCTCTGCAACGTCGGGAGGGGTTCGGTCGATGTTAGCGCTCGTTCACCTGCGTCGTCCTTGTGGCGTTGACCGCAGAATTCGTATGGTCGGGTGATGCCGATCACCGCGCCGACGACGCCGCCCGGTCTGCCCGCCTCCCTCGACTACCCCGAAGTCCCGGTCGGTTCGATCCTGGCGGCGGGTGCCGCGCGCTGGGGCGACCGGACCGCCTTCGCCCACGACGGCCGAAGCCTCACCTTCACCGAGACCTACCGCGCCGCGTGCCGGTTCGCCAACGCCCTGCGCGACCGCGGCCTCGGCCGCGGCGACGTCGTGGCACTGCACCTGCCGAACTGCCTGGCCTTCCCGGTCGCCTACTACGGCACGCTGCTGGCCGGGGCCACCTTCAGCCCGGCGAACCCGCTGCTCCCGCCGGACGACCTCGCCTTCCAGCTCGCCGACTGCGAGGCCGTCGCCGTCGTGACGTACGGCCCGGTCGCGGCCGCGCTGGCGAGCGTCGCCGACCGGATCCCGGCGCGGTTCAGCGTCGTCGTCCAGCCCACCGGCGACCTGGCCGAGGGCGCTGTCGAGTTCGAGGCGTTCCACGCCGGCCAGCCGGAGACGCGCCCCGACGTCGAGGTCGACCTCTACGAAGACCTCGCGCACCTCGCCTACACCGGCGGCACCACCGGCCGGTCGAAGGGCGTGCGGCTGTCGCACCGCAACGTCGTGGTCAACACCCTCCAGCACGCCTGCTGGGCCACCGGCTCGGTACCGGCCGTGGACGCGCACGGGGACGTCACCCTCGACCAGATCGGCGGCGAGGACGAGTGGCCGTCGCGCCTGGGCAACGGCGTCGTGATCAACCTGACGCCGTGGTTCCACGCCATGGGCATCGTCGGCGGGATGAACTCGCTGGTGATCGCCGGGACCACGGTCGTCCTGCACTCGCGCTTCGACCCGGCGGCGTACGTCGCCGACGCCGAACGGCTGCGCGTCACCGGCATGGGCGGGGCTCCGGCGCTGTTCGCCGCACTGCTCGCGACGCCGTCGTTCCCCACCGCCGATCTCTCGTCGGTTCGCGCGATCGGTTCGGGTGCGGCGCCGATGAACCACGCGATGATCACCGCGCTGCGCGAGCGGTTCCCGGGCGTGGTGGTCACCGAGGGCTACGGCCTCACCGAGGCGACGATGGGCGCGGTGATCGCGCCGACGTACCGCTCGGGCACCCGCAAGGTCGGCTCGGTGGGCGTGCCGATCTTCGACACCGAGGTCAAGATCGTCCCGGCCGAGGGCGGCGAAGACCCGCTCCCCGCGGGCGAGCGCGGCGAGGTCTGCCTGCGCGGGCCGCAGATCATGCTCGGCTACCGCAACCGCCCCGAGGAGACGGCGGCCGCCCTGGCCGGCGGCTGGCTGCACACCGGCGACATCGGCGTCCTCGACACCGACGGCTACCTGGCCATCGTGGACCGCAAGAAGGACATGTTGCTGTACAAGGGGTACAACGTCTTCCCGCGCGAGCTGGAGGAGCTGCTCATCACGATGCCGGGTGTCGCGGCCGCCGCGGTCGTCGGCCGCCCCGACGTGGAGGTGGGCGAGCTGCCGGTCGCTTTCGTGGTGCCGCGGGGCTCGCTGGACGCCGGCGAGCTGATGGCCGCGGTGAACGAGAAAGTGCTGCCCTACAAGCGGTTGCGGGAGATCCACGTGGTCGAGCAGATCCCGGTGTCCGCCGCCGGGAAGGTGCTCAAGCGCGAACTGCGGCAGCAGCTGATCGGCGAGCTCGACTGAACGAGCCGCTAGTGACCCGTCTTCTCGCGCAGGGCCGCGTCCTTGTCCAGGACCAGCTTCTCCAGGTCCTGCTGGAAGCGCGCCATCTTCGCCCGCAGGCCCTCGTCGGACGCCGCCAGGATGCGGACCGCCAGGAGGCCCGCGTTGCGCGCGCCGCCGACCGAGACCGTCGCCACCGGGACGCCCGCCGGCATCTGGACGATCGACAGCAGCGAGTCCATGCCGTCGAGGTACTTCAGCGGCACCGGGACGCCGATCACCGGCAGCACCGTCGCCGAGGCCACCATGCCGGGGAGGTGGGCCGCGCCGCCCGCGCCCGCGATGATCGCCTTCAACCCGCGCGAGGCCGCCGAAGTCGCGTAGTCCAGCATGCGCTGCGGCGTGCGGTGCGCCGAGTAGACGCCGACCTCGTACTCGACGCCGAACTCGTCCAGCGCCGCGCCGGCCGCCTCCAGCACCGGCCAGTCCGAGTCGCTGCCCATGATCACGCCCACCTGCGGCGCCATACCTGATCTCCTAGTGGATCTCGTAGCCGTCGAGCCAGACGGCGTGGGACAGCCAGTGCGCCGACAGCAGCGCACGGTTGCGCAGGTCTTCCATGCGCTCGCCCGTGAAGTTGACGTGCCCGAGCTTGCGCCCCGGCCGCTCCTGCTTGCCGTAGAGGTGCACCCGCACCTCCGGGTACCGCGCGAACAGGTGGTGCAGCCGCTCGTCCGGCCCCATCTCGGGCAGCTCGGACGCGCCCAGCACGTTCGCCATCACGCACGCGGGCGCGATCAGGTCCGTCCGGCCCAGCGGGTAGTCGAGCACCGCCCGCAGGTGCTGCTCGAACTGCGACGTGCGCGCGCCGTCCATGGTCCAGTGCCCGGAGTTGTGCGGGCGCATCGCCAGCTCGTTCACCAGCAGCCCGGTGTCCGTCTCGAACAGCTCGACCGCGAGCAGCCCGGTGACGTCCAGCGTCGACGCGATCCGCAGCGCCAGGTCCTGGGCTTCGTGCACCCGGTCGTCGCCGAGCCCCGGGGCCGGGGCGAGGACCTCGGTGTTGATGCCGCCGGTCTGCACCGTCTCGACCACCGGGTACGCCGCGCCCTGGCCGAAGGGCGAGCGCGCGACGAGCGCCGCCAGTTCCCGCCGCATCGCCACCTTCTCCTCGACCAGCAGGGCCGTGCCCGCTTCGAGCAGCTCCGGCACGGTCTCGCGGGCGTGCTGCGCGGTGTCCAGCATCCAGACGCCGCGGCCGTCGTAGCCCCCGGTCGCCGCCTTGAGCACGACCGGCCAGCCGTGCTCGCCGCCGAACGCGAGCACGTCGTCCACAGTGGACACCTCGGCGAAGGCGGGGCCCGGGACGCCGAGCCCGGCCATCATCTCGCGCATCACCAGCTTGTTCTGCGCGAAGCCGAGCGCGCTCGCCGCCGGCCGGATGACGTGGCCCTCCATCGCCAGGGTGAGGAGGTGCTCGCCCGGCACGTGCTCGTGGTCGAACGTGAGCACGTCGACCGAGGCCGCGAACTTCCGCAGCGCGTCGAGGTCGGTGTGGTGTCCCAGTGTGACGTCGCCCGCGACGAGCCCCGCGGCTTCGTTCTCGCTCGCGGCGAGCACGTGCAGGGACTGGCCGAGGGAGATCGCCGCCTGGTGCGTCATCCGGGCGAGCTGGCCGCCGCCCACCATGCCCACGACGGGCAGACCGGTGTTCTTGTCCATGGTGGCCTCAGGCTACTGCGCGAGACCGGGCGCGACGGCGGCGACCTGCGCGGACCGCCGCGACATCCGCAGTTCCCGCAGCGCCAGCCCGAGGATCGCGAGCGCCGCGGCGAGCACGTAGAGGTTGCCCAGGACCGACCAGCCCAGGCCCCAGCCGAACTCCGCGTCCCCGCCGTTGGGCACGAGCATCACGATCTGCGAGGCGAACAGCACCGCGACCGCCGCCGCGGCCCACCACCGCGCCTTGACCACCAGCAGCGCGATCAAGGGCACGCACCAGACCCAGTGGTGCGACCACGACACGGGCGACAGCAGCAGCCCGTAGAACGCCGTCACGAGCAACGCGGCCGCGTTCTCACCGCGCCGGTGCAGCCGCACCACCAGCCACACCGCGGGTACGGCGAGCATCGCCGCCACCCCGGCCGCCACCGCCAGCGACCAGGGGGCCAGCGCCGAAGCCCGGTTGACCAGCCCGTTGAGCGACTGGTTGAAGATCCAGTGCACCGACCCGACCCGGCTCGGGTCGGTCGCCGAATCCCGCCAGAACCGCGCCGCGTCGACCGGGATGACCGCGAACATCACCGCTTCGAGTGCCACGAACGTGCCCACCGCGCGCAGCCCGTCCTTCCACCGGCCGGTGAAGAACAGGTGCGGCACGAAGATCAGCGGGGTCAGCTTGATCGCCGCCGCCACGCCGATCAGCACACCCGCGAACCGCGACCGCCTGGCCGACAGCACCAGGACGTCCAGCACCACGAACGCCATCAGTATCAAGTTGATCTGGCCCAGGAACAGCGTCTTCCACACCGGTTCCAGCGCCAGCGCGGCGGCCGTTCCCGCCGGCAGCGCCCACCAAGCGAGTGAGCGCCCCGGCGACGACGAAACCACCGTGATCACGACCATAACGGCGACCACCGACAAAACCGCGATCACGCCCCAGACCAGGCCCGACGGCACCAGGGCGAGCGGCAGGAACAGCGGCGCGGCGGCCGGGGTGTAGGTGAACGGCAGGCGCACCCAGCCCGGCAGCGCGGTCAGCACGTCCCGCGTGTAGAGCGGGTCGCCGTGCAGCAGGGTCAGCGCCCCCGCGCGGTACACGGCGCTGTCCGCGCCCACGTGCCAGCCGGCCAGCCAGACGACGACGCCGAGGGCGAAAACGAGAAGCGCGAGAGCCCCGGCGAGGAGACGGCCGGTGCGCGCCTCAGACGCCGGTCGCGACGTCGACATGCTCGTCCGGAGCGGCCTTCTTCCTGGCCCGCCGCTGCAGCCCCCAGCGCAGGATCAGCGCCGCGGCCAGCACGACCGGCATCAGGATGTAGGCGTCCCCCAGGATGTTCTGCCACACCTTCCAGTGCAGCTCGACGTTGCGGCCGTTCGGCAGGATCAGCAGCACGCAGCTGACGAACACGAACCCCACCAGGCCGGTCCCGACCCAGCGCTTCCACGCCGTCTTCGGGGTGGTCTTCGGCAGCCGCGAGACCAGCAGCACGATCAGCGGGATCACCCACACCCAGTGGTGGGTCCACGAGATCGGCGAGATCAGCAGCGTCCAGAACGCCGTGACCAGCAACGCGGCCAGCGCCTGGCCCTTCCGGTGGAAGCGCATCAGCAGCCACAGCGCCGGGATCGCCAGCAGGAAGCCGATGCCCATCGCCGCCTTCGATGCCCACGGCGCGAGGTCGGTGGCCCGGTTCATCAGCGCGTTCAGCGACTGGTTGCCCGCCCAGTGCACCGGCCCGATCCGGCCGGTGTCCGGCAGCGTCACGGTCCAGTACTTGGCCGCGTCGTGCGAGTTGATCAGGAACATCAGGCCCTGGAGCAGCACGAACGTCGCGAACCCGCGGATGGCGTCCATGCGGCGGCCGGTGATGAACAGGTGGCCGAGGAACACCAGCGGCGTCAGCTTGATCGCCGCCGCGACGCCGACCAGCACGCCGCCCCAGCGACTGCCGCGGGCGCCGATGACCAGCATGTCCAGCAGGATCATGGCCATCAGGATCAGGTTGATCTGGCCGAGGAAGATCGTCCGCCACACCGGCTCGAGGGCGAGGAAGACCAGGAAGAACACGATGGTCGAGCGGGCGGGCGAGGCCCACCAGCGCGGTCCGTCCGCGGCCGGGCGGGGCAGCGCGCCGATCGCGATCCGGATCGACAGCGCCATCGCCCCCAGCGAGACGGCGGTGATCAGGCCCCAGGAGATCTGCGTCGGGAACGCGGCCAGGGGGATGAACATCAGCGCGGCCGTCGGCGGGTAGGTGAACGGCAGCAGCGCCCACCACGGCTCACTGGGCAGCGTGTTGGCGTCGTAGAGGGAGTCGCCGTGCAGCAGCGTCAGGGCGCCGGCGCGATAGACCGCGCTGTCGACGCCGAGCACCCAGTCGTGCTGCCAGCCGTAGATGCCGTACCCGATCGCGACCAGCGGGATCACCGACAGGATCAGGATCGACCGCGGGCGGACGGACAGCCGGGCGAGTGACTTCCGCAGGGCCAGCCGGTGCTGGGATCTGGCCGCGACTGAGCCGTCGACGTCGGTGGATACGGTCCGGGTCACCGCACCAGGAAATCATGACCGGCCCGGTCCCGGTCGGAAGGGTCCGGGCGGAACCGAACTTTTCGCGTGTTCTAGGCCCGCGCGAGGTGGGCCAGCAGGTCGCACGCCAGCTCGTGGGTGGCGGGCAGCCGCACCGCCGACACGCGGGGCCGGCCGGCGTCCGCGAGCTGTGCGTCGACCGAAAGCCGCTCGTGCAACGCCCTTCGCAGCGCGACGCCGTGCGAAGCGACGCGCTCGTCCTTCGGGACCAGGGCCGCGACGACGGACGGCCCGAGCGAAGCGACGCTCTGCCCGCTGTCGAACACCGCCCGCAGCGCGTCCGCGACCAGGATCATCCCGGTCAGCCGCGGGAACCCGGCGACGGCGCTGAGGTCGAGCGAGACGACGAGCAGCACGTGGTCGTCGGCCGCCGGCCGCTCGCCCGCGGCGGCGGCGCGGTAGACCTCCACGAGCCGGGTCCGCAGGTAGGCCGCCGTCGGCAGGCCGGTCAGCGAGTCGGTGACCTCGGTGTGCACGAGCTGGTCGGTGGCGACGTCCGCCCAGGCCAGTGCGGTGGTCCGGAGCAGCCGCGCCGGCGTGGCGTCGACGTCCGGCACGATGAAGCCTTCGCCGCGGTGGCCGAGCACGGCGTGCAGCGCGGCGAGGTCGGCGAGGGTCTCCGCGAGCCCCGCGCCGGCCGCCGCCCGTGCCCTGGCCAGCCCGGCGAGCGCGGTTTCGGCGGCCTCGACGCGGCCCTTGGTCATCACGGCCGCGCAGACGGCGTCGACCTCGGGGAGGGCCCAGTCGCTGGGGAAGCGCCAGCCGGCGGCCAGGCTGGCCGTGCGCCAGCGCGCCCGCAGCGCGCGCAGGGAACGGTCACGCTCGGCCTGGGCGGCGCGTGGGACGTCCTCGGGGCCGGACCGCGTAGCCGGAACGTCCACTGGCCACCCGCCCCTTTCGTCCGGTCCGTGTCGATCTTGCTGGGTTCTTCACGGTGAGGACGTGTCCCGGCGGACGCCGTGACGCGTACTGACCAGTTTTTGTCGCAAAGCTTTTCCCCGGCGCAACCCGGAGGTGGGTGATTTTGCTCCGCCGTCGGAGTCAACACGCCGACCACGACGTGACCACACGGGGCGGGTCAGTCACACTGGCCTGGCGCCCCGGATCACCTGTTATGGCTGGTCGGGGCCCCTAGCCGACCGAGGAGTGCCGTGTCCACCGTTCCCGCCGATCTCAGCGGAAAGAGTGACGCCGAGCTGATCGCGGAGGTTCGTTCCGGGGAGATCGCGTCGTACGGGACGCTCTACGAACGGCACACCGGCGCGGCCCACAATCTGGCCCGTCAGCTGGCCCGCTCGAGCTCCGAAGCCGACGATCTCGTGTCCGAGGCGTTCGCCAAGGTGCTCGACACTCTCCGTGGCGGCAAGGGACCGGAGTCCGCCTTCCGGGCGTACTTGCTGACCGCGCTGCGTCACACGGCGTACGACCGCACCCGCAAGGAGCGCCGGGTCGACCTCAACGAGGACATGACCGAGGTCGGCGGGGCCGCGGCCGAGGCGCTGACCGTGCAGTTCTCCGACACCGCCGTCGCCGGGCTGGAGCGGACGATGGCCGCCAGGGCGTTCGCGCGGCTGCCGGAACGCTGGCAGGCGGTGCTCTGGCACACCGAGATCGAGCAGCAGAGCCCGGCCGAGGTCGCACCGCTGCTGGGCCTGACCGCGAACGGCGTCTCCGCGCTCGCCTACCGCGCCCGCGAAGGGCTCCGCCAGGCGTACCTGCAGGTCCACCTGCAGGAAAACGCCGGGGAACGCTGCCGCGCCTGCGCCGAGCGGCTCGGCGCGTGGACCCGCGACGGACTGTCCAAACGCGAACGCGCCCAGGTCGAAAGCCACCTCGACGAGTGCGAGAACTGCCGGGCCCTCGCGGCGGAGCTCGCCGACGTCAACGGCGGGCTGCACGCGATCATCGCCCCGATCGTCCTGGGCGGCGCGGCGCTGGGTTACCTCGCCACCATCGGTGCCGCGAAGGCGAGCGCGGCCACCGCGGGCGCGTCCGTCGCCGCCGCGGCGGCCGGGGGCAAGGCCGCCGCGGGTGCCGCGGCCGCCGGCCCCCGCCAGTTCGCCGGGGTCGCCGCCTCCGGCGTGGCGGTCGTCGCGGCCGTCGTCATCGCGCTCGCCGCCGGCGGCGGGACGCAGCAGATCCCGGCCGCCGCCCAGGTGCCACCGCCCGTCCAGCCGGTCCAGCCACCCGCACCGAAGCCGCAGCCGCCCGCTCCGGTCGTGCCCGTCGCGCCTCCGCCGGTTCAGCCGGTTCAGCCGCCGGCGCCGCCGGCGACTCCTTCCGTCGCACCCGCGCCGCCACCCGTCGTGCCGCCGGCACCGCCGCAGGCGCCGGTCCCGGCACCGCCCGCGCCGGTACCGCCGTCGATGTCCGCGACGACCCCGCCGGGCGGCGTCGAGCTCAGCCCCGGCACCGCGATGACCCTGCCGGTCACGGTGCGCAACGACGGCGGCAGCCCGTCCGACCCGGTGGCCGTCGCGCTGAACCTCCCGCGGGGCGTGCGCGCGATCGACACGGGCGGGGGCAGCGCGCCGATGGCGTTCGCCCAGGCCCCCGGCCCGATCTCGGTGAACTGCCCGGGCGGCGAGGGCACGATCACGTGCAAGACGGGCACCGGCTTGCAGCCCGGTCAGAGTGCGACGCTGAACTTCCGGCTCCAGGCCGACGAGGACGCTGAAGGCGGCACGGTCACCGGGTCGGTCACCGCCGGTGTGCAGATCAACGTCGCGGTGAGCGTCAAGGTCACCGTGAAGCAGCCGCCGGACGCGGTGGCCCTGGAAGCCGTGGGCGACGGGCTCTCGGCGTTCCCCTGGACCCGCCACCCCCTGGTCTACGTGCGGGTCCGCAACACCGGCGAGACGACCAAGCCGGTCACGGTCACCTTCGACCACCCGCTGTGGCAGTGGTGGAGCCTGCGCGGCTTCCCGTGCACGCCGGCCGGCGGCGGCGCGAGCTGCACGACGCGTGGCACGCTGGCGCCCGGCCAGCACGTCAACCTGTGGGTGCGGCTGGACGGCAGGCCGGACGACGGCCGCGTGACGATCACCGCCCGGCTCGGCCGGGCGTCGGCACCGCCGGTGACGGTGAACTTCGGCTGCTGGCGCCACTGGTGCGACCACGACCCGGTGCCGACGACCACGCCTTCGCCCACGACGTCGACGGCACCGACGAAACCTTCGAAGCCGGCGCCGTCCAAGCCGTCCCCGACCCCGCCGGCGACGACGAAACCCGAGCCGCCGACCGAGCCGCCGGTGTCCTCGACAACGACCAGCGCCCCGCCGCGCCCGACCGGAAAACCGGGTGACAAACCACCGACCGTCACCCCCGAAAAGGCTTTCGGCTGGTCGACGGGGTAGCGTCCGCGCGGTGCGCGAACTGCTGAAGAAGCACCGCGAGCTCCTCCGCTTCGCCGTCGTCGGCGGGATCAGCTTCGTGATCACGATGTCCGTGAACTACAGCCTGAAGTTCACCGTGCTGCGGACCCACCCGGTGACGGCGCTGATCGTCGGCGTCCTCGTGGCGACGATCTTCTCCTACGTCGCCAACCGCGAGTGGTCGTTCCGCACCCGCGGCGGCCGGGAGCGGGCGCACGAGGCCGCGCTGTTCTTCGTCCTCAGCGGCGTCGCGCTGGGCCTGAACGCGCTGCCGCAGTGGTTCTCGCGGTACGTGCTGGACCTGCAGACACCGCGGCTGTCGCCGTTCGGCGTCGAAGTGGCCGACTTCGTCAGCGGAATCATCATCGGCACGCTGCTGGGCACGGCGTTCCGGTGGTGGGCCTTCAAGAAATGGGTGTTCCCGGAGGAGGACGGCCGCCCGCGCGCGGTGCCGGCCGAGGCCGCGGAAGATCCGGACATTCACGACAGCAAGGCCGCCTGAGCCGCTGGGCACCCCGGCGCTCTCCTAGACTGCCTGGTGTGACCGTTGTGGAAACCGTGCTCAAACGCACGCCGGAACCACTGCGTTCGGTGCTGATCAAGCACCGGGAGCTGCTGAAGTTCGCGATCGTGGGCGGCACGACGTTCCTGGTCGACAACGGCGTCTGGTACACGCTGAAGCTGACGGTGCTGGAGCCGAAACCGACGACGGCGAAGGCGATCGCGATCATCGTCGCGACCATCGTGTCCTACATCCTCAACCGCGAGTGGTCCTTCCGGACCCGCGGCGGGCGCGAGCGGCACCACGAAGCCGCGCTGTTCTTCGTCATCAGCGGCATCGCGGTGGGCGTCAACCTGGTCCCCCTGATCATCTCGCGGTACGTGCTCGACCTCGAGGTCCCGCACGTGACGTTCCTGGTCCAGGAGATCGCGGACTTCGCGAGCGGCTCGATCATCGGCATGCTGCTGGCGATGTTCTTCCGCTTCTGGGGCTTCAAGAAGTGGGTGTTCCCGGACGAGCTGGGCGAGCGACGGCGGGACAACGACCAGGTCACCCGCCTGCACTGAGCCCCATCCGGGCTGAGACCCTCCGAGAAGTGCTTGTCTTTTTACATGTAGTTGTTTAGAGTCATGCTCGTCAGTGTTCCTTCGTGAGGACGCCGTCCGGGTTCGGCCGGGCGAGCGGGACGATTCGAGGTGGTTTCCGAGCGCGAAGAGGTCGCATCCGCCCCGCGGATGACGATGAAGCCTTTTCCCGACTCGACGGGACGTGCCTGAAGCACGTCCGCCTCTCCTGTCCCCCTTTTCTTCACTTGGACATTCCTTGACAACAATCGCGCCTTCGCGCGCCAAAACGGCCGTATTCGGCCTGTTCCTGTCCGTCTTCCTCGCGATGCTCGACGCCCAGGTCGTCGCCACCGCGCTCCCCCGGATCGCCGCCGAATTCGGCGGCACCGGCGCCTACGCCTGGGTCACCACCGCCTACCTGCTCGCCGGCAGCGTCACCGCGCCGCTGTACGGCAAGCTCGGTGACGTCTTCGGCCGCAAACGCGTGCTCCTGGCCGCACTCGCCGTCTTCCTGCTCGGTTCGCTCGCCTGCGGCCTCGCGCCGACAGCCGGGCTGCTGATCGCCGGGCGGGTCCTCCAGGGCGCGGGCTCCGGTGGTCTCTTCGTCTCCGTCGGCGCTTCGCTCGGCGAAATGTTCACGCCGCGCGAAGGTGCGAAGTACTTCGGGTGGTTCTCGATCTGCTTCGCCGTCGCGTCGCTGTCCGGCCCGGTCGTCGGCGGCCTGCTCACCGGCCTGGCCGGCTGGCGGTCGATCTTCCTGGTCAACCTGCCGCTCGGCCTGGTCGCCGTGGGCCTGCTCAAGACCCTCGACCTGCCGCGGCGCCGGAAAGCCGCGCCGTTCGACTTCACCGGCGTCGTCCTGCTCGGCATCGCGATCACCGGCTTCACGCTGCTCACGCCGTGGTCGATCGCCCTCGGTGCGGCTTCGGCCGTCGCGTTCGCCGTCACCGAGCGGAAAGCGGCCGCCCCGGTGCTGCCGCCGCGCTTGTTCCGCGACCGGACGTTCACCGTGTCCGTGCTGCTCAGCGTGCTCGCCGGGTTCGCGTTCCTCGGCTCGGTCAACTACATCGCGGTCTTCCTGCAGGCCGACACGGGGCCAGCCGAGGGCGGGCTGCGGCTGGTGCCGATGACGCTCGCCGTATCGCTTTCCTCCGTGATCGCGAGCAAGGTCATCGCCCGCACCGGCGCGTACCGCTGGGCACCGCGGCTGAGCATGGCGCTCGGCCTGCTCGCGGTGCTCGGCCTGCTCACCGTGGACGAACTGCCGCTGGTCCTCGGCTGCCTGGTCGTCTTCGGCCTCGCCGCCGGGCTCAACCTGCAGGTCCTCGCCATGGCCACGCAGAACACCGCACCACCCGCGGACCGCGGCGCGGTCGCCGCGGCCGTCAACCTCGCCCGCGCGCTCGGCTCGGCCCTCGGCCCGGTCGCACTCGGCTTCGCCTACGACACCGGCCCGCACGGCGTCTTCCTCGCCCTGCTGCCCGTGCTCGCGCTCGGCCTCGTCACGGCGTTCGCGCTGCCGCACGTGCCGCTGCGCACCCACCACTGAGAAGGAGCCCCATCGTGATCTTCGTCCTCGGCGCCACCGGCAAGGTCGGCCGCGCCCTCGTCCCCGCTCTCCTGGACACCGGCGCCGCCGTCCGCGCCCTGACCCGCGACCCGGCGAAGGCCCGGATCGATCCGCGCGCCGAAGCCGTCCGCGGCGACCTCGGCACCGCGGACCTGCCCGCGCTGCTCGACGGCGCCGACCGCGTGTTCGTCCTGACCCAGGGCCACAGCGCCGACCGCGAAGCGGCGGTCGCTCAGGCGGCCGCCCGCGCCGGTGTCACGCACCTCGTCAAGCTGTCCACCTCGGGTGTCCACTTCGGACAGACCGATCCGATCACCCGCGCCCACGCCGAAGCCGAGCAGGCCATCCGCGAAGCGGGCCCGGCCTGGACGATCCTGCGGCCGGGTGCCTTCATGGACAACCGGTTCGCCTGGCTGGGCTCGATCCGCGAGGAGAACGCGGTGTACGTGCCCGACGGCGATCCGGCGTCCGCGCTGGTCCACGTCCGGGACCTCGCCGCGGTAGCGACGCTCGCCCTCACGACGTCCGGCCACGAAGGCGCGACCTACGAGCTCACCGGCGGCGAAGCCCTCACCACCACCGAGCAGGTCGCGATCCTGGCCGAAGCGCTCGGCCGTCCGCTGAAGTACGTCGAAGAACCGGAGTTCGCGGCCCGCGAACGCATGATGCGGAGGTATGGCTGGCCCGCCGAAGCCGTCGACGGCTTCTTCGCGCTCAAGCGCGAGTCCGCCGAGCACGAACACGTCGTCTTCGACACCGTCGAGCGCGTTCTCGGCAGGCCACCGCTCACTTTCGCCACCTGGGCGCGTGAGAACGCGGCAGCGTTCGCCTACCATTACCAGGAGTGACGGCAGGGAGGTGAGGGGATGGGCGACCGCCTGCGCGTCCTGGTCGTCGACGACCACCCCCTGTTCCGGTTCGGCGTCCTCACGCTGCTGGCCGCGGAACCCGGGATCGAGGTCGTCGGCGAGGCCGCCGGCGGGGCCGAAGCGATCGAGGCAGCGGCCGCCCTCCGCCCGGACGTCGTGGTCATGGACCTGCACCTGCCCGACCTGTCCGGGATCCAGGCGACCCGGCACATCGTGACCGCGAGCCCGGGCACCGGCGTGCTGATGCTGACGATGGCCGACGAAAGCGAGTCGGTCTTCGCGGCGATGCGCGCCGGTGCCCGGGGCTACCTGCTCAAGGACGCCGAGCCGGACGAGATCATCCGCGCCGTCCAGGCGGTCGCGCGGCGGGAAGCCATCTTCGGCCCGGACATCGCGAACCGCGTCCTCGGCTTCTTCCACCAGCCGCCGGCGAGCGAGCCGGTGTTCCCCGAGCTGACCGGACGCGAGCGCGAAGTCCTGTCCCTGATCGCGGCCGGGCACAGCAACGGCTTCATCGCGTCCACGCTGTGCCTGAGCCCCAAGACCGTGCGGAACCACATCTCGAACGTCTTCGCCAAGCTCCACGTCGCCGACCGGGCCGAGGCGATCGTCCGCGCCCGGGAGGCCGGCCTGGGCGGGTCCTGACGGGCGGCCGTCCGGGCAACATCGGGACGCCGGTCCCATGTGCCCGGGACACTCCGGCGGGCACTGTGGTGAAGGCGGGGGGTGGGGCCCTCGCCTCGTTCGAGGGGAATGGGTGACGATGTTCGAATCCGACCGGACACCGGTGGTGGTCCGCGCCACCGATCCGATCCTGCACAACGGCGTCTGCGTGGCGCTGCGTTCGCGCGACGACGTCCGGGTGGTGGACGGCGACCCGGACGGCTCGGCCGTGGTCGCGCTGCTGGTCGCCGACCGGCTCGACGAGCCGATGACCCGGCTGCTGTCGGCGCTCCGCCACCAGGGCTTCACCCGCATCGTGCTAGTCGCGGGCGAGGTCGACGACAACGAGATCCTCAACGCCGTCGAGCACGGGGTCTGCGCGGTCGCCCGCCGCGCCGACGCCGGCCCGGAGGTGCTGGTCCGGCTGATCAAGGCCGCGGCGGCCGGCGAGGGCGCACTGCCGCCCGACCTGCTCGGCCGGCTGCTGAACCGGGTTTCCCGCCTGCAGCGCCAGGTGCTCCAGCCGCGCGGTCTCCACCTGGGCGGCATGAGCAACCGGGAAACCGAAGTGCTCAGGCTCGTCGCGTCGGGGTTTTCAACGCAGGAAATCGCCGACGAGCTGTGCTATTCGCAGCGCACGGTGAAGAGCATCCTGCACGACGTGACGAACCGGTTCCAGTTGCGGAACCGGTCGCACGCGGTCGCGTACGCCCTGCGTGAAGGGCTGATCTGAGGCGGCTAACGCGGGACGCGTTCGGCGGGCCAGCGCACCTCGGGGACATCGGTGGGCCGCGGCACCTTCAGGAAGAGGCTGAACACGGCCGGACGGCGGTTGGACAGCTCCAGCCGGCCGCCGTCCGCCTCGACCAGGGCCCGGGCCAGCGCCAGCCCGACGCCGGTCGAGCCGCCTCCTGAGAAGCCGCGCTCGAAGATGTGCGGGGCCAGCTCGTCGGGCACGCCGGGCCCGGTGTCGCTGACCTCGATCACCACCGTGCCCTCGGCGTCGCCGCGGCGGGCGACGAGGGTGACCGTGCCGGAGCCGTGGCGCAGCGCGTTGTCGAGCAGCACGCCGATGACCTCGCGGAGCCGGCCGGGCGTCGCGCGCGCCATCAGCCCGTCGGCCACGCGCGTGCGCAGGTTGCGGCCCTCCGAGCGGAGCAGCTCGCGCCACTCCTGCGCCATCGCGGGCAGCTGGGTGGGCAGGTCCACCGGTTCCGCGCCGACCTCGCGCGCCGCGCGGGCCGCCGCGAGCAGCTCGTCGAGTGCCTCGGCGAGCCGGTCGGCCTGTTCCTGGGCGGCCTTCGACTCGTCGGCGACCTCTTCGTCCGAGTGCACGGTCAGGGGTTCCAGCCGCAGCTGCAACGCCGTCAGCCGGCTGCGCAGCTGGTGCGAGACGTCGCCGACGAGCTGGCGTTCGCGCTGCACGAGCTGGGCGAGCGCGGTGCCGGACGCGTCCAGCGCCTCGGCGACCATGTCGAGCTCGCCGACGCCGTAGCGGCTAGGGTCGGGCCGGAAGTCACCGCCGCCGAGCCGGGCCGCGCGTTCGGCGACATGCCGCAGGGGTTTCGCCAGCCGCCGCGCCGTCGCGATCGCCACCACCGCGCCGGTGCCGACCGACAGCAGCACCAGGAGCACGACGACGAGCGTCACCGTCGTCTGCCGCTCGTGCATCGGGCCGGCCGGGACGGCGATCTGGACCTTGCCTTCCCGCGCCAGGTCGGCCGTCTCGGTGACGGTGACGGGGCCCGGGTCGCTGCCGTAGCGCTTCTCGATCTGGCCGCTCGCCCGGACGGTCAGCAACCCGTTCGCCGGGACCGCCGCTCGCACCTGGTCGAGGTCGATCTCCTCGCCGTTGGCGATTTCGGTGTCCAGAATGGCCGCTGCCGCGCGAGCGTTCTCGGCGAGCGTCTCGCGGTAGCTCGACTCGATCTGCCAGCTCGCCACGATGCCCAGCGGGATGCCGAGGACCGCCGCGGTGACGGCGACGGCCAGCAGGATGGCCAGGAGAATACGGCGGCGCACGGCTTATTCGGCGTTGAAGCGGAAACCGACACCGCGGACGGTCGCGATCCGCCGCTCGCCGTCGTGGGTCTTGCTGGTCCGGCCGGCGGCCTCGTCGGCGGCGATGGCGAGCTTCCGCCGCAGCCACGACATGTGCATGTCGAGCGTCTTGGACGTCTTCGACTCGAGGTCGTTCCAGACCTCGGCGAGGATCTCGTCGCGGCTGACGACCTGCCCGGCCCGGCTCATCAGCACGCGCAGCAGCTCGAACTCCTTGTTCGCCAGCTGCACCTCGTGGTTGTCCACGGTGACCAGCCGGGCGCCGAGGTCCATTCGCACCCCGCCGGCCTCCAGGACCTCGGGGACCCGGCGGCGCAGCAGCGCGCGGATCCGGGCGAGCAGCTCGGCGAGCCGGAACGGCTTGGCGACGTAGTCGTCGGCGCCCGCGTCGAGGCCGACGACGAAGTCGACCTCGTCGGTGCGGGCGGTGAGCATCAGGACCGGCAGTTCGGTGCCCTGCGCGCGAAGGCGGCGGCAGACCTCCAGGCCATCCATCCCGGGCAGACCGAGGTCCAGCACGAGCAGGTCGACGCGCTGAGCGGCGGTGGCGTCGAGCACCGAAGGGCCGTCGGTGACGACGTGGATCTCGTATCCCTCACGTTGGAGGGCGCGGGAGAGCGGTTCGGCGATAGCCGGATCGTCTTCGGCGAGTAGGACCATGCTCACCTGGCCAACTCTACGGCGCGGAGGCGTGAAAACATCGTGACCGTGCCTGCCTACGAAGATGATCTGGCTCTCGCCACCCGGTTGGCTGACGCCGCCGACGCGATCACGACAGCGCGGTTCCGCGCCCTGGACCTGGCGGTGGAGCGCAAACCCGATCGCACCCCGGTGACCGACGCCGACACCGCGGTCGAAGACGCGATCCGGTCGCTGCTGGCGGCCGAGCGCCCGGACGACGCCGTGCTGGGCGAGGAGCGCGGCGGCTCGGCCGCGACCGGCCGCGCGTGGGTGCTCGACCCGATCGACGGGACCAAGAACTTCCTGCGCGGCGTACCCGTTTGGGCGACGCTGATCGCGTTGGTTTCGGACGGTGACCCGGTGGTCGGCCTGATCAGCGCACCCCTGCTGGGCCGCCGCTGGTGGGCGGCGTCCGGGTCGGGCGCGTTCTCGTCCGACACCGCGGGCACGCGCCGGCTGGCAGTTTCCGGCGTTTCGTCCCTTTCGGACGCTTATCTGTCCACAACGGACTTGAACTCGTGGACGGAGTACCACTCCCGCGAGAAGTACCTGGACCTGGTGGACGCGTGCTGGGAGACCCGCGCGTTCGGCGACTTCTGGCACCACGTGCTGGTGGCCGAAGGCGCGCTCGACGTCGCCGCCGAGTGCATCGTCAACCCGTGGGACGTCGCGGCGGCGCAGGTGATCGTCACGGAGGCCGGCGGACGGTTCAGCGACCTGGACGGCGCCGGGCGCTACGACAACGGGAGCGCGTTGTCGACCAACGGCCGCCTGCACGACGAGGCCCTGCGGATCCTCAAGCGGTAACCGGGTAGGCCGCTCGGCGGGAACTCCTTGACCGGTCTGAACCACCGGTGGTTCACTCCCAGTGCTCGCCGGGTCACCCGGTCCGTTGACAACGTTGTCAACCCGGTGGCCCGCTCACCCTGGGAGGAAGAGCATGCGCAGAGTCGTCACCGCGGCTTTGATCGTCCCCCTCGTCACCGCCGTGGCCGCCCCGGCCGACGCCCAACCCGAAAACCGGGACTTGGCTGCCTACGTCAACCCGTTCGTCGGCGCGAAGGCCGGCGACACCCCCGAGACGAACACCTACGCCGGCGACACGTTCCCCGGCGCCGACGTCCCGTTCGGCATGGTGCAGTGGAGCCCCGACACGCCCCTGCAGCCGAAGCCGCCCGCCGGGCAGGGCCGGTACTACGCCCGCGACCGCGACGGTGGCTACGCCTGGGAAGAGAACCGCCTCCGCGGTTTCAGCCTCACCCACTTCAACGGCGCCGGCTGCGGCGGCGCGGCGGGCGACGTCCCGTTCCTGCCGCTCGCCGGGCAGATCTCGACGTCTCCGGCCGTCGACGCGACGAAGTACTTCCCCACCTTCAGCCACGCCGACGAATCCGCGTCGCCCGGCTACTACAAGGTGACCACCGGCTCCGGCATCACGACCGAGCTGACCACCACCCAGCGCTCCGGCATGGGCCGCTTCACCTTCCCGAAGAACTCCCCGGCGACGCTGCTCATCGACGTCGCCCAGTCCGCGATGGGCAGCGACGACGCGTCCGTGACCGTCGATCCGGCCCGGCGGACCGTCGAAGGCTGGGTCTCCAGCGGCCACTTCTGCCGCGGCCCGAACACCTACAAGGTCTACTTCACCGCGTCCTTCGACCAGCCGTTCCTGACGTCCGGGACCTGGCAGAACGCCACCGTGACACCCGGCGGCACCAGCGCCCGCGGCGGCGACCTGAGCAAGACGACCTGGGACAAGCAGGTCGTCACGCCCGACGGCGGTTCCGGTGCCTACCTGAGCTTCGACCCGGCCAAACCGGTCCAGGTGCGCGTCGGATTGTCCTATGTGGACGCGTTCGGCGCGCGCCTCAACGCCGCCGTGGAACAGGGACACGACTCCTTCGACGCCGTGCGCGCCAAGGCACGGCAGACCTGGAACGACCGCCTGCGGCAGATCACCGTCGAGGGCGGCACCGAAGCGGCGACGAAGACGTTCTACACCGCGCTGTACCACACGCTCATGCAGCCGAACGTCTTTTCCGATGTGGACGGTCGTTACCCCGGCTTCGACAAAGCCGTCCACCGGACGAAACCGGGGCACGCGCAGTACGCCAACTTCTCCGGCTGGGACACCTACCGCGACGAGGTGCAGCTGCTGTCGATGCTCGCCCCGCACGAGGCCGCCGACATGGCGCAGTCGATGCTCAACCAGGCCGACCAGGCGGGCGGGATCTGGGACCGGTGGTCGCAGAACAACGACTTCATGGGCGTGATGGGCGGCGACCCCTACCACTCGATCATCGCCAGCACGTACGCCTTCGGCGCCACGGACTTCGACGCGGGACACGCGCTGAAATCCATGGTCGACGGCGCCACCCGCGTCCAGCAGGCGGGTGAACGCGCACTCGAGCGGCCCGGCCTGTCCGACTACCTGACGCTGGGCTACCACCCCAACAACGTCTCCGACATGCTCGAAGAGACGACCGCCGACTTCGGCATCGCGCAACTGGCCCAGCGGCTCGGTGACGCGAAGACGCATCAGCAGTTCATGGCCCGCGCCCAGTACTGGGAGAACGTCTACCACCCGGCCACCGGCTACCTGCAGACCCGGATGCGCGACGGCCAGTTCCTCTCGCCGTTCGATCCCGCGCAGTACCAGGAAATGCGTTACCAGGAAGGAAACGCGGCGCAGTACACCTGGATGGTGCCGTACAACGTCCGCGGTCTCTTCGACGCGATGGGCGGCGACGAAGCCGCGAAGAAGCGCCTCGACTTCTTCTTCACGAAGCTGAACAGCGACGCCAGTTCGCCGTACGCGTTCATGTCGAACGAGCCGTCGTTCGAGGTGCCGTGGGAGTACGCGTACGCGGGCGCGCCGTCGAAGACGCAGGACATCGTGCGCCGCTCGGCGGAGCTGCTGTTCAAGCCCACCGAGGACGGCCTGCCCGGCAACGACGACCTCGGCGCGACGTCGGCGTGGTACGTCTTCGCGGCGCTCGGCATGTACCCGGAGGCACCCGGCCGCGCCGAAATGGTGCTGGCCAGCCCGATGTTCCCGAAGATCACGCTCACTCGCGCGAGCGGGCAGCGAATCACCATCACCGCGCCCGGCGCGTCCAGCTCGGTGAAGTACGTGAAGAGCTTGAAGGTGAACGGCCGGCCGAGCACCAAGCCGTGGCTGCCGGAGTCCTTCGCGGTGAACGGCGGCCGGCTCGACTTCACGCTGGGCACGTCACCGACGTCGTGGGGCTCGGGTGCCTCCGACGTCCCGCCGTCGTTCCGCGACGGCGAAGTTCCGGTGCGCGGCCGCGTCGGCCCGGGCCGCGTCGTGGTCGCGCCCGGCGGGACCACCAGCGCCACGGTGACCGCCGAGGGCATCACCGGCGCCGGCACGGTGTCTTGGCAGGCGAAGCCGCCGGCCGGGATCACCGTGACGCCGTCGAGCGGCACGCTCACCGTGGGCGCGCACGAGACCGCTACGCAGCAGGTGACCGTGACCGCGGGCGGGTCGGCGGACGCGTACACGAGCGTTCCGGTGACGTTCAGCGGGCAGCAGGTGCCCGCGTCCCTGCCGGTGACCGTCGGGAAGCCGGGGACCCTGCACGCGGCGAACACGAACGTCGGCGTCACGGACGACAAGCTCGTCCAGTACGGCGACTTCGGCGAGACCGACCTCTACCCCGGCGGGTTCGCGTTCTCGTACTCCGCGCAGGGGTTCGCGTCCCACGGCATCACGCCGGGGGCCACGGTGACGGCGAACGGGCAGCAGTTCCGCTGGCCGTCGAGCCCGACGGGGTCGCCGGACAACGTGATCGCGGCGGGGCAAACGCTTGCGGTGATCGCCCCGCCGCCGGGCGCGACGAAGCTGTCGTTCCTCGGCGCGGCGACCGGCGCGGACGCCCAGGGCACGGTGACCGTCACCTACACCGACGGCTCGACCCAGCAGGCTTCCCTGGGTCTGTCGGAGTGGCTGCTCAAAGGCGGCGCGGAGACACCGCAGTTCGGGAACACGGTCGTGGCGACGGTGCCGTACGTGAACTCGGCGTTCCCCAGGTACATGTTCCGGCTCCAGCGGCCGTACACGTCGTCCCTGTTCGCGACGGCGCCGATCGCGCTCGACCCGGCCAAGCAGGTCCGCAGCATCACCCTGCCCACGTCGACCGGCGCGGGACAGGCGCACATCTTCACCTACGCCGTGAGCTGACCACCAAGTTCGTGAAGGCCACCTTGAGGAACTTGAAGTTCCTCAAGGTGGCCTTCACGAACTTTCAGGAACCCGGCAGCAGGCCGACGGCGCCGCGGGCGACCTGGGCCCAGGCCAGCCGGCCGAACAGGTAGTGGCACGCCACCTGTTCGCTGGTGAACCGCGCCCAGTCGTAGCGGTTGCCCTGTTCGCGCCAGAACACCTCCCACGCCTCGTCCTCGCCCTGCATCAGGCACCAGGCGTTGTCGACCTCGGCGCCGAGCGAGACGACCTCGGGTGGCACGCCCAGCACGCCGAGCCAGCGCTGGATCGACTGGGTGTTCATCAATCGTCTTCCCCCTTGGCCTCGGCGAGGTAGCCGAGCGTCACGAGTTCGTCGGCCGCCAGCAGGGCACGGTACCGGGTGCCGCCGCCGACCTGGCCGAACCAGTTCGCCGTCTCCGACCGCCACATCGGCACCGCGCGCACCACGACGTACCGGCGGTACTCGGCGTCCAGCATCCCCGGCGGCAGCGAGCGTTCCCTGAAGGGCGTGCCGTCGGCGAAGAACACCCGCCCGTACGCCGGGCCGAAGCGGTCGAGCACCGTGTCGGCCGGGACCATCACCGGCTCGGGCCGGTCCACGCTGCCCTCGGGGTAGATCTCGCCCGGCGGCCACGCGTACTCCGGCCCGAGGTCGCTGTGCCCGACGACGAACCGGCGGATCCACACGGCCTGCGTCGCCCTCGCGTACGGGACGTACCCCTCGGTCAGGTGCCGCGGCACCGGGCGCGGTGGCGCGGTCGGCGACCGGCGGAAGCCCGCGGTGACGTTGGTCAGCGCCTGGTCGTCGAAGATCAGCCGGGCGTCCGGGTGGTCGTTCGGGCGGAAGCCGTCCGGGTCTTCGGGCAGCGGCAGCTGGCTCGCCGGCCGGTCCATGGCCACCGGCAGGTGCCCGATGGGGAACATGTGCACCAGGAACAGCGCGACGATGCTCCCCCGCTCGGTGCGCGGCGAGCCGAGCGGCGGCAGCGGCACGGGCGAACCCGGGTTCGGTGGCGGGCCCGCCACCGGCGGCGGGGGACCCGCGACCGGTGGCGGCAGCGGGGCCGGCGCCGGCGTCGGCGGCGCCGGTGGGGCCGGCGGCAGCGGGAACGGCGGCAGCAACGGTGAGACCGCGTGCGGCCACGACGCGGGGCTGCCCGAGGGCGGCGTCGGCGCCTCTTCGAAGGCACCCGAATCCAGGCCGTACCCGGGCAGCTGCACCGGCCCGGTGTCGAGGTCGGCCTCGACCGGTTCGGAGCCCGCCTCGGAAGGCTCGGTCACACCCATCCTCCGGCTCGGTCGGTGCCCCGGTGGGCACACGCTGTTCGACGCGGCCGCGGCGCTGCCGGTCCCCTTGATACCGCACCCCTCCCCCGGGGGCGCGACGAGGTCAGTTTCTATTTTGGGGGGCTCCGGGTGGCGGAGCCCCCGGCCCGGGGCGAAGCCCCGGATGTCACTGCTTCTTTCCGGGGGCTCCGGGTGGCGGAGCCCCCGGCCCGGGGCGTAGCCCCGGATGTCACAGTGCGGCGACCACGCGGGACGGGCTCGGGCGGCCGAGCTGTCCCGCCATCCAGGCGCTGGCCCCGGCCAGCGCGTCCAGGTCGACGCCGGTGGCCACCCCGAGGCCGTCCAGCATCCACACCAGGTCCTCGGTGGCCAGGTTCCCCGTGGCCGACTCCGCGTACGGGCAGCCCCCGAGCCCGCCCGCCGAGGAGTCCACTGTCGACACTCCACATCGGAGCGCCGCCAGCGTGTTGGCCAGAGCCTGACCGTAGGTGTCGTGGAAGTGCACGGCCAAAGTACCGGCATCGCCGAACAGCCCGATCAGGTTTTCGACCTGGCCCGCCGTCGCGACGCCGATGGTGTCGCCCAGCGACAGCTGCGAGCACCCCATGTCCAGCAGGCGGCGGCCGGCGTCGGCGACCTGCTTGGCCGGCACGACGCCTTCCCAGGGGTCGCCGAAGCACATCGAGAGGTAGCCGCGCACGTCCAGGCCCGCCTCGCGGGCCCGGGTGACCACCGGCTCGAACATCGCGAACTGCTCGTCCAGCGACGAGTTGAGGTTCTTGCGCGCGAACGTCTCGGTCGCGCTGGCGAAGATCGCGATGTGCTCGACGCCGGCTTCGAGCGCGCGGTCCAGGCCCTTCTCGTTCGGCACCAGCACCGGGTACCGGACGCCTTCGCGGCGGTCGAGCCTGGCCAGCAGCTGCTCGGCGTCGGCCAGCTGCGGCACCCACTTCGGGTGCACGAAGCTGGTCGCCTCCAGGGTGGTCAGCCCGGCGCCGGCGAGCCGGTCGAGGAACTCCAGCTTGACCTCGACGGGCACGATCGTCTTCTCGTTCTGGAGCCCGTCGCGCGGGCCGACCTCCCAGATCGTGACCCGTTCCGGCAGCTCGCCCGCCGAGGGGACACGTTCGGGCAGGCCCAGTTCGCGGGTGCCCATCAGCGGCGTCTTTCGCCACGCGGCGGGTGCTCACCCTGGGGCGGCAGTGTGCTCTGGGGCGGCAGGGGCTGGGTCTGCTGGGCCCGCGGCCGGTAGTCGTCGTACGGGTTGTCGTTGACCTCCCGGTAGATCACCGTGTGCACCTTCTCCACGTGCGGGATGTCCTCGAACCGCAGCGGCTCGTCGGAGGCCGACTCGATGATCAGCGTGCCACAGCCGAAGACCCGGTCCAGCAGCCCGTGCTCGAACTGGACGCTGTTGATCCGGCCCATCGGGATGTCGATGCCGGTGCGCTTGAGCACGCCTTCACGGGCGATGAGCCGGTCGGTCGTCACGATGAAGTGGGTGGTCCGCCAGCGCACGAGCGGCGTCAGGAACAGCCACACGACCAGCACGAGCGCGACGACCCCGACGGCGATCAGCCCGACCGAGTTCCACGGCGAGGACGCGTCCTTCGCCAGGATCGCCAGCCAGGTGCCCGCGCCCACGGTGACCAGCAGCGCGAGCGTCGGCAAGACCAGCATCTTGAAGTGCGGGTGACTGTGCACCACGACGTGCTCTTGCTCGCTGAGCAATTCGTCCGGATAAGCCACGGCGGACGCTCCCAAGGTCGGTGCGGTGGTGTCGCTTCACCGTACCGGCGCGACACCCGGCCGGTGAGCGCAACGCCCCGAAGAATCAGGCGGGACGGACGTGCACCACGTCACCGGCGAACACAGTGTGCCGCTGCCCGCCCACCATGTCGACCTGCAACTGCCCGGCGGCGTCGATGTCGGCCGCGCGGCCGGTCAGCGCGGTGCCGTCCGGCAGCTGGACCTCGACGTCCTGGCCGAGGGTCGCGCAGTGGGTGCGGTAGTCGCCGAGCAGCCCGGCCTCGGTGAGGTCGCCGCCGGCCAGGCGCCAGCGCCGCTCCAGCTCGTCGAGCCCGGTGAGCAGCGCGACGGCGACGTCGGTGCGGTCGGTGTTCGTGGCGCCCTGCTCGGCCAGCGACGTCGCGGGCAGCCCGCCCGGGCCCGGCTCGACGTCACCCAGCGGCAGGACGTTGAGGCCGATGCCGAGCACGATCGACGGCTCGGTGCCCGCGACGGCCTCGGCGAGGATCCCGGCGCACTTGGCGCCGTCGGCCAGCACGTCGTTGGGCCACTTGAGCACGGCGTCGACGCCGACCCCGGCGGCGGCCGCCCGGACCGCCAGCCCGGCGACGAGGGACAGCGAGCCGAGCGCGGCGAACGGGACGCCCGGCCGGAACGCGACGCTGAGGTACAGGCCGCCCTTCGGCGAGCTCCACGACCGGGCCCGCCTGCCGACTCCGGCGGTCTGCTCCTCGGCGAGCAGAACGGTTCGGTCCGCGGCGCCGTCTTCGAGGGCTTTCCGCAGGTCGGCGTTGGTGGAACCGGTGCGCTCGACGACGTCGATCTTCGCGTACCGATCCTTGAGCGCCGCGGCCAGCCGAGCATCGTCGATTCCAGGCATGTGCCCACCATATGGGAGTCCCCCTAACGTGCAAGCTACTCAGTCGTTCACTAAGAGGTGTGCTCTTCTAAGTTGGACAACGTGACGTCCAAGCCGACCTCCTGGGCCCGCGGCGCGGCGCTGCGCGGCCTGGTCGCGCTGCCGCTCGTCGCGGGTCTGGTCACCGCGGGCTGGCTGCTGGCCGACCGGGCACCGGAGCCCGCACCTGCCCCCGCGCCGGTCCCGGCGCCGGTGGCCCAGGCCGGGCCGTCGGTCCTCGAAGTCAGCGCACCCGTCAAGGCGCAGGAGCCGGGCCAGGGCGCGTCCGGCCAGGGCGGCAAGAGCCCGTTGCGGCAGTGGGCCGACCAGCTGGCCGGGCCCCTCGACATCCCGGCGGACGCGCTGGTCGGCTACGCGAACGGCGAGCTGGCGCTGCGGAGCGAACGGCCGTCGTGCCACCTGTCGTGGGTCACCCTGGCGGGGGTCGGCTCGGCGGCGTCGGACCACGGCCGCGGCGGCGGCAACCTGCTCGGGCTGCCGCCGGCCCAGGCCAAGAAGGCGGCGGCTCCGGATTCGGCGTCGCTCGCGGCCGGCCGGGCGCTCTGCGCGAGCGGCGCCGACCTCGGCGCCGGACCCGGCTGGTGGAAGGCGATCGCGGCCTACCACCCGGGCAGTGAGACCGAGCTGTTCCGCCAGCGGGTCCTCGGCATGGCCCAGCTCTACGCGACGCTCTCGCTGGACCCGGCATCGGCCGGTTCGGCACGGGTCCACGCCACCCGGTTCGCGCTGGGCCAGCTCGGCCTCCCGTACGTCTGGGGCGGCAACGGCCCCGACGCGGGCGCGGCGGGCTTCGACTGCTCCGGGCTGACGAAAGCGTCGTACGACAGCGCGGGCGTCGCCCTGCCGCGGACGGCGGACAGCCAGTTCCGCGCGCTCCCCCCGGTCCCGGCTTCGCAGGAACCGCGCCTGGGCGACCTGGTGTTCTACGGAAGCCCGGCGACGCGCATCCACCACGTCGGGCTGTACCTCGGCAACGGCCTGATGATCAACGCGCCGACCGAGGGCCAGGCGATCCAGATCCACACGTACCACTCGAACGGCGACGACTACGCGGGCGCGGGCCGCCCCGCCTGACCCTGTTTCAGGACGGGCGGGGAGCCACCAGCCCGGATTCGTAGGCGAACACGACGAGCTGAGCGCGGTCGCGGGCACGCAGCTTGACCATGGCCCGGTTGACGTGTGTCTTCGCGGTCAGCGGGCTGATCACCATCCGCGCGGCGATCTCGTCGTTGGCCAGGCCTCGCGCGACCAGCGTGACGGCCTCGCGCTCGCGGTTGGTCAGCTCCGCGAGCCCCGCACCGGGGACGAGCGGCTGGGTGACGTACCGGTCGATCAGCTTCCGGGTGATCGACGGCGCCAGCAACGCGTCACCCCGGGCGGCGACGCGGACGGCGTGCAGGAAGTCCTCCGGCCGGATGTCCTTGACCAGGAACCCGGCCGCGCCCGCGCGCAGTGCTTCGAAGACGTATTCGTCCAGGCCGTAGTTGGTCAGGATGACGACGTGCACCGCGGCCAGCGCCGGGTCCGCGGCGATGCGCCGGGTCGCCTCGATGCCGTCGACGCCCGGCATCTGGACGTCGACGAGCGCGATGTCCGGGAGGTGCTCGCGCGCCATGCGGACCGCTTCGCTCCCGTCGGCGGCTTCGGCGACCACCTCGATGTCGGCTTCGACGTCGAGGAGCGCGCGGAACCCGCTGCGGATGAGCGGCTGGTCGTCGGCCAGCAGGACGCGGATCACGCCGGGTCCACGGGCAGTTCGGCGCGGACGCTGAAGCCGCCCTCGCGGCGCGGCTCCGCGAGCAGCTCGCCGCCGAGGGCGGTGACGCGTTCGCGCATGCCCAGCAGGCCGACGCCCGGCACCGGCGCGGTGTCCACGGTGGCCTGGCCGTCGTCGTCGACCCGGATGACCAGCGCGCCGGGCCGGTGGTCGATCCGGACCGACGCGGTGGCCGCGGCGGCGTGCCGGGCGATGTTCGTCAGCGACTCCTGGACGATCCGGTAGGCGGTCCGGCCCACCGCGGCGGGCACGTCGTCGCGCCGGCCCTCGATCGTCAGCCGGGCGTCCAGACCGGCGCTGCGCGCCCGGCGCACGAGTTCGGGGACGTCGCCGAGCCCGCGCGGCGGGTCCTGGTCGTCCTCGCGCAGCGCCTCCAGGGTCGCGCGCAGTTCCCGGGCCGCCTCGCGGCCGGCGTCCCGGATCGCCAGCAGGGCGCCGGGCACGTCCTCGCCTCGCTTGCGGGCCAGGTGGACGGCGACTTCGGCCTGCACCTTGATGACGGAGATCTGGTGGGTGAGCGAGTCGTGCAGCTCCCGCGCGATGTGCAGCCGCTCCTCGTCGGCGCGCCGGCGCGCGGTCTCCTCGCGGGTGCGCTCGGCCTCGTCGGCCCGGCGTTCGGCCTGCCGCAACGCCTCCCCCGCCGCGCCCGCGGCGATCAGCCAGGCCAGCTGGAGGACGTCCCGCGACTGCGTGAACGCCTCGCCGGCGTCGTGCAGGCCCGATGCCAGGAGCGCCAGCGGAACCCCGGCCAGCATGAGCACCGAAGCCACCACCGCGGCGACGCGGTGTCCCGTCCGGACCGCGGCGTACACGGCGAACAGGTAGGCGACGACGGGCACTTCGAAACCGGCGGCCTGGTACCCCAGCGCGCATCCAGCGGTCGCCGCCAGCACGGCGATCGGGGCCCGGCGACGCGCGGCCAGCGCCAGCCCGCCGGCCACCAGGAAGGCGTAACCCAGCACGGCAAATTCCGCGGGCCGCGGCCCGGACAGCCCGGCAACCAGCAGGGCCGCCGCCACCCCGGCGGCGATCACCCCGTCCACGATCCGTGCCCGGCTCACCCTCGCACCCTAACCGGGCGTTCGCGCGGAGAACTCCCGCGCGCAGAGCATTTCCGGACTACCGCGCCCGCGGTAGTCCCGCGGTTCCTGCGACAACCGCGGCAGCGCGAAGTGTCTGCTCCCGCGCGACGACGGGAGCGAGGTCCGGCGGACATGCTCGGGTGCGTCCGATCACCGGAGAAGGAGCCCCTCATGTCCGTCCACCTCGCCGCCGTCAGTGCCTACGACTTGACGCCCGGCCGGCTCTGGTCCCTGATAGCCGCGTTCCTCGGCCTGGCCGGCGTGATCGCGGGCGGGCTCGCGCTGGCCCGCGGCCGGGGAGCCGTCGTGGCGCTGGCCGGTGGCCTCGCGGCCGTGCTCATCGGCGGGTGGGTCGTGGCCGCCGCCAAGGGCGGTCCCGGCACCGGCTACGGGATCGTCGGCGGTTACGCGGCGCTGGTGATCGGGCTGGTGGCGATCGCCCTCGGCGGCCTGGCCGTGGCCCGCTCGCGCGGTTTTGCCGGTGGTCGCCGCTAGCGTCTCCGAGCCGCGGCGGCGACCTCACGGCGCTGCTCGACGTGCCGGCCCCGGACGTCGTCCGCCGCGCCGACGCCGCCGCGCTGCCGGCGGGCGTGCCGCCGTGGTGGTCGAAGGCGAGCGGGTGGCGGCGTATGAGGTGATCGCCGCCCCCGCCCGCCTCGCCGCGCTGCACGTCACGCTCCTCAGCGCTTGATCCGGTAGGACAGGTGCGTCACGCCGGTGCCCTCGGTGACCTCGGGGCCGGTCAGCTTCGTGGTGGCGTCGAGGTTCTCGAAGAAACGGACGCCGGAACCCAGCAGCACCGGGATGAGATCGACCTGGATGCCGTCGAGCAGGCCGAGGTTCAGGCACTGCTGGGCGATCGTGGTGCTGGCGACCGCGACGTTCTTGTCGCCGGCGGTCTTCTTGGCCTGCTCGACAGCGCTTTCGAGGCCGTCGGTGACGAAGGTGAACGGCGCGTCCGGGTGCGGCCAGTCCGCGGGCTCTTCGTGGGTGACGACGAAGACCGGCACGCCCATCGGGTGCTTGCCGCCCCAGCCCTGGGTGAGGGTGAACAGCCGGCGGCCGGTGATCAGCGCACCGATGTTGTCCATCGCGGCGCGCAGCATCTTCGCGCTGGCCTCGGAGGTCTTGAAGGTGGCCCAGTCGACGGCGGTGGGCACCTCGACGTCGCCGTTGCCGAACCACTCGAACAGGTGATCGATGCGGTCCTCCGGGTCGGCGACGAAGCCGTCGAGGGACATGGACATGTTGGCGATGACGTCGGCCATGGTGACTCCTTTTTCGCTGGTCGGAGGCGGTTTGCCTCGCTGATGAGAAGTCTGCCGCGGCCGCCCGGCCGGAAGATCTGCCACCTGGCCGACATCCGCCGGCGGGTGGCCGATGCCTTGACAGCCGAGATGGCCGGCGTCACCATGAACACATGTTCATGAACGAGTGTTCATAACCGAGGGGGCGGGATGACCGGGATCGTCAACACCGCACAGGCGGAAGCCTGGAACGGCTACGAGGGGGAACATTGGGCGACACACGCCGACCGGTACGACGCGGTCAACAGCGGCTTCAACGGCTATCTGCTCGACCGGGTCCGGCCGGGCGACCGGGTGCTCGACATCGGCTGTGGCAACGGCCAGCTGACCCGGCTGGCCGCGGCGCGAGCCCGGTCCGCCACCGGCGTCGACCTCTCCGGGCCGATGCTCGCGACCGCGCGGGCCCGGGCGGCCGAGGTGCCGAACGTGACGTTCGAACAGGGTGACGTCCAGGTCCACCCCTTCGCCGAAGGGGCGTTCGACCTGGCGGTCAGCCGGTTCGGGGTGATGTTCTTCGCCGATCCGGTGGCCGCGTTCGCCAACGTCCGGCGCGCCCTCGGCCCCGGCGGGCGGCTGGCGTTCCTCTGCATGACGGCACTGTCCGGCACCGACCTCGGCCGGGTGTTCGGCGCGCTGGCGGCGTACCTGCCCCAGCCGACCGGGCCGGACGGCAGCGGCCCGACGTCGTTCGCGGACCCGGACCGGACGAGGGCGGTGCTGACCGAAGCCGGCTTCGAGGACGTGGCGTGCGCCCGGGTCGAGGCCGGCCAGGTCTGGGGCCGCGATGTCCCCGACGCGGCGCGGTTCTTCGCCGGCTGGGGTCCGGTCCGCCACCACCTCGGCCTGGTCGGCGCCGCGACGGTGGCCAAGGCGACCGAGGCGTTGGCGGCGGCGCTCGAGCCGTTCGCGGAACCGGACGCGGTCCGCCTGCATGGCACCGCGTGGCTGGTCACGGGAAGGAGGTCGTGACGACAGCGCCCGTACGATGGCGGTGATGTCACCGAGGAAAGCCGCGGCCCAGCGGGACGGGCAGTCCCTGCACGACCTGCTGGTCGAAACCGCCCAGAAGATGATCGCCACGCACGGGACGACCGGAATGACCGTGCGGGAGATCGCGCGCATGGCGGGCGTCGCCGACGGCGTGCTCTACAACCACTTCTCCGACAAGGAGGAACTGGTGGCCAGAGCCTTGCTGGAGCACGTGCGCACGACGGAAGCGGAACTCGGCGAACTGCCGGTGGCGGGCGAAGGCACCGTGACGGGCAACCTCCGCCGCCACCTGGAGTTCGGCCTGGCCCTGCACAAGGTGATCGTGCCGGCGTTCAGCGGCCTGGTCGGGCAACCGCGGGTGCTGGAGCGGTTCGCGGAGATCAGCGAGCGGTCCGGCTACTGGCGCGACCGCCTGGTGGCCTACCTGAAGGAGGAGCGCGCGCTCGGCAGGCTCCGCCCGGGGTCCGAAGTGGACGCGACGGCGGCCCTGCTGGTCGGCTACTGCCACGCCTCGGTCATGGCGGCGGTCTTCCCGCACACCGGCCCGCTCGACCCGCCGACGGTGGACTCGGTCGTGACCGCCGCCCTCCACGGCATCGCGCCCGCCGGCGCCGAACCGCCGGCCGCCTCCGGCGTGCTCGGCTAGACCATCGGGTTGCCACTGGCCGTGGCTTCGGGGACCTCCTGGACCACGTCCCAGTGCTCGACGATCCGGCCGTCCCGCACCCGCACGACGTCCGCGATCGCGCTCCCCCGCGACCCGGGTGTGAGGCGGAGCAGGCTGTGCGTGCACACGAGATCGTCCTCGGCGATCACCCGGCGCACGTCCAGGCTCAGCTCCGGGAAGCGCGCCACGAACCCGGCCAGATACTCCGCCGAGGCGCCGGCGCTCGCCGGGGCGTGGGGGTTGTGCTGGACGTAGCCGTCGCCGACGTAGGCGGCGAAGGCGTCGGCCGGGCGCTTCTCGGTGAAGGCCAGCCTGAGGAAGGCGAGGACGACTTCCTTGTTGTGCTGCGATTCCGTCATCAGTGTCCATCCTTTGTGGAGTTATCGACACCAAGCCCACCATCCGCGAAACAGAAAGGGAAAGACCTGTGGACTCTGCCGCGATACCCTCCCGATATGGACGATGTCGAGGTCCGTGAGCTGCGGTACTTCCGGGCGGTCGCCGAAGAGCTGAACTTCTCCCGCGCCGCCGAACGGCTCGGCATGGCCCAGCCACCGCTGTCGCGGGCGATCCGGCTCCTGGAGCGGCGGCTCGGCGTCCAGCTCTTCGAACGCACCAGCCGGCACGTCGCGCTGACGCCGGCCGGGAATGTCCTGTTCGCGGAGTCGGCCAAGGCTCTCGACGCGGTCACCGCCGCAGTCCGGCGCACCCGCCGGGCGGCGCAGCGGACGCCGGCGCTCGTGGTCACCGCGAAACCCGGTGTCGCGACCGATCTGCTGCGGCGGATCGCCGACGCGCACCCGGATCCGGTCGAGATCCGGGTCAGCGGGTTCGGCGAGCAGGCGGAGATGGTGCGTGACGGCCGGGCCGACGTGGCGGTGGTCGGCTGCCCGGGCACCCAGCACGGCCTGGACGTCGAACTGCTCTTCAGCGAGCCGCGGGTGGCTGCGCTGGCGCCGGGTCACGAGCTCGCCGGCCGGTCCGCGCTGACGTGCGCCGACCTCGCCGGGCGGCCCACGCCGTGCTGGCCGCTCTCGTCGGCCGCGGACCGGGCGTACTGGTCCGGGCAGGACGTGACCGGCGGGCCGGTGACGCCGGGTCCGGTGGTGTACGACAGCGCCCAGCTGATGGAGACGGTCGCGCTCGGACAAGCGGTGGCGTTGCTGCCGGCCTCGTTCGCGGAGCTGGGTTCGCGGGACGACGTCGTCTACCGGCCGGTCGTCGACGCGTCGCCGTACTCGCTCGCCCTCGCGTGGGCGGCCGGGGCGCGGGACGTGCGGATCGCGCGGTTCGTGCGGACCGCCACCGAAGTCAGCGAAGCACTACCTCGACCGGGAGCAGTCCCGGCGGGGTGACCGTGCGGATCACCGGCGGCACCCGGACGTCGTCGGCTTCGAACGCCACCCGCAGCTGCTCGACGTCGGCGTCGGCCATGAGCTCGGCCAGCTCGTCGGTGCGGGCGAGGGCGTCGGAGGTGAGCGAGACGGCGGCGTCGAGGCCGCCCCAGACGTCCCACTGGAGCATCTCGTGCTTGTTGAGCGAGGCGAGGTCGAACTGGAGGCTGTACCGCGCGTACGGCAGGCCGCGCAGGAACGGCACGTCCAGGTCCGGGGAGACGACCAGCCGGGCCGGGTCGACGTCGCCCGCGCGGGCCGCGGTCCACGCGTCGGCGCCGGTCAGGAACCGGTCGCGGGGCACGTCGAGGAGGTCGAGCTCGGTGTCGTCCACCGGGTCGCGGTAGCCGGGCGGCAGCTGGGGTTCGACCAGGTGCCAGCCGGAGCCGTCGTGGACTTCGGCGACGACGTGGTCGATGTACCAGCCGGGCATGAGGTAGCTCGCGAAGCCGGCACGGGCGCGGGCCGGGATGCCGTGGTGGCGGGCCATCGAGACGAACAGGAGGGTGAAGTCGCGGCAGCAGCCGACGATCCGCTGCAGCGGTGACCGGGGGCCGCCGGGTGGCGCCGGGTCGAGTTCGCGCAGGCGCGCGAACATGTCCGAGGCGTACCGGAGGGTGATCTCTTCGCGGCGTTCGGCCGGGAAACCGTGCTCGGTGATGTCGCCCTGGGCCCAGTAGTGGAACACCAGCTGGGACGCGGCCTCGCGCAAGGCGGCGATGTCGCGCGGCGTGGCGTCGAGCCACTCCGCCTGTACACCCGGGTCCGAGAAACGGCTGTGGCTGACATAGAAGTCGTCCATAGCTGAAGACGCTATCGGGATTTATCCGGACTGCGCCACAAGTTCTCCGCGGAACGTCGAGCGGTACGCACTCGGCGACACCCCGAGGGCGGCCTGGAAGTGCTGGCGCAGCGAAGCCGCCGTGCCGAAGCCGGCTTCGGTGGCGACGCGGTCGACCGGCAGGTCCGTCTCCTCGAGGAGCTGGCGGGCGCGCTCGACCCGTTGCTGGGTCAGCCATTGCAGGGCCGAGATGCCGACCTCCTCACGGAAGCGGCGGGTGAACGTGCGGGTGCTCATCGTCTCGCGGGCGGCGAGTTCGCGCAGGGTCAGCGGCCGGTGGAGGTTCTCCAGGGCCCAGGCCCGCGCCACCTTGGTCGACGACGTGCGGGGCTCGGGCACCGGCCGCCGGACGAACTGGGACTGGCCGCCTTCGCGGTGCGGGGACACCACCGTGCCGCGGGCGACCTCGTTGGCCACCGCCGCGCCGTGGTCGCGGCGGATCATGTGCAGCACCAGGTCGATCCCGGCGGCGACGCCCGCCGAGGTCAGCACGTCGCCGTCGTCGGTGTAGAGCACGCACGGGTCGACGTCGACCTCGGGGAACCGGTCCTGCAGCTCTTCGGCGGATCGCCAGTGCGTGGTGGCCGGGCGGCCGTCCAGCAGCCCGGCCGCGGCGAGCACGAACGCGCCGGTGCAGATCGACGCGATCCGCGCGCCCGGCGGGATCGTCTCGAGCGCGGCCTTGAGCGGCGGGGTCAGCACGCGTGCCATCGGCTCGTATTCGGCCCGGGACGCCGGGACGATCACCGTGTCGGCCTCGGCCAGCACCTCGGGGCCGCGGTCGACCGGGATGGTGACGTCGGAGTCGGTGCGGACCGGGCCGGGCTCGAGCGTGCAGGTCACGACCTCGTACAGCGGCTCGCCCGCCGCCGAACGGGCCTGCCCGAACAGGCGGTGGACGATACCCAGCTCCATCACGAGCATGCCGTGGCGAACCAGGATGGCGACGTGGTGACGGTGCGGGTGCATGAACTCGGCCATGGCTCGATTCTTGCACATGTTGGCTATCAGGCCACTCGATCGACCCCCCACAGCCGCGTGATCATCGAAGTCATGAACGTGTTGTGGGTTTTCGCGCATCCCGAGCCCCGCTCGCTGAGCGGGGCCCTCCGTGACGACGGGCTCCGGACGCTCCGCGAGTTCGGTCACGACGTCCGGGAGTCGGATCTGTACGCGATGAAGTGGAACCCGGTGGTCGACGCCGCGGACTTCGGTGCCGAGGCCGGGGACGACCGGCTCGTCGTCGGAGCGACGTCGGCTCGCGCGCACGCCCGTGGCGAACTCGGCCCGGACATCGTCGCCGAACAGGAAAAGCTCGAGTGGGCGGACGCCGTCGTCGTGCAGTTCCCGTTGTGGTGGTACGGCATGCCCGCGATCCTGAAGGGCTGGTTCGACCGTGTCTTCGTGAAGGGCTTCGGCTACGGCGTCCGCGCCGAGGACGGCCGGACTCTGCGCTACGGCGAGGGCAAGCTGGCGGGCAAGCGCGCGCTGGTGGTGCTCACCGCGGGTGCCCGCGAGCCGGCCATGGGGCCGCGCGGGGTGAACGGCGCGCTGGCCGACGTCCTGTTCCCGCTGCACCACGGAACCCTGTTCTACGCGGGAATGCCGGTCCTGCCACCGGTGGCGGTCCACGGCGCCGACCGCGTTTCCGACGACGAGTTCGCCGAGGCGCGCGAACTCCTCCGAACGCGCCTGAGCACGCTGGAAACGACCGATCCGATCCCGTTCCGCACCCAGAACGGCGGCGACTACGACGACGACCTTGTTCTCCGCCCCGACCGCGCGCCCGGCGCCACCGGCCTCGCCATCCACCTCGCTGAAGAGCCGTGAATGGCACATTGACGGACTTCAAGTCCCTCAATGTGCCATTCACGGACTTACGCGGGCAGGGTGAGGCGCTGCCCGAGGCCACCATCCACGGGGAGGTCGGCGCCGGTGGTGAACGTCGCTTCGAAGGCCAGGAACAGCACCGCCGCCGCGACTTCTTCCGCGGTGGCGTGGCGCTTCAACGGCGTGATCTCGTCGCCGATCGCCTTGAACTGCGCCAGCACGGACTCCGGCACGCCGGTGACGCCCATCGTCGGCGTGTCGGTGTAGCCGGGGCTGACCACGTTCACCCGGATCCCGCGCGGCGCCAGCTCGGCCGCGTACGTGCTGGCGAACGACCGCACCGCCGCCTTCGCCGCCGAGTACAGCCCCATCCCGGCGATGCCCGCCCCGACCGCGACCGACGTCGTGAAGACGAACGAGCCACCGGGCCGGACCAGCGGCGCCAGGCGCTGCGCCGTGAAGTACGCGCCCTTGGTGTTGACGTCGAAGGTCCGGTCGTAGACCTCGGGCGTCGCCTCCTGGTACGGCGTCAGCGTCGAGAACCCGACGTTGACGAACACCAGGTCCAGCTCGCCGAGCGTCTCCGTGGCCACCGCGGCCAGCTCGGCGACATCGTCCAGGCGAGCCGCATCCGACGACAGCAGGTGCGCCTTGCCCGGCAGGGTCCCTTCCAGCGGCGAGACGTCCCGGCCGGTCAGGAGCACCTCCGCGCCGCCGTCGAGCAGGGCGCGCACCACCGCAATCCCCATGCCGTGCGTGCCGCCGGTGACGACGGCCTTCTTCCCCAGGTACTTCACCGGATCTCCTCGATGACGCTCGCGATCGCGTGCGAACCGTGGCCCGCGGCCACCGCACGGTCGAACAGCTCCCGCAGCACGGCGGGTACCGCCGGGTTGATGCCCTGCGCGCGGCTCGCCTCCACCAGCAGGCCGAGCCCGGCCGCGTTGATGTCCAAAGCGGACACGTCGGTGGCGTAGTCCCCGCTGGCGACCTGCTCGCCGATACCGGGCAGGAACCCGCCGACCGCCGAAAGCCACGCCGTGGCCATCGGCGTGAACTGCTCGGGCTGAACGCCCTCGGTGCCGACGAGCGCGAGCGCGTGCAGGTACCCGCCCATCGTCGACCACATGATGCCGAGCAGCGCGAGGTCGTAGAGCGCGGCCAGTCCGGCGTCCTCGCCGAGGAACACCGGCTCCCCCAGGACCGAGAGCACTTCGCGCTGCGCCGCGAACGCCGTTTCCGAGCCGCCGTAGAGGATCCGGGCGGCCGGCGTCCCGATGCTCTGTGGCACGGCCATGATCACGCCGTCCACGTAGTCGATGCCCTGCGAAGCCGCCCACTTCGCGACCCGGCGAGCCTCCTCCGGTGTCCCGGACGTGAGGTTGACGAGCACCTTCGGCGACGCGGCTTCCAGGACCGGCTGTTGACTGTCGTAGGTGGACAGACAGCTGACGACGACGTCGGCCGAAGCCACCTCGGCCGGGGTGGCCGCGAGCCGGGCACCGCGGTCGAGCAGCGGCCCCGCCTTGAGCGGCGACCGGTTCCACACCGAGACGTCGTGTCCCGCCCCCAAGAGCGCCCTGGCGAGGGCGGTGCCCATCCGCCCCAGGCCGAGCACGCCCACCTGTTTCTTGCTTTCTCCCATGGCCTCCATGCTGCTGAGGCGCTTTACACTGGACAAGTACCGACTAATAAGTCAGGTACCCACTCCAACGTAAGGATCCTGCATGCAGCCCCGGACTTACCGCTGCGGACTGGACGCCGCCGTCGACGTGATCGGCGGCCGCTGGAAGGCCCTGATCCTCTGGGCGCTGCACGCCGAGCCGCTGCGGTTCGGCGAGCTGAAGCGGAAGGTGGCCGGGATCAGCGAAAAGATGCTCATCCAGGCCCTGCGGGAGCTGGAGGCGGACGAGATCGTGCACCGCGAGGTGTTCCCCGAGATCCCGCCGAAGGTCGAGTACTCGCTGACCGAGCCGGGTCAGCGGCTGAACACCGCGTTGCTGCCGCTGGGCGACTGGGGCGAGGAGAACATGGCCGGGATCGCGAACCGCCGCGGCGTCACGCCGGCGCCACCGCATACTGCTTCAGCGTGATCGCGTTGCCCGCCTTGAGCGGCAGCTCCTCGATCAGCTTGCGCCAGGGCAGGTACGGCAGCAGCCGGTAGTTCAGGTTGCGGAACTTCAGCCACGCGCGCGTCGGCGGGACGAACCACTTCCCGTTGCCCTCGGCCAGCTTCCGGCAGGCGCCGACGAAGCCGCGCATCTCCTCCCGGTACGCCCGGAACGCCGTCACGTGGTCGCCGCCGGCCGCCGCCAGTTCGCCGGCCAGCACGTACGCGCCGACGATCGCCAGGCTCGTCCCCATCCCCGAAAGCGGCGCGGCGCAGTAGGCGGCGTCGCCGACCAGGGCGACACGCCCCTTCGCATCGCGGCGGACGTCCTCGGCGACGTTTAACGCGACCTCACCATGTCGCGACCTGAGCCTGGAGACGCCGGGCCGATTCCGCACCCGGCGCCGGAAGGAGCGGGGTCACCGGTGACCGGCGATCAGTTCGAAGACCCGGCGGCTACGCGTTGACCAGGTCCGCGCCGGCGAAGAAGGTCCGCGCCGCCGCCATCGCGCCGTCGTCCAGCAGCACGTCGCCGGGGCGGCTGCCGTTGCCGACCAGGACCCCGCCCCAGTTCATCCCCAGGTACCCGGCGCAGAGTTCCAGCGTGCCGATCAGCGGCTGGGCCTCGCGCGCCGTCTCGCTCAGCACGCTGACGCCCCACAACGTCTTCCCGCGCATCTTCGGCTTGAACTCCACCGGCAGGCGCATCCACCCCGACCAGTAGTCGAGGTAGAGCTTCACGCTCGCCGCGACCGAATACCAGTACACCGGCGACACGATGACGATGTCGGTCGCCGCGAACGTCGCGTCCATCAGCAGCTGTTCGTGCTCGCCCGGCGCCGGGTGCTCGCCGGCGCCGTGACGGCGGTCCTCGAACGGCGGCAGGGGCACCTCCGGCAGCCGGATCCACCGCTGCCCGACGTCGCGGGGCAGTTCCTTCGCCGCCCGCCGGGCCAGTATCTCCGTGTTGCCCCCGGCCCGCGCGGCGCCCACCAGGAACAGGAAGCTGCGGTCGCTCATGATGGAACCCCTCCAGTTATTTGCATGTACATATAAATACTGTCCCTGGACTATCCTGACGTCAAGAGGAGGCCGGAAGATGACTGTCGACGAACAGGCGTGGGGACGCGTCCTCGTGCTGCACGCCCGGATCGAGCAGGAGCTCGCGAAAGCCCTGCAGCGGCGCCACGGGCTCGGCCTGTCCGAGTACCGCGCGCTCGGCAAGCTGGTCGCCGGACCGCTGGGCGGCCTGCGGATGCAGGAGCTCGCCGAGGCGATCGGCCTCAACCAGAGCTCGGTCAGCCGGATGTGCGCGCGCCTCGAAGACGCCGGCCTGACCATCCGCGACCTGTGCGAGGACGACCGGCGCGGCGTCTACTCGGTGATCACCGACGCCGGCCGCAAGCGCTACGCCGAAACCGAGCCGACGTACTGCGCGGTGCTGCGGACCGCGCTCGACAAGGCCGCGAGCGACCCCGAACTCGCCGCCGCGGCCGCCGCCGTCCGCGGCGCTTGACCCTTATATGCCTCAGTGGTTATATAAGGGCATGTCCGCGAAGCTGCTGACCATCGATGACCGCCCCGTGCTGAGGCTGGAACGCCGGCTGAAGCACGCGCCCGAACGGGTCTGGCGCGCCATCACGGACCCCGCCGAGCTCGCGCACTGGTTCCCCGCCCGGGTGGACGTCGACCTGCGCGACGGCGGCGCGATCCAGTTCACCTTCCCCGGCGAGGACACGACGACGACCGGCCGCGTGGTCACCGCCGACCCGCCGCGCGAGTTCACCTTCGTCTGGAACGACGACACCCTGCGCTGGCTGATCTCCCCCGACGGCGACGGCAGCCTCCTGGAGTTCACCCACACCTTCGGCCGCGGCGACCCGGCGATCGCGAAGCTCGCGGCGGGCCGCAACGCCGCCGGCTGGGACGTCTGCCTCGACGCGCTCGACGCGCGCCTGGCCGGCCGGGACTTCGAGCGGCCCCAGCGGTGGCACGACCGGATGGCGTCCTATGTGGACGAATTCGGCCTCGGTTACGGGGAGGTGCCTGCGGACGGCACGATCCGCTTCCGCCGCGACCTCGTCTGGAAGCCGGTGGACGAGGTCCGGGCGCTGCTGCCCGGCGAGCCCGGCTGGCACGTGGTCCAGGACCCCCTCGACGGCACCCGCGTCGAGTTCGCCGAGGCAGCGGAAGACGACGTCCCCGCCCAGCTCACCAGGCGGCACGAGCAGCTCGACAAGCTGTTCGCCGCCACCTTCGGCGTCGACCTGCCGGACTGGACGCCCGACCGCGTCGAGGCGCTGAAGAAGCACTACGGACAGCGTCCGACCCAGGGTTGACGCGCGGGCCCGAAGCCGGCATTACGTTCGGTTCATGCGTTTTCGCGTCTTCCTGGACGTCCTGGCGGCCGTGGTCCTCACGGCCGGGGCCGGCGGCAACCTCGTCGCCGGCGCCTGGGTGCTGCCGTCGTGGCTGCCGACCTGGCTCGGCTGGACGATCCTCGTGGGGAGCGTCTTCCCGATCGTGCTCCGGCGGTGGTGGCCGCTCGGCAGCTACGTGCTCGGGCTGGTGCTGGCCGCTGCCGCCGTGCCCATCGGCGGGCCGGTCTTCGGCGCCGCCGTGGTGGGTGCGGGCAGTGCGCTCTACGTCGTGGTGATCCGGCTGCGGAGCCGGATCGGCCAAGTCGGTCTCGCGGCGGGGTGGATCGAACTGGGCGTGCTGGCGCTCACGGCGCCGAACCCGAGCACCACCACGACGGTGAACGTCAGCGCGGCGGCGCTGGTCGTGGGGTTCCTGCTCGGCCTCACCGTCCGCACCCGCCGCGAGTACGCCGCGATCGAGCGGGAAAACCACACCCGGCAGGCGGTTTCGGCGGAACGGCTGCGGATCGCGCGCGAGATGCACGACGTCGTCGCGCACAGCATGAGCCTGATCGCGGTGAAGGCGGCGGTCGGCAACCACGTCGCCCTCGAGCAGCCCGACCAGGCGCGGGACGCGTTGCGCGTCATCGAAGACACCAGCCGCGAGACCCTTGCGGAGCTGCGGCGGATGCTGGGCGTACTGCGGGACGGCACCGGTGTCCCGGTGCTGGCGCCCGCCCCGACGCTCGACGACCTGCGGGCGCTCGCCGGCCGGGCACAGCTGACCGGCCTGGCGGTCGACCTCGTCGTCGACGGCCTCGACGAGCTGCCCGGTGGCGTCGGCCAGTCGGTGTACCGGATCGTGCAGGAAGCACTGACCAATGTGGTCAAGCACGCGAGCGCGGCGACGTGCCGGATCCGTCTCACCGGCGGCGACGGCGACGTACGCATCGAAGTGTCCGACGACGGCCGCGGCGGCGAAGCGGTACCCGGCCACGGGCTGATCGGGATGCGCGAACGCGTCGCGGTCTACGACGGCGAGTTCTCGGCGGGTCCTTCCGACCCCGGCTTCCGGGTTTTCGCGCGGCTGCCCTACGAAACGGTGGTGACCCGATGACCCGCGTCCTGATCGCCGACGACCAGGCGCTGCTGCGCGGCAGTTTCCGGGTGCTGGTCGACAGCGCGCCGGGCCTCGATGTCGTCGGCGAGGCGTCCGACGGCGTCGAAGCGGTCGCCCTGACGCGGCGCGAGCGGCCGGACGTCGTGCTCATGGACGTCCGGATGCCGGAGATGGACGGCATCGAGGCGACCCGCCGGATCTGCGCGGATTCGGACGTGCGGGTGCTGATGCTGACGACGTTCGACCTGGACGAGTACGTCTACGCGGCGCTGCGCGCGGGTGCGAGCGGGTTCCTGCTGAAGGACACCCGTCCGGCCGACCTCCTGGCGGCGATCGAAGTCGTGGCGGCGGGCGACGCGCTGCTGGCACCGTCGGTGACCCGCCGCCTGGTGGCGGAGTTCGCCCGGCTGCCATCGGGCCCGGTGCCCCGCCTGGACGGCGTCACGGCCCGCGAGCAGGAGGTGCTGTCACTGGTCGCGCGCGGGTTGTCCAACGACGAAATCGCGGCGCGCCTGCACCTGGGCATCGCGACGGTGAAGACCCACATCGGCCGCCTGCTGCACAAGCTCGCGGCGCGGGACCGGGCCCAGCTGGTGATCGCGGCTTACGAGTCGGGCCTGGTCCGGCCGTCGACGCCCGCGGACGTTGCCTACGCCACACGCCAAGTGACCGACAAGTAGTTAAGCTCCCCGGCATGAGCAGTGCGACGGAGCCGCTCGGGACGCCGCCCGAGGATGAACCGGACATCCACACCACGGCCGGCAAGCTGGCCGACCTGTATCGCCGGTACGACGAGGCGGTGCACGCGGGCTCGGCCCGCGCGGTGGAGAAGCAGCACGCCAAGGGCAAGAAGACCGCGCGCGAGCGGATCGAGCTGCTGCTCGACGAGAACTCGTTCGTGGAGCTCGACGAGCTGGCCCGGCACCGCTCGACCAACTTCGGGCAGGAGAAGAACCGCCCGTACGGCGACGGCGTCGTCACCGGCTACGGCACCGTCGACGGCCGCCCGGTGTGCGTGTTCAGCCAGGACGTCACCGTCTTCGGCGGCAGCCTCGGCGAGGTCTACGGCGAGAAGATCGTCAAGGTGATGGACCTGGCGATCAAGACCGGCCGGCCGATCATCGGCATCAACGAGGGCGGCGGCGCGCGCATCCAGGAGGGCGTCGTCTCGCTCGGGCTGTACGGCGAGATCTTCCGCCGCAACGTGCAGGCCTCCGGCGTCATCCCGCAGATCTCGCTGATCATGGGCGCGAACGCGGGCGGGCACGTCTACTCCCCCGCGCTGACCGACTTCGTCGTGATGGTCGACGAGACCTCGCAAATGTTCATCACCGGCCCGGACGTCGTCAAGACGGTCACCGGCGAGGACGTCACCTTCGAGGAGCTCGGCGGCGGCCGCACCCACAACACGAAGTCCGGCGTCGCGCACTACCTCGGTTCCGACGACGAGGACGCCATCGCCTACGTCAAGGAACTGCTCTCCTACCTGCCGCAGAACAACCTGTCCGAGGCGCCCGTGTTCGAGTCGTCGGACGCCCCCGCCGGGTTCTTCGACGACGTCACGGACGCCGACCGCGAGCTCGACACGATCATCCCGGACTCGCCGAACACCCCGTACGACATGCACGAGGTCATCAACCGCGTGGTCGACGACGGCGAGTTCCTCGAGGTCCACGAGCTGTTCGCGCCGAACATCATCGTCGGGTTCGGCCGCGTCGGCGGCCAGAGCGTCGGCGTCGTCGCCAACCAGCCGACGCAGTTCGCCGGCTGCCTCGACATCGACGCGTCCGAGAAGGCCGCGCGGTTCGTCCGCACCTGCGACGCGTTCAACATCCCGGTGCTCACCTTCGTCGACGTCCCCGGCTTCCTCCCGGGCACCGACCAGGAGTGGAACGGCATCATCCGCCGCGGCGCGAAGCTCATCTACGCCTACGCGGAGGCGACGGTCCCGCTGGTCACGATCATCACGCGCAAGGCGTACGGCGGCGCGTACGACGTCATGGGCTCCAAGCACCTCGGCGCCGACATCAACCTGGCCTGGCCGACCGCGCAGGTCGCGGTGATGGGCGCCCAGGGCGCGGCGAACATCGTCCACCGCAAGACCCTGGCCAAGGCGGCTTCCGAAGGGCGCGACGTCGATCAGCTCCGCGCGGAGCTGATCCAGGAGTACGAGGACACGCTGCTGAACCCGTACGCGGCGGCCGAACGCGGTTACGTCGACTCGGTGATCGTGCCGGCGCACACCCGCGGGCACGTCGCGCGGGCACTGTCGCTGCTGCGGAACAAGCGGGAGTCGCTGCCGCCCAAGAAGCACGGGAACATCCCGCTGTGAGCGAGGAGAGCCGTCCCCTGCTGAGGGTGGTCCGCGGAAACCCGAGCGACGCCGAGCTGGCGGCGCTGACGGCGGTCGTCGCCGCGGCGTCGGCCGCGAAGGCGCCGGAGAAGCCGAAGCCGCGTACGTCGTGGTGGGGCGATCACGCTGCTTCGCTGCGTCGGCCGCTTCACCCCGGTGAAGGTGCTTGGCGCGCTTCGGGTCTCCCTCAGGGCTGAAGGACGTCGAGGAAGACCGTCGGGGCTTCGTTCTCCCGCACGATCGTGCCCAGTAGCGTCGCGAGCCGGTCGCGGTCCTGAGTGCTCAGTACCGCGGCCAACTCGTCGACGCGCCGGCATGTCGCCGCGTAGAAGTCCTCCGCCAGTTCGCGGCCTTCCTCCGTCAGCACGACTTGCACGGCGCGGCGGTCGTCCGGGTCGGGCTCGCGGCGGACCAGCCCGCGCCGGACCGCGCGGTCGGCCAGGCCGGTCAGGCTCGACTTTTCGAGACCGAGCGTCGCACCCAGGTCGCCCATGCCGTACGGCCGGCCCATCAGCACGCACAGCAGCTGCCCCTGCTGCACGGTGAGCCCGTACTCGCGGGCGGACTCGGCGTAGACGGCGTTCACCAGGAACGACGCGCGCACGAGCCCGGCCACCACACCGAGGTCCGCCCCGCTCTTCCCCATCCCTTCAGCCTACTTCGCGATCGCTTCCCGGATGGCGGGCACGATCTCCCCGGCCCAGCGCGCGGTCGCGTCCTCGTCGGGTGTGGTGCCACCGGGCCCGAAGAGCACGAACCCGGCGGCGCCGTGCTCCAGCACCGCGCCGGTCAGCTCCTCGATCCACTGGGCCGGCGAGCCGCCGATCCAGCGTCCGTCGTCGTCGCGGGTGTTGCGCAGCGGCTCCGCCGTGATGCGGCCCGGGAAGTTGTAGACGGTGGCGATGGCCGCGGGGTCGCGTCCGGCGTCCACCGCGGCCTTGTCGATGACCGGGCGGGACGTGCGGTAGCGCTCGCTGAGCCAGTCGGCGGCGCGGCCGGGCATCCAGCCGTCGGCGACGCGGCCGGTGACGGCGAGGGACTTCGGCCCGACCGAACCGGTCCACACCGGCGGCATCGGCGCCGCGGCCTGCTCGAGGGCGGTGACCTGGTAGAACTCGCCGTCGAAGGTCACCGGCTCGCCACCCCCGCCCAGCATCTTCACCAGCCGGATCCCTTCCTCGAAGGCACGGACGGCCTGGCCCGGGGTGAGCTTGGTGAAGCCGAGCCGCGCGATGTCGTCCCAGAGCCCGCCGACGCCCATGCCGAGCACGATCCGGCCGCCGGTCAGCGCGGACAGCGACGTGACGGTGCGGGCCAGCATCGACGCGGGCCGCGTCGGCAGGTTCGTCACGCTGACCAGGCCGGACACCCGTTCGGTCCGGCCGAGCAGGACGCCGAGCTCGGCGTACGCGTCGAGGCGGTCGGCGTAGTAGGGGTGGTCGGACACCGTGATCAGGTCGAGCCCGCCGCGGTCGGCCTGGACGGCCAGCCGCAGGGTGTCCGGCACGGCGGCCACCGCCGTCGAGACACCGATACCGAAGTGCGCCATGATTCCTCCCAGTTTTAGTTCGTACTACGAACTTAGCATACATGATTCTTGACACGAACTACTTGGCGCACGGCGGCCTGTCACCCCGGGCAGCCGGAGCCGGACGCGGAAAACCGGTTTGAGCGTCGCGGCCCGGGCGCTATCGTGGATCTCGCCCGGTGCGACGGTGAGGGTTACTTCTCTGGTATCCCTTGGGTTCGACTCCCGAAAGCCTTCACCACCAGCGACCTCGGGCACACCAGCTTCATCACGCACTCCCGGTGCGAAGCCCGCGGTTACTTCATGCTGTAAACACGAAACCCGCGGGCGGCGAAGATCTCGGGAGCCGCGGCTTCACCGATGCCCGGTGCGCAGGCGAGGGTTACTTCCTCTTAATGGGCAGGTCGGGGGTTCGAATCCCTCCCGGACCACGCAAGTGGCCCGGTAGCTCAGCCGGCAGAGCAGCAACGTACCTTCACCGACTTCGATCTCGGGCATCGCTGTGGCCGTGGCTCCCTCCTGCAAGAGGGGGAAGAAATGAGCAAGTTCAACACCGCACGAGCACCCGCCGCGACCTCGCCGGTCCGCGGCGAGGCCACGCCGTCCACGGTCACCCACCAGGGCGGCGCCGGCTACGCGCGCGACGCCCGGTCGGAGCTCTTCCTGCTCGCCGTGACCACCATGGCCGGCGAGCACACCTACTACGAGACCGCGGACACCCGCGACACCCGTTACGCCGGGCTCGTCCGGAAGTCCACCCTCGAGGATCCACAGTGGACTGCGCGGTTCCTGCGCTGGCTGCGCACCGACGCGAACCTGCGCACGGCGGCGCTCGTCGGCGCGGCCGAGTTCGCCAAGGCGCGGCGGGACGCGGGCCTCGACGGGCTGAGCCGTCAGGTCGTCGCGAGTGTCCTGCAGCGGGCCGACGAGCCCGGTGAGCTGCTCGCGTACTGGACGTCCGTGCACGGCCGGGCCGTGCCGAAGCCGGTCAAGCGCGGCATCGCCGACGCGGTGGAGAAGCTCTACGACGAGCGGTCCTTCGTCAAGTGGGACTCCGCCTCGCGGGCGTTCCGGTTCGCCGACGTCCTGGAGCTGACCCACCCGGGCCACCGCGACGCCGGGCAGGCCGGGCTGTTCCGGCACATCCTGGACGAGCGGCACGACCGCGGCAACGCGATCCCGGCCGGCCTGGAGACCCTCCGGGCCCGGGCCGAGCTGCTGTCGTGGGACGCCGGCCGCCGCCGTGAGCTGTTCGCCCGTCCCGGCGCGGCGGACGTCCTGCGCGCGGCGGGGATGACCTGGGAGTCGGTCGCCGGCTGGCTGCAGGGTCCCCTGGACGCCCGCGTCTGGGAGGCGCTGATCCCGTCGATGGGCTACATGGCTCTCTTGCGGAACCTCCGCAACTTCGACGAGGCCGGCGTCTCGGACGAGGTCGCGCAGCGGGTGGCCGGGCGGCTCGCCGATCCCGCGCAGATCGCGAAGTCGCGGCAGCTGCCGATGCGGTTCCTGTCGGCCTACCGCGCGGCGCCTTCGCTGCGCTGGGCGTGGGCGCTGGAGCAGGCGGTCTCGCACGCGCTGGCCAACGTGCCCGTGCCGGCCGGCCGCACGCTCGTCCTCGTCGACACGTCGGCGTCGATGAACATGGGCTTCAGCAAGGACGGCACCCTGATGCGCTGGGACGCGGCCGCGGTGTTCGGCCTGGCACTGGGCCGGCGCTGCGCGGACGCCGACATCGTGTCGTTCTCGGACAGCTTCCTGGGCGGCGCGCGGACCAAGGTGTTCAAGCTGCGCCCGGGCGGCTCGCTGCTGAGCGACGTCGAGCGCTGGAAGTCCGGCGGGTTCTTCCTCGGCGGCGGCACCAACACCGCCGGCGCGTTGAAGAAGCACTTCGCGAAGCACGACCGCGTCGTCATCCTCACCGACGAGCAGGCCGGGTGGGGCGACGTCGGGCAGGCGCTGCCCGCGCACGTCCCGCTGTACACGTGGAACCTCGCGGGCTACCGGTACGGCCACGCGCCGTCCGGGAGCGCGCACCGGCACACGTTCGGCGGCCTGACCGACCAGGCGTTCCGGATGATCCCGCTGCTCGAACGCGGTATCCACGCCGACTGGCCCTTCTGAGAGACGCCGCGAAGGCCCTCATGCCGAGAGCATGGGGGCCTTCGCGCTGTGCACGGACGGTCACAGAATTGGCCGTGGACCGAGGACTAGTCTGCGCCGTATAGTCCACGTGGAATAACCGACATGGAGGGATCACGTCATGGCCTCGGCCAAGCTGACGCCGCTCGGGATCGCCGTGCTGGAGCTGCTCCACGAGAAGCCCATGCACCCGTACGAGATGGCCCAGCTCATGCGCGAGCGGTACGTCGACACGCGGGTCAACGTCAAGGCGGGCTCGCTGTACCACACCGTGGAGCGCCTGCACCGCAGCGGCTTCGTCGAGGTTGTCGACACCCAGCGTGACGGCAGGCGGCCGGAACGGACCGTCTACGGCATGACGCAGAGCGGGCTGGACGAGTTCAACCAGCGCGGCCGCGAACTGCTGGGGGACGTCATCAAGGAATACCCCGCGTTCCTGTCCGGGCTCGCCGTCATCGACGAGCTGGGCCGGGAGGCATCCCTGCTCGAACTCGAACACCGGGTCACGCGGCTGCGGGCCGGCGTCGCTGCCGACCAGGCCGTCCTGGACCACCTCGCCGGGGACGGGACGCCGGAGATCTACTGGCTGGACTGGCGTTACCAGTGCGACCACCGGAAGTTCGAGCTGGAGTGGACCGAGCGGCTCCTCGAAGACCTGCAGTCCGGGCGGATCCCGTTCCACGACAGCGACAAAGAAACGCACCTCACGCTCATCACCAAGGAAGACGACGATGAACGCAAGACAAGCTAACCCGTGGGCCGCGCTCGGCGCGCTGTGCCTGGGTTTCTTCATGATCCTGCTCGACACGACGATCGTTTCGATCGCGATCCCGACCATGCTGCGCGAACTGGGCGCCGGGCTGAACTCGATCGTCTGGGTGATCAGCGTCTACCTGCTGACCTACGCCGTGCCGATGCTGTTCACCAGCCGGCTCGGCGACCGCTTCGGCCCGAAGCGCGTCTTCCTCGCCGGGCTCGTCGTGTTCACCGGCGCGTCGCTGTGGTGCGGCCTGTCCGGCAACGTCGAAATGCTCATCGCCGCGCGGGCCGTGCAGGGGCTCGGCGCCGCGCTGATGACGCCGCAGACGCTCGCGTTCATCACGCACCTGTTCCCGCCGTCGAAGCGCGGCCCGGCGATGGGCATGTGGGGCGGCGTCGCGGGGCTGGCGACGATCGCGGGCCCGCTGCTCGGCGGCGTGCTGGTGGACCACTTCGGCTGGGAGTGGATCTTCTTCGTCAACGTGCCGATCGGCGTGGTCGCCATCGTGCTCACGCTGCTGCTGGTGCCGGACTGGCAGCCGAAGCACGCGCACGCGTTCGACCTGCTGGGCATCCTGCTCTCGAGCGCGGCGCTGCTGTGCATCGTGTTCGGCGTCCAGAACGGCCAGCAGTACGACTGGGGCACGGTCTTCGGCGGCGTCACGGTGTTCGAGATCATCGGTGCCGGCGTGGTGCTGATGGTCGCGTTCGTCTTGTGGCAGCGGGTCAACAAGCGTGAGCCGCTGCTGCCGCTGCAGGTGTTCTCGAACCGGAACTTCTCGGCCGGGACGCTCACCGCGGCCACCGTCGGCTTCGCGATGACCGGCATGTTCCTGCCGCTGGTCATCTACATCCAGTCCGTGCTCGGCCTGACCCCGACGACGGCGGGCCTGCTGACCGCGCCGATGTCGCTGCTGGCCGGGATCGTGGCGCCGTTCGTCGGGAACCTGTCGGACAAGATGAACGGCAAGTACCTGGTGATGTTCGGCCTCACCGCGCTCGCCGCCGGGCTGGGAATCGTCGCGCTGCAGGCGACGCCGGACAGCAGCCCGTGGAGCTTCGTCCCGGCGCTGCTGTTGTGCGGGCTCGGCATCGGCTGCATCTTCTCCCCGATGAGCAACATGACGATGGGGTCGGTCGAGCCGCGGCTGGCCGGGACCGCGTCCGGCATCTTCAACACCGCGCGCCAGGTCGGCGGCGTGCTGGGCAGCGCGGCGATCGGCGTGCTGCTGCAGGCGCGGATCAGCGCGTCCATCGCCGACGAAGCGACGAAGGCGGCGACGCAGCTGCCGGAGCAGTACCGGGCACCGTTCGCCGAAGGGATCGCTCACGCCGCGGCGGGCGCGGGCGAGTTCGGTTCGGCGGGCGGTCCGTCGCCGATGCCCGGCCTGCCCGCGGAGATCGCCGCCCAGGCGGGGAAGCTGGCGACCCAGGCAGTCCACAGTGGACTGACCGACGCGGCCCGCGTGACGATGCTGCTGCCGATGGTCGTGCTCCTGCTCGGCGTGGTTTCGGCGGCGGTGATGCGGAAGGTCGAGCCGCGCTGGAGCACGCCGGCCGCGGCACCCGAGACGGCCGCGGCCTGAACCGCGCAGACCCCCGCTCCGGGTGTCGGGACCGGAGCGGGGGCCTGCACGGACCGCGGGAGCGGTGGTCTAGCGGCGGCGGTAGGACAAGCCGTACCCGTACGGGAACAGGCCCTGCTTCCCGTCACCGGCGTTGATCGGTTCCTGCGACGAGCTCGTCGGCCAGGTGAAGCTCAGCTTCCCGGCCGGGTTGTAGTCGCCGTACAGCACGTCCGCGACGCCGGCGCCTTCCGACCCCGGCAGCCAGGCGGCCACCAAGCCGTTGAACGAAGGCAGCTGCGCGGCGATGTCCAGCGGCCGTCCCGAGACGGTCACGACGACCAGGGGCACCCGCGCGGCCTTCAGCTTGCCGATGAGGGCGAGGTCTTCGGCGTCGAGGCCGAGTCCGTTCGGCCGGTCTCCCTGCCCTTCGGCGTACGGCGTTTCGCCCACCACGGCGACCGCGACCTTGTAGCCGGCGCCGATTCCGTTACCCGCACGGTCATACGTCACTCCCGTACCCTTCCCGGCACCCGCTTTGATGCCGTCGAGGATCGTCGTGCCAGGGATGACCCGCTCGCCGCTCCGGCCCTGCCAGGTGAGCGTCCAGCCGCCCGCCTGGTTGCCCAGGTCGTTCGCGTTCTTCCCGGCCACGAAGATCTTGTTGTCGGTCTTGGCCAGCGGCAGCACGCCGTCGTTCTTCAGCAGCACCTGCGACTCGCGCGCCGCCTGCCGCGCCAGCGCGTGGTGCGCCGCGCTGCCGAAGTCCTTCTGCAGCGAGCGATCGGTGTACGGGTGCTCGAACAGGCCGAGCTCGAACTTCTTCGTGAGGATCCGCCGGTTGGCGTCGTCGATGCGCGCCATCGGGACGTGTCCGTTGAGGACTTCCGCCTTCAGCGTGCTGATGAACTTCAGGTAGTCGTTCGGGACCATGACCATGTCGATGCCGGCGTTGACGGCCTGGCTGACCTCGGCCGGGGTGAAGCCGGACTGCCCGTCGATCTGGTCGATGCCGTTCCAGTCCGAGATCACGTACCCGGAGAAGTGCAGCTCGCCCTTGAGCAGGTCGGTGATCAGGAACTTGTTGCCGTGGTCCTTGACGCCGTTCCAGCTGTTGTAGCTGATCATCACCGAGCCGACGCCGTGGTCGACCGCGGCCTGGAACGGCGGCAGGTGGATCGTCCGCAGCTCGTCGAGGCCGATCTGGGTGTTGCCCTGGTCGACGCCGCCGGTGGTGCCGCCGTCGCCGATGAAGTGCTTGGCCGTGGCCATGATCGACGTCGAAGCGCCGAGCGAGCTGCCCTGCAGGCCCTCGATGACCACGGAGTTCGCGACGGCGTTGGCGGGGATCTCGCCGAAGGACTCGTACGTGCGGCCCCAGCGGTCGTCGCGGGCGACGCACAGGCAGGGCGCGAAGCCCCACTTGACGCCGGTGGCGGCGGCCTCGTCGGCGGTGACGGCGCCGATCTGCCGGACCAGCGCCGGGTCGTTGGCGGCCCCCAGGCCGATGTTGTGCGGGAAGACCGTGGCGCCGTAGGCGTTGTTGTGGCCGTGCACGGTGTCGGAGCCGTAGACGATCGGGATGCCGAGGCCGGTCGACGTCGCCGCGCGCTGGTAGGCGTCGATCATGTCCGCCCACCCGGCCGGCGTGTTCGGCGCCGGCGTGGAACCGCCGCCGGAGAGGATGGAGCCGAGCCGGGCGGCGGCGGACTGGGCGGGCGTCGCGGCCCCGCGCTCGCCCTCGGTCATCTGCCCGATCTTGTCGTCGAGCGTCATCCGCGCCATCAGGTCCTCGACGCGGTCGGACACTGTGGCCTGGGGGTTCTTGTAGAGCGGCGTCGCGGACGCGGACGCCATCGGCAAGAGAGCCGTGCCCGCTAGGAGCAGGCCTGCCAGGACAGTGGTTCGCAATGATCTCGTGGTGCGGAGGAGCAGCATTGGTCTCTCCGGAGACGATCGATATGTTGCGAGCCACAACAAAATAACTCTCCCGCGAAGTGGCGACGGTCACAATTCGGTGACGGCCGCCTGGTCAAGTAAGTTTCAGTCGTGCAGTTCGTCCTCGCCTCCCAGTCCCCCGCCCGGCTCGCCCTCCTGCGCTCCGCGGGCCTCGATCCCGCCGTGTTCGTCTCCGGCGTCGACGAGGACGCCGTCGCCGCCGCCCTGACCGATCCGTCGCCGCCGGAGCTGGTCGCCGCCCTCGCCGCGGCCAAGGCCGAGGCGGTCCTCGACAAGGTCGCCGCGACCCATCCGGACGCCGTCGTCGTCGCCTGCGACTCGATGCTGAACATCGGCGGGCAGATGGTCGGCAAGCCGGGCTCGCCGGACATCGCGCGCCGCCGCTGGGCCGCGATGGCGGGGACATCCGGTGAACTCCTCACCGGGCACGCGGTCGTCCGGCTCGACGGCGGGACGCGCGCGAAGGAGGCGTCCGGCTGGGAATCGACCACCGTCCGGTTCGGCACGCCGAGCGCGGCCGAGATCGACGCCTACGTCGCCAGCGGGGAGCCGCTCCACGTCGCCGGTGGCTTCACGATCGACGGCCTGGGCGGCTGGTTCGTCGAAGGACTAGACGGCGGCCACACGAGCGTCATCGGCATCAGCCTGCCGCTGACGCGCCGGCTGCTGGCCGAGGTCGGCGTCAGCGTCGTCGATCTCTGGCGGCCTCCCGCATCCTGAGAAAGGCGCCACACGAACGGGTGATCCGGAAGAGTCCTCTCTTGCCTAACGTTCTCTTTACCCGGCAAGACTGGAAACTTTCGAGCACCGGAGTCGCCCCGTGTCTTTCGTACGGACATACACCAAGCCGCGGGTGTTCGCGGCCGCGGTTCTCGGCTCTCTCGTCGTCGGTGCCGTCCTCGGTGTCGTCGCGCGGCAGACCGAGGCAGGCTGGCTGACCGACCTCCTCGACCAGATCGGCACGATCTTCACCACGCTGCTGCAGATCGCGGTGATCCCGCTGGTCTTCACGGCGATCGTGGTCGGCATCAACAGCCTCCGCGGCCTCGGCGGCGGGCGCACCGCCGCACGCCTCGGCGGCAAGACGGTGCTGTGGTTCGCGATCACGTCCTTCATCGCGTCGTTGATCGGCATCGCGATCGGCCGGATCTTCAACCCCGGTGCCGGGGGCCTCGGCGGCGTCGAGGCGACCGCCAAGAACGCCGACAAAGCCGCGAAGAGCGTCGACCACTGGGGCTCGTGGGACGCGTTCGTCGACGGGCTGCTGCCGCAGAACTTCGTGAAAGCGTTCTCCGACGGCGAGACGCTGCAGGTGCTGTTCCTGGCGCTGGTCATCGGTGCCGCCGCCTACAGCCTCGGTGACAAGGCGAAACCGTTCGTGGACTTCACGACGAGCGTGTTCGAGATCATCCAGCGCTACCTCGGCTGGATCGTCCGGCTCGCCCCGATCGGCATCGTCGGCCTGATCGGCGCGGCGGTGTCGAACTACGGCGATGCGCTGTTCCGGCCGCTGTTCTCCACCACGCTCGCGGTGTACGTCGGCTGCCTGCTCGTGCTGTTCGTCGTCTACCCGATCCTGCTGCAGTTCGTGGCGAAGGTCAGCCCGCTGAAGTTCTTCGCCAAGGCGGGCACGGCGATCCAGTTCGCGTTCGCTTCGCAGTCTTCGGCCGCGACACTGCCGCTGACCCGCCAGTCCGCGGTGAACCTCGGTGTCCAGCCGGCGTACGCGGCCTTCGCGACCCCGCTCGGCAGCGCGACCAAAATGGACGGCTGCGCGGCGGTCTTCCCGGCGATCGCGGCGATCTTCGTCGCGAACCTGGCCGGGGTGTCACTGAACTTCTGGCAGTACGTCGGCATCGTCGTGGTCGCGGTGGTCGGCGCGCTGGCGACCGCCGGGACCACCGGCTGGCTGACGGCGTTCACGCTGACGACGTCGTTCATCGGCCTCGACGCCAAGCAGGTGGCGCTGGGCCTGGCGCTGATCTACTCGGTCAACCCGATCATGGACATGATGCGCACGGCGACGAACGTCGCGGGTCAGATCGTGGTGCCGACGATCGTGGCGCGCAGCGAAGGCCTCCTCGACGACGACGTCCTCGACTCCCCCACCGACAACCCGCTGCACAGCGACGACGGCTCGACGGCCCGCCACGCGGAACCCGCCCCCGCCTGACCGCAAGTGCGTGAAGGCCACCTTCAGGAACTTGAAGTTCCTGAAGGTGGCCTTCACGGCGTTTCAGGACGGGCAGGCGCGGAGGTCGGCGCGGGTGAGGCGGATGTCCGGCCAGCCGCGCAGGTCCGAGGGTGACGTCACCCGCCGCGTGCAGCCGACCGACCGGCCCACCAGGTCGTACACCTCGCCCAGCACCGGCGCCGCCGCGCACTTCGGGGTGCCGGCCAGCGAGCCCGGGCAGTCGTGGCGGACCACGATCACGTCCGGGCGGCCGTCGGCCGTCACGTCGTAGAGCGACAGCGTCCCGGCGTCCGCGTAGTACGGCTTGCCCGGGTCGCGCCACACTCCCCCGCTGCCGACGAGGAGCTCGCCGTAGGCGGTCCTGCCGTCGGCACCGGCGTCGCCGCGGACCAGGCACGCCGGGGCCGCGCCGTCGATGCAGCGCAGCGAGTTCTGGTCCAGCCGCACGCCGAGCTGGGCGATCGACAGCTCGAAGACCGTTCCCGGCTCGGGACCGACGCGCAGCCGCGCCGCACCCCCCGCCGAGTCGGTCAGCAGCACCACGGGCGTGCCCCCGACCGTCACCGCCGCGAGCTCGCGGCACGGGCTGCCCCCGCAGGTCAGCGCCGGTGCGATCGGCGCGGCCGCGGGTTCGGCCGCCCCGGCGGGCGCCTCCGGCCGCGGCCGCAGCAGGAACACCGCGCCGATCGCGCCGACGGTCACCACCGCGGCCAGCACCGCGGTGAGCAGCGCCGACCGGGGCGTCCGCGCTGCCGTAGTCCGCATAAGACAGAGCGTAAGCCGCTTCGCGAGCGTCTGTCGGCGGCGCCCCGTCGCGATGTGACTGAATCCCCCGGGGGTGCAACCCCCGTACCCCGCCCGTGGGGGCGCCGCCCCCACGGACCCCCCAAAGCCCGGGTGCCCGACGGGGTCACAACTAGCGGAGCGTGTCCGTCTATGTTGTCCCGGTGACGAACCCGAACCTTCCGCCGGCCCTGTACCTCCCCACCGGCCCGGTCAGCACCGAGACCGAAGGCGCGTCGATCGAGCTGCGCCGCACGCCGGACGGCCGCACCGCGCTGGTCGCGTTCACCGCGCTGGACCGGCTGATCGACTGCTGCGGCGAGCACCAGCCGTGGGTCCTGGTGAACACCGAGCACCTGGGCCTGGTCCATTCGGCGAACCCGTACGACGTGATCGTGCTCGACTCGCCGCTGCCCGAGGACCTGCGCCACCGCCCCGTGCACGTCTGAGCGTGGTTCACCTCTCACTCCAGAGACTCACGACGTCATATCCGTAGACTTCCGTGATGCCGCGTGGGCGGTCAGCAATGCAGCTGTCGGACGCAGGAGGTGCGGGGTGGCCGAGCAGGTCGGCGAATCCACGGGTGGTCCGGTGACCAAGATCCTGGTCGCCAACCGTGGCGAAATCGCGGTACGCGTCATCAGGGCCGCCAAAGACGCTGGCCTGGCCAGCGTCGCGGTTTACGCGGACCCGGATCGCGACGCGCCCCACGTCCGCTTGGCCGACGAAGCCTTCGCGCTCGGCGGCACCACGGCCGCCGAGAGCTACCTGAACTTCGACAAGCTCCTGGAAGCCGCCAAGCGCTCGGGCGCCGACTCGGTGCACCCGGGCTACGGCTTCCTCTCCGAGAACGCGGACTTCGCCCAGGCCGTCCTCGACGCCGGGCTGACCTGGATCGGGCCGGGCCCGCAGGCCATCCGCGACCTCGGTGACAAGGTCACCGCCCGCCACATCGCCATGCGCGCGGGCGCGCCGCTGGTGCCGGGCACCAAGGAACCGGTCAAGGACGCCTCCGAGATCATCGCGTTCGCGGACGAGCACGGCCTGCCGGTGGCCATCAAGGCCGCGTTCGGCGGCGGCGGCCGCGGCCTGAAGGTCGCGCGCACCCGCGAAGAGATCCCCGAGCTGTTCGAGTCGGCCACCCGCGAGGCGGTCGCCGCGTTCGGCCGCGGCGAGTGCTTCGTCGAGCGGTACCTGGACAAGCCGCGGCACGTCGAGGCGCAGGTGCTGGCCGACATGCACGGGACCGCGATCGTCGTCGGCACCCGCGACTGCTCGCTGCAGCGGCGGCACCAGAAGCTCGTCGAGGAGGCGCCCGCGCCGTTCCTGAGCGACGATCAGCGCAAGCGCATCCACGAGTCGGCGAAGGCGATCTGCAAGGAAGCCGGCTACTACGGCGCCGGCACGGTCGAGTACCTCGTCGCCGTCGACGGCACGATCTCCTTTCTCGAGGTCAACACCCGGCTGCAGGTCGAACACCCGGTGTCGGAGGAGACGACCGGGCTCGATCTGGTTCGCGAGATGTTCCGCATCGCGCGCGGCGAGAAGCTGCGGATCACCGAAGACCCCGAGCCGCGCGGCCACTCGATCGAGTTCCGCATCAACGGCGAGGACGCCGGCCGCGGCTTCCTGCCCGCGCCGGGCACGGTGACGAAGTTCGTCGCGCCGAGCGGGCCGGGCGTGCGCGTCGACTCCGGCGTCGAGTCCGGCAGCGTCATCGGCGGGCAGTTCGACTCGATGCTGGCGAAGCTGATCGTCACCGGCTCGGACCGGAACAACGCCCTCGAGCGCAGCCGCCGTGCCCTCGCCGAGATGGTCGTCGAAGGCATGGCGACGGTGCTGCCGTTCGACCGCGTGATCGTGAACGACCCGGCGTTCATCGGCGACGAAACCGGCTTCAGCGTGCACACCCGCTGGATCGAGACGGAGTTCGACAACAAGATCGAGCCGTTCGTGGCGCCGGACGTCGAAGCCGCCGAAGAGGAACCACGGCAGAACGTCGTCGTCGAGGTCGGCGGGCGCCGCCTCGAGGTGTCGCTGCCGGGCGGGTTCGCGCTCGAAGGCAGCGGGGGCGGCACCGCCGTCAAGGCGAAGCCGCGCAAGCGCGCCGGCGGCACGAAGGCGGCGGTGAGCGGCGACGCCGTCACGGCGCCGATGCAGGGCACGATCGTGAAGGTGGCCGTCGAAGAGGGCCAGACGGTCGAAGCCGGTGAGTTGATCGTCGTCCTCGAGGCGATGAAGATGGAGAACCCGGTCACCGCACACAAAGCGGGCACCGTCACCGGCCTTTCGGTCGAGGTCGGCGCGGCCGTGACGCAGGGCACGCAGCTTCTCGAGATCAAGTAGGAGTTCGTGACGGATGTCGTGGTGGGCCGCCCCCGGGGCGGCCTACCATCGACTACGTGACCGAAGTCCCGTCTCCGCAGCTGCGGATCAGCGACCAGAACCGCGAATCCGCGCTGTCCGCGCTCGGCGAGCACATGACCGCGGGCCGGATCGACATCGACGAGTACGGCGAGCGCTCGGCCCGGATCACCGCGGCCAAGACGCGCGGCGAGCTCGGCGAGATCTTCGCGGACCTGCCGGTCCCGCACCCGCGTTACGAAGACGCCCCGCAGGCCGTTGCGCCACCCCGGCCCGATGCCGCGCCGGCGCCGCAGCATCCGGCGGCGCCGCCGGCGCAGTGGTCGCCCGCCCAGCGGTTCATCACCGGGTTCCTGCCGCTGGTCTGGATCGCCACGATCGCGCTGATCGCGACCGGCGTGGTGCACGGGACGCTGATCCTCCTCCCGATCGGGCTGAGCGTCTTCGGCCGCGCGATGTGGGGACACGGGCACGACCACCACCGCGACCGCGACCGTCGCGACCGGCACCTGCGCGACCGGGAGCGCCGGCGCGAGCTGCGCGACTCCTACCGCGACCACCGGCGCGGCCTGGACCACTGACCGGCGATGAGCGACATGCGGTTGAGCGACGACGAACGCCAGGACGCCCTGGACGTCCTCGAAGAGCACGTCCGCAGCGGACGCCTCGACATCGACGAGTACGGCGCGCGCTCCGCGAAGGTCACGGCGGCCAAGCGGGTCAGCGAGCTGGTCCCGCTGTTCGACGACCTGCCGTCGCCGCGCCCGAGCGCGTTGCTCAACGGCGTGTCCGCACCCCAGGTGCCGGTGATGTCCGGGGACAACCAGCTGGCGCGCTTCCTGACGGCGAGCGCGGTGCCGATCTCGATCGTCCTCGCGATCGCGGTCCTCATCCTGTCCCGCGGCCGGCTGCTGATCATCTCGGTCGCCTTGCCGCTGGTGATCGCGGCCATCGCGGGGGCCCGCCGCCGTCGCTGAGCCTGCGGGAATCACCGGCGTGATGGGCGTGGTTCCGGGCGTGCCGGGCACGGCCGTCAGCGCCCGGGTTCCGGTGATCCCCGGCTAAACCTCTCCCGGCCGTCACGCGTGTCGGTGCTGTCCGATCGGGGAGGGAGACACGCAAATGAAAGTCAATTCGGTGAAACGCGTCGCCGCAGTGGTGGCCGCCGCGGCGATCACCGCGACGGCGGCCCCAGCGGCCGAGGCCGCGGGGCTCGGGCACTGGCGGGCCGAATTCCTGGCCACGCCCGAGGGGTATCCCGACGCGACCGGGTTCGTCCGGGGGAACGACAGCCACGGCGGGTACGCCGGAAACCTCGTGCTGGGCGAGGCGTCGGTCTTCGTGACGTGGTCGGCGGGACGGCCGGCCGTGCACCCGCTCCCGGACGGCATGGCGCACTTCACGGTCGCCGACGAGAACTCCGCCGGGACGGTGCTCGGGAGCATCACGGACGCCGGCTTCCGGTACCAGGTGGCGCTGTTCGGCCACGGCGGGTTCCGGGTGCTCCCCCGCCCCGCCGACCGGCCCCTGGTGTCGGCGGTCGCGCTGAACGAACGTGGCGACGCCATCGCCCGCGCTACGGCTTCGGACGGCAGCGACCCGGCGGTGCTGCTCTGGCGCGCCGACGACGTCGAGCATCCGGTGGTGATCACCGGGATGCCGTACCTGCAGGCCGCCGACATCGACGACGACGGCACCGTTCTGGTGAACTCCTTCCCGGGCTCGTACCTCTGGCGCGACGGCGAGTTCCGGCAGCTCACCGCCCCGCCAGAAGCGGCGTACCTCTACGCGCAGGCGATCCGGAACGGACAGGTCGTGGGCAACTACGGCACAGCCGACCAGCTCCACGGCGAGGCGGTGCGGTGGCGGTCGCCCGAGCAGCCGGAGATCCTGCCGTCGTCGAGCTCGGGGTGGGGGATCAACCGGTACGGGCTGGTCGTCGGCTACGGCGCGCGGCCCGACCCGTTCGGCCCGCTGGGACCGCTGTCGGTCTGGCTGAACGGCCGGGCGCTGGGACCGCTGCCCCTGCCGCCAGGGTTCTCCCTCGGCGGCGCGAAGGCGGTCGGCGACGACGGGACGATCGCGGGCGTGGTGTCCAACCAGGACCCGACGATGTACGGCGGCCGCCCGGTGGTGTGGCGGTACTCCCTGCGCTGACGGCCTTGATCGCCGGGCCGGGGGCGACGTGCTCCCGGCCTGGCTAGGCTGGGCGGAGTGGAACCGGTGGAGATCAACGCGGGCACGTACTACCTGCGCCAGCTGCGCGCCGACCGGCACATCGACGACCGCCGGGTGCTGATGGAGGCGTTCGCCGACCCGACGCACCGCAAGTACGTGCTGAACTACCGCCTGCGCACCCTGGACGAGGCAACGGAGTACGTGGCGCTGCGCGCGGCCCAGTGGGCGGGCGACGAGCGTTGTTCGTGGGCGATCGCGGAGCCGACCTCGGGCAGGCTCCTGGGCGAGGTGGGCCTCCGCGAACTGGACCTGGACAGGGCGTACGCGGAGGCAACGGTCTGGGTCCACCCGTCCGAGCGCGGCAAGGGCATCGCGACGACGGCGTTGAACGCGGCCCTGCGCTTCGGTTTCGGAGGCCTGGGACTGACCGAGGTGAGCTACCGCCACGAGGAGAGCAACACGGCCTCGGCGATCGTGGCGAAGCGCTGCGGGTTCACGCTGCTGGGCCCGGAGCAGACGCCGGCCCCGACCGGCGAGCGCCTGATCCGCTGGCACCGCACGTCGTGACCACCGCCGAACATCCCCCGCCACTCCCAGGGGGGCGGCCCCGAGGCCAGTCTATCGGCGCCCCCGGACGAAACCCGCTCCGAAGGCGCCCGCAAGCCTCAGGTATCCACAATCGGCCAGGGCTGTGGATAACCGCGCGTGAAGCCTCAGCTCACCGGTTCCACGAGCCCCGCCCGGGCCTCCGGGGCCGCTGACCTCAGCGCGTCCGCCGCTTCGTCGCTCGGCTGGGACTGGGACTTGCGCTCCGCCTCGACCCGGGCCTGGTAGACCTCGATCTCGCGCTTCACCGTTTCGGGGGACCAGCCGAGCACCTCGCCCACCAGTGCCGCCACCTGCTCCGCGCAGTCGACGCCGCGGTGGGCGTACTCGATCGAGATGCGTGTCCGGCGGGCCAGGACGTCCTCCAGGTGCAGCGCCCCTTCGTGCGAAGCCGCGTACACCACTTCGACGCCCAGGTAGTCCGGGGCGTGGTCGATCGGCTTCAGCAGCTCCGGGCGGCCTTCCGCCGAGGCCAGGACCTCGTGGACCAGCGAGCCGTAACGGTCGAGCAGGTGCCTCACCCGGTAGGGGTGCAGGCCGTGCTCAGCGGCCAGGTGGTCGGCCTGGTTGACCAGCGCGTGGTAGCCGTCCGCGCCCAGCAGGGGGACCTTGTCCGTGATCGACGGCTGCGAGCGGCCCGGCAGGTCGACCGCCGCCGCGTCGACGGCGTCCGCCGCCATCACCCGGTATGTCGTGTACTTGCCGCCCGCGATCGCCACCAGGCCCGGCGCCACTCGCGCCACCGCGTGCTCGCGTGAAAGCTTCGACGTCTCTTCGCTCTCCCCCGCCAGCAACGGGCGAAGGCCCGCGTACACGCCTTCGATGTCGTCGTGCGTCAGCGGCGTCGCCAGGACCGTGTTCACGTGCTCGAGGATGTAGTCGATGTCGTGCTTCGTCGCCGCCGGGTGCGCCAAGTCCAGGTTCCAGTCCGTGTCGGTCGTCCCGACGATCCAGTGGTTGCGCCACGGGATCACGAACAGCACCGACTTCTCCGTGCGCAGGATCATCCCCGACTCCGAGACGATCCGGTCGCGCGCGACGACGATGTGCACACCCTTGCTCGCGCGCACCCGGAACCGCCCGCGCCCGCCGGACAGCCGCTGCAGCTCGTCGGTCCAGACGCCGGTGCAGTTGATCACCGCGGCGGCCGAGATCTCTGTTTCGCGCCCGTCCTCGACGTCGCGCACGCGCACACCGGAGACTCGGTCGGCCTCGCGCAGGAACCCGACGACCTGGGTGGACGTCCGCACGACCGCGCCGTAGTGCGCCGCTGTCCTGGCCACCGTCATCGTGTGGCGGGCGTCGTCGGACTGCGCGTCGTAGTAGCGGATCCCGCCGATCAGCGCCGACCGCTTGAGCGCCGGCACCATCCGCAGCGCGCCCGCGCGCGTCAGGTGCTTCTGGCCCGGGACGCTGCGGGCGCCGCCCATCGTGTCGTACATCAGCAGGCCCGCCGCGGTGTACGGCCGCTCCCACACGCGGTGCGTCAGCGGGTACAGGAAGCTGACCGGCTTCACCAGGTGCGGCGCGATCGTCGTCAGCATCAGCTCGCGCTCGCGCAGGGCCTCCCGGACCAGGCCGAATTCGAGCTGCTCCAGGTAGCGCAGGCCGCCGTGGAAGAGCTTGCTCGACCGGCTCGACGTCCCGGACGCGAGGTCACGGGCTTCGACGAGCGCGACCCGGAGCCCGCGCGTCGCGGCGTCGAGCGCGGTACCCGCGCCCACCACGCCGCCGCCGATGACGACGAGGTCGAAGGTCTCGTTGCCGAGCCGTTGCCAGGTCTGTTCCCGCTTGGCCGGGCCCAGTCGAGCCGGGTTGGTCTCCGCTGCGTGCTGCGCGCTGGCCACGTGACACTCCTCCTCGTGCTGGCGAGGCTTCCAGCATCGCACGACCTGGTGATCATCCGCCCGTCGATGGATGACACTTGTGGCGTAACCCTCCGCGATCTTGAAAAGATTCGGCTGGCCGGTGCTTGGTATCCGCTTCTACGCCCCGGTAACGTCGCCCGGACGTGGGTCGGCAACGGTGCCGTGGCACGCCGTGATCGACCCTGCGCAGAGTGTCCAGTGTGGAGGTGCAGCGGTGAGTGCTGGAGCAATAATCGTCTGGGAAATACTGGGAACGGCCGCGTTGATCCTGCTCGGCAACGGCGTGGTCGCCAACCACGTGCTCCGCAAGAACAACGGTCACAACGGCGGCTTCCTCTTCATCACCTTCGGCTGGGCGTTCGCCGTCTTCACCGGCGCCAGCATCGCCGCGCCCAGCGGGGCGCACCTGAACCCGGCGGTCACGCTGGGGCTGGCGATCTCGGGCAAGACCGCCTGGGCGGACGTCCCGTTCTACTTCATCGGGGAGATGGCCGGCGCGATCATCGGCGCCGTGCTCTGCTGGGCCGCCTACAAGCTGCAGTTCGACGACCACCCCGAGCCCGAGAACACGCTGGGCATCTTCTCCACCGCGCCCCAGATCCCGAACGTCGCCTGGAACCTCGTCACCGAGATCATCGGCACCTTCGTCCTGGTCGCCTGGATCCTGCTCAGCCCGGCCGCCGCGGCCGCGTCCCCGAGTGGCGTCCCGACCTTCGGCAACTCCGCGCTGGGCTACGCCGGTGTCTCGTTCGTGGTCCTCGTGATCGGTACCTCGCTCGGCGGGCCGACGGGCTACGCCATCAACCCGGCCCGTGACCTCGGCCCGCGGATCGCGTACGCGTTCCTGCTGCCGATCAAGAACAAGGCGAACGCCAACTGGGGCTACTCGTGGATCCCGGTCGTCGGCCCGCTCGTCGGCGGCGCGCTCGCCGCACTCGTCTACCTCGCCGTCCACAACCTGACCTGATCGCCTCCCGAAGACGGAATTCCTGGAGCACACATGACTTCGTACGTAGCCGCGATCGACCAGGGCACCACCTCGACGCGGTGCATGATCTTCAACCACGAAGGCCGCGTGGTCTCGGTCGACCAGCGCGAGCACGAGCAGATCTTCCCGAAGGCCGGCTGGGTCGAGCACAACGCGGAAGAGATCTGGGAGAACACGCGCCGGGTCGCCGCCGGTGCGCTGGCCAAGGCCGACCTGACCGCCAAGGACATCGCCGCCGTCGGCATCACCAACCAGCGCGAGACCGCCCTGGTCTGGGACAAGACGACCGGCACGCCGGTGTACAACGCGATCGTCTGGCAGGACACCCGCACCGACCGGATCGTCACCGAACTCGGCAACCTCGGCGGCGGCCAGGAGCGTTACCGCGCCAAGGTGGGCCTCCCACTGGCGACGTACTTCTCGGGGCCGAAGGTCAAGTGGATCCTCGACAACGTCGAAGGCGCGCGCGAGAAGGCCGAAGCCGGTGACCTGATCTTCGGCAACATGGACACCTGGGTGCTGTGGAACATGACCGGCGGGGTGGACGGCGGCATCCATGTCACCGACCCGACCAACGCGTCCCGCACCATGCTCATGGACCTCGACACCCTGCAGTGGGACGCCGAGATCGCCGGCGATATGGGCATCCCCCTTTCGATGCTGCCGGAGATCCGTTCCTCGTCCGAGGAGTACGGCAAGGTCCGCGAGAAGGGCGCGCTGGCCGGCGTCCCGATCGCGGGCATCCTGGGCGACCAGCAGGCCGCGACGTTCGGCCAGGCCTGCCTTTCGCCCGGCGAGGCCAAGAACACCTACGGCACCGGCAACTTCATGCTGCTCAACACCGGCACCGAGAAGGTGATGTCGGAGAACGGGCTGCTCACCACGGTCTGCTACAAGATCGGCTCCAACGACACCATCTACGCGCTGGAAGGCTCCGTCGCCGTCACCGGTTCGCTGGTGCAGTGGCTGCGCGACAACCTCGGCCTGATCACGACCGCGGCCGAGATCGAGGAGCACGCGCGCAGCGTCGAGGACAACGGCGGCGCGTACTTCGTCCCGGCGTTCTCGGGTCTGTTCGCTCCTTACTGGCGGTCCGACGCTCGCGGCGCGATCGTCGGGCTCACCCGGTTCGTCAACAAGGGCCACCTCGCCCGCGCGGTGCTGGAGGCGACCGCCTTCCAGTCGCGCGAGGTCATCGACGCGATGAACGCCGACTCCGGCGTCCCGCTGAAGTCGCTCAAGGTCGACGGCGGCATGGTCGTCAACGAACTGCTCATGCAGTTCCAGGCCGACATCCTCGGCGTGCCGGTGATCCGCCCGGTGGTCAACGAGACCACCGCGCTGGGTGCCGCGTACGCCGCCGGCCTCGCCGTCGGGTTCTGGAAGTCCGAAGACGACATCCGCACCAACTGGGCCCAGGACAAGCAGTGGGATCCGGCCATGGACGACTCCCGCCGCGAACGCGAGTACCGCAACTGGAAGAAGGCCGTGACCAAGACCTTCGACTGGGTCGACGACCAAGACTGACCACCGGCAACGAGGGTCCGGGGGCGCCTGTCACGGCGCCTCCGGCCCGCCCGTTCAGGCCTCCCAGCCCTCCGGTTCGCCGGACTGCTCGTTGGGGGCGATGATCAGGAAGTTCACCCCCTGGTCGTCCGCGACCCGCACCTGCCGCCCGTACGGGGAGTCGAACGGCCGGCCCAGTACCTGGCCGCCGAGTTCGGTCACCTTGGCCGCGCTCGCGTCGGCGTCCGCCACCCAGAAGTAGGCGGACCAGTTCGACGGCACCTCCGCCGGCACCGACGCGGGCAATGCGCCGACACCGCCGACCGGGCGGCCGTCGAGCAGGACCACCGAGTACGAGAAGTCGTCACTGGACAGGTCCTGGAAGCCGTAGCCGAAGACCTGCTCGTAGAACGCCTTCGCGGCCGGGTAGTCGCGGCTCATGCACTCGTTCCAGGCCGGCGTACCCGGGAGCGCCGTGACCTGCGTGCCGATGTGGTTGCCGTCCTCCCAGAGGCCGAAGACCGCGCCCGCCGGGTCGGCCACGACGGCCATCCGGCCCTCCTTCATCACCTCCATCACGGGCATGAGGATCTGCCCGCCGGCCTCGGTGATCGCCGCGGCCGTCTTGTCCACATCGGACACCGACAGGTAGGTCGTCCACACCGCTGGGGTGTCCTGGCCCGGTGAGGTCTGGCCGATGCCGGCGACGGGCCGCCCGCGCAGCATCGCCATGCCGTAGAAACCGGTCTCCTCACCGCCCCGGTGCACGTCCCAGCCGAACAGGCCGCTGTAGAACGCGACCGCTTTCGCCTGGTCGGGCACCATCAGGTCCACCCAGCTGGGTGTGCCGTCGGGCCACCGCTCGTCCCGGAACACCATTTCCGCTCCCAACCCTCGTCCGCGCCGCCTGGGGTGACGGCCGACACAGTGTTGCACCGGGCACCGACAAAAACAGGGCCGAAGGGCTCCCCACCACGGAACCGGGCCGGCCGGGGACGGTCGGTGAACAGCCTCAGCCGCGGACCAGCCGGGCGTAGACGACGATGTTGTCGACGTAGTTGTGCGCGCTCCGGTCGAAGACGCCGCCGCAGGTGATCAGCCGCAGCTCGGCGTCGGCCGTGTCGTTGTAGACGCCTTCGCTTTCGAAGTCCTTCTTCGGCACTTGGTGCACCTTCGTCACCTCGAACTGCGCCGTGGTGCCGTCCTTGCGGGCGACCGAGACGCGGTCGCCCGCGGCCAGCTCCTTCAGCCGGAAGAAGATGCCCTTCTGGTGGTTGCCGTCGACGTGCCCGAGGACGACCGCCGGGCCGACCTCGCCCGGCGTCGGCGCGTACGTGTACCAGCCCGCCTGCAACGGCGTGGTCACCGGCGGCACCTGGATGGTGTTGTCCGCGTTCAGCCCGAGCGGGATCAGCGACGAGTGCGCGCCGATCTTCGGGATGTCGATCGAAACCGGCTCCGACTTCGGCATCGCCGCGAGGACGTCCTGATCGCCGGCCCCGGGCTCCGGCGTCACCTCGACCGGCTGTCCCGCCGGTTGCGCGGTGGACGGCCCCGGACCGCCGCCGAACGTCAGGACCAGCACCGCCAGCGCCGCCAGCAACGCGATCACCAGGGTGATCAACACACCCCGTCCGCTCGTCATCCTCCTGGCCATGTCCTCCCCCTGACTGGTGCCCGCAGTTCACACGTCCGGGTGGTTCGATCGGTTGAGCCTGACCGTACCTCCGCGGACGGCCACTCCGGAGCCGTGGCTCCGGAGTGGTTCCCCCGATCAGCGGCGCCGGGCCCGCCGCGCCAGCACGAGACCGCTGCCGCCGACGGCGAGCACGCCCATGGCGGCCGCGGCCGCGAGCGGGGTGCCGGAGCTGTCGACGGGTCCGTCGGTCCCGCCGGTCTGCGGCGCGCCCGCGGGCACCTTGCCGACCTGCTTCTTCAGCGGCAGGACCTCGAGCGTCGCGGTCGAGGTCTCCGGGCCGCAGTGCAGCGTGACGGCGTACTTGCCGGGCTTGACCTTCCTGACGGTGCCGAAGGCGAAGCCGGGCCTGTCGGCGGCAAGCGCGGCCGACCGCACGTCGACCTTCTCATACGGACGGGTCGAGCAGCCGAAGTCGAGGTTCACCCGCGCCCCCGGCAGGGCCTTGCCCGGCGACAGGGACAGCTGCTTGCTGATCCGGGTCATCGGGCCGTCCGGAAAGTCGTTCCCCGGGGTGGTGGACGTGACCGGCGCCGCCGGCGTGGTCGTGGGCGTGGCGGCAAGCGCGGCACCAGGCGCGAGGACAAGGAAAGCCGCAGCAGCACCGGCGACGGCAATAACGTTCTTCATTCTTTTCTCCCCTGCGGAATGGATGCGAACGGTACCGGTAGACAGTTCCCCCTGCTCCGGCTTCATCCGTTCACCTACATACCCAAAGACGTCTCCACCTGCGGAAGGTTGCGCCACAAGGTTACGAATGCGTCGCGAATGCCCGCGTCGGGAACTCATGAAAAAAGCCACCCCGGAGCAGTGCTCCGGGGTGGCTTTTGAATTCGGGAATCAGCCGGCCATGCTGCCGTCGCCCGCTTTCGCGGCGCCGGAAGGCACCTTCGCGACCTGCGACGCGGGCACCGTGAATTGCGTGCTGTAGGTCTGGCTGCCGCAGGTCACCGTCAGCGGGTACGTCCCGGCCGCGGTGCCGGGCTTCAGCTGGACGTCGGCGCTGATGTTCGCGTCGACACCCATGAACGGGCCCGGGGTGTAGTTGCCGAAGGTCAGCACCGGCGAGGCGAACTTCGGCGAAGCGCCTTCGCACTTGGCCAGCGCGACGTTCGGCGCGTCGCGGACGTACTTGTCCACGAGCGTCGAGTTGATGGCCGTGTTCACGTTGAGCTGAACCAGGCCGGCGCTCGGCGCCGGAGTGGCACTGGGGGTGGAACCGGTGCTCTGCGCCATCGCCGGACCTGCCAGCGCCGTCGCCCCGATCACCGCTGCCGCAACGAAAACCACCGTCTTGCGCACTCTCGCACCCTTCACGTTCCCAAGCCTTACAACCGACAGGACGCGACGGGTGCGCCCGGGTTGCGTGCCGGATCAGTCGAGATCGTCGTGCCGCATCAGCTGGCGCCCGGCCTCGGTGATCGAGCCCGACAGCGACGGGTACACCGAAAATGTCAGTGCCAGGTGGTCCACTGTGAGCTGGTTCTGGACGGCGAGCGCGATGGGAAGGATGAGCTCGCTCGCCTGCGGCGCCACGACGACACCACCGACGACCACGCCGGTGGCGGGGCGGCAGAACAGCTTCACGAAGCCTCGGCGGAGGCCCTCCATCTTCGCGCGCGCGTTGGTGGCCAGGGGCAGCATGATCGTGCGCGCGGGCACCTCGCCGGAGTCGATCGCCTGCTGGCTGATGCCGACGGTGGCGATCTCCGGGTGGGTGAAGACGTTGGCGGCGACGGTCTTGAGCTTGATCGGCGCGACGCCCTCGCCCAACGCGTGCCACATCGCGATGCGGCCCTGCATGCTCGCCACCGAGGCGAGCATGAGCACGCCGGTGCAGTCGCCGGCGGCGTAGATCCCGGGAACGGAGGTGCGCGAAACGCGGTCGACGGTGATGAACCCGCCGGGGCCGGGCGAGATGCCGACCTTGTCGAGGCCGATGTCCTTGGTGTTCGGGACCGACCCGACGGTCATCAGCGCGTGGCTGGCTTCGATCACGCGGCCGTCGGCGAGGTGGATCTCGACGCCCTTCTCGGTGCGCTCGACGCGGTCGGCGCGCGCCTGCTTCGCGACGGTCGTGCCACGCTGCGAGAAGACCTCCTCGAGCACCGCGGCGGCGTCGGCGTCCTCGTGCGGCAGCACGCGGTCGCGGCTGGAGACGACGGTGACCTTGACACCCATCTCGGTGTACGCGGACGCGAACTCGGCGCCGGTGACGCCCGAGCCGATCACGGCGAGGTGCTCGGGCAGCTCGTCGAGCTCGTAGAGCTGGCGCCAGTCGAGGATGCGCTCACCGTCCGGCACCGCGCCGGGCAGGACGCGCGGGGTGGCGCCGGTGGCGATCAGGACGACGTCGGCGGGCAGCTTCTCGGTGCCGTCCTTCGTCGTGACGGCGACCTTGTGGGTCGCGAGGCCGGGCTCTTCGTCGCAGAAGCGGGCTTCGCCGATGACGACACGGACGCCTTCGCGCTGGACGCGGGCGCGGATGTCGGCGGACTGCGCGAGCGCGAGCCCCTTCACCCGGCCGTGGACGGTCGGGAGGTCGACGCGCGTGTCGGCCATGTCGGTGTTGATGCCGAGCTCGCCCAGGTCGTGCATCTTGGCCAGCGCGCCCGAACTCGCGATGAACGTCTTCGACGGGACGCAGTCGTAGAGCACGCAGGCGCCACCCAGGCCGTCCCGCTCGACGATCGTGACGTCGGCGCCGTGCTGGGCTGCGACCAGCGCGGCTTCGTAGCCGGCCGGCCCCCCGCCCATGATCACGATCCTGGTCACCTGAGTCCTCCTCGAAGTGCGTGCGTGCGGTGGTCTCACCGTACGCGGCGAAGGTGACCGGACACTGAAGTGGGCGAACACGGCGAGTGCGTCCACTCGGGTGAGGAAGGTGTCGCTACGCTGTCGGCGTGCCGTTGTATGCCGCGTACGGATCGAACATGGAGCCCGCCCAGATGCTGGAGCGCGCGCCGCACTCTCCGATGGCCGGCTCCGGCTGGCTGGAGGGGTGGCGCCTGACCTTCGGCGGCGAGGACCTCGGCTGGGAAGGTGCCCTGGCCACGATCGTCGAGGACCCGGGATCCCGGGTGTTCGTCGTCCTCTACGACGTGACGTCGCTGGACGAGACCGGGCTGGACCGCTGGGAAGGCGGCGAGCTGGGCATCCACAACAAGATCCGGCTGAGAGTCCAGACCATGGACGGCTCGGTCCTGGCCTGGCTGTACGTCCTGGACGCCTACGAAGGCGGCCTGCCCTCAGCGCGTTACCTGGGAGTCCTGGCCGACGCCGCCGAAGCCGCCGGCGCCCCCGCCGACTACGTCGACGACCTGAGAACCCGCCCCTGCACCGGCATCACCGGCTGACGAGTTCCGCCTCCAATCACGCGAGTTACGTCTCCAATCACGCGGGTGACGGGCTCGAACACGCGAGTTACGCGGCTCGTCTGGCGAAGTGTGTCTCCAGCTCGGCGAGCACGCGGCTGGGATCTCGGAGGTCGGCCGCCGTCGCCCGGATCGTGGCCCATCCTCGACCGGCCAGCCGCTGGTCCCGCACGGCATCGCGTTCGTGCCGCTCCTCGTGGGCCGCGTAACCGTCGTACTCCAGTGCGATGCGCAGCGTCGGCCAAGCGATGTCGAGCACGTACAACTTGCGGCCGTCGATGTCGGCGATCTCCAACTGCGCCTCCGGCACGGGGAACCCGGCCTCGACCACGATCAGCCGGAGGACGCTTTCCGGCGGTGATTCGGCCTTGCCGGTGGCAAGCGCCAGGAGCATCTGCGCCCTGTGGATACCTCGCTTGCTCCGGCGGTCCAAAATCCGGTCTCGGACGTTGTCCCGAAGCCTCTGGCAGTGGTCGGCCGCGAGCCCGCGCATGGCCTCGTCGAGCGCGGCGAAAGCCATGCGCTTGTCCCCGTCGCAGAGGAAATCGGCGAGGGCGAGGTCGAGTGAGAACGCCGCCAGCCCCTCGAGTTCGATCACATCGTGCGGCATGAATTCGGCCCGGTGGATGACCAACCCCGGCCTCGACTCCACCCGGCGGGCATAGGGCACGGTGAGGTGCACATCGGTGTCGCTGACAGCCGAAATCCCGTGCAAGGCAAGGGAAGTCGCGCCGGACAGGGCCGCAGGCGGACCGACCGCGATCAGTGCGGCCTGAGCTCGTGTCGCGAGATTGAGCGCGTCGGCCGCGTGAATGACCACGCCACGCCAGGGCTGTGCGAGGACGCCGGTCGCCAGCCCCTCGAGTACCGCTCGTCGCCCCAAGACCTTGTCGGCTTCACGGCGTGAAACAGCTCCATGTCGTCCTCCCCAAGTGATCACATAGTCGAGGATGAGGCCCTTCGACGATCAAGGGAAGAGCCTCATCCTCGGCCTGTGGATAACTCGGCCAGCCTGTGGACAACTTGTGTGCGGAAACCCGGAACTCGCGTGATTGCGGCCGGAACTCGCGTGATTGGAGCCGGAACTCGTCAGGCGAGGGTGGTTAGGGCTGTGTGGACCAGGGTTCGGACTCCGCACAGCAAGGCGCGTTCGTCGAGGATGAACGTGGGGCGGTGGATGTCCGATTGGGGGACTGAGGGGCCGGACCAGACGCCCAGGCGGGCGAAGGCTCCCTGGACGTGCTCCAGGTACCAGCCGAAGTCCTCGCCGCCGGAGGACTGTTCCGTGGGGGCCACCGCGCCCTCGCCGAGGGCGGCTTCGACGCCCGCGCGCATCAGGGCCGTCGAGTCCGGGTCCGAGACCACCGGGGGGACGCCGCGGCGGTAGTCCAGCGAGAAGCCGACGCCGGTGGGGGCCAAAAGCGACTCCACCGAGGACGCCACCAGCGGCTCCAGCGCCGTCCAGACCTCGTGGTCCGCCGTGCGCAGGGTGCCGCGCAGGACGCCGTCCTGGGGGACGGCGTTGGCCGCCTGGCCCGCGTGGACCGCGCCCCACACCAGGACCGTGCCGGAGCGGGGGTCGACGCGCCGGGAGAGCAACGCGGGCAGCGACGTGATGACCGTGCCCAGCGCGTGGACCAGGTCCGCCGTCAGGTGCGGCCGGGACGTGTGGCCGCCCGGCGACGTCAGGCGCAGCTCGATCAGGTCCGCGGCCGACGTCAACGCGCCGACGCGCATCCCGACCGACCCCACTTCGAGACGCGGGTCGACGTGCAGGCCGTAGATCCGCTCGACGCCGTCCAGCACGCCCGCCGCGATCATGTCCAGCGCGCCGCCGGGCATGACCTCCTCGGCGGGCTGGAAGATCAGCCGGACGCGGCCGGGCAGTTCCGGCGCGCCGGCCAGGGCGCGGGCCGCGCCGAGGAGGATCGCCGTGTGGGCGTCGTGGCCGCACATGTGCGCCGCGCCCTCCACGGTCGAGGAGTACGGCAGGCCGGTCGCCTCCGTGAGCGGCAGCGCGTCCATGTCCGCGCGCAGCGCCACGCACCGCTCGCCGCTGCCGATGTCGCAGACGACGCCGGTGCCGCCGGGCAGCACCCACGGCTTGAGCCCGACCGAGCGCAGCAGCGTGACGACCAGTTCCGTGGTCGCGAACTCGTGCCGCGACAGCTCCGGGTGCGCGTGGATGTGCCGCCGCCAGGCGAGCACGTCGGTCGCGTTGGCGCGCAGCCAGTCGTCGAGCCAGAACGGGCCGCGGCCCGCGCCAAGGTCTTCCACGGGAGCCATGCTTACGCCGGCTTCGGAAATGAGCGCCTCGGGCCCCTCCATGGGGTTGATGATGCGCCCTTGGGGGTCGCCTGGAACGTCCGGTCGTGAGTCGAGCACCGTCACGCCGCACCTCCTCCCGCAACACGGGCAACCCGCGCAGCGGCTGGGGTCACGCGTCGTGCCGATCGATCTGTCGTACGCATTTGCAGACGATCGTGCACCATGCAGGCGGCAAGCCGCGCCTCGAAATCAGCGGTCCTAGATGGCCGGTACCGGATCTGCGTTGAACGGTGTGCGCCAGTTCGGCAAAGCCGAAACCTCAGGACTTCTTGGCTTTCTTCGAACGGATCTTGCGGCCCCAGATCACCGTGCCGAGCAGGACGGCCGCGATGAACCCCGCGATCAGCTTGTTCTTGGTCTTCTCGGTGTTCGCCTTGTCGGTCTGGGCCGGGTCGAGGACCGGGCCGGGCGGCTGGGTCTGCGCCGGGACCAGCACCGGGGAAGCGTGCGCCACGGTCATCGTGACGACGGCCGGCCGCACCGGCTCGGCGAAGGCGGACGCCGGCGAAGCGGTGAACAGCACCGCGCCCAGCACTCCGACCAGGACCAGACCCCGCAGTTTCCCCATGTCATCCTTTCGCCACGACCAGGCATTCTGCCCGCGGAACCCCGCGCCCGTCAGCCACCGAACGCGTCGAGGATCCGCTGAGCACCGAGGGTAGCCGTCAGTTCACCGTCCCGCACCGCCCGCTCGACGTCGGGAACGACCGTTCGCACGTCCGGATGCACCGCCAGGCGACTGAGCAGCTGCTCACGCACCATCGCCCACGTCCAGTCGACCTGCTGCCGGCGCCGTCGCGCGTCGAGCTCGCCGGACGCCGTGAGTGTGTCGCGGTGCTTCTCGATGGCGCCCCAGACCTCGTCGAGGCGCAGGTTGTGCAGGCCGCTGCAGGTCAGCACGGGTGGTGTCCACGACGCTTCGGGCCCGTAGAGCATCCGCAGCGCGCCGGCCAGCTCCCTCGCAGCCCGCCGCGCGTCCCGCTCGTGATCGCCGTCCGCCTTGTTGACGGCGATCACGTCGGCCAGCTCCAGCACGCCCTTCTTGATGCCCTGGAGCTGGTCGCCGGTGCGGGCCAGGGTCAGGAACAGGAAGCAGTCGACCATGTTGGCCACGGTCACCTCGGACTGCCCGACGCCGACCGTCTCGACCAGCACGACGTCGTAACCGGCGGCCTCCATCAACACGATCGTCTCGCGCGTCGCCCGCGCGACGCCGCCCAGCGTGCCGGACGTCGGCGACGGCCGGATGAAGGCACGCGGGTCGACCGCCAGCCGGGCCATCCGGGTCTTGTCGCCGAGGATCGACCCGCCCGTGCGCGTCGACGACGGGTCGACGGCCAGCACGGCGACGCGGTGCCCGGCCGCGGTCAGGTCGGTGCCCAGCTGGTCGATGAATGTCGACTTGCCGACACCGGGCACGCCGGTGATGCCGACACGCCGCGCGCCACCCGAAGCAGGCAGCAGCTCGACCAGCAGCTCCTGCGCCGAAGCCCGGTGGTCTTCACGCTGCGATTCGACCAGCGTGATGGCCTTCGACAGCGTCCCGCGGTCCCCGGCGAGCACTCCCTCGGCGTACGCGGTGACGTCGATCTTGCGTGGCAAGGGTCAGGACTCCTGCGCCGACAGCTGGCCGAGGAGGTCGATGGCCGCGTCCGCGAGCACCGTGCCGGGACCGAAGATCGCCGCCGCGCCGGCCTCACGCAGCGCCGGGTAGTCCTGCGGCGGGATGACGCCGCCGACGACGACCATGATGTCCTCGCGGCCCAGCTCGGCGAGCTCGTGCCGCAGCGCGGGCACCAGCGAGAGGTGCCCGGCGGCCAGCGACGAGACTCCGACGACGTGCACGTCCGCCTCGATGGCCTGCCGCGCCACCTCGCCCGGGGTGGAGAACAGCGGGCCGACGTCGACGTCGAAGCCGAGGTCGGCGAAGCCGGTGGCGATCACCTTCTGGCCGCGGTCGTGGCCGTCCTGGCCCATCTTCGCGACGAGGATGCGGGGACGGCGGCCCTCCTCCGCGGCGAACTCTTCGACCAGCTGACGGACCCTCTCTATGTGCTGTGTTTTTCCCGTCTTCCCCACCTCCTCGCGGTACACCCCCGAGATGGTCCGGATCTGGCCCGCGTGGCGGCCCCAGATCTTTTCGAGCGCGTCGGAGATCTCGCCGACAGTGGCCTTCGCGCGGGCCGCGTCGATGGCCAGTTCCAGCAGGTTGCCGTCGTTCTGCGCGCCCTCGGTGAGCCGCCGCAGCGCGTCTTCCGTCGCCGAAGAGTCGCGCTCGGAGCGCAGCCGCCGCAGCTTTTCCAGCTGCTGCGCCCGCACCCCCGCATTGTCCACTTTTCGCACTTCAACTGCGGCATCGTCCACGTCACCGGTGACCTGGTACTTGTTGACGCCGATCACCGGCTGGCGCCCGGAGTCGATGCGCGCCTGGGTGCGCGCGGCGGCCTCCTCGATGCGCAGCTTGGGGATGCCCGCGTCGATCGCCTTGGCCATGCCGCCGGCCTGCTCGACCTCGGTGATGTGGCCCCACGCCTTGCGCGCGAGGTCGTAGGTCAGCTTCTCGACGAACGCGCTGCCGCCCCACGGGTCGATGACGCGCGTGGTGCCGGACTCCTGCTGCAGCAGCAGCTGGGTGTTGCGGGCGATCCGCGCGGAGAAGTCGGTCGGCAGCGCCAAGGCCTCGTCCAACGCGTTCGTGTGCAGCGACTGCGTGTGCCCCTGGGTCGCGGCCATCGCCTCGACGCAGGTCCGCACGACGTTGTTGTAGACGTCCTGCGCGGTCAGCGACCAGCCGGACGTCTGGGAGTGCGTCCGCAGCGACAGCGACTTCGGCGACTGGGGGTTGAAGCCCTTCACGAGCTTCGCCCACAGGAGACGCGCCGCGCGCAGCTTCGCGACCTCCATGAAGAAGTTCATGCCGATCGCCCAGAAGAACGACAGCCGCGGCGCGAACTTGTCGACGCCCAGTCCGGCGTCGACTCCGGCGCGGAGGTACTCGACGCCGTCGGCGAGCGTGTACGCCAGCTCCAAGTCGGCCGTCGCCCCGGCTTCCTGCATGTGGTAGCCGGAGATGGAGATCGAGTTGTACTTCGGCATGTGCTGCGAAGTGAAGGAGAAGATGTCGGAGATGATCCGCATCGACGGCTGTGGCGGGTAGATGTAGGTGTTGCGGACCATGAACTCCTTGAGGATGTCGTTCTGGATGGTCCCCGCGAGCTGCTCGGGTTTGACACCCTGCTCCTCGGCCGCGACGACGTAGAGCGCCAGCACCGGCAGCACAGCGCCGTTCATCGTCATCGACACCGACATCTTGTCCAGCGGGATGCCGTCGAAGAGCTGCCGCATGTCGTAGATCGAGTCGATCGCCACGCCCGCCATGCCGACGTCGCCGGAGACGCGCGGGTGGTCGGAGTCGTAGCCGCGGTGGGTGGCCAGGTCGAAGGCGACCGAAAGCCCTTTCTGCCCGGCGGCGAGGTTGCGCCGGTAGAACGCGTTGGACTCCTCGGCGGTGGAGAACCCGGCGTACTGGCGGACGGTCCAGGGCTGGTTGACGTACATCGTCGGGTACGGCCCGCGCAGGAAGGGCGCGATCCCGGGGTAGGTGGCCAGGAAGTCCACATCGGACAGATCGCCGGCGGTGTACACCGGCTTGACGCCGATGCCCTCGGGCGTCTCCCAGGCCAGTGCGTCCGGGCCCTTGCCGGTGGCGTCCTCCACCGCACGGGCCCAGGTGGCACGGTCGCCCGGCGAAGGCGTGCCGAGGTCGAGGTGGGCGAAGTCGGGGATGGTCACAGCGCAACTCCCAGCTTGGCGTGCAGGCCGTTGAGGACTTCCAGGGCGTCGCAGCCGGTGAAGATGGTGGCGTCGACGCCGTCGTAGGACCCCTTGCCCGCCAGGAGCACGTACTCGGCGCCGAGCGACGCGGCGACGTCGGCCGCCTGCGCCTCGTACGCCGAGTCAGAGCCGCAGAGGCAGGCGATGCGGGCGCCGGACGCGCGGAACGCGCCCGGCAGGTCGTCGGTCGCGCCCGGGTTGACGGCTTCGAGCCCGCCCGCCTGGAAGAGGTTGGCGGCGAACCCGGCTCGCGTGGTGTGCGCGGCGACCGGGCCCAGCGTGGCCAGGAAGACCTTGGGACGCTCACCGTGCGAAGCGAGGTACGCGTCCGACGCGTCTCGCAGCGCTTCGAAGCCTTCGGCGTACCGGTGCCGCGGCAGCCCACCTTCCACAGTGGACTCCACCGGCGTCCGGACGACCGGCTTCTCGGTCAGGTTCGGGAACTCGCTGACGCCGGTGAGCGGGTCGCGCCGGGTGGCGATCCGCGACGAACGCTTCTCCCACGTCGCCGCGAGCCGTCCCGCGAGCGCGCCGGACGCCAGCTCGGCGACCAGGCCGCCCGCCGCCTCGATCGCGGTGAACTCGGCCCAGGCGGCGTGCGCGAGGTCGTCGGTGAGCTTCTCGACGTACCAGGAGCCGCCCGCCGGGTCGGCCACGCCGGCCAGCTTGGACTCCTCCAGCAGCACGGCGTGCGTGTTGCGGGCGATCCGCGCGGAGAAGGCGTCGGAACGGCCGATCGCGGCGTCGAACGGCAGCACGGTGACCGCGTCCGCGCCGCCGACGCCCGCGCCGAAGCAGGCCACGGTCGTGCGCAGCATGTTCACCCACGGGTCGCGCCGGGTCAGCATCGCCGGTGACGTCACGGCGTGCTGGCGCATCGGCGAGGAGAAGCCGCACACCTCGGCGACGCGGGCCCACAGGCGGCGCGCGGCCCGCAGCTTGGCGATGGTGGAGAACTGGTCGGCGGTCGCGGCGAGCCGGAACTCCAGCTGCCCGGCCGCGGCCTCGACGGCCAGCCCGGCGTCGGTCAGCGCCCGCAGGTAGGTGACGCCGGCCGCGACCAGCGCGCCCAGTTCCTGCGCGTCCGAGCCGCCGGCTTCGTGGTACGGCAGGCCGTCGGCGACGACCGTGCGCACTTTCGGGTACTTCGCGGCGACACGCACGGCGAGCGCGGCGGCCGGTCCGAGGTCGACGGCCGAGCCGGTGCGCGCCGCGAGCCCGATCGGGTCGGCGCCGAGCACGGCGGTGGCTTCGCTCGCCGGGATCTCGCGCTCGGCGAACAGCGCCAGCAACTCCGAAGCGGCGGCTTCGTACGCAGGACCCGCGTCCAGCACGACGGGCGCCAGGTCGACGTACACCTCGTTCAGCGCGTCGGCCAGGGATGAAGGCGGCACCGAGAGCCAGATCGACGTCACGCCGCCTTCGAGGTCGGCGAGGATCGCCTTGTTGACCTCGCGGGCGTCGTCGCCGGTGAACCGGGCCCGGACGTCCCAGCCCGTGCTGACCTGGCCTTCCGGACGCGCGCCGCGCACGAACGGCGGCAAACCCGGGAAACCGACGTCCCACGGCACGTCTTCCGCCGTGTAGAGCGGCTGGATCTCGATCCCGTCGTAGGTCCGTGTGACGAGCTTGCTCTCCGGGGCGCCCGCGAAGTCCTCCGGCAGTTTGCCGCTTTTGCGCAGCACCCCGGCGACCAGCTCCTGCCACTGCTCACGAGTCGCCTGGGGAAACTCGGCCGCGAGGTCGAGTTCGGAGATCGGCGCTGACTCCGGACCGGCCACTTCAGTCATACCCAGTGATGGTAGAGGCACTCGCCGCGTCCGACCTGTGAGTCTGGTCGCCCTCGCGGCCGGTACCCGCACGCTGCGTCGGGGACTGTCGGTCGCGTACGCCACAATTGACGCGTGCCCCCCTCCAGCGAAGAGACACGACTGGTCGCCGGTCGCTACCGGCTGCGTTCGGTGCTCGGCTCCGGGTCGATGGGCACCGTCTGGTCGGCCTACGACGAGTTCCTGCACCGGCAGGTCGCCGTCAAGGAGATGAAGGTGCCGCCGGGCATCCCGGCGTCGCAAGCGGACGAGCTGCGGGAGCGGACGCTGCGCGAGGCGCGCGCGATCGCCGTGCTGTCCCACCCGAACGTGATCATCCTGCACGACGTCGCCCGCGAGGACGACCAGCCGTTCGTGGTCATGGAGCTGCTGCCCTCGCGCAGCCTGGCGCACATCCTGCGCGACCACGGTCCGCTGACCGTCGAGCAGGCCGCCGCCGTCGGCATCGCCGTGGCGTCCGCGCTGGAGGCCGCGCACGCCGCCGGGATCACCCACCGCGACGTCAAGCCGGGCAACGTCCTGGTCGCCAGCGACGGCCGGATCAAGCTGACCGACTTCGGCATCGCCCGCAACGTCTCCGAGGCGACCATGACCCGCACCGGGATCATGCTCGGCTCGCCCGCCTACATCGCGCCGGAAGTGGCCTCCGGCGGGGCCGTCACGCCGTCCGCGGACCTCTGGGGCCTCGGCGCGACGCTGTTCGCCGCGGTCGAGGGCGCGCCGCCCTACGACGCCGACGGCGATCCCCTGGAGACCGTCGGCAAGGTCGTCAACGGCAAGGTGCCCCAGCCGAAGGCCGGCCCGCTCGCCGACGTCATCGGCGCGCTGATGAAGAAGGAGCCCGGCCGGCGGATCACGCTGCGCGAGGTCCGGCACCGGCTGTACCCGCTGCAGACCAAGACGCCGCTCGACCTGTTCGGGCACGAGCTGTTCCACACGCCGGACGGCAAGAAGACGTCCGCGCAGCCGGACGCGACCGACACGCAGGTGATCAAGACCGTCCTGCCCGCGAAGGACAGGCCGGAGAAGAAGGCCGAGGCGTCGAGCAGCGAGCTCGCTACCGACCCGGGCCCGCTGCCGTTCCTGCGCCCGCCCGGCCCGGCGCCGGCGCCCGCCACCGAGCCGCCGACGTTGTTCGTGCCGCCGCCGCCGCGGCCCGCGCAGCGCAGCGCGGCGGCCACGGCCGTGCTGCTCGTGGCGGCGATCCTGCTCTTCCTCCTCGCCGCGGGCGGCGGGTTCGCGCTGGCCAGGACGGTCGGCGGGGAGTCGCTGCTGCCCCCGGCCGCCGAACCGGGCGGCACCACGAACGAGCCCACCAACGTGCCGCCGCCCGAGCTGGTGCAGCAGTCCGGCGACGCGAGCTACGCGACCGGCAACGGCGGGCAGTTCGGTCTGGCCGTGCCGAAGGGCTGGCAGAAGTTCGTCGCCCCGCACAACACCAACAAGTTCGGCGCGAGCGTCGCCGTGCAGTACGTCTCGCCCGACGGCCGCCGGTCGCTGCGGGTGGAGCGCCTGGTGAACTACTTCACGCAGTACCCGGACGACGCCGAGTACATCGTCTGGCTGAAGCAGACCTACTCCGGCGAGGGGTCCGTGTTCTTCCCCCCGACGCCGCTGCCGGACGGCAAGGGCACCACGCTCACGTACCGCATCCCGGAGAGCGGGCTGCTGCCGGGCAACAACGACGACCACCGCATCGCGCGGTCGACGTTCACGAACCTGGTCCGGGCGGGGACCAGCCTCTGGATCCTCTCGCTGACCGTGCCGATCGAGCAGGAGATCGCGGCCCGGCGGGACGTCTTCGACCCCGTCGCGTCGAGGTTGAGCGTGCAGGACTAGTCGCGGGGCAGCCCGCCGAGCACCTCGCGGGACACCTGCTCCTGGGCGAGGTGGCGCAGCCCGGCGAAGATCCGGTCGCCGAGCACGGTGGTGACCAGCCCGGCCTCGATGATCTTGTCCACCGACTCCCACCCGGCCAGCACCTCGACGTCGATCGCCGCGACGCGCATCGCCAGGTCCGCCTGCTCGTCGAGCCGTTCGACCAGTTTCTCGTGCCCGAGCTCCTTCGCCGTGGCCAGCGCGGCGATCAGGTTGGCGACCGCCCGGTTCTCGGGCGCGTGCCACTTCCAGCCGGTGCGGCGGACAAGGTCCTCGAGCCGTCCGGACGCCCACTCCGCGGCCTCCTCGGACACCTTCGGCGCGGGCCCGGCCAGCTCCTGCTGGACGACGCCCATCGTCCGGTGCGGGGTCTCGTCGCCGTCGATCGCGCTCAGCACGACCCCGATCGAGGCCAGCGACAGGCCGCCGACCTCGGCGAGCGCCTTGATCAGCCGCAGGCGCTGGACGTGCGCCGCGGAGTACCGCGCCTGGTTCGGGCTGGTGCGCTCGCCGGGTGGCAGCAGGCCTTCGCGCAGGTAGTACTTGACGGTCGCGACCGGCACCCCCGACTCGGCGCTCAGTTCGGCCATCCGCATGCACGCACTCCGATCCCAGGGTCGGTTCCGGGGCGACCCTGAAGATTTCTCAGCATGGATAGTTTAACTTCCCATAACGGAGAGCTTGACTATCCATTCTGGGAGGAACCATGACCATCCTTGCCGATCTCCGGAGCAGAACGAACAGGTGGCACCGGCCGTCCGTGCTCGCGGCCGCCGCCCTGGGGGTGGTGGCGGTGCTGTGCATCGCCGCCATGCTCCTCGACCAGCGGACCTTGGCGGGCGCGCCGATCTGGGCGAAGCCGTTCAAGTTCGCGGTGTCCGGCGCGCTCTACTTCGCCACCTGGAGCTGGCTCGTCTCGCTGCTGCCGCGGTTCCGCCGCACAGCGGGGTGGCTGACGAACCTCCTGGTCGTGATCTTCGGCGCCGAGTACGTTCTGCTGGTGTTCCAGGCAGCCCGCGGCCGCGCGAGCCACTTCAACACGGCGACCCCGCAGGACGCCGCGATCTTCGGCACCATGGCCGTGATGATCGCCGTGCTGTGGGTCGCCACCCTGGCTCTCACGGTGCTGATGCTGTTCACGAAGGTGCCCGACCGCGCGTCGTACTGGGCGGTGCGGACCGGGGCGGCGCTCTCGCTGGTGGGGCTCACGCTCGGCCAGCTGATGACCAGCCCGACCGCGCAGCAGCTCGCGCAGTGGAAGGCCGGCGGACGGCCGGACATGGTCGGCGGGCACACCGTCGGGCTCGCCGACGGCGGCCCCGGCCTGCCGATCCTCGGCTGGAGCACGGTGGCGGGCGACCTGCGGATCCCGCACTTCGTCGGGATGCACGCGCTGCAGGCGCTGCCGCTGCTGGCCATCGGGCTCCTGGCGCTCACCTCGCGATTCCCCCGCCTGCGCGACGACGTCGTCCGCGCGCGGCTCGTCCTGGTCGGCGCGGCCGGGTACGCGGGACTGATCGCGCTGGTCACCTGGCAGGCGCTGCGGGCACAGTCGATCGCGCACCCGGACGCGACGACGCTGGGGGCGTTCGCGCTGCTCGTCGCGGCGGTCGCACTGGGTGCACTGGCCGTCGTCCGCACCCAGGACCGGCCGGCGATCCGATGACTCTCTTCGCACTGGCCTTCCCGCTGGCGGCGCCGTTCTGGGCGCTGATGATCCTGGCGCCGAAGTGGCGGTGGACGGCGCGGGTCATGGCGTCGCCGTGGGTGCCGCTGTTGCCGCTGGTCTGCTACTTCGTGCTCGTGCTGCCGCACTTCGGCGAGTGGGGGCGGGCGATGCTCCAACCCGACCTCGGCGTCCTGCAGACGCTGCTGGCCACGCCGTGGGGTGCCGGGCTCGTCTGGGCGCACCTCATCGCCTTCGACCTGTTCATCGCGCGGTGGATGTACTTCGAGGGACGCGCGGTGGGATTGTCGCCGTGGATCGTGAGCCCGATCCTGGCGCTGACGATCTTCCTGTCGCCGTTCGGGCTGGTGGCGTTCCTCGTGGTGAGAGCCGTCCGGATACGCTCCCTCGCATGAGTGAACACGAGGCCGCGGCCGCCATCGCCCACCGCACCGGGGTGGACGCGCACGACATCGCGGTGGTCCTGGGGTCGGGCTGGCGCCCGGCGGCGGACGTCATCGGGGACTGCGAGACGGAGATCCCGTTCGCCGAACTGCCCGGCTTCACCACGCCCGGCGCGGTGGGCCACGGCGGCACCATCCGCTCGCTGAAGATCGACGGCAAGAACGTCCTGGTCATGCTCGGACGGACGCACTTCTACGAGGGCAAGGGCATCGACCCGGTGGTGCACAACGTGCGCACCGCCGCGGCGGCCGGCGTCCGGACGGTGCTGCTGACGAACGCCGCGGGCGGCCTGCGCGAGGGTTTCCAGGTGGGCCAGCCGGTGCTCATCTCCGACCACCTGAACCTGACCGCGCGCTCGCCGATCGTCGGCGCGAACTTCGTCGACCTGACGGACCTGTACTCGAAGCGGCTGCGGGACATCGCCCGCGAGATCGACCCGTCGCTCGAAGAAGGCGTCTACGCGGGCCTGACCGGGCCGCACTTCGAGACGCCGGCGGAGATCCGGATGCTGCGCACGCTGGGCGCGGACCTGGTCGGCATGTCGACGGTCCTGGAGGCGATCGCGGCCCGCGCGGCCGGCGTCGAGGTCTTCGGCCTTTCGCTCGTGACGAACCTCGCCGCGGGCATGACGGGCGAACCGCTGAACCACGAAGAGGTCCTGGAGGCCGGTCGCGCGGCCGCCACGAGGATGGGCTCCCTGCTGCGCGAACTCGTCACCCGCGCCTGACATCGTGTCGACCCTTCAATCACGCGTGTCGACGCTCCGCGCACGAGGTTCGTGTGCGGAAAACGCCGACTCGCGTGATTAGAGGGTCGACACGCGTGGTTAGAGCGACGACACGGCGTCAGGCGAAGGTGGGGAGCTGGACGGCGACGTCGGCCGGGGACGGCATTGCCGCGACTTCGGCGGCCAAGGCCTGGGCCGCGTCGCGGACTGAGGTGTCGGTCAGGAGCGTGCGGGCTTTCGTGGCGACGGCGTCGGCGGTGACTTCGGCGCCGAGCAGGCGGTCGCCGGCTCCGGCCGCCAGCACCGCCGCCGCGTTGCTGAACTGGTCAGCGCCCTGCGGCAGGAGCAGCTGGGGCAGGCCCGCGCCGAACGCGCCGAGCGTCGTGCCGCTGCCGCCGTGGTGGACCACCAGGTCGACGTGCGGGAGCAGCGCTGCCTGCGGGACCCACGCTTCGAGCCGGACGTTCGGCGGGACCTCGCCCAGCGCGTCGTCGGCCAGGGACGGGCCGGTGGCGACCAGGACGTCGACGTCCAAACCGGACAGACCGGCGATCGCCTCGGTGAGCACGCCCGCGTGCCCCATCGCCGTGCCGAGCGTCAGGTAGACCAGCGGCCGCGAACGGTCCAGCACGCCCGGCGGCAGTTCGCCCGGCTCGCTCCAGCCGACCGGGCGCAGCGGCACCCGATTGGTCCGCGCCATGAACCCCGGTTCCTGCACCGACTCCGGGCAGATGTCGATGAACGGGCCGCCGAACGTCAGGTCCTCGCTGATCTCGATGCCCAGCTCCGCGCCGTGCGCGCGGATCACGTCGCGGATCCTCGTGGCCAGCGGGTCGCCGGTCGACACCCGGCCGAAACCGTGCGCCACCACGGGAAGCCCGGCCTTGAACGCGGCGAAGACACCCCCCGAATTGGCAGACTCGCTCACGACCAGGTCGGGCCGGAAGTGCTCGAACAGCGGCAGCAGGTCGGCGATGAACCGCCCTGGCATGAGCTGCCCGAACACCTTCGCGACGATCGGCAGCATGACCTCGAACGGGATGTCGCCGGGCGGACCGGGCGGACCGGACTCGCCGAACGCCTGGCCGAAGGCGTCCTTGATGCCGAGCCCGGCGGCCGCTGTCTCGAGCCCCGCTTTCGTCAGCTGGGGCAGGAAATCTTCCGAGGTGGCGAAGACGACGTCGTGGCCCGCGTCGCGCGCGGCGACCGCCAGCGGGACGAGCGGGAACGTGTGACCGAAGGACCCCAGAGAGGTGAAGAGCAAGCGCACTCACCCGACCCTAGCCCGTAGGCTGGCGCGGTGACAGTGAACTCCACCCTTCGCGACGCCGCGTTCCGCTGGATGGCCGACGACCCCGACGACGGCTCCCGCGCCGAACTGCAGGACGTCGTGGCGAAAGCGATGGGTGGCGACGCCGATGCCGCCAACGCCGCAACTGAACTGGCCGACCGGATGGCGGGCCCGCTGGAGTTCGGCACCGCCGGCCTGCGCGGCCCGGTGCGCGCCGGGCCGAACGGGATGAACGTCGCCGTCGTCACCCGCACGACGGCCGGCGTGGCGGAGTGGTTGAAGGCGCACGGGCACGCCGGCGCGCTGGTCGTCGTCGGCCGCGACGCGCGGCACGGCTCGGAAGCCTTCGCGACCGCCGCCGCCGAGGTGCTCACCGCGGCCGGTTTCGACGTCAAGGTGTTCGCCCGGCCGCTGCCCACGCCAGTACTCGCGTTCGCCGTCGGCAGGCTCGGCGCGGTGGCCGGGATCCAGATCACCGCGTCGCACAACCCCCCGGCGGACAACGGGTACAAGCTCTACGACGCCACCGGCGGGCAGATCGTGCCGCCGTCGGACGGCGAGATCGAACGCGCCATCGAGGCCGCGCCCGCCGCGGTGAGCGTGCCGCGGGCGCCCGGCGCCGAGGTCGCCGACCTGCTGGACCGCTACCTCGACGAGGTCGCGGCGCTGCCGTTGGGCCACGAGCGGGCGGTGCGGGTGGCCGCGACGGCGTTGCACGGCGTCGGCGCCGACACGCTGCGCGCGGCGTTCGAGCGGGCCGGGTTCACCGATCTGCACCTGGTGGACGCCCAGGCCACGCCGGACCCGGACTTCCCGACGGTGTCCTTCCCCAACCCGGAGGAACCGGGCGCGACGGACCTGCTGCTGGCGCTGGCGTCCGATGTGGACGCCGACCTGGCGATCGCCCTCGACCCGGATGCCGACCGGTGCGCGCTCGGCGTCCGGGAACGGGACGGGCGGTGGCGGATGCTGCGCGGTGACGAGACCGGCGTGCTGCTCGGCTCGTACGTCCTGTCCACAGTGGATCGCACGCTGCTGCCGGACCCGCTGGTGGCCACCACGATCGTGTCGTCGTCGATGCTCGGCGAAATCGCGAAGGCCGAGGGTGCCCGCTACGCCGAGACGCTGACCGGCTTCAAGTGGCTGGTGCGCGCCGGTGACGGGCTGGTGTTCGCCTACGAAGAGGCGCTCGGCCTGTGCGTGAACCCGGGCTTCGTGCGCGACAAGGACGGCATCGCCGCCGCCACGCTGGCCGCGGGGCTGGCCGCACAGCTGAAGAAGCGGGGCCGCACGCCGCTGGACGTGCTCGACGATCTGGCGCAGCGGCACGGCGTCCACCTGACCGACCAGGTTTCGCTGCGCGTCACGGATCTGGCCGTCCGCGGGCAGCTGATGGCGAAGGTGCGGAAGACGCCGCCGTCACGGCTCGGCGGGGTCGAGGTGGTTCTCGAGGACCTGCTGCCGGACGCCGACGTGGTGCGCCTGACCGGCGACGGCGTGCGCGTGGTCGTGCGGCCGTCCGGGACCGAGCCGAAGCTCAAGGCGTACCTGCAGGTGGTCGCCCCGGTGCCGGATTCACTGACCGACGCGCGCGGCGCGGCGCAGGAACGGCTGACGGCGTTGCGGGCGGACGTCGAGGAACTGCTCGCCTGATGCCCAGACTGCTGATCGTGCACCACACGCCGTCGCCGTCGACGCAGGCGCTGTTCGAGGCGGTACTGGCGGGCGCGACGCACCCGGACATCGAAGGGGTGGAAGTGGTCCGTCGCGCGGCGCTGGCGGCCACGGTCCCCGACGTGCTCGAAGCGGACGGCTACCTGCTGGGCACGCCGGCGAACCTGGGCAGCATGAGCGGTGCCCTGAAGCACTTCTTCGACACGATCTACTACCCGTGCCTGGACGCGACGCGCGGTCGCCCGTTCGGGTACTGGATCCACGGCAACAGCGACACTTCGGGCACGGAACGGCAGCTGCTGGCCATCACGACGGGCCTTTCGTGGGCAAAAGCGGCCGAACCCGTCATAACGACCGGAGATCCGGACAAAAAGACGCTGGAAGCGTGCACGGAATTGGGTGGCACCCTGGCGGCCACTCTGCTGAACTGAAGCCGCTGAACTGAAGCCGCTGAAATGCTGAGCCGCCCCGAATTAAAGAGGCCTGTCACCGGAAGCCCTGGGGGTCGACCTCCGGCAACAGGCCGATACCAAGGGTTCGCCTCGAGGGCGATCGACCTTGGCTCATGAAGCGTACTACAGACGGCCGATCATGACGAGCCGGAGGCACGACAAGCCTCTCGCCCTGGCCGTTCCGTACACCCCCAGGGCACGGACCGCCAGGCGAGAGGCGAGCCAACTGTAAACCACTGCATACGCGCGCTGTCAACATGTGCGTACAGTGCTTCTTGGGTGCGGCGGAGATTCCCGGCTAGAATTTTCCGGGTCGGGAACCCAGGGGGCGGATATGGCACGGGAACGCACCTTCGCGGAGCGTCTGAGCACCCTGATCGAGGCCGCTCGGGTGAATGGCCGCGCACCGCACAGCTACCGGGAGATCTCCACCGCCGTCGAGCGGGCGGGCGGCCCGGCGATGTCGCCCGCCTACCTCCAGCAGCTCGCGACGGGCAAGCGGGTCAACCCCAAGATCCACTACGTCGAGGCGCTGGCGAAGCTGTTCGGCGTGCCGGTGACGTACTTCTTCGACGAAGAGGCCGCCGCGGCCCCGGCGGGCGAAGCCCAGCTGATGGCGATGCGGGCGCAGGAACTTTCGCCGCAGGGACGGCGGCAGGTGATGGACCTGCTGGAGCTCGTCGAACGCTACGAACGGGCCGAACGCGAGGGCCGGGGCCCGGGGGACACGGCGCGATGAAGGAGCGGGAACTGCGCAGCCGCTGCCGGAAACTGCTCAAGGAACTCGACATCGGACCGCCGCTGGACGTCGAAGTGCTGTGCGCGCGGCTGGGCGAGCGGCGCGGGAAGCCGATCCGGCTGATGGCGTACCCGCTGGAGGTGCCGGGCCCGTTCGGCTGCTGGATCGCGACGTCGTCCGCGGACTACATCTTCTACCAGGCCGAAACGACGAAATCGCACCAGGACCACATCATCCTGCACGAACTCGGCCACATGCTCGCCGACCACCACCCGCACGGCGACGCCGAGCCCGCCGACTTCCTGCGCGGCCCCACTCCGGATCTTGACCCGGATGCCGTACACCGCGCCCTGCGCCGCTCGTCCTACGATGACGCGCACGAGTGGGAAGCCGAAACGGTCGCGACGATCATCCTCGAATGGGCGTCCGTCCTGAACTACACGATCCCCCGGCGCGCCGCTGACCGGGATCTCCGCCGGATCCAGGGGGCGCTCGGCGATCACCAAGGGTGGTTGTGAGCACACTTTTCAGCCCCATCAACCTGATCGCCATGGTGCTGTTCGCCGCCGCGCTGGCGTGGCGGATCTACCAGGTGACGCGCGCGCCGACGGTGCCGAACTGGGCCGTGACGGCGTGCGTGGCCGGCTTCGCGGCGGCGTTCCTGCTGCAGCAACCGGTGATTTCCGGTGAAGTGGACGCGCTCCTCGGCCGGGGCGCGGCGCGAGTGGCGAACAACGCGCTGCTGGCGTGCGGCCTCTGCGCGCTGGTCGTCTTCTTCCTTCGCTCGGCGCTGGGCCCGCGCCGGAACCGCCGCGTGGCGATGGAGCTGGTGCCGCTGGCGGCGGCGATCGCGCTGATGGTCGTCGCGATGGCGCTGACGCCACCGGAGCTGCGCGGGCTCCCGCTGGGGCCGGCGACGATCCACGACAGCGGCGTCGCGGTGTTCTACCTCGGCGCCGGGTTGTACCTGATCTACGGTCTCGTCGCCTGCACGGCCTGGATCGTGCGGTATCTGCGGGTGGCCGACCGGAACCTGCGGATCGGCCTGCGGATCGGCGCGATCGGCCTGGCCTGCGCGGCGGCCGGCAGCATCTCCCGCGCGCTGTACATCGTGGTGGCGTGGGTGTTCGGCCCGCTGGTCAAGGTCCTGCTGCTGCTCGGCGTGCCGTTCGTGATCGTCGGCACGATGTTGTTCCTCGCCGGCGTCACCTACCCGGGGATCCGGGCGCGGATCGCGGCGCTGCGGCGGCGACGGCAGCACCGGCGCGAACACGAGGCGCTAGCTCCTTTGTGGACGGTTCTGGTCCAGGCGTTCCCCAGCATCGTGCTGCGGACACCGCCGCGACAGCGAGGCGGTGCCCACCGCGGGCACTACCGCCGGGTGATCGAGATCCGGGACGGCCTGGTGCAGCTGTCGCCGTACCTGGACGCGGACTTCGGCGAAGTCGTCGCCACCGATCCCGGCGCCGCGGCGGCCGCGTTGAAGACGGCGCTGGAGCGGCACGCGGCGGGCGAAGAGAACGACCGCCGCGCCAAGCAAGTTCTGCCCGCGGGGGCCGACGACATCGAATCCGACGTCCGGCCGCTGCTCGCGCTTTCGGCCGCGATGACGAACGGGGCGTGACGTGGACATCCTGATCACCGCCGGCCGGGTGCTGCCGCGGCCGTCGGCACCGGTGCGCGACGGCGCCGTGCTGGTGCGCGACGGCGTGATCGTCGCCGCGGGCCCGCGGGCGGACGTCGTCGCGCAGGCCGCGCCGGACGCGCGGCGGCACGACTTCCCCACCGGCACCGCGCTGGCCGGGCTGTTCAACGTCCACGTCCACCTGGCGTTCGACGCGACGCGCGAGATGTTGCCCCACTTCGAAGCGGACCCCTCGCCGTTGGAGGGCGCGCGTTCGCGAGTCCGGCAGCTGCTGCGCAGCGGCGTCACGACCGTGCGGGACCTCGGCGACCGCGGGCACCTCGGCGCCGCCGTGCGTCGCTCGTTCGAAGGTTCCGCGGCACCGCGGCTGCTCGTGTCGGGCCCGCCGATCACCGTGCCGGGCGGACACTGCCACTTTTTCGGTGGCGGAACGGCTTCCGACGACGAAATCCGGGCCCTGATCGACGCGAACGCGGCCGCGGGTGCGGACGTGATCAAGGTGATGGCCAGCGGCGGCCAGATCACCGAGGGCGGCGCCGACATGTGGGAGTCGCAGTTCGACGCCCGGCAGCTGTCCTTGATCGTCACGCACGCGGCGTCACACGGGCTGCCGGTCGCCGCGCACGCGCACGGCGCCGACGCGATCGAGGCCGCCGTCGAGGCCGGCGTGTCGACGATCGAGCACTGCAGCTTCATGACCGGGCCGCGGTCGTTCGACCGCCGCTCGCACGTGGCGAAGCGGATGGCCGCCGAGGGCGTCTCGGCGTGCTCGACGAGCAGCCGCAACTGGCGGACGATCGTCGAGCGGCTCGGCGAGGAACTCGGGCTGGCGATCTACGGACGGCTGCCGTGGCTCGAGGAGCAGGGCGTCCGGCTGCTCGCCGGGACGGACGCGGGCCTGTCCGGCTCGGTGTTCGGCGACCCGGCGGGCGCGCTGGAGCTGTACGAATGGCTCGGCTTCTCCCGGCGCCGGATCCTGGAGATCGCGACCGAGGACAGCGCGGCCGGCCTGGGCCTCGCCTCGGTGACCGGCCGGCTCGCGCCCGGGCTCGCGGCGGACGTCCTGGTCGTCGAAGGCGACCCCCTGGCGTCGCTCGCCGCCCTGCGCAACCCACTGCTGGTGCTGGCCCGGGGCCGCGCCGCCTAGGCTCTCCCGAGGTCCGTGAATGGCACATTGAGGGACTTAGAGTCCCTCAATGTGCCATTCACGGACCTTCACGATCGGGGAATGCCGAGTTGGGTGACAGTGTTTTAAAACAGTGTTACAGTCGCGGCAACCCCATCGAAGGAGTCCCCGATGCACGGACCCACCCAGCTGTTCACGGTGATCGCCCTGGTCTCCCTGCCGACCGTGATGTACGGCGGCTACGCGCTGATGGGCGTCATGCGCGACCGCAAGCTCACCGAGCACCAGCGCGCGATGTTCCGCGCCGGCCACGCCCACGCCGGCGTCCTGCTGATCCTCGCCCTGGTCGCACTCCAGATCCTCAGCCGCACGACGCTGTCCGACACGACGCTGTGGATCACCTGCTTCCTGCTGCTGTTCGGGATCCTCGCCCAATCCGGCGGGTTCTTCCTCCACCTGATCCCGAACCGCGGCAAGCTCGCCGGGCGCGTGACGTCGGTCGGCGCGGTGCTCCTGGCGGCGGCCACGCTGCTCACCGCGTACGGGGTCGCCTTCGCCTGAGCGCCGGTCGTTAAGCTGACGACGTGCCTGAATACCTGCCGACCGCGCCCTACAAGGGGACCCGGGACTTCCTGCCCGCCGAAATGTCCGTGCGTACCCAGGTGTTCGGTCATCTCTACGACGTCCTCGAGCGCCGCGGCTTCCTCCGCTACGACGGCCCGATCCTCGAGTCGGCCGAGATCTACGAGCGGAAGTCCGGTCAGGAGATCGCGGACAAGCAGCTCTACACCCTCACCGACAAGGGCGGGCGGCGGCTGGCGCTGCGGCCCGAGATGACGCCGTCGGTGGCGCGGATGATCGCCGGGAGCGCCAAGTCGCTGTCGTTCCCGGTGCGCTGGTACAGCCACCCGAACTGCCACCGGTACGAGGCGCCGCAGCGCGGCCGCGTGCGCGAGCACTGGCAGATCAACGCGGACATCTTCGGCTCGGACAGCGCCAACTGCGAGATCGAGATCTTCGAGCTGGTGCACGACATGATGGCCGCGCTGGGCGCGACGCCGGACATGTTCGTGCTGCGCGTCAACGACCGGAACCTGCTGACGTCGGCGCTCACCGACGTCGCCGGGGTGTCGGAGGACCACCTGAGCCAGGTGTTCGCGCTGGTCGACCGCTGGGAGAAGTACCCGCGGGAGAAGCTGGCCGAGAGCGCCGGGGAGATCGGGCTCTCGGACAAGCAGTTCGACAAGCTCGCCGAGACGCTCGACGCGGGCGAGGCGCTGCTCGACGAGCTGCCGGCCGAGGTGCGGGAGCAGTCGAACCTCGTGCGGGTGCTGAACAGCAGCGCCGGTTCGCTGGTGAAGTACGAGCCGATCATCGTGCGCGGGCTGGCGTACTACACGTCGACCGTGTTCGAGGTCTTCGACACCTCGCCGGAGAACCGCCGTGCCCTGTTCGGCGGCGGCCGCTACAGCGACCTGGCGTCGATGTTCACCCCGCAGCAGATCCCGGGCATCGGGTTCGGCATGGGCGACGTCACGCTGATCGACTTCCTCGACACGCACGGCCTGACGCCGTCGCCGCGCAGCGAGGTCGACGTCATGGTGATCCCGGTGACCGAGGACCTCTCGGACGCGGCCCGATCGGTCGCGCGTTCGCTGCGCGCGGCGGGCCTGCGGACGTCGACGCCGATCGAGCACCGCAAGCTGGGCAAGGAACTGACCCGCGCCGACAAGGCGGGCGCGGCCGCGGTGGTCATCATCGGCCAGGACGACTGGGCCGCCGGGAACGTGACCGTGCGCAGCCTCGCGACGCGGGAGCAGAACCCGGTCGCGATCGCCGACGCCGCGTCGGCGGTCCAGGCGCTGCTGGCTTAATCGGCTCGACTCCCCCTCGGCGCCCGGGCATCCTTGGGCGCCGAAGAGGGGGAAGCCGATGTTCGAAAGAGAGATGCCCGATCTCGACGCGTTCGCCGCGGGTGACGTCCGGCGGTGGGCGGAGTTCGACATCGAGGTCCGCACCGCGTGGTGGGCGAACCAATCGTGGTACCTCTTCCGCGGCCACGAGTCGCGCGATCTCGGCCGGAGCCCGTCGCGGGAGGTGCTGGCCGAAGCCGCGTGCCACGGCAACGGGCGCATGCGCGAGGCCGCCGTCGAACGGCTGGCGGTCAGTACCGATCCCGAGGCGGTGCCCCTGCTGCTGGTCCGGTGCGTGGACTGGGTCCGGCCCATCCGGGACATCTCGCGGACGCTGGTTCTGCCCAAATTGGACGAATCGGCGTTCCGCGCGATGCTGCCGCTGATCGGCGTGCTGCGGCGGCGCGAGGTCGACGACTGGATGACCACGCTGTTCCGGCGAGCACTGACACCGCGGCTGCTCGACGACGCGTTGGCACTGGAGGACCGGGAAACCCGCCGCTGGGTCCACGCGGAGGCGGTCGGGCTTCTGTCGCGCGAGCGGCTGCTGGAGATCGCGTCCACGCACCCCGACTTCGTCGTGCGCGCGATCTGCGGCAACGCGCTGCTCGACCGCGGCGAATGCGCCGAGGAGCTGCTGGCGGCCGGGGCGCCGAAGATCCGGATGCGGGCGTTGACGCTCCTCGGTCTCGACGCCGCGGTGGCCCACCTCGCGGACCGTGCGTCGGCGGTGCGGTCGATGGCGCAGGCGCTGGTGCTCAAGGCGGGCGGCGACCCGGCGGCGCACTACCGCACGCTGCCCGTCTCGTTCGGCATGCTCGCCGGACTGGGTGAAACCGGCACGGCCGCCGACGCTCCGCTCCTGGAGCGTCACCTGACCGACGAGCGTCCCCAGATCCGGCGGGTAGCCATCCGCGGCCTGCGCCGGGTGGCGCCGGAGTCGGCGGCGGTGTGGCCGCTGCTGACGGACCCGTCGCCCGCGGTGGCCCGTCAAGCGGTGGAGTTCCTGCGCGGCAAGCCGGCCCTGGTCGACGTCCCGGCGCTCCGGGAGCTGCTGGCGCCGGAACGCCCGGTCCGGACGAGACGGGCGGCCGCGGCGTTGCTGCGCGACCAGGACACCTGGCTGCGTCTGCACACCAACCTCGCCCTGCTGTCCGACCCGGACCTGGCCGCCGGCGCCCGTCACGACTTCCGCGCCTGGCTCCAGCACTCGGCGGCGATCTACACCACGCCGTCCCCGAGCCTGGCCGCCGAAATCGAGGCACTCCTCCCCCGCGTACCCCCGAAGGAAGCCCGCGAAATCCGCTTCGCCCTCCCCCGCTGACGTGCGGGAAGGGTCGACACGCGTGATTGAGAAGCCGACACGCGTGATTGGAGGGTCGACACGACGAAGCCAGCGCCGCCTCGCCGTGTCGTCTCTTCAATCACGCGAGTCGACCCTCCAATCACGCGAGTTGACCTACTGATCACGTGGGGTCGGCGCGGAGGAGGCGGAGGGTGAATGTTGCGCCGGCTCCGGGGTGGCCGGCGGCCGCGATCGTGCCGCCGTGGCCCGTCACCACTTCGCGGACCAGGGCCAGGCCGATGCCGAAGCGGCGGCCGTCGCCGTCCGGGCCGCGGGCGAACCGCTCGAACAGGCGGTCCGCGTCGGCCGCCGGGAAGCCGACGCCCGTGTCGCGGACGCGCAGCTCCACGTGCCGTTCGTCGGGCACGCCCAGCCACACCTCGATCGAACCGCCGGGCGGGGTGTGGCCGAGGGCGTTGTCCAGCAACGCCGACAGCACGCGACGCAACGCCGTCGGGACGCCCTGGACGACGTACGGCCGCCGCTCGCGTGTCACCGCCAGCCGGACCCGGCCCTCCCCCGCGCGCACCGCTTCCGCCGCGACCGCTTCCTCCGCGAGCAATCCGAGTTCGACCGGTTCCAGCGACGGCCGTTCCCCGCACGCCCGCGCCGACAGCAGCAGATCCTCGACGACCTCGCCGAGCTCCCGCGTACCGCGCACCAGCTGGTCGAGGTCCTCCGCGTCACGTCCCGAAGCCCGCCGGGCCAGCAGCTGCGCGCGCGTGTGCAGCCGGGTCAGCGGGGCGCGCAGCTCGTGGGACGCGTCGGCGACGAACGTCCGCTGCCGCCGCAGCGCGTCCTCCAGCGGCCGGATCGCCCGTGTCGCCAGCACCCGCCCGCAGAGCACGGCCCCGAGCAGGGCGAGCACTTCGGCGACGCCGAGCCCGAACACCAGCGACGAACGGTCCTGGATCTGGTACCGCTCTTCGAAGAACGCCTGCGAGACGACGCCGCCGCGGTTCTCCACCCGGATCGTGTACGTCATGCCGCCGAAGGAGCGCCGTTCGGTGTGGACGTCGCCGGGCGAAGGCACCGTGCCGTCCAGGGCGGGCAGCGGCATCCCGGCCGGTGGCGGCCCCGCCGGCGCGTGCGCCCCCGGCGTGAACAGCCAGACGCAGCCGGGCGGGATCGTTCCCGGGCCGAGCTGGATGGTCCGGGCGAGCGTCCGGTCGGCGTCGGCGTGCTGCCCGGACAACAGCATCCCGTACGCGATCGCGCCCGCGAGGGCCACGAGCAGCGAAACCACGACGGCGATCTGCGCGGTGATCGCCCACCGCGCCCGCCACAGGGCCCGCTCTTCGGGGGCGGGCCTCATACCGCGCCGATCTGGTAGCCGAGGCCGTGCACGGTCCGCACGACGTCCCGGCCGAGCTTGCGCCGCAGGTAGTAGACATACGTGTCCACAATGGACTCACCGGTCGAGTCGGCGAACACGCGCGTGCGCAGCGCGGCCCGCGGGTGGATGGCCTTCGGCCGTTGCGCCAGCGTCCTGAGCAGCTCGAACTCCCGCCCCGACAGCGTGATCCGCTCGCCGCGCGGCAACACGACCTCGTGCCGCAGCAGGTCGAGAGCCGCCGCACCGAGCGGAAGGCTCTCCGCCCCTTCGAGGTCACGGCGGCCCAGCGCGCGCAGCCGGGCCAGGAGCTCCTCGGCCTCGAACGGCTTGACGAGGTAGTCGTCGGCGCCGGCGTCGAGCCCGGCGACGCGGTCGGCCACCTCGCCCAGCGCCGAGAGCACCAGGACCCGCGTGGTCACCGCCCGGGCCCGCAGCCGCCGGAGCAGCTCCAGGCCGTCGAGCACGGGAAGCCGCCGGTCGATGATCATCACGTCGTACTGCCCGGTGAGCCCGAGGTGCAGCCCGCGCTGACCGTCGTGGGCGGCTTCGGTTTCGTAGCCGGAATCGGCGAGCAGCTCCGCGAGCATGCCCGCCAGTTCCCGGTCGTCTTCGACCAGCAGCACTCTCGGTTTCGTCGCCGCATCGCGCACGACTCCATACTGGCAGTGATTTTCCGAAATTGAAGAATCAACTTTTCCCGGTCACCGGAACGGCTTCGGCCGTCAGGAGTATCTCCGTGCTCCCCTTGCGGGCATCGCGGCGGTCGAGCCAGCTGAGCGCCGGCGCGGTCATGATCGTGGTGACGAGGGCGACCAGCACCAGCACGGTGAACAACGCCGGCGAGACGATTCCCGCGGCGAGCCCGACGTTCAGCGCGATCAGCTGCATCAGCCCGCGCGCGTTGACCAGCACCCCGACGCGCGAGGCGATCGACGGCGGCTCCCCCGCCAGCCGGGCCGCGCCCCAGGACGCGCCGAGCTTGCCGATGATCGCGACGACCACGCACAACACCGCGAACGCGAGCAGCTTCGGGTCGGCGAGCAGCGCGAACCGCGTGTTCAGGCCGGAATAGGTGAAGAACAGCGGCAGGAACACGATCCGCCCGATCGGCATGATCTTCGCGAGCACGGCGTCGGCGGCGGGCGTGCGGGGAAACGCGATCCCGACGCAGAAGGCGCCGAACACCGCGTACAGGCCGATCACGTCGGTGAACCAGGCGGCGGCGAACAACGTCATCGCGGTGACCAGCACCCGCTGGTCGACACCGAGCCGGTCACTGCTCATCGCCCTCGCCAGCAGCCGCCGACCGACGACGAACACCAGCCCGGCGAACAGCACGCCACCGCCCAGCGCGAGCGCCACCGGCCCGGCCGACCCGGCGTGCATGCCCAGCACCACGGCCAGCAGCAGCCACGCCAGGACGTCGTCGAGCGCGCCGCAGGCCAACGCCAGCGAGCCGAACCTCGTGGCGGCGATCCCGCGCTCGGTGATGATCCGCGCCAGCATCGGGAACGCCGTGATCGCCAGCGCCACGCCGACGAACGCGGCCGACGTCACCGGCGAAACACCCTCCTTGCCGATGCCGATCCACGCCGAGCCGAGGACCGCGACCCCGACCCCGAGCGTGAGTGGCACCAGCGTCCCGGCCGACGAGATCGCCGCGACCGACTTCCGCGACTGCTTGATACTGCCCACGTTGAACTCGTACCCGGCACCGAACATGTAGATGACCAGGCCGATCTGGCCACCGACGTAGAGCAGCGACCGGATGCCGTCCGGGAACAGCGCCGCCTGCACACCCGGAAGCAGCAAGCCGAGCAGTGAGGGACCGAGCAGCACGCCGGAGATCATCTCCCCGACCACCGGCGGCTGGCCGAGCTTCACCGCGACCAGGCAGACCAGCCGGACCGCCACGAGGATCACCACGACGGCAAGGAAGAAAACGGGCGCCGCTTCGGACGGGCTCATCGATTACCTCCGGCGAAGTAGGTCGAGCAAAGGGCCTGGCGACGGGCATCGAGAACCATGTAGGTGCCGAAGACGAGCTGCGCGAGGCTGCGCCAGACGTCTTCCCAGCGGTCACGCACCGCCAGCCACACCAGTGGCAAGCGCTTGCGCCGGGCACCGCGCCGCGTGAGCAGCGCCGGGCCGCGGTTGGGGATCGAGCGGGTGTGGCCGGCCGTCGAGGCGAGGCTGAAGCGGCGCAGCACTTCCCGCGTCACGACCCGCATGGTCAGCGGGGCCAGCCCGCGAGCCGGGCACGCGCGGTTCTGCGCGACCCCGAACGGGATGAAGTCGTCCTTCCCGGACTGGGCGGCGAAGTCCGGGTAGCTGAAGCACAGCACCGTCCCGGCCGGGATCGTCAGGTCCGCCAGTTCGATGTCCGCGGTGGAAATCCGGTGCGCGATGCCGAACAGCGGGTACGCGCGCAGCCCGTCGTCGATGACAAGGTCGATATCCTCCGGGTGGTCGACGAGCCGCTGCTGGATGTCGGCGTTCTGCGCGATGATCATCAGCAGGTGCGCCATCGCTTCGGACATCTGCACGACGGCGGTGTTGAAGAACGTGCCCTGCAGGTAGTAGGCCTGTTCCTCGGGGGTCAGGGATTCCGGCAGCGGATGCGGGACGTCGGCGAGCCGCCGCCGCAGGTACTTCGTCAGCCGGGCCCGGCGCCGCATGTTCCGCGGCCGCACGCACTTCAGCGCCGAGACGACGTCGTCCGCGTGCGCCACGATCAGCTCCCGCGCCTCGGGCGGGCACGGCTCGTCGAAGACCAGCTCGTGGTACAGCTCCGCCCAGATCGGCATCATCGCGTCGCGCAGCCGGACGAGCCCGGGTTCGAGACCGTCGAGGACGTGCGCGGCCACCCGCCGGGTCAGCTCCTCGGAGTCCCTTTTGGACCGGACGAGAATGTGCCGGGTGCACTTGGCGACCTCGTCGTAGCGCGGCCCCGGTTCGAGGTGCTCCTGGTGCACCTCCGGCCCCGGCGCGAGCCAGTACCAGAACAGGTCCGACAGCGCGGCGCCGCGGCTGCGGCCGTTCGCCGCCGGGTCGGCGTAGACGCGCCGGAAGTCGGCGGCGCCGACCTGCTCGCCCGGGACCGTCACCGCGTCCTGGCCGTTGACCAGCGCGAAGATCTTCATCCGCAGCGCCACGACCCGGCCGGGCAGCCAGACCGGCGCGGCCGCCACCGCCGTCGCGGCCAGTACCTTGCCGATCATCGCCGCACCTGGTCCGGGGTGAGGTCGGCCGGCTGCCGGCCACCGCACATGGCCAGCGCCTGGTCGAAGTCCGCCCGCAGCAGTTCGAGCACCTCCGAGACACCCTCGCGCCCGCCCGCGGCCAGCCCCCACACCACCGGGCGGCCGACGCCGACCGCGTCCGCGCCGAGGGCGAGGGCCTTGACGACGTCGGTGCCGCGGCGGATCCCGCCGTCGAGCAGCACCGGCATCGCCCCGCCGATTGCGGCCGCGATCTCGGGCAGCACGTCGATGGTGGCCGGCACGGTGTCGAGCTGACGGCCACCGTGGTTGGACACGACGATCCCGGCGACGCCGTGGTGCACGGCCAGCCGCGCGTCCTCGGCGTGGAGCACGCCCTTGATCAGCACCGGCAGTTTCGTTTTCGACTGGAGCCAGGCGATGTGGTCCCAGTTCAGGCCGGCCGACATGACGATGTCGCGGACATGGCTGGCGTTGCCGCCGCTGCGGTTCTCACCGATGTTACGGAGGTTTTCCACGGCCAGCCCGGGCGGCAGGTCGTGGAAGTCGTTGCGATCGTCGCGCTCGCGGCGGCCGAGCACGGGCGAATCGACGGTCACGACGAACGCCTTGACGCCCGCGTTTTCGGCGCGGCGCACGATCGCCTCGGTGAACTCCAGGTCCGGCTGCAGGTAGAGCTGGAACCACAGGCCCGGGTCCGGCGCGACCTCGCGGGCCGCCGCGGCGATGTCCTCGATGGCCGTGGTGGCGGCCATGCTGACGATCATGATCGTGCCGGCCCGCGCCGCCGCGCGGGCCGTGGCGAGCTCGCCGTCGGCGTGCGCGAGCCGGTGGAACGCCGTGGGCGCGATCAGGATCGGCATGGATGACGGCGTCCCGAGCAGCTCGATGCTCAGGTCCCGTTTGTCGCTGCCGCGCAGCACCCGGGGCACCAGCCGCAGCCGTTTGTAGGCGCTTTCGTTCTCCCGCAGAGTGATCTCGTCCTGCGCGCCGCCCGCGAAGTAGTCGTAGTGTGCCGGGTCGAGGCGTTGCCGGGCGGCCGCCTCGAACTCCGCGACCGTGCGCATCACAGCTCCCGGGTGAAGAACGCGGTCAGCGGCTCGACGTGCACCTCTTTGTCCCACTCGTTCTCGAGGTTCTCGGTGACGTGGTGGGTCGCGACGAGCTCGCCGCGGCGGTAGTGCCGGACGATCGGGTGCAGGTAGTGGCCCTCGCCGTGGTCGTTCGCCTTGTCCTGCGCGGCCCGGGCGACGAAGTCGAACGGGTCGACCTTGTCGTGGTCGGGGCCGTAGTCGAGGGTGACGGCGAAGGCGTCGTCCGGCGGGTCTTGGAGGACGCGGTCGACCGGCACTTCCTCGAAGTAGCGGGCGGTGTCGCCGTCCACGACGACGACGTCGGCGAGGAAGCCGAACTGCTGGTACAGCGCGGAAGTCCGGTTGATCCGGGTGATCACGGCGTCGGTCAGCGCGTCCGGTTTGGCGGGCAGCTCGGCGTGCGGCCACGGGACGTCGTGGTAGCGCTCGCCGAGGATCTTGACCAGCGCGCGGGCGCCGTAGCGGAAGCCGTGGATGAACGCGCTGGTGGCCTTCTTGAAGTCGCGGACCTGGGTGATCGTGCCGGCGAAGTAGAGGCCGGGCACGTTGACCGACTCCCAGCTCGGCGTCTGCGCCGGGAAGCGGTCGTTGATCGTGAGTTCCGGACGGCAGTCGTCGTCGAACAGCGACGCGTCGAACCGGAAGCCGGTGCAGCAGATCACGCGGTCGTAGCGGACCTCCTTGAACACCTCGTCGGCGCGGGCGAAGGCGAACTTGACGTGGTAGCCGTCGTCGTCCTGGCGGATCTCGCGGACGTCGCCGTCGAGGATCGCGTGCTGCAGCTTGAGCTGGTACATGTCGAGGATGCCCGCGTTGTACGCGCGGAGGTGGCCGACGAAGTGCGTGCGCCAGGCCAGCTTCACCGGCCGCGGGCCACCGACGTGCACGACCGCGGCCGTCTCGATCAGGTTGTCGGCGGTTTCGAAGGCGGAGTTCCCCTTGCCGAGCACCAGGACGCGCCGGCCGGTGAAGCTCTTCGGGTCGACGTCGACGTCCACGTACTGGTCGATCAGCTCTACGCCGGGGAACTGCGGGATGTGCGGTTTGGTCACGCCGGTCGCCATGATCAGCCGGTGTGCCCGGTATTCGGCGTCACCGGCGGTGAGGACGAAGATCTCCTGCTCACGGCGGATGCGCGTCACGCGGGTGCCGTAGCGGACTTCGACTTCGTGCTTCGCCGCGTAGTCGGCGAGGTAGCGGAGGAGGTCCTCGGCGTCCGGGAAGAGTTTCTCGCTGTAGTCCGTGAAGAGCAGCGGGTCGGCGTCGCCGTCGGCGAGGATCGAGTTCCAGTCCATCCGGAGGTTCAGCTCCGGGTCGGTGTACCCGGTGTGCTTCTTGTTGATGGAGATGAGGGTCCGGTGCCGCGGGAAGGTCTCGAAGAAGTGGCCGGGTGCGGAGCCGCCCTCCAGCACCAGGTACCGGTGCCCGGCGCGGCCGAGGAACTGCCCCAGCTGCAGCCCGGCCGGCCCGGCCCCGACGACCAGATAATCGAGCACTTCCTCCGCCACGACGACCTCCTGGGGCTCGGCACCGATCGCATGATCGGCGCCGAGCCTGCTCCGGAGATCTCAGAAAAGCCTCAGAAGTAAGTTACCGGCCGGCTCGCGTGCTCGAAGCCGGAAGTCGCGTGAGCAGAGCCGGAACTCGCGTGATGGGAGCCGTGACGGCCCGGATCACGCGAGTTCCGGCTCCCATCACGCGAGATACGTCTTCGATCACGCGAGATACGGGCTTACCGGCCGGCGGCGCGGGCCAGACGCTCCGGATAGCGCTCTCCGGCGATCGCGTCGGCGGGCGCCGCGGCCGCGATGGCCGCGAGGTCGGCTGCGGTCAGCTCCAGCGAAGCCGCCGCGACGTTCTCCTCGAGGTACTTGCGGCGCTTGGTGCCCGGGATCGGCACCACGTCCTCGCCCTGGGACTGGACCCACGCCAAGGCCAGCTGCCCGGCGGTGACGCCCTTGTCCGAGGCCAGCTTGCGCAGCGCGTCGACGATGGCCATGTTCCGCTCGAAGTTGCCCTCGGCGAACCGCGGCAGCCCGCGGCGCATGTCGTCCTCGGGCAGGTCCGCGACCGACTTCACCGCGCCGGTCAGGAACCCGCGGCCCAGCGGGGAGAACGGCACGACGCCGATGCCCAGCTCCCGGCACGTGTCCAGGATTTCGCCCTCGATGCCGCGCGTCCACAGCGACCACTCGCTCTGCAGCGCCGTCACCGGGTGCACCGCGTGCGCGGCGCGGATCGTCGCGGCGCTCGCCTCCGAAATCCCCGCGTACCGGATCTTCCCGGCCTCGACGAGGGAAGCCAGCGCGCCCCACGTCTCTTCGATCGGCGTGTCCGGGTCGACGCGGTGCTGGTAGTAGAGGTCGATGTGGTCGACGCCCAGCCGTCGCAGCGACTCGTCGCAGCTTTGCCTGACGTACTCGGCGTCACCGCGGGCGCCCATCACGCCGTCGTTCCACACGATGCCGAACTTCGTCGCGAGCACGACCTCGTCGCGGCGGCCGGCGATCGCGCGGCCGACCAGCTCCTCGTTGACGCCGTTCGCGTAGACGTTCGCGGTGTCCAGCAGCGTCACGCCGAGGTCGAGAGCCTTGTGGACCGTCGCGATCGACTCTTCGTCGTTGTCGCGGACGCCGTAGGCCTGGCTCATCCCCATGCAGCCCAGCCCCTGAGCACTGACTTCCAGTTCGCCGAGCTTCCTGGTCTTCACGCGGAAATCTCCTCCATACCGGGTTCCACGCCGAGCACCTTCCGCTCGACCTGGGCGTAGTTCTCGATCTTGTAGTCGAGGACGTCGAGGCAGCCCTGCAGCTCGGCGATCCGTTCGGCGACCGACCGCCGCTGCTCCACCAGCAGCGCCTTGCGGCGGCCCGCGCTCGCGACGCCGTGACGGCGCAGCGACGCGTACTCGCGCATGCTCTTGATGGGCATGCCGGTGGTGCGCAGCTTGGTCAGGAACCCCAGCCAGCCGAGGTCGTCGTCGGAGTACGCCCGGCGGCCCGCGGCGTCCCGGGCGGGCGGGTCGAGCAGTTTGATGCGCTCGTAGTACCGGAGGGTGTCGATGGACAGCCCGCTACGTCGAGCGGCTTCCGCTATCGAGTAGCTCATGGTCTCGACAGTACGACCTGGAGTGCACTCCAGGTCAAATCACCGAGGCTGCAAAAATAACAGCGTTGTACTACGCTGGGTAGATGGCGCGACCACGCACGCACGACGAGGCGCTCCGGCTCAAGCTGCTCGACCGGGCCGGGGAGCTCATCGCCGCCGACGGGCCGAAGGCGCTTTCACTGCGGAAGCTCGCCGCCGACGCCGGGACGTCGACCACCGCCGTGTACTCGCTCTTCGGCAGCAAACCCGACCTGGTCAACGCGCTCTACACCGAAGGCTTCCGCCGCTTCGGCGCCCGGATGGCCCACACGCCACTGACCGGCGACACCGTCGAGGACCTCGTCGCGCTCGGCAGCGCCTACCGCGCGAGCGCCCTGGCCGACCCGCACCTGTACGGGATCATGTTCACCAGGTCGGTCCCCGGGTTCGAGCCGAACGAAGCCGCCGAGAAACTCGCCCGCGAAACGCTCAAGCCCCTGGAACTGATCATCCGCCGCGCCATCGCCGACGGCGTCTTCCTCGACGTCCCGCCCGAGACGATCGCGGTCGGCTGCTGGGCCATCGTGCACGGCCTGGTCTCGCTGGAATTGACCGGCAACCTGCCGGAGGAGTTCGACGTCACGAGCTCGTACGAGCGGGCCCTGCGCGCGAACGCCTCCGGCTGGCTGAGTCCTCAGGCCAGCGGCAACGACCCGTCGTAGAGGATCGCGCCGAGCGCGTCCCGGACCACTACGTGCACCTTCACGTCCGGGACGACACCGAGTTCCTTCGGGATCCAGGTCAGGGCCATGCCGTCGGCGACTTCGGCTTCGACAGCAGTCCCGACGCCGAAGTCGATGGTCGTCTTCGCCGCGTTCACGGGCACCGCGACGGCGTACGGCGTCCGCGACTTCCCTGGCTCGCCGCCCGCTTCGGTCGCCCCCAGGGTGCTCACCCTCAACAGCCGCACCGGCGCGACCGGCCGCGGGACGAAATCGGGGTACACGCGCGACTTGGTCTTCCCCGGCCGCTGGTAGTCGGGCTCGGTCGTGCAGACGACGACCCGGTCACCGCGGCGGCCCAGGACCACCCGGTAGCCGCCGGTCTCGAGCAACGGCCCGGGCACGTAGGCCGTGGCGTCGGGGAGCACCTCCTCGGCCGCGGCCAGGCACTCGCCCAGCGCCCGCCCCGCCGGGGACGTCCGGTCGGCGGCCACCGGCCGGTCGACGACCGAAAGCAGGGGCGGCGGCGCCTCGGGCAGCACGAACCCCTTCGGTTCCGGAGGATTGGCGAGGGTGAGCGTCGTCCGCGCCGGGTCGGTCCGTGTCATCACCACGAACTGGCGGGAGACCGGGGAGAACTTGATGTCCTGGGACGAGGAGTCCCCGCCTTCGGTGTGCGACGCGAGGAAAGCGCCCTCCGTCCCGGGGCCGAGGATCCCGCCGACCGTGCCGGTGGCACTGTGGAACAGCAGCTCGAAGTTCGCCCCCGGCACCGTGGTGGGTTCGAAGCTCGGATCCGACAACGTCACGGTCGTTTCCGTGGTCTCGCAGAACAGCGGCTTGCCGTCCGCCGTGGCCGCGACCACCGAATCCCCCTCCTGGACCTGGGTGAACAGCGGGACCCATTCCTCGTTCACGAGGTAGCCCGCCCGGTCCACCGACTTGTTCGCCGCTTTGAAGGCCGCCCGGCAGCGGTCGAGCGACGACTTCGCCACGCGGGCGTCCAAGGTCAGCCCGCCACCGGCGACCGGCGCGGGGCCGACGTCGGCGGGCTGCCGGAAGACCTGCGTCGCGACGACCGCGCCCGCGGCCAGCACGACGACGGCCGCCGCGGCGGCGTACCAAACCCGAGAGGACGGCCGCCGCTTCGCGATGCCCCGGCGGAGTTCGGCACGCAGCAGCTCACGGACGTCGTCCGGCAGGGCGCGCCGGGGCGGGAGACCGAGGTCCTCGCTCATTTCTCCTCCAGCAACGTGCGCAGCCGGGCACGGGCCCGGGACAGGTGGGCGCGGACGGTGACCTCGGCGACCGTCAGCAACGCGGCGGCGTCGGCGACGCTCACGTCCCCGAGCAGGCACAGCTCGACGACGTCCCGCTGCGACTTCGGCAAGGTCCGGACGGCGTCGACGACCTCGCGCAGCCGCTGCTCGCCGTCGAGCCGCTCGGCCACCGCGTCGGCGTGATCGGACACCACCGGCGGGTCCGGGATCTTCCGGAGCAGCCGCAGCCGCCGTCGCGCGCCGCGGTATTCGTCACGGGCGGCGTTTCCGGCGACCGTGTAGAGCCACGGCAGGGCGCTGTCCCGCACGAGCGTCACGTCGGCGCGGCGGCGCCAGGCGGTCAGGAACGTCGTCGACGTCAGGTCTTCGGCGCCGGCCCACGAGCCGGTCAGCCGGTAGGCGTGGTTCCAGACGGCCTCGGCGTGCCGCTCGAAGAGCTCGCTGAACGCCGCCTCGTCGCCGCCGGAAGCCCGGTCCCACAGTGCCCGGTCGTCCACCGGCGCCCCCGTCGCATGGCTGGTCACACTCCTCAGTGGCCGGCATCGGCCGGGACGTTGCCGTCCGGCGGGAACTGCGCGTCCGCCAGGTCGAGCTCCTGGTGGTCGCCGCCCTCGAAGTGGGCTCCCTCGTCGAAGACCGCGCGCGAGAACTCGAACCGGCCCCCGGATCGGACCCGGGTGAAGCGGACATCCGCGGCGAAGTGTGCCCGGGAGAAGAACGCGCCTTCCTCGAAGACCGACCGATCGAAGTTCACGATGTCGCGGAAGTCCGTGCCGTAGAACCCCGCCTGGCGGGTGAAGCGCGTGCCGCGGATGTGGAGCTGACCGATGAACCGGGCGCGGCTGAAGTCGGCGGCGGTCACAGTGCACCCGCTCAGCCGGAAGTCGACGAGAGTGGCTCGCTGCAGATCAATCGACATCCCCGGCCAGTAGCCTCCGGCGTCGTGGCTCAGGTGCGTCTTGAGCATTTCCTGCACGGCCAGCCGGACGAGGAGTTCGCTCTCCTCGGGGTCGTCGGCCAGGTCGAGGGCCGCGCTGCCCCTGAGCCCCACGACCGGGGCCTTGAACGGCATCCGCAGGTACGCGCACCACACGTTGACGATCGTCTGGCGCTGCTTGGGGTTGTCCTGCCCGAGCCGCTCCAGCGCGTACAGCCCGCCCAGCCGGACCGGCGCCTTGTCGCTGCCGAGCTGCTCGACGGCCTTCGTGTACAGCTCGGTGACCCGGCGTTCCTCCAGGTCCCGCGTCGTCTCGGTCAGCTGCAGTTCGAGGGTGCGCTGGCGGCGCGTCGCCAGCCACAGCGCGAACACCCCGCCGGCGCCCGCGCCGACGCCGAACGCCGTCTTGACCGCGTCGATCCGCACCGGCGCGGTCGGCTCCCCGGACCAGGCGAGGAACAGCCACAGCAGCCCGGCGGTGACGGCCGCGACCGCGGCGGCGGTCACGGCGATCCACCGCCACTTCAGGACCGGCAAGGCTAGACGGCGCCGTACTGACGGTCACCCGCGTCGCCGAGGCCCGGCACGATGAAGCCCGAGTCGTTGAGGCGCTCGTCGATGCTCGCCGTCACCACCCGCACCGGCAGGCCGGCCTTCTCCAGGTGGGCCAGGCCTTCCGGCGCGGCCAGCGCGCAGATGGCCGTGACGTCGTCGGCGCCGCGATCGGTGAGCAGCCGGATCGTGTACTCCATCGAGCCGCCGGTGGCGAGCATCGGGTCGAGCACCATGACCGGCCGGTCGGCGAGCGATTCCGGCAGCGACTCCAGGTACGGCGTCGGCTTCAGCGTCTCCTCGTCGCGCGCCAGGCCGACGAAGCCCATCTGCGCGTCCGGGATCAGCTTGTGGGCCTGGTCGGCCATGCCCAGCCCGGCCCGCAGCACCGGTACCAGCAGCGGCGGCTTGGCGAGGGTGTAGCCGTCGGTGCGGGCGACCGGCGTGTGGATCCGCGCGGTCTTCACCGGCAAGTCGCGCGTGGCTTCGTAGACCAGCATGACGGTCAGCTCGTGCAGCGCGGCCCGGAACGCGGCGCTGTCGGTGCGCGCGTCACGCATCGTGGAGAGCCGGGCCTTCGCGAGGGGGTGATCGACGACGTGCACATCCATGCGGGTCAACTTAGCCGGTGGAGCTGTTCCGCGTCCCTTCCGAGTTCGTAGAGGTTGACGGATTCGAAGAAGTGCTCGACGACCGGGGCCAGCTTCTCCCCGGGCCACTCGGGCACGTCGTAGGCGTACTCGCCCGGCTCGATCACGATGGTGAGCTTCCAGTTCGCATACACACCGTCGAGCGTCCAGGTCCGGTCCATGCGCTTGTCCTTCTCGAGCATGACCAACCCTGGGTTCTTGCCACGGACGCACGCAACTGTTCAACCGGGTGAGCGATCTTCCTTGCCTCGGTGGCAAGCGGTGAAGGTGTCCGCATGGCCAAGAACAAGCGGGTGTCGGTGCGGCAGCGGAGGGTCTCGGCGGAGCTGCGGACCCTCCGCATCGCAGCGGGCCTGACCTGCCTGGACGTGGCGAAGGCGCTCGACTGCTCGGAGAGCAAGATCAGCCGGATGGAGACCGGCGATCGGGGTCTGTACGCGGACGATGTATCGGCGATCCTGGGACTGCTACGCGTGCCGGCGACGAAGCGGACCGAGCTGTTGGCCCTGGTCAGGGAGGGTGAGGAGAGGAACTGGCACGAGATCCATGGCAAGCTGCCCACCAACTGGAAGGACCTGATCCGCTTCGAGAACGAAGCTATCGGTATCAAGAACTACGAATCACAGGTCGTTCCCGGCCTCGCCCAAACCCCCGAATACGCGCGTGCGCTCCTGCACGGCGGCGATCCGAGGCTGACCGAAGCCGAGGTCGAGAGCTTGGTTTCGGCCCGGCTCACGCGCCAGCTCATCCTGAGCCGCCGCAGCGCCGCTTCCGTGCAGCTGATGGTCGATGAAATGGTGCTCCACCGCCCGATCGGTGATTCCGAGACCATGCGCGCACAGCTCCACCACCTTCTTCTCCTGGGCCGCCGGTCCAATGTCACGTTCCGCGTCGTGCCCTTCTCCGCGGGCGCGCACCCCGGCCTACGGGGGCCGTTCGTCATTCTCGAATTCGGGCATGAGCCCTCCTTGGTCCATGTCGAAAGCCGAGGCACGAGCAGCTTTCTGGAGGAGGATCACCATGTGGCCATGGTCAAGACAGCCTGGCGCGAAATCTGTGCCATCGCGCTGTCACATGAAGACTCGGCCCGGCTGGTTGCCAGTACCATCGGCGAGCCGGTCCCAGCTGAGGAGCACGAACCATGAACGCCGCGAACGCTTGGCGCAAGAGCAGCTACAGCACCAACGATTCCAACTGCGTCGAGGTGGCCACCTCCACCGCTGGCACCGTCGGCATCCGGGACACCAAGGACCGCGAAGGCGGCCACCTCGCCGTCCCCGTGTCCGCGTGGGCCGCGTTCCTCAACTCTGCCGCGCGAACCAGCTGACCCAGCGTCGCTGCCAGGGCGTCTCGACCGCCCGTTCGTGGTAATGCTTCCGCACCCACGCGACGGCGTCCTCGGCCGGGACACCGGACAGCGTGGCCAGGCAGGCCATCACGGTGCCGGTTCTTCCCGCGCCGCCGTAGCAGGCGACTTCGACCGTCTCGGTCTTCGCTCGTTCGTGGAGGGCCTTGATCTGCCCACGCGCCCTTTCGGGGTCCAGCGGCAGCAGGAAGTCCGGCCAGGTCACCCATTCGTGCGGCCAGGTGAGGCCGCCGCCGTGCTTGCGCCGCAGCCGGCTCGTCCCCAGGTAGAGCCCGAAATCCGGCTCGGTCTCAGCGGGCCGCGGGCGCCCCAGGCCGCGGCCGCGGACCCGGACGCCGTCCGGGAACTCGACGGTTGTTGATCCCATCGGGTCAGTGTCCTCCGGAAGGTGGACACACAGGGTGGTTTTCGCCGATAAGCTGCGCCGGGTGAGCGAACTGACGCCCGACCAGATGCGGGCCTCCGACGCCGACCGCGAGCGCGTCGCCCAGGTGCTGCACAACGCCCTCTCCGAAGGCCGGATCACGATCAACGAGCTGGAAGAGCGGCTGTCGACGGTCTACGCGGCGAAGACGCTTGGCGAACTGAAGCCGGTGACGATGGACCTGCCGTCGTCTTCGGGGACGCTCGAACCGGCGACGACGCGGGCCTTGGGCTACCCGGACCAGCGCATCGGCGGTCACCCGGGTTCCCCGGTGTCGATCGGCGTGATGTCGGGCGCCGTCCGCAAGGGCAGCTGGGTCCTGCCCCCGCAGCACAACAGCTTCGCGTTCTGGGGCGGCGCGGAGATCGACCTGCGCCAGGCCCGCTTCGCGGACAAGAACTGCACGATCACCGCGGTCGCCATCATGGGCGGCATCCAGATCACGGTCCCGGACGACATCAACGTGGACGTCACGGGCCTCGGGCTGATGGGCGGGTTCGTGCTGGAGGACAAGTCGGGCGCACCCCCGGCCCCGCCGACCGCGCCGACGGTGAAGATCAACGGGCTGGCCTTCTGGGGCGGGGTCGTCGTGTACCGGAAGCCGGCCAAGCGCGCGGAGCCGCCGCAGATCGAGGGGTCCTGACCTCGGCAACGTGACGCGCGAGGCACTGAGCGTCACAACCAACGGGGGCTCACACTGCCGGGGGCGCCGCCTAGACTCAGACCCATGACAGCCACGACCAGCACGTCAGCGGCGCCGGCCACCCCGGCACCGCTGGTGGACGCGGCTCGCGACGACGCGAGCCTGCGCCGCTTCCTGCTCGGGCTGCCCGGTGTCGACCAGGTCGGCGTCGAGCAGCGCGCGGCGGGCCTCGGCACGCGCAGCATCAAGAAGGACGCCAAGCGGTGGGCCATCGACACCGCCATCTCCATGGTCGACCTGACCACCCTGGAGGGCGCCGACACCCACGGCAAGGTCCGGGCGCTCGCCGCGAAGGCAGTCCGGCCCGATCCCGAACGCCAGGACACCCCGCGCGTCGCCGCCGTCTGCGTGTACCCGGACATGGTCGCCACCGCCGTCGAAGCGCTCAAGGGCAGCGGTGTGCACGTCGCGAGCGTCGCGACCGGCTTCCCCGCCGGGCGGACGAGCCGTGAGATCAAGCTGGCCGACACCAAGATCGCCGTCGACGCGGGCGCGCACGAAGTCGACATGGTGATCGACCGCGGTGCCTTCCTCGAAGGCCGGTACATGGCCGTCTTCGAGGAGATCCAGGCGATCAAGGCCGCCTGCGGCGACGCGCACCTGAAGGTCATCCTCGAGACCGGCGAGCTGGCGACCTACGACAACGTGCGGCGCGCGTCGTGGCTGGCGCTGCTGGCCGGCGGCGACTTCATCAAGACCTCCACCGGCAAGGTCTCCCCCGCCGCGACGCTGCCGGTCACCCACATCATGCTGCAGGCCGTCCACGACTGGCACGCGCAGACCGGCGAGCTGCGCGGCGTCAAGCCCGCGGGCGGCATCCGGACGACGAAGGACGCGATCAAGTACCTGGTCGCCGTGCACGAGGTCGCCGGCGAGCAGTGGCTGACCCCGGACCTGTTCCGCTTCGGCGCGTCCAGCCTGCTCAACGACCTGCTGCTGCAGCGCCGCACCCAGGTGGACGGCCACTACAGCGGCCCCGACTACGTGACGGTGGACTGATGCCTGTTTTCGAATACGCGCCGGCGCCCGAGTCGCGCGCCATCGCGAACCTGAAGGACTCCTACAAGCCGTTCATCAACGGCGAATTCGTCGACGGCTCGGGTGAGCCGCTCAAGACGATCAACCCGGCCACCGAAGAGGTCCTGGCCGAGGTCGGCACCGCCTCGAAGTCCGATGTGGACATCGCGGTCAAGGCCGCGCGCAAGGCCTACGCGGGCGTCTGGTCCAAGATGCCGGGCACCGAACGCGCGAAGTACCTCTTCCGCATCGCGCGGCTGATCCAGGAGCGTTCGCGCGAACTGGCGGTGCTGGAAAGCCTGGACAACGGCAAGCCGATCAAGGAGTCGCGCGACTCCGACGTCCCGACCGCGGCCGCGCACTTCTTCTACCACGCGGGCTGGGCCGACAAGCTGGAGTACGCCGGGTACGGCGCGAATCCGCGTCCCCTGGGTGTCGCGGGCCAGATCATCCCGTGGAACTTCCCGCTGCTGATGCTGGCCTGGAAGATCGCTCCCGCGCTGGCCACCGGCAACACCGTGGTTCTCAAGCCGGCCGAGACGACGCCGCTGACCGCGCTGGTCTTCGCGGAGATCTGCCAGCAGGCCGAACTGCCGCCGGGCGTGGTCAACATCCTGCCGGGCGCCGGCGACATCGGCGCGTCCATTGTGGACCACGCCGACATCGACAAGATCGCGTTCACCGGCTCCACCGAGGTCGGCAAGGCCATCCAGCGGCAGGTCGCGGGCACGCCGAAGAAGCTGACGCTCGAGCTGGGCGGCAAGGCGGCGAACATCGTGTTCGAGGACGCGCCGCTCGACCAGGCGATCGAGGGCATCGTCAACGGAATCTTCTTCAACCAGGGCCACGTCTGCTGCGCGGGCTCGCGACTGCTCGTGCAGGAGTCCGTCGCCGAAGAGGTGCTGGAGAAGCTGCGCTACCGCGTCTCGACGCTGCGCATCGGCGACCCCCTGGACAAGAACACCGACATCGGCGCGATCAACTCGGCCGAGCAGCTGGCGAAGATCCGCGGGCTCGTCGAGTCCGGCGACGCCGAGGGCGCGCAGCGCTGGACCAGCCCGTGCCCGGTGCCGGACCGCGGGTTCTTCTTCGCCCCGACGGTGTTCGCGAACGTCCAGCAGTCGATGCGGATCGCCCGTGAGGAGATCTTCGGCCCGGTGCTGTCGGTGCTGACGTTCCGCACGCCGGACGAGGCCGTGGCGAAAGCGAACAACACGCCGTACGGGCTTTCGGCGGGCATCTGGACCGAAAAGGGCTCCCGGATCCTGTGGATGGCGAACCAGCTGCGCGCCGGCGTGGTCTGGGCCAACACCTTCAACCGCTTCGACCCCGCCGCTCCCTTCGGCGGCTACCAGGAATCCGGCTTCGGGCGCGAGGGCGGCCGCACCGGGCTGGAGGCGTACCTGAATGTCTGACCGAATCTCCGTCGCCAAGACGTACAAGCTGTACATCGGCGGCAAGTTCCCGCGTTCGGAGTCCGGCCGGGTGTACCCGGTGACGGACGCGAAGGGCAAGTTCCTGGCCAACGCGGCGCACGCGTCCCGCAAGGACGTCCGCGACGCGGTGGTGGCCGCGCGCAAGGCGTTCCCCGGCTGGTCGGCGGCCACGGCGTACAACCGCGGCCAGGTGCTCTACCGGGTGGCCGAGGTGCTGGAGGGCCGTCGCGACCAGTTCATCGCGGAGGTTTCGGCGTCCGAAGGCCTGGCCGCGAAGAAGGCCGAGTCCCTTGTGGACGCCGCGATCGACCGCTGGGTCTGGTACGCGGGCTGGACGGACAAGATCGCGTCGGTGCTAGGTTCGGCCAACCCGGTGGCGGGCCCGTACTTCTCGTTCACGATGCCGGAGCCGACGGGCGTGGTGGGCGTCCTGGCGCCGCAGCAGTCGTCCCTGCTGGGCCTGGTCGAGGTGCTGGCCCCGGTCCTGGCGACGGGCTCGACGGCGGTGGTGGTCTCGAGCGCGGAACGGCCGCTGCCGGCGATCACGCTGTCGGAGGTCCTGGCGACCTCGGACGTCCCGGGCGGCGTGGCGAACATCCTCACGGGTCACGCGCCGGAGCTGGGCCCCTGGCTGGCCTCGCACGGCGACGTCAACGCCCTGGACCCGACGGGAGCCGCCCCGGCGGACCGCCCGGGCCTGGCGCGTGAAGCGGCGAACACCGTGAAGCGGGTCTTGACGGTCCCCGCGACGGAACCGGACTGGACGACGTCCCCGGACCTCACGCGGCTGCGGAGGTACCTGGAGGCGAAGACGGTCTGGCATCCGCTGGGCGTCTGAGTTGTTCCATGAGGGGCACCTTCATGGACATAAAGTCGATGAAGGTGCCCCTCATGACACCGGCTAGCTCATCGTCACCGAGAAGTCCGTCAGCGTGAACCGCGCCTTCCCCCCGCCGGTCGAGCAGAACTCGATGCCGTAGCCGATCTGGTTGACCGTCGGGTTCGGCGGGATCAGGCCCTTGCCGATCGACCACGCGATCATCGCCTTCAGGTCGAGGCTCCCCGAGTACTGCGCCGACCGCGAAACGAACGCCACGTACCCGTCGGTGTCCGCCCAGACGTCGTACGTCGAGCCGCCGGCCGTGTAGGTCGTCAGCTTGTCGCCGGACGGGACCTGCTTGAGGTTCTCCGTCCACACCATCAGCTCCGAGACACCCTTGCCGTCGCCGACGCCGTTCAGCCACAGGTCGTACGCCACGTCGTACACGCCGACGCCCGGGCCACGGCCCGCGAAGGTCGTTTTGATCACCGAATAGTCGTTGAACGGTTTCCCGTTCTGGTTGTTGATGTCCTTGTGCACGTTCGGATAGGTTTTCACCGACGACGAATCGGGTTGGACGGATTCGACGTACCAGTTGTCGTACGCGCACGCGCGCAGCGTTTCCGGGCCCGCTTCACCGGCGTTCCACATGTTGTTGTGGACGTAGTAGCCGCCGTCCGACCAGCCGCCGTCGGGGTCGGTCGTCGTGAACTCCGGGCTGCGGCAGTTGCGCACAGGGGTGGTCGACGGCGGCGCCGGAGTCGACGGAGGCGCAGGTCGGGACGCGGACGTGGGCGGAGTGGCCGATCCGGCGGACGTGCCGGGGACAGCCGTGGACGAGGTCGTGGCGACCGGCGGCGGCGCCGGAGCGGCGGCCACGCCGTCCACCGGCACGTCGCCGCAGCCCGCGACCGCCAGAAAGGGAATCGCCAACAACAAGGCCAGCATTCTTCGTCGCATTTTCCCGCCCGCAGCTGCAATTCCGGCAGAACGAGGCGGAACCTTACACGAAATTCGGCGAAGTCAGCCGGGGTCAGTCGGGGTCGAGGTCACCGGACATGATCGGACGCCCCGGCAGCTCGCTGCCGGGCCGGCAGCTGAGGCCGTCGATCATGATGCCGACGCACCGGCGTGCCGCCATCTCCGCGACCTCCGGCGACTTCGCGCGCATCTGGCGCAGCAGCGTCGCGAACAGGATCGCGATGTCCCCGGCGCCGACGTCCTCGCGGAGCTTGCCCTCGGCCTTCGCACCGGCGACGAAGCCGTCGAGGACCGCCAGGATCTCGTCGCGCAGCCGGCGGACTTCCGGGTCGTTCTTGAGGATCACCAGCGCCCGGTGCGACACCATGGCCAGCTGCACGCTCAGCTGCAGCGCCACCGACTGCCGCAGCAGCCGCTCCAGCGCGTGCCACGACGACGTCTCCTCGGCGGCGATCGCGCGAGCTTCGACCAGCACCCGCTCGAAGTTGTCCATCGCGACGGCGCGGACCAGCGCGTCCCGGTCCGGAAACCGCCGGTAGAGCGTGCCGACGCCGACGCCGGCCGCGCGGGCGATCTCCTCCATCGGCACCTCGGCACCGGAGACGGCGAAGATGCTCCTCGCGGCGGCCAGGATCTGGTCGCGGTTGCGCCGCGCGTCCGCCCGCAGGGTGGTGTCGGGGTCTGCCGTCATGCCGTTCGCCTTCCGCTGGATCGCGCGGCCTGATTCTCGCATGGTCAGACGGCCACCGACCGGATCCGCACCCCGTCACCCGTTAGCTAGTGGACGATGTCCTTCCGCTTCGGTACGTTGGATCTGAGAACCGGAATGTAATCCTCCGCATACTTTCCGTCCGATTCAGGGGGTCCGAAATGACCGAAGTAGCCGAGCCCGCCACCGTCGACGACGTCTTCCCGCTCGAACGCAGCTGTCCGTTCGCCCCGCCGCCCGCCTACGAGAAGCTGCGCGAAGCGGGCCCGGTCCAGCGCGTCGGCCTGCCCGACGGCTCGGAAGCCTGGGCCATCACGCGCCTGGAAGAGGTCCGGCAGATGCTGACCGACCCGCGGTTCAGCTCCGACCGGTTCAACCCGGGCTTTCCGACCCTGGTGAAGAACGGCCGCCCGCAGCGCCGCCGCTTCGGCGCGTCGCTGATCAACATGGATCCGCCGGAACACGGCGCCGCCCGCCGCGAGGTCGTCGGCGAGTTCACCGTGAAGCGGATGAAGGCGCTGCAGCCGCGGATCCAGCAGATCGTCGACGAGCACATCGACGCGATCCTGGCCGGCCCGAAGCCCGCCGACCTCGTCTCGGCGCTGGCGCTACCGGTGCCGTCGCTGGTCATCTGCGAGCAGCTCGGCGTCCCGTACGCCGACCACGACTTCTTCCAGTCGCGCAGCTCCATCTTGCTGAACCGGGAGGTGACGCAGGAGGTGCGCGTGCAGGCCGTCGAAGAGATGCAGGACTTCCTCGACAAGCTCGTCGCCGCCAAGGAGGCCGACCCGACCGACGACCTGCTCGGCCGCCAGATCCTCAAGCAGCGCGAGGAGCACGGCGACGTCGACCACGACTCGCTGGTCTCACTGGCGTTCCTCCTGCTCCTCGCCGGGCACGAAACGACGGCGAACATGATCTCGCTCGGCACCGTCGCGCTCCTGGAGAACCCGGACCAGCTCGAGATCATCAAGAACGACCCCGGCAAGACGCTCGACGCCGTCGAGGAGCTGCTGCGGTACTTCACGATCGCGGAGTTCGCGACGTCGCGAGTGGCCACCCAGGACGTCGAGATCGGCGGGCAGCTGATCCGCGAAGGCGAGGGTGTGCTCGGGCTGAGCTACTCGGGCAACCGTGACGAAACCGCGTTCGAGGACGCCGACAAGCTCGACCTCGAGCGGGGCGCGCGGCACCACGTCGCGTTCGGGTTCGGGCCGCACCAGTGCCTCGGCCAGAACCTGGCCCGGATGGAACTGCAGATCGTCTTCGACACGCTCTTCCGCCGCATCCCGGAGCTCAAGCTGGCCGCGCCGGTGGACCAGCTGCCGTTCAAGCACGATTCGGCGATCTTCGGCCTCTACTGCCTGCCCGTGACCTGGTGAGGAGGACGCCATGACCACGCTTCACGAGTTCCCGATGACCCGTACGTGCCCGTTCGCACCGCCCACCGCGTACGAGGAAATCCGGGAGAAGGACCCGATCACCCGCGTCGGGCTGCCCGACGGCAGGCAGGCCTGGGTGGTCAGCAGGCACGAGGACGTCCGGACGGTGCTGAACGACCGGCGGTTCAGCGCCGACCGGCAGCACCCGGACTTCCCGCAGCTGGTGCCGGGGTTCCGGCGGCCGGACGACGAGCGAACCATGATCACCATGGACGCGCCCGACCACGGGCCCGCCCGCAAGGCCGTCCTCGGCGAGTTCACCGTGCGCCGGATGGAGGCGCTGCGGCCGCGGATCCAGGAGATCGTCGACGAGCGGATCGACGCGCTGCTGGCCGGCCCGCGGCCGGGCGACCTGGTCGAGATGCTGTCGCTGCCGGTGCCGTCGCTGGTCATCTGCGAGATGCTCGGCGTGCCGTACGCCGACCACGGCTTCTTCCAGACCCACACGGTGAAGCTGATCAAGCGGGACACGCCCCCGGAGGAGCGGCGAGCGGCCGTCGAGGCCGTGCGCGAGTACATGAGTGACCTCATCGCCGGGAAGGAGGCGAACCCGCCGGACGACCTGCTCGGCCGGCAGATCGTCAAGCTCCGCGAAGAGGGCACCTACCGGCGGGCCTCGCTCGCCGCGACCGGCTTCTTGCTGCTGGTCGCCGGGCACGAGACGACGGCGAACATGATCTCGCTGGGCACCGTCGCGCTCCTGGAGAACCCGGACCAGCTCGCGCTCGTCAAAGACGACCCGGGCAAGACGCTCGACGCCGTCGAGGAGATGCTGCGGTACTTCACGATCGTCGACGCGGCCACCGCGCGGCTGTGCGTCGAGGACATCGAGGTCGGCGGGCAGCTGATCCGCGCCGGCGAGGGCGTGCTGGCGCTGGGCTATTCGGCCAACCGCGACCCGCGGGCGTTCGAGAACCCGGACGACCTCGACATCGACCGCGGCGCGCGCCACCACGTCGCGTTCGGCTTCGGCCCGCACCAGTGCCTCGGCCAGAACCTCGCCCGGATGGAACTGCAGATCGTCTTCGACACGCTGTTCCGGCGGGTGCCTTCTTTGGAGTTGGCCGCTTCGGTGGACGACCTGCCGTTCAAGGACGACGCGAACATCTACGGCCTGTACCGGCTGCCGGTGACCTGGTAGAGAACGAACTGCCATCCCACCACAGGAGAGAAGGACCATGAAGATCATCGCGGACACCGGCAAGTGCGTCGGCGCCGGTCAGTGCGTGCTCACCGAGCCCGCGCTGTTCGACCAGAGCGAGGACGACGGCACCGTCATCGTGCTGAACGACCAGCCGGAGGGCGAGCTGGTCGAAAAGGCCCGCGAAGCGGTGCACGTCTGCCCCAGCCAGGCCCTCTCCCTGCAGGAGTAGCCCCAGGTCCGTGAATGGCACATTGAGGGACTCTACGTCTCTCAATGTGCCATTCACGGACTTACTTGACTGCGCCCATGGACAGGCCGCGGACCAGGTGGTTCTGGGCGATCCAGCCGACGATCATCACCGGCAGCGAGGCCAGCAGCGCGGCGGCGGACAGCTGCGCCCAGTACAGGCCCTCGCTGGTGATGAACCCGACCAGGAACACCGGGACCGTGCCGGCCCGGGCCGCCGTCAGGTTGACCGCGTAGAAGAACTCGGTCCAGGAGAAGATCACGCAGATCAGCGCGGTCGCCGCGATCCCGGGCGCGACCACCGGCATGATGATCTTGCGCAGCAGCGTCGGCAGGTTGGCGCCGTCGATCCGGCCCGCCTCGATCATCTCGTGCGGTACCTCGAGGAAGAACGACCGCATCATCCAGATGGCCAGCGGCAGGTTCATCGACGTGTAGAGGATGACCAGCGCCCACACCGTGTCGAGCAGCTCGGTGTTCTGCGAGATGATGTACAGCGGGATGATCGCCGCCACGATCGGCAGCATCTTCGTCGACAGGAAGAACCCGAGCGCGTTCGAGGTGCCCTTCACCGGCGCCAGCGACAGCGCGTACGCCGCCGGGACGCCGAAGAGCAGCACCAGCGCCGTCGAGAGGATCGTGACGAACGCCGAGTTCGACAGGTACGGCAGGAACCCGCCGCTCAGGACGTTGCCGAGCTGCTCGAACGTCGGCGTGAAGAACAGCTTCGGCGGGTCGGTGTAGGCGTCCGCCTCCTGCTTGAACGCCGTGAGGATCATCCACAGCAGCGGGAAGACGAACAGGATCGCGATGATCCAGGTCGCGACGGTCAGCGAACCCTTGCCATAAGCCCGCTTGCGCGGAGCAACAGTCGTCACTTGATCCCTCCGCTCACCGAGAACGTGCGGAACATCAGGCGCAGCGCGAAGGTCGCGACGATCATCGTCAGGATGACCACGATCACGCCCATCGCGGACGACTGACCGACGTCGAAGCCCTCGAACGCGCGCTGGTAGATGTAGTACGGCAGGTTGGTGCTCGCCGTGCCCGGGCCGCCCTGGGTCATCAGGAAGATCGCGTCGAAGCTGTTCACGATGTAGATCGCGCCCAGCAGCGTGGCCAGCTGCAGGAACCGGGACAGGTGCGGCAGCGTGATCGAGACGAACGTCCGCCAGCGGCCCGCACCGTCCACATTGGCCGCTTCGAGGATGTCCTTGGGCTGGCTCTGCAGGCCGGCCAGGATGAGCAGCATCATGAACGGCGTCCACTGCCACACGATCTGGGCCATCACCGACGCCAGCGGGAACTCCGAAAGCCAGTCGACGTCGGTGCCGAAGACGAAGTGCAGCAACCCGTAGGTCGGGTCGAACATCGTCGTCTTCCACAGCAGTGCGCCGGCCGCCGGCAGGATCAGGAACGGCGTGATCAGCAGCGTCCGGACCACGCCGCGGCCGAGGAACTTGCGGTCGAGCAGGATCGCCAGGCCGAGGCCGAGCAGCAGCGCGACGAACACGCACACCACGGTCAGCACCACGGTGTTGAGCAGCGCGACCAGGAACGTCGTGTCGCTGAAGACGTCGATGTAGTTGTCCAGGCCGACGAAGTGCCGCGAGCCGGGCCGGACCAGGTTCCACGACTGGAACGAGTAGAACACGGTGAGCAGGAACGGCAGCTGCGTCACCGCGATGACGAAGATCAGCGCGGGCAGCAGCGGCAGCCGCCGCCTGGCCGCGGTGCTCAGGCCTTTCTTTTCCTCGACCTTCGCGTGGGAGCGGGAGGTGGGGGTATCTACGGAGAGCGTGGACATCACTGCACCGCCTTGTAGGAGTCGCCCACCGTCTGGGCGTAGTCCTGGGACTGCTTCAGGGCGTCTTCGACGGACTCGCGGCCGGCGATCGCCGCCGACAGCTGCTGGCTCACCCGGGTGCCCAGGTCCTGGAACTCGGGGATGCCGACGAACTGGAGGCCGGGGTAGGGCACCGGGTTCGCCATGACCTTCTGCTGGTTCGCGTCCGCGATGCCGTCGAGCGTGGGCTTCGCGTAGGCCGCCGCGGCCTTGGCGTAGTCGGGGATGGCGTAGGTCGACTGGCGCACGCCCGGCGGAACGCGGTTCCAGCCGTAGGTCTGGCCGACCTTCTGCACGTACGCCTTGTCGGTCATCCAGGCCATGAACTTCCAGGCCGCGTCCTTGTCCTTGGCGACCTTCGGGATGCCGAGCGCCCAGGTGTAGAGCCAGCCGCTGGCCTGCGTCTTGACGACCGGCGCGGGCGCGTAGCCGGACTTGCCGACGATCTTGCTGCTGGAGGGGTCCTCGTTGGTGCCCGCCATGACCGTCGCGTCGTACCACATCGCCGCGTTGCCTTGGGTGTAGCGCGTGCCGCACTCGGAGAACCCGGCGCTGGAGGCACCGACCTCGCCGTGCTGACGGATGAGGTCGACGTAGAAGTTCGCGGCCTCGGTGAACTCCGGTGAGGTCAGCTTGGCGTTCCAGTCCTTGTCGAACCACTGCGCGCCGAAGGTGTTGGCCACGGTCGTGAACGGCGCGAGGCTCTCGCCCCAGCCGGGCTTGCCGCGCAGGCAGATGCCCGCGACGCCGTTGGCCTTGTCGTCGAGCTTCGCGGCGAAGTCCGCGATCTGCTGCCAGGTCGGCTTGGCCGGCATGGTGATCCCGGCCTGCTGGAAGAGATCCTTGCGGTAGGCCAGGAACGACGACTCGCCGTAGAACGGCACCGCGTACATCTGGTTCTGGTACGAAAGCGACTGCTTGATGCTGGGGATGAAGTCGCCTTCGTCGTAACCCGGGGTGGCCGCCATGTGCGGTTCGAGGTTCTCGAGCCAGCCGTTGGCCGCCCACTGCGGGGCCTCGTAGTTGCTGATCATGACGACGTCGAACTCGCCGCCCTCGGTGGCGGTCGAGGCGGTGATCTTCGCGCGGGCCTGGTTTTCCGGCAGGGACACGAACTTCAGGGTGATGCCGGTGGCCTTCTCGAACTCCGGCGCGAGCGAGATCGCGTCCTTCATCTGCGGGTTCGACACGATCGCGATGACGAGCGTGCTGCCTCCGGTGCCGATCGAGCCCGCGCCCGCGCAGCCCGTGACCAGCAACGACGTCGAGGCGAGGAGAGTGAGGAGCTTACGCACGGCCACCTCCGGGGAGTACCTGCACCTTGAGGCCCGAGCCGCTGCGCATCTTGGCCAGCGCCTCGGGATACTGCTCCAGCGGCAGGGTGTCCGTGAGCAGCGCGTCCGTGTCGATCGCGCCGCTCGCGACGAGGTCGAGCGCGGCGCCGAAGCTGTGCAGCACGGCCATCGACCCGACGATGGTGATTTCGTCGTTGTAGATGCGGAACGGCGAAAGCGCGACGCGGGCTTCGGCCGGGGCGACGCCGAAGACCAGCAGCCGTCCCCCGCGCCGGATCGCGTCGAAGGCGGCTTCGATGGCGGGCGCGGCGCCGGTGCAGTCGACCGCGACGTCGAACTTCTCGCCGTTCAGGTCGCTGACGTCCGTTGCGGTTCCGACGGCACCGAGACCGGCTGCTCGCGGCAGCCGGGCTTCGTTGCGGTCGACGACCGTGACCTGCGCGCCCGAACGCTGCAGCAGCTGCTGCATGATCAGGCCCATGGTTCCGGCGCCGACGACGAGAAAGCGTTCACCGGCTTCGACGCCGACGCGGCGGACCCCGTGCACCGCACAGGAAACGGGTTCGACCAGCGCACCCTGTTCCCAGGTCATCGAGTCAGGCATGCGGTAGCAGGTGGACGACGGGACGGCGACGTACTCGGCGAAGGCGCCGTTGACGGTGTCGCCGGTGGCGCCCCAGTTCGCGCAGAGGTTGCCGTGGCCGGCGCGGCACGGGCCGCAGTAGCCGCAGAACAGCGACGGGTCGACGGCGACGCGGTCGCCGATCTTCCACTCGCCCGGCACGTCCGCACCGAGCTCGACGATCTCCCCGGCGAATTCGTGCCCGGGGACGATGGGATACGGCGTGGGCGGGAAGTGCCCGTCCGCGATGTGCAGGTCGGTGCCGCAGATCCCGCACGCTCCGACCTTGACGACGACCTGACGTTCTCCGGGTTTCGGATCGGGCACCTCGCCGACCCTGATCTCACCGGGCCGGTCGACGATGGCGGCACGCATGCCTTGCCCCTTTCTCGCGCTCAAATGAGCAACATTGACCTATGGCGTCGAGAACATGTGAAGGCATTACAGGTCTGACGTCGGTAGTACGTCAACCTTTCGGGGAGATTTCGCGCTATTATGCTCATATGAGCGCATCTCGTAAGAGCGCTTCGCTCACTGAAGCGATGCTGCTCGCCACCGTCGCCCGGCGCTTCTACGTGCAGGGACGCTCCAAGCTGGAGATCGCCGACGAGTTCGGCGTCAGCCGGTTCAAGGTGGCGCGGATGCTCGACACCGCCATGGAGTCCGGCCTGGTCAGGGTGGAGTTCTCGCTGCCGGCGCCGGTGGACCTGGCGTTGTCCGACGAGGTGCGCTCGGCCTACGGCCTCGAGCGCGCGCTGGTGCTCGAACGCTCAACAGAGCGGGACCCGAAGGAGGTCGTCCGGGCGAAGATCGGCTCGCTGGCGGCGCGGCTGCTGGAGGAGATCGCGACGCCGTCGGACGTCATCGGGCTGTCGTGGGCGCGGTCGGTGAACGCGATGACCGAGGCGATCCGGTCGCTGCCGCGGTGCCCGATCGTCCAGCTCTGCGGGGTGCAGGCCGGGATGGACATGCGCGGGCGGTCGGTCGAAACGGTCAGCCGCGTGACGGCGGTGTCCGGCGGCGACGCGTACCCGATCTTCGGCCCGCTGGTGCTGCCCGACCGCCGCACGACCGAGACGCTGCGACGTCAGCCGGGCATCGCGGAGACGTTCGGCCAGTTCCGCAACCTGACGAAGGCGGTGGTCAGCATCGGCTCGTGGCAGCCCGGCGAGTCGACGGTGTACGACGCGCTGGACGAGACCGAGCGCGCGGCGATCGCGGCCCGCGGCGCGACGGCGGAGGTCGCGGCCCGCCTCTTCGACGCGTCAGGAAACGCTCTCTCCACCGGCTTGGCCCACCACGTCCTGGCGATCAGCCACGAGGAGCTGATGGCGGTCCCGGAGGTGATCGCCCTGGGCTACAGCCGCCCGAAAGCGGCCGCGGTGGACGCGGTCCTCCGCTCAGGCATGGTCTCCACCCTGATCACCGACGCCGCAGCCGCCGTCCCCCTCCTCGCCCTGGCCACCAAAAACCCTCCCCGGCCGTGACCAAAGGGTCGACACGCGTGATTGAAGGGTCGACACGGCGGCAACTCGCCGATCCGGCGTGTCGACTCCCCCATCACGCGAGTCGACCCTCCAATCACGGGTGATGCCCCCTCAATCACGCGAGATCCGCTTCCAATCACGCGAGATCCGGCTCTGATCACCGGTGAGCTGAGGCTCAGAGGCCGTATTCGATGGCGGTCGCGTTCGGGCTCGCCAGCAACGCGTATTCCACCATCGATGCGGCCGACGCGGCCGGTGCGACGGCCACGACCACCGCCGCGGCGACGAAGATCCCGGCCAGCACGCGCTTGAAGTTCCCCATGGTCCCTCCCAGGTTCCGGAGCCTCCACGCTAACCCCGGAACCATGCCGCCGGGTTGCGCCGTTGGGCGCAACGAGTGCGGCTCAGTGCGCGCCCACCGCGGTCACCCGCACCACGGCCATCCCGGCCTCGTCGGACGCCGCCAGGTCGACCTCGGCGCTGATGCCCCAGTCGTGGTCGCCCGCCGGGTCGTCGAAGATCTGCCGCACCTTCCAGACGTCCGGCTGCTGGTCGATCATCAGCAGTGCCGGGCCGCGCGCGTCCGGGCCGGTGCCGAGCGTCTCGTACTCCTCGAAGTAGTCCTCGATGGCGTCTTCCCACGCTTCGGCGTCCCAGCCGGACGCCGCGTCCAGCTCGCCGAGCACGTTCCACGCCCGGCGCCCGAACAGCTCGACCCGGCGGAACAGCTCGTTGCGCACCAGGACGCGGAACGCGCGCTCGTTGCGGGTGACGGCCGGTGGCAGCTCCGGCGGCCGCGTCGACACCGGACCCTCTTCGTCCGGGTGCCGCAGCGCCTCCCACTCGTCCAGGAGGCTCGAGTCGACCTGCCGGACGAGCTCGCCGAGCCACTCGATGAGGTCCTGCAGCGGCTCGGTCTTCGCCTCGTCCGGCACCGTGTGGCGCAGCGAGTCGTAGACGTCGGTGAGGTAGCGCAGCACCAGGCCTTCCGACCGCGCGAGCTGGTAGAAACCGACGTACTCGACGAAGTTCATCGCGCGCTCGTACATGTCCCGCACGACCGACTTCGGCGACAGCTCGTAGTCGTCGACCCACGGATGGCCCTGCCGGTAGCTGTGGAACGCGCCCTGCAGCAGCTCTTCGAGCGGCTTCGGGTAGCTGACGTTTTCGAGCAGCTCCATGCGCTCGTCGTACTCGATGCCTTCGGCCTTCATCGCGTTCACGGCCTCGCCGCGCGCCTTGAACTGCTGCTGCGAAAGCACCGGCCGCGGATTGTCCACTGTGGCCTCCACAGTGGACACGACGTCGAGCGGGTAGCTCGGCGACTCCAGGTCGAACAGGTCGATCGCGGCCAGCGCGAACGGCGAAAGCGGCTGGTTGAGCGCGAAGTCGAACTGCAGGTCGACAGTGAGCCGGATGATCCGGCCCTGTTCGTCCGGTTCGGACAGTCGTTCGACGACACCGGCGGCGAGCAGCGCGCGGTAGATCGCGATGGCCCGCAGGATGAGCTTGCGCTGCGACGCGCGGTCCTCGTGGTTGTCCTCCAGGAGGTGCCGCATCGAGTCGAAAGCGTTGCCCGGCCGCGAAATCACGTTGAGCAGCATCGAGTGCGTGACCTTGAAGCTGGACGTCAGCGGCTCGGGTTCGGCCGCGATGAGCCGGTCGAACGTGCTCTCGGTCCAGTTGACGAAACCCTCCGGCGCCTTCTTCCGGACGATCTTCTTTTTCTTCTTCGGGTCGTCGCCGGCCTTCTCGAGGGCCTTGGCGTTCTCGACGACGTGGTCCGGCGCCTGCACGACGACGTAGCCGTCGGTGTCGTAACCCGCGCGCCCGGCCCGGCCGGCGATCTGGTGGAACTCGCGTGCCTTGAGGTGCCGCTGGCGGACGCCGTCGTACTTCGTCAGCGCGGAGAAGACCACGGTCCGGATCGGCACGTTGATGCCGACGCCGAGGGTGTCGGTCCCGCAGATCACCTTGAGCAGCCCGGACTGCGCGAGGGTCTCGACCAGCCGGCGGTACTTCGGCAGCATGCCGGCGTGGTGGACGCCGATGCCGTGGCGGACCAGCCGCGAGAGCGTCTTGCCGAAGCCGGCGGCGAACCGGAAGTCGCCGATCAGCTCGGCGATGGCCTCCTTTTCGGCCTTCGACGTGACGTTGATGCTCATAAGCGTCTGCGCCCGCTCGATGGCCGCGGCCTGCGAGAAGTGCACGACGTAGACCGGCGCCTGGCCGCCGTTGAGCAGCTCGGACATCGTCTCGTGCAGCGGCGTCAGCGCGTACCGGAAGGTCAGGGGCACCGGGCGCTGCGCCGACGTGACGACCGCGGTCGGCTTGCCGGTGCGGCGGGTGAGGTCCTTCTCGAAGAAGGAGACATCGCCCAGGGTCGCCGACATCAGGACGAACTGGGCTCCTCGCAGCTCCAGCAGCGGTACCTGCCACGCCCAGCCACGGTCGGGCTCGGAGTAGAAGTGGAACTCGTCGGCCACGACCTGCCCGACCGGCGCTTCCGACCCGAACCGCAACGCGATGTTCGCCAGGATTTCCGCCGTGCAGCAGATGATCGGGGCGTCCGGGTTGACGCTGGAGTCGCCGGTCATCATCCCGACGTTCTCGGCGCCGAAGATGTCGATGAGCTGGAAGAACTTCTCCGAGACAAGGGCCTTGATGGGCGCGGTGTAGTAGCTGCGGCGGCCCTGGGCGAGCGCGGTGAAGTGCGCGCCGACGGCGACGAGGCTCTTCCCGGAACCGGTCGGCGTCGACAGGATGACGTTCGATCCGGAGACGACCTCCATCACCGCCTCCTCCTGCGCCGGGTACAGCTCGATGCCCCGTTCGGCCGTCCAGGTCGTGAAGGCTTCGAAGAGGGCGTCGGGGTCGGGATCCGCAGGCAGGAGGTCTGTGAGAGTCATCAGACGCCTATCGTGCCATCCGCTCGCCGCAAAGTCGGCAGGGGCGATCGCATCGCGAGTGGGAAACCCGTAGGCTTCGCGGTACCGCGCACCGACCGGAGCATACTTCCGGTCTCGCGCGCACACGGGCGGTAATCCGGAGGGCTTAGGAATGGCACAGGACATCATCCCGATCGAACTCGGGCTGCCGCAGGGCGACGTCGTCACCCTGTGGGCCCCGCGCTGGCGGGAAGACGGCGAGGAGTGGGAAGCGTTCCTCGGCGACGAGGACGACCTGTACGCCTTCCCGGACGCCGCTCACCTGGCCGCTTTCGTCCGCACGTCCGAGCGGCACGACCTGCTCGACCACCCGGCCTGGGATGCCGTGCCCTCGCTGAACGTGCCCGAACTGATCCCGGACGAGGACCACACGTACGACCTCGTCGGCGTGCCGGAGCTCGTCGCCGAGGAGCCGGACGTCTGGCACATCGCGGAGCTGGCCGAGATCGTCGGCATCGTGCGCTCGCTCGCCGACGTCTGCGACCTCGAAGAGGTCCACGAGATCCTCGACTCGACCGAGGGCTTCTCGCTGCTCGACCAGGGCACGCTGCCGTTCACCGGGGGCGTCGGCGTGCAGGTGTGGAACGACCTGTCCGAGACGGTGTCGCAGAAGTGGGACACCATCCTCGACGCGATCGACGGCCTGGTGACCCAGCCGGAGGTCGACGAGAAGGTGCTGGAGCAGACCGCCGAGGAGCTGGCGGCGTTCCACGAGGAGTCCGCGGAGGCCGAGGCCGGCGCCGACGGCGTAGAGGACCTCGAAGCGATCGACACCGATTCGGACGACGACTCCGATGACGAGGAAGACGACGCTCCGGTCGGGTTCTGGGCCGAGGTCGGCATCGACCCGGTCAAGATCATCACGTCCGGCGCGGAGTACTACACGCTGCGCTGCTACCTCGACGACGCGCCGGTGTTCCTCGGCAGCGAGGGCGAGATCGACGTGTTCACCTCTCCGGGCGCACTCGCCAGGGCCCTCGCCGACGGCAAGGACCTGGCCGACACCGACCTCGCCGACGTGTCCACGTGGGACGAGGTCCTGGCGAAGGCGACGGCGGGCGAGCTCGAGATCGAGGTCGACCCGGAGAACACGTACGTCCTTACGGGCCTGGACGCGGACATCGCGGAGGGCCCGGAGGCGATCGACCCGACCCAGCTGGAACTGGCGGTCGAGCTGATCACGGACGCGGCGGACTGGGCGGGCGACGACTCGGCCGAGACGGCGCTGGCGGGCAACGAGAGCCTGGGCTGGCTGGTGTCGTTCGTGCTCCGCCCGGACCCGACGCGCCTCGAGCCGTCGGCGCCGTTCGACGCGGAGCAGAGCGCGTGGCGCAAGCTGGTGGAGACGTTCGAGAACCGCCTCACCGTCGCCTGACGTTCCTTCCGGCGAAGGCCGTCTCCCGGAGTTGGGGAGGCGGCCTTCGCCGTGTCCGGGGCCGGTCGCCGGACGTCATGAAAGAGTCGTTCTGACGTCCGACGCCAGGAAAGAGTCGTTCACGGCATCGGCCCGGCGGATCGCTCCACAGCCTCCGCCGGTTGTGGACAACCTGGCCCTGCGGCGGCTTCGGCGGCCGGTTCGTGTCGGACGCGAGCGATACGCTGGAGACGGGGGGCGCCCCCGCGGGCGCGGCTGGTTTCAGTCGTCCGCAGTGTGCTCCGCGCGGATCGGGACCACCGCGATCGCCAGGGCCGGGAAAACCGCCGCGACGCAGAACGCCAGCGCGTACCTGCTGTCGCCGATCACCAGGCCCAGCAGCGGCGGCGTGAGCGAGGCCGCGATGTTCTGGCCCGTGTTCTGCGTGCCCATCGCGCGGCCCGACCACGCCAGGCCCGCCAGTTCGGCCGACGCCGTGAAGCCCAGGCCGTTGTCCGCCACCGTGATCACCCCCGCCAGGGCCAGCGCCGGCAGCACCAGCCACGGCCAGGTCGTGTCGCCGAGCGCCACCAGCAGCATGACCGCGCAACTGGCGAAAGCCAGCTGCCGCATCGGGCGCAGGCGGCTGCCGACCCGGTCCGACCACCGGCCCGAGCCCAGCCGGCCCGCAGCGCCCAGGACCTGGACCACCGCCAGGTACCAGCCCGCCGTCAGGGGACTCCAGTGCTGCACCGCCACCAGGTACACCGGCGCGAACGCCGACACCGCGAACTGCGGCACCACCAGCAGCGCGCTCGCGCCGTGCACCCGCCACAGCGTCGCGTGCCGGTACGGCGAAGGCGGCTTGACACCGTTCGCCGGGCGAGGCGGCCGCGGCGGGTCCGTCACCAGCCACGCCACCAGGAGCGCGACGACGATCGCGAGCCCGGCCGGCAGCAGGACGGCCGCGCGGAACCCGAACTGCGAAGCCAGCGGCGGCAGGCCCAGCGCGGCGACGCCGACCCCGAGCGGCTGGGCCGTCTGGCGGATCCCCATCGCCACGCCGCGCTCGGACTTCGCGAACCAGCCCATCACGACGCGACCGCTCGCCGCGTTCACCGAAGCCGTACAGGCGCCGGCCGCCAAAAACACCCCAAAGAGGAGCCCGACCGGGTGAGTTCCCACCCCGGCGTACACCAGGAGTAACCCCGAAAGGCCCAGGCCGAGGGCCATGATGAGGCGCTCTCCGTAACGGTCCGCAGCCGCGCCCCACACGATCAGGGTAAACAGCAGTCCGATGCTCGGCGCCGCGACGACCGTGCCGGCCTCGGCCAGCGTCAGCTGCTCCGCGGCCCGCATGGCGGGGACCAGGAACGGAAGGCCGTAGAGGAACGAGCAGCTCGCGGTCTGCGCGGCGAGGCCGAGCGCGAGGATGAGCCACCGCCGGGAACTCGTCTGCACCTGCTCACCCGAACCGCTCGCGACCTGCGCCATCTTCGCCACCGTCTCAAATTATGAGAACAACTTCCTATATGGTGAACGATAGTTGGCGTGCCTAAGGACCGCAACTGCCTTAGTGGGCGGTTGCGGTCCTGGCAGCGGGAGTCAGCTCAGGGCGGCGTACCCGGGCTTGATGACGCCGTCGATCAGCGCGATCCGGGCGTCGAAATCGATGAACGCGGATTTCATCGCGTTGATCGTGAACCAGCGGAAGTCGTCGATACCATAGCCGAACGCCTCGTGCAGCGCGGCGAATTCGCTGGTCATCGTGCATCCGCTCATCAGCCGGTTGTCCGTGTTCACGGTCACCCGGAACCGCAGCCGCTCGAGCAGGCCGATCGGGTGCTCGGCGATCGAGCGCACGGTGCCAGTTTGGACGTTCGACGTCGGGCAGATCTCCAGGGGGATGCGGCGGTCGCGGACGTACGCGGCCAACCGTCCAAGGTGGACCGTGCCGTCCGCGTCCGTCTTGATGTCCTCGATGATGCGCACGCCGTGCCCGAGCCGCTCCGCCCCGCAGTGCTGAATGGCCTCCCAAATGGACGGTAAACCGAAGGCTTCCCCGGCATGAATGGTGAAATGCGCATTGTTCTGACGCAGATATTCGAACGCGTCGAGATTGCGGGTCGGCGGGAATCCGTCCTCGGGCCCGGCGATGTCGAAGCCCGCGACACCGGCGTCGCGGTAGCGGACGGCGAGGTTCGCGATCTCGAGCGCGCGGGCGTGCTGGCGCATCGCGCAGAGCAACGTCCCGACCCGGATGCTGCCGCCGTTCGCGGCCACCCGCCGTGCGCCCTCCGTGAACCCCGCCTGGACAGCCTCAACCACCGCATCGAGTGACAGACCGCGTTCGACGAACAACTCCGGTGCGTAGCGCACCTCGGCGTAGACGACGCCGTCGGCGGCCAGGTCCTCGACCGCCTCCGCGGCGACCCTGACCAGCGCTTCCTCCGTCTGCATCACCCCGCAGGTGTGCGCGAAGGTCTCCAGGTAGGAAACGAGTGAGCCGGAGTCGGCCGCACGGCGGAACCAACTGCCCAGCTCGGCCGCGTCGGTGGTGGGCAGACCGGCGTAGCCGGTCGCGTCGGCGAGCTCGGCGACGGTGGCCGGGCGGAGGCCGCCGTCGAGGTGGTCGTGCAGCAGCACCTTGGGTGCGCGGCGGAGTGTCTCGATGGGCAGAACAGGGCTTTCGTCAGGCATCCCCCAACGGTAACCTCGATGTCATTCCCCTACATGGCGGTAACTCTCAGGCTCGGGTCAACGCTCAGCGTTGACGATCATGTGACGAATCGGCCATCCGGGGGCAGCCTCCGTAATACGCGCTTCACGGGGGCCATACGCACAGCAATTTCGCAATCGTTAAGCTTCGTGGCACGTCCCTCCCATTTCCCCGCCGACGAAGGACACACAGCAGTGACCACTGACAACCACATTGCCGCCCCGTCCTTCGACCGGATGCGCAACATGCTGGTGCGCGCGGCCGAAGTGCGTGAGAGCGAGCAGCAGCAGATCTTCGACGCGCTCGACGACATCTACGCCCGCCTCGCGCCGGTGGACTCGCTGGGCGCGGTCCGCAAGCGGCTCTCCGAGATGCCCGACCGCACCGAGGTCAGCGTCCTCGCCGAGCGCCTCGACGAGACGATGTCCCGCCTCGAGTCCCAGGACAACGCGATCGCCGCGCTGACCCGCGCCGTCGAGAGCATCGTCGACAAGCTCGCCAAGCCCTTCGCGCAGCTCGACGGGCGGCTGGACGGCATGGCGGCGCGCCTCGAGGGCGTCGGCGGCCGGATGGACGGGCTCGAGGACAAGCTCCAGAACATCCACCGCCGGATCGACGAGGTCGGCGGCCACCTCGACAAGCAGGACGCGAAGCTCGAGTCGATCCCGCAGTCGGTGCACGGCCCGGTCCGCGAGCGGATCGAGCAGGCCGAGTCGGCGCTGCGCGACCGCGTCGACCACGCCGACCACGAACTGCGGAACAAGGTCGACGAGCTGAGCCGCGTCACGAACGAGCGCTTCGGCGAACTGGGCCGCACCACGCACGAGCGGATCGACGCGAACACCGAGGCGCTCAAGGTCGCGCTGACCGAGACCGGCGAGATGATCGACGCGTCCGACCGGCTGGAGAACCTGGGCAACCGGCTCGAAACGGTCACCACCCGCCTCGACGACCTGGCCTCCCGCCTCGACAAGGTGGAGGACGGCTTCCTCTCGGGCATCGGCGACCTCGACGGCGCGCTCAAGGCCGGGCTGTCCAAGGTCGAGGGCACGCTGTCGAAGCAGCCGGACACCGACTCGGTGGACACGCTGGTCCGCAAGAGCAACGACGAGAGCGTCCGCCGCATCGGCGGCCAGCTCGACGAGGCGATGGCGACGTTCGCGGAGCTGATGCTCGGCGGCGGCCCGGCGGTCCAGCAGATCTCGCCGCCCCCGCCCGCCCCGCGCCAGCCGCGGCGCAGCTCCCGCAACGGCCGCGCCCCGAAGCCGGCCGACGCGAAGGCCAAGGCGGGCGAAGGCTCGGAAGAAGCCACGGAGTAACCCCAGCCCCATGAAGAGGGCCCCCGCCGGTTCGCCGGCGGGGGCCTCTTCATGGGTCATGAGGGGCACCCTCATGGCTCTTAAGTCCATGAGGGTGCCCCTCATGACCTCGGCCAGGCGGCAGGCGACCTGGTGATCAGAGCCGGAACTCGCGTGATCGGGGCCGGGTCCGGCGTGACTGGAGCCGGAACTCGCGTGATCGGGGCCGTGACGGGCTTGATCACGCGAGTTCCGGCTTCAATCACGCGAGTTCCGGGCTTGATCACGCGAGTTACGACCTGCGAGGTCACTCGGGTGGGTGATCATCTTCGCGATGATCATCACAGTCGAGCTAGGCGCGGATGGTCTCCACGACGATCGGGCCCGGGGCGGGGGCCGAGTCGGCGATCGTGAAGCCGCCCTCCAAGGCCTCCAGGGCCGCCGGGATCGCGTCGGGGGTGTCCGTGTGCAGCTCCAGCAGCGGCTCACCCTCGGTCACGGAAGAACCGGGCTTGGCCAGGCACAGGATGCCCGCCGCCGCCTGGACCGGGTCCTCCTTGCGGGCCCGGCCCGCGCCCAGCCGCCAGGCTGCGACACCCACCGCGTACGCGTCCAGCGAAGCCAGTACGCCCGACGAAGGCGCCGTAACCACGTGCACGTGGGAAGGCGTCGGCAAAGCAGCCAAAGGGTCGCCGCCCTGGGCCGAGATCATCCGGCACCAGACCTCGTACGCCTCCCCCGAAGCCAGCACCGCCGCCGGGTCCACGTCGAGACCGGCGAGAGCCAGCATCTCCCGCGCCAAGGCGAGAGTCAGCGCAACCACGTCCGACGGCCCACCGCCCTGAAGCACCGCGACCGACTCCGCGACCTCCACCGCGTTGCCGACCGCCCGCCCCAACGGGACGTTCATGTCGGTCAGCAACGCCGTCGTCGGGACGCCGTGGTCCGCGCCGATCGACGTCAAAGCACCGGCCAGCACCCGGGCCTGGTCCAGAGACTTCATGAACGCGCCCGACCCGAACTTCACGTCCAGGACCAGCCCGGACGCGCCTTCCGCGATCTTCTTGCTCATGATCGAGCTGGCGATCAGCGGGATCGACTCCACCGTCGAGGTGACGTCCCGCAGCGCGTACAGCTTCTTGTCCGCCGGGGCCAGCCCGGACGTCGCCGCGCAGACCACCGCGCCGACGTCTTCGAGCTGCGCCTGAATCTCCGAAGTGGACAGTGAAGCCCGCCAGCCGGGGATCGACTCCAGCTTGTCGAGCGTCCCGCCGGTGTGCCCGAGCCCGCGCCCGGACAGCTGCGGCACCGCCGCGCCGCACGCGGCCACCAGCGGCGCCAGCGGCAGCGTGATCTTGTCGCCGACCCCGCCCGTCGAGTGCTTGTCCACCGTCGGGCGGGACACCGACAGCGACAGCCGCTCCCCCGACGCGATCATCGCGTGCGTCCAGCGGGAGATCTCGGCCGAGGTCATCCCTCGCAGGAAGATCGCCATCGCCAGCGCCGACATCTGCTCTTCGGCGACGACACCGTGGGTGTAGGCGTCGACGACCCAGTCGATCTGCTCGTCGGAAAGCGTGCCGCCGTCCCGTTTCGTCCGGATGACGTCGACCGCCGCAAACCCGCTCACGGCAGGTCGTCCGGACCGAACGCGTCCGGCAGGACGTCGGACATCGGCAGCACCCCGCGCGGAGTGTCCACCAGGCACGCGGAGCCGCCCAGCTCGAACAGGATCTGGCGGCACCGCCCACACGGCATCAGCAGGTCACCCGCACCGCTGCGGCACGCCACGGCGACCAGCCGCCCGCCGCCCGACAGCCGCAGCTGCCCGGCCATCGTGCACTCCGCGCACAGCCCGAGCCCGTAGGAAGCGTTTTCGACGTTGCACCCGGTCACGACCCGGCCGTCGTCGACGATCCCGGCCACCCCGACGTGCAGGCCCGAATAAGGCGCGTACGCATGGGAAGCCGCTTCGATCGCCTGAGAACGCAGAGCGTCCCAATCCACTGTGGACGTCATCAGTCCTCACCCCGTCGGTACGGCTGGCCGTCGGCCTTCGGCGGCCGCAGCCGCTGCGAAGCCACCGCCAGCACGATCAGCGTCACGAAGTGCGCGGTGTACGGGATCAGGTCCGACGGCAGCGTGTCGTTGGCCCAGTAGATCGCGTACAGCACGCCCGCGCCGACGACGCCGAGCCCGGCCGCGATCCACTGCTTCCGGAACAGCTGCACGACGACGATCACGGCGACCAGGATCACCGCGCCGTACAGCAGCGCGAGCACCGCTTCGCCGCCGCCGGCGAGCTGCAGGCCGTCCGCGTAGCCGAACAGCGCCGCGCCGCCGAGCAGGCCACCCGGCCGCCAGTTGCCGAAGATCATCGCCGCGAGGCCGATGTAGCCACGGCCGTTCGTCTGGTTCTCCAGGTAGTCCGCGCCGCCGCGCAGCAGCACCAGCGACGCGCCGCCCATCCCGGCGAACGCGCCGGAGATGATCACGGCCACGTACTTGTGCAGGTACACGTTGACGCCGAGCGACTCGGCGGCCACCGGGTTCTCGCCGCACGACCGCAGCCGCAGGCCGAACCGGGTCCGCCACAGCACCCAGAAGCTCACCGGCACCAGGATGATCGCGATCATCGTCAGCGGCGCCACCTCGGTGACCAGGCCGCGCAGGATGCCCGCGACGTCGGAGATGCCGACGCGCTGCTGCTTCTCCAGGTCGCCCAGCCAGTCCGAGAGGAAGCTCGCCGAGTACGTGTCGAACTTCGGCACCACCGGCGACTGCCGCGGGTTGCCCGAAAGCGGCGCGAAGATCAGGTTCGCCAGGTACTTCGTGACGCCCAGGCCGAGCAGGTTGATCGCGACGCCGGAGACGATGTGGTTGACGTTGAACGTCACCGTCGCCACCGCGTGCAGCAGCCCGCCGAGCGCGCCGAAGACGAGCGCGGCCACCAGGCCGGCCCAGACACCGCCGTTGTACGAACCCCAGGCGGCGCCCCAGGTCCCGAGGATCATCATGCCCTCGAGGCCGATGTTGACGACGCCCGCGCGTTCGGCCCAGAGGCCGCCCAGCGCGCACAGCAGGATCGGCAGGGCCAGCCGCAACGCCGTCGACGCGGTGTTCGACGACGTCAGCGCGGCGACGCCGGTCGAGTAGGACGCCGTCGAGACGACGGCGATGGCGATCACGGCCCAGATCACGCCGCGCAGCCAGCCGGGGACCCGGCCGCGCTTGCGCTGCACCGGCATGGTCGAGCCGGATTCGGGGGCGACGTCGGTGATCACACCGCACCCCCTTCGGCGACCGAGGAACCCTTGCGGCCGGCGAGCGCGCGCCCGACTCTGCGTTGTTCGGCCGCCAGGTCGGCCCGGCGCACGATCTCGTACGCCACGACGACCGACAGCACGATGATGCCCTGCATGATCGTCGCGATCTCCTTGGACACGTTGATCTGCTCCAGCGACACCGCGGAGGTGTCGAGGAACGCCCACAGCAGCGCGCCGAGCGCGATGCCGCCGGGGTGGTTGCGGCCGAGCAGCGCGACCGCGATGCCGGTGAAGCCGTACATCTGCGTCGCGGTGATGCCGTAGCTGTAGTCGCGGCCGAGCAGCTCCGGCATGGCGACCATGCCGGCGACCGCGCCGGAGAGCAGCATCGCGATCAGCGTCATCTTCTTGGCGTTGACGCCACCCGCGGCGGCCGCGGTGGTGGACTCGCCGGACGCCTTGAGCTCGAAGCCGAACCGGGTGCGGTTGAGCATGAACCAGTAGGCGCCGCCAATAACGCCCGCGACGATCACGAAGCCGAACAGCGTGCCCGAGCCGAGCGGGATGCCCGGGATCCGGCCGGACGGCTCGATCACGCGGGTGCCGATGTTGTTGCCGGTCTGCACGCCGAACTGGTCGGCGTTGATGAGGAAGGCGATGATCCCGGCGACGATCGCGTTGAGCATGATCGTCGAGATGACTTCGCTGACCCCGCGGGTGACCTTGAGGATCGCCGGGACCGCCGCGTAGGCCATGCCCGCGACGACCGCGACCACCAGGATCGCGAGCACGTGGATGACCGGCGGCAGCTTCATCGCGCCGCCGGCGATGGCGGCGACGACGGCGGCGAACCGGTACTGGCCCTCGACACCGATGTTGAACAGGTTCATCTGGAAGCCGATGGCGACCGCGAGCCCGGACAGGTAGTAGACCGTCGCCAGGTTCACCGTGTCGACCGCGGTCGAGCCCTTGAACATCTGGCCGATCATCGTGCCGTACGCGTTCAGCGGGTCGGCCCCGGAGATGATCAGCGCGATCGCCGACAGCAGCACGGCGAAGACGATCGCCAGCAGCGGAGGCAGCAGTTTCGTGCGCCAGGACGTCATTCTTCGTCACCCTCCCCAGCGCCGGTCATCGCGGAGCCCAGTTCCTGCGGCGTCACCGTGGCGGGGTCGGCCTCGCTCACGAGGCGCCCGCGCAGCATGACGCGGATCGTGTCGGACAGGCCGATCAGCTCGTCGAGGTCGGCGGAGATCAGCAGCACCGCGAGCCCGGCGGCGCGGGCCTGGCGGATGTTCTCCCAGATCAGCGCCTGCGCACCGACGTCGACGCCGCGCGTGGGGTGCGACGCGATGAGCAGCACCGGGTTGCCGGACAGTTCCCGCCCGACGATCAGCTTCTGCTGGTTGCCGCCCGAGAGCGCCGCGGCCGGGACGTCGATCCCGGGCGTGCGGACGTCGTACTCGCGCACGATCCGCTCGGTGTCCGCGCGTGTGCCCGCGATGTCGAGCAACTGTCCTTTGGAAACCGGTTCGCGGGTCTGGTACCCGAGCATCCGGTTGACCCACAACGGTTGCGTGAGCAGCAGGCTGTGCCGGGTGCGGTCCTCGGCGATGTAGCCGATGCCGGCCTCGCGCCGCGCGAGCGTCCCGGCCTTGGTGAGGTCACGGGCCTGGCCCTCGGCGTCGACCAGTTCGATCGTGCCGCCGGAGGGCTTGCGCATGCCCATGATCGTCTCGACGAGCTCGGTCTGGCCGTTGCCCTCGACGCCGGCGACGCCGAGCACTTCGCCCGCGTGCACGGTGAAGGAGACGTCGTCGAGCGCGTTGCGGTCGGAACCGTCGGCGCGGAGCGTCAGCCCGGTGAGCCGCAGCACGTCCCGGTCGGTCACGGTGGACTCGCGGGTCTCCGGGCTGGGCAGCTCGGACCCGACCATCATCTCCGCGAGCTGGCGGGAGGTGATCGTCTTCGGGTCGGCCGTGCCGACGGTGGTGCCGCGCCGGATCACCGTCACGGTGTCGGCGATCGCGCGGACCTCGTCGAGCTTGTGCGAGATGAAGAGGAACGTGTAGCCGCCGTCCTTCATCTCCCGCACGGTCGCGAACAGCGCGTCGACCTCCTGCGGCACGAGCACCGCGGTCGGCTCGTCCAGGATGATGATCTTCGCCCCGCGGTAGAGCACCTTGACGATCTCGACGCGCTGGCGATCGGCGACGCCGAGCTCCTCCAGCAGCGTCTCCGGCTTGGCGTGCAGGCCGGTCCGCTCGGCGAGCTCGGCCAGCCGGGCGCGGGCGGCGCGGCCGATGCCGTGCAGGCCCTCGGCGCCGAGGAAGACGTTCTCGCCGACGGTCAGGTTGTCGGCGAGCATGAAGTGCTGGTGCACCATGCCGATGCCGGCGCGGATGGCGTCCTGCGGGTTGCGCAGCTTCACCTCTTCGCCGTTGATCGCGATGGTGCCCTCGTCCGGCGGCTGCATGCCGTAGAGGATCTTCATCAGGGTGGACTTGCCGGCGCCGTTCTCGCCACAGATGGCGTGCACCTCGCCGGCGGCGACGGTGAGGTTGACGTCGGAGTTGGCCACCACGCCGGGAAAGCGCTTGGTGATCCCGGTCAGCTGGACGGCGGGCACGCCCCGGTCGGGGACGGCCTCGGCCGGGGCCTCGGCTGTGCTCATGGGCGGGAGAATTCCATCTCTGTCAAAACACGTGAGGGCTCGGAGGGGAACATCCCCTCCGAGCCCTGTCCGCGTTGTCAGTTACTTCTGCGGCTTGTCCGAAACGGTGACGGCGCCCGAGATGATCTGGGCCTTGTACCCTTCCAGGACGTCCTTGATGTCGTCGACCTTGCCACCCGAAGTGGCGTAGCCGACGCCGTCGACCTTGAGGTCGAACCGCTTCGGCAGGACGGTCAGGTCGCCCTTCGCGACGGCCTGGATGTAGTCGAACACCGCGACGTCGACGCGCTTGAGCATGGACGTGATGATGACGTCCTTGTCGGCCGCGACGGTCTTCTGGTTGTACTGGTCGGAGTCGACCCCGATGGCCAGCGCGTTGCCCGCCTTGGCGGCGTCGAAGACACCCTTACCGGAGGCGCCGGCGGCGTGGTAGATCACGTCCGCGCCCTTGGCGATCTCGGCCGCGGCCTTCGCGTTGCCCTTCGGCGGGTCCTGGAACCCGGAGAAGTCACCGGCCGGGGTCAGGTACTCGTCCTCGATCTTGATCTTGGACGAAACCGTCTTCGCGCCCTGCAGGAAGCCGGCCTCGAACTTCTGGATCAGCGGGGTGTTGACACCGCCGATGAAGCCCACGTGGCAGCTCTTGCTCTTGTACGCGGCGGCGACGCCGGCCAGGAACGAGCCCTGCTCCTCGGCGAAGACCAGCGGCGTCACGTTCGGCAGCGTGATCGAGTCGTCGTCGACGATGGCGAACTTGGTGTTCGGGTACTTGGCCGCGATGGCCTTGACCGCCGGCGCGTAGGCGAAGCCGACCGCCACGATCGGGTTCAGGCCCTGGCTCGCCATCTGGTCGAGGCGCTGCTGCTTGGCCGACTCGGCCTCGCTGGCGGAGGCGGTGCTCTCGCTGACCGTCGTCACGCCGAGGTCGGACTTGGCCTTGTCGGTACCCGCGGCGGCGGCGTCGTTGAACGACGCGTCACCCCGGCCGCCGACGTCGAAGGCCAGGCCGACCTTGAGCTTGCTGCCGTCGACCTTGCCACCGGCGGCGGCCGTGCTGCTCGACGCGGCAGGCGCGGCGGGCGGCTTCTGCGCGGTCACGCAGTCCGAACCACCCGACGAAGGCGCGGCGCTGTTGTTGCTGCTCCCACCGCTCGAGTCCTTGGCGCACCCGGCCAGGACGAGCACCCCGGCCATGGCCGCGGCGGCCAGCGCGGTTCCACGCATGCGACGCAACGTGTTTCTCCCTCCCCGCTGATCCAGCGGATGGTCAAGGGCACGACCCGGCCCTACTGCCGGGTCGACCGCCAGACCGTACCCGGCGGACAGGAATGCGCCATAGGAAAGGCACGCTACGTAACACAAACGTTTACTCAGCAGTCTCTCGCGCGACGAACTGGATACCGCCCGTGATCATCCGATCGGCCCAGTCCGCCGGGCGAAAACCCGCGTCCGAAGGCCACCATCAGGGCATTCAAGGCCCCGATGGTGGCCTTCGGCGGCCATTCGAGGTACTCAGGGGCAGGCGGACGCCCCTGCCGGGGCGAGGCAGAGCCGGGCGGTGAATCCGCCGTTCGCGGCCACCGGGACGGTGAGAACGCCCCCGGATGTCACGCGCTGTGTCGTGACCTGGAGCTTCCCGTCGGCTCCGTCGCCGTAGACCTCGGCCAGCCAATCACCCGGTGGGAGGAACCCCAGCGGCGCGTCGAGCCGCGTGGCCGGCCCCGCCGCCAGCGCCCCGACGTACCACTGCGCGCCGCCGCGGCGGGCGAGCACCGCGAGCTTCCCGGGGTCGCCGGCCAGCAGCAGCGTGTCGTCCCACGCCGTCGGGATGCCCTTGAGCAGCCGCTCGGCGGCCGGGTGGGCGTCGTAGCTCGCGACGCTGTCCGCGAAGTGCTGGACGCCGGATTCGAACAGCACGCTCAGCGCGAGCTCGCCGCCGTCGCTGGTCGGCCGGACGCCGGTGAACGTGACCGGCGTGAAGTCCATCGAGCCGGAGAGGTTCCGCGTGAACGGCAGCGTCAGGTAGTGGCCGATCGGGAACGGCTCGCGTCCCGGCTTCGGCTTCGTGCCTTCGGCGCCCCGCACCGCTTCGACGCTCATCACGTTCGGCCAGGTCCGCTGGATGCCGCGCGGGATCGGCGCGCCGTGGAAGTTCACCATCAAGTGGTACTTCGCGGCCGCCGCGAGCACGGCGTCGTACCAGCGGGTGCGGTCCTGCCGCTCGGACTCGACGAAGTCGATCTTCAGCCCGACGACGCCCCAGTCGGCGTACTGCTTGAAGTTCTTTTCGCGCTCGCTGTCGGTGTCGGTGATCTTCGCGTCGGCCCAGAGCCAGATGCCGATGCCGCGTTGTTTGGCGTAGGCGACCAGATCGGGCACCCAGGCGGCGTTCCAGCCCGCGTCGACGAGGTTGTACGCCCAGCCCTCCTTCGCCGCGAGGTCGACGTACTTCTCCTGCAGCGCGAGGTCGCCGGTGCCTTCCGACCACCACGACCACGCGCCCGCGCCGGGCTTGATCCACGAGGTGCCGGCGATCTTGGACGGGCTCGCGAGGTCGGTGCTCAGGTCGGACTGCGTGACGGTGGCGAGGTCACCGACGATCATCGCGCGCCACGGCGTGGCCAACGGTCCTTTCGCGACTTCCGCGGGGTCGCCGAGGGTGAGCTGGAAGCGGTGCTGCGGGGTGAGCGTCAGCCGGGAACCCGCGTAGCTGCCGTTCAGGTCGGATTCGAGGACCGACAGCCAGGTGTCGCCGACGTGGAACAGCGCCGGGTAGCCGTACTCGGCCGGGTCCTGCTGAGCGACCGGCTTGTGGACGTGGATGCTCTCGTAGTCGCTGCGGCCGTTGTCGAACGGCAGCAGGAAGGAGTCGGCGGTCTGCGGGACGGCGTACTCCGACGCCTCGCGGATCACTGTCACCCACTTCGGGGTGTCGAAGACGTACCGGTAGGCGACGCCGTCGCGGGAGACCCGGAAGACGACGGCGAAGGCGCCGCCGGGGCCCTTGACGTCCAGCGTGGTTTCGGCGGCGTCGTAGGTGTGCCGCAAGCGTTTGCCGGTGGTGGTCGTGTACTCGTCGTGGACCGGCCGCTGGCTGAACCCGGTGACCTCGAGGCCGCGGGTCAGGTCGCCGTTCTCCGTCTCGACGCCGAGGGCGGACGGCTCGAGCACCGTCGTCGCGCCCCGGGTGACCGAAAGGGTGAGTTTCCCCTGGTCCAGGGCGATGTGCGCCTCGGGCGCCGGCGCGAAGGACGTCCCCGGCGCGGTCAGCGTCCAGGACGTCACCGGCGCGGGCTGCCCGGCCGCCGGCAACCCGACCAGCGCCACCCCGACGGCCAAGACGGCCGCCCTTCCCACTCGCTTCCTCATGCGGGGTCCCTTCACGCGCAGGTGAGCCGGGCCGCGGCCCAGTCGCTGCGGTCGTAGGAGTTGCCGTCGCCGCCGTCGGTGACGACGAGCCGGAGGTACTGGGCGCCGTGCAGGTCCGCGGCCAGGGACAGGGCCGGGTCCTGCCAGGTCCGGACGCCCGTCGAGGCCGCCTTCGCGCCGTCCGCGTAGACCTCGAACGTCGCCGAGCCCTGCTTGTTCGTCGCCTCGCGCTCGTCGTCGACGCCGACGTCCGCGGTGAACGCCGTGCAGCGTCCGCCCAGGTAGAAGACGACTTCGCTGGGCGCGTGGGCGCCGAGGCCCTTCGGGTAGACGACGCCGTTGATCGTCAGCGGCTTGCCGTCGCCGGCCGGGATGCTGCCGTTGGACATGTCCCGTTCGACCGGGCCGTAGCCGTTCTTCTCGGCCGCCCAGCGCAGGTCGCTGGCCCACGCGGTGGCCGTCGGCGGCGCCACGGGCACGGTGAGCCGCTGCTCGCCGGCCCAGCTCGCCTGGCCGAACCCGAGGGCGGTGTACGTGACGCCGCCGCGCAGGACCGCCGTCGTGCCTTCGGTGCCGGCCGGCGGAGTCACCCGCCAGCGTCCGGCGGCGGTGTCGCCGGTGCCGAGCACGAACTTCCGCGGCCGGGCCAGCTGTTCGACGCGCCAGCCGTCGGGTGCGGTGAGCGTGACGCGCGGGTCGAACACCGGGACGCGGGCTTCGTCGGTCGCGGACACCGTGACCTCGAAGGGCTTGCCGGCGGGCGTGATCTCGCCCGGCACGCCCGGGACCGGCGCGGCCAGCTCGATGCCCGTGCTCACCAGGGGCGCGTTCCGCCACCAGGCGCCGCCCGCGTGCACGCGGTAGACCACCGTCGCGTGCGGCGGGACGACCGCGGAGAGCCGGCCGGCGGTCTGGAGGTCGCGGTGGGCCCAGAGGTCACGCGCGGAGTACCCGAAGGCTTCCGGGAGGCCGGCGGCGGCCGCGGTGGTGCCGATCGTGGCGGACGACGTCGTCTCGTTGAACAGCGCGACCGCGACGTCGCCGTTCGCCAGTGGCTTGGCGAACACCCAGTGTCCGTCCTGGTTGGACAGCACGCGCGCCTGGACACCGCGGCGGTCCTGGTCGAGCGCGATGACCTCGGTGTTGCGCAGGACGTCGAAGTTCTCCGGCGACACCTTGCGCAGGTCGGCGCCGATCAGCAGCGGCGCGGCCATCATCGCCCACAGCGAGAAGTGGGAGCGGTACTCCTCGGTCGTCATGCCGCCGTTGCCGACCTCGAGCATGTCGGGATCGTTCCAGTGCCCCGGCCCGGCGTACGGCGCGAGCGGCGCGTTCGCCTTGAGGATCTGGAGCATCTTGGCCCAGTTGTCCTTGATGTCGCCGGTGGTGCGCCACAGGTGCCCGACATCGGCGCCCCACGTCCACGGCTTGTTCTCGCCCCACTCGCAGAGCGAGTACACGATCGGGCGGCCCGTCTTCGTCAGCGCGTCGCGCATCTTCGTGTAGCGCTCGAGCGCGGGCCGTCCCTGGTTGTTGCAGTTGTCGTACTTGAGGTAGTCGACGCCCCAGTCCGCGAACGTCTGCGCGTCGACGTCTTCGTGGTCGAGCGCGCCCGGCTGGGTCTTCGCGCAGGTCAGCGTGCCCGCGCTGGTGTAGATGCCGAACTTGAGGCCCTTCGCGTGGACGTAGTCGGCGAGTGCCTTGATGCCGCTCGGGAAGCGGGCCTTGTTGGCCTGCATGCGCCCGTCGGCGTCGCGCGCGGGTTCGGCCCAGCAGTCGTCGACGTTGACGTACTCGTAGCCGGCGGCCTTGAGGCCCTTGGCGACGAAGATGTCGGCGGTGTCGCGGATGATCTGCTCGTCGACGGCGCAGCCGGTGGTGTTCCAGTTGTTGAAGCCCATCGGCGGCGTCAACGCCTGTCCGTCGGGCAGTGCTTGCGCGGGCGTGACCGACACCACGGGCAGCAGCGCCGCGACGGCGATCACCAAGCCGAGTCGTCTCACCAGAACGTCACCCCATCGTGAGAGATCCGATGTATGTGCCGGTGACAGTAGGAACGACACGATCATCGGTCAACGATTAACCGACTGCACCAGCCTTTTGGCGTAGCGCATCAGATATCAGACTCCGCAGAGATCAGACCTCCGGCGGTTCCGATGATCGGTACCACCGCGCCACCGAGTGCGCCACGCCACACCGCCGGGTGGCGGTGCGGGAATACCGGTGTCTGGTCCATCACAGAGGGGAACCCGGAGGTGAGCCGCGTGCCGGGTCCGGGTCTAGCATCCGATTCATCCAGGCTCGATGACGTTGATCTCGGCAAGCTCGACCGCTCATGGCGACTGCGGACCTCACCGGCCACCGGGCGCACAGTCAGACGTTGGAGGCCGTTCACCGATGTCCACCACGGCGAGCACTGCCCCGCAGGCAGGCGCGAGCGATCGGGCGGGTGCCTCACGCCGGCAGGGGACCTTCTACCGGGGTGACCCCGGCATGTGGTCCTGGGTCCTGCATCGCATCACCGGCGTGCTCACATTCTTCTTCCTGTTCGTGCACGTGCTCGACACCGCGCTGGTGCGCGTGTCGCCGAACACCTACGACCAGGTCATCGAGACCTACAAGACCCCGATCGTCAACCTCCTCGAGGTCGGCCTGGTCGGCGCGGTGCTCTTCCACGCGCTGAACGGCATCCGCGTCATGCTGGTCGACTTCTGGTCGAAGGGCCCGAAGTTCCAGAAGACGATGCTCTGGGTGATCGGCGTGGTCTGGGTCGTGGTGATGGTTCCCGGTGCCTTCTTCATGCTGAAGCGCACCGCCGAAATGCTCTTCGGGGGTAACTGACATGGCCGACCTCGCCCTCGCGAACCCGCGCGCGCCGAAGCGCCCCGCCGCCCGCCGGAGCAACTTCGAGCTCTACAGCTGGCTGTTCATGCGGATCTCCGGACTCGCCCTGATCATCCTGGTGCTCGGGCACCTGCTGATCATGAACATCCTCGACGGCGGTGTGCACCGGATCAACTGGGGCTTCGTCGCCGGCCGCTGGGCCTCGCCGTTCTGGCAGTTCTGGGACCTCGCGATGCTGTGGCTGGCCGAGATCCACGGCGGCAACGGGCTGCGCACCATCATCGACGACTACGCGCGCAAGGACAGCACGCGGTTCTGGCTGAAGATCGTGCTCTACGTGTCCATGGCGCTGATCCTGGCCGTCGGCACGATGGTGATCTTCACCTTCGACCCGAACATGCCCGCGAACTGACTCCGGAGACTTCCTGCCATGCAGTTCCACAAGTACGACGTGGTGATCGTCGGCGCCGGCGGCGCCGGGATGCGCGCGGCCATCGAGTCCGGCCAGCGCGCCCGCACCGCGGTCCTCACCAAGCTCTACCCGACCCGGTCCCACACCGGCGCGGCCCAGGGCGGCATGTGCGCCGCGCTGGCGAACGTCGAAGAGGACAACTGGGAGTGGCACACCTTCGACACGATCAAGGGCGGCGACTACCTGGTCGACCAGGACGCCGCCGAGATCATGGCGAAGGAGGCCATCGACGCGGTCCTCGACCTCGAGAAGATGGGCCTGCCGTTCAACCGCACGCCCGAGGGCAAGATCGACCAGCGCCGCTTCGGCGGGCACACGCGTGACCACGGCAAGGCCGCGGTCCGCCGCGCCTGCTACGCCGCGGACCGCACCGGCCACATGATCCTGCAGACGCTGTACCAAAACTGCGTCAAGTACGGCACGGAGTTCTTCAACGAGTTCTACGTGCTCGACCTCGTCACCACCCCGGACGAGAACGGCAACCCGGTCGCCTCCGGCGTCGTCGCCTACGAGCTGGCCACCGGCGAGCTGCACGTCTTCCAGGCGAAGTCGATCGTGATGGCCACCGGCGGCGCGGGCAAGATCTTCAAGACGACGTCGAACGCGCACACCCTCACCGGCGACGGCCTCGGCATCATCTTCCGCAAGGGCCTGCCGCTGGAGGACATGGAGTTCTTCCAGTTCCACCCGACCGGCCTCGCCGGCCTCGGCATCCTGATCTCCGAAGCCGTCCGCGGCGAGGGCGGGATCCTGCGCAACGCGTCCGGCGAGCGGTTCATGGAGCGCTACGCCCCGACGATCAAGGACCTCGCGCCGCGGGACATCGTCGCCCGCTCGATGGTGCAGGAAGTGTTGCAGGGCCGGGGTTGCGGGCCGAACAAGGACTACGTTGTCCTGGACGTCACGCACATCCCCGAGGAGACGCTGAACGCGAAGCTCCCGGACATCATGGAGTTCTCCCGGACCTACCTGGGCGTCGACCCGGTCAAGGAGCCGGTGCCGGTGTTCCCGACGTGTCACTACGTGATGGGCGGCATCCCGACCAACATCCACGGCGAAGCGTTGCGGGACAACGAGAACGTCATCCCCGGCCTGTACGCGGCGGGCGAGGTCGCGTGCGTGTCCGTGCACGGGTCGAACCGGCTCGGCACGAACTCGCTGCTGGACATCAACGTCTTCGGCCGCCGCGCCGGCATCGCGGCCGCGGAGTACGCGCTGGCGCACGAGCACGTCGAGCTGCCTTCGGATCCGACCACGTTGGTCGAGGAGCAGCTCGCGGGCCTGCTGTCGGAGCACGGCGACGAGCGCGTCGCCGACATCCGCAAGGAAATGCAGCAGACGATGGACTCGCACGCTTCGGTGTACCGGACCGAGGACACGCTGAAGCAGGCGCTGACCGACATCCAGGCACTGAAGGAGCGGTACCAGCGGATCACCGTGTCGGACAAGGGCAAGCGGTACAACACCGACCTGCTCGAAGCCGTCGAGCTCGGCTTCCTGCTGGAGCTGGCCGAGGTCCTGATCGTGGGCGCGCTGGCACGCAAGGAATCCCGCGGCGGCCACGCCCGCGAGGACTACCCGACCCGCGACGACACGAACTTCATGCGCCACACCATGGCCTACAAGCAGGGCGCCGGCCTGTCGTCCGACATCCGGCTGGACTACAAGCCCGTGACCTTCACCCGCTACGAACCGATGGAGCGGAAGTACTGATGACCACCGCTACGGAAGCTCCGGCCGCTTCGTCCGACTCGGACCACACGCCGATCACGGTCACGCTGAAGATCCTCCGGTTCAACCCGGAAGTGGATTCGGAGCCGCACTGGGAGTCCTACGACGTCCCGGCCCAGCGCACCGACCGGCTGCTGAACCTGCTGTTCTACGTCAAGGACTACATCGACGGCACGTTCTCGTTCCGCCGCTCGTGCGCCCACGGCGTGTGCGGGTCCGACGCGATGCAGATCAACGGCATCAACCGCCTGGCGTGCAAGGTCCTGATGAAGGACCTGCTGTCGCCGTCCGGCAAGCCGACGGTGATCACGATCGCCCCGATCAAGGGCCTGACGACGTTGAAGGACCTCTACGTCGACATGGACCCGTTCTTCGAGGCGTACCGCGCGATCAAGCCTTATCTCATCACCTACGGGAACGAGCCGACCCGGGAGCGCATCCAGTCCCAGGCGGACCGGGATCGCTTCGACGACACGACGAAGTGCATCCTGTGCGCGTGCTGCACGTCTTCGTGCCCGGTGTACTGGAACGACGGGTCTTACTTCGGGCCTGCCGCGATCGTGAACGCGCACCGGTTCATCTTCGACTCCCGCGACGAGGGGGCGGAGGAGCGCCTGGACATCCTCAACGACGGCGAGGGTGTTTGGCGCTGCCGCACGACGTTCAACTGCACGGACGCCTGCCCCCGCGGCATCCAGGTGACCAAGGCAATCCAGGAAGTGAAGCGCGCCCTCCTCTTCAAGCGCGTCTAACACTCCACTTCCGCTCAGCTGCAGGGCCGTGAATGGCACATTGAGGGACTTAGAGTCCCTCAATGTGCCATTCACGGCCCTTTGAGTTATCCACATAGGGTGGGTTATCCACAGGTTCGATGATCGGGGCTGGCGTGGCCTGACGTGGCGGGCTCAAGATTCGATCATGCCTCGACGAGGGAGATGGGCTGAGCATCCCGAACTGCTGAGAGAACGAAGCCGAGAAGGCGTGATCAAAGCGCTCACGCTGGAATCCTTGGGCTTGAGCAGCAAGGTCATCTACCGTCGGTGCTTGCCCGGTGGTCCCTGGCAACGCCTATTGCCCGGCATCATCGTTCTGCACAACTCTGAACCTTCGAGTCGTGAGCGGCTCTTGGCCGCCCTGTTGTACGCGGGGCCAAGCGCCATGATCACCGGGGCCGCGGCCTGCCGACAGTACGGGCTACGTGTGCCTGCGACGTTCTCAGCTGACGACGTACACCTGCTGCTTGCGCAACGACACAAGGTCCTGAGCAGCGAGTACGTGACCATCGAACGGACCTGGCGACTGCCGACGCCCCACATGCGTGATGACTTGCCGCTGGCACCGCTGAGACGAGCTGTCACCGATGCCGTCCGCCGGATCCACACCGAGGAACCTATCGGCGAGCTGCTGGTCGAAGCGATCCAGCGTGGGCGATGCCCTCCCGAGGCGATCACTGGAGAACTGGATACGGGTACGAAGCGCGGAACTGCGCTACCTCGAAGGCTTCTGGCGGAATGGCTCGATCTTCGCTCGGTGGCCGAAGCCCGCGCCAAGGAGCTGAGCAAGCGACTGCCGGTTCCACCTTCCCATTGGAATCCCACGATCCAAGCTCCAGGCGGAGCCTACATCGGGCGACCCGACGGCTGGTGGGACGACGTCGCATTGGCTTGGGAAATCGACTCGGTCGACTTTCACTTTTCCAAGGACAGCTACGCCAGAACGTTGCGGCGGAACACCCGGTACGCCGCGGCAGGCATCACGGTGGTTCCGACTCTCCCATCACGCCTGCGAGATGATCCTGGTGGAGTCTTGTACGAACTCGAAGCCGCCTACCAGGCAGCTTCAGCTCGACCACGTCCTCCCGTCGTTCTGGCAAGGGAAGCGGCTTAATGTCCGTGAATGGCACATTGAGGGACTCTACGTCCCTCAATGTGCCATTCACGGACAAGCTGTTGTCGGACAAGTGGGCTAGCGCACCGCGTCCAGGGCGTTGACCAGGCCGTGGCCGTAGTACGAGTTGTTCTTCGACGGCCCTGTGCACTCCGTCTCGGTGGCCGCGCACTTCACCACGTCCGCCTCGCCCTCCAGCAGGTGGGCCAGCAGCTGCGGCGGGATCCCCTGGAACCGGGACGCGATCAGCGCCGCCACGCCTGCCGCGTGCGGGGACGCCATCGAGGTGCCGCACTTCGAGCCGTACTGGCCGCCGAACACCGTGGCCGACAGCGGGCACGACGGTCCGGCGCCCGGCGGGGGCGTCTGGACGAAGTCGCCGCCAGGGGCCGTCACGTCGATCTTGCCGTAGTTGCTGAACGACGACTTCGTGCCCGCGTAGCCGACCGCCGACACCTTCACGACGCCGTCGATCGCCTTCGGGAGGATGCCGCACGTCGAGTCCACCGGGTGCGGGCGGTTGGGGTCCGTCGTCTGCGCCGTCGTGTCGAAGCCCGAGTTGCCCGCCGCCGCCACGTTCAGCACTCCGCGGCGCGTCGAGAGCTCCACTGCCCGGCGGACCGCTTCGAACGCCGCCGCGTCGCCCGGCTGCTTCGGGCAGTAGAACATGCCCGGGTCGATGTAGTAGCTGTTGTTCGTCACCGCGAACCCGTGCCGGGCCGCCCACACGAATCCGCAGACCGCCGACTCCGGGAAGATGTAGCCGGCGTCGTTGACGACCTTCACCGAGGCCAGCCGCACGCCCGGCGCGATGCCCGTGAAGCCGGCCGCCGGGTCCTTGCCCGCGATCGTGCCCGCCACGTGCGTGCCGTGGTCCGACGTCGTGGGTGCCCAGGACGCCGGGGAAAGGTCCGGCGCACCCGTCACGCAGCCCGCCGACGAGCGAGCGTCGACGGCGCTGCGAAGGGCCGGGTGCGTCGCTTCGATGCCCGAGTCGAGCACGCCGACCGTCACCGCGCGGCTGCCCTGGTAGATCTTGTTCGCTTCCGGCGCGTGGATCGCCTTCATGTCCCACTGCTGCGCGGACAGATCACCGGCCGCGGCGACCGACTGGGTGTCCTCCAGCGTCCGCACCGCGCGCAGGGACCGGGCGGAAGCCGCCGAAGCGACGTCCTTTTCCCCTGAGTACGCCCGGTAGACGCCGATCTTCTGCTGGAAGTCCGCGTTGCGCGAGCTGGCGATCGCGACGGCGATCTCCGGGTAGTACGCCACCTTCGTGCCGCACTTCGCCGCCAGTTCCTTGTCGACGGCCGAAGCGCGCGTCCCCGGCTGGTAAGTCACCACGTACGTGTACGGCGTGCTCGTCGTGTCGCAGGCGGCCGGCGCGGCCTCCGCGGCCGGCGCTACCGCGAACAGGCTGCCCCCGGCGGCCAGCACGAGCGGAGCCGCTATTCGGCGTAAACGGGACATTCCACCTCCAGGTTCGGTGGCGTCAACCTAAACCGGCCCACCGGACCGCGCCACCGACCAAAGTCAGGAGACCCGCGCGGAAGAGCGCACCCCGCGCCAGCCCAGCACGCCGATGGCCGTGCCGAGCACGAACGACACGACCGTCAGCACGGCGTGCACCACGAAGTAGGCGGTCGGCGAGCCGTCCGGCGCCCACGCCCGGTCGCTCTCCCAGAGGTTCTTGGCGAACGTGATCCAGATGATCCACGACCACACGCCGAAGGCCAGCAGGAACAGCGAGGTGCCTCGGGAAATGCGCATGCCCCAGTATGCGGCGCCGGTCGCGGCGCTAGATTGCGTGGGTGCACTCTGTTGTCTCCCGGTCGCTCAAGGTTTTCACGACGACGCTCGCCGCCGCCCTCCTGGCCCTGAGCACGCCAGCGCTGGCGGCCGCGGCCCCGCCGCAGACGGCGTGCGCGAACCGCCAGGTCCCGCCCCCGCCGGTCGACACGTCGGAGAAGCCCGCGCCGGGCAGCCAGGTCCCGGCGCCGCCGGCCGTGCCCGCGGTCCCGGCCGGCGGCCCGCGGATGGCCGAATGCGGCCTGGTCACCCCGAACGGCGCGCTCAACCCGCCGGACGGCAACACCGCGGCGTCGTGGCTGGTGCAGGACCTCGACACCGGCGCGGTGATCGCGGCGAAGGACCCGCACGCCCGCCAGCGGCCCGCGTCGCTGATCAAGACCCTGCTCGCGCTGGTCGTCGTCGACGAGCTGAAGCCGGAGCAGGTGATCGTCGCGTCGAAGGAGGACGCCGAGCAGGAGTGCACCTGCGTCGGCCTCGTCGCCGGCGGCCAGTACACCGTCGACCAGCTGCTGCACGGCCTGCTGATGCACTCGGGCAACGACGCCGCGCACGCGGTCGCCACGGCGCTCGGCGGGGACGCCGCCGCGGTGGCGAAGATGAACGCGACGGCGGCGAAGATCGGCGCGCTCGACACGCGCGCCGCGACGCCGTCGGGGCTGGACGGGCCGGGCATGTCGACCTCGGCCTACGACCTGAGCCTGATCTTCCACTACGCGATGAAGCAGCCGGAGTTCGCGAAGGTCGTCGCGACGAAGAACTTCGAGCTCCCGCCGGCCGGCGGCAAGCCGGCCGTCCCGGTGCTCAACGACAACAAGCTGCTCGGCGTCTACCCGGGCTTCCTCGGCGGCAAGACCGGCTTCACCAACGACGCCCGCCACACCTACGTCGGCGCGGCGGAGCGGAAGGGAAAGCGGCTCCCGGTCGTCATGGTGCGCGCCGAGCAGAAGCCGACGAAGGTGGTCGACCAGGCGGCGAAGCTGCTCGACTACGGCTTCGCGCTGGAGGACGACCGGGCCGAGCCCGTCGGCCAAATCACCTACCAGGCGCCGGGGGCCACATCCGAGAACGGCGACTCGTCCGCGCTCGGCGACAACGGCACCGGCAACAGCGGCACCTCGTCGGCCGCGGCCGCGGCGAAGGCGGACCCGTTCGGCGTCACCGGCTGGATCATCACGCTGGTGGTGTTCCTGATCATCGTCGGCGGGTTCGTGGTCGGGCACGCGCGCAGGAAGGCCGCGAACTAACCGTCCACTTCGGACACATAGGCCGGGCCGGGCTCGGGCGTGACGCGGTCCGTCGCGATCTCGCCACCGCAGTGCCGGCAGGCGACGTAGCTCTCGGCGATCTCGCCGCAGTCCTTGTGCCGCAACAGGATCGACGGTCCGTCTGGCCCCGCGAGGTGCCGGTCGCCCCACTGCATGAGTGTGACGACGGCGCCGAAGAGGTCCCGCCCGGCCCGCGTCAGCACGTACTCCGGCACCGGGTCGACGCGCTCCAGCACGCCCGCGTCGACGAGGGTCTTCAGCCGGGCGGACAACGTCGGGCGCGGGATCGACAGGTTGCGCGCGAACTCGCCGTAGCGCCGCACGCCGAAGAACGTCTCCCGCAGGATGAGCAGGCTCCACCGCTCGCCGACCAGGTCGAGCGCCCGCCCGACCGAGTCCGCCGTGAACCGGTGGCCGAGGTCGTTCACAGCTGTTCCGTGCGGACCGGGACGCCCAGCAGCAGCTTGCCGGACAGCTCGTAGCTGGCCGGGTTGACCTGGAAGTGGGCTGTCGCGGTGTGGGCGTCGCGGAACCGGCGCTGCAAGGGTGACGTCTCGTAGATCGCCGCGCCGCCGCCGAGGTCGTACATGCTTTCGGCGACCTTCGCGGCGGTGCGCGTGACGTGCGTGGCGGCCAGCCGCAAGCCGAGCTTGAGCGCGTCCGGCACGGGTTCGGCGCCCTGCGCGGCCTGCCAAGCGTCGTCGATACTGGCGTAGAACAGCAGCCGCGCCGCGCGCAGAGCCGCTTCTGCCTCAGCGACGGCGGCCTGGGTCTGCGACCGTTCGGCCAGCGACCGGCTGGAGCCGAGCGGCTTGCGCGTCGAGGCGAGCTCGACGAGGTCGTCGATCGCGCCGCGCGCGTTGCCCAGCGCGGCCGCCGCGACCGACAGCGCGAAGAACCCGAAGAGCGGAAACCGGTGCAGGGCAACGGCTTCCGCGGGCGGCCCACCCATCACTGAGAAGACGCGGTGGTCCGGGACGAACAGCTCGTCGGCAACGCAGTCGTGGCTGCCGGTGCCGCGCAGGCCGTTCGTGTGCCAGGTGTCGAGTACCTCGATCTCGGCCTTCGGCAGTGCCGCAACGTAGTGCACGCTTTCGTGCACGAACCCGGCGAAGAGCCAGTCCGCGTGCGGGATGCCACTGCAGAACGCCCAGCGCCCGGTCACGACGTAACCGCCGTCCACCGGCCGGCCGGTGCCTCGCGGCGCCCAGACGCCGGCGGCGACTGTGCGCGGGTCACCGAAGACCTCTTCGGCGCACTTCCGCGGGGCGTAGGCCGACAGCAGGCTGCTCGTCACGGCGATCGAGACGCACCAGCCGGCGGACGCGTCGCCCCGCGCGATCGTCTCGGCGGTTTCGAGGCTGACCGCGGGCGGCGCTTCGGGGCCGCCGAGGTAGCCGGGGACGCCGGTGCGGAAGAGCTGCGCGTCGGTGAGTTTCGCGACCAGCTCGGGTGGGAGGGCGCGGTGCCGCTCGGTGACCGGTGCAAGGGACTTGGCGAGGTGGGCACACTCGCGGGCGGCGTCCAGCAACTCTTCGGGCGTCGGCACCGGTTCAGTTTCTTTACCGACGTTGCGGCTGTCAAGGCTTGCGGCGCCCCAGCCAGGCGAGCAGCGCCCCGGCACCGAAGGCACCCGCGACGGCACCGAGGCCGGGCCCGCGCCGCACGGTGACGTGCTGTTCGAGCCGCACCGGCGGCGGGGGCTGGACGATCTCGTGCTGGTTCTCCTTCGCCGTCGCCGTCCACGCGGTGACGAGCAGGAGGAAGCGGGACACGAGGTTGGCGAACACGAGCAGGCCGATGACCGGGCCGAACAGCGCGGCCGACGGCGACTTCGTGACGCTGGCCAGGTAGACGGTGGCGACCTGCTGCAGGATGACGAACCCGACGGCGGCGAAGACGGCCCCCTTGACGGCGCTGCGCAGCGCGACCTGCTCGCGTGGCAGGCGCGCGATGACCCACAGGAAGACGAGGGTGTTGGCGAGCAGGCCGAGGACGATCGTCGCCACGCGGAGCAGGAAGATCGCCCAGGTGGCGTGTTCGAGCCCGACGAGTTCGAGCAGGAACTGCCCGACCCCGCCCCCGACGGCGGTCAGCGCGAAGGAGACGATGAGCGCGACACCGAGCCCGATCAGCGCGACCAGGTCCTTCGCCGTCTGCTTGAGAAACGGCTGCGGCCGCTTCTCCTGGCCCCACTGCGCGGTGAGCGCGTCGCGGAGGTTCGACATCCAGCCGATGCCGGAGTAGAGCGCGATCAGCAGACCGAAGATCCCGACACCGCTGCCGGAGTCGAGGGCGCCGCTGACGATGCCGTTCACGAGCTCGCGCAGCCCCGCCGGCACGGAGTTGTTGATGCCGTCGGTGATCTTGGCGATGATCGCCTTGTCGTGGTTGACGGCCAGCCCGACCACGGCGAAGGCCACCATGAACAGCGGAAAGACCGACAGCACGCTGAAGAAGGTGATGGCGGCGGCGTAGTGGTTGCCGTACCGCTCGGTGAAGGCCTCGTTGGCCCGGATCAGGTGATCGAGCCACGGATACTTCCGCCGCAACCGCGGCAGGAGCTTTTCCTTCTCTTCTTTCGCCACCGTGAAACGCTAACCACGCGCAGTGAACACCGCAACGCGAGCGCGTCCCGTGAGGGATGCCTGGCTCACCGCACCGGCGAGAGGAACCCGATCCGCTGGTACGTCTTCGCCAGCGTCTTCGAAGCCACTTCGCGCGCCCGCTCGGCGCCCGCGGCCAGGATCTTGTCCAGCTCCGCGACATCGTCCAAATAGGACTTGACGCGATCCTGGATCGGGGTCACCCAGTCGACGAACACCTCGCCGAGGTCCTTCTTCAGGTCGCCGTAGCCCTTGCCCTCGTAGGCGGCCTCGAGATCGGCGATCGTCCGCTCGGTCAGCGCCGAGTAGATGGTCAGCAGGTTCGAGACGCCCGCCTTGTTCTCGGCGTCGAACACCACCTCGCGGCCGGTGTCGGTGACCGCCGAGCGGATCTTCTTCGCCGATCGCTTCGGGTCCTCGAGCAGCTCGATCAGGCCGTTCGCGGTGGCCGACGACTTGCTCATCTTGCTCGTCGGGTCCTGCAGGTCGTAGATCTTCGCCGTGTCCTTGATGATGTACGGCTCGGGCACGACGAACGTCTTGCCCAGCCGGTTGTTGAAGCGCTGCGCGAGGTCGCGCGTCAGCTCCAGGTGCTGGCGCTGGTCCTCGCCGACCGGGACGGCGTCGGCCTGGTACAGCAGGATGTCCGCGGCCTGCAGGATCGGGTAGGTGAAGAGGCCGACGCTCGAGCGGTCGGAGCCCTGCTTCGCGGACTTGTCCTTGAACTGCGTCATCCGGCCGGCCTCGCCGAAGCCGGTCTGGCACTCCAGCACCCAGCTCAGCTGGGCGTGCTCCGGTACGTGGCTCTGCACGAACAGGGCGCTGCGCCGCGGGTCGATGCCGATCGCGAGCAGCTGCGCGGCCGAGACGCGGGTGCGCTGCCGCAGCACCTTCGGGTCCTGCTCGACGGTGATCGCGTGCAGGTCGACCACGCTGTAGAACGGCTCGTGCGTGTCCTGCAGCCGCACCCACTGGCGCAGCGCGCCGAGGTAGTTGCCGAGATGGAACGAGTCGGCGGTCGGCTGGATCCCGGACAGGACCCGCGGGCGGCGCTCTGCGACGGTCTGCTCTTCGGACACGTCAGGATTCTTCCAGGCCGGGACGTACGGCGGCCGGCGAGGTCCCTCAGGCGTGCGGGCGCGGGGTGAGGAACGGGCGCGTCGGCACGGTGTCGGGGTCGGCGAGGACGGCTTCGGCCATCGCGGTGACCGGGCCGGGAACCTCCGGCACGACGGGGGCGGCGGAGACAATGGGGGCGGCAGGGGCGAGCGCCGCGGCGGCGCGGGTCTTGCGGCGCTGGCGCAGCACACCCAGCGTCATGCCGACGATGCCGAGCGCGACCGCGACCAGCCCGACGGGGCCGAGCACGCCGAAGGTCTCCGCGTTGGAGTCGGCCCGCGCGGTCGTGACGTCGGCGAAGGCGCTTCCGCCGGCGGCCAGGAGCAGGCCGGCCGGGACGAGCGCGACCACCGCGGCCGCGCGGAATCCGCGCAGCGTGGACCGCAACAGGGTTTGACCTGGGTTGCGCACCGGAGTGCCTCCCGCGAGTGACGAGCGCTGTGTTTCACCCATTCGAGTGAGACGCTGCATGCTACTGGTCAAAAAACTACCGAGCGTGTCAAGACCTGTCGGTAGTGATCGACTCGGGAGCCGAGACTAGCGCCCAACCAGGGATACGGCCCGGGCGCCCCCGGAGTTCACTCCGGCCACCGTTAACTCGATAGTGGTCGGCCCGGCACCTTCAGTAGCGCCTACGCCGAAGGATCGAGCCCGCGGAGGAGCTTGCGCAGGATTTCGTCGAGCAGGGCCAGCTCTTCGCCGGAGAGGCCGGACAGCAGCTCCGACACGTTCGCGGTGTGCTCGGTCATCGCGGCGTCGACGGCCTCGAAGCCCTTGCCGGTCAAGCGGACGCGGAAGCTGCGCCGGTCGTTCGGGTCGAGCGCGCGCTCGACGAACCCGGCCTTCTCCAGCCGGTCGAGACGGCTGGTCATGCCGGCCCGGGACAGCATCAGCGTCGTCGACAGCTCGGACGGGATGAGCGTGTAGGGCGGCCCGGACCGGCGAAGCGCGGCCAGGACGTCGAACTCGCCGCGCTGCAGGCCGAACTTGCCGAACACCCGCTCCTGGGCCGGGCCGAGCACGAGCGCCAGCCTGCCCATCCGGCCGGCGACGCCGATCGCGGTCAGGTCCAGGTCGGGGCGTTCGCGGTGCCACGCCGACACGACGGCGTCGACAGCGTCTTCGTCAGTCACCCACGCAGTCTATTCGACGCAGCACTATTCGACAGGAGATAGTTTGACAGCGAACTATAAGCCGTGGAATCATCCTTCCCATGACGACGAACCTCGAAACCCTGCTGGTCCGCCACGACGAAGCCGAGCAGCTCGGCTCGACGCCCGACACGATGACGCTGCTCGCCGACGTCTCCCAGACCGGCGGGCACCTCAGCACGACCCGCACCACCCTGAGCCGGGGACGCGACGGCGCGACGCCGCACTTCCACACGTCGTCGGCGGAAATGTTCTTCATCGTCGACGGCGAGCTGCAGATCCTCAGCGACGAGAAGGTCGTGACGGCCGGCACGGGCGACATGCTCTTCGTGCCGCCGCACACGACGCACGCCTTCGGCGCGACCGAGCGGTCGGGCGCGGACGTGCTGATCGTGTTCACACCCGGCGTCGAGCGCTTCGAGTACTTCCGGATGATCGACCGGATCCGGCGGGGCGAGGCCGCGCCGGAGGAGATCCTGGCGTCGCAGGACCGGTTCGACAACCACTTCGTGGACAGCGCGACCTGGCGCGCCGCCCGCGCCGTCTCCGTCTAGCCGGGGAAGTCGATGTCGTAGGTGGCGGTGACCGGCGCGTGGTCGGACCAGCGCTGGTCGTAGGCGGCCGCGCGCTCGACCACGACTTCGACGACCTTCTCGGCGAGACCGGGCGTCGCGAGCTGGCAGTCGATGCGCCAGCCGGAGTCGTTGTCGAACGCCTGGCCGCGGTAGGACCACCAGGTGTAGGGGCCGGGGCCTTCGGGGTCGAGCCGGCGCTGGACGTCGGTGAAGCCGGCCTCGGTGTAGACCCGGCCGAGCCAGGCGCGCTCCTCCGGCAGGAAGCCGGAGTTCTTGCGGTTGCCGCGCCAGTTCTTGAGGTCGACGGTGTCATGGGCGATGTTCCAGTCCCCGGCGACCACGACCTCCCGTCCGGCCGCGGCGGCCTTCGCCCGCAGCTCGACGAGGTAGGGCAGGAACGCGGCCATGAAGCGTTCCTTCTCGTCCTGGCGTTCGGTGCCGACGTCGCCGCTGGGCAGGTAAAGGCTCGCGACGACGACGTTCGGCAGGTGGACCTCGAGGTAGCGCCCGCTGTCCTCGAACTCGGGCTCCCCGAAGCCGACGCGCACCTCTTCGGGCTCGACGCGGCTGTACACGGCGACGCCGTTGCGCCCCTTCACGGCCGACGGCGCGTGCACCGAGAACCACCCGCCGGGCTCGACGACCTCCGCGGGCAGCTGGCTCGCTTCGGCGCGCACCTCCTGGCAGGCGACCACGTCGGCCTTCGTGGCGGCGAGCCACTCGACGAAGCCCTTCTTGGCGGCGGCGCGGAGGCCGTTGACATTCACGGTGGAGACGGTCAGCACGCCGTGCACGCTACGGCCGGGCCGGCGCTTCCGCGGCATCGGGGCCGGGTGCGGCGGCTGGACGGCGGCTGGACGGCGAAACCCGGTCGCCGGCCCTGCCACGCCCGGCTCATGAGCCGGGCGTGGCACTACACGGTCCAGGCCACAGCACCGGAAGGCTCACCAGGCTCGGCTCCGGAGACCCCTCGCCCCCGGAGCGCCCCGGAGCCAGCGGCGACCACCGGCAACTCCCCCGCGCTCCGACCCCCGTCAGAACGCATCCCCGGAAAGATCCCGGCCTCACACGCCACCCGGCCCGCCCGAAGCCCGGCTCGGACCCCCGTCCGAGCCCGGCCCTGCCACGCCGATCCCCCGGCACCGCCGCCCGGCCCACCTGCCCGCGGAACTCCCCCTGGAGACCCCGCGGACACCGCCTCGCACCCGTGCCGCATTCAGTTGCCGCCCGCCCCCGGACGTCTCCTCCTCTCCCGCGGCCAAGCCGCCCACCTGCACTTTCAGACGTGATCAGTTCTAGCACCCACCACCGACAAAAACGGTGCCTTGACGCCCGAAGCTACGAGTAATAGCTTTAAAGCTATGACCAGTAGCTATCACACCGATGTCCCCTAGAGCCGGCCTGACCACCGACGCCGTGGTCGATCTCGCGCTGACCCTCGTCGACGAAGCCGGCCCGGACGCGCTCACCCTGGCCAAGGTCGCCGAACGCGCCGGGGTTGCCGCGCCCTCGCTCTACAAGCACGTCAAGAACCTCGCCGATCTCCGGCGGCTGATCGACCTCAAAGTCGTCAAAGAGATGACCGAAACGCTCCGCACCTCGGCCACCGGCCGCGAGGGCGGGGACGCCGTCGCCGCCATCGCCGACGCCTACCGCGCCTACCTGCGGCGGCACCCGAACCGCAGCCAGGCCCTCGTCACCGCTCCGGACGAAAGCGACACCGAACTCAGCCGGGCCACCCACGCCGTCGCGGAAGTCGTCTTCGCCGTGCTGCGGCCGTTCGGCTTCGACCACGCCCAGGCCGTGCACGGAACCCGGTGCCTCCGCGCCGCCGTCCAGGGCTTCGCCGGGCTCGAAGCGTCCGGCGGCTTCGGCCGCCCGGAAGACGTCGACAAGAGCTTCGAAGTCCTCAAAACCATGCTCGTCCAAGGCCTCACGGCCTACGCAAGGAAAGCAGAAAAATGACCTTCATCCTCGCCGTACTCCTCTTCACCGTCGGACTGGGCGTGCTCGACGCCCGCTTCCCCTGGACGGAGGCGCACCGATGATCGCCGGGCACTTCGGGCTGGCGGCCGCGGTCAAGGCCGGCCGGCCGGCGATTCCCGTGTGGGCACTCATGCTCGCCACGGCCTGGCTCGACGTCGTCTTCGTGCCGCTCTACCTGAGCGGCATCGAGACGATCGACGGCGAAGGCTACGGCGGTGGCGTGATCCACGCCGACTACACGCACTCGCTCGTCGGCGCCCTCGTCCTGTCCGCGCTGTTCGGGGCGGTCGCGGCGTGGCGGCTCGGCCGCGAGGCCGGGCTGGTCCTCGGCGGCGTCGTGTTCTCGCACTGGCTGCTCGACCTCGTCGTGCACCGCGCCGACCTGCCGATCCTGCCCGGCAACGCGGGCGACCTGCCCACGTTCGGCTTCGGGCTCTGGCGGCTGCCGGTCGTGTCGGCCGTCGCCGAACTGCTGATGCTGGCCGTCGGGATCGGCCTCTACTGGCGCGCGGCGGCGAAACGCGACCCGAAGCGCGCACGCACGCTCGGCCTGTCGGCCGCGGCGTTCGGTGTGGTCACCCTCGCGGCCGACCTGATCGGCGTCTGATTCACCCCGCCGGGACTCAACCGGCGGGACTCAACAGGCGGAACCGGCGACCGGCTGGGTGAACTCGGCGGCCACCCACTTGGCGTCGGCCACCTTCCGGAAGCCGTTCTGCACACCGGGCAGGGTGTCGAACTGGGCGTCACGCAGGTACTTGCCGACGACCTTGGCGTTGCCGTCCGCCGTTTCGCGGGCGTTCAGGACGTCCGCGGTCACCGTCACCTTGCAGCCGGTGGCCGAAGCCCCGGAGGCCTGCTGCTTTCCGTCGTTCAACGCGAAAATGACGATGATCGCGATGACGGCACCGACGACGAGCGCCGTCTTCTTCGACATACCGAGGATCACGTCTTCCTCCCACCGCGTATCCCGTCCCCTTGTCAGGGTAGGCAATCCTTTACCCGGACCGACAGCGCCGAACGCCGCAACCACCCGGAGGCGCCAGCGAAGTCACTCGCCGATCACGCACTGTGCCCAGACAAAGGGCCCCTTCCCGGCAAACCGGGAAGGGGCCCTTTCGAACCGGGACTCAGCCCTGGGCGATCTTCTTCGCCAGGTTGTCGTCCAGCGTCGCGAGGAACTCCTCGGTCGTCTGCCACGGCTGGTCCTTGCCGATGAGCAGCGCGAGGTCCTTCGTCATCTGGCCGCTCTCGACGGTCTCGACGACGACCTGCTCCAGCTTGTTCGCGAAGCCGATCAGCTCCTGGTTGCCGTCCAGCTTGCCGCGGTGCTCGAGGCCCCGGGTCCAGGCGTAGATCGACGCGATCGGGTTCGTCGACGTCGGCTTGCCCTGCTGGTGCTGGCGGTAGTGCCGGGTGACCGTGCCGTGCGCGGCCTCGGCCTCGACGGTCCGGCCGTCCGGCGTGCGCAGCACCGACGTCATCAGGCCGAGCGAGCCGAAGCCCTGCGCGACCGTGTCGGACTGGACGTCACCGTCGTAGTTCTTGCACGCCCAGACGTAGCCGCCCTCCCACTTCATCGCCGCGGCGACCATGTCGTCGATCAGGCGGTGCTCGTAGGAGATGCCCTTGGCGTCGAAGTCGGCCTTGAACTCGGCCTGGAAGATCTCCTCGAACACGTCCTTGAACTGGCCGTCGTAGGCCTTGAGGATGGTGTTCTTGGTGGAGAGGTACACCGGCAGGCCGCGGTCGAGGCCGTACTGGAGCGAGGCGCGCGCGAAGTCCTCGATGGACTTCCTGAAGTTGTACATCCCCATGGCGACGCCGCCGCCCTCGGGGAACTGCGCGACCTGGAACTCCATCGGCTCGGAGCCGTCGTCCGGGGTGTAGCTGATGGTCAGCTTGCCCGGGCCGGGCACCTTGAAGTTGGTGGCCTTGTACTGGTCGCCGTGGGCGTGGCGGCCGATGATGATCGGCTTCGTCCACGTCGGCACCAGCCGCGGGATGTTCTGGATGACGATCGGCTCGCGGAAGATCACGCCACCGAGGATGTTGCGGATGGTCCCGTTCGGGGACAGCCACATCTTCTTGAGGCCGAACTCTTCGACGCGTGCTTCGTCGGGGGTGATGGTGGCGCACTTGACGCCGACGCCGTGCTTCTTGATGGCGTTCGCCGAGTCGACCGTGACCTGGTCGTCGGTGCGGTCCCGCTCCTCGATGCCCAGGTCGTAGTAGTCCAGGTTCACGTCCAGGTACGGGTGGATCAGCTTGTCCTTGATGAACTGCCAGATGATTCGGGTCATCTCATCGCCGTCGAGTTCGACGACGGTGCCCTGGACCTTGATCTTGGCCATGAGCAGCGGTGCTCCTTCCGCGGATCTTCGCGTTGCTTCATACGTCTCGCCGGTAGCGGTACAAGCGTACTGCTTGACGGAGCTTGATGGTTCCAGTAGTGGTCGGCATCAAGTCTCCACCCGCGCTTTGTGGTACGGATCACCGGGCGCCGCCCGGTCCGCCGAGACGACCGCTCGCCGAGCGGGCATCGCGCCCGGCGGTGAACCGAGGCACGATGCCACCCGTGAATTCAGCATGCGGGAGGTGACGGCCATGTCGACCCATCGGTACGCCGAGTACGAAGACGACTACGAAGAGTACGAAGAGACCCCGGACGTGCTCGACGAGCGGCCGCGCCGCGGCGTCGCGCACCTGGTCAGCGCGCTGGGCGGGCTCCTGCTCACCCCGGTCGGCCTCGGCTTGCTGAGCTGGGGCGGGCTGCGCCAGCAGCAGCTGATCCAGGCGACGCTGAGCACCAACCGCGACCCGCTGGGCATCGCGCTGCTGGCCGGCGGGGCGATCCTGCTGCTCGTCGTCGCCGCGCTCGGGGCGCTGTCGGCGGCCGGCCCGATCCTCGGCGGACTGTTCTACGGCGTGCTGCCCGGCGTCGCCGCGATGGCCGTCCCCGAATGGGGATTCCGGCTGGTGAACCTGATGCCGAAGAGCGACATCGCGTACGGCGTCATGGACTTCCTCTTCATCGGCGGCCTGCTCGGCGTGGGCTTCCTCCTGGTCGGCAGCGGGCTGGCCAACGCGCTGGTCCGGCGGCGGCGCGAAGCCTGAGTCCGCGCCGGTGGGTTACCGATCCGGCCGAAAGTAGGCGGACACGGTCGGCGAGTCACCCGCGCACCGGCACCCGTTCCGCCGTGACTGCCGGTCGGATTGGTAACGATCGGTAGAGTATCGGCGGATGGGACTGTTCACCGTCGCGGAGGCACGGGACGAACTGGCGCGGCTGCGGCCGGCCCTCGACGAACTGGTGCGCGTCCGCGCCGACGCGGCCGAACTCGCGGCGTCGCTGCGGCCGGGTGGACGCGCCACCGGGCTGGGTGGCCTGCCGGAGTGGAAGGCCGCGCAGGCCCGCCTCGACGACCTGATGACGACCGTCCAGCGCACCGGCGCCGAGCTCAAGGGGTTCGCGCCGCTGCTGATCGACTTCCCCGCCGAACTGGACGGCACCGACGTGCTGCTGTGCTGGCTCGAAGGCGACCGCGAACTGAGCTGGTACCACCGCGCGGACCTGGGTTTCCCGGGCCGCCGTCCGCTGAAAATCGCTGGTCGGCCCGGCTAGGTTGAGTTCGTGAACGACGAATCCCGGGCCGCCTTCTTCGACAGCACGGCCGAGCACTACGACGAAGACACCTTCCACGCCTCGGTGGCGGAGGCCCTGGTCGAGCCGCTCCCCGACGCACCGGGACTCGTGCTCGACGTCGCCACCGGGACGGGCTTCGCGGCGTACGCGGCGCTACGGCTGAAACCCGCACGCGTGCTGGCTGTCGACCTGTCGCCGGCCATGGTCGCGCGGGCCGAGGCGAAGACGCCCACGCAGGACCCGGACGGGCGGATCGAGTGGCGTGTCGGGCCGGCGGTGCCGATGCCGGCCGAGGACCACTCGGCCGACGTCGTGCTGTGCGCTTCTTCGCTGCATTTCCTGGGCGCGGTGGCGTTCGCCGACTGGCTGCGGGTGCTGAAGCCGGGCGGACGGCTGGCGTTCTCGGTCGTGTCGGGAGCGCGGTTCAAGCCGTCCGGGCCGTTCGCGGGCTTCGTGCCGAGGGACCTGTCGTTCCCGCTCGACGAGGCCGGGGCCGCCGCGCTGGCCTCGTCGGCGGGGTTCGCGGACGTCTCGGCGCGGACGTTCACGGTCGACGGCGGCGATCGGGTCCGCAGCGTCTTCCTGGTGCACGCCACGGCTCCCGACCTCAGCGGTGCAGCGACGCCCCTTTGAGGATCTTGTCGACGGCGTTCTTCGGCCCGTGCACCGCCAGCCCGGCGAGCGCCAGCTTCTCCCCCGGCACCGCGCGGACCGCCGCCCGGTTGTCGGCGTCGTTGCCGGTGCGGAACAGCTCGTCGGTGAAGATCGAAAACCGCAGCCCGCGGCCCAGCGCCCGGCCGTGCGCCGCGGTCAGGACGTCCGCGCCGCCGGCGAATACCATGATCGGCTGGCCGAACATCGGCAGGTACTCCGTGCCGTCGGCGTCGAGGTACGGCTCGCCCATCAGCTCCGGCGTCACGTGGGCGATTCCGCTCACCAGGAACGCGGTGACGTTCAGCCGCTGCCAGGACGCCAGGTCGTCGCGGAGCAGGACGGCGATCTTCGTGTCGAAGGAACTCATGCCGCCAGACTCGCCCGGCCGCGACGCCCGCGTCTTGTACGTTCTTGACATGGCCCACGTGGAAGCTTGGCGGCCGGCGGTCCCGGGGATCGCCGAGGTCTTCCACGCCCGCTTCACCACGCACGCCTACCCGCTCCACACGCACGACACGTGGACGTTGCTGATCGTCGACGACGGCGTCATCCGCTACGACCTCGACCGCCACCACCACGGCGCGCTCGGCCCGGCCGTGACGCTGCTGCCGCCGAACGTCGCGCACGACGGGCGGGCCGCGACGAGCCACGGCTTCCGCAAGCGCGTGCTGTACCTGGACACGTCCGTGCTGGGCGAAGACCTCGTCGGCGCCGCGGTCGACCGGCCCAGCGTCGCCGACGGGCTGCTGCGCACCCGGATCCACCAGCTGCACGAGTCCCTCGTCGAGCCCGGCGACGCCCTGGAAGCCGAGAGCCGGCTCGTGCTGGTCGCCGACCGGCTGCGCACCCACCTCGGCCGGCCGGCCGCCCACGAGCCGAAGCGCGGCCTCGCCGACGACCTGAGGGAACTTCTCGACGCTCGCCTGCCGGACGCGCTGACGCTGGCCGAAGCCGGCGAGGCGCTCGGCGCGCACCCGGCGTACCTCGTCCGCTGCTTCGGGGCGCGGTTCGGCCTGCCGCCGCACCGCTACCTGACCGGCCGGCGCGTCGACCGCGCGCGCCGCCTGCTGCTCGACGGCGCCCCGGCCGCCGAGGTCGCCGCCACCGCCGGGTTCACCGACCAGGCCCACCTGACCCGGCACTTCAAGCGGTACCTGGGCACGACGCCGTCGCGGTACGCGAAAACCCGGTGACGGCGCCGTTACGATCCGGAGATGGGGTTCCTCGCCAGGATCGGCGGCCTGCGGTTCGCGGTCACCGTCCTCACCGCCATGACCGCGCTCCAGATGACGCTCATCGCGTTCGGCAACATCACCGGCTTCGGCACGAACCAGGCCTTCGTGCAGCACGTGCTCGCGATGGACACGACGTTCCGCTCGCCGGACATGACGTGGCGCGCGATCACCAGCCCGGGTCTGCAGGACACGGCCTACATCGTGATCATCGCGTGGGAGACGCTGACCGCGCTGGTGCTGATCGCGGCGCTGGTGGCGTGGTTCCGCGCGAGGGACGCGACAGCGCGGCGCCTCTCGACACTCGGCTGGGTGATGTGGGTGCTGCTGTTCGGCGTCGGCTTCCTCGCCATCGGCGGCGAGTGGTTCCAGATGTGGCAGTCGGACAAGTGGAACGGGCTGCAGCCGGCGCTGCAGAACTTCCTCGTCGCGACCGTCGCGCTGGTCGTCGCCCACCTGCCGGAACGGGAAGCTGTGTCAAGATGACGGCATGCTGCGCGAACTGCACCTGACCGGCGACCCGGCGGCCGACAAGCTGCTGAACGACGACCCGTTCGCCCTGCTCGTCGGGATGCTCCTGGACCAGCAGTTCCCCATGGAGCACGCGTTCGCCGGCCCGCGGAAGATCGCCGACCGGATGGACGGCTTCTCCCTGGCGAAGATCGCCGCGACCGACGTCGAGAAGTTCGTCGAGATGTGCGTGGTGCCGCCGGCGATCCACCGCTACGGCGGTTCGATGGCCCGCCGCGTCCACGCGCTCGCGCAGCACATCATCGAGACGTACGACGGCCGCACGGAGGGCATCTGGCTCGACGGGCGCCCGAAACCCGACGGCCCGGAAGTCCTGAAGCGGCTGCGGGCCCTGCCCGGGTTCGGCGAGCAGAAGGCCAAGATCTTCCTGGCCCTGCTGGGAAAGCAGCGCGGCATCCAGCCGAAGGGCTGGCGCGAGGCGGCGGGCGCGTACGGCGACCGCGGCTCGCGCCGGTCGATCGCGGACGTCACGAGCGCCGAAACCCTCGGCGAGGTCCGCGCGTTCAAGAAGGCCGCCAAAGCCGCGGCCAAGCCGGGCTGACGCACCCAGCTCGGCGACGGCGCACACCAGGTCGCACCACGCCGCGTTTTCCGCGACCGTCCACTCGAGACTTCTCACAGCAGACCGGCGAGCTTGTACAGCACGAGACTGCCCGCCACGGCGACGTTCAGGCTGGCGCCGGTGCCCACCATCGGGATCTCCACGACGGTGTCGAGCAGGTCGAGGGCTTCCGGTGGGATCCCGGTCTGCTCGTGGCCGAGCACGACGATCGTGCGGCCGCGGGCCGCGGGCAGGTCGGCCAGCCGGACCGCTTCCTCGGCGAGTTCGACGCCGACCACCTTCGTGCCCGCCGCCCGCTCGCGCGCCAGCCACCCCGGCGGGTCGTGGACCCAGTGCACGCATGCCGGGCGCCGCAACGTGTTTCCTCTCCGCAACGCTTCGGGCACCCACGGGTACCGCGGTGCGGCGAGGCACGCGCCGACGGCGTCGCACGTGCGCAGGAGGGTGCCGAGGTTCGCGCCGTGCAACGGCCACAGCGGGGCGGCCACCAGGTGACCCCAACAGGAATGTGCCTTGCTCCGCCGGGTGTTCCGCAGCTCACTGGGCGTACGGACCCGGACCGAAGGGCTCACCGGCGCCGAGGCGCGGCGCCTCCGAATTCGCTGACCATGTCCCGAGTCTAACCCGTTCGCGGGGGTCCCCGTGGCCGGTTTCGCTCTTACCCTGGACACGGAGGTGAAGCCCATGCACGCAGGAGTAGGAGACGAGATCCAGGTGCACGGCCGGACGGTCGGCTCGGCCGAGCAGCACGGCGAGATCCTCGAGGTCCGCGGGCCCGATGGCGCGCCGCCCTATCTGGTGCGGTTCGCCGACGGGCACGAAGGACTCGTCTATCCCGGGCCCGACTGCGAAGTCCTGACGCACGCCGACTAGACCGCGACCTGTTCCCGGGGCTCGCGGGCGCGCCCCCACGCCACGCCCACCAGCAGCAGGGCCACGAGGGTCAGCGCGGCCGCGACCTCGGGCAGCAGCAGCGGCCCGCCACCCGCCAGCACCGCGCCGCCGACGACGCCGGACAGGCCGACGCCGAGGTAGATCGCGGACGCGTTGAGCGAGAGCACCAGACCGGCGTGTCCCGGCGCCAGCTCGATCAGGCGGTGCTGCACCGGCGGGTTGAACGACCAGGTCGCCAGGCCCCACACGAACAGCGAGATCCCGGCCGCGACCGGCGTCACCGTCGTCAGCGGCAGCAACGCCATGATGGCGGTGATGGCCACGGTGACCACGAGCAGCGGCGTCCGCGAGCCCCAGCGGTCGGTCACCCGGCCGCCCGCGAAGTTGCCGACCGCGCCGCCGACGCCGTAGCAGAAGAGCAGCACCGTCACGGTCGTGCCGTGCACGCCCGCGGTCGCGGCCAGCAGCGGCGAGACGAACGTGTAGACCATGAACGCGGCCAGGCAGGCGAGCACCGTCGTGGCCAGCATGACGAGCACCCGCGGGTCGCGGCCCGCGGCGAACCGCTCGGCGAGACCAACCCGCGGTGGGGCGGCGACCGGAGGCAGCGCGAACCGCACGGCCAGCGCGCTCGCCAGCGAGAACACCGCGACCAGCGCGAACGCCGTCCGGTAGCCGAGGTGCTGCGAAATGAGGCTGCCGAGCGGGACGCCGAAGATGAGCGCGACCGTCAGGCCGCCGAACACCAGCGCGACGGCGCGGCCACGGCGTTCGGGCGCGGTCAGCTCGGCCGCCACCGCGCTCGCCGCCGGGGTGAACACCGCGGCGCCGACCGCGGTGACCACCCGGGCCACCAGCAGGGAGCCGTAGCCGGGCGCGAGCGCGGCGAACAGGTTGCCGGCGCCGGTGACGGCGAGCGCGGCGACCAGCAGCGTCCGGCGTTCCCAGGTGCCGGTGGCGGCGGCGAACAGCGGCGAACCGATCGCGTACGCGATGGCGAAGGCGGTCACGAGCTGGGCCGCCGCGGTGGCCGAGACGTGCAGCTCGCCGGTCAGCGCGGGCAGCAGCCCGGCGACGATGTAGCCGCTGGTCCCGACACCGAAGGCGCCGAAGGCGAGGACCGAAATCCTCGGCGAAGCAGGTGCGGACATGGGCTGAGCCCCCAAGCGAGCAGGCGATTGGTTCGACGGACATCGTAGTTCGACAGTCACCGTACTACGGTGCTGCCATAATTTCGACCACCGTCGTACAATGGACGCCATGGCCAAGCACGGAACCCTGCCGCCGCTCTACTACCCGGCGCAGGAGGAGATCACCGTCGAAGGCGTGCTCCGCGCCCTCGCCGACCCGGTGCGGCTGGCCATCGTCCGCCAGCTCGCGGCGGCCGATCGGGAAATCTCGTGCAGCGGCCTGACCGTGCCGGTGACGAAGTCCACAATCACCCACCACCTCAGCATCCTGCGCCAGGCCGGCGTCGTCGCCGGCCGCCAGGAAGGCACCACGCGGTTCAACTCGTTGCGGCGCAACGATCTTGACGCCCTGTTCCCGGGCCTGCTGGACGGCGTTCTGGCCGCTCGGCGCTGATCACGGCGTTACGGTGTGGATCGTCACGCGATATCGGGATGACAACAGCCCCCTTCGCTTGTTGAACTAGGACGTAGGCAGCTCACGGCGCTGGGGCCGGATGACTGCCTCTCTTTATGCCCCCTTACTGAACCGATCCAGAGATCGGCCCAGTAATCGTTTACCCACCCTGGAAGGAGTGCCGTGCCCGTCGCGCTGCTCGCGCTCGCCATCGGAGCTTTCGGCATCGGGACCACCGAGTTCGTCATGATGGGCGTGCTGCCCCAGGCGGCCGCCGACTTCGGCGTCGACATCCCGACCGCCGGCCACCTCATCTCCGCTTACGCCCTCGGCGTCGTCGTCGGCGCCCCGCTGCTCACCGCGGTCGCCGTCCGGCTGCCGCGCAAAACCATGCTGCTGGCCATGATGGGCCTGTTCACGGTGGGCAACGCCCTCTTCGCGCTGTCCCCGAACCAGGAGTTCGGCATCGCGTTCCGGTTCCTCGCCGGCCTGCCCCACGGCGCGTTCTTCGGCGCCGGGGCCGTCGTCGCCTCGAGCCTCGTCGGCCACGGCGAACGCGCCAAGGCCGTGTCGATGATGTTCCTCGGCCTGACCCTGGCGAACGTCATCGGCGTGCCGCTGGGCACGCTGCTCGGCCAGCAGGTCGGCTGGCGCGCCACCTTCGGCGTCGTCGCCGTGATCGGGCTGGTCGCCATCGCGGCCATCGCGAAGCTCGTCCCGCACCAGGGCAAGCCCACCGCGGAGGCGTCGCTGCGCAACGAGATCGGTGCGTTCAAGCGCCCGCAGGTGCACCTGGCGCTGGCGATCGTCACGTTCGGACTCGGCGGCGTGTTCGCCTGCCTGTCCTACATCACGCCGATGCTGACCGACGTCGCCGGCTACTCGCCGTCGAACGTCACGCTGCTGCTGTCGCTGGCCGGCGTCGGCATGACGATCGGCAACCTGCTCGGCGGCCGGCTGGCCGACCGCGCGCTGATGCCGAGCCTCTACATCGCCCTGCTGGCGCTGGCGTCCGTGCTGGGCATCTTCACCATCACCGCGCAGGGCAAGGTCGGCGCCGCGATCACGATCTTCTTCGTCGGCGTCGCCGGGTTCATGATCGGCCCGATGATGCAGGCGCGGATCATGGAGAAGGCGGGCGGCACTCCGTCCCTGGTGTCGGCCGCCGTCCAGTCCGCGTTCAACATCGCCAACTCGATCGGGGCCTACCTCGGCGGCCTGGTGATCGCCGGCGGCCTCGGCCTGGTCGCCCCCAACTGGGTCGGCGCGCTCCTCGCCGTCTTCGGACTCACGCTGGCCGTCGTATCGGGCACATTGGACCGCCGCGAAGCCAAGGTGGAGCGCCGACGTGAACTCGCGATGGCGTCCTAAGAGGAGCCGAACGGGCCGCCGATGATCGTCAGGGCCACGTAGAGCACGGCCGCCGCGAGCCCGGTGAAGGTCACGATGTCCACGACCTTGCCGCGGATCGCGAGCAGGCCGGCCCTGGCGGTCGGCAGCACCGCCCGCAGCACCGCGGCGAGGAGGAGCGCGGCGCCGATCAGCGCCGCGCCCTCCCGCCAGTGGTACTGGAAGATCCGCAACGCGGCGACGGCCACCACCAGCAGCACCATCGCGAACGGCAGCTGGGTGAACCGGCCTTGCCCGCTCCGGCGGTCGCCGATGTCCCGCCGGTCCCCGGTCACGGTCATCAGCCTTGAACCGAGCGTTCCGCCGCCTCGACGACGTTGCTGACGAGCATCGCCCGCGTCATCGGGCCGACCCCGCCCGGGTTCGGCGAGATCCAGCCCGCGACCTCGGCGACTCCCGGGTGGACGTCGCCGGTGAGCTTGCCGTCCACGTGGGACACGCCGACGTCGAGCACCGCGGCACCCGGGGCGACCATGTCCGGCGTGATGATCCCGGGTACCCCGGCCGCGGCGACCACGACGTCGGCGCGGCGGACCTCGGCCGCGAGGTCGCGGGTGCCGGTGTGGCACAGGGTCACCGTGGCGTTCTCGCTGCGGCGGGTCAGCAGCAGGCCCAGCGTCCGGCCGACGGTGATGCCGCGGCCGACGACGGTGACACGCGCGCCGTTCAGCTCGACGCCGTGGCGCTTGAGCAGCTCGATGATCCCGTACGGCGTGCACGGCAGCGCGCCGCGCTGGCCGAGCACCAGGCGGCCGAGGCTGACCGGCGCGAGGCCGTCGGCGTCCTTCTCCGGGTCGATCCGCTCCAGCACGCGGTTCGCGTCCAGGTGCTTCGGCAGTGGCAGCTGCACGATGTAGCCGTGGCAGGCCGGGTCGGCGTTCAGGTCGTCGATGACAGCTTCGAGCTTCTCCTGGCTGATGTCGGCAGGCAGGTCACGGCGGATCGAGTTGATCCCGATCTTCCCGCTGTCGGCGTGCTTCATCCGCACGTACGAGTGCGAGCCCGGGTCGTCGCCGACCAGGACGGTGCCCAGGCCCGGCGTCACCCCCTTCGCGGCCAGTGCCGCGACGCGGGGCTCGAGCTCCGCGAATATGGCGTTCTTGGTCGCCTTGCCGTCGAGAATCTTCGCCGTCACGCGCCCCATTCTGGCAAAGCGACCCCCGCGCGTCGCTTCCAGGCGTGACCGGTCGCAGCGCGTAGAGTGCTCGCTACCCCAGACGGTCCATTCGCGACACCGGCCGCGATCAAGCTGTGATCTAAGACATGTCGCATCACGCGAGGTCAGAGCGTGTGCCACCGGGGGGCCGGGCGGCAAAACCCACATGCGGGGTGCACTCACGCGCGCGAACAGTCAAAATGTGCGGGTGGCACAACCGACGACGCAGCTGAACGCGACCGAGCAGGACACCCTGGTCAAGCAGATCGGACTTGCTCTGCTCCGTGCCGCCCCGCGCGACTGGCGCAAGGTCACCGCGGAGTACCGAGCCGTCGGCAGGTACCACGAGCTGACCGGCGAGATCGTCACCGAGGACGGCACGGTGCACGAGTGGCTCGCCACCCATGACATCGCGACCCTCTTCGGCAGGCTGCGCGGGGGCATGTACCGCGACGGCCGGGGCACCTGGTTCAACGCGCGCTACCAGCTCGACCATCCGTCCAGTTACAACCTCGAGTACAACCGCGACGAACCGGTGTGGAACCTCGCGCCACCGCCGCAGGCCTACTCCGACGAGCTGCGGATGTTCCCGCGCACCGAGGAGAACGTCCCCGAATGGCTGATCCGCCGGATGTCCGGGCTCGGCCCGGAGCAGCCGGGGCCGCACTTCCGGATCGCCCGGATCTTCGACACCGTCGGCCCGGCGGGCCGACCCGTGATCAACCGGCCCGACCTCGAGGTCGACGAGCAGGACCGCCTGCTGGAGTACCTGGAGCACGCGCCGCTGGTGGTGCCCGAGCGCGGCTACGACATCGACCGCCTCGCCGCGACGCCGGAGGCCACCGTCCCGGTCGCCTTCCACAGCGACGGCCAGTGGATCTGGCCCGCCGCCGTCAACTTCTACCTGCACAAGTACGGCGTTTCGCCCGAACCGGACCTCGTCGAGCACGTCCGTTCGGTCGGCTTCTCGCTGCCGCCGATCGACGAGCCGACGCTGCAGGCCGCCGCCGCGTACCTGACGCGGGGCAGCCAGCCGCCACCTCAGCAGCAGCGCCCGGCCGGGCCGCCGCCCCAGGGGCCCCCGCCGCAAGGCCTGCCGCCGCAGGGTCCGCCCCCGCAGCAGCTGGTCCCCGCGGGCCCGCCGCCGGCCATGGCCGCCCCGGTCCCGCCCGCCGCGCCGCCACAGCAGCAGCCGCAACAGTCGGAGCCGCCCGCGCCGGTGGAGCCGCCGCTCGCGGCGCACGCCCCCGAGCCGGAGGCCCCGGCCGAAGAGCACGAATACGTCGAAGAGGGTCAGTACGCCGAGGAGGGCTACGACGACCAGGAGTTCGACGACCGCTTCGCCGAGGAGGACTCCTACGGCGAGGAGTACGAGCACCCCGAGCACGCCGTGGGCTCGAACGGCACGTCGCCGGAGCCGGGCCGGGTGCCCGACCTCGACGAGACCGCGGTGTACGTGCCCGACCAGCCGATCGGGCACGAGGAGGAGGCGCCGCGCGACGAGTCCTTCGCGGCCCGGGCGGACGACGAGCACGCCGCGTTCCAGCCGCCGCGCGACGACACCCCGTCACACGGCTTCCAGGCGGCCGAGCCGGCTGGGTTCGATCCGGGTCCGTCCCGGCACGAGGAAGCGGACGAGCCGGCCGCGTTCGACGCCGGGCCGCCGGCCGAGGAGCCGGCGCACGCCGCGTTCGACGCCGGCCCGCCGTCGCACCACGATGACGAGCATGCCTTCCTCCCGCCGCGGCGGGAGGAGCAGCCGGCGTTCGACCCGGGCCCGCCGCCGCGGCACGAAGACGAGCACGCCTTCCAGCCGCCGCGGCGCGACGAACAGCCCGCGTTCGACCCCGGCCCGCCGACCATGATCACCCAGCCCGAGGTGCCGGGCGTGCTGCCGGTGCCCGAGCCGGTGCTCCCCCAGCCCGCCGCCCAGGCGGAGCCGCCCGCACCGCCGCAGGCTCCCCGGTCCGGCCGCCGGGCGCTGCGCCGCGAAACCCCGGACCACCCGGTGCTCGCCGGCCTCCAGACCAAACTGGACGACCTCGACGTGCCCGAAAGCAGCTACAAGCTGGGCGAACCCGCCGAACACGGGTGGAGCGTCGAGGAGGTCGAGGACGGCTGGCGCGTCGGCTGGTACGACGGCAAGCTCAGCAACCCCGCCGTGTTCGGCGACGCCGAAGACGCGGCCGCGTTCATGCTCGGCAAGCTGCTGCTGCACCCGGAGGGCCACGTGCCCGCCGAGGAGCCGCCGGAGCCCGAGCCGGAACCCGAACCCGAGCCGGCGCCGCAGCGGGTCGTCGCGACGCTGTCGCCCGAGATCGCGACCGGGTCGTACCCGGTCCGCAAGCCCGAACCGGTGCCCGCCCAGGAGCAGACGGCGTTCACCAGCGCCGACGAGCTGTTCGGCGACCTCGAGGACGACGAGCCGCCGGCGCCGCCGCGTCAGCCCGCCCCGCCCGCGCCGGTCCCGGCCGGACCGGAACCGGTGCGTGACCGGCAGCAGGCGGGTCCGCCGCCCGCCGCCGGGCCGCCGCCCCGGCGTGAGCCGCCGGCTTCGGCTCCGACCATCCTGGCGCCGGCAATGACACCTGCGGCGCCGCCGGTCCCGCCGCCGGCGCTGCCCGCGCCGCCGCGCCGGGAAGAACCGGCTCGCCCGGGGGTCAACGGCGGCGGAGGCGGTGGCCAGCAGCAGTGGCCGATCGCGCCGATGGGCGGCGAACCGCCGCTGACGCTGTTCCGCGGCAAGGAGCTGCGCGAGCTGCCCGCGGGCAGCGAACTGGACCGCTTCGGCGGCCCGAACGGCAACCTGACGTACGCGGCGGGCACCCCGTTCGCCGAGCGTTCGCTGGTGCCCGAGTGGGTGAACCGCCCGTACCACGTCTACCGGGTGCAACGGCCCCTGGAGGCGCTGGCGGGCGTCGCGATCCCGTGGTTCAACCAGCCGGGCGGCGGGTCGGCGTACCTGCTGCCGGCGTCGATCGAGGAACTCCTCGCCGAGGGTGACCTGATCGAACTCGACCCGGGCGAGCCCCCGGTCGACTGACTCGATCCGGGAAGACCGGCGGCTCCGGCCGCCGGTCTTCCCGTTTCAACGGTTTTCAGCGGATGACGAGGCCGTGGGCGGCGGCGAAGGCGATCGCCGTCTCGACGTCGACCTCGGCACCCCGCAGGTCGGCCTGGACCAGGGCGTTCGCGTCGAGACGCGCGCCGCGCAGGTCGGCGCCCTCGAACTTCGCGCCCTGCAGGCGGGCGCCGGTCAGGTCGCTGCCGCGCAGGTCGGCGCCGGTGAGGTCGGCTTCGGTCAGGTTGGCTTCCCGCAGCCGCAGGCCCGACAGCCCCAGCCGGCGCAGCCGCGCCTTCGCCAGCGACGCCAGGGAGAGATCGCACTCGGTGAGCGCGATCCCGCCGAACCCGCTGTCGGTGAACGACGAGCCCAGCAGCGAACACGCCGTCCAGCGGCTTTCCACCAGCACCGTCCGGTCGAAGGTGCACGAGCGGAACGCCGACGCGTCGTGCCGCGAGCGCGACAGGTCGGCCCGGCCGAACACGCAGTCGTCGAAGGTGCAGCCGCGCGTCCGCAGCCCGCTCAGGTCCGCTCCGGTGAAGTCGCAGCCGGTGAACCGGCGCTTTTCCCACCACTGCCCGGACAACACCGCTTCGCGGTAGTCCTCCCCGGTCTCCAGCACGGCCCCAGGGTGCCACACCTGCGACTAGAGCTTCGCGCCCTGGACGTAGTTCATCGCCTCGACGTACTCGGGCAGCTGCGCGCGACGCGTCATCTCGGCTTCGTCCAGGTTCTCCAGCCGGGTCTGGATCCACCAGAGGTTGCCGAACGGGTCGCGCACCCGGCCGGCGGTGTCCCGGCCGATGACCGATAATAGGTCAGATCCTGGCCGCCGCGAAAACCGGATGAGGCCTCGCGTGGAGATCATTACGGTGACGGAATGCCCGACCACGCGTATGCCGACCACGAGCTCGCCTCGCTGTACGACGCCTTCAACCCGCGGGAGAGCGGCGGCGACTACGAGTTCTACCTCCCCATGATCATGGCCGCCGAGTCCGTCCTTGACGTCGGCTGCGGCACCGGATCGCTGCTGCACTGGGCGCGCGAGTCCGGCCACGCCGGACGGCTCGCCGGCATCGACCCGGCGGCAGGCATGCTCGCCCAGGCCCGCCGTCGCGACGACATCGAGTGGGTGCACGGGGATTTGTCGACCGCGGCCTGGGACGGCGAGTTCGACTTCGCCGTGATGACCGGGCACGCGTTCCAGGTGCTGCTCACCGACGACGAACTGCGCACGGCCTTCGCGGCGATCCGTCGCGCATTGCGTCCCGGTGGCCGGTTCGGCTTCGACACGCGCAACCCCGCGGCCCGCGCCTGGGAGCGCTGGACGCCTTCGAACGTCTGGGAAGCCGGGGAGGTCCGGTCGTGGAACGACGCCGGGGCGTTCGAGGATGGGTACGTCACTTTCAAGACGACGTACGAGAGCCCGAGCTGGGACGCACCCCAGTTCAGCGAGACCACCTTGCGGTTCCTCGACGTCGCGTCGCTGGGCGAGTTCGTCGCGGAAGCCGGGCTGGTGGTCGACGAGCAGTACGGCTACTGGGACCGCGGCCCGGTGACGGAGACCAGCCCGGAGATCATCACGATCGTCCGGCGGCCCTGAGTCACCGGAAGTCCCGCGACTTCGCCTTGATCCGCATCGGCAGTGCCTCGACGCGGTCGGCGAGGACGCTGACGACGCCGTCGGCCTTCTCCACCACCCCGCGGATCAGCAACGCCGGGCTGGCGCGCGCGACGCGGTGGTAGCGCTGCCACAGGCCGAGCGTGCAGATCACGTTGACCATCCCCGTCTCGTCCTCGATGTTGAGGAAGGTGACCCCGCCGGCGGTGGCGGGGCGCTGCCGGTGCGTGACGGCGCCGCCGATCAGCACGCGCGCGCCGTCGTCCAGGGCGGCCAGGCGGTTCGCCGTGACGACGCCGAGCTCGTCGAGGCGGTCGCGGATGAACTCGGTCGGGTAGCTGCCCGGCGACACGCCCGTCGCCCAGACGTCCGCGGCCGCGACGTCGAGGCCGTCCATCCCGGGCAGCACCGGCGCCGGCGCGCCGACCAGGCCGGGCAGCTTCTCCGGGCGTTCCCCGGCGACCGCGCCCGCGGTCCACAGCGCCTGGCGGCGGTCGCCGCCGAAGCCGGCGAACGCACCGGCCGTGGCCAGGGCTTCGATCTGCGGGGTCGTCAGCCGCACGCGGCGGGCGACGTCGGCCATGTCGGTGTAGTGGCCGTGCCCGGTTCGCTCGGCCACGATCCGCTCCGCGACGTCTTCCCCGATCTTGCGCACGGTGCTCAGCCCAGTGCGCACGTCGTGGAACTTCCCGGTGCCCGGTTCCAGGGTGGCGTGCGGCAGGCTGCGGTTGATGTCCGGGCCGTGCACGGTGACGCCGTGGCGCCGCGCGTCGGCGACCAGCGACTGCGGTGAGTAGAACCCCATCGGCTGCGCGCGCAGCAGGCCCGCCAGGAACGCGTCCGGGTGGTAGAACTTGAAGTAGGCACTGGAAAAGACCAGGTGCGCGAAGCTCAGCGCGTGGCTCTCGGGAAAGCCGAAGTTCGCGAAGGCCTTGAGTTTCAGGAAGATCTTCTGCGCGAGTTCGTCGTCGACGCCGTTCGCGACGGCGCCGTCGAGGAACCGCTGCCGCAGCCGGTCCATCTTCCGGTCGGACCGTTTGGAGCCCATCGCGTGCCGCAACTGGTCGGCTTCGGCCGCGGTGAAGTTCGCGACGTCCAGCGCGATCTGCATCATCTGCTCTTGGAACAGCGGCACGCCGAGGGTCTTTCCCAGGGCCGTCGCCAGCAGCGGGTGGTCGAAGTCCCACTCCTCGATCCCCTGCTTGCGGCGGATGTACGGGTGCACCGAGCCGCCCTGGATCGGGCCGGGCCGGATCAGCGCGACCTCGACGGCGAGGTCGTAGAACGTCGTGGGTTTGAGGCGGGGCAGCGTGGCCAGCTGCGCCCGGCTCTCCACCTGGAACACGCCGATCGCGTCGGCGCGGCACAGCATGTCGTAGATGTTGCCGTCGGTGAGGTCCAGCTCGGCGAGGTCGACCTTCTCGCCCTTGTACTCCTCGACGAGGTCGAGCATGTAGTGCAGCGCCGAGAGCATGCCGAGCCCGAGCAGGTCGAACTTGACGAGCCCGGCGGCGGCGCAGTCCTCCTTCTCCCACTGGATCACGCTGCGGTTCGCCATCCGCGCCCACTCGACCGGCACGACCTGGCTCACCGGCTCGTGGCACATGACCATCCCGCCGGAGTGGATGCCGAGGTGCCGTGGGAAGTCCTCGAGCGCGAAGGCGAGCTGGACGACGTCGTCCGGGATGTCGTGGTCGTGGTCTTTTTCCGTGCTGCGCAACGAGCCCCAGCGGTCGATCTGCTTGCTCCAGGCGTCCTGCTGGCCCGGTGAGTAGCCCAGCGCTCTCGCGGCGTCGCGGACGGCGGACCGGGCGCGGTAGGTGATCACGTTCGCGACCTGGGCGGTGCGCAGGCGGCCGTGTTTCTCGAAGACGTACTGGATGGCCTCCTCGCGGCGGTCGGACTCGATGTCGAGGTCGATGTCGGGATAGCCGTCGCGGTCGGGGGCGAGGAAGCGTTCGAAGAGCAGCTTGTTGGCCACCGAGTCGACCTTCGTGATGCCGAGGGCGTAGCAGACGGCCGAGTTCGCGGCCGAGCCGCGGCCCTGGCAGAGGATCTTGTTTTCGTTGCAGAACCGCACGATGTCCCAGACGATCAGGAAGTACCCGGGGAAGCCGAGTTCCTCGATGATGGCCAGTTCGTGCTCGATCTGTGCCTTGGCTTTCTCCTCGTGCTCTTTGCCGCCGAACCGCTCCTTCGCACCTTCTTTTGTTAGATGGCGCAGGTAGGTCGTCTCGGTGTGGCCATCGCGGACGTCGAAGGGCGGCAGCTTCGGGGCGATCAGCTTGAGCGGGAACGCGCATTCCATGCCCAGGAGTGCGGCGCGGCGGACCGCGCCGGGATAGCGCCGGAACAGGACGTCCATTTCGGCGCCGCTGCGCAGGAACGCCGTCCCGGCGGCGGGGAGCCAGCCTTCGAGTTCGTCGATACCGCGGCGCGCCCGGATGGCGGCGAGCGCGTCGGCCAGCGGGGCGCGTTCGGGCCGGGCGTAGTGCGCGGCGGTGGTGGCGACGGTCGGCAGCTTCAGGTCCTCGGCGAGTCGCGTGAGGAGGTCGTTGTGGGTGCTGTCGAGCGGCTGGCGGTGGTCGGTGAGCTCGACGTAGACGTTGTCGTGGCCGAACCGGTCGACGAGTTCTTTCAGCTTGTCGGCGGCCGCCGCCGGGCCGTGCGTGACGAGCGCCGAGCGCACCGCGCCTTTGCGGCACCCGGTCAGCACCACGCACTGCCCGGCGACCTCCTCGGCGACCGCACCGAGGTCGTAGGTCGGTTTCCCCTTCTCGGCCCGCTCGTGGATCTGGCCGGCGGTGATGGCGCGGCAGAGGGCCCGGTAGCCCTGGTCGCCGCGGGCCAGCAGGAGGAGGTGTTCGCCTTCGGGGTCGGCGACGCCGTTCTGCGGGCCGGGGAGCCCGAAGCTGAGTTCGGTGCCGAACACGGTGTTGACGCCCAGTTCCCGGGCTGCCTCGGCGAAGCGCACGACGCCGTACATGCCGTCGTGGTCGGTGAGGGCGATGGCGTCCAGCTCGAGGCGCGCGGCCTCTTCGACGAGCTCCTCGGGATGGCTGGCACCGTCGAGGAAACTGAAGTTGGAGTGGCAGTGCAGCTCGGCGTAGGGCACGCGGACGGCTTCGCCGCCGTCGTCGGTGCTGCGCGCGGGGAGGTCATCGGGCCGCCGGTAGCCCTCGCGGTGACGGCCCCAGGCGGGACTGTCACCGTGATCGCCGGGCGGGAGACCGACGCCACCGGCCAGGGTGCGGGCGAGATCCTTCCACCGGACGGGTGGGTTGTTCCAGCCCATTCACCGGCTCCCGGGGTTGTCTCGCTGCGGCTGGCCGGCTTCGCGGCGGCGGCGGTGCCAGTTCGTCGGGTGGTTCCAGCGGCTGCGAGCCTCGGCTTCGCTCATCGGGCGACGATCGGGCGCGTCTGTCGGTTCTTCGCGGCGGGCCCGGTTCGTCGGGTGGTTCCGCCGGCTGCTGGCTTCGGCCTCGCTCATGCGGCAGCCGTTTTCCCGGGAGGAGCGTGGGACCGGAAGAGCGATCACCGGGCAGATCCACTCTTCGTCGGTGGCGGGGTGTGCGGCAGGCAGTTGCCCGCGGACCGACCAGGTTCCGTCCGAGCCGGGCTCGGAAATCCGCCGGTCGACTGGCCGGCCGGCATCGGCAGCAAGCTCGGTTCCCGGGAGCTGCCGGCCGGGCGGCCGTTCCCGTTCGTCCGCGGCGGAGCCGGGCTCCGGAATTTCCCGTAGCCACTCGCGCTCCTCCGCGGGCCGGCGAGGTGTTGCCCCCGGTTCGGCGCGCAGCCAGTTTCGCAGCTTCCGTGCGTAGTCCTCGTCCATGCTCAGTCGTACACTCCCTCGACCGTCCACAGTGGATTTTCCGTGCCCGCGCAGTACGCCAGCACCGCCTCGGGTGGCTCGCCTTCCTCCGCCGCCAGCACCAGCTGCAACCGTGCGCGCCGTGGGCCCGGGCGACGGCGGCCGGCCGCCGTCGGCCAGGGGCCCGCCCAGGCGACGATGTCCCGGCGCGGCCCGCCGGCGATGCTCAGCCGGTGCGGGGGCGCGGTGACCTGGTCGCGGCCGGTGATCCCGACGGGCCGGCCCTCGGCGTCGAAGACCTGGGCGGGCACCGGCCGATCGAGCACCGTCGCCGGGGACGGGGCCGGCAGCCGTCCCGGCCAGGTCGCGTCCGGTGGCGTCGTCCGCTCGCGCGGGTCGCCCCAGGCCACCAGCCGGACGCGGCCCGCCGGGTCGCGGCCGCCCTCGAGCACCGGCGTCACCACGCCTTCGGGGCCGAGCAGGCCCTGGACCCGGACGAACGCGCGAGCCGCGCGTTCGTCGGCTTCGTCGGAACCGCCGTTCTGCCACAGGTCGAGCTGCAGTGACCGGCCTTCGACGAGTTCCTCGGGCTCCAGCCGCAGCCGCACCACGCCGGACGTCGGGCGCTGCCCCGGCGCGGCGCGCAGCCAGCCCTCGAACTGCCAGCGCACGCGGTCGGCGACGCCGGCGGGGGTCAGCGGTTCCGCGCACCGCCACACCCGGCCGAGGTGTTCGCCTTCTTCGGTGACCGCGTAGATGCCGAGCCGGGTGCAGGCCAGGCCGTGCCCGGCGAGACCGGCGCAGAACCGCGTCGCGAGGCCCTTGGCGAGGAACGCGGCGACGTCGACCCGCTCGACGACCGGGTCGAACTCCTCGGCCAGAGTCAGCTCCGGCGGCGGCCGGCGGCGCAGCGGCGGCCGTTCGGAATGTCCGCGCGCCAGCCGGTGAGCGAGCACCCCGGCCGTGCCGAACCGGTTGGCGACGTCGCGCTCCGAGAGGGCGGCGAACGCACCGAGCGTCTTCAAACCGAGGCGGCGCAACAGGTCGGCCAGTTCCGCACGGTCGCTACCGGGCTGGTCGAGCTCGGTGACGGGCAACGGCGCGAGGAACTCGGCAACGCACCCGGGGTCGACGAACGTGCCCCGCCGGGCGGCGAGCGTCGCGGCGAACAGCCCCTCGGCGACACCCGCTTGACTCTCGACGCCGGCCGCGGCGGACACCTCGTCGACGAGCCGCTCGACCAGCGCGTGTTCACCACCGAAGTAGCCCGCGGCGCCCGCGACGGGCACCGCCACCAAGCCCGGCCGAACGACCTCGACGCCGACAACGAGCGCCTCGACGGCCCGCGCGACGGCTTCGAAGAGCCGCGCGTCCCGGCCGTCGTCCGCGCTGAAGACGGCCAGTTCCGGACAGTTCGACTGCGCCTCCCGCCGCCGCATCCCCCGCCGGACCCCACCCCGCCGCGCGACGGCGTTCGAGGCAACGACCCGGTTGGCGCTGAAGACAGCGGCGGGCTGGGTCGCGGGTGCCCCACCGGCAGCCGCGGCCGCGACGACGGGCCAGTCGGGGCACCACAGGACCAGCATCCGGGTGGGGGTGTCGGCGGCGGCGCGTTGAGCCGGGACGGTCATGTGGCCTCCCGGAGCCGGCCCCGAACGCAGCCAGTGCTGCGGTGACGGAGTGAACCGCGGCCGCACCCAGACGGTCGGCTCGCGCACTCGGACCGCCGGATCGCGCACCCCGGAAGCGAACTCGCGTGATCAGACCGTCGACTCGTGTGATTGGAGAGCCGACACGCGTGATTGGGGGGACGACACGGCGTCAGGCCGCAGTGGCGGGAAGCGGTGACTGTCCTGTTTGGACGAAACTGGGGCGTCATGCCGTGGCCTCCTCGTGGAGCTGGAGGCGCGGGACCGCTTGGGTCACCGAGCCGTCCGCGGCCGGGAGGGAGAGCTCCGCCGTGACCGGACGGGCCGCCGCGCCGCGGCCTCGGGCGCGGACCAGGGCCCGGCGCTCCCGGAGGTGGCCGTAGCCTATGTTGGGACCCGAGCCGCCCTCGGGACCCGACCACGACTCGCGGCGGCACGACAGCTCGACGTCCGCGCCCGGCCAGGCGCCGAATGCCAGCAATACCGCGCCACGGTGGCGGGCCCGTGCGGACAGCCGCCGCGCCACCGCCGGCTGCAGTGTGGCGTGCACCGTCTCCGAGTGGACCGCCACCAGGTCCACGCCGTCGAGCAACGCCGCGACCACCGCCGGGAGCTCCGCGCCCGGCCGCGGCACCAGCGCCACCCTGGTGAGGTCCACGCCGTACTCGGCCGCGGCCGCCAGCCCCAGTGACGGCATGCCGACCACCGCCGCCCACGACCCCGTGGCGGTGGCCTCGGCGAGCAGCGCGAGCAGCAGCGACGTCCCCCCGTGGACCGCCACCGTGCTCCCGCGCCGGAGCCCGGCGGCGGGCAGCAGCCCGGCCAGCGCCGGGGCGACCGGGAGCACCCTTCCCGTCGCCCGGGCCCGCTCGGCCTGGGCCGCCACCCGGCTCGCCGTGCTGACCCCGGGCAGGGCCGCCAGCCGGGCCACCGGCGGCTCTGTCAAAGCGGCCGCCACAGCGGTCACCGCACGCACCTCCCCACCACGGACAAGGCCGGCGGTCGAGCCTCTCCCAAAAACGCGACCGACGGCGCTGGTTCGCCGCGGGGAAGGCGGCGGTTCCTTGTCGAACACTTGTTCGACAAGGAACAGTCAACCGTGAACCGCTCGGAGTGTCAAGTCACCCGGTAGTGGGGTCTGCGGCCCGGAAAGCCGGCCGCGCCCAGCCTTGCGGCAGGGGAGCGAACCCAGGCGCAGCAAGGCAAGCCGGTCACCCCGCCACCGTAATGAAGTTGCCGTCGCCCGGGCCGGTCGATAGACACACCGGCGTGGAGCTCACCGAAGCCCGGCCCGGAGACTGCCCGGAACTGCTGGTCCTGCAACGCTGTTGCTGGGTCGAGGAGGCCGTCCTCAACGACACCCTCGACGTCCCCGCCCTGCACGAAACGCTCGAGGACGTGCGCGACTGGGTGAAGACGTGGTCGGTGTGGGTCCTGCGGCACGACCACCGGCTCGTCGGCGCGGTGCGCGCCCGGCTGGACGGCGACCGCTGGGAGCTCGGCAGGCTGATGGTCGCGCCGGACCTCGCCGGGCGCGGGCTGGGCCGGCGGCTGCTCGCGCACGCCGAAGCGCCGGCACCCGCCGAAGCCCGCCGGTTCACCCTGTTCACCGGGTCCCGCAGCGCCCGCAACATCGCGCTGTACCAGCGGGCCGGCTACCGGCTCACCCACGCCCCCGCGACCGGCGGCCACATCCGCGGCGCGGTGCACCTGGAGAAAGCGGTGCCCCTGGACAAGGACGTCACGCTGCGCGAGAAATCCGGGCCGCCCGGCTGACGCTGCGGCGTCGGCTAGATTGCCGGTGGACTTGGGGGTGGCGATGACCGAACAGCGGAGCCGGCCGATCCTGTGGATCGCCGGCGCCCTCGTCGCGGCGGGAGCGGTGCTCGCCGTCGTGCTGACCGCCGGCGGTGGCGTGCCCGGCGCCACGGCCGCCGCCCCGGCGCCGACGACCATCGGCGCGGAGTGGCGCTCGTTCCGCGCCGACGTCACCGGGATCCGCCCGGGCCCGGACCTGAACAGCCTGTTCGTGGAGGTCGCCCTGCCCGGCAAGGACCCCGGCTGCGTCCGGGAGCCACGGATCGAGCAGCTCGTCGAGGCGAAGACCGACATCCGCGCCGACGTCGTCTACTCGACCCGGCCCGCCGCGGGCGGCTGCCAGGACAAGGTGCCCGCGGAGCTGCGGCTGAGCACGTCGGACCCGGTCGCGGACCGGACCGTGATCCTCAACGCCGACGCCGCGAACGCCTGGCACAAGCTCGGCGCCGGCTGGGGCCACTGCGACCGCCAGGGCACCTGCGCCCCGCCCGCCGACCACTGCGACCCGGCGTGGATCGGCGCGGCGGTGTCCGCCGTGGGTGCCGAAAGCACGGGCACCACCCGCGTCTGCGACCCCGGCTGGCTGGTCCTCGACCTGCTGATGCGCCAGACCGAACCGCCGTCCCGCTCGGTTTTCCGCTGGAGCGACGGCGGCTGGACGGCGTTCGCGCAGGTCAAGTCGGCCGGGTGCGCCGAGATCCAGGCGGCCGAAAAGAAGTTCCCGGTCGCGCTCTGCAAGGCGCTGCCCGCGCCGGCCTAGCGCGGCAGCTTCTTGACGACCTCGGCGGCGACCGCCTTCACGGCGTCGTCCGACTCCTGCTGCGGGATCGGCGAGTTCGAGAAGAACCCCTTGTCCCAGCCGTTCACTTCGACCGTGACGACGTTCGTCCCCTTGAGCACGTGCAGCTCGGCGCCGCTGAACGCGCTCTTCGTGACCAGGTGCACCAGCGCCGCCTTGTCGCCGAGGCCGCGCACCTCGGTCGGCGCCACCTCGGGCCTCGTCGGCATGAAGTTGTCCTTCGCCTGTTGCAGCGCGTCTTCTCCGGAGTACTCGACGATCCGGACGCTCATGGTGGCGTCGCGGACGTTCTCGTCGGGTCCCGGCTTGAACCCGCAGCCGATCTGCTTCAGCCCGGGCAGCGGCGACGACGTGCCGACGGGGCTGGTGCCGGCGTAGCTCGGGAAGCCGGCCTTCTCCAGCACCTGCGCCGGGACCTGGCACTCGGCGGGCACCGGCGACGACGACGGCTGCGCGCCGGTGCTCGCGAAGTAGTCGCCCGCGATGATCGCCAGCGGGATACCCGCGCCCACCAGCACGACGACAGCACCGACGATGCCGAGGATCAGCCCGGTGCGCTTCTTCTTCGGCGGCCCCACCGGCCCGCCGTAGCCGGGCGGAGGGTAGCCCTGCTGGGGATAGCCCGGCGGCGGGTACCCCGGCTGCCGCGGGTAGCCCTGAGGCGGGTACCCGGGCTGCTGGGGATGGCCCGGGTACCCCTGCCGACCTTGGCCGTACTGCGGCGGTTGCTGCATCGAGCCCTCCCTCTCGAAGCGCGGGGTCAGTGCGCGAAGTGGCGTGTCCCCGTCAGGTACATGGTGATCCCCGCCTTCTCCGCGGCCGCGATGACCTCGGCGTCGCGGACCGATCCGCCCGGCTGCACGATCGCGCGGACACCCGCCTCGACCAGCACCTCCAGGCCGTCCGGGAACGGGAAGAACGCGTCCGACGCACCGACCGAGCCCTTGGCCCGGTCGCCGGCCCGCGCCACCGCGAGCCGCGACGAGTCGACCCGGTTGACCTGGCCCATGCCGACGCCGACGGTCGCGCCGTCGGCGGCCAGCAGGATGGCGTTCGACTTGACCGCGCGCAGCGAGCGCCACGCGAACTCGAGGTCGCGCAGGGTCTGCTCGTCGGCCGCCGCGCCGGTGGCCAGCGTCCACGAAGCCGGGTCGTCCCCGGCGGCGTCGATCGCGTCGGCCGTCTGCAGCAGGACACCGCCGGAGATCGGGCGGAATTCGACCGGGAATGCCGGGGCCGCCGGCAGCTTCAGCAGCCGGATGTTTTTCTTGCGCTGCAGGATCTCCAGGGCTTCGGCGTCGAAGTCCGGCGCCAGCACGACCTCGGTGAAGACCTCGGCGATCTGCTCGGCCGCCTCGCGGCTGACCGGCCGGTTCGTCGCGATGACGCCGCCGTAGGCCGAAACCGGGTCGCACGCGTGCGCCTTGCGGTGCGCCTCGGCGATGTCCGCGCCGATCGCGATGCCGCACGGGTTGGCGTGCTTGATGATCGCGACGGCGGGCTCGGCGAAGTCGTACGCGGCGCGGCGCGCTGCGTCGGTGTCGACGTAGTTGTTGTACGACATGGCCTTGCCGTGCAACTGCTCGGCGTGCGCCAGGCCGGGCCGGTCGCTCTTGTACAGCGCGGCCTTCTGGTGCGGGTTCTCGCCGTAACGCAGGACGTCGGCGCGTTCCCAGGTGGCGCCGAGGAAGTCCGGGAAGCCGGCGTCGACAGTGTTCTCGTCGGGGGCGTACGCACTGGCGAACCACGAAGCGACGGCCGTGTCGTACGCCGCCGTGTGCGCGTACGCCTGGGCAGCGAGGCGCTTGCGGTCTTCGAACTCGAAGCCGCCGTCGGCGACGCGCTCGAGCACCCAGCCGTAGCGGGCCGGGTCGACGACGACCGCCACGCTGCCGTGGTTCTTCGCCGCCGCGCGGACCATGGCCGGGCCGCCGATGTCGATGTTCTCGACGCAGTCCTCGGGGCTCGCGCCGGAGGCGACGGTCTGCGCGAACGGGTACAGGTTGACCACCAGCAGGTCGAACGCCGCGATGTCCAGGTTGCGCAGCTGCTCGACGTGGTCGGGGTTGCCCTGGTCGGCCAGCAGGCCGGCGTGCACGTGCGGGTGGAGCGTCTTCACGCGGCCGTCCAGCGACTCCGGGAACCCGGTGACCTGCTCGACCGGCGTGACCGGGACACCCGCGTCGGCGATGACCTTCGCCGTGCCGCCGGTGGAGACGATCTCGACGCCGGCCGCGTGCAGGCCGGTCGCGAGGTCCAGGAGGCCCGCCTTGTCCGAGACGCCGATCAGCGCCCGGCGGACCGGGCGCCGTCCCAGGTCAGTGCTCACGAAATGTCACCTTTCGTCCGTCCACGGCGCAGCCACCGCGGCCGAGTCGCTCGATCGTTTCCACCAGCAGCCTGCGTTCGACGGCCTTGATCCGTTCGTGCAGGACGTTTTCGTCGTCGTCGCTCTCCACGACGACCGCCTCCTGGGCGATGATCGGCCCGGTGTCGACCCCGGCGTCCGCGAAGTGCACGGTCGAGCCGGTGACCTTGACCCCGGCCTCCAGCGCGTCGCGGACCGCGTGCATCCCGGGGAAGGACGGGAGCAGCGCCGGGTGCGTGTTGATCACCGTGAAGCGGCCGAGGAACTCACCCCCGAGGATCTTCATGAACCCGGCGGAGACGACCAGGTCGGGGCGGTACGCCGCGACGGCCTCGGTCAGCGCCTTGTCCCACGCGGCGCGGTCGGGGTGATCGGCGACGCGGACGGTGAACGACGGGATGCTCAGGCGCTCGGCGCGGGTGAGGGCCTCGATGCCGGTGCGGTCGGCGCCGACGGCGACGACCTTGGCCGGGAAGCCGGACCGCCCGGTGGCGTCCAGCAGCGCCTGCAGGAGGGTGCCGGAGCCCGACGCGAGCACGACGAGCTTCACCGGAGTGGGCAGGTCCAACCGTTGAGACAGAGCGGGCTCCTTGCCGCGGGCGGTGCGCAGCCGGGCGCACGGCGCTTCACCAGGTCGCGTCAACCCTAACGGTCGGCCTCGTCCGGCTCGACGTCGCCGCAGGTCTCGGTGCCTCCGGTCACAGCCTCGTCGACGGCGGGGGCGTCTTCGGCCGGTTCTTCGAGGCCGAGTTCGGCGTCGGCCTCGGCTTCGAACTCGGCGTCCTCGTCGGTCTCTTCTTCGGTGACTTCGGCTTCTTCGTCCTCTTCGGACGCTTCGAGTTCCTCGACTGCTTCGGCCGCTTCATCGGCGTCGACGTCTTCGGCATCCTCGAAGGCCTGGTTGTCTTCGAGCGCTTCCGGCGGCGGCGCGGGCGGCTCGTGCTCGCCGGCGAAGAAGGCGGTAAAGGAGCCCGGGATGACGATCCAGCAGAAGGCGACGACCGAAGCGACGCCGACCGGGACGCTCACCGGGTCGAACGGGCCGTCGCCGAGCCGTCCGCCGGACAGCGTGCCCAGCACGACGCAGCCGAGCGCGACGACCGCGCCGGCCACCGCCACCGCGCGGATGCGCTGGGCCGGATCGGCGTCGGCCTTGCGCAGCGACCAGCCGACCAGCACCCCGGCCGCCGTGGGCAGCACCAGCAGCGCGGGCCACCACGCGGCGTGGTGGTCGGGCAGGCCGCCGAGCACCGGGACGCCGGGCACGGCGGCGCCGCGGTAGCCGAACATGCCGACGTTCAGCGAGCCGATCGAGAACCCCGGCCCGGTGACGAAGGACAGCGCAGCCGTCACGGCGTTCGGCAGGTACAGGACGGAAAGCACGAAGAGCCCGAAGCTGGTGCCGAAGGCGGGCTCGTAGATGTCGGACACCGTCGCCCACGAAACGGCGGTCGCGACGGTGAACACGGCCGCGCCGCAGGCCAGCAGCACCGCGAGCCCCAGCGCACCGGCCCGCAGCCCGCGCACGGCCAGCGGGTCGAGGCGTTCGGCGACGACGTCCGGCAGCCCGCATGACCAGGTGATGCCCGCGAAGGAGGCCACTGCGGCGAGCAGCCCGGGCACGGCGAACGCGGCCGGCGGGTTCGCCGTCACCGCCGAGCCCTGCGCCGCCAGGGCGACGACCAGCCCGAACACCGCGTGCGCGCCGGCGACCGCGACGAGGACGGGCAGCGCTTCGCGGAACGACCGGCAGCCGAGGCGCTGGACGGCGCCGGACGCCGTCCGCGCGGCCAAGGCGAACGCGCCGAGCGTCGGCAGCAGCGGCAGCACACCGAGCGGATGGCCGCCTAGGCCGACACGCACCTGAAGGGCGGCGAGCCAGCCGGGCCCGGCGGCCAGCAGCACCCCGGTGGCGGAGAAGGCAGTGCGTTCGGCGGTCAGGGTGACCAGGGCCAGCACCGTCGCGACGGCGGCGTAGCCGGTGACCAGCGGGCCCAGCGCGGCGGCGAACAGCACCCGCAGCCGGGCCGCCCGGGAGAGCCCGGTGCCGGGGCTGCCCACGACGTCACCCGGTGGGCGGGGGTCGTCGGTGAGCAGTTCCATGATCCGCACCCTGACATCCGGGCTGGTCCATCCGGGTGAGGCTCGCCGCCGCGCGGAGACGTGGGGAAGCTAACCCACCCGGTCGGGTAACCCGCGAACGCAAAACACCCGCCGTGCCACGGAGGGTCACAGCGGGTGTTTCGGGAGCGGCTGAGTCAGCTCTTGCCGAAGCCACCGGGCGGGGTGCCCGGGTTGTCCGACGGCGGCTGCTGGAAGAACTGGCCCTGCTGCGGGGCGTACGTCGTGGCCTGCTGCCCCGGCGGCGGAGTGGTCGACGGCGGGTTCGGCGAACCGTACTGGCCCGGCTGCGAGAACGGCGCCGCCTGCTGCTCACCGGCCGGGCCGTGGCCCTGCTGGCCGAACTGCTGACCGGGCTGGCCGTACTGCTGCTGTTGCTGCTGACCGGGCTGTCCGTACTGGCCGCCGTAGGACGGCGCGGCGGGCTTCGGCGCCGGCGGCTTGATGACGTCGTGCTCGATCAGCAGCGCGCCGACCGCGGCGATCATCTGCAGGATCCCCAGGATCAGGATGACGGTGACGATGCCGGGCGAAGTCTGCATCCCGACCAGCGAGTCCAGGACCTCGAGCGCGCCGAGGACGCTGAACAGGGCCGCGAACGGCAGCGTCTTCGGGCCCTTCGGCAGGGCGTGCATCGCGGCGAGCAGGCCACCGCCCAGCAGGAACGTCCCGCCGAGGCCGACGTCGCCGTTGTCGGAGAAGCCGAGGAAGTACTGCACGACGGCGAAGACGGCGACGACCAGGGCGAGCAGCAGCGGCAGGTTCTGCGGCAGGCCCGCGGGACCGCCACCGGACGGCGCCTGGTGCGAGTGCGGCTGCTGCTGCTGCGCCGGGAAGCCACTGGACGGCGGTCCGGGGGGCTGCTGGCCGCCACCCTGCTGGGGGTAGCCAGGCCCGCCGCTGGGGAAGGTCATCGATGCACTCCTGTCGGTTCGACCGGCACTTCGGACGCGCGGCGCCCAAGGAAGACGAGGCGGCTTGTGTGCGCAGAACGCTAGCGCACTCGCAAGCCGCCAGCCCACCAGACGCGTGAATACCTCGGCAGGTTTCGTGCCGAAACGCGGCAGAGCCGGGCACCGTGAAGGTGCCCGGCTCTACCTGCAATTACTGTTCGTGCTCAGCCGAGGCTGTTGTACAGCTCACGCGCGAGGACGGCGGTCTCGCTCGGGGTCTTGCCGACCTTGACGCCGGCGGCCTCGAGGGCCTCCTTCTTCGCGGCGGCCGTGCCGGAGGAGCCCGACACGATGGCGCCCGCGTGGCCCATGGTCTTGCCCTCGGGCGCGGTGAAGCCCGCGACGTAACCGACGACCGGCTTCGTCACGTTCTCCTTGATGTAGGCCGCGGCGCGCTCTTCGGCGTCGCCACCGATCTCGCCGATCATCACGATGACCTTGGTCTCGGGGTCCGCCTCGAACGCCTCGAGGGCGTCGATGTGCGTGGTGCCGATGATCGGGTCACCGCCGATGCCGACCGCGGTGGAGAAGCCGATGTCCCGCAGCTCGTACATCATCTGGTAGGTCAGCGTGCCGGACTTCGACACGAGGCCGATCTGGCCCGGGCCGGAGATGTCGGCCGGGATGATGCCGGCGTTCGACTTGCCCGGGCTGATCACGCCGGGGCAGTTCGGCCCGATGATCCGGGTCGTGTTGCCCTTGGCGACGGCGTGGGCCCAGAAGTAGGCCGAGTCGTGCACCGGGATGCCCTCGGTGATCACCACGGCGAGCGGGATCTCGGCGTCGATCGCCTCGAGGACCGCGTCCTTGGCGAACTTCGGCGGCACGAAGATGACCGACACGTCGGCGCCGGTCTCCTTGATCGCCTCTTCGACGGTGCCGAAGACCTTGAGGTCCTTGCCATCGATGGTGACGGTCTGGCCGGCCTTGCGGGCGTTGACGCCACCCACGATGTTCGTGCCGGACTTCAGCATCTTGGTCGCGTGCTTCATGCCCTCGGAGCCGGTGAGCCCCTGCACGATGACCTTGCTGTTCTCGTTCAGGAAGATCGACATCTTCACGCACCTGCCGCGGCGAGCTCGGCAGCCTTGTCGGCCGCGTTGTCCATTGTGTCCACCACGGTGACCAGCGGGTGGTTCGCGTCGGCCAGGATCTGGCGACCCTCGACGACGTTGTTGCCGTCCAGGCGGACGACCAGCGGCTTGGCGGCCTCGTCGCCCAGGATCTTCAGGGCCTCGACGATGCCGTTCGCCACCGCGTCGCAGGCGGTGATGCCGCCGAAGACGTTGACGAAGACGCTCTTCACGTCGGTGTCGTTGAGGATGACGTCCAGCCCGGCCGCCATGACCTCGGCCGACGCGCCGCCGCCGATGTCGAGGAAGTTGGCGGGCTTGACGCCGCCGTGCTTCTCGCCCGCGTACGCCACGACGTCCAAAGTGGACATCACGAGACCCGCGCCGTTGCCGATGATGCCGACCTGGCCGTCGAGCTTGACGTAGTTGAGGTTCTTGGCCTTGGCCTTCGCCTCGAGCGGGTTCTCCGCGTCCTTGTCCACCAGGGCTTCGTGGCCCGGCTGGCGGAAGTCCGCGTTCTCGTCGAGGGTGACCTTGCCGTCGAGGGCGATGATCTTGTCCTGCGGGTCGCGGACCAGCGGGTTGACCTCGACCAGCGTGGCGTCCTCGGAGACGAAGGTCTCCCAGAGCTTCACGACGACGTCGGCGGCCTCGTCGATGATGTCGGCCGGGAAGTTGCCGGCCTTCAGGATCTCGAGCGCCTTCGCCTTGTCCACACCGGCGATCGCGTCGACGGGGATCTTCGCGAGCGCGTCGGGCCGCTCGACCGCGAGCTGCTCGATCTCCATGCCGCCCTCGGAGGACGCCATCGCCAGGAACGTGCGGTTCGCGCGGTCCAGCAGGAAGGAGAAGTAGTACTCGGACGCGATGTCCGAGGCTTCGGCCACGAGCACGCGACGCGTGATGTGGCCCTTGATGTCGAGACCGAGGATGGCTTCCGCCTTCTCCTTCGCCTCGTCCGGCGTCTGGGCCAGCTTGACGCCGCCCGCCTTGCCGCGGCCGCCGACCTTCACCTGCGCCTTGACGACGACCTGGGTGCCGATCTGCTCCGCGGCGGTCTTGGCTTCTTCGGGGGTGCTAGCCACCGAGCCCGGCAGAACCGGTACTCCGTGGGCGGCGAAGAGATCCCTCGCCTGGTACTCGTAGAGGTCCACTACTCCAGTCTCCTGACGACACGCCACTGCAGGTGGTCCGCGACCGGACCGCGCTGTCGGACCAGTCGAGGTTAGCGACCTGCGCAGACGCAGGGGACTCCGCACCTGGTGAAGTCGGTCACCGTACGCGGTCAGACGGTGCGTCACCGGTGTGAGACCGCCCACCGGAAGCCCACTCCGCGGCTTCTTCCGGGTCGGTGAAGACACGGAGACCGGGCAGGTCCGGCGGCTCGTCACCGAGGACTACGACCGCGTCCGGGTCCTCTTGTTCGGCGGTGCGAAGGATCTGTTCAACGGTGCCGAGGGGTCCGGCGTGGATGACTTCGAGGCCTTCGTCACGCAGGAAGCGCCCGAGCGCGACGGCGGCCGGGTCGAGGCGGGTGAACTCGACGACGAGCACGCGGATCACGGTGCTTCGCGCCCGCCCGCGGCGGACATGCCCGCCGCGACGAGCAGCGCCGCCACGGCCGCGAGGGCGACCCAGAAGCCCGTCGACGGGCTCGCGTCGCCGAGCGCGCCGCCGACGAGCGGCAGCTCCGCGGCGTGCAGCGCGACGAGCAGGGCAGCACCGGACAGCAGCGCCGCCGCCGGCTTCGGCCGGGAACGCAGCGCCAGCAGCGCGGCGCCGAGGACGACCGCGGCGGCGGTCAGCAGTCCCCACGAAGGGGTGTCGAAGTTCGACCAGAGCCCGGGCGCGACGTAGCCGGGAACGCCGAAGACGGGCAGCCCGAACGCGGCGACCGCCAGCACCCCGCCGGCCACGACGGGGGTGAGCACGTTCTTGCCCGGCCCGGCCTCTTCCCCGGTGTCCTCCCGTTCGACGACGCCGGTCCCGGCGGCGGCGAGCGCGGTGAGAGCGGCGAGCACGAGCGCGGCGAACGTCCAGGCCGCGCCGGCGCCGAGGTCGTAGGTGAAGGCCGGGGTGGCGCCGGTTCCCCCGAACCCGGCGAGGTTGCCGGCCTGGGTGGCGGTCAGCGCCGTGGTGAGGACGGCCGTGCCGGCCAGGACGATCCCGGCCCAGGCGAGCCCGAGCAGCGGCCGCGCCGCCGGCGCGGTTTTCGGGACCAGCGTGCCGACGGCGAGCACGGCGAGCACGAGCGCGGCGGTGAGCAGGAACCACCGGGCTGGGCTCGCGGCGGCGGCACTGACCGGCGTGGTGGCGCCCGGGTTCAGTGCGGTGACGGCGACCTGCGACGTGACGCTGCCGATGACGGCGGCGATCGCGGTGGCCAGGCCCAGCAGCCCGGTGGTGAGCCGCCACCAGAAGAGGCCGGGCAGCTTCGCGGCGCCGGCGAGGTCCGCTTCGGGCTTCTCGGTCTTCTCGGCGAGCGGCGTGAAGGCGAGGCCGCCGATGACGGCGGTCGCCCCGAGCACCAGGACGGGTCCCCAGGTGACGTGCAGGTCGGAGCGGTAGAGACCGGCCAGCACGGGCGGCACGGCGACCCCGAAGGCCCCGGCGGTCAGCCCGGCGAGTGCCCCGCGGGCGGTGCTTTCGGACGGAGCGGCGAGAGCGAGCGCGGCGGCCAGCGGCAACGCGGCGGCGAGCAGGAGGTACCCGCCGAGGGCGGGCCAGGGCCCTTCGAAGGCGGCGCGGGCCAGGAGGAAGCCGTTGTCGGAGTCGACGGGAGCGGTCAGCAGCCCGACCCCGGCGACGACGGCGAGCAGCGGCGCGAGCAGCCGCCAGCGACGGCGTTCGGGTTCTTCGTGGCTCCGGTGCGCCCGCCAGGCGAGCACCCCGGCGGCGCAGGTGAGGACGTGCCCGGCGACGAGCAGCCAGAACCCGGCGCCGACGGCCGAGCCGCCGAGGAACCGGTCGGGCAGGTACAGCTCGGGCCGGATGGTGAGCGGGCCGTTGACGGCGAACTGGAGGTCGAGCACGAGCCGCCCGGGCGCCAGGGCGGCGAGGCCGAGGACGATCCCCCCGCCGAGCCGCGGGTGTTTCGTGACGGCGGCCCAGCCGGCGGCCACGGCCGGAGCGAGCGCGAGAACGGCCAGCCACGGCCAGCCGGCGAACCCGGGCGCGGCGGCGGGCGAGACGGGAACCATCCCGGCGACGGCGAGAGCGACGGCGCCGAGGGCGACGAGTCCGAGGGCCGCGCTCAGGAGAGGCGAGAGGCTTGCGTCGTCGGTGTCCTCGGCGGCCCAGGCCGAGTTCGGCGCCGGTTGACGGGTTGCGGGGGAAACGGCGGATCGCGGCGTGGGACCGGCAGGTTTGCCGGACCTCCGGGCGGTGCCGGTGGACTCGCCTTTCGCGGTTCCGCTGCTGCCCGGCCGCGGCGACCCGACCGAATCCCGCGCGCCCTCCACTGCCTCGCCAGGCCTCCGGCCGGCGCCGGTGGAGTCGGTGGGCGGCGCAACCGAATCCCTCGTGTCCCCGGTGGCGTCGACGGGCGCGGATCCCGCCGGCTCGGTCGCGTCCGGGTCCGACCGCTTGCCGGTGGGGCCTTCGGCCGCGGAATCGTGCGGGGTGCTGCCGGTGGGGGGTTCTGAACGTGGGGGCATATTGCCCGCGACGCTAGCAAGTCCGGGCGAGCAAGAGCCGTCGCCGGGGGCGCGAGTCGTCGAACGGGCCTCAACACCCGTCCGCAAACCGTTATTCCGGGCCGTGATGCCCCTCGGAGGCCCTTCAGACGCCTTCAACCACCTCTCTCGCCTGTAAGGCAAGTCACATCGAACGCCGTAAACCCCCTCTAACTTTGGGTGATTTCCACAGGTGAGAGATTCGTGAACTCCACCCGAACGGCCGTCGCGGGAGGCACGTCTTGCCGACAGCGGTACCCCTTCGTTACTGTCCCGGGGTCCCCATTACAGTCAGGTCACGAAGTAGGACACCGAGCGAACCACCCCCGAGGTTCGTTCACCGGGTTCCCCCGCCCGTAGTCCTCGATCTGATTCCCCGACGATGGAAGGCCCTGTCTTGGCTTCACACCGCTCCCCCGGCGGCCAAGCTCCTTCCCCGGCATTGAAGGACGCACTGGAAGGTGCGGTCGTTCGTGTCCGGGGTGCGCACCGCATCGCCCCGCCCTCTTCGGCCCTTCGAGGCCGTGTCGTGGTTGCCGCCGTCGCGGCTGGTGCGTTCGCCGCTGCTGCTGCGGGCTCGACTCTCAAGACAGTCACCGATTCCGACACCGCCGTGACTCCCCTGGCCAACAGCCAGGACGCCAGCGCTTCGCTGACCGCGGGAGGTGCGGGCTCCGGGGGTGCCCCGGAACTCCTGCCGACCGGCCACACCGTCGACGCCTCCGCCGAAGCCGCGAAGCTGGCCGACAGCGCCTCCATCACGCAAGCCCGTGAGCAGCGCGAAGCCGACGCAGCCAAGAGGGCCGCCGAAGAAGCCAATCGCCCCAAGACCTGCCTGCCCGCGCACGGCACCTTCACCTCGGGCTTCGGTGCCCGGTGGGGCACGAGCCACCTCGGCATCGACATCGCCAACTCGATCGGCACCCCGATCTACGCCGCCTCCGACGGCACCGTGATCGAGGCCGGCCCGGCCAGCGGTTTCGGCCTCTGGGTCCGGATCCAGCTCGACGACGGCACGATCCAGGTCTACGGCCACATGAACAGCTTCTCCGTCAAGGAGGGCCAGAAGGTCAAGTGCGGCCAGCAGATCGCCGAGATCGGCAACCGCGGCGCGAGCACCGGCCCGCACCTGCACTTCGAGGTGTGGCAGGGCGGCACCAAGAAGATCGACCCCCGGCCCTGGCTGGCCGCGCGCGGCATCGTCGTCTGATCCGCTCGCTCCCCGCGCGGGAGCAAGCCCCACCCGCGGAAACCCGGCCGTAGAGCGACCATCCGCTCCGGCCGGGACAGCGCGGGCAACGGCAGCCGCCGGCGAAGAGCGCTGAAGGCACGCGCTCCGCTGAGCCGCTCGTGCGTGGGAACCGGTCACGAGATCAAGGTTCGCCACGGCGAGCCCACCGCAAACCCCCGGATCGGGTACGTCTCCGCTCTCCGGCGAAGGCGACTGAGCTGACTGAGACGACCGAGGCGACCGGACGACATCGAGCGGTCCGGGCAAGATCGCTTCCCCGCGAGCGCCGGCCGCGCGGAAGCTCTTCGGGTCCCACCCGAGCCCGAGACCGAACGCGTCCGTCACCAGAAGCGCCCCAGGCCGGGCCGAAACCCGCCGGACGACCGGGAACCACTTCCGAGCCGGGAAAACCGCCCACAGGCGCCTCAGCGCCCGGAACCGCCTACCGCTGCCCGCCCGGCAGGCGCCGGATGAAGTACGCCACCGCGACCTGCCACACCGGGCACAGCCCCGCGGGCCTGCGCACCGGCAGCCAACCCCAGGGCACAGGTCCCCCTGCGCCCCCCGCGGAGCGGACACGCGCGGCATTCCGAGCCCTGGTCGTCCAGCGGCGTCCCCGGCCGCAGGAATCACAGCGCCTACAGGAACAGCGCCAACAGGTGACGCATTGCCCGTCCGTACCGAGCTCGTGCTGCCTGAGCAGCGCGCGCCAGGCGGCGGCCAGCCGGCACGCCTCCGCTCCCGCACGCGAAGGAATTCCTGAAGCCCCCGAAGGCTCCCGACCCCGATCCGGAACCGTCGACTCCAGGACTCCTCGCAGGTATTTCTGTACCCCTTCGGCCAGGAGCCCAAACAGCACCGCGTCCACACCGCACTACCCCCTCGTCGAACTCGTGTTCGATTACGGGATCAGTTGTAGCGGGTGGGTACGACGATTCCGGCGGCGATCGCGAGGATCGCCGCCGGATTCACCCGTCCGAGTGGGCTAGAGCTTCACCATCGGGACGCTGCCGATGAGCATCAGGCGGACCTTGCCGGCCGCGCCGAAGTCGATCGTCGCCGTGGCGCGCGGGCCGACGCCGTCGCAGGAGATCACCGTGCCCAGGCCGTACTTGTCGTGGCTGACCCGGTCGCCGACGTCCAGCTTCAGCGCCACCGTGTCCTTCCAGCCCTTGCCGAACGACGGCGTGCCGGAAGAAGCCGGTGCAGAAGACCGGCGGCCGCCCCAGGTGGTCGCCGCCCGCGGTGTCCCCCGCGAGCCGGCACCGAACGAGCCGAAACCGCCGCTGGAGGGCTCCAGCCGCCGCCAGTCGACGAGGTCCGGCGGCAGTTCGTCGAGGAACCGGGAAGCCGGGTTCATCGACGGCTGGCCCCACGCCGAGCGCGTGATCGCCCGCGAGACGTACAGGCGCTTCCGGGCCCGCGTGATCGCGACGTACGCCAGCCGCCGTTCCTCGGCCAGCTCCGTCGGGTCGCCGAGTGCCCGCATGTGCGGGAAGACGCCGTCCTCCCAGCCGGTGCAGAACACCACCGGGTACTCCAGGCCCTTCGCGGTGTGCACGGTCATCAGCGTGACCACACCCGCGCCGCCGTCGCCTTCGTCGCCGCCGTCGGGCGAAGGCACCGAGTCGGCGTCCGCCACCAGCGACACACGCTCGAGGAAAGCCGGCAGCGAGCCCGGCGCCGGGACGCCGTCCTCCACGACCAGCTCGGCGTTCTCGTCCGCGACGACCGCGGCGGTGATCTCGGTGAACTCCCGCGCCACCGTGACGAGCTCGTCCAGGTTCTCCACGCGCGTGTGGTCCTGCGGGTCTTCGGACTCCTCGAGCTCGGCGCGGTAGCCGGTCTTGTCCAGCACCGCTTCGAGGACGTCGTGCACCTCGGCGCCCTCGGACACCAGGGCACCCAGCTCGTCGAGCAGCGCCACGAACCCGCCGATCGCCTTGACCGAGCGCGGGTTCAGCAGCGGCACCTTGCCCTCGACGGCGTCCCGCAGCGCCTGCGCGAACGAAATCCGCTCGCGCTCGGCGTGTGTCGCCACGACGGCTTCCGCGCGGTCGCCGATGCCGCGCTTCGGCACGTTCAGCACGCGCCGCAGGCTGACCGTGTCCTCCGGGTTCGCCAGCACGCGCAGGTACGCGATCATGTCGCGGACTTCGCGGCGCTCGTAGAACCGCACGCCGCCGACGACCTTGTACGGCAGGCCGAGCCGGATGAAGATCTCTTCGAAGACCCTGGACTGGTTGTTGGTGCGGTAGAAGACGGCGACGTCGGAGTAGTCGGCTTCGCCCTTCTCGGCCAGCGCGTCGATCTCGCCGGCGACGAACGCGGCTTCGTCGTGGTCGTTGTCCGCGACGTAGCCGACGATCTTCTCGCCCTCGCCCGAGTCGGTCCACAGCCGCTTCGCGCGGCGGTTCGGGTTCCGCTCGATGACGGCGTTGGCCGCGGACAGGATCGTCTGCGTGGAGCGGTAGTTCTGCTCCAGCAGGATGGTGTGCGCGTTCGGGAAGTCCCGCTCGAACTCCTCGATGTTGCGGATCGTCGCGCCGCGGAAGGCGTAGATCGACTGGTCCGCGTCACCCACGACGACCAGCTCGGCCGGCTCGACGCCCGCTTCGTTCGGCACGGTCCCGGCCAGCTCGCGGACCAGCGTGTACTGCGCGTGGTTCGTGTCCTGGTACTCGTCGACCAGCACGTGGCGGAACCGCCGCCGGTAGTACTCGGCGACGTCCGGGAACGCCTGCAGCAGCGAGACCGTGCGCATGATCAGGTCGTCGAAGTCGAAGGCGTTGGCCTGGTTGAGCCGCCGCTGGTACTCCACGTAAACCTCGGCGACGCGGCGCTCGAGGTCGTTGCCCGCGTTCGCCGCCGCCGTCTCCGGGTCGGTGAGCTCGTTCTTCAGGTTCGAGATGTGCACGGCGAGCGTGCGGGCGGCGTAGCGCTTCGGGTCGATGTCGAGATCCCGCGCCACCAACGTGATCAGCCGCTTGGTGTCGTCGGAGTCGTAGATGGAGAAGCTCGACGACATGTCCAGCGTCTTGGCCTCGCGGCGCAGGATCCGCACGCACATCGAGTGGAACGTCGACACCCACATCGCGTTGGCGCGGCGCCCGACGAGCGCGGCGACGCGCTCGCGCATCTCGGCGGCGGCCTTGTTGGTGAACGTGATCGCCATGATTTCGCCGGGGTGCACCCGGCGGTGGCCGAGCAGGTAGGCGATCCGGCGGGTCAGCACCCGGGTCTTGCCCGATCCCGCGCCCGCCACCACCAGCAGCGGGCCACCGGCGTGGGTGACGGCTTCGCGCTGGGCGGGGTTCAGGTCGTCGAGCAGCTCGGCCTGCCCGCCGGCGGCGGGCTTGCGCACAGGGGTCGCGGCGGGGAGATCGAAGAGGGTGTCCATCGTGCGTCCACGCTACCCCGGGCGGGCCGGGGCCCGGCACAGTCGTCGGTGTGGGGATGCCGGGTGTCGCCGCGACGTCGTGAACGACTCGTTCCTGACGTCGGACGTCATGAACGAGTCGTTCACGGCGTCGGACGCGGTGGGCTACCGCAGCGGGCGTAGCGGAAGGTGTCGCCTGGCAACCGACGCGCGGCGGGGCGGGCGCGCGGAGCATCGGCGGACATGGAAACCACCCACACCGCCCGTGTCCGGGCCGCCGACGCCGACCGCGAGCGCGTCGCCACCGTTGTCCAGACCGCCGGTTCCGAAGGCCGGCTCACCCTCGACGAGGTCGAAGAGCGCCTCACCCGCGTCTACGCCGCCCGGTTCACCGACGACCTGACGGAGCTCACCGCCGACCTGCCGCGGCCCGCGCCGCCGCGGCCCGGTTTCCCGCTCACCCGGGATGCCCTGCGGCGGCACCCCGCGCTGCGCGTCCACCTCGCCGTGGTGGTCGCGGTCGCGGTGCTGGTGATCGTCCGCTGGGCGGTGCTGGGCGCGGGATTCTTCTGGCCGGCGTTCCCGTTGTTCTGGCTCGCGGTGAGCGTCCTGGTGCACGCCAGGGCCCGCTCGTTCCGGGAGCGCGCCGGCGCCGCTGTGCCATACTGATCGTGTGCGGCACCACGCGGGACGATTTTTCACGGGATCCGGACTCCGGCTCCCGTGATCGCGTAGTGCCCGAACAGCCATCACGTCAGCCCCGGAGTCCACGGACCCGGGGCTTTCGCCGTCCCTGGGGCCGGGTCCGCGATTCGAGGAAGAGGTCTCGATGAACGCGAAAACGACCAACGCCGACGGCCAGCCCGCCGAGGAAACCCCCGCCGGTGACGACATCGCGTCGCTCCGGCAGGAGATCGACTGGCTGGACAAGGAGATCCTCCGGCTCGTGAAACGCAGGGTCGCGGTGTCCAAGACGATCGGCGCCGCGCGGATGGCCGCCGGCGGCACGCGCATCGTCTACAACCGCGAGATGGACGTGCTCGCGCGCTACCGCGAACTCGGCCCGGAAGGCCGTCAGCTGGCCATGGCGCTGCTGAACCTCGGACGCGGGCGGCTCGGCCGGTAACAGTCGCGGGAATTCGGGGACTTCCCCGAGGCACCGGCGGCCCGGCTGCGGGCAGACTGGGGACATGGACTGGCTCGTGAACCTCATCGCCGTCATCGTCGCGCTCGCGAGCGTGCTGGCCGCGCTGGGCCATGTGGGGTATCTGGCGCTGCTGAACAACGCCGCGGGTAAGCGTGCCGGGGGTGCTCCGGTCGCGCAGTACGTCCGCAGCCGGTGGGCCGTTGCCGGCGGTACCACCGCGGCTTCGCTGTTCGCGTGGTTGCTCACGTCCGGGGGTACGGGCCTCGACATCGTGGCGATCATCGTCGCGGCCGGTAGCGGCGCGGTGGCGACGAAGGCGCTGCAGTCCACGCGCGACCGTTACCGTTCGGGCGGCTGAAGGCGCTGAACTGCGCCGACTTCGCTGCGTGAAACTTCGCAGCGTAACCTTCGCCCGTTCGGTCGCGCCCGACCGAGTGAAACCGCTGCAACTTGCAGGTTTGGGGGCGACTTTCGCCGCCGGATGCTTTTACTGTTGACGCCGTGAGGACCCTTGCGTCTGGGTCGGGTGATGCCCGGCGGAGGACGCGCGGGGGCACCGGCCCCGCGCGCCCACTGTCGCGTGCGCGTGCATTTGCGCAGGATTCCGAACAGGATTCCGCGCGTGAGGGTGCTCCGATCGGGTCGTTCCCGGGCCGAACGGCGTCAGGACCCCGGGGCCGGATGGTCGAGCCCGCATGAGCAATGGCACGGAGTTCCCCGGACGCGCCGCGGCGCCCGCGCATCCCGGCCGGCACCGGCGCGGCGGCGCGGAGAGCTGGACGCCCCCGCTGCCGCAGCACCGCCCCGTGCGGCACCACGCGGCCGGCTCGCCGCCGGCCGACCCGCCGATGTCGGGCTCGCTCCCGCTCCCCCAGCCGTCGCTGCCGCAGCCCCGTGACCGGCGGCCCGCGCCGCCGCTGTTCCCGGCCGTGCACGGCAGCCTCCCGCTCGACGGCTTCGAGGCCGGCGGCTGCAAAGACCGCTTCAAAAACAGCTTCGAAGACGACGGCGCCGAGGCGCCGCTCACCGAGTCCCGCGCCGACCAGGCCGCCCGCCGCACCCGCGTCTCGCTGGCCACCCCGGCCCCGCGCCGCACGGACCTCGATGACGACGACGTCCGCATCTACCCGGCCCCGCCGATCGACGGGCTGGGCGGCTTCACCATCGGCTCGGTGCCCGCGTCGGTGACCCCGCCGAAGACCTGGCGGAAGGCGGCCTGGTTCGCCACCGGCGCGTCCGGGGCCGTGGTCGTCGGACTGCTGTGCGCCGGGTCGTTCCTGGTCGGCAAGCCGCCGATGGATCAGGCCGTGCAGGGCGCGTGGCCCGGCTACCAGGGCGCGCCGGCGCTCGTCGACCCGACCGGCGAGCACCGTCCCCCCTCGGAGGGCGGGTCCGCGGCGGGGCCGGAAACCGCGTCCCGGCCGGCGAACGCCGCCGGGAAGACCAGCGGCGGCGGTGGGGCCGGCCCGGTCGACGGCGTGGTGCCCCCGCCCGCCGGCAGCGACGACGGCACCACCGGGCCGGTGGCGCCGACCGACGCGGTTGCGCCCAGCGCCGCCCCGGCGAAGCCACCGGTCACGCCCGCCCAGCGCGAAACCCCGGTCAAACCGCCGTGGTGGTACTCCTTCCCGCCGGACGCCCAGACCATGGGGGACAACTCGGAGAGGTTCTTCAACACCGTCACGACCGACCCCGGCGCGGCTTCGTCGGTGACCACCGGCGAGCTCCACGACCAAGGACCGCGGGCGCTCGCCCAGCGGTACGCCGGCATCGCGTACTTCGAGGTCAAGAAGGTCAGCATCGACCAGCAGCGCGGCGTCACGGTGAACACCGTCGAGGTGACCCACACCGACGGGACCAAGACGACCGAGGTCCGCACGCTGACCTTCGGAGACGGCGACAAGATCACCGCTGACGGCCGGTAGTCAAACCCGCACGTGCGGTTTGCCCGTTCTGATGCACGTGCGATGCGCCGAGCGGTTATGCCTGGTCCGGGTGGGTGACATAAGCTGCCGCTCGTCGTGTCGCGACGGCATTCCGGCGACAGAGCCTGGTGGTCGCCGTCCGCACAGGGTTACCTGACGACAGCGGATCCGGAACCGGCCACGAACCGGCCAACCGGACCAACGGGCATCCGGCCGAACGGCCGAGTGGCCGTCCCCGGCACCCCAGAGCGAGGACTTTCGTGCTTGATCGGCAGCGCACACGGCGGGAATCACCCCACGCCGTCCGCGTCGAGGACGTCATCCCGGCCGAGATTCTCGACGGCGTCGACGACGCCGACCGCGACTATCTCGAGCAGGTCTTCCGCGACCCGCAGAAGTTCCTGCCGCCGCGGCCCGAGCCGGTCCGCGAGCCGGCGCAGGCCGAGGACGGCGGTGAGCCGGAGAGCCGGGTCGCCCGCCGCGCCAAGCTGGCCGGGCTCGTCACCGCCGGTGCGCTCGTCGCAGGCGCGGTGATCGCCGCGCCGATGCTGACCAGCTCGCACCGCGCCGCGTCCGGCGGCCAGTCGACGCCCGCCGGCTTCACCGGAGCCGCCGAGCTCGGCGGCCTCGCCGTGCCGCAGCACCAGGCCGGTGGCGGCTCGCCGGAGCAGAACGAGCCCGCGACGCCGGGAGCGCACGCCCAAAGCACCACGCCGGCCACCGCGCCCGCCCAGGGCCGTTCACCGGCCCACCGGACGCCGGGCCAGGCCGAGCCGGTGCCGGACAAGGCGGCCGACGCGCGCAGCGCGAGCCAGAAGATCCAGGCGGTCAAGAACTTCTACGCCACCGTCGCCCGGGATTCGGCGGGCGCACTGGCGCTGCTGAGCCCGGCGCTGGCCGACGGCGCGGCCGGCGAGCTGGTCCGCACCTGGAGCGCGATGGACGCCATCGACGTCCAAGAGGCCGACACGCAGATCAACCCGGACGGCTCGATCCTCGCGGTCGCCACTCTGCACCGGCCGGACGGCGCGATGGTGCGCGTCACCCAGCTGTTCCGGGTCGCCGACACCGGCAACCTGATCACCGAAGCCGAGCTCGTCTCGGCCCAGTACATGTAGCCCTCGGCGATCACCCCTTCACCCGTGGTTCAAGTGCCTGTACCGGATTCGTGTGCGCAGAGTGAGCGCCTAGCCTTGTCACGGGCCGGTCTCGGAAAAGCCGGCCCGCAGCCCACGACACGTGCATACGCTCCATCGAAGCGGCGTGCGCGTGGCCGCGTCACCAGGCACCGATCCTCACGCCCTGGTGAAGTCGGAGCCCAAAGGGAGGTCGCGTGAGCGACGAGGGTCGTCTGGTCGCCGGTCGATATCGCATCGTCGGCCGGATCGGCACGGGCGCGATGGGGGCCGTCTGGCAGGCGCAGGACGAGGTCCTGGGCCGCACCGTGGCCATCAAGCAGCTCCTGCTCCAGCCGCACCTGGACGAGCACGACAAAGAGGACGCCCGGCAGCGGACGATGCGCGAAGGCCGGATCGCGGCCCGGCTGCACCACCCGAACGCGATCTCGGTCTTCGACGTCGTCACCGACGACAACGGCCAGCCCTGCCTGATCATGGAGTACCTCAACTCCACCAGCCTGGCCACCGTGCTGCAGGAACGCCGCACGCTGCCGCCGACCGAGGTGGCGCGCATCGGCGCCCAGGTCGCCGCGGCGCTGCGCGAGGCGCACGCGGTCGGCATCGTGCACCGCGACATCAAGCCGGGCAACATCCTCCTCGGCGGCAACGGCGTCGTGAAGATCACCGACTTCGGCATCTCCCGTGCCAAGGACGACGTCACGGTCACCAAGACCGGGATGATCGCCGGCACGCCCGCCTACCTGGCCCCCGAGGTCGCGATCGGCGGCGAGCCCGGGCCGGAGTCCGACATCTTCTCCCTCGGCTCGACGCTGTACGCGGCCTGCGAGGGCCAGCCGCCGTTCGGGTTGTCCGAGAACACGCTCAGCCTGCTGCACGCGGTCGCGGCCGGGCAGATCAACCCGCCGCGCCAGTCCGGACCGCTGGCCAGCGTGCTGGCCGTGCTGCTGCACCCGGACGTCGAGCACCGGCCGACCGCCGAGGAGTGCGAAGAGCTGCTCGCCGCCGTCGCGCGCGGTGAGACGCCGCTCGGCGGCCCGGCGGAGGAGACCATGCTGGCGCCGTCCGCCGGTGTCCTCGGCGCGGCCGCCGTCGCCGACCCGAACGCGACCCAGATGTTCGACGAGGTCCCCGCCGGTCACTCGGGCACGCTGCTCGGCGACGCGGCGCCGACCCAGGCCGTGCCGTACTACGACGAGGACGACTACCCGGAAGCCACCGGCTACCCGGAGGACGACTACGACAGGTACGACCGCTACCCGGCGGACAACCAGCACGGGGGCGTGCCGCCCGGGCTGGCCGCGACCCGCGCCGTCCCGGTGCCGCCGCACGAGCAGGGCCCGTACGCGGACGACCAGTACGACGACTACGACGATTACGACGACGAGCCGGCCCCGCCGCCCCCGCCCCGGCAGCGCCCGCAGACCAGCCCCGCCGACGATGACGACGAGAAGCCCGGCGCGTGGAAGCGCCCGGCGATCCTCGGCGGCATCGTGGTCGTGGGCCTGGTCGCGCTCGTCGTCTGGCTGCTGAGCCCGAACAACCCGGCGGCACCGGCGGCGACGGTGCCGAGCACCAAGCCGTCACCGGCGGCGACGTCGGAAACGCTCCCGTCGACGACGGATCTGCCCACCTCCACGGTGGATCTGCCGTCGACGAAGCCGACCACGTCGAAGCGCACGACCACGCCGCGGAGCACCGAAGACACACCGACGCCGACCAAGCCCAGCACGAAGGCCACGACGTCGACTTCCGAAACGCCGCCGTCGCCCACCACCACTCCGCCTACCGCAACACCGACAACCACCACGCCGTGACCCGAGGTACGTCTTGAGTTCTGAAGGCACCATCGTCGGCGGCCGGTTCCGGCTGGACCAGCCGATCGGCCGCGGCCGCGCGGGCATCGTGTGGCTGGCGTTCGACACGCGGCTGTTCCGCACCGTCGCGATGAAGCGGATGTACCTGCCGGTCGGGGCCGGGGAGCGCGCCGAGCAGGCGCGCGCGGCCGCCATGCAGGAGGGCAAGGACGCGGCGCGGATCGAGCACCCGAGCGCGATCAAGGTGTTCGACGTGCTGCCGGACGGCCAGGACGTCTGGCTGGTGATGGAGTACATCCCGTCGCGCAGCATGGCGACCTTCCTCGCCGAGCACGGCAGGCTCACCCCTGACCAGGCGGCGCTGCTGGGCATCCAGCTCGGGAACGCCCTCGCCGCGATCCACGCGGCCGGGTTCGTCCACCGCACCCTCGAGCCGGGCACGGTGCTCCTGGCCGACGACGGCGGCGTGAAGCTCACCGACATCGGCATCAGCGGCGGCGGCCCGAGCCCGGCGTACGTGGCGCCAGAGGTCGCGCGCGGGCTGCCGGGCACGCCGGCCGCCGACGTCTTCTCCCTCGGCGCGACGCTCTACACCTCGGTGGAGGGCGTGCCGCCGTTCGGGGACGACGGCCAGTCGTCCGAACGGCCGCCGCAGAACGCGGGCGTCCTCACCGAAGCGCTGCGCAAGATGCTGCGCTCGGATCCGACGACCCGGCCGACGATGGCGGACACCGTCCGCTCGCTGAAGGCGATCACCGAGGGCCGTGAAACGGCGTTCATTCCGCCGACCGCGCCCGGGATGCCGCCGCCCCCACCCCCGCCGGCGCCGCCGTTCAACCCGGGGCTGGCGGCCGCGGGGCCGCCGGTGCCGCAGCCGCTTCCGCCGATGCCGCCGTCGGCTCCGCAGTTCCAGCAGCAGATCCCGGTCGCCCCGCCCGCACCCGGTTACTCCTCGGCCGAGGAGACCCAGCGGATGCAGCCGGTTCCGCCGCCGCAGGCAATTCCGCCGCACCAAGCAACTCCGCCGCACCAGGCAACGCAGTACGCGCCGGCGCCGGCCGCCCCGGCCCGGCCGGCCGAGGCGTGGAACCTGCCGGTGTCGAAGAAGGCGCTGATCACCGTGGCCGCGATCCTCGCGGCGGTGCTGGTCGGCATCCTTGTTTCGGAACTGTTCTTCGTCTAGGCCACTTCGTCTAGGCCACTTTGACGCTCGCCGCGCGCATCGCCGCCAGCAGCGTGCGGACGGCCGGGTGGCTCGCGGACCGCGAGGCGACCGCGGCGTGGATCGCGCGGACCGGCTCCGGGTTGCGGATCCGCCGGACGACCACTCCGGGGTGCTGGGCGCCGAGCCCGAGCTCCGGGATGAGGCCGACGCCGATGCCGGCGGCGACGAACCCCTGTGCCGTCTGGTAGTCCTCGGACTCCACGACGATGTTCGGCGTGAACCCGGCGGACGCGCAGGCGCTGTCCAGGATGTCGCGGCAGATCCCGGGCATGCCGTCCACGCCGACCCACGGCTCTTCGGCGAACTCCGTCAGGTCCAGCACGCGCTTGCGGGCCAGCGGGTGGGTCTTCGGCAGCACGGCCCGGTACGGGTCGTCGAGCAGGTGCACCAGCTCGACGCCCTTGGCGGGCGGGGTCCGGCGGGGGTAGACGGTGATCGCGACGTCGGCGTGGCCCGCCTCGACGGCCGCCATCGGGTCGTCGGGTTCGACGAGCTTGAGGTCGAGGTGCACACCGGGGTGCTCGCGGCGGACGGCGGCGATGGCGGGCGGGACCAGGGACGCGCCCGCGGTCGCGAAGTAGCGGATGGAGACGCGGCCGATGCGGCCCTCCTTGAGCTCGGTCAGCGCCGCCTCGGCCCGGGCGAGCTCGGTGCTCAGCGTCTCGGCGTGCTCGGACAGCAGCGAGCCCGCCGGGGTCGCCCGGACGCCGCGCCCGACGCGTTCGAGCAGTTCGGTGCCGGCCTCGCGTTCCAGCGCCGACAGCTGCTGGCTGATCGCGGAGGGCGTGTAGCCCAGGTTGCGGGCCGCGGCGGTGATCGACCCGCTGGTGATCACGGCGCGGAGGACCTGCATGCGGCGGACGTCGAGCATGCTCCGATCGTACAGCTGCGCTTAAGTATTCCTGCAGCTAATTTCGCTTGTCCTTACGTCACGCCCGGGTGAAGCTGGCGCTGATCGGCGAAGGAGGACTGGGTGGGCGAGACGAAGACCCTGCTGAGGATCGGTGCGCTGGCGCTGATGTGGGGCTCGAGCTTCTTCTGGATCAAGCTGGGACTGGGGATGTTCTCGCCGGTGCAGCTGGTGCTGGCGCGGCTCGTGCTCGGCGCGGCCATGTTGCTCGTGCTGTGCCGCCTGCACCGGGCACGGCTGCCGCGCGGACGGCGGATGTGGGGACACCTGGCCGTCGCGGCGTTCTTCCACAACGCGCTGCCGTTCCTGTTGTTCGCCATCGGCGAGACGACCGTCGACTCGGGGATCACCGGCGTGCTCAACTCGACGACGCCGCTGTGGGTGCTCCTGGCCGCGCCGCTGATGGGGACGTCGCCGCGGATGACCGGGACGCGGTTGGCCGGGCTGCTGGCCGGGCTCGGCGGCATCCTGCTGATCTTCGCGCCGTGGCAGGCGTCGGGCCTGCTCAGCTGGGGCGCGCTGGCCTGCCTGGCCGCGGCGGCGAGCTACGGCTTCGCGTTCGTCTACGAGGGCAAGTACCTGTCGGACCCTTCGTTGTCGCCATACGCGACTTCGGCCGGGCAGATGCTGCTGGCCAGCGGGTTTCTCGTGCTGGCGCTGCCCGCGGGCGGGTTCACTCCGGTGCACGTTTCCGCCGGGCCGGTGCTCGCGGTGCTGGTGCTCGGCATCGGGTCGACGGGGATCGCGTTCGCGCTGAACTACCAGCTGCTGGCGAGCGAAGGCGCGGTCGCCGCGTCCGTCGTCGGCTACCTGCTGCCGGTGGTGTCGGTGCTGCTGGGCACGGTGTTCCTGGGCGAGCAGCTCACCCTGCGGGTGATCGCGGGCATGGTGGTCGTCCTGGGCGGCGTCGCGCTGACCCGGCTCCAGAAGCCGGTCGCAGCGCCGGTGCCGCTCCTGGCGGAGGAGCGCGTCTAGACCAAGCGGCGGTCGGAGGCCCAGCGGGAGAGCTCGTAGCGGTTCGACAGCTGGGTCTTCCGCAGGACGCTCGAGACGTGCGTCTCGACCGTCTTCACCGAGATGAACAGCTCCGACGCGATCTCCTTGTACGCGTAGCCGCGGGCCAGCAGCCGCAGGACGTCGCGCTCGCGCGGGGTCAGCAGGTCCAGCTCGGGGTCGTTGATCGGCGCCGAGCCCGGGCGGTCGGCGAACGCGTCCAGCACGAACCCGGCCAGCCGCGGCGAGAACACCGCGTCGCCGTCCGCGACCCGGACCACCGCGCGGACCAGCTCCTTCGACGAGATCGTCTTCGTGACGTACCCGCGGGCGCCGGCGCGGATGACCGCGATGACGTCCTCGGCCGCGTCGGAGACCGACAGGGCCAGGAAGACGGTGTCCGGCAGCTCCGGGCGGACCCGGCGCAGCACCTCGGCGCCGCCGCCGTCGGGCATGTGCACGTCGAGCAGCACGACCTGCGGCTTCGTCCGGGCGATCCCGGCGACGGCCTCGGCGACCGAACCGGCCTCGCCGACCACGCGGACCTCGTCGGTGATCGAATCGAGCTCGGTGCGCACCCCCGCGCGGAACAGCGCGTGGTCGTCGACGAGGAACACCTTGACCGGTTCCCGCTGGCTGTCAGTCACGACTCTCCCTCGCTAGCCCTGAGCTTCGAGCATAGCCGCCTCACGCGGCGCCCTTGCCCGCTTTCACCGGCATGGCGAGCTGTACTTCGGTGCCTTCCCCCGGCGCGGTCCGCACCTTGCACGTGCCGCCGTGCCGGGTCATCCGGCCGCGGACCGAGTCGGCGAGCCCGTGGCGGTCGTCCGGGACGACGTCGGGGTCGAAGCCCTTGCCGCGGTCGCGCACGAACACCGTGACCGACGTCGGCTCGACCTCGGCGTAAACGCTGACTTCGTCGACACCGGCGTGCTTCGCGGCGTTGACGATCGCCTCCCGGGCGGCCTGGACGAGCGCCACCAGCGACTCGTCCAGCTCGGCGTCGCCGACGACGACCTGGCCGACGGAGATCGCGAAGGTGTCCTCGACCTCGCCGCACGCCGTGGCGAGTGCCTCGGACAGCTGCCCGGTCGCTTCCTCGACCTTCTCGGCCGGCTTGCCGTAGCCGTTCGGGCCGTAGAGCCAGCCGCGCAGCTCGCGTTCCTGGCTGCGGGCCAGCCGCGCGACCTCACGCGGCTGCTCGCTCTGCTTCTGGATGAGCGCGAGGGTCTGCAGCACGGAGTCGTGCAGGTGGGCGGCGATCTCGGCGCGTTCGTCGGTGCGGATGCGGGCCTTGCGCTCGTCGGAGAGGTCGCGGACCAGCCGCAGCCAGAACGGCACGGTCAGCACGGCGACGCCGATGAGCGTGGCGATGACGGCGATGAGCGCGAACTGGACCTGGTCGAGGCTGCCGCTGCGGAGCACGACGACCCCGATGCCGGTGATCACCAGCGCGACGCCGGCGACGATCCGGATCGCGGCCGACCAGCCGCCCCCGCCGAGGAAGGCACCGGCGAAGCCGTCCTTCGCGCCGGACCGCCAGCGGCGGCGCTGCGACTCGTCGGCCTCCCGCCAGACGACCGCGAGACCGATCATGGCGACGGCGAGCGGCACCGCGACCCAGCCGCTGATGAACCCGGTGAGCGTCCCGCTGGCGACGGCGAGGCCGACACCGAGCGCGACCAGGCCGAAGGCCTGCTGCCGTTCCTTCGGTGTCGGGGCGTCGGCGGCCTCTTCGGACTGCTGCTGGACGAAGACCCAGAGGAGGCCGTAGGCGAGCAGGCCGGCGCCGTTGAGCGCGGCCAGCAGCGCAAAGGCCGTCCGCACCCAGACGACCGGTATGCCGAGGTGATCGGCGAGGCCACCGGCAACACCGGCGATCGCCCGCCCGGACCGCCGCCGGAACATCTTCGGCGGCGACTCGGCCGTCGTGGCCGGGATCGCCTGCTCGGCGGTGACGTGGTCGAGGGACTCCTGCACGCCGTCCATGGTCACACGCGCGGGCACGCGGTTCCATCGGGGAAACCCCTGAACCAGTCGCTGCTCCGGCCCAGGCCCCTGTCCGGGAAACCTCAGGGACCATCCCGGATGTCGCGCCGCGGCTGGTGCCGCATGCTTTTCCTCATGAGTGGTGCGAGCGAGACACGGGCTCCGAAGCAGAGTCCGTTGAACGGCTTCGAGGAGACCGTCAAGGACTTCTGGGCCAGCCGGCCGCGGCGGCCGCACGCCGGGCGGAAGCTGGCCGGCGTCGCCGCGGCGATCGGGTACCGGTACGGGATCGATCCCGTCGTCGTGCGGATCGCGCTGGTGGTGACCACGATCTTCGGCGGCTTCGGGGTGCCGTTCTACTTACTGGGGTGGCTGTTCCTGCCGGGTGAGAGCGACGAAGTGTCCGGCTTCGAAGGCCTGATCGGGCGCGGCCGGTCGTCGGTGTCGCCCGCGTTCGCCGTCGTGCTGCTGGTGCTCACCGTCATCAGCGTCGGGGGCTCGTTCACCGGCTCCTGGTTCGACGGCGGCGGTCTCATCAGCTTCGCGCTCATCGCCGCCGCGCTCTACCTGCTGCACCGCAGCCGCGGCCACGAGAACCGCCCCGCGCCGGTCACCGCGCGGACGTCGTACCAGGACTTCACCGGAAACTTCACCGGAAACGGAGCCTTCACCATGACCGACACCGCCGAGGCGCCGTCGACGGCACGGGGCTGGGATCCCCTCGCCGCCGACCCGGCCGGCTGGGACCTGCCCGACGCGCCGCCCGTCCAGGAGCCGCGGCCCACGCCGCCGCCTCCCCCGTCGTACCGGGCGCCGCGACGGCGGTCGAAGGTGGGCTCGGCGATGTTCGCGATCGCCGTGGTGACCGCCGGCGCCGGCGTGCTGGCGAACCTCAACGGCGCCGGCTGGTTCTCCGCGCAGCACATCATCGGCCTGGTCCTCGGCGTGGTCGGGATCGGCCTGGTCACCGGCGCGTTCGCCGGCGGCGGGCGCGGCCTGATCGGGCTCGCGGTGCCGCTGTCGATCGCCGGGATGGTGCTGACCACGGCGCCGTTCCAGGACCTCGACTTCCGCGGCGGCGTCGGCGATCTCCGGCCGACCCTGCACACGGTGGCCGACGTGAAGCCGCTCTACCAGCACGCGGCGGGCGACATCGACCTCGACCTGAGCAAGCTGCCCCCCGGGGCGCCCTACTCGACGACCGTGAGCAACGGCGCGGGCAACACCACGATCACCGTGCCGGAGACGGCGGACGTCACCTTCGACTGCCGCACCGGCGCCGGCGACACGTCGTGCTTCACCCAGTCCGCGAACGGCGTCAGCCAGGAAGCGCTGACCGGGACGGACACCGGCACCGACGGCGTCGGCGGCCAGAAGATCACCCTGCACGTGTCGAACAGGGTGGGCAACGTGGAGGTGCAGCGTGGCTGACCAGAACCCTTACGCCTACGACAACCCGGCGGAAACCCAGCCCGCCAAGCACGGCGTGGACGTCTTCACCCTGATCGTCGGGGTGGCGACGCTGCTGGTGTCGGCCTACGTCCTCTCGGACGGCGCGAGCTGGCTGCCGCAGTTCGACTTCCGCTGGGTCGTCGCCGGCGGCGCGGTGTTCGTGGGGCTGCTGCTCCTCGGCGCGTCGTTCGGCAAGCGCCGCCGCTGAAAAGCCCTCGAGGCCCCGGATCCCACGCCGGGGCCTCGAGCCCTGTTCACGGGAGGATCACTCCCACTCGATGGTGCCCGGCGGCTTGGACGTGACGTCCAGGACCACCCGGTTGACCTCCGGCACCTCGTTGGTGATGCGGGTCGAGATCCGCTCCAGGACGTCGTAGGGCAGGCGCGTCCAGTCCGCGGTCATCGCGTCCTCCGACGACACCGGCCGTAGCACCACCGGGTGCCCGTAGGTCCGGCCGTCGCCCTGGACGCCGACGCTGCGGACGTCGGCCAGCAGCACCACCGGGCACTGCCAGATGCTGCGGTCCAGCCCGGCCGCCGTCAGCTCCTCGCGGGCGATCAGGTCGGCCGCGCGCAAGGTGTCGAGGCGCTCCTGGTCGACCGCGCCGATGATGCGGATGCCGAGGCCGGGGCCGGGGAACGGCTGGCGCTGCACGATCGTCTCGGGCAGGCCCAGCTCGAGGCCGACGCGCCGGACCTCGTCCTTGAACAGCAGCCGCAGCGGCTCGACCAGCTCGAACTGCAGGTCGTCCGGCAGGCCGCCGACGTTGTGGTGGCTCTTGATGTTGGCCGTGCCCTCGCCGCCGCCGGACTCGACAACGTCCGGGTACAGCGTGCCCTGGACGAGGAACTTGTAGTCACCCTGGGCTTTCAGGTCCCGCTCGGCCTGCTCGAAGACGCGGATGAACTCGCGGCCGATGATCTTGCGCTTCTGCTCCGGGTCGGTGACGCCGGCCAGCGCGTCGAGGAAGCGTTCCCGCGCGTCGATGGTGATGAGGTTGACCCCGGTCGCGGAGACGAAGTCCTGCTCGACCTGGGTGCGCTCGCCCGCGCGCAGCAGGCCGTGGTCGACGAACACGCAGGTCAGCCGGTCGCCGATGGCGCGCTGGACCAGCGCCGCCGCCACGGCGGAGTCGACGCCGCCGGACAGGCCGCAGATAGCGCGGCCGTCGCCGATCTGGTCGCTGATCCGCTTGATCTGCTCCTCGACGATCGACGACGTCGTCCACTGCGGCTCGATACCGGCGATGTCGCGCAGGAACCGGCGCAGCACCTCCTGGCCGTGCGGCGAGTGCGCGACCTCCGGGTGGTACTGGACGCCGGCGAAACGGCGCTCGACGTCTTCGAAGCCGGCGACCACGGCGCCATCCGACGACGCGGTGACGACCGAGCCTTCCGGCGCCTTGGTGACGCTGTCGTTGTGGCTCATCCAGGCGGGCTGGTGCGCGGGCAGGCCGGCGTGCAGGACACCGCCGTCACCGGTGACGCGGACCTCGGTGCGGCCGAACTCGCGGACGCCGGTGGGTTCGACGACGCCGCCGAGCGCGCTGGCCAGCAGCTGGTGGCCGTAGCAGATGCCGAACATCGGCACGCCGGCTTCGGTGAGCTTCGGGTCCATACCCGGCGCGCCTTCGGCGTACACGCTCGAAGGGCCGCCGGAGAGGATGATCGCCGCGGGGTTCTTCGCGAGGATCTCTTCGGTGGACGCGCTGTGCGGAACGACCTCCGAGTAGATCTGTGCCTCGCGGACGCGCCGGGCGATCAGCTGCGCGTACTGCGCCCCGAAGTCCACGACGAGAACCGGACCGGTGGGACTGGGCACCTGGCGACCTCCTGGCAACAGTGGGTTTCGGCACCCATCGTCCCAGGTGGGCCGGGTCACCCGGGATTCAGGGCCGGTGCTGTCCTCGATCCGCCCTACGGTGCGCGGTATGGCTGTGAACTGGACGAAGGAACTGACCGACCAGCTCGACTTCCACTGGAAGGTGCACACGCGCCCGAAGCTCGAGGGGCTGACCGACGACGAGTACCTGTGGGAGCCGGTCGCGGGCTGCTGGACCGTGCGTCCGCGGAAGTCGGACGACGAACCCGGGACGGGCCCGTTCACCATCGACTTCGCCTTCCCGGAGCCGGCACCGCCACCGGTGACGACGATCGCCTGGCGGCTCGGCCACATCCTGGTCGGGGTGCTGGGCGCGCGGATCGGGTCCCACTTCGGCGGCGAGCCGATCGGCTACGACACCTACCCTTACCCCGGGACGGCCGCCGAAGCGCTGTCGGAACTCGACAAGCTGTACGCGCAGTGGGTCGCGGGCGTCCAAGGCCTCGACGAGGAAGCCCTGGCGCGGCCGTGCGGACCGGCGGAGGGGCCGTACGCGGAGTACCCGATGGCCACGCTGGTGCTGCACATCCACCGCGAGATGATCCACCACTGCGCCGAGGTCCTACTGCTGCGCGACCTTTACCGGAGCCGGTAGCAGCAGGAAGCCCAGCGCCAGGCCGAGCAGCGCGGGCAGGCCGTGGTTGTCGTGCACCACAGTGTCGATCACGGCCAGCACCGGCACCGCGAACGCCATGATCCGGAACTGCACCGGCGGCACGACTCCGTAGCGGCGCGAGGCCACCATGACCACGGCGGCCAGCGCGCCGATCAGGCCCACGACGCACATCGAGTTGCCCGCGCCGACCGGGTTCAGCCAGACGTAGCTCATGAACTGGCCGAACAGTCCGCAGCCGAAGTAGAGCAGCAGCCACTTCGCGCGGCCGAAGACGCGCTCGGCGAGCGTGCCGAACACCGCCAGCCAGAGCAGGTTGGATACCAGGCCGAACACCCACCCGTCCTGGAAGAACATGCCCGTGACCAGGCGGTACCACTCGCCCGCGTCGATGCGGGCCGCGTCGCGGACGACCGCGTCGTACAGTGGCCGGTGCGCCAGCTGCGCGATCCCGCACGCCAGCGTCACGGCGAACACCGCGGCCGTCAGCACGGGGCGGCGTGGTCCCGTGGCGAGTGCCCCGAACGGGTTGCGGGCTGCGATCGGCCTGGTCATGACGGAGAATCTAGGCGCGACACCGCCGCCGTACCCCGACGTTTGTCACGAACCTCCACGGGAAGGCATTGCATGCGAGCGACAGTCATCTACGGCGCCGGCGACGTCCGGGTGGAAACCGTCCCCGATCCGAAGCTGGTCGAGCCGACCGACGTCGTCCTGCGAGTGGTGCGGTCCTGCATCTGCGGGAGCGACCTCTGGCCGTACGCCGACATGAAGCCGAGCGAACGCGGGCGCCGCATCGGACACGAGTTCCTCGGCGTCGTCGAGGAAACCGGCGCCGAGGTCACCAGCGTCAAGAAGGGCGACCTCGCGGTCGCGCCGTTCGTCTGGTCCGACAACACCTGCGAGTTCTGCCGCGAAGGGCTCCAGACGTCTTGCCTGCACGGCGGTGGCTGGGGTGCGAAGGGCGTCGACGGTGGCCAGGGCGAGGCCGTGCGGGTGCCGCAGGCCGACGGCACGCTCGTCAAGCTGCCGCACACCGAAGACGATGACCTGCTCGCGTCGATGCTGACGCTTTCGGACGTGTTCTCCACCGGCCACCACGCCGCGGTGAAGGCGCGGGTGAGCCAGGGCCAGAACGTCACCGTGATCGGCGACGGCGCGGTCGGCCTCTCCGCCGTCCTCGCCGCGAAGCGCCTCGGCGCCGACCGGATCGTCCTGATGGGACGCCACCGGGCGCGCACCGACCTCGGCCGTGAGTTCGGGGCGACCGACGTCGTCGCCGAGCGCGGCGACGAAGGCATCGAGAGGGTGCGCGAGCTGACGAACGGCCGCGGCACGCACGCCGTTCTGGAGTGCGTCGGCACGAAGGGCGCGTTCGAGATGGGGATCGGGGTCGTGCGCGCGGGTGGGGCCGTCAGCCGGGTCGGCCTGCCGCAGTACGAGGACGGGCCGATCGGCGTGGGCGTGTTCCGGCGCAACATCACCGTCACCGGCGGCGTCGCCCCGGCCCGGCACTACATCCCGGAGCTGCTGCCGGACGTCCTCGACGGCAAGTACCAGCCCGGCAAGGTCTTCGACCGGACCATCGACGTCGAAGGCGTGCCCGACGGCTACCGCGCGATGGCGGACCGCGAAGCGCTGAAAGTGCTCATCAAGCCGTGACCCGTCCGGGTGGGGGTCCGCCGGCCGCACCCCCACCCGGATTACGTTGGTGCACATGGACATGATCACCCCCGAGCCGCGGCCCGCCTGGATCGCCGGCCGCCCCGAGCCGGGCGCCACCACCCTCGTCGTGCACCACCCGTACGACGGCAGCGAGGTCGCCACGGTCGCCGTGCCCGGGCCGGAGCAGGTCGAACGCGCGGTCGCCGCCGCGGCGGCCGTCGCCAGGGAGTTCCGGCGCACTCCCGCGCACGTCCGCGCGGGGGCGCTCGACCACGTCTCCCGCGGGCTCGCCGCGCGCGCCGAGGAGATCGCCGAGGTGATCACCGCCGAGAACGGCAAACCGCTCAAATGGGCCGAAGCCGAGGTGAAGCGCGCGGTGTCGGTGTTCCGCATCGCCGCCGAAGAAGCCCGCCGCTTCACCGGCGACGTCCAGCGCCTCGACACCGACCCCGCGGGTGAGGCGCGGCTGGCGCTGACCCGCCGCGTCCCGCGCGGGCCGGTGCTCGGCATCGCGCCGTTCAACTTCCCGCTCAACCTGGTCGCGCACAAGGTCGCGCCGTCGCTGGCGATCGGCGCGCCGATCATCGTCAAGCCCGCGCCGCGGACGCCGTTGTCGGCCTTGGTCCTCGGCGAGCTCCTGGCCGAGACGGACCTGCCGGAAGGCGCGTTCTCCGTGCTGCCGCTGGGAAACGAAGAGACGCGGGCGCTCGTCGCCGACCCGCGGCTGCCCGTCGTGTCGTTCACCGGCTCCGGCCCGGTCGGCTGGTCGCTCAAGGACGCCGCGCCGCGCAAGCACGTCGTGCTCGAGCTCGGTGGCAACGCGGCGGCCGTCGTGCTGCGCGACTGGCCCGACCCCGAAGGCGCCGCGCACCGGATCGCCACCTTCGGCAACTACCAGGCCGGCCAGTCGTGCATCGCGGTGCAGCGGGTGATCGTGGACGCCGCCGTGGCCGAGGAGTTCGTGCCCGCGCTGCTGGAAGCCGTCGAGGCGCAGCGGACCGGCGACCCGTACGACCGCAACACCGACGTCGGCCCGGTGGTCGACGAAGCCGCCGCCGAACGGATCGTCGCGTGGGTCGACGAGGCTGTCGTCGCGGGCGCGAAGGTGCTCACCGGCGGCACGCGCGAGGGCGCGACCGTCGCCCCGACCCTGCTGACCGACGTCCCGGCGGACACCAAGGCCTGGAACGAGGAGATCTTCGGCCCGGTCCTCGCGGTGTCCGTTGTGGACGGTGTCGACGAAGCGTTCCGCTCGGTCAACGAATCCGCGTACGGGCTGCAGGCCGGCGTCTTCACCACCGACGTCCAGCTGGCCTTCCACGCGTCGGCGGAACTCGAGGTGGGCGGCGTGATCATCGGCGACGTGCCGTCCTACCGCGCCGACCAGATGCCCTACGGCGGCGTCAAGGGCTCCGGCGTCGGCCGCGAAGGCGTCCTGGCCGCGATGCACGACCTGACGGAGGAACGCGTCACGGTCTTCACCGGCATCGACCTCTGACCGATGACCGCTAACTGATGACGCCCTGCCCGAACCGGAAGACGTTGAAGGGGTCGTACTTCTTGGCGACGTCCTGCAGCCGCTTCGAGTTGTCGCCGTAGTAGGCGGCCTTCCAGTCGGGCAGGGCCGGGTCGATGTAGTTGACGTACCCGCCGCCCGCGCCGGCCGCGGCGAGGCCCGCGACGACCTCGGCGACCGACCCGACCGCCTTGTCGCGGTCCTTCGCCGTCGCGTCGGCGTAGACCTGCACGCTCGCCAGCGCGTCGCGGTGCCAGAACGCCGTCGCGTCCTTCGCCGGTTCGGCGACCTTGCCGCCGAGACTGTCGATCAGCAGGTCGGTGCCGGTGCGGCCGTCGGCGAGCGCGACGACCTTCTCGGCGTCGACCGGGGTCGTGATGATCCGCGACGACCCCACGAACGCCTGCCGGTCCGAACCGCCCTCGAAGAACTTCATCGCGCCGAGGTAGTCCAGGCTGCGCACGGTGCGCTGCGCCGGCCGCGCACCCGAGTTCGTGATCAGGTTGTTGAGCAGCGTGTTCAGCCCGGCGGCCCCGCCGACGTAGCACCCGCTGACGCGGCACTGCACCGGCGAACCGCCCGAGAGCACCAGGTTCGCCCAGAGCTCCCGCGGCATCGCGGCGATCCACTGCTGCCACGCGGTGAGCACGCCGGCCGCGGCCCCGGCCGGGAAGCGCAGCGTGAACACCGTCAGGTCCGGCGCCGGATCGGTGTCGAAGGTGAACTCGGTCACAATGCCGAAGTTGCCGCCGCCCCCGCCGCGCAGGGCCCAGTACAGGTCCGGCTCGGAGTCCGCGGACGCGGTGAGCTTCCGGCCGTCGGCCGTGACGACCTGTGCGGACCTCAGGTGGTCGCAGGTCAGGCCGTAGTTGCGGGCGAGCACGCCGATGCCGCCGCCGAGGGTCAGCCCGGCGATCCCGACCGTCGGGCAGGACCCGGCGGGCAGCGCGCGCCCGGCCCGCCCCAGCGCGGCGTAGACGTCCTTCAGCTTCGCGCCGGCGCCGATCACGGCCTTGCCGCCCGCGACCTCGATCTTGTTCAACGCCGCGAGGTCGATCACCAGGCCGCCTTGCGGCACCGAGTAGCCGGCGTAGCTGTGGCCGCCGCTGCGCGCGGCGAGGGTCACGCGCCCGGCGGCGGCCCGGAGGCAGGCCTGGACGTCCTGGACGTTGGACGCCGTCGCGACGGCGACCGGGTTGTTGTTGTCGAAGGCCGGGTTGAACGCGAGCTTGGCGATGTCGTAGCCGTCGGTGCCCGGGCGCAGCAGGTCACCGGTCAGCTGGCTGCGCAGATCGTCCCAGTTCGGCGGCCCGGTGGGCAGCCGGCTGGTGGGCGCGCCGGACGCCGGCGGCGCGGTCGGGCCGGTCGACGCGACCGGCGCCGGGGAGCCGTCCGGCGCGCACGCGGCGGCGACGGCACCGGCCGCCGAAACACCCGCGAGCCGCAGGAACGTCCGCCTGTCCACGTCCACATGGTGGTGGACGTGCGGCTCTCCGGCGGGTTGCTCGGCCACGGCTCAGCCCTGCCTGCTCATGCTGTCCACATCGGACTCCTCGCGCCGGGGAACGCCCAGTGTAGAGCGGGCGCGAGGCGGACACCGGGCGGAGCCGACCGCCGCCGTCGAGGTCGAGGTCGGCGAGGTGGATGGCCAGCTCGGACAGCCGCATCCGCGCCACGACGGCCCCGGTGACCTGATCCCGTCGAGCAGCGCATGCGCCTTCTCGGATGCCGTCACGGCCCGAGTCTAGGACCGCCGCAGAGCGGCGGGGGCCTCCGCGGGAACGGCCGGGTTCTTCGGCGTCACCGGCTCCAGGCGGGCGTAGGGCGCGTCCTGCGGTGGCCGCGGGTCCGCCTCCCCCTTGTTGGGCCAGAAGGAGAACGCGCGCTCGGCCTGGGCCGCGATGGTCAGCGACGGGTTCACGCCGAGGTTCGCGGTGATCGCCGCGCCGTCCACGACGGACAGCCCGGGGTAGCCGAACACGCGGTGGTACGGGTCGATGACGCCTTCGCCGTCCGTGGCGCCGATCGGGACGCCGCCGATGAAGTGCGCGGTCAGCGGGATGTCGAAGATCTCGCCCCAGGTGCCGCCGGCGATGCCGCCGATGTGCTCGGCGGCGCGGACGTTCGCCTCGTGCCCGGCCGGGATGAAACTCGGGTTCGGCTCGCCGTGGCCCTGCTTCGACGTGTACTTGCGCCGGCCGAAGAGGCCGCGCCGCGTGTACGTGGTGATCGAGTTGTCGAGGCTCTGCATCACCAGCAGGATCACCGTGCGCTCGCTCCAGCGGTAGCCGTTGAGCATCCGCGCCGAGGAGATCGGGTGCTTCAGCAGGAACCGCGCGAGCTGCCGCCGGCGCGGCACCGGCGAGGAGCCGTCGGTGGCGATGGTCTGCAGCAGGCTCATGGCGTTGCTGCCCTTGCCGTAGCGGACCGGCTCGATGTGGGTGTGCTCGTCCGGGTGGATCGACGAGGTGATCGCGACGCCGCGGCTGAAGTTGCGGCTTTCGTCGACCTCGGTGCGGGCGGCGCCGATGATGGCCTCGGAGTTGGTGCGCGTCAGCTCGCCGAGCCGTCGCGACAGCTTCGGCAGCCGTCCGGTGTCCTTCATCCGGTGCAGCAGGTTCTGGGTGCCCCAGGTCCCGGCGGCGAAGACGACCTTCTCGGCGGTGACGGTGGTCCGGAACTTCCTGGACGTCGTCCCGGTCTTCTTCAGGCTGACCTCGTAGCCGCCGTCGATCGGCGTCACCGCGGTCACCGTGGTGAGCGGGATGACCTGCGCGCCGTCCTGCTCGGCGAGGTAGAGGTAGTTCTTGACCAGCGTGTTCTTCGCGCCGACGCGGCAGCCGGTCATGCAGGAGCCGCATTCGGTGCAGCCGGTGCGCTCGGGGCCGGCGCCGCCGAAGTACGGGTCCTTCGCGCGCTCGCCCGGCTTGCCGAAGTAGACGCCGACGGGCGTCGGGTGGAACGAATCGGCGACGCCCATGTCCTTCGCGACGTCGCGCATCACGACGTCGGACGGGGTCACGGTCGGGTTCGTGACGACGCCGAGCATGCGGCTCGCCTGGTCGTAGTGCGGGCCGAGCTCGGCCTCCCAGTCGGTGATGTGCGCCCACTGCCGGTCGGCGTAGAACGGCTTGAGCGGCCGGTACAGCGTGTTCGCGTAGACGAGCGAACCGCCGCCGACACCGGCGCCCGCCAGCACCATGACGTCGTTGAGCATGTGGATGCGCTGGATCCCGTAGCAGCCGACCTGCGGCGCCCAGAGGTAGCGCTTGAGGTCCCACGACGTCTTCGCGAACTCGTCGTCGGCGAACCGGCGGCCCGCCTCGACCACGGCTACCCGGTAGCCCTTCTCGGTGAGCCGCAGCGCCGCGACGCTGCCGCCGAACCCCGACCCCACCACGACGACGTCGTAGTCGGGGCCACCCGCACTGGTGGTGGTGTTACTGGCAGTCACACGTGGGAGCGTAACTCCGGCTTCGCGTTCTGACCAGAGGTAAGTTACCGGCCAGTCACTCTTCCGGACGCTTCACCGGCGGTGATCGTGGGTAGCAAACTGGAAGCTCGATGTTCACGTCGGCGAGACCCGTCGGGCGGGACACGATCTCCGGGAGGGACCACGATGGGCCCCGAGCAGCTCACCGGTTGGCGCAAGTCGAGCCACAGCCACTTCGAAGAGAACGCGTGCGTCGAGATCGGCGCCGGACCCGGCGTCGTCGGGGTACGGGACACCAAGCATCAGGTGCCCCGCCCGGCCCTCGTCTACTCCGCCGGTGCTTTTTCGGCGTTCCTCGCGCACCTCACCGGCGAACGGTGAGCCCGACCCGCTGGAACTCCTTGAGGTCCGAGTAGCCCGTCTTCGCCATGGCCCGGCGCAGCGCCCCGAAGAGGTTCACGACGCCTTCCGCGTCGGACGACGGCCCGAACAGCAGGGTCTTCAGGTCGACGGCGTAGTCCGGGCCTGCCGCCACGCGCGAGCGCGGCAGTGACGGGTGCGCGGCCGCCGCCGTCCAGTACAGGCCCTGCCCGGGCGCGTCGGACGCGGCGGCCAGCGGGGAACCGAGCATGACGGCGTCCGCGCCGCACGCGATGGCCTTCGCGATGTCGCCCGACGTCGTCATGCCGCCGTCCGCGAGCACGTGGACGTACCGGCCGCCGGTCTCGTCGAGGTAGTCACGGCGGGCGGCCGCGGCGTCGATGATCGCCGTGGCCATCGGGACACCGATGCCGAGGACGCGGTCGGTGCTCGTCACGCCCGGCGTGTAGCCGTGGCCGACGATGACGCCCGCGGCGCCGGTGCGCATCAGGTGCATCGCGGTGCGGTAGTCGCTGACGCCGCCGGCGATCACCGGCACGTCGAGGCGGCCGATGAACTCCTTGAGGTTCAGCGGCTCGGCGTCGCGCTGCACGTGCTCGGCGGAGATGATCGTGCCCTGCACGACGAGGATCTCGACGCCGGCCGAGATCAGGTCCGGGGTCAGCTCGGCGGCGTGCTGCGGGCTGACGCGCGCGGCCACCGTGACACCGGACTCGCGGACCGTCTTGATGGCCTCGGCCAGCAGGTCGAGCCGGACCGGCGCGGCGTGCAGCTCCTGCAGCACCCGGCCGACCGCGGTCGGGTCCTCCACGTCCTCGGCCGCGCGGACCAGCTGGAAGATGGCGTCCTCGACGTTGGCGTGCCGCGCCCAGAGGCCCTCGGCGTTCAGCACGCCGAGCCCGCCCAGCTCGCCGACGGCGACCGCGGTGCCGGGCGAGACGATCGCGTCGGTCGGGTGCGTGACGAGCGGCAGGTCGAAGCGGTAGGCGTCGATCTGCCATGAAGTGGACACCACCGAGGACGACCGGGTCCGCCGCGACGGCACGATCTCGACGTCATCGAGGTCGTACGCCCGCCGCGCGGTGCGGCCCATCCCGATCTCGACCAGGTCCCGCACGTGAAGCCTCCTCCGACGACGACAATCTGCCGTGCCCCATTGTCGCTAGTCCGCGTGGGTGACCCGCGCACGGGGGTTAGAACAGCAGCAACACGGGCAAGGCGCCCGCCAGGAACCCGGCCGTCGCGCTCAGCGCGGCCAGGACGGGCCGTCCCGACTCGACGGCCATCATCAGCGCGAAGAGCAGCGGCGTGACCGCGAGCAGCACCCCGAAGATGCCGGCCGCGACGGCGGAGTTCCCGGTCGAGATCCGGCGGCCGCCGGCCTCGACGGCCTGCACCGACCTCCCGACCTCGGAGATTTCCAGGCGAACCGGCAACCCCGGCTCCAGGTCGAGGCCGGCGTCGGCCGAGCTGACCTCGAAGTGCTCGCCGGACGCCGTGCGGAGGACGAGGTCGTACAGGTGGCCTCTCGAGCTGTCCACGTGCTGACCCCGCGTCTCCACGGTGGCTTCTTCCCGCCCGGCCGGTCCGTCCGCCTCGAGGACGCCGAGCATCCCGAGGGCCAGCACGACCCCGCCGAAGGCCGCGCTCACCACGGCTGCGACCAGTCCGGCGGCCATCGCTACACCCTCACGAACACGGCGACCGGCGCCAGGACCGCGCCCAGCGCCAGTGCCAGCCAAGTCGCGACCGGCGGGTAGACGTTGAGCCGGACCGCGCCGTAGTACACCGCGCCCAGGGCGAGCAGGGCCGCGGTGATGAGCAGGACCGGCCGGATCACGCCCTGGCGCAGGTCGACGACGCCGCCGCCGGCCCGCAGGTACGCGATGCTGCCGTCCGCCGTCGACACGTCGAGTGTCACCGGCTGGCCGGGTGGCAGGTCCAGGCCGGGGTCCACCGCGGTGACGCGATAGTGCCGGTCGCCGGCGTCGACCGCGATGGTGTGGCTGACCGCCTCCTCGTCCCCGCCGACCGGGAGCGCGCCCTGCTCGTGGGAGGTCACGTGCCCTTCGACGCGGTAGGTCGGCGCGTCCCGGCCGGCCAGCACCTGGCACATCAGGCAGACCACGCCACCGAGGGCCAGCGAGAGCAGGGCGACGGCCGCGAAGAACACCTTGCGCAGCACGCGTGTGAACCGGCCGACCGTCATGCCGTTCAGTGCACACCACGACTGCCACGCAAGGCGATAGGCCGATTACCGTAAGCACGCTAGGTCACGAAAACTCAGAAGGAGACCTTCTCCACGGAGTCCGAACGCAGTACCGACTCCTGCTGGAACTGTTTTCTGTAGTCGGCGCGGAGCTCTTCGATCTCCCGTTCGGCGTCACGGTTCCCGAACGGGTAGAGCAGCACGATCACATGCGTGTGCTCCCGCACGATCGCGCCGGTGCCGCCGCGCCACTGGCCACTGCCGTCCAGCCGGGTGAAGCCGTCGGGGAAGGCGGGAGTGATCTCCCGTTCGGAGAAGGCGGCGAACTCCTTGTCGGTCACCTCGGTGCCGTCCGGCTTGCCGGTGCCGAAGAAGAGTTCGGTGCGCTTCCAGATCTCCCCCGGTGACGTCTGGGCCGCGGTCACCGTGCCCGGGGACGCCGAGGCGGACGAAGCTGCCACACCGCCGCCGAGTCCCAGTACTGCCGCCGCGGCCACCGTCGCCACCATCCGTCGCGAAACCGCCATCCCGCCTACCTCCTCGATCGCTGGAAACCCAGTCTTTCGATCAAGGAGGACCGGCGGAATGTCCGATGGGGCAGACTCAGCGAGTCGTGTAGTTGGGTGCCTCGACCGTCATGGTGATGTCGTGCGGGTGGCTCTCCTTGAGCCCGGCCGCGGTGATCCGGACCAGCTGGGCCTCCTGCATCTGCGCGATCGTCTCCGCGCCCGCGTACCCCATGCCGGCGCGCAGGCCGCCGACCAGCTGGTGCACGACGTTGGCGAGGGGACCGCGGAACGGGATCCGGCCCTCGATGCCCTCGGGGACCAGCTTGTCCTCGTTGAGCACGTCGTCCTGGGCGTAGCGGTCCTTCGAGTAGGACTTGCCCTGGCCGCGGGACTGCATCGCGCCCAGCGAGCCCATGCCGCGGTAGACCTTGAACTGCTTGCCGTTGACCAGGATCAGGTCGCCCGGGGACTCGGCCGTGCCCGCGAGCAGGCTGCCCAGCATCACCGTGGACGCGCCGGCCGCGATGGCCTTCGCGATGTCGCCGGAGTACTGGATGCCGCCGTCGCCGATCACCGGGATGCCCGCCGGGCGTGCCGCCAGGTCGGCCTCGTAGATGGCCGAGATCTGCGGGACGCCGACGCCGGCCACGATCCGGGTCGTGCAGATCGAACCTGGGCCGACGCCGACCTTGATGCCGTCCGCGCCCGCGTCGACCAGCGCCTGCGCGCCCGCCCGCGTCGCGACGTTGCCGCCGACGATGTCGACCGAGTCGCCCAGCTCCTTCTTCAGCAGCGAGACCGTGTCGACCACCGCGCGGGAGTGCCCGTGCGCGGTGTCGACCATCAGCACGTCGACGCCCGCGTCGGCCAGCGCCATCGCGCGCTGGTGCCCGTCCGGGCCGACGCCGACCGCGGCGCCGACGATGAGCCGGCCGTCCGGGTCCTTCGTCGCCTTCGGGTACTGCTCGGTCTTCACGAAGTCCTTGACCGTGATCAGCCCGCGCAGCTTGCCCGCGCCGTCGACGATCGGCAGCTTCTCGATCTTGTGCCGGCGCAGCAGGCCGAGCGCCGCGTCCGCCGACACCCCGACCTGCGCGGTGATCAGCGGCGGCTTCGTCATGACCTCGGACACCGGGCGGCTGTGGTCCACCTCGAACCGCATGTCGCGGTTGGTGATGATGCCCACCAGCGTCCCGGCCGCGTCGGTCACCGGCACGCCGGAGATGCGGAACTTCGCGCACAGCGCGTCGACCTCGGCCAGCGTCGCGTCCGGCGCGCAGGTGACCGGGTCGGTGACCATGCCGGCCTCGGACCGCTTGACGACCTCGACCGCCGCGGCCTGCTCGTCGATCGGCAGGTTGCGCTGGAGCACGCCGATGCCGCCCTGGCGGGCCATGGCGATCGCCATCCGAGCCTCGGTGACGGTGTCCATCGCCGCGGACACCAGCGGGACGCCGAGGGTGATGTTCCGGGTCAGCCGGGAGCTCGTGTCGACGGCACTGGGAACTACGTCCGATTCGGCCGGCAGCAGCAGCACGTCGTCGAAAGTCAGGCCGAGCATCGCGAACTTGGCCGGAACGGGGGCGGTGGTGCCGTCGCTGGTCATGCGGGTGAAGGGCCTTCCTGGCGCGGGATGTGCGGGGTCGCTGCAGTCGATTCAAGATCAGTGGCGACCCGGAGCCTTCCCCTCATGATATCCACCGCGCGCTGCCCGCCCCGGGCGGTGGGCGAGCCGCCGGGGCCGACCGGTACCGTGCAGGCCGTGGCGCACGATGTCCTGCCTCCAGACCCGTTCGCGGACGACCCGGACGACCCCGCCCGCGCGTTCGGAGACCCCGAGGATCGGCTGGACGAGCCGATCAGCGACTCCGAACGCACCGAACTGCTGGCCGATCTCTCGGATCTGGCCGTCTACCAGGCCCTGCTCGAACCCCGCGGAGTCCGCGGGATCGTCGTCGACTGTGGCGAGTGCGACGAACCGCACTACCACGACTGGCACCTCCTGCGGGCCAGCCTCGAGCAGCTGCTGGCCGACGGCCGGATGCGGCCGCACGAGCCGGCCTACGACCCGAACCCCGGCGACTACGTGAGCTGGGACTACTGCCGCGGCTTCGCCGACGGCGTGACGGCCAACGAAAGCGCCTACTGACCGCACCGACCCCATACCCGTGAAAAAGCCCTGGTGAGATTGCTCACCAGGGCTTTTTCACGGGCTGAGGACTACTGCACCGACTGACTACGGCATCGACTGACTACGGCGTCTGGGTGACGCCCTGCTGCTGCCCGCCGGCGGACTCGCTGCGCGGCGTTCCCGGTTCGTTCCCGCTGGCGGCCGTGGTGGTCGGCGGCGGCGGGTCGGTCGTGGGCGGCGGCGGTGGTGGCGGTGTCGTGCTCGGCGGCGTCGGGGTCGGCGTCACCGTGCCGGGGATGCTCGTGGTGCCGCTGCCGCTGCCGGGGATGGACGTCGCCGAGCCGGCCGGCGGCGCCTGCGACGTCGGGGCGCCGGACGAAGCCGACGGCAGGGAGGTCTGGATCGGGCCCTGGACCGGGGCTCCGGGATTCTGCAGCTGGGCGGCGAGCTGCCGGTGCTGCTCCATCAGCTGGTCGCGGTTCTCCTCGTCGGTGACCTGCGACAGCGCGGCCTGGGCGTCCCGGAGGGCCGCGCGAGCGGCGTCGAGGTTGCCGCCGGCGATGGCCAGGTTGGCCTTCTCGAGGTCGAGCTTGGCCGTCGCGGCCGCCTCGACCGAGCGGGTGTGATCGGAGTAGAGGACCTTGGCGAGGCCCCACAGGGTGTCGCCGGGTTCGGCGGAGCGCGCGGCCAGCCCGGTCCCGGTGAACGCGATCGCCAGCACGGCGGCGGCGACGGCGACCGGGACGAGCAGCCTGCGGCGGCGTCCGCCCGAGGCGTGCCGCTTCGCGAGAGCGGCGGTGCTGACGGTGCGCACAGCGGTGTCGACGTCGACGAGCTCGGCCAGTGGCTCACTGTCGATGTCTCTTCGCCACGCCACCAGCAACGCGTTGAGCTCCTGGTCGCCGAGACCGTCGGCGAGCGCCGGGTCGGACCCGCCGAGCGCGTCGAGCAGCGCGTCGTCGGCTTGTACAGCCGACAGGTCGGCGGCGAACTCCGCCTCCGACGCCGTCAGGCCACTGCCGAAAACGTCATCCGGTTCGAAACCTCTCTCGTGACCGGTCACTCAGATCACCTCCTCCGCGGCCAGGACCTTTCTCAGCCGCGCGAGGGCGCGGTGCTGGGCGACGCGGACGGCGCCGGGGGTGGAGCCGACCGCGTCCGCGGTCTCCTCCGCCGACAGGCCGACGACCACGCGGAGCACCACGATCTCCCGCTGCTTGTCCGGCAGCACCTGCAACAACTGGGACATCCGCTCGTTCAGTTCACCTTGCAGCGCCCGCTGCTCGGGGCCGACCCCGCCTTCGACCTCGTCGGGGATTTCGGCCACCGGCTCGGCCCGGTTGCGCGCCGCCGCGCGATGCGCGTCGGCCACCTTGTGCTGGGCGATCCCGTAGACGAACGCCAAAAATGGGCGGCCTTGGTCACGGTACGAAGGCAATGCCGTTAGCACCGCGAGACACACCTCCTGCGCAACGTCGTCTGCCGAAGCGAACGATCGCTCCTGCCTGCCAACCCGGGCGCGGCAATACCGCACTACCAGTGGACGGATAGCAGCCAGCAGCCGCTCCACTGCCTGGGGATCTCCCTCGACAGCAGCGGCGACCGGTTCATCCAGTCCATCCCCCACATTGGCCATCGCAGACAACAGTCCCAGTGTTACGTGTAGGCGTGCAAAGAGTCCGGCTCGAGGTTGCCCTCCACCGCGCACCGGTGACCGCTACCGTACCTGCGGGCCGGTCCGGACCGACGCGCGCGGTGTGCCCGGGCGCGCCGCGGCCGCCGGAGCCGCGGAAATACGGATTTTCCTGCAGACCCGCGGCCGACGTCACCGATTCAACGAGCGAGCGGGGACCACGGGTACGAGATCCGTCGGAGAGACGGGTGGCGAGGCGGAAGACCGCCACGGAGGCTGCCACATCGGGCGCCGGAGTGTGATGGGGACCACGCAGGTACGGGCCAGGGCGGTGCGCCCTGGCCCGTCGTCACCTGTGTTCCGGCCGTGTCAGGATCGAGGAGAGTGCCGCGCGAGGAGTCAGCTGACCAGGCCGCGGCGGAAGCCGTGAGCCACGGCCTGCGCGCGGTCGCGCACGCCGAGCTTGCGGAACAGCCGCCGCGCGTGGGTCTTGACCGTGTCCTCGGACAGGTAGAGCTCGCGGCCGATCTGGCCGTTGCTCTTGCCCTGGCTCATCCCGCGGAGCACCTGAAGCTCGCGCTCGGTCAGCTGGACGCCCGGGTCGGACGGCTGACGGGGCGCGGGCACCGAGGTGCTCGCGAGGGTGTGGGCCAGCGCGGCGACCAGCTCCGGCCGGGACGCGTCCCAGCGGAGGTAGCCGCGGGCACCGCCGGCGATCGCGGCGGCGATGCTGCCCGCGTCGTCCGGGGCGCCGAAGACGATGACGTTCGCCTGGGGGTTGGCCGAGACGAGCCGCCGGGTGGCTTCGACACCCGTCGGGACCGCGCGCTGCGTCCCGACCAGCACGACGTCGACGGGCTGACGGGAGTACCGGGCCAGCAGCTCGTCACCGTGCGCTACGCAGTCGATGCGACTGACCCCAGGGACCGCGGACATCACTCGGGTGAGCCCTTCACGGACACTGCGTCGGTCGTCGCAGATCAAGACCGTCGTCACGGGGTTTCCTTCCTGCAGCCGGGTGACATTCCTCTTCCCCTATCGGACGCTTTAGCCCGAACCTTGACACGATCCGGTGGCTTTTTTTGAAGTTTCTTAGCCCGGATGCCGGAACACCCCATTCCGACGGCTCAACCACCCGGGGCGGGCACCCATGGCGATTCCCCCGCGATCCTCCTCCCGCAAGGATCTGCGCTCCGTAACACTGCGTGCAACACCTCTGTCGTTCTGAATCGATACTCCTCGGCGTGTCCTGGGCGCAGGTCGGCCGCGACGAGGGTCGCCGGCCACAAAAGTGAAAGCAGTTCGCATTCCTCGGCGGTCGCCATTGCATTTCCGACAAGGTCGTCCGAAATCTCCCGGTGATCGGGACGGCCGGCCGCTCGCAGGGCCACGGCCAGCACAATCCCGGATTTCACGGCGTGCCGCCGCGCACCGCGCTCTCGCGCGGTTTCGAATGCGCGCTCGGCGTGCGGCACGGCGGCGGCACCCTGACCTGCGGAGAGCTCGATTTCGGCGCCGACCCAGCCGCCGCGGACCCGCGCCCGCCAGCCGGCGTCCTGCTCGGCGGCCCGGCCGGCCAGCCTTCGCGCGGCGGCGAGCCGGCCGAGGGCGAGGTTGTCGGCGGCCAGCCCGAGGAGGGCGTCGGCACGCGCGCCCGCCGCGTCGAGGCCGTCCGGATCGGGATAGCTCTCGAGGGCGGCGGCTTTGGCGAAGGCCTCGCCGTCGAGGGAGCGGGCCCGCCGGTGCCCGCCCAGCTGCCGCCGGTGCGACGCGAGCGCGCTGGCGGCAAGGGAGGCCACCAGGGGCTCGCCGCCGCCGCGGAGGGCGTCCAGGAGGGCCGCAGCGGCCGCGTACCGGCCCTGCGCCCCGAGCACGACGGCGGCGAGCAGCCGTTCCCGCGGGCTGCCGTCGCCGCGCAGGGCGGCGGGATCGGGCAGCGGATCGCTCCCGAACGCGGCGGCCCTCAGGGCGGGTTCGTGCACCCGTCCTTTCTAGCGGCTGGGACCGACAAAAACATGATCGAGACCGGTGTGCTCCGCCACGCGCGCGAGCTGGACGGGCCCCACCCGCCCCTGGGCCTCCGGTGTCCTGAATGACTCATTCCGGACCTCCGACGTCCTGAATGAGTCATTCAGGACGTTCGGCGGCGGCTACCGGCGGCCGCCGACCAGGACGTGCTCGATGCGGTCCGCCGCGCTCGGCAGGTCCGTCAGCAGCTCCACCTTGTCCGGCAGCCCCGCCGGGTCCCAGCCCGGCCCGCACGCGAACAGCCGGCTGCGCTGCCGTCCCCGCGAGACCCGCGCGAACAGCCGCGTGTCCGCCACCCCGCGCCGGTGCGCCCACAGCACCACCGCGGCCGGCGCGCTGCGGCGGACCGCGACCGCCAGTACCTCCGCCGGCAGCGGCACGCCGAACAGCTGCGCGCCGACCCGCCGTCCGGCCAGGGACGCGGCCAGCGCGTACATCGGCATCGTGTCGCGCTCCTCCGGGACGCAGCCGAGCAGCACCGGGCGGGTGTTGCGGGGCTCGTCGAGCACCGGGGTCGCCCGCACCAGCGCCGCGAACACGCACTCCGCCAGCAGGTACTCGACCTCGGCGCCCGCGCTCGCGCCGCGCCAGCGGGCCCCGAGTGCCGACAGCACCGGCTCGATCACGCCCGTCCACGCGGGGAGCACGCCGAGTTCGGCGATCGTGTCCGCCAGCATGCGCTGCACCGCGCCGACGTCCATCGCCAGCGCGGCGGTGCTCAACCGGCGGGCCAGGCGTGAGCGGACCTCGTGACCGTCGTCGACCGCGCCGGCTTCGCGCGGTTCCGCCCGCTCCTCCGGCTGAGGTGGTCCGGAGCGTGGCATCTGCTCGAGGGCGTAGCGCGCGGCCTCCGCCGTCGACGCGCCGCTCAGCAACGCGCGCTGCATCAGTTCGAGCCTGCCGATGTCCGAGCTGCCGTAGCGGCGGTGACGGCCGTCGGTGTGCCGGCTGGGGCCGAGCCCGTAGCGGCGGTCCCAAGTTCGGAGGGTGGACGGTGCGACCCCGAGCCGGCGGGCGACCGAGGCCACCGGCAGGGTGGGTTCTTCGGTACCCGACCCAGCTCCCACGAGCCTCAATATCCAGGCACCCAGCGCAGTCGGCAACCGGAGGCGAAACCCCTGCTCACACATCCGGGGGATGCCTAACGGCTGAATCGACCCGAATCACTTGAACAACTATTGGCGCGCTTCTAACGTTACGCCCGTTGCACCGAATGGAGTATCGGCACCACAGCAGAGCAGCTAGCGGCATCGACCGATTGACGGAGGCGGTCAGGATGGCAGACACGCGCAGGCTCCCAGGACCCAACGCCGACATGTGGGACTGGCAGCTCGAAGGGTCGTGCCGGGGGATGGACAGCGCGTCCTTCTTTCACCCGGACGGCGAGCGCGGCCCGGCGCGGGCGCGGCGAGAGGCCAGGGCGAAGGCGGTCTGCCTGAGCTGCCCGGTCTTGGAGATGTGCCGCAGCCACGCGCTGGCGGTGCACGAGCCCTACGGCATTTGGGGTGGGCTCTCGGAGTCCGAGCGGGAGCACCTCATCAAGTCCGACAAACGCGCGCTCAGCATGTCCGGCGGCTGAGCGCCCCACAGACATCGGAGGGCGGCACCGGGTGGGGTGCCGCCCTTCGTGCCGTCCGGGGTCGGTTCCGCCGAAGTTCGTGAAGGCCACCTTGAGGAAGTTGAAGTTCCTGAAGGTGGCCTTCACGAAGTTCGGGGCGGGCGAAAAGAACCGGGCGGCACCCCCGCAGGAGTACCGCCCGGTTCGCTTGCGTTACGTCAGTGCGAGTGGCCGTGGCCCGCCGCGGCGGGCTCCTCCTCGGCCGGCTTCTCGACGACCGACGACTCCGTCGTCAGCACGAGACGCGCGATCGAGGCGGCGTTCGCCACCGCGGACCGGGTCACCTTGACCGGGTCGACGATGCCGGCGGCCAGCAGGTCGGTCAGCTCGCCGGTGGCGGCGTTGAAGCCCTGCCCCCAGCTCTGCTCCCGCACCTTGTTGACGATGACCGCGCCCTCGTGGCCCGCGTTGGTCGCGATCCAGAACAGCGGGGCGGACAGCGCGTCACGCACGATCTTGACGCCGGTCGCCTCGTCGCCCTCGAGGCCGAGGAAGCCCTCGAGCTCCTTGACCGCGTGGACCAGAGCCGAACCGCCGCCGGGCAGGATGCCCTCCTCGACGGCCGCCTTGGTCGCGGCCACGGCGTCCTCGATGCGGTGCTTGCGCTCGTTCAGCTCGGTCTCGGTGGCCGCGCCGACCTTGATCACCGCGACACCGCCGCCCAGCTTCGCGAGCCGTTCCTGCAGCTTCTCGCGGTCCCAGTCGGAGTCGGTGCTCTCGATCTCCTTGCGGATCTGCGCGATCCGCGCCTGGGTGGCGTCCTTGGTGCCGGCACCGTCGACGATGGTGGTGTCGTCCTTGGTGACGACGATCCGCCGCGCACTGCCGAGCGAGCCGAGGTTCGCGTCGGCCAGCTTCATGCCGATCTCCGTGGAGATCACCTCGGCACCGGTGACGACCGCGAGGTCGTCCAGGAACGCCTTGCGACGGTCACCGAAGAACGGCGCCTTGACGGCGACCGCGGTGATCGTCTTGCGCAGCGAGTTCACCACGAGGGTGGACAGCGCTTCGCCGTCGACGTCCTCGGCGATGATCAGCAGCGGCTTCTTGGCCTCGACGACCTTCTCGAGCACCGGCAGCAGGTCCGCCAGCGACGAAATCTTCTCGCGGACGAGCAGGATGTAGGCGTCCTCGAGGATCGCCTTCTGCTCCTCCGGGTTGGTCGCGAAGTGCGCCGAGAGGAAGCCCTTGTCGAACTGGACGCCCTCGGTGATCACCAGCTCGGTCGCCAGGGTCGACGACTCCTCGATGGTGATGACGCCGTCTTCGCCGACCTTCTCGACGGCTTCGCCGAGCAGGGCGCCGATGTTCGCGTCACGCGAGGTCACGGTGCCGACCTGGGCGATGTTCTCGCGGCCCTTGACCGGGGTGGCCTTGGCCTTGAGGACCTCGATGACCTTCTCCGCGGCGGCCTCGATGCCGCGGCCGATCGAGGACGGGTTGGCGCCGGCCGCGACGTTGCGCAGGCCGACCTTCACCAGCGACTGCGCCAGCACGGTCGCGGTCGTGGTGCCGTCACCGGCGACGTCGTTGGTCTTGGTGGCGACGCTCTTGGCGAGCTGCGCGCCGAGGTTCTCGAACGGGTCGTCGAGCTCGATCTCACGGGCGACGGTCACGCCGTCGAGGGTGATGGTCGGCCCGCCGAACTTCTTGTCGAGCACGACGTGGCGACCCCGCGGGCCGAGGGTGACCTTGACCGCGTCGGCGAGCTTGTTCACCCCGCGCTCGAGTGCGCGACGAGCGTCCTCGTCGAATTTGATCTGCTTGGGCATAGCGGTTTCCGCTTACCTTCCGGTGGGTCTGGAACGCAAGAACGCCCCGTCCCCCGGCTTGTGCGGGGCCCGGGGCGTCATGCGCTGCGAGCGGACGTCAGTTGATGACGGCCAGCACGTCGCGGGCGGACAGGATGAGGTAGTCCTCACCGTTGTACTTGACCTCGGTGCCGCCGTACTTGGAGTAGATGACGACGTCGCCGACGCTCACGTCCAGCGGGACGCGGTTGCCCTTGTCGTCGATCCGGCCCGGGCCCACGGCCAGAACCTTGCCCTCCTGGGGCTTCTCCTTGGCGGTGTCGGGGATGACGAGGCCGGAAGCGGTCGTCTCCTCGGCCTCGCTCGTCTGGACAACGATCTTGTCCTCGAGCGGCTTGATGTTCACGCTCACCGGGTTGACCTCCACGGTCGTCGAAAGCGTTGGCAGGATGTGGTTACGGCTCTACCACCCCCGCCGTCGCGGGTGCCGGGGCTGTCGGGCCGTGCGATTAGCACTCTAGCCACGTGAGTGCCAGCTTCGCAAGGAGGGTGGTCCTGACGTGGGACAGAACCGCCGGATGGTGCCTGACCGGCCTCTTTGTTCCGTGATGGTTCCGCGAGGCCCTCGATCCGGCTGAGCTGGACACCCCCAGTATGCCCGCGCCTGTGCACGCGCGTGTTGCCTTCCCACTCCCCCGCGCCTGCCAGTCCATCAGCTCGAAGCGGGACCACAGGGCGACCTGGTTGGGACTGAGTCGTCGACTCGGCTGCTTCATGGTCGACACCTCTCCGGGTTCGCATCCGTGACGCGGAGGCTGTCCGCCCCCGTCTTCCTCGCCCGTGCCGCAGTTAGCACCGGGTCGCCGGTGTCAAGGGTGGGCGCTTGCGTCCATCGCGCAGCGACGCCGGAGGCGCCCTTGATGGCGGCGGGCCGGTGTTAAACGATCGCCTGCGAGGGAGCGGCCTCCGTCGACTCGCCACCGCTCGGACCAAACTCCCCCTTCGTCATCCGGCCACTACGCCCGAACCGGTTACCGATCTTGCGGGAACTCTGCGGTGCGGCCGTAGAGTGCAGGACGCGGCACCCGACGGCATCCGCGTTGGGCAGGGCCAAACTCCGCGCGTGATGCACCGGGTGTCGCGTTCTTGCTCAGGATCGGCGCCGTCGGCGGCGCTGCACGCAAGGTGACCTCCGGCGGCCCGCCCGGCGGCCGGCGGCCGGAGCGGAGCGGCAGGCCGTCCGTGCCGCACTCGGGCGGGGCCGCCGTGCGGCCCCGAGGTGCGCCGCCGACGGCGGCGCCTTGATCCCATAGAGCTAAGTTCGGCAACAACACGTGACGACGAGGGAGGCTGATGGCTACATGATTGATAGACAGCTAGCCGAGAGCCCCAGCCCTGGAGACTCAACAGAGGCTGTGATGCTGCCTCCAGAACAGATACCTATCCCAACCTTGAAACAGACTGCCAAGTCGGCTAATCGCTGGCTGCGGGTGGCCAGTTGGCTCTTGCTGGCAGCAGGACTATCTCTAACGATCGTCATTGCAATCATAGGGTCAAAGGGCTCTCCATTGGACCTACTCCCCGTGTTGTCTTTAACGGTCTGCAGTGGGCTCTTTCAGGTCCTGAGCGTCGCAGTGGGGGGCCACGCCGGAAGACTTGACAGAAACCACGTTCGAAGCATGGTCAGGAGTGCTATCAACATCCGAGCAACCGCGTCCACAATTCGGATAATTGCGGATGATGGAATCTCGGCATCTCCAAAGAACTCAGCTGCACGCTTTATGTTCGGTCAACTTAGCGTTCAGGCGAGCAACATTGAAAACGACCTGGTGGACGCAGTCGAATCGTGGCGAGACGTTGCACCAGAGGTATTTGAGGACGGTAAGTAGATGAGCGACAAGGAAAACGAGCCCGACTCTACTGTAGAGGTAACAGGTGAGGACTGGGTCAAGGTTTCGGAAACCGCGATCGTGAGGTCCGAAAAAATTCGCGGGAAAGTAGCACAGATATTAAACTCCAGGCAACTTGTTATCAATCGAGGTTCGGACGCCGGCGTTGACGTTGGCATGAGGTTTGCAATCCTCAACTCTCAGGGTGGACAGATTCCAGACCCAGACACAGGCGAGGTGCTTGGTTTCGTCGATATACCCAAGGTCTTCGTAAAGGTTGTCAGCGTAATGGAAAAGCTGTCGGTTGCAAGCACTTTCCGAACATTCACAACGTCCGGCGGGGCTTTGTGGGCCGGAAAGGCGCTGTCCGCCGGCCAACTGTTTGCCGAGCCCGTCAAATCCACTGAGACACTGCGCACCGAGGAGGCTACTTACAAACAAGAACTGAAGCCTGAGGACTCCTACGTGCATATCGGTGACCCTGTAGTGGAAGTGCAAGGTGACGAGTTCAGTGGATGGGGTCTTGAATAGGATCAATTCTATCTGAAATTAGGTCTGCAAGTTGCTCGGGCGACTCGGCGAGAGCTGGTCATGCAAGATTGCTAATGATTCGGCGACGCCGACGACTACGCGGAGTGCTGAATTATCACACCTTCGGGCGTCGCGGTCAGGTCCACTGCAAGCGTTAGATAGACGGCGGCAGTGTCGAACCTGAGAGGAAGTGCCGCGATGTCGTTGACGGTCCCGGAAGAATTGGTCAGGAAGGCGCAGGCGGGCGCGATGACCGATGACGAATTCCTGGCCTGCGTTCAGAACTCGCTTCCCTACGCCTGGTCGGTGGTCGAGCGACTGGTCAAGCAGTACGAGAGCGGGGCGACGGTCGCCGAGGACGGCTCCGTGCCGCCGGATGACCAGGCATGGGGTGAACTGCTGCGCTTCGCTGCCAGCGACTCGATGCGCGGGGCCGTCGAGCGGAAGTACGGCGTCCGGCTGGCCTTCCAGAACTGCTGCAAGACGGGCCTGTTCGCCCCGTCGGCGGTCAAGGAGTACGAGGAGTTCGTCTCGCCCCGCGCGCAGATCCTCAACCAGAAGCCCGAACTGATCAACTGCTAGGCATACGACAAGCGCCCGTCGCGAACCAACGCGGCGGGCGCTTTTTCGTATTTCCATGCTCCTATTGCAATGGGTCTACGCGGAGCACGTATTCAAGCTCGAACCTATGTGCATCCAGCAATATGTCTGCGGTTTCCACGGGCGTCTCGTTCGAGTACGTGGTCCGCACGATGATCACGACCGGCGTCCCCTTGCGCAGGTTCAGAGCCTCGGTCTCCGAAGGGCGGGGCATCCGCGAACGAAGTCTCTCGACGACCCGCGTCGGCCGCATGTCGATAGCCGTGAAGCGGTCCACCAGGCCGGCCGTCATCATGACGCCTTCCTCGGGACGCTCGATCACCGTGCCCTTGGTGATCTCCAGTGGCTCGTATGAGTGCGTGAGCATCATCGGCTCATCGTTGGCGTACGACGTGTAGTCCGTGCGCATGACGTCGGCGCCGACGGGGATTTCCAGGCGGTGAGCAATGTCGGCGCTCGCGCGGTCCGGGTACGTGTTGTGGCCGTACCGCGGGATGCGTTCGGCGGCTAGCGCCTCCTCGGCGAACGGGGCGCCGGGGTTGGTGCGATAGTGCTGCTCCGACCTGCGGATGAGCGGCTGATACCGGCGGACGAAAGCGCCGAGTCGCTGGACACGATCAATCAGCCCTTCGCTCTCCAGCAGGTCCAGCGCTTCGCGGGCGACGATGCGCGACACGTCGAACTGCTCACTCAGCGCCTCCTGCGATGGCAGGCGATCGCCTGGGGCGAGATCGCCGCTGACGATCCGCTCGCGCAGCACATCTGCCACGCGTTCGTACATGTGCTCGGGCACGGTCGCTCTCCTGCCTGTTCGGGCTTGATCACCTTAGTTGACTTGGCATGCCAAGTCTTGGTATACCTAGAGAGACCTTGGCATACCAAGGCGGCGGCGACAAGGCCGCGAACGGCTGAGAAAGGGCCTCTGACATGGCGATCATGAAGGGACACCGGTTCCCGATCGAGTTCGACAACGCGTTCCCGCAGGGCTTGGTACTGGTCGGCGAGGTGGCACCGGACAACGAATACCAGTCCCGGGAGGACAGGGCAGCCGGTCGCCCGGTCCGACAGCGTGTCGACGAAGTCACCGGCAAGCGGCAGTGGAAGGCCACCGTCACCGACCCGGACGAGACGAAGGCGAAGCGGGCTTCGTTCGAGATCACGCTTCTGGCTGACGTTCAGCCGGTCCCGGCCACTTCGGAAGCGTTGCCGGGGATGCGACCGGTTGAGCTGGAGGGGCTGACGGCGGAGCCGAAGGTGGCCGGGCAGGGCGAGTTCAAGTACCAGTCCTACGTCTTCCGCGCCTCCGGCTTCAAGGCGGCCGGAAGCGGTTCCGGGTCGAAGTCCGCGCGCTCGGCGACGTCGGGTGATGCTGCGGCCAAGGCGGCGTGAGCGGCGTGAACGCGTCCGGGCCGGTTCGTGATGCTGCGGCGTTCAGTGAACTGGTCCGGGCGTGGGAGCGGGCGTACCGCGACTACATGGCGGCGTGGGAGCACGGGAAGCGGGTGTTGTCGCCGGGCAGTTCGATGAACACGGCGAATGCGGCGGAGCGGGTGTCGCGGGCGTGGCATGAGCTGGCTCGGTCGCGGGGGTTGCCGTGGTGGTGCGTGGCGGCTTTGGAGTCGGCGGCCGAGGGGTTCGCCGAGTTGGCGCGGGATTGGGCGAGTGAGGCTGACGGTGATGGGGCTTCGGGTCGACGGGTTCGGCGTGACGTGGATGGTCGAGTCCCGGGATTCGGTGACGGTGGAGGAGACCGGGCCGCGTCCGGCCAGTCCGCCGGTGCTGGTGGTGACCGGAGCGACGTCGGTGGTGTCGCTGGTGGTGCCGGGGGAGCCGGACGAGTGGCCGGCGTGCGTGGCGTTCCTGCACCGGCTCCGCGACGGGGTCGACGAACTGGCGACGCTGCTGGCGGCCCGCGCGGCGGCTCCGGCCGAACGTGATGGGGGTCGGGCGGGTGACTCCGGTTGACGGTCGGTGGCCTCGGACGCTGAGCGAGGCGCACGACGATTCGTTCGCGCGGATGCCGGACAAGGGTGCGCCGGTGTCGGAGTGGGTGGCGTTCCGGCGGGCGAACGCGCGGATGTACCAGGCAGTCGCCGATATCGACCGGGGCCACCACCACGAGGCGCTGTACTGGTTCGACCGTGAGCGCCGGGAAGTGGAGGAGCTGACCAAAAAGCCGGAGTGGAAATCGGACTACGGAAAGGAGGGGGTCGACCCGGTGGACCCGCGAATTGTCCCGGCTCCACGTTCGCGTGAGACGCAGGTTCCGTCGTTGCCGGAGGTCGACTTCGGTCGCTATATCCGCGCTGCCCGGGAACGGAATTCGCTGAGCTTGACCGCACTGGCGGCTCGTTCGAAGATCAGCAAATCGTCGCTGCAAGCGATCGAAGTGGGGACCCGCCGGGCGCGTTCCTTGGAAGTGATCGCGGCTTTGGCTGACGCGCTGGGCGAGGACCGCGTGGTGTTGGCGCTGTTGGCACTAAAGGACCACGCGGGCGGTTCGAGTGGCTCCGATGACTGACAGAAACCGGGTTCAGTGGACGTCGCGGACGGCCCGGCCGATGCCGGATACCCGGCTTGTGGGCGGCTGGATTCGCTGGGTCCGTGTCGTCAACGGCATGTCGGGCAACGACTTGGCGCAGCGATCGGGCGTATCGCTTGATCATCTCTACTTGCTGGAGCGCTCGGAACGAGTGTTGACGTCGATCGGGATGGCGGTCCGCATCGCTGACGCGCTGGGCGTGCCTCCGGCCGCCGTGGTGGTCCGCGCCGTACTGAACTACCGCCCCGCTGCGGCACCCGTCCTTGCTGACCAGGAGGTGTGATTCGCGGGATCACCTGCTGACAAATTAACCGAATGTCGACAATTTCGCATGCGTGGACGCGTGGCGGATAAACGCGTCTTTTTATGCCCAGATTTCCCCTTTAGAGCGCAGAACCGGTTCGTGGCTACCAACCTTTTCGCCGGTTCTGCGCCTGTCCACTGGAGAAGTGAACAATGCAGACGATAAATGATGACAACCGACGCCAGTCAACCGGGGTCACCCGGATGCGCTGCGCGGAATGCAAGAAGTTCGCTCGGTTGCTGCCGGGTGAGACCAAGTGTGCCCCGTGCTTGGGCGCGTTGCCGCTGGATCTCTCGGCGGTGCTGGGTGGTGGTCGGCGATGACCTCTCCCGGAATGCTCGTGATCGCCCTGGCTGGCCTCGGTCTCGGCGTGTGGGTGCTGGCCAAGATCGGACGCGCGTTGGCGTCGATGGCTGAGGCACTGGCCGCGATGGTGGTCGTGTTCGTGGCCTTGTGGTGGGTGTGCAAGGTCGTGTTCTGGCTGTTCTCCCAGGTCGTCATCCACTGGCGGACCTCGTTGACGGTGATCGCGGTCTACCTGTGGTGCGTGTGGGTCGGCTGGGTTTGGCTCGTGGTCAACCTCGGCGGCCTGGCGCTGATCCTGGGTGTGTGGCGGCTGCTGGACGTGACCTCGTTCGATCAGTGGTGTGGCCGGCCGTTGCGGTCGTGGTGGTTGCGGTGGGCGGTCTATCACCTCAAGCTGCCCGGCTGGCTGCACGCCTGCGGTCTCAGCGTCCGGGACGCCGCGCTCCCGGTCGAGGTGACCGTGAACCTGGTGGGTCGGCGGAAGGCTTCGCGGGCGACGGCTCGGCAGTCCGGGGTCCAGGTGCCCAAGGTCCTCGGCGCCCGCTCCGGCCCGTCCTGGGATGAGGTGAGGGTTCGGCTCGTGCCGGGTCAGAAGCCGGAGGACTTCGACGAGGCGGCTCGTGCGTTGGCGTCGGCGCGGAAGGTCGCTCGGTGTCAGGTGCGGGAGTTGGAGCCGAATGTGGTGTCGGTCGACTTTCAGCGCCGGGACCAGCTGGCCGCCGTCGTGCAGGCCCCGGCCCTTCCCGAAGGGCAATCGACAGTCGACCTCCGGCGCGTGTGGGCCGGTCGCACCGAGTACGGCCACGACTGGCGGGTGCCGTTGCTCGGGTCCGGGGCGCACTGCCTGACCGCCGGTGCGTCGGGTGCGGGGAAGAACAGCGTGATGTGGTGCCCGCTGGTGTCGGCGGCCCCGGCGATCCGGTCCGGGCTGGTGCGCATGTCCGGGATCGACCCCAAGGGAATGGAGCTCGCCTACGGTCGCGGCATCTTCACCCGCTACGCGGTGTCCGGCAAGGACGCGGTCGAGCTCCTGGATGGCCTGGTGGAGGAGATGGAATCCCGGAAGCGGGAGTTCGCCGGGCGGGTCCGCACCATCCCGCTGTCGACTGAGTACCCGTTGGAGCTGCTGGAGTTCGACGAGATCGGGGCCCTGACCAAGTACACCGATCGCAAGACCCGGGAACAGATCGTCGAACGCGTCGCTCTCCTGAACACCCAGGGCCGGGCGCTGAACATCTCGGTGCGCGGCTATGTGCAGGAGCCGACCAAGGACACCGTCCCGGTCCGCGAGCTGTTCACCCGCCGCGTCTGCCTTCGGGTCACCTCCAAGACCCACGTCGGCATGGTCCTCGGCGACGGCGCCTATGAGCGGGGCGCGTGGGCCAACCGCATCGGAGACTCCGAGGCCGGGGTCGGGTTCGTGTGGGGCGAAGGCATCCGCGAACCCCTGCGCATCCGCGCCGGATGGGTCTCCGACGAGACCGTGAAGGCGCTGGAGCACTACGTCACCAACGGTGGGGCTCGGCCCGCGCTCGGCAGCGAGGGAGTGGCCGCGTGAACACGCTGATGGTCTACCTCGACGCCATCCGGGACCACCTCGACCTGCACCAGCTCCCGCCGGTCTGCACGGTCAACATCCGCACCCGCTCGTACCCGGTCGCGGTGCAACTGGACGTGGACGGCCTGCCCGAGGTGGCCGGGGGCCTGCTGGCCTGGGCGAACACCCTCGACGACGTGACGGCCTCGCTTTGGCGCGTACCCGGCGCCGACCGGGTGCACCTGACGGTGAATGGCCGGACGCCGTGCGGTGTCCCGATCGAGGTCTACAGCAGCGTCCACTTCGACGCCGACGTGTTCCCGGACCTGCCGGACGGGGCGCGGCAGGACATGCCTGTGTTCCAGCTTCGCCAATGGACCCGTTCCGGGGAGGTGGCCGCCTGATGGCCGACCAGGAACAGATCCAGCCGGCCACCGGGACGCGGGCCGAACGGATGCGGACCCCGCTGGCCGCCGACGTGATCCGGGCGACGGCGGAGAAGCACGGCGTCTGCGTCCGCCCGTTCACGATGGAGGTCGGCGACACCGAGACCGGCGAGCTTCGCTACGTCCCGGTCCCGTGCGGCTCCACGGTGGAGTCGGTGTGCCTGCCGTGCGCGCGGAAGGCAAAGGCGCTCCGGCAGGCCCAGTGCCGCGAGGGCTGGCACACGACCGAAGAACCAGTCCTCGCCGCCGAGCCGCCGTCGGAGGACCACAAAGAGCTGTTGACCTACCGGGCGGACCTGGTGGCGGCGTATCGGGAGGTGGTCGAGCACGACCAGGCGGAGGCGGAGGAACTGCGGGAGGAGATCACCGGGGTCGACGCGGAACTTCGGCAACTCGGCATGCGGGGCCGACTGCCCGCCCTCGACGTCCCGACCAAGCGGGCGGTGAAGCGCTCGACCCGTCGTCGGCAGGACGCGCCGAACCTGCCCCGGCAGAAGGTCGCGAAAACCACCGTGGGCCGGGAGTACGCGGGAAAGTTCCGGCCGTCGATGTTCGTCACGCTGACCTGCGACACCTACGGCCCGGTCCGTGATGGCGCGCCGGTCGACCCGGCCCGGTACGACTACCGGCGGGCCGCTCGGGATGCGGTGCACTTCTCGGCGCTGGTGGACCGGTGGTGGCAGAACCTGCGCCGGGTCGTGGGCTGGGACGCGCAGTACTTCGCCACCGTCGAACCCCAGAAGCGGACCGCTCCGCACCTGCACGCGGCGATCCGCGGGGCCATCCCGCACGACGTCATCCGGCAGGTCACCGAAGCGACGTATCACCAGGTCTGGTGGCCGTCGCACGACCAGATCGTCTACACCGAGCGGCTGCCGGTCTGGGACCCGGATACCCGGGCGTTTCTGGACCCGGACACCCGGGAGCCGCTGACCGGCTGGGACGACGCGGTGGACCAGGTGGAGGACCCGGCGCACGTCGTCACGTTCGGGCGGCAGGTGCACTCGAAGGGCATCCTCGGCGGCACTGAGGAGGCCGGCCGCCACATCGGCTACCTCACCAAGTACCTCACCAAATCCACCGGCGAGGTCGTCGAGGCGGACACGGCGCGGCTGCGCGATCACCACGACCGGCTGCACGCCGAACTATCGGTCACCCCGTGCTCGCCCCGCTGTGCGGTCTGGCTGATCTACGGGGTCCAGCCCAAGGGTGCGAGCAGCAAGACGACGCCGGGGCACTGCAAGGGACGGGCGCATCGGCGGACGACGCTCGGGCTGCCGGGGCGTCGGGTGCTGGTATCGCGCAAGTGGTCGGGCAAGACCCTCGACGACCACAAGGCCGACCGGAAGGCGTCCGTTCAGCAGGCGTTGGCGGCGATCGGGATCGAGAAACCGCAACCAGACCCGGCCCGGCTGGTCTGGCGGAAGGTCGAGCCGGGAGACCCGCAAGTCCCGCCCCGGCCGCACCTCGTCATGCGCGCCATCGCGGAGCGGATCACGTGGAAAGCCGAGTACGACCGGGCGCTACTCGCCGCCGCCGGACCACCCGGGGACGGTCCGGAAACTTCGGCAACTCAGCTCGCAGCCTGATCGACACGGGGGAGAAAGCATGAACACCAGCAAGAACAACGAGGCCTCGAACGTGTCCGACCTGGGCGCGCTGTTGACCACGCCGGAGCTGTGCGAGTTCTTGGGCATCAGCCGAGACACGCTGTACGAGTGGCGGGAGATCAACACCGCTCCCCCGGCAATCAAGCTGCCCAACGGGCACCTCCGGTTCCCGATCGCGGACCTACACGTCTGGTTGGTCGAGCGGCAGGAGCGTGCGGCATGAAGCCGACGCACAAGGTCCGTCTCTGGGAGATCAAGACCATGCCGCCGGACCCGAAGACCGGCAAGAAGCGGCGACGTCCGTACGGCGTTCGCTGGGTCACGGCTGGTCGGGAACACTCGCTGTGGTTTGCCACGAAGGCGCTGGCGAAGGCCGAGCTGCTGAAGCTGCAACAGGCGATGAATCGCGGCGAAGCCTTCGATATCGAGACTGGGCTTCCGGAGTCGATGTACCGGGAGGAGCGTTCGCCGACGCTGCTGCGCGTCGCCAGGGAGTTCTTGGTGTCCGCCTGGCCGGACATGTCGCCGAACTCGCGCGGGCGACTCGTGGACGGGTTGGCTGTGGCGGTGCAGGGCTTCTTGAGCGAACGGCCGGCCGCCGATCCTGCCGTCGTGCGGCGGGTACTGACGACGTTCGCGCTTCCGCCCACTGATGCTCGTGTGGAGCTGAAAGCGGACGGCCGGGAGTTGGCGGCCTGGCTTGAACGGCACTCTCGGCAGGTGGCTGAGCTGAACGATCCGGAGGGCGTGACCGAGCTGAGCCGGGCTCTGCGGACCAACCTCGACGGCAAGAGGGCGGCTGCGAGCACGGTGGACACCAGGAAGGGGGCAGTCGTTCAAGCGCTGAGGTTCGCGGTCGACAAGTCGTACCTCGGCGAGAATCCACTGTCGGGCGTGAAGCTGCACAAGTTCGGGACCGAGCTGGCAGTGGACCCCGGGGTGGTCGTCAACCCGCTGCAAGCTCGTGAGTTGCTGGCGGCGGTGACGTACGTCCGTCCCCGGGGCCAGAACCGCTCATGGCGGGCGTTCTTCGCATCGATGTACTACGGCGGCGTCCGACCAGGCGAGGCTCGGTTCCTGGCGGAGCAGCACTGTGAGCTGCCCCGGCGGGGTTGGGGCGCGTTCGTGCTGCCGGGCTCGTTGGGGCGTTCGGCGGCCCGGTACAGCGACGACGGTCAGACCTACCAGGCTCGCTCGCTCAAGCACCGGGCGGAGGAGCATGTCCGGACGGTGCCGATTCCGCCGCTGCTCGTCCGCATCCTGCTGGACCACCTCGATGAGGTCGGTACGGCGACGGATGGCCGGCTGTTCCGTGGCCTGGACGGCGGGCCGATCAGCAACGCGTCGTACACGGACGTCTGGCGGCTGGCGCGGGCGCTCGGGCTCCCTCCACGCCTCGCCGCGTCGATGCTCGCCGGACGGCCGTATGACTTGCGTCACGCTGCCGTCTCGTCGTGGATCGCTGCCGGGGTGCCGCTCCCCGACGTCGCGAACCGGGCCGGACACACGGTCGACATGCTGACCAAGGTCTACGCCAAGTTCGTGCACGGGACGCGCGATGCCGCCAACCGCCGGATCGAGGACTTCCTCGAAGGTGATCTCGGCTGAACGCGCTACGGTGGATGTGCCCTCGGACAAAACACCAGGTCCGGGGGCACATCCGCGTTCCGGGTTTGTTCCGCGCCTGTTCCGTGGACACCACCGAACCACCGATGATCGTCACAGACAGTCCCAGACGCCGGAACTTCGGCAATCGCACCTTTTGCCTGACACAAGGCGGAAAGTCACTCTCACCAGCGCGCCGAACAGTGACTGAATGTCACCGAAAATCCGCCGGTGTTCTAGCCACGTGAGTGCCAGTCGTGCAAGGAGGGTGCACCCGGGCGTGTGAGCCGCCCACGTGGGCGGCCTGACCGGCCGGTTTGTTCCCCCGGGGGCCGGTCCACCCGGCGAGCTCTTACCCCCTGGGTGAGTTTCTGGTTAGGTGCTCACGTCTGGCACCTGAACCCTGGGGGTTTATGCCCATGTCCCGCCCTGTCCCGAGAACGGCGGCCGTCGCCGCCGCCGTTGCTCTTCTCGCCGGTTTGGCCACTCCCGCGTACGCCGATACCAGCAGTCAGCGGCAGCGTGACTTCGCCGCCGCCGCCGGCGAGTTCGGCGTTCCCGAGAACGTCCTGCTCGGCGTCTCCTACCTGGAGTCCCGGTGGGACTCCAACGCCGGCACGCCCAGCACCTCCGCCGGCTACGGCCCGATGCACCTCACCGACCTGCGCGCGGCCGGGGTGGCGACCAGCCACCACGACGAAGGCAGCGAGGACCCGCGCGGCGACGACGCCCGTCCCGCGCTGCACCCGCAGGCCGGGCCCGCCGTGCCGCCGCCCGCCGAACTGCAGACCGTCGACCGGGCCGCGCAGCTGCTCCGGACCGACGCGGCGACCCTGCGGACCGACACGACCCAGAACATCCGGGGCGGCGCCGCCCTGCTCGCGCAGTTCCAGCGGGAGCTCGGCAAGAACAGCGGCGGCGACGCTCAGGACTGGTACGGCGCCGTCACGCGCTACAGCGGCTCCACGGACGCCACCGCCGCGCAGACCTTCGCCGACGAGGTCTTCGACACCATCGCCGGCGGCGTGACCCGCACCACCGACGACGGCCAGCAGGTCACGCTCGCCGCGACGGCCGGCCTCACGCTGCCGCAGCACGGCGGGAACCCCGCGGGCGTCGAATGCCCCCGGCGCGTCGCCTGCGAGTCCGTCCCCGCGCCCTACCAGCAGCTGCCGAAGGACGACTACGGCAACCACGACCTCGCGAACCGGCCCGAAAGCCAGAAGATCGACCACATCGTCATCCACGACACCGAGGGCTACTGGGACAGCGTCCTGAAGCTCGCCCAGGACCCGACGTACGTGAGCTGGCACTACACCATCCGCTCGAACGACGGCCTGATCGCCCAGCACGTGCCGGCCAAGGACGTCGCCTGGCACGCCGGCAACTGGTACGTCAACGCGAAGTCCATCGGCATCGAGCACGAGGGCTTCGCCGCCAAGGGCACGTGGTACACCGAGGCCATGTACCGCTCGAGCTCGAAGCTCGTCGGCTACCTCGCGCGCAAGTACGGCATCCCGCTCGACCGGGCGCACATCATCGGCCACGACAACGTGCCCGGCACGACCCCGGCGACGATCAAGGGCATGCACTGGGACCCGGGCCCCTACTGGGACTGGTCGCACTACTTCGACCTGCTCGGCGCGCCGCTCGGCGGGTTCGGCCTGCCCGGCTCGTCGCTGGTCACCATCGACCCGGACTTCGCGAAGAACCAGCCCGCGTTCACCGGCTGCGACACCGCCGGGCAGCCGTGCGCGCCGCGCGGTTCCGAGGCGGTCGTGCTGCACTCGGAGCCCAGTGAGACCTCGCCGCTGCTCAAGGACGCCGGCCTCCACCCCGACGGCTCGGTGTCCACAATGGACGTCGCCGACGTCGGCAGCCGCGTCGCGACCGGGCAGCAGTACGCCGTCGCCGAGGTCCGTGGCGACTGGACCGCGATCTGGTACCTCGGGCAGAAGGGCTGGTTCCCCAACCCGCGCAACGCTCGCGTCGCGAAGCCCGCGATCGGCTGGGTCGTGACGCCGAAGCCCGGCCTCGCGTCGGTGCCGGTGTACGGGCGGGCCTACCCCGAGCCGGAGGCCTACCCGGCGAACGTGCCGGTGCAGGCGATCACGCCGCTGCCGTACACGCTGTCCGCGGGCCAGAAGTACTCCTCGGCCGGGACAGCCGGCTCGGAGTACTACTACGCGGTGACGTTCGACGTGTCCGATCACGTCGTCGTCAAGGGCAAGCTCAGGTACGTCCAGATCCAGTTCGGGCACCGGATCGCGTTCGTCAAGGCGGACGACGTGCGGATCCTGCCGGCGTTCTGACGCGATGTCCGTGAATGGCACATTGAGGGACTTCAAGTCCCTCAATGTGCCATTCACGGCTTTTCAGGCGTCGAGCGCGACCTTCGCCCCGGCCGCCTGTTCGGTGTTGCGGCGCGTCTTCGCCCAGCCGTTGCGGCCGCGCACCAGGCGGAACAACGCACGCCACGACGTCACGTAGAACGTGTAGATGTACGCCGCGTAGGCGAGGCCCATGCCCAGGCCGCGCAGGATGTTCTTGCTGCGCAAGCACTTCAGCTGGTAGATCGGGCCCCAGACGAGGAACGGCAGCAGCCCGAACGAGCCGTAGACGGCGAACAGGATCCAGGCGCCGCCGGTGAACCACGTCCACATCTGCGCCGGATCGCCCGCGGTGCCGGCCACCAGCAGCACGAACGGGATCGGGTACAGCAGCGAGCCGAGCAGCTGCAGCCACGGCTGGGCGAGGTAGTACATCATCTCCGCCGCGCCGAGGGTGCTGACGTGCGGTGAATCCCAGATCCGCCGCAGGTAGCGGGCGCACTGCATGGTGCCCTGACCCCACCGCGTGCGCTGCACGAGGAACCGCCGCAAGCTGTACAGCCCTTCCTGCGACACATGGGAATCCGGGGTGAACCCGGTGCGCCAGCCCGCTGTCAGCAGGTGGACGCCGAGTTCGAAGTCCTCCAGCAGCGAGCCGCGCCACGGCTGCCCCTCGCCGCCCGCGATCGAGTCGAGCGCCGTCAGCCGCGTGAACTGGCCGTTGCCGCCCATGGAGATCGTGCCGGTGAACCCGCGGGACGTCTGGATTGCCGCGATCGCCGTCCGGAACTCCAGGTCCTGCAACTGGGCGAGCTTCAGGCCGAACCAGCGGCCGACCGGGTTGCGCGACGGCGGCGGCGTCCCGGCGTTGCCCATCCGGACGTCGAGCTGCACGGCCCCGACCTCCGGGTCGCCGAAGAGGTGGTCCGCCGCACAGACTTCGAGGCAGTTCGGCGCCGGCCGGCCGTCGGCGTCGACGACCACCACGACGACGTCGTCGCGCGAAGCGTCCGGGCCCATCCAGTCGTTCAGGGCCCGGTAGGCGGCGTTCAGCGCGTCCCCCTTGCCGGTCCGGGCCTCCGGCCGCACGCGCGGCACCAGGTGCAGGTACGGGTCGTAGCCGCCGTGGCGCCGCCACAGCATCCGGACGACGCGGGCGGTGCGGTCCTCCGAGTCGTCGTCGACGACCCAGACGTGCGCCTTGCGGAACGTCGTCCGCAGATAGCGGATGGTCTCCCGGATGACCGTCTGCTCGTCGCGGCACGGCACGAAGAAGTGCCAGGTGAAGCCGGCCGGATCGCCGACCGGGGCGGGTTTGCGGCGCAGGTAGGGCACCACGATCACGACCACGTAGACGAGGAACGCCACGCTCATGGTCAGCGCGAACGCCTGCGTGATCGCCAGCAGGACCTTGACGCTCATGCCTTCTTCTTCCGGGTGGCCAGCCAGACGAACAGGACGATCGAGACGGCGCCGCCGAACACGCTGACCATCGAGCCGAGCAGCGTGTGGCCCCAGTAGTAGCCCTCGTCGGTGCCGAACCAGTGCACGAGACCGACGATCGTGAGAATGCGCAGCTGGTTCACCAGAACGACGACGACAGCGGAAATGCCGAGCGAAAAGAAGAGCCGCCGGGCATTCGAAGGCCGGAAGTACATCATGACCATCGTCACAACGACCAAGGGGAGCAAAAGGAACGCCGAAGAACATTCTGGCGTCATTCTCAACCCGAACGGCGCAGCACTGCTCAACCCAAAGTAAACGGACTCCCGATCGGGGGCGACATAAACACCCGATGTAGTGAACAGATCGAGGATGGCCCCGGCGAGCCGCACTTCCAGCTCGCGGTAGAACCGCTCGGCCAGCACCACCGCAACACCCGCGGCAGCCAGCGCGCTCAACGCCATGACCAGCGGAAACTTTGCCATTCCTGCGTTCGGAGCGCTCGCTACGGCCACGACGTTCCTCTCGGTGTCGATTCTTCGATCAAGCTGCGGACCCCGGGCGAGCGTAAGACATGAGTGGCCCACGTTTCCACCCCGAAGGAGGGAAACGCCGACCCAATCGGCTGGACCTTCACCAAACTTGTTCCGCCGTTCGAGTGACGCCGAACGCGACCTGCGGAAACACCGAACGGCCATACCCGATCCGGTGATTCGGGAAATATCGAGTGCTATTCGCGCCGCACTTCGCGATAGTCGATTCGCGTGCCGAGTCGAGGCAAGCCGGTTCCCTCCGCGCCGCGGTCACGCACCCCCCGATAACTCCAGCGAAATTCGGAGGATCAGTTGAAGAAGAGCTCCCTCGCGCGCCGTGGCGGCCTGCTCGCCGCGGTCGTGGCGAGCGTCGTGCTCGCCGGCGCGGCCCCCGCTTCGGCGGCCCCCGGCGACGGATCCGCGTACGGCGTCAAGGTCGACGTCAAGCTGCTCGGCCAGGAAGCGGTGAAGGCGGGCCCGTTCGCGGCCGCGAACACCGCGGGCCCGACCAGCAGCAGCCTGGCGAAGGTCGACCTGCCCGGCATCCTCAAGGCCGGCGCCATCAACACCGAGGCCAAGCGCGACGAGAACTCCGGTGCGGTGACGGCGAAGGCGAGCACCGCCGACGTCGGGCTGCCGCTGCTCAAGCCGGCCCTCGGCGACGTCGGCATCAAGCTCGTCGAGGCCGTCTGCACCGCGACGCAGAAGGGCGTCGAGGGCAGCACCAAGCTGGTCGGCGCGAACCTCGGCAGCATCGGTGCCGTCGACGCCACCCCGGCGCCGAACACACAGATCAAGGTGGGCCTCGGCCCGGTCAACGTCGCGACGATCATCCTGAACGAGCAGATCAAGAACGAAGACGGCAGCCTCACGGTCAACGCCGTCCACGTGAAGCTGCTCGGCGAAGGCCTCAAAGCGCTCGGCTCGGGTGACGTGATCGTCTCGTCCGCGACCTGCGGCCCGGCCGCTCCGCCGATGCCGCTGGCGTCCGGCGCGGGCCTGTGGATCGGGCTCGGCCTGCTCGGCGCGATCGCGGTCCCGGTCGGCACGCGCATCCTCCGCCGTCGCGCGGCCCGGGCCTGAGTGAGGCCCGGATGTACAGGATGCCGGGTGCGGGCGTCGGCGTGGCCGGAGGTGGCGTGGGCACCCTCGCCGCCACCGGCGCCGACCTCGGGTGGTGGCTGGCCGTCGGCGTGCTCCTTGTCCTGCTCGGGACCGGTGTGCTGATCGCCGTCCACCGCCGCAACCGCCGTCTCTCCCAGGCGCGGGATTGAGACACGGGCCGCCGGCGTGTGCCCCTCGCGCGCCGGCGGCCTACGGGAGAAATTGCAGAGCCTGGATACTGGGCAACTCCTACGGCCTGCAGGCGGAAATTTTCCGGGATACTGAACTACGTGGAGAAGGAGCACCGCACGGTGGATGTGATGGTGCTGGCCGGGACCCGGCCGGAAGCGCTCAAGCTCGCGCCGCTCGCACTGGCCCTGGACAGGCATCCGGTGCTGCGGCCGGTCCTGGTGCACAGCGGCCAGCACGCGGGCATGGTCGAGCAGGCCCTGGAACCGTTCGGCCTCGCCGCGGACGCGTGGCTGGACGTGCCGCCGCGGGTCACCGGCAGCCAGGCGGAGCTCGTGGCCGGCCTGCTGCCCGCGCTCGACGGCGTGCTGCGCCGGCACACCCCGGCCGCGCTGGTCGTCCAGGGCGACACGACGACGACGCTCGCGGGCGCGCTCGCCGCGTTCTGGCTGGGCATCCCGGTGGTCCACCTGGAAGCCGGGCTGCGCACGCACGACCTCGCGGCGCCGTTCCCGGAGGAGGCCGCGCGGCAGATGGTGTCGAGGATCGCGGCGCTGCACCTGGCGCCGACACTCGGCGCGGCGGCGGCCCTGCGCACGGAAGGCGTTGCGCGGCAACGGATCGCCGTCACGGGCAACACCATCGTCGACGCGGTGCTGGAGATCGCGGCCCGTGACGTCCCGGCGCGGGACACGGCGCTGGCGTTGCTGGAAATGGAGATCGCGGAGGCGGGTGAACGGCTGGTGCTCGTGACGTCGCACCGCCGCGAGTCCTGGGGTGAGCCGCTCGAGCGGACCCTGGCCGCGGTGCAGCTGATCGTGGCCGAGCACCCGGACGTGCAGGTGCTGTTCCCAGCCCACCCGAACCCGCGGGTCCGCGGCCAGGTCGAGGCGGCGCTGGGCGGGCTGCCGCGGGTGACGGTCACGGACCCGCTGGAGTACCCGGACCTGGTCCGCGCGCTGCGGCTGGCGTCGCTGGTGCTGACGGACTCGGGCGGTATCCAGGAGGAGGCGCCGACGTTCGGCACCCCGGTGCTGGTGCTGCGGGACGTCACCGAGCGGGCGGAGGTCGTCGAGGGGGGATGCGCGTGGCTGGTGGGCACGGACACCGCCCGCATCGCCGACACGGCGGCGCGGGTCCTGAGCGGTGAGCTGCGTCCCGCGCAGGTCGGAAACCCTTACGGCGAAGGCAATGCGGCGATCCTGGCGGTCGCGGCGATCGAGGAGCTGCTCGGGGTGGCGTCCGCGGCCCGGCGCGAGGTCGCGGCTTCCTGAGTGCTCTCAGCGCGGGGAATCCCCGTCGCCGAGGAGTGCCCGCCGCAGCGGCTCGCGCCAGGCGCCGAGTTCGAGGTCGAAGGCGCCGAAGTCCGTGCCGAACTCCCAGTAGGCCCAGCTCATCCCGAGCCGCTCCGCCTCGGTCCGGACGAAGGTCGTCCACCGCGCACGGGAGGCCATGTCGGCCCGGGAGAAGGCTCCGAACTCACCGACGAACAGCGGAATCCGCTGTTCGCGTCCCCACGCCGCGACCTTGGCCAGATCGGTGCGCACGGCGTTCTCGTCGGCGGCGTCGCCCCAGGTGCGACCGAGCCATCGAGCCGCCCCCTCGACCCAGCCGGCGCCCTGGTGGGTGAACTCGAACGGGGCGTAGTAGTGGATCGTGGCGATCAGGTGGTCGTCGCCGGGGACGGCGAGCGCGGTCAGCGCGTCGGGGCTGTTCATCTCGGCGGGCCCGATGATCACGGTGCGCTCCGGGTCCGCCGCGCGGACGACGGCGAGTGCCTCCGCCAGGATGGCGTTCCACCGGACCGCGGTGAGCTGACCGCGTGGCTCGTTGAGCAGTTCGAAGCAGAGCCGGCCTGAGTGACCGGCGTAGCGGGCCGCGATCTGCTGCCAGAGCGCGAGAAAGCGCGGCCCGTGTTCCTCCGGCTCGGTGCAGAACTCGTGGTAGTGGTGGACGTTCACCACGACGTTCAGACCACGGCGGAGCGCCGCGTCCACGCCGGCGTCGACGCGCTCGAAGAACGCCGGATCGATCGAATACGGCGGGGCGGCTTCGGCGTGGGCCGACCACCGGACCGGCAGGCGGACGGTGTCGAAGCCGGCCTCGGCCACTTCGTCGAAGTACCGCTCGTCGAGTGGCAGCTCCGGACCGTCACCCCACGCGTCGAGCGCGTTGCCGAAGTTGATTCCCCGCCCCAGCCACCGCTTCATGTCAGAGCGAGACCACCTCGACCGGCAACGCCGGGTTCGCGCTGAAGTCCAACGCCGATGTCGGGCGCTTCGCCGCCACCACGTGCGCACCCAGGGCCGCGATCATCGCGCCGTTGTCCGTGCACAGGCGCGGGCGCGGGACGCGCAGCTCGATCCCCGCCGCCGCGCAGCGCTCGGCCGCCAGTTCCTTCAGCCGCGAGTTCGCCGCCACGCCGCCGGAAATCACGATCGTGCCGATTCCCTGTTCCTTCGCCGCGCGGATCGCCTTCGCGGTCAGCACGTCCGCGACGGCCTCCTGGAACGACGCCGCGACATCGTCCACCGGGATCTCCTCGCCGCGGCGAGCCGCGCCTTCGACCCAGCGGGCCACCGCCGTCTTCAAGCCGGAGAAGGAAAAGTCGAACTTCGCGTCGCGCGGCCCCGTCATGCCGCGCGGGAACGCGATCGCCGCCGGGTTGCCGTTCTTGGCCGCGTTGTCGATCGGCGGGCCGCCCGGATACGGAAGACCGAGGACGCGCGCGACCTTGTCGTACGCCTCCCCCGCCGCGTCGTCCACTGTGGACCCCAGCTCGGTGATCGAAGACGCGATGTCGTCGACGCGCAGCAGCTGCGTGTGCCCGCCCGAAACCAGCAGCGCGAGGCAGGGCGTGGGCAGTGGCCCGTGCTGCAGCGTGTCGACGGCGATGTGCCCGGCCAGGTGGTTGACGCCGTACAGCGGCACCTCCAGCGCCGTCGCATACGCCTTGGCCGCCGAGACGCCGACGAGCAGTGCGCCCGCCAGGCCCGGGCCTGCCGTCACCGCGACGGCGTCCACATCGGACAGTGAGAGACCGGCGGTGGCGAAGGCACGTTCGGTCGTCGGGACCATCGCCTCCAGGTGCGCGCGGCTGGCGACCTCGGGCACCACGCCGCCGAAGCGGGCGTGCTGCTCCACACTGGAGGCGACCTCGTCGGCCAGCAGCTCGACCGCGCCGTCGTCGTGCAGCCGGACCAGGCCGACGCCGGTCTCGTCGCACGAGCTTTCGATGCCCATGATGATGCGTGACATCAGCCTGCTACCTCGTCTCGCGCCCGCGCCGGGCGGACCATCGTGTACGCGTCGGCGCCGGAGGGCTGGTAGTAGCGCTTCCGGATGCCGAGCCGTTCGAAGCCATGGCTCTCGTACAGCGCGAGAGCCGTCGTGTTGTCCGTGCGGACCTCGAGGAACACCGGTGCCTCGAACTCGTCGGCCCGCTCGAGCAGCGCCCGCAGCAGCGTCTTGCCGATGCCTTTGCCTTGGTACTCGGGGGCGACGCCGATGGTGTGCACGGTCGCCTCGTACTCGCCGCGGCGGCGCCCGACGACGGCCAGCCCGGCGTAGCCGAGGAGCTCGTCGCCCTCGTCCGGGCGCGCGGCGAGGTAGAAGTTGCCCGCGTCCAGCTCGGAGTGGAACGCGCGGGAGCTCCACGGGTCGTCGCCCGGGAAGAGGATCTGCTCGATCTCGACGCACCGGGCGATGTCCCTGCGGCGCAGCGGCTCGAGTCTCACGGAGCGGTCACCCGTTTCGGGGCGGCGGGCTCGACGGCGTCGGGACGGCGCAGGTACAACGGCGTCAGCGGTTCCGGTGTCTCCGAAGCGAGCAAAGCGCTCCGAGCGGCCTTCACCAGCCCCGCGGGCGACGGGAAACGCGGCTCGATCGGCCGGACGCCGAGCACGGCGGCGTAGAGGAGGGCACCGTCGCCGGCCGCCACCTCCACGCCGGTCTCGACGTCGGCGGGGCGCTGGACGTGCGGCCCGTCGGTGCGCTGCCCGGCGGCGTCGTAGGCGGCCCAGTAGACCTCGCGGCGGCGCGCGTCGGTCATGACGAGGAAAGCGCGGTCGCCCGGTGTGACGTCGGCGGAGGTGACATCGGCGGCCAGTGCGTCGAGGCTGCAGACCGGGTACACCGGGATGCCGAGGGCGTAGCCGAGCGCTGCGGCAGTGGCCATCCCGGCGCGCAGGCCGGTGAAGGGCCCGGGGCCGACACCGGCGACGATCGCGTCGAGGTCCTTGAAGGACACCCCGGCGGCTTCGGCAGCGGCCAGCGCGTGCGGGGTGATCAGCTCGCCGTGGGCTCGGGGATCGACCGTGACACGGTCTCCGCGCGTCTCGACCCTGTCGCCGTCCAGCGCGACGACGCCCGCGGTCACCGCCGGGGTCGAGGTATCGATCGCCAGTACCAACACGGTGTCCCAGCCTACGACCAGCGCCTTCGGCCGCTTGCTGCAGGGGACGGATCAGCACGGTAACGTGCGTTTCGAGTTCGACACTGGGAGGTCCCCGCGGTGCCCGACCCCTTGTTCCCCAAGCTCGGCGACGGCGCCGCCAAGGAAGCCCTGCGCTTCGGCGAACACACGCTGACCTATGCCGAGCTCGCCGCGGTAGCCGGCGGCCTCGCCCGCGACCTGCCGCGCGACCGCGTCGCGGTGTGGGCGACCCCGACCGTGCACACGAGCGTCGCGGTCGTGGCCGCGCTGCTCGCCGGAGTGCCGGCGGTGCCGCTCAACCCGAAGATCGGCGAACGCGAGCTCGCGCACATCCTCACCGACTGCGCACCGGCCCTCGTCCTGGCCGAGCCGGGCGCCGAGCTGCCCGCCGGCCTGGCCGAGCTCCCCCGCCGCGACATCCCGCTGACCGGCGGCGACGCCGGGACGTGGGACGAGCCGGACCCCGAGACGCCCGCCCTGATCGTCTACACCTCGGGCACCACCGGGCCGCCGAAGGGCGTGGTCCTCCCCCGCCGCGCGCTCGCGACCACACTGGACGCCCTCGAGGACGCGTGGGGCTGGACCGGCGGCGACGTCCTGGTGCACGCGCTGCCGCTGTTCCACGTGCACGGGCTGATCCTCGGCATCCTCGGCCCGCTGCGCCGCGGCGGCTCGGTGCGTCACCTCGGCCGGTTCTCGACCGACGGCGTCGCACACGAGCTGGCGAACGGCGCCACCATGATGTTCGGCGTGCCGACGATGTACCACCGCATCGCGGGCGAAGCCGGCGAAAACCCCAAGCTGGCCGAAGCCCTGCGGGGCGCCCGCCTGCTGGTCTCCGGGTCCGCGGCGCTGCCGGTGCACGACCACCAGCGGATCACCGAGGCGACCGGCCAGCAGGTCGTCGAGCGCTACGGCATGACCGAGACGCTGATGAACACGAGCGTCCGCGCGGACGGCGAGCGCAAGCCCGGCACGGTCGGCGTTCCGCTCCTGGGCGTCGAACTGCGGCTGGTCGGCGACGCGGGCGAGGTGATCGACGACGTCGACGCGGTCGGCGAGATCCAGGTGCGCGGCCCCAACCTGTTCACCGAGTACCTCAACCGCCCGGACGCGACCACGGCCGCGTTCGACGGCGGCTGGTTCCGCACCGGCGACATGGCGACGCGCGACGCCGACGGGTACGTCCGCATCGTCGGTCGCAAGGCGACCGACCTGATCAAGAGCGGCGGCTACAAGATCGGCGCGGGCGAGATCGAGAACGCGCTGCTCGAACACCCGCACGTCGCCGAGGCGGCCGTCACCGGCGAACCGGACGACGACCTCGGCGAGCGGATCGTGGCGTGGATCGTGCCGTCCGGTGAGCCACCGGCCGCCGAGGAGCTCGCCGACCACGTCGCGAAGCTCCTCGCACCGCACAAGCGCCCGCGGGTCGTCCGGTACCTGGACGCGTTGCCGCGCAACGACATGGGCAAGGTCATGAAGCGGGCGCTCGGTGCCTAGGCAGCCGGCGCGCGAGGTCCTCGCCGCGATTTCGACCGGCTTCGCGGAGTTCCCCACGCCGTTGCGCGACGAACCGGCCGACGGCCCGATCGGCTGGCCGGGCTACCGCGAAGCCCGCGCCGCGGCCGCGGAACGCACGGGTGAGAAGGAGTCGGTCGTCTGCGGGACGGCGAAGATCGGCGACGTCGAAGCCGTGCTGATCGCCTTCGAGTTCGGGTTCCTCGGCGGGTCGCTCGGGCAGCGCACCGGCGACCGGATCGAGGCGGCGTTCGCGCACGCCCGTGACGCGCGGCTGCCGGTAGTGTCGCTGGTCTCGACCGGTGGCAGCCGCATGCAGCAGGGCATGCGCGCCCTCATGCAGCTGCAGCGGGTGGCACGGGCGTCGGCGCTGACGCGGGCGTCGGGCATCCCGCGGATCTCGGTGCTGCGTGACCCGACGACCGGCGGCGGCTGGGCGACGCTCGGCGCGGGCGCCGACGTCATCCTCGCGCTGCCGGAAGCCCAGGTCGGGTTCGCCGGGTCGCGCGTGCGGCCGCCGGACGCGCCGGAGGCTTACACCGCGGAAGCGAAGCTCGAATGGGGTCAGGTCGACGCCGTCGTCTCTCCCGGCGAGCTCGCCCCGGCGCTGGACCGGTGGCTGCGGCTGCTGACGGCGCGTTCGTCGGCGGCCGCTCCGCCGCCTTCGGCGCTGCGTCCGGCTTCGCCGCCTTCGACGGGCTGGGAGGCGGTCCAGGCGGCGCGGTCACCATCGCGGGCTCGGGCGGCGGAGTACCTCGACGCGTACTTCGACTGGCGGGAGGACGTCAGCGGCGACCGCGTCGGCGGGGTCGATCACGGGGTCGCGTGCGGCTTCGGCTGGCGTGACGGGCGGACGATCGCGTACGCGGCGCAGTGCGGTACACCGACGCTGCCGTCGGGTTTCCGCACGGCCGCGCGGCTGGTCAAGCTGGCATCACGGCTGAGGATCCCGGTGCTGACGCTGGTCGACACCCCGGGCGCGGCGAACGACGCGGCGGCGGAGCAGGCGGGCGCGGGCGGCGCGATCGCGGAGATGTTCGAGGCGGTGGCGACGGCGTCCGTCCCAGTGACGACGCTGGTGATCGGCGAGGGTGGCTCGGGCGGGGCACTGGCGTTCGCCGCGGCGGAGTCGACGTGGGTGGCGCCGGACGCGTACTTCTCAGTGACGTCCCCGGAAGCCGCGGCGGCGATCCTGAAGCGCCCGGCTTCGGAGGTGCCGGAGATCGCCAACCAGCTGCGGCTGCGGCCCCAGGACCTGGTCGACCTGGGTGTGGCCCGCGCGGTAGTCAGCCCGGCTTGAACGTCGTGAACGACTCTTTCCTGGCGTCGGACGTCAGGAAAGAGTCGTTCACGACGTCGCGTCAGCCCTGGCGGGCCGGGGTGACCAGCTCGCCGGTGCGGCCGGCCCAGGTGCCGTGCGGTTCCAGGGTGACTTCGCGGACGTCGTCCTCGCGGCGGTCCAGGCGGACCACGAGGTAATCAGCAGACAGGCGCTCCGCCGAATCCTCGCCCCACTCGACCACGATCGCCGAGCGCTCCAGGTCCGTGTCGAGGTCGAGGTCGTCCAATTGGGACAGATCGCCGCCGAGGCGGTACGCGTCCACGTGCACCAAAGGCACTCCGAGAGCGCCCGCCGGGTGGACCCGGGCCAGGACGAACGTCGGCGAGCTGACGCGGCCGCCGACGCCGAGGCCGTCCGCGATGCCGCGCGTCAGCGTCGTCTTGCCCGCGCCGAGCGGGCCGGCCAGGAGCACCAGGTCGCCCGCGCGCAGCGCGCGGCCGAGCGCGCGCCCGAAGTCCATCGTGTCGTCGGGGGTCGGGAACACGAAACTCAACGCTGCCACCACCAGGTTCGCCGGGACGAGGATTCGCCGTCCACACCGGAACAGCGTTGCAGGAGATCGATCAGATGGCTGTTCACCAGCTCGGGCTGCTCGAGCTGGACCATGTGGCCGGCGCCGCGGACGCGCACCAGCTCGGCGTCCGGCAGCTCGGCCGCGATCCGCTCGGCGTGCGCGATCGGCGTGAACCGGTCCGAATCGCCGCCGATGACCAGCACTTCCGCGTGCTTCAGCCCGGCCAGCGCGGCGTAGCGGTTGTGGCTGCCGAGGGTGTCGATGAAGTTGACGAGCCCCCGCACCGGCGTCACTTCCAGCATCTCGAGCATGAAGTCGACCAGCCGGGGCGCGACGTCGCGGCTGCCGAACGCCAGCCGCCGAACCGCCTGCCGCGTCAGCTGGCCGCCCGCCGCGCGGACGAACTCCACCAGCCCCGGCTGCCACCCGGCGAGACCGCCGGCGGCGCGCGTAAGCGGGTTGTACTTCGACAGCAGCGAACGCGGCAACCCGCGTGCGCCGACTTCGCCCGCGGCCGTCGCGATGAAGGCGACTCCGCAGACGCGGTCTTCGAACAGCGAGGGGAACTCGGCGGCCAGCTCCATGATCACCATGCCGCCCATCGAGTGCCCGATCAGCACGATGGGCCCCTCGGGCACCACCGACCGCAGCACGCAGTCGAGGTCCCGCGCCAGCTGTTCGATGGTCGACGTCCTGGTGGAAGCCGCGCCGGACAGCCCGTGGCCGCGGTGGTCGTAGTACACCTGACGCACGCGAGGCAGCCGAAGCGACGCGAGGTCGCGACGCTGGAAATGCCAGCAGCGCCGCGAAAGCGCGAAGCCGTGTACTCCCACGACGGTCAGTTCCGGCTTCCCGCCGTCCTCCGGGTCGATCTCCTCGACCGAAAGCGGCGTGCCGTCCTCGGCCGCGACCGTCGAAGCCCGGTCCGGCTTCAGCTCCCCCAATGGCTCGTCCACGTACGGATCCTCACTGTGCCGCCGCTGCTGCGCGGCGACGGCGATGGCGGCGGCGGTCCCGGTGGCCACGGCCCCGACTCCCCCGGCGATGGCCAGCAGTCGACGTGAAGGTGTCACGAGCGCTCCCCCAGATACCGGCGCCGGACCCGCGGGCGGTACATCGAGGTGACGATTTCGTAGTCGATGGTGCCCAGCTTGTCGGCCCATTCCCGGGCGGTCGGCTCGCCACGGGTCCCGGCGCCGAACAGGACGACCTCGTCACCGACGGCCGGTTCGTCGTCGCCGCAGTCGACGACGAGCTGGTCCATACAGACCCGCCCGGCGACTTGCCGCCGCCGCCCGCCGAGGAAGACGTCCATCCGCCCCGACAGCGACCGCGGCACGCCGTCCGCGTACCCGGCCGGGACGAGCGCGAGGGTGGTGTCGCGGGACGCGGTCCAGGTGTGCCCATAGGACACCGATTCGCCGGCCTCGATCCGCTTGACCAGCGCGACGGCCGACCGGAACGTCATGGCCGGGCGAAGGTCTTCGTCCTGGGGCACGGGGTTGAGCCCGTACATCGCGATGCCGGGCCGCACGAGATCGAAGTGCAGGTCCGGCCGGGTCAGCAGGGCCGCGGAGTTGGCCAGGTGCCGCATCGGGTCGAGCCCGGCGGCGCGGGCGACGTCGTAGGCGTCGGCGAAGCGTTTCGCCTGCAGGTCGATCGACGGATGCCCCGGCTCGTCCGCGCACGCGAGGTGGGACCAGACCGCGACGACGTCGATCCGCGGTTCGGCGGCCGCCGCTTCGACCAGCCCGGCCCACTCGGCGGGCGGGCAGCCGTTGCGCGAGAGCCCGGTGTCGATTTTGAGGTGCACGCGGGCCCGGGTACCCGCGGGCGTCGCGGCGGCGATGCGAGATAGCTCACCTGTGCTGCTCACCCCGAGGTCGACGCCGGCCTCGATGCCCGGCGCGAAGTCGGCCTCCGGGGCGTCCAGCCAGCTGAACAGCCGGGTCGTGATCCCGGCTTCGCGCAGCGCGAGGGCTTCGCCGAGCGAGCAGGTGCCGAGCCAGCTCGCCCCGGCCTCGACCGCGGCGCGCGCCACCGGCAGCGCGCCGTGGCCGTAGGCGTCGGCCTTCACCACGGCCATCACCTGGGAGCCGGGCGCGCGGGCGCCCAGCAGGGTGAGGTTGTGGCGGATCGCGTCGAGGTCGATGTCGACCTGCGCCCGGGGGCTGTGCTCGTGGGAAAAACTGGAGGTCATGGCGCCCTCCAGTTTCCCATGACCCGAGGTCAGGGCAGGCGCAACCCGGACGTGGCGGAGAACACGTGCAGCTCGTCGGGACGGATCCGCAGGTGCAGGGTGTCGCCCATGGCCGGCGGCGTGCGCGGGTCGACCCGGACGACGACGTTGGGCCGGGTGTCGTCGGCGTCGGTCTGGGCGAGCTTGCCGTAGACGAACGCGTCCGAGCCGAGCTCCTCGACCAGGTCCACCTTGATCGGCAGGGTGCCGTCTTCGCCGGTGGCGACCTCGAGGGCCTCCGGCCGGAAGCCGAGGGTCACGGTGTCACCGTCGGCCGCGGCGATGGTCTCGCGGGACAGCGGCACGCGCGCGCCGCCCACCTCGGCACCGTCGGCCGTGAGCTTCGCGGTGGCGAGGTTCATCGCGGGCGAGCCGATGAAACCGGCGACGAAAGCGTTTGCGGGCCGGTCGTACAGGGCGCGCGGGGTGTCGCACTGCTGCAGCAGGCCGTCCGACAGCACGGCGACGCGGTCACCCATCGTCATGGCCTCGACCTGGTCGTGCGTGACGTACACGGTCGTGACGCCGAGGCGGCGCTGGAGCGCGGCGATCTGCGTACGCGTCGACACACGCAGCTTGGCGTCGAGGTTCGACAGCGGCTCGTCCATCAGGAAGACCTGCGGCTCGCGCACGATCGCGCGGCCCATCGCGACGCGCTGGCGTTGACCACCGGAGAGCGCCTTCGGCTTGCGGTCGAGGTAGTCCACGATGTCGAGCAGCTTCGCGGCCTCGAGGACCTTCTGCTTGATCTCGGACGCGGGGCGGCCGGCGATCTTCAGCGCGAAGCCCATGTTCTGCGCGACCGTCATGTGCGGGTACAGCGCGTAGTTCTGGAATACCATCGCGATGTCACGCGAGCGCGGCGGCAGCTGGGTGACGTCGCGGTCGCCGATCCAGACCGCGCCGTCGTCGATGTCCTCGAGACCGGCGAGCATGCGCAGGCTGGTCGACTTGCCGCAGCCGGACGGGCCGACCAGCACGAGGAACTCGCCGTCGGCGATCTCCAGGTCCAGTGCGTCGACCGCGGGACGCTCCGAACCGGGGTAGCGCCGGGTCGCCTTGTCATAGGTGATGGAAGCCATCGGTCAGTCCTCTCCGAGATTCCGCCGGACCCCGTAAGCCGCTTCGCGGGCTTCGAGGTGGCGCTGCTGGATCCGGTGGCCCTCGGCGCGCTGCGCCTCGGTCGGCTCGTCCAGCTCGAGCCGGAGCTTCTGGTTCTCCTGCCAGGACGGGGGTTCCGCGCCGGCCGAGAAGGCCCACGCCGCCTGCCGCGCCGCGCCGAGCGCGACGTACTCGGCGACTTCGGGCAGCTGCACGGGCACGCCGAAGACGAGCGGCGCGACCGCGCGGACGGCGGCCGACTGCGCGCCACCGCCGATCAGCAGCACGCGCTGGACGTCGAGACCGTGCGTGCGCACCGCGTCGAGGCCGGCGGCGAGGCCGCAGAGCATGCCTTCGACGGCGCTGCGCGCGAGGTTCGCCGGAGTCATGTTTTCCCTGGTCAGACCGGCGAGCGAGCCGGTCGCGCCGGGCAGGTTCGGCGTCCGCTCGCCGTCCAGGTACGGCAGGAAGGTCAGCCCGCCGGCGCCCGGCTCGGCGGTCAGGGCGAGGCGGTCGAACTCGCCCAGCGTCGCGCCGAGCATCGTCGCCGTCGCGGTGAGGACACGGGCGGCATTGAGGGTGCAGGCCAGCGGGAGGAAGCGGCCGGTGGCGTCGGCGAACCCGGCGACCTCGCCGGACGCGTCGGCGGCGCCGGTCTCGGCGACGCCGAACACGGTGCCGCTGGTGCCGAGCGACACGACGACGTCGCCGGGCTTGAGTTCCAGCCCGAGCGCGGCGGCCATGTTGTCGCCCGTGCCCGCCGAAACGAGCACACCGTCCGAGGTGTGGCCGGCGGCGTCGGCCGGCCCGAGCACGGTCGGCAGCTCCGGCGTCCGGCCGCCGAAGGCGTGGCTCAGGACGTCGAGACGGTAGGCGTTGTCGGACGGCGAGAAGTAGCCGGTGCCGGACGCGTCGCCGCGGTCGGTGACCGGGTCGCCGCCGGTGAGCTTCCAGGTCAGCCAGTCGTGCGGCAGCAGCACGCGCGCGACGCGGCCGGCGAGCTGCGGCTCGTTCTCGGCCAGCCAGCGCAGCTTCGTCACGGTGAAGCTGGCGACCGGCACCGAGCCGACGGACTTCGCCCAGACCGACGGGCCGCCGAGCTCGTCGACGAGGTCGAGGGCCGCCTGCGCGGAGCGGGTGTCGTTCCAGAGCAGCGCCGGCCGGACCACGTCGTTGTTTTCGTCCAGCGTGACCATGCCGTGCTGCTGGCCGCCGACGCCGATGGCCTTGACGTCGTCGAGCAGGCCCTTCGTCGCCTCGCCGAACGCCTCCCACCAGGCGTCGGGGTGCACCTCGGTGCCCTCGGGGTGCGGCGCGCGGCCGGTGCGGACGATCTCGCCGGTTTCGGCGTCGCACACGACGACCTTGGTCGACTGCGTGGACGAGTCGATGCCGGCGACCAGCTCAGCTGTCATAGGGCTGCCCCTCTGCGACGTGTTCGACGATCTCGATCGTGGTGCCCGCGTTGAGCGCGGCCTCGATCTCCTCTGTGGGCGTGGCCTCACCGGTGATCAGCAGGTCGTAGTCGCCGACGTCGCCGTGCGAGTAGGTCGCGGTGCGGCCGAACTTCGAGTGGTCGACGACGAGGACGTTGTGATTCGCGACCTTGATGGCCGCCTTCTTCAGCTCGGCGTAGTCACGGTCCGGGTGGAAGAGCCGCCCGACGGCGACGGCGGTGACCGAGACGAACGCGACGTCGGCGCGGATGCTGTCGAGCAGGTTGATGACCTCGGGACCGGCGCAGGAGTCGTACTCGTGGCTGTAGCGGCCGCCGGCGAGGACGACGTCGACCTGGGGCCCGAGCAGCCGGGCGGCGTGCAGCGAGTTCGTGACGACGGTGAGGGCGTCGATCTCGGCCAGGCGCCTGACCAGCGGGAGGAGGGTCGTGGAGTCGTCGACGAAGACGGTCTGGCCCGGCTGGACGTGCTTCGCGGCGGCTTCGCCGAGGGCTTCCTTCTCACCGTGGTGGAGGGTGTCGCGGAAGCGGGCGGCGGTCTCGATGGTGAGCGCCGGGTAGGCCTCGACCTTGCCGCGGAGCTTGCGCAGGAGCCGGCGTTCGGCCAGGTCGTCGAGGTCGCGGTGGATGGTCATGAGGCTGACCTTGAACCGCGTCGTCAGGTCGTCGATGCGGGCTTCACCCTGCTCGATGACGTGGTCGAGGATGTCCTGCCGGCGCTGCTCGACGACGGCGTCGGACGGCCGGGTCTTCCGGTCCCCTGTGGATGCTGTGCCGCCGCTCACACGGACTTCTTACCAGATTTATCCCGCGAAGTTAACAGAGAACTCGATAAGTCTTCTCAGGACGTTAGCGAGCGGATCGAGCGGATCGCCTCCGGGATCGCGTGGACCAGCCCGGATGCCGAGGTCGGGGCGTTCTGGGCCGCGATCGCTCCGGCCAGCGAGTGCACATCGGCCGCCGCGGCGGCGGCCAGCCAGGGGTCCAAACCGGCCGCCAGGAGAGCGCCCACCAGACCCGACAGCACGTCACCCGAACCGGCCGTGGCCAGCCAGGCTCCTCGGGGACGGTTCACCACCACCCGGCCGTCCGGGGCCGCGACCACCGTGCAGTGCCCCTTCAGCAGCACCACCGCGTTGTACTTCTTCGCCGCTTCGCGCGCCGCCGTCACCCGGTCCGGGCCCGGCTTGCGGCCCATCAACCGCTCGTACTCGCCCGCGTGGGGCGTCAGGACCAGCGGCGTGTCCGGGTCGCGCGCGTCGAGGACGTCCGGGGACTTCGCGATGATCGTCGTCGCGTCGGCGTCGGCGCAGACCGGGACGCCCTGGCTCAGGACATACCGCAGCACATCCCGGCCGTCGGAGCCGGTGCCGATGCCCGGCCCGACCACCCACGCCTGGACCCGGCCCGCGTCGGCCACCGTGCCGGTCGCGATGACCTCCGGCCACTGCCCGCGGACGACGTCGGCCGCGTGGCCCGCGTACCGCACGAGACCCGAGGTCGCGCGGACGGCCGAGCCCGCGGCCAGCACCGCCGCGCCCGGGTAGGTCGCCGAGCCCGCCGCGACGCCGACGACTCCCTGGCTGTACTTGTCGTCCTCCGGGCCGGGCACCGGCCAGGCGGCCGCGACGTCGACGATGTCGAGCCGCCGGAGGTCCGGGTCCGTCAGCTCGAGGCCGATGTCGACCAGCACGACCTCGCCGCACCACGACGGCGCGAGCGCGTGCACCGGCTTCAGCGCGCCGAACGTCACCGTGCGGGTCGCCTTCACCGCCGGGCCGTCGACCGCGCCGGTGTCCGGGTCGACGCCGCTGGGCAGGTCGACCGCGACGATCGGCGCCTCGACCAGGTCGACGAGCCGTGCGGCGTCCGGCCGCAGCGAGCCGCTGGCGGAGATGCCGACGATCCCGTCGACCACGACGTCGGCGCGGTCGATCCACTGTGGACCGTCCTCGGCAGACGCCACCCGGCCGCCGGCACGCTTCAACGCCTTGAGACCCGCGGGGTGCGCCTTCTCGGGTTTCAGCAGGATCGCCGTGACGGCGACTCCGCGCCGGCGCAGGAACGCCCCGGCCCACAGCGCGTCACCGCCGTTGTCGCCGGAGCCGACCAGCAGGACGACCCGGCGTCCGGACACCCCGCCGGTGTGGTCGTCGAGCAGGTCCGCGATCTGCACCGCGAGCCCGAACGACGCCCGCCGCATCAGCTCGCCTTCCGGCGTGACGGCGAACGCCCGCCCCTCCGCTTCGCGAATCCGTTCCGTGGTCCAGATTCCCTGCACGGCGGCGGCCTCCCTCTTACGCGGTGTTATTCCACGGTGACGGACTTCGCCAGGTTACGCGGCTTGTCGACGTCGTACCCGCGGGCGCGGGCGATCTCCGCGGCCAGCACCTGCAGCGGCACGGTGGAGACCAGCGGCTGCAGCAGCGTCGGCACCGCCGGGACCTCGATCAGCTCGTCGGCGAACGGCCGGACCGTCTCGTCGCCCTCTTCGGCGATGACGATCGTGCGGGCGCCGCGCGCCTGGATCTCGCTGATGTTCGACACGAGCTTCGAGTGCAGCACCGCGCGGCCCTTGGGCGACGGCATCACGACGACGACCGGCAGGCCGTCTTCGATCAGCGCGATCGGGCCGTGCTTGAGCTCGCCGGCGGCGAAGCCCTCGGCGTGCATGTACGCGAGTTCCTTGAGCTTCAGCGCGCCTTCGAGGGCGACCGGGAAGCCGACGTGGCGACCGAGGAACAGGATCGCCTTCGAGTCGGCGATCCGGCGGCCGAGGTCCCGCACCTGCTCCACAGTGGACAGTACCTTTTGGACGGCCGCGGGCATGGCCTCGAGCTCGGCGAACTCGCGCGCGACCTCGTCCGGGTACTTCGTGCCGCGGGCCTGCGCCAGCGCCAGGCCGACCAGGTAGTTGGCCGCGATCTGGGCGAGGAACGCCTTGGTCGAGGCGACGCCGATCTCGGGCCCGGCGTGGGTGTAGAGGACGGCGTCGGACTCGCGCGGGATCTGCGCGCCGTTGGTGTTGCAGACGGCCAGCACGCGCGCCTTCTGCTCGCGGGCGTGCCGGACGGCCTCCAGCGTGTCCGCCGTCTCGCCGGACTGGGAGACGGCGACGACCAGCGTGTCGCGGTCGAGGACCGGGTCGCGGTAGCGGAACTCCGACGCCAGCTCGACCTCGACCGGCAGGCGCGTCCAGTGCTCGATGGCGTACTTGGCGACCAGGCCGGAGTGGTAGGCCGACCCGCAGGCGACGACGAAGACCTTGTCGACGTCGCGGAGGTCCTGGTCGGAGATGCGCTGCTCGTCGAGGATGATCCGGCCGGACTCGAAGTGCCCGCGCAGCGTGTTGGCCAGCGCTTCGGGCTGCTCCTCGATCTCCTTGAGCATGAAGTACTCGTGGCCGCCCTTCTCGGCGGCGCTGAGGTCCCAGTCCACGGTGAACGGCTTCGCCTGGGCGGCGTCGCCGTGGAAGTCCAGGACCTCGTAGCCCTCGCGGGTGATGACGACGAGCTGGTCCTGCCCGAGCTCGACGGCCTCGCGGGTGTGCTCGATGAAGGCGGCGACGTCGGAGGCGACGAAGTGCTCGCCCTCGCCGACCCCGACGACCAGCGGCGACGACCGACGGGCGGCCACGATCGTGTCGGGGTGGTCGGCGTGCGTCACGACCAGGGTGAACGCGCCTTCGAGGCGGCGGCAGACCATGGCGACGCTGGCGGTGAAGTCGCCCTTGGTGTCGCCTTCGGTGTACGCCCGCGCGATGAGGTGAGCGGCGGTCTCGCTGTCGGTGTCGCTGGCCATCTCTACGCCGTCGGCTTCGAGCTCGGCGCGGAGGGTGGCGAAGTTTTCGATGATGCCGTTGTGCACGACGGCGACACGCTGCGAGGCGTCCCGGTGCGGGTGCGAGTTGCGGTCGATCGGCGCACCGTGGGTGGCCCACCGCGTGTGCCCCATGCCGGCGGTGCCGCCGAAGTTTTCGCGGCCGACCTCGTCGAGCCGGCCTTCCAGGTTGGCCAGCCGGCCGGCCTTGCGCTCAACGGTCAGCGCGCCGGCGCCGTCGAGGACCGCGACACCGGCCGAGTCGTAACCGCGGTACTCCATGCGCCGGAGCCCACCGAGGACGACGTCCAGAGCCGGGCGGTGCCCGACATATCCCACGATTCCACACACGCGCACCAGCCTAACGAGGGACATTCGGCGGCCCGATGGGGTCCGGAAACGACCTCTGACCTGCACAGACGCGCGCGGCCGTGGTCCGGACCAATGCTCGGTCACCCACACGGGTACCGCGCGCCGAGCACCCCGATGTGGCGTTGGTTGCGTCCAGCGCACCGAACGCCACATCGGGTGCGTCCAGCGCACCCAACGCCACATCGGGGCGTTTGAGACCTGGGCGGGGCGGCGGCGAGCCGCGGGTGAGCGGGCACAGTAGGGTTCCGGCCATGGCCAGCAAGCCCAAGCAGCTGCTCGCGGAGTTGACGCACCCGGGTCCGCACGAGGTCCTGCGGGGCAACCTCGCCCTGGTCGGGCTGCCCGGCGTGGTGTTCACGCCGCGCGCCGGCCTCGGCCTGCCCGCCGTCGCCTTCGGGCACGGCTGGCTGCAGCCGCCCGATCGCTACCGGCAGCTGCTGCACCACCTCGCCAGCTGGGGCATCGTCGCCGCCGCGCCGGCGACGCAGCGCGGGCCGCTGCCGTCGCACCGGCTGCTCGCCGCCGACCTGCTGACCACCCTCGACGTCGTCACGACCGTCCGGCTCGGCCCGGACGGCATCAGCGTCGACCCGGCCAAGCTCGGCCTCGCCGGGCACTCCTCCGGCGGCGGCTCCGCCGTCCTCGCCGCGGCCCAGGACGCGCGAAGCGAAAAGCCGCGGATCAAGGCCGTCGCCACGATCACCGCCGCCCAGACGCTGCCGTCGGCCACCGAGTCGGCGAGGGCGATCACCGTCCCCGGCCTGCACCTCGCCGCGGAGGGTGACCTGGTCGCTCCGCCCGTCGCGCACGCCGAAGCGATCGCCGGTGCCTGGGGCGGCGACGACGTCCAGCTGCGCTACCTCGGCAAGGCGTCCCACCTGGGCGTCACCGAGGGCAGGCACTGGTCCCAGGTGATCATGCACGGCAAGCCCCACCGCGGGACCCAGAAGCTCACCCGCGCGCTGTTCACGGCGTTCTTCCTGACGCACCTGACCGGCACCGACAAGTACCGGCCCCTGCTCGACGCGGACGTCAAGCACGCGCCCATCGAACGCGAAGAAGAGCCCGCCCACTGAGGCGGGCTCGTCCTCAGTCGACCAGCCAGGAGTTGTTCGAGAAGTCGTCGTCGTCGAAGGACTCGGTGCGGGCGTGCCGCGGGCGGCGGGCCGGCGGCGCGGGCTGCTCAGGCGGCGGCTCCGGCGTTCCGGCGGGCATCGGCGCCGTGTGCGCCGAAGGTGCCGGGTCCGGCACACCGGGCACGGACGGCGCGATCGGCGGAGGCGGCGGGGCGGCGGCCTCGTGCCGCGGCTCCGGCCGCGAATAGCGCGCGAACTCGTCGACCGGGGCCGCTCCGTCGTCTTCGGGGCCGAACGACATCGTGTGGTCGCGGTCGGCCAGGGCCTTCTCGGTCAGCCAGCCGCCGGACTGCTGGTGCCGCTTGTTCAGCTCCTGCATGCGCTCGATGTAGCGCGCGTGCACCGCCGCGTCGCGCTTCATCGTCTCCATCGCCGCGGCCTTGCCCTCTTCGACGTGCCGCTCGCGCAACCCCCGCTGTTCCTGCTGTTCCCGGGTGGCCGTGGCCAGCGCGTTCATCGCGGCCGCCAACCTGTCCGCAGCGCTCATCGGTGCCTACCCCCTCATCGCTCGTAGCTGATCGAACGCTCGCCGTCGTCGTCCAGCGACCCGCTGATCCGCCCGCCGGACCCGCTGGTCTCGAAGACCGCGCCTTCGACGCGGTACTGGCTCGGGCCGCGCTGCTGGTCACCGCCGCCACCGCCGCCGCCGGGCGACCCGCCCATCATGCCGCCCATCATGCCCATGCCGGGCATCGAGCCGGACGACGAGGCGCCGCCCATCGGCGCCGACGCCATCGCGTGGTCCATCCCGGTGGGGGCGACGCCGAGCCCGACGTCCGCCGAAGCCACCGGCGTGGTGGCGCCGGTGGTGGCCCCCGCTTCGAGCGCGGTGCCGTCGCCGGTGATCGCGTTCCCGAACCCCGCCGTGGTGGTCGCGTCGGCCGAGCCGCCGGCACCGACGTCCGCACCGCCGCCGGCCGAGCCGCCACCGCCCACCGCGGCACCGCCGCCGTCGCCGCCCGCGCTCGCGTCGGCGGTCACGGCGCCGGCGTCCACGCCGCCGGGGGCGGTGAACCCGCCGGCCACGGCGGGGGTCGTCGGGACCGGCTGGCCGTCGGCGGTCGCCGGCAGCGTGGTGACCTTCTCCGGCTTGCCGTCCGCACCGACCGGGCCGGTCGCCTTGTCGCCGCCGGCGCCCTTGTCCTGGCCGGCGCCCTTGTCCTGCCCGTCGGTCTTGGCGTCGCCGCTCTTCTCGTCGTCCAGGGTGTAGGTGGTCGGCTCGCCCTTGCCGTCGTCGACCGTCACCACGGTGGGCCCGTCCGGGCCGTCCGGCTGCTCGGCGGTGATCTTGAGGTTGCCGTCCTGGATGTGGATCTTGCCGTCCGGGCCCGGGTGGTACGCGCCGTCCGGCCCCGGCTTGCCGTCCTTCGTGCCCTGCGGGCCGAAGTCGCCGGTCTTGCCGTCCTTGCCGTCGGCCCCGGCGGCGCCGTCCTTGGCCTCGCCGTCCTTCGGGTTGTCGAAGTCGAGCTTGTAGTCCTTCGGGTGACCCTTGCCGTCGTCGACCTTGACGTCCATCTTGCCGTCCTGGTCGGGCTCGGTCATCGAGATCTTGTTGTCACCCTTCTGGACCGTGACGTTGTCGTGGTCGACGTCCTTGATCGTCTCCCCGGTCTTGGGGTCGATCGGGTAGGGCTGCCCGGTGTCCGGGTTGACCTCCAGCGGCTTGCCGGTGACGGGGTTCGTGCCGTCGCCGGGCTTGTGCTCCGGCTCGGCGGTCGGCGGCGGGGACGCCGACGGCGTCGTCGTGCCGCCGCCACCCGTGCCGCTCCCGCCTCCGGTGCCCGTCCCGGTCCCGGTCCCGGTGCCGGTCCCCGTGCCGGTCCCGGTGCCGTTTCCGTTGCCCTCGCTGGGCTTCGGCGCGGTGGCCGGGTCGGGGAACGGGTTCGTGTACTCGGCCATGAACCGCGTCAGGGTGTGGAAGTGCTGGTTGATCGTGTCGGTGGTGTTCTTGCACAACGCCTTGAAAGCGTCGTAGCGCTGCCCGAAATCGGCCGCGAAGCTGCCCTTGAGCCACTGCTTCGCCGCGCCGATCGCGTATTCCTTGTTGTCGTCGTTCAGGTCCTTGCTGTCGTCGCGCAGCCGCTTCTCGAGGTCGTTGCCCGGGCACACCGAGTCGAGCCAGTGCGCGATGTCGAGCAGCTTGTCCTTCGAGCCGACCTTGCCGTTCGCGACCTCGACGACCTGCTTCGCGATGTACAGCGGCGCGGTGGCGACCTTGTCCGTACGCAGCTTCAGCACCTCGTCGACCTTCGTCTTCAAGGAGGTGTAGATGTGCGTCATGGTCTCGGGGACGAGCTTCCCGACACCCTCCATCTGCGTCAGCAGTTCCTGGGCGTCGGGCTGGATCCGCTGCTCGTACTTGACCTTGGCCGCCTTGGCGCCGTCGCCCTTCCAGTCGTGGAACAGCGTGTTCAGCGAGTTCGTGGCGTCGGTGCGGGTCTGGTCGACGACCTGGTGCGACTTGGTCATGTCCTCGACCTCGTCGAGGAACTTCTGGAAGTCGATCTCCCGGTTCTCGTGGAACTTGTCCCAGACGTCCTTCTTGTAGTCGATGGCGCCCGGGCAGTCCGGCATCTTGTTCCACACCTGGTCGGACCACTGCGAGAAGAAGTCGAGCGCGGGGTTGCCGAGGTCGAGCACCTCGTCGGACTTCTTGACGCCGACGCCGCCGACCCCGGGGGGCGTCTGGGTCTGCAGGTCCTGCTCCGCCTTCTTGGCGGCGTCGTTCTGCGCCTTGTCGGCCTGCGCGTTCGAGTCGTGCTCGGCCTTGGCCTTGGCGTAGGCCTGGTCCGGGTTCCCGAACAGCATCGCGGTGAGGAGGGCGTCCTTGGTGCCCGCGGTGACGTACGGGTCGTCGAGCATGGCCTGGATCTCGGCCTTGGTGGGCTGTGCCATCAGTTCGACCCCGCCTTCTTCGCGGCCGCCGCCTGCTGCTCGTCGGCGGTGGTGTACTTGGTCGCGGCCGTGCCGACGCCGCCGCCGAGCTGGGTCAGCTGGCCCGCGTACCCCTTCATCGCCGCGCCGATGCTGTCGATCCCGGTCTTGTAGTCGGTGAAGTACTGGCCGTGGACGCGGCCGAAGGACTGCTGGGCCAACGGGGTCGGCGCCACCTTGCCCGCCTGGCTGGTGGTCTTCTCCGCGGCGCGTTCGAGCGCGGTCTGCGCCGTGAGCATCGCGTCTGAACTCGCCTGGTAGCCGCCGTCCGGCATGACCAGCGCCCCCTCCTCGTAGGTGAAACCCTTCGCCCCGCACTGTCCCGACTACGACGCACGCCGACGGCCTGCGGTGCCATCGCATATGCACACAGAATGTACCGAGCGGCTGTCCGGGCCGCCCGGGCCTTCACCCGGTCCGCTGCCCCAACCGGACCACGGGCCGGTCGCCCTCGATCGTCTCCGCGAGCACCTCGGCGGCGTTCCGGATGTCGACCAGCCGGTCGAGCTCGTCGAGGTCGATTTCGAGGCCGAATTCGACCTCGACCTCCACGAGCAGCCGGACCCGTTGCCGGGAGTCGACACCCATTTCGGCGAACGGGGTGTCCGTGTCGATCGTCGCGGCATCGACGTCGAACACCCGGCACACGAGGGCGGTGATCCGGTCGAAGTAGTCCGCGGCGGGCATCTACTGATTGTGACTCATGCCCGCACTCAGCGGGGCCGTTTGGCCCAAAAGCGGGTCCTGGCCGCCGACCGGGACACCTTCCCGCTCGAGGTCCGCGGCAACGAACCGGGCTTGACCAGCAGGAATTCGTGCACCCGGAGGTCGTGGCCGGTGACGACGGCCCGCTTCGCCGCCCGCGCCACCTCGTCTTCGGACACCCCGGCGCCCGCGGCGCCGCGGGCGCGTTCGGCGACGACCACGAGCTTCTCCCCCGCCGGGTCGTCCACGCCGAACGCGGCGATCCGGTCCGGCCCCAGCACCGGGTGGGCCGCGGCGACGGTCTCCTCGATGTCGTGCGGGTAGTGGTTGCGGCCGTCCACGATGATCAGGTCGCGGATCCGCCCGGTGACGTAGAGCCGCTCGCCGTCCCAGCGGCCCAGGTCGCCGGTGCGCAGCCAGCCGTCCTCGCCGCCGAGCCGTCCGCCGAACACCGCGGCGGTCAGCTCGGGACGGCGCCAGTAGCCGTCGGCGACGTTGGGCCCGTGCACCCAGATCTCGCCGGTCTCGCCGTCCGGCACGGCGACGCCGCGGTCGGGGTCGACGATGCGCAGCCGCTGACCGCGCGGCCGTCCGGCGGAGACCAGCTCGCGGCCGTCCACCTCGGCCACGAACGGACCTTCGGCGTCGCCGGCGGCGACGAAAACGGTCCCTTCGGCCAGCCCGTACGACGGCCGGTACGCCCCGCGAGGGAACCCGTAGGGCTCGTATGCGGCGAGGAACGTCTCGACGGTCTTCGCGCGCACGGGCTCGCTGCCGTTGAGCGCGACGTGCACCCCGGACAGGTCGAACTCGCGGCGCCGCACCTCGGGCACGGCTTCCACCAGCAGGTCGTACGCGAAGTTCGGGGCCGCGGTGAGCGTCTTCGGGTACGCCGACATCATCGTCAGCCAGCGGGCCGGGCGGCGGACGAACTCCAGCGGCGCCAGGAACACCGACCGCCCGCCGCTGTGCACCGGCCCGCAGACCAGCTGGATCAGCCCCATGTCGTGGAAGAACGGGATCCAGCCGACGCAGGTCACAGCGGAATCGACGGCGTAGGCGGCGCACACCTGCCAGCAGGCGGCGGCGAGCGCGCGGTGGCTGATCACGACACCGGCCGGGGAACGGGTGGTGCCGGAGGTGTACTGCAGGTAGGCCGGGTCCGCCGGGCGAACCGGAGCGGGCGGGAACTCGCCGGCCTCGGCCAGGGCGTCCACCGCGACGACGGCACGCGGCCGCGGGACGCCCGCCAGCTCGCGCACCCGCTCCAGCAGCGGCTCGGAGGTCAGCCAGACGGCGGCGTCGCAGTCGTTCAGCGCGCCGGCGAGCCGCTCGCGCTGCGCTCGCAGGTCCGGCGCCGACAGCGGGACGGCCACGGCACCGGCGTAGAGCGCGCCGAAGAACGCCACGACGTACGACAGGTCCTGCCGCGCGATGATCGCGACGCGCTCGCCGGGTTCCACCAGTTCGCGCAGCACCGCGGCGACGGCGCGGACCCGCACCAGCAGCTCGGCCCAGGTCAGCGTGCGCTCGGCGAGTTCGGCGCCGCCGGAGCAGTCGAGGTGGGTGAAGGCCGGGCGGTGGTCGGCGGCGCGGGCGGCCAGCCGGTGCGTCAGCGGGGTCGCCAGCACGTCTTCGGGAACCTCGTCCGGCACCACGGCATCATACGGAGGTGGACGACTTCCTCGTACTGGACGCACGGGCGGACCGGACCGCCGTGCTCCGCGACCCGCGGCTGAGCTCGAGCCCGGACACGTCGGTCCCGGCGAACCTGCTGTTCATGGACGGCGAGGAGCACCGGCGGCTGCGGGAGGTCGTCAAGGAGGTCATCGCCCTGACCGAACCGCTGCCCGCCGAGGTCGGCGCCGGAATCGAAGAGATCGTGAGCGGGCTGGCGGACCGGGCCGAATTCGACCTGGTGGCCGACTTCGGCCTGCCGGTGGCCGCCCTGGTCGCCGCCGCCGTGCTGGGTGCGGGACCGTTCGACGACCGGTTTCTCGCGGCGCTCTCGGAGACCACGGCGAACCTGAACGTGTGGTCGGGGGAAGCCTCTCCGGCAGGCGACGTCGCGGCGCTGCGCGTGGCGATGTTCTTCCTGAAGGCCCCAGCAGCCGAAGGCGGTGGGCTGGCCCTGCTGCGCCGCGCGTGCGCGGAGGGGCGGATCAGCGAGGACGAGCTGATGGTGACGCCGGTGATGCTCGCGCACGCGGCGTACGAGAACTCGATGAACTTCCTGGCGGTGGCCGGCCTGGGCATGGTGACGACCCCGGGCAGGTGTCCCGGCGCGGCGGAAGTGCGGGGGCTGGTCCAGGAGATCGCCCCGACCCGGTACGCGGCCCGGCGGGCGACGGGCGAATGCGTGATCGCGGGCCGGCCGCTCGAGCCGGGCGCCAAGGTGGCGATCCCGCTGGGCGACGGCCTGGCGTTCGGCCTGGGCCGGCACGCGTGCCCGGGATCGCGGGTGGCGGTGGCGGAGGGCGAGATCGCGCTGCGCGCGCTGGCGCGGGTCCTCACCCCGGACCACACCGTCACCGAGGTGGCCTGGAAGGCCCACCCGGTGTTCCACGGCCTGGCCTCGGCGCAAGTGGTCGTGCGTGTTCAGGCGGGTTAGAACCCGCCTGAACACTCACGACGGGTCAGGAAACGGCGGAGACCACACCGGCCAGGCGGTCGGCCGCGGCCTGGGCCGTCGACTGCGCCGGAGCCTCCACCATCACCCGTACCAGCTGCTCGGTGCCGGACGGGCGCAGCAGCACCCGGCCTTCCTCGCCCAGCTCGGCTTCGACCTCGCCGACGGCGTCGCGGACCTCGGACGAGCCGGCCACCGCCGCCTTGTTCGCGACCGGGACGTTCACCAGCACCTGCGGCAGCCGGTTCATCACCGCCGCCAGGTCGGCCAGGGACTTGCCCGTCGCCGCCATGCGGCTCATCAGGCGCAGCGCCGTCAGCAGGCCGTCGCCGGTGGTCGCGTGGGCCGGGAGCACCACGTGGCCGGACTGCTCGCCGCCGAGGGCGAAACCGCCCGCGCGCAGCTCCTCCAGCACGTACCGGTCGCCCACCGCCGTCGTGACGACCGTGATGCCGTGGGCCTTCATCGCCAGGTGCAGGCCGAGGTTGCTCATCACCGTCGCGACCAGCGTGTCCTTGGTCAGCTCGCCGGACTCGGCCAGCGCGAGCGCCAGCACCGCCATGATCTGGTCGCCGTCCACCAGCTCGCCGGCGGAGTCGACGGCCACGCAGCGGTCGGCGTCGCCGTCGTGGGCGATACCGAGGTCGGCGCCGTGCGCGACGACCGCCTCGCGCAGCTTCTCGGGGTGGTTGGACCCGCAGTGCTGGTTGATGTTGATGCCGTCCGGGTCGGCGTGCAGCGCGACGACCTCGGCGCCGGCGCGGCGGTAGATCTCGGGCGCGGCCGCGGCGGAGGCGCCGTTGGCGCAGTCGACGACCACCTTGAGCCCGGCGAGCGGGTGCGGGGTGACCTCGAGCAGGTGGGCGGCGTAGCGGTCGAGTGCGTCTTCGACGTCCGTGACGCGCCCCACACCCGCGCCGGTCGGGCGCACGGCGTCGGCGGCCAGGCCGGCTTCGATCTCGTCCTCGATGCCGTCGGGGAGCTTGTGCCCGCCCGCGGCGAAGAGCTTGATGCCGTTGTCGGGCATCGGGTTGTGCGACGCGGAGATCATCACGCCCAGATCGGCATCGAGCGCGCCGACCAGGTAGGCGACGGCCGGCGTCGGCAGGACGCCGACCAGGCGCACGTCGGCCCCGGCGGACGTGAGGCCGGCCACGACGGCGGCCTCCAGCATCTCGCCGCTGGCGCGCGGGTCACGGCCGACGACCGCGACCGGCCGGTGCGAGCGGTCGTGCGCGGCGAGCACGCGGGCGGCGCTGGCCGCCAGCGCCATGGCGAGCTCCGGCGTCAGCTCGGCGTTGGCCAGGCCACGCACCCCGTCGGTCCCGAACAGGCGTGCCATCTGTCGACCTCCTCTTTGTGGTGACCCAGTACAACCACCACGACAACCTAACGACCCTGACGGACCGCGAGCTCCTGCCCCCGGATATCGCTGCGGCCCCCGGAAACGACACAGTGCCGGTCGTTACCCCGGAAACGCCGGAGCGCCCATCCGATGGACGGATGGGCGCTCCGGTGAGTTGCGCCGGAAGGCGCGATCAGCGCTTGCTGTACTGCGGGGCCTTACGGGCCTTCTTGAGGCCGTACTTCTTCCGCTCCGTGGCGCGCGCGTCACGGGTCAGGAAGCCGGCCTTCTTGAGGGCCGGGCGGTCGTCCGCGTCGACCTCGATGAGCGCGCGGGCGATCGCCAGGCGCAGCGCGCCGGCCTGGCCGGAGACGCCGCCACCGTGCAGGTTGGCGAAGATGTCGAACGATTCCGGCTTCTCGACCAGGACCAGCGGCTCACGGATGAGCTGCTGGTGCACCTTGTTCGGGAAGTACTCCTCGAGGGTGCGGCCGTTGAGCTTGAACTCGCCGGTGCCCGGGACGACCCGCACGCGGACGACGGCTTCCTTGCGGCGGCCGACGGTCTGCGCGTTGCCGCCGGCGGCCCGCGACGGGCGCGGCGCGGCAGCGGACTCGCTGGTCGCGACCGGAGTCTCGCTGGTCGCGACCGGGGTTTCGCTGGTCGCAACCGGAGTTTCGCTGGTGGCGACCGGCGTCTCGCTGGTCGCAACCGGGGTTTCGCTGGCCGCGACGGCGCCGGTCTCGGTCGCCTCGGTGGCCTCGACGACCTCGGGGGTCTCGGTCTCGGTGCTGGTCACAGACTGTTCCTCACTCACTGCGCGACCTGCGCGATCTTGGTGATCTCGCGCGCCTGCGGCTGCTGCGCGGCGTGCGGGTGCTGCGGGCCGGCATACACCTTGAGCTTCTTCGCCTGGGCGCGGCCGAGCTTGTTCTTCGGCAGCATGCCCTTGACGACCTTCTCGACCAGGTGCTCGGGCTTGGTGTCGAGCAGCTCGCCGAACGAGCGCTTCCGCAGACCGCCCGGGTAACCGCTGTGCCGGTAGGCGAACTTCTGCTCGCGCTTGTTACCGGTGAGCGCGACCTTCTCGGCGTTGACGATGACGACGAAGTCGCCGGTGTCCATGTGAGGGGCGTAGGTCGGCTTGTGCTTGCCGCGCAGCAGCGTGGCGACCTCGGTCGCAAGCCGGCCGAGCACGACATCCTCGGCGTCGATCACGTGCCAGGCACGAGTGACGTCGCCGGGCTTGGGGCTGTACGTGGGCAAGGGTCTACCTCGTCGTCAACATTGCGTGTGGGTTCTGTGCGGGCCTAGCGCTGATGCGCCGCAACGCACAACGACATATGAAGATACCCGCACGCCCACCGCACCCGTGCATCGGGGGTGGGTGGAAGCGCCCATACTAGGCTCCGGGCGGCCCGGGCGCAGCCGGGACTCTACCCGGTTTTCCCCGCGAAGTGCCCGCACGCACCGGCGCGACACGCGAGGATGGGACGATCCGGGGCACAGTCGAGCAGGGGACGGCGATGCGGAAACGACCGAAGGCGATCTTCGTCCTGGGTGCCCTGCTGGCCCTGGTCAGCGCCTGCGGCCAGGCGAAAGCGGGCACGGCACTGCCGAAGGGCGACGACGCGGCGGACTACGTCGGCGGCAAGTTCGAGCAGGTGATCGGCAAGCTCTCCGACGCCATCACCGACACGCGCGACGTCACCAACTCGCTGGACGCCTACTTCAAGTTCGACGACAAGTGGATCCACAGCGTCGTCACGTCGGCCCGCACCGGCAGCCCGGAGAGCCGGGCGGTGCGGCACCGCTCGCTGAAGAACCCCGACGAGATCATCGACACGTTCACCCCGGCGGACGGCGCGGTCGAATACACCTACCTCGGCCCGGTGTACGTGCAGAAGGGCGTCTCGCCGACGGCGTGGGTGTCGATGCCGAAGCCCGAAGCGGGCACGCTCCTGCCGTGCGCGTGGGGTGGCGTGCTCACCCCGTGCCGGATGGCGGCCTCGGCCCTCGACGCCTACAAGGCCGACAAACGCGCCGTGCGCGGGGCGAAGAGCCTCGGCGACGGCAAGACCGCGCTGACGGTGAACGTGCCCTTCGGGACCTTCGTCCAGAACCGGGTCGAGATCCTGCCGCAGAACCTGGTCGACCAGGTCGGGCCGGAGCTGAAGAAGGCCGCGGTCCCGGCCACGATCACGCTGAACCCGGACGGCAGCCTGGTCTCCTTCGTGCTGGACGCCAAGTTCGCCGGCGACGGCCACCGGCTCGAGCTCAAGTACGACTTCAGGTTCACCGGCCCGGCGAGCCCGCAGGACATGCCGAAACTGCCGGACGCCTCGCAGATCACGGTGCTGCCGGACCGGGCGGCGATGGACGACTTCTACCGGCGGCTCGGCGAAGCGCAGGGCAGCTGAGGCGTGACCACGACCCGAGGTGATCTCCGATGACACCACCGTCCCAGCCGCCCGGCCCGCAGCAGCCGCAGTGGTGGCAGCCCCCGGCCGACCCGCGGGGTGCGCCTCCGCAGCCCGGCGCGTGGCAGCTCGAGCAGCAGGCGACCGGCCCGCACGCCGGCCAGTGGCAGCCGAACCCGGACCCGGGTGCGGTCACCGGTTCCCCCACGGGCCCGTGGAACCCGGGCCCGCCCGGACCGACCGGGTCGTTCTCGGGGCCGTGGCCGCCGGGACAGCCGCCGGGCGGTCCGTGGGCGCCGCCGTCCCAGCCGGTCCCGCAGCCGCAACCGGGGCCGCCGGCGCCCGGTCAGTACGGCGGCGGGTTCCAGCCGGCGCAGTACGGCGGGCTCGGCGCGTTCCCCGCCGAGCCGGCGAAGAAGCCGAAGTCGAAGAAACCGTTGCTGCTCGGCGGAATCGCCGTCCTGGTGCTCGTGGCGGGCGGCGGCGCCGCGTGGCTGCTCGGCGCGTTCCGCGGTGACGTGCTGGACCGGCAGTCCCTTCAGGACGGTGTGGTGAAGGTCCTGAACGAGAACTACGGCGAGCCCGACGTGAAGAACGCGCAGTGCCCGGCGGACGAAGCCGCCGTGAACGGGACGACCTTCGACTGCACCGTCACCATCGGCGGGCAGCAGAAGAAGGTCACCGTGCGCGTGCTCAACGACCGGCCGGAGTACGAGGTCGGCGCACCGCACTGAGTCACCTTGCCCGCACGGGAGTCACCTTGCCCGCACGGGAATCATCCTTGCCCGCACGGGAGTTTTTCCCTGCCCCGCAACGGCTCTGTTGCCACGCAAAGAAACGGCGGGGCCCGCCGTGGTTTCCGGGGTCACCGGCTCAGAACAGGCCTTCGACGGCCTTGTCCGTGGTCTGGTAACCATCGGAGATCTGCGGCAGGGCGGCGGCGATCTGCGCCAGAACCTGCTTCAGGTCCTCGAACTTCTGGTCCCAGTTGCGCTGGGCCTGGTCGTACTGCTCCTTCGCGGAACCGGTCCAGGTGGTGATCAGCGGCTTGAGGTCGTCCTTCAGCTGGTCGAAGGCGGCCTGCAGTTCGCCACCGGTGGCCTTGCAGTCGTCAGCGGCAGCCTGGATGGTGGCGTAATTGACGAGAATGTGGCCGTCGGGCATGGTGCACTCCTCTTATGCGGGAAAGTTCGGTGTCGGCAGGGAAGTCGAAGTGAAGATCAGGGGTTGAGGCGGTCGAAGCCCGCGTTGACCGCGCGCATGATCTCCTGCTGCTCCTGCTCGGACTTCTCGTACTTCGAGCCGGCTTCCTTGAGCAGGTCGGCGATCTTCTGCAGCGACTGGTTGATGCCGCGGGCGTCCTCGTCGAAGCGGTTCATGACGTTGTCGAACGCCTTCGCCGCCGCGCCCTGCCAGCCGGCGCGAGTGGCCTCGATGCGGTCGCGCAGCGTCGCCAGGTTGGTGTCCATGTGCGCGCGCACCTCGGTCACCTTCTGCTCGGACGAGGTGAACTGCTCGACTGTCCCCGTGAATCCAGATCCAGCTCCAGCCATGCTGAAACCCCCTTCATAAGAGTGGTTGTGTCCGTACCGAGCTTGTTCGTCGTACGGCCCTACGACGCAGACACTGCCACGTCCGGTTCCCCCTTGTCGTGGTTTGCCCGCAAGTAGTTGCTTGCGTGAACGCCCACGCCGGGAACCGATCGCCGCGGGTATTCCGAGTAACCCCCGATTCAGCGACAGTTCACCCGAAAAAACGTTCCCCACCAGCGGAATTAACACACGCACAGCGAGCGCGGAGACGGCGTCAGCGATCTCGTTTCATGATTCGCATCTGGGAAAAGTCTTCTTCGTCGTCACCCGGCCGAGGGGCGTCGGCGGGAAGTTGCGAACGCGAAGGAACCGGATCGGGAACCGCGGGGACCGCCAGCCCGCGGGCCCGGCGGAACCGTTCGGCGGCGGCGCGCAGCGAGCCGGGTGCCGGATCGGCGGACTTCGCCCCGCGCCCGCTGCTCTTGAGGAGCTCCGCGTTCTCGCTGTGCCGGCGCAGGCTGCGCGCCTTCGCGTTCCCGGCGACGCGGCGCGCGTGCGTCACCGCGTCCTGCCCGATCCGAGTGAAGGACGCCGCGGCGCTTTCGAACTCCCGGGACGGCACGGCGGGCCCCTCTCTCAGCTGACGATCTCGACCGTGCGCACGGCCTGCGCGCAAGCCGTGGCGACGCGGTCCCGGAGCTGGGCCGTGGCGTACTGGCACCCGACGTGGACCCGGATACGGCCCTTCGCGACGACGTACCAGTCGACCTGCAGATCGGGCCGGTTCGGCTTGCTCTCGTGGTACCCGATCACCGTCTTGCCGGCGTAGGCCAGGTTCGGGTTGAACGCGCTCCAGCGCTCGGGGTCGGCGTCCGCGCTGCGCTTGAGCTCGCCGGCGAGCTTCCGCGGGTCGGCGGTCGCGTCGTAGTCCATGACGTACTCCTGCGCGACCAGGAGGTCGTTGCCGTCGCGGGCCTCCTGCGGGTGGATGACGACCTGCCGGTCGGCGACCCGGTCGTCGGTCTGGACCCAGTCTTCGGGCGCGACGAACTTGAAGTCGTACTGCGAGAGCGTCCGGCCGCTTTCGGGCCGGCTGCCGGCGCCGGGTTTGCCGTACACGAGGATCCCGCCGACGACGAGCGCGGCCACGACGATCACGACGACAGCGGCGATCCCCCACAGGCGGCCCCGCCCCGGCGGCTTCGCGGCCGCTTCGCCCGCCCCGACGGGCCGCACGCCCGGCGCCGCCTGCCCGGCGGGCGGCGCGGCCGGCGTCCAGGGGCGGGCCACCGGCTGGCCGTGCGGCGGGGACGGCGGCGGTGACGCCTGCCGGTTCGCGTTCGGCGGGAACCCACCCGGCGCGGCCGGGGTGCGTGGCGGGGCCGGGCGCGGGGCGACGTCGCCGGGCCGGACGACCTCCGTGCGCTGCGCCGCCGGGCCGAGGGCGCCGCCGGGCACCGCGGCGAGCCGCGCCATCGCTTCGCCCGGGAGCGCGCCGGTGCGGTCCGGGTCCACCAGCACCGCCCGCAGCGCGCCGCGCGCGACGACCGTCTCGGGCTGGTCGAGGCTCGTCGGCACGATGCCGGCGCGTTCGTGCACCAGCCGCGAGATCATCGGGATCCGGCTCGACCCGCCGACCAGGAAGATCGCCGTCAGCTGCTTCGGCCGCAGGCCCGCGTCGCCGATCGCCGCGACCGTCAGCTCCACCGCGCGGCCCAGCGGCGCCGCGATCAGCCGTTCCAGGTCTTCGCGGGTGACGTGCGCGTCGGCGAACGGCGGCGGCATCGGCACGTCGGTGTAGGCATGCCGCGACAACGTTTCCTTCGCGCCCCGCACGTCCTGCCGCAGCACCCGGCGGCGGCGCCGGTCGGTCAGCTCCCGCCCTTCGACGAGCTGACGCCACGCGTCTGGATCGGCCGCGGACACCAGCGAACCGACGTGCTCCAGCAGCGCCTGGTCGATGTCCGCGCCGCCGAACGACGGGTCGCCGCGGGTGGCGAGCACCTGGAAACCACCGCGCCGCGGACGTCCGGCGCGGTCCCGCGCGGTGTCCGGCGGCAGCCGCCGCACCACGCTGACGTCGACCGTGCCGCCGCCCAGGTCCAGCACCGCCAGCGCGTCACCGGGGCGGCCGCTGAACTCCACGGTGCGGTCGGTCGCCACGTCCTGCGGCGCGAACGTCGCCGCGTGGTAGACCGCCGCCGCGACCGGTTCCGGGACCAGGGCGACCTCGCGCGCCAGCCCGCCGGCGGCCTGCCGCAGCAGCCGGGTGCGGATCGCGCCCCAGTCCGCGGGGTGGGTCAGCACCAGCAGGTCGGCCTCGGCGTCCCCGGCCAGGCGGCGCGCCTCGGCGACCGCGCGCCCCAGCACGGCGTGCACGACGTCGGTCACCCGCAGGACGCTGTCGCCCAGCAGCAGCTCGCCTTCGTCGATCCGCCGCTTGGGGTTCGGCTCGTACCGCGACGGGTCGACGGCCGCCTGCCGCTCGGCCTCCTGGCCGACGAACAGCGTGCCGTCCGCCGCCGCGTACACCGCCGAGGACATCAGCGGCTGGCCGTCGATCACCACGACCTGCGGCTCGCGCCCGTTCACCGAGGCGACGACACAGGTACTCGATGTCCCGAAGTCCACCGCAACCCGGACCGTCACCAGCAGCTCCCGCAGTATTCATTTCCCGCGCCAGGCCGGCGGGGCGCGCCCTCGGGGAGGAACCTACCCCCCGCCCGAGGGCGCCCCGCCGCCGTACTCAGTCGGGTTGGATCCACGAGACCTGGATGAGCTGCTTGCCGTTCTTCCGCGTCAGCAGGTTGCCCCGGCCCGGCGGCATCGCGCTCGGCTTGATGTTGCCGACCAGCGCGCCTTCGTCCCGGGAACCGTTCATGACCATGCCCGGCGCCGCGATCTCCTTGAGCTTGCCGATGATCGGGTCGTACATCGCCTTGCTCGCGCCACCGGTGCGCCGCACGACCACCAGGTGCAGGCCGACGTCCTTGGCCTGGGCCAGGAAGTCGGAGATCTTCCGCAGCGGGTTGGTCGACGACGTCGCCACCAGGTCGTAGTCGTCGACCAGGACGAACAGCTCCGGCCCCTTCCACCAGGAGCGGGTCTTCAGCTGCTCCTGCGTGACGTCCGGGCCGGGCAGGCGCCGCGTCATCGAGTTGAAGACGTCGTTGACCATGCTTTCCAGCTGGTTCGCCGACACCGCGTACCCGAGCAGCGAGTCGCCCTGGACGAAGCCGAGCATCGTGCGCCGGTAGTCGACGAGCAGGATGAGCGCTTCCTGCGACGTGTAGCGCTCCGAGATGCCCCGGGCGATCTGCCGCAGCAGGTTGGTCTTCCCCGACTCGCCGTCCGCGAACGCGTAGAAGTGCGGCTCCGCGTTGAAGTCGAGGTAGATCGGCTGCAGGTTCTCCTCGTTGACCCCGATCGGGATCAGCTTGGAGTCGCGGACGCTGTCGAGGTTGAGCACCTCTTCGTAGGTGATCAGCTCCGGCAGCAGGCGGACCTGCGGCGCGACGCGGCCACGCCACGCGCCCCGGATCTTCGCCACAGCGTCGGCCACGCCGGCGGCGATCGTCTCCGGGTCGCTGGACCCGTCGATCCGCGGCAGGCCGGTCATCATGTGCAGCTTTTCGCGGGTCAGGCCGCGGCCCGGCCGCCCGGCCGGGACGTTGACCGCCACGCGCCGGTCGATGTCCGACTCGGTCGTGTCGCCGAGGCGCAGCTCGAACCGGGTGCCCAGCATGTCCTTGATCGCCGGGCGGATGTCCGCCCACCGGTTGGCCGCGATCACGACGTGCACGCCGTAGGACAGACCCTGCGTGGCGAGCCGGGTGATCGAGGTTTCCAGCTCTTCGAAGTCGTCGCGCAGGGCCCGCCAGTTGTCGACGACGAGGAACGCGTCGCCGAACGGGTCCTGGTCCGGCCGGATCTCGCCGCGGCGCTTGCGGTTGCGGAACTCGGTCATCGAGTCGATGCCCAGCGCGCCGAACCGGCCTTCCCGCTCGGTGAGCAGGGTGGTCAGCTCGGCCACGATCCGGCGGGCCTTGTCCGGCTCGCGCCGCGCGACCGCGACCCCGCCGACGTGCGGCAGGTCGGCCAGCCCGGCCAGGGTGCCACCACCGAGGTCGAGGCAGTAGAACTGCGCCTCGTCCGGGGTGTGCGTCAGCGCCATCGACATGATCAGCGTCCGCAGCATCGTCGACTTGCCCGACTGCGGGCCGCCGACGATCACGCCGTGCCCGGACGCGCCGGCGAAGTCGGCCCACAGCGGGTCGCGCCGCTGCTCGTACGGGCGGTCGATGATGCCCAGCGGCACCTGCAGCCTGCCGTTGCCGAAGAAGCCGACCGGGGACAGGCCGCGGTCGTCGGTCGGGTTCAGGTTGGGCAGCAGCGTGTCGAGCGAGTTCGGGTCCTTCAGCGGCGGCAGCCACACCTCGTGCGCCGGCGGGCCCTGGCCCACCAGCCGCGCCACGATGACGTCGAGCTCGCTGGGTTCGACCGCCTCTTCGGGCGGCCGCTGCTCCTCCTGCACCGGCGCCGCCTCGATCAGCTGCGGCTCCGGCTCCTTCGGCAGCTCGACGAAGTCCGGGACGAACAGCTGCGGCCGCTTGTCCGCGCGGACCACGGTCGCCGCCGGGCCCGCCGCCTTGATGCCGGCCGGCCGGTAGGGGCCCGAGACGTAGGACGCCTTGAACCGCACCAGCGTCGACGTGTCGTACTTGAGGTACCCGCCACCGGGGACCGACGGCAGCTCGAACGCGTCCGGCACGCCGATCGCGGCACGGGACTCCGCCGCCGAGAACGTCTTGAGGCCGATCCGGTACGACAGGTGCGAGTCGAGACCGCGCAGCTTGCCTTCCTCGAGGCGCTGCGAGGCGAGCAGCATGTGCATCTGCAGCGACCGGCCCAGCCGGCCGATGGCGACGAACAGGTCGATGAAGTCCGGCTTCGCCGACAGCAGCTCGGAGAACTCGTCACAGACGATGAACAGCGCGGGCAGCGGGTCGAGGTCGGCGCCGTTTTCGCGCGCTTTCTCGTATTCCCAGACGTTCTTGAAGTTGCCGCCGTTCTTCAGCGCCTCCTGGCGCCGGTTCATCTCGCCCGCCAGCGCGTCCCTCATGCGGTCGACCAGCGTGACCTCGTCCGCGAGGTTGGTGATGACCGCGGAGACGTGCGGGGCCTTGTCCAGGCCCATGAACGTCGCGCCACCCTTGAAGTCGACGAGGACGAAGTTCAGCGTGCTCGACGAGTGCGTGGACAGCAGACCCAGCACCAGGGTGCGGAGGAACTCGGACTTGCCGGAACCGGTCGCCCCGATGCAGAGCCCGTGCGGGCCCATGCCTTCGGCGGCGGCTTCCTTGATGTCCAGCTCGACCGGCTGGCCGTACTCGCCGACGCCGAACGGGACGCGGTAGCGGTCGCGGATCGGGCGCGGCCGCCACGCCTGCTGGACGTCGAAGGTCATCGGGTCGCCCGGGATGCCGAGCAGCTCCAGCAGCGACGGGTTGGACAGCAGCGGCTCTTCGTCGCCGACGTCCTGGCCCGCGGCACCGCCGACGCGGTACGGCGAGATGAGCCGCGCCAGCGACTCGGTTTCGACCAGGCTGAGGGTGTCCGGGCGGCCGAACCACTCGACGCCGCCGGCGCTGCGCGCGCCCAGCCGGTCGGGCTCGACGACCAGGCGGAGGCCGCGGCGGGCGGCGAGGTTGCCGAGGGAGTCGGACAGGTCGACCAGCGTGACGCCGACCAGGCCCTCCTCGAGGACGATCTGCTCTTCCCGGGTGACCTCGGCGTCGTCGATGATGATCACGACGTGCGGCTGGTCCGGCGCCGGGGTGGCGTTGCGGGAGAAGCGCTGGCGGTCACGCAGTTCTTCGTCGAGCCAGTTTTCGATCTGGGCCAGCGAACCGGCCATCATGCGGAGCTGGCCGATGCCGTCCGACAACGTGGGGTGCTGGGCGTGCGGCAGCCACTTCGCCCACTCCCACTCCTCCTTCGCGCGGCCCGCGGTGGCGACCGCGACCAGCACGTCGTCGGGGCTGTGGAAGGCAACGAGCTGCGCGAGCATCGCGCGGGTGAGACCGCGGGTCAGGGCGCGGTCGCCCTGCATGCTCACCGCGGCGAACCCGCGGAGGGTGATCTGGGTCGGCAGGTCCGGCACGATCGAGTGCGCGCGCACGAACCGGCGCAGCGCGAGGGTGGCGATCGGCTCCAGCTCGTCGACGGGCCCGGTCTGGGGCGGGACCAGCCGCGTCGCGAGGCGGTGCGAGCTGCGCCCGACGCGCAGGTGCAGGAAGTCCTGGTCGTTCTGGCGGCGTTCCCACATGCGGCGGCTGCCGGCCAGCGGCCACAGGGACTGCGGGTCGGGGTGCACCCACTCGAGCGCGGCGCGCTGGTCGACCATCGCCTCGCGGGCGCGGTCGCGCATCTGGCCCAGGTAACGGAGGTAGTCCTTGCGGTCTTCGTCCATCTCGGCGCGCTTGGCGCCGCCGCCCTTGCCGCCACCGCCGCCGGCCATCATCCCGAGCGTCCCGACGACCATCATGCCGCCCATGGCCATCATCATCGGGTTCCGGTTGCTGGCCTGGAACATGAAGACCATCATCCCGAGCGACGCGACGATCATCACGACCGGAAGCGCCTTCATGACGATGTTGCCGGGGATGACCCGGGGCACCTCGGGCGGCGGCTCGAGGTGCACCTCGCCGCCCGGCGGCCGCGGTGCCGCCAGCCGCGGCGACTTCTTGAACTGCAGCGTGCTCATCGAAGGACCCCTCATTCAAACTCGACGATGGCGGCCACCGCTTGTTTGGCGCACTCTGGTGCGCGAACAACCTATCGAACGCCTCGGGGGAATTCCGCCGGATGCCGGAACCCCTCGTGAACGCTGCCCTGCCGTCGTGGAGGAAGTGTACGGCCCGCCACCGACAGTAATGCCGGGTTCCGGCCCGTGAGCTGCCGATGCCGGTGATTTTCGGACGTTCGATGATGCCGGCCCGGGGCTTCGGTATAAGTTCCCCCGGGAGACGTCTCATCAGAGCGGGGGCAGTGCGGTGGCTACGGGCACGACAGTTTTCAGCAGGGTGACGGTCGTCGCGCCCTCCACCCGGATCGACGTGGCCCTGCCCGCCGACGTCGCGGTGGCCGACCTCCTGCCGATGCTCCTGGAGATGGCCAAGGAGTCGTCGCCGGACGGTGGCGCCCGCCACGGCGGCTGGGCGCTGGCGAAGCTCGGCGACGCCCCGCTCGACCCGAGCCGCACGCTGGCGTCGCTCGGCGTCGTCGACGGCGAGCTGCTGCAGCTGCGCAAGCGCAACGAAAACCCGCCGCCACCGCTGTACGACGACGTCGTCGACGCGATCGCGGAGTCGACCCCGGACAGCTTCCGCCCGTGGACCAAGGAGACGGCGAACCGCTTCGGGCACGTCGCGGGCGGGCTGGCGCTGGTCGCCGCCGCTATCGCGCTGTTCATGAGCGGTTCGTTCTACGGCGGCAGCGCGCTCGGCGCGGCCATCGTCGGCGGCATCGGCGCGATCGCGTGCGTCGCGGTCGGCGCGACGCTGGCCAAGGCGTACCAGGCGGAATCGACGGGAGTGCTGATCGCCGCGGCCGGTGGCCTGCCGCTGGCGTTCGTCAGCGGCTTCTCCATCGTGCCCGGGCTGTCCCTGCGGGCGAACCTGCTGCTCGGCGCGGTCCTGGTGATCATCGTCGCGTCGGTCTGCATCATGGTGATCGGTGCCGGCATCACGACGTTCATCGCGGCGGCGACCGCGGGCACCTTCGGCGGGCTGGCCTTCCTGTTCGGCACGCTCGTCGCGCACCCCGCGGCCGGGATCGCGGCCGGCACGGTCGCGGTCGCCCTCGCCTGCATCTCGATCCTGCCGCGCGCGACGATCTGGCTCGCGAAGCTGCCGCTGCCGCACGTGCCGAGCAACGCCGAAGAGCTGAAGGAAGACTCCGGCTTCCCCGACTACCGGGCGATCGAGCGCCGCACGGCGGTCGCCCACAACTACATGACCGGCCTGATGGTCGGCTGCGGGGCCACGGTCGCGATCTCCGCGGTCATCGCCGCCACCGCGCCGGGGGCGTTCGGGATCATCCTCGGCGTGGTCGCGACGCTCGTCCTGCTGCTGCGCGCCCGCGCGTACGCCAACGGCAGCCAGGCGATCGCCCTGCTCACCACGGGCCTGGTCTCGGCGACCGGGATCGCCGCCGGCTGGCTGGTCTCGGCGAGCGCGCAGAACCGCCTGCTCTACGTCTTCGGCGTGCTGGTCCTGCTCGCGGCGGGCGCGCTGGTCGTCGGTGTGATCTTCCCCAACCAGCGGTTCTCGCCGCCGCTGCGGCGCACCGTGGAGATCATCGAAGCGATCTGCATCGCCTCCGTGCTCCCGCTCGCCCTGGGTGTGATGGACCTCTACACCACCCTGCGGCACCTGAACTTCAAGTGACCGGATCGGGTGAATCTCGGATGGCAGTGGCACGGCGTTTCGGCACCACCCGGCGGACGGCGACGGCGCTGCTGGCCGGCACGATCGGCCTCCTGTCCCCGCTGGCCCTGACCGTCCCGGCGGGGGCGCAGGAAGCGCCCGCCGACGGTTACTTCGCGGCCCCGCCGCCGGTCGACATGGACAAGCTGATCCCGGACGAGCGCCGCCCGGACAAGAAGTACAAGCCGTCCAAGGCGTGCGTGCAGCGCAGCACCCTCGGCCAGAACATCGTGCTGAAGAACCGGCCGTGGGGCCAGGAGTACCTGCAGATCTCGAAGGCGCAGGAGATCGTCGAAGCGGCCACCGGCAGCGTCGGCGGCGGGGTCCGGGTGGCCGTGATCGACACCGGCGTCACGCGGCACCCGTGGTTTCAGAACCGGCTCGAGTCCGGCGGCGAGTACGTCGCGACGCCGTCGAAGGGCCAACCCGACGGGCTCGAGGACTGCGACGGCCACGGCACCGAGGTCGCCGGGATCATCGGGGCGAAGCCGGACAACCCGGAGGTCGGGTTCATCGGCGTCGCGCCGGATGTGACGATCCGGTCCTACCGGCAGCTGAGCGAGAACTACGAGCCCGACACCTCGACCGCCACCCCGCCGGCGAGCAGCACGACGGGCGGCGCGCCGTCGTCGAGCACCACCCCGCCGACCGGGTCGAACACGGCGCCCCCACCCAGCGGTGGCGGTAACGGCAGCGAAGGTGACGGGACGTCGCCCGGGCAGACCAACGGCGGCCGCCAGCTGGAGAAGGCCGGCACGGCGGGCACGTTGAAAACGCTCGCCGAGATCATCCGCGGCATCGCCGACCGCAACGAGGCCGACGTCATCAACATGTCGGTCGACAACTGCCGGCCAGCCAACGGCTCGATCACCACCGGCGAACAGCAAGTCCAGGCGGCGGTCCACTACGCGGCGTCGAAGAACATCGTGATCGTCGCGGCCGCGGGGAACGCCACCGACACCTGCCCCCAGAACGACCAGCCGGACGCGCGCAAGCCCAAGACGATCGTGACGCCGCCCTGGTTCGCGGACGACGTGCTCTCCGTCGGTGCGATCGAGGGCGAGACCGGCAGTGTCGCCCCGTTCAGCGTGCACGGTCCGTGGGTCGGCGTCGCGGCGCCGGGCACGAAGATCATCTCCCTGGATCCCGCCGAAGGCTCCGACAGCCTCGCGAACCTGACGTTCGAAAACGGCGACAAGGCCAGCGAAATCCAGGGCACGAGCTTCGCGGCCCCGTACGTCGCGGGTCTGGCGGCGCTGGTCAAGGCGAAGTACAAGCAGCTCGACGCGAAGGGCATCATCAACCGCATCAAGGAGACGGCCCAGCACCCGGCCGCTCCGGGCGGCCGCGACAACTTCGTCGGCTATGGGGTCATCGACCCGGTGGCGGCGCTGACGCAGGTCCTGCCGTCGGAGGTGGGCAACCAGGCCCCGATGCCGGCTCCGCAGCTGGCCCAGCTCCCCCCGGCGAACGACCACAACTCGGCGCCGGTGATCGTGGCACTGGCCGGCACGGCGGGCGGCGTGGTGGCCCTGCTGATCACGTTGTTCGTGATGCACACGATCCGTCGTAACCGCCCGGCCGGGAACACCTCACCCCGCCGCTGACCTGCCAAGTCCGTGAATGGCACATCGAGGGACTTGAAGTCCCTCAATGTGCCATTCACGGCTTTCGGTTGTCAGCTGGGGGTTTCTGCTGCTTCGGCGGGGTTTCGTCCTCGCCGATCACCGGGGGTGCGACCAGGCCGGGCTCGCCCAGCAGCTCCGACGGCGTCGTGACCGGGCGCGTCTTCGACGGGCGCCGTCCTTGGCCGCCGCCCGTGCCGAAGGCGCCGAAGCCCATCATCGGCATCATCGGGACGCCGCCAGACGTGGCCTGGTGGTCCGGGGCGGCTGGCGGCTGCGGGGCGGGGGTGTCGGCGGGCTGCCCGTTCTCGACGGTGCCGGCGCCCGTGTGACGGCCCTCCGCCGGGTCGCCCGCCGCCGAGGGCGTCATGACTTCGTCGGCCGAAGCCCCGTCCGTGGCCTGCTCGCCCGCTTCGTTCAGGGCATCGTCGTGCAGCTTGAACCGCTCCTGCGGGTACCGGTGCCTGATCTCGATGGTCCGGGAAGCCGCGTCGGGGTCGTCGACGCCGCCGCACAGCCGGTCGAACGCCTCCATGACGTCGCGCGCGGTTTCGTACAGCGCCTTCGCCGAGTCCTGCGTCTCCTGCAGCTGCGCCCGGGCCCGCTTGGTGCCGCCGCTCGGGAGCAGCATCGTCTCCGACGTCAGCTCGGCCGCGTCCACCAGCACCTCGACGAGGTCGACGACCACGTGGCGGAGCGTCGTCACCATCTCGTCCAGCGCGCCGGCGAGGGTGTCGAGCGCTTCACGGAGGTCGCCGCCCGCGGCACCGACCTCGCGGATGTACGCGATGAAGGAGTCCGCGTCGCGGCCTTCCCAGCCCGCGTCGAGCCGGCCGAGCTCGCCGTCCAGGCGCGCCGAGACCTCGGCCGCCACCGACGCGGCCTGACGCAAACGGTCCGCTTCGGCGCCGAGATCGGCCCAGCGGCCGACCAGCGGGCGGAAGTACGTCTCGACGGGGTCGATCACGCCCAGCTGCCGCGAGAGGTCCGTGAGGTAGGCCAGGTACGGCTCGGCCGCCGCCGTGATGTCCTCGCCCGCCGGCACGGGTACCGGGGTGGCCAGCGGGTGCGGGATGGACTCGGTCGAGCTTTCGGCGATCATCCCTCAAGCCTCCCGGCCCGCTCGATCAGTTCCGCGGCTTCCGCGTCCTGCCCGCCGTGCCGGACCGTCACCTGCCGCAGGGCCGCCGCGGCCGAGCGCAACGCCTCCGCGCCGTCGGTCAGCTGACGCTGCAACGCGCCGGCCGCGCGGCCGTACGACTCACCGAGCCCGAGACGGGCCCCCAGCGCGCCGTACGACTCCGCGGTTACGCCCTCGCCCCCGACGTCGGCCGCCGCCGCGTCCAGGTCGTCAGCGGCCGCTTCGGCCGTCTTGGCGTACTCGCCCACGACGACGCCGTCCATCCTCAAGCCGGCCACGGCAACCTCCGCTCACCCGGAACCCTCAGAGCGTGTGACGCCCGCGGCGGACCGGCGGTTCCGGTCAGTTCCCCGGCTGACGGCCCGGCGTCGGGTACGTGCCGGCGTTCGGGTCGATCGGCACCGAGTCGAACTGCCGCAGGACGTCCTGCGTGTTCAGCGACGATCCGGTCGGCAGCAGCCCGATGATCGACTCCGGCGCGGGCTGCCGGTTGTTCATGCCGATCGCGTCCGCGGTCTGCGCGTCCGGGACGCTGTAGCGGATGCCCCGGTCGGAGATCAGCTGGATCTGGCCCTTGCCGAAGCTGGCCTTGCCGGTGGCGGACTGGACCACCGCGGCGAAGCCGGGCTTGAGGTAGAAGCCGTTGATCGGCACCCGGTTCGGGCCGGGCGTGGTCATCGCCATCGGGGCGAACTTGTCCCCGGCGTTCTTCTGCCCGGGCAGCTGCGTGTCGACGTACACCGAGGTGTGGGCGTCCTGGTCGGGCCCGGAGCCGGTCAGCGACCAGCCCAGGCACGCGACCGACGAGTTCTTCGTGGCGTCGAGGACCGTGGGGACCGAGCGCGGGAAGTCGTCGACCTGGATGTAGTCGGGGTCGGTGGGCTGCAGGGTGTGCGCGCCGGCGAGCCGGTCGAGGCCGAGCGTCTGGATGCTGCCGGAGCTGCCGTTCTTCGCGACGCGGATGATGTCGGCGACGGCGTTGGACACCGGCTGGATGCCGGACCGGGTGATCGCGTAGAAGTTCGGCGCCGCGCCGGCCGGCTGCGTGGCGAAGACGTCGCCCGCGGTCAGGCCGTCGAAGTTGCCGGGGGCCGAGCCACTCGCGATCTTCGGCGGGGACAGTTTCGCGACCTCCGGGATCGCGTTCAGCAGCCCCTGGGTGATCTTCCGCGTCGCCGGGGGCAGCCGCAGGGCGGTCCGGACGGCGTCGTTGGGGTTGTCGACGTCGATCTCGGCCCGCACGGTGTTCGCGTTCGGCCGGTTGCGCGAGCTCGGCAGGCGGTAGATCAGGTAAGTCTTGTCGTTGTCGGCCTTCGCCAGCAACGCGTCGTTCTCGCCCAGCTCGCTGCCGAGGCTGCTCGGCGCGACACCGCCGAAAACGTAGGTGTTGGTCTTGCCGGTGTCCGGGTTGGGCAGGGAAGGATCGAGCTGAACCTGGTCGCAGACCGCCCAATTGGGGGAAATCCGCTGGGAATCCGACGGGATCAGCTGCGGACCGTCCGGAATTCCAGTCAGTTTGTCGCGCGGAATGGACTGCAGCTGGGTGTCGGAAACGACCGTGGGATTCTTCACACTCTGCGCGCTCGCCGCGGCGGGCGCGGCCGGTGCCGCGGGCGCACCGGTGCCGCCGCTCTTCTGCTTCTGCTGGGCCAGCAGCAGAAGCCGCGCCGACGCGAGGTTGAACGTCGGGATCAGCTTCTTCGGGTTCCCCGTCACGACGTAGACCGTGCCCGACTGCTCGCCGATCACGATGTTCCCGGCGTCGGGTACCGACGGCGCCGGGCTGAGCAGGCCCCAGACGACGAAGACGATCATGCCGAGCCCGCCCAGCACGACCCCGACGATGGTGGCCCGCGTGTGGGTGCGCATCGGGTCGTGCAACATCACGGCGTCCCGCCGGACCAGCGCCGACTGCATCCGCCGTAGGACGAACTGATACGCCTGGACCTGAGACTTAGTCGTGGGTGTTGATGGCATTCTCGACCTACAGCTCTCCCCGTCGCGGTACGGTTCCGCAGGATAGCCGTACGGGGACCGTCTGGTGTGGGGTTTCTACCAACTCAAGCTAGTGTCGGACACCCCGGGACCCGGCTTCCGGGTACGCAGCAAGCACGAGGGGAAGAGAAAGCGCGGATGTCCGTCACCAACCCTCCACGTCCGCCTGGCCCGCCCGGGCCCCCGCCGCCCGGCCGCCAGCCTGGCCCGCCGCCGCGGCCGATGAGACCCGGTGTCCCGGGTGGACCCGGTGGCGTTCCCGGCGGACCTGGCGGACCCGGACCCGGTGGCGGCCCCGGCGGTCCCGGACGGCCCGCTGTTCCCCCGCGTGGCCCCGGCGGACCCGGTGGGCCTGGTGGCCCCGCTGGGCGTCCTGGTGGTCCCGGCGGCCCGGGTGGTCCTGGCGGTCCCGGAGGTCCTGGCGGCCCGGGTGGCCCCGGCGGACCCGGTGGCGGTGGGCCTGGTGGCCCCGGCGGCCCGAGCGGCCCCCAGGGACCTGACGACAGCGGCGCGCCCACTCCCCCGCCCGCGGTGCGGATGGCCCCGCCGGCACGGCGCCGCTCGTCCGGCGTGAACCTCGGCCCGCTCCCCGTCGCGAACCTCGTCGTGCTCGAAGTCGGCCTCGCGGTCGGCCTCGTCCTCCTCGCGATCGACATGTCGCTGAAGTACGTCGGGATCGGCATCCTCGGCTTCGCCCTCATCGTCGCGCTGCTGCGCTGGCGCGGCCGCTGGTTCACCCAGTGGGTCGGGCTGACGCTGCGCTACTCCTTCCGCTCCCACGACCGGGTCGCGAACCCCCTGCCGCCGAGCACCGTCGAGGAGCTGGCCGCCGAGGAGACCACGGTCACCGGCGCGGACGACGCCCGCGTGAACCTGCTCCGCATCGCCGTGCCGGACCTCGTGGTGGCGCACGGCGTCGACCACGAGGTCCAGCAGGTCGGCCTCGCGTGGAACGACGGCACCTGGACGGCGGTGCTGCTCGTCGAGCCGGCACCGGCGTTGATCACCCAGGCCGACGGCGCGCCGAGCCTGCCGCTGTCGGCGCTCGCGCCGTGCCTCGAAGACCGCGGCGTCGTCCTCGACTCGATCCAGACGATCTGGCACTGCTACCCGGGCAGCGCGGCGCTGCCGTCGGATTCGCCGGCGCTGAGCTCCTACATGGAGGTGCTCGGGCCGCTGCCCGCGGCGGCGCGGCGGACGACGTGGGTCGCCATCCGGCTGGACCCGAAGCGCTGCCCGGCGGCGATCCGCGAGCGCGGCGGCGGCGTCGTCGGCGCCCACCGCGCGCTGATCGGCGCGCTTTCGCGGGTGCGCAACGCGCTGGAGTCCCAGGGCGTGCCGACGCGGCCGCTGGACCCGGACGAGCTGCTGCGCGCGAGCATCTCCGCCGCGGAGCTGACGTCGGTCGCCGGCTCGCCGAACAAGGTGACGCTGCAGGAGCGCTGGTCCGGCGTGACCGCGGCCGGCATCGGGCACGCGAGCTACGCGATCACCGGCTGGCCGAAGGGCAAGATCACCGGCAGCCTGAACGCGCTGACGAGCGTCCGGGCGCTGTCGGCGACGCTCGCGATGTCGATCTCCCCGGCGTCCGACGAAGGCAAGATCGGGCTGCGCGGCGTGGTCCGGCTGAGCGCGCGGAACCCGCGTGAGCTCGACGCCGCGGACCAGCGGCTGCGGGGCCTGGCCGAGCGGCTGGACGTGACCCTGACGCCGTTGCGCGGGCTGCAGGTCTCCGCGTTCGCCGCGACGCTGCCGATCGGAGGTACGGCATGACTTCCCGCGTCCGTGACGCCGGGCAGAACACCGGTGTGTCGCCGGAGTTCACGGTGGACCCCGCGATGCTCGACGCGGTGAGCCCGTCGGGCGACCGCGGCGGCATCGTGCTCGGCTCGGGGCTGAAGGGCGAGCCGCTGACGATCTCGGCGCTGCGCTCGACGCCGACCCGCATCGTGCTGGTGGGCGGGCTGTACCTGGCGCGCCAGGTCGCCATGCGCGCGATGGCGGTCGGCGCGTGGGTCGTGGTCGCGACCGGGCGCCCGACCGAGTGGCAGGTGCTCTCCCGGGCGGCGGGCAGCCGCGACGGGCGGCCGTCGCCGCTGGTGCAGATCCGCCGGTTGTCGCCGGTCGAGCTGCCGCGGCCGTCGGAGGACGCGCCGCTGCTGGTGGTCACCGACGGCGGCCCGACGCCGCAGGACCTGTTCCCGCCGAGGTCGCCCTGGCAGACGACGATCTACGTGCTCCCGTACCTGCACCCGCAGGCGGGCGCGACGGCCAACGCGGCGGACCTGGTGCTGATGCAGCGCCTCCCGGCCGGCCAGGCCGAGCTGGCGGCCCGCATCTGGCGGCTCCCGCCCCAGATGATGCGCCAGCTGACGACGTTGAACGACGACCAGGTGGTGGCCCTGGGCCGCAACCTGTGGCGTCCCCTCCGCCTGGTGACCACGGGCAAGGAGCAGCAGCTCCTGGGCCCGGTCCGCCGCGGCGACTGACGCCCCACCCGTAAAGCCGTGAATGGCACATTGAGGGACTTAGAGTCCCTCAATGTGCCATTCACGGCTTTGGCGGTCACGGCGAGGTGCGGATGTTGCGGGTTTGCTCGGCGCGGACGGCCAGTTCGGCGTCCGGGGGATAGTCGACAGCCAGGAGCGTGAGGCCGTGGGCGGGCGCCACCGCGCTGTCGCGGATGCCGCTCTCCAGCACCTTCGCGGGCCAGGCGCCGCCGCGGCGGCCGTCGCCCACCAGGAGCAGCACCCCCACCAGGCTGCGGACCATCGAGTGGCAGAACGCGTCCGCCGAGACCCGGACCTCCAGCAGGTGCTCGGCCACCCGCTCCCACTCCAGGCGCTGCAGCTCGCGGATCGTCGTGCCCGTGTCGCGCTGCTTGCAGTACGCCGCGAAGTCGTGCAACCCCAGCAGCTCCGCGGCGGCGGCGTTCATCGCGTCCGTCGACAGTGGACGGCCCCAGGCCAGGGTGTCGTGGCGGCGCAACGGGTCCACGCCCCAAGGCGCGTCCGAGACCCGGTAGCGGTAGCGACGTCGGATCGCCGAGAACCGCGCGTCGAACCCGTCGGGAGCGACCCGGGCGCCCAGCACCCGGACATCACCCGGCAGCAGGCGGTTCCAGCGGCCCGCCATGCGGGTCAGGTCCGGGATGCCTTCCGGAGAGACCGGGACACGACCCGAAGGCTCGGAAAGGGGCACCACATCGACGTGCACCACCTGGCCGGTCGCGTGCACCCCGGCGTCCGTACGGCCCGCCACGACGACGGACTTCGGCACCTCGGCTCCCGGCGGCTGCCGCCACAACGCCTCCTCCAGGACGCCCTGGACGGTCCGGCGGCCCGGCTGGCGGGCCCAGCCCGAGAAGTCCGTGCCGTCGTAGGAGACGTCCAGGCGCAGACGAACGAGCCCGCCCTCCCCAGGGGGAGTGGCGGGCTCGTCCGGTGTCGAAGCGGCCGTCAGGACGTCAGTCCTTCTTGGCGTCCGCGTCGTCCGAAGCCGGGGCTTCGGTCTCGGCGGCGGTGTCCTCGGCCTTGGCCTCCTCGGCGGCCGGAGCAGACTCCTCGGTGGAGGTGGTCTCCTCGGCAACCGGAGCGGCGGCCTTCTCGTCCTTGGCGAACTTCGTCTTCCGAGCGCGCTCGGCTTCCGAAGTCACGGTCTTCTCGGACACCAGCTCGATGACGGCCATGGCGGCGTTGTCGCCCTTGCGCGCCATCGTCTTGGTGATCCGGGTGTAGCCGCCCGGACGCTCCGCGAAGTGCGGACCGATCTCGGCGAACAGCTTGTGCACGACGTCCTTGTCACGGACGACCTTCTGCACCTGACGGCGGTTGTGCAGGTCGCCCCGCTTCGCCTTCGTGATCAGCTTCTCGGCCAGCGGGCGGACCCGGCGGGCCTTCGCCTCGGTGGTCGTGATCTTGCCGTGCTCGAACAGCTGCGTGGCCAAGTTGGCCAGGATCAGCCGCTCGTGCGCGGACGACCCGCCGAGCCGGGCTCCCTTGGTAGGGGTGGGCATTGGTTCTCCTACTAGTTCAGCTCGCAGCGTCCAGGCACAGAGCCCTAGAGCTGCTCGGTCTCTGCGTAGTCCTGGCCATCGTCGTGGCCGTCCGAAATCCCGTCGGCGATGCCACCGACACCCTCCGACCAGCCTTCGCCGTCGTAGCTGGCGGCCGCCGCGGTCGGGTCGAACCCGGGCGGGCTGTCCTTCAGCGCGAGGCCGAGGCCGACGAGCTTGAGCTTGACCTCGTCGATCGACTTGGCGCCGAAGTTGCGGATGTCGAGCAGGTCCGCCTCGCTGCGCGAGACGAGCTCGCCCACCGTGTGGATACCCTCGCGCTTGAGGCAGTTGTACGACCGGACGGTGAGGTCCAGGTCCTCGATCGGCATCGCGTAGGCGGCGATGGTGTCCGCTTCCTGCGGCGACGGGCCGATCTCGATGCCCTCGGCGTCGACGTTCAGCTCGCGGGCGAGACCGAACAGCTCCACCAGCGTCTTGCCGGCCGACGCGACCGCGTCGCGCGGCGTGATCGACGGCTTGGTTTCGACGTCCAGGATCAGCTTGTCGAAGTCGGTGCGCTGCTCGACACGGGTGGCCTCGACCTTGTAGGTCACCTTGAGCACCGGCGAGTAGATCGAGTCGACCGGGATCCGGCCGATCTCCGCGCCCGCCTGCTTGTTCTGCAGGGCCGGAACGTAACCGCGGCCGCGCTCGACGACGAGCTCGATCTCGAGCTTGCCCTTGCCGTTCAGCGACGCGATGTGCAGGTCCGGGTTGTGCACGGTGACACCCGCCGGCGGCACGATGTCGGCCGCCGTGACCTCACCGGGACCCTGCTTGCGCAGGTACATGGTGACCGGCTCGTCCTCTTCCGAGGACACCACGAGCTCCTTGAGGTTCAGGATGATGTCGGTGACGTCTTCCTTCACCCCGGGAACGGTGGTGAACTCGTGCAGCACGCCGTCGATGCGGATGCTCGTCACGGCCGCGCCCGGGATGGACGACAGCAGCGTACGACGCAGCGAGTTGCCGAGCGTGTAGCCGAAGCCGGGCTCCAGCGGTTCGATGGTGAACCGGGAGCGGGTCTCGTTGACCGTCTCTTCGCCGAGAGCCGGCCGCTGGGAAATCAGCATTCTTCCTAATTCCTTTCCAGACGACGCCCGCCATATGACGTCGAAGGGATGGCGCGGCAGCGGCGCACCTGTTGCGCCGCCGCCCGTACTCCAGCCGGGGCCGGACTACTACTTCGAGTAAAGCTCGACGATCAGCTGTTCCTGAACCGGAACGTCGATCTGCGCACGCTCCGGCAGCTGGTGGACCAGCACGCGGAGGTTGGACTGGACGACCTGCAGCCACGCCGGGATCGGGCGGTCGCCGAAGGACTCCTTGGCCACGACGAAGGGCAGCATCGCGAACGACTTCGGCCGCACGTCGATGATGTCCCACTTGGTGACCTGGTACGACGGGACGTTGACCTTCTTGCCGTTGACCACGAAGTGGCCGTGGCTCACCAGCTGACGCGCCTGACGGCGCGTGCGGGCGATGCCGGCGCGGTAGATCACGTTGTCCAGGCGGGACTCGAGGATCTGCAGCAGGTTCTCACCGGTCTTGCCAGGACGCCGGACGGCTTCCTTGTAGTACCGGACGAACTGACGCTCGAGAACGCCGTAGGTGTAGCGAGCCTTCTGCTTCTCCTGCGACTGCAGGAGGTACTCGGACTCCTTGATGCGCCCGCGGCCGTGCTGGCCCGGCGGGTAGGGGCGACGCTCGAAAGCCTGGTCGCCGCCGATGAGGTCAACCTTGAGGCGACGCGAAATACGCGTCGCGGGGCCGGTGTAACGAGCCATTTCTTCTTACTCCTCCCCGTTCCTCAGACCCGGCGCCGCTTGGGCGGGCGGCAGCCGTTGTGAGGCTGCGGGGTCACGTCCTGGATGGTGCCGACCTCGAGGCCGGCGGCCTGCAGCGAGCGGATCGCCGTCTCGCGGCCCGAACCCGGGCCCTTCACGAAGACGTCGACCTTCTTCATGCCGTGCTCGGCGGCCTTGCGGGCAGCGCTCTCGGCGGCCATCTGCGCGGCGAACGGGGTGGACTTACGCGAGCCCTTGAAGCCCACGTGCCCACTCGACGCCCACGCGATCACGGCACCGGTCGGGTCCGTGATCGAGACGATGGTGTTGTTGAAGGTGCTCTTGATGTGCGCGTGACCGTGCGCGACATTCTTCTTTTCCTTGCGGCGGACCTTCTTGGCCCCCGCCGCAGTACGAGACTTCGGTGGCATGTTGTGAGGGATCTCCTGTTAGCGCGCGTTCTCTTGGTGAGCGGCGACCGCTTCGGCCTGGCCGCGCCGGATGATCGAGCCGGCGTCGGTGTACAGGTTGCGGAGCGCCATCGGGCGGGCGTAGAGCGCCTTGGGCGAGACACAAGCCGAGCCGCGACGCTGGGCGCCGCCCATCTGCACGACCTTCTTGCCTTGGACGCTCACTTCTTGCCAGCCTTCTTCTTGCCGGCGACCGTCTTCTTCGGACCCTTGCGGGTACGGGCGTTGGTCTTCGTGCGCTGACCACGGACGGGCAGTCCGCGACGCCACCGAATGCCTTCGTAACACCCGATCTCGATCTTCCGACGGATGTCGGCGTTCACCTCGCGGCGAAGGTCACCCTCGACCTTGAAGTTCTCTTCGATGTAGACACGCAGCTTCGCGAGGTCGTCATCTCCGAGATCCTTCACGCGGGTGTCCGCGTTGAGCTCGGCAGCCTTGATCAGCTGCTTCGAGCGGGTACGGCCGATGCCGTAGATGTAGGTAAGCGCGATCTCCAACCGCTTTTCGCGGGGGAGGTCTACGCCAGCGAGTCGTGCCATTGGCGTTGATGCTCCTTCATAGAATTCGTCTTCAGGTCTGCTCCCCGTCCGGTTCCGGGACCGACTCGCCTGTCGTGCCCTCGGCTTGCGCTTCGGGTGTCCCGGCCCCGGCCTGAAGCCCGGGGGTGAACCGGCCCACTCGCGTGGACCGGCAGGTGCGGGGAGGTTGTGTAGCCGTCAATCCGCTCTGGTCGAGTGCGGGTGATCAGCCCTGCCGCTGCTTGTGCCGCAGGTTCTCGCAGATCACCATGATCCGGCCGTGACGGCGGATCACCTTGCACTTGTCGCAGATCTTCTTGACGCTCGGCTGGACCTTCACGTCTTCTGCTCTCCTGCTGTTGAGCTGCTCTTCGTGATCACTTGTAGCGGTAGACGATGCGACCACGAGAGAGGTCGTAGGGCGACAGCTCCACGACAACCCTGTCCTCCGGCAGGATGCGGATGTAGTGCTGCCGCATCTTGCCGCTGATGTGTGCCAGGACCTTGTGACCGTTCTCCAACTCGACGCGGAACATCGCGTTGGGGAGCGGCTCGACTACGCGGCCTTCGACCTCGATGGCCCCGTCTTTCTTCGCCATGTCCTCCGCATTTCCTTTGTCGACACTGCCTGTCGCATGTCACTACACTCTGTGACCAACCGGAGCACTAGTGCCGGGGTTGGGCGGTACGTCGGCACACCGGTGCCCGAGTCCCAAGACCGTGAATTCACGAACGCGCAGGATCCGGGCGCGATAAGTGCGCCGACTTGACAGTGTACGCAACACGTGTCGCGACCCCCAAACCGGGGGTGACCATGCTAGGGGCACGTGCAGGTGGACGTGATCGCGATCACCGCTTGTGGGTGAACGTGCAGGTCAGTGACATCCGGGGCTTCGCCCCGGGCCAGGGGCTCTGCCACCCGGACCCCCGAAAGACTCAAGCGTCTTCGGCGGCCGTGAGCACCCAGGGACCGTCTTCGGTGATCGCCACCGTGTGTTCCCAGTGGGCCGCGCGGGAGCCGTCGGCCGTGACGACCGTCCAGCCGTCGTCCAGCTCGAGGGTCTCCCCGCCGCCGCCGGTCAGCATCGGCTCGATCGCCAGCGCCATGCCCGGCTTCAGCCGCGGCCCCTTGCCCGGCTTGCCGACGTTGGGCAGGAACGGGTCCATGTGCATCTGGCGGCCGATGCCGTGGCCGCCGTACTCGACGATCATCCCGTACTCGATGCCGTCGTCACGGCCCGCGCGCTCGGCGGCGGACTGGACGGCGTAGGAGATGTCCGTGAGCCGGCCGCCGGCGGTGACCGCCTCGATCCCGGCCCACATCGCCGCCTCGGTCGCCGCGGACAGCGCCAGGTCGGCGTCGGAGACCTTGCCGATGGCCAGCGTCACGGCGGAGTCGCCGTGCCAGCCGTCGAGGATCGCCCCGCAGTCGACGGAGATGATGTCGCCGTCGGCGAGCACCTGGCTCGTCGCCGGGATGCCGTGGACGATCTGCTCGTTCACCGACGCGCAGATCGACGCCGGGAAGCCGTGGTAGCCCTTGAACGACGGCACCGCGCCGGCGTCCCGGATCGTCTGCTCGGCCAGCTCGTCGAGCTCGGCGGTGCTGACGCCCGGCTTCGCCGCGGCACGGACCGCCGCGAGCGTGCGGGCGACGACCAGGCCCGCGGCCCGCATCGCCTGCAACTCGTCAGGGGTCTTGACTTCGATCATGCGCCCACGGCGGAGCACTTGCAGAACACGCAATCCTCCGAGATTCACGTGCGGTCGCGCAGCGCTTTCAGCACGCGGCCGGAGATCTCCTCGACACTGCCGACGCCGTCGACCGTCACCAGGATGCCGGCGTAGTACTCGAGCAGCGGCGCGGTGTCCGACACGTAGATCTGCTGACGGCGGCGGATGACCTCTTCGGTGTCGTCCGCGCGGCCGCGCGACATGAGCCGCCCGACGACGACGTCCTCCGGCACCTGCAGCTGGATCACGGCGTCGAGCGAGACGTCCGCGTCGCCCAGGATCTCACCGAGGACCTCGGCCTGCTTGGTGTTGCGGGGGAAGCCGTCGAGCAGGAAGCCGACCTTGGCGTCCGGCTCCGCGAGCCGCTCCCGGACCATCTCGTTGGTGACCGAGTCGGGCACGAGCTCGCCCGAGTCCAGGTAGCGCTTCGCCTCCTGGCCGAGCGGGGTCTCCTGGCCGACGTGCGCGCGGAACAGGTCACCCGTGGAGATGTGCGGAATGCGCAGCTGCTCGGACAGAGCCACCGCCTGGGTGCCCTTGCCCGCGCCTGGCGGGCCGACGAGAACCAGGCGCGTCACTTCAGGAACCCTTCGTAGTTGCGCTGCATCAGCTGGCTTTCGATCTGCTTCACGGTGTCGAGGCCGACACCGACCATGATCAGCACAGCCGTGCCACCGAACGGGAAGTTCTGGTTGTTCCCGCTGCCGGTCACCGACAGGAAGAAGTTCGGAAGGATCGCGATGATGCCCAGGTACAGCGAACCCGGCAGGGTGATCCGGCCGAGCACGAAGCTCAGGTACTCGGCGGTCGGCCGGCCGGGGCGGATGCCCGGGATGAAGCCACCGAACTTCTTCATCTCGTCCGCACGCTCGTCCACGTTGAACGTGATCGTGATGTAGAAGTACGTGAAGAAGATGATCAGGCCGAAGTACAGCGCGACGTGCACCCAGCTGGACTGGTTCACGATGTAGTTCTTGATGAACACCTGCCAGCCGGAATTGCTGTTCTGGTCGCCGACGAGGCGGCTGATCAGGTCCGGCAGGTACAGCAGGGACGACGCGAAGATGACCGGGATGACGCCGGCCTGGTTCACCTTGATCGGCAGGTAGGTCGACGTGCCGCCGTACATCCGGCGGCCGATCATGCGCTTGGCGTACTGCACCGGGATCCGGCGCTGGCCCTGCTCGACGAAGATGACGCTGGCGATGATCACCAGGCCGAAGATGCTGATCATGATCAGCGCGATGCCACCGCCGTTGGACAGGATGTTGCCACCCTCGACCGGGATGCGTGCGGCGATGTTCAGGAAGATCAGGACGGACATGCCGTTGCCGACGCCGCGCTCGGTGATCAGCTCACCCAGCCACATCATGACGGCGGTGCCCGCGGTCATGGTGATGACGATGATGGCCAGCGAGTAGACGCTGTTGTCCGGGATGATCGGCGACTGGCAGTCGGGGAAGAGCTGCTTGCGGTCCGCGAGCGCGACCACGCCGGTGGCCTGCAGGATCGCCAGCGCGATCGTCAGGTACCGGGTGTACTGGGTCAGCTTGCCCTGGCCGGACTGCCCTTCCTTCTTCAGCTCCTCGAACCGCGGGATGACCACAGTGAGCAGCTGGATGATGATGCTCGCCGTGATGTACGGCATGATGCCGGTCGAGAAGAGCGACAACTGCAGCAGCGCACCACCGCTGAACAGGTTCAGCAGCTGGTAGACGCCCTCCTGCTGCGCCTGGGAACTGCAGGCCTGTACGGCACCGTACGAGATGCCGGGCGCCGGAATGGTCGCACCGATTCGGTAAACCGCGACGATGGCTAGCGTGAACAGGATCTTCTTGCGTAGATCCGGCGTCGCGAGAGCCGAGCGGAAGGCGCTGAGCACGCGGGGGACCTCCTCGGCGTCGTCGGCTGTCCTAACCGACGATCGGCTTGGCCGGTACGGGGACCGGCAGGAACACACAGCACTACTGGCACGCAAGCCAGGAACGCTTCGGGGCACACTCGTCCCGAAGCGTGTCGCCGACTCTAACAGCTTCACAGGGCGTGTCCGCAGTCCGTGTGGGTTTTCCGTACCAAGGTTGCTCCGGCGGGTTGATCCACATCGCCGTCTTGGCCCATTCCCTTGACAGATGTGGATCAAAGGCTCGACGTCGCGAGCATCGCGGCCGGCCGGCGAGGACCACGTCGGCGCCCCGGCCACCGCTGCGCCGGGACGCCCCTGACCTGCGTCGATGACCGGTCAGGGATGTTCGTCGTCCGGCGGGAGCACGGTGATGGCGACGCCGGAGGGTGGCGTCGGGGTGTCGGCGAAGGCGACGGCGGGATCGGCCCAGCCGGCTGTCCCGTCGGCATTCCCGTCGGCTTTCCGGAGGGACAGGTGGGCCATGACGGCCGCGGCCACCGCCACCAGGGTGGCCACGGTCAGCAGCCACAGGCCCGAGGCGATGCTGATGTCCAGCTCGACTGCCTCTCTCATGGCCGACCACCCGAAACCGCTCATGGCGACCGTGGCGACGGCGCCGGCCGTGAAGGCCGCCCCGGCGACGGTCAGCGTGCGGGCGAGAGCGCGCTCGGGTCGCGTCGCGGCGACGAACGCCACGACGGTCAGCAGGACGACGGCGACGAGGAGCGGGATGCCCATCGGCGAGCCCGCCGCGTCGGTCGCCTCCTGGCCGGGGAACTGGTAGCTGGTGCCCCACGCCGTCTGGACGACGGTCACGTCGACGCCCGCGAGCAGCCCGCCCGCCCCGGCGTGCTGCCGGATCAGAAAGAGCGGGAGGAACGAGCCGATGGCGGCCATCAGAGCGGTCAGGGCGACGAGGGCAGCCGGAAGGAAGCGCAAGGCCGGGACGGCTTGATGCGGCGCTCGCACGGCGGGCTGAGACGGCCAGACGGCCTGCTGGGGCACCCCGGCGGCGGGCTGGGGCGGCCAAGCGGCCTGCGACGGCGGTCCGGCCGGCCGCGGGGACTGCTGGGGGGACTGCTGGGGCGGCTCGGCGGCCGCCACCGGGATCTGCGCGACCGGGAACGGCAGCGGCGTCGACGGCGGTTCCGCGGGCTGAGGCGGGTGCGCTGGCCGGGGAGCCTCGACCGGGAAGCTCGACGACGCCCCCTCCGGACCGGCGTCCGCCGGCCGGAAGGCCTCCACCGGCGCAGGCGCCGCGATGTCCGGAGACGGCGAAGCCTCCACCGGGAAGCTCGACGACGACTCCGCAGGATCACCGTTCCCCAGGCGCGAAGCCTCCGCCCGAAAAGACTCCACCGGCGCGGGCGTCCCGGCGTCCGGAGACAGCGAAGCCTCCACCGGGAAGCTCAGCGGCGAGTCCGCGGTCGGCGAGTCTGTCTGGTCGGGCGGCTGCTGCGCGGGTCTGTCCACCCTGTGATCCTCCGTCCGGATTCCCGTCGCAGCAAGGAGCCCGTCCGGCCGAGAACGCCGAAAGGCCCGCCTGGCTGGGCCAGGCGGGCCTTTCGAACCGGAATTGCTCAGTTGGTGGTGGCGGAGCCACCGGCCGCTTCGAGCTTCTCCTTGGCCGAGCCGGAGAACGCGTCGGCGGTGACGTTCAGCTTGACGCCGTTCACGTCGCCGTTGCCGAGGACCTTCACCAGCTTGCCCTTGCGGACCAGGCCGCTCTGCGCGAGTTCCTCGGCGCCGATCTGGCCGCCGTCCGGGAAGACGCGGGCGATGTCGCCCACGTTCACCGGCTGGTACTCGGTGCGGAAGCGGTTCTTGAAGCCGCGCAGCTTCGGGAGCCGCATCTGGATGGGCATCTGCCCACCCTCGAACCGGGCCGGCACGTTCTTCCGGGCCTTGGTGCCCTTCGTACCGCGACCGGCCGTCTTGCCCTTCGAGCCCTCACCACGGCCGACGCGCATCTTCTCGCGCTTCGCGCCCGGAGCCGGGCGAAGGTGGTGGATCTTGATGGCCGTCATGCCTGGACCTCCTCGACCTCCACCAGGTGGCGGACGGTGTGGATCAGACCGCGGACCTGGGGGGTGTCTTCACGCACGACGCTCTGGCGGATCTTGCGCAGCCCGAGGGTGCGCAACGACTCGCGGTGAGCGTGCTTCGTGCCGATCTTGCTCTTGACCTGGGTGACCTTGAGCTGAGTCATGTCAGGACCCCTGACCCGCGCGCTGGCGCAGCATCCGGGCCGGAGCGACGTCCTCGAGCGGGAGACCGCGGCGAGCCGCGACCTCTTCGGGACGCTGCAGACCCTTCAGGGCCGCCACGGTCGCGTGCACGATGTTGATCGCGTTGTCGGAGCCGAGCGACTTCGACAGCACGTCGTGGACACCCGCGCACTCCAGCACGGCACGCACCGGGCCACCGGCGATGACGCCGGTACCGGCGGAAGCCGGGCGGAGCAGGACGACACCCGCGGCTTCCTCACCCGTGATCGGGTGGGGAATGGTGCCGCCGACGCGCGGGACGCGGAAGAAGTTCTTCTTCGCTTCCTCGACGCCCTTGGCGATCGCCGCGGGAACTTCCTTGGCCTTGCCGTAGCCGACGCCGACCTGACCGTCGCCGTCGCCGACGACCACCAGGGCGGTGAAGCTGAAGCGACGACCACCCTTGACGACCTTGGCGACGCGGTTGATCGTCACGACCTTCTCGAGGTGCGGGGTCTTGTCCTGGCCGGCCCCGCCACGGCCGCTGTCGCGCCGGTCCCGGCCGCCACCGCGACGTTCATTGCGGTCGTTGCCGCCCTGCCCGCCGGGTCCGCCCTGGCCGCCGCCGAATTGCCGTGTACGTCCCGGCATCAGGCTTCCCTCTCCTGCTTCTGCAACTGTGTCTTCATCAGAACTCCAACCCCGCCTCACGGGCGGCGTCGGCGAGCGCGGCGATGCGGCCGTGGTAGGCGTTGCCCCCACGGTCGAACACCACAGCCGAGATCCCGGCGTTCTTGGCCCGAGCCGCGACGAGTTCCCCGACCTTGGCGGCCTTGGCCTTCTTGTCGCCGTCGAGCGCCCGGACGTCCGCCTCGAGGGTGGACGCCGACACCAGCGTACGGCCGACGAGGTCGTCGATCACCTGCACGGCGATGTGCCGCGAGGACCGCTTGACGACCAAGCGCGGACGCTGGTCGGTGCCCGAGACCTTCTTGCGGAGCCGGAAGTGCCGACGGGCCTTCGCGACGCGGCGGCGGGTCGAGATGTCCTTGCCCACCGGCTTGCGCTTCGTAGTCGTGTCGCTCATGATCACTTACCCGTCTTTCCGACCTTGCGGCGGATCTTCTCACCCTCGTAGCGCAGACCCTTGCCCTTGTACGGGTCCGGGCGCCGCAGCTTGCGGATGACGGCCGAGATCTGGCCGACCTTCTGCTTGTCGATGCCCGAGACCGAGAACCGCGTCGGGGTCTCCACCTTGAAGGTGATGCCCTCGGGGGCCTCGATCTTGACCGGGTGCGAGTAACCGAGGGCGAACTCGAGGTCCGAACCCTTGGCCTGCACGCGGTAACCCACGCCGTGGATTTCCATCTTCTTCTCGTAGCCGGCGGTGACGCCGACGACGAGGTTGTTCACCAGCGTGCGGGTGAGCCCGTGCAACGCCTTGCTGGTGCGCTCGTCGTCCGGGCGCTTGACCAGCAGCGTGCCGCTCTCGTCGCGCTCGACGGTGATCGGCTCGGCGACGGTGTGCTCCAGGGTGCCCTTGGGCCCCTTGACCTTGATCTGCTGACCGTCGATGGTCACCTCGACCCCGGAGGGGACGGCGACCGGCAGCTTTCCGATGCGTGACATGTCTGTGCCCCCTTCCTTACCAGACGTAGGCGAGGACTTCGCCGCCCACGCTGTTGCGCTTGGCCTGACGGTCGGTCTGGAGGCCGGAGGACGTCGAGATGATCGCGACGCCGAGGCCACCGAGAACGGACGGCAGTTCGGTCGATTTTGCGTAGACCCGCAGACCGGGCTTGGAGACGCGCCGCAGGCCGGCGATGCTCCGCTCACGGTTGGGGCCGTACTTGAGCTCGACGACGAGGTTCTTGTGCTTCTCGCCCGGCTCGTCGTGGTAGCCCGCGATGTAGCCCTCGCGCTTGAGGATCTCGGCGATGTTCGCCTTGAGCTTCGAGTGCGGGAGCTTGACCTCGTCGTGGTACGCCGAGTTCGCGTTACGCAGACGCGTCAAGAAGTCTGCGATGGGGTCGGTCATCGTCATGGTGACCTGTCAACCTTTCTCGCCTGGTTCCCCGCCCGCCGGAGCGGGCGGGGCCTGTGGCGAAGTGGGAGTTCTGCATCTAATGTTTGCCAATCCGACCGGCAGTCACGGCGGAAGCTGCCGGTGAGCCCGGAAGCTGCCGGAAACGTTCCGCCTTCTTTCGCGGCCGGATTGGCAACTGGAAGCTCTTACCAGCTGGACTTGCGGACGCCGGGCAGCTCGCCCGCGTGCGCCATCTCGCGAAGGCAGATCCGGCAGAGCCCGAACTTGCGGAACACGGCGTGCGGGCGGCCGCACCGCTGACAGCGGGTGTAGCCGCGCACGGCGAACTTCGGCTTCTTCGAGGCCTTGTGGACCAGGGCTTTCTTGGCCATGGGCTCAGTTCTCCTTGAACGGGAAGCCGAGCTTGCGCAGCAGCGCCCGGCCCTCGTCGTCGTTCGTGGCGGTGGTGACGACGGTGACGTCCATGCCGCGCGGGCGGTCGATGGAGTCGGGGTCGATCTCGTGGAACATCGACTGCTCGTTGAGACCGAACGTGTAGTTGCCGTGGCCGTCGAACTGCTTCGGCGAAAGCCCGCGGAAGTCGCGGATACGCGGCAGCGCGATGGTCAGCAGCCGGTCGAGGAATTCCCACATCCGGTCGCCGCGCAGCGTGACGCGCGCGCCGATCGGCTGGCCTTCACGCAGCTTGAACTGCGCGATGGACTTGCGGGCCTTCCGGACCTCCGGCTTCTGGCCGGTGATCAGGGCGAGGTCCTTGACCGCGCCCTCGATCAGCTTGCTGTCGCGGGCGGCGTCGCCGACGCCCATGTTCACGACGACCTTCGTCACGCCCGGGATCTGGTGGACGTTGCCGAAGGAGAACTCAGCCTGCAGCTGGCCCTTGATTTCCTCGCGGTACCGCACCTTGAGGCGCGGCGAGGTCTTCTCTGCGGTGGTCATCAGATGTCCTTACCGTTCCGGCGCGAGATCCGGACCTTCTTGCCGTCCTCGCCGATGCGGTAACCCACCCGGGCCGGCTTGCCGTCCGAGTCGACGACCATCACGTTCGAGACGTGGATGGGCGCCTCCTGCGTGACGATGCCGCCGGACTGCGCACCGCGCTGGGTCTGGCTGATCCGCGTGTGCTTCTTGATCCGGTTCACGCCTTCGACCAGCACGCGCTCGCGCTCCGGGTAAGCCTGGATGACCTTGCCCTTGGCGCCCTTGTCCTTGCCGGCGATGACGACGACCGTGTCGCCCTTCTTCACCTTCATCACAGCACCTCCGGCGCGAGCGAAATGATCTTCATGAACTTTCGGTCGCGCAGCTCACGGCCCACCGGGCCGAAGATGCGGGTGCCGCGGGGCTCGTTGTCGTTCTTGATGAGCACGGCGGCGTTCTCGTCGAACCGGATGTAGGAACCGTCCGGACGACGGCGCTCCTTGACCGTGCGGACGATGACGGCCTTGACGACGTCGCCCTTCTTCACCCCGGCAGCCGGGATGGCGTCCTTCACGGTGGCGACGATGATGTCGCCGATGCCGGCGTAGCGCCGCCCGGAGCCACCGAGAACGCGGATGCAGAGGATTTCCTTCGCACCCGTGTTGTCGGCTACCCGAAGCCGCGACTCCTGCTGGATCACGTCAACTCCTGTATGTCGCGCCGGTTCTCGCCCGCTTGTGAGGTTTCACAGTGGCGAGCCTTGCGGAACTAAAGACTCTCGATGAGAGCCCTGCTTACTTGGCCTTCTCCACGATCTGCACCAGGCGCCACCGCTTCGTCGCCGACAGCGGGCGGGTCTCCATCAGGGTGACCCGGTCGCCCACGCCCGCCTCGTTGTTCTCGTCGTGCACCTTCACCTTGGTGGTGGAGCGGACGACCTTCGAGTAGCGGGGGTGCTTCTTGCGGTCCTCGAGCTCGACCACGATCGTCTTGTTCATCTTGTCCGAGACGACGTAGCCCTCGCGGACCTTACGGTCGTTCCGGGTCGGCGTCTCGGTGGTGGGCTCGCTCATGCGGCACCTTCACTCTCGGCGTCGGGGGCAACGGACAGGCCGAGTTCGCGCTCGCGCATGACCGTGTAGATCCGCGCGATGTCCGTGCGGACGGTGCGCAGACGGCGGTTGTTGTCGAGCTGACCGGTCGCCATCTGGAAGCGGAGGTTGAAGAGCTCCTCCTTGTATTCCTTCAGACGCAGGACGAGCTCTTCCGCGGTGAGCTCACGCAGCTCCGATGCCTGTGCGGCACTTGCGTTAGCCATCAGAACTCACCACCTTCACGGGTCACGATGCGGCACTTCATGGGCAGCTTGTGGATCGCGCGGCGCAGCGCCTCGCGAGCCGTCTCCTCGTTCGGGAACGAGATCTCGAACATCACGCGGCCCGGCTTCACGTTCGCGATCCACCACTCGGGCGAACCCTTACCGGAACCCATCCGGGTTTCGGCCGGCTTCTTGGTCAGCGGGCGGTCCGGGTAGATGGTCGTCCACACCTTGCCACCACGCTTGATGTGACGGGTCATAGCGATACGAGCGGACTCGATCTGCCGGTTCGTCACGTAGCTGTGCTCAAGCGCCTGGATGCCGTACTCGCCGAAGCTGACCTTCGTGCCACCCTTGGCGGCGCCGTGGCGCTTCGGGGAGTGCTGCTTCCGGTGCTTGACCCTGCGCGGGATGAGCACGTCTCAGCCCTCCGTCTTTTCTGCGGTCTCGGTGGCCGGAGCCGCCGGGGCCTCGGTCGTGGCCGCAGCGGCGGCGCGACCGGCTTCGGTCGAGGTGGCGGTCGTGCCCGAGGCGCCGGAACGACGCGGACGGGACGGCCGGTCGCTGCGGTCGCGGTCGCGACCACCGCGCGGCGCGCGCTCGGCGGCGTCGCGGGCTTCGCGAGCCTTCAGGCCACCGACGAGCTCACCCTTGTAGATCCACACCTTGACGCCGATGCGACCGAACGTCGTCTTGGCCTCGAAGAAGCCGTAGTCGATGTCGGCGCGCAGCGTGTGCAGCGGGACGCGGCCATCGCGGTAGTGCTCGGAGCGGGACATCTCGGCACCGCCGAGACGACCGCCGCACTGCACGCGGATGCCCTTGACCTGCGGCGAGCGCATGGAGGTCTGGATCGCCTTCCGCATCGCGCGGCGGAACGCCACGCGGTTGGAGAGCTGCTCCGCGACCGCCTGGGCGACCAGCTGGGCGTCGGCCTCGGGGTTCTTGACCTCGAGGATGTTCAGCTGGACCTGCTTCTTGGTCAGCTTCTCCAGCGCACCGCGGATCCGGTCGGCCTCCGCGCCGCGGCGGCCGATGACGATGCCCGGCCGGGCGGTGTGGATGTCCACGCGGACGCGGTCACGGGTGCGCTCGATCTCGACCTTGGAGATGCCGGCCCGCTCCATGCCCGTGGCGAGGAGCTTGCGGATCTTGACGTCCTCGGCCACGTACTCGGCGTACTGCTTGTCGGCGTACCAGCGCGACTTCCAGTCCGTGGTGATACCCAGGCGGAAACCGTGCGGGTTGATTTTCTGGCCCACTACCGGCCACCTGCCTTCTTCTTGCTCTGAGCCTTCTGCGCGACGGCCGGACGCGACTCCACCTCGACGGTGACGTGGCTGGTCCGCTTGCGGATCCGGTACGCGCGGCCCTGGGCCCGCGGACGGATGCGCTTGAGGGTGGGGCCCTCGTCGGCGTACGCGTTCTTGACCCAGAGGGTGTCCGGGTCCAGCTGAAGGTTGTTCTCGGCGTTGGCCACGGCACTGGCGAGCACCTTCGCGACCGTCTCGCTGGCCGCCTGCGGGGCGAACCGGAGCACGGCCAAGGCGTCGGCGGCGCTACGTCCCTTGATGAGCTCGATCACCCGGCGCACCTTGGTCGGCGAGTCCCGGACGAAGCGAGCCCGCGCGTACGCCGTAGGCAGTTCAGCCTCGGTCGTCGCGTCGTTCTGGGCGTTCATCGCTACTTCCCTTGTCATCTCTCGTGCCCGCTCAGCGGCGGCGCGACTTGCGGTCGTCCTTGATGTGGCCCTTGAAGGTCCGCGTCGGGGCGAACTCGCCCAGCTTGTGACCCACCATCGCCTCGGTGACGAACACCGGGACGTGCTTGCGGCCGTCGTGCACCGCGATCGTGTGACCCAGGAAGTCCGGGATGATCGTGGAGCGCCGCGACCAAGTCTTGATCACGGTCTTCTTGCCCGACTCGTTGAGAACGTCCACCTTCTTGAGCAGGTGGTCGTCCACGAAGGGGCCCTTTTTGAGGCTACGTGGCATTGTCTTCTACCTCCTGCTCAGCGCTTGTTCTTGCCGGTACGGCGACGGCGGACGATCATCGCGTCGGATGCCTTGCGGCGACGCGTACGACCTTCGGGCTTACCGTTCGGGTTGACGGGGTGACGACCACCGGACGTCTTGCCCTCGCCACCACCGTGCGGGTGGTCGACCGGGTTCATGACGACACCACGGACCGTCGGGCGCTTGCCGCGCCAGCGGTTGCGGCCGGCCTTGCCCCAGTTGATGTTGGCGTGCTCGGAGTTGCCGACCTCGCCGACCGTGGCGCGGTTGCGCACGTCCACGTTGCGGATCTCACCCGAGGGGAGACGCAGCTGGGCGTACGGACCGTCCTTGGCGACGAGCTGCACCTTCGCGCCCGCGGACCGCGCCATCTTCGCGCCGCCACCGGGGCGGAGCTCGATCGCGTGGATCACGGTACCGACCGGGATGTTGCGGAGCGGCAGGTTGTTGCCCGGCTTGATGTCGGCCCGGGGGCCGTTCTCGACGGTGTCGCCCTGCTTCAGCTTCTCCGGCGCGATGATGTAGCGCTTCTCGCCGTCGGCGTAGTGCAGCAGCGCGATGCGAGCGGACCGGTTGGGGTCGTACTCGATGTGCGCGACCTTGGCGGGGATGCCGTCCTTGTCGTTGCGACGGAAGTCGATGAGGCGGTAAGCGCGCTTGTGGCCGCCACCCTTGTGCCGGGTGGTGATCTTGCCGGACGAGTTACGCCCACCGGTGCCGCTCAGCGGACGCAGCAGCGACTTCTCGGGAGTCGAGCGGGTGATCTCGGCGAAGTCCGAGACGCTCGAACCGCGACGACCCGGGGTCGTCGGCTTGTACTTGCGGATGCCCATTGTCAGCTCAGTCCTTTACGCGGTGGGTCCGCCGAAGATCTCGATCGCCTTGCTTTCGGGCGAAAGAGTCACGATGGCGCGCTTGGTGTCCTTGCGCTTGCCGAAGCCCGCGCGAGTCCGCTTCCGCTTGCCCTGGCGGTTGGCCGTGTTGACACTGACCACCTTGACGCCGAACACCTTCTCGACCGCGATCTTGATCTGGGTCTTGTTGGCGTCCGGGCGGACGATGAACGTGTACTTGTGGTCCTCGAGCAGCCCGTAGGACTTCTCGGAGATGACCGGCGCGAGCAGGATGTCGCGGGGGTCCGGAATGGCGACCGAACTCACTTCTCGTCACTCCCTTCCGTGACCTCGCCCGACCGCGCGGAAGCCTTGACGGTCTTACCGCGGACGGGGCCGGCGACGAACGCGTCGTACGCGGCCTTGGTGAACACGACGTCGTCGTTGACCAGCACGTCGTAGGTGTTGAGCTGGTCGGCCCAGAGCAGGTGCACCTCGGGGAGGTTCCGCAGGGAAACCCAGCTGTACTCGTCGTCCCGGTGCAGCACCACGAGGACGCGCTTCGCCTGCGTCACCGCGGCGAGCACGCTCTTGGCGGCCTTGGTCGACGGCTTCTCACCCGTCACCAGCTCGGTGACGATGTGCAGCTGGCCGGCGCGCGCCCGGTCGGAGAGGGCGCCACGCAGGGCGGCGGCCTTCATCTTCTTGGGGGTGCGCTGGGCGTAGTCACGCGGCGTGGGGCCGTGGACGACGCCACCGCCGACGAACTGCGGCGCGCGGGTCGAACCCTGGCGGGCACGGCCGGTGCCCTTCTGGCGGTACGGCTTCTTGCCGCCACCGCGAACTTCACCACGGGTCTTCGTGTCGTGCGTGCCCTGGCGCGCGGCGGCCTGCTGGGCCACCACCACCTGGTGCATCAGCGCGACATTGGCCTGCACGTCGAAGATCTCCTCGGGGAGGTCCACGGTGCCGTCGGCTTTACCGGCCGGGGTCTTCAGCTCGACGCTTGTCATTCGGAGTTACCACCCTTCGCGGCGCTGCGAACGAACAGCACGCCGCCCTTGGGACCGGGCACTGCGCCCTTGATCAGCAGCAGGCCGTCGTCGGCACGCACCGCGTGCACGGTCAGGTTCTGCGTGGTGACCCGGTCGTTGCCCATCCGGCCCGCCATGCGCAGGCCCTTGAAGACGCGGCCGGGGGTGGCGCAGCCACCGATCGAACCCGGCTTGCGGTGCACGGCCTGGGCACCGTGGCTCGCGCCCTGGCCCTTGAAACCGTGGCGCTTCATGACGCCCGCGTAGCCCTTGCCCTTGCTGGTACCGGTCACGTCGACCTCGACGCCGGCGGCGAACACCTCGGCGGTGATCTCCTGGCCGACCTCGTAGGTCTCGGCGTCGGTGGTGCGCAGCTCGGCGAGGAACCGGCGCGGGGTCACGCCCGCCTTGTCGAAGTGGCCGGTGCGCGGCTTGTTCACCTTGCGCGGGTCGACCGCGCCGAACGCCAGCTGCACGGCCGTGTAGCCGTCCTTGTCCTGGGTCCGAACCTGGGTGACCACGTTCGGACCGGCCTTCACGACGGTGACCGGGACAACCCGGTTCTGTTCGTCGAAGACCTGGGTCATGCCGAGCTTGGTGCCCAGGATGCCCTTCATCTGCCTGTCAGACATGAGTCTCTTACTCTCCGCCGCTCGCCCGCCGCTACTACTGGATGTTGACGTCGACGCTCGCCGGCAGGTCGATGCGCATGAGCGCGTCGACCGTCTTCGGCGTCGGGTCGAGGATGTCGATCAGACGCTTGTGCGTGCGCATCTCGAAGTGCTCGCGCGAGTCCTTGTACTTGTGCGGCGAGCGGATGACGCAGTAAACGTTCTTCTCGGTGGGCAGCGGCACCGGCCCGACAACACGGGCGCCGGTGCGCGTGACCGTCTCCACGATCTTGCGCGCCGAGGTGTCGATCGCCTCGTGGTCGTAGGCCTTGAGCCGGATGCGGATCTTCTGTCCCGCCATGGTGGCTGCTCGTTCCTTGTCGTCTCGTGCCGCTATCTCACAAACCCCGCTGGGTGTTGCCACCCTGAGCCTGGGTTTCCGCAGTTCAACGGCCCTGTCCCCGGTCCACGCGGTCGGGCGTGTCGCGCCCGACGCACAGACGGATCCCGCGGGATCGTCGTCTTGCCTGGTCTTCCTCAACGTGAGGAGGCTATGAGCCGCAGCGCTTTTACCAGCACTGTCGTCTCACCGCCTTTGCCCGCTCGCCTCACCCGAAGGGAAGAGCTCCGCGGACCGTGGCCACTCGCACCGAGGCGGCCGGGCCCTCTCGAGGAAAACCCCGACAAGGATCGGCCGCCCCAGGACGAGCAACCTGAATAGTGTCGCACACGTGATTTGACGCCCCGAACCCGGGGGTGTATTGCCCCCGGTGGGGCGCCTAAATCACTTGTTGATCTTGGTGACCTGACCCGCACCGACGGTGCGGCCACCCTCGCGGATGGCGAAGCGCAGGCCCTCGTCCATCGCGACCGGCTGGATCAGCGCGACCGTGATGTCGGTGTTGTCGCCCGGCATGACCATCTCGGTGCCCTCGGGGAGGGTCACGACGCCGGTCACGTCGGTGGTGCGGAAGTAGAACTGCGGGCGGTAGTTGTTGAAGAACGGGGTGTGACGGCCACCCTCGTCCTTCGACAGGATGTAGACCCGGCCCTCGAAGTCGGTGTGCGGGGTGGTGGTACCCGGCTTCACGACGACCTGGCCGCGCTCGACGTCCTCGCGCTTGATACCGCGGACCAGCAGGCCGACGTTGTCGCCCGCCTGGCCCGAGTCGAGCAGCTTGCGGAACATCTCGACACCGGTGACGGTGGTCTTGGTCGACTTCTCGCGGATACCCACGATCTCGACCTCTTCGTTGACGTTGATCTGGCCGCGCTCGACGCGACCGGTCACCACGGTGCCACGACCGGTGATGGTGAAGACGTCCTCGATCGGCATCAGGAACGGCTTGTCGAGCTCGCGCACCGGGTCCGGCACGCTGTCGTCGACGGCCGCCATGAGCTCGAGAACGGCCTCGGCCCACTTCTCGTCGCCCTCGAGGGCCTTGAGGCCGGAAACGCGCACGACCGGCGCGTCGTCGCCCGGGAACTCCTGCGAGGACAGCAGCTCGCGGACCTCCAGCTCGACGAGCTCGAGGATCTCCTCGTCGTCGACCATGTCGGCCTTGTTCAGCGCGACCACGATGTAGGGCACGCCGACCTGGCGGGCGAGCAGCACGTGCTCACGGGTCTGCGGCATCGGGCCGTCGGTGGCGGCCACGACCAGGATCGCGCCGTCCATCTGGGCGGCACCGGTGATCATGTTCTTGATGTAGTCCGCGTGACCGGGGGCGTCGACGTGGGCGTAGTGACGCTTCTCGGTCTGGTACTCGACGTGCGAGATGTTGATCGTGATGCCGCGCTGCTTCTCTTCCGGCGCGTTGTCGATCTGGTCGAACGCCCGCGACTCGTTCAGCTCCGGGTACTTGTCGTGCAGCACCTTGGTGATAGCCGCGGTCAGAGTCGTCTTGCCGTGGTCAACGTGACCGATGGTGCCGATGTTGACGTGCGGCTTGGTCCGCTCGAATTTCGCCTTCGCCACTGGAATGTCCTCCTGGACTGATTTCGCTTTGTGCTCGTGGGGCGGCGTGGCTGCCGCCCCGCGATTGTTCCTTCGTCGGTGCTGCGGACGTTCAGGAGAGTCCCTTAATGCCCGCGAGCGCTGGGGGGAGTTACTACTCCCCCGTCGCCTTCGCGATGATTTCCTTCGCGACGTTCGCGGGAACCTCGGCGTAGGAGTCGAACAACATGGAGTAGTTCGCCCGGCCCTGGGTGCGGGACCGGAGGTCACCGACGTAGCCGAACATCTCCGACAGCGGGACCAGCGCCTTCACGACGCGGATGCCCGCCCGCTCCTCCATGGCCTGGATCTGACCACGACGGGAGTTGAGGTCACCGATGACGTCACCCATGTAGTCCTCGGGCGTGGTCACCTCGACCGCCATCATCGGCTCCAGGATCACGGGGTGGGCCTTCTTCGCGGCTTCCTTCATCGCCATGGAACCGGCGATCTTGAACGCCATCTCCGAAGAGTCGACCTCGTGGTACGCACCGTCCAACAGGGTGAACTTCAACCCGACGAGCGGGTAGCCGGCCAGGACGCCGTACTGCATCGCGTCCTGCGCGCCCGCGTCGACCGACGGGATGTACTCCCGCGGCACGCGGCCACCGGACACCTTGTTGTCGAACTCGTAGAGCGCGCCGTCGGTGCGCTCGAGCGGCTCCAGCTTCACGATGACCTTCGCGAACTGGCCGGAACCACCGGTCTGCTTCTTGTGGACGTAGTCGAGCTTCTCGACCGTCTTCTTGATCGTCTCACGGTAGGCGACCTGCGGCTTGCCGATGTTCGCCTCGACCTTGTAGTCGGACTTCATCCGGTTCACCAGCACCTCGAGGTGCAGCTCGCCCATGCCCGCGATGATCGTCTGGCCGGTGTCCTCGTCCAGCTTGACCTGGAACGTCGGGTCCTCTTCGGCCAGCTTCTGGATCGCCAGGGACAGCTTCTCCTGGTCGGCCTTCGTCTTCGGTTCGATCGCGACCCGGATGACCGGCTCGGGGAACGTCATCGACTCGAGCACGATCGGGTTCTGCGGGTCCGCCAGGGTGTCACCCGTGGTGGTGTCCTTCAGCCCGATGACCGCGTAGATGTGGCCGACCTGGGCGTCGTTGACCGGGTTCTCCTTGTTGGAGTGCATCTGGAAGATCTTCCCGATGCGCTCCTTGCGCTCCTTGGTCGCGTTGATGACCTGAGCGCCGGCGGCGACCTTGCCCGAGTACACCCGGATGTAGGTCAGCTTGCCGAAGAACGGGTGCGCGGCGATCTTGAACGCGAGCGCGGCGAACGGCTCGTCGACCGACGCCTTGCGGGACACCACGGTCTCGCCGTCGGGCAGCAGGCCCTCGACGGCCGGGACGTCCAGCGGGGTCGGCAGGTAGTCGACGACCGCGTCGAGCATGGGCTGCACGCCCTTGTTCTTGAACGCGGAACCGGCCAGCACCGGGAAGACCTGGCTGCTGATGGTGAGCTTCCGGATGCCGGCCTTGATCTCGGCCTCCGTCAGCTCCTCACCCTCGAGGAACTTCTCCATCAGCGCGTCGTCCGCCTCGGAGACGGTCTCGACGAGCTTCTCGCGGTACTCCGCGGCCAGCTCGGCCAGCTCGGCGGGGATGTCCTCGACCGAGTAGTCCTCGCCCTTCTGGACCTCGCCACGCCAGGTCAGCGCCTTCATGCGGACCAGGTCGACGACGCCTTCGAAGTCGTTCTCGGCGCCGATCGGGAGCTGGATGACCAGCGGGCGGACGCCGAGGCGGTCCACGATGGTCTTCACGGTGTAGTAGAAGTCCGCGCCCAGCTTGTCCATCTTGTTGACGAAGCAGATACGCGGGACGTCGTACTTGTCCGCCTGCCGCCAGACCTGCTCGGACTGCGGCTCGACGCCTTCCTTGCCGTCGAACACCGCGACCGCACCGTCGAGCACCCGGAGGTTGCGCTCCACCTCGACGGTGAAGTCGACGTGGCCCGGGGTGTCGATGATGTTGATCTGGTGGTCGTCCCAGAAGGTGGTGGTGGCAGCCGAGGTGATGGTGATACCCCGCTTCTGCTCCTCCTCCATCCAGTCCATGGTGGCGGCGCCGTCGTGGACTTCACCGATCTTGTAGTTGACCCCGGTGTAGAACAGGATCCGCTCGGTGGTGGTCGTCTTGCCGGCGTCGATGTGGGCCATGATGCCGATGTTGCGGACCTTGTTCAGGTCGGTCAGCACTTCACGTGCCACGAGAGTGTTCCCCTGTTCTCAAGCTTGGGGCCCGGCATGGCTTGGTCGACAGCCGGGCGGTCATCACCAGCGGTAGTGCGCGAAGGCCCGGTTGGACTCGGCCATCTTGTGCGTGTCCTCGCGACGCTTCACGGAGGCACCGAGGCCGTTGGAAGCGTCCAGGAGCTCGTTCTGCAGGCGCTCGATCATCGTCTTCTCGCGGCGAGCCTGCGAGAAGGAGACCAGCCAGCGCAGCGCCAGGGTGGTGGAGCGACCCGGCTTGACCTCGATCGGCACCTGGTAGGTGGCGCCACCGACGCGGCGGCTCTTCACCTCGATGGTGGGCTTCACGTTGTCGAGAGCGCGCTTCAGCGTGACGACCGGGTCGGTGCCCGTCTTCTCGCGAGCGCCTTCGAGCGCGCCGTACACGATGCGCTCGGCCAAGGACCGCTTCCCGTCCTTCAGCACCTTGTTCACCAGCTGGGTGACCAGCGGGGAGGCGTAGACGGGGTCGGAGATCAGCGGCCGCTTGGGGGCCGGACCCTTGCGGGGCATTAGCTCTTCTCCTTCTTCGCGCCGTACCGGCTGCGCGCCTGCTTGCGGTTCTTGACACCCTGCGTGTCGAGCGAACCGCGGATGATCTTGTAACGGACACCCGGAAGGTCCTTCACACGACCACCACGCACGAGCACCATCGAGTGCTCCTGCAGGTTGTGGCCCTCACCGGGGATGTAGGCGGTGACCTCGATGCCGCTGGTCAGCTTCACACGCGCGACCTTGCGCAGCGCCGAGTTCGGCTTCTTCGGGGTCGTGGTGTACACGCGGGTGCACACGCCGCGCCGCTGCGGGCTCCCCTTGAGGGCCGCGGTCTTCTGCTTGGCAGCCTTGTCCTGGCGGCCCTTGCGGACCAGCTGCTGGATCGTGGGCAATGGACCAGCTTCCTGTCGTGATCTGCTTCTTCGTGTCTTCACCGGCCCCCGCGGTCGGGCGTGTCGGCCCGCGTCACGGTCTGACGACCGGTAACTTCCCGGAGGGATTTCCGTCGGAACCCCGACCTGCCGAAGCCGGTGACCGGGTGCCTGAGCACCCCGTCCATGCGCACGGCACGCGGAGCGGCCCGACGCATGCCGGGCACGGTCTCCAAAGATACCCGCCCGGGTCCGGGAGGAACGCGGCGGGGGGTCTGTAGGTCGGCGAACCTCCAGCCTACCTCTCAACCCCGCGCCGTCGCCGGATGTTCCGGCCCGTGGGCCGGTTACCCGGGCGCGCCGCCGCCGACACCCGGAAAGCACGCCACGAACGACTCTTTCGTGTCGTCGGACGAGGTGAACGAGTCGTTCACGACGTTGCCGGCGGAGCCGCGCAGGGCAGCACGGCTCCGCCGGCACACGCCGGCGAACTCAGTCTTCGTCCGGCTTCGCGTGGTCCGGTTTTCCGGGGTTGGGGTCCCTGGACAGGTCGATGAGCGGGTGCACGCCAGCTCCCTCGGGGGCCGCGTGGCTCCCCGTCGCCTTCGGTTCTTCGTCGGGCCGTCCGGCCCCTTCGGTGCTGGTCATCACACACTCCTAGCGCGTCGTCCGTGCTTCCCCTTGCGCCGAAACCTACCTATTACCCGGTCGGGTGACGCAGCGGGACCGGATCGACCGTTTCGTGCGTCACACTCCCGACGCGAGCTCACGATGAGTGTCCGGTCAGCGACGGCGAGTCGTCAGGTGGGTCAAGACCGCCGACAGCGCGAACACGAGACCGAGGCCGACGACGTACGGCCCGGCGATGAGGGCGAACCCGGCGCCGATGTTCGCGTCGGGCCGGTCGGAGGTCGCCTGGAAGCCGATCGAGCCCACCGACAGCAGGACCGCGCCCGCCGTGATCAGCACGACGGCCACGACCGTGAGGCGCTTCGTGACGGGCGTCATGCCCCCATGGTGCCCGGAGCGTGCCGCCCCCGCTTGCTCAGAGCTTGGCGCCGCAGTCCGAACAGAACATGGCACCCGGCTTGTTGCTCTCGCTGCCACAGCCGCCGCAGCCGACCTTCAGCGCCAGCGACGTGCCGCACGACGAGCAGAACTTGCCGCCGTCGGCCTTGAGGCCGCAGCCCGGGCAGGTGACCTTGGCGCGGGTGTCGATGTCGAGGTCGGACGTCCAGTCCTTCTCCCGGGCCTTGTCCCAGATCTGGTCTCGCTGCGCCGACGCCTGGGCCCGGGAGATCTCCTCCGCGACGCTCGGCGAGCACCGCAGGCACTGGCCGATCTCCTCGTTCCAGCACTGGTCCTGGCACATCCAGTCGCCACAGCCGCGGCACTGGCGGAAGCTCGGCGTGATCTCCTTGACCGCCGCGGCCAGGGCGCGGTCCTTGGCCGGTGAGTTCGTCGCGCGGTCGTAGCGCCACTGGTCGGCCGAGTTGCTGATGTCCCGCAGCGTCCCGCCGAAGAAGGAGCCGACGGCGCGAAGCATGCTTCGCCCGGTCTCGACGTTGTCGCGCTGGAAGGCGGATCGATAGCCGTTGCCGCAGCGTTCGCACCGGAACTCGAACTGGTACCCCTGCGTGTTCGAGAGGTCCGAGAAGTTGTCCGTGAAGGGCACAGAGTCAGCCACGGCCCATCTTCGCCACCGGGCCGCGGTTTCGGCGACGGAAGATTTGCCGACAACCGTCCGGCTACCGGCCGTCACGAGAGACGAGCAACGCCAGCGGGAGCACGGCGAACATCCCGCCGACGACCGCGACGAGCGCGTACCCGCCGCCGGCGACATGAGCGCCGGGCCGGCAAGCGCGCCGGCGGTCCCGGTGTTGAGCAACGCGACATCGGCGAACAACGCCCCCATGGACCGGGTCCGGCCTGCCATCGTCGAAGTCCCCATGACCGGCAACTTTGGGAATTCCGGGACAACATGGTCGACATGGGCACGGGTTACGACTGCTTCGACCCGCTGGCCCACACCGACAACCCGGCGATCACCGGCGTGCCCATGCAGAACCGTCAGCTGCTGAAGAACACGATGGCCGCGGCGGGGTTCCGGAACCTGCCCGAGGAGTGGTGGCACTACACGCTGAACGGCGAGCCGTTCCCGGACACGTACTTCGACTTCCCGGTGTCCCGCTGCAGCCTCCGCTGACTCCCCCGGAAACGGGAAAGGCCCCCGCCGGAAACCCGGCAGGGGCCTTTCTCGTGACTCAGCTTCAGCGGAAGTCGCGGCCGAAGTCGTAGTCGTCCAGCGGGACCGCGGCACCGGTGCCCGTACCGAACACGTCCGGGGTGTAGTAGCCGTCGTCGTAGGACGGGATCGCGTACGCCGCGACCCGGGCCTCTTCCGTCGGCTGCACCTGGATGTTGCGGTACTTGTTGATGCCCGTACCGGCCGGGATCAGCTTACCGATGATCACGTTCTCCTTGAGGCCGACGAGCTTGTCCGAGCGGCCGTTGATCGCCGCGTCGGTCAGGACTCGCGTGGTCTCCTGGAACGACGCCGCCGACAGCCACGAGTCCGTGGTGAGCGACGCCTTCGTGATCCCCATCAGCACCGGACGGCCCGAAGCCGGCTCGCCGCCTTCGGAAACCGTCGAACGGTTGCGTGCCTCGAACTTGGTCCGCTCGGGCAGCTCGCCCGGCAGGAAGTCCGTGCCACCCGAATCGATGACCGTCACGCGGCGCAGCATCTGCCGCACGATGACCTCGATGTGCTTGTCGTGGATCGACACACCCTGCGCCCGGTACACCTTCTGGACCTCGTCCGTGAGGTGCATCTGCGCCTCGCGCGGCCCCATGACCCGCAGGACCTCGTGCGGGTCCGGCGTGCCTTCCAGCAGCTGCTGACCGACGTTGACGTGGTCGCCGTCGCCCAGCGGGCCGTTCGGGGTGTTCGCGAGCCGCTGACGCTTGGACAGCTTGTCGAAGACGATCTCTTCGCCGCCGTCGTCCGGGATCAGCGTGATCTTCCAGAACCGCTCGCTCTCTTCGATGCGCACGCGGCCATCGACGTCGGCGATCGGCGCCTTGCCCTTCGGGACGCGGGCCTCGAACAGCTCCTGGACACGCGGCAGACCGGTCGTGATGTCGTCACCGGCCACACCACCCTGGTGGAACGTACGCATCGTCAGCTGAGTACCCGGCTCACCGATCGACTGGGCCGCGACGATACCCACGGCCTCGCCGACGTCGACGAGCAGACCCGTCGCCATCGAGCGGCCGTAGCAGGTCGCGCAGATGCCGACGACCGACTCGCAGGTCAGCACCGAGCGGACCTTGACCTTCGAGATGCCGCTGGAGAGCAGCTTGTCGATGGCCGGGTCGCCGATGTCGTCGGCGGCGTTCAGCACCACGTTGCCCTTGGCGTCCACCGCGTCCGTCGCGAGGTTCCGCGCGTAGACGGAGGTCTCGACGTGCTGGTCGCGCAGCACCTTGCCGTCGCCGATGTCCTCGCCGATCGGCATCATGATGCCGCGGGTGGTGCCGCAGTCGACCTCGCGGACGATGACGTCCTGCGAGACGTCCACCAGACGCCGGGTCAGGTAACCCGAGTCGGCGGTCCGCAGCGCCGTGTCCGCCAGGCCCTTCCGGGCACCGTGCGTCGCGATGAAGTACTCCGCCACCGACAGGCCCTCACGGAAGTTGGCCTTGATCGGACGCGGGATGTACTCACCCTTCGGGTTCGACACCAGGCCACGCATACCGGCCAGCGACCGGACCTGCGTCATGTTGCCCGCCGCGCCCGACTTCACGATCACCGCGATCGGGTTGTCGTCCGGCAGCGCCGTCTCCATGATCTTGTGGACCTCTTCGGTGGCCTGTGTCCACACCTTGACGAGCTCGTTGTTGCGCTCGGTGTGCGACAGCTGACCACGCTGGTAGCGCTTCTCCACCTGGGAGGCCTTGCCCTCGTACTCGTCGAGGATGGCAGCCTTGCCCACCGGGGTGAGCACGTCCGAGATGGCGATGGTGACGCCCGAGCGGGTCGCCCAGTAGAAACCGGCGTCCTTCAGGCGGTCCAGGGTCTGCGCGACCTGGGTCATCGAGTAGCGCTCGGCGAGGTCGTTCACGATCGCGGCCTGCCGCTTCTTCGGCATCGGCTCGTTGATGAACGGGTAGTCCGCCGGCAGCAGCTCGTTGAACAGCACGCGGCCCAGGGTCGTCTCGGCCAGCCACGCCTTGCCCGGCTCCCAGCCCTTTTCCGCGAGCCTCGCCTCGTCGGCCTTCGCCGGCTGACGGTCGGTGATGCGGATCTTGACCGGGGCGTGCAGGCTCAGCGCCTTGCGGTCGTAGGCCATGATGGCCTCGGCCGGCGACGAGTACGCGCCGCCCGCGCCCGCGGAGTCCTCGGTGAGGCGGGTCAGGTGGAACAGGCCCGTCACCATGTCCAGCCGCGGCATGGCGAGCGGACGGCCCGACGCCGGCGACAGGATGTTGTTCGCCGACAGCATCAGGATCCGGGCCTCGGCCTGCGCCTCGGCCGACAGCGGCAGGTGCACCGCCATCTGGTCACCGTCGAAGTCCGCGTTGAACGCCTCGCAGACCAGCGGGTGCAGCTGGATGGCCTTGCCTTCGACCAGCTGCGGCTCGAAGGCCTGGATGCCGAGGCGGTGCAGCGTCGGCGCGCGGTTCAGCATCACCGGGTGGCCGGTGATGACCTCTTCCAGCACGTCCCACACCTGCGGCCGCGAGCGCTCCACCATCCGCTTGGCGGACTTGATGTTCTGCGCGTGGTTCAGGTCGACCAGCCGCTTCATGACGAACGGCTTGAACAGCTCGAGCGCCATGTCCTTCGGCAGGCCGCACTGGTGCAGCTTCAGCTGCGGGCCGACGATGATGACCGAACGGCCCGAGTAGTCGACGCGCTTGCCGAGCAGGTTCTGGCGGAACCGGCCCTGCTTGCCCTTGAGGAGGTCGGACAGCGACTTCAGCGGCCGGTTGCCCGGGCCGGTGACCGGACGCCCGCGGCGGCCGTTGTCGAACAGCGCGTCGACGGCCTCCTGCAGCATCCGCTTCTCGTTGTTGACGATGATCTCGGGCGCGCCGAGGTCGATCAGCCGCTTGAGGCGGTTGTTCCGGTTGATGACCCGCCGGTACAGGTCGTTCAGGTCCGACGTCGCGAAGCGGCCACCGTCCAGCTGCACCATCGGGCGCAGGTCCGGCGGGATGACCGGGACGGCGTCGAGCACCATGCCGCGCGGGTCGTTGCCGGTGGCCTGGAACGCCGCGACGACCTTGAGCCGCTTCAGCGCGCGGAGCTTCTTCTGCCCCTTGCCGTTGCGGATGGTGTCGCGCAGGTTGTCGGCCTCGGCGCTGACGTCGAACTCGGTGGCCAGCTTCTGGATGGCCTCCGCGCCCATGCCGCCGGTGAAGTACTCGCCGTAGCGGTCGACGAGCTCGCGGTAGAGCAGCTCGTCGGCGATCAGCTGACGGGTGTCGAGCTTGGTGAAGGTCGTCCAGACCTCCTCGAGGCGGTCCAGCTCGCGACCGGCGCGGTCACGCAGCTGGCGCATCTCGCGCTCGCCGCCCTCCTTGACCTTGCGGCGGACGTCGGACTTGGCGCCCTCCGCCTCCAGCTCGGCCAGGTCGGCTTCCAGCTTCTGCGCGCGAGCCTCGATGTCCGCGTCACGCTTGGTCTCGAGGTTCTTGCGCTCGACGCCGATCTCGTTCTCGAGGGTCGGCAGGTCGTTGTGGCGCAGCTCCGTGTTCACGCCCGTGATGACGTAAGCAGCGAAGTAAATGATCTTCTCGAGGTCCTTCGGCGCCAGGTCCAGCAGGTAGCCGAGGCGCGAGGGTACACCCTTGAAGTACCAGATGTGGGTGACCGGGGCGGCCAGCTCGATGTGGCCCATCCGCTCGCGGCGCACCTTCGCGCGGGTCACCTCGACGCCGCAGCGCTCACAGATGATGCCCTTGAAGCGAACGCGCTTGTACTTGCCGCAGTAGCACTCCCAGTCCCGGGTCGGGCCGAAGATCTTCTCGCAGAAGAGGCCGTCCTTCTCGGGCTTGAGCGTCCGGTAGTTGATGGTCTCCGGCTTCTTGACCTCGCCGTACGACCACTGACGGATGTCGTCGGCCGTGGCGAGACCAATGCGGAGCTCATCGAAGAAGTTGACGTCCAGCACGTCTAGATCCCCTTGGGGTTGTTTCGGCTAGAGAGGGGGTGGCGGGCAAGCTGGGACCCGCGGGAGGCAGGTCCCAGCTCAGCTCGCGATCAGTGCACGACGTCGTCCACCGAGGGCGACTCGTTGCGGGACAGGTTGATGCCGAGGTTGGCCGCGGCGCGCTCGAGGTCCTCGTCGTCGGAGTCGCGCATCTCGATCGCCGCGCCGTCGCTGGAGAGCACCTCGACGTTGAGGCACAGCGACTGGAGCTCCTTGAGGAGCACCTTGAACGACTCCGGGATGCCCGGCTCGGGGATGTTCTCCCCCTTGACGATGGCCTCGTACACCTTGACGCGGCCGACCACGTCGTCCGACTTGATCGTCAGCAGCTCCTGCAGCGTGTAGGCAGCGCCGTACGCCTGCATCGCCCAGCACTCCATCTCACCGAAGCGCTGGCCACCGAACTGCGCCTTACCACCCAGCGGCTGCTGCGTGATCATCGAGTACGGGCCGGTGGAGCGGGCGTGGATCTTGTCGTCGACCAGGTGGTGCAGCTTCAGGATGTACATGTAGCCGACCGCGACCGGGTACGGGTACGGCTCGCCGGAGCGGCCGTCCAGCAGGGTCGCCTTGCCGTTCTCCTTGACCATGCGCTCACCGTCGCGGTTCGGCTTGGTCGCGCTGAGCAGCCCGGTGAGCTCCTCTTCCTTCGCGCCGTCGAACACCGGGGTGGCGGTGTTCGTGCCGGGCGCGACGTCGTAGAGCTCCTCGGACAGGTTCTTCGCCCAGTCCGGGTTGCCTTCGATCGTCCAGCCCTGCGACGCCAGCCAGCCCAGGTGCAGCTCGAGGATCTGGCCGATGTTCATCCGTCGCGGCACACCGTGGGTGTTCAGGATGATGTCGACGGGCGTGCCGTCCTCCATGAACGGCATGTCCTCGACCGGCAGGATCTTGCCGATGACACCCTTGTTCCCGTGCCGGCCGGCGAGCTTGTCGCCCGGCTGGATCTTGCGCTTCTGGGCCACGTAGACGCGGACCAGCTCGTTGACGCCCGGAGGCAGCTCGTCGTCGTCCTCGCGCGAGAACACGCGGATGCCGATGACCTTGCCGGTCTCGCCGTGCGGCACCTTCAGGGAGGTGTCGCGGACCTCGCGGGCCTTCTCGCCGAAGATCGCGCGGAGCAGGCGCTCCTCCGGGGTCAGCTCGGTCTCGCCCTTCGGCGTGACCTTGCCGACCAGGATGTCGCCGTCGCGGACCTCGGCACCGATGCGGATGATGCCGCGCTCGTCGAGGTCGGCGAGGACCTCCTCGGAGACGTTCGGGATGTCCCGGGTGATCTCCTCGGCGCCCAGCTTCGTGTCGCGGGCGTCGATCTCGTGCTCCTCGATGTGGATCGACGTCAAGACGTCGTCCTGCACCAGGCGCTCCGAGAGGATGATCGCGTCCTCGTAGTTGTGGCCCTCCCACGGCATGACCGCGACGAGCAGGTTCTTGCCGAGCGCCATCTCACCGTTCTCGGTGGACGGGCCGTCGGCGATGACCTGACCCTGCTCGACCCGGTCGCCCTCGTTCACGATCGGGCGGTGGTTGAAGCAGGTGCCGTGGTTCGAGCGGCGGAACTTGTACAGTCCGTAGCTCTTCCGCGTGCCGTCGTCGTGCATGATCGTGATCAGGTCCGCCGAGAGCTCCTCGACGATGCCGGACTGCTCGGCGACGAGCACGTCACCGGCGTCGACCGCGGCACGCAGCTCCACACCCGTGCCCACGTACGGGGCCTGGTTGCGCAGCAGCGGCACGGCCTGGCGCTGCATGTTCGCGCCCATCAGGGCGCGGTTCGCGTCGTCGTGCTCGAGGAACGGGATCATCGCCGTCGCGACCGAGACCATCTGCCGCGGCGAGACGTCCATGTAGTCGATGTCGAGCGGGTCGATCAGCTCGACCTCGCCACCCTTGCGGCGGGCCATGACCCGGTCTTCGACGAAGGTGCCGTCGTCCGAGATCGGCGCGTTGGCCTGGGCCTTGACGTACCGGTCCTCTTCGTCCGCGGTCAGGTAGTCGACCTGGTCGGTGACCCGGCCCTCGACGACCTTGCGGTACGGCGTCTCGATGAAGCCGAACGGGTTGACCCGCGCGTAGGAGCAGAGCGAGCCGATCAGGCCGATGTTCGGGCCTTCCGGCGTCTCGATCGGGCACATCCGGCCGTAGTGCGACGGGTGGACGTCCCGGACCTCCATGCCGGCGCGCTCACGGGACAGACCACCCGGGCCGAGGGCCGACAGACGCCGCTTGTGCGTCAGGCCCGACAGCGGGTTGTTCTGGTCCATGAACTGCGACAGCTGCGAGGTGCCGAAGAACTCCTTGATCGCCGCGCCGATCGGGCGGATGTTGATCAGGGTCTGCGGCGTGATCGCCTCGACGTCCTGCGTGGTCATGCGCTCACGCACGACGCGCTCGGTGCGCGACAGGCCGACCCGGATCTGGTTCTGGATCAGCTCGCCGACCGTGCGCAGGCGCCGGTTGCCGAAGTGGTCGATGTCGTCGGTCTCGACCGGGATCTCGGTGCCGTTGTCGGCGTCCATCTTGTCCTCGCCGGCGTGCAGCCGGACCAGGTACTCGATGGTGGTGACGATGTCCTCTTCGGTCAGCGTCCCCGTGTCGTACGGCGTCGAGAGGCCGAGCTTCTTGTTGACCTTGTACCGGCCGACCTTGGCCAGGTCGTAGCGCTTCGCCTTGAAGAACAGGTTCTCCAGCAGGGTCTGCGCGCTCTCCTTCGTCGGCGGCTCGCCCGGGCGCAGCTTGCGGTAGATGTCGAGCAGCGCCTCGTCGGTGCCGGCGGTGTGGTCCTTCTCGAGGGTGGCCAGCAGCGTCTCCGAGAAGGAGAAGCGCTCGCGGATCGCCTCGGTGGTCCAGCCGAGCGCCTTCAGCAACACGGTGACCGGCTGGCGGCGCTTGCGGTCGATGCGGACGCCGACGGTGTCGCGCTTGTCGACGTCGAACTCGAGCCACGCGCCGCGGCTCGGGATCACGCGGACGCTGAAGACGTCCTTGTCGGTCGTCTTGTCGACGTCCTTCGAGTAGTAGACGCCCGGCGAGCGGACCAGCTGGGACACGACGACACGCTCGGTGCCGTTGATGATGAACGTGCCCTTGTCGGTCATGACCGGGAAGTCGCCCAGGAAGACCGTCTGGCTCTTGATCTCGCCGGTGTTGTTGTTGACGAACTCGGCCGTCACGAACAGCGGGGCGGCGTACGTCATGTCCTTGTCCTTGCACTCCTCGATCGAGGCCTTGACCTCGTCGAAGCGCGGAGCGGAGAAGGACAGGGACATCGACCCGGAGAAGTCCTCGATCGGGGAGATCTCGTTCAGGACCTCTTCGAGGCCGCCGACCGGGTTTTCTTCACCTTCTTCGACACGGCGTTCGAACCACGCTTCGTCCCCGGTGAACCACTGGAACGACTGGATCTGGACGTCGAGCAGGTTGGGCGTGTTGAGCGGTTCGCGAATCTTTGCGAAGGAAACCCGCTTGGGCGCGCCGGGGATTCCCGTGGACTCCGAGCGAGATTCAGCCGAGGTGGTCGCAGCAGTGGCCTGGTTCGCGGGAGAGACTGCCAAGATGCGTCCTTCCGGGGACAATGAGCGGTGACGGCCGCCATAGCAACAGCTATGAGCGACTGTCAAGGGTGCCGTGTGCCCACTATCCTAACTACCGGCTCCGGGCAGCCTGAAAGAGGGCAGCGCAAAGAGGCAGTCTAGCCCGAACGGCGCGGTCTGTCCAGGGGGCGCTCCCGATGGGGCCCAGCCTGCCTCGCGACGTCTTCAGGTATGCCTCCAGGCTGACCGGTTGTCCCTCCCGCAAGGGCCTCCGGTTTCGCCGTCGGGAGTAAGCGTGAACCCACCGGGCGCCGGAGTCAAGATGCCACACGGGGGTCCCGCCGGTTGGCGCAGCGTTGAAGAGGTTCAGCGGAGCGTAAGCGGCCGAATATCATTCCGGTTACCGGCCAGTAGCGCCAGTGATGTGGCTGGACCTGCGGATTTGTCACTGCTTGGGGGCGCGAAGCCACGATCCCGGTCGCCCGCCGCGCGCTCAGATCCGCCTTCCGCGGCGAGCCGGGCCGGAATCCGGCGCCGCCCCCGGTGCCACACACGTCACACCGGTTTTACCCGGCGCCTCCGAGCGGCGATCACTGGCCCGCTCCAGCCGGACGGCCTGCCGACCGCGGGCCGACGCGGGCGGGATCCGCTGGGTCTTCGCCTTCACCTCGCCCGCCGAGCCGGCCGCGTGGACGCCGGCCCGCGGTGGCGATCGAGTTCATAGAGGGGCGGATCGATGCTGCCGGTGCTCCGACGATCGTCCGGTCAGCGGAGCCAGGACGGTAAGGGCTCGCAGGCCGCGAGCCAATCCGCAGGCACCGGTGTCCCGCCCGCGGCGAGCACCCCGCCGACGATCGCGCCCACGGTGTCGACGTCCTCGGCGAGCTGGGCGACCGTCCAGAGGGCGTCGACGTAGCTTCCGGGGTGCCGCGCCGCGATCCACAGGGCCAGCGGCACCGTGTCGTGCGCGGCGATCTCGCGGCCCGTGCCCAGCGTGTCCGCGGCTTCACGCGCGTCGGCGATCTTCAACGCCATCGTGAGGCCGTCGCGGACCCGGACGAGCGGGACGAGCGGGACGAGCTGGTTCAGCAGGTCCGGGCCGGCGAGCCCCGGGGACGCGGCGCGCAGCGCGGCCGCCGCCGCGACGGCCACCGCGCCCGCCACGCCCTCGAAGTGCGCGTGCGTGATGACCGCGGACAGCTCGGCCTGCCGCAGAGCCTGCGGCAGATTGCCGTGGAACCACGCGCCGAGCGGCGCCACGCGCATGGCGGCGCCGTTGCCCCAGGAGCCGCGGCCGTTGGTGACATTGACCGTCTGCCACGGCTGCCCGGCACGGATCTGGTTGAGCCGCCATTCGGCGCCCGAGCCGTAACCGCGCTCCGGGTCGAAGTGGGCGGCGAACGACCGGGCCAGCGCATCCTGGTCGACGACGCCGTGGCGCTTCAGGACGGCGAAGACCGAGCACGCCATCTCGGTGTCGTCGGTCCAGCCCCACGGCGCGGGCGGCAGCCGCCGCGCCTGCACATCGGGGTGGTCGCCGGGCAGGAGGATCTGCGCGCCGAACGCGTCCCCGACGGCCAAGCCGACCAGGGTCGTGTAGGCCGCCTCGAGTCCCACCGGCTACTGGTTGCTGACCGACGTCGGCTTCACGACGTAGACGACGCGGTGCTGGACGTCTCCGGGCGGGCCGTCCAGCTTCAGGCCGTAGCGGTCGGCCAGCTCGGCGAAGAACGCGCCGTCCGAGTCCTCGTCGATGCGTTCGACGGTGCCGCGGACCTCGAGGTACCGGTACGGCTGCTCGGGGTCGTTGATCGACAGCGCGACCTCGGGGTGGGCGGTCACGTTCTTGTACTTCTGCCGGACCGTGGTGTTCGTGAAGCGGACGTACTCGCCGTCCCAGGCGAACCACATCGGGTTGACCTGCGGTTTCCCGTCCGGCCGGACGGTGGCGAGGTGGGCGTACAGCGGCCGCTCCAGCAGGTCGCGGTGGCTTTCCGGGATGACGCTCATCGATGCACCCTCACAGTTCGCGGTTTTCTTCGCCGACTTTATCGGCGTCGGCCTCAGGTCAGCCCGTGCCTCAGCTCGTCGAGCTTGGCGACCAGCGCGCCGTCCGAGCCGCCGACGGTGATCACGAACCGGCCGTCCGCGGAGAGGTGGCTGAGCCGGCGCCCCTGGTCGGTGTCGACGAAGGTGACCGGTTCGCTGCGGCGATGGCCCCGGTGGTCCCGGACGGCGGCGAAGATCTGCCCACCGGCGTACCGGGGCTGCGTGAAGATCGCCGCCACGCGGGCGGCGTCCCCATGGGGTTCGCCGGCGGTCAGCTCCGTGACCGGCACCGAGTAGGAGACGGACCGCGCGGGCGGGTGATCGGGCAGCTCGCGGACGACCACCCTGGCCAGCGCCTCGAGGCGGGCGGGCCGAAGCAGGATCCGGCTTTCGTGGGGCAGGTAGCATGCGAACGCCCCGGACCGCCGCCCGGCGGCGGCGTGCAGCCGGTAGGTCAGCTCCTCGCTCTGCACGTAGGCCGACACCTCGGCCGGAGCGCGGCAGAGCAGCCGCAGGCTGTCCTCGAGGTCCTCACCGGGCTCGTCCCGATCGAGGAAACCCTCCACGGCCAGTTCTTCCCGCGCGGCTTCGACCCGGGCGGCTTCGGCGTCCGGACTCCGCCACACCGGCTCCGGAGCGAGCACGGACGGCAGCGTCAGCCCCAGCCGTTCGGCCGCCCAGTGCACGCTCCCCGCGTTCAGGACGGTTTCCTGCCGAACGACCATCACGCACCGATGGTCGGCGGCACCGGCTTCATGCCGTCCGGGAATCCGCCGAACAGCTCGTCGGGATCGAGTTCCTGGAGGATGTCGAGCCGCTTGTGCTCCTTGTCCTCTTCTTTCTCGCCGCCACGCCCCAGGGGGCCGCCCATGGCACCGGCACCGGGTTTCCCGGCCGCGCCGGCGGCGCCTGGCCGCGCCACGCCGGGTTCGCCGAACCGTCCGACGCCGCTCCGGCCGCCGGGTTCGCTGCCGCGTCCGCTACCGGCCCCACCGCGCCCGGGGTCGCTGCCGCTGCGGCCGCCACCGGGCTCGCCGCCGGGGGTCCCGAACCGGCCCGTCCCGCCCGGGCCGTCGATCACCGGCACGTTCGGACCGAGTCGGGCGTTGATGTCACCGGATCCGCCGTCCCGGCCGAAACCGGGGTTGAGCGGGCGGGGCCGGGTCGTGCCATCGCCGGGGTCGGTGTGCGCGACCGGGGTGAGGCCGGTGGTCCGGGTCGTGTCGTCCTGGCCGATGCCGGGTCGCTGCTGACCGGGCACGTTGGTGTTCGTGCTCGGGGTGTTCGTGCTCGGGGTGTCCGTCCTTTGACGTTGCTGCTGCCCGGGCACGTCGGTGTCGCGGTGCTCGACCTGCGTGGTGCGGCCGGTGGTATCCGTCCGGCGGTCATCGCGTCCGGCGGGAGGGGTGACGGCGGCCGGTTTCTCGGCGTGTTCGATGTCGGCACCGCCGGCGGGAAGCGTCAGTTCCCCGTAGTCCTGAGGCAGACCGGCGGCGTTATCGCCGCTCTGGCCGGAGTAGGTGCCGTAGTGCTGGACGACTTCCTGAGCCTTGGCATTCCACCCGGCGACCTGCTCGTCCTTGTCGGTGAGCATCGGGAAGGTGCGGCTGAGGAAGTCCTCCTGCGGCTGGGGCCCTGGGCCGTCGCCGACCTTGTTCCGCAGGTCGGCGTAGTCGGCCCCCTGGGTCATGAGGGAGTTTTGCGCAGCGGCGAGGTGAACGGCACTGACTTCGGAGGCGGCGAGGAGTGGTCCAGCGCCGGCCTGCGCCTGGGCGGCGGCATCACCGGACCAGGCCTCGCTCATGGCGGACTGGAGACGGGTCATCATGTCCCGCGCTTCGACATGCTTGGCGGCCATTTGCTGGGCCAGCTCACTGGAGGCGAAAAGGCTGTCGGGTCCATCGCCGGACTTGAGGAAGTCGACGATCTGCTGGGCGGTGTACTCGGCCATCAGGACCCTGCCTTCATCGTGGACACCGCCATTTCAGTAGCCTTCCGCAAGACCGGGCAAGGGTTTCCGTATTCTTTCGAGTCCGTATCAATTGATACTTGGACACTGTAGGCGAGATCATCTCGCAAGCCGACAATAAGTTGACACTTTCCTTTGGGCTGAGCATCCAAAGAATCCAACAACACACCTGGATACCCCGAAACATCGGCTACCGGCTCAAAGAAGGGCCACTGACCTTGAGCGTGCTGTTGGTAGACCTTGGCGAGGCTGCTGCCGATCGTCAACAGGGTGGCATGGATCGTGATCCCGATCTCGTCGAAGGCATTCCACTCGCAACTCGGACCGAGCTTACTGGCCAAGTCAGGCTTCGGCTGTGTCGTGATGCCAAGCTGCGACAGCTGACCAGCAGTGAGCACAGCACACGGCTGCTCCTGATAACGAGCCGTGTCGAGAGGTTCCGCAACCTTCGGTACATCCGAATTCTGGGAAGCAGACCCCGAATCGGACACGCCCGTAGAGGGAGACGGGTGGCCGGTGACATCACGCGAGCAGCCGGCAACCAGCGCGACCACCGACAGCGCCACCGCAACCTTGAAGCACTTCACAGTTCAGTCCCCATGACATTGAACGAGTGGCCCGCCAAATCGTCAGCGTGCTGGTATTTTTCGATCATCTTCTCTAGCGACTTCACGTAGCCGACTGCATAATTCCATTGCTGCTCGATGCTGCGCTGATACAGATCGCCATGCGTTTTCGCGGCAGTGTTGTTCTCCGTGCTCGCCTGATCCCCTGCCGGTGGCATTACCGCCCGAAGCTCGTTGCCGCGTGCACGGAGGTCATCGAGGGTGTCGCGGAGGTCCTTCCACTGGGGCAGGAGCGTCTGCATCTGCTCCACGTCCAGCTTGAACCCACCCGAGCCACCGCCGCCGGCGGCTTGGTTCAGGCGTTCCTGGAGTACTCGCATCTCCGTTGCGTGGACGCCCTTGAACGACGGGTCGTCGGCCGGGACCCGGTAGCCGGCTCCGCCCGTCACACTTCGCGCGAAATCAGGCATCGGAACTTCCTCCCCGAAGCTCTCGTGAGCGCCCGAACACACTCGGTCAGCAAATCAAGCTATCAGACGACGGGGAGTGAGGCGGTCGTTCCACCCGGTTCAGCGCATCACCCGAACGGACGTCAGGATCCGCGCTCGGACCTCGCCGGCACGTGCCCACCAGGAACACCACCGGGGCCGCCGTCCAAGGCCGAAGACGCTGAGGCTGAGCTACTTCGACGGCGCCGGGGCCGACGACGACGGCGCCTGGGCCGCCGGGACCTTCGGCGCGTTGTAGGTGTCCATGTCGGTGATCTTCCACTTGTCGCCCTGGAGCTGGGCGTTCAGGTGGAGCTGGGCGGTGCCCGCCGTCGTCTTCTTCGTGTCCGTGCGGGTCGATGTCTGGTCGACGAAGACCATCACCTTCGCCAGGTCGCCGTTGAGCATGATCACCGCGGCGCGCGTCACCTTGCACGTCACGATCATCTTCTGCGCCGGCGCGAGCCGCTTCACCTCGCCCATCAGCGAGTTGTACTTGTTCCGGACGTCGTCGTTGGCGAGCAGGTCGTTCGCCGCGTCCTCGGTCTTCTTGATGTTGTTGAAGTCGTAGGAGAACAGCGCCTCGGCCGCCTTCGACACGGCGTCCTTGACCTGCGCGGTCTTCGCGACGTCGAGCAGCGCGGTGTTGCTGGTCGCCGAGGAGATCGCGTCCTCCTTGGAGTGGAACCAGTACGCCAGCCCGCCCAGGATCAGCGCGACGAGCACCAGCGCGCCGGCCACCAGGTACGGCTTCTGCACACGCGTACCCGCGGGCTGCGACGGCTCGTCGGCAACCGGGACCTCGGAGACGTCGGTCGGCTTCGCGGTTCCCTCATCCCGCTTCTTCCGTCGCGGCGCCGGCCGCTCCGGGGCCTCTTCGGACGGCTCGCCGGTGAGCGCGCCGACCTGCGGCTCCTCTTCGGTGCCGACGGCCGCGAACACCGCCGTGTCCTCAGAGGAGGCTGGCGTCGGACGCGGGCGCGGCTTTCGCTCAGTGGGCGGCACCGCGGGCAGCAAGCCCTCGGCGGACTCGTCCGCCGAGGGCTTGCGCAGGCCGGCCACGCGGGGACGGCGCGATGGCGAAGAGCTGGGCTGGCGGCGGGAGGGGGGCACTACAGGCTCCTTCTGGGTGACGCTATTGGCCGGCCGCGACGAGCGGGACGCTGTCGATGCCGGACAGCTTCCACTCGCCGCCCACGCGGGTCATCGACACCTCGAGACGCAGCGGCTTCGCGCTGCTCTTGTCGCCCTGGGTGACGGTCGTGGCGATGGCGGCGAGGAAGCTGGCCTTGCCTTCGTGGTCGTCCAGCTCCTCGACGGCGATGTCCTGGACGTCCGTGGTGACCTTCGTCTTGGCGTCGGAGAGCGCCTTGCGGAACGTCGGCGCCGACTGGTCGATCTGCTGGCCCATCTTGTCGTCCGACACGGCCTTCTGCCGGGCGAAGAAGCCGTCGAGGTCGGTGTAGTCGACCTCGGTGTAGGCCTTGAGCGCGTTGGTGCCCGCCTTGACCACGGCTTCGCGCGAAGCCGCCAGGCCGGCGTTGTCGTCGGACGCGGCCGCCCACCACATGATCCCGAAGATCGCCGCCGCGATCAGCGCGGCCAGCGCCAGCGCCGCGGCCCCGAGCACAAGGATCCGCGACGGCGTCTCCGAGACCTCGGCCGGCTCCTCGGCCTCCCGCACCGCCGTGGCGGCCGGCTCGTCCGAACTCATAGCACTCCAGGGTAGGTAACGGTCATCAAATCCACGTCAGGACAGGCCGAGCAGCGAGCCCAGGCTGTTCAGGCTGACGCCGGGGCTGCCGACGATGCCCGGCACACCCCGGGTGTTCCGCTCCTCGGCCAGCTCCTCCGCCGGCCGGTTCGCGTTGGCCGAGACATCGGCGTCGGACGGCGCGACCGGCACCCCGCCGTAGGGCGCGTTCTGCGCACCGCGGACGTTGATCGGGCTGCCCTTCGGTTCGGCACAGTACGCCTTGTCGTCCGCGGGCCGCGGCGTGAGGTTGTTGCCGGTGCGGTACTGCGAGTACGGCATGTAGCCCTTCGTGCAGGACGGCGGGTTGAACAGGTTGAGCACCAGCCCGAGGTGCGCGGTGCCGTCACCGGGCGCGACGCTGCTCGCCGCGCCGGCCAGCGCCGGGTAGGTGACCAGGCCCTGCTCGATGCCGTCGAGCCGGGTCACGGTCAGGTTGGCCGTGGTGAGCAGGTTCGCCGTCAGCGCGCCCAGCCCCGGCCCCGACTCCTGCAGGACCTGGCTGATCTGCGTCGCCACCTGCGGCGTGATGCCGATGAGCTTGCGCAGGTCGCCGTCGGAGTTCTTCAGCGTGCCGGTGAGCTCGTTGAGGCTCTTGCTGAACGATGCGAAGTTCTTCGCCTCGGCGTTCTGCGTGTCGAGGACCTGGCCGCCGGCGTCGAGCAGCTGGATCGTCTGCGGCAGGTACTGCTGCGCGGTCGTGGTGAAGCTGCGCGCGGTGTCGAGCAGCTTCTGCAGGTCGCCGCCGGTGCCGCGGAACGCGTCGTAGGACTCGTCGACGACCGTGCGCAGCGAGTCGACCGGGACCGACGCCGCGAGCGAGTCGAGGTCGCCGATCAGCCGGTCGGTGCTGACCGGCGTGGTCGTCTTCGCAGCCGGGATGACCGAGCCTGCCTGCAGGTACGGGCCCCTGTCGGCCTTGGGCTTGAGGTCGACGTACTGCTCGCCGACCGCCGACCGGTTGGCGACGACGGCGTCGAGGTCCGCGGGCACCTGCGGCGCCGACGGGTCGATGTCGAGGTCCGCTTCGAGCCCGCTCTGGGTCAGCCGCATCTCGCCGACGCGGCCGATGTTGTAACCGCGGTAAGTCACCTCGGCGTTGGTGAAGATCCCGCCCGACTCGTTGAGCTGCAGCTTCACCGTGTAGCCGTCGTTGCCGAACACGCTGCCGAGCCCGGCGAACCGGATCAGCGCGTACACGATCGCCACGACCGAGATCACCGCGAAGGCGACCAGCTGGAGTTTCGTCCTGCGCAGCAACATCAGCTGCCACCTCCCAGGAGCCCGAAGAGGTTGCCGAGGCCCGGCTTCGACGACCCGGACTGCTGCCCGGCACCGGGGATCGGCAACGGCGGGGGCTGGTTTGCCGGCGTGCCTTCGACCCCGCCGGTCAGGCCCGCCAGCGGCAGCTGCCCGTTCAGCACGTTCTGCCTGCTGTTGCCCAGGTTCTCGACGATCGTCTTCAGGTTCAGGTCCACCTTCGCGAACAGGTTGAAGTAGTCGCCCTTGACGTCGTTGACGGCCTGGTCGCTGAACGGGAACGTCAGCAGGATCTGCAGGGCCTTCGGCAGGTCGTTGCCCGCCTCGCCGAGCTTCTGCAACGTCGGGGTCAGCGCCTTCAGGTCGGCGACGAGGTCCTTCTGCGACTTGTTCACCGTGTCGGTGGCGACGCCGGAGAGGTTGTCGAGCGCCTGCAGCATCGTGACGAGCTGGCCGCGCTGCTGCTCCAGCACACCGAGCCCGGGACCGAGGTTGTCGACCGCGCCGACCAGCTTGTCCTTCTGGTCGTTCAGGGTCGAGGACAGCCGGTTCAGCCCGTCGATGGCCCGGGTGATGTTCCGCGACTGCTTGTCGAGGTTCGTGACGAGCTGGTTCGCGTTGTCCAGCAAGGCTTTGATGTCCGGCTCGCGGCCCGACGTGGCCTTGTTGAGTTCCTTGGTGATGGTGTTGAGCTGGTCGACGCCACCACCGTTGAGCAGCAGCGACAGCGCGCCGAGCAGCTCTTCGACCTCGACGCTGCGGTTCGTGCGGGCCAGCGGGATGGTCGCGTTGTCGGCGAGCTTGCCCTGGGCCTGGTCGTCGCCGGGCGAGGCCAGCTCGACGTACTTCTCGCCCAGCAGGCTCGACTGCTTGACGTTGGCGATCGCGTTGGCCGGCAGCTTGACGCCGCCGTTGACCTTCAGCGTCACCAGCGCGTGCCAGCCGTCCTTGGTGAGCCCGACGTTCTCGACCCGGCCGATCGGCACCTCGTTGACCTTCACCCCGGCCTGCGGGGTCAGGTCGAGCACGTCCCGGAACTCGACGTTCACCGTGTACGGGTGGTCGCCGAGGTCGGCACCACCGGGTAGCGGCAGGTCGTAGATGCCCTTGAACGCGCAGCCCGACAGTGTCAACGCGGACACCGAAGACACCACTGTCAGCGCGCAAACCTTCAGGAGCTTCCTCACTGGCCACCTCCCGAGCCGTAGAGCTGCCCGGCGATGGGCAGTGGCAGCGGCGGCAGCTTGCCCGACTGCAGCGCCTGGACGGTCTGCGCCACGGACGGCAGCGGGATCAGCCCGTCGACCACGCCGGCGATGCCCTGGCAGATGTTGCCGAGCGCGTCGAGCGCGTCCGGGGTCTGCTTGAGCAGCCGGCAGATCATCACCAGCGGCGGCTGGGTCAGCTCGTTGAGGTTCGGCCGGGCGTCGAGTGTGCCTGCCGAGCCGTTGTAGGTGTTGACCAGGTTGCCCAGGCCGACCGGGGCGACGTCGAGGATCTCGGCGAGCGAGCTGCGCTGGTCGACGAGCACCTTGGTGACACCGGCCAGCTTGTCCACATTGGACTTGAGTCGGTCGTGGTTCTGGTCGATGAACGCCTGCACCGCCGTGAGCGTCGTGCCCAGCTGCCGCACGGTCGCGGCCAGATTGTCCTTTTCGGACGCCAGGTAGCCGCTGACGTCGGCGAGCCGGCTTTCGAAGGTGCGGACCTGGTGGTCGGAGTCGGCCAGCGTCTGGGAGAACTTGCCGAGGTTCTGGACGGTGGTGAACAGGTCGTCCTTGTTGCCTGCGAGGGTCCCCGCCGCCTGGCCGAGCTTGGTGATCGTGTCGTGCAGGGCCTGGCCGTTGCCGTCGACGTTGGCCGCCGCGGTGTTCAGCAGGTTCGACAGCGACCCGGTCTTGTTGACGCCGTTGGGGCCGAGGGTCTCGCTGACCCGGGCCAGGCTGGCGGCCAGCTGGTCGACCTCGAGGGGCACCTCGGTGCGGTCGAGGCCGATGACCGCGCCGTCGGAGATCCGCGGGCCGCCGGCGTAGGCCGGCGCGAGCTGGATGTACCGGTCCGACACCAGCGACGGCGCCACGATGAGCGCCTTCGCGTCCGCCGGGACGGCGACCGAGCGGTCGTACTCGAAGTCGACCTTCACCTGGTTGCCCATGGGCTGGATCTTGGTGACCGTGCCCATGTCGACGCCGAGCATCCGCACGCTGTTGCCCTCGTACAGGCCGACAGCGCCGGCGAAGTACGCGGTCAGGTGGTTGCGGCCGGCGTCCTTGAGGGTCCACCAGATCCCGCCGGCGACGACGAGCGCCAGGACGATCGCGATGGTGAAGCCCCTGGTCAAGGCTTGTCCGAAGCGGGTGTCACTCATTTCGTGTAGCACCCCTCTTCGTTGATCGGGCCGAACGACGGCAGCAGCAGGCCGCAGATGTAGTTGTCGAACCAGCGGCCGTTGCCGATGGTGTTGGTGAAGACGCGGATGAACGGCGCGAACTTCTTGATGCCCTCGGCCAGGGAGTCCTGGTTGCGCTGCAGCATCGACGTCAGCTGGTCGAGCTGGGTCAGCACCGGGTCGAGCTGCTTCGAGTTGTCGTCGATCAGGCCCTGCAGCTGCGTCGCCAGCTCACGAGAACCGTTCAGCAGCGCGGTGATGGCATCCTCGCGCTTGGCCAGCTCGGCGAGCAGGTCGTTGCCGTCGTTCAGCAGCTTCTGCACCTCGGCATCACGGTCGACCAAGGTCTGCGACACCTCGCGGGTGTTGGCCAGCAGGTTCGACAGCTGCGTGTCGCGCGAGGCGATCGTGTCCGACAGCTTCGACAGCCCCGACAGCGCGCCCTTCACGTCTTCCGGCGTGTTCGCGAAGGTCCCCGAGATGGTGTCGAAGCTCTTCGCCAGCTGCTGGGTGTCGATGTTGTCGACCGTCTGCGAGAGCCCGCGGAACGCGTCGAGCACGTCGTAGGGGGCCATCGTGCGGTCCCGCGGGATCCCGGTGCCCGGGTTCAGCGCGCCGTCGCCCTGCGGGTCCAGCGACAGGTACTTCTGCCCGAGCAGCGTCTTGATCTTGATCGCGGCGCTGGTCCGGTCGCCCAGCCAGGCGTCCTTGACCTTGAACGACACCTTGACCGACGCGCCGTCGAGCGCGATGTCGCTGACCTTGCCGACCTTGACGCCGGCGATCCGGACGTCGTTGTCCTTCTGCAGCCCGGAGGCCTCGCTGAACTCGGCGGTGTAGGTGGTGCCGCCGCCGATCACCGGCAGGTCGTCGGAATTGAGCGCGGCGATGAAACCGAGCGCCAGTACGACGATCCCGACCAGCGCGATCGGCACCGGGTTGCGTTGCTGGAACGACTTCATCCCTTGCACCTCGCCCGGTTCGCCGGCAGCAGGGGCAGGGCGACGTCGTTGATCAGTGGCGGCAAGCTCACGCTCCCGGAGAACTCACAGGCGTAGAAGTTGAACCAGGAGCCGTAGTCCGCGGTGCGGGTCAATGTGCTCACCTTGGTCGGCAGGAACTGGATGAAGTGCTCCAGCTCCGGCTCGTTCTTGTTCAGCTGCTGGGTCAGGCCGCCGAGCGCGCTGATGTCGTTCTTCAGCGGCTCGCGGACCTCGCCGAGCAGCCCGGACGTCGTCACGGCCAGGTTGCCGAGGCTCTCGATGGCGTCCCCGATCGGTTTGCGGTCGGCGGCCAGCCCGGACGTCAGCTGCTGCAGCTTGACGATCAGGTCGTTGAGCTGCGGGGTGTGCGCGTTGACCGTGTCCAGCACCGAGTTGAGGTTGTCGATGACCTCGCCGATGACCTGGTCCTTGTTCGCGATCGTGGTGGCCAGCGACGCGGTGTGCGACAGCAGGCTCTCGACGGTGCCGCCCTCACCCTGCAGGACCTGGATGACCTCGTAGGACAGCTTGTTGACGTCGTCCGGGTTGAGCGCGGTGAACAGCGGCTTGAAGCCGTTGAACAGCTCGGTCAGGTCCAGCGCCGGCGTGGTCCGCTCCAGCGGGATGGTCCCACCCGGCTGCAACGTCTTGCCGGAGGTGTCGTCGCCTTCGCCGAGCGAGACGTACCGCTGGCCGACCAGGTTGCGGAACTTGATCTGCGCGGTCACCCCGGCCGGGAGCGTCCGGCCGGCGTCGACCTCGAACTCGACCTCGGCCTGGCGCTTGTCGACGATCTTGACGTCCTTGACCTGCCCGACCCGGACGCCGGCGATGCGGACGTCGTCGTTGGGCAGCAGCAGCGTCGCGTCGGTGAAGCGCGCGTTGTAGGCGTTGGTGCTGGTGGTGTTGATGTTGGCGATGCTGATCCCGAGGATCGTCGTGAGCACCACGGTGACGACCACGAAGACGCCGAGCTTGATCAGCGGCGCGAGCAGGCCCCTCACTTGACCGTCACCTCCGCACCCCGGTACAGCGGGCCGACGAGCAGCGCGCTCCAGCCCGGGACCTCGGCGGCGTTCATGCCCAGCTGCGGGCCGAGCAGGTCGGCGAGGAAGCCCTGCTCCGCCGTCGAGTAGGCAAGTTGATCAGCGCTGTTGCCGCCTCCGCTGCCATTACCGCCGGCCGCGTCCGCCTTGAACTTCGCCGGGTTCAGGCCCTCGCCGACGCTCTTCGGCGCGGCCTGGTGCTTCGTGCCGTCCTTGAACGCGCCGTCCGGCGGCTCCGACGGGAACGGCTTCGGGATGTCCTTGATGTCGTAGCAGCGCGGGCCGCGCTTGTCGTCGAACCGCGGCTCTTCCTTGCCCGCCTCGTACGGCGCGCGCGGCACGATGATCTCGATCGTCGCGTGCAGGCCGGGCTGGTCGGTGCCCTTGCCCAGCGCCTGGTCGATCAGCGGCACGTTCTGGGCCATCTGGGAGATCACGCAGGGGTACTCCGGCGCGTACTTCGCCAGCAGCTCGGCGGTGGGCCGGGCGGTGCTGACGAGGGAGATGATGTTGTCCTTGTTGTTCTGCAGGAACGTCTGCAGGTCCACCGAGGCCTGGGTCAGGCTGCCGTAGAGGTTCGCCAGGTTCTGCCGCTCGTCGACCACGGTCCGGGTCGTCGTGCTCAGGTTGTCCAGGCTCTGCACCAGGTCCGGCGCCGCGTCCTTGAGGTGGTCGGAGAACTCCGCGAGGGCCTTGAGGTTGTGCTGCAGCTCCGGCTCGTGCGGGTTCAGCTCGCCGATGTAGGTGCCCAGCTGCGACAGCGTGTCGCCGAGCTGGTCGCCGCGGCCCGAAAGCGCCGTCGAGATCGCGGTGAGCGTCGCGGACAGCTTCTGCGGCTGCACCGCCTGCAGCACCGGCATCAGGTGGGAGAACGCCTGCTCCAGCTCGACCGCGCTCGACGTGCGGTCCTGCGGGATGACGTCCCCGGTGGCCAGGGTCTTCGCCGACGCGTCCTTCGGGATCTCCAGCGAGACGAACCGCTCGCCGAAGAGCGTCTTCGGCAGGAAGCGCGCCGAGACGTTCTCCGGGATCAGCTTCGCGGACTCCGGCTTCAGCGCGAGCGTCAGCTCCGCGCCGTGGTCGGTGGCGGTGATGTCGGAGACCGAGCCGACGATCAGCCCACGCACCTTGACGTCGGACTGCTTGATCAGCTGGTTGCCGATCTTGTCGGCCTCCAGCTTGACCGTGACGACCGGCGTGAACGCCTTGTCGTAGAGCGCGATGGACAGCGCCACCCCGCCGACCATCACGGCGATGAGCAGCAGGCCGAGCAGCCTGCGTCGGAGCGTCCTCATCCCGCGATCCTTACCGTGACGTCGGTTCCCCAGATGGCGAACCCGATGAAGAAGTTCATGATCGACACCGTGACGATGGACAGCCGGACGGCCTTGCCGACCGCGACGCCGACCCCGGCCGGGCCGCCGGTCGCCCGGTACCCGAAGTAGCAGTGCGACAGGATGATCAGGACGCTGAAGATCAGCACCTTGATGAACGAATAGAGCACGTCCTGCGGTGGCAGGAACAGGTCGAAGTAGTGGTCGTAGGTCCCGGCCGACTGGTGGTAGATGTAGATGACGACCAGTCTCGACGCGAGGTACGAGCTGAGCAGGCCGATGATGTAGAGCGGGATGACCGCGACGAACCCGGCGATGATTCGCGTCGTGACCAGGTACGGCAGGCTCGGCACGCCCATGACTTCCAGCGCGTCGATCTCCTCGGAGATCCGCATCGCGCCCAGCTGGGCGGTGAACCCGGCGCCGACCGTGGCGCTCAAGGCGAGGCCGGCGACCAGCGGGGCGATCTCGCGGGTGTTGAAGAACGCGGTCAGGAAGCCGGTGAAGGCCGACGTCCCGATCGAGTTCAGCGCCGAGTAGCCCTGGAGGCCGACGAGGACACCGGTGAACAGCGTCAGGCCGACCATCACGCCGACCGTGCCTCCGATGACGGCCAGCGAGCCGGAGCCGAAGCTCACCTCGGCCAGCAGCCGGAGGACCTCTTTGGTGTAGCGGCGCAGCGTGCGCGGCGTCCACAACAGCGCGCGGCCGTAGAACGACATCTGGTCACCGAGGGTGTCCAGCGTCTTCAGGGGTCGGTTGGCGACGCGCTTGGCGCCCTGGAGGAACGTCATGGCGCTAGTCCAGCTTTCCGGGCACGATCTGCAGGTAGATCAGGGTGATCACGAAGTTCACGACGAACAGCATGAGGAACGTGATGACCACCGACTGGTTCACCGCGTCCCCGACGCCCTTCGGGCCGCCGGAGGGGTTGAGCCCCCGGTAGGAGGCGACGACGGCGGCGATGAACCCGAAGACCAGCGCCTTGAACTCACCGACCCACAGGTCGGGAAGCTGCGCGAGGGCCGAGAAGCTCGCCAGGTACGCGCCCGGCGTCCCGCCCTGCAGCACGACGTTGAAGAAGTAGCCGCCCAGCACGCCGATGACGCTGACCATGCCGTTGAGCAGGAGCGCGACCAGCATCATGGCCAGGGTGCGCGGCACGATCAGCCGCTGGACCGCGGAGACGCCGAGCACCTCCATCGCGGCGATCTCTTCACGGATGGTCCGGGCGCCGATGTCGGCGCAGACGGCGGAGCCGCCCGCGCCCGCCACCAGCAGCGCGGTGACCAGCGGACTGGCCTGCTGCACGGTGGCGAGCACGGAGCCCGCGCCGGTGTAGGACTGCGCGCCCAGCTGGCGGGCGAGCGACCCGAACTGCAGCGAGATGACGGCGCCGAACGGGATGGCCACCAGGGCCGTCGGCAGGATCGTCACGCTCGCGATGAACCACGACTGCTGGATGAACTCCCGCAGCTGAAAAGGCCTCTGGAACAGGCCGCGGACGATGTCCAGGCCGAGAGCGAACAGGTTCCCGGTCTCGCGGAGCATGCCGATCCCGGGAATCTTCGCCTGTGTTGCGGGAGAACTCACCGGCCACCTGGCCCGTTGTCACGTGGTGGTGGCATCCGGTGCGTGCCGGGTCTCGGCGGCTGGCCGCCGCCCGGGATGCGGGCCACCTGGTCGGCGGGGAGCTGCCCGTGGTGCTGGTTCGGGACGCCGTCACCCTGCGGGCGGGCGCCGACCTGCTGCGGCTGCCCGCGGTGCGGCCGCACGCCGTAGTGGCGCTGCTCCTCCGGGCTCAGCGACTCGATGATGCTCTCCTGTGCGGCAGGCGGCAGCCGGTGCATGATCTCCATGACGCGGTCCTTCCGGCGCACGGCACCCATCCGGGTGGGCACGCCCGGCGTCGTCTGCATCTGCGGCGGCACCCCGCTGATGTCCTCGACCCCGCCCGCGTGGTGCCCGGCGTCGAACATCGCCTGCTCGGCGGCCATCTGGGCGGAGTCCTTCTCCTCGGACATGCCGATCGGGCCCTGCATCTTGCCGTTGAGGAACTGCTTGACGACCGGCTCTTCGCTGGTCAGCAGCACCTCGCGCGGGCCGAACATGACCAGTTCCTTGCGGAAGAGCATGCCCAGGTTGTCCGGCACCGTGCGGGCCAGGTTGATGTTGTGGGTGACGATCAGGAACGTCGCGTCGATCTGCGCGTTGACGTCGAGGAACAGCTGCGAGATGTAGGTCGTGCGGACCGGGTCGAGGCCCGAGTCCGGCTCGTCGACCAGGATGATCTCCGGGTCCAGCACGAGAGCGCGGGCCAGGCCGGCGCGCTTGCGCATCCCACCGGAGATCTCGCCCGGCAGCTTCTTGTCGGCGCCGTTCAGACCGGTCATGTCGAGCTTTTCGAGGACGATCCGGCGGATTTCCGTCTCGGACTTCTTCGTGTGCTCGCGCAGCGGGAAGGCGACGTTGTCGTAGAGGTTCATCGAGCCGAAGAGCGCGCCGTCCTGGAAGAGGACGCCGAAGAGCTTCCGGATCTCGTAGAGCTTGTGCTCGGAGCAGGTGACGATGTCGACACCGTTGATCACGCAGCGGCCGCGGTCGGGCTTGAGCAGCCCGATCATCGACTTCAGGAAGACCGACTTGCCGGTCCCTGACGGGCCGAGCATGGCCGACACTTCGCCCGGGGGGAGCGTCAACGTGACGTCCCGCCAGATGGTCTGCTTACCGAAGGACTTCGTCAGACCTTCGATGACCACCTCGGCACCCATCGCACCTCCAGGAGCTGTTCCGCGTCATTGCGCCCGCTGCCACACCCTGCCACCCACGCCGGCGGCGGATGTGGGCCGGTGGCGCCCACGAACCCGCGTCAACCAGGTGCAACGAGCTGAGTGCGAACAGGTTACTCACCAGTTTTCTTTTCTGGCCAGCCCCGGGCCCATCGTCACCCCGCCGTGATCGCCAACGGGCAGCACGGTAGTCCAATCGGGGCAACGGCGCAGAGTTCCGGAGCCCCGAACCGACGATTTAGGGACCCCGGGGACATCCGGACACCCCTCCTAGGGGTTGCGGCAGGCCCGCAGCTCAGGAAGTCGTAGACACGGAAGGGGCGGGCATCCGAGTGGATGCCCGCCCCTTCACGAGGTGGTGCGTAGGCGCTTGCGCGCCCGGAATCACTTGATGGAGATCTTGGCGCCCGCGGCCTCGAGCTTCTCCTTGGCGGCCTCGGCGGCCTCCTTGTCGACCTTCTCCAGGAGAGCCTTGGGAGCGGCCTCGACCAGCTCCTTGGCCTCCTTCAGGCCCAGACCCGAGACGACCTCGCGGACGACCTTGATGACCTGGATCTTCTTCTCGCCGGCGCCCTCGAGGACGACGTCGAACTCGTCCTGCTCCTCGACCGGGGCGGCAGCGGCGGCGGCCGGGCCGGCGGCAACGGCGACCGGAGCGGCGGCGGTGACGTCGAAGGTCTCCTCGAACTCCTTCACGAACTCGGACAGCTCGAGGAGGGTGAGCTCCTTGAAGGCGTCGATCAGCTCGGCGGTGCTCAGCTTCGCCATGATGGCTTCCTCTCAGAAAAACGAACTAAAGAAGTTCGGGGGTGGGGGTGGTTCAGCTCTCGGCGGGTGCTTCGGCTGCTTCGGTACCGGTGGCGTTGCGCTGCTTCTCCTCCAGCGCGGCAGCCAGGCGGGCGACCTGGGACGCCGGCGCCTGGAACAGCGCGGCGGCCTGGGAAAGCTTCGCCTTGAACGCGCCCGCTGCCTTGGAGAGCAGGACCTCACGGCTGTCGAGATCGGCGATCCGGTTGATCTCGTCCACGGACAGCGCTTTGCCATCCATGTAGCCGCCCTTGATCACAAGCGCGTTGTTGTCCTTCGCGAAGTCGCGAAGCGCCTTGGCGGCGTCGACAGCTTCACCCTCGACGAAGGCGATGGCGGTCGCGCCGACGAACAGGTCCTCGAGCCCCTGGACGCCGGCGTCCTCGGCGGCACGTTTGACGAGGGTGTTCTTCGCGACCCGGTACTTGGCACTGGTGCCGAGAGCGCGGCGCAGCTGGGACAGCTGGGACACGGAGAGGCCGGTGTACTGGGTAACGACGGTGGCCGAGCTGCTGCGGAAGCTCTCCGCGATCTCGGCGACGGCCGCCACCTTGTCGGGCTTCGCCATGGTCGCCTCCTCTCTTGGCTAGTGTTTCCACTGGCGTGCGAAGGAGACCCCCGAAACGACGAAACGCCCTCGCGCAAGCAGGCGCGGGGCGTTGTTGGGCACCTGGGGGTGCCCGGCCTCGTTCCTCCTGCGCGGGCCGCCCCGGCGTGATGCGGGACCTTCGTTCCCCTTGCAGGGAAAACCAGCGGTCTTCGGTAGAACTGTCGTCAAGTGTACGGGACGGGTTTCGGGGGCCGTTCCCACCCCCCGCCCTGACCTGCGTTTAGGGCGGCTGGGGGTTCCCCGCGGCGGCCCGGAGGGCATCATGGTGACGTGGCGGAGCAGCGCGATGACGGAAAGCCGGGCTCGGACATCGAACGGGCGGGCTCAGGCGCGCCCGCGGCCGGGAACGGACAGCCCGGCAACGCCCCGACGCCTGGCCAGGGCTCTCCGGTACTTCCGCAGCCGAGCGCCGCTCCCGTCCCCGTCCGGGGCACTCCGGCGCTCCCCCAGCCGTCCGGAGCGCCCGCTCAGCCGCCGGTTGATCCGGCCGAGCTGGAGCAGTTCCGCCAGTTCCAGCAGTTCCAGGACTACCTGCGCTTCACCCAGGCCCAGCAGGGCAACCAGCCGGCCTCCGCACCCGACGCGGGCGTCGTCCAGGCACCGGCGCCCCAGCAGGGTGGCCAGCCGCCGATGATCCCGCCGGGCTACCAGCTGGTGCCGGCCGAACGTCGTCGCGCACCGAAGTGGGTGACGTGGCTCGGGAAGAAGGTCATCGCCTGGGTGCTGGCCATCGTGATCCTCGCGATCGCGGGAACGTGGCTGTACAACCACTTCTTCCCCAACGACTCCGGCAAGACCTCCGCCCAGCTCGCCCAGGAAGGCGGCGGGAAGTACCACACGAACCACGTGTTCTCGACGAACCCGTACGAGGCGGTGCGGATGGTCTACCACAACGTCGCCCAGGGCCGGGTCGACGACGCCTGCGGCCGGTTCCAGAACGAGGGACAGCGCGACATCCAAACCCAGTTCGCGCAGGACATCGCCCAGACGTTCCGCCAGAACGCCGCCCAGACCGACTGCAAGAAGGCCGTCGAGTTCCTCGCCACGCAGGTGACGAACAAGAACGACTACGCCGAGTCCCTGCCGTCGAGTGTGTCGGAGCCCTTGCCCGGAGACACCGTGACGATCGATTCGTGCACGTTCGCCGTCAAGGGCGGCCCGGCACTGGGGGTCTTCACGGTCTCGAAGGTCGAGAAGGGGCAATGGCTCATCACCGGCCACGCGATCGGGCCGGCGAAGTGCAGCGGAGTGCCTGCCACCGCCACCCCGACGAGCTGACTCAGCGGGGGTGCGGCGCCGACAGGAACGCCACCAGCGCCTCCGAGAACGCCGGTGACATGACCGCCGTCATGTGATCTCCCGGGATGCGCACCAGGCGGGCTCCCGCGATCGCCGCCGCCAGCCTCTCCGGCTCCGCCGCCAGCTGGTCCTGGTCGCCCGCCAGTACCAACGTCGGGACCCCGATCGCCGACAGGTCCAGATAACCCTCCCGCGACGCCAGCGCCACCGCCGCCAGCGCCTGACGGTCCCCGCCCACCGCGTCGGCCAGGAGACGGAACGGGACTCCCGATGGCGGGACCAAGGCAGGGTCCTCCGCCAGCAACGCCGAAGCGATGTCGACCGGCTTCAGCACGCGCAGGTCCACGCCGCCGAAGTCGACGATGCCCGAACCCACGCCGCCCGTTGCCAGGCAGCGGATGCGCTTGTCCGCCGCCGCCACCGTCAGGGCGATGATCGCGCCCATCGAGTAGCCGACCATCGACACCTCGTCGAGGGCCAGTTCGTCGAGCAGGGCCGAGACGTCCCGGGCCATGCTGTCCTCGGTGTAGCGGGACTCGTCGTGCGGCTTCTCGGACCGGCCGTGGCCGCGCGCGTCCAGGGAAATCACCGTCAGGCCGGCCGACCGCAGCGCCGCGACGACGCCCGTGGAGATCCAGTTCGCGTTCGTGTCCGCGGCGAAGCCGTGCTGCAGCAGGACCGGGCGGTGGGCGCCGTCGCCCTCCCACACCGTGTAGTTCAACCGGAGCCCGTCGAACGACGCGAAAGTCGGCATGACGTCCATAAGACACGAAGAAAGGGCGCCCCCGCAGCAAGCGGGAACGCCCTTTCTGGTGACGTCCGACTCAGACGCCCGCATCCTCCGAAAGGAGGTTGCGGGTGCGCAGCGGGTCGACCGGGATGCCCGGGCCCATCGTCGTGGTGAAGGTGACCTTCTTCAGGTAACGGCCCTTCGCCGACGACGGCTTGGCGCGGAGGATCTCGTCCAGCGCGGCCGCGTAGTTCTCGACCAGCTTCTCGGTGTCGAAGGAAGCCTTGCCGATCACCAGGTGCAGGTTGGCCTGCTTGTCGACGCGGAAGTTGATCTTTCCGCCCTTAATGTCCTTCACGGCCTTCTCGACCGCGGGGGTCACCGTGCCGGTCTTCGGGTTCGGCATCAGGCCACGCGGGCCGAGGATGCGGGCGATGCGGCCCACCTTGGCCATCTGGTCCGGCGTCGCGATCGCGGCGTCGAAGTCGAGCCAGCCACCCTGGATGCGCTCGATCAGCTCGTCGGTGCCGACCGCGTCCGCGCCGGCGGCTTCGGCCTCGGCGGCCTTGTCGCCGACGGCGAAGACGATGACGCGGGCGGTCTTACCGGTGCCGTGCGGCAGGTTCACGGTGCCGCGGACCATCTGGTCGGCCTTGCGGGGGTCCACACCGAGACGCATCGCGACCTCGACTGTCGCGTCCATCTTGGTCTTGGAGGTTTCCTTCGCCAGCTTCGCGGCGTCGAGAGGCGCGTACAGCCGCGCCTTGTCGATCAGCTCCGCAGCCTGGCGGTAAGCCTTGCTGTGCTTGGTCATGCTTCTGTCCTTAAGTAATCGTGGATCAGTGTGGTGTCAGAGCCAGCACGGGCTCTCCCACGTACTGCGGTGGATCAGGCGTCGACGACCGTGATGCCCATCGAACGAGCAGTGCCGGCGATGATCTTCGCGGCCTGGTCGATGTCGTGCGCGTTGAGGTCGGTCTCCTTGGTCTTGGCGATCTCGCGGACCTGGTCCCAAGTAACCTTGGCGACCTTGGTCTTGTGCGGCTCGCCGGAGCCCTTCTCGACACCAGCAGCCTTGAGCAGCAGGCGCGCGGCCGGCGGCGTCTTCAGCTTGAAGTCGAACGACCGGTCCTCGTACACGGAGATCTCGACCGGGACGACGTCCCCGCGCTGCGACTCGGTCGCGGCGTTGTAGGCCTTGCAGAACTCCATGATGTTGACGCCGTGCTGACCCAGCGCGGGGCCGACCGGCGGCGCGGGGTTGGCCGCACCCGCCTTGATCTGCAGCTTGATGATCGCCGCAAGCTTCTTCTTCTTGGGTGGCATTTCTTTTCCTGTCCTGTACTACGTTCCCCGTGTACCTGCCGTGGACGCGGGGACTGCGGCCGACCGGGCGGCCGTCAGATCTTGGAGACCTGGTTGAACGACAGCTCGACCGGGGTCTCCCGGCCGAAGATGGACACCAGGACCTTCAGCTTCTGCCCGTCGATGTTGACCTCGGAGATCGTCGCCGGGAGCGTCGCGAACGGACCGTCCATGACCGTGACCGACTCGCCGATCTCGAAGTCGACCTCGACCGTCGGTCCGCCGAGCTGCGACGACGCCGAGGTGGAGTCGCCCTTGCCGGCCTTCGCCGGGGCTTCGCTCTCGACCTTCGGCGCGAGGAACTTCAGGACCTCGTCCACGGTCAGCGGCGACGGCCGCGAGGTGGCGCCGACGAACCCGGTGACACCCGGCGTGTTGCGCACTGCGCTCCACGAGGCGTCGTTCAGGTCCATCCGGACCAGGATGTAGCCGGGCAGCACCTTGCGCTGCACCTGCTTGCGCTGGCCGTTCTTGATCTCGGTGACCTCTTCGGTCGGGACCTCGATCTGGAAGATGTAGTCCTCGACGTCCAGGGTCTGGGTCCGGGTCTCGAGGTTGGTCTTCACCTTGTTCTCGTACCCGGCGTACGAGTGCACGACGTACCACTCGCCGGGCGCGGCGACCAGCTCGGCGCGCAGCTTGGCGACCGGGTCCTCGTCGTCCGCGGCGGGCTCGTCGGCTTCGTCAGCGGAAGCGGCGGCGTCGGCGTCGTCGACGGAAGCGTCGTCGTCGACCTCGGAGTCCGACACCTCGACGGGCTCGAGGTGCGCGGATTCCTCGTCACCGAGTGCCACGTGCACCTGCTCGTCGGAAAGCTCGGTCAGGTCGTGACCGGCTGATGTGCCGTTGTCGGAGGTCACGTTCCGTCCTCTCAGTTGATCATTGCCGGGGCCAGGCCGGGACCTGAGCCCCATCGGCGCCGCGCCGCGAGGGCGCGTCAGCCGAAGATCTTGCCGATGCCCCACTTGAATGCCAGGTCGAGCACGCTCACCAGGCCCACCATGAACACCACGAAGGCCAGCACGACCACGGTGTAGGTGAACATCTGCTTGCGGTTCGGCCAGATGACCTTGCGCAGCTCGGCCCAGACCTCGCGGATGAAGCGCACCAGCCGGGCGAACACGGAAGCCTTCTTCGGCTTCTGGTCCCGCTTCGGAGTCGGAGCGCCCTTCGCGTCGGGAGCGGTCTTCTCCCCCGACTTCCCGGCCGGGCGCGTCTTGTCGTCCGCACGTGCCGCGGACTTCCCCGCCGGACGAGCGGTCGCACGGCGTTCACGCCGGGCAGCGGCTGTCACGGGACGGGACGGGCTCTCGGGCTTCTGCCCGGCGCCGTCCTGCTCCTGCTCGCCGCCGCTGGCGTCGCTGTCGCTCACGACCACTCCTCCGCTCCACCAGTTCCGTTACGCAGGGGTGACAGGACTTGAACCTGCAACCTGCGGTTTTGGAGACCGCTGCTCTGCCAATTGAGCTACACCCCTGTGGAGCCCCGATCGCTCGGAGCCCCGGAGGACGCATTCCATCATCCCCACCATCCAGGCGGGGATGACCGTAGTGCGTTCCAAGTCCCGAAGTCTACGGCAAGCCTCGCGAGAGCTCGCAACCGCGCCCCCCGATCGACCGCCGTACCCCGGTCGGCCTGCGGAAAACTCCCCGCCGGCCACCTGATCATGCCAGGATGTCCGCCATGACGACCACCCCCGCCCCGGGACCGGTGCGCGGGCTGCGGCTCGGGCTGGCGCTACCCCAGTACGGGGCCCTCGCCGACCCCGCCGCCGTCGCGCGCTTCGCGGCCGCCGCGGAGGACCTCGGCTTCACCTCACTCTGGGTGGGCGACCGGATCCTCGCGCCGCGGGAGCCGTCGGACCTCTACCCGGGAGGCGGGACGCCGGAGCACCCGTACCCGAAGGAGTTCGAGACCTTCGCCGACCCGTTCACGACGCTGGCGGCCGCGGCCGCGGTGACGCGCACGGCCAGGCTCGGGATGAGCGCACTGACCGGGCCGGTCTATTCCCCCGTGCTGCTCGCCAGGGCGCTGACCTCGCTCGACCTCGCCAGCGCGGGAAGACTGGACGTCGGGCTCGGCCTCGGCTGGCTGCGCGAGGAGTACTTCGCCACCGGCGTGCCGTGGGAAGGCCGGGGCAAGCGGCTCGAAGAGCTGCTCGACGCGCTCGACGCGCTGTGGACCGGCGACCCGGCGGAGCACGAGGGCCCGCAGTGGCGGATCGCGCCGTCGACGGTGGGCCTGCGCCCGGCGCAGGAGCCGCGGCCGCCGGTGCTGCTCGGCGGGTTCTCGCCGCCGGCACTGGCCCGGGTGGGGCGGCGCGCGGACGGCTGGCTGGCGGGCTGGATGCCGAAGCAGTACCTCACCGGGCTCTGGTCGGTCGCGGTGGACGCCGCCGAGAAGGCCGGGCGCGACCCGGGCGCGCTGCGCCGGGTCCTGCGGATCAACCCGCGGCTGGGCACCGGCGTCGAGACGGTCGCCGACGTCCCGCCGTGCCTGGACGTCGCCCGCGAAGAGGGCATCACCGAGGTGCTCGTCGACCTCCACTACGTCGCCAAGGACGTCGATCACGCCCTCGAACTCGCCGGGGAGCTCCTCGCGTCGGCCGAAATGTGACGCAACTCTCGTCCGAGGCCGGCGCCGCGGATCACCCGGATTGACGAGACCACCGGGGCACGCGGTTCGGTAGAAACGAAGAAGTGGCGAAGAAGAGCGGTGGCGGCTGCCTGGTGGTCGTGTTCGTGGTCGGGGTACTGGCCTTCGGCTACTACAAGTGGCAGCACGGCTCGTCGTCGGCGCCGCCGGACGGCGCGAACACCGGCGGCGGCACCGGCAGCTACGTCGCGCTCGGCGACTCGTACACGTCGTCGCCGCGGACCGGGCGGCAGGCAGGCACGCCCGCGGGCTGCGAGCGCTCGGACGACAACTACCCGCACCTCGTCTCGGCGAAGCTGAAGCCGGCCCAGTTCGCCGACGTCAGCTGTAGCGGCGCGACCACCGCGCACCTGACCGCCGCGCAGAAGACCGGGAACGGCACGAACCCGCCGCAGCTGGACGCCGTCACGGCGGAGACGACGCTGGTGACGATCGGCATCGGCGGCAACGACGTCGGCTTCTTCTCGACGCGGCGGGCTGCGCGACGGCGCATCAGGAAGCGTCGCCGTGCAAGGACCGGCTGACCGCCGGCGGGCACGACCAGCTTGCCGAGCGGATCGACGCGACGGCGCCGAAGGTCGGCGCGGTCCTCGACCGCATCCACAAGAAAGCCCCGAAGGCGAAGGTGGTGGTCGTCGGCTACCCGACGGTGCTGCCCGACGGCGACGGCTGCTGGCCCACCCTGCCGTTCGGCGCCGGCGACATCGCGTACTTCCGCGAAGCGCTCGGCAAGCTGAACAAGATGCTGGAGGACCAGGCGGACGCCCACCGGGCCGGCTACGCCGACACGGCGACGCCCGGCAAGGGCCACGACGTCTGCTCGGCCTCCGACCAGCGCTGGGTGGAGGGCGTGTTGCCGGCTTCACCCGCCGCGCCGCTGCACCCGAACGCGCGCGGCGAGCAGGGCATGGCCGACGCCGTGCTGGCGATCCTCAAGCTGCCTTAGCGATGGCTTCGGGCGGAAAGCCGTGAATGGCACATTAAGGGACTTAGAGTCCCTTAATGTGCCATTCACGGCTTTGAGGCGTGTGCGGCCAGGCGACGCCTCAGCGGCGGACCAGGGCCTGTGGCTTGCCGAGGACCGCCTTGCCGTCGAACTTCACCACCAGGTCGATGCGGGCGATGCCGTCGTCCTTGACGTCGGCCACCTTGCCGGTGATCTCGACCAGCGCGCCCTCCGGCGTGTTCGGCACCACCACCGGGCGCGTGAAGCGGGCGCTGAAGTCGACCAGCCGTCCCGGGTCGCCGAGCCAGTCGGTGACGATGCGGCCGGCCACCGCCATCGTCAGCATGCCGTGCGCGATGACGTCCGGCAGGCCGACGTCCTTCGCGAACGCCTCGTTCCAGTGGATGGGGTTGAAGTCCAGCGCCGCCCCGGCGTAGCGGACCAGCTGCTCACGGGTGATCCGGACCTCGAGGGCGGGCAGTTCGTCGCCGACTGTGACATGCGGGGCTTCGCCCCGGCCGGGGGCTCCGCCACCCGGACCCCCGTAAGCGGTGTTCACGCGTTCTCCCCTCGGACCACCAGCTGCGCGCGGGTGGAACAGACCTTCTGGCCTGCCGCGTCGGTGATGTCCGCGCGCAGGCTGATGAAGTCGTTGCCGGCGCGGGTCATGATCGCGTCGATGTGGGTGGTCACCTCGAGCAGGTCGCCGGCGAACACCGGGCGCGTGTAGGTGAAGCCCTGGTCGCCGTGCACCATCCGCGAGTAGTCGAGGCCGAGCTCGGGGTCGGTGACGATCGCGTTGATCGAGGCGAGGTTGATGATCGTGAGGAAGGTCGGCGGGGCGATCACGTCGGGGTGGCCGGCTTCGCGGGCCGCCTCCGGGTCGCGGTAGAGCGGGTTGGCGTCGCCGATCGCGTCGGCGAACTCCCGGATCTTCTCCCGGCTCACTTCGTAGCTGGTCTGCGGCGGATAGCTCCGCCCGGTGAACGACTGGTCCAAGGGCACGGCGACGAGGCTACCAACAGCGAGAAGCCGCCCTGGGCAGGCCAGGGCGGCTTCTTCGAGCTGGTGTGAACGCGCTACGCGGTCAGCGAGTTTCCTTGTGCGTCCGGTGCGTACCGCAGTTCGGGCAGAACTTCTTCATCTCCAGGCGATCCGGGTTGTTGCGCCGGTTCTTCTTGGTGATGTAGTTGCGGTGCTTGCACTCTTCGCACGCCAGCGTGATCTTGGGTCGCACGTCGGTGGCAGCCACAGCGTTTCCTTCTCTCTCAGGTCCCGGGGGCCAGCCCCAGTCGTTACCGCGTAGCGGTGGCCGGACTTGAACCGGCGACACAGCGATTATGAGCCGCTTGCTCTGCCAACTGAGCTACACCGCCCTTACATGACCCAAGCCGCGACACGCAGGCGTGACGCGGCTGAGGTCGTGAGCCCCTTTACGGAATCGAACCGTAGACCTTCTCCTTACCATGGAGACGCTCTGCCGACTGAGCTAAAGGGGCCTGGCCTCTCGCGAGGACTTGGAAAGATTACCAACCCGCGTCACCCGGCCGTGCAGCCGGGGTCGCGAAAGAGCAAAACCTCAGGTCAGCAGGGTCAGCACGGTCTCCGAGTGCCGCCCCGGCGAGCGCGCCGTGCGGGCCTGCAGCCACGCCTCCAAGCGGTCCTCCGGCAGCGGGCGCGAGATCAGGTAACCCTGGGCGACGTCACAGCCCATCGCCTCGAGCTGGTCGCGGGCCACGTCCTCCTCGACGCCCTCGGCGACCACCGTCAGGCCGAGCGAGTGGCCCAGCTCGACGATCGAGCGCACCACGGCGAGGTCACCCAGGTCGGTTCCCATGCCGAGGACGAAGCTCTTGTCGATCTTGACCTGGTCGACCGGCAGCTGACGCAGGTACGCCAGCGACGAATAGCCCGTCCCGAAGTCGTCCACCGCCAGGGTGATGCCCAGCGAGTGCAGCTCGCGCAGGATCGGCAGCGCCTTCTGCGGGTCGGACATCACACCGGACTCGGTCAGCTCGAACGTCAGCAGCTCCGGCGGGATGCCGACGCGCTCCAGCTCGCGGGCCACCTTGTTCGGGAAGTCCTCGTCGGCGAGGTTGCGCACCGACAGGTTGACCGCCACCGAGATCCGCAGGCCCTCGTCGAGCCACTTGCGGCAGCGCTTCAGGGCCTCGCCGAGCACGAACGACGTCAGGACGCCGATCAGGCCCGCCGCTTCGATGGCCGGGACGAACTCGTCCGGGCCGAGCCTGCCGAACTCCGGGTGCACCCAGCGGACGAGCGCCTCGACGCCCTGCACCTGCCGGTTCGGCAGGGTGATCTTCGGCTGGTAGTGCACGCTGACCTGGCCGTCCTCGAGGGACTGCCGGAACTGCGTCACCATCTGGAAGCGCCGCAGGAAGATCTGGCCCATGCTCGGCACGTAGCCGCGGACCTCTTCGCCGCCCTTCGTCGCGCGGACGGCGACGTCGGCGCGCTGCAGCAGGCCTTCGACGTCGACGACGTCGCCGGGTTCGTCCGTGGACGTCGTCGCGTAGCCGATCATCGCGTTCGCCTCGACCGACAGCCGGTCGACCGGGTACGGCGCGGAGAGCTCTTGCCGCAGCCGTTCGGCCGCGTGGTGGGCGTCCTCCGGCGGGCAGCCGACGAGCAGCGCCGCGAAGGACGCGCCTTCGAGGCGGGCGAGCGGGACGTCGGGGCCGAGCGCGTCGCGGATGCGGCGGCCGGCGGCGACGACCATCCGGTCGGCCCAGGCGTAGCCGAGCGCGTCGCTGACCGTCGAAAAGACGTCGAGGTCGATCCGCAGCACCACAGCGTTGGCGAAGTCCCGCAACGGCTCCTTCGCCACCTGGCGGAAGCCCTGCCGGTTGAGGTGCCCGGTGAGCGGGTCGTGGTAGGCGTCGTGGCGCAGCGTCGCCACCAGGCGCCGGTTGTCCAGCGACGTCGCGAGGTGGCTGGCCATCGTGCCGAGCAGCTGGACGTCGTACTTGCCGAACCCGCGCCAGCGGGACAGCCGGTCGTGCGCCTCGACGACGCCGAGCAGCCGGTTCGCGCTGCGCAGCGGGACGACGAGCGCCTCCTGCGCGCCGCGGTCGAGCAGCGCCGCGCGGACGTCGGGGTTGGCCTCGGTGATCCGGAAGTGGCGGACGTGTGCGCCGGGCAGCCGCAGCAGCGGGTCGTCGGCGGCGGGGTCGGCGGGCGGCAGGTCGTCGCCCGCGACGACGACCCGCATGGTGTCCTTCTGCTCCAGCCGCAGCCGCAGCACGACACGGCCCGCGGCGAGCTGGTCCTTGATGCGCTCGGCGATCGTCGCCCACTCGCGGACGTCGACGCCGCCGACGAGCTCGTCGGCGCCGCTGGCCGGGCGCGCCGCGGCCTGCTGGCCGGAGCGGGCCACCATCAGGCTGACGTCCGAGAGCGCCTCCATGTCCCGCTGCTCGCGCAGCAGGTCGGAGTACGCCCAGTACAGCGCGGTGAGGCCGAGGAAGACGGCGAGCACCAGCGGCCACGCCTTGGGCGTGGTCGAGATGACGAGGTACCCGGAGAGGCCGACGGACGCGTTGACGAAGCCGACGACGAGGATCCGCCCGGTGAGCCGGACGGCGGTGCTCACGCGCATCCGGCGTCGCAGCACGCGAACCGCGGCCAGTGCGAGCAGTGTGCTCACCAGCGGCGCGGTCAGGGTGCCCGCGAGCGCGGCGAGCCACGGGATCCGGTCACCGGGGCCGGCGAGGTACTTCACCAGCCCCGCGACCGCGAACGCGCCGGTGATCTCGAGCAGGAACGCGCCCGCGTTGTAGAGGACGCGGCCGGCGACCTTCCGCGCCAGCAGCGTGCCGATGCCGGCGATCAGGTGCGCGGCCAGCACGACCTCGAACGGCGCGATGAAGAACCCGATGACGAGCGGGATCTCGGTGAAGGAGATCGTCCAGGAGATGCCGCTGCGGACGTCGACGTTGATGCCGAGCTGCTCGGCGAGCAGGAAGGCGACCGCGAGCACCGGCCCGATCCACAGGAGCTTGGTGTCCCACTGGAACGGCAGCCACGAGCCGACGGCGAACGCGGCGACGAGCCCGATGGTCAGGACGGTGAAGGTGTACGCGCGGAACCGGCGTTCGTCGGTGCGGGCTTCGGCGGAGGCGGGCTGCGGTGGTGTCCCGGAAGCGGCTCCCGGCCCGGGCTGCGCCTGCGCGACGGCGTCGCCGTGGGCGTTGGTGTCCGGCATCCGACCTTCCCTCCCGGCTTGTCCACCGGTGCTGATCCGTGACTTCGGGTGTGGACAAGGGCCATACCGTACCCCGGAGGGCGTACCCGTGTCCCTTTCGAGACAGTAGGAGATCACCCCAGGGTTAACAATGCCTCGAACGCGCTGACCTGCACGGACCACCGAGTGACTGTGACAACCGTGGCTTCGCCCCGGGCCGGGGGCTCCGCCACCCGGACCCCCGCAAGACATCAGGGTGGCCGGGAGCCGGGTGGTTCCCTGCACACGGACGCCCAGGTAGCGCTTCAATGTGCCCATGCACAGCGACGTGATTGCCACCGAACACGCGGCGCGGCTCGCGGCGGTGGATTCCCTGCTCCCCGGTTCTTCTCCGTTCGAAGCGGCCGAAAGCGCCGTGGTGCTGGAGGTGGCGACCGGCGACTCGGCCGCCTCCGGCCTCGCCTCGCGCATCCAGGTCGACCAGGACGCCCCGAACGCGCCGTGGCGGGCGCTGACCGAGCACCGGCTCGACCTCCAGCTGGCCGGCCCGCACCCGGCGGCCGCCCTCGACGCACTCCTCACTCGATGGGATGAACATCTGCGCGCGGTCGCCGAGCGCGGCGACACGGAGACCGCGGCGATCGTCCCGCGCGCCAGCCGGGACGCCGCCGGCGCGCGCGAAATGCTGCACCACGGCTTCGCGCCGCTGCGGGTGATCGCGGTCCGCCCGGCCGAGCGGCTGATCCCGGGAAGCCCGCGCGGGACGCCGGGGGTCAAGATCCGCCGTGCCGAGCCCGGCGACCTCGAAACCGTGGTGGCGCTCGGCATGGAGCTGCACTCGTACGACGCCCAGTACGGCACGGTGAACTGGCGCGCCGGCGTCGAGGACATCATGGCCAAGGACCTCGCCGAGCAGCTGAACCGGCCCGAGCCGCCGCTGTGGATCGCGGAGCTGTACGGCCGTCCGCTCGGCATGGTGAACGTCCAGCACCCCGGCGAGACCGGCTGGATCAGCGACCGCGTCGCCGCGACCCGCGTCGGCTACCTGTCGTCACTGGCCGTCGCCGAGGCCGCGCGGTCGTCCGGCGTCGGCACGGCGCTGGCCACGCACGCGCACCACGTCCTCGACGAGGAGGGCGCCGACGTCGTCCTGCTGCACCACGCAGCGGCGAACCCGCTGTCGACGCCGTTCTGGTACGCGCAGGGCTACCGCCCGCTGTGGACGTACTGGCAGCGTCGACCAGCCGTTCGGTGAACCTCTGGAGGATTACCCTCGGTGCCCGGTCCTTATAGGCTTAGGCCCGGGAGCCGCGAGGGGAGCCTGAAAGTGACCGAGCAGCGGGACGCCGCGCCGAGAGCGCCCGAAGGCGTCGACACCGAGAAGCCGTCCGCGGCCCGGATCTACGACTGGTACCTGGGCGGTACGCAGAACTGGGCCGTGGACCGCGAGTTCGGCAGGCGCATGGAGCAGCAGTGGCCGCTCGTGCGCCCGGGCTCGAAGCAGAACCGCGAGTTCATGAACCGCGCGGTGCGGGCGGCGCTGCGGGCCGGGATCCGGCAGTTCGTCGACCTCGGCTCCGGGGTCCCGACGGCCGGGAACGTGCACGAGGTCGTCGAGGCCGAGCTGCCCGAGGACCACGACGCGAAGGTCGTCTACGTCGACTACGAGCCGGTCGCCGTCGCCCACGCGACACTCATCCTCGAAGAAGGCGTGGCGACCGACTGGGCCGGCATCGTCCAGGCCGACATGCGCGACGCGAAGGCCGTATTGCGCGCCGAAGAGACCAAGCGGCTCATCGACTTCTCGAAGCCGGTCTGCCTGATCATGGCGGCGGTACTGCACTTCGTCGGGCCGGACGACGACCCCGAAGGCCTGCTGGAGGCGTACCGGAACGCGCTCGCGCCGGGCAGCTGGCTGGCGATCTCGCAGATGAGCGAGGGCGACGGCGACGGCCCGTACCTGGAGGGGCTGCGCTGGTTCGTCGAGCAGTACCGGAAGACGAGCAACCCGGTGTGGCTGCGCGACCGCGAGGAGATCGAGCCGCTGTTCGGCGACTGGACCGTGCTGGAGCCGGGCATCGTGCACCTGCCGGACTGGCGGCCCGACCGGAAGATCAACGCCCTGGAGGCGGAGGCCCGCCCGTTCGCGTGGTGCGCCGTCGCGGAGAAACCGGGTGCATGAGCGATACCGCGCCGATCGCGCCCGCCGGGGTCGACACGGAGAAGCCGTCCGCGGCGCGCGTCTACGACTGGTACCTGGGCGGAACGCACCACTGGGCGGTCGACCGCGAGTTCGGACGACGTCACGCGGGAGCTGATCGACTGGTCGGGCCGGTGTGCCTGCTGATGATCACGGTCATGTACTTCATCGGGCCGTCCGACGAGCCGGACGAGTTCGCTTGGTGCGCCGTCGCGCGTCGACCAGGGCCCTGACCTGCACTTTTCTTGATCGCTGTGGGCGAACGCGCTTGGGGAAACAAACATGCCCATCGGAGAGTTGAGCTAGGCAGACTCAACTACACGAGGAGTGCACATGTCCGACACCCGCCTCCTGCCCGTGCTCCCGCTCGATGACGACGTCGTGCTGCCGGGCATGGTCGTCCCGCTCGACCTGACCGACACCGAGACGCGGGCAGCGGTGGAGTCCGCCCAGGCCAAGACGCCGAGCCAGGCGTCCTTCCCCGGCATCCGCTCTTCCGCGGCCACCAAAGCCGAAGTCCTGATCGTCCCGCGCGTCCACGGCGAGTACGCCGAATTCGGCACCGTCGCGACGGTCGAGCGCATCGGCCGCGTGCCCGGCGGCAAGGCCGCCGTCCTGCTGCGCGGCACCGGCCGCGCGCTCGTCGGCCGGATCGCCGACGGCCCCGGCGCCGCCCGCTGGGTGCACGCCGAGGACGCCCCCGAAACCACGAACGACCGGACCGCGCAGCTCGCGGCCGAGTACAAGGCCGTCGTCATGTCGATCCTCCAGCAGCGCGGCGGCTGGCAGCTGATCGACGCCGTCCAGCAGGTCGAAGAGCCGTCCGCGGTCGCCGACCTGTCCGGCAACGCGCCGTACCTCGACACCGGCCAGAAGCTCGAGCTGCTGTCCACATTGGACGTCAGCGCCCGCCTCGAGAAGGCGCTCGAGTGGAGCAAGGAGTACCTCGCCGAGCTCGAGGTGACCGACACGATCCGCAAGGACGTCGCCGAGGGCATGGAGAAGCAGCAGAAGGAATTCCTGCTGCGCCGCCAGCTCGAAGCCATCCGCAAGGAGCTCGGCGAGCTCGACGGCACCGCGCAGGACGACGACTACCGCGCCCGCGTCGAAGCCGCCGACCTGCCCGAGCACGTGAAGAAGGCCGCACTGTCCGAAGTGGACAAGCTGGACCGCACGTCCGAGCAGTCCCCCGAAGGCGGCTGGATCCGCACCTGGCTGGACACCGTCCTGGAGCTGCCCTGGAACGAGCGCACCGAGGACGTCTACGACATCGCCGCGGCGCGGGCCGTCCTGGACGCCGACCACGCCGGCCTCGACGACGTCAAGGAACGCATCATCGAGTACCTGGCCGTGCGCAAGCGTCGCGCGGAATCGGGTCTCGGCCCGGTCGGCGGACGGCGTTCCGGCGCGGTGCTCGCCCTCGCGGGCCCTCCCGGGGTCGGCAAGACGTCGCTGGGTGAGTCCGTCGCGAAGGCCATGGGCCGCCAGTTCGTCCGGGTCGCCCTCGGCGGCATCCGCGACGAAGCGGAGATCCGCGGCCACCGCCGCACCTACGTCGGCGCGCTGCCCGGCCGGATCGTCCGCGCCATCAAGGAAGCCGGCTCGATGAACCCGGTCGTGCTGCTCGACGAGATCGACAAGGTCGGCGCCGACTACCGCGGCGACCCGACCGCGGCGCTGCTCGAAGTGCTGGACCCGGAGCAGAACCACACGTTCCGCGACCACTACCTCGAGGTCGAGCTGGACCTGTCCGACGTCGTGTTCCTGGCGACGGCCAACGCGCTCGAGACCATCCCCGGCCCGCTGCTGGACCGCATGGAGCTCGTCACGCTGGACGGCTACACCGAGCACGAGAAGGTCACCATCGCCCGCGACCACCTGCTCCCCCGCGAGCTGGAGCGCGCCGGACTGGCCACTTCGGACGTCGTCCTGACGGACGCCGCGTTCAGCCGGATCGCCGCCGAGTACACCCGTGAGGCGGGTGTGCGCGACGCGAACCGGACGATCGCGAAGGTGCTGCGGAAGATCGCGACGAAGGTGGCTTTGGACGAGGTCGCGCTGCCGCTGACGGTGGACGCCGCTGATCTGGACACGTACCTCGGCCGGCCCCGGCACATCCCGGAGTCGTCGCTGCCGGCGTCGACCCAGCGCACGGCGACCCCGGGCGTGGCGACCGGCCTGGCGGTGACGGGGGCCGGCGGTGACGTCCTCTACATCGAGGCGTCGCTGGCGGACCAGGAGTCCGGCGCGTCCGGGCTGCAGCTGACCGGTCAGCTCGGCGACGTGATGAAGGAGTCGGTGCAGATCGCGCTGTCCTACCTGCGTTCGCACGGCGCGGAGCTGGAGCTGCCGGTCGGTGACCTGAAGAACCGCGGCATCCACGTGCACGTCCCGGCGGGCGCGGTCCCGAAGGACGGGCCGTCGGCGGGCGTCACGATGACGACGGCGCTGGCGTCGCTGCTCTCCGGCCGCGTGGTCCGCGCGGACGTCGCGATGACCGGCGAGGTGTCGCTGACCGGCCGGGTGCTGCCGATCGGTGGCGTCAAGCAGAAGCTGCTGGCCGCGCACCGCGCGGGGATGAAGACGGTGATCATCCCGCAGCGCAACGAGCCGGACCTCGACGACGTCCCGGCCGAGGTGCTCGCCCAGCTGGACGTCCACGCGGTGGCGAACGTCCGCGAGGTCCTGGACCTCGCCCTGACCCCGGCTTCGACGCCGGTTCCCCAGGCGGCGTAACCCCGAGCGCCGCCACCTGGAGAACGGCCGGTTTCCCGTCCCCGCGGAAACCGGCCGTTCTTCGCGTTCAGAGCCGCCGGGCGGCGATCAGGTACCCGGTGCCGAGCCAGCGCTTCGCGCCGCGGGCGATCGTCGTCTCCGGGTGCGCGCGCCACGAGCGGTCCCAGCGGCGGACCAGGCGGTCGAACGGCGGCACCGACGCGGTGACGTCGTAGGCGATGACCTCCTCCGGTTGCAGGCCCGCGCGCCACAGGAGTTCCCGCAGGCGCCGCGGGGTGAGCGCGACGATCCCGGTGCGGCGGGCGCCGTGCCGTCTCGACGGCGGGACACCGACGGCGCGTTCCAGTGCGCCGAGGGTCCGGCGGGCGGGCCAGAAGACGCCCCATTCGAAGAGCCGGTACGGGCTCTTGGGGTTCAGCATCGTCGTCACGACGAGCCCGCCGGGCCGCGCGACGCGGGCGACTTCGTGCAGGGCGAGCGCTGCGTCGGTGTACTCGAGGACGCCCATGGCGAGGACGACGTCGAACTGCCGGTCGGCGAACGGCATCTCCTGGATGTCCCCGACGGACAGCCGCACCTCGGTGCCGGCCCGCGCCGCGACGGCGTCGACCATCGCCGGGGACTGGTCGCACGCGGTGATGCGGAAGTCGCCACGCCGCGTGTCGAGCAGGTGGCGCACCATCATCCCCGGCCCGCAGCCGACGTCGAGCAGGTCGCCGCCGGGGCAGCCGTCGAGGACCTGGTCGATGGCGTGGCGCCGCGAATGGTGGTAGCGCGCGGTGGGTCCCCATCCGGCGTGGTCGTTCGCGTAGCCGGCGACGAGCGCGGGCTCGGCGTACTGCACCCGGACCAGTTCCTCACGGACGGGTCGCAACGTCGCGGTAGTGGACATGTGCTCCTCCAACGGCTCGGTGAATTCCCCGGAAGCCCTGCACCCCGAACTGGGGTCGAGTCGCTCAAGAAAGCTGTTACGCGCGATCAGGTACGTTTCAGAAATAAGGTCGAAAGGCCGAACGAGCCTTCGGCCGAATTGTCCATCGAAGCCATCCGAATCGTCGATCCACCGGACAACCAGCGGATCACCAGACGATATCCCCCAAATAACACATAGCCGACGAACAGCCCCGTTACCTGCAGTCACCAGCGAAAATCGACACCAACCGCGCCAAGAACAACCAACGAATCGAACCACACGAGCTCGAGGACAAGACGCCGGAAATACGTCACCATCACCACCCGGAGCCAATCGCCGAATTAACCGCACCCGACTGCGAAATCGCCTAGTCCATTTGAGCGACGGTTCCCACAGTGAAACAGGCACTTGCCCACCAGGGCGACCACGGCCGGGGGTCCAGAGGGCGGAGCCCCTTGGCGGGGGCTTGGGGATTCGACCCCCAAAGGACACAACGAAGAGAGCCCTGTCTGCGCTTTCCGCAGACAGGGCTCTCGACGAACGAGGGTGGCGGGTGAGGGATTCGAACCCCCGTAGGCATAAGCCAACTGGTTTACAGCCAGTCCCCTTTGGCCACTCGGGTAACCCGCCCAGGCCGGTCGTACCGGCCGGGGAGAAGCTTACCCAAGGGTCCTCGGTGGGGGTCAACCGGGATACCCATCCCCCGGTGGGGGCTAGGCTGGGTGGCCCCTGACTAGCGAGTACGAGGTGTGAGGACACGTGGCGGATCCCTCTTTCGACGTCGTGAGCAAGGTCGACCGCCAGGAGGTGGACAACGCGCTGAACCAGGCGAGCAAGGAGCTCGGGACGCGGTTCGACTTCCGCGGCACGGGTACGGCGATCAGCTGGGCCGGTGAGGAGGCGGTCACGATCGAATCCGAGACCGAGGAGCGCGCGCTGGCCGCGGTGGAGGTGTTCAAGGAGAAGCTGATCAAGCGCAGCATCTCGCTGAAGGCCTTCGAAGCCGACGAGCCGGCGCTGTCGGGCAAGATCTACAAGGTCTCGGGCAAGATCCTCCAGGGCATCGCCTCGGACAAGGCGAAGCAGATCGCCAAGTTCATCCGCGACGAGGGCCCGAAGGGCGTGCAGGCCCAGATCCAGGGCGACCAGCTGCGGGTCTCGGGCAAGAAGAAGGACCAGCTGCAGGAGGTCATCGCCCTGCTGAAGGGCAAGGACTTCGAGATCGCGCTGCAGTTCACCAACTACCGGTGACGCCGCCGCGGGCACCCGGGCTCCGGGTGCCCGCTCAGGACGGCGTCAGCGTCCAGCTCGCCTCGTAGCCGTCCACCCTCAGCAGGGCCGGACCGCGGACGTCGCATTCCACCTGGGTGTCGCCGATCTCGTTGACCAGGAGGTCGCGCTTCTCCGGGGAGATCACCCACAGCGCGACGTTGTTGGGCGTCTTCGCCGCGAACTGGACGCGTGTCACCCCGGCCGGGAGCTTCAGGACCGCGTCGCCCGTGCCTTTCGCCGGCTTGCCGCTCTCCGCTGTCGTCAAGCTCCGGTGGTCCGCGATCGTCGCCGTCCATGCGGCGGTCGCGCGGATCGTCACCGTCCTCGTCGGCCGGTCCGGGTACGTGTTCAGCCACGTCGTGCCCTTGTACGCGCCGATCGCGTTGACCAGGCCGTCCTCGCCGCCGTCCGTGTCGATCAGCACGTTGCCCGAGCACTTCGGGCAGTCGAACGTGAAGAAGCCCAGCTGATCGGCGGGCCAGCTCGTGGTGAACTCGCCGCTGCCCTTGCCCGTGTGCGTTTCGGCCGGCAGGTCGCGTGGGGCCGGCCTGGGCGGTGTGGTGAGGGGAACCGTCGCGGCCGGATGGCCGGACGGCCTTTCGAGGATCTCGCCGTAGCCGCCGGCGGGCGCGCACGCCGAGGTCAGCACCACGAGCAGCAACCAGGACAGCCTGAATTTCATCGTTCCCCCTCGGGACCCGCCACTGGCCCCTCCCGTGATCTTTCGGCGACCTTTGCCGGAGCGTTACCGCATGATCCGTCACCCGAACGCGCGAATGGGCCGCGTGACTCCCGCCCAACCCCGCCGGCTGCGTGTTGTAATCGCGCCGTCACCGCGTGGAAAGGGGTCAACGATGCGCCGCTTGCTCGTCTTCGTGCTGACGCTCACCTCCGTCGCGGCGATGCTGACGCCGGCGAACGCCGCCGAGCGCCGGCAGCTCGTGCCCGGCTTCGGCGCCTACGCGCGGCTGATCCGGCTCGAGCACTCCGTCGTCGGCCGCGGGCGCATCATCGCCACGCTGTCCAGCGAAGACGCCGGTGGCAAGTTCACCCCGGTCCTGGAGAGCACCGACGAGGGCGAGTCGTTCCACGAGATCGGCGAGATCCACGACGACGAGGGCTGGTCCGGCATGTGCTGCGGAACCGTCTACGAGCTGCCGCAGCGCGTCGGCAAGCTCCGGGCCGGCACGCTGCTGTGGGCTGCGTCCTACCGGCAGGACGCCGGGCCGCGGCGCCGCGTCGGGATCCGGGTCTGGGCCAGCCGGGACGGCGGCCGCTCGTGGACCTTCCTGTCCGAGGCCGCGCGGTCGCACAACATCGACGGCATCTGGGAGCCGGAGTTCACCGTCGACGCCGGCGGCACGCTGTGGCTCCACTTCGCCGACGAGACGCAGGCGCCGAAGTACGCGCAGGTGCTCAACCGGGTCGCCTCGACCGACGGCGTGACCTGGGGCACCAAGCAGCTCACCATGGCGATCCCGCCGGACCGCGTCCGGCCCGGCATGCCGATCATCCGGCGGCTGCCCGACGGCCGCTACTACTTCGCCTACGAGATCTGCAACTTCCGCGACCGCTACTGCGACCCGTACTTCAAGATCTCGCCCGACGGCGCCAACTGGGGTGATCCCGCCGACCCCGGCACCCGGGTCGAGACCGCCGACGGCGGCTACTTCCAGCACGCGCAGACGATCACGCTGTTCCCCGGCGGCCCGAACGGTGTGCGGATCGTCATGGTCGGGCAGATCTACACCGACGCCAAGGGCAAGCCGCGGCCGCAGAACGGCCAGGTGCTGCTGGCGAACGACGACTTCGGCAGCGGCCACTGGTACGAGCTGCCCGCTCCCGTGCACATCACCGGCATCTGGAACAACTTCTGCCCCAACTACTCCTCGACGCTGCTGCCGGTCGACGACGGCCGGAACGTGCTGGAGATCGCGACCGAGGACAACGCCGGCTGCCGAGCCTACTTCGGCAAGGGACCGGCCTTCTAGCCATTCTTCACTTGGACACCAGACCGGCCCGTAGGGTGGGGCGGGTCGAGGTCGCCGAGGAGAGGGAGACAGTTCATGAAGGGCATCGTGCTGGCCGGAGGCAGCGGGACCCGCCTGCACCCGATCACCCAGGCGGTGTCGAAGCAGCTGCTCCCGGTCTACGACAAGCCGATGGTGTACTACCCCATCTCGGTGCTGATGCTGGCCGGGATCCGCGAGATCCTCGTCATCTCCACCCCCACCGACCTCCCGATGTTCCGCAAACTGCTGGGCAACGGCGACCAGTTCGGCGTCTCGTTCTCCTACGCCGAGCAGCCCAGCCCGAACGGCCTGGCCGAGGCCTTCGTGATCGGCGCGGACTTCATCGGCGACGACGACGTGGCGCTCGTGCTCGGCGACAACATCTTCTACGGCCAGGGCTTCTCCGGCCGCCTGCAGCAGGCCGTGCGCGAGCTCGACGGCTGCGTCCTGTTCGGCTACCCGGTCAAGGACCCCGAGCGCTACGGCGTCGGCGAGGTCGGTCCGGACGGCAAGCTGATCACCATCGAGGAAAAGCCGGTGAAGCCGCGGTCGAACAAGGCGATCACCGGGCTGTACTTCTACGACAACCAGGTCGTCGACATCGCCCGGTCGCTGGCGCCGTCGGCGCGCGGTGAGCTCGAAATCACCGACGTCAACCTCACCTACCTGCGCCAGGACCGCGCCACGCTGGTCGAGCTCAGCCGCGGGTTCGCCTGGCTCGACACCGGCACGCACGACTCGCTGCTCGAGGCGGGCCAGTTCGTGCAGGTGCTGGAGCACCGCACCGGCGTACGCATCGCGTGCCTCGAAGAGATCGCGCTGCGCATGGGCTTCATCGACGCCGACGAGTGCTACACGCTGGGCGAGAAGCTGGCGAAGTCCGGCTACGGCGACTACGTGAAGGCCGTCGCCGCAGCGGCGGGAGCCACCGCCTAGAACTGGCGGCGGGCCAGCTCCTCGAGCCGGCGGATCCGGTCCTCGATCGGCGGGTGGGTCGAGAACAGCTTGCTGAGGCCCTCGCCCGGACGGAACGGGTTCGCGATCATCAAGTGGGACTGCGAGACCAGCTGCGGCTCCGCCACCAGCGGCCGCGCCCGCGTCCCGGCCTCCAGCTTCCGCAGCGCCGAGGCCAGGCCCAGCGGGTCACCGGTCAGCTCCGCGCCGGACGCGTCGGCCTGGTACTCCCGCGATCGGCTGACACCCATCCGGATGACGGCGGCCGCGATCGGCCCGACGAAGATCAGCATCAGGCTGACCAGCGGGCTGCCGTCGCGGTTGTTGCCGCCGAAGAACAGCGCGATGTTCGCGAGCACGCTGATCAAGCTGGCCAGCGCACCGGCGACGCACGAAATGAGGATGTCGCGGTTGTAGACGTGGGACAGCTCGTGGCCGAGCACCGCCCGCAGCTCACGCTCGTTCAGCAGCTCCAGGATGCCGGTGGTGCAGCACACCGCGGCGTGGCGCGGGCTGCGGCCGGTCGCGAACGCGTTGGGCGCGGCCGTCGGGCTGAGGTAGAGCTGCGGCATCGGCTGGCGGGCGACGTGCGCGAGCTCGCGCACGATCCGGTACATCGCGGGCTGCTCGACCTCGGACACCGGACGCGCCCGCATCGCGCGCAACGCCAGCTTGTCCGAGTTGAAGTAGGCGAACGCGTTCATGCCCAGGGCGATGACCAGGCCGATGACCAGGGCACCCCGGCCGAAGAGCCCGCTGATCGCGACGATGATCGCCGACAGCAGGCCGAGCAGCAATGCCGTCTTGAGTCCGTTCTGGTGCCCGTGCACGCGCGCTCGCCTCCGTCCGCTCTCCAAGTGGGTTACCCAGTGGAAACAACGCGATCGGGGGACGCGAAGTTCCTTCACGTGGTGATGGCGCGGGTTACGCTCGGCAGGAAGTCGATCACGAGCGGAGGCGGCTGGAAGACGAAAGGACGGCGGCGATGCCCGGTGGCGTGCTACGCCGGAGAACCCTGTTCACGCTGGTCACAGCGGGTGCCGGGGTCCTCGCGCTGCCCGGGTCCGCGTGGGCGGAGGACGTCCGGTCGATCGACCTCGGCGGGGCGCCGGACCGGGTCGCGGTGAACCCTGTCACCGGCCTCGGCTACGTCACCGATCCCCAGGCCGGGACGGTGTCGGTCGTGGATCCCCGTAGCGCGTCGATCGACGAGGTGCTCCACGTCGGCGGCGAACCCCGCGACGTCGCGGTCGACGCGAAGGCCGGCCGGGTCTACGTCGCGAACCCGCCGGCGGGCACCGTGGTGGTACTGGACGGCCGGACCCACGACCTGGTGAGCGTCGTCGGCGCGGGCGCCGGCGCGTCGGCGCTCGCGGTCGACGAGCGGGCCGACCGCGTCTACGCGGCCAGCGGCAGCACCGGCACGCTCGCCGTGCTCGACGGCGTGAGCTGCACGCTGGTGGCGCTCGTGCCGGGCCCGAAGCCGAGCCTCGCCGGGATCGGCGTCGACCCCGGCCGCAAGCTCGCCTACTGCGCCAGCACCACCACGGATTCGGTCGAGGTCTTCTCCATCGACACCGGGAAGTTCGTCGCTTCGGTGAAGGTCGGGCGCAATCCGACCGGTGTCGCGGTGCACTACGACAGCGGCACGGTGTACGTCGCGAACTCCGGCATCCACCACATGTCCATTGTGGACGCCGGGACGCGCACCGAGCGCAAGACCGTGCTGCTGCGCAGCGAATCGTCCGCGCTGGCCGTGCACCAGGGCACGAACACGGTGTACACCAACGGCGGGCAGAACGGGATCGGCCGGGTCGACGGCACGGCCGGCACGCTGAGCGGCGAGCTGTCGCTGGGCATCAACCCCGGCGCCGTCGCCGTCGACCAGCGCACGCGCACGGTGTGGGTCACGGACCCGTTGCACGGCAGGATCTTCCTCGTCCGCGACTTCTGACCCGCCCTTCGCCGGAACCCTTTCCGCCGGACGGCTCCGGTGCGTTCAGCCGTCTTTGGCGGCCACCCGGGTGAGCGCCGCGATGCCGATCCCGGCGACCGCCACCACGATGCCGGTGACCAGCCAGCCCAGCAGTGCCAGCACCACGCCGGTGACCGCGAAGAGGGCGAACTCCAGCAGGAAGCGGGCCGGTTCCGGGAGGCGGCGGCGTGCCCGCGGGGCGATGAACAGGCCCCAGAGCGCGGCCGCGGCGACCGGCAGCAGGACCGCGTCGACAATCGCCGGCACGACCCCGCCGCCGAGTTGGCTGCCTGCCAGAGCCAGGCCGCCCAGCAGGACCAGCTCGGTCAGGAAGCGGACCGTCAGCACCACGCCCCTGAACCCGCTGAGGCGGGGGCCCGTCTCCGAAGTCATCCGGCCAGCCTAGGGGCGGTCCACTGTGGACGTTACGGGTCCGGACGGGTACCCTCGGTGATCTCTGCCACAGTTTACCGCCTCAGGTTGCGGTTCCGAATCGGTCCACCTGGCGCTCGCGCCCCGGTGTAACGGCGATCCACCCCTGCTCGACGTGTCTAACGCATATCGCGACCGCGAGCCAAGGAGCCTGGTAGATGACCACATGTCGACTCTGCGGTTCGACAAACACGGCCAGTGTCGTCGACCTCGGCGCGACTCCCCCGTGTGAGCGATTTTTGACGGCGGAGCAGCTCGACGAGCCGGAAGCCACCTTCCCGCTCCACCTGAAGGTGTGCACCGATTGCTGGCTCGCCCAGATCCCGCCGCTGATCGACCCCGACGACACCTTCACCGAGTACGCGTACTTCTCGTCCTTCTCGACGTCGTGGGTCGAGCACGCGAAGCGGTTCGTCGACGGCTCGGTCGAGCGGCTCGGGCTCGGCGAGAAGTCGTTCGTCGTCGAGGTGGCGAGCAACGACGGATACCTGCTCAAGCACGTCGTCGGGCACGGGATCCGGTGTCTGGGCGTGGAACCTTCGGTGAACGTCGGGCAGGCGGCGCGTGACGCCGGCGTGCCCACCCTGACGGCCTTCCTCTCCGAGGAAACCGGCCTGAAGGTGCGCGAGGAGCACGGGCCGGCCGACCTCGTGGCCGCGAACAACGTCTACGCGCACATCCCCGACGTCCTCGGCTTCACCAAGGGCCTGCGCGCCCTGGTCGCGGACGACGGCTGGGTCTCCATCGAGGTCCAGCACCTGCTCACGCTGATCGAAAAGAACCAGTACGACACGATCTACCACGAGCACTTCCAGTACTACACGGTCGAATCCGCGCGCCGGGCCCTCGCGACCGGCGGGCTGACCGTGGTCGACGTCGAACTGGTGCCGACGCACGGCGGGTCGATCCGGCTGTGGGCGCGTCCGGCCGAGGTGGCCGACGAGCCCAGCGAGCGGATGACCGACGAGCTGGAGCGCGAAAAGTCCGCCGGGCTGCACGAGCTGTCCGGGTACACCGAGTTCGCCGAGCGCGTCACCCGCGTGCGGCTGGACCTGCTGAAGTTCCTCATCGAGGCGCGCAACGACGGGAAGACCGTCGTCGGCTACGGCGCCCCGGGCAAGGGCAACACCCTGCTGAACCACTGCGGCATCCGGACGGACCTGCTGCAGTACACGGTCGATCGCAATCCGTACAAGCACGGCCGGTTCACCCCGGGCACGCGCATCCCGGTGCTGCCCCCGGAGCGGATCGAAGCCGACCGGCCCGACTACGTGCTCGTTCTCCCGTGGAACCTCCGGGAGGAACTGACCGAACAACTCTCCTACATCGGGGCCTGGGGCGGAAAGCTCGTGTTCCCGATTCCCCACTTGGAAATCGTCGAGGTGCAGTGACGTGAAGGTCGTTCTCTTCTGCGGTGGCTACGGGATGCGGATGCGCAACGGCGCGGCCGACGACGTCCCGAAGCCGATGGCGATGGTCGGTCCGAGACCGCTCATCTGGCACGTGATGCGCTACTACGCGCATTTCGGCCACACCGAATTCATCCTGTGCCTCGGCTACGGCGCGGCGCACATCAAGAACTTCTTCCTGAACTACCAGGAAACCATTTCCAACGACTTCGTCCTCCGCAACGGGCAGGCGGAGCTGCTGTCGACCGACATCGCGGACTGGACGATCACCTTCGTGCAGACCGGCATCGAGTCGCCGATCGGCGAGCGGCTGCGCCGGGTGCGCCCGTACCTCGACGGCGACGAAATGTTCCTCGCGAACTACGCCGACGTCCTGTCCGACGTCCCGCTGCCCGACATGATCGAGCGGTTCTCCAACTCCGACTCGGGCGCCTCGATGATGGTCGTGCCGCCGCAGTCGTCGTTCCACTGCGTGGAAATGGACGAGGGCGGCAAGGTCGGCTCGATCACCGCGGTGAGCGAAATGCCGCTGTGGGAGAACGGCGGCTACTTCGTGCTGCGGCAGGAAGTGTTCGACCACATCCCGGAGAACGGCGACCTGGTCGCCGACGGCTGTGGCGAGCTGGCCAAGCGCGGCCGGCTGGTCGCCTACCCCTACCGCGGGTTCTGGAAGCCGACCGACACGGTCAAGGAGCGGGCGGCGCTGGACTACGCCTACACCCACGGCGAGCGGCCCTGGGCGTTGTGGGAGCGGCAGCCCGCGGCGAGCATCGCGTGATCGGGCTGCGGCCGGGACGGCTCGGCGGCGTCGTCGCCCTCGGTGCGCACTGCGACGACATCGCGATCGGCGCCGGCGGCACGCTGCTGACGCTGTGCGGTTCACGTCCCGGGCTGAAGGTCGACGCGCTGGTCCTGTCCGGCGGCGGCACGCCGCGCGAGGACGAGGAGCGCTCGGCGCTGGCGGCGTTCTGCCCGGGCGCGGACCTCGACGTCACCGTGCTGAAGCTGCCGGACGGGCGCTTCCCGGCGCACTGGGAAGAGGCCAAGAACGCCCTGGAAGAGCTGCGGCGGCGGACCGACCCGGACGTCATCCTGGCGCCGCGCACCGACGACGCGCACCAGGACCACCGCGGCCTCGCCAAGCTCGTCCCGACGGCGTTCCGCGACCACCTGGCGCTGAGCTACGAGATCGTCAAATGGGACGGCGACCTCGGCAGCCCGTCGGTATACCAGCCGCTCGACGACGACGTCGCCGAGGAGAAGGTCCGGCTGCTGCAGGCGCACTACGCGTCCCAGCGGCACCGGCCCTGGTACGACCGCGAGGCCTTCCTCGGGCTGGCCCGCATCCGCGGGATCGAAGCGGCCTCGACGTACGCCGAAGCGTTTTTCGTCAAGAAACTCACTCTCGACCTGAAGGGTTGAATTCGATGCGGGTGTTGCTGACGGGGCACAAGGGCTACCTGGGGACGGTGATGGCCCCGGTGCTCGCCGCCGCCGGCCACGAGGTCGTCGGCCTCGACTCCGGGCTGTTCGAGGACTGCCTGCTCGGGCCCGCCCCCGCCGACCCGGCCGGGCACGCCGTCGACCTGCGGGACGTCACCGCTTCGCACGTCGAGGGCTTCGACGCGGTGATCCACCTGGCCGCGCTGTCGAACGACCCGCTGGGCTCGCTCGCGCCGGAGCTGACCTACGACATCAACCACCACGCGTCGGTGAAGCTCGCGAAGCTGGCGAAGGACGCCGGCGTGCAGCGGTACATCTACGCGTCGACCTGCTCGGTGTACGGCGCGGGCGGCGACAACCTCGTCGACGAGGACGCCCCGCTGCGGCCGGTGACGCCGTACGCGGAGTCGAAGGTGCGCGTCGAAGCCGACGTCCACGAGCTCGCCGACGACGACTTCACGCCGGTGTACATGCGCAACGCGACCGCGTTCGGCTACTCGCCCCGCCTGCGCGGCGACATCGTGCTGAACAACCTGACCGCGCACGCGCACCTGTCCGGCGAGGTGCTGGTGCTCTCCGACGGCACGCCGTGGCGGCCGCTGGTGCACGCCCAGGACATCGCGCGCGCGTTCGCGGCCGCGTTGTCCGCGCCGAAGGAGGCCGTGCACAACAAGGCCTTCAACATCGGCACCGAGGAGAACAACGTCACGGTCGCCGAGATCGCCCAGGAGGTCGTCGAGGCCGTGCCGGGCTCGACGCTGAACATCACCGGCGAGGCGGGCGCCGACCCGCGCTCCTACCGCGTCGACTTCTCGCGCTTCCGCGCGGCGATCCCCGGCTTCACCTGCGACTGGTCGGTCAAGGACGGCGCCGTCGAGCTCATCGAGGCCTACCGCAAGTTCGGGCTCACCCGGGAGTCGTTCCAGCAGCTGTTCACCCGGCTGGCCTGGCTGAACAGCGAGGGCGAAGCCGGCCGCGTCGACTCCACCCTGCGGCGGAAGTAGTGGCGGGCCCGCAGCTGCGGACCGGGGCGGAACTGCACGCCCTGGTCGAGCGGCTGTACCCGCTCTGCCGCAGCATCACCGGCGACGGCGTGCGGCAGACCCTGGACATCATCGGCGAGCACATCGCGCTGGACCGGCACGAAGTCCCGACCGGTACGGCCGTGCTGGACTGGACGATCCCGCAGGAGTGGAACATCCGGGACGCGTACGTCGCTTCGCCGGACGGCTCGCGCGTCATCGACTTCCAGGAGTCGAACCTGCACGTCGTCGGGTACAGCGTCCCGGTGTCGCGGCGGATGCCGCTGAGCGAGCTGCGGGAGCACCTGCACACGCTGCCGGACCAGCCGTCGTGGGTGCCCTACCGGACCAGCTACTACGCCCCGGCCTGGGGCTTCTGCCTCGCGCAGGAGAAGCTCGACGCGCTGCCCGACGGCGACTACGACGTCGTCATCGACTCGACCCTTTCCGACGGCTCACTGACCTACGGCGAGCACGTCGTCCCGGGGCGCGTCACCGACGAGGTCATCGTGTCCTGCCACGTGTGCCACCCGTCGCTGGCGAACGACAACCTCGCCGGCATCGCGGTGGCCATCTCGCTGGCCCAGCAGCTGGCTCTTTCCCAGCCGCACTACACCTACCGGTTCCTGTTCATGCCGGGGACGATCGGCTCGATCACCTGGCTGGCGCGCAACTCTTCGCGGATCGAGAAGGTCAAGCACGGGCTGGTCCTGGCCTGCGCCGGCGACCCGGGAGCGTTGACGTACAAGAAGTCCCGCCGCGACGACGCCGAAATCGACCGCGTGATGCAGCACGTGCTGCGCTCGCGGGAGCATCGAGTTGTCGGCTTCTCGCCGTATGGCTACGACGAGCGCCAGTTCTGCTCGCCGGGCTTCAACCTCGGCGTCGGCTCGCTGACGCGCACGCCGTACGCGGGCTACCCCGAGTACCACACCTCGGCCGACAACCCGGGCTTCGTCTCGCCCGCGGCCATGGAGGACACGCTGGGCGCTTTGCGGGATGCCTTCGGGGTGCTGGACCGCAACCGCCGGTACGTCAACCTCAGCCCGTACGGCGAGCCCCAGCTCGGCAAGCGCGGGCTGTACGACTCGCTCGGCGGCCGCAGCGACGCCAAGCAGGCCCAGATGGCGATGCTGTGGGTGCTCAACCTCTCCGACGGCGAGCACTCACTCCTGGACATCGCCGAACGCGCCGAGCTGCCCTTCGACATCGTCGACGTCGCGGCCCGGGCCCTGCACGACGCCGGCTTGGTCAAGGAGTGAGCGACGTGGCCAACCATCGCCGTGCGCCTCGCTCGATCTTCCGGTCGGGCGCGGTGCGCGCGATGGCCGGACGGTTGAGCTGGGGCCTCGGCGACCAGGCGGTGTCCAGCCTGACCAACTTCGCCGTCGGGCTGTACGTGGCCCGCTCGCTCGGCACGTTCGCGTTCGGCATCTTCAGCCTCGCCTGGGTGACCTACGGCGTGGTGCTCAACATCTCTCGCGGCCTGGCGACCGACCCGCTGATGGTGCGGTTCAGCGCCGTCCCGGAGGACCGGTGGCGGACGGGCGTGGCGAGCGCGTCCGGCACGGCCATCGGGGTCGGCTGCGGGACCGGGCTGGTCAGTTTGATCGCCGGGCTGGCAGCGGGCGGGCCGCTCGGCGACGCGTTCGTCGCGCTCGCCGTGGTGTTGCCTGGCCTGCTCCTGCAGGACGCCTGGCGGTTCGCGTTCTTCGCGAAGGGCGAGGGCAAGAGGGCGTTCGTCAACGACTGCGTCTGGGGCGTGGCCCTGCTCCCGGCGCTGTACGTGGCCGCGCAGGTCCACACGGTGGTCGCCTTCGTGCTCGCGTGGGGGCTTTCCGGTGCGGCCGCGGCCCTCTACGGCTGGTTCCAGACCGGGATCCTCCCGCACCCGCGGGAGATGCTCGGCTGGCTCCGGACCCAGCGCGACCTGAGCATGCGTTATCTGGTCGAGAACGTCAGCAACAGCGGCGCGTCGCAGCTGCGGGCCTACGGCCTCGGCGCCATCGCCGGGATCACCGCGGTCGGCGCGGTCCGCGGCGCCGAACAGCTCCTCGGCCCGTTCCTGGCCCTGCTCATGGGGCTGTCCCTGGTCACCGTCGCCGAGGGCGCGCGGGTCCTTCAGCGGGCGCCGCACCGGCTGAAGCACTTCTGCGTGATCCTCGGCGGCGGTCAGGCCGCCGCGGCGCTGTGCTGGGGCCTCGGCCTGCTCCTCCTGGTACCCGACCGCGCCGGCCGGTGGGTGATGGGCTCGGTGTGGGACTCGTCGTCCCCGCTGATCCTCCCGGTCACCCTCGCCGTGGTCGGCGCGAGCTTCGCCACGGGCGCCGCGGCCGGTCTGCGCGCCCTCGGCTCGGCCAAGCGGAGCCTGCGCTCCCAGCTGGTCGCGTCCCTGTTCTACGTCACGTTCGGCATCACCGGCGCGTTCCTCGGCGGCGCGGCCGGGTCCGCGTGGGGCGTCGCGACGGCCACGCTCAGCGGGTCCGTCGTCTGGTGGCTGCAGCTGCGGCTCGGGCTTCGCGAGTACGTGCCGCCGGGGGCCGACGACCCCACCGTGGTGTTCGAGCCGATCAAAGAGCCGATCAAGGAATGAGGACTCCATGACCACCGTCCCGCGGCTGAGCCTCGGCCTCCCGGTGTACAACGGCGAGGAGTACCTCGCCGAGTCGCTGGACGCCCTGCTCGGCCAGACCTTCGAGGACTTCGAGCTGATCATCTCGGACAACGCCTCCACCGACGGCACCGACGAGATCTGCCGCCGCTACGCCGACAAGGACTCGCGGATCCGCTACGTCCGCCAGCCGAAGAACATCGGCGCGACGCCGAACCACAACTTCGTGTTCGACGTGTCCCGCACCGAGCTGTTCAAGTGGGTCTCCCACGACGACCTCTACGCCCGCGACCTGCTCAAGCGGTGCGTCGAGGCCCTCGACGAGCGCCCGGACGTCATCCTCGCCCACTGCGACCAGGCGATCATCGACGGCGACGGCCGCATCGTCCAGCCGCTCGAGTACACCCTGAACACCGGCTCCCGGCACGCGCCGGACCGGTTCCGCGGCATCCTGTTCGAGCCGGGCGGCGACGACTTCTACGGCGTCATCCGCGCCGACGTCCTCCGCCGCGTCAAGCCGCTCGACAGCTACCACCACGCCGACCGGACCTACTCGGCCGAGATGGCCCTGCACGGCCCGTTCTACCAGGTGCCCGAGCTGCTCTACTTCCGCCGCGACCACCCCGGCCGCGCGGAACGGGCCAACCCGACCATCCGGAGCCGGTGCGCGAATCTGGACCCGCGGCGCGCGAACCGGCTCCGGAATCCCACCGTCCGCCTGCTCGGCGAGTACATCTACGGGTTCGCGGACCTGATCCGGCGCGCACCGATCTCGGCCGCCGACAAGCGCGAGTGCTTCGGTCACCTCGGCGCCTGGCTGACCAACCGGGCCCGCTCCGGCCACGGCGAACGCGTCGAGGACCGCGCACCCACCGCCTCGGACGTCGCCACGGTCAACGAGATCGTGGCCGGCCGGGAAGGCAGGCTCGCGTGAAACGCGCACCACGCGTCGGCGTCTTCGGCCTGCTCGGCTCGGGGAACCTCGGCAACGACGGTTCCCTCGAAGCCGTGCTCGGCTACCTGCGCGCCGAGTACCCGGACGCGGTCCTGGGCGCCCTGGTCGGCGGCCCGGAGATCGTCCGCGAGCGGTACGGCCTCGACGCCACGCCCCTGCACTGGAACCAGTCGGAGTACGAGACAGCGTCCGGCCTGCGCTCGGTCGCCCTCAAGGGCTTCGGCAAGCTGGTCGACATCGCGCGCACCGCGGCCTGGGTCCGGAAGCAGGACGTCGTCATCGTGCCCGGCATGGGCGTGCTCGAAGCGACGCTTCCGTTGCGTCCCTGGGGTTTCCCGTATTCGCTCTTCCTCCTTTCGGCCGCCGGGCGCCTCTTCGGCACCAAGGTGGCGCTCGTCTGCGTCGGTGCGAACCACATCAGCGCCCGAGCCACGCGGACACTGGTCCGCTGGTCCGGCCGGCTCGCCGCCTACCGCTCGTACCGCGACGACATCTCGCGCGACGCCATGCGCGCCATGGGCGTCGACACCCGTGCCGACCAGGTCTATCCCGACCTCGCGTTCTCCCTCCCCACCCCGGACGGCGACGGCGAGCCGGGCACCGTCGGCGTCGGCGTGATGGCCTACTACGGCGGCAACGACGACCGCGCCGAGGCCGACCGCATCTACCGCCACTACGTGGACACGATGAACCGTTTCGTCGCGTGGCTCGTTGACCAGGGCAGAGGAGTCCGGCTCTTCATCGGTGACCGGATCGACCGGCAGGTCGTCGACGAGATCCTCGAGAAAACCGATTCCCCGCTGGTGACGGCGGCTTCGGTGGAGACCCTGGACGAGCTGATGCACGAGATGGCGGCGGTGGACAGCGTGGTGGCCACGCGCTACCACAACGTGCTCTGCGCCCTGAAGGTCGCGAAACCGACCGTGGCGATCGGGTACGCACCGAAGAACGACGTGCTCATGGCGGAGATGGGTCTCGAAGACTTCACCCAGCGGGCGAAGTCCGTCGCCTTCGACCGGCTCGTCGAACAGTTCACCGAACTGGAGAACCGCTCGGCGGAACTGCGCCAGACGCTCCTGGAACGGAACGAGATGAACGCGCAACGGCTCAAGGACCAGTTCGCCGCCCTTTCGGCGGCCCTCTTCGGAGGTGGGCGATGAAGGCCATTCCGGTGCCCGAGATCGACGGGGCGTATCTGTTCGAACCCACCCCGCACGCGGACCAGCGCGGCTTCTTCAGCCGGACGTTCGACCGCGACGTCGTCGCGTCGGCAGGCATCGACCCGGACGGCTTCGTCCAGGACAGCCTTTCCCGCTCTCGCAAGGGGGTTGTCCGCGGAATGCACCTGCGCGGCGGGGCCGGCGAAGCGAAGCTGGTGCGGTGTTCGCAGGGCGCGATCTTCGACGTCGTGGTGGATCTCCGACCGGATTCGCCGACATTCCGGAATATCAAAACTTTCGAACTTTCCGGTGAGACCCAGGTTTCCGTGTACATCCCGGCGGGGTGCGCGCACGGCTTCCAGTCACTCACCGATCCCTCCGACGTTTCGTACCGCATCGATCGGGCCCACAATCCTGAAGAAGACATTACGATTTCGTACAAAGACCCTGAATTGGACATTTCGTGGCCGCTGTCGGTCACAATGGTCAGCGATCGGGACGAACGGGCGCCGTCTCTCGAAGAGGCGTTGAAACCAACGAGGTGAGCCACGACATGGGAACGAACCTGCCGCGCTCCACGCAGGCGGACGAGCGGCTGCACCGGGTCATCCCCGGCGGCGCGCACACCTACGCCAAGGGCTCGGACCAGTATCCCGAAGGGATGGCGCCGGTCATCTCCCACGGCCTCGGGGGCCACGTGTGGGATGTCGACGGCAACGAGTACATCGAGTACGGCGCGGGGCTGAGAGCGGTCAGCCTCGGCCACGCCCACCCGCGGATCCTCGACGCCGTCCGGCGGGAGATCGAAAAGGGCGGCAACTTCATCCGCCCGTCGATCATCGAGGCCGAGGCCGCCGAGCGGTTCCTCGAGAACGTGCCGACGGCCGACATGGTGAAGTTCACCAAGAACGGCTCGGACGCGACGACGGCCGCGGTCCGGCTGGCCCGCGCCGCCACCGGCCGCCGGCTCGTCGCCAAGTGCGCCGACCACGCCTTCTTCTCCACCGACGACTGGTTCATCGGCACCACGCCGATGAGCGCGGGCATCCCGGACGAGACGACGGAAGCGGTCGTGTCCTTCCCGTACGGCGACCTGCAGGCCGCGGAGGAGCTGCTGCAGCGCCACGAGGGCGAGATCGCGTGCATGATCCTGGAGGCGGCCGCGGCGGTGGAACCGCCACCGGGGTACCTGCAGGGCCTGCGCGAGCTCACCACCCGCCACGGCGTCGTCCTGATCTTCGACGAAATGATCACCGGTTTCCGCTGGTCCGCCCACGGCGCCCAGGGCCTCTACGGGGTCACGCCCGACCTCTCGACGTTCGGCAAGGCACTCGGCAACGGCTTCGCCGTCTCCGCGCTCGCCGGCAAGCGGGAGCTGATGGAGATCGGCGGCCTGCGCACCGATCGCGAGCGGGTCTTCCTGCTCTCGACGACCCACGGCGCCGAGACCCACTCCCTGGCCGCCGCGATGGCGGTCATGGACGTCTACCGCGAAGAGGACGTCATCGGCCGCATGCACGCTCTCGGCGATCGGCTCGCCGCCGGCGTCCGCGAGGTGGCAGCCGGGATCGGCGTCGAAGACCACGTGGTCGTCCGCGGCCGGGCCAGCAACCTCGTCTTCGGCACGCTCGACGAGCACGGCAAGCCGTCGCAGCCGTACCGGACGCTGTTCCTGCGCGAGCTGGTCGGCGGCGGCGTGCTCGGACCGTCCTTCGTGGTCAGTGCCGCCCTCACCGAGACGGACATCGACAAGACCATCGACGTCGTCGCCCAGGCCTGCACGGTGTACCGGAAAGCGCTCGACGCCCAGGACCCGGCGCCCTGGATGGGCGGGCGCCCGGTGCAGCCCGTGTTCCGCAAGTACGCCTGATTCCCGCACGAGCGGGCCCGATTCACCCCATGGGTCCGATGAGGACACTTGAGGGTGACTGTTTTCCGGCCCGTTCGTGCGTAACTTCCTGCCATGGGCAGATCTCGCGCGGTTCTCGTCGGTGCTTGCTCGCTTCTGATCGCCGTGGCGTGCCCGGCGACCGCGGGTGCCGCCGACGGGCCCGCCCCCGTGTGCGGCCACCAGCCCGCGGAGTACGAAGACCCGCCGTCCGGAGCCGTCGCGGTCGATCCGGGCGTCGACGGCGACCTCGCGGCCAAGACGGCGGCGCAGCCGCCCGGGACGACGTTCTGGCTCCGGCCGGGCACCCACACGCTCGGAAACGACGAGTTCGGCCAGGTCGTCCCGAAGGACGGCGACGTGTACCTCGGCGCACCGGGCGCGGTCGTCGACGGCCGTGGCGTCAACCGAGCGGCCTTCACCCAGCAAGCGCGCGACGTCCGTATCCGGGGCCTCACCATCCGCGGGTTCGCCGCTCTGCAGGACCAGGGCGTGGTCAACCACGACTCCGGGGACGGCTGGCTCATCGAGAACACCACCATCGAGGACAACGCCGGCGCGGGACTGATGGCCGGCGCGGGCCAGGTCGTGCGGCACAGCTGCCTGCGCGACAACGGCCAGTACGGCCTCAACGCCTACCAGGCCGGCGACGGCATCACCGGGCTCGTGCTGGAGGGCAACGAGATCACCGGCAACAACACCGGCGACTGGGAAGCCAAGGTGCCGGGCTGCGGGTGCAGCGGCGGAGCCAAGTTCTGGGCCGTGAACGGGGCCGACATCCGCGGCAACCGGGTCCACGGCAACCACGGCGCCGGCCTGTGGGCCGACACGAACAACAACGACTTCCTCGTCGAGGACAACCTGTTCGAGGCCAACGACGCCGAGGCGCTCTTCTACGAAACCAGCTACAACCTCGTGCTGCGCGGCAACACCTTCCGCGGCAACACCCTGGTGCAGGGCCGCGCGTTCGCTTCGCGAGACGACAACTTCCCGGTGGCGACGGTGTACCTGTCGGAATCGGGCGGCGAACCGCGCGTGCCGGCGCGGACGTCGGCCGTCGACATCACCGGCAACACCTTCGAGGACAACTGGGCCGGGATCACGTTGTGGGAGAACGCCGACCGCTTCTGCACCAGCCCGGCGAACACGTCTTCGGGCTACTGCACCAAAGTCACTTCGCAGTCTTCGTGCGCGGCGGGCACGATCGCGCAGCGCCCGGCGTACGACGACTGCCGCTGGAAGACGCAGCGGGTGGAGATTCACGGGAACACCTTCCGGTTCGATCCTGGACGGGTGGGCTGCACGAGCCTGTGCGGGCGGATGGCGCTGCTGTCGAACTACGGGACCTTCCCGGATTGGTCCCCGTACAAGGGAACCGCGGTCGAGGAGGCGATCACCTTCCGCCAGGGCAACCGGTGGCACGGCAACTCCTACGCCGGGCCGTGGACCTTCGTCGCGCATGACACCTCCAAGACGGTCGACGCTGCGGGCTGGCGGGCGGAGCCCTACTCGCAGGACGAGTGCTCTTCGTTCGACGGCGGGGTCGCCGGCTGCTGATCAGGAGCTTGCCGAGGGGGTCCGACACTTTTCACCGCCGCCCGTCTCGCCGGCCGGAGTTTTCCTTGGGACACAAGGAAAAGTCGCGAACGGAGAATTCCGGACACTCCGGGTTCACCCTTTTCAGCGATGGCGTTCGCACGGGTGTTCGGTACCGTCGGAGACATGTCCCTCGTTCCCGCTACCCTCCACCGCGACGCGATCGACGTCGTCGTGTTCGACGCCATGGGCGTCCTGTACTCGAGCGCCGACGACGTCGGCGAGCTGCTCGTCCCGTACCTCCGCAGTCACGGCTGCGTGGTGCACCGCGACGAGATCGCCCAGCTGTACGAGGAATGCAGCCTCGGCAAGATGTCGTCGGCGGACTTCTGGACGACCGCCGGCGCTTCCGGGGCCTCGGACGAGGAGTACTGCCGCGCCCATCGCCTCACCGAGGGTGTGGTCGCCCTGCTCGCCGAACTCGACGCGACCGGAGTGCGGCTCGCCTGCCTGAGCAACGAGGTCAGCGAGTGGTCCAAGCTGCTGCGCGAGCGCTTCGGGCTCGGCGAGTACCTCACCGACTGGTTCATCAGCGGGGACATCGGCGTGCGCAAGCCCGACCCCGAGGCGTTCACCACGCTGTGCCGGCGGCTCGAGGTCATCCCCGAACGGATCCTGCTCGTCGACGACCGGGAGCAGAACGTCGCCGCGGCTCGCGGCGCCGGTCTTCAGGCGTTGTGGTTCGGCGCCCCACACATGTCCACAATGGACCAGCTGCGGAAGGAGCTCAGACCGTGGTGAAGCGTGCGCTCGGCTCCCCCCGAAGACGGCCGGCGGGCAGCCGCCGGTTGCCCAGGACGAGCAGGAGATCCTGGGCCGCCCCGGTGATCGGCGTGCCGGTGCCGTACGACCAGTCGAGGTCGTCGGCGCGCAGGGCGACGCCGGTCAGGTCGGTGCCGAAGTACTTGATCTGCTTCGGCTTCATCGCCGCGAAGATCACCTCCAGACGCTCCAAGGGCACCCGGCGGTCCAGCTTCAAGGCGGTCGTGATGTCCAGACCGTGGATCACGTCGTGGCTCAGGGCGCCCTCCGCGCCGCCGCCCGGCGGCCGCCACAGGTGGTCGGCGTTGTCACGCAGCGAGGCGACCAGCGCCTCGCGGGAAAGCTCAGCCGCTTCGCGGCGGGCCACCCGGTCGGCCATGGCGTTGAAGCGGCCACCGGACCTCAGCAGCTCCCGCACGAACCGGCCGGTCGAGAACCGGAAGGGCATCGTCATGTGGGCGACCACCTCGGGCACGCGCCAGCCGGCGCACAAGGTGGGCGTCGCCCAGGCGGACGGCGGCAGCTCGTCGAGCAGTGCGGCCAGCTCCCGCCGTTCGGCGGCGATCAGGTCCTGGATCATCGGGGTCTCCTTCGCACGTCGGTCACCCCACCGACGAGCGCGAACCGGCGAGACCGACAGGCTTCCCGCGCGGATCCGGAGCCGAGAACCCGGCCACCGGAGATCAGAGCCGGTCGGCGACCCGATCCACCAGCCACGCGGTCGCGGGGACGACAGCCAGGGCGGCGCAGAAACCGCCGAGGGCATCCGTCGGGTAGTGCGCACCGAGGCCCACCTCGGCCCAGCCCATGGCCACCCCGGCGACCAGCGCCAGCCCGAGAACGAGCGCCACCGCGGCCGCGCGGCCGAGCCCCAGCCGGTCGGTCAGCAGCAGGGCGATGACCAGCGCGAGCGCCGTCGCCAAAGCCGTGTGCCCGCTTGGGTAGGACAGGAACTCGCCGTGGATGGTGCGGCCGACGATCGGCTTGAGCACGGTCGTCACCGCGACCGTGACCACGACACCGAGCACGGTCAGCACGGCCGTCCGGAGGCGGTGGACGAGAAAGCAGACCGCCGCGATCAGGCCGACCAGGATCACCGACCCCACCGGTTCACCGCCGAAGTCGAAGACCAGGGCGAGGTACCGCCACGGCGGCTCGACACCGTCGATCGACGGGAGGAGCGCCGCGTCGATGCCGGTGAGGCCGGAGTCGTGGAAGTGCAGGATGCCGAGGGCGACGAGCACCGCCGTCGCCAGCGCGCCCGACATCACCAGCGGGGCACGCAGCGCGGCCGGCAGGGCAGCGGGTGCCGTCCGGACGAGCTGCCTCACCCGTGCGCCTCGATCGCAGCCTCGTACCCGGCGACCAGCCGGTCCAGCCCGACCGCGGGGGTGAAGTCCTTCTCGTACCGGACGCGGGCCGCGTCGCCCATCTCGCGGTTGCGGTCGCCGACCACCGCACGCAGGCGGTCCGCGAGCGAGGCAGCGTCGTTCGGCACGTGCAGAAGGCCGGTGGCCCCGTCGTCGACGAGCTCGGGGAAGGCGCCATGCGCCGCCGCGACCGTCGGGACGCCGGCGGCCATCGCCTCGACGACCACCAGGCCGAACGCCTCCAGCCACGTCGACGGCGCGACCACCGCGACCGCGTCGGCGGTCAGGGCACGGCATTCCGCTTTGTTCCGGAGGCCGACATACGAGACGTCGGAGCGTCCGGTCGCCCAGGTCGCGACCTCGTCCTGCATCGGGCCGGTGCCGGCGATGACCAGCGGCACGCCCAGGGCGCCGCCGAGGCGGTCCCAGGCCCGCATGAGCAGGCCGACCCCCTTCTCCTCGGTGATCCGGCCGAGGAACAGCACGTGCGACCCGTTGCCGGTGCGGCGAACACCCGGGTCGGTGACGAAGTTGTGCTTCACCGCCATCCGCTTGCCGGGCATCCCGGCCGACACGAGGAGGTCACGTTGGGCCGCCGAAATGCAGAAGAACCGCGAAACGCCCGTCCACCACCGGCGCCGGTTCGCGACCATGCTCGCCGCCATCGGCACCGTGGCCGCGCTCGAACCGCGGTAGCAGCCATGCTTCACCGCGGGCAGCGGTGAGCCGCCGACGCACTCGGTGCAGATGCGGCCGTCGCGGTGGAGCGTGCCGGGCGGGCAGACCATCGTGTAGTTGTGCAGCGTCGCGACCGCGGGCACCCCCACGTCCGCGCATGCGGCGACCACCGACGGCGACAGCAGCGGGAACGTGTTGTGGATGTGCACGACGTCCGGGCGCGACGCCCGCAACCGGGCGGCGAGCTCCTTCCGCACCGCCGGGTTCCACGGCACCATCAGCGGCACCGCGGCCTTGCGGGGCAACGGCATCGCCGCGATGTCGTCGCTGCGGCGTTCGAACAGCGACACCTTGTGGCCGCCCTCGGCGAGCAGCGTCACCTCGGCGTCGACGACGTTGTTCTCCCCGCTCGGCTGCTCGGACCGGTACCGGTTGTGGACCACGAGAACCTTCACGCGCCCGCACCTCGCACGCCTGCCCCCTTCGCCGGGATGAATGCTTGTTCGTCGGACTGCGGCACCCCGCGGACCAGCAGCGACGCGGCCACCGCCAGGTGGAGGAGGTACGGCGACGCGTCGCCGAGACCAGCCTCGGTGTAGGAGGCCGAAACGGTGTAGGTGATCAGGAAGATCGCACACGCCCTCGCCAGCGAAGGAGGCCGCAGCACCGCGACGACGATGAGCGTCAGCAGGAACGCGGCGACCAGCCCGATCCCGACGAACCCCTGCTCGTGGTAGATCGCGAGCCAGCTGTTGTCGATCGGGAGGCCGTCGTAGGACTTGTCCGTCAGCCCGACGCCGAAGATGTACTCCGCGGTCGACCGCGGGGCTTCGAGCAGCGCGTCCCACACCTTCGCGCGGCCGGTCAGGCTGGAGAAGTTGTCCGCACTCTGCCCACGGAGGAACCACGTCTGCAGCGCACCCGCGAGTACCACCCCGGTGACCCCGCCGACTCCGACCGTCCACGCGAACACCTTCCGCGCGCGGGCGCTGGTCAGCAGCATCGACAGGAAGGCCACCGCGAGGCCGGCGATCAGGCCGAGCGTTGCCGTACGGGTGTGCGTGAGCATCAGCAGCGCCATCACCGGCACGACGATGATCAGCGCGCTGCGCCACGTCGTGCGGCGCCCGAACCAGAGGAGGAGCGTGAGCCCGGAGATGACGGCCGCGTACTGGCCGATCTGCGGCGGGGTGAGCGGCCAGATCGCGCCCGAGAGCCGGCCGCCGTAGATGTCCGGCATCGCGTTGCCCGGTGAGATCACCAGGCCGATCGCCACGGACGCGAGCACGACCGCGTACGTGCGGATGTGGTAGCGGACGAAGCTGAAACCACCGTCCCACCAGCGGGTCAGCAGCCAGAGCGTGGAGACGAACACGGTGAGCCGGAAGCACCGGAACAACGCGCCGGCGCCCTCCTGGAGGTCGGCGCTGGCCAAGATGCTCGAGAACAACAGCAACGTGAGCAGAAGGAGGTAGGCGCTCGGCCGGATCCGCAGGTGCTTGTTCAGCACCAGCGCGATCACGAACGCGGTCATCAGCGAGCCCATGGTGACGAGCTGACTGACCGATCGCGGCAGCGGGACAACCGTCTTCGCGCCGGTCGACCCGAGGGTGTTGAGGATCAGCAGCGCCCAGGCCAGGCCCGCCCATTTCGGCGTGAACGACACGGGTTCGGCGGCGGCGTCGCCGCGGATACCCGCCGGCGTTCCGGTGTGCGCGGTCATGTCAGCCCCCGCCCTGCGCGGTGTAGGTGCTCCCGGTGTCCTGCGAGTACGGCGAGCCTTCCCACTCGCCGATCTCGAGGACGCGGTCGGCGGTGTAGCCGATGAACGTCCACGGGCCGGCGTAGCTGTTGTCGTGCCATCGGTTGTCCTGCTTGAACGTGATCGCTTCCTGGACGGCGGCGCCCTTGTACGGCGACCAGTCCGGGTAGGTGCCGAAGTTCGACAGCAGGCCCATCCGGCCGCACGAGGCCTGACAGCCGACGACCGCCGGGTCGAGGACGAACTTGTTGTCGTGGATGTCGACGTTCTGGGTCTTCCAGCGGCAGTCGGCCAGCAGCGGGCCGGTCGTGATCGTCGGGGCCGCGCACTGCTTCACCTTGGGGACCAGCCGGGTGCAGTCGCCGGAGGAGGTGTTGGCCGGGCTGTTGCAGAACCGGTCGGCGTTCTCCCACAGCGTGATCCCGGACCAGTTGTTCTCCAGGTAGTTGCGGGAGATGTCGATCTTCGCGGTGCGGGCCTTGACGCGCGGCTCGCCGCCGGACTCGGAGATGTAGATCGCCGAGGTCGGGAAGTTGTCGCCCTTGTCGGCGTACCTGCGGCCGTCGACCCAGTTGTTCTTGCGGATGGTGTTGTCGCGGATGATCGCGTTGTAGCTGATTTCGTAGATCAGCGCGGCGCTGTCGTTGTTCTCGATGAGGTTGCCCTCGATGAGGAAGTCGTTGTTGTTCGTGTCGGCCCACAGCCCGGTGCCGTGGTTGTCGTGCACCCAGTTGCCGCGCACGTCGGCGCCGTCGACCTGCCAGAACTTGATGCCGCCGCTGCAGCCGCAGCCGTCGATCTTCGCTTCCCAGTCGCCGGTGTTGTTGCCGGCGATCTCGTTGCCCTCCACGACCAGCGCGGTGAGCGGGGTGCCGCCGGAGTAGGCGTTCATCCCGTACTGACCGTTGCGGCGCAGGCAGTTGCCGCGGATCTGCTGGCGCGCGCCCGCCATCAGCCCGGCACCGTCGTTGTCCTGGATGGTCGAGTGCTCGATCACCCAGCCGTCGCCGGAGTCGTGGTTGACGACGCCCTCGTCGTGGGGCGCGACGAAGCCCTGCACGGTCACGTAGGTGATCTTCACGTTGGCCGCGTGGCCGGTGAACGCGTACTGGTTGATCTTGCGGCCGTCGACGATCGCGCCCGGGGCGCCGATGTAGACGTCGCCGTCCTTCGGCGACACCTGGTCGTACTTGTCGCCGCCGAGGATGTGCTTGCCCGCCTTGAGCCAGAAGGTCGTGCCCGGCCCGGCCGAGCGCGACTTCGCCGCCAGGTCGCCCGGGACGGCCGGGTCGACGACGACCGCACCCGCCGGTGCGGCCGTCGGGCCGGCCGGCTCCTTGTCGCACACCGCGGCGACCGACCCGCTGGGGGCCGCGGTGGCCTGCGCCGGGCCGCTGTCGGTGTCCGGGCTGCCCGAGCACGCCGCGACCGTGAGCAGGACACCGAGCAGCGGAGCGGCACGGCGGAGTCGGAAGCGGCGGGCTGTCACGGGCGGGTCCTAACTGAAGCGGAGCAGGGTGGTGAGGTGTCCGGGAGTCCCGGAGCCGACAAGCGTGGTCGAGGGTTCCTTTCGGCCGAAGCCCGCGGAGTACCAGCCGAGCGGCGGGTCGGTTTCGCCGCGATGCGCGGTCCATGACAACTCGGGCGGCAGTTCCATGACGGCGGTGCGCACCGCTCCCCCGGCGGCGGCGAGGGAACCGGACACGCGGCCGACGAGAGGATCGGACGCACCGGTGGAGACAGCCTCTGGCACGGCAGCGCCGACCGCACCCAGCACAGCATCACCGAGACCACCGGCAGCGGAAGCGGCCGTGCCGGGTGGGGCCGGCCAGCTGAGCCGCGCCGTGGTGCCGTCGAGCGTGACCGTGACCGCGGGGCCCAGGTGGAACGCCAGGCGGCCCTCCGAGCCGCCCTCGCCGACGACCTCGTCGATGATCTTCAGCTCGTCGCCGTCGAGTTCCACTGTGCGGCGGTGGGCGGCCGGTGCGTAGCCGTCGTGGGCTGCCGTCCAGCGAGATATTCCGTCGGCCGGCGTCTCGACCGTCAGCACCTTGGTCACCGCGTGGCGGGTCCACAGGAACGGGCCGCCGGACACCGACTGGTCGCGGCCGCCCAGTTCCAGCGTGTTGTGGCCGAGCGTCGAGCGGAAGTACGACCGCCACTGCGGCTCGCCGTGGTAGCAGAAGGTGCCCGGGTCGGCCAGGACGTCCACGCCGTCGTGGCGGACCTCCACCGACAGCGCGTCCGCGTGGGCGTGCGCGGCGATCGACAGGAAGCCGTGCGGGCCTCCGTCACACCGCGCCCAGATGCGACCCGACCGCAGGATCGTCATGCCCGCGTCGCGCAGGTGTGCGGGGCGCTGACCGGGACGAGCACCCGAAGCACGCGGAGTCCGAGACACCAGCGAGGTCAGCAGCGGCGTGCGGACGTCGTCGCCCGGGACCGGTGGCCACCAGGCCGGCCGGCCGAACAGGGCCTCGCCGGTGGCCAGCAACGACGCCCAGCGGCCGGTTTCGACCCCGTCGACGATCAGGCCGAAGCCGTCGTCGGCGTCGCCTTGGCGGGGCGGGTGGAGCCGGTTGTCCACAATGGACGCGAGGGCGTCGGTCATCCGGAGCAGGATGTCCCAGGTGGTGTCCGGCACCGGCGCACCCGCGGCGTCCGCCTCCACCGCGGCGGCCAGGCCCAGCTCCAGCACCAGGCCGTGGTACTCCGACGCCAGTTCCGCGTTCAGCCCCGACGGGAACGTGTTGCGGCCGAGCTGGACGTCCAGCGAGCGCATCGCCGAAGCCCGCCAGTCCGCCGACTCCGGGAACCAGCCGAACGCGCACGCCGCGGCCAGCAGGCCGGCGTCCTCGGCGATGACGTGGTTGTTCGCCGACGAGCCGTGGCTGCGCAGCGTCGCGAGCCAGTTCTGGTGGTGCCACAGCTGGAGCTGGAAGTCCGGGTTGTCCTCGAAAAGGTCTCCGACGCCGTCCCAGCCTTCCAGCAGGCGGCGCGTCCAGACCCACGACAGCAGCCGGATGCCCAGCTCGATCCCGCTGACCCAGTGCGGACCTCGCAACGGCGGATTCGCAGCCCACCACGACCGCAGGTGCGAGGCCACCCGCGCGGCGTACGCCGGCGTACCGGTCAGGGCGTACGCCGCGGCCAGCACCGTCAGGTGCTGGTGCCGCGACGGTTCCCAGATCTGCTTGATGTCGCCGACCGTGTCCTCCGACCGGTACGGCACATCGAACGCGTACAACTCGGCAGGCGCGCGACGGCCCGTCTTCGGGTCGAGGAACCAGTCCGGTGACGCCATGTCCGAGCGCACGACGCCGAAGTACTCGGCGCGGCCGGCCATCAGCTCGTCGGCCGTCGCCAGCAGCCGCGAAGCCGCCTCGCCGGACACCTTGCCCACCACCCCGGCAGGCAGCACGGCCGTGAAACGCGGGTGCGCGGGCCAAAGAGGCGGCGTGGGCGGCGCGGTCCGCCACCGCCGCTGGACGACGGCGTGCCGCGCGCGGCCGACGACCTCCGCCGGCCCCATCCGGGACAGCCGGCGCAGGTACCAGCCGGGGCCCATCATGCCGGGGCACCCGCCTTCCGGGGCAGCTCGATCCGGACCGGCGCCGCGTTCGCGACGCTGGTCTGCGCGGCCAGCGTCGCCAGCGTCGTCGCGGCCAGGGACGCGATCGAGATCGGCATCGGGCCGCCCGTCCGCACCGCCGACAGGAAGGCGTCGACCTCGGCGGCCTGGCCCTTGTCGCGGCCCTTCGGGATGCGCGAGCTGGCCCACTTCTTCCGGGAGTACACCGACGCGCGGACGAAGTCGTCGAACTTCAGCACCTTGCCGTCGGCGGTGAGGTCGAGGGTCTCCTTCGGGAAGCCGGACGAGCCGGTCTCCGCGTACGTGATGACCGCCGTCGAACCGTCCGGGTAGCCCAGGGTCACCTGGACGTCCCCGGTGGCGTACACCGAGACCGGGTCGGCGTCGAGCAGCCAGCTCACGGTGTCGATGAAGTGGCCGCCCTCACCGGCGAAGCGGGAGCCCTCGCTGTCGGTCTGGTTGTACCAGCTGCCGTGGTCGAGGCGGCCGGCGTTGACCAGGTACCGCACGGTCGCCGGGCCGACGCGGGGGCCGAACTGGTCGCGGGCCTCGTGCAGCAGCGGCGCGAAGCGGCGGTTGAAGCCGACCTGCAGGCGGTCGTTTCCGGACTCCTCGATCGCGTCGAGGACCTTCTGCAACTCGGGGGCCGACAGCGCCAGCGGCTTCTCGACGAACACCGTCTTGCCCGCGAGCAGGGCCTGCCGGGTCAGCTCGGCGTGCGAGCTGTGCCGCGTCACGACGAACACCGCGTCGATCGAAGAGTCCCCGAGGACGTTGTCGATGTCGGTCGACGCCGAAGCGAAGCCGAACTTGCGCCGGGCGTTGGCGCCGGACAGCGCCGACGTGGTGGCGACGTGCTCGAGCTGGACATCGTCGCGCTCGACCAGGTGCGGCAGCAGCATCGACGACGCGTAGTTCCCCGCCCCGATGAAGCCCAGGCGCACGGGCTGTCCAGCCGGCAAAGCGGCAGCGGAAGACGAGACCAGCCCGACACGCGCGGACGTCACGACCGGCTCCGTCCGAGCGACCGCGTCGGGGTAGCGGAACAGCACCGCCACCGCCTTGAGGGCCCCCTCGTTCAGCGACTGGTACGTCTCGACCGCCGAAGAGAAGTCCGAGACGTACGTGATCAGCGGCTCGACGTCGAGGCGGTCGCGCGCGATCAGGTCGAGGACGCACTCCAGGTTGCGGCGCTCGGTCCAGCGGACCTGGCCGATCGGGTAGTCGCGGCCTTCGAGCTCGTACGACGGGTCGTAGCGGCCCGGCCCGTAGGAGCGCGAGAACCGGACGTCCAGTTCCTTCTCGTAGTAGGCGTTCCACGGCAGGTCGAGCTTGCACTTGCCGATGTCGATCACGCGGCCGCGGTCGCGCGACAGCTTCGCGGCCAGCTCCACCGGGTCGTTCGTGTTGCCGCCGGCGGCGAGGTAGGTCTGGTCGACGCCCGCGCCGTGCGTCAGCTCGTCCACCGCCGTGTCGACGATGCCGGACGCCGGGTGCGCGCAGGTCAGCGCGCCGAGGCTCTCGGCGAGCTTGCAGCGCTCCGGGTCGGGGTCGACGCCGACGACGCGCACACCGGACGACGTCAGCAGCTGCACCACCAGCTGGCCGATCAGCCCGAGGCCGATGACCAGGGCGACTTCGCCGATCTGCGGCTCGCCGCGGCGGACGCCCTGCATCGCGATCGACCCGACGGTGCCGAACGCGGCGTGTCGCGGGTCGACGCCGGCGGGCACGCGCGAGTAGAGGTTCTTGGGCACCCAGTTCAGCTCGGAGTGCAGTGCGTGCTCGTTGCCCGCGCAGGCGACGAGGTCGCCGACCGCGACGTCGGTGATGCCGTCGCCGACCTGCTCGACGATGCCACACAGCGAGTAGCCGAGCGGGGTGTAGGAGTCCAGTTTGGACGTCACCTTGCGGTAGGTCGCCGAAAGGCCGTTGGTGGCGACGCTCTGCATCACCTTCGCCACCTGGTCGGGCCGGGCCTTGGCCTTGCCCACCAGCGACATGCTGGCCTCGGACACCTTCATCATCTCGGTGCCGGTGGAGATCAACGAGTACACCGTGCGCACCAGGACGCCGCCGGGCTTGCAAGCCGGCTCCGGTACCTCCAGCAGTGCCAGTTCACCGCTCTTGTAGTTCTGGACGACCTGCTTCACTTCGCTCCCGCCATCGCGTTCCGGTACCAATATTCAAGAGTCAGGACGTGCCAGAGGTGCTTGCCGCGGTCCTGCTGGCCGGCGGCGTCCTCGGCGACCATGCGCTGCAGTGCCTCGCGCTGCAGGAAACCGGACGAAACGAGCACGCCTTCGTTGACGACTTCGCGCACCAGGGGCGCCAGGTCACGGCTCATCCAGGCCCGCAGCGGCGCGCTGAACAGGCCCTTCGGCCGGTGCACGATCTCGCTCGGCAGGATGTTCAGTGCCGCGTTCTTCAGCGCGACCTTGCCGGCGCGGCCGACGATCTTCTTGTTCCCCGGGATCTTGAACGCCGCGCGCACGACCTCGACGTCGACGAACGGCGTGCGGACCTCGGTCGACGCCGCCATCGTCGAGCGGTCGGTGTAGGTCAGGTTCAGCCCCGGCAGGAACAGCCGCGAGTCGGCCAGGCACATGCGGTTGACGAAGTCGTCGAGCGCCTGGTCGTTGTAGGTGTCCGCATGCTCGGTCAGGACGGAGTCGACGTCCGCCGTGAAGTCCGGGTTGACCAGGTCGAGCAGCTCAGTGCGGTCGTACATCGTGTAGCTGCGCCGGAACGCCGTCTCCTCGGGCAGGCCCGCGAAGGACAGGAACCGCTTGGCGAACCGCACCGACCGGTAGCCGCGCTTGGCCGACGCCACCGGCAGTCTGTCCACAACGGACTCGACCGGACGCCGGATCGCGCTCGGCACCTTGTGGTAGCGCAGCGCGATCAGGTTCGCGAGGTGCTTGCGGTAGCCGGCGAACAGCTCGTCGGCGCCCATCCCGGAGAGCATCACCTTCACGCCGGCCTCGCGCGCGGCCGAGCAGATCAGGAACGAGTTGATCGCCGCCGGGTCGCCGATCGGCTCGTCGAGGTGGTAGGTCATCTTCGGCAGCAGGTCGAGCACCTGCGGCGCGATCTCGATCTCGTGCAGGTCGACGCCGAACTGCTGCGCCACGATCCGGGCGTACTTGAGGTCGTCCGGCATCGCCTCGAACTTCGCGTCCTCGGCCCGGAACCCGATGGTGTAGGCCGAAATCCCCGGCTGCGAACGCGCGGCCAGTGCCGTCAGGTAGCTGGAGTCCAGCCCACCGGAGAGGAACGTCGCGACCGGGACGTCCGAAAGCAGGTGCTTGGCCGTCGACTCGGCGATCACCTCGTGGAGGTCGACCTCGCCGTCGAAGGCCGCGCCTTCCTCGGCGACCTCCCGCAGCGACCAGAACCGGCCGCGGTCGACCTGGCCGTCCGGGCGGCAGCGCAGCCACGTACCCGGCTGCAGCTTCTCCGCGCCCTGGTAGGCGCACCGGCTGTCCGGCACCCAGTAGTAGAGCAGCGACGCGATCAGCGCGGCGTTGTCGACCTGCAGCGACCCGCCGAGCTCACCGGCGAGCGCCTTGAGCTCGGAAGCGAAGGCGACCCCGCCGTTTCGCTGCACGAAGAACAGCGGCTTGATGCCCAGCTGGTCGCGGACCAGGAACAGCTCGCCGGTGCCCTCCTCGAACAGCGCGAAGGCGAACATCCCGCGCAGCTTCGGCAGGCAGTCCGTGCCCCAGCGCCGCCACGCCTGCAGCAGCACCTCGGTGTCGGAGGTGCCGCGGAAGCGCACGCCGGCCGCGGAAAGCTCGGCCCGCAGCTCGGGCGCGTTGTACAGCTCGCCGTTGTAGCTCAGCGCGAGCCCGTCGAGGACCATCGGCTGGGCACCGGTCTCGGACAGGTCGATGATCGAGAGCCTTCGATGGCCCAGGTGGACGTCACCGGGGCCGGCGCGGTGCTCGTAGCGGCCGGAGCCGTCCGGACCGCGGTGGGCCAGCGTTTTGGTCAACCGGTCGGTGAGCGGCCCGCCGTCCGGCCAGAGGTAGGTGCCTGCGATGCCGCACATCTCGGGTGCGTTCCCCTTCGGTTGTGGCGCGGGTCAGGAGACTTACGCGCTCTTTTCGGGGGTCCGGGTGGCGGAGCCCCCGGCCTGGGGCGAAGCCCCGGTTGTCACGCGCTCTTTTCGGGGGCTTGGGTGGCGGAGCCCCCGGCCTGGGGCGAAGCCCCGGTTGTCACAGTGCTCTTTTCTGGCTCGAGTTCGGCGTTCAGTTCGCCTTTGTGCGTCGGCTCGGCGTGGTCGCGCTTGAACGGCACCGGCCGCTTCGGCGGCTTGACCGGGGCGAATTTCTTCGTCGGCGCGTTCAGGTGGTCGGGGATGCCGACCGTGCCGGGCGGCGGCAGCGGCGCGGTCGGCGGTCTGGGGGTGGCGAGCGCGGGCGGGATCACCGGCCGGACCGGGGTGAACCGCCGCGTCGGCGGCTCCGCCACGGCGACGCGCTCGGCGATGCGGGCCACCAGCTCGTCCATCCGGTCCTCGTGCGGGGCCGGGGCGGCCTGCACGGCGGGCGCCTGCTTGGCCCGGCCGCGCAACGCCGTGTGCAGGCCGTCCCACAGCGTGCCGTCGGACTTGTCCCGCGGGTCCGGGTCGACCAGGACGATGCCGATGACCGGGATGCTCTGGTCGGCGAGCTGCCGGGCGACCGTGTGCAGCCACAGCGTGTTCGCGTGCCCGGCCTTGACGACCAGCACGGTTTCCGAGCCGAGGTGTTCCAGGTCGGTCCACGCCGTGCCCGGGGAAACCGTGCCGACGCCGACGCGGTGTTCATCGGGTTCGGGCCCGGGGTCGCCGGCGCCGATCACGACGACCTCGCTGTGCGTCTCGGCCGCGAGCTTGCGGACGTCCTCGCGGGGCAGGTCGTCGACGACGCTCGCGCGGCCGTCCGCGGCCAGTCCCCCGGCGACGTCGAGGGCGAGCGCGGCGGCGACCTTCGGCGCCCCGAGCTCCAGCAGCGACACCCCGAGCGAGTCCTTCTTGATCGCCCGGACCAGCGTCGTCGCGACGCGCTCGCGTTCGGACACCACCCGCGAGCGCCGCCACACCCTGGCCAGGCCCCGGCGCTTCGACGGCAGCTGCGCGATCACGGACGCGCCGAGGTGGGTGGAGATTTCGCGGCGCAGCACCGGCCGGTCGCGCGACACCGCGCCGATGGCGACCAGCGCGATCCCGAGGGCCAGGCCGAGGGCGAACCCGATGCCGGCGTCGGTCGCGGTGGTCTTGAGGAACGCCTTCGGCAGGAGCCGGGCCGCGTCGACGACCTGCGTGCCCGCGGCGACCTGCGGGCTGCCGATGCCGGCCTGCTGGGCGCGCGCGTCGAAGTCGGAGATCTGCGAGGCGAGCGCGGCGCGGCGGCCGTAGAGGCCTTCGAGGGTGCTGGCGTTCGCGTTGCGGCCCTTGGCGGTCTCGTCAGCGATCTCCTGGTCGACCTTGGCCAGCTCGTCCTGGGCGTTCTTGCGCTGGTCGAGGATGGCTTTGGACTGCGCGGCCGCGGCGGCCTGGCTGCGCTGCACGTGGTCGGCGATGAACGTCTCGGCCAGCGCCTTGGCCTGCGCGACGGCGTCGGCGCCGTTCTTGGCCTTGACGGTGATCTGCAGGACGTTGTTCGTCAGGCCGAGCCCCGCGTAGTTCTTCATGAACTCTTCGGGCGCCTGCGTGCTGCCCAGCTTCTTCAGCGCGCCTTCGGCGATCTGGGTCGTCTGCAGCACCGCGACGTCGGTGCGCATCAGCGTGCCGCTGTCGGTCGGCGAGTCTTCCTGGTGGACCACGATCACCTTGGTGACCGCGGTCGGCGGCGCGGGCAGCAGGACCGCGACGGCCGCGCCCGCGATCAGCCCGAGCAGCGCGGTGGCCAGCCAGAAGCGCTTGCGACGGCGGATCGTGACGAACAGCCGCTGGAGGTCGAAAAGAGGGGCCGCCGGAGTTTCCGAAGGAGTCGTCACGCCGAACCTGCCAGGGCTTTCTCGGGGGCTTCCGCCGCGGGTTCGGTGACCGGCGCGGCCGGCCGGACGGGGTGGGTGAGAACGGCGCCGACGATCTCCTGGCCCGCGTCGGAGCAGGCTTCGGCGAGCCGGACGAGCTGCCACGCGGTGCGGGTGCCGGTGCCGAGGACCACCAGGACCCCGGAGTCCGGTCCGGCGTCCGGCACGGTCGGCCGCTCGGCCGAGAACTCGAAGACCCGCAGCGGCAGGGACATCCGGTCGGCCAGCTCGGCGAGCTGGGCGGCAGCCAGGCGGCCCGTCTCGTCGTCGTCGGCCACCAGCAGCAGGATGTCGGCGGGGCCGGTGGCCAGCCGGGCCAGCACCCGGCGGTAGCGGATGTCGCGGTTGACCTCGTCGGCCGAGGTCGCGACCGGCGGCAGCACCCACGGCCGGTCACCGCCGAGCAGCCGCCGCACCTTGCCCGTGAAGCCGGTCGCCGGGAGGCGGTCGCCCTGCGTGGTCGTGACGTCGACGCCGGCGAGGATCGGCGAGCCGAGCGCGGACGCGATCTCCGGCTCACCCCGCAGCCGCCGGTCGGCGCGGGCGGCGAACAGGTGGCCGAACACGCCGGCGAGGAAGAACAGCACCGCGCCGCCGGCGACCAGCTGGACCATCGTCGGGGCGGCCGGCCCGGTCGGGCGCTCGGAGCTGCCCAGCACGACGGTGTTGCCGATGCCGGTCGCGAGGTCCGCCTGGTTGAGGTCGTTGATGGCCTGCTCCAGCGACGTCCGCAGGCCCTCGAGCTGGGTGCGGACCTGGACGCTCTCCACGGTCAGGTCCCCGCCCACGGTCTTGGCGAGGTCGCTGATCTTGTCCGTGGTCAGCTTGACCTGGTTGCGCAGCGACTCGCGCTGCTCCTGGGCCAGCTGCGCCGACGCGTCCGCGGAGTTGCTGGCCAGCTGCCCGGAGTACTTGACGAACTGCTGCGCGACCTGGTCGGCGAGCTGCTGGGCGTGCTCGGCGGTGTCGGCGGAGACGGTGAGCGTCACGACGTTGCCGTTCGTCACCGACGCGGTGATCTTCTTCTGCAGATCGGCGCCGGTCGGGTGCCACGGCAGGACGGCGGCCGCGCGGTCGAGGACGACCGAGCTGGTCGCGACCTGGGCCTGGGTGAGCAGTTCGTCGGCCTGGCGCGGTCCCTGGAGGAGCACGCTCGAGGTCGTCTTGTAGCCGGGCGAAAGCAGGATCGACGCCACCGCGCCGACCGCCGCACCCAGGACGGCGAGGGCGGCCAGCAGCCGCCATCGTCGTCGCAGGACCTGCCCGACCAGGGCCAGGCGCACCGTGTCGTCAGTCAACGGCGGGGTCTCCATTCCTGAGCCGGGTACGCCGAACGGGTTCAGTTGATCGGCCGGTTACCGGAACCGTCGCCGGACCGGGAGCATTGGTTACACGTCCGGAAACTTCTTGACCGAACGGCGATCAGGACTTCACTGCGTGCTCATATGCGGCGAGCAGGGCCTTCGCCGAGTTCTCCCAGGAGAGCGCACCCGCCACCCTGGCCTGGCCGAGTTTACCCATCCGGGCCCGTTCCTCGGGGTCGTCGAGCAGCTGCGCGACGAGCTTCGCGAACGCCGACTCGTCGTTCGCCGGGGCGTAGACGGCCGCGTCACCGGCGGAAACCCGGGCCTCGCGCAGCTCGAACGAGACGATCGGCTTGCTCATCGCCATGTACTCCATGACCTTGTTCATCGTGGAGACGTCGTTGAGCGGGTTCAGCGGGTCCGGCGACAGGCAGACGTCGGCGGTGGACAGGTAGCGGACCAGGTCCTCGTCCGAGATCCGGCCGGTGAACTCGACCTGGTTGGCGAGCCCGAGCTTCGCCGAGAGCGCCACCATGTCGTCGAAGGCGTCGCCGGAGCCGACGAACACCGCGTGCCAGTCGGTGCGGCCGACCTCGTCACGCAGCTTCTCGAGCGCGCGCAGGGCGTAGTCGACGCCGTCCTGCGGGCCCATCACGCCGAGGTAGGCGAGCAGGTACGGCTTGCCCTTCTTCAGCTCGGGCTCGGCCGGCACCTCGTGGAACCGCTCGACGACCGGGGCGCTGCGCACCACGAAGACGTCCTCGGGCCGCTTGCCGCCGCGGATCCGGGCGACCTGCTTGTAGCTCTCGTTCGTCGAGATCACGACGTCGGCGGCGCGGTAGGTGGCGCGTTCGAGCGCGCAGACCCCGCGGTAGAGGAGGTCCTGCCCGCGGTCGAACCGCGAGAGGTACAGCTCGGGGCACAGGTCGTGCTGGTCGAAGATGAACCGGGCGCCCTGGCGCTTGAGCACCTTCGCGACCAGGTACAGCAGGTCGGGCGGGTTGCAGGCGTGCACGACGTCGACCGGCCCGACCTTCCGGGCCAGCCGCAGCGTGTGCCACAGCGCGCTGCCGTATTCCTGCAAGTAGCCGGCGGGCCCGCCGGTCGCCGCCTTGAGCGGGTACCGGTAAATGTGGACGCCGTCGATCACGGCCTCAGCCTCGGTGTCGCGTTTCGTGCCCTGCGGGCAGATCACGTGGACTTCCCACCCGGCGTCGCGCAGGGTCGTGGACTCCTGCCACACCCGCCGGTCGAAGGGAACGGAGAGGTTTTCGACGAGGATGAGCGCTTTACCAGGCAAGGCCGGCGTATCCCTCTTCAAGGCGACGCTCGGCGGCGTCGGGCAGGCGGACGAGGTCGACGAGCACCCGGTCGCCACCGCGCGGCAGGGCCGCCAGCACGTCCGGGTCCTTGCAGCCGACGATGACGACGTCGGCGTGGTCCATGACTTCTTCGACGGACCCGGCCAGCAGCTGGCCCAGGTGCGGCAACCTGCCCTCGATGAACTCGCGGTTGGCCCCCATCAGCCGCGAGAGGCTGACGTTCGCGTCGTAGATCTTGAGGTCGTAGCCCTTGCCGAGCAGCTTCTCGGCCAGTTCGACCAGCGGCGACTCGCGCAGGTCGTCGGTGCCCGGCTTGAACGACAGCCCGAACAGCCCGACCTTGCGCTTGCCGGTGCGCGCGACCAGGTCGAACGCGCGCTGCAGGTGCTCGTCGTTGGACGCCAGCACGTGCGACAGGATCGGCACCTTCACGTCGGCGCGGTGCGCGGCGTAGACCAGCCCGCGCAGGTCCTTCGGCAGGCAGGAGCCGCCGAACGCGAACCCGGGCTTGAGGTAGGCGGGGCTGATGTTGAGCTTGGTGTCGGCGAGGAAGACGTCGATCACCTGGTGCGAGTCGAGGCCGAGCGCCCGGCAGACCGAGCCGAGCTCGTTGGCGAAGCCGATCTTCAAGCCGTGGAAGGAGTTGTCGGCGTACTTCGTCATCTCCGCGACCGGGATCGGCACGCGGAAGACGGGACCGGGCAGTCCTTCGTACAGCGCCGCCACGGCGTCGCCGCTGGCGGTGTCGATCTCGCCGATCACGGTCTTCGGCGGGTCGAAGAAGTCGCGGACGCTGGTGCCCTCGCGCAGGAACTCGGGGTTCACCGCGACGCCGAAGTCGACGCCGGCCGTGCGGCCCGACGCCTTCTCCAGGATCGGGATCAGCAGGTCGAGGCAGGTGCCGGGCAGCATCGTGCTCCGGAAGACGACGGTGTGCCGCTCGCTCTTCTTCGCGAGGGCTTCGCCGATTTCCTCGGCGACGCGCTCGAGGTAGACCGTGGAGAGGCTGCCGTTCGGCGCCGACGGCGTGCCGACGCAGATCAGCGAGATCTCGCTGTCAGCGACGGCCTCCGCGACGTCCGTCGTGGCTCTCAGCGCCCCGCTCGCGACGACTTCGGCGGTCAGCTCGCCGATCCGCTCCTCGACCACCGGGGCGTTGCCGCCGGTGATGAGGTCGATCTTGACCGGGTTGACGTCCACGCCGACCACCCGGTGCCCTTGCCCCGCCAGGCACGCGGCGGAAACACAGCCGACGTAACCGAGCCCGAAGACACTGATCTTCACGCCAAACCTCCGCTATTCCGCGCGACCCTCTCGTTGGTCGGCGGGCGCCCCTGGATCGTTACCGCCGCGGCGGCGAACGGGGGAATGCGTGAAACGGCCGTGAGGCGCAAGGGTTTCAGGTGAGAATCGCGTCTCGATTTCACCCACGATCCGGCGGCGGACCGTGGAAAAGAACCACGATTCGCCGCCGGATCGTCAGGAGGTCGCGCCTTTAGTTGTTGTTCACGAAGGTGGTGGCGAGGCCCTGCCCCTTGCTCACCGCGTTGGAGTGGTTCTCGATCGGCGAGACCGTCGAGTTCTTGAAGCAGATGTACGTCACGCCGGAGTCGGTGCCGCCGTTGGACGGGTCGGGGTTGATGCCGAGGTCCTTCGCCGTCGCGTAGGAGGCTTCGCCGATGATCTGCGTCGGGCCGGTGTCGCCGATGACCGCGTACTCGACCTTGCCGTTGTAGATCACCGCGCAGGAGCCGCCACCCTTGAGGCCGGACGAGGAGTACTTCCAGATGCTGCTGGAGCTCGGCACGACGATGTAGGGCAGCTTCGCGGCGTTGAGCGGCTTGCCGTCGGACTGGTGGAACGCGGTGTCATTCTGATAGCAGCAGTCGGTGTTCTCGTTGCACTGCGAGGTGCGCTGGCCGTCGCAGTCGATGTCCATGTCGGCTTTCCAGAAGACCGCGCCGTTGGCGTCGCAGACGGCGACCGTCTTGCCCGAGACGTCTTCGTCGGTCTTGTACTTGCCGTTCGAGATCTGCTTGCAGCTGGTGGTCTTCGCGAGCAGCTGGGCGGCGGTCGGGGCGGCCGCCACGGTGGCCGGGGCGGGTGACGCCGAGGCGAGGGCCGACGGCATCACGGCCGCGGTCAGCGCCAGCGTCGCGAGCAGGATCAGTTTCCGCATTCCTGGTGGCTCCCTTAGTTAGGAAACTTTCCTTACAGCGGCGGGGCACCAGGATGCACCCCGGCCGAGCCGGACTCAAGACCCTTTCGTACAGGAATTTCCCATCATCCGGCCGGGCTTGACGAAAACGCTGCTCACCGAACCCGGGCCTGGCCGACCGGTTCGGCCGGTGTCCCGGTCGCCGGAACACTCGGTGCACTTCGGGTGCGGCGGAGTCCTTCGGGCGCGACGGGCTACCGCGCGGCGCGGCGGAACAAGCGGGTCACCCAGTGCGCGGCCCGCCGGGACGCCGGGGCGAGCACGCCGTCGAGCCAGTCGCCGTCGAGGTCGTGCCGCAGCTCGGTGCGCGCCTGCAGCCAGCCGTCGCGGCGCGCGGCCCCGCCGTCGCTCGTGTAGACGCGGGTGGCGCCGGCCTGCCGCAGCCGCGCCAGCACGCGCCGGTCGTAGGCGCCGAACGGCAGCGAATACCGCCGCACCGGCCGCCCGCACAGGTCGCCGAGCAGCTTCGGAGCTTCGGTCAGCTCCCGGCGGGCGTGGCGGTCGTCGAGCCGCCGCCAGTCGCGCGGCTCCCAGCCGTGCGAGCCGACCTCCATCCCGGCGCGCACGAGTGCGCGCAGGCCGTCGCGGTCGAGGTAGCCGCGCTGCCCGAGCCGGCCCGCCAAGGGGAAGAACTCCGCCGCCAGCCCGCGGTCGGCGAGCCGCGGCAGCGCGATCTCGACGTCGGACTCGTTGCCGTCGTCGAAGGTGAGGCGGACGTCCTCGCGATCCACGGCGAAGTCGAGCACGCGCTCGAACTGCGCAACGGTCAGCCAGCGCTCGTCCTCGCCCGGGTCGAGCTGGCGAGCCGGCCGGCCTATCCCGTGCACGGCGAGGATCACCGTCACCGCTCCCACCGCCTGCCACCGCGAGTAGCCGATTTGTTACTTCGATTAATCGCAGCGGCAAACGGGGGAGTTACACGTTTTTGCCGCTACTTAGCCTTTGCGGATTTCGAGCGTGCAGCACTTCGGGCCGCCGCCGGCTTTCCGCAGCTCGGAGATGTCGACGTAGACCGGCTCGTACCCCCGGTCCGCGAGAATTTCACCCAGTCGGGTGGCCTCGACGGGCAGGACGACGTTGCGGCCGTCGGACACGCCGTTGAGGCCGAAGCATTCGGCGTCTTCCTTGGTCGCGAGGACGGCGTCCGGGAACAGCCGCTCCAGGACGCGGCGCGAGCCGGCCGAGAACGCCCCGGGGTAGTAGACGATCTGCGCCCGCGTCGTGTCGGTGGCCTCGGCGAGCACGAACAACGCCGTGTCGAGGTGGTAGTAGCGCGGGTCGACCAGGTGCAGCGAGACGACCGGGACGCCGAGGACCTCCTGGGCCTCGGCGTGCGCGGCCGGGTCGGTGCGGAAGCCGGTGCCGGCGAGCAGCAGGGTGCCGGTCCAGGCGAAGTCGCCCTCGGCCTCGTTGATCTTCTCCGGCATGGTGATGTCGCGGTAGCCGTGCTCGACGAACCAGCGGCGGAAGTGCTCGGCCTCGGCGGTGCGCTGCGGCGCGCGGAACCGCGAGCCGAGCACGCGCCCGTCGACGACGGTGCCGGAGTTGGCGGCGAAGACCATGTCGGGCAGGCCGGGCTGGGCGTCGATCTCCTCGACGGTGTGGCCGAGGCGGCGGTAGGTGTCGCGCAGCTGCGCCCACTGCGCCATCGCGACGTCGGCGCTGACCGGCTGGGTCGGGTCCATCCAGGGGTTGATCACGTAGTCCACCGCGAAGAAGCGCGGCGGGCACATGAGGTATCGACGGGTGGTCGGTACGCGCATCTCCTGCATGATTGCAGGGTAAGTGCTGCCTAAACTCGCAATCAATCGCTGTTCGCTGCGCACATCTGTGCTAAATGTTGCGTGTGAACACCATCGACCAGCGAATCGTTTCATGTCTCGTGGCGAACGCGCGTTCCAGCTACGCGGAGATCGGGAAGGTCGTCGGCCTGTCCGCCCCGGCGGTGAAGCGGCGGGTCGACCGGCTCCTCGAAACGGGCATCCTCCGCGGCTTCACCGCGGTGGTCGACCCCGAGGCGCTGGGCTGGGGCACGGAGGCGTTCGTCGAGGTCACGTGCCAGGGCAACATCACGCCGGCCCGGATCCGCGCGCGGCTGGAACCGCTGCCGGAGGTGGTGGCCGCGTACACGGTCTCGGGCGCGGCGGACGCGATCGTGCATTTGCGGGCTGCGGATATCCACCACCTGGAGACGGCGCTGGAGCGGCTGCGCGGGCTCGAGATCGTGGACCGCACGGTGTCGACGGTGGTGCTCTCCCGGCTGCTCGAACGGCCGCCGACGCCGGAGGAGTGAGCGGGGCACGCCTTTCAGCCATCCCGCAGCCGCGTGCGAGCGGTGCGTGCCACGCTGACCGCATGACCGACAGCATCGTCAGCGTGCACGCCGGCGGCGTCGCCCTGCTGACCGTCGACGCGCCCGGCAGCCGCAACGCGTTGACCCTCGACCTCTCCGCGCAGCTCGCGGCCGCCGTCGACGCGGCGGAACGGGACGAGTCGGTGCACGCCGTCGTGGTCACCGGCACGCCGCCGGCCTTCTGCGCCGGCGCCGACCTGTCCGCCCTGACCCACGCCGACGAGCAGGGCCTGCGCGCCATCTACGAAGGCTTCCTCGCCGTGGCCCGCTGCGCGCTGCCGACGATCGCGGCGGTCGGCGGCGCGGCCGTCGGCGCCGGGCTGAACCTCGCGCTCGCCGCGGACGTCCGGCTGGCCGGGCCGCGGGCGAAGTTCGTGGCCCGGTTCCTCGAGCTCGGGCTGCACCCCGGCGGCGGCATGACGTGGATGACGCAGCGGCTCGCCGGCCCGCAGCAGGCCGCCGCCATGACCTTGTTCGGGCAGCCGCTCGACGCCGAGGCGGCGGTACACGCCGGGCTGGCGCTCCGGGTGGTCGGCGGCGAGCACGACGACCTGGTGGCCGCGGCCAGGGAGCTGGCGGCGCCGGCGGTCGCCGCGCCCCGCGAAGCGCTGCTGGCCACCAAGCGCAGCCTCCGGACGACCGCCTCGCTGGCCGCGCACGCCGACGCCGTCGACGTCGAGATCGAGCCGCAACTGGCGTCGCTGGCTTCGCCCGGCTTCGCCGAACGGGTGGCGGTGATGCGGGCGCGGATCCGGTCCCGCCGCTGAATCTCAGCAGTTGGACACCCCACCGGGAGACACGCATCACAACGTGGACACACCGATAGCCGTTACCATCGGTTACAGGTGTTTCCCGGACCAGCACAGAGGACTTTCAAGGCAGGGCAGAGGTCGCCGTCCAGCCGGGACGCGCGGAAACATGGACACCGGGCGCGAGCTAACCTCGTGGTAGGGCCTGGTGATCCGCCTGTCAGGGCACTGGGCAGGCGAACCGAAGGCCGCAACGTCGGGAGAGAGGGAATCCCTGACCCATGAGCACGAGTGCGAACGGCAACGGCGCTGGTCACGGCTCGCTCGCCGCAACCAGGCCGACCGAGATCAGCAAGCTGGACCGGGTCGTCATCCGGTTCGCGGGCGACTCGGGTGACGGCATGCAGCTGACCGGCGACCGGTTCACCTCGGAGGCCGCCGCGTTCGGCAACGACCTGTCGACGATGCCGAACTTCCCCGCCGAAATCCGCGCCCCGCAGGGCACGATCCCCGGCGTCTCCTCGTTCCAGGTCCACTTCGCCGACTACGACATCCTCACCCCCGGCGACCGCCCCGACGTGCTCGTGGCGATGAACCCGGCCGCGCTCAAGGCGAACCTCGGCGACGTCCCACAGGGTGGGACGATCATCCTCAACACCGACGACTTCATCAAGCGCAACCTGACCAAGGTCGGCTACGCGACCGACCCGCTCGACGACGACACCCTCGCCGCCTACCAGGTGCACCGGGTCGCGATGTCGACCCTCACCCAGGGCGCGCTTGCCGAGACCGGCCTCGGCAAGAAGGACGCCGAGCGCTGCAAGAACATGTTCGCCCTCGGCCTGCTGTCCTGGATGTACCACCGGCCCACCGAAGGCACCGAGCGGTTCCTGCGCGAGAAGTTCGCCAAGAAACCGGACATCGCCGAGGCCAACATCCTCGCCTTCCGCGCGGGCTGGAACTACGGCGAGACCACCGAGTCGTTCGCGACGACGTTCCAGGTCGCCCCGGCGAAGCTGAAGCAGGGCACCTACCGGCAGATCACCGGCAACACCGCGCTGGCCTACGGGATCGTGGCCGCCGGGCAGCAGTCGGGCCTGCAGATCCTGCTCGGCACGTACCCGATCACCCCGGCGTCGGACATCCTCCACGAGCTGTCGAAGCACAAGAACTTCGGCATCCTCACCTTCCAGGCCGAGGACGAGATCGCCGGCATCGGCGCCGCGCTCGGCGCGTCCTACGGCGGCGCGCTCGGCGTCACCTCGACGTCCGGTCCGGGGGTCGCGCTGAAGTCCGAGACCATCGGCCTCGGCGTGATGATGGAGCTGCCGCTGGTCGTCATCGACGTCCAGCGCGGCGGCCCCTCGACCGGGCTGCCGACCAAGACCGAGCAGGCCGACCTGCTGCAGGCGATGTTCGGCCGCAACGGCGAGTCGCCGGTGCCGATCGTCGCGCCGCTGTCGCCGGCCGACTGCTTCGACGCGGCCATCGAGGCCACCCGGATCGCGCTGAAGTACCGCACCCCGGTGCTGCTGCTGTCGGACGGCGCGATCGCCAACGGCTCCGAGCCGTGGCTGATCCCGGATGTCGGGACGCTGCCGGACCTGCGGGTCGAGTTCGCGACCGAGCCCAACGCCGAGAACGGCTCGGGCGAGTTCTGGCCGTACGTCCGCGACCCCGAGACCCTCGCCCGCGCCTGGGCCATCCCGGGCACACCGGGCCTGCAGCACCGCATCGGCGGGCTGGAGAAGGCCGACCGGACCGGCCACATCTCCTACGACCCGGCCAACCACGACAAGATGGTCCGGCTGCGGCAGGCGAAGATCGACGGCATCGATGTCCCCGACCTCGTCGTCGACGACCCGAGCGGCGGCAAGGCCCGGGTGCTCGCGCTCGGCTGGGGCAGCTCGTTCGGCCCGATCGGCGCGGCCTGCCGGCGCGTGCGCAAGCTCGGCATGCCGATCGCGCAGGCGCACCTGCGGCACCTCAACCCGCTGCCGGCCAACCTCGGCGACGTCCTCCGCAGCTATGACAAGGTCGTGGTGCCGGAGATGAACCTGGGCCAGCTGTCCCTGCTGCTGCGCGCGAAGTACCTGGTGGACGTCCACTCGCACACCAAGGTCGCCGGGATGGCGTTCAAGGCCGAAGAGCTGCAGAACCTGTTCTCGGAGATCATCACCGGCGTTACTACGGAGGCGGCGAAGTGACCGCAATGGATCTGGGGATACCCCATCTCGGCGGCCTGGACCTTGTGCCCACGACCGACGAGCCGCAGAAGGCCAAGGACTACAAGTCGGACCAGGAGGTCCGTTGGTGCCCGGGCTGCGGCGACTACGTCGTGCTCAACGCCGTCCAGTCGTTCCTGCCGACGCTCGGCCTCAAGCGCGAGAACATCGTGTTCGTCTCGGGCATCGGCTGCTCGTCGCGCTTCCCGTACTACCTCAACACCTACGGCATGCACTCGATCCACGGCCGCGCGCCGTCGATCGCGACCGGGCTGGCCACCACCCGCCCCGACCTGTCGGTGTGGGTCGTCACCGGCGACGGCGACGCGCTGTCCATCGGCGGCAACCACCTGATCCACGCGCTGCGCCGCAACGTGAACATCAAGATCCTGCTGTTCAACAACCGGGTCTACGGGCTGACCAAGGGCCAGTACTCGCCGACGTCCGGGCAGGGCATGGTCACGAAGTCGACGCCGATGGGTTCGGTGGACACGCCGTTCAACCCGCTGTCGCTGGCGATCGGCGCGGAGGCGTCGTTCGTGGGCCGCGCCATGGACTCCGACCGCAAGGGCCTCACCGAGGTCCTGCAAGCCGCGGCAGAGCACCGGGGGTCGGCGCTGGTGGAGATCTACCAGAACTGCCCGATCTTCAACGACGGCGCGTTCGACGTCCTCAAGGACGCCGACGAAGCCGCCGCCCGGCTGATCCCGCTGCACGCCGGCGAGCCGATCCGCTTCGGCCCCAACCAGGAGTTCGGCGTCAAGCGCGGCGACTGGGGTGGCCTGGACGTCGCCAAGGTCGCGGACATCGGCGAGGACAACGTGGTGGTGCACGACCCGTCGATCACGGACACGTCGTACGCGTTCGCGTTGTCGCGCCTCGGCGACCAGAACCTCAACCACGTCCCGACCGGGATCCTGCGGAGCGTCGAGCGCCCGACGTACGACGACGGCGCCCGCGCCCAGGTCGAGCAGGCCCGCGCGGCCCGCACGCCGGACCTGCAGGCCCTGCTGCGCGGCAAGGACACCTGGACGGTCGCGTAACCCGTACTGCGCGAAGGCCGCCATGCTCTGGCATGGCGGCCTTCGGCGTTTCTGGGTTGCCTTGACTGGGACAGTTGTCCTAAGTTCTAGGTCATGCGACCTGAGTCACCCTTCGTCTTCTTCGACGTCCGTACCTCCGACACCGAGGGCAGCAAGCGGTTCTTCACGGAACTGCTGGGCTGGCACGCGAACGACACCCTGCTGACGACCGGGGGCGTTCCCTGGGGCGGCCTGACCCCGCTGGCCCCGGACGACGACCGGGCACCACAGTGGCTCCCCTACGCCCCGGTGTCCGATGTGGACGCTGCCGCGGCGAAGGCGGTCGAGCTGGGCGGGACCCTGGTGCGTGAACGCACCGAGCTGCCGTTCGGCTCCCTGGTGGTGGTCACCGACCCCGGCGGCGCCGCCCTGGTCCTGTTCCAAGCACTGGAAAAGCCGTGAATGGCACATTGAGGGACTTCAAGTCCCTCAATGTGCCATTCACGGACTTGATGTTCAGCTGAGCGGCCGGAACCCGACGCGTTCGGCGTCCTCGGCGGTGCGGAACCAGACCTCGGCGACCATCTTCGGGAACTGGGCCGATTCCTCGGTGCAGTACCGCAAAGCCGTGACACTCGCCTTCACCGCGAACGCGTCACTGGGCGCTCCGCCGCCCGGGCGCGGCATCGCCGAGCCGGGGCCGAACGGGCCGTGCGGGACGGCGTCGGCCGCCTCCTGCCGCGCGGGTGGCGGCTCGGGCGCCACCACCCCGGCCGCGGCGGCCACCTGGTTCGGCTGCACCGACGGCTCGAACAGCGAGCCGCTGTGCGCGCCGGCCAGGTCGGGCTCGCGCCGCTCCACCGTGCGCATCGACGGCTGGATCGGCTGCGGCGCGTCGAACCCGCCGCGCACCGTCGTCTCGCGCGGCTGACGCTTCGGCAGCACCTGCGTCGCCTCGGCCGGAGTCTCTTCGGGCACGTCCAGCTCTCCTGTGACGTCGTCGCCGCCGAAGGCGTATCGCGGCACTTCCTCGTCTTCGGGCTCGACCTTCCGCACGGAACCGGGGTGCTGGCCGATGATCCGCGTGCGCTCGACCGGCTCCTCGAACGCCGACCGCTGGGACGGTTGTTCGGGCGGCAGGTCGTGGTCGAACCAGTCCGGCACGGGTGCCTCGCCCGGGGTCTGGAACAGCGAGCCCGCGGAGTCCGGTTCGAGCCGCGAAAGCGCCGGCGACACGGGCTCGTGTTCGACCGCCTCCCCCGCCGGGGCCAGGTACTCCGTCGCGGTGGCGCGGTAGGGGTCCTCCGGCTCGTCGTCGGCGACCGGCGTCAGGAACTGGGTGGCCGCGGTCCGGTACGGGTCGTCTTCTTCGAGCTCGGGTTCGGGCTCGGGTTCGCGGTCCGGCTCCGGCGGCATCCGCGACGGCACCTGGGCGTCCAGCTCGGCGAAGTCCTCGTCGATGTCGTCGTGGACGTCGTCGCGGTGGATCGGCGGTGCGGCGACCAGCGTGCCGGGGTAGGACGTCTCCTGGCGGGACGGCTCCGGCTCGCGGCGCGGTTCCGGCCGCGCGAACGAATCGTGGCCCACCGCCGCCGCGTTCGCGGGGATGCGCGCGGCGTCGGCGTGGGACTGCGCCAGCGCGCTCTCGAGCTTGCGGACGCTCTTGCGGAGCGGCAGTACCAGCACCAACCAGGTGAGGAGGACCCCGACGAAGAACGCGGCGAGGCTCCACAGCCAAACCTGTCCGAATATGGACATCTTTTCCTGCCCCTGTTTAGTGCTTAATGCGTGCGCGCGACCAGGTAGTCGGCGACCGACTCGCACGCGTCCCGAGCGGGTGACGCGGGGAGCGCGCTGAGCTCGGCTCGCGCGCGCCGAGCGTAGTCGGAAAGGGTGACGCGTGCTCGATCGAGTCCGTTACTGACCCGCAGCAGCTCCAGCGCCTCCTGGACGAGGACGTCGTCGCCGATCGGGCCGGACAGCAGTTCGATGAGCCGCGGGTCGGTGTCCGGGTCGGCCAGCGCGTAGAGCATGGGCAGCGTCCGGACGCCTTCGCGCAGGTCGGTGCCCTGCGCCTTGCCGAGCTCGTCGGACGGCGAGGCGATGTCGATGATGTCGTCGGAGATCTGGAACGCGGTGCCGATGATGTCGCCGAAGCGGCGCAGCGCCTCGACGTGCTCGTCGGCGGCGCCGGACATCATCCCGCCGAACCGGCCGGACGTGGCGATCAGCGAGCCGGTCTTCTGCGCGATCACGGTGAGGTAGTGCGCGACGGCGTCGTCACCCGGTCCGGGGCCGACGGTCTCGCGCATCTGCCCGGTGACCAGCTCGCCGAAGGTCTCGGCGATGATCCGCGCGGCGTCCGTGCCCAGGTCGGCGACCAGGCGCGAGGCGTGCGCGAAGAGGAAGTCGCCGGTGAGGATGGCGATGGTGTTGTCCCAGCGCGCGTTGACGCTCTCGGCGCCGCGCCGCATGTCGGCCTCGTCCATGACGTCGTCGTGGTAGAGCGTGGCCAGGTGCACCAGCTCGACCGCGGCGGCGGCGATCACCACGTGGTCGTCCTGCTTGGGGCCGAACTGCGCGGCCAGCAGCGTGAACAGCGGACGGAAGCGTTTGCCCCCCGCTTCGACCAGGTGCAACGCGGCGTCGTTGACGGCCTGGACGTCGCTGCGGACGACCTCGCGCAGCAGCTTCTCGACGTCGGCCAGCCCGTCAGCGATCGCGCGCAGCAGGGCTTCGTCGGCGATCTGCAGGCCGACCGACGCCCGCAGGTCGTCGAGGGCGCCACCCGGCGCAGCGGGGAGGGATCCCGCCCCGGGGGCTGGGGAAGGCACAGACACGTCGGCTCCGCTCTACTCGTGCACCGGTCGGGTTGCCCCTTGAGCGTAGTGGCTACCGCGCGCGGTCGTTTACCCGCTGTCCAGCGGAAACGGTGACGAACATGACACCGCGGCAACGCCCCGTCGCGACGGCCGGGCCATCACCCACCGGGTGGTTCATGATCCACGAAAGGGTGATCGGAGATTCCGGACGCAACGGACGCCGGCGGCGGGCGGATATTCAGGGGGTGAACAGAGGTCGGCAAGGAGGAACGCCCATGCGCGTCACCATCGTGAGGCTCGCCGGAACGCTGGCGGCGGCCGCGCTCGCCGTGACACCCACGCCGGCGCAGGCGGCCCCGCAGCCGGGGGTGGCGAACATCGGCTCGGCCGAGTTCACGAAGGCGGGCTCGACGATCAAGGTCCCGGCGCAGGGCCCCTGTTCGATCGGCGGCCCGACGAGCGCAACGGCCCAGCCGGTGTCGAAACCGGGCATCACGTTCGGCGGCGGCACCTCGTCCTGCACGACGACGGTGACGGACCCGAACACGAGCGCCACGACGACGACGTCGACAGCGACGGGCAAGAACTTCGAGCTGTCGGCACTGCTGAGCGCGGGCGGGCCGCGGGTGAAGCTGTCGACGTTCACGGTGACCTGCACGGCAACCCAGACGCGGACGAACGCGACCTGGACGTTCGGCGGCATGTCAGGCCTGACGAACCCCCCGAACCCGGTGCCGGTGGGTTACGTGTCGCCGATCAGGAAGCCGGACGGGACGGCGCTGGCGAACGCGGTGTTCAACATCCAGAACCTCCCGGGCGACGGCAGCATCGGACTGACGATGCTGCGCATCGACTTCCTCCCGGCGTCGGGCATCAGCGGCCAGGTGACCCTGGGCCACACGAGCTGTTCGCCGACCCCGTAAGCCGGGAGTGCCGCGGCCTGGGACCAGTCCGAGAGGGTGGCCGCGGCACTCTCGCTACTCGTGTGCCGCTGACTCAGCGGCCTGGCCCGAAATGGCGCTCCAACACCGACGAGACAACGGCCTCGGCCTTCAGCGCGGCCTCCGCCGGCAAAATCGGCAGGGCGCCCACGTCAAGGCCACGCTCGGGCTCGGCCCTGATCCGCAGCCGCACCTGCCCTCGGACGTCGAGATTCCCGTACGGCGAAGCGTAGACGGAAAATTCGTCGCCACGCAGACTGCGAAAGACCACCGCCGGTTTCTGGCCGAGCGTGATGATCCGCCGGTCCGTCCACAGATTCGGATCCGAACCGAAAATCCCGGGGTGGTCGCCCAAGGCCGTTGCGCCCACCTCGATCTGAAGGCGGTGCTGCGGTTCGACGAACCAGCAGGCTCCGGGTGTCGCCACTGGTTCGAACGCGCTCCCGAAGGCCGTTTCGACAGCTCGCCGGAACACCGCACATTCGATGTTCGGATCGCGGGCTCCGGCGCCCAGCAGCACATCGGCACCGCCGGCCGGCACCTCGAGGTCAACCGCGGGGTCGCAGTCGTTCCCGTCGGTGTTGACGACCATGTTCGCGCAGGCTCCGACACGGCCGGAGTCCTGACCGCCGGCCGGGTACGCGAGGCCCTTCGGAAGCGAGCGAGCCCCAGCGGCGGCGAAGTCGCGCACGATTTCACAGTGGGCGTTGTCCTCCCGCGTGCCGTAGGCCAGTTCGAAGCGCACAGCCCGGACGAAACTGACCGGGACGAGCACACTGCAGCCCACGATCCGCCCCTGCTCGTGGCGCTCGACCTGGTAACCCTTCACACCCGACAGATCGACGACCGCCCCGTCATTCCGCAGCGGAGCGCCCTCCGGCGGCTCGTCACGAACGGTGATCAACGGAATCGGGTTACCGGCCCGCACGAGGTCACACTCGCGCCGGCCGTCGAAGACTCTGGCCTGCCGGGTGACCGGCGCAGCGCCTGCCGCCTTCCGGCGGTCGTAGACGCCGAGGTCGATCAGCGCGCACAGGTCGAGCGCGGCGAGCGCGGAATCCACCGCGTTCTCGTCCCGATCCGCCGGACGCGGCTGTTTCGGATGCCACGGAAGCGGCAATGACAGCGTTACGGAACGCTGCCCCAAAGCGGTCTCAGCGGCACAGCCGGATGTGGTCAGGAAACACGCCAGCAGGAAACAAGCAAGTCGTCGCGCAGGTCTCATTACACAGAGTATGCACACAGATTCGTGCTTTGAACAGGGAATATCTGCCTGGCGAGTGAGATTCAGCCGAATTGATTATCACTCATTGTCACTGAGTTCACCACTGCCATTCCGAGCGGAACGGATCTTCTTGCAAGGGGGAACAGGCGGTAGGGAACCCTGGTAATCTCCGATACGTCGAACTACGCAGGGTGCCGGACTAGGAGCACCCTGCTGCCAAGGGGAGAGCACAGTGACGACGACGGCTTCGGGGCGCCCCAGCCCTGTCACGCCCTGCCGGTTTGAGACGACAGGGGTGCAAGACGATGCCTGACGGCCGGCCGCCGGTCTACGACCCGAACACGCGCCGGGCACCGCTGACGCCGATCACCCCGCAGGCGGGCATCTACGGCGCCCCCGCGGGCGCGGGCGCGAGCGGCCCGGGCTTCAAGTACGACCGAGCCACGCTTGAGCAATTGAAGACCGACTGGAACGACATGGCCAACGAGTTCCAGGTCGATCAGGCCAGAGCCAGGACTATCGCAACAGCCCAAGGCCCCGGCGTGGAGTACGCAAGCGAGGGCAACGCCGACCACGTTCGCCGATCTGGTGAGGCACTCCTCGACACTCTCATCGGTCGCGAGAAGTACTGCCGAACGATGGCAGCCAAATTCGAAGCCGCCCTGGGCAAGTACGCAAGAGCCGAAGACACACATTCAACCGAGATCACGCGGACCGGAGGCAGCTTGTGATGCGCCGCACAATCATTCTGGTCAGCGCATCATTACTGAGCCTGACTGCGTGTACTACCACCAACGAGGGCAAACCCCAGCCGTCCTCCAGCACCGACAGCCAGTCTTCGTCACCCAACTCGGCCGACGGGCTCCCGGGGGCCGGAGTCCCGAAGGTCGAGAGCCCGCTGGACACAACCCACTTCAAACAGGCACCGTGTGACTCACTCAAAGACAGTCAGGTCAACGCTCTCCTCGGCTCTGGAGTTACACCAAAACCGGATCTGAATGGCCCCGGCGGCCCCGGTTGCAGTTGGAATACACCCAAGGTCTCACAGGCTGGCTTATCAGTTATTTTCAACGAGGTCGACAAAGTTGGCTTGACAGCCATCTACCAGAAGAAAAACACAACTTTCCCCTTCTTCTTGCCGATGGACCCGGTCGATGGCTACCCAATGGTTGCGTATGGCATGGTCGACGAACGGACAACACACGGTCGTTGCGCAATCGCCGTAGGCACGAGCGATCAAGAGATCATTGACGTTTCGATCGCACAGTCGGAGGAGAACGTCGGCAAGAAAGATCCCTGCGCAGCCGCACACGAAGTCGCCGCGCAGGTATTGACTAATTTACGGGCGGTGAGGTGATGGTCGCCGAAGGGCCGCTGACCGCAGCTCAGATCTACGAGCAGATCACTGGCGGCAAGGGAACTCAGGCCCTGGCCGACGCTCAGGACGGTGCGAGCCAGCTGACTCAGCGGATGATCGACCGGGCCGCTCGGATCAACGCTCTTCGGGCCAAGACCATGAGCGGTTGGCAGGGCGGCGCCGGAGATACCGCCGCGGACTCGACGGCACCGCTGATCCAGGCGGCGATGGACGATGCCATCCATCTCAAGAACGCGCAAAGCGCCGTCGGTGCGCAGATGGGCGCCTTCGGGACCGCGAAGAACTCCGTGAAGCCCGTTGCGGCGCAGCCTCCTGACATCACCGCCGATGACCTTTACAACACGCTCGCAGGCGATGGCAAGTCGTACCAGACCAAGGTCGCCGGATGGCAGGCCGACAGCCAGGCCAACATCGATGCCTTTCGCGCCTACCACTCCGCCAGCACCACCAATGGCGGGCAGATGCCCGCCCAGTACGCGCAGCTGACCGACTCCGGTGCGCCGATCACCTTGGACACCGGGTCGCCGCCCCCGGACACGACGACCGGCACCGATACCGGACGCCGTGCGCAAGATCGGCAGCGAACCCAGCCGCCCAGCGTCCCCGGCCAGACTCAGTACCGGCCCGGCACGCAGACCGGCCAGAACAAGACCGGTCAGAACCAGACAGGGCAGAATCAAACCGGCCAAAATCAGGTCGGACAGAACCAGGTCGGTGGCCGGACGCCGGGAGCCACCAATCCGTCCACTTCAGACGACACGCACGCCAACAGCTATGTACCCAAGCCCGTCATGCCGCCCGCGGCGAGCACCGGGTATCAGTTCGGTCCGACCGGGCAACCGATCAACTCCCTCGGGCAGGGATTCGGGCCGTACGGCAGCGGCGAGTTCGGGCCCGGGACCGGCGGATACGCGACCGGCGGTTACGGGCCAGGTTCGGGCAGCGGTGGATATCGCGGCACGGGCAGCGGCTCCGTGAACGAGCCGGGTGCGCGCGGGATGGGGCCGGGCCCCGGCTCGGGGCGTGGCGTGGTCGGCGAGAACGTCGCCGGGGGACGTCCCGGTGCGGCCGGTGCCGCCGGCAGGGGTGGTGCCAACGGGATGCCGATGGGGCATGCGGCCGGCGGCAAGAAAGAAGAGGACAAGGAGAAGAAGGCCGCGGCCTACCTCCGGAACCCGGATCCCGACGACACCTTCGGTGGCGACATCGAGAAGCCGGTGCCGCCGGTGATCGGCGAGAAACCGAACAAGTAGCACCACGCGAAAGGGGAGGAACCACGTGGTGCTCAAACAGGTCGAACTTTCGCTGAACACTCTGCTCACCGCGATGAACCAGGTGGGGTGCGGCGAACCGCACCAAGTTTTCGCCGGAGGGTTGCGGTACATCCCGCCGTCCTCGGCGAACCAGGTGAATCGTGAGGCGTTCGAGGAACTGAGCCAGTACGGCTTCACTCAGGGAGACCGCTTCACGCCGGGATTCGAGGAAGTCCTGCATCTGCTCGACCGTCCGGCAACCGAATACTTCGCTTATGCCCGCGACACGGAGGAGCAGATCGGCGTGCTCGTCGCGGCCCAGGGAAGGTTCGCGGTCACCGCGCTGTGCCAGGGCGAGCGTGTCTGGCTGAAGACCGTTTCGCCGGACAACAACCCGGCGGACGCGCTGGTCGCCAACCTGCCTCAGTACGCTCCGGCGTGCTTCACGCCCTTCTCGCTACCTCAGGACGAGTTCCGGCACGAAGCAGAAGCCGACGATCTCTACGACACAGGTCCCACCCGAAGCCGCGCGGCCCAGCAACTCGACGAAATCTTCGGCCAACCCTACTTCGGCGTCGGACAGTTCTACGCGGCGAAGCGGTCGAACGGCGGGCCCCGCACGCTCACCCAGGATTCGCTGAGCTACCTCGACGTCGAGGCTGGGCGCGTAGCCGTCCTGCTTTCCGGGGCGCCGGGCAACCGGTACATCACCGTGCTGCCCGGCGAGCCGGGGCTACTGGGCCAGAAAGTCGCTTCGCTGCGCGCCGGCCTGGATCACTAACGCCGCAAACGACGCCGGTGACAACACCAGCGCGCCGCCGTCCGGGTCCTTCGAGTCCCGGACGGCGGCACGCGTGGCGCCGAACGCGACCTCGACGCAGGATGACTGGGTGCCGCTGTAGCTGGACTTGCGCCAGCTCGCCGAGAACAGGTCCATACACTCAGTCTAGTGATTCATATCTTGCAGAGAGGTGCTCGATCAGTTGCACCGACTGCATAGGGCCGAGAGCGACTGAATCCAGCGCAGCGACGGTCCGCACATAGGGATCCACATCGGCAAGCTGATCCAGGAACAAGCCTGACCTCAGCTGCTCGAGATGCACCAGCGGTCGAGCATCGGCGAAGTCAAGCAGGTCAAAGGCGCCATCGATCGCCGCATGACCGCCGACACCGAACGAGATGACACGCACCTCCACCAGTGTGCGCTCTGCCATCTCCACGAGATGCCTCAACTGGTCCGCCATGACCTGCGGACCGCCGATCACCCGATGCAGCGCAGCCTCGTCGAGGTAAGTCACCAGCATCGGCGCACGTTTGCTGTTCAAGACCTTCTGGCGCTCCAACCTCAGGTTCACCCGCTGCGGGATATCCGGCGGCGCCACGCCGGCGGATCCCATCAACGAACGTATGTACCTGGGTGTCTGCAGAAGCCCAGGGATCGTGATCACGGTGGTCTCGACGATCCGGACAGCGTCGGCCTCGTACTGCGCGAGGGTCTTGGCCTGCTCTGGCACATCGGCGTAGCGCATTTCGAGCCAGGCCGCGCGATCGATGTCGCGCGACATCTCGATCAGCTTGCTTCGCTTGACACCGGTCACCTGATAGATGGCAAGCAAAGCGGAAACTTCTTCAGTTGACGCATTACGCAAGCCGGTTTCGATGCGACTGAGTGTGGACTCGGACCAGCCCAGTTTCTCTGCCACCTCAACCATTGCGAGCTTGCGGGCTCGTCGTTCAAAACGTAACCCCTCTGCAAGTCCACGTGCTTGCGGCTTGGGTTTTGACCTCGGCATGGCACCCTCCCTTCAGGTGAATGAGCTTGGCACGACGCCAATGAATAGCGCTAGAGTTGCTGCAACAACAACTCGATCAGGGGACCAGAGATGCGTTACGGCTATTTCGCCTACGAACTCCGCAAGACTTCCGTCAACGACATCAGCCATGAATTGGTCGGCTTCGCCGAGGTCAACTCCGCGCTGCAGAAGCACGACACGTACATCACAGAATTGCGTACGTGGGCTCTCGACCTGCTCCGCAAGGGGCACCACGAGGCCGGGCTGTTCAGCGTCTCCTACGGCGAAGTCGTCGAGTACGACGAGCTGGGTGAAGTTCTCGCCGAACTCATGCTGGCATGGGACGGCACCAGCGAGTTCGCCCAAACGCCGTGAAGGCCACCTTGAGGAACTCTACGTTCCTCAAGGTGGCCTTCACGAACCACAAGACTCAGAAAGCGAAACCGCCCGAGCCCGCCCAGCCGAGAGCGAACGCCGGGACCAGGCCCAGCACCAGCGTCACGCCCGTGCCGAGGAAGATCGCCGTGCCCGTGCCGAAGCCCGGGACCGATACCGAGGGGCCGTCGGGCGCCGGCTCTGAGAAGTACATCAGGACGATCACCCGCAGGTAGAAGAACGCCGCCACCGCGCTGAACACCAACGCGATCACGACCAGCGGTGCCATTCCGTCCGACAGCGCTGCCGAGAAGACCACGAACTTGCCCACGAAACCGGACGTCAAAGGAATGCCCGCCAGAGCCAAGAGCAGGAACGTGAACACGGCCGCCACCAACGGTGACCGCTTCGCCAGCCCCGCCCACGCCGAGAGGTGCGTTGCCTCCCCCGACGAGTCGCGGACCAGGCTGATCACGCCGAACGCCGCCAGCGTCGTGAAGCCGTACGCCAGCAGGTAGAACAGCGTGCTGGACAAACCGTCGCGAGTCATCGCGATCGCCCCGACCAGCAGGAAACCCGCGTGCGCGATCGACGAATACGCCACCATGCGCTTGACGTCCGTCTGCGTCAGGCCCAGCACCGCGCCGATCACCATCGAGATGATCGCCACCCCCCACAGGACTCCGCGCCACTCCCACGAAGTCGACGAGAACGCCACCGACAGCACCCGCAGGATCCCGCCGAACGCCGCGACCTTCGTGCACGCCGCCATGAACGCCGTCACCGGTGTCGGCGCTCCCTGGTACACGTCCGGGGTCCACGTGTGGAACGGGCCGACCGAGCCCTTGAACAGCAGACCGACCACCAAGAGACCCAGCCCGGCGAACAGCAGCGTGTCCGACCGGTCGGACCCGGCCGCCGCGTTCGCGATGTCGCCCAGCTTCACGGAGTTCGCGTAGCCGTACAGCAGCGCCAGCCCGTACAGGAAGAACGCCGACGAGAACGCGCCGAGCAGGAAGTACTTGACCGCCGCCTCCTGCGACAGCAACCGCCGCCGCCGGGCCAGGCCGCACATCAGGTACAGCGGCAGCGACAGGACTTCCAGCGCGATGAACATCGTCAACAGGTCGTTCGACGCGCAGAACGCCATCATGCCGCCAAGCGCGAACAGCGTCAGCGGGAACACCTCGGTCTGCATGACCGTCGCCGTCTGCGCACGGTCCTGGAGCGTGCCAGGGCGGATGCCGGCCTGCGCGACCAGCGCGCCGCCCGGCTCGACCACGCGGTCCGAGATCAGCAGCACCGCGCCGACGGCCAAGGCCAGCAGCGTGCCCCAGAGGAACAGCGCCGGCCGGTCGATCGAGATCGCGCCGCTGAACGTCTTGACGCCGCCCGCGGGCGCGTCGCCCGTGGCGTAGAGGAACAGGCTGACGCCGGCCGCCACGATCGCCGCCAGGCTCAGCCCGACCTGCAGGCCGAAGCGCGAGCGCTTCGACGCGAACGCCTCGACCAGCACGCTGACGCACGCCGCGCCGAAGACGATCAGCATCGGCAGCACCGCCGGGTAGTTCACCGACGGCGTCGCGATCGGCGGCTGCGCCTGCGTCAGGAGGATGTCGAGCACGGTTACTTGCCTCCCTGGACCGAGGACAGCGTCTGCTGCACCGTCGGGGTGACTGTGTCGAGCACCGGCTTCGGGTAGAAGCCGAGAACGAGGATCAGCACGACCAGCGGCGCGAGGATCGCGATCTCCCGCCCGCTCAGGTCGCGGATGACCTTTGTTGATCCGGACTCAGCCACGGTTGCTGTGGCTACGGCGCCACCCGACTCCACGCTGGTCGGGGTGGGAGGCCCCGTCGGGGCCGGCGAAAACACAGCGTCACCGCGGACCGGGCCCTGCATGACGCGCTGGTAGAGCCACAGGACGTACGCCGCGGCCAGGACCATGCCCACCGTGGCGAGGATCGTGTACACCGGCTGGTCCACAAAGGACCCGATGAGCACCAGGAACTCGGAGACGAACGAGTTGGTGCCCGGCAGCGAAAGCGTCGACAGACCGGCGAGGAGGAACATGCCCGCCAGCAACGGGGTCACCTTCGCCATGCCGCCGTAGTCGGAGATCTTCGACGACCCGCCGCGCGTGATCACCAGGCCGATCACCACGATCAGCATGCCGGTCGCGAGGCTGTGGTTGAGCATGTACGTCGCCGAGCCGATCATCGCCTGCTCGTTGAACGCGAAGATGCCCAGCGAGATGAAGCCGAAGTGCGCGATCGAGACGTAGGCGATGAACCGCTTCATGTCCCGCTGCCCGGCGGCGAGGATCGATCCATAGAGGACACCGATCACCGAGAGCACCAGCACCAGCGGCGCGAGGGTCTTGCTCGCCTGGGGGAACATCGGCAGGCAGTAGCGCAGGAACCCGAACGTGCCGACCTTGTCCAGCACGCCGACCAGCAGGACGGCGACGCCGATCGGCGCCTCCCCCGCCGCGTCCGGCAGCCAGGTGTGGAACGGCACCAGCGGCGCCTTGATCGCGAACGCCAGGAAGAACCCGAGGAACAGCCAGATCTGCGTCGACAGCGGCGCGTCGCGGACCACCGTCACCAGCGTGGCCCAGTCGAACGTGCCCTTGCCGAGCTTGTCGGCCGCGAGCGAGTACGCCCCGATCGCCGACGCCAGCATGATCAGGCCGCCGAGGAACGAGTACAGGAAGAACTTCACCGCCGCGTACTGCCGGTTCGCGCCGCCGTAGCCGCCGATGAGGAAGTACATCGGGATCAGCATGATCTCGAACAGCACGTAGAACAGGAAGACATCGGTCGCGGCGAACACGCCGATCGTGAGCGCTTCCTGCAGCAGGATCAGCGACAGGAACCCGCCCGCGCTGCGGCCCGGTGGCAGCTTGTCCAGCGTGCCGAGCCCGCCGACGACGATCGGCACCAGCAGCGCGATCACCGCGATCATGATCAGCGAGATGCCGTCGGTGCCGAACGCGATGTGCACCCCGAAGCTCGGGATCCAGTCGAAGCTCGACGTCATCTGCAGCCGCGCACCCGAAGGCGAGTAGCTGAGCCAGAACGGGATGATCAGCAGGAACTCGAGGATCGAGAACGCCAGCGCGGCCAGCACCGCGGCGCGGTCGTTCCCCTTGAGGAACGCCAGCACCAGGGAGCCGGCGAGCGGCACCAGGATGAGGATGAGCAACCAGGTCATCAGGAGAACCTCACCAGCAGGAGAGCCGCCAGAAGCAGGAACGTGCCGCCGAGCATCGACAGCGCGTAGGACCGGACGAACCCGGTCTGGAGCCGCCTCAGCCGGCCGGAGCCGCCGCCGAGGGAGGCCGCCAGGCCGTTGACCGCGCCGTCGACGCCGCGGTTGTCGACGAACACCAGCGCCCGCGAGAGCCAGGTGCCCGGGCGGGCGACCAGCGTCTCGTTGAGGGTGTTGCCGTACAGGTCCTTGCGCGCGGCCCGGGTGACGAACGAGACCCGCTCGGGCCGCTCGACCGGGACGTCACGGCGGAAGATCAGGTACGCGATCAGCACACCGAGCAGCGAGAACACGATCGCGCCCGCCGAGATCACGCCGGCGTTCAGCGGCGAGTGGTGGGCTTCCTCCAGCTTGCCGACCGAGGGGGTCAGCCACTCGGCGAAGCGGTCACCGAGGGCGAAGAACGCGCCGGCGCCGACCGAGCCGACCGCCAGCACCGCCATCGGGACCCACATGATCGCCTTGGACTCGTGCGGGTGGAAAGGCCGTGGGCCGTCGCCCGAAGATCCGCTTGCGGGATCGAGCTCCAACGCTGTGTTGATGTCCTTCCAGCGCTCCTTGCCGAAGAACGTCATCATCATCAGGCGCGTCATGTAGAACGCGGTGAGCCCGGCGCCCAGCAGCGCCGCGCCGCCCATCACCCAGCCGCGCCAGCCGCCCTGGCCGAACGCCGCTTCGATGATCGCGTCCTTGGTGAAGAAGCCCGACAGCGGCGGGATGCCGATCAGGGCCAGGTACCCGAGGCCGAAGGTGATGAAGGTGATCGGCATGTGCTTGCGCAGGCCGCCGAACTTCCGCATGTCGACCTCGTCGTTCATGCCGTGCATGACCGACCCGGCCCCGAGGAACAGCCCGGCCTTGAAGAAGCCGTGCGCGACCAGGTGCATGATGCCCAGCGCGTAGGCGATCGGCCCGAGGCCGACGGCGAGCATCATGTAGCCGATCTGGCTGACCGTGGAGTACGCGAGGACCTTCTTGATGTCGTCGTACGCGCAGCCGATGATGCACCCGAGCAGCAGGGTCACCGTGCCGACCAGCGTGACGATCAGGCGGCCGTCTTCGGTGGCGTTGAAGATGTCCTTGGAGCGGGCCACCAGGTAGACGCCCGCGGTCACCATCGTCGCCGCGTGGATCAGGGCCGACACCGGGGTCGGGCCCTCCATCGCGTCCGGGAGCCACGCCTGCAGCGGGAACTGGCCGGACTTACCGCAGGCGCCCAGCAGGAGCAGGATCGCCATCGCGGTGATCGCGCCCAGCGAGAACTTGCCGTCGCCGACCGCCTGGAACACCTGCGCGTAGCCGGTCGAGCCCGCGTACTTGAACATGATGAAGATCGCCAGCGCCAGCCCGACATCCCCGACGCGGTTCATCAGGAACGCCTTCTTCGCCGCGGTCGCGGCGGACGGACGGCCCTGGTACCAGCCGATGAGCAGGTAGGACGCGAGACCCACGCCCTCCCAGCCCAGGTAGAGCGTCACGAAGCTGTTGCCCAGCACCAGGATCAGCATCGACGCGACGAAGAGGTTCAGGTACGCGAAGAAGCGGTACCGGCCCTCGTCGTCGGCCATGTAGCCGATCGAGTAGTAGTGGATCAGCATGCCGACGCCGGTGATGAGCAGCACGAACGTCAGCGACAGCGCGTCGATCCGCAGCCCGAAGTCGATCTGCAGCGCACCGGCCGGGATCCACGAGTACAGCTTGGTGTCCGTCGTGGTGCCCGTGTCGGCGGTGAAGAACAGGATCAGGCCGTAGACGAAGGCCAGGGTGACGGTGGCACAGCCGAGCAGATGCCCCCACGCCTTGGCTCGCTTCCCTGCCAGCAGCAGGACGAGCGCGCCGAGGGCAGGAAAGGCCACCAGCAGCCACGATGATGCGGTCACTCGGGGGTCTCCTAGTACTTCAGCAGGTTGGTGTCGTCGACCGAGGCCGAGCGCCGGGTGCGGAAGATGGCCATGATGATCGCCAGGCCGACCACGACCTCGGCGGCCGCGACGACCATGACGAAGAACGCCATGATCTGGCCGTCGAGCCCGCCGTTGATCCGGGCGAAGGTGACCAGCGTCAGGTTCACGGCGTTGAGCATCAGCTCGATGCACATGAACACGACGATCGCGTTGCGCCGCACCAGCACGCCGACCGCGCCGAGCGAGAACAACAGCGCCGACAGCAGCAGGTAGTACGTCGGGGTCATGCCTTCTCCCCCTCGGGTTCCGAAGAGTCGGAGCCGACCAGCGCGTGCGCGTCCGGGTGCGGGCCCTCGTCCTTGACGAGCTTGCGTTCCTTCGCCAGCTCGATCGCCGAGGTGGACTCGATGATCGCCGACAGCGACTCCGGCGCGACCGAGCCGTCCGGCAGCAGGGCCGGCGTCGCCACCGAGTTGGCGGTGGCGAAGACACCCGGGCCGGGCAGCGGCGACGGCCGGTCGTGCTCACCGCGGAAGCGCAGCAGGACCAGTTCCCGCTGCGAGAGCTTGCCGCCCTTGCCGTGCCGGTCGGTGAAGGCCAGCACCATCGAGCCGATCGCGGCGGTGATGAGCAGCGCCGACGTCAGCTCGAACGGGAACAGGTAGTCGGTGAAGATCAGCCGGCCCAGGCCCTTCGGCCCGCCGCCCGCCGGCGTGGCCGAGTCGAGCGGGATGGCCGGGGTGACGTTCTCCAGCGCCCGGTAGATGCCGGTGGCCAGCAGCGCGGCCAGGCCGATGCCGAGCACGGTCGCGGCCAGCCGCTGTCCACGGAGGACTTCGACAACCGAGTCCGAGCTCTCCCGGCCGACCAGCATCAGCACGAACAGGAACAGCATCATGATCGCGCCGGTGTAGACGATGATCTGCGTGAAGCCCAGGAACGGCGCCGACTGGATCATGTACAGCGCGCCCAGGCTCAGCATGGTCAGCACCAGCCACAGCGCCGAGTGCACGGCGTTGCGGGAGAAGATCATCCCTAGCGCGCCGAGCAGCGAGACCGGGCCGAGAACCCAGAACGCGATGGCCTCGCCGGTCGAGACGCCCGCGGACGCGTTCGGCGCCTGGGCGAGAAGTGCGGCGATCACTTGACGCCCTCCCCGCGTGCCAGTTCGGGGCCGTTCACGTAGTAGTCCTGCTCGTTCTCGCCGAGCCGCATCGGGTGCGGCGGCTGCTCCATGCCGGGCAGCAGCGGGGCGAGCAGGTCTTCCTTCGTGTAGATCAGCCGCTGGCGGTCGTCGTCGGCCAGCTCGTAGAAGTTGATCATCGTCAGCGACCGGGTCGGGCACGCCTCGACGCAGAGGCCGCAGCCGATGCAGCGCAGGTAGTTGATCTGGTAGTCCGCGCCGTACCGCTCACCCGGCGAGAACCGGGCTTCCTCGGTGTTGTCACCGCCCTCGACGAAGATCGCGTCCGCCGGGCACGCCCACGCGCACAGCTCGCAGCCGACGCACTTCTCGAGGCCGTCGGGGTGGCGGTTCAGCTGGTGCCTGCCGTGGTACCGCGGCGCGGCCGGCGCGCCGGCCTCCGGGTACTCCTCGGTGGCGACCTTCTTGAACATCATCCCGAAGGTGACGCCGAAGCCCTTGACGGGATCAAGAAACCCCATCTTGTGCTCCTTCCTTTGCGGTACCGACGGCCGCCGGCTTGCGGCGGGCCGCCTTCGCCTCGGCCTTGGCCAAAGCCTTCTGACGCGGGGTGGTCTGCGGGACCTTGAGGTCCAGCGGCGGAACCGGGAAGCCGCCACCGGTCACCGGGATGCTTTCGCTCTCCTCTTCGCGGCCCGCGGCGCGAACGTAGAAGAACAGCGCGACGACGATGAAGATCGCGACCGCGGCGATGATGATGGTCGTGGTGTTCCAGGTGATGACCTTCGCGAAGGTCACCATGACGATCCACACCAGGTTCAGCGGGACCAGGACCTTCCAGCCCAGCCGCATGAACTGGTCGTAGCGCAGGCGGGGCAGCGTGCCGCGCAGCCAGATGAACCCGAACAGCAGGACGAACATCTTCGCGAAGAACCACAGCACCGGCCACCAGCCGGTGTTGAGCACGTTGTTCCCGATCAGCGACAGCGGCCACGGGGCCATCCAGCCGCCGAGGAACAACGTCGTCGCGAACGCCGAGACGATCACCATGTTGACGTACTCGGCGAGGAAGAACATCGCGAACTTCATCGAGCTGTACTCGGTGTGGAAGCCGCCGACCAGCTCCGACTCGGCCTCGGGGAGGTCGAACGGGGCGCGGTTGGTCTCGCCGACCATCGAGATCAGGTAGATCACGAAGCTGGGGACCAGGTAGAGGAACCACGCCTTGTGCTGCGCGCCGACGATGTCGGCCAGGTTCAGCGACCCGGCCTGCAGGATCACCGCGACGATCGACAGGCCCATCGCGATCTCGTAGGAGATCACCTGCGCCGCGCTGCGCATGCCGCCGAGCAGCGGGTACGGCGAGCCGGACGACCAGCCGGCGAGCACGATGCCGTAGACGCCGATCGAGGAGCAGGCCAGGATCACCAGCGCGCTGACCGGCAGGTCGAGCAGCTGCAGCACGGTGCGCTCGCCGAAGATCGACACGACCGGCCCGAACGGGATGGCCGACAGCGCGATCAGCGAGGGCACCACGCAGACGACCGGGGCGAGGAAGTACACCTTGCGGTCGGCGGTGTCCGGGATGATCTGTTCCTTGAACGGCAGCTTGATCGCGTCCGCCAGGGACTGCAGGTAACCGCCGGGGCCGACCCGGTTGGGGCCGGGCCGGTTCTGCATCCGGCCGACCGCCTTGCGCTCCCAGACGATCAGGAAGATCGTCAGGATCGGCCCGATCAGCAGGATGACCACGCACTTGAGCAGGATCAGCCACAACGGGTCGTCGGCGAGCAGCGCCGCCCGCGTCGCCGCGTCCGGGACGCTGCCCACGACGGTTTCGGTCAGCAGCGGGGTCATTGCCCACCTCCAGCGAGGTTCACCACGGCGCCGTGTCCGGCGCCGAGCGTCTTGGCCACGGCGGAGCCGTCGGAGTTGCCCGGCAGCCAGACGACGCCGTCGGGCAGGTCGGCGATCTCCACCGGCAGCGTGATCGCACCGCGTTCGGTGCTGACCCGCACGGTGGTGCCCAGTCCTTCGGCGGTCTTCGCGGACAACCGCGCGACCGGCGTGCGCTGGGTGCCCTTCAGGTGCGGTTCGCCGTCCTGCAGCGACCCGTTGTCGATCAGCTGGCGCCAGGTCGACAGGATTGCCTGGCCGGCACCCGGCGTGGCGGGCGGCGCGACCTCGGCGGCAACGTGGCTCCAGCGCAGCGCCGAAGCCACGCCCAGCTTCTCGAAGTCGCCGCGCGCGGCGGCCGGCGTCTGCGTGAACAGGTCCGCGTCCATCTCGACGGCGAGGGTGTCGAGCACCCGGCAGTCCGGCAGGGCGCCGGTGCCTTCGAGGGTGACGTCGAACGGGCGGGTGCGGCCCTCCCAGTTGAGGTAGCTGCCCGCCTTCTCGTCCGACGCGGCCACCGGGAGGACGACGTCCGCGCGTCCGGTCACCGCGCTGTGCCGCAGTTCGAGGCTGACCACGAACCCGGCGCTGTCCAGCGCGCGCAGCGCGAGGTCCGGGTCCGGCAGGTCGAACGGGTCGACACCGCCGACGACCAGGCCACCCAGCTCGCGAGCCGAGGCGGCCAGCAGGATGTCGGTCGTGTCGCGGCCCGGGGTGGCCGGGATCGGGACGCCCCAGGCGTTCTCGACGGCGACGCGGGCGGCGTCGTCGCCGACCCGGCGGCCGCCGGGCAGCAGCGACGGCACGCAGCCGGTCTCGAGGGCGCCCCGGTCGCCGGCGCGGCGCGGGATCCACGCGAGCCGGACGCCGGTGCGCTCCACCAGGTCGTGCAGGGCCGAGAAGAGGCCCGGGATCGCGGCGGCGCGCTCGCCGACCAGGACCACGGCGCCTTCGCCGCTCAGGGCTTCGTCGAGGTCCGGCGCGTGCTTGGCGATGCCCTCGACGGCCGCGGCCTCCTGGCCGGGGACGCAGGCGAGCAGCTCGCCGAACGTCTTGCGCACCGACGACGTCGTCCACTGTCCCAAGTGGACGACGCGGGTCTTGTTCCGGCGGGCCGCCTTGCGCAGCCGCAGGAACACGATCGGCGCCTCGTCCTCGGGCTCGAACGCCACGCACAGGACCGTCCGGGCCCGCTCGATCTCGCCGAAGGTGACGCCGGACTCCGGCGTCACGCTCACGACGTGCGAGGTGAGGAACGCGAGTTCCTCGGCCGAGTGCGGGCGGGCGCGGAAGTCGACGTCGTTGGTCCGCAGGGCGACGCGGGCGAACTTCGAGTACGCGTAGGCGTCCTCGACGGTCAGCCGACCACCGGTCAGGACGCCGACGCCACCGTTCGATCGGGCTTCGACCAGCCCGGCCGCCGCGGCGCGCAGCGCGTCGGTCCAGGACGCTTCTTCCAGCTCACCGGTCTCGCGGTTGCGGACCAGCGGACGGCGGATGCGGTCCTCGGCACCGGTGTAGCGGAACGCGAACCGGCCCTTGTCGCAGATCCACTCTTCGTTGACCTCGGGGTCGTCACCGGCCAGCTTGCGCTGGACCTTGCCGCGCCGGAAGTCGGTGCGCTCGGCGCAGCCGGACGAGCAGTGCTCGCAGACGCTCGGCGAGGACACCAGGTCGAACGGGCGGGAACGGAAGCGGTAGGCGGCGCTGGTGAGCGCGCCGACCGGGCAGATCTGGATGACGTTGCCCGAGAAGTAGGACTGGAACGGCTGGCCGGACGTCGTCCGCGACGCCATGTCGAGCACGTCCGCCGTCTCCGCGGTGCCGATCTGCTGGTGGGCGCCGCGTTCGAGGAGCTCGATGAACGGGTCGCCGGCGATCTCGCTGGAGAACCGGGTGCAGCGCTGGCAGAGCACACAGCGTTCGCGGTCCAGCAGCACCTGCGTCGAGATCGGCAGCGGCTTCGGGAACGTCCGCTTGGTGTCGACGAACCGGGATTCGGTGCGGCCGTGGGCCAGCGCCTGGTTCTGCAGCGGGCACTCACCACCCTTGTCGCAGATCGGGCAGTCCAGCGGGTGGTTGATGAGCAGCAGCTCCATCACACCCTGCTGGGCCTTGTCCGCGACCGGCGACGTCAGCTGCGTCTTGACGACCATGCCGTCGGCGACGGTCATCGTGCAGGACGCCTGCGGCTTCGGCATCGGCCGGCCGCCCATCTCGACCTCGACCAGGCACTGGCGGCAGGCGCCCGCCGGGGAGAGGAGCGGGTGGTCGCAGAACCGCGGGATGACCGTGCCGAGGCGTTCGGCCGTGCGGATGAGGAGCTCGCCCTTGGGGGCGATGACCTCTTCGCCGTCGATGACCAGCTTGACGTGGCCTTCAGGGACCGGCGTCTCTTTGGTCTCGGGCTTGTCGGGGGCGATCGTCATGCCTGCGCTCCCACCAGTTCGCGCTTGTTGCTCTCACACAGAGCGAGGAATTCGTCGCGGAAGTACTTGATGCCGCTGGTGATCGGCGACACCGCGCCGTCACCGAGGGCGCAGAAGGACCGGCCGAGGATGTTGTCGCAGACGTCGAGGAGGGTGTCGATGTCCTCCTCGGTGCCGTGGCCCTCGACCATCCGCTCGAGGATCTGCGCCAGCCAGTACGTGCCTTCGCGGCACGGCGTGCACTTACCGCAGGACTCGTGCTCGTAGAACTGCGTCCACTTCATCACGGCCCACGGCACGGACACGGTCTCGTTGAAGACCTGGACCGCGGTCGTGCCGAGCATCGACCCAGCTTCCGCCGCGCCCTCGAAGTCCAGGGGAACGTCGAGGTGCTCCGCGGTGAACATCGGGGTGGACGAGCCGCCCGGGGTCCAGAACTTGAGCGGGATGCCGTCCTTCATGCCGCCCGCCATGTCCAGCAGCTCACGCAGCGTCGTGCCGAGCGGGCACTCGTACTGGCCGGGCTTCTCGACGTGGCCGGAGATCGAGTAGATCTTCGGACCGGGCGACTTTTCGCGGCCCATCTCGCGGAACCAGCTGGAGCCGCCGTTGACGATGAACGGCGCGCTCGCGATGGTCTCGACGTTGTTGACCGTGGTCGGCGCGGCGTAGAGACCCGCGGCGGCCGGGAACGGCGGCTTGAGCCGCGGCTGGCCACGACGGCCTTCCAGCGAGTCGAGCAGCGCCGTCTCTTCGCCGCAGATGTACGCACCCGCTCCCGCGTGGACGGTGATCTTGAGGTCGAAGCCGGAGCCGAGGATGTTCTCGCCCAGGTAGCCCGCCGCTTCGGCTTCGCGCACGGCCGCGTTGAGGCGGCGGATGCAGTGCAGCGCCTCGCCGCGGACGTAGATGAAGCAGTGGTTGGACCGCATCGCGTACGAGGCGATGATGCAGCCCTCGATGAGCGAGTGCGGGTCCGCCATCATCAGCGGGATGTCCTTGCAGGTCCCCGGTTCGCCCTCGTCGGCGTTGATGACCAGGTAGTGCGGCTTGTCGAAGTTCGGCGGCATGAACGACCACTTGATGCCGGCCGGGAAGCCCGCGCCGCCGCGGCCGCGCAGACCGGAGTCCTTGACCAGCTGGACGAGCTGCTCCGGCGTCCCGGCGAGGGCCTTGCGGACGGCGGTGTAGCCCTCGAGTGCCTCGTACGTCCCGATCTGCCAGGAGTTCGGGGACAGCCAGCGCTTCGTGAGGACCGGGGTAATGGGATCGGCCATTACTTCTTCTCCACTTCGGGAAGCGGGACGTCTTGCGCGACGGGCGCGACCCAGCCGCGGTCCTGCGCGAGCTTCGCGCCCCGCAGCGTCTCGACGGCCTGCGACGGGCCGTCGACGTCCTTGCGGTAGGTCCGCTCGTCCTCCGGGAAGAACCCGGCGAGCTGCAGCTCGGCGCCCTTGAAGCTGGTCAGCGGGGCACCGCGCGTCGGGGCCGGCTTCTTGCCCGCCTGCAGCGCGTCGACCAGCGCGACGGCCTTCTCCTCGGTCTGGTTGTCGAAGTACTCGTAGTTGACCTGGATGACCGGCGCGAGGTCGCAGGCCGCGAGGCACTCGGCGTGCTCGAGGGTGATCGAGCCCGGCTCGTTCGGCGTGCCCGCGGTCTCGTTGTGCCCCAGCGGGTTTTCTTCGGAACCGAGGTGCGTTTGGAGCTTCTTGTAGATCGCGTCGCCGCCCATGGCCGCGCACAGCGTGTTGGTGCAGACGCTCACGAGGTGCTCGCCGCACGGACGCCGCTTGTACATCGTGTAGAACGTCGCGACCGCGCTGACCTCGGCGTCGGACAGGTCGAGCTGCCGCGCGCAGAACGCGATGCCCTCCTGGCTGACGTACCCCTGCACCGACTGCACGAGGTGCAGCAGCGGCAGCAGCGCCGAGCGGGACATCGGGTAGCGCGCGATCAGGTCCTGCGCCTTCGCGTGGATGTCCGCGTCGAAGATGTCCTCGAGGGGCGTCTCGGTGATGATGCCGACGGCCACATTGGGGTCCGGCGCGATGGCGACGACGTCGGTGTCGGGTCCGGCCGCGGCGTGCGTCGCCGCGGAGTAGTTCGGGCCCGGCTCGGGAACTGCTGTGGTCATCGGTCCACTCCCCCCATGACGGGGTCGATCGAGGCGATGGCGGCGATCACGTCGGCGACCAGGCCGCCCTCGGCCATGGCGGGCATCGACTGCAGGTTCACGAAGCTCGGTTCGCGCACGTGGACCCGCAGCGGCCGGGTGCCGCCGTCGGAGACCAGGTGCACGCCCAGCTCGCCGCGCGGCGACTCGACCGAGGTGTAGACCTGCCCGGCCGGCACCTTGAAGCCCTCGGTGACCAGCTTGAAGTGGTGGATCAGGGACTCCATCGACTGGCCCATGATCTTCTTGACGTGTTCCAGGGAGTTGCCCATGCCGTCGCTGCCGATGGACAGCTGCGCGGGCCACGCGACCTTCTTGTCCTCGACCATGACCGGGCCCGGCTCGAGCTTCTCGAGGCACTGCTCGATGATCTTGAGGCTCTCGTGCATCTCGTGGACGCGGATCAGGTAGCGCGACCAGCAGTCGGCACCGTTGTCGACCGGGACGTCGAAGTCGAATTCGTCGTAGCAGGAGTACGGCTCGGTCTTGCGCAGGTCCCACGGCAGGCCCGCGGACCGCAGCACCGGGCCGGTGACGCCGAGCGCGAGGCACGCGTCGACCGGCAGGTAGCCGACGCCCTTGAGCCGGTTGCGCCAGATCGGCTGCCCGGTGAACAGCTTGTCGTACAACGGAAGGCGCTTCTTCATCGTCTTGATGAATTCGCTGACCTTCTCGACGTAGTCGGCGGGCATGTCCTGCGCGAGGCCGCCGGGGCGGATGAACGCGTGGTTCATCCGCAGGCCGGTCAGGTGCTCCAGCAGGTGCAGCACCTCTTCGCGCTCGCGGAAGCCGAGCGTCATCGCGGTGGTGGCGCCGAGCTCCATGCCGCCGGTGGCGATGTAGACCAGGTGCGAGCCGATCCGGTTGATCTCCAGCAGCATCACGCGCAGCAGCTGCGCGCGGCGCGGGGCCTCGATCTGCAGCAGCTTCTCGACGCCGAGGCAGTACGCCATCTCCGTCGAGAGCGGGGCCAGGTAGTCCATGCGCGTCACGAAGGTGACGCCCTGGGTCCAGGTCCGGTACTCGCAGTTCTTCTCGATGCCGGTGTGGAGGTAGCCGATGACCGACCGCAGCTGCGTGACGGTCTCGCCCTCCATCTCCAGCACGAGCCGGAGCACGCCGTGCGTCGACGGGTGCTGCGGGCCCATGTTGATGACCATGCGCTCGTCGTGCGCCGCGTCGGCGATGACGTCGTCCCAGTCGCCGCCGGAGACGCTGTAGACGCGGCCTTCGGTCGTGTCGCGGCTGTCCGCCTCGGGAACTTCGGTGGTGTCTTCGTTGATGGTCACGAGTACGACCTCCGCTGGTCCGGCGGCGGGATCTCCGCGCCCTTGTATTCGACCGGGATCCCGCCGAGCGGGTAGTCCTTGCGCTGGGGGTGGCCGTCCCAGTCGTCCGGCATCAGGATCCGGGTCAGCGCCGGGTGACCGTCGAAGACGATCCCGAACATGTCCCAGGCTTCCCGCTCCTGCCAGTCGGCGGTCGGGTAGGTCTCGACCAGCGACGGCACGTGCGCGTCCTCGATGTCGAGGGTGACTTCGAGGCGGATGCGGCGCCGGTAGGTCAGCGACGTGAAGTGGTAGACCGCGTGCAGCCGCTGCGGGACGTCGACGCCGTAGTCCACACCGGACACCGAGGACAGCAGTTCGAAGCGGAGGCCGCCGTCGTCGCGCAGGGTCTTCGCGATGGCGGGCAGGTGCTCGCGGGCGACGTAGAAGGTGATCTCGCCGCGGTCGACCGTCGTCTGCAGGATCGCCTCGGCGGGGATCTTGCGCTCGGCCAGTGCCGCGTAGAACTCGTCGGCGAACTGGTCGAACCAGCCGCCGTAGGGGCGCTCGGCGGGCGCGGGGCTGTAGGCCGGGAGCCGGACGCCGCCGTAGCCGGAGGTGTCACCGGTGCCGTGGACGCCGAACATGCCCTGGCGCTCGCGGCCGGTGACGACCGGTTCGGCCGCACCCGGACCCTGGGCCGTCAGGCCGGTTTCGGCACGCTCGGCGCTCGACTGCTCTTCGCCGGGTTGGGGGTTCTCAGTCATCGCTCTACTTCTTCGCGTACTTGATCGACGACGCGACGAGCTCGGTGCGCGCCCCGCTGGCGGCGCGGATCGCGGCGCGGCGGGCGTTGATCGGCTCGTCCTGGATCTTGGCGTGCAGCTTGAGGATCGCGTCCAGCAGCATCTCCGGCCGCGGCGGGCAGCCGGGCAGGTACATGTCGACCGGCACGATGTGGTCGACGCCCTGGACCACGGCGTAGTTGTTGAACATGCCGCCGGAGGAGGCGCAGACGCCCATCGCGAGAACCCACTTGGGCTCGGCCATCTGGTCGTAGATCTGGCGCAGGACCGGGGCCATCTTCTGCGTGACGCGCCCGGCGACGATCATCAGGTCCGCCTGCCGCGGCGTCGCGCTGAAGCGCTCCATGCCGAAGCGGGCGATGTCGTAGCGGGAACCGCCGACGGTCATCATCTCGATCGCGCAGCAGGCGAGCCCGAAGGTGGCCGGCCACATCGAGTTCTTCCGCGACCAGTTGACGAGACCTTCGAGGCTGGCCAGCAGGATGCCGTTGGGGAGTTTCTCTTCGAGGCCCATGGGTCTAGTTCCAATCCAGGCCGCCGCGCCGCCACACGTAGGCGTACGCGAAGCCGACCGTCGCGATGAACAGCAGGATCTCCACCAGGCCGAACGTGCCCAGCGCGTCCGCCTGCACGGCGAACGGGTAGAGGAAGACCATCTCGATGTCGAACAGGATGAACAGCATCGCGGTGATGTAGTACGCGACCGGCATCCGGCCGCCGCCGACGAGCGGCTGCGGGGACGGCTCGATGCCGCACTCGTAGGCCTCGAGCTTGGCCTTGTTGTACCGGCTGGGGCCGACGAGCGGCCCGAGCAAGACCGACAGCACGGCGAAACCGAGCGCCAGCACGAACAACAGGACCAGGGGCAGGTAGGGCTTCAGGCTCGGGGCCTCTTGCGCCAGCTGCACCGTGTCGGTTCGGGTCAGCAACGTCAGCACGGGGTCTTCGCCATCCTTTCCGCGCCGATGCGGTTGTGCTTGGGGTGGGAACCGCTTGGCCTCGTCGGCACCCTAAGGGACCTGGGTCACACCGCCGAGGGTCAGGGTCTCCTTACGGCCCGTGGCTGTCCCCGGAGGGAAGACACAGGGTGCTTGTGAAATAGTTCACAAGCCACTCGTCGCGGATGTGAAGCGATTCACAAAGCATGGGGGGAGTCTAGGACGCGACTCACACTCTTGTCCCTAGGCCCCCGTGTTATAAGGGTCGCCTAACTTCCCGCGCCATCGTTGTCACGACGCGCTGACGTCGCCCGCGCGACCTGCGCGAAGGGTCCTCAAGATCGCCTCGAGGCCCGACAATCCGGACTCCGGCGTGTGAGCTATCCCACTGACCGCACGGCCAACTTGCCAGACCACTCGCGTGTCCGCGCGCACGAGGTCCAGCTCGTGAAGGCCACCTTGAGGAACTTGTAGTTCCTCAAGGTGGCCTTCACGAAGTACGTCAGCGGGGGGTGGGGGTGACCCGGGCGAGCGCCGCGATCAGGCGGTCGACGCCGTCGCCGCCCTTGGCGTCGTAGCAGCCCGACAAGCCCTTGTACACCAACGGGAGGAGCTTGTTGACGCGCAGCCCGTACTTGGTGCAGGCGTGCATGATCTTCGGCTTGCCGATGATCTTCGCGAAGACGTTGCCCAGCTGGTAGTAGCCGCCCATCAGCTCGCCGACCGCGCGCGGGTACGCCTCCAGCGCCCGCTCCCGCGAAGGCCCTTCGCGCCGCGCGAGCGCCTGCACGACGACCTCCGCCGCGATCTGCGCGGACTCCATCGCGGCCGAGATGCCTTCGCCGTTGAACGGGCTGACCATGCCGCCGGCGTCGCCGAGCAGCAGCAGGCCGTCGCGGTAGTGCGGGGTGCGGTTGAAGCCCATCGGGAGGCCGGCGCCGCCGACCTTGCCGATCGCGTTCTCCTCGCGGTAGCCCCACTCCTCCGGCGTCCCGTCGAGCCACTGGCGCAGCAGCGCGCGGTAGTCGGTGTTCCGGAACGACGCCGACGTCGAGAGCATGCCGAGGCCGACGTTCACCGTGCCGTCGCCGAGGGGGAACGCCCAGCCGTAGCCCGGCAGCAGCTTCGGGTCCCGCGGGTCGGAGCGGTCCCACAGCTCGAGGTGCCCCTCGATGAACGGGTCGTCGTGGCGCGGGCTCTTGTAGTACTGGCGCACCGCGACGCCCATCGGTCGCTTCTCGTTCTTCTGGATGCCGACGCTCAGCGCGAGCCGCGCGGAGACGCCGTCGCAGGCCAGGACGAGCGGCGCGCGGTAGCTCACCGACGTCCGCTCGGGGCCGACCTTCGCCTCGACGCCGACCACGCGCCCGGCCGGGCTGGTGATCGCACCGGTGACCGTGGTGCGCTCGTACAGCCGCGCGCCCGCCTTCACCGCGAGCTTCGCGAGCAGGTCGTCGAAGTCGTGGCGGGTGCGGGAAACGCCGTACGGCGGGTAGCTCGTCAGGTCCGGCCAGTCGAGTTCCAACGTCAAGTCGCCGGTGAGGATCCGCAGGCCGCGGCTGTGCACCCAGCCCGCGTCCTCGCTCGTGTCGATGCCCAGGTCGATCAACTGCTTGACGCCGCGCGGGGTCAGGCCGTCGCCGCAGACCTTCTCGCGGGGGAACTCGGTCTTCTCCAGCAGGAGGACGTCGACGCCCGCGCGGGCCAGGTAAGTGGCCACGGTGGACCCAGCGGGTCCAGCGCCGACGACGATGACTTCGGCGTCCTGGTCTGCGGTGCGTCGCGTCATACGCCGAATCTAACAGCGGAGCGAAGCTCCTCCTTTGAGGGCGGTGGCGGGGAGGAAGGCGGAGTTAGGCAGGCTTGCGCGCGCGGTGGATCGCCACGACGCCGAATGTGAGGTTCAACCACTCGACGTCGGCCCAGCCCGCGCTCGCGATGATCTCGCCGAGCGTGCGCTGGTCGGGCCAGGCCAGCATCGATTCGGCCAGGTAGGAGTACGCCTCGGGGTTGGACGACGTCCGCTTGCCGACCCAGGTGAGCAGCTTCAGCATGAACCGCCGGTGGACGAACCGGATCGGCGCGAACGGCGGGGTCGAGACCTCGCAGATCACCAGGCGGCCGCCCGGTTTGACCACCCGGGCGATCTCGGTGAGCGCCGCCTTCGTGTCGACGAAGTTGCGCAGCGCGAGGGAGATCGTCACGGCGTCGAAGCTCTCGTCGGCGAACGGCAGGTTGAGCGCGTCGGCCGCGACCATCGGCACGTTGCGGTGCTTGCCCGCGCGCAGCATGCCGAACGAGAAGTCCGCGGCCAGGCACCAGGCGCCACCGCGGGCGTACTCGACGGTGGACACGCCGGTGCCGGCCGCGAGGTCCAGGACCTTCTCGCCGCGGCGGGCGTCGAGCACGCGGGCGGTGGTCGTGCGCCAGCGCCGGTCGAAGCCGAACGTCATGAACGAGTTCGCCCGATCGTACCCGGACGCGACGCCGTCGAACATCGCGGCGACTTCGTGCGGGTCCTTGTCCAGGCTTGCGCGTGACATGGGTCGAATCTAGACAGCCGGGCGAAGCCCGTCCGTTGAGGGTGGTGGTGGGGCGGGGTCCGGGTAGTCGGGGCGCTTCACGAACGTCGCCAGCACCAGCCAGATGAGGCCGCCGAAGCGTCCTACCGGGATCAGCGGGTAGAGCACGTCCGTGAGCATGCCGAAGACCGACAGCCCGGCCAGCGCGGCGATGACGTAACCGGTGATGGCCAACCACCTGGCTTGGGCCCGCGCGACCGACGCGATGAGCAGCGCGAGGGGCACCGCGAACCCGAAGGCTCCGGCGGCGAACGACAGCGAGGTGAAGGCTCGGGCGACTGCGGGATCGGCGTTCTGGGCGGCCGTCCACATGGCCAGGCCGCTGAGCAGGAGTGAACCCGAGGCGAGCAGGCCGCCCGCGAAGCCGGGAGCCGGTGGTCTCTCGGCCGCCGTCCATGCCGCGAGGGACAGCCCGGCGCCGAAGACGACCAAGGCCAGCAGCTGGACGAGGCCCTGGTGGGCGGCGTAGTAGACGGCGACTTCGGCCGCGGACGAGCCGGGACGCGTTCCGGCGGCACCGAGGACTCCCCCGGCGATGGTCAGGACTCCGTAGGCGATGACGGCGATTCGTTTCATGCCATAAACGATTACACTGGTGTAATCGATTGTCAACGGCTACGGTTCCACCCATGCACGGTTTCGGCAGCGCGTTCCTGCTCGCCCAGGTCGGCGCCCACGCGGCCCAGCGGTTCGCCGAGCGGATCGCGGAGCTGGACCTGACGCCGGCGCAGGTCGGCCTCCTCCGGCTGGTGGCGACGCGGCCGGGCCAGAGCCAGCAGGCGATCGCGGCCCAGCTCGGCACGCAGCCGACGCGGCTGGTGGCGCTGGTCGACGGCTTGGAGAAGCGCGGCCTGATCGAGCGGCACCGCAACCCCGGGGACCGCCGGCTCTACGCGCTGGAGCTGAGCGAGGACGGCCGGGCTTTGATGAGCCGCATCGCCCTGACGTCGATGGCCCACGAGCGCGCGCTGACCGCCGCGCTCACCGAAGGCGAACGCGCGACCCTGCACGCACTGCTGACCAAGATCGCCGACGAGCAGGACCTCACCCCGGGCGTCCACCCCGGCTACACCCGCCTCAAAGGTTCGTGAAGGCCACCTTGAGGAACTTGTAGTTCGGGAAGGTGGCCTTCACGAACTTGGGCGTCAGCGGAAGGTGGCCAGCATCCCGGCCACGGCGGCGGGCCAGGTGAACTCCTCGGCGCGGGCTCGCGCTGCCGCGCGGCGCGTGTCTTCCGGGCTCTCCAGGAGGTTCGTCACCGCCGAGGCGAACGCCGGCGCGTGGTCGTCGACCGCCTCGCCGCACCCCGGTCGCACGATCTCCCGCAGCGCCGACGACGCCGACACCACCACCGGCGTCCCGGACGCGAGCGCCTCCAAAGCGGCGAGCCCGAAGGTCTCGTGCGGGCCCGGCGCGAGCGACACGTCGGCGCTGGCCAGGAGCCGCGCGACGTCGTCGCGTCCCGACAGGAAACCCAGGAACGTCACCGGCAAGCCGCGTGCCCGGCGTTCCAAGGAACGCCGCCGCGGCCCGTCGCCCGCCACGACCAGCCGCACCTTCGCGCCGGCCTCGGTCAGCGAAGCGACGGTGTCCACACTGCGCTCGACGTGCTTCTCCGGCGACAACCGTCCACAATGGACGAGCAACGCGTCCGCTCCCCCGGCGAGGCCGGCGCGCCAGCCGTCGTCGCGCATGGCGGGCCGGAACGTCGTGAGGTCGACGCCGAGCGGCACCCGGCGGACGTTCGGCGCGGCGATCCGGTCGAACTCCGCGCGCGCGAACGCCGTCGTGCAGACGACCGTGTCGTAGCTCGCGGCCATCCGCCGGTTCGCGACGTCGGCGACGCGGCGCGCCACCGGCTCGGGCAGCAGGAACTGCTCCAGCAGGCGGTCGAGGCGCTCGTGGGAGATGACCGTGCTGGGGACGCCGTGGCGCCGCGCCCAGCCACCCATCCCCCGCAGCGTCAACCGGTCCGACACCTCCAGGCGATCCGGCTCGAGCTTCCGCAGCACCGCGCGGACCCGGTGCGGGTCGACGGCGCGGTAGCCGCCGGTGGCCGGGATCTTGGGCGCGGGCAAGGAAAACCGGCGGACACCGGTCGGCAGGACTTCGTCGGCGTACCGGGTGCCCGGCACCACGAGCGTCACCTGGTGGCCACTCGCGACGTACCCGGCGCCGAGGTGGTGCAGCGCCGTGCGCAGCCCGCCCGAACGCGGCCCGTAGAAGTTCGCGAGCTGGACGATGTGCACGGCTCAGGCCGCGCGGGCGGCCCGGCCCTGCACGGCTTCGTAGTGCCCCATCAGCTCGCGGCACACAGCGGGCCAGGTACGGCCCAGCACGACCTTGCGTGCCTTCTCGCCGAGCCGGGCGCGCAGGGCCGCGTCCCGCAGGTCGCCGACCTTCGCGACCAGCGCCGGGCCGAACAGCTCGCGGTCCGCGGGCAGCAGGTAGCCGGTGCGGCCCGGCAGGACGAGATCCTTCGGGCCACCGGCGTCCGGCGCGAGCACGGGCAGGCCGGAGGCCATCGCCTCCTGCACCGCCTGGCAGAACGTCTCGTGCGGGCCGGTGTGGACGAAGACGTCGAGGCTCGCGTACGCCTTCGAGAGGTCTTCGCCGTACTTCGCGCCGAGGAACGCCGCGCCGGGCAGCTGCTCCTTGAGGTTTTCGAGTTCGGGCCCGTCGCCGACGACGACCACGCGGATCCCGGGCACGCCGGCCAGCGCGGCGAGCCGGTCGACCTCCTTTTCGGGCGCCAGCCTGCCGACGAACCCGACGAGCAGTTCGCCGTCCGGCGCCAGCTCGGCCCGCAGCGCCGGGTCGGCGTGCGCCGGGGAGAACCGCTCGATGTCGACGCCGCGCGCCCACCGGTGCACCCGCGGTACCCCGTGCAGCTCCAGCTGCTCGACCGAGTCGCTGGACGGCGCGAGCGTCCGGTCGGCCCGCGAGTGCAGCCGCCGCACCCAGCGCCACGCGGCGCGCGCGCCGATGCCGAAGCCGTACGCGGCGGCGAACCCGGCGATGTCGGTCTGGTAGACGGCGATCGACGGCACTCTCAGCCGGCGCGCGGCGGCGAGCCCGCGCGCGCCGACCACGAACGGCGACGCCAGGTGCACGACGTCCGGGCCGAACGCGGTGAGCGCGTTCAGCACCGTGCGCGTCGGCAGGCCGATCGGCAGGGAGCTGACGCCGGGGACGTCGAGCGCGGGGATCCGGACGACCGGGGCGCCACGGTAGGAGTCCGGGCCGGGACCGGGGGCGATGATCAGCACGTCGTGCGCGCGTTCGCGCAGGTGCTCGACGACCCGCAGGACGGAGTTGGTCACGCCGTTCACCTGGGGCAGGAAACTTTCGGTGACTATGGCGACTCGCACGTCTTGGACGATCGCACCCGATCCTGGCGGCGGCGTGACGCTGTGGCCAACGCTGCCGGAACAGATCGGCTACGACATGTCATCTCAAGGTCGTGTCCCGGAAACCAGGGGGGCCCAGACTAAGCAGGCATGACCCTCTTGTCCTCCCGGCCGCCGCGGCCCGTCGAGCCCGGCCTGGTGTCGAGGGCGCTCGAAGTGGCCGGGCGGCTGGCCAACGACGCCACCGACGTGATCACCGCGACCGCCGGCCGCGGCGCCCACCCTTCGACACTGGACTCGCCGTTCGACTGGGTCACCGACACCGACCGGATCCTCGAGCGGCACACGCGACGCGTGCTGACCGCGGAGTTCCCGGGCATCCCGGTGGTGGGCCACGAGTTCGGCGCCGACCACGGCGCGGACGTCGCCGAGTACCGCTGGGTGGTCGACTCGGTCGACGGCACGGCGAACTACGTCGCGGGGGTGCCGTGGTGCGCCTACAGCCTGGCGCTGGTCGACGCCGCGGGCCCGGTGGTCGGGGTGGTGGCGGACCCGTACCGAGCCCAGATCTACGCGGCGGCGCGTGGCCGCGGGGCCCGCGCCAACGGCAAGCCGATCCACCTGACGGACCGCTGTGTGACGGCGGGAGCGCTGGTGTGCACGGAGCTGGCCCGGAAGGGGCCATGGCCGGGAATGGGCGGGTTCATCGAGCGGGCCGCGGCGGCGCACGCGGGGGTCCGGGTACTGGGCTCGGCGGCGTTGTCGATCGCCCAGGTGGCGCTGGGCCACGCGGCCGCGGCGGTGCTGCACAGCTACCACGAATGGGACGTGGCCGGCTCGGTCGCGATGGCCATCGAGGCGGGCGCGGTGGTGCTGGACAAGCACGGGGAGGACGCGGCTTTGCCGACGGACGGGCTGCTGGTCGCGGCACCGGGGGTGGCGGACGAGGTGCTGGGGTGGTGGCAGGAGACGGCCCACGCGGGCTAATCCGGTTGCGCGCGCCGTGAGGATCGGGACATGCGCACGCTTCGCACACCGCGGCTCACGCTGGTGCCCCTGGCCGACGAGCACCTCGAGCTGGAGTACGAGCTGGACTCCGACCCGGAGGTGATGCGCTACCTGACGGGCCGGGCGGCAACCCGGGCCGAGGTCTCGCGGGCGCACGCCCGCCGGATGGCGACCGCGCCGGGGTTCGGCTTTTGGCTGGGCTTCACGGGCGAGGACTTCGTCGGCTGGTGGCTCCTGCGCCCACCCCACGGCCCCGACCAGCCGGAGGTCTCGGGCGAAGCGGAATTGGGGTATCGCCTGCTGCGCCGGCAGTGGCGGCAGGGGTACGCCCGGGAAGGCTCGCTGGAGGTGATCCGGTACGGCTTCGAGGTGCTGGGCCTGGATCGCATCTTCGCCCAGACGATGGCGGTGAACACGCCATCCCGCGCGACGATGGCGTCGGCTGGGCTGACGTTCGCGAGGGCGTTCGTTTCGGCCGCGGAGTACGACGACCCGATCCCGGGGGCGGAGGAGGGCGAGGTCGAGTACGAGATCACGCGCCGCCGGTGGCCGGCGCTGACAGGCTGAGTTCGCTGGGCCGGTGGCCGGACGCCGTGAACGACTCGTTCATGGCGTCTGACGACAGGAAAGGGTCGTTCACGGCGTTGCGAAACTCCCGGGATGGGCGGGGTTTCGGCTGGTCAGGCCGCCGCCGACGGCTCGGCCCGGGTGCGTTTGTTCTGCCGCCGGATCCACCACAAGGCCGGCCCGGCCACCAGCCACGTGAAGAACGCGAAACTCCCCAGCGGCAGCAACGTGTTCGTCGCCGAGCGGCCGGCCACCCGGGCCAGTTCCGGGTCCGATGCGTCGTACTCGATGCGGACCAGCTGGCCCGCCGCCAGGCCGTCCGGGTACAGCACGCCGTTCGCCGGGCTGTGGACGATGCCGTCCGGGGTTTCGAAGTGGATGATCGTGCGGTCGAACGCCACCGAGTCGACCGTCGCCGTCGCCGTTCCCAGCTGAGCCGAGATCGCTCCGTCGTTGCGGATCGCCGCGAACAGCAGGCACACGCACATCACGGTGAGGAGCGAGGCGACACCGAGGGTGATCCACCACCCGGCGCGCCTCGCCCGCTCACCTTTCGTGCTCACGCCGCGAGCGTAGCGGTCCCCCCTACCCCGCGTGTTCCGCGGCGAGGAACCGGTGGTTCGCCTGGATCTGGTCGTACGACTTCGGCTTCACGGGAGCCGCGGCGGCGCGCAACGCAGGAGCGGCCGCGCCGTTCGGGCCCACCGCGGGCTTGCCCGCCGTGTACAGCCACGTCTGGAACAGGTCGTGCAGCGGCTTGCCCGAGATCTTCTCCGCCAGCGCGATGAACTCCAGAATCCGCCCGTCCGAACCGCCCTTCGTAGCCTGCCACGTCTTCAAAATGGCAAAGAACGCCTCGTCACCGACGGCGGTCCGCAGCGCCTGGAGCGTCAGCGCACCCCGGTCGTAGACGGCGTTGTCGAACTGGTTGTCCGCGCCCACGTCGGCCGGGACCAGCTTCCACAGCGGAGCGTCCGCCGCGTTCGAGTCGTACGTGTACTGCGCCAGCTCCGCGACCGTGCCCTCACCCTCGTGCTCCGACCACAGCCACGACGCGTAGGACGCGAAGCCCTCGTTCAGCCAGATGTCGCTCCACCGACCCAGCGAAACGTTGTCGCCGAACCACTGGTGGGCGTTCTCGTGCGCGATCAAGTTCGTGTTCGAGCCCGCGCGGAAGTTCCGGGCGCCGTACGTGGGCCGCGTCTGGTTCTCCAGGGAGAAGCCGATGCCGCTGGTCACGACGCCGCCCTCGGCCTCGAACGGGTACGGCCCGAACTGCGTCGCCAGGAACTCGTTGATCTCCGCCGTCCGCTCGACGCTGGCCTTCGCCGCGTACAGCGAGTCGCCGAGGTCGGCGCCGTAGGCCGTGATGAACGGCTTGCCGTCGGGCGTCGTCGACTCGACGACCTCGTACTTGCCGACGATGAACGACGTCAGGTACGTCGCCTGCGGTTTCGTGCTGCGCCACTGCCAGCGGGTCCAGCCCGCGCGGCTCTTCGTCTTCCGGACGAGGGTGCCGTTGGAGATGGCGGCGTTGTCGTCCGGCGCCTCGATGGTGACGTCGTAGGTCGCCTTGTCGGTCGGGTGGTCGTTGGCCGGGAACCACCACGCCGAGCTCTGCGGCTCGTCGATGCCGAGCGCGCCGAAGGAGCCCTTCTTCCACGCGTTGAGGCCGTCGACCTTCTCGGTGGACGGCGTGTCCGCGTAGGCGACGACGACGGTCGCGGTCTGGCCCTTGAGCAGCGGCTGCGCCGGCGTGACGACGAGCTCGCCGTTGCCGGTCTGGTTCGTGAACTGCGCCGGCCGGTTGTTCACCCGCACGCTCGACGCCTTCAGCGCGAAGTCCAGGTCGAACCGCGAGAGGTCCTGCGTGGCGGTGAGCAGCAGCGTCGTCGTGCCCGACAGGAGGTCGGTCGCGGGCTGGTAGGTCAGCCGGATGTCGTAGTGCAGCACGTCGGTGCCGCCGTTGCCGGCGTTCGGGTAGTAGGGGTCGCCGGCACCGGGGGCGCCGGGTGAGGGCGCCGCGCTCGCGGTACCGGCGAGCAGCACCGAGACGACGCCGGCCGCGAGCGCACCGAGGCCGGTGCGCGTTCTTGCACGCATACGAATTCCTCCTGAAGGAGTGAGAAGCAGCGCGCTCGAACGTAGCCAGGCCAGGCGGAGGCAGGAACAGCCGAAGGGAGGTTTCTTGCCTACTGGGATTCCACCCGGAAAGCGGTTGACCGAATGGCTCAGACCGCGGAGACGGCCGAAGACACCGCCGCGCGCAGCCGGGCGTGCAGGTCGCGGTGCCGCGAACGGTCCACCCGCACCTCCACCACCCGCAGCCCCGGCACGGGCGCCAGCGCCGCCCGGAACTCCGTGAGGGTTTCCGCGACGACGTGCGGCACGCGGTAGCCGGCGCACAGCGCGCCCAGGTCGGCGCCGTGCGGGGTGCCGAAGACGCGCTCGAAGCTCGCCGAATGCTCCGGCGCCCCCTGCTCGAGCAGGGAAAAGATGCCGCCACCGTCGTCGTTGAGGACGACGATGGTCAGGTCCGGCCGCTGCTCGGCGGGCCCGGTGAGCAGGCCCGACGCGTCGTGCAGGAACGTCAGGTCCCCCAGCAGCGCGTAGGACGGGCCCCGGTGCACGTACGCGGCGCCGATGGCCGTCGAGACCGTGCCGTCGATGCCCGCGACACCGCGGTTTCGGTGCACGAGGACGTCCGCGCGCAGCCGCCCGGCCAGCGCGACGTCCCGGGTCGGGTTGGACGAGCCGACCACCAGCAGCGAGTCCGGCGGCAGGGCGTCCACCAGCTCGGTCGCCACCCGCAACCCGCTGGGCCACGGCTCGTCGGCCAGCGTCGACGCCACCGCGGCCGCGGCCGCCGCGTCGGCGCGGCGCCAGCTCGCCAGCCACTCCGGGTCGGCGGGCTTGGTCGGCTCGTCGAACCACTGCCCGACCTGCCGGACGTTGTGCGCGGGTGCCGGCCAGTCCGAGTCCGGGCGCACCAGCAGCACCTCGACCGAGGCGTCCGAGAGCACGTTCTGGATCTGCCGGAACACCGTCGGACGGCCCAGGCAGAGCACCTGCTCGGGCTTGTGCCGCCCGATGAATTCCTCGACGCCGAGCAGCCACGCTCCGGACGAGATCGCCGTACCGCCGGACAGGCCGAGGCCGCCGGTCTCCGACACCACCGGCCAGCCGTGCTGCTCGGCCCACTCGCTGGCCGCCTGGACGCCGGTGTCGCACGCGATGACCAGGCCGTGCCGCGCCGAAGGCACCACGAACGACGGCAGCGCGCCGAAGTCCGGCAGCTCGGTCCAGCGGGAACCGTCCGCACGGCCGTCGAGGGATTCGTACCATTCGCCGTCGTCGTCGAGATCGGGCACGAGCGGCTCGCGGAACGGGATGTTCAGGTGCACCGGCCCGCAGCGCCACTCGCCGTACGCGGCGTTCCAGGCGCGGCAGATCTGGCTGCGCCAGTACGAGTTCTGGCCGGCCCGCCGCTCGGCGACGGCCAGCTCGTCGAAGTAGCGGATGGCGTTGCCGTAGAGCTGGTGCTGGTCGATGACCTGCGACGCGCCGGCCGCGCGCAGCTCGGGCGGCCGGTCGGCGGTCAGCACGATCAGCGGGACACCGGCCCGGTCGGCCTCCAGGACGGCGGGGTGGAAGTTCGCGGCCGCGGTGCCGGACGTGCAGAGCACGGCCACCGGGCGGCCGGTCCGCGCGGCGATGCCGAGCGCGAGGAAGGCGGCGCCGCGCTCGTCGATCCGGACGTGGAGCTGGAGCTTCCCGGCCGCCGCCGCGTCATAGAGCGCGATCGACAGCGGCGCGTTGCGGGAGCCGGGGCAGAGGACGACGTGCGAAACGGTGTTGCGGACGAGTTCGTCGACGATGACCCTGGCCTGCGCGGTGGAAGGGTTCACCGGCAGGCTCCGTCGCCCGCCGACGTACTCTTCACCGCGGAGGCGGCAGCCAGCACAGCAGAAGTGTCCACAGGTCCTATCCTCGCAAACGTGGATGACGCCCGAGTTTCCGAGCTGTTCGACCCCGCCGCGTGGACCGAGGTCGAAGGTTTCGCCTTCACCGACATCACCTACCACCGCTCCGCCGGCAGTCGCGGCGGCAAGCGCGTCGTGCGCATCGCGTTCGACCGTCCCGAGGTCCGCAACGCCTTCCGGCCGCACACCGTCGACGAGCTCTACCGGGCGCTGGACCACGCCCGGATGAGCGCCGACGTCGGCTGCGTCCTGCTCACCGGCAACGGCCCCTCGCCCAAGGACGGCGGGTGGGCGTTCTGCTCCGGTGGTGACCAGCGTATTCGCGGACGGTCCGGGTATCAGTACGCGAGCGGGGAGACCTCCGACACGGTGGACCCCGCGCGGGCGGGCCGGCTGCACATCCTCGAGTGCCAGCGGCTCATCCGGTTCATGCCGAAACCGGTGATCGCGGTCGTGCCGGGCTGGGCCGCGGGCGGCGGGCACTCCCTGCACGTGGTGTGCGATCTCACGCTCGCCTCCGCCGAGCACGCGAAGTTCAAGCAGACCGACGCCGACGTCGGCTCGTTCGACGGCGGCTACGGCTCGGCCTACCTGGCGAAGATGGTCGGCCAGAAGTTCGCCCGCGAGATCTTCTTCCTCGGCCGGGAGTACTCCGCCGAGCAGATGCACCGGATGGGGGCGGTCAACGCCGTCGTCCCGCACGCCGACCTGGAAAAAGAGGCCCTGGACTGGGCGTGGACGATCGCCGGCAAGTCGCCGACGGCGCAGCGGATGCTGAAGTACGCGTTCAACCTCACCGACGACGGCCTCGTCGGCCAGCAGCTGTTCGCCGGCGAGACCACCCGGCTGGCGTACATGCAGGACGAAGCCGTCGAAGGCCGCGACGCGTTCCTCCAGAAGCGCGACCCCGATTTCAAGGACGTCCCCTATTACTACTGAGCTGCTCCCGATCCACCTCGACGGCTCGCCCGAGGCGCTCCACACGCTGAAGGCGGCCGTCGCGGACGCGCTGGGCGGCGCCCCGGCGGTGCTGCCGTTCACCGACCCGGCGCTGCGCGACGCGATGGCCCCCGACGAGCCCGCCGAGCCGGGCACCGCCGTGGTCATCGCCACCTCCGGTTCGACCGGCGCACCCAAGGGCGTGCTGCTGTCGGCCCGCGCGCTGACCGCGTCCGCCGAGGCCACCCACGCCCGGCTCGGCGGTCCCGGGCACTGGCTGCTGGCCACCCCGGCGCACTACATCGGCGGGCTGCAGGTGCTGGTCCGGTCGCTGCTGGCGGGCACCGAGCCGGCCGTCCTGACCGGCACCGGGTTCCGCCCGGACGACTTCGCCGCCGCGGCCGCGACGCTGAAGGGCGGCCCCCGGTACACGGCGCTGGTGCCGACCCAGCTGGTCCGCCTCCTCGACGACGGCGGCGTGGGCCTGGCCGCGGCGAAGACGTTCGACGCGATCGTGGTCGGCGCGGCGGCGACCTCGGTGTCCTTGCGGGAGCGTGCCGCCGACGCCGGCGTGCGGATCGTGCCGGCGTACGGGATGAGCGAGACGGCGAGCGGCTGCGTCTACGACGGCTTCCCCCTCGACGGCGTCCGCGTCGACATCGAGGGCGACCGGATCCGCATCGCGGGCGACGTCCTCGCGCACGGCTACCGGCGGCAGCCTGGGCTGACGGCGGAGGCGTTCCGCGCCGGCTGGTTCACGACGTCCGACCGGGGGATCCGGCACGAAGACGGCCGGGTGGAGGTGCTCGGCCGGGCCGACGACATGATCAACACCGGTGGCGTGAAGGTCTCGGCGGCCGCGGTCGAACGCTGCCTCTGCGCGCAGCCGGGCGTGCGCGACGCGTGCGTCGTCGGCCTGCCGGACCCGGAGTGGGGCGAGGCCGTGGTGGCGCTCGTCGTGTCCTCCGGTGACGCGGGTGACCTGCGAGCGGCGGTCCGGGCCGAGCTGGGACCGGCGTCGACGCCGAAGCGCGTCGAGTTCACCGGGGCGCTGCCCCTGCGCGGACCTGGGAAGATCGACCGGGCGGCGGTGAAAGCCCGGCTGCTGCCGGGTCAAAACGGCTGAATGGCGGCATTTTCTTGACATTTACGCCGTGCGCCCGCTTCGCTACTCACCATGACGCGCCTGATTCGCACTGCCTTGATCAGCACCGCCGTCGCCCTGGGGGTCCTTCTTCCCGCGGGTACGGCGCTGGCCGACGGTCCCACCGCGGACCCGAACAGCGGCTCGCTCGTCCTGCAGGTGCCGGCCACGGACTGACCGGCGGATTCCGGCCGGCCCGGAAGAGCCGGAACTGTGCCACCCCCTCGACGGCACGGTCCCGGCCCCTGCTCTCGCTCCGCTCGCGACCGCTCACGCGGTGCGTCCACTACCGTGCCGCACTCACCGTGGCGATACCTTGCAACCGGCTTGAAAGAGCTGGTCGAATGCGGTCCCGGACCCAAGCGGGTCCGGTCGCGGCGGGGAGGGCGCAGGGGTGGAGTTCCGGTTGCTGGGCACGATCGAAGCCCATCAGGACGGCAAGCCGGTGGAGCTGGGGCCGGTCCGGCAGCGGTCCGTGCTGGCGGCACTGCTCGCCGACGCGAACCGGATGGTGCCGGTCGACCAGCTGATCGACCGTGTGTGGGCGGAGAGCCCGCCGCTGCGCGCGCGGGACACGCTGTACAGCTACCTGTCCCGCCTGCGCGGGTTGCTGGCGGGCGGCGGGCTGGAGATCGAGCGGCTCGGCGGCGGCTACCTCCCGCGCGTCGATCCCGACGCGGTGGACCTGCACCGGTTCCGGCGGCTCGTGGCCGAGGCCCGCGAGGCCGAAGACGAAGAGGCCGCCGTCCTCTTCGCGCAGGCCCTCGCGCTCTGGCGCGGGGAAGCGCTGGCCGACGTCGGCACCGAGTGGGCCGACGAACTGCGCCGGGACCTGCGTGCCGAACAATGGGCGGCGGAACTCGACCACGCCGACCTGCGCCTGCGCCTGCGCCGGCACGCCGAGCTGCTGGCGGAGCTGACGGCGTGGACCCGCGATCACCCCCTGGACGAGCGGCTCGCGGGCCAGGTCGTGCTGGCCCTCTACCGCTGCGGCCGCCAGGCCGACGCCCTCGACCACTACGAGCAGCTGCGGCGGCGGCTCGTCCGGGAGCTGGGCACCGATCCCAGCCCGCCGCTGCGGGACCTGCACCAGCGGGTCCTCCGCGGCGATCCGGACCTGACCGCGTCGGCGTCCGGCGCCCGGCCGGGCGCCGGCGCGGTACCGCACCACTTTCCCGCGGCACCGCCGTCGTTCATCGGCCGCGCGGACGAGCTCGCCGCGCTCACCGCCGCGTCCCACCCCGAGGCGGACGTGAGCCGGGTGGTGCAGATTTCCGCGCTGGCCGGCGCGGGCGGGGTCGGCAAGACGTGGCTGGCCCTGCACTGGGCGCACGCCCACCGCGAGCGGTTCCCGGACGGCAGGCTGTTCGCCGACCTGCACGGGTTCTCCTCGGCCGGCGCCCCGCTCGATCCGTCGGTTGTGGTGCGCGGGTTCCTCGGCGCGCTGGGCGTCGCGCCCAGCCGCATCCCACCGGATCGGGACGCCCAGGTCGCGTTGTACCGGAAGCTCGTCGACGGCAAGCGGATGCTGGTCGTGCTGGACAACGCTGCGGACGCCGACCAGGTGGTCCCGCTGCTGCCGGGCAGCCCGGCGGGCACGACCATCGTGACCAGCCGGCGGCACCTCGCCCCGCTGATCACGCGCTACGGCGCCCGGCACCTCCAGCTCGACATCCTCAGCCACGGCGAAGCGCACGCGCTGCTGACCGAACGGCTGGGCGCGGCCCGCATCGCCGCCGAGCCGGCGGCGGCCGAAGCGCTGATCCGCCTGTGCGGGCACTACCCGCTGGCGCTGGCCATCATGAGCCGCCACGCGCACACCCGGCCCCACATCCCGCTCACCGAGTTCGCCGCCGAACTGCGTGACCTCGGCCTCGACGCGCTCGACCACGAAGATCCTGCCGTCAGCCTGCCGACGGTCCTCTCGTGGTCCCTGCGGGCCCTCACCGGCGAACAACGCACCTTGTTCGCCCTGCTCGGCATCGCGCCCGGAGCGGACATCGGGCTGCCCGCCGCGGCCGCGCTCGCCGGCTCGCCGCCGCGGCGGACCGCCAAGGTGCTGAGCATGCTGGAGGAGGCCTCGCTGCTGACCCGCCGCGCCGGCGGCCGGTACGCGATGCACGACCTGATCCGCGACTACGCCACGGCCACCGCCGGCCGGGATCTTTCGCGCGTCGAGCGGGAATCCGCGCTGCGCCGGGTGATCGACTTCTACACCCACACCTCGCACGCGGCCGACCACCGGGTGGATTCCCACCGCCAGGCCGTCCGGCTCCCCGCTCCCGCGCCCGGCGCCGAACCCGGCTCGCCACCCGACGACTCGGATGCCATGGCGTGGTTCGACAACGAGCACGCCAACCTGCTGGCCGCCCAGCGCACCGCCGCGGACCTCGGGTGGCACGACGCGGTGTGGCACCTGGCGTGGGGGCTGCACACCTTCCAGAACCGGCGGGGGATGCTCCACGACCGGCTCGCCGTGTGGCGGCCCGCGCTGGCGGCCGCCCCGCACCTGCCCGACCCGGCCGCCCTCAGCCGGTCGCGCCGGCTGCTCGCCGACGTCTTCGCGAACCTCCGCAAGCACGACGAGGCCGTCGAGCACCTGCAGGAGGCGATCTCCCTCGCCGAACGGAACGAAGACGACACCGAGCAGTCCCTGGCCCAGCACGGGCTTTCGTGGGTCTGGCAGTTGCGCGGAGACGACCGGAGGGCGCTGGCGCACGCCACCCGCGCCCTGGAGCTCTTCCGCGGCCTGGGCCAGCCGGTCTGGGAGGCGCGCGAGCTCAACCAGGTGGGCTGGTTCGCCGCCAGGACCGGCGACTTCGAGACGGCGCGCACCCATTGCACGGCCGCGCTGGCCCTGCACCGGGACCACGGCGATTCCCACGCCGAGGCGGACACCCTGGACAGCCTCGGCTACATCGAGTTCCACACCGGCCACCACGCCTCGGCGATCCAGTACTACCGGGCGGCGCTGACCCTCTACCGCGACCGCGGCAACACCTTCCAGGTGGCCGACACCCTCGATCGTCTCGGCGAGCCGCACGCCGCGCTCGGCCACGACGACGACGCCCGCACGGTGTGGCGGGAGGCACTCGAGATGTACCGCCAGCAAGACCGGGCCGAGGACGCCGAACGCGTCCAGCGGCAGCTCGACGCCCTGGCCGGGGACCGATCGTCGCGCGCGGTCTGACGGCGTCCGGGCTCCTGGTCAGGCACTGATCGACATGGCGTTGAATGGCGCCATGGCGAGCTTGAGCGAGTGGATCGAAGGGGCCCGGCCGCGGACGCTGCCCAACGCGGTGGCGCCGGTGGTGGCGGGCGTCGGCGCGGCGATCGCGCTGGACGCGTTCTCCTGGTGGCGTTCGGTGCTGGCGCTGCTGGTCTCCCTCTCGCTGATCGTCGGCGTCAACTACGCCAACGACTACTCCGACGGCATCCGCGGCACGGACGAGAACCGCGTCGGCCCGCTGCGACTGGTCGGCTCGGGCGTCGCCGCACCCAAGGCCGTGCTGACGGCGGCCCTGATCGCGCTGGGCCTGGCCGGGGTGCTGGGGCTGGTCCTCGTGGCGGTCAGCGGGCACTGGTGGCTGCTGGCGATGGGCGCGCTGTGCATCCTCGGCGCGTGGTTCTACACCGGCGGCAAGAAGCCTTACGGCTACTACGGCTTCGGCGAGATCGCCGTCTTCGTGTTCTTCGGCCTGGCCGGCGTCCTCGGCACGGTGTACGTCCAGGCCAGCCGGGTCAGCTGGGCGGCGCTGGGGTGCGCGGTCGCGGTCGGCTGCTTCTCGACGGCGGTCCTGACGGCCAACAACCTCCGTGACATCCCGACCGACGTCGAGTCCGGCAAGCGCACCCTCGCGACGCGCCTGGGCGACCAGGGCACGCGCCGGCTCTACCTGGCGCTGATCGCCGTGCCGTACGTGCTCAGCGGAATCCTGCAGTTCACCACGCACTCGCTCGCCGCGCTCACGGTGCTGAGCGCCGCTCTGCTGCCCCAGTCCGTCAAGGCGATCCTCCGGGACGCGACCGGCCGCGACCTCATCCCGGCACTGCGCGACACCGGGCTCGCGATGCTCGCGTGGGCGGTGCTGGCCGCGGTCGGCCTGAACATCTAGCTCTCCGGGACGAACTTCCCGGTCGTGAGGAACTCCTCGAACAACGCGGTGTGCGGCGCCAGGTCCAGGTTCTGCTTCGCGAGCCACTCGTCGTTGTAGTAGGTGTGCGCGTACCGCTCGCCGCCGTCGCACAGCAGGGTGACGACGCTGCCCGCCTGGCCGTCCTCGACCATGCGCGAGATGAGCCGGAAGGCGCCGTACAGGTTGGTGCCCGTCGAGCCGCCCGCCCAATGCCCGGTCCGCTCGCGCAGCAGCCGGATCGCCGCCAGCGAGCCGGCGTCCGGGATCCGGAACATCTCGTCGATGACGCCGGGCACGAACGACGGCTCGCACCGCGGGCGTCCGATCCCTTCGATCCGCGACGGCATGCCGGTGGCGTAGTCCAGGGCGCCGGTCTCCCAGGCGCCGTAGAACGACGAGTTCTCCGGGTCGACGACGCAGACCTTCGTCGTGTGCCGCTTGTAACGGACGTACCGGCCGAAGGTCGCGCTCGTGCCGCCCGTGCCCGCGCCGACCACGATCCACGCCGGGACCGGGTGGCGCTCCGAGCGCATCTGCGCGAACACCGACTCGGCGATGTTGTTGTTGCCCCGCCAGTCCGTCGCGCGCTCGGCGTAGGTGAACTGGTCGAGGTAGTGCCCGCCGCACTCGGCCGCGAGCCGCTCGGCCTCGGGATACATCGCCGGCGCTTCGTCGACGTAGTGACACTCGCCGCCGTAGAACTCGATGAGCGCGATCTTCTCCTTCGACGTGCGCCGGGGCACGACGGTGATGAACCGCAGCCCGAGCATCCGGGCGAAGTAGGCCTCGGAGACCGCGGTCGACCCGCTGGAGGCCTCGACCAGCACGGTGTCCGACCCTATGTGGCCGTTGACCAGGCCGTAGAGGAACAACGACCGGGCCAGCCGGTGCTTCAGCGAGCCGGTCGGGTGGACGGACTCGTCCTTGAGGTACAGGTCGATGCCCCACTCCGGGGGCAGCGGGAAGACGTGCAGGTGCGTGTCGGCGCTGCGGTTGGCGTCGGCCTCGATGATCCGGACGGCTTCGCGGACCCAGCTGCGGCTGTGCAGCCGGCTCATTCGGGCTGCCCGGCGGCGTCGCCCCGGAGCTGAGCGCGCAACTCGGCGCGGGCCCGAGCACGCTTCTCGTTGCGCTTGGCCAGGCCGGCCGTGACGCGGGCGTTGAGCGGGCGGAAGAGCAGCAGACCGAGCGGCAGCCCGACGACCAGGCCGATGAGCAAGGCGACCAGCAGCGGCACGGTCGCCAGCGTCAGCGCCCACGCGATCACCGCGACCAGCACGAACCGCGCCAGGAGGTACAGCGTCAGGTCGCGGGCCAGGTTCGGGGCTTTCTCGTCGCTCACATCAACGCAGGCTACGCCCCGCCTTGCCGGTCTTTCTGCAGCCCCGCGTTGTTCGGCCGGCCTTCGAAGCGCGTCGAGAGCACGACGGTGGTGTTCGTCCGCCCGACGCCGGCGATGCGGCGGAGCCTGCCGAGGGTCCGCTCCAGCTCGTCGACGGTCGGCACGCGCACCTTGACGACGAACGCCTCGTCCCCGGCCACCGCGTAGCAGCTCTCGACCTCGTCGAGCTCGGCGAGCGCGTCGGCGACGTCGTCCTCCGTGGCGGTGTCGGTCGGGTGGATGCTGACGAGGGCGGTGACGCCGAGACCGACCGAGCTCGGGTCGACGACCGCGTGGTAGCCGGTGATCACGCCGGCGGCTTCCAGCTTGCCCACCCGTTCGTGCACCGACGACGCGGACAGCCCGACGGCCCGTCCGAGGTCTGCGTAAGTGGCCCGTCCGTTGATGCGCAACGCTGCGATGATCTTCCGGTCCAACTGATCCACAGGATCACTCTATGCGGTTGGACAATCCCCCATTGGCACCACCGCCCCGCGCCCGATACCGCGACGGACGTCGTCCTGGCACGTCATGTCACCGGATATCAGTTGCAGAGGTCAAACAAACTGTCCGTTTTGACCTTTAAGGGCTCTTTACTCGTGGACAACCGTTCGAGTACCCGACGGGTGAAGTGCAACGATTGCCGTGTTGGCTACCCCGGCGCGACGAGCAGAAGGGCTCGGACGCCTCCGGTATAGCAGTGAGTTCGTTAAGGAGGCGGAAAATGACCGCGACGATGGGCGGACGCCTGCTCACCCCAGGCGAGGTGGCAGCGCTGTTCCGAGTGGACCCCAAGACGGTGACCCGGTGGGCGACCGCGGGCCGGATCGGCTCGATCCGCACCCCCGGCGGACACCGGCGGTTCCGGGAGTCCGAGGTGAACGAGCTCCTCGCCGAGCTGACCACCGACGCCAGCGAACCGGCGCGCAACGCCTGAACCATCTCCGGCGCGGGGCCGTGTCGGGTACGGGGGAACAACCCGTCCCGCACGGCCCCTCGTGTATTGCCGACCCGGCTTAGGCCCATCACACCGCCGGAGAGGTTAACCTCGGGGGACTGGCAGCCATACGGAAGGATCCGGCATGCTCGCTCTGCTCGCGGCGGTCGGCGCGCTGGTCGTCGCCCTGCTCCTGTGGCGATCGTTCGCCGGCCAGCGGATCGGGGTCCCGTCGACCGCCCGCCGCGCGCCCCTCGCCCCGGACGACGACCCCGACTTCCTGCGTCAGCTGGCCGAACAGCAGCGCAAGCGCCGGGACGAAGACCTCTAGGCAGTCTTTACCTTCACCGAACCCGTAACTCACGTGACTGAGCCCGTAACTCGCGTGATTCGGGCCGTAACTCGCGAGTTCCGGCTTCAATCACGCGAGTTACGGCTTCAATCACGCCGGTTACGGGCCTGATCACGCGGGTTGTGGGTCAGCGGTAGCCCTGGGAGAGCGGGGTCGCGAAGCCGTCGGCGACGGTCGCCGCGAGGTCCAGCAGGGCCAGGCGGGTTTCGCCGGACAGGCGGTCCAGCTCGATCTCGGCACCTTCCTCCAGGTGCGGGTCGAACGGCACCTTGCACACGGCCCGGACCTTCGCGCCGAAGTGCGCCGACAGCTTGTCGAGGTCGACCGAGCCGCCCTTGGGACGGACCGAGTTGATCACCGCCACCGAGCGTTTCACCAGCTCGCCGTAGCCGTGGGCTTCGAGCCAGTCCAGCGTCGCCGAGGCGCTGCGGGCGCCGTCGACCGAGCCGGACGACACCACGACCAGCGCGTCCGCGACGTCCAGGACGCCCTTCATCGCCGAGTGCATCAGCCCGGTCCCGCAGTCGGTGAGCACGATGTTGTAGAAGTGCTCCAGCAGGTTGATCGTGCGCCGGTAGTCGCCCTCGGAGAAGGCCTCCGAGACGGCCGGGTCCTGCTCGCTGGCCAGGATCTCCAGCCGGCTCGAGCCCTGGGACGTGTAGGACCGGACGTCGCTGTAGCGCGTGATGCGGGCCGCGTCACGCAGCAGGTGGCGGACCGTCGCGGTGGTCTCCAGCGGGATCTTCTGCGACAGCGTGCCGCGGTCCGGGTTGGCGTCCACGGCGACGACGCGGTCGCCGCGCAGGGACGCGAACGTCGAGCCCAGCGTCGTCGTCACGGTGGTCTTGCCGACGCCGCCCTTCAGCGACAGCATCGCGATCTTGTAGCACCCGCGCAGCGGCTGGTTGACGCGCGCGATGAGCTCGCGGCGCTGGGCGTCCGCCGGGCTCTCCCCCGGGTTGACCAGCTTCCCGGTGCCGACGTAGACCGCCTTGCGCCAGCCGGACTGCGGGGGCCGCTTGGTCTGCTTGACCAGGTGCGCGGTCGACAGATCATGGCCGTGGCCGGGCTGCTGCGGCGCCGCGTGGCGGCCGCCCTGGGGCTGCGGCAAACCCGACGGCTGCTGCGGGTACTGGGCCTGAGCCTGGGCCTGGGCATACTGCTGGGCCGGGTCGTACTGGGGCTGCAGCGGCGGCAGGTTCTGGTCGTAGCCATAGGGCACCTGGTGCGGACCGGACACGGCGGGGTTGGGTACCTGGTGCGGGCCCGACACCGCCGGGTTGGGCGGCGCCACCGCCTGCGTGGGCTGCAGGTCGTACACGCCCGACGTCTCGGGGTGCGGGTGCGAGTCCGTCCGGTCGTCGGCGAACAGCCCCGGCTGCTGCGGGGCAGCGGCCGGTTCGGGGTGGCCTGGAGCCGATTCTTCGCTGGGTCCGGTCACCGGTGAAAACCTCCACGCGCTCCGCCTGACACTCCGCCCCCGATGTCGACGGTAGTCGGCGGACGCGCGGGATGCTCAGCCCACCCCGGCGTAGGAGTGCAGGCCCGCGGTGACGAGGTTCACGAAGAACAGGTTGAAGACGATCGCGGCGAACCCGGCGATGTTGACGGCCGCGGCCCGGGCCCCGCGCCAGCCCGCGGTCGCCCGCGAGTGCAGGTAGGCCGCGTAGACCACCCAGGCGATGAAGGCGACGGTCTCCTTGGGGTCCCAGCCCCAGAACCGGCCCCACGCCGACTCGGCCCAGACCGCGCCGCAGAGCACGCCGAAGGTGAACACCGGGAAGGCGAAGATGGTGGTCCGGTAGGCGATCCGGTCGAGGACGTCGGCCTCGGGCAGCTTCGAGGCGAACCGGGCGAACTTCGTGGCGTCCTTGTCGTAGGCCGCCCGGAACAGGTAAAGCACGCTCGCGACGCCCGGCACCAGGAAGACACCGGAGCCGATGATGGCCGCCGAGACGTGGATGACCAGCCAGTACGACTGCAGCGCGGGCTGCACCGGCGCCGCGGTCGTGTACAGCAGCGTGCCGTTGACGAACATCAGGATCACGACGGGCAGCAGCAGGAAGCCGGTGAGGTGCCGGACCGGGAACTTCGACATCACGATCAGCCAGGTGAGGACGGTGATGAAGGTGACGGCCATGCCGTACTCGTACATGTTGCCCCACGGCGCGCGGTGCACGGCGAGGCCGCGCAGCACGATCGCCGACAGCTGCAGCAGCGCGCCGAGCACGAGCAGCGACGCGCCCATCCGGCCGATCCGCTCGGGGCGGCCGACCTCGCGCTGCGCGGCCGGGACCTCCTCCACGGGCGGGCCGCCGGCGCCGACGAGCTCGCGCGCCCGCAGCTTCGCGCGCTCGGTGGCGAGCCGGCCCTTTGCGCCGAAGCCCTGCTCGATCAGCGTCATCATCAGCGCGACGACGTAGATCGCCGCGGCGGTGGTGTACAGCCAGTCGCTGTAGGTCGACAGCGTCTCGTTGATCGGCATGCCTCAGCCCTTCTGCCCACTGATCAAGCGTTCACTGACCCGGTGGAACTCTTCGCCGTACCCGGCCTGATCCGTGCGGGCCAGCCCGGCGACCTCGATCACCGTACCCGGGTCGTCCTCGGTCCCCGGTTTCACCCGCACCCACAGCCGGCGGCGCTTGACCAGCAGGGACGCGCCGAGGCCGAGGAACATCGCGACGGCGAAGCCGAGCACGAACCCCTGCGTCGGGTCGTGGGAGACCTGCAGCGACACCCACTGGCCGACGCCGTCGAAGCGGACCTTCGTGCCGTCGTCGAGCTTGATCTCCTGGCCGGCCTTCAGGTTCTCGCGGGCGACCTTCTTCAGCCTGCCGTCGTCGACGAGCGTCTGGTCGACCTCGAACACCGACTGGCCGCGCCCGGCGTCGAGGCCGAGGTCACCCCGCAGGATGTCGACGGCGACGGCCGGGTCGTCCGCCTCGGGCGCCGACGACGTCAGGACGTTCCCGTGCATGAAGGCCGTCGGGGCGAACAGGCCGGTGATGGCCAGCTGGCGGGTCCGCCGCTGCACCTCGTCGGTGATGCCGGGCTGGTCGAACTTCGTCGCGCCTTCGGCGAGCATCGTGCTCGGGTCGACCGTGCGCCACTGGGTGTTCAGCGTCCGCTGGGCGCCGTCCGGGAAGGTGACCGTGAACTTCGGCGAGTAGCCGTGGCCGAGCAGGTAGACGCGGTCGCCCGCGGTGCGCAGCGGCGAGTTGACCTCGAGGCCGTACGGGCGCCAGGTGTTCGTCTCCAGGTCCTGGCCGGACTGGTACTCGATGTTCGAGTGGTAGTAGTCGGGCTGGCCGGACTGGGTGTAGCGCGCGGCGAAGTCGTCGACCTTCACGCAGAACGGGTTGAGATCGGTGCCGTCGACGCGCAGGCCCGCGTTGAAGGAGTCGTAGTTGTAGATGCCGGCGTTGCAGAAGCTGTCGCCGTCGGCCTGGACGATGACCTGCCCCTCGTAGCCGTAGAGCTTGCCGAGGGCGAAGAACACGATCAGGCCGAGCATGCTGAAGTGGAAGATCAGGTTGCCGGTCTCGCGGAGGAAGCCGCGTTCGGCGGAGATCGTGCGGACGCCGCCGGCCTCTTCGCGCTCGACGCGGCGCCAGCCGGAGAGCTGCTTGTGGACGGCGGCGATCTCGGCGGCAGCGTCTGACACATCGGACTTGCCGCGGCCGAGCCGGTAGTGCGGCATCCGCGCGAGGTTGCGCGGGGTCAGCACCGGCTTGGCGCGCATCGCCTTGAGGTACTCGAAGGTGCGCGGGGTGAGGCAGCCGACGAGCGAGATCATCAGCAGCAGGTAGATCGCCGAGAACCAGATGCTGGAGTAGACGTCGTAGAACTCGAGCTTGTCGAGCAGCGTCCCCCACCAGCCGTGGGCGGCGATGTACTCGTCGACCTTGGGGGCGTTGAGCTTCCGCTGCGGCAGGAGCGCACCGGGCAGGGCGGCGAGGGCGAGCAGGAACAGCAGGACGAGCGCGATGCGCATCGACGTCAGGCCGCGCCAGGTGTTGCGGAAGAAGGCGAAAGTGCGCTTCGCGGGCGTAGGGCCTTGCGGAGTCTTGGGGGGCGCCTCGGTGGTCGTCACAGCGGCAGCCTCAGATCACCGGTGAGCTCGTTGCGGAGCCAGCCCATCAGATCCCCCCAGACGCCGGTGACCAGCAGGATGCCGACGGCCATCAGCAGCACACCGCCGAAGATCTGCACCTGACGGCCGTGCCGTCGTACCCAGTCGGTGGCGCGCACCGCCCAGCGGGCGCCGAGCGCGATGAGCAGGAACGGCAGCCCGAGGCCAAGGCAGTAGACGGCGATCAGCAGGTACCCGCGGGCCTCGGCGCCGCCGGTGGCACTGGCCAGCGTCATGACCGCGGACAGGGTCGGGCCGATGCACGGCGTCCAGCCGAGCCCGAAGATCGCGCCGAGCAGCGGGGCGCTCCAGACACCGCCGCGCGGCACGTGGTGCGAGCGGACCTCGCGCTGCAGGCCGGGGATCCAGCCGAGGAACACCAGGGCCATGGCGATGGTCAGGACACCGCCGACGCGCTGCAGGATGTCCTGGTTGAGGACGAGCGTGTCGGCGAACCAGACGAGCGTCCCCAGCGTGGCGACGAACACGACGGTGAACCCGAGCACGAACAGCAGAGCGGCGCCGACGACGGCCCAACGGCCCTTCTTGCGCTCCTCATCGGCGCTGACGGCCGGGGCGTCCGCGCCGACGAGCGCGGCGAGGTACGCGAGGTACCCCGGCACGAGCGGCACGACGCACGGCGAAGCGAAGGAGACGGTGCCGGCCAGCAGCGCTACGCCCGCGGCGAGCAGCAGCGGTCCGGAGATCGCCAGCTCGGTCACGGAGTTCACTCCGTTGAGGGTAGGCAGTGAGGTCCTGGTGAGAACTCCGGGGCCGCTTCACAGGACCTACGCCACAGCAGATCAGGACCTTGGTCCTGCGTGTTGCGACGGCCGTCCGGGTTGTGGCTTCGGATCGGGGTTGCGGGGAGGGGTCCGGGTGGGGGGCCGGTCATGCCGCCGGCGTGCCGTTCACGCCGCCTCGGCCGACAGCCGCTGGACCACCGGGAGCAGGTCCTGGGCCAGCACCTGCCGCAGGAACACCGCCGCGACCCGGTGCTGCTTGTCCAGCACGATCGTCGACGGGATGATGTTCCGCGGGTAGCCGGTCAGCTTGAGCAGGACCCGGCCGTCCGGGTCGTAGATCGACGGGTACGTCAGCCCGCGGTCCCGGACGAAGTCCTGGGCCACGTCCCGCGCCGGGTCGCGGACGTCGATGCCCACCACCTGGACGCCCTTCTTCGCCAGCGACTCCATCTCCGGCGCCTCCGTGCGGCACGGGCCGCACCACTGGCCCCACAGGTTCAGCACGACGGCCTTGCCGGGGAAGTCGGCCAGCGACAGCTGCTTGCCCTCGTTCATCAGGTCTTCCCCGGCCAGGACCGGCGCCGTCTGCCGCTGGGCGACGTCGTAGGTGATGTCGACCTGGCCGCCCGGCGAAACGAAGCTGAAGCTGCTCCCCTGCACCACCGCGTCCTTGCCCGCGCTGCACCCGGCCAGCGCCAGCACCGCGACCACCGCCCAGAAGAGCCTCATGCCCCGGTCACCTTCGGGTCGGTGGCGCCCGCGGGCTCGCTGTAGACGATCTCCCGCAGCTCGTCTCCGTCGAACACCAGCGACGTCAGCGACGCCAGCGAGCACTGACGACGCCGGGGGTCGTGCCACAGGGCCTTGCCCTCGAGGAACCGCCGCAGCGTCCAGATCGGCAGCTGGTGCGAGACGCACAGGGCCTCGTGACCGGCGGCCGCCTCGCGGGCCCGGTGGACCGCGCCGAGCATCCGGTGCGCGATCTCGAGGTACGGCTCGCCCCACGACGGCTTGAACGGGTTGACCAGCTTCGGCCAGTGCTTCGGCTCCCGGAGCGCGCCGTCGCCGACCGCCACGTGCAGGCCCTCGAACTGGTTGCCCGCCTCGATCAGGTCCTCGTCGGTCGCGATGTCGAGCCGGTGCGCCGCGGCGATCGGCGCCGCCGTCTCCTGGGCCCGCTGCAGCGGCGACGCCACGACGTGCGCGAGGTCGTGGCCCGCGACGGCCTCGGCGACCGTCAGCGCCTGCCGCTGCCCGCGCTCGGAGAGCCGGTAGCCCGGCAGACGGCCGTAGAGGACCTTCTCGGGGTTGTGCACTTCGCCATGACGCAGCATGTGGACGACGGTGGTCACTGGACGGCTCCAGCCGCCGCGCGCGCCGCCGCGGGCAGAGCCGCTTCGATCACCGAGAACGCTTCGTCGTCCATGGCCGCGTTGACGAACCAGGCCTCGTACGCGCTCGGGGGCGCATACACGCCTCCGTCGAGCAACGCGTGGAAGAACGGCGGGAACCGCCACGTCTCGGACGCCTGCGCGCCGGCGTAGTCGCGTACCGGCTCTTCACCGAAGAAAACGCTCACCAAGTTGCCCGCGTACTGGACGTTGTGCGCAACGCCGGCTTCGCTCAAAGCGGCGTGGAAGAGGTTGCCGAGGCGCTTCGCGTTGGCGTTGAGAGCCGCGTACACGGCGTGGTCGGCCGCGCGCAGCGTCGCGAGGCCCGCGGCCACCGCGACGGGGTTCCCGGACAGCGTCCCGGCCTGGTAGACCGGGCCGCCCGGGGCGAGCTTGGCCATCACGTCGGCGCGGCCGCCGAAGGCCGCCGCCGGCAGGCCGCCGGACATCACCTTGCCGAACGTGTAGAGGTCGCCGGCCACGCCTTCGAGGCCGAACCAGCCCGCGGCCGAGACGCGGAACCCGGTCATCACCTCGTCCATGACCAGCAGCGCGCCGTGCTCGTGGGCGATCTCCCGCAGCCCCGCGTTGAAGCCGTCGACCGGGGCGACCGCGCCCATGTTGCCCGCCGCCGCCTCGGTGATCACCGCGGCGATCTCCCCCGGGTTGTCCACAAAGGACTTCCGGACGGCGTCGAGGTCGTTGTAGGGCAGCACCAGCGTGTCCGCGGCCTGCGCCCCGGTGACACCCGGCGACGTCGGCAGCCCGAGCGTCGCGACGCCGGAGCCGGCCTGCGCGAGCAGCGCGTCGACGTGACCGTGGTAACACCCGGCGAACTTCACGATCTTCGACCGGCCGGTGAAGCCCCTGGCCAGCCGGATCGCGCTCATCGTGGCCTCGGTGCCGGAGTTGACCAGGCGAAGCTGTTCGACGGGTTCGACCCGGCCGATGATCTCCTCGGCCAGCTCCACCTCGCCGATGGTCGGCGTGCCGAAGGACAGCCCGGACGTCGCCGCCACGCGCGCCGCCTCCACCACCGCCGGGTGCGCGTGGCCCAGGATCATCGGCCCCCACGAAGACACCAGGTCGACGTAGCGGTTGCCGTCGGCGTCCCACAGGTGCGGGCCCTCGCCGCGGACCATGAACCGCGGGGTGCCGCCGACCGAGTTGAACGCCCGGACCGGCGAGTTCACCCCGCCCGGGATGGCCGCCTTCGCGCGTTCGAACCATGCCTTGGACTGCTCGGTTCCGTTGCTCACCCGTTCAGTCTCGCAAACCCGCATAGGATGGCGGGACGCCGCCCGGGAGGGGAACAGCCGGTGACCGAACGCGTGCCGCACCGCAACCCGTGGCTGGTGCTGGCCGGCTTCTTCGGCGTCGTCGCCGTGGTGGCGGTGGTCGGCGCCCTGGCCGCGACGTCGGCGAAGGACATCTACGCCCGGCTCGAACAGCCTCCGTGGGCGCCGCCCGCGTCCGTGTTCGGTCCGGTGTGGACCGTGTTGTACGTCATGATCGCGCTGTCCGGCTGGTTGTACTGGCGCACCGACGGCGAGACGCGCGGGTTCGCCGCGTACGGCATCGGCCTCCTGTTCAACCTGCTCTGGACCCCGCTGTTCTTCGAAAGCGGGGCGGCGCGGGTGGCGCTGGCCGACGTCGTGGTGCTGGACGTCGTCGTGGTGGTGACGATCGTCCTGTTCGCCCGCCGGTCGAAGCTCGCCGCCGCGTTGCTGGTGCCTTACCTGGGCTGGATCCTCTTCGCGACGGCACTCAACACCGCGGTCGTCGTGCTCAACTAGCGCCCGGCCTGCTGGGTGATGGCCTGCGCGGTCACCGTGCCGTCGTCGCCCGCCTGGCCCTGGACGACGACCGTCGCGCCCGGTTTGAGGTCCGCCAGCTTGCCCGGCTGGGTCACCCCGACCGTCGTGGAGTCCGATGTGGACACCTTGACGTCGGTGCCCTGCGCGGTCTTCACGTACACCGTGGTGCCGTCGACGTGGTCGACCGTGCCGGTGGTGCCGCGGCCGCCGCGTGACCCGCCGCCCTGCTGGCCGGTACCGCCGGTCTGGCCGGTCCCGCCCTGGGCGCGAGCCTGGGTGCCGCCGGTGCCGCCGGCCTGCCGGGCGGGCGCGGAGGAGCCGAACGCCGCGTGCGTCCAGGCGCCGCCGCCGAACGCGATCGCGAACACGACGAGCCCGGCCAGCACCAGCGTGGTGCGGGAAAACGGCTTCGCGGCCCGGCGCATTTCAGCGTTCAGGTCACCGTCGACCGCCGGGCTGGCGACGATCTGCTCCGCCGTCGGCTCCAAAACGCCACTTTCACGTGAAAGCGACGGCTCGGTGGAGGAAGACATCGAAACTCCTTATTCGTGACGCAGGGCCTCGATGGGCCTCAGCTTGGCGGCCCGGTTCGCCGGGAAACTGCCGAAGAACAGCCCGATCAGGGCGGACACCGCGAAGGCGAGCAGGATCGACGAGGGCACGATGACGGGCTTGATCCCGGAGATGGTGAACCGGCTGCCGATCAGCCCGATCGCGACGCCGAGCAGCCCGCCGAACAGGCTGAGCATGGTCGCTTCGGCGAGGAACTGGCCGAGGATGGCCGCGCGCGGGGCGCCGATGGCCTTGCGGATGCCGATTTCGCGGATCCGCTCGGTCACCGTGACGAGCATGATGTTGGTGACGCCGATGCCGCCGACGAGCAGGGAGATCGCCGCCACCGCCGCCAGCAGCACGGTGAACGTCTCGGTCGCCGACGTCCGGGTCGCGAGCAGCTGCTCGGAGTTCTGGATCTGGTAGTCGGGGGTGCCGCCGAGCCGGATGCCGTGGCGGGCGTTGAGGATCGCGGTGATCTCGGACTGGGCCAGCGAGACGGAGTCCGCGCTGGTGGCCTGGACGGCGATCTGGCTGAGGCTGCCGTACCCCGCCAGCGAGTTCTGCGCGGCGGAAATCGGCGCGATGGCGACGTCGTCGGCGTTCTGCAGCCCGGTGCTGCCCTTGGCCTGCAGCACGCCGATCACGGTGAACTGGATGCTGTTGAGCAGCACGTTCTTGCCGACCGGGTCGGCACTGCCGAAGATCGACTCCGCGGTCGTCGGGCCGAGCACGACGACCTTCCGCGCGGCCGTGACGTCCTCGCTGGTGAATAGCTGACCCTGGGCGAGTTCGCGGTTGGTCGTGGTGAAGTACGCGGGTTCGGTGCCGGCGACGCTGGAGATGTCGTAGGACGTCTGCCCGTAGGTCGCGGTCGCCGTCGTGTTGACCACGGGAGACGCGGCCTTGACGTCGGGGGCGCCGACGGGGTCGACGAGCGCGTGGGCGTCCTGGACGGTCAGCGGCCGCGCCGCCGCGCCCTGCCCGCCGCCGCGCGCCGGGGAGACGTTGACGACGTTGGTGCCGAGGCCCTGGATGCTGGCCGCGATGGCCGCGGACGCGCCGTTGCCCACCGCGACCAGCAGGATCACCGCGGCGACGCCGATGGTGATGCCGAGCGTGGTGAGGGCCGAGCGCAGCTTGTTCGCGGTGAGGCCGCGGACGGCGAAGCGCAGGATTTCCAGCAGGTTCACGAGACCGCCCCCACCGTGCGCGTCACTTCGTCCGAGACGATCAGGCCGTCGTCCACCCGCACCACGCGGCGCGCGTGTTCGGCGACCTCGTCCTCGTGCGTGATGACGACGATGGTGCGACCGAGGGAGTTGAGCCGGTCGAACACGCCGAGGACGTCCTCGGTGCTGCGCCGGTCGAGGTTGCCGGTCGGCTCGTCGGCGAGCAGCATCGCCGGGCCGGTGACCAGGGCGCGCGCCACCGCGACGCGCTGGATCTGGCCGCCCGAAAGCTCGCTCGGCAGGTGCTTGGCCCGGTCGGACAGCCCGACCATCTCCAGCGCCGCGAGCGCGCGACGGCGTCGCTCCGCCCGGCGGAGTCCACTGTAGACGAGCGGAAGTTCCACATTGGACAGAGCGGACGTCCGGGGCACCAGGTTGAACGACTGGAAGATGAACCCGATCTTCCGGTTGCGCAGCAACGCCAGCTGGCGTTCGTTCAGCTTTCCGACGCCGAAACCGTCCAGGAGGTACCGGCCGGACGTCGGGACGTCCAGGCAGCCGAGCATGTTCAGCAGCGTCGACTTGCCCGAGCCGGACGCGCCCATGATCGCGACGTACTCGCCGGGCCACACGGTGAGGTCGACGCCGCGCAACGCGTGCACCGCCGTCTCGCCGGTCCCGTAGGTCTTGCGCAGTCCGGAGACCGCGATCACCGGGTTCATCCGCGCCCGCCGAAGCCGCCACCGCCGGTGCCGGTGCCGGTGCCCGTGCCGCGCTGGCCGCCGCCCGGGAACCCGCCGGTCCCGCCGCCGGGGAACCCGCCGGTACCACCGGTGCCGCCGGTGCGGTTGTTTCCGCCGCCGGTGCCGGTCGCGGCCGTCGCGGTGAGCACGACGTTCTCGCCGTCGGTCAGTCCCGAGGTGATCTGCACCGTCGACTCGCCGCGGAGGCCGACCTGCACCTGGCGCGTGACGTTCTGGCCGTTCTCCTGCACCGTGACGAGGTTGGTGCCGCCGACGCTCTGCACCGCTGCGGCCGGCACGCTCAGCGCGTCCTGCGCCTCGGCGACGGTGATCACGACGCTCGCCGACTGGCCGGGCCGCAGCCCGTCCGGTGGGGAGGTCAGCGCCAGCTGGGCGCCGTAGGAAACGACGCTGCCGCTCGTCGTCGGGGTCAGGTTGATGCTCGACACGGTCGCCTGGACCGGCTTGTCCGGCAGCGCGTTGAGCGTCACGGTCGCCTTCTGGCCGGTCTTGACCTTGCTGACGTCGATCTCCGCGACCGACGTGTTGACGACCAGCCCGGTCAGGTTCGTGATGGTGATGAACCCGCTGCCGGAGCTGCTGCTCGAAGACGCGGCACTGGAGTTCGACGACGAGCCCTGGCCGCCCTGGCCGCTGCCGCTGGAAGACGACTGGGAGCTGCTGCTCGACGAGCCGCTGGAGGACTGCTGCCCGACGGCGCCGTTGATCGCGGTGACCGTGCCGGCGCCGGGCGCGTAGAGCGTCGTGTTGTCGAGCGCCTGCTGCGCGGTCTGGACGTCCAGCTGGGCCTGGTCCAGCTTCGCCTGCGCCGAGGTGACGTTGTTCGCCGCCGTCTGCGCGCTATTGGCGCTGTTCTGACTGTTTTGGCTGTTCTGCCCGGTGGCCGGGGTGGCTTCGGCCGTCTCGGCGGTGTCCAGGTTGTCCTGCGCGACCGCCAGGTTCGCCTTAGCGACCTGAAGCTGCTTCGCCGCCTGCGTGCTGTCGACGGTGGCGAGCTTCTGCCCGGCGCTGACGACGTCGCCGACCTTGACGTCGATCGACGTGACCTTGCCGGCCGTCGCGAAGTTCGCCGCACCGGTGTAGCTGCTGGCGAGGGTGCCGGCGGCGGAGACGGTCTCGGTGACCGTCGCCCGGCGGACCGGGGTGCTGCGCGACTGCGCCTGCGCCGAGCTCGGCGCCGGGCTGAACGCCTGGTATATCCCGAATCCCGCTCCGGCCAGCAGTACGACCAGAGCACCGTTGATCACCCATGCCTTCGAGGCACGCACGCGCGTCATGCGGCAACCTTGGTGCCGCTGTTTAGCAATTGACTGTTCGTTGCCTGTGCGGCAGCTGTGTATCAGTCCTTGGCTCTGGGGGCCCGCGCACGGACCGCGAGCAGGAGCTGACGCACCGCGTCGACCAGCAGCAACGCGGCCACCGTGCCGATCCCGATGGCCGCCGCGAGCAGCCCGCCGAAGTACCGGTGCGACTCGAGCAGCGCGCCGTCTTCGGTCCGGGTGACCACGGTGGCGGCGGCGTGGTGCCAGCAGGCGTAGGCCGCCCAGCCGGCGAGGACGGCGAGCACGACCTCCACGACGGCGACCAGCGTCCGCCACGGCTTGTGCAGCCGCGCGCGCGGGCCGGGTTCGTCCGTCGGCCAGAGTTCGGCCCCGGTGGGCTGCGGAAGGTCGATCACGGCGACGATTTTCTCATGCTTCACGCGGTGTCGCCCGGACGAGCCGGTCCAGCGCGTCTTGCAGGGCTTCGACGTCCTTCGCCCACGCGAGCACCACCGTGCCGTCGGCCAGTTTCACCGGCAGCGAGTCGTACTTGCGCGGCACCGACCAGCCGCCGCCGAGCACCCGCGCGCCCACCGGCGTGCCGACGTCCGTCACCTCGGCGATCTGCTCGGCGGGCACCTCCTCGCGGCCCTGCCGCAGCTGCCGCGTGGTGACCTCCAGCGACAGGAACCGGCGCCGCGCGTACACCCACGGCACGGTGATGACGCCCAGCCCGAACCCGACCATCAGCCAGCCCACGACGTGCACCGGACCACCCGTGACGAGCTCCGCGAGCGCGCCGGCCAAGGCGAACACCGGACCCCACAGGATGGCGCCCCAGCTCACGCCGGACTCGGCGTAGAGCCGGTCGCTCACGGCTTCCTGACCGCCTTCGGGAAGTAGTCCGTCACCGACGGCAGGTACATCAGGACCAGCGCGATGACCATCAGCAGCGTCGCGATGATCGAAGGCACGCTGTAGAAGATGCCCAGCTGGAACAGCACGCAGGCGACCGCGAAGCCGGTCAGCACCGTGCGGGCCGAGCGGGTGCCTTCGCGGGCCTTGTACGCGAACAGTGCGACGAGCAGCGCGAACACGACCGACCCGCCGAGCAGCAGCCAGAACGCCGTCGTGGCGCCGTTGGCCATCGCGGCTTCGTCGACCTTCTGGCCGCGTTCCCGGCTCTGCCGGATCAGCGCGTCGATCAGCTGCTGCTTGATGGCCAGGGTGAACACCTGGCCGCCGACCAGGACCACGCCGCCCACCAGCCACAGCCAGAACGAAGCCCGCACCGCGCCGGGTGGGTCGATCTTCGGCGCCGGCTGCCCCGGCAGCACCGGGTCCGGCGAACGTCCCATTTTGCGCCGTTCGTCGTCGGTGAGCCCGTTGAGGTCCTCGGTGTCCTTGTCCGCCACGCGGTGACTCTAGCCGGTCAGTCCAGCCAGGCAGCGGCTTCGGCGGCCCAGTACGTGAGGATCAGGTCGGCACCGGCCCGGCGGATCGAGGTGAGCACCTCGAGGACCGTCCGCTCGCGGTCCAGCCAGCCGTTCGCCGCGGCTGCCTCGACCATCGCGTACTCGCCCGAGATGTTGTACGCCGCCACCGGCACCGGGGAGATGTCCGCCGCCGCCTTGATGACGTCGAGGTAGGCCAGCGCGGGCTTGACCATGACCATGTCCGCGCCCTCGGCGAGGTCCAGCTCGATCTCGCGCAGCGCCTCGCGGCCGTTGCCCGGGTCCTGCTGGTAGGTCTTGCGGTCACCCTTGAGCTGCGAGTCGACGGCCTCGCGGAAGGGGCCGTAGAACGCGCTGGCGTACTTCGCGGAGTACGCGAGGATCGCCGCGTCCTTGTGCCCGACCTCGTCGAGCGCCCGGCGGATGACGCCGATCTGGCCGTCCATCATCCCGCTCGGCCCGAGCACGTGCGCCCCGGCTTCGTACTGCGCGATGGCCATCTGGGCGTAGATCCGCAGGGTGGCGTCGTTGTCGACCCCGCCGTCGGCGTCCAGGACACCGCAGTGGCCGTGGTCGGTGAACTCGTCGAGGCAGGTGTCGGCCATCAGCACGGTGGCGTCGCCCAGCTCGTGCCGCAGGTCGCGCAGGGCGACGTTGAGGATGCCGTTTTCGTCGACGGCGCCGGAGCCCTCGGCGTCACGCGTGGCCGGGATGCCGAAGAGCATGAGCCCGCCGACGCCGGCGTTGACCGCGTCGACGGCGGCCTTCCGCAGCGTGTCGCGGGTGTGCTGCACGACGCCGGGCATGCTCGAGATCGGCCGCGGCACGTCGAGCCCTTCGGCGACGAACATCGGGAGGATCAGCTGGCGTGGCCGCAGCGTCGTTTCGCCCACCAGCCTGCGCATGGCCGGGGTGGTGCGAAGCCTGCGGGGACGATGCTCGGGGAACACCCTCACCAAGTTACTCCCGCGGCTTTTGCCGGAGTTCCGCAAGGGTGCTCAGCGGTCCTGGCTGAAAGCCGTGAATGGCACATTGAGGGACTCTAAGTCCCTCAATGTGCCATTCACGGACCTTGGAACTTCAGGAGCGGCGGGCCCGCTTCGCCTTGCGCGGCGGCGGCAGGGCACCTTCGGCGCGCAGCCGGGCGGCGTGCTCGGCGAGCGCGTCGACCAGGTGCGGGACGTCCGCCTTCTCCGGCTGGACGTCGACCCGGAGCCCGAACTCCACCGCGGTCTCGGCGGTCTTCGGGCCGATGCACGCGACCAGCGTGCGGGTGTGCGGCTTGCCGGCGATGCCGACCAGGTTCCGCACGGTCGAGGACGAGGTGAAGCAGACCGCGTCGAAGCCGCCGGTCTTGATCATCTCGCGGGTCTCGGCGGGCGGCGGGGCGGCCCGGACGGTCCGGTAGGCCGTCACGTCGTCGATCTCCCAGCCGCGCTCGCGCAGGCCCGCCGACAGCGTCTCGGTGGCGATGTCGGCCCGCGGCAGCAGCACGCGGTCGACCGGGTCGAGGACGTCGTCGTACGGCGGGAACTCGGCCAGCAGGCCCTCGGACGACTGCTCGCCGGACGGGATCAGCTCCGGGATGATGCCGAACGAGCGCACCTTCGCCGCGGTCGATTCGCCGACGCAGGCGATCTTCACGCCGGAGAACGCGCGGGCGTCCAGGCCGAACTCCTCGAACTTCTCCCACACCGCGCGCACCGCGTTGGTGGAGGTGAAGACGATCCACTGGTAGCGGCCGTCGACCAGGCCCTTGACCGAGCGCTCCATCTGGGCCGGGCTGCGGGGCGGCTCGACCGAGATGGTCGGCACCTCGTGCGACGTCGCGCCGTGGCCGCGCAGGCGCTCGGCCATCTCGCCTGCCTGCTCCTTGGTGCGCGGCACCAGGACCTTCCAGCCGTAGAGCGCCCGCGACTCCCACCACGACAGCTTCGAGCGCTGCCCCGCGGCGTGGCCGATCGTGACGATCAGCGGCCCGACGAGCTCGCCGGCGTCGTTGGCCAGCTTCTCGAGCGTCGTGTCGAGGGTGCGCTGGGTGTTGATGGTGCCGTTCGCGGTGACCGCGACCGGGGTGGCCGACGGCACGCCGTTGCCGGTGAGCGCCGAGGCGGCCTCGGCCAGGTGCGCCGATGACGCGTGCAGCACCAGCGGGCCGGGTGCGGCGGCCAGTGCCGCCCAGTCGACGTCGCCGCGGACGTCGACCTCGGTGTGCGTGCCACCCAGCGCGACGCCCGCGTACGCCGGGACGGCCGCGGCCGGGGAGACACCCGGGATGACGTCGAACACGGCGCTCGTGCGCGCGACGGCCTGGACCTCGGCCACCACGGCCGGGGTGGTCAGCGGGTCGCCCGCGATCAGCCGCAGCACCAGCCGGCCGGCCTTGGCCTCGGTGGTGAGGTCCTTGGCGACCTCGGTGGCCTCGCCGACGGCGGGCCGGACCTCGGCGCCCTCGGCGGCCATGGCCAGCACGGCCTGCGGCACGTCGGGGTCGGTCACCACGACCTCGGCCTTGGCGAGCAGTTCCTGGGCACGGACCGTGAGCAGGCCAGCATCGCCGGGGCCGGAGCCCACGAACGCTACGCGCCCGGTGGTCTTTCGCGCGGGGGTCATCTGTGCGTTTCTCCTCTTGCGGCGTCCGTGCGCGGTCGCACGGACGCAGGGGTCTCCTACGTTCTTCGAAGCGCTCGCGAGAGCGCTACTGAGCCGGGCCGGAGAAGGCTCCGGCTCCGAGGTCCAGCAGCTCGGCGGCCAGGTCCTTGCCCAGCTGGGCGGCCTGGTCCTTGTCGGCCAGCGCGATGGCCCGGACCATGTCCACCGCGCCGTTCTCGCCGTCGACCGCGGCGGTGCCGCGCAGCGAAATCCGTTCCACGACCTTGCCCTCGGCGTCGAGATCTTCGACGATCTCGGCGAGCGCGCCCACCGGCGCGCTGCACCCCGCCTCGAGCGCGGCCAGCATGGCCCGCTCGGCCGTCACCGCGGCCCGCGTGCCCTCGTCGTCCAATGTGGATGCGAGCAGGTGCTCGAGGTCCACGTCGGCGGTCCGGCACTCCACCGCCAGCGCGCCCTGTGCGGGCGCCGGCAGCATCTGGATCGGGTCGAGGGTCTCGGTGATCACCCCGACCAGTCCGACCCTGGCCAGTCCGGCACGCGCCAGCACCACGGCATCCAGCTCGCCGTCGGTGACCTTGCGCATGCGGGTGTCGATATTGCCGCGAATCGGCACGATTTCCAAACCGAGACCCAGCGCGTGCAGCTGCGCGGTGCGCCGCGCCGCCCCCGTGCCCACCGTCGAACCCGGCGGGAGCTCGCCCAAGGTGAGCCCGTCGCGCGCGATCAGCGCGTCCCGCGGGTCCTCGCGCGGCGGCACCGCGGCCAGCGTGATGCCCGGCTCCGGCGCGGTCGGCAGGTCCTTGTACGAGTGGACGATGACGTCGACCTCGTTGCGCAGCAAGGCTTCCCGCAGCGCGGAGGTGAACACGCCGACGCCGATCGTGGCGATCGGCGCCAGCGACTTGTCGCCGGGCGTGGTCACCGTGACGATCTCGACCTCGACGCCGGTGGCGCGCAGGGCGTCGGCGACGGTCCCGGTCTGGGTCAGCGCGAGCTTCGATCCCCGCGTTCCCATGCGAATGACTCTGGTCACTACTACTTCTTCTCCGGTGGGGGCTTGGGGCTCGCCACCGCGGCGGGGGCCTGCGGGTCGAGGCAGAACAACTCTCGCAACGCGTTCGCGTAGTCGGTTTCGGCCGTCTCGGCGGCCAGCTGCTTGACCCGCACGGTCGGCGCGTGCAGCAGCTTGTCGACCACCCGGCGGACCGTGCGGCCGACCTCTTCGCGCACCCCGGCGTCCAGCTCGGGCAGGCGGTTGTCGAGCCGCAGCAGCTCGGCGTCGACGACCTCGGCCGCGCGGCGGCGCAGCGCGGTCACGGTCGGCGTCACCTCGGCGCTGCGCTGCCCGGCGAGGTAGTCGCGAACCTCGTCGAGGACGATCCCGGTGGCCTTGGCGGTCTGGCGCTCGGTGGTCGGCGTGCCCGCCTCCCGCATCCGGCGCTGGACGGTGGCCAGGTCGACCACCCGGACGCCGGCCAGCTCGCCGACCGCCGGGTCGACGTCGCGCGGCAGGCCGAGGTCGCAGACGACCAGGTCGCGGCCGCGGCGCGGCAGCACCTGGCCGGGCCCGAAGACGGCGTCCTGCGCGCCGGTGCAGCAGATCACCACGTCGGCGTCGCGGACCGCCTCGACGACCCCCGACAGCGGGATCGCGCGGGCCGGCACGCCCTGCTCGGTGACGTTCGCGGCGAGCCGCCGGGCGCGGGCGTCGGTGCGGTTGGCCACGGTGATCTCGCCGATGCCGGCCTTGCGCAGCTGCGACGCGCTCAGCGCGCCCATCGAGCCGGCGCCGACGATGACGGCGTGCTTGCCGGTGACGTCCCCGGCCGCGGCGAGCGCTTCGGACACGACCGACGCGCCGAGGGCGTCGAGGCCGGTCTCGGTGTGGACGCGCTTGCCGACGCGCAGCGTGGTCTGGATCAGCTCGTGCAGCGTGCGGCCGACGGTGCCGGCCTCGCGCGCGGTGGCGTAGGCCGACCGGATCTGGCCGAGGATCTGCGTCTCGCCGACGACCATCGAGTCCAGGCCCGAGGTGACCGAGAAGAGGTGCTCGACAGCGGCGCCGGCGTAGTGCACGTACATGCTGTCGTAGAGCTCGGCCGGTTCCATCCCGGCCTGGCGGGCCAGCACTTCGGAGACGTCGCCCAGGCCGCCGTGGAAGGTTTCGACGACCGCGTAAACCTCGATGCGGTTACACGTCGAGACGAGCATGACCTCACTGATGTGCTCGGCCTGCTGCAGCTCGTCGAGCACCTTGCCGATCTCGGGCGTGGGCACCGCGACGCGTTCGAGCGTGCTCAGCTCCGCACTTCTGTGCGAAAGACCGACCGCCAACACGCTCATGAGCGCACCACCATTTCCCGTCCGCCGTCCGGACCCGTGCCGTTCCGGCCGCCCCGCTTGCCATTCTGGGCGGGCGAGCCACCGGCCGGTAATCCGGAATTGCCCTGATTCCCGGCGGCCGGCGCTTCGCTGTCCGCCCGGCGGGCCACATGGAACGAGAGTATCTGCAGCTCCACGGCCAAATCCACTTTGCGGACCTCGATGTGAGCAGGAACCTGCAGCACGACGGGTGCGAAGTTGAGGATGCACTGGACACCACCCGCGACCAGGCGGTCACACACCGACTGCGCCGCGGTGGGCGGGGTGGCGATCACGCCGATGGAGATGCCGCGCTCGGAGCAGACCCGCGGGATGTCGTCCATGTGCGACACCAGGAGGCCGCCGACCGGCACGCCGATCAGGTCCGGGTCCAGGTCGAACAGCGCTTCGACCGGGAAGCCGCGCCCCGGGAAGCCGCCGTAGTTGGCCAGCGCGTGGCCCAGGTTGCCGATCCCGACCACGGCCACCTTGTGCTGGCGGGTCAGGCCGAGGATGCGCTCGATCTGGCTGACCAGGACGCCGACCTCGTAGCCGACGCCGCGGGTGCCGTAGGAGCCGAGGTAGGAGAGGTCCTTGCGCAGTTTCGCGGAATTGACGCCGGCGGCCTGCGACAGCTCTTCGCTCGAAACGGTCGTCGCGCCCTGTTCGGACATTCCGGACAACACGCGGAGATAGACGGCGAGCCGGGCGACCGCCGCCTCGGGGATCGACTTCGCCCGGACGGCCTCGGGGGCGTCGCCGTTGGTTTCGGCGGGCACGGCGGGCATTTCCGCGGTCGGCGCGTTGTCGGCGTCCGGGGTGCCCTGGCGGCGGGACCGTCGTGGCGGCCGGCCGGCGGAGTCCGCTCCGTCGCGCCTCCCCCGCTGTGTCACCACGCCGTTGTCTCCTGCCCGCTGTGCGTCTGGCGGCCATCGCCACGGCCGTTCGGAACTGTGTCTTGACCCAGGACCCGGAGTCGGGTTCGATACCGGCCGCCCCGGAGGCGATGGCCCTACGGTAGACCACTTGTGAACGCGCGCACAAAGTCACTGGTCGGAGGCGTTTCCGGCGGCCACTCGATCATGACGCCCCGTCAGAATCCTTGTCCGCCAGGCACTTCCGGGTCGGACTTGCCCCGGGCCGGCCGGTCGCGCCGCCCGGCGGCGCGACGAGCGGGCCACCGGGCGCGGCGAACGGCACCGGCGCGCGTCAGCGGGCGTCGAGGGTGACCGAGTGCCAGCCGGTGGCGCCGTCCGGCACGGGATCCGCGCGGTTTTCGGTCTGGGTGTAGCCGTCGTGGTCGGTGGCCCGGACGAACGCCTGGTGCGTCCCCTTCGGCACGTCGAGCTCGATCCACCACATCCGCCAGGTGTCCTTGCTCACCTCGGCCGAGAGCGTCGCTTCCCGCCACTCCCCCTTGTCGAGCCGGACCTCGACCTTCGCGATGCCGGTGTGCTGGGCCCAGGCGGTGCCGGCCAGCCGGACCTTGCCCGCGGTGACGCCGGCGAACCCCTTCGGCGTGTCGATCCGCGACTCGGTCTTGATCGGCGCCTGCTCGGCCCAGCCGCGGCTGAGCCAGTACGCCTGCCGCGCGTCCCACTTGGTGAATTCGAGCGATTCGACCCATTTGGTGGCCGACACGTAGCCGTACAGGCCGGGGATGACGATCCGCGCCGGGAAGCCGTGCTCGACCGGCAGCGGCTCGCCGTTCATCCCGATCGCCAGCATCGCGCCGCGGGCCGGGTCGAGCGCGACGTTCGCCGGGGTGCCGCACGTCCAGCCGTCGGTGCTGGTGGCGAACATCTGCTCGGCGCCGGCCTGCACACCGGCCTGGTCGAGGAGGTCGACGAGGTCGACGCCGATGAACGTCGCGTTCGAGATCAGCGGGCCGCCGACCTCGTTGGAGACGCAGGTCAGCGTCACCCGGCGTTCGACCAGCGGCCGGGTGCGGATGTCGGCGTAGGAGAACGTCACCTCGCGGTCGACCATGCCGTGGATCTTCAGGCGCCAGTCCTCGGCGCGGATCTGCGGCACGACCAGCGCGGTGTCGATGCGGTAGAAGTCCGGGTTCGGCGTGATGAACGCGGGCGAGCCGAGCTTCGCGAAGTCGGCGTCCGCGGGCAGCGGCGGCGCGGTGCGCGCGGGAACGAGCGGCCCGACGGCGGCCCGGGAGTCCTCGGCGTTCGCGCTGGTCCCGGCCACCTGGCCGACCACGGCCGCGACTCCCGAACCCGCGGCGACCCCGACGCCGGCGCGCAGGAACTTCCGCCGGTCGAAGCCCTGGTCGCCGGGGACGGCTTCGGCGGGCAGCGCGATCCGGTGCAGGAAGGTGAACACGACGAGCCCGGCGACCAGGGCGGCGACCGGCGCGAGCAGGGCGACCTGCCCGAGGTCGGTGCGCACGAACACGGCGGCGACCCCGGCGGCGCCGAGCAGGAAGACCAGCACCTGCCCGGCCCGGGGCGTCCGGCGCGACAGCTGCCCGGCCACCAGCGCGAAGAGGACCAGCACCACGGCCAGCCCGAGCTTCAGCACCGGCTTGTCCCAGGTGCCCAGCGTCCGCTCGGCCCACTTCACGATGCCGGTCGGGCTGTGGTCGATGACGTAGTTGGCCACCGCGATGAACGGAGACGCCGTGTAGCCGACGAAACCGGCGACCAGGTGCCCGACGCCGAGGGCGGCGGCCAGCGCCAGCAGCCCGATCAGCGTCGAGACCGGAAGCGAAAGCCGTTTCGGCGCCTCGGGCGGCGCGTCCTGCAAAGTGCTCACGTCTCCATCTTCGGAGCGCGAGCCCGTCCGGGCGGCCCGAAGTGGCTTACGAGCCGGTTACGGCTCCGGCGAGCGCGGGGCACGAACGTCATGAACGACCCTTTCCTGTCATCGGACGTCAGGAAAGGGTCGTTCACGGCATCGGCGGCGCACCAACTCAGGCGAGCGCGCGCCGCAGCCGGTCCTCTTCGACGCGCCAGTAGCCGTGCTCGGCGCCGTCGACCAGGATCACCGGGACGCGGTCGCCGTACTCGGCGCGCCACTCCGGGTCCGTGTCGACGTCCTCGGCCTTCCAGGGGACACCGAGTTCGCCGCAGATCCGCTCGACCTCGGCCTCCGCGACCTCGCAGAGGTGGCAGCCGTCCCGGCCCATCACCGTCACTTCGTGCGCCATGCCGTCCTTACTACCGCATCTACCGCAACCGCGTCCGGCGCAGCTTCCCGGTCGCCGAGTGCGGCAGCGACTCGGCGAACTCGACCGCGTGCGGCACCTTGTACCCGGCCAGGTGCGCGGCGCAGTGGTCGACGACCTGCTGCTCGGACAACGCGGCCCCGGTCGCCGGCACGACGAACGCCTTCACCGCTTCGCCGCTGCGCTCGTCGACCACGCCGACGACGGCGGCTTCGGCCACCTCGGGCAGCTCAGTGATCACTGCCTCCACCTCGCGCGGGAAGACGTTGAAGCCGTTGACGATGACCAGGTCGTTGGCCCGGTCGACCAGGTGCAGGTCACCGTCGGTGTCGAGGTAGCCGACGTCACCGGTGCGGAACCAGCCCTCGGCGTCGGGACCGTGGTCGCCGTCGGGCCAATAACCGGAGAAGAGGTTCGCGCCGCGGATCGACACCAGCCCGGTCTCGCCTTCGGCCTCGAAGACGTCGTCGACGTCGTCGGGGTCGAGCGGCACGGTCTGGTCGGTGCCGTCGCTGTCCACCAGCCGTAGCTCGATCCCGGGCAGCGGGCGGCCGACCGAACCGGGCTTCGGGTAGCCGGTGACCAGCGTCGACGTCACCACCGGCGCGCACTCGGTGAGGCCGTAGCCCTCGTAGACGTCGAGGCCGGTGGCCTCGCGGATCGCGGTCAGCGTCTTCGGGTGCAGCGGCGCGGCACCGGACGTCATCCGCCGCACGGTGGCCAGGCCGCGGCGCAGTTCGTCGGGGCCGAGCGCGGCGAACTCGGCGTACATCGTCGGGACGCCGGTGATCGACGTGACGCGCTGTTCGGCGCAGTCGTCGAGCGTGCGCTGGGCTTCGAAGCGCTCGGACAGGACCGTGGTCGCGCCGACGGCGGTCGCCTGCAGCAGCCCGGGGCCGAGGCCGTAGACGTGGAAGAGCGGGATGGTGATCAGCACGCGGTCGTCCTGCTCCAGGACGCCCTCGACGCCGCTGATCTGCGCCAGGTTGGCCAGCAGCGCGCGGTGGGACAGCATCACGCCGCGCGGCGGCCCGGTGGTGCCCGAGGTGTACGAAACGACCGCGATGTCCTCGCCGGCCCGGCCGGCGTCGGCGAAGTCGGCGCCGTCGTCAGAGTCGGAGGCCGGCGTGAGACCGCTCACGCCGTCCGGCAGCTCCTCCTCGGCGTCCCGCTGGACGACGACCTTGGCCCCGCTGTGCGCGAGCAGCTTCCCGAGCTCCGGGCCCGGCACCTGAGGCGACAGCGGCACGACGATCGCCCCGGCGCGCAGCGCGCCGAAGAAGGCGACCACGAAGTCCACCGACGTCGGCAGCCGCAGCGCCACCCGGTCGCCGGGCTCGACGCCGGCGTCCGCGAGTCTCCTGGCCTGGGCCTGGGCGGCGGCCTCGGCCTGGCGGTAGGTCAGGCCGCGCCCGGTGCCGGTCTCGCACACCGCCGGGTGCTCCGGCCACGCCGCCGCGGCCCGCGTGAGCAGCTCGCCGACCCCCGGCTGCGTCCCCTCTGGCGCACTCACCCGCGACCCGCCTCTCCTCGTCCGATGCGAACCGTTGCAAGTCTGTCATCTGAAGCGACGTCATGGGTGCTGACCGCGAGCGTCGCGTCTGCGCAACCCCGGAACCACTACCTACTTAGCGGTAACTACACGTATGCTGCACTGCGTCGCGGGCGGGTGTTGATCACCGCCGCGTCCGGAGAGAGGGAGTCGCCGTGACGAACTTGCCTGCCCACGAGGTCGTGGGGCACGCGAGCCGGCAAGCCCCTGCTCCTCCGGGTTCCGGGGGTACCGTGGCCCACTGGGCCGAAGCCGCCGCCGGAGGTGCCGCCCGATGACCCTGCCGACCGCCGTGAGCCGCGGGCCCGTCGCCATGTTCGCCGAGCGCGTCTTCGGGCGCTCGTCGACCGTGCCGATGAGCAGGCAGGCGTCCGACGACGAGCGCGCCGAGGTGGCGAAGGCCGAGGCCTGGGAGCTGGTGCGCGCCGCGCAGGACGGCGATTCGTCCGCCTTCGGCCGGCTCTACGACCGCTATGTCGACGTCGTCTACCGCTACGTGCTGTTCCGGCTCGGCGACCGCGATCTCGCCGAGGACGTCACGAGCGAGACGTTCCTGCGCGCGCTGCGCCGGATCTCGTCGGTGAGCTACCAGGGACGTGACGTCGGCGCGTGGTTCGTCACCATCGCCCGCAACCTCGTGCTCGACCACGTGAAGTCGAGCCGGTTCAAGCTCGAAGTCGTCACCGACGAGGTGACCGAGCCGCGTTCCGCGCCGTTCAGCGTCGGCGCGACCGCCCAGGTGGGCCCCGAACAGGAGGCGATCAGCCGTGCCACCCGCGCGGAACTGCTGCGCTGCGTCGCGGAACTGGGCGACGACCAGCGGGAATGCATTGTCCTGCGGTTCCTGCAGGGACTGTCGGTGGCGGAGACGGCCGAGATCATGAACCGCAACGAGGGCGCGGTGAAGGCGCTGCAGCATCGCGCCGTACGCCGTTTGGCACAACTTCTGCCCACGGGATTGCGCTGAACCCGCGAACTTTTCCGCTCATCGCCCGAAACCGGTAACCCCCGCGGCGTCCGGATCGTTACTCCACGCAGACCGGTGTCAGTACCGGCCAAGGCCGAGATGGAGCAGCGCAGTGAGGTTTGCGCGTGAGCGAGCCGAGATCGAGCGGTTCGCACGTGCCTGTGAGCCGTCCCCGGTACCCCGGGACGGCGAGTTCGCCGACGAACTGGCCCTCGTCGGCGCCCTGCGCGAGCTCGGCACGGCCGGCGCCCCGGACCTGGAGACCCGGCAGCGGATCCGCGCGGAGATCGCGGGCCGCCTGGAGACGGCGGCGGCCACCACCCCACGTCGGAGGTGGCGGCCGCGGACCGCCGACCTGGTGGCCGCCGCGCTCTTCCTCTTCCTGGTCCTCTCCGGCCTGTCGCTGGTGCTGTCCCGCAACGCGCTGCCGGGCGACCCGCTGTACGGCGTGAAGCGCGCCGGGGAGTCGACGGCGCTGGGCCTGACGTTCGGTGACCAGGCGAAGGCGAAGAAGCACCTCGAGTTCGCCACCAACCGGATCACCGAGCTGCGCGAGCTGGCCGAGGAAGGCGCGAGCGGGAACGGCTACCGGACCGCGTACGACGACTTCGCCACCGACCTGCGGGCCGGTGTCGCCCAGATGTCCACCGTGGCGACCAGTGACGGCGGTGGCGCGCAGGCGCTGGCCGACGTCCGGCTGTGGGCGCGCAACCAGGAGGCGCGGCTGGGCTCGCTCCCGCTCCCAGCCGACGCGGCGCCGGTGTTCGACGACGTCCGGGACCTGCTCGGCAAGGTCCAGGCGCGCACGAGCGGGCTGGTGGCGCGGATGAACTGCTACCAGATCACCACGGGCAAGTCCGACGAGCTGGGCCTGCTCCCGGCGACCGGCGAGTGCACGGTCCGCCCCGCCCCGGCGACCGGCACCAAGCCGTCGTCCGAGCCGGCCTCGTCGCCCTCCGGCGCGAGCACGGCGCCCGCGCCGACCGGCACGCAGCTGCCCCCGTCGGACGCGGCCGCGACCCCGGGCATCCCGGCGCCGACCGGCGGGGTGACGCCGCCGCCGGTGTACGGCGGCTCGACGACGACCCCACCGCCGGCGCCGCCCACGACCACGTCGCCACCGCCGCTGATTTCGCTCCCGCCGTTGCTGCCCGGGCTGCCGCCGATCGTGATCGGCTGAGGTCAGGGCCACACCTGCGACGGCGTGGTGGGCGGCTCGCTACCCTGTGCAAAGGACCCGGACGTTCGCAGGGGACGTCGCCAGACGTGGGCAGACGTGGAGGCGGTGTGCGTGTCAGCTTGGCGTGGCAGGGATAAGAGTCAGGAGCTGGAACGGCTCGCCGCGCTCGCGGGCGAGGCGTCGGCCGAGGCCGCCCACGCCCGAGTGGTTTCCGAAGCCGCCGAGCCCCACGTCCCGCCCGCGCCGCCGGACCTCACCGCGGCCGCCTTCTTCGACGTCGACAACACGATGATGATGGGCGCGTCGATCTTCTACTTCGCCCGCGGGCTCGCGGCGCGGAAGTTCTTCACGTCTTCGGACCTGGCGGGGTTCGTCTGGGGCCAGATCAAGTTCCGGCTCGGCGGCCGCGAGAACAAAGAGGACATCAAGACCCACCGCGAGCGCGCACTGTCCTTTGTGGCCGGGCGCACGGTGGCCGAGCTGACGTCGATCAGCGAAGAGATCTACGACGAGCTGATGGCCGACAAGATCTGGTCCGGCACGCGCGCGCTGGCCCAGATGCACCTGGACGCGGGCCAGCGCGTCTGGCTGGTGACGGCGACCCCGATCGAGCTGGCCGCGATCATCTCCCGGCGGCTCGGCCTGACCGGCGCGCTGGGCACGGTGGCGGAGACGAAGGACGGCGTCTACACGGGCCGCCTGGTCGGCGACCTCCTGCACGGCCGCGCGAAGGCCCACGCGGTGCGCGCGCTGGCGTCCCGGGAGGGGCTGAACCTCAAGCGCTGCACGGCGTACTCCGACTCGGCCAACGACATCCCGATGCTCTCGGCGGTCGGCACGGCGGTGGCGGTCAACCCCGACGGCGGGCTGCGTGACGTGGCCCGGGCGCGCGGCTGGGAGATCCGCGACTTCCGGACCGGGCGCAAGGCGGCGAAGATCGGCGTGCCGTCGGTGCTGGGCGTCGGGGCGCTGGCGGGCGCGGTGGCGGCCGGGATGGCCTACCGCCGCCGCTGACGGCGCGCGGCGTCCTCGGTGGCCATCCACCTCCCGGGCCGGAACCCTCCCGGCCCGGAGGGGATGGCTCAGCCGCGGAAGACCGACTTCCGCTGCGACAACCGCCGGTACAGCGTCTGCTGAATCGACTCCCGGACCTGGTCGGTCAGCTGGAACACCAGCATCGGGTCCTCGACCGCCTCCGGCTCGAACTCGTCGGTCCGGATCGGCTCGCCGAACTCGATGCTCCACTTCGTCGGGAGCGGGATCGTGCCCAGCGGGCCCAGCAGCGGGAAGAACGGCGTCACCGGGAAGTACGGCAGACCCAGCATGCGGGCCAGCACCTTGATGTCGCCGACCTTCGGGTAGATCTCTTCGGCACCGATGACCGACACGGGGATGATCGGCACGCCGGCGCGCAGCGCGGCCGACACGAAACCGCCGCGGCCGAAGCGCTGCAGCTTGTAGCGCGACGAGAACGGCTTCCCGACGCCCTTGAAGCCCTCCGGCCACACCCCGACCAGCTCACCCTTGCGCAGCAGGCGTTCCGCGTCCGCGTTGCAGGCCAGCGTCTGGCCCGACTTGCGGGCGAACGAACCCACCAGCGGCACCTGGAACACCAGGTCCGCGCCGAGGCCGCGCAGGTGACGGCCACCCGTCTCGTCGTGGACCGCCACCGCCGTCATCAGCGAGTCCAGCGGCACCGTGCCCGAATGGTTGGACACCAGCAGCGCGCCCCCCGAAGCCGGGAGGTTCTCGACGCCGTACGTGTCGACGCGGAACCACTTCTTGTACAGCGCGCGCAGCGGCGGCAGGAAGACCGCGTCGGTCAGCTCGGCGTCGAAGCCGAACTCGTCGACGGTGTAGTCCCCGGTCAACCGGTCGCGGATGAAGCCGAGCGCGGACCGGGCCACATCCGAAAGGACTTCGGGGGCCTGCGCTCCCTGACCGGCGCCGGGGAAGGCGACGACCGGCGCCGCCCGCTGGGTCTCGGTTTCCCGGGCTGTTTCCTCTTCGCGCAGGTCCTGCTCCGCCTTCACCACGTCCGGCTTCTCCCGGCCCGGTCCGTGCAGAGGGATGACCTGTGCTTCGGCACCGCCCACGGTCTCCGCCTCGCTTTCGAAGTCGTTCAAGTCGTGCGGTCTGCTCACCGGCTCGCCTGCCCGGTCGCAGCAGCGACGAGCACCTTTCCGGCCAGGCCCGCCAGCTTGCCACCGTCGAGCACCGGCCGGAGCCCGCGTCCCACGACGTAGTCGTCGAACGCCTCACGCGTGGTCCACCGCGGGGTGTACCCGAACTCCTGCTTCAGCTTGGCGATGTCGACGACCCGGCCGAAGTTCAGCAGCCGGACCTGGTCGGCGGAGAAGTCCACCACGCGAGCACCGCGCAGGACCTTGCCGACCGACGGCACCACGCTCCGCGGCATCGGCAGCTCGACCCGGCCGGCTCGCCGGATCGCCTGCGAGAGGGTGAGTACCCCCTCCGAACCGACGTTGAACACGCCGGGTTTGTCGGTCAACGTCGCCCGCTCCAGCACCGCCAGCGCGTCCGAAGAGTGCAGCAGCTGGATGCGCGCGTCGTACCCGAACACTGTCGGCACCACCGGCAGCGCGAAGTAGCGGGCGAGGACCGTGTCGGTCTCGGGACCGATGATGTTGGCGAAGCGGAACAGCGTCGTGGTGATGTCCGGGCGGCGCCGCACCAGGCCGCGGACGTAGCCCTCCATCTCGACGGCGTCCTTCGCGTACCCGCTGGTCGACGTCGGGATGAGCTCGGAGTCCTCGGTGAACACCGCCTGCGAACGGGCACTCGCGCCGTAGACCGCCGCCGTCGACTTGACCACCAGCTTGCGCACCAGCGGGGAGCGCTGGCACGCGGCCAGCAGCCGCATGGTGCCGATGACGTTGACTTCCTTGATCGCCGTGCGGCGGCCCGGCCCGGCGGGGTGCGCGGTGCAGGACGCGTGCACCACGGTGTCGACCGTGGCGGTGCTGATCACCTTGGCTATCAACGGGTTCCTGATATCCGCGCGGACGAACTCCGCGTGGCCCATGCGCTGCAGGACCGCCTTCGCCGGCGGGACCGTGTCGACACCGATGACCCGTTCGAAGTCGGGGTTGTTGCCCAGCCGGGCCAGCAGTTTCCCGCCGAGTTCCCCGGCGACCCCGGTGACGAGCACGATGTTCGACGGCATGCGACTCCCTGCGGCGTAGGGCGTGTGGGGGGTGGACGGTCACCCGAGGTGCGCGTACCTGCACTCGTTGGAAGCATCGCGCGGACGCCGTTGAGATGTTACCGCTCATCAGTGGTAGGTCAGGGGTGTCTTACGTGCTATTAACCGCGGTTCCCCCGGAAAGCGACGAACGCCTCACTCGAACGGGGGGACCGGCCCACCACATGGACGTGGCCCGTCCAGAAGCTGGACGGGCCACGGTCGCGGTCGGCAGGATTTACTTGCCGGCCTTCCGACGCTGCACTCGCGTGCGGCGAAGCAGCTTGCGGTGCTTCTTCTTCGACATGCGCTTGCGGCGCTTCTTGATCACAGAGCCCATGGGCGCTCCTTAGGTCGTCGTCGGTCACGCTGCCCGGCGCAGCGTCCAACGGGTGGAGCGCACAGGCACGAGCGGTTTTCCAGGTTACCCGCCACCTGGCGCGGGCCGGTCATCGGGCACGTTGTAGCGCTGCGCGCCGCAGGCCACGGCGTGCCCGGCGACCGGTCAACCCACGTCGTAATAGGCACCCTGGAGGTACTCGTGCACTGCTTTTTCCGGCACCCGGAAGGACTTCCCGACCCTGACGGCGGGCAGCTCACCCGAGTGCACGAGACGGTAGACGGTCATCTTGGAGACCCGCATCAGCGTGGCCACTTCGGCGACCGTCAGGAACTGGACCTGCCCGACTGCGGGCAAATCCTCCTTCTTGTTCGGCGACATGTTTACCGCGTCCTTCGACACGTGTCGCGCCACGAGGCTTCCCCACCTGTGGTATCGACACGCACGTGCTCTATCGAGAGTAGCGGGACTGGTGGGACTAATGCGACGCCTGTCACCGAGATGGGCCCCTACCTGCGCTAACGCACAAGCACCCGCGCGTGCAAGACCACCGGAATCGCCCTTTCCGGCGAATCCGGGCACGTGCGGACCCGGACCGGCCACACGCCACGCCCTCGGCCCCGCCGCCGCACGGGGGCCCGGAAGTCCGTGAATGGCACATTGAGGGACTTGAAGTCCCTCAATGTGCCATTCACGGACTTCCGGCTTCGTCGTGGGCCTTGCCCAGCTCCACCGAGCGGTCGCGGGCCGCTTCGATGGCGGCCAGCATGGCCGCGCGGACGCCGTGCTTCTCCAGCTCGCGGATGGCGTTGATGGTGGTCCCGGCGGGGGACGTCACGGCCTCGCGCAGCAGCACCGGGTGCTCCTCCGACTCGGCCAGCATCTTCGCCGCGCCGACGGCCGACTGGATGATCAGCTGGCCGGCCAGCGTGCGCGGCAGGCCGAGCAGGATCCCGGCGTCGATCATGGCCTCGACCAGGTAGAAGAAGTACGCGGGCCCGGAGCCGGACAGCGCTGTGACGGCGTCCTGCTGCCCCTCCGGCACCTCGACGACCTGGCCGACGTGGGTCAGCAGGTCCCGCACCACCGCGAGGTGCTCGCGCGTCGCGTAGCGGCCCGCGGAGATGGCGCTCATGGCCTCGTTGACCAGCATCGGCGTGTTCGGCATCACCCGCACCACCGGAACGCCCGAAGCGAGCCGGCGCTCGTACAGCGACGTCGGCAGGCCCGCGCACAGCGACACCACGAGCGACGACGGGCCGAGCAGCGGCGCCAGCTCGTCGAGCACCGGGTCGATGTCCTGCGGCTTCACCGCGACGACCAGGACGTCGGCGTGCTTCGCCGCTTCTTCGACCTCGACGGCGCGGACGCCGTACCGCGCCGTCAGCTCCTCGGCACGCGCCGGGTACCGCTCGGTGAAGAGCAGGTCGCCCGGTTCGTGGCCGCCGTGCAGCAGCCCCGAGAGCAACGCCTCGCCGATCTTGCCCGCACCCAGCACCGCGATGACCGTCATGGCGTCAAGCGTGCCAAACGCGGCTCAGCCGCCCGGTGCCGGGGCGAGGCCCAGCTGGCGGGACTGGCACACCAGCCTGCCCTGCGAGTCGACGACCGTGGCGTCGGAGTCGAACCACGACTCGTGCACCGACCTCGACTCGACGACCACCCGCAGCCAGCCCGGCGCCGGGCGGGTGCGCAGCAGCGCCGTCAGCTGCACCGTCGGCGCCCAGCCGATCCGGCCGAGGTTCATCACCACCGGCGGGTTGACGTCGGAGGCCAGCAGCGTGAAGTACGGGTCGACCAGGCCGTGGCGCGGCCGGACCCACAGCCGCATCCGCGGCGGCTCGCCCGAGCGGCCTGCCAGGTAGCCGGCGGTCGCCGGGTCGAGCCGGACCTCGCAGCCCTTGGCCAGGTTGAACGGGCCCTCGGGGCTCTCCGGCATGGTCAGCGCGCCCGGCGACGGCTCGGCGGGCATCGACGGCACGTCCGTCCACTCCGGGCGCCGCATCGGCAGCCGCCCGGTCGTCACCCTGGCCTCGACGCAGCTGCGGCCGCGCTGCTCCAGCCGGACCTCGACGACCGTCGCGCGGCGGCCGACCTTGCGGACGTCGGTGCGCAGGAGCACCGGGCCGAGGGCGAGCGGGTGCAGGAACTCGGCGCTGACGACGAGAGGCTCGGCGTGCGGCTCCCCGCGTTCGTGCAGGGCGGCGACCGCCGCCTTGGCCAGCAGGGCCAGGAGGAATCCCCCGTGCGGGTGCGGGCCGATGGCCCACTCCGCACGCAGCACCGCGGTGAAGGTGCCGTCCCCCAGCGACCGCGCCGCACTCGCCGTGTCGAAGGACACGGCGGTGCCGTCCATTCCGCTCACGAACGGTCCGCGCCGATTCGGGAATCCGGATAGGTGACGATCAAGGAGAGCGACGGTTTCACGGTCCGCACTTTACGGGTACGACCGGCGGAAATGCACTCGGGAGTAGTCGTGTCCTCCGCGGAATGTGCGCGGTTATTGCCCGAGGTGGAACCGGGTGAACAACAGCGCCTCGGCCAGGTCGCGGACGCGCTGGGCCGCGGTGACGGCGTGGCGGGTGTTGATCTCCAGCACGATCTGCCCGGCGAAACCACTGCTGACCAGCTTCTCCAGCAGTTCGGTGCAGGGCTGGCCGCCCCGTCCGGGCACCAGGTGCTCGTCCTTCGGGACGCCGGTGCCGTCGGCCAGATGGACGTGCGAGAGGCCCTCGCCCATCCGCTGCGCCAGCGCCAGCGCGTCCATCTCGGCTGCCGCTGTGTGGGACAGGTCGAGCGTGTAGTGGCGGAACCCGACGTCCGTCGGATCGATCGACGGCCGGAACGCGGACACCCGCGCATTCTTCGAACCACCGGGCGGCCGGACCTTGAACATGTTTTCGACCGCTATTTCGATCCCGCTCGACTCCTCCAGTTCGGCGACGAGATCGCCGAAGGCGTCGCCGTACCGGCGTTGCCAGCGGAACGGCGGGTGCACCACGACCGTGCGCGCGCCGAGCTCGAGCGCGGCGTCGACGGACATCCGCAGCCGCACCACCGGGTCCGGCGACCAGATCCGCTGGGTGATCAGCAGCGACGGCGAGTGCACCGACAGCACGGGCACCCCGGTGCGACGGGACAGGCGCCGCAGCGCCGTGACGTCCTGGCTGACCGGGTCGGCCCAGACCATCACCTCGACGCCGTCGTAGCCGAGCTCGGCGGCCAGCTCGAAGGCCGTCCCCGCCTTCAGGGGCCACACCGACGCCGTGCTGAGGCCCACGGGGACCGGCTGCTCGTCTGTCACGCGCGCCATCCTGCCTCGTCACCGAGGGTGCGCGGCGCCGCCGGGCCGCTAACGGGACGCGGATCACGGGTCCTCCGCTGTCCCGGCCCGCGTCAGCGGCCGACGAGCAGCAGCGCCGCCGGTGACACCGTCACCACCAGGCCGACCAGCACCGCAAGCACCGTGGTCTGCAGGTCTTCGGCGCGGCGGATCTTCCGCACGATCCAGACCAGCGCGACGACCACCAGCAGCGCCGCGACCAGCGCGGCGGCCGGGATGTTCACCCACAGCCAGTTGAAGCCGAGCCAGACGGCGGCGCCGCCGACGACACCCATGGCGAGCTGGCCGGCCAGCGCCAGCCACTGCTTGCCGGGCGACACCGCGGGCGCAGGCTCCGCGACCGGCTCGGGCGCGTCGTCGTACTCGTCGTCTTCGTAGCCTTCGCCCTGCTCGTAGGCGTAGTCGTCCTGCTCGAAGTCCGGGCCGTCCGGCGGGTACCCGTCGGCGAACTCGCGCTCGTAGGGCTCGAGGTCGTCCGGGATCGGCGCGCGCGAGGCGCGGTCGACGGGCGCGAACGGCATCGGCGGCGGGTACGCGCCGGTCGCCGGGCCCGCGTCGTAGGCCGCCTGGTAGCCGCTGCTCTCCGGGGCGAACCCGTCGGGCTCGAAGTCGTCCTCGGGGTAGCCGTCGTCCGGGGTGTCGGCGGGCACCACCGGCATGACGCCGATCTCGGTGTCCTCCATCTGCTCCTTCTGCCGCCGCTTGCGCCAGTTCGCCAGGCCGGCGGGCGAGGACGGCTCCCGCGGCTCGGGCTTCTTGCCCTTCTTCGACGCCGGCGGGGCGGGCGGCTCGTCGTCGGGGACCGCCGAGAACTGCTCGGTGTGGTCCTCGCGCTTCGGCTCTGGGCGGCGCGACGGGGCGCGGCGCGGGCGGCCGGGCGCGGCGGGCGGCGGCGCGAACGACCCGCTGGCCATCGGGCCCGGCGGCACGTCGATGTCGGCGTCCGGGGTGCCGTTGAGGCCGTCGAGCCGGGCCGACAGGGGGCCGGAGGGCGGCAGGGGTCCAGGGGGCGGCGGGGTCGGCAGCTGCTGGGACGGCTGGGGCGGGGTCGGCAGCTGCTGCGACGGCTGCGGAGGGCCGGGGCGGCGCCGGACCGGCGGGACGACCCCTCGGGTCTCCTCGGCCGCCGGCGGAGGCGGCGTCGGCAGTTGCTGCGACGGCTGCGGCGGGGGCGGCTGGCGGCGCGGCGCGGCGCGCGGCGGCACGGGCAGCTGAGCCGACTCCTGCTGCCGCGGCGGCACCGGCAGCTGCGCCGGCTCCGGCGGGCGCGCGAACTGCCCGGACTCCTGGGGCGGCCGGGGGCGCTGCCCCGGCTCCGGCGGCACCGGCCGCGCGTACTGGCCGGACTCGGCACCGCCGGGGGCGGGCCGCGCCGGGGGCGGCGGCACCGGCCGCGGCAGCGGCTGGGAGTCCTGCGGGACCACGCGCGGCGCGGGCGGCGGCGGGGGCGGTGGCTCCGCGCGGCGCCGTCCGGCGGGCCGGGCGGGAGATGCCGGCGGGGGCGGGGTGCCCTCGGACGCCACCCGGTCGATGATCGCCTGGGGGCCGGTGTCGGTCACGCCCGGCCGCCGGTGCGTGCCGGTGGCTTCGGGGGTGGCCGGTTCGTCGTCGTCATCAGCCGCGCGCCGGCGGCGACGGCGTCCGCCGTCGACCTGGGCGCCGTGCTGGGCGAGCAGCTCAGCCACGGTCTTCTGCGGCTGGTCGCCTCCGGTCTGGTCCGTCATACCTGGTAGTCCCCTGCGCGCTCCGGGTTCTCGGCACCTCGCGAGGAGGCACCCGACGGCAGCTCGGTGGCGCAGCGCGCGCTGTACGCCGTCCTCTGCATGTCCGTCACCTCTTCACCGTGCCCGTGCTGCGTGTGCGAAGTCCAGCCGCGTGCTTTCACCGGTCCTCCTGTGCGCCGAAGCGCCCCACGAGGGCGGCTCCAGTCTCATCCGCGCCGTGGGAATGGTCCAGCCGCCGCAGGATGACACCCTCTCGCAGAGCCCACGGGCAGATCTCGAGTTCCGGCACGCCGAGCGCCCGCATCGTGGCTTGCGCGACGAGCGCACCCGCCACGAGCTGGTGCGACCGGCTCGAGCTGACGCCTTCGAGGTGCGCGAGATCGGCCGACGACATCCGCGAGACGAAGGCCAGGAGCTGGCGCAAGGCGGTGTCCGTGAGCGTACGTCGGACGCGCGGGCCCGCCGCCGAGGGGGCGGCGCCGGTCAGCCGGGCGAGCGAGCGGAACGTCTTCGACGTCGCCACGACCCGATCGGGTTCACCCCATTTGGTGATCTTGCGCGCGAGGTCGGTGAGCTGGTCGTCCAGCCACGCCGACGTCGCGACGAGCTCGGAGCGCGTCGGCGGGTCGTGCCGGAAGCGGGTGCGCGTGGTGCGGCCGGCGCCCAGCGGCAGGGATTCGGCCAGCACGGGCTCTTCGTCACGGCCCATCGCGACCTCCAGCGAGCCGCCGCCGATGTCGAGCACCAGCAGCTGACCGGCCGACCAGCCGTACCACCGGCGGACGGCGAGGAAGGTGAGCCTGGCTTCGTCGGTGCCCGAGAGAACCTGCAGGTCGACGCCGGTTTCCTCGGCCACACGGGCGAGCACCTTCGCGGAGTTCTTCGCCTCGCGGACGGCGGAGGTGGCGAACGCCATGACCTCTTCGCAGCCGAGCCGGGTGGCGGCTTCCTTCGCGGACTGGACCGCGGTGCAGAGCTCGTCGGCACCGGCCTTGCTCAGGTCGCCGCCGCGGGTGATCCGCTCGGCCAGCCGCAGCACGGACTTCTCGGAATGCATCGGGGTCGGGTGGGCGCCACGGTGGGCGTCGACCACGAGCAGGTGGACGGTGTTGGAACCGACGTCGAGTACCCCTAGGCGCACGGGGGTCCAGCGTACCGGCCCCAGCCTCAGGTCTCGAACATGTAACCAACAACACTCGGTGCGGTACCGCCCCGGCGCGCCTCCACCGGGGCCGGTACCACCACGAAAGGGACTTACGTCTCGAACTTGTAGCCCAGGCCGCGAACCGTCACCAGGTGCCGCGGCGAGCCCGGGTCCGGTTCGATCTTCGAGCGCAGCCGCTTCACGTGGACGTCGAGCGTCTTGGTGTCGCCGACGTAGTCCGCGCCCCACACCCGGTCGATCAGCTGCCCGCGCGTCAGCACCCGGCCGACGTTGCGGAGCAGGTATTCGAGCAGGTCGAACTCCTTGAGCGGGAGCGACACCTCGGCACCGTCGACGGTCACGACGTGCCGCTCGACGTCCATCCGCACCGGTCCGGCGGAGAGGACCAGCGGGGCCAGCTCGCCCTCCGAGCCGGGCTCGCCGCCGCGGCGCAGCACCGCGCGGACCCGCGCGATCAGCTCCCGCGCCGAGTACGGCTTGGTGACGTAGTCGTCCGCGCCCAGCTCCAGGCCGACGACCTTGTCGATCTCGCTGTCACGCGCGGTCACCATGATCACCGGGACGGCCGAACGCTGGCGCAGCTGCTTGCAGACGTCGGTGCCGCTCATCCCGGGCAGCATCAGGTCGAGCAGCACGATGTCGGCGCCGTTGCGGTCGAACTCCTCCAGCGCCGCCTGGCCGGTGCCGGCCACGGCCGCGGTGAACCCTTCCTTGCGCAGCAGGAAGGCGAGGGGGTCGGCGAACGACTCCTCGTCCTCGACGATGAGAACCCTGGTCACAGGTTTCCTCCATGATCTGGGCTGTCCTGCCCGGTAACCACGAGCCTCTGGGTGCGCTCGGGGATCTTCTCCTGCCGCGGTGCCGGCGAGGTCTGTTTCCCGGCCTTCGCCGGTTCGGCCGCGTGCTCCGGCCCGATGTGCGCGGGGATCCGCAGCGTGAACGTCGAGCCGGTGCCGGGACGGCTCCACAGCCCGACCGAGCCGCCGTGGTTGGCCGCGACGTGCTTGACGATCGCCAGGCCGAGGCCGGTGCCGCCGGTGGCGCGGGAGCGGGCCTTGTCGGCGCGGTAGAAGCGCTCGAACACGCGCGTCTGCTCGTCCTCGTGGATGCCGATGCCGCGGTCGGTGACGGCGATCTCGACGACGCCGTCGTTGAGCCGGCGCGAGATCGACACCGGGCTGCCGGCCGGCGAGTACGCGACGGCGTTCTCCAGCAGGTTCGACAACGCGGTGACCAGCAGCGTGCGGTCGCCCTCGATGAGCAGGCCGCTGGGGGTGTCGGTGGTGATCCGGATGTCGGCGGACTCGGCCGACAGCGTGGTGCGGCCGAGCGCCTCGCGGACGACCGCGTCGACCTCGACGACGTTGAGGTCGGGCAGCCGCTCGGCACCCTGCAGCCGGGACAGCGCGATCAGCTCGGTGACGAGCTGGCCGAGCCGGGTGGACTCGCGCAGGATCTTGCCGCCGAAGCGGCGGACCTCTTCGACGTCCTCGGCCGCGTCGAGCACGGCCTCGGTGAGCAGCGCGATCGCGCCGACCGGGGTCTTGAGCTCGTGACTGACGTTGGCGACGAAGTCGCGGCGCACGGCCTCCAGCCGGATGGCCTCGGAGTGGTCGACGGCCTCGACGACGGTGAAGCCGTCGCCGAGCGGCCGGACCTGGCCGAGCACCGCCTCCGGCTGGCGGCCGCGCGCTTCGAGCGGCGAAAGGTCGATTTCCATCGGCTCGTCGGTTTCGACGACCTGTTCGGCGGCCTTCCGGGCCCGCGGGTCGGCCTGGTTGACCTTCACCAGGCCCAGCTCGTAGGCACGCGGGTTGTGCAGCACCATGTCGCCGAACCGGTTGAGCACGACGACGCCGTTGTTCGAGGACCGGACCAGGCGTTCGTAGAGTTCGGCGACGGTCGGGCCGGGCGGACGGACGTCCTCGCGCCGGGTGCGTGCCCGCGCCACGAGGTAACCGACCACCGCGCCGGCCACCAGTGCTCCGATGGCCAGTGCGAGTGAAACAGGCGTGGTCACAGGCCGATCGTAAGCGGTGATGTGGCCTTTCGGCCTAGCGTTGTCCGCCTTGTCGTGAGCACCGCGACACCTGGGGAGGACATGTTCGCCGGGGTGTCAGCCCACGTTCACCCGGCCGATTCCCGAGCGAGACCTTCCGGGTGAATCAGGCATCTCCTTCGAGTGCCGCCAAGTCGTCCCCGGTGAGTTCCAGGGCCGCCGCGGCGACGTTCTGCTCGAGGTGCGCGAGGCCGCCGGTGCCGGGGATGGCGAGCACGTTCGGTCCCTGGTGGAGGGTCCACGCGAGCCGCACCTGGGCCGGGGTGACGTCGTGGCGGCGCGCGACCTCGGCGACCCGCGTCTCCTCCGCCGAACCGCTCGCCATGGCGAAGAACGGCACGAAGGCGACCCCGTGCTCGGCGCACAGCCGGACGAGTTCGTCGTCCTCCCGGCGCGCGGTGAGGCCGTACTGGTTCTGCACGCAGACGACCGGCGCGATGGCCAGGGCTTCGGTGAGGTGCTCCGGGCCGACGTTGGAGATGCCCAGCTCGCGGATCAGGCCCTTTTCCCGGAGGTCGGCGAGCACGCCGAACCCGTCGGCGATCGAGCCGGTGCCGCGCTCGAGGCCGTGGCCGATCCGGTAGTTGACGACGTCGAGGTGGTCGACGCCCAGCTGGCGCAGGTTCTCGTCGACCTGGGCGCGCAGCTGGTCGGGGCGGGCGGAGTAGAAGGTGCCTTCGAAGTCGCGTCCGGCGCCGATCTTGGTGGTGATCACGAGGTCGTCGTACGGCGACAGCGCGGTGTTGATCAGTTCGTTCGCCGACCGCGGGCCGGCGAAGTAGAACGCGGCCGTGTCGATGTGGTTCACGCCGAGTTCGACGGCCCGGCGGAGCACGGCGAGCGACGTCTCGCGATCGCGGATCCCGCCGTCCGAAGTGGACATCAGGCGCATCGCGCCGTAGCCCAGCCGGTTGACTTCGAACGAGCCGAGCTTCCAGGTGCCCGCCGCTGCGGCGGGGAGGGTGTTCGTGGTCATGGCTCCAGCTTTCCGGCAAGGCCCGCGTGACCACCGGGTTTGGCAGTTTGCTGCCACACTGGAATACGTGGAGAAGGTGACTGACGTCGTCTCGGTGCGCGGCGAGGCGGAGCTGTTCGAGCGCACTGCGCATCTATTCGCCGCGGCGACGGAGATCTCGTGCGCCGCCCGCGACCTGCACACGTGGTCGGTGGCGCACCCGAGCGAGCCCCCGCGCGAGCAGTCGGTTCGCGGGCTGACCGTGCGCAAGGTCTACCAGCCCGGCGTGCTGTTCGACCCGGCGCTCGCGGAGCACCTGCGGCAGATCGCCGCCCACGGGGCGAGGATCCGGATCACCGAACGCGAGATCAACGAGACGATTCTGCTCGACCGCCGGATCGCGATCGTCGCCGGCGAGAACATCGGCGGGGTCCGCGGCTACACCGTGATCAGCAGTCCCGACCTGGTCCAGGGCATCCAGTCGCTGTTCGAAGCGGCCTGGCACGGCGCCACCGACCTGGAGTCCTACCAGGCCCGGTTCACCGAGCTGGGTGCGCGGGAGATCCTCGAGCAGCTGGCGTCCGGCTCCAAGGACGAGACGGCGGCCCGCTGCCTCGGCGTCAGCCTGCGGACCTACCGGCGCCGGGTGGCGGAGCTGATGGAGCTCCTCGGCGCGTCTTCGCGGTTCCAGGCCGGAGCACGGGCCCGCGAGGCAGGGCTGCTGTGAAGCGAGCGCCTAAGTCCGTGAATGGCACATTGAGGGACTTCAAGTCCCTCAATGTGCCATTCACGGACTTGCGGGTCAGCGGCCCTGGTTGGCCACCGCGGCGGCGGCTTCCTTGGCGGCTTCGGGGTCGAGGTACTCGCCGCCCGGCTTCAGCGGCTTCAGGTCCTCGGTGAGGTCGTAGCGCAGCGGGATGCCGGTCGGGATGTTGAGGCCGGCGATGTCGGCGTCGGAGATCCCGTCGAGGTGCTTGACGAGCGCGCGCAGCGAGTTGCCGTGCGCGGCGACCAGGACCGTCTTGCCCGCGCGCAGGTCCGGCACGATCTCGGACTCCCAGTACGGCAGGAGCCGCTCGACGACGTCCTTGAGGCACTCGGTCAGCGGCGCGTTGCCGCCGAGGTTCGCGTAGCGGGCGTCGCCCGCCTGGCTCCACTCGTCCTTCGGGTCGATCGCCGGCGGCGGGGTGTCGTACGAGCGGCGCCAGAGCATGAACTGCTCCTCGCCGAACTCGGCGAGGGTCTGCTTCTTGTCCTTGCCCTGCAGCGCGCCGTAGTGGCGCTCATTGAGGCGCCAGTCGCGCTTCACCGGGATCCAGTGCCGGTCGGCGGCGTCCAGCGCGATGTTCGCGGTGGAGATCGCGCGGCGCAGCAGCGACGTGTGCACCACGTCCGGCAGCAGGCCGGCGTCGGCCAGCAGCTGGCCGCCCTGGCGGGCTTCGCCCTCACCCTGCTCCGAAAGCGGTACGTCCACCCAGCCGGTGAACAGGTTTTCCGCGTTCCACGTGCTCTGCCCGTGCCGCAGCAGCACCAACGTCCCAATCTCGGCCATGGCCAACAGCCTGCCAGAACGCACCAAGCGGCCCGTGGGTGACCTCCGTCGCACCGACTGATTTACCCAGAGTGTGTTACCGGGAAGTAACACCCCACCCTTCGACAAGTTCGGCCGCCAACAACGCGCAAAAACTCCGCAACGGGCTGCGCACCGTTATCGATCGTTCCAAAATTCACTCGAACGGGTTAGCCGGTAGCCTTGTGATTACCCGTCGGTATCTGACAGGTTGGCTACGTCCCGAACGGCCGGATTCCACGCACTCCCCGGCCGGGTTCGGGCTTTGACCGCGGCTCGTCTCCCCCCTGCCGAGCCGCGGCCCGCCGGCCCCGTTGACACCCCCCTCGTCACCGGGTCCTGATCGGCGGGAACTTCAGCGGGGCGGCTCGAGTCGCGACTCCCCCCTCCCTCGAGCCGTCCCGCCTGTTCCGCTCAGCTTTCGCTCGGCCCCGGCATCGGCTCCGGCACCCCCGTCCGGCGACGGCGGTGCAGCCACCAGCCGAGCCAGCCCAGCGGCACGACGAACAGCAGGAACGGCGCGATCGCCCCGAGCACCGTCAGCAGGCCACCGCCGAAGACGAGGAACGCTTCCCAGCCGCCGGCCAGCCCGCCGAGGAACCCGCTGCGGTCCTCCGCCGCGGGCGGGGGCGCGGCGACGCCGCGGATGGTCATCGCGACGGTCGCCATCGCGACACTGCCGGCCAGGGAGTTCCGCTGCTGCTCGAGGGATTCGAGCGCCGACTCACGGCTCGTCAGTTCGCTTTCGACCGACGCGATCTCCGACACCGAAGTCGCCCTCGCCAGCAACGCGCGGATCCGATCCACCGACGCCCGCTGCGTCGCCAGCCGCGCTTCGACGTCGACGACCTGCTCGGTCACGTCCTGGGTGTTCAGCTCCCGCTTCACCAGGCTGGTGCCGAGGTGCGAAAGCTGGTCGAGCACGCCGTCGAGCTTGTCGGCGGGCACGGCGAGGCTGAGCGTCGCCGTCTCGTCGCCGGTGCTCTCCTGGCCGGTGTAGCCGCCGGCGCCCTGCGCGATCCCGCGGGCCTGCGCGACGACGTCGACGACCTTGGTGGCGGTCAGTTCGAGCCGGGCACTGCGCGAAAGCTTGCGCTCGGTGGCCCCGGGCTGCGGCGGGGTCACCTTGTTCTGCCCGGCCTTGCCTGTCCCCTGCTGCGGCACCGCGGGCCCGATGCCCGCACTGTCCGCCGTGGACGATGCCCCGTTTTCGGCCGCCGAGCACCCGGCCAGCGCGAACGCCACGGCCGCGGCCGCGAGCCCGGCTCTCCATCGAGTCCGCATCCTGCGTCTCCCTCCAGTTTCGACTGACGAGGAGACGGATGTCCGGTTCAGGGCCGTTGCACGGCCCGGGTCACGACTCGGTCAAGCCCGGTTCGTGCGGCTTCTCGGGCGCCACGAGGTGCTTGAACGCCTGGAGGTTGGCCAGGGACTCGCCGCGGGAGACGCGCCAGTCCCATTCGCGCTTGATCGACGTCGCGAAGCCGATCTCCAGCAGGGTGTTGAAGTCGCCGTCGGCCGCTTCGAGCACCTGGCCGAGCACCTTGTCGAGCTCGTCGGCGCTCATCGTGTCCTTGCCGAACCGGCCGACCAGGTAGATGTCGCCGAGACTGTCCACTGTGTAATGGACGCCGTAGAGCTTAGCGTTGCGCTGCAACAGGAAGCGGTAAACGTCCTCATGGGACTCGTCGGGACGGCGGCAGACGAAGGCTTCCACCGAAAACGCGTGGTCGCCGTCGACGAGCCACGCGTTCGTCTGCAGCTTCTTCGTTCCCGGCAGCGTGACGAAGTACTTGCCGGGACCGCGCTTGTCGTACTTCAGCTCCGCGGAGTCCAAAGTAGACTGGATCAGCTCGTCCAGGCTCACACCGCCACCTCCGTGCGCAGGTCCAGCGCACGGGAGAAGGCACTGGTGGCCTGAGCATAGATGTCGAGCAGCGCGTCGGTGGTGCGGCGCCAGGAGAACCGCCGCGCGTGCACAACGGCGTTCGCACCCAGCTCGGCCCGCCAGTCCGGGCGAAGCGCGACCGCGGCCAGCGCGTCCGCCCACTCCTCGGCGCCGTGGCCGGGGACCAGCAATCCGGAAACGCCGTGCGGCACCGCCACCGGCAGCCCGCCGACCTCGGCCGCGACCACCGGCGTCCCGCAGGCCTGCGCCTCCAGCGCGACCAGGCCGAACGACTCGTTGTAGCTCGGCACCGCGACGACGTCGGCGGCGCGGAAGACCCGGGCGAGCGCCTCGCCCGGCTGGGGCGGCAGGAACCGGACCTGCGGCTCGATGCCGAGGAACACGGCCAGCTCGCGCAGGGCCTGCGGCTGTTCCAGCCCGGTGCCGGAGGGCCCGCCGACGACCAGCACGACCAGCTTCGGCGCCAGTTCGGGACGGCGTCGCAGCAACGCGGCCGCGGCGTGCAGCAGCACATCCGGCGCCTTCAGCGGCTGGATCCGGCCGGCGAAAGCGAGCACGATGGCGTCGTCGGCCAGGCCGAGGAAAGCGCGGGCCTCGTGCTGGGAACCCGGCGTGAAGCGTTCGAGGTCGACGCCCGGCGGCACGGCGTGCACCGCGTGCGGCTCGGCGTCGTAGAGCTCGATGAGCTGGCGGGCCTCGACCGCGGTGTTGGCGACCAGCTTGTCGGCCTCCGCGACCACCTGCTCCTCCCCGATCACGCGGGTGCGCGGCTCGGGCTTGTCCCCCTCGGCGAGCGCGGCGTTCTTCACCTTGGCCAGCGTGTGCGCGGTGTGCACCAGCGGAACGGACCACCGGTCGCGGGCGAGCCAGCCGACCTGGCCCGACAGCCAGTAGTGCGAGTGGATGAGGTCGTAGTGGCCGGGCTCGTGGAAGGCCTCGGTCCGCAGCACGCCGGAGGTGAACGCGCACAGCTGGGCGGGCAGCTCGTCGCGGGCCAGCGGCTCGAAGGGGCCGGCCTGGACGTGCCGCACGGTCACCCCCGGCGCCAGCTCGGCCACCGGCGGCTGGTCGGACGCGGTCGCGCGGGTGAACACCTCGACTTCGACGCCGCGGCGGGCCATCTCGGTCGCCGTCTGGCTGACGTAGACGTTCAAGCCCCCGGCGTCGCCGGTCCCGGGCTGTTCGAGTGGCGAGGTGTGCACGGACAGCACCGCGATCCGGCGCGGCACAGCGCGGAACCTCGGGTGAAAGCTGGTCACCTGGTCACGTCTCCTGCGTACTTCAGCATTCCTCGGCGAACTGCCGCAGCACCGCGTCGAACTCGGCCGCGGACTCGGCGAAGGGCGCGTGCCCCCCATCAACGAACCAACGCCCGCGGGCACCCGGAATCTTCCCGATGGCGTGCTCGGCCACCGAGGGCTCGATCACGCGGTCGGCCGTGCCGTGCACGACCAGGGCCGGTTTGTCGATCCCGGCCAGCACGTCTTCGCTGCCGACGTCCCGGCGGAACAGCGCCGCGCGGACCGCGGGCGGGACGCTCAACGAAGCGCCGAGCAGGGCTTGGGCCTGCGCGCCGGGCACCGGCCCGGCCACCATCCCGCGGGTGAACGCGGTGAGAGCCGGGACCGCGATGTCCGGATCGTCCGAAAGCATCGCCCGCATGTGCTCCCGCATCAGCGGGCCGACCCGGCCGCCCGGCCGGTCGCGGCCGATCTCGGTGATGGCGCCGACGAGCACGAGGCCACGCAGCCGTGCGGTGCCGTGCACCCGGATGTGGTCGGTGAGCACGAGGCCACCGTAGGACCAGGCGACGACGATGGCGTCCGGGCCGGCGAAGTCGAGCACCGCGGCGAGGTCGTCGGCCCAGACCCGCGGGTTTTCATACCCCACCGCCGGGACGTCGGAGGCGCCGTGGCCGCGCAGGTCCACCGCGACCAGCCGGAACCGCTCGGTGAGGGCGGGGTCGGCCAGCTGCGCGGCCCAGCAGCCGGACGACTGCGCCCAGCCGTGCACGAACACGATCGGCCTGCTGTTCCCCGCGCCCTCGACCCGCAGGCCGAGCCGCACCCCGCCGTGCCCGACGACTTCCGTGCGCACGGGTTACTTGGCGCCCAGCGACTGCCAGGTCTTCCAGTCGTAGTTCCAGTCCTTGACGTCCGAGTTCATCGGCGGGGACAGCTTCGAGCCGGTGATCTCGACCGGGTCGCCGACCAGCGCGGAGTCGAAGAAGTCCTTGGCGTCGGCCTCCAGGAGGTTGACGCAGCCGTGGGAGTTGTTGTCCCGCCCGATGTGGGCCGCGTTGTCCTGGTTCTCGTGGATGTACTCGCCGTGGTTGGAGAACCGGCAGGCCCACTTCTTGTTGATGTTCGTGTAGCCGTAGCGGGCGTTGTCGAACACCGCCGTCGGCTCCTTGCTCATGACGATGTAGGTGCCGTTCGGGGTGTTGCGGTCGACCTCGGCGTCCAGCCCGTTGGCGCACGGGTAGCTCTTGACCTGGGAGCCGCCCCGGAAGACGCGCATCTGGTGGTCCGGGGTGTTTACCTTGACCACCTGGTTGCGGCCGATCTTGAACTTCGTCGTGACGTCGGCCTTGCCGTACGCGCCGCCGCCCAGCTCGACGCCGTAGAGCTTCGCCTCGACGTTCACGGTGATGTTCTGCGGCCAGTACTCCTTCGGCCGGTAGTCGACCTGGCTGTCGGACAGCCAGCCCCAGGCGCCTTCGACTTCCTTGTCCGTCTTCACGGACAGTGCCTTCTCGACCGCCTTGCGATCCTTGACCGGCGACGCGAACTTGACGCTGATCGGCATGGCCACGCCGACGGTCTGGTTGTCGGCCGGGTTGAGCGTGGCGCGGACCTGCTTGGCCGGGTTGATCGTGGTGAAGCTGCCGGTGAACTCGACCGGCTTGCCGTCGTTGCCGGTGGCCTTGGCCGCGTAGGTGTAGGTCTTGCCGTAGCCGAGGGGCTCGGAGCTGGTCCAGGTGAGGCCGTCCGGGGCGGTGTCGCCCTTGACCTCCTTGCCGCCGCCGGTGACCTTGCACTCGGTGAACTTGCCGTCGGCGACCTTCAGCACGACCGGCTTGAGGACGGGGACGTCCTTGGCGTTCACGGCGGGCTCGGCTGTGACCTTCGCCACGGGCTGCGCGCCACCCTCGCCGTCGGCGCCGGCCGCGCCGGTGGGCAGTGCGTTGCCGCCGTTCTCGCTGGAACACGCCGCGGCGACCAGGGCGGCCCCGGCCGCCAGGGCAGCCTTGAAGACCGTACGCCGTTCGATCACCGATACCTCCCGAAATCCCCCGCAACCAGCGGGCACACGCCTTTAGCGCCGGCGACCCAGCCGACGTTACCGACCGGAGACCCACGATCATCCGATCAGGTGGCGACGCCTTGTGCCGACAAGACGTCCTTAACACGTCCGGGTTGCCCGTTTCGGCTCAAATCACGCAGTTGATCAGCAGCGGTTCGGGGTGCAGCCGGACACCGAAGCGCTCGTACACGCCGTCGCGAACCTCGCGGGCGAGGCCGAGGAGGTCCTCCGTCGTCGCGTCGCCGCGGTTGGTCAGCGCGAGGGTGTGCTTGGTCGACAGCGAGACGCGGTTCCCCGGTCCGGGGTAGCCCTTGGCGAAGCCGGCGCGCTCGATCAGCCAGGCCGCGGACAGCTTGACGCCGCCGTCGGCCGGGTACTGCGGGACGTCGGTGCCGACCCGGTCGGCGATCCGCGTCAGGACCGCTTCCGCCTCGGCCGCCGGGACGATCGGGTTGGTGAAGAACGAGCCCGCGCTCCACGTGTCGTGGTCGTCCGGGTCGAGCACCATGCCCTTGCCGCGACGCAGCTTGAGCACGGCTTCGCGCGCTTCGGCGGCCGGGACGCGCGCGCCGATCTCGACGCCGAGTGTGCGCGCCAGCTCGGCGTAGCGGATAGGCGCCGAGAGGCCGTCTTCGCGGACCTCGAAGCGGACCGAGAGGACGACGCCGGTGTCGGTGCCCTTGAGGACACTGGTGCGGTAGGCGAAGCCGAGCTCTCCGGCCTTGAGCGTGCGCACTTCGCGCGTCACGCGGTCGTACAGCTCGAGCGAGACGATCGACTCGGCGACCTCGCAGCCGTACGCGCCGACGTTCTGGATCGGCGTCGCCCCGACGCTGCCGGGAATGCCGGAGAGGCATTCGAGGCCGCCCAGGCCGGCGTCGGCCAGTGCGGCGACGAACGCGTCCCAGTTCTGGCCCGCCTGGACCTCCACCACGTCACCGTCGCGGCGCCAACCGGTGTTCGCCACCTCGACGAGCGTGCCGTCGAACCCCGCGTCGCCGACCACCAGGTTGGAGCCGCCGCCGAGCAGCAGCACCGGCTCGCCCGCCGCGTCCGCCGCACGGACCGCCGCGACGAGGTCTTCGCTGGTCACGGCGCTGACGAAGCGGCGAGCGGGGCCGCCGAGGCGCAGCGTCGTGTACGCGGAGAGCTTCGGGAGTTCGGAAGTACGGATGTTCACCCGCCTGACGGTACTGTTCGGCTCATGGGATCCCGGATCGAGCACCGCGCTGAGTTCGCCGCCGACGTCGCGTCCGTGTACGCGGCGGTCGCGGGCGAGAAGGCGCTGCGAGCGCTTCTGGAGGAGCTCGGTGGCCACAGCGCGGCGCTGCTGGCGTACGAGGAGTCCGACGCGGGCTTGCGGTACCAGCTGCGCCAGGGCATCAGCGCGGACAAGCTGCCGCAGGCGGTCCGGACGCTGCACAAGGGTGACCTGCTGGTGACGCGGACGCAGACCTGGCGCGTGAGCAAGGACGGCACCGGACGGCAGGGCAACGCCTCGGTCGAGGTCGGCGGCGTCCCGGGCGAGATCAGCGCGCGGACGGCGTTGCTGGCCGACGGCGGCACGACGGTGCTGCGGATCAGCGGCGAGGTGACGGTCCGGATCCCGCTGTTCGGCGGGAAGCTGGAGAGCGTGATCGCCGAGCAGGTCACCAAGCTGCTGGAGCGCGAAGCCGAATTCACCGCGAAGTGGCTGGCCGAGGCCGCCTGAGCCCGGTCGGCGCGCCGACCCGCGGCACGACCAACCCGAACCGCCTGCGCCGGGTCGACCGGTGGATCGCTTCCTCGCCGGCCACGACCCGGTTGCTGCGCGCGGCCGATTCGCCGCTCGTCGTCGACCTCGGCTACGGCGCTTCCCCGGTGACGACGGTCGAGCTGGCCCGGTGGCTGCGCCGGGTCCGGCCGGACGTCCGGGTGCTGGGCCTGGAGCTGGATCCGGTGCGGGTCGCCGCCGCATTGCCCGCCGCGTCGCCGCCGTTGCTGGACTTCCGCCGTGGCGGGTTCGAGCTGGCCGGGACGCGGCCGGTGCTGGTGCGGGCGTTCAACGTGCTGCGGCAGTACGCGGAGGACGAGGTCGCGGGCGCGTGGGGCCTGATGCTGGACTCGATGCCCGCCGAGGGCCTCCTGGTCGAGGGCACGTGCGACGAGATCGGCCGGCTGTCGACGTGGGTCCTGGTCTCCCGCGCGGGGCCGGTCTCGCTGACGTTGTCGATGCGGCTGGCCGGCTTGGACCGTCCGTCGACGGTCGCGGAGCGGCTGCCGAAGGCGCTGATCCACCGGAACGTCCCCGGTGAGCGCGTCCACGACTTGCTTGCTTTCCTCGACGTTTGCTGGGCGACGGCGGCGCCGCACCAGTCCTTCGGCGTGCGTTCGCGGTGGCTGGAGACGATCCGGCTGCTGGCCGCGCGGGGCTGGCCGGTGCTGGGCCCGCCGTCCCGGATCCGCCTCGGCGAGCTGACGGTCCCGTGGGCTGCGGTCGCCCCGGCCTGAGCGCAGCGGCGACGTCATGAACGACTCTTTCATGACGTCCGGTGACATGAACGACTCGTTCATGACGTTCACCGGGCCACCCCCGCTCCGTCACCCCGAAGTGACCTGCGGTGATCACCATTGAGCCGTGGAACTGCTGGCGTACGTCACCGAGCTGCTGCGCGGCGCGCTGGGCTCGCCGTGGCTGTGGGTGCTCGTCTTCGCCGTGGCCGGGCTGGACGCGCTGCTGCCGTTCATGCCCAGCGAGACGACCGTCGTCACCGTCGCCGTCCTGCTCGGGCCCGATCCCGCGCAGCTCACGCTGCTCGCCGCGGTCGCGGCCGGGGGCGCGTGGACCGGGGACTGCCTCGGGTACGCCGTCGGCCGGTTCGCGGGGCCGCGGGCGGTCGCGCGGCTGCAGCGCGGGCCGGACGGGCGCCGTCGCTACGAATGGGCGCGCGACCAGGTGCGCGACCACGGCGGCCTGCTGATCATCGCCGCCCGTTACCTGCCGGGCGGCCGGGTCGCCAGCGCCCTCGCCAACGGCAGCCTCGGTTACCCGCCACACCGGTTCGTGCTGCTCGACGCCGCCGGCGCGGCGATCTGGGCGGTGTACAGCGTGCTGATCGGCCTCGCCGGCGGAGCCGCCTTCGCGGACGAGCCGGGCAAGGGCCTGCTGCTGTCCTTCAGCCTCGGGCTGGGCTTGGTGTTCGCCATCGAAGCCGGGCGACGGCTACGGTCGGCCCATGCGGCTGTTCGAAGCGATCGACGTCCACGCCGACGGGCTCAAGCGGGCGGCGCTGACGACCGGGCCCCTGGCACGGGTGCCGAACTGTCCGAAATGGACTGTCCATGACCTGGTGACGCACATCGCGTTCGTGCACGGCTTCGCGATCGGCCTGGCGGTGAACCGGCCCGTGAAACCGGCGCCTCCGCAAGACTGGGACGACGTCCTCGGGTGGTGGGACGGCCAGCGTCTCGCCCTGCGCGAAGCGTTGAGCCACGACCCGGCAGCCCCGGCTTTCTCGCCGTACCCGGGCTTCGAGTCGACGGTCGGCGACTGGACGCGGCGCATGGCCCACGAGACGGCGATCCACCGCCTGGACGCCGAATCGGCGCTCGACGACGTCCCGCGGACGCGCTTCTCGCCGGAGTTCGCGAACGACGGGATCGACGAGTTCCTGACCTACCTCACCCCACGCCTGGGCAACAAAGCCGACGTGCGCGTCACGACGCCGGAGCGCACGTGGACCGTCGGCGAGCCCGGCGCGGAGGTCGCCGGCGCCGCCGACGACGTCTACCGCGCGCTGTGGGGCCGTCCGCACCAGGCGTCCGTCACGGGTGACCTCGCACCGCTCGCGGCGCCCTGACCAGCGCAAGGGACAATGTCCGGCGTGACCGCTCCCGAACGCCGCTACGTCATCACCTTCGGCTGCCCCGACCGCACCGGCATCATCGCCCGGATCTCCGGGTTCCTCGCCGAGCACGGCGGCTGGATCGTCGAGGCGGCCTACCACACCGACCCGGACACGGGCTGGTTCTTCACCCGCCAGGTGGTCCGGGCCGACTCACTGCCCTTCGACGCCGCCGAACTGCGCGCCCGCTTCGGTGAGGTGGCCGCGGAGCTGTCCGCCGAATCGAGCTGGCAGGTCACCGACACCGGCGAGCGGCGCCGCGCGGTGATCCTCGTCTCGAAGGCCGGGCACTGCCTGTACGACCTGCTCGGCCGCGTCGCCTCCGGCGAGCTGGACGTCGACATCGCGGCGGTGATCGGCAACCACGAGAGCCTCGGCGACATCACCCGTGCGCACGGCATCCCGTTCCACCACGTGCCGTTCCCGGCCGGCGGCAAGGAAGCGGCGTTCGAGCAGGTGCGCAAGCTGGTCGACGAGCACGACCCGCACGCGGTGGTGCTGGCCCGGTTCATGCAGATCCTGCCCGCCGGCCTGTGCCGCGAGTGGGCGGGCCGGGCGATCAACATCCACCACAGCTTCCTGCCGTCGTTCATCGGCGCGAAGCCGTACCACCAGGCACACACGCGCGGCGTGAAGCTGGTCGGCGCGACGTGCCACTACGTGACGGCGGACCTCGACGCGGGCCCGATCATCGAGCAGGACGTCATCCGCGTCGACCACGGCGACTCGGTCGAGGACATGGTCCGCAAGGGCCGGGACATCGAGAAGGTGACGCTGGCCCGCGGCCTGCGCTGGCACCTGGAGAACCGGGTGCTGGTGCACGGCAACCGGACAGTGGTGTTCTGACCGGTTGCCGTGCAGTTCGTCACGCGCCGATGGTCTTGGCGTCGATGACGAACCGGTAGCGCACGTCGGAGTTCTCGACACGCTCGTAGGCCTCGTTGACCTTGTCAGCCGAGATCGTCTCGATCTCCGCGCCGATGCCGTGCTTCGCGCAGAAGTCCAGCATCTCCTGCGTCTCGGCGATGCCGCCGATCATCGAGCCGGCCAGCACCTTGTTACCGCCGAGCAGCGAGAAGGCGTTGTAGGCCAGCGGTTCGCCGGGCGCGCCGACGTTGACCATCGCGCCGCCGACCTTGAGCAGGCTCAGGTAGGCGTCGATCGGCAGCTTGGCCGACACGGTGTTGAGGATGATGTCGAACTTGCCGCGCAGGACGTCGAACGTGGCCTCGTCGCTGGTCGCGTAGTACTCGGAAGCGCCCAGCTTGAGCCCGTCCTCCTGCTTCTTGAGGCTCTGGCTCAGCACGGTCACCTCGGCGCCCATGGCGGCGGCGATCTTGACGCCCAGGTGGCCGAGTCCGCCGAGGCCGATCACGGCGACCTTCTTGCCGGGGCCGGCACCCCAGTGATGCAGCGGCGAGTAGGTGGTGATGCCCGCGCACAGCAGCGGCGCGGCGACATCGAGGTCGATGCCCTCCGGGATGCGGCAGACGAAGGCGTCCTTCACGACGATCTGGTTGCTGTAGCCGCCGTAGGTGTTCTCGCCGTCGAAGCCGACGCCGTTGTACGTCTGGATGTTGCCCTTGACGCAGAACTGCTCGGTGCCGGCCGTGCAGTATTCGCACTCGCCGCAGGAGTCGACCATGCAGCCGACGCCGACGCGGTCACCGACCTGGTACTTCGTGACGTCCGAGCCGACCGCGGCGACGACGCCGGCGATCTCGTGACCCGGGACCATCGGGAAGATCGCCTGGCCCCAGTCCTCCTTGGCCTGGTGGATGTCGCTGTGGCAGATGCCGGCGTAGGCGATGTCGATCAGCACGTCGCCGGGACGCAGGTCACGGCGCTCGATCGTGGTCGGCGCCAGCGGCGCGCCCGGCGCCGGGGCGGCGATGGCGTGCGTGGTCGTGCTCATGGAACCCTCCAAGTTCAAGTACCGTCGTAAGAGGTCTCATACATCAACGACGTAAGAGGTCTCTTACATATTCCGAGCGAGAGATGTGAGCCAGGCCATGGGCGGCAAGTACCACCACGGCGACCTCCGCGGCGAGCTCGTGCGCGTCTCACTCGACCTGATCGCCGAACACGGCCTCGAAGGCTTCTCGGTCGCGGAGGTCGCGCGGCGGGCGAAGGTCAGCCCCGGTGCGCCCTACCGGCATTTCGCCTCCCGGGAAAGCCTGCTGGCCGAGGTCGCGGGCAACATCGCCTGCCAGCTGGCGGACCGCGTCGCCACCGCGGCCGGCGAGCACGAAGACCCGGCAGACGCCCTCGCGGCGGCCGCGGGCGCGTACACGCGGTACCTGATCGAGCGCCGGGCCGGGATGAACGTCATCTACGCCGACGGTCTCCACGGCCCGCAGCACACCGGCCTCCACGAGCAGACCCGGCGGCTGACGGACGAGTTCCTCATGCGCTGCCTGGCCGTCGCCCCGGACCCGGCGACCGCGCTGGAGCTGATGGAGCAGCTGTTCACCCAGGCCCACGGCTACGGCACGTTCCACCTCGACGGCGTCTTCGTGAAGCACGGCTATTCGGTGGACCTCGTGGTGCGCAAGTCCACGGAAGCCGCGCGCGCCGCCATCATCGGCCGGGCTGTCGGTGGGGCGCGCTAGCTTGGCAACATGGGGATCATCGACTCACACGAGGCACTGCGCGAAGTGATCGGCGAGGCCGCCGAGCTGACGCAGAAGAAGGTCATCGACCGGATCGACGAGCACGCGCGAAACCTGATCGAGCACTCGCCGTTCGTGCTGCTGGCGACGTCGGCGCCGGACGGCAGCTGCGACGTCTCACCCCGCGGCGACCCGGCGGGCTCGGTACTGGTGCTCGACGAGACGACGCTGGTGCTCGCGGACCGGCCGGGCAACAAGCTGGTCGACAGCTTCCGCAACATCGTCGACAACCCGCACGCGGGCCTGCTGTTCCTGGTGCCGGGCATGAACGAGACGCTGCGGGTCAACGGCCGCGCGACCCTGGTGTCGGAGGCGCCGTACTTCGACTCGCTGGTGGTCAAGGGAAAGCGGCCGAAGCTCGCGGTGGTGGTCGAGGTCCAGGAGCTGTACATGCACTGCGCGAAGGCGTTCCTGCGGTCGTCGCTATGGGACCCGTCGACGTGGCCGGAGCGTTCGTCGCTGCCGTCGATGGGCACGATCATGCGCGACCAGATGGCTCTGCCGGTCTCGGCGGAGGAGCTGGACGCGAGGCTCGACGAACGGGCGATGACCCAGCAGTACTGATCTCGGCGACGACGTCGAGCAGGCCGGGGAACCGCGCGTCGAACTCGTCCCGCCGCAGGCGGACGAACGTGCCGTTCCCCGCGTCGCGCTGCCGGACCAGGCCGGCCTCGCGCAGCACGCGCCAGTGGTGCGTCCGGGTCGACTTGGCGATCGGCAGCGGGAACGACGAGCAGGCCCGCTCACCGCCGTCGCCGCCGACGAGCTCCAGGACCACCGCGCGGCGGTGCGGATCGGCGAGCGCGGACAGGACGGCGCCGAGGTCGACGTCGGCCATCTCGGGGATCGGCAGTTCACCGGGCATGCTGGACATGGTACGACAGCTGTCGTACCTTCGGTCAGGTACGACAACCTTCGAACCTCCGGAGCGCCGCATGCTGTGCGTGTTCGACGTCAACGAGACCCTGCTCGACCTCGCCCCGATGGACGCCCTGGTCGGCGGCCCCGAACTGCGGCGCGAGTGGTTCGGGCTGGCCATCCACACCGTCCTGACGGTGACGGCGACCGGCGGCTACCAGGACTTCGCCGGCATCGCGGGCGCGGCCGCCGTCGAGGTGGCCGCCCGGCACGGGCGGGAGGTCGATCTCGCCGCGCTCGGGGAAGGGCTGCGGAGCCTCCCCGCCCATCCGGACGTCGAAGCAGGCCTGGCGAAGCTCCGGGAGGCGGGCCACACCGTCGTCGCGCTGACGAACTCGCCGCTCGCCACCGCCGAGGCCCAGCTGCAGAACTCCGGCCTGGCCCCGCTCTTCGACCGGATCTTCTCGGCCGAGCAGGCCGGCCGGCTCAAGCCCGCGCCGGAGCCGTACCACCAGGTCGTGGCCGCCTACCCCGGGCAGGAGGCGGTGATGATCGCCGCGCACGACTGGGACATCGCGGGCGCGCAGGCGGCCGGGCTGCGGACGGCGTTGCTCGCCCGTCCCGGCGTCCGCCCGCTGCCCGGCTCACCCGAGCCGACGTACACGATCTCGGCCCTGCCGGAGCTGGCCGAGCTGCTCTAGTCCGCGATGCGGACCAGCATCTTGCCGGTGTTGGCCCCGGACAGCAGGCCGAGGAACGCCTCGGGCGCGTTGCGGATGCCGTCGACGAAGGTCTCGGAGTACTTGATCTCGCCGGAGCTGACCAGCGGCGCGACTTCGCTGACGAATTGCTGCTGCAGGTGCCAGTGGTCGATCACCAGCAGGCCGCGGATGGTGAGCCGCTTGGCGATGACCTGCGCGAGGTTGCGCGGCGCCGGCGTCGGCTCGGTCGCGTTGTACGTGGAGATCATCCCGCAGATGGCGATCCGGCCGTGCACGGTGATGGCGTCGATGGCCGCTTCGAGGTGCTCGCCGCCGACGTTGTCGAAGTAGACGTCGATGCCCTCCGGCGCCGCCTTGTGCAGCTGCTCGACGACCGGGCCGTCCTTGTAGTTGAAGGCGGCGTCGAAGCCGAGGTCGTCGATCAGGTGGCGGACCTTCTCCGCCGAACCCGCGGAGCCGATGACGCGCTTGGCGCCCTTCAGCTTCGCGATCTGCCCGACCAGCGAGCCGACCGCGCCGGCCGCGCCGGACACGAACACCGTGTCGCCCGGCTTGAACTCGGCCGACTCCAGCAGGCCCGAGTACGCGGTCAGGCCCGGCATGCCGAGCACGCCGAGGTACGTCGACAGCGGCGCCGCGGCCCCGTCGACCTTGACGTACCGGCCCGCGTCGAGCACGGCGTGGGTGCGCCAGCCGGCCTGGTGCAGGACGTGGTCACCCGGCTTGACGTCGTCGACGTTCGACGTGACGACCTCGCCGACGGCCCCGCCGGACATGACCTCGCCGACTCCGAACGGCGGCGCGTAGGACTTGACGTCCTTCATGCGGCCACGCATCGCGGGGTCGACGCTCATGATCAGGTTGCGGACCAGGATCTGGTTGGCACCCGGCGCCGGCACCTCGGTGTCGACGATCTCGAAGTTGTCGTGCGTCGGAACACCTTCCGGCCGCGAAGCCAGCCGGATTTCGGTCGCCGTGCTCATCGTCGAATCTCCTCCAAAGTCTCGAAGCGGGGCAGACGCCCCGGATTCCACCCGATGTAACCAGCTAACCGGGGCGCAGATTCCGATTGTGATCGGTTACACGATCTCCGCGAGCTTCCCGAGCACGCCGTCGTAGATCTTCTTCAGCCCACCCGGCGCGAAGGTCTTCTCGAAGAAACCGCCGATGCCGCCCGCACCGTCCCAGGCGGTCTCGATCTTCACGACACTACGTTCACCCGCTTCGGCGACCGTCCACGTGGTGACCATGCTGGAGTTCGCGTCGGTTTCGACCAGTGTCCCCGGGCGAGGCTCGGTGACGGTGGCCTTGACGTCGCGCACGCGCTTCGACGTTGCCTGCAGCTTCCACCCGGCCTTGGTCCCGGCGCCGACGCCGCCCTCGGTCACCTCGTAGTCGCGGTAGTGCTCGGTGAGCAGCTTCGGGCGCGTTTCGGCGTAGTCGGCGACGAGCGCGCGGACCTTGTCGGCCGGGGCGTCGATCGTGCGCTCCGCGGTGGCCGTGACCTTTCCCATTTGACTCCTTTTCCCGACGTACGGATCAGGGTCCACGATTTCACCGAGCGGCGCACCGCCGGCGGGCGGGACGCCGACGTCCGCGCGCACACGAGGATGGCCCTCGGCGGTTAGGCTGCCGGTAGTCCAGATGATACGAGGGTCGTATGAGTTCGCGAGCGGGCCGCCGCCGGTCGACCGTGGTGGTGAAGGAGTCGTTGCGGGAGCTGCGCAACCAGCTTTCGCTGCTGAACCACCAGGTCAGCGCGCACCTGGGCCTCAAGGACGTCGACCTGGACTGCCTCGAGCTGATCGCCCGGCACGGCCCGCTCAGCCCGAGTGCGCTCGCCCGCCGCGCGGGCCTGCACCCGGCGACGATGACCGGCATCCTCGACCGGCTCCAGAAGGGCGGCTGGATCGTCCGCGAACGCGACCCCGAAGCGGCCGACCGGCGCGCGGTCGCCGTGCGCGCGGTCCGCGGCCGCAACGCCGAGCTGTTCCGGCTCTACGCGGGGATGAACACCGCGATGGACGAGCTCTGCGCCGGCTACAGCGAAGACGAGCTGGCGCTGATCGCGGAGTTCCTCCACCGCGCGACGTCGGCGGGGCACACCGCGACCGGTGACCTGGCTGACGGCTGACCAGCGGTTTTTGTGCTGTACTCCCCAGCATGTGGCAATCGGGTGACGCTTACGAAGCCTTCATGGGCCGCTGGAGCCGCCGGCTCGCGGAGACGTTCGTGCGGGGGCTCGACGTCCCCGCGAGCCGCCGCTGGCTCGACGTCGGCTGCGGGACCGGCGCGCTGACGGCGGCGGTGCTGACCGCGGCCGACCCGGCCGAGATCGCCGGCGTTGACCCATCCGAAGGATTCCTGGCCACGGCCCGGGAGCGCGTGACCGATCCGCGGGCGTCGTTCACGCTCGCCGACGCCCGGGAGCTGCCGTTCCCGGACGACCGCTTCGACGTCGTCGTTTCCGGGCTCGTGCTGAACTTCGTCCCCGACCCGGCCGCGGCCGCCGCGGAGATCAGGCGGGTGACCGTTCCCGGCGGCCTCGACGTGGCCTACCTGTGGGACCTCGCGCAGGGCATGGAGCTGCTCCGGTACTTCTGGGACGCCGCGGCCGAGGTGGACCCGGCGGCCGCGGACCTGCACGAAGGCCGCCGGTTCCCCCTCTGCCGGCCGGAGCCGCTCGGCCGGTTGTGGTCGGACGCGGGCCTGGACGGCGTGGCGATCGACGAGGTCAGGATCCCGACCGTGTTCACCGGCTTCGACGACTACTGGCAGCCGTTCCTCGGCCGGCAGGGCCCGGGGCCGGCGTACCTCGCGACCCTTCCCGAGGCCCGCCGGGACCAGATCCGCGAACTCCTGCGCAGCCGCCTGCCGACCGCACCGGACGGCTCGATCCCGCTGTCCGCCCGCGCCTGGGTCGTGCGCGGGACCGCTTAGTCCCCGGAACCACTCGCTCTCGGCCTCGGCCGGACCATTGACAAAAAGTTTTTTTACATACAAGCTGATTTTCGCCATGAGAGACATCGTCTACCTCGATCAGATCGAGCAGGCCGAGGCCCTGCTCAAGCCGCAGCGGATCGAAGTGCTGCGGCAGCTCGCCGAGCCCCGGTCGTGCACCGAGGTGGCGGCCGAGCTCGACCAGACCCCCCAGCGGGTCTACTACCACGTGAAACGCCTGGTGGAGGCCGGTCTGGCCGGCCAGGTCGCCGAGCGCCGGGTGCGCGGGATCCACGAGGGGATCTATCAGGCGGCCGCCCGGTCCTACTGGCTGGCGCCGAGCCTGGTGGGGCGGATCGGGCTGCGCCAGACCCGCGACCGGCTCAGCCTCGGCTACCTGATCGACCTGATGGAGGACGTTCAGGCCGACGTCGCCGCCCTCGACCGCACCCGGCCGGATCTGCCGTCGATCGGCGTGTCCGGCGAAATCCGGGTGCGCCCGGAGCAGCGCAAGGCGTTCCTCGACGACCTGCAGCAGACGCTGCAGGACCTGTTCACCCGCTACGGCGGCGCCGAAGGCGACGCGTTCCGCCTGGCCGTCGCCTGCTACCCGAAGGGAAATCCCGATGACCGAACCTGACCTGGTCCTTCGCGCGGTCGTTCCGGCTCCGCCGAAGGTCACGTACGAAGCGCTGACCGATCCGGCCGCGCTGCGTGTCTGGCTGACCGAGCACGCCGAGGTCGATCTGCCCGCCAGATTCGAGTTCTGGGGCCCCTCCACCCCGGACGGCGCCGAGCCGCACCAGCGCGTGCTGCACGTGGACGAGCGCAGCATCCGGTTCGGCTGGACCGTGGAGGGTGTGGAGGACACGGTGCAGTTCGAGGTGGACGAGGATCAGGACGGCACGCTGGTGACGCTCAGCCACAGCGACCTGCCCAGTTTCGAGGAGGTGCTGGCCGACAAGGCCGGTGCCCGTGGCGCGGTGCAGACGTTCTGGGCGCTGGCGGTCGCCAACCTGGCCGACTACCTGGCCGGCCGTGAGCTGACCCCGAAGATCGACTTCACCTCGGACCAGCTGCGCGCGTCGGTCGTCATCGACGCGGCACCGGCCGAGGTGTTCGACTCCCTGGTCCAGCCGGAGCACTTCCGCCGCTGGTTCCGCGCCAACGTGGACATCGAGCCCCGGCTGGGCGGCCGGTTCGCGATGGGCGGGTTCGATGTGGACCCGGGCGGGGCCAAGTTCGTCGAGTTCGAACCAGGCCGCAAGGCGGCCCTGCGCTTCGCCGACAACGAGACGACCACCTGGGAGCTGGCCGGTTCGGACGGCCGGACCCGGCTCACCATCGTGCACAGCGGTTTCGACCCCGCCAACCCGCCGTATTCGGCCTGGGGCGGCTGGCTCAGCGGCGTCGCCGAGTTGCGGCGCTACCACGAGCTGCCGGTCTGGCGCTCGATCTGGCGCAAGATCGAGGTAGCGGGCGTCCCCGCCGGGATCCTCGTGACCGACGAGTGAGGGTGAGGGCCCTCGGAGGTGTTCCGAGGGCCCTCCTGCTCAGAGACCGGCCTGGGCGAGCCAGTCCTTCGCGACGTCGGCGGCCTTCTCGCCGTCGGAGTCGACGCGCTTGTTCAGGTCGCGCATGACATCCGTGGTCAGCTTGGCGCTCACCGCGTTGACCGCGTTGGCGAAGTCGGCGCCGCGCTCGTCGGCGACCTTCTTGTTCACGGCGGGCACGACGTTCTCGGTCGGCACGATGTTCAGGTCGTCCTTGAGCACGGTGTAGTTCGAGTCGCCGGTCAGCGGGCTGACCGAGTCGACCGGGATGACCGTGACCGCGCCCGACTTGAGCTGCTGGACGCGCGGCCCGGCTTCCTGGATGGTCTGGAAGGTGATGTTGGTCAGCTTGTAGACGTCCGTGAAGCCCTTGAAGCACGGAAGCCGCTTCTCGCACTCCGGCGGGCCCGCCATGACGACCTTGTCCAGCTTCTTCAGGTCGCTGATCGACGCGAGGCCCTTTTCCTTGGCCAGGTCGGACTTGACGATGTAGGTGTTCTTGTCCTCGGCGGCCGCGAAGTTCAGCAGCGCGACACCGCTGGGCTCGAACAGCTTGGCCAGCTGGTCGTGCTCCTCCTGCGCGGTCTTGCCGGCTTCCTTGCCGAAGCCGGTGGTGATCGCCGCACCCTGGTACTCCGGGATGAACTGCAGCTCACCGGACTTCAGCGACGGGTAGATCAGCTCGCGCGAGCCCAGGTTCAGCTTGCGCGCCACCGGGTAGCCCTTGGCTTCCAGGGCCTGCGCGTAGATCTCCGCGAGGATCTGGCTGTCGGTGAAGTTGAAGGACGCGACGACGATCGGCGCGCCACCCTTGCTCTGCGCGGCGGGCTTGTCACCGCTGCCGCTGCCACCACCACAGGCGGCCAAGCCGAGCGTCGCCGCGACAGCCACCGCCACCATCGACGCGTTCCGGAACCAGCGCACGAATCCCCACTCCCTCGTCACTCGAACAGACGAAAGGACCCTAGCGCCGCCCACCGACAAGAATCCACATGCTGGGAGAAACCGTCACAAATTCCCAGCCTGCGGAATTTGACCGCTCGATCGGGGTAGGGTCGGCCGGTGCACGTGATCCCGCTGGCCGCCGACAGCGGACCCCCGCTCTTCCAGTGGAAGTGGGTGGACCGCAACGCGGACGACATCGTCCAGCGCCTCGGCGAACACATCTCACTGACCGCCGCCGCGCTCGGCGTGGGGCTGGTCGTCTCGATCGGGCTCGCCGTGCTCTCCCTGCGTTTCCGCTGGTCGTACGGGTTCATCCTGAGCGCGGCCGGCGCGCTTTACGTGATCCCGAGCCTCGGCGCGTTCGCGGTGCTGGTGCCGTTCTTCGGACTGACGTTCCTCACCGCGATGATCCCCCTGGCCACATACACGCTGCTCATCCTCGTCCGCAACATCGTCACGGGCGTCGACCAGGTGCCGAACGAGGTCCGCGAGGCCGCGGTCGGCATGGGGTACACGCGGGGCAGGCTGCTCTGGCAGATCGAGCTGCCGCTGGCGCTGCCGGTGGTGATCGCCGGGCTGCGCGTCGCAGCGGTGACGACGATCGGACTGGTCACGGTGACGTCGATGCTCGGCCTCGGCGGGCTGGGTTATTTCATCCGCGCGGGCATCCAGACGGCGACGCCCAATCCGACGGAGATCATCGTCGGAGTGGCACTGTCGGTGGCGCTGGCGGTGGTCGTCGACCTCGTGCTCTGGCTCGGCGAGCGCCTCCTGGCCCCCTGGTCGAGGAAGGTGCGGGCGCGATGAGCTTCCTCGACCAGCTGAACGCGTGGCTCGGCGACCCGAACCGCTGGAGCTGGACGGACAAGGCGGGCGTCCCCTCCCGGACGCTCGAGCACCTCAGGTTCTCGCTGCTGGCCCTGGTGATCGCGGCGGTCCTGACGATCCCGGCAGCGTTGTGGCTGGCCCACTACCGCCGCGGCGCGTTCCTCGCGAGCAGCGCGGTGAACATCGGCCGGGCGATCCCGAGTTTCGGGCTGATCATCCTGTTCTGGTTCCTGGCCAGCCGCTGGGAGCTGGACACGACGTTCTGGCCGCTGCTGCTGGCACTGGTCGCGCTGGCGATGCCACCGCTGTTCACCAACACCTACGCCGGCGTGGTGTCCTTGGAGCAGGACACAGTGGACGCCGCCCGCGGCACGGGCTACCGCGAGTGGCAGATCATGCTGCGCCTCGAGCTGCCACTGGCATCGCCGGTGATCCTGGCGGGCGCGCGGGTGTCGTTCCTCCAGCTGATCGCGACGGTGGCGATCGGAGCGATCGTCAACGACGGCGGCGGCCTCGGCCGCTACATCGTCGACGGCTTCGCATTGGGTGCGCAGGGCTACGGCGAGATCTTCGCGGGCGGCCTGGCGGCTGTGGTGCTGGCTCTGCTGTGTGACGGAGTCTTCGCGCTGATCGTCCGCTTGGCGACACCTCGGGGTCTCGCCCTGCAGAACGCCCGTCGCGGGTAGGCCTGCTCGGCGGTGACGGTCCGCGCCCCCTTCGGGGCCCACCCCCACCCCTCCCCTCCCGGGTTCCGGCAAAGTCGCGCCCGGCTCGCGGGTCGGCTGCTCGCCGGAGGTCTTGAATGACTCATTCAGGACCTCCGAAGACCTGAATGAGTCATTCAAGACACCGCGACACTGGCGGCTGCCACGCATGCCGGTGAGCAGACGGGCGAGTCCAGAGCCGCGCAAGCCGGTGCCGACCACATCGCGCTAGAACGCGCCGAGGAAGATCAGCACGCCGAGCGCGATCAGCACCGCCGGCAGCACCACGTGCCCCCACCGCGCGAGCACCTTGGCGACGCCCGGGCGGGTCGCGAGGAACCGCCCGGCGACGCACCACACCGCGATACCCACCAGGAACACCGCCACGTAACCGGCCAGGCCCGCAGGTCCGGTCGCGGCGAACGCGGGGACGTACACGCCGACGTTGTCACCGCCGTTGGCGAAGCACACCGTCGCGATGCCGAGCAGTCCGGCCGCCGGCGCGGGCTCGTCGTCGTCCTGACGCCATGCCTGCCACGCCGCGCGGATTCCGAGCAGCACCGGCAGCACGCCCAGCCAGCGGACTGTGCCGTCCGGCAGCAGCCCTGCTCCCAGCGCCCCCGCGACCGAGATCGCGAGGATCGCCGCGAAGCCGAGGAACTGCCCGGCCACGACCTTGAGCTCGCCACGGCGTCCGGCCGCCTGGCCGAAGAACACCGCGAGCAGCACCAAGTCGTCGACGTCCGTCACCGCGAACATCGCGGCCGCGCGCCCGAGCAGCCCGCCGTCCACGCCCACCCTCCCGGTACTGTGCCGATCGTTACCAATCCGACCACAGTCACGGCCGAATGGCTTAGTAGCAACGGTTACCTGCCGCGCGGGGGTCGGCCTACTTTTGGCCGGATTGGTAAAACCGCTTGGCGAAGGCCGGTGCGGCACAGGACGATTCTGCCCATGCCCGCCGCCACGCGCCGCAGCTACGCCGGTCCGGAGGACCTGCGGGCCATGCAGAGCCTGGCCCGCCGGATCTGGTCGAAGGCGAGTTCGGTGCACGTCGGGGATCTTGCGTGGCAGCGGTTCCAGCACGCCGGCCGCGAAGCCGAATGGCCGACCGTGCTGTGGGAAGCGAGTGGCGAAGTCGTGGCGTGGGGCTGGATTTCGCTACCCGGCGAACTGGCGCTGCTCGTCGATCCGGCGCGCCCCGGACTCGCGTCCGAGGTGCTCGGCTGGTTCGAAGACACCGCCTCCGGAGCCGAGCTCGCTGTCACCGTGCTCGACGCCGAAAAGCATGTCCTCGCCGCGCTGGAGCGAAGCGGTTACGCGCTTCAGGAGCGTCCTGTTTTCCAGTCGTATATGTCTCGCCTCCTCGTGGATCTGCCCGAGCCGGTCGTGCCCGGTGGGTTCACCGTCCGGCCGATCGGCCCGGACGATCTCGAACGGCGCGTGGCCGTGCACCGCGCGGTCTGGCACCCGTCACGGGTGACCGGACCGAGCTACCGGAACGTCATGGCCGCCTGGCCGTACCGCGCCGAACTGGACTGGGTCGTCGAAGCACCCGATGGCCGGTTTGCCGCCCAGTGCCTGATCTGGCTCGACGAGCGCAATGCCGTCGGCGAGCTGGAGCCCGTCGGAACCTTGCCGGGGTTCCGTCGCAGTGGGCTCGCCCGCGCGGTGTGCCTCGCCGCGCTGCGCGCGGCCCACCACGCCGGCGCTCGCGAAGCCGTCGTGTATCCGGTGATCGGTCATCCGAAATCCGTTGCTGCCCTCCCGTTGTATCGAGATCTGGGCTTCCACCCCTATGCCCGCACCCTCACCTTCACGCGGACCCGTCGTCGTATCCCTCCTTCCCCGGGGCCCGTGTCCCCCGGAGGGCGCACACCGACGAACGTAGCGCGGCGGCCGGCCCGCCTGTCCGTTTCGGCGGCCTCCGGCGGCGGGTTGTCCACATCTGGGCAACCCTGTGGACAACTCGGTGGATTTCGTTGCGACGGCCCGAAAACGTCGGTGCCGCGTGATAGTGTCGAGACGGGGGGCGCCCCCGCGGGCCGAAGTCTGAACAGCGGCGAAACACGCGGGACCGACCACTCACAAGCCTTTCGCAGCAAAGGAAATCCCGGAGCAGCCCGCACCCGCAGAGTGCAGTGAGGGCGTCGACATGCGAGCGGAAACCCGGACTTTCAGGTGAGTGTGGAGAGATCGTCGAAGTAGGCCGCCCGGCAAGCAGCGATCAACCGCGAGATCTCAGGGCCGAGCGAACGATCCTCGTCCACCGGCGGCACCACCGACCGCACCCACTCGTACGCCGCGCGAAGACCTGGAACACTGTCGCCGCCGGCCAAGTACCGCGCCTGCGAGCCCGTGATCAGCTCGCACGCCGTGATCGCGAAGAGGTGCGAAGCAGCCGCGCGCAATTGCTCACCGGCGGCCGCCGCAAACGCCTGCACGTCCTCCTGACCGGCCGAAGTGTCGATCGAACCGAGCGTCGCCGGTGTCGCGAGCCGGCGCAGCGCCTGCAGTTCGCCGGCCGCCCGCTTGTGCAGCGGGGTCAATCCCGCCCGCGGCCCCGGATCCGCCGTGAGCTGCGCCGGGAGACCGCTGAACCGCTCGTCGAGGAGCCGGTGCGTGCGCTGCACCGAGATTTCGCCGAGGTGCACCAGCGCCGCCGTGACCGCGTCCATCCGCAGGCCCACGTCCACCGCGTGGTACCCCGTGCCCGGGATGAACGCGCCGTCGACGAAAGACGGCGAATCGCCGGGCATCGTCTCCCAGCGCCGCCAGGTCTCGTGCAGATCGGTGTTGACGCGGGAAGCGTGGGCGAGCGCCCGCGGCGCGACCCGCACCGAAAGCGGGGCCTGCACGACGCCAGGCCGCACCGGACCGATTCCGACCAGTGAATTCAGCTCGTGCAGCAGCGTTCGCAGGTGGTCGTCGCCGCCCGCCATGACCGGCGAGAAGACCTCGCGTGGCGCGCCGAGCACGTCGATCGCCATCGCTTCGGTGAGCGTCTGCAGGTCGATGAGCTGCTGGGTTTCGGTCCAGCCGCGCCGAGCGTGCACCATCGCCAGCGGAGACCCCTGCAACAGGGAAGCGCCTTCTTTCGGCCCGAGGACGTACGGCTCGGCGCCACGCGCGGCGAGCGCCGAAGCGGCCGGGACCTCGACGCCGTCCTCCAGGACTGTGCCGAGGCCGAGGAACGTCTGGAAGGCGTGCGCCAGCGGGATGATCTCGCCCGAGCTGCCGAGGCCGGAGCGCGGGACCGCCGGCGTGAAGCCGTCGTTCAGCCGGTCCACGAGGAACTGCACCAGTTCCGGGCTCACCCCCGACCACGGCCGCAGGAAATCGCGCAGCCGGACGACGAGCAGCGCGCGGACGTCCTCGGGCGGGAGCCACGGCGGCCCGCCGACGGCGCGGCCGACCAGCAGGTTGCGCTGGTGCTCGGCCTGCTGCCGCGCGTCGAGGGCGACGCCCGCGAGGCGGCCCATCCCGGTGGTGACGCCGTAGACCGGTGCCTCGCCTCGCAACGCCGCCAAGAGCGCTTCCCGGCGCCGCTTCAACGTCTCTACCAGCGGTTTGTCCAGAACCAACCGTTCACTGTCAGCGAACTCGCTGTCGGAGACGATCATCGGTAGGGCAGCATGGTGCCGACGCCGGAAGCCTCGGCACGGGCGAGGATCATGTTCGCCACCGCAACGTCCGTTGTGGACAGTCCGCGGTGCCAGAACAGGATCCGTTCGGCGTCGTGCTCGCGGCCGGGTTTGCTGCCCGCCACGATGTCGCCGATCTCGGCGTGGACTTTGTCCTCGGTGAGAAGGCCGGCGTTGAGCTGCGGGCGCAGGGCGCCGAACCGCGGGTTGCCGGACCGCGATTCGCGCCAGTCGTCGACGACGACCTTGTCGATGTCGTCGAGCAGCGTGAGCTCGAGCGCGCTGATCGTGCCGTAGGGCACCAGGAAGGTGCCCGGCCGGAGGAACTCGCGGCGCACCAGCGCCTCGGGTTCGACCAGCCGGGACGCCTCGACCTGGATGTCCGCGCCGTCCAGGGTCTCCTCGGCCGTGGCACAGACGCGGACGTCCTTGCCGAGCCGCTCGGACAGCCGGCGGCCGAAGTCCTCCCGTGACTCCGGGCGCTTGCTGGTCACGCGGATCTCGGCGAAGTCGAACAAGGAATCCAGCAGCACGACGTTCCACCAGGCGGTACCGCGGGCGCCGATGTGCCCGAGCACCCGTGAATCCGGGCGGGCCAGGTACTTCGCGCCGACGGCGGTCATCGCGCCGGTGCGGGCCTCGGTGATCATCGTGCCGTCGACGATCGCCCGCGGCATGCCGGTGTCCGGGTCGAGCAGCAGGATCAACGCCATTTCCGAAGGGAGGCCCCGTTCGAAGTTCCCCACGAAGTCACCGACGACCTTCACGCCACTCACCTGCTTCGCGGACAGGTGGCCGCGGAGGATGTTGAAGTGGCCCTTGCCGCCGTTGTCCGGCACGAGGTGCGTACGCGGCTCGAAGACGACCTGACCGCGGCCGTGGTCGGCGAGCACGTCCTCGACCGCGCCGACGATGTCCGCGTCCGTGACGCCGAGCGTGTCGATGTCGGCTCCGGTCAGGTACCGGAGCCAGACGGACGTCACCGGGCGAGGTCCTCGATGACCTCAGCTCCGGGCAACGCGGCCAGCGCCGCTCCGGAGATCAGCAGCTTGCTGCCGCGGATCCCGCTGCCGATGACGAGCTCGGGAGCGTCGGCGACGCGCCGGTCGATCAGGATGGGCCATTCGGCGGGCAGGCCGACCGGCGTGATGCCGCCGTACTCCATCCCGGTCAGCTCGACGGCTTCGTCCATCGGCGCGAACGACGCCTTGCGGACGTCGAGGCGGCGCTTGATCACGCCGTTGACGTCGGCGCGGGTGGTCGCGAGCACGAGCGCGGCCGCGAAGCGGACTTCGCCCGCTCGCTTGCCGGCGACGACGACGCAGTTCGCGGACGCCTCGAGCGACGAGCCGTACGCCTCACAGAAGGCGGCGGTGTCGGCGAGCGACGGGTCGATCTCGGTGACACCGACGGCGTCCGGGTCGGCGAGCGCGGCCAGCGCCTTGGCAACGGGCTCGGCGAGCAGATCAGTGCGCGTGGGGGCGGGAACGACGGTGAGGCTCCCGGCGATCGTCCAGGTCATGACCCCCATTAAAGCGTCCCCGCCGGCTGCGGCGAGGACGGGAAGGAGTTCACCAGCTGGAGCCGCCGCGCTGGACCTCGATCAGCTTCGGGCGGACGTCCACTATGTAGACGAGGGCCGCGGCCATCGCGGGCACGTAGAAGATCATCCCGGGGCCCATCACGGGGAACAGCACCATGGCGAGCGTCGCGCCGCCGGTGATCAGCATCCAGATGGGCTTGGTCTTGCGGTCGGCCGCCGAGTAGGCGTCGGCACGCTGGAGCAGCGCGTGCACGAAGGCGAAGAGCCCGACCAGCGCGCTGCCCCAGTGGATGACATTGAGGATCCAGAAGGCGACTAGCACAGCGACAGCTTACGGCAAACCACCCGAACGACCCCGGCCCCGCCACCGGAGGTCCGGGGGGCGGGGCCGGGTGTTCACGGCGTTTTTACTTGTCGGTCTTCGGCGCGGCCGGCTTCTTCACCGCGGCACTGGTGGTGCTCGCCGTCGTCGTCCGGCGGGCCGGGGCGGCCGTCTTCGGGGCCGTCTTGTTCGCGACCCGGCGGCTCGCGGAACGAGTCTCGTGGGCGACGTCGTCACCCAGCTCCTCGATGGCGTCGGCGGCCTCGCCGGCGACCTCGGTCACCTTGCGGGCGGTCTTCTCGCCGGCCGAGCGGGTGCGCTTGGTCACCTTGGCCAGCACGCCGTCGACGCGCTCGCGGACCTCGCCCCCGACGACCTCGACCTGGCCCTGCGCGGTGGTCAGGGCCTCTTCGAGCTGCTCGATGGCCTTCTTGACCTGCGGCTGCGCGGCGATCTTGTCCCACGCCTGCTCGCCCGACTCGGCCAGCTTGTTGTACAGCTTGAGCGCGGCCTCGGTGTACTCGTCGATGACCTTGCGCAGCTCGGCCGGGTCCAGCTTCTCGCGGAGGCTCTCGACGTCGGTCGGCAGCTCCTGCAGGTTCTTGCGGGCGACCTCGCTGCTCTTGGTCACGTTCTCCTTGGCCTTCGCCACGGCGTCGGTGACGGCGTGGGTGGCCAGGTTCCCGGCGCCGAGGGCGGCGAGCAGCGGGGTGCGGACCTGGTCGAAGGCGGTGGTGACGGCCTTCTTGACGTCTTCGGTCTTGGGGGTGGTCATGCTGGCTCCTTGGTGTCTGCGGCTGGAGTGGTGTCTGGGGTGTCCGGGGTGGGAGCGGACTCGGCGGCCGGCCGGGCCGCGGCGTTCTCCCGGCGGAAGGACTCGTAGACGTCGAGCAGGACCTGCTTCTGCCGTTCGGTCAGCTCGGCGTCGGCGCGAATCGCGTCGCCCACCGGACCGCCCGTCGGCAGATCGAGGATCCCGGCCTGCACGTACAGCGCTTCCGCCGAAATGCGCAGGCCCTTGGCGATCTGCTGCAGGATCTCCGCGCTGGGCTTGCGGACCCCGCGCTCGATCTGGCTCAGGTACGGGTTGGACACGCCGGCGAGCTTCGACAGCTGGCGCAACGAAATCTTCGCGGTGTTGCGCTGCTGGCGGATGTACTCGCCGATGTCGGAAGCGATGTCCGCGACCTTCTCCATGGGACTGCCGGATCCTGACGTCCCACCGGTTTCTGCCATCCGGTCACCTCCTCGCGACACCTTCGACGGTACGCCCGAGTGCTAGCTATTGCAAGCACTCTGCTTGCAACTATCGGGTGTGGTGGTGCTCACCGCTAACGTGGTGCCATGACGCGCTCGGCCCGGCTGCGGCGACGCCTCGTCGAGCACCTCCTCGACGAGGACGTCCTGCACGCGCCGGAATGGATCGCCGCCTTCCGCGCGGTGCCCCGCCACGTGTTCCTGCCGCGGTTCTTCATGCCGGCGGGCGGGCTGTGGGCGGCGGTGGACCACGGCGATCCGGGCTGGCTGGAGACGGTCTACTCCCGCGACGTGCTGGTGACCCAGCTGGACGACGACCCGGACCGCTGGGAGCTCGCCCGGCGCACCGGGCCGGTGGCGGGCACGCCGACGAGCTCGTCGAGCATGCCGTCGATCATGGCGATCATGCTGGAGGAGCTGCGGGTGCGCGACGGGCAGCGCGTGCTCGAGATCGGCACCGGCACCGGCTACAACGCCGCCCTGCTGAGCCACCGCTGCGGCGCCGGTCAGGTGTCCACAGTGGACATCGACCCGGGGATCGTCGAGGCGGCGCGCGAGCGGCTGGCCTCGGCGGGCTACCGGCCGGCGTGCGCGGTGGGCGACGGCGCGCTCGGCTTCCCCGCGGGCACGTTGTTCGACCGGGTGCTGTGCACCGCTTCGGTGTCTTCGATCCCGGTGGGGTGGCTGGCGCAGACCGCGCCGGGCGGGCTGATCGTGACGACGCTGAACCGGCCGATCGGCGCCGGGCTCGTCCGGCTCGTCGCCGGCGAGGACGGCACCGCGCAGGGCCGCGTCCTCGCGCGCGACGGCCGCTTCATGCCGCTTCGCGCGCACCGGCTGCCGGAGGCCGGCCCGTTGCCGATGCCGTCGCGCCGCGACTGGGAACAGACGCGGCTGGCGATGTCGACGGTGCTCCAGCCCCGCAAGCAGTTCGAGTTCTTCGCCGGGCTCGCCCTCCCGGGCGTCCGGGCGGTGCGCGACGGCGCCGACGACGAAGCACCGAGCGTCGCGCTGGTCCACCCGGACGGCTCGTGGGTCCGCCACCGCAAGCGCGGCGGTGCGGACGAGGTGGCCCAGGGCGGGCCGCGGGCGCTGTGGGAGCTCGCCGAAGCGGCGTACGTCGAGTGGTGCGAGCTGGGCAAGCCGGAGCGCGACCGGTTCGGCCTGACGGTGACCGGCGACCACCAGGACTTCTGGCTCGACTCCCCGGACGGCCGCACCTGGCCGCTGAACTAGGGCAGCCGGGCGCGGATCCACTTCTCCACGTGGTCGGCCGTGACCTCCGGCGGCACCTCCGTCGTGTCGAAGAGGTCGACGCCCAGTTCCGGCGCGATCTTCCGGAGCCAGGCGTTGAACTCCAGCATCTCCTCGATCCGGGGCTCGTCCCACTCCCGCCACGCCGGGCGCGCCCGCAGGCGGGCTCGCAGCGACGACGGCGAGCCGACCAGCGCCAGGTAGTGGATGTCGCTGAAGAACGCGCGCTCCGGCAGCGGCTCGAACTCCGGGGGCGCCACCGTCCCGCACAGCACGACCGGGCGGCCGTTCTGGTGCAGCATCGCCGCCATCCGCAGCCAGACCGAGCGGAACGCCGTGACGTCGTCGCGCAGGGCACCGGTCCAGAGGATGTCCTGCTCCAGCACGACGACGTCACCGGCGAAGCGCGCCGCCAGCAGCGGGCCCATCGTCGACTTCCCGGCGCCGCTCGGGCCGGTCAGCGCGAACAGCGGCAGTTTCCGGAACGGCCACTCGTGCCCGCACCGCGCGCACCGCAGCAGGGCGCCGGCGACGGCCGGGCGGTCCGCCAGGTCGCCGCACGCCGGGCAGATCCGCAGGTCGAGCCCCACTTCAGTCGAAGAGGTTCTCGAGGAAGCTGCGCTTGCGGTGACCGTGCCCGTACGGACGCGGCGAGTCCGAGTACCCGCGGTGCGGCCGCGGCGAGTCGGCGTAGCCCCCGCGGTACGCCTGGGGCGAGTCCGGCTGGCCGCCGCGATAGGGGCGCGGCGAGTCGGGGCGGCCGTGCCCACCCTGGTACGGGGGCGGCTGGTGGCCGTAGTACGAACTCTCCGCACCGACGATCGCCTCGAGCTCGCCGCGGTCCAGGAAGATCCCGCGGCAGCCGTCGCACTGGTCGATGTGGACGCCGTTCTTGGCCACGGTCCGCATCTGATTCTGACACTTCGGACAAATCACCTCGCCGAGCTTACCCAGAAAACGTCAGCAGGCGCACAGGCAGAACGGGTGCCCCACCGGGTCGGCGTAGACGCGGAACGTCTTGGGCTGGTCGTCCAGCAGTTTCGCCCCCAAGCCGAGCACGCGCTCGTGCGCTGCCTCCAGATCCGTGACGTTCAGGTCCAGGTGCAGCTGCTGCGGGTTCTCCGCGGACGGCCACGCCGGCGGCCGGTAGCCGGGCACCCGCTGGAACGCGAGGCCCGCGCCGCCCGCCGGGTTGCGCAAGGTCGCCCAGTGCCCGTCGTCGACGACTTCGGGCGCCTCCCACTCCAGCACCGCCCGGTAGAACTCCGCCAGCGCCACCGGGTCGGGGCAGTCGAGGGCCACCACGCCCAGCGTCGGTACCGCACTCATTTCTCGCTCCCTTCGATCATGAGTAACCAGCGAAGTCATTATGTGGGTTAGCGCACCCGGAGGCAACCACCCTCCGCCGTACACTGGTTTCGTGCACACCGACGCCTCCCTCGTGGTGGAGTTCCTCAACACGGTCAACGTCGAAGAGGGCACTGACCTGCTCGAAGACCCCGGGCAGTGGCAAGAATGGGCGGCGGACCACGCGCTGGCGGCCAACCCGGCCGCCGAGGCGCGCGCGGCGCGGGACGCCCTGCGCGCCGCGATCGGCGACCCGCGGCTGCCCGGCGGCAGCGACAGCACCGTCAACGTCGGCACCCGGATCTCCCTCACCGCCGACGGGCCGGCGCTGGTCGCGGACGACGTCGTCGGCGCGGTGTTCGCCGCCTGCGCGCGGCTGGTCGTGCGCGGCGACTGGGTCCGGCTCAAGATCTGCCCCGCCGGCACCTGCCTCTGGGCGTTCTACGACGAGTCCCGCAACCGCTCTCGCACGTGGTGCTCGATGCGCGTCTGCGGCAACCGCGAGAAGGCTCGCGGCTGGCGGGCCCGCGCCGCCGCGGGCTGAAAAGGCTCAGCCGAGCGGAGGACCCTCGAACGGCTGTGGACAACTCGCACACAAGGCACCACATATCCACGCCCCGGACCCGCTCGCCCCCACACGTTGTGGACAGCCGTTAGGCCATCACCGTGAAAACCTGTGGATAACCCGGGGGATAACTCAGCTTCCTGTGGACAACTGGGTTGAAGGTCCCCCAGATGTGGTATAGCACCAGGTTGCTCAGAACAGCAGCTCGGCGACGGTGTAGATGACGAGTCCGGCGAGCGCGCCCACCACCGTGCCGTTGATCCGGATGAACTGCAGGTCGCGTCCCACCTGGAGCTCGATCTTGCGGGACGTCTCCTCGGCGTCCCAGCGCTCGACCGTGTCGGTGATGATCGTGGTGATCTCGCGCGAGTAGTTCTTCACCAGGTACGCCGCGGCGCCCTCGACCCAGCCGTCGGCCTTCGAACGCAGCTGGTCGTCGGAAACCAGCCGCTCCCCGAGCGACGTCAGGCCGAGCCGGACGCGCCGGCGCAGCTCGCTCGACGGGTCCTCGGCCGCGGTCAGCAGCATCTCCTTCGCCGTGCTCCACGCCGAGCCGATCAGCCGCTGAACCTCCTCGTGGTGCACGATCTGGCCCTTCACCTGCTCGGCGCGGGCCATCACCTCGGGGTTGGTCTGCAGGTCCTGGGCGAACTCGCCGAGGAACTTGTCCAGCGCCAGCCGCATGGGGTGGTTGACGTCGGTCTTGACCGCCCACGCGAACGACAGCACCTCGCCGTAGACCTTGTCCGCGAGCATCTCGTCGACGAACTTCGGCGACCAGCTCGGCGCCCGGTCGGACACCACGCGCAGCATCGTCGTGTGGTTGTCGCGGACCCACTCGTAGCCGCGGTCGCACATCAGGTCCACGAGCTTGTGGTGCGCGCCGTCGGCGAACACGCCCTGGAGGATCTTGCCCAGCGGCGGGCCCCACGGCTTGTCGATGATCCGCCGCGCGACGGCCTGCTCCATGATCGCCTGGACGTCTTCGTCGCGGAGCACCTTCACAGCGGCGCGGACCACCGTGGCCAGCTCGGACGTCACGCGCTCGGCGTTGTCCGGTTCCGCGAGCCAGCCGCCGAGCCGCTTCGCGATCTCGACGCGCTTGAGCTTGTCGCGCACGACCTCCTCGGACAGGAAGTTCGAGCCGACGAAGTCGCCGAGGCTGTTGCCCAGCGCGTCCTTCTTGTTCGGGATGATCGCCGTGTGCGGGATCTTCAGCCGCAGCGGGTGCCGGAACAGCGCCGTGACGGCGAACCAGTCGGCAAGCGCGCCGACCATGCCCGCCTCTGCCGCGGCGCGCACGTACCCGACCCAGCCCGGCCAGCCGCTCGCCTGCGCCCAGCCGGCCAGCAGGAACACGAGCGTGGCGCCGAGCAGGAACGACAGCGCGACGAGCTTCATCTTGCGCAGCCCGCGCCGCTTTTCCTCTTCACCGGCCGCGCCGCCCGGTGGGTCGGCGGGCGTCACCTTCGCGGGGGTCAGTTGCTCCACATCACCATTGTCCGTGAGGATGGCTGATCGTGCGCGAACCTGCTCTCGTCCCCCGGCTCCGGCCGTTCACCTCGACCATCTTCGCCGAGATGACGGCGCTGGCCGTCCGGCACGACGCCGTCAACCTCGGCCAGGGCTTCCCGGACACCGACGGCCCGGCCGGGATGCTCGAAGCGGCGAAGAACGCGCTGTTCGGCGGCGCCAACCAGTACCCGCCCGGACCGGGACGACCGGAGCTGCGGGCCGCGATCGCGCGGCACCGGCTGCGCTACGGCACCGAGTACGACCCGGACACGGAGATCCTGGTCACCGCGGGCGCGACCGAGGCCATTGCGGCAGCGTTGTTGGCGTTGACCGAGCCCGGCGACGAGGTGATCGTCATCGAGCCGTACTACGACTCCTACGCCGCCGCGGTCGCCATGGCCGGCGCACAGCGCCGGGTCGTCGGGCTCGTCGAAGGCCCGGACGGCCGGTTCGGGCTGGACGTCGCCGGGCTGCGCGCCGCCGTCACGCCGCGGACCCGGGCGATCCTCGTCAACTCGCCGCACAACCCGACCGGGACGGTGTTCACCCGCGCCGAGCTGGAAGCGCTGGCGGCCCTGTGCGTCGAACACGACCTGATCGCCATCTGCGACGAGGTCTACGAGCACCTCGTGTTCGATGACGCCGAGCACATCCCGCTGGTCACGCTGCCCGGGATGCGGCCGCGGACGGTGAGCATCTCCAGCGCCGGGAAGACGTTCAACTGCACCGGCTGGAAGATTGGCTGGGTCTGCTCGACGCCGGAGCTGGTCGCCGCGGTGAAGGCGGCGAAGCAGTTCATCACCTTCGTCTCCGGCGGCCCGCTGCAGCCGGCCGTCGCGTACGCGCTCGACCACGAGCTGCCCTGGGTCGAGGGCCTGCGCGCGAGCCTGCAGGAAAAGCGCGACCGGCTTTCGGCCGGGCTCGCCGACGCCGGGTTCGCCGTGCGGCCGACGGCGGGCACCTACTTCGTCTGCGTCGACGTGCGGCCGCTGGGCTTCACCGACGCCGCCGACCTGGCCTGGGAGCTGCCCGCCAGGGCCGGGGTCGCCGCGGTGCCCGTGAAGGTGTTCACCGATCACCCGGACGAGTGGAACCACCTGCTGCGTTTCGCGTTCTGCAAGCACAACGAAGTCATCGACGAGGCCATCACCCGGTTGCGCAAACTGGTCTGACGACCGGGGTTCCGCGCCGCGCCCCTTCCGACAGCCGATCGGGGCGCGGCGAAAGGGCTACGACGGCCACCGCTGTCACGCTCCGCGATCGTCGGAAGACGCTTCCGCGACGGCGTGACGCGGCCATGATCACGGAAAGAAACGGGATTCCGGGCCTCGGCGCCGGGCCGGGGGCCGATCGCGGACGGCTCGTCGAAATCGTGATACGAGCACCTAACGCGACCGATTCGGCACGCACGGCGATGCGATGGCGGGAAACATCAGGTCAACCGCCGAGGGAGCAATTCGCGACACTCCTCCAAATGGCCGCAGCCAAGCACCCGAACGGCACTGAGAGTGATCAACTCCTCGGCCGCAGATACCTTGCCCGGTAGGGCCGTTCCGCCTTACGGGCTGGATCGAAGCCGGGAGAGATGAAAGACTCCCGAGCGGTGCTAGAAAGAGTGCAGCCCCGGGGGAACTGCGACCTGGCCGGAGAAAGACCCCAGCAGCAACAGACTCGAGCGTGCAACGCGAGAGCTACAGGCGCGGACGGTGGTGGTGGCGGTGAGCAGCACGGCGAACGTGCGCCGCGGCGCCCCCCTTCAGCCTGGGCTCACAGCGGGTGAGACAACCCCCCACTCGCGCCTGCGCGCGCCCCGCCCGTGGACGGCGTCGCTGCAGCGGCCCGCCGCCAAGATCCTGGTCGCCGGCGGCCTGACCCTCGCGGGCTGGCTGCTCGGCGCGGCACTCTCCGGCAACACCGCGTCGGCGGCCGAACGGCAGGCGTGCCCCGAGGCGCCCGCGGTTTCCACTGTGGACCATGCCCCGAAGCCGTTCGCGCACGGCAGGCACCGCAAGAGCCACCGCGAAACCGGCGCCGACGCGTGCGCGGCGCAGCCGGCGGACGGCACCGTCAGTGGCGCCGACCCGGGCGAAACGCCGTCCACGGCCGAAACCGAGCCGACGGTCGAGACCCAGCCCGACGAGACGGCGACCGCGCCCACGAAGGACACAAAGGACACTCCGGCCACCGCGTCCGTGGAAAAGCCGGCGGCCACCTTGAAGGTCACGTCGTCCGGCGGTGACCTGCTCGGTGGGCTCGTCGGCGGTGTCCTGAACGTGGTCGGCGGGACGCTCACCACCGTCACGAGCACGGTCGGCGCCGTCACGGACACGCTGTCCCACACCGTGCTCGCGCCGCTCACCCAGCCGCTCGGGGGCAACCCGGGCGCGCCCACGCTGCTGCCCCTCGACGACGTGCTGGCCCCGGTGTTCGGCGGCAGCTCGAACTCGGGCGGCGTCACGGCGATCGTGCCCGGCTTGGTGACCGGCACCGCCACCCAGGCCACCGGCGCGGTCCAGACCGAAACCGCGCCCGTCGCGGCACCGGCGACGGCGGCCGACGCGCAGCAGTCCACGAGCCGGGCCGCGGTCGCGCGCCTGGTCGTCCGGCACCAGGAGCAGCTCCCAGTGGTCCAGGAGCGGCCGCGCGACTACGGCGTCCACGCCACGGGTGGTGGCGGCGGCGACTCCACGCCCGGCCTTCCCGGCGGCACGACCGCCCCGAGCGCGCCGGCCCCCACGGCCGCGCCCGGCCACGACGGCCCCGGCGGCGCCCGTCACGCGTTCGCCGTCCACACCGACGACGTCACCACCACGCAGCTCAAGCTGATCGGCACCAGCCGCGACCACGACGTCGACGGCGCGGGCAGGGAAGCCGCCCTGCCCACCACCTCCCCGGACTGACCCCGCACCGGGCAGCCGGGGACAAGTGCGTCCAAAACAAGATCAACTCGACGCACGACCACGCCGTTGAGGCGTGAGGATTCCCCTGCTCCAGTACGCAATCCGTGGCTCTTTCACGTCTCGTGACGCCGTAACGCGTCCGACGTACCCCGAGGGGCGAAAACCATGCGAAACCCCAGTCTTTCCGACCGGCCGACCGCGCCCGGCCGGGTCGGATCCCGGTCCCGGCGCCGCGCTGCCCCCGCGGCGCCGGGACCCACACCGGGCGCGCTCCGGGAGCCCTTGCTCACCGCGCCGAGCGAGGACTCGCAGTACCGAGAGCGCACCTGAGCCGCCGGCTTCCCGGCACGTCGAGGGGCTGTGCCGGGAAGCCGCGGTACCCGCGAACGGGGTCACGTCCGTGAGCGGGTGTGTGGAACGACGAACCGGTGCGCTGGATGCACATGAACGCCGCCCATCCCTGGGAGCAGGCTCGCATCCAGCGCACCGGTTCGTTTCGTTTCAGGCGAGCGGAGCGTCCAGTGACGCCGGGGTGCCCCGGACCGACGCCGCCGCGGCACTCAGCCGGCGGATCGCCTCGTTGATCTTCTCCGGTGGCAACGAAAACGGCAGCCGGATCCAGCGCTCCATGCCACCGTGGACGCCGAAGCGGGACCCGGGCGTCACCTGGAGACCGTGGCTCGCCGACGCCACCGCGAGCCGCGAGCTGACCGGCTCCGGGAGGCGGCACCACAGCGACAGGCCGCCTTTCGGCGGCGTGAACGTCCAGTCCGGCAAGTGCCGGTTGACCGCGCCCGCCAGCGCGTCGCGGTTGCCGCGCAGTTCCTCGCGACGACGTGCCAGCGCCGCCCACCCGTCGGCCTCCAGCAATTCCGAGAACACCACCTGCTCGAAGACGGGCGAGCCGAGGTCCACGGCGTAGCGCGCCGAGATCAGGCGGCCGAGCAGGTCCTCCGACGCGCGGATCCAGCCCAGGCGCAGGCCGCCCCAGTGCGACTTCGACGCCGAGCCGACGCAGATCGCCAGGTCGCCCGCGAAGGCTGACAACGGCGGCGGGCCGTCCAGCGGGTCGCCTTCGAGGTCCAGTTCGACCAGGGTTTCGTCCACCACCACCGGCGTCCGCGCCCGGGTGAGCACCGCGCCGAGCCGTTCGCGGCCTTCGGCGTCCAGACGCAGGCCGGTCGGGTTCTGGAAGTCGACCACGAGGTACGCCAGGCGCGGGGACGCCTGGCGCAGCGCCGCGTCGATGCCGGCGATGTCCCAGCCGCGGGCACCGGCCGGGTCGAGCGCCACCGGCACCGGGATGGCGTGCGCGGCCCGGATCGCCTCCAGGGCGTTCGGGTACGTCGGCTGCTCCACCAGCACGCGGTCGCCCGGCCCGGTCAGCATCCGCAGGACCAGCACGAACGCGTGGTGCGCGCCGTTGGTGACCATGATCTGCGCGGCCGTCGTCGGCAGCCCGCGCTCGGTGTACCGCCGGGCGATCTTCTCGCGCAGGACCGGCAGGCCCCGCTCCTGGTAGCCGTGCTGCCCGAGGTGGTCGACCAGGGCGCCGCGCGCGGCGTCGACCGCCGCGATCATGCCCGGCGTGGCCGGCGGTGACGCGTGGGCGAAGTCGATCAGGTCGCCGCCGTCCGGGACGACCGCGTCCCGGCGACGCCGGCCGGGTGCGGTGATCCACGAACCGGCGCCGCGGCGGCTCGCGACGAACCCGTTGTCCCGCAGCCGGTCCAGTGCCGAGCCGATCAGCGTCCGGCTGGCGCCGAGCGCGTCGGCCAGCTCGCGTTCGGCGGGCAGCCGGGTGCCGAGCGGGAGCTGGCCGTCCAGCACCTGCAGCTCGATGGCCGCGGCCAGGTCCGCGGCACCCTGCCGGGAGCCGCCTTGGCGCCAAGAGCCGAGCAAGACGGCCAATCGTGGACCGGAGACGCGTCCACCTGGTGGGAGCACGGGTTCCATAAGGCCAATATCCGGCAATTGGCTATGGTTTACAAGGCCAGTTACCACCGATAGTGGTCACGTGGCTCAGATCGATCTCCGGCCCGTCCGGATCTCCCGTGACCCCGCCCGGCGCAGCACCCAGCTCCTGTCCGGCCTCGCCCTCTACGGCATCAGCGTCGCCATGCTCACCCGCGCCCACCTGGGCCTCGAACCCTGGGGTGTGCTGGCCGAAGGCGTCACGAAGCACACCGGGCTGACCTTCGGCACGGCGACCGGCCTGATTTCGGTGACCGTGCTCCTGCTGTGGATCCCGCTGCGCCAGCGCCCCGGCATCGGCACCGTCGCGAACGTCGTGGTCGTCGCGGTGGTCGTCGACCTGGCCCGCGCGGTTCTCCCGGACCAGCACGACCTGGGCTGGCGCATCGTCTTCCTGATCGGCGGCGTCGCGCTGAACGGCTTCGCGACCGCCACCTACGTCGGCGCGCGGCTCGGTCCCGGTGCCCGCGACGGCCTGATGACGGGGCTCGCGGCGCGCACCGGCCGGTCGGTCAGGCTGGTGCGCACCTGCCTCGAGATCTCCGCGGTCGTCGCCGGGTTCGCCCTCGGCGGCACCGTCGGATTCGGCACCGTGCTCTACGCCCTCGCGATCGGGCCGCTCACCCAGGCGGTGCTGCCGCTGACCACCTGGCGCGGCGAGCCGCGGCAGCGTCCCTAGCCCGCCTTGCGCTGCTGAACGGTCCGGCGCAGCGTGGCGTAGTCGGCCCCACGCCGGGCGAGCACGTCGTCGGTGTCGCGCTGCTGGGCCAGCGCCAGCAGGATGTGCTCCTGCCCCAGGTGCTTGTCCCCCAGCCGGGCGGCTTCCTTGAGGCTCAGCTCCAGGGTCTTCTTCGACTCGGCGGTGAAGGGGATGTGCCCCCGTTTGGCCGGGCCGAGCCGACCGGCGAGGGCCCCTTCGCCATGGGTCTGCTCGACGCGCTCCACGATCTGCTCGACGTCGATGCCGAACGCGGTGAGCGCTTCGGCGTCGGCGTCGCTCACGCCGCCGCGGCGCCGGATCCGCGCCAGCTCCGCGGCGATGTCGTCGGCGGACACTCCCAGCTCGGCGAGCAGGGGAACGCCGGTCTTGACCAGCCCGGCGAGCAGGTGGGCGGGCCCGATCTCCACCGAACCGGACTTCCGCGCCACGATCTGTGCCTCGACGACCGCCATCCGCGCTTCGGCCGTGAACCGTTCGAACATCAGTGCCTCCCGTACTTCTTGTGCACGGCCTGCCGGCTGACCCCCAGCTCGGCGGCGATCTCCTGCCACGACCAGCCCTGCACCCGCGCACTGCGGACCTGCACGGCCTCCAGTTGTTCCAGCAACCGCCGGAGCGCGGCGACCGCGCGCAGCCCCACCCGGGGATCGCGATCACCCGCCCGGGCGGCCAAATCCGTCGCTTCCGTCATGTATGTCAACCTACGTTGACGTCGACGGTCTTGTCAACTGAAGTTGACACGCTCAGCGCGAAACCGCCGGACGGGCGACGTACAGTCGGGTGATGCCCGAGATCGCGATCGCCGAACGGGCCGGGGTGGGCGCCGACGGCCACCCACGCCCCACCGAGGACCACGTCGTCGTGCTGGACAACGCGGTCCTGGTCCTCGACGGCGCCACCTCGTCGGACCCTTCGCAACCCCCTGGCGGCTGGTACGCGGAACGACTGGCCCGGCGCCTCGCCGACGACCTCCGCACGCACCCCGAAGCCGACCTGACCGAGCTGCTGACCTCGGCGATCGCCGAAGTGACGACGGCGAACCGGCTGCGGCCGCAGCAGTCGCCGTCGAGCACGGTCGCGGCCGTGCGCTGGCTCGAAGACCGCGTCGACGCGCTCGTGCTGGCCGACAGCCCGGTGATCGGCTTCGGCGGGTTCGGCGTCGACGTCGTCTCGGACGACCGGCTGGCCCGGCTGCGGCGGCGCGGGATGCTCCAGACCGGCGCCGACGTCCGGCGCCGGCGCAACGCCCACGACGGCTTCTGGGTCGCCGAAGCCGACCCGGGCGCCGCCGCGCACGCGGTCCGGCGCACCTGGCGGCGGCCCGACGTCGACGCGGTGCTGCTCGCCAGCGACGGCGTGTCCATCGGCGTCGACCAGTACGCGCTGTTCGACTGGCGCGAGGTCCTGGCGATCACCCGCGCCGACGGGCCGGACGCCGTGCTGGACGCCGTCCGCACCGCGGAGAAGCAGGACCCGGACCGCGAACGCTGGCCCCGCCCGAAGCCGCACGACGACCAGGCCCTGGTCCTCGTCGATTTCAATTCGGGGGTTATTCAGGGTCTTCCCTGATCACGACGGTGCCGTCCGGGCGGGAACCTGGACGGCATGGGGACGGAAGCGGGGAAGCGCACGAGGCCGTGGCGGCTGGTCGCGCTGGGCGCGATCGGCTGGGGGCTGTTTACGGCCGTGGTGCTGCACGTGATCAGCTCACGCAATCCGGTGTACGACACGCTGTCGAGCTACACGGTGACCGACCGCGGCGAAGGCATGCTCGGCGCGAGCGTGCTTTCGCTGGCCATCGGGTCGCTCGCGGTGCTCGGCGCGCTGCAGGTGGCCGGGGTGCCGCTGTCGCGGACGACCCGGCTGCTGCTCGCGTTGTGGGCACTCGGGCTGGCCGCGGCCGCGGTCTTCCCGGCGAGCTACCCGGAAGCCCCGGCCCCGGTGAGCGGCGAGATCCACCTCTACGCCTGCCTGGTCGCGTTCCTCAGCCTGCCCGGCGCGGCGATTTCGCTGCTGGAACCGCTGAAGGGCCGCCCGGAACGCGTCGCGCTGGTCCGGGCGATCCGGCTGACCGCGGCCGGGTTCGCGCTCTTCGCCACGAGCTTCGTCTTCGTGCGGCTCAGTGAGGCCGGGATCACTCCGTTTCCGGAGATTTCCGCGGCCTTCCCGATCGGCGTCATGCAACGGCTGCTGCTGCTCGCCGACGTCGTGCTGCTGTGCACGCTGCTGTGGCTGGCGACCCGGCTGGAATCAGCCTTCGACGGCCACCGCCAGTTCGGGCGCGTAGCCGTACAGGCCGGGCATGCCGCCGGTGTGCAGGAACACCACGTGGTCGTCCGGGGCGAAGTGGCCCGCCCATTCGATCAGCGCGGCGGCCACCTTGCCGGTGTAGACCGGGTCGAGCACGACGCCCTCGGTGCGCCCGAAGAGGCGTAGCGCGTTCCAGACCGCGTCGGTCGGGATGCCGTAGCCGGGGCCGAGCGTCGAGTCGCCCAGCCGGACGTGGTCCAGTGACGGCGGTTCGACGCCGAGCAGCTTCGCCGCGCCGGAGGTGAGTTCGCGCAGGTTCTCCGTGGCCTCGTCGAGCGGGTGGCTGACGCAGGCGATGCCGACGCCGAGGTTCTTGAGGAGCCCGGCGGCCAGTGCGACCCCGGCCGCCGTGCCGCCGCTGGCGTGCGGGACGACGAGGTGAGCCCGCTCGATGCCGCGTTCCGCCAGCTGCGTCGCGAGTTCGTGCGTGGCGCGGACGTATCCGAGGGCGCCCAGGTCGTTCGAGCCGCCGACGGGGATCGTCGCGACCTTCCGGCCGTCCTGCGCGGCTTCGGCGACCAGGCGGTCGTAGGTGCGGCCGGTCTCCTCGCCGTCGGTGCAGACGTGGACGGTCGCGCCGAAGAGCTTGTCCAGCGGGATGTTGCCGGAACGCTCGTACGCGTCGCCGTCGCGCGGGACCTTGGCGGTGAGGACGAGTTCGCAGCGCAGGCCGAGCTTCGCGCACGCGGCGGCGGTCTGGCGGCCGTGGTTGGTCTGGAGGGCGCCGAACGTGATCACGGTGTCCGCGCCGGCTTCCCGGGCGGCGCCGAGGTGGTATTCCAGCTTGCGGAGTTTGTTGCCGCCCGCGCCGAGCGGGTGGACGTCGTCGCGCTTGAGCCACAGGTTGGTGAGGCCGAGTGCTTCGCCGAGCCGGGGCGCCGCGTCCAGCGGCGTCGGCCAGCCGCCCAGGTCGACGCGGGGGATCGCGGCCAGCGCGGCATCCGGGAATCCGGCGAATTCGAACGTCATCGGCCCTCCAGGCTCGCTTTCCCACCACTAAAGCACTTTGAAGCGGAGCTCGGTGTGCGGCCCGACCTCGCGCACGCCGACCCGCCGGAGCGTGACGCCGTCGAGCCCGGGATCGCCGAACAACGGCAGCCCGGCGCCCAGCAGCACCGGGGCGATTTGGACGTGCAGTTCGTCGGCCAGCCGGGCTCGCACGGTCTGCCGGACCACGCTCGCGCCGATCACTTTGACCGCCCGCTCCCCCGCGGCCGCCCGCGCCTGCTCGACCGCCGAGGCGACCCCGTCGGTCACGAAGGTGAAGGTGAGGTTCTCGTCCTGCTTGGGCGGCACGGCCGGCGGCGTGTGCGTGACGACGAAGATCGGGACCTGGAACTCGTAGTTGCCGACGTACCAGTCCGGGTCCTCGGCCATCGCGAACGAGCGGCGGCCGAGGACGACCGCGCCCGTCTCCCGGATCAGGTCGGTCATCCACTCGCTGCCGTTCGAGGCGGCGGGGCCGGACAGCCGCGCCGTACCGCCGTCGCGGTCGGCGACGAAGCCGTCCAGCGACATGCTCATGCCCGCGTGCACCGTGGCCATGGTTTCTCCTCACGTAGTCGTTGGACGGGTAGACGTCCTGGCGGGCGAAAACTCATCGGGAGTAGCCGAAGACCGCTGGTATCCGGTAACGTTCGTTCGAACGAACGAGAACCTTCGGGGGGCCGCCATGACCGCTACGAGCCTCGATTTCACGGGCCTCGCCGCCCAGGCCGCGCAGCTCGCCGCGGGCGAGATCACCTCGGCCGAACTCACCGCGGCGTCGCTCGGCCGCGCGCACGCGAGCCAGCCGACGCTCAACGCCTTCCGTCACCTGCGTGACGACGAAGCCCGCGCCGAAGCCGCCGAGGCGGACCGGCGCCTGAACGCCGGCGAGCGCGCGCCGCTGCTGGGCGTGCCGGTCGCGATCAAGGACGACGTCGACCTCACCGGCCTGCCCACTTCGTTCGGCTGCGTCGGCGAGTTCCCGTGCGCGACGTCCGATGCGCCCGCCGTCGCGCTGCTGCGCGAAGCCGGAGCTGTGATCATCGGCAAGACGAACACCCCCGAGCTGGGCCAGTGGCCGTTCACCGAGGGCCCCGCCTTCGGCGTGACGCGCAACCCGTGGCACCCCGGCCACACCCCCGGGGGTTCTTCGGGCGGGAGCGCGGCCGCGGTGGCGTCGGGGGCCATCGCGGCCGCGCTCGGGTCCGACGGCGCCGGTTCGGTGCGCATCCCCGCCGCGTGGACCGGGCTCGTCGGCATCAAGACCCAGCGCGGGCGGATCCCCACCGGCGGCGAGCTGTTCCACGGCCTGACCGTGCTCGGCCCGCTCGCCCGCACGGTCGAAGACGCCGCTCTGCTGCTCGACGTCGCGGCCGCCACCGGCCACACCTTCCGGACCGCGGCGACCCGCGAACCCGGCAGGCTGCGGATCGGGCTGTCGACGCGGATCCCGTTCACCGCCACCAAGACCCGGCTCGACCCGGTCGTCGAAGCGAGCGTGCGGCGGCTCGCGGAATCCCTCGCCGGGCTGGGCCACGAGATCGTCGAGGCCGAACCGGACTACGGTCTGATCGGGCTGACGTTCCTGCCGCGTTCGCTGACCGGCGTCCGCGACTGGACGCTGCGGGTGCCCGACCGGACCGGGCTCGACCCGCGTACGCGCAGCAACGCCGGCCACGGCCGCCTGCTGGCCGGGCCCGCGCTGCGGCTGGCGCGCGCCCTCGAGCCGGGCCTGCACCGGCGGATCGGCTCGGTGTTCGGCCGCGTCGACGTGCTGCTCACCCCGACCACCGCGACCCCGCCGCCGCCGATCGGCACGTTCGACGGGCTGTCCGGCTGGGAGACCGACCAGGCCATGATCGCCGCCTGCCCGTACGCTTGGCCGTGGAACGTGCTGGGCTGGCCGGGGGTCAACGTCCCGGCCGGGCTGACGGCCGAGGGTCTGCCACTCGGCGCGCAGCTGCTCGGCCCGTCGCACGCCGAGGAGCGGCTGATCTCCCTCGCCGCGCAACTGGAAGAGGTCGAACGGTGGCCGGAGCGGCATCCCGCGACAAGGTGGTGAGCACGCGGGAAGCCATCCTGCGCGGCGCGCTGACGGTCGTCGGCGAGCACGGCGTCGGCGGCCTGACGAACCGCCGGATCGTCGCCGCGGCCGGCGTCTCGCTCGGCACACTGACCTACCACTTCCCCAGCCAGACCGCGTTGCTGCGCGAAGCGATGCTGTTGTTCGTCGAGGACGAGACGGCGAAGCTCGGCGCGATCGTCGACGGCTACCGCGCAGACGGCTTGAGCGTGGAGCAGGCGGCTTCGCTCGTGGAGCACGTGATCGCGCAGCTGCCGTTCGGCGCCGACGAGCTCGGCGCGCACGAGCTGTACCTCCAGTCCGCGCGGGATCCCGAGCTGCACGAGGCTTCTTCGCGCTGCTTCGCGGCGTACGACGAACTGGCCGTGACGATCCTCGAAGCCCTGGACGTGCCGCAGGCGCGGCGGCTGGCCGGTCCGGTGGTCGCGCTGATCGCCGGGCTGCAGCTGCGGCGGCTGGCCACCGGCGAGACCGACACCCCGGTGGCCGAACCGCTGATGATGCTGCTGCGCGGAGCCTGATCGCGCGCACCACCCGCTTCTGAAACGCCATGAGGGTGCCCCTCATGACTTCGGCCGCGAGGGCGAACGTCTTGAATGACTCATTCAAGACCTTTGGGCCGGGCTAGCGAGCCTCGCCGGGCCGTGGCTCGCGGCCGATCGTGCGCGCGTAGTGCGCCCGGGCCTTCGCACGGTTCCCGCACCGCGCCATCGAGCACCACTGGCGGTTCCGCCGCGGGGAGGCGTCGCAGAACCTCATCCCGCAGTCGTCCGCCGCGCAGATCCGCACCTCCGCGTCGCTCGTCGCCAGGTCGATCGCGTCCGCTGCCAGGACGGCGAACGCCGCCGCCACCGGGTCCTTCGGGGCCGGGATCTCGCGCCTGAGCACGCCGTCGGTCAGTACCAGGCGCGGCGAGGGCGCCGGTGCCGCGGCCGCCGCGTTGTTGACCAGGTCGACGTCCATCTTCGCCGGCTCCTCGGGCGGCAGCAGCACGCGGTCGATCGCCTCTCGCAGCGCCTTCGCCGCGAGTACGTTCCCCGCCGTCACCGGCACCGGACCCGCGGTGAACCCGGCAAGCGAAAGCCACTCGGCCAGCGCGTCGGGCCCGGTCAGCAGCTCGACGCCGTCGGCGTACCGGGAGCGCAGCGTGTTGACCAGGTCGAGGCACGGCCGTCCGCCGTCGAAGGCCCACTCCATGCCCGCATTCTAACCGTTGCGAACAGTTAGAAGTGCGGCTATTTTCCAACCCTATGAACCGGTTAGAAAGCATGGCCACGGTCAACGGGATCCGGATGCACTACCTCACCGCCGGGGACGGCCCGCCGCTGTTCCTGCTGCACGGCTGGCCGCAGACGTCGCACTGCTGGCACAAGGTCATCGGGTCCCTCGCCGAGACGCACACCGTGATCGCCCCCGACCTGCGTGGCTACGGCCGCACCGACAAACCGAAGGGCGGCTACGACAAGCGCACGATGGCCGCCGACGTCGCCGCGCTGGCCGGACACCTCGGGTTCGCCAGGACAGCCGTGGCCGGGCACGACCGCGGTGGCCGGGTCGCCCACCGCTGGGCCCTCGATCGCCCGGACCAGGTCGAACGCCTCGCCGTACTCGACATCGCCCCGACCCGCGCGATGTGGCAACGGCTCGACACCGGCGTCGCGAAGGCGTGCTGGCACTGGCTCTTCCACCTCCAGCCCGACCTCCCCGAACTGCTCGCCGGCCAGAACATCGCCGCCTACCTCGGCTACTTCTTCGAGCGCTGGACCTATCAACGTCACGCCCTCGACGCGAACGCCGTCACCGAGTACGTCCGCGCCTTCTCCCAGCCCGGAGCGCTCAGGGCCGGCTTCGACGACTACCGCGCCTCCTTCCCGGACGACGCCGAGCTCGACGACGCCGACTACGAAGCCGGGAAGCGCGTCACCCAGCCACTCCTCGCGCTGTGGGGCGCGAACGGCCTGCTCGGCACGCTCCCGGCGCTCGAAATCTGGCAGGAGTACGCGGACGACGTCACCGGCGCCGCCCTCGCCGAATGCGGCCACTTCCTGCCCGAGGAACAGCCGGACGAAGTCGTCGCGCACCTGAGGAAGTTCCTCTGCCCCTGAGTTCCCCGGGTGCTCCGGTCCCCCGAACCGGGGACCGGAGTTCCCTCCCCGCCGTGACGCCCGCCACCCCGTGCCCTGGCTAGGTTCGAAAGCACGATGGGGAGCAAACCGAAACTCGCGCTTTTGCTGTTGCTGGCCGTACTGGGGATCGGGGCCGGCGGCGGGACCGCGCACGCCGACAGCGCGCCGTCCGGCGCCGACATCCAGGTCGCGCAGACGCTCGGCGCGCGGGACCTGACCGTGATCATCCGCCGGGTCGACGTGACGCCGTCGCCGTTGCGGGTCGACGTCGTGACGCACCGCGGCACCGCGCCCGGCACGCTGCACCTGACCGTCGCGGCCGACGGTGTCGTGACGTCGCGGGCCGACGTCGTCCTCGGTGCCGAACCGGGCGTCTACGCGGGGAACCTGCGAGTCGACAAGCCGGGACCGTGGGAACTCTCGCTGACCGACGGCACCGGCCCGGCCGCGACGATCCCGTTCATCGTGCCCGCTCGCGTGGTCCCGCCGTGGGAGAAGGCGACCTACGGCGGGTTCGTCGCCGCCGGCGCGTTCCTGCTGCTCGCCCTGCTCGTCGGGGTCAGAGCGAGACGCACCGCCTTCGCGCTGATTCCGGCGGGCGGCGCCGTCGCCGCAATCGCCGTCGCCGTGACCGGAGCGCTGCTGTCGGCGAGCACTCCCCCGCCACCCGCGCCGGGCAGTCAGCTCGACCCGACGTTCGACAACGTCACCGATCCGTACGCCAACGCCCGGCTGTCCACAGTGGATTACTCGCGGCCGCCGGTGAACCTGGCCGTCCGCACCGAACGCGGTGAGCTGCGGCTGAGTCTCACCGACGGCGCCACCGGGCGTCCGGTCGACGACCTGCTCGTCCACGACAACGCCCTCGTGCACCTCGTCGTCGTCTCGCCGTCGGGCCGGATGAGCCACCTGCACCCGGTGCGCGTCAGCCCTGGCGACTACCGCGTCCGCCTCGCCGATCCGGAAGCGGGCACGTATGCCGTCGCCGCGGAGCTCGTCCGGCGCGGCGGCGGAGTCCAGCTTGCACGGTCCACTGTGGACATGACCGGCAGCGCCGCGCCTGCCCCCGAACCGGCGGGCGCCGGGCCGCGGACGGTCGAAGGCACGCCGGTCGACCTCACGATCAGCCCGGGCACGCCGACGACGATCACCGCGCACTTCCGGACCCAGGACCTCCAGCCGTGGCTGGGCATGCTCGGTCACCTCGTCATCGCGGGCCCGATCACCGGGCCGGTCGGGGAAAGCGCCGCGAAGGCACCCACGTGGGCGCACGTCCACGCGATGATCCCGCCGGTCGCGGGGCAGCTCGACCGCCCCGACGAAACCGTGGCCGCGTACGGCCCGGACGTCAGCTTCACCTACACCTTCGCCGCACCCGGCCGGTACCGGATCTGGCTGCAGGCCGAACGCGGCTACCGCGTGCTCACCATCCCCGCCGTGGTGGACGTCCCGATGACAGGAGCCGGCCGATGAAACGCCCGAGCGTGCTGATCGCCGTGGTCGCGCTGGTCGTCGCGGCCGGGGTGGCGTGGCTGATCTGGGGCGGCGGCAACGCCAAACCCACTGCGCAGCAAGCGGTTTCGGGGCCGTACACCGTCCAGTTCTCCGCGGACGAGCCGCGCATCGGCGGCAACACGTTCACGCTCGGCGTCACCGGGCCCGCGCCCGACGCCGTCACGGTCGCGCCGGTCATGGCTCCGATGGGGCACGCGTTCGCGCCGGTGCCCGCCGCGCCGGACGGGCCCGGCCGCTTCCGCGTCGCGGACGTCGGGCTGCCGATGGCCGGGCAGTGGGAGATCACCGTGTCACTGCGCGGCCCCGGCGGGCCCGCCCAAGTCGTTTTTCCGTTGCTGGTCAAGTAGAAAGGGTCGGGGGAATGGATCTCACCGCATCCGGCGTGCGCACCACGTCGGTGGCGAAACAGGCTCGAACGGGGTTGCTGCCGGCGAACGTCGTGCTCGGCGGGTCGCTGCTGTCGCTGGTCGGGCTCACCTGGGACATCCAGTGGCACAGCGACGTCGGGCCGGACACGTTCTTCACGCTGCCGCACTTGTTCCTGTACGCGGGCAGCGCGGTCGTCGGCCTGGCGAGCCTCGCCGTCGTGCTGCTGACGACGGCGGCGCGGCGCGCGGGACGGCCGGTCGACCCGCGGGTCGGCGGGCGCGTGGTCAACGTCTTCGGCCGGACGTTCGCGGCACCGCTGGGCTACCTGGTCTCCGGCGTCGGCGCAGCGACGTTCCTGCTGTACGGGCTGTGGGACCAGTGGTGGCACGGGCTCTACGGCTTCGACGCGGTCATCGACTCGCCGCCGCACATCGGGCTGCTGCTGTCGATCACGGTGTCGCTGATCGGCACGACCGCGGTGTTCGCCGCGGCGCGCGAGCACCGCTGGGGCCGGCTCGGCACGCTGGCGTCGCTGGCCGTGCTGCTGACGTTCGGGCCGGTGCTGGCGCTCGGGCTGCAGCAGGTGCCGGACGACTACGCCGACGCCGTCGGGATCGGCACGTCGATGATGGTGGTGCTGCTGGTCACGGTCGGGGCCGGGTTCCTCCGCCGTCCGGGCGGGGCGGTCGGCACCGCGGCGATGGTCGCGGCCGTGCAGGGCGTCTTCTGGTGGTTCTCGCCGTGGGCGGCGAAGGCGTACGCCGACATGGTCGACCTGCCGCTGCGCGACGCGGTTTCCGGCGTGCCGGAGATGCCGTCGCTGGCGCCGATGGCGCTGCTGCCGGTCGCCGCGCTGATGGAGCTGGTGTACCTCGCCGGCCGCCGCCGCGAGTGGCGCGCAGGCCGCGTGTCCGTGGTCGCCGGCGGGATCGCCGGGCTGCTGATCGGGCTGAGCCTGCCGGTGCAGCGCGTCCTGCTCTACACCGGCGCGCACCTGCCGCCGGTCTGGTACCTGACGACGACCGCCGTGCTCAGCGCGGCACTGGGGCTGCTCGGCGGGTTCGCCGGGTGGCGGTTCGGCGGGATGCTCTGCCTGCTGGCGCCCGCGAAGAAGGGGGAAACCGCTGATGCGTAAGACGTTGTCATTCGGGGCTCCGCCCCGGCCGGGGGCTCCGCCACCCGGAACCCCCACAAGACGGATTGTGCTCGCCCTGGCCGCCGTCGCCGGCCTGCTGTTCGCCACCGCGGCGCCGGCGAACGCGTACGAGCCGGTCAACATCGTGCACACCGAACATGTGCAGGCCGGGCCGTACGGGCTGACGGTCGGGTTCAGCTCCTGGCCGGTGAAGGCCATGCAGTCACTGGACTTCACGTTCATCCCCGACGGCGGGATCGAGGGGAAGTCCGGCACGCTCACGCTGATCAACCCGGAGGGCATCAAGAACCGCACCCAGCGCCTGGTCCGCCACCCGCGCAAACGTGACGTCTGGGGACTCGACGTCCGCTCGATGCCGCGGCCGGGGGCCTGGACGTTCCACTTCACCGTCAACGGGCCCGCCGGGTCCGGCACCGGCGAGCTGCGCGCGTTGCCGGTGCAGGAACAGCCGGGGCCGCCGATGGGCGTGAGCTGGGCGATCAGCACGCTGCCGTTGATCGGGCTGGTGGTGCTCGTCGTGGTGGCCTGGCGCCGGACCCGCGGCCGGCTGCGGGGTGGGGAGCTTCCGGCAATCGGGTGAGATTCCCCTCACATCCGGCACTCAGGCGTATTCACGGCGTCGCGAAGGCCTCCTTCACCGCAGAGGACGGGGAAGGGGGCCTTCACCATGTTGTTCGAGGGCACCATGTCTTTCGAGGCACAGCCTTCACGGACACAGCCGGCGTCCAGCCGGTGATCATGATCACCGGCTGCGCGGCGGACTCAGGCGGGCAGGTCGAACTGCCCCGCCTTCACGGCGACCAGGAACGCTTCCCACTCGGCGGTGTCGAACACGAAGACCGGGCTGCTCGCGAGCTTGGTGTCCCGGACCCCGATCATCCCTTCGCGACCCAGGTTGACCTCGACGCAGCTGCCGCCGTTGGGCTCGCTGGCGAACGACTTCTCCCAGGCGGCCTCTTGGAACAGGGACACGGCCGTGTTCGGATCGTAATCCGCGAACGACGGATAATCCGCCATGGGTCGTACCTCCGAGGATCGTTGGGGGGCGCGGCCGTGACCTGGTCGAAGGTACCCGCTCCCGGCTACTCAGTGTCTCAATGGAGTACGCCACAGGGCCAAGCGGGTGATCAACTGGCTCCGGTCTCGACATGAAGATTATTCCAGGAGTAGGATTAATCGCATCGGCCGGGGCGCCGGCGTCGGCGAACGACAGCCTGCCCGCGACGGGCGGTCGTCGACGCAGGACGAGTGCCGGAACCGAACCGATCCCAGCAACGGCCACGACCTCATGGGGGAGGATCAGCGTGATCGTCGAGGACAGTGCGCCACCGGGCGTACAGGTCTTGGGCAGGCTCGCCAGGGGGACCACCGGCGAGGCCCGCCGGGTGGTCCACGTGTTCGACCTGGACGCCGCCCGCAGTACCCACGAGCTGGTCCGAACCAGGTGTGGGGAAGCGCTTACGCGCGCCCAAGTCGAATGGCTGACCCCGGGGGTCGGTATGCCGTGCGAACCCTGTCTCGGACTGACCGGCGGCGAACGCGTCCGGTCACCGCGACGAGAGCTGGGGGTGTAGACGATGGCCGTCCGGCTGAACTCGCTGTTGCGCCGCGAGGAGGAAGAGCACCGCGGCCGCCGCGGAATCGGCAACGAACTGAGGAACCGCTTCGGTTTCAGCCTGATCCAGGCGCCACTGCGCAAGACCACGACGTGGGCGACGGACCAGGACCTCCCGCTGCAGCGCTATTCCGACGGGGTCCGCACCACCCGGCCGCTCGAGGCCGCGATCGACCTGACGCCCTTGCTGCGCGGCCGCATGGGCTCGCGCGCCTGAAGCCCTGAACTGCCGTACCACCACAAGAGCCCCGGTTCCCTTCGGAACCGGGGCTCTCGCACTTTCGCCAGGTCTCAAGTTCGTGATGGCCACCTTGAGGAACTTGAAGTTCCTCAAGGTGGCCATCACGGACTTTGGCGGGCGTGGCTACGGTTTGCGCAGGAAGAGGCGGCCCTGGCTGAAGGGACGCTCCCCTTCGGCGGGCTGCCGGTACATCCGCCCGGTTTCGATGAGGCCGGCCGCGGCCGCCATCGACGCCAGTTCGTCCAGCGGCCAGCGGTAGGCCGTCGTGACCTTGTGATCGAACGCCGTCACCGGCCCGCCGTCGGCCTCGAAGCAGCCCAACAGAACGTGACCGCCCGGGGCCAACGTCCGGGTGAACTCGGCGAAGAAGCCCGGCACCTCCGCCGGCGGCGTGTGGATCACCGAGTACCACGACAGGATCCCGGCGAGCGACGCGTCGGGAAGGTCCAGCGCCGCCATGGAACCGACCTCGAACCGCAGCGAAGGCTCCGCCGCGCGAGCCAGCTCGATCATCGCCGGGGACACGTCGACGCCGAACACGTCGAGGCCCAGTGACCGCAGGTGCGCGGTGAGATGGCCGGGGCCGCAGCCGAGGTCGGCGACCGGGCCGCGGCCGCGCACGGAATCCGCGAACGCCGTCCACGCGGCGCGGTCCAGGGGGTGGTCGTCCCAGACCTCGCGGACGAACTCGGCGTACTGGACCGCGACCGTGTCATAGGCGGCCGTGTCGTAGGCGGCCGTCACCGTTTGCGGCCGAGGCCGCACAGGTGCCCGACGAACGCCGGGTCGTTCGCGAGCTTCTTCGTGGCCCTCGACTCGATCTCCTCCGGGTGCCACTCCGGGAGGTACACGATGCCCGGCTCCACCAGCTCCAGTCCTTCGAAGAACGACGTGAACTCCGCGCGCGTCCGCAGGTGGAGCGGGGTGCTGGACCGGTCGTACTGCTTCATGATCGACTCGCGGCTCTCCGCGTCGGCCATCGCCGCCATGCCGTCGCTCGTCAGGTGCGAGGACAGGAAGTACGAGCCGGACGGCAGCAGCGACAGGTACTTCTGGATGATCTCGGCCACCGGCTCGTCCTCGCCGAGGAAGTACAGGACGCCGACCATGATCAGGCCGATCGGGCGGTTCTGGTCGAGCACTCCGGTGTCGAGCGCGCGCTTCCAGATGTCGGCCGGGTCGCGCAGGTCGCCGTGCAGCACCGCGTGCCGGTCCGCAACGCCTTCGCGTTCCAGCAGGATCTGTGAGTGGGCCACCGCCACCTGCTCGTTGTCGACGTACACGCACCGCGCGTCCGGGTTCACCTCCGCCGCGACCTCGTGGACGTTCCCGACCGTCGGGACGCCCGATCCGAGGTCGAGGAACTGGTCGACGCCGTTGCGCGCCAGGTACCGGACGCCGCGGCCGAGGAAGTCCCGGCCGACGCGGGCGACCGTCTTGATCATCGGGAACGTCTTGACGGCCTGCTCGCCGAACTGCCGGTCGATGGCCCAGTTGGCGTTGCCGCCGAGGAACCAGTCGTAGATGCGGGCCGCGTTCGGCCGCTCGAGGTCGACGCCTTCAGGCGCTTCGGGATCCTTCGTCATCTTGTCCTCCAGGCTTGCGGCCGACACCGCCGACCACGCTCGCGAGGGGGACCGTGGCGGCACCGGGCTCAGGGCGCCACTCTCCCACAGGCACGATTCCCGGCTCGACCACCTCGAAGTTACCGAAGAACGCGGCGATCTCGTCGAGCGACCGGGAAATCGCGGGCGAGCTCGACCGCTCCGACAGCTTGACCAGCCGCCGGATCTGCTCCAGCTCTTCGCCTTCGACGCCGGTTTCGGTCGCGTGCGAAAGGACGTACGCCGATCCGGGCGCCAGCAGCCTCCGGTAGTCGCGGACGGCTTCGCAAACGCCGGTGACGTCCGGCAGGAAGTGCAGCACCGCCACGGTGAGCAGGCAGATCGGCCGGTCGGGGTCGAGGACGCCGGTGGCCAGCGCGCCTTCCCAGACGTCCTGGACGTCGCGCAGGTCGGCGTGCAGCACGGCGTGGCGCTCGGGATCCCCCGCTTCCTCCAGCAGCATCCGCCCGTGCGCGACGGCCACCGGCTCGTGGTCGACGTAGACGCACCGGGTGTCGTCGGCGTAGTCGTCGGCCACCTCGTGCACGTTGCCCGACGTGGGAATGCCGCTGCCGAGGTCGAGGAACTGCGTGATGCCCTGGGCGAGGCAGTAGCGCACGGCCCGGCCGAGGAAGTCGCGGTTGCCGCGCGCGAGGGTTTTCGCGAGCGGGAACGCCTGCACCGCCTGCACGCCGTACTGCCGGTCGATCGCCCAGTTCGCGGTGCCGCCGAGGGCCCAGTCGTAGATGCGCGCGATGTTCGGCCGGTCGAGGTCGATGGCTTCGGGAAGGAAGTCGGGGTCCACGACGTCCCCTTCGCGCGGCACTTCCGGTGAATTCGAGCGCAACAGGCCCACTCTACCGACAGTTGTTCACCACCGGGGACGGCTCGCGCCACCATTCGCCCTATTGGATCTGCTGCATCTGGGCGCGGTAACCCTCCGCAAGCTCCTTGAGGAACTGCCGGGTCTCCTGGCGCTCCAGCGCGGCGCCGCGCAGCCGGTCCCACGAGTCGACGAAGATGTTGAAGTCCTTGACGTCGTCGAGGTAGAGCCCGCCGGCGGAGTGCTCGATGTAGACGAAGTCCCGCGTGCGGTCCGGGAACCGCATGATCGTGAAGTCGTTGGGGACCGCGGCCAGCCGTGCCCCGAACGGCAGTACGTGCACGTACACCCGCGGGTGCTTCTCGAGCGAGAGCAGGTGCTCGACCTGGTCGAGCATCACCGCGGGCGCGTAGCCGCCGGGAGCCCGGCGCAGCGAGCCTTCGCTGATGATGAACCGGTAGTACGGCGGCTGCTGCTGCTCGAACACCGCCTTGCGGTCGAGGCGGTTGCGCACCAGCGACGTCACGTCCGTCGCGCCGGCCTCGGTGAACTGCTTCAGCATGTAGTGCTCGGACTGCAGCGGGCCGGGGATGCGCTCACCGTGCCAGGTGAGGATCTCCGCGGCCGCGGGCTCCAGGTCCGTGAAGGTGCGGAACCAGTGCGGCACCACCGAGCGGTAGCCCGACCAGTGGCCGCGCTGCCCGGCGGCGGCGCGCGCCAGGTTCATCAGCGTGTCGGCCTCTTCGCCGTTGATCCCGAACGCGTTCAGCATCGATCGCACATCCCCGAGCTTCACCCCGACGGCACCGGACTCGATCTTGTTGACCTTGCCCTGGGTGCAGCCGAGGACCTCGGCAACCTGCTGCTGTGTCATCCGCGCCGCGGTGCGGGCATGCCGGAGCTCGTTCCCGAGCTGCTTCCGGCGCGAGGTGACGGTGCTGGCCATCGCCCTGCTCTCCCGGACCACTACCAAGCGACGGCGGCCTCCCGGTCGCCGTCGCGCGCGAACTATCGAACCCACCCAGGCTAGTGCTTCACCTTGCGGATCTCGATGATGACATCGCGCAGCGTTCCAGGAAACGTCGCGGAACGCCAGTCACCTGCGTTGTCACTCGCCTGGACCAGCGAAATTCCGAATTATTCCGCCAACCGGCGGAGCCCCGTCTGGGGCATAGTGACCCCGTGACCGATCGTTCGCCCTCCGCCGCCACCGTCACCCGGCTGGCCGACCAGGTCCACGGCTACGTCCAGCCCGACGGCTCCTGGTACATCAACAACTGCGGGTTCGTCGACGCCGGCGACCACACCGTGCTGATCGACACGTGCTCGACCGAACGCCGCACGCGCGCGCTGCTGGAGACGGTCGAAGCCGCGACCGGCAGCCCGGTGACGACGCTGGTCAACACCCACCACCACGGCGACCACACCAACGGCAACTACCTCGTCACGGGCGCGGCGGTGATCGGCCACCGCAAGACGCGCGAGCTGATGGCCGCCGAGGGCATCCAGAAGTTCGAGGGGATCTTCGTCGGCAGCGACTGGGGCGAGCTGCGGTCACGGCCGCCCGAGATCGTGTTCGACGACCGGCTCACGCTGTACGCCGGCGACGTCGAGATCCAGCTGATCCATCCCGGCCACGCGGCCCACACGACCAACGACGTCCTGGCCTGGCTGCCAGGCCCGCGTGTGCTCTACGCCGGTGACCTGGTGTTCAACGGCGGGAGCCCGTTCGCGCTGATGGGCTCGGTGGCGGGCTGGCGCAAGGCGCTCGACGTCGTCCGGGAACTCGAGCCGGAGGTGATCCTGCCCGGGCACGGCCCGGCGTGCGGGCTGGACGTCGTCGACACGGTCGATGCGTACCTGGCCTTCGTCCAGAAGACGGCCGAGCGCGGGAAGGCCGCCGGGCTGTCGCCGCTGGAGCTGGCGAAGGAGACCGACCTGGGTGACTTCGCGTCGCTGAGCGAGCAGGAGCGGCTGCCGGGGAACCTGCACCGGGCGTACGCCGAGCTGGACGGCGCCGAGTGGGGCGCGGACATCGACCTGGTGGCGGCGATCACGGACATGCTCGCCTTCAACAAGGGCCCGATCCGCTGCTTCTCCTGAACTGAGTGAGCCGTCGCTCCGTGGCCTCCCTTGAGCGCACGATCGGACTAGGGTCTGAATCGAGAGAGACTTCGAGAGGATTCGGATGAGCAAGAAGGCGAGCATCGGGGTCACCGGCCTGGCGGTCATGGGCCGCAACCTGGCCCGCAACCTGGCCCGGCACGGGCACACGGTGGCCCTGCACAACCGGTCCGAGGAGCGGACCCGCGCGCTGGTGGAGCAGTTCGGCGACGAGGGTGACTTCATCCCCGCGTACTCCGCGCAGGACTTCGTCGACGCGCTGGAGCGGCCCCGGCAGGTCGTGATCATGGTCAAGGCGGGCGGGCCGACGGACGCCGTCATCGAGGAGTTCGCGCCGCTGCTCGAAGAGGGCGACGTCATCATCGACGCCGGCAACGCGCACTTCGCCGACACGCGCCGCCGCGAGAAGGCGCTGCGCGAGCGTGGGCTGCACTTCGTCGGCAGCGGCGTCTCCGGCGGCGAGGAGGGCGCGCTGCACGGGCCGAGCATCATGCCCGGCGGCTCGAAGGAGTCGTACGAGTCGCTCGGCCCGCTGTTCGAGGACATCTCGGCGAAGGTCGACGGCGAGCCGTGCTGCACGCACATCGGCGCGGACGGCGCCGGCCACTTCGTGAAGATGGTGCACAACGGCATCGAGTACGCCGACATGCAGCTGATCGCGGAGTCGTTCGACCTGCTCCGGCACGCGGGCGGCTACGCACCGGCCGAGATCGCCGACGTGTTCCGCACGTGGAACACCGGACGGCTGGACTCCTACCTGATCGAGATCACCGCCGATGTGCTGGCGCACGTCGACTCCTCGTCCGGCAAGCCGTTCGTCGACATCGTCGAGGACGCCGCCGAGCAGAAGGGCACCGGCCGCTGGACCGTCCAGATCGGCCTCGACCTCGGCGTCCCGATCTCGGGCATCGCCGAAGCCGTCTTCGCGCGTTCGCTGTCCGGGTCGAAGTCGCTGCGCGCGGCGGCCCGCGGTCTCGGCGGTCCTTCGGCGGCGCCGCTGTCGGGTTCTTCGCTGGAGCGCTTCGCCGACGACGTCGAGCAGGCGCTGTACGCGTCGAAGGTGGTCGCGTACGCGCAGGGCTTCAACCAGATCCAGGCCGGCGCGACGGAGTACGGCTGGGACATCGACCTCGGCAAGGTCGCCTCGATCTGGCGCGGCGGCTGCATCATCCGCGCGAAGTTCCTCAACGACATCACCGCGGCCTACGCCGACGAGCCGGAACTGCCGACGCTGCTGACGTCGGGCGGCTTCCGCAAGGCCGTCGAGGACGCGCAGGACTCGTGGCGCTCGGTGATCTCGACGGCGGTCAAGCTCGGCATCCCGACGCCGGGCTTCTCGACGGCGCTGGCCTACTACGACGGCCTCCGCGCCGACCGCCTCCCCGCCGCGCTGGTTCAGGGTCAGCGGGACTTCTTCGGCGCCCACACCTACCGCCGGGTGGACCGCGAAGGCTCGTTCCACACGGCCTGGGCCGCCGACGGCCGCCCGGAGTCCGACGCCTGACAAGTCCGTGAATGGCACATTGAGAGACTTAGAGTCCCTCAATGTGCCATTCACGGCTTTTGGCGAGCCTGGGCGGGAAGACCCCCTGGTCCTTCCCGATCAGGCGCAGGCGAGCAGGGTCACCAGAGCCAGCGCGAGCACGGCCGCCAGCAGGAGGGGTCTCACTGGCTCCGGGCGGCGAGGATCTCCGCCAGCACCCCCTGGATCTTCGCCTCGGCCTTGTCCTTCTTGACGCCCAGGCCGTCGAGCACCTCGAAACCGGTGCCCTCGCCCTGTTCCAGCAGCGCCAGCAGGATGTGCTCGGTGCCGATGTAGTTGTGCCCGAGCCGCAACCCCTCGCGCAGGGTCAGCTCGAGCGTCTTCTTCCCAGCCGCGCTGAACGGCGGCTGGACGGACGGCTCCTCGGCCCGCTCGGGCAGCCGGGCTTCGGCGGCTTCGCGGACGGCGTCCAACTGCACGCCCTGGGCGAGGATCGCCCCCGCGGCGAGTGCCGCCGGCTCCTTGAGCAGGCCCAGCACGAGGTGCACGGTGTCGATCTCCGGGCTGGCGTGGTCGACGGCGGCCTTCTGGGCCTCGACGATCACGTGCCGGGCCCGGTCGGTGTAGCGGCCGTAGACACGCTCGATCGCCCCGCTCGGGTCGCCGCCGGGGTCGACCTTGGGCACGAACCGCTTCTGGGCCGCCTGTTTCGTCACGCCCATGCTCGCGCCGATCTCGGTCCAGGATGCCCCGGACCGCCGGGCCTGGTCGACGAAGTGGCCGATCAGGTGGTCGGCCACCTCGCCGAGGTGCTGGCCCAGGTAGACCGCGTCGGTCAGCTGAGCCAGGGTGTCCTTGTCGTGGTTGCTCTTGATGGCGCTGATGAGGTCGTCGAGCTTGACGCTGGTCGGAAGGGTCATGCCGTCAACTGTAGGTTGACGACACAGGTGCGTCAACCTTGAGTTGACGATCTTAGACGAAGGGCAGCCCCACGTAGTTCTCGGCCAGGCTGGTCGCCGCCGCTCGCGACGACGTCGTGTAGCGCAATTGCGACAGCTGCAGCTGCCGCGCGAAGCCGTCCGCGTGCGGGTCGGTGTGCAGCATCGTCGTCATGAACCACGAGAAGTGCTCGGCCCGCCACACCCGGCGCAGGCAGGTGTCCGAATAGGACTGCGCGAGTGATTCGTCCCCGCGCAGCAACGCTTCCAGCGCCCGCGCCAGCACCCGGACGTCGGCGATCGCCAGGTTCATGCCCTTGGCGCCGGTCGGCGGGACGATGTGGGCGGCGTCGCCGGCCAGGAACAGCCGTCCGTGGCGTAGCGGTTCCACGACGAAGCTGCGCATCGGCGTGATCCCCTTGTCGAGTATCGGGCCCTCTCGCAGCGTGAAGTCGCCCTCGACCTCGAGCCGGGCGGTCAGCTCGGCCCAGATCCGGTCGTCGGACCAGGCGGCGAGGGACTCGGCCGGGTCGACCTGAAGGTAGAGCCGCGTGATCTCCGGCGTCCGCATGCTGTGCAGCGCGAACCCGCGTTCGTGGTAGGTGTAGATCAGCTCGTGGTGCGACGGCGGCGTCCGCGCGAGGACACCCAGCCACGCGAACGGGTATTCGCGCTCGTACACCGTGAGCGCACTGTCCGTAATAGACGGACGGCAGATCCCGTGGAACCCGTCGCAGCCCGCCACGGCGTCGCACTCGACGGTCCGCGCAACCCCTTCGGCGTCACGGTAACCCACCCGCGGCCGATCGGTGTCCACATCGGACAGAGAGACGTCCGACACTTCGAAGGAGATCGGGTACCCGCGGGCTTCGTGCGCGTCGATCAGGTCCTTGACGATCTCCTGCTGCCCGTAGACCGTGATCGTCTTCCCGGTCAGCTCGGTCAGCTCGATCCGGTGGTCGGCGCGGTCGAACCGCAGCGACAGGCCTTCGTGCGGCATCCCTTCGGCAGCCAGCCGCTCGCCGAGTCCCAGCGACGTCAGCAGCTCGACGGTCGGCTGTTCGCACACCCCGGCCCGCACGCGCTGCCGGACGTACTCGCGGTCACGCGCTTCCAGGACCACGCAGTCGATTCCGGCTTCGTGCAGCAGGAACGACAACAGCAGCCCGGCCGGGCCGGCGCCGATCACCGCGACCTGGGTGCGCATCACGCCGCCCTCGCCTTCAGATGTGCCTTGAGATCGAAGGCGCTCGCTTCGAGGTCGGCGTACGCGGGCCGCGGCTCCGCGGCGAACAGGCGCCGCGCGGCGACGTGGTCGGCCGGCCGGTTGACCGACTCGACGGCGATGAGGACGTCGTCGCGGAAGGACAGCACGGAGAACTTGCCCTCGGCCGGGTCGCCGGCGACCACCGTCCGGTCGGCCCGGGCGAGGATCCCGGCGATCTGCAGCTTCGCGCCCGCCTGGTCCGTCCAGAACCACGGCAGGCTCGCGTACGGCTCGGGCGTGCCGGTCAGCACCGCGGCCACGCACCGGGCGTGGTCGACGGCGTTCTGCACGGACTCCAGCCGCGTCGCCGCCCCGGCCTGCACGCACGGGAAGTTCGCGCAGTCGCCGATGGCGAAGATCCGCGGGTCCGCCGTGCGCAGGTGCTCGTCGACGACGACGCCGTTGTCCACGGGAAGACCGGCGGCCGCAGCGAGCGTCGTCTCGGGCACGACACCGACGGCGACCACGACCAGGTCGGCGGGCAGCCGGGTGCCGTCGGACAGCTCGACCTCGCGGACGCGCTCGTCGCCGTGCAGGGCCGTGACGCCCTGGCCGAGCACCACCGTGTGCCCGGCCTTGCGGTGCAGCGAAGCGAAGTAGGCGGAGATTTCCGGCGTCGCGACCCGGTTGAGCAGCCGGTCCTGCGCCTCGACGATCGTCACCGGGCGGCCGGCGTGCGAGGCGAACTCCAGCCCGATGAACCCGCCGCCGACCACGACGACGTTCCCGGCCTGTTCGAGCGACGCGCGCAACCGGTCGGCGTCGTCGCGGGTGCGCAGGGTCAGCACGCCCGGCAGGTCCGCGCCGGGCACGGGCAGCCGCCGGTTGCGCGCGCCGGTGGCGAGGATCAGGTGGTCGTAGCCGAGCTTCCGGCCGTCTTCGAGCCGGATTTCGCGCGCGCCGCGGTCGAGGGCCTCGACCCGGGCGTCGACCAGCTCGATGTCCTTCTCGGCGAAGAAGTCCTCACCACGCAGGTACAGCTGTTCCTGCCCGGCGGTCCCGGCCAGGTAGGCCTTCGACAGCGGCGGCCGCTGGTACGGCACGCCCGGCTCCTCCCCGACCAGCACGACCCGGCCGTCGAAGCCGCGATCCCGCAGCGAAGCCACGGCCTGGAACCCGCTCTGCCCCGCCCCGACGACGAGAACCGTGTTCTGTCCACCCATGCCTTTCATCCGATCACAAGAGGCTCAAGCCGTCGAGGAGTCGCCGGAGGACCGCAGTGCCCGCGGCGCGCCCAGCACCCGCGAAATGCCGCGCGCCGCCGCCCGCACCGCCGGGATCAGCGTCCGCGGATCCGTCCCCTCGGCGGGGACGACGACCGAGATCGCCGCCACCACCTCGTCCGTCGAGTCGTACACGGGCGCCGCCACCGACAGGGCGACCAGTTCGATCTGGCCGTCGCTGATCGCGTATCCGTCGCGGCGAACGTCCGCCAGCACCCGCCGCAGCTGCTCGGGCGAGCCGATCGTCTTCGGCGTGAACGTCTTCAGCGGGCCGGTCAGGACCTCTTCCTGCGCCTCGGCCGGCGCGTGCGCCAGCAGCACCTGGCCGACGCCGGTCGCGTGCGCGGGCAGCCGGCCGCCGACCCGCGTCAGGACGTTGACCGCGCCGCGGCCGGAGATGCGCTCGACGAACACCACCTCCGGCCCGTCGAGCACCGCGAGCTGCACGTTCTGGTGCGTGGCCTCGTAGAGGTCCTCCAGGAACGGCATCGCGCTCTCCCGCAGCTCCGCGCCGTGCGGCGCGAGCGACGCGACCTCCCACAGCCACAGCCCGACGCGGTACTCGCCCGCTTCGTCGCGCACGAGCGCGCCGCGCCTGGTCAGCTCGCCGGCCAGCCGGTGCGTGGTCGACAGCGGCAGCCCGGCCCGGCGGCTGAGCTCCGACAGCGTCAGCCGCGGCCGCTCGGCCGTGAACGCGCCCAGCAGATCGAGGACCCGGTCCACGACCGACGGCGGCCGCGACGCGCTGTGTCTCACCCGTCTTCGTCGCCCGGTTCGTCGCCCGGTTCGTCGTCCGGGAGCAGCGGGCGCATGAACGTCCGCCGGTACCGCACCACGCACCCGCTTTCCTCGCGGATCTTGTCGGCCTCGATGAAATCCGGGTCGACGCCGAACAGCGTCCGGTAGCGCTCGTACGCGGCGAGGCTCTCGAAGCTGAACAGCGCGCGTGCTTCGTCGCTCGCCCCCTCCGCCGGCAGGAAGTAGCCGTGGTGGACGCCGCCTTCGCGCTGCACCAGCCGCATCCACGCCGCGGCGAAGCGTTCGAAGTCGGGGAGCTTCGCGGCGTCGATGACGTAGTCGACGACGCACGTGATCATTTGCCTCCCCAGACGCGGTCGGCCGTCGCGACGATCAGCTCCAGCTTCCGCAGCTGGTCGTCCGTGGTCAGGTCGTTGCCCTCCTCGGTCGAGGAGAACCCGCACTGCGGCGACAGGCAGAGCCGGTCGATGTCGACATAGCGCGAAGCCTCTTCGATCCGCCGCACCAGGACGTCCGGGTCCTCGAGCTCCGGCCGCTTGGTCGTGACCAGGCCGAGGACGACCTTCTTGTCCTTGGGCACGAACCGCAGCGGCTCGAAGCCGCCGGAGCGTTCGTCGTCGTACTCGAGGAAGAACCCGTCGACCGCCAGCTCCCCGAACAGCGCCTCCGCGACGAACTCGTAGCTGCCCTCGGCGGCCCACGACGACCGGAAGTTGCCGCGGCACAGGTGGGTCGTCACGGTCAGGCCATCGGGACGGCCGGCCAGCGCCGCGTTCATCGTCGCGATGTTGCGCACGTGCTGGGTGTCCGGGTCGCCGCCCATCCGCGCGACGAGCTCCCGCTGCGCCGGGTCGTTCAGGTAGGCGAGGCTGGTGTCGTCGAGCTGCAGGTACCGGCAGCCGAGGCCGGTCATCGCGGTGATCTGGTCCTTGTAGGCCGTGCTCAGGTCGGCGAAGAACTCTTCGAGGTCCGGATAGACGCTCTCGCTCACCGCGGCCCGGCCGCCGCGGTAGTAGACCATGCTCGGCGACGGGATGGTCAGCTTCGGCGTCACGCCGGGGTCCACATGGGACTCGAGGAACCGGAAGTGGTCGGCGAAGATCGGCTCGTCGAGCCGCACCTTGCCGTCGACCTGCAGGCCCGGCGGGCTGAACTCGAGGTCGCCCGCCAGGTTGTGGAACTTCACGTGCAGCCGCTCGTCGCTCCTCGAGATCCCGCCGAGCGAGTAGATGAAGTCCATGTGCCACGAGGCACGCCGGAACTCACCGTCGGTCGCCGAGCTCAGCCCGGCCGCCTTCTGCATCTTGATCACGTCGCGGATCGCGTCGTCCTCGACCGCGCGGAGCTGCTCCGCGCCGATCTCGCCGCTTTCGTGCCGCCGCCGCGCGTCACGCAGCACCGGGGGCCGCAGCAGGCTCCCGACGTGATCGGCGCGAAACGGCGGACCCACCTGGGAAATACCGCCCGAAGTCATGCACCGATGGTCACACATTCGCGGCCTTCGCGCCGCCCCTCGAAACAAGATCATCACGGGCGGGACTTGCTACCGTCACCGTCACCGATTGGCTGACCGGCGGAAAGGGGCTGTTCATGACGAAACACCCGGTCGACGAAGGTCTTCCGGCCGGACGGCTGACGCTGCTCGGCCTGCAGCACATGTCGATCATGTACGCCGGCTCGGTCGCCGTGCCGCTGATCGTCGGCAGCGCGCTGAAGCTGGACCCGGCGACGATCGGGCTGCTGGTCAACGCCGACCTCCTGGTCGCGGGCATCGCGACGCTGATCCAGGCGGTCGGGATCGGGAAGGTCCTCGGCATCCGGCTGCCGGTGGTGGCGGGCGCGACGTTCAGCGTCGTCAACCCGATGATCCTCATCGCGTCGCAGTACGGCCTGCCCGCGGTGTACGGCGCGATGCTCGCGTCCGGCGTCTTCGGGCTGCTGATCGCGAAGCCGTTCGCCAAGATGATCCGCTTCTTCCCGCCGCTGGTCTCCGGGACGCTGCTGCTGGTCATCGGCGTCTCGCTGGTCGGACCCGGCGCGGCGATGATCGCCGGGCACGACTCGAGCGCGCCGGACTACGCGGCGCCGTCGCACATCGCGCTGGCGTTCGGCGTGATCGCGCTGGTCGTGTTCTTCACGCGGGTGCTGCGGGGATTCGCCAACCAGGTCGGGCCGCTGCTGGCACTCGTCATCGGGCTGGTCGTGGCGGTGCCGATGGGCCTGGTGCACGGGGACGGCATCGGCGACGCGGGCTGGTTCGGCCTCGCCTCGCCGTTCCACTTCGGCGCGCCGACGTTCCCGATCGCGGCGGTGCTGTCGATGTGCGTGGTCATGCTGGTGACGTTCACCGAGTCCACGGCCGACCTGATCGCCGTCGGCGAGATCACCGGGCGGCCGCCGACCGACGCCGACCTCGCGCGCGGCCTGGCCACCGACGGCGTCTCGGCCGTCCTCGGCGGCGTGATGAACTCCTTCCCCGACACGGCGTTCGCGCAGAACGTCGGCCTGGTGCAGATGACGGGCGTGCGCAGCCGCTGGGTCGCCGCGGTGACCGGCGGGGTGCTCGTCCTGATGGGCCTGGTGCCGAAGATCGGCGCGTTCATCGCGGCGATCCCGGAGCCGGTGATCGGCGGCGTCGCGGTGGTGATGTTCGCGATGGTCGCCGCGGTCGGCGTGCAGAACCTGCGCAAGGTGGAGTTCTCCGGCAACCACAACACGTTCGTCGTGGCGGTGGCCCTCGGCGTCGGGCTGCTCCCGGCGTTCGTGCCCGACTTCTTCAAGCACTTTCCGACCTGGCTGCAGACGATCGGCGGCAGCCCGATCACGGTGACCGCGTTCCTGGCCTTCTCGCTGAACCTGCTGTTCAACCACCTCGGACAGCGCCGCGAGCCGGACCTGCTCAAAGCGCCGTGAGCGCCGCCCGCCACTGATCACGGGAGAAGGCCAGGACAGGCGAGCCGGCGCCGAGCTTGGAGTCCCGGACGCCGACCCATTCGGTCGTCGCGGTGTTCACCTCGACGCACTCGCCCTGGCCTCCGCTGGCGCTGGACTTGAACCAACCGTCGGCATCACGGAGGGCGGTCAGGGCTTCAGCTTGGTTCACCGGGTGATCTCCTTCGCAACTTGCTTGATCAGGGCGATGCTCTGATCCGGTTTGAGGGCCTTGTTCACCTGAATGCGGGTCAGGTCATCGCGGTAGATCGCGATCTCGGCAGGGTCTTCGATGAACGTGCCGCGGATGCGGGACTCGAACCAGACGGTGCCCGGGTCGTCCTCGAATTCGGCCGGGTAGTCCATGATCGTGAAGGCCCCCTCGATGCCGGGGTGACCACCGGCGGCGGCAGGCAGGACCTGCACCGTGACATTCGACAGCTCGGCCAGCTTGATCAGCCGCTCGAGCTGGCGGCGCATCACGGCCGGGCCCCCGACGACCCGGCGCAGCGCGGCTTCGTCGATGACACGCCACACCTGCAGCGGTTCCAGGTCGGTGCGGTGAGTGAGCACCTCGTGGCGCGCCATGCGCAGTTCGACGCGACGATTCACTTCGGCGTCGGGCAAGGTGGGATTGACCTCGCGGATGATCGCTTCGGCGTATTCAGGCAGCTGGAACAGCCCGTGCACGACCATGGCGTCGTAGCCGCTGAGCTGCCGGGCGATGGATTCCAGGCCCAGGTACATGGTGAACCACTCGGGTGTGACGTCGGAGAACCCGATCCACCAGTCCTTGCCCTTCTTGGCACGAGACAGCAGCGTCCGGAAGAACTGGATGCGGTCCGCGTGGCCGTACCAGGTGAGCAGGACTTCCAGATCGGCAGCGCTGGGCAGGTTCCGGCCGACCTCGACGTGGCCCGGCCACGCGGCGGTCTTGCCCAGGCGCTCCGCCACGTCGGCGCGCTCGTACTCGGCTCGTTGACGCAGTCGCTTCAGCTCGACGCCGATCCATCGCTTGAGCGCGCTCCGGCTCGACTCGACCATCGGCGTCACCTCCCGGCAGAGCTCATGGCTCATTCATCACCCGAAAAGACCACGCCAAGGGCTAGCGCGCTACTTTGTAGCACACTACATTGAAGCGTGGCTGCTCTGTAGTTCTGACAAGCGATCACAGTAGCCCCTGGCGACACGGCAAGCGGAGAAGATCCACGACCCGTGTCGCCAGGCTTCTCGACGAACCAGGTCCGGCGCCGATGGAGTACGTGATGACACCCGAACCGACGGTGAACGACCCAGCCGGAGCAGACCCACTCTGCGACGAATCCGAGTTCTCCGCGCTCATCGAAGAGATGGTCGCCCTGGAAGCGCCACGGTTGTTCGCCGTAGTGCAGGAGTACGGCGAACGCGTCGACGCGAGGATCGCCGCCTGGGGCATCGCGTTCCCCGATCACACCGAGGTCATCACCACCGACCACGCCCGGCGCATGAGCCTGTCGGCACCCAGCCGCGCACTGCGCCTCTTCAGCTACGGCAACCGCATCCGCGCCCGCATCACCTGGGTGACCCTTAACGGAGCCACCGCACTCAAAGCGCCGTGAGCAGCCGTTCGACGAGCCGGGCCCCGGTGCCCGGCTCGACCGGGCGCCGGAACAGCACGCGCAGGTAGAGCGGAGCCAGCACGTAGTCGAGCACCTCGTCGACCGACGGCACCGGCTCGCCGCGCTCCGCGGCCTTGTCGAGGGTGGCCTGCAGGTCGTCCCCCCGGGCCCGGAGGTATTCGACCGGCTTCTCCTCCGGCCTCAGGGTGGCAACGAGCGCGCGGAGCAGGATCTGCCCGCGCGGGTCACGCATCGCACGCTCGACGCCTTCGGCCCAGCCGAGCAGGTCGCCGCGCAGCGAACCGGTGTCCGGGATCGGCGACGTCGAACGCAGGCGCGTCACCGCGGCGTCGAGCAGCAAGTTGTCCCGGCTGCCCCAGCGCCGGTAGACGCTCGTCGGGTTCACGCCCGCGCGCTCGGCGATCTTCGGGATGGCGGCGTCGATCTCGCCCGCGGCGAGCAGCTCGACGACGGCTTCGTGCACCGCGTCGCGGACGCGGGCGCTACGGCCGCCTGGTCGGGTCATGTGCCCACCTTAAAGCAAGACCGCTTGCTTTTGTGAGCCCACTGTGGCTAGCTTTAAGGCAAATCAGTTTGCCTTAAGGAGCAGTCATGGCCCGCAAGATGACCCAGGAAGAGCGCGAGCAGTTCCTCGCCCAGCCGCAGGTCGGCGTGCTCAGCGTCGCGGCCGAGCCCGGGCGGGCGCCGCTGACCACGCCGATCTGGTACCGCTACGAGCCCGGCGGCGACGTCGTCGTCATGACGTCGCCCGGCCTGCGCAAGGCCCGGCTGATCGAAGCGGCCGGCCGGTTCGCGCTGTGCGTCCAGCAGCAGGACGGCGTCTACAAGTACGTCTCGGTCGAGGGACCGGTCGTGAAGTCGTGGCCGATGACCAAGGCGGAGCGGCACGAGATGGCGGCCCGCTACCTGCCCCCGGGCGTGAGCGAGGCGTACACCGACGCGACCGACGAAACCCACGGCGGCAACATCGCGATCGTGATGCGCCCGGAGCGCTGGAACACCTCGGACTTCAGCGACATCGCGGAGAAACTCGCCTGATCACCAGCAGATGATCAGGAAGCAGGACGTCGGCCGGGGCTTCGGCGGAGGGGGCGGAGTCGGCGGCCGACCATCGGCCGGGGGCGTGGTCGTGGCCGCCGAGGTGCCCGTCGGCACGAGACCGGCCGTCGTGGTGGCCGTCGCCGTGGTTTCGGTGCTGCCGCCGTTGTTGTTCTGCGTGGCCGGCGGCGTGCTGCCCGGCACCTCGGTGACGGTGCCGCGGTGCTCGCCGGACGCGGTGACGACCTCGCCGCCGGTGCCGCCGCCGATCCCGCTGTCGGACGGCGAGTCGGTGGCCTGGTCCACCCCGCCGAGGCCGGTGGTGCGCTGCGGGAACGGGATGACCTGGATCTGGTCGACCGGGGCGGCGTCCTGACGCGTGGTGCCGCCGAAGGCGACCAGCACCGCGGCGGCCCCGCAGCCGATGACGACGGCCAGCATCACCGCGACCACCCGCCAGCGCGCGCTGGCCGGTGGCGGCTTGTCGCCCCAGCCTTCGCGGACGAGCAACTCGGCGACCGATATCTCGTCGTTCACCCCGACAGACCTTCCCGAGAGGCCTTTCGGCCGAATCGTGACCGTATTCTTACCGTACAAGCCCCCCGAATGGGTGAAGTAGCGGCAAAAATCTGTCACGGATCGCTGTCCTTGACCGTGAGTGACGTCCACAGCGTTTTCTAAGCCGGCGCTCGGAATACTCCCAGCATGACCGGCGAAGCTCAGTCCATGCTGCTGAAGGCGAGACAGCCGGTCCCCCGGACGTCCGTCAGCGTGCGTACTTTGCTCCGGTTCGTCCCGAATCCGAAGACGACGCCGTTCACCTTCGGCTACCTGATCGTCCTGCTCGGAACGACTCTGCTGCTCGAGTTCGCCGACCCGGCGGTGACCGAACGGCTGCTCCGGCTCTCCAGCACCGACGCCCACAACCTGTGGCGGCGCCCGCTGACCTCGCTGCTGACCAGCGCGTTCTGGCTCCCGGACCAGGGCTGGCTCGCCTACGCCGTGATCTTCGCGGTCGCTGTCGCCCCGCTGGAACGCCGCTTCGCCACCCGCCGCGTGGCTACCGTGTTCTTCTCCGGCCACGTGCTCGCCACGCTCGTCACCGAGCTTCCGGTGATGGCCTTGATCGGCGCCCACGTCCTGCCGCGCTCCGCCGGCCTCTGGCTCGACATCGGCGTCAGCTACGGCTTCTTCACCACGGCCGGCGCACTTGTGTTCCTGCTGCGCGGCCGCGCGCGGCTGGGGGCACTGGCCGCGATGGAGGCGTTCATCGCGGTGATCTACCTCAGCGACGACCCGGTGAGCCTCGATTCGATCGTCACGCTGCTCGGCCACGCGTTCGCCGCCCACTTCGGGTTGCTGTTCTGGGGACCGCGCCTGTGGCGCGTAGCCGCAGGCCGGGGCCCGATTCCGGCGGATATACACGAGCCGGAGTCGGTGGTGTAATCGACGGGTCAACCGCCGACTTCACGGGGACGGACGCACATGGAGGCAGACGCCGTCGCCGCGAGCGGGCCGGCCGAGCCATCCGCCGACCCCACCGAGCTGGTCGAACTGAGCCCGGACGCGATCTGCGTCCACCGGAACGGTGTCCTCACCTACGCGAACCGCGCCGCCATCGACACCTTCGCCGCCCGGTCGGCGGACGAGGTCGTCGGGCGCCGGTTCTCCGACTTCGTCGCCGAGGAGTCGCAGCCGACCTGGGTGGAGAAGCTCGCCGAGCTGACCGGGCCGGGTGCGGCGACCAAGCCCGTCGAAGCCCTGATGTGCCGGCTGGACGGGAGCAAGTTCGCGGTGGAGACGGTGTCGGTGCGCCTCCACGACCACCTCGCCTACCAGGTCGTCATGCGCGACATCACGGCGAAGAAGGCCGCCGCCGACGCCCTCCACTACCAGGCCGCGCTGGTGTCGCACGTCAGCGACGCCCTGATCGCGACCACCGGCGAAGGCGTCGTGACCAGCTGGAACCCGGCCGCCGAGGCGGTGTACGGCTGGACCGCGGCCGAAGCCGTCGGGCGGTGCGCGAGCGAGCTCGTCGGCGCCCCGCTCGACCTGCCCGCCATCCGGCGCGGCGGCGGCGTCGCGGAAGCGGTGCACCGGCGGCGGGACGGCGCACCGCTGGCGATCCGCGTCTCGGCGGCCGAGATGAACGACGGATACGTGCTCGTCTGCGCCGACGAAACCGCGCGGCGGCGGGCCGAGCAGAACTACCGCACGGTCGTCGCTTCCCTCGACGAAGGCGTGCTCGTGATGGGCGCGTCCGGGCTCATCGAAGCGGCGAACCCGGCGGCCTGCCGGATCCTGGGCGTCGCCGAAGCCGACCTGATCGGCGTCCCGTGCCACACGCTGGTGCTGTTCACCGAGTCCGGACGGTGGCTCCCGCCGGACGAGATGCCTTCCGTGCAGACCCGGCGGACCGGGGTGACGCACAACGGCCTGGTCGTCCGCCTGCGCCGGCCCGACGGCCGCGACGTCTGGGTGGCGCTGACGTCCCGGTTGCTCAACCCCGACGACCCGGCGGCGATGGCCGTCGTCACGTCGTTCACCGACATCACCGAGACCCGCGCGATCAGCGCACGGCTGGCCCACGACGCGACCCACGACCCGCTCACCCGGCTGGGCAACCGGACCTTGGTGCTCGGCAGGCTGGACGCCCGTGACCGGGGCGCGGTCACGGTGCTGTTCCTCGACCTCGACAAGTTCAAGGTCATCAACGACTCGCTCGGGCACTCGGTCGGCGACCAGGTGCTGCGGATCGTCGGCGAGCGCCTGCGCCGCAGCTGCGGCCGCGACGACCTGGTCGGCAGGCTCGGCGGCGACGAGTTCGTGGTCGTCACCGGCGAAGTCACCGACCCCGGCGAAGTCCGCGCGCTGGCCGAGCACCTGCGGGCCGCACTGGCCGAGCCGATCGGCGTGCTCGGCAGGCAGCTGCACCTCGACGCTAGCATCGGTGTCGTGCTCGTCGGCCGCGACGACCGGCGCAGCGCCGAGGACCTGCTGCGCGACGCCGACGTGGCGATGTATCAGGCGAAGACGCTCGGGCGGGGCCGTCACCACTTCTTCGACGTCGGCCTGCGCGAGCGGATGCAGCGGCGGCTGCGGATGGAGCAGGACCTGCGCGACGCGGTCGGCTCCGGCCAGCTCTGGCCCGTGTACCAGCCGGTCGTCGACCTGCGGACCGGCGAGATGGTCGCGGTCGAGGCGCTGCTGCGCTGGACGCACCCCCGGCACGGCGCGATCCCGCCCGCGGAGTTCATCCCGCTCGCCGAAGAGAGCGACCTGATCAACGTGATCGGCAAGGAGATACTCCGCGCGACCACCCGCGAGATCGCCGCGCGGCGCACCGGCCAGAGGCTGGACCTGACGCTGAAGGTCAACCTGTCCGCCCGCCAGCTCGACGACCCGCACCTGGTGCCCGCGGTCGAGGACGCGCTCGCGAACACCGGCCTGCCCGCCGCCGCGCTGTGCCTGGAGGTCACCGAAAGCGCGTTGATGCGCGACCAGGCGGCGGCCGCGGAAGTGCTGGCGTCGCTGCGGTCGCTGGGGGTGCTGCTGGCGATCGACGACTTCGGCACCGGCTATTCGTCACTCGCGCAGCTGCGCAGCCTGACCCTGGACACGCTCAAGATCGACCGTTCGTTCATCACCGGGATCGCCGAGTCCCGGGACGCGGCGGCCATCGTGACGAGCATCATCGCGATGGCCCACGCGGTGGGCCTGACGGTGATCGCCGAAGGGGTCGAGTCGGCGGAGCAGCTGGACCTGCTCCGCACGCTCGGCTGCGATCAGGCGCAGGGCTACCACCTCGGCCGCCCGGTGCCGGCGGCCGAGTTGTTCGGTCAGTAGACGTTCTTCAGCCGGTCCAGCTCGTCCGCCGTCAGCTCGATGCCGAGGTCCTTGAGGGTGGCGTCGAGCTCGTCCGGCGCGACGGTGCTGGTTTCGCTGGTGCCGTCCGGCTTTTCCACGGTGAGTTCGCGCCCGAGCAGCCTCCGGCCGACCCCGGGTTCGAGCGTCATGATCACCAGCCGCCCGGTGAAGGGCGACTTCGGGTGCGTCGACGTGTAGTGGTGGTAGACCTCGTAGTCGATGCGGTGCATCTCGTCGAGCGGGAACTCGAGGATGTCCTCGTCGCCTTTTCGGAGCGTCCACCAGTGACCGTTCCGGACGAGCCGCTGCGGCCAGCCGGCCTGGTCGGCTTCGTGGCCGTCGACGAGCGGCATCGGGTCGAGGATCCCTGCCCCGTACCCGACGTCGGCGAGGAACTGCCGGCCGTCGACGTCGGCGACCAGTGTCATGTGCGTGCAGGGCCCCGGCCGCCGCGGCTGGACGCGCGCGGCGAGCCGGTGCACGGTGTAGCCGAGCCGTTCGAGGACGGCGGCGAAGAGGCCACTGTGTTCGTAGCAGTAGCCGCCCCGCCGCCGTCCGACGAGCTTCGCGCTCACGACGTCGAGCGAAATCCCTTGGTGCTGCCCGAGAACGACGTCGACGTTCTCGAACGGGATGGCCCGGACGTGCGCGCGCATGAGGTCTTTCAACGCTTCAGCCGACGGCGGCCGGCGTGTCTGCCCGGTCCGCGCCAGGTAGGCGTCGAGATCGACGGCGTCGATGTCCCATTCCCCAGGTGTGGTCATGGGTTCAGGGTGCAACCTCGACCTCGATCGAGGTCAACCTTCGTGCACGACCTTCCGCACCTCGACGGCGGTGTACTGCGCGTCCGGGATCTTGGCGGCCAGCTCGACAGCGCGTTCCTCGCTTTCGACGTCGACGACGTAGTAGCCGCAGAGGAAGGCCTCGGACTCGACGAAGCCACCGGTTTTCGTCTGCGCCACACCGTTCTTGACCTGGATGGTCTTGGTTTCGCCGGGCTCGGCGAGCGCCTTGGTCTCGACCATCTCGCCGGACTCGGTGATCAGGGTGATGAAGGCACCGTGTCCTTCGTAGACGGCGTTCTTCTGGTCGTCGGTCAGGGTGGCCCAGAGGGCCGGGTTCATGTGAAGGGTAAGCAGGTATCGCATTTCGGCTCCCCGGTTCGGGTGGCGGCCCGCGTTCGGGCTGCCTTCGCCGGGTGGTCGTCGCCAGCCGGCGGCTCCGGACACCGCTTCCCGCGGTTCACTCGTTCGGCCTAACGTGTCCTTGTCGGCCGACACTGAGCCACTCTTCGGTTTGCCGGTACCGGCCGTATGCCACCGGTCCCAGTCCCGACCAGGCGCCGAGCGAGCTGCCGAAACCCGCCGGCGCCTTCCCTCGTCCGGACTCAGCTTCGGCTGACGAGCACGTATCGCTCGTCCTCGATCGGAGCGCCCCACAAGGCCGGGTCGTCGAGCCGCGTCACCGACGCCTCTTCTCGCCGGGCGCGGACAAGACGTTCGCACTCCTCGGCCGAGATCCCGGCGCCGGTGAACCACCGCCCTTCCACGAGGACCAGCCGGCCACCGGGTTTCAGCAGCCGCACCCAGGTGTCCACCGCGGCGGACGGGTCGGACATGACCCACAGGACGTGCCGGACGAGAACGACGTCGTAGGTGCCCGGCGAGCAAGGAGGATCGGCCGCATCCCCCCGGCGCAGTTCGACGCTCACCCCGGCCGCTTCGGCTTTCTTCCCGGCCACGTCGAGCATCCGCGGCGAGAGGTCGACCCCGCAGACTGCATACCCGGCCTCGGCCAGCAGAACGGCGAGACTGCCGGTCCCACACCCGAGGTCGGCGACCGCCGCCGGAGCAGGGGGCAGCAACGGCAGGAGCAGATCCGCCCAGGCAGCGCGCACCCCGAGATCGCGGAGGCCGTGGTCGGGCTGATCGTCGAAGGTCGCGGCTTGGGCGTCCCAGTCGTCTTGCGTCACCGGGACATCGTGCCGGACGCCACCGACATTTCCGGTATGAGTAGGAGGATGTACATCAGGTTCCAGAGCGCCGAGCCCAACGTCGAGGGGCGGCATCCCGGCTTCTTCGGATTGATCAACAACCTGAGTAAGGCCGGCAGGCTGACCGGCGGCCAGGAGGAGTTCCGCCGGACCAACCACGCTTGGTACGAGGCGCACTACACGAACCCCACCACGGTCGACCCCACCGTCTACGACCACTCGATCAACCCGGGCGCGACCGCGTGGTTCAAGGCATCGGCCGAAGCGCTCGTGAACCGGGCCGCAGGCTACCTCGAGATCTTGGCCGCCCACGGTGTCCGATGCCACCGGCTGGTATCGCTGCAGCCACCGGGAAAGATCATCTACGAGGACGAGGCCCAGATCGTCGTCGTGCCGCACTAGAACCCGCACACGAAACCGCCCTGAGCATTCAGGTCGTACTCCAGGTCAGAGGCCACCTGAGGTACGGCCGCGACCCCTGGCCACTGGAACCAGCACGAGACCCGCCGTGCAACACACGTGCAACTGGTGACAGCCGGCGGCGGTCAGCAACGGCGACGGCCAAGACCGGCCCCGGACACAAGAAAGCCGCCTTGACCTGAGTCAAGACGGCTTCTTCGAACGGTGGCCAGGGCCGGGGTCGAACCGGCGACCTTCCGCTTTTCAGGCGGACGCTCGTACCAACTGAGCTACCTGGCCGGGAACGCCGGCAAGGAGCCGAACGATCTTGCGACCCTGACGGGACTCGAACCCGCGACCTTCGCCGTGACAGGGCGACGCGCTAACCAACTGCGCCACAGGGCCTTGCACTTACTACGATCTTGCGTTTACTACTGTACTGCGTACTCCCAACGGGATTCGAACCCGCGTTGCCGCCTTGAAAGGGCGGAGTCCTAGGCCACTGAACGATGGGAGCCCGGTCGGTTTCGGGTTACCGACCGACCGCGCTCTCAGGTCCCCCTGGGAGCGATTACAAGCATAGGGCACGCCGCCACCGCTTTGCACAGGGGGTTCCTTAAGCCCGCTACGAAGCCGCTACCTGCGCAAACTTCGCCAGGTCCGTCAGGCGGCCGTCGAGCTCGGCCAAGTCGGGCTCCGTCAGTGCCGATGCCAGCAGTTCGCCGATCCGGTCGTCGGTCAGCTTCTCCGCGTGGCTGCGGCGGTCGCGCAGGTCCGGCTTGCGCTCCGCCGACGCGACGAGCTCGTCCGCCGCCTCCTCCGGCCACGCCGTGCGCAGCAGGCGCGCGCGGCCGCCCTCCGGGTCCGCGACCACCGCCTCCGGCACCGAGAGGCCCACCGCCCGCAGCGCCGCGAAGTGGAGGCCGCCGCGCAGCTCGCGGAAGACCATCAGCGCGAAACCGAGGCGTTCGACGTCGCCCGAGGGACGCTCGGCGTTCTTCCAGCCCGCGAAGAGCGCCAGCCCGCTGGCGTCCGCGGCGTCGATGACGCGGAACAACAGCTCCGCCAAGCGGCCGGGCTCCGATACGGCCGAAAGGTTGATGCGCGACCACCGGGCCGATGACTCCGTGTAGGCGCGGACCGCCGCGGGAGCGTCGAGAGCCGCCGTCGCCGCCGGCAGGACGAAGTCGAACAGCCAGTGCGGGAAGATGCCGAACAGCTCCGCGGCCACCTTCGGCGGGACATCGCCGAGCACCGCCGACCGGCCCCGCAGGTACAGCGAACGCGGCGGCAACCCCACCTCGGCCTCGACCGCGGCCAGCTCCGGCGACGTCATGAACTTGCCGCCCAGCATCTGCACCACCGGGCGGATCCGGTTCGCCGGCCCCGCCGCACCCTCGATCGCCGTCATATCAGTCCCCTTTCGACCCCACGACCGTAACAGTGTTACGAAACTGGCGTCAAACATCCCGCGACAGCTCGGGAATTACTCTCCAAGAAGGTCCTCAACCTGCGGAAATATCACCGGAAGGGGTCCGGCGGAACCATCCGCCCACCGGACCCACCGCCTCAGCGCTGAACCGGCGCCTGACCGTCCTCGTCCAAGTTCAAACCCAGCATCTCCAGCAACTGAACACAGTCCTCGACCCCCAGCGCACCATTCGCCACCGCCAGCCGAGCCCGCCGAACCTGATCATCCGAAACCCGCTGCGTATCAGCAGCCCCACTTCGCTGCGCCGGCAACGCCCCGGCAAACGGAGCACTCCCCCCATCGGCACCTTCGTACCGAAGGAGGAACTGCCGCACTTCAACAGACCCGCTCATAGCCCCTCCATACGGCTCACAACAGCTTGGCCGCGAGGCTAACCAGCACCGGCCGCCACACACAGCCCCCCGGAGAGTGAACCTCGGGCCACGCTCCGCACAACGCAGCGCAATCGGCAACCGCGAAGAAGACGGCCACCCGAACGAACGTCACCCGGCCCGGAAGTGACACTCCACGGGGAAATTTCCCGCTCTCCACTCGCCCAACCCCCCAACTCGTGCAACAATCGAGGTGCTGACACACCCCCGGTCAGCGCCTGTGGAGATCCCCTCCGACCCCCGCGTTCCTCCCCCTGGCGCGGGGGTCCTCCATTTCTGGGCCTGCTCGGGTTTCGCCTTCGCTGCAGCCCATTCAGTCCGGTGCATCGGCCCCCGGACCCCCCACGGTGCCTCCTGCGTAGCCGGGTTTTCGGGCGCAGAGCGCCCTGGCGATCGTCGGCGGTTCGGGCACCCTTCCTTCAGTTGCGTTGCCGGCTACCGGCCCTGAGCGAAACGGGGACAGAGGGCGTGATCGACTCGTTGGGTTAGAAGGGGGTTGCTTTGCGTTTGTGCCCCGGTGCGCCATGTGGGGGATCGTTGGGCTGAATGGGGTTGGGGCTCGGCGTGTTGTAGCTCACAGTGGTTTGTGTGGCGAGATGCAAACGTTATCGTGGCGTTCGTGCCCCTTCCCTCCCTTGGCCGCTTGAGCAGCCGCACGAACCTGAAAGCCGCCGCGTCTTCTGGGCGTCATCGTGGTGCCGCGAAGCCTGCGGACGATGGCGTTGTCGAGGACACCGAGCTCACCTCCTACCTCGCCGCTTTGGCGCCGGACAACGACTTGGAGAGCACCGGGTCCGGCAAGCGGTTCGGGGAAGCGCAGGTCTACCAGCTGCGGATGAGCCTCATTGCCAGCCAGCAGCTCAAAGACATCGCCGGCGAGCGGGGCATCTCGCCTCAAGCTCTTGCCCAGGAGTGGATTCTCGAACGGCTCAACTGGGAAGGGCAGGCCTCGTCGCTGCAGGACCAGCGGCAGCAGGCCGGCCACACCGGAGACCTCGGCGATCTCGGTGACGCCGGTGATCTTGGTGGGGTCAGTGATCTCACCGACGAGTTCCACTTCCCCGCCGACGCCTTCGACGCGCCGGTCGGTGGGACGCGGCGCTAGCCTGCTCGCCGTACCCCAGTCATGCGAAAGGGCCCCCGGCTTCGCCGGGGGCCCCGCTCAGGCCTTAAACTCACGCAGGGCCTGTGAGGCTTGGGAGCCTCAGTCTCAGATCGCGCGGACCTTCTGGGCCTGCGGGCCCTTCTGCCCCTGGCCGACCTCGAACTCCACTCGCTGGTTTTCCTCGAGGGTGCGGAAACCACGACCCTCGATCTCCGAGTAGTGAACGAACACGTCGCCTTCGCCGCCGTCCTGCGCGATGAAGCCGAAGCCCTTCTCCGCGTTGAACCACTTCACAGTGCCTTGCGCCACCGCTGTACTCCTCGTTACACAGATCCGCTTCGAATGCCACCGAAGCGGCACCCCGACCGCCCCGGGCGGTTCCAACGAGACGAGTCAAGAGCGGTTCGGCTCCATGGCTCGCGTCAGAAGTTCCGCGAGTGTGAAGCCACGAACACGCAAAACGACGGCCTGAGAGCAGACTACCGGGATCTGACCAAAGTTGAACCCCGTGATCGGGGCGAAAACCGGCTCTGCGCACCAAGGTCACCGGAACGTCGTAGGGCTCCGGCCCCGGTCCGCCGGACCCACCGGCTAGTCTTGCGCAGCACAGCGGCGCCGTGATCACCGGATACGGCACGGAGTCGGCCGTGCCCCCTCAGTGAAAGAACCCGTGAGCCGGTGTGACCTTAGTCACGCCGATCTTGCTCAACGTTACCGGCACACGGGACGTCTCGTGATGGGGTAGCACCAAAGGGGCAAAGGGGAATGGGTTGACGGTGAGGACTTCCACGCGGCGCCGGGGCGCCGCTGCGGCACTGGGCTTGATCGCCGCGCTCACGCTGGGGGCGTGCAGCAGTGAACCGACGGTCTCGGCGAGCGGCACCGCGGGGGGCGGTCCGACGCAGTCGCCGGCACCCACCGCGCAGCCCGCGAAACTGACCGTCACGCCCGCCGGCGGCGCCCAGGACGTCGCGCCCGGCGAACCGGTCGGTGTCAAGATCGCCGACGGCACGATCACGTCGGTCACGCTGACGAACCCGGAAGGCAAGCAGGTCCAGGGGCAGACGTCGGCGGACAAGAAGAGCTGGAGCACCACCGAGCAGCTCGGCTACGGCAAGACGTACACGTGGGCCGGCCAGGTGCAGGGCGCCGACGGCAAGAACCTGCCCATCTCCGGCGCGTTCACCACGGTCAAGCCGAAGCGCCAGACGTCGGCCAGCCTGAACGTCGGGGACGGCCAGACGTACGGCATCGCGATGCCGATCACGCTGACCTTCCCGAGCCGCGTCACCGACAAGGCGTCGGTCGAGAAGGCGCTGTCGGTCGAGACCACGCCGAAGACCGAGGGCTCGTGGGCCTGGCTGAACGGTGACACCTCGGTGCACTGGCGGCCGAAGGAGTACTTCAAGCCCAACACGCAGGTGAAGGTCAACGCCAAGATCTACGGCGTCAAGGTCGGCGACGGCGTGTACGGCAAGCAGGACGTGTCGGCCAGCTTCACGATCGGCCGTTCCCAGATCGTCAAGGGCAACACCACGCAGCACACCATGCAGGTGATCCGCGACGGCCAGCAGATCGCCGACTACCCGGTGAGCTACGGCCTCGACTCCGACCCGGGCCGCGTCACCCACAGCGGCGTACACGTCGTCATGGGCAAGCAGGCCACGTACGCGATGAGCAACCCGAAGTACCACTACGAAAACGTCGTGGTGCCGTGGGCGGTCCGGATCTCGAACAACGGCGAGTTCATCCACGGCCTCGCGGCGTCGGTCTGGGCACAGGGCAAGAAGAACGTCTCGCACGGCTGCCTGAACCTCTCGCCCGCGCGCGCCAAGGAGTACTACGACGGCGTGCTCCCCGGCGACCCGGTCGAGATCACCGGCAGCACGCAGACGCTGACCGCGAAGGACGGCGACTACAGCGACTGGACCTACGACTGGGCGAGCTGGCAGAAGCTGTCGGCGCTCGCCGGCTGAGACCACCGGGGCTGAGACACCGAGAAACAGCCGGGCGGCCGGGAAGTCCACTGCGGGCTTCCCGGCCGTTCGTGTTTCTCCGCGGAAACCCGCGAAATCCGATGCAACCCCGGCGATCACCGGCCGCATGACTAAGGGCAGAGGCGCAGCGATCCCCAGTTGCGCCCGCGAGAATGAGGAGCTGTCTTGCGTATCCGCATCGCCCTGACCCTCGGCGCGCTCGTGCTCGCCGGTGGCGCCCTGACCGGTGGCATCGCGCTGGCTTCGGAGGCGCAGGCGCCGGCCGCCCCGACCTCGACCCAGGTGACCCGGCCGGGCGAGCCGACCGTGGCTCCCGCCCCGGCCAACAGCCGGTCGGGTGTCCCGACCACGGCTCCCGCCTCGCGTGCACCCCGGGCGGCCGAACCGCGCACGGGTCAGGTTCCGCGCGTCCCCCGCGCCGTCCCGGCCGGGCCGACCGGCGACCTGCACCTGCCGGCCGTGTGGGAGACCCGGTAACCAGGTGATTTCCCGCTCCCGTCCGTCGACCGGGCCGGACTCGCCGTGGGACGGCGAGTTCGCCCGGTACTTCGGCGAGCGCGCGCACAGCCTGCGATCGACCGCCTTCCTGCTCTGCGGGGACTGGCACCAGGCCGAAGACCTCACGCAGGCCGCGTTGCTCAAGCTCTACCTCGCCTGGCCGAGACTGTCGCGGCACGACGCGCTGGACGCCTACGCGCGCAAAGTCGTCCTGCGCACGTTCCTCGCCGAGCACCGGCGCAGCAGGTGGAAACGGGAGCGGCTCACCGACACCCCGCCGGAACTCCCGGCGGAACCCGCGAGCGACCAGGACATGCTGGTCCGGCAGGCGCTGGCGGTCCTGGCCCCCAGGCAGCGCGCTGTGCTGGTGCTGCGGTACTTCGAAGACCTGAGCGTCGAAGAGACGGCTCAGGCGCTCGGCTGCAGCACAGGCACGGTGAAGAGCCAGGCTTCCCGCGGCCTGGCCACGCTGCGCAACCGGCTCGGCCCGCACTACGGTGCGCTGACGTTCAGCGCACCCACGGAGGGGAGGTGACGAACATGGACCCCGAAGACGACGTCCGCGCGATCCTGACCGGCGCGGCCGGCGGCCCGCAGCCGCCGATGCGCCTCGAAGCCGCCGACGTGATCGAGCGCGGCGGCCGGGTCCGGCGACGACGCAAGCGCTTCGCCGTGGCGGGCACTTCGACCGCGACGGCGATCATCCTGGCGGTGGCCGGTTTTCTGGCCGGCCACCGCGCCGGGCCACCGGAGCCGGTGCAGCCCGCGGGCCCCGGCCTGTCCACGATCGGCACCACGTCTCCCCCACCGTCGCCCACAGACCTCGACGTTCCGGCGACGTCGATCGGGCCGCCGGCGGCCGAGCCGGGCCAGACCCGATCGCGCAACCCGCGAACGCAGACGCCGGTCGCGCCGTCCGCGGGATCGCGGGCGACCTCCCGCCCGACATCGCCGGCCTCGCAGTCCACCACGGTGCCCGTCCAAACCCGGCCGGAAGTACCGACGGCGCCGCAGTCGACGCGCTAGCCGTGGCTCACATGACCGCGACTGACCCCCGGCGTGCGTGTGCCCCGCCCGGTGATCCGGACGGGGCACACGCTTTTCCGGCGTCCGCTCAGCGCTGAGCGGACGCGGAGGCCAGCTTGCCGGTGTTGTCTTCGGTGTCGATCTGGTCCATCGGCACCTGGGACGTCTCCGGGATCTTGATGATCGGGAGGATCGCGATCACCGCCGCCGCCATCAGGTAGTACGCCGGCCAGTCCTCGTTGCCGGTGCTCTTGATCAACGCCGTCACGATGACGCCGCAGGTACCACCGAACAGCGACGTCGAGATGTTGTAGCCGATCGCGAACGAGCCGTAGCGCACCCGCGTCGGGAACATCGCCGGGAACGTCGAGCCGATCACCGCGAGCATGAGGACCAGCAGGATCGCCACGATCAGGAACCCGACGAACAGCCACAGGATGCTGCCGGACTGCATCAGCTTGAGGCTGGGCCAGCTCAGCACCAGGAACCCGATGGCCGCGGTGAGCAGCAGCGGTTTCCGGCCGATCCGGTCGGACAGCGCCCCGAGCGGGATGATGATCGCCATCTGGATGACTTCGACCGCGATGATGATCAACGTCGAGGTGTTGTCGTTGATCTTCAACGTGTCCGTGAAATACGTCGGCATCGTGGTCAGCAGCAGGTAGTCCGCGACGTTCAGCAGCAGCACGATGCCGATCAGGTTGAGGATCATCCGCCAGTTGCGGACGAAGATCTCCTTGAGCGGCGCCTTCTTCGGTGCCTCGCCCGCGGCTTCCATCCGGCGGAACTCGGGGGTGTCCTCGAGCTTGTTCCGCAGGTAGAGCCCGATCAGGCCGAGCGGCAGCGCGACGAAGAACGGGATCCGCCAGCCCCAGGCGTCGACCTGGTCAGCCGACAGCGAGAGCGTCACGGAGAGCACCACCAGGTTGCCCAGCACGTAGCCGGCCAGCGTGCCGAGCTCGAGGAAGCTGCCGAAGAAGCCACGGCGTTTCGTCGGCGAGTACTCGGCGATGAACGTCGCCGCTCCGCCGTACTCGCCGCCGGTCGAAAAGCCCTGGATGATCCGCAGCAGCAGGATCGCGATCGGCGCCGCGATGCCCATGCTGTAGCTGCCCGCGTACGTCGGCAGGACGCCGACCAGGAACGTGCAGCCGGACATCAGCAGGATCGTGATGGCCAGGACCCGCTTGCGGCCGAGCTTGTCGCCGAGCGGCCCGAAGAACGCCCCGCCGAACGGCCGGACGATGAACCCGACCGCGAGCAGTGCCAGCGACTTCAGCACCGCGTTGCCTTCGCCGGGGAAGAACAGCGTGCCGATGCTGGTGGCGATCGCGCCCGAGGTGAAGACGCCGTAGTCGTACCACTCGGTGGCGTTCCCCATGGCCGACGCCCAGACGGCGCGCTTGACGGTTCTCTCGTCCACTGACGGTTTCCCCGTCGTAGCTGGTTCGCTCATGCCGGCGACGACCTCCTCCGTGCAGTGCCCATCGGGCCGTGAGAGCTCATCGGCCCAGTCTTGACCGGCTTTCGCAGGTCGGCAGCCTGAGCCGAAAAATCTCTACAGTGGGGAACTTTCCGGCTACCGAGCGAGTTCGGTTGCGGACATTCCTCGCGGGCCGGGCGCGGGCCGTGGCTACCGGCCGGTTAACGTCAGCGCATGAGTCGTGTTTCTCAACCGTGGCCGCCGGTGGCGGTGGAGCCGGCCGTCCCGCACCCGAAGGCGCCGGCGCCGGGTACCGAGCTCGGGGTGCACTTCACCGAGTGCTTCGGCTGTGGTGACGAGGCCGACGCCGGGCTGCACCTGCGCTCGACCGTCGGCGAGGGCCAGGTCGTGCACTCGCGGTTCACCGTGACCGCGGCCCACCAGGGCGCGCCCGGGCTCGCCCACGGCGGCCTGCTGGCCTGCGCGTTCGACGAGGCGCTCGGTTCGACGGTCGGCAACCTCCTGCACCGACCGGCGGTGACCGGCAAGCTCGAGACGGACTTCCGGCGTCCGGTGCCGGTGGGTTCGACGCTGTTCATCGAGGCGCGCCTGGACGGCATCGCGGGCCGCAAGATCTACGTCAGCGCGGACGGCCGGCTCGACGCGGAGGACGGCCCGATCGCGGTGAGCGCCCGCGCGCTGTTCGTCATCGTCGGCTTCGAGCACTTCAGCACCCACGGCGACCCCCAGGCGCTGGAGAAGCTGGCCGCACAGCACGCGAAGAACCAGCGCGAGCGCGACTGGGACATCAACCCGTGATCAGGTGAGCGTCCGGGGCCGGATCGCGTTCGCCCGGTCCACCAGCTCGACGCGCTGCTCGATCGTGGCCGCCAGCCGGGCCAGCGCCCGGTAGCACCGCTCCAGGCCGAACCGCAGCTCACGCTCCTCGAGAGCGCAGCCCAGCACTCGCGCCCCTGGCGTCGAGCCGCCCTGCTTGGGCGCGCGAAGCCACTCGTACGCGGCTTCGAGCACGTTCGCGCTGAGCCGCGTCCGGCGCTCGGCGTCCAGGCGGAGCCGCTCGAGCCGGGCCGACGCGTCGAGCAGGTCGTGCTCGGTGACCGGGGTCTCACGGCCGTTGGCCTTGGTCGCCGTCGTCTTGATCTTGATCGCCGCGACCTGCGCGTCGATGTAGTGGGTCGACGACGGCGGCACGGTCTCGAGCACTTCGACCGCGCCGGCCCGCGCACCCTGCGCCAGGTAGACGCGGGCGAGGCCGAAGGCGGCGCTGACGTAGCTGCGGTCGGTGCGCCAGACGAGCTCGTAGAACCGCGCGGCGGCGAAATAGTCGCCGACGCCCTCGGCGCTGACGCCCAGCGCGAGCTTCGGGGCGATCTCGCCCGGGAGGTCGTCGTACACCGCTTCGAAGGCGACGTGCGCAACCCGGGAGCGGCCGCCGGCCAGCTCGATCAGGCCGCGGTACCAGTCGATCCGCCAGTCGTGCGGGAAGCCGTTCTTGATCGCCAGGTACTGCGCCGCCTGCAGCTGCCGCTGCGCCTCCGCCAGCTCGCCCAGCTCGATCCGGGCGCGCACGATCCGAAGCCGGACCTCGATCGACTCCCGGGGCGCGCCGGCCAGCGCTTCGATGGCGCCACGCGGTTCGAGCGCCGTCGTCGTGGCGAGCACGCCCGCGGCCGGGTCGTCGGTGTCCACCTGCGGGATCGGAAGGCCGGCGACGACTTCGTCCGCACCGGGCAGCGGCACGCTGGCGCCGGCCTCCGGCACGACGAGCTGCACGCCGAACGTGCGGCTCTCCGGGCCGAACACGGTGGACGCGCCGGGCCGCGGCTTGCCGGTGCCGAGCGCCATGATCTCGCGCAGCACCCCGGTGAGCTGGTCGGACATCTCCTCCGCGGAGAGGAACCGCCGGTCCGGGTCGGCGTGCGTCGCGCGCCGCAGGAACCGGTAGTAGGAACCGAAAAGCGCGAAGAGCGGGACGGCGTCCGGGCCGGGCAGGGTCGTCTTGAACTTCGTCGTGTACCCGGTGAACTCGAAGCTCAGCACGGCGAGCGTGCGCCCGACGGTGAACAGGTCCGACGCGATCGACGCGCCCTGTGTCGGCAGTTCCGGCGCGCTGTAGCCGGTGGTGAAGAACAGCGGGCTCTCGTAGTCGTCGGTGCGGCGGACCGCGCCCAGGTCGATCAGCTTCAGCTGCTCGTTGGTCTGGATGACGTTGTCCGGCTTGAGGTCGCAGTAGAGCAGGCCCTGGCTGTGGAGATAGCCCAGCGCGGGCAGGATTTCCAGCCCGTACGCGATGACCTGGCCGATCGGCAGCGGCTCCGGACGGCGGCTTTCCCGGTGGTGCGCCAGGGCGAGCTGCCGCAGCGACTGGCCGCCGACGTACTCCATGACGATGTAGCCGACGGTCGTGCCGCTGTGCGCGTCCGGGTGCTGCACGAAGTTGTGGATCTTGACGATGTTCGGGTGCTCGACCTCGGCCAGGAACCGCTGTTCGTTGGCCGCGGCCGCCATCGCCGTCGCGTCACCGGTGTCGATCAGTCCTTTGAGGACGACCCAGCGGTCGCTGACGTTGTGGTCCTGCGCCAGGTAGATCCAGCCCAGGCCGCCGTACGCGATCGCGCCGAGCACCTCGTACTGGCCACCGACGAGCTCGTTCGGCTCCAGCTTCGGGACGAACGAGAACGGCGCGCCGCAGTTTTCGCACTTCCCTTCCGCCGTACCGGGTTTCCCGTCCTTGCCCCGGCCGACCTTCGCGCCGCAGCTGCCGCAGTACCGCTTTTCCTCCGACACCACGGGGTCCGTCAGCACGGCCGACGCGGGGTCGCGCGCGGGCACCGGCGGGACGTCGACCAGCCCGGCGCCGAGCCGTCCGCGCCGCGACCGCGACGTCCGCGACGACGTCCGCCGCGAAGTGCCGGGGAACGCGCCGGGGCCCGAGCCCGAGCCGCTGCCGGTCCCCGAGCCCGTCCCGGTTCCGGTCGGCCGTCCCTCGCTCGTGCGCTCGGGCAGGACGCTCTCCGTGCCCGGGTCCGGCAGCGGGGCCCCGGGGCCGGTGTCCGGCCGCGGCGCCGGTGGCCTGATGCTCTGCGTTTCCGGTGTCGGCGAAGCGAGCACGCTCGTCGGCTGGGGCGCGTCGGGGTCCGGGCGGACGGCCTGCGTCGGCGGCGCCACCGCCTGCGTCGGCTGGACCGGCGGCAGGACGGGATTGATGCTGCCCGGCGGGCGGGTCGGGTCCTCGGCGCCGGGGATCGGCGCACGCGCGGTGGACGGCTGCCCGCGCGGCGGCGTCGGCGGACGGCGCACGGGAGCGTGGAAGACGGTCTGTTCCCCGCCGGACGGCTCGCCGTCGTCGAGGCGGCCGGAGATCGACGGCTCCGGCGTCTCCCAGCGCACCGGGGGTGGCGGCTGCCAAGTCGGCGTGGGCACCGGCTGCTGCCCGTCGTCCGGCGCGGCGTGCCGAGGACGGCGCGGCTCCTCCGACACTGCTACCTCCCAGATCCCCGACGACGTGCGGGAACCGATCCTAGTCGCGACGCGCTCACCGGTACTGCGGCTGCGGCGGCGAAGCCTGCCCCAGCGAAGGCTCGACCCACTGGCGGTAGCTCTTCTGCCACGCGCCGCTGGTGCGGATGTTCTCGAGCACGGCGTTGACGAACTTGACCATGTCCTCGTTGTCCTTCGGCACGCCGATGCCGTAGTTCTCCTGCGAGAACTGGTCGCCGACGACCTGCAGCGTCGGGTCCTGGGCGGCCATCCCGGCGAGGATCGTGTCGTCGGTCGAGACCGCATCGACCTGGCCCTGCTGGAGCATCACCAGGCAGTCCGACCAGTTGTCCACCGAGATCGCCACCAGCTTCGCCGGGTCCGTCGCGATCTTCGCCGCCGACGTCGACTTCTTCGCCGCGCACACTTTCTTGCCGTTCAGGTCGGCCAGCTTGGTCGCCTTCGACTCCTTCGTGACCAGCAGCCGCTGACCCGCGACGTAGTACACGGAGGAGAACTGGACGTCCTTCCGGCGGGTGCAGGTGATGCTGTAGGTCCGGACCACGATGTCGACCTGGTGCTTCTTCAAGACGTCCTCGCGCTGCCCCGAACTGATCGCGCGGAACTGGACCCGTCCCTCGGGCGCGCCGAAGATCGAGCGGGCGATCTCGTTGACCATGTCGATGTCGAAGCCCTCGAGGTTGCCCGACGTCGGGTTGCGGAAGCCGAACAGGTAGGTCGTCTGGTCGACGCCGGCGATCAGCTTGCCGCGTTCCTTGATCTTCGCCATGGTCGAGCTGTCGGGGATCGACGTCCCCTTGTCCGGCGCGAGGCTGGCCAGCGGGTTGCAGCTGGTGTCGGCGCCGCCGCCGGCACTCGAGTCCGGCCCGGCGACGTGCGCGGGCTGCGGCCAGCCCGCGTCGCCGGCCGGCGCCGGGTCGACCGGTTTCCCGGGACTGCCGCAGCTCGCCACCAGCAGTGCGACGACCGCCAGCACGCCCGCCCGGCCCGTGATCCCCCGCCTGCTCACCGGTACTCCCTCAGTCGCTCCCGGATCCCCATGGTGACACCCGCCGCCGCGAGGATCGCGAGCACGGCCAGGCCCGGCGCAAGGAACGTCAGCGCGCGGTCGCCGCTGTGAGTGTCGTCGAGGAACTCCTGCCTGCCGACGTCGATCGCCGCCTGGAGGCTGTCGTCGAGCCGCCGGAACGCCGGTGCCGAGCCGTCGGTCTTGTCCTCCAGCACGGCGAAGTCGACGGCTTCCTGGTACTGGCCGGCGTCGTCCTGCGAACGCACCTGCTTGTGCGCCTTCAGCCAGTCGTTCGCGGCCTTCGTCGCGTCGGCGACCTTCCCGGCGCCGTCGCCGCCCTGGATCAGGCCCCGGGCTTCGCCGAGCAGGCCGCCCTTGCCGTCCGGGCCGACCAGCTGGGCCGCGTTGGTGCCGAAGTCCCGCTCGTAGGCCGCGCCGTCGCCGCGGGCGACCAGCGTCAGCGTCTCGTCCGCGCGGGCCTGCAGCGCGGCGATCCGCGCGCGGACCAGCACGTCGACGCGGTGCGAGCCGTCGTCCTGGCCGCTGCCGACCAGGCTGCCCTGGACGACCAGCGCGACCGCGCCCCACAGCAGCGACACCACGACGGCGGCCGTCGCGACGACGAGCCCGACGTTGAGCAGCCGGTTGGTGCGCCGGGTCAGGTAGACCTGGGCGACGACCAGCGCGGCCAGCAGCGCCACCATCAGGATCGTGGCGAGCCACGGGAACCCGGTGGCGCTGTTCTGCTCGCCGATCAGCCGCTCGGTGTCGACGCGGTAGAGGTCCTGCGCAGCGGGCAGGATCTTCGCCCGCATCAGCTCGGACGCCTCGCGCAGGTAGGACGCGCCGACCGGGTAGCCGAGCCGGTTGTTCGCCCGGGCGGTCTCGACGAGCCCGGTGTAGACCGGCAGCTGCTGGTTCAGGGTGTCGACCGGGGCGGCCGCGTCGGCGACGTCCGAGGCGTCGGAAGCGGCCTTCGCGAGCGCGGCGCCGGCTTCGGCGACGTCACGCTCGTAGCGCAGGCGGAGTTCGGGCGGCTCGGTACCGATGGAGAGGAACGCGCTCGCGGCGGTCGCGTCGGCGTCCGAGAGCGAGCGGTAGACCTGCTGCGAAGCGGCGGCGAGGGGCTCGCGGTGGTCGATGACGCCGGTGATCGTGTCGTCGCGGTCCTGCACCGACAGCGTCGCGGCCAGCCCGGCCACGAGCGAGAGCAGCACCAGCCCGACGGCGATCACGGTGAGCCGGCCGGGCGTGGTCGCGGCCGAGCGGATGATCGCGCGGATCCCCTGGCCCGGCAGGTCCAGCAGCCCCAGCAGGCCGCTGCGGCCCACGGCGCGGTCGCGGCCGTCCGGTGGCGACGGTGGGGGTCCCGGCGCGGGCGCCGTGGGACCCGGGGCCGTCGCAGTGCTGGTCATCCCCGATTCCTCCCCGAAAGCCGTACCCGCAGAAGGTAGCCGAGTGGCGGCGCGCGCAGCCACCGGCACCGCCCGCTGTCATCAGCACGTGATCTCGGCGTGGGTGTTTCCGCACACACCCGGCGATCAGGTCCGCGCTTCCGCCGGCCCGTCTTCGGCACCCGACGTCAGCATGCCGAGGGCCGCTCACGCAGGCCGGTCAAGCCGAAACCTTCACCTTTCCGGGTGAATTCGCCCGCGTACTGTCCACATTGGACTGTTCGGCGGGATCAGCCGCGGATGGCGGGGGCGAGCGAGTGCGGGAGCACGGCTTCGGGGGTCGGCGGGCGCCGGACCACCACCTCGACGTCGTCGGCGAAGCGGTACGGCTTCGCGCCGAGGATGCCGCCGAAGTGGCGCCTCAGCCGGGACATCTCCGCGCGGACGGTCACCGTGCGGCCGGCGTCGCCGAACAGGTCGGCCGACAGCTCGGACGCCGACCGGCCGTCGCGGTGGCTGGCCAGGACGTACAGCATCTCGGCGTGACGCGGGCTGAGCCGGTGCGTCCAGGTCCCGGCCGCGCTGGAAACGGTCAGCTCGGGCTCGCGCGGCGACCGGACGTCGAGGACGACACAGGTGGGCGGGGCGGCCTCGTTTTCGGTGGGCCGGATCAGCCAGCCGCCGGGCACGGGCTCGACCGCGCAGCTGCCGTACGCCGGCAGCCAGACGCGGCCGGGCGCGAGGCCGGTGGGCAACGCGATCCGGTCGACCGGCGCGAGCCCGGCGGCCGCGGCGACCCAGCCGTGTTCGTCGGCCACCACGGCGGGCCCGCCGACTTTGGCGAGCACCGGGACGGCGAAGCCCCTCAGCCTCTCGAGCTCGGTGAGGTGGGTGGTGCGCAGCTGGGACTCCGCGAGCCGCGACACGGCGTCGACCAGCGCCAACGTCGTCGCGTGGACGGTCGAGGCCGGCCCGGAGAGGTCGACGACGCCGAGCAGCCTGCCGTCCCGCGGGTCGTGCAGCGGCGCGGCCGCGCAGGTCCAGGAGTGCTGCGCCCGGACGTAGTGCTCGGCCGAGTAGACCTGCACCGGGCTGCGCGCGACCAGCGCCGTGCCGATCGCGTTGGTGCCGACGGACTCTTCCTGCCAGTCCACGCCTTCGACGAACCCGAGCCCGTCGGCGCGGCGGCGGACCGCGGCGCTGCCGTCACGCCAGAGGACCGCACCGCCCGCGTCGGCGATCACCATGATGTGCGCGGCCTGCTCGGCGAGGCTGATCAGGCCGCCGCGCAGGGTCGGCAGCGCCTCGGCCAGCCCGCTCGTGCGACGGCGTGCTTCCAGCTCTTCGAAGGTGAGGACGGGCGCGGCGGCCCGGCTGTCCGGGTCCATGCCGAGGCGGCGCATCCGCTGCCAGGACGCGCCGATGACCGCCCGCGGGCGGCTGGGCAGCGCTTTGCCGCTCAGGGCCGCTTCGTGCACTTGCGCGAGGACACGAGCGTACCGCCGGGGGTCCGCCCCAGCCGGCAACGCTGCCTCGAGGTCTCGCTGACCCAACCACCGCTCCTTGCGCTTTCGACCTCCTCAGTCTGCCTTTTCGGTCCGGTGATCGGAAGATGGCGGCCATCTCGCCGAAGGACTCTTCGCCGGTCAGGGAGGTACCGGCGAAGAGCCCTTCAGCGGCCTCCGGCGGTGATCGCGGCGACGACGGCACCGGGGGCTTCCAGATGGACCAGGTGCCCGGCGTCTTCGACGTACCGGACCTCGGGCAACGCGTTCTCCGGCGGCGGCAGCACGGCGTCCGCCCGGCCCCACTTGGGCATCGTGACGCGCCGGATCATCGCCGGTACTCCACGACCGCCTTCGCCGCGTTGAGCACCTTCTGCGCGTCCGGGATGTAGAGGTCCTCGAGCGCGTCGGAGAACGGCACCGGCGTGTGCGGCGGCGTCACCATCTCGATCGGCGCCCGAAGCGAGCCGAACGCCTCCTTCGCGACGAGCGCCGAGATGTCCGTGGCGAGGTTGCAGCGCGGCGAGGCCTCGTCGACCACGACGAGCCGTCCTGTGTTCCCGACGCCCTCCAAGATGGTTTCGGTGTCGAGCGGGCTGGTGGTGCGCGGATCGAGGATCTCGGCCTCGACACCGTTGGCGGCCAGCTCTTTCGCCGCTTCTTCGGCCATCGCGACCATGCGGCCGATGGCGACGATCGTCACGTCACCGCCGTCGCGCACGACGTTCGCTTCGCCGAACGGGATCGTGTAGCTGTCCTCCGGGACCTCGCCGCGGGTGTCGTACAACGCCTTGTGCTCGCAGAAGATCACCGGGTCGTCGTCCCGGATCGCCTGGATGAGCAGGCCTTTCGCCTCGTACGGGCTCGACGGCACGACGACCTTCAGGCCGGGGATGTGCGTGAAGACGGGGTACAGGCACTGCGAATGCTGCGCCGCGGCCCGCAGGCCGGCGCCGTACATCGTGCGGATCACCACCGGCGTCCGGGCGTTGCCGCCGAACATGTACCGGAACTTGGCCGCCTGGTTGAAGATCTGGTCGAAGCAGACGCCCATGAAGTCGATGAACATCAGTTCCGCGACCGGCCGCTGCCCGCGCGTCGCGGCGCCGATCGCCGCGCCGACGAAAGCCGACTCGGAGATCGGCGTGTCCAGCACCCGGCCGGGGAACTTGGGGAAGAGGCCTTTGGTGACACCGAGGACGCCACCCCAGGCGTCGCTCTCCCCCGGACTGCCGGCGCCGCCCGCGTTGTCCTCGCCCATCACGATGACCGACTCGTCGCGTTCCATCTCCTGCGCGAGTGCCTCGTTGATCGCCTCGCGGTAGCTGATCGTGCGCACGACGGCTCCTTCCGGTGCTCAGTACGAGACGTAGACGTCGGTTTCGAGGTCTTCCCGGGTGGGTTTCGGCGCGGCCTTCGCCTCGGAGACGGCGTCCTCGATGAGCTTCGCGACTTCGGTGTCTATGTCGTCGAGGACGTGTTCGGGCAGCTCACCGCTGTCGGCGACGCGGGCGCGGAACTGCTTGAGGCAGTCGAGGTTCTCGCGGGCGTGGGCGGCTTCGCCGGCGCGGTAGGTCTGCTGGTCGCCCTCGAAGTGCCCGAAGTAGCGGGTGAACTTGACCTCGATCAGGGTCGGGCCGCCGCCTTCGCGGGCCCGGTCGATCGCCTCGCCCGCCGCTTCGTGCACGGCGAAGAAGTCGAATCCGTCGACGATCACGCCGGGCATGCCGAACCCGGCGGCCCGGTCGGCGATGTTGTCCGACGCGACCGACCACGCACTCGACGTCGCTTCGGCGTAGCCGTTGTTCTCCGCGACGAAGATCGCCGGGAGGTTCCAGACGGACGCGAGGTTCAGCGCCTCCAGCGTCGTCCCCTGGTTGCTGGCACCGTCACCGAAGAACGCGACGCCGACACCGCCGGTGTCCTGCTGTTTCGCGGCGAGCGCGGTGCCGCAGATGAGTGGTGGGCCACCGCCGACGATCCCGTTGGCGCCGAGCATGCCCTTCGAGAGGTCGGCGATGTGCATCGAGCCACCCTTGCCGTGACAGGATCCTGTCTTGCGGCCGTAGATCTCGGCCATCATGGCCTTGACGTCGACACCCTTGGCGATGCAGTGCCCGTGGCCGCGGTGGGTGCTGGCGATGGCGTCACGGTCGTCGAGGTGGAGGCAGACGCCGGCGGCCGAAGCCTCCTCACCGGCGTAGAGGTGCACGAAACCCGGGATTTCGCCGGTCGCGAACTCGTCGTGCACCCGCTCTTCGAAGACCCGGATGGTGCGCATCAGGCGATACGCCTCCCGCAGGGTGTCCGTCATCTTCGACGCTCCTTCCCTTGTTCGGTATCCGTGCGCAACAGCCCTTTCCGCGCGGCTTCCGCCATCGCCACCCGGACGTCCACGACCCACGGGCCGTCCGGCTTGAGCTCGACGAACGCGCTTTCGCCGGTCTTCAGCTCGAGTTCGCGCTCGCCGTCGAGCGCGATGACGCCACCCGCCGCGGCCAGCTCGACGCGCACGCCGGGCCGGAGCACGCCCCAGCCTTTGACGCCGACCGGGCGGACGAGACCGGGCGCGATCGGCGCGTGCACGACATACGGCGTCTCCCCGACCGGTCCGAGCTGCAGCGCGACGCCGTCCGGGCTGGACCGCGGGCTCGGGCAGAGCTGACCGGGCACGCTCGACAGGCCGATGGCGTCCGGCTCGGCGAAGGTGCAGTACAGCTCGGTGAGCGAGGACGGGTCCCACAGCGCCCGCGCGCCGATGTGCCTGCTCAGCGACACGCAGACGTCGACGAGCGCGATCTCTCGGCGCGCCTTGGTGACGACTTCGAGCATGCTGACGCGGTGGGTGACGAGGTCGGGATCGATCTGCCCGGTGGCGATCAGCCCGGCGGCCAGGCCGGCCACGGTGGCCTCCCGCATCTGCGGGAAGACGTTGTTGGTCCCGGTGGAGAGGGCGAGAATCGGCACGTCTTCGCAGGCCGCGGCCGCGACACGGGCAGTTCCGTCGCCGCCGAGGACGACGATGACCCCGGCGCCCGCCTCGACCATCCGGCGGACCGCGTTCGTCGTGTCGGCGGCGGTGCCGGTGAGCGGGTCGTCCTCGCAGAAGTCGACTTCGGGCCAGGTACCGCCCCGGCCGAGAGCGCGCAGAACCGCGGCGGAGATACCGCCGAGGTCCGTGGAGACGAGGGCCCGGTCGAGCCCGGCCACGGCGAACGCCGCCAGCAGCCGCTGGACCATGTTCGCCTTCTCCGCGGTGGGGAACACGGACGCCTGCGCGACCAGCCGGCGGATGTCCCGCCCCGAAGCCGGGTTCGCGACGATCCCCGCCACCGTTTCGCCCACCTGACCTCCTTGACCGGAGGATCAGGAGACTCCACGATCCGGCGCGGGCGGAAGGGTTGCAGGGCGTTGCAGTCGAACGGCACCGAGGCGTCGAAGATCACACCGGCGGCGTGTCATCCGGTGGACAGTCCAACCTGGAAGATGTCGCCGGGTCGCCGAGCCGGCGTCGGCGGAGAAGAACCAACCGGAGGTGAAACCCTGGCAGGAGGCTACGAGACGAGCTTTGCCGCGCCCTCGTAGGTGAAGCCCGCCTCTTCGACAGCGGCGCGGACGTCGTCTTCCGCCAATGCGGTGTCAGCGCGAACGGTGACCCGGCCGGCCGGGACGTCGACGTCCACTTCGGTCACTCCGGGCAGCGCCGTGATTTCTTCGGCGACCGACTGCGCGCAGTGTCCGCAGCTCATCCCGGAGACGGTGTAGCCGTGCTCGATCATGGTGTGGAGCTTACGAAAAGGGCCGCCACCCCGAACGGGTGACGGCCCTTTCCCAAGATCAAAGTCAGATCAAGGTGACCGACGTGGCCTGCGGGCCCTTCTGGCCCTGGCCGATCTCGAACTCGACGCGAGCGTTCTCTTCCAGGCTCTTGAAGCCGTTACCCTGGATCTCGCTGTAGTGAACGAAGACGTCGCCGCCACCGTTGTCGGGGGTGATGAAGCCGAACCCCTTCTCGGAGTTGAACCACTTCACAGTGCCCTGAGTCATAAAAAAGTCTCCATGTGTAACACCAAAAAAACAGGAAGCCACTTCGGCGACCCGGGTCAGCACCGGGACGGTTTGCTTCCTCGGTGAGGAGACACTACGCCCGCTGAGTTCTGCGAGCGTGACTTAACACGAACACAAAAATCGAGACCTAGAACAGTAAAGCACACTTGGACCAGGGTGGACAAGCGGTCTTCACCCGTGAGGGGTGAGCTATTCGCCACTCGCCGGGCGCAGCCCCTCGCTCGCGAACGGCGACCGCCAGGTCGTGTCCCGGTCCGCGGCCACCACCGCGTCGTCGTGGGCCTCCGCGCTCGCGCTGAACAGCACCGGTACGACGCCGGAGGACTTCCGCGCTGCTTCGGATGCGTGCTGGTGATCGGTCACGTCGAAACTCCCCTCGTTCCCTGCCCGCTTCGGCGCGGGTGATGACCGTGATGGTGCCGTGCGGCACCGACAGAAACCGGCTGTCTCCCGCCGGGACCCGGCCGGGAAGGTTCAGCGGCGAACCACCACCGGAACACCGCCAGATTACCTGAGCCAACGCCCTGCTACCACACGACATTCCCAGCGTTTTCCGGAATGAAACCGAGCAAAACCCTTACTGGGCGGGAGGTTGCGGACGAGCCTGCCCGAGCAGGGCCGAAATCCGCACGTCCGGGGTCACGACGTCGGGGTCTGTGCGCACATCGATGACGCACGGACGTTGCCGCACGAGGGCGCTGGCGATGATCGGCTCGAGCTCTTCGCGATCGTCCACGGTGTACCCTGCCGCGCCGAGTCCACGCGCCCACGAAGCGAAGTCGGTCAGCGGGACGGACACCCCGGAAAGCCGGCCGTACGTGCGGGCCTGGTGCATGGCGAGCGCCCCGTGCACGCCGTTCTGGAACACGACCACCATCACCGGCGCCCGGTACCGGACGGCCGTTTCGATCTCCTGGCCGGTCATCAGCGTGCCGGCGTCCCCGACCATGGCCACGACGGTCCGCCGCGGCTCGGCCAGCTTCGCCGCCACGGCGGCCGGCACGGCATACCCCATCGCGGCGTTGCTCGGGCCGAGCTGGCTGCGCGGCGCGGTGAAGCACCAGTACCGGTGCATGAACTGCGCGAAGTTGCCGGCGTCGCTGGTCACAATGGTGTCCTCGGGCGCCAGCTTCCGCAGCGCCCGGACGACGTCGACCGGGTGCACCCGGGTGTTGCCGCTGGTGTCGGGCGGGGTCATGAAGGTGTGGACGGCCGCGTTCGCCGCCGAAGCCCGCCTCGTCCGCGGCGACGCCACCGCCCGCAGCTCCCGCAGGAACGGCTCGACCTCGGAGTCGACGCGGAAGGTCAGCCCCCGCCGTTTCGGGCTGACATCGATGCCAGTGCCGACCATGACCAGCGTCTGCTGGGCCGTCGGGTAGCGGTAGGCCTGGGTCGTCACCTCGTCGAGCTGGGTGCCGAGCGCGAGGACCAGGTCGGCGCGCTCCAGCGCGTCCAGCTGCCGGGCCGGGATGCCGAGCCCGAGGTGGCCGGCGTAACGGGCGTGGTTCTCCGGGAAGGCGTCCTGCCGACGGAAGGCGTTGTAGACGGGCAGCGCGAGCTCGTCGGCCACCGCGATCAGCTCGTCCCGCGCGGACCGCGCCCGGCCGCCGACGATGACCACGGGGTATTTGGCCTCGTCCACCAGCTGCGCCACGGCGTCCGCCGAACGGCCCAGCGTGCCGGACGCCGGCGGCCGGACCCGCGCCATCGGCTTCGCCGCGTCGTAGGGCATGCCCCAGACGTCGCAGGGCACGCCGAGCACGACCGGCCCGGGCCGTCCCTCCTGCGACGTCGTCAGCGCGTGCGCGAGCAGCCCGGGCAGGCTGTCCGGATCGGTCACCCGCAGTGTCGACTTGGCGATCGACTCGAACATGGCCGTGAGGTCCGACGTCGGCAGCTCCCCGGACGACGACGGCACCGGCGCGAGCGCCGGTGTCTCCAGGATCACGACCATCGGAGTCTCGTCCTGGTAGGCCGTTTGGACGCCGATCGCCAGGCTCGCCGCGCTCGGCCCGCGGCTGGCGAGCAGCACGGCGGGACGCTCGGTGAGCTTGCCCTCCGCCTCCGCCATGAACGCCGCGCCCGCGTCGTGACGCGCCGAAACCAGCGTGATCTCCCGCTCGCGCTGCAAGGCGTCGAGCAGTTCCAGGAAGGACTCACCGACCACCGCGTACACGCGGCGGACACGCGCCTCGGTCAGGATCCGCACGGCCGTCTGGGCGACGGTCGCTCCCAGTTGGTATCTAATGAGGAGAGCTTAGGCGGGCACCGTTCAGTGCAGTCAAGTGATCTTCGCCGAAACCCGGCAAGGATAGGCCGAATGTCCGCTTTGACCGACTGACAGCCGATCAAGGGAGCGAGGACCGCAGACTTGACCGTGACAGAACATGAAACTGTTTTTACTTATGGCGCACCAGCCTTGAAGTACGGCACCGGTGCGAGCGACGAGATCGGCTACGACCTCACGCAGTACGGCGCGCACCGCGTGCTCGTGGTGACGGACCCGCAGGTAGCCGCGACCGGCTGGCCACGCCGCATCGCCGACGGCATCGCCGGCTACGGCATCGAGACCGAGATCTTCGACGGTGTACACGTCGAACCCACCGATGTCAGCATGCAGAAGGCGGTTGACTTCGCCCGCGGAACCGGCCCGTACGACGCATTCGTCGCCGTCGGCGGCGGGTCGGCCATCGACACCGCCAAGGCGGCGAACCTGCTCACCAGCAACGACGGCGAGCTGATGGACTACGTCAACGCACCCGTCGGCGGCGGCCGCGCGCCGGACCGCCCGCTGAAGCCACTGGTCGCGGTGCCGACCACGACCGGCACCGGCTCCGAGAGCACCACGGTCTGCGTCCTGGACGTGCTGTCCCTGCGCGTCAAGAGCGGGATCAGCCACCTGCGGCTGCGCCCGGCCCTGGCCGTCGTCGACCCGCGTCTCACCGTCAGCCAGCCGGCCGGCGTGACGGCGGCCAGCGGCATGGACATCCTGTGCCACGCCGCCGAGAGCTACACCGCCAAGCCGTACACGGAGTTCGAGCGCAAACGCCCGGAGCAGCGCGTGCCGTACTGCGGCTCGAACCCGCTGGCCGACATGTTCGCCGAGCAGTCACTGCGGTTGCTGTCGTGGGCGCTCCCCGCCGCCGTGCGCGACGGTTCCGACCTCAAGGCGCGTGAAGCCATGGCCTTGGCCGCGACGTTCGCCGGCCTCGGGTTCGGCAACGCCGGTGTCCACATCCCGCACGCGAACGCGTACCCGATCGCCGGGCAGGTCAGGGATTTCCACCCGGACGGCTACCCGGGCGAAGAACCCATGGTGCCGCACGGCATGGCCGTCTCGCTGACCGCACCCGCGGCGTTCCGCTTCACGTTCGCCGCGGCACCGGACCGCCACCTCCGGGTCGCACGCCTGCTGGCGCCCGACTTCGAGTGGCCCGGCGACTTCGCCGACCACCTGCCCGCGGTGCTGATCGACCTGATGCGCCAGATCGGCATCCCGGACGGCATCGGCGCCGTCGGCTACACGGAGTCCGATGTGGACTCACTGGTGGAGGGAACCCTCAAGCAGCAACGCCTGCTGGCCACCGCACCGCGCGAGGCGTCCACAGAGGACCTGTCGGGCATCCTGCGCGAATCGGTGTCGCTGTGGTGAGCGAGTACCCGCACTGGCAGACGGTTCCGTTGCGCTGGAAGGACAACGACGTCTACGGACACGTCAACAACGTCGTGCACTACTCGCTGATGGACACCGTGATCAACACGTGGCTGATCGAGCAGGGCGGCCTCGACATCGAAGCCGGGGCGGTGATCGGGCTGTGCGTCGAATCCCGCTGCAGGTATCACTCATCGGTTTCCTTTCCTGGTTCGCTTCGGGTCGGGTTGCGGGTGGCGCACCTCGGGAAGTCCAGCGTCCGCTACGAAATCGGGATGTACGCCGCCGACGAGTCCCTGGTCGCGGAAGGGCACTTCGTGCACGTCTTCGTGGACCGCGAGTCCCGCCGGCCGACACCGGTTTCCGGCAAGCTGCGTGAGGCGCTGGAAGCACTGCAGCCCGGCTGACGCGCACCGCCGCCGGGTCACCTCCTTTCTGACGGAGCCGGTTCCGGGCTGTGTTCTTCCCGCGCTTTCGATGATGCCCCACGGCACCGACAGAAACGGCCGATCGGTCCGAGTTGTCCACAGGCCCGGCGAAGATCGGCGAGTTATCCACAGATTCGCGCCGGGGGCTTCCGCGACCCCTTGACGGCGATAAGCTGGCAGCACATGAAACCAGTCCACACTGGACGAGCAGTCAGCTCACCCGAGCGGCTCGCGGCACGGATGGCGGCCTAGGCGTCAATCCGGTCTCGGCAGAATCCGGATGGGCGGACGGCCCGGGCACGGTACCGGACTCCTCGGCGGCAGGCGCCCCGGCGGCGGTCACCGAACCCGTCCCCGCAGGTGGACTCATAGTGGTTGTGAACCCGTCTCCGGCAGGCGTCCCGCAGACGGCAGCACCACGACCCTCGGCAGAAATCGCGGGGCCGTTGCCGGAAGGCGCCCCGGCAGTGGCCCCGCGACTGCCAGCAAGCGGCCGGCCCCTGGTACCGGGGGCCGGTTCGCTGCCCACACCCGCCATCGAGGTGGCATCGACAGCTGGTTCCCCAGCCGCCGGTGTCGCCCAGGCCTGCATGAGTTCCGCGTATCGTGCCGAGCCGGCCAGGAGGTCGGCGTGGCTGCCCAACGCGGTCTCGCGGCCGTCCATGACGAGCACACGATCCGCGCGCAAGGCCGAAGACAACCGGTGCGCGATTACGACGAGAACACCACCCCGCGCGGCAAAGGCCCGCTCCGCACGGGCTTCCGACACCGGGTCGAGATGGGAGGTCGCTTCATCGAGAACCACTAGTTGCGCCGAACCGGCGTACACCCTGGCCAACGCGAGCAACTGCGCTTCGCCCGCGGAGAGACCTTCGCCGCCGTGACCGACCTCGGCGTCGAGTCCGCCCAGGCGCTCCAGCAACGCGCCCGCGCCCACCGCGTCCACGGCGGCCGACAATGCGTCGTCCGAAGCGGACGGGGCGAACATGCTCACGTTGTCCCGTACCGTTCCCGCGAAGATGTACGCCTCTTGCGGGATCAGCGCCACGAGCTCGTGCCGGAGCGCCGCGGGCACGTCCCGGACCGGGACGCCGCCCAGCAGTACCCGGCCTGCCTGCGGCGTGAGCATCCCGGTGAGCAAGCCGGCCAATGTCGACTTGCCAATGCCACTCGGCCCGACGACGGCGAGGGGCTCACCGGGCCGCAGCGCCAGGTCCAGCTCGCGGACCACAGGTTCGGCCGCCGCGCCCCAACCGAACGTCAGCCCATGCACCCGGACGTCGGTGCCGCGCGGGGTCGCCGTCCCATCGGCAACGTCGGGCAGCTCGGCCGTTTCCGCCAGCCGGCGGAGCGCGACCAGCAGGCGCAGGACGACAGTGCCGGCCGTGGCCGCTAGGCCGCGCAGCGCCGGTTGCATCGTCGTGGCCAGGTAGACCAGCGCGCCGAGGGCGGCCCCCGCAGTCAGCTCGCCGCGGCCCACCAGCGCTGGGGCCAACGCCAGCGCGAGAAGCAACGGGGCGAACCCCCCGAGCGAGACGACCAGCGCGCGGAGGGCACTTGAGCGCGCCACGCGGATGGCGGCGTCCCCCTGGGCGTCGACCGCGTCGTCCATCGCCAGTGCGGCGATCGGCTCGGCACCGCACGCCACGATGTCGCGCATCCCGGCCAGAGAAGCACCGGCCGTCGCAGCCGTCTGCTCGTCGGCCAGTGCCAGCACGCGCTGACGACGGGCGAGCGAGGGCAGGAGGCAGGCAAAGGTGATCAGCGCGGAGATCACCGGCACGGCAACCGGCACCACGAGAGCGCCGGCGACGGTCAAGAGGCCGGCGAGCGCGGCGGTCGTCGTCACCAGCATGCCGCGGGCCTGCACCAGCAAGCCGGCGGTCGCGTCGCGGACCACCTCGACGTGCTGCGTGATCCGGGCGACTCCGCTGGAGTCCGGCTGGTTGCGCGGCGGGGACTCGTTGTGCAGCACGCCGCGGACGACCGCCGTCACCAAGGCGTCGCGCAGGGGTTCGACGACCTTGCCGAGCTGGTGCCACACCATCCGGGCACCGAACGCGCCGAGCACGGCAGCCAGGCCGAACAACGCGAGCCAGCCGAGCCCGGCCGCGGGGTCGCCGACTGCGAAACCTCGGTCCACGGACTGCTCGACGAGCCGCCCCGAGAAGAAAGCCGGTACGCCTTCGAGCAGCGAACACAGGAGCAGCACGGCACCGCCACGCCACTGCCCGGCGAGCGCGGACCAGTACAAGCGGCGCAGGCTCACTGGTCGTCCTCCGTGAAGACACCCCGGAAACCCGGCTCTTGCCAGAGTGCGGTGTGGGGGGCGACCGCGCGGATCCGGCCGTCCTCGAGCCAGACCACCAGGTCCGCACGAGCCGCTGTGCTCACCCGGTGCGTCACGACGACGCGCGTGCGACCCGGCATGGCGCCCGCCACGGCTCGCTCGACCGCTGCTTCGGTGACCGTGTCCAGACTGGCCGTGGCGTCGTCGAAGATCAGGACGCGCGGGTTGCGCACGATTGCCCGGGCGAGCCCGAGCCGCTGGGCTTCGCCGCCCGAAAGCGGCGTCTCGGTCAACGGAGTGCGGTAGCCCTCGGGAAGCCGGACGACGACTTCGTCGACCTGAGCGGTCCGGCACGCGCTGCGGACGGCGGATTCGCCGGCCCACGAGCCGTAGCCGACCGCTTCGACGACCGTTGCGCCGAGAAGGGCGGGCCGTTCGAAGGCGTAGCCGAACGCCGCGCGCAGTTCCTCGGGACGGATCTGGTCGAGCGGACGACCGTCGAGGAGAACCTGGCCTTCGTCGGGCGTGATCAGGCCGCCGAGTACGCCGGCCAGCGCCGACTTCCCGGCGCCGGACCGGCCGACGACTGCGACGAAGGTGCCACCGTCGACGCACAGGTCGACTTCCGTCAGCGCGCCGGTGATGCCGACGTGGCGGAGCTCCACCGTGCCGTCGCCGGGCAGGAGCGGGAGCTTGCCGGGCATGGGTTCGGGCCGGTCGAGTACCTCGGCGAGCCGTTCGGCGCAGCCGCGCGCCCGGGACAGCATGGTGAGCAGCGGAATCTGGGTGACCAGGCCGAGGCCGAGCGCGACGTAGCCGAGGGTGGCGACGACATCGCCGACGCTCAGCCGGCCCTCGAGGACGCCGAAGCCGGCCGCGGCCAGCACGGACAGCTCGACCGCCGGCGTCAGCAGGCCGGCGCGCCAGACCATCCGGGCTTGGGTGCGCCACAAGCCGCGACCGGCGAGCGTCAGCTTCGGCAGCGGGCGCAGGACGCGCTCGGCTTCGCGTTCGGCCGTGCCGGACGCGGCGATCGTGCGGAGGCCGGCGACCGCGTCGACCATCCTGGCCGCGATTTCGCCGGAAACCCGCTGGTAGGTGAGGACGTCGTCGGCGGTGCGGCGGAGGTGGCTGCGGGCGAGCAGCAAGGCGAACGGGATGCTGCCCAGGAACACCAGCGCCAGCCGCCAGTCCAGCAGAGCGAGCAGCGCGACGGCGCCGGACGAGATCACCAGCGTCGAGCCGCACTGGATGATGATCGTGACGATGCCGCCGGCGCCGGTGCAGTCGCCGGTGAGGCGGCTGATCGCGTCGCCCTCGGCGAAGTGCGAGCGGGTGCCCAGGGCCAGGAGCTTGCCGAAAACGGTGCGGCGCAACCAGGCGGATGCCGTCGCGGTCACGCGGGTGGTCAGGATCCCGCCCACGACGTCGGCGGCGATCTCCGCGCCGCCGGCGAGCAGCAGCGAGGAGACTTCGCGTCCGCTCGGACGGCCCGCGACCACGGCGTCCACCGCGGCCGCGAGCGCGCCGGGGAGGAACAGGCCGGCCGCGGTGGCGACCAGCGCGGCGGCCACGACGGCGGCCAGCCGGAGGCGATCGAGACCGGTCGCCCTGATCAGCAGCCGATCGGCGTGCCCGCGCATCTCACTCCTTCGGAAGAGGTACCGCCGAGGCGGTGCCGGAGCCAGAATGAACGTGCGGGAGCGGCGCACTTGGCCTGTGCCGCTCCCGCACCGTTCACCTCGGGACTACTTGCCGACGATCCAGGAGGTCACCAGCAGGTCAGCAGGCTGAGGGTGCTGTGGGCGCAGCCGGCGAGCAGGCTCAGGTTCGACGTGCCGCAGCCGCCACCGCCGTGGCCGCCGTCGAGTACCTCGGGGGTCTCCATCGCCTGCAGCTCCAGAACGAGTTCCATCGGTGTCCCTTCCTTCGATTTCTGCGGATCCGCCGGTCAGCGACCGGTGGTCTGGAGGGACGGCGTGCCACCCAGGAAGGGCAGCACCTCCTTGCCGTCCAGGAGGGCGGCGAGGGCGAGGAGGATCCCCGCGCTGCCGGTCTTGACGTCCATCGACAGTCTCAGCAGCTGGTTGCCGGGGAAGGCGAGGCCGCCCTTGTACGGCACCGCGTACCAGGCGAGCCGGGCCAGGTGCAGGTCGATCGCCGTGCGGATCGGCGGCTCGGGGTCGGGGTTCGTGCCGAGGGCGGCCGCCAGACCGCACCGGCCGTAGAGCAGGCCGGGGTGGATGACGAACTCGCCGCGGCATGATTCGCGCAGGCCGGGGAGGCTCTCGCAGGCTTCGGCGGCCGGGCGGTGGCGCGCCAGTTGCTCGGCGACGAGGAGGATCCCGGCACTGCCGACGCCGGCGTAGGGCAGCGTGCGAGCCGCGCCGTCGCGGACCTGCAGCGAGCCGTCGTCGGCCTCGACGCATTCTTCGAGGTCGCGGCACAGTGCCTGGTCGGCGAAGGACAGCCAGGCCGGCTCGCCGGTGCGCTCGAAGAGCCGGACGAACAGCAGCGCGGGTCCGGACCAGCCGGACAGCAGGCCGGCGCGGGCGAAGTTGCCGGGCGGTGTCGCGGTGTCCAGCGATTCGGCCAGCCGGACGGCTGTGGTCAGGGCCTGGCGGCCGAACTCGTTGTCCTGGCGAACCGTCGCGAAGTGCAGCATGGTCAGCCCGATGCCGGCCAGTCCGCTCTCCAGGGCGTGGTCGGTCGTCTGCTCGACGAGCTGCGCGGACGACGTCAGCAGCTTGCTCGCCTCGTCGTGGTGCCCGAAGTTCTCCAGGACGTAGGCGATGCCGTAGCTGCCGTCGTAGAAACCGGGCCGGGTCGGCGGGTCACGGTGGACCGACTCGATCAGCCAGCGCTCGTGCTGGGGGAACCGGCCGACGCCGATGACGTCGAGGGCGTGCAGCACGCCCGCGGCACCGACACCGAAGCAGGCGCCCCCGAGCCGGAACTGCTCGATGTCGCCGGGGAACAGCCGGTCGTGGCGCCCGGGCGTCGCGCTGGCCAGGATCGCCTCCGCGATCTGCTTGCGGACCAGCTGCCAGTCCGGTTCGTCCTCGTCGAGCTCGGTGTGGACCGGTGCCGGCTCCGCGGACGCTGCACGCGGGGCCAGCACCGCGACCGCGGCGTCGGCATACCCCGCAGGCAGCGCGAACCGGCGTTCGACGAAGTCGGCGATGCCGCGCAGCTTCGCCGGGGCGAGCTCCGTCAGCGGGGAGAGCGGCAGGAACAGCCACAGCCGCAACGCCGCGAGCGCGTGCTCGTCGATCTCGAAACCGGTGCGGTCGGCCGGGGCGCGGAATCCCGGCGCGCCCAGTGCCGGGCGGTCGCCCGACTCGGCTTCGAACGCCATCTCGAAGTCGATCAGGGAGATCCGGCCGTCCTGGTCTTCGTCGATCAGGATGTTCAACGGGTGGAGGTCGCCGAAGACGATGCCGCGGGCGTGGATCGCCTCGATAGTCCGCTCCACCCCGGCGATGACGTCCAGCGCGCGGCGGGTGTAGGCGGCGAGGTCGGCGTCCGTCATGCCGCGCCGGGTCAACGGGTAGTTGCGGGCCAGCCAGTTGCCCAGCGAATGGCCCGGCAGGTACTCCATGGCCAGGTAGTGGTGTTCCCAGACGGTGAACCGCTCGAAGACGCGCGGCACCCCGGGGACGTCGGCCAGCCGCTCGAGCACCTTGTGTTCACGGCGCAGCCGTTCGACGGCGTCGACCCCCGCCCTGTCGAGGCCGGCGTACGGGCGGCCCTCCTTGAGGACGGCTTGGGCACCGCCCGCCTTGGGGTCGGCCAGGTACACACCGCCACCGTTGGAGAAGTGCAGGGAATTTGTCACCCGATAGGGGAACTGAGCAGGGTCACCACCTTTGCGCGCCGCGATGCTGCTCTGCAAACAGGTCGGAATCTTCACCCAATCGGGGACGGAGAACTTCGGTTCCCGCTTGTCGGGCACCAGTCTTCCGTCCGGCTTGCGGATCGCCAGGACGCGGTTGCCGTCGTGTTCGACCCACTGCTCGGCGAATCCACCGTAACGGACGTAGAGTGGTCCGTCACCGTATCGCAGGTCGCTCAAGATATACGCGCCGCGCTCGCCCTCGAGGCGTGCCGACAGGTCTTCGAGAACCCGCTCGAGTTCGCCGTCGTCGGCCGGGTAAATGGTCACCAGCTTCGCGCTGCCGTCACGCGGGGCGTATTTCGAATTCCGCGCGAGCAGAGTCAGCACCGAGCGGAGGTGCTTGTAGGAGATCCGGTGCTCGACGCAGTACTCGTGCACCTGCGCGAGCACCCGCCGGGCGTTGTCCAGACCAGCGGAAACGTGGATCTTCCAGCCCTGACCAGGCAGAACGCGACCCTCCGGGTGGAGCAGCCGCCAGACCCCGCGGTCGGCAGTGACCCAGCCGGCGCCCGGTGCCGGCAACTCGGCGGCGAAGTCGTCGACCGGCGCACCGATTTCCTGTTGTTCGTCGTAGAACAACGGGTCGGCGAAGCAGAATGCTTCGTAGCGCAGGTCCATCCGGGATACCCCTCCGTGTGCTCCCCCGGTACGCCGCGGCTCCGGGACGAGGAATATTCCCCCATGCCGAACGGCCCTGGGCCAATCCGCCAACCCGGGGGTTCAACTGGGCTATCCGAGGTGACGAAAAGGACGCTTACCACTCAGTAGCCGAACGCAGGGTGATTTTTTCGCGGCGGGCATCCACTCGGTAGTGGTGTAACACGAAGCTTTTTCCGTCATTCCCCCAGGTCCACACAAGGATCGGGCGGAATAAACCATCGAATTGACAGAATGCCATCAAGGCCGTTCCGTGATCGATTTTCCTGGTACGCGCGGATCGCGTGAGTCCTGCTGTCCTCCCAGGATCCCGACGGTGGTCCACGCCACGCTCACGCGCCTCGGCCGGCGGCCCCGCCGGTACCACGGAGTAAGTTGGCCGCACCGGAAAGGAGGAACGGGTGGTCTTCGGATTCGCCGTGACGGTCGCCGTGGCTGCCACGCTCGTCGCGCTCTGGAGTTTCCTCCAGTCGGCTCGCAACCGGCTGCCGGACAACCCGCTCCTGATCGCGCTCGGTGTCGTCGAACTGCTGCTGGTCGTCCAGCTGGTGATCGGGATCGTGCTGCTCGCCGGCGGTGACCGCCCGGACAGCCTGGCGACCTACCTGGCCTACTTGATCGGCTGCTTGATCGTGCTGCCGGTCGGCGCCGCCTGGGCGCTGGCCGAACGGAGCCGGTCGAGCACGGCGGTGCTCGGCATCGCCTGCCTGGCCATCCCGGTGATGGTGCTGCGACTGAACGAGGTGTGGAGTGGAGCAACAGCGTAGGACGGCCAGCGGCCCGGGACGGGTGCTCGTAGCCGTGTACGCGATCTTCGCGCTGGCCGCGACGTCGCGGGCCGGCGTCCAGATCAGCACGAAGTTCCACGAGGCCCCGCTCGCCTACGTGCTCTCGGCGTTCGCCGCGGCCGTCTACATCGTCGCGACGATCGCGCTGGCCCGCCGTGGTGACGGCTGGTGGCGCGTGGCCCTCGCGGCCTGCTCGATCGAGCTGCTGGGTGTGCTGTCCATCGGCACGCTGAGCCTCGTCGACGCCGCCGCCTTCCGGCACCCGACCGTCTGGTCGGTCTACGGCGAGGGCTACCTGTTCATCCCGCTGGTGCTGCCGGTGATCGGGCTGTACTGGCTGCGGAAGACGGCCCCCGCGAAGGTCGCGGCCTGAGCGTCGCCGCCCGGGTAAGTCTCTCGGACGCGGAACAGTACGGGGAACTGCACGTACCCCGTCGCGCGGAAATAAATACGGATTCGACCGGCGACTTTCGTCGGTTCCGGACATTCGCCGAAAACTCGGACACTCTTCTCGTTCGGTCCCCACCGGCTTTCCCGGGCGGGCTCTCCGCACCGAAGGAGCAAGCGTGAAATTCGGCAAATTCGTCCTGCTGGCCGCGAGCACCGCACTGGCCGTCGCCGGTCTCGGCGGTCCCGCGGCCGCCGACAGCACTCCCCAGGCCCAGCCGTCGATCATCGGCGGCAGCACCGCCTCGAGCGGCCCCTGGGCGGCCCGCCTGTTCGTCAACGGCACGCAGAACTGCACCGCGACGATCATCGCGCCGCAGTACATCCTCACCGCAAAGCACTGCGTGAGCGGCTCCGGCACCTACACGTTCCGGATCGGCAGCCTGGACCAGACCAGCGGCGGGACGCCGGCCACCGGCTCCACCATCACGCGGTACCCGGGCTCCGCCGACCTGGCGATCGTGCGGCTCACCACCTCGGTGAGCGCCACCTACTCCCCGCTCGGCAGCGTCGGCGACGTCTCGGTCGGCCAGAACGTCTCGGTCTACGGCTGGGGCGCGACCAGCCAGTGCGGCTCCGAGATCAACTGCCAGTCGCGGTACCTCAAGGTCGCGACGGTGCGGGTGAATTCGATCGGCTGCAGCGACTACACCGGCGGTGTCGCGGTGTGCGCGAACCGCGTCAACGGCATCACGGCCGGCGGCGATTCGGGCGGCCCGATGTTCGCCTCCGGCCGTCAGGTCGGCGTCGCGTCGACCAGCGACCGGTCGAACAACACCGCCTACACGAACATCACGCGTTATCGCAGCTGGATTTCCCAGGTGGCCGGCGTCTGATCCACACCAGACCGCTGGGAACGATCAGGCTGAGACGTCGCGGGGCCGGAAGAAGGCGACGAGCCGGGCGGTGGTCAGCGCGTCCCAGGGATCGGTGGTGGCGAGCAAGGCCGCCGCGCCCGTGGGGAACTTGGTCTGGACCTCGCGGGTGTCTTCGCCGATCCCGGCGAGGTGCAGCGTCAGATCGCTGACACCCGGCTCGTGCCCGACGAGCGCGAGCGTGGTGACCTCGGGCGGCGTCCTGCGGGCGGCGTTCAGGAACTCCGCGACGTCGGCGCCGTAGAGGTTTTCGTCGTACTCGACCGGCGGCTTCGCGGGGAGTTCGTCGCTGACGCGCTGCCAGGTTTCCCTGGTGCGGCGGGCCGTGGAGCAGACGACCAGTTCGGGAACGTGCCCGGCCTCGGTGAGCCACCGGCCGAGCCTGGGCGCGTCACGAATGCCCCGGGGTGCGAGGGGACGCTCGTGGTCCGGGAGGTTGTCCGACCAGTCCGACTTGGCGTGCCGGAGAACGATGAGCCATCTGGTCGCGTCCATGCCGGTCACCCTAACGGCGAAGGGGCCCTGGAGCGGTTCGCTCCAGGGCCCCTTCGCTCAGGCGAGGCTGGTCACGGCTGGATCGGCACGTCCAGCACCGAGATGCGCGGCGGCTTCACCGGCGACAGCAGGCCGCTGCCCGCCGGCCCGGCCACCACCGGAACCACCGGCACGGGGCTGTCGCTGCGCGACTCGTGCCCGGCGGCACCGGCCACGGTGGCCGGCAGGCCACCGAGGGTCTTGCCCGACACCGAGCCCAGTGCACCGGTGACTTCGCCGGCAGCCTGCGCCGACCCGTTGCCGAGCAGTTCCATCGCGCCGCCGAGGCCGTCGGCGCCGAGGCCGGGCGCGTCGGCCCGGGACGCCATGTCCTCACGCGCCAGGGGTGACACGCCACCGAGCACGCCGGTCAGGTCGAGCTCGACCGGGATCTGCGCGGCCTCGGTCCGCCCGACCACGACGTCGGTCGTGTCGGTGCCCGTGTTGAGCACCTCGGCCAGGATCGGGATCGTCACGTTCTTCACCTGCGGCACCAGGCCCACCGGGATCTGCACCGCCGGCTTCGCCGTCGGAGTGCCGCTGACCTGACTGTCGACCGTGCTGTCGACGTGGTTGTTCACCGTCGACAGCGCGCCGACGCCCCAGCGGAACACCTCGGGGTCGGCCGCGACCGGCACGTCGAGCAGGGCACCGCTGAGCTGACCGCTGCCGGCGGTGGTCTCGTCGCCGCCGTCGGTCGCGGTCAGGTCGTTCTGGACGTCGTTCGTCGCGGACCCGATGGCGGAGATGCCCAGGCCGTAGACCTGCGGCATCGCCTGCGGGTCGGCCGAGAGGATGTCGCCCGAGAGCGCTCCGGTGGTGCCGTCGGTGACGATCGGGCCGCCGGACACGAGGTCGTCGGTGTTCTCGGTGTGGTTGACCGTGCCGGCCATCAGCGAGATCGACTGACCGGTCGCCTGGACGAACGGCTGGGTCGGCGCCGCGACCGCGTCACCGGCGATCGCACCGGCCACGCCGGAGGTGTACGTCGTGCCACCTGCGTGCGAGCTGACGTCGTTGTCCGCGGCGGTGACCGCGCCACCGATCCAGGACACCGCCCAGCTGCTGACCTGGCCCGCGCCCCCGATCGGCGCCTCGACGACGTTGCCGGCCACCGCGCCCTTGTCACCGTCGGCGTAGTTCGGGCCGCCGGAGGTGAACTCGGTGTCGTTGGTGCCGATCGCCTCGGCCTGGCCGCCCCAAGTGGCACCGATCGTGGTGACCTGCACCGGCAGCGAGCTCGCCTGGTCGACGATGTTGCCGGCGACCGCGCCGCCCTTGCCGGTCGCGGAGTCGGCGCCGCCCGTGTGAACGTGGGTGATGAAGTCGCCGTGGCTGGTCGGGTTGCCGCCCCACGCACCGGCGATGTTCATCACCTGGGCGCCGATGGCCTCCGGCGCGGAGACGATGTTGCTGGAGACCACACCGCCGTCGTCGTCGGTGTTGTTGTCCCCGCCCGAGGTGAGGCACTTGTGCTCGGTCATCGTCGAGGTCGGGATGCCGCCCCACGCGTAGGCGCCGTTGAGCACCTCGACCGGCGTCGCCAGCGGCGCGTCGACGAGATTGCCCGCCGCGACGGCGTTGTTGCCCGACGTGCCCTGGAAACCGCCCGCGACCACGTTCTCGGCGTTGGAGCACGACGAGGTCGGGATGCCGCCCCACGCACCGGCGTTGCAGAGGACGTCGGCGTCGCCGGCCAGCGACGGGCCGACGATGTTGCCGCCGCCCACGGACTCGTCGCCGTGGTCGTAGGTGTTGCCGCCCACCACGGAGTCGACGGTCGTGTAGCACTCGGCGGTGGAGATGCCGCCCCAGTCGGCCGCGGTGCCGCAGACCTGGGCCGGGAGCGTGGCCGGCGCGTCGGCGACGGTGCCGCCGAGGATCGAGCTGTCGCCGTTGGTCGCCTGGCCGCCGCCCGCGTGCGCGGTGTTTTCGTGCGTGCAGTGGGTGGAGGTGATGCCGCCCCAGGCGCCGGTGTTGCAGGACGCCACGACGGGCTCGGCCACCTGCGGGTGCGCGACCGTGCCGCCGGCGAGCGAGCTGCTGCCGCCGGTGTAGACGTCACCGCCCGCCGTCGAGTCGATGAAGCTCATGCCGGTCGCGTCGGCCAGGCCGCCCCACGCGGCGGAGTTGTGGTTGCCGGTCGCCGGCAGCGCGACCGGCGCGTCGGCGACCGTGCCACTGGCGACGGAGTGGTCGCCGTTGGTCACGTCGCCGCCACCCGCCTGCGCCGTGTAGTCGTTGGCGCAGTCGGTGCCGGTGACGCCGCCCCACGGGCCGGACGTGCAGTTGACCTCGACCGGGCCGGCCACCTGCGGGTGGACGACGCTGCCGGCGGCGAGCGCGTCGGCGCCGTTGGTGACGACTTCGCCACCGGCCACCGATCCGACGTTGTTCTCGGAGGTCGCGAAGGCCTCGCCGCCCCACGCGCCCGCGGTGCCGAGCACGGTGACCGGGAGGGCCACCGGGGCCTCGGCGGCCGTGCCGCCGGCGACGGACTTGACGCCGTCGGTGACGATGCCACCACCGGTGTTCGCGTTGAGGTTGTTCACGGAGTCGGCGTGGGTGAGGCCGCCCCAGGGACCCGAGGTGCCGTTCACCGCGACCGGGCCCGCCACCTCCGGGGTGAGCGCGGTCCCGCCGGCCAGCGAGCCGTCGCCGAACGTCGTCGCGTACGGCCCGCTCTCGAGGGCGCCCCGCGAGACGGATTCAGTCGTGCCGGCCTCCGCGAGAACCGTGTTGACCGTGTTCGCGGTGGCCTTGCCTCCCCAGGCGGCCGCGGTCCCGTCGACCTGCGGAGCGACCGCCACCGGAACACCGGCGACGGTGCCGGCGGCGACGCCGTCCTTCCCGCTGGTGGTCAGCTGACCGGGCGAGTGGGCGCCCTGGGTCGTGGTGGTGTTGACCGTTCCGGTGCCACCCCAGCCCGCGGCGGTGTTGTTGACCCCGATCGGCAGCGCACCCTGGACCGCGGCGATGGTGCCCGAGACGACGCCCTTGTCGCCGTTGGTGGTCACCGGGCCGCCGACCGTGCTGTCCTGGTCGGCTAAGCCGTCGACCGTCGCGTTGGACAGCGTGCCGAACGCCAGGTTGTTGACCCCGATCGGGGTCGTCACCGGCGCGGTGACGACGTTGCCGGCGAGCGGCTTGCCCTCCCCCGTGGTGGTGATCGGGCCGCCCTGCTTGTGGACCTGCTCCGAGTCGTTCACCACGTGCGAGTCGCCGCCCGCGCCGAGCGCCCAGCCCGTGATCTGGACCGGAGCCGACACGTCGGGCTTGACGACGTTGCCCAGCAGGACACCGGCGAGCGGCTCGCTCGAGTCGTGGAGCACCGTGCCGGTGCTGACCTCGTTGTCGACGTCGAGCGGCAGCGGCGATTCACCGGCGGGGGTGCCGAGGTTGATCTTGCGGACCTGGATCGGCACGCTGGCGCCACCGTCCAGCGGCGACGGAGCCAGGTCGGGGTTGACCTGCTCCTCGGCGGACGCGATGCCGGTGCCCAGCATCAGCAGGCCGCCGGCCAACATCGCGGACTGGAGCCCGCGCTTGGCCCAAGGGTGCATTGCCTGTTTCTCCTCTTCGTGTACTTCCCGGCTGCTGCCGGGAGCGGGGTCGGAAAGCAACTGCGAGCGCGCTGTCCGCTGTGGACGATCAGGCGTTGCCGCTTTGCCGGCGGCGCCGGGTGACCCGCACGAGGACCACGCCCACGACAAGGCTGACAACGCCGAAGACGATCCACCACGTCAAGTTCGCTCCGGTCGACGCGAGAATCCCGCTGCCCCCGACGACGCCACCGATTCCAGGCCGATACACGTTTTGTTCTCCGTTTTTGACAAGACCGCGTGGCGCGCGTCGGCATACCGGACGCACGCTGCACCGCAGAACCCGAATGAATCGATCGAGACACTATCCGCAGCGGGAGAAATAGCGCAAACGGGGCGCACGGACAACACCTGATAGTGGGGTTTAAGTAGCCCGAGAGGGGTTGCCGACCCGGCTGAACACGGAGTTTGTGGGCGGCGCCCCGGACAAAGGACCCCGAGCGAGTGATCGACCCCCGCCCAGGACGTCGAAGAGCGACGGCATTATTGTCCAGCCGACACACCTCGGCAAAGGGGCCGACGACGGTGGCCGGCACCTTGATCCGGCTCGGTTCCTCACCCACGGAGCGACGCATTGAGTTTGTCATTCTTGCTGAGCTGCGCTCAGGCGTTCGCGATTGTCATGAGCGCGGCGTTCGTACTCTACGTCTGCGGGATTATCGTGCCGTACCTGCGGCACCGTCCCACCTGGCCCGGTGATCCGACGCTTTTCCAATGGCATTTCTTCGTGCCGTGCCGGGACGAAGAACTCGTCATCGGCGACACGATCCGTTACTTGCGGACCCGGTTTTCGGCCGCGCATGTGTGGGTGATCGACGACCATTCCGACGACCGCACCCTCGAAGTCGTGCTGCGGATGCAGGGTCCACCGCACCGGCGGGATCCCCGGTTGCACGTCGTGGAACGACGCCGTCCCCACGCGCGCACCGGAAAGAGCGACGCGCTCAACGCCGCCTACCGGGCCCTGCGCGCATGGGCCGGACGTCACGCGGACGCCGGGAACACGATCGTCGTCGTGGTCGACGCCGACGGGCGACCGGCCGGGAACTGCATGTACGTGTGCACGGCCGCCCACCTCTTCGGCGACCCGTCCGTCGGCGCGGTGCAGATCGACGTCCGGATGGGCAACCGCGGGACGGCGCCCCGCACCGAGAACAAGCTGCGCCGCACGCTCGGCCGGACCCTCGTGCGCATGCAGGACCTCGAGTTCCGCACCGCGATCGCCGCGATCCAGATGTCCCGCGGTCACACCGGAACGATCGCGATGGGCGGCAACGGCCAGTTCACCCGGCTCTCGGCGCTCGACTCGATAGCCGGCCCGCGACGCCGTCCGTGGCGCGGCTCGCTGCTCGAGGACTTCGAACTCGGCGTTCACCTGCTGACCGCGGGCTGGAAGACCGGGTTCACCATCGACACGCACGTCGACCAGGAGGGCCTGTACAGCATGCGCCGGTTCCTCGCCCAGCGCACCCGCTGGAGCCAGGGCACAATGCAGTGCGCCCGGTACGCCCGCCGGATCTGGCGGTCCCCGAACCTGTCGACGTTCGGTGCCGCCGAGATGCTCTACTACCTCGCGCAGCCGTGGATGCAGCTGCTGGGCAGCCTGGTCTACCCGATCCCGTTCGTGCTGCTGGCACTGCAGACAATGGACGAACCGGCGGCGGTCTGGGCCTGGTTCAGCGGCGGCGCGTGGAAGTACATGCTGGTGTACGGCATCGCCGGGCTGCTGCCGTTCCTCATCTGGGGGCCGGTGTACCGCAAGCACTGCGAACCCCGGTCCGGGCCGCTGCGCGGGATCGTCTACGGGCTCGGCTACGCGTGCTACATCTACATGTTCTACATCACGGTGTGGCGAGCGGCGTTCCGCCTGGTCCGGCGCCGCAACGGCTGGGCCAAGACCCGCCGCAACACCGAGCGCCCGAACTCGAAGGTGGTGGCCTTGGACCGGTGACCGCTGTCGTCTGCCACGGGCAACCCGGACCTGCCGATGATCGGCACACCGGTGGCGCCGGGCGTCGCGGACCGCCCCGACGGCGACCGTGTCGGCTTCGTCTGGGCTTCGCCGGCGAGCCGGTCACCCCAGGCCAGGCGCACGTGCCGTTCTTCACGCTCGACCAGAGCACGCGCTACGACGGCGGACCGCTGACTGGGCCGGCTTGGTGCTGCCGGGGGCAGAAAGTCCTGCCGTACCAAGGGTTCTGCCCGGACGGACGGCGATCCGGAGCGATCCGACCGTGCGCGACTGAGCGCGGCTCAGGGAGCGGGAAAGAATTCGGCCGCGGTCTCGAGGTCGGCGAGCCAGGCGTCGAGACCGGGCGCGAGGTGCCTGAGGGACCCAAGTCGCTGACCTGGGCTTTTGGTGGACCGCCTGGGGCTCGAACCCAGAACCTACGGATCATCTGCTCGTCACCGACCTGGATCATCCGTATTCCTCCCCTAGGTGGCTGGTGTCGAACGGGCCTTGACGTGCGTGAGCTGGGCTGTGGGCGTCGAATAGGGCGCTGCGGTTGCCTGCTCTGATCGAGGCGGATCGGCAGGTCAGGGCGCCGTCGTGGCTGGGTGTGGGCTCGGTAACGGCCGTTGCGGGCCATGATGGCCCGCCCCACGCCCGGATCAGGCGGTGGCCACTACCCATTTCCCTGCCGTGTGGGTGATTCCGTGCGTGGCGAGCCGCGCGAGGTTGACCGCGGCGGCCAGCAAGGAGAAGTCGGCGGCGACTTTCACGCGTCCTCGGACACGAGCACGGCGTCCGCCGTGACGGCGGCGCATCAGGTGACCGATCTTGCGTTCCACTTTCGGGCGGGTGGCCCGGTAGTCGGCCTTCCAGCCGGGGTCGTGTTGGCGTTCGCGGGCGGCGACCAGGGTCCTCTCGTGGGGGCCGATGGTGATCCTGCGGCCGTCTTTGGCCGTGGTGCACTGCGCGGCCAACGGGCAGGTGGCGCACAGAGCGCCGAACAGGGCCTGCCCGGTGTGACGCTCGCCGGTCCGGGCGCGGATGGGCACGGTGTTGCCGGCGGGGCAGGTCACGGTCTGACCTTCGAGGTCGATATCGAAGCGATCCTTGGGAAAGTGACCTTTCACCGCCGCGGGCGGCTGCACCTTAAGTCCATTGTGGATACCGGCGTTGTCCAGCCGCTCCAGCAGTTCCCCGGCTCCGTAGGCCGCGTCGCCGTAGGCCGCCGCCTGTTCTGCGGGCTCGACAGGCACTTCGGCTTCGGCTTCGGCTTCGGCTTCGGCTTCGGCTTCGGCTTCGGCTTCGGCTTCGGAGGGCAGGATGTCGGTCAGCAGATCCTCGGCGACCTCGGCGTCACCGCTGTTGCCGGGCGTGACCTCGGTGGCGGTGATGACCTCGGTGTCCGGATCGATCGCGATATGCCCCTTGTAGCCATCGAAACCGCGGGCGTTGGTCTTGTGGCCGTGACGAGCCTGGGGATCCACCGTCGAGATGACCCGATCCGCGGCGACCCGCCGGGCGATCCGAAACACCCCGTCGTCGTCGGTCAGATCCTGGCCCAGCACCGTGGCCACCAGACACGCGGCCTGGTCCACACCCCGCTCGAGTTCGCAGCCCGCCAGCAGCGCCAGCATCGCGAACCCGTCCCGCGCCCGGGAATCGACCAACGCCTCCCGGGCCTCCCGGTCGTCCCAGTCGATGTGCGGCTTCGCGGTGCCGGCGTAGTCATCCCCACTCCTGATCGCGCCGCGCAGCACGGCGGCCAGATCGGCGCCGGCTGCCGCGAGCAGCCCCCGGATCGCCGAGCGGATCAGGGTGATGGTGTCCATCGTGGCGACCGCGTCGTAGATCGGGGTCGAGTCCAGCACCCGCCGCCGCCCGACCAGACCCGCCTGACGGGCGACATCGAGCACGACCTGGAAGATCCGGTCCGGCCGCGGCGAGCGGGCCAGCCGGGCGCGCATGTCGACCAACACCGTGTGCACGAACCCCGGATAGTCGAAATCCAGCCCGCCGGCGGCGTACTTCCACCGCGCGTCGAACGCGAACCGGTCGACCGCTTCCCGGTCCGAGAGGCCCTCGACGCGTTGCAGGACCATCACCACCGCCACGATCATCGGCGGCACCGACCGACGCCCGATGTCGGTGAACAGGTCCGCGAACATCTCGTCCGGGAACAGCGCGAAGCACTCCCGGTGCAGGATCCCGTAGATCGAATCCGCGGCGACCCGGTCCGCGCAGTAGTCCACGGTCGAGCGCAACAGGTCGGTCTGACGGGGTGTGCGTCCCAAAGCCACGACGGTCATCCTGCCGGGCTGATCACCTGCTCAAGGCGACCGACACGCACTGATCCTTCACGACCTAAAACACCAGCCACCTAGGGACATCGGCAGCATCACCACATTAGCCGGTTGTCAATGGTCAGTTTTTCCTCCCCGCAGGCGGATTCGTTGCGGCAGCACTTTGAGTCGGACCAGTACCCTGCGAACGGACCAGTGGAGCACTCCCCGGAGTGCTCCACTGCCGAAATATCGCCCAGCATAGGGCGACAATCAACATTACTCGAAAACAAAACCTCTCTCGTTTCCACCTGCACAATCGGCATTAGGGCGACGCCACGCAACACCCACCGGCACGGCGCCTTTCTGTGTCGTGAAGTGTCGCGTGGTGCCGGGCACTAGTCCGGCAGCGGAGCCCACCGGAGACCCACTCATGCGCGACGCCTCCTCGGCCGACACCGCCATCGCCCGTGCATGCTCAAGTCGACTATGAACGCCGTCCCCTGCATGATGAGACTTCGCGACTGAGCTGAGCAGAAAGAAGCATACGCTCCGTAACCGCCAGTGTTGGTCACAGTGGCGCCTGCCTGGGCAGTGTCGCGCTGGGTTGGGTCTGGCCTACAGCGTGTCGAACCGCGATTTGCCGGTTTTCTCGGTCACTGTGAGAAGACCGACGACAGTAGCGGAGGCGCAGGTGGCGGCAACGGTAACTCGGACAAGTTCGCTGTCGACGCGGTCTCTGTTGCAGGATCGTTTGCTGGTGGCCACCTCCGCGGCGTCGGTCTCCGACGCGGTAGGCGAGGTCGTCGGCTCCGCTTTCAGCGGGCTCGTGATCGTGGACGAGCGTTGCGCTCGAGCAGCCCGCGCGGTGAAGGCGACCTATCGTTCACGTCTGATCGTCGGCAAGGACACAGCTGCATACATGCGGTACACGGCCACCCCGTCCGAGCCGATGTACCTACCGTCGATACTCGGTGGCGCGGCGCCGTCACTCGCGACCTGCATGCAAGATCAGCTCGCCGACGGCGCGGACTTCGCATTGACGCCCACTGGTCGCATCCGTGATCTCGCCTCTCTGGATGCAGCTGTCACCCAAGCCAATGCGCTCACTATTCCCGGTGTCGTGCTTGCGACCCCAGTACCGACCCGCTTATTCACTGGCAGTGAGCGGGTAAGGGCCGCCGCGATCCTGGAGCGCTCACGCCATCCCGTAGCGCTGATCGTAACTGGGCAGTTCGACCCCTTCGCTGAGGCGCAGGTCGCTGAAGGGCTGCGGGTCATCGCCTCGTCGGCAGCGGACGTATTCCTGCACCGGAGTGACTTCGCGGCGTTCGAGGCGCTCGCCCATGGCGGGCTGGGTGGGTCGATCGGGTACCTCGCCGGCCTGCGGCACACCGTCACCGGCCGTCGACCCGCCAAGACAAGGAAAGAGCCGCCGGATCGCAGTCCCATCGTGCTGCTTCCCGAGATCGACAGCTTCCGTCACCAGGCGGTGTTCGAACCATGGTTCCGCAACGCTCGTCCGCCGATCTGCTCCCGGCCCGGTTGCTGCGGACGCGATCTGACGACGCTGACGAACAAGGCTGCGGATCATGCGGTCGCGAATCGGCACAACCTGCGGGCGTGGCTCCCGCTCGGCGCGCAGCTGACGACTACCCCCGTTGCCGATCGCCGGGCGTGGCTGCACGCTTATCGCCAAGCCGTTGAGAACGCGTACGCCGACCTGCGCCGCCGGACACGGGTCAGGGCCATCACGATGGACGATAGCCAGAGGACGTGGCTCAAACTCGGATTGTGACGTCTGCTCCAGCTGTGTTCATCTGAGCGGCAAACGCCTGGTACGCCTGTTCGCGGAACAGCCATCCACCTGGCGTGAAGTAGTTTTCCCGCCAGCACTCTGGCTGCACCAGCATCTTCACGCTCGTGCCTGCCGTGACAGCCAGACCGATGCCGTACTCGGCTGCCTCATCGACGACGAGCGGTAGCTCAGCTGGCTCTCTGTCCAGAACCAGGACGCGCGTGGCGACCGGAGCGAACCGGCTCGCCGTGTTGAGGCCACGATCCCAGTCATCGTCATGAACGACCGCGAGTACCGCCGACAACGGAGGTCCGACAAGCCGTGTCACCGCACCAGCCTCGATGTTGAGGCAGCCGTGCGGTGCCCGCGACACAACGCGTCGTTCACGCGCTGACAGTGTCCGCAGCGGCATCGGCTCCCAGCGCGGAAGATTCGCCAGAACGCTCACGACTTCGAGATCACCCAGGCTTCCCGCGCGTGCCGCGACACGCCGACGGCGTTCCTGCTCGTCCGCGACCACCAGCACATCGACCTCGGCGTCCAGAAGACGCACGCCAGTGACCGGCGCGCCACCGTGCCCGACGACGCGGCCGACCGCCAGCAGCAGGTCGTTGCGTCCGGCATCGTGACCGGTCCCAGCTAGGTCTGTCACCTGACCAGAGTACGACCCTTGAGCGTCGCTTTTCGACGTTGACACGTCGAAAAGCGACGCGGATTCTGAGCTAGTGGCAGCTCCGGAGGGCAGTTCTCTCCCTGAGGGGTTCGGATGGTCCGCGGTTCGCTGGCGGCCTTCCGCTCATCACGATCCGGTGGAGGTCGCCACGCTGCACCTGCAGCACCTGCTCCTCCTCGCGGCGCGGGAGGCGTGGCAGCGGCGATCGCCAGACAAGCGTTTCACCGGTTCGGCGTTGGCTGAGCTGCTAGGAACACCGGACTCGCTCCGACCGGCGGAGAAACGCCTGGCCGGGACCCAGCGATTGCAGCTCGACGACATCGTCCGACTCGGCCTGTTGCTCGGCGACGACGTCCTCGGAGCTGTACCCGCGGCTGCGTCCGACCTGCTGCCCGAGCCGTACCAGCGGCTACTCGACGGATGGCAACCCGGCACCGGCACGCTGCCACACTTCCGGCAGCCCGGCCTCGGCGGCCTCGATTGGGTGAGCGTCGGCATCGCGCTCACCGCGTACCTCGACGCGGAGAGCGCCGCAGGCCGCGACCATCTGCTCGCCACCGACGCAGTCGCCTACGCCCTCGTGCAGTGCCTCACCGAGTGCGGCACTGACGCCAGCCGCATCGAACTCTCGGAAGACCTGACGAATGACGCCACAGTGCGAGCACTGCAGCTGGCATCACCCACGGTTACGATCTCGGTCGCGCTGGCCTACCTGCCGGATCGCATCGACCAACCGACCGCCCTGTGGCAGCGCACCGCGAACATCCTCCGCGCCGTGGCTGAGCTCGAAGCCGACGAGCGTATCCTCGTACTTGTCGCCGGACCAGCAGCCACCCGCCAGCTGCGCACTCACCTATCGAACGCGGCCACCGCAGCGCCCGGAACCGAGTTCACCCTCCGAATTCAAGCAGCGATGAGGAATCAGCCGAACGCCGGACAGCACCCGGTGGGCCCAGACCTGGACATCCTCCTGCTGGATCGGCGTGAACTTGGTGGTCACGGGATCGTGCTCGTGTCGAGCCTGACGAAGCGACGCTAGTAAGCGCGCCGACCGAGGCGCGCGGGCGCGTGTAGCCAGGGTCTCGGGCCGTTATTGACGATCACGGCCACTTGTCAATTGGTGACCGCATCCTCCACACTCGATGAGTACTGAACGTGTTCGAGGGGGCTGGTTTCAGTAGTGGACGGTCCTGGGTTCCACGTCGAGGTCGGCAAGGTCGAGGAAGCGGCGAACGGCATCAAGCACAGCGTGACCGACCAGTCGAGCTTCGAGCTGCGCGACCTGTGCGGCGACACCCGCCTGTACGGACACGACGGCATCCACAACGCGCTGATGAACTTCTGCGTCCGCTGGAGCGATGGTCTCGACATCTTGACCGACGACGCGGACGCGATCGGCAATGTGCTGACCAGGGCAGCTGCCGCGTACCGGGCCACGGACTCCGCTGCTGCCGGCTCGCTCACCGCTGACCCGGGTCAGGGACCGGTGGACGATGGCTGAACTCGGAGACACCACCGACCCGGCAACCCTCGTCCCAGGCAAGCCCGAAGCGATCGAGGAGAACGCCCGCGTACTGAAGGCCCGAGGCGATCTCGCCGGCCAGGCCGCCGACGGACTCAAAGCCATCGACTCTGGAGCCTGGGAAGGCCCCGCCGCCCGCGCGTTCCACGACAAGTTCAGCTACGAACCGAACAAGTGGTTCGACGCCGCCGACGCCCTGCACCGCGGCGAATCACTGCTGACCGACTACGCGCGCACTCTCCGCTGGGCCCAAACCCAAGCCGGCGAAGCCATCGCCCAGTGGAACAACGCCCAAGCCGCCACTCAACAGGCCAAAACCCGGCACGACGCCGCCACAGCCGAGGCTCAGGCCAACAACCAGCCGCCGCCAACGTTCACCGATCCGGGTGAAGCTGGACGGCAAGCTGCCCGTGACACGCTGAGCCGGGCCCGAGCACAGCTGACGGAGGCCGGGGATTCCATCGCCGGCATGCTCGACACCGAAGCGGACGTCGCGCCACAAGAGTCCAGCTGGCTCGATGACGCTGGCAACTTCCTCGCCGACCTCGGCACCCACGCGGCAAACAGCCTCGCCTCGTTCGGTAACGCCATGCTCAACCACCCGGTCGACACCGCCGCCGCAGTCGGCGGAATCGCGCTGACCACGATCAGCTCAGCGGGAGAAGGCGCCGGCATCGCCCTCGACGCCACCGGCGTCGGCGCCATCGCCGGCGTACCCCTCAACGCAGTGTCTGCAGCCGGCATCGCCGCCGGCGGAACGATGACCGTCGGCGCGGTCGGCGACCTCGCCCGACACGCCATGACCGACGACCACGTCGAACCCGTCAAGCCCCGCGCCAACCCGACCAAGCCCACCAAGACGGACCGGCTCAAGGAACACCTCACCGACAAGGACCTCGACGGAGCCCGCCGCGAGCTGAACGGCGAAGTCGTAGCCCGAAAGGGCGACGGCACACCTTGGGACCACGTCACCGAAGTCAGAGAGGCCCAAAACGGCCTCTCGAACCAGATCAACCGGCTAAAACGCCAGCTCAGCGACTCCCGACTGGCGCCCGAAAACCGGCCCGCCATCGAGGCCGAGCTGTCCGAGGCCAGCCGACTGCTCGACTACAGTGAGCAGTGGGTACCACGCGGATAGCAGCCCCAAGCACGACCACCACAGCTGACACGAGGAGCCATGGGGACCAGTCCTGACGTCGACGAATCGCTCACCCTCGAGCAGATCGAAGACCACCGCTGGGGCAACCCACCAGCCGACGCAACCCGGCTGATCAAAACCGTCTACGAGCTGCGCCACAAGCCGATCAGTGCGATGGACATCGAAGACCTTCGCCTGCTCCTGCTCCAGCAGGAGAGCCTCGACGTGCTGGTCCCCGTCGCGCTGAACCACCTCGAGCAGAACCCACTCGCCGAAGGCGACTTCTACCCCGGCGACCTGCTTACAGCCGTGCTAAAGAGCCCGCACGCGTACTGGCAGCAGCACCCCGACCAGTATCGCCGCGCTTCAGCCGTGATCACAGCAGTCGAGGCCCTTGGCAACCTCGACGACAAGGACGCGCCACACGACACCATCTGGCAACAGATCCATATATTCCGCGGCTAACGTCCGCTGGGTACTTCCAGCCTCTGTTTACATCGGGGTGGCGTTTCATGCCATCGCTACCGCGACCCCACTATTCGGCATTCCGGTCAGGTACAGGGACCCGACCTCTGCGGTTCACCTCGAGCGATAGACGAGGGTTACGAGGGTTCAGGCGGCCGCTTGGAGTGACTACTTGAACTTCTCAGGACGGTGGCCGGCGAACGCGAAGGACTCACCAAGGTCGTCAACACCCCTAGCTGGACAATAGACGCCCCGGCTCCGTGTACGACACCGAATGCCACCGCCTACCCAACGTGACCCGCGATGTACAGGACGGCGCCCTCTAGTTCGGCTCGCCCAAGACACCCATATCCACAGTTCGTCGAACGAGAGCACCAAGCCTGTCGAGCGCCCCGCCTCCACAAAGTGCAGTCTACGTGAGCCGCATGCAAAGGACCGGGCGCAAGGAGACCGGCACGGTTCTATCGCCCCTCACGGCTAAGGTTGCAGGATGTAGCTCCGCCTGAGCCGCCTCGGGCTCAGAAGCGAGGGCTGCCACGCGACAGGAAGGATGAGCTACCGGATGCCTCGCTTGACTTTGCCGCAGCTGGAGCGGCATCTGTTCGCCGCTGCCGACGTGCTGCGCGGCTCCATGGAGGCCTCAGCCTACAAGGAGTACATCTTCGGGATGCTATTCCTGAAATATGCCTCCGACCAGTTCGAGTCGGAGCGGCAGCAGGTCATCTCGGAGCAGCGGGCCAGGGGACGTAGTCAGGCCGAGGCCGAGCAGCGGGCCGAGTCGCCTTCCTTCTATCGCACGTTCTACGTCCCGCACCGGGCACGCTGGGACCAGATTCGCGATCATCTCCACAAGTCTGTCGGCAGTGGGCTTAACAAGGCGCTGGAGGATCTTGAACACAGCAACCGGTCGCTAGACGGGGTGCTGCAGCACATCGACTTCAACCGCAAGATCGGTCAGTCGTCGATGTCCGACAAGAAGCTGCGCGAGTTGATCGCACACTTCAACAAGGTGCCGCTGCGCCAGCAGGACTTTGAGTTCCCCGACCTCCTCGGCGCCGCCTACGAGTACCTAATCCGGGACTTTGCTGACTCGGCCGGCAAGAAGGGCGGTGAGTTCTACACGCCACGCGACGTCGTCCGCCTGATGGTACAGATCGCTGACCCGCTGCCTGGCATGAGCGTATACGACCCGTGCACCGGCTCGGGTGGCATGCTGATCCTCTCCAAGGAGTACGTCGAGGAGTCGGGAGGCGACGGACGCAACCTCGCCCTCGCCGGCCAAGAGAAAGACGGCAGCGTCTGGGCAATCTCCAAGATGAACATGCTGCTCCACGGCATCCCCGATGCTGATCTCCGCAACAACGACGACGGCACGCTCGAAGACCCAGCGCACATCACCGGCGGAGAGCTACAGCGGTTCGATCGGGTGATCACCAACCCGCCCTTTTCCATGAATTACTCGGCCGACGCCATCCCATTCCCCGAGCGGTTCCGCTACGGCCACACTCCAGAGAAGGGTAAAAAAGCTGACCTGATGTTCGTCCAGCACATGCTGGCGGTCACCCGGACTGGTGGCCTTGTCACCACGGTCATGCCGCACGGCGTGCTGTTCCGCAGCGGGGATGAGGGAAAGATCCGTAGCGGCTTCCTCAACGACGACCTGATCGAGGCGGTCATCGGCCTCGGCCCCCAGCTGTTCTACGGAACCGGCATCCCGGCCTGCATCCTCGTGCTGAGGCCGGTCGGCTCGAAGCCGAAGAACCGTGCCGGCAAAGTACTCTTCATCAACGCGGACCGAGACTACCGCGAGGGTCGGGCGCAGAACTACCTGGAGCCCGAGCACATCGAGAAGATCGTCTCAGCCTATCGCACCTTTGAGGACGTCCCTGGCTTCGCGCGCGTCGTCTCCCGAGGTGAGCTGGCCGCGAACGACGACAGCCTCAACATCCGCCACTACGTCGACACCACACCCGAACCAGAGCCGCAGGACGTAAGGGCGCACCTACATGGCGGTATCCCAAAGCACGAGGTGAAGGCAAAGGCAGACCTGTTCTCGGCGCACGGGCTTGCCCCGGACCATCTCTTCGCGCCCTATAGCGACAATTACCTACAGTTTGCCGATGTCGTCTCGGAGCGCCGCGACCTCATGCGCTTGATCGAATCAGATTCGGGTGTTGTCCGCGCCGAGGAGGCTGTGACTGGCGCTATTGGGTTGTGGTGGAAGGCCGCAGAGCCCCGCTTTGACAAGCTTGAGTCAGCCGCCGACTTGGTGGACCTCCGCAAGGAATTCATCGAAACGTTCCGCATTGCGCTGGAGACCACGCCTCTGTTTGACCAGTTTGCGGTTAGTGGCGTCATAGCGTCCTGGTGGGGCGCCAACCTGCCGGACCTCAAGGCGCTGGCCACCCTCGGCTACCGCGGGCTCATCGAGGCCTGGGTCACCACAGTTCTCGATGCGCTGGAGGAAGAGAAGGCCAAGGTCAACCCACTCGACCACAAGGTAGCCTGGGCGCTGCTACCCGACTATCTCGGCCGCCTGGCCGCGCTTGAGGCTGAGGCGACGGAGTTGGATGGTGCGATCAAGGCCGCCAACACCTCAGAGGACGATGAGGACACGGCAGCCGCCGAGGAATCCCTCTCTCCAGCCGAGCTCACGAAACTAAAGGGGAAGCTGAGGGCTGCCAAGAAGCAGCTCAAGTCTGAAAAAGCAGCCTTCGCGGATCAGCTCGCGACAGCCAGCAATACCCTCGACGAGACGTCGGCCCGCCAGATCGTCCTCGAGGCGTTGGAACACGATCTTTTGACTGAGGCCGAAGACCGGATCACTAGAAACCGACGGGCCGTGATTGCAGCCTTCGAGACCTGGTGGGATAAGTATCGGACGCCACTCTCGACGCTCGAAGCCCAACGCGAAGCAGCCGCCGCGACCCTCGCAGGAATGCTGAAGGAGCTTGGCTTTGAGTGACCGAATCTTACAGAAGTATGTTCCCCATATCCCGCCCGGATGGAGCTGTCAGAAGATTGGGGACTCACTAGAGGCAGTCGACGAACCAATCTCCATGTCGGACAACGAAAAATATGACCTTGTAAGTATTCGTCGTCGCTACGGAGGCCTCTTCTACCGCGAGACCCTAAAAGGCCGTGATATCTTTACAAAAACGCTGCGTCGCATCGTTCCTGGAGCCTTCATAATCGCTCGCATGCAAGTTGTACATGGCGCCGTGGCCTATGTATCTGAAGATTTCGAGGGAATGTGCATTTCCAAGAGTTACAGCCAGTTTGTCGGACGGCCAGGTTGTAGCACTAAATATTTCTCAATGCTGGCTCAGAGCCCGATGATGGCAGAGTATTTTATGGACGCCAGCCACGGTGTTGTCATCGAAAAAATGACTTTTGATCAGGATCGATGGCTTGATTTCAATATTGTACTACCTCCAATAGACGAGCAGTGCAAGATTGTCGATACGATCGACGCAGTGGATGCGCGGATAGCTGTCGCCGAAGAGGGTGCCGCGAAGCTCGACATGCTAAAAGCAGCGCTCTATCAATCACTGTTTGACGACGACTCCCTGCCGTTCGTGCCCCTTAGCGAAGTTGCCGAGATACGAAACGGTTCGACTCCTTCTCGAATTCGCAAGGACTACTGGCAGAGAGGATCTATTGCGTGGCTCGCGAGCGGCAAGGTTAACGACTATCGAATCACTACGCCGTCCGAACCGATCACAGAAAGGGCCGTCAGCGAGTGTCACCTCCGCATCCTTCCGGCAGGCTCGGTGGTGGTTGGGATGATCGGTCAAGGCAAGACGCGAGGCATGGCTGCGCGGGTTGAGATCAACGCCGCAATAAATCAAAACCTTGCAGGGATCGTTCCGGGTCTACGTCTACGCGGCGCATATCTCCATCACTACCTCGTACACAGCTACCAGAAGTTGCGGAGCGGCGGACGCGGAAGCAACCAGGACGCCCTTACCACCGGCTTGGTCGCTCAGTTCAAAGTTCCGGTACCCACCGCCGAAGAGCAACAGCGAATTGCAAGCGTGCTTGATGCCCTGGATCAGCGAATCAGTGCAGAACGGGAGGTTGTCGCCAAACTGACGGCACAGAAGGGCGGCCTACTGGCTGACCTACTTAGGGGCCGAGTTCGGGTGCCTCTAGAGGTCATCTCATGAGCCCGGGCCCCGAGTACACCGATGTTGAAAAGCCACTGCTGGACCAGCTGGCGGGCTTCAAATGGCAAGTGATCGCGGGGTCGAATTCTGATCCGGCGATTACCGAGCGCGACTCTTTCCGGACCACGGTCCTCCAGGGCCGTCTACGGGCGGCGCTGCTAAGGATCAACCCGCGTCCAGATGGTTCGCCGTGGTTGGACGACTCACGTCTATCCGAGGCGGTCTCGTCGCTGACACGGTCTGAAGTCGGCAAGCTCATCGAACTCAATGAGAAGATGACTGAGCGCCTTCTTGCCGGCGTGTCCGTGTCGGGTCTGCCCGATTGGGACCAGGGCCGGTCACAGCGGATCCGGTTCATCGACTTCAACAATCCCGACAATAACGACTTTCTGGCGATCAGACAGTTCCGCGTCGATGAACCCGGTGGCCAAGCAAAGAAGTTCGTGGCGCCGGATGTGGTGCTATTTGTTAACGGCATCCCGCTGGTAGTCATCGAGTGCAAGAGCCCGTACATCACCGACCCGATGGCCGAGGGCATCACCCAGCTACGCCGCTACGCCAACCAGCGTCACCTCGGCTTGTCCGAGGGCAACGAGCAGTTGTTCTGGACTAACCAGTTGGTGGTCTCGACATACGGTGACCAGGCACGCGTCGCGACCTTCACCGCCGGACCGGAGCACTTCTTGGAATGGAAGGACGCCTTCCCACTCACCCGCGAAGAGCTAGCAGCTCAGCTCGGCAAGCCCGCGGCCGAGCTGACCGGGCAAGAGTTACTCACTGCCGGGATGTTGGCGCCGTCGAATCTGCTCAATCTCGTCCGGCACTTCACTCTCTTCACGGAGGTCAACGGCAAGCGGATCAAGATCGTCGCCCGCTACCAGCAGTACCGGGCCGTCGGCCGGGCGCTCATGCGCCTCCGGACCGGCACGGCGCGAGCCCAGGACGGAGAGAGCGATCGCCGTGGCGGCCTGATCTGGCACACCCAAGGCTCGGGTAAGTCCCTGACCATGGTGTTCCTGGTGCGGGCGATGCGCTCGGATCCAGTGCTGCGCGCATTCAAGGTCGTGGTCATCACTGACCGGACCGACCTCGAGAAACAGCTCTCCAAGACCGCCAAGCTATCTGGTGAGGGCGTCGTCCGGGCACGACGCACGGCTCAGCTACGCACACTCCTGGCGGAGAAGGGCCCTGCGCTCGTCTTCGCCATGATCCAGAAGTACCGAGACACAGACACCGCTGGCGCTGGCGAGGCCCGCATGGTCGCGGACGAGAAGACCGAGGCACTCGGTGTCTTGAATACCGACGAGACCGTCGTGATCCTCGTCGACGAGGCGCACCGCTCCCAAACTTCGACGCTGCACGCCAATCTCATGGCGGCGCTGCCGAATGCTGCCAAGATAGGCTTTACCGGAACGCCGATCATGCGCGAGGGCAAGAAGCGCACGGACGCCATATTCGGTTCGTTCATCGACAAGTACACGATTCGCCAGGCTGAGCATGACGGCGCCGTCGTCCCCATCTTCTACGAGGGGCGCACCGCCAAGGGGGCCGTGGCCGGCGGAAGTGACCTTGACGAACTGTTCGAGGACATGTTCGCCGAGCACACCGACGAGGAGATTGAGAAGCTCAAGGCGCGTTACGCCACGACCGGCGCGGTGCTGGAAGCGCCGAAACTCATCGCAGCCAAGGCGAAGTCAATTCTCTGGCATTACGTATCAACGGTGCTGCCCGGTGGTTTCAAGGCGCAGCTGTCAGCCACCAGCCGCCTCGCCACGGTTCGGTACCGCAGAGCGCTCGTCGCCGCCCGGGACGACCTCGTCGCTCAGATCGAGCGCCTGCCGCAGCATCTCGTGCGCGGCGCCGAGGACGGCAGCCTCGATATCGATGGCCTCGATCGACGCAAGCAGGTTCTGGTTCGGGCCTTGCCACACCTTGATCTGATCCGGATCCTGGACTTCGTCCCGATCATCTCAGGCAGCAACAATGATGACCCGACCTGGCTGCAGTGGACCGACAAGTCCCGTCAGGACGCGGCTATCGCCGAGTTCAAAGATCCGTTGGGCCTCCCGGGCAAGCAGACGAGTCCGGTCGCCTTCCTGTTGGTACGCACGATGTTGCTGACCGGCTTCGATGCCCCAGTCGAGCAGGCACTCTACCTCGACCGCTTCATCCAGGACGCCGAGCTGCTCCAGGCCATCGCGCGTGTCAACCGGACCAGCCCGGGCAAAGCCGCCGGCCTCCTTATCGACTACTTCGGCGTTGGCGCCCACCTCCAGAAGGCGTTGCAGGCCTATGCACCCGAGGACGCCGAGGATGCGATCGGGGCTCTGGCGTCGATCACCGACGAAGTGCCGAAGCTGGGCGATCGGCACGCCCGGGTGGTGGCGCTCTTCGCCCAGGCGGGTATCGAGACGTTCGATCTGGACGAGGATATCGAGGCCTGTGTCGATCTGCTTTCGGACGAGGCCCTCAGGGCCCGGTTTGGTGTGCTGCTGAAGCAGTTCCTCACCACGCTCGACACGGTCCTGCCCCGGCCAGAGGCGCTGCCCTTCGCGGCCGACGCTAAGCGGCTTGGCCTGATCCAGAGGGTCGCACGGCGACGTTACCGAGACGACGGTCTCGGAGAATTCAACGCCTCGCTGTACGGCGAGAAGGTGCGCGCTTTGATCGACGAGCACGTCACGGCACTCGACATCGCGACCAAGATCCCGCCCGTCTCGGTCACTGACCCAGACTTCCTCGCGAAGGTTAAGGGCCTCACCTCCGACAAGGCCAAAGCCTCGGAGATGGAGCACGCCCTTCGCTTCCACATCCGCAAGAACTTCGACGAGGATCCCGCTCGCTACACCAAGCTCTCCGAGCGACTCGACGAGATCCTGAAGACGTTGACCGGCAAGTGGGAGCAGCTCAGCCTCGCACTCGAGGTGCTGCTTGGCGATGTTGTCGACGAGCCGGTGTCGGGGCGTGCGCACGAGGACCCACTCATTGCCCGGTTCTACGGCCTTCTGGAGAGCGAGGTCGCCACCAGCGCGACCCTGCCCGACGAAATTCGGGTGGACATCATGCATCTCGCACAGGACGTCGTCGTCGAGGTGACGGGACACGCGGGCATCGTCAGGTTCTGGCACAACCCACATGCCCAGGATGAGCTACGTAAGGACATCATCCACCAGTTGGACAACCGTGACCTGTTTCCATTCTCCGAACAGACAGCCATTGCTGACCGCCTCATGGAGCTGGCTCGAGCTAACCAGTCTTTGATCAGGGAGCAACTGCGCACACGGAGGCGCTCATGACCTCCGTTCTCCAGCTCGACGAGTTGCGTGTGCCGGTCGAGGTCGTTGGCAGCAGCCGCAGGGCTCGGCTCACCGTTGAAGCCGACGGATCACTGCGTCTGAGGGCTGCTGAAGACGTAGCGACCGAGGAACTGCAGCAATTCCTGGCGTCAAAACGCGACTGGGTTTACCGCAAGCTCGCGGAGAAGGAGGTGCTGCAGCACGAGCCCGTCACCAAGGAACTCGTCGACGGCGAGGGCTTTCTGTACCTGGGTCGCAGCCATAGGTTGAAGATCGACGACGTGGACGGCGCCGTCCGTTTGGAACGCGGCCGGCTCGTGCTACCTCGATACCTCGTCGAAATAGGGGAAGCGAGTCTGATCGCTTGGTACCGGCGCTGCGGCGAGGCCTGGTTGCGCCCCCGCTCAAAGGCGTGGGCAGAGCGACTACGAGTCGATGCGGGGCCCATCGAAGTGGCAGACCTCGGCCAGAAGTGGGGAAGCGCCACGGCGGGACGGCGCGTGCGCCTCCACTGGGCGGCGCTCCAGCTGTCACCGCCGCTCGTTGACTACGTGTTGGCGCACGAACTCGCACATCTGCGCGAGCCTCACCACGGCCCTGTGTTCTGGCAGCTGCTCGCTCGCGTCATGCCTGACTACGAAGAACGAAAGCAGGATCTGGCCAAACGGGGCACCTGCCTTTGGTTTGGGGAACGACGTGACTGAGCTGATGTCACTTTCTGATTAGACGACACGACAGTGGCGGTCGCTTGCTCCACACAAACCACAGCGCCTCACGGCGCACGATGCCGGTGATCAACGCGTTCGGTGACCGCTGGCTGGCCGCCGAAACCTACTAATGAACAACGCCGGAAACGCCGTTACGGGATAGACCCGATGAAATCTCGCAGTGCCGACGTGCATCCTCCTGCCAGCAGAGCGGCACCTGTTCGGGGAACTCGATCGCGGCGCAGGTACAGGTAGGGCCCCGGTCGCGGAAGCTGACTGTGTTGTTCTCACGTTCTACACTGAGTGGCGATGGGTACACGAGGCGTTGAAGGTGCATATCAGGGGGCGCTCCGGGCGTTTCAGAACCCGATGCTGGCCCTGCTCCACCGGACGCACGCGCCGTTCGTGGTGACGGTGCTGGCGATGGTGTTCACTGCGGAGCGGCCGATGGTGGCCGTGGCGGACTCGCACGCGGAGATCAACGACGCCCTCGACCAGTTACGGGCCACGGGCTACGGCGACGAGGACAACCAGCCGCTGCCCGCTGGAAACGCGCGGGACCTGTGCAGGCAGTGGGTGCAGGCTGGGTGGCTGGTGCGTCAGGTATCCGATGATGACGTCGAGGTGTACCGGCTGTCCGCGTACGGCGTTGGTGCACTCGAAGTCGCCGGACGGGTCGGCGGAGCGCGGACCAGGGTGTCGGAGTCCCGGGTCAGGACGTTGCCGGAGGCGATCGAGCGGCTCGCGCAGGACGCCGATCCGGACGTTACGGCCCGGATAGCGCGCCTTCACGAGGAGATCCAGCAGCGTCAGGAGGAGCTCACCCGGCTAGAACAGGGCGGTGCCGTCGAGACGGTCGAGGACGAGCAGCTGCTTGAGGCGGCCGAACGTACTACACCTGGCGCGTGAGCTGCCCGCGGACTTCGCCCGTGTGGCGGAATCGATCAAAGCCATGCAGCGCGACGTCGTTGCCGAGTTGCGGCACGACGTGCGGCCGACTGGTGAGGTGCTCCGTGAGTACCTGGCCCGCGGCCAGCGGATCCTGGACGCGACACCGGAAGGCCGCGCGTTCGCGGGGGCGTTGCGTTTGATCGGCGACCCGGCGCAGATCGATGACCTGTGGAGCCGGCTGCGCACGGTGCTACGGCACCGGTCGCCGACCTGCTGCCGGAGCAGCAGCGGCGAGAACTCACCGACATTTCGCGACGGATCGAACAGGGCGTCAAGGAGGTGCTGACCGCGCAGCGGCAGGCATCCCATGTGATCACCACCCAGGTCCGCAACCACGATCCGATGCGCGACCGCGAGGTGGACGAACTGCTGAGAGACGTGATGTCCGGTTGCCACAAGTGGGTTCCTGGCTCACGCCGCGGCGAGGCCATCGAACCGCTCCGTCGCCTGCCGGTGGCCGACGTCGGACACCTGCGGCAACGTATGAGCGACCTGCGGCCTCGCTGTCGCTGGCTGCCGGCAACGACCTCAAAAGCGTCCAGGAGATGCTCGGACACGCCTCGATGTCCTTCACTGCTGACCACTACGTCTCGCTCTACCCCGGCACCCGCCACCAGGCCGCCGAGAAGATCAGCGCGTCCCTGTTCGCCGCACCGTCGGGCCGTACGCACCGGGCACGGCTCCCGCTCCACTGCCGACGCGTAGCGGGCGGTGCTGCCCAGCGCCGTCACATGTCGACAACTGCCGCAGAACCTGACCCTCGGACGACAAATCCGCAGGTTCGCCGCCTTCGCTAGCGCCAAATGTCGGCCTTGAACTGGGTAAACACGGTCTACGTTGCTGCGGCCGAGCACCACGGGACTCCGATGCGTCTCCGTTCGTCATGCCGTGCCGAACCGCTCCGGCACCGCCAGCAGCCTACGGGCCACACCCGCGGACACACCACGCCCGGCGAACACAAGATCAGAAAGCGACGACAAGAAGACACCGACCGCGCACCGCCGCAACGACGATTTCCCTGCAACAGCAACCAAAACTGACCGCTACCGCCAGATCGAACATTCGCCGCCAGCACGAACTCGGCAGGCCGAACCGATCACCGGAACCTGTGACCTCGGCCACACAACGGGCCACACGGATGCACCTGACCTGCGGAAAGATCGTCAAATCGAACATTTCCGCAGGTCAGAAGCATGATCGTAGTGGGCCGCCTGGGGCTCGAACCCAGAACCTACGGATTAAAAGTCCGCAGCTCTACCAATTGAGCTAACGGCCCGTACCCTCAGTTTAGCCAGGCCCCCGTCACCCGGTCGCACGCCGGGTCCGGCTGGGGGTGCGCGGGAGGTCAAAACTGGTTCTCTCCGGGTGGGTGGCCATGATGCCTGGTTCGCTGCTGATCCTCACCGAACCGCCCGGGCCGGGAAGTCGGCCGTTGCGCGATTGGTCACCAAAGACGCTCCGCGGGCGGCCGTGCAGTTGCACACCGACGACGCGGTTCGCCGGGCGCGGGCCGCGGCGTTCGCACTCTGAAACTCCTGAATGGACGGACCGCGCGGGGCCCGGCGGGCCCCGCGCGTCAGGCCGTCAGCACTGCACGTAAAGACCGGTGAAGGCGGTGCACTTCTTCGACGCCTTGTCGTTGGTCGTGTCCGGGTCGGCCGGGGTGCTCGCCGCGCGCTGGGCCGTGGCCGTGAACGGGCCCCACGCGAAGAAGCCACCCTCCGAGGTGAACTTCGCCGTGGCCGACGCGCCCGGGGCCAGGGTGCCGATCGTGCAGCTCAGGGCCGCTCCCGAGCGGGTGCAGCCGGTCATCGAGACGACCGTGCGGTTCGCACCGGGGCTGGCCGTCACGCGGACGCCGGTCGCCGTGGCCGGGCCGGTGTTCGACACCTTGATCGCGTACTCGACGCGGCCGACCAGGCCGATGCGCGGAGTGGCGGTCAGCGCGACCTTGACGTCGGCCTCGTCCGGCGGGGCGATCGTGACCGCCGGGCCGTCTTCGACGGCGAACGCGTAGTTGTCGCCGGCGAACTGGTGCTGCAGCGTGAACTGGCCGGGCTGGACGTCGTCCTTGACGCGGAAGGTGAACTTCACCGTCCGGCTCTCGCCCGCGGCCAGATCGCCGACGCCGCCGCGGAAGCTGCTGAGGTACGGCGAGCACGGCGCGACCGAACCGGTGCAGGAGACGAGGTCGACCAGGTCGACGATCGGCTTCTCCTTGGCGTAGAGCGCCGCCTTCGCGCCGGTGACCGTGAAGTCCGTCGGGTTGTACAGCTGCTCCGTGACCGAGAACGTGTCGCCGGCGTGCACGGTGGTCGCGCTGACGTCGATCGTGCTCGCTGGTGGCGCCGCGGCCGCCACGGTGGGCGCCGCGAACAGCGCCGCCATGGTCAACGCGGCCATTACTCCGGTTCGCTGCATAGTCGTGATCTCCTGGTTCCGAACCGAGGGGTGCCGCTCCGACCGGTGGGGCTGGCTTGCGCAGCAGGGTGACGATCATCAGATCGCCGCACCCGAAAATTCGTTACCGGGTTCGTGAAAGCGTGCTTGAACTGGGCTTTCCACCCGGTTGCCCGATCACCGGCCACCACGACGGCCCGAAAATTGTCGGACCCCCGTGGCACGCTCCGCACATGACCGAACACACCACCGTCCCGACCACCTACGGCCCGCGGCTGAGCGGCGAACGCAGCGACCCGGCTCCTCTGGGAGACGAGCGGCAGGCCCTCACCGAGAGCCTCGAGTACTACCGGCGCACCTTCGAGCTGAAGTGCACCGGCCTGGACCCCGGGCAGCTGTCCGAACGCTCGGTACCACCGTCGACGCTGACCCTGCACGGCCTGCTCCGGCACCTCACCGGCTGCGAACGGTGGTGGTTCCGGATCCAGTTCGCGGGCGAGGCCGTCCCGAACCTCTACTACTCCGACGACGACCCGGACCAGGACTTCACCGAGCTGGACGGTGACGTCGGCGAGGCGTTTTCGTTGTGGCACGCCGAATGCGAGCGGTCGAGGGAGATCGTCGCGGCGAGTCCCCTGGACCGGACCGGCACCCGCCTCAGCACCGGCGAACCGTTCACCCTGCGCTGGCTGATGCTGCGCATGATCGGCGAGTACGCGCGGCACATCGGCCAGGCCGACCTGCTCCGCGAGCGGATCGACGGCGCGACCGGCGAATGACGGCTCAGGCGGCCGCCGGACGGCGGCGAAGGCGGACGAGGAGGTTGCCCACGAGCGGAACGACGATCCAGCACGCGAAGGCCCAGTGCGTGAAGAACGCGACCGGGATCGACAGAGCGAAAGCGGTGATCATCGTGCCGATCCCGCGGTAGACCGAGCCGAAGAACTCCGGCGGGGTTTCCGCGCGGTAGAGGTGGTTGCGCTTGATCTGCCAGGCCATGAGGAGGAACAACGTCAACGCGATGACCTGCACGAGTGCGTAGAAGACGAAGCGGAATTCGAACCCGCCGTCTTCGGCGATCACCTTCGTGGCGAACGGCATGATCACCTGCATGAGCAGCCAGCCGAAGGTGAGCCGGATGAGCCCGCGGCGGAGCGTGGCGACGTAGTGGAACAGGCGGTGGTGGGCGCGCCAGTGGCCGCCGATCACGACGAAACTGATCAGGAAGGAGACGTATTCGGACTGGTGATGGCCGAGTGATCGCAGCAGCTCGGCGCTGGTGGCGCCCTCCGGCAGCGGCAGCTCGAGCGCGAGCAGGGTGATCGCGATGGCGACGACGGCGTCCGAGAAGAACACGAGCCGCTCGGCGGCGATTCCCCAGGGCTCCGAGCCGGCGGTGTCCGCACTGGACGTGGCTCTACTCATGGCCGGTGAGCGTGCCAGACCCGGCTGAGTGACCGCCGCCGAGGTGGGGCGCGTGCGATGCTGGCGCCATGACCGTCGACCCCGATTCGGGACTGCTGTCCCCGGTGCGGGCCGGTACGCCGGCCGAGGCGTCGACCGGCGACGAGGCGTGGCTGCGCGCCATGCTCGACGCCGAGGCTGCTCTCGCGAGAGCGCAGGCGCGGCTGGGGACGGTGCCACCGGAGGCCGCTGACGCGATCACGGAGGCCGCGGGCAGCGCGCGGATCGACGTCGTCGAGCTGGCGCGGGGGTCGCGGGCGACCGCGAACCCGGTCGTCGGGCTGGTCAAGGCGCTGACGTCGGCCGTCGGCGCGATCGCGCCCGAGGCCGCCGAGTACGTGCACCGCGGCTCGACCAGCCAGGACATCTTCGACACCGCGATGATGCTGGTCGCCGACCGGACGCTGCGGCCGCTCGCCGCCGACCTCGACGCCACCGCCGAGGCGCTGGCCGGGCTGGCCCGCGCGCACCGGGACACGACCATGGCCGGGCGGACCCTGACCGCGCACGCCGTGCCGACGACGTTCGGGCTCAAGGCCGCGGGCTGGCGACAGCTGGTGCTGGACGCGGCCGTCCGGATCCGGCACGTGCTCGACGGCGGGCTGCCGGTCTCTCTCGGTGGCGCGGCCGGGACGCTGGCGGCGTACGTCGAGTACGCGCGCCTCGCCGGCGACGCGGTCTCCGAGGGCGCAGGTCGCGAGGCCGTCGGCGGCGACTACGCGGAACGGCTGACCGCCGCGTTCGCCGAAGAGACCGGGCTGGCCGCGCCGGTGCTGCCGTGGCACTCGCTGCGGACGCCGGTCGTGGACCTCGCGGGTGCGCTCGCGTTCACTGCCGGTGCGCTGGGGAAGCTGGCCGTCGACGTCGAGACGCTCAGCCGGACCGAGCTGGGCGAGGTCGCCGAGCCGGCCGCCGGGGGGCGGGGTGGTTCCTCGGCGATGCCGCACAAGCGGAACCCGGTGCTCGCGACGTTGATCCGCTCGGCCGCGCTGCAGGTTCCGGTGCTGGCCGCGGGCGTCACGCAGTCGATGCTGGCCGAGGACGAACGCTCGGCCGGGGTGTGGCACGCCGAGTGGCAGCTGATCCGCGAATGCCTCCGGCTGACCGGGGGCGCCGCGCACACCGCGGCCGAGCTGGCGCGCGGGCTCACCGCGCAGCCCGGCCGGATGCGGGAGAACCTGGCGTCGACACACGGGCTGATCGTCTCCGAGCGGCTCTCCGCCGTGCTGGCGCCGCTGCTCGGCAAGGCGACCGCCAAGGAACTGCTGGGCGAGGCGTCCCAGCGCGCGGTACGCGAAGGCCGGCCGCTCCGAGACGTGCTCGACGAGCTGCCGGCCGTCACCGAGGTGCTGACGCCGGCCGCGCTGGACGAGCTGCTGGACCCGGCCGGCTACACCGGTGCGGCGGGTGTCCTGGTCGACCGTGCCCTCGGCAGCCGCGGAGAGCCGAAGCCGGAGCCGGACCGCGCTGCAGAGTGAACCCGTCTGCGGAGCAGCGGCCGGGCACCTCCTCAGCCATCGCGGCGACGAGAAACCGGCGGCAACCGCGCCCGCGGAGAACACCGTCGTCAGCCGCGCTGCTCAGCGACCTCGGTCAGGCCCGGCCCGGCCGACCGCCGAACGCGGCGAAAATTCTTTGAACCGCCTCCGCCGGGGGTCCGTGTAGTGGGTATCAGGCAGCCGCACCGAGCGGCGGGAAACCCAACGGACACAAGGAGATACTTCCATGCTTCGCACTCGCATCGCCGTCTCCGTCGCCGCTGCGGCAGCCGGGCTGGCAGTGCTCACCGCTTGCTCGGGTGTCGAGACTGCTCAGCCGGTTGTCGCTCCTGCGGCGGCCGGGGGCAACGGCGGCGGCCAGGTCGGCAACGGCCAGGTGGGCAACGCCGCACCGGCGTCGAACGAATCCAAACTGATCGTCGCCGACGTCGCGGACGTCGGGCAGGTGCTCACCGACCAGAACGGCATGACCCTCTACCGCTTCGACAAGGACACCGCCAAGCCGCCGAAGTCCAACTGCGACGGTGACTGCGCCAAGGCCTGGCCGCCGATGCTGGCCACCGGCGACGTGCAGGTGCAAGGCGTCGACAAGAGCCTCGTCGGGAAGGTGACGCGCACCGACGGCACCGAGCAGATCACCGTCGGCGGGTGGGCGCTCTACCGCTACGCCAAGGACACCAAGGCCGGTGACGCGACCGGTCAGGGCGTCGGCGGGGCCTGGTACGCGGCCAACGCCAAGGGCGGCAAGTCCGGGCAGGCCGCGGCGACCGGCTCCGAAGCCGGCGCCGTCAAGCTCAGCGCCAGCAACATCGACGGCCTGGGCGCGGCGGTCGTCGACCAGAACGGCATGACGCTCTACCTGTTCACGAAGGACACCAAGAAGAAGGCCTCCGCCTGCAACGGCGACTGCGCCAAGACCTGGCCGCCGGTCCTGTCGAAGGGCAAGGTCGAACTGCAGGGCATCGACTCGAAGCTGCTCGGCAGCATCAAGCGCCAGGACGGCACCGAGCAGGTCACCCTCGGCGGCTGGCCGATCTACAACTTCTCGAAGGACCTGAAGCCGGGCGACGCGAACGGCATGGGCGTCAACGGCACCTGGTTCGTCATCGAGCCCAACGGCTGCAAGGTCGGCACCACTCCCAGCTCCACCGCCAGCCAGGCCCCGGCGGCCAACAGCGGAACTGGGAGCAGCAGCAACGACTCCTCCGGTGGTACCGGCACCACCTACTGAAATCCTTCCTAGTGGGCGAGGCCCGGCGGACGCTCTTCGTGAGCGACCTCCGGGCCTCGCTCCTTGCGGTCACGACGCAGGAACGAGCGGCGGCGCGGTTCGTCGTCGACGCGGTCGGTGCGGTCCCGGTCGGTGCGGTCCCGGTCGATGACGTCGGTGCGCTGCTCGGCGACCGTCGGCTCGTCGACCGTCTCGTCCTCGGGCAGCAGGATGGTGCGACGGGCCGGCAGCACCGCGATCAACAGGCCGAGCGCGGCGACGCCGAGGTGCAGCCAGGTGTCGGCGCGCCCGAGGTCCATCGGGTTGCCGGCGTTGGCGAAGGGGTTGGTCGAGATGAGGCCGTCGATCATCAGGCCCCACACGAACAGCAGGCCGTAACCGATGAACAACAGCCAGCCGAACGCCCGGGCGCGGCCCGAGCCGAAGGCCATCAGCAGGCCGACCACGCCGGTCACGACACGGACCAGGCTCATGAGCGGGTTGCCGGAGAACCTCCAGAACCCGGCGTCGTGGTGACCGGCGAAGTTGCCGAAGCCGGTCCTTGAAAGTCCGATGATGCCGACGACGAGGAACGCGATCCCGGCCAGTCCGGCCAGCACCTGCGCCGGCTGCAGGCCTCGGACCCGGATGCGTGCGCCTTTCGCGTTAACCATGACTCCAGTCCTTCCCAGCGGGTGGTGACGATCGTCACCGCCCTCAGGTACCCCGCGGACACAGGGAGCGAAACGACGCTGCTTGCCCGCACCGCCGCCGCGCGTTCCCTGATCGGGCCGCTGGTGAGACCTATCCCACACGTTCACCCGTTTCGGGGAACGGCAGACCGGTCTCCAGGCAATCCGGATCATGCGCGAGTTGAGCGGCATCTTCCTGGTGGGCCTGTGCCTGGGCGCCATCGGCGCGGTGGTGGTGACGGCGAGCCACGGCACCTCCGCGACACCCCGGCCGGTCGCGGTCGCCGAAGCCGTGACGACCACGCCGGAACCCCCGGCGACGCCGAGCGAAACGCCGAGTGCGACGCCGAGTGCGACGCCGCCCCCGGCGCCCGGGCCCCCGGTCAAGGCCGCGGTGGACGCCGAGGACCTGGACCGGCTGGTGGCCGGCGGCCAGCTCGGCGCCGTGGTGTTCGACCGGCAGCGCGGCGCGGCGACCGTCTCCGTGCACGCGGATCGCGGGTACACCTCGGCGTCACTGGTGAAGCTGCTGATCGCGCTCTCGGCGCTCGAACAGCACGGTCCCGTCGCGCAGGTGCAGCAGATGCTGTCCCGCAGCGACGACGCTCTCGCCAGCCGGTTCTGGACGGACTACGGCGGCCCGTCGATCGTCACGCACTGGGTGACGAAGCTGAAGCTCACCGGGACCCGGCCGCCCGAGGATCCCGGCAAGTGGGGCGACACGCGGATCACGGCGAAGGACGTCGTGCGGATCTACCAGTACGTGCTGGGGCACGCGCCCGGCGCGGTCCTGACGGCGCTGCGGGGCGCGACCGAGCGGGGAGCCGACGGGTTCCGGCAGTACTTCGGGATCCCGGACGCCGCGGGCGGCCGTCCGTGGGCGGTCAAGCAGGGCTGGTCGTGCTGCAATCCGGAACGGACGCTGCACACCTCGGGGGTGGTCGGCGAAGGCGACCGCTACATCGTGGTGGTGCTGACCGAGTTCCCCAGCGAGGTCGGCTACGCGACCGGTTCGAAGCGGGTGACCGATGTCGTCGCGGCGCTGCTCGGCTGACGGGCTACTGGTCGGTGTCGGCGAGCGCCCCGTGCGCGCCGGAGCGGGGCAGCGGCCACGGCAGCACGCCGCCGGTGGTGTCCAGTTGCCGCCCGGTGGGGGCCGGACCCGCCGTGTGCGCGCCGATCCACGCGAGGACGTCCGGGATCTGGGACTTGAAGGTGTTCATGTTGTGCCCGGCGTCCCGGACGCGCCACGACGAAAACTGGATCGGCGGCCGCGCCGCGAGGCGGATCTGGTCGATCGCGTAGCTCTCGTAGTTCTCCTTCTCGCCGGAAATGGCGAGGATCTCCACCGGCGACGGGTGCAGCCGCACGTTGAGCCGGACGTTGTTGGCGTCGTTGATGTCCTGGCGGCCGTGGAAGAGGTCTTCGGTTTCGGCGTCGACCTGGGCCTTGTCGTACCCGCTGATGCTGACCGCCTGCCCGTACCACTGCGGGTGCCGGGTCACGAGGTTCATCGCGCAGTACCCGCCGGACGACCAGCCGGCGATCGTCCAGGCCCGCCGGTTCGGCGCGACGCCCAGCTTCTGCAACGCCCAGTCGCGCAGATCCGCCGTCAGGAAGGTGTCGTTCGCGGTGCCGTTGACCTCGTCGACGCACTCGGTGTCGTGGCCGACCTTGGGCACGCCGGTCGGGTCCGGCACGATCACGACGGTCGGCGGCAGCACGTGCTTGGCGATCGCCGCGTCGAGCTGCTCCGGCATGTGGTAGCCGTTGGTGAAGACCTCGGGGCCGGACGGGTAGTTCGGGATCCACTCGATGGCCGGCAGCCGCAGGTCCTTGAACGTGGCGTCGAAGTACTGCGGCGGCAGGTAGACGGTGACGTCGCGGGTGACCTTGGTGCGCCGCCCGGTCACCTTCATGTGGACGACGGTTCCCTTGCCGTCGCGAGCGTGCACGACGCCGGTGTCCCGCAGCTTTTCGAGGTCCTCGCCGTTCTGGGCGGCTTCGGCGTCGGTGCCCTGCGCGGTGTAGACGCCGGTGCCCAGCAGCGACCCGACCGTCGGGAAGAAGCCGCCGATCATGTTGCCCGCCATGCCGGTGGTGAGCACGAGGAGCACGACGCCGAGCAGGATCGTGGCGCTGCGCCACAGGCGTTTGCGCTTCCACCGGTCCCAGAACCACGGGACCGCGATGATCGCGAGCAGCGTCAGCACGACCATGACGATCATGTTGACCGGCGAATCGAGCCGGATGCTGCTCAGGTGCATGGCAACGGTCCTTCCAGGCGGGCAGAAATGCGCGCCCGGATCACGGGACTCGCGTATATATCACGTTCGAGTAGCCTGCCACGTTGCGGCTCTGTGAGTTCTGTCATAGGGCCGCAACGTGTCCAGGACTCAGCGTTCTCTCAGTTATCCGGCCAGGGCGCGCGACAGCACCGTGACGGCCTGGGTGATCGCGGCCTCGGCGGCGTGGGTTTCGCGGAGGGCGTTGACCATCACGAAGTCGTGGATGACGCCCTGGTACCGGACGGCGGTGACGGGCACGCCGGCCTGACGCAGTTTCGCCGCGTACGCCTCGCCTTCGTCGCGGAGCACGTCGGCTTCGCCGGTGATCACCAGGGCCGGCGGCAGCCCGGCCAGCTCATCGAGCGACGCGCGCAGCGGCGACGCCGTGATTTCCGCGCGCTGGGCGGGATCCGTCGTGTACTGGTCCCAGAACCACTTCATGCCCTCGCGGCCGAGGAAGTAGCCCTCGGCGAACTTCAGGTACGACTCGGTGTCGAAGTTCGCGTCGGTGACCGGGTAGAAGAGCACCTGCTGCCGGAAGGTGACGTCGCCGCGCTGCTTCGCGAGAATGGTCAGCGCCGCGGTCATGTTCCCGCCGACGGAGTCGCCGGCGATCGCGATGCGCGAGGTGTCGAGGCCCTTTTCGGCGCCGTGCTCGGCAACCCACTTCGCGACGGCGTAGTTCTCTTCGATGGCGATCGGGTAGCGCGCCTCGGGCGAGCGGCTGTACTCGGGGAAGACGACGGCCGCGCCGACGCCGGCCGCCAGTTCGCGGACCAGCCGCTCGTGGGTGTGGAAGTCGCCGAACACCCAGCCGGCGCCGTGGATGTAGACGATCACCGGCAGCGGACCGGAAACACCCGCGGGGCGGACTATCCGAGTTTCGACGTCGCCGTCCGGGCCGCCGGGGACGTTCACCACCTCGATCTCGGCGGCGGCCATGGCGACGTCACCGTCCTGGACGCCGTCGACGGCCTTCCGGCCCTCCTCCGGCGGGAGCTGGAACAGGTACGGCGGCTGGTCGGTGGCCTCGGCGAACGCCTGCGCGGCCGGCTCGAGGGCCAGGTTGTGCGGGTTGGCGGTCATGTCGTCCTCCTCGGGTGGAGCAAGCTGATGCCATGAAGTTAGCGCGCAACTGAGTTGTGCACAACTTAGTTGCCTTCAATGAGATCAAGGGCACTTAAGTTGCCGTCCACGCGGGCGTCCGGAATCATGGAGAGTTACGAGACAGGAGGACGCCATGACCGACACCGGCTCACTGCGGCTCGACGACCAGCTCTGCTTCGGCCTGTACTCGGCGTCGCGGGCGGTGACGTCGTTGTACCGGGCCGTCCTGGCGGACCTCGACCTGACCTACCCGCAGTACCTGGTGATGCTGGCGCTCTGGGAGCAGGACGACCGCCTGGTCAAGGAACTCGGCGCCGAGCTGAACCTGGACTCGGGCACGCTGTCGCCTTTGCTCAAACGGCTGGAGAGCACGGGCGTGGTCAAGCGCACCCGGCAGGCCGACGACGAACGCGCGGTCCGGGTCAGCCTCAGCGACGCCGGGAAGGCGTTGCGCGAGAAGGCTGTCGGCGTCCCGGGGGTGATCGGCGAAGCGATGGGCTTGGACGCAGCCGGGCTCGCCCGGATGCGCGGCGAACTGGACCGGTTGACGGGGTCCGTCAACGCCTATCGGGACGCCTTGTCGCCGGCATGATCGCCGCCGTGGCAGCATGGCCGGGAAGGGATGGTCATGATCAACCACGACGACGCGCTCAAGGCCGTCGAAAACAGCCTGGACCGGCCCTCGGCCGCCCGGGTCTACGACTACTTCATCGGCGGCACCACGCATTACGCGATCGACCGCGACTTCGCCGAGAAGGTCCGCGAGCGGCTGCCGCTCATCGGCCAATACTGCCTGACGAGCCGGCAGTTCCTCGGCCGCGCGATCCGCCAGTGCGTGCGCGCGGGGGTGCGGCAGTTCGTCGACATCGGCTCCGGCCTGCCGACCGCGGGCAACGTGCACGAGGTCGCAGATGACACCAGCTCGGAGCTCGACACTCGGGTGCTCTACATCGACAACGAGCCCATCGCGCTCGCGCATTCGACGCTGTTGCTCGCCGACACCGCCGATCCCGAGCGGCACCACGCCATCGCCGCGGACTTCCTGCGGCCGGAGGACCTCTGGGACCGGGTGACCGAGTCGGCCGTCATCGACGTGCGCGAGCCGATCGCGCTGGTGATCAACGCGGTCATGCACTTCGTCAAGGACGAGCAGAACCCGGATCACCTGCTCCGGTACTACCGTGCCCGGCTGGCCCCCGGCTCGCTGCTGGTGCTTTCGCAGATGACCAACGAGAACCCGGTCGACGAAGACGAGCGGCAGGCGCTGCTCGATCTCCTCGAGTACTACGAGACGACGACGAATCCGGCCTTCATGCGTTCGATGGCGGAGTTCGAGCGGTTCTTCGGCGGCTGGCCGATGCTGGAGCCCGGCCTGGTCTACGCGCCGGCTTGGCATCCGGATGATCACACCGTGTTCGCCGGCGCGCCGTCCCAGTCGCGGGTGATCGGCGGCGTCGCGCGCAAGCCTTGATCCACCCGGCTTCCACCCGCGGGTTGACGTCGTGACGCCGTCGAGCGGGCACCGTAGTGATCGGGAGATCACCACGGGAGGGAACGTTCGTGAACAGTTCGGTCAACGTCGTCGCCGGGCTCGCCGTCCTGGCCCTGCTGCTGTGGCGGCAGACGCGGAAGCGCTCGGTGCGGGAGGAGCGCCGGCCGGTCGTCCTGGTGGTTCTGCTGGTGCTCGGCATCCTCCAGCTGAGCACGTACCTCAAGGTCGTTCCCACGTCGGCCTCGGTGATCGCGCTTCTCGCGGCCACGCTCCTGCTCGGCGCGGGCTTCGGCGCGGTCCGGGCGTGGAGCGTCCGGATCTGGCGGGAAGACGGGCAGCTGTGGCGCCAGGGCAACTGGCTCACCGCCGCGTTGTGGCTGGCCGGTTTCGGTGTCCACATCGGACTGGACGCGCTGTTCGACGGTGCCGCGCCCGGCCTCGGCGCGGGGTCGATCCTGTTGTACCTGGCGGTTTCCCTCGGTGTGCAACGGCTGTTCGTGCAGTCGCGGGCCACGCGGCTAGGACGCTTCGCGTAGTCCTTCCAGGAGGCCGAGGACCGCGTTCTTGCCGAGTTCGACGGCTTTGCGCAGGACCTCGGGATCGCGCTCGAGCACCACGACGTCCGGTGCCCCGGCGGGCGGGCGGATGGTCAGGACGCGGGGGTCGGTGGTCAGGAACTCCTCGTCTTCGACGTCCCGCCGGTAGGTGTCGCGCCAGGCGGGGATCGCGCCGGGGGCTTGACGGCGCAGGAACCGCGGTACGAGGACGTCGTGCATCCGGGGCGGCGGCAGGGGTGGTTCGTCGGCGCGGCGGGTGCGCAGCACCAGGACGTCGGTCGCGTCCTGGGCGAGCGCGGTGCGGTACGGGATCGGTTCGGCCACGCCGGCGTCGACGAACCGGCGGCCCGCCATCGGGATCGGTGGGCCGGCCAGCACCGGCATGCAGGACGACGCGGCGAGGGCGATCTTGATCGCGTCGACGTCGGTCAGGAAGGGGTGCAGGTCGGTGGACTCGCCGGTGTCGGCGTCGGTGGCGACCGGGTGGAAGGTGACCGGGTTGGCGAGGATGGCCGGGAAGTCCATCGGTTCCAGCACCGAATAGACCTGGTGGACGAGGTATTCGAGGTCGATCACGGCTCGGCCGCGCAGGGTGTGCAGTGGGTTGATGATCCGGCGCATGACCACGGGGTTCCACCAGGTCCGGACGCCGGTCGACGAGCGGCCGCAGAGCAGCCAGGCGCCGTTCAGCGCGCCGGCCGACGAGCCGTAGACGGCGTCGAAGGCGGGCGTGACGCCGAGTTCGTCGAGGGCGAGGACCATGCCACTGGAGTAGGTGCCGCGGCTGCTGCCGCCCTCGATGGCGAGCGCGAGGCGCCTGCCGTCGGTGCGTTGTCCCGGGACGCTGCCCGCCGCCATCCGTTCGGAGATCAGTTCGAGTACCGGGTGCACCCGCTCCATCCTCGTCTTTTCCGCCGATTCGTCGACCCGTTTTGTGAAGGACACGGCATCCCACCCGCGGGGGTGAAGTGATGCGCGCCTCCTTGTGGTGCAACTGGGTGCATATGAAACTGGGCGCATGGCACTGGAGCACGCGATCCTCGTCTCGCTGTCCGAGCGCGCCGGTTCGGGGTACGAGCTCACGCGCCGCTTCGAGAAGTCGATCGGGCTCTTCTGGAGCGCCACCCACCAGCAGATCTACCGCGTGCTGAAGCGGATGGAAGAGGCCGGCTGGGTCGCCGTCGACGTCGTCGCGCAGTCGGGCCGCCCGGACAAGAAGGTCTACACCGTCGGCGACGCCGGACGCGCCGAGCTGGTCCGCTGGCTCGCCGAACCGGATCCGGGCGCCGGCCCGGTCGAACTGGCGGTGAAGATCCGCGGCGCGACCTTCGGCGACCCGGCGAAGGTCGCCGAGGAGATCGTCCGGCACCGCGCGAAACACGCCGAACGCCTCGACGTCTACCGCCAGATCGAGAAGCGCGACTTCCCCGCGCCGGCGGCCCTGACCGGCCGGCACCTGCACCAGTACCTGGTCCTGCGCGGCGGCATCCGCGTCGAAGAGGGCCAGGTCGAGTGGTTCGACGAAGTACTCAGCGCTATGGATGCCGCCCTCCACCCGAAGGACGCCCGATGAGCCCGTACCCGAACTTGCTGGCCCCGCTCGACCTCGGCTTCACGACGCTGCGCAACCGCGTCCTGATGGGCTCGATGCACACCGGCCTGGAGGACAAGGCCGCGCACTTCCCCGAGCTGGCCGAGTACTACGCCGAACGCGCCCGCGGCGGCGTCGGCCTGATCGTCACCGGCGGGTTCGCCCCGAACCGCACCGGTTGGCTGCTGCCGCTCGCGTCGAAGCTGACGACGTCGGCCGAAGCGCGGCAGCACCGGCAGCTCACCGCGCCGGTGCACGACGCCGGCGGCAAGATCGCGCTGCAGGTCCTGCACGCCGGCCGGTACGCCTACCACCCGCTGAGCGTGTCCGCGTCCAGCATCAAGGCGCCGATCAACCCGTTCCGGCCGCGCGCTCTCACCAATCACGGCGTGCGCCGGCAGATCCGCGCCTTCGCCGACTGCGCCGCTCTCGCGCGCGAAGCGGGCTACGACGGCGTCGAGATCATGGGTTCCGAGGGGTACCTGATCAACCAGTTCCTCGCCGAGCGCACCAACAAGCGCACCGACGCCTGGGGCGGCACGGCCGGGAACCGGCGCCGGTTCGCCGTCGAGATCGTCAAGCGCACGCGGGAAAAGGCCGGCGACGACTTCATCATCATCTACCGGCTCTCGATGCTCGACCTCGTCCCGGGCGGCCAGCGCTGGGAAGACGTCGTCGCGCTGGCCAAGGAGGTCGAGGCGGCCGGTGCCACGATCATCAACACCGGGATCGGCTGGCACGAGGCCCGCGTGCCGACGATCGTGACGTCGGTGCCACGCGCCGCCTTCACCTGGGTGACCGGGAAGCTCAAGCCGCACGTGACCATCCCGGTCGTCACGTCGAACCGGATCAACATGCCGCAGGTCGCCGAGGAAGCCCTGGCCGCCGGCCACGCCGATCTCGTGTCGATGGCGCGGCCGTTCCTCGCCGACCCCGAGTGGATCCGGAAGGCCGAAAGCGGGCGCGAGGACGAGATCAACACCTGCATCGCGTGCAACCAGGCCTGTCTCGACCACGCCTTCAAGCGGAAACTCGTATCCTGCATGGTGAACCCGCGCGCCGGCCACGAAACGACGCTGACGCTCGCGCCGGCCCGGCGGTCGAAGCACATCGCCGTCGTCGGCGCCGGGCCCGCGGGCCTGTCGGCCGCGACCGCGCTGGCCGAACGCGGGCACAGCGTCGAACTGTTCGAAGCCGACGACGAGGTCGGCGGCCAGTTCGGCATCGCGCGGAAGATCCCCGGCAAGGAGGAGTTCGCCGAGACCATCCGCTACTACCGGCGGCGCATCGAGGTGACCGGCGTGAAGCTGCACCTCGGCACCCGCGTGCGGGCGGCCGACCTGACCGGCTTCGACGAGGTCGTGCTCGCCACCGGCGTCGCGCCGCGGGTGCCGTCGCTGCCCGGGATCGACCACCCGAAGGTGCTGTCCTACGTCGATGTCGTCCGGCACGGAAAACCGGTCGGCGAGCGGGTGGCGGTGATCGGGGCCGGCGGCATCGGCGTCGACGTCAGCGAGTTCCTCACGCACGTCGGTTCGCCCACGCTGGACCTCGGCGCGTGGATGGCCGAATGGGGTGTCACGGACCCGGAACAGGCGGCGGGCGGGCTCGCCGAGCCGAAGCCGGAGCCCTCGCCGCGGCAGGTGTACCTGCTGCAGCGCAAGAAGTCCGGGATCGGTTCCGGGCTCGGCAAGACCTCGGGCTGGGTGCACCGGGCCGCCCTCAAGGCCAAGCGCGTCGAGCAGGTTCCCGGCGTCACCTACGAGCGGATCGACGACGACGGCCTGCACATCACCGTCGACGGCGTGCCCCGGCTGCTGGAAGTCGACACGGTCGTCGTCTGCGCCGGTCAGGAACCCGTGCGGGACCTCGCCGACGAGCTGCGGGCAACGGAACTGCCGGTGCACCTGATCGGCGGGGTCGACGTCGCCGCCGAACTCGACGCGAAACGCGCCATCGATCAGGGCACGAGGCTCGCGGCCGCGCTGTAGCACGAGAGGCGTCCGGCACTGGCAGGATGGGGCCCGTGCGAGATGTATGCGTGATCGGGCTCGGGCTGATCGGCGGTTCGCTGCTGCGCGCGGCGGCCGCCAGCGGCCGCACGGCGTTCGGCGCCGCGGTATCCGAAGTGGACGCCGACGCGGCGAGCAGAGCGGGCTACGACGTCACGACGGACGTCGAAGCGGCCCTGCACCGGGCCGCGGCCGAGGACGCCATGGTCGTGCTCGCCGTTCCGCTCCCCGCCGTCGAAGACCTGCTGCGCCTGGTCAACCAGCACGCGTCGCACTGCCTGCTCACCGACGTGACCAGTGTGAAAGCGCCGGTCCTCGACGCCGTCCGCCGTCGTGTGGCGTACACGCGGTACGTCGGCGGGCACCCGATGGCGGGGACGTCGAACTCCGGCTGGCTGGCCGGGGACGCCTCGCTGTTCCAGGGCGCCGCGTGGGTGGTCGGCGTCGAAGAGGACACCGACCTCGAGGCCTGGGCCGAGGTGGCTCACCTGGTGCTGGACACCGGGGCGCACATCGTGCCGCTGCCCGCGGAGTCGCACGACGAGGCCGTCGCCCGGATCTCGCACCTGCCGCACCTGCTCGCCGCGATCCTGGCGACGATCGGCGCCGAGGGCGGCCCGCTGGCCATGTCGCTGGCGGCCGGGTCCTATCGCGACGGCACGCGCGTCGCGGGGTCGAACCCGCACCTCGTGCGCGCGATGACCGAAGGCAACCGGGACGCGCTGCTGCCGATCGTCGACGAGGCACTCGGCCGGCTCGGCGCGGCGCGGGGTTCGCTCGCGTCGACCGGCGGCCTGGCGGCCACGATCAACGCGGGATACGAAGGCGCGCAAGCGCTTGCGGCCAGCCTCGACGTCGAACGCGCGGGCGTCCGGATCAGCCTGTCCGCGCCGGACGCCCGGCAGGGCCTGATCGCCCTGGGCGAGCGCGGCGGCCGGATCACCGCCCTCTCCGACGGCATCGCGACCGGCGAAGTCCAGTAGCAAGTCCGTGAATGGCACATTGAGGGACTCTAAGTCTCTCAATGTGCCATTCACGGACTTGGCGGCTACTGGGCCGGCGGGTTGTCCGGCGTGTCGTCGAACTTGTCGAGGAAGTCCTTGGCCTTCTCGACGCCGCTGTCGATCTGCTCGTCGTGGCCGGCGAACTTGGACTTGGCGAAGCCGGCCGCCTTGTCGAGGCCTTCCTCGATCTTGTCGTTGTGCTCGCGCAGGGCCTCCTCGGCCTTGCCCTTCAACGCCTCGAAGTCGATTCCCATGGGTACATCCAACCGCAGCGGCGTCAGGTGCGCCTGGGGTAGGGCAGGAACCGCCGGACGAGCCGCGGCGGACGGCGTTCCGTCAGGTCGGGGCCGCGGACGGCGTCGAACGCCGACTCCAGCTGGTCGACCACGCCGGCCAGCCGCGGCGCGTCCGGCAGGTGCATCGACCGCGGCTCGCGCTGTTCGCGGACGGCCGACGCGAGTTCCCCCAGCGCGGCCGTGAGCAGCTCGATGTCACCCGGGTCCGGTGGCGGCACGCCCCGCCCGATCGTCACGCCGACCTCGGTGACGGCGTCCGCCACCCGCTCCTGCGCCGCGATCACCGGCCACCACGCCACGGCCTGGCGGCCGTTCGCGGACGGCTCGACGACGACCTGCTGGAACGCCGTCCGCAGGTCGGCCAGCGCCCGGTAGGCGCCACGGCGGGCCCGTGACCGTGCCAGCCGGGCCTCCCCCGACGACGCCTCGACCAGCGCGTGCGACACGTACTTCGCGACGGCGTCCAGCCCGTCGGCCAGCCGCCCGCCGACCTGCGGCCGTCTGCTGCCCGGCCAGAGCAGGTAGCCGAAGACCAGGACGATCACGCAGCCCAGCGCGGTGTCGACCAGCCGCGCGAGCACCACGGACCAGTTGCCGGTGTGGGCCAGGCCCATCTGCAGGATGATCAACGGCGTCACGAAGGCGCTCTGGACGCCGTAGTTGCGCACCTTCCCGACCGCGATGCCTCCGGCGAAGACCGCGCTCAGCACCACCAGCACCCAGCCCTGCGCGCCCAGGGCGAGCACGGCGGCGCCGATCCCGACGCCGATGACCGTGCCGATCCCGCGCAGCACCGCACGGCCGAAGACCGAGCCGAAGTCGGGCTTGAGCACGATGCCGACGGTCAGGGTGATCCAGTACGACCGCTCGAACGGCACGAGCAGGCCGACGACCTCGGCGATCGCCACGCACAGCGTCAGCCGCAGCGCGGCGACCCAGGTCAGCGGGCCGGACGCGAGCGAACCCGCCCACTCCCGCAGCCGCCGGAGCCAGGGTGTCGGCGCGCGGCGCTTGCGGTCGTCGCCCTTGCCGATCCGGACCAGGCCCGCGTAGAGCGCGGTGAGCACCGGGTCGGGATCGCCGGGCGGCACCGGCGGCGGTTCCGGCAGCGGCTGGCCGGCCAGCACCGACGCCGACAACGCGGCGAAGTGGTCGATGACCGGCTGGGGCGCGTGGCGGCCGGCGTTGACCATCGCCACCGACGCCTCGACCGCGGGTGTCGTGGCCGAGAGCAGGTTGAGCAGGTGCCGGTAGGCGGCGTCGCGGCCGGACAGCCACGAGCGCGCGGTGAGCAGCTGGTCGTAGGCGGTGTTCATCGCCGTGGTCAGCCGGTGGCGGGCCACCCGGGAGACGGCTTCGTCGGTCGCCGAGAGCATCGCGGCCAGCTCGACGTAGACGTGCGCGACGGCGGTGCGTTCGGGGCTGGTCGCCCGGAAGGTCCAGCTGGCGAGCGCGACCAGGAAGCTCCAGGCCGCGCCGAGGCAGAAGCAGCCGAACAGGATTTCGACGCGCACGCCGGTCGCGTGCTGCCCGGTGGCGAGCACGCAGAACACCAGCATCTGCAGCCCGGCGACGGAGGCGTTGCTGCCGGCCGCGCTGACCAGCGCGGAGACCGCGGCGACCAGGATCACCGCGGGCACGGACAGCGCGGGGCTGCCGCCGGTGAGCAGCCCGACGAGGTAACCGGCGGTCGCGGCCAGCGTCGCGCCGCCCAGCCTGCGGGCGCGGTAGCGGTAGGGCCCGGCCGATTCGGACAGCACGGCGGGGAGCGCGCCGGTCGAGATGAGCGCGCCGACGGCGATGTCCCCCGCCGCGTAGGCCACCGCGAGCGGCACCGTCAGCGCGACGACGGCGCGGGCGACCATGTTCCACGGCACCGGCACCGGCTTGCTGCGGAGCAGCTGGACGAGCCAGTGCGGCGCGGCGAGGTCGGGACGCGGCGTGCTCACCCCCTCATCTTGACCTACGCTGCGCGAGACGATTAATTATCGGCCTGTCAACAAAGCGGGAGGTTCCGGTGGGCCGCAGGTACTCCTTCGAGGTCAACCGCACGAGCACCGCGCCGCCGGAGGCTCTGTTCGCACTCGAAGCGGACGGCCCGCGCTGGGCGGAGTGGGGAAAGCCACTGATCGTGCAGGCCCGCTGGGCGCGCCGGGGCGACGGGGAGCCGGACGGCGTCGGCGCGGTCCGCGAAGTCGGCATGTGGCCGGTGCTCATCCGCGAGGAGACGCTCGAGTACGAACCCGGCCGCAAGCACGTCTACACGTTCGCCGGCCCCAAGCCCCTCAAGGACTACCGCGCCGAGGTGCTCTTCACGCCCACCGACGGCGGTGGGACGCACCTGCGGTGGACCGGGTCGTTCACCGAGCCGGTCCGGGGCAGCGGGCCCGCGCTGGCCGCCGGGCTGAAGGCCGTGATCCGCCTGTTCTCGGCCAAGCTGGTCAAGGCGGCCGAAACCGGGCGCTGACCTGGGTGCGCCGGGCCACACCAAGATCCCCGGCGCAACGTTTCCCCTCTTTCGCACGTCACTCTTTCGGGTGGTCTTCGGGACCTCCCGCAAGAAGGGGGAACGCGAGAGATGAGACGTGTGGTAGCGATCGTGGCCGCGGCCGCGCTAACGCTCACAGCCTGTTCGGCGCACGAGCCGGACCGGCAGGAGGTCGCCACCAGCCAGCCCAACCCCGCACCCGGCAGCGGTCCCGGCCCCGGGCCCGGCGTGGCGGCGGGGCCGTACCCCTTCGGCTCGGTGCAGCAGAAGGCCCCCGCGGTGGCCAACGGCGAGGTCCCGCTCGTCCGCCGGATCACCACCGACAAGCCGTACGTCTTCCTCACCATGGACGACGGCGCCGTGCCGGACCCCGACGCGCTGAAGCTGATGCAGCAGAACGCGACCCACCCGGTGCTGTTCCTGAACCAGAAGTACGTGAAGGGCCACGAGGCCTACTTCAAGCAGATCCTCGACGCCACCGGCGCGACGCTCGGCGACCACACCGTCAACCACCCGAACCTCAAGGGCAAGCCGCTGGAATTCCAGCGCAAGGAGATCTGCGACGACGCCGACGACTTCCAGAAGGGACTCGGCGTGCGGCCGTCGATCTTCCGGCCGCCGTTCGGCAACTACGACCAGAACACGCTGCGCGCGGCGGCCGCCTGCGGGATGCGCGTCGCCGTGCTGTGGACGGCCGCGGTCAACGACGGCGTCGTCCAGTTCCAGTCCGGCGACAAGCTCAAGCCCGGCGACATCGTGCTGATGCACTTCCGCAAGACCTTCAAAGAGGACTACACGGCGTTCGTCGAGCGGGCCAAGAAGGACGGGCTCACACCCGTCCCCCTGGCCGACTTCCTGGGTTAAAGCACGACCGTCGGCGTCACGATGGTCCGGCGGCACGACACGTCACCCAGGTGCACGAGGATCTGCGTCGTCCCGCGCGGCACGTTGTCGAGCACGAACCGGCCGCCTTCGTCGGCGGTCGTGGACGTCGTGCCGTGCTCGGCGACGCGCACCTCGACGCCGTACTGGCCGGCCGGCACGAGCCAGCCGTCGATGCGGTGCAGCTTGCCGATCTTGGTCAGGTTGATCATCACCGTCAGGTCGCTGACGGTGAAGGTGATCGTGCCGGTGCCGCCGCCGCGGACCCCGGCGAGGTCGTCCATCCGCTCCCACCGGGCGACCTCGACGTCGAGGTCTTCGAGGGCGAGCGCGAACTGGACCCGCTGCACCAGGTCACCCGGTGGCGGGTCCAGTTCGTCGATGAAGCGGCCGATGCCGGCCAGGATCATTTCGTCGGAGAAGGCCTCTCCAGGCGCCCCGAGGTCGTTCATCGGCTTCCCCCTTCACTGGCGAGCAGATCTCGCATCTGGTCGAGGCAGCGCCCCCTGGTCGGCCCGACACTGCCGCGCCGCATGTGCAGCGCCTCGGCGACGAGCTGGTACTCCGCGCGGCCCGCGAGCACGGTCAGCCGGAGCAGATCCTGACAGCGGTGGGGCAGCCGGACGAAGGCGCGCCAAACCCGGCGGTCGCGGTCGGCGCGGACGGCTTCGTCTTCGGGAGCCGGTTGGGTACTCGGCATGGCCTCGGCGACTTCGTCGCTCAGCGGCACGGGCTGCATGCGGCGGCCGAACGGGTGCGTGGCCTCGCGGCGGGTGGTGGTGATGAGCCACGCGGCGAGGGCCTTGGGGTCGCGGAGCTTCCCGGCTGGCTGAACAGGGCGAGCCAGACGGTCTGGACGACGTCTTCGGCCACCGAGCGGTCGAGCCCGTTGCCCCGGGCGACGTGCCAGACGAGCGGGGTCAGTTCTTCGACGAGGCGGGCCATCGCCCGGCGATCGCCCTCCTGGGCGGCCTGCATGCACGCGGCGTGCAGCTCGGCGCCGGTCAGGCCCTCCCACGGCGGGTCTACCTCTGTGGTTTGCACGTCGGTCACCGTATCTGCCCCTCTTCGGATGGTTCTTCGAGTCGGCAATGGCAGTATCGCGGGTCCTTCGGGGGGAAGGAGCGTGCAGGTGGATCTCGGATACATCAAGTCACTTACTTCGTAGGTGGCGCACAACCGGTCAATGTCGGCAACGGGAGGTACCGGCCGGCGCATGCACCCGCACCGGCCGGTACTCCCCTCCCTCAAGGGGCCCGCTCCCCAGCGGACCCCGCCGGGCGTCCCCTCCCCCGAAGGGCACCCGGCCGACGGTGTCCGGCAGCCCCCTCGGCTCCCGGCCACCGCGTTTTTCTCCGAACGCGACACCCCCTGTCGTGTCCTTCGTGCTTGGCTGCTCCACAGGACGCAATGGGGTGACGGCCAGATACACGAATCCCCGGTTTTTTTCGAAGATCCACGGAGAGCGGCTAACTGATCACCGGGAGTGCGAGGGTGCGCGCCCAACGCGCGTAACCGGCCGGCCCCGGGTGGAAGCGGTCGGCGGCGAAGGCCGCGGGGTCGAGCAGCTCCGGGTCCATCGGCACGTGGGTGACGCCGGGGAGCCTGCCGAGGGCGGCGGCCGCCCGGTCGAGCGCCGCCGACCGCGCGGACAGGACGTCACGCAGCGGCCTGGGCAGCGCCGGGAACCGGGACATCGGCGGCACCCCGGCCAGCAGGACGTCCACCCGGCCGAGCCGCCGCCACAGGTCGAGCACCAGGCGCAGGAGGTCGCGGCGGTAGGCCGCGGCCGTGCGGAGCTCGATGGTGTCGTTGACGCCGAGGGCGATCACCACCAGATCGGCCGGGCGGACGAGCGGGACCAGCTCGGCGCACGTCACTCTGGCGTTGGCGCCGGTGCGGCCGACCGCCTGCCAGCGCACGGCCCGGCCGTCGCGGGCCAGCTCACGGGCGAGGCAGCCGGTGAGCGCTTCCCCGTGGTCGGCCGCGCCGACACCGTCCACGGTGGACTCGCCGAGCACCGCCAGCCGGAAGGGCTCGCCGTCGCCCGGCACGAGTCCTTCGGTGGGGCCGGCGGCGCCGGGCAGCCGCGGAGTCTTGCGTTTGACGTACAGAGCTTGAGCCAGGAGCACCATGGCTTGAAGTTAGCCGCGGGCGATCGAAACCTTCGCCCTGATCAGCGTGGGGCTTTAGGCGTTCTTCTCCTCGCGGAGCTTGTGCCAGCGCTCGTACATGTTGTTGAGCTCCTCCAGCATGAAGGACAGGAAGTCCCGCATCTCGGCGAGCCGCTTCCCGGCGGGGGTGTCCTCGCCGAGGGCGTCGATGCCGTTCTCGGCCGCGTCGCGCCACATGATGATCATGCGGTCGCGCTTCATGAAGGTCGCGTACCAGAGGTCGTCGTAGAGGCGGTAGTGGTCGCGGCGCTCGCCGGGCTCGCGCTCCTTGGCGACCAGGCCGATCTGCTCGAGGTAGCGCACGGCACCGGAGACGGCGGCCGGGCTGACCGACAGCTGGGAGGCCAGGTCGGCGGCGGTCAGCCGACCCTCGTCGGTGGTCATCAGCGCGGCGAACACCCGCGCGGACATGCGTTGCATCCCGATCTGCGAGAGCACGAGCCCGAGGCTCTCGACGTACCGGCGGACGGCGTCTTCATCTCGCTTCGTGTCAGGCGTCGTCATCGGCCCATCCTCCCGTACCCGTCCCCCAAGATCACTCAATCTAGACATTTTCTTAACTTCACAACTTCGTGAAGCGAGTGTAGCTTCCGAAGCATGGAAAACGCCATTTCGGTCATCGACCTGCACAAGTCGTTCGGCCGGACCAAGGCCCTCGACGGCCTGGACCTGCAGGTACCCGCTGGGGAGGTGCACGGCTTCCTCGGGCCCAACGGCGCCGGGAAGTCGACCACCGTCCGGGTCCTGCTCGGCCTGCTCCACGCGGACTCGGGAGACGTCCGGCTGCTCGGCGGCGACCCCTGGAAGGACGCCGCGAGCCTGCACCGCCGCCTGGCCTACGTGCCCGGCGACGTCAACCTCTGGCCCAACCTCTCCGGCGGCGAGGTGATCGACCTGCTCGGCCGCCTGCGCGGCGGGCTCGACGAGAAGCGCCGCGCCGACCTCATCGAGCGGTTCGATCTCGACCCGAAGAAGAAGGGGCGGACGTACTCGAAGGGCAACCGGCAGAAGGTCGCCATCGTCGCCGCGCTCGCTTCGCGCGTCGACCTGCTGATCCTCGACGAGCCGACGTCCGGTCTCGACCCGCTGATGGAGGCGACGTTCCAGTACGCCATCCAGGAGGACCGCGAGCAGGGGCGCACGGTGCTGCTCTCCAGCCACATCCTCGCCGAGGTCGAGGCGCTGTGCGACAAGGTCAGCATCATCCGCAACGGCCGCACGGTCGAGTCGGGCACGCTGGCCGAGCTGCGCCACCTGACCCGGACGTCGATCACCGCCGAACTCGCCGGGCCACCGAACGGGCTGGCGACGCTGGCCGACATCCACGACCTCAAGGTCGAGGGCAACCGCGTCCGCTTCGACGTCGAGACGCGCTCGCTCGACGAAGCCCTCCGGCAGCTGACCGAGGTCGGCGTGCGGAGCCTGGTCAGCCAGCCGCCGACGCTGGAAGAGCTGTTCCTGCGGCACTACACGGCCGAAGCGAGCGCGAAATGACCGCCACGCTCGAACGCCCGGCCGCGGTGGCGCCGGCCCACGAACTGGCCGGCACCTGGCACCTCACCCGGCTCGCGCTGCGCCGCGACCGCGTGGTCCTGCCGATCTGGATCGTGCTGCTCAGCGTCGTCCCGGCGAGCACGGTCAACACGTTCACGCAGTTCTACCCGACCGTCGCCGACCGGCTGGCGCTGCAGGCGGGCGCGAACGCCAACCCGTCCTACGCGCTGCTCTACGGGCCGCCGTTCGACCTCACCACCGCGGGCGGGTTCATCGCCTGGCGCATGGCCGGGTTCCTCGCGCTGCTCACCGGGCTGATGGTCGTCTTCACCGTCACCCGGCACACCCGCGCCGAGGAGGACACCGGCCGCGCGGAGCTGCTCGCGTCCGCGGTCGTCGGCCGGTACGCGGCGCTGACGGCGTCGCTGCTGGTGGCCGGGGGCGCGAGCGTGCTCATCGGCCTGCTCCAGGCGGGCACCATGATCGGGGCCGGCCTGCCCGCGGCGGGCTCGTTCGCCTTCGGCGCGGCGGAAGCCTTGGCGGGTCTGGTCTTCACCGCCGTCGCCGCGGTCGCCGTCCAGCTCGCGGAGTACTCCCGCACCGCCAACGGGATCGGCGCCGCCGTCGTCGGCGCCGCCTTCCTGGTGCGCGGCGCCGGAGACTCCACTGTGGACGCTCGCTGGCTGTCGTGGCTGTCGCCGATCGGCTGGGTCCAGCAGGTCCGGGCGTTCGCCGTCGAACGCTGGTGGGTGCTCCTGCTGCCGGTGGTCTTCGCGCTGGTCGCCGGCGCGGCCGGGTACTGGCTGCTCCCCCGCCGGGACGTCGGCGTCGGCATCCTGCCGCCGTCGCCGGGCCCGGCGACGGCGGCGCCGGGGCTGCGGTCGCCGTTCGCGCTCGCCTGGCGGCTGCACCGCGGCCCGCTCCTCGGCTGGACGATCGGGACGGCCGTGGTCGGCGCGGTGTTCGGCTCGATCGCCAGCGGCATCGGCGACCTCGTCGGCTCGAGCCCGCAGGCGCAGCAGATCTTCGAGCGGCTCGGCGGCAGCCACGCGCTGACCCAGGCGTTCCTCGCCGCGATGGCCGGGATGTTCGCCATGGTCGCGTCGCTGTACGGGATCCAGGCCGCCCTGCGGATGCGCGGCGAAGAGACCGCGATCCGGCTCGAACCGGTGCTGGCCACGAGCGTCGGCAGGCTGCGCTGGGCGGGCAGCCACCTCGTGTTCGCCTTCTTCGGCACGGCGGCGCTGCTGCTGGTCGGCGGGCTGTTCATGGGCCTGGCCAACGGGTTGCGCACCGGCGACGTCGGCGGCTCGATCGGCGACACGCTCGCCGGGATGGCGGTCCAGCTGCCCGCGGCCTGGGTGGTGGTCGCGCTGGCCGTGACGATCTTCGGGCTGCTGCCGGGCTTTTCGGCCGCGGCGTGGGCGGTCGGCTCGCTCGCGCTGCTGCTCAGCCTGTTCGGCCCGGTCCTGGACCTGCCGCAGGCGGTGCTGGACGTCTCGCCGTTCCAGCACCCGCCGAAGCTGCCCGGCCAGGAGTTCGCCGCCACCCCGCTGGTGTGGCTGACGGCGATCGCGGTCGTCGCCCTGGCCGCCGGCCTGCTGGGCTGGCGACGCCGGGACGTCGGTTAACCCGCTCGCAGCTCGCGGTCGGGACCGACCAGCAGCTGCGCCTGCGGCCCCACCTTCCCGCAGGCGGAGCCGTGCGGCTCGCTGTAGGCCGGAGTGATGTCGGCGGTGTGCGGCCTGCCGTCGTCGAACCGGACCGTGACCCGGACCGGTTCGGCGGGCAGGCCGGGCACCTCGGCGAACCCGCGGAGGCCGCCGGTCGGCACCATCGACGCGGCGCAGGCACTGTCCGGGCCTCCGGTGCAGGGCGACGCGACCGCGGTCGTGTCGGGCGTGAGGACGACCTCGCGCGTCACGCACTGCCCCCGCCAGCACGCATCGAGCGTCGCGCGGGAAATGCCCGCGGGCGTGGGAATCTTCAGGCTGATGCCGGTGACGTAGCCGATCGCCGGGCAGGCGACCTCCGGCCCGGCCCCGGGCCCGGCACAGCCCGCCGTGACGGCCGCGGCGAGGGCGATCCAAGGAATGCAGCGCATACCGGGCAGACGGGACCCGCGCCCGGTTGGTTGCACCGCTCAGTCACGCCATCCGCTGGTCAACGGCAACGGGACGGTCGTCGAGGTCGGCGTGGCCGAGGTCGGCGACGTCGGCGGCGCCACGGTGACCTCGACGAAGCTGGTGGTGGTCGTCGGCGGCGAGGTCTCGACCGAGGTGACGGTGGACGGCGGCACGGACGTGGTCATCGTGACGGGCACGGCGGAAACGGTCCTGGTCGGCGGCTCGGTGGGGCCGGTCGTGTCGGCGGGGTGCGGCGTGGCGCGCCCGGCGACGAGCAGCGCGGCCACCAGCAGCCCGGTGGCGAACCCCGCCAGCCCGGTGACCGCGGCGGAGCCCCAAGTAGGTCGGCCACTCATCCGGGCACCCCCTCGCCACGCCCAGCGCAAGTACGAGGAATAACTCGGCCTGATCTTACTTCTTGTTACCCGATGTGTGACATGAGTCTAGGTGACTCAACTTTCTTGCGCCGCGGTCGCTCACGTGCCAGCTTGGGCTCATGGCGTGTCCGCCGCCGCGGAAGCCGCGCGACCTGGGTCGGCTCCGGCCGGCCGAAGCCCGTCGACGACCACGCGGACCAGGTGCCGGCTCCCCGGCGAGTACCGCTCGACGGCGAGGCAGCCGACGATGAGCGCCCGCAGGTCGTCGCCGTCGATGTCCGGCCGGACGGCGCCGGCGGCCTGGGCGCGGCCGAGCAGTTCCGCCAGCGCGGTGTGGAACTCGTCGCCCGCGCCGGCCTTGAAGGTGTGCCCGCCGGACTCGGCGAGGGCGTCGCAGATGGCCCGGTTGAGTGACGCCTGCTTGATGACGCGGACGAAGTAGCCGAAGAACACCTCACCGGCATCCCCGGCGGTGGCGAGTTCGCGGGCCTCCGTGGCGAACTGCTGGATGCGTTCGAGGACGACGGCCTGGAAGAGCGCTTCCTTGCTGGGAAAGTGCCGGTAGACGGTGCCGGCCCCGACGCCCGCCAGCCGCGCGATGTCGTCGAGCGGCACAGCCAGCCCGTCGACGGCGAACGCCTCCTCGGCGGCGGCCAGCACCTTCGCCCGGTTGCGCCGCGCGTCGGCGCGCATCTTCTCCATCACGTCTCCTCGTTGACAACCGGAACGCAGGCTCCGTATCGTCGTAAGCGGGTCCATCGTTCCGATTCAACACTCAGTCTGACAGGGGAATTCCGATGACACACACCGTGTCCGAAATCGCCGAGCTCGTCCGTCGCGGAATGTCGTCGCTGGACACCGCTCCGTTCGCGGACCTCTTCGCCGCCGAAGCGGTGTTCGAGATGCCGTTCACCGGCCTGCGGATCGAAGGCCGGGAAGCGATCCAGCGGGCTCTCGAGGGAGGCGGGGCCCGGGCAAGAGCCGCGGGCCTGACGAAAGCGCAGGTCACGATCACCCTGACGGACTCGGGGTTCGTGGTGGAGCTGGTGGTCTCGGGTCCGGGATTCGAGTTGCCGTCCTCGGTGGGGATCCTGACGGTCTCGGACGGCGAGATCACGTCCTACCGCGACTACCCGAACGCGTCGGCGGCTTCGTGGTTCACGCGTTCGGTGTTCGACCGGTTCCTCGCCGCCTCGGTGGAAAACCGCTGGGACGACCTCGCCGACCTCTACGCCGAAGACGTGACCATCGAGATGCCCTTCACGCTCCCCGGCGTGCCCCGGGAGACGAAAGGCCGCGAAGAACTGCGTCGCCGGTTCAGCGCGGCCGGGCAGGTGCGGCGCCTGGTCAAGGCCGAGAACGTCGTCGTCCACGAGACCAGCGACCCGGCGGTGCTGGTGGCCGAACTCGACCTCCACGGCGAAGTCGGCGGCTCGCCGTTCGTGTCTTCGTACGTCATGGTGATGACGATCCGGGACGGACTGATCGCGCACTCGCGGGACTACACCGACACCGCCGCCGCGGCGGAACGGCTCAAGGCGTTGTCGCCCGCTGGCTCGTCGGCGGGATGAACAAGCGCTGGAACGTGTCCACTGTGTACGTCCACACCCCCGGCACCAGCAGCACCCCGAGCAGCGCGAACACCGGGAAGATCAGCCGCTTCTCGACCTTCTTGCCGGTCCGGAACCGCAGCACGCGAGGCGGCCGGATCTCGTACCACGTCTCGCCCGCGATCGGGATCGGGAAGAGGAACGGGCAGCCGGCTTCGGTCAGCGCGTCACCCAGGCAGTGGGTCAGGCACCCCGCCGCGACGGCGATCCCGAGCCAGCCCGAAATGGACGCCAGCTCACCCGCTCGGTCGGGTGGCGCGGTGAAGAACCACCACGCCACGGCCGCGCCGCTCACCGGCAGCAGCCAGTCGCCCAGTGCGCCTTCCGCCAGCATCAGGCCGAAGATCACGACGCCGACGACGGCCCACGGGCCGCCTTGGGTGGTACCCCAGGACGTCAGCACGCCCAGGCCGGCCGCGAACAGGACGGTGTGGGAGAGGTGGCGGTGCTTGCCGGTGACGTTCTCGTCGCGCGGACCCTTCGTCAGCGCGTAGAACCCCGCCGAGACCCGGCGCAGCAACCAGGACAACGCCCCGGTCAGCCAGCCGAGGAGACGGGACGCGCTGGCGCCGGGGTGGTCGAGGTCGGGCAGCAGGGCGAACCCCGCCGTCGTCGCCGCGAAGACCACCGCCTGGTGCACCGAACCCGCCCCGACCACGGGCGCCAGGGCCAGGCCCGCACACCAGCCGGTCAGGGCATGCGTCCGCCCCATCATCTTGCCGCCCCCAGGGTTCCGCGAACCGAAATCAGTCCGCGGAACCGTAGCGGGCGGTCAGGCTTGGGGGTCCTCCGACACGCTCAGGTGTTCGGCCACGCCGGTGAGTTCGATCACCCGGCTCACCGCGGGACTCGGGACGAGCTCGAGTTCGACGTCCTGCTCGCCGGCCTGGCGTTGTGCGCGGAGCACCACGTTCAGCGCGGAGGAATCGAAGAAGGTCACCCCGGTCAGATCGGCCACGACCCGCTGCGCGCGCTTGTCCGCGATCAGCCCGGCCAGGGCCTCCTGCAGCTGCGGGCTGGTCAGCAGATCGAGCTCGCCGGTGACCACCACCCGGGGCTCCGTCGCGTCGGTGTCCAGCGTGATGCCGAACCCGGGCGGGGTGGCGTTCTGGTCGGCTGCGGGCATGCAGTTTCTCCTCGTCAGGCGCTGCTCCTGCGCCGGGTACGCGCCTGCTGTCTCAAGCGGCAACCGTGTCACCGTGCCCTTCCGAAGCTCGCGCCCGGCACGGTCAAGGCAACTCCGGGGCCAACCCTAACCCAGGAAGCGACCGAGCCCGCCACGGCCGCCGTCCTTTCGCTTTCACTGCTCACGAGGGATCAAATCCTGCCTGCTCAGGGCTCTGCTCAGTGCGCACTCATCGCCTTCCGCGCCGCCCTGCGCTGGCGCAGGAAAAGCTGCCGCCGTTCGATCTCCCCGAGGCCGCCCCAGATGCCGTACGGCTCCTGTACCGTCAACGCGTGCTGACGGCACTGGGCCAGGACGGGGCAGGTCTGGCAGATGGCCTTGGCCCGCGACTCGCGCCGCTCCCGCGCCGAACCCCGCTCGTTGTCCGTGTGGAAGAAAAGGCTGCTGTCCGCACCCCGGCACGAGCCGCTCAGCTGCCATTCCCACTCTTCAGCAACCACGATGGGCAGCCGGCTCACGTCAGCCATGTCGTCCCTGCCTTTCCCAGGATCTCCCGTGTCGACCGCTACATGCCCGCCGGTGAAGCGGATCAAACCCGGGTTTGGTTTGCTCACACCACGGGCATCTCGCCGACGGGCGTGAACAGGACACCGCCGCACACCTGGAGCGCGAGCCGGAGAAAGGAACAAACGTGGAGGACAACGCCCCGCTCGTCCCGGAAGGCGCACAGGTCATCGAGGTGCGGACAGCAGCGATCCCGCACGTCGTACCCACCCTGCGGACCATCGTGGCCGACATCGCGATGCGTCAGGACTTCGACCTCGACGCCGTCGAAGACCTCCGGATGGCGGTGGACGAGGCCTGCTCGCTGCTGCTTCCCGCCAGCTCGGACGGCCGGCTGACCTGCGTCTTCTCCTGGAGCGGGCCGCGCATCGAGGTCTCGGTGTCGGTGCTGGCGGACAGCGCCGAGCACGAGGACGACGCCGGCCTGTCGTGGCAGCTGCTGACCGCGCTCGCGACGAGCGCGCAGCGCACGGTCACCCCGGAGAACGGCCGCTACCTCTCCCGGGTCGACCTCGTGCGGGAGAGCCAGGCGACGGACTCGTGACCGAACCCGCCGGGAGCAGCGGGAACGACCTCGACGTCGGCGCGCTGTTCACCCAACTCGCTGCCCTGCCGGCGGACTCGCCGGAGCGCGACCGCATCCGCGACACCCTCGTGCGCGCGCACCTGGAGCTGGCGCGCAACCTGGCCCGGAAGTTCCGCAACCGCGACGAGGCGATGGAGGACCTGGTCCAGATCGCCACGGTCGGGCTGATCCACGCCGTCGACCGGTTCGACCCCGGACAGGGAACGGATTTCCTCGCCTTCGCGGTGCCCACCATCTCCGGGGAGCTGCGGCACCACTTCCGGGACAACAGCTGGTCGGTACGGGTGCCGCGGCGGCTCAAGGAGCTGAACGCGAACATCTCCGGCGCGCGCGAAGAGCTCACCGTGCAGCTTTCCCGCGCGCCGAAGCCGAGTGAGATCGCCGCGCGGCTCGGCGTGCCCATCGAAGACGTCTACGAGGGCCTTCGCGCTGGTCAGGGCCGCTACGGCGCGTCGCTGGACCACCTGCTCGAGAACGCGGCGCACACCCGGTTCGGGGCGCCGGACGCCGAGCTCGGCCAGGCCGAGCTCCGCGAGGCGCTGCGGCCGATGCTCGAGAGCCTGCCGGAGCGGGAGCGCAAGATCGTCGCGCTGCGGTTCGGCTCGGGGATGAGCCAGTCGGACATCGCACGCCGTGTCGGGGTGTCCCAGATGCAGGTATCGCGGTTGCTGGCTGCGACGCTGAAGAAGCTGCGTTCGGGCCTGGACGAATCCGAGCTGGCGGAGGGCACCTGATTAGCCGCACCCCCGCTTGGGTACTTCGCGGGCGGACCGAACTCACTGGGAGGGGGACCCGATGACGACGTCGAGACTGCCGCAGCGCACGGCTCCGGCAGCCGCCCGGGTGAGGGTGCTCCTCCCGGCCGACGTCACGGCCCCGGCGCTGGCCCGGCACGAGGTCCGGATGGCGATGCTGCGCTTCGGCGTGCGCGAGGACCGGCTGGACGACGTCCTGCTGGCGACGTCTGAGCTGGTCACGAACGCCTTCGAGCACGGCGAACGGCCCCAGCGGCTGGAGCTGGAGTACCGCGACGGGCGGCTGACGTTGCGGGTGCACGACACCGGCCGGATGCTGCCCGAGCTGCGGGCGCCGTCCCCGGCCGAGGCCCGCAGCCGCGGGCTCGTCCTGGTCCAGGCGCTGTCCCTGGCCTGGGGCTTCGAACGCTGCCCCGGCGGCAAGTACGTCTGGGCGGTCTTCCCGCTTTGATCAGCGCAGTTCCCGGGCGGCCACGGTCTCCTCGATCCGCCGGCGGAACGGCTTGCGCTCCAAGGCTTCCATGATCGCGTCCAGCAGGGCGCGCAGCGAGTACGGCAGCTCCGCTTCCAATGCCGCCGTCGCCTCGGTCGTCGCCGTCCACTCCGCCTCGATCAGCGGCAGCAGGTCGCGCGTCTTCGCGGTGAGCGAGACGATCCGCTGCCGGGCGTCGGCACCCGGCTCGAGGTGCACGAAACCGGCGCGGCTCATCTGCGCGACGGTCTGGCTGGCCGCCGAGTGCGTCACGCGCATCTCTTCGGCGAGGTCGCGGATGGCCAGCGGGCCGCGCGCGAGCAGCGCCCGCACCACCGGCGAGTACCGCGGCCGGTAGCCGTCGAGGCCGATGTCGGCGAGGAACCTCGCGACGTCGCCGTCGAGGATCTCGAGGACGTGCCGCATCCGGGTCCCCAGCCCTTCCGGACCCGAACTCATGGCCATGACGGCCGATCATAGGCGCCGGTCGTGTGCTTGGATCGCGACATGGAGAACCGGAAGATCGCCCGCCTGGGCCGCGAGGTGTCCGTCGTCGGGCTCGGCTGCTGGCAGCTCGGGGCGGACTGGGGCGAGGTCGACGAGCACGACGCCCTGGCCGTGCTGCACGCCGCGGCGGACGCCGGCGTCACCTTCTTCGACACCGCGGACGTCTACGGCGACGGCCGCAGCGAGCGGCTGGTCGGCCGGTTCCTCGCCGAGCGCGGGGACGTCTTCGTGGCGACCAAGATGGGCCGCCGGGCCGAGCAGGTGCCGGAGAACTACGTCGCCGCGAACTTCCGCGAGTGGAACGACCGGTCGCGCCGCAACCTCGGCGTGGACACCCTCGACCTGGTCCAGCTGCACTGCCCGCCCACGCCGGTGTACTCCTCCGACGCGGTGTACGACGCGCTCGACGCGATGGTCGACGAAGGCCGGATCAAGGCGTACGGCGTGAGCGTCGAGACGTGCGAGGAAGCGCTGACCGCGCTGGCGCGGCCGAACGTCGCCTCGGTGCAGATCATCCTGAACTGCCTCCGGCTCAAGCCGCTGGAGCGCGTGCTGCCCGCGGCGGCGGAGGCGGGCGCCGGGATCATCGCGCGGGTGCCGCTGGCGTCGGGCCTGCTGTCCGGCCGCTACACGGCGGAGACGACGTTCGCCGAGAACGACCACCGCAACTACAACCGCCACGGCGAGGCGTTCGACGTCGGCGAGACGTTCTCCGGCGTGCCGTACGAGGCCGGGCTCGAGGCCGTCGAGCGGCTGCGCGGGCTCGTGCCCGCCGAGCAGACGCTCGCGCAGTTCGCGTTGCGGTGGATCATCGACCAGCCGGGCGTGAGCACGGTCATCCCGGGCGCGCGGAACGCTTCGCAGGCTTCGGCGAACACGGCGGCGGCTTTGCTTCCGCCGTTGTCTGTGTCGTCTTCGGAGGCGCTGGCGGGCGTTCGCGAGACGTACGACGAGCTGATCCGGCCGCTGGTGCACGACCGCTGGTAGGCCCGGCATGATGGGCCGATGATGACGCCCGAAGAGCTCCTGACCACCACGAGGACCGTGCGGAAGCGGCTCGACCTGGACCGGCACGTGCCACTCGAACTGGTGAAACACTGCGTGCACGTGGCACTGCAGGCGCCGAGCGGCTCGAACACGCAGCGGTGGCAGTGGCTGGTGGTCACGGACGCGGACCAGCGCGCCGCGCTCGGGCGCATCTACCGCAAGGCGTGCCAGGAGTACCTCTCGTCCGACCGGGCGGCGGGCAAGCTCTTCGCCGACGACCCGGCGCGGGCCCCGGTGCAGCAGCGGGTCGGCGACAGCGTGGCGTACCTGGCGGACCGCATGGGTGACGTGCCGGTGCTGGTCGTCCCCTGCCTGGAGACGGAGTCGGCGGAACTGCCGGCGGGCAACCAGGCGGGGCTGTGGGCGTCGCTGCTGCCGGCGGTGTGGAGCTACATGCTGGCGGCGCGCTCGGTGACGCTGGGCACGGCGTGGACGACGCTGCACCTGAAGTACGAGCAGGAGGCGGCGGAGGTGCTGGAGCTGCCGAAGAACGTGCACCAGGCGGCGCTGATCCCGACGGCGTTCTACACGGGCGAGACGTTCAAGCCCGCCGCCCGACAACCCCTGGACGAGGTCCTGCACCTCGACCGCTGGTGAAGTCCGTGAATGGCACATTGAGGGACTTGAAGTCCCTCAATGTGCCATTCACGGACTTGGGGGCTGGGGTAGCCGGCTCAGCAGCGGCGGAGCATGTCGGTCAAGGCGGTTTTCTCGGCCTGCGTGATGGTGAGCCCGTAGTAGTGCTTCACGACGATCCAGTCGGTCGCGTAGGTGCACCAGAACGCCACGAGCGGCGGCTTCCACTGGTCGGGCGCCTTGTCGCTCTTCTGCTGGTTGACGTTGTCGGTCACGGCGAACAGCTGCGGCCGGGTCAGGTCGTTGGCGAACTGCTCGCGTTTCTCGGTCGTCCACGACTTCGCGCCGCTGGCCCATGCCTGCCCGAGCGGGACCATGTGGTCGATGTCGACGTCGGTGGCCTTCGTCCAGGTCTCCTCGTCGTAGACGCTGGTCCAGGTCCCGGACGTCGGCTTGCAGTCCTTGTCGGTCTTGACGTCCTTGCCGTCGCGCTTGAGCACGACTTCGCGGGTGTCGCAGCCGGAGCCCTGGCTGTCCCAGTGCGGGAACTTCTCGCGCGAGTAGCCGTCCATCGACGTCCGCGCGGCGATGGTCAGCTCGTCGAGCTGCTTCTGCGCGTCGGCCGCGCCGACCGGAACCGGCGCCCCGGACGTCGGCGGCGTCGCGCCCGCGCCCCTGCTCGTCGCCCAGTAGCCGAAGAGGGCCACCGCCAGGACGGCGACTACCAGCAGGATCCGGTGCGTCACGCTCAGCCGAAAGCTTCGGGCCGCCACGATTTTCTCCTCTCACCTGCGCGTGCGCGCGGCGTAGTGTCACCTCTGCCGGTGCGGGAAAATCGCGCCGACACGACGACCTGGCGCGAATGTGACCTCGCACACCCCCAGCGGGACCTGTCACACCGAGCCGATCCTCTGCGACTACCGGAGCAGGACCCATCCGGGAGGGAGCAGCCGATGCCCGGTCGGCTCAAGAAGTTCGACGAGTTCTTCCAGCGCAAGGCCGCCGAGGGCGGCAACGTCGTCGCCATGGCCCGGATGGGCGCGGCGATGCGCGAGCGCGGAGAACTCGCCGAAGCCGAAGCCTGGTACCGGAAGGCCGCCATGGGCGGCGACCGCGTCTCGATGACGGCGCTGGCCCACCTCCTGGCCGACCGCGGCGTCCGGGACGAGGCCGAGCGCTGGTACCACGAAGCGGCGCTGGCCGGCGAGCCCCACGGGATGCTGAACCTGGCCCGGGCGTACGAGCGGCGGGGGAAGCGCGAAGAGGCCCAGCACTGGTACGGCGAGGCGGCCGACGCCGGCGACCTGCCCTCGATGGCCGCGCTGGGGCACCTGCTGCGGGAACAGGGTCAACCCGAAGAGGCCGAGCCGTGGCTGCGCCAGGCCGCCGACGCCGGCCTCACCGGCGCGATGATCGACCTGGGGCTGATGCTGCGCGACCGCGGCCAGGCCGCGGAGGCGGCCCGCTGGTGGCGGTCGGCGGTCCTGGCCGGCGACTACGCGGCGACCTGCCCGCTCGGCAGGCAGGCCGAGCGCAACGGCAGGCCGGGCGACGCGGAGTCGTGGTACCGCCAGGGCGCGAGCGGCGGCCACTTGGAGGCGATCGTCCGGCTGGGGCTCCTCCTGCACCGCCGCGGCGACCTGGAAGAGGCCGAGCGCTGCTACCTCGACGCGGCCGAGCGCGGCGACCCGGCGGCGATGACCAACCTGGGTGTGCTGGCCCGCAACCGCGGCGACGAGGGCGAAGCGGCGGCCTGGTACCGCAAGGCCGCCGAGCACGGCAGCGTCCCGGCGCTCACCAACCTGGGCCACCTCGCCGAGCACCGCGAGGACCTGGCCCAGGCCGAGCAGTGGTTCCGCCGGGCGGCCGAGACGGGCGACGTCCAGGGGATGCTCAGCCTGGCGCGCATGCTGCGGGCCCGGGGGTCGGCGCATGAGGCCGAACACTGGCTCGCCCGCGCGGAGCACGTCCAGGACGACCGCGAGCACCAATTCTGAGCGGCTGATCGGACTCACCCGGGGGAGCACAGACCCCATCGATCTATTGTGTGATCCAACTCACAGTTCTAGCCTGGGATGGGACTCTCACCGCCGAGTAGCAGCCCTCGAGGAAGTGCCGCGATGTCGTGGTCACCGAATCACCCGGACTCCGTCGACGCTCTTTTCGAGCGCCGCAGGGCACCCGTGCTCGCCCTGGCCGACGACGCCAGGACGGTGGCCGAGGCGTGCCACGGCATGGCGCGGCGCTTCCACCGCGGCGGCAAGCTCGTGGTGTTCGGCAACGGCGGCCCCAGCACCGACGCCCAGCACGTCGCGGTCGAGTTCGTCCACCCGGTGATCGTCGGCAAGCGCGCGCTGCCGGCGCTGTCGCTGACCGCCGACGTCGCGACGGTCACCGGCGTCGCCAACCGCGTCGGCCTCGAAGACGTCTTCGCCCACCAGCTGCGGATCATCGGCGAGCCGGCCGACATCGCGCTGGGCATCTCGGCCGACGGCGGCTGCGCCAACGTCCGCCGCGGCCTCGAAACGGCCCGGGACGCCGGCATGCTCACCATCGCGCTGACCGGCGGCGACGGCGGGGCGATCGCCGCGACGCCCGGGCTCGACCACGTCCTCGTCGCCCGCTCGGCCGACCCGCGCGTCGTCAAGGAGGTCCACGTGACCACCTACCACGTGCTGTGGGAGCTGGTGCACGTCTTCTTCGAGCAACCCGGTGTGCTGACTCCGGAGGTGGCGTCGTGAGCGCCCGTGACGCCGACAGAGAAGCCGGCCCCGTCTGCCACGACGGGGTTTGCATCACCTGCTCCGACACCGCGGTCGAGGTGACCGTGGTCGAGCTCCTCGAACACGAGCTCGCTGTCGTCGACACCGGAAGCACCCGGGAAGAGGTCAGTGTCGCGCTGGTCGAGGCCGGCGTCGGCGACCGCGTCCTCGTGCACGCCGGAGAAGCCATCGCACGCCTGGAGAAGTCCTAGCCGCGGGAGTTGAGCGCCGGATGACCCGGGAACGCCCGGTCGACGGTCTCGAAGAGCTGTACCCGTTCCTCTACTCGGGCACCAGTGACCTCGACGCCGTCCTCCGCCAGGTGGAACAGTCCACTGTGGACAAGGTGCACGAGATCGTCGCCCTGCGCGGCGACGTCCTCGCGGCCGACCGCGACCGCCTGTTCGCGTGCGCGCAGGACCTCGCGCGCGCGTTCCGCGGCGGCGGCCGGCTGCTCGCCTTCGGCAACGGCGGAAGCTCGACCGACGCGCAGGACCTCGCCAGCCTGTTCCTCAGCCCGGCGGGCGACGCGAAACCGTTGCCCGCCTTCGGGCTGACGAACGACATCGCGGTGGTGACCGCACTCTCCAACGACATCGGGTTCGACGTCGTGTTCGCCCGGCAGATCGGTGCGTTCGGGCGCCCCGGCGACATCGCGGTGGGCCTGTCCACCAGCGGGAACTCCGCGAACCTGGTGCGCGCTTTCGACGAAGCCGCCCGGCGCGGCCTGGTGACCGTCGGCATCGCCGGCTACGACGGGGGAAAGATGGCCGAGCTCGACAGCATCGACCACCTCTTCGTCGTCCCGTCACCGTCCGTGCACCGCATCCAGGAAGCCCAGACGACCCTTTACCACGCGCTGTGGGAGCTGACCCTCGGCGCGCTCGACGACCTCGCCAAGGGTGATCAGCCGTGACGCATGCCGCAGAGAAGTCCGAGACCGAAGAACAGCCCATCCACATCCTCTGGATCAACGCGGGCCTGTCCTGCGACGGCGACTCCGTCGCACTGACCGCAGCCACCCAGCCGAGCATCGAGGAAATCGTCCTCGGCGCTTTGCCCGGCCTGCCCAAGATCGCGGTCCACTGGCCGTTGATCGACTTCGAATGCGGCCCCGACAAGGGGGCCGACACGTTCATCGAATGGTTCTACAAGGCCGACCGCGGCGAGCTGGAGCCGTTCGTGCTGGTCGTCGAGGGTTCGATCCCGAACGAGGCGATCAAGGAGGAGGGGTACTGGTGCGGGTTCGGGAACAACCCCGAGACCGGCCAGCCGATGACGACCAGCGAGTGGCTGGACCGCCTGACACCCAAGGCGCTGGCCGTCATGGCCGTCGGCACCTGCGCCACCTACGGCGGCATCCACGCGATGGAGGGCAACCCGACCGGCGCCATGGGCGTGCCCGACTACCTGGGCTGGGACTGGAAGTCCGGCGCCGGCATCCCGATCGTCTGCGTGCCCGGCTGCCCGACCCACCCGGACAACCTGTCCGAGACCATCACCTACCTGCTCTACCAGGCCGCCGGGCAGGCGCCGATGATCCCGCTCGACGACCACCTGCGGCCGCAGTGGCTCTTCGGCGCGACCGTGCACGAGGGCTGTGACCGCGGCGGCTACTACGAGCAGGGTCAGTTCGCCACCGAGTACGGCTCCCCGAAGTGCCTGGTCAAGCTGGGCTGCTGGGGCCCGGTCGTGAAGTGCAACGTGCCGAAGCGCGGCTGGATCAACGGCGTCGGCGGCTGCCCGAACGTCGGCGGCATCTGCATCGGCTGCACCATGCCGGGCTTCCCGGACAAGTTCATGCCGTTCATGGACGAGCCGCCGGGGGCGAACGTGTCGTCGCTGGCCAGCGGCGCGTACGGGTCGGTGATCCGCCGGCTGCGGAAGATCACCGAGCGCAAGGCCGACACCGAGCCGAAGTGGCGGCACAAGGGCACCAAGCTCGACACCGGCTACCAGTCTTCCCAGCGCTGAAAGGGGCTCGGTCATGACGCAGACGGAAACCGGCAAGGGCATCAGCACCAAGGGCAAGACCGAACTCGTCGAAATGGCGTGGGACCCGATCACCCGGATCGTCGGCAGCCTCGGGATCTACACGAAGATCGACTGGGCGCAGAAGAAGGTCGTCGAGTGCCACAGCACGTCCTCGGTCTTCCGCGGCTACAGCATCTTCATGAAGGGCAAGGACCCGCGCGACGCGCACTTCATCACCAGCCGGATCTGCGGGATCTGCGGCGACAACCACGCGACGTGCTCGGTCTACAACCAGAACATGGCCTACGGCGTCCGCCCGCCGCACCTCGGCGAGTGGATCATCAACCTCGGCGAGGCCGCCGAGTACATGTTCGACCACAACATCTTCCAGGAGAACCTGGTCGGGGTCGACTACTGCGAACGGATGGTCGCCGAGACCAACCCCGGCGTCCTGGAGCTGGCCAACCGCACCGAGGCACCGCACGCACGTGACCACGGGTACAAGACCATCGGCGACATCATGCGCTCGCTCAACCCGCTGGAAGGCGAGTTCTACCGGGAGGCCCTGCAGGTTTCCCGGAGCACGCGCGAGATGTTCTGCCTGATGGAGGGCAGGCACGTCCATCCGTCCACTTTGTACCCGGGCGGCGTCGGCACGGTCGCGACCGTGCAGTTGTTCACCGACTACCTGACCCGGCTGATGCGCTACGTCGAGTTCATGAAGCGCTGCCTGCCGATGCACGACGACCTCTTCGACTTCTTCTACGAAGCCCTGCCCGGCTACGAAGAAGTCGGGCGGCGGCGGATCCTGCTCGGCTGCTGGGGCAGCCTGAACAACCCGGAGTACTGCGACTTCACCTACCGGAACATGGAGTCCTGGGGCCGGAAGATGTACGTGACGCCGGGCGTGGTCGTCGACGGCAAGCTCGTCACGACCAGCCTGCTCGACATCAACCTCGGCATCCGGATCCTGCTCGGCAGCTCGTTCTACGAGGACTGGGCCGACCAGCCGATGTTCGTCACGCAGGACCCGCTCGGCAACCCCGTCGACCAGCGCCACCCGTGGAACCAGCACACCATCCCGCGGCCGGCGAAGCGCGACTTCGACGGCAAGTACTCGTGGACGATGTCGCCGCGCTGGTTCGACGGCAAGGACCACCTGGCCCTCGACACCGGCGGCGGCCCGATCGCCCGGCTGTGGGTGACCGCGCTGGCCGGGCTCGTCGACACGCCGTACCTGAAGTCGACGGGCCACAGCGTCGTGATCAACCTGCCGCGCACGGCGACCAAACCCGAGGTCACCTTCGAGTGGAAGATCCCGAAGTGGAGCAACGCGCTGGAGCGCAACCGCGCCCGGACGTACTTCCAGGCGTACGCGGCCGCGCTTGCGCTGCACTTCGCCGACCAGGCCCTCGGTGAGGTCCGCAAGGGCAACACCAAGACATGGGAGCCGTTCAAGGTCCCCGACGAAGGCGTGAGCTGCGGCTTCACCGAAGCGGTCCGTGGCGTGCTCTCGCACCACATGGTGATCAAGGGCGGCAAGATCGCGAACTACCACCCGTACCCGCCGACGCCGTGGAACGGCAGCGTCCGCGACAGCTTCGGCACGCCGGGGCCGTACGAGGACGCCGTGCAGAACACGCCGATCTTCGAGGAGAACACGCAGGAGAACTTCAAGGGCATCGACATCATGCGCGCGGTCCGCAGCTTCGACCCGTGCCTGCCCTGCGGCGTCCACATGTACACCGGGTCCGGCAAGGTGATCGAACGCCTGCACACCCCGCACGCGTTCGGTGGGGAGCTCGGCTGATGACCGACGTCGACCGGGTCGGCGAGCGCATCGAGCGGCTGCTGGGCAGGTTCTCCGGCGAAGACGCCGAACTCGCCGAGGAGCTCGTCCACACGCTGCTCGAGTTCTACGGCGCCGGCCTGGCCCGGATCGTCGAGGTCGTCGGCTCGGATCGTGCGCTGCTGGACCGCCTCGCCGAGGACGACCACGTCCGCGGCCTGCTCGTGCTGCACGACCTGCATCCCCGGTCGACGCACGAGCGGGTCGCCGAGGCGCTCGACAAGGTCCGGCCGTACCTGGGTTCGCACGCCGGCGACGTCGAGTTCGTCGGGATCGACGACGGTGTCCTGCGGCTGCGGCTGCGGGGCACCTGCGACGGCTGCCCGTCGTCGACGGTCACCGCGAAGTACGCCATCGAACGCATGGTCCGGGAGGTGGCGCCGGAGATCTCCGACGTCGTCGTCGACGGGGTCGTGCCGGAAGAGACCGGTCCGGGCGGGCGGCCGCTGCTGCCGCTGGTCCCGTGTCCCGTGGAGGTTCCGTGACGGGCGGCCTGCGCAGGTTCCGCACCCTCGCCCCGCGCGCCGCGCCGGGCGAGCGGTGCGAGATGTGCGCGGAACCGGTCGGCGCGGAGCACGGGCACGTCATCGACCTCGAGTCCCGGACGATCCTGTGCACCTGCCGGGGCTGCTACCTGCTCTTCACCCACCGCGGGGCGGGCGGGAAGCGGCACCGGGCGGTGCCGGACCGGTTCCGGCACGCGCCGCGGTTCGGGCCGGGCACGGCGTTGTGGGAGTCGGCCGGGATCCCGGTGAAGACAGCGTTCCTGTTCCGCAACTCGGTGCAGGAGCGCCCGGTCGCGTTCTACCCGAGCCCGGCGGGCGCGACCGAGTCGCTGCTGCCGCTGGGCACGTGGGACGAGCTGCTGGCGGACACGCCCGCGTTCGCCGACATCGCCGACGACGTCGAAGCCCTGCTGCTGAACCGGCTCGACCTCGGCTTCGAGTGCTTCCTGGTGCCGATCGACGTCTGCTACGAGCTCGTCGGGCTGGTCCGGTCGACCTGGCGGGGCTTCGACGGCGGCACCGAGGCGCACGAGGCCATCGACGGGTTCTTCGCGCGCCTGCGGGAGCGCAGCGAGGTCGTGGCCGATGGCTGAGCTGACCTTCGACTGCATCGACGTCCGGCCGCTGAAGTACGCGGCCTCCCCGACGCTGGCGTTCAAGCTGCGGATCTCCGAGCTGACCGGGCAGCCCGTGCACGCGATGGTGCTGCGCGTCCAGATCCGCATCGAGCCGCAGCGCCGCCGGTACGCCGACGACGAGTCGGAGCTGCTCACCCACCTCTTCGGCGAGCGGTCCCGGTGGGGCGAGACGCTGAAGCCGTTCCAGTTCACTTCCGTGTCGGTGACCGTGCCCGGGTTCGCCGGTGCCACCGAGGTCGACGTCGAGGTGCCGTGCACCTACGACCTCGAAGTCGCGGCCGGCAAGTACTTCCACGCGCTGACCGAGGGCGTCGTGCCGATGGTGCTGCTGTTCAGTGGCACCGTGTTCGGCAAGGGCGGCCCGGGGTTCTGGGTCGAGCAGGTGCCGTGGCACACCCAAGCCGAGTGCCGGATGCCGGTGGCCGTCTGGGACGAGCTGATGTCCCGCTACTTCCCGAACGTCGCGTGGATCAAGCTGCCGCGGGAGACGGTGGACGCGCTGCTCAAGTACAAGGCCCGGCACGCGATCCCGACCTGGGAAGCCGCGGTCGAGCAGCTGCTGGCCGGTGGGCCGTGAACATCCTCGAGCAGGCCCGCGCGGTCGGCGACGCCGTGCTCTACGAGGGCTACCTCCTCTACCCGTACCGGGCGTCGGCGGGGAAGAACCGCGTGCGCTGGCAGTGGGGCGTGCTGATGCCGCCGTCGTACGCGTCGGCCGAGATCGGCGAGCACTCCTCCGCCCGCGTCGAGTGTCTCGTCGAACCGGCGGACCACACGATCCTGCACGTCAAGCTGCGGTTCCTCCAGGCGCGAACGCGGCCCGGCTCCACGTGGGACGAAGCCGTCGAGCACGAGATCGACTTCGAGCTGCCGCTTGCGGAACTCCCGGTCGAGACGCCGTTCCCCGTGCCGGGCGACGGGCAGCGGACGCACGAGCTGTCCGGCGTCCTCACCGCGCGGGTCGACCCGCTCGACGGGCCCTTCGGTGGCGCCCGGCTGCGGCTCGACCTGCACAACACAACGTCGTGGCCGTCCGACGGTGTCCGCGCGCACGCCCTGCGGCACGCGCTGCTCGCCGCCCACCTCGTGCTCAGCGTCGGCGCCGGCCACTTCCTGTCGATGCTGGACCCGCCGGAGTGGGCGAAACCGGCCGTCGAAGCCTGCCGGCAGGAGCGGCTGTGGCCGGTGCTGATCGGCGACACCTCGCGCAGCACGGTGATGCTCGCGTCGCCGATCATCCTCTACGACGCCCCGGCGATCGCGCCGGAAAGCCCGGGTGACCTCTTCGACGGCACCGAGATCGACGAGATCCTCACGCTGCGCACGATGACGCTGACCGACGAGGAGAAACGCGAGGCCAGGGCCACCGACCCTCGGGCGGCGGCCATCGTCGACCGCGTCGACACGATGCCGCCCGAGCTGCTGGAGCGGCTGCACGGCGCGATCCGGTCCGTGCAACCGGTCGAGCCTTCGGTGATCGTCGCCGGTGTCCGCGTCGCCGAAGGGTCTCGCGTACGCCTGCGGCCGAACCTCCGTGGCGCGGACGCCCAGGACATGTTCCTCACCGGCAAGACCGCCACCGTCCGGGCCGTGTTGTCCGATGTGGACGGTGCAACGCACGTCGCGGTGACCCTCGACGACGATCCCGGCGCCGACCTGCAGCACGCGCACGGCCGGTACCGCTACTTCTCCCCCGACGAGATCGAACCCCTGGAGGTCGCGGAATGAGGCCACGAGTCCTGGTCGCCGGCATCGGCAACATCTTCCTGCGCGACGACGGCTTCGGTGTCGAAGTCATCAAGGAGCTGGAGGGCACCGACCTGCCGCCCTGGGTGCAGATCGCCGACTACGGCATCGCCGGCATGCACCTCGCCTACGACCTGATGGGCGGCTACGACACGACGATCCTGCTCGACGCGACCCCGCACGGCCGCCCGCCCGGCACGCTGTCGCTCATCGAGGCCGATACCGAAGACCTCGCGGCCGCGGCGTCGATCGACGCGCACGGCATGCAGCCGGACGCGGTGTTCCGGCTGTTGCGCCTGCTCGGCGGCGACGCCGGGCGCGTGCTCGTCGTCGGCTGCGAACCGGCTTGCCTCGACGAAGGGATCGGGCTGTCGCCCGAGGTGACAGCGGCCATTCCGGCCGCGGTCCGCGCCGTCACCGAGCTCGCCTGGGGAACCAGTCCCGAGCTGCCGCTCAAGGAGAAGACGGAGGTCTGAGATGAAGCGTCTGCTGTTCCTCGCCGTGCTGCTCGGCGGCGCGACCTGGCTGGCCAAGCAGTTCGAGCCCGACATCCGGCGGTACCTCGAGATGAGCCGGATGTAACGGCCGTGTGCCTCGGGATCCCGGGCGAGATCATCGAAATCAGCGAGGAGCGACCGGACCTCGCGAAGGTGTCCGTGAGCGGTGTCAAGCGCACCATCAACATCGGGCTGCTGGCCGACGACCCGCCCGCGCCGGGCGAGTGGATCCTCATCCACGTCGGCTTCGCACTGTCCAAAATAGACGAAGCTGAGGCCGCGGCCGCGCTGGAGTTCCTCGAGAGCATCGGCAAGGCGTACGAGGACGAAATGGCCGCTCTTCTGGAATCCCGGATCGAGTAGGAGTCGTCATGCGTTTCGTCGACGAGTTCCGCGACGCGGAGAAGGCGCGGGCGCTGTCCGCGAAGATCACGTCGCTGTGCGAGCCGGGCCGCCACTACAAGTTCATGGAGGTCTGCGGCGGGCACACGCACACCATCTACAAGCACGGCCTCGAGGACTACCTGCCCGAGAGCATCACGCTGGTGCACGGGCCCGGCTGCCCGGTGTGCGTGATCCCGATGGGCCGCGTCGACGACGCCATCCACATCGCCCGGCAGCCCGGCGTGCTCATGACGTCGTTCGGCGACATGATGCGCGTGCCCGGGTCCGGCGGGAACTTCTTCGACTCCAACGCCGAGGGCACCAACATCCGGATGGTCTACTCGCCGCTCGACTCGCTGAAGATCGCGCGGCAGAACCCGGACCTGCGCGTGGTGTTCATGGCCATCGGGTTCGAGACGACCACGCCGTCGACCGCGATGACGCTGCTGCGCGCGGCCGCCGAGGGCATCGAGAACTTCTCGGTGTTCGGCAACCACGTCACGATCATCCCGGCGATCAAGGCCATCCTCGACTCCCCCGACCTGCGGCTCGACGGCTTCATCGGCCCGGGGCACGTCTCCACGGTGATCGGCTGCCGTCCGTACGAGTTCATCGCGCGCGACTACGGCAAGCCCGTCGTCGTCGCCGGGTTCGAGCCCCTGGACATCCTGCAGTCGATCTACATGTTGATGCTGCAGCTGTCCACCGGGAGGTCGGAGGTCGAGAACCAGTACTCGCGGGTCGTGCCGTGGAACGGGAACATCGTCGCGTTGAAGGTGATCAACGAGGTCATGCAGCTGCGGCCGTACTTCGAGTGGCGCGGCCTCGGGTTCATCACGCACTCGGCGATGGCGATCCGCGAGAAGTACGCCGCCTTCGACGCCGAGCGGATCTTCGAGATCCCCGGCCTGCGCGTCGCGGACCCGAAGGCGTGCCAGTGCGGCGAGGTGCTCAAGGGCGTGCTGAAGCCGTGGGAGTGCAAGGTGTTCGGCACCGCGTGCACCCCGGAGACGCCGATCGGGACGTGCATGGTCTCACCCGAAGGCGCCTGCGCGGCGTACTACAACTTCGGCCGGTTCAGCCGTCAGCGCGTCCGGGAGGCGAGCCGCGCATGACCACCACCGAACGCGAGCAGCAGGTCCTCGACCGCATCGAACGAGCGCGGCGGCGGCGCGCGAAGGTGCGAGAAGAGCGCATCACGCTGTCGCACGGCGCGGGCGGCAAGTCGACGCACACGCTGATCGAGGCCGTGTTCCTCGACGCGTTCCGCAACCCGTTGCTCGAGCCGCTGGAGGACGCGGCGTCGCTGACCATCGGCGACGCTCGCCTGGCCCTGACCACGGACTCCTACGTCGTCTCGCCGCTGTTCTTCCCCGGCGGGAACATCGGCGACCTCGCGGTCAACGGCACGGTCAACGACCTCGCCGTGTCCGGCGCGCGACCGCTGTACCTGACCGCGGGATTCATCCTCGAAGAGGGCTTTCCCGTCGAGGACCTGCTGAAGATCGTCGAGTCGATGAAGACCGCCGCCGAAGCGGCCGGCGTCCAGATCGTCACCGGCGACACGAAGGTCGTGCAGCGCGGCAAGGCCGACGGCGTCTACATCAACACCGCGGGGGTCGGCGTGCTCATGCACACCGGGCTCGGCGTCGCCACCGCGAAGCCCGGAGACGCCGTCCTCGTCTCCGGGCCGATCGGCGACCACGGCGTCACGATCATGCTGGCCCGCGGTGAACTCGACATCGACGCCGACCTCGAGTCCGACACCGCGCCGGTGCACGAACTGGTGGCCGGGCTGCTGGCCGCGGTGCCCGGCGTGCGCGCGATGCGGGACGCGACCCGCGGCGGCGTCGCCACCATCCTCAACGAGATCGCGAAGGCGGCGGAGGTCGCTGTGGTCGTCGACGAGAAGGCCGTCCCGGTGCGCGAGGAGGTCCGCGGCGCGTCGGAGCTGCTCGGCATCGACCCGCTGTACGTCGCTTGCGAAGGCCGGATCGTGGTCGTCGTCGACGGCTCGCAGACTGACGACGCGCTGACCGCGTTGCGCTCGCACCCGCTCGGCGCGGACGCCGCCGTGATCGGGCGCGTCGCCGTCGACCCGCCGGGGATCGTGCTGCTGAACACCGCGTTCGGTGGCACCCGGATCGTGGACCTGCTGGTCGGGGACCCGCTGCCGAGGATCTGCTAGTGCACGAAATGGCGATCACGCAGTCGGTCGTCGACGCGATCGTCGCCCGCCTCGGCGAGGCGGCGGTTTCGTGCGTCCGGCTCGAGATCGGCCGGCTGTCCGGCGTGGTGCCGGACAGCGTCCGGTTCTGCTTCGACGTCCTCTGCGCGGGGACGTCCCTCGAAGGCGCCCGGCTGGACATCGCCGAGCCGCCGGGCCAGGCGCGCTGCCGCGACTGCGGCGACGAGTTCACGCTCGACGACTTCATCCTGCTGTGCCCCTGCGGCAGCGCCGACGTCGCGGTGCTCGCGGGACGCGAACTGCGCATCACCTCGGTGGAGGTCGGCCATGTGTGACACCTGCGGCTGCTCGGATTCGGACGTCCGGATCACCGACCACGCGCACACGGTGGTCATGGAGCAGGACATCCTGGCGAAGAACGACGAACTCGCGTCGCACAACCGCACGCACCTGCGTGAATCGGAGGTCTTCGCGATCAACCTGATGAGTTCGCCCGGCGCCGGGAAGACGACCCTGCTGGAGCGGACCATCCGGTTCCTGGGCACGCCCTGCGCGGTGATCGAAGGCGACCAGGAGACGCTGCTCGACGCCGAGCGGATCAAGGCCACCGGCGCGCCGGTCGTGCAGATCAACACCGGCGCGGGCTGTCACCTGGACGCGTCCATGCTGCACCGGGCGCTGCATTCGCTGGCGCCCGCACGCGGCTCGACGCTGTTCATCGAGAACGTCGGCAACCTGGTCTGCCCGGCGTTGTTCGACCTCGGCGAGGCGGCCCGGGTCGTGGTCCTTTCGGTGACCGAGGGGCCCGGGAAGCCCCTGAAGTACCCGCACATGTTCGCCGCGACGGACCTCGTGCTGCTGAACAAGGTCGACCTGCTGCCGTACGTCGACTTCGACGTCGCCGAGTTCGAGCGGGACACGCGGCGGGTCAACCCTTCAGCGGCGATCCTCCCGGTCAGCGCGACGCGCGGCGACGGCCTCACCGAGTGGTACGACTGGCTACGGCGACCTGACCGAAGCTGATCCCGCCGTCGTTGGTGGGCACCCGCCGGTGGGTCAGGACGCGGAAGCCTTGGGTCTCGAGTTCTTCGACGGTCCGGTCGAGCAGGAGGACGTTCTGGAACACCCCGCCGGAGAGCGCCACGGTGCCGCTGAGGTCCCGGAAGCGGTCGCAGGTCCGCGCGATCGCGTCGGCCACCCCATTGTGGAAGCGGGCGGCTCTCTTCGCTCTGCTTCCGGGGTCGTCCAGGAGGGCGGCGATGAGGTCTTCGCCGTGGATTTCCTCGTCGATCCGAGCACGGTAGGCGGACTTCTCGGCCGGGTCGGCCAGCTGCTCCAGCTCGATGGCGGCCTGGCCTTCGTAGGTGACGGTGTCCCGGACGCCGAGGAGCGCGGCAGCGGCGTCGAAGAGGCGTCCGGCACTGGAGGTCAGGGGTGAGTTGAGGCCACTGCGCTTGAGCTTCACGATGTCGTCGCGCGCCGGCCGCCCGAGTTCGTCCACATAGGACGCAGCCATCCGCCAGGGCTGCCGGATGGCTTGGGCGCCACCGGGCATCCGGACTGCTTTCAGGTGGGTGAGCCGCCGGTAGGTCGTGAGGTCGGCGAGGAGGAACTCGCCGCCCCAGACGGTGCCGTCGGGACCGAAGCCGGTGCCGTCGAAGGCGACGCCGAGGACCGGGCCGTCCTCGCCGTTGTCGGCCAGGCAGGCGGCGATGTGGGCGTGGTGGTGCTGGACGCCGAGCAGCTCGACGTCCTGATCGAGCGCGTATTTCGTCGACAGGTACTCGGGGTGCAGGTCGTGCACTACGACGACGGGATCGATGGCGAAGAGGCGTTCGAAGTGGGCGATGCCTTCGGTGAAGGACTTGAACGTCTCGTAGTTCTCGAGGTCGCCGATGTGGTGCGAGACGAAGGCGTGGCGGCCCTTGGCGAGGCAGAAGGTGTTCTTGAGCTCGGCGCCGCAGCCGAGGAGGTGCTTTTTCGTTTCGAGCCGGACCGGCTCGGGCGCGTAGCCGCGTGAACGCCGCTGGAGCTGCTCTCGCCCCCGCACGATGCGCACCACGGAGTCGTCGGTCCGGACGTGGATCGGCCGGTCGTGGGTCAGGAAGGCGTCGGCGATGCCCTCGAGGCGGCCGAGGTCTTCGTCGCGGTACACGATGGGCGCGTCGGAGACGTTCGCGCTGGTCAGCACGATGGGTCCGGTGTGCTCCAGCAGCAGGTGGTGCAGCGGGGTGTAGGGCAGCATGAGCCCGATCCGCCGGTTGCCGGGCGCGACGGCGTCCGCGAGCTCGGCCTTCTTCGGCAGGAGGACGATGGGCCGCCTTCGGTTCGTCAGCACTTCTTCGGCTGCCGTGCTGACTTCGGCGAGTTCCCGGGCTTGCGTCAGGTCGGCGACCATGACGGCGAACGGCTTGTCCTCGCGGTGCTTGCGCTGCCTGAGCCGTCGCGCGGCTTCTTCGTGCCTTGCTCCGACGGCGAGGTGATAGCCACCCAGCCCTTTCACCGCGACGACCGCGCCTTGCTCCAGCGCTTCGGCGGTTTTTCGGATCGGATCGCCGCCGCCGGGCTCGAACCGCAGCGTGGGCCCGCAGGTGGGACAGCAGACGGGCTGGGCGTGGAACCGCCGGTCGGCCGGGTCCTCGTATTCCTGCTTGCACTCGGCGCACATCGCGAAGCCGGCCATGGTGGTGAGCGGCCGGTCGTAGGGCACACCCTGGACGATGGTGAACCGCGGGCCGCAGTTCGTGCAGTTCACGAAGGGGTACCGGAACCGCCGGTCAGCAGGGTCGCGGAGGTCGCGAAGGCAGTCGGCGCAGGTGGCGGAATCGGCGGAGATCAGCGTGTCGGCGTCGCCGCCGGCCGGGCTGGCCAAGATGCGGAACCCGGTCTCCCCGGTCGCCGGGATCTCTTCGACGCCGACTTCGTCGACGACGGCCAGCGGCGGCGCCTGGGACCGGAGTCCGGCCACGAAGGCTCTCACCTGCGAAGGTGGGCCCTCGACCTCGGCGAAGACCCCGTGGACGTCGTTCCCGGCGAACCCGGCGAGCGCGAGCCGCCGCGCGAGCTGGTGGACGAAGGGCCGGAACCCCACGCCCTGCACCACCCCGGCGACCCTGACCGCCACTCGCACGTGATCAGTCTGCGCCCCTGCCGGCCCATTCGGCCAGCGCAGGCAGGTCCGGCTGCTGCCGCGGAGATGGACGTGTCGCTCGACGCGGCCTTACCGTCGACGGCATGGCTGCGGAATTCTGGGCGGACGTCGACCGGCACCTCGTGCGCTACGGCGGCACCTTCACCCGCGAGATCATCGACCACGCCGAAGGCAGTTTCGTCTTCACCGAGGACGGCCGCCGGATCCTCGACTTCACCTCCGGGCAGATGAGCGCGATCCTCGGGCACTCGCACCCGGAGATCGTCGCCACCGTCCGGCGGCAGGTCGGGCAGCTCGACCACCTGTTCAGCGGCATGCTGAGCCGCCCGGTCGTCGACCTCGCGCGGCGGCTCGCCGGGACACTCCCGGCGCCGCTGGAGAAGGCGTTGCTGCTGACCACCGGGGCCGAGTCGAACGAGGCCGCCGTCCGGATGGCCAAGCTCGTCACCGGCAAGCACGAGATCGTCTCCTTCGCCCGCTCGTGGCACGGCATGACGCAGGGCGCGGCGAGCGCCACCTACAGCGCCGGCCGTCGCGGGTACGGGCCGGCCGCGCCCGGCAACTTCGCCATCCCGGCGCCGAACGCGTACCGGCCGGACTTCACCGACGCCGGCGGCCACCTCGACTGGCGGCGCCAGCTCGACTTCGGCTTCGACCTGATCGACGCGCAGTCGGTCGGCAGCCTGGCCGCGTGCCTGGTGGAGCCGATCCTCAGCTCCGGCGGCGTCATCGAGCCGCCGCCCGGCTACTTCGCCGCCCTGGCCGCGAAATGCCGTGAACGCGGGATGCTGCTGATCCTCGACGAAGCCCAGACCGGGTTGTGCCGCACGGGGAACTGGTACGCGTTCGAGCGCGACGGCGTCGTCCCCGACATCCTGACGCTGTCGAAGACACTCGGCGCCGGGTTGCCGCTGGCGGCCGTGCTGACCAGCGCCGAAATCGAGCAGGAGGCGCACGAGCGCGGATTCCTGTTCTTCACGACGCACGTGGCGGACCCGCTGCCGGCGGCGGTCGGCAACACCGTCCTCGACGTACTGGTCCGCGACCGGCTCGACGAGCGCGCGGTCGAGCTGGGCGTTCTGCTGCGGAAGGGGCTGGAGGAGATCGCTTCCCGGCACGACGTCGTCGGCGACATCCGCGGCCGCGGCCTGCTGGCCGGACTGGAACTGGTCGTGGACCGCGAAACCAAGCGCAGTTCGGACGCGCTGGGCGCGCACGTCACGCAACGCTGCCTCGAGCTGGGCCTGCACATGAACATCGTGCAGCTGCCCGGGATGGGCGGGGTGTTCCGGATCGCCCCGCCGCTGACGGCGTCCGAAGAGGAGATCGCGCTCGGCTTGGAGATCCTCGACCAGGCGATCGGGGACGCCGTCAAGACACTCTGACGACGCGAAAGGCCTCCTTGCCGGCCCGGGGAGCCGGCAAGGAGGCCTTCATTCGACTACGTCAGAAGCCCAGTCAGAAGCCTGCTGTCACCTTTGTGAAGTCCCAGTCGTTCTGCGCGATGCCACTGCAGGTCGACTGCACGCCGCCGCCGGGGCAGCCGCGGTCGCGGTTGACCGACCAGAACGCCAGGCGGGCGAGCTTGTTCGTCTTGGCCCAGTTCGTGATCTGGGTCCAGGCCGGCAAGCTCGTCAGCTCCTGCTGGTCGGACAGGCCGTTCATGCCCGAGATGCCCAGGTGGCCGTACGCCGTGGCGTCGCTCCACCCGAACGTCGATTTCAGCTTGTCCCGCAGGCCGTTCGCGGCGCTCACCGTGCTCGCGTACATGTCCGCGCCGCCGCCGAAGTCGAACGGCATGATCGTGTAGATGTCCACGTTGGCACCCAGCGCCTTCGACTGGTCGATGAGCCGGTTGCCGTAGTAGTTCGGGCCGGTCGTCGACGTGCCGAACGTCAGGATCGTCTGGATACCCGGGTTGTTCTGCTTGACGATCTTCAGCGCGCCCAGGATGCGGTCCTGCACGGCCTCGTTCTCGAACTCGTCGGAGTTCTCGATGTCGATGTCGATCGCCTTGAGCCCGTACGCGTTGATCACCTGCTGGTAGGCACCGGCGAGCGCGGCGGACGTCGAGCAGGCCGGGCCGAGCTTGGTGCCGCTCCAGCCGCCGAACGACGGGATGACCTGGCCACCCGCCGCCTTGATCTGCGCGATCGCGTTCGCGTCCGCGCTGCCCGACAGCGGACGGCTGCTGTCCCACGCCGGGTTGCAGCCACCTGAGGCGTTGACGAACGCCATGGTGAACCACTTGATCCCGGTCGCGTTCATCACCGTCTGCGGGTTCGGCGGGTTGCCCCAGCCCAGGTACAGGTACGGCGCACCGCGGCCACCCGCCGGAGGCGGTGTCGTCGTGGTCGGCGGCGTCGTCGTCACAGGCGGCGTGGTCGTGGTCGGAGGTGTCCCCCCGGCCGCACACGACCCACCGTTGAGCTTGCAGTTCGACGGCGCGACGTACGAACCGGAGTACGCCACGTTGAACCCGAAGTTCGCGCTACCGCCGTTGGCGACGTTGCCGTTCCACGTGTTCTTGACGGTGACGTGCTGACCGGACGCCGTGTAGCTGCCGTCCCACAGCGACGAGATCTTCGCGCCGCTCGGCAGATCGAATTCGACCGTCCAACTGGGCAACGTCGAACCCGAGCCGTTGGCGATCGTGTACTTGCCCTCGTAGCCGGTGCCCCAGTCGGAGCCCTTGCTGAAGGTCGCCGAGACCCCGCCGGCCGCGCTGGCCGGGGCGATCACGAGCATCGCGCCGATCGTGGCGGCCGCGGCCGCCAGCCCGAGTGCGGGCAGCCACCCGCGCCTCATGACAGGCCGTTCTTCATCGCCGTGATGAGCTCGCCGCCCGTGGTGTCACCGGTCAGCTCCCAGAAGAAGGCGCCGCCGAGACCCTGCTGCTTGGCGTAGGACATCTTCCCGCCGATGGTCGACGGGGTGTCGTAGCTCCACCAGTTGCTGCCGCACTTCGCGTACGCCGTGCCGGCGATCGTGCCGGTCGACGGGCAGGAGTTCTTCAGGACCTTGTAGTCCTCGATGCCCTGCTCGTACGTGCCCGGCGCCGGGCCGGTCGCCGTGCCACCCGGCGTGCTCTGCGTGACGCCGGTCCAGCCACGGCCGTAGAACCCGATGCCCAGCAACAGCTTGCTCGACGGGACACCCTTGCTCTTGAGTTTTTGGATCGCCGCGTCGGAGTAGAAGCCGGCCGTCGGGATGCCGGAGTACGACGTCAGCGGCGAGTGCGGAGCCGTCGGGCCCTGCGCCGCCCAAGCGCCGAAGTAGTCGTAGGACATCACGTTGTACCAGTTGACGTACTGCGCGGCGCCGCCGTAGTCGGCGACGTCGAGCTTGCCGCCGCTGCTGCCGTCCGCCGTGATGGCCGACGTGATCAGGAACGACGAGCCGAACTTCGCCCGCAGCGCGCCCATCAGGTTCTTGTAGGCCGCCGCGCCGCTGGTGTCGCAGGACAGGCCGCAGGCGTTGGGGTACTCCCAGTCGATGTCGATGCCGTCCCAGATGTCCGCCCAGCGCGGGTCCTTGAGCAGGTTGTAGCAGGACTGCGCGAACGCGGCGGCGTTCTGCGCGGCCTGGCCGAAGCCGCCGGAGTAGGTCCAGCCGCCGAACGACCAGATCACCTTCAGGCCGGGGTGCAGCTTCTTCAGCTTCCGCAGCTGGTTGAAGTTGCCGGCCACCGGCTGGTCCCAGGTGTCGGCGACGCCGTCGACGCTGCCCGCGGCGTCGTAGGTCTTCTGGTAGTCGGCGTACGGGTCGTCGTTCGCCGAGCACTGCCCGTTCGTCACGTTGCCGAACGCGTAGTTGATGTGGGTCAGCTTGCTCGCCGAGCCGGACGTCTCGATGTTCTTGACGTGGTAGTTGCGGCCGTAGACGCCCCACTGCACGAAGTAGCCGACGTTCTTCAGCCCGCCCGGCGGGGGCGGCGGAGTGGTCGTCGGGGTGGTGGGGGTCGTCGGGGTCGTGGTCGGCTGCGTCGGGGTCGTCGGCGTGGTGGTCGGTGTGCCGCCGCCGGCGTCGCAGGAGCCGCCGTTCAGCTTGCAGTTCGACGGCGCGACGTACGAACCGGAGTAGGCGACGTTGAACCCGAAGTTCGCGCTACTGCCGTTGGCGACGTTGCCGTTCCACGTGTTCTTGACGGTGACGTGCTGACCGGACGCGGTGTAGCTGCCGTCCCACAGCGACGAGATCTTCGCGCCGCTCGGCAGATCGAACTCGACGGTCCACGACGGGAGAGTCGACCCGGAGCCGTTGTTGACCGTGTACTTGCCTTCGTAGCCGGTGCCCCAGTCGGAGCCCTTGCTGAAGGCGGCGCTGACGCCACCGGCGGCGCTCGCCGGCACGGTGACGATCCCGACCGCGAGCGCGCCGACCGCGGTGAACAGACCGAGGAGGTGCCATCTCTTCCTGGACATCGCTCTCCTTTGAGCCAGGTATCGGACGGCGGAAACCCACACCACCGGCGGGGACCAGGGCGGTGTTTTGCGCCGTTTGCGCAAACGGTACGTGGTCCAGACCAATGAGGGAAGTGTCACCACGAAGAGTGATCAATGGTCAAGACCACTGCTCGGCATGGGGCCCGGGCTGGTCCAGTCCAGTTACGCTCCGGCACCGGCCGAGAGGCCCTTCCGGCGAACCGGAAGGGCCTCTCGGGGTTCGATCGCTCAGGAGCCGGGCAGCACCTTGTCGGGCCCGGGGCGCACCTGACGCGGGACGCCGCCCGGCTTCGCGGAAGACCGGGGCCGGACGTAGGCGTAGAACAGCGTGCCCACCAGGAGCGCGACACCGCCCCACATCGCCACGGTGCCGACGGTGTGCCAGGTTTCGGCCTTGGCGCACAGGGTCGAATGCGTGAGCTCGGTGCCGATCTGGCCGATCACGGTGTTGCAGACGCGCAGGCCGGTGTTCGTCACCACCCGCGTCACCAGGCCGGCGAGGGCCAGGAGGACGGCGAGGACACCGGAAAGGATGCGCAGGGCGAGAGATCCGCGGTAGGTCGTGGACATGGTCGTGGCCTTTCTGCCGGAAGGGGTTCAGTGCCGACGGCGGCGGGCGCCGGTGACCGAGCGCCCCGCCAGCAGCGAGTTCGTGACGTGCTGGTCGCCGCCGGCCGAAAGCGCCACGCCTCCGGCCGGCCGCGCCGGGCGCCGCGGTGCCCGCGCCCGCTCGGCGATCCGCTCGGCGGCGGCGTCGGCGCCGGGGATGGTGAGCCACGCCGTCACCCGGGTTTCCTTCTCCGCGACGGGCACCGGGAAGTAGCCGCGAGCCGGCCCCGGCCCGTAGCCGTGCCGGGCGGTCCCGCGGTAGAGCTCGTCGGAGATCAGGACGGCGGCCGGAGCCCCGGACGTGGTGAGCGCCTCCCGCAGCGGCGTCGCCTCGACGAGCCGGAAGACGTGGTTGACGTCGCTCCCGACGAACCCGAGCCCGTCGTGGTGGAGATCGCCGGCGTGCACGGCGATCCGCACGGGCCGCGGCCAGGAACGGCGGGCGTCGACGAGCCGGTCGAGCACGGGCCCGAGCAGGACGGGCTTCGGCACCTCCGGCGGGACGACGACGAGCACGCCGTCACCCCGGTCCTCGTGCGCGCACCCGTCCCACGGCACGCCGCCTTCGTCGAAGGAGACGGCGAGCCGCGAGTAGAGCGCGGACCGGGCCGCCAGCTGCTCGGGATTGGTCAGCGACCCGAACCCGCGCAGGTCGGCGACCAGCAGCGTCGCGGGCAGGGGGTACTGGCCGGCGGTCACTTCTTGCAGCCGATCGTGAAGCCGCCGAGCGCGCCGCAGCCATGCTGGGTTTCGAGCGCGGACATCGCCATGCCGCCGTTGTTCAGCATCAGCGCGTAGGCGGCGGGGTTCAGTTCCCACCGCTTCCCGTCCCACCGCATCGGCACGATGCCGAGCTGCGAGCCACCGGCCGAGATCGGGATCGACGCGGTGTTGCCGTCGCCGGTCGCGGTGCCGAGCCGGACGTCCGTCAGCTTGGCGCGCAGCGAGTTCCCGGAGGCGAAGGCCAGGCCCATCATGGTGTGGCAGGTCTTCGAGTCGTTCGACGACGCGAGCAGGCACCAGTTCGCCGAATCGCGGTCGATCTCCGCCTGCCGGAGCTGCTCGGCGGTGTGCTGCGCGCCGGCGAGCCCCTTCTCGTACATGGCTCCGTCGGGTCCGGTGAGCGCGTTGTAGGCGAAGACGCCCCCGCCGAACAGCAGGACCAGGACCAGGCCGCCCAAGCCGATCCGCATCCGCCGTGAATTGTCGTTGTGCGTGGTGCTGTGGTCGTTGGTGATGTCGCGGCCCGCGAGCTGGGAGTTCGAAACAGTCTGGTTGCCCCCGGCGTCGAGGCGTACGCCCACCGGGGGCTCGTCGTCCTCCACCTGCTCCGTTCGGTACTGGTCCACTGGGTCTCCTTCGCTGCGTCCGTTCGGGCGCCGAGGAGTCGACCACGGGGAGGCGATGCGGCCGAAGGGCTTGTGCCTCCGGTGTCCCACAAGACGCCGGTTTAGTGATCCAGCCGAGCGAGCTCCCGGAGCTTCGGGACGTCGTGGAGCTGGACGACACCCCGGCGGGTGCTGATCAGCTCCTTCCGGCGGAGGTCCGCCAGCACCCGGCCGACGGTCTTGCGGGACGTGCCGATGATCGAGCCGAAGTCCTCTTGGGACACGATGTGGACGGTCGCGGCGCCGGCAGCGTTTTCGCGCGCCGCGCCGACGAGCGCCCTGGCGACCTTGACCACCGGCGCGGTGTCGCTCTCGATCCGGTAGCGGTCGGACTCGACCATCCGCTCGGCGACCACACCGATCACGAAGGTGAGGAACGCGGGGAACCGGCTCATGAGCTGGTCGAGCTGCGCCGGGTGCAGGATCAGTGCGCTCACGGGCGTCACGGCGGTCACGGTGGCGGACCGCCGCTGCAGGCCGAAAGCGGCGAGCTCGCCGATCAGGTCGCCGTCGCGGCGGTGCGCGATGACCCGCTGCGAAGCGATGTCGTGCCCGCAGACCCGGACGACCCCGCGGGTGATGACGCCGATCCAGTTCGTCGCGTGGCCGGCTCGCATCAGGTCGGCCCCGGCGGCGAACTTCTGGTCACTGCCCACGCGTTCCAGGGCACGCCGGAGTGGCGGCGGGAGCCGGTGCAGGAAGGGCAGGTGCACGTCCCCATTCGCCGTTTCACCCGGCCCACGGGACAAATCGCGACCGGTATCGAAACCAGGCATGGTATTCGAGCCTCCTCCGGAAACGAGCCTCTGCGCCGCGGCGTCGTGCCACGTCAAGAGAGCAAGTCGTGCCGGAGAGCGACGGTGTTGCAGTCGAGAAGGTCCCGATTCCGCCACGCCGGGAATTCGACGGGGAAATGGGAGAAACCGATAATCGATCACCGTTGCGGTTCGCCGGAGATCCGGGGGCCGTGCGGTGGCCCACCCGGAGGAGCCGGTGAGAGCAACCGGCCCGCGAACAGAGAAGAGGCCCCTCCGGCGAACCGGAGGGGCCTCTTGCCGTCTCAACCAGACGTGCGCCCGAAGGGATTCGAACCCCTGACCTTCTGATCCGTAGTCAGATGCTCTATCCAGCTGAGCTACGGGCGCGTGTTCAGTTGTTCTCTAACCTAGCACCCGGCGAACCGGGTACCAGCGGAGGCTCCGGGATTTGAACCCGGGAGGGGGGGTTACCCCCAACCGCATTAGCAGTGCGGCGCCATAGACCAGACTAGGCGAAGCCTCCTGGGCCCAACGACCACTGCTCAGATAGGTTACACACCCTCCGATCACCCCGGAACGGCACCCCCCTCACGCACGCCGGAGCAGTCTGAGCAGGCGCGGGGATCGTCCTCCGAGTCCCTCCGCCTCGAACGTCGCGATGCCGACGCGAGGGAGTTCGCGGACCGCCGGGTACACCAAGTACCTCGGCACCCAGCGTGGCTGGAACTTCGCGTTGAAGCGGTAGAGCGTCTCGATCTGGATCCAGCGCGAGAAGAAGTGCAGCACCTTCGCCGCCGACTTGGCGACCGGGCCGGCGCCGATGCGCTGTCCTTGCTCCATCAACGCGCGGAACGCGGCGAAGTTCAGCGACACCTGCGAGACGCCGTGGCGGTCCGCCGCCAGGAGGAGCTCCGAGATCATCAGCTCGTTGACGCCGTTGTCGGCCGTGCGGTCGCGGCGCATCACGTCCAGGGAGAGGCCCGTCGCGCCCCACGGGACGAACTGGAGCACCCCGCGGACCCGGCCGCCCTGTTCGGCCGTCACCAGCACCGATCCGGGGTCGCCCATGCGGCCCAGCGCCATCGAGAAGCCGCGCTCGGTGTCCGTGCCGCGCCAGTTCGCGGCCAGGACCTCCAGCTCGGCCAGTTCACCGGGACGCAGGTCCTCGGCCCGGCGCACCAGCACCTTGTAGCCCGCGCGCTTGGTGCGGGCCGCGGCCTGGCGGACGCCGCGCATCACGCGGCCGTCCAGGGTGAAGCCGTCGACGTCGACGACCGCTTCGTCGCCGATTTCCAGGACCTCCAGGCCGAACCGGGCCCAGACCGTCGCGCCCAGCTCGGAGACGCCCATCGCCGCCGGGGTCCAGCCGTTGCGGCGGCAGATGTCCAGGTACTCCTCGATCGCGCCCGGCCACGCCTCGTGGTCGCCGAGCGGGTCGGCCGAGCACAGCGCCACCCCGGCGATCACGCGGTAGGTGACCGCGGCCTTGCCCGTCTTCGAAAACACCGCGAACTTGTCCCGGCGCAACGCGAAGTAGCCGAGCGAGTCCCGCTCGCCGTGCTCGTCCAGCAGCTTGCGGAGACGGGCGACCTCGTCGTCGGTCAGGCGCGGGGCCGGCTCGGCCGACCGCAGCAGGAAGTACGCCGCGACCAGGACCGCGGCGAGGCCGAACAGCAGGCCGACGGCCGCCGTCATGTCCTCCAGCCACATCTGCCGGAAGACCGCGGGCCCGCTGACGCCGGCCAGCGCGAGCGCGGACTCGGCGATCCGGTCCGGGAAGCTCGTCGGCTCCAGCACCGCCCGCGACGCCACGGACAGCAGGATGAGGTTGATCACGAACCCGGCCATCGCCAGCTGGACGAACACACGCATCGCCTGCCAGCGCCCGACCACCGGGTCCGGCTTCGCCACGAAGTACCGCCGGCTCGCGATCAAGCCCACCAGCAGCACCACCGACACCACGCCGGCGCCGAAGACGTGCTTCAGCCCGAGGTGCGACATCGTGAGCAGCACCGTCGCGCCGACCGCCAGCTGCCAGGCCCGGCGCTTGCGGCGCCGGAGCCCCGCGGCCAGCATCACCAGCAGGACGCCCATGGCCAGCGCCACGGTCGCCGCCGCGACCGTCGCCTCCTGCGGCAGCTCGAGCCATTCGGCCAGGTGCCCACGCAGGCTGCGGCGCCCGGCCGGCACCAGGATCGACCCCAGCGTCATCAGCCCGGCCAGACGGGTCACCCAGGTGATCACCCCCACGGTGGTGGCTCCCGCCACCTTCCAGGTGATCTGCGCGCGTGTCCCCGTCACCACCTGTGCAACCCGCGGTGGATGATCATGCTTCCCCCATCTACCCCCCGGCGAGCTCCACGAACGGCGTCAGCGCCGCCGGGTTGGCCAGCGCGTCGCGGCTGACGGCCCGGTCAGGAGCCACACCGGCGAGGATCTTCTTCACCGGTACCTCACACTTCTTACCGTTCAAGGTACGAGGTATCTCGGAAACCACGACGAACCGATCGGGTACATGCCGCGGTGACAGCGCGCTACGGAGCTCCTTCCGCAGCGCCGGTTCGACGGCTTCGAGGTCGACGCCGCCTGCGAGCACCACGAAACAGATCAGCTGACCATCTTCGTTCCCGGCGGCCGAGGTGTCCACGACCAGGGAGTCCGCGATCTCGTCGTAGCCCTCGACGACCCGGTAGAACTCCGCCGTGCCCATCCGGACGCCGCCGCGGTTGAGCGTCGAGTCGCTGCGGCCGTAGATCACCGCCGAGCCGCGGTTCGTGATCCGGATCCAGTCCCCGTGGCGCCACAGCCCGGGGTACATCTCGAAGTACGCCTCCCGCAGCCGCGAGCCGTCGGGGTCGTTCCAGAAGAACACCGGCATCGACGGCATCGGCTTCGTGATGACCAGCTCGCCGACCTCCTCGACGACGGCGTGGCCGGCCTCGTCGAACGCGGTGACCGCGGCGCCCAGTGCCGGGCACGACAACTCCCCCAGCCAGACCGGCACGTCGGGCGCCGACGCGACGAACGCCGCGCACAGGTCGGTCCCGCCGGAGACCGAGCAGATCTGTACGTTCTTCCCGACCTCGTTCACGATCCACCGGAAGCCCTCGACACTCAGCGGCGCGCCGGTCGAGCCGAGCGCGCGCAACGCCGTCAGGTCGTAGCGCTCGGCGGGCTTGATCCCGGCCTTGAGGCAGCTCTGGATGAACGGCGCCGACGTGCCGAAGTACGTGACGCGGTGCTGTTCGGCCAGGTGCCAGAGCGCGTTCAGGTCCGGGTACCCCGGGCTGCCGTCGTAGAGCACGATCGTGGTGCCGACCAGCAGGCCGGAGATGAGGAAGTTCCACATCATCCAGCCGGTGGTGCTGTACCAGAAGAACCGGTCGCCGGGCCCGAGGTCGGTCTGCAGCGCGAGGGCCTTGAGGTGCTCCAGCGTGATGCCGCCGTGGCCGTGCACGATGCCCTTCGGCAGGCCGGTCGTGCCCGAGGAGTACAGGACCCACAACGGGTGCGCGAACTCGACCGGCTCGAACAGCAGCGGCGCGCCCTCGTGCTTCGCGAGCAGCTCGGCCCAGTCGAGGGCGCCGTCCATCCGGCCCTCGCCGACGTACTCGACCAGCACGGTCGCGGCCGGCGATGGCAGCTTCGCCTGCAGGTCGGCAACCGTCGTCCGGATGTCGAACTGGCGGCCGTTGTACGCGTAGGCGTTGACCGCGAAGAGCACCTTCGGCTCGATCTGGACGAACCTGTCCGCGACCGCGCGGACGCCGAAGTCCGGCGAGCACGACGACCAGATCGCCCCGATGCTCGCCGCGGCGAGGAACGCGACCAGCGTCTGCGGGCAGTTCGGCGCCAGCGCGACGACCCGGTCACCCTTGCCGACGCCCAGTTCGAGGAAGGCCGCCCGGGCCGCGGCGACCTGCGCGCGCAACTGCCCGTACGTCAGGTGGCTCGCGAGGCCGTCTTCGCGGTGGAAGATCACCGCCGTCTCGTCGTCGCCCTTCGCGGCACCCGCGACGCCCGGAGTGAGCGCGTGCTCGGCGTAGTTGAGCGTGCCGCCGTCGAACCAGACGGCGTCCGGCATCTCGCCCGACAGCACTTCACCGGGCTGGTCGTGCCAGCGGACGCCGAGGAAGTCCGCGACCGCCGCCCAGAAGTCCGGGCCGCGCTCGACCGAGAACTCCCACAGCGAGCGGTAGTCGTCCACCTCGACGCCGCGCTCGGCGCGCAGCCACCGGCGGAAGGCTACGATCTTGGTGTCGGCAACGTGGCCCGGCTCGGGGCGCCAGAGCACTTCGGGGGCGTCGGCGGTGTGCGTCACGCTCCGAGCCTAATCCCTGCGATCAGGAAGTCACCGTAGTCGGAACCGCCATGGAACGCGAGGTGATGGTGGTGGCCGCCCACACCTACCGCAGGTGCGCGTCGAACCAGCTGAGCGTGCGCTGCCAGGCCTCCGCGGCCGCGCCGGGGTCGGCGTCGAAGCGGTGGTTCGCGCCCGGGTAGTGGACGACGTTCGTGGCGACCTTCGCCGACGCGGCGGCGTCACGCAGACGCGCCACTTCGGCGCCGCCCGCCTCGTCGCCGGCGTCGCCGTACATGCCGAGCCACGGGCTGGTGAGCCGCCCGGCGATCTCGACCAGCGCGGGCAGTTCGGCGGTCTGCTGCCCGCCGACGCTGACCGCCGCACCGAGCCTGCGGTGCGAGGCGACGACGAGGGCCGCGGTGCCGCCGAGGTCGAAGCCCATCACGCCGAGCAGGTCGGCCTGGACACCGCGCTCGACGAGCCAGGCGAGGGTGAGGTCGGTGGCGTCGAGCAGGTCCTGCTGCGTGAGCTCCTCGTTTTCCAGGTGCGGGGTGACGGTCAGCCAGCCTTCCGTGGCGAGGCTGGCGAGCAGCAGCTTCACGCCGTCGGTGACACCGTCCGCTTCGTGCAGCACGACCAATCCACCGCGTAGCGCACCCTCGGGTTCCGAGAAGGTCAGGCGCAGGGTGCCGCCGTCGGTGCGCTGGTAGTCCACGGTGCTGGTCGACGTCATTACGTCACCCAATCACTTCGAAGTGAACGGAAGGAACTCAGTGTCGCAGGTCACTGCGACGGTTACCGTCTGAAGGCAGTCGCGGGGTGGCGGGCGGAAAAGATACGGTGAGCGGATCGTCCCGCCGATTTCCAGGAGCGCCGAAGATGCCGTCCGTGTCCCCGCGTGCCGATCTCGAATCGTTGCCGAAATACGTCCCCGGCCGGACGATCGAAGGCGCGGTCAAGCTGGCGAGCAACGAGGTGCCCGGCGGCGCGCTGCCGAGCGTCGCGCAGGCGATCGCCGAGGCCGCGGCGGGCATCAACCGCTACCCCGACACCGGCTCGCAGGCACTGCGCGAGCGGCTGGCGCGCGAGCTGGACGTGCCGGTCGAGCAGGTCGCCATCGGCTGCGGATCGGTGTCGCTGTGCCAGCAGACGGTCCAGGCGGTGTGCGCGCCCGGCGACGAGGCCATCTTCGGCTGGCGCTCCTTCGAGGCGTACCCGATCGTCACGCAGGTCGCGAACGCTGTCTCGGTGAAGGTCCCGATCACCGAGGGCCAGGAGCTCGACCTCGACGCGATGCTCGCGGCGATCACCGACCGAACGCGCGTGATCTTCGTCTGCAACCCGAACAACCCCACCGGAACGGCCGTGCGCCGCGCGGAGCTGGAGCGGTTCATGGCCGCCGTGCCCGAGCACGTGCTGATCGTGCTGGACGAGGCGTACAAGGAGTTCGTCACCGACCCCGAGGTGCCCGACGGCGTCGAGTACACCCGTAGCCGGTCGAACGTGATGGTGCTTCGCACCTTCTCCAAGGCGTACGGCCTCGCGGGCCTTCGCGTTGGTTACGCCGTCGCGCCGACGCCGATCGCGGACGCGCTTCGCCAGGTGTACGTGGCCTTCTCGGTCAACATGCTCGCCCAGGTGGCCGCGCTGGCGTCGCTCGACGCGGCCGACGAGCTGCTGGCCCGCTGCCAGGAGATCGTCGTCGAGCGCGGGCGGGTGCGGGAAGCGCTGCTGGAGGCGGGTTACCGGGTGCCGGAGACGCAGGCGAACTTCGTCTGGCTGCCGCTCGGTGACCAGGCCGTCCCGTTCGCCGAGCACGCGCTGGACCGCAAGCTGGTGGTGCGCCCGTTCGCCGGCGAAGGCGTCCGCGTGACCATCGGGACCCGCGAGGAGAACGACCTGTTCCTGGCCGCGGCGCGCGAGTTCCGCGGGTAGCTTGCCGCGGTGGCAAGGCGGCGTCCGATGGGTTGATCTTGCCGTGGCGCTGAGCCGTTCCCCACCCGGAACGGCCTAGCTTTCCACGCATGAGCGAGCGAGACCGCGATTCGTCGGCGACCGGCCGCGAAATCGGCGACGAGCTGAAGCGGTTTCGCGTCGGCGCCGGGCTCTTGGCTGCGGATCTCGCGGACATGCTCGGCTGCTCGGCCAGCAAGATCTCGCGGATGGAGAGCGGGGTCCGCGGTTACTCCGAGCTGGACGTGACGATGTACCTCGCGAGCTGCCGCGCCTCGCGCGAGGACGTGGTGCGGATGCTCGATCTGGTTCGTGAGCAGGCAGACGGCTATCGCGTCCGGCCGCACCGCGAGAAACTGCCGGACGAGCTGCGGTCGTTGATCGTGGCCGAGACGCTGGCCAGTTCCATCATCGAGTTCGAGCCCCAGATCATCCCGGGCATTCTGCAGATCGAGGACTACGCACGGGCGGTTTTCCGGTGGTACGGCCAGTTCGACGAAAACGGCATCGCTGACCGGGTCAAAGCCCGGCTCAAGCGAGTGGCCGATCTTGCCCTGGATGGAGGACAATCCCGGGAGTGGCTTGCCGCCTTGGCAAGTGAATACGAGCAAGCGAAGGACGACACGCGATGACCTCCCACGACCGGGTCTGGCGCAAGAGCAGCTACAGCGGCGGCGGCAACGGAGACTGTGTCGAGGTCGCGCTGAACACCGAGCTGGTCGGTGTCCGGGACTCGAAGGCACCGGCGTCCGGGGAGCTGGCGGTCCCGTCCGCGGCGTGGACGACGTTCCTGCGCAAGCTCAGCTGAACTGCTTGACCACCAGCTGGACGACGGCGGCGACACCGATCACCACGATCACGCCGCGCAGCACCGCCGGCGGCAGCTTCCGGCCGATCTTCGCCCCGAGGAAGCCACCGGCGGTGGAGCCGACGGCCAGCCACAGCACGACCGGCCAGCTGATCGGCGCGACGAACGCGTAGATCACCCCGGCGACGATGTTGACGACGGCGGCGAGGACGTTCTTCACGCCGTTGAGCTTCTGCAGCGGCTCGGACAGCAGCATCCCCATCACGGCCATGAGCATCACGCCCTGCGCGGCGGTGAAGTACCCGCCGTAGATGCCGATGAGGAAGATGAAGAACATCAGCAGGGGGCCCGGCTTGTGCTCCTTGCCGTTCTCTTCGCGCCGCTGGGCGACCCACTTCGACACCTTCGGCTGGACGATCACGAGGATCACGGCCAGCCCGACGAGCACCGGGACGACAGCTTCGAAGGCGTCCTTCGGCAGGGAGAGCAGCAGGATGGTGCCGCCGATGGCGCCGAGGAAGGAAGCGACGGCGAACTGGGCGACCCGCGGCCAGTAGCCCTTGAGCTCGTGCCGGTAGCCCCAGGCGCCGCTGAGCGTCCCGGGCGCGAGGCCGATCGCGTTGGACGTCGTCGCCGTCACCGGCGGATAGCCCAGCGCGACGAGCACGGGGAACGTCACCAGCGTTCCCGACCCGACGACGGCGTTGATGGTGCCCGCCCAGATGCCGGCGACCACGACGATCACCGCGTGCCACCACGTCATGAAGCATTCACGTGCGGAGCCTAAGCATCGTGGCGCGCTCCCGCGACGTGGATGTGTCTGGTCAGACACTCCGCCGAGCAGCTCGCGACCCTGGCGCGGGATCCGGGCCTGACCCTCTAGCCGGCGGCGCTCAGCCGGAATGTCATGAAGGGCACCCTCATGGCTTTTATGTCCATGAGGGTGCCCTTCATGACCGGGCTGGGAGGATGAGCCCGTGGACACCGAGCAGGTCTGGAGCGCGACCGTCGACCGGCTGCGGTCGCGGATCGACTCCGGCGACCTGCCGCCGGGCTCGCGGCTGCCCGCCGAACGCGTGCTCTGCGAAGAGCTCGGGATCAGCCGCGGCTCGCTTCGGCAGGCGCTGCGCGTGCTCGCCTCCATCGGATACGTGCAGATCCGCGCCGGCTCCGGTACCTACGTCCGTGAGCAGCAGGAACAGCCGCTGCGCTCCTGGTTCACCGAGCACGACCAGCTCGTCGAGAAGCTCTTCGACCTGCGTGCGACCGTCGAGCCGACGCTCGCCGAACGGCTGGCCCGGCACGCAGGAGCGAAAACCGTGAGCCGGCTCGAGGACAACGTCGCCGAGATGGCGCGGGCCGCCGAGGACGGGGACATGCTGCGCGTCATCGCCACCGACGCCGAGTTCCACTGGGTGATCGCGCAGAACGCCGGCAACGACGACGTCGCCGGGCTGCTGCGGTCCGTGCTCGCCCTCGTCGGCGAGGAGCGGCGGGCCGCGCTGCGGCTGCCCGGGCAGATCCGGAAGGCCGTCGACGACCACCGCGCCATCCTCGACGCCGTGCGCCGGTCCGACCCGGCCGCCGCCCGCGCGCTGACCCTCAAGCACCTGGTCGACGCCAAAACCTACGCCCACGACTTCGCCGCGCACCCCGAAGAGCGCTAGACTTTTCACAACATTGTGAAACTTCTGGGGGTTGTGATGGAGAAGGTCCACTTCACCGAAGAAAAGGCCACCAACCTGGCCACGCTGTACGGCCGCGCGCTCGACTACCGCAGTGCCCACCCGATCCTCGGCGACAAGGCCGCGGACGACGCCGTCCGCCGGATCGACTACGACTTCACCAAGATCGGCATCTCCCCCGACCGGGCGGTGTCGGTCGTCCTGCGGGCGAAGCCGATCGACGACTGGACCGCCGAGTACCTGCGCGAACACCCGGACGCGATCGTGCTGCACCTGGGCTGCGGCATGGACACGCGGTTCCAGCGCCTCGCGCCGCCGGAGACCGTCCACTGGTACGACGTCGACTACCCCGAAGTCATCGAGCTGCGCGAAAAGCTCTACGACCGGGCGCCGAACCAGACGCACATCGGCTCGTCGGTGACCGACTTCGGGTGGCTCGACCAGGTGCCGTCGGACCGGCCGGCGCTGATCGTCGCCGAAGGTCTCACGATGTACCTGAAACCCGAGACCGGCACCGAACTCTTCCGCCGGCTGGTCGAGAAGTTCCCGTCGGGCGGCCTGATCTGCGACCTCTTCAACCGGACCGCCATCAGGATCCAGAAGCTCAACGCGCCGGTGCGGAAGGCGGGCGCGACGCTGTACTGGGGCGTCGACGACCCGCGCGAGCTCGAGCGCTGCGGCCTCACCCTTGAGTCCTCATTGGACGCCGCCCACTGGGCGACACCGGAGGTGCTGGCCAGGCTGGGGCCCTTCACCCGGTTCCAGCTGCGCATGCTGAAGGTCTTCCCGGCCCTGGCCCGGACGGCGCACATCGTGCGGTACCGGTTCTAACGGGACTCCAGCACGCGTGCCACGAACTTGTGCAGCTTCTCCTCCATCCGCACGAGGCGGTCCGCCACGGTCAGCGTCTCGTGCGGCTGGGGCACGTCGGACTTCAGCTCACCGCGGACGTACTGGCAGCAGCCCAGGTTGCCGCAGGCGTAGGTGCCCAGCGTGTTGCCGTCGCGACCGGCCTTCCCGGCGCGCTTGCCGGAGAACAGCGTGATGTCGGCGAGCCCGTGGGTCGTCGTGCAGAAACCGCAGATGTTGCTGCGCAGCCGTGACTTCGGGGGCGCCGCCGCGCGCAGGGCGAGCCCGATCACCTCACCGCCGTAGGGCAGCACGAGATAGGCGCGCGCCGGCGCCTTCGGGTCACGCCAGCCGAGGAACTCCCGCCGGTCCCACGGGATTTCTTCGGGCCGGGCGGGCAGCGTCACGCCCTTGGCTTCGCCGCGGGTGCAGTTGACGAACGAGGCCCGGATTTCGTCCTGGCCGAGTGGCTCCATGATCGGCACGGTAACCACCGGCCACGGGCGGTGGCGACGCATTTTCGGCCGTACGATCAACGCCGTGCGCAGGATCGCCGTGGGGAACTTCCGGGTGGTGTTGCGCACCAGCCTGGGCTTCGCCGGGCTGGGCGTCGGCTCGAGCGTCGCCGGGTCCGGTGTGGTCGCCCTGCTGCTGGTGCTGCAGGGCCTGCCGAAGGACGTCGGCGACCACGGCTGGATGCTCGGGCTGACCGCGGCCGGCATCGTCGCCGCGGCCCTGCTCGCCGGGACACTGTGGACGGCGTGGCTGCAACGCCGCACCGCGATCTGGTTCGTGCTCGGCCGCCCGCCGTCGGAGAGCGAGGCGCGGCGCGCGCTGCGGCTGCCGGTCGACATGGCGGTGGTCAGCGGCACGCTCTGGCTGCTCGGCACCGTCGCCCTCAGCGTGCTCGCCGGGGTGCTGGGCTCGGCCGGCGACGCCCTCGGCCTGGTGACGGTGATCGGGCTGGGCGGCCTCACCACCGTCGGGCTCACCTACCTCGCCGCCGAGTGGGTGGCGCGGCCGGTGATGACGATCGCGCTGGACGTCCTGCCGCCGCGCCGTTCGCTGCCGGTCACCGTGCTCACCCGGCTGATCGTCACCTGGGCGCTGGCCAGCGGCGTCCCGTTCGTGGGCGTGCTGCTCATCGCCACGCCGCCGGACCTGGGCTCGGGCGACCACACCGCGACCCTGATCACGTTGTCGGTGACCGGCCTCGGCGTCGGCGCGATCGGGACGGCGCTACTGGCCAGAGCGGTCGCGGCGCCCCTGCACCGGCTGCGCGTGGCGCTCGACGAGATCGCCCGCGGCAACACCGAGGTCGCGGTCGACGTCGACGACTCCAGTGAGATCGGCCTGCTCCAGACGTCGGTGAACCAGCTCGCCGCCGGCCTGCGCGAGCAGGCGCGGATGCGGGACCTGTTCGGCAGGCACGTCGGTGCCGACGTCGCCCGGCACGCGCTGGAGTACGGCGCGTCGCTGTCGGGTGACGTCCGCGAGGTCACGGCGTTGTTCGTCGACGTCGTCGATTCGACCGCGCTGGCCTACCGGACGCCGCCCGAGGAGCTGGTCAGGAAGCTGAACCGGCTGTTCGCCGCGGTCGTCTCCGCGGTGAACGCCCGCGGCGGCCTGGTCAACAAGTTCCAGGGCGACGCCGCGTTGTGCATCTTCGGCGCCCCGACCCGGTTGGCGGACGCGCCGACCGCCGCACTGGCCGCGGCCCGCGCGATCCGGGACGCGGTCCGCGCGGACGGCGAGCTCGACCTCGGCGTCGGCGTCTCGAGCGGCCCGGTGTTCGCCGGGCAGCTCGGCGCCAGCAGCCGGCTCGAGTACACCGTGATCGGCGACGCGGTCAACGAGGCCGCGCGGCTGACCGAACTCGCCAAGACGGTCCCGTCACGGATTCTCGCCAGCGACGCCGTCGTCTCCGTGGCCCTGCCCGGCGAAGCCGCGCACTGGGAGAAGCACGGGGAGCTGGAGCTGCGCGGCCGCCAGGAGGCGACGCCGACCTGGACGACCGCCGCCGGACCTCAGGACGGCTGATCCAGGTCGGGCCAGCGCAACACCGTCGAGCCCCAGGTCAGGCCCGCCCCGAACGCGCTGAGCAGGACGCGGTGGCCGGGCACGAGGGTGCCGTCGGCGCGGGCGTCGGCCAGGGCGAGCGGGATGGACGCGGCGCTGGTGTTGCCGACCCGGTCGATGTTGGCGACGACGGCGTCGGCCGGCATGCCGAGCTGCTTCGCCGTCGCCTGGAGGATCCGGATGTTCGCCTGGTGCCCGACGAAGCGGTCGACGTCGCCGACCATCCAGCCCGCGCGCTCCAGGACCGTCCGCGACGACTCGGCCATCCGCGCGCAGGCGTGCCGGAAGACCGCGGTGCCCTGCATGGCGAGGAAGCGGTCGGCCGGGGTGTCCGAAAGCCGCTTCCGGGCGCCGCCGGCCTCGACCCACAGCAGTTCGGCGTGCTCCCCCTCGCTGTGCAGGTCGAACGGCCCCAACGCGCCCGGCTCGCCGGCGTCGCCCGCGCGCAGGACCACCGCGCCGGCGCCGTCGCCGAAGATCGGGACGGTGGTGCGGTCGGCGGGGTCGATGAGCGTCGTGAAGGTGTCGGCGCCGATCACGAGCACGCGCTCGGCCAGCCCGCCCGCGATGAAACCGGCGGCCGTGGCCAGCGCGTAGACGAACCCGCTGCACACGGCGTTGACGTCGAACGCGGCGGCCGTGCCGAGCCCGAGCCGGGCGGCGACCTGCGGGGCGCTGGCCGGACAGGGCTGGTCGGGGGTGGAGGTGGCGAGGACGACGGCGTCGGCGGAACCGCCCCCGAGGGCTTCGCGCCCGGCCCCGACCGCGAGGTCCACAGTGGACTCGCCGGGTCCGGCGACGCGGCGCTCGCGGATCCCGGTACGGGTCCGGATCCATTCGTCCGAGGTGTCGAGCCGGGCGGCGATTTCGTGGTTGTCCAGGACTTTCGTCGGCAACCACGAACCGAGGCCGGTCAGCACGGCGGCAGGTGCGAGCACGGGAGAGCCTCCCCACGCCGGCGGGTTGGCGGAGCGACCGGCTGGTCTTCCACTTCTATGGGCTACCCCCTGGTAGACCGGTCAGTTGTGTTCCAGCTCACTTAAAAAGTTGTTTCATCTTCATCCCGGACGGAGTAGTGAGCGCCGTCACGACCGGGGTGTGCCGGGAGTGATCACCAGCGGATTGCCGGGGGTCCCCGTTAGCCTGCTGAGGTGCAGACACCCGACCTCGACCAGCTCGACATCGCCATCCTCGCCTGCCTCCAAGCGGACGCCCGCACCATCGCCGAGACCATCGGCGCGAAGGTCGGGCTCTCGGCCGCGGCGGTGCAGCGGCGGATCAAGCGGCTGCGCGAAGCGGGCGTCATCGAACGCGAGGTGGCGGTGCTGTCGCCCGCCGCGCTCGGCCTGAGCATGACGTTCGTGGTCATGGTCGAGATGGAGCGGGAGAACCTCGAGGTCATCGACGGGTTCCGCCGCCAGGTCCTCGCCGACGACTGCGTGCAGCAGTGCTACTACGTCACCGGCAACGCGGACTTCGTGCTGATCGTGACGTGCCCGGACATGACGGTCTTCGAGGCGTTCACCCGGCGGATGTTCTTCGACAACCCGAACGTCCGGCACTTCACCACGAGCGTCGCGATGGATCGCGTAAAGGTGGGGCTGACCCTGCCGCTCGACCCGTAAGCTGGAGTGCTGCCCAACTGGGGGGAAGGCATGCTTCGGATCTTTCTGGCCGCAACGCTGATCGACGCGCTGGGGAGCGGGCTGTGGGTCCCGTTCGCCCTGTTGTTCCTGGTGCACGGGCAGGGCATGAGCCTGGTCGACGCGGGCGCGTCGCTGACCACCGGCGCCCTGCTGGCTCTCGTCACGGGCCCGGCCACCGGAGCGGCGATGGACCGCTTCGGCCCGCGCGCCCTGCTCATCGCGGGCAACCTGGTGCGGCTCGCCGCCTTCGCGGCCTACCCGCTGGCGCACACGAGCTGGCAGGTGGTCGTGGTGTCGGCGGTGGCCGGTTTCGGCGACCGGCTGTTCTGGACGTGCAACGCGCCGATGGTCGCCCGGCTGACCACCGGTGCCGACACGGATCGGGTCCTGGCGACCCAGACGACGGCCCGGTTCGCGGGGGCGGGCCTCGGGGCGGTGGCGATGGCCGTGCTGCCGACGATCACCAGCCCGTGGGCGTTCCACCTGCTGGCGTACGCCAACGCGGCGAGCTTCGCGGTGGCGGCGGTGCTGATCCGGCTGCTCCCGCCACTTTCACGTGAAAGCTACGTCCTCGCTCCAGGCCGAAGGCGCCACTTTCACGTGAAAGTGGCGCCCTCCGGGAGCTGGCGGGCCGTGCTCGGGGATCGGCCGTTCACCGGGTTCTGCGTCACCCACATGGCCTTCACCCTCGCCAGCGCCAGCAAGTTCTCCGTGCTGCCGATCGTCGTGCGGGACCTCCTGCATGGTCCACAGTGGATCGCCGGGACCGCGATCACGCTCGGCACGGTGGTCGTCGTCACCGCACAGCGCCCGATCGTCTCGCTGCTGGCGCGGCGCAGCAGGACGACGGGACTGATCGGCGCCGCGGCGCTGTTCGCGCTCTGCTTCGCGCTGCTGATCCCGCTGGCGGCCGTCTCGCTGCCGGTGGCCACGGTGGTGATCCTCTTGACCAGTCTCGGGTTCTCGGTCGCGGAGGCGATGTTCGGCCCGACGGCCACCGCGGCGGCGGCCGCGGCCGCTCCGCCCGGCGCCGAAGGCCGCGCCAGCGCGATCTTCCAGCTTTCCTGGGGCCTGCCCATCGCGCTCGCGCCGGGCCTGCTGGCCGTCCTGCTCAGCGCGAGCAACGCGCTGACCTGGTCGATCCTGGCGCTGACCTGCGCGTCCGCCGTCCCCGCGCTGCTCGTGCTGCGGAAGAAACTGCCGGCGGCCCTGCGGGAGCCGTCACCAGCTGTCGCCGCCTGAGCGCAAGGGGTATGTGCCCGGTGTTACACCACAATGGACGGATGCAACCGATCAAGTGAACGTGAGAGTTTCTCCGTCATGACCGAAGGCCCTGGTCATCTCCTTGCCGAACAGTTCGCGCCGCGCGAACCACCGCGAGACTCCAGGAGGGGCCGTGCACACCGACGCCGTACACCAGAGCCAGTTCGTGCTGCTGAACGAGAGCACCACGCCCGTCCTGTCGCGCCTGTCCTACCACTCCGACGAGCCCTTCGCGGTGACCGTGGCCTTCCGGACCGAGCGCGGCCGGTGGATCGAGTGGACCTTCGCGCGTGACCTCCTCGTGTCCGGCCTCGACGAGCCGGCCGGTCTCGGTGACGTCCGGATCCGCCCGGACCTGTCCGACGACGAAGACTTTCTCACCCTGGAAATCGAGTCACCGGACGGCTATGCGTCGTTCGAGCTGGAGATCGAGGACATCCGGACGTTCCTCGAGGCGTCCTACGAACTCGTGCCGCTCGGCGAAGAGAGCGCGCACTTCGACGTCGACGGGCTGATCGAGGAGATCAGCAACGTCTGACCCCTGAGCCTCCCATTCCCGCGGCGAGGAACGAAGGGCGGGTTTCGGACGCGCTGGAGGCGCCCGAAACCCGCCCTTCCGTCGTTTCAGTGTGAGTCAGCCGGAGCTCAGCTGGTCTTCAGCGTGGTGCCGGTGCCCGAAAGCGCGGCGCCGATCGGGAAGAAGTACGTCACGGACGTGTTGCCGCCGGACAGCAGGCCCTGCGCCGAGTTGCCGGCGATGAAGCCGCCGCCCGAGTCGCCCGCCGCCGAGCGGACGTTGGTCGCGGTCATCCCGTAGACCGTGCCCTCGGAGTAGCGGACGGTCTGGTTCTTGGCGCCGATGGTGCCGCAGGTCCAGCCGGTGGTCGAGCCGGCCTTGCAGACCGACGTGCCGGTCGCGGCGTTGGACGAGCCACGCACCGCGGTGCCGTTGTTCATCTGCGCGAGCGGGGTCCAGTTGCTGTTGGTCCGGACCGCCGAGTAGTCGTTGGTCGGGAAGCTGTACCGGCCCCACGAACCGAGCGAAGCGCCGTTCGACCCGGTCAGCGCGCCGGCGCCGGTCAGCGCCGCGCAGTGGCCGGCGCTGAGGAAGCCGGTGGTCGTGGAGAAGCCGACCGAGCAGCGGGCGTTCCCGCCGATGTAGTAGGCGTCGCCACCGCGGACGTTGGCGTACACGGACGGCTGGGCCGCCGTCTCGACGACCGTCACCGCCGATTTGTCCACACCGGACTTGCCGAGGAACGCGTCGGCGGCCCCGCGCTGGCCCTGCAGCACGGAAAGCGTGACGCGGTTGGTCGCGGAGTTCACGCCCCAGCCGGTGATCGCCGCGGGCGCGGCCTTCTCACTGGCGTTCAGGGCACCGACGGTGGAGTCGAGCTGGCGGGCGCTGAACTTCACGACCTCCGCTTCCGCGCCGGCTTCACGGATCTTGCCGGCGAGCGCGGCGTTCGTCGTCTCGACGTGCGCCTTGCCCGTGGCGGCGTTGTAGGTCGCGCCGCCGAACGCGTCGCCGAGCGCCGCGCCGAGGCCTTCGGCGACCTTGTTCGCGACGTCCTCGCTCTTCAGCCGCGTCAGCGCCTGGTCGTGGGTCAAACCGAGGTCCCGCTGCATGGCGGGCACCATGTCCGGGTTCAGCAGGTCCTGGCCCGACGCGGGGACGGCGGTCGCGGCGAGCGCGCCCGTCGCCATGACCGCGGTGGCAGCGGCACCGAGAAGTCTCGCGATCTTCATGCTTCTCCCTAGATGGTTACGCGCGGCTCCACACCGGCCACGCAGTGGTACTCCCCCGAGTGAGCGTCCCCGCAGTGGGCGTTACGGTGCAATCCGGGCGAGCGGCGAATGGGTATACGCATTCGCCGCGGACGAATCCCCTGCTCCAGCCGGACTCAGGCCGTGCTGTCACCCGGTCGGACAGGTCCGTAAGTAGGGTTTCTGTGAATTACTTTCAGTAGTCACGCAGAGCACACGGACGCGTTAAGCGACGTTCGATCGTGCGATCACCCGAAGTTTCGGACGCGGGGTCACCCTTCGCCGCCGGTTCCCGCGGCAACCCGGTGACGGCCGGTGAGCGGACGCGTGAGAACGGCATCGGCCACGTATTCGGTGAAAGGTTTACGGACGGATCGGCGCTGCTTAGGCTCCCGCGGACAAGTCCCGGTGCGTCGAGGAGGGTCAAATGTGGCTGACCGCCCCCCGCCCCACCTCGGTCTCCATCCGCTCCGGACCGGCGAAGCTCACGGGCCGCGACGCCGAGCTCGACGCGATCGTCGACGTGCTCCGGCGGCGGCCCGCCGCGGTGCTCGTCGAAGGCGAGGCGGGCATGGGCCGGACCCGCCTGCTCGCGGAGATCGGGCGGCGCAAGGAGTTCGACGGCGGCCGCGTGCTCACCGGCGCCTGTCAGCCACTGCGGGAACCCTTCCCGTACGGGCCCATCCTGGAAGCGCTTCGTTCGGTCGGCGACGCGCCGCTCGGCCCGCTCAGCCCGGTCGCCGGCGTGCTGCTCCCGTTGCTCCCGGAGCTTGCGGAAGCGCTTCCTCCGCGCCCGGATCCCCTCGCCGACCCGGTCGCCGAACGCCACCGCGTGTTCCGCGCGGTGCGGGAGCTGCTGCAGGCCTGCGGGCCGACGCTCGTGCTGATCGACGACCTCCAGTGGGCCGACGAGGACACCCGTGACCTCCTGCGGTTCCTCGCCGGCGCGATGCCGCCGGAACTGGCCGTGGTCGCCGCCTACCGCTCCACGGCCGAAGCCGGCTGCGCCACGCCGTTCAGGACCGCCCCGGCCGTCTGCTCGGCGCGCGTCGCGCTGGGCGCGCTCGACGTCTCCGCGGTGCGCGAGCTCGCGGTCGAAATCCTCGAACTTCCGCGCGTCACCGACGAATTCGCGGCGAAGCTGCACGAGTGCACGGCCGGGATCCCGTTCGTGGCCGAAGAAACCCTGCGGGCGCTGAAGGAAGCGGCCGAGCGGCTCCCGGTCGGCGAGGTCCTCTCCGACCGGCTGCTGGAGAACCTCGAAGTCCCCGCGTTGCTGCGGGACGCCGTCACCGAACGGCTTTCCGCGCTGCCCGAGCACGCCGTGCGCCTCGCCGGGGCGGCCGCGGTCCTCGGTGTCGGCGCCGAGGCCGCCGTCCTCGGCGAACTGGCCGGGCTGACCGGCGACGCCCTCCGCACCGCGCTGCTCGCGGCGTTGTCCGCCGGTGTGCTCGGCGAAGCCGGCGACGGCAAGTACGGCTTCCGGCACCCGCTGGCGCGCAAGGCGGTCTACGACACGGTGAGCGGGCCGGAACGCGCGTTGCTGCACGCGCAGGCGATCCGGGTGCTCGCCGCCCAGCCGTCACCGCCGCTCACGCTGCTGGCCCGGCACTCTCGTGCGGCCGGCCGCGTCGACCAGTGGCGGCACTACGCCGAAGCGGCCGCCGACGAGGCGATCACCCGCGGCGAGACGTCCCGCGCGATCGATCTCCTGCAGTCGGTGCTCGCCGAACCCGGTCCGTCGCAGCCGGACATCGGGCGCGTGGCCGGCAAGCTGAGCCAGGTCGCGCTGCGGGGGTTCCGCCCCGACGTCATCGGCACGCTGGAGCGCGTCCTCGAAGAGGTGACGCTGCCGCCGTCGGTCCGCGGCTCGATCCGGCTGAGCCTCGGCATGCTGCTGGTCCGGACCATCGGCGGGCTCGGCCGCGGCCGGCTGGAGGTCGAGCGCGCGGTCGGCGAGCTGACCGACCGCCCCGACCTCGCCGCGCGCGGGATCACGCTGCTCGCCCAGCCGATCGACGGGCTGACGCCGTTGTCGTGGCACGAATCCTGGCGTGCCCGCGCGGGCGAGGTGTACGAGCGGCTCGACGACCCCGAGCTGCGGCTCGCCCTGACCGCCGACCGCATCGCGGCCGCGTCGCACGTCGGCGACGGCTCGGCGTGGACGGAGTTCGAAGCGCTGTCGGACACCGTCGGCACGGTCGCCGAGCGCGTCCAGCTGGCCCGGCTGTGGTGCAACCTCGCCGACGGCCAGTCCTGGGCGGGCCACCTCGACCGGGCGGAGCGGCTGGTGACCGAGGGCGTCCGGCGCGCGACCGACGCCGGCGCGTTGTACGCGATCGGCCTGATCCAGGGCACCCGCGTCCGGCTGGACTGGGTGCGCGGCCGCTGGACCGGGCTCGCCGAAGCCGCCGAGCAGCTGCGGGACAGCTACCCGGAGCTCGGCCCGATCGTCATGGAGTCGTCGCTGGTCCTCGGCGGGCTCGCGGCCGTGCGCGGGGAGTTCGCCGCCGCGCGACGGCACCTGACCGCGGCGAGCGTGCACGCGCCGGACTGCGGTCCCATCCCGGTGGTGCTGTCGGCGGCCGGGGTCCTGATCTCCGTGCTGCTGGCGACCGACGACGTCGACGCCGCGTGCGCGGCGGCGGACACCGCGGTGGCCGCGGCCCGGCGCAAGGACGTCTGGATCTGGGCGGCCGCGCTCGTCCCGGCAGCGGCCCAGGCGTACGCCCGCGCCGGGCGCTGGCCGGAGGCCGACAGCGTGGTCGAGGCGTTCGCGCGCGGGATCGAGGGCCGTGACGCGCCGGTGGCCGCGGCCGCGGTGGTGGCCGGGCGGGCGGTGCTGCTGGAGGCCCGCGCGAAGCACCTGGCCGCGGCGACGCTGTTCGACGAAGCCGCGTCGGGGTACGCGGGCCTGCCGATGCCCTATCCGGCGACGGCGATGCGGGAGCGGGCCGCGATGTGCCGGCTCGCCGCGGGCAACCGCGAAGCCGTCGAAGAACTGACCGCGGCGGCCGAGGCGTACGAACGGCTCGGTGCCACCCGGGACGCCGGCCGGTGCCGTCACCAGCTGCGCGAGCACGGCGCGTGGGCACCTTCGCAACGCGGGCGGCGCGGGTACGGGAGCGAGCTGTCGCCGCGGGAACGCGAAGTGGCGCGGATGCTCGCGGAGGGAAGAACGAACCGGGAGATCGCGGACGGGCTGTTCCTCTCGCCGCGAACGGTGGAGCAGCACGTCGCGAAGGTGCTTCGCAAACTCGGAGCCCGCTCACGCACGGACGTCGCCCGCAAGCTCCCCGGCACGGTCACCACCGCCCCGGCCGGCTGACCGCCACGCCCCAAACGCCGTGAACGACTCTTTCCTGTCATCTGACGACAGGAAAGAGTCGTTCACGGCATCGGGCCGGGCGTGCGTTGGCGGGGTGAGCGGTGGCGACCTAACGTGAGCCGGTGACAGAAGAGGCTCTTCCCGCCTGGCGCCGGCGGACCACCGGCGAGACGCGCTGGCCCGCGATGGCTGTCGTGGTCGCCACCCTGGTGCTGCAGGTCGCCCTGCCCGAGGACATGGCGCTGCACCCGTGGTGGCTGCTGCCCGCCGTCTCGGGGCTGCTCGTCGTCGCGCTCCTGCTCGCCAACCCGGGCCGGATGACGCAGTTCAGTGCCGTCGAGCGGACCATCTCGCTGCTGCTGGTCGCCGCCGTGACCGCGGTGAACGGCGCGTCGGCGGGCCAGCTCGTCTACGGCATCGCCACCGGCTCGATCGGCGACCGCGCCGGCGCCGTCCTGGTCACCGGCGTGATCGTCTACTGGACGAACATCGTCGCCTTCTCGCTCTGGTACTGGGAGTTCGACCGCGGCGGCCCCGGCAAGCGGGCTGCAGGCCGGGCGCGGTACCCCGACCTGCAGTTCCCGCAGATGGCCGACCCGGGCCTGGCGGACCAGGACTGGGAACCGTCCTATTTGGACTACCTGTACTTCTCCTTCACCAACGCGGCCGCCTTCAGCCCCACCGACGTCATGCCCCTGCGGATCTGGGCGAAGATGACGATGATGCTGCAGGCCTTCGTCTCGCTGGTGCTGGCGGTGCTGGTGGTCGCCTGGGCGATCAACAACCTGAAGTAGCTCAGTGACGCGAAATGGTGAAGCTCTGGCCGTCCGAGCCGATGGCGCCCGGGATCCACGTGTTGGTGCCGCGGTCGTCGGCGTCGAGACCGGACGGGCTCGTCGAGGCCAGGTTCGTCCCGTTGAACTTGACGCCGGTGAACTTGACCCCGCCCGAAATGCTCGGGTAGGAGTCCGTCGGCGACTCGATGATCGCCTCGGCCGACGCGTGCTTCGACGTCAGCGACTTCGTGGTGGACTTCGACCAGCCCTTGGTGGTGTCGGACAGGTCCAGCCGGTAGGTGTTGGTGGCGGTGCGCGTCACCGTCGCGGTGATGTGGTCGCCCGCGCTGACCGACACGCTGTAGTACACCGGCGCGGCCGGGTACATCTCGTACCAGGCCGAGTACACCGCCCGCCCGCTGGAGCAGTCGGTCTCGACGCCGGTCTGTTCCACTGTGGACGATCCGTCGCCGTCGATGCCGACCCACGGCGCGAACAGGTCGTCGGTGGAGTTGCAGGTCACCGAGGGTTCGGTCCAGCTCGCCGTCGCCGTGGTGAAGCTGCCGAAACTGACGTAACCACCCCAGTTGCCACCCGCGAACTGGTGACCGTGGAAGTGAGCACCGTACTGGACCGCAGCGTGGGCCGTGCCCGAGACGGCGAGGCCGGCGGCGGCAGCCGCGGCCGCCGTGAGCACGCGGACAGTGCGCGACGAGAGGAATTTGGACATTCGGGGACTCCGTTCACCGAGGGGGACCGGGAAAGCCGTGTGTCCAAGTGTTGGATTCGCGCCGCCGGGAAGGTAGCTACTTTCGAAGGGTCTTCACATTCCGGGAAAGACTCACCATTTGCCGGATTTACGTCGTATTGAACGAAAAGACCCGTGAAGGCCTCCGCGGGGGAGAGACCTTCACGGGTCCATGTCGCTCACCTACCGCCCGGTCAGGTGAGCGGGGCTTCAGCCTTGTTTCGCGGCCGCGTCGACGAACTCCGTCGTGTAGGTCTTCGACAGGTCGATCGAGTCCTTCTTCGGCTTCACGTTCTTCGAGAAGCTCGAAAGCACCTCGAGCACGTTCTTCGCACCGTCGGCGTCCATCTTGCCGTCACCGTTGAACATCCCGATGCTGTCCTTGATGGACTTGACGTACAGCGCCTTGTCACCGCCGCTGTAGGACGGCGGCATCTTCGCCGCGATCTCCTCGGGGCTGTGCTGATCGATCCACTTCAGCGTGGCGACGAAGGCGTTGGCCAGCTTCTGCACCGCGTCCTTGTTCCGGTCGACGAAGTCACAGCTCATGTACAGCGACGACGCCGGGTACAGCCCGCCCAGCGCGGCCTTCGTGCCTTCGACCGTCCGCAGGTCGTAGAGCACCTTCGCCTTGCCGGTGTTGGTCAGCTGCGCGATGGTCGGGTCGGTGGTCATGCCGCCGTCGATGCCGCCGTTGTCCAGGCTCGCGATGAACGTCTGCCCGGCGCCGACCTTGACCGGCGTGTACTGGTCGGCCCCGACGCCCGCCTTGGCCGCCAGCGCCTTCGTGAGGAAGTCGGTGGACGACCCGAGCGACGTCACGCCCAGCTTCTTGCCCTTGAAGTCGGCCGAGCTCTTGATCTGATCGGCCTGCTTGGTGCCGACGACCTCGGCCTCACCGGGGATGTTGGCCAGCTGCACCACGCTCTTGATGCACTGGTCCTTGGCCTGCAGGTCGATCGTGTGGTCGTAGAACCCGACCACGCCCTGCACCTGACCGGCGACTAGCGCGGTCTCGGCGTTGGCGCCCGACTGCTCGCTCTGCAGCTCGACGTCGATGCCCTGGGCGGCGAAGTTCCCCAGCTGCTGGGTGAGCATGGCGGGCAGGTAGATGACCTTTTCCAGGCCGCCGACCATGATCGTGACCTTGGGCTTGCCGCCCTCCCCCGTCGCGGCGACGCGGGAGTCCTGGCAGGCGGTGGTCAGCGCCGCCACCACGGTCAGCGCGGTCACCGCGCCGGCGATTCGGCGAATCCTCATCGATTCGTTCCTTTCAGATGACGGTCTGGCTGGAGGCGGACATCGAGGGCCGCCACCGCAGCAGCCGGTTCTCGAGGTTCCCGATGCCCCACTCGGCGACGAGGGCGACGACGGTGATGATGATCATCGCGGCGTAGATGCCCGCGGAGTCGAACGTGCCTTGTGCGTTCGAAATCAGGAAGCCGATGCCCGCCTTGGACCCGGCGTACTCGCCGACGACCGCGCCGATCAGCGCGAAGCCGAACGCGGTGTGCAGCGAGGACAGGATCCACGACGTCGCGCTCGGCAGCACGATCGCCTTGATCACCTGCATCCGGCCCGCGCCGAGGATGCGCGCGTTGTCGATCAGGTTGCGGTCCACCTCGCGGGCGCCGGTGAAGGCGTTGAAGAACACGACGAAGAACACCAGCACGACGACCGTGGCGACCTTGGACGCCAGCCCCAGCCCGAACCAGATGACGAACAGCGACGCGAGCACGATGCGCGGCACCGCGTTGGCGGCCTTGATGAACGGCGCGAGCACGTCGGCCAGGTACTGGCTGCGGCCCAGGATCACGCCGAAGATGACGCCGGCCACCGCACCGATCGCGAAGCCGACCAGTGCCTCTTCGACGGTGACCCACAGCTGGTACCAGAGCGAGCCGAAGTCGGTGCCGCTGGTGATCCACTCGACCAGCCGCAGCCAGATGCGGGACGGCTTCGAGTAGAAGAACGGGTCGATCCAGTAGGTCGCGGTCAGTTCCCAGCTGCCGAGCCACACGACGACCAGTGCCAGCCGCAGCAGCCAGGTGTTGCGCTTGCGCCGCGACGACGCGCGCTTCGCCTTCGTGAGGATGTCCTGCTCGGTTTCCAGCACCGGCAGGGTGGTGGCCGGAGCCGCGGGGGTCTCAAGCGACATTGGTCGCTCCCTTCTGGCGGGCCTTGTCGACCTCGCTGCGCAGCGATTCCCAGATGTCGGCGTAGAGCTTGCGGAAGTCTTCGGTGAGCCGCAGGTCCTCCACCTTTCGCGGCCGCTCCAGGGGAATCTCGAAGACGTCCTTCACGGTGGCCGGCGACGAGGTCAGCACGACGACCTTGTCCGACAGCGCGATCGCCTCGTCGAGGTCGTGCGTCACGAAGATGACCGCGGCACCCGAACCGGACCACAGCCGCAGCAGCTCGTCCTGCATCAGCGCCCGCGTCTGGACGTCCAGTGCCGAGAACGGCTCGTCCATCAGCATGATCTTCGGCTTGGTGACCAGCGTCTGGGCCAGCGCGACGCGCTTGCGCATCCCGCCGGAGAGCTGGTGCGGGTAGTACTTCTCGAACCCGGCGAGCCCGACCCGGCCGATCCAGTCGACGGCCTGGGCGCGGGCCTCGGCCTTCGGCACGCCGCGGAAGCGCGGGCCGGAGGCGACGTTGTCGAGCACCGAACGCCACGGCATCACGGCGTCGGTCTGGAACATGTAGCCGACGCCGTCCGGAATGGACGTCACGTCCTCGCCGTTCACCCGCACCCGGCCGGCGGACGGCGGCTGCAGCCCGGAGACCAGCGAGAGCGTCGTCGACTTGCCGCAGCCCGTCGGGCCGACGACCGCGACGAACTCGCCGGGCTGGACGGTCATGGTCAGATCGCGGACGGCCGTGTGCACGGAACCGGACCCGCTCGGGAACCTTTTGGTGGCTCCGGTGAGTTCGATCAGTGGGGGAACCATGGGGAGGTGACTCCTTTGTCACGTGGTGGGGGTCACGTTGGGGAACGACGTTAAGTACGTGTGGCGCCCGCGTGAAGCTTGTCGACGTTCTGCGTCGCAGCTGCGCGTTCTGAATGTTTTGCACATTTAGCGCACGGCCTTGACCTGGGGGTATGGTTCCGAGCCATGCCAAAGTGGGCGCTCTTCCCGCGCATGCGGTTCAGCAGGCAGGTGCTGCTGCTGCAGATCGGCGTGGTGCTCCTCGTCGTCGGGATCGGCGTCGCGCTGGTCAGCGTGCTGCTGAGCCACACGCTCACCGACCAGTACGGCCGCCGCGCGCTGGCCATCGCGAAGTCCGTCGCCGCGGATCCGGTCGTCGTCGCGAACGCCGCCGCGAAGCTCCCCGGCGGGCCCCTCGAAGAACGCGTCCTCGCCGTCACGAAGGTCAACGAGGCCTTGTTCGTCGTGATCACCGACGACAAGGGCATCCGGCTGGCCCACCCGACGGAGAGCCTGATCGGCCAGCGGGTGAGCACCCCTCCGGACGTGGCCCTCGCCGGCGGCGACGAGGTCAGCGCGGTGCAGAGCGGGACACTCGGCCTGTCCGTGCGCAGCAAGACGCCGATCTGGCAGGGCCCGCGCGTGGTCGGCGAGGTCAGCGTCGGCTTCGAGGTCGGCGACCCGACCGGCGACTTCAACCGGCTGCTGACGATCACGCTGTTGTTCGCCGGCGGCGCGTTGCTGCTCGGTGCGGGCGCGTCGGCGCTGCTGAACCGGCGGCTGCGGCGCGTCACCCACGGCCTCGAACCGCACGAACTGACCGAGCTGCTCTACGAACGGGAAGCCGTGCTGCACGGGATCGGCGAAGGCGTGCTCGCCGTCGACGAGGCGAACCGCGTGTCGGTGCGCAACGACGAAGCCGAACGCCTGCTCGGTACCGAACTGCCGATCGGCGCGTCGATGGCCGAGCTCGAGCTCAGCCCGCGGCTGCACAAGGCCGTCGCCGAAGGACGTCCGGTCGACAACCTCCTCGCGGTGGCCGGGAACCGCGTGCTGGTGATCAATTCCCGTGCTGTGCGGCTCGACGACCGCCCGATCGGCACCGTGCTCACCTTCCGCGACCGCACCGACCTCGACACGCTCACCCGCGAGCTCGACGGCATCCGTGCGCTGTCCGACGGCCTGCGCGCCCAGCGGCACGAGTTCGCCAACCGCCTGCACACGCTCTACGGGCTGCTCCAGCTCGGCCACCACGGCGAGGCCGTCGAGTACCTGCAGACGCTGACGGACTCGTCGTCGGCGCGGCCGAGCGAGCTGGGCGACGCGGTCGCCGACCCGTACCTGCAGGCGCTGCTCGTCGCGAAAACCGAGCAGGCGCAGGAAAAAGGCCTCAGCCTGAAGCTCGCCGAGGACAGCTGGGTGCCGGCGACGGTGACCGACCCGATCGCCGCCAACACCGTGATCGGCAACCTCGTCGACAACGCCCTGCACGCCGCGCGGATGGGTCCGCGGCGGCCGGCGGCCGTCGAGATCGGCCTGTTCGCCGACGGCACCACCCTGCACGTGTCCGTTGTGGACAGTGGGCCGGGTGTGCCCGCGGACCTGCGGCGGACGTTGTTCGACGAAGGCGTCTCGACGAAGATCGCACCCGGCCACGGCCTCGGCCTCGCGCTCGCCCGGCAGGCCGCCCGCGCCCACGGCGGCGACGTCTGGCTGGCCGACCCCGCCGAAGACGAGACGGGGGCCCTGTTCGTCGCCAAACTGCCCGGAATGCTGACGGAGGACGGATGATCCGCACGCTGATCGTCGACGACGACTTCCGGGTCGCCGGCGTGCACGCCGGGTTCGTCGAGGAGGTCGAAGGCTTCGCGGTGGTCGGCACCGCGCACACCGCCGCCGAGGCGCGCGCCCGCGTCCGGGAGCTCTCGCCGGACCTGATCCTGCTCGACGTCTACCTGCCCGACGAGTCCGGTCTCGCCGTGCTCCCGGAACTGCAGACCGACACGATCGTGCTGTCCGCGGCGACCGACAGCGCGTCGGTGGCCGCGGCGATCCGGGCCGGCGCGCTGAACTACCTGATCAAGCCGTTCACCACGCGCCAGCTCGCTGAACGGCTGACGTCCTACGCGCGCTTCCGCGCCCTGCTCGCCGAAGAGCGGGCCCTGGCCCAGGACGACGTCGACCGCGCCTACCGCGTGCTGCACGACCAGGACCGCACGTCCGCGCCGAAGGGCCAGTCGACGGCGACGTCGCGGCTGGTTTCGGAGCAGCTGCGCAAGGCGGGCCGACCGCTGTCGGCCGCGGAGGTCGCCGGGGAACTCGGCATGGCGCGGGCGACGGCGCAGCGGTACCTCACCGCGCTCGCGGAGTCCGGGACGGTCCAGATGCGCCTGCGCTACGGCGCCACCGGCCGCCCCGAGCACGAATACCGCTGGACCGGCGCCTGACTCAGCGTCCGCCGTAGCGCCGCACCATGCTCTGGGCGACGTCGAACCACACCTGGACGGGGTCGGTGGCAGGCGGCGGCTTGGCCGACGACGCCGGCAGGTCGACCCGGGCCTCGTCCTCCGCCGGCGTCGTCTTCTTCGGCTGCGGTTTCGCTTGTGCCTGCACCTGTTTCGGCGCCTGCTTCGCGGGCGCCGGCACGTACACGGTCTTCGGCGGCGGCGTGACGACGACCGGCGCCTGCGGGGCCGCCGGCTCCGGGACGGCTGCCGTGGCCACGGCCGGGCGCGGATCCACCTGCGCCACGTCATCGGATGTCGCGGGCGTGAAGAGGCCGCCGGTGAACAGCCCGCCACCCAGCCAGCCGGCCGCGACGAGCAGCACCGCGGCACCACCGCCGAGCCAGCCGCGGGCCCGGCGCCGGATCACCACCGACTTCGGGCGCAGGTCCCGGTCGCACACCGGCGGCCGGGTGAAGATCGGCTCAGCCGCGGTGACCTCGTCGTCGGTGCGGCGGCGCCGGGGCAGGCTCGCCGCGACGATGCCGGTGCGATCCAGCAACTCCCCCGCGGTGCGGTCGCTGGACGGACGGGTCGCACTGCGTTGTGCGGTGCGAAGCATCGGGGACCTCCGGTACGGGGCTCGCGGACCCCCCGCATTCTGGACCATTTCGGACGGTCCTGTCAGAAACGCAACTCCATTGAGTGACAAGACAGCCGGAAAAAGGATTCAGTTTTCGGACTACTTGAGCCCGAGCCGCGCGAGCGCCGCCAGCGGCCGCTGGTAGGCCGAGCCGAGGACGCGCGGGATGGCGTCGATCACGTAGGCGTCCGGTCCGATGAGGATCCGCGCCGACTTGCGCTCGATCCCGCGCAGGATCGTCTGCGCCGCCTTCTCCGGTGTCGTGCGGGCGATCCGCTCGAAACCCTGCGCGGCCTTCTCCTGGTCGTCGGCGCCGCCGCGGGAGTTGCGCACGATGTTGGTCTTGATCCCGCCGGGGTGCACGCAGCTCACCGCGACCGGGCGGCGCGCGAGCAGCATTTCCTCGCGCAGCGCTTCGGTGAACCCGCGCACCGCGAACTTGGCCGCGTTGTACGCGCTCTGCGTCGGCACGCCGACGAAGCCGAACACGCTGGAAATGTTGACGACGTGCCCTTCGCCGGAAGCGATCAGGTGCGGCAGGAACGCTTTCGTCCCGTTCACGACCCCACCGAGGTTGACGCCCATCAGCCAGTCGTAGTCCTCGAACGTCATTTCCTCGACGGTCGCGCCGAGCGCCACCCCGGCGTTGTTCACGATGACGTTGACACCGCCGAACTCGTCGGCGACGTCTTCGGCGTGCGCGAGCACGGCACTGCGGTCGGAAACGTCCAGTGTGTACGCGCGGGCGTCGCCGCCGGCCAGCTTCGCCGTCTCCTCCGCGTTCGCGGTGTCGACGTCGGAAAGCGCGACCCGCGCGCCGCGCCGGGCGAACTCGCACGCCAGGGCGCGGCCGATGCCCGAACCCGCCCCGGTGACCACCACGACCTTGTCCGTGAACTGCTTCATCGGCACTCCCGCCCGTCAGGTGTTACTCGCGAGTTACGGATACTAGCGCCTGTGAGCTTGCTGTGGGTGTGCTGATTGTGTCGGTGCGTCGTCCTAAAGTGGTGGGGTCGACAGGTACCGGACCGGACGGACGAGGGAGGCGATGCACTGTGCGGCGGCCAGCCGTCCTGTTCATCCTGGCTGCGGTCGCCCTGCTCGGCGCGGCTCTCGTGGTGATCGCCCGCGGTCAGCCGTTCGCCGGCGCGTCACCGGACGTCGGCACGATCGAAGCGGCACCGGCGACCTCCCCCGCCCTGCCCGCGGTGTCGAGTCCCGCGGTCGGCGCGCTGTTCCAGGAGGGGTCGCACTACTGCACGGCCAGCGTCGTGCACAGCGAGCAGGGCAACGTGCTGCTGACGGCGGCCCACTGCCTCCACGAAGGCGAGGGCGGCGGCTACCTGACCAACGTCACGTTCGCGCCCGCTTTCCACGACGGCATCGCGCCGTTCGGCTACTGGGCGGTGTCCGACGAGCTCGTCGCGCCCGGCTGGAGCGCGTCGTCGGACCCGGATCTCGACGTCGGCTTCGCGACCGCGCACCAGGTCGGCACGACCAAGACGCTGGAGAGCCTCGTCGGCGCGAACGTCCTCGCCACCGGCACCGCGTTCGAACAGGCCATCACGCTCACCGGCTACCCGGACGACTCCGAGATCGCCGCCGTCTGCCAGAACACCACCAGCCAGCAGGACACTTTCCAGCTGAAAGTGAACTGCGCGGGCTTCCCGACCGGCACCAGCGGCGGGCCGTGGGTCACCGGGCAGAACCCGCGGACCCGGCTCGGCACGGTGATCGGCGTCATCGGCGGGTTCGAGTACGGCGGCGACGACCCCGACACGTCTTACTCGAGCTACTTCGACAAGGACGTCCTGGCGCTCTACCGGCAGACGACCGCCCGCACCTGAGGCGGCATGATGCGGGTATGAGCGACCCCGTCGACGTACCCATCACCGGCGAGCCGATCCGGCTCGGCCAGTTCCTCAAGCTGGCCGGCCTCGCCGAGGACGGCTCCCACGCCAAAGACCTGATCGACGCCGAGGAGGTCACGGTCAACGGCGAGGTGGAGACCCGCCGCGGCCGCCAGCTGACCGACGGCGACGTCGTGGCGGTCGGCCCCGACCGCGGCAAGGTCATCCTGGTCCACTAGCCGACGCTGGTCAGTGGTGGGAGGCCGATCGACGCGGCGAGCGCGTCCAGCTCACGGCGCACCGGCCCGGCCAGTGGCACGCCGAGGGCCCGGCACTGCTCCAGGTGCTGGGCCTCGCGGCAGCCGGGGTAGCGGATCGGCGTGCTGCCGTCCCAGCCGAGCATGCTGCCGAAGAGCGCGCTCGCGGCGCGGTAGAAGCCGTCGGCGCTGCGCAGCGTCGTCGGTGCGATCGCCAGCACCAGCAGGCCGGTGTCGTGTTCGTGGTCGGCGACGCCGGAAAGCACCCCGGCGAGGACTTCGACCAGCAGCGTCAGCCCGGCGGCTTCCGAGCCCGGCCGGTCCAGGTCGAAGACGAACTCGGGGTACGCGCCGCCCGGGGCGGCCATGCCCAGCGGGTTCAGCGGCTGGCCGGGTTCGCCGCCCGCGGCGAGCACCAGCCCGATCATCGCGTGCGGCAGGGCGCGCGCGGCGTGGTGCCCGGCCCGCCCGAACGGCCCGGCGCCCCGCATCGACACGAGCCCGACGCCGAAGCGGCCGGCCCGGGTCACCGCCCGGTCCATCGCGTCGCCCACGGCCCAGAGCCCGGGCCCGCGGCGGTAGTCGATCAACGCGGCGGCGCCGCGGTCGGCGATCATCAGCGGCTCGGCGTGCGGCACGACGAGCCCGTCCTTCAGCAGCGGCAGGTGGACGCGGGTCAGGTCGGCGACGCCGGTTTCCGGCGAGCCGGTCAGGTCGCCGTGGCAGAGCGCCTCGGCCGCCATGCGGGCCCGCGCTTCGGGGAGGCCGTGGGCGGCGAAGACGTGTGCCACGAGGGTGACCAGTTCGTCGGCCCGCACGCGCGGCCAGGCCTGTTCCGGGATCGGGGTGTCCGGCGTTTCTTCTTCGGCGATCACGGGTCCGGGGCGGGCGGAGCGGAAGGGACGCGGTCTGAGAGGCACTTACCCGACATTGCCCAGCGCGGGTACGGGCGTCAACGAGGTGGGGCCGGGCCTACCCGACCGTGTGATCGATGGGTCCGGAGAGTCGTACCCTGGGCGGCATGTGCCGAAACATCACCACCCTCCGGGGGCTCCAGCCGGCCGCGACGGGCGAGGAGATCGAGGCCGCGGCCCGCCAGTACGTCCGCAAGGTGACCGGCGTCCAGTCGCTTTCGGACGCCACGCGCGAGCCGTTCGAGGCCGCGGTGGCCGAAATCGCCGAGATCACCACCCGGCTGCTGGAGCAGCTGCCCGAACGCCGTCAGCCCCCGGCGACCGTGCCACCGCTGCGGCGCCCCGAGGTGCAGGCACGGATCGCCGCGAAAGCCCTGCAACAGCCGTGAGTCAGCGCACGGGCCGCGCGTAGCCCCGCTCGCCGGTGTGGTCGACGCCGTCGTCGTCCGGGAACTCGTGAGTGACCTCGAGCCCCAGCGCGCGCTCGTACCACTCGCGGCTGCGCGCCAGGTCGCGCACGGGGAACTTGACGTGGTGGAAACCCTCGATCTTCGCGGTCATCGCCGCCCCTCTCGCCGAGCAGGAGGGTAAATCCCGGCGGGGAGTTTTCCCAGTCCCGATAGGGTGATCACCTGGGCGGACAGGGCGCGGCATTCACTTTGACCTGGGCTTGAGCGGCCAGGTCGGCACCAGCAGGCCGGCGATCCCGAGCAGCAGCCCGCCGCCCGCGACCGCGAAGATCCAGTTGCCGGGCAGCCGGACTTCGCCGGCGGTGTCGGTCGCGTCCTCGGACTTGCCGGGCCAGTAGCGCACCTCGATGCGGCTGCCCCGGAGGTAACCGCGACCGGTCCGGATCCTGGTGTGCCGGTCGTAGCTCGTAGGGGTCCGCACGTCCATCGACCGGCCGGCGGGTCCGTCCACCCGCGCGACGACCCGGTCCAGGTCGAGCACCCGCTCCACGGTCGCCGGAGCCACCACCGAGCCGGCCCGGTCCCGGAGGGTGACCCCGAGGAACATCAGGCCGACGAAGGACACCAGCGCGATCGCCAGGCAAGCCATCGAGAACGGCGTCACCGGCGCGCCCGGGGCGTCCGGCTGCCATCCGGGGCCGTCCGGATCCCACCGCGTCTTCATGTGGTGAGCACGCCGGAGGCACGCCCCGGGTTGCCCGGGACCGTCGGCTACCCTCGTGGAGCGAGGTAGCGTGTCCGAGCGGCCGAAGGAACATGTCTTGAAAACATGCGAGGGGGCAACCTCTCCGTGGGTTCGAATCCCACCGCTACCGCTCTGAGAACCCGGGCGCGGCCGCGCCCGGGTTCAGCTTTTCGGCCTCCGACAGGTGGTCCAGCACGCGCTCGAACGCCGCGGCGATCGTCGCCTGCTCCTCGGGGCTCAACAGATCGATGAGGTGCTCGCGCACGCCTTCCACGTGGGTCGGCGCCGCCGTCGTCAGCAGCGTCTGCCCGTCGGCGGTCAGCTCCGTGATCACCCCGCGCTTGTCGTCGGAGTCGCGGGCCCGGCGGACCAGGCCCGCCGCCTCCAGCCGGCCGACCTGGTGCGAAAGCTTGCTCTTCGTCGATCCCATGTAGACCGCCAGCTCCGACATCCGCATCCGGTGGCCGGGCGAGCTTTCCAAGCAGACGAGCACTTCGTAATCGGTCAGCGACACTTCGTGGCGGTCGGACAGCTCGCGGTGCAGCCGCTGCCGCAGCAGGAGGGTCGCCACGATGTAGGAGCGCCACGCCGCCATCTCGGCTTCGTTCAACCACCGCACAGGTCGCTCCTCGGTCATAAGGCAGCGTAGAACGTTGATCAAGGGACCGCGCGGTCCGAGTCCGATCCGGGTGCCGGTGAAAACACCGTCGCAACATCGCCCGAAGGTGGGGTTACGAAAAGGTTGAGACTCGGCCGGGAAAGGCGCATTCTGCTTGTGGCGGACGGTCGGCCAGGGTAAACGGCGCGACGACGGCGACGTGCCGGCCCGGCTCCACGCCAGGAGAGGTCAGGTGGTTGTGTGACGGGTGATTCTCGCGGTTGACCGCCAGCTGCGTCCCCACGACCGGCACGGAAATCTACCGATTCGGTCGTGATTGCGAACAGCATCAGAGCGGGTTTCCATGCGTTCACGCATACGGCGTCGGTCGGGCCTGGATCCGGTCACGGCCTCGGAAGCCGTGACGACAGCGCCTGAACGCCGGCCCCGGAAGCGGCCAGCCGCTCAGCAAAGACATACCTCGGTACAAGCCTGGGTGCGCCCGTCAGCGCGACGGCCGCACCCAGGCTCGTTACGATTCCCGGGTGAGATTCGACGACGACGCCGGCCTGGACGCCTCCGAGGTCCAGGACCTGCGCGGAAGCGGTGGTGGCGGCGGGATCGGCGGCCGCGTGGCGCTCGGCGGCGGTGGACTCGGCGTCGTCGGGCTGATCATCTACTTCGTCCTCTCCCAGCTCGGCGGGGTCAGCGTGCCGGGCGGGAGCGGCCTGAGCGGCGGGCTCGGCAGCGTCGGGTCCGGTCAGCAGGTCGACAACTCCAAGCTCGCCAGTGAGTGCAAGACCGGCGCGGACGCCAACAAGAACCACGACTGCGCCATCGTCGCGATCGTCAACTCCGTCCAGGACTACTGGACGCAGCAGTTCGCGCGCTCCGGCACGACCTACCAGAAGGCGCCGACCAAGTTCTTCAACGGTGGCGTGCGCACCGGCTGCGGCAGCGCCACCTCCGACACCGGCCCGTTCTACTGCCCGGCCGACTCCGACGTCTACATCGACCTCTCCTTCTTCGACGAGCTGAAGACCCGCTTCGGCGCGCAGGGCGGTCTCTTCACCGAGGCGTACGTGCTCGCCCATGAGTACGGCCACCACGTGCAGAACCTCCTCGGCACGTCGAAGAAGGGCACCGGCACCGGTCCGACGTCCGGTTCGGTGCGCCTCGAGCTGCAGGCCGACTGCTACGCCGGCGTCTGGGCCAACCACGCCTCGACGACGCCGACCGAGAGCGGCAAGCCGCTGATCACCGACGTCACCCAGGACGACATCGCCTCCGCGCTGGACACCGCGTCCCGCATCGGCGACGACTACATCCAGGAGAAGCTCGGCGGCGGCCAGGTCGACCGCTCGAAGTTCACCCACGGCACGTCCGCGCAGCGCAAGAAGTGGTTCACCACCGGCTTCCAGACCGGCGAACCGCCCCGCTGCGACACCTTCGGCACGAACAACCTGGGCTAGACGCATGACGAAGGGGCCGTCCCGGCAGCGGGCCGGCCCCTTCGGTCTGTCATCAGGCAGTCAGCGCGTGCGGGTCACCGGCCACGGCGCGGGCGGAGAAGTTCCGCTGCGCACCGCGCTCGGCGGCCTTCTGCTTGGCCGCCTTGGCCTTGCCGGGCTGGACGCCGTTGACGCTCTCGGTACTCGTCGCGTAGACGCCGAGGGCCCAGGCGACGCCGTCCGCGTTGCGGTCCAGCGCGACCCGGTCGATGTTGCCCAGGTTGTCACAGGCCTGGTGGTAGCACGGGTCGAACGCGACGCCGGCCGTGCCGCCCCACTTCGCCGCCTGCGCCGGGGTCTTCAGCACCTCGGCGCCGGTGTCCAGGCCGCCGGCCGGGATGCCGACGGCGATGAACTCGCCGTAGTCCGAGCGCCCGGTGAAGTCGGTGCCCTCGAGGGACACGCCCCGCGCGGCCTGCATGAAGTCGACGAAGGTCTTCTCGATCTGCGCCGAGCCGTAGGGGCCGGCGCCCGCGCCGACACCGTCGGAGTTGTCGCCGTCGTAGGCGAAGTACCCGGCGTTGGGCGAGCCGATCATGTCGAAGTTCAGGTACAGCGCGATGTCGAGCTGCTGCTCGAAGGTCAGCTGGTCGACGTAGTGGGTCGAGCCGATCAGGCCGAACTCCTCCGCGCTCCAGAAGCCGAAGCGGACGCCGTTGTTGATCTTCGGGCTGCTCCCCAGCTGCAGCGCGGTCTCGAGCAGGGTCGCCGAGCCGGTGCCGTTGTCGTTGATGCCCGGGCCCGCCGGGACGCTGTCGAGGTGCGACCCGAGCATCACGACGTTGTCCTTGCGCCCGGTCTTGGTCTCGGCGATGACGTTGTAGCTGGTCCGCGCTTCCTGGAAGGCGCGCAGCTCGAGCGTCACGTTCTGCCCGCCGAGCGTGGCCAGCTGCGCCCCCGCGGCCGCCGTCACGCCCCCGGTCGGGATCTTCGCGTTCTCCGGGCCGCCGAGTGTCCCGTTCAGGGCGCCGTCGGCGTTGTTGTAGACGATCGCGCCGACCGCCCCCACGGCCGCGGCGGTCTGCTGCTTCTGCGCGAACGAGCAGCCGCCGCGCTTGATCAGCGCGATCTTGCCCGCGACGTCCGCGGTGTAGTCGGTGGCCTCGCAGCCGCTGGTGGCGTCGACGGCGACCACGGAGAGCGGCGCGGTGATGCCGCCGACCGGCGTCGAAACCGTGTACTCCATGGCGATGACCGGGACGTTCGCGCCGCCCGCGGTCAGCTTCTCGGCCAGGGTTTGCGAATAGGTGAACGGGAACTCTTGGCGCGTCACCTGGAAGCCGGCCGCCTCGAGCTTGGTCGCGATGTACTCGGCGGACTTCTTGTGGCCCTCGGTGCTCGCCGCCCGGGTGCCGCCGTTGGTGTCGGCGATGCGCTGGAGGGCGATCAGGTGCCGGTTGACACCGTTGACGTCGACCTTCTTGACGAGCTGCTTCGCCAGGGCGGGGACGGTCGTCGCGGCGGCGGCCGGGGTGAGGCCGAGCACCAGCGTCGCGCCGGCGGCCAGAGCCACCGGCGGGAGGAATCTCTTGCGGAAGAGTGACATGGTTGCTCACCTTTGTTCCGAATGAGAACTTCGTCAATGCGTCATTCGGCGGGAGATTCACTCACCGGTATACAGTCGACACATGTACGCGATCACCATCCGTGAACCAGGTGACCCGGACGTTCTCGAGTGGGCGGAAGTCGCGGACCCGCGTCCCGGCCCCGGCGAAGTGCTGCTGGACGTCGCGGCGAGCGCGGTGAACCGTGCGGATCTGCTGCAACGCCAGGGCCACTACCCGCCGCCGCCCGGAGCCAGCGAAACCCTCGGCCTGGAGTGTTCCGGCACGATCGCCGAACTCGGCGAGGGCTTGGAAGACACTGCAGGCTGGAAAGTCGGCGACGAAGTCTGCGCGCTGCTCTCCGGCGGTGGCTACGCGGAGAAGGCCGTTGTCCCGGCCGGGCAGCTGCTGCCGGTGCCGGCCGAGATCGACCTGCTCACCGCGGCCGCGCTGCCCGAGGTGGCCTGCACGGTGTGGGCGAACGTCGTGATGCACGCGAAGCTCGCCGAAGGCGAGGTGCTGCTGGTCCACGGCGGCGCCGGCGGGATCGGCACGCACGCCATCCAGGTCGGGAAGGCGCTCGGCGCCACCGTCGCCGTCACCGCGGGCTCGGCCGACCGGCTCGAGAGCTGCCGCCAGCTCGGCGCCGACGTCACGATCAACTACAAGGAAGACGACTTCGTCAAGGTGCTCCGCGAGGAGACCGGCGGCGCGAACGTCATCCTCGACAACATGGGCGCGTCCTACCTGGGCCGCAACGTCGACGCGCTGCAGCAGGACGGCCGGCTCGTCATCATCGGCATGCAGGGCGGGGTCAAGGGTGAGCTGAACGTCGGCACGCTGCTCGGCAAGCGGGCCAGCGTGTTCGCCGCGGGCCTGCGGTTCCGCCCGCCGGCCCAGAAGGCGGCGATCGTCGCCGACGTCCGCGAGCGCCTGTGGCCGCTGGTCGAGCAGGGCTCGGTCAAGCCGATCGTCGGCCAGGTCGTGCCGATGGCCGAAGCCGCGTCCGCGCACCGGATCCTGGAAGAGGGCAGTGTGTTCGGCAAGGTCCTGCTGGCGGCGAAGTCTTAGCGGAGTTCGTCGAGAACCCGCACGAGCTGGTTGATCTCGAAGACGTTGGAGTAGTGGGCGAGCCCGATCCGCACGGCGCCGCCCACTTCTCCGACACCCAGTGACGCGAAGACACCGCTCGTGCCGTCATCGGCGAAGGCGCACAGCCCTTGCGTCGCCAGGTACTCGGCGACCTCGGGCGCCTTCTTGCCGGCGACGGCGAAGGCCAGCGCGGGGATGCGGCGCATGGCGTTGCCGATGACCATGATGTGGCGCAGCGACAGCAGTTCCGTCGACAGCTGCGCGAGCAGCCCGGCGTGGTACGACTTCGCGGAGCCGAGCGAGGTGACCAGGCGTTCACGCCGCGAGCCGCTGGCGGCGTCGTCGAGGCCCGCGAGGTAGTCGATCGACGCGATCAGCCCGGCCAGCAGCGGGTAGGCGTGCGGGCCGAGCTCCAGACGCGCGGCACCACGGGCCATCGGGTCGAGCGACGCCGGCTGGATCCGCTCGATCAGCTCGGGGTCGCGGAAGACCAGGGCGCCCACCGAGGGACCGCCCCAGGCCTGCGCGGACACGACCATGACGTCGGCACCGAGGGCGTTGATGTCCAGCGGCAGGAACGGCGCGGCGTAGGTGGCGTCGACGACGACGAGCGCGCCGACCCGCTTGGCGAACTCGATGATCGTCGGCACGTCCGGCCGGGTCCCGACGGAACCGGACGCGAGCGTGACCGCGACGGCCTTGGTGCGCGCCGACACGAGCTGCTCGTACTGCCACGCGGGCAGCTCGCAGGTCTCGATGTCGATCTCGCCCCAGCGCACGACGGCGCCGACGCGCTTCGCGGCGCGCTGCCACGGCGCCAGGTTGGCCTGCTCGTCGAGCCTCGACACGACGAGCTCGTCGCCGATGGTCCAGCGCTCGGCGAGCGCGTCGACGAGCCGGCGCAGCATCACCGGCGCGCTCGGCCCGAGCACGACGGCAGCCGGGTCGGCCCCGACCAGGTCGGCCACGGCCCGGCGGGCCGCGGTCACGATGCTTTCCGCACGTTGTGAGGCCGGAAACGCTCCGCCCGGCCCGGACACCGGTGCGCGCATCGCCGTGGAAACGGCCGAAGCGACCTGTTCCGGTACCAGCATTCCGGGGAGGCCGTCGAAGTGAATCCAGCCGTCACCCAGCGCGGGAAAGAGCCCACGGATACGAGCGACGTCGAACGCCATGGGGACACCGTACGGACGTGCGGTTTCGCCGTGCGTCCGGGGTTGGGTGGAGAGCCACCGGGAACCCGCGAAGCCGCTACGCTCGGAGACGGACACCCCGTGGGTGTCGCGGAGCGTGTCGAACGCAAGCCAGGATGGAGCACATGACCGAGCCGAACTTCACAGCGGGTGACCCGGGCCAGGAATCTTCACCCCACGTGGTGGTCGTCGGACCGGACGGCACGCCGGTGGACGCGGCGCCGCTGCCCGCGGACGACCACCCCGAATCGGTCGGCGACCTCGTCGAGGAGCCGGCGAAGGTGATGCGGATCGGCACGATGATCAAGCAGCTCCTCGAGGAGGTCCGCGCGGCCCCGCTGGACGACGCGTCCCGCACGCGGGTGCGCGAGATCCACCAGACGTCGATCCGCGAGCTGGAGAAGGCACTGGCCCCGGAGCTGCAGGACGAGCTGGAGCGGCTGGTCCACCCGTTCACCGACGACTCGACGCCGTCGGACGCGGAGCTGCGGATCGCCCAGGCCCAGCTGGTGGGCTGGCTGGAGGGCCTGTTCAGCGGAATCCAGACGGCCCTGTTCGCCCAGCAGATGGCGGCCCGCGTCCAGCTCGAGCAGATGCGGCGGGGGCTGCCCGCCGGTTCTTCGGGTGTGGCCGGGCACGGGCATGACCACGGGCCGGGGATTTCGGGGACGGGCCAGTACCTCTGAGGTGCGCCGCGGGGTTGTCCACAGACTGAGGGACATGTGGACAACCCCTGTGGACAACTCGCTTTGCCGCGGGTTCCGTCCGGGGGCGCCGATAGACTGGACTTGGGGACGCCCCCCAGGGAGGGCGGGGGAAGTTTCGGGACGGGCGCCGCGTCGAGCGGCTGCAGGCGGTGGCGGCCCGCCCCAGGAAAGTCCCCCGCACCCCGCGAGGCCAGGCTGTTCTCAGCCCAGTGAGCTGAAGAACGCCCGGATGTCGCCGATCAGTGCGTCCGGTTCCTCCAGGGCCGGGAAATGGCCGCCGGTCGGGAACTCCGTCCAACGGACGATCTTGTCCGTTCGCTCCGCCAATGCCCGGATCGGCAGGCCGATGTCGTCCGGGAAGACCGCGACCGCCGTCGGCACCGTGTTCGGCGGGAGTGGCGCGCCCCAGCCGCCCGTGAAGGCCGTGTACGACCGCGCCGACGAGTTCGCCGTCTCCGTGAACCAGTAGATCGATACGTCCGCCAGGAGGTCGTCGCGGTCGATGAGGTCCTCCCCCGCGTTCGAGAACGACCTGAACTTCTCCGCGATCCAGGCCAGCTGGCCTGCCGGGGAGTCGTGGAGCCCGTACGCCAGCGTCTGCGGCTTCGTCGACTGGATCATCGCGTAGCCGATGCCCTCGCGAGAGAACTTCGTGCTCTTCTCCAGTGAGCGCCTTCCCTTGTCGATCTCTTCGAGACCCTCGAGGTCGGCTTCGCCCCGTACGACCGCCGACGGCAGCATCGTCACGTGGATGCCCAGCAGCCGCTCCGGGAACCGCACCGCCAGCTCGCGGGAGATGATCGCGCCCCAGTCGCCGCCGTGGGCGCCGAAACGGGGGTAGCCCAGGCGGGTCATCAGCTCCGCGAACGCGCGCGCGATGCGGTCCTGGTCCCAGTCCGGCTCCAGTGTCGGGCCCGAGAAGCCGTAGCCGGGGATCGACGGGACCACCACGTGCAGGGCGTCCGCCGGGTCGCCGCCATACGCGCGGGGGTCCGTCAGCGGACCGATGACGTCCAGGAACTCGACGATCGACCCCGGCCAGCCGTGCGTGAGCAGCACCGGCGTCGCTTCCGGCTCGGGTGAGGTCACGTGCAGGAAGTGCACGTTCGTGCCGTCGATCGTGATCGTGAACTGCGGGAACGCGTTGATTCGCTCCTCCTGCGCCCGCCAGTCGAAGCCCATCCGCCAGTACTCGGCCAGCTCACGTACGTAGTCGACCGGCGCGCCGAGCCGCCAGCCCGCGCCGGCGGGCTGGTCCGGCCAGCGGGTGTTCGCCAGCCGCGTGCGGAGGTCGTCGATTCCGGCCTGCGGGACGTCGATGCGGAACGGGGTGATTTCCGAAGTCATGTCCCGACGGTAGAACCCATCGCGGACAGGATCGGTCCTCGATCAGCCGAGAATTCGCCTCGACCAGCGCCGCCTCAGGGACTCCGGCCGTGGCTCGGGCGTCGCGTCGGGCTGCTGCCGGCGCTCGACGGGGGCGTAGACGGTCCGCGCCACGTCCACCTTCGCCTTCCGCAGCCGCTCGAGGACGTCGGGCGCATAGCCGCCGGCCGTGGGCCGGTCCGGCACCTGGCCGAGGTCTTCCAGCACCGTCCAGTTGGAGCCCAGCGCGGCCAGCGAGCGGTGCTTCGTCGCGTAGTAATCCGGGTTCACCGACACCGCGACCCCGGACGCTCCCGCGGCCGCGGCCAGCATGTGCACGTGGAACCGGGTGGAGATCCAGGTCTGCCGGGGGTTGGCCGGCAGGCCGTGCGCCCAGATGTGGGAGAACGGGTAGAACCGGGCACCGGGCAGCTCGCGCTCCAGCAAGGCGAACACCTCGCGGTCGACGCGCGGCACGCCCTCGACGACGCCGATGCGCTCCGGCGGCACCTTCCACGCTCGCAGCATCGACAGCACCGCGCCGGCCAGCTTGCCGATGCCGACCTCGACGAGGTCCGACTGCAGGCAGAGCATGACCTCGGGCTGGTCGTCGGCCGTCTCGTAGCGGTGCGGGCCGATGCCGAGGAACGCGTCGTCGATCCCGGGCTGCACGTCCACGAGCGCCGCCGAAGCTTCGTCCCGGACCTCGACGACCTCGAAGTGGTCGAGCACGCTCAGCAGGAGGGGGGCGACGTCGTCGCAGGCCGGCACGAGACCGTGCCCGGTCATCGCGGCCCGGCCACCCGACCTTTCCACCGCCGCGGCGGCCCCGGCGAAGAGACCGATCTGCTTGGGCCACAGCTTGTTGATGTAGCCGCCACCGACGACGTGCACGACGTCGGCCGTCGCGAGCAGCTCGATCCCGCCGTGCAGGCGAGGCATCATGCCGGGGTTGTGCACCGCTTCGCGCACCCAGGCCGCCGCCTGCCACGGATCCTCCGACGGCGCTTCCCAGCACAACCGCCACAGCGTGTCCGTGAACTTGGCCCGGGGGTGGATGCCGTCGAGCAGGACCGCCGCCGGCCCGGGGGAATGCGTGTCCACCCAGACGTCGGCGTCCGGCGCGGTTTCGGCCAGCTCGCGGAGCCAGCTCGCCGCGATGAGTTCGTCCCCGTAGTTGGGGTGCCCCACCGGAGCCACCACGTAGTACAGAGCACGCTGGGCCGACTTCGGCGTCGAAGTCTCACTGTGGGCAACCACCATGCGCGGAATCGTACGGCGTGACGGACTGTAACCCAGGTCACCTTGGCACTAACCGCGGCGACGGGTTGCGGGCGGGGTGGCCAGGCCGGTGGCAGGCACATCGGTACCCTCGTTCACGTGCATGCCACCAGCACGGTTCAGGCCGCGGAATCACCCGTAGCGACGTCGGCACCGCCGACGTCGGACAGCAAGACGTTCGCGCGTGCCTTCGCCGACATCAAGACCGGTTTCGGCGCCCGCGAGCTGTGGGGTCACCTCGGCTGGCAGGACATCAAGCAGCGCTACCGCCGCTCGGTGATCGGGCCCTTCTGGATCACGATCAGCCAGGCCGTCATCGCGCTCGGGCTCGGGCTGCTGTACTCGCAGCTGTTCAACACCCCGATCCAGGTGTTCCTGCCCTACCTGTCCACCGGCTTCATCCTGTGGGGTTTCATCAGCGGCTGCCTCGCCGAAGGCATGGAGACGTTCATCGCGAACGAGGGGCTGATCAAGCAGCTCCCGGCGCCACTGAGCGTGTACATGCTGCGCACGGTGTGGCGGCAGACGCTGCTGCTGGCGCACAACATGATCGTCTACGTCGCGGTGCTGGCGATCTTCTTCACCGCGTTGAACCACCAGTACTCACTGGGCAACCAGACCGGTCTTTGCGGCGGGCCCGCGTACTGCCACCCCGGCCTCAGCTGGACCATGTTGCTGGCCATCCCGGGCTTCGCGCTGCTCGCGCTGAACGCGGGCTGGGTGACCCTGCTGCTGGGCATCATCTCGACCCGGTTCCGCGACATCCCGCAGGTGATCAACTCGCTGATCCAGCTGCTGTTCTACGGCACGCCGATCGTCTGGCCGGTGGACCAGCTCCTCGCGGGCGGCGCCCGCGCGAACGCCTCCTGGGCCTTGCCGATCATCCAGCTGAACCCGCTGTACCACTTCATGCAGGTGGTCCGGGCGCCGCTGCTCGGGCAGTCGTTCACGCCCGGCAACTGGATCGTGGTCGGCTCCATCACCGTCATCGGCTGGGCACTCGCGCTCATCGCGATGCGCAACTACCGTGCCCGCGTCTCCTACTGGGTGTGACACAACATGGTCAGCATTGACGTCCACAACGCCTTCGTCGACTTCCCGATCTTCGACGCGAAGACCCGGTCGATGAAGAAGAAGGTCCTCGGCAAGGTCGGCGGAAAGATCGGCACCGACACCAAGGTCCCGATCATCGAAGCCCTGCACGACGTGACCCTCAACCTCCGCGAAGGTGACCGGGTCGGCCTCGTCGGCCACAACGGCGCCGGCAAGTCCACGCTGCTGCGGCTGCTCGCCGGCATCTACGAGCCCACCCGCGGCTCCGCGCGGATCGAAGGCAAGATCGCGCCGGTGTTCGACCTCGGCGTCGGCATGGACCCGGAGATCTCCGGGCAGGAGAACATCATCATCCGCGGCCTCTTCCTCGGCATGACCGCCAAGGAGATGGAGAAGCGCGTCGACGACATCGCGGAGTTCACCGAGCTCGGCGACTACCTGCAGATGCCGCTGCGGACGTACTCGACGGGTATGCGCGTGCGGCTGGCGCTGGGTGTCGTCACCTCGATCGACCCCGAGATCCTGATCCTCGACGAGGGCATCGGCGCGGTCGACGCGGCGTTCCTCAACAAGGCCCGCGACCGGCTCAAGGACCTGGTGAAGCGCTCCGGCATCCTGGTTTTCGCCAGCCACGCCGACGAGTTCCTGTTCGAGCTGTGCGACTCCGCCCTCTGGATGGACGAAGGCCACATCAAGCAACGAGGATCGCTGCGGGACGTCCTCACCGGATACAAGGGCCGCGACCCGTTCGCGGACATGAGCAAGGAAACGCTGCAGCGCCTCGGCATCGAGCCGGTGGCGACGACGAACGGCGGGGAATGATGTCCAGCGAGACCCGGCAGCTGCCCGACGGCGCGGTCGTCGGCGTGGTCGTCACGCGGCACCGGCGCGAGCTGCTCGCGGACTCGCTGAAGGTCATCGCGGCCCAGACCCGGCCGGTCGACCACCTGGTCGTGGTGGACAACGGGCCGGACGACTCGGCCCGCGAAGTCGTCGGGAACTACCCGCTGCCGCACACGTACCTGCCGTCGCACCGGAACCTCGGCGGCGCCGGCGGGTTCGCGCTGGGCATGCTGCACGCGCTGTCGCTGGGCGCGGACTGGGTCTGGCTGGCCGACGACGACGGGCGTCCGGCCGACGAGAACGTCCTCGCCATCCTGCTCGAGGAAGCGGAAAAGCGGGGCCTGGCGGAGATTTCGCCGGTGGTGTCCAACATCGACGCGCCCGACAAGCTGGCGTTCCCGCTGCGCCGCGGCCTGACCTGGAAGCGGTCGCAGTCCGAGCTGGGCGTGGACTTCCTGCCGGGCATCGCGTCCCTGATGAACGGCGCACTCTTCCGGGCGTCCACTTTGGACGTCGTCGGGGTGCCGGACCTGCGCCTGTTCTTCCGCGGCGACGAGGTCGAGCTGCACCGGCGGCTGGTCCGCTCGGGACTGCCGTTCGGCACGTCGCTGAAGACGAAGTACCTGCACCCGGACGGCTCGGACGAGTTCAAGCCCATGCTGGGCGGCAAGTTCCACGCGCAGGACCCGGAGAACGAGGTCAAGCGCTACTACACCTACCGCAACCGCGGCTACCTGCTGTCCCAGCCGGGCATGCGGAAGATCGGCGCGCTGGAGATCGTCCGCTTCGGACTGTACTTCGTGGGCGTGAAGCGGGACCCGAAGGCGTTCCTGCAGTGGCTGAAGCTGGTGCGCCAGGGCCGCGCGGAGAAGTTCTACCGCTACTAGGTTTCCCGCGAAAAGGGCCCCCGCACCGCGGGGGCCCTTTCTCGTCTTACTCGCCGATGACCGGCGGAGCGGTCCGCAGGTCGGTGCCGAAGACCTCGTCGGGGTCGCCCTCGACCAGGTACGTCGGACGCGAGTGCTCGGTGTCCTCGTCGCCTTCGCCCTTCTGGCCACGGGCCATGCCGCCGCCGGGGCCCATGCCACCGCGGCCACCCGCGCCACCGGAACCGAGGCCACCCATGCCGCGGCCGGCGGCAGATTCTGCCGCGCCGATGCCGCCCGGCCGGGCCGCGCCCGACGCGGCACCCGCGCCCGTGGCGTTGCCCGCGCCCGAGCCGCCGGGGCCGAAACCGCCGCCACCACCGCGGCCGCTGCCCCCGCCGACCTTGGAGTTGTAGGCCTCGTCGCCGCCGAAGTTGGTCATGCCGCCCATGGGCATCGGGCTCATCGGCGGCATGCCGCCGAGGGACTGGTTCGGGTTCGACGATCCCCCGCCCTGAATCGAGCCGGGCGTGAAACTGGACGGCGTGGTGCCGGACGGCACCAACCCCGCCCCGGTGGTCGAGCCGGGACCGGAGAAGTGCGCCGCGGCCCCCGAGCCGAGGGGGCCACCACCACCCTGCAGGAAGCCCTGGGTACTGGCACCCCCACCCGGGAGGTTCACCGAGGAGCCGGGGTTGTTCGCGCCGGACGGGAGGTTGATGCCGTTCTTGTCCCCGCCGCCGTTGGGATCGCCGGTGCCCCCACCGGTGCTGAAGCTCGGCGGCGGCGCGAAGGCGGGCTGCTTCGACGCGGCCTCATAGAGGCTCTTGTCGTAGGTCGACATGACGCTCGCGGCCTCGTCGTGCGCCGCCTGGCTGTCCTTCTGCTTCTGGAGGGACTTGTCGACGTTGTCGGCCAGGTTGAGCGGGTTCGACGTCACCCAGCCCTTGAACTCGTCGGTCCAGCTGAACGGGATCGGCGCCGGCATGGAGTTCTTCGCCGTGGACGCGGCCTGCCCCTGCTCGTAGATCGTCTCCGAGGCCAGCTTCGCGTTCTGGGCGTTCGCGTCCGACCACTTGCTCAGGCTGGTGAAGTACTGCTGCGCGTTCTCGGCCGCGCTGCCTTCCCACGTGCCCTTGGAGGAGTTGACCGCGGTGGTCATCGTCTTCGAGAACTTGTCGAAGACCTCGTGGACGCCGTGGTAGGCGCGCGAAACGTTGGAGACCTGGTCGACGCTCAGGTTGTTGTCCAGGAACGCCTTCAGCTGCGTGTGTTCGTTGCCCTTGTAGTCCGCGTTGGGCGCGTGCAGGCCTTGGACGTAGTCGACGTCGCGGCCCGTGGTGGCGGCCTTGACGTTCTTGTCGCCGATCTGCTGGTCCTGGTTCTCCGCGCCCCACCGCGCGAAGGCCTGCTTGATGTACCCGAACAGCCCGCTGTCGGGCCCGAAGCCCTCCTCGTTGGCCTTTCGCATGAGGTAGTCGTGGCGGTCCGGCGGCGACATGGCCTCGATTTTTTCCACCGGCAGGTCGGGAGTCGGCGGCAGCTTTCCCGGTGTGGTCATCAGAACTCCCCTTACCCCTTGGGCAGCTTCGGCTCGACGCTCTTGCCGGCCACGTCTCCGGCGAGCTGGCAGGCCTTGTCGACGGTGCTGACGGCGGTCACGGTCACATCCACCCGCGCCTTGTCCCCCACACCGAGAGCGACGACGCAGCCGGTCGGTGCCGGGCTCGGCGCAACCTTCGCCTTACGCCCGTTCACCTGCTTGTCCTGCACGCCGGCGCCGGTGTCGTTGGTCTGGTCGAGCCCGGCGTTGTCACGGATGACGACACTGACGACCAGGCCCTCTTCACTCGCCGTTTCGGTCTTCTTCTGATAGGTGCAGGTCCGCGCGTCCGAAGCGTTCTCCTCGATGGCGTCCTTGAAGGAACCGTAGCCACTGAGATCGGAAGCGGCGAGGACAGTGCAGGGTTGAAGCGAAGTGGTGGAGGCCTGTCCGGCGCCGGACGAACTCGACGTCTCCGGGGCGGACGACGGGGCGGACGACGGAGTTCCGGCAGGCGAAGCCATGCCGGTCTGGGTGCTCGTGCACCCGGCGAGCAGGAACCCGCCGGCGACGACAGGCAGGACAGCGCGCGCGAGAAGTTTCATCATTTCCTAGTGCTTGGCTTTCAGGTGGTCGAGAGCGGTGTTCTCGGACTCCGAGTACTTCGCCGCGGCCTCCCCGAGCGCTTTGTCCGCTTGCTGGGCCACCACCATGAGCTGGTTGAGCACCACGCCCGCGGACCCCTCGGCGTCCGCGGCACCCTTGTGGTCGTGCGCCGCGACGGTGTGGCCGTACGGGTGGTTCCCCAGCTTGGGCGCCTGGTTCAGGTTCGCGACCTTGTTGCTGAGGAGCCCAAGGTCGTCGATCAGTTCCTTCAGCGCCTTGCGGATCGGTTCGACGCCTTCCGGACTGATCCTGAAGCCACCGCTGCTCGCCGCGGCGACCAGCTTCTGCGTTTCCGCGGTGACGCTCTGCACCGCCTCTTTCATGGCTCCGGACGAGAGCGGGTTGACGATGTCCGACATCGATCCGCCACCGCCATCGGCAATCAGCATCGCTGTTCCACCCCGAATCACTTCACCCGTACGCGTGCACCCGGGAGTCTACTAGCCGGGCACCCTCCGCCACGGCCGTTCACCGATCTTCACCTGGGACGCAGCCCCGCCGCCGGTGGTTCCCGAGGCTCAGAACCGGCCTTCGAGCTGGGCGTACAGCTGCTGGGCCAGGCGCGCGTTGTCGGCCGGGGCGTAGGTGATCCAGCGCTGGCCGTCCGCGGCCGCCCGTGAGGACATCAGCCAGCGGCCGGACGGGGTGTCGAACCAGGCCAGCGGGGGGAACGCGCCGCCGCGGGTCTGGGCCGTGAACTGGCCGATGCGCTTCTTCGGCTCCTGGAAGACGCGCTCGATCATCCTCAGCTGAGGGCCGCCGGCCCCGCCGCTGTGCGAGCGCGGGCCGGTGACGCCGGCGAACGGGTCGTACGCGTCGTCGCGGCGCTGGTGGCGGGGCTGTTCCGCGGGGCGCGTGATGGTGACCGACTGGCCCGGCGCGGCCGGGGTGAGCGGGAGCAGGTCGACGATCGCCGGGACGATGCCGGTCGGGCGGACCTCCTCGAAGACGATCAGGTTGTCCTGCTGCCGGGCGAGCACCGCGAACTGGCCGTCGGAGGCGACCCGGGCGAACAGGTGCCGGTCGCCGAGCTCCGCGGCCGCGTTGATCGTCACACTGCCCCGGACGAAGGTGGCCAGCGCCAGCTCGGCGTCCGGGTCGAGGCGGCCGCGGCTCCACAGCCCGCGGCCGGTCAGGTCGCGGACGACGGCGTCGCGGATCATCGCGCGCTGCTCGACGGTCGTGCCGACGTGCGGGACCTCGAACGGCGTCGGCGCGCGGCCGAGCCCGAGCTGCTCGAGCAGGATGTCCACCGCCGCCAGTGACAGCGAGAACGAGTGCGGCATTCGCTTCCAACCCCCCGCGGATGAGTCCGGCCTTCGCCGAAAACGGTAGTCCACCCGGCCGCTGTGGCAACCGGGGCTCCGCCACCCGGAGCCCCCGAAAAACAGCTAGGCCCTCAGCGAACCCACTTGCCGGGCAAGATCGCCGCTGGTCCGATGGACGCATGGCTGACCCGAAACCCGCACTCGTGCTGCACCTGGCGACCGGCGGCGAGCCGCTGCTGTTCGCGCTGACCACCGAAGAATCCGGGAAGCTGGCGGGCAAGCTCGCCCAGCTCGTCAAGGCGGGCGCCGTCGAGACGGTGACCACCAAGGACCACTCCGAGGTCGCGATCAACTTCGCCCACGTCGCCGCCGCCTACCTCGACGACCTCACGCGGAAGACCACGGTGTTCGGCATGCACGGCTGACACGGCGAAGGCCGCCTCACGACGAATGTGAGACGGCCTTCGGCGAAGAAACCTCAGAGCTTGTACAGGCGCTTCCAGTTCTCGCGCGAGGTGAGCTCGGGCATGGCGCGCTTGTACTGCTCCTGCACCGCCGCGCCTTCCTTGCGCAGCCGCTGGATGACCCGCGCGCCCTGCTTGGCCAGCGCGAACATCTTCACCCGGTCGTACGACCGGACGCGGACGCCTTCCTGGCTGGCGTCGGTGACCACCGCGGTGTCGAACAGCGCGATGTGCCACCAGTTGGCCTCGTCGATCGGCACCGCGCCGAGCCCGAACCGGCTGCGGCCGAGCACCCGGTCGAGGACCCGCTTGATCAGCACCAGGCGCTGCATGCTGGGCCGCGGCGCGCTGTTGATGATGCCGATGTCGTTGGACGCGATGCCCGGGACGTCGGTGGCCTTGTGGCGCTTGGTCTCCGGGTAGGCGTCGCGGATGCGGCGGATCTCCTTCATCGCCTCGACGCCGCCGTCACGCAGGACCTCCGGGCCCTGCAGGAAGTCCTCGACGGCCTTGATCAGCGTCGCCGACAGCCCGTACTGCATGCCCAGCAGGTAGCGGATCAGCTGCGCGATCAGGACCCGCGAAAGCAGGTTGAGGTTGAACGGCGAGTGCAGCGCGGCGGTGATGATCGAGTTGCGCAGGTTGAAGTACCGGTGCCACTCGTCCCAGTCCTTCATGTGGAAGTCCGCGTGCCACACGCCGGCACCCGGCAGGGTGACGGTCGGGAAGCCGTGCGCGCGGGCCCGGTAGGAGTACTCGGCGTCGTCCCACTGGAAGAAGAACGGCAGCGGGTAGCCGGTGGCCTGGACGACCTCGTAGGGGATCAGGCAGGACCACCAGCCGTTGTAGCCGGCGTCGAGACGGCGCTCCTGGCGATTCGGCTTCAGCGTCTCCTCGTCCACGCCGAGCAGGTCGGCGGTGGACAGCGAGTGCTCGACCGGCTGACCGGGTTCCAGCGTGTTGAGCCGGGCGTACTCGGCGCCGACGTGCAGCTGGTTCGGGTGGAACAGGTTCAGCATCTGGCCGCCGACGATGATCGGGTTGGCGGCGCGGTTGGAGAACGCCGTCATCCGGATCACCAGGTCCGGCTCGAGCAGGACGTCGTCGTCCATGAACAGGACGTTCGCGTGCTCGGTCGCGGTGTGCCCGGCCACCTCGAAGAGGCCGCGGGTGAAGCCGCCGGCGCCGCCGAGGTTGGGCTGCTTGATGTAGTGCAGCTTGTCGGCGAGGTCCTTGGCGACCTGCTCGAAGCCTTCGCGGGACTCGACGAGGTCGGTGCCCTGGTCGGCGACGTAGATCGCGTCCAGGGTCTCCAGCGACGAGACGTCCGCGGCGAGGGCCTGCAGGTTCTTCAGGCAGTCGTCGGCGCGGTTCATCGTGCAGATGGTCACCGCGGTCGGGCGGATCTTCTCCGGAGCTTCGACCGTCCAGCGGACCTGCTCGACGCGCAGCGTCTGGCCGCCCTCGGTCTCGAGGTCGAGCCAGAGCGCGCCGCCGTCGTAGAACTTGTCCAGCTTGCCGGTCAGCGCCACCTTGACCTGCTTGGCGTCGGTGACCTGCTCGGCGGCGACGACGCGGGGCTCGCCCTCGACGTCCGAAGCGCCCATGGACAGCAGGCCGGTGCCGGTGACGACGGCCTCGACCGAGACTTCGGTCACCGTCGTCCACCGCTGCCAGTAGCTGGCCGGGAACCGGCCGAAGTACGTGTTGCCCGACACCTTGGAGGCCGGCTCGACGGTGATCGCCGCACGTTCCCGCACGGCCGAGCCCCACTCGAGCTCGGCGTACAGGTCCTTGCTGACGATCGGGGCCGGGCCGGCGTAGAGCCCGCGCTGCGCCGTCAGGCGACCCTGCGGAGTGTGCTCGGTGAACCGCGTCTCGGCGGCCGCGCCGGCTGTCTGGGTCGGCGCCGGGGTGGCTGTTTTACCGGGCATTGGTTCCTCAGTTCTCCTCAGTCGACGGTTCGCGGAAGACGACCCACTTCAGCATCACGAAATTGATCACGGTGGCGGTGGCCTGCGACACGGCCCAGCACAGCGTGTGCTGCCACGCCGACTCCGGCAGCACCTGCAGCATGAGCTGGTTCACCCCGACCGCGACGAAGAACGTCACGGTGTAGAGCAGGACGAACGAGCCGACCTGCGCCTTCCCGTCGCGGCGCCCGCCGGCGAAGGTGAACTTCCGGTTCAGGAAGAACGCCGTGGTCGTGCCCACGATGAAACTGATAGCGCGAGCGATGTCGACCCACGGTGAAGCGGCCATCCCGGCCAGCTGGGTCAGCAGCGTGTAGGTGCCCAGGTCGATCAGGGCGCAGAAGCCCCCGATCAGGGCGAAGCGGATGAGCTGGCCCACCAGTCCTGGAGTGGACTGAGCAGCCGCTGTGTCGGCTTGCGGATCGGTCGCCACCACTGCATTACCTCATTGCCTGAGTCATGGTCACCCGCGCGGGCGCTTGTGCCTTGATGCGCAAAGTGTAGAAGCGGGCACTTCAGGGTCACGTCTCGGGCGTCGTTCGGCGTGGCTACCCTGGTCGGGTGACCCATGCATCCGAGACACAGCGTCGCACGCTCACCGGCTGGGGACGCACCGCACCGACCGTCGCCGACGTCCTGTCCACCCCGGACGTCGAGGTCATCGCGCGGGCCGTCGCCCAGGCGGGTGCACGCGGCGTCATCGCGCGTGGCCTCGGCCGCTCCTACGGCGACCCGGCGCAGAACGCGGGCGGCCTGGTCGTGGACATGACCGCGCTGGACCGGATCCACTCGATCGACCCCGGCTCGGGCGTCGTCGACCTGGACGCCGGGGTCAGCCTCGACAAGCTGATGCGCGAGGCGCTGCCGTACGGCCTGTGGGTCCCGGTGCTGCCGGGCACCCGCCAGGTGACGATCGGCGGCGCGATCGCGAACGACATCCACGGCAAGAACCACCACAGCGCGGGCAGCTTCGGCAACCACGTCGTGTCGATGGATCTGCTGACCGCGGACGGCCAGGTGCGCACGCTGACGCCGGAGGGCCAGGACGCCGAGCTGTTCTGGGCGACCGTGGCCGGCATCGGGCTGACCGGGATCATCGTCCGGGCGAAGGTCCGGATGAAGAAGACCGAGACCGCGTACTTCATCGTGGACGCCGATCGCACGGCGAACCTGGACGAGACGCTCGGCCTGTTCACCGACGGCTCGGACCTGACCTACGACTACTCGATGTCGGTGCCGGACCTGATCTCGTCGGACCACCGGCTCGGCCGGGCGACGTTCTCGCGCGGCTCGCTCGCGAAGCTGGACGAGCTGCCGCCGAAGCTGCGGTCCGAGCCCCTGAAGTTCGACGCGCCGCAGCTGGCGACGCTGCCGGACGTCTTCCCGAACGGGCTGGGCAACAAGCTCACCTTCGGGCTGATCAACGAGCTGTGGCAGAAGACGGTGCCGAAGAGGGGCGCCCGGGGCAAGATCCAGAACCTGACGCAGTTCTACCACCCGCTCGACATGCTGAGCGAGTGGAACCGCGCCTACGGCTCCAAGGGCTTCCTGCAGTACCAGTTCTCCGTCCCGTTCGGCGCGGAGGACCAGCTCAAGGCGATCTGCCGGCGGATCGCGACGTCGGGCCACTACTCGTTCCTGAACGTGCTGAAGCGGATGGGCGAGGCCAACCCGGCGCCCATGTCGTGGCCGGCGCCGGGCTGGATGCTCAGCGTGGACTTCCCGGTCAAGCGCGGCTTGAGCCGGTTCTGCCTGGAGCTCGACGAGGCCGTGCTGGCCGCGGGCGGGCGGCTGTACACCGCGAAGGACTCGCGTACGTCGCCCGAGACGTTCGCGAAGATGTACCCGCGGCTCGAAGAATGGCGCAAGGTGCGCGCTTCCATCGACCCCGAAGGCGTTTTCGCCTCTGACATGAGCCGGAGGCTCGAACTGTGATCGACGCGGTGGGCAACCCCCAATCCCTTCTTCTGCTCGGCGGCACGTCCGACATCGCGTTGGCGATCGCCGAGAAGTACCTGGCCGAGAAGCCGCTGCGGGTCGTGCTGGCCGCCCGGCCGTCGCCGCGGCTCGACGCGGCCGCCCAGCGCCTGAAGGACAAGGGCGCCGAGGTGTCCACTGTGGACTTCGACGCCACGGACACGGCGTCGCACCCCGGTGTGCTGGCCAAGGCGTTCGAAGGCGGCGACATCGACGTCGCGGTCGTGGCGTTCGGCCTGCTCGGTGACCCGGAAGAGGTCTGGCAGGACCACGCGAAGGCCGTCGAGCTGGCGACCGTGAACTACACCGCCGCGGTGTCGGTGGGAGTCGCGCTGTCGGAGAAGCTCAAGGTGCAGGGCCACGGCACGGTGATCGCGCTGTCGTCGGTGGCCGGCGAGCGCGTCCGGCGGTCCAACTTCGTCTACGGCTCGACCAAGGCCGGTTTCGACGGCTTCTACCTGGGCCTCGGCGAGGCCCTCGCGCCGCACGGCGTGAAGGTGACCGTCGTCCGCCCGGGTCACGTCAAGACGAAGATGACCGCGGGCCTGAAGGACGCTCCGCTGGCGCAGACGGCCGAGCAGGTCGCGGAGATCGCCGTCACGGCCGCTCGCTCCGGCAAGGACCTGGTGTGGGCTCCGGCGCAGTTCCGCCTGGTGATGTCGGCGCTGCGGCACGTCCCGCGGCCGATCTTCCGCAAGCTCCCGATCTGAGTTTCAAGCTTCGCCGAAGGCCCGCACCGCGAGGGCCGGGTCTTCGGCGAAGAACTTCAGCACGCGGACCGTCTCCGTCCCGCCCAGCGCGTCCCTCAGCCGCCGGTGGCGTGGGCGGGCAGCAGGTACAGGTTCTGGCTGCCCATCCACGGCGAATCGATGTGCCAGCTCGCCAGTGCCGCCGGCGGCGGTGCGCGGCGGGTCGTCGCCAGGACCAGGTCCGGGCTGAGCGGCGTCACGCTGTGGTCGAAGTTGTGGAAGTTGGCTTCCAGCAGCGCGCGGCCGACCTCGCCGCTGCGGCGCTTCGTCTCCGTGATCGCCGGGTCGACCGCGCCGCGGTCGGAGAACTCGTCGACCAGCTCGCAGTCGCACGCGTACGCCAGCGCGCCCACCTCGCCCGCCGTCTCGACCTTGCGGCCGTGGGCGATCGCCGCCAGCTGACGGCCGATTTCGCGGTACTCCGTCGTCGACGCGTGGTTGCTGGTGATCGGCGCGAACTGGCGGGGGATGCCCGGCAGCGCGTACACCGCGACGCTCGCCGCCAGCGCCAGGCCGGCCAGCGTCCACGTCCCGCGCCGCACCCGCTCCGGCACTGCTGACGCGTACGCGGCGAGGAAGATCGTCGCGCCGATGATGCTCGGCGCGTAGTACCAGTGGTACGGCGGCACGCCCAGCCGGCTGTAGGCCAGGTAGTGCAGGGCACCCGCTACGGCGAGCGCCGCGAACGGCGTCAGGCGGCGGGCGGTCTCCGAGCCGAGGCGGTACTGGACGATCCACACCACTCCCGCCAGGCCGGCGAGCAGCAGCGGCAGGAACGACAGCGCCGCCGCGGCCGGAAAGTTGCGCCAGTACAGCAGCGGGCCGTTGGTGAAGCCGAACGGTCCCCAGGACTGCTGGCTGATCTTGATGACCAGCGTGTCCGGCACCGCCGAGCCGAGCACCACCCAGCTGAACGCGAACCACGGCAGCGTCACCGCGAGCGCCGCGAACGCCGTCCGCCAGATGCCGTCCCAGAATTCGCGGCGGGCCGCGAACAGGACCGCCGCGATCAGCAGCAGGTCGATCCGGATGAGCGCGAGCAGCCCGATCACGACGCCGAGGCGGCCCGGCCGGCGCTCCCCCGCGTAGACCAGCGTCCACACGACGCCGGTGGCCCCGAGCGCCACCTCGAGCCCGATCGAGGACAGCAGCAGCGGGTTGACCAGCAGCAACGCGAACGTCAGCGGCGCGAACGCCGCCGGCAGGCCGGTGCGCTCGCCCAGGCGGCGCAGGCCCAGCACGAGCAGCACCTGCGCGGCGACGAACACGATCCCGGCGGCCGGCAAGGCGTCCCGGACGACGAACGTGACCGCCGCGAGGGCCAGGACGTTCAGCGGGGACGTCGCGGTGTTCGCCGTCCCCTGTTCGATCAGGCCCCAGTGGGCGTGGAAGGCGAGGTTCTTCGCGTAGGACAGCGTGATGTACGTGTCATCGATGAGATGGTGGCTGACCAGGGCGAACACCAGCACGGAGGCCGCCGCGGCCGCCGACGGGAGGACCCACGATCGGGCGACGGGCAGGGCCGCCGGCAGCGCACCGGCGGCCTTGGGGAGTTCTGCGGAGGCGCTTCGCATCCGAGCCACCGTACCCCGCTCGTGATGCTTCTGTGATCTGAGCGGGGTACGGGTGGCTCAGGACACATTCGGTCGGATGCCGGTCAGATGCCGTCGCCGGAATCGGAGTTGCCCGAGTTACCCGAACTGCCCGAGTGGCCGCCCCGGAAGCCCGGGCCGTGGCCGTTGAAACCCTGGTTGCCCTGGTTGCCGTTCGGGCCGTCGTACTGCCGGTGGATGGCCGGCCGGCCGCCGCGGTGGTCGGTGGCCGCCGCGATCCCGCCGACGATGCCCCCGCCGATCAGGACACCCAGCACGCCGACGCCGACCAGCTGGGTGGCGCGGTGCCCGGCGAACCGCCGGAACCCGCCGGGCTGCCGCCGAGCGGCCGGAGGCGAGCCCCAGGCGCCGTAGGCCTGGCCGGGGCCGGGCTGGGAGAGCTGCGGGGTGGGTGGCGGCTGCCGGCCGTGAGCAGCCGTCTGGTCCGCCGTAGAGGGCCCGTCGGCCGGGGAGGCGGGCCCGGCGGTCTCCGGCGCGTGTGGGGCAGCTGAGGCCTGGTCGGCGGCGGGAGCCGGAGTGGCAGCCGCCTCGGCCGTGGGCTGCACAGTCGTGGGCTGCTCGACGGTCGGTTGGTCGGTCCCCTCCGGGACCTTCTCCTCGCGCGGCTGGTCGTTCATGGTCGCTCCTGTGGTCACGGGGACGGGCGCACTGCCCGCCCCCACCACCTCAGGATGCGCCGCTCAGCTGTGGAAGACCTGAAGCGGACCTGTCGATCCGCCATGAGTCACAGGTAGAACGACAGGAACAGCGTGACGACCCAGGTCGCGCCCAGCACCTGCAGGATGCGGTCCTTGAGCGCGATCTCCTCCGGCTCGCCCGCGATGCCGCCGTCGACGTCCACCGCGTAGCGCAGCACCGCCACCAGGAACGGCACCATCGAGATGAGCGCCCACACCGAGTTGTGCTCGGTCTGGCGGATCTCGAACGCCCACAGGCAGTACGACATGATCAGGATCGCCGCCGACGTCGCCCAGACGAACCGCAGGTAGCTGGCCGAATACTTCTTCAGCGACGACCGGATCTTCGCGCCGGTGCGCTCGAACAGCATGATCTCCGCGTAGCGCTTCCCGGCCACCATGAACAGCGAGCCGAACGCCGTGACCAGCAGGAACCACTGCGAAAGCGCGATGCCGCCCGCGACACCGCCGGCGATGGACCGCATCAGGAAGCCCGAGCCGACGATGGCCAGGTCGACCACCGGCTGGTGCTTCAGGCCGAAGCAGTAGCCGAGCTGGACGGCCTCGTAGACGCCCAGCACCACGGCGAGCTGCCAGCTCGCCGCGAACGACACGCCGAGACCGGCCAGGAAGAACACGACCGCGGCGACGTACGCGACGGGGACCGGCACGATCCCGGCCGCGATCGGCCGGTTCCGCTTGGTCGGGTGGGCCCGGTCGGCCTCGACGTCGATGGCGTCGTTGATGAGGTAGACCGAGCTCGCCGTCAGCGAGAAAGCCACGAAGGCGATGATCGCGTCGATCAGGAGACCGGTGCGGTCGGTCGACTTCGAGAACGCGAAGAACGGGGCCGCGAAGACCAGGACGTTCTTCACCCACTGCCGCGGCCGCGCCGTCTTGATGACGCCGGCGACCAGGCCGAACGGGCTGCGTGCCGCTGTCTCCGGGGTCCCTGGTGTCTCGGGAGCCTCAGGAGTCACGGCCGTTTCATCACTGGGGCGCTGCTCGGTCGTTTCGCTCATGGGTTTCTCTTCAGCTTCCGTCGTATCAGTCCACCGACGAGCCCCCCGAGGGCCGCACCGGCCAGGACGTCTGTCGGATAGTGAACGCCGAGCACGAGCCGCGAGGCGAGCATCGGCGGTACCAGGGCGGGCACCAGGTTACGCCCGGTCAATCCGGAGTAGAGCACCGCCGCCGCCGTCGTGGACGTCGCGTGCGACGACGGGAAGCTCAGCTTGCTCGGCGTGCCGACCAGTACCTCCACGCTCGGGTGGTCCGGTCGGGGCCGCCTGACCACGCGTTTCACCGCGATCGACGCGGCGTGCGCACCCACGACACCGGCCGACGCGACCAGCCAGTCCTTGCGCCGCTTCTTGTCGACCACGGCACCGAGAAGGCCCAGGCCGAACCAGCCGATCGCGTGCTCACCGAAGTGGGACATGCCGCGAGCAGCCTTCACCGAAGCTTCACTCTTCAGAAACCCCTGGGCCTTCGCCAGGACCGCGACCTCGCCCGTCGGGCTGCCCTTCTCAAGCATCGAGGGACCCGTCGAGCGGCGCGCCGTCGGTCAGGTGCGGGGCGATCTTGTTGTCGAACGCCGAGAGCGCCGAGCCGATGGCCATGTGCATGTCGAGGTACTTGTACGTGCCGAGCCGGCCGCCGAACAGGACGTTCTTCTCGCGCGCCTCGGTCTTGGCCAGCTCGCGGTAGGCCTCGAGCTTCTCGCGGTTCTCCGGGGTGTTGATCGGGTAGTACGGCTCGTCGTCCTCGCCCGCGAAGCGGGAGTACTCGCGGAAGATGACCGTCTTGTCCTTGGGGTAGTCCCGCTCCGGGTGGAAGTGGCGGAACTCGATGATGCGGGTGAAGGGGACTTCCTGGTCGTTGTAGTTGACGACCGAGGTGCCCTGGAAGTCACCGGTCTCCGCGACCTCGGACTCGAAGTCCACGGTGCGCCAGGTGAACTTGCCCGCCGAGTAGCCGAAGTAGCGGTCCAGCGGCCCGGTGTAGACGGTCGGGGTGCCCGCCGGGATGTGCTCGCGCACGTCGAAGTAGTCGACGTTCAGCCGGATCTCGATGTTCTCGTGCTCGGCCATCTTCTCGAGCCACGCGGTGTACCCGTTGACGGGCAGGCCCTCGTAGGTGTCGTTGAAGTACCGGTTGTCGAAGTTGTACCGGACCGGCAGGCGCGTGATGATGTTCTCGCCCAGGTTCTTGGGGTCGTTCTCCCACTGCTTCGCGGTGTACCCGCGGATGAACGCCTCGTAGAGGGGCCGGCCGACCAGCGAGATCGCCTTCTCCTCGAGGTTCTGCGCGGCGCTGGTCTCGAACTCGGAGGACTGCTTCGCGATGAGCTCGCGGGCCTCGTCCGGGGTGTGCGACTTGCCGAAGAACTGGTTGATCAGCGCCAGGTTCATCGGGAACGAGTAGACCTGGTCCTTGACCCGCGCGAACACCCGGTGCTGGTAGTTGGTGAACTCGGTGAAGCGGTTCACGTACTCCCAGACGCGCTTGTTCGAGGTGTGGAACAGGTGCGCGCCGTACTTGTGCACCTCGATCCCGGTCTCCGGGTCGGGCTCCGAGTACGCGTTGCCGCCGAGGTGGCTGCGCCGCTCGAGGACGAGGACCTTCTTGCCCAGCTCGGTCGCGGCCCGTTCGGCGACGGTCAGGCCGAAGAAACCGGACCCGACGACGACGAGGTCGTAACCTGCGAAATCGTCTTCAGTAATCTGTGCGGGGTTCGTGTGCGCGCTCACGGGCGTCGAGGGTACGCAGGTCGGTCGCACGGCCTGCACCCGACTATCACATTTCGGCCTACGACACACCTGGAAAGCAGTGCCTGCACCCGAGGACTTCTGGAGTTACTTCGCCGCGGTGGCCACCTACCTGGCCGTGCTGGCGGTCCCCGGCGGGCTCGTCGGGTGGGCCGCCGGCCTGCGCGGCTGGGCGCTCGCCGGGCTCGCGCCGCTGCTCAGCTACGCCGTGACCGGCCTGGCCGGCCCCTGGCTGGCGATCGCGCACGTGCCGTACGGCTCGCTGAGCGTCGCCGCGTGCACCCTGCTGCTCGCCGGGGTGCTGTTCGGCCTGCGCCGGCTCGCGACCGCCCGAGGCTGGTCGACGCCGGGTGCGGAGGAGCCGCCGCTGCCGTGGACGCGGCGGGCGCACCTGGCCGTCGGTGCCTGCGTCGCGATCGCCGTCGCGGTGTCGATCGTCGTCGTGGTGTCCGGCCGCGGCGGGACGACCGCGGTGTTCCAGCGCTGGGACACCGTCTTCCACGCGAACGGCATCCGCTACATCGCCGAAACCGGTGACGGCTCCCTGACCGGCATGGGCACCATCAACTGGTACCCGGCCGGCTCCTTCTACCCGAACGGCTACCACCTGGTCGGCGCCCTGGTCTATCAGCTGTCCGGGACGTCGATCCCGGTCACGCTGAACGCGGTCACGATGCCGATCGCCGGGCTGTTCGCGCTGGCCATGGCCACGGTGGTGCGCCAGCTGAGCGGCCGCGCGGTGTTCGCGGGCAGCGCCGCGCTGGTCGCGGGCGGCGCGACGACCGGGGCGTACGAGTCGGTGTCGAGCGGGCTGCTGCCCTTCGCGCTCGGCATCGTGCTGACGCCGCTGGCGGTGGTCGCGCTGCAGCGGTTCGTCGTGCGGCCGGGCGCCGACACCGGCGCGGTGCTGGCGCTGAGCGCGACCGGCCTGCTCGCCGCGCACTCGAGCGCCCTGTTCGGGGCGATCCTCTTCGCGTTCCCGCTGGTGGTGCAGCGGTGGTACCGGGCGCTGCGGGGCAAGCGCGTCGACGGCGTCCCCGAGGGCAAGCGCGCCTGGCGGGTCGTCGGCGGCGACGTCCTGCGGATGGTGCCGGTGATGGTCGTCGCCGGGGTGCTGGCCGCGCCGATGATCCTCGGCGCGATCGGCTTCACGTCCGGGTCGTACCCGTACTACGCGTGGGGCTCGCACATGCCGGTGGGGAAGGCGCTGCTGATGCTGGCGACCTTCAAGCAGGTGCTGCCGGTGCCGCAGCTCTGGCTGACGGTGTTCCTCGCGATCGGCGTGCTCACGGCCCTCGCGCTGCGGCGGATGCGCTGGCTGCTGCTCTCGGCGGCCGGGCTGTCCGCGCTGTTCGTGGTCGTCGCGTGCTTCGGCGGCGAACACTGGGTGATCAGCTTGTCACGGCCCTGGTGGAACGACCGGTTCCGGCTGATGGCGCTGGCGGCGATCCCGATGTGCCTGCTCGCCGCGCACGGGATGAGCGAGACGCAGCGGTGGCTGACGAAGGCCGCCCGCGGGCGCGCTTGGGTGCGGGCGCGGCCGTGGCTGACCGGCCGGGCCGGGCTCGCGTCGGCGGTGCTGCTCGTCGTGGCGATGGGCGTGCTGACCGGCGGGTTCTACCGCGCGGCCAACGCCAAGACGGTGTCGCTGCTGTACTACAACGGCCTGCCCGGCGAGGTCGTCCCGCCGGTGAGCGCCGACGAGATCGAAGCGATGGAGAAGCTCGGCACGCTCGGCATCCCGGCCGGCCAGAAGGTGCTCAACGACCGGCTCGACGGCACGGCCTGGATGTACGCGCTGACCGGCGTGCACCCGGTGGCCGGCCACTACGACGCGGGCGTCGCGCCGCCGGACGCGACCTACCTGGCCCAGCACTTCGGCGACTACGACAGCGACCCCGAAGTCCGCGCGGCGGTTCACCGGCTGAACATCCACTACGTGCTGGTCGGCAGCGGCACCATCCGCCGCGACACCCCGATCGCGCCGGGCCTGCGGCACCTCGACGGCCACGACTTCGTCCAGGTCGTCTACCGGAACCCGGGTGCGGTGATCTACCGGATCGTGAAGTGAAGCAGCCCTCGTGGCCGCGGCCCCCAGCCGCGGCCACGAGGGCTTCCGTACCCCCGGGGCCGATCTCTCGTCCCTCCATGAACCCTGACGCCGGCGGGACGTGAATCGGTTTCCCGATCAGCCGGATGTCACTCGTTCGGCCTAACGATCCCCCCGTTGGCCAAAGTCCGGTCAGCCGGCGCGGAGTTCCGGCAGGACGTCGCTCGCGACCTGCTCCAGGACGGCTTCGCGGCCCTCGTACGGCGACGACGACCGCGGCCAGTGCGAGATCACGTCGGTGAAGCCCAGCTCCCCCGCGCGGCCCACCGCGTCGCGGAACGCCTCCACGCTGCTCAGTGAGAACACCGGCGACGAGTCCAGGCTGAGGTGCCGCTGGATGCTCGCCCGGTCCCGGCCCGCCGCGTCCAGCCGCCGGTCGAAGACCTCGGTGAGTTCCTTGATCCCGTGCCACCACTCGTCGGCGGTCGCGCCGCCCTTGCCCGTCGTCACCCAGCCGGCGCCGAAGCGCGCCGCCAGGGTCATCGTGCGCGGGCCGTTCGCCGCGACGACGAACGGCAGCCGCGGCCGCTGGACCGGGCCGGGCAGGTTGCGGGCTTCGCGGGCCCGGTAATACTCGCCCTCGAAGTCGAACTTGTCGGTCATCAGCAGCCCGTCGAGGGCCTCGACGAACTCCGTGAACCGGTCCACGCGCTGCTTCGGCGTCAACTCGGGCGCGTCGACCACCGCGCCGTCGTAGTGCAGGTGGTCGACGCCCGCGCCGACGCCGAGGACGAACCGTCCGTCCGAGACGTCGTCGAGGGTGTTCAGCTCGCGCATGAACGACACCGGGTGCCGGGCTACCGGGGAGGCCACGAACGTGCCCAGCCGGATGCGCGACGTCACCATCGCCGCCGCGGTCAGGGTCGGGATCGCGGAGAACCACGGGCCGTCGACCAGGTTTCTCCACCCCAGGTGGTCATACGTCCAGGCGTGGTCGAAGCCGTACTCCTCGGCTGCACGCCACTTCGGCTCGGCCGCCCACCAACGATCTTCCGGAAGAATGACGATGCCTGCTCGCACAATGCCGGACGCTATCGGCAACCACCGGCAATCGCGCGGACGGGGCGGACCTCACCCGAACGTGTCAGGGACAATGGCGGGGTGGAGAGACCCCAGTTGATCGCGTCCGATGTCGACGGCACCCTGCTCGGCCCCTCCGAATCCCTGACCGGCCGCACGATCGCGACCGTCCGCCGGGCGATCGAGGCGGGTGTCCCGTTCGTGCTGGCCACCGGACGGCCGCCGCGCTGGATCGCACCCGTGGCCAAGCCCCTCGAGCTGACCGGGTACGCGGTGTGCGCGAACGGCGCCGTCCTGTACGACTGCGGCCGCGAGGAGGTCGTCGCGGTGCACGGCCTGCTGTCGCCCGAGCTGCTCCACGACATTGCGCACGCGCTGGACAAGGCCCTGCCCGGCTGCCGGCTGGCCACCGAGCGCGTCGGCACCGACGCCGACCACGAGATGCGCAACTTCGTGATCGAGCCGGACTACCACAACCCGTGGGGCGACGGCGAAGGCCGCACCGCGCCGCGCGCCGAGGTGCTCGGGCACCCGGCGATCAAGCTGCTGGTCAGCCACCTCGGGATGTCGTCGGAAGAGATGGCGGACGGGGTGAACGCACTGTTCGACCGGGAGGTCGACGTCACCTACTCGTCGTCGGGCGGCCTGGTCGAGCTGTCCGCGCACGGCATCACCAAGGCGACCGGCCTCGCCGACGTCGCGGAGCGGCTCGGCATCGGGCCGGAGCGGGTCATCGCCTTCGGCGACATGCCCAACGACGTCGAAATGCTCCGCTGGGCCGGCCACGGCGTCGCGATGGAGAACGGGCACCCGCAGGCCCAGTCCGTGGCCGACGAGATCACCGGTCCGGCGGGCGAGGACGGCGTCGCGCAGGTCCTCGAGCGCTGGTTCTAGTGTTGCGCGTCCGAGGTTCGTTGACAGCCCGGCGGCGAGGGCGAGCGTCTTGAATGACTCATTCAGGGCTTCGGAGGTCCTGGCTCGTAAATCGAGGTGACCGTGGGCGCGCGGCAGCGCCCCCGGCGTAGCGCAGCGGAGCCGGGGCCCGGGGTGACACGCGTTAGGCGGCGTGGGGTTGCAGGGTGACGTGTTGGCCGGTGAGGAGTTCGAGGTCGCGGATGAGGGTGCGGCGGCGCCGCACGGTGGTATGCCGGGACAGGTAGTGGTCCTCGCCGAGGTCCTGGTAACGGGCGTCGGGGTCCGACAGCACATGCCAGACGATCTTGAGGACGGAGTTGCCGACCGCGACGATGGCGCGTTTCTTGCCGCGGCGGCGCGCCAGGCGCCGGTAGCGTTCACCGAGGAAGGTGTGGGTGCGCGACACCCCAGCGACGACCTCGCCGAGGGTCCCGGCCAGCCAGGGATTGCCTTTGCCGGTGGAACCGTTGCGGGTGACAGCGGCGGACTGGTGCACGATCGGGGCGAACTTGGCCCACGACACCAGATGCCCGGGGGTGGGGAACCGGGTCATGTCCACCCCGATCTCGGCGATCAGCTCCTGGGCGGAGCGGATCCCGATCCCGGTGATCTCATCCAGCCGCCGCGCTTCAGCGCGAAAGGGGGCCATCGCCTCCTCGATCGCAGCGTTGACCTTCTCGACATCGGCACCGACCTGGTCGATGCGGTCGATCATCGTGCGGGTCAGGAACGCATGATGATCGGTGAAGTGCCCGGTCAACGCCTCCTCCAGGACACCGATCTTGGTGCGCATCCGGGTCCGGGCCAGCTGCGCCAGCACCCGCGGGTTCCGGTTGCCCGCGATCATGGCCTCCAGCATCTCCCGGCCGGAGACACCGAGGATGTCGCTGATCACGCTGGAGAGTTTGATCTGGGCGTCTTCCAGCAGTTTCTCCAGCCTCTGCCGTTCCCGGGTGCGGTCACGGATCAAGGTGCGCCGATACCGGGTCAGGTCCCGTAGCGCCCGGATCGGGGCCGGGTGGACCAGGCTGGGCCGGCACATCCCGCGTTCGGTGACTTTGGCCAGCCAGACCGCGTCGAGGGTGTCGGTCTTCGGGCGGCCGGGCAGGTGCTTGACGTGTCTGGGGTTGAGCAGCCAGCACTCGAACCCTTCGGCTTCCAGCAGGTAGAACACCGGTTTCCAGTAGGAACTGGTGGCTTCCATCGCCACCCGGGTCACTCGCTCGGCCCGCAACCAGTCCGCCAGCTCCAGCAACGACCGGGAGAACGTGTCGTAGGAGCGGACCTCTTGCTGACGCCGGCCCGGCCGGTCTGAGGGCACCCGCACACACGCGACCAGGCCGGTCTTGCCCAGATCCAGGCCGGCCACCCGGTCGACGATCTGGTCGAGTTCATCCACCTCTTCCATGATCACCTCGCTTCGGTTCACACCACCGACAGGTGGTCGCCTGGGGAGTCAGGGGATGCAAGCCAAGCCGGGCTCGCGTGCTCGAAGCAACAATGCAGGACCCTCAACAACTCCCAGCGTCAGACTGAATGACGGCCTCGACCCAGCGCCAAGGACACACGACGTCACACAGGCGACCAGACACGATTTTCACCCCCAGCACGGACGTCCCGCCAGGGACACCGACGACTGAATGAGTCATTCAAGACCTTTGGGCCGGGCTAGCGAGCGCTGGTTCTAGCCGTCTTGCGGGGCCCCCGGATGTCACAGCCGGTCGAGCTCGGCGGCTTCGGCCGGGGTCGGCGCCGTCCCGCCCAGGTGGGCGGGCAGCCACCAGCGGTCCTCGTCGGGCGCGGGCTGGTCCGGGTACTCGGCCTGGGCGCGGTCGAGCAGCGCGCTCATCCGGGTGCGCAGCTCCTTCGTGACGACGTCCCAGTCGTCGCCCTTCGCCGGGTGCATCGGCTCGCCGACGAGGATCGAGACCGGCACGTGCCGCCGGGTCAGGTCCTTCGGCCGGCCCTTCGTCCAGAGCCGTTGCGTGCCCCACAGCGCCATCGGCACGACCGGGACGTTGGCCGCGGCGGCCATCCGGACCGCGCCCGACTTGATCTCCTTGACGGTGAACGACCGGCTGATCGTGGCTTCGGGGAAGACCCCCACGACCTCGCCGGCCTGCAGCTTCTCCAGAGCCTCGCGGTAGGAGGCCAGCCCGGCGGAGCGGTCGACGGAGATGTGGTGCATCCCGCGCATCAGCGGGCCGGCGATGCGGTTGTCGAAGATCTCCTTCTTCGCCATGAACCGCGTCAGCCGCTTGGCCGGGCGCGCGCCGAGGCCGCAGAAGATGAAGTCGAGGTAGCTGATGTGGTTGCACGCGATGACCGCGCCGCCGCGGCGCGGGATGTGCTCCGCGCCCTCGATCCGGATGCGGTTGTCGAGTACCCGGAACATGGTCCGGGCCGCCGCGATCACGGGCGGGTACACGAGGTCAGCCATCAGGCAAGGTTACGCGACCGTAGGTTCGGAACGCCGGTTCAGCGGGGAAGAACACAACACAAGGGCGAGCAGGATCGTGAACAGGGCGACGGACTGGTGCTTGATGCCCTCGATGCCGTCGCCGAGGGCCGCGGTGCCGAACTGCGTCACCGAGACGGCGAACAGGAAGGCCAGCACGACCCCCAGCGCGGTCCGGCGCTGAAACCAGGCCCTGACCAGAACAAACAGCCAGATCGGGACCAGCGCGAACAGCCCGAGCGGGGCGATCAGGCCGGTCAGCCACGACACCACCGGCACCCGGTACTCCTGCGCGTGGGGCGGGAAACCGGCCTCCTGGTCGAAGCTGCCGAGGTAGCCGGGACGCGCGGTGAGCTGGTCGGTCGCGGCGCGGTCGAGGACTTCGAGGGTCCGGCCGGGGTGGGTCGCGAAGTACGTCACGACGTTCCGGCGGCTGATCCGGTCGCGGTACCGCAGGTACAGCGGGTCCATCGTCGCCGGGTGCGGGTGCCACCAGCCATTGCCCGCGTACTGGGCGAACGACGGCGGCAGCCCGAGCTCGGCCAGGTCGGCCCGCGTGTCGTGCCTGCCGTCGACGATGTTCAGGAAGATCGAGTTGAAGACGTTGATCTCGCGCGAGTCGTCGCCCGGGAACTCGGTGTACGTGCCGTCGGGCGCTCGCGCGGGCTCGACGCTCTGCTGCGCGGAGAGCGTGACAGCGCCGATCGCGCCGATGACCAGCACCGCCGACGCCCACCGCCGGACGCCGCGCAGCGTGCCCGGCCGGACGAACAGGACCGCGAGCGCGAGCACCGGCAGGATGATCAGCGTCTGGACCTTGGCGTTGACCGCCAGGACGCCACCCGCGAACGTCACGGCCATGCCCGCGTAGCTCCACCAGCCCTCGCGCGCGGTCAGCAGCAGCCCGCCGACGGCGAGCAGCAGGCCGAGGAAGGCCGCGCCTTCGCCGAGGATCGCGGCGAAGTACCCGAAGAACGCCGAGTCGGCGACGACCAGCAGGAGCCCGGCCGCCACGAAGAGCCGGGCGCGGCGCCGGTACGGCAGGCCGAGCACGATCGCGCTGATCGCCGCCGCGGCGATCACGCTGCTCAGCAGGCCCAGCACGACCAGGCTCAGCGTCCGGGGGAAGCCCGCGGCCCCGGCGATCCGGACGGCCAGGTCCGCGAGCCAGCTCTGCGTCAGCAGGTACGTCGGCCGGCACGGCGGCGTTCCCGGCGCGGCCGTGTAGGCGAGGTGGACGAACGGTTCCGGCAGGCCCGTCCAGGTGATCCCGGCGCCGCACAGCACGCGGCCGCCGTCGCCGTTGTTCGACATCGCGACCGGGCGCGGCACCAGGAACCGCACCACGAACAGGGCCAACGCCGTCCCGAACACCCCGAGCCCGAGCCGGGCTTCGGCGCCCAGCCGGCGTTTCGGGACGTCGAGCTTCACGACGGACAGGGTACGTACCGGAAGTCCGGGCCCTTGTCGAGGTCGGCGACCAGGGACTTCGCCTGTTCCGCCCGCGGGTACACCGAGACCCAGTACGGCGTGCCGACCCGGCGGAACGTCGCGACCTCGTACTTGCCCGCGTACACCGGGTCGATCGCGCAGTGCTGGCGTTCGGCGTAGCCGCCGTCGGCGGGCACGGCGACGGTCGGGCGGCGGTCGTTGACGACGTAGTCGTAGTCGGTCGAGATCCCGCCTTCGTGCCGTCCGTCGCGGGCGATGTGGTCGTCGGTGCGGCCGAAGACGTCGATGATGAGCAGCTGCCCGCCGTGGGTGGCGAGCGCGCCGGGCGCGGCGGCGCTGACCACCGACCCGGGCGGCAGGTACTCGCCGAGCCAGCCGCCGATTTCGGCGAGCTCGGTGCCGTGGGCGCGCCAGTCGCGCACGCGGCCGAGCATCTCGGGGCTGAACACCGAGACGAGCACCGCGATCCCGGCCAGCCCGCAGGCGATCACCGGGACCAGCCGCGCCGGGGACGACCTCGGCCGCGGCGACGGCTTCCCCTCGACGTCCGCGGTCAGCACGCCGAACACCGCCGCGGACGCGACCGCGAGCAGCGGCGGCACCGGCGCCAGCAGCCGCCACGACGGGCCCGGGTCGCCACCGACCAGCACCGCCGCCGCGGCCAGCCCGGCAGCCGTCACGAACAGCAGCCAGATCAGCGCGCGGGCTTCGACGGCTACGACAGCCGGGGCCTCCGCCACCCGGAGCCCTCGAAGCGCGGCTGGGACAACCGGGGCTTCGCCCCGGGCTGGGAGCTCCGCCACCCGGAGCCCCCGAAACGCAGGTTCGGTGCGCCGCAGCAGCAACGCGACTGCGGCGACCACTCCGAGCAGCAGGAAACCCTGGTGCGCCAAGGCGAATCCCGACAGGTACGGCCAGCCGGCGGCGAGCTGCGAGCCGAGCGGCCCGCCGAGCTTCGCGGCCAGCGGCGCGGGCAGGAAGTGCTGGTAGAACGTCGCACGCCAGGCCAGCCGGGGAATCAGGAAGACCAGCGCGCCCAGCACGTAGCCCACGGGCGCCCACCAGCTGCGCTTCTCCTTGAGCGCGGCACCCACGAGCCACAGGCCGGCCAGCACGCCGACCACCAGCCCTTCGGGACTGGTCATCACGGCGAAGGCGACCAGCACCCCGGCGACGACCGGGCGGCGCGCCGCGAGCGCGTAGCCGACGGCGAGGACGAGGAGCACGAACAGCGGGACCTCGGAGCCGGACGGCCCGTAGACGGCGAGGCCGCCGGCACTCGCCGTGAGCACCGCGGCGGCGACGCCGAGGGCGGGACGCGGCTCGGTGCCGGGCGGCGTGGCCGAGGCGACGATCCGGTTGACGAGGAAACAGGAAACCAGCACGCAGCCGAGCGCGGAGAGGACACCGAACACGACCGCGGCGGTCTCCACGTCGGCGCCGAACGCGGCGCGCGGCAGGGCGATCAGCACCAGCCAGAGGAAGTTCGTGTACCCCTCGACGCGTTCGCCGGGGTTGAAGACCGGGCCGTTGCCGTCGGCGATGTTCTGCGCGTAGCGGAACGTGATGAACGCGTCTTCGGTGACGGTCGCGAACAGCAGCTGGTGGAGCAGGGAAAGCCCGAGGGTGAGGGCGAGGACGAACCCGCGCCAGCCGCGATCGGTGTCGAGCCGGCCCCAGGTCAGCACCACGATCGCGGCGAGGACCAGCCACGCCACCACGACCGCGTAGCCCACCCGGCCCCCTCAGCTCGTCAGCGCGCCTGCCGGTCCGGCGGGCCTCTCGCCAGGCTATCGATCACCGGCGGCCAGGCGTTTCCCGTGGGCCGATCACTTGCCCGAATGGGCGAAGATCAGTCCGCCAGGCGCCAGTCGGACCAGGAAATTCACCCTCAGAATAACCCGATCGGGTGGTGCGTCTGACGGCCGAAGTGACGTCCCGAAAGGGTTCCGATCGGCGTATCACCCCAGCTCATTCGGGCGATCGTTGCCGGCTTAGTCTCGACCGTGCTTTCCGTCAGCATCGCGATTGTCGTCATCGCCGTTCCCGGTCTCGTGACCGGTCTCGCCGCGGGTTTGCGTGGCTGGGTCCTGGCCGGAATGGCGCCGCTGCTGAGCTACGCCATCGGCGGGCTCACCGGGCCGTGGACGGCGGCGATGGGGGTGTCGTTCAACGCCGTCACGTACGCCGTGTCGACCGTCGTGTTCGCCGCGGTCGCTTTCGGCGTCCGGAAGCTGACGGTGCGTCGCAGGCCGCCGGAGCCGGAGCCCGGGCTGTGGGCGCGTCGCGGGCACCTGGCGGTGCTGGCGTGCCTGCTGTTCGCGGCGGTGGCCGGCGGCTACGCGACGCTGCGCGGCATGGGCCGGATCGGCGTGCTGCCGCAGGGCTTCGACGCCGTCTACCACGGGAACGCGGTCCGCTACATCGCCGCCACCGGCGACGGGAGCCTGTTCGGCACGGGCAGCGTGAACTGGTACGGCGACGCGGCACCGGTGTTCTACCCGAACGGGTACCACCTGCTGGCGGCGGTGACGTACTCACTCAGCGGCGCGTCGATCCCCGCGACGCTGGACGCGAACACCGTGCTGCTGCCCGGGTTGCTGGCGTTGTCCCTGGTGACGCTGGTGCGGGAGTTCCGCGGCCGGGCGGTGCTGGCGGGCGCGGTGGCGCTGACGGCGGTGGCACCGGTGATGGGCGTCTACGAATCGATGGACCGCGGGCCGCTGCTGCCGTTCGCACTGGGCGTGACGCTGACACCGCCGGCCGCGGTCGCGCTGCGGCGATACCTGGAGCGGGTCGCGCCGGACACCGGGCTGGTGCTGGTGCTGGCCGCGGTGGGCCTGCTGTGCATCCACTCCTCGACGTTGTTCGGCGGGATCCTGTTCGCCGGGCCGCTGCTGGTGCAGCGCTGGCTGGAGTCGTGGCGGCGGATCGGCCGCGACCTGCTCGCGCTGGCGCCGATCGCCGTCGTGTCGCTGCTGGTGGCGTGGCTGCAGCTGTTCGGCGCGTTGGGGCTGGCCGAGAGCGCGTTGCCGTACTACGGCTGGCCCAGCGAGTACCGCGCGACGACGGCGCTGGGCGCGTTGCTGGGGTTCCAGCACTTCGAGCCGCACCCGCAGGTGTGGCTGTCGGTGGCGTTGTTCCTGGGGATCGTGTTCTTCACGCGGGCGGGCGCGCTGCGCTGGATCGGCCTGACGGCGGCGGTGACCGGCCTGGCGTACCTCGCGGTGGCGTCGTCGAACGCGTCGATCGTGATGGCCCTGTCCCGGCCGTGGTGGGACGACCCGTACCGGTTCTTCTCGATGGCGGCGATCCCGCTGACCGTCCTGGCGGCCCACGGCCTGGCCTCGACGCAGGCATGGCTGCGAGATCGGCTGGGCCATCGGCTGCGCGTTCCCGCCGTCGCCGTCGCGGTGGTGGTGCTCGCGGGGTTCGTGGTGCTCTCGAACGGGCTGTACGTCCGCTCCAACGGCGACCGGGTCTACACGGGCTACCAGGCGGCCGACCCCTCGACGCTCCGCGTGACGCCCGGCGAGCAGTCGGCGATGGCGGAACTCGGGAAACTCGCCAAACCGGGCGAGTGGGCGATGAACGACCGCTTCGACGGAACAGCGTGGACTTACGCCTTGACGGGAATTCGGACGGTGGCCGCGCATTTCGACGAAACTTCACCACCGGCGGACGCGGTGGTGCTGGCGAACCGCTTTCGCGACTATTCGACGGACCCCGCGGTGCGGGCCGCGGTACGGCGGTTGAACATCCACTGGGTCATTCTGGGAAAGCCGTCGGCCGAACCCGGCAAGCCTTACCAGCCGGGGTTGATCGGGCTGGCCGGTGCGCCGTTCCTGCGGGAGGCCTACCGCAACCCGGACGCGGTGATCTACCGGCTGACGGCCTGAGTTGTCCACATGTGCGTAAGCCCTGTGGACAACCTGTGGGCAACTCGCCTCAGGCGGAGGCGGCCACCAGGCGGGCCGAGCGGGCGGCCACCGCGGCCAGGCCCGCCGTCAGGAGGTCGGCCACCGTGAACATCACCCGGGAGGCCACCGCGAACGCCGTGGCCTGGCCGACCGTCAGGCCGCTGGCCGTCAGGACCGCCACCTGGGCCACCTCGCGGACGCCGACCCCGCTCGGGAGGACGAACGCGAACGTGCCCACCGTCATCGCCACGGCCATCGCGCCCACGCACAACATGAAGCCGCTGAGGCCCGGAGTGCCGACCGAGTTGGCCAGGAGCCACAGGTGGACGCCCTGCAGGCACCACGCCGCCGTCGAAGCGGCGAAGACCTTGCCCACCACGCGCCAGCCCAGCGGGTGCGCGAGCGGGGGGCGGCGGAGGATCCGCAGCACCAGCGACGTGCCCCAGGTCAGGATCTTCGGGTGCAGCATCGCCAGGCCGAGCGGGATGAGCACGAACAGCCACAGCGCGCGCGGGCTGTTGCTGAACACCGCCGGCGCCGCCAGGAGCGAGACCACCAGCGCCGACACCACGCCGACGCCGAGCTGGATGAGCGAGCCCGTGAAGATCCGCGCACGGGCCAGGCCCGCCTTGCGGCCCAGCTCCATCTGCAGCAGGTACGCCCAGACCGAGCCCGGCACGTACTTGCCGAGCGAGCCGACCAGGCAGATCTGCGCGCCGCGGGCGTAGCCGATCGGCTCGCCCAGGTCGTCGACCATCATCTGCCAGCCCCAGGTCGACACCAGGATCGCCGCGACCAGGGCGGCCAGGCTCAGCAGCGACGACTCCCAGGCGACGTCACGCAGGGTGTGCCAGAACTCGCCCCAGTTCGACGTCAGCTGCTTGGCCGCGAAGCCGATGACCAGCAGGATGGCGACCCAGCGGACGACGTCGAGGATCTTCGCCTTCGTCGACTTCGGCGGTTTGCCGGCAGCCGGCAGGTCCTCAACGGTCGTCATCGACGCATCTCCTCAGGCCTGCACCGTGACCAGGCGGCTGAACTCGGAGAGCAGATCGTAGCCGTCCCACACCGCCGAGAACGTCAGCGCGCTGCCGAAGGGCACGATCCGGTCGACGCCCCGGCCCGCCAGTTCGTGCGCGAACGCCGTGAGCTCCTCGGCGGTGAAGCCGAACTGGCTGACCGTCTGGTCCTTGCGCAGGACGATCGGCACCAGATCGGACAGCGAGGACACTCGCGCGTTCGCGAACGTGCCCGCGCCGAGCCACTCGCGCGGCAGCACGGCCGGGTCGGCCAGCTCCAGCGTCGCCAGGCCGTTGCCCTGGAAGTCGATCTGCTTGACCAGCCCGTCGACCGCCGCGCCGTACGCCGAGACGCGCTTCTGGACCGCCATCGCCGGTTCCGTGACGTGCTGTTTGGTCTCCAGGACCGCCGCCAGCAGCGTGCGGAACTCGCTGCCCGCCGCCCGGGCACCGGATTCGTCGCCCACCCAGAACACCGCGCGCGGGGACGAGCAGGCGGCCTGGTCGAACCAGTACGAGTCGTTGTAGAAGCCCTCGGCGGCCGCGCGACGCTCTTCGGAGGACGCTCGCTGCCAGCCCGCCACCGACGCGACGGCGAACGAGGAGCGGTCCGGGAACGTCAGGTCACGCGCGTGCGGCGCGAGGGGGTACTTGCGCAGGGCCGCGACCGAGCCGTCGCCGCCCCAGATGACGCGCAGGTCGGCGGCCAGCGACAGGGCGCCGCTCACCTCGTCACTGCGGTCGTAGGTCACCATCCGCTGGGTCGCCGTGATCGCGGCGGCCGTGTCGGAGTCCACTTCGGACAGTGCCGCGTTCAGGGCCTCCAGCACCGCCTCGGCGGCCCCGGCCGAGCGCGACGACACCCGCACGACGTTGTGGTTGCCCGCCAGCGCGGACAGCGCCCACGAGTAGACGAAGATCGTGTCGACGTTCGCCGGCGGCACGTGGAACACCAGCCCGCGCGGGAACCGCAGGGCGTTCCCCGAAGTGTCCAGTGTAGACAGTGCCTTGGCGATCTCGCCCTTGCGCAGGAAGAAGCCGAGCGAAGCCAACTCCGGGAATCGGCGCGCGGTGGCCGGGGCCAGCAGCTTGCGGGCGAACTTCGTGACGAACTCGATGATCCGCGGGTCGCCGACGCGCAACCGGCCGCCCGGCGGTTCAGCGCGCAACTGGGAGACCAGCTCGCCGGCCTCGAGCGGATCAGCGGCGGGGAACCGCTGAGTCAGAGAAGTCATGCTGCCGCTCCCGAGAACGTGTCCGAGCACCCGCGGGCTTCGGCCTTGGGCAGCCGCCCGAGCACGGAGAAGTGCTTGCCCGGCCAGTCGCCGTCGTCGATGCCGTTGCAGACGCCGAGGTCTTCGGTCAGCAGGACGTGCCCCGGGTAGGACCGCGGCAGCGTCGAGACGACCTCGATCACGCCCGGCTCCCCGACCGGCTGCTCCGCCCACGTCTCCGGGTTGCGGATGACGACGTCGGCGAAGTCCGGGCAGTACAGCGAGTTCCCGGACGGGCCTTCGAGGAACACGGTGCCGATCTGCTCGATCATCCCGTAGTAGTTGTGGATCCGGGTGAGCCCGGTGTCCTCTTTGAACCGCCGCCGGAACTCGGTGTTGTCCACCGCGCGATCGATCAGCTTCTTCCAGCCACCGGAGTGGATGAGGGTGCCGTTCGACAGGTCGAGACCGTGGTCCCGCGCGACCTCGTACAGGTACTGCCACACCATGAAGGTGAAGCCGAAGATCAGGAAGGGTTTGTCGCCGTACTCGGCCAGGAACTTCTTGACCGCCTCGACGTCCGGCTGGTCGTTCTCGTCGAGCACGTAGGTGTGCTTGCGGCCGAAGTTCGCCATGCCGAGCACGCCCGCACCGCGCGCGGAGAACGAGCGGCGGTTCTTGATGATGCCGATCGTGTCGACCATCAGCATCGGCAGCCGCTCGCCGCCGAGGACCTCCTGCAGCGTCGCGCCCAGCTGCTTGGTCTGCGCGCCCGCCGCCTCCTTGTCCAGGTAGATCCGGGACGCGCCGGCGCCGGTGGTGCCCGACGACGTCAGCGTCTTGAAGACCTCGCTGTCCGGGACCGACTTGAGGTCGTGCGTCTTGAACATCCGCACCGGCAGCCACGGCAGGTCCGCGATCGAGCCGAACGACGCGGAAGGCTCGATCCCCAGCGACGCCAGGATCCGTTCGTAGCCCTCGGAGTTCGCCCGGTGGTGGGCCGTCAGATCGGCGAGTTCGGGCAGCAGCAAGGCTTCCCGGTCGGCCCGGGACCGCGTGAACACACTCATGCGCCGACCTCGCTGACGCTCAGTTCGGCCTGAGCGGCGAACGCTGTGTTGAATGATTCACTCGCAAGCTCGCTCATAGCCGCCCCTCCAAGGTCCGGTAGTCGATCTTGCCGCTGGCCAGCAGCGGCACGGTTTCGATCGGGCGCACGTCGAACCCGCTGACGTGCAGGTGCAGCCGCTCGGACAGCGCCCGCGACGCGTCCTTGCAGATGTCCTTGTCGGCCCCTTCGGCGAACAGCACGACCTTGTCACCGGCGGCCACGGCCGCCACCACGTCGATCCCGACCGCCGCCACGCGCACGGCCTGCTCGAGGTCGTCGAGGCTGACGCGGTTGCCGAACACCTTGCCGATGCGCTTGAGCCGCCCGGTGATGAACAGGTACCCCTCTTCGTCGACGTACCCGAGGTCACCGGTGGCCAGCACGCCGCCGTACTCGTCACCCTTGGCCAGGCCGGACTCGTCGTCCGCATAGCCCATCATCACGTTGGGCCCACGGTAGACGACCTCACCGACAATTTTCGGGTGCGTGGTCTCCGAGCCGTTGTCCCGGCGGACCGCGAACTTCCCGCCCGGCAGCGCCGGCCCGGCGGAACCGAGCTTTTCGGCCAGCCGCTCGGCGGGCACCGTCGTCATCCGCGGCGACGCCTCGGTCTGGCCGTACATGACGTACATCCGGCCGCCGACGGCGAGCATCTTGTCGTTGAACTCGGCGATCAGCTCGTCGCGCAGCTTCCCACCCGCCTGCGTCAACGTCCGCAGCGTCGGGTACTTCGCGGGGTCGAACTTGAGCCGCCGCAGCATTTCGTAGTGGTACGGGACGCCCGAGAGGGACGTGACGCCGTAGGTGTTCACGGCGTCCCAGAAGCCGCGGCCGAGCACGCCGGACGGCTCGATCACCACGGTCGCGTCCCGCACCAGGTGCGAGTTCAGCACCGACAGGCCGTAGCTGTAGTGCAGCGGCAGGCAGGTGGGCGCTACCTCGTCGGCGTCGATGTCCAGCACCTGCGCGATGGCTTCGGCGTTGGCCAGGATCGCGTGGCGCGAGAGCCGGACGAGCTTCGGGTTGCCGGTGGATCCGCTGGTCGGGAGCAGGACGGCGAGATCAGGGTGCGGTACGACACCGTCGGCCGAAGAGCGGACCCAGTCGTCACCCCGGACGAAGTACCCCTCCGGCGCGTCGCCGGAAGCCGACAGCACGGCCGCCGGCCGGAACCGCGAGACCAGCCCGGCCAGCACGTCGGCGTCCAACGCCGGGTCGATCAGCGCGATCGCCCGGCCGGACTCGAACGCGCCCAGGTAGGTCAGCACGCTCGGCAGGTCGACCGACATCCGCGCGAACACGACGCCGGTCGGCAGCGCGCTCAGCGCCTCCATCGAGCGGCCGACCTCGGCCGCCAGTTCCGCGCCGGCCAGCGTGCGGCCCCCGGCCACGTCCACCAGCCGAGCTCCCGCACCCAGCAACGTCACAGCACCAAGCCTCCGTCGATTCCCAGCACCTGGCCGGTGATGAACGAAGCTTCGTCACTCACCAGGAACCGGATCGCGTTCGCCACTTCTTCGGGCCGGCCCAGCCGCCCGAGCGGCGTCCGGCTCGAGTTTTCCGCCTTCGCGTCCTCGCTCAGGCCTGCGGTCAGGTCGGTCTCGATCACGCCCGGAGCGACCGCGTTGACCCGGATGCCGGAGCGGCCGAGCTCCTTCGCCGCCGAACGCGCGATGTTCGCCACCGCCGCCTTCGACGCCGCATACACCGTCTGACCAGCGCTTCCGTACTCGCCGACGATCGAGGCGAGCACCACGATCGCGCCGGACTTCTTCCGCAACATCGCCCGGGCCGCGGCCTGCACGGTGTGCAGCGTGCCGGCGACGTTCGTGCTCAGCGTCATGTCGACGAGCTCCTCGCGGATCATCCCGAGGAGCGCGTCCTCCATGATCCCCGCGTTGGCGACCACGATGTCGAGCTTTCCGTGCTCCTTGGCGACGCTCCTGACCAGCGAAGACACCGCCTTCGCGTCCGTGACGTCGAGGGCGAGCCCTGCTGCCGCGCCGGCCGCCGAAGCAGCCTCCTTGGCGCGAGCCTCGTCACGTCCGGTCAGCACGACCGTCGCACCCGCCTCGGCGAGCGCGCGGGCGGTGGCCAGGCCGATCCCCCGCGTCCCGCCGGTGACGAGCGCGACACGACCCGACAAATCAGTCATTCTTCGACTGCAGCTCGGTGACCATGTCCACGGCGACCTTGAAGCTCGACATGTCGATCACCTGGTCGGTGTCGAACTCGACGTCGAACTCGTCCTCGATGGCCGCGACCAGCGCCATGTGGCCGACCGAGTCCCACGCCTCGATGTCGCGGTACTTCAGGTTCTCGACGTCCACGTCGCCGTCGAGGTCCAGCGCCTCGACGAAGACCTCACGCAGCTTGGGGGCAACCGACATAGCCATGACTCCTAGTGCTCTTCGCGCGGGCGGGCGTCCCACGCCTTTACCAAGGTAGAGAGGTCTTCGGGCAGCGTGACGTCCGGGAGACCTTCCTTGCCCTTCAGCCACGGCCCGAGAGCCTCGATCGTCTCCTCGTCGAGACCGCGACGGGACAGGCCCACGACGTTGATGCCGGTGACGCGAGCCGGGTTGCCGACGGCGATGGTGAACGCGCCGATCTCGCGCCGCACCGCCGAGCCCATCCCGATCATCGAGCCGGGGCCGATCACGACCTTCTGGTGCAGGATCGCGCCCATGCCGAGGTTCGCGCCGTCCCAGATGTGGCAGTGGCCACCCGTGACGGCGTTGGAGGCGATCGTCACGCCGTCGCCGACCAGGCAGTCGTGCGCGATGTGGGAGTTGCGGAGGTAGTAGCCGTCGCTGCCGACGGTCGTTGTCCGCCAGGTTCCTTGGTGAACACTCACGTACTCCCGGATGCGGTTGCGGCTGCCGATGACGACACCGTGGCCGTCGTGATCCGGGTCACCGGTCAGAGCGTCTTCCCAGGAGGCGGGATGGGGACGGTTACGATCCTCGCCGGGTGTGCCGATCGTCACGTGCGGGCCGATCCAGTTGCCGTCGCCGATCCTGGCCGGCCCGGCGATCACGGTGAACGGGCCGACGACGTTGTCCTCGCCGAGTTCGACGCCTTCGCCGATGACGGCGGTCGGGTGGATGCGGTTGGCCACGGGCGGGTATCCGTTCGTCGGCGGCTGGGTACTGGGCGTGCTACCGCGCCCGGTAACGTGTGGCCCGCGTTGATGCAGGGCGGCCGGGCGCAGAACCGGCGGCTCACTGTACCGGACGCGCCGAAATCGCCTGCCGAGAGAGACAGCCCATGATCCCCATCACTGTGGTCGACGTCCGCGACGCGGAGGACCTCGTCGTCGAGGTGCTGCGCTCCGGCGCCATCGCACAGGGACCGATGGTCAAGCGCTTCGAAGACGCCTTCGCGGCGGTCTCCGGGACGAAGCACGCGATCGCGGTCAACAACGGGACGACCGCGCTGGTCGCCGCGCTCCAGGTGCTCGACCTGAAGCCGGGTGACGAGGTCATCACCTCGCCGTTCACCTTCGTCGCGACGCTCAACGCGATCCTCGAGGCCGGCGCGACCGTCCGGTTCGCCGACATCCGGCGCGACGACTTCGCGATCGACCCGGACGCCGTCGCCAAGGCGGTGACGGACCGCACGAAGGTGCTCATGCCCGTGCACCTCTACGGCCAGACGGCGGACATGGGCAAGCTCGCACCGCTGGCGGCCGAGCACGGCCTGAAGGTCATCGAGGACTCCGCGCAGGCCGTCGGCGCGTCGTTCGAGGGCAAGCAGGCCGGCTCGTTCGGCATCGGCTGCTTCTCGCTGTACGCGACGAAGAACATCACCACCGCCGAGGGCGGCGTCATCACCACCGACGACGACGCGCTGGCCGACAAGCTGCGCGTGCTGCGCAACCAGGGCATGCGTGCTCGCTACCAGTACGAGGTCGCCGGGCACAACTACCGGATGACCGACCTGCACGCCGCCGTCGGCATCCCGCAGCTGACGAAGCTCGACCAGCTGACCGCCGCCCGCCAGGCGAACGCGAAGCGGCTCTCGGAGGGTCTCGCGGGCACGCCGGGCCTCGAGGTGCCGAAGGTGCTGCCGGGCCGCGAGCACGTGTGGCACCAGTACACCGTGCTGGTCGGGCCGCACGCGTTCCTCTCGCGCGACGAGCTGGCCGCGGCGCTCACCGAGCGCGGCATCGGCAACGGCATCTACTACCCGAAGATCGTCTTCGACTACGACTGCTACGCGGGTCACGACCTGATCCCCGGCGCGCGCGTCGAGGACTTCCCGGTGGCGCAGTCGGTCGCCGAGCAGGCGCTTTCGCTGCCGGTGCACCCGCATCTGACCGAGTCCGACCTGGACACCATCATCGAAACCGTTCGCGAGGTACTGGGCGCATGACGCATCGGATCGCTGTTGTCGGCACGGGGAACATGGGTTCCCTCCACGCCCGCGTGCTCGCCGGCAACGAACGCGTGGAGCTGGTGCGCGTGATCGATCCGCGCGAGGAAGCGGGCAAGGCCGTCGCGGAGCGGTACGAGACGCAGTGGACGCCCGAGCTCGGCTCACTGTCCGATGTGGACGCCGTGGTGCTGGCGTCGGCCACCGAGGCGCACTACGGCCTGGCGCAGGAGATCCTCGGCCAGGACAAGCCGCTGCTGGTGGAAAAGCCGGTCTGCAACAGCTTCGAGCTGTCGCAGGAGATCGTCGCGTTGTCGGCGAAGAAGAACATCCCGCTGATGTGCGGGCTGCTGGAGCGCTACAACCCGGCGGTCATGACCGCGCGGGCGCTGGTGCAGGAGCCGATCCACCTGATGGCGCGCCGGCACGGCCCATACGCGCCGCGGATCAAGACCGGCGTCGCGTGGGACCTGCTGGTGCACGACGTCGACCTGGCGATCCAGTTCTTCGGCGGGGCGACGCCGTCGCGCGTGACGTCCGGCGCCGGCTACTTCCACCCGCAGTCGGTCGAAGGCGCCGAGGACACCATCGAGACGGTGCTGTCGTTCCCGACCGGCCTGGCCACGGTGTCGGCGTCCCGGCTGGGCCAGAAGAAGGTCCGGTCACTGGTCGTGTCCGAGCTCGACCGGCTGATCGAGATCGACCTGCTGCGCCGCGACGTCACGATCTACCGGCACGTCTCGCACGACTCCGTCACCCTCGACGGCCTCGGCTACCGGCAGCAGACGGTCATCGAGATCCCGGAGCTCGTCACTGCGCGGGAGCCCCTCGCGACCCAGCTGGACCGCTTCTGCGACCTCCTCGAAGGCAAGATCGACGCCGACACCGAGCGCGACCTGATCCTGCCGTCGCACCACGTCGTCGAGCAGGTCCTGACGCAGGCGGCGGCCTAGCTCACCGGCACCGGGAACGCGGCCGGGCTCCGGCGTCCGTCGGAGCCCACCGCCCGGACGCCGAAGAAGACGTTGTCCTTCGACAGGTCGATCTTCGCCGTCAGCGCCGGGCCGACGTCGATGGTGTGCGTCCAGTCGGGGGCCGTCGTCTCGCGCCAGAGGACTTCGTAGCTCGTGGCGCCGGGCGTGGCGGTCCAGAGCAGCTCGGAGTCGTTCGTCAGCGCCGCTGTGCGGATCTTCACGCCCTTCGGCGTGCCCGGTGCGGTGGCGAGCGACCACAGCGCGGCGCCGTTCACCCGGGCGACCCGGGCGATGAACGGGAAGTCGCAGAACTCCGGCAGGTCGCCGTACTGGACGCCGTTCTCGACGCGGACGTCCTGGTGCTGGTGCGCGAAGTCCTCGTTCGGCTCGGTGAACCGCGCCGCCGGGTAGCCCTGTTCGAGGAAGCCGATGTGGTCGCCGCCGCGCAGGTAGCGGTCGCGCCGGTAGATCACCCGCACGCTCATGCCGGTGGCGTCGTTCTCCGCCACGAACTTGACGAACCGGGCCAGCTGCCGCGGCGGGGAGTCGTTCTCGCCGCCGATGCTGCGGCGCAGGGTGGCCTCGGCCGGGGTTTCCGCCGTCGGGACGCCCTCGGCGAAGAGACGGATCGTGAACGGGTCGCGCGTGCCGTCGTCGGCGCGGCTGGCGCCGACGATGTCGTCGGTGAACATCGCCTGGACGTCGGTGCCGGCCGCCTTGAACTGCTGCGCCATGAACCGTGAGCCGTACAGGCCCTGTTCTTCGCCCGCGACGGCGGCGAAGACGATCGTCGCGGCCGGCTGCCGCGTCGAGAGCACCCGGGCCAGCTCCAGTGAGACCGCGACGCCCGAAGCGTCGTCGTCCGCGCCGGGCGCGTCCTTGGTGAAGTCCATGACGTCGGAACATCGGGAGTCGTAGTGCCCCGAGACGACGTACACGCGGCCGGAATCGGTGGACCCGCGCAGCGTCGCAACGACGTTGGTGATCTTCGTCGGCACCGGGATCCGGTCGGCGGGCGGCTGGACGTACGACTGCAGCTCGACGGTCAGCCGTCCCCCGGAAGCGGCCGCGACCTGCTGGAACTGCGCGAAGAGCCAGTCACGCGCGGCGCCGATGCCGCGGGAGCTGTCGTCCTGGGCGGACAGCGTGTGCCGGGTGCCGAACGCGGCCAGCCGCCGGACGGTCGCTTCGATCCGCCGTTCGTCGACCTGGCGCAGCAAGGCACGCAGCTCCGGATCCGGGCGCTGCGGGCGGACCGGGCCACCGGGCCCGCGGTCCCCGGGTTCGGCGGCGCCGGCCGGGACGGCGGCCGTCATTCCGATAACGGCCGACGCGGTGAGGAATGCTCGTCGAGAGGTCACGGTGGGGTTCTTACGCCCACCGGGCGTTGCCGTGTACCGCCTATTTGGTGAGGCGCTTGCCGTTGCCGTCGTACGCGACGAGCGGCGTCAGCGACGCCGAGTCCGGGACCCCTGCAGGGTCGAACCAGAAGAAGACCACATTCGGGTCGGCGGTCCACTTCGCCAGCTTGGCTTCCACCGTGGCGCCGTGGACCGTGGTGGTGATTCTGGCCGCCGGCCCGGCGAAGTAGCCGAAGACCGGGACGAGCTGGTCGCCGATGATCTCGCCGCCGTCGGTGGCGTGGAAGCCGAACGACCGGTCGGAGCCCCGGACCTCGTTCGTGACCAGCGCGGACTGCAGCGAGGTCCCGGACCGGAAGCCGGCCACCAGGCCGAAGCGGACGCCCGGCAGCTGCGGCAGGTCGATGGCCCGCGCGTAGAAGACGAGCTCGCCGGCCTGGGTCCGGATCCCGGTGCCGACGACGTCTCCGACCGGCTGCTCCACGGGCGGCGCCGGGGACGCCGTCGACAAGGCCGGTGGGGGCGACGGCGGCTGCGCGACCGGCGCCGGCGCGGGCTGCCGCAGCTGGACGGCGAACACCACCACGAGCACGACGGCGGCCGCGGCGGCGATCCCGGCGGCGCCGGTCAGCACGCGGCGGCGACGGCGGAGCCGCGTGCCATCGGCCATGATCCTGGCCAGGTCCGGCTCGGCGAACGGCTCGTCGGGCGGCTGCCGGAGCGCGGCGCGGAAGTCGTCGAGATCGTTCATCGCCCGCTCCCTCCGATCAGCGTGTCCTCCGGGCCTACTTCGACCCGCAGCTTGGCCAGAGCCCGCGAATTCGTGCTCTTCACGGTACCCAGCGAAACGCCGAGTTCACGCGCCACGTCGGCTTCGGGCAGGTCGAAGAAGTGGCGCAGCACGACGACGGAGCGTTCGCGGTCGGTCAGCTTCTTCAGCACCGCGGTGAGCCACGCGCGCTGGGTGACGGCCTTGTCGACGTCGAGGCGGTCCGGCCGCTCGGGCATGGCTTCGGTGGCGTACTCGCGGATGGGGCGCCGCCAGCCGTCGATGACGTGGTTGACCAGGACCGTGCGGGCGTAGCCGTAGGCGTCCTTGTGCCGGACGCGCGACCAGGCCGCGTACGTGCGCGTGAAGGCGGTCTGGGCGGCGTCCTCCGCCTGGTGGCGGTCGCCGGTGAGCAGGTACGCGGCGTGGGTGAGCCGGGCCGACGAAACGCGGACGAACTCCGCGAACTCCTCGTCGCCGCGCGCCATGCCCACCTCTTTTCGTCCCTTTTCACTGACGGCCGGGCCACGGAAAGGTTGCTCTCAACCTTTTCGAGCGTACCCGCGTACTGAGGTGTGGACGATCTTGCTCCCCGGCGCGGCCGGGGAGCCGACTGAGGGAGAAAGCCCATGAGGAAACGCCTTTTCGTGGCCGGCGCGGTCGCCGCCGCGTGCGGCGCGCTGGTGGTGTCCGGCGTCCTGACCACCGCGAACGCCGCCTCCACGCCCGCCGCACCCACCGCGCCCGCCGCACCGGCCGCCGTGGCCGCCCCGGTTTCGCCCCCGCCCACGCGCGTCGCGGCGTCCGAGCACGAGGTGCTGGGCGACGTCATCCCGTCGGGCCTCGGTGACCTGGTCTTCTACGGCGTGAAGCTGCAGCAACCGCGGCTCCCGGAGACGACGTTCGGCGTCATGGCCGGCGCGCGCGACGCGGCGGGCGGGCTGACGGACCTGATCGTCACCAACGAGACGGCCGGCTCCGACAAGGCGCCGGGCTTCCACGCGGTGTCCGGCGGCCTGAACGTCAACGGCCACGACGTGCCGACCTTCGGCTACTACGCCGGCCCGGCCGCGAAGATCTCGGCCTCGACGGGGGTGGCGCACCAGGCGCGCTGGAGCGCGGACCCGAACGTGGTCGTGTTCTGGTTCGACCCGGGCGTAGCCGAGCCGGCGGACCTCAAGGCCTACGACGCGGCGGGCAACGAACTCCCGGCGGGCAACACGGGCGTCGGCCACGGCTGAAACGTTGTGTAACCGCAATCCCACGCGACGTGACTGAGAGCTAGATTGTCCTCCGGACGTAACTCGGGGGCAGTCTTCGCCGCCGCATGCCTGCTGACCTGAGTCACAGCGTGTCGGGGCGGCTCCGCGACGGCGGCGTCGGCGATCACGTCGGCGCCGCCGTCATCCACGTCGGAGAGCGCTATGGCTGCTGAGCGTGCCGGGTGGTGAGGGCGTTCAGGTCGATGGTGAGACGAGCGCCGGCGAATTCGAGTTCGGCGAGCCCGGAGAACTCGCCGAAGTTCTCGTAGTCCTCGTCGATGAGCCGGTAGGTGGTCATGCTGACCGGCGAGTCGAGGTCGACGATCCAGTAATGCTCGATACCGGCCTCGGCGTACTCGGAGAACTTCATGACCCGATCGGTCCGCTTGCTCCCCTCGGACAGGACTTCGACGGCCAGTCGCACCTCACCGACAGCCAACCGGGCCGGATTCGTCTCCACGAGGGCGGTCGGTACCACCATCACATCGGGCACCCGGACGGTGAGCGGCACCTCGGCGACCACCATCTCGGTCTCGTGCAGTGCAGTGAACTCGCCCGGGATCTGCTCGTCGAGCCAATACGTCAGCCGCGCGACGGCACGTTGATGGAGAGACAACGGGCGCGGTGACACGAGAAGGACCCCTTCGACCACTTCGACATGGAACTCCCGTGTTGCCGGGAGTTCCATCCAGTCGTCGAGGGACAGCAGATGGTGAGGCCATTCCATGACACTCATCCGCCTTCTCCTGTCTTCGGTCACTGGACGTCATCTTCTCACGCAGTCTGCCGTATTGCCACTGCTCTGAGTAGTCGCCCAATGGGGCTCTACCAGCGCAAACTGTCACAAAGGCCGAACAGCGAGCCGCGACTACTCCGAGAAATCCCCGGACGGCGCGCCCCAGCCGGGAGCCTGGCCGCGTTCCTCCGCGATCGCCCGGCGACGGGCGTTCTCCGCGCGGACCCGGTCCACTTCGGACTGGATGTACTCCTCGTCGTACCGCTGGAACACGCGGGCCGGGTTACCCGCCACGAGCGTCCGCGGCGGGACGTCCTTCGCCACCACCGAGTTCGGCTGCACCGTCGCGAAGTCGCCGATCGTCACGCCCGCCATGATCACCACCAGGCCGCCGATGAAACAGCCCTTGCCGATCTTCACCGGCTTGCGCTCGATCAGGTCGCTGCCCGAGTGGTTCTGCAGCGTCATGTTCGCGAGCCAGCTGGAGTGCGTGAAGATCAGCGTGTTCAGCCCGATGCTCGTGTGCTCGCCGATCTCCAGGCCACCGCTCGCGTCGAGCGCCGCGCCCTCGCCGATCCAGCAGTGCTCGCCCATCTTCAGGTTCTCGGGGCTGACGATCTTCACGCGCTCGCGCACCCGGCACGTCGACGGCAGCCCGTAGAACGCCGCCCGCTCGGCGTCGTTCATGTACTGCGAGACGAGCTCGGTCAGGATCTGCGGGCGCAGCCGGTGGCTGCGCTCGTCATCGAAGAACATCGGCTTCCGACACCAGCTTCTCGAAGGTCCTCAAATGCTCTTCCGCGACGACGTCGAGGCCGAAGTTCGACCGCACCATCTCGCTCTCGCGCTGCGCGATCAGCGCCCGCTTCCGCGGGTCGTCGAGCAGCTCGATCACCGTGCGCGCCACGGCTTCCGAGTCGTCCGGGCGGACCAGCAGCACGTTTTCGCCGTTGCGCAGCTCGATGCCGGGGTAGTTGTCCTCGGTCACCGACGCGATCGTCGCCGTGCCGGACAGCATCGCCTCCAGCGACGCCGTGCCGCAACCGCCGTTGAGGTCGTGCGTGACGATGTCCGCCGCCGCGAAGTACGCCGGGACGTCCTCCTTCGGCACCGGGCCGGTGACGACCAGCGCGTCCGAGACACCCAGCTCGGCGGCCCGCTTCAGGAACGCGTCGTGGTAGACGCGGCCGACCACGACCACCCGGACCCCCGGGTGTTTGTCCAAAATGGACGGCAGGGCCTCGATCAGCGGCAGCCGGTTGCGCAGCGGGATCACGTGCCCGAGGGAGACGATCAGCGGCCCGTCGCCGATCCCGTGCTCGGCGCGGACGTCCTTCGTCACCGGCTTCGCGAAGTGGCCGGTGTCGACGGCGATCGGGAAGTACTCCGAGTTCGCGTCGCTGGTGCCGTAGCGCTCCACGCAGTAGTCGACGCCGAGCTTGTCGAGGAGGACGTACCGCGGCCGCAGGTACGCCAGGATCGGCCGCACGAGCACCGCGTCGAGTAGCCGGAACACCCCACCGTACAGCTTGTTGTCGCTGATCAGCAGGGTGTGGATGGTCAGCAGCGCCGGCACGCCGTGCCGCCGCGCCCAGATCCCGGCCAGCCACGACAGGTCGAAGAACTGGCCGTGCAGGTGGATCGCGTCCGGCTTGAACTCGTCCAGCAGCTTCCACAGCCGCCGCCAGTTCCCCGGCCGCAGCGACGCGAAGCTCATGTCGAAGTCGATCGACAGGCCGATCTGCGGCATCTTGACCGCCGGGAGGCGCACGACACGGTAGCCGTCGCGCTCTTCCTCCGCCGGGGCCTCGTCGTAGGCGGCGGTGATCGCCAGCACCTCGTGCCCGGCCTCGGCGAACTGCGCCGCCAGCGACGCCGCCATGTGCGCGCTGCCGCCGACCCGCGGCGGGAAGAAGTTGTTCACCACCGCGATGCGCATCGCACGTCCTCGGGCGGGCCCCGCGGTGGCGTTCATTCCGTTTCCTTGACCAGGTCCCGCATCCCGTCTTCGACGGTGATCAGCGGCTCCCAGCCCAGCACGTCACGGGCGCGGCTGATGTCGGCGGCGCGCCGCGAGACCAGCACGTCACGCTCGTTGAACAGCGGCTCGACGTCGACGCCGACGGCCTCGATGAGGATCTTGGCCAGCGCCGCGATCGACGTGTCGATGCCGGTGCCGATGTTGATCGGCACGTTCGCCTTCTCCGACTCCAGGGCCGCCACGACGGCCCGCGCGAGGTCGGTGACGTGCACGAAGTCCATCGACTGGTCGCCGCGGCCGTCGATGATCGGCGGCTGGCCGGCGCGCAGGCGCTGGATGAAGTGGTTGATCACCGACGTGTAGTAGGCCTCGATCTTCTGACCGGGGCCGTACACGTTGAAGAACCGCAGCGCGTTCCAGGACAGGCCCTTCTGGCGCTCGTAGAAGCCGAGCATGTCCTCGCCCGCGCGCTTCGAGATGCAGTACGGCGTGAGCGGGCGCAGCTCGTCGTCCTCGTGCATCGGCAGCCGCTTCGGGTCGCCGTAGACCGACGCCGTCGAAGCGAACACCAGCCGCTCGACGCCCTCGTCCGCCGCCGCGGCGAACACGTTGTGGTTGCCGACCATGTTGATGTCGATCGACTCGTGCGGGTCGGCGATCGACTTGTTGATCGACACCGTCGCGAAGTGGACGACGTGCGTGCAGCCGCGCATCGCCTCGCGCACCGCGCCGCCGTACCGGACGTCCTTCTCGACGAGCTCCACCTTGCCGGTGGCCACGAATTCGTTCACCCGGCCGCGGTCGCCGCGGGTCATGTTGTCGAAGATCCGGACGGTGTAGCCACTCTCGAGCAGAAGCGGGATGACGTGCGCGGCGATGAAGCCACCGCCCCCGGTGAAGAGCACCTTCTTGTCGGACACCAATTTCTCCTCGGTCGGTGGCTTCAGGACAGGGACTGCACGGCTTCGCGCACGACCTCGGCGACGCGGGTGACCTCGGCGTCGGTCAGGTTGGCGTGCATCGGGACGGCGAGCTGACGCGCGAACGCGTCCGCCGAAACGGGCAGCGGGGCCTGAGGCCCGTAGATCGGCTGCAGGTGCGAGGCGTAGGTGCCGAAGTTGCACTGGACGCCCTGTTCGCGGATCCGCAGCGCCAGCGTGTCGCGGCTGATTTCCGGGGCGACCGTGAGGAGGTAGGCCTGCCAGGGGTGCTCCCGGTCGGGCAGTTCGACCGGGACGGTCAGCGCGCCGACATCCGCGAAAGCCTCGTGGTAGCGCTTCGCGACCGAACGGCGGGCCGCGAGGAGGTCCGGCAGCCGGTCGAGCTGGACGTTCATGATCGCGGCCTGGACGTCCGACATCCGGAAGTTGTAGCCGAGCTCGTGGAACTCCGGGATGGGCAGGGTGTTCGAGCCTTCGCGGCTGATCGCCGGCTCGATGCCGTAGGTGTGCAGCTTGCGGGCGTGCGCGATGAGGTCTTCGCGGTCGGAGACGAGCGCGCCGCCCTCGCCGGCGGTGATGCCCTTGCGGCCGTGGAAGGAGAACGCGGCGAGGTCGGCGAGGCTGCCGGCCGGGCGCGTCTTGTACGTCGCGCCCGCGGCGCACGCGGCGTCCTCGAAGAGCCAGAGCCCGTGCTTGCCGGCGATCGCGCGGTACTCGTCGAAGTCGCCGGGCTGGCCCGCGACGTCGACCGCGAGTATCCCGACCGTCCGGGGCGTGACCAGGGCTTCGACGTGCGCCGGGTCGGCACTGAAGACGTCCGGGCGGATGTCGGCGAACACCGGCGTCGCGCCGGCCTGCACGACGGCGTGGCCGGTCGCCGGGAAGGTGTAGTCGCCGACGATCACCTCGTCACCCGGCCGCACGCCGAGGACCTTGAGCCCGAGGAAGAGCGCGGAGCCGCAGTTCGCGGTCGTCAACGCGTGCGCCGTGCCGGTGACCTTGGCGAACCGCTCCTCGAAGCGACGGCACGCCGGTCCGGCACCGGCCAGCCACCCGGACCGGAAGACCTCGGCGACAGCGGCGAGCTCCTCTTCGCCCACGGTGGGTTGACCTAGGGCAATGCTCTCGGACGACATACCTCTCCCATTGCGTGGGGACCCGGCGAAGTGTATAGACGCACGCTCAGGTGATTCACAGGCCCACGCCGAAGTCGACTTTCGAATGGCGCCCACCACGCGCCGAAGGACGTCCTACGCTGGGCCCATGCGATTCGGGGTGCTGGGGGCCGTCGCCGCGTGGGGCGCGGACGGCGCCCAGGTCGCGATCGGCGGCCCGCGGTCGCGGACGCTGCTGGCGTTGCTCGCCCTGGAGGCCGGGCGGTTCGTGCCCGCCGAACGGCTGATCGACGGCATGTACGGCGAGCACCCGCCGGACGGCGCGGCGAACGCGCTCCAGTCCCAGGTCTCGCGCCTGCGGACGGCGTTGAAGGAACTGGCGCCGGTCGAGTTCACCGCAGCCGGGTACCGGCTCGCCGTCGAACCGGACGAAGTGGACGTTCTCGCGTTCGAACGTCTTGCGCGCGAAGGCCGGGCGTTGCTGAAGAACGGCGAGCACGCGCGAGCCGCGGGAGTGCTCGGCGAGGCGCTGGCGTTGTGGCGCGGGACGGCGTTCAGCGACCTGGCGGACGCGCCGTTCGCCGCGGGCCAGGCCACCCGGCTCGAGGAGCTGCGGGCGGACGCGGCCGACGACCACGTCGAGGCCCGGCTCGCGCTGGGGCAGGCCGAAGACGTCCTCGCCGGGCTACGGGAATCCGTCGCCGCGCAGCCGTTGCGCGAACGGCCGCGTGCCCAGCTGGTGCGGGCGCTGGCGGCCGCGGGCCGGCCGGCCGGCGCGCTCGCCGCGTTCGAAGACGCCCGCCGCACCCTGGCCGACGAGCTCGGCGCCGACCCCGGCCCGGAACTCGCCGAAGCCCACCTCGCGGTGCTTCGCGGCGAAACCGAACAGCCGGTGATCCCGGCGCTGCCCGCGCAGCTGACCAGCTTCGTCGGCCGCGGCGACGAGCTGCGGCAGGGGGCGGAACTGCTGGCGCGCACCCGGCTCGTGACGCTGACCGGGCCGGGCGGCACCGGCAAGACCCGGCTGGCCATCGAGATCGCCGCGGCCGAAGCCGGGACAGTGGCGTTCGTCGAGCTCGCGCCGCACGAGAGCGCCGACGTCGTCCGCGCGGTGCTGAGCGCGCTCGGCCTGCGTGACGCGCCAACTGCCGCACTGGCCGCGGCCCGCGGTGGCGCCCAGGATCCCGTCGAGCGGCTGCTGTCGGCGTTGCGCGACCGCTCGACGCTGCTGGTGCTCGACAACTGCGAGCACGTCGTCGACGTCGCGGCCCGGCTGGCCGCGCGGCTGCTCGCCGCGTGCCCGGGCCTGCGAGTGCTCGCGACCAGCCGCGAGCCGCTCGGCATCACCGGCGAGCAGCTGGCGCCGGTGCCGCGGCTGGCCGTCCCGCCGCCCGGGACGCCCGCCGCGCGGGCCCGTGAGTTCCCGGCGATCCGGCTCTTCGCCGATCGCGCGGCCGCGAGTGACCCCACGTTCGCGGTCGACGAATCGACGATCGGCGACGTCCAGCACATCTGCGCGGCCCTCGACGGCCTGCCGCTGGCCCTGGAGCTGGCCGCGGCGCGCGTCCGGACCCTGGCGCTCGGCGAGATCGCCACCCGGCTCGACGACCGCTTCCGGCTCCTCGCCCGCGGCAGCCGGACGGCGCAGGCGCGGCACCGCTCGCTGCGCGGCGTCGTCGAATGGAGCTGGGACCTCCTCGGCGACGACGAGCGCGAGCTGGCCCGGCGGCTCACGGTGTTTTCCGGCGGCGCGACCGCCGCGTCCGCCGCCGAAGTGTGCGGGGCCGACGACGGCCTGCTGCTCGAACTGGCCGACAAGTCGCTGGTGGAGGCCGTCGGCGGGCGGTTCCGGATGCTGGAGACGATCCGCGCGTTCGGCGCGGAGAAGCTCGCCGAAGCGGGCGAGACCACGACGTTCCACCGCGTGCACGCCGAGTACTTCCTGCGCTTCGCCGAAGAAGCGGACCCGATGCTGCGGACCGCGGCCCAGCTGGAGTGGCTGGCGCGGATCGACGCCGAGTACGACAACCTCCTGGCCGCCCTGCGCTGGGCGACCGAGCACGACGTCGTGCTCGCCCTGCGGCTCGTGCCGTCGCTGGCGATGTACTGGTGGATGCGCGGGCGGCGGTTCGAGGGCGCCGGGCTGTCGCAGGCGGTCGTCTCGCGGTGCCCGCCGGACCTGCGCGAGGAGTACGTCGAGGAGTTCCTGGTGTGCGTTCTCGGTGCGCTGTCGGGACATCCGGACGAGTCACTGGAGCAGTACCTGCCGATGGTCCACCGGTACGCGACGAGCGTGGACTGGGCGCCCCGGAACCCGATCCTGGTGATGCTGCTGGGCGTGGTCGCCGGTCCGCCGGATGACGACGAGCAGCTGCTCGGCCGCGGCGAAGCGCTGCTGGCCCAAGGCGACCCGTGGACCTGGGCGCTGCTGCCGACGGGGATGGGCCTGCGGGGGATGATGACGGGCGACCTGGCCGCGGCCGAGGAAGGGTTGCGCGAAGGGGCCGCGCAGTTCCGGGCGCTGGGCGAGCGGTGGGGCCTGTCGATGGCGCTCGACCACCTGTCGCAGCTGCTGACCTGGCGTGGCGAGCACGACGCCGCCCTGCCGCTGATGAACGAGGCACTGGGCCTGATGCACGAGATCGGCGCGACGGACGACGCCGCGGATCTCATCGTCCGCCGCGCCTGGACGCGGCTGCTGTCCGGCGACTTCGGCGGTGCCCGCCGGGACTACGAACTGGCGGCGGCGATGGCCCGTCGCACCGGAATGCCCGAATCGCGCGCGTCGGCGTACATCGGGCTGGCGAACCTGTCCCGCTACGAAGGCGATCCGGCGACGGCGCGGGAGTGGTGCGAGCGCGCGTTGACGGAGTGCACGGGCGGCTCGTTCTCGGCGGAGACGGTCCGGGCGGCGGCGATGATCTCGCTGGGCTGGCTCGCGCTCGCGGAGGGCCGGGCTTCCGAAGCGGCCACGTGGCACCAAGACGCGTTGGTGCTGGGCCGGCACTGGCACGCGAGTGACGTCGTGGCGTCCGCGTTGGAGGGCATGGCGGGAGCCGCGGCCCAGCCGGCGCAGGCGGCGGTGCTGCTGGGCGCGGCGGCGGGGATGCGCGGGACGCCGATCGCCGGCGACCTGGACACCTCGGCGGTGCGGGCCCGGGTGCGCGAGTCGCTGGGGGCGGCCGGGTTCGAGCGCGCCTACGGCGCCGGCTTGGGGATGAGTGCCCAGAAAGCGCTGACCACGGCCGGTCTGGCGGAGCTGACCGGCTCAGCCGCTGATCCTTCCCCTTCCCCGCTCGCGTAGCCTGGTCGATCGTGCGCAACGTCGTAGTCGTCGGGGGCGGGATCGTCGGTCTGGCCGTGGCCTGGGAGCTGACCAGGCGCGGGCTGGACGTCACCGTGCTGGAAAAGGAGTCCCGCTGGGCGGCGCACCAGACCGGGCACAACTCGAACGTCGTCCACGCCGGGCTCTACTACAAGCCGGGCTCCTTCAAGGCGCGGATGTCGGTCGCCGGGAACCGGTCCATCGTGGACTTCGCGCGCCAGTACGGCGTGCCCGTCGAGGTGTGCGGGAAGCTCGTCGTCGCCACCGACGAGAAGGAGATCCCCGCCCTCGAGATCCTCGCCGAACGGGCCGAGGCCAACGGCGTCCCGGCGAAGAAGATCTCCCCCGCCGAAGCTCGTGAGTACGAGCCCGAGGTGGCCTGCGTCGCCGCGCTGCGGGTCGAGTCGACCGGAATCATCGACTTCCCCGGTGTCTGCGAAGCGCTCGTCCGGCTGCTCGACGAGGCCGGCGTCGACCTCCGGCTGAACAGTCCCGCGGTGGCCATCCGCGCCGGGAGCAACGGCGGCGTCGAGGTCGCCACCGGCAGCGACGTCGTCGTCGCCGACGGGCTCGTCAACTGCGCCGGCCTGCACTCCGACCGCGTCGCGCGGCTGGCCGGGCTGACGCCGTCCGCGCGGATCGTGCCGTTCCGCGGGGAGTACTACGAGCTCAAGCCGGACCGGCGGCACCTGGTCAAGGGCCTGATCTACCCGGTGCCGGACCCGACGCTGCCGTTCCTCGGCGTGCACCTCACACGCATGCTCGACGGCAGTGTCCACGCCGGCCCGAACGCCGTGCTCGCGCTGCGCCGCGAGGGCTACCGCTGGGCCGACTTCTCCGCGAAGGACGTCGCCGAGGTCGCGGCCTTCCCCGGGATCTGGCGGCTCGCGCGCAAGTACGCGTTCCCGACCGGGCTCGACGAGGTCCGCCGGTCGTTCTCGAAGAAGCGCTTCGCCGCGAGCCTCGCCCGGCTCGTCCCGGCCGTCACCGAAGCCGACATCGTCCGCCACGGCTCCGGCGTGCGGGCCCAGGCGATGCGCCGCGACGGCTCGCTCGTCGACGACTTCCTCATCGAAACCGCCCGCGACCAGGTGCACGTCCTGAACGCGCCGTCGCCGGCCGCGACGAGCGCGCTCGAGATCGCGCGTCACATCGCCGACCAGGTGTCGAAGGACTAACCCGGCAGGTTCGCGGTCACCAGCGGCAGACCCTGCTTCACGAGGTCACAGGTCTTGGTGTCGTCGCCGATGAACCCGCTGACCACCTGCACCGACGACGTCTCGGTGATCGCCAGGGTCGCGCCGCAGGTGACCCGCAGGCCGCCCATGTTCGGGAACACGCCCCACTTCTTGCCGCCGACGTCGACGGTTTCGGTCGGCGGGACACCCTTCGCGCCCGGCCATTCCCCGGCCGGCGTGCTCGGCCCGAGCCAGACCTCGAACGCCTTCTGGCCGTCGTCGCCGTCGGTGTCGTCCCACAGGCAGAAGGTCGCGTTCGGGACCGTGGACGAGCTGTCTTTCTTGCCTTCGGGCGAGATGCCCTTGAGCTGCGCCACCTGGTCGGGCTTCAGCATCGTGCACGGGTCGGCCGACAGCAGCGGCCCGCCCGGCTCCGGGTTCGCCGTCCGGGAGGGGGTGATCGGCGGCGCGGGCGTGCCGCCGGGCAGGTTCGCCGCGGCCTGCGGGATCACGGCCTTCGCCAGCTCGCACGACTTCTCGAGCTTGCCCGCCGAGACGCCGACGTACGCGAAGGACTTGGTCCCCAACACGGTGTAGTACGTGCAGTCGTCGGGCAGGATCGACCCGTACTGCGTCCAGCTGAACCCGCCGATCCGCTGCGGCGAGGACTTCGCCACGGCCCCGGAGAGGTACTCGTCGAAGTTCATGTCCGTCGCCAGGCCGACGTCGAGCACGGCCGACGGGTCGGCGTCGTCCTTCGAGCTCCAGAGGCACATCGGCGGCTGGAGCCGCTGCTTGTTCTCCTTCACCGCGCGACCGGGGTTCTGGTAGCCGAGGGCGTCGACCTGGTCCCGGCTCAGCAGCGAGCAGACGTCGGCGGCCTTGGCCACCGGGCCCTGGCCCGGCACCGGCGACGCCGAACCGCCGACGGTGACCGTGCAGCCGGTCACCACGATCATGGCCGTGGTGACCGCCACGACCTGCCACTTGATCCGCATGGGTCCTCCCGTTCGGCCCGGACACTACTGGGACGAACGGAGCAGCACCGCGGATCCACCGGATTCAGCGAGGGGTGAGGACTTCCTTGCCACCGACGAACGGGCGCAGCGCCTCGGGCACGCGGACGGACCCGTCCTCCTGCTGGTGGTTCTCGACGATCGCGACGATCCACCGGGTGGTGGCCAGGGTGCCGTTGAGCGTCGCGGCGATCTGGGGCTTGCCGTTCTCGTCGCGGTAGCGGACCGAGAGGCGGCGGGCCTGGAACGTCGTGCAGTTCGACGTCGAGGTCAGCTCGCGGTAGGTCTCCTGCGTCGGGATCCACGCCTCGCAGTCGAACTTGCGGTGCGCGGACGTGCCGAGGTCGCCGGTCGCGGTGTCGATCACCCGGTAGGGCACCTCGATCTTCGCCAGCATCTGCTCTTCCCAGCCGAGCAGCCGCTCGTGCTCGGCCTCGGCGTCGTCCGGCTTGGTGTAGACGAACATCTCCACCTTGTCGAACTGGTGGACGCGGATGATGCCGCGGGTGTCCTTGCCGTACGAGCCTGCCTCGCGGCGGTAGCAGGACGACCAGCCCGCGTAGCGGTTCGGCCCGTCCTTCAGGTCGAGGATCTCGTCGGCGTGGAAGCCGGCGAGCGGCACCTCCGACGTGCCGACGAGGTAGAGGTCGTCGTCCTCGAGGTGGTAGATCTCGCTCGAGTGCTGGCCGAGGAAGCCGGTGCCGGCCATGATCTCGGGGCGAACCAGCGACGGCGTGATCATCGGCGTGAAGCCGTTTTCGAGCGCCTGCGCGATGGCCATGTTGAGCAGGCCGAGCTGCAGCTGCGCGCCGACGCCGGTGAGGAAGTAGAACCGCGAGCCCGACACTTTCGCGCCGCGTTCCATGTCGACGCCGCCGAGCGCTTCGAGCAGCTCGAGGTGGTCCTTCGGGGTGAAGCCGAGCTTCGTCGGCTCGCCGACGTGCTTGAGCACGGTGAAGTCGTCTTCGCCGCCGACCGGCGCGTCCGGGTGGACGAGGTTCGGCAAGGTGCGGAAGAGCTGGTCGAACTCCTCCGACGCGGTGTTCTGCTCGACTTCGGCGGCCTTGACCTGCGCGGCGAGCTCCTTGGCCGTGGCCAGCAGCCGCTGCTTCTCCTCGGGCGGCGCCTTCGGGATCTGCTTGCCCAGCAGCTTCTGCTCGTTGCGCAGCTTGTCGGCGGCCGCGATCGAAGACCGGCGCCGGGTGTCGAGGGAGAGCAGTTTGTCGACCACTCCTTCGTCCTCGCCACGGGCGCGCTGCGACGCGCGCACGGCTTCCGGGTCATCGCGCAGAGTCCTGGGGTCAATCACGAGGACAGAGGGTAGTCCGTACAGACTGTGCGGCCCTACCGGGTTATCCCGACAGTCTGATCGTTGAAGCGCTGTTCACGGCATCCCCATACTCCTTGGAGACTCGCAGAGGAGGCGTCCGAATGACCGACGAGCTGCTGGCCCGCCACCGCGCCGTGATGCCGAGCTGGATGTCCTTGCTCTACGAAGAGCCGATCGAGATCGTGCACGCGCACGACCGCCGGATGACGGACGCGCAGGGCCGCACCTACCTGGACTTCTTCGCTGGGGTGCTGACCAACTCGATGGGCTACGACGTCGCCGAGATCGGCGACGCGGTCCGCAAGCAGCTCGACACGGGCATCCTGCACACCTCGACGCTGTACCTGATCCGGTCGCAGGTCGAGCTGGCGGAGCGGATCGCGAAGCTGTCCGGCATCCCGGACGCGAAGGTGTTCTTCACGAACTCCGGCAGCGAAGCCAACGACACGGCGCTGATGCTCGCGACGCAGTTCCGGCGCAGCAACCAGGTGCTGGCGATGCGGAACTCCTACCACGGCCGTTCGTTCGGGACGGTCGCGATCACCGGCAACCGCGGCTGGTCGGCGTCGGCACTGAGCCCGGTCAAGGTCAGCTACGTCCACGGTGGCTACCGGTATCGCAGCCCGTTCCGGGACATGTCGGACGCGGACTACATCGACGCCTGTGTCGCGGACCTGGTCGACGTGCTGGCCACGGCCACCGCGGGCGACGTGGCGTGCCTGATCGCCGAGCCGATCCAGGGCGTCGGCGGGTTCAGCCTCCCGCCGGACGGCCTGTTCCGGGCCATGAAGGAGGTGCTCGACGAGTACGGGGTGCTGTTCATCTCGGACGAGGTCCAGACCGGCTGGGGCCGCACGGGCGAGCACTTCTGGGGCATCGAGGCCCACGGCGTGACGCCGGACATGATGACGTTCGCGAAGGGCCTGGGCAACGGCCTCGCGGTCGGTGGCGTCGTGGCGCGCGGAGACGTGCTGGACTGTTTCCAGGCGCAGTCGTTCTCGACGTTCGGCGGCAACCCGGTGTCGATGGCGGGCGCGACGGCGGTGCTGGACTACATCAAGGACCACGACCTGCAGGCGAACTGCGCGGCCCGGGGCGCGCAACTGCTGTCGGGACTGCGTGCTTTCGACTGCCCGCTGGTCGCCGAGGTGCGCGGCAAGGGGCTGATGATCGGGGTGGAGCTGATCAAGCCGGGGACAACCACGCCGAATGTCGCGGCGGCGGCGCGGATGCTGGAGGAGACGAAGAAGCGCGGGCTGCTGATCGGCAAGGGCGGGTTGCACGGCAACGTGCTGCGCCTGGGCCCGCCGATGACGCTCACCGCGGACGAAGCCCAGGAGGGCCTGGACATCCTGGTGGACTCCCTGACGGCGACGCACGCGGCTTTGTCCTGAGCAGCCCCCGATTCCACGCTGGCGAGGGGTACCGACAGTCCTGAACTGCGAAAAGCCGTGAATGGCACATTGAGGGACTTAGAGTCCCTCAATGTGCCATTCACGGCTTTGGCGGGCAAAACTGTCGGTGCCCTCCGCCAGCGTGGAAAACGGGGGCAGCTCAGCCCCGCACGAACCGCGCCACGTGCTCGGCCAGCTCCTCGCCCGCGTCCTCCTGCAGGAAGTGGCCGGCTCCCGCGATCACCGGGTGCTCCAGTCCCTGCGCCCCGCGCATCGCGCGCTTCAGCACCGGCGCCATTCCGCCCGTGATCGGGTCGCTGTCGGAGAACGCCACCAGGAACGGCAGGTCCAGCTCGGTCAACGTCTTCCACGCGGCTCGGTTGGCCGACGACGCCGGGTCGTCCGGCCGGTACGGCACCAGCGAAGGCATCGACCGCGGGCCGGCTTTGTACATCTCGTTCGGGAACGGCGCGTCGTACGCGGCGCGCTCGGCGTCCGACAGCGAAGAGGCGCAGCCCGACTGGACGAACCGTCCGATGTCCAGCACCGGCGCCTTCTTCACCGCCTCACGGAACGCGTGCCACGCCGCGGGCATGTCGACGTCGCCGGTCGGCAGGCCCGTGTTCGCCGCGACCACGCGCGAGAACCGGGACGGCTCCGCGGCGACCATGCGCAGCCCGATCAGGCCGCCCCAGTCCTGGCCGACCAGCGTCACGTCCCGCAGGTCCAAGGCGTCGAACGCGAAGCCGCGCATCCATTCGACGTGCCGGGCGTAGGTGTGGTCCGCCAGGTCGCCCGGCTTGTCCGACCGGCCGAAGCCGACCAGGTCCGGCGCGATCGCGCGCAGCCCCGCCGAGGCCAGCACCGGCAGCATCTTCCGGTACAGGAACGACCAGCTGGGTTCGCCGTGCAGCAGGAGCACCGGTGGCCCGTCGGACGGCCCGGCCTCCACGTATCCCACTCTGATCACGCCGCCGTGGGGGTCGGCGAGTTCGGCGTACCGAGGCTCGAAGGGGAAGTCGGGCAGGTCCGTGAACCGGTCGTCCGGTGTCCTCAGCAGGCGCACGGAACCCACGCTAGTGCGAACGGATGAGCGGGGCCACGCTCAGGAAATGCCGACCGCCACCACGAGGCCCAGGCCGAGGTGCGCCGCCGCGACGACGACGCTCACCGGCGCGAATTCCTCGCTCTCGATGGTCGAGGCGACGTCGATGCGGGTCGCCCACTCCAGCAGCCGCACCGCGACGACCTGGACGACGATCCCGATCAGGCCGTAGACGAGCGACGTGATCAGGCCCTCGGTGAGGTCGCTCGCCGAGTTGAAGATCGCCACGACGACGATGAACGCCATCGAGAGCATCCCGGACGCGGTCACGATCACCGCGTTCGGCAGGCCCGCGTGCACCAGCTTCGACAGCTTGCCGGGCGTGGTCCAGTCGATCGCGTAGAACCCGGCGAACATCAGCAGCAGTCCGACGACGCCGTACAGCAGGATCGCGCCGATCCCCCGTACGAGGTCGGAGCCGAACGTGTCGGACAGCGCAAGGGTCGAGGTCACGAGTTTCTCCCAGGTGGAAAGAGCTGATCAGCGCAGGTGTTGTATCACGCTTCGGGGATGCGATGGGGGACGAAAGCGGCACCGTCGTCGGTGACCAGGCCGCCGGTCTCGCGGATGCCCAGCCCCGCCGCGCTGTCGCCGACGATCCACGCGCCGAGCGCCGGCCGGTAGCCGTCGAACTCGGGCAGCGGGTCGAACGCCTGGTAGACGAACCCTTCGGCGCCGTAGACGCCGTCGGTCTGGGTCTCGTACCCGGTCGCGACGATCTGCACGTTCGCGCCCTCGCGGCCCAGCTTCGGCTTGCGGACGTACTCCGTCAGCAGGCCAGGGTCGTCGGCGAAGGCGGGCAGCAGGTTCGGGTGGCCCGGGTAGTTCTCCCACAGGATCGCCAGCAGCGTCTTGTTGGAGAGGATCATCTTCCACAGCGGCTCGATCCACAGCGTCCGCGGCAGCGACTCGACGGCGTTGCGGCCGAACTCCTCGTCGACCACCCATTCCCACGGGTACAGCTTCAGCACGGTCGCCATCTGCGCCTCTTCGAGGTCGACGAACCGCTTGAGCACCGGGTCCCAGCCGATCTCCTCGATCGCCAGCCCGACCGTGTCGAGGCCGGCCTCGGCCGCGGTCTCCTGCAGGTACGCCGTGGTGACGTTGTCCTCGCCGGACGGATCCGCCGCCGACCAGGTGAAGTGCAGCTCGTTGGACGGCAGCTTGTCCCGCAGGAAAGACCACCGTTCGACGAGCTTTTCGTGGATCGAGTTCCACTGGTCGTCGTCCGGGAAGACGTCGGTCTTCCAGTGCCACTGCAGCAGCGACGCCTCCAGCAGCGTGGTCGGCGTGTCCGCGTTGTACTCCAGCAGCTTCGCCGGCGACTTGCCGTCGTAGCGCAGGTCGAACCGGCCGTAGACGTGCGGGTCCTGCCGCTTCCACGACTCGGCGATGTGCGGCCAGACCCACTCGGGGATGCCGAACCGCTGGTAGCCCTCGGTCGTCACGACGTTGTCGACGGCTTCGAGGCACATCGAGTGGAGCAGTTCGACGTCGGCCTCGAGCGAGAGGACCTCGTCCATGTCGAAGACGTAGTGCACCGACTCGTCCCAGTACGGCCGCACCCGGCCGCTGCTGTCGCGGGCCGGCGTGCCGTAGACGAGTCCCTGCTCTTCGACGGTCCGCTGCCAGTCACGCCGCGGCTCACGCCGGTCCCGGTACACCTACGATCCCCCGCTCTTGCCGCTGCCGCCGGTGCCCCCGGTGCCGCTGCTCTTGCCGCTGATGCCGAACCCGCCGCGCTGGACGGACTTGCCGGACTTCGTGTTGACGTTGCTGCGCGACGACGGCGGATCGTAGGAACCACCCGAGACGTGCTGCCCGATCGTGCCGCTGCCGCCGTAGTTGTAGCGGTAGCTGTTGAACCCGCCGCCCACGATCGGCAGGAACAGGAAGCCGCCGCTGACGTGGCCGCCGTGGGTCGTCACGTAGTTCTCGTCGCAGTTGTCGTCGTTCTGGACGACCCCGCTCGCGTCGGTGCAGACCGCCGTGACTTCGGTCGGCTTCGCGACCGAGTAGTACGTCGCGACCAGGCCGACGAGCCCGACCGTGACGCCGCTGCCGATCAGGATCTTGCGCCGCGTGGCCGCCTTGGCGTCGGCCTGGCGGGCCAGCTCCTCGTCGCGTTCCTCCTGGACGAGCGCCTGCCGGCGCGCGCGCTGCTCGGCGAGCGAGGGCTCGCGGGGTTGGGTGTTGGAGTCCTGGAACCTCATCGAACCGCGCTTCGGCGGCTCGGGGGGCGGCTGGTCCCCAGCGTTGTTGTCCTGCGTCATGTGCGCTCCGTAATCACCGGCCACCGCGAAACCGTGACCACCCTAACCACCCGGACCGCGCACGTCATGCGCGGCGCGGGCATCATGGACTGCGATGTCTCCCAGCGCCGATCGGTTCCCCGCCGCCACGCAGACCCTGCGCACCCGCGTCGTGATGGGCGGGATCTTCGCGGGCGCGCTCATCGCGCTCGCGCTCAGCGTCGTGTTCTCCTGGAGCGGCGGCATCACCGGCGGGGCCGGTGGTGGCGCCGGCCGGCTGTCGGCGGCCGCCCAAGAAGCGTTCCACTCGCCGCCCGGCAGCTGCCTGACCTGGGACAACCCGGACGCGAGCGACGCGCGCAAGGTCACCTGCACCCAGCCGCACCTGTTCGAGGTGACCACGCTGGTGGACATCGGCGCCCAGTTCCCCGAGGGCGCGCCGGTGCCGGCGCTGGACCAGTGGCAGCAGATCGCGCAGCAGAAGTGCACCGCGGACGTGAAGCCGTACCTCGGGCACCGGCTCGACCCGTACGGGAAGCTCACGACGAACCTGCTCCGCCCGACGCCATCGCAGTGGGACGACGGCGACCGCCAGCTGCGCTGCGGCCTGCAGTGGGCGGGCCCCGGCGGCAAGCTGCTGCCGACGACCGGGCCGGCGAAGGACCAGGACCAGTCGCTGGTCTTCGGGCCGGGCACCTGCCTGGCGCTGCTCGGCAAGGGCGTCGGCGACCCGATCGACTGCGCGAAACCGCACTCGTACGAGATCATCGCGACCCTCGACCTCAAGTCGAACTTCAAAGAGGGCTACCCGTCGCAGGACGACCAGAAGAAGTGGCTCGACACCGAGTGCACCAAGGCGGCCTCGGACTACACCGGCGGCGCCGACCTCGACGCGAAGCACCTGATCCTGACCTGGGACCTGCGCGAGCAGGAAAGCTGGGACGTCGGCTCGGCCAAGGTCAACTGCAAGGTGGCGGCGGCGCTGCCCGACAAGAGCGGCCTGCAGGCGGTGACCGGCAGCCTCAAGGCCGCGCCGGCGGGCACCGACGGCGGTCAGCCGCAGGACGGCGGCCCGCCTTCGGACGGGGGCGGCGGCCCGGCCTCGCCGAGCGCCACTCCACCGTCGACGAAGAAGAACGGCTGATGCCCGTCGAGATGAGCCGGGAGCGGTTCGAGGAACTGGTCTCGGAAGCCCTGGACGAGGTGCCGCCCGAGTTCGCGCGCGCGATGGACAACGTCGTCGTGCTCGTCGAGGAGTTCAACGACGAGGCGCCGGACATCCTCGGGCTCTACCACGGGATCGCGCTGACCGAGCGGACGTCGTCGTACGGCGGGGTGCTGCCGGACCGGATTTCGATCTACCGGCAGCCGATCCTGGCCATGTGCGAGGACGAAGACGAGGTCGTCGAGGAGGTCCTGATCACCGTCGTGCACGAGCTGGGCCACCACTTCGGCATCGACGACGCCCGGCTCCACGAGCTCGGCTGGGGCTGAACCGGCGCGGATCCCCCGCGGCCGCGGCGGTGCCCGCTCGGTGACAAATCGGACTCAGCCGCGGCGCTGAGGCACCACGATCCGGGATTGTGAGCTGAAATAGCTCCTCACCCAGGTGGTGAGGAGGCGGCTATGCGTAGCACCACGGGCACCGACACCGGTCCCGGCTTCGACGAGTCTCCGGCCGGCTCCGGCGAGGCCGTGACCAGGGCCCCGGCGCCGTCACGCCGGATGCTGGTGGTGGCCACGGTCGCCGGGTTCGTGCTGGGCACCGGCGTACTCGGCCTGCTCTGGGGACTGTCCGGGGTGCACGCCGGAGCGCTCGAAGACGCCGTCGCGGCGTGCCAGGCGCTCGACCGCGTCGGCGAGCTGCCCGACACGAGCCGCGACGCGCAGCCGTCGCTGACACCCAGCCTGACGTCGGAGCGGCTGCACCGGATGATGGCGGCGCGCGAGCTGTCCTCGGCCGCCGCCCAGGTCAACCCGAACTACCAGGAGCTGGCCGACCACATCGACGGTGTCAGCCGGATGGTGCTCAGCTTGCACTTCAACGACGTCTCCGGCCAGCGGCACCTCGTAAAGGCCAAGGAAATCTGCGCCCGCATTTAGGCGGGATGGACCGTCTTCACCGCGAGCTGGTTGCCCGGGATCTTCGTGCTCGCGCAGCCCGTGCCGTCGGACGCCACGAAGTTCGACGCGGTCTCCTGCGGCAGGTAGATCCGCAGGCCCTTCACCGGCGTCGGCTGGCAGGTGCCCGGGTCGAAGTTCTGCACGTTGACGAACTGGATGTCGGCGGCCGCGGTCTGGCCGGGGTTCAGCTTGACGGCGTTGCCCTTGGTGCCTTCGCGGAAGGCGTCCTTGCCGACCTGGTGCCCGTCCGCGCCTGCCACGTAGGACACCCCGGGGAACCCCTGCACGACGCAGGGCTTGGCGCTGGCGTTCTTGATGAGCAGCGGCCGGTAGACCGAGCCGGCACCGGCGTCACCCTGACCGAGCGAAAGCTGGACGTCTCCGGCCTTGCAGAGCCCGTTGTCCACGGGCTGGGCGACCGGCGGCGCGGCCGGCGGTGAGCTGCTCGGGCTCGACGTGGCCGTGGTGACCGTGGTGGCGGCCGGCGACTCCGAGGATGACGGCGCCGAGCTGTTCGCCGCGGGCGCGGTGCCCCCGCTGCCGCAGGCGGAAAGCGCGAGAACGCCCGCCGAGGCCGCGACGACCGGGAACAACCGTGAAAGCTTCGTCCGAACCATGACAATCGCCTCCCTGGTGTGGTGCTAATGGGTAGACGTACCGATCGCGGGCAGGTTGGTCAGCTTCGTAAATTCCCCACCAAACGTGTTCTAAACGTGACGAGATCACACTTTCGCGGGAGGTCAGAGCGGGGTGTCGACCCAGGTGAGGCAGCGCCACTGCCCGTCCGGGCGAGCGTGGAGCTCCACGAGCCCGGTGTTCGGGATCAGCGCCGCGTTGGCGACGTCCGCGTGGACGTTCGGGGCCAGCCATTCGGCGCTCAGCCGGATCGCGCCACCGTGGCTGACCAGGGCGATCACGCCGTCGGGGTCGGCCTGCTCGTGCTTGGCGCGCAGCCGGCCGACCGCGTCCAGCATCCGGGTGCGCACGCTCGTGCCGCTCTCGCCGCCGGGCAGCGACACCGTCAGCTCGCCGAGCGTCCAGCGCCGGACCGTGTCCATGTACGTCCGGATCGACGCGTGGTCGGTCGCCCCCTCCAGATCACCCGCGACGACCTCGTGCACCCCGTCGACGACCTGCACGTCCAGCGAGAACCGGGCCGCCAGCGGCGCCGCGGTCTGCTGGGCACGCGTCGCCTGCGACGCGTAGACCGCGACCACCGGCTCCTCCGCCAGCCGCGCCGCGAGGGTGTCGGCCTGCCGACGGCCGAGGTCGGTCAGCGGCGGACCGGGCAAGGCGGTGTCGAGCGCGCCACGGACGTTCCCGTCGGTCTGCCCGTGGCGGATGAGCAGCAGCCTCACGCCACGTCCCCCTTGCGGACCGCGTCCGCCCAGCCGGCCGCGTCGACGAAGTTCTCGTTGCCGAAACCGGGCTCGATCGTGGTCTGCGTCCCGTCGGCCCGCGGGTGCGAACCGAGGAACCGCAGGTTGCGGCAGTGCCGGCGCAACGCCGTCAGCGCGTCGAGGACCCGCGGCTCGGCCACGTGCCCCTCGAAGTCGATGAAGAAGCGGTACTCGCCGAAGTTGTTCCGCGTCGGCCGGGCGTCGAGCCGGGTCAGGTTGATCCCGCGGGTGGCCAGCTCGGTGAGCAGCTCGGCGAGCGTGCCGGTGCGGTTCGCGGCCGCGGCGACCACGGACGTCCGGTCGGCGCCGGTCGGCGCCGGCAGCTCGCCCGGCCGGCGGACCAGCAGGAACCGCGTCGCCGCGTCGGAGACGTCGGCGACCTCGGTGGCCAGGACCTCCAGGTCATAGTGCTCGACCGCGACCGGCGCGCAGACCGCGGCGTCGAAGTCGCCTTCGAGCACGCCGACCGCGGCGGCCGACGTCGACGACGACGCGACCGGGTGCGCGTGCGGCAGGTTCGCCTCGAGCCAGTCGCGGACCTGGGCGAGCGCGTGCGGGTGGCTGGCGACGGTCCGGATCTCCCCGCCGCCCCGCCGGGTCAGCACGCTGAAGTGGACCGGCAGGATCGCTTCGGCGACGGCCACCAGCGGGGTCGACTCGCTGAGCCCGTCGAGCGTGGCGGGCACCACGCCCTCGACCGAGTTTTCGATCGGGACGCACGCGGCGTCCGCCTCGCCCTTGCGGACGGCGGTCATCGCCAGCCGGACGGTCTCGACCGGAAGCAGTTCTTCGCCGGGGGCGAGCACCCGCGCGGCCTGTTCGGTGAAGGTCCCTCGGGGGCCGAAGTATGCGATCCGTGACACAGCACCCAGGCTACGGGGCCGCATCGTGGCGACTTTCACTCGGACAGCCGGTACTCGAACCGGTTACGCCGGGTGGCGTTTTTTGCGATGCTGGGTGCGTGACCGCCGATTCGGGCACACACACCGGTCGTGAAGGCGCCGGGACGTCCGGGCTCTCCCCGCGCACCCCGGAACTGGTGCTGTGCGCCGTCGATGAACCCCTCGCCGCCGCCTGGACGACCGCCGCGGAGTCGGTGCCCGGCCGGGTCCGCGTGCACCGCGGATCGGTCCTCGACATCGCCGCCCAGGCCGTGGTCAGCCCGGCCAACTCCTACGGCTGGATGCGCGGCGGCATCGACGCCGTCTACGCGCGGGCCTTCCCGGGTATCGAGCAGAGCGTCCGCAGCGCGGTCCTGGCCTTTCACGGCGGGGAGCTGCCGATCGGCCAGGCCGTGCTCGTCCCGACCGGCGAAGTGCAGCCGGCGTGGCTGATCAGCGCGCCGACCATGCGCGAGCCCGGTGAGGTGCTGCCCGCCGGCACCGTGCACCCCTACCTCGCCGCCCGCGCGGTCTTCCTGCAGTGGCGCGACGGACGGCTCGACCAGGGACCGGTGCGGGAGTTCGTCGACACGATTGCGATGCCGGGCCTGGGCACCGGGATCGGCGGGGTCGAACCCGCGACGTGCGCGCGACAGGTCGCGGCGGCCTGGGACGAGGTTTTTCGTCACTCTCGGTGATTTCCCGCGAATTTGGCGTGGACTACATCACAGCGCGTTCACCGGCCGTAAGCCCTACCGTTAATCACGCAGGTGAATCGTCCGCCAGTGCAGGCGACGGCCGGAGGAGTGTGCGATGACCCGGGTCCGCGAACTCAGCCCGTATGTCGAGCTGCACCGGGAACAATGGAAAGAACTACGCAGTTCGACGCCGCTGCCGCTGACCGCGGCCGAGCTGCTGCGGCTGCGCGGTCTCGGCGAGCAGGTCGACCTGGCCGAGGTCGCCGACGTCTACCTGCCGCTCTCCCGCCTGATCAACCTGCAGGTCGCCGCGCGCCAGCGCCTCTACGAAGCGACGACGACGTTCCTCGGCGACGACTCCCGCGGCACGAAGGTCCCGTTCGTGATCGGCATCGCCGGCAGCGTCGCGGTCGGCAAGTCGACCACCGCCCGCATCCTGCGCACCCTGCTCGCCCGCTGGCCGGACCACCCCCGCGTCGACCTGGTCACCACCGACGGCTTCCTGTACCCGCGCGCCGAGCTGATGCGACGCGGGATCATGCACCGCAAGGGCTTCCCGGAGAGCTACGACCGGCGCGCGCTGCTGCGGTTCGTCACGGAGGTCAAGTCGGGCGCCGAGCGCGTCGCCGCGCCGGTGTACTCGCACCTGGCCTACGACATCCTGCCCGGCCAGGAGCAGGTGGTGCAGCAGCCGGACATCCTCATCGTCGAGGGCCTGAACGTGCTCCAGCCGGGGCCGCGGCTGATGGTGTCCGACCTCTTCGACTTCTCGATCTACGTCGACGCGCACACCGACGACATCCAGCGCTGGTACGTCGAGCGGTTCCTGGAGCTGCGGCACACGGCGTTCGCGGATCCGGCGTCGCACTTCCACCACTTCGCCGGCCTGCCCGACGACGAGGCCCGCGCCGAAGCCCGGCACCTGTGGCGCTCGATCAACGAGCCGAACCTGATGGAGAACATCAAGCCGACCCGGCCGCGGGCGACGCTGGTGCTGCGCAAGGACTGCGACCACGCCATCAACCGGGTCCGCCTGCGCAAGCTCTGACCTGCTGGGCTGGTCACGCGGTCTGTCACCCACATGCCGCGCGTTCCCACGCTGAGCGAACGCGCGACCACGATTCGTCGAGGACTCGCGACTCTCCGCGCCGGAATCCGGCCGTTCGGCCGAGGCGCGGCGTTCAGGCGTAACCGGTTGGCCGATACCGGTGAGTGGGTGCGAAAGCGACCCTGAAGGAGTCAGGAAAACGGCTCTGAGCTGGGGAGGAGGCCCACGATGTTCACGATGATCCTCACGTGGGTCGGTGCGGTGCTCGGTTTGGCCTTGCTGATCGCGATGGCCGCCGGAACGTTCGTCGTCGACTTCGACGACCGGCTGCAGGAGCGCCGTCGCAAGGCTGTGACAAGCGGGGCTTCGCCCGCCGAACCGGCGGGCCCCCTCCCGTAAGCGTCAGAGCTCGGCCAGTGCCTCGACGTAGGCGTCGGCGTCGTATTCCAGCGTTTCCGCGTCCAGCAGGCTGTTTTCCAGCGCGTCGATCAGCTGCTCGAAGATCTCGTCGCGGTCCAGCTCGCCCTCCCGCAGGCGCTCGGCGGCCTGCCAGGCGTCGGCGGGCTCGTTGTCCCACAGCTGGTCGACGATCGTCGCGCGCAGGATCAGCCGCTGCTCGTCCTCGTCCTCGTCGGCCTCGGCGATGACCAGCGCGCGGCGCTGCTCGGGGTCGGTCGGGTCGAGGTCGACCTCTTCCTCGTCGATTTCCGTGGTCAGCGACGGCACGGCGAACATCCGGCGCTCCAGCGCGTCGGCCAGTTCGGTCGGCGACAGGTCGCCGACGTCGCCGAAGTAGCGCTCCAGCGGCGAGTCGTCTTCGTCGGTGTACTCGCTGAGGTAGTCGGCGACGGCCTCGTCGAGCGCGTCGACCGCGGTCTCGGACAGCCCGGCGCGCTCCGCCGTCCACTGCACCCAGGCCAGCACGACCGGCTCGACGGCGTCCTCGTGGTCGGCGTCGAGCTCGTACTCCTCGCCGAGCAGGCCCTCGAGGAACCGCGCGACCTTCTCCGGGCCGACGCGCAGCGGGTTCGCCGGGTCGGTGCGCACGCCGTGTTCGAGCAGCAGGGCACCGATCGCGCGGGCGGCATCGGCGTCCTCGCCGCTCGCCGCGCCTGCCGCAACGAACTGCTCGACAACGGCGGCCCGTTCGGTCTCGGACCACTCGGCCACCTCGGGCACGAGCGCGGGTTCCGGCAGCGCGCGGCACCAGGTGAGCGCGACGGCGTGGAAGCGCGCGTAGTCCTCGCTGACGTCGGCTTCGTCGAGGTGGTCGGTGGCGGCGAGGCCGTCCGCGATCAGGCGGTGCGCCTCGGCCGGGTCGACCGCCTCGAAGACGACCAGCTCCGGGTCCGCGTCGGCCTGCTCGCGCATCTCGGCTATGACATCTGCCGCCCCGTCGATCACGACGAGGTCCCGCACCCGGCCGCCCTCGGTGAAGTCGAGCAGCGCGAGCAGGCCGTACGCCTGGTCGCCGTGGGAGAAGACGCAGAGCAGGGACGACTCGTCGCCGTAGACGTCACCGGTCCGCAGGCACTCGCCGGCGGTGGCCCGGCCCAGGCCGTCCGCCCAGGACGGCTCCGGGATGCCGCGGCCGAGGACGACCTGCAGGCCGGCTTCGGCGGCCTTGCGTTCGACGTCGGTCTCCGCGACGACCTTCAGCGCGGCCAGCAGCGCGGCGGCGCCGGGCGTGATCTTGCGCTGCGCGAAGGCGATGAGTTCGAGGCTCAGCGGCTCGTCGCCGTCCTCGACGGGCAGCTCGCGGAACTGGCCGAGCACCTCGGAAGCGAGCAGCTCGACGTCGACCGGCGAGGGGTCCGCGCCCAGCGTCGAGAAGTCGTTCAGGACGTCCTTGAACAGGCCGGTCACGCTGTGGGTGACGGGCTGCGGAGGCTTCTTGCGGGCGCGACTGACCGGGCTCATGGCTTCATGTTTTCACCTCACCAACTTCTTGCGGGGGTCCGGGTGGCGAAGCCCCCGGCCCGGGGCGAAGCCCCGGTTGTCACCGGCCGGTCGCGGTGGCCCTGGCGCGAGGTCCCGCCGCGGGCTCGACGGGGAGGCGCCGAGCCGGACGACGGAACAGGGCCACCGCGACGTCGCTGGCCAGAGCGGCGTCACCGCCTCGCCGTGCTCACGGTGTCCCGGTGCACGTGTAACACCGGTCCACCTTCGTCAACGAGGGGCGCGGTGCGAGGTTACGGCTTTCGGCATGGCGATCCGCGCGGTCCGGATTTCCGTGATCAAGCGGGTTTTCCGGCGGTGGGTTTCCACCAGCGCGGCGAGGTACGCGGCGAATTCCTCCGGGGTTTCGGCACGCTTGTGCAAGGTGCGCAACAGCTTCAGCCGCCGGGCGGCCTCCTGGTAGGCCTGCGGGTCCTTGCGTTCGATGAGTTCGTCGACGTGCTCGCGGAAGACCGGGATCGTCTCGGCCGGGTGCTCGGCCGCACGCTGCTCGGCCAGCTCCAGCTTGAGTTCCGGGGACGCCCCGAACCGGACACAGGCGCGCCAAGCTTCGTCGGGACGGCCGTCGTCGAGCAGGACGCGAGCCAGCTCGTCGGCCTGTTCCGGGCGGTCGGCGGCCAGTTCTCGCAGCCGGGTCAGGGCAGCCCGGCGCTGCGCCGTCCACTTCCCGTCGGCCGTCGCGGCCTCGCGCAGCGCGGCATACGTCTCACGGCCCGGCTTGGCGTCGAAGTCCTTGCGACGGCGAGACGTCTCGTCGCTGTAACTACCGGGGTTTCGCCCCGGGCCGGGGGCTCCGCCACCCGGACCCCCGAAAGACTTGAGTGGTTCCGGTGCCGGCGGCTGCTTGTCGTGCGTGAGCGCGCGGGCGGCGTGCGCGATCGCCTCGCTGTGCCGCCCCGCGGCCCGCAGCACCCGGACGATCTTGAGGCTGACGTCCACCCGCGGCGGCTTGGCCGAGAGGATCGCGACGAGCTCGTCGACGTCGCCGACCACCTCGGCCAGCTGCTCCCGCAGCCGTTCGGCCACGTCATGGCGGTGCCCGGGCCCGCTCGCCGCCAGCACGTCGTCCACAGTGGACTTGATCCGCTTGAGCCCCGGTTCGCCCAGCGCCGTCGCGAACTCGGCGAGGTCGATGACCGGACGGCCGGGACCGTCGAACTCGACCTCGAGGATCCAGTCGGCCAGCTTCTCGGGGTCCGGCGGCCGGGCGGCGCACGCGCGGGCGTACAGCTCCACCGCGCGATCCAGCCGGTCGCCGAGGTCGCCGACGTGGTCACCGGACTGCTCCAGCACCTCGCTGATGTCGTCGACCGTGCGCCGGGCCAGCGGCGCCAGGTCGGCGCGGCTGCCGGCGTCGAGCATCCGCTGCAGCGTGTCGAGGACCGCGCCGACCTTCGCGGTGTACTCGACGTTCCCGTCGGTGACCGCGGCGTCCAGCAGCCGGTGCGCCTCGCTGACGTCACCGGATTGGGTGGCGGCGCGCAGTTCGAGCGAATGCCGCAACTCAGGGTCACGTTCGGCCTGGGCGTGCAGCAGGTCCGCCAGCGTCTCCGCGTCCAAGGTGCGCAGGTAGGGGCGAAGATCCGAGGGGGGACTCACGCGCACCAGTCTGCCCGAGGCCGTCCAGCACGCGTGTGGGCCAACCGCGTGCTCTTTTCGGAGTAGTCCGTGACGCTTCGTAGGCAGCTCATCGGCGGCGCAAGTCGTCGAGCACGGCTTTCAGCGGCCACGGGTCCGGCAGATGCGGTCGTCGTGACCGTGCGTGGCGAGGACGCGGGATGGCCGCGTGGACGGTCGGCACCATGATCGGGACGACCGGCACCGGCACGCGGGCCACGAGCCTCCGCACGACCACCAGGAGGAGCAGCGCGGACAGCAGGAGCGCGGAGCCGGCGGCGAGGGCGCCGCCGAGGGTGCGGCGCCCGTCGTCGAGGGTCAGCTGCACGGCGTACTGGCTCTGCTGCGCGTACAGCCGGCCGAGCTCACCGGAAACGGTGTAAGCGGCGCTACGCCACGTGGACTCGGCCACCGGCAGCGGTTCGGCGGCGGTGATCGCGTCCTCGGCGGCGGCCAGCCTGCTCCAGTCGGCGCTGCGCGTGAGCGACTCGTACGCCGTCCGGCCACTCTCGGTGAGCTGCGGCGCCACCCGGGCCAGTTCGGCCCGGTAGGCGGCGACGGCGGAGATGTACGAGCGCCGCGTCACGCTGTCCAGCCCGGTCAGGGCGAGGGAATCGGAGCGATCCATCCCTTCGGCGACGGAAAGCAGCTCGACGGCGATCGTCTGCTGGTAGGCGGATTCGGCGTTCGGCGCGCGGCGCGCGTAGTCGCGCAGGCCGGCGATGGCGGTGTCGATCCGCTGGGTGAAATTCGCGTACGCGGCGGACTGCCGGTCGGGCACGGCCATCGCCGCGCTCCGCTGGGCCTGCAACGCGACCACAGCCCGGGCGGTCCGATCGGCGGCGGCCGCCGTTTCCAGGGCGAGGTCACGCGTCCGAACCGCCTGGTGGACCAGGAAAACCGCGATCACGGCGGCCACGACGACGAGCGCGCCGCCGGGGATGAACGCGATGCCCAGCATGCGGCCGCGGACGGATCGCAGGTACTTCAAGACGTTCCCTTCCCAGCCTTGGGCCCCGCAAGCATCCCCGACGAAGTTAAACCTATTGAGTGAGAGATTTACCGGTCAACGCCAATCCGCCATACGGCGGATAGCGCAGGGTGACGACCGGGGACAATCAAGCCGTGACCTTCGACGACGTGACCCAGCGCCTCCGCGGCTTCGCGGCGGCCCGCGCCTGGGAGCCGTACCACACCCCGAAGAACCTCGTGATGGCGTTGTCCGGCGAAGTGGGCGAGCTGACCTCGCTGTTCCAGTGGCTCACACCGGAGGAGTCCGACGCGTGGCGCGAAGACCCGTCACTGGAGGCGAAGGTGCTCGACGAGATCGCGGACGTCACGTTGTACCTCCTGCAGCTGGCGGACCGCCTCGGCATCGACCTGCCCGCGGCCGCGCACGCGAAGATCGACCGCAACGAGCACCGCTTCCCACCGCCGGCCTAACCCCAGAAGACGCCGTTCGGGTTCCGGTCGATCTCGGCGAGCAAAGCCGGCGGCGTGCTCGCGACGGGCGCGTCCGGGTAGGACAGCCACCGCCCGTTCCGGTCGGCCCAGAGCACCGACCAGATCCCGAACTCGTCGAGCCGCAGCTGCGCGATCTTCTGTTCGGACCACTCGGGCCCCACCTCCGGCGACCACGGCGCCCGCCGTTCGACGATGGTGACCGCGCGGCCCCGGGTCCGGCACTCGACCCGGATCCGATCCTGAAGGTGCGCGGGGACGCGCTGCGCGCACCACCGTTCGATCTGCCGCAGCGCGAGCTCCGGAATTGCCGCCATACCGCCCAGTGAACCCGGTCCGCCTCAGCCGGGCCGCACGGGGTCGCCACCGAGCGCCACGAGCACGGCTTCGCAGGTCGCCTCGGGCATGACCACGTCGTGCCCGGTCCGCAGGCGAGTCTCCGCCATGGCGAGGGTGAGCGGCTGCGCTGTCTCGAACGTCTCGAAGAAGATGTCCCGCCAGCCGCCGCTCAGGCAGACGACCCGGTCGGTGTCGAGGTCGAGCACCCCGGGACGCCGTTCAGGTGGATCAGTCGTGGCACCGCACCGAAGGTACCGATACCCCGCTCACGACGGCGACGGCGTGGCGATCCACCAGCCGCCGAGCAGCGCACCGACGCCGAGCACGGCGAGGAAGATCCCGGCGGCCAGGGGCGTCCCGCCGAACATGGCCAGGACAACGACAAGCATCAGCAGCAGCCCGGCGCCCATCAGGATCCGCCCGCCGACGAGCCGTGCCCGGCGCTCGACCGGTGCCGGCTCGGCGGGCGGTCGTTCGAAGCCGAGCGCGACTGGCGCGACCCGGACGTCGAGCACGGCCGCGCCCAGTTCGGCGGCCCGGGCCAGCCGCGGCTCGTTCGCGGGCACGGACGCGTCGCTCACGAGGTGGGTGACGCTCGCGGTCAGCTTCTTGGCCAGCTGAACGCCTTCCACGAGGACACGTGCCCGCAGCTGGTCCGCTGCCGCCGTGGTGCCGAGCACCAGCACACGAGTGGGTTTCGCGCCGTCGGTGGGGTGCAGCTCACCGGCGTCGGCGACGCCGAGCGCGGTCGCCACCTGCCGCAGCTCACGCGCTTCCGCGGCGGTCACCACGCCGTCCCGTTCCGCGAGGGCGCGCAGAGCCGTCACGAGCTGCTCATGCGTCGACCGCACCTGCCCTTCGGACAACCCGGCCTCGCTCGCCGACGCGGCCAGGACCGCCACCTCGTCGTGAGACAGGTGCTGATCGGCGATGACCCCGGCGAGCAGGTCCAGGTAGGCGTCCGCGCCGCGGCCGGCGCCGATCCGCTCGACGGCCTCTGCCATCCACCCCGGCTCGGCCGGCCACGGCTCGGCGCGCGGGAGCAGCCTGCCTGCGGCGAACCGCGGCAGGCTGGGCAGCACCGGAGGCGCGGCGAACGTGAAGCCGTATCGCCCGAACATGCCGGTCACCAGCTGAGCGACGGTCCTCGCCCCGGACAACGCCGACTGCCCGGGCCGGGCGGGCAGTCCGAGGGCGTGGGCGACAGTGGCCAGGCGATAGTTGGGCAGCCGGACCACCGACTGCGCCGCCGTCAACGTCGAGACGCCTGGCAGCACGGGCATCCTGACGCCGAAGAGCCCGATCTCGTGGCCGAGGAAGGCCGCGGCGAAAGCCGGATCGTGCGCTGCGAGCACACTGCCGGCGCACAGGTCGAGCAGCGGTCCGAGCACGGCGTCGAACGACGGCGCGTCGTCGAGTTCGTCGCGCGTGATGCCGTGGACGAGGGCGGGACCGGCCGGCACCCCGGCCCCGGGGTTCACCAGCGTCGTCAGCTCACCGGCGATCGAGCCGTCGGCGTGGACCCGCACCGCGGCGAGCTCGACGACGCGCCCGGGGCGCAACCCGGTGGTCCGGATTTCCACGGCGGTGAAATCGATGCCGTGCGCAGGATGGCCGCCGGCGCCGAGCAGCGGGAGGGATTCGATCACGTCCGCAGGTCGTTTCCCCGCCAGGAGTCGTGACAGCTTTTCGTCGTGAACCGGTGGTTCGTGACGTGATCGTGACGGCAACATTCCGCCGGATAACGACTGATGGTCGATCACGCGCCGGCGCGTAACAACGGCGGGAGTTTTCCCGAGTACCCCCTCGGCACGTCGTGTTCGAGGGAACGGGGAATCCCGGTATGAAACGCTTTCCGAACTGGCTGAGGATCGTCTTGGCCGCGTTCGCGGTCCTGTTCGTGCTCGGCGCGATCTTCGGGAAGGCCCCGGATCCGAAGCCCGTCGACGCCGCGGCTCCGGCGTCCACCACACCCCCGTCCACCAGCACGACACCGCCCCCGGCTCCGACGCCTGCGGTCGTCACTTACACCGTCGGCAGCGTGACCGACGGTGCCACGTTCGTCGTCGCCGGCAGTGACGGCACCAGCAAGACCGTCCACGTCCTCGGCGTCGTCGCACCCCTCGTGAACAGCGGCTGCTACTGGCCGGAATCGCTGGGCTGGGCCACCACCACGCTTTCCGGCAAAGCGGTGAAACTCGGCGCGGAAACCGCGCAGGGCATCGCGGTCACACTGGCCGATGGTCAGGACTACGCGACTCTCGCGCTCCAAAAGGGTTATCTCAAGTACGCGGCACCTGCCGAGTTGCCCGGACTCGCGGCCGCCGAAACGGCAGGCAAGCAAACCGCCGGCGGGCTGTGGGGACCTCCCTGCAACGGCACCATCGACTCACCGGCGCCCACCCCGGTCCCGGCGCCGCCGACCACCAAAGCCGCCCCGCCGACCACCAAAGCGGTCCCGCCGCCGCCCCCGGTCGAGACCACAGAGGAAGCGCCGGCCCCGGAACCGGACCACAGCGCCTACTACGCGAACTGCTCCGCCGCGAAGGCCGCCGGCGCCGCACCGCTGTACCGCGGCGAACCGGGCTACCGTCCCGCGCTCGATCGTGATGGCGACGGCGTGGCCTGCGAGCGGTGATCTAATCTGGGCCGATGACCACCGCCGACGAACTGCTCGGCAGGCTCACCCGCCTGGACCGCGAAGGACTTGCGAAGATCCTCGCCCACCGTCCGGACGTGCTCGAGGAGCCGTGGCCGCGCCGGTTGGACGTCGTCGCCGCGCGGCTGGCCTCGCCCGAGTCCGTCAACGAAGCTCTGCTCCAGCTGCCCATGCCGCTGGTGCAGGTCCTGCGCGCCGTCCAGCTCTGTTACGCGCTGGGGCGGCGGCCGGCTCCCCTCGGCGAAGTCGCCCGGCTGCTCGGGACCACGACCGTTGAGTCCTTTGTAGACGAGCTCGCCGAGCGCGCCTTACTGTGGCGCGATGGCGACGACGTCGTCCTGCCGGAGTTGCTGCACCGCAACAGTTTCCAGCCCGAAGGTCTCGGGCAGCCGGTCGCGGACCTGCTCGGGGAGATCGGCACGCCCCGGCTGGCGAAGCTGTCGCGGACGCTCGGCCTGCCCGACGCGACCCGGAAGCCGGAGCTGCTGCTCGGGCTCGTGCGGTTCTTCCGCGACGGTGACCGCGTCCGGGAGCTCTTCGCCACCGCGTCCGAGGACACGCGCAAGCTGCTGCGGGACATGGCCGGCGGCGTTCCCGAGGTCGACGGCGTCGCCCCGGCTGGCTGGGCGTTCGACCACGGTTTCCTGTTCGAGACCTACTACGGCAGCGTCGCCATGCCGATCGAGGTGGCGCTCGCGCTGCGCGGCCCGGACCACCAGCTGCCGTTCACGCCCGAGGAACCCGCGTACACCGTCACGCACATCGGAACGGAAGCCGCCGAAGCCGCGTCGTCGGCCGCCGCGCTGCGGCTGCTCGATCGGGTGTCGGCGATCGTCGATCTGGCCACGGCGGAACCGTTTCCGCTGCTCAAGGACGGCACGATCGGAGTGCGGCTGGTCAAGAAGCTCGCCAAGGAGACCGGGGGCACGCCCGCGGAGATCGAGCTGGCGATCGACCTCGCGGCGCAGGCCGGGCTCCTGCTGGCCGACGAACCCGAACCGCCGCGCCGCGGCCGGAAGGCGGCACCGCCCACGCTCGGGCCGGACCCGGACCTCGCCCGGCCCGCTCCGGCGCTGCTGTACCGCCTGCTGCTGACGACGTGGTGGGACCCCGAGCCGCTGGAGTACGAAACCGACGTCGACGCGCTGGTGCGGCGGGCGGTCGTGCGGCTGCTGGCACGGCTCGATCCCGGCGACGCGATCACCGACGCCGACGCGCTGACCCGGCTCCTCGAGTGGCACGCGCCGATGCTGCCGACCGGCGACTTCGCCGGGCACCTGCGGGTCGCGCTCGCCGAGGCCGAACTGCTCGGCGTCATCGCGCACGGCGCGGTCACGGCGGCCGGGCGCGCGCTGCTCGTCCCGGACAAGCTCGTGGAAGTCAGCGACGAGCTCGTCTCCCGCGCGCGGACGACGGCGTTGTTCGGCACCGACCTGACGGCGATCGTCCCCGGCTCGCCCGACACCCGGCTCACCGCGCTGCTGGACCGCGTCGCCGACCGGGAGGCCCAGGGAACCGCGACGAGCTGGCGGTTCTCCCCGGCGTCCGTGCGGCGGGCGTTCGACCAGGGCGCCACCGCCGCCGAGCTGCTCGACGACCTGGGCGCGATCGCCGCGGGCGAGCTGCCGCAACCGCTGGTGTACCTGGTGAACGACGTCGCGCGGCGGCACGGTGAGGCGCAGGTGCTCGACGTCGCGAGCGTCGTCGTCGGCGAGCCCGCCCTGCTCGCCGAGCTCGCCGCGCACCGCAAGCTCGCCAAACTCGGCCTGCGCGCGGTGGCCCCGACCGTACTGACGTCCACAGTGGACGCTTCCGGCACGATGGAAGCGTTGCGCGGAGCGGGTTACGCGCCGACTCACCACGCCGCCGACGGCACCGTCGTGCTGCCCGCCCGTGACCAGGCCGCGCCGGCGACGACCGTCTACGACCCCGAACCCGGGGAACTGGCGGCCGATCCCGCCGAGCATGCCGCGCGGCTGCTCGCGGCCCCGGCGAGCGGGCCTGCCCTGCTGCGCGGCCAGCTCGCGCGGGCGATGAGCGATCGCTACGCGGGCCGCCTCACGCCGAAGCAGCAGCAGCTCTGCTGGCAGCTCGAAGCCGGGATCCCGGTCGACGTCGTGTACCACGAGGACGACGGCGAGCCCGTCCGGCTGGTGATCGCGTACCCCGAGCTCGACGGCGACGTCCTGGACGTCTGGTCGCTCGAAGACCGCGCCTACCGCAGGCTCGAGCTGGCGCGCATCGACCTGGCTCAGGCCTCGACCGCGGTCAGCCTCGCGTAGACGACGACGTTGTCGAGGTAGTTGCCGCTCGCCCGGTCGAACGCGCCGCCGCAGGTGATGAGCCGCAGTTCGGGATCCGGCGTGTCGCCGTACACCTGGTCCGTCGGGAACGTGGCCTTCGCGTAGCGGTCGACGCGGTAGACGGTGAAGACCGCGATCCGGCCGTCGGCGCGGCCGACCTTGGCCTGCTCGCCGGGCTGGAGCTCCTTCAGCCGGGAGAAGGCGCCGGGCACGTGCTTGTAGTCGACGTGCGCGGCCAGCACCGCCGGGCCGGCCTCGCCGGGCGACGGCGCGCCGGTGAACCAGCCGACCGTCGTGGCGTCGCCCGGGACCTCCAGCGCGCCGCCCGGCGTCAGCCCCAGGTCCTTGATCCCGTCGGCCCGGACGCCGATCGCCGGGATGGTCAGGGACGCCGGTTTCGCCGCGGGGAGGCCGGGGGCGGTCTCCTCCGCGGTGCCCGCGACGCTCGCGATGCCCTGGGTGCTCGGGGCGGCCGGGCTGGGCGGGGCGAGCGGCGCCGTCGCCGTCGGTGACAGGACGAGGACGAGTGCCACGGCCAGGACGACGCCGAGCGCGGCGGCGACCGCCGCGACCGCCGGCCACAGGCGCGGGTGCCTCAACTCGGGCGCCGGCGCAGGTAGAGCACCATGCCACCGGACGCCGCCGCGGCGAGCAGCGTTCCGCTGAGCACCAGGAAGCCGGGCACCTCGGGGTCCGGCTCACCGCCGCCGGTGGCCACGCCGCCGACCGGCTTCACCTTCACCTGGCCGCCCGTCGCGGGCTTCTTGGTGGTCGTCTTCGGCGCGGTGTGCGTTGTGGTGGCGGGCTTCTCGGACGTCGGCGTGGTCGTGCTCTGCTGCGGGCGGTGCGGGAGTTTTTCGCAGACAATGCCGTCCTTGTCGTTCCCGTCCAGGTGGTTGGGGTCGGACGGATCCCGGTCGTAAACGGCCTGTGCGTCTTCCTGGTACTTGAAGTCCGAGCAGTTCAGGTCGCCGACGAGGGGCGTCGCGAGCTGCGCCGAAGCGTGGGAAACGGGACCGAGGAAAGCGAACCCGGCCACGGCGGCGGCCGTGATCAGGGCACGACGGAACAAGGACAACGGAATTCCTTCCGAGCGGAATCGGGGCGATTGCGTGGTTACTATCGCGACCTCGGCGGGGTCGTTACGAACCATTCCGAAATTCCGGAAATGCCAGCGCTCCACCAAGAACGCCGCGTCCCGTGATTCTCTCCCGTTTCTGCGGTGACCTGCGGATTCGCCTGCCAGGAATGCGCGGCGGGCGAAATGTTACGGGGTTCGCGGTCACACCTTTGAGGTAATTCACGTGTGACGGTGACGACCGGCCGCCACCACGGGCTCCGCGCACCCCGTAACCTCGGGGTATGCCGATCCAGGTACTGCTCGTCGACGACCACGAACTGGTCCGCCGCGGGCTCCGCGACCTGCTCGGCGACGAGCCCGACATCGAGGTCGTCGCCGAGGCGAGCAGCGTCGAAGAGGCACTGGCGGTGGCGATGCACGTCGAGCCGGAGGTCGCGGTGGTCGACGTCCGCCTCGGCGACGGCGACGGCATCACGCTCTGCCGCGAGCTGCGGTCGAAGCCGAACCCGCCGGCCTGCCTGATGCTGACCGCGTTCGACGACGAGGAGGCGATGGTCGGCGCGATCATGGCCGGCGCCGCGGGCTACCTGCTGAAGCAGGTGCGGGGACAGGACGTGGTGAACGCGGTCCGCGAGGTCGCGGCGGGCCGGTCACTGCTGGACCCGGTGAGCACCGCGCGGGTGCTGGACAAGATGCGGCACCCGCCGACGGACGAGCTGGCGGCGCTCACCGAGCGCGAACGCGACGTGCTCGAACTGATCGGCCAGGGCCTGTCCAACCGCGAGATCGCCGAGCGGCTGTTCCTCGCCGAGAAGACGGTCAAGAACTACGTCACTTCCGTGCTGGCGAAGCTCGGCATGCAACGCCGGACGCAGGCGGCCGCCTGGATCGCGCGGCGCGAGAAGTAACCGCGCGGCCGGCCCGTCGCAATCCGCCGTTCGCTGCGTCCTGTTCCGCTTTCCGTCACGGTCCGCCACGTCGATCAGGGCTTTTTCCGGCAGAGATTCACTCGAACGTGAGTCGAATATATGTTCGATGAGCCGGTACGATCATGACGAGGGCGTGGAAGGGAGGCTGGATGACCCGAGAAGGTTAGGACGCGCAGGCTGGATCCGATCAGGAACAGCGGTCAGTCAAGAGGCAGGTCGAACGCGACGAGTGTGCCGAGGCTGGGTGAGGAGTTCAGGAAGAACTTCCCGCCCGCGGCGTCCGCGCGTTCGGCGAGATGACGCAGACCACGGGTGGCGACGCCTTGGGGAACGCCGGAACCGTTGTCCCGGACGCGGAGTTTCACGCCGCCGGAGTCCCTGGTCAGCGTCACACGGGTTTCGCTGGCGCCGGAGTGTCTGACCACATTGGACAGTGCTTCGCGCAGAGCGGCCCGGATGTGGTCGGCACGTTCCGCGGGGATGTCGGCGAACTCACCGGACAGCTCCAGGGTCGGCGGGTAGCCGAGTAGCTCGCCGGCGATGCGGACCTCGCCGCGCGCCGACTCGGCGAGGTCGGTGGTCGTGCCGGTGTCGTGGCGAGGCTCCGGTGACCGCAGCGCGCGCACGGTGCCGCGGATTTCCTCGATGGTCTGGTCGAGCTGGTCGATCGCGTCGGACAGCCGGACACCATCGGCTTGGGCGAACCGCTTGCGCATGTTGCGCCGGACCCGGTCGAGCTGCATACCGGCGCCGTAGAGCCGCTGGACGATGACGTCGTGGAGCTCACGCGCGATGCGCTCTCGCTCTTCGTAGAGAGCGACCCGGTGCCGGGCGTTGGCGCCCTCGGCAAGCGCGAGCACCACCCCGGCCTGCGCGGCAAAGGCGACGAGCATCTCGACGGTGCCGGCGGAGAAGGGCTCACGCCCCCGCTTCCGGTAGACGGTCAGCGCCCCGAGAACCCGCCCCCCGGACCCGAACGGCGCGGCGGCGAAGGGCCCATAGCCGTGAAGTTCGGCGGGAACGTAGGGCGCGGTGCGCGGATCGACGGTGAAGTCGTCACTGGCCACGGGCTCGCCACCCCGGGCAACCCGCCCGGCGGCGGAGTCCGAGGGAAGCGCGAGCCCCCGCAGCGTCTCACCGCTCCCACCTGCCGACACCGCGGCCGCAGAGTCGACCGGCTTCTCGCCGGCGGGGTCGTCACTGCTTGGATTGTCACTGCTTGGATCGTCACTGCTGGCTGCGGCTGAATAAGCCGTGGCGTAATGGGCGGCTTCGACCACCACGCGCCCGTCCTCGGCGCTCACCATCGCCAGCCCCAGGTCGGCGTCGGCGAGCTCGGCCGCCCTGGCGACGACCGTGTCCAGCACCGCGCCCGGGTCGTCGCCGGACAAGGCGGTGCTCGTGATCTCGGTGGCGGCGGACAGCGCCCGCGCGGCAAGCGTCGGATCCATGAGTTCCGTCATTATCGCGCGGCGCGGTGGCGGCGCGGCAAGGACGCTGGGGGAAAGAACACCGCGGGAATCGATCACGGCACCGGCACCCGGGCGACGACCCGGCCGTCGCGGACTTCGAGCACCACGTCCGCGCCGTCGGCTTCTTCGGCGCGGTGGGTCACGTGCACCACCGTCCGGCCCGCCAGCGCCTCCCGCAGGTGCGCGCGCACCGCCTGCGCCGTCGGCTCGTCGAGGTGCGCGGTCGGCTCGTCCAGCAGCACGAGACCCGCCGACGGCGCCCCGAGCAGCGCCCGGGCCACCGCGACCCGCTGCGCCTGTCCGCCGGACAGCCCGCTGCCGCCGCTGCCGAGCACCGTCTCCAGCGAGACGTCGGTGAGCGCGGCCTGCCGCAACGCCTCGCGCAACTCGTCGTCGGTCGCCGTCGGGCAGGCCAACCTGAGGTTCTCGGCGACCGTCGTCGCCGCGAGCATCGGCTCTTGCGGTGCCCACGCCACTCCGTCCGGAACGGCGACCACACCCTGCCGGGGAGCCACGAACCCGAGCAGGGCGGCGACGAGCGTCGATTTGCCCGCGCCACTGACGCCCACGACCGCGGCATATGTCCCGGGGGCGAGTTCGAAGCCGACGTCGTGCAGCACAGCCGGGCCTCCTGGCCAGCCGAGGTCCGCTCCCCGCAGCGCGACCGCCGTTCCCGGCACTGGCGAGGGTGACTCCGGAACGTCCGCCAAACGGCGACGCGCGCGCTGCAGCGTGTCCCAGTGCTGCGCCACCGGCGGCAGCAGCGCGAGAACCTCCGCCAGGGCGAGCGGGACCAACGCCGGCAGCGGCGCCAGGACCGGGTCGAGCCGTCCGGCCGCGACGGCCTGGGCGGCGAGCGCCGTGCTGACGATCGCAGCGGCGCCGCAGACCAGGGTGACCAGCGCTTCCGCCGCGCCCGCACCGAAAGCCTGGCGACGCGCTTGCGCGACCAAGCGCGTGTCAGCGTCCGCGAGGGCTCGGCGATGGTCCCGAGCCGTCCCGAAGGCGAGCAGCTCGGCCGCCGCTTCGAACAGCACCAGGACTCGCGACGCCACCTCGCGACGGCCGGCCGCCAGCGCCGAAGTCGCCCGGCGCTCGGCGCGCAGCGCGACCCACGGCGCGCACAGCCCGAGCGCCACGGCCGCCGCGAGCGTCAGCCCGGCCGCGGGCAGGACCCACGTCTGCACGGCGATCGCCCCGGCCGCGACCAGCGCGACCACCAGCGGCGGCGACACCACCCGAGGCAGGAGGTCGCGCACGGTGTCGACGTCGGCGACCAGGCGACGTTGCCCCTCGCCGGCCCGCAGGCTCCGCGCGGGCCCGAGCCGGACCAGCGAATTCCACAGCCGCACCCGGAGACGGCCGGCGATGCGGAACGCGGCGTCGTGCGTGACCAGCCGCTCGGCGTACCGAAGCCCGGCGCGGCCCAGCCCGAACGCGCGGACGCCGACGACCGCGACCGTCAGGGTCAGGATCGGCGGTTGCTGGGACGCCTTGGCGATGAGCCAGCCCGACGTCGCGGTCAGCGCCACCCCGGCCAGCAACGCGACCGCGCCCAGCACGGCGCCGCCGAAGAGCCGGCTGTCGAGGAGAGCGCGCCACGTCAGGGGCGGCCGCGAAGAGTCCTCTGTAGACAGTTCCGGGGCGGCCGGAACGTCGGACGGCATGTCGACCGCGGCCGTGCGCTCGTGGGCCGCGATGATCGCCGCGGCGCCGCTGTCGACGGCGCGCTGCACCGCGTCCAGCACCACCCGCGCGCTGGCCTCGTCGAGGTGGGCTGTCGGCTCGTCCAGGAGCAGCAGCCAGGCGCCGCTCCGCACCCGGTGCAGCGCCCGGGCGACGGCGACGCGCTGACGCTGGCCCAGTGACAGCCGGGAAACCGGCCGGTCGGCGAGCCCGGCCAGCCCGACTTCGGCGAGCAGGTCGTCGGAGCCCGCTTCCTCGCGAACCGTGCCGCCGGCGAACACCGGCGACTGCGGCACCCACGCGACCTGCTCGCGCCAGCGCGCGAGGTCGGCGTCGGCGAGGTTCGCCGGGCCGACCGTGATGGCGCCGTCGTCGGCCGGGACGAAGCCGAGCAACGCCGAGAGTGTCGTCGACTTGCCGCCGCCGCTCGGGGCGCGGAGCCAGACCGTCTCGCCGGGACGCACCGAGAACGTCTCGCCGTCCGGCGCGAACCCGCCGCGTCGCGCGACGCGAAGAGACGACACGCGCAGCTCGCCCCGCGAAAGAACCGCGCTCCCCGCAGGAGGCAGCGGGAGCGCCAGCAGGTCGGCGACGCGCCGGACCGCTTCGACGCCGTCCTCGCTGGCGTGGAACGCGGCGCCGACCGCGCGCAGCGGCTGGTAGCACTCCGGCGCGAGGATCAGCACACCCAGCCCGATGGCCAGCGGCAGGTTCCCGCCGACGAGCCGGACGCCGATCACCACCGCGACCAGCGCCACCGAGAGCGTCGCGATCAGTTCGAGCACGAACGCCGAGGAGAACGCGACCTTCAACGTCTTGAGCGTCGCGCGGCGGTGGCGTTCGGACAGCCGCCGGACGGTCTCCCCTTGCGCGGCGGCGCGGCGGAACGCCGTCAGCACCGGCAGCACGCGGACGAGCTCGAGGAGCCGTTCGGACATCCGGTGGGTCGCGTCGGTCGCGCCGGCGACGCGGCCGGCGGTGTACTTGCCGACGAGGATCGCGAACATCGGCAGCAGCGGCACCGTCAGCGCGACGATCACGCCGGACGGCCAGTCGGCGAACAGGATCGCGGCGCCGGCGCCGAGGGGGACGACGGCCGCGGTCACCAGCGCGGGCAGGTATTCGCGGAAGTAGGCGTCGAGCGCGTCGAGGCCGCGGGTGGTGAGCGCGGTCAGTTCGCCGTGGCCGCGGCGGGCGACCCACTCGGGGCCGAGGCGCAGTGCGTGGTCGACGGCTTTGGCGCGCAGCTCGCGTTGCGCGGTCGCGGCGGCGCGGGCGGAGACCGTGCGCACCGCCCAGCCGGTCAGCGCGCGCGTCGCGACGAGCGCGAGCAGCGCGGCCGGCTGGGCGGTGCGTCCCCCGGAACCTGCTCCGACGATCGCCGCGAGGACGTCGGCGAGCAGGAATGCCTGGGCCACCAGCGCGGCGGCGTTGAGAAAGGACAGGAAGCCCACCAGGGCCAGCGCTCGGCGCACGGCCGGCACGAGGGCCGGCAGTGCGCCGAGCGGGCCCTTTCCCGGCCGCGCCGAGTCCACTGTGGACTCCGAGGCGAGAAGGGGAGCGCGCCCGGGAAGCTGTGACAGCCGGGGCGCCGCCCCGGGCCGGGGGCTCCGCCACCCGGAACCCCCGAAAAAACGCTTCATCATGGTGCGTGAACCACCGGGATGTGCTGAGTACCGATGCGTTTGCGGAAAACCCAGTACGTCCAGCCCTGGTAGATCAGCACGGCCGGGGCGCCGAAGGCGGCGACCCAGGTCATGACGGTCAGCGTGTACGGGCTCGACGCGGCGCCTTCGATGGTGAGGGTGTTGGCGGCGTCGAGCGTCGAGGGCAGGACGTTCGGGAAGAGCGCGCCGAACATGGTGACGGCGGCGCCGGCGATGACCACGCCGAGCGCGGCGAAGGCCTGCCCGTCGCGGTCGGCGCGCAGCCGCAGCCAGGCGACGACCGCGGCGAGAGCACTGATCCCGAACGCGAGCAGTGTCCACAGCGTGCCTTCCCGCCACTGCACGACGGTCAGGAACGCAACCATCGGCACCATGGCGATGGGTAGCATCTTCACGGCCAGCCTCTTCGCGCGTTCCCGCAGGTCACCACTGGTTTTGAGGGCGAGGAACGCGGCGCCGTGGGTGATCGAGAAGGCGGCGATGGCGACGGCGCCGAGCAGGGTGTCCCAGCGGACGGCGGCGAACGCGGAGCCGACGCGGTTGCCGTCGGCGTCGAGGGGCAGGCCGAGGACGGTGGTCGCGAGGATGAGGCCGACGCCCAGCGGCGGCACCCACGAGCCGGCCATGATCACGCGGTCCCAGTTGCGCCGCCAGCGTTCGGAGTCGACCTTGCCGCGGTATTCGAAGGCGACGCCGCGGCCGATGAGGGCGAGCAGGACGAGCAGGAGCGGCAGGTAGGCGGCCGAAAACAGGCTGGCGTACCAGCCGGGGAAGGCGGCGAACATGGCTCCGCCGGCGACGATGAGCCAGACTTCGTTGCCGTCCCAGACGGGCCCGATGGTGTTGACCATGACCCGGCGTTCGGTGTTGTCCTTGGCGAGCACGGGGAGCAGCATGCCGACGCCGAAGTCGAAGCCTTCGAGGAAGAGGTAGCCGAGCCAGAAGAAGGCGATGACGGCGAACCAGACGATGGCGAGGGTCACCGGGCACCTACCACAACACCCCGGCGCTTGCCGCCGTTCGCGGCCCGATCGCCGTGAGTTATCCACAAGGGGTCGAGTTGTCCACAGATCTGCTGTGGGTAACCCGCGCGAGTGACCAAGCCGATACGCTGGGTTCGGGGCCGCCCCCCGGGACGGGTGGGGGCTGCGTTGGGGGAGTTCGGGGCCGGCACAAGGCCGCTGAGCTGGGGATTTGTCATCTTCGGGCCCCCTCAGTATGCGAAGGCGAGTGTGTCGTCGCCGGTTTTGTCGGGTTTTTGCTTCGGGGGCATCACCGCGTCGACGCCGCCTCGGACGTACTTGCGCATCAGGTACAGCTCCACCACGCCGAGGGCCGCGTACACCGTGGTCAGGGCGATCAGGGACGTCCACACCTCGCCCGTCGTCAGGCGGGAGACCGCCTGGGCGGTGAACATCCACACCCCGTCGACGCCGGTCGGGTTGGGGACGACCACGAACGGCTGACGGCCCATCTCCGTGAAGATCCAGCCCGCGCTGTTGCCGAGGAACGGCGTCGCGATGCCGCCGAGGACCAGCCAGGGGAACCAGCGGGCTGTCGGGACCCGGCCGCGGCGGGTCAGCCACAGGGCCAGGACCCCGATGCCCGCCGACACCGCGCCGAAGCCGATCATCGTGCGGAAGCCCCAGTACGTCACCGGGAGGTTCGGCACGTAGTCGATCGGCTTGCCGGCCAGCGACCCCAGCATCGGGTCGTCCGGGTAGTTCGTGCCGTACTTCGCCTGGTACTCGCCGACCAGGTTCTCCACGCCCTTGACTTCGGTCTTGAAGTCGTTGTGCGCCAAGAACGACAGCAACGCGGGCACGTTGAACGTCTTCACGTCTTCGCAGTTCGCGCCCGACACGTCGCCGATCGCGATGATCGAGAAGCTGGCGGGCTTTTCCGTGTGGCACAGCGCTTCCGCCGACGCCATCTTCATCGGCTGCTGCTCGAACATCAGCTTGCCCTGCGCGTCGCCGGTGATCGCGAGGACCGCGAACGCCGCCACGCCGACCCAGCCGCCCAGGCGCAGCGAAGACCGCCACACGTCAGCGTGGTCGCCGCGCCGCCACAGGTGCCAGCCCGCGACGCCCACCAGGAACGCCGCCGCCACCGAGAACGCGCCGGCCAGGGTGTGCGGGATCGCGGCCAGCGCCGTGTTGTTCGTCAGCACCGCCCAGATCGAGTTCATGGTCGGCTTGCCGTTCTCGAACGTAACCCCCACCGGGTGCTGCATCCACGAGTTCGCGGCCAGGATGAAGTACGCCGAAGCCATCGTGGCCAGCGAGAACGCCCACGCGCACATTAAGTGAACACGCTTTTGCAGCCGGTCCCAGCCGAAGATCCACAGGCCGAGGAACGTCGACTCGACGAAGAACGCGACGAGCCCTTCCATCGCGAGCGGCGCGCCGAAGACGTCGCCGACGAAGCGCGAGTACGCGCTCCAGCTCATCCCGAACTGGAACTCCTGCACGATCCCGGTCACCACGCCCATGGCGAAGTTGACCAGCAGCAGCTTGCCCCAGAACTTCGTCATCTTCAGGTGCCGCAGCTCGCCGGTGCGGACCCAGGCGGTCTGCATCGCCGCGACCAGGATCGACAGCCCGATGGTCAGCGGGACCATCAGGAAGTGGTAGACGGTCGTGATACCGAACTGCCACCGCGCTAGCTCTAGGACCTCCACGTGGTCCAGCCTGCTCCGGGGCCGGTGCCACAGCCAGATCAACTGGTCCCGTCCGGCCCAGGACCAACGTCCCGGGTGACTACAGCTGGTCGAGCGCCTTCCGTGCCTCGTCCGCCACGACCTGCCGGGGACCCGCGTCCCCGAGCTCGAGGACGTGCCGCAGCGCCAGCGCGTACGCGGTGTCGAACGCCTTGTCCGCGGCGACCGGGACGTCCGGCGGCACGCCGGCGCCCTCCCAGTTCTCCCCCGACTTCGGGTCGTACGAACGGGCGATCGACACCGTCACGTCCAGGTAGGTGTCCACTTTGTACTGTTCGCGCGGGTGGGCGCCGCCCCGGGTCGGCTCGCCGACGGTCTTCGCGCGCTCCTGCCGCTGCAGGGAGAAGGCGAGGTCCTCGCCACCGGAGAACGTCGCCGGGCCGGTGAGCACCCAGATCGGCTTGGTGCCGCCGAACTTCGGGCCCGGGACGTACGGCAGCGTCCACATCTGGGTGACGCGGTCGCCGTCGCGCTCGTAGATGTCGAGGTAGTGGGTCCGCTCGTCGACGAGGTAGCTCTGCAGGAACGCGCTCGTGTCCGGGCTGCCGCCGCGGTTGTGCCGCACGTCGAGCAGCAGCGCGTCGGCCGCCGCGACCAGCGTCATCGCCGCGGAGACCGCCGGCGCCGCGAGGTCGAGCGGGTACAGCAGGGTCGTGTCGACGTAGCCGACGTTGCCCGGGAGCCGCCGCACCGCCGCGATCCCGAAGTTCTCCAGCTCGGCCGCGCGCCGGAAGTCCTCGGAGGCGTACTCGGCGTCGCCGTCCTCGGCCACCGGGCCGGCGTGGTGGCGCAGCCGCAGGTGCTGATCGTCGTTCACCGACTGGAGGTCGGCTGTGACGGCCGTCGCGAACTCCGGGTCGTCGAGGTCCGCGTACGCACCTTCGTCGAGACGAGCGCGAAGCACCTTCGCCAGCTTCTCAGCGACGTCCGGGAAGACGTAGTGGTCTTCCAGCCGCCGGATGACCTCGTTGACCTGCGCAGCGCGCGCCTCAGACCCCATGCGGGGCAACTTACCGCATCCCACAACCGAAAATTCGGTGCGCCGAAAAAATATGTGCGACGACCCTGGTGGTCAAATTCATGGCCGCCGATCAGGCAATTTCGCGCGAGCCATCAGCTTGCGACGTTCGGAATCTCCCCTTTATCGTTGCAGTGAAAGGGGCGAAGAAATACTCATGACTGCCGCGATGGTGGCGTTGATCAGCGCGTTCGGCCTGGTCCTCGCCGTGGAGCTGCCGGACAAGACGCTGGTCGCGACCCTGGTGCTGACCACCCGTTTCCGCGGCTGGCCGGTTTTCGCCGGTGTCTGCGCCGCGTTCGCCGTGCAATCCGTCATAGCGGTCGCGTTCGGCAGCGTGTTGACGCTGTTGCCGGACGTAGTCCTTTCGCTGGTCGTCGCCGCGATGTTCAGCCTCGGCGCTTTCATGCTCCTTCGCGAGGGATTCAGCCAAGCCGACGAAGCAGGCGAAGACGCTTCGCGCTCCGGCCCCTCGGGGCTGTCCTTCACGCGCTCCGCGATGACGTCGTTCGGCGTGCTCTTCGCCGCCGAGTGGGGTGACGCCTCCCAGCTCGCGACGGCGAGCCTCGCCGCCCGGATCGGCAACCCGTTCGCCGTCGGCGTCGGCGCGTTCAGCGCGCTCGTCGTGGTCGCCGGGCTCGCGGTGTTCATCGGCGCCAAGCTGCGCAGCCGGATCCGGCCGAGGCTGATCCAGCGCTGCGCCGGGTTCGCCTTCGCCGGGTTTGCGGCGTTCGCCCTGCTCCAGCTGGCCTTCTGACCGATCTTTCACAGGTTCACCCGGTAACCTTTCGGCAACGAAAGGGAGAGCACCAGGTGAACAAGCCTTCGACTGCGGTCTCGCCGCTGCACGGCCGGGTCGCGCTCGGCGGCATCGGCCTGGCCGTGGCCATCTCGATCGACCTGCACCTGCGGCTGTCCGGCCAGGTCAGCCCGATCTGGCAGACGCTGTCGGAGTACGTCTACGGCAAGCTCGGCACGTCCTCGGCCGCTCCCCTGTTCAGCATCATGTGCCTGGCGCTGTCGCTCGGCTCGGTGGCGCTGCTCGCCGGGATCGCCAAGGCCCACCGCCCGGGCACCACCGCTGTCTGCGTGCTGCTCGGCGTCTGGTCGGCCGGGCTGCTGGTCTGCGGGCTCGTGCCCGTCGACCCCGGCGGCCAGGCGCGTTCGCTCGCCGGACAGGTCCACAACATCGCCGCGCTCACGGCGTTCATCGCGCTGCCCGCCGCCGCGTTCGTGCTGACGAAGAAGGGCCGCGAACGCTGCCCGTGGGAACCCCGCCGGACGACGATCCGGCGCCTGGCCACGGCGAGCTTCGCCAGCGTCGGCGTGGTGCTCGGCGGGTTCGTCCTGACGCTCGTGCTCGGCCCGGCTCAGCAGGACGTCACGCTGGGCCTCTTCGAGCGCCTGCTGTTCACAGTGGACGTCACCCTGTTGCTGACGATGGTCCGGCCGCTGCGTTAGCCGTCCGTCTTCAGGATGTCGGCGAGCCGGGTGGCCGCCGCGACGACCTGAGGGCCCACGTCGGCCGCTTTCAACGGCTCCAGGGAAATGACGCCGACGCTCGCCCGCAGTCCCGGCACCCCGCGAACCGGCGCGGCGACGCCGGACGCGCCCGCCTCGAGCTCACCGGTCGACGTCACCCAGCCGTCGCCGCCGGGGCGCAGGGTCATCGCCTTGCCGGCCGCGCCGGCGGTCAGCGAGTGCCGGCTGCCCACTCGGTAAGCGACGTGGAAATTGGTCCACGACGGCTCGACGACGGCCACCGCAAGCGCTTGCGCCCCCTGGGCGACCGACAGGTGCGCGGTCGCGCCGACCTTCTCGGCCAGCTCGCGCAGCACCGGCCCGGCCGCGTCGCGCAGCTGCGGCAGCACCTGCCCGGCCAGCCGGAGCAGGCCGACGCCGAGGCGGACCTTGGTGCCGTCGCGCCAGACCAGCCCGCGTTCGGACAGCGGCACGAGCAGCCGGTAGACGGCCGCGCGGCTGGCCCCGATGGCCACGGCCAGCTCGGAGATGGTCGCCGCGTCGCCGCCGGCATCGGCCACTGCCTGCAGCAGCGCCAAGCCCCGGTCGAGCGTCAGCGACCCCTCCCGGCTGGTCACAGCAAGCCGAGTTCGCCCAGGTCGGCGACCGGCTCCTCGAACGACGCCGCCGCGTAGGAGGCGAAGAGCGACCGCACGGCCTTCGCCGCGGGCTCGGACAACGCACGGGCCTCGTCGGCCAATGCCTCGGCGTCGGTCGACTCCAGCGCACCCCGGACGTCGCCGCCGGCGAGGCTGCGCGCGGAGGCCACGAGCAGGTTCAGGAAGCCGTGGTGCACGAACCCGGTGCCGGGGTCGGTGTGCCGGACCGCGCGGTGCAGGCTGTTCGTCGCCTTGAACGACGCCCCGGCCGCCCCGCTGACGACAGCGAGGAAGTCCGCCACCTCGTCGACGCTGGGGAAGTTCTCGCCCGCCTGGCCGCCGCAGCGGATCTTCGGCCAGCTGCCGTGCTCGATCACCTTGCGCACGCCGTCGAGCCAGCCGACGCCGCGCCGCGGCTCGACCACCCGGATGACGTCCTCGGGGACGAACTCCGAGACGCGCTCCAGCCACACTTCGTCGACGTCCGACGGCGCCGGCATCTCGACCATCCGCAGCGCGAGCAGCTCGCTGCGTGATTCGACGATCGAGATCGCCTTCGGGACGCCGCCGAGGCCGGTGTCGATGATCAGCGACAGGGGCAGCGGCTGCTTCGGCTTGATCTTGATCAGCTCGGTGATCAGCTCCGGCAGCCGGGACGCCTGACAGAGGAAAACCCCCAGTACACCGGCGTGTTCGGACTCCCGGCTCGCGAAGTGCGCGCGCAGTGCTTCGGGCATGGCCGCATCGCCCGGAGGGAACAGCGCCGAGTCGTCGACGAGCCTCGCGAACAGGGGAGGAATTCCACGGGGGCCGGGGGGAGTGAGTTCCACAGCGCTTGACACGAATGACACGCTAGTAGCGTACGACATCAGGACAAAATCGTTCGCACAACGAACACGTCAGAAGGGGACGTCGATGCCTTACTACCGGCAAGTAGGCGAGATCCCGCACAAGCGGCACACCGCGTTCCGGAAGCCGGACGGTGGGCTCTACGCCGAGGAGCTGATGGGCGTCGAGGGCTTCTCCGCGGACTCCGCGCTGCTCTACCACCGCGGCCTGCCGACGGCGATCGTCGACGCCGTCGCGGTCGAGGAGGACCGCGGCTCGCTCACCCCGAACCACCCGCTCAAGCCGCGGGCCTTCAAGACCCAGGACCTCAAGTTCGGCGGCGAGGCCGACGCGGTGACCGACCGCCGCCGGCTGTTCGGCAACGCCGACGTCACCATCGGGTTCGTCACGGCGACCGCGCCCAGCCCGCTGTACCGCAACGCGGCCGGCGACGAGCTGTTCTACGTCCAGGGCGGCTCCGCGACCGTCGAGACGATCTACGGCCGCCTCGAGGTCGGCGACGGCGACTACCTCGTGATCCCGACGTCGTGCACCTACCGCGTCCTCCCCCACGGCGAGGTCCACCTCTTCACGCTGGAGGCGCGCGGGCACATCGGGCCGCCGAAGCGCTACCTCTCGGCGAAGGGGCAGTTCCTCGAGCACGCGCCGTACTGCGAGCGCGACATCCGCGGGCCGTCCGAGCCGCTGCTGGAAGACGGCGAGGACGTCGAGGTGCTCGTGCGGCACCGCGCCGGGCTGACGCGGTACACCTACGCGACCCACCCGTTCGACGTCGTCGGCTGGGACGGCTGCCTCTACCCGTGGGCGTTCTCCATCGACGACTTCGAGCCGATCACCGGCCGCGTGCACCAGCCGCCGCCCGTGCACCAGACGTTCGAGGGCCCGAACTTCGTCGTCTGCTCCTTCTGCCCGCGGAAGGTCGACTACCACGAAGACGCGATCCCGGTGCCGTACAACCACGCGAACGTCGACTCCGACGAGCTGATGTTCTACGTGCGCGGCAACTACGAGGCGCGGAAGGGCTCGGGGATCGGGATCGGCTCGCTCTCGCTGCACCCGTCCGGCTTCACGCACGGCCCGCAGCCGGGCGCGGCCGAGGCGTCGATCGGCGCGGAGTTCTTCGACGAGACCGCGGTCATGGTCGACACGTTCGCGCCGCTGGACCTCGGCGAAGCCGCCGAGGCGTCCGAAGACCCCGGCTACGCGTGGACGTGGTCGGGTCGCAGCCCTAAGTGATAATCAAGTTTCGGAAATACCGTCCCATCTCCGTTCCCGCGCCCGGATAATGAAATTCCGGGTGGCGAAGCGGGAGGGTTCGATGATCAATTCCCAACCAGCGCGGCGCAAGAGAAAGATTCTCCCGTTCCTGGCCGCGATCGTGGTCGCCGTCGGGCTGATCATCGGAATTCGGTACTGGACCAGCGGCCCGAGCGACGAGGCCGACGCGCCGAAGTGCTCGGGTGCGGACGCCATCGCGCTCAACGTCGCTTCTTCTCCGGAAAAGGTCGGAATCGTCCAAGAAGCCGCGAAGGCCTACTCCGGACGGACGGTGGCGGGGCACTGCGTCGACGTGGTCGTCCGGTCGAAGTCGTCCGGCGTGACGATGCTGGCGCTGGCGAAAGGCTGGAACGAAGCCACCGACGGCCCCCGCCCGGACGTCTGGACGCCGGCCGCGAGCGCCTGGATCAACCTCCTGCGGGTCAACGCGAAGGGCGACACCGGGTCGATCGTGCCCGACGGCGACCCGCAGTCGATCGCGAACTCGCCGCTGACCGTCGCGATGCCGAAGCCGATGGCCGAGGCGCTGGGCTGGCCGGCGAAGCCGATCGGCTGGAAGGACCTCGCCACGCTGGCGACCGACCCGGCGGGCTGGGCGAAGTACGGCCACCCGGAGTGGGGCAGGTTCCGGCTCGGCAAGACGAACCCGAACATCTCCACCGCCGGGCTGAACGCGACCATCGGCGCGTACTACGCGGCCACCGGCACGTCGTCCGACCTCACCGCGGCCGCACTCGAGAAGCCCGAAGCCAAGCAGTTCGTCACGAACATCGAGCAGGCGATCGTGCACTACGGCGACAACACGCTGACGTTCCTGACAAACCTGCAGAAGGCCGACGACAAGGGCGCGGCGCTGTCCTACATCTCGGCGGTGACCGTCGAGGAGAGCTCGCTGATCGGCTACAACCAGGGCAACCCGACGAACGACCCGGCCAAGGTCGGGCAGCACGCGCCGCCGAAGGTCCCGCTCGTGGCGATCTACCCCAGTGACGGGACGCTGAACTCCGACCACCCGTTCGTCACGCTGAACTGGGCCGACCCGACGCGCAAGCAGATCGCCGCGGACTTCCTCGGCTACCTGCGCATGGACGAGACGCAGGCGAAGTTCGCCGCGCTGGGCTTCCGGTCGTTCGACGGCAAGCCGGGCCCGCAGGTGACCACGGCCAACGGCGTCCAGCCGGACGCGAAGATCACCTTCCTGCGGCCGCCGTCGCCGTCGGTGCTGGCGAAGCTGCTGGCCTCGTGGACGGATCTGCGCAAGAAGGCGAACGTGCTGCTCGTGGTCGACGTCTCGGGCTCGATGGGCGACGAGGTGAGGGGCACCGGCAAGAGCAAGATCGACCTGGCGAAGCAGGCCGCGATCGACTCGCTCGGCCAGTTCGTGCCGCGGGACCAGGTCGGGCTGTGGCAGTTCTCGACCCGGCTCGACGGTGACAAGGACTACCAGGAGCTGCTCCCGGTTCAGCCGCTCGGCCCGAACGGCAAGGAAACCCTCGCGATGCGGCTCAGCGGGCTGACGCCCCAGTCCGGTACGGGGTTGTACGACTCGTCGCTGGCCGCGTACGAGTACATGAAGGCCCACCTCGACCCGTCGGCGATCAACGCGGTCGTGGTGCTCACCGACGGCCGCAACGAGGACTCCGGCGGCATCGACCTCGAGCACCTGGTGCCGCAGCTGCACCCGGAGGGCAACGCGGAGTCGGTCCGGCTGTTCACGATCGCCTACGGCTCGGACGCCGACCAGGACGTGCTGAAGCAGATCGCGGAAGCGACGGCGGGTTCGGAGTACGATTCGTCCAAACCGGACTCGATCAACCAGGTGTTCACTTCCGTGATTTCCAATTTCTGATGAAGTTCGCCCGTGAGCTCGCCGAACCGTGGGGGCTGCTGATCGCCGCCACGTCGGCCGGGGCGGCGTGGGCCGTGCAGCTGCCGGTCGTCGCCGCTGTCGGGGTCGGGGTGGCGGTACTCGCCGCGCGGGCGGGCGTGGCGGTCGCAACCCGCGAGAAGGAGCCTGCACCGCGCGAAGCACGGGTGCTCGACGTCGCGTCCGGATCGGCCGAGGCGAACTGGCTGAACCGGGCCGAGAGCGCGGCCGACGGGTTCGTCTCGCTGAGCGAATCCCTCGCCACGGGCCCGCTCGCCGAGCGCGTCGCGGACATGGAGCCGGTGGTCCAGGAGACGCTCTCGACACTGCGGCGGCTGGCCGGCCGTGCTTCGGCGACCGGCAACGCCCTCTCCCGGGTCGACCTCGACGCCGTCGCGCACGAACGCCGCCGGCTGCAGCGTGAGCTGCGCACCGCGAACCCCGAGGTGCGCGGCGACCTCGAACAGGCGCTGACGGCGGTCCAGGCCCAGGCGGACGTGCACGCGCGGCTTTCCGGCGCCCGGGACAAGCTGCTGGCCCAGCTGCAGTCCGGCGCGCTCGGCCTGGACAGCCTGGTGGCGCGGGTGGCGGAGCTGACGGCGGCGACCACGGACGTCGCCGTGGACACCGGCGCCGTCCGGGAGCTGAGCGACCAGCTGGAGGGCATCCGGCAGGGCGTCCTCGAAACCGAGCAGGCGACGCGGAGGTCGCTGGGTTAGGCGGCCACCGGTGTCCGGTCGCGGCGGGGCAGCAGCAACGGCGTCGCCAGCACCAGGACCCCGGCGATCCCGATCGCCATCCGCGGGCCGGTGAAGCCGGCGAGCACACCCCAGATCGCGGTCAGGGCGGCGATCGCCGCCTTGGTGCTGACCGACCACGCCGACAGGGTCCGCGCGACACGGTCGGCCGGGAGCTGCTCCAGCCGGTAGGTCACGAGCACCGGGTTGAAGACGCTGCAGCTGACGATCAGGCCGAGCTCGACGACCATGACGTACACCAGCCCGCCGGGGCCGGCCGGGGTGAAGGCCAGGGCGAGCAGCCAGCACGCCCTGACCGCGCCGGCCGTCACCAGGACGGGGTGCCGCCCGAAGTGCTCCACGAGCCGTGGGGTGAGGCGCGAGCCGGCCAGCCCGCCGAGACACGGGACGGCGAACGCGAGGCCGTACTGCCACGGCGTGAACCCGAGCCGGCTCAGCATCAGCACGGCGAGCAGCGGGTCGATGCCCATGACCAGGCCGTTGAACACCATGGCGTTGAAGAGCAGCGGCCGCAGTCCCGGGTGTTTCAGCAGGAAGCGCCACCCGTCGGACAGATCCCGCGCGCGCAGCCGGGCCGCGGTGCGCGGGCGTGGCTCGCCTCCGCCGATCTCGCGGATCCCGAGCGCGGAAAGCAGGAAGCTGACGGCGTTGGCGACCACCGATGTCACCGGCCCGAACAGCGCGAACGCCGCCCCGCCGAGCGGCGGGCCGAGCGCGGTGGCGGTCCAGTTGGTGGACTCGAACCGGCCGTTCGCCACGAGCAGGTCTTCGGGCGGCACCAGTCCCTTGAGGAAGGCGCCGCTCGCGGAGGTGAAGGTGATGTCCGCCGCGGCGACGACCACGGAGACCGCGAGGAGCTGGGCGAAGCTCAGCAAGCCGACGGCGTAGCAGGCCGGCACGCTGATCAGCGCGGCGAACCGGACGAGGTCCATGGCCATCATCACGGGCCGCTTGCGGCGCCGGTCGACCCACGGGCCCAGCGGCACGGCCACGAGCGCACCGACGGCCGGCCCGACGGCGGCGAGCGCCGAGACGGCCGCGGGCCCGGCGCGCAGCACGAGGATGGCCAGCAGGGGGAACGCACCGAAGCTGAGCCACGTACCGAACGCGCTCACGGCGTAAGCCGACCAGAGCCACCTGAACCGCGGCCCCAGCGACCGCCCGCGCATCACCGGGAGATCAAAGCCGGGAACGGCCGCGCGGGGCAAACAACCGACGCGGCGGCGAGCCACAACGCCGCGTTGTGAATCTAGAGTCGGTCGCCGTGGACCTCGATGCCGTGCGCACCTTCGTCGCCGTCGTGGAGGCGGGCCGGTTCCAGGACGCCGCCACCGACCTGTCGATCACGCAGCAAGCCGTCTCGAAGCGCATTGCCGCGCTGGAGAAGTCGCTCGGGGTGCGGCTGTTCACGCGCACCGCCCGCGGCGCCGTGCTCACCGGGGACGGCGCGGCCTTCCTGCCGCACGCCCGCGAGCTGCTGTCGGCCGAACTGCGAGCGCTCGCGTCGGTGCGCACCGGGCCGCTCCGGGTCGACGTCATCGGCCGGCGGCTGTGCCCGGCCACGTTGCTGCGCGGATTCCACGAGGCGCACCCGGACATCGCGCTGGAGGTCGCGACGCTCTTCGACACCGCGATCGCCGCGATCCGGGACGGCTCGATCGATGCGTCGTTCCGCGCGGTCGTCGCGCTACCCGAGGACCTCGATGCCCAGTGGGTGCTCGACGAGCCGATCCAGCTGTTGTGCGGACCCGTGCACCCGCTGGCCGAATCGCGCTCGGTGGCTCCGGCCGAGCTGGCCGGGCATCGGATCTGGATGCCCGGGGTAGTGCCCGGAACCGAGTGGGGCGCGTACTACGCCGAGTTCGCGGCCGCGTTCGGCCTGGGGATCGACGCGGCCGGACCGAACTTCGGTACCGAGGTGGTGCTGGACACGATCGCGGCGTCGCCGGAGGTGGCGACCCTGGTCGGGGCGGGTAGCCGGGTGTTGTGGCCGCCCGGGTACGACCTGCGGCGCGTGCCGATCGAAGAGCCCGTGCCGGTGTACCCGCATTCGCTGGTGTGGCGGCGGGGCAACGCGCACCCCGGGCTCACCGCGCTTCGGCGCCACCTCGCGAAAAGCGACCGCGTCGCCGGCGCATGGCGGCCGAGCTGGGCCGCTCAGCCGAGCCAGACCGTGCCCAGCACCGGGTAACCGGGCACGCCCGTCTTCGCGGCTCCCGGCCTCGGCGCTCCCGCGATCCACAGCCGTCCGGTGGCGGCGATGTTGGCGGCCATCGACGGGTCCGCCTTCGGCAGCCGGAAGCGGACCACGCGGCCGTCGGCCAGCATGGTCAGCCCGCTCAGCCGGGCGAAACCGCGGCGGCTCATCCGGACCGGGCCGTCGAGCACCGCGCGCAGCTCCGTCCAGTGGTCGGCCGGCAGGGGGCGGTAGTGGGCGAACGAGCGCAGCACGGCCGCGAGCGCGCCCAGCAGCGCGCCGGCCCCGAACGGCCACGCGGCCCAGCCCACCACCGGGAAGCCGAGCGCCACCCACGCCGCGAACCCGGCCAGGAGCAGCAGGAACGCCGCCGTCGCCCGCAGGTCGCGGGCGAGCTGGCGGCGGTGCGCGGTCACGACGGGGTCGAGCCTCGGTGAACCGGACCCGGCGGGTTCCGGCACCGGCATCGCGCCCGGCGGCGGCGCGTCGTGGATGCGGGCGCGGCGGACCCGCACCAGGCCGGAGAGGCCGACGAACACCTTCGGGCCCCGCCCCAGCAGCCAGACCCGCCGGTGCCCGGCCACCAGCAGCCGGTGCGCTTCGTCGAGCCGGACGCGCAGCCACCGGCCGTCCGGCAGGCGCACGCCGACCGTCCGCCCGGCCGCGACCAGGCCGTCGGCGGTGATGTCCACCCTCCGGAACGCTTCCCGCTTCAGCCGCGTCTCGGGCACGTGGGCGTACGCGCGGTACTGCCACCACGCCTCGATCGAGCCGGCCAGCGCGAACGTGCCGACCGGCAGGGCGACCCCCGCGCCGGCGACGAACTGGGCGACCCCGAACACCAGGAAGAACCCGGCCACCAGCCGCCGGTTCGCGGTGTCGCCGAGGCGGTCGAGGTACTCGCCGAAGATCGGCAGTGCCCCGGACGGCATGGCGGGGTCGAGCTCGAACGCGCGCACGCGTTCGGGAAGCGGGACGATCGGCACGCTGAGCCCCCACCCGGGTCGGCACTGATACCCGCCTTTTCGATGAACTGGGCACCGGCGTTACCGGATGCTCCGATCAGCGGAAGCGAAGTGACCGCCACGACTATCCAGACCGCGCGATTCAGGTTAGGCTCACCTAAGTAGGAGGTGAGCCGTGACCGAGGCACCCACATCGATCCGCCGCCCGCCGGCGCCGAACCCCGCCGAGCGCGCCAAGACGATCGCGACCCGCAACGGCCCCGCGTCGTTGCTGCCGACCTGCGACCGCGCCGACCTGGGCGGCGAGCGGGTCGTCCCGGTCCTGCACCACGTGCACGCCAGCGGCAGCGTCAGCGTGCTGCTGCCCGACGGCCATTCGATGGTCCACGCGGCGAAGCAGACCCAGCGCGGCGAGCTGGCCGTGATGGTCGAGCTCGCCGACCAGGCCCCGGTCGACCTGCGGGAGCCGATCCGCGGGCTGCTGTGGATCACCGGCTGGCTGCGGCCGCTCTCGCCGGAGTCGGCACGCGCGCGGGCCGTGGCGATCGCCGAGACGCGGCCGGACGAGCGGCTCCTCGACGTCGGCCACGGCGTGACGTTGCTGCGGCTCACCCCGGCGTCGCTCGTGCTCGCCGACGCCGAAGGCACGCATTCGCTGCGGCCGCACACGTTCAGCGCCGCGCCGCCCGACCCGTTCCACGACTACGAGGCCCAGTGGCTGCGCCACCTGGAGAGCGACCACTCCGACGTCGTCGAGCAGCTGGCCAAGCACCTGCCCGCGGAGCTGCGCGGCGGCCGGATCCGCCCGCTCGGGCTCGACCGGTTCGGGCTGCGGCTGCGCGTCGAGGCCGACGCGGGCGACCACGACGTCCGGCTGGCGTTTTCGAAGTCCGTCGACAGCCCGCCGCAGCTCGCGGCGGAGCTGCGGCGGCTGGTCGGCTGCCCGTTCCTGCGCGGGGCGTCAGGCTAGTTCGGCCGGGAACCCGCCCTTGGCGATCGGGCCCCAGCTCTCGACGGTGACGCGGATGATGCTCTTGCCCTGCTTGACCATGGCCTCGCGGTATTCGTCCCAGTCCGGGTGTTCGCCCGAAATGCTGCGGAAGTACTCCACGAGCGGCTCGACGGAATCCGGGATGTCCAGCACCTCGGCGGTGCCGTTCAGCTGCACCCACTGGTCGTTCCACTCGTCGGACAGGATGCAGGCCGAGACCTTCGGGTTGCGCTTGACGTTCACGACCTTCGCGCGCTTCGGGTAGGTCGAGACGACCAGCCTGCCCTCGGCGTCGACACCGCACGTGACCGGCGAAAGCTGCGGGCCGCCGTCGGCCTTCGTGGTCAGCAGGATCGCGCGGTGGCGGGTGGACAGGAACTCGACCAGCGCGGCACGGTCGACGGTTTCGTTGGTGGCGATGCTCCTCGGCATACCCCGAAGGTAGCGTGCGGTCATGACGTTCACCGCGCGATCGTGGCTGGCGCCGGCCCGCCCCGAGTTCCCCGGGACGATCGAGGACCCCACCGAGCGCCGCGCGGTCAAGCTCGAGCTGCTGATCGTCTTCGGGATCACGCTCGGGATGTCCGGCGTGCGCAGCCTGTTGTCCCTTGTGGACTCGCTGCTGCAGCCGGTGCCCCTGGCCCAGCAGCAGACGCAGCTCAACGTGCCGCAGGCCGCGGCGAGCCTGATCGACCTGCTCAAGCAGCTGCTGTCGGCCGCGCAGCTGGTCGGCTGGGGCGCGCTCGGGCTGTACCTGCTGTGGCGGGCGGGCGTCAAGATCACGCAGGTCGGGCTGGACCGCCGGGCGCCGGGCCGGGACGCGCTGCTGACCGTCGTGCTCGCCGCGCTGATCGGGATTCCCGGCCTGGCGTTGTACTTCATCTCCTACCACCTGGGGTTCAGCCTGGCGGTGCAACCGTCCACTTTGGGCGACACCTGGTGGCGGCCGATCTCGCTCACGCTCTCGGCGTTCGGCAACGCCTTCGCCGAAGAAGTCCTGGTCATCGGCTATCTGCTGACGCGGCTGCGGCAGCTCGGCGTCCGGGAGAACAACGCCGTGTTCGGCGCCGCCGTGCTGCGCGGGTCGTACCACCTCTACCAGGGGTTCGGCGGGTTCGTCGGGAACTTCCTCATGGGCCTGGTGTTCGGACGGCTGTGGCAGAAGACCAACCGGCTGTGGCCGCTAGTGGCCGCGCACACGCTGTTCGACTTCGTGTCGTTCGTCGGGTATTCGCTGCTCAAGGGTCACGTTTCCTGGTTGCCCTGAGTACGCTCGGCGGGTGATCGACGAAACGGCACCTCCCCGGGTGGACAGCGAAGTCGGACCTCTGCGCGCGGTGCTGCTGCACCGGCCCGGCAACGAGCTCAAAAGGCTGACGCCCCGCAACAACGACCAGCTGCTGTTCGACTCGATCCCGTGGGTCGACCGGGCGCAGGCCGAACACGACGCGTTCGCCGAGGTGCTGCGCAGCCGCGGCGTCGAGGTCCTGCTGCTGGCCGACACACTGCGGACGGCGCTGGACGACAACCGGGCGCACGCGGCGGGCGTGCACGCGGCGGTCGACGACCGGCGGCTGGGCGGCGACCTGGCCGACTCACTGCGTTCACACCTCTCCGGCCTCGACGCGGCCGGCCTCGCCGAGGTTCTGATGGCCGGGATGACGTTCGAGGAGCTGCCGTCCGCGGAGGGCGCGTCGCTGGTGCGGATGATGAACCACCCGCACGACTTCGCCGTCGACCCGCTGCCGAACCTGCTGTTCACCCGCGACTCGTCGGTGTGGATCGGCGACCGGGTGGCGATTTCGTCGCTGACCATGCCCGCGCGCCGGCGCGAAACCGCGGTCCTCGACCTCATCTACGCCTACCACCCGCAGTTCCGCCACGCCGCCCGCGCGTACGGCGCGCATTCCGCGCCGATCGAAGGCGGCGACGTGATGCTGCTGGCGCCGGGCGTGCTCGCCATCGGCGTCGGCGAGCGGACCACGGCGGCCGGCGCCGAGTCGCTCGCCCGGTCGGTGTTCGCCGACGGCATCGCGCACACCGTGCTCGCGGTGCCGATCGAGCAGTCCCGCGCGACCATGCACCTGGACACGGTGTGCACGATGGTCGACGCCGACGCGGTGGTGATGTACCCGCTGGCGCGCGACTCGCTGACGGCGTTCACCCTCCGCCCGACCGGCGACGGCGGCGTGAAGGTCGCGGGCCCGGCGCCGTTCCTGGTGGCCGCGGCCGAGGCGATGGAGATCGACCGGCTGCGCGTCATCGACACCGGGCTCGACCCGGTGACGGCCGAACGCGAGCAGTGGGACGACGGCAACAACACCCTCGCCCTGGCCCCCGGCGTCGTCGTCGGCTACGAGCGGAACGTCGAGACCAACGAGCGGCTCGAAGCGGCCGGCATCGAGGTGCTGCCGATCGCGGGCTCCGAGCTGGGATCCGGCCGGGGCGGGCCGCGCTGCATGTCGTGCCCGGTTCGTCGCGATCCGTTGTGACAAATGAAGTAAGCCTTCCCTAAAATAGCGCGTCGTTTTAGGGAAGGCTTACTTCATTTAGGCGAGTCTTCTTTAGGAATGGTAACCCTAATAGGGGCAAGATCACCACCACGAAGTGGCATTCGATCCTTTACTGACGTATCTTCTTGGACATGGCCCTCACCAAGAAGAAAGAACCGCGCTCGAAGTTCTTCGAACTGCTGCAGGCGCAGATCCACAACGAGTTCAACGCGTCCCAGCAGTACATCGCGCTCGCGGTGTGGTTCGACGCCGAGGACCTGCCGCAGCTGGCGAAGCACTTCTACAAGCAGTCGGTCGAAGAGCGCAACCACGCGATGGCGCTCGTGCAGTACATGCTCGACCGCGACCACCACGTCGAGATCCCCGGCACCGGGGAGGTGCGCAACGACTTCTCCGGCGTCACCGAGGTCATCGAGCTCGCGCTCGAGCAGGAGAAGGAGGTCGCCGCCGACATCTCCGCGATGGCCAAGGCCGCCCGTGCCGAAGAGGACTACATCAGCGAGCAGTTCACGCAGTGGTTCCTCAAGGAGCAGGTCGAAGAGATCTCGCAGATGAACACGCTGCTGAACGTCGTCAAGCGGGCGAACGGCAACCTGTTCGAGGTCGAGAACCACCTGTACCGCGAGTCCGTCGGCGACAGCGGCACCGACTCCCAGATGCCGCCGGTGGCCGGCGGCAAGCTCTGATTCTCGAAACCCGTCTCGAAAAACAGAAAACCCGGGCTCTCCCCCTGTGGACAGCCCGGGTTTTCCGTGTGCGACCGGCACTCAGCCGGCGCAGTCCTGGTTGGCGCTCATCAGGCTCGTCTGCACGACCCCGGTCTCGCCGAGCTTGAAGTGGTACTCGGCGGCGGCGCTCGCCGGGGCGACGACGCCACCGGTCTCGGCCTTGGCCGTGGGGTAAGCGGCGAGCACCTGGTCCTTGGTGGCGCCGGCGCCGATGCCTTCGGCGGTGTGCGCGACCACGTCCGGGGTCACGACGACCAGCCCGGCCGCCTTCGAAATGACGACGCTCGCGGAGGCGGGCAGGCCACTGCCCTGTGCCTTGTAGACGGTGCAGTTCGCGCCGGCCTCCGGGGCGCTGAGCGCGACGGCCTGGGCGGTCACCTCGGCCTCGGACATGCCGAGCTTGAGCTTGCCGAAGCCGTCGGCCGCGAGCAGCGGCCCGGTCGCCACCGCGGGGAGCGTGGACGGCTTCTGGTCGGCCGAGGCCCGCGGCGGATGCGGCGTCGGCGAATCCGGCGGCGCGGAGACCTGGATGCTCTGGGTGCTGGTCGGCGCGGGCGTCGACGGCTCCGGCGGGCGGCCGGCCGTGAGGTTCTCGGGCGGTTTGACGCTGCTCTCGGTCCCGCCGGCGGTCATCACCGCGGTGCCGTCTTCGGAGTGGAGCCGGATCATGGTCAGCCCACCCGAGACGGCGACCACGGCCGCCGCGACCCCCGCCACGGCCTGCACGGCGTGGCGACGCCGACGGCGACGACGCGCACCGGCGACGATGACCGTCCCCGCGTCGGGCGGCGGCGGCAAGTCGAGCCGCTCGTCGGCGAACAGCGCGCGCAGGCGCTGCTCCAGTTCGTCCTCGGAGATGTTCAACCCGCACCACTCCCTTCGCCTCCGCCGTCGTCCGGCTTCAACTTCAGCCGCAACGACGTGATCGCCTTGCTGGCCTGGCTCTTGACAGTCCCCTGCGTGACGCCGAGGGCACTGGCGATCTCCGCTTCCGAGAGACCTTCGTAGTAACGCAGCACCATCACGGCCCGTTGCCTCGGCGGCAACGTTCGTAACGCGCACCACAGCGGCTCGTGCTCGAACGGGTCGGCCGGAAGGTGCGGACTGGTGTCCGGCAGATCGGCGACCAGGTTCTCGCGACGCGTGCGACGCCAGCGGCTGACGTGCGCGTTCGCCATCGACCGGCGGACGTAGGCCAGCGGGTCACCGGTCTTATCGTGCACGTAGGACCAGCGCGAACCGATCTTCTCGAGCACGGTCTGCACCAGGTCCGCCGCGTCGTGCGGATTGCCGGTGAGCGCGTGCCCGTACCGCAGCAACCCCGGCAGCGTGGCCTGGACGAAGTCCCCGAAGTCGACGAACTCGCCCGGCAACGTCGCGGCCCTCCCTCGGCCAGCGCTGGTCACCCAGGTATCTCCCCCGGTGAAGACGGGTGCCGCAGCGGTCACCGTATCGCCTCCCATCGGGGTCGGGTAGCCAGAAGCCGAGTCGCCTTCCTCCCCAACACGCATCACAGCCCCCTCAGGTTGCCCGCGTTCCCGGCCGAATCGTCAGACGTTCGACCGGGTGCCGAGTTGCCCACCTCAGCGGTGTGCGAGCGAGGCCGGCAGCCGGAAACCGCCGCCGTCCGTCTCGCGGAACTCGTGCACGCCGACGACCGCGGCACGCGGGATCGGGCCGTACACGTGCGGAAACCGGATCCCGGCGGGGTGCGGCGGCGCGCCGTCTTCCCACCGTACCGGCGCCCCGACCGTGGCCGGGTCGATTTCGAGCAGCACCAGGTCGGTCCGGCCCCGGTAGAGCGCGTCGGCCGGGAGGTGCGCCGTCCCGAAGTCGGAACAGTGCACGAACCCGGCTTCCCCCAGCGACGGCGGCCGATACTCGCCGTCCTGTCCCACTTCGGCCCAGTCGGCCGCCCCGCAGATGTGGAGTATCACGCCGAGAATCGTCCCACCGGCACGATCCGGCGGCGGTGTCTCGTGCGCCACATAATGCCTGGTTGAACGCTCATCCAGCGGTGGCGGACCACCGGTTCGCACCGGTGGTCCGGCGCTCGCTCCCCGCGGTCAGCGCAGGGTGAGCTGACGGCCGATGAGGCCGTCACGAGCGCGGCGCTCAGCGGCGTTCAGCGGCTCGTCGTCGAGCGACTTCAACGCCGTCTCGAGGCGGGCGCCGAGGGCGTCCTTCGCCTCCGCCCACTCGCGGGCGTGGGCCTCGGGGTCGAGGTCCCAGACCGGGACCAGCAGGCCGTGCGCCCGGAACGAACCCGCGTAGCGCGAGCCCTCGCCGAGGCCGATCTCGCCGGCCGCGGACAGCCGGGCCAGGGCCTGGAGCAGCAGGTTCTCCTGCTCCGGACGGACCCAGCGCAGGTGCGCCTTCTCGCCGGCGAGGACCCAGTAGGCGCCCGAGCCGAGCCGTTCGGTGGGCATGATCGCGGCGTTCGCGCGCTCGAGCGACACCGCGACATCACCGGTGGCGTCGGCGTCCTCCGGCAGCCACCAGGCGAAGTCCTGGTGCAGCGTGACGTCGAGCTCGGCACCCGGCGTCAGCAGGTCCTGGAGGCGGGCGTGCTCGTCGGCGGACGGCGGGGTGGTGGTGTCCGGCACGCCGAGGACGTCGCCCTCCTTGGCGTCCAGCAGCCACTTCAGCGACCGGCCGAGGTCACGGCTGATGTCCGACGAGCGGGTCTGCACCTGCAGGCCGAGGTAGCGCTCACCGTCCGAACGGACGAACGCGGCCGCCGCCATCGGCAGCACGGTGCCGAGAGTGACGTCGCCGCCGTCGGCGAGGGTCAGCTTGGCCGTCGCGGACGGCACGAACTCACGCAGCGCGATCAGCTCAGGCTCCGCCGCCAGCCCTTCGAACGGCTGGCCGACGAAGACGTCGCGCACCTTCGGCTTGCGGTCCGTCGCCTGCTTGGGACCCTTCTTGCGCGCGCCCTTGCCCACTGCTGCCTCCTCTGGCTCGGCTTGAGACGCTATCGAAGGGTTACCCTCGCGACGTGTTCGACCCCCGCGATCCCGCCTTCCTCGAAGATCCGTACCCGGCGTTCGCCGCGCTCCACTCGAAGGGCGACGTCCATTTCCACGACGGGCTGGGCCTCGCCATCGCGGTATCGCACGCCGCGTCGTCGGCGGTCCTGCGCCACCGCGGACTGGGCCGGATCTGGCAGGACGCCCAGCCGCTCGAACGGTTCGCCTCGTTCAACCTCCTCCACCGCAACTCGCTCCTGGAGAACGAGCCGCCGGCACACACCCGGCTGCGCCGCCTGATCGCGGGCGCGTTCGGCCGCGGCCACGTGCAGCGGCTGCGTCCGATGGTCGCGATGCTCGCCACCCGGATGGTCGACGACCTGGCGGCCGCGATCGCCGCCGACGGCAGCGCGGATCTGCTGGCGCACCTGGCCCAGCCGCTACCAGTCGCGGTGATCGCCGAGCTGCTCGGCGTGCCCGCGACGGACGGACCGCGGATGGTCCAGCTGTCCAACGCCATCGTCAAGATGTACGAGTTCGGCCTTTCCGAGGACGGACGCGACGCCGCCGAGCGGGCAGCCGCCGAGTTCGTTTCGTACGTCCGCTCGGTCGCCTCGGCCCGCGCGGACTCTCCGGGGGACGACATCATCAGCGACCTCCTCCGCAGCGAGCTGACGCCCGACGAGCTGGTGGCCACCGCCGTGCTGCTGCTGATGGCCGGCCACGAAGCGACGGTCAACGTGCTCGGCAACGGCATCACGGCCCTGCTCACGCACCGGGACCAGTGGGAGCGTCTGCTGGCCTCACCTGCCCTCCTGGATTCGTGTGTCGAGGAGCTGATTCGCTTCGACGCGCCCCTGCAGCTGTTCGAGCGGACGGCGACCGAGGACGTGTCGATCTGTGGACATGTCGTCGAACGCGGGCAGAAGATCGGCGCGCTGCTGGGTGCCGCGGCCCGCGACCCGCAGGTGTTCGACGAGCCGGACCGCCTGGACATCGGCCGGACGCCGAACGCCCATCTCGGGTTCGGCCTCGGGATTCACTACTGCGTGGGTGCTCCTCTCGCTCGGGTGGAGATCGCCGCCGCGTTGAGCGCGTTGGTGGAGAAACTGCCGGGACTGCGGTTGGCCGAGACCCCGCGGCGACGACCGGAGTTCGTGATCCGCGGCTTGCGAGAGCTTCGGGTCACGGTGTGACGGTGTCTCGTCGTGATCCGGGGCGGATCTCGCGTGGCCGGAAGCGGATCTCGCGTGATTGGAGGCGGAACTCGCGTGATTGGAGGCGGATCTCGGGGGGGTCATGGGGTTACTCCGGTGAAGAGGTCTTCTTCGAGGTCGGGGCCTGGGGTGGGGTGGGCCAGGTGGTAGTCCTCGTAGGGCCAGACCTGGCGCTCGATTTCGCGTGAGTGGGCGAAGAACGGGTGGGCCGGGTCGGTCTGGGTTTCGTGGGCCAGGAGGGCTTGGTCGCGGGTGGCGAAGTGGGACTCGCAGCGGATTCGGGTGGTGATCGCGAGGGTTTCCCCGGTGGGGAGTTCGTCCAGGACCGGGCCCATCGCCGACTCGAGGCCGGCGGCCAGGGTGGCTTCGTGCAGGGTGTTGAACCAGGCCCGGCTCAAAACCGCTTGGTAGTACAGCTTTTGTGGTCGCCATGGGTCGCCGGTGCCCGGGTAGCGGGCGTTCTCGGCGGCCGCCGAGAACGCTTCGATCGTCACCTCGTGGGTGCGGATGTGGTCCGGGTGGGGGTAGCCGCCGCTTTCGTCGTACGTGATCACGACGTGCGGACGGAACTCCCGGATGAGGGCCACGAGCGGAGCGGCGGCTTCTTCCAGTGGAAGGGCCGCGAAGCACGCTGCGGGCAATGGCTCGCGCAGGCCGGAGTCGACCAGGCCGAGGAAACGCTGGCGCACGCCGAGGATCCCGGCCGCGACGGCCATTTCCCGGCGGCGGGCCGCCGGCAGGTCGGCGCGGGTTTCCGCGGTGTCGGCGGCCGGGTTGAGGACGTCACCGCGTTCACCGCCCGTGCAGGTGGCAACGAGGACATCGACGCCTTCGGCGGCGTAGCGCGCCAAAGTGGCCGCGCCCTTGCTGGACTCGTCGTCGGGGTGGGCGTGGACGCTCAGGAGGCGAAGGGTCATCAGATGCTCCTCGGACGGAAGAAAGCCTCAACAAGTCATTAGGTCGAACCTCAGATTAGGTCGGACCCACTCACTGGGTCAAGCACAATCTTGGGTTCGACCCAGTAGAGTGACGACATGAGCGAGGGACTCCGGGCCCAGAAGAAGCACGAGACCAGGAAGACCATCTCCGACGTCGCGACGCGGCTGTTCATCCGCGACGGCTTCGAGGACGTGACGATCGCCGAGATCGCCACCGAGGCGCGGGTGGCCAAGATGACCGTGACGAACCACTTCCCCCGCAAGGAAGACCTGGTCTTCGACATCCGCGCGGACTTCACGTCCTGGCCGTCGTCGCTGATCCACGACAGCGTCTTCCACGACACTCGCGAGCTCTACTTCGAAGCGCTGGACGCCCAGCACGCGCTGGCCGGCTTCTCGGGACGGGGCTTCGCGCGGATGATCAAGCAGAGCCCGGTCCTGACGAACGCGCTGCACGAACTGCACCGCGAGCGCGAAGCGAACCTCTCGGGCCTCCTGACCGCGCGCCACCCCGGCGACGGCCTCCGGCCCGTGCTCGCCGCCGCGCACCTCACGACGCTGCTGCGGGTGCTCTTCGACGACGTCTTCGACCGGACGATCGCCGACCAGCCCAAGGAAGCGATCGTGGACGCCGTGTGGCCCGTCGCGGAACAGGCCTTCGACCAGCTCGAACCGGCCTTCGGCGGGTACTAGCGCGCCGCGCCGGCCGGCCGCTCGGGGCGCAGCTCCGGCTCGGGCGCGCCCTCGACCTTCACCACGCGCATCTCGCGCACGGCCCGGGCGTCCGACGGCGCCAGCAGCGCCGAAAACCGCCGGACCACCATCGCCGTCACGACGGCGAGCGCGGCCGCGGAGAGGTCGGTGACGGCGACCAGGACGACGCTGTCCGCCATCGACTGCACGTCGTCGCGGAAGCGCCAGCCGATCGACGCGCCGAGCAGGACCCAGTTCAGCAGCCAAGCGCCCCACCACACCAGCACCTGGCGCGACGGCTTCGGCCGGACGTCACGCGGGCGGCTCAGCACCGCGTGCTCCAGCTCGCCGACGACGGACAGCGCCAGCGGCAGGTTCGCCACCGGCACGAGGAGGCCGACCAGCACCTGCCACACCGGCCGCGGCGGGTCTTCGCCCGAGACGTCCGCCGCCGCCTGGCGGGCGACCAGCAGCCACCAGAGCGACAAGCCGGCCGGCAGCAGCGCGAGGATCGAGGCCAGCAGCCCGGCGGTGACCACGAACCCGTCGGAGAACGCCACCACCGAGCGGGACAGCGCGGAGTCACGGCCCTGGACGAGCAGCACGTACCGCCAGAGCTCCGCGCCGGCGGCGGCCACGGCGAGCACGGCGAACGCGAAGAGGACGGCGACCAGGCTGCGGCTGAGCACCGGCACCCGGTCGATCGGGCGGATCTCGTCGGACGCCGTGCCGGGCACCGACGTCGGGCGCCGCCAGACCAGGCTGGGGAATCCCCAGCGGGGCGGCACCGGGTACGACGGCGGCCCGGAGTACCGCTCGGGCACCACCACCCGGCGCCGCGGCCACGCACCGGGCGGCGGGGTCGCCACCCAGCGCAGCTTCGGCCGGTGGACCGGACGGCGGTGGTAGGGGTACGGCTCCGGCTGGGCGGCCAGCGTCCGGCCCTGCAGCTGCTGCGCGGTGGGGGGCGGAGTCTGGCGCGGCCAGTACCCAGGAGGCGGACCCGGCTGCAAGGCTAGATCACTTCGGGTTCGATGCCGGGGTGCTCGCCGACCATCGGACGGCCTTCGCGCTGCCACGCGCCCATGCCGCCGGCGACGTTCACCGCGTCCCAGCCGCTCTGGTTGAGCCATGCGGCCGCCCGCGCGGACCGGCCGCCGCTGCGGCAGATCACGTGGATCGGCTGGTCGTCGGGCAGGTCCGCCAGCTCGCCGACGCGGGCCGGGAGTTCCCCCATCGGGATGTGCACCGCGCCGGGGGCGTGCCCGGCGGCCCACTCGTCGTCTTCGCGGACATCGAGCAGCACGAGGCCGTCCTTGGGCAGGTCGCGGACCTCGGCGGTCGGCAGTTCAGCAGGGCTCACCACGATCTCCATGCTGCCATGCGGGGGCGTAGCCCGCGCGTGAGGTGGACGGATCGGGCGGAAGCGCCCGCTCGCACCGAACCGGCGCGGAACCGGGCAGCACGCGTGATCGGAGGGTCGACACGCGTGATCGGGGAGTCGACACGCGTGATTGGGGGGTCGACACGACGAGGGCCTTCCGGAGTTCGGGAGGCCCCCCATCGGGTAAAGAATTTCTGACCGGCGGTCAGTAGCTCACTTGCGGTGGCGGCCGCGCCCGGCGATCCGTGCCTTTTCCTCGGCCTGGCCGAACCGCGCGACGGCCCTGTCCCGCATGAAGCCGAGCGGGTCGGGCGCGTGCAGCCGCAGCATGATGTCGTGGACGTGCTCCGGGCGGCCGTACCCGGTCACGCGGCTGACGAGGTAGGTGGTCACGAAGGCGGCCGGGACCGTGATCAGCGCGGGCTGGTTGACGAACCAGGGCGCCCAGTCGCCGGTGTAGCCGCTCACGACGTCGAGCACGAGCGCGGTCAGCACCAGGCCGCCGCCGGCGAACATCCCGGCCAGCGCGCCGGGCCAGGACAGCTTGCGCCACCAGATGCCCAGCACCAGCAGCGGGCTGAACGTCGACGCGGCGAGCGCGAACGTCAGCCCGATCGACAGCGAGATGTCCTCCGGTCGCAGCACGACCGCCAGCGCGATCGGGAACAGCGCGACCAGCCCGGCCGCCACACGGAAGTCCCGCACCCGGCCGGGCAGCAGGTCGGTCGACACGACCCCGGCGACGCTCACCAGCAGCCCGGAGGTGCTGGAGAGGAACGCCGAGAAAGCGCCGGCCGCGGTGACCGCGCCGAGGAGCTGCCCACCGACCCCGGGGAGGATCGCCGTGGGCAGCTGCAGGATCGCCGCGTCCGTCTTGCCGGTGACCAGCAGCTCCGGGACGTACATCCGGGACAGCGCGCCCAGCAGCGTCGGGAACAGGTAGAACAGCCCCAGCAGCAGCAGGACGTGCACGGTGGTCCGGCGCGCGGCCTTCCCGTCGGGGTTGGTGTAGAAGCGGACCAGCACGTGCGGCAGGCCCATCGTGCCGAGGAACGTCGCGAACATCAGCGAGTACGTCTGGAGCAGGTCGGTGAGGCTGCCCGAGCCCGGGTGCAGCCAGTTCGCGTTGTCCGCGTTCGCGTCGCTGACCACCGGCACCGGCGTGCCTGCCATGAACTTCAGCTTGGTGCCTTCGGAAACCGTGTGGGGCGCCAGCGGCGTCCAGTGCGTCGGCCCGGCCGCCGGGCCGTTGTCGGTGCGGCCGTAGGCGTAGAGGTACGTGTCGGACGTGACGTGCAGCGTGACGTCGGTCTGCACGTTCACCGTGGTGTCGCTGACGAACACCGGCGGGGCGGGCGAGCCGAGCGGCCGGAACCCGTCCGGGCCGCCGCCGGTGAAGAAGACCATGCACAGCACGAACGCGGGCACCGAGATCGCGAACAGCTTGATCCAGTACTGGAACGCCTGGACGACGGTGATCGCGCGCATGCCGCCGGAGATCACGTTGAACGCCACGAGGACCATGACCACGATGGCGCCCGCCCACCCCGGCACGGGCAGGATCGTCGCGAGGGTCAGGCCGGCGCCCTGCAGCTGCGGGGCCATGTACAGGATCCCGATGAACACGACGAACGCCGTGGAGAACCGGCGCAGGCCCGTCGAGCCGAGCCGCATTTCGACGAAGTCGGGCAGCGTGTACGCGCCGGACCGGCGCAGCGGCGCCGCCACGAAGAGCATCAGCGCGAGGTAGCCCGCGGTGAAGCCGATCGGGAACCACAGCGCGTCGGCGCCGTCCTTGAGGACGACCCCGGCGATGCCCAGGAACGACGCCGCCGACAGGTACTCGCCCGAGATGGCGGCGGCGTTGCGACGCGAGCGCACGGTGCGCCGGGCGACGAGGAAGTCGTGCGTGCTCGTCGCCGACCGCGAGGAGCGGTGACCGAGGTAGGGCGTCACCACGGCGACCAGCACGATGCCGGTCAAAGCCCACGGGTTCAGCTGCACGGGAGGAATCCTCGCACGAGTGAGTGCGAAACTAGTTTTCGATCATGTCCACGAACGCGCGTTCGTTGCGTTCGGCCAGCCGGTTGTACCAGATTCCGACGCCGAACAAGAACGGGAACGGCAGCACGCCGAGGATCAGCCAGGCCACCGGGATGCCCAGCAGGCTCAGCGCGGAGAACCCGGGAAGCACGTAGAACAGCACTGGCAGCGAGCCGAACACGACGACGACGAGCAGCGCGAGCAGCAGCGCGGTCCGCAGCTGCACCTTCACCAGGTTGTCCTGGACGAGCAGCTTCCCCCAGCTGGTCTGCTCTTCCAGCTCGACGCGGGCGCGCAAGGCGCCGGCACCGCGGCGCGGGTCGGCGAGGATCACCCGTTCCCGCTTGGGTTTCGCGTGGTGTTCCGGCTTCGGCGGCTCGTCCTCCGGCGCCGGCGGCAGCGACTCGACGACGGCCCGGTCGACCGGCTGCGGCTGGGGCAGCGGCCGCTGACGGGCCCGCCTCCCGAGCGTCGGATCCGGTTCGCGGACGCCGTTCGCGCGGCGCTCGTAGAAGTCGTCGGTCATGGCCGGTCCCGGCTAGCCGTTCCGGCCCGAACCGACCAGCCGGTCCTTCAGCGCACGGGTGTGCCGCCTGCTCACCGGCAGCACCTTCTCCTCGTTGCCGATGACGACCTGGTAGCCACCCTGGCCCATGCGCAGCTCGGTGATCAGCGGCAGCGCGACCAGGAACGACCGGTGGATCCGGACGAACCCGGCCTTCTCCCAGCGTTCCTCCAGCTGGGCCAGCGGGATGCGGACCAGGTGGCTGCCTTCGGTGGTGAACAGCCGCGCGTAGTCGCCCTGCGCTTCGACCCAGCGGACCGACGAGCGCGGGATGAGCTTGGTGGTGCCGGCGAGTTCGACGGGGATGACCTCGTCGTCGTTCTTCACCGGCTCGCCGCCCAGCGCGCCCGGCGGCGGCGCCGCGGCCGCGGCCAGCTTGTCGAGCACGCGGGAGATCGCGCGGTCGAGGCGGTCCTGCTGGTACGGCTTGAGCACGTAGTCGAGGGCGCCGAGGTCGAAGGCGTTGACGGCTTCCTCGGCGTGCCCGGTGACGAACACCAGCGCGGGCGAGGGCCGCAAGGCCGCGAACACGCGCGACATCTCCATCCCGGAGAGGCCGGGCATGTCGATGTCGGCGAAGACGGCGTCGACGATCGGCAGGCCGCGGTCCTTGCGCTCGCGCAACCTCGGGTCGTCGGTGGACAGCAACCGCAGCGCCTCGGAGGCGTCGATCGCCGGGAACACCTTCGCCACGTGCGGGCTGTTGCGCAAGCAGTGGACGAGTTCGTCAAGACCGTTAGGCTCGTCGTCCACAGCCAGGACCACGAGCTTCCGGGTGTCATCGTGAGCACTCACAGTGAAACGCATCCTGCCCATTGCCGAGTGCAATGTCCAGCCCCCGTCCGCCTTAAGTGAGGAGACACCCTCACGTCAGTGCACGAACACGGGCCGCCCGGGGTTCAGGGGTCAGAGGCCGAAGCGCGACCACGCCACCTTCTGCGAGACCGCGTCCAGCACCGCCGACGCCGCGGCCGGCGCGCCGAGACCCAGCCGGGCCAGTAGGGGCCTCTTCGGCTCGGCCACCGAGATCTCGGCGTCCGGGAACCGCTCGGTGACGATCTGCCGGAGGCTGCCGAGGCCGTCGATCAGGCCCAGCTCGAGCGCCTTGGCGCCGAGCCAGACGTCCCCGGTGAACAGGTCTTCCGACTCGGCCAGCCGGTCGCCGCGGCGCTCCTTCACCCAGTTCACGAACAGCTCGTGGAGCTGGGTGTGCATCTTCTTGAGCCACTCGACGTCTTCGGCCTTCTCCGGCGAGAACGGGTCGAGCCGCGACTTGTTCGCGCCCGCCGTGTGCAGCCGCCGCTCGATGCCGAAGCGCTCCAGCAGCCCGGGGAACCCGAACCCGCCGCTGATCACGCCGATCGAGCCGACCATCGACGTCCGGTGCGCGTAGATCTCGTCGGCCGCGCAGGCCAGCCAGTACCCGCCCGACGCGGCGACGTCCTCGCAGAACGCCAGGACCGGCACGCCCTTTTCGTCGGCCAGCTGCCGGATCCGCTCGGCGACCAGCCCGGACTGCGTCGGCGCGCCACCCGGCGAGTTCACCAGCAGGGCGACGGCCTTCAGCCGGTCGTGGCCGAACGCCCTGGTCAGCGCCGATTCCACGGCGGTCAGGTTGATCGCTCCCCTGGCCAGCGGAGACGGCGACGGCGTGATCACGCCGTGCAGCCGCACCACGGCCACGACGTCCTTGCGCTCGACGCGGTCGGCGAGGACCGGGATCCGCGCGGCCAGTTTGTCCGTAACGCTCATGACGCCAGGCTAGCGGGATTCAGCCCATGGGGAGGATGCCGGAGCGCGTGCCGTTGACGCCGTTGACCTCGGTGCCGTTCAGCTGGGCGGGACCGCCCTGGGCCGGCACGTCGGCCTCGCCGGTGTCGTTGTCGGAGCTGTAGTCCGGCATGTTCGGCCGGACGCCCGGGACGAACTTCGGCACCCGCAGCGTCACCTTCATGCCCGCGCCGGGCGCGGTCTCGACCATCACGGCGTAGTCGCTGCCGAACACCTGCTGCATGCGCTGGCTGATGTTGCCCAACCCGACGTGCGCGCCCGTGCTGTGCGCGTTCTTGACGTCCCGCAGCCGCCGCGGGTCCATGCCGATGCCGTCGTCCTCGACGCTGATCAGCGCCTCGGTGCCGTAGTCCTGCGCGATCACCGTGACGCAGCCGCCGCTGGGCTTGCTGGCCAGCCCGTGCTTGACCGCGTTCTCCACGAGCGGCTGGATGATCAGGAACGGCACGACGACGCTGAGCACCTCGGGCGCGATCTTCATCCGCACCTCGAGCCGTCCGCCGAAGCGGGCGTTCTCGATCGTCAGGTAGCGGTCGATGTTGCGCAGCTCCTCGGCGAGCGAGGTGAACATGCCGGACGTCCGGAACGAGTACCGCGTGAAGTCCGCGAAGTCCTGAAGCAGCTCTCGGGCTTCTTCCGGGTCGGTGCGGATCAGCGCGGAGATCGTGTTGAGCGCGTTGTAGACGAAGTGCGGCGAGATCTGCGCGCGCAGCGCCTTGATCTCGGCCTGCTGGAGCTGCTGCTTCGACTCGTCGAGCCGGGACAGCTCGAACTGCGTGCAGACGAACTGGGCGACGGCGTCGGCCATCTGCACCAGCCGCCCGCGGGTGCGGCCGACGACGATCAGCGCGGCCTCGGTCTCGCCCTCCACCAGCAGCGGCACGATGACCGCCGTCTTCATCCGGCAGGTGCCGCGGTGGTTGCACGGCATCCGGTCGTGCGCCACGACCTCCCGCCGGTGCTTCCGGATCGCCGCGCCGATGGCGTCGACGAGGTCGACGTAGTGCTCGTTCGCTTCGCCGTCCCAGGACAGCAGCGTGCCCTCGCTGTCGGTGATGCCCACGGCGACGCAGTCGAGCATCTGCAGCAGCTGCGTGGTGATCTTGTCGGCGGCGTCCTCGTCCAGGCCCGCGCGGAGGTTCGGCGCCGCCTTCGACATCCGGTGGACGGCCTGCAGCATGGCGTCCTCCACCACACTGGCCGGTCTGCGCTGCTTCACGAGCAGCACGATCACCACGATGGCGAGCAGAGCCGCGACCCCCCAGGGGACGACCTGCGCGAGCGGAAACCCGGACACGGCGTCCATGCTCTGCGCTCGACCAACCGGGTGCAAGGCCTGATCCCACTTTCTGTCCAACTGTGATGACCGAGGGTTGAGAGGACCCTACCCAGAGTCTGATTCACCCCTTCACGGTCACTGTCCGCAACGCGCGGGCGGCCCGCCCTGTTCCACCCCTTCCGGGGAATCAGCAGGAAAATCGCGATTTCGCCGGCGGTGAACACCGCGTCGGCACCGGACGGCACAGCACGTGCCGCCGATCGGGCGAATCTGGCGCTACTTGAGCAGGCGGGACATCCGGCGGTCGGCGAGCGGCTTGCCGCCGGTCTGGCAGGTCGGGCAGTACTGGAACGATTTGTCGGCGAAGGAGATCTCGCGGATCGTGTCGCCGCAGACCGGGCACGGCAGCCCGGTCCGCGCGTGCACCCGCAGGCCGGACCGCTTCTCGCCCTTCAGCCGGGCGGCCTTCTGTCCCACCGAGCGCTCGACGGCGTCGGTCTCGACCTCGAGGATCGCCTCGGTGAGGGTCTCGAGCGCGCCGTCGTCGAGCTTGCCGATCGTGGCGTACGGCGACAGCTTCGCGCGGTGCATGATCTCGTCGGAGTAGGCGTTGCCGATCCCGGCGATGAGCGACTGGTCGGTGAGCGCCCACTTCAGCCGGGTGTTCCTCCCGGCGAACAGCTCCCGCAACCGGGCGGCGTCCAGCGCGAGCGCGTCCGGGCCCAGCCGCGCCACGCTCGCGATCTCCTGCGGGTCCTGGACGACCCACACCGCGAGACCCTTCTTCGTGCCCGCCTCGGTGAGGTCGAAGCCCGGCCCGGTGGCCGACTCGAGGTGCACCCGCAGCGAGATCGGGCCCTTCCCCGGTTTCAACGGCGCCGCGGCGAGACCGTCGGACCAGCGCAGCCACCCCGCGCGAGCGAGGTGGACGACCAGGTGCAGGTCACCGGCGACGACGTCGAGGTGCTTGCCGTGCCGGGTCGCGCCGGTGATTTCCCGGCCGTGCAGGTCGGTCCACGGCGGCACCGCCGTCTTCAGCACGCTCAGCGAAGCGACGTCGATCCGGAAGATCGTCCGGCCGACGGCGTTTTCCCGCAGGTGGTGGGCCAGCGCTTCGACCTCGGGTAGCTCGGGCATGCCCCCAGTCTCGCCTCTCCGGCCGAAATCCGGAACTCGCTATTCGACCGGGTGCAGCGGCCCGTCGAAGTCCGGCAGCGAGTGCCGCTGGATGGTCTTGGAGATCTTCTTGACCTCGCCCTGCACGGTGAACATGCCGCGGATCGTGCCGACCCAGCGCTCGGACGGCCGGTCTCCGGTCACGTCGCCCTCGGTCTCCGCGACCACCGTCCACGGACGGCGAAGGATCCAGCGGAGCGGGAAGAACAGCACCACGAGCAGCAACGCCAGCAGCACCCACGCCGGGATGTTGACCTGGTCCGGCGTCCACACGACGAGGATGACGGCCAGCAGCGTGGTCACCACGATCATCGCGATGCCGGGACCGTAGCTGCCCGCGACGTCGTGCTCGAAGTCGTCGGCCGTCGCCGGCGCACGCCATTCCATCTGGGCACGGACCACCCAGTCGCGGCCGTCTTCGCCGCGCACCAGCCGGTTCATTCAGTAGCCTCCCGGGCCGCCCGCAGGGTGAGCACCTCAACGGTACCGTGCGCGGGCTCAGCCGCGCGAGGGAGGAATCGGACATCGCACCCGCCGAACCTGATCATCGCTGATCAGGACTCGCCGCGGTGGTCGAGGCCGAATCGGCCGGTTCGCCCGAATCAGTGACCTCGGACGTGTCGGCCGGGCACGGTTTCCCCGAAGTCGGCGTCACCGTCGTCGACGGCTCGGTGGTGGCCGTGTCGTCGTCGTCCTTCGGCTTCGGTTCCTCGGCCGGTGTCGACGACGCGTCGGGGCGGCCGGTCGGCGACAGCGCGGGCACGCCGGCGTCCTCCGGCACGGTCTTCCCGGCGGACTCGGTGGTCATGGTCATGTCGGGCCGCGACGTGTCCAGCCGCGGCGACGTCACCGGGTGCACCGGCGTCGACGTCGAGGACGCGAGATCCTCACGCGGGGCCGCCGCGCCGGCACCGGCGCCCGTGTCCCCGGTGGGCACGTCCCCGGCCACGGACACGCCGGGCACTTCGTTCGCGGCGATCTGGCGGGCGCCGGAGTGCGAGCGAGCCGGCACGGCGACCCCGGTGCCACGGCCGTTGAGCACGCCGATGCCGATCTGAGGGTCCTGCTGCGGCTGCGGCGGCGGCTCTTGGTGCGTCTCGGACGGCGGCACCACGACGAGCTCGGGCGCGCCACCGGTCAGCCCGACGTCCTGCACCGTCGTCGACCCGAACAGCACCGGCCCCGCCGCGACGCCGACCGCGCCCACGGCGGCGGTCGACGCCAGCGCGAGCCCGATCTTGACCTTCGAGCCGACCAGGACGCCCTTGATCGTCGCGCCCAGCCCGGCCAGCACCCCGCTGCCGCCCACCGACGCGGCGGCCGGCACCAGCAGCACCAGCACCCCGGCGTGCGCGCGCAGCGACGAGCAGACGTCGCGCAGCTCGTCCTGGGTCGCCCGGCACGACGGACAGCCGAGCAGGTGCGCCTTGATCCGCTCGGCCTCGGCACCGGTGACGCTGCCCGCGGTGAACCCGCCCAGCTTCTCGACGACCGCGCGGCACGAATCCGGCCCGCGATTCACCGAAAGGTGCGCCTGCAGGTACGCCGCTCGCAGCCCCTGGCGGGCCCGCCGGGCCAGCGCCGCGGTGGCGTTCGCGCTCAACCCGAAGTGGGGAGCGACCATCGCGGGCTGCTCGCCCTCGACCTCGGTCTGCCACAACACCGTCCGCCAGCGCTCAGGCAGGCTGGTGAACGCGGTGGTGATCAGCGTGTGCTCCGCGGTCCGGGCGTGCGTGTCGGCACCCGCCCCGGCGCGGAAGGTGAGCTCGTCGTCCGAAACCGGCACGTCCCGGCGGGCGCCGTGCCACTCCCACGAAACCCGGCGCGCGACGGTCAGCAGGTAGGCGCGGACGTACTCCCTCGGGCCGGAACCACGGCGAAGGGCCTGCAACACGCGGAAGAACGTCTCCGCGGTGATGTCCTCGGCCTCGGACCGATCGGCCGCCAGGCTCTGCGCGAGCCGGCGGACGGCGGCGGCGTGCAGCTCGAACAGCTCCCCGAACGCGGCGTCCTCGCCGTTGCGGAGCCGTTGCAGCAGTGCCTGCTCGTCGGATTCCGAGGCCGCTGGTGGCGGCACCGTGCCCAGCTCGGTCATCCGGCCCGGCACCTCCTCCCCGAAGGTCTCCCCATTCGGTCGAATGGAGACACCATACGGAGGGAAACAGCCGTCGTCACCCCTTGTACGCCAGCTGTGACACCGAAGCACCGGGTCAGAGCCCGGGGGGACCCCCCGATCGGTGTGCTTCCGCTTGGGTATAAAGTCTTCCCTATCAGCAGCACAACGCGGATGTAGCGCAGCTGGTAGCGCATCACCTTGCCAAGGTGAGGGTCGCGGGTTCGAATCCCGTCATCCGCTCAAGTGCGAGAGGGCCATGTCGACGGAAAGCGTCGACATGGCCCTCTCGCCATTTCACCCGGGGGCTGAGCCCCCGGACCCCCCACGGTGCCTCCGGTAGACATTCGGGTCCAAGCTTCGTGCGCCCCCGGTGGGAGTTGGGTTTGGTGGTTGCGGTCACACCGCCGGGGTGTTGAACGGGTCGTGCTCGGCCAGGAGTTTGTCCAGGCGGGCCTGGTCCACCCGGGAGACCACCGAGGTTTCTTCCTGTCTGTCGCGGACGCACTTCGCCAGCGTGAAGGACGATGTCACCAGGTAGAGCATGCCCAGGGCCAGGAAGCCGCGGATCCACCCGTCGACCGGGAGGTACGCGATTCCGCCCGTGACCGCGGCCAGGGCCAAGCCGAATGACAGCGCCGCCTGGACGTAGAACGCTGTGGTGGTGGGGGACGTCGTTCCGGTTTTGGTCATGTGACCACGGTCTCGTCCCGCCGGTTCGGGTGTCTTGAGCAGTACTACTCAGCCGCGATTGCGATGTGGCTACAGCTCGTAGACGTCCAGGACCGTGGGGGCCACCGGGGTCAAGTGGGGGTCTTCGCGCTCCGTCACCTGGCCGCGGGCCATGCGGTACACCCGGAAGTTGTTGTCGTTCTCCGTGTCCTGGTCGTCCCACGTGTACAGGAGGCCGTAGGAGCCCGGGGCCAGTTCGCCCGCTCGGGTGAAAAGATCCAGGAGTTCGGGGGCCTGGCGGCCGCCGTGCTTGTCGAAGCCGCCGAAGTGGAGCATCGGCATGCCCGCGCTCCAGCGGAGGTCGACGAGATCGAAGTCGCCCGCGTCGCGGATCGCGCGATGCACGCGGTCGACCAGGCGCTCCAGGAGCGCCGCGTCGTCGTCGCCGCTCGCGGTCGCCTGGATGGTCACCCAGCCGTGATATTCGAACACCAGGAGAACGGTAGCAAGAGATCAACCAGCGGCTCAGCGGGCCAGCTCGGACCGCTCTTCGGGGGCCCGGGTGGCGGAGCCCCCGGCCCGGGGCGAAGCCCCGGTTGTCTCGGACGGCTTCCCGTCACGGCGCAGGACGTTCGCCAGCACGCCCTCGCTCAGCCGCTCGAACGCCGGCACCAGCTTCTCGCCGAACACGCACAGCGTCCGCTCCCACGGGTGCCCGAGCGTGCCGTAGGAGAAGTCCGCGGCCAGGAAGAGGTGGTAATCCGCACGCGGGAACACCGGCACCGGCCAGCGTGCGGATCCGGACATCAGGTGCGGGCGGATCCGGTAGGACTGGTGCTGCCAGTGCAGCGCCCACATCCAGTCGTCCGGGCCGCAGACCTCACGGAACGCGGCCAGCGCGATCGCCGAGATCGAGTGCTCCTCGACCGCGTACGGGCCAAGGCGGAATTCGGCCGAAGCGCGGTCCAGGTTCCCCGGCGAAAGATCCCACGTCCGCGACGGCGCCGGCTCCCGGAAACCCGGCCAGGCGTGGGCGTAGGTGCTCGGCCAGAACGCCAGCTTGTCGTACACCCAGTACCAGGCGGGCTCGTCGACGACACGGGAGACGGCTTCCCAGGCAGCATTCACGGTTTACGACCTCGATGTTGGGCCAGGCACAGAAGAACACGCGAAAGCTTCGTGTTCGGTCTCCGGTTTGTCCAGTCCCGGTCCGCTGACCGCGAACTGTGTCACTCAACCGGGTGGGTTCTGCCAAATTGTCACCATGCGAGTCCTCTTCGTTCACGGTGCCTTTGTCCGCGACGGCGCCTGGTGGTGGCAGCCGACGGCGGACGTCCTCGCCCCGCACGGTCTGCGCAGTTCAGCGGCGGTGCTGCCGAGCTGCGAGAGCGAGCCGCGCGGCGACCTGTACGCCGACGCCGAGGCCGTCCGAGCGCTGCTCGACGCCTCCGCCGAGCCCGCGCTGCTCGTCGGGCACTCCTACGGCGGCATGGTGATCACCGAAGTGGGCGACCACCCCGCGGTCCGGCGGCTCGTCTACGTGACGTCGTTCTTGCCGGACACCGGCGAGACGCTCGCCGGCTTCGGCACCGGCGAGCCGGCGCCGTGGCACGTCAGCCACGGCGACGGCACCGCGGGTGTCCGCGAGGAACTGGTGCGGCCGCTGTTCGCCCAGGACTTCGACGACACCACCTATGCCGGCGCCGCCGACCGCCTCACCGCCCAGAACGAGGCGGTGTTCGGCCAGCCGGCGACCCGGGCGGCGTGGCGGGAGATCCCGTCGACCTACGTCGTCTGCGGCGAAGACCGCGCGACGCCGCCCGAGACCCAACGGGCCCAGGCGGCGCGCGCGACCGACGTCGTCGAGCTGGCGGTGGCGCACCACCCCTTCGTCACGCGGCCGGACCTGCTGGCCGACGTGCTGCTCGGCGCCGTCGACCGCTGAGGCTCAGGCCGCGTCCCAGAGCGTGAGGAACGCCGAGGCCTCACTGCGGGCCCAGGGCCGCAGCCGTTCGCGGTCGCGGACGGACAGCTGGTACTCCTTCGCCCGGCGGACGTCGATCACCAGCGCCTCGCCGCCGGGCAGGACGTCGGGCATCGCCTGTTCCAGCACCCACAGCGCGAGCTGTGCGGAAGCCTTCGCCAACGGCTCCTCCTTGAAGTAGAGCCAGGTCGCGTATCGGCGGCCGTCGCTCTTGCGCAGCCCCATCTGCGGGCTGACGCCGATCTCGAGGTCGCCGATCCGGCACCGGCCGCGGCCGACCTCGACCAGCCGCGGCGACTTCCGGCCGAGGTACTTCAGCCAGCCCTCGGCTATCGCCGCGTAGTGCGGTTTCGTCCGCTCGTCGGCGGCGTTGACGAGCGCGCGCAGTGCCACCTCGTCCTGGTTCGCCGCGCGTCCGGACCGCACCGCGTTGGCCGCCCGCCGGTAGTAGTTGAACGCCGCCCGTGCCGGATCTTCGTACTGACGGCGCTGCCGCCGGACGAACGACGACCGCGACGGTCCGGAACTGGCGCTGTAGCCCACGAACGTGGACAGGGTGATGTAGGCCATGGCCCTGCCTTCCTCCATCACGCCACCCGCGCTCGCGGGCGGCATCTCCCCTGGACAACCCCAATTTTAGAACATATGTACGACAGTTTCGGGGTCCTGAAGAGTGATGCGGACGGGGTCTCCCGAAAACCGCGGACTTGCGCTACGTTGCCGATCAACCTCAAACCGCAACCTCGCAGGTCGGCAGTCCGTGCCAGACTGATGCCCCGAATGGTGGATGGGGGTCCCAAGGATGAGCTGGCAGGAAGAGCTTCGCCGTCTCGACGCGGAGCTTGCCGAAGGTCGCATCGAGCCCGCTGACCACCGCAAACAGCGGGACGAGCTGCTCGCGCAGGCCTCCGGTTCGACGGTGCCGTCGCCGGTGCCCTCACCGTTGCGCCGTCCGGGTGACACGTGGCGCAGCGCGAACCCGGCGAGCCACCCGGCTGCCGCCCAGCACGGCCCGCCGCCGCAGCGCAGGGAATCGTCCCGGCCCATGGTGCCGCAGCAACTGCCGCACCAAACGTCGTACCAGACGCCGCAGCAACTGCCGCACAAGCCACCGCACCCGCCCTGGCAGCGGACCGGGCTGCCGGTTTCGCCGGCCACCAGCCACGTGCCCGCGATCCCGGACCACATGACGACCGCCCCGAGCCCGGCCGACATCACGCCGACGCGCTACCTGAGCGTCGACGGCCCGGCGGAGCAGGGGCCGGGCAGCCGGTTCCCGCCGATCACGCCGCCGGGCGGCGAATCACGGCCGGCGGCGCCGCTGCCCGGGCCGGAGGAGACGCCCGGCAAGCACCGGTGGGCCACCGACGGGGAGCCGTCGTCCGGACGCTCCTGGACGAGCTGGCCGTACGTCGTGCTCGGCGGGCTTGTCGTGCTGGGCGTCGTCATCGGCGCGACGATGTGGCTCGGGAAGGACGATTCGAAGCCCAACGCACTCGCGACGTTCACCCCCGTCGTGACACAGCCGCCGGCCGCCGCGGCCCAGCCGCAGCTGGAGGACGAAGTGCCGCCGCTGCCCGGGTTGCAGCACCCGGAGAGCTCCACGATGTCCCTGGCCCGCGGCCTCGATCTGAAGCTGTACCCGAAGGAAGCCGCCCAGATCTTCTCGCAGCACGGCGTCACGCAGTTCGTGTACCGCGCCTCCTCGGCCGGTGACACCGGGTTCCTCGGCTACGCGATTCCCGCCGAGTCACCGGAGGGCGCGAAGGCGATCATCGACTACCTGCGCGAGGCCGCGGCCGCCGGCGGATACCTGCCGATCACCGCCGACCCCGGGATGGTCACCGGCCGCAACGGCGACCTCCGGATGAACGGCACCTGGTACACCTCGGGCAAGGTCGCGGTCGTGCTGTGGGCGTCACAGCCGTTCGCCAAGGACAAGAACGAGCTGAAGACCAGCCTCGACAACGCCGTGGCGGTGTTCAAGAAGGCCCTGCCGCCCCGGTGATCAGCCGCCCCGCTGACCGGTCGTGTCAGTCACGCCGGTCCAGCAGCGCGGCCAGCGTGCGGCGGGCGACGTCGGCACCGAAGAGGCGGTCCACCACGGTCTTGCCCTCTTCGGACAGCCGCTGCCACAGCTTGTCGTCTTCGAGCAGGGTGACGATCTCGTCGGCGAGCTCCTGCGCCGAGCCGCCGACGAGGACGTCCCGGCCGTGGGTCAGGTGCATGCCCTCCGCGGCCAGCGGGGTGGCGGCCACCGGGACGCCGTAGCCGAGGCTCTCGCCCAGCTTTCCCTTGACACCGGCGCCGAAGCGCAGCGGCGCGACGACGACCCGGGCCTCGCGGTAAGCGCTGTCGAGGTTCGGCACCCAGCCGCGGACGACGACGCCGTCGCGCTCCAGGTCGAACATCTCCTGCGGCGGGTTGCTGCCGACGATCTGCGCGACCGCGTCCGGGCGCCGCTGGCGGACGAGCGGCATGATCTCGGTCGCCAGCCAGCGCGCCGCGTCCCGGTTGGGCAGGTGGTCGAAGCTGCCGACGAACAGCACGCCGGACCGTCCTTCCGGGACCGCCACCGAGCCTTCGGCGTAGTGCACATTGGACAGCACCTCGACGCGCGCCGACGGCACGAGCTCCCGCAGCAGCTCACGCTCCACATCGGACACGACGAACGTGACGTCGGTGGCGCGGGTCAAGCCCAGTTCGGACTCCCGCAACACTTCGGCGCGACGCCGCAGCGTCAGCTCCTCGCGCGTGTTGCCGAGCTGCGCGGCCAGGTCGGCCTGGCGGTTGAGCCGGACGAAGTGCAGGTCGACGGTGTCGTACGCGATGACGCAGTCCGGCGCGTGCTCGCGGACCTGCTCCAGCAGCTGCCAGGCGACGTGCGGCCGCGACAGCACGGCCAGGCTCAGGTCGGGTCCGGCGTCGCGCAGGAACTCGAGCTGTTCGCCGAGCCCGGTGATCACCGTGACGCCCGCGCGGTACAGCGCGTCGACGTACGGCTCGTGGAGCGCGTTGTTGAGCGGCATGAAGACGACCCGGTGGCCGAGGCCGACGAGCAGCTCGAGGACGCGGAACATCCGCACCGAGCCGGAGTCCTTGTCGGGCATGGGCACCTGGTGGTCGGCGACGAGGATCGTGCCGCCGCGGTGGCCGTCCTTCGTGCGCTGCCGCCCGGCCCACACCGCGCGCGGGCTCGCCTCCGGGAAGTGGTCGCGCAGCTGGACGCTCCACTTGTCGACGAAGACGCCGCGGTTGAGCTCCTGGTGGCGCTTCACGCCGGACGAGACGTCGGTGCCGTTGGTGATGCCTTCGTGGTGCACGACGACCGACGCGGGCTGGACCATCGTCCGGTACCCGGCCGCCCGCACGGCGAACGCGAGGTCGGTGTCCTCGTAGTACGCGGGAGCGTAGCGCTTGTCGAAGCCGCCGAGGCGCTCGAACAGCTCCCGCCGGACGAGCAGCGCCGCGCCCGAGCAGTAGTCGACGTCGCGCAGCGCCTGGTACCAGGGGGCGTCCGGGTTCTGCAGCCTGCCGTAGTTCCAGCCGGTGCCGTCGGCCCAGATGATCCCGCCGCACTCCTGGAGACGGCCGTCCGGGTAGACCAGCTTCGAGCCGACGAGCCCGACGTCGGGCCGCGACTCGACGACGGCGACCAGCTCGTCCAGCCAGCCCGCGCGAACCTCGGTGTCGTTGTTCAGGAACATGACGAAGTCGCCGCGCGCGTGTTCGGCGCCGAGGTTGCAGGCGCCGACGAACCCGAGGTTCTTCGGCGCGCGGACCAGCCGGACCCCGGCACAGCCGGCGACGCGGTCGGCGGAGTCGTCCGGCGAGGCGTCGTCGACGACGATGACCTCGAACGGCGTCGAGGGCAGGTGCCGCTGGATCGAGTCGAGGCAGCCGCGGGTGAACCGCCAGTTGCCGTAGACCGGGATGACGACGCTGACGATCGGGTGGTCGCTGGTGGTCACCGCGACCGGGCCGGGCGCCGCGACCGGCGCACCGGGCAGCACGCCGGCCGGCCGGCCCAGCGCCGTCTCGTAGAAGTCGCGGATGCGGGTGCCGCGGGGCGCGTACCGCTCGACCGCGCCGCGGTACTTCCCGATCACCTTCTGGACGAGCGCGGACGTCTCGGCCCGCAGCTTCTCGTTCTCGGCGGCGAGCCTGCCGATGGTCTCGCTGAGGCTGGTGTTGTTGCCGGCCAGCCACTCCAGCCGTTCGCTGTCGTAGCCCGCCTTGCGCTGGAGCCGGTTCAGCTCGTCGGCCGCGCGCTGCCGGTCTTCGCGGGCGCGCTCGGCCTGCCGGAGTGCCTCGTCGCGCTCGGTCGAGGCGCGCTGCTCGGCCGCGGTGACCTGGGCGAGTTCACCGGTGAGCCGGGTGACCGAAGCCGTCGCCTGGTCGCGCTCGGCTTCCGTGCGGCCCAGCTCACCCCGCAGCCGGCCGGCTTCCGCGGCGGCGCGGGCGACGAGGGTCAGCTTCGGGTCGACCATCGCGGACGTCGAGGGCACCTCGACCGGCTCGGCCGACGCGACGGAGACGAAGTACGTGTGCGGCGCGCCGGGTTCGACGACCCAGCCGTCGGCGTCGTCGGCCTGCACGGTGAGGACCTCGGCGCCGGCACCGGCACCGTTGTCGTGGATCAGCGAGCCGACGGCGACGTTCTGCCGCAGCACGACGACGTGCTCGAAGCTCGCCGCCAGCAGCGTGCGGAACGCGGACTCGGTCAGCTCGTGCACGTGGTACGGGTTCTCGTTGCCGTGGTCGTGCGTGTAGACCTCGATGTCCGGGGTGCTGCAGAGGAAGACCCCGCCCGGCGCGAGCCGGTTGCGGACGAGCTCCATCAGCCGGTCCTGCTCGTCGACGTGCTCGATGGCCTCGAAGCAGGTGATGACGTCGAAGATCTCGCCGTCGAGGGCACGCGGGTCGGTGATCGAGCCGACCTCGAACCGCACGCCGGGGTAGCGCTGCCGGGCGTGCTCGACGGTCTGCGGGTCGATCTCGAGCCCGACGACCTCGGCCGCCGAGCGCGCGAGCAGCGAGACGCCGTAACCCTCACCACTGGCCAGGTCGAGGACGCGCTTGCCCGCGACGAAGCGGGCCGAGAACGCGTAGCGGTGATAGTGCTCGTAGATCACCTGGAGATCTTCGGTCCACGGCACGCACCGCTCGCCGGTCCACTCGATCAGCCGCTCGCCACTCGTCCCCTTGGCCATGCCGGGCAGATTAGCCGTCCGGTCGATCTCACCTTTCGAGCAGCCCCAGCCCGACCAGGACGTACGCCAGCGTGCGCCGGTCGCCACCGGCCGTCACCGACCAGTCCGCGTCGAACGAAAGCCGCACCTGCCGGTGCGCTTCGAGCCGGACCGGCAGCACCTGCTCGGTCAGGCCCGGCCCGACGTCGGCCTTGGCGACCGGGACGCCGTCGACGGAAACGGTGACGCTGCCGTGCTCGGTGGCGTCGTCCGGCAGGTAGGTCCGGAAGTCCAGCGCGTCGACCGGGGCCGTGGTCAGGACCGGGAACTCGACCGACGGCGCCGCCCAGTCGTCGTGGGCGATGCCGTTCAGCCGGCCGGTCACGATGCCCGCGCCGCGGACCAGCCGTTCTCCGTTCGTGCCGCCGGGCCGGAACGAGACGCGGCCGGCCGGGTCGACGACGCGGGTGTCCCGCGCCGACCGCTCCGGCGTCCGGTTGCCGTGGACGCGCAGCGGCTGCGGAGACGGGTGGAACAGCGCGGTCAGCCGTGTCCCGGTGACCAGCCCGAGGTCGAGCAGGCTGTCGTCGAGGACGCCGATCTCGTCGATCAGGGCGACGTGCGCGGGGTCGTCCATGTCGAAGTTGTGGCCGTAGATGCGGTCGACGAACGGGTCGATCACGTTGCCGTACGGCAGGAACAGGCTCGGGTGCAGGAAATCGAGGAGCACCGGCAGGACGTCCTGCGCCCGGATGCCCTCGAACCCGTCGGCGGCGCAGTCGACGTCGACGAACTGCTCGTCGACGTGCCCGGTCAGCGCGTTCCGGCGCAGCTCCGGGGGCAGCGTCGCCCAGATCCGGTCGACGACCTCGTGGGCCTCGGGCCACCGGCGGTGCCCGTTGCGGCCGATCATGTCGTGCACGACCAGGACGCCGTCCCCGGTCAGGCTGCCCTTGATCTGGCCGTAGAGGTGTTCGAGGTCGAGCACGTGGTGCAGCGCCTGGAATCCGACGACGACGTCGTGCTCGGCGTCGGCGCGCCAGGTGTTGAAGTCCGCGGTGATCAGCTCGACCCGGTCGGCCACGCCCTGCTCGCGGGCCGACGCCTCGGCCCTGGCCTGCATCTCGGGGTTCAGCTCGAGCAGCCGCAGCCGGACGTTGTCCAGACCGGCGCCGGCGAGACCGCGCAGCCAGCCGAGCTCCTGGTCGCCGTTGCCGCTGCCCAGCGACAGCACGACGGCGTCCCGTGAAAGCCCCTGCGCGCGTTCGGCGATCTGCCCGACGATCAGCTCGTCGAGGCCGGGAACACCGAGCGCTTCGAGCTTCGGGCGCACGTGCCGGTTCGACCACCGGTGCGCCGACGGTGGCAGGTTGCCGTGGATCTCCTCCTGGCCGGCGAAGGTTTCGCGCTCCCTGGCCAGCCGCTGGTCGTAGCCCGGCCCTCGCTGTGACAACCGGGGCTTTGCCCCGGGCCGGGGGCTCCGCCACCCGGACCCCCCGAAGCCGCCACTGCTCATCGCACGTCCCCTCGAGTCACCGATCCGAACCGCCGGTCACCGGCCCGGCGCTAGGATACGGCTGTGTCGTCCCGTCCTCCGTCGCAGTTGCCCACCCAGCCGGCGCTGCCGAGGACCCCGGAGTCGTTCCTGCCCAAGGAGCACAACCTCTACCGGCCCCGGCACAGCAAGCGCCAGCGCACGGCTCTGGCCTGCGCGGCCTTCTTCTTCGTCACGCCGCTGCTGCTTTCGGTGGCCGGTGTGCACCCCGCCGCCTTCGAGAACCGGCCGCTGCGCGACTTCCCCAGCCTCGGCGCGGGCTGGGGGTTCTTCACCGGCATGTCCGGCTGGGCGACCGACCACCTGCCGCTGCGGCAGGCCGGGGTCCAAGCCGCCGACGCGATCAGCACCGGCCTCTTCGGCGACCCGCCCGGCTCCGGCCAGGGCACCAGCCACGACGGCGGCACGGTCGGCGTCGACCAGGGAAAGCCGGACAACGGCGACGTCCCCGGGTACGTCTACCCCACCGTGCTCCCGGGCAAGGACGGCTGGATGTACCTCGGGGAGGACGTCAACGCCCGGTGCCGTCCGGTGATGGACACCGACCACGTCGTCGCCGCGCTCCGGAAGCTGCGCACCGCCGTGGAGCGGTCCGGGCGCAAGTTCGAGCTGGTCATCGCGCCGGACAAGTACAGCGAAGAGCCGGCCCACCTGCCCGACACCTACGTCGGCAAGCCGTGCGCGCAGGCGCGGACCGCCGAGTTCTGGAACCGCGTGCCGCGCGAGACCGGCGCGATCGACCTGCGGCCGGCACTCGCCGACGCCGAAAGGCGCGTCGGGCACTCGCTGTACGACCGCAACGACACCCACTGGTCGTTCGACGGCGGCCTGGTCATGACGTACGCGCTGGGTTCGGCGATCGCGCCCGGCAGCACCGCGGGCTGGCAGGCGGCGCCGAACGGCGTCCGGCCGTGGCCCGCGGACCTGGCCAGGGTGCTGGGCCGCGACGAACAGCGGCAGCTGACGACGTACAGCCTCTCCACCGACGGCGGCGCCGACCGGACCCGCTACATCGCCAGCGACTTCAAGACCCCGCTGCACCTGAGCCAGCCGGACGGCGCCAAGCCCGCCGGGTCGATCGCCCGCACCACGGCGGTCGTGGCCGACTCGTTCACCCAGTTCGCCAGCCCGTTCCTGGCCGCGACCTGCCAGGACGTCACCATCGTGCACGCCGAGACGGTCGCGCAGAGCACCGCGCGGGAAATGACGACCCTGTTCGCCGACCGCGACATCGTGACCTTCGAAATGGTCGAGCGCAGTGTCATCGGCGGGTCGTCCGCGCTCCTGCGCGACCAGACCATCGACCTGCTGGGACAGGTGCTCGCCGCGCACCCCCGCCACTCTTGAGGTGGTTCCGGGTGGCAAAGCCCCCGGCCCGGGGCGAAGCCACGGCATGTCACTGACCCGCGCCGAGGCCTCCGCCACGCGAAGGTAACGACGGGGTGGTGGGCGACGACCAGGTGAACACACCCGTGCACAATGACTCCGTGCGGGCGGCCGCGCTCCGGGCGAGGAGCACCCACACGTTCGCGTTCGCAGGCGATATACCCAAGGGGGTACCGGGGTGACCTGGCAGGAAGAGCTGCGCAGGCTTGACGAGGAGCTCGCGGCGGGAAACCTGACGGCCGACGAATACCGGGCGCGCCGTGACCGGGTGCTGTCCATGGCCGTCTCGACCGGCGACCAGTCCCAGGCCCCCGCCCAGCCCGCACAGCAGCAGGTCCCGAGCACCGCTGCCGACACGCAGATCATCGCGCCGGTGTCGCTACCGGGGCAGCAGCCCGACCCCCAGGCGAACGCCGAGGCGACGCAGGTCGTCTCCGCGGCGGACGCGGGCGGTGCCGAGCGGACCCAGGTCGTGCCGCCGTGGCAGCAACAGCAGCAGCACCCGAACTCGCCGTCGGGCGGGTTCCCGCAGCCGATGCAGCAGCAGCCGCCGCCCCCGTACGGCCAGCACTCCCCGGCCGGCGGGTTCGCCCAGCCGATGCCGCAGCAGAACCCGTGGGGCGCGCCCCAGCAGGACGTCAGCCCGCCGTGGGGTGGTTCGGAGTTCCCGCCGCTGACGCCGTCGAACAACGCCGACTGGATCAGCCAGGGTCCGGAGAGCTTCCAGACCCAGCCGTCGTCGGGCAAGGGCAAGAAGATCGCCTTCGCCGTGGTCGCGTTCCTCGTGGTCGCGGGCCTCGGCTTCGGCGTCTGGGCGCTGTTCATCAAGGACAACGGCGGTTCGACGCCGCCGGTGGCCCAGAGCTCGAGCCCGCAGCCGCCGCCCGCGCCGACCGTCAAGCCGCTCCCGGAGCCGCCGGCGGCCAAGCCGGAGCCGGGTGACAACTCGTCGGCGCTGATCACCCCGGCCGGCACCACCCGCGCCGGCGGTGGCGAGTTCGACATGGACAAGCTGCAGTCGGCCAAGTACCTGCCGACCACGGTCGTCGAGAAGCTCAAGCAGAGCGGCATGACCCAAGGCCTGCTCAAGACGACCAAGGACGGCGACGTCACGCTGGGCCTGTTCGCCCTGGAGCTGCCGAACGCGCAGGCCGCGGCCGCGGTGGCCGCCGAGTACGGCAACGCGGAGCAGGAAGGCGGCCTGACCGTCAACCGCAACCTGTCGCTGCACGGCGTCCCGGTCTACTCGGCCGCGGACAGCACCCAGCAGGTCTACCGCGCGGTCTACGTGCTGTACAACCGGGTGATCATCATCGACTCGTTCGGCCCGTCCAAGGACGCGACGCTCAGCTCGTTCAAGACGCTGCTGACCGCGCAGGTCCAGAAGTCGCCGCCGACGGAGCGCACCAACAACTGAGCTGACCCGAACGGGTGAGTTCGGCCGTGTCGGTGAACGCGGTCCCCCTCTCGGACGCCCTCTGAGCAGAGCATCGGCCGGGAGAGGAGGCACCGTGATCTGGTTCTGCCTGGTCGGTGTCCTCGCCGTCGTGTTCCTGGTGCGGGCGGTCCGTGTGGTGCGCCGGGTCAGGCGGGGCGACGCGGCGTGACCAGCCCGGACTCGTAGGCCAGCACCACCAGCTGGGCGCGGTCGCGGGCGCCGATCTTCGTCATGATGCGGCTGACGTGGGTGCGCGCCGTCGCCGTCGAGATCACCAGGTGGGCGGCGATTTCGTCGTTCGACATGCCGCCCGCCACGAGGCCGAGGACCTCGCGCTCGCGGTCGGTGATCTCGCGGACGGCGCTGGTGTCGATGCGCCGGTTCTCCGGGCGGCCGACGAACTCCTGGATCAGCCGGCGCGTGACCGTCGGCGCAAGCAGCGCCTCCCCTTTCGCGACGACCCGCAGGGCGCGCAGCAGCTCGACCGGCTCGGTGTCCTTCAGCAGGAACCCGCTGGCGCCCGCACGCAGGGCTTCGTAGACGTACTCGTCGACGTCGAAAGTGGTCAGGACCAGCACTTTCGTGCCCGCGAGCTCGGGGTTCGCGGTGATCCGCCGGGTGGCTTCGAGGCCGTCGACCCCCGGCATCCGGACGTCCATCACGACGATGTCCGGCCGGTGCTCGATCGCTCCGGCGACCGCTTGCTCGCCATCACCCGCCTCGCCGACGACGTCGAAGCCGTCCTCGGTCTCCAGCAGCACGCGGAACCCGGCGCGGACCAGGACCTGGTCGTCGGCCAGCAGGACGCGGATCATGCTTCTCCCTCGATCGGTAGCTCGACGCACACTTCGAAACCGCCTTCGACCGGCCCGGCGGTACATCGCCCGCCCAGTGCGGCGGCACGTTCGCCCATGCCCCGCAGGCCGTGGCCCGGGGTCGGCCGGCTGGTGCCGCGGCCGTCGTCACGCACCCGGAGCGTGAAGGACCCATGGTGCCGTTCGAACCGCACGTCGACGTGTCCCGGCCGGTCGGCGTGCCGGACGACGTTGGTCAGTGACTCCTGCAGGATCCGGTAGGCGGCGGCGTCCACGGGCGCCGGGAGGTCGCCGGCCTCGCCGTGGACGTCGACCGTGAGCCCGGCGTCGCGGGCGTGATCCAGCAGTTCGCCGGCCTGGGCGAGACTCGGGGCGGGGGCCTTGTCCTCGCCGGAACGCAGCACGGCCAGGGTCGCGCGCAGGTCCTTGAGCGCGGAGGCGCTGGCCGCCTTGATGTTGAGCAGCGCTTCTTTCGCCTGCTCGGGCCGCCGGTCGGCGACGTGCGCGGCGACGCCGGCCTGGACGTTGATCATCGCGAGGCTGTGCGCGACGACGTCGTGGACCTCACGGGCGATGCGCAGCCGTTCCTGCTCGGCGAGCCGGTGGCGGTGCTCGTCGGCCTGCTCGCGCCGGGCGATGAGCGCGTCGAGCTGGTACCGGACGGCGGTGCCGACCCCGATGACGGCGACCAGCCAGACGACCAGGAACCCGGCGCCGACCGCCAGCGCGAACGACCCCGACGTCACGATGTGGACCAGGTAGAGGACGGTGAGCGCGGCGGCGCCGGTGATCCCGGCGGTCAGCGGGCCGCGCTGCCGGGTGAGCAGGAACAACGCGATGGTCGGGACGACGATGATCGGGCCGCCGGGCAGCCCGGAGGCGTAGTAGCCGAACGCGGACGCTGTCGCGGCCAGGAAGACCGTGAGCGGGAAGCGGTGGGCGGCCAGCAGCGTCAGCCCGGTGGCGGCCAGCCACGCGACACCGAGCGGGGTCATCGGTGGCGCACCCGGCTGCCACCGCGACGCACCGCTGGTCGCCCCGAGCACGAACCCGGTGACGACGACGGTGCGCACCACACGCCCCACCCACGGGGACAAACGCGACTGCGGCGGCCATCTCATGCCGCGAAAACTACCGGTCGCCGGGTCGCGCCGCGTCCGTCCCGGAGCGACTCCCGGCGTACGTCGGCTGCAATAGTCAGTCGAAGAAGAGGGGGAGCTTCGCCGCTGTCTCTTCGTCGGCCGGGGTGTAAGTCGACATGGTGATCTCGGACCGGCGGCCGTAGTAGAGGTAGGTGAAGTTGAACCGCAGCAGCCCGACGTCCGGGTGCAGGTAGCGCTTGGTGCGGATCGGCTCCGAGTTGACGTCGTGGTGCGGCCACAGCTCGGCGAACAGCGGCGACTCCGCCTTGAGGCGCTTCACCAGCTGCTTCCACGCCGGCTCGGCGACGTGGTCGGCCATCGCCGCGCGGAAGGACGCGATCACGCGCGGGATGTTCGTGTCCCAGTCGAGCATCCGCTTGCGCCACTCCGGGTTGAGCAGGCACTGGACCAGGGTGTTGCGGTCCTCGAACGGGATGGCGTCGACGTCACCCATGAGCCAGGTGTAGCCGCGGTTGTAGCCGAGCAGGTCGCACCGCGCGTTGCGGATCGCGACCGGGTACGGCTCAAGCTTCTTGAGCATCAGCGCAAAAGCCGGCGTGATGACCTGGCAGTCCTTCTCCCGCTCCGGCGCGGGCGCGCCGGCCAGGCGGAAGAGGTGGGTGTGCTCGTGCGGGTCGAGCCGCAGCGTGCGGGCGATCGCCTGCAGGACCTGCTCGGACGCGTTGATGTCGCGGCCCTGCTCCAGCCACGTGTACCAGGTGACCACGACGCCGGCGAGCTGCGCGACCTCTTCACGGCGCAGCCCCGGCGTCCGTCGGCGGCCGAAGATCGGAAGGCCGACCTGCTCGGGCGTGATCCGCTCGCGCCGGCTGCGCAGGAACCTCGCCAGCTCTCGGCGGCGGAGCTCGGATTCGACAGCGGTGGTCATGGTGCCAGGATGACACGCCGCCGAAACTGGTACCAGGTAGTGGCCAATACCCGGATAAACAGCAACTGGTACCAGGTTCAGTCGAGGCCGATCGTAGTAGTCATGACCACGACTCAACTCGCGCCAATCACGACCGGCGCTCCGGCCCGACCGGGACTGACCCCCGCCGGCCTGGTCACGGTGCTGCTGGGGGCGGCGCTGCCGATCATCGACTTCTTCATCGTCAACGTCGCACTCCCGACGATCGATGCCGACCTCCACGCGTCCACCGCCACCCTGGAACTGGTGGTCGCCGCCTACGGCATCGCGTACGCGGTGCTGCTGGTGGTCGGCGGCCGCCTCGGCGACTCGTTCGGCAGGCGACGGCTGTTCTTCGCCGGGCTCTGGCTGTTCACCCTGACGTCTCTGGCCTGCGGACTCGCCCCGACGGCCGGCACGCTGGTGGTGGCCCGCGCCGCGCAGGGGGCGGCGTCGGCACTGCTGCTGCCGCAGGTGCTCTCGATCATCCAGGCGACGACGTCGGGCGAGCGGCGATCCCGCGCGCTGGGGTTGTACGGCGCGACGGGCGGCATCTCGACGGTGGTCGGCCAGCTGCTCGGCGGCGCGCTGGTGGCGGCCGACGTGTTCGGCACCGGCTGGCGGCCGATCTTCCTGGTGAACGTGCCGATCGGCCTGGTGGTGCTGGTGATGGCCCGCAAGCTGCCGGAAAGCCGCGCGCACAACCCGCTGGGCGTGGACCGGCTCGGCACGGCGCTGCTGGCGTTGACGCTGTTGTCGTTGCTGGTGCCGTTGATGGAAGGCCGCGCACTGGGCTGGCCGGCGTGGTCGATCGCGCTGCTGGCGGTGTCACCCTTCGCGGCCGCGGCGTTCGTGCACGTCGAACGGCGTCTGGAGCGGCTGGGCGGAACGCCGCTGCTGCCGCCGTCGGTGATGCGGCTGCCGAGCGTGCGGCGCGGGCTGATGGTGGCGATCCCGTTCTTCGGCGCGTTCGGCTCGTTCATGTTCGTGTTCGCGATGACGCTGCAGGTCGACCTGCACTTCGGCCCGCTGGGCGCGGGCGCCGCGCTGACACCGCTGGCGGTCGCGTACTTCACGGTGTCGATGCTGAGCAGCCGCCTGGTGACGCGGTACGGGCAGAAGGTCGTCCCGGTGGGCGGCGCGATCACGGCGATCGGCATGGTGACGCTGCTGTGCACGACGCTGGCGGCATGGCCGCACGTGACGATCGTCGATCTGGCGCCCGCGATGGTGGCGATCGGCGTCGGGAACGCGCTCGCGATGACGACGCTGTTCCGGATCGTGCTCTCCCACGTGCCGACGGACCTGGCCGGAGTCGGGTCGGGCGTGATGACGACCAATCAGCAGACGTCGCTGGCGCTGGGTGTCGCGACGCTGGGGAGTTTGTACGCGGCACTGTCGGCGCCGGGCGCGATGGGGGCTCGGGACGCGTTCGCGGTGGTGATCGGGCTGATCGCGGTGCTGGCGACGGTGGTCGCGATCACCGGGCGGCGGTTGCCGGACCCCCGGGGGTGATGGTGGTGAGGAAGGCGGACCATGCGGCCGGTGGCACCTCGAGTGCCCCGGCCGCCGGGGCTTTCGAGTCACGGGTGGCGATGGCTTCGCGGGTGAAGGCCACCTCGACACAGTTGCCGTTCTCACCGGAACCGCCGCTATAGCTGCTTTTCCGCCACCGTTCCACAGCGCGCCCTTCCGTTCAGGTGATCATCCGCTCGACAAGCGCACGAGAGTCGCCATCGTCCAACGCGAGATCGGCGAGATGCTCGAACGTCAGCCTAGCAGCGCTGACCTCGGCCTCCTTTTCGATCTGCAGCGACCCGAAGCCGTATTCGAGGTAAGCGAGATCCGGCTCGGACCGTTCGGGAAACCCGGCGATGATGAAGTTGCTGTAGAGACCGTCGTGCGAGCCGACCTTCTGCGGGATCACCTGAAGCCGGACATTCGGCAGGTGCGAGCGCTCGATCAACTGCCGCAACTGCGCAGCGTCACACGGATTGCGCAGCAAGGCGGTCTCGTCGACGATCGCGTGCAGTTCCAGCGGCCGCTCTTCGGTGAGGCGGTGCTGGCGCCGCAATCGGACCTGCACCCGATTTTCCAGCCGGGGCCCATCAAGCGGGTCACGCGCTCCGGCGAAGGTCTCGCGCATGTAAGCCTCGGTCTGCAGCAGGCCCGGAATGAAGCCGAGCCCGTAAGTCTTGATCCACGAAGCCTCGGCCTCGACGCTCACGAAACCGCGATCGCTCAGCCCGAAGGCGTGCCACCAGCCCTTCTCCTTGGCGTAGTCGAACATCCGCACGTACTCGTCGTAGTCCGAGCTGATGATCCCGTACCGGTCGAGCAGCGCGAGGAAGTCGTTGTAGCCGGGGATGTACCCCTGCTCGATGCGGCTCATCTTCGATGTCGAGAACCGCAGCGGTGTGCCCGCTTCCTCTTGGCTCAGCCCGGCCGCCTCGCGTAGCTTGCGCAAGGTGCGGCCGAGCTGGCGTCGCCGGTAGTTCGGCTTGATCGGCCGATCCATGGTTCACCCCTCGCTGTCGATCAACCACGAATCGTAGGCCGGGCAGTCCGAAACGGGATTCCCGTGTGCAGGCGGCGTCGTGCCGACTTGCGTCGAGAACCTGCAGGTCATGGACAGGTACGGCTATCCCCACGAACTCGAGTACCGGCGTGAGGTCACGCCCGGGGAGCGGGTGCACGAATACACCGAACTCGTCGACGACATGGGGTTCGTCCTGGAGCACCGCAGTGAGCGGTACGAGGGCTGGACCGTCCGGTACGGGACCGCCTGCGCGCACGACTACCTGTCCCGCAAGCGTGCGCGGGCGGGGACCTTTCTCGTCAGCGTCTACCGGCTCTCTCCCGGGCGGCGGGACCACGTTGTCACCATCCGGGTGAACTGGCCGCCGAAAAAACCTGAAGTTCACCCGTCGGAGAAAGCCTCCGCCAGGCGACGATGAGGGTGTGACGGAACCTCGGGTACGACCGGACCCGGCCTTCGCGCTGCTCGAGCTCTACGAGACCGCGCTGCCGGAGGTCTACGGGTACCTGCTGTCCCGGTGCGGTGACCGCACGCTCGCCGAGGAGCTCACTTCCGAGACGTTCCTCGGGGCGGTCGCCGCCTGTCGCAAGGAGTACGCACCTCCAGTGAGCACCGGGTGGCTGATCGGCGTCGCCCGGCACAAGCTCGCCGACCACTGGCGGCGCAAAGAACGTGAGGAACGCGGGCTGCGGCTCGTCCACGACAGCGAGCCGGACGTCCAGGATCCGTGGGACGAGCAGCTCGACGCCCTGCGCGCGAGACAGGTGCTCGAATCCCTCGGGCCGCACCACCGGGCCGCGCTGACCCTGCGGTACGTCGACGGCCTCGGCGTGCCCGAGGTCGCCGGCCACCTGGGGCGCAGCGTGCACGCGACCGAGGCGTTGCTCGTGCGGGCCCGTGCCGCGTTCCGGCGTTCCTACGAAGAGAAGGAGGGTCGCGATGCCTGAGCCTTTCGACGCGCTTCGCCGTCCCTCCGAGCGGGTCGCGCCCGACCCGGACTTCGCCGCCGAACTGCGCGGCGACCTGCGTCGCCTGATCTTGAACGGAGCCGATATGACGACCACCGAAGCCCCTGCGACCCATGCGGAACTGCGTTCGCTTACCCCGTACCTGGCCGTTTCCGATGCCCGTGCCGCGCTCGACTTCTACGTCGAGGTCTTCGGCGCGGTGCGCCGCGGCGACCCGATCCTGATGGACGACGGCCGGATCGGGCACGCGGAGCTGGCCATCGGCGACGCCGTGCTGATGCTCGCCGAGGAGTACCCCGAGATCGGGCACGTGGCACCACGCGAGGGTGGCGCGTCGGTGCGGGTGGAGGTCCCGGACGTCGACACCAGCGTGGCCCGCGCACTGGAACGGGGTGCGACGCTGATCCGCGCGGTGAGCGACTCGCCGTACGGCCGAGGCGGCTCGTTCCGCGATCCGTTCGGCCAGCGCTGGCTGGTGTCCCAGGCGGCGTCCCCGGCCGCGGGCCCGAAGCCGGCGCGACACGGCGAGGCGATGTACTTCACGTTCCAGGTCCCGGAGGCCGAGCCGGCGAAGGCGTTCTACGGCGCGGTCCTGGGCTGGCAGTTCTCCCCGGGTTCGACCACGGACGCGTGGGGATTCTCGGGCCCCGGCCTCGAGGGCGGCCTGTGGGCCGGCGACCGCCAGGTCGGCTGGAAGCTGATGTACGCGGTCGACAACCTCGAAGCGGCACTGGGGCGCGTGCGCGAACAGGGCGGCGAGGCGGGCGAAGTCGAGAACCACCCGTACGGCACGACTGCCGACTGCACCGACAACCAGGGCATCGAGTTCTGGCTCTGGGAGCGGCCCGCGAAGTGACGAATCCCATCCGCCGGGCCGTGCCTTCGGGCGCACACTCGAAGACATGGCCGGGCAATGGGTGCCGCGTGACCAAGACGAGCTGACCGCGGGGTGGCGGTTGTGGCTCGAGCTCGGCTCGTCGGTGTGGCCCCGGCCGGACTGGGACGGCACTCCGGACGAAGCCGTGCGTGGGCTTCAGGAACTGCTTCAAGCCTGCGACGAAGTCCTCGCCGGGTACCTGGCCGCGGGTGGGTCGGCCGAGGCCGAGGTGGCCAGGCTCGTCAGGTCCCTGCACCCGGCCGCCTGCTGGGTCCGGGAGCTGTGGTCGGGCGACACCACGCCCCTCGACGGTGAACGGCTGGCGCTGCTGCACGGCGATCTCGCCGGGTTCGCCGAGCACGCCCTCGGCGTGCGTACCTTGCTCGCCGAGGGCGGTGGCTGGGCGTCGCTGACGCTCTAGCGGCCGGCCGCGTAGCCCTGCATGCCCCGGGCGTTCGCCGCCGCTCGGAGCAGGCCGTCAGAGCGGGAGACCGCCGAGAGCCGGCCCAAAGCCCAGTCGCCCGCGTCGACCACGGCGTGGCCTCGCGCCCGCAGTCCGTCCAAAGTGGACGTTCCGAGGCGTGACTCCACCACCAGCTCGCGCGGAGCCCACGAACGCGGGTAGAAGGAACTCGGGAACGCGTTCGTGTGCCAGGCCGGCGAGTCGATCGACTCCTGGAGGTTCAGGCCGCCGTAGACGTGCGCGAGCCAGAAGCACAGCTGCCACTGGTCCTGCTGGTCACCGCCCGGTGTGCCGAACGCCAGCGCCGGGACGCCGTCGCGCAGGGCCAGCGACGGCGACAGCGTGATGCGCGGGCGCTTGCGCGGGGCCAGGGAGTTCGGCAGGCCCTGCTCCAGCCAGAACATCTGCCCCCGCGAGTCCAGGCAGAAGCCCAGCGAGGGGATCGCCGGGCTCGACTGCAGCCAACCGCCCGACGGCGTCAGCGACACCAGGTTGCCCGCCGCGTCGACGACGTCGAGGTGGACCGTGTCGCCGCGCGTCCGGCCCTGGGGGCCGACCGTCGGCTCGCCCGTCGCGCCGCCTTCCACCTGGACGCCTTGCAGGGAGTCCAGGAGCGCCGGAAGCCGCGCCGGTCCCCGAGCGTCGCCGGGGCGAAGGTCGGGCGACGCCGTATCGGTGATCAGAGCGCGTCGCGCGGCGGTGTACGACGGCGAGAGCAGCACGTCCAAGGGCACGTCGGTGTCGCCGTACCACGCCTCGCGGTCCGCGAAGGCCAGCTTCGCCGCTTCGACCGACAGGTGCACCGTGCGCTCCGACGGCACTCCGTCCACATAAGACAGCTCGTCCCGGAAGCCGTGCAGCAACAGTGCCTGCTGCAGCAGCGCCGGCCCCTGCGTCCAACCGCCCATCTTGACGAGGCGCCAGTCGCCGACGTCGGCGAACGCCGGGTCCTCGTACGACGCCGACCACGACGCCAGGTCGTCGGCGGTCAGCAGGCCCGCGTGGTCGCGGCCGGAGTCGTCGCGGAACGCGGTCCGGCAGAACTCGTCGATCGCCTCCGCGACAAACCCCTGTGACCAGGCACGACGTCCGGCGTCGAGCTGCGCTTCGCGCCCGGTGACGGACTCGGCCTCCCGCAGGAGCCGCTCCCACGTGCCGGCCAGCGCAGGGTTCCGGTGCAGGCCGGACGCGGGCTTGCCGTCCGGCAGCCACAACCCGGCCGACGTCGGCCAGTGCTCGACGAACAGCCGCTCGACCGCGCGGATGGTGTCGCCGACTCGCGACACCAGCGGGACGCCGTTGCGCGCATAGCCGATCGCGTACTTCAGCACTTCGCGAAGCGACTTCGTGCCGTAGTCGCGAAGCAGCAGGAGCCAGCCGTCCCAGGCGCCCGGGACGGTCGCCGGGAGCAGGCCGCTGCCCGGGATCATGGTCAATCCCAGCGAGGCGAAATGCTCGTGCGTGGCCCCCGCGGGCGACGGCCCTTGGCTCGCCAGCGCCCGCGGGGTCGGATCGTCCGCCGTCACGAAAAGGCCGGGCACCTGGCCCGCCGGGCCGCACAGGTGCGGCTCGGCGACCTGCAGGACGAAACCGGCCGCGACCGCCGCGTCGAACGCGTTGCCGCCGTCTTCCAGCACCGCCATCCCGGTGGCCGAAGCCAGCCAGTGCGTCGATGCCACCATCCCGAAGGTGCCGGCGAGCTCCGGCCTCGTCGTGAACATGACCCGATAGTACGCATTGCTAAGGAACTTCTACCAGACAGCGCTTACCAGGACGACGGACGCCGCCGCTCCGGCTCGTACGGCTGCGTGATGATTTCCATCCCGTTCCCGCCGGGATCGAGGAAATAGACGCCACGGCCACCGTGGTTGTGGTTGATTTCGCCGAGCTGCTTTCCCATCGGGTCGGCGTGGTAGGTCACGCCCGTTTCGACGAGCCGCGCGAAGACGGCGTCGAAGTCGTCCTCCGGGATCAGGAAGCAGTAGTGCTGCAGGCGCAGGTCCTCTTCGGGGATGGTCGCGAAGTCCAGCCGGACGCCGTTGCGCGTCTCGACGGGGATGAACGGACCCCATTCCTCCCCGACTTCGAGGCCGAGCAGGTTCGCCAGGAATTCGGCGGATTCCCGGTTGTTCCGGGACGGGACGATCAAATGGTTCAATTCAACGGAAACGGATACTGACACGGTTGAAATGCCTCCGGGGCACTCCCGCCACCTCCATGCCTCACCCAGCCGGTGACCGACACGCGATGCCGTGCCGATCACCTTAGCCAAGATCGACGCGTCAAGCAGTGCTTTTTCAAGCGACCTTGATGCGCGCCGCCGCCCGCGGCCGTCCGACACCCTGCCAGGACAGCCCGGCATCCACGATCACCCGCGGGTCCAGCAGGTTGCGCGTGTCGACGACGTCGATGCCGTCCATCAGCTCGGCCATCGCGGCCCAGTCGAGGTGCTTGAACTCGGCCCACTCGGTCAGCACGACGACGGCGTCCGCGTCCTTCGCGACCTGGTAGGCGTCGTCGACGACGGTCATCCCGGCGATCTCGCCGTCGACGGCCGGGTCGTAGGCGATCAGTTCGGCGCCCAGCGCGCACAGCACCGAGGCCACCGCGAGCGCGGGCGAGTCGCGCAGGTCGTTCGTGCCCGCCTTGAAGGCCAGGCCGAGCACGCCGATCCGGGCGCCCGCCAGCGTCCCGCCGACCGCGCCGGCGATCTTGGCGACGATCCGGTCGCGCTGGGCGATGTTCTCGTCGATGGCCGAGGTCAGCATGCGGAAGTCGTAGTTGACCGACTCGGCGACCTTGACCAGCGCACTGGTGTCCTTCGGCAGGCAAGAGCCGCCCCAGCCGGGGCCGGGCTTGAGGAAGGTCCGGCCGATGCGCCGGTCGTAGCCCATGCCCTCGGTGACGAGGTTGATGTCCGCGCCGAGGCGTTCGCACAGCTCGGCGATCGAGTTGACGTAGGAGAGCTTCAGCGCGAGGTAGCAGTTCGCGGCGTACTTGACCAATTCGGCGCTCGCCGCGTCGGCGACGACGACAGGGGCGTCGAGCTCGGCGTACAGCTCGCCTACCCAGCGCGCGGCCGCGAGTTCGTCGGAACCGACGACGATCCGGTCGGGGCCGAGGAAGTCCGCGACCGCGGTGCCTTCGCGGAGGAACTCGGGGTTCGACACCACCGGCACGTCGGTCCGGCCGACCATCTCCTGGATCCGCTTCGACGTGCCGACGGGCACGGTCGACTTGGTGACCAGCGCGCAGCCGGTGGGCAGGACGTCGCCGATTTCGGCGGCCACGGCCTCGACCGCGCGCAGGTCCGCGGAGCCGCCGGCCCCCATCGGCGTCGGCACGCAGAGGAACACTGCCTGCGCGGTGCGGACCGCGTCCCGCGCGCCGACGACGAACTGCAGGCGCCCGGCCGCGATCCCGCGGGTGACCAGATCGGCCAAGCCCGGTTCGAGGATGTCGACGCGGCCGGCCGCCAAGCGGGAGACCTTCGCGCGGTCGACGTCCACGCAGGTGACGTAATGCCCCAGACTGGCCAGGCAGGCCCCCGTGGTCAAGCCGACGTAACCGGTTCCTACCACCACGATCCGAGCTGGCGTCATAGTGCTGAAGGTGACAGCCCGAGTTGACCACGACGCTAACGGAAACAGTCGCCCCCGAGAGCGGTGAGCGAAGACACGAACCACACCGATGCGAACGAGCGTTAACCTAAGCCCGGATCCAGCGCAGTAGTCCGAAGGGAACGGCACATGCAGATCACCGACACCGCGGCGCTCGTCACCGGGGGCGCGTCCGGCCTCGGCGGGGCGACGGCGAAGGCCCTCGCGGCCAAGGGCGCGCGGGTGTTCGCGCTCGACCTGGCGTCGTCGATCGAGAAGGCCGAGCAGGTCGACGGCATCACCTACGTCGAGGCCGACGTCACCGACGTCGAGCAGGTCGAGGCCGCCGTCGCGACCGCCGCGGGCTCCGGCGTGCCGCTGCGGACCGTGGTGAACTGCGCCGGCATCGGGCCGTCCGCGCGGATCCTGTCCAAGAAGGGCCGGCACGACCTCGCGCTGTACGCGAAGGTCATCCAGATCAACCTCGTCGGGACGTTCACCGTGCTGACGATCGCGTCCGAGGCGATCGCCAAGACCGAGCCCCTCGAAGACGACGCCCGCGGCGTCATCATCAACACCGCCTCCATCGCGGCGTTCGACGGCCAGATCGGGCAGGTCGCCTACTCGTCGTCCAAGGGTGGCGTCGTCGGCATGACGCTCCCCGCGGCCCGCGACCTGGCGTCGCACGGCATCCGCGTGCTGACCATCGCGCCCGGCATCGTCGACACGCCGATGCTCGCCACGGTCAGCGACGAGTTCCGCGCGGCGCTCGCCGCCGGCATCCCGTTCCCGAAGCGCCTCGCGCGCCCGGACGAGTACGCGCAGCTCGCGCTGTCGCTCATCGACCACGACTACCTGAACGGCGAGGTCATCCGCATGGACGGCTCGCTGCGGATGGCCCCGCGCTGACGCCGAGGGCGGCACTTTCACGAGAAAGTGCCGCCCCTGCGATCAGCGGGTGAGGCGGACCTCCAAGCCGATGCCGTCGGTGGTGACCGAGCAGCCGCCGAACACGCTTTCCGCAGCCAGTGCCTCGAACTGCGCGGGGGTGAACGCGCGGCGCCGCAGCCACCCCAGCGTCTGCCGGACGGTGAAGCCGCTGACCGCGCCGAGGTTCATCCCGGCGACGTCACGCTGGATGTCCGCGCCGGTGGCTTCGTGGTTGAGGTCTTGGATCACCGCGAACCCGCCGGGCCGCAGCACCCGGTGCATCTCGTTCAGTGCCGCCACCGGCTGCCGGAAGTTCTTGAACGCGGCCTGGCAGACCAGGAAGTCGAACGACTCGGCCGCGAACGGCGCGTTGGTCACGTCTCCCTGCCGGAAGCCGACGTCCACCCCGGCTTTGCGCGCCTCTTCGAGGGCGATCTCCACCATCGTGTGGCTGATGTCGAGCCCGGTGACGCGGAAGCCGAGCTTCGCCAGTTCCACCGCGAAGAAGCCGGGGCCGGGCGCGACCTCCAGGATCTCGGCGCCGTCGGCCAGCCCGGCGGTCACTTCGGCCGCTTGCCGCCGGTACTGCGCGAGCTGAGCCTCCGTGCCCCGGTTCTTGGCGTACCAGCGGGCCTGGAAACCCTCCATCTCGGGCACTTTGTGCTTGCGGGTCGTCTCCATGGATCTCTCCTCTTCGGTTGAGCCGAACCGAAGAGCGCACCCGGTTTATCCTTGCGGTGCCACCTCGTGGCCGGGCGTGCTCGGTTCGGGGTCGAGGACCCCGGGCGGTGTGCCAGCACCACCCGGGGTCCGTGCTATTTCTCTTCCACGAGCTCCCCGAAGTCGTCGGGGAGCTCGCCGGTCTCGTACCAGCGCCGCCAGGCCTCCACGCCCGGCATGGCGCCGCTGGTCAGTTCGCCGAGGAAGCCGCACACCCAGCGCGCCTCGGCCTCCGTCATGGCGATGTCGTACTCGACCTCGATCAGGAACATCCGCGGCATCAGCGGACGCAGCTGGTCGAGCAGGGCACGCTGCGTTTCGGCCCGCTCGTCGAGCTGCCCCGCGCGCTGCCGCAGCAAGCTGATCGTCTGGTCCGGGCCGAGGATCCCCATCATCGACAGCCCGGACCGGAACCGCGGGGGTTCCGGGTCGACCGTCCCGACGAGCTCGCGGACCCAGTCCTCGAACTCCTCGCGCCCGGCCTGGGTGATCCGGTAGACGGTCCGCTCGGGCCGTCCGCCGTCCTTCACGCTCTCGATGGCCTCGACGAAGCCGTATTTCTCGAGATTGGCGACGACGGTGTAGAGCGAACCCCACTTGATCGGCATGTCGGTGTCCTTGCCGCGCTCCTTGAGCACAGCCGCCATCTCGTACGGGTGCATGGGGCGTTCCAGCACGACGGACAGCACGGCCAGGCCGAGCAGGTTGCCGACCTTCCGCCGTTTCATCCCAGCTCCTCGTCTACGAGTACTCGTAGACGAGTATTACTCAAGAAACGTCACCAGGCAAGTGTCTTAGCCGGTGAACTACTCAGAGATCGAACATGTACGGGACTTCGGCCTGGGCTCGCGCGCTGATCCACTCGCGCAACGCCCGGGTCGCGAGGACGTCGTCCTCGTTGTAGCGCAGCAGCCGTTCGCGCTGGTCGTCGTCCGGCTTCTCGCCGTCCATGCCCACGGCGTCGCGGTACCAGCGCATCGACGCCTCGCCGCCCGCCTCGGGGTCGCGCCACGAGAACCCGGCCACCGGCGCGATCACCTTCAGGCCCTTGCCGTGGGAGCACAGGAACTGGTCGGAGACGCTGCGGAAGAGGTCCACCCACTGTTCCGAGTCCACAAAGGACTGGACTTCCTTCTTGGCCGGAACACCCGGGTGGTCGCCGAAGCGCTCGACGGAGCCGAAGAGCCAGCGGTTCTCGGCCAGCGCGTTGTAGCAGTAGGCACGGAAGGTGAGCCCCGCCGCTTCGGTGCGCTCGCGGACGTCGGTGAGCCAGGCCCAGAACTCGGCGAAGGACCGGGCCTCGTCGTCCGTGGGCAACGGGTCCCACGTCGCGAAGGCGCGGTAGCCGTGCGGGACGCCGATGTCGGCGCCGCTGAGCAGGCAGCCCCAGAGGTACGCGCCGGCGTCGCCGAAGCTCTCCATGTCGACGTCGACCTCGACGTCGGCGCGCGGCACGTCGACCGCCTCGACGCGGCGCACGAGCGTCAGGTCGGCCAGCCAGGCCCTGGCGAGCACGACCGCGTCCGGGAAGGTGACGCCCGTCCAGTTCACCGCCGGTGCCTCACCCGCCAGGTCGAGCGCCGCCAGTTTGTCCACAGTGGACACTCCGGCGCGGCGCAGCTCCACCGCGTCCTCGCCGCGGACGACGAGGCTGACGTCTCGGGTCTCGGTGAGCACGACCTCGCACGTCGGCCACCACGGGCAGCGACGGCACTCCAGCACGCGCGACGGCTCCGCGAGGGGCTCCTCGCCGTTCGCGGCCGCCGCGGCGATGGCGAGCCGGTCGGCGAACCGGACCTGGTACTCGGTGAGCGCGTTGCGCCCGCCCGGCCAGGTGCCCGCGGTGAGGTCGTGCCAGACGACGACGTCGGCGTCGAGGCCGATCACGCCGCCGAGCGCGAGGCTCTCGTCGGCCTGCCCGCGCGTCTGCAGCATGCGGCGGATGTGCACGAGCCGGAGCTGGTCACGCGGTTGCGAGCGGACCTTGCGGCCTTCGTCGGCCGCGCGGTGCGCCGGGTCGAGGTCGGTCAGCTCGGTGACGATCGCGCCGGCACCGCGGTCGGTGATGCGGTGGCGCACGACGAGCACCGGGACGTACCCGCGGCCGGTGCGGACGAGCAGGTCGATGCCGCCACGCCGGTGCCCGGCCGGATCGACCGGCAGCAACGCGCCCCAGATGTAGCGCGCTCCGTCGGCGAAGGCCTGCAGCGTCTGCTCGACGCGCTCGTGGGCGGCCAGGTCGCGGCCGATCTTGACCCAGTGGTCAGGGTTGGCCGCCATCAGCCGGGTGACGATGTCCTCGCGGTGGGCGGTGGCGTCGTCGATCCGCTGCTGCGCGGTGGGGTCGGGCGGGGAAAGCGGGACCTCGCGCATGGTGGGGTCGTGTTCGAGGTGCACGCGGCGGCGGCAGCGGCTGACCGCTCCCGCGTCGAGTACCACCTCGGTGTTCATGGAGATCACTCTAGATTCCCACCGCCGAGCCGACATGCCCGCCACCCGGGCGACCAGTAAGTTCGACCTCGACACGTCGCAGGAGGTGCCATGGCGCGCAAGGCCAAGGTCGAGGGTGAAGCCAGGTTCACCCCTAAGAGGGCGAAGAACGCGGTCGCGGTGGCGAAGGTGATCGGCCCGGCGGTGATCCCGGTGGTCGCGCCGCTCGCGGTCCGCGCGGCGGGCGTCGCACGGGAGGCGTACGACCGCCACCAAGCGCGCAAGCTGGGGGTTTCGGTCGACCGGCTGGGCGAGTACACCGGCCGGGGCGCGGCGCTGCACGCCCGGATCGCGGGGCTGGCCGAGGGCTGCCAGGACCTGCAGAAGTCGGAGAAGGCCTCGAAGGCCGACACGGAGTTCGTGCAGGGCGCGCTGGGGACGTTGGAACAGCTGTCGGCCTCGGTCCGCGCGGCGGAGCGGATGCCGACGGCCCGGCGGAAGTCGGTGCACCGGGCGGTGGCCGGCGAGCTGGAGCGGCTCGAGGGTCAGCTGCTGCACCGGCTGGGGATCTGAGCGCAGCCCCCGGGGCCGCCACTTTCACGTGAAAGTGGCGGCCCCGGGGCGTAGCTTTCACGTGAAAGCGGCGGGTCTGGGCTACTGGACGAAGCCCTTCTTGACCATCCAGTCGTGGGCCACCTTGCCCGCGTCCTGGCCGTCGACGTCGACCTGTTTGCAGAGCTGCACCATCTGCTCGTTGTCGATCGCCGCGCTGATCTTCTCCAGCGGGCCGCGGACCTCCGGGTGCTGCTTCAGCCACTCCGTGCGCAGCGTCGCCACCGCGTTGTACTGGGGGAACGCTTTCTTGTCGTCCTCCAGCACCCGCAGGTTGAGCCCCGAAATGCGGCCGTCGGTCGTGAACACCTCGCCCACCGGGCAGGTTCCGCTCGCCACCGCCGAATAGATCGTGCCGATGCCGAAGTTCTTCACCGTCGGTTTCTGGAAGCCGTACGCCTTGACCGCGGCCGGGAAGCCGTCCTGGCGGCTGGTGAACTCCGTCTCCAGGCAGAACACCGCCTGGTCCGGCTTCTGCTTGATGAACGCCGCCAGATCGGACGTCGTCTTCAGGTTGTTCTGCGCGCCGTACGCCTCCGTGACGGCGAACGCGTACTGGTCGTTCAGCGGCGAATAGTTCAGCCAGGTGACGCCGAACTTCTCCTCGTCCGCCTTGGCCGTCGCCTCGTACTGGGCCTTCTCGCCGCCCGGCACCGGGAGCTCGTTGCCCTGGTAGTTGATCCAGCCCGTGCCCGTGTACTCCCACGTGACGTCCGTCTGGCCGGACAGCAGCGCCTGGCGCGACGAGTTCGACCCCTTGATGTCGGACAGGTCGACGACGTCCGCGCCGGCCGCCGTCAGGCCCATCTCGGCCATGTACGCCAGGATGATGTTCTCGGTGAAGTCCTTCGACCCCACCGTGACCTTCAGCCCCTGCAGGGACGGGATCGGCTGGATCGAGCCCGGCCGGATGTCGTACGGCACCGCCTGGTTGACGGTCAGCCCGCAGGACGAAAGTGTCACGCCCAGCAGCGCCACGACGAACAGTCGCCGGAGTTTCATCGCAGCCCCTTCGGTCCGAAGAACTGTTCGGCGACCGCGCCCACCCAGTCCACCAGCAGCGCCAGCGCGACCGCCAGCACCGAGCCGGTGACCAGCACCGGCGTCAGGTTCAGCTTGTAGCCGGTGTCGATGAGCAGCCCGAACCCGCCGGCGTTGACGAACATGCCGAACGTCGCCGTGCCGACCGCCAGCACCAGCGACGTGCGCAGGCCGGCCAGGATCAGCGGGACGGCCAGCGGCAGCTCGACCCGCCACAGCACCGCGGTCGCCGACATCCCGATGCCGCGGCCCGCGTCGATCAGGGCCGGATCGACCTGCTGGATGCCGACCATCGTGTTCCGCAGCACCGGCAGCAGCGAGTAGAACGCCAGCGGCAGCGCCGCCACCCAGATCCCGCCGGTCGCGCCGGTGACGATGAACCACAGCACCAGCACGCCCAGCGCGGGCGCGGCCTGGCCGATGTTCGCGATGGCCAGGAAGATCGGGGCCAGGAAGCGCGCCCACGGCCGCGTCACGATCACCCCGAGCGGCACCGCGACCAGCACGACGATCGCCGTCACCACGAGCGTCATCAGCAGGTGGTCCCACAGCGCCGTGAACAGGGTGGGCGCGTTGAGCGTTTCCTTCTCCGTCGCGTTCAGCCCGCTGGAGAACACCGAAACCAGCGTCACCGCGACGATCACCAGCACGACGACGGGCTGGGCGAACAGCCGGACGCGTTCCGCGCGTTTCGAGCCGGACTCGGTGCTGAAGCCGGTGTCGACGGCGACCGTCGTCATGCGGACACCTCTTCGCCGTTCGTGTGCTCGTCCCGCAGCTGCTGGATGGTCGCGATCACGGTGTCCAGCTGGATGGTGCCCGCGTACTCGCCGCGTGCGCCGGTGACCGGCACCGAGCCGCCCTCTGCGAGCATCGCCTCGAGCGCGTCCTGCAGCGTCGACTGCAGGCTGACGACGTCGCGCAACGGCCTGCCCAGGTTGGCCAGCGAAGTCGCCGAAGTGAGCTCGCGCGCGTGCACCCACCGCGTCGGACGGCGGCGCGCGTCCAGCACGAGCGCGAAGTGCCTGCTCGACTTGTCGAGCTTCTCGCGGACCGAAGCCGGCGTCTCGTCGACGGTCACGGTGAGCGCGTCCTGCTGGAGTTCGACGTCCCGGACGCGCAGCAACGTCAGCTGCTTCAGCGACGCGCCCGCACCCACGAACCCCGCGACCGTGTCGTCGGCCGGGTTCGCCAGGATCGCTTCGGGCGTGTCGTACTGCAGGATCGACGACTGGTTGCCGAGCACCGCGATCTTGTCGCCGAGCTTCACGGCCTCGTCGAAGTCGTGCGTGACGAAGACGATCGTCTTCTTCAGCTCGCTCTGCAGCCGCAGCAGCTCGTCCTGGAGGTTGCCGCGGGTGATCGGGTCGACCGCACCGAACGGCTCGTCCATCAGCAGCACCGGCGGGTCCGCGGCGAGCGCCCGCGCCACCCCGACGCGCTGCTGCTGCCCGCCGGAGAGCTGGCGCGGGAAGCGGTCGCGGAAGTCGGCCGGGTCGAGCCCGACCAGGTCCATCATCTCCTCGACCCGGTCGTTGACCTTCTTCTTGTCCCAGCCGAGCAGCCCCGGCACCACCGCGATGTTCTGCGCGACGGTGAAGTGCGGGAACAGCCCGGCCTGCTGGATGGCGTAGCCGATGCGCCGGCGCAGGGTGTCGACCTCGAGCTTCAGCGCGTCCTCGCCACCGATGGTGATCCGGCCGGACGTCGGCTCGATCAGCCGGTTGATCATCCGCATCGTCGTCGTCTTGCCACAGCCCGACGGGCCGACGAAGACCACGATCTTGCCGGCGGGCACGACCATGGAGAAGTCGTCGACCGCCGCTTCACGGGTGCCGGGGTACCGCTTGGTCACGTGCTCCAGCTCGATCTCGACGCCGGAGACTTCCTCGTTCTCAGCCACGGACACCCCTAGAGATGGTGAAGCGCTTGATCAGGACGTAGACGCCGTCGAGGAGCAGGGCGAGGATGACGACCCCGACCGTGCCGGTGACGGCTTGGTTGAGGGAGTTCGTGCTCCCCGCGTTCGTGAGCCCGGAGAAGACCTCGGCGCCGAAGCCGGGTCCCTTCGCGTAGGCGGCGATCACCGCGATGCCCATCAGCATCTGGGTGGCCACGCGCATGCCGGTGAGGATCGCCGGCCAGGCCAGCCGCAGCTCGACGCGAGTGAGCACGCCGAAGCGGCTCATCCCGATGCCGCGCGCGGCATCGGTGATCGCCGGGTCGACGCCGTCGAGCCCGACGATGGTGTTCCGGACGATCGGCAGCAGGCCGTACAGCACCAGCGCGACCACGGCCGTCGTCGGACCGAGCCCGGAGATCGGGATCAGCAGCCCCAGGAGGGCGAACGACGGAACCGTCAGGATCGTGCTGGCCAGCGCCGTGGCCACCGCCGAACCGATCGGGCTGCGGTACACCGCGACCCCGATCAGCACGCCGAGGACCGCCGCGAGGATGGTGCACTGCACCACCATGCTGGTGTGCAAATAAGCCTCTAGCCACAACTTGCTCGCCCGGTCCGAGATGTACTCGAAGAGATTCATCCGTGTCCGCACTCCCGCCCGCGTCCAGTCGAGGCTCACCCGAACGGGCTAGCTCCTGACCGACGGCTCAGTACCCACCGCGCGCCCGAGCCAAACCCCCACTTCGGCCTCGTGATTCCGACCACCGTTCCGTATCCCGTGGTGATCGGCAACAAAAGCGCTGAACCGGTTCGGTAAGAAAGCCGTGAACTTGGTGTGTGCTCACTCGACGGGATCCCGCGAACACGCGCGGGCGCGTCGCTTAGGCTGCTCGTCATGAGCACTCCCGGCCGGCGACCCGCCGTGCTGGGTGCTACCCGCGGCGCATTGCTCGCCGTGAGCGCCGGGGCGCTCTCCGTCACCGCGCACCGGCTCGCCGACGGCGGGCTGCCGGATCCGGCGATGACCGTGCTGCTCACCGGCCTCTTCGGCTGGACCGCGACCGCGCTCGCCCGCAAGGCCCGCGGGCCGCTCGCCACGATCACCCTGCTGGGAGCCGCCCAGCTGGTGATGCACCTGCTGCTCACCACGCTCGCCGGCCACCACGCGCACGACATGGACGCGGCGCCCGGCACCACCGGGCTCGGCATGATCGCCGCGCACGCGAGCGCGACGGTGCTGACCGCGCTCCTGCTCTCCCGCGCGGACACGATGCTCCTCACAGTGCTGGCCGTGCTGCGCGCGATCCTGCCGCGGCTGCTGACCCCGCTGCCGGTGCCGTCCGCGGCAGCCACCCTCGTCCCGGCCCGTGTGCACGGCCCGGACCACCTCGTCGGCGTCGACCTGCGCCGGATCCGCGGGCGGCGCGGCCCGCCCGTCCACTCCTGAAACCCAGCTTCTCCCCCAAACAGCGGACCCCCGAGTCCGCTGCCCTTTCTTGAGTTCATCAGGAGTGAACCCATGTCCCAGCACGTCTTCAAGCGCGCCGGCGTTCTTGCCGCCACCATCGGTGTCGCCGGTCTCCTCGGCGCGGGCGTCGCGTCCGCGCACGTCACGGCCAACGTCTACGGCCCGCAGCCCACGAAGGGCGGCTACGCGGCGATCGTGTTCCGCGTCCCGAGCGAGGAGCCGAACACCATGACCACCAAGGTGGCCGTCGACTTCAAGGCCGACTACGGCATCGGCAGCGTGCGGACCAAGCCACTGCCCGGCTGGACCGCCGAGGTGACCAAGTCCAAGCTGCCTGCCCCGATCACCAAGGACAACGGCACGAAGATCACCGAGGCCGTCACGGCGGTGACCTGGACCGCGCAGCCGGGCAACGAGCTGAAGGCCACCGACTACCAGGAGTTCTCGGTGAGCTTCGGCCCGCTGCCGACCAACGTGGACGAGGTCGAGTTCCCGGCGCACCAGACCTACAGCGACGGCAAGGTCGTCGACTGGAACCAGCCGACGCCGGCGAGCGGCCAGGAGCCGGAGCACCCGGCACCGACCGTCAAGCTGGCCGCGAAGGTCGAGGGCGACGGCGATGGCGACCACGCCGCAATGGCCGCGACGACCGGGGAGCACACTGAAGCCGCCGCGGCGACGTCCGACACCACGGCCCGCTGGCTCGGCGGGGCCGGCCTGCTCGTCGGCGCGATCGGCCTCGGCGTCGGGGCCGGCGCGACCATCCGGGCCCGCAAGGCCACGGCCAAGTCGGGAGGCAACAGCTAGATGCGCGGTGTGCCTATCGTTACCAATCCGACCGGCAGTCACGGCGGAAACCCTCGCCTGGCGCGGATCGGCTGCGGACCGTGTCCGCCTGCTTTCGGCCGGATTGGTAAGGCGCTCGTCGCGCTCGCACTGACGGTGGTGGCCGTGCTCGGCACGGCCACCCCGGCGCTGGCGCACAACGTGCTGATCTCCTCGGACCCGGCGAACGGCGCTTCCGTCGCCGCCGGGCCACCGAAGATCGGCCTGACGTTCGACCAGTACGTGCAGGGCGCCGACGTCAACCAGATCGCGGTGACCGGACCCGGCGGCGGCCAGTGGGCCGAAGGGCCGATCACCGTGGTGAACAACGTCATCAGCGCGCCCCTGCGGCCGCTCGGACCGGCCGGGAAGTACACCGTCGGCTACCGGGTGCTGTCCGCGGACGGCCACCCGGTGACCGGTGAGCTCACCTTCACCCTGACGACGGCGGGCACCGGCACACCGGCGACCGTCGACGCGGCCCGGTCGCCGGGCGGCTCGTCGCAGGCGTCGTCGCAGGCGTCGTCGACCGGCGTGCCGATCTGGGTGTGGATCGCCGGCGCCGTCGTGCTGCTGGCGATCGGGCTGACCGTGGCCCTGCGAGCGGGCGGGCAGCCCAGTCGAGAAAATACCGTGGAGAAGAAGCAGTAACTCAGATGACCCAAGCCGAGACCACCGTCAAACCCCGCTACTCGACGCTGCTGTGTGCCGTGACGGCGGGACTGCTCGGCGCCCTCATCGGCGTCGCGCTCACCGCCACCGCCCCGGTCCCCGGCGTGGTGCAGCCCGGTGCGGTGGTCTCGGCCGGCATCCCGGTCGTTCGGGTCCTGCTCGACCTCGCCGCGGTCACGACCATCGGCCTGGCACTGCTGTCGGTGCTCATCGGCTACGACCGGCCGAAGCTCACCGAGCCGATCATGCGGCTGGCCCGCCCGGCCGGCGTCGCGGCCGCGCTCGTCTGGGCCACGGCCGCCGTCGTCGCGCTGATCCTGCAGACCGCGGAGTACAAGCCCGGCTCGTCGACGCTCTCGCCGTCCGACATCGGCCGGTACATCGCCGACGTCGGCGCCGGGAAGGCGCTCGTCATCGTCGCCGTGCTCGCGCTCGTCCACGCCGGGATCGGCGCGCTCGCGCTGCGGTTCGGCGAGAAGGTGCCCGCCGAGGTCCGCGTCGGCCTCGGCCTGTTCGCGCTGCTGCCGCTGCCGGTCACCGGGCACGCGTCGAACTGGAACTACCACGACTACACGATGATCTCGATGGAGCTGCACGTGATGAGCGCCGTCGCCTGGACCGGCGGCCTCGGCGCGATGACCGTGCTCCTCGTGGCGAACCGGACACTGCTGGCGCACGCGCTGCCCCGGTTCTCGAAGCTCGCGACGCTCTGCCTGGCCTTCTCCGCGGCGACCGGGCTGTTCAACGGCCTGGTCGAGGTCTCCCTCAACCCGACGATCGGCTTCTGGGCGGCGATCTTCACGACGCCGTATGGCCGGTTGCTCATCCTCAAGGCCTTGTGCACCGGCGTCATCGCGCTCCTCGGCGCCCACGTCCGCTGGCGGCTGATGCCGCAGATCGTCCGCCACAACCGGACGGCGCTCGCCTCATGGGCGACCCTCGAGCTGACCGTGATGGGCTTGGCGTTCGGCTTCGCCGTCGCGCTCACGCGGGCGCCGGTCGTCGCCTCCTGAGCCCGGATCACGGCGAGTAGCTGCAAGTTGCGCATTGGCCTGACTGCTGCCCCATTGGAGGCGACCTGCCGGGCTGAACTTTCTACCCAGAGCAGGCCGCACTTCAGAAGCGACGAACGGTCATTTGCGGTCGGCGAATGCACGTGCAGATTGTGGTACTGATCACACGAAGTGACAGTCTCGGCCTAACGGTAACGCGTCCATCTGGCGTCGATACGGGCGTTCCGAAGATCGTCCAACCGGCGGAAGAGCTCAGGCCGCACCTGCGGGCGGCTGCGCAGGATCGGCAGCACGCTGGTCGTCAGCTTGAGTTCGCGGATACTTCTGAGCACGGAAAACCCGGGCCAGGACGTCACGTCGAAGCCGTACTCCGCGGCGAACGTCCGGTAGTGCACCGGCGGGTCACCGAACCGCTCGCGGCCGACGGCCAGCGGCGTCAGGTCCCATTCCGGCGGGCCGACGCACGACGAGTCGAAGTCGCAGAGCACCGGTCCGTCCGGGCCGGGGATGACGTTGCCGGGGTACGCGTCGCCGTGCACCAAGCCCCTGGGCAGCGGAAACTCCAGCTCGGCCAGCGCCGCCTCGAGCTCGGCGCAGCGGTCGAGCAGGAACTCCCGATCGGTGTCGCTGATCTCCTCGGCGTCGGACACCCTGGCCCGTACCGCGGCGAACGGCGCCCACTCGGCGAGGCCGTCCGGCGCGGGCAGCGCGTGCACCTGCCGCAGGAGCCGGGCCAGGTCGGCGGACGTCGCCGCCCGGCCGATGCTCGGCACCCGGTGCCACACGGTCACCAGGTGCCCGCCGACCGACAGCGGCTGGTCGATCCCTTCGAGCAGCCGGATCGCCGGGACGCCGTGGCGTTCGAAGTGCCGAGCGACGCGCACGACGGTGCTGACGCGGTGCCGCAGCCGCGTCGAGCCGACGATCCGTACCACGAAAGGGGCCGTGACCAGCGCGTACACCGCGTTGTTCGTGAACCTCAGCAGCCGCGCGCCCGCAGGGTCGACACCCAGCAGCGCACAGGTCTCGGCCAGCACGCCGCGCAGTTTCCCGGAGGTGAACCGGCCGTCCAAAACCGCGCCGGCGCCTTCGGGACTATGCGGCGTAGAAAGAGTGGAGGCGATCGGCGAGGTCACGGGCGTCGGCGTTGTTGCGGCGGCGCTCGGCCTCTTCCTGCAGAGGCCGCATCCGGTCCTTGACCCGCTCGGACTTGATGCCCTCGGCGCAGTCGATGGCCTTGCCGCCGACCTTGGCGCCGTGGTCGAGGTCGCCGTCGAGCAGGTGGTTGGTGGCGAGCGCGCTCAGCATGAACGTCTTGGAGCGGGCCATTTCGTCGTCGTAGGACTCGACGGCCCTGGTCAGCGCGGGGATCGCGTACTTGGTGTGCTCGGCGTTCTTCTGCGCGAGGACGGTGTGGACGGTGCCGACCATGGCGTAGACGTCGGTCTCGGTGAAGAACTTCACCCACGACTCGGCTTCGGCCAGGTTGGCGCGCTCGAACTCGTCCTTGCTCCGGCCGAGCAGCTTCACCGCCTGCTCTTCGTTGCCCATCATCGCGTAGGCCCACGCCTCGTTCGCGCACAGAACCGAAACCGCCAGCTCGGAACCGGATTCCTGGGCGGCGATCTGGCCGAGCTGGAACAGCTTCAGCGCGTCGTTCGGGGCGTCCTGGTGCAGGTAGACGCGGCCCATGCGGTAGAGCACGTTGGCCACCAGCGGGTGGTTTTCGCCCTGCTTGGCCAGGTCCAGCGCGTTCGCGAAGTGGCCGCGGGCGGAGTCCATCAGCCCGGTGTCGAAGGAGGTCCAGCCGGCCAGCGAGTGGAGGTCGGCGAGCGCCACGTACAGCCGGTTCTTCACCAGTTCGGTGCCGTGCGACTCGAGCATCTGCTGGCCCCAGGACAGCTGGGCCACGACGGCGTCGCGGCAGAACCCGCCGCCGTACTGGTAGTCCAGCGCCCGCAGCGCGCGCGTCGCGGCTTCGACCTGGCGGACGTCGGTCATGCCGATGCGCCCCGGCGCCGGCGTCCTGGCCGGTCCGGCCGCCCACGTGCCCGATTCCGGACCGAACACCGCCGCACCCATCGTGACCTGGGCGGCGTGCGCGAGGAACCTCCGTCGCTTCACGGACTCGTCCTCCTCAGCCTGCTGGCCGTCGGCGGAGCCGACGACCCGTATCGCCGTGACCTCGTCGTAGGCGAGGCCCATGTATCCACGGGGGACGCCCAGGCCGTCGGCGATCCTCGTGAGGACGTCGTAGGCCATGACCTGGCGACCCTTGAGAATCTCCGACACCTCGGACTGGGACTGGCCGGTCATCGCGGCTATCTGGCGCTGCGAGACACCGTGCTTGCGCAGGAGCCGGTAGACGGCGCTGATCTCCCGCGTGGCGAGAGCCGCTCTCATCTCCGGCTGCTCCCACGCGTCAGCGGGAACCGCGTGGCTCTGCCGGGCTTCGGCACTGCCACCGCTACTGGCGTCCATCGCGCCCCCTCCACTGTCCGGTCGGGCGTCTGTTAACAGCGTAGGCAAACCTGGGAAACCGTGTGAACAGCCGAACTGGTGCCCTGATCGGTCCGGGCGAAGTCCGGTGACCGCTTACCGTGGAACCGAGTCCGGTCACCGCTATGACGCCAATTCGACCTTCTATCGCACCCGGTTTCACCTCACTGTAGTTGTCAGATCTCCGTCACCGGCCGCACACCGGTAGCGATCACGGAGAGCTACGAAACCCGCAGTGTTGTCCAGGTGCGCAGTGTCGTCCTGGTGCGATGTTGCAGAAGGCATCTTCGGAGACTTTCGACAGAGTGGAGAAGGGCGTGGAGTTCGTGGACTCGTTCGCAGGGGGACATGCCGGTACGGCCACCCGCGCCTTGCGGCCGGCGGTGGCGTCGGTCTCTCCCGTTTCTCCCGTCTCCGCCGTCCGCCCTGTCACCCCGGCCGCCGCGGTCGACCCCCGCACGGCGAGCGTCCGGCACTACGAGGGCGGTCAGCTCGTGTGGCGGGTGCAGTGCAGCGACCTGATCAGCCGGGAACGCGCCGTGACGGTGTTCGTCGAAGACAACCAGGTGGTACTGGTCTCGCCCCCCGGTGAGACCGCGCGGTTGACGTCCGGCCAGCTCGGACAGCTGCGCGCCGCGCTCAACGAAGCCGCCAAGATGGCGGAAAGGTAACGGTGAGCTGACATGGATCAGGTACTCGGGCAGGTCCTCCGCAATGCGGTCTGGGAGCGCCTCGACATGCTGACCGACCTGGCGAACCGCGCCGACGCCCAGTCGCTCGTCTCGGTCGCGCGCTCCGAACTGCCCCGGTTGACCGAGGCGTGGCGCGCGATGCTGAAGATGCACGAGCCCGACGAGCGCGGTGACTGCCCGACCTGTTCGACCCGGTGGCACCGCTGCAAGGCGCCGTGCTCGGTCTGGCAGGTCGCGCACGAACACTTGGTAGCCGGCGGGCTGGCCCCGCAGCAGCAGGCCACGGCCGATCGGCGGCTGCAGGGACGCCGCAAGAGCCCGGTTCCGGTCCACCCGGCCCCCACCGCGGCCGAGACCACCGGTCGCCACGCGCTAGTGAACCCGCGCCGAGCGGTCACAGCCTGAGCCTCCAGACCGGCGAGCGCGGCCGACCGATCGCCCCATCGGACCCCGTGCCGGACTCGCCGTCGGCCGGGGACTGTTTCGCCCGCACCCCCGAGCAGCGCGAACCAGTCCTCGGCCACTACCCCGGTCCCCACCGCGATTAATCGAAAAAAATACGCGTTAGCCCTAGCCCGGGCGGTAATCGCCCGCTAGATTGATCATCGAAGACAGCGTCGATCATGGGTCTGGTCCAGCTGTCGCCCCGCCCTTGAGCGGCCCTCGAATTCCGCGGGCCGGTGCCGTTGCACTCCCCTCCCCCGACCGGCACCGGCCCGCGGTTCCATACCCGCAAAGCAGTGAAGGTCACCTTCGGAGTCCGAAGGTGACCTTCACGCTTTTGGCTCTAGCGGACTGCCTTCACTCGCAGCACCAGCACCGAGGCCAGGAGCGTCGCGACCGCCGAGGCCGCGAAGAGCCCGGAATAGCCGCCGAGGTAGGCCAGCACCAGCGGCGTCAGCAGCGGAGCCACCACCTGCGGCAGCGAATTCGCGATGTTGATGACGCCGAGGTCCTTCGCGCGGTCCTGCGCCGTCGGGAGCACCTGCGTCAGCATCGCCAGCGCGACCGCCATGTACGCCCCGAAACCGACGCCGAGCAGCGGCGACGCGGCGAGCGCCACCGGCCAGCTCTGCCAGAGCACCAGCAGCAAAGCGGCCAATGCCATCACGCCGGAGGCCACCAGGACGTACGGCTTACGCCGTCCGGACTTGTCGGAGAAGTGCCCCGCGAGCACCGCGCCGATGACGAGCGCGACGCCGTAGAGCGCCATCATGATGAGCAGCCCGGTGTCCGGGTCCGGGTAGTGCACCGCGTCCTTGAGGAAGAACAACAGGTAGAGCGTCCCGAACGCGTTGCCGAGGTTGATCATGAAGTGGCACGACCACGCCCACGCGAAGTCCGGGTGGCGCCGAGGCGAGACCCAGAGGTTGCGGAGGACCTCGCCGGCCTTGGACGACGGGCGGAACTCCGCCGGCAGCCGCGCGTCCGGCGTCCGGAGCACGAAGAACGCGGCGCCGATCACGACAATCCCGGCACAGACCGCGTAGGCCAGCGGGATCCCGGCGATGCCGAGCATGACGACGACCACGACCGCGCCCAGCACCGTGCCGAGCATCTGCGCGATGCCGACGAGCCCGCCGACCTGCGCCCGCTGCCCGACCGGGACGCGGTCGGCGATCGCGGACATCAGCGTGGCGAGCATTCCGTTGAGCCCGGCCTGGACGAGGCACCAGCCGACGATCAGGAGCGCGACGTCCGGGGCGAACGCCAGCACCAGCAGCCCGACGGCCGCGACCGCCGCGCCGATCACCGTCCACGGGTGGCGGCGGCCGAACCGCGAGCACGTCCGATCCGACAGCAGCCCGACCGCCGGGTTGACGATCAGCGCCACGACCGCGCCGACGCCCATCACCAGGCCGAGCACGAACTCCTTGTTCGCCTGGTCGAGCAGCTCGGCCTGCTGCGGCAGCAGCACCTGGATCGGCGCGTAGATGCCCAGCCAGAGCGCGATGTTCGCGAAGAACAGCAGGCTCATCCAGCCGGGCCGCACCCGCACGACGGGCTCGGCGAGCGCCTCGGGCAGGCCCGTCGCTTCGGTCGTCTCACTCATTCCGCACCAGCTTCCGGTACCAGTGGAACGAGTCCTTCGGCGTCCGCCGCAGGGTCTCGTAGTCGACGTGCACCAGGCCGAAGCGCGGCGCGTAACCCTTGGACCACTCGAAATTGTCCATCAGGGACCAGCAGAAGTAGCCACGGACGTCGACACCGGCGTCCATCGCCTCGCGCAGCGCGACGAGGTGACTGTGCAGGAAGTCGATGCGTTCGGGGTCGTGGACGCCGCCGTCTTCGGCGACTTCGTCGGCGAAGCTGCAGCCGTTCTCGGTGATCTGGATCGGCGGGAGCTGGTCCCGGTAGCGGCGGTGGAAGTCGAGCAGCAGCTCCCGCAGGGCGTGCGGGACGATCGGCGAGTCGTTGGTCGTCATCGGGTAGCCCTCGACGTCGCGCAGCTCGAAGGGCAGCGGGTTGCCCGGGCCGGGCTTGGCGACGCCCTGGGGCTCGTAGTAGTTGACGCCGTAGAAGTCGAGGGGCTGCGCGATCGTCGGCAGGTCGTCGGCGAACCCGGCCGGCAGGTGCGCGTGAAGTTGCTCGGGGTAACTGCCGAGAAGCATGGGGTCCGCGTAGAGCCGGTTGAGCAGCGCGTCGAGCCACTCCGCGGCCGCGTTGTCCTCCGGGGTGTCGTCGGCGGGCCAGATGGGCGAGTGGTTGTTGGCGGTGCCGATGTTCGTGGCGCCGGCGGCGCGGAGGGCCTGGACGGCCAGGCCGTGCGCGAGGTTCTGGTGGTGCGCGGTGGGGATGGCGTCGAGCAGGAGCACCTTTCCGGGCGCGTACTCGCCGATGCCGTAGCCGAAAATGGACATGACCATCGGCTCGTTGAGCGGAATCCACAGCTTCACCCGATCGGCGAAGCGGTCTCCGATGATCTGGGCGTACTCGGCGAAGCGCTCAGCGGTCGCCCGGGAGAGCCAGCCGCCTTCGTCTTCGACGGCTTGGGGGGTGTCCCAGTGGTAGAGCGTGACGGCGGGAGCGATGCCCGCTTCACAGACGGCGTCGATGAGCTTGTCGTAGAAGCCGAGTCCTTCGGGGTTGGGTGCGCCCTTTCCGTCGGGCTGGATCCGAGGCCAGGCGATGGACATCCGGTAGGCACCGACGCCGAGTTCCGCCATCAGCGCGATGTCCTCGGGGTAGCGGTGGTAGTGGTCGGCGGCTACGTTTGCTTGTTCACCGCGGGCGATCTTGCCCTCGGTCGCGGTGAACGTGTCCCAGATGGACGGTCCGCGCCCACCTTCACTGGTGGCGCCTTCGATCTGGAACGCCGAGGTCGAAACACCCCAGAGGAAGTCGGGCGGGAAGATCGGGTTCTGCACCGGCTGCTGACCCCTTCGTCAGGACACCCGTACGGGTGAACATGAAAAGTTCTCATATACTAGGTCTTCACTCGTCCGTGGGGAAGCCCGTCGGCACGATAAAGTCCCAGATCAGACGAGGAGGAGCGCCGTGTCCGACATCCAGGCCGCGAAGGTGCCGGCAGAAGCCACCCCCTTACGCCGCCAACCGGTCCAGCAACGCAGCGCGAAACGGGTCGAGCAGATGCTCGACGCGAGCGCGGCGTTGATCGACGAGCTCGGTTACGACGCGCTGACGACGACCCTGATCGCCAAACGAGCGGGAGTCGCCGTCGGTTCGCTGTACCAGTTCTTCCCCGACAAGCGTGCGGTGGTGCAAGCGCTTACCGCCCGGAACCTCGACCGCTTCGTCGCGGCGGTGAACGAGCGGCTGACCCAGCTGGGCCCCGAGCACTGGTGGGACGTCGTCGACTCGATCCTCGACATCTACCTGGAGATGCACCGGTCGGTCCCGGGTTTTTCCAAGGTCCACTTCGGCGACATCATCGACCGCCAGCTGCTGGACGAGACCCGCGACAACAACGCGGTGATCGTCGACTCGCTGACGGACCTGGTGGCGACGCAGGTCGACCGCCCGGTGGAGGACCTGCGGTTCGCGATCACGATCGCCAACGAGGTGGCCGACGCGTTGATGAAGCTGGCTTTCCGGCAGGAGCCCCGCGGAGACGAGAAGATCGTCGCCGAGGCCAAGTACGTGGTGAAGGGGTATCTCGCGGCCCGGTTCGGCGAGCAGCAGGCTTAGGGCTGGTCGCAGCCCTTCGCCTTGGCGACCCGGCTGTCCACAGAAGTTGTCCACAGGTATGCACAGTTGTGGACAACTTCGCGTTGACGCTGCCAAAAACCCGGGACTGTCGGTGGGGGCCGATAGACTGGACTTGGGCACGCCCCCCAGGGAGGGCGGGGGAGTTTTCTGGGCGCCCCGGGGGCACACAAGCTGGTCAGCCGAAGTTCTGGTGCTCGCCTCGGTACGTGGGGACCGTGCGCTCCACCCGGTCGCCCATGACCAGGTGGTAGTGCGTGAAGCGCTCCGCCAGCTCGCCCGCCTTTGCGTGGCGCAACCACACTCGGTCGCCCAGCTTCAGGGTGCGGGCCGCTTTGCCCGTTACCGGCGTCTGGACTTCGCCCGCTCCCTCGAAGCCGAGGAGCTTCAGGCCCGCCGGTAGGTACGGCATCGGCTGGCGGGACGGGCCTGTCGGGCCTGAGGCGATGTAGCCGCCCGAAAACAGCGTGGCGATGTTACGGGTCGGGCGGCGGACCACCGGCAACGCGAACAACGCCGCCGGGCGGGGCTTGAAGCGGGTGTAGCTGTCGAAGAGCGTTGGGCCGATCAAGCCCGAGCCTGCCGCTATCTCCGTCACCACCGCGTCCGCGCCCGTCGACTCGATGCTGCCGGTGCCGCCGCCGTTCACGAACTCCAGGGGGGTCACCGACCGGACCGCGCGGATCACCTCGCCGCGGCGGCGGGCCAGCTCGGCCGCCGAACGGCGTTGCATCCAGCCGACCAGGAGCCGGTTGAACCGGCGGCCGGCCGCGTCGCCGAGGCCGGCGATCTGGCCTTCGTACGCCATCACGCCCACCAGGCGGAAGCCCGGCCGGGCGACGATCCGGCGGGCGAACGTCGAAGCCTGCTTCGGGGTGAACACCGGCGACCGGCGCGTGCCGACGTGGACTCCCGGCAGGGGGCGCCACGACGCGTCCAGCTCCAGGCAGACCCGGATCTCCGGGTGGCCGTGGCCGAGGGCGGCGTCCACCAGGTCCAGGTGCTCGGGCGAGTCGACCATGATCGAGATCGCCTCGCGAGCGCGCTCGGAAGCCGCCAGGCGGCGGAGGGCTTCGTGGTCGGCCGTCGGGTAGGCGACGACGATGTCGTCGGTCGTCCCCTGCTCCACGTGCCAGATCGCTTCGGCGAGCGAGTAGCACATCAGGCCCTCGAAGCCCGGCATCGCGAGCACGCGCTCGAGCAACGCCCGGCAGCGCACCGACTTGCTGACGACGCGGATCGGCTTGCCGGCCGCGCGTTGCCGGAGGTCGTCGGCGTTCGCGTCGAAGGCAGCCAAGTCGACGACGGCCAAGGGCGGGTCGAGGTCCTTGGTCGCCAAGTCGTACACCGTCGCACTGGTCACGAGGTCTAAAGTACGACACGAAGGCTTGAAACGCGAATACTATTCACTTACTGTTTCGAGCACTCGACCGACGAAGGGTGCGCGCGCATGACCCGGTGGACCAACTGGGCGGGCACCGCGTCCGCCTCACCGCAACACGTTCACCAGCCGCGCAGCACGGCTGAGATCGCGGCGACCATCGAAACCATCGCCGCGGCCGGCCGGACCGTGCGCCCCTGGGGCAGCGGACACTCCTTCACCGCGATCGCCGTCGCCGACTCCGATGCCCTCGACCTGCAGCACTGGACCGGCATCGAACGCGTCGACGTCGAAACCGGGCACGTCACCGTCCGCTCGGGCACGACGATCCGGGAGCTCAACGCGGCCCTCGACACGCTCGGGCTGGCCATGACCAACCTCGGCGACATCGACGCGCAGACCATCGCCGGCGCGATTTCCACCGGCACCCACGGCACCGGCGCGAAGCTCGGCGGCATCGCCACCCAGATCGCCGCGCTGGAGCTCGTCCTCGCGGACGGCTCGGTCGTCACCTGTTCGGCCGAGGAAAGACCCGACCTCTTCGCCGCCGCCCGCGTCGGCCTCGGCGCGCTCGGTGTGATCACCACGGTGACCCTGCGCTGCGAGCCGTCGTTCGTGCTGCGCGCCCAGGAACGGCCGGAGCCACTGGAGCAGGTGCTCGAAGGCTTCCACGACTTCGCCGACGAGAACGAGCACTTCGAGTTCTACTGGTTCCCCTACGGCAAGAACGCCCTGGTCAAGCGCAACAACCGGTGCGAAACGGCGGAGCCGCTGAGCAAGGTCCGCGAGTTCGTCGACTACCAGATCATGGAGAACGTCGCGTTCGGCGGTCTCTGCCGGACGGGACGGCTGATGCCGCAGCTCGTGCCGTCACTCGGCAGCTTCGCCTCGAACGTCCTGAGCGCGCGCGAGTACAGCGACCTCTCCCACCGCGTCTTCGTCACCGCGCGCAACGTCCGTTTCACCGAAACGGAATACGCTGTTCCACGTGAATCAGTGCTCGACGTGCTCGCCGAGCTACGGGCGGTAGTGCCGACGCTGAAGGACCCGGTGATGTTCCCGGTCGAGGTGCGGGTCGCCGCGGCGGACGACATCTGGCTGTCGACGGCGCAAGGCCGCGACTCCGCCTACATCGCCATCCACCAGTTCGTCGGCATGCCGTACCGCGAGTACTTCAGCGCGTTCGAGAAGATCGCCGGCGCCGTCGGCGGCCGCCCGCACTGGGGCAAGATGCACGACCTCGACGCCGGCGTCCTCCGCTCGCGTTACCCGCACTTCGACGACTTCCTGCGCGTGCGCAAGGAAACCGACCCGAGCGGAATCTTCAGCAACACCTACCTGGACCGGGTACTCGGCTCCGTCAGCTAGAAGAGGGCTTAGAAGAGCGCCGACACCGATTCGCCGTTGTGGATCCGGCGGATCGCCTCGGCCATGGCCGGCGCGATCGAAAGGATCTTCAGCTTCTCGGTGCGTTCTTCTTCGGGCACCGGCACGGTGTTGGTGCAGACGATCTCCAGCACCTCGGGCCGGTCGCCGATCCGCTCGATGGCCTTCGCCGCGAACAGCCCGTGCGTGCAGGCGACGCGGATCGAGCGCGGCTCCAGCTCGGCCAGCCTGTCCAGCAGCTCGAGCACCGTGCTGCCCTTGGCGATCTCGTCGTCGAGCACGATCACGTCCCGGCCGGTGACCTCGCCGATCACCGAGGTGATCTGGACGCGGTCGTCGGGGAAGCGCTCCTTCGCCCCGGCCGCGACCTGGACGCCGAGGAGCCGCGCGAAGTGCGACGCCTCCTTCGCATTGCCCAGGTCGGGCGAGACGACGGTGGTGCGCGAGAGGTCGTACTGCCGGAAGTGCTTGGCCAGCTCCTGCAGCGCGTGCAGGTGGTCGACCGGGACGCTGAAGAAGCCGTGCACCTGCGGGGAGTGCAGGGTCATCGCGAGCACGCGGCTCGCCCCGGCGGTCACCAGCAGGTCGGCGACCAGCCGGCCGCCGATGGAGATGCGCGGCGCGTCCTTCTTGTCCGAGCGCGCGTACGAGTAGTGCGGCATGACGGCGGTGATGCGGGACGCCGACGCGCCGCGCGCCGCGTCGAGCATGAGTAGCAGCTCGACGAGGTGTTCCTGGACCGGCTTGACCAGCGGCTGGATGATGAAGACGTCCCGCTCGCGGCAGTTCGCCTGCAGCTGCACCTCGAGGCAGTCGTTGGCGAACCGCTGGATCTCGACCGGCCGCAGCGGCACACCGAGGTGCTCACAGATCTCTTCGGCCAGCTCGGGGTGTGCGCTGCCGCTGAAGACGGCGATCTCTCTCGATGCCTGAGTGATCACAGCGCGGAGATCGCTTCGTCGATAGCGACCTCGCCCGAGATCAGCGTCAGGGTGCGGTGCACCGAAGCGGGCGTCTCGAGCAGGCCGGCGAGCACCGCGGCGACGTCGTCGCGCGGGATCGGGCCGCGTCCGGTCTTCTCGGCCAGCAGCACGAGGCCGGTGCCGGGGTCGTCGGTCAGCTGGCCGGGCCGGAGGATCGTCCAGTCGAGGTCGCGCGCCTTGAGGTCGTCCTCCGCCGCGCGCTTGGCACGCAGGTAGTGCCGGAATTCCTCGCTGACGTCAGGATTCTCCGGGTTGTCGGCACCGATTGAACCCACCTGGACGTGCCGCCGGACGCCGGCCCGCTCGGCCGCTTCGGCGAACAGCGCCGCGGCGCCACGGTCCACAGTGTCCTTGCGGGCGGTGCCGCTGCCCGGCCCCGCACCGGCGGCAAACACCGCAGCGTCGGCGCCCTTCAGGACCTCGGCGACGGCGTCCACATCGGAGTTCTCCAGGTCGAGCACGACGGGCTGGGCGCCGGCCGCTTCGAGATCCACCAAATGGGCAGGGTTCCGGATGATGCCGACCGCTTCGTCACCGCGCGCGGCGAGCAGCCGCTCGAGCCGCAGCGCGATCTGACCGTGTCCACCAGCAATGACGACTCGCATGAGTCCGACCCTAGTAGGGATGGATCGAGACCGTCAGTCGAGCGACGCGGGAACCTCGACGGTGCGGAGCAGGTGGTCGTAGACGAGCTCGTTCACCAATCGGGAGACCGGGTCCTCGGCCAGCACGACGCGCTCGGTGCGACCCTCGAGGTCGAGGTCGACGACCGCGTTCGGGTCGGCGGTGACGACGGCGAGGCCGTACGCGCGGGCGCGCGGCAGGCAGTTGCCGACGTAGTCCTCGGTCAGCACGGCCGGGGACGGGAGGACCATCGCGGCCTCGCCGTAGCGGGCGAACGGAACCGCGGAGGCCATCGCGGTGCGCCAGTGGCGCGCGACGGCCAGGACGCCGACGATCTCGGCGGCCGGGGCGGGGGCGGTTCCGGCCAGCTCCGGCCAGGTCCAGGTGTCGACGGTGGCACGGTCGGCCACCGGGCCGACACCCATCGCGATGCGTTCGGCGTGCACGTCGGTGCGGAGCTTGGCGACCACGCAGACCTTGCGGCCGAGGATCGTGGTCTCGGGGAGCACGACGCCGTTCCAGCCCAGCTGGGCGGCGGCAGCGCGGGCGAGCTCGTCGACGCTCGCGGGGAGCTCGATCGGCGGCACCACGCGGCTCGGCATCGACCGGCTGCGCTTCGCGCCACCGGCGACCGTCGAGCGCTCGGTGTTCTGAGGTGTAGCCGCCACGAGTCCGCCTCCTTCTAACCTGCACCGCTTCGTGACCGGGGAAAACCGGCACCTCACTTGTCTAACAGCGCGGCGGCGCGGCGTCGCCGGGTAGTGCGAGTGGCTGCGATCGGCGGCGCCCAGCGATCGATGACCGGTCGGTAGGCGGTCATCGGACTTCGGTCGAACGGTGCGGCCAACCGAGTGAGAGCCAGGTGAGTGGCATTACCGTCCGCCCGCGACCGACTACACACGGGCGAATCCCCGGCTAGCCCGTTCGGCGCAACCCGGGGAAAATCCACAGTGGACGCGGGTCGCTGAGCTGCGGTTGTCCGCCGTCACCCCCACGGCGGTGAGCTACGCCGCAGCGGGCACGCGCGCCCGCGACTAAAGTTACCCACCAGTCACTTAGCCGCCGCCGTGGAGGACCGATGCGCTCCCCGAAGGACTTCTTCGCCCCGCTCGCCCTGGGCGCGCCCGCTCCCGTGCGGGAGATCCCGGTGACGCCGTCCCGGATGATCCACTTCTTCGACCCCGGCAACGAGAAGATGGCGGCGAAGGTGCCGGACATCGCCAAGAAGGTCGACGTCCTGCTCGGCAACCTCGAGGACGCCGTCCGCGCCGACCGCAAGGAAGCCGCGCGCGCCGGGCTCGTCGCGATCGCCAAGGCGAACGACTTCGGCCGGACGCAGCTGTGGACGCGCGTCAACAGCCTGGACTCCCCGTGGGTCCTCGACGACCTGGTCACGCTGGTCACCGAGATCGGCGACAAGCTCGACGTGATCATGGTGCCGAAGGTCGAAGGCGCGCAGGACATCCACTACGTCGACCGGCTGCTGGCCCAGCTCGAGGCGCGCGCCGGGCTGACGAAGCCGTTGCTGGTGCACGCGATCCTCGAGACGGCGAGCGGCGTGGCCAATGTGGAGGAGATCGCCGGCGCGAGCCCGCGCATGCAGGGCATCTCGCTCGGCCCGGCCGACCTGGCCGCGAGCCGCCGGATGAAGACGACCCGCGTCGGCGGCGGGCACCCGGGCTACCTGGTGCGCACCGACCCCGTCGGCGACGACCTGACCGAGGGCCGGACGACGTACCAGCAGGACCTCTGGCACTACACGGTGGCGCGGATGGTCGACGCCTGCGCGATGCACGGGATCCTGCCGTACTACGGGCCGTTCGGGGACATCCGCGACGTCGTCGCGTGCGAGGACCAGTTCCGCAACGCGTTCCTGCTCGGCTGCGTCGGCGCGTGGAGCCTGCACCCGGTGCAGATCGACATCGCGAAGAAGGTGTTCTCGCCGTCGCCGTCCGATGTGGCCTGGGCGCGGCGCGTGATCGCGGAGATGGGCGACGGCACGGGCGCGGTGATGATCGACGGGAAGATGCAGGACGACGCGTCGGTGAAGCAGTGCCGCGTGGTCGCCGAACTGGCCGACGCCCTCGCGGCGGACGACCCCGAGCTCGCGGCCGCCTACGACGCCGCCACCAAGGAGGCCCTCGGATGACCACGCCCAGACGCTCTGTCCTCTACATGCCCGGCGCGAACGAGCGGGCGCTGGAAAAGGCCAAGACGATCCCCGCGGACGCGCTGATCCTCGACCTCGAGGACGCCGTCGCGCCGGACGCGAAGGAGGCCGCGCGCGAGCGGGTGTGCGCGGCGGTCGGTTCGTACGGCACGCGTGAGGTGACGATCCGGGTCAACGGCCTCGACACCGAATGGCACGACGCCGACCTGCGCGCGGCCGCGTCGGCCGGGCCGGCCGCGGTGGTCGTGCCGAAGGTGAACTCCGCCGCCGAGGTGCACAACATCGAGCGGGCGCTGGAACTCGGCGGGGCGCCGGACCACACGAAGATCTGGGCGATGGTCGAGACGCCGGTGGCGATGCTGCACGCGGAGGAGATCGCGGCGGCGTCCGAGCGGCTGACCGTGCTGGTGATGGGCACGAACGACCTGGCCAAGGAGCTGCACGCGGAGTTCGTGCCGGGCCGTGGCCCATTGCTGGGCGGGCTCTCGCTGTGCCTGCTGGCCGCGCGGGCGACCGGCAAGGTGATCCTCGACGGCGTCTACAACGACGTGAAGGACCTTGAAGGTTTCGAGGCCGAGTGCGAGCAGGGCCGTCAATACGGCTTCGACGGCAAGACGCTGATCCACCCGGCGCAGGTGGGGCCGTGCAACCGGATCTTCGCGCCGTCCGAAGTGGAGATCGACCGGTCGCGGCGGATCATCGAGGCCTTCGAGGAAGCGCAGAAGAACGGCCGGGGTGTGGTGACGGTGGACGGCCGGATGATCGAGAACCTGCACGTTGACAACGCCCGGCGGGTGCTGGCGCTGGCGGAAGCCGTCGGTGGCTGAAGGGCACCTTCCTCGCATCTGATGCGACGAAGGTGCCCTTCAGCTCACTTCGGCAGCCTGTCCGTCCACTCGGCACTGACCGTGATGCTGCCGGGCTCGGCGCCGTGCATCATGGCGCCGTCCCCGGTCACGAGCACTGACGTTCCGTTCACCCGGCCGGTCGCCGGGTCCACGACGAGGCGGTCGTCTCCCGGCAGCAACAGCCCCTGCCCGCCCGGCACCGCGCCGAGCGCGCGCACCCCCGGGTAGGCCGCGATCGCCCGGAACGCCGCCGCCCGGACCGCCGGCGGTGCCGGCAGGGTGGAGACCAGCGAAACCAGCGATTGGAGCAACGCCACCTCCCGATCGCTCGCGGTGAGCGGGCCCGCGCTCGTCCGGGCGTCGCTGTGCTCCAGCGCGTTCGCGATCCAGTCGCGCAAGGTCGTCGGCTCGGTGGGCAAGGCCAGGAGCTGGTCGAGGGTCACGTCGGCGGCGACCAGCCGGAACGGCATCGGCAGGGCCAGCGGGACGACCCGGCCCTGCGACTTCTCGCCGCGGAACCAGACTTTGCCGTCGGCCTTGGTCCAGTACTCCCAGGCGGAGTTGTCGACCTTGGTCCTCACGTGCCAGTAAGTGCCGGTGCCGGCCGGAGCGCGCTCGGCCACGGTGGCCGCCGCCAGCAGGACCTGCTGGCCGGTGACCACTGGGGCCACGGCCTGCGGCTGCGGGGCGGGGGCCGGGGCGCCGGGCAGGGTTGCCACCACGACGGCGGCCGCGGCCGCGGCGGCGACCAGACCGGCACCGATCGCCAGCGGGCGCACCCGGCGACGGGGTACCGCGAGCATCCGGTTCTGCAGCCGGTGGCGGCTTCGGTCGACGACGTCCTGGGCGGGTTCGGCGGGGATCAGCGCGGCCCGCAGGGTCTGCAGGTCATTCATCGGAGGCCTCCTGGGCGAGAGCGGGGGTGAGCTTCTTGCGGGCACGCGTCAGCCGGGAGCCGACCGTGCCCGGGGAGATGCCGAGTGCTTCGGCGACTTCGGCGTAACCGAGGTCGCCGAGCGCGACGAGCAGCAGGACATCGCGCTCCCCGGCGGACAGCTGGGACAGCGCCTTTCCCAGCCGGGCAACCGTCACCGAAGCGACAACGCGGCTTTCGTGCCCTTCTGCGGCTTCGCGCGGGTCCAGCCGCGAGAGCGCGCGGTAGCGGCGGGCCTCCTTGCGGCGGTGCCGGGAGACCAGGTTCGTCGCGATGCCGAACAGCCAGGCGCGCAGATCGCCGCGACTGGCGTCGAACGTCTTCCGGCGGTCGAAGGCGACGAGGAACGTCTCGGCGGCGATGTCCTCCGCGGCCTGCGCACCGAGGCGGCCGGCGACGTACCGGTAGATGGCCGCGAAGTAGCGGTCGTGCACGTCGGTGAACTGCTCGGTGCCGAGCACCGGGGCTGCCGTCATGGGGCTGCCTCTGTCATGGGGTTCCTTCCCGTCGGCGACAGCTTCACCCCCACTTCGCCGAAGGCCCGGAACTTCTTCCCTATCCGATCGGCCAGGGCCGCTGCGGCGGGCGAAGCCGCTCGTACGCCGCCGCGGCGCGGAGGACGCCGAGGTCGTCGAAGCGGCGGCCCGTCAGCTGGAGGCCGATCGGCCGGCCGTCGTCGGTGTAGCCGCAGTTCAGCGAAACCGCGGGCTGGCCGGACATGTTGTACGGCACGGTGAACGCGATGTGCTCGAACGGGCGGCCCGGGTCGTTCGTCGGGGACGCCCACTCCGCCGGCGGCGCCGCGACCGGGCAGGTCGGCGACAGGACGACGTCGAACGCCGAGGTCGCCTGCAGGGCCGCCACGCTCATCACGTCGATCTGGGCGAAACCGCGATAGACGTCCACTCCGGACGCGTTCGCGCCGCCCGCGGCCCAGTCGGCGATGTACGGCAGGACCTTCGCGCGGCGGTCCGGCGGCAGCGCCGCCAGGTCCGACCAGGCCCGCGTGCGCCAGAAGACGTCGAGGCCGTCGAGCATGCCGCGCGTCAGGAACGGCCCGACCGGCTCGACGATCGCGCCCGCCGCTTCGAACGCCCGGGCCGCCGCGGTGACGGCGTCGAGCGTCACGGGATCCACCGGCAGGCCGGGGCCGGACTCGAGGTGCAGGCCGACGCGGAGGCCGTCCAGCGTGCCCTCGAGCGACGACCACGGCAGCTCGGCCGGCGGCAGGCTCAGGTGGTCGCGGGGGTCCGGGCGGGAAAGCACGCTCATCAGCAACGCCGTGTCGGCTACGGTCCGGGTCATCGGGCCGGCGACGCGGCCGAGGAACGGCGGGTCGACCGGCACCCGGCCGAAGCTCGGCTTCAGCCCGACCAGGCCGCACCAGCCCGCGGGCAGCCGGATCGAGCCGCCGATGTCCGTGCCGACGTGCAGCGGGCCGTACCCCGCGGCGGCCGCGGCGCCGGCGCCCGCGCTCGACCCGCCGGGCGTGGCCGAGAGCTGCCACGGGTTGCGGGCCGTGGGGTGGAAGCTCGACAGGCCGGACGTCAGCATCCCGTAGTCCGGCATGGTCGTCTTGGCCAGCAGGACGCCGCCGGACTCGCGGACCCGCGCGGCGGCCGGGGCGTCCTCGGCGGCCGGGACCAGCGCGGTCGCCGCCGTGCCCAGCGGCACCGGCGTGCCGCGGGTCGCGATGTTCTCCTTGAGGGTGAGCGGGACGCCGTCGATCGGGCCCAGCGGTTCGCCGGCCGCCCAGCGTGCTTCGGACGCCTTTGCTTCGTCGCGAGCGCCTGAAGGGTCGTAGGCGTACAACGCGTGCAGCTCGGGCTCTCGCGCTTCGATACGCGCGAGAACGGCTTCGGTGACTTCGACTGGCGAGAGCGTCTTCGCGCGGTACTGCGCGACGAGTTCGACGGCGGTCAGGTCGGGCAGCTCGGTCATGAGCCCTCCTCACGAAGCGGGTGGTTCGAAGCGGCCGTCGACGGCGGTCCAGCCGCCGTCCACCGCCAGCACAGAGCCGGTCACGAACGACGAAGCGTCCGAAGCGAGGTACACGACAGCGCCGGCCAGCTCGTCCGGACGCGCCCAGCGCCCCAACGCGCCCTTCGTCGCGTAAGCGTCGTACCACTCCGGGTTCGCCTTGATCTGCGCGGTCAAGGGCGTCTCGACGACGCCGGGGGCGATCGCGTTGACCCGCACACCGGCCGGGCCGAACTCCGCGGCGGCCGTCCGGAGCAGCTGGACGAGCCCGGCTTTCGTCGCCGCGTACGGGCCCTGGCCGGGCTCGACGGTCGTGCCGCGGATCGACGAAAAGCCGATGATGCTCCCCCGCCCGCGCGCGACCATGTCGGCGCCGAACACGCGGACCACCTCGAACGTCACGCCGAGGTTCAGCGCGATCACGCGGTCGAACTCTTCGCGCGTGTAGTCCAGCAAACGTTTGCGCACGTTCATCGCGGCGGTGAGCACGACGATGTCCTGCGGCCCTAGGTCGGTCGCGGCCCGGTCGACCGCGCCGGGTTCGAGCAGGTCGATTTCGTACGCTTCGCCGACGCCGGTCTCGCGCGCCGCAGCGATGTCCCGATCGGCGCAGACGACGTCAGCGCCCTGCGCCGCCAAGGCTCGCGCGGCCTCGCGGCCGATGCCCCCCGCGCCGAGGACCACCGCACGGCGTCCATCCAGCCGGAACAGGTTTTCGTAGTTCACGGGCGCAGCACCGCCATCCTCGTCACGGTCAGTTCCTCGACGGCGAAGCGCGGCCCTTCGCGGCCGATGCCGGAGTCCTTCACACCGCCGTACGGCATGGTGTCCGAGCGGAAGCCGGGCACCTCGTTGACCACGACACCGCCGACTTCCAGCTCGTCCAAAGCGCGGAACGCCGTGTTCAGGGACCGGCTGTAGACGCTGGCGTGGAGCCCGTAGCGGGACGCGTTCACCGCGGCGAACGCTTCGTCCACATCGGACACTGTGCGCAGGCAGACGACCGGGCCGAAGATCTCCTCGTCCCAGGCTTCGACGCCGTCCGGGACGTCGAGGAGGACAGTCGGCCGCAACACCGTGCCGTCGACACCCCCGCCGACCCGGCGGCCGCCTGCCTTCTCGATCCACGCGGCGACGCGGTCGGTGGAAGCGGGGTCGATCAGCGCGGACACCCGCGTCTTCTCGTCCCGCGGATCGCCGATGACGACCTCGCCGAGCCGCGCCAGCAGCCGTTCGGTGAACGCTGAAGCGACCGACGCGACGACCAGGACCCGCTGCACCGAAATGCAGGCCTGGCCGGACGCGTAGAACCCGCCGCGCAGCACGGCGTCCACGGCGGCGTCGAGGTCGGCGTCGCCTGCCACGACGAGTGCCGCGTTCGAGCCCAGCTCCAGCAGGGTTTTCGTGGGCGCCGCGTCGCGCGCGATGCGGTGGCCGACCGCGGCCGAGCCGGTGAACGAGACCGCGCCGACGCGGCGGTCGGTGGTCAGCGCGGCGCCCACGGCCGCGTCACCGGTGACCAGCTGGACCATGGCGGGCACGGGCGCGAGCGAGCGCACGAGGTGGACCAGCCAGAGCGTGGCCAAGGGCGTCTGGGGCGCGGGCTTGACGATCACCGGGCAGCCCGCGGCGATCGCCGGCGCGATCTTGTGCGACGCCAGCAGCAGCGGGTAGTTGAAGCCCGCGATGCCGACGACGACGCCGATCGGCTTGCGCTTCCAGAACCCGACCAAGCCGTCGCCGGAGGGCAGGAGGTCGAGTGGCACGGTCTCGCCGTGCAGCCGCGATACCTCTTCGGCCGCGGCTTCCCAGGTGACGATCGTGCGGGCGACCTCGACGCGGCAGTCGACCAGCGGCTTGCCCGTCTCCGACACGAGGAGGTTCTCGAACTCCTCGCGGCGAGAACGCACAGCAGCAGCGACATCGTTCAACAAGGCGCGACGAACCCGCGAAGGCAGCGAAGCCACTTCGCGCGCGACAGCGACAGCCTCGTCGACAGCACGAGTAGCCAGCTCCGGCGTCCCGACGGGTGCGGTGCCGACAACGCTCCCGTCGTAAGGGAAAACGATTTCTTCGACATCCACAGTGGACACCCAGCCCGCGCCGACCGGCAGGCCGTCCGGGTACTCAGTCATCGTCACCTCCGCTCAGCCGGGCCAGCTCCGCGCGCAGGTTCGGCGCGGCGGCCAGGAGTTCCCGCGTGTACTCGTGCCGCGGCGCGTCGTACACCTGCGCCACGTCGCCCAGCTCGACGATCTCGCCGCGGCGCATCACCGCGACCCGGTCGCAGACGTGCCGGACGACGCCGAGGTCGTGCGACACGAAGATCAGCGTCAGGGCGAACTGCTCCACCAGCGAACCCAGGAGATCGAGGATCTGGCCGCGCACGGAGACGTCGAGCGCGCTGACCGGCTCGTCGGCGATCAGCACGCTCGGGTTCGGCGCCAGCGCCCGCGCGATCGAGATCCGTTGCCGCTGGCCGCCGGAGAACTGGTGCGGGTAGCGCCCCGCCGCGTCCGCGGGCAGGCCGACAGCGGCGAGCAGCTCGGCGACGCGGTCCGGCTCCCGGCGGCCGAGCGGCTCGGAAATGATGTCCAGCACGCGCATCCGCGGGTCGAGCGAGCCCATCGGGTCCTGGAAGACGATCTGCAGTTCCGAGCGCAGGAACCGCAGCTTCCGTTCGGGCAGGTTGTCGATCCGGGTGCCCTGGAACGAGACCGTGCCGGCGGTCGGCTTGTCGAGCGCGGCCAGCAGCCGGACCAGCGTCGACTTGCCGGAGCCGGACTCGCCGACGATGCCGAACCGCTGCCCCGCCTCGACGTCGAAGCTGACACCGCGTAGGGCGTGCACGTCCCGGCGGGCGTAGCGGCGTTCGAGGTCGCGGACTTCGATGATCATCGCCGGGCCTCCAGGTCCGAGGCGGCCAGAAGCTTCCGCGTGTAGGCATGCGAAGGCGCCGTCAGCACTTCGCGCGTCGAGCCCGCTTCGACGATCTCGCCGTCCAGCATCACCAGCACGCGTTCACACACCGAAGCGACCACCGCGAGGTCGTGCGTGATGAAGAGAAGGGCACTTTCACGTGAAAGCGACGCCTTGATGAGCGACAGGATCTGGGCCTGCACGGTGACGTCGAGGGCCGTTGTCGGCTCGTCGCAGATCAGCAGCGACGGCTCGTTGGCCAGCGCCATCGCGAGCACCACCCGCTGCCGCTGGCCACCGGAGAGCTGGTGCGGGTACGCGCGGGCCGTGCCCGGCAGGCCCACCGCGGACAGCAGGTCCTCGGCTCGGTGCCGCCGTCCGTGGACGCGGCCGGGCTCGGTGACCTGGCGGCCGACGCGCATGGCCGGGTTCAACGCCGTCATCGGCTCCTGGAACACCATGGCCAGCTCGTCGCCGCGCAGCCGGGAGATGTCCTTTTCGGACATTCCGAGCAGCTCACGGTCGCCGAGGCGGACCGAGCCGGCCGCGCGGAGCTCCTCCGGCAGCAGGCCCATGATCGCCAATGCCGTCAACGACTTGCCGGACCCGGACTCGCCGATCAGGCCGACGCGCTCGCCGGCGCCGATCTCGAAGGACACGTCCCGGACCAGCGAACCCACGCTGAGCCCCCGCACAGACAGTGTCATACGCGCACCGCCAATCGGGGGTCCAGGCGGTCGCGCAGGCCGTCGCCGAGGAGGTTGAAGCCCAGCACGGCGACGGCGATCGCGATGCCGGGAACCAGCGCCAGCCGCGGGTGCACGGTCAGCAGCTCCTGGGATTCCTGCAGCATCCGGCCCCACGACGGTGTCGGCGGCCGCGTCCCGAACCCGAGGAACGACAACGCCGCTTCGGCGAGCACGGCGATCGCGAACGACACCGACGCCTGCACGATCAGCAGGCCCGAGATGTTCGGCAGGACGTGCCGCACGGCGATGGTCAGCTTCGACCGGCCGCCCGCGCGGGCGGCGAGCACGAACTCGGTGCTCATCACCTGCAGCGTCCCGGAGCGGGCGATCCGGGCGAACGACGGGATCGTGGCGATGCCGATCGCGACCATCGCGGTCAGCGTGTCCGCCCCGAACACCGCGCCGAACATGATGGCCAGCAGCAGCGCGGGGAACGCGAGCACGAGGTCGTTGACGCGCATGACGAACTCGCCGAGCCACCGCGGGGACATCCCGGCGAGGATGCCCAGCGGCGTGCCGATCACCGCGGCGATGCCGACGGCGACGACTCCGACGTACAGCGTCGTCCGCGCGCCGACCATGATCTGGCTCAGCAAGTCCCGGCCGAACTTGTCCGTGCCGAACCAGTGCGACGCGCCGAAGCCGAGCAGCCGGTGGGTCGCGTCGACCTTCACCGGGTCGAACGGCGTCCACGCGAACGACAGCAGCGCGGCCACCACGACCAGGCCGACGAGCACCCCGCCGACGACGAGATTGCGCATCACGAACCTCGCAATCGCGGGTCGAGGACCGTGTAGAGGACGTCGACGACGAAGTTGACCAGCAGCACCCCGACCACCAGCACGAGCACGATCCCCTGCACGGTCAGCAGATCACGGGAAGCCACGGCGTCCAGCAGCAGCGAGCCCAGCCCCGGCAGGACGAACACGCGCTCGACGACGACCGCGCCGATCAGCAGCGTCGCCAGCTGCAACCCCAGCACGGTGACCACCGGCACCGACGCGTTGCGCAAACCGTGACGCACCAACGCCTGTCCCGGACGCAGACCCTTCGACCGGGCGGTGCGCAGGTAGTCCTGGCCGAGCGTGTCGAGCACGGCCGAGCGGACATACCGCGTGAGCACCGCGCCCTGGACCAGGCCGAGCGACAACGCGGGCAGCACGAGCCCGCGCGCGAACTCGCCGAAGTCCTGGTCCGGCGGGGTCCACCCGCCCGACGGCAGCCAGCGCAGCTGGACGGCGAAGATCTGCACCAGGATGATCCCGGCGAGGAACGCGGGGATCGCGACGCCGATCTGCGACAGCCCCGAAACCCCCACGCCGGACGCCTTCCGGTGCTTCACCGCGGCGAACGTGCCCGCTGGGATCGCGATCACCAGCGCGACGAGCATTCCCGCCCCGACCAGCCACAACGTGACGCCGAGGCGGTCGAGCAGCTGCGGGCCGATCGCGTCCCGCGTCACGTACGAGCGGCCGAAGTCGCCTCGCAGCACGCCACCGATCCAGTCGAAGTACTGCGTGAAGAGAGGGCGGTCGATGCCGAACTCCGCGCGGGTCTTGGCGAGCAGCTCCGGCGTCGCGTTGACGCCGAGCGCGACCTGCGCGGGATCGCCCGGCAGCACGGCCATGAAGAGGAACACCACGATCGACGCGACCAGCACGCTCACCACGAAGACCGCCACCCGGCGCAGGACCCGGGCGGTCATCGCGGCGCCAGCCCGGTGAGGTCGAACGACTCGCTGACCTGGTTCTGCACGAACCCGCCGACCTTGGTCTTCGCGACGATCACGTTGGGGAACAGGAACAGCCAGTCCGCGGCCGCGTCGGTGTTCAGCTGCCGCGCCACCTGTTTCATGTCCGCGACCTGCTGCTGCGGCGTGCCGCTGTCGGCCTCGGCGAGCAGCTGCTGGACGCGCTTGCCGTCGTACCCCCAGTAGTACTTCGGCTTGCCGAACGTCGTGATGTCACGCGCCTCGACGTGCTGGATGATCGACAGGTCGTAGTCGTGGTCGGTGAACACCTGCTTGAGCCACACCGCCGGGAAGTCGAGCGGCTCGATCGTGGTCCGGACGCCGATGTCGGCGAGCTGCGACTGGACGACCTGCGCGGCCGACACCGCGTACGGCAGGTTCGGGATCCGCAGCCGCAGGTCCAGGTTCGTCACGCCGGCTTCCGACAGCAACGCCTTGGCCCGCGCGGGATCGAACGGGTAGCCGGCCGAAAGGTCCTCGTACCAGGGGTCGGTCGGCGGGACCATGCTGCCGATCAGCGTCCCGCGCCCGGCCCACGCCGTGTCGAGCAGCGCCTTCCGGTCGATCGCGTAGGTCAGGGCCTGGCGCACGCGGACGTCGTTGAGCGGCGGCCGCGCGTTGTTCATGGCCAGCGTGACTTCGGAGTTCGTCGTGCCCTGGACGACCTGGAACCGGTCGTCGGCCTGGAACTGCGGGACCGAGTCGGGCGCGGTGATCGCCGAGATGACGTCGATCCCGTTGCTGTACAAGGCGTTGGTGAGCGCGGTCGGGTCCTTGATGTACTTGAGGACGACCGTCGTGAACGCCGGTTTCCGGCCCCAGTACGCGGGATTCGCCTTGAGCACCACGGAGTCGCCGCGCTTGCGCGCCGCCACCACGTACGGGCCGGTGCCGACCGGCTTGTTCGCCAGGTCCGCGACACCGGTGGGGCTGAACATCGCACCGAGCCTGCTGGTGAGGCTGAACAGCCAGCCGTTGGACGGCTTCGAGAGCACCACCCGCGCATGGTCCGGCGCCACGACGTCGACGTGGTCGACGACGTCCATGTTCGCCTTGATCGAGATCGTCCAGGCGGTCTTCACGCGCAGCAGCGAGAACTTGACGTCCTCGGCGGTGAACGGCGCGCCGTTGCTGAACCTCACGCCCTGCTGGAGCTGGAAGTCGTACGTGCGCCGGTCCGGGCTGATCGTCCACGACTTTGCGAGCAGCGGCACGACCCGGCCTTGCGCGTCGAGCTTCACCAGGCCTTCGTAGACGTTGTAGAGCAGCGCCTGCGGGATCGCGGCGCCGTCCGTGCGGGTGAAGTCGAAGTTCGCCGGCTCCGCCGTGAAGCCGACGGAAAGTGTGTCCGGACCTGCGGAAACGCTCGCCGACGAGCCTGCCGAGCAACCGGACACCACGAGCAGCAGCGCCGCTGCCAGCACGTGAAGTCGGGCTTTCATTCGGCCTCCAGGCTGTAACAACCGGGGCTTCGCCCCGGGCCGGGGGCTCCGCCACCCGGACCCCCGAAAGATGCTAGTACACTGGTCTGACCAGTAGCCTGCACTGAGCGGACGACGAGGTCAAGGGATGCGGTTCGAACCGGTGGCTCCGGTCCGCGCGTACGAGCGGGTCGTGGAGCAGATCGAGCAGGCCGTGATCAGCGGCGAGCTCAAGCCGGGCGAACGCCTGCCCAGCGAGCGTGAGCTGATGACGCAGTTCGGCGTCGGCCGTTCGACCATCCGGGAAGCCCTGCGCGTGCTGCAGGCGGCCGAGATGATCCGCTCGCGGCCCGGCGACCCGCGCGGGCCCGAGGTGCTGGCCGCGTCGTCCGCCGCCCTGCACCGCTCGATGCACCGGCTCGCGCGCGCCGACCACGTCGGGCTCGCCGAGCTGCTGCAGTTCCGGATGATCCTCGACGGTTCGGCCCACCTGCTCGCGGCCGAGCTCCGCACCGACGACGACCTGACCGGCCTCGACGCGGCGCTGGAGTCGATGCGCGAAGGCGTCACCCGCGGGTACGCCGAGTTCAGCCGCGCCGACGTCGCGTTCCACGAGGTGATCGCGCGGATCTCGCGCAATCCCCTGCTGGTGGTCAGCGAGGAAGTCGTGCGCGGAGTCGTGCTGGAACTGATCGAAGACAAGCTCGAACACGCCAGCAACCGGACGTCGCTGATGCACGCGTGGCTCGCGCACCACGCCGAGGTGCTCGACGCGATCCGCGCGGCCGACGGCGCCGGCGCGGCCCACCTGGCGAAACAGGCGTTGTACGACAATTACGCCGAATACGTCCCGGCCGGGCAACGGCCTCTCCTCGCGCCGCTGCTGCGGCCTTAAACTCCTCCGCGTGGACTCGGCGAAACGGGACGGCGTCGGCCTCGCGCTCTCGGGCGGCGGCTACCGCGCAATGCTCTTCCACGCCGGCGCGCTCTGGCGGCTCAACGAGCTCGGCTGGCTGCCGAAACTGACCACCGTCTCCAGCGTCTCCGGCGGTTCGGTCGCGGCGGGTGTGCTGGCGCACGCGTGGAACAAGCTGTGGTTCGGCGAAGACGGCGTCGCGGAGAACTTCGGCAAGGAAGTCGTGCAGCCGATCCGGAGGCTGGCCCGCACCAACCTCGACATCCCGGTCACGCTGAAGGCGATGGTGATGCCGTGGCGCAGTGCCGGCGAGGAGCTCGCCCGCCGATACGCGAAGCACCTCTTCGGCGACTGCTGCCTCGCGGACCTCGATCCGGCCGGGCCGAACTTCGTGTTCACCGCGACCAACCTGCAGGACGGCTCGCTGTGGTGGTTCTTCCGGCAGCCGGGCCCGCACGGGCAGATCCCCCTCGCCACCGCGGTCGCCGCGTCGTCGGCCTTCCCGCCGATGCTCTCGCCGGTCGTCATCGACAACCCGCACCGGGCCGGCCACAAGATCGTGCTCAGCGACGCGGGTGTGTACGACAACCTCGGCCTCGACCCGATCGAGAACCAGCGGGCGACCGTCCTGGTCAGCGACGCCGGCAAGAAGATGAAGCACGAGGACAGGCCGCAGCGGAACTGGCTGATGCAGCTGCTGCGCGTGCTGACCGTGATGGACAACCAGGTCCGCGAGCTGCGCACCGGCTCGCTGCTGAAGGCGTACGAGGAAAAGCAGTTCGCCGGGACGTATTGGGCGACCTACAGCGACATCGCGAACTTCGAGCTGCCGGACGCCCTGCCCGCGCCGGTCGAGCACACCAGGAAACTCGCCGAGACGAAGACCCGGCTGACCAGGATGTCCGAGACCACGCAGGACCAGCTGATCAACTGGGGTTACGCGGTCTGCGACGCGGGCATGCGGCGCTGGGTGTGCCCGGGCACGGTGGTGAAGCCCGAATTCCCGTACCCCGGCTCAGGTGTCGGCTAGGTTCGCGTAGACGACGATGTTGTCCTTGTAACTGTGCTCGGCGTGGTCGAACGCGCCGCCGCACGTGATGAGCCGCAGCTCCGGCTTGTCGCTGTTGCCGTAGACGGCGTCACGCGGGAAGTCGTCCTTCGGGACCTGGGTGACGCGGGCGACGACGAACTTCAGCTTCCGCCCGTCGCTGCGGTCGACGTCCACCTCGTCGCCGGGCACGAGATCCTTGAGCTTGAAGAAGATCCCCGGTTTCTTGTCGCCGTCGACGTGCCCGAGCACGATCGCCGGGCCGACGTCGCCGGGCACCGGCGAGAGCTTGTACCAGGCCGCCTGCATCGGCGTGTGCACCGACGGGACGGAGATCGAGCCGTCGGTCTTGACGGCCACCGCGAGCAGGCTGGACTCCGCGCCGATCTTGGGGATCCGCACCGACGTCGGCCGGAGGCCCTTGAACGGCGCGGTCACCGGCACCGACGCGGGCGCGGCGGCCTTCGGCGGTTCGCCACTGCACCCGGCCAGCGCGAAGACGAGCGCGGCGGCGACCGCACCCACCCGCAGGACGGTCATCCGGCCATGCCGCCGAAGCCGGTCTCGACCCCGCCCTTGGGCGCGACCTTGACCTGGGCCTTCGGGGCGCTGTTCCCGGCCGCCGCCGCTGCCGGCGACGACGTCGCCGTGGTGATCGGCGCGGTGCTCGAGGTCGCGGCACTGGTGCTGGTGCTCGCCGAAGTCGAGGTCACCGGCGGCGGCCCCTGCTGGAAGTCGACGACGCCGTTGCCCTCGACGCCGTCGCAGGTCCAGCTGAACTTCGCGGTCGTGGTGCCGGCCGGGGCGTCGACGACGCGGACGGTGTAGTTCCAGTAGCGGCCGTCGGACTCGTCCTGGTCCGGACCGCCGGTGACGCTCAGGTACTGGGTCGAGACCGGGCCGATCTTGCCGGACGCGCAGGCGATGACCAGGACACCCTCGTTTCCGGCGCCGACGAAGCCGTGGCCGGTGTTGTCCTGGTAGTCGTCCTTCGGCGGTTCGCCGTCCACGGAGGTCGAGGTGGGCGTCACCGTCGTGGTGGTCGTGGTGACCTCGTGCGTCGGGTCGGTCGTGGTGCTGCCGGTGGTCGTGACCGTGGTGGTCGGGGTCTCCGAAATCGGCGGAGCCGTCGTCGTGACCTCGGACGACGTGGTCTCCGTCGTCGGCGGCGCCGTGGTCGTCTCGGTCTCCGTCTGGGCCAAAGCGGCCGGAGCGGCGGCGAAGGTGATCAGCGCACCCGCGGAAACGATCCCCGCGATCCGGCTCAGCGTGCTACCCACAAGTGACTCCCAACGGCGTTGACCAGCGCTGCCGCGACTATCGACGATCCACCCATCCGTGTTACTCCGGGAGGGCGAATGCCAGGTCGTGCCAGAGGTCCTCCGGGTCTTCCAGGCCGACGCTGAACCGGATCAGCCCGGGCGGGACGCGCTCCTCGCCTGCCAGCCACGCCCGCCGTTCGACCAGGCTTTCGACACCGCCGAGGCTCGTCGCCGCCCGGATCAGCCGGACCGACGCGCAGAACCGGTCCGCCGTCTCGGCGTCGGCCAGGTCGAACGCGACCATCATCCCGAAGCCCGGGTAGCGCACGCGCCGCACGGCCGGGTGCCCGGCCAGCCGGCCGGCCAGCAGCGCGGCGGTGCGGGACTGCTCCGCCAGCCGCACCGGCATGGTCCGCAGCCCCCTGAGGGCGAGCCAGGCTTCGAGGGCGCCCGGCGTCGACCCCACCCGCGTCCGCGCGCCCCGCAGCTCGGCCGCGACGGCCGGGTCCTTGGCGACCGTGATCCCCAGCAGCAGGTCGCTGTGCCCGCCGATCAGCTTGGTCGCGCTGTGCACGACGACGTCCGCGCCCAGCTCCAAAGGCCGCTGCCGCAACGGCGTCGCGAAGGTGTTGTCGACGACGACCCGGCCGCGGGCGGCGGCGGCGATGGTCTCGACGTCCATCACGTCGAGGGTCGGGTTGGTCGGCGACTCCAGCCAGACCAGGTCGGCCGTCGCGGCCTCGGCCACCCAGGCGGCGGTGTCGGTGGGTTCGAGCTCGGTGACGGCGAGCTTGCCGAGCTTCTGCGCGTGGGCCAGCACCCCGCGCGTCACCGCGTAGCTGAACGTCGGGACGGCGACCCGCGACCCGACCGGCAGCAGGTCCAGGACCGCGGACAGCGTGGCGACCCCGGACGCGAACGCCGTCGCCTGCCCGCCTTCCAACGCGCCGACGGCCTCTTCGAGCGCCAGCCACGTCGGCGTCCCGTCGCTGCGCGCGTACGCGAAATCGCCACCGGCCTGGTAGGTGCTGGTGGCGACGAGCGGGGTGTTCAGCGGTTCGCCCGGGCCGTGCGGCCGGCCGGCGGCGATGGCCTTGGTTCGGGGCGTCCAGTCGTCCATCCGCCCACGATAAAGGGGAGGCCGGGGCACTCACGCGTCCGCGAGTGCCCCGGCCGGGCTTGTCAGTGCTCAAAGCCTCAGTGCGCGTACACCTCGAACTCGTACAGCGAATAGCCGTACTTCGTGCCGCGCTGGACGCCCTGCACCTTCACGAACCGCGCCGGGGTCGCGGCGAACGAGACGTTGTCCTGTCCGCCGTCGCCGTCGGTCACCACGGCCGCGTCCGTCCAGTGCACGGCGTCCGGCGAGAGCTGGATCTTGTAGCCCTTCCCGTACGCGGACTCCCAGTTGAGCAGTACCCGCGAAACCTGCTGGACCGAACCGAGGTCGACGGTGATCGCCTGGTCGTCGCTCCAGTCACTGGCCCAGCGGGTCGAGGCGTTCCCGTCGATCGCGTTCGACGCCGGCGAGTTGTAGAAGCCGGTCTCGGCGCTGGTGGCGCTGACCGTCTTCGCCGCCGCCAGGTTCGCGACGTTGTCCCCGCGGTGCGCGGCGTACTCGACGACCTGCTGGAACGTCGGCCGGTTCTGCCAGCTGATCTTGTCCTGCGTGATGCCGCCGAGCGGGTTCTGGATGATCGAGTCGGCGCACCACTGGTCACCGGCCGAGCAGTTCGCGTCACCGGGGTAGACGGTGTTAGCGGCCTGGCCGGCGGCCGTGGTCAGCGAGTCGACGAGCGCCTGGCGGCACGCGGTGACATCGCCGTTCCCGCAGAACGTCTGCGCGAGCGGGCCCGCCACCGGCTGGCCGAGCACCTGCCGGATGTCCTTGCTGACGTACCCCCACCAGCCGAACTGGAACGACGAACCCTTGTGCGGCTGGCCGGTGTGCCGGCCGTTGCCGTTCTGCCAGCCCGACGGGCTTTCGTTGATGCCGAGCACCCCGGTCATCGCGTTGTAGGCGTCGTCGCCCATGCCCGGCTTGAACTCGGCCTGGACCAGCAGCGGCCACCAGGCGTCGAAGATGCGGATCGCGTCGGCGTCCGCGTACGCCTTGCTGCCCGCCGACGTCTCCGTGCGCAGCTGGCCGCGGGAGAGCCACGCCTTGAGCTTCGCCTCGGCGTCCGCCGCCGCGCCGGTGGCCGGTGTCTTGTCGAGCACCTGCAGCAGCAGCGGCAGCACGCGCTCGGCCCGCAGGTCGGCCAGCGCGGCCTCCGACATCGCCTGGGTCAGGTTGACCCGGGTGACCTTGGTGCCGCTGGTGACGAGCTTCTTGACCCGGGAGTCGAGCAGGTCGACGCGGTGCACGGCGGACTTGTCCGCGCCGGCCGCGGCGTACCCGTTGGCCTGGGCGTTGTTCCAGCTGACGTAGTAGTCCTGGTTGATCGACTGCGGGTGCTGCGACGCGGGCGTGTAGCTCGCGAGGTTGCCCGCCGGGTTCCAGCCGACCCAGTCGTGGCCCTGGTCGCCCCAGACCGGCATGTTCGGGTCCACATCGGACTGCCGGACCGGGTTGGCGCCGGAGTTGAAGTAGGCGATGTCCTTGGAGTCGGCGTAGAACCAGTTGAACGTGAAGTTGATGTCCTGCGCGGCCCGCTGGAAGTCCGCCGCGGACTTGACGAAGCTCGGGTCGTTCAGCTCCTGGAAGCCGATCAGCGAGTCGGTCTCGTGGAAGTAGGACGACCGCAGCGTCGTGTACGCGACCGGCTTGCCGCCAACGGTCGCCCGGCTCTGCACCGGCCCGTACTTGGTCCGGTAGCTGCGCAGCGTGTACGAGCCGGCCGCGGTGCCGTCGGCCACCGTGGGCTTCCAGGCGTTCTTGACCTCCACGGTCTCCATCGGAACGCACTTGCCCTGGTAGGTGTAGTAGTTCGAGTCCTTCGTCGGCGCGTTGCCGCTCGGGTCGCACAGCTGCAGCGCGTAGGTGTCGATGATGTCCTGCGCCGACGTCGTCGCGCTCCACGAGTAGTCCTGGCCGCGGCCGAGGAGCGTGTACATGCTCAGCCCGGCGAAGGCCGCGCCGCGCGAGCTGATGCCCGGGCCCTGGAGCTCCTGCAACAGCAGCAGCTGCGGGGCGAAGTAGCCGGTCTGCGGGCCGAACACGGCGACCGGGTGGCCGCTGGCGGTCTTCGCGCCGGAGACGAGCAGCGCGTTGGACATGCCGTGCTTCTCGCTCAGCATGTTCGCCGGCAGCACGCCGTTCTCGAACATCCCGCGGGCGGGCTCCTGCTCGGCGGGCGCGGCGACGTCCACAGTGGACGGCGTCGCGGTCGAGGCCGAGCCGGTCTTGTCGAACACCAGCGGCTGCGGGGTCACCGAACCCTTGTCCGGCAGGGCCCGGCCGGCCGCGTTCGCCGGCGTCTTGCCGTACGGGAAGGTCTGGCCGTCATGCAGCGTCTTGACCGCCTCGGGGTCGTCCTCCGCGCGCAGGCTCTGCCACACCTTCTCGCCCTGCACGACGCCGTACTTCTCCTGCATCGCGAGCTTCGCGATGGCGTTCTGGACCTCGCCGCCGCCGCCCGCGCCGAACTCGGCGCCGATCAGCGAGGCGAGCGCGACCAGGTCGGTCAGCTTGAACGGGTCGATCGACCCGGCGTTGGTGATCGAGTCGACGTGCCCGGTCAGCACGTACTCGCCCGGGAAGTAGCGGCCGTTGTAGGAGTCGCTGATGTACTTGTTGATGCCGTCGACGTAGGCCTGCGCGTCGGCGAGGCCCTGCGCGCCCCGCGGACCGCTCGCGGCGGTGCGGTCGATCTGCGCCTGCAGCTCGGCGTCGGTGTACGGCGCGTTCGCGAAGAACTGCTGTTCGAGCTCGCGGTTGGCTTCCGCGCCACCCGCGAACGAGGTGACCTGCCCGCGGGCGGCGTGGCGCAGCACGTCCATCAGCCACAGCCGGTCCTGCGCGGCGGCGTACCCGGCGCCGAACTCGGTGCCGGCGCGGGTGGTGCCGGTGATGTGCGGGACGCCGAGGGCCTTGTCCCGCACGATCGTGACGTCCGAACGCGGCTGCGACGTGCTCGCCACCTGGTCGGCCGGGACGCCGAACGAGGAGTCGTTGAAGTACTGGTTGATCGCGCCGGTGGTCAGCGTCTTGTAGCCGCCGGCCAGCGAGGCGTACTTCCCGAGCTGGTCGGCCGAGTGCGCCGGGCGGGTGCCGAACAGCTTGTGCGTCAGGATCTCGGCGAGGGTGGCGCTGCCTTGTTCGCCGGGCGGGAGGATGTCGCTGCACTGCCCGCCGCAGTAGTCGTCGGGCGACAAAGCCGCGTTCGCGGCCGGCGCGGTGAGGACGACCTGGGTGAGCCCGGCCACGAGGGCCCCCAGTGCCGTAATGGACAGGGCGCGGATGCCACGTCGCATGCCGGGCTCCCCTCAGTCAGAAGAGTGACGAAGCGCACGTTACCCAGCAGTAGGTCAAGTGTGAAGACTTTTCGCGTTTTTCCCCTCCTTGGGCGTAGGCCGTTCGGCGCAGCCCTCCGGGCGTCGGTACGGTGAAGCCCATGACCTTGGAAAAGCCCCTCATCGACCGACCGGACGGACCGCCCCCGGCCGACCTCGAGATCACCGACCTCACCGTCGGTGACGGCGCGGAGGCCACGCCCGGCAAGGGCGTCACCGTGCACTACGTCGGCGTCGCGCACTCGACCGGCGAAGAGTTCGACGCGTCCTGGAACCGCGGCGAGCCGCTGCGCTTCGGCCTCGGTGCCGGCCAGGTCATCTCCGGCTGGGACCAGGGCGTCGCGGGGATGAAGATCGGCGGGCGCCGCAAGCTCGTCATCCCGCCGCACCTGGCCTACGGCGACCGTGGCGCGGGCGGCGTCATCAAGCCCGGCGAGACCCTCATCTTCGTCGTCGACCTGGTCGGCGTGAACTGATTCACGCACCTCGAGACATTTGCGGCAAACGGCCCCGGCGAGCTTTCGCCGGGGCCCTTTTCTTAGCCCGAGCAGAGCATTCCCGCCCCGGCACGCCGTCGCTACTCTCGATGGTGATCACCGGCGCGGGTCGCCGGTGCGTGACAAGGGGGATCCACCGATGCGCGTTCGCGCAGTGCTTTCCGCTGCCTTCCTGATCTTGACCGCCGGTCTCGCCACCGCGGCACCGGCTTCGGCCGTGGCCAACGGTTCCGACGTCCCGGCCGGCCAGTTCGGGTTCGCCGCCAAGCTCACCATGACCAACATCCCGAAGCCCGACGGCACGAAGTACAACAGCGCCTGCTCCGGCTCGCTGATCGCCAAGAAGTGGATCATCACGGCCGGGCACTGCTTCCACGACGCGAACCGCAACCGCGTCTCCGGCCCGGTGCCGTACCCGACGTCCGTGCTGCTCGGCACGGTCAACCAGAGCACGCCCGGCGTGACGCGCAACGTCGTCACCGTCTACCAGTCGAGCGTCAACGACATCGCGCTCGCGACGCTCGACGCCGACGTCACGACGATCACGCCGCTCACGGTCAACCGCGTCACGCCGTCGGTGGGCCAGCTGCTGACCCTCGCCGGCTGGGGCAGCCTCACCTCGGTCAACCCGGCGCCGTCGACGAAGCTGGAGCAGGGCACGGTGAAGGTCGGCCAGGTCGCCGCCGCGACGCTCGGCGTCCAGGGTGTGGCCCCGACGTCGACGACGAGTGCCTGCGTGTACGACTCGGGCGCGCCGTACTTCGTCGCGGGTGGCTCCGGCGGCCAGCTGGTCTCGGTCGAGTCGACCGGCCCGGACTGCCCGCACAACCAGCTCGAGACGACTTCGCGGGTGGACGTCGTCGCGGACTGGATCGCTTCGCACACCGGCTGACCCCCCGGCCGGGCGTCACCCGACGGTCCACCGGGTGACGCCCGGCCAGGGAATTCCCGGCGCGCGCCGGCGCCCCTAGCCTCGAACGTCGACGATGACTCGACGAAGGGGAAGAATGCGCCTGCGCGCCCTGCTAGCCGCCGCCGTTTTGACCATCACGACCGCCCCCACCGCCTGGGCCGTCGCCCACGGTTCGGACGTCCCACCGGGCCAGTACGGGTTCGTCGCGAAGCTGTCGATGACGAAGATCCCCCGCCCGGACGGCTCGACGTACAGCAGCTACTGCACGGGCGCACTGATCGCCCCAAGCTGGCTGATCACCACAGGCCACTGCTTCCACGACGCGAACCGCAACCGAGTCTCAGGCAAAGTCCCGTACCCAACAACGGCAACGCTGGGCATGGTGGACGAAGGGACAGAGTCGGGCATAGCCCGCAAGGCAACAGAGGTCATCCAGTCACCCCAGAACGACGTGGCCCTCCTCCACCTCGACTCCCCGGTGACAACGATCCCCCCACTGCCACTGAGCCACGCAACCCCCAGGGTGGGCGAACAGCTGACACTGGCAGGCTGGGGCAGCCTGACCAGCGAAAACCCCAAACCGGCAACCCACCTGCAGCAGGGAACGGTAGCGATCGCGAACATCGCGCCAACAACACTGGGAGTCCGCGGAGCAGCCCCGGACATCACAACAAGCGCATGCACATACGACTCAGGAGCCCCGTACTTCACAGAAGGAGCACTGGTCGCCCTGGAAGCAACAGGCCCCGGCTGCCCCCACGCAGGCATAGAAACCACGTCAAGGACAGACGTCCTAACAGACTGGATCAAGAAAAAGACACCCTAAATACCCCAAGAAGTCCGCCAGAAGCGAACAACACACAGAGCCAACCGGGTGACATTCCCCACCAAACCCACCCCCAACCCACCCACGCAACCACGCTGGGAGGTGACACACCGCACCGTGGGGGGTCCGGGGGGCTCGGCCCCCCGGGAGGAATAAGGCCAACGGGAAAAGCCCCGGTCGCGCCAGCGACCGGGGCTTTGAACAGCGTGGGCGAGGAGGGAGTTGAACCCTCACGTCCTTTCGGACACACGGACCTGAACCGTGCGCGTCTGCCATTCCGCCACTCGCCCAGAGTGCTTCCTTGCGGCAGCGAGGAGAAGACTAGCAGGCCGTTCGGGCGGGTTTCACCGGGGGCCGTGTAGAGGCTCGCTCACCCGGATAGGATCGATGCGGAAGCAGACGTGTGAGGAGGTTTTCCCCGGTGGGCCGCGCCGAGCGTTTCGACAGGCGACTCGAGAACCTGGTGGGGAACACTTTCGCGCGCATGTTCGGTGGCAATGTCGTCACGCAGGAAGTGGCGATCGCCCTGGAGCGGGAGAGTGAGGAGAACGTTCGTGAGCTGGCAGGCGGTCGGCAGCTCGCCCCGAATCACTACATCGTGTCCCTGGGGGTGGCTGACCACGAACGCATGGCCGGTGACGAGCAGCGCGTCACGCAGATGCTGGCCAGGGCAGTGGCGGAACACCTCGCCGCCGAGGGCCTGGACACCTATGGTGACGTCGTCGTATCACTCGAGCGCAACGAGGCGCTGCATACTGGACAGTTCAAGACCCGTTCGTCCGTCGATCCCGACGCCCGCCCCTCAGGCGCCGGTTCACCGCGGTCGGCACGACCCAGCAACGCAGGAGACCCAGCAATGAGCCAGCCCCCCGGCTACGGCCAATACGACCAGGGTGACCCGTACGGCCAGCAGGGCCAGTACGGCTACGGACAGCAGGGTGGCCAGCAGCCCGGGTACGACCAGGGTTACGGCCAGCAGGGCGGATACGACCAGTACGGCCAGCAGCAGCCGGGTGGCGGTTACGACCAATACGGCCAGCAACAGCAGCCGCAACAGCCGCAGCAGCCGGCCGCCTACGACCAGGGTTACGGCCAGCCGCAGGGCGGTGGCTACGACCAGGGCGGCTACGCCCAGCCCCAGGGCGGTGGCTACGACCAGGGCGGCTACGCCCAGCCCCAAGGCGGCGGCTACGACCAGGGTTACGGCCAGCCGCAGGGCGGTGGCTACGACCAGGGCGGCTACGCCCAGCCCCAGGGCGGCGGCTACGACCAGTACGGCGGCCAGCAGCAGGGCGGTTACGACCAGTACGGCCAGCAGCAGGCGTACGGCCAGCCGGCCGGCGACCCGTACGCCCAGCAGCAGGGCGGCTACGGCCAGCCCGCGCCGGGCCGTCAGCTCGCGGCGAGCCTGCAGCTGGACGACGGCTCGAACCGCACGTACTCGCTGAAGCAGGGCGGGAACGTCGTGGGCCGGGGCCAGGACGCGGACTTCCGCCTGCCTGACACCGGTGTCTCGCGCCGCCACCTGGAGATCACCTGGGACGGCCAGAGCGCGACGCTCGCCGACATCGGCTCGACGAACGGCACGACCGTGAACGGCACGCCGGTCCAGACCTGGCAGCTCGCCGACGGCGACGTCATCCGGGTGGGTCATTCCTCCCTCGTGTTCCGTACACAGGGCTGACTCGGGACACGGAATACTGTTCCCGCAGAATTGACGTGCGGGGGGACCGCGGCGTACCCGCGTCGCGGCTGCGCGGAAGAGTCGGGAGCGGACACACCAAGTGCCAGAGCTGGTCGTACAACTCACCAGGGTGGGCTTCCTCGTGCTGCTCTGGCTCTTCGTGTTCGCCGCGCTCAGAGTCGTCCGTTCGGACCTCTACGCGGCGTCAGGCATGCGCGTCCAGGTGCCGACCTTCGGCCGCAAGAAGGAAAAGAAGCCGCGCAACAGCAAGTCGCCGCAGCAGCTGCTGGTGACGCACGGCGCGCTCGCCGGGACGCGTATCGCACTCGACGGCAGGCCGATCCTGATCGGCCGGGCCGACGACTCGACACTGGTGCTCGACGACGACTACGCGTCGACCCGGCACGCGCGGATCGCCCAGCGCGGTGAGGACTGGTACGTGGAAGACCTGGGCTCGACGAACGGCACCTATCTGGACCGGGCTAAGGTCACTGCACCCCTCCGGGTCCCGCTCGGAGTCCCCATCCGGATCGGCAAGACGGTGATCGAGCTTCGCCCATGACTCTCGTCCTCCGCTATGCAGCCCGCAGCGACCGGGGCCTGGTGCGTTCGAGCAACCAGGACTCCGTGTACGCCGGCCCTCGCCTGCTCGCGCTCGCCGACGGCATGGGTGGGCATGCGGCGGGTGAAGTGGCCAGCAAGGTGGTCATCGCCTCACTCGCCCCGCTCGACGACGACGAACCGCGTGACGATCTGCTCGCCCAGCTGCGCGAAGCGGTGGCGAACGGCAACGCCGCGATCGCCGAGCTGGTCTCGCAGGACCCGGACCTCGACGGCATGGGCACGACGTTGACCGCCGTGTTGTTCGCGGGCACCCGGCTGGGGCTGGTGCACGTCGGCGACTCGCGGGCGTACCTGCTGCGCGGCGGCCAGTTCGCGCAGATCACGCGCGACGACAGCTTCGTCAACGAACTGCTGGAGCAGGGCCGGATCACGCCCGAAGAGGCGGCGGTCCACCCGCAGCGGTCGCTGCTGCTGAAGGCGCTCACCGGGCACGAGGTCGAGCCGAGCCTGACCGTGCGCGAAGCACGTTCCGGTGACCGGTACCTGATCTGCTCGGACGGCCTGTCCGGCATGGTCAGCGACGAGACGCTGGCCGAGGCCGTGCAGATCCCGGACCCGCAGCAGTGCGCGGACCGGATGATCGAACTGGCCCTCAAGGGCGGCGGCACGGACAACGTCACGGTGATCATCGCCGACGTGGTCGACGTCGACTTCGGCGAGGACGCGCCCATCGTGGGCGGCGCCGCCGGAGACGGCAGTGACGAACTGCACCAGGGCGACTCGCCCGCGGCGCGGGCCCGGGCGCTGACCCAGCCCCCACCGCAGCAGCGCCCGGAGCTCCCGCAGCCCTCCGAAGATCCGAAGGCGAAGCGCCGGAAGCGGTTCCGCTGGCTGGCCGGCGCGCTCGTGGTCCTCGTGGTGCTCGCCGCCGCGGCTATCGCCACCCGCTACTTCGTGCTGAGTCAGTACTATGTCGGCGAGGGTGCGGACGAGGAGGTCGTGATCTACCGCGGCGTCCCCGGCAGCATCCTCGGCATCGACCTGCACACCTACGAGCAGGGCTCCTGCCCGCCCACCCAGGTGTGCACGGACAAGCTGCGCGTCGACCAGCTCCAGGAAGACGCGCGGCTGGCGGTGCAGAACGGCGTCAGGAAGGACAGCCTCGATGACGCCCGGAGGTACATCGACGACTTCCTGCAGCTGCACAAGCGCCTGAACAACTGCGCGCCGGCGGGCGGTACCCCGTCCTCGACGCCGACCCCTTCGGTCACGCCGACGACGACTCCGTCGGCTCCGGCCGGCTCCACTGCTCCGTCGTCGGTGAACCAGCCAGCGGGGAGGGACTGCTCGACGCCGAGTTCGACGGCACCGACGACGGGAGGCGGTAACTGATGAGCCAGCCTGTCGCGCGTCCCGCCGAACCGCTCGCCGCGCAGTTCCAGACGAACCCGCCGCGCGAGGTCCCGACCCGCCGCAACACCGAGCTGGTGCTGCTGGGGTTCGCGGCGTTCATCGTCACCGTCGCGCTGGTGCTGGTGGAGGCGAACCAGGAGCAGGAGCTGACCTGGTCGATCATCTGGCTCGGCCTCGCCTATCTCGGGATCTTCGGCGCGGCGCACCTGGCCGTCCGCAAGTGGGCGCCCTACGCCGATCCGGTGCTGCTCCCCTGTGTCGCGCTGCTGAACGGCGTCGGGCTGGTGATGATCCACCGGATCGACCTGGCCCTGGCGGAACGAGCCACGCAGCAGGGCAAGGACTACACGCCCGCGGTCACCTCGCAGGTGCTGTTCACGGTGATTTCGCTGGTGTTCTTCGTCGTCGTGCTGGTGGTGGTGAACGACCACCGCACGCTGACGCGCTACGGCTACACCGCGGGCCTGATCGGGATCGTCGCGCTGGCGCTGCCGGCGCTGCTGCCGTCGAGCCTGTCCGAGGTCAACGGCGCCAAGGTGTGGCTGAAGCTGCCGTTCTTCTCGATCCAGCCGGGCGAGTTCGCGAAGATCCTGCTGATGATCTTCTTCGCTTCGTTCCTGGTGTCGAAGCGGGACCTGTTCATGGTGGCGGGCAAGAAGCTCGTCGGCGTCGAGCTGCCGCGGGCCCGCGACCTCGGCCCGATCCTGATCGCCGCGTTCGCCTGCATCGGCATCCTGGTGTTCGAGAAGGACCTCGGCACGTCGCTGCTGTTCTTCAGCGTCATCCTGGTGATGCTGTACGTCGCGACCGAGCGAGCCATCTGGGTGGTCCTCGGGCTCAGCTTCTTCGCGGTCGGCTGCATGATCGCGTACAAACTCTTCACGCACGTCCAGCAGCGCGTGGCGAACTGGCTGGACCCGCTGGCCACCTACGACCAGGCGGGCGGCGGCTACCAGCTCGCGCAGGGCCTGTTCGGGCTCGGCACCGGCGGCGTCGGCGGCACCGGGCTCGGTGCCGGGCGGCCGGACATGGTCCCCGAGGCCAACACCGACTTCATCACCGCGTCGATCGGCGAGGAGCTCGGCTTCATCGGGCTGGCGGCGGTGCTGATGCTTTACCTGCTGGTCGCCATGCGCGGCATGCGCAGCGCGCTCGCCGTGCGCGACACGTTCGGCAAGCTGCTGGGCGGCGGGCTCGCGTTCACCATGGTCATGCAGATCTTCGTCGTCGTCGGCGGGGTCACGAAACTCATCCCGGAGACCGGTATCACCGCCCCGTTCCTGTCCAAGGGTGGTTCGTCGCTGCTCGCGAACTACATCCTCGTCGCGCTGCTGCTCCGCATCTCCGACGCGGCCCGCAAGCCCGTGGCCCGCCCGAAGGCGCAGCAGCAGCCGCAGGCGCCGATCGCGGAGGCGCACACCGTGCTCGTGCAGCGCCCGCCGGCGGATGGAGAGGCGCAGGCATGAACACCCCGCTCCGCAAGGTCGGCATGGCGATGCTCGTCATGGTCGTCCTGCTGCTCGCCAACACCACCTACATCCAGGTGGTGAAGGCCGACGCCTACCGCACCGACTCCCGGAACGCGCGTGTGCTCTACGACGAGTTCGCCCGCCAGCGCGGCAAGATCGTGTCGCCCAACGGTGAGGTGCTGGCCAACGTCAACCCGTCGAACGACAAGTACAAGTACACCCGGACCTACGTCGACGGCCCGATGTACGCGCCGGTCACCGGCTACTACTCGATCAACTACGGCGCCGGCGGCCTGGAGCGTTCCGAGGACGACGTCCTCAACGGCTCCGACCCGCGGCTGTTCGTGCGGCGGCTGTCGGACATGGTCACCGGCCGCGACCCGAGCGGCGGCAACGTCCGGCTGACCATCGACCCGGCCGTGCAGAAGGCCGCGTACGACCTGATGACGCAGAAGGGCTACACCGGCGCCGTCGTCGCGATGGAGCCGAGCACCGGGAAGATCCTGGCGATGGTCTCGACGCCGTCGTACGACCCGAACCAGCTGGCTTCGCACACGTCGAAGGCCCAGAGCGACGCCTGGAACGCGAACAACAAGGACCCCAAGAAGCCCATGCTGAACCGGGCGATCTCCGAGACCTACCCGCCGGGTTCGACGATGAAGCTGATCATCGCGTCGGCCGCGCTCGAGGACGGCAAGGGCCCGGACACCCCGGTCGACACGGCGCCGAACACGAAGCTCCCGGGCACCAACGTCACGCTGGAGAACTACGCGGGCAGCCCCTGCCAGGGCAACACGTTCAAGGACGCGCTCGCGCACTCCTGCAACGTGCCGTTCGCGCAGTTCGCCGGCCAGCTGGGCTCGGACAAGATCAAGAAGACGGCGGCCAACTTCGGCGTCGGGCAGACCGACCTGACCGTGCCGATGAAGGTCGCGGCGTCGACCGTCGGGCCGCTCGACTCCCAGGGCGCGCTCTACCAAAGCGGGATCGGCCAGCGCGACGTCCGGCTGACCCCGCTGCAGGACTGCTTGCTCGCGGCCACCGTGGCCAACGGCGGGATGGCGATGAAGCCGCAGCTGGTGCAGTCGGTGCTGGCACCGGACCTGTCGACCATCGAGGACTTCAGCCCCACCGAACTCACCGGCACACCGGCGCTGTCGTCGTCGAACGCCGCGATCCTCAAGGACATGATGATCGCTTCCGAAGGCTTCACCAAGGGTGGCGGCAAGCGCGCGGACATCCAGATCGCGTCGAAGACCGGCACCGCCGAGCACGGCGCGGACTCCAAGAACACCGCCCCGCACGCCTGGTACACCGCCTTCGCCCCCGCGGCCAACCCGCAGATCGCGGTCGCCGTGATCGTCGAGAGCGGCGGTGACCGCGGGCTCGCGGCCACCGGCGGCTCGGTCGCGGCGGAAATCGGCCGCGCGGCGATCAACGCCAAGCTCGGGGGTGGATGACGCATGCTGTCCTCGGGTCAGCTGCTGGCTGAGCGGTACAAGCTGACGAGCCGGATCGCCGTCGGCGGGATGGGAGAGGTCTGGCAGGCCAGCGACACCCGGCTGGACCGGACCGTGGCCGTCAAGGTCCTCAAGGCCGAACTCTCCGGCGACGCCGAATTCCTCCACCGCTTCCGCACCGAAGCGCGGATGACGGCGTCCCTGAACCACCCCGGCATCGCCGCGGTGCACGACTACGGCGAAACCATCCTCGACGGCGATCTGTCGATCGCGTACCTCGTGATGGAGCTCGTCGACGGTGACCCGCTGGCCGGGCTGCTGGCCAAGCACGGGCGGCTGTCGGCGGAGTTCACGCTCGACATGCTGGAGCAGGCGGGCAACGCGCTGCAGGCCGCGCACGAGCAGGGCCTGGTCCACCGCGACGTCAAGCCGGGCAACATCCTCGTGACGTCGGCGGGCCAGGTGAAGATCACCGACTTCGGGGTGGCGAAGGCCGCCGACGCAGCCCCGGTCACCCGGTCCGGCATGGTCATGGGCACCGCGCACTACATCGCGCCGGAGCAGGCGCTCGGGCACCCGGCCGAGCCGGCGTCCGACGTCTACTCGCTGGCCGTGTGCGGCTACGAATGCCTCGCCGGGCACCGGCCGTTCCTGTCCGAGAACGCCGTGACGGTCGCGATGATGCACATCCGCGACATGCCGCCGCCCCTGCCACCGGACGTGCCGCCCGCGGCGCGCGCGGTGATCGACGCGACGCTGGTCAAGGATCCGCGGCAGCGCTACAACAACGGCGGCGAGTTCGCGGCCGCCGTCGCCGCGGTCCGCGCCGGGCTGCCGCTGCCGACGCCGTCCGGGCTGGTCAACGCCACGTACACGACCGGTCAGCACCCCCAGCAACCACAGCAGCCGCAACCGCTGCAGCCCCCGCCGTCGGTTCCGGTGCCGGTGCTCCCGCAGCAGCTTCCCCCGCAGCAGCAGCACATGCCCGTCGGCCCGCCGTCCCCGGCGATGAACCCGATGGTCGTCCTCGGCCCGCCGTCCCGGCCCGCGGTGCGCCCGCTCATGGTGCCGGCCGCCCGGAGGCGGTCCCAGTGGGGCTGGTGGGCGCTTCTCGCGGTGATCCTGCTCGTTGTCCTGGTCGCGGGCATCGTGCTGGTGGCGAAGATGATCGGCGACTCCGGCTCGCCACCGCGCACCGGCCAGACGCAGAGCCAGGTGGTCCCGGGCAGACAGGCGCCCACGGAGGAGCCGGTCGGCTCGAACGTCTACCCGGCGGACACTCCCGGCGCGACCGACGATGGCCCGCAAGGCATCATGACCACACCTTGGACGGAATGGAACGGCACCCAGAGATGAGCACATCCAGACTGCTCTCCAACCGGTACGAGCTGGGCGAAACGCTCGGCTACGGAGGCATGTCCGAGGTCCACCACGGACACGACGTGCGCCTGGGCCGGGAAGTCGCGATCAAGATCCTCCGTGCCGATCTCGCCAGGGACCCGCAGTTCCTGGAGCGCTTCCGCCGGGAAGCGCAGAACGCCGCCGCGCTGAACCACCCGGCGATCGTCGCGGTCTACGACACGGGTGAGGCGAACGCCGAGTTCGGTCCGCTGCCGTACATCGTCATGGAGTACGTCGAAGGCCGGACGCTGCGCGACATCGTCAAGACCGAGGGCCCGATGTCGCAGAAGCGGGCCATGGAGGTCATGGCCGACGTCTGCGCGGCGCTGGACTTCTCGCACCGCCACGGCATCGTGCACCGCGACGTCAAGCCGGCCAACGTGATGATCACGAAGAACGGCGCGGTCAAGGTGATGGACTTCGGCATCGCGCGCGCGATGCACGACGGCCAGTCCGCCATGACCCAGACGGCCGCGGTCATCGGCACGGCGCAGTACCTGTCGCCGGAGCAGGCCCGCGGCGAGTCGGTCGACGCCCGTTCGGACGTCTACGCCGCCGGCTGCGTGCTGTACGAGCTGATCACCGGCGAGCCGCCGTTCACCGGTGACTCCCCGGTCGCGGTCGCCTACCAGCACGTCCGTGAGGATCCGAACCCGCCGTCGTCGGTGAACCCGGCGGTGGCGCCGGAGCTGGACGCGGTCGTGCTGAAGGCGCTGGCCAAGGGCCCGGCGAACCGCTACCAGTCGGCGGCGGAGATGCGCTCGGACCTGGTGCGCACGCTGTCAGGCCAGCGCCCGGCCGCGCCGATGGTGATGTCCGAGGACGAGCGCACCCAGGTCATGAACTCCGACCGGCGCCAGCCGCAGCGCTACGAGGAGTACAGCGAGCCGGACAACGAGGACCCGAAGGCGAAGCGCCGCCGTCGCACGATCCTCGCCGCGGTGGCCGCGGTGTTCGTGCTGGGCGCGGTGCTGCTGATCATGTGGCTGTCGGGGTCGTTCAAGAACAACAACGAAGCGACGCTGGTGGCGGTCCCGGACGTGCTGCACCAGACGGTCCCCCAGGCGCGGGAGACGCTGATCGGCCGGGGGTTCAACGGCACGGTCGAGCCCAAGCAGGTGACCTGCGGGGTGCAGCCGACCGACGGCAGCCCGCAGTGCGGCCAGGAAGACGTCAACCGGGTCATCAAGATCGACCCGTCGGTCGGGACCCAGGTCGCGACCAACACGAAGATCGTGCTGTACTTCGGCGTCGCGGCGGGCAAGTCCCAGGTGCCGGACCTCAAGGGCAAGACGCGTGATCAGGCCCTGAAGGCCCTGACCGACGCGAAACTGACCCTCGACCCGAATGTCGACGAGACCGAGGTCCAAGACCCGAACCAGGCCGGCCTGGTGCAGTCGCAGACCCCGCCCGCGTCGTCGGAGGTCGAGGCGGGCAGCTCCGTGAGGATCACGATCGGCAAGTCGAAGCAGCTCAAGTCGGTCACCGACTTCACCGGCAAGCCGTACTCGCAGGCCAAGTCGACGCTGGAAGGCCAGGGCTTCAAGACCAAGAAGCTCGAACAGGCGTCGGACACGGTGCCGAAGGACATGGTCATCACCCAGAACCCGAACGGCGGTCAGCTGGCGGTGGGCGAGGTGATCACGCTGACCGTGTCGACGGGCCCTGACCAGACCCAGCCGCAACAGATCCAGATGCCGAGCCTGGTCGGGATGACGTTCGAAGACGCACAGGCCAAGCTGCAGAGTATGGGCTGGACCGGGACGATCAACCAGCGGGCGGATCGGACGAGCGGCCAGCCGGAAGGCACGATCACCGGCCAGAGTCCCCGGGCGGGCACCCAGATCGACAAGAACCAGACAGTCAACGTCAACGTCGCGGAGAGCTTGTTCCCGACGACGACGAAGACCTCCGGCCCCTGATCCGGCTTCCGCGAAGAAGGCCCGCACGGTTCGCCGTGCGGGCCTTTTCTTGTTAAGGGCTGGTCGTTCAGGGCTGGTCGAGGAACCCTTGGACGGCAAAGAGAACCTGCTCGGCGTCGCTCGCGGCACCGCAGTCGAGCTCGAGTTCCTCGGCGGCGCCGGAGCGTTTGACCTTCAGTGAGACACGGGCTTGGCAACGCAGCAGCCACGCGAAGAGCGAGCGGCAGAAGACGCCGGCGGAGTTGCTCGACACGCCGACCACGACGGCGTCGAAGACCTGGACGCGACCGCGGAGCGCGTCCTCCCCGCGTAACCAGGCGGCGAGCTCCGGAAGCTCGGCGTCGGAGTCTGGCACGGTGATCGCGACGATCCCAGCCGTCACCCGTTCTCCCTTCACCCGGAACCGGAGAGGACCCGAACCTTAGTCGGCCCCATGGCTTCCCAGGAAGAGCGGGCGGGGATTTGAACAGTGCACATTGCAGTCAGGAGCGGCGGTGGACGAGGGCCGAGACGACCGCGAAGCTGACGGCCAGCATCGCCACCGACGTCACCGCCGCCAGCACCAGCGGGCCGCCGACCGGTTCGTCGTCGGTCAGGGCGTGCAGCAGCGGGTGGACCAGCGGGATCTTCGCCAGCAGGACGACGCCGAGCGTGATCACCGCGGCGAGCACCGTCCAGCCGATGCGGTGGACCAGCAGCCGCGAGCACGGCAGCGCGATCGCGATGCCCAGCACCGCGCACGCGAGGTGCGCGAGCAACCCGATGCCGAGCGCCGACGGCTGGACCTTCACCGCCTTCAGCGCCGACCACGCCACGGTGAGAACGGTGAGCACCAGCGCGCAGGCGAGCACGGTGAGGACCGCGCCGGCGATCATCCGCCGCCACTGCCGCGCATGGCTCAGGGTGATCAGGCGCTGCACGGGGTCTTCGATGTCGAGCAGGGCGATCGTCAGCCAGCAGGAGACGACCAGCAACCCGCCGGCGCTCACGCCGATCAGCGGCAGCTGCGGCGAGGGCGGACCGGCGTAGAGGATCACGCACAGCGCCAGGTACGCCAGCAAGGCGGGCAGGTACCGCTGCGAATGGCCGAGCAGCGCCAGGTAGTACCGCGTCAGGGCGAGCACGGCGCCACCTCCCGCACCGACCAGCCGTCCTTGAGCGCGCGCAGCAGCACGGCGTCGACGCAGCCGACTTCGACGGTGAGCGCCAGTTGGGACCCTTCCGCGACGACGTGCCGCACGCCGGGCTCGTCCGCCCACCCGGTTCCGCGGCCCCGGAGCACGATCCGCGTGGTCGGCTCCGCGCTTTCCGCGGTGAGCCTGCCCTCGTCCATGAGGTGGACGACGTCGGCGTGGTCGTGCACCACCGCCGGCCGGTGGTCGGTGAACACGACGCTCGCCCCGCGCGCCCGCGTCTCGGCCACGAGCTCGCCGAGGATCGCGTGCGTCCCCACGTCCAGGCCGGACCACGGCTCGTCGAGGATCAGCAGGTCGGGCCGGACCAGCACGGCCTGCGCGAGCCCCACCTTCTGGGCGTTGCCCTTGGACAGGGTGCGCAGCGGCGCCGTCGGGCCGCCGACGAGGGCGAGCCGTTCGAGCAGCGGGTCGATCGCCGAGAGGTCGGTGAGCCCGCGGATGCGTGCCATGTGCCGCAGGTAGGCCCGGGCACCCATGCGCTGGCCCGCCGGGAAGCGGTCCGGCAGGTAGCCGACCCGCGGGGTGCCGCCCACCGTGCCGGTGGTCGGGTGCGAGACACCGGCCATGATCCGCAGCAGCGTCGACTTGCCGGAGCCGTTGCTGCCGAGGATCCCGACGACGTGCCCCGGCTCGACGGTCAGGTCGACGTCGTGCAGGACGAAGTCACCGCGCCCGTACCGCTTGCCGACCCCCTCGAGCCGGATCACGCAACAGCGGCCTTCTGGAGCGCCTTGGTCGCGCGCTCGAGTTCGTTCACCCGGGCCGGGTCGACGGGGTGACCCGCGGCGGCGAGCCAGTTCGCGAGCATCCGGTGGCCGCCCTCGGTGAGCACGGACTCCGGGTGGAACTGGACACCTTCCAGCGGCAGCTCACGGTGGCGCATCCCCATCACGATCCCGGACTCGGTGCGGCCGGTGATCTCGAAGACGGCGTCGGAAATGGTGCCGGGCACCACGGTCAGGGAGTGGTACCGGGTGGCCGTGAACTCCTCGGGCAGGCCCTCGAGGATGCCGACGCCGGTGTGGCGCACCTGGCTCGTCTTGCCGTGGAGCAGCTCGGGGGCGCGGTCGACCGTCGCGCCGTAGACGACGCCCAGCGCCTGGTGGCCGAGGCAGACACCGAGCATCGGCGTGCGTGTCTCGGCGCACTTCCGGACGACGTCCATGCTCTGACCGGCGCGTTCGGGGGTCCCCGGGCCCGGGGAGACGAGCACGGCGTCGAACTCGGGCACGCGGTCGAGGTCCACGACGTCGTTGCGCCAGACCGTGCAGTCGGCGCCGAGCTGGGCCAGGTACTGGACCAGGTTGTAGACGAAGCTGTCGTAGTTGTCGACGACGAGAACGCGCATGGCGCCGAGCTTACCGGCTCCCAGCAGGTGGACCGTACGCCAAATCACATTTTAGGTTAGGTCAACCTAACTTACCGTGGAAGGAGTGAGCCGACCTCTTCGCGTAGCCGTGGTGGGCGCCGGTCCCGCCGGGATCTACGCCGCCGACATCCTGGACAAGTCCGACGCCGACGTCTCCATCGACCTGTTCGAGCGGATGCCCGCGCCTTACGGGCTGATCCGGTACGGCGTCGCGCCCGATCACCCCCGCATCAAGGGCATCGTGATGGCGCTGGAGAAGGTGCTTTCGAAGCCGAACATCCGGCTGCTGGGCAACATCGGCTACGGCACCGACATCAAGCTCGACGAGCTGCGCGAGTTCTACGACGCGGTGATCTTCTCGACCGGCGCGTCCGCCGACCGCGCGCTCGACATCCCGGGCATCGACCTCGACGGCAGCTACGGCGCCGCGGACTTCGTCTCCTGGTACGACGGCCACCCGGACGCGCCGCGCTCGTGGCCGCTCACCGCTTCTTCGGTCGCGGTGCTGGGTGTCGGGAACGTGGCTCTGGACGTCGCGCGCATCCTGGCGAAGACGGCCGACGAGCTGCTGACCACGGACATCCCGGACAACGTGTACCAGGGCCTGCGGACGAGCCCGGTGACGGACGTGCACGTGTTCGGCCGCCGTGGCCCGGCGCAGGCGAAGTTCACGCCGCTGGAGCTGCGGGAGCTGGACCACTCGCCGAACGTCGAGGTCATCGTCTACCCCGAGGACATCGAGTTCGACGAGGGCAGCATCGCGGCGCTGCGGGCGTCGAAGCAGATCGACATGGTCGTGAAGACGTTGCAGGAGTGGGCGATCCGCGAGCCCGGTTCACGCCCGCGCCGGCTGCACCTGCACTTCTTCCACTCACCGGCCGAGGTCGTCGGCGAGGACGGCCGCGTCACCGGCCTGCGCACCGAGCGGACCGAGCTGACCGGCGACGGGAACGTCCGCGGCACGGGCGAGTTCCACGACTGGGACGTCCAGGCGGTGTACCGCGCGGTGGGTTACCTGTCGTCGCACCTGCCGGAGCTCCCGTTCGACCACGTGGCGGGCGTCGTGCCGAACGAGGCGGGCCGCGTGCTGGACCTGGACGACAACCAGCTACCGGGCGTCTACGTGACGGGCTGGATCAAGCGCGGCCCGGTGGGCCTGATCGGTCACACGAAGGGCGACGCGGCCGAGACGATCGCGAGCCTGCTGTCGGACGCGGAAACGCTTCGCGCGCCGAAGTACGGCTCGCCGGACGCGATCCTGGACTTCCTCGGGACGCGCGGAATCCCGTTCACGACCTGGGAAGGCTGGGGCAAGCTCGACGCGCACGAGAAGGCACTGGGCACGGCGGCGGGCCGCGAGCGCATCAAGGTGGTGGAGCGCGAGGAGATGACGCGCGTCTCGCGCGGCTAAGTCCCCGCGCCGAGGTAGGCGAGAACCGCCATGACCCGGCGGTTCGTGTCGTCCGAGGCGGTGATGCCGAGCTTGGTGAAGAGGTTGGCCGTGTGCTTGCCGACCGCTCCTTCGCTGAAGTGCAGCCGGGCCGCGATCGCCGCGTTGGAGCAGCCTTCCGCCATCAGGGACAGCACTTCGCGCTCGCGCGGTGTCAATGCCGCCAGCGGGTCGGACGCGTTGCCCGCCACCAGTTTCGCGATCACCTCGGGGTCCATCACCGTGCCGCCCGCCGCCACCCGGCGGACCGCGTCGATGAACTGGTCCGCGTTGAACACCCGGTCCTTCAGCAGGTAGCCGATCGCGCCGGTGCCGTCGGCCAGCAGTTCGCGGGCGTACAGCTGCTCGACGTGCTGGGACAGCACCAGGATCGGCAGCCCGGGGAACTCCCGGCGCGCCGCCAGCGAAACCTGCAGTCCTTCGTCGGTGTTGGTCGGCGGCATCCTCACGTCCACAATGGACACCTCGGGCCGGTGTTCGCGCAACGCCGCCACCAGCTCGGGGCCGCTCGCGACCGCCGCGACGACGTCGAAGCCGTGTGCCGTCAGGAGATGCGTCAAGCCGTCTCGGAGGAGGTACTGGTCTTCGGCGATGACGGTTCTGGGGTGCTCAAGCACGGGATCTCCAGGGTCGCCTTCGTCGGGCCGCCGATCGGGCTGGTCAGCGTCAACCTACCGTCGAAGCCGCCCAGCCGGCGCTCGATTCCGCGCAGCCCGGAGCCGCGTGCCGGGTTCGCGCCACCCGGGCCTTCGTCCGTCACCACCACCGTGAGCAGGTCGTCCGCGAAGGCGACATCGATCGTCACCCGCTTCGCGCCGTGCTTGGCCGCGTTGCCGAGCAGTTCGGACACCGCGAAGTACACACACGCCTCCACCGGTTCTTCGACTCGTCCCGGCAGCGAGCCCGTGACCTGCGTCTTCAGCGGGCTGTCCAGGGCCAGCGCGCGCACGGCGTCCAGCAGCCCACGCTCGGACAGCACCGGCGGGTGAATGCCGCGGATCAGCACTCGCAGCTCGGTGAGCGCTTCCGACGACGACGCGCGCAACTCCGCCGCGAGCCGTTTCGCCGCCTCCGGGTCGGTGTCCACCAGTGCCTCGACCGCGCCGAGCTTCATGCCCATCGCGACCAGCCGCGACTGGATGCCGTCGTGCAGGTCGCGCTCGATCCGGCGCAGCTCCGCCGCCTGCGTGACCGTGACGTCGGAACGGGTCTGCTTCAGCCGCTCGACGCGGTGGGCCAGCCGGGACGACTCGGTCGGCCCGAGCCACACCCGGGCGAACCGCACCTGCTGCCGGGCGAGCCACGGCGCCGGCACCAGCCCGGCGACAGCCATGGCCAGCAGGACGGGTGTCTGCGCGAGCGCGCCGAGGTGCGTCGTCACCTCGGGCAACGGGAACCAGTCGACATGCGGCGACACGAACGGCCGCCAGATCCAGAGCGCCGCGAGTCCGACGAGTCCTCGGCCGGCCAAAGCGACCGTCGGAAGGATCAGGACGAGCGAAACCAGCGGGAAGAGCAGGCCGCAGGCGAGGTCGCGCCAGGTGCCGCGGTCGCGGTACACCCACCGCGTGCGGGCGTGCTGGACCGGCCAGAACGGCTCCTCGTACAGATGGTTGCCTGCCTGGTAGAGCCCATCGGGGCGGGGCACCGGCAATCCCGGCGGCGGCAGGTACGGCCGCGCGATCGGCACGCCCGTCAATTTCCCGGCCTCCCGGCGCAGCGTGTCCGTGATCGTCCGGTTCGCCAGCACGACCGGAGTGGCCACCGGCATGAAGAAGACCATGACGACCAGCTGGAAGGTCGAGAAGATCAGCAGCACCACCGAAACCGCGAAGAATCCGGCCTGGTGACCCAGCGCTTCGAGGTGCCGGTGCAGCCAGTTCTTGCGCGTGGGCTCGGCGGGCGGGCGAGGGCCGATCCACCAGCGCGTCCACCGGCCGTAGCCGCGCAGCACGGCCGGGCCGCCGAGCAGGACGGCCACCGGCAGTAACAGCGTGCACAGCGGGTTCACGAGCTGCCAGGTGAACTCGCGGCCCGTCGCCGGGTCCTCCATCGCCCAGGTGAGCCGGTGCTGCCAGCGGATCCAGAACGCCCGCTTGTAGAGCTGGTTGCCGTCGCGGTACCAGCCGTCGCGCTCCCGCGCCGGCTCCGGCGGCTCGGGCCGGTACGGCGCTTCGATCTCGACGCCGCACCAGCGCGCGGCCAGCGCGCGCACGGTCGCCGACCGGCCACGGGCCCACAAGACCGTGGGGCCGAAGAAGAAGACCAGCCCGCCGCAGAGCATCGCGAACGTGACCAGCTGGATCAGCACGTCCACCCAGCTGAGCAGCGAGAACGCGGCCAGCGCCAGCGCCCGGCCCAGCGCACGCAGGTACGGCACCCGGCACCTCCTTCCCCTGAGATCCTCGCCGGCCGAAGCCGGGGCGCGCACTGCGCGAAGCCCCACGAAAGGGGTGGGGGAAGCCCCACCCCCGCTTCAGCAAAACGCTACCTGAGCTGGGGTTTCAGCGTCATTCCCGACGCAAGCGCGAGTTCGTAGGTTCGGAGCCATGCCACTCATCGAAGTCACCGACCTCCGCAAGCGCTACGGCACCCGGGTCGCGGTCGACGGCGTTTCGTTCACCGTCGAGCGTGGCGAAATCTTCGGCATCCTCGGCACCAACGGCGCCGGGAAGACCACCACCGTCGAATGCCTCCAAGGACTCCGCCAGGCCGACGGCGGCACGATCTCCGTGCTCGGCCTGGACCCGGCGACCGACCGCGCGGCGCTGACCCACCGCGTCGGCGTCCAGCTCCAGGAGAGCCGGCTGCCCGCGAAACTGCGGGTGCGGGAAGCGCTGGAACTGTTCGCCGCCTTCTACCCGGAGCCGGCCGACGTCGACACCCTGCTCGACCAGCTCGACCTCCGTGACCACGCCCGCAGCTACTTCGGGAAGCTTTCCGGCGGCCAGAAACAACGCATGTCGATCGCGCTGGCACTCGTGGGGCGGCCCGAGCTGGCGATCCTCGACGAGCTGACCACCGGGCTCGACCCGCACGCCCGCCGCGAAACGTGGCGGCTCGTCGAGGGCGTCCGCGCCACGGGCGTCACGGTCCTGCTGGTCACCCACTTCATGGACGAGGCCGAGCGGCTCTGCGACCGCGTCGCGATCTTCGACGCCGGGCGCGTGGCCGCCACCGGCACCCCGGCCGAGCTCCGCGCCACGGCCGGAGCCTCCACTTTGGACGACGCGTTCGTCTCGCTCACGAGGAGTGCCCGATGACCACCTTCGCCAAGATCACCACCACCGAAACGAAGCTCTTCCTCCGCTCGCCGTTCGTGGGCGTGGCCGGCATCCTGCTGCCGTCGGTCCTGCTGCTCGCGATCGGCGCCATCCCGGGCATGTCCGAACCGAGCCCGGCCGCCGGCGGGTACCGGTTCATCGACGCCTGGGTGCCTTCGCTGATCGTCATCAGCCTCGCGATGCTCGCGCTGCAGTCGATCCCGGCCGCCGTCGCCACCTACCGCGAGCAGGGCGTGCTGCGCCGGCTGTCCACCACACCGGTGCACCCGGTGAACCTGCTGGGCGCGCAGCTGCTGATCCACGTCGTGGTCGCGCTGGCGGGCATCGGGCTCGTGCTCGGGCTGGCCAACGCCGTCTACGACGTCCCGCTGCCGAAGCACCCGTTGTCGTTCGTGCTGACGCTGGTGCTCGGCGTGGTCTCGATGTTCGCGCTCGGCCTGATCGCGGCCGCGGTCGCCCGGACGTCGAAGGCCGCGTCCGGGGTCGCGATGATCGCGTTCCTGCCGACCATGTTCTTCGGTGGCGTGTACCTGCCGCGGCCGCTGCTGCCGGAGGTGCTCCGCCGGATCGGCGACTACGTGCCGCCGGGGTCGCAGCCGCTGCAGGACGCCTGGGTCGGCACCGGCGTGCAGCCGCTGCAGCTGGCCGTGCTCGGCGGCTTCGCGGTGGTCGGAACGGCACTGGCGGCACGGCTGTTCCGCTGGGAGTGACCACCGCTTCGGCCAAAGTGGTGATGATCATCGTTTTCTCTTGTGGCCGGGCCACCCGGGCGGTAGCCAGGAAGGTGGCCCTGCTCAAACTGGAGGTTCGATGTCCCTGGACGTGTCACCCGCGTTGCTGGAAAAGGCCGAGCGCGGGGAGGTCACCGACGCCGAGTTCGTCACCTGCGTCAAGGAGTCCCTGCCCTACGCCTGGGAGGTCATCACCGGCGTCATCGCCGACGCCGAGGGCGCGGCGGACGGCTTCGCCGACAACGAGACGCCGCCCCCGAGCGAAGCCGCCCGCGGCCAGCTGCTGCGGGCGCTGGCGTCGGACGCGATCCGCGGTGGTCTCGAGCGGCACTTCGGCGTCAAGCTGGCCTTCCAGAACTGCCACCGCGTCGCCGTGTTCAAGAAGTCCGAACTCGACAGTGATCGCTACCGGGCGTTCGTCTCGCCGCGCGGCCAGCTGCTCAACCAGAGCCCGGAACTGCGGGACTGCTAGCCCGCAGCGCGCCGGAGGCTCGTTTCACGGGTCCTCCGGCGGCGGGTTCCGTCTCAGTTGACGGCGACCTCGTTGAACCACAGGCGCGGCTCCAGCCACGGGAACACGACGAACATCAGCAGCGCGACGACGCCGAGCACCAGCACGACCGCCACGGACAGCTTCGCCACGAACGGACCGGGCAGCTTCCGCCAGATCCAGGCGTACATCAGGCCTCCCCGATCTTCGAAAGCAGGTCGGCGTAGTTCTTGACCTGGTTCTTCGGCACCTGCTGGGTCAGCACCGAGGTGATGATGAGCCGCTCCCGCGCGGAGAACTGCGGGTGGCAGGTGGTGAGTGTGAGCAGCGCGGCCTGCTGGGCCTTCGGCAGCACGTCGGCGCCCTTGTACGGGACCGGGTTCACCGCGGTGCCGTTGCTGGGCAGCACGACCTTGCGGCCGAAGGTCTCGCTGTACGCGCCGCCGTCTTCGGCGTTCGGGTCGCGCAGGGTCGAGACGCCCTTGCACTTCGGGTCGGCACCCTTGCCACCGGCCCAGTCCTTCACCTCGTCGTCGTACGGCAGGACCTTGTATATGTAGAAGTCCGCGGAGGTCTCGATCACGATCTGGTCACAAGATGAGAGGTTGTCCAGGTCGTTGAACGGGGCACCCTTGCCGACGCGGTGACCGGCCACGGCGAAGTTGCCGGGCTCGCCGGGCAGCGACGTGCCCTTGTAGTGGCCGGGGCCGACTTCGAGGGCGGCGTCGTCGGTGCCCTCCTGGATGGTGAAGTTGTAGTCGACGCCGAAGGTGGGGATGTGGATGCGGGCGAACGCCTTGCCGTCGATCAGCTCGGGGTGCAGCGTGCGGTCGTGCGCCCACTCGCCGTCGAGCTGGTCGCTCGCCTCTGACTGCTTGCCCGCCGAGAACAGGTCGGTCACGTAGAGCTCGTAGACCATGAACAGCAGCACGACCAGGCCGAGCGTGATGAGGATTTCGCCGGCGGTCCGGATCGCGACGCCGCCCTTGCCGAGCGGGGGCGGGGCGGTCTTCTCCTTGGTCGCGGTGCCGCCCCTCCCGACCGGGGCGAAGATGACGGTCTCTTCGTTCGCGCCGGGCAGCGGGGGCGGGCCGGCGTAACGACGGGGCGGCGGCCCTTGCGGACGCCGGGGTGGCTGCCCCTGGGGGCCGCGTTGGGGCTGGTGGGGCGGCACCTGGCCGCGCGGGGGCGTCACGGGACGTCGCTGGGGCATCGGCCGTTGTCCGGGCTGTCTGCGCCGGTCGTCATCCGGTCCTTCGCGCATCGTCACGCAAGCTCCTCTCAAGCCGCGTCGAACCCTGGGTGACGCCGATGTCACGGTGCGGGAAAATCCGACCAGTCCGGCCGCTGCTTTCCTGCGGTCGTTTACGTTAACGTGTGCACGTGGCGCTGGTTGCGCACCCTCAGCGGGACATCGCCACCAGACGAGCCCGAAGAGCACCGCGAGGAACACACGATGCCCAAGTCCAAGGTCCGCAAGAAGACCGCTTACACCCCACCTGCCGACCGGCGCACGCCGGTGAAGGTGCGGGCCGCCGGCCCGACCGGCCTCGCCTGGAAGATCCCGATGTTCGGGTTCATGGTCCTGGGCCTGGTGTGGCTGCTGGTGAACTACATCGCCGGGGACAAGATCTCCTGGATGGCCGACCTGGGGAACTGGAACTTCGCCGGCGGGTTCGCGCTGATGATCGCGGGCCTGCTCATGACTATGCGCTGGCGTTGATTGCCTGTGGTCGGAGTGGCAATGATCGGCGCAGTATTACTCCGAATGGCGGCTTGACGCCGAATTACACCGGTGTGACTCATCCCCAGTGTGGATAACCCCTGTGGATAACTACCCCACCTCGTGGGCGCCGCGTCCGGCCCTTGTGGTATCGGCTTGGGCGGTCACCGCGCTGCTGCTGGCCGGCGTGGTGACCGACGCGGCGACCGGCGACCGCGGCGGCCTGGTGCTGTTCGCACTGGCGACGCTGGCCGTCGGCGCGTTCGCCGCCCACTCGACGCTCGTGCGGCCCCGGCTGGCCGCCGGCACCGAGGGCCTGGTCGCCCGGACGCTGAGCGGCACGCACCGGCTGCCGTGGGCCCAGACCCGTACGCGGCTGCGCACGACCCGCAGACTGGGCCGCGACGGCGTCACGCTCGAGGTCGAGCACGAGGAGCAGCTGTACGTCTTCGGGTGGCTCGACCTCGGCGAGGACCCCCGCGACGTCCTCGACGTGCTCAGCACGCTGCGCAGCTAGCCGCAGCTGTAGACCTGCTCGCCGCGGTACTGGGCGAACTGGCACGTCTGCGCCGCGACCTGGGCGTCCTTGTAGACCAGGAGCCCGATCATCGCGACGACGAGGAGGGCGACCCCGGCCGCCTGGTAGGTGGCCTGCCGTGCCTGCGGGGCGTAGAGGATCGCCACGGTGACCAGCGCACCGGTGACCAGGCCGCCGACGTGGCCGAGGATCGAGATGTTCGCGACGCCGAAGGTGATGAACGCGTTCAGCGCGAGCGTGATGATCAGCCCGGTCGGGTTCAGCCGCAGCTTCAGCACGATGACGCCGTAGGCGCCCATCAGGCCGAACAGCGCGCCGGACGCGCCGGCGGTGCCACCGTCGAGGCTGTCGAAGAGCAGCACGGCCGTCGACGCGCCGAGCATCGAGACGAAGTAGAGCGTGAGGTACCGGACCTTGCCGAAGACCGGTTCGAGCGCGCGGCCCATCATCCACAGCGAGAACATGTTGACCGCGATGTGGATGGGCCCGTAGTGCAGGAAGCCCGAGGTGAACAGCCGCCACCACTCGCCGGCGCCGAGCGTCGCCTGCCCCCACAGCACGCCGACCTGGAAGAGGCCGGAGGTCTGGTTGTCGTTCAGGCTGCGGGCCTGGACCACGGTCACGAGGAAGACGAGGACGTTGACGGCGAGGATGGCCTGCGTCGCCAGGACGGACGACGACGGCCGGGCTCCGGCGATCGTGCGCATGCCGCCGAGGCCGGCGTCCTGGTAGTCACGGTGCTGACGGCGCTGCTGCTGGCTGCCGGCGTGCACGCAGTCGGTGCACTGGAAGCCGACCGGGGCCTCGCGGAGGCAGTCCGGGCACGCCGGACGCCCGCACCGGGAACAGCTCAGCCCGGTCGGGCGGTTCGGGTGCCACCAGCACCCGGGAAGCGCGGCTTGTTCGGCGGCGGGGTTCGGCGGTTGATTCACGATGTCACCAACCTACCGAAACTCCTGGGGCCGAGCCCCAGACCCCGCCAGGGGGCAAGCCCCCTGGACCCCCGAAAGCGGGTGTCCGCGCCGACAAGGCCGTCAGTGCTCGATGGTGATCTTCTCGATCACGATGTCGGTCAGCGGGCGGTCCGCCGGGCCGGTCGACGTCCGGGCGATCGTGTCGACGACGTTGCGCGACTCCTGGTCGGCCACCTCGCCGAAGATCGTGTGCCGGAAGTTCAGGTGGGTGGTCGGCGCGACGGTGATGAAGAACTGCGAGCCGTTCGTGCCCGGGCCGGCGTTCGCCATGGCCAGCAGGTACGGCTTGCTGAACTGCAGCTCCGGGTGGAATTCGTCGCCGAACTTGTAGCCGGGGCCGCCGCGGCCGGTGCCGGTCGGGTCGCCGCCCTGCAGCATGAAGCCATCGATGACCCGGTGGAAGATCGACCCGTCGTAGAAGGGGCCGGAGTTCGTCCCCGCCGCGTTGGGCTGGGTGTACTCCTTGGTGCCTTCCGCCAGCCCGACGAAGTTCGCGACCGTCTTCGGCGCGTGGTCGGGGAGCAGGTTCAGGTGGATGTCACCCTGGTTGGTGTGCAGCGTAGCTTTCACGAGACTCATCGTGCCATCTACCGCAGCTTTGGGGGGTTCGGGGGCTCGCCCCGGGCTGGGGTCTGGGGTTTGACCCCAGAAGGACAGAGCGGGGAGCTCAAAAAAGGGGCACGATAGGTTACGGGTAACAGAGCAGCGTCGAAACGAATGATGAGGTGAAGCCCATGTCCCGGGCGACAGCCCAGGCCGTCGAGACCGCCGACAAACTCGTCACCGAGGGTGTCAAGCAGGGGCGGCGCGCGCAGAAAAAGCTCGCGAAGAAGACGGAACTGACCCGCAAGGAGCTCAAGAAGAGCTCGAAGGCCGCTCGCCAGGAGGCGCTCGCGCGCCTCTCCGAGCTGCGCAAGCCGGGTCGCAAGGCGAAGAAGGCCGCCATCAAGGCCGCGAAGGCGGCCGGCGAGTCGAAGCGCCGCGGCAAGAAGGACTTCAAGTCGGCGAAGAAGGACTTCTACGCCGCCGTGTCCGAGGCCAAGTCGGCCGCCAAGGGCACCCGCAGCCGTCGCAAGTGGCCGTGGCTGCTCGGCCTGGTCGTAGTCGGCGCGGGCGCCGCCTACGCCCTCCGCTCGAAGCAGGAGCCTCCGGTCGCCCCGGCGCCGCCGAAGGCCACCCCGCCTGCGCCGAAGCCCGCCGAAGCGGCGAAGCCGGCCCCGCAGGCGAACGGTAAGGCGCCTTCACCGGCGCCGGCCGAAAAGAAGAACTGAACACGACGCGAAGAGGCCCCCGGGGGTGCACCGGGGGCCTCTTCAGTCGTGCCTGGGGTCCGCTCAGACGGCAGCGGCGTGCTTGTCGATCAGCTGGCCGAGACGCGGCAGCGCCTCCTCGACGTTCTTCTTGCCGTTCGGGCGCAGCTTGCCGTAGACCTTCTTGATGCTGTCGCGGCTGCTCTTCTCCGCGCGCGAGTCGGTGACGCTCAGCAGCGCGTCGGAAGCCTCGTCCGAGCGGCTGGACAGGTAGGCACCGAAGTCGTTGCCACCCTTGGTGCGGTAGTCGCCGTAGAACGGCTCGAGCGCGGTGGCGAAGTCCGGCAGCAGCGCGTCGACGGCCGAGGGGATGATGCCCGGCTTGATCTTCTTGACCGCGGCGAAGCCGGTCTTCACGACGGCACCGGAAACGCCGCCCTTGTCGGAGACCTCGGCGTCGACGAGGGTCTCGAAGTCGGAGACGACAGCCGGGCGACGGCCGGAGTCGAGCAGGATGTCCTTGAGGGTGTCAGCCACGAATCTTGTCCTTTGTCCTTGCAGAGTTGGTGCCCCGCCCCGGGGTGGGGGTCCCCGGTGGCTGCGGTGCGCGAGTCCACGAAGCCTGCGCGTGACGCACAGCGTAATACAAGATCAACATCACTCACCCGTGTGGAGCCCACTACCTAGAGCTTCAGGGCAGCGATAGCCTTCTTCGCCACTGTGCGTGCTTTGACGCTTTGCTTCTGGTTGGTCGTCACCACGACGGCTGATGCCCCCTTCGCGACCGCGTAAACGGCGCCGTCGTCGGAGGACAGGTAGCCGCCCTTCCAGCCCGGCGGATCGGAGGCCGGGTTGGACGAATCGATCGGCGCCGCCTTGTTGACCAGCGCCGTCGCCGTTTTCACGTCCCCGACGTACACCCGCACGGTGAGCTGGATCTTCCCGTCCGGGCGGTAGAAGAAGCACGCCGGGTGCGGCTGGTCGGCGGACACGCGCACCTTCGACACGTGCTGGCCGTTCGCCTCGGCCACGACCTCGCTGCCGAGGTACGGGCAGTCCTCGGTCGCTCCCGGCTGGGGGTCCGGGGGCAGCTCGGCGCCCACGGCGGAGGACGCGGACGGCGGGCTGGGAGCCGCGGTGCCGGTCACGATGGTGGCGCCACAGCCGGCCAGCAGGGCCACGGCGGGCGCGAGAAGTACGAGTCGTCGCATAGCGCGCACAGTCAACCATGAAGCGTGTGTGAAAACTGCTGGCTGACGTCGCCGTGGCCACCGGACGTGCGACGATGGCGGCGTGCTCACCCCCGAGCAGTACCTCGGCGCGATGGCCGAGCGCATCCAGCGGGCCGGTGGCCGGCTGAACTCCGTGCAGATCGGGCCCGCCACGGCCGTCGTCGGGCTGTTCACCGAGCAGGTCCTGCTCACGACGATGAACTACTGCGTGATCGCCGCCGCCGTCCCGGAGGTCAGCGCCGCAGCGCTGTACGACTTCACCGGCCGCGCGACGCAGCACGCCCGCGCGAACCTGACCGGCACCATGGGCTGGACGGCAGGGTCCGTCGTGATCGCCGGGCTCGTCGGCGGACGCGTGTACCCCGACGCCGCGCAGGCCGCGTCGGCCAAGTCGGCCAACCAGTTCGGCGGCGAGACGCGGATGGTCGCGGTGGACCTCTCGGCCGGGCAGATGTACGCGTTCGTCGGCGGCAAGCTCTGGGGCGCGGCGATGCAGGGCTCGGTCAACGCGAAGCTGACATACTGCTTCCCACAGCCGGCCGAGGTGTACCAGCAGGTCCAGTGGCAGCAGTGGCAGCAGGTGCAGCAGCAGGGTCAGCAGCCGATGCCCCAGCCCGCGCCGCAGGTGCCGCCTCCGCCGTACGCCGGCCCGGCCGGTCCGCAGCCGCCGGTCTACCCACCGCCGGGCCATCCGCCGCAGCAGGGCCCGTACGGTTACTGACATGGTGCAGTTGCGCGGCTGGCCGTCGTTCCCCGAAGAACTTCCCGTGTTCACGCCGGAGACCGCGCCCCCGGACCCACAGGCGCTGTTCCTGGAGTGGCTGACCGAGGCCGGCGAGCACGTGCTGGCACCGCACGCCGTCACTCTGTCCACAGTGGACGCCGATGGCGCGCCCGACGCCCGCGTGGTGATCCTCAAGGATGTCGGGCCGGCCGGCTGGGCGGTCGCAACCAGCTCGGAAAGCCCCAAGGGCCTGCAGCTGCGCAAGGATCCGCGCGCCGCGTTGACGTTCTTCTGGCCCGGCCGCGGCCGGCAGGTCCGGCTGCGCGGCCCGGTCTCCCCCGCCGCGCCCGAGGTGTCCGCGGCCGACTTCCTGGCCCGGCCGCCGGCGTCCCGCGTCGAGGCGTTCATCGGGCACCAGTCCCAGGTGCTGCACGATCCGGCGGACCTCGACGCGGCGGCCGCGGAAGCGGAACGCTGGGTTGCGGACAACCCGGACGTGGCCCCGGAAACGTGGACGCGGTACCTCGTGGACCCGGACGAGGTCGAGTTCTGGCAGGCCGGCCACGACCGGCGGCACGTGCGGCTGCGGTACCGGAAGTCCGGCGGCGAGTGGGTCCGCGAGCGCCTCTGGCCGTGACGGTCCCCGTTCGGGGGTATGCGGGTTCCGCGCCGTTGTGCGCATGATGCACCCATGCGCAGGAAGATGCTGACCGCCGGGCTGGTCCTGGCGCTGACCGCCGCACTCGGGGGTGTGGCCGCGGCCGACGCGCGTCCTGGGGGACGACCGAAGCTGACGGACCCGCATCCGTGCCCGGGCCAACCGGGTTTCACGTGCTCGATCCTGACCGTGCCGCTCGACCACACCGGCCGGGTGCCGGGCACGCTCGACCTGCCCGTGGCGACCGCGGACAACGTGACCGCGCCCAAGGGCGTGCTGCTGTTCCTCACCGGCGGCCCCGGGCAGGGCGGCGTCGGCGCGATCACGCGGATCGCCACGCAACGGCTGCCGGAAGTCGCGAAGGACTACCGGTTCGTCATGCTCGACCAGCGCGGCACCGGGCCGTCGGGTGCGCTGCAGTGTCCCGGCCTGCAGGCGCAGATGGGCAGTTCGGACATCGCGACGCCGTCACCCGATGCGGTGAAGGAATGCGCGCGCATCCTCGGCCACACGGCTCCGCTGTACTCGACCGACCAGACCGTGGCGGACTTCGACCAGCTGCGGCAGGCGCTCGGCGTGCCGAAGATGGTCGTCGACGGCGTCTCGTACGGCTCGTTCACCGCGGCGCGGTACGCGATCGCGCACCCGCGCAACGTCAGCAAGGTCGTCCTCGATTCGGTGCTGCCGCACCACGCGACCGCGTCCGCATCGCTGTACCTGACGGGGTTGACGGCGGAGGCGCGCGTGCTGCGCGCGGCCTGCGCGGTGGCCCCGGCCTGCGGCTACGACCCGGCCGAAGACCTGGCGTGGGTGGTCCGCCACCGCGGCGCGGCCGACGGGGTGCGGATCTTCGACACGATCGTCTCGTACGAATTCGCCGACCCGACCTACCGCGCCCCGGCGGCGGGCGACATCATCGGCGCGCTCCACGAAGCCCGCGGCGGGGCCCCGGCCCACCTCGACGAGCTGCTGGAGGCCTACAAGTCCGGTGGCGACGACCCGGCGTCGTTCAGCGCCGGCCTCCACGCGGCGACGCTGTGCGCCGACCAGCGCTTCCCGTGGGGCTCCGCGGCCACCCCGGTCCCGTTCCGGCAACCCCTGCTGTCGCTGGCCGCACGCACGCTGCCGGCGAGCGCGACCTGGCCGTACACGACCGAAGTCGCCACGCGGCAGGGGTTCATCCAGAGCTGCCTGCCGTGGCCGGCGGAACGCCCCGGCTCGAACCCGGCGGGACCGTTGCCGGACGTCCCGGTGCTGCTGCTCAACGGCGACCACGACCTTTCGACGCCGTTGGAGTGGGCGCGGGAGGAATCGGCGCAGGCCCCGCGCGGTGAGCTGGTGATCGTGCCGGGCGCGTCGCACTCGATCCAGAACCGCGAACGCGGCCACGCGGGGCGGGACGCGGTGATCAGCTTCCTGCGGTGAGGGCAGCGAAAACCGCGTCCCGCACCTCGGCATCGGACGGTGTCCCCCGTCGTTGTTCGGCGGCGAGCTCGGCGAGGGACACCATGGTGACGTCGGCGAGACCGCACGCGGTGAAGCGGTGGAAGGCCGTCATGTCCGGGTCGACGTTGAGCGCGAAGCCGTGGCTGGTGACCCCGCGGCGGATCCGCATGCCGATCGAGGCGACCTTGCGGTGGTCCGGTGTCCAGACCCCGGCGAGGCTGGACGCCCCCTTCGGCGTTTCCCGCCGCACCGCGGGAAAACCCAGCCAGCCGAGGGCGTCCACCAGGCCGTTTTCGAGCCACCGCACGATGTCGACGGGCCCGCGCGCCTTGACGTCGACGACGAGGTAGCCGACGAGCTGCCCTGGCCCGTGGTAGGTGGCGTACCCGCCGCGGTCGACCTGGACGGCCGGCAGATCGGCGGGCAGGTCTTCGGGCTTGGTGCGCGGGCCGTAGGTGACGATCGGCGGATGGCTGAGGAGGAAGAGCCGGTCCTCGGCCAAGCCCTGCTGACGTTCTTCCACCCACGTGTTCATGTCGGCGAGAGCTTGGTGGTAACCGACCTCACCGAGGTCGACCCGCTTGATCGGCCAGTCCACGACTCCAAGCTACGCCGGCTGTTCCGTCCAGGTGACCGGCAACGCGTGGACGCCGTAGATGTTCATGTCGGTCCGCAGTTTCACCTCACCGGCCGGGACGGCCAGTGCCAGGGTCGGGAAGCGGCGCAGCAGGCCGCCGAACCCGGCGCGCATTTCGACGCGGGCCAGCTGCTGCCCGAGGCACTGGTGGATGCCGTGACCGAAGGACAGCAGGCCACGGGCGTTGCGGTGGATGTCGAGCGTGTCCGGGTTGTCGAAGCGCCGCGGGTCGTGGTTGGCCGCCAGCAGCGAGACGACGACGGTCGAGCCCTTGGCGATCGTTTCCCCGCCGAGTTCCAGGTCTTCCGTCGCGTACCGGAAGAAGATGTCGGCCACGGACAGGTAGCGCAGCAGCTCCTCCACTGCGCCCGGCAGCAGTTCCGGGTCGGCGCGCAGTTCGGCGCGCTGCGCGGGGTGTTCAAGCAGCGCGAAAGTGCCCAGCGCCAGCATGTTGGCAGTGGTCTCGTGCCCCGCGAGCAGCAGCAGGAAGGCCGCGCCGGTCAGCTCTTCGATGGTCAGGTCGTCGTGGCGGGCCAGGTCGGACAGGATGTCCTCACCCGGCTCGGCGCGCTTGCTCGTGACCAGTTCGGAGAGGTACGTGTTGAGCGCGATGTACGCACCCATCTTCTCCTCGAGCGACTGCTCCCTGACCATGAACTGGGCGGAGTCGGCCTGGAACTTCTCCCGGTCCGCGTACGGCACGCCGAGCAGTTCACAGATCACCAGCGACGGCACCGGGAGCGCGAACTCCTTGACCAGGTCGACCGGCGGAGCCAGCCGCGCCAGGTGGTCCAGCTGCCGCTCGACGACGTCGGCGATGTGCTCTTCGAGCTGCTTCATCCGCTTCACGGTGAAGGCGCCGGTGAGCCGCTTGCGCAGCCGGCTGTGGTCCGGCGGGTCCATGGCGACGAACATGCCCGGGATCTGCGGGGACGGCTCGGTGGCGACCGGCATGCCCGTCTCGTACGGCACGTGGATGACGTCGAGGTCCAGGCGGGAGCTGAACCGCGTGTCGGCCATCAGCTGCCGGACCTCTTCGTAGCCGGTGACGAGCCAGCCCTCGTGACCGTCGGGGAAGACCAGCGGGCTGACCGGGCGAGCCTCGCGCAGCCGGGTGATCTCGCGCGGCGGGTCGAAGGGGCCCGCGTCGCGTTCCATGGGAAGTCCGTGCGGGACGTCGACCTGGCTCATCGGTGTTCCTCTCGTGGTGGTGGTGCCGACCACGGTCACCGACCGGGCTGACACGGGGCTGACACGGCTCGGACACCGGCGTCCGTGGCAAGATCGGCCGGGTGCGGATCGGGATCCTGGGGCCCTTCGAAATACGGCTGGACGACGGCGCGCTCGCCGACGTGCCGGGCGCCCGGTTGCGGGGACTGCTGGTCGCCCTCGCGCTCGAACCGGGTCAGGTGGTCCCGAAAGCGACGCTCGTCGACTGGATCTGGGGCGAGCGTCCACCCGCCGAAGCGGCGAACGCCTTGCAGCGCTTGGTTTCCCGGCTGCGGAAGGCCCTGCCGGACGGGTCGGTCGACGGCAGGCCGACCGGCTACCGGCTGCTGGTGGCGCCCGACGCCGTCGACGCCGTGCGGTTCGAGCACCTCGTCGGCCAGGCCCGCCAGGACCCACGGCAGCTGCGGGACGCACTGGCGCTGTGGCGCGGCGCGGCCATGCAGGACGTCGAGCTGCCGGAGAGCCCGGCGTTCGGCGCGGCGGTCACCCGGCTCGAGGGCCTGCGCCTGGCCGCGCTGGAGGACCGGTTCGACGCGGAGGTCCGCCTCGGCTGCGGCGCGGACCTGGTCACGGAACTGACCGACCTGGTGGCCGCGAACCCGATGCGGGAACGGCTGGTCGTCGCGTTGATGCGCGCCCTCGTCGCGACCGGGCGCGACACCGAGGCACTGCTCGTCTACGAGCGCACGAGGGAAACGCTGGCCGACACCCTGGGCGTCGACCCGTCACCCGAGCTGTCCGAGCTGCACGTCGCGCTGCTGCGGGGCGAGCTGGGACGGCGTGAGGAGAACCGGAAAACCAACCTGCGGGCCGAGCTGACCAGCTTCGTCGGCAAGGACGCCGACGTCGCCGCGGTCCGCGAGCTCGTCGCCGGCCACCGCCTCACCACCCTGATCGGGCCGGGCGGTTCGGGAAAGACCAGGCTGGCCACGGAAACCGCGCGCACCCTGCTCGGTGACCTGCCGGACGGCGCCTGGGTGGTGGAGCTCGCGGCCATCCGCGCCGAGGGTGACCCCGCGCAGGCGACGCTCTCCGCCCTCGGCCTGCGGGACGTCCTGCTCGGCGAGGGACCGGACGCGGAGCCGGTGGACCGGGTCGTCGCCGCGCTCCGCGAGCGGGAAACGCTGCTGATTCTGGACAACTGCGAGCACGTGATCGAGGCCGCGGCGGAGTTCGCCCACCGCGTGCTCGGCGAATGCCGCCGGCTGCGGGTCCTCGCGACGAGCCGGGAACCCCTCGGCATCACCGGGGAGTCGCTGTGGCCGGTCGCACCGCTGGCCCTGCCCGGGGAGAACGCCGACGCCGTCGAGATCGAGAACGCTCCGGCCGTGCGGCTGCTGCGGGACCGGGCCGGCGCCGTGCGCAAGGACCTAGCCCTCAACGCATCCCCGGCTCTGGCACGCATCTGCCGGGCGCTGGACGGCATGCCCCTGGCCATCGAACTGGCCGCGGCCCGGCTGCGGACGATGTCCCTCGATCAGCTCGCCAACCGGCTCGACGACCGGTTCCGCCTGCTGACCGGCGGGAGCCGCACCGCGCTGCCGCGGCACCGCACGCTGCGCGCGGTGATCGACTGGAGCTGGGAACTGCTCGCCGACGACGAGCGAACGGTGCTGCGCCGGCTGTCGGTGTTCTCCGGTGGTACGGGCCTGGAAGCCGCCGAACGGGTCTGCGGGGACGACGCGGTCGAAGACGTCCTGACGGCGTTGACCGAGAAGTCGCTGGTCGTCGCCGACGGCGAGGAAGCGCCGCGCTACCGGATGCTCGGCACGATCAAGGAGTACGCGGAGCAACGGCTCACCGAAGCTGGGGAAGCGGATTCGACGCGCCGGGCGCACCTCGCGTACTTCACCGAGCTCGCCGAAACCGCCGAACCGCACCTCCGTCGCGCCGAACAGCTGGAGTGGCTCGCCACGCTCGAAGCCGAGCACGACAACCTCGCCGCGGCGATGCGCGGGGCGCTCACGGCGGGCGACGCGCAGGCGGCGATGCGGCTCGCGGCGGGGGCCGGCTGGTACTGGTGGCTGGGCGGCCACAAGTCCGAAGGCATGGAGCTGCTCACCACGGCCGCGCGCACGCCCGGCGAGGTCACCGACGAGCTCCGGGCGACGGTGTACGCCATCATCTCGATGTTCGTGAACTCCGGGCCGGGCGACGAACGCCAGTCCGCGGAGTGGATCCACCAGGCGTACCGCTTCAGCCGGAACATCCAGGGCGGGCACCCGGGGCTGGGGCTGGTCGTCGCGATGGAACGTCTTTTGCAGGGACCCGAAGCGGCGTTGTCCGCGTTCGAGCCGGCGCTGGCGGACGAGGATCCCTGGGTTCGCGCGCTGGCCCGGCTGCAGCTCGGCAAGATGCGGGTCATCTTCGGCCAAGGCGGGCGGGAGGCCGAGGAGTACCTCGAGACGGCGTTGACCGAGTTCCGCGCGATCGGCGAGCGGTTCGGGATCTCCTTCGCCCTGGCCGAATTGGCCGACCTGGTCGCCACGCGCGGTGAGTTCGCCCGGGCATGCGAGCACCTCGAACAGGCGATCGCGGCGGTCACCGAAATCGGCGCCGTCGACGACGTGATCCGGATGCGGTCACGCCAGGCACAGCACTACTGGCTGCTGGGCGACAAGGATTCCAGCGCGGCCGCCATCGCCGAGGCCCGGCGGCACGCGGACGGCGTCACCTGGCCGGGCACGCTGGCCGTGCTGGCCCTGTCGAAAGCGGAACTCGCCCGCTGGGACGGCGATGCCGAGGAGGCACGCCGGCAAATCGGCGTCATGCGTGCCGTGCTCGGCGAAGAAGCGGAGCAGCCACACCTCCGCGCGACCGCTCTTGTCCTGCTGGGTTACGTAGCCGGCGATCTCGACGAAGCGCGCGGACTCTACGAGGCGGCCTGTGCGGCGGCGGACGAGACCGGATACGTGCCCATGATCGCGGATGCCGTGGTCGGCGTCGCGGATTTGGCGCTGCGGCAAGAGGAGTACGAGCAAGCCGCGCGACTGCTCGCGGCGAGCACCGTGGTGCGCGGGCTGCCGGATCTGTCCAAACCGGACGTCGCGCGGATCGAGGAAACCACGCGACGCCGCCTCGGTGACACGCGGTTCACCGAGGCGACGCGGGAAGGTGCGCAGGCGAGCCGGCACGAGCTGATCGCCGTCACGCTCGCTTCTTGAACGTGGCGGAGGCCCACAGGTAGCCGACGACAGCGATGCCGGCGCACCAGGCGATCGCGGCGATCGCGTAGCCGGTGGACGGTGTGCCGTTCAGCAGCCCGCGCACGGTTTCGATGATGGGCGTGAACGGCTGGTACTCCGCGAACTGCCGGAGGCCCTGCCCCATCTTGTCGGCCGGGGCGATCGCGCTGCTGAAGAACGGCAACATGACCAGCGGCACGGTGGCGAGACCCGCCGTTTCCACGGATTTCGCCGCCAGCCCCAAAGCGATCGTCAGCCAGCCGGCCGCGAAGGCGAGCAGGACGACGATGCCGGCCACGCCGAGCCAGTCGAGGAAACTCGCCGACGGGCTGAACCCCAGTAAGAAAGCCACGCCGACAAGGGCGGCGATGGCGACGAGGTTGGTCAGCACGCTGGCGACGACGTGCCCGGTCAGGACCGCGCCGCGGGAGACGTCCATGACCTTGAAGCGGTTGATGATGCCCTTGGTCATGTCGGAGTTCACCGACGTCGCGGTGGCGCCGAGGCCGTAGCAAACGGCCAGCAGCATCAGGCCCGGCGTCGCGTAGTCGACGTAGTCGACACCGACGTCGAAAGCGTCTCCGAGCATGTAGACGAACATCAGCATGATCACGATCGGCATCAGGACCGCGTTGAACACCGACGTCGGGTTCCGGGCGATGTGCTTGAAGTTGCGCCGCAGCATCACGATCGAGGGAGATTTCATTTCGCGAGCACCTCCGTGGTGTGGCCCGTGAGGGCGAGGAAAACGTCGTCGAGATCGGGGGTGTGGACGGACAGTTCGCCGGCGGCGATCGCGTACTCGTCGAGCCGGTCGAGCAGCGTCCGCAGGGATTTCGTGCCGCCGTCACCGGGAACGCGCAGGACCATCCCCTCGTCGTCCCGGGTGGAGCCGGCGAGGACACGAGCGGCGGCGTCGAGTTCGGCGGCGGTGGTGAAGCGCAGCCGGACGTGGGTGCCGGGGATCCGGCGCTTGAGCTCGTCCGGGGTGCCCTGGGCGACCAGGCGGCCCTGGTCGAGAACCGCGATCCGATCGGCGAGCTGGTCGGCTTCCTCGAGGTACTGGGTGGTGAGGAAGATGGTCACGCCGTCGGCGACGAGCTCGCGGATGAGGGACCACATCGTGCGGCGGCTCCGCGGGTCGAGACCCGTGGTCGGCTCGTCGAGGAAGATGATTCGCGGGTGGCCGACGAGGGTCATGGCCAGGTCGAGCTTCCGGCGCATCCCGCCGGAGTAGGTCGACGCGGGTTTCCGCGCCGACTCCGTCAGTTCGAAGCGTTCCAGCAGCTCGTCGACGGTCCGTTTGCCGGCGGGGCCCCGGTGGAGGTCCACCATCAGCTGCAGGTTCTCCTGCCCGGTCAGCAGCTCGTCGACGGCCGCGAACTGCCCGGTGACGCCGATCGCGGCCCGGACGGCCTTGGCCTCGGTCGCGACGTCATGCCCGGCGACGCGGACGGACCCGCCGTCGGCGCCGGCCAGCGTGGTCAGGACGTTCACCGTGGTGGTCTTGCCGGCCCCGTTCGGGCCGAGCAGGGAGAAGACACTGCCCGCACGAACATCGAGATCGATGCCGTCGAGCACGACTTTGTCTTGGTAGGCCTTCCGCAACCCGGAAGCCATGATCGCCAGGTCTGTCATGGGAACCACTGTGATCAGCGGGCCTGACACCGACCTGACCCTGACCTGACACGGCCCCTGACACCGCCGCCGGACGTGAAAAATGGCCCGCACCCTGGGCGAGTACGAGCCATTCAACTGTGGAGCTGAGGGGAATCGAACCCCTGACCCCCGCCTTGCAAAGGTGCGAACCCGACTCACCGCTGACCAGCGAAACCCGTATCCCCCGTTCAGGGTCCTACACGGTCCGTCGTTCCCCGATGTTCCCCGCGCGCTCCCCCGGCAACGGGCACGCGAGGGGCACGCAGGGGCACACGCGGCTGGAACACGTGGTTGTGGCCAACTCCCCGGTGTTCCAGCTTCTTTTCTCTGCCCGGTGACTACTGAGACATACCGTTAGTGTGGGAGAAGAGCCGCCACCGAAGGTGTCACTCCCCTGTCACTCCTAAAGCCGCAGGTCAGTTCCAGTGAAGTGACAGAGTGACAGGTGTGACAGCCTCGACACTCTGCACGTGTCACACCGAGCCGCGGCAGTCTCCGCAGGTGTCCCCGGGTCCCCGGTTTCGGAACGTGCCGCAACGCACCGACCGGGCATGTCATCCCCGAATTCCGCCAGCCTTGGATGCGGCCACGTCCAGGAAAGGTGCGTCTACTGCGTGGGGCCGTCAAGTGTCACATTTCTTAGCGTGTAATCGACTGTGGTGGTGTGGACGAGACGCAGCCCTCACCCGTGCTGACCGACCTGACCGAGCTTGAGCGGTAGGTGGTCGACACCGCCCGCCGCGGGGAAGTCGCCAAACCCGCCACCACGATGACGGTGGAGGAACTGGCGGTCACCGACGACTCCGAACTGCAGGTGCGAGCCGATCTGCTCCGCGAACTGCTCCGCGGCCTGCACGGTGACCTCGACCCCCGCGGAATCCGGGTAGTGGGTGTGCGGGTTGCCGGAGAGCTCGACCTGGCTCATGTCACCGCGGTTATCTCCAGCTCCTCGACTTAGGGGCTCCTGAGCAGGAACTTTGCGTCGTGAACGTGTCCGCGACGCAGCTGCGCATGGACCTTTGTGGATCGGCGTGTTGCCATCCGTGTTGCCAGATCGCCCGAAATGTGCTTGTCGGCTGGCGGAACGGAAGCGGGTCTGTCAGAGTTTCGGCACTGGTTTCGTGCTCGGGTCTCGCTGCCAACGAGGCACTCCGGTTCTCCGGGGCGCAGACGCCCGTGAACGCGACCAGGGAGTCCAGGCAACGTTTCGAGCAAAGGAAGATCATCGTGAGCAAGATCCTTTCCGCCGTGCGGAAGGTGCTGGCCTTCGTGGGCTGCGTCCTGTGGTGGCCCCTGCCGCCGCTGCGCACCTGCGTGTCGGCGGTGAAGCGCCGCGGCCGCTGGTTCATCTGGTTCGTGGTCTTCGGCGTGTCCGTGGCGGCCGTCGTGAAGATGGTGATCGCCGGGGTCGACCCGGCGGCCGCGGTCGCCGCGGTCGCCGGCTGCGCCGCGCTGGCCGCGGTGGTGGTCGACAAGCTCGGTGACCCGGGCGCCGAGAACACCTGAGCGGCGCCTCCACCATGACCCGGGACAAGGGTCAGGTTCCACTCTCGCAGCTCGCCCAGGTTCTGGGCGAGCTGCGAGAGCTTGCCGACCTGACGTGGAGAGAGCTTGGAAGCCGTGCGATGTACCACCACACGGTGATGTTCCGCGCGGGAACCGGCCAGCGGGTGCCCAACTGGGCCGTCGTGAAGGCCTACTTCATCGCGTGCGCTTCGGAGATCCATGCGGTCGAATCGTCGACCGCCGCGGTCGTAGCCAAGGACGGCACCGTCATCGACTTGGCGATGTTGCAGATCCTGCTGAAGGACGCGGCCAAGGGCCGCCGACACCGATGATCACCCCCGGTAGCACGACCGCTTCGCCTGCACCGCCTCCGAATGGAGGCGGTGCAGGCGGTGTCGCCGATCTGCGTGATGCGGGGTTACTCGGACAGGCAACCGCGTTCGGGCGCCTTGCCTGGAGTCGAGCAGCGGGAGGCGGATAGTCATGTCTGACTCACACAATCTCAGTCGCGGATTCCGCGACGAAGCCCGACTCCGGAGTGAAGCGGAACTTGTCCGCGTAGTCCGAGACAAAGGCTCAAGCAGCCAAGAAGCCCAGCTTTTAATGACCCGTTTGTATAGATACGCAATTCCAGTCATGCGCGACCTTGTCAAGTCGGGACAAATCGTTAACAAGGTTATGCAAATCGGACGTCCAATACCTCCCAGCGAGCTCCGACGGTTGTCTGACGTCGACCAAATGGACCTTGTTATGGATGTAATAGCCGAAGCTGGAAGACTATTCATGTCCCAATTCTTGCTCGGCGAACAGCGGTGGCGCCCCGGGTTGGCATCAATTAGCACCACGTTCATCAACGCCTGCATTCGCGAGTTCCCCTCCGGGCTGCGAAAGGTTTCCCGAGCCGCACGATTGAAGGCCTTGAACGAAGTTCTCGTCGACGCCATGCCCGACGATGTCCAGCAGCTGACTGCAGCCACGTCTTCCGAGGGAGTGGATCCTGAGCGTCAGACTCTTGCCAAGTTGGAGCTCATGGAAGTGCTCGCCCGCGTCACGGAACGCGAGCGGCACATACTCTTATTGCATGGCGCAGGGCTGACTCATGGCGAAATCGCCTCCGCAATCGATGCGACCCCAGATGCCGTTCGCAAGATGTTGGCGCGCGCTCGCAAAAAGATCCGGAAGGACCGCGCCCGCAGGAGCATCGACCTTACCAATGAAGAGTTCACTAAAACTACGACTCTGATCGAGACTTGGCAGCACCTCCAGCAATGGGGGGTGGGAACATTGGAAATGGCCGTTACGATCAAGGGAATTATCGACAACGCGCGGAAGACTTTCGAGGACTCGCGCTTCCCTGCACTCTATCGACCCTCACCCAAGATTCCCCACAACATGCTCGACATTATTCTCGACCACATCGATGTGGATGTGGATAGAGAAGATAGGGTGTCCTGGATGTCAAAGCGGGCTCGCGTCACCCGAAGGGTTCTGGATGCGATTCGAACAGAGTTCCCAGACGTGAATCGTCCCAATCCCCACTCCAAGGGCGCAGTGTCAGACCTTCAACAATTTTACGACAGCTTGAAACTGGCCTGCGCTCCCGAAGAGACCTCAAGCCTCTCCTAACTCAGTTGCCGGAAGCGCACTCCTGCGGCCCGCAGGCGCGGCCGCATATCCCACATGCTGGGCAACGGCACTGCCTCCGCGCAGGGCCGCCTGCCCGGGTGCCGCCGGACCGTGACCGCATCGGCAACCGTGGCCATAACGACATGACCTGGGCGCCTGGAGCCCGGCGACTCTAGAAAACTTCTCTCCTCGTTGACGCATCCTGTCCGGACAGAGGGGCCAGGCTACCTATAACTAGATCAGAGGTACTTGCTCCGTTGCCTGGACGAGATCCTCATCAGCGCTGGCGGCCTCTCGTTTGGCCGCGAGAGGCCGCCGCGCTTTGCTCGACCATTGCTCCGTGCAGCAACTATGTCTCTCAGTAGATGACATCTCACTCTAAGTGTCCGCTGTCATAGGTGTCGGTTGAGCCGTCGGGCGAGCTCGGTTGAGGACGAAATTATGGCCAGCGTCGTCAGGCAAGTTGCTTGAGCGGTGGCATGACGCGTTGTCTTGCCTAGTGCTCAGGTGCAGGATGTCGCGGATCTTCTCGGTACTTGTGCTTCAAGTCGTCGGATCTCAGCGTAGGCGCATTCAAGTTGACGACGTAGTTGCTCGTTCTGTTCGGTCAGCGACCTGACCACCGCGTTGCAAAGGTGCGAACCCGTCTCGCTGCTCACCTGCGAAACCTTCGCTCCCTGGTCAGCGCTCTGCACGGCCTGTCGTTCCCCGTGATTCCCCGCGCACTCCCCCGGCAACGGGCACGCAAGGGGCACGTGGGGACACAAGTGGCTGAAACACGCGGGGCCCCCGGTGTTTCAGCCGCTTTCGGTCTTCCGGTGACTGCAGAGACATAGAATTAGAGTGGGGAGAAAGCAGTTACCGAAGGTATCACTCACCTGTCACACCCAAACCCGCAGGTCAGACGGAGTCGAGTGACAGAGTGACAGGTGTGACAGCCTCGACACGCCGCAGCTGTCACACCGAGCCGCAGCAGGCTCCGCGGGTAACCTCGGCGCGGACGTACCGCAACGCACGCAGCAGCTCGTCATTCCCCCGAGTTGACCGTCTTGGCTGCGGGCACGTCCAAGAAGGGTGCCCGCCGCGAGGAGGTGGGTTTCAGATGTCACATTCGGTAGCGTGTCATCGACATTGATGGCGTGGACGAGACGCAGCCCTCACCCGTGCTGACTGACCTAACCGAGTTCGAGCAACGGGTGGTCAACACCGCGCGCCGCGGGGAAGTCGCCAGACCCGCCACCGCGATGACGGTGGAGGAGCTGGCGGTCACCGACGACCCCGAAATGCGGATACGAGCGGATCTCCTCCGCGAACTGCTCCGAGGCTTGCACGGTGACCTCGATCCCCGCGGAATCCGGATAGCGGGTGTGCGGGTCGTCGGACGGCTCGACCTCGATCACGTCACCGCCATCACCGGTCTGGACTTGTACCGATGTGCGCTACCGAACGGCGTCGTTTGCCGATACGCGCGCCTTCGCTGCCTGTACCTGAACCACTGCCTACTCACCCACCTGTACGCCGACGGCCTCCGCACCGACAGCAGCCTGCACATGCGGGACGCCACCATCACCGGCACCGGAGAACTCGGCGCAGTTCGACTGTCCGATGCCCACATCGGCGCTGAACTCGGCCTCAGCCGAGCCACTATCACCAACACCACCGGTCCCGCGCTGCACGCCGACGGCCTCCGCACCGACAGCAGCGTGCACATGCGGGACGCCACCGTCACCGGCACCGGAGAACTCGGCGCGATCCGGCTGCTCGGCGCCCACATCGGCGGCCCACTCGTACTCGATCGGGCCGCCATCACCAACACCACCGGTCCCGCCCTGCACGCCGACCGCCTCCGCACCGACAGCAGCCTGCACATGCGGGACGCCACCGTCACCGGCACCGGAGAACACGGCGCGATCCGGCTGCTCGGCGCCCACATCGGCGGCCAAGCTGTCCTGCTGGTCTCCGGACTGGACAACAGCTCGGGCCCACTCCTAGTACTGCATGAGGCGCAGACCACCGGGGCGTTGCTGTTCCCAGCGGCGGTGGTGTGCCCGGCCGGTCAGGAGGGGATGAGCCGGCATGGCTGCCCCGACAGCGACCGCACCCTCACAGTCCACGGATTGACTTACCCCATCCTGCGTGAAACATCGTGGCGTCAATGGCTGCACCTGCTGGTTCACCACACCCTCACCTACTGGCCCCAACCCTTCCAGCAACTCGCCGCAACCGAATGCGCCGCCGGCCACGACAACAACGCCCGCGAAGTCCTGATCACCCAGCAACACGACCTCCGCCGACGCACCCCCGAGGCTCTGGGCAACCGGCTCGCGCGCGCGCGACACGCGCTCTGGGGCTGGCTCGGCCGCTACGGCTACCGCGCCCACCGCCTCGCCACCGCCCTCGCCGTCATCCTCACCCTCGCCGCCACACTCAGCCTGCTCGCCGGGCACGTCACCACCCACCCCGACCACCACGCCGCCGAACGCGTCCTACCCCCCACCGCAAAACCCACGGACCCGGGCACACCCTGCTCACCCGTCGAACTCATCGGCCTCGGCATCGACCGTGGTCTCCCCCTCGGCACCACCGGCATTCGCGCCCACTGCGACCTCGACACCACCACCGGCTGGGGCCAAACCTTCACAGCCATCCTCTGGGCACTCCAAGCCCTCCTCTGGGGCCTGGCAACCCTCGCCATCGCCGCCTACACCGGCCTCGTCCGCAAACCCACCTGACCACCGCGTTGCAAAGGTGCGAACCCGTCTCTCCGCTGACCTGCGGGAACCGTATTTTCTGGTCAGGGACCTGTTTCAACTGAGTGACAGCGTGACAGGTGTGACAGTCCGGGCGTTCCATAGGCGTTACTCGGCCACAACCCGAGGTTTGGCGACGGTTGCCACCCCGAACTCGATCGTCGCCAAAACCTGCTCGCGAATCCGGGCCATTTGCGGCCACTGAGACCCCCTGACCACGTCGACTGCAACCGTGCAGGTCACCCGCGAGCCTCGTGCGTCAGTCGCGCCGGACGTTTAGAGTCCTCCACTATGGTGCAGCAACCGCCCTTCACGATCACCGTCGGCAGCCCCACTTCGCCAGACGTGATCGTCAACCTTCCCCCGTCGCCATCGTCTACACCGACGATCGTCACGCTGATCATTCCGGTCGTTGCGGCCATTCTTGCTGCTTTCATGACGCACGTCTTCGCCCAGTGGAGAGCTAAAGCCGACACGAAGGAGGCCCACCGAAGGGACGAGCTCGGTCACGCGGCCACAATGCTTGCTGCTGCGATTCCATGGGTCAGGGCCGCTCAGGTCTACATCGTACGCTGCGACGAATATGACGGAGACCCTGATGGAAAGCCGGCGGAACGTCTGGCCCAGGCCACTGAAAAAATCAACGCCGCAGATAAGGAGTTCCTATTCGCGCGGACAGCCGCGGGCCTAATCATCAGCAATCCCGTGGTTAAAGATTGCATCAAGCAGGTCAAGGATTGCTACGACAGTTTCGCGGGGCGCTTCGAACAGGCACGCAAAAAAGTTGACATTCAGGAGAGTCTCGCCGAGTGCCAACGCTTCCGCGAACTGATCGACGCGTTGAATGATTCGGTCGCAGCCACCTACTCCGCCCTGCCGAACACCGTTGCCGCCCGGCGATCCAGCCGGACCTCTTTTGCTCACGCCGAAACCAAGTAGCCGGCCTACCCCTAGTGCGGGAGCGGGCACCCGTTTGCGTTGGCCTACACAGCAGTCCCGCCGAACAGCCGGACTACAGACACCTGGTGTACCCGGTGGCCTGGTAGCCGCCACCACCGCCCGCAGTGAGCTCGAGTTGGAAGATCCCCAGCGAGGTCGGGCCCGCGGTTGGTGGGTCGATCGAGAGCGCGCACGCGTCCACCCGGAGCCACTTCCCCGCTGGGCCGTACTCAGTGGCCGAACCCGGCAGCGGCAGCAAGGCAGCGTTCTCGTACGCCACGCCGTCGCCGTTGGGCACTTGCCGGGACAGTGCGTCCACGGCGTGCTCGCACGCGTCGGCCCCGTGCGCGGCGGCGAAGTCCCTCCTGGCCGGCGGGGTGAGGATCGCGCACGCGACGGCTGGCTGTCGCTCCGCGATCGACTTGATCATCGCTTGGACGAACGAGGCGGCGCTGTGCGGCATGATCCGGCTGAATGCTTCCTGGTGCGCCTGGTCCAGCTCGGCTTGACGACGGTCGGCAAGCTCAGCGGCCGCCAACTGCTGCCCAACGATCCCCACCGTCAACACCAGTACGCCGGCCGCTGCGGCGGCGATCGGGTGCCAGCGGCGGACCGGCCGCCCCCTCCAGCCGGGCAAGCCAGGGCGAGCCGAAATACGCGGAATCGGCGCGGTTTGCTCTGCCGGCCCCGCGGCAGGCACGTGCACGAGCGGCTGAGCGGGCGAACGGCCCGCAACGGCCCGGCCGACGAGACGAACGCGGTAGAGCGCCAACGCCCACCACGCGGCGACGGCGACCAGCACCACGCCGACGACGAGGCACCAGCCCCACCAGGGCACCGACAGCAGCCACCACACGTCAGCCGCCACCAGCCCGGCCGCCGGCGCTCCCGGGCGCCGGACACCGACCAGCGCGGCAAGCAGCAGTACCCCGAGCGCGAGCACCCATGGCCAGGCGCTGTCCAGCAGCGTCCACAGCATCAGCGCGAGTCCGCCGGCGGCGATGGCGACCAGCCATTCCAGCCGCCGGCCGTCGAACGCCGACCTGGCGAGTTCCCTCCTCATGATCACCACGAGTCCACGATAACCCCGGTTCGCGCACCCTTTGAGTTGCCGGAATCGAACATGTGTTCTACATTCGTCCGTGCTGCGCAGACAAGAAAAGTGCCTGTTCAGCGCCGGTACGAAGGAGCATGTCATGGTCACGAAGTACGAGCGTCAGCTTGAGCGCGCCGCGGTCGCGAAGCGGATGAAGGGCCGCGCCGACGAGGTACACGCGGTCGCCGTGCGGGTCCCGTTCTGGCAGGTCGACAACACCGGGGAAGAGATCATGATGCGCGACACCGACGGTCATCCGCTGATCACCTTCCACGGAGTCTATGCGCCCGACATGGCGAAATGGCTCAGCCTGCTCGGCCGTACCGCCGGCATGGCACTGGCGGACCTCATCAGGGCCGCCAGCGGCAGCGCCGAGGAGGTCCCGGGACGAGACGCGGCACTCCGACTACTCCGAGAAATGCGGCTCGAAGAGAAACCGACCCGGTACCGGCGCTGAGGCACGCACATGGACACCCCAGACCTGACGAACGCAACAACCTACGTCGTCACCGACCAGCCCAACGCCGTCGATCGTTGGCACGTCCTTCCCGACATGACCGTGATCTACGAGCGTCGCCCCGGCGAGTTCGAGGAATCACGCGTGCTCACCGCCAGCACCCTTCGCGACCGGGCCGTGTGGATCGAGGTTCCCAAGACTGCTGTTTCGTAGATCGCCAGCCGGATCTCGACGTGACGGTTTCGCTGCGATATTCGCCCGTCCTGCGCCACGGTCCGCCCGGGTAGGCTGAGATGTGCACCTCTTCGCGGAGGGAACGCCCCCGGGTAGCTCCCGGGGGCACGCGGAGAGGTCGACTCCGCGAATGAGGGTGGTCTACGTGACCGACGACGAAGCGTTGCCCGTCGGCAAGAGGATCAAGCTGCACCGTGAGCGCGTGGGTATGTCCCGTCCGGTGCTGGCCGGTCTACTCGGGAAGTCCGCCGAGTGGCTGAAGGCGGTCGAGAGCGGGCGACTGCAGACGCCACGGCTCCCGATGCTGCTGCGGATCGCGCAGGCTCTCGAACTTGAAGATCTGGCGAAACTGACCGGCAACGGCCACGCCGTTCCGGTGACGGTCTACGCGGGTCAGCGCCATGCCGCGTTGTCCGCGGTGCAGTCCGCGCTCACCGAATACCGCATCAGCGTCGCGCCGGAACCAGTCTCGGTCCCTCACCTGGCGGAGCGGTTGCGCGTGGCTTGGCTGGTCCGGCACTCATCGCCCGATCACCGAACCCAACTCGGCACACTGCTGCCTGGCCTCATCGGGGACGCGCAGACGGCTGTGCGTGCGCTTCGCGGCCCCGAGCGGCGCGAGGCCCGGCGGGTGCTCTCCGGCGTCTACCAGCTGGCTGACTTCTACGTTGCCTACCAGCCGTCATCTGAGCTGGTCTGGATGGTTGCCGACCGCGCATTGACTGAGGCGCAGGAGGCAGACGACCCGTACGCGATCGCCGGCGGCGCGTGGGCCATGGTGCAGGCCCTGCGTGATGCCGGGCGTTGGGACGAAGCAGTCTCGCTGGCGACGGACGCGAAGCGCCAGCTGCTGCCCCATCTCGACGGCGCGCCCGCCGATTGGCGCGGGATGGCCGGCGCGCTCGACGCGGAGATCGCCTACGTGCACGCCCGGCGCGGCCGCCACGGCGAAGCGTGGGCGCACTGGGAGGCCGCCGAACGCGTCGTCAATGGCCTTGGTGCCGACTATCGCCACACCCAAACCTCGTTCTCTCAGAGTGTGATGAAGGCGCACGCGGTGACGCTCGGCGTGGAGCTGCGCCGAGTCGGTGAAGCGTGGCGGGCTGTCGAAGCGCTGGACCCCGTCTCGATCCCCTCGCTGGCAAGGCGGAGCCGCCACCTGATCGAAGTCGCCCGGGTCCACGCGCTTCGGGACGAGCGGCCCGCTGTGCTGGCGACGCTCGACAGGGCGCAGCGGGTGGCCAGCGAGACGATCAGCTACAACGGCTTCGCTCGCGACCTGCTGGTTGACTTGTCGAAGCGGCCACCCGCTGGCGAACGTGCCGCCGTGCGCGACCTCTGCCAGCGAGTCGGCCTGGTCGCCTGACCGCCTGACCGCCTGACCGCCTATTGAGTGAGGGTACAAACCGTACCCGTGCGGCGTTTGCCCAGCTCATAACGTCACCCGCGTGACAGCGCGCGATGGTGAGATGCCCCCTGCCAAAGGGGGCGACAAGGGCGACAGGTGTCCTCTTCAGGACCGGCCGGACGACGGACTTACCGCGTCCGTGCCGCCACGCCTGAGCGACCACGCTGCCTTCTTTCGCGCGGTCGAAGCCGGCAACGTGTGGGTGAGCGGTCTCGGTGTGGGCGCCGGCAGCGCTGATGTCCAGGTCATTAGCCACGACTGGCACGGCGGCCCAGAGTTAGCGCGCAAGCTGTTCTACGGCTACCTGGCGACCGGCAGGTACGCCGTTGAACGCGCACGGCTGGTGCCCCGTTCGACGAGGGTCTCGCGATGACCGCGCTCGCCGTCCGGCCGTCGGGCCGCCGGACGCCGCCACCGGTCGCGGGCTGGGAATGGCACGAGTGCTCCGATGACGGGTGGGCACACCTGTACTTCGGAGTGCAGCTACGCGGCGACAACAGCGCCCGGGACCCGCTGGTGCGGCCGTGGTGCGAGACGCTGCAGCGGTTCCCGCTGGACCACGCCCGACAGAGCGTCAGTGAGAGCAAGGTAATCCCGAAGCCGGGGCGGACGTGCCCTGGCTGCGCGAGCCAAAACGAGCACCGGCGCGTCGAGCTGCCATGCCCGCAACAACGTCGCTCGGGGTCTCGACCGTGATCGGCGACCGCGATCGAGAGCTGCTCAAGCAGCTGCGCACCGCGAGCGAGCGCACCGACAAGTTGATCGAGCACGCCGAGGGCGGCGAGATGGACGCGGTCGAGTTCGCCGGGGCCCTGTTGGTGCTGGTGCGGGCGTACTCGGACGCCGCCGGCCAGATGTACGCGCGGGCTGCCGCTCTGAACGCCGTACATCCGTGGACACCAGGGGGCCCTGTTGCACGAGGATGATCGCCAGCTGCTCGACCGGATCATCGTCACCGCGCGGGATTGCGGCCGCGTCGTCGACGTGCTGACGCAGACCCCGCCCGACAGCGCCATGTTCGTTGCCCGGCTGCGGCGGCTCTCTGATGAACTGGGGGCGTTGCCGGGCGCCATCTCGCGCCGACTCAGCCACGTGGACGTGGACGCAGTCGAGAAGACAATTCGTGACGTATTCGACGAGCTCACGGAGCCGCCGGAGCCGCCGGAAGCCACCGACGCCAACGTGCTCGACGGAATCCGGTCCGCGGCGGACACGCTCGCTGAGCACGCGAAGGGCGTCCTTCAGAAGGACCCGCCGCCCAACATCGTCGCCGTCGAGCTGGCCATGGCATTCGGAACGCTGGAAATGCTGTCGATGATCACGGCGATCCGAGCCGCGATGCTCGCCAACCCGATCAACCTGGGGCCCGACGGTGATGGCGCGTGATGAGACGCGACCGGGAACTACTCGCCGGTCTCGCGCGCGTAAACGCTGAGATCGGCAACGCCACGATTCGGCTGCTCACGCTCCAGGCGGATGACGCCGAGTACGCGGCCGCGCTCCGCCAGCTCGGTCGAGACCTGGTGCGCATCGGTGCCGAGCTGGCTGCCCGCGCCGGAGAGCTGGACGGAACAGCACTTGATCCGGCGACGCTGCCCAACCACCCAGGCGAAGAGACCCAACGACCGAATGGAGCGGCCTGAACTGTGACCAAAGCTGCACTCCGACCAGCGGTCATCGCCCTTGCAGGGGGACTCCGCGAAGCCCGCACCCAACGCGGTCTCGGTCTCCGCCAGCTCGCTGACATGATCGGCGTCTCCCCGCAATTGCTGTCGGCCTACGAACTCGGGCACCGCTCAGCGCCGGAAACGACCGTGGCGCACATCCTTGGTGTTCTACGCTCACCGAACCCCGTGCGTGAACAGCTCATCAGCCTTGCCCGCCGCGCTCATGAACACGACTTCATCGACCACGCCGGGCGCAGCGAGGACCTCTTGCGCGCGGCTTACGAACAGCGATCGACGCACGTGTTCGAGTGGTCGCCATCGTTGATTCCGGAGGCGCTGCAAACCGTCGGCTACGCCAGTGCCTTGCAGGAGACGGGCTTGCTCGACATCGACGCCTGCGACATGCGATCTCTCGCCCGAACAGTGCAGCAGCTCACTTTGTCGAACAAGACGGGGCCGCGATACACGTTCTTGATCGGCGAGGCCGCCACACATCCCGATGCCTGCTTGCCGGGAGAGGTCCGCGACCAGTCCGACGCGGTGGCCGCAATGACACGGCACCCGCGTGTGTCCGTCCGCCTCGTCCCGGTTAAGGACTGTCCGCCCGGCCTCGTTGAGCCGTTCACCTTGTACGAGGACCGCGCCGGCGCCTTCGCGGTCGCGGTGCGGCATCACCAGGGCGCTGTGTTCCTCACTCACGGAGTTGCCTTAGCGATCTACAAGAAGACCGCCCAGTTGCTACGACGCCGCGCCGCGGACGGTGCGTGGCCCTGACAGAGAGCCTCCGGCCGACGCGCCCTGTCCTCCCTCCAGACGGCGCGCCGGCCGGGTCATTCACCGTGCCAGCGATCAACCTCAAGCTCTAGCCTGAGCAGGGCACCGATAGAGGAGTCTGATGACCACGACGAAGGCCTTCACGTCAGAGCGGACACAAGCTGTGTTCGAGGCAGCATGCGCCTTCGCCGAGCTGGAAGCGGCCGGCGCGAAGCGAGTCCGGTTCGGTGAGAACGCGATCTATCGCCTGGTTGACGGCTCCGCAGTAGTCCGCGTTGGCCGGTCGATCCCGGCGGCGACGAAGGAAGTGCTCGTCGCCGGCTGGCTCGCCGAGCACGCGTTCCCCGCTGCGACCTCGCTGAGCGGAAGGGAACAACCGTTCGTTGAGGACGGGCTGCCCGTCACGTTCTGGAACTGCCTCGAAGAGGACAACACGCCGATCACCCCGGCGGAGTTCGGGAAGTTGCTCCACGACCTGCACGCTCTCCCCCACCCAACGGACTTCCGTCTGCCGGCCTTCTCCCCGATGCCGAAGGTCGAACCGCGCCTGCAAGCCTTGAAGGGCAAGCTCCCCGAGGCGGACCTCGACTTCCTGCGCGACCGGTACGAGGAACTCTCCGAGAAGTTCCAAGACCTTGAATTCCCGCTGCCCGCCGGCCCGGTGCACGGCGACGCCCACCTCGGGAACGTCATGCGTACCCCGGACGGGACGCTGAACCTGATCGACTTCGAGGACTTCGCCTACGGACCGCGCGAGTGGGACGCGGCCGTACTGTCCGTCCGCCACCAGGCGTTCGGCTGGGCCTCCGAAGCCGAGTACGACTCGTACACCGCGGCCTACGGGTTCGATCCGATCGACTGGCCAGGCTTCCCCGTGCTCAGGGCAACACGAGAGCTGAACATGACCATGTGGCTCTCGCAGACCATCGACGAGTCCGCCGAGGTCAAAGCCGAGGTCGAGAAGCGGATCGCCGACCTACGCGACGACCAGGCGCCCCGACACTGGAAGGTTTTTTGACGGCAGGTGGATGCTGGCGAAGTCGAGGAACTCCTTCACCAACGGGTCGCCGGCATGCCCGCCTAGTCGCCCGCGGAAGTCGTCGAGATACGAGATCACCCGAAACGACTTCAGCTTCGCCGCGGTCTCGACAACCGACCTGGCCACGTCCAACGCCTCTTCGAGGTTGCCGCCTTGCAGGTGCGACGTCGCCAGCACGGTCCGGCAGAACGAGAGACTTCGGACGTAGGTCGACTCCGAGGCAGCGATCGAGGCGGCCGCGTGGTGGTTCGCCAACTCGGCGTCCCCGAGGTCGCGGAAGCAGTGCGCGAACTCGGCGTGTAGCTCGGCCTCGTCGAAGTAGTGAATCCATTCGGGGTCGTTCTCTCGGATGCCCTGGCAGTGCCATCGTTCAGCCGTGAGCAAGGCAGCCGTGACGTCCTCCTTCCGGCCGAGCGACGCGAGTGCCCTTGCTTCCATCGCGTGGAAGAGCGCCATCGTCGTCGGGGTGGCGTAGCCGTTGGCCCCCTTGTACGCCGCGCGTGCCAGGTCAACGGCCCGCTGGAAGTGCCCGAGGAAGTTCGCCTGATGCGACATGCCTGCGAGGATTCGACCGCACAGCGCCTTGTCGCCGGCCGCCTTCGCCAGCCGGAACGCCTGCGTCAGGTACCGCTGCGCGAGTCCGTGCGCGCCCGTGTCGTAGGCCGTCCAGCCAGCCAGTCGCGTCAGGGCAGCGACCTCCCGGAAGTACTCCCGCCCGACCGCGTCTTGCGGGGACACATGCCTGATGTTCGGCAAGATCTCCTGGTCCAGGAACGAGGCGACGAGAGACTTCGGCCGGCCGCCGCCGTACTTGTAGTCGAAGCTGCTGAACATCGCGGTGGCCTCGCGAACCGCCTCGACGTCCACGAGAGTGATCGAACGCGGCTCGGACGGCGGCCGCGAACCCTCAGCGTCGGAGTCGGTCAGCCATCGCACGAGCAGGCCGCTCCACGCTTCCGGCACGACGGAAAGCGGCGCCACCCGCTGCGGCGTCCTCAGCTCCAGCTCGGTGATCGCGCCCAGCGCGACCAGGCTGTGTGCGATCTCCTCCGGGTACTCCAAACCGATGTCATCGGAGGTGCTTTCACCCGCCCCGCCGAAGCCGATCTCCTCCAGGCCGACGGGCCGGCCGAGCAGCTCGCCGAGGACAGCGGCGATCAGCTGACAGGTGCGCGGGTGCGGCTTCGTGCCGTCGAGCCAGCGCTTCACCGACACGTGGTCCGCGCTGACCAGCTCGCCGCCGTCTCTCTGGCTGCGTTCGCGCACACGGCGGGCGAAGCCCTTGTTCGTCGCTCCCGCCTGTCGCATAACCGCAGCTAGAAGTGCGTTCGGCTGCTTCCCCTTGTCGACCACCGGTACCTCCGAGGTCATTAAAGCACCCCCCGTGCACCCCCCATGTGCAAAAACGCACCCCCACGTGCACACTGCTGCACCCCCGCCCCTGCGCGGTTTCCTGAGTTCATCAGCGACAACGCCGGATCGAAAACACCGACCCGGACCGGCCTCCCGGCCTGTCGCAGAACGAAGGAGACCGCGATGGCGAAGAGCAACTTCCCGGTGATGAAGAGCGGGAGCGGCCTGCTCGGCAAGGCGATCGGCCTGGTGGTGGGGCTCGCGATCATCGTGCTGATCGTCAAGTACCCGGCCGACTCGGCGAGCTGGGTCAGCGGAGCTATCCGCGGCGTCGGTGCGGTAATCGACGGCGTCGTGAAATTCCTCCGTGCCCTGTTCGGCTAGTTCTCCCCCAGCTTCCTCTCGATCTCGCCGAGACGCTTCCGGATCTCGGCAATGGCCTGCCAGACCCGCTCGTCCCCCGAGGCCTCGGGGCGAGCCACGGAGTCACCTTCGGCCGGCTGGGTGCGCACGAACGAGCCCTTGCCGTGCCGGATCACCACCAGGCCTTCTTCCCTGAGGTGGGCGACGGCGCTCTTGGCCGTGTTCACCGCGACTCCCCAGGAATCGGCCAGTTCCTGGTAGGTCGGCAACTGCGCTCCTGGGGCGTACTCCCCCGACAGGATCGCGGCCCGGAGACCGCCGGCTACTTGCAAGAACGGCGCACGCGGGTCGTCCGGGTTCAGAGATGCCATACCACCAGCGTAGGCCAAGTCAGTTGGCTAAGTCAGTTCTCACATGTCAGTTGACAGAGTTAATAGACAGGACTTACGTTGGGTCTCGGCCGACACCGGCCGCTCCCAAGGGGAGCCGCTTCTGAACATCGACTGACCAGCACTTTTACCGAAGGGACTACCCAAGTGGGCACCAGCATTTACCGTCGCCGGATTGCCACCGCTGTGTCGGTCGCGGGCGAGTTCGCCAGCGAAGCCGTCTATCCAGACGGGCTGACCGAAGCCGCGATTGACGCGCTCTTGGAAGAGGTGGACCGCGAACTGGCCGCGGATGAGTTCGCCGCGGAAGCGGCATACCGCTTCGACTTCAACGACCAGCGTCGGGTGAGCCGGGCACGTCGCCGGGCCGACCGCGAGGCGCTGCGGGCGCTGCCGACCGGGATACAGGTCCGGCCGTTCAAAGGTGAGGCCGCGTGATGGCCGCTCGCCCGTACTTCAGCCCCGACGCGGCGGCCCCTTCCGGCAAGAACGTGCCGACCGCGCCGGGTTCCACCGCCCAGTCACGAAACCGCACGGAGGAACTCCAGATGGTAGACACCACCGCCCCGGCCCGCGAGGCCGCTTACACCTACACCCCGACCGAGCTGAACTGCCTGATCTCCCGCGAGCTCTCCGGCCGCCTGCACGAGCTCGGCATGTCGCTGATGTCGAACGCTGCGTTTCTCCTGGCCAACGACGCGGTGCCGGCCGCGGTCAAGCGGGACCGCGCCCGGGTCTACCTCGACGTCGCAACGCAACTGCGGCTGCTGGCTCTCGCCGAGTTGGACGGCATCGCTGGGGACCTCCGATGAACCCGCGCACCCGTCGCCAGCGCTGCGACCTTGAGCAGGCCGACCGTCCGGGGGTCGCCGCGTGAGCAACAACGACTCCGGCGCCTGGCACGACAAGGTTCAGCGCAGTCAGGAAGCCATCGACAAGGCCCGCAGCGAAGCGAAGGAGAAGTCCCGGTGAACACGTTCGAGGTGTTGCAGCGCCACGGAACGCTTGCGCTGATGCGGTTCGCCGGCACGGTGTGCCTGTTCCTGGTGCTGCACCTGCTGCGCATCCCGCTGGTCGTCTGCGAGCGGATCTTGGCCGGTGTGCTGGTCCGGCTGGACCGGGCCGCCGCGCGGCAGGCGTCCCAGCCGCCGCGGCGGCGCGTCAACCAGTTCTTCCCCCTCGACTTCCCCACTGGGCAGGAGGTGCCCCGATGAACGTGTCGCGTGAGCAGCGGACCCGGCTTCAGCTGGTCATTGAGTGGGTGGTGTGGCACTTCGGTGAGCTGGCCGGCGTGGCCGGGCCGCTGGTCCTGGCCGCGGTGTTCACCCCCTGGTTCGCCCTGGTGTCGGCGGTTGTGGCCGCCGGGTGGGCGGTGCACGAGGTGCGTGATCACCGCGAGCACGCCCGACTGCGGGCCGGCACCGGGGACCGCAAGCAGCTGCCGGCGTCCCCGGCCACCGACGAGACGACCAACCAGGAGAGTCAGGAAGGTGCGCGATGAGCAGCTGGGCTGAGGAGCGCCGCGCGACCCGCGCGGCTGAGGCGGAGATCCAGCGGCAGGACGCGAACGCCGTGCTGGAGCGCAAGTTGCGAGCGCAGAGCGCGGCGGCCGAGCAGCGCCGCGCCGACACCACCGCAGCGGCGAAGCTGGCCGAGCAGCAGCGCAAGGCGCGGCAGGCGCGCCGGGCCGCCATGGTGGCCAGCGTGGCCGATTGGCTGTCGGCGAACCGGGTCCGGTTGCCGATCTACCTGCTCGCCCTGGTGTCGGCGGGCATGGCGGTGCCCGCGATGGCCGGCTTCGGCGTGGGTGTCTACGGCAACGCCACCGGTGCGCCGCTGCCGGCGCTGTCGGAGCTGGGCATGTGGGCGTTCGCGTTCGCGGTGGAGGTCACCCGGCACCGCCATCCGGAGCGGCCGGTGTGGGCGTTGCAGCTCGGGGTGTGGGTGTTCGCCGGTGTCGGGTTCGCGCTGAACGTGTTGCACGGCTGGCACCGCGGGGCCGACGCCGCGGTGGTGATGGGCATCGTGTCCGTCGCCGGGGTCATCGCGCATCAGCTCGCCGTCGCGTCCCCGCCCCGATCGGCGGCGGAGCGGGCCGCTGCCCGGATCGAGCGCAAGACGCTGCGCAAGGTCGCCCGGGTTCGGCGGGCCGCCGTCCGTACGGCGGTGGCGGAGCTGGCCGCGGACGGCACAGCGCGACTGGTGTTCACCCCGGGCCGCTACACCCTCGACGGCCGTCGACTCGCGTCGGTGGTCGCCCCGGACCGGCTCGCCGCGGACGTGCTGGATGAGGAGATCGCCGCGTTCTTCGCCGAGCAGGACCAGGCCCCGCGCGCCGACGACGGCCCGATCGTCGACGCCCCGATCTTGACCCTCGATCGCCCCGGCGAGCAGCCGAAATCGACCCGCAAGCCCCGACCTCCGCGGGCACCGAAGACACGTTCGATCGAGGACCTGCGTGCCGCGTTCGCCGCGGCGATCGACAACCCGGACGTAGCGATCAACCCGAAGTCGGCGGAGTCGATCCGCAAGACGCTGCGCTGCGCGCCGAAGTACGCCCGCCAGCTGCGCGACGAGCACAAGAACCCGAACCAGTGAGCCGAAAGGACACCACCATGAGCACGGACACCAACCCGGGCGCCGGCGAGCTGGCGACGGTGCACCACCTGCCTGTCGGCTCCGATCGGGGCGCGGCGATCGAGCCGGACGAGATCCTGACCCCGGAGGAGTACGCGGCCCGCACGTCGCAGAAGGCCCGGGCACTGGCCCGGTACGAGGGGTACCGCCGCGACGTCGTGGTCGTCGCCACCGCGGCACGCAAGGCCGCGACGCACGAGAAGACCAAAGCCGCCATCAACCACGGCCTCACGATGATCCAGGGCCTGGACTCCTGGCGCGGCCGCGCGTGGGACGCGTCCACGATGGGCGTCTACCGGCGGCAGATCAAGGCCGCCGAAGCGACGGGCGATCAGGCGTTGGTCGCCGAGTGGCTGGAGCGTAAGGCGCGGGTGCAGGACGCCCGGCACCGCCGGCTGATGGACCTGCCGAAACTGCTGGTCGGCCTGGTCAAAGCCGGGGTCGTGGGCCTGGCGGCGCTGGTGGTGATCGTGCTCCTGATCGGGCTGCTGGTGCAGCTGTCCGGCGCCGGCGAGTTCACCCGCGTCGTGGGCGGGGTGATGGACGCGCTGCGGTTCATTTTCACCGCCATCGCGTGGGCGTGGACGCCGCTTGCGCTGGTCGCGCCGTATGTGATCAGCGTCGGTGTGGTGCTGGCAGCGTGGCGCGAGGGCCAGCAGCGCGGCAAGGTCCCCGGCTGGCTCGCCACCTCCACCGAGGACTCCGACGTGGCGATTGATGAGACGACCATCGCGCAAGCCCTTGCCGCACTGCGGATTCCGCAGATCACCAACTATCTGAAGGAAGGTCTGCCGATGCAGTACCTGACCCCGGCGCGCCGGGACGGGCGCGGCACGCACGCCGTGTTGCGCCTGCCCGCCGGGGTCACGGCCGAGAAGGTCGCCCGGCGACGCGCTGACCTGGCCACGGGCCTGCACCGGCTGTCCAAAGAGGTGTGGCCGACCACCGGCAGCGAAGCCGGAATCCTGGACCTGTGGGTGGCCGACAAGGGTGCCCTCTCGGAAGGGGCGGGGCCGTACCCGCTGTTGGAAGACGGTGCGGTGGACGTGTTCAAGGGTGTCCCGTTCGGACGGACGTTACGCGGGGAGCCGATGATGGCGCCGCTGCTGGAGCGCAACACCATCTGCGGCGGCATGCCCGGTCAGGGCAAGTCCTCCGCGGCCCGGGTCATCATGGCCGGCGCTGCCCTCGATCCCACCGCTGAGCTGCGGATTTGGGTCCCGGACGCCAACTACGACTTCGAGGTGTTCGCCCCGCGCTGCTCCCGCTACGTCATGGGCGCCGAAGACGAGAAGATCTCCCAGATCCTGGCTGACCTGCGGGAGTTGCACGCGGAGGTGCAGCGGCGCGGTGACCTGCTGGTCAAGCACGAAATCCCGGCGGTGACGCGGGATCTGGCGTCGAAGAACGCCGGGCTGCACCCGATCTTCTGCCTGCTGGAAGAGGCCCACGTGGCGATCCAGCACAAGAAGTACGGCGAGGAGATCGGCCAACTGCTGGTCGACATCGTTCGTCTGGGCCGCAAGCGCGCCATTCACCTGATCGTCTCGACCCAGGCGCCGACCAAGGATTCCATGCCCAGGGACGTGACACGGAACTGCTCCAACGGCATCGCGTTCGCCGTGGGGGACCACGTCGCCAACGACGCGCTGCTCGGGCAGGGCGCCTACGCGGCCGGGCACCGCGCCACCGAGCTGATTCCGGGCACCGACAAGGGAACCGCGGTGGTCAAGGGCTTCTCCGGGGAACGCTCGGAGATCGTGCAGGTGTACTTCCTCGACGTCGCCAAGGACAACGACCAGGTGACCCCGATCATCGAACGCGGACTGGCGGCGATCGCGAAGTGCGGCCGCGTGCCCTGGTCCACCAGGGAAAGCGGCGAATTGGAGGCGCCGCCGGCGCCGCGGAACCTGCTCGAAGACCTCGACGAGGTTCTCGGGGACGAGCCGGTGCCGGCCGCGAAGGTGGCGCCGCTGCTCATTGCGCTGTCCACCGAGTACAGCGGCCTGACCGGCAAGCAGCTGTGCGCCGACCTCGCCGCGGTCGGGGTGAAGGTGCCCAGCTCGCAGAACCGCTACCTGGTCGACCCGGTCACGATCCGTGATGCCCTGGCTGGACAGGCAACCGCCGAGCTCGACGACGAAAGCTAGCCCAGGTTAGCCCGCTCACCGGCCCGCACACACCGCGGAATCCGGCCCGAAACCCGGCCGCCGACGGCGGGCTAACCCACCTAACCCATCTCACTTTCCGCAGGCCAGCGGGCCGATCAGGGGTCTAACTCGCCAGGTTAGGAACCTAACCCGAAATCCGGGACCTAACTCACCGATCTCACCGCCACGCGACACCGCCCCAGGTGCTCGCGCCGGCACCTCCTACCCAAAAACAGGCACACACAGTCACTTTCCGGAAGGCACTCCGATGGCACTCACCCGCTACCTGTTCAACGGCACCCTGCACCGCGGGCGCGCTCGCTGGCTGGCCCGGCGCGTCGACACCCTCTGCGGGCTCGAGCTTCCCCGCCACGCCGTCCGCACCCCGTGGCTGCCGTTCCTGCACCGCACATGCGGAATCTGCGAGGCCCTGCACCAGATCGCGCCCAACGCGAGCAACTCCCGCCCGCCGTCCAACCCGTTCGCCTGACCACTAAGCAGAAGGAGACCACAATGGACAGCACGACGATGACGGCCGCGCTGAACGCGGCCGCCCGCGGGTGGCACGTCTTCCCGCTCCGGCCCGGCAGCAAGCGCCCGGCCGGGCACGCCGAAGACGGCTGCCCCGGCACCGGGCGGTGCGCCGGCGGACACCGCACGTGGGAGCAGCGCGCCACTACCGACCCGGGCAAGATCCGGGCCGCGTGGACGCACGCCCCGTACGGGATCGGCATCGCGGCCGGACCGTCCGGGCTGTGCGTGCTCGACCTCGACACGACCAAGTCCGGCGAGGAGGTGCCGGCGCGGTGGGCCGCGGTCGGCGCGCGGTGCGGGGAAGACGTGCTTGCCGTCCTCGCCGACGAAGCGTGCGAGGAGCTGCCCGGCGACACGCTCACCGTCCGGACACCGTCGGGTGGGCTGCACCTGTACTACCGCGTCCCGGCCGGCGTGGTGCTACGCAACACCAGCGGCGAGCGGGGGCAAGGGCTCGGGTGGAAGGTCGACACCCGCGCGTGGGGCGGCTACGTCGTCGGCCCCGGCACGCTCACCCGCGCCGGCCGCTACGCCTACGTGTGGGACGGGCCGGTGGCGGAGCTGCCCGTCTGGTTGATCGAGCGGCTTACCCCGGCACCGCTGCCGGCCGCGCCGGTGCGGCCGATCCGCCCGGCCAGTACCCGGCGCTCGCGCTACCTCGACGTCGCGGTACGCGCGGAGGCCGGGAAGGTCGCCGACGCCAAGACCAACCGCAACGCCACCCTCTACGCCGCCGCCGTCGCCCTGGGGCAGCTGGTCGAAGGCGACGCGCTCACCGAAGACGAGGTGCGCGCGGCGCTGATGACCGCCGCCGGCCGCCACATCGGGACGCGACAGTTCACCGAACGCGAGGCCGAACGCACGATCACGTCCGGTCTGCGCGCCGGCGCGAAGCGCCCGCGGCACGTCGCCTGACCAACACTCGGAGGAACCAGCCATGACCACACCCCGGCCGCTGGCCGCCGTGCCGACACCGCCCGCCCGCCGCACCCGGTGGACCGATGCGGAGCTGATGCGAGAGGAGTTCCCACTGCCGAAGTGGGCCGTCCCAGGCCTACTGGCGGAAGGGCTGAACCTGCTGGCCGGCGCGCCAAAGCTGGGCAAGTCATGGCTCTCCCTCGGGCTGGGAGCCGACATCGCGAACGGTGATCAGGTGTTGGGCTCGATCGAGGTGGAGCGCGGCCCGGTCTTCTACTGCGCGTTGGAGGACACGGGCCGTCGGTTGCAGCGCCGGCGGCGGCAGATGCTCGCCGCCGGCGGGCGGGCCGCACCGCTGCTCACCCTCGAAACCGCCTGCCCCACCATGACCAACGGCGGAGACGCCGTGCTCGTGGAGTGGCTGGAGGAGAACCCACACGCCCGGCTGGTCATCATCGACACCTACGAGAAGATGCGTGGCTCCGACGCCCCGGGCATGTCCGCCTACGCCGGCGACTACGCCGCGGCCGGCCGGTTCAAGCAGCTGGCCGACCACTACAGCGTCCCGTTCCTGCTCATTCACCACGTCCGCAAGCAAGGCGCGGAGGACTGGCAGAACCTCGTCTCCGGCACCAACGGGCTCACCGGCGCGGTGGACGCCACACTCGTGCTGGAGCGCGGCCGCGGGCAGGCGGACGGCGTGTTGCACGTGACCGGCCGCGACGTCGAAGAAGCCGACTACGCCATGACCTTCGACGCCACCGCCGGCAGGTGGACCAAGCTCGACGGCCCGGCCGCCGATCACCTGGTCGGCGACACCCGCGCGCAGATCCTGCGCCTGTTGCGCGAGCACGGGCCGCTCACGCCGAAAGCGATCGCCGAAGCGCTCGACGGCAACCCGGGCAGCATCCGCCAGACCTGCAAGCGCATGGGCGACGCCGGCCAACTGGCGCGCACGGTGGACGGCATCTACAGCGCGCCCGGCGCGAGTGACAGCGGCACCACGCCCATCCAGTCACACCTGTCACCGGTGTCACCCCAGGTCGCTGACCAGCACAAACCCGAGTGACACCCCGAGTGACAGCTTCGCCGACTGTCACACCGCCGACGCGGGAGTGACACCCGCGACCACCCGACCCCTGTCACACCTGTCACTCCGTAACTCGACCCTGGCTGACCAGGCCAAACCTGAGTGACACCCCGAGTGACGCCCGACATTGGAGGACAGAGCCATGACGCGTTGCGCCGCCCGCATCCACTTGCACGAAAGGTCCTCAACGCCATGGGTTCCGCGCGCACTGGTGAGCGCTACCTCAACGTCGAACAGGTCGCCGAAATGCTCGGGACCACTGTTCGGTTCCCGCGTCGCTTGATCGAAGAACGGCGCATCGAGTTCGTCAAGCTCGGACGCCACGTGCGCATCGCGGAAAGCGTGCTGGCCGAGTTCATCGCTTCAAACACCGTTTCACCTCGAACGACTGCTTTCAAGGGGGCTGCCTGATGGCAAACAACCGACGTGACTGGGGCCGTATTCGTCGACTGCCGTCCGGTCGTTGGCAAGCCCGATACCCGGGGCCGGACGGCGCTCTGCGGCCGGCACCCGTGACGTTCGAGACACGCAAGCAGGCGTCCGACTGGTTGGCCGAGAAGCGCACCGAGATCATCCGCGACGACTGGGTCGATCCGGACCTGGGGAAGGTGCCGTTCATGGCCTATGCCTCGACGTGGGTTGCCGAACGGAAGCTCAGCGACACCACACGGGAGCGTTACGAAGGCATTGTGCGCAACCACTTCGCGCCTGCCTTTGGTGATTCGACCGTGGCGGGCATCAAGGAGGCGACTGTCCGCCGGTGGCGCAGCGACTTGCTGGCGCGGAAGGTTGGCGAGCCGACCGTCGCGAAGGCGTACCGGCTGCTGCGGGCGATCTACAACACCGCGGTCGAAGAGGACCGGATTGTGAAGCGGAACCCCTGCCGGATCAAGGGAGCCGGCGAGGACAACTCGGCAGAACGTCCGGTGCTGACGATTCGCCAGGTGTACGCGGTCGCCGACGCGATGCAGCCGCGGTATCGGATGCTCATCCTGCTGGCCACGTTCGCGTCGCCGCGGTTCGGCGAGCTGGCCGCGCTCCGGCGTCGAGACGTCGACCTCGAACGCCGCGAGATCCGCGTCTTGCGCTCGCAAGCCGAACTGCGAGGTGGCACGAAGTGGAAAGGCCCGAAGAGCGAAGCCGGGAAGCGCCGGATCGCCATTCCGAAGGCGATCGTCGGCGAGCTGCGCGAGCACATCGCGCGGTACGCCGAACCCGGCGCAGACGGCCTGGTGTTCATCGGCCCACAGGGCGGCCGGCTACGCCGACACAACTTCCGCCGGTTGTGGGTGAAGGCGAAGAAGGCTGCGCAGATCCCAGACGATGTGCACTTTCACGACCTCCGCCACAGCGGGAACGAACTGGCCGCTGAAAGTGGCGCGACGACGCGTGAGCTGATGGCCCGGATGGGTCACTCGACCACGCGGGCCGCGCTGCGCTACCAGCGTGCACGCCGCGAGCGTGACCACTCGATCGCCGACGCGATGAACCGCAACATCGAGTCGGCGCGCAGGCGCCCGCAGGGCAAACGCGCCCGAAAGCGTGGTCGTCGGCGAGGTGAGGGGCATGCAGGAGGCACGGCGGGCAACACGGCCGCCTGATACGACGAAGCCAGGTCAGAGGAAACACCCTCTGACCTGGCCTTTGTCGCGCCTACAGCGCTGTGGGCGCGCCCGGTTCGGCGGGCGAGGGCGGAAAATCGACACCCAAAAAGGGTGTTCGGTGTCCCGTCCCGACCCAACGCCGGCAGTAACTCCTACCGCGCTCAAAGCGCCCAAGCCCGCCGCCTGATGAAACAAGTGGTCCGTCTCAACGGCGCCTGGCTGTCGCATGCCATCGTGGCGAGACCACCACGTTGCCGGTCGTGGGACCACCGACAGCAGCGCAGAAGTGGAACAGGTTATCGTGCTGGCGTTTGGCAAGCACAGGGTTCTCCGAACGATCGATCAGCGGCTAGTGAGGGTGGGTTCGCTGCGGCCTGGAATTCTTGCGCTGGTGTAGCGCTCAGCGGCTGATCCACGACTAGTTCGTACAGGTTGGTTGTGCTGTGCGGGTGGGACGTAGGGGGTTGTGTGGCCGCTCGTAAGCGGGGTGGGTGGTTGGCTGCTGCCGGCGGTGTGGCAGCGGGTGGCGTGGTGGTGTGGGCGGTGTTGCGGTTCGGGCTGCTCGCCTGGCTGGGTGACAAGGGCAGCAACGCCCGGCCGGTCGTGGAGGGCTTGAGCTGGGTCGCGGGCATCGGCGGCCTGCTGGTCGGGGTAGCGGCATTAGTGATCGCGGTGCGGCAGGGACGTGCAACCGCTGCCGATGCCCCTGCTGCCGCCGAGCCGGTGGCGTCGCAATCTGCCTCGAATCAGGGCGTGAACATCACTGGGGGCGTGTCAGGCGGTTCCGGTTCGGGTCCGACGGTGGGAGTGAACTTCGGGCAGGTGGGTGGTGCGCCACCAGACCCTCCGCCGCCGGCGCGGGAATAGGCCATCCCGCGCCGGGGACATCGGCGGCCCGGCCGGCGTCGGTCGAGGGCGGCGTCAGTAGCGCCGGTGGTCCTGCGGTGGGGGTTGTGCAGGGTGACCTGGTGGTCAACGCTTCGGGCGGGCCGGTGATGGAGTCGCTCCCGGCCGTACCGGGGGTGGGACGTGTCCCGGCAGAGCCGGGCGTGTTCGTGGGCAGAACACACGAGCTGGCGCGGCTGGAGTCGGTGGTGGCCGGGTCGGGTGGTCGTGCGGTGGTGGTGGCGGTGCACGGCTTGGGCGGGGTCGGCAAAAGCACCCTGGCCGCCCGGTTCGCCGAGCTGCACACCGACCGGTTTTCCCTGGCGTGGTGGGCAACGGCGGATTCACCGGCGGCGATCGAGACGGGATTGGGGGAGTTGGCTGCCGCGCTGGCGCCGGAGACGGCGGTGTTGCCATCCGAGCAGCGGGTGGAGCTGGGTGTGCGGTGGCTGGCGACCCATGAGGACTGGTTGCTGGTGCTGGACAACGTGACCAGCCCGCAGGACGTGGCGGACTTGTTGAGCCGGGTGCGGACAGGCACGGTGGTGATCACCAGCCGTCAGCGCTCGGGATGGCGGACCGTGGAGACGGTGCCGCTGGACGTGCTCACCGCCAACGAGGCGGTGCAGTTGCTGACCCGGATCGTGCGGTCGGAGTGGCCGGACGCGGATCTGGCCGGCGCGGACCGCTTGTGCCGTGAGCTGGGGTGGCTGCCGCTGGCGGTCGAGCAGGCGGCCACCTACCTGGCCCAGACACGCACCAGCCCTGCCGGCTATCTCGACTTGCTGGCGCGGTTTCCGGCGCGGATGTTCACCGCGACGGCGGAGGGCGGTGACGCGCAGCGGACGATGGCCAGGGTCTGGCACGTCACCCTCGACCGTCTGGCCGACACCCCGGCCGCGGGACAGGTGTTGCGGCAACTGGCCTGGTTCGCCCCGGACGGCATCCCCCGGGACCTGCTGACCGGCGAGGTGGGGGAACCGGAGCTGTCCGAGGCGCTCGGTCGCCTGGCCGCCTACAGCATGGTCACCCTGACCGGAAACACCGTGGCCGTGCACCGTCTGGTTCAGGCGGTCACCCGCACACCCGACCCGACCGACCCGCACCGTCAGCCCGCCGACATCGCCACCGCCCGCGACAACACCGCGACCTTCCTCTCAACAGCCCTCCCCGACCTGGACCCGGACACTCCCGCGAACTGGCCTGCCTATCGGATGGTCCTGCCCCATGCGCGGGCTCTGCTGGAACACACCACGCCCGACACCGACACCATCCAAACCAGCCACCTGCTCAACGAGCTGGGCCTCTACGTTGAAGGGCAGGGCGACGTCGGTACCGCCATTGGCTACCTCATCCGCGCCCGCGACAGCTACCAGCGCCTCTACGGCCCTGACCACCGGGCCACGCTGGCCTCGCGGAACAACCTGGCAAGCACCTACGAGTCGGCGGGTGATCTGGGGCGGGCGATCCCGCTGTACGAGGCCACCCTTGCCGACTACGAGCGGGTGCTGGGACCCGACCACCCGAACACGCTGAGCTCGCGGAACAACCTGGCGGCCGCCTACCAGGCGGCGGGTGATCTGGGACGGGCGATCCCGCTGTTCGAGGCCA